>OZ244128.1:0-5670752 GCA_965215995.1 Candidatus Azotimanducaceae bacterium | reverse complement strand
AGATCGACAGCATCAGCGGCGGCAAGGTCATTCTGAAGACAGAGTTCGCCGGGACGATCGCCGTCAAGCTCGAAACCGTGAAGCACATGGAAAGTGAGAAGACGTTCGAGATCCGCACAGAGGCGGGCAGGCAGAAGGGGCAGTTCGCCGTGACCTCCGACGCCCAGCAGTTCCGTACGGATGGCGGCGATATCGCTGACCTCGATCTGACCACGCTGAAGAGCGCCGGGGAGAATAACCTCGGTCTCGCGGACTTCACCTCGGATTGGAGCAACCGGTTCGATGCGGGCATCACTGCCTCGAGCGGCAACACCGAGACCAGCTCGCAGAACTATCTCTGGGAGTCCGTGTTGCAGCAGAGGCGGGGTGACCACAATCTGAACATCAACTTCACGACGCAGGAAGACGACGACGTGAAGACCAAGGAAGAGCTCCTGGCCGGGTACCGCTACCGGCGCTTCTTCGGCGAGCGCTGGTACGGCCTCGGCAACATCGGCTACCAGCAGAACGAGTTCAAAGGTATTGACGAACGCTGGACCCTCGGTCTCGGTGCCGGCTACCAGTTCTGGGACGACAGCACCGGCGCGTTCTCCACGGACCTCTCTGCCAACTACGTGATGGAAGAGCTGGATGGTGTGGACGACGAGAATCCCGCTCTGCGCTGGGGACTCAACTGGAACCGGTTCTTCATGGCGAAGCAGGGTGAGCTGTTTTACAACCAGAACGTGCTCTTCATCTTCGGTGACGCGGAGAACACGGTTTACAACGGTTCCACCGGCGTTCGGTTCAACCTCAGTGAGATGCTGACGGCGAACTTCCGGGTCGACATCTCGAGCGAAACGGACCCGGCTCCTGATCGTAAGAAAACGGATGTCACCTACGTGATCGGTATCGGTCTGGTGCTCTGATCGGTGCCACGACGATCAGTCCGCCCCGGGTGCTTGACGGCCCTGGGGCGGATTCATAGAATTCGCGCCTTCCTGATACGTCCCCTTCGTCTAGAGGCCTAGGACTCCAGGTTTTCATCCTGGCAACAGGGGTTCGACTCCCCTAGGGGACGCCATTCCCGGTCTTCCACTACTCCGAATCCGCAGTCGCCGTCCTCAGCGGCTCGATTGTCGCTGACCACTGATCGTTAGACTGCAAAGTAATAACTTGATGCGCCTCATATAGCCGTAGTGTCTAACAGATACGGCTTGAGGGTTGTGACGGATGGCAGCGAAGAGCTGTGAGCCAAGGATCCAATGGCGTCCCTCGCGATACACTGCAAGTCAGCGTTTGTTGGTACAAGGAGTGGTACAACCTAGGCGTCCGATAGTTGGTAAACAACTTTCATCAGTTCATTGGTGACCGGAGGAGGGGCATCTGGAGGACATAGCTTTCATTGTGGCAGGTGCGTGTGCACTGGCTGCCATCGCACTCATCGTTGTTCGGCTGGGACCGGTCCAGGGGAATGCCGACTGGATCTACGCTTGGGTCGCGCTCTTGGCTGCTGGAGCGGACTTGGTGTTTGTACCCATCACGAGTTGGCTCAACGTGATCTCACCACTCTATGATCATCTGTTCGCGACATTCCTGCTATCAGGATCGCTCCGATTTGTGGGTCTGCAACGACACTTGAAGTTGCTCTGGGTCGTGTCCAGCGTGATCTGTCTACTCAGGCTAACCATTCAACCCTTTATGCCGTTTATCACCGGTGCTCTGAGCGCGACTGTGGTCATTGGTTTCAGCTCAGCTGCCAGCTTTTGGCTGCTGTTTCGCAATGCTCAGCAAGAATCGCTGCCCGCGACACGAGTCATGAGCTTTGCGTTCCTGGCACCAGGTGGCGTGCAAACCTACTTCCTGGTCTCCCGAATACTCGGTGATGTTTTGAGTGGTGCGTTGTTTGCTTACGTCGTGATGAGTTCAATGCTCGCTATGGCACAACTCACGCTGTTACTGGAGAGAGCCCGTCGCGAGACAGAGCAAAACCGAGAAACCCTAGCGTTGATGGCTCAAACGGCCCCAGTGGGATTATGCCTGACTGATCAACAAGGATACCTGGTGGCGATCAACCCTGTCGCACAACAGCTGCTAGAGATCGAAGCGAGCGACAAGTTGCACTTACCAGACTTCCTTAAAAACAAGGACAAGAACGGGGTCGATCCAGACCAGATGGTGACTAGCATGCGGGTAGGTGACGCCATGCTGCAAGTGATACGAAGACAGATTCCGGTCGCTGATCGACACGTGGGCGAGATCTGGTTCATTGAAGACATCAGCGCTCAGGTCCAACTTGGTGAGCTCATTCCCAAAGCTGCCAGCCTTGAGACCATCAAGAACATTGCAGCGAACATCGCGCACGTTTTCAACAATCAACTGACCGTCATTTCTGGTAACGCCGAGCTAATTGCAATGAAGTCTGCACCCGACGATGAACTCTCAGTAAACGTCGACCGCATGAAAGCAGCCATCGCGGAATGCAACCACATTACGCAAGACTTTCTGTTGTTGACACAGGTTGAACCCGTTCGGAGGAAGCCCGTCGATTTACATCAAACGATTGCGAACCTGAATATGACTACGCAGCTTCAAGTCAGCTCACGCGGTGATTCAGCCTCCCTCGACGTAGACCCAAGTGCCTTTTCAAGGGCGTTTAGGGAGCTGTTCACAAACTCCGAAGAAGCGGGTGCTTCTCAAGTGACCATAGAATGCACGCTCCTTAACGATGGATTTGTGCAACTTAGAGTAAGAGATAACGGGCGCGGGTTAGACAGCCAGGTGATCCATCGATTGTTTGAGCCGTTCTTCTCCATGAAGGATCAACCGCTGGGATCCGGACTCGGTTTAAGCGTCGTGGACAGTATCGTGCGTGCGCATGGCGGTAAAACGGGCGTCAGCTCAATGAGTGACGGCCTGGAGATCTCAATGACATGGCCCGTTGCGAAAGCTTAGCTCCGGAACAAGCAGCCTAAGGAGATGCTCTATTACTTGTTGTCGACGTTCCAACCCAGTACGTCACGCCGAATCGACCATCGCGGATTTCGATTCGAAACATCTTCCCCACGCACCCAGTAAGTAAATAGCAACGGTATTCTGTTTGGGGCTTCGTAGGCGAGCACTGCATTCACATAGCGTAGAAAGGCTTCCTCCCTCAGCGGCAATGCGTAATTCAGCGGCGCCCGGTCACGCAAAGGCTCAGGAATGGCTATGGAGTAGTCGGGGTATACCAGCGTCCAGGCAGAACCGCGTTCAGCTGAGTAAATCAGCGCATCGAGTTCCAGTGAACCGTTGACAAAAAAATCGCGTGGACTGCCCAGTTCAACGACTTCGAATTCCGGGAACAGATCCAGGATCCAGTCCTCCGCAACACCGCGTATGGGATATCCGATCCGTTGGGGTTCCAACCGCAATATCTGCTCGTAATCGGAAAAGACATGGCGTCTGTGATCACGCACCACGAACGCGAGGGTCTCCATCAGGTAGCTCTCCGAGAACAGGACTTCATTTGTGAACGCCAGTGGCGGGAGAAGGCCTGACATCACAATGTCGACACGACCGGAGTTCAGCCAGGCGGGGATCTGCTCCCATTCCATACGCACCAGATCGAGTGCAACTCCGAGATCCCTCGCCATAACATTCGCAACGTCGATATCCAATCCGACGACGCGTCCGGCGCTGTTACGAAAAGCGTAGGGTAGGCTGTCTGGCAGATAGCCGACTCTTAGAGAACCCCGTGCACGGACAATGTCGAGCCTGGGCGTCCGAAGATCCTCCGGGTCGATAGTTGATGGCGGTTCGGACAGCTGATTGATGACTACAGGTTCCGTTAGCAGATCACGATTGATGAAGGCATCGTACTCACGGTATTTGTAGGTCGTGACCCGATCGAGCACCTGACCGCACAAGAAAAAGATGAGAATCGTTGCCATCACTGTGGGTCCTAGGTAGGCCAAGGGGATGCGCGGCATCCAGCGCAACTGACCCGTCATGCTCAGTGAGACGAACAACGCCAGCACGATGGTGAATATCGCCGAGAAGACCGTCCAAAGACGGCCCAGCAACACATCGCTGGCGATAAACAGATGAAACATATCCGCTGGCAGGCGGAACACATCCAGTAGAAAAGGAATCGCGACGATGTGTCCGCTGAATGCAGTGAAGGCAGCAACGCCTCCCAAAGTGGGGATTTGCGCGATGCCGAGAGAGGCACCCGAAGCCCATGCGGCGAAAAGAACAAAGCCCACAGACAAGTACAAGCTGCCGCTCGGAAGGCTGTAACTCACCGGCACAACGATATCCACTGCGGATTGGTCGTCGCTGATGTGATGTGCTTCGAGAATGCGCTTTACGGCATCCACGAGCAACGGCAACACAACGAGCAGGCTGCCGGTTGCAAATGCCGTTAGCAGCGGCGTTCGAGAATGCCTGAGAATTTTGCGCAGCGTCAGCGAGGATCGCGATACTACGAGCATCGGCAGGGTCCAGAAAGTGAGCAGTCCCCATGCCAGAATTGAAGTGAGAAAGTAGATTTGCAGACGGTCGAACTCGTCGATCCTTATTGTTCCGGCAGTGCTCGCCGCAATCGCGAACACCCCGATGGGTGAGAGCCGGACAATGAATCCGGAAACGCGGAGCATGGCCTCACCAAAACGATCCAGCGGATCGAGTAGTGCGCTCTTTCCCTGAACTCCCATCAGCGCCAATCCGACGGCGATGCTGAACACAACGATGGCAGGCACGAAGTTGTTGGCCAGGGCGTTGAAGGGATTCGACGGGATGTATATCTCGAGAAAGTCGAGGCCTTGCCTCTCTTCGATCAGAGAAGCACTGAAGAAGGAGGCCGAATCCCATTCTGGGTAGCCAAGGGGTACCAATACCGCTGTGAAAATCGTCAACAACCAGAGTAGCGCGGCTCCTATTGCAGTACGCGTCAGGATTCTGAGCGATGACGTTGGATTCAGCCGGCCAATACCTGCAGTCAGTGACACCATGACATAGGGAACCACAGCCATCTGGAGTAGGCCGATATAGGTGTCGCCAACCAGTTTTAACGACGCCGCTCCCTCACCAAAAAAGAGGCCCGTTAGGATTCCGAGCAGCAGACTCGCGAGAACCTGGACGAATAGGCTGGGTTTCTTGTTCAGCAAGGCAGTGGTCCTTCTCTGCTTGCAGGTCTTCGCACACTACTTGGCAACCGACAAGTCCCGAATCTGGCGATGCGGTGGGGTCCGCAGCGGGCGTCAGACTGGCTATCCACGTAATAGAACACCCGCTCGCCGGTCTTGAATGACAGATCCTGCCAGGATTCCTCGAGATTAGTTGTGAGCTTGGGTTTCTGCGGTACGTAACACCATTTGAGTAAGCGTGTTGAGTAATGTAGCCAGGTGTCGCCTATCGGTCGCTGTGTGCTTGGCTGCCGACGAGGATCGCTGTATAAAATCAGAGAGTTGTTTCGTGCTGACCCCGCTCTCTCTGAGCGAATTCCGATAAGGTCGGAGTATTTTCTCAATGACCAGGCGAATGCGCTCATCCTGTTCCTTGATCTCTTCTTTTGCCGCCTGATCAAAGCCTTCGATAAAGTCCGCCGCGTTCGGCGACTCAAGCAGATGCATGAAGGGGGCAACAACGGTGTGCTCGAAGATAACTTTGAGCTGATCTTCCAGAGCCTGGTCGTCGGTCAGATCCGATTCTATCCGCTCAAGACTTCTTTCTGAGAAGAGTCGGATTGTCGCCCGGAGGACCTCGTCCTTGTTCGCGAATGTGTTGTACAACGTCTGCCGGGCAACTTTTGATTCTTCCGCTATGTCGCTCATGCTCGATCGTTGCACGCCGTAGCGAACGAACACTCTGATTGCAGCGTCTAGTATTTCCTGCCGTTTCCTCGTCATACCTTCGAGCCTAAAACGTGGCACAGCTATCTTTGACAATCGATTGGGTTTTGTCCATATTACGTAAAGTGGACATATAGACGTTTAGTGTCTAATTGATATCAAGGAGAGAAGGAAGTGCGGAAAAACTTGCTGCGTGTGCTATCTGTCTTTCATTGCGGAATTGTACGAGAACATGCCCGTCGAAAAGGAGATGTACTGGCTGGATGAGCCGACTCACCGGTTCGATGGATACAACTGGTTTGCCGATAATCCGAGGGACATGCTTGATTGGTTCGATGCGTATATAGGCAAGTGAGAGTGACGGCCTGGAGATCTCGATGACATGGCCCGTTGCGAAAGCTCAGCTCGATCCGAACGGCGTGCTCAGCAGTCTTAAGTTTTAAGATCGTTCGACCTTGACAAGCCACGGTCGTCCTCAATCCACTGCTGCCTGGCATCGCGAGGTGTCACTTGGAACCGTGTCTTGAACGCCGAGGAGAAGTTGTTTTGGCTACTGAATCCTAACTCGTCGGAAATCAGGGCGAGTGATTTGGTAGTCTGCCGGATCAAGCGTAGCGCTTCGGACAACTTGGCTTCCCGGCGAAGCTCGGTGGCCGTAACCCCATACTTCTTTCTGAACTCCGCTGCCAGCTTTGTTCTGCCCATACCAACTTCTCTAGCCAACGTCTCCAGCGTGTACCTTGACTGGAAGTCTTCGGTTAGCAGTCTCCGTGCGCGGGCCAGCCTGTCCTCGTATGGATCCACGACGGCATCGAGGTTCGAAAGCGCCTGGAGCATCTGCAGTAGAAGGTAGTTCGCCGCCGTGGAGATTTGGCGATAGCGGAAAGCCCCCTCGGCAGGAGAGCTAAGCAGATCGTTCGCGACGACGGTCGCACTGTACGGGAGGGTGAAGGGCATTATCATGCAGCTGCTTGCGGAGTCGTGACAGAAGCGCTTCAGCGATTCAGGCATGCTCTCGATACTGACACCGAGAGCCGGCTCGATCTGCTCCCGATCGAAGTAGATGCAGATTCCCTTCCTGTCGACCTGTACATTGTTCTTGAATTCCTGTTTCTCGTTGGAGGGAACGCTGAAGAGGTAGGCTGTGCAGTCTTCCTCCGTTGATACCATGTCACCGGCCGGAGTCGTTGCGAAGAAGCTTGGTCCAACGACCAAGCCGATAATGCTTCGCAGATCTGCGATGTGATGGTACGCCGCATTGGCGGCAAAGTAGGACGCGGATACATACATCTCGTCGGATAACTGCATCAGCTGGAAGTAGTCGTGCGCCGGGTCGGAGTGTTGAGCGATTGATTCTTGGTCCGGTGGGAACGTAAACGACAAAAGGGACGGACCCAGCGTTTCCACACGGCTGCGTCGAGTCGTTGCGATGTCGTCGATGGTTGCTTCGTGAAAGCTGTTGATGAAGCTTGATGCGCTTGTCGGGAATTCTCGCATGATGGTCACCACCGATGGCGCGGTTTCCAGAGATGCTAGCACGAGTTATTGCCGGCTCCCAATGCAGTCGATCCGAGTGCGAACGAAATAATAACAATCGCGTTCGGAAGTAGAAAAACACGAATGCGACGTACCCTAAGATCCCTCGAGTCATGAGCAGCCAAGTATCTGCAGTGCGTCTGCTGTCGAGGAGGGTAACAATGATTCCTGCTTTCAACGAAGTCTGCGCATACCTTAGAAGGTCGCTACGGATATGGTTAGCGATAGTCGCAGCGTCACTCGCCTGTGTGGTGCATGGCGCTGAAACCATCGAGGAGATCGTCGTCACTGCGCAGAAACGCGAACAGAATCTGCAGGATACGCCGCTCGCCATCAGCGCTTTCTCGTTTACCGACGTGGATGAGCGTCAGATCGACGGCGTGCGCAAAATCTCGCAGCTTGCTCCCAGCCTGGTGTTCAATCGCTCGGGCACCGCGGCCAACACCTACATGCGCGGCGTTGGTCAGGACATCGCTACCGTGCTTGGTGAACCGGGGGTTGCGCTGTTCGTCGACGGGGTATACCAGGGAGCCAACTTCTCTCAGGTAGCGAGCTTTCACGATCTCGAACGCGTTGAGGTTCTACGTGGTCCTCAAGGGACGCTGTACGGCCGCAACACAACCGGCGGCAACATCAACATGTTCACGAAACGACCGAGCTTCGAGAGCGGTTTCGAAGCCTCTTTGCTGTACGGCGACTACGATCGGGTGAAGGCCACAGTCGCGGGCCAGACCTCACTGGTGGACGATCTCATTGCGGTTCGGGGAAACTTCGTTGCCGATTCCAACGATGGCTATCGGAACAACCCATATAACGGCAAAGACATCGAGGAACGTGACCTCCTGTCCGGTGCCGTATCGATGCTGATCACGCCTTCCGAAAGCATCGACGTTCTGATCCGTGGTGACTGGTTTGAGCAGGATGACGACAATCCTGTCTGGGACTACTTTGAGATTGTCCCCGGATCTGGCTTGAATCCGATGATGTTTGGCGGGACCGCGGCGCCCGGAGCGGATCAGGTGCAGAGCGAACGGGACAGCAGCTACGAAACCGAGCACTGGGGTGTGTTACTCGATGTGACGTGGGACGTCAGCGAGTTGACGGTGAAGTCGATCACCGCCTATCGCGAATCTGAGCAGATCGTCGACTACGATAATGATGGAACCGATGCGGCCTTCTTCAACACCAAAGGTGGCCAGTCCAGCGAGCAGTTCAGCCAGGAGATAAACATCTCTGGGTTAGCGTTAAGCGACCGGTTGGACTGGATAGCCGGGGTGTTCTACTTCGAACAGGATATCGACATTCTGTGGAACTTCGATTTGCCGGTTCTGCAGGGCTTCTTTGAGGCTGTATTCCCTGACATCCAGAATGGTTTCATGCCCCCGCTGCCTCCCGGAGGGTTGGGCGATCCTACCCGCAACGTTTTCTATGACGTTCGGCTGCCGAGTGGCGTGGGATCAGAGATCCCCTTCCTTGACTTCAGCAATGAGCTTGAAGTCGACAGCATCGCGGCTTTTCTCCAGGGCACTTACTCGATTACGGACAGCTTTCGCGTCACCGCAGGCATCCGGTACACGGAGGATGAGAAAGAAACGCTGCAGAGCTTGACCTCAAACGTCACTCCCGAGTCGTGTATGGACCTGAGGCTGAGCGAAACGTGGTCGGAAACCACCTGGCGTCTCGGTGCAGACTGGAACGTCTCCGACAACCTCATGCTCTACGCATCTGCCTCGCGCGGCTTCAAATCCGGCGGGTTCAATACCGGAACCTGTGACAACGCCTATGATCCGGAGACCATTGATGCGTATGAGATTGGGCTCAAATCATCACTGGCTGGCGGCCGGGGGATCCTCAACCTGACCGGGTACTTCTACGACTACCAGGATCTGCAGACTACGCTGTTTATCAACAATGCATCTCGCCTGGAGAATGCGACGGATACAGAAATGCTCGGACTGGAAGTCGAGACGATGTTTCTTTTGGGATCGGGGTTTGAGATAGATGCTCAGCTGTCTTGGATGGACTCCGAATACAAAGACTATGTCACAAGAAACCCCATGACGGGGATGGTGGAAGACGCCAGCGGCAACAAAATCATCCGTGCGCCTGACTTCACTGCCAGCGTCGGACTTCAATACACGCTGGAGACCACTGCTGCCGGCTCAATTTCGTTGCGCTACGAAGCCGCATATAAAGACGACATCTATACGACTGCGTTCAACGACGATTTTGCCGTGATCGAGTCGCACACCGTGCAGAACGTTCGGGCAATCTGGTACATCAACGACACCTGGGAGCTCCAGGGTTTCATAGAAAATCTGGGTGATGAAGACTACATCGAGAATCAACTCGCGGTGGCGACGGTGGGTGGAGTGATAGGCAGCTGGGCACCCCCGCGCACATGGGGGCTACAGGTGCGCTACCGTGCTGGAGCCTACTGACAATGGCAATCAACGCGTGCGCAAAGCTGATTCCTGTATGGGGGCTGGTCATTTCGTTGTCATGTCACGCAGCGGAAGTGTCCGAAAGTGAGCCTGAATTCCAAGGGATGTCGAGCGAACGCCTCGGGCGTATTCAGTCACTGAACGAACGACTGACGGATACGGGTCGGGTCTCCGGCATCGTAACGGTTGTCGCGAGAAATGATACCGTCGTATATCGGAATGTTTCAGGGGTAAGAGGTGTGGAGGACCGACGCCCGATCGGCTTCGACGACATCTTTCGTATCTATTCCATGTCGAAGCCCGTCACCGCCGCGGCCATCATGCAGCTGTACGAGCAGGGGAAGTTCCAGCTGCATGATCCAGTGTCCAAGTTTGTCCCTGAGCTCGAGGGCCTCAAAGTCTACGATCAGGGTGTGATACGTCCGGCGAAGAGCGAGATGACGATGCATCAGTTGCTCACGCATACCGCCGGCTTTTCTTATGGTTTCGATACCAGTAACCCCGTGGATAAGATGTATGTCGATGCGCAGCTGTGGGCTGCGGAGGATCTGGATGAGTTTGCCAGGCGACTAGCCTCGCTACCCTTGAAGTTTGATCCCGGCGAGGGCTGGGAGTATTCAGTTGCCGTGGACGTCACTGGCCTCATCGTCGAACGTCTCAGCGGGCAACCCTTCGATGAGTACTTGCAGGAACACATCTTCGGACCGTTAGGAATGGTCGATACGGCTTTCAGCGTAGCGGCGGACAAACGGCATCGTTTTCTCCCGAACCACGTCTTTAACCCTGATGCGAAAAAAGCCGTGCCTGTCGAACGGATCTTCGAGTTCTTTCCGCAGGCTGCCGAGATGTTCTACGTCGATTGCAGGGCGATGTGTGATCACGACGACGTAACGTTGTTTTCAGGCGGGTCTGGTCTGGTTTCAACTGTTGACGACTTCTTGCGGTTCGCGCTCGCCATGCGTGACGGTGAGTTTGGGGGTGTTCGTATCCTCAGTCCGAAAACCGTCAATTACATGCGAATGAATCACCTTTCGGCTGGCGTCAAGCCTGCGTCCCCCTTGGGACGAATCACGTTCCGAAGCAGTGGCTGGGGTATCGGGTTTTCGATCGTGACGGACCCTGCGGCGCTGGGAGTGATGAGCAGCGTCGGTGACTACTCGTGGACCGGCGGGGCGGGGACCGTGTTCTGGATCGATCCCGTAGAGGATGTTGTGGTGGTGAGCATGATGCAGCTCATGGGAACCTGGCCGTCTTATCAGTGGGAGCTCCGTGTGGCGGCCAACCAGGCGATCTTGAAAAGCAACGAACGGTGAAAGAGCGTGGAAACACGCTCTCACTAAGCAATTGTTGGCACTTGTGGCCGCACGCAAGCTCACCCGACCGCTATCGCAATGACCCTTTTCCGTAGGCAGAAAGCTCCCGAACGTTGAACTCCACGCCGTCACCCACTTCGGGGTCGTACATGAAATCCTCAGGCGCCTTGCGATCGGAGCGGGCGATTTCCGGCTTCGGTCCTGGCGAGAGCTTGGCCGTTGCCCCGTAGGTCGCCTCGAGTGTCTCGATTTCGGCGGGCGTCAGCTTGGTAACTCGACAGGGCACGCCTTTGAGGTGCGGAATACCCTGCTCAACGTCCATGAGCGCCGGGTCGTCGTCCCCCGTGAGCTGTGCATCGGCAAACGTCCAGGCGCCGGAGAGATGATCCTGTCCCGACCCGGACTCAGGCTTCCACCAACCGTGGGGAACCCGGACCAGGCCGACAGGCATCTGCTGCCGGAGTTCGGCTCGCATGGTCACCTGGCCGTGTGTGGTGGCCACGAATATCCAATCCCCCCGCTCGATCTCACAAGTGCCAGCCGTCTCCGGGTTCAGGTAGGCAGTCGGTTCCGGCGCCCTTGCCCGTAGTTCCGGCACGTGACGCTGACCGGTCTGGAAATACTGATCATCCCGCACACCGATGAATAGGCTGAGCGGATAGTCGTCTGTCGGCTGGGCCGCCTCCCGATAGTAGGGCAGGGGATCGAATCCAAATCCTTCCAGCACTTCAGAATAGAGCTCCACCTTGCCGGACGGCGTGGCGAATCCCGTCTGAAGATACTTGCGTTCCTGATAGGGGTCCTGGGGGATGACACCGGCGTCCACGATCTCAGCCCAGGTCTTGCTGCAGGGCGACAGTCGGTAATCGTAGAGTGCTTCCAGTGACGGCCAGGGAAAGTGTTCGCCGAGGCCCATGCGGTGCGAAAGTCCCGTCCACAGGTCGAACACGCTGCGGCACTCACCTGGCGGTGCCATGGCTGCCGGGCTCACGCCTACCATCATGCTGGGCCGCTCGAGCCAGGCGTCCCCAGGTAGAACGTAGTCGGCGAGCTGTGCGGTCGGCGTCATCATGTGCTCGTGCGCGACGATCAGATCCTGATTCATCAGGCCCCGGTAGATCTGCTGCATGTTGGCGAAAGCCATGAGCGTGTTGTTGCCGACGGATAAGAACGCCTTTACCGGATAGGGTTCGCCGGTCGCCATTGCACGAAACACAGAGGTCGGGTTGGCCATGTACTGTCCGGTAATGAGATTCGCCCACTCCCGGCCGAAAACACGTTTCGTCGGCTGGCGATAGGGCTCGAGCCCACGGTAGGTGAAAACCGGGAACTCATCTGCGCCGAGCTGCTTTGCTTTCTGCTCCGGGCTGAGGGCGTCATGGCATTCGATGTCGGTGTCGTGCACCACGTTGCTGTTGAAGGGGAGAAAACGCTCACCACCCTGCACGTCAAGATTGCCGGTCAGCGCGCGCAACACGCTGTGCAGCCGTATGGCAGAGGTGCTGGAGACCTGTTGGTCGGTGATAGGCGACCAGGGGATCACCCCCGGTTTTGTGGTTGCGTACAATCGGGCTGCTTTCGCGATCAGCTCGGGTTCAACCCCGGTGATGTCGGCGACCCGATCGAGCGGATATTTGCATACCCGTTCGGCCAGCGCGTCAAATCCCACCGTCCAATCGCGTACGAACGCGTCGTCGTAGAGCTTCTCTTCCAGGATCACGTTCAGCCAACCCAGGCACATGGCCGCATCTGTGCCTGCGCGTAGCGGTAGCCAGAGGTCGGCCATCTCGGCATTTTCGCTCTTGCGCGGGTCCAGCATGATGAGCTTCGCGCCCATGGATTGGGCCACGCGCACCATCTTGTACTCGGCTGTCCAGCTGTGGCGACGCGGGTTGTGTCCAAACAGCACGATGCACTTCGAGTTCAGGATATCGGCGCTCGGATACCAGCCGTAGACCATACGGTTTACTGCGGCCGTGTTGCCCATGCAGTAGGCCACGCCGCTGACGAAGTTGGGGGACCCGAGTAGATTCATGAACCGGCGGCACAGGCCGTTGTCGACCGTGGTGTTCCAGTGGCTGGTGGCCACGGCCAGCGCTTCCGAACCGTGCGTTTTCACGATCTTTAGAAGGCGCTCGGCAATATCGTCCAGCGCCTCGTCCCAACTCACCCGAGCCCACTGATTGCCGCCCCGCTCGCCGACCCGCTTCAGCGGGTGTTTCAGACGATCCGGGTGGGCAAACGACTTGGGTGCGTAAGCACCTTTCACGCAAATAACGTCTTTCAGGAAGGGATCCTTACGGGCCGCAACTTTGACCACTTGGCCGTCCACGATCTTGGCTTCAACGGGGCAGAAATTGTCGCAGCTGGAGCAGACGACTGGTCTGGTGTCGGTTTCACGCATGGCGATGTGTCCTCCTTCTGGCCCTAATCCTGACGGGTGGCCGCGGCCTTTGCCAGCCTCATAGTGCGCCCCTTCCTCGATTCTTTTTAGCGTATTTGGGAGCGGCCTTAGATATCTGATAGCCTATGGAGAGCCCGTACAAGTCGGCACAACCAATGGACGGAGAAGCCAAGGGCGTTGTACTGAACCTGTAGAGCTAGGGAATCAATGCTGAAATTCGATTGCGCGATCCCGCCAAAAGCGCGTGGTGGCAGTGTTGATGAGCTGCGCCGTTCACGCCTTGTCTTAGCAGCCCTTTTGGTATCCGTTCTTGCTATCACTACCGTGGCCGGCGTTCTCCTATCTTTCGGATTCGAGCAAGAGAGCGCATTCGTTCTTGTTTCAATGGTTGTTGTGGCATCTCTGTACGGTGTGTGGTGGGGGACGGGTTCCTCATCATTGATCGCACATGCCTTCCTTCTCTTTTTCTTTGCTCAGATTGCCTATGACTATGGTGCAAGTGGACGCTTCGCGGTACTGGGGGTGATTGCTCTGCCAATCGCTGCTGCATCCCTGATCGGTCCTCTTGCAGGCGCCGTTTGGACAGTGATTGGGGTGTTCTGGGCGACATACCTTGGGCCTCAGGTTTTCAGAACAGCTGATTTTGATTCGGAGCTCGGTATCGGTGCGGCAATTATGACAGTGGTCGCGGGAGTCTCTTCGACAATTGTCGAGTCAATGCGTGCAAAGTCCGCGTCTGAAGCTGCTGCGAATCAGCAACTGCTGGAGATCCACCGTGAGCGGGTGCGGGATTTCGTGGAAAGCACGTTTCCAGGTATTGCCATCACGCGCGGTGAGGAAGTCGAGTACGTGAGTCCACGAATACAAGAGTTGCTCGGATACAGCCAGAGCGAATTCGCTGTTAGCTCTCCTGAGACTTTTGTCCACAAAGAAGACCTGCCGGTTCTAGTAGAGCAGGTTAGAAATCCAAGGCCCAATGGTTTTCACGGCGAAATCAGATTTCGACACAAGTCTAAACAGTGGGTCTGGTTTGAGATCTATGGGATTCCGCAGGGGGCTGATACAGGCGAGCCTGAACGCTGGCTTTTCGCAGGCCGCAACGTACAGGACGAACGTCGCAGGCGCGAGCAGAATCTTCAGAACCAACGATTAGATGGTATCGGTTATCTAGCTGCAGGCGTTGCCCATGACTTCAACAACCTCCTTACTGTAATCCTGGGTCACGCAGAACTGATGCCGGAAGGTGAGGATCGAGATCAGATCCTACTTGCTGCAACTCGGGCTGCGGAGCTCACAAAGGCACTCATGACCTTTGGGAGGGAAGCGCCAGATGAAACGGAAACCATTGACCTGGTGAAGTCCATAAAAACAGTTCTGCCGATGTTCAGAAGTTTGTTAGGCTCATCTGTGGAGCTTCTGGTCGGGTTACCCGATAGGAAGTGTCTGTCGAGAATAGCGGGCGGCAAGTTCGAACAGGTGTTACTGAACCTGGTGAGCAATGCCAAAGAAGCGATCGAGGATCATGGTGTTGTCAGAATCGAGATGGAATCAGTGCAGGTGGATGATCAGCTGGCTCGAACTCTGGCGATCGGACCAGGAGACTACCATCACCTGCAAGTTGTCGATTCAGGGGTAGGAATGACACAGGAGACCCTGCAACATGCCTTTGATCCTTTCTACTCAACGAAACCTCCACCTGTTGGCCTCGGCCTGGGCCTGGCAAGTGTTTATGGAATCGTGCGTCAGGCAGGCGGAGCAATTGAACTTGAAAGCAACGCCGGTGAAGGGAGTATCGCTCATCTCTACCTGCCAACAGCGGTATAGATTCATGCGTGTCTAGGTAGGGAGATTTTGCCTCACGTTTCGGACCCGAATAGACTGTTTGTGGGGTGTTGTTAGGGAGTGTAGCTCTGGCTTTAGTTTGTCTTCTGATAGCGGCGACTTTCTACTTTGTTTCTAGCCGCAATCGTACTGGCGCTTTGTGGTCGACCGCCTGGCTGACTTTGTCGTGGAGTAGTGTTCTACCTTCCGATGGCCTGGTTGCCCTGATTGGCGGGTGGCTCACGATCTTTCTGTTTCCCATACTGGTGATAACAGCCTGCTTGGAGTTGAGTTGCAGGCCCGTGCACCACAGGATACTGGTCACACTGCTCGCAACGGGCAGTGCAGTAGCCTTCTCAGCGGGAGCGCTGGGCATCGCTCCGAGTAGCTTGCTGACAACACTCTCTGTATCAGGTGCAGCCGGAGTAGGTGCCTTGGTGTTGCTCGCAGCACGTAGCGATCGACTCCTTCGGGTGATCGCTCTGGGCTTGAGTGTACTTTGCGTCATTTACGGCTATGACAGCTTTGCCGGGTTGGCTGGTTATCCGGAGGTGCCGACCTGGATCAGATCCGGATTCGGTGGCGCGCTGCTGGCGGGTCTTCTGGCGGTTTCGCTAAAAGTCTGGGCGTGGGAAGAAACAGCGATCCTTGCTCGCGAACTGGAACTTATGACAGGCGAACTCGCCTCGCTGCAGCAGACGTTCATCGCTATTGGCCGCCAGTCCCATGATGCTTTTCTGATGGCGGACATCGACGGCGAGATAATCTGGGCCAGTGATTCGCTGGATCAGGTAATTGGTCAGCGCGGTGCGGAAGTCATGGGCCGGAATGTACTCGAGCTCATACCGGATCAACAGCCATTCCTATCCGGAGTCAGTTCAGATGCTCATCTGAATCGCGCTCGGGTGCATCCTGCAGTATCAGCAAGGCGGAGGGACGGCAGCATCCGCTGGGTGGAGAGCACTTCGGTTTCTTTCTCATCAGATAAAGGCGACCGTGTGTTCTTAATCATGCGGGATGTGACATCGAGGATCTCGCACGAGCATTCCCTGCGTCTTGTTGAGGAAAGATTCCGTGCTTTCACAGAGAACTCTCGCGATGTGTTTGCGGAAATAGGACCGGATGCGACGATAACTTATCTCAGCCCAAACGTTGAGCATCTGCTCGGAGTGGAAGCCAGCAGGCTCATTGGCCAGAGCTTGAACACATTAGCCGAGCTTTTCGAGGCCGATCCACTTGAGCAGATAACTGGTCCTAAGGGACAACTCTCGCTGGTGGAGCTGGTGGAGAAAGGCCCCTACCAGCATGTACGGAGCGTGAAAACGAAGGACGGAGAGCTGCGATTCGTTGAGCTCTTTGCCAAAGAGTACAGGACCTCAAACAACGAGCTCCACGCGGTTGCTGTAGTGCGGGACATTACGGAACGTATTCGTACTGAGGAGAGGCTACAGGCGAACAGGAAGGAAGAGAGCCTGCGTAGTATGGCTCGAGGCGTGGCACATGATCTGAACAACCTGCTTACCAGTATCCTGGGAAATGCAGAGCTGGCCCTGGCCGATGTGTCTTCCAGCGATGACAAACACCTGCTCCCATATTTATGGGAGACCGTATCCGCTACCTCGCGAGCAACCGGGCTGATCGATCAGCTACTGACCTATGCAGGCAAGAGTGGGGTTCAGAAGCGATCTATCAACGTTAGCAGCGAAATTCGCAACGCCGAGAGTCTGCTGCGAGCTATCGCCGGCGGCAAAGTGGAGATTCGATTTGAACTTAAGCACTGGCTGCCGCGGATTTCAGCTGATCCTAATCAGTTGAGACAGATGCTGGTCAATCTCGTGCTCAACGCTCAGGAAGCCTGCGGAGAGCACGGTAAAGTAATAGTGGAGACCCAGGACCGCAAACTATCGGCTTCTACGCGCTTCGCAAGAGAGAGCCAGATTCCCCCCGGCCACTACCTTTCAGTCTCAGTACACGACAATGGAGTGGGGATTTCAGAGGAAGTTCGTAAGCGCATCTTTGAGCCGTTTTTCAGCACCAAAGAGACTGGACGAGGGCTGGGACTATCTGCCGTAAAGGGTATCGTCAGTTCGCACGATGGATGGATTGTCGTTGACTCGATGGTCGGCAAGGGAACGACCGTACATGTCTTCTTCCCGGTGGGAGAGAATGCGCTACCAGAAGATGAACAACTTACAGGATCTGGTGGGAGCGACTCGCTTGTACTGGTAGTAGACGATGAAGACTCAGTCCGCCAGTTGGTTCAGACGGGGCTGGAGCGTTACGATTTTCAAGTGCTCTCTGCACCGTCCGGGGCGAAAGGACTGGAACTTTTCAACGAGTGCCGTTCGCAACTCGATCTTCTGATTGTAGATCTGATTATGCCGCAGATGAGCGGAGTCGAGATGATAGCTGCAGTCCGAGAAACCGATCCAAACCTGCCGATACTGGTTATGAGTGGCTATGGTCGATCAATGGCGCGTAGCGCGATGGCTGACCTCGGCGACGTGGCGTTCCTGCAAAAACCATTCCTCGTGTCGGATCTCATCGCAGCAGTC
The DNA here is from genome assembly GCA_965215995.1 of Candidatus Azotimanducaceae bacterium. Taxonomy (GTDB): domain Bacteria; phylum Pseudomonadota; class Gammaproteobacteria; order Pseudomonadales; family Azotimanducaceae; genus SZUA-309. Next base: position 5,652,866 of record OZ244128.1, on the reverse strand, counting down.
CGCCGTGCATTGCATCAGCAGCCCTCGAGCGTAAATGACTCGCCGCATCTTGATCCAGGCGACCACTAGTCTGGGTTCGTCAGCGTGGCCTAAAATCGAGAGAGCCGGGAGTGGTCGATGCTGCAAATACAGCTGATCGGACAATGCTTGGTACGCAAGAATGGTTCTGAACAGGAATTGCCGAAATCGAAAAAGACCTTGGCATTGCTTGGTTATCTGATACTTACTGGCAGGTCCCAACAGCGAAGCCATCTCTGCAACCTGTTCTGGTCTGATGTGGAAGATCCCAAGGCAGCCCTGCGCTGGAGTCTCGCGAAGCTGCGCGCGCTCCTGAACGACGGTGACAACGAAGTACTTGGCAGCGACCGGGAACAGGTCGTGTTCAACCGGCAAGGTGTTCGTATCGACGTCTTGGATTTGCAGCGTGGTGAGCTCGAAGTGCTAACGGAGCATCGGCAGGTGCAAGAGCTCGCCGAAAGCGAGTTGATGGCCAACCTCGAACTGCCGGATTGCGAAACATACTACTTCTGGCTCATCGCTCAGCGACGTGAGGTTTCGGAGTTGATTTCGACTCAGCTGGCCGACCTGCAGTTTGGCCTTACCCTCCCTCCCGTCAAGCCTGTCGTGCCCGAGGCGGACAGCGTTCCTCAGCTTGTCATCATGGCGGATCCAGACTTGAAGGAAGTGGTTAGCGAGTTGACGGCGCGACTATCGACGACCAACAAGTTTGAGCTTGCACTGCAGCCGGCCCGAGCTTTGCGCTATCAGGTGCACCTGGAGAGCGCTGGCGCGGGCAAGTTGTCCGTTTATCTCGTCGATCTGAGAAAAGGTCGTGTTGCCTGGGGCGAAGTGTTCCACACCGACGAGCCGCCTGGTCTTGCTGTCGTTTCGTCCCGAATCGTCTCAGCGGTTGTGAACGCCGAGTTCAACAGGGTGCAATCTCTGCAGGAATCGGAATGCAGCGCATGGGACTTCTACATCAAGTCCTTGAGACAGGTGAGTCGCTACTCAGAGGAAGACATCCTAGCCGCTCGTGAGTTTGCCTTTCGCTCGATCGCTTTGAATCCGAATTTCGCCGATGCTCATGCCATGGCTGCTGTGTCTTACGTCTACGAGGGGATCTACGGCTGGTCGGGGCGGAGCCAGGCTACGTCGCTGGCTGATGCGAAGACACACATACAAAACGGTCAGCATGTCGACCCGAACGACGCCTCCGTCGTTCGATGTGCGGGATTGGTCCAGCTGTACACGAAACAGCATGAAGCAGCGGAACTGCTCTTCATCCGCGCCCGTGATCTCGACTTTTACGAGCCTGAAAACCATGCGGTGCTCGGCCTGGCCTACGGTGTTCAGGGGCGCTACGACTCGGCTCTGGAGTGTATAGAGTTCGCTCTGCTACTCAGCCCGCGGGATCACTTCGTTGCCACCTGGTGTAGCCATCTTGCGCTTTCGGCGGCGCTCGCTGGCCGCTGCGACGACGCGGTCAGTTGGGCGGAGAAGTGCCTTGTGATTAATCCCCGGTTCCCGGGCGGCTACCGATCACTTGCGGTGGGGCTTGCCGGGCAGCAGAAGATCTCGGCCGCAAAGGAGGCGGCACGACAACTGCTGCAGCTACTGCCTCAACTTACCATCGCCGATCTGGTGGAGCGCCTGCCCCTGGTCGACTCGGCCGCGAGCAGAACTTATCTGGACGCTTTGCATGCGGCGGGCGTACCTGTCTGAGTACCTGACCGCAGGTGACGTCAGACCGAGGGATTTCGCGTCTGGGGCGTAGGTGGCGTTACGGCACCAGCCAGCGATGCGCGATTCCACCACCATGCCGCGAGGCCAACCAGCACGTTGGTGAATGCCGTCGCAAGAAAGATCCCCGTATAACCCCAAAGCCCATCAGCCCAGATGGAAAGTGGGATGTACAGCGCGAACGTGCGCACGAAAGAGATGGCAAGCGGCGGGGCCGGCAGGCCGCGCGCATTGAAGCAGGAGCTGGCGACCTGCATCATCCCCATGAAGCCGATGCTCAACGGTATGATCAGAAAGAAGGCCCAGGCCACTTCGCCGACGATGGGATTGTCGTCAATGGACTCTACGATCACCGTGCCGAACAGCATCATGATCACAAAGGTGAACACGCCCCAAGCCAGGCAGAACCGGTTAGCCAGTAGCAATGCCCGCTTCACCCGATCGTATTGCTGAGCACCCCAGTTCTGGCCGATAAAAGGCTCCACAGAGGACGACGCAGACCAGAGAATCATGTGCGCCATGGTCTCCACCCGCGATGCTACGTTGTAACCCGCCACCACCTCATGGCCATGCTGCGCCAGTAAGCGTGTGATGATCAGCATGGACACCGGTTGGATCAGTCCGCTGGCGATGGCGGGTGCTCCCACGTGGAGAATGTCCTTCCAGGAGTGCAGCAATCGATCAAACGACCACTTCAGCATTTGCACCCGAGCGAGCAACACCCAGTAGATCAGCACGCTCAGCGCTCGGGAGGCCACGTAGGCCCACGCAGCGCCCGCTATCCCCATTGCGGGAAAACCGAACCAGCCGAATATCAGTACCGGGCCAAAGGCGATCTGTAACGCCGAGCCCACCGCCATGACGATGCCGGGGCTCGCCGCGTTGCCCGTGGCGCGAAGCAGTGTGGACCCCACCATGCCCAGCATGAAAAACGGGAAGCCGAGCATGTAGACCTGGAGATAGTCCACGGTCATCTGCCTGACCAAACCTTTGGCGCCGAGACTCGTAGCAATCCCTTCTGCAAAAAAGCCGCCGAGCAATCCCAGCAGCACACCAATCAACAGCGTGAGCAATTGCGCATGGGTCACCAACCGGGCAGCCCGATCTTCGTCTCCACCGCCAATGGCGCGGGCGATGACCGATGAGGCGCCTGTCCCGATACCACCGGCGAAGGCAAACAGGGTGATGGTGACCGGAAAGGCAAATCCCATTGCGGCCAGGGCCTCGGTGCCGACAATGCCGAGGTAGACGGCTTCCGCCAGCTGCGCAAGATTCAGCGTCACGGAACCGAACGCCATGAACGAACCCAGCCGCAGCAGATGGCGTCCAACGCCACCCTCTACGAACCCTCGTCGTGTAGACGGGCTGGAAGCTACTGGAGATGTGTCAGACACGCAGGCACAGCAGCCGGATACGGTTCTCGACGGCGCCGCTCAAGGTGCAGAGGAGTACACGCACTCGATATCGTACTGCTCACCGCAAAACTCGGCCCCGGGCACGAAGTCGGGCACCTCGTCTTTGGCGAAAATGCCAGAGGCGACGATGTGCGCAAAGCTGGGGCCACCGTCCTCGGCGTCGCGCATGGTCACCCAGGTGATGTGATCCATCTCCGAGAGGCCGTCACCGTCACGGTTGACCTCGGTCATGGCAGCGGAGTTCCAGCCCCCTCCCGTGGTGCCGAGTTGCATGTGGTCCTGGCCGTGCTTGCGCAGGTAACGGTATAGGTGCTGGTGGCCAGCAAACATGGTGTAGTTGCGGCCCGCTAGAGCCTGCTCGACGCGGGTGAAATTGCTACCGGGCTTGCGATTGAACATGGGTCGGTGCATGAACACGAACGTCCAGCGCACCTGGTCGTTGCGTTCGATAGCGTCCACGATGTAGTCGGTTTGCTCATCGCTCATCTGCCCCATGCTCGGCTGCAGAGGATCCGATTGCAGTAGAAAATCACGTGCCTCGACGGTTCGACCGGCATGCAGCAGCCCGAACATTTCCTGGTACGCGGCTTCGCTTTCCGGGGTGCGCGGTGGTGGTGGATCCTCGGTATGGAGGGCGATGAACAGCACGTCGCGGTAAACGAAGTGATAGTAGCTGCGACCTTTGCGCTCCCGCCACGCACGAGCCATCTGTGTGTTGCCGTGATCGTGGTTTCCAGGCACGTAGAAAAACGGCGCCTCGATGCCCGCGATGATGTCGTCAATTTCCTGCCACTGCAGGGCGATCTCAGACTCATCCTCGGTGTAGCCTTCCACGTAGTCACCCACGCTCATGACCAGCTCCGGCTGCATCAGATCGACCTTTTTCATGATGTGGGCGAACACACCCGGGCGGTGGCCGCCAGTACGGTCGGTGACGATCACGAACTGAAAATCTTCCGCGTCGTTATCGAAGTTCAGGTGCGACCAGGGTCGTCCTTCGCCCTCATAGCTATCACCGGCAACGAAATCCACGTCTTCGCTTGTCGCGCAACCGGCGAGCAGCAGCAGGCAACCCAGCAACACGCTTCTGTGACCCAACATCGCAGCACCTCCATCGAAACCCCGGGGAGCATAACAGACCGGAGCAGCGACGGGCTCAGCCGCGGCAGTTGACTGTCAGCGAGTGTTCGGCGGAGGCTATCTCGGCTGCGATCTCCTCATCGCTCAGTGCGCCTCTGTCCGGGTCATCCTTGCGATAGAAGAAGCCGCCACCTTCCAGCGAGCGCTTGTAGGCGGCAAGCCGCTCGCATTCACGCTGCTGGCGCTGGCGGGCGTCGGCTGCCTGCTGCGCTTCCTCAGCGAGTGCTTCGCGACGCACCCGGTCATTTGAGACGATTCTCAGTGCCTCCTCCACCTGCCGGTTCGCATCGATGGGTGGCGGCTCGGATCGGTCGGTTGTGATGCCCACGTCGACCTCTTCGGCGGCATGGGGTGGCGGTTTGTCGCTGTACTGGACGTTACCCTGTTCATCGACCCATCTGTAGATCCCGGCTTGCGCTGGTAACGATCGCGATGGCGATGAGCAATGAAAAGCGATGACTTCGCACGGAGCCCAATTTGCTGTCCTGTTCGACTGGTTCGACGAGTTAATCGAACAAAAGACTAGCCTGTTGCTGAAAGGCCGACGTTGATGTGGTTCATACCCCGGACGTGAACCAGGAGCTGCAACGCCACTACTCGCAAGACGGAGATGATGCGGAGTAGATATGGCCAGAATTTCAGGGGCGCCAGTCGTTGAGCACGCCGACCATATGTCCGATGTCACTGTCCACGATCACGGTTGCACCAGGTCGGCGTTTGCCTTCGATGGGCACGCTGACCTCACGCACGACTGTGGCTGTGCCGTTGAGCGTGCTGCCGTCAGAAAGCGTGGCGGTGAACGCACGTTCCAGCTGCCCATACGGAGCGATTTCCATCCCCGTGACTTCTGTGGCGGTTCCGTCTCTGAATACATACCCCCAGGCGCCTCTCTCGTGGCGAGTGGCCATCAGGCCACGATCCTCGCCCTGCACAAACAGGTAGGTGAACGCTGGAGCGAAGCTGGGTCGTTCGCCGGTCTGCTCGTGCCACTTGCCGGGTAAGTCCAGCTCGAACGGCTGATCGTCGATGCGGATTGTGCCTCGCACGCGGCCCATCACCTCTATGCGTCCGGCTCGGACATTGATCGGTGTGTGTTCCGCGGTGAACGAGGCTTCCAGCTCAACCGGAATGTCACCCCGTCCAGGCTCAGGATGAGCTTGTGGATGCAGCATGCCACTCGCCAGAAGGTGGCCCGTCATGCTCATGCTGTAGCGGTTCTCGCCTGCAAGGCTAGCTGAGGAGCTGCCGGTCACTGCAAACGCCACATCCGATTCCCCCACGGGCGTGACCGCATCCGTCAACAACTGCACTTGCTCGTCCACCAGGCTGTATTGACGACCGTGTATATAGGCATAGAACCAAAGGGTGCCGCGACTCTGGTCCGGAAAACGGGCGATACGGACATCGAAGGTGGTGGCGGCATCCTCTGCGTGTCCGGTCATGGCGACGGATTCGGCGTAGTGACGCTCGGCACCGAAACTTACCGTTGTCATACAGATGGCTCCCAAGAGACCTAGCGCGGTGTTCATCTTAGTGGCAAACATGTGCATATTGCTGATCTTCAATGACCTGGAGACGAGATCATGCTGCGTGCGCTCACCTGTTCCACGGTATTTACGTTGCTTGCTTGCGGCGCGGCCGCTGAGACCGTCCTGGCTGAACTGGAGTCGGACATTGTACCCAGCCCGGTCGAATACGCGCTGGTCGCACCGGATGGTTTTCGGACCATGAAGGGTCTGCCGGTGGTGCTCAATCTGCATGGCGGAGGCGGTAGCCGGAAACGGCTGGTCGATCAGGCGCCTTTCTGGGAACGACTGTGGGAAAGCAACGCCATACCCCCCGCTATCGTGGTTATGCCGTCGGTTACCGCTCGCGGCTTCTACATGAACTTCAAGGACGGCAGCGAGCGCTGGGAAGACTTTGTGGCCAACGACCTGCTTGACCACATCCGCGAATCCTATCCTGCCAGTGGCGATCCTGAGCGCACATTCATCACCGGCATCTCCATGGGCGGGATGGGTTCACTTCGTATGGCTTTCCGCTATCCGGAGCGGTTTGGCGCGGTGGCAGCCCTGGAACCGGGCATCGAGCCGATACTGGCGTTCGAGGACATGCAGCCGAAACACCGCTTCTGGCGCAGCGATGAGCTCATGCAGCGGGCTTACGGAAATCCCATTGATCATGAGTTCTGGGCCGACAACAACCCGGCCAGCATGGCGGTGAAGTACGCCGATAAGCTGCGCTCGTCCGGCTTGCAGATCTACCTCGAGGCAGGAGACGAGGACCAGTTCTGGCTGTACGAAGGGGCTGAGTTCCTGCATCGCACGCTCTGGGATCAACGCATCAGGCATGAGTATCACCTGGTGCGGGGTGCGGACCACGTCGGCCCATCCATGGCTGAACGCCTGGACGAAGCAGTCCGTTTTCTGTTCCGCAGCTACAACCCCTGGCCGGAGTCGCGCCGCATGCGCGCTGTCGATCGTATGCTCGACCCACTAAAGGCACGCATCGACGGTAAGGATCACTACAACGAGGGCCATGAGCCAGCCAGCCCCAGGCCCGATTGAGCAACGCAATAAGTGGAGTCGCTTAGTTACATATCAGGCAGCCTGTGGCTATACCCTCTAGCCAGAGAGAGATGAATTCGAGGTGATCAGATGAGCATGGTTGATGGTGGTAAACTCGTCGGTAGGGCACTGGCAAACGAAGGAATAGAGAAGGCCTTTGTTTTGTGTGGCGGCCATGTGATGCCGATTTTCTATGGCATGCGCAATGCAGGCATCGAGATCATCGATGTGCGCCACGAGTGTGCTGCCGTGTATGCGGCCATCGCTTACACACGAACTTCAGGCAAGCTGGCCGTGGTCGTGACAACGGCCGGTCCCGGGGTGGGGAACACACCGGCGGGCATGATGGAAGCAGCATCGATGGACATACCGTTGTTGCAGATCGGCGGAGCTGTCGCTCAAGACAAGCGCGATGCAGGAGATCTTCAGGACATGGAGACCCTGAAGCTGATGGAATCCTGTTCGAAGTGGGCGAGGAAACTCACGAAGACGCATCGGATTCCGGAGTACGTAGCCATGGCCTGCCGTGAAGCGACAGGCAATACGCCTGGTCCGGTTTACCTGGAGATCCCAACAGATCTGGTAAACGCAAAGATCGATGACGAGAAGGTTCGCTTCCCGGAGAAAGCCCGTGCCCAGCCCATTCCGGGCGGTGACGCAAAGTTGGTGGAAGAGGCTGCGCAGCTGCTGGCGAGTGCGGAAAGACCTGCGATGCTCGTGGACGAAGGCGCCAGGTGGACAATAGGGGATGATGCGGGCGCCATCGCCGAGCTATCGGACTATCTGAAGATGCCGGTTGGCGTCATCGGTACGAACTGTCGGGGAATGTTCGGTAACGAAACGGAAAACACACTGGTGAACAGCGATGCGACAACGGCTGCGGATGTCGTGTTCGCGGTGGGCTGCAGATTCGACTTCCGAACCGCTTCCGGGGCAGGCATTGCCAAGGATGCGAAAGTAATCCAGGTGCATACGGACATGCGGCAGATTGGTTTCAACCTGCGCGCTGATGTGGGCATCGTAGGTGGTGCCGGGCCCGTCGCACGCCAGGTGCTTGAATCGGTCAAAGCCAACAGAAATCCGAAAGCAGGGGATTCCTGGATCGGCAAGCCAAGACCGGGCAGCACCGCAAGTCTGCCGGAGGAGTACAGCGATACGAAAACGCCCGCGCACCCGGCGCGCTGTGCCGGTGAAGCAGGTCGATTCCTCGAGGAGGATGCACCGGACTGGACCATCGTCAATGATGGCGGTGAAGCCTCGATCTGGATGCGACCGGCAATAAACGTCACTCGTCCCGGTCAGGTTCACGAGACCGGCGCCAACGGCACGATCGGGACCGGCCCTGCCATGGTGATCGGTGCCTGGGCAGCGAATCGGAAGCCGGTGCTGTGGTACACGGGAGATGGAAGCTTTGCTTTCTACGCCATGGAAATGGAGACCATGGCGCGCCTGGGGATTCCTGTGGTTTGTGTGATTTCCAACAACTCCGGCTGGGGGATGATCGGCCTGGCGGAGAGACATGCACGACCGGAGGAATACGCCGAGAGAGGGCCGATAAATGTGGAGTTCCCGCACATGTTTGCCTACGAAAAGATGGCAGAGATGTGGGGTGGCTACGGAGAGAAGGTGACCGATCCGGAAGAGATCCTACCGGCGATTCGCAGGGCAGCAGCAAATGGCAAACCGTCCATCGTCAACGTCGAAGTCGATGACGAGAATCCCTCATCGTTCATTGCCGGCTACGTGAACATGCTGAAGGCGGCCCACTAGCGGCGATTTCAGGTAACAGGAGCAGACCGATGTCGACCGAGCCCATCACCGAGCTGAAAGGGAAGCCCGTTGTCCAGATCGGCATCGTGGTTCGAGATGCCATCAGGACTGCCAAGCAGTACGGGAAGCTGTTTGGCCTCGGTCCGTGGTTCTTTTCTGATATCAAACCCACCCGCATTCGGCTCCATGATCAGACCCTGGGCGACGTTGATGCCTGCGTCAGAATCGCGACCGCGAATCTAGGCGAAATCCAGATAGAACTGCTTGAACCGATGTATGGTCCCAGCACGCACATGGAGTTCTTGAACCGGCAGGGACAGGGTGTGCACCACCTGAGCTTCGGCAGCATCCACGGTCATGACGAGGCAGTGGAGAAGTGTGCCACTGCCGGTATCGGCGTTGAGATGCAGGGTCTGATCGGTGACTCAACCACGTTTACCTATCTGGCCTCACAGAAAGCGCTGGGAACGATGTTCGAGCTTGTAAAGGTTCATCCCCCTGACGCTCCGGGCGACCTCAAGCCGTGGGGAAGATGGCAGTCCGATAAGCAGGGGGTCATCGAGCTCGAAGGCAAGCGCATCGTGCAGGTGGGTATCGTGGTCGAGGACGTGGAGGAGATGGCCCGGCGTTACTGGGATTTGCTGGGTGTGGGGCCGTGGCGTTTTCTGCACTTCGAGCCGCCTCATCTGGCGGACTGCTCTCTTCATGGCATTCCGGTGCGAGACTCTGATTTCGGTGTGAAGGCGGCGCTAGCCGACCTGGGCGACCTGCAGTTCGAGCTGCTCGAACCGACCCGCGGGGTCAGCACGCATCTGGAGTTTCTCAATGCACAGGGTGTGGGTGTTCATCACGTCAGCTTCGGCGGCGTTCCGGATCACGACGAGATCGTGACCAGTGTGGCGGAGGAGGGTATTGAGCTCGAGTCCACCGGGCTTATCGGAGGTGCTTCCACCTTTACATATCTTGCTACGCAGGATGCCTTGGGAACCATCTGGGAGCTCGTGAAGGGCAAACCGGGAGCGAAGAGCAGCCTGAAACCCTACGGTGGGTACCCTCCGTCAGAGTCGTGAACGGTAGCTCGATCCGTTTTCGGGAATATAACGTAACCCTCTGATTTCGTTACGAAGTATGCAAATCGAAAGACTCAACGGCAGCCAGTGGCAACGGCTGAAAGCCGTGCGACTCAGAGCGCTGGCTGATGCCCCCGACGCTTTCGGAAGCACGCTGGCCGATGCGGAGCGTTACGAGGCGGCCGACTGGCAGGAACAGCTGGAAACCCTAGCGACCTATGTTGCCGTGCTCGACGGAGCTGACGTGGGTATGGCGCGCGGTATCGCCGACAAGAGCACCCGGGAGCATGCCTACCTTCTGTCCATGTGGGTCGCTCCGGAGGCACGTGGGCAAGGCGTGGGTGAAGCACTGGTCCAGGCGGTTGTTACCTGGGCGCGCGATACCGGCCATTCCCGCCTGCTTCTGGATGTGGCGGACGGTAACCAGCCGGCGATCAGGCTCTACGAACGCACCGGTTTTCTACCGACTGGTGAGACTGGAGCCTTGCCGCCTCCTCGCGAGCATGTGAAAGAGCACCAAAGAGCCCGCGATCTACTGATCTGAGTGCCTGGCGCTCTACTGGCCAGTGAGCAATTAACTCTACAAAGAAGCCCGCCTGTCCACTTGGATCCTGAAAATCCTTTTTGCTTTTCTGAGAACTAGGGAATATATTCCCTGTTATGAGTGAGGGAAAATATTCCCTCAAGATCAGAAGTGAGGCAGACTATGAACATGCAGAATTGGTGGCGAAATACGCTTTATAGCGCCCTAAGTACGGGGTTTCTGCTGTCCAGCTACGGCTGTGGCGGCGGAGATGACAGCTCGGATGCGGCAGACGCTCGGTCACCCGCAGCCCTGCAGGCTACCCCCGTCACCGCATCGGGCGTGATTACCGGCTTCAGCAGCGTTTTTGTCAATGGCACGCGGTACCAGGTCGAATCGGACACGGTGGTCGCCATCGAGGACCAAGATGAGCAGGTGGGTGACGACAGCGACCTGCGGATCGGCATGAGAGTACGTATTCGCGGTGAAGAAGATGATGACGGCGTACGCACTGCGCATCGGATTGAGTACGACGAGGACCTCAAAGGCCCCGCCCGGAATGTCACGCCGGATGGCGACCGGCCTCAGCTGGGAACTTTTGAAGTCCTGGGTGTGGAAGTGATCGTGGATGCGAATACGGTGTTCGACGATGATGTGGGCGACAACAACGGCGACGGCAGTACCGACATCCGGGATCTTGAACTTCCCAGCGGAGAGGTCGTGGTCGAGGTGAGCGGGTTGCCGGCTGTGGATAGTTTCATCGCCACACGTATCGATCGGATCAATGGTTCTGCTGGTGTGCCGGGCACCGATGGCGACGAGTATGAGGTCAAAGGCTTCGTGGAATCGGTCGCCGATGACGGCGGCTCGTTCGTGCTGAGTGGCACCACCTTTCTGGTGGTCGACGGTGCTGGTGGAACGGAGTTCGAAGACGGCCTCAGCATGGGTCCCGGGCTGGTAGGTGTGTTCGTCGAGGTGAAAGCCGATGAGAACGCTGCAGGTGAGTATGTTGCCGTTGAAGTGGAGCGCGAAGATGACATCGGCGATCGTGATGACGATGGCGATTTCGATGATGACGACCGCTTCGGTGAGCTGGAAATCGAAGGCATTCTGATGTCTGTCGATACCTCCGCTGACCCGGATGAGATAGCGATCAACGGCGTTACGATTGCGGTTTCAGACGCGAGCACCCTGGTTGATCTCGTGGGTGCCCGTGTTGAGATCGAGGGTGTGTTTGACGAGAACGGCGTGTTAGCGCTCCGTGAAGCTGAGTTCGAAGGCGAGAACAGCATTCGAACTGAAGACCGGGTGTCCGATACGGACGTCAACGCCGGCACCCTCACCACCCGACTGGGTTTAGTTATCGAGCCAACAGGCCTCAGCAGGATAGAAGACGATGTCGCCGACAGCGATGAGGGCGACCATCTAACCCCGGGTGAGTTTCTGGCGCGTGTGCAGCCGGGCGACTACATCGAAGCGCGCGGTATTCCAGGTGCCGACGGCAGTGTGGCCTGGACGCGCGTTGAGCGGAGTGATGATGATGATCTGGAATGCGAGCTGCGTGGTCCCGTTGAGTCCATCGACGGTATGGATGCTTCTTCCTTCAGCTTTGTGATTCAAGGTGTCACCATCGATGTCAGCCAGATAACCAGCGAAAGCGATTTCGCGGATATCGGCCGGCAGAATTTCTTCGACAACCTGAACGTGGGCGACGTGGTCGAGGCGGAGAGCGACGAGCATGGCCTTGGCTGCGAGGCTGGCTTGCTCACCGCTCGTGAAGTTGAGTTCGAGGAGGACGATGGTGTATTCGGTACCGCCCGTGATGGTTGATGATGTTGCCTTGCGCAACGAGGAATTGTAGAGGAGCAGCGCCGAGCCGCACGCGGAGTTATGGCAGTTGAGCAGAAACTCATGCAGGCGACTCGGCGCATCCTGCGCCCCCTCGTGCGAATTCTCCTGCGTAACGGAATTCCCTCGAAAGCGCTTACAGAGCTCGTTCGTCAAACCTACGTGGACGTGGCAGATGAAGAGTTCACCGTGGCAGGAAAGCGCCAGACGGCAGCAAGAATTGCCGTGCTCACCGGATTGAACCGGAAGGAGGTCTCGCGTCTACGCGGTACGCCGCCGCTTGATGAAGCAGGGGAAGTCTGGCGTAACCGAGCCTCCCATGTGCTTGCTTCCTGGATGCGGGATCAGGAGTTCCTTGATCGTAAGGGTGATCCGTTGGATCTGCCGTTCGTCGGGGAATCGCCAAGCTTCTCTGATCTGGTGCGCAAGCACAGTGGTGATATGTATCCGCGCGCCATTGCCGATGAGTTGCTTCGGCTTGGCGCCATCGAGGAAGTCAATGGCAGGCTGCGAATGACCAATCGAGGTTACGTGCCCGGTGCCGATCCGGAGATGATTCTAGACATTCTCGGCATCGACACCGCGGAGCTGATCGAGACAGTCGATCACAACCTGCAGGCAGAGAGCGACGCCGACCGGCTGATGCAGCTCAAGGTGCTCTGCGACAACCTGCCGGCGGAACACCTGGAAGCGTTCAACCGCTACTCAACACGCCTGTCGCGTCCGGTCCTGGAGGAGTTGGCACGTTGGCTTTCCGAGCGGGACAAAGGGCGCGACTGGTCCGGAGACGATGAGCGCATGCAGGTCGGTTTGGGCATTTATCAGATCAACCGAGTCGCTCGACGCCCCGACGACTCAGAGGAAGAGCAGTGAGAGTCGCTCGACACGGAGTACGAAGTATGTCGATTTTTAGATTGAGCCTGATGCTGGTGATTACCGCTTTGACTGCGTGTGGCGGCGGCGGTGGGTCCCTGACAGACACCGGCCTCGGGGGGAGCGGCGGTGGCGTCGGCACGCCGGGACGAATCGTCGGTCCGTTCCAGGGAGTGGGTAGCATCATCGTCAACGATCGCACGCTGACGACGAACGACACCGAGTTCGAGATCGAAGATGGAACTGATGAGAACGACTTGAGGGAAGGTCAACGCATTGTGGTGTTCGCTGACTTGGCGACCAACGAGGCCGAGCAGGCGACCTATCGCTCGGACGTTAAGGGACCGGTAACCGGCATCAGTATTATCGATCCGCTGACAGCGAGTGCGGAGTCGACGGTGCTGGGTCAGCTTGTTCTGACCAACTCTGCGACCCGTTTCGATGGAGTGGCGCTGGACACCCTGACAATCGGCGATGTTCTGGAGGTGAGCGGCAGCCGGAATGCGGATGACGCGCTGGTGGCGACCTACGTGGGGCTTCAATCGGCACTGACAACGTATAAGGCGGTTGGCGTGATCGAAGACCTCGATATGGCCGCTATGACCTTCGAGCTGGGGATGCTCCAGGTGGATTACAGCTCGGCGACCCTGTCTGAGTTTGATGGCGCTGCCATAGCCGATGGCCAGCGGGTGCAGCTCGAGCTGGCGGCAGGAGACTTTGTACCACCTGCGGATGTGATCGCGAGCGAAGTCGAGTTGCTGACCGCCGCTGCCTTCGAAGACGGGGAAGAGGTGGAGTACGAAGGCTTCATCGACCGGTTCGTTTCCGCTACGGACTTTGATGTAGAGGGCTTGCCCGTCACCACCAATGCAAGTACAGCGTACGTGGGTGGAGGTGCCGGCAATCTGGGATTGAACGTCAAAGTGGAGGCGGAGGGCGTCGTCAACGGTAGCGGTGTCGTTGTCGCGGAACGGGTGATCTTCAAATCGACCGAGGCGGTTCGGGTGGAGGGCACGCTCCGCTCGATTGACGAGACAGCGGCTACCGTCACTACCGACGTCGGGCTGACATTCGAGATACGCGAGTTGACGGAGCTGGAAGACGAACGGGACGACGTTGAGCCGTTCGGGTTGGCCGATCTCCAGAGCGGGGACTACGTGGAGCTGCGCGGCTTCCTGGATGGCCAGGTGCTGGTGGCTGCCGAGCTCGAAAGGGACGATTTCGACGCCCGAACCCGCATGCGTGGTCCGGTCACCGCGGAAGATGAGTCGGCGGGGACCGTGGACATACTGGATGTAACCGTGACCGGCGTGGTCGGGATTACCGACTATGATGGCACTCAGGCCGAATTCCACGCCGAGGTCGAGCTTGGCACCTTTGTCGAGGCGGAGTGGGAACCTTTCACTTCGGTTGCTGAACCGGCAACCACCCTGAGCATCGAAGACTAGCTCGCCAGTGAAACAGGCGTCTGTGTCCGGCTGAATCGCTCTTCGGCCAACTGATCCGCGACCTGATAGGTCGGCGTGTTCTCCGCATCCGAGCGCCTGAAGATTTCTGCGAGGGTGCTGCCAATGCCTTCCACGTGCGCGAGCATGTCAACACGGCTGTGACCCTGCCGCTGGTAGGCGATATCGATGATGCCACCGGCGTTCAGCACGTAGTCAGGCGTGTAGAGAACCCGACGTTCGTGCAGCGCATTGCCGTGCGCCGGGGTTGCCAGCTGGTTGTTCGCAGCCCCTGCGATCACCGGCGCTCTGAGTCTGTTCAGAGTCTGATCATTGATCGCTGCACCCATGGCGCAGGGGCTGAACACGTCTACGTCCAGATCGTAGATCTCATCCACGCCCACCGCCTTGGCACCGAGAGTATCGACAGCGCGGTTCACGTTGGCCTCGAACACATCGGCAACGAAGAGCGTGGCACCGGCCTCGTGAAGCCGTTCCGCCAGATGAAAACCCACATTGCCCACGCCCTGAATGGCCACTCGAAGGCCTTCGAGGCTGCCGATCTCGGGTCCGTTGCCGAGTCGGTGAATTACCGCGGCCTTCAGACCGACGAAAGTACCGTAAGCGGTAGAAGGGGAGGGGTCACCGCCATGCGGACCATCATCAGATACTCCTGCCGCCCAGCGCGTGCGGCTGCCGATCAGACGCATGTCGGCGACGGACGTGCCCGAGTCTTCTGCGGTGATGTAGCGGCCTTCAAAGCTGTCGATGAACTCAGCCATGGCGAGCAGCAGTTCACGGCTCTTGTCTCTGCGCGGGTCGCCGATGATGACTGCTTTGCCACCGCCGAGGGGAAGATCCGCCAGCGCGGATTTATAGGTCATGCCTCTGGAGAGGCGCAGGGCATCGGTCATGGCATCCGCCGCGCTGGCATAGGGCCACATGCGGCAGCCGCCGAGGGCCGGGCCGCGGCTGGTGTTGTGCACGGCGATGATGGCACGCAGGCCCGTGCCGAGATCGTGACGGACCACGACCTTCTCGTGCTCATCGAAATCCGGATGCTTGCGATGGTCAGCCATCCGCCTGCCTTCCCTGCCGGTGAGTTCTCTGCGAATTCTAGGCCGGTAGTTGAGTAATTCTTATGCAAAAGTGTGGTCAGAATGCCCCGATTGGGTATAAAATATGCCCAGAATTAAGAAATGTCGTATTATTCATCTATCTAGCCCTGCCGGAAAGTCTCATCAGATGTCACTGGACGCCACCGATAGCCACATTCTCAATCTGCTGCAACAGGATGCGAGCCTGTCCGTCTCGGAAATCGCCGAGCGGGTGAATCTGTCGCAGCCGCCGTGCTGGCGCCGGATCAAAAAGCTGGAGGAGGGTGGCTACATCGACCGCCGGGTAGCCATGTTGAACCGGAAAAAGCTCGGTCTGAATGTGGTGGTCTACGCCGAGGTGAAGCTGACAGCCAACGGCCGTCAGGCTGTGGGAGAATTCGAGGACAAGATTCGCTCCTTCCCGGAGGTGACCGAGTGCTACGTGATGCTTGGGCAAAGCGATTTTCTGCTGAGGATCGTCGCCAGAGATGTGGATGGCTATGAGCATTTCTTTCGCAACCATCTCTCTCAGCTACCCGGTGTGCAGGACATCACCTCGTCGGTGGCGTTGAGCGAGGTGAAATACAGCACTGAGCTTCCCATCGAGCCGTCTGCCTGATACACAAGCCGTTCGGCACGCCATGGGGTGGCATTCAATGATGAGACCTTCTTCCTACTTCCTCCTGCTCGGTGCGGCCGTTTTCTTTCAGGCGTGCTCGAGTCAACGGCCAATACAGGACGGCACACTGGATTGCGAAGGATTGACCCGTCTGTCTGGCACCAGCCTCGGTGGCGTATGCGTGCAAACGTCATCGGCAGGTGCCTTCCGTAGCGCCATTATTGAGGAGATCGAGGTTGGCGTTCAGCCGGTTGGCAGCGTCTCGAGCTCGACCATGGTGGGTCGGGAAGCGCGTGGCCGGTATCAGGTGGGACCGCAGGAAAAGGCAGAGTTGACCGCACTGGCCGTGGCAGCATCCGAGCGGGCTTTGGCAACAGTCAACCTTGCCAGCGCGTCCGATTCCGGCTCAGGTGTGCTGCGCTTGCGTGGGCAGATTCTCGACCTGGTGCTGGAAGCGCCGGAAGATCCGCAAAGCGGTGCGAAGTACCTGCTCGACACAATTGCCCGAGCAACGTTGGTCGTGGAGCTCTACGATTCCGAGACGGACGCGCTGCTGCTTCGTGCCTTCGATCATCGTGCAACCAAACAGCTGCCGCCCGGGAGCGAGGGCTCTGCTGTTTCCCGGATGGCGGCAGTCGCTGGGTTGTGGGAGGCGGTGCTTGTCGAGTCCTTGGGCTACCTGCCCAAGTAGCGTTTCCCGGCCTCAACCGGGCATCACCATCTCGGATAAATCACCACGTCGATCCGGCGGTTCCGCTTCCGCCCTTCCTCGGTTTCATTGTTTGCCACCGGCCGGGATTCACCGTAGCCGAGTGCCGTCAGGTTGCCGGGCGAAACCGGCGAGTTTTCTAAGAGGTATGTCTGCACGGCCTCCGCACGTCGTTGAGACAAGGTCAGGTTTGCCGCGTCTGAACCGAAGGCGTCGGTATGGCCTTCCACCACCACACTGCTGTCCGGGAATTGATTGATGGCCCGCTGCAGGGAGCCGAGCAGCACCTCATGCTCGGGTTTCAGATCAGACTTGCCGAAATCGAAGTTCAACCCGACCATTCGCAGAATGATGCTGTCTCCCTGGCGCAGGACGATTGCCTCGCTGTCGGTAAACAGGGCTTCCACCTCCGCCAGGCGTTCCCGCTGTCGTTCCTGGCGGGCGACCAGTTTGGACAGCCGTTCCATCGACGCGGTTTCCTGGATCAGCGTATCCAATTGAACCTGTCGATCTTCCAGCGTTGATTTCAGCGATTCGTTTTCTGAAATCATCCGCGCGATCTGTTCCCGGATCCGGGTGACGGCTTCCTCTTCGCCGGAGTCGAAGTGCGCGGGGATATCGAACAGATCGGCCAGAGTGGTAATTGAAGACTCCCATTCGAGCAGGATGTCTTCCAGCGTTAGATCGTCAGATCGGATCGCTTCCTCGAGCCCGGCAACGTAGATCGCGTGCAGCGCATTGTGCTTTGCCTCTCGAGCCAGATTTCTCGGCTCGTCGGTGTCGTAGCGATTCGTTTCCAGGATACTTGCGGCCTGTTCGAGCAATTCGGATGCCCGTTCGTACGACCTTGGTGCGTAGCGCGGGGCTCTCACCTCACGAGCCTTTTCGAGAAGATCTCGAGTTTCGTTCAGATAGTTCGCCTTGATCGCAATGAGCTCCGCATTGCGGAATTCGGCTTCTGCTCTGCTGCCTTCGCCCTGGGCACGCTCGAGACGGCCTTTTTCGAGACGCACGGTTGCGTCATTGAACGTGACCTCAGCTTCACGCCAGAGATCCGCCGCGTACACTTCCGCATTGGCGCTCTCGGCATCTTCCCGGGCACGCAGCGTCGAACCGAAGGTAGTGGCGGCCAGCTCCGCCTGCTCTGCTGCCTCCTGGAAGGCCTCTTCGGCGCGATCGAGATCGCGGCGGATCGTGTCGATGTTGCCACCACGTTCCAGGGTGTCTTCTGCCCTTCGATAGTATTCCGCGCCTTCAGCATAGTTGGTGGGCGAGAGCAGGGCCGCTCGGCGCTCATTGGCGGTTTTGAGCGCATCGTTGGCTGACTGAAACAGCGACGTTCGCAGCTCGGCGATCACTTCCGATTCGGCAGCTTGCAGATCAGTTACTGGTAGGAACAGCAGCAGAAGGGCCAGGAGAACTGAGGTGCGCATAGTTTGTTTCCGTGTGGGATTCCGAATGATTGCAGGTGGGGTGCTCGTATCAGGTACCGAACAACGGGACACCGGACAGATACTCGTGGAAGTAGGCAACCACGGCGGTGAGTGCGGCACCGATGACGACCAGCACGATGTCCTTGGAGGCGGCCACCGGCTCCGGTAGTTCCCGCTCACCGTCCCGATTGTTGATGGTGAAGATGGCGACCACGGCCCAGGCAGCGAGTCCGCCGAACAGAATCACCGAGCGGTTGTCGCCGTTCGCAAGCAGGTGCGCCACGGCCCAGACGATCACCCCGGTGAGCATCGGGTGCCGCAGGTGTCGCTTCAGATTCGTGGGTGCATTAGCCGCGCCCATGAGCACGAAGGCGATCAGGATCAGAGCGAAAGTGATCATGGGCATGCCGCCGAGCGGTGGCGTGTACCAGTACTCGGGCATGGTTGAACGCCAGCCGAACACCATCAGCAGGATGGCGATCACCAGATCCAGGGCAAAGAGTCCTTTGTAAGGCCCTTCTCCGAGTTTCTCTATGAGGTTTGCCCGCGCGCCGGGCATTACTGATGGAAACAGGTGCACGGCAATCCACAGAACCAGACCGAGTATCAACATCGCCATTTTTTACTCTCCCCGATTGATGCGACCTGGAGTATAAACGGGATGCTTTTCATAAGCCGAACCGCATTTGCCGGTCGGAGTACCCTGGGGCTGCCCCACGCGCGTGTCGATCAGATCGGATCAGGCCAGGTGAAAGGCCGACCAGTCCACAGCGTCGAGATCGGAAGCGATGGTTTTCAGCAGCCGCTCGACCTGAGCGGGATCGGTGTACAGAATCCGGTGAGCGCGGCTGTCTTCCGGATCTTCGACTAGCTTCAGATGCCCTTTTTCCGTGTAGGTCTGGACATAGCGGCGCACGGTTTCCAGCGGTGCCCCGCTCTGACGCGCGATCTGGCTGGCCGTCATTCCCGAACCGTCCAGAGTTGCCTGTTGGATGACGACCGCCATCTTGATGCCACGAATGCGCAAACCACCATCCATCGTGTTCGCGAATGCCTGCAAGGCGGCGATCAGCGCATCGTAGGTTGAAGTATCGAATGGTCGCTTTTCCGCTGAAGAACTTCCTCCTCCGGGTGGGCCGATTAACGCCAGTCGTCCAGACAGGCGTCGAGCGATCCCTAGATAGTCATCTCCCTCTGGCATCCGGTAGCGGACGACCCGGTCGTCATCCGGGTCGGGCGTTATGGCCAGATTGCCT
This sequence comes from Candidatus Azotimanducaceae bacterium, assembly GCA_965215995.1. Classification (GTDB taxonomy): domain Bacteria; phylum Pseudomonadota; class Gammaproteobacteria; order Pseudomonadales; family Azotimanducaceae; genus SZUA-309. The sequence continues at coordinate 5,633,361 of OZ244128.1, read as the reverse complement.
ATCTCCACCTGCTTGGTGAAATGCCGGCGGATGTTTTCGAGTGGCGCACCAGTCACTTTCCGGACTTCGCTGATGCTGATGCCGCGACCATCAAGGGTGGCCTGGTGGATGAGCAGCAAAGTCTGAACACCACGTAGTCGAAGGTCGCCACCGAACTCGTCGATGAAAACATCGAGCACGGCGATGAGCTGGTCGTAAAGGGAGTGGCTCACTCCCTATCCTCCAAATGCGTCCCTGCTACACGAAATATACACCCATATTGGGCGCATGGTTGCCTCTGCGCTTCAGGTGATCGCATGATCCCCGCAGTCGATTTCACGAGACACCGCTTGTGCTCATCCTTACGCGCCGGATTGGAGAGAAACTCATGATCGGGGATGATATCTCGGTCACCATACTCGGCGTGAAAGGTAATCAGGTTCGGATCGGCGTGCACGCGCCTGACGATGTTGCCATTCATCGGGAGGAAGTGTACGAGCGGGTGCGTAGTGAGTGTGCGAAACAATCCGACACCGACGTCGGGGGTGCCGATAGCGGAGATAGTCGTCGCTATGCCTGATCAGCCCTCCGGTCAGCACACCTCGAGATAATCGTCCGTAGTCCGTTCCAGCACGCTGCCCACCACGGCAGCGGCAGCTATCCCACCGTCGCTGAGTGCCTGCACCAGGGTGGGTGCCTCCTCGGCGTCCAACGCGAAAAGCAGCCCGCCATTTGTCTGCGGATCAAAGAACAGGGACTGGTCTGTTCGGCCAAAGGCGCCGCGCCAGGTCAGGTGCGGTTGCACCAGCGCTTCGTTCGATTCATTGGAACCCGTGCTCATGCCTTTGTCGTACATGGCGCGGGCGCCACCCAGCACAGGCACTGCATCCCGTTCCAGGCGAATGAGCACATCGGCGCCTTTCGCCATCTCGAGCGCGTGGCCGGCGAGCCCGAATCCGGTCACGTCTGTGGCGGCGTGGATGGCGTGGCCGGCTGCGATTTCCGCTGCCCGGCGGTTCAGCGTTTCCAGCGTGGCGAGGCAGCCAGCCAGATCGGATTCGCTCACCCAGCCTTTCAGATTCGCGTTCAGCAGCACCCCGCTGCCGATCGGCTTGGTCAGCACCAGCGCATCACCAACCCTGGCACCCGAATTCCTCCAGACCCGATCCGGATGCACGAGACCGGTAACGGCCAGCCCGAACTTCGGTTCCGGATCTTCGACCGTATGTCCACCGGCCAGCACCGCGCCGGATTCCGCGATCTTTTCCTGAGCGCCGCGGATGATGCCTGCCAATGTCTCCGTGGGTAGTTTCTTCGCCGGGAAGGCCACCAGATTCACGCAGGTGATCGGTCGACCGCCCATGGCGTAAACGTCGCTGATGGCGTTGGCGGCGGCCACCCGGCCAAACGTCTCCGGATCGTCCGTGGGCGGCGTGATGAAATCCGCCGTGACCACGATCGCTTCACTTTCCGACAGGCGATAGACACCCGCATCGTCGCTGGTGTCATACCCGACGATGAGGTTTGGATCCGTGCCGACCGGCAGCGTCTCAAGCAGCGCGTTCAACTCGACCGAGCTGACTTTCGCAGCTCAACCGCAGGTTCGGGACAATCCTGTCAGTGTGTTCTTCTTGCCAAACAAATCGGATACCGTCTCAACTTTTCGTGGCGTCTTCCGGCGGTGATCCGGATTCGCCCGGAGCCGAGTATAGGCGGATTGCATGGCCAGCGCCGAGGGTGTTGTGTAGCGCTGCGTAAAGCCGCTGGGTTGAATTACGGTATAGTTAGCGCCGGTTTCCCCCGAGACGCTTGAGGATCGAGAAAGTCGGATGGCCCGTTCGTTCACGTCCATCGCAACGCTGACGGAAGTCGCCGCGCGCACCATGGAGTCCTATCAGATCGACTCGAAAAAGATGTTCGAATCGATGGGTCTGCCACCAGAGCCGTTCAAGAATCCGGATGCGAGAGTCAGCAAAGACCTCATGGAAGAGCTGTGGGAGGAATTGGAGCGCCTGACGAACAACCCCTGCATCGGTTTTGAAGCAGGCTTGAATTTCCACGCGACCAATATCCACGCGGTGGGTTATGCGTGGCTCGCCAGCTCAACCATCCGCGAGGCGCTGGAGCGTCTCGTTCGTTATCAGCGCCTGATCACCACGGCGGCTGAGATGGACCTGATGGAGGATGCTGACGGAGTCCACCTGCAGATCGACCCCTCGCCAGGTATCGACCTGGGCGACGATGCCAGCTTCACCGCGGTGATCACCATGTGCCGGGATCTGACCCACCCTGAGTTCAATGCCAAAAGCGTTCACATGATGCGTCCGGAGCCACCCTGCGCTCGCAAGCTGGCTGATTTCTTTCGCTGCCCGGTGGAGTACAAAGCCAGTCTCGACAAGATCACGTTCCACATGGAGAGCGTCGATGAGCAACTCACCCGGCACAATCCGGCGCTGGCCCAGGCGAGCGAAGAGGTCGCCCGTGAGTACCTGGCCAACATGGACAAGAAGGATGTGGTAGCGAGAGCGAGGGTCGCCATCATCGATCATCTGCCGGACGGCGAACCGTCCCGCCGGGAGGTGGCCAGCGAGCTGGCGATGAGCGAACGGACTCTGGCCCGGCGCCTGTCCGACCGTGAGTACACCTTCTCAGCGTTGGTGGACGAAGTAAGAGGCCAGCTTGCCAAGGAGTATCTGCGTCAGTCCCGCTTCTCGGTCACCGATGTGGCCTTCCTGCTCGGCTTCTCGGATCAGAGCAACTTTGCTCGAGCATTCAAGCGCTGGACGGAAGAGTCGCCGACGGACTTCCGGGCTCGGGCCCTGAACTGATCTGCGTTCAGGTGAGCTGGCTCACCATGGCGACGATGAAGAGGGTGAGAACGACCAGAGGCCATTCGCTGACTTCGAAGTGACTTTTTAGCTTGCTCATGACGCCCACTATATGGGGCGACGGCAATCGGCACCCGTCCGCAGAGACCTATTGATATGCCGGAGCGACTCACCCTGTGAATAGCACAACTGAGGGAGATATGCGCGCTAACCTTATGAAAAGTATTATTATTTTCTGTTTCGTACTGGCGATTACAAGCTGTGCGTCAACTCCCACACCCTACACGCCCACCCTGATCACCAAGCCGGGCAACGGCAAGCTCTACGTTTACTGGCCGGGGCAGCGCTGGGGAGAGAAGTCGGGTCGCTCGCCGGAAATTCAGATCGATGGGGTGCCGGTGGGTCTGCTCAAGTACAAACGCTACATCGAGATTGAGATGGCGGCGGGTACTTACGAACTGAAGATGACGGGCGACAGCGAAGCGTCCAACTGGAACGGCCCGGAGCGGGCATTCCCGGCCAAACTGGTTGCCGGGGAGAATCTCTACGTCCGCCTTTTGGTGAAGTACGATCAGGAGACCAACCGGCTGGGGCAGGGCGCGTTGGGTTACGTCGTCAACTTCCTGCCGCGCGCTGAGCGCGAAGCACTGCTCGAGATGAACGGTTTGAAAAAGCTGGCGCCGCAGTAGGCCGCCTCAGATCTCAAGGCCGCCAACCGGAACGTAGCCCTCCGCCTCCAGCCGTTCGATCTCTTCCGGCGCAAAGGGCACCGTTTTCACGAAGGCCGGAAGATCCTCCGGTGCCACCTCGTTCTCTCTCATCCAGGTTTCGCACATGCGTACATCGATCAGGCGATAGGCGGAGAGCCGGGCGGCCTGGTCGACGAGCATTCGATTGGCGGCGTAGCCGGTGGTGGTAAAGGAACTGGCTTCACTGCCATGCAGAACCACCACCACGGGATCGGTCATGGGCAGGCCCTGATCCAGATGTCCTTCGAGGGTGCTCATGAGCGCCTGCAGATCATCCCGCCCGCTCGGAGAGACTTCCAGATAGGTGCGCGGATCGCTGTTGCCGGCCCCGGCGATCAGCGACATCAGCACGGCCAGGGCGGCCGCCAGAGTCAGTCTCGCAATCATCCAAGGATCTTAACGTATACTCTCGGGCCCTGAAATTACGGGCCCCGGAGATCCGGGCCCACGCCGGTCATTACTCGAGGACACCGTTGGCGCGACCGCTGCACTACTACCTGATTGGCACAGGCACCTGGTTCCTGGCTTATGGCATTCAGAGCGTCATGTTTGCCTGGTTGGTGACCATGGTGCTGCGGGAGTCACCCGAGCGGGTCGGCTTCGCCCAGATGGCACTCCTTCTGCCTGGAACCCTGCTCATTCTCATCGGTGGCAGCTACGCGGACCGATTTGGTGGACGAAACGTGGTGGTGCTGGCTCAGACCTTTGCGGTGCTGGCATCTGCTTATCTGCTGTTCATCGTCGGCACCGACCGGCTGACCTACCCCCTCATCGTTGCCTATGCCGTCTTGATGGGCCTTGCGCAGGCTTTTGCCACACCGGCCCGGGACGGCCTCCTGAACGACGTGGCGGAGGGCCGGCTGCAGCGGACCGTGATGCTGACCAGCATCATGCAGTTCGGGCTGCAGATGGTCGGATTTCTGGTCGCCTCCCTCTCAGACTATCTCGGCCCGGAGCTGATTATCGGCACGCAGATGCTGGCGTTGCTCCTCGGCGTGCTCGGGTTTGCCAGGATCCGGGCCGGCGCGAGAGCGGCTCAGGCGGCAACACCCAGGCTTTTCCGCTCTGTCGTCGAAGGCGCGAAGACCGTGTTCGGCTCCCCTTCCATGCGCATGGTCATGATCCAGAATGTAGCCATGGCCCTTTTCTTCATGGGCTCCTACATCGTCACCATGCCGATCCTGGTTCGTGAGGTCTTTGCCGGCAGCGCGCAGGACCTTGCCTTCATGAATGGCGCCAACTCACTTGGATTGGTGTCCACGATCATCCTGCTGCTGCGGCTGGGAGATGTGCAGCGCCAGGGGAGAGCGTTGCTGCTTGCGCAAGGATTGGGCGCTGTGGTGCTGGCCAGTGCGGCAATAGCACCGAGCTTCCTGCTCTGGGTATTGGCGCTGTTCGTCTGGGGAGTCTGCGGAGGCGCTGCCATGACCATGTCACGGACCATCATGCAGGAACAGGCACCGGAGGCGCAGCGCGGCAGGGTGATGAGCTTCTACTCGTTTTCCTTCATGGGTGCGGGGCCTGTAGGCGCTCTTGTCTGCGGCTATCTGGTTGAGCTGTTCGGGCCACAGGAAGCGCTGATGATCGCTGCCGGCAGCATGCTGGCAGTGATTTTGCTGGTGGGTGCAGCGTCCGGATTGTGGCGGCTCGAAGGTCATACGCACCAGGTGTTGAACGAGGCTGCCGATGGCGTTTGAGCTGGCCACGGACATCGGCGGTACCTTTACCGATGTGGTGCTCAAGAGCGGTGATGAGCAGACCGCTGTCAAGGTGCTGACCACCTATGATGATCCGGCAGACGGAGTGATGCAGGGTGTCGATACGGTGATCGAGCGAACGGGTCTGGCACCCGCTGATTGCCGGGTGATGCTGCATGGCACGACGCTCGCGACCAATGCGCTGATCGAACGGCGCGGGGCGGTGACCGCACTGCTCACCACGGAAGGTCATCGTGATGCGGTCGAGATGGCGCTGGAAAACCGCTTCGAGCAGTACGATGTGAACATCGATCGGCCAGCACCCCTGGTGCCTCGCCAGCTGCGGCTGCCGGTGGCCGAGCGCCTCGATGCCCGTGGTGAGGTGCTCAAAGCGTTCGATGCGGATAGCGTCAGAGCGGCGCTGCCGCAGTTGCAAGCAAGAGGTGTGACCAGCGTGGCGATCGGGCTGCTACACTCCTATGCCAACTCGAGTCATGAGCAGCAGGTGGCTGAGGTGCTCATTGACGCCATGCCCGGGTTGTCCATAAGTCTCTCCTCGGCGGTGTGCCCGGAGATCCGGGAGTACGAGCGCCTTTCCACCACCTGTGCGAACGCTTACGTGAAGCCGCTGATGGACGCTTATCTGGAAAGCCTGGCGCAGAAGTTCACGGCGCGCGGCTTTGACTGTCCCGTCCTGCTCATGACCTCCGGCGGGGGTTTGACAAGCCTAGCCACGGCCCGGGAGTTCCCCATTCGGCTGGTCGAGTCGGGCCCTGCCGGTGGCGCGATTCTGGCTGCGGAAGTGGCGAAGGCGGGCGGTTACGGTGAAACGCTCTCCTTCGACATGGGTGGCACCACGGCGAAGCTCTGTGTGATCGATAAGGGGCAGCCGTTGCTGAGTCGATCGTTCGAGGTGGATCGCAGCTACCGGTTCAAGAAGGGTAGTGGACTGCCTGTGCGGATTCCGGTGATTGAGATGGTCGAGATCGGCGCGGGTGGCGGCTCCATTGCCTGGGTGGATGGTCTTGGCCGCCTGCAGGTCGGACCGGAGAGCGCCGGGTCCGAACCCGGTCCGGTTTGCTATGGCCTGGGCGGAAAGCGACCAGCGGTCACCGATGCGGATCTGCTGCTCGGCAAGCTCGAGCCATCCGGTTTTGCCGGCGGTCGGATGACGCTGGATGTGTCGGGGGCGGCAGCGGCCATGCGGACTGAGATTGCCGAGCCGCTTGCGACCGATTCGCCCTTGGATGAGGTGGAAGCCGCGTTCGGCGTCAGCGAGGTGGTGAATGAGAATATGGCGGCAGCGGCACGTGCGCACTTGAGTGAGTGGGGGCGGGGCACCGCGGGCCGTACGCTCATCGCTTTTGGCGGCGCCGCGCCTCTGCATGCCTGTACTCTGGCCAGCAAGCTGAAGATCGATAGGGTGGTGGTTCCTGTCAACGCGGGTGTGGGTTCTGCCGTTGGCTTTCTGCTCGCCCCCGTCGGCTTCGAAGTCGTGCGCAGCCACTACATGACGCTGGATGATCTCGATCTGCCGGTGATCTCATCGCTGATGGCGGAGATGTACGCGGAGGCACGTGCTGTGATCGGAGCGCTGGTGCCCGAAGAGCAGCTCGTGGTGCTTCGCCGGGCGTTCATGCGCTATCAGGGCCAGGGCTATGAGATCGCGGTCGATCTCGATGAGGACCTCGCCGCTCTCTCACAGGCGACGCTCCGAGCGCGTTTCGAAGAGAACTACCGGGCTCTGTATGGCCGGACCATTCCCGGGTTGTCGGTGGAAATCCTCAGCTGGACACTGAACCTGGTGGCCTCGACAGAAGCACGTCGCCTGCCGGTCGAGGAAGTCGAGCGTACGCACGCGCTGACAGCCGAGACCACCACGACGGTGTTCGATCCGGTGGCTGGCCGGCAGTTGGAAGCCGGTTGCTTCGAACGGGCAGCGTTGCGGCCGGGGGATTATCTGGCCGGTCCGGCACTGATTCGGGAAGCGCAGACCACGGTGGTGGTTGCCGCTGGCTTCAGCGCTGTCTTGGGTGATCAGGGATCGCTGGTTCTTGAGCGGGACACGGCGGAGGGAGAATCCAAGTGAGTCGGGGAGCGGGGCAACTGGACCGCCAGCTGATCTGGGATCGGCTGCTGGCGATTGTCGAGGAGCAGGCTCAGACACTCATGCGCACCGCCTTCTCCACGGTGGTGCGGGAAGCTGGTGATCTCTCTGCCGGTGTATTCAGCATTGAAGGTGACATGCTCGCCCAGGCGGTGACCGGCACGCCGGGACATGTCAACGCCATGGCCGCTGCCGTGGGTAAGTTCCTGCGCGTGCACCCCCTCGAATCCCTGGTAGATGGGGACGTGCTGCTGACCAACGATCCATGGGACGGCACCGGGCACCTCAATGACTTCACGGTGGTCACCCCGGTGTTCAGGCAGGGCACCTGCCGGGCGCTTTTTGCGAGCACCAGCCACATCGCCGATGTGGGCGGGCGTGGTTTCGGACCGGACGCCAATGATCTCTTTGAGGAAGGCATACGCATTCCTATCTGCCCGCTGTTTCGAGCTGGCCAACGGGACGAGACCCTGATGAATCTGATCAAGGCGAACGTCCGCGATCCTGTTACGGCCGAAGGCGATCTGCATTCTCTGACCGCCTGCAACGAGCTCGGTGGTCGGGCGCTGAACGAGATGCTCGATGACTTCGGTATGGACGACCTGGCGGAAGTGGCCGAGTTCATTATCGAAACTTCACGGGCTGCGATGGCCCGGGAAATCGCTGCGTTGCCGGATGGATCCTACGGCCAGGAAATGTGGATCGATGGCTACCGGGAACCGGTGCTGCTCAAGGCCGTGCTGAAGATCCAGGGTGAGCAGCTCAGCGTGGATTTTTCGGGCAGCTCGCCTCGCTCGGATGCAGGCATCAACGTGCCACTGCCCTACACCGAAGCTTACGCATCCTTCGGCGTGCGCTGCATCGTTGGCAACCAGGTACCCAACAATGCCGGCTCTCTGGCCGCGGTCAGGGTGACTGCGCCGGAAGGCTCGATCCTCAATGCCCCACCTCCCAGCGCGGTCTCCGCCAGGCATTCGGTCGGGCAGATGCTGCCTGACGTGGTGCTCGGTTGCCTGGCTCAAGTGGTGCCCGATCAGGTGCCTGCGGAAGGCGCATCCTGCATCTGGAACCCGGTCTTTCTGAACGCACCGACAGCGGGTGCTGACAACGCGGAATCAGTGCCCTTTGTCAGCAATCCCATCTTCAATGGCGGCACGGGCGCCCGCGCCGGCAAAGACGGCCTGTCGACGACAGCGTTTCCGTCAGGGGTGCGGACCACGTCGACGGAAATCAACGAGGCCACCACACCTCTGGTGATCTGGCGTAAGGAGTACCGTCAGGACTCGGGCGGGCCCGGGGAGAAACGGGGAGGACTTGGGCAGACGATCGAGGTGAGCCATCGGCAAGGGGCGGCCTTCGTCATTTCCAAGATGTTCGATCGCATAGGTCATCCGGCGCGCGGTCGCCGGGAGGGTAAGGAGGGCCTGGCTGGATCTGTCCGGCTGCAGGATGGCACGGAACTGCCAGGCAAAGGGCGCGATCTGGTGCCAGCGGGTGCAACCCTGATTCTGGAGACACCGGGCGGGGGCGGCATCGGTCCAGCGAAGCACAGAAGCCGGCAGGCGGTCGCCTCGGATCTGGCCGCGGGCCTGATTTCATCGTCGGCTGCAGAAGTCGAGTACGGATTCGAGCCGGATTCTGAACACGATGAGTCAGCGCCGTGAGGCTGCTCGAGGGCTGTCGGTGGTGCCAATCGGGAGTTGCGTTTCAGCCCCGATTCTGGAAAATAGCGCCCCCTTCCAAGCGGGTATAGCTCAGCTGGTAGAGCGCGACCTTGCCAAGGTCGAGGCCACGAGTTCGAACCTCGTTACCCGCTCCAACTTCCCTTTCGTTTTCAGCCACTTACCCTATCTCGGTGCCGCCAGGGTTTCACTCGATTTCCTTCCGGGTGGCCAAATCGTGCCGCAGAACACTCACTTCTGAAAATCCAGCAGCGTTGAGAGGTTAATCCGACGTCTTACAGACGGTAGCCGGGCTTCTCTGTTGGATTTCTTTATCAGGCAGCAACGGCCTTTGCCTTTGCTTTCCTCGGCCGTTTCACCTTCACTTCCATGGTCATCCCTGCTCGGGAGACCATCTCGCCCATCTTGTCGAGCGTGATTTTGCTGAAATCCCGTTTCAGCAAACGGTTCATCCGCGGGCGGGGAACACCCAACAGCTCAGCTGCCTGCGCCTGAGTCAGTTTGTTCTGCTTGATGAATTTCTCGAGCGCGATCATTACCTCGGCTTTCGCCTTCAGCACTGCCGCCTCGTGTGGTTCGAAGCCCATGTCTTCGAACACGTTGCCGGAGGACTCCTGCCACTGGCTCTTAGAATCTGTCATGTCAGTCTCCTGTCTGTTTCCGGCTCTGAATAACCTCCCGGAGCCTATCCTTTGCCTTGTCGATTTCGGCCTTTGGTGTGCGCTGGGTCTTCTTGCGAAAGACGCTGAGCACATAAACGGCCTCATCGAACTTGGCGACATACATCAACCGGTACTGGCCGCGATACTGCACACGGATTTCTCGAACGCCAGCACCGACCGATGGCATGGGTTTCCAGTCGAGCGGATCCTCGCCACTCTGAACCCTCATGAGTTCCACACCCATATCGGCCTTTACCTGACCTGGCATCTTTCGCAGTTGGGTTAACGAGTCGCTTTGCCAGATCACCTTTTTCATGCGGCCTAATGTACCCTTTATGATACATCAACTCAAGATAAATGTATCATAAAGGATACAGTGCAGTGTAGATGATTGGTTAAAGACATGACGGATTCGAAGTGGAACCTTGACCCCGCGCACCGGCCCGGGAGCGAAGATACGAGGCTGCAGTGCAGTGTCAGCTCGGAGAGACTGTATTCTCTGGGTTAGGGAAGATGACTCACTGTAGCTTACAGTGGGACTGGCTCAGCTGAAGTGGGGTGATCAACTGTGCCAGCACCTAATCTACATAGATCGACAGTCGAGCGCTGTGCCCGGCCTGAAGCCGCGTTCTCAGCCGTCGGTGACCCGGCGACCGACGCCATCGCGAGCATCGTTCGGATGATCCTTCATCGGCAGGCCCACGTCTGACTCCCGGCGCGCTTCGGTACGGCGATCGTCGTAGTGCTGGTATTTGCAGCGGCAGCCGGCAGGATTGCTGCAGTCACTGAGCGGCAACATGGGTGCGTCGTCGGCCAGGAAGCGGACACCCTCCAGATCTCTGGCAGCGTCGCAAGCGCTCAGCGTATCCGGATGGATGGATACGCCATGAAACAGTTTTCGTGCGGTTCGTATGGGCGTTTTGCCATGGCTGGTGGCAAATCGGGCAGATCTGCTACCGATTTTCCCGCGTGACTTTCCGCCGGTCTTTCCACCAGTTTTTCCACCCGTTTTGCCGGTCTTACTTCGTTTCCTGAGCCCGAACATTCAATACTCCCTTTCCCTGGGACCACCTGAGCTGTCGTCATGTTCAGCCTGCGTTGGTGGCCGTTTTCTGTCTCCCCCCTGAGACACCCTTATTTTCGGTTGTTATGCACCAATATGTAAATAATCCGAATGGGCTAGGTGGTGATTTTACACACCTGCGATGGCAGCTGGGTGACAACGAGTGGACAGCGCACCCGGTTTCGGCTGTCTCGCTTCGCTTTTTTTGGGAATAGACCTGTTCTCGGCTATGGTGGCGCGATGCGATCGGAACCAAAGCAGGCCCTGTCTGGAGAGCGGGCTCTGCATGCTGTGATATGGGCCTACGCTGGCTTTCACCTGCTGATAGCCGCTCTTCTGCCCCTGGTGGCACACGAAGCCCACTATGCTCTCTATGCCCGTCACTTGGCGCTGAGCTATCTGGACCACCCACCACTGGCGGCCTGGCTTCAGGCTCCGATGGTCTGGCTGTCCGGAAGCGATGTCGCGCTCAGACTCGTGCCGATCGCTCTATCCGTGGTGGCTCAGTATCTGCTGGCAGCCCTGAGTCGGCGGGTGTACCCGGATGGATCACCCTGGCTGCCGGTGATTTCCGTGCTGCTTCTACAGGGCGCGGTGGTCTTCCACGGCAGCATGACGCTGTCGCCGGATGCGCCGTTGGTGCCGTTGGCGCTCGGCGTAGCGCTGGTGATGCTGAGCCTTGCCGCGCAGCTGAAGGTTGATGAGCCTGCCGCGGCGCGGCCCAATGGTACCCACGGGCGTTGGCTGCTGCTCGGCGCTCTGATCGGACTTGCCGGCCTTGCCAAGTACACGGCGGTGACGTTGCCGATCTCGGTCATTGCCGTGATTCTGGCCATCCGGGGCTTCCGCGGACTGACGCTACCCGGCCTCTGGCTTGCCGGAGGTGTGGCGCTGCTGCTGATCAGCCCGGTGCTCGTCTGGAACTGGCAGAACGATTGGGCGACCGTTCGTTTCCACTCCGATTATCAGTTTGAGGACATTGAGCGTTGGTCGTTGTCCGGGTTTCTTCTGAGCAGCGCCGGGCAATTCGTTTACTACTCGCCTCTGGTGATCATCGGTGGGGTGGCCGCGCTTTTCGCCGGCTGGCGGAGAAACCGGGTGCAGCGACAGGAAGCCTGCTTCAGCCAGCCAGAGGGGATTCTGACGCTGTTCATCCTGCCCGTGCTCGGGCTGTATCTGATGACGGCGCTGGAAAGCAGAGCATCGCCTCACTGGTCCATGCTTGGCTGGCTGCTGCTCATCCCCCTTGCGGCAGCCTGGCTGATCACCGGTTGGCGCCATTCACGCGGTATTCGTTGGCTCACAGGTCTATCGGCAGCGAGCTCCATCGCCGCAACGCTCGCCTTGTTGGTGCTCGTGCTGCCGGTGGGTAGCTGGCCGGAGTTTCGGCATCCCGCGCGTCTGGCCGCAGGCTGGCAGCCCGCCACTGAGCGCGGCATCGCTCTGCTCGACGAGCTCCCCGACCGGGGATTTACCACCGAGCCCGTTCTCCTGGCCCGAAACTGGCACCACGCGGGCCTGTTCGAGTGGTACGCGGAGGGTGTGCCGCTCAAAAACCTCTTCCATGATTTCAACCCCAGTAACTTCAGAAACGGACTGTCGGATAGCGAATCCTGGGGTGTGCTTATTTACCCCTACGATTCCCATGAGCCACGCGGCGAAGATCTCACCAGAGATTTCGAGTGCACGCCGTTGGATTCGATGCCGGCCTTGCATGGCGAGAGTCTCGTCCAGGTTTTCCACTTTTACGCCTGCTACGCGAGGTTGCCCGGCTCACCGATTGCGAAGGCGGTTCGCTGACTGGATAACCTCGCGTCGGTTACATGGTCAGTGCGCACAGGGGACTGTATATTCCTGTTTGTTCCAAAAGGGGAGCTCTTCATGCATTCGGTGATGATCGTGCTGCTGGGTATTGCCGGCATGTCGTTCGGCTGGTTCGTTTACTCCAAGTTCATTGCCGAAAAGATCTTCAGACTCGACCCGAATTTCCGAACTCCCGCCCATGAGTTCAATGATGGCGTGGATTTCGTGCCTACCAACCGCTATGTGCTCTGGGGGCATCACTTCACCTCGGTGGCGGGCGCTGCTCCCATCGTCGGTCCGGCGATCGCCGTCTACTGGGGCTGGGTACCCGCCGTGCTCTGGGTGGTTTTCGGCACCATATTCTTCGCTGGCGTGCATGATTCCGGGGCGCTCTGGGCCAGTGCACGACACCAGGGCAAATCCATCGGTGCCCTGTCGGAATCGGTGATCGGCAAGCGCACCCGGGCACTGTTTATGGTGGTCATCTTTCTATTGCTGCTGATGGTGAACTCGGTGTTCGGTGTGGTGATTGCCAACTCGTTCGTCGGCACACCGGGCGCTGTGTTCCCCGCCTGGGCAGCGATTGTGGTGGCGCTCATCATCGGCCAGCTCGTGCATCGCAACTTCAATCTGATCGCACTCGGCCTGGGTGGCGTGGTGGTGCTCTATCTCACCGTCTATGCCGGCAGCCAGATGCCTCTGGCGCTGCCTGAGATGCTCGGACTCACTCCGCAAGCCAACTGGATCATCATCCTGTTCGTTTACGCGGCCATTGCCAGCATGCTGCCGGTCTGGGTGTTGCTACAGCCACGGGACTTCATCAACGGCATGCAGCTGCTCGTCGGCCTGGTGCTGCTCTACGGGGCGGTTTTTCTGTTCATGCCGGACATCTCTGCGCCGGCGTTCAACAACCGGGTGAGCGAGTCGGGGCCGTCCATCATTCCGTTGCTCTTCGTCACCATCGCTTGCGGGGCGGTATCCGGCTTCCATGGCATCGTGGCATCGGGCACCAGCTCCAAGCAGCTGAACAAGGAAACGGATGCCCGCTTTGTCGGGTACCTCGGTGCGGTGGGTGAAGGCTCGCTGGCGCTGATCACCATCGTCACGGTGAGCGGCATCGCCCTCGCTGCCACACCGGAAGCCTGGCACGAGATATACGATGAGTTTGGTGCCGCAGGCGCCGGTTCCTTCATCGCCGGCGGTGCGAACCTGATCAACGGTGGCTGGGGCATTCCCGCTGAAGTGGCACAAACTCTGCTCGCTACCATGGTCGTGCTCTTTGCTGGCACCACCATGGACTCGGGCGTACGGCTGCAGCGCTACATCATTCAGGAGTGGGGTGAGATTTACGGCATCGACATGCTGAAAAAAGGGGTACTGGCGACGGTAGTGGCCGTTGGCGCTTGCCTGCTGCTCGCCTTTGGCGCCGGTGGGGCGTCCGGCACGGGCGGGCTCATCATCTGGCCGTTGTTTGGCTCCACCAATCAGATCCTCGCCGGTCTCACTCTGCTGGTGATCTCGGTGATGCTGATCAAGATGGGACGACCCTCCTACTACACGCTGCTGCCAATGCTGTTCGTGCTGACCATGTCGTTCCTGGCCGGTTGCGTGACCCTGCTGCAGTTCTTCGAGGCGGGTAACTACCTCCTGGTGGTTTTGGACGTGATCGTGCTGGTCACCAGCCTGCTGGTCATGCTGGAAGCCGGCGGCGTGATAGCTGCGCATAGAAGGCGTGGTGATAGCATTAAGAATGTGTCTTAAGTGATTGATTTTAATCAGTTCACAAACGTTAACCTAGAATCCGCTTGAAAGGTGAGAATCAAGCGCGTTACATTAGGGTCGCTTCTGGGGGGAAGCGTTAGCGCGGATGTTCTGATTCAACTTTACCGACAGAGCAATCCGCGCTTTTTCTTTTTCCGCCCCCGGAAAAATCCCAATCAGGTTTCTGAGATCGGACGGATCCTATGCGCGTTGTCGTGATCGGAGCCGGGCTCGCCGGCGTCAGCGTCGCCTATTATCTGCACAAGGCTGGCGCCGAGGTCACGGTCCTCGAACGCCAACCGGCACCGGCCAGAGAAACGAGCCACGCCAATGGCGCCATGATTACACCGAGCCTGGCCGACCCGTGGAACAGTCCCGGTGTGCTGGGTACCCTGCTGAAGAACCTGGGTCGCAGCGACGCAGCCATGCTGCTCCGGCTGACAGAGATACCAAGGCTTGCCCGGTGGGGCATCTCCTTCCTGCGTCACTCGAGTCGTGATCGGTTTGAAGCCAGCTACCTGGCGAATGCTCATCTCGCCCGGCACTCACAAGTGCTGCTTACCGAGCTTCTGGCAGAGACCGGCATCGACATCGAGCTCGCCGCTGGCGGTATCGTCAAAGCGTTCGAAGATGAAGATGCGCTCCAGAACGCGATTACGGTGGCACACTGGTTGAAGCAGGCAGGCGTGGCGCACAGCGCGTTGACGGTGGAGGAGTTGCTCCGACTGGAGCCAAGCCTTGCGCCAGGCGCCGAGCGTCTGGTGGGTGCCATTCACTTTCCTGACGATCTGGTGGGAAATGCCAGGCTGTACTGTGAGCAGCTCAGCGCCTGGCTGGCCGATCGCGGTGTGGCATTTCTATTCAGCGAGCAGGTCACCGGCTTCGACGTTGAGGCAGGGAGCATCCGCTCGGTGCGGAGCGCCCGTGGCGCTCATGCCGGTGATGCCTTCGTGCTCGCCGCCGGCAGCTACAGCAAATGGCTCGCCCGGCAGTTGAAGCTGCGGCTGCCCGTTGCCCCGGCCAAGGGTTACTCGATCACCATAGAGAATCCTTCTGTGTTGCCAGTGCACCCGATCGTGGACGACGCGCTGCACGCCGCGGTGGTGCCTCTGGGAGGTCGGTTGCGCGTGGCCGGGACTGCCGAGTTTGCGGGCTTTGATACAACGCCGACGCAGGCACGGATCGACAATCTGACCCGATTGCTGTTGAGGGTGTTCCCACAGCTCTCCCTGGCAGACGTCGAGCTCAACGCGTGGGCGGGGTTGCGTCCCATGGCAGCGGACGGACGACCGCTGCTTGGTCAGGCAGGCCCGGACAATCTGTATCTCAACACCGGGCACGGCGCACTTGGCTGGACTCATGCCAATGCGTCGGGACAGTTGGTCGCAGGTCTGGTCTTGGGACTGAAACCATCTGAGGACATTGCACCGTTTCTGGCGGCAAGGATCTGAGCAGAGAGGGAGCGGTCATGGCCGTAGCAGCGCACGAACAGTGGTCTTCCAGATTCGGCTTTCTCATGGCCGCCATCGGCTTCGCGGTCGGGCTTGGCAACATCTGGCGCTTTCCCTATGTGCTCGGTGAGAACGGAGGCGGCGCCTTCATCCTGATCTATCTGTTCTGCGTGTTCTGCATCGGTGCGCCTATCCTCATTGGCGAGATCATGATCGGCCGCCGTGGCCACATGAGTCCAATGGTCGCCATGCGCACCGTGGCGGAAGCCGAGGGACGCAGCAGCACCTGGCGCTGGGCGGGCGCCATCAATCTGCTCACTGCCTATCTGATCTCCGTCGTCTACTGCGTGGTGATCGGCTGGGTGCTCAACTACCTGCTCGTAGCGCTCACCGGTGGCTTCCAGGAAGCCAGCGGCGCTGCCTCGGCGGCGCGATTTGAAGCCTTGATGGGGGACGTCGGCGGCATGGTCTTCTGGACTCTGGTCGGCCTTCTGCTTACGGGTGTGATCATCTATGCCGGTGTGCAGAAGGGCATCGAACGGGCCGTGCGGCTGCTGATGCCGACGCTGTTTCTGCTGCTGGTAGGGCTGGCTGCCTACAATCTTTTCGCCGGTGGTTTTGGCGCCGCGGCGGACTACCTGTTCTCGGCGGATTTCTCGAAGGTGGGTCCGGCGACCCTGCTGGCCGCCATCGGCCAGGCCTTCTTCTCGGTCGGGGTGGCCATGGCGGGCATGATGACCTTCGGCGCCTATCTGCCGAAAGAGGTG
Source organism: Candidatus Azotimanducaceae bacterium (assembly GCA_965215995.1). Classification (GTDB taxonomy): domain Bacteria; phylum Pseudomonadota; class Gammaproteobacteria; order Pseudomonadales; family Azotimanducaceae; genus SZUA-309. The sequence goes on along the minus strand of OZ244128.1, from coordinate 5,616,812 downwards.
TCGATCCCCAGGAGCGTTCTCATCATCGTGACGGCGGATACGATGGTGGCCCTGGTGGCGGGGCTGGTGATCTTCCCGGCGGTGTTCAAGTTTGGTCTGGATCCGGCTGGTGGCGCGGGGCTGGTGTTCCAGACGCTACCGGTTGCCTTCGCGCAGATGCCGGGTGGTGCCGTTATCGCCGTGCTTTTCTTCGTGCTGCTCACGGTCGGCGGGATCACTTCGATGGTGGGTCTGGTGGAACCCGTGGTGTCCTGGCTCGAGGAGCATCAGGGCTTCTCGCGTCATAAGAGCACGATCACCATCATGGGCAGCATCGCTCTGCTGAGCGTAGCCAGCGTGCTTTCCTACAACCTGATCGCGGACTGGCAGATCTTCGGCAAGGATCTGAACGGTGCCCTCGATTACCTATCGAACCAGATGTTGCTGCCCCTGGGCGGCTTCCTGCTGGCATTGTTCGTCGGTTGGAGCGTCAGTCGGCAAACCTCGGAGGAGGAGCTGAATATGGGCAGCAGCACGGTCTTCCGACTCTGGCACTTTGCCATCAGGTATCTGGTGCCCCCGGCCGTCCTGCTGATTCTGCTCACCGGTCTGGCGAGCTGAGTGCGTTTATCTGCACCAGCTTGCCAGAGGTCTGTCAGGCCGGAATGCGTACCGGTAACTCTCGGATACCGTGAATGAAGCTCGACTTCAGGTAGACCGGATCGCCGACCACTTCGATCTTCGGGAAGCGCTCCATGATCTCCTCCCAGAGGATTCGCAGTTGCATCTCGCCCAGACGATTGCCGAGGCAGCGGTGAATACCGAAACCGAAAGACAGGTGCTTGCGGGCATCCTCCCGATCGATGCGGAAGGTGTCTGGTTCCACGAATGCTGACTCGTCCCTGTTGCCGGAGATGTACCACATGCAGATCTTGTCGTGCTTGGCGATCTTCTGGCCGCGGATCTCCGTGTCTTGCAGCGCGGTGCGGCACATGTGTGCCACGGGCGATTGCCAGCGGATGATCTCGGAGATCATGTTCGGAATCACCCCTGGGTTGGCTCTGAGCTTGTCGTACTCGTCTGGGTTCTGATTCAACGCCAGCACACCGCCGCTGATGGAGTTCCGGGTCGTGTCGTTGCCGCCGACGATCAGCAGGAGGATGTTGCCCAGGTACTCATTGGGGGGCATGTCCCTGGTGGATTCCCCATGCACCAGCATGGAAATGAGATCACCGCCGGGTTCGGACTGTCTGGTCCGTTCCTTCCAGACCTCGTCGAAATACTGCCAGCAGTTCCACAGCTCCTGAAAGCCCTGCTCCGGCGTCTCGAACACTTCCGGGTTGGAGATGTTCTCCACCGTATCCGACCAGTAGATCAACTTGTCACGATCTTCCTGCGGCACACCGAAAAGGGTGGAAAGCATGCGACCGGTGAGATCCTTGGAAACCAGATCCACCCAGTTGAAGGTCTCGTTTCTGGGCAGGCTGTCGAGGATTTCCTGAGCTCGGGCACGAATCAACGGCTCGAATCCCATCAGGTGTCGAGGTGCGAACATGGGTGCGACCACCTTGCGCTGCTCGTCATGCTTCGGCTGGTCTTCCATGATGAACATGGGCAGGTGGAAAGTGGGATCCGGTTCCTCGTCGATCAGCACCTGACCTCCAAGGCGAATACCGCCCATACGCGAATCTGAGGAGAAGACCTCGTGATTCGAGTCCACATACTTGATGTCGTCGTAGCGGGTGATGTTCCAGTACGGCCCGAACTGGCTTTCCTCGGTGAGACTGACCGGCGCTTCGGCGCGCAGACGCTCGAAGTAGGGCCAGAACGCATCTGCTTCGAACAACGCCGGATGCGCGGGATTCAGTTTGCTAAGTGGGATGGAGTACGGATCGGCATTTACGTCGATCTGCCATTCGTTCCAGATTTCAGCGTTGCTTCGGCTCAGTCTCTGCTGAGCAGTTTCGCCCTCGGCCGGCGTCGCCGACTCGCTGGGATCCTTTGCTTCGGACATTGGATGACTCCTTGCGGACGCTCGTATTCACTATCCTGCCAGTATAACCATTATAGTCGTTTGCTCGGATGGGCTGGGGAGGAAGCATGCTGAAGCTGGAAAGCGATAAGGACGTGGAGCGGTTTCTCGCGCCTTATCGGATTGACGCTCCGGGCAAGGTCTCCCTCGCCGATCACGATCCGGGGGACACGGATTCTCTACCGGGACAATTCAAGGATGAGGCTAAAGAGCTTCTGGAGCGGATGGTTGACTGGATGGCTGAACAGCAGCCGAAGCTGGCAGCGGAGAATACCCAGGGGTTACTGGTGATCTTTCAGGGTCGGGACGCGGCCGGTAAGGACAGCATGATTCGCAAGGTGATGAGCGGTCTCAATCCACAGGGGTGTCGTGTCACTTCGTTCAAACACCCGAGCGATGAAGCGCTCGACCACGACTACCTCTGGCGTTATCACCAGCAAGTTCCGGGCAGTGGTGAGATCGGCATTTTCAATCGCTCTCACTACGAAGAGGTGCTGATCGTCCGTGTGCACCGCCATATCCTGGATGCGCAGGGCCTGCCGCCGGAGCTTGTGACGAAGCGCATCTGGAAAGAGCGGTTCGAAGACATCAATCACTTCGAGCACTACCTGAGCCGTAATGGCGTGCGCATCCTGAAGTTCTTTCTGCACATCTCTTCTGAAGAGCAACGCCAGCGTTTCCTCGAGCGGCTCGAACATCCGGAAAAGCACTGGAAGTTCTCACAGGCCGACATCGACGAACGCGCCTACTGGGACGATTACACCCTGGCCTACGAGGAGGCCATTGGCGCGACCGCATCCGCACACGCGCCCTGGTTTGTGGTACCCGCGGATCACAAGTGGTTCGCGAGGCTGGTGGTGGCTGCCGCGGTGGCCAACGAGTTGCGAGTGATGGATCCGCAGTTTCCAGAGATCGATGTCAAGCAGGCAGAAGCCCTGGAGGCGGGACGTAAGTCATTGAGGTAGTGGTAGGCCTACCGTCCGTCTGTCGTCTCCTACCGTTTGGCGTCTACTCGACGAAAGTCGCCGAAAGACACGAAATCTCTTAGCCGATCCGCTTGCAAAGAAACTGACGAGGCGTAGAATCCGCGCCCATGAAACGACCCGCCATGCAAATTCACCTCGAGATCGGCCGCCAGGCGCCGGTGCAGCACGCGCTGCCCGTGTCCTTCGGCACCGATTGCTACGCCGCAGCCACGGCGTAACGTTTGCATCGCCTCCCGGTGCAAACGCCGGGAGCAACACCAGACCTCGTTCTCCAGACAACAGTCAACAGTGTTTCCTCCGGCGTCCATCGGGACGTTTCTGAATTTTGATAAACCGGAGATGACGACATGGAATATTTAGTTGCTGCTCTCGCATTGCTGTTCGCGGTCGGTTACGCCGTCCTCATCGCAGTCAACATCGAAAAGGGCAAGGACTGGGCATTGGAGATCGCCCGGGCGATCTCCATGCTGGATCCGCAGTCGGTGAGCTATGAGTTGCGGGCCCGAAGGTTAGCAGCCGAGCCGGACGAGCCGGAGCCGGAAGCGGCCCGGCAGCCAGAGGCACCAGACCGGCTCGCTGCCTGATCAGGCAGCCTTTGTGAGTAACTCCCGGCCGAGCAATACGGCCGCTAACATTGCGAGTAGAAATCCGCCGCATGTCCAGGCGAGCAGTCGCCTGTACGTGCGGTGCAGCTTGCACTGCACGCCATGATGATGATCGAGCACTGGCAGGATCTGGCCGTAGACGTCGGCCTTGGTGAGTGCCCTCAGTTTGCGGTCCGATATTGCCTCGGTGGCCGCCCGGGCCAGCTGCTGGGCGGTTGATTTACGCTCCAGTGCCAGCCGTTCTTCCTTGGAAGACATCTTCCCGTCTCTTGATTGTGTCCCATCGTCGATCCTAGCAATTGCCAGGACCGGGAAAAGCGGGAGCAGCGTGAAGCGAGAAGCAGTTCTCGTTATTCAGATGGCCCCTTCCACCAGGATCTCGATCAGGGCGGCTCCGATCCAGGTGAGCGGGGGAATGATCAGGTAGATGGCGAGCCGACCCATCACGCTGGTGTCGAAGGGCCACTCGGAAGCGTCCATAACCTCCCTTCGATATGTGAGCAGGGGTTGCAGGGCCGGGTAGTCGGGCGGACCGGTTACCTTGAGCGCCTGTATGTCTGCATTCACCTGTGCCAGCACAGATTGCTTGGTGGTGATTATCCGCCGGTGCACGGGTAGAACCGGGAGCAGAAAGAGCAGAACCATTGGGATTCCGGTCGCGACCAGACCGGGTGCGAACGACACCCAGCTGGTACCTGACCCGACGATCAGAAGTGGGAAGGCCGCCTGAGCGCCGATCATGGCCAGAGTGGAGCTGACCGCGATGCTGCCGAAAGGGGTGAGCGAGCGCGTGTCGAGCACATCGATCTCGGCACTCTCGGCGAGGCGTTTGAACATCACCGCGTTCTGCACGAGGGACGCAATCGTGGCCGTCATCACGATCCAGATCAGGATCGTCACCAGCATTGAAAGGAAAGTCGCGGGCAGCTCGATCGCCAGGGCGATTTGCCCACCGCCGAGCAGCAAGGTGTTGTGCAGCAGCCCGGCGGTGAGCCCACCGGCCAGAACGGTAACGTGCCACCAGAGCGGTTTCACGACAATGCGCTCGGCGACGTAGGTCACCTGGTCAGCACCCAGAATCGGTGCCAACTGATCGAGTGCTGCCAGCGATCGTCTGACGATCAGATGATGCACCGGAACGATGTAGGCGAGCAGCGTGGCAAAAAAGAAGGCAACGCCAGTGTCGATCCGGTTCTCTGCCGTTTCATCGAATGCTCTACCTACCAGCGCAAACAGGCTGATGATGACCAGGAACGTGGTCGCGCCAAGCAGCCAGGGACCCCACCACCCGGGTGGTACCAGCTTCAGGAGCCAGAAATTAGTTCGGGTAGGTGTGATCGCGGCGGAAGTGTTCACTTTAGGATCGCGCTCTCTATTCCTCTTCTTCAGACTCGCAGATTGCATAGAGGCTGATCAGCTTTTCTCTGGCTGCCTCGTACTCATCGTCGCTGATCGCGTCTTCTTCCAGCGCCCGCTTCAGATCGATCAGCTGCTGGCCGAGGGAAACATCAGCAAGCTTCACATTGGTGATATCGCCATTCCAGCACCCAGACAGTGTGACGGTGAGGAGAAGTAGGCCAGCGGCTGCTAATGTCGGAGTTCTGCTCATCGGTGTTCCTTTTCAGAAGCTGCTTTGTGCGAAGGCTAACCTCTATGGCGTTCAGAACGAAGCGGGCCGCTGGCGGGCCAAGTGGCAAGATGCCTGGCGCCTTTGTAAAGTCTCTTTGTTGCAATCGCGTTGTCTGCAACGCACCGCCAGACGCAGGAGAGGCCCGGCCAGTGGGAGACGAGATCGAACGCCGCTACTTTGATGCGGAGGATTTCAGCGAGTTCCGGAAGCGGCTCGACGAAGAAACCGCGTTGCTGACCCAGCAGTTCGAGGCTGGTGAGTTCAGCGATCGGGGTGATGTGGCCGGGTTCGAGCTTGAAGGCTGGCTGGTGGACGAGCGGGGCGATCCGCTGCCGGATAATGAGCGCTATCTGGAAACCCTGAACAACCCGCTGGTGGTGCCGGAGCTGGCGGCGTTCAACGTGGAGCTGAACGGCAGCCCATCCGCCCTGACCGGCCGCGTCTTCTCCCGGCTTCATGACGAGCTTTCGGCCACCTGGAATGCCTGCCGGGAAGCGGCGGAGCGCACCGGCTGCCACCTGGTTGCCATCGGCATCTTGCCGACGGTGAGCGAAAAGCTGCTGACCTCCGAGTACATGTCCAGCATGGTGCGCTATCAGTCTCTGAACGATCGGATCATGGCGCTTCGGGATGGCAAGCCTCTCGAGCTCAGGATAGATGGTGAGGTGGAGCTGACCACCACGCATCACGATGTGATGCTGGAAGCCGCAGCCACCTCATTCCAGATACACCTGCAGTGCAAACCGGAGCGCTCGGTCCGGGATTTCAACGCCTCGGTGATCGCTTCCGCGCCGATGGTTGCCGCCAGCGCCAACTCACCGTTCCTGTTTGGCCGCACGCTCTGGGACGAAACGCGCATCCCGCTCTTTGAGCAGGCGGTGCATGTGGGTGACCGGTACCCTTCGCGGGTGAGCTTTGGCTCCGGCTACGTGCAGGAGTCACTGGTCGAGGTATTCGCGGAAAATCAGTCCGAGCACCTCATCCTGATACCCGCGGTGCAGGACTCGCCTCCGAGCAAATTCGGTCACGTGCGTTTCCACAACGGTACGCTCTGGCGGTGGAATCGGCCCTTGATCGGCTTCGACTTCGATGGCCAGGTGCACCTGCGCATCGAGCATCGTGTGGTGCCGGCGGGCCCCACCATCAAAGACTGCATCGCCAACGCGGCTTTCTACTTCGGATTGGTTCGAGGCTTTGGCCTGTCTGACGCCGCACCGGAGTCGGAGATACCTTTCGAAGTTGCCCGGGACAACTTCTACACGGCGGCGCGCTACGGTTTGAATGCGCGGCCGGTATGGCCCCGGGCCGGTAAGCTCACTGAAGTGAGCATGCGCGAGCTGATCCTCACGGATCTGCTGCCCATGGCCCGGCGGGGTCTCGAGTCGGTGAGCATCCCGGAGTCGGAGATCAATGATTACCTGAACGTGATCGCGGAGCGGGTGGATTCCGGGCAGAATGGCGCCGCCTGGCAGCGCCGTTGGGTCCACCTGCACGGAGAGGACCTGCATCAGCTCGTGCAGGAATACCGTGCGTTGCAGGACGTGGGCGAGCCCGTACACACCTGGAAGCTGTAGACACATGCCACTTCGAACACACAACCAGCTGCCGCTCGGGTTGCTGGACTGCGAGGCCACCGAGCTGCATGACCATCTCGGTGGGCCAACGCTCGTTCAGCTGCCCGGCGATGCGCAACCTGCCTTGTTCGTTTCCGTGCTGCTGCACGGTAACGAGACCAGCGGCTGGGAAGGTATTCGTCGCTACCTCAAAGAGACACCCGATCTGCCGCGAGATCTGACGCTGCTCATCGGCAACACCGAGGCGGCCAAGGTGGGCATGCGTGCCTTGCCGACCCAGCCTGACTTCAACAGGATCTGGCGGGATGCCGTGGGCCCGGGTGGTGCCCTTGCCGCCGCGGTGCAGTCAGCCATTGCGGATCAGCCTTTCCTGGCGTCCATTGATCTGCACAACAATACCGGCCACAACCCTTACTACTCGGTGATTACCGATCTCGAGCCGCACAACCTTGGCTTGGCCTACCTGTTCTCGGACAAGGCCGTCTACGTAGAGGAGCCGGATACCGTACTGACCCGGATCTTCACCGGCCGTTGCCCGGCCGTGGCGCTGGAGGTGGGCCCGGTTGGAGACCCGCGCTGCGCGGATCGGGTCTATGACTACCTGAAACGGTGTATGGCGCTGGAGGCTGTGCCCGAAGCGGCACCGGACCAGTTCAGTCTGTTCCGCACCCGGGTGCGGGTGCACATTCAGGACGAGGTGAGCTTTCGCTTCGAAGGGGACGATGAATCGGAGCTGCCCGCGCCTCTGGTGCTGACCGGCGGGGTGGAGGCGGTGAACTTCCACGTTCTCGGTAGAGGCACGGTGTTCGGTGCCAGCCAGTTGGCGGTGGATCGGGTCTTCAAAGTGCTCGATGTGGAACACCGGGACGTGACCGATGAGTACTTCGAGCACGACGGCGAAGCCATCCTTTTGAAAGAAGACGTGGTACCCGCCATGTACACCACAGATCCTTACGTGGTTCGGCAGGACTGTCTGTGCTACTTCATGGAGCGGATGGCGCTCTGACGCTAGATACAGCGCCCACCATCGACCTCCAGCGCTACCCCGGTGATCATGCTGGCATCCTCGGAACAGAGGAAGCAGGCTGCTGAAGCGATATCGGCAGGCGTGGAAAAACGCCCGAGCGGAATGGTTGCAAGGAATCGAGCCCGGTTTTCCTCGCTGTCGCCACCCATGAAGGTGCTGAGCAGGGGCGTTTCACCGGCCACCGGGTTGATCGCGTTTACACGTATGTTGTCGGGAGCCAGCTCCACCGCCATTGATCGGGTTGCCGTGATCACCCAGCCCTTGGAAGCGTTGTACCAGGTGAGACCGGGGCGCGGGCTCACACCGGCTGTCGAGGCGATGTTGAGGATCACGCCGCCGCCGCGCTCGCGCATGCTCGGAACCAGCGCCCGGGTCGTGTGATAGATGGAGCGGACGTTTACGTTCAGCAGGCGTTCGAAGTCATCCGGCAGCACATCGGTGAGTGGCTGAGGTGTGAGGCCGATTCCGGCATTGTTGACAAGAACATCTACTGGGCTGTGCAGGCTTGTCAGCGCATCGGCCATACTGTTCGGTTCGGCCACATCCATCTCGATGAATCGAGCACCGATGGCATCTGCATGCATCGAGCCGGCTTCGGCGTTGATATCGGCGACCAGCACACGGCTGCCTTCCTCGGCAAAGCGGCGGGCAATTCCAGCACCGAATCCTGAGGCGGCGCCTGTGACGAGCACGGTCTTGCCGCTGAGGCCTTTCATGCTCTGATCTCCAAGCCGGTGATCAGCTCGTAAGCCGACATGGCCATCACTTTGGCTGAGTCGATCATGTCCTGGATGCCCACGTACTCATCCACCTGGTGGGCCAGATCGAGAATGCCCGGTCCGTAGGCGATGCAATCCTTCAAGCGGCCGATCCGATCGATGTGCTTCTGATCGTAGGTGCCGGGTGAGACCACGAATTGCGGCGTGGTGCCCAGGACTTGACCAATAGCCCGGGCGACGCTTTCTACCACTGGCGCTCCCTCGTCGGTCATCGTCGGTACGACTTCGAACAGGTCGCGCAGGTCATAAGTGAATGCCTCTCGGGAGGCTTTCAGGCGCTCCAGGATGCTCCTCACTTCCGCCTTTACGTCATCCAAGGACTCCTCAATGAGAAACCGCCTGTCTATGATCATGCGGCAGGATTCCGCCACCAGCGCGCTTGGCAGGCCGTCGCTGCCTTCACTCAGGCCGCCGTGCAGGGAGTTGATGTTGAGCGTGGACTGCTTTGCGCCTTCCGGCACCACGGGCATGTGTGTGCGCTTCTGAGCCAGCAGCGGGAACAACTCTTCCTCGAACGCGGTCAGCACGGCGCTCATATGCCGAATGGCGGAATCACCGAGGAAAGGCATGGAGCCGTGCGCGATACGGCCATGGGTTTCGATTTCCGCCCACCAGACGCCTCGATGACCGAGACAGACCCGATCCTTGTTGAGTGGCTCGGGGATGATCACGTGATCCACCCGCGGGGTGCTGAAGTAACCCTGCTCGGAGAGATAGGCCACACCACCATAACCACCGGATTCCTCATCCGCGGTGCCGGATATCTCCAGGTTGCCAGGCAGATCAGGGAGGAGCTCCATGAGCGCTTCCACTGCGATCACCGAAGCGGCCAGCCCACCCTTCATATCGCAGGCACCTCGGCCGTAGATGCGGTCGTCCACGATCTTTGCCGCAAAAGGCTCGTAGGTCCAGCCGATGCCCGGTTCCACCACGTCGATGTGCGAGTTGAAGTGCACGGTGGGTCCTGACCGGGCACCCTCCCAACGACCGATCACGTTCGCGCGCGGGTAACGGTCTGAATCACCGATGGCGCCCTCGGCCCGAACGTGGTCCACCTGAAAACCACGGGCAGCCAGACGCTCGCCGAGAAAACGGGCGCAGTCTTCGTAGTATTCGCCCGGTGGGTTGGTGGTGGGTATGCGGATCAGCGCCTGGGTGAGATCGATCAGGTCGGCCCGCTTGTCATCGATGCGATCACTGAGCGCGTTCAATGAGAGGCTCATGAGGCAGGATCCTCAGATATCGCAGCGTGCACGCCTTGCGCGATGGCCCGGGTCACCGTATTGGCGGCTGTTGTGCCGAGGCTCAACAGGGCGAGCGCTTCCCGATCGAGTTGCTTCTCTCCGGTGGAAAGCACGAACAGCAGATCCCCATCTCCGGGTGTGTGGACCGGATAGAGCGCCCGGGCGAAGCCATCGTGCGCCATCACGGCGATCTGCTTCGCCTCCACCTTGGAGATCTCGGCATCGGTAATCACAACGCCGATCGTCGTGTTCATGCCGGCGGTGGAGTGTCCTGCCTTGGTGACGACCGCTTCGGCATCTTCCGGCCACGGATCAGGAATGCCCAAGTCGCCGTATTCTCCGTTTCGCTCGAAAGGTGCTGCCCAGTAGTGGATCGTGCTGCCGATCCGAGGTGAGCCCGCTGCGTTGACCGCCATGACTGCCATGACCGTAGCGCCGCAGGGCAGGGTTTCGCTGGCGATGCCGAGCCCACCCGGTGTGGTGGCTGTGGTGGCGCCGAAACCGGCGCCGACGCGGCCCGTTCGCAGGCAGTGGTCGGCTGCTTCCATGGCCTGGAAGCCAAGCTCCCGATAGGGTGGATACCGGCCCCAGTCCTTGTCGCCGCCGTTGTTCAGATCGAAGAGGATGGCAGCGGGCACGATGGGGATCCGGTTCGGTGGCACCGGAAAGCCACGGCCTGCTTCCGCGAGCCAGGCCTGGGCACCGCTCGCTGCATCCAATCCGAAGGCGGAGCCTCCGGAGAGGACGATGGCATCCACCCGCTCGATCAGTTGCTGGGGATTCAGGAGATCGGTTTCCCGAGTGCCGGGAGAACCGCCAACCACGTGTGCGCTGGCGACCGCAGGGGCATCCGGGACAATGACCGTGGTGCCGGTGCGGATCTCCGCATCCGCAGCATGGCCAATGGTAAGACCCGCGATGGGGTTGGGTTCGAGTACCGATCCCTGCGAGTGGCTCACCCGGTCAGGCTGCCGGTCGTTCCGTGCCGACGATAGAGACCCGCTCGCCGTAACGGCTGTGCGGATAGTAGTCCCACACCGCGTGGTGCTGAGTACAGCGGTTGTCCCAGAACACCAGCGTATTCGGTTTCCACTGCACACGGCAGGTGAGTTTGGGCGTAGTGGCGATGAAGTTGGTCAGGCCGTTGAGCAGCATCTCGCTCTCCCAGGGTGCCATGCCTTTGATCCGGGTGGTGAAACCGGAATTCACGTACAGGAGCTTCTTGCCCGTCTCCGGATGAGTGACCACAACCGGGTGCTCGTGCTTCGGATAGGCCTCGGCTTCAGGCGGCGGGACCTTGTAGCTGCCGAGGTAAGGACGGGCCCCGTCGTGAATGGCCGTCAGCCCTTCCAGCATGTCTTTCATGGTGTCTGAAAGCATGTCGTAGGCCAGATACATGTCTGCATACAGGGTGTCGCCGCCGCCGACCTCCGGTGTCTCGGTGACGTAGAGCATGGAACCCAGGGGCGGGATCTCGTCACAGGTGACGTCCGTGTGCCAGCCGTCACCGGCGGTGTAGGCAGACTTGGCCGTGGTCTTCACCGTCAGTATCTCCGGGTCTCCGCCGTAGCTGTGCTGCATGGGATGCACGTGCAGGCTGCCGAAGCGGCGGCCGAGGGCCTTGTGCTGTTCCCGGTCCAGGTGCTGATCGCGGAATACGAGCACCTTCCAGTCCAGCCAGGCCTGATAGATTGCGCTGAACTCGTCGTTGCCCAGTGGCTGGCTGAGGTCGATTCCCCGAATTTCCGCGCCGATGTGTGGTGTGAGGGTGCTGATATCCAGAATGTCGCTAGCGGTTGCCTCGCTCATGGCTCTTTCCTCTGGTACGGTGATCGTTTCTGGTTGGTGGCCCTAAGATACCAGGGTATTGACCTACCAGGGCAACAGGCGGAGGAGGGAGAGAGGAGGTAAATATGCAGACAGGTGAGGCATTACCGGCCTTTTTGCTGACCGATATGGAAGGCGGGGAGCAGAGCTTTCCATCCGGTCGGCCTGCCATCGTCTGCTTCGTCAAAGACGATTGCCCCACCTGTCACCTCGTCATGCCGGTGCTCGATGCGCTGCATCGGGCTGCAGGCGAGCGGTTCGATTTTTTCGTCGCGGGCCAGACCTCTGAAGGCAATCGGGCGCTCGAGCAGACTTTCTCGCCGAGCTTTCCCATTCTCGACGATGCCAGCCTGAAAGTGTCTTTCGCCTACGACATCGACACCGTGCCGAGCCTGTTTCTCGCAGACGGAGAGGGGACGCTGAGTCAGGGACTGGTTGGATTCGTGCGGGAGGAGTGGCAGGCGCTGGCCGGTCTGCTGACGGAAGGTGCCTCGCTGGATCTCGACTGGAATCAACTTCCCGAGTGGCGGCCCGGTTGCGGCTCGCTGTCCGTCGACCCGCTGATTGCCGATCGTTTGCGCGCAGAATCGGAAAACTCGCCTCTGCGGGCACGGAAAATCGAAATCGCCGCGGCGGATGACGAGTTCGAGTTCATGTTCGACCAGGGCTTCTCAGACGGTCTGCCACTGGTGCCGCCCACACCCGAGCGGGTCATGCGAATGTTGTCCGGCACCAGCCGGGATGCGCAGGAGGTGCTGGGTGTGATGCCGCCGAACATGGGCGATGTGACGGTGGAGAAAGCGGCCATCAATGCAGTGATGGCGGGCTGCCGACCGGAATACCTGCCGGTGATTTTGGCCGCGATAGAGGCCCTGCTCACCGAGGAATACAACATCCACGGGGTGATGGCGACGACCATGGGGGCCAGTCCGGTGATGGTGGTGAACGGGCCGATCAGGGAGCGGATCGGCATGAACATGAAGCTCGGCGCGTTGGGGCAGGGGAATCGGGCCAATGCCACCATCGGCCGTGCGGTGCGACTGGCCGTGCGCAATATCGGTGGTGCGCGGCCGGGCGGTACCGAGCGTTCCACGCTCGGCAACCCGATGAAGTTCACCATGTGCTTTGCCGAGCACGAAGAACGTAATCCCTGGGAACCGCTGCATGTCGAGCGGGGATTCGATGCGGAAGATTCCGTGGTGACGCTTTTCACCATGACCAGCGGGCCAACGCTGATTGTCGATCAGGATTCCCGCAAGGCGAGTCAGCTCGCTGGCAGCTTCGGCCTGTCGCTGGAGGCTGCCTTTCACCCTAAGGCTCACTTTGCGACCGAGGTGCTGCTGGTCGTCTGCCCGGAGCACGTGGACACGTTGACTCGGGATGGTTACAGCAAGGCGGACGTGCGGGCAAGAATTCAGGAGGTCACTGCACGGCCTCTGGAAGATCTCGTGGAAAACGAAATCTCCGCCGTCGGATTCAAGCGGGCAGCTTTCGAGGCCATGGATGAGGATGCCAGGGCACGGGTGCTGCCGAAGTTCAAAACGCCGGACGACATCCACATGGTGGTGGCCGGCTCCGATGCCGGTAAGTTTTCCGGCGCGTTTCATGGCTGGGCAACCGGCGAGATCGGCTCCATCTCGGTGTCGAAGAAAATAGAGGAGGTGTGATGACCACCATATTGGACCCAACGGACGAACGGGTGCCCGTAGAACGGCAGCTTTCGCCCAGATCGGGAGAGATCAGCGGCAATGTGGCGCTCCTGGATATCTCGAAGCCGCGCGGCAATGTGCTGCTCGATCGGTTGGAGGCGTTGCTATCCGAGCGGCTGCCTGGCATCCGGATTCAGCGCTACGCGAAACCGACCTTCACCAAGCCGGCGCCGGACGCGCTGCGGACTGAGATATTCGAGAACAACGACTTTCTGATCGAAGCCCTGGCTGATTGAGGCTCCTGTACCACGTGCAGTTTGCATGACACGGTATGGTTCGAGATTCAGGGGAAACCGGCGGTATCGCTGGCATCGACGGAATTCAAGGATGCGGCACAGACTCAGGCAGATGCTCTGGGGCTCTCCGATGCGGAGTGCGTGTTCGTGGCGCACCCGATTCAGGATGCTACCGACGACGAAATGCGCGCTAAAGCAGACGCGGTTATTGACCAGGTGATTGCCGCGCTGACCTGACCATCAGCGCAGGCGCGCTTTTTCAGAGCCGGACTCGGGCTTGAGCAGAGCCCGAGCCCGCCCGCCTAGAGCGCGACAATCGTCTTGCCGAAATTCCGACCGGCAAACAGGTCGCTGAACGCCTGAGCCACCGACTCGATGCCCTCGAGTCGGTGTTCGGGTGCTGCCAGTTTTCCTTCCCTGAGCCAGCGGGCGAGGTGGGCCCGTGCCTGTGGGTATTCATCGGCGCGGGTGTGGGTCAGAAACCCCTGCATGCGTGCCTGCTTGGTAACCAGCTGAAACAGATTGCGTGGCCCGGGCTGCTCGTTGCCGTAACTGGCAACCGCACCGCAGAGCACGATTCGACCGCCCTCGTTCAGCTGTTCGATCACGACCTCGAGCAGCGGGCCGCCCACATTGTCGAAGTAGACGTCGACGCCATCCGGGCAAGCAGAAGTCAGCTGGCTGGTCAGATCACCCTGCCGGTCAACGGCGCTGTCGTAGCCGAGCTCACTGATGAGTTTTCTCGACTTCTCCTCGCCGCTGGTGATGCCGACGGCTCGGGCACCCATGATGCGGGCGATCTGCCCGGCAACAGAACCCACGGCACCTGCAGCCGCACTCACCAGCACCGTCTCACCGGCCCGTGGCTGGCCGATGTCGCGAAGGCCGAAGTAGGCGGATAGTCCGGTGTCGCCCAGAACACCGAGATAGGCAGCAGGTTCGGCTTCCAAAGGCTCCGGCAGACGGATGAGGAAATCCGAGGCATCGGTGATGCTGTACTCCTGCCAGGCGAGGCGGGCCATCAACCAGGTGCCGGTGCGGTACTCGGGATGCCGGGATTCCACTACCTCACCCAGCACCAGGCCCATGACCGGCGCGCCAAGTGCCATGGCCGGGAGCACCTCGTCGCCGCTGCCCTCGTCCATCCAGTTGCGGAATCCTGCATCAAGGGAGACGTAATGATTCTTCAGCAGCAACTGGCCGTCTTCCGGCGCCGTCAGTGGCTCGGTCACCAGCGCAAAATCTTCCTCCACCGGGGCACCCGAGGGACGACGCGCAAGCACGATACTTCGGTTTTCTATAGACATAGGTTTGGTTCTATCCCCAGTTTGTCAACGGAAGAGGTATAAGGCGCCCGCGCGATTCAACGTGTTGTCGCTCTCGTCCCCGTCAACGCCGGTGGCGGAGGATTGCTCGGCGGGTGAAGCGACAACGAGTGTGTCGCCGTCGATTGCCAGGGCGCTGCCGAAAGCGTCGCCAGGATCGGTGTTCGAGGCCTTGAGATAAGCGATCTGGTTCCAACTGCCGGAAGCGTCCCGCTGGAAAAGGTAGGTGGCGCCGGAATCCACGGCGTTTTCGTTGCTGTCGCTGCCGTTTATCCCCGTTGCGTCCGATCGCTCCCCGGGCGCGCCAACACCGAGCAGATCACCCACCAGGACAACCTGGCTACCGAAGCCGTCGTTCAGGCCCACTACGTCCGCTTTCAGGAACGCTTCCTCGGTCCAGACACCGTTACTGTCCCGGGAGAACAGATACACGGCACCCGATCCCGGTTGGCCCGTGGGTTCGCCGGGCGCACCTATCGCGAGGCGGTCACCGTCTATGGCCACTGAAGCGCCGAAGTTGTGATCCGGCCCCGGGTTTGAAGCCTTCACGTAAGCAGCCTGCTGCCAGGTAGACCCATCGGCGGAATCGAACAGGTAGACGGCACCGGCGTTGGTGGCACTGGTGTCGTTCTCATCCCCGTTGATACCGGGTGAGCCACCGCTTTCCTGCCAGGCAGCGATGGCGACGGTATTGCCGGACAGCGCCAGCGCATTGCCGAACTGGTTATCTGTGCCGCTGGCCGGGTTTGAAGCCTTCAGATAGGCCGTCTGAACGTAATTGCCGGTGGCATCTGCTTCGAAGAGGTAGGCCGCCCCGGCGTTGTTCAGGCTGTTGTCGCCGCCGTTGCCGTTGACGCCGGTCGCGTTGCTGTCTTCAAACGGAGCACCGATCAGCACCCGGCCATCCGCCAGGGCGATGGCGCTGCCGAAGCGATCCTGATCATCGGGGTTATCAGCCTTCAGGTACCCGATCTGTTCTGCCGAGCCGGCCAGGTCCGGATCAAACAGGTAGACGGCGCCCACCGCGTTGCCGCTGTTATCGGCGAGGTCACCTGTCCGACTTTGCTCCTCCGGCGCACCGATGGCCAGCAGATCTCTGCCGCTGGCAGCGCTGGTGCCGAACCGGTCGCCGTTATCGGGGTTGGCCGCTTTCAGGTAGTGAATGGGACTCCATGCGCCACCAGAGCGTTGGTAGAGGTAGGCGGCACCCACGGCGTTGCCGCTATTGTCTGACTGGTCACCGTCGACGCCGGTGGCGAGGCTCTGCTCGTCCGGGGCACCGGCGAGGAGCCTGTCTTGTCTGAGCGCAAGGCTGGTGCCAAAGGCATCGCCCGCATCCGTGTTGGTGGCCTTGATGTAGGCGATCTGATCGAGGGTATTGAACTCGGCACGGCTGACGTTCACCTGGTAAGTCAGGGCAGTGACGTCATCCTCAGCGGTTACTTCTGCCGTTACTGTGCTGGCATCGATGCCGACGGCCAGCGAAATCAGACCGCTTGGCATACCGAACTCGCTGAGCTCACCGTTCACGCGGAGACTGTCTGCCAGTGGATCGGCGGGGATTGCCAGCACTCGGGTCGTGCTGGCCAGGAAGCCGAAGTCGGCATCGTAGTCCTGCAGATTCGAATCGAACGGTTGCAGAAGCGGGCCGGCGCTGAGCCCGAGGCTCGTGAGCTGCGCATTGGAACTGGGAACGGGACGGTTGATCAGGACCGAGTAGGTTTTCCGTGTGCCATCCTCGGCGGTGACCACCACATCCACATCGGTATCACCGACGACGAGTGCGATTGGGTCGCTGGCAACGCCCGAGGCAACGTCGTCGCCGTTGATGGTCAGTCGAGCTCTGCGGTCAGTTGTGAAGGCGGTGACGCGGGTCTCCATCGTGCCGCCGGATACGCTGGCGTCATAGCTGGTCGTGGCACTGGCGAAGGCGGGATCGAGCAGGGCGTTTTCCACCAGGAGCGATGTCAGGTTGGCGTTGCTGCTGGGTCGGTCGTCATCCCCGCCGTCACCGCCACAGGCTGTCAGCAGCAGGAGTGGCAGGAACTTGCCCAGCCACAACAGGCGGCGTCTGAAACCGTCCATCTGAACCCCCGAAAACCGGTATCGACAGGTAACGTTACGACAGTTGCCGGGATCCGCCAAATGCCTCGTCGGACAACCGGGTGCCCGAACCGGCCACCGGATTCACCTCGCCCTCGAACACGGTGGCCAGTATGGGAATGTCCCTGATCCGCTCGGGAGAGACCGTAAGAGGGTCTTCGGCCAACACCGTGAAGTCCGCTTTTTTCCCGGCTCTGATGCTGCCGATCTCACTCTCGCGGCCCAGAATTCTCGCCGCGTTGATGGTGATGGCTGCCAACGCCTGCTCCGATGACAGACGTTCCTCCAGACACATGACTTCGCCTTCGCAGTTGATCCGATTGGCGGCGACCCAGGCGCTGTTCAATGGCTGGGCAGGTGCCATAGTGAAATCCGAGTGCACAGCGGTGCAGATACCGGCATCGAAACAAGATTTCAGCCGAGCCATCTGGCTGGCCCGTTCGTAGCCGATGCCTTCCTGGGCGTACATGTGACTCAGCTCGTGCAGGTAGTAAACGTTGGCAGAGACGTTGGCGCCGAGTGCTGCCACTCTCTGCACCTGCTCGGGCGTGGAAAAGCCGAAGTGCTCGAACGTCCAGCCATGATTGAACCTCGGTCGCTCCCACTGCAGCTTCTCGAGAACGTCCAGGCCCAGTTCCAGGCCAAGATCTCCGGTCACGTGCAGGTGGATGCGATATCCGGCATTCCAGTAAACACGAGCAGCTTCCTCCAGGGTTTCCGGCGTCATCATCCACTCGCCATGATGACCGTCGATGTAGCCTGGCTCACCAACCTGGGCCAGCTGAGAGAAAAAGGCGCCATCGGCAAAGAGCTTTACCCGTTTATCGAAGCGGAGCCGGTGGCTGTTTGCATCCGGCAGCGTCTCCGCGAAGGAGAGAATTTCCGGATGGGTCCGGAAACGACGCAGCAGGCTGAGTGCGGTGGGCACCATCTCGACGCGAAATGGCACACCGTCCTGGTCCAGCACCTCGCGGGTGGTCTGCATCTCCATATCGAAATCGAAGATGCCGACCGCCATGTCGCCGACGGTGGTGTGGCCACCCTGATGCACCACGTCCCGGAGACGCTCGAGACCCTGCCGGTAGCGATCGGGGTGCATGAGATAGGGGTTCAACCGGCTGATGGCAAAGCCAAGTCCGTTCTCGAAGAAGTGGCCGCGGCGAAGATCGATCTGTGGCCGCTTGCCGATCGCTGCCGCGTCGATCGAAAGCCAGTCGAGCGCGCCGTCTCCCAGATAGAGCTCGTGAAAAGACCGGTGCCAGACCACGATCGGCCGGGTCTGGTTGACAGTGTTGATTCGCTGTCGGGACATGGCGCCATGCCAGAGCTGGTGGTAGCCCCAGACGATCAGCGGTTCGCCGGGCGGTTGCTCGGCATCCAGTTGCTTCAGGCGCTCATCGAATCCAGCGGCGTCCGTAGTCGCTGGCACGTTTTCCCAGGGGAGTTGCCAGGGCAGGGCAGTGATGAAGGACATGGGCAGGATCATGGCCGCCATGGTTGGGTGCAGATGTGGATCGATGAATCCGGGGGTGAGGACAGCGTCAGCAAAGCGGTCGTCTATCTGGTGCGGATGCGCATTGAGCCAGGGAGCCATCTGCTCGACGTTGCCGACTTCGACAACTCGGCCGTCCCGCACCAGCACCGCTTCCGACCGCGGTTGGCTGGGGTTCATGGTGATGATCGAGCGGGCTTTGAAGAGGGTGAGCATGTGTGAGTGTCGCTGTGGCGCCGAAAGCTATTGTAGACGTTTCAGCTGCAAGGCTGTTCTGCAGTGCCCAGAGACCCGAAGTTGCAACCACATCCGCCTGCCCGGATGATGAGAATGGCCCAACAGGAGAGAGATAGGAGGGCGTTAGTATGGATAGCTTCGAGAAGATTGGTTACCTCTGCCTTGGCCTGGTAGCCGTCTGCTATCTGGTGGCCATGTTCATCGGCATGGTGGCGGTTTTTCCGTTTGGCCTGATCGGCCTGGTGGCCATCGTCGGAATCGGCGTGCTTCTCGTCAAGGTCATCAGGGAACGGCTCAACAACGCCGAAGACGATCACTATTCGAAAACGGTGGACAAATGATCATCACGACCCAGGATGAGTTGGCAGACTACCGGATCACGCAGACGCTCGGGCTGGTGCGTGGCAATACCATTCGCGCCCGGCACGTTGGCAAGGACATCATTGCCGTTCTGCGGAGTCTCGTCGGCGGCGAGATTGGTGAGTACACCAAGATGCTGGCGGAGTCCCGGGAGCAGGCCCTGGATCGCATGACGGATGAAGCACGCAAGCTGGGTGCGGATGCCATCGTCTGCCTGCGTTTCACCACCTCACCCGTCATGCAGGGGTCAGCAGAACTCCTGGCTTATGGCACCGCTGTGAAAACGGAACCCAGATCCAGCACGGGAGGCGGCACATGAACTACCCCAACGTTGTGCTGAAACCGGCGTCGATGGCACTCGGCGCGTTCGTTGAGGGCGTCGATCTCAGCGAACCTCTGCAAGACGCGGTGCTGAATGATCTCGTGCGAGCCCATGCAGACTACGGCGTGCTGTTTTTTCGCGATCAGCAGCTCACACCACAACAACACATCGCGCTGGCAGAGCAGTTCGGTGAGATCAACGTGAATCGCTTCTTCAGACCGGTGGCGACACACCCTCAGATCGCCGAGGTACGCAAGGAGCCTGAGCAGACCATCAACATCGGTGGCGGTTGGCATACGGACCACAGCTACGATCAGGTTCCGGCACTGGGTTCCCTGCTGTACGCCCGGGAATTGCCCCCGGCCGGTGGCGATACGCTGTTCGCCGGCATGTATGCGGCCTACGACGCGCTTTCCGAGGGCATGAAGGAAATGCTGGAGGGCCTGAACGCCGTGCACTCCTCGCGACATGTGTTCGGCGCCTCAGCCAACCGCCCGGCAGACATAGGCGATCGGCTCGGCAACGCGGAAGCCGCGACTCAGGATTCGGTGCACCCCGTGGTGCTCACCCATCCACGATCGGACCGGAAAGGACTCTATGTGAATCCGGGCTTCACCGTGCGCTTCGATGGCTGGACTGAGCTGGAGAGCGAGCCGTTGCTGAGATATCTCTATCAGCATGCTGCCCGCCCTGAGTTCACCTACCGGTTTCAATGGGCGCCTGGCTCTCTGGCATTCTGGGACAACCGCTGCACCTGGCATCTCGCCGTGAATGACTATCAGGGTGAGCGGCGGCTGCTGCATAGAATCACCCTGGAAGGAGAACCGCTCGTGAGCTCACCCGTCAGGAACATCGCCTAGGGCGCCCTGGCGTGGAAGAAAAGCAGATCATCGCCTATGCGGATCCCTGGTCGGTCACGGCAGGAGATACGCTCGATGTGATGGTCAGCTGTCATAGCTCGGGGCAGTACTCGGCGGAGCTGGTGGAGCTGATCTGTGGCGACAGCCGGCCACATGGCACCGGATTCGATGAACGCCCGTTGCCGTCCACGTTCAGCGGCGTGCATACGGGTCGGACCCAGCCACTGAATCCCGGCAGCTATGCGGTGCTGCCGGACCTGCCGACCCTGCAGAAAGTCAGCCTCTGCCTGTTCGTCTATCCGACCTTACTGGCCCGTGATTGGCAGCCGCTGGCGTGCGGTGATGGGCTTTTGCTCGATGTCCGCAAGGGACATCTGAGTGCAGGTCTGGATGATCGCCAGCTGACGCTCGCGGCACCCATGGCTTTGAACCGCTGGCACCAGGTTCTGCTCAGCTACAACGGCAGCAGCGGTCGGCTGGCACTGGCGCAACGGCGCTTCGGGCTGGGGGTTGGCGAGCGGCATGGCGATTGGCAGCAGGAGGCCATAACGGTAGGGGAGCGACCTCTGGCGGCCTGCGACTGGCTACTGGCCGCGGCACTGAAGGAAGGGGCGCTAGTTGCGGGATTCAACGGTCGGCTGGAGGCACCCAGATTGGTTGCCGATGAGCTGTCGACTGAGGTTGCCGAGTCCATTCTGGAATCTCAATCGGTGACGCACATGGCGCTGCTCGGTGCCTGGGACTTCTCTCAGGGAATCCACACGGAACAGCTTGTGGACGTCTCACCAGCGAATCGACACGGTTGGACCATGCAGATGCCGACCCGCGCGGTGAAAGGTATCCGCTGGAACGGATCAACCCAGCGCTGGCTGGATGATCCTGCTCAGTACGCGGCCATCCATTTCCATGAAGATGATCTGGTGGACGCGGGCTGGACGCCTGATTTTTCCTGGAATGTGCCGCAGGATATGCCGTCAGGCGTTTACGCGGTGAAGCTGACGCTGGGCGGTTCGGTCGACTACGTGCCTTTCTTTGTCAGACCGGCGAACCGGAGCAAGCGAGGCCAGGTGGCCTATCTTGCGTCCACCGCAACCTATCTGGCCTATGCCAATCAGCGATTCGGTTTTTCCGGCGGGATTTTTGGCGACAGCAAACCGAAGAATCCTGAAGACGCTTATCTCTTGAAGCATCCGGAGCTGGGTTACTCTCTCTACGAGTACCACGCTGATGGCTCCGGCGTGCACTTCTCGTCACGACTGCGCCCGGTGCTGAACATGAAGCCGAAAACGATCACCTGGTCGTTCAACGCCGACACCAACATCACCAACTGGCTGCATGGCATCGAGCAGTCTTTCGATGTGATCACCGACGAGGATCTGCATCGGGAAGGGGCAGAGCTCCTGGAAGGCTACCGGGTGGTCATTACGGGTACGCATCCCGAGTACTACTCCACCCAGATGCTCGATGCGTTGGATGTCTGGCTCGATCACGGTGGACGCCTGATGTACATGGGCGGCAACGGTTTCTACTGGCGGATCGCTTACTGCCCGGACAACCCGGGCATCATCGAGGTGCGTCGCGCCGAGGATGGCACGCGAGCCTGGATTGCCGAGCCCGGGGAGTACTATCACCAGTTCACGGGTGAGTACGGCGGGCTCTGGCGTCGGCTTGGCCGACCGCCGAACCAGATGGTGGGCGTCGGTTTCGCAGCGCAAGGGTTTGATGGTGGCACTTACTACCGCCTCCAACCCGGCGCCCTCGAGGATCGAGTGAGTTTCATCATGCAGGGTGTCACGGCAAGCGATGTGGTGGGTGACTACGGAACGCAGGGTGGTGGTGCTGCCGGCGAAGAGATCGACCGCCTGGATGAAGCGCTGGGCTCGCCAGGGCATGCGCTTTGCATTGCTTCCAGCGAGAACCATCGGCCGGGCATGCTTCGGGTGACGGAAGAAATCCACATGTCCCAACTCGAGCTTCAGGGTCCGAAGGTTCGGGCGGATATGGTCTTTTTCGAGACACCGTCCGGCGGTGCCGTGTTCAGCACCGGGTCTATCTCCTACGCTGGAGCGCTCGCCCACAACAACTTCGACAACGACATCGCCCGGATCACGGGCAATGTGCTGCAGCGGTTTCTCGACGAGACGCCTTTCGACTATCCCGGCGAGTGAGCCCTAAGGAAGCCGCCGTTCCTTAGAGAGACGCGCAGATATGGCCGCCATCGACGACCAAGATCGAGCCGTTCATGTACCTGGAGGCGTCGGAAGCCAGCAGCAGAATGGGACCGTCGAGGTCATCGAACTCGCCGTAGCGCCGCAGGGGTATCCCTTTCATGAACTCCGGTGATTGCTCGCTTTCGAGCAGCAGGCGACTGACGTCGGTGAGGATGTAACCGGGCGCCAGAGCGTTCACTCGAATGCCGTATTTCGGGGCTTCCAGTGCCAGTACTTCGGTCATCCGGGTGAGACCACCCTTGGAGACGGCGTAGGGGAATTGCCCCTTGATGGTTCGGGTGTCGGTAATGGAGGAGACATTGATGATGTTGCCGCCGCCGAGCTCGTTTGCGAGCACCCGCTCGGTGAAGCGCTTGCTCATCAGCCAGGCGCTTTTCAGATTGGTGTCGATCACCGAGTCCCAGTCGTCATCATCGATCATCATGTAGGTTTTGGCGCCCGCTTCGATGCCGGCGTTGTTGATCAGCACGTTCACGGGGCCGAAGGCCGCCTCGGCAGCATCGAAAAACTCAGTGATGCTGACGCTGTCGGTCACGTCGAGCCGGGCACCAGATGCCCGTCCACCGCTGGCATTGATCTCATCGACACGATCCTGGATCTTCTCAACCCGGCGTGCGCCCAGGCTGACCTTGCCGCCAGCGGCGGCAAGCACGCCGGCGAAGTGGTGACCGAAGCCTGAAGAGGCACCGGTGATGGCGATGTGTTTACCGTCGAGACTGAAAGGGTTCACTGGCTGGTTCCTGTACCACTCGTCTGAGCGAGGCATCCTAGCGAGTCTGGGAAGGGCAGGCCAGCGATCAGGGCTGACGCCAAGCTGGCTCAGCCGGGCTGTTTGACTCGGGCGCTCGGTGGGTTTGCCACCCGGCTGCTGGCCGCCATGCGGGAAAACACAACCTGACGGTTTCGGCCCGCGGTCTTGGCTGCATAGAGGGCGTCGTCTGCGGCCTTGAACAGCGTAGTCATGTCATAGCCGACAGCAGTGTCTGCCACGCCGCAGCTCACGGACATCTCGATGATCTTGTCGTCCCAGAACATGGGGCGTGAGGAGATCCGCTCGAGGATTCGAGCGCCGAGCTTTTCTGCCTCTGCTTCCTTGAGATCAGGCAGCAGCACGGCGAATTCCTCGCCGCCGAGTCGACAGACCAGATCCGTCTTGCGCACGCTGATTTGCAGTTGCTCGGTAATGAACTGCAGCGCCGCGTCTCCGGTGGCGTGCCCGTAGGTATCATTCAGCTGCTTGAAGTAATCGGCGTCGATCACCAGCAAAGACAGCACCATGCCTTCCTCGCGTGCTTCGGCCAGCATGATCTCCGCTGATTCGAAGAACGAGCGACGATTGATCAATCCGGTCAGCTCATCTGTGTGGGCCAGTTCCTTCAACCGGGCGTGGGCATTGCTCAACTGGAGTGCCATTCTGGCCATCATGAAACAGACGGGCACAGAGACGAAAATCGGCACCACCAGTGCCGTGAAGAAGGCGCTTCCCTTGCTGAAGGCGGCCTCGCCAAGCAGCAGGAAGACGAGCAGCAGTGTCAGCTCGGAAACTGCCACCGACACGACGGTGACAGCAGCAATGAACAGCCACATCTGACGCGTGTTTCTGATACGGATTCGCATCCCGCACTTATCCCTGTGCAACGAGCACCAGCAGTACTCGCGAGTGCTTTGAGTACTCGCAGGCGATGGTGCGCTATTCTTCCGGCTCGATTTGTGCGCTGAATCACAAGCGCCGTTGGGGTTGCCGAAATCCCGATGACGACGGACGAATATGAGAACTGTCTTCTTTGATCTGGACGGCACGCTGACGGACCCGAGGCCGGGGATCGTCCGCTGCATTCAGCATGCGCTGGCTCGTCTAAACCGCCCGGTACCGGATGAAGAAGCGTTGCTCTGGTGTATTGGTCCGCCACTGCGGGCGTCTTTCGTTCGGCTGCTGGGTGGTGAGGAGGATGCCGATCTTGCGGTGGCGTTGTATCGGGAGCGATTTGGCGCCGTGGGCCTCTATGAGAACGAAGTGTATCCCGGTATAAGCGCACTGCTCGAACGGCTGACCGATGCGGGTTGGACCCTGCATGTGGCAACCAGCAAGCCGCACGTCTATGCCGAACGGATCGTTGAGCACTTCCAGTTGGATTCCTACTTTCAGGAAGTGTTTGGCTCTGAGCTCTCTGGTGAGCGGGCAGACAAGACCGATCTTCTCGCACACGCGCTACATCGGTCGGGTGCCACGCTGGCCGAGTCCGTGATGATTGGCGATCGTTCTCACGACATGGTGGGAGCAGCGAACAATGGGCTCGATGGGATAGGGGTGTTGTACGGTTACGGGAGTCGGGAAGAACTCGTCCGGGCGGGTGCCCGGACGATAGTTAAGCGCGTCGAAGAGCTGGGGAAGGTGCTCGACGCGCTGCAGTAGTCTAGGCGAGCATGCCTCCAAGCACACCGGCCATGGTGGCCAGGGAAACGCTACCGAGGAGCCAGCGCACGGTGCTGGAGCGATCCCACCACCAGTCTTCGACCTGATTCAGTCCTTCCGGTAAAACGTGCGTGTCCATCATTCTCTCCACGATCTTCTCCTTGATCACTCGCGTCCCTGCCTGGGTTTCGTCTCGTCCTGAGTAAGAAGGTCCGGCCCTCACCGGACGCTTCTACTGATCTTTTCAACGACTACTAAGATAGCCGGACAATCTCCACGAAAATCAAAGGAATAAGGGAAGAAGCTGTAGAAACATTGGACCTGAAAAAGAGCAGTTTTAAGGAAATAAAGTTGCCTATTTCTGTGTCTCTGCCAGTTCGAGCTGCAGAGCGGCTACTTCGTCCGCAAACACCGCCCGCAGGCCGCGACTCATGGTCGCTGGAATCACGGACAGATGAGTTTCGTCTGCGAACTCGTGGACCGTCAGGTGGAGACTCGGGTAAGCCCGGCTTGCCAGCAGGTCAGCCATTCGGTGCGTATTTGTTACCATGTGGAATCCGTCGTCTGCAGGCCCTTCCTCGAGACCTCCGACGGAGAGAAACAGCCTTGCATCGATGTCTTCGGCACTCGTGGCGTAGCGAGCCTCATCCTCGAACAGCGTTTCCTCGTCCCACCACAGGGAAGGGCTGCCGGCGATGAAGCGCTGATAGTCACCCGTGCGATTAAACAGTGCGTAGAGCGTGAACAGACCGCCCAACGAATCCCCGACCAGCGTCGCATCTCCATCCAGCACCGGATAGTTTGCTGCGATCAGGGGTTTCACGTCGTTCTCGATGAAATCGAGAAACTGTGCGGCCTGACCGAGCGACAGGTCGCTGGGTCGTGGCATCGGGTCGCTCGCCGACCGCTCCAGAAAGGCTTCGTCCACGGTCGGGGTGAGGTCGCGGGACCGGAGATTCAACACTTCGGCTGAGCTGTCTACTTCATAGCCGATGCCGACGACGATCACGGGTGGAATCTCAAAACCCAGCTGCATCAGCCGGGCGCTGTTCGCAACCAGAGGAAACATGCTGTTGCCGTCTGTCACATAGATGACGGGCATGGGTTCGTCCGACGGTAGGTATGGCAGCGCCACATCGATCACGAAGTCCTGGCCGATCTCTGCCGAACGCAGGACATGACGGAACGAGTTGGTTACCGGCACCGGACCGGGTTGGTTTGCCGCATGGGTGACAGTCGCCGTTACCGGTGGTCCAGCAGTCGTGACTACTTCCTCCTCCGCATTGCAGCCGGCTGTTGCAACCAGAACGGCTGTAATGAAGGTCAGTTCTCGCAAAGCCACAGTGATTCCCCGAATCAGCGACGTGTCAACGCTACCATGCCCAGGGGTAAGATGGGCCCACAACGGGAGAAAGACATGAACCAGGTGATTCGGACGTTCCTTTTGTCGATGCTCGCATGCCTGGCAGCCTCGGCCAATGCCGGTGACCTGGCCATCCTGAACGGAAGGGTCATGGACCCAGAGACCGGCATGGACGCTATTCGTCATCTTCTGGTCGAAGAGGGTCGAATCACGCGAATCAGCGAAACGGTTCCAACTGCTGCCACGACGATCGATGCCGCCGGGCTCGTGGTTGCGCCAGGATTCATCGACCTGCATGCGCACGGACAGGACCTGCCAAGCAACCGCTTCCAGGCAGCAGATGGAGTGACCACCGCTCTGGAGCTGGAAATCGGCACCTGGCCGGTTCGACGGTTCTACGAAATGCGCGAAGGCAATGCGCTGATCAACTACGGAACGACGGTCAGCCATGTAGTAGCGCGACATGCGGCTGTGGAGGGTCATGAAGATGCCGAGGGTAATCTCATGACGTATTTCCAGTCGGCTTTCGGAACAGCATCCGCTCGCCGTGCCGCATCGGAAGATGAGATCGCCTACACGCTGCGGTTGTTGCAGGAAGGAATGTACGAGGGTGCTTTGGGGTTCGGTTTCGGCATTACCTACACTCCGGGAGCCACTCACGAGGAGATCTACCGGGCTTTTTCGGCGGCCGCGGAGCTCAAAGCGCCGGTCTTCGTCCACATCCGAGCCGCGGCTCGCATGGGTGGCGACATGTTGGCACCGATACAGGAAGTCATCGCCAACGCCTTTGCGGCCGAGGCTTCATTGCACATCGTGCACCTCAACTCGAGCACCAACGAATCCGCCCGGGCTGCGCTGGGTCTGATTCGAGCCGCCAACCGGGCCGGGTTGGACGTGACGACGGAGTCGTATCCTTACACAGCGGGGTCCACGCTGATCGAAAGCGCCTTGTTCGATGACTGGCAATCTGACTATGGACTCCTGCAGTGGGCGGAAACCGGTGAGCGGTTGACGAAGGAAACCTTCGAGGCATACCGAAAGCAGGGTGGCCCGGTGATCATCCATGGTCGTTCCGAAGCCACCAATGCCTGGCTGGTGGCGCAGCCCGACGTGATCGTTGCATCGGACGGCATTTCGTTTGCCAACGGTCCGGCACATCCGCGAGGTGCGGGTACCTACGCAAGAATCCTCGGGCACTACGTGCGCGAAGAGGAAGGGCTGGATCTGATGACCGCATTGGCGAAGATGACCCTGCTCCCGGCACAACGACTCGAAGCGATCGCGCCCGGCATGAAGCGCAAAGGGCGTGTTCAGGAAGGCGCGGACGCAGATCTCACGCTGTTCGATCCGACCCGGATAATTGACAAGGCAACCTACACTGACTCCATGCAATTCTCTGAAGGTATCGAACATGTGCTGGTTGGAGGGGTGGCCGTAGTCCGGGATGGTGAGCTGGTGGACGGCGTTCTGCCCGGCAAACCGATCTTCGGGCGGCTGAAGGAATAGGGGCCTTATCCCGGGTGTAGATCCCCTTCCTTTCCTCCGTTGTCGTTCACCTTCTGCTTCGGACCATAGGCGTAGCTATGTCACCTTTCTCCCCAAACAGGATCTGCCCGCTTGTTTCAAACCCGTGTCGTTCGTACAAGCTGATGTTCTTGGGAGTAGAGGACTCCAGGTAACTCAGAGCGCCCTGGCTGTCGACCAGATCAGTGGCGTGCTTCATCAGTACCGCGCCGAGGCCTTTACCCTGATGGGCCGGGTCAACCCCGACCAGGGGCAGGTACCAGCAGTCTTCGTCCTGTGGGTGATGGTGCTCCAACGCCGCCAAGAAATCGCCAAAAGCTTCACCAAGATGCTCAGGTGCCGATTGCATAAACAAGGCCCCCAAAGTCTCCTCGTCTGGACCAACTCCAGGCGGGTACCAAAGAGCCGCTCCTTCCAGGTTCTCGGTGACGAAGCAGGTGCCTGCCTCGAGCGCGGGCTCAGTCAGCAGGTCAACTATCTTAGGAAAGCACTGGAGATAGCGGCCGCTATCGGGTAGGTACCAGCGATTCACAGGGTCACTGACGAAAGCCAGGGTCAGCGTGTTGACGACTGTGACGCGCTCGGATTCTGCGGCTTGACGAACTGTCGGATAGCTCAAGACTGGCCCCTTTTCATCAGGGCGATAACATCGCCGGGTGAAGCCATGTCGGCGGCCCAATCGAAGGAGCCTTGGCTCAACATCGCTTCGCAACTCTCGATGATTGGTTTTGCACCAACGAATGGCAGACTGCCGCCGATACTTATCCGCTGCGCACCTGCGGCCTGCATGTCGGCGAGCGTAGCACCGGTAAGCATCACGCCCAGTACGTTGAAGGGTTTGCTGATCGCACCAGTCACCGTTTGCAGATCCTCGACTGTGCGGATGCCGGGAGCAAACAGGACGTCTGCACCAGCCGCTTCGTAGGCCTGCAGGCGTGTGATGACGGCATCAAAGTCCGGCCCAACGCGCAGCAGATGCTCTGCGCGGGCTGTCAGCACGAACGGAAAATCAACAGCGCGTGATGCTTCGACCGCCGCGCTTATCCGTTCAAGGGCGAGCACCTCGTCATACATCTGCTTGCTGGCTCTATCGAAATCTTCAATTGAACAGCCCGCGACTCCTGTCTCGATCATTGCGCCGACATTTCTTGCGACGTCCTCCGGTGCAGAGGCGTAGCCGTCCTCGAAATCTGCGCTCACAGGAATGTCGGTCACTGCCGCAACGGCGCGACAGTGGGCCAGTTTCTCTTCCAGCGTCGGTTCGCCGTCCGCTTTGCCGAGGGTATAGGCAAACCCTGAGCTGGACGTCGCCAGTGCTTTGAATCCCATGCCCTGGAGGAGGCGGGCTGAGCCTGGGTCCCACGGATTGGCGATTATGAAGGCCTCGGTGCGACGGTGAAGCTCCGCGAACGTTTCACATTTCTGGGATTGAGTTGGCATCGGGATCTCTGCAGTTTGCGTGGCTGAACAAGAACGAACTCAAATCTGCTGCATTCGAGTGGAGCTGTCGAGCCCACTTGGAGGAGACCGATTCGGGCAGAACAGGTCACGCGTGTGGCGGGCCAGATAATTGCTGCTTGGATGGGCGGAAAACCTGCATCGCAACGTCGTACTGATTCGCGTAGTACTCACCGTCCGCGCCCATGCTCCGCAGCTTCTTTTCGACTTCATCCAGCGAACTCGACTCATCCTGTCCCGCCAGAATATTTGCGAAATGGATCCAGCCCTGCGCCATGAGCTTGGCGTCTTCGATTCCAGCCTCATCCGCCAGGTCTCGACTTCTGGCTAACGTTTGTGTCGCCTCGGTATAGTTCCCTGCGGCAATCTGGTGGATGCCCAAGGCCCAATAGCCGTTCTTGCGCCGCTGCGGCGGTGCGTTGAGTTCCTCGGCGACCTTTACGTTCAGGTGGGCTGCCTCCATACCGATCGCCTGGTGCCGTTCGTTAATGTCCGGGGATACCTCTCCCTCTCCCCAGCCGGGCCATGTGTTGGTGGCCAGATTGTAGGTTATTGGCAGGAGTTGGCTCTTGTACTCGGCGGCATGTTCGGGGTGGTCAGTCGCGAGGTTGAGCGCATGCTGAATAAGCACCTTCATCATCAGCGTGTAGCCGCCTATGTCCTCGACACCGCGATCAAAGGTTGTCGTCAAGACGAAGTTGGCGACCCCGACGCTGGATGGAGACGTCTCCAGCAGGGTCTCGCCTTCTAGCTTGTTGAGTGCCGGATCGGGCTCTTGTGACTGGGTCGGCATGGCATGCAAGACGAACACGATTGCCATCCAGAGTGGCACACGGTTCATTTCCCCTCCTTGAAATTCCGGTTCCGCCGCAATTCTTGACCATTGCCGTTTGGGATCGCAACTCGGCGGCAGTAGGAACATCCGACTGTTGAAGCGGTTTGTGGCCTGGTCGGAGTGAGAGGATTTGGACGCGTCGCGCTGCAGCGGAGGCCCAGGGCCTGCGACTCACTTCGTGAGTCGCGTCAGTGCGAGTTGAAGGGCAATAGAAAAAGACAAAAGTGAGAGGATTTGAACGCGTCGCGCCGCAGCGGAGGCCCGGGGCCTGAGCTTTGGCGAATCACGTCGGTGCGAGTTGATAAACCCTAGGACAAGCGGAGGCCCGGGGCCTGTGATTCGCTTTGGCGAATCACGTCGGTGCGAGTTGATAAACCCTAGGACAAGATAAGAAGTGGTCGGAGTGAGAGGATTTGAACTGGTCGCCACGCAGCGGAGGCCCAGGGCCTGTGATTCGCTTTGGCGAATCACGAAGTGGTCGGAGTGAGAGGATTTGAACTGGTCGCCACGCAGCGGAGGCCCAGGGCCTGTGATTCGCTTTGGCGAATCACGTCCGTGCGAGTCGCAAGAATCTGAGTTAAGAAAGCAAATGGTCGGAGTGAGAGGATTTGAACCTCCGGCCCCCACGTCCCGAACGTGGTGCTCTACCAAGCTGAGCTACACTCCGACTGGGTTCGCACGGCTGAAGGAATACAGCCGTCCCGGGGCCGCGTATTGTACGCGAGGCACTCCAGAGCACAACATCCCCGGCAACTAGATGAGGATTCGCTCCCGGTTGTAGAGCCAGATCGTCAGTCTGATCATGGCCGCGGCGGCGAGGCTGGTCATGGCCATGGATATCCCCATGTGCGCATAGTCGACGGGTTCACCGGTGATCAGCTGATTGATCAGCATGGACTGGCTGAGCGAAGGCACCATCATCAGCAGCGCTGAAGGTTCGATGCTCATCATCTGCGTCACGATCAGTGGCAACGTCGGCACCAGGATCACGATGGTGAGATAGGTCTGGGCTTCCTTGTAGCTCTTGGCATAGGAGGCCACGGTTGTCAGCACCGATGCACCCAGCACCATCAGAGGTGTGGAAACGAAGAAGATGGCGGCGCTCATGCCGATGTCCAGTTCCAACGACATGCCGATTCGGTGCAATGGGGCGAACGGAATGACGATCGCGAAGCTGACGAGAAACAGCGCCAGCGAGATGGCGCTGAAGATCGAGGCCGCAAGGGTCTTGCCGAGCACCAGCTCCGCTCGTGAGATCGGTTGGCAGAGGAGAGGCTCCAGAGAGCCATGTTCGCGCTCGCCGGCGGTGGCATCGATGGCGAGATAAAACCCTCCCATGAATACGACCAGGATCAGCAGGTAGGGCAGGGTGGCAAGCACGGTAAGCGCCCGTGCGGCAGGGGATGCGGTGTCCATTTCCTGAACGACGATTGGGTTCGTGATGGTTGGATCCACCCCTCTGAGCTGTAGTCGCAGCACCCCTATAGTGCGAGCGTAAGTGCTGATCATGCTGCGCACGGCCGAGAAGTTCCTTCTCGACGAGCCGATCTGCGAGCTGTCGTGCCACAGGGTGACCGGCACCATCAGGCCTTCGGTGAAGCGCGCCTGATAGTCTTCTGGTATGGCTAGGATGAGATCGTGGCGCCGTTTCACCACGTCCTCACGAGGATCGTCCGACTCGATGAGGGTGATATCCGTGTTGCGGGACTCGAGGTAGGCGATCAGATCCGGTGCATTGTCAGCACCGGTGATGCTCACTTCCGCGGGTTCGCTGGACTCGCCGATTGCCGTGTTCAGAACGAAAGACATCAAGCCGATGAACAGCACCGGGCCGAGCACTGCGAGCGAAAAGGAGGATAGGATTGTCCGGCGATCACGGAAGTTATCGCGGCACTCCTTCAGCAGCACTGTCTTGAATCCGCTCACTCTTCGACACCCGCCATCCGTATGAAGGCGTCTTCAAGGTCCTCTTCTCCGCTTGCGGTAACGAGTTCGGCAAGGGTGCCGTGAAAGCGGACCTCACCGGCACCGATGACGATCACGTCGTCACAGATATTGGCCACTTCCTGCATGATGTGACTGGAGAACAGCACGCAGCGGCCCTGGCGCTTCAGATTCAGGATGATCTCCCGGAGCGCCCGTGTGGCCATCACATCAAGGCCATTGGTGGGTTCATCCAGGATCAGATTCTGCGGATTGTGGACCACGGCTCTCGCCAGCGCGACTTTGATGCGTTGGCCCTGAGAGAAACCTTCCACCTTGCGGTCGATGAACTCGCTCATCTCGAGCTCGTTCACCAGCTCTTCTATTCGTGCGGCCAATGCATCCTTGCCGATGCCGTGCAGCTCGCCGAAGTAGGCGATGTTCTCCCGTGCCGTCAGGCGCGTGTAGAGCCCGGTGGCATGCGGCAGCACGCCCATGGATCTGAGCACCTCGTTTCGGTCTGCGCCAACCTCGTGTCCCCCGACGTAGGCCTTGCCGGAATCGGCGGTCAGAATGGTTGAGAGAATTCTGAGGCACGTGGATTTACCGGCGCCATTGGGACCAAGCAGAGCGGTCACTCGACCATCCGCCGCCTGAAAGGACACGTCCCGGACAGCCTGAACAGTGCCAAAGGACTTGACCAGTCCCTCGACCTGAATCACGGCGCCTCCTCCATCTCCCCGCCAGGGGAGACCTCGTTCGGGGAGGCTTCCACAGGTGGGACCGGACCCAGGAGGTTGAGAAAGAACGATGGATGGGTCAGGCGATCGACACAGCCGGTTTCCAGCCCGACCAGACTGCCGGTGTTCACGAATTCCGCTGCCAGCTGCGGAATGCAGCCGCGGCCGATCACCCCGTGGCCCTGGCCTCCGCCGATCAGATGCAGGCTGTCTGGCAGAGCATCGTTCGCCATGCTGCCGTACTCAGGCGGCGTGATGGGGTCTTCTTCTCCGGACAGAATCAAGGTGGGGACATCTACCGAGAGAGGGCGGCGCAGGTGCTCGTCCATCGGGCCTTTCGGCCAGGATTCGCAGATGGTGACGAGTGATCGGGCTTGCTGAGGGCCTATGTAGGTCTCTTCGAGGGCATAGCCATCGAGCTCGCCGAAGAAAGGTGCGTCCTCCGTGCAGATGACCGAGTTGTGCATTCCGAACCGGATTGCGCCGGTGAGCTCTTTCTCGATCCGAAGCGCGTTCGAAGCCAGAGGCACGTAGTTCTCGCTGTCTGCCGCTTCATCGATAATCAGCGGGATCAGCCGAATGGTCTCCGGTGCGTAGCTCAGCAAGCGCAGCGTGATCAGCAGGTGGTTGCGAGTCACTTCTATGGGCGTTGGTTCCCCGGTCACGGGATGGGCCACTGTCATGGATACAGGGGACTCTTCGAGGCGTTGGTCGAGCGCCGCGAGCTGTGCCTGGAGATCGGGGAAGCGTCCTCTACAGGCATCATCCGCTTTGCAGCGTTCAAACAATCGAGTCAACGTGCGTTGCGCATTGAGCGCAGCGTTGGGGCCAAGCGGGACTTCCGGAGGAATGACCCCGTCGATGATTAGCGTGCGCACGTTTGCAGGGTATTGACGGGCGTAGTGCTGGGCAACCCGGGTGCCGTAGGAAACGCCATAGACGTTCAATGACTCATAGCCGAGCGCCTGTCTCGCCGCCTCGAGATCCTGCACGGCGATGCTGGTGGTGTAGTAGCGTGGGTCTGCGGGCAGCTCTGCGAGGCAGGCCTCGGTGGCCTGGCGAACGACCTGCGCACTCTCTTCCATGCCGGCTTCCTCGAGCCTTGCGCAATCCAGGGGGTTCGATTGGCCGGTGCCACGCTGATCCACGATCAGAACATCCCGTTCACGCCGAATAGCCGAGAAGGTGGCGGCCATGTCTGCGTACATGTCCAGCGATGACCCACCCGGCCCGCCATTGATGACGGTGAGCGCATCTGAACGCGGGTTCGGACTGAGTGCTGGAACGACCGCAATGCGGATTTCGATGGAGCCGTCGTCGGGCTCAGCGGGATTTTCAGGGCGGGTGAGCCAACCGCAACGGGCCTCTACCGCAGCGATTCCGGTACCGCCGGATAGGGTACAGCTTTGCAACTCGACTGCGAGCGAGGGCACGGCGAAGGCGATCAGCAGGCATGCGCAGGCAGAGAGCGTGCGACCTCGGATCATTGCGGGCTCAGTTCAATCGGGCCGTGGCGAAGTGAGCCAGGGATTCGAGTGCATCCCGAAATCTATTGGCGGGCAGCGCATCCAGACAGCCCACCGCCGTCTCGCTCTGTGCTCGCGCGGCGGCTTTCGTGTAGTCGAGCGCACCCGTGCTGCGAACGATGCGGAGCACATCGGGGAGGGCATCCACGCTGCGCGCCGAAATGCACTCACCGAGCAGGACACGATCCGCATCACTGCCGAGTGCCAGCGCGTTGATCAATGGCAACGTCAACTTGCCTTCGGCCAGATCGTCGCCCACGTTCTTG
Organism: Candidatus Azotimanducaceae bacterium; assembly: GCA_965215995.1. Taxonomy (GTDB): domain Bacteria; phylum Pseudomonadota; class Gammaproteobacteria; order Pseudomonadales; family Azotimanducaceae; genus SZUA-309. The sequence goes on along the minus strand of OZ244128.1, from coordinate 5,582,206 downwards.
CCCATGGATTCCGACTCGCCAGCATAGTCCAGCCAGTCGTCGACGAGCTGATAGGCAAGGCCGAAGTGCTCGCCAAACTGCCTCAGGCTTTCTCGGGCACGACTTTCCTGAGACGCCAGCACGGCCGCGGTGTGGGTGGATGCCTCGAACAGCAGGGCCGTCTTGCAGCGGATCACTTCCATGTAGTCGTCTTCGCTGATCTGGCAGTTGCCGACGTTGGCCAGCTGCATCACCTCGCCTTCAGCGATGGTATTGGTCGCATCCGAGAGGATGGCCATGACGTCCATCTTGCCGAGCTCCACCATCAGCTGAAACGCACGGGAGTAGAGGAAATCACCGACCAGCACGCTGGGGGCATTGCCCCAGGTCGCATTGGCGGTGGCCCGGCCCCGGCGAAGCACGGAATGATCCACCACGTCATCATGCAGGAGCGTCGCCGTGTGCAGGAACTCGATGATGGCGGCGAGCTTGATATGCTCTGAATCCGGATAGCCGCAGCACCTTGCAGAGAGCAGCACCAGCAGCGGTCGTAGCCGTTTGCCGCCGGACTCCACAATGTACTGGCCAATCTCCTCTACCAGATCCACGTCTGAGGTGAGTTGCCGAGGAATGAGTTGATTCACGGCTGCGAAATCGTCCGCGACCAGGTCATACACTGATTCGAGGGCGATCAGAGGGGAATCGGCATTCGCCTCCTCCGGGTTCACCTCATGATTCACCTGATCAGGAGCAGCGATGGCGATCTCTGCGGGCATCTCGGCTGGCATCTGGTTCCAAGGCCTATGGGTCAGGGCGCTATTGTGCACTTTTATGGGCCTTTTTTCGGCCTTTTTATCGCGGCGCCCAGGGGGCTGGCAGGCCCGGATTCCGCGCTGTTCAGCGAATATGACGGTCGTTGTAATCCGGCGCCCAAGCCCCTAAAATAGCGCGCCTTTCGCGGCACCCCGATACGCTGGTAGGGCTGAAAGCCAAGCAATCCGGGCGTTTCAGGACTTTTTAGGTGTCCGCCCCTGGCAAGGAGTAGAGATATGTTCGCGGTGTTTTCCAGCGGCGGCAAACAGCATCGAGTCACCGAAGGTGAGGTGATCAAGTTGGAGCGACTCACCGCCGAGCCCGGTGAAGAGGTAGTGTTCGACAAAGTGCTCATCGTTGCCAATGGCGATGAGGTCACTGTCGGCAAGCCGTATGTGGATGGTGGCAAGGTCACTGCTGAGGTTATCGGTCACGACCGGCATAAGAAGGTCAGGATCATCAAGTTCAAGCGCCGCAAGGATTACATGCGCCGTCAGGGGCACCGTCAGTGGTTTACCCAACTGAAGATCACCGGCATCAGCGGCTAGGAGACAGGTACAGATGGCACATAAAAAAGCCGGCGGCTCTACTCGTAACGGCCGCGATTCAGAATCCAAACGCCTCGGTGTGAAAAAGTACGGTGGCGAGCTTGTCGTTGCCGGCAATATTCTCGTCCGTCAGCGCGGTACTCAGTTCCACCCCGGTCCGAACGTTGGCTGTGGTAAGGACCACACGCTGTATGCGAAAGCAGATGGCCATGTGCGGTTTCTGACCCGGGGCAGGCAGAACCGGAAGTTCGTGACCGTCGAGCCGGTCTCGAGCTGAAAGAAACCCCGCAGCCAGCGGGGTTTTTTTTAACTTCCCGAAGATTTCTGGTCTCCAAGTCATGCAGTTCATAGACGAAGCAACCATCCGTGTGGAAGCCGGAAAGGGCGGTCAGGGCTGCCTGAGCTTCCGGCGCGAGAAATACATCGCCAAGGGCGGACCGGACGGTGGCGATGGTGGTGATGGCGGCGCGGTCATTCTGGTGGGTGACAATGCACTCAACACCCTGATCGACTTCCGCTATCAACCTCTGTATCGGGCTGACAACGGCCAGCCCGGCAGCGGCCGCAACAAGACGGGTGCGAAAGGTGACGATCGACGGGTGAAAGTGCCCGTGGGCACTGCTGTGGTGGACGAGGAAACACTGGAGACCATTGGTGACGTGGTCCGACACGGCCAGGAACTGGTTGTGGCTGAGGGCGGTCGTCACGGTGTCGGCAACGCGCATTTCAAATCGAGCACCAATCGAGCCCCCCGACGCACCACCCCGGGAGAACCTGGCGAGCATCGAGTGTTGCGCTTGCAGCTGAAGCTGTTGGCGGACGTGGGTTTGCTCGGCCTGCCCAACGCCGGAAAGTCCACGCTGGTGAGCACTATTTCCGCTGCCCGTCCGAAGGTAGCGGACTATCCCTTCACCACGCTGGTGCCGAGTCTTGGCGTGGTGGGTGCCGGGTCCGATTCGAGCTTCGTCATCGCTGATATTCCCGGCATCATCGAGGGCGCGGCAGAGGGTGCCGGCCTGGGGGCTCAGTTCCTGCGCCATCTGTCCCGCACGCGCGTGCTCGTTCATCTGGTGGATGCTGCGCCCGTGGATGGCAGTAACCCATTGGAGAACGCCGGGATAGTCGCTTCTGAAGTGCTGGAGTACAGTGAAGCGCTTGCTGAACGGCCAACCTGGCTCGTGCTGAACAAATCCGATCTGCTTGGTGAAGAGGCGCTGACAACACTTGAAGCTGAATTTCGCAGCGCCTTCCCGGATCAGATGGTATTTACCATCTCCGCGGCCACTGGTGCTGGCTTGAACGGGCTGGTGAGCGCGTTGCAGCGGTGCATCGCTGAGATGCGCGAACGATTGGCCTCCGATGAGGAATACGCGGGAGCCCAGGCTGATCTGGAAGCACGCATCAATGAAGATGTTCTGGCCAGCGCGTTGAACGTGCGTCCGCAGCGGAAACCGGCGGCTGGATCTTTCCAAGGCGAAGGTCCCGCATTGGACACTTGGGAAGGCGACGACCCCGGTGACGATGATGGTCCGGAAGTGGTGTACGTGCATGACTGATGCAAGCGTGGTCCGTCGTGAGCTAGCCAGCGCCGGTACTGTTGTCATCAAAGTGGGCAGTGCGCTGCTCACGGATCCCGAGCAGGGACTGGCCACCGATCTGCTCGAATCCCTGGGAGAGGAGATTGCTCGCCTGCTCGAAGCGGGCCGACGGGTTCTGCTGGTGAGCAGCGGTGCGGTGGTGGAAGGCGTGTCCCGGCTCAAGCTGAAAGCCCGGCCGGAAACGGTGCATGAACTGCAGGCAGCAGCAGCGGTGGGGCAGATGGGACTGGTGCAGGCTTATGAGCGCGCCTTTGCGCGGCACGGTCGACATGCGGCCGTTGTCCTTCTCACCCACGATGACCTGGCCAACCGACAGCGTTACCTCAACGCGCGCGCCACGCTGACCACCTTGCTGGACTTCGGCGCGGTACCGGTGATCAACGAGAACGATTCGGTTGCGACAGACGAGATTCGCTTCGGCGACAACGATACGCTGGCAGCCATGGCCACCAATCTGCTGCAGGCAGATCTGCTGATTCTGCTGACGGATATCGATGGTCTTTATGAATCCGACCCGCGACAGACGCCCGGTGCCGCCCGTGTCGATTTTGCCGAAGCGGCGGACCCTGGTCTGGATGCAATGGTTGGTGGCTCCGGTGCGCTGGGCCGCGGCGGCATGATCACCAAGCTGAAGGCCGCACGGCTGGCGGCCCGGTCCGGTGCACATACGGTGATCACCAGCGGTGCAGATCCGGGTGTGCTAAAGCGAATCCTGGCAGGTGAGCCCGTTGGCACTCTGCTGGCAGCCAACGTCTCGCCACTGGATGCACGAAAACGCTGGATTGCCGGTCAGCAGCGTGTGAAAGGTCGGCTGACGCTGGATGCGGGTGCGGTAACTGCGCTGCGCGAACGGGGTGTGAGCCTGTTGCCGGTGGGGGTAACCGCGGTCGACGGCGAGTTTTCCCGGGGCGAGCTGGTTGCCTGTGAAGATGCTGAGGGTCTGGTGGTGGCTCAGGGCCTTTCAAACTACTCAAGCACGGAAACCGCAAAAATGCTCGGTGCCAGCAGTGATGTCATCGGCCAGCGGCTCGGCTACAGCCTGGAGCCTGAGCTGATCCACAGAGACAACTTGGTTGTGCTGAGTTGAGTGCGGGGTGGTCAGGCGCTGAGTGCCTTGACCTTGGCATTCAGGCGGGACTTGTGACGGGCCGCCTTGTTTTTATGCATGATGCCTTTGCTGACCATGCCATCGATGACAGGCACGGCAGAGGCGAGTGCGGCGGCGGCATCAGCCTGGTTGCCGGACTCGATCGCAGCGTCGACTCGCTTGATGTAGGTACGAACCATGGAACGCTGGCTGGCGTTGTGGCGACGTCGACCTTCCGCCTGACGGGCGCGCTTGCGGGCTTGTGGGCTGTTTGCCAAGGAAACTTCCTCAGGTGTCGGTTTTTTGAGGCGCGGAATATGCCGTCGGGATATACCTCTGTCAACCCCAGGCTCTGTTGAAGGTCGCGCCAGGCCATGGATCCGGAATTGACTGAAAGCGCCAGTAAGCAGGACGTCGCTGCCCAGGGCACGATAGTGGCCGCCATGACCATGCTGTCCCGGATCAGTGGTTTCGTGCGCGATGTGGTGCTCTCGAATTTCTTCGGCGCCGGTGCGGTCTCCGATGCCTTTTTCGTTGCTTTCAAGATCCCGAATTTCTTCAGGCGACTGTTCGCGGAGGGTGCCTTCAATCAGGCTTTCGTGCCGGTACTGGCCCGCTACAGAGAGGGCGCCAGAGAGGAGTTGATCACCTTCATTCGGGTGATGACCGGCAACCTGGCTCTGACCATGCTGGTCGTGGTGGGGCTGGGCATACTGATCGCGCCCGGGTTGATCATGGTGTTTGCCCCTGGTTTCAGGGACCAGCCGGAGCAGTTCGCTCTGGCTCGTGACATGGTGCGGATCACCTTCCCCTATCTCGGCTTCATCTCTATGACGGCGTTTGCTGGTGCCATCCTCAACAGCCACCACAAATATGCGGTGCCTGCGTTCACACCGGTACTGCTCAACCTGTCCCTGATCGGCGCCATCTTCTTTGCTGCCGGTTACTTCAGCCAACCGGTTTTTGCGCTGGCCTGGGGCGTCGTCTTCGCCGGCCTCGCGCAATTCCTGTTCCAGTTCCCGGCGCTGAAGTCGCTCGGCCTGATCGTCATGCCGAGGGTCTCAGTCAGCCACGAGGGAGCTCGCCGGGTGGGCGTGTTGCTGCTGCCGGCAGTCTTCGCTGCATCGGTCAGCCAGATCAATGCGCTCATCGACACCTTGCTCGCATCTTTCCTGATGGTCGGCAGCATATCCTGGCTCTACTATTCCGACCGGCTGCTCGAGCTGCCGATCGGTCTGGTGGCGGTGGCGCTTGGCACCGTGCTGCTGCCGAACCTCTCCCGGCTCGACAGCGAGGACAACCTCAGTGGTTTTCGGGAAACGCTCGACTGGGGGCTGCGGGTAGGTGGTTTCTTCGCCTTACCGGCCGCCGCCGCGCTCTATGTGCTGGCGGTGCCACTGATCAGCAGCATCTTCATGCACGGCGCCCTGACCCCGCTCGATGCCCGGATGGCCGCCTTATCGCTGCAGGCTTTCGCGGTGGGGTTGGTGCCTCTGGTGGCGGTCAAAGTGCTGGCGCCCGCCTACTTTGCTCAGGAGGATACGGCGACGCCTTTCCGAATCGGCGTTGTGGCGGTGGGGGTGAACGTGGCTTTGAACCTGGCGCTGTTCAAGATCATGGGCCACGTCGGCCTGGCGCTTGCAACTTCTGCGGCAGCCACGGTGAACGCCTATCTGCTCTGGCGTGGGCTTTATCGGGCAGGTCGCTGCCGGCCCAGCCGTGAATCCGGGCTCATGCTGGTGCGTTGTCTGGCCGCGACAATGGCCATGGTGGTTGTCCTGCTCTGGCTCGCGCCGGCCGATACGGCCTGGCTCGAAACCACGATTCTGAGCCGGGCGCTTTGGCTGACCGGAATCGTGGCCGTGGGCGCTGCGGTCTATCTTGCGGGTGTTTGGTTGCTGGGAGGGCGGATTTCGCACCTCCTGCATCGGGCGTAGGCCGTATAATCCCGCGATGGAAATCATTCACGGCATCTACAGCCTGAAGCCGGAGCACAAGGGCTGCGTGCTGACCATCGGCAACTTTGACGGTGTGCATCATGGCCATCGGATGCTCCTCGATCATCTGTTTGCGAAGTCAAAGGAGCTCGGCGTGCCGAGCATGCTGCTCACCTTCGAGCCGCAACCCCGCGAGTACTTTGCCGGTGCAAAGGTGCCCGCCCGGCTCACCCGCTTTCGGGAGAAGATCACGCTGCTCTGCCAGACGGAGCTGGATCGGTTGTTGTGCGTGCCTTTCAACGAGGCCATACGCAACACGACAGCCGAATGGGTGATCGAAGAGCTGCTGAATGCCCGTCTCGGCATCCGGTACATCGTTGTAGGCGATGACTTTCGTTTCGGGAAAGACCAGCAGGGTGATTACGAAGCGCTCAAGGTTGCCGGTGACCGGCTCGGCTTCGGCGTCAGCCACATGGGCACGCTCACCTTCGAGCATGAGCGGGTGAGCAGCAGTCGGATTCGCGAGGTGCTGGCACAAGGTGATTTCACGCTGGCTGAAAAGCTGTTGGGTCATGCTTACTTCATCATGGGCCGGGTGGTGTATGGCCGGCAGCTGGGTCGACAGCTTGGCGTGCCGACGGCAAACATCCGGCTGCAGCGTTATCGGGCGGCGCTCGAGGGTGTTTATGCGGTCCGAGTGGAAGGGCTGGACAAGGAGTACGACGGTGTCGCCAATATAGGGGTGCGGCCGACGGTGGATGGCAAGGAGCCTCTCCTGGAGGTGCACCTGTTTGACTTCAGTGGGGATATCTACGGCTCCTTGCTGAGTGTGCGCTTCGTCAGGAAGATCCGTGATGAGCAGACATTCGATGGCCTCGACGCCTTGAAGACGCAGATCCACAAGGACATGGAAGATGCCCGGGCCATCCTTGCGGACGGCGCATCATGAGCGCAGCACGAGCAGCGAATCGTTTCTGGTATCGCTGGCTGGGTGTTTCGGCCTTGGTAGTGGCGGCCGATCAGCTCAGCAAGTGGTATGTGACCGTAACGCTGGCCTACGGCGAGAGAGTGGAGGTGCTGCCGATCTTCAGCTGGGTACGCTGGCACAACGATGGCGCCGCGTTCTCGATTCTTTCCGGCAGCGGCGGCTGGCAACGGTGGTTCTTTGTCGGTCTGGCGGCAGCGTTTACCGTCTTCATCATCTATGAGCTCCGCAAGTTGCCTGTCGGTGATCGCTTGATGGGCGTTGTCTACGGGCTCATTCTCGGTGGTGCGCTCGGTAACGGGATCGACCGCCTGTTGCACGGCTACGTGGTCGATTTCATCCGCTTCCACTACGACCGCTGGGGATTTCCTGCCTTCAACATCGCCGACATCGCGCTGTTCTGCGGCGCCACGCTGTGGATTCTGCTGCTGGTTCTGGAGTTCCGTCGCGAACGGCGGGAGCGGGCCGCTTCATGAGCGGGCTGATCAACGGGCCCGGGGACCGTGCCATTGAAATGGGGGACCGGGTACGTCTGCACTTCGCGTTGCACCTGGAATCCGGTGAGGAGATCGACACCACCCGCCGCAGTGACCCGGCCATGTTTACCGTTGGCGATGGCAACCTCCTGCCAGGTTTCGAGGCGGCCATTCTCGGGCTCAAGGCCGGGGACGACGCCCAGATCCTGATCGAGCCTGAAGATGCGTTCGGCCGCCATCGCGTGGAGAACGTGCAGATCCTGCGCCGGGACCGATTCGGGGCGGATATGACGCTGGAAGAGGGGCTGATGGTTTCCTTCGCCGGCCCGGGCGGAGAATTGCCTGGAGTTGTGCGCGAGGTCATGGAAGAGCATGTGCAAGTGGACTTCAATCATCCGTTGGCTGGCCGTCGTATCGTATTTGATGTGTCCATCATCGACGTGCGGGTCCCTTAGCTGAATTTACGCGCAGTAAACTCTTTAAATACAGATAGTTAGAAAGGATTGGTGATGTCGAATCGCACACGGGGATTTACGCTGATCGAGCTCTTGGTCGCGATAGCCATTCTGGCGTTGCTGTCGGCCATCGCTATTCCTGTCTACACCCGCTATTCAGATCGGACTTACCGGTCCGAAGCCATGGCCGATCTGCTGGATTGTGCCCAGGCGCTGGAGCGGCGGGCCAGTCAGACTTTCGACTACCTCGGTGCTGCGGTAGGCGGCAACGATGACGGGGCGATTGACCCGGCCGTCTGCACACCGGAATCGGCTACACGCTACAACATCACCATCGTTGGCGGTGCTGCCAACTTCGCGCTCACTGCAACGCCGATCGGCGAGGTGGATGACGGCCGCATCGTTACCTATAACTCCAATGGCCAGCGTGGTTGGGACGAGAACGACAATGGCGCCATCGACGCAGGTGAGAACGACTGGGAGGAGTAAAGCCCATTGCCTTGAATCCCTTATAGAAAGCGGCGTTGCGACCGCTCTCTAGACCGGGTGACCACTCATCCTGCCAAAACCCGCCACTCATCGGACCTTCGTTTCCTTCCCCAGTCAGGCTCCTAAACTCTTCGCTGGCATAGATTTCAGCCGAGAGTAGTTTGTTAAGTAAGTGTTCTAATAAGCGTTTCCTCTCCGGATTCACCATCATCGAGCTGCTGATAGCGATGGCCATCGCTGCGGTATTGCTGGGTCTTGCGTTGCCTGCCTTCGATACCTTCATCGAGCAGCGCAACATGGCGTCGCGAGTCAACGGCTTCATCTCGGCGGTGAATCTGGCGCGCAGTGAGGCGGTCAATCGCGGTGCAGACGTCAGTGTCCAGGCCGTAAACGCCGGGGATAACGCCAACGAGTGGGGCCCGGGCTACTGCGTCGTGGTAGGCACGCCGGGCAACTGCCCTAACGATCCTGCCGTCCTTATCCGCCAGTTCGATGGCTCGGGCGCTGCCACCATGAACGCGCTTGGTGGCCTCAACGGCGTCGGCACTCTCACATTCAATGGCCGCGGCCTGATGACGCTGGGTGCCCAAGGCACCATTGAGATCTGCGAAGCCGGCGTTACTCGGGGACGCGAAGTCGCGGTGAACACCATCGGTCGGGCTGCCAGCGCAGAGCTGGCTTGTCCGTAACCCTCTTTCGCAGGAGCAGCGGAATCGGATCATGAAAGATCGAATGCAAACATCCAGAAAACAGCGCGGCCTCTCGATGATCGAGCTGCTGGTTGCCGTGCTCGTGCTCGCCATCGGCGTGCTCGGCATTACGGCGCTGCAGATGGTGAGCCTGCAGAACAACCGGGGTGCGCTCTTTCGTGCTGAAGCAGTGCAACTTGCCTACGACATGATGGACCGGGTCCGGGCCAACCCCGAAGGGGCGGTGCCGGGTGCGGCCTATGACGGGCTAGGCCTCGGCGATGGACCTCCCGGGGCTGCGGACTGCATGGCCGGTGCCTGCTCCCAGGCCCAGATGGTTACGTTCGACCAGGCTGTCTGGAAGTGCTCATTGGGCAATTTCAATGCCAACGCTCAATGCACCGGCTTCCGTGCTGCCGGTGTGCTGCCGCCGGAAGCCGATCAGCCTGGCTTGCCGGAAGGCGATGGTTCGATCGTTGTGGATGGTGCTGGCGTGGTCACCATCACCGTGATCTGGACCGAGCCTGACGGCCAGGTCGGCACCGTGACCATAGACAGCCAGAGCTGATCAGGAAGTTGACAGGAAGCAGAAGCGCAATGACCTATCGAAACAGACAATCCGGTTTCTCACTGCTCGAAATGCTGCTGGCGATGGCGCTGGGACTCATCGTGGTGACGGGCATCGTGCAGCTCTTCATCGGCAACTCCCAGAGCGCGAACATCATCAGCGGTCAGGCGAGGCTGCAGGAAAACGCCCGGTTTGCATTCGAGTTCATCTCAGGCGCTGCGCGTAGGGCCGGTTACTTCGGTTGTATCCGTGATGACCAGACTCGGGTCTGGGGTCTTGTGGGTAACCCGGTACAGCTTCCGGAATACAACGTGGACGAGGCGGTTGCCGGATTCGACTCGAACGGCGACGGTACCTGGACACCCTCAACGCTCAATCTTCCAGGCGGAACGCCAGGCAACACCAACTCAGGGAACGGAATCAACATTGCCGCACTGGACACCGATGCAGACATCGTGGTCTTTAGAAATCTGCGTCAGCCCACACAACGCCTGACGGTGATCACCCAACCGCTCGATGACGCCGTCATCAGTGCGCCAGGCGGGGATCCGGGGTTCGGTCAGGATGACATCGTAATGATCGCGGACTGTGAGCAAGCGGCCGTGTTTCGGGTCACCAACTTAGTTCCCGCAGGTGACGAGGCAACGCTACAGAATGCTGTTAACACCGGCGGTACCAGCCCGTTCTTCCAGAACGCCGCGCTGGTAACTCCCCCGGCAGGTCCTCAGGTGAATTTCACCAAGTCTTTCCTGGGTCGCTCGTATGGAACGGACTCGGTGGTCGGCGCGGTCGAGTCCACCTACTTTTTCGTGGCCCCCAGCCTCAGGCAGAACAACGTTGGCGATACGCCCAACTCGCTGTGGCAGAAGGTCGGGGCCGGTGCACCGGTTGAGCTGATTCAGGGTGTGGAAGACATGCAGATTTTCTACGGCATCGACACCACCCTGACCGATGACATTCCGAACCCGAACCAGTATGTCATCGCGTCTGCCGTGCCAGATCCCGGTCAGGTGGTCTCCATTCGGGTCACCCTCACCGTGAGTTCGATCGATGAGGTTACGGATGACAACAACACGCTGACCCGGACATTCAGTAAGACAATTCTGGTCCGCAATGCGAACCCACAGTTGTAAGGCAACCAAGATGCGCAGGAATTTCAATCATAGAACGAATACCGGTGTGGCGCTGTTTATCAGTCTCGTGCTGTTGCTGGTGCTGACCATTCTCGGTGTCTCCGTTGTGCAGACCACGTCTCTCGAGATCCGTATGGCCAGAAATGAACACGATGCGCTGCTGGCGTTTGAAGCCGCTGAATCCGCGCTTAGAGATGCAGAAGTCATCCTCGAAGCCACCACGTCCACCGTGGCGTACAACGATGGGGGCGCCGGTGGTCTATGGGACGTGCCGGATCTGGCTGATGGAAACCGTTGGGAAGACGATGCCATCTGGGGTGACGGTCGAACCATCGTTGCCGGCACACCCGTTAACGGCACTCCGAACCAGCCCCAGCCCAGGTTCATGATTGAGCACATCGCGACGGTCCAGCGCGATGAAAACGCTTACCAGCAGGACAACGAATATAACGCTGCCGGTTCTTCCGACAGTGTGGATGTTTTTCGCGTAACGGCCATGGGATTCGGCGCAACCCAGAATTCCCGGGCTTTGCTGCAGACGACCTACGGTCGAATTCTCGACTGATCAGCGGCGTGCGAAGGAGGAGTGAAGATGTACCACCTGATTACGAAACGGCTTAGCGTTGCCATTGCACTTGCCCTGACCATGATGCCGGCTGTACCGGTCCAAGCCCTGCTTGGCCCGGGTGCGCCCATCCCGGATCAGGTCTTCAGCCATACGGCGCCAACGGATAACTCCATCAGCGTTGTGCCGGCTTTTACGCTGGTCGTTCCGAACGGCCCGATTGTCTACAGCGTATCGGTCATGGGAGGTGATGCGGTTGTCAATGTCTCCATCGACGGCAGTAACCGGCTGGTCATCGACCCGATAAACGGCACTGAAGGCACCGCAAACATCGAGGTGCGCGCTCAGGACAACGATCCGCCCGTTTCCTCCTTCTTCGACATCACCGTCACCAACGATCCGCCCACCCTGAATGCGCTGCCCGTCATCGTGCAGAACGAAGGGGATACGATCAGCTTCACCGCTACCGCAACCGACGCCGATGCCCCCGGTGACACGCTCGAGTACACGCTTGGTGGAGGTGCACCGGCTGGTGCTGCCATCGACCTGAATTCCGGCCTCTTCACCTGGAACACGACCGAAGCCGATGACGGCAATTACTCAATCAACATCATCGTCACCGACGACCTTGGTTATACGGATGACGACAATGTCGACATAACTCTCAATGAGGTCAATGAGCCGCCGGTGCTGGATCCGATTACCGATCAGACCATCGACGAGGGCAGCGCCCTGGCGTTGACCGCCACGGCCACGGATCCGGACCTGCCGGCCAATGGCCTGACCTTCAGCCTCGATGCCGGTCCGGGCAGCATCACCGCCGGCGGTAACTATTCCTGGACACCGGCCGAAGCGGATGGCCCCGGTGTTTATGCGGTCACCGTACGAGTAACCGATGACGGCACGGGCCTGTTGTCCGATACCACCAGTTTCAACGTCACGGTCAACGAGCTGAATCAGCCGCCAGTGGTAGACCCGATTACCGATCAGGTCATCGACGAAGGCAGCGCCCTGGCGTTGACCGCCACGGCCACGGATCCGGACCTGCCGGCCAATGGCCTGACCTTCAGCCTCGACGCCGGTCCGGGCAGCATCACCGCAGGCGGTGACTATTCCTGGACCCCGACCGAAGCGGATGGTCCCGGTGTGTACGCAGTGACTGTAAGGGCCACCGATGACGGTACCGGCCTCCTGTTCGGAACTGCCACCTTCAACGTGACGGTCAACGAGCTGAACGAGCCGCCGGTGCTGGATCCGATTACCGATCAGACCATCGACGAGGGCAGCGCCCTGGCGTTGACGGCCACGGCCACGGATCCGGACCTGCCGGCCAATGGCCTGACCTTCAGCCTCGACGCCGGTCCGGGCAGCATCACCGCCGGCGGTAACTATTCCTGGACACCGGCGGAAGGGGATGGCCCAGGGCTGTATGTAGTGACCGTGCGGGTTACCGACGACGGCACCGGCCTGTTGTTCGATACCACCAGTTTCAACGTCACGGTTGGCGAGACCAATCAGCCTCCGGTTCTGGCTGCAATCGGCGACCAGATCGTCAATGAAGAAACCCTGCTCTCGTTCACGGCAACTGCCACGGACGCTGACATCCCGGCGAATGCTCTGACTTTCAGCCTGGATCCTGGCGCGCCTGCGGGGGCCACGATCACCCCAGGCGGCGATTTCAGCTGGACCCCTGTAGAAGCAGATGGTCCCGGCACCTTCCCGGTAACCATACGGGTGACGGACGATGGCATACCAAGCGCGGATGACTCGGAGACCATCACGATCACGGTGGTAGAGATCAACGACCCGCCAGTCCTGGTTGGTGATGTGGCCGACCTGCCGATGAACGAGGACGACAGCACTGCCTTCGTGGAAGTGCGTGCTGAATTCGATGATCCGGATCTGGGCGATACACCGCCGGATACGCTGACGGTCGTTCTACTGGCTGGTCACGATACCAGCCTGGTCGAAGTTGTGCTCAGCGGCACCGGCGTGAACGTGACGCCGCAGCCCCATCAGTTTGGCACCACGACGGTTACGGTTGGGGTGGAAGACGGTGCTGGAGTCCAGGTCACCGATACCTTCGATGTCACCATTGCCAGCGTCAACGACCCGGTCACGGTTGCTGCAGGTCTTACCAACGTGGTGGCACCTGAGGACATCGGCGGCATCGCAGTGTCGCTGGTCGGTGCTTTCGCAGACGACGATATTGCAAATGGCGGTGAGATCCACACGGTCACGGTCTCGAGCTCTGATCCAGCGCTCATTGATGCCACCAACTCTCCGCTCGGTGACATCGCCGGTACGATCAACTTCACCGTCACACCGGATATGAACGGTCCGGCCACGATCACGGTGACTGCCGAAGACGATGAGGGCAGCCAGGCGGTGACGACCTTCGCGGTTACGATTACGCCCGAGACCGATGCGCCGTTTGTTGCCAACCCGATCGTTGATATGAACTTCGCGGAAGATCCGGGCCTGCAGGTGACGAGCCTGGTGGGTGTGTTCGACGACGTGGATATCGGCAATGGCGATGTGCTGACTTACACGGCCTCCACGGACAACCCGACGCTCATTCCAGTGGTCTCGGTAGCCGGCAACGCGCTCAGTCTGGACATCGGTCCGGATCAGAACGGCACCGCGACGGTGACGGTTGTTGCCGAGGACAGCACCGGACTGACGGCCAGCGATGATTTCATCGTCACCGTGACTCCAGTCAACGACGATCCCTACCAGGCGACGCCGTTGTTTGACGTCAATACCGCTGAGGACGATCCAACCACCTTCACCTGGGATCTCTCCACGATCTTCGATGATGTGGATATCGTGACGAATGGCGATGTGCTGACGTTCACCATGAGCAACTCGAATCCCGGGCTGTTCGACGTCTCTACGATCGTCGGCTCGGTGATCACCTTCCACCTGGCGCCTGATCAGAATGGTAATGCGACCATCAATGTTTCCGCGACTGACACGACAGGTGCTTCAGTATCGGATTCTTTCGACTTCATTGTCGCCGGCGTGAACGACTTCCCGGTGGCGGCTGACGACTTTGTCGGTCCGCTGAATGAGGATTCAGGCTTGATCGTGATTCCGGTGCTGGCTAACGACTACCTTGCCGAGCAGCCGACGATCATTCTGAGCGCGGGGGTTGGCGGTTTCAGTGAAGGTACGCCCACCATCGTACTGGATCCGTTTGATGATCCGATCGCAGATCCGAACGGAACGGTAACAATCAACGGTAACAACATCGAGTATCAGCCGAAAGATGACTTCTTCGGCACGGATTACTTCAGCTACAGCATTCGCGATGTCAATGGTGACATCTCTCCTCCGGCGATCGTGACCATCCAGATCAACCAGGTGAACGATCCGCCTGAAGGCATTCAGCAGCGCACGTTCTCCATCTACGAGAACCAGAGTCTGGTTGTAGATCCTGTTGATGGCGTGTTCACCGGTAGTTATGACGTGGATGGCGCTCTGCTCGATGGCAGTGGGAATCCGGTTGGCTCACCCCTGGCAGCCGTGCTTACCGTACCGCCACCGATGGGCAACTTGAATCTCGATACCGCAACGGGTGGATTTACCTTCACACCGCCGATCAACTTCACCGGTGAGATTTCCTTCTTCTACCGGCTGTTCGACGGCATCGACGTGAGCAGCGGCGCGGACTATGAAGTTCGCGTCGTGGTCAATCCGACGCCGCCGGCGCCGCAACCGCCAGCGCCCGGCACTGTTGCGGTGACCTACAATATCAGCAACATCCCGCTGGAGCAGACGAACAGCGTGCCGCCGAACGTGTTGGTGGTAATGGATGACTCGGGCAGCATGGACTGGAATCTGATCGTCGACGGTGCGGATGAGAACGGCGGATTTGTTCTCAGTAACAATTCCGTAGCGAGCAGCGGCCGTTACTCCACGAGCTACACCTATCTGTGGGATCTTCCGACGAACGCCTATCCGGCGAACAGTACCTACGGAAGGGTTCTGCCGACGGAGGAGGGTCTGGATGCGGATTCCGATATGACGGGCAACGAGTATGGTGTCTGGCGTGCACGGAACCACCTGTTCAACCGGATCTACTACAACCCGGACATCATGTACCGGCCGTGGATCGGGCAGGACATCAACAACAACGACTTCACGGACGCTGACCCGAGCGCAATCCGTCTCGAGCCTCGGGATCCATCGAACACTTTCGACATGCTCTCTTCGCATAGCTACGATGCGACTCGCGTGCCCGAGTGGGACAGCAATGGCGGCCGGAACACCGTGGATGTGGACGGCACCGAAAGTCTCTACATACCGCGCTACTACACCACGACCGCAACGCCGCCGCTGGCATGGGACGATCCACATACCCTGGTGGAGATAACACCCGCGAATGCTCCCTGGCCAGCCGCCAATGGACGTGAAGACTGTGCGGCGGATGGTGATGCGACCACCTGCTCATATGTGGAAGAGATTCAGAACTTCGCTAACTGGTTCCAGTACTACCGCTCGCGGGAGTACGTGACCAAGAGCTCCATCGGGCGGGTGATATCGGAGGTCACCGATATCCGGGTCGGCTACGAAACCATCAGCAATACAGGTTCTGAGGAAATCCGGCTGATGAACGAGCTGTATACGGAAGGCAGTAAGAAGCTGCTGCTGGACAACATCTATGATGTGGATTCCTACGGCGGTACGCCACTTCGGCAGGCACTTGGCCGGGCTGGTGACATTTTTGCCTGCCAAACCGGCCCGTACTGCCCGGCGCTTCCGGCACCGGACGGAATGTGTCAGCAGAACTTCGCGCTGCTCTTCTCAGACGGTTACTGGAATGGTGGGGCAGGCGTTTCCGGAAACCGGGACAACGATGGCACGGGTCCGTTCGATGGCGGTCGGTACAACGATAGCGTCAGCGCGACATTGGCCGACGTTGCCATGCACTACTACGAAACCGATCTGCAGACTACGCTGGACGATGAGGTTCCGCTGTCGCGAGCCGACGTGGATGGCGCGCCTCCTGGAACGTTCAACGCGACCAACAACACCATGCATCAGCACATGAAGACCTACGCTATTGCATTCGGTGTGACGGGCACGCTGGATCCGGCGGATGTGCCGATCGATCCGACGTCGACGACTTCACCTGTGACCGGTTTGCCGTTCTCATGGACGGATCCATTTAGTGGCCCGCTGGAGAAGATCGACGACATGCTGCACGCGGCGACCAATGGTCGTGGCCGATTCATGAATGCCAGCAATCCGGTTGAACTCCAAGCTGCCTTCGAACAGGCATTTCTGGAATTCACCCAGGCGGCGTCTTCCACCTCGGCAGCGGCGTTCAACTCGACCTCTCTGCGAGACGGCACCCTGCTCTACAGGGGCTTCTTCGACCTCCGGGACAACACTGGTGAGCTTACGGCTACGGTGGTCAACACCGATGGTTCACTAGCTCCGGCTCCCACCTGGCGTGCATCGGAAATGCTGAATCCCGCAAACATGATGCCGAACAACCGTGTTCTGGTCACGTCCGACTCCATGTCCGGCGATGGCATTCCGTTCCGTCATGTGGACCTGACCCCGGATCAGCAGTTGATGCTCAGCGCATCCGAGGTGGACTTCATTCGCGGTGAGCGTACGGATGAAAATCAGAATGGTGGCGTTCTCCGGGATCGTCCGGTCAGCAATGGCCTGCTCGGCGACATCGTCAACTCGAGCCCGGTGTTCGTCGGAACACCGAGGGCTATCAATCGTGATCAGGCGCCGTATCCCACGGATGACCTGTATAGTGATTTTGTTGCTGCTCAGTTCTCCAGGAGTCCAGTGGTTTATGTGGGGGCGAACGACGGCATCATGCACGGTTTCGATGCCCAGACAGGCCTCGAGTTGTACGGCTATCTGCCGAACAAGAATATGGACACCACCCAGATCTATCACAATGATCTGGAAGACGTAACCTCACCGTTCTATCAGCACAAGTACTACGTGGATCTGACGCCGAGTCTGAATGACGTGTACATGCGCCCGAGCCGAGCCGTTACCGGCAAGGAGTGGGTGACACTGTTGATTGGCGGCACGGGTGCCGGTGGTAAAGGGCTGTTTGCGCTGAACGTGACTGACCCAAGCGCGCAATTCACATCGGAGGCAAATGCCTCGTCATCGGTACTGTGGGAGTTCACAGACGAAGATGACACCTATCCGATCGATTGCCCTGGCTACTCGGAGTCCGCATGCCCAGGTAACCTGCTCGCCGGCGGCGGTCTGCTTGATCCCGCAGGTCGACCGGTCAAGGACCTCGGTGTCACGACTTCGCAGCCGACCATCACCATGAGTAACGTCTCGGATGGCGGTAGCCCTGCAAGAAATGAATGGGTAGCCGTGATGGGTAATGGTCTGAACTCGACTGCCGGTGTTGCCAAGCTCTTCGTGCTGTTCGTCAACGCAGGTGTCGATGGCTGGGGTCCGGGAGATGTCATCAAGATCGATACAGGTGTGGGTGTGCCGCTCGTTCCGGCACCGCAGGCAGGATATCCCAATGGTTTGGGTACGCCGACTGCTGTGGATGTGGATCTGAACGGTACGGTCGACTGGGTATATGCAGGCGATCGTCTCGGCAATCTGTTCCGGTTCGATCTTTCGGATGCGAATCCGGACAACTGGACGTCCACCCGGCTCTTCACGGCGAGCTACACAGATGGCGGAGGCACGACGACCATCCAGCCGATCCTTTCAAAGCCGATTGTGTCCAAGCACCCGACGGAAGATGGCTTCCTGGTCACCTTCGGTACCGGCAGCCACGTGGCACGGGAAGACGCCAACTCGCGTGATATTCAGTCTATCTACTCGATCTGGGATCGGGGTGAGACCAACCCTGCGACGGCTCAGCCGGACACCAAGGCGTTGCGCCTGGTGGAGCAGGTGATGACCAACGTGGTGGACGATTCCGTCAGCCCGGCACAAACCCGCCGGATCTTGACCAGTAATCTGGTCGACTACGAGTCCGAGAGTGGCGTACCGGGCACTTACGGTTGGTACATCGATCTGGATCTCCCGCGGGCAGCGACGACGATCTCCGGTGCGGCAAATCCGGACACATCCGGGTTGGCACCGCCTGATCCGCAGTTCCCGGGTGAAAAAGCCATCCGACGCATGATCTACCGTGACGGAGTCATCATCGCAGCGACGGTACTGCCGAGCGTAGGTTCCACGAGCTGCTTCGGTGCACGCCCCGGATCGATCCTGCTGTTTGACGTGTTCAGCGGAGGCAACCCGGTTCGCGCCCTGGTCGACTTCAACAACGACGGTTATGTGAACGATGGTGATCTGATCCAGGTAAATGGGGAGTCCTACTCCGCAGGCATCCTGTTTGATCAGGATGCCCTGGACGGCTCCCTCGTGGACCCGTCGATTCTTGGCGGTGAAGGTGACACTGACTTCCTGTTCATTAGCGGTGGTAACGAAACCACATCGTTCCGGATCCTGGATGTGAACGACAACCGAACTGGACGTCTGTCCTGGCAGGAATTGGACTAAGGAGCTAGGTATGAAACTCAAGCTGACTAAATCCTTCATAGCCATGCTGCTGATTTCGATCAGCGGCATGGTGTTGGCGGCTAGCGTGGCTGAACTCGCGCCGGAAAAGGAGATGGAAGGCGTCATTCAGGCGGTGGACTTTGGTACGAACACCTTGATATTCGAGGGTGTTCGGTTTCAGGCCGTGCCGGATGTGGAGGTGGAGATACGCGGCAGCTACGGCGCGTTCACCATGCTCCAGGCCGGCATGAAAGCGGTTGTGACGTACCGTGTGGTGTCTGAATCGGAGCGACACGCGATTCGAGTGGTGCAACTGCCGGACAACTACCGGCTCGAAGGCGCATAGGCCAGGTCCAGCAGGTCATCTGCAGACCGCGGTCACTGGCAGGCCAACGGTCACCAGCAGACCAACGGTCACTAGCAGACCAACGGTCTGCCGTTGGCCTGCTCATCGATCCCATCGCCGTCCGCATCCACAGAAGGGGCCGTGCGGCCCTGGATGTTGACGATCAGCACCTTGCCGTAGCGGGCATCTCCGCTGGCCGGGCAGTAGTGGAAGCTGCCGTTCTGCCAGTTCGTATAGCCTTCCGAACGGAACTGCAGGAAGTTCTTGCGCCGAAATGAGCGCCAGCTCAGTCGCTCGCCCTCGTCCAGCTGTGGCAGGTAACCGAGCACGGGTTCCTCCACCTGTCGGCTACCATCCCGGTTTCGATCCTGGAACACCATGATGCCGCTTTCCCAGTTTGTGCTGTTGGTGCAGGTCTCATCGATCGCAGGACAGAGGGTGACCCAGCGACCTCCATCGATCGCCGCATGCCGGGCGAAGCGGACGATGCCGACCAGGTCGTTGACCCGACTGGTCCCGTGCACACGTTCGATGAGGTCATTGAAGGCAGGAAGGGCCAGACCGGCCAGCACGGCGGCGATGGCGAGGGTGATCAGCAGCTCCACCAGGGTGAAGGCAGTGAAGTATCGACCTTTGCTGAAAACACGATCTGCCACCCGCACAGGCTAGGGGCGGAACGGCAGATGCACAGCGGATCAATGGCCTCCGTGGGTGTGAGAAATCGGACCGGTAAGTTGAGCGGGTGGGTGCCGGGACGATACACGGCGATCGGCCGCGCCGGAACGCTTACTCCAGATCCAGCTTCTGCAGCCGATATCGCAACGCCCGGAAGGTGATCCCGAGTTTCTTAGCTGCCGCCGTCTTGTTCCAGCGGGTGGATTCGAGCGCCTCGGTGATGAGCTTCTTCTCCACGGCTTCCAGATAGTCTTCCAGCGATTGTCCAGGGGCCAGCGCCGGAGTGTCGGGCACCTCGTCGGTTGCCGCTGTGGCGGCACCATCGCCTTCTCTGGCCACAGGCTCGGCAGGGCCGTCTGGTTCCGTGGGCCCGGCTGAGGCAGGGTCGAGCACCCGGAGTGGCTGCTCGCCAACAGGCCCGAGCTGCAGATCGTCCGGCTCGATACGGTTTGCCTCACAGAGGGTGAACGCTCTCTCCAGCACGTTCTCCAGCTCTCGAACGTTGCCGGGGAAAGCATAGGCTTCCAGAGTAGTCAGCGCCTCTCGGGACAGCTTGGGCTTGTCGTTGCCATAGTCCTGGGACAGGCGATCGAGAATCTGCTCGGCCAGCAGCGAGATGTCGGCAGGCCGCTCCCGCAGGCTCGGCATTGGCAACTCGATTACGTTCAGGCGGTAGTAGAGATCCTGTCGAAATCGGCCGGCTGCTACTTCGCCGGCCAGGTCTTTGTGTGTTGCGGAGAGGATGCGTACGTCCGTTGGTCGTTCATCCGCAGAACCCACCGGCCGCACGCTCTTTTCCTGAATGGCGCGCAGCAGCTTCACCTGCATGGAAAGCGGCAGATCGGCGACTTCGTCCAGGAACAGCGTGCCGCCGGTGGCTGCTTCGAACAGGCCGGCTTTGTCGGCCACCGCGCCGGTGAAGCTACCTTTCAGATGGCCGAAGAACTCGCTTTCCATGAGCTCGCTGGGAATCGCACCACAGTTGACGGGCACGAAGGGTCCTTCGGCGCGAGGGCCCTGCTCGTGAATGAGTCGTGCGGCCACTTCCTTACCGGAGCCGGATTCTCCGCTCACGTAGATCGGTGCCTGGCTTCTCGCCAGCTTGCCGATCTGCGCTCGCAGCGCCTGCATGGGCTCGGATTCGCCGATCAGCCTGGTGCTGGCGGAACCGGTTTCGTCCATGGGCGCGACCTTCAACGCCGTATCGACCAGGCTACGCAGCTGCTCCAGGTCCACGGGCTTCTGCACGAAGTCGAACGCCCCGGCTTTCAGGGCGCTGATCGCGGTATCCATGCTGCCGAAGGCGGTAATCACCGCCACAGGCAGGTTGGGCTTGAGCGCTGCGATGTGGTTCACCAGTTCCAGGCCGTTGCCATCCGGCAGATGCATGTCCGTAAGGCAGAGGTCGAAGTCGTTGTCGTCGAGGAGAGCCCTGGCGGCGGCGAGGTCCGCAGCCACGGAAGTATCGATGGCCATGCGGCCAAGGGTGATCTCGAGGAGCTCCCGGATGTCCGGTTCGTCATCGACGATCAGAGCGTGCTTGCGTGCGGCTTCCATCAGGCTGTAATCCGATCCGGGTGAGCGAACGAGATCCTGAAGCAGCTCCCGCCATCCGGCTGTGGCTGATAGTTGAGCCGTGCCTGATTGGCTTCACAGAGCTCCCGGGAGATATAGAGCCCGAGGCCGGTGCCGGATGCTTCCGTGGTGAAGAAGGGTTCGAAGAGCTTAGCCAGCTTGTCTTCCGGCACCCCCGGTCCCCGGTCGATCACATTCAGGAACGGGCGTTCCGTGCGCGGATCCATGCCGCCTTCCAGGCGCACGTACGGTTCCTTGCCGGCTTCCTTGCTGTAGCGGGTGCCGTTTTCCACCAGAGCGGTGAGCGCCTGCTCCAGCTGGCTCTTATCGACCCGCACTTCCGTGTCCCTCGGTTCCACGTCGATCTCGATGATTGCGTCTTCGACTGACTCGATGAATCCGGTCCTGAATTCATCCAGAAAATCACTGAGGGTCAGTCTAACCGGCGTGGGCGGCCGCCGCCGTGACAGCTCCAGCACATTTTCTATGACGCTGTTCATTCGCTGGCAATGACTGTGGATGATGTCTGTCAGGCGGGCATCACCTTGATCCAGATTCTGTGACTCACTTAACAGTTGCGCTGCGTGACTGATGGCACCCAGGGGATTGCGGATCTCGTGGGCGATGCTGGCGGAAAGCCGACCGAGGGCTGCCAGTTTCAGCTGTTGCGCCTGCTGCTGGATCTCGCCCGTATCCTCGAGAAAGATGGTCACGTCTCCATTTGGATCGTCTGTCCGCACCGCAGAGAAGGCGACCCGGACTTCGGGGGTGTCCTGGCGGATGTGGAACGGCGAGATCCGCAGCTGAGTATCTTCGCGCCAGTCCAGGAGATGATGTAGCAGGGCATCCGGCAGGTGGGTGGTCCCTTCTTCCTGCATCTGACCCATCAAGGCGAGCGCCGACTGGTTGGCCATGCGGATCTGGTTTTCATGATCGACCAGGACGATGCCGGTCCGCATGCGTTGCACGATCTGCCGATTGACCCTTTCCAGATCGGCCAGCTCGGCCGCCTGGGTGAGAGCGCGTAAGTCGTTCAGCCGTACCCGCTGCGAGATGCGTTGAATGGACAGCGCCGCAGTGAAGTACAGGGCACCGAGAATCCCGGCTTGAAAGTAGTCGTCGTGCAGGTCCGGGAAAGACAGAGAGATGTAGAACTCCGCGTAGAGTATGGCAATGGTGGCTATGGCGGGTAACAGGTTGGCCAGCCGGCCGGTTACCAGGATGGAACCAATGGCCACGGACACGAGCACCAGCACGCCAATGCCACTCGACACGCCTCCGGAAAACAAGGTCAGCGCCGTCAGCATCAGTATGTCGAACAGCACCAGACTGAGAGCGGGCAGATCGCTTTTGTAGAGCCGGGCGGGTAGTAACTGCAGGGCGAGCGCAGAGAGCAGATTGATCAGCGTGTAGGTACCTGTGATCAGGTAGAAGGCACCCATGTCCAGCTGACCGAAGCGGGTGCCGATCAGCGTCTGGGAAGCGGCGGCCAGGAGCCCGAGGCCGACCAGAACCCGATAGTAGTTGTAGACCCGGAGCAGGCCGATGCTGAGCTCGAGTCGGCGGCGTTCCACCTCATCGAGAATCTCAGCGCGGTAGGTGATCACCATCTATTCAACAGGCTGCTAGGCGTCAAACGGATCCGTTCCCTCCGGCTGCTCGATGGTAATGGGTGGCGGCACCTTCGGCCGATCAAGGAGACCGAAGGTGATCAGATTGGTCCACGAGCGGTCCCGATTGCGAATCTGGTCCTTCAGCACCAGAGCGCCATTCTCATCGAAGGCATGATAGTCGGGGAAGTTCATGGCCAGCACCCGCAGGGCATCGTTGGCGGCATCTTCGAGCCCCAGCCGGTAGTTGGCCTCGATCATGACCGCCAGGGCGTCTGCCGCCACCTCGGATTTGGAATAGGTTTCCACCACGTAGCGGGCTCGATTGCTGGCGGCCGCATAGGCTCTACGACGCATATAGTAGTCGGCAACGTACAGCTCAGCCTGGGCGATGAGGTCACGCAGGTAGAGCATCCGTTGACGCGCATCAGGCACGTACTGGCTCGACGGGTAGCGGGCGAGCAGGGTAGCGAAGTCGGCATAGGCATCCCGGGCTGAGGTCACGTCCCGTTTCGCCGGATCCGAGGCGAAGATACGGTCCATCAGGCCCTTGTTCTTGCTGAAGGCGGCGAGACCTTTCAGGTAGTAGGCATAGTCGATGTGCGGGTTGCTCGGGTGCAGACGGATGAACCGGTCTGCCGCCGTCCGGGCCGACTCGTAGGATGCGGCCATGTAGTGGGCGTAGATGATCTCCAGCTGCGCCTGCTCCGCATAGCGGCCGAAGGGAAAACGGGCTTCCAGGCGCTGCAGGGATTCGATGGCCACGGAGTAGTTGCCGGAACGGAGGCTCCGTTGCGCATTCCGGTAAAGAATCTGCTCCGTGGTGTTCATGTCCTCCTGTTCGAAGTCCTTCTTTTCTTTGTCCTTGCCGAAGAACGGAATCGACGAGCAGGCGGCGGTTGTCAGCAGCAGCACGATGACGAGCGTGGCCTTGGCGAAGCGTGGCGCCATCGGGGTATCCGGGGAGCGTATGATCAATGCAACCTCGATCGCAGGGTGCGGAAAAAGTTTCGCTAATTTAACGATTTAGCGTACCGTTGCAACTTCCATCCCGCCAACGTCAGACCACTTGGATCCTGCTGAACGATCGACCCGGATTAGAAGAACGGCAGAAGTGCCGGTGGCACTCGCCGGGGAGCGGGCAGACAAGGTTGCCGCCTTACTTTTCGATGAGTTCTCCCGAGCCGTGTTGAGCCGCTGGCTGGGTGAGGGGGCACTCAAAGTCGATGGCGCGGTAGTCAAACCGAAAACCAAGCTGATTGGCGGTGAGCGCCTGGAGCTGGATGTTCTTGCCGAGCCGGCGGCGGACTGGGCTAGCGGCCAACCGGTCGAGTTCGGCGTGTTGCACGAAGATGACGATCTGCTGGTGGTGATCAAACCGGCTGGCCTGGTCGTCCATCCCGGTGCCGGAAATCCGGATGGGACGCTGGTCAACGGGTTACTCCAGCACCGGCCAGCACTGGCGAACCTGCCTCGAGCCGGGATCATTCACCGCCTGGACAAAGACACCAGTGGTCTGCTGGTGGTCGCCGCCTCGCGGGAGGCTCATACGCAACTGGTGCGCGACCTGCAGAACCGGGACATCGAACGCCGATATCTGGCCGTGTGCGAAGGCAGGATGGTCGCCGGGCGGGACATCGATACGCCCATCGGACGGGATCCCCGAAGCCGAACCCGGCAGGCAGTGCGGGAAGACGGCAAACCGGCGCTCACCCGGGTGCGGGTTCAGGAGCGCTATCGGGTTCACACGCTGATTGAAGCCCAGCTTGCCACGGGGCGAACCCACCAGATCCGGGTGCATCTCGCCAGCTTGGGCCATCCGCTGGTCGGAGATCGCCGCTATGGCGCCCGAGGCCGGCTGCCGCCAGGGGCTGCCAGCGATCTGATCACTCACCTGCGGTCGTTTCCGAGGCAGGCGTTGCACGCCTGGATGCTTGGTCTGAACCACCCTGCGTCCGGTGAGGCTCTGGAGTTCAGCGCGCCAATACCCGACGACCTGAGCCGTTTGATTGAAGCGCTGCGGGTGGATCGGGAGGTAGCTGTTAAGGATGACTGAGCCGATCGCATGGGTTGAAGCGAACTGGCCGTACGGGGAGCACTTGCGAGCGCTGACCACCACCAGAACGGGTGGGGTGAGCCAGGGTGCCTGCAGCGGATTCAATCTGGCGGACCATGTGGGAGACGATCCGGCGCAAGTCGCCGCCAATCGGGCAATCCTCGCCCGACACCTCGGCGGGCTCCCTGTGCAGTGGCTCGAGCAGGTGCATGGCGTACGGGTGGTGGAAGCGGGCCGGGAAGCACTGCCACGCGCCGATGCGGTCTGGACCGCAGAGCGGGGTCAGGTGCTGGCCGTGCTGACGGCTGATTGCCTGCCGGTGGTGCTCGGCGACAAAGCGGGAAGGATCGTTGCCCTCGCCCACGGCGGCTGGCGGGGGCTGGTGGACGGGATCCTCGCGGAAACGGTGGCAGCCATGCCGATCCGGCCGGAAGTGGCCTGGCTGGGGCCTGCCATCGGCGCCGATGTCTACGAGGTCGGGGAGGAGGTGCTCGAGCGGGTGGCGCGAAAAGAAGCCGAATACGAGCAGGCCCTGCGTCGTGGGCCGCTGCCTGGCAAAGGCTATCTCGATCTTTCGCGGCTTGCGGCGCTGCAGCTGGCAGGGCTGGGGATTCGGGAGGTGTACCGATCCGGCCTGTCTACCTGGGATACCGAGCGCTTCTATTCCTACCGAAGGGAAGGGCAGACGGGACGGATGGCAACGCTTGCCTGGCTACGTTAGTAGCCACGGATACGTTAGTAGCCACGGATACGTTAGTAGCCACGGATACGTTAGTAGCCACGGATACCGTCAGGCAGGCACGCAGTAGAGGGCGATGTTCTTCTGAGCCTCGCTGATCCTTCGCTGGCGCTCATCTTCCGGCATCATGGCGTACTCACCGTTCGCATCTTTTACCCGGATCCGGTTTTTCAGGGTCAGGCGGGAAAGGACGTCGCGGGATTGCTGGCAGTTGTCTGCCTTGATCTGCGCGATCTCATCCTGTCGGGCCTGTTCGGCGGCGCGCAGGCCGTCCAGCATCTTCTGCTGTTCCGGCGAGAGCTCCTCACCCGTGGCGGCGCTGGTGGCTATGGGCGCTGGCGCGGTTTCGCTTACCGTTCTGGGTGCGCCCGTGTTGGTCACGATGGCTTCCGATTCCGTATCCCGAGGTTTCTGCTGGGTGTAGTTGACCACCCCGTTCTCGTCGACCCAACGGTAGATCTTGTCTGCACCAGCAGGCAGGCTGGACACAGCCAGCAGGGCGGCAACCAGTGCGATAACCAGTCGAGGGGTCTTCATGATCCGTGCATTCCTTTTTCCTGGCCTCACCAGTCGTATCGGCCAGATTGACCAATTCCTCAGTACGCACATTGTAGCCCTTCCGCAAACAGCGTCAGAGTGGCAGTTGGAGCGTATATTGTTACCTGATTCTCACTTTCGTTGACATGTCGGGTGCGAACCCCAAGAATACCCGCCTTTTCGGTAGCGCTCGGGCCAAAACTCCCAGAAATCAATCAGTTACAGTCTGGTTGAGACCGTGCTCTGGAGGCTGCCGGGCTGGAGCGCAAAACAAGCGAACCGTAATCAGAAAAGCGGCGCAGACCGAAAAGTAAACTAACTGATCCATGAGCGGACATTACCGTGGCAACTGACCAGCGAGACGACTCAGCCGAGCAGCAGATTTCCGGCGGCGAGATGCTCATCCGCGCTCTGCAGGATGCAGGCGCGGAGTACATCTTCGGCTATCCGGGCGGCTCGGCGCTGCACATCTACGACGCGATTTTCAAGCAGCAGAAGATCGAGCACATTCTGGTGCGTCACGAGCAGGCCGCGACCCATATGGCGGACGCTTATGCTCGGGTCACCGGCAAGCCCGGTGTGGTGCTGGTGACATCCGGACCCGGTGCCACCAACGCGGTGACCGGCATTGCCACGGCCTATATGGACTCCATTCCAATCGTGGTGATCTCGGGTCAGGTGCCGAACAACGTGATCGGCACCGACGCTTTCCAGGAAACGGACATGGTGGGCGTTTCGCGGCCCGTGGTGAAGCACAGCTTCATCGTCAAGAAGCCCGAGGACATCCCCGTCATGGTATGGAAGGCCTTTCACATCGCGACTACCGGGCGTCCGGGGCCGGTTGTGATCGACGTACCGAAGGACACTACGGATCCGGAGATACTGGCCACCTACAGCTACCCGAAGAACATGAAGCTGCGCTCCTACAACCCGGCGGTGAAAGGCAACGGGCGGCAGATCCGCAAAGCGGCAACCGCGCTGGTGAATGCCAAACGCCCGGTGATCTACGCTGGCGGCGGTGTGATCACCGGGGATGGGACGGAAGCACTGACCCGGCTTGCGAAGAGGCTCAACTACCCGGTCACGAACACGCTCATGGGCCTGGGGTGCTTTCCGGGCGATGACGACCAATTCATCGGCATGCTCGGCATGCACGGTACCTTTGAAGCCAACATGACCATGCACCATGCGGATGTGATCCTCGCGGTCGGTGCCCGATTCGACGACCGGGTGACCAACAATCCGGAGAAGTTCTGTCCGGACGCCACCGTCATCCACATCGACGTCGATCCGGCATCCATCTCGAAAATCATCGAGGCTCAGATTCCGATCGTGGGTCAGGTCGCCAGCGTGCTCGAAGATCTGAACGCTGCGGTGGAGAGCCTGACGGCCAACGATGTGACCTTGCCGGACTCGGAGGCACTCACCGAGTGGTGGGAGCGGATCAACGTCTGGCGGGCCAGTCACGGTCTCGACCACAACCTGGCCGTCGACCCGGAAAAGCCCATCCTGCCGCAGCAGGCGATCCAGTCCTTGTACCGGGCCACCGGCGGCGATGCCTTTGTCACCTCGGATGTGGGCCAGCACCAGATGTTCGCCGCCCAGTACTACAAATTCGCCAAGCCGCGGCGCTGGGTGAACTCAGGCGGCCTCGGCACCATGGGTTTCGGGCTGCCGGCTGCGATGGGGGTGCAGTTCGCCTTTCCAGACGCCACGGTCGCCTGCGTAACCGGCGAGGGCAGCTTCATGATGAACATGCAGGAACTGTCCACCTGTCTGCAGTATGGCCTGCCGATCAAGATCATCGCGCTGAACAACCAGGCCCTCGGCATGGTCAAGCAGTGGCAGGACATGCAGTACGGCGGTCGCCACTCCCAGAGCACCTACAGTGACTCGCTACCGGATTTCAAAACCCTGGTCGAAGCGTTCGGTCATATCGGTTTCAAGGTGGAGAACGCAGCGGATCTGGACGCGGTTATGGACGAAGCGTTCAGCCCGGCGCTCAAGAACCGTCTGGTGTTCGTCGACGTCTGGGTGGATCCCCATGAGCACGTCTACCCGATGGCGATCAAAGGCGGGTCCATGCAGGACATGTACCTCTCCAAGATCACCTCGAGCATCCAGGGAGATTACATGTAATGCGCCATATCATTGCCGTGCTCCTGGAAAACGAACCCGGTGCTCTGTCCCGGGTGGTAGGCCTCTTTGCTCAGCGTAACTACAACATCGAATCGTTGACCGTGGCACCCACCGAGGACCCCACACTTTCCCGGCTGACCCTCACCACCATCGGCGACGACAGCAAGATCGAGCAGATCATGAAACACCTGTACAAGGTGGTGGAGGTGGTGAAGGTGGTCGATCTGTCCGAAGCAGATCATGTGGAGCGGGAGCTCATGCTCGTGAAGATCCGCGCTGAGGGAGATAGCAGGGAGGAAGTGAAGCGCACGACGGACATATTTCGTGGCCAGATCGTCGACGTCTCACCAACCGGCTATACGGTGCAGCTCTCCGGACCGAGCGAAAAGCTCGATGCCTTCATCAGGGCCATTGGCAAGCTGGCCATCCTCGAAGTAGCGCGCACCGGCGTGTCCGGAGTCGGGCGGGGCGAGAAGATCCTCAGCGTATGAGCTGATCGCGACGGACCAGCAGACGTACCTCACCGAGCGAAGCGAACAAGCAGACAAACACAGCATCCAGATAGGAAACCTCATGCAAGTTTATTACGACAAAGATGCCGACCTTTCCCTGATTCAGAAGATGAATGTGCTCGTCGTCGGCTACGGCTCTCAAGGCCACGCCCATGCGAACAACCTTCGTGATTCCGGCGTGAGCAACATCGCCATTGGTCTGCGTGAAGGGTCGGAGTCCTGGCGCAAGGCAGAGAACGCGGGATTCGCCGTGCAGGAAGTGGCCGAAGGGGTGAAGGATGCCGATCTGGTCATGGTGCTGACACCGGATGAGCATCAGCAGGCGCTGTATAGGGATCAGATCCTGCCGAATGCCAAAGAAGGTGCGACGTTGTGCTTTGCGCACGGTTTCAACATCCACTTCGGGCTGATCGAACCTCGCGCCGATCTGGACGTGATCATGATTGCGCCGAAGGGACCGGGTCACACCGTCCGCTCCGAGTACGTCGCCGGCGGAGGTGTGCCGAGCCTGATCGCCGTCTTCCAGGATGCGACCGGTCAGGCTAAGAACACAGCGCTGTCCTATGCCTCCGCGAATGGCGGTGGGCGCGCCGGCATCATCGAGACCACCTTCCGCGAGGAGACGGAAACGGATCTGTTCGGAGAGCAGGCCGTGCTCTGTGGCGGTGCAGCGGCCCTGGTTCAGGCCGGATTCGAAACCCTGGTCGAGGCAGGGTACGCACCCGAGATGGCTTACTTCGAATGTCTGCACGAGCTCAAGCTGATCGTCGACTTCTTCTATGAAGGCGGGATCACCAACATGTGGTACACGGTTTCCAACACGGCAGAGTATGGTGGCCTGACCCGCGGCCCGCGGGTAGTCACCGAGGAAACCAAGAAGGAGATGAAGAAGATCCTGGAGGAGATCCAGACTGGACGCTTCGCCAAGGAATTCGTCGCCGAATATCAGGCCGGCGCACCTTCCATCAAGGCCATGCGGCGCATCAGTCAGGGCCACGCCATCGAGGAAGTGGGCGAGGGCTTGCGTGCTATGATGCCCTGGATTCAGGAAAACAGACTGGTCGATAAAGACAAGAACTAGGATCGGCCCGCAATCAGGAGCGGTATGAGCGACGACCGCAAGCTCAAGGCAGTCCCCTCGGATGGGGAGCACAGCGCGGGAGCGGCGCCTGAGGAAGAAATGGCGTCTGAGCATGAAACGGCGCTAGAGGAAGAAACGGCGCCAGAGGAAGAAGGCAAGGCCCGACGCCGGGGCATCTACCTGCTGCCCAACCTGATCACTACAGGTGCGCTGTTCGCCGGCTTTTTCGCCATCGTCGCCGGCATGAACGGTGATTTCGTCGCCGCCGCACTGGCCATTCTGGTTGCCGGATTGCTCGACACCGCGGATGGCCGAGTCGCCCGCTGGACGCGCACCGAAAGTCAGTTCGGCGCTGAGTACGATTCGCTTTCCGATATGGTTGCCTTCGGCGTGGCTCCGGCGCTGGTTGCCTTCTCCTGGGGGCTGGACAGCCTGGGACAGGCCGGCTGGGTAGCCACCTTCATCTACATGGCCTGTGCGGCATTGCGTCTCGCCCGATTCAACACCAAAGGCGATAACAAGACATTCACCGGGCTGGCGAGCCCGGCCGCAGCGGCCATCATTGCCTGTATGGTCTGGGCCTGGACGGACTTCGGCCTCGGCGTGCCCTCCCTGGCCGCCGCTGTGAGTATGGGCTTCGTGGTGGTTGGTGTGGCCTTGCTGATGGTCTCCAACTTCCTCTACTTCTCGCCGAAGGTGCTGGAACTGAAGGGCAGAGTGCCGTTCATTACCCTGGTCGCCGTGGTACTGGTGTTCGCCGTCCTGGCACTGGACCCGCCCCGGGTGCTGCTGCTGATTGCGCTGGTCTATGCCGCTTCGGGCCCCATCCAGCACTTCTGGCGACGGGCTCGCAAGCGGCGCCGACGCTCGGCCCAGTGAACTCCGCAGCTACCTGCAGGTCTCAGTAGTGTCCCCAGGCAGGGCGCTGGAAACGAGGAGACCCAGTTGCTGATCAGAAAGCCCGATCCTATCAGACCTTCCGAGATAACCTCGGAAAGGATATTCCGCAACCGGCGCGCATTCCTCGGCGAGCTGGGTCTCGGTGCTGGTGCGCTTGCGCTCCCGGCCGCCCTGCTGCCTCGCACGGCGCGGGCGAGCGCTGAAGGTGCGAGCGCTGACACCACCTCGCTACCCTCCGAAGCGGAGCCGTTGACACCGGAAGAGATCGTCACCGGCTTCAACAACTTCTCCGAGTTCGGCCGAGACAAGGACGACCCGGCCCGCTATGCGCATCGACTGACCACATCGCCCTGGAAGGTGAAGGTGAGGGGAGAAGCGGAGGTGACCGGCGAGTTCGACTATGAAGATCTGATCAAGGGTATGACGCCACAAGAGCGGGTGTACCGATTCCGCTGCGTCGAAGCCTGGTCCATGGTCGTGCCCTGGCTCGGGATACCGCTCAAGGACATTCTTGCCCGGCTGAAACCCACCTCTCGGGCCAAGTACGTCGAGTTTAAAACCCTGTACCGTCCCAGGGAGATGCCCGGTCAGAGAACCCTCTTTTCCGGCATCGATTGGCCGTACGTCGAAGGTTTGAGAATGGATGAAGCCATGCATCCGCTGACGTTGATGGTGACGGGTGTGTACGGGAAAGACCTGCCCAATCAGAACGGCGCCCCGTGGCGACTGATGGTGCCCTGGAAGTACGGCTTCAAGAGCATCAAATCCATCGTCAGCATCCGCTTCACGCGAACCGAGCCGAAAACCACCTGGCACCTGCTCCAGCCTGAGGAATACGGTTTCTACGCCAACGTGAATCCGGATGTCGACCATCCGCGCTGGAGCCAAGCGCGGGAACGGCGCATGCCCAGCACCCTGTTCGATCAGAACTGGATGCCGACGCTGCCCTTCAATGGCTATGCGGAAGAGGTGGCTTCCCTTTACAGCGGCATGGACCTTTCTCGCCATTACTGAATTCTGGAAGAAGTTGGCCCTGTTCGCTCTCCTGGCGCTACCGCTCGTCGTTCTCGTTACCGACATCATCGGTGAGCTGGTGGAACCGGGGAGTCAACTTGGTGCCGATCCGGCCAAGGCCGTAGTGACCTACTTAGGAGAGTGGGGTCTCTGGATGCTACTCGGTGTTCTCGCGCTCTCAACAGCGCGGCGAACACTAGATGCGCCCATGCTGATGCGTTATCGCAGGCTGGTCGGGTTGTTTGCCTTTACTTACGTCTGCCTGCACCTGTTGGCATATCTCGGGTTCTTCGCCGGTTTCGATTGGCGGCAGATCCTGGAGGATCTGACTGAACGGCCGTACATCACGGTGGGTTTTCTCGGGCTGCTGCTGCTCGTGCCGCTGGCCATAACCTCAACCAACAGCTGGCGGGCGAGACTAGGCCGGCGCTGGAGCAGGTTGCACATTGCTGTATATCCGGCCGTCGCCCTCGGTGTGCTGCATCATTTCTGGCTGACCAAGGACGACTACGGTGAGAGCGTGCTCTATCTCACCGTGTTCGTGCTGCTCATGCTGGAGCGGCTTGTGCGAGGCCGGCGATCCGGGCGGCGCTCGCTTCAGCCAGGTAAGTAAGGCAACGCTCGGTATCTTCCCAGCCGATGCAGGCATCCGTGATGCTCTGGCCATAGGTGAGCGCGTCCGGGCTCGCCACTTTCTGATTGCCTTCGATCAGGTTGCTTTCGATCATCACCCCGAATATGCGGGGCTCGCCATCACGCAGCTGATTGCAGATGTCGTCGCAGACCTTGATCTGTTTGCGGTGGTCCTTCTCGCTGTTGGCATGACTCATATCGATCATCACCCGGGGGGTCAGGCCAGCCTGCTCGAGCAGTCGGGCTGCGTAGTGCACGGACGGATTGTCGTAGTTGGGCTTGCCGCCACCGCCACGGAGAATCACGTGGCAATCCTCGTTGCCGGAGGTGGAAAAGATGGCCGAATGTCCCTGCTTGGTCACGGACAGGAAGATGTGAGAGTTGGCGGCGCTGCCGATTGCATCAACGGCCACCTGGATGGAGCCATCGGTGCTGTTCTTGAAGCCGATAGGGCAGGAGAGGCCCGAGGCGAGCTGGCGATGTATCTGGCTTTCCGTGGTTCGGGCACCGATGGCGCCCCAGGAAACCAGATCACCCAGGTACTGCGGTGTAATGGGATCCAGGTATTCGGTGCCGGTGCCCAGGCCACGTTCGGCGATATCCCGCAGCAGTCCCCGGGCGACACGCAGGCCATGATTGATGTCGAAGGAGTTGTTCAGATTCGGATCGTTGATCAGACCCTTCCAGCCCACAGTGGTGCGTGGCTTCTCGAAGTACACGCGCATCAGAATGTGCAGCCGGTCTTTGAGATCGCCAGCCAGTACTGCCAGCCGATCGGCATATTCGAGTGCGGCGGCTGGATCGTGAATGGAGCAGGGGCCAATGATGACGAGCAACCGGGGATCCTCACCGGTGAGCATGTGGCTGATGGACTGCCGGTTCGAAAAGACGAGCTCTGAAACCCGATCGCTGATGGGAATGTCCGAGAGCAGCTCGTTCGGAGCTACCACCTCTTCCATGCCGGTGATGCGGGTGTCGTCTGTCAGGTACTTCATCGTCAAGGCGCCGTTCCTTGGGGGCGCTAAGTGTACAATGATTAGGCATGAGTGAAGTCGAGGCGAACAGGTCGGCGAGGAAGCGCACAATGCTGCGGCAGATGGGCGTGGATGTCTGGCTGGCTCGAACCGGCCCGGCAGATCCGTTGAGCGAGCTGTCAGTCCCCAGGGTCAGCGTGCCGGAGGATTTGCCGGTAGAGCGGCCCGGCCCAGCGCCTGCTCGAGCTGCCGGCCCGGCTGTGGCCCCGTTCAGTGTGGCCTGTCTCAGCAAAGGCCCGGTGCTGATGCTGATTGAGCTGGGCCCGTCGAAGGCCGCCAGGCGCTTCGCGCTGGATCTTCTTGCCGCCGGTAGCGGCATGTTCGGTGGCGAAAGCACCCAGTTGGCGTTCGATTGGCCCCAACCGGGCGTCGACAACAACGCCGAAGCGGTTCGGAAGGCCCTGAGCGCCTTCCTCTCGAAACAGATCGACGATCTGGACCCTTCGACTCTGCTCATCGGGCGGGAAGTGGCCGATCGGCTCGGTCAGGTACCTGATGGTTGCATTCTGCTGGCCCCGCTTGCCGAGTTGATGGTGGACGGGCAGAAGAAGCGTTCGCTCTGGACCGAGCTCGAAGGGCGCCGATGAAGATTCGACCCATGTTTGCCGATGATCTGGATGCGGTGCTGGCAAACGAGTTTACCGGCTACGACTTTCCCTGGACCCGCGGTGTGTTCAGCGATTGCCTGAAGGTGGGCAATCAGTGCTGGGTGCTCGAGCAGGACGACGAAATCCTCGGCCATGCCATTGTCACCATCGGAGCCGGTGAGGCACATCTGCTAAACGTCTGCATCCGTGCCAGCGAGCAGGGTGGCGGCCTCGGCAGGGCATTGGTCATGTACGCTCTGGAGAAAGCCCATGAGGCCGGGGCGGATGCGCTTTTTCTCGAGGTTCGCCCGACCAATCACATTGCCGCCCGGCTCTATGACTCCATCGGCTTCACCGAGGTGGGTCTGCGCAAGGATTACTATCCCGCCCATATCGGCCATGAAGACGCCCGGGTGCTCGTGCTCGACCTGGAAAACTTCTTTGCAACCCGGGACGCGTCGAGAAGTTAGCAGGCGCCGGACGGGCTTCGGTATAATCGCCCGCTTTTCTCACGATCAGAGGTCTTCATGGCTGCCAGTCCGGCGGTATTTGCCCGGGAAGTCGACGCCCGCCGAACGTTCGCCATCATCTCTCACCCGGATGCGGGCAAGACGACGATGACCGAGAAGTTGCTGCTGTTCGGCAACGCCATCCAGCTCGCCGGTACGGTGAAGTCCCGTAAGTCCGATCGGCACGCCACCTCCGACTGGATGACCATGGAGCAGGAGCGAGGCATCTCGGTAACCACGTCGGTCATGCAGTTCCCGTATGCGGACGCCGTGGTGAACCTGCTCGATACGCCGGGTCACGAAGACTTTTCAGAAGACACCTACCGCACGCTTACGGCCGTGGATTCCGCGCTGATGGTGATTGACGGGGCGCGTGGCGTGGAGCCGCGTACCATCAAGCTGATGGAGGTTTGCCGGCTGCGGGATACGCCCATCCTGACTTTCATCAACAAGCTCGACCGGGAAATCCGCGATCCCATCGAGGTGCTGGATGAGATTGAAGACATCCTGCAGATCCAGTGCGCGCCCATGAACTGGCCCATCGGCATGGGGCGGTACTTCAAAGGAGTCTACGACCTCACAACGGATCGTATCGTCTGCTACGAGCAAGGCCACGGCCATCACATTCATCCCTATGATGAGATTGAAGGTCTCGACAGCGAAGCAGCCAAAGCGTTTTTAGGTGATGAGTACGAGGGCTTCGTGGAGGAGATTGAGCTGGTCCGTGGCGCCAGTCACAGCTTCGAGCTCGACGATTTCCTGACTGCGACCCTCACACCCGTCTACTTCGGCACCGCCCTCGGAAACTTCGGCGTGCGCCAGCTGCTCGATGGTTTTGTTGCTGCAGCACCCCCACCCCAGCCCCGGGAAACTCAGAGCAGAACCGTTCAGCCGACTGATGAGCAGTTTTCCGGCTTCGTGTTCAAGATTCAGGCGAACATGGATCCGAAGCACCGCGACCGGATTGCCTTCTTAAGGGTCTGCTCAGGAACCTATGAACAGGGCATGCGGATGCGCCACGTACGGTTGGAAAAACAGATCAAGGTGACGGACGCGGTCACCTTCATGGCCGGTGACCGGGTGCAGGCGACAGAGGCTTTCCCCGGGGACATCATCGGGCTGCATAATCACGGCACCATACAGATCGGCGATGTGTTCACCGAAGGTGAAGCGCTGCGGTTCAAAGGCATTCCCAACTTCGCACCGGAGCTCTTCCGGCGGGTTCGCGTCAAGGATCCGTTGAAAACCAAACAGCTGGAGAAAGGACTCGACCAGCTGGCAGAAGAAGGTGCGAGTCAGATCTTCAAGCCGTTTACGAGAAACGATCTCATCGTCGGTGCCGTCGGGGTGCTGCAGTTCGATCTGGTGGCGTACCGACTGAAAGATGAGTATCGGGCCGATTGCGTCTATGAGGAAGCCAACATCTTCACCGCCCGTTGGGTGACCTGTGATGATGAGAAGATGCTCGACGAGTTCAAGCGCAAGCACGAAGAGCAGCTGGCACTGGATGGTGGTGGATATCTGACCTACCTTGCGCCCACCCGGGCGAACCTTTCGCTGGTGGAAGATCGCTGGCCGGAGATCACATTCGCCAAGACCCGGGAGCACTGATGCGGGAAGGGACGCTTCTCAAGCTCTCGACGCTGGCCGCGGATGAGGGCACGTCCTTCATGGCGGCGGCTCTGGCGGTGAATGAGTGCATACATGAAGCGTTCAATCGGACGGAAACGGAGCGTGCACTCAGCCGACTTGCCGATCGCTATGATGATCGGTTGACGCCCTGGTCGTTTCTCAAGGAGGAGGGATTCGGCGGACGCTCACCGGCGGACGTGGAGCAGGGGAGTCGGATCGATACGCTGCTCGAAACCCGCTCCGGCCTGCCCATCGCGCTTGCGGCTCTGGTCGCTCACGTGGCTGAAACATCCGGTCAGTCAGCCGAGGGGATCAACTTTCCCGGCCACTTCCTGGTTCGGGTGGGCCAGGCGCTGGTTGATCCTTATCAGCTGGTGACCCGCAGCGAAGCAGATTGCCTGGCCACCCTGCCGGAGGACTCGAGGCAGGGCAATCCATTTGTCCGGGCCAGGCCTTCAGACTTCCTGCTCAGGATGTTCAACAATCTGAAGTATCACTTCGTCGCGAAAGCCGAATTTCACCGCGCACTGGAGATGATCGACTGTCAGCAGCGCATCCTGCCGGATAGCTCGACGCTGTTCTTCGAGCAGGGCGAGTACTGGTTACGACTGGGGTCCGTGGAGGGCGCCCGA
Organism: Candidatus Azotimanducaceae bacterium; assembly: GCA_965215995.1. GTDB lineage: Bacteria > Pseudomonadota > Gammaproteobacteria > Pseudomonadales > Azotimanducaceae > SZUA-309. The sequence goes on along the minus strand of OZ244128.1, from coordinate 5,545,149 downwards.
TCTGCTTTCAGTCAAGCCGCCGAGCTGGGCAGAGACACGGAGGAGGATGCGCTGGCGCTGATGGCAAAGCGACGGCTGGCCGAGTTGGCTGATCGACAGGATACGATGCACTGATGGGCACAGCAGCCGGAAGCTTGGCAAGCGCGACTCAGCCGTCGGTCATATCGGACCAGGGATTCTCCAGATCGAGACGAACAGGCTGCCCGAATCCGGGAATACGGATCTCGTCGGTGCTGATGGCGAGATCCTCGCCCTCAACGACCCCTTCTCCGAACTGGTAGATGGCCTTGGTCTCGCCGTTGTCCGCCACATCGTCGTACGCCTGAGCCTGCTCACTCACGGTTTCGTTTCGCCGCCGCCACTCGAGCATCCTGTCTTTGCCCCAGCGCCGTGCCAGCATCCGCTCAGTGAGCTCAGGCGAGAGGAATAGCCCGGTGGCGTTGTTGCCACCGAATCCCTTGGAATTGATGAAGGCGGCATCCAGCTGATCAGCCTCCAGGGGCTGGTGATCCAGCGGTAAGTGCAGGTGCTCGTGATGCACGTCGTCGGCGATGTGATCGATGGTCGTAATGCCGGGCAGCAGCCCGTGCGACCAGGTGCCGAGCACGGCCGCCAGCTGATCCCCGCCAGCGGGTGCCATGGAGTGCCCCACGAATGCCTTGATGGCGGCAACCGGTAGCGAGTCGATGCCATAGATCCGGGCCAACTCGTCGAGAATGTGCGACTCGGTCACCCGGTTCTGCGGTGTGCCGGTGCCGTGCGCCTGCATGTGCGTGCGGCGTTTCAAACCCTCCTCACCGAGGATCGCCTTAGCCAAGCCCATGGCCTTGCCGACGGTCAGGTAGTTGCCGATACCCGGACCCGGAATGGACTTCTTGAATCCATCGGCATTGACGAACACGCCCGGCACGGAGCCAAGCACGCGCGCGCCTAACTCCAGCGCCAGTTCGTCATCCATGATCATGGTGTAGACCGCGCTTTCCGCGACGGTGAATCCGCCGTTTGAGGAAAAGGGTCGGCAGGCACGTCTGTGGTCCGGCGTATCGCTGCCATCCAGGGCCATGATCTGTTCGTCTTCCATGAGCGCACCCATGGTCCGGTAGCCTTCGATCACCTCCGGGACGATGGGCGCCTCTGAATTGCCCACCAGTACCACCCGTTTACGCCCGGTAACGATCTCCTGGCAGCCGGCGCGGACGTTGTAGAGGAAGGTGGCGCAGGCGCCAATGATGCCCGCGGTGCCGCCGGCACTGCCGAGAACGTACGCATTTATGAAGTCGCCCGGCATCTCATTGAGGCCCAGCGGGACGTTTTTAGAGGTCGGGCGGCGGCCGAGCAGGGGATTCTGAAAAACGCCGCCGTAGCCATCATTGTCCAGTTGCCCCATTGCCGAACCGGAATAGACGGCAAACTGATCCGGTGCGACCAGATCCTTCAGATGACTGATGTCGAGCCCGGTGGAGCGGACCGTATCCGAGGCACCGAACACGGTGAGCTGCAGACCTCTCGGGTGGTTTCTCGACTGATAGCGGTCGCCCGGATTGAAGCCGGTGGGTAGCTGACCAGCACTGCCCACCCGGGAGCTGCGATTGTCGGGCAAAAGCACGTCCAGTCGGTCGGGGACGCTGACTCGAACTTCCGAGTCGTTCACCACGTCCACTTCCCAGTCGGTCGGCACCGTCTCAGGCAGGTAGCGCTTGCTCATGATGAAGGTAAACGGCGCGTCCGCTTCGGTACCGTGCAGCCTGGCAGTCCGGTTCACATAGACCCGGTCCGGGTCAAAGAGCTCAATGCGCCTGATCAGGGTGTGGTCGCGGATGTGCTGCCGAACATCGTCCTGTTCGGAATCTTCCAGCCCCATGAGCCCGGCAAGGCTCTGGTAGGTGCGTGCCTGCAGGCTCTGCTCCAGACCATCGATCACCATGCGCCGATAGGCATGGTGGAAAGAAACCCGGCCCGCCGGATTGATCCCGCCGAAGCCAACGATGACCGGCAGACGCTTCATTCGCGGTTGCTTTCGCGAGAAAGCGCGACCGCCGTCGCCTCACCGCCGCCGATACAGAGCGCAGCAATGCCGCGCTTGAGGTCCAGGCGCTGCATAGCGTGCGCGAGCGTGACGATGAGTCTCGAGCCGGTGGATCCGATCGGATGACCCTGAGCGCAGGCGCCGCCGTAGATGTTTACGCGCTCGGGATCGAGGTTGAGCTCCGAGATCGCCAGCATCGTCACCATGGCAAAAGCTTCGTTGATCTCGAAGAGGTCCACATCCTCTGTTGCCCAACCGAGCTTCGTCAGCAGCTTGCCGATGGCGCCTACCGGCGCGATGGTGAATTCGCTTGGGTGCTGCGAGTGCGTCGCGTGGCCGACGATCCGAGCCATGGGAGCCGCGCCGTTCAGTCCTTCATCGCCGCAGAGCACCAGAGCAGAAGCGCCATCGGAGATGGAGCTCGAGTTTGCCGCCGTGATGGTGCCGTCCGCTTTGAACGCCGGACGCAACGTCGGGATCTTCTCGACCTTCGCGCGTCCGGGCTGCTCGTCATCACTGATCGTCTTACCGGCCACTTCAATCGGCTCGATCTCATCGGCAAGCGACCCGTCGGCTATGGCTGCGCGGGCTCGCTCCAGCGACCCGATCGCGTAAGCGTCCATGGCTTCCCGGGTGAGCTGGTAGTCATCGGCGGTGGATTGGGCGAACGCACCCATGGCACCGCCGGTCTCAGCATCTTCGAGCCCATCGGTGAACATGCTGTCAAGCATCTGCCCGTGCCCCATCCGCTGGCCTGCCCGTGCCTTGGTGAGCAGGTAAGGGGCGTTGGTCATGCTCTCCATACCGCCGCAGACGATCACGTCGGCACTGCCGGCTTTGATCAGGTCGTGGCCGAGCATAGTCGCTTTCATGCCCGAGCCGCAGACTTTATTGACGGTGAGCGCGTGTATGCTGTCCGGAAGGCCGGCACTGCGCATGGCCTGGCGGGCGGGTGCCTGTTTCAGACCGGCGCTGATCACGTTACCCATGATCACTTCGCCTACCGATTCAACACTCAGATTAGCACTGGTCAGGGCGGCCGCGATTGCGTGGGCACCGAGGTCGGGTGCGCTGAAACTGCTCAGGGCTCCCTGAAAGGAGCCGATAGGCGTCCGGGCAGCGCCCAGAACGTAGACGTTGTCACTCACCGGCAGGGTCTCATCCATGGAACTTTCAACGCGGCATTCTAACCGGCGCCGGCTCACCCTGTCAGGCCTGTGTCGGCGGTCCTGCCGGTCAGCACACCGGGTTCGAGAACCAGATCACCTAAGTTACGTCAGCGCTCGAGCAGGCGGGGGATCAGCTCCACGAAGTTGCACGGTCGGGTGTTCACGTCGAGCTGGGGGCGGAGGATCTTCTCCCAACCCGTTCGAACCGCATTTGAGGAGCCGGGCAGAGCGAAGATGAGGGTGCCGTTGGCAAGACCGCCAACGCAGCGGGACTGGATGGTGGAGGCACCGATCTCGTCATAGGAGACCTGTCGGAACAGCTCACCGAAGCCATCGATGGTTTTATCGAACAGCGGTGTCAGGGCTTCCGGCGTGCTGTCCCGCCCGGTGAATCCCGTGCCGCCGGTTGAAATCACCACCTGGACATCAGGGCTCGCGATCCAGGCCGAGACCACGGCTCGAACCTGATAGACGTCGTCCCGAACCAGGTTTCGATCGGCCAGGGTGTGACCGTCGTCAGCGATCAGCTCGGCGAGCAGAGCACCGGAGGTATCCTCCTTCAGCGTCCTGCTGTCAGAAATGGTGAGAACGGCGCAGTTCAGAGCGGTCATGGCAAGTGGTTTCCGATATTTTGTTTAGTTTTCCGAGACTTAGCGTGCGATTCTGACCGGGTGTTGGCCGCTTCCGCATTGCCTTCGGAGAGGCAAGTGGCTAGAGTACCGGCGAATTTTAACCTGTAGTCTTGCCGTGGATAAGCAGCTTCAAGAAGGGGACAGGCTTTATCTGATCGCAGAGAGTCTGGCCCAGGATTTTTCCCTGTTCCCGAGCGCCGAGAGTGACGAGCTGCTGCCAGGCTGTCTCGGTAAGCAGGAAGTCTACCGGCGGGTAGAGCACCTGGGTCGCCTGGATGTGGACTCCTACATCGAAGCCGTGGTGGCAGCTGCAGAAGATCCGGGTCGGACACCTGCACCGGAAGTTATCCGCCAGCTGGGTCGGGTCAGAGATGAAGTGGTCGACGGTTCCTTCTATGCGGCGGTGGTGGAGATGGATTTCGCCGGTGAGCTCAGGGACGTCGGCTTCATCGCTCAGGACCGTTCTCATCGCAATGGCGAGTGGGGGCCGGCCCATCACCTGCAGGCAGCGGATCGGATGCGCAGGTACTCCCGACGTGCCCTGCCGATCGTAACGCTGATGGACACTCCTGGGGCGGATGCGAAGGAAGAGGCGAACCGGGACAACCAGGCGCACAGCATTTCCCGCCTGATCGCGGAGGCCAGCAACGTGGATGTGCCGAACGTGGGCATCGTTTACGGTCTGGGTTACTCCGGCGGGGCGATCCCGCTGGCCGCAAGCAACATGATCCTCGCGCTTCGCGACAGCGTGTTCAGCACCATTCAACCCAAGTCTCTGGCGAGCATCGCCAGGCGTCTGAACCTTTCCTGGCAGGAGTGTGCCAAGTACGTCGGGCTCGGCGCTTACGAGCTCTATCAGCAGGGCAATATTGACGGGGTGATCGATTACTCGCCATCCGACGGCGATGTGGCCAATCTCCGGGCGGCCATCGTTGCGGGCATCTCGAGAGTGGAGATGAGCTGTCAGGAGTTCGTCGCCAACAACCCCTACATTCTCGAGCATTACCGACAGAGCTTGCAGCGTTTCCTGAATCCTTCTGAGAACCTGAAGCGCATGCAGACAAGCGCGGCGCTGAAGCTGTCACGCAACCCCACCGAGTACCTGAATGTCTTCGGCGTTGCCTTCCGCTACCTCCGCTATCTGAAAGTACGGCAGCGGATCAAGGCGACCACCACTTCCCAGTACGGGCGGTTGTCGAATCAGGACCTGCCCAAGGGCGAGCTCGACAAGCGCGCCGAGCTCGAGCGTCGGCAGACCTTTCTGAAGTGGCTGCAGGATCCCGACCGGGTCGTGTACGACGATGCGCTGTCCAAGGCCTGGAAAAACTACAACGAGAAGAAGCAGGCCGTGCACGATGAGCGCGGCAGAATTGCACAGCTCCTGTTTGGTGAGCCGAAGAAAAACTACGAAGAAGCCAGGGCCACGTTGCTCTCCAGCGTTGGCGTCTTCCTTTACAACCGCTGGAAGGCCGAAGCCGTTGGCAATCTGCGGGCGCTCAAGGACTACCTGGCGCATCCGGAAGACATCCGCCAGATCCTGAAGCTCGGAGACATAGAAGATCCACGTTTGCTGCTCGATGCCCTGCGGACGTCGAGCCTGCGCGCAGAGCTTCGCGAGAGCTTCTCGCACGAAGGAAAAAAGCTGCTTTCCGACTCCGGAGATGCCGCGGACAAGTCCGAGCAATACCTGCTCACGCAGCTGACCGTGGAGCTGAATCTCGCCATCACCGGACCCGGTCTCGGCGGCGCGGGCGAAGCGTCACTCAGCGCCAATCGGGCCCAGCTGGCCAGCACATTCAGCGGTTTGATCCGTCCTGCCGCGTCCGCACGTCCGGTGGTTGCGTTCAGCGATATGACGGTGCTCGACGTGCTGGTGGAAGACGAGCTCAGAGCCGACTTCATTCACGAATGTGAAAACCTGCTGCTGTTCGATTCTGTCTACGACCAGATCATTGCCAATCTGGACGGCATCGCGGAAGAAGCCCAGGCGACCCAGGCCCTGTCCAAGGAATCACTGGCCAACCTGGTGCAGACCACCCTGTCTTTTGCGGCCAGCGGCGTGACTCTCGGTGGCGCTGATCTGGCGGGTGAGTCTGCCAGCGTGCGCGAGGCGGTGCTTTCCGAGCAGATAACAGACTGGTATCTCCGTATCCAGCGGATGTCCAAGAACACGGATTTTTTCCGGGCGGTGGAGGAGTGGAAAAAAGTCGCCTTCCCGCATCTCTCGGATGCACTGTTCGTCGTGGTGACGCATCTATTCGAATCGCTGCTGCTTTCCTACATCCAGTCGGAACGGGAAGGAAAGAACTATCAGGGCCGAATCGCGCCCAAGAACATCGGCCGGCGTAAGGATTTCTGGAACCGGCTGAATATGGCCTACCAGGATCTGCGCATGCAGAACGTGCTGCGTGATATCAAGAACCAGAAACAGACGGGATATCAGAAGTTCATCGATCGCTATGTGAAGAACTTCGAAGAGTACTTTGCGGACCTGCTGAGCTCTGATCCACGCAGCTTCCCTGGCTTCCGGATTTCCATCGAGCAGGCTCTGGCCAACAACAACCCGCCCTGCGGAATGATCGCCGGCATCGGCGACTTTGATGTGGGAGACCGGACAATTCGCGCCGGCATACTGGTGTCCAATGTGGATTTCCAGGCCGGCTCATTCGATATGGCGAGTGCGGAGAAGTTCTGCAAACTGCTGGTCGAGTGTGCCGAGCAGCACCTGCCCGTGATCTGCTTCGTTTCTTCCGGTGGCATGCAGACCAAGGAAGGCGCAGGGGCGCTCTTCTCCATGGCCGCCGTCAACGATCGCGTGACCCGCTTTGTTCGCGATCACGATCTGCCAGTGATCGTGTTCGGCTACGGCGACTGTACGGGCGGTGCCCAGGCGAGCTTCGTGACACACCCGTTAGTGCAGACCTACTACTTCTCAGGCACGGCCATGCCGTTTGCCGGTCAGCTCGTGGTGCCGTCCAACCTTCCCCTGAACTCGATTCTCTCCAACTACCTTTCCCATGATCCCGGTGCCATGCAGGGTCTGGTCAAGCATCCCTTCCATCCGGAGCTCGATGACAGGCTGCGGGAGATCGATCCGGACATTCCTCTTGCTCAGGAATCGGTGGAGGACGTGGTGTCCCGGGTAGTCTCCGGTGTGCTCAGCCAGGAACGACCGGTGGTGGTGGCGCACAGGCCGCGTTACACGGACAGCGATCTGATTCGTCCAACCCGAAAGACGCTCATCCACGCCCGCGGCTGTACGGCGGTGAAGCTGATCCGCATCGCTCAGAAAAACGACATCCAGGTGGTGCTCGTGCAGTCAGACCCGGACATGGAGTCCGTGTCTGTGGACATGTTACGTGACACCGATCAGCTCATCTGCATCGGTGGCAACACGCCGGATGAGAGCTATCTGAACGCCATGAGCGTGCTCCGGGTTGCCGAGCTCGAAGGGGTGGACTCCCTGCATCCCGGCATCGGCTTCCTTTCGGAGAACTCCGGTTTCGCGGAGCTGATCCGCGCCCACGGTATCAACTTCATTGGCCCGCCGGTATCCAGCATGGAAACCATGGGCAACAAGTCCAATGCCATCAACACGGCATTGCGCCTCAACGTGCCGGTGGTGCCAGGCAGCCACGGCATTCTCACGGACGTGGACAGTGCTGCCCGTGTCGCGGAAGACATCGGCTATCCGGTGCTTATCAAGGCCGTTCACGGCGGCGGTGGTAAAGGCATCCAGGTGGTGGAGCAGGCGGATGAGTTCCATGAGCTGTTCCAGCGAGTCACCGTGGAAGCCCGAGCGGCGTTTGGTAATGGTGATGTGTATCTGGAGAAATACGTCACCGCGCTCAGACATATCGAGGTGCAGCTGCTGCGTGATACCCACGGCAACACCAAGGTGCTGGGCCTCAGGGATTGCAGCGTGCAGCGAGACAAGCAGAAGGTATTCGAGGAGTCGGATTCCACCATGCTGCCCGACGATCTGCGCGAATCCGTTTTCAGAAACACGGCGGCGCTTGCCGACGAAGTTGGCTATGTGGGTGCGGGCACGGTGGAGTTCATCTACGACCTGGCTAATGAAGCCGTCTACTTCATGGAGATGAACACCCGGCTGCAGGTGGAGCATCCGGTGACCGAATGGGTCTCGGGTATCGACATCGTTTCCGAGCAGTTCAGGATTGCCTCCGGCGAGTCGATCGCTCACCTGGAGCCGGAGCAGAACGGCTATGCCATCGAAGCGCGGATCAACGCCGAGCGCGTGCAGGCGAATGCGGATGGCAGCTTGAGCTTCCGCCCCCATCCCGGCCAGGTGACTGTGTGCGATTTCCCGGAAGAGGAAGGGGTGGAGATCATTGCCACCGTCGGCGAAGGCAAATTTGTTTCGCCGTTCTACGACAGCATGGTGGCTCAGGTGATCGTGCACTCCACCGACCGCCCGGCGGCTGTGGCGAAGCTGATGGCGTATCTCGACAGGATCACGATCCAGGGCATCAGCACGAACATTCCGCTCTTGAAGCGGGTTCTGGCTGACGACGTCTTCAACAAAGGTATCTACGACACCGGCTATCTGCCCGCTTTCCTCGAGCGCACCGACTCCGAGAGCCTGATTGCTGAAATCGATGCATCGGCTGGCGAGGTGAGTGGTGGGATCGATATGGAAGCGATTCGGATTGAAGACAGCGAGGAGCTGAAGGTGCTGTCTCCGGCGACTGCCATCTTCTACACCACCCCGACGCCAACGGAGCCTGAGTACGTCACCGTCGGTGACAGGGTCAAGACCTCCGCGACCATCGGGCAGCTGGAAGCCATGAAGATCTTCACGCCACTGAAACTCGAAGACTTCAACACCGAAGCGGTGCTCTACGACCCGGATCGGGAGTTCGAAGTCACCCGGATCAATATGGCGACCGGCCAACAGGTAACCGAGGGCGACCTGCTGTTCGTCGTGAAACCCGTCTGATCGGACCTGAGATTGAAACCTGGTGGCTGACGCCGCCAGGTCCTTCGAGTATCTTGCCCGGGTAACACCCCCGGGGAGATTTTCATGTATCAGAAGCTGACCTGTCTGGCTGTTCTGCTGCTGGCAATGCCTGTGCTGGCAGACTCTTATCGCGCACCGACGCTGGACCCGCTGGAAGATGTGGGCCGACTCGAGAAGATGAATCCTGGCTCGGCCCTTTTCTGGGGGCCTGCCGAAAAGGTGGTTGGGTTCCGGAACATGGAGCAGCTGAACCCGACCCGAATCATCAGAGGGTCGGAGACGCCGCTGGCATTGCCATCCAATCCTAAAGATCTGGGTGGTGTGCAGATCAGGCACGGCGACGAGACGATGACGTTGGACGAGTACATCGAAACCCATCACACAGCGGGATTCCTCGTCATCCAGAATGGCGAGATCCTGTTTGAACGCTATGGCCTGGGCAACACGGCAGACAGCCGCTGGGTGTCGTTTTCTGTCGCCAAATCGGTCGTCGCGATGCTGGTCGGGGCGGCCATTCAGGATGGTTACATCGAAAGCGTGGATGAGATGGTGGCCGATTACCTGCCACGCCTTGCCGGTTCTCCTTACGCCGAGACAACGATCAAGAACCTGCTGCAGATGGCCTCCGGCCTGGAGTGGAACGAGGATTACGCGGATCCCGAATCGGATGTGGCCACAGCGAGTTGGGAAACCATCGAGCTGTATGACTACCTGAACGACAAAGCCCGGATTGCCGCACCCGGCGAGGAGTTCAACTACAACACCGCGGAAACGAACCTGGCGGGCACGCTGCTGCGCGCGGCCATCGGCAACAACCTGTCCACCTATCTGGAGCACAAAGTCTGGGCGCCCTTTGGCATGGAAGCAGATGCGTTCTGGCAGCTGACCGAACCGGCCGGTGGCGAGTTCGGTGGTTGCTGCATCAATGCAACGCTCAGAGACTACGGCCGGCTGGGATTGTTTGCTCTCGCGGACGGCGTGCTGCCTGATGGCACCCGCGTCCTGCCCGAAGGCTGGATGGCCGCGTCAACGGCACCATCGAAAGGCTTCCCGGGATACGGCTACTTCTGGTGGCTGAACCCTGATGGCACATTCAACGCGTCCGGTATTTTCGGTCAGGGTATTCACATCGCTCCTGAGAAAAACCTGGTGATTGCCGTGCACAGCGCCTGGGAGCACGCCGGCCGGAACGAAGACTTTGCCCGTCTGGACAGCGTTTACAAGGCGGTCGCCGAGGCGCTCCCCTGATGTCTGATCCGGAGACCAACAAAGCAAATGCACAGGCGTTTTACGATCTCATGTTCAACCAATGCCAACCAAGGGAGGCGGTCGAGCGCTACGTGGGTGCGCAGTACATTCAGCACAACCCTGACGTTGGTGACGGCAAAGAGGCGTTCATCCAGTACTTTGAACGGATGGCGGCCGAGTACCCGGGCAAGAAAGTGAGCTTCCGTCGCGTTATCGCGGAAGGAGATCTTGTGGTCCTGCACTGCCATCAGCAATGGCCGGGTGATGAGGATTACGCCGGCATCGATATCTTTCGTTTCGACAGCGAAGGCAAGGTGGTTGAACACTGGGATGTACTGCAGGTGATTCCGGAGGTGGCGAAGAACGGCAACGGGATGTTCTGACCAGGTCAGCCTTCAACACTGGGGCGCCAGATAGTCCGATTTACGCGGCCCTTGCGGGGGCAGCATCGTCTTCGTTTTCTTCACCTGCCTCCCGGGGCAGGGTCACATTCAGTACCACGGCGCCAATCAAGCCGGACAGGAAGGAAGCAATGAGAATGCCGACCTTGGCCTGATTGATGAAAGTCTCGTTGGTGTAGGCCAGCTCGCTGATGAAGATGGACATGGTGAAGCCGATACCCGCCAGACAGCCTGCACCGAGCAGCATCGGTAAGGTCACGCCATTCAGCTCGATGCGCGCGATATTCATCACCAGCCAGCAGGCGAGCAGAATGCCCACGGGTTTGCCGAGCACCAGACCGACGATCACACCGAGACTCACAGCGGTGGGGAAGCCGGCCAGATTCTCGGCATCGAAGGCGACACCGGCGCTGAACAGAGCGAACAGCGGCAGGATGACGAAAGACTGGAAGGGGTGCAGGCGATGCTCCATGGCAATGGCCGGCGGGATGGCGTCCTCCACGGCGAGGGTGAGGCTGGAAAGCTTGTTCCGCCGGTGGGTGTCGTGAATCAGGGCATCCAATGAGTTGTCCGTGCCGTCGATCTCACCGAGCAGATTGCGGGTGGTTCGGATGAAGCTGCCCGGGTCGATCACCGGTCGCACGGGAATCACCATGGCCACCATCACACCGGCGATGGTGGCATGCACGCCGGAACCCAGAACGCCCAGCCAGACGATGATCGCCAGGGTGGAGTAGACCCAGGTCGCCCGTACACCGGCTCGGTTCAGAATGGCCATGAGTACCAGCGGTATGACCGAAAGCGCCAGCGTCATCACATCCAGATCGGGCGTGTAGAAGATCGCGATGGCCGCCACCGCGATGAGGTCGTCGGCGATAGCGAGCGCAGTCAGAAAGACTTTCAGCCCGAGCGGCACCCGCTTGCCGAACATGGCCAGCACGCCCAGGGCAAAGGCAATGTCCGTTGCCATCGGAATGCCCCAACCGCTGATCGAGCCGGTGCCCAGATTGATGCCGACGTAGAAGAGGGCGGGCACCACGGCACCCCCGATCGCGGCGATCACCGGGAGCATGGCTTTGTCCACCGATGACAGCTCACCGACCACGATCTCCCGCTTGATCTCGAGCCCGACGACGAAGAAGAAAATCGCCATCAGGCCGTCCTTGATCCAGTGCGACAAGGTCAGCTTGAACTCGGCGTCACCGAAACGAACACCCAGATAGGTGTGGGAAATGTCGTAGTAAGCCTGGCCCCACGGTGAGTTCGCCCAGAGGAGTGCTATGGCCGTCGTGAAGATGAGAACAAAAGCACCGGACACCTGCGAATGCAGAAACCGGTTGAACATGTTCTGTCCGGAGACCTGTGTGACCATGGGGCCTATCTCAGCGAATCGAAGTCGTAGCTGCCGCGGATGTTAACAAGAGGCACGGCCTCAGAGCGTGAAAATTCCCCAGACACCTTTTACCACGCAGACGCCACCGATCAGCAGGATGACAACGCCGCTAACACGACGGAAGCCAGCGTCGCTGACGCGCTCGAGCAACCGTGTGCCGACGCGGGTGCCGAAAACCGCGGTGAGGATCGCGACTCCATACACCCAGCCCGCCACGGAGTCGGTCACACCGATGATGAGCCCATAGTAGAAAAGCTTGAGAAGGTGGCCAGCAGCCTGGGTGAAGGCCTTGCTGGCAATGACCTCGAAGCGGTTGAGTCGGGCGTTCAGATAGAAGACGTCGAGCAGCGCGCCGGAAGCACCGGCAAAGAGCTGGGCGGCCGTCACCACCAACCCGCAGAGTGCCGCCGTTGGCAGATGGGTAACATCCAGGCCCCTTAGGTGAGGTACTACCCTGGCCAGGAACGGCATCAGTCCCACCAGGATCAGAATCAGATTCGCATCGGGCACCAGGGCCAGGGCGGTGAACGCAGCGACGGTGATCCCGGCGCCGAGCGCGTAGGCGGGCAGGATGCGCCACTGCACGTGCTGGCGCAGAAACCAGCTGCGCGAACCATTGGCCATGGCCTGCACGGCACCGTGCAGCATCATGGCAGAGCCGACGGACAGCGTGGAGACCAGTATGGCCATCAGGATCATGCCACCGGCCATTCCCAGCACGCCGGACAGAATGCTGGTGGCCAGCACGGAGCCAATGATGATCAGTTCGAGCACGTCTTCCTCGCTGACTGTGCCGGGAAGTCTATGCGCTGCGAGACATGAAGAAAGCGAATAGTTGGAATATGATCCCTTCTTTCTTGGAAAGTATCAGGCGAACGTTTGCTGGAGAATCTGGAAACCCTGGTGACCTTGTCGAAGACGGGCACCATGATGGAAACGGCGACCGTGCTGAAAGTCTCGCAGTCCGCCGTCAGCAAGCGGATTCATGCCCTCGAGCGCTACTACGACCGCACGTTGATCGAACGTCACGGGCGCCGCGTCGTGCTCACTCACCACGGCACCAAACTGGTTGAGAAGGTCACGCCGCTGATCAGCGAGCTCAGAGACGTGTTCCTGACCGACAACGCGCTACGCAAAGGCAAGATCATACTCGGCGTTTCCGAAGCCATTCTCTGCAGCTGGGGACCTCGGCTGTTTGCCGAGGTGCGTGCCCGGATGCCGGAAGTGGAATTCGAATTTCACGCCCAGCGCTCACCCGTGGTGCTCGACCGGTTGCGCTCCGGTGAGTACATGGTGGGTATCTGCACCGGGAGCTCTGATGCGGAGAGCGACCTGCAGAGCGAGGTGATCCGTCGGGAACCCATGGTGATCCTGCCCTCGGGACTGTCGAAATTGAAGTACCAGGTGGGTGATCCTCTGGATGTGATCTCCATCGAGTCCCGATCCGGTGCCTGGCAGTCAATCGAGGACGACATGAGACGCCTTCACCTGAATCGAAGCGCCTCTCTGGAGTCTTTCTTTGCCGTGGCGCAGATGGCGCTGGCCGGTTTTGGTCATGGCCTGGTGCCTGCCGGTGTAGCTCGCACGTTGGGAGTGAAACCCGGACAGTGGATAGATCTCACTGGGGCCGGTCTGACCCGACCGGTGCGTTTCGTGGCCAGGAAGTCGATGTTCTCCCAGCCGTTGGTGCAGAACTTTTACGTGGCGGTGGCTGAGAAAGCCGAGGAAGTCTGAGGGCCCGCACCTTCGAGCCAGCGGCTGAGAATATCGACCCAGGCTGGGTCGTCGTTCAGGCAGGGGATGAGGTGGAAAGATTCGCCGCCCGCCTCGAGGAAGATCTTCTGTCCGGCCATGCCGATTTCTTCCAGCGTTTCCAGGTTGTCTGCCACGAAGGCAGGACAGGCAACCGCGAGATGGCGCACGCCTCGTGCCGGGAGCTCGGCGAGCACCTGATCCGTATAGGGCCCGAGCCAAGGCAGCCGCCCGAGCCGGGATTGGTAACTCACCGACCAGCGTTCTGGCGCGATGCCGAGTCGGTCTGCGAGGAGTCTGGAGGTGACTCGAGCCTGGTGTCGATAGCAGGTTGCGTGCGCGCTGGAGGCCACCTCGCAGCAGTCCGGGCTTGCCAGGCAGTGGTTGCCGGTCGGGTCGGCGCGGGTCAGGTGCCGCTCCGGCAGCCCATGATAGGAGAGCAGCAGATGATCCCATTGTGCCGGTAGGTGCTGCTCGATCACGCGGGCCAGGGCCGTCAGATAGTCGCTGTCAGCATAAAACGGCGGAATCACTTCCATCTGCACGTTGTCGGGCAGCTCGGCGGCTACCGCTTCTATGGTGGTCTGCCGGGTGGAGTCTGCGTGCTGGGGGTAGAGGCAGACGAGTTTCAGCCGCTCTATGCCGTGACCGACGAGACGTGCAACAGCGTCCGGAATACCTGGCGATCCGTAGCGCATGGCGACTTCGCAATGAGGGGTGTCGAGTTTCGCTTTCAGTGACTCGAACAGCGCATTGCTGTGGTGGAGCAACGGCGAGCCGGTACCCGGCCCCGCCGCATCCCAGATCTTTGCGTATGCCTCGGCTGACCGTTTTGGTCGGAACGGCAGTATGAAAGTGTTGACCAGAAGCTGTCGGAAAGGTGAAGGCAGGTCGATGACGTAGGGGTCGGTCAGAAACTGCTTCAGGTAGGCCCGTACGTCGGCTACCTCAGTCGACGCTGGCGTGCCGAGATTCACGATCAGGAAGCCGGTGGTCATCTTGCGGGCGAAGCCATGGGCGCGGGGCATCATTGTTGTACGTCGAGGAGTTGGGATAGTATCCGCGCTCCTTTTTGAAGTCATGTTTTGAGTCATGCGTCCCGGTCCGAAAAGACTCCCGAAGAAATTCAGAGCACGATCTTGAGCCAGCGCCGTGCTGTCATTATCGACTACGATGCGGGCAATCTTCGCAGCGTCCAGCGTGCCTGCGCGGAAGTCGATCTGCGTGCTGATATCAGCGCGGATCCCGACCGGGTGCTCACCGCCGATCGGGTCATCTTTCCCGGCGTGGGGGCAGCTGGCAGTGCCATGCGCAGCATCAAACGGGAAGGCATGGATCAGGCACTCAATGAGGTGATCGATGCAGGTGTGCCTGTCCTCGGCATCTGTCTTGGCCTGCAGATCTCGTTCGATCACTCGGAAGAAGACGATCAGAAGACCCTTGGCCTGCTGCCCGGGCGGGTGCGGCGGTTCCGCTTCGACCGACCGGAATTGAAGATTCCGCACATGGGTTGGAATGAAGTGCGGGTGGTGAAGCCGCACCCGGTACTCAAAGGAATAGAGCCGGGCGACGAGTTTTACTTCGTGCACGGCTACTACCCGGAGCCTGCGGAGGACGATCTGGTTTACGCGCGAACGGAGTACGAAACGGAGTTTGCCTGCGCGGTGGGAAGAAACTGCTACTTCGCGACCCAGTTTCATCCGGAGAAAAGCGGTCGAGTGGGTCTCAGACTGCTGGCAGCCTTTGCGCAGTGGGACGGCGCATGCTGAGCAAACGACTGATCGCCTGTCTGGATGTGCGGGACGGCAAGCTGGCCAAGAGCATCAAGTTCGTGGACACCAAGGACATCGGCGATCCGGTGGAGAAAGCCAGGGAATACTATCTGGATGGACTGGATGAGCTGGTCTTCTACGACATCACCGCTTCCAGTGACAGGCGTAACATCATGCTCGACGTCGTGGAGGCAGTCGCCGAGCAGGTCTTTATTCCGTTGTCCGTAGGTGGTGGTGTTCGTTCCGTGGCAGACGCGACGGACCTGCGCCTTGCCGGGGCAGAGAAAATCAACGTGAACTCAGCGGCCGTGAAAAGACCGGAGCTCATCAGCGAGTGCGCCGAGGCCGTGGGCGCACAGAACATCGTGCTGTCCATGGACATCCAGGCGGTGCCGGTCAGCACCGAGTGCCCATCGGGGTATGAGATCGTGATCAACGGCGGCCGCACGCCCATGGGCTTGGATGCATTGGCCTGGGCGCAGCGAGGTGAAGCGCTGGGTGCTGGCGAGCTGGTGGTGAACTCCATCGATGCGGACGGCACCCGAGCTGGCTACGAGCTGAAGCTCACCCGCATGATTGCCGAAGCCGTTCGTATCCCTGTGATTGCCTCGGGTGGAGCGGGAGAGCCACAGCATCTGGCCGAAGTGCTCACCGACGGCAAGGCCGATGCGGCCCTTGTTGCCTCCATGGTCCACTATGGTGACTACACCTGCAGCGGTCTGAAGGCCTACCTGCACGAGCACGGCGTGAAGATGCGCATGTCCTGGTAAGTCCAGGCGTTCGACGAATACGCACGGAGGAGGTCGCGATGAAAGCCATTCAGATTGAAGACGGAAAGTTGCTCTGGGCGGAAGCGGAGCCCGGTGTGGTCGGCGTCGGTGAACTGCGCATTCGTATCGCCGCCACCGCGATCAATCGTGCCGACCTCGTGCAGCGGACGGGTGGCTACCCACCGCCGCCCGGTGCGAGTCCCATCCTGGGCCTGGAGTGTGCAGGCACTGTCACCGAAGTGGGCGAAGGCGTTTCTCGGGTTGCCGTGGGGGATGAGGTTTGCGCCCTCCTGGCTGGGGGTGGCTACGCCGAAGAGGTCGTGGTGCCAGCTGGCCAGGTTCTGCCCGTACCTCGCGGGCTCGGCATGACCGATGCAGCAGCGCTGCCGGAAGTGTTCGCCACCGCCTATCTAAATCTCTTCATGGAAGCACACGCGAGTCTAGGCGAGACGGTGTTGCTGCATGCAGGCGCCAGCGGCGTTGGCACTGCAGCGATTCAACTTTGCCGGCAGCGTGGCAATCCTTGTTTCGTCACCGCAGGAAGTGATGAGAAGATCGAACGATGCGTAGCGCTCGGCGCGGAAGGCGGCTGGAATCGACACGATGGTGGGTTCGTCGAGTCGGTGAAAGCCTGGGCGCCAGATGGTGTGGATGTGATTCTGGACCCTGTGGGTGCCCACTACCTGGCGGATAACTTGAGCGTGCTGGGTCTGGACGGCCGTCTGGTGATCATCGGCTTGATGGGTGGGGCAGACGCCAATGTGAATCTCGGTCTGATGATGGTCAAGCGTCAGCGGATCATCGGCTCCACCCTGCGCGCCCGATCCGTTGCCGCCAAAGCGGCGGTGATGGATGCCCTGCGTGCAGAGGTGTGGCCGCACATCGAGAGCGGCGCGATCAAGCCAATCGTCGAGGCAGTGCATCCCATCGAGGAAGCGGAGCAGGCGCACGCGCTGGTGGCTTCCGATCAGACTTTCGGCAAGGTCGTGATGACTGTGGGCGGTTAGCACCTGCCTCAGTAGTCACGGACCGCCTTCTCGTCGGTATGCTCATCAAGCTCGTCGTCCAGCCGCGGATCTAGGCTTACGATCTCCGGTGTGGTCTTAGGAAGTGGCTGGAAGGGCTCGAAGTAATCGCGGGACACCTCGTGGGCCCGGAGCCGTAGCAGTGTCCAGACCAGACAGCAGGCAAAGGCCGCGGCGATGATGCCCGTGAAACCGTTGTTCCAACCCAACGTCAGGCATACGTTAAATACCAGGGGGCCGAGCACCGCGCCTACGGCGTTTGCCAGCAGCATGCCGCTGGCAATCGGCAGGAAACGACCCCGGGCGTTGTCGTTGGCGTGCGCCACGCTGATCGAGTACATGGGCATCGCTGCGGCCCCGTAGAGGAATGCTGTGATGAACAGCTGGTCCTCCGTAACCGGTATAAACCAGCTCAACGCAGCACCCGTGAGGCCGACGCCCGCCAACAGCAGGATCATCCAGCGCCGGTCGAGAAGATCGGAGGCGCGTCCGACCGGGAACTGTGCCAGCAATCCGCCGATCACGGCCGCCATGACGAAGCGAGCTCCGGCGCTCGGATCACCCAGCAACTCGCTTGCGTGAACGGCTCCGAGGCTCCAGAGCAAGCCCATGACCATGCCGGACAAACCGGCACAAACGGAACCGACACTTGACGCGTTCCATACCACGCGCCAGTCGAAGGTAATGTCGGTCGGCGGCGTTGGCTGGCTGGTGCGCGTGAGCGCAACGGGAATGGTGGCCATAACGATCAGCAAAGCGCCGATGACGAAGAGGTCAGCGAAGGTCACGCCGTCGATGTCCACGAACAACTGCCCGATGGCCATCGCACCTAGTGAGATTACCGTATAGATGGCCATCACCGTGCCGCGGCGCGCGTTGTCCACGGCTTCGTTCAGCCAGCTCTCGACGACCGTATAAAGGCAAGCCAAGCTCCAGCCTGTCAGGGCACGAAGCACCAACCACGACGTAAGCTGCTCCAGGATGGAAGCGAGCAGCAGAGCCGACACGGCAATCGCCACGGCTGCCGAGTAAACGCGTGCATGACCCACGCTCCGGATGAGCGCGGGTACGTAGATGCATCCGAGAATGAATCCCAGATAATAGGCGGAACCGGTAAGGCCAATGAGGCCGCTGGACCAACCGAGGTCCTGAGCCTTAAGGGGAAGGAGCGTGAGCTGGAGTCCGTGACCAGCAAGCAGTACGGCCACGGAGAGCAGCAAGCTCCGCAGAGAGCGAAGAGTGCCAGCCATGTCGGTGTGCTATCAAAATCAAGCCGGGGCTCAGAAAAAGGTGGCGCAATTTTCGGTATTTTCTTGCCCGGTGCAAGCTCTTTTTTCGTGACTTTTCTGCGGGGGAGAAGTGAGCAGGTTGATTCAGTTCGTTCGCTTCGTTCGCAGCTGATAGCGTTGCTGATATGACTACATCTGCAGAAGCAGTGACAGTTCCCGACGATGCGTCAGACAGGCCGCTTACTCCAGCTCCTGCAACCCATCCAGTTGCTCTGCCAGCACGGCCAGGGCAGCCCGCGCGCCCTCGGCTTTCTGGCGTTCCTTGCTCACGACATCTGCCGGTGCCTTGGCGATGAAGCTTTCGTTGCCGAGCTTGTCTTCGATCCTCGACAGATCCTTCTTCAGCCGATCGACCTCTTTCTGCAGCCGGGTGCGCTCCGCGCCCACGTCGATCAAGCCAGCCAGTGGCACCATCACCTTCAGATCACCCACCAGGGCCAGTGCATTGGGAGGGGGCGCGTCATCGGTGGCGAGCCAGTCTATGGAGGTGACTTTGGCCAGGCGTTTGAGCAGCGTGCCGTTTGCCTCGGCCAGGTGACGATCATTGTCATCGCCATCCTGCAGGAGCACGGTGATGTCCTGACTCGGTTTGATGTTCGCCTCGCCACGGATGTTCCTCAGTCCCTCGATCACGCCTTTCAACCATTCGATTGCCGAATCGGCTTCTTCGTCTCGGGCATATTCGGCTTGCTCGGGGAACGGCTGCTGCATGATGGTGACACCGTGATTGTCGAGCAGTGGGGCGACTTCCCGCCAGATGGATTCAGTGATGAACGGCATGATCGGGTGTGCCGCGCGAAGCAGACACTCCAGCGTGCTGAGCAACGTCTTGCGCGTGCCACGCAGTTCCGCTTGCGAGGCCGTCTCATCCCAGAGCAGGGGCTTGGTCAGCTCCAGGTACCAGTCGCAGTACTCATGCCAGGCGAACTCGTAGACGGTGTTGGCATACATATCGAACCGGTAGGTATCGATGGCCCGCTCCGCATCTTCCAGCATGGTTCTGGTTCTGGAGCAGATCCAGCGGTCTGCCAGGCTCTCGGTGGCCTCACCTTTCAGCTCCGCCTCAGCGCAGTTCATCAGCACGTACCGGGCGGCGTTCCAGAGCTTGTTACAGAAGTTGCGGTAACCTTCGATTCTTGCCAGATCGAATCGCACGTCCCGCCCGGTGCTGGCCAGCGCACAGTAGGTGAAGCGCAGCGCATCCGTGCCGTAGGAGGGTATGCCTTCGGGGAAATCCCGTCGAGTCTGCTTCTCGATCTCTGCAGCCATCTGCGGTTGGGTAAGGTTGGTCGTGCGCTTGGCCACCAGTTCTTCCAGACTGATGCCGTCGACCAGATCCAGGGGGTCGAGCCCGTTACCCCGGGTCTTGGACATTTTCTGACCTTCCGCGTCCCGGACCAGCCCGTGGATGTAGACCTTCTCGAACGGAATCTGGCCGGTGAACTTCAGGGTCATCATGATCATCCGGGCGACCCAGAAGAAGATGATGTCATGGCCGGTGACGAGCACGTCGGTAGGGTGAAACTGAGATAACTCTTCCGTGTCTTCCGGCCAGCCGAGGGTGGCGAAGGTCCAGAGCGCCGAGGAGAACCAGGTTTCCAGAACGTCTTCATCCTGGCGCAGGTTCACCTCTTTGGCGAGGCCGTTTTTCTCCCTGGCTTCCTGCTCGTTCCGGCCGACGTAGACGTTGCCCAACTCGTCGTACCAGGCAGGAATCTGATGCCCCCACCATTGCTGGCGGGAAATGCACCAGTCCTGGATGTTGCGCATCCAGGAGAAGTAGACGTTCTCGTACTGCTTGGGGATGAACTCGATGTCGCCGTTTTCCACTGCTTCGATGGCCGGATCGGCCAGTGGCTGGATCTTCACGAACCACTGATCGGTCAGCAGAGGCTCGATCACTGCCTCGGAGCGGTCACCGCGCGGCACCATGAGCTTGTGCGGTTCGACCTTCTCCAGCAGACCCAGAGCATCCAGATCGGCGACGACTTTTTCCCGGGCCTCGAAGCGATCCAGGCTGCGATAGGCTTTCGGCACGTTGTCGTTGAGGCTCGCATCCGGCGCCATGATGTTGATCAGCTCGAGATCGTGCCGGGCCCCCATCTCGTTGTCGTTGAAGTCGTGGGCGGGGGTGATCTTCACGCAGCCGGTGCCGAACTCCCGATCCACGTAGTCGTCGGCGATGATGGGGATCTCCCGGCCAACCAACGGCAGGGTAACGGTGGAGCCGACCAGCGCCTGATAGCGTTCGTCGTCCGGATGCACGGCCACCGCTGTGTCGCCGAGCATGGTTTCCGGACGGGTGGTGGCCACCACCAGATAGTCTTTGCCGTCTTCCGTGGTTGCGCCGTTGCTCAAGGGATAACGGAAGTGCCAGAGCCTTCCATCTTCTTCGCTGTTTTCCACCTCCAGATCGGAGATAGCCGTGCCGAGTGCTGGATCCCAGTTGACCAGACGCTTGCCGCGATAGATGAGCCCCTCATCGAACAACCGGACGAACACTTCCAGCACTGCACGAGAGAATCCATCATCCAGCGTGAAGCGGTCACGGGACCAGTCCAGTGACGAACCCATGCGGCGCAGCTGCTGCGAGATGTTACCGCCGGATTCCTGCTTCCATTCCCAGACCCGGTCGACAAAGGCATCCCGGCCCACGTCGTGGCGGGTCTTTCCTTCAGCGTTGAGCTGCCGCTCCACCAGCATCTGGGTGGAGATACCGGCGTGGTCGGTGCCCATCTGCCAGAGCGTACGGTCGCCTTTCATACGGTGGTAGCGGATCAGGGCATCCATCAGCGTGTGTTGAAAGGCATGGCCCATGTGCAGGCTGCCCGTGACGTTGGGCGGCGGAATGACGATACAGTAGGGGGTTCCGTTGCCTTCCGGGGCGAAGTAACCGGCCTTCTCCCACTCATCGTAGAGGGATTGCTCAATGCTGTGCGGATCGAAACTGCTGTCCATGGGTTCTGGTCTACTTAGATGTGATCGATCAGCTCAGTGGTCGGGTTCTGGTCGAGGCCGGTTGCCGAGCTCGTCTTCCATCTCTGCGCGTCGAGCTTCGATGAGCGCCTGGACCTTCTCATCGATGGTGGCTTCCGCGGTTTCCAGGAGCACCGCGTGCAGTTCGTTCATCCGTGCCTTTACCGTCTCTTTCAGCCACTCGGTCAAGGTCTCATCGATACGCACACGTAGTGCGGCGTTGAGCTCGTCAGTGTCTTCCGGGGTCCAATCATTCCGGTGGGCTTCAATGGCGCCTCTTGCTTCGGTGAGAATGTCCGAAGCGGACGATTTCCATCTGTCACCGAGCAGGGTGTCGAACAGATCTTCGCTGAGATACTTGCTCCCGGACTCGTCCTTAGCCGGCGCAGGAGACGTGCGCGGGCGACGTCCGCCCCCCAGAGCCGGCGAGGCAGACAGCAGCGAGTCTGAGTCATCCAGCGTGTAGGCACCCTCGACCATGTCGTCGAGCAGCGGCACATCGAGTGGGCTCTTGGCAGTGGTCTGCCCGTCATCCTCTTCCTCGTCCAGGAGTTCCTTGATGGATTCCAGGTCGCCGAGCAGCTCGTCGGGGTCGTTGTTGTCGGCGTCGGGCTTCTTCTCGTCGGATTTCTTCATGGTGCCGCGGTTTCCCAATCTTCCATCCTGTGATCGTACAGGGGATAGCCTCGATGGCGGTAGAAGCGATACCGCTCCCGTCCCTGGTCTCTGGTTTCCCCAACGACCACTTCCATCACCCGCTGAAAGCGAGTGAAAAACTCAGGTACCTCGGCGGAGAGGTTCACCAGCACGCCATCGTAGTGCGATGGCTCCTGCCAGGAGATCAGCACCGGGGCATCTTTGTCGCCGGTCTCGCCCTGCAGGCTGTGCGGGACAAAACGTTTGTCCGGATAGTGCCAGAGGAGCTCGTCCAGTTCCTTCGCGGCCGGCTCGTCAGCCAGGTGCAGGACTACCCGCTGCGCGGTTTTTCCGGAGAGCGCACGCGTGGCCAGCCGGCAGGCGAACCGTCGTTGCGCCGCCAGATGGACGTCCTGAAGAATGTAGAAGTCGATTCTGGTCACTGGCTACCGATCAGGCCTGCTCAATCAGGATTGCTCTATGAGGTAACGGAACAGCATGCCGACCGGTCGGCCGGTTGCGCCGTTCTGGGGGCCACGCGGAAACGCTGTGCCGGCGATATCCAGGTGGGCCCAGCGCATGTCCTCGGCGAATCTGGAAAGGAAACAGGCCGCGGTCACGGAGCCGGCACCGCCGCTGCCGATGTTCGCCATATCTGCGAACTGGCTCTTCAGCGCCGGCTGGTACTCGTCCCACAGCGGCATGCGCCAGCCGCGGTCGCCACTGTACTCGCCCGCGTCGATCAGGGCATCACCGAGATCGTCGTCATTGGCATAGACTGCGGTAGCGTGCGAGCCGAGCGCGACGATGCAGGCACCTGTGAGGGTGGCCACGTCGATCACGGCTTTGGGTTTGAAGCGAGCGGCGTAGGTGATGGCATCGCAGAGCACGAGGCGTCCTTCTGCATCGGTGTTCAGGATTTCCACCGTTTTACCGGAAGAGGTGGTGACGATGTCGCCGGGGCGGGTCGCCTTGCCGCTGGGCATGTTTTCCGCCGCCGCGACGATTGTGATCAGATTGATCGGCAACCTGGCTTCGATGGCGGCGCGGGTGGTGCCCATCACCGTTGCCGCACCGCACATGTCCCACTTCATCTCGTGCATGTTGGCGGATGGTTTGATGCTGATGCCGCCGGTATCGAAGGTGATGCCTTTACCGATCAGCACGATGGGCTCGGCGCTGGCCTTCTTGGCACCGTTGTAGCGGATGATGATCATCTTGCCCGGGGTGCTGCTGCCCTGGGTGACAGCCACGAACGCGCCCATGCCCAGATCGCTCATCTTCTTCTCATCGAGGGCGGAGACGCTGACCTTCGGTTTTCTCGACAGCTTGCGCGCTTCCTTGAGGAGGAAGCTGGGATTGCAGATGTTTGGTGGTTGGTTGCCCAGATCGCGGGCCCAGTCGAGGCCGGCACCTGCTGCCTGGCCATGCCGCACCGCCCGGGCGACGTTGGCGCGGCTTCTCGCGTCCGCATGCAGGGTAACGGTCTTCAGCGTCGCCGGGGTGACGGCGGAACTCTTGTAGAGATTGAATGCATAGAAGGTGTCATTCAGCGCGCTGATGCTGGACATGGTCTTCCAGTACGGATCTTTGCCTTTTACGCCGATGCCGTTCAAAGCCCAGAGCGCGCTCTTCGCCTTGGCTGCGGAAAGCGCTGTGGCAGCGCTTTTTATTGCCTTGTTGAAGTCACCTGGAGTGACGCTGCCTTTCAGCCCGCCCACCACGAGCATACGTTTGATCGGGCTCGACGTGCCGAGGCTGACCAGCAGTGTCTTGCCTGCCTTGTCTTCAAAGTCGGTGGTGGCTGCCCTGAAGAAGCGGCCGGCACCCTGCTGGCCGGCGATTCGCTTGCATTGGCCGAGCGCGGCAATCAGACAATCGGTTCTGGCCTCCGCCAGGGTGCTGGTGGTGGTCGAATACTTCATAATCGCGCCGATGAGCCTCTGGGACGTCCTGGTTGGCGCGCAATTCTAGGCGAAATGACACCCGTTAGTGAAACCACAGACAGGGCTCCGTGCCTCCCTCAGCTATGGGGGCATGAGGCAGACTCAGACCAGGGCCGGAATCTTCAATGGCAGTAGCTGCCCGCTATATCAACCGGGAACTCCTCCTCGTGCTGGTCTCAGTTACCGCTGTGCTTCTGACGGTGACTATCGGTGGTCGTTTCATCAGTTATCTGCAGGATGCAGCCCTCGGCAAGTACGCCGCGGACAGCATCTTCAAGATCCTCTATTTCCGCTTGCCGGGTTTCTTACAGCTCTTGATGCCATTCGCCTGGTCTCTGGCATTGCTGCTGACGCTGGGCCGGCTTCACGCAGAGAGTGAGTTCGTCGTGCTGCGCGGTGGCGGGGTAGGGCCCGGAAGGCTCTTGCGTTGGCTGGCCCTGCCGGCGTTGTTGGTTGCCGCCGTGGTTGGCTACTTCAGCCTCTATCTGGCGCCGGAATTCGATCATCGGCTAACCGAGTTTCTCGATGAGCAGGCAGAAAACTCGGAGTTCAGTCTCCTCACGCCCGGTGTGTTCCACATCTACTACCGGGGCCAGCGGGTGACCTACGCCGACGCCATCAGTGCTGCGGGTGATTCACTCGAAGGGGTTTTCCTCGCGGAAATGGGTAACGACGCTGCCCCGATGACCGTCCGCGCCGAAACCGGTGGGCAGCGTGTGGACAAAGTAACAGGCACCCGCTATCTGGTGCTTACCGACGGACACCGCTATCTCGGCGAGGCGGGCCGGGCAGACTACCAGGTGGTGTCCTTCGGTCGTCTGCAGCAACGGCTGGAAGACGGGCTCCGGCAACGGCAACCTGGCATCGAGACGATCGCGACACCGGTATTGAGAGCACGTGGCGACCCGGAAGCGCTTGCCGAGCTTCATTTCCGGCTGGCGCTACCGCTGGTGGTGCTGGTCGGCGGGTTGGTCTCGGTGGGCGTTGCGAGAACAAAACCACGGGACGGTCGTTTCGCCAGGTTGGTACCCGGACTCGGGCTGTTCGTCGCCTACTATGCAGCCATCGTCTTCAACCGGAATGCGATCAGTGACGGCCAACTGCCCGCCGAGTTTGGCATGTGGCTGGTTCACGCCGTCTTCCTGGTAACCGGCGTGGTGCTGCTGAAATCCTCGAACCATCCGGCCAGTGCCTGATGCGCATACTCAGGATGGACATCTATATCGGCACTGCGGTGCTCATGGCCATCGGGGTCGTGCTGCTGGCCTTCCTCGGGCTCATGAGCCTGTTCGCCATGCTGGAAGAGTTGCGTGAGGATGACGCGGGCTATCTGGTGAGTGAAATGCTCATCTATGTGGCGCTGACCATACCGCGCCGAATCTACGAGGTGCTTCCTTACGTGGTCTTTCTCGGCTCGCTCATTGGCCTTGGCTCGCTGGCATCACGATCCGAAATCGTGATCTTCCGGACCGCCGGTGTCTCTCCCGGCAGGATTTATCTCGGTGTAGCCTGGCCGGCGGTTCTCATCTTTCTGTTCGGCTTCGGGCTGGGCGAGTGGGTGGCGCCGAAAGGTGAAGAGCAGGCGGAGGTTTTCAAAGCCGAAGCCATGAGTGAGCGGGCAGCAAAGCACGCAACCCGCGGTTACTGGTATCGGGAAGGCCTGATGAACATGCGGGTCAGCAGCCTGGGTCAGAACGGCGAGCTTCTTGATGTGCTGCAATTCTGGTACGACGGAGACAACCGGCTCGTGCGCACGGTGACTGCGAGCCGGGCAGAATACCGGCCTGGTAGCGACGCGCACTGGGTCCTGCACGAGGTGGCGGAGACCCGCATCGGCGAGTTGGAAAACCTCACCCGCCAGCTGCCAACGCAGCGTTGGGACGGTCAGGTGGATCCACGCCTGCTGACGGTCCGGGTGCTGGTGGAGCCGCGTAAGCTCTCTCTGGAAGATCTGCACCGGCAGATCGAGTACATGGACCGGGAACGACTCAATACCAGCGTCTACGAGCTCGCCTTCTGGAGCAAGATCCTGCAACCGCTGTCCGTCCTCGGCCTTGCGCTTCTGGCACTCGGGTTCATTCTCGGACCGCTCAGGGAAGTGGGGATGGGGGTTAGATTGTCTGTCGGGGTGTTCGCGGGTTTGGGATTCAAATACATGCAGGATCTGTTCGCCCCCATGAGCATGGTCTACGACCTGCCTGCACCGATCGCGGTGGCGCTGCCGATTCTCGCCTGCTGGGGACTCGGTGCCTGGGGGCTCGGCCGGTTACGCTGATCTGGATTTCGGTGTGAACAGGACGCGACTGTCCGAGATCAGATCCGGCCAACCCCGTTTCTGGGCGTCGATCAGAATCCAGAAATAGCCAAGGCCTAAGGCGGCGAAGCTGATCAGCGCGCCGAAGTAGCGCAACAGGGCCTGGCTGAAGGTCATCTGGTAGCCGCTGCCCGTGACGATAGACAGGCGCCAGGCGAGCATGCCGAGCGTCTGACCCCGAAAGATCCAGAAATAAGCAAAGAAGGCAAAGGACTCCAGAAAGAGGAGACCGAGCACGTTCGCCTGGGCAACGGTGGTATTGGTCAGGACCACGACCAGCGTGATGGTGGTGATGAGAATCGCGGCGACCAACAGCGCGTCGTAGACCATGGCGGCCAGACGGCGGAAAAAACCTGCCGGCAGCGGCATCTCCGTGCTTTCTTCCACAGGCATCGCTCGCCTCAGGTGAGGTCAGCGGGGCAGACTAGAAGCTTGCCACCTTGTCCTTGAGCTGCACCGACTTACCGCAGAACTCTTCCGTGACCATGGCCGCGAGCACTTCGCCATCTTCCGTTGTTGCCAGCGTCCGGCGCCCATCGTCGGTCAGGGCGCTGATGTAACCGATCGTGGGCGTCTCGCCCGTGTACATGACCGTGTAGCTTTCCAGGACGGCGGCGCCGTTGTGTACCTCTAATGCCTCACGCAGCGGTATCTGGTCCACCTCCGCCTGCACATCCTGATGCTGGAACGGCTGTGCGGGTGGGGTGGCCGAGTAAACACCAAAGGCATGCTTGGTCAGATAGCCCCCGTTGGCCGTAATCAGACCCTTCGCATTGCCGTTCTCACGCAGCAGCTCGGCCAGTCTGGCGATGGAGTGCATCACGTAGTTGTTCATCGGGCCCCCGGCGAAGGTGAGCCCACCTGTGACAGTGAGGGGCTTGCTCATGTCCAGGCCGATTTCCCTGGCACCGATCTGTACTGCAGATGGGAAACAGCTGTACACATCCACATGGTCGAGGTCAGAAGGCGCCAGACCACTGAGTTCCAGCGCTCGCCCCCCGGCGATACGAATGGCGGGTGACTCGCTAAACGAGCTCCGGTTGACCGCGCTGTAGGCATCGTGGGCATCCGTTCCTGCCCAAGGGTAGATCCATTTGTCTTTCGGGATGCCGAGTGCGCGGGCCTTACGCTCGGAGCAGAGGATAAGAGCGGCACCCTGATCCACGTTGTTGTTCGAATTCATCAGCTTCGGGTACGGAAACGAAACCGGCCTGTTGCTGCTCGATTGCGTGCGGATTTCCTCTGCCGTCTTCTCTTCCTTCAGCCAGGCGTGCGGATTCCCTGCTGCCACCTTCGAGAAGCCGGCCCAGAGCTCGGCCACCCGACGGATGTGATCCTCGAGGGACTCTCCCAGGTGGTACCGAAGCGCG
Organism: Candidatus Azotimanducaceae bacterium; assembly: GCA_965215995.1. Lineage (GTDB taxonomy): Bacteria > Pseudomonadota > Gammaproteobacteria > Pseudomonadales > Azotimanducaceae > SZUA-309. The sequence continues at coordinate 5,517,449 of OZ244128.1, read as the reverse complement.
TTCTCGAACATGGGGTAGTACTGGATGGGTTGCACGAGGCCAATTGCCCGTTCCATGTCGTTCATCATGGGAATGTCTTCGCCGATCATGGCATCCGGTGTTCCCGCGGCCGGTTGCCAGGCCAGATCTTCTCGCAGGTTCAGGCCTGCGCGGCGAGCCTTGGCCTGCGTGCTGCCGCACTCGGCGCCCGTGATCAGGATCACGTCGTGGCGGGAAGACTGAATGTCCAACGCCGACTGATTGACCGCGGTTTGCACGAAGTTGCCACCGAACTGGGACAGGCGGGTTTCCGCCTGAGGGCAGCCGAGGCTATCCGCGATCACCTTGCCCGGATTCTTGTAGGGCCACATGCCGCGAATCACTCGAATGCTGCTGGCTTCGGTGAGAAGTTCAGGCGCACCAGCGTCCTCGGCGGCTGATCGCAGGGCCGCCTGCATCAGTTCAAGCGGTTCCTTGGATGCTTTCGGATCTACGGGGCGTTGCTCATTCTGGGCGATGCCGACCAGTACGGGTGTTTCACTCATGATCTGTCTGCTGTTAAGAAGATTGGTGTGGTAGCTGGGGAGGGACTCGAACCCTCACTTGGTTGCCCAAACTGGATTTTGAATCCAGCGCGTCTACCAATTTCGCCACCCAGCCAGCGTTGGGCTTTCTATCACATCTGTCTGCCGGGCTGCCAGTTGGCTGGTATCGTGGCCGAAGCATGCCTTTCGGTGGGATTGGAGTTTGCATACAATCGCCGCCGCACAAAGTCATCCGGTTGGCCGGTAAAGCCATGCCTGAACTCACCGAAGCAGATTCTCAACGGAAACCTCCGGTGCAGACAGCACCACCTCTGTCGGCTTCTGAGCGGCCGGTCTACCAGCGGCAGGACTTTCACTACGAGCTGCCCGAATCGCTGATTGCCCAGCAACCTGCCCCGAAGCGGGACGGCAGCCGATTGCTGGTGGTGCAGGGCGACTCGTACCAGGATCGTAGCTTTTCCGACCTGCCATCCCTGCTGCAGCCCGGTGACCTGCTCGTCGTCAATGACACCCGGGTGCTGAAGGCCCGGCTCCAGGCCCGAAAAGACTCTGGTGGTCGTGCGGAGATCCTTCTGGAGCGCATCCTCGATGAGCAAACGGCCCTCTGCCAGGTCCGGGTCAGCAAGCCGCTGAAAACGGGCCGAACGCTAACCGTAGGAGGAGGGCAGCTGGAAGTCACGGGTCGGGAAGGTCAGTTTTACAGGCTCCTTTTCGACGCACCGGTGTTGGATGTGCTCGAAACGGAAGGGTCGGTGCCACTGCCGCCCTACATCGAGCGGGATCCAGAGAGCGGTCCCGATGTGCTGGACGAGGAGCGTTATCAGACGGTCTGGGGCGTAGCGCCGGGTGCCGTGGCGGCGCCGACCGCCGGTCTGCACTTCACCGAAGGCCTGCTCGCGAAGCTCGAGGCGGACGGCGTGCGTCGCGTGCCGCTGACCCTGCACGTGGGTGCCGGTACCTTTCAGCCGGTGCGGGTGGAGGACCTTGCCCAACACGAGATGCATACCGAGCGCTACCACATCGATGAAGCCTGTGTACAGGCGGCCGAAGAAACCCGCGCCGCCGGCGGCCGAATCGTAGCCGTGGGCACCACGGCGGTCCGTGCCCTGGAATCGAGTGCTGCGGTCGATGGCCGCTTGCACCCCGGGTGGGGGGAGACGGCGTTGTTCATCACTCCCGGCTACCCCTTCAAGGTCGTGGATGCGCTGATCACCAATTTCCACCTGCCGGAATCCACGTTGCTGATGCTGGTGACGGCATTTGCCGGATACGAACCGGTGATGGCGGCCTATCGGCATGCGGTGGCTGCCCGCTACCGGTTTTTCAGTTACGGAGACGCCATGTTTCTGAGTCACCAGAAGACTGCGCCCTCACGTCGGGGTGCTGGATGAGTTTCGACGTACTTGCCACCGACGGAGCTGCCAGGCGTGGACGCCTGAGCACCGGGCATGGCGTGGTGGAGACTCCGGTCTTCATGCCATGTGGGACCTACGGAACCGTCAAGGCCATGACCCCGGAGGGGTTGGCGAAGGTCGGCACCCAGATTCTGCTCGGCAATACCTTTCACCTGATGCTTCGACCCGGTGATCACGCGGTCAGGGATCTGGGTGGATTGCATCAGTTCATGCAGTGGCAGGGCCCGATCCTAACCGATAGCGGCGGCTTTCAGGTGTTCAGCCTGGGTGATCTGCGCAAGATCAGTGAGCAAGGCGTGCTCTTCAGATCACCCATCAACGGTGACCGGGTTGAACTCACTCCGGAGTCCAGCATGCGCGTGCAGCAGAATCTGGGCTCGGATGTGGTGATGATTTTCGATGAGTGCACGCCGTACCCGGCGACTCGGGATGAGGCTCAGAGCTCCATGGCGCTTTCCCTGCGCTGGGCGGCGCGATCTCGGTCGGCATTCGATGCAGGCCGGGCACGTAACGGCGGAAAGGCGTTGCTGTTCGGAATCGTTCAGGGTGGCATGTACGAGGATCTGCGTAGCGAGAGCCTGGAGGGATTGATCGACATCGGCTTCGATGGTTATGCCATCGGCGGATTGTCGGTGGGAGAGCCGAAAGAGGAGATGGATCAGGTGCTGGTGAATCTCCTGCCCAGGATGCCAGCGGATCGGGCCCGTTACCTGATGGGGGTTGGTACGCCGGAAGACCTGATCCGCGGCGTTTCCCTGGGCGTGGACATGTTCGATTGTGTGATGCCGACACGAAATGCACGCAACGGCCATGCATTCACCTCCACCGGCGTGGTCCGGATCAAGAATGCCACCCACAAGGCAGATCCGGCGCCGCTGGATGCAGCCTGCACCTGCTATACCTGCAGCTACTTCTCTCGTGCCTACCTGCACCACCTTGAACGTTGCGGCGAAATGCTCGGTGCCATGCTCATGACAGAGCATAATCTGCACTACTACCACGGCCTCATGGCTCGTTTGCGCGCCTCTATTGAAACGGGTACATTTCGCACCCTCATCGAGACCCTCAGAAACGACTGGAACTCCCCGTAAATGAACCTTTTCGAGACTGCCGCCTACGCGGCTGAAGCTGGTGGCCCACCGGCAGATGCCGGGCTGATCAACCTGCTGTTTCTGGGCGGCTTCGTCCTGATCTTCTACTTTCTGCTCTGGCGCCCACAGAGCAAGCGCCGCAAGGAACATCAGGCCCTGATGGCTGGCCTGGAGAAGGGGGACGAGGTGGTTACGGCTGGCGGTATCGTCGGCCAGGTAAACAAGGTGGAAGACGATTTCGTCAAGGTCCAGGTAGCAGACAACATGGAGCTCCGAGTCCAGAAGTCGGCCATCGGCGCGACCCTGCCCAAAGGCACCTTGAAATCCCTGGACGAGTCCTGAACAGGACATGGCGACCGGTCGTGGGGCCCCAGGCGGGGGAAGTGGACTCTTAGGCACACCGCGTCAGTCAAGCCGACCCCCGAACACCTCTTCCGTCTGGCGCTACCTGTTTGTCTTCCTCGTGGTGCTGCTCGGTGCCATCTATGCGGCGCCGAACCTGTTTCAACCGGACAGTGCCCTGCAGATCAAGCTGGTTACCAGCATCGGCGCCGACAACGCGAGCCTGACCGGTGTCAATCAGGCGCTGATTGATCGTTCCGTTTCGCTGCTGCGCTCGGAAGGCATTCAGGTGGTCGGGTCGGAGCTTGCCGGGGACAGCGCCATCATCCGCCTGTCCGGTGATGACGAACAGCTGCGTGGTCAGGCCATCCTGCGTGAAGCGCTGAACAGCGTTGGCGGGACTCAGTTCGTGGTCGCTCTGACAAGAGCGTCGACAACCCCGCAGTGGCTGCAGGATCTGGGTGCCACACCCATGTCTCTGGGTCTCGACCTTTCCGGCGGCGTGCACTTCCTGCTCCAGGTGGATATGGACAAGTTTCTCGGCGACCGCATGGTCTCCAACCAGGAAGCCATCCGCGATCTGCTGGTCGAGGAGCGCATCCGATATGCATCCAGCCAATGGCTGGATGGCAGCACGCTGAGGATTCCTTTCCAGAACGAATCCGGCAGGGAAACAGCGGCTACGCTCATCAATGAGCAGTTCGACGAGTTCGAAGTAGCTAGCCGGGATGTAGGCGGCAAGCCGGGTCTGGTGCTGACCGTCACGGAAGAGAAAATCCGCGAGCTCGAGGACCTGGCCATTCAGCAGAACCTGCAGAGCCTCAGGAACCGGGTGAACGAGCTGGGTGTGTCCGAGCCCCTGGTCCAGCGCCTAGGTCGCTCTCGCATCGTGCTGGATCTTCCCGGTGTGCAGGACAGCGCCCGGGCCAAAGAGATCATCAACAAGTTTGCCAACCTGGAGTTCCGTCTGGTTGCGGGTCCGAACGCCCGGCCGTCTCAGACGGAGCGTTATACTTACGAAGGCGCACCTGTGATCCTGGACAAGGCCAACATCGTCACCGGAAATCAGGTCACCAATGCGGTGCAGGAGTACGACCCGGAAAGCGGCCAACCACAGGTGAGCATCAACCTGGACAACGATGGCGGCCGGGCCATGAACGAGGCCACCAAGGACAACGTGGGCAACTCGATGGCCATCATCTTCAAGGAGCTGAAGGTGCAGATGCGCGAGGAGATGGTGGACGGCGAACCGGCACTGGTGCCCTACACCAGCGAAGAGAAGCGCGTCATCAACGTGGCGACCATCCAATCGGCGCTCGGCTTCCGCTTCCGGATCACTGGGCTCGCGCTGCAGGAAGCGAGAGACTTGGCCCTGTTGCTTCGAGCCGGCGCGCTGGCCGCTCCCATGTACATCGTCGAGGAGCGCACGGTAGGAGCGAGCCTCGGTGAGGACAACATCGAGGCAGGCCAGAACTCCATGCTGATCGGCTTCGTTCTGGTGCTCATCTTCATGCTCTTCTACTACCGGCTGTTCGGCCTGGCGGCGAACGTTGCTCTGGTGGCAAATCTTGTGCTTCTGGTTGCGATCATGTCTGTGCTGGGCGCCACGCTGACCCTGCCGGGCATTGCCGGCATTGTGCTCACCGTCGGCATGGCCGTGGATGCGAATGTGCTGATCTTCTCCCGGATTCGTGAAGAGCTTAAGGAACGCTCGCCGCAGGCAGCCATCCAGGCCGGCTTCGACCGGGCGCTCCTGACCATCCTGGATGCCAACATCACTACCTTCTTCGTTGCCATCATCCTGCTTTCCATCGGCAGCGGTCCGGTGAAAGGATTTGCCATAACGCTCGCCATCGGCATCGTTACCTCCATGTTTACCGCCATCTTGGGTACCCGCTCCCTGGTGAACCTGATGTATGGCGGCCGGACCTTGGAGAAGCTGACGATATGAACCTGCCGTTCATTGATTTCATGGGTAAGCGCAAGGTCGCCGGTATTGCTTCCGTAATACTGGTGATTGTCTCTCTGGGTGGTCTGGTCTCCATGGGTCTGAATCGTGGCCTCGATTTCACCGGTGGAACGCTGGTGGAAGTGGCGTTTGCCGAGCCCGTGGACCCGGAGCAGGTTCGGGGCGTGCTGGACGCTGCGGGATTTGAGAACGGTACCGTGCAGTACTTCGGCACCGAGCAGGACCTGCTCATCCGCATGCCGCCGCAGACCGATGTAGATCAGGCGAACATGGGCGACAACATCATTACCACGTTGAGAGAGCTGTATCCCTCTGTGGAGATGCGGCAGTCGAACTTCGTCGGTCCGGCGGTAGGCGAGGAGCTGACGGAAGATGCGGGGCTTGCATTGCTGGCCGCCCTGGTCGTGATCATGCTCTACATCCTGTTCCGCTTCACCAAGCAGTTCTCGGTGGGTGCTGTGGCCGCTCTGGTGCACGATGTGATGATCACGCTTGGCATCTTCGCCTTCATGCAGTGGACGTTCGACCTCTCTGTGCTGGCCGCGGTCCTGGCTGTGATCGGTTACTCGTTGAACGACACCATTGTCGTATCCGATCGGATCCGGGAGAACTTCCGTAACATCCGCAAGGGCGCTTCCATTGACATCATCAATCAGTCCCTCAACCAGACGCTCGGCCGGACCCTGGTCACCTCGTTGACCACCCTGTTCGTGCTGCTGGCGCTCCTGTTCGCGGGCGGCGAAGGTATCCGAGGCTTCGCCTCGGCACTGACCATCGGCGTGGTGGTGGGGACCTACTCCTCGATATTCGTCGCCGCTAACGTGTTGCTGCTGCTCAACATCCAACGGGAAGATCTGCTGGTGCCGGAGAAGGAAGCGCGCGGCGAAGAGGAAATGCCTTAGCAAGGCTGCTGACGTCTCTCGCAATCACCCCATTCAGTACGACACTGTAATCACCTGCCGTGAAGAATCGCCATTCCCGCAGAGCGTGAGGGCACAAACCTATTTCATGCACTCCCGCTCGGGCGCTCCGCGCCGGGCGCGCTTCGCGCACGCGCACTCCCTCCCTGAAGTTGCCTCGCTGCGCGAGTCAATTCAGCTCACTCGGCCTCGCTCTCACGTTTATGAAATAGGTTTGTGCCCTCACGCTCTGCTGCGCTAACGGGCCGCGAAGGCAGTTCAGGCCTTGCTGCTGGTCCTGATCGCCTGAATCATCAGCTTGAACAGCTTCGGGTTGGCGGCGACCACCTCACCGCTCTCCATGAAGCTGTCTCCGCCCGAGAGATCGCCCACGAAGCCACCGGCTTCCCGCACCAGCAGCGCGCCGGCGGCGATGTCCCAGGGTTGCAGTCCGAACTCCCAGAATCCATCGGTGCGGCCGGAAGCGACGTAGGCCAGATCGAGGGCAGCTGAGCCGAGCCGGCGTACCGCGCGGCACTTGCCGGTGAAGTGCTTGAGCTGAGCCATGTATCTGTCCAGATCGGCCTCGATGGAACCGGGTGGGATGCCGGTGCTGAGCAGGGCGTCTTCCAGGCGGTGGATCGGATTCACTCGAATCCGCTTGCCGTTCAGTTGCGCACCGTGGCCGCGGGAGGCGACGAACTCATCGTTCTTCAGCGGATCGCAGATCACGCCGTGCTCGATGTGCCTGCCGCGCATGACCGCGATCGAGATGGCGTAGTGGGGGATACCCTGCAGGTAGTTGGTGGTGCCATCCAGCGGATCGATGATCCAGGTGTACTCCGAGCCGTTGGAGGCGGCGATCGCGCTGCCATGCTCCTCGCCGGTTATGGCGTGATCCGGGTAGGCCTTGTGCAGGGATTCGATCAGCGAGGCCTCGGTGTCGCGGTCGATGCGGGAGACGAAGTCGTTCCTTGCTTTCTTCTCCACCGCCAGCGCTTCCAGGTTGTCGAGAGCCTGCAGCATGATGGTGCTCGCCGCTCTGGCTGCTCGAAGTGCCGTGTTGGCCATTGGTTGCATGTGGGACCCGCCTTACAATCGCGGCGGTATCGTAAACGAAAACAATCGGAAAAAACGCCGTGCGGGAGAGAGAATTCGCTTGTCTGAATTGAGGTCTCTGAACAATGTCCGGGTGGTGCTCGTCGAGCCCAGCCACCCGGGCAATATCGGCGGCGCCGCGCGCGCCATGAAGACCATGGGATTGTCTGATCTGGCGTTGGTGAATCCCGGTCGCTATCCGGATCCCCAGGCGCAATGGCGAGCGGCCGGTGCCCAGGATGTGCTCGAAGCCGCACGGGTCTACGATTCGGTGGAAACCGCGATCGCCGATGCGCAATGGGTGGTCGGCACCAGCACTCGGGTCAGACGCATTCCCTGGCCGCTGATGAAGGCTGAAGATGCCGTGACCGGCATTGTTGAACGATTTCAGACGCAGAACATCGCCATTCTGTTCGGCCGGGAAACCAGCGGTCTCACGAACGATGAGCTGCAGAAATGTCACTGCCACCTGGTCATTCCAGCCAACCCGGAGTATTCCTCACTCAACCTGGCCATGGCGGTGCAGGTAGTCTGCTACGAGCTCTATCGTCAGCTCGAAGCGAATCCCGTTGATGCCAATCAGTGGGACCGTTCTCCGGCAACCTCGGCGCAGCTCGAGGGGCTCATAGCGCACTTCGAGCGGGTGCTGATCGACTCGGAGTTCCTCGATCCAGCCAATCCTGGCCAGACTATGACCCGCTTACGCAGGTTGCTGACCCGGGTCACTCCGGACGAAACCGAAGTGCAGATGTTGCGTGGTGTGCTCAAACAACTTGCCGGTATGGGTGAAAAGTAGACCGATTTGGTCGGGTATTGCATACTCGGCGGATGCGTCTCACTACCAAAGGTCGCTACGCCGTCACCGCCATGCTCGATATTGCCTTGCATCGTCAGCATGGGCCGATCAGCGTGGTTGACATCGCCGAGCGGCAAGGCATTTCCGCGGCTTACCTGGAGCAACTGCTGGCTAAGCTCAAGAAAGCGGGGCTGCTGCTTGCCGTGCGGGGGCCTGGCGGCGGCTATCAGGTGAATCAGGCTTTGGACGAGATCAGCGTCTCGCATATCATCACCGCAGTGGGCGATGGGGTGGATGCTACGCGCTGTCATGGCACCGGTGATTGTCAGGACGGGCATATGTGCCTGACCCACGACCTCTGGTCGGATCTGTCCGGTGAGATAGACAATTTCCTCACTGGCATCTCCCTGGCGGATCTGGTGGGTAAGAAAGAGGTCCAGGGTGTTGCGACGCGACAGGATCAGCGGCTCATACACGCCCGGCATCTTTAAGCACCGGCAACTGAGATAATCAGGCGCAGCAGGAGTAGAAGTACACACCGTGTCCGAAGCGCAAACCGATCAACTTTCCAGCGCCACCGCGGCGGTTAACAGGCCCGTCGGCAAGGCCGTCTATCTCGACTATGCGGCCACCACGCCCGTAGATCCTCGTGTGGCTCAGAAAATGAGCGCCTGCCTGCTGGTGGAAGGCAACTTCGGCAACCCGGCCTCACGCTCCCATGTGTTCGGTTGGCAGGCCGAGGAAGCGGTGGAGCATGCCCGGACTCAGGTGGCGGCGGTGATCAACGCGGATCCCCGGGAGATCGTCTGGACCTCCGGTGCGACCGAGTCTGACAACCTGGCACTGAAAGGTGTGGCGGACGGCGCCGAGCGGCGGCATATCATCACCAGCGCGATCGAACACAAGGCGGTGCTGGATACCTGTGAGTATCTGGCCGAAAAGGGCTTCCGGATCACCTACCTCGAGCCCGGTCGTGACGGGATCATACGTCCGGAACAGGTGGCGGACTCGCTTGCAGACGACACCCTGATAGTCTCCATCATGCATGTGAACAACGAGACGGGCGTGATCAATGACGTGGCCGCCATTGGCGCCGTGTGCAGAGCGCGGGGTGTGCTCATGCACACGGATGCCGCCCAGAGCTTCGGCAAGCTGCCGCTGGACGTTCAGACCATGCCGCTCGATATGATCTCCATTTCCGGTCACAAAATATATGGTCCGAAAGGCGTTGGCGCGCTCTACGTGCGCCGGGAACCGCCCGTGCACCTGACGCCGCTGATTCATGGCGGCGGTCACGAACGGGGAATGCGTTCGGGGACCCTGGCAACCCACCAGATCGTTGGTCTCGGTGAGGCTGCGGAAATCATGATGCGTGAGCGGGAGCGCGAACATGCCCGTCTGCTGGCCCTGCGCAAGCGTCTATGGAGCCACCTGAAGCAGGTGCCGGGTTCGGTGCTGAACGGCAGCGAGGAAGATCGTCTGCCGGGCCTGATCAACGTCGGCTTCGAAGGCGTCGATGGTGAGACATTGCTCATGGCGCTGGACGATGTGGCGGTCTCCAGTGGATCAGCCTGCACGTCCGCCAGCGTTGAGCCGAGCTATGTGCTCAGGGCGCTCGGCGTCGACGATGATCTGGCGCATGCATCGCTGCGCTTCACGGTTGGCCGTTACACCACCGAGGAGGAAGTGGACTATGCCGCCGGGCGGGTCGCCGAGGTGGTCAACCGGCTGCGAGCGGCGTCCTAAAGAGTTTCTCCCAGCGCCTAGTCGGGGCGCGCTAAACGCGTATAATACGCGCCCGCTAACAGGCGCGTTTCCCTGATTTTTCAACGACATAGCTTAAGAATAGCTTAAGATTGCTTTAAGTGCTTCGAAAGAGCGCTGCAGGTTGATTAGGGACCGGCTGACGGGTTAACGAAAGTTAACTGGCAGCGGGGCAGGAGAGCCGGACAATACGGACCAGCCAGACAGAGGGTCCGTGTCCAGCTGCTCCGTGCGCACACATTCACTTTCTGACCGGAGAACTTCATGGGGGTTGAGCGTACGCTTTCCATCGTCAAACCCGACGCTGTAGCAAGAAACATCATCGGCAAGATTTACTCTCGATTCGAGAAGGACGGACTAACCATCGTCGCTGCGAAGATGATGCATTTGACCGAAGATCAGGCCAAAGGCTTCTACGCCGAGCATGAAGGCAAGCCGTTCTACGCGGATCTGGTGGCCTACATGACCTCCGGACCGGTGGTTGTTCAGGTTCTGGAGGGTGATAACGCCATCGCCAGGAATCGGGAGCTGATGGGCGCGACCAATCCGGCGGAAGCAGCGGCTGGGACGATCCGCGCGGACTTCGCCGAGTCCGTGGAGGCGAACGCGGTGCACGGTTCTGACTCCCCGACTTCCGCTGAGCGGGAAATCGGCTACTTCTTTGAAAGCGGCGAGATCTGCCCGAGGGGCTGATCGGTATGAAGGCGGTAAGGACCAACCTCTTTGATCTGACCCGATCCGGGATGGAGTCGTTCACGGCTCAGGTGGACGACAAGCCCTACCGCACCCACCAGATCATGAAGTGGGCCTATCATCAACGTCAGCTGGATTTCGATGGCATGACCAACCTGTCGAAGGCCTATCGAAGCTGGCTTGTCGAACACGCCGAGTTCAAACCGCCGGAAGTGGTGACCCGATACGACTCCATGGACGGTACGGTGAAGTGGGTGGTGCGCGTCGCCAACGGTAACTGCGTGGAGACGGTGCTGATCCCGGACAGAGGTAGGAATACGCTCTGCGTTTCCTCTCAAGTCGGCTGCATGCTGGATTGCACCTTCTGCTCTACCGGCAAGCAGGGGTTCAACGGTAACCTGACCACCGCCGAAATCATCGGCCAGGTCTGGCTCGCTAATGACATGCTGGCCGAACGGGGTGAGTCGGTGACCAACGTAGTGCTCATGGGGATGGGCGAGCCGCTCCTGAACTTCGATTCGGTACTCGCTGCCACTGAACTCATGATGGACGATCTGGCGTTCGGCATTTCGAAACGGCGGGTGACCATCAGCACGGCGGGCGTTGTGCCGGCTATCTACGAGCTGGCGAAGGTGACCGACGTCTCGCTTGCCATCTCTCTGCATGCACCTACCGATGAGCTCCGTAGCAAGCTGGTTCCACTGAATCGAAAATACCCTATCGATGCGCTGCTCGACGCCTGCCGCCACTATGTCGATGGGCTCGGTGACCGCCGCACCCTGACCATGGAGTACACCCTGATGAAAGGTGTCAATGACTCGATCAGCCATGCCAGGGCGTTGGCCGATCTGCTGGCCGACGTGCGTTGCAAGATCAATCTGATACCCTTCAATCCTTTCCCGGCATCCGGCTTCGAGCGGCCGGAGCCTGAATCGGTGAGGAAGTTCCAGACACACCTGATGAATCGGGGTTACGCGACCATGCTGCGCACGACGCGCGGTGAAGACATTGCGGCGGCCTGTGGTCAACTCGTGGGCGAGGTCCAGGATCGGACCAGACGCCAGGCGCGTTACCTGGCAAGAGTGAAAGCCGGTGAGACGACAACAACAATGACCGAGGAGGCAGTATGATCCGGTGGGCCCACGTTGTTCTGATAGTGGGGCTGATAGGGCTCAGTGGGTGTGTTACGGAATCCACTGGCGGCCTGCCTGACCCGGCGCCCCCAGAGAGTCGGGTCAACGCCCAGCTGGACCTTGCCCGAGGCTACCTCGAACAGGGCAATACGGAACGGGCTCGCAGCTCGCTGAACAAGGCGCTGGAAATCGACAGTCGTTCCGTCGAAGCACACGTGCTGCTCGCCGTGTTGAACGCGGCTGAGAGCGAGTGGGGTGTGGCCGAGGAGCACTTCAGAACGGCGCTCTCCATTGATCCGAAAGATGCTATGGCGCTCAACAACTATGGATCTTTTCTGTTTTCCCGGGGTCGGTATAAGGAATCCGTGCAATACCTGAGTATTCTCGTTCGGGACACCGACTATCGGGCCCGCAGCCAGGCCTACGAAAACCTGGGTCTCGCCCAGCTAAAAGTGAATGACAAGGAAGCCGCCCGGGAGTCCTTCAACCGTGCCCTGCAGCTCAGCTTCTCTCAACCTCAATCCAGTCTCGAGCTCTCTCAGCTTGCCTATGACGATGGCGACATCGAAGCCGCCGCTGGTTACTACGACAGCTTCCGCGGCCTGGCTCAGCAGAATGCGCGGTCGTTGTGCCTAGGTATGAAGATCGCCCAGGCCCAACGGGATCCGGATCGAATGGCCAGTTATGCCCTGGCGTTGAACAACCTGTTTCCCGACTCTCCAGAGGCCACGGAATGCGTGGTCCCTCGCTGATCGGCGGGCGTTGATCCGTGTCGGAAGCCGAGCAGGATGGGCCGGGCGCCGAACTGAAAGCGGCTCGGGAAGGTATGGATGTCAGCACCCGGGAGGTGGCTGACGCCCTGAACCTGCCCGTTCACGTGATCGAAGCGCTCGAAGCGGATGACTATGAACGCCTGCCGCCAACGGTGTTTACCCGGGGTTATCTGCGCTCTTATGCGAGGCTGCTGGAGCTGTCCCCTGAGTCCCTGCTTGCCCGTTATCCGGAAGTCACCGAAGAGTTGGACGCCATCACAGGTGAGCTGCCCGTAGCAGAGGTACCCACGGTAGCGCCGACCAAAACGCTTGGCATTGCGGCCGTTGTCGGCATTGTTCTGATCGCACTGCTGGTCTGGTTGCTGGGCGATGAGGAGGCACCTCAACCTGTGGAGCCACGGACACCGTCGGCGGCAGACGCGGATCCAGAAGCTGATAGAGAAGCTGATAGAGATGCGGAAACGGATATCGAAGCTGGCACCGTCGAGCAGACCATTGAACAAGCGCCCGAGGTGGTGCCGGTGCTTCCGGTAGCAGAACAGCCTGATGTGGATCAGCCGCCTTTGGCGGAAGCCGCTGCAGCGAGTTCCGATGATCCGCCAGCAGCGGCTGCCGTTTCGGAACCCGGGCAGCCGGTCAGTCCTGATCGGGAACCGCTCGAGGTGGAAACGTCGCGGCCAGCGCCTGAACCCGTTGTCGAGACGTCCCCGAGCACGGACGAGGTGACTCCTGCACCGTCGGCGGCGGACACAGCGGAAGCCGCGGTACCGATCACAGCGAGCTTCCGGGAGCGAAGGATTACGGAGTTTGGCGACGATACCCTCACCTTCGTGTTCACCGAGGATTGCTGGGTCGAAGTGAAGTCCACTGACGGGGAGAACCTGTACAGCGACTTGAACCGTGCAGGGAGAACACTGGTACTCACTGGTCAGGCACCGTTCCGGGTCCTGCTCGGCTACGCGCCCGGTGTCTCTCTGAGCTTCAATGGCGAGCCGGTTCCGCTCGCGCGCTTCTCGCGCAACAACGTCGCCAATCTGGTCCTGGGGGAGTAGTCGTGGTCCAGGCGATCCGGGGCATGCGCGATGTGCTGCCAGATGAGGGCCGGCGCTGGCGGGCAGTGGAGGAAGTGCTGGAGTCAGTGCTTCTGAGCTACGCCTACGAGGAAGTTCATCTGCCGCTCATGGAGTTCACCGAGCTGTTCAGTCGCGGCGTCGGTGAAGCCACGGACATCGTCGAGAAGGAAATGTACTCGCTTCTCGATAGGGACGGAGACAGCCTGACACTGCGCCCTGAAGGCACCGCCGGCTGCGTGCGGGTTCTGCAGCAGCATGGTCTGCTGTTCAATCAGACGCAACGGGTGTTCTACCGTGGGCCGATGTTCCGCTACGAGCGCCCGCAAAAAGGCCGCTACCGGCAGTTCTACCAGATGGGCGCGGAAGCTTTCGGCATGGCTGGGCCGGATGTGGACGCGGAGCTCCTGGCACTGACCGCGGCCTGCTGGAAAGCGCTCGGTATCGGCGACAAGGTACGCCTGGAGATCAACTCCCTGGGCTCTTCGGCAAGCAGGGCACGCTATCGTGCCGCTCTGGTGGACTATCTTTCCGGATTCGAGGCGGAGCTTGACGAAGACAGCCGCCGCCGGCTCGAGACCAACCCATTGCGGATTCTCGATTCCAAAGTTGAGAAAACCCGTGCCCTACTCGAAGGCGCTCCGCTCCTCGCCGATTTTGCCGACGAGGTTGGTGTTGCCCATTTCGATGGTCTGAAAGCGGCCCTCGACAGCCTGGCCATTCCTTACGTGGTGAATCCGCAGCTGGTCAGAGGTCTCGACTACTACAATCTGACGGTTTTCGAGTGGATCACGGATGATCTGGGCGCCCAGGGTACGATCTGCGGCGGCGGTCGCTATGACGGTCTGGTGGAGCAACTCGGGGGCAAGCCCACGCCTGGGGCAGGATTTGCCCTGGGTCTGGAGCGTGTGCTGCTTCTCTACGAACAGCGCAACCTGCCGACCCGGTCTGCTGCGGATGTCTACATCGCCGTGATGTCAGCGGCGGAGCAGGTCTATGCCCTGCAGCTGGCCGATCGCTTGCGCGAGGCAGTGCCAGAACTCAGAATTCGCGTCCACGCCGGTGGCGGCAAGCTCAAGAACCAGCTCAAGAAGGCCGATCAGTGTGGTGCTTCCTGGGCGGCCATCGTCGGCAGTGATGAGGTAGCGGCACAGACTATCACGCTGAAAGCACTCGCTACGGGTGAGCAGGCCACCCTGGCGGTTGCTGACGCGGTTGAGCGGCTCAGCGTCGCTTCCGCATAACGACCGAAACGCTTAGCGAGTGCAGAGAACAGGATTAGGAGGTATTGGTGTCGGACTATCTGACCGATGAAGAGCAGCTCGATAAGCTGAAGAAGTGGTGGGAAGAGAACGGCCTGATGATGGTCGGTGCCGTGGTGGTGGCTGTTGCCGGCGTGATCGGCTGGAACTGGTATGGCGATCGTCAGGCGGAAGCCGTGGCCGCTGCATCGGATCTCTACGTCGACTACCTCAGTGCCGAAGGCGCAGAGCGCGACACCATCGAGGCAACGCTGGCCGCCGAGCATCCCGACACCGTCTATCGTGCGTTCATCCTGCTTCGAACGGCCCGGGCGGAATCCGAAAACGAGAATCCGGAAGCAGCACTCGGTGCGCTGAACGAGGCGCTGGCCATCGTCAGCGATGACAAGCTGGCCGATGTGATCCGGATCAGGATCGCCCGTCTCGAGCAGGAGCTCGATCGCTCAGAGGCAGCGCTGAGCACGCTTGGTCAAGTGCGAAGCCTGGGGCTGCGATCCCACGTGCAGGAGCTCAAAGGGGACATTCACATGGCCAGAGGCGAGCGTGCACTCGCCCATGAGGCCTACAGTGCCGCGCTCGAAGAAGCCGGAGAAGATGCTCAACGCCCACTGCTGAAGCTCAAGGTCGCGGACACGGCGGACGCAAATGAGGCCTAGCAGCCTGCGCGCTGAGCAAACGAGACTTTCGCAACAGGCTGCCGGTCTCGCCCTGGCGAGTGTCTGCCTGCTGCTTTTGTCCGGGTGTAGTTGGCTACCCTGGGTCGATGGCGACAAGAAGAAAGACAATGAGGACCTGAAACCCGCCAAGCTCACCAAGTACGATCCCGAGATCAAGGTGGAGCGCCTCTGGAAAGCGAGCATCGGCAAGGGACTCGGTCGTAAATACCTCCGCATACGGCCCGCTATCATTGCGGATCAGGTTTTTGCGGCGGATGGCTACGGCCGCATCGAGGCCTACGATCGGTTCACCGGCAAGCGTACCTGGCGCGTACAGCTGGATGGTGCGGCCAGCGGCTTGTTGAGCGGCCTGGATGTGCTTGACCGGACGGATCCTTCCTTTGTCAGCGGCGGCGTCGGGACCGGTGGTGGCAAGGTGTTCATCGGTACCACGAACGGAGAGCTGCTCGCCTTCTCTGCCAGTGATGGCAGTTTCGCCTGGCGGCAGGAGGTCGACGGTGAGGTGCTCAGCCCTGCGGTTACCGGCGAAGGCCTTGTGTTCGTGCAGACCATCGACGGCAGCCTGATGGCATTGGAAATCGCAACCGGCGAAGTTCGCTGGGAGATCGACAACCAGGTGCCCATCCTGACATTGCGCGGTACCGCGACACCGGTCTACGAAGCTGGCGTGGTCTACGCGGGTTTTGCCAGTGGGGCGGTGGTCGCCGTTCGAGCCGAAAACGGAGAACCTATCTGGAGCCATCTGGTGGCGCTGCCGGAAGGAAGATCCGAGCTCGATCGAATGGTCGATGTGGATTCGACACCGCTGATGGATGGCCCCATGGTCTACGCAGTTGCCTACCAGGGCAACCTGCGTGGGGTGCGCCGCCAGGATGGCAATCCGCTCTGGGAGCTACCCATGTCGAGCTACCTCGACCTGGACACGGGCTACGGTCACGTCTACGTGGTCGATGAAGACGACAGCATCATTGCCATCGATACCCGCACGGCCGAAGAGTCCTGGCGTCAGGACGCGCTTGCCCGGCGCAAGCTCTCTTCGCCGATTGCGTTCAGCAACTATCTGGCGGTGACGGACGATCAAGGCTACATCCACGTCCTCGCGCAGAGCGATGGGCGACTGCTGGGTCGGCGCAAGCTGGATGGCAAAGGCGTGCGTTCGCGAATGATCTATGCCGACGGCACGCTCTATGCCTACGGCAACTCTGGCAGCCTGCAGGCGCTGGAAATCACCGTTCGCTAGTGTCCTGAATCGGTAATTCGTTGACTTATGATGTGCCCAGAAATGCCAAGAACAAGGCGTGCTCCGCCGGTAATGGTGGTTCCATTACCAAGGAGTGCAACGCCGTTATTGGCATTTCTGGGCCACCCGAAGGGCGCATCCCACGGGGCCTGTGGCGTTGTTGCGCCTCTTGGCAATGGAACCACCATTCCCTGCGAGAGGCCGAATCGAAGATTCGGCTTAGCGCAATCTTTGATTGCGCCGCGCGCACTAGCCACAGACCCCGTGGGCTGCGTCATAACTCAACGAATTACCGATTCAGGACACTAGTCATGAACCGCATGCCCATTCTGGCACTGGTCGGCCGGCCGAATGTGGGCAAATCAACCCTTTTCAACCGACTGACCAGACGCCGTGACGCGCTGGTCGCCGATGTTCCCGGACTGACTCGGGACCGCCGCTATGGCAAGGCAACCATCGATGGTCTCGACTTCACGCTGGTAGATACCGGGGGCTTGCTCGGCGATCCGGGCGGCATCACCCCCGCGCTCGAAGCTCAGGCAGACCAGGCGCTGGAAGAAGCGGACGCCGTGCTCTTTCTGGTTGATGCCCGGGATGGCTTGACGTCGCTGGATGAGGAGATCGCTGACAAGATCCGGCGCCTCGGGAAACCCTGCCTGCTCGTGGTGAACAAGATGGATGGTGCCAACGAAGGTGAGGCGCTGGCCGAGTTTGCCATGCTCGGTTTCAAGCATGCCGCTTTCGTCTCCGCGGCTCATGGGCGCGGCATGGGTGAGTTGCGCCGATGGCTCACCGAAGAGGCTAGGGCGTTGAGCGAGGATGCGCGCAGCGTGGTGACACTGGCGGATCCGAACGACGATCGAATTCGGGTAGCGATCATCGGCCGGCCGAACGTGGGCAAGTCGACCCTGACTAATCGTCTGCTCGGCGAGGAACGCCAGGTCGTTTTCGACGCGCCCGGTACGACCCGGGATGCCATCGCCATCCCCTTCGAGCGGGAAGGCGGCAGGTATGTGCTGATCGATACCGCGGGTGTGCGGCGCAAAGGCAAGGTGCAAGGTGTGGCCGAGAAATTTTCGGTGGTCAAGTCCCTGCAGGCGATGGAGGAGGCTCATGTGGTCATCCTGGTGCTGGATGGCAGCGAGGGCATTGTCGATCAGGACCTGCAGCTCATACGCCTCGCCGCGGAGTCAGGCAGTGGCGTGCTGGTGGTGGTCAACAAGTGGGATGGGCTCAGCAGAGATGCCAAGGCCCAGGTGAACAACACGTTGGATCGTAAGCTTGCCTTTGCCCCCTGGATTCCGGTGTCGCACATCTCCGCCTTACATGGCAGCGGGGTGGGTGGGCTGATGGATGCGGTCACTGAGATCTACGAGGCGGGCCAGTTCGATGTGAGCACCACGTTGCTGACCCGGCTGCTGACCAACCTGGTCAGCGCCCACGCACCGCCGTCCGTTCGCGGTCGGCAGATCAAGCTACGCATGGCGCACAAGGCGGGTGAGCATCCGCCACGGATCGCCATTCATGGCAATCAGACCGCCGCACTGCCGGCGAGCTACATTCGTTATCTCGAAAACGGCTATCGGGAGGCGCTGCAGCTGATCGGCAATCCGGTGGTGCTGGAGCTCAAGACCTCAGACAACCCCTACGCCGGTAAGAAGAACGTGCTGACCCGCCGTCAGCAGCAGCGGCGCAAGCGGGTGATGCGTCACCGGAAGAAGTGAGCACGTTGCCGTTACGGATCCGTCGGCTGCTCGTTGAGCAATTCCATCACCATCACCGGGTCGACTCGGTTGCCGTTCATGCTCACCGACCAGTGCAGGTGCGCACCGGTAACGCGTCCGGTGGCGCCGACCAGGCCCAGCACCTCATTTCTGTCCACGATCTGACCTTCATGGACGTCTATCCGGCTCAAGTGGCACATCATGCTGATCAGCCCCTGGCCATGGTCCACAAACACCGTGTTGCCGTTGAAGTAGAAATCGCCGGTCAGGGTGACTGTACCCGGGGCGGGATTCAGGATGGGTGTGCCTTCCACGGCGGCGATGTCCAGTCCAGAGTGAGGCGAGCGGGGCTGACCATTCAGCACCCTGCGGCGGCCGAACGAGCTCGACAACGGGCCATCCACCGGCAGCACGAAGGGCAGTGGTGAGTCCAGCTGCTCGCTGAAGCGCTGGTATTGGGCGCGCATTTTCGCGCTCTCTTCCCGGATTCTCGCCAGGTCTTCCGCCAGTGGATTGACCATGCGCGGATTCTCGATGGTCAAGTGCTGTTCGGTGTAGGACTTGCCGGCAACCGTGAACTGATGCCATTGGTGGCTGCCGTTCGCGTATGCCACCCGGATCTTGTGCGTGCCTGGCTCCGCATTCAGGTGAATGCCGACGATGGCCACCTGCCGATAGATGAGCACCGGTTGGTCACGATAGCGGACACTGATCGCATCCTCTTGCAGCGGATGCAGGTAAAGACCGCCGGGAACACTCTCCACGGCCTGGGAGGTGCCGGCGTAGAGCAGCAGGGTTGCCAGTGTGATCAGACGTCTAAGCATTTATAGGGGCTTCCCAATTACGGCTCATCCAGATCCGGTGCGGAAAGAGGCGGGGTGGTGTCGATGTCGGTGATCGTGAGCTTGAGGCTGCCATCGCTCAACAAGGCATGCAGGGTACTACCTGATTCCGCACCGGCCACCGTAGTGAGCGTTCGTCTTCTGCCGTCAGCGGTGGGTGATTCGTGAGCGAGCACCGCGTAACCCCGGCTCAAAGTATTCAGCGGGCTGACTGCAGTCAGTGCGCGTGCGGTGCTGGCAAGCGCGCGCTGACGAGCCTCCGACTGACTTCTCTGGCTGCTGGCGAGCCGATCAGCGATCGCCGTCAGTGTCTTTTTCCCGGCCGTGATCTGCCGGGCAGGTGCAAGCAGGCTCAGCGCTCTCTGAACGCTCGAGAGCCGCACCTGACGCGTCGCGAACCCGTTTGCCTGCCCGCGAAGCAGGCGTTGCTCCAGCTCGTCGACCTGGACCATCCTCTGTGCGATCTGGGTTGCCGGATCCAGCAGTCGCACATCGAGCGTGTTCAGGGTCTGGCCCAGGAAGCGAATTTCCTGGGTGATTGCCCGGTTGAGCCTGCCGCTGAGCCCGGTCAGATCCGTCAGCAGGTCGGCTCGGGTCGGTGTGATCATCTCGGCGGCCGCGGACGGGGTCGGCGCACGCGCATCGGCAACGAAGTCGGTGATGGCGAAATCGGTCTGGTGGCCGATGGCGGAAACCACCGGATGCGGACAGGCTGCAACCGCACGAGCGACAGATTCCAGATTGAATGACCACAGATCTTCCAGTGAGCCACCACCCCGGGTCAGCAGCACCACATCGGTGGCGAGCTCTGCGGACTGGGCCAGCGCCCGGACGAGCTGTCTCTCCGCGCCGTCGCCCTGGACGGCGCTCGGAATCAGTGTGACCGCCAGGCCGGGAAACCGGCGCTCGACCACATGCAACACGTCCCGGAGTGCGGCCCCAGAAGCACTGGAGATGATCGTCAGGTGCCTGGGATGTTCGGGCAGAGGGCGCTTTTTGGCCTCGTCGAACAGACCTTCAGCGCTAAGCTTGTTCTTCAGCGCATCGAAGGCAGCACGCAGGGCACCTTCGCCTGCCGCCTCGAGCCGGTCGACGATGAGCTGAAAATCGCCGCGAGGCTCGTACAGGCTGACCCGGCCGGTGAGTCGGACCTGCAACCCGTCCTCAACCTTCAGCCGAACGGCTCGATTGCGACCCGCGAACATGGCGCAGCGGACCTGCGCGCCCTGATCTTTCAAGGTGAAGTACCAGTGACCGGATCCCGGTCGGCGGAAGTTGGACAGCTCGCCTTCCACGCTGACCTCGCCAAGATGCTCTTCGATGAGGATTCTGGCCTGGCGGGCGAGTTGGCTGACACTCAGCACGGTCTGGGCAGATTCGAACCCAGCGGGGAGGGAGGAAGTCATCGAGGGATTCTAACCAAATTTGTCATCCTGGTTTGCAACAGGCGGTAGTGCATCGGTAGAATGCCGGTTTTGCGGAGTCCCAAATGTTGCGTATCGCAGATGACGCGCTCACTTTCGACGACGTTCTCCTTCTCCCCGCCTATTCAAACGTTCTGCCCTCAGAGGTTTCCCTCGAGACCCGGCTGACCAAAGACATTCGTCTGAACATCCCCGTGATGTCTTCTGCCATGGACACGGTGACCGAGGCGCGCCTGGCTATTGCCCTGGCCCAGGAAGGTGGGATCGGGATCGTTCACAAGAACATGTCCATCGATGCCCAGGCCCGGGAGGTACGGGCCGTGAAGAAACACGAAAGCGGCATCATCCGGGATCCCATCACGATCCGGCCGGACGAGACCGTGGCCAAGCTGATCGAGCTGACCCTCGAGCACAAAATCTCGGGCGTGCCGGTTGTAGAGGGGGATGCGCTGGTCGGCATCGTTACCGGCCGGGATGTGCGCTTCGAGCGGCGCATGGATGCCCTGGTCCGGGATGTGATGACGCCGAAAGAACAGCTGGTGACTGCTGCGGAAGATGCAGACTTCGATGAGATTACCAGCCTGCTGCACGAGCATCGGATCGAAAAGGTGCTGCTGGTGAACGATCGGTTCGAGCTGCGTGGCATGGTGACCGTGAAAGACATCACCAAGGCCCAGGCCTATCCGATCTCCTGTAAAGATAATCATGGCCAGCTTCGGGTCGGTGCCAGTGTGGGCACGAGCCCAGACACCGACGATCGGGTTGCCGCCCTGGTCGAGGCAGGTGTGGACGTGCTGGTGGTTGATACCGCGCACGGTCACAGCCAGAAGGTGCTCGACCGAATCAGCTGGATCAAGCAGCGCTATCCGAACATGAACGTGATCGGCGGCAACGTGGCCACCGCAGAAGGTGCGAAGGCGCTGCTCTCCGCAGGGGTCGATGCGGTGAAGGTGGGTATCGGACCAGGCTCGATCTGCACCACCCGGGTGGTAACCGGTATCGGCGTGCCGCAGATCACGGCCGTCTCCACCGCCGCAGAAGTCGCTGCCAAGGAAGATGTGCCGGTCATTGCCGATGGCGGCGTACGCTACTCGGGCGACATTGCCAAAGCCATCAGCGCGGGTGCCAACGTGGTCATGCTCGGCAGCCTGCTGGCCGGTACGGACGAAGCACCCGGAGAGGTGGAGCTCTATCAGGGACGCACCTACAAATCCTATCGGGGCATGGGGTCTCTCGGCGCCATGTCGGAATCTCATGGCTCTTCGGATCGATACTTTCAGGAAGCCGAAGGCGACCATCGCAAGCTGGTCCCGGAAGGTGTTGAAGGCCGGGTGGCATACCGGGGCCCGGTGGGCCCCATCGTGCATCAGCTGATGGGTGGTCTGCGGGCCTCCATGGGATACACCGGCTGCGAGGATGTGGAGGAGCTCCGGACAAAATCCCAGTTCATTCGGGTAAGTGCTGCGAGCACGTCGGAATCTCACGTGCACGATGTTTCCATCACCAAAGAAGCACCGAATTACCCGCTGAGCTGACCCGGACCTCTTTGCGGATCTTCTAAAGGATCTCTCGATAGATGGCAGTAAACATTCACGATCAGCGACTGCTGATCGTCGACTTCGGTTCCCAGTACACCCAGCTCATCGCTCGCCGAGTTCGAGAGGCGGGCGTGTACTGCGAGATTCATCCGTTCGATGCCCCGGCAGCGTTCATTGAGTCGTTTGCTCCGCGCGGCGTGATTCTTTCCGGCGGACCCGAGTCGGTCACCCTCGAGGAGGCCCCCAGGATTCCGGAGGCGGTGTTCGAGCTGGGCGTCCCGGTGCTGGGCATCTGCTACGGCATGCAGGCCATGGCGGAACAGCTTGGCGGCAAGGTGCAGGGTTCTTCAGTGCATGAGTTCGGTCATGCGGTGGTGAACGTGCTGAATACAGAGAGCTTCCTGGCACCCGTGAACGGTGGTAGCGGTGGTGAGCTGCCGGTCTGGATGAGTCACGGTGACAAGGTGGTCACCCTGCCGCCCGAGTTCTCCCTGATTGCCTCCACCGATTCTGCACCTATCGCCGCGATGGAGTGGTCCGAGCGGAAGCTCTATGGGGTGCAGTTCCATCCGGAGGTGACCCACACCCGTCAGGGCGCGGAGATCCTCGGCCACTTTGCCCTGGAGATCTGCGGCTGCGAAGGGCTCTGGACAGCGGCCAACATCGTCGATGATGCAGTCGCCCAGGTTCGGGAGACAGTGGGCTCGGATAAGGTCGTGCTAGGGCTTTCCGGCGGGGTGGATTCGAGTGTGGTGGCGGCCCTGCTGTCTCGAGCCATCGGCGATCAGCTCACCTGCGTGTTTGTCGACAACGGTTTGCTCAGAAAGAACGAGCGGCAAGAAGTCGAGGCTGCCTTTGCGCCCTCGAATGCGTTGACACTGAACCTGATTACCGTCGCGGCGGAGGATGAGTTTCTCGACCGGCTGGCCGGCATTGCTGAGCCGGAGGCCAAGCGAAAGGCAATCGGCAATACTTTCATCGACGTATTCGATCGCGAGGCGCATCGGATCGAAGATGTGGCCTGGCTGGCTCAGGGTACCATCTACCCGGACGTGATCGAGTCCGCTGCCAGCAAGCATGGCAAGGCGCACGTCATCAAGTCGCACCACAACGTTGGCGGTTTGCCGGAGCGCATGCACCTGAAGCTCGTGGAGCCGTTGCGCGAGCTGTTTAAAGACGAAGTGCGCAACATCGGTCTCCATCTCGGCCTGCCTCGATCGCTCATCTTCCGGCACCCTTTCCCCGGACCGGGGCTCGGGGTGCGTATTCTGGGCGAGGTGAGTAAGGAAAAAGCAGACGTGCTGCGCGAAGCCGATGCCATCTTCATCGAGGAGCTGCGCGCAGCGGATCTCTATGACAAGGTCAGTCAGGCTTTCGCAGTCTATCTGCCGGTGAAGTCCGTTGGCGTGGTGGGCGATGCGCGACGTTATGCGGACATCATCGCGCTTCGTGCCGTGGAGACCATCGATTTCATGACGGCCCGTTGGGCGCACCTGCCGTACGAGTTCATAGAACGGGTCTCGAACCGGATCATCAACGAGATCAGCGGTGTCTCCCGTGTGGTCTATGACGTATCGAGCAAACCCCCAGCGACCATCGAGTGGGAATGACGTCGTCCGGCACAGCGAACGATCACGAGTACTGGATGCGGGAAGCCCTCGAAATGGCTGATGAGGCCGAGCGTCTGGGCGAGGTCCCGGTAGGTGCGGTACTGGTCGGCCCGGATGGCGAGCTGGCCCGGGGCTTCAATCGGCCGATCGCCACCCATGACCCAACGGCTCATGCCGAGATTAACGTACTGCGCTCAGCAGGTGCGCAACAGGGCAATTACCGGCTGGCCGGCACCACGCTCTACGTCACTGTAGAACCCTGCACCATGTGTGCGGGTGCCCTGATTCATGCCCGGGTCGCGAAGGTGGTGTTTGGGGCGCGGGAACCGAAAGGGGGCGCGCTGCTCAGCCGCGGATTGGGCGAAGGCGGCGGAATTCTCGATGGGCTCAATCACAAGCTCACCGTCGTCGAAGGTGTGCTGGCAGAAGAGTGCGCTGCAAAGCTCAGCCACTTCTTCGATGCGCGCCGCCACTGATCAATTGCAAGGACCTGGAAGCCGAGTACTAGTGCAAGCAATACAAGTGAAGATCCTGGACGGGCAGCCGGCCTGTTCGAAGTTTGTCCTCGACAAACGGCAGGCTGAGATTGGTGCGGTTGCTGGAGCAGTCGACGGCCTATACGCCGAGTACGTTCATCTGCTGGCGCTGTCCGCGCCGCTCACGACAGAAGAGCTGGAGCGGGCCCGGGCGCTCCTGCGCTACGGACCGGAACAGGACCTGCCTGGTCGTGTCGGCCGGGAAGTCGGCGTCGTGTTGCCTCGACTCGGCACCATCTCGCCCTGGTCGAGCAAAGCGACGGACATATTCTCAATCTGCGGCCTGACCAAGGTGCAGAGGGTCGAGCGTGGCGTACGCTGGTTTGTTGCCGGTGATGCTGACGAGAAGACTGTGCTGGCTGCAGTACATGACAGAATGACCGAAAGGGTGGTCACCGATGCCAGCTTCGAGTCCGTTTTCGATACGCTCACGCCTCGGCCCCTGGCAACCGTCGGCGTGCTGTCGGGTGGTCGGGATGCTCTGGTTCAGGCCAATTCCGAGCTCGGGCTGGCGCTCTCCGAGGATGAGATCGACTACCTGATTGCCGCCTATCTGGAGCTCGACCGGGATCCAACCGACGTCGAGCTGATGATGTTCGCCCAGGCAAATTCGGAGCACTGTCGGCACAAGATATTCAATGCTGATTGGCAGATAGACGGTGAGTCTGTGACCAGGAGCCTGTTTGCGATGATCCGCAATACCCATGCGCACATCAACGGGGAAGGCATTCTCTCTGCCTACGCGGACAACGCAGCAGTCATTGAAGGGCCGATCCTGCCCAAGTTCCTCCTCGATCCCGACTCGCATCGCTACGGCTACGTGGAAGAGCCTGTGCATGTGCTGATGAAGGTGGAGACGCACAACCATCCAACGGCCATCGCACCCTACGCCGGGGCGGCGACCGGCTCAGGCGGAGAGATTCGCGACGAGGGCGCCGTGGGTCGTGGATCCAAGCCGAAGGCTGGCCTGACCGGATTCACCACTTCTCACCTCAACGTGCCAGGTTTCGCGCAACCGTGGGAACGGCAGACGGGCAAGCCGGAGCGGATCGCGGATGCGCTGACCATCATGCTTGAAGGGCCCATAGGCGCCGCCGGTTTCAACAACGAGTACGGCCGACCGGCTCTGAACGGCTACTTCCGGACCTTCGAGATGGCGGACAGCGAGGAGAGAGTCTGGGGTTATCACAAGCCGGTGATGATTGCCGGCGGTGTGGGCACCGTTCGTGACAAACATGTGCACGCCGAGAGCTTTGCGCCCGGGACGCGCCTCGTCGTTCTGGGCGGACCTGCCATGCTGATCGGCCTGGGAGGTGGTGCCGCGTCCAGCATGTCGAGTGGTGAGAGCTCGTCGGACCTGGACTTTGCCTCGGTGCAGCGGGACAACGCGGAGATGGAACGTCGTTGCCAGGAGGTGATTGACGCCTGCACGGCCATGGGTGATGCCAATCCTGTGCTGCTGATTCACGACGTGGGTGCTGGCGGACTTTCGAACGCTCTGCCGGAGCTGGTAAACGATGCCAACATGGGTGGCCGCATCGACCTTCGTGCGGTACCCAATGCGGACCCGGGCATGACACCGTTGGAGATCTGGTGCAACGAGGCCCAGGAACGTTACGTGCTGGGCGTTCGCGAAGATCGCCTGGACGCGTTCGAGGCGATCTGCATCCGGGAGCGTTGTCCTTATGCAGTGGTCGGCGAGGCGACGGAAGACGCACATCTGACGGTGCGGGATCCGCAGTTCGACAACGCCCCGGTGGACCTGCCGCTGTCCGTTTTGTTTGGCAAACCGCCGAAGATGACACGGCGATTCGACACGGAGGTGATTCAGAGCAGATCTTTTCCGACGGCAGGTATCAATCTGGCGGAAGCCATCGACCGGCTGTTGCGCTTTCCTGCCGTGGCCAGCAAGCAGTTTCTCATCACCATTGGCGACCGAAGCATTACCGGCCTGGTCGCCCGGGAACAGATGGTCGGTCCGCACCAGGTTCCGGTGGCCGATCTGGCCGTCACCCTCGGCGGCTTCAGGACCTATGAAGGCGAGGCCTTCGCCATGGGCGAACGATCGCCCCTGGCCATGATCAATCCAGCTGCATCCGCGCGCATGGCCGTCGGTGAAGCGTTGACCAATCTGGCAGCCGCCGACATTCCCGAGCTGCGCCGCGTGGTGTTGAGCGCGAACTGGATGGCGGCGACAGGAGAGAACGCGGAAGAGCAGGCTCTCTACGAAGGCGTGCGTGCCGTAGGGATGGAGCTGTGTCCGGCGCTCGGCATCGCCATCCCGGTTGGCAAGGACAGTCTTTCCATGCGTACGCGGTGGCAAGACAGAGAAGTCGTTTCGCCCCTGACGTTGATTGTGTCTGCTTTTGCGCCGGTGGCGGATGTGCGCCACACGTCGACGCCGGTGATCGGCAGCGAAGCGGATACGCGGCTGATCCTGCTGGATCTCGGTGCCGGCAGAAATCGCCTCGGAGCCAGTTGCCTGTTCCAGGCATTCGGGAAGCTGGGCGATACGGCACCGGATCTGGATGACCCGGATCAGTTCGTACGCTTTTTCGAGGCGATCCAGAGGCTTCGTGCCGAAGGTCTGTTGCTTGCCTATCACGACCGCTCCGATGGCGGTCTGCTGGTCACGCTGCTGGAAATGGCCTTCGCCGGTCGCACCGGTCTGGATGTTTTCTGTTCCGATGAGGACCTTATCGGGGCGCTTTTCGCCGAAGAGCTGGGTGCGGTTGTCGAAGTACGAGCCAGCGAAATGGACCAGGTCAGTGCGCTGCTCGAAGGGATTCCGCATCGGCTGGTCGCAGAGCCCAGAAAGGATGAGTTGATTCGGATCCAGCATCACGGCGAGCCGGTCTACGAGAGCACTCGCGGGAAGCTGCAGCAATGCTGGTCTGAGCTCAGCTACCGGATGCAGCGGCTGAGAGACAATCCGGCTTGTGCTGACCAGGAATTCGAGCAGATCGTTGCCGACGATCCCGGGTTTTCGAGCTCGCTGACCTTCGATCCGGTGGAAACATTCAATATCGGCACGACCCGTCCGGAAATCGCCGTGCTGCGCGAACAAGGTGTGAATGGTCAGATCGAGATGGCGGCCGCTTTTGAACGCGCTGGGTTCGCGCCGGTGGACGTTCACATGAGCGACCTGGTGGAAGGCCGGACTCAGCTGGCTGACTTTCCTGCCCTGGTTGCCTGCGGTGGATTCTCCTACGGCGACGTGCTGGGCGGTGGCGGTGGCTGGGCAAAGAGCATTCTCTTCCATGAGGCGGTTCGGGATGCGTTTGCCGCCTATTTCGAGTCAGACCGTCTCGTCCTGGGGGTCTGCAACGGTTGCCAGATGCTGGCTCATCTTGCCAGCCTGATTCCGGGTGCCGATGACTGGCCGCGCTTCGTCCGCAATGCTTCGGAGCAATTCGAAGGGCGCACCGTGCTGTTGCGGATCGGCGAGTCTGCTTCCCCGTGGCTCGAGGGCATGGCGGGCAGCGTGCTGCCGGTGGCGGTTGCCCATGGAGAAGGTCGCCCTGAGTTTCGGGACGCGGGATCAGCAGAGCGATTCTGGCAGTCGGGGCAAGCGGCCTGCCAGTACGTGGACAACCACCATCAGCCAACGGAGCGGTACCCGGCCAATCCGAACGGTGCTGCTCGCGGTCTGGCTGGTGCGCTCGGCGCGGACGGCCGGGTGCTGGCTATGATGCCGCATCCCGAACGGGTGTTCCGGGTGTGGCAGAATGCCTGGCGGGATCCCGCCTGGGGGCAGGAAGACGGGCCCTGGCTGCGGCTGTTCCAGAATGCCCGTCAGTTACTCTGATTCCGGACGGATAGTTGAGGACGAACCATGCGCATAGGGATAAACGGCACAGGACTGGTACAGACCGCGTCTGTCGACAGAGTCATCGATGATGCGAAGGCGGTTGCCCGGGATGGCTTCGCCAGCTACTGGCTTGCCGAGCATCCGACCGGCGGCTTTGATGCGCTCACGGTGCTGACGACCGTTGGTCTTGCCGTACCGGAGCTGGAACTCGGAACAGCGATAGTACCGACGTACCCCCGCCATCCGATGGTGCTGGCCGGACAGACGGCTACCTCGGCGAGCGCGATCGGTGGCCGGTTGACGCTGGGCATCGGCCTTTCCCATGAGGTGATGATGGCCCAGCTTGGCATTGGCTTCGAGAAGCCAATCCGGCATCTGCGCGAATATCTGTCGATCCTGATGCCGCTGTTGAGGGAGGGACGCGTTTCCTATCAGGGGGAAACGCTTGCCTGCGAAGCTGCGCTGTTCCAGAAACCATCAACTTCGATTCCCGTTGTCGTTGCAGCACTTGGACCGCAGGCTCTTGGCGTCGCCGGTCGGCTGGCCGACGGCACTACGCTTGCCTGGGTGGGTCCGAAGACGATCCGCGAGCATATCGCGCCGCGGATTCGGGCTGCTGCGGAGGCCGCAAACAGGGCAGAGCCGCGCATCATCGCCACGCTGCCTGTCTGCGTCACTGCCGACGAGTCATCCGTTCGAGCCCGGATCGGGGAAACTCTCGCGATGTATGGCCAGCTACCGTCCTATCGTTCCATGTTCGAGCGTGAGGGCGTGGCTGGACCGGCGGAACTCGCCATCGTGGGTTCGCGAGACGAAGTTGCGGATCGCATTGCAACCATGCGCGAGGCGGGTGTCACCGATTTCGCAGCCTCTGAGTTTGCGCTGAATTCGGATGATCGCCAGGCTACCCGGAGCTTGCTGAAGAGCCTGTTGGTGGTGTGAACAGGCGCTAGCGGAACCGGGCGGGATCCCGATCGACGATGATGTCCTGACTGCGGACCGGGTAAACGCCGCTCGAGCGATCACTGAAGAAATGCTCGAGCGTGTGCCGGATCACGGGAAAAGCCAGCTCGTCCCAGGGAATGTCCTGCTCGTGGAACAGCGCTACTTCCAAGGATTCAAAGCCCGGCGAAAACTCAGGGCCCGTCATGTCCGCCCGATAGAAAAGATAGATCTGAGAGATGTGCGGCAGGCTGAAGATCGTGTAGAGATCCAGGTTGGCCACTACTGCGTTGGCTTCCTCCAAGGTTTCCCGGGTGGCCCCAGCAGTGATGGTTTCGTTGTTCTCGAGGAATCCCGCGGGCAGGGTCCAGTAACCGGCACGCGGCTTGTTGGCGCGCTTGCAGAGCAGAACCCGATCTTCCCAGACAGGCAGGCAACCGGCGACGATTCGCGGGTTGATGTAGTGGACGGTTTCACAGGATTCGCAGACGAAACGCTCCCGGTTGTCACCGGCAGGCACCTTACGGTTGATGCCGCCACCGCAATCACTGCAGAACTTCATGGCCATTACCCTCGATGGGCTGATGCTGAGTGTAACCCGCCGGTTTCAACAAGCTGCTAGCTTCGAGGGAAAGGCACCACGTTGTCCAGTACGGACGATGCTGAGAGGGCCTCCTCTGTGTCCACGGGGGTGACGAAGGAGGCGTGCAGATCGGCCAGGGATCGGCACATCATTTCTGAAATGCGAATCGTCGCCGCCAGTGGGGTAGGCGCGCGACGCCGCTCCAGGTCTACACGGAACTGCAGTCCCTTCAAGCGGCGACGGGAATCTTCGCTGCTGGCAGTGGCGATGACGGCGTTCGTGAGTGAACGACGCAACGTCTCGAGTCCTTCCGGATCGTTGCGAGCCATATCCACCAGCACTTCAAAAGCTGGTAGTCGGGTAGTCATGTGGACCCAGGTTGGTTGCTCGCTGTTGTCGGGTGTTGTTCTCAGCCCCCCTTTGGCTACTATGCCCAATTCCGAGGTGCTGTCGTAAGCAGCACATGTAATCAACATGTAGAGGAGAGCGGCGTGCTGCTGCAGCTGGACGATCGACGGGTACGGGCCGACAGCGAGGAATACTGGGTGGCAGACAGTGCCATGGTGATAGGCACTGTGCTGCTGAAGCGGGGTGCCAGCGTCTGGTTCAATGCGGTGCTGAGGGGAGACAACGAGCCCATAACGGTAGGCGAGTACGCCAACATTCAGGATGGCGCGGTTCTGCACACCGATCACGGTAGTCCACTTGTTGTCGGCACTCACGTGACCGTGGGCCACAATGTGACGTTGCATAGCTGCGAGATCGGCGACAACTCGCTGATCGGTATCAACGCGGTCGTGCTGACCGACGCCAAGATCGGGCGGAATTGCCTGATTGGCGCCAACGCGTTGATCACCGAAGGAAAGGAGATCCCTGACAACTCGATGGTCATGGGTGCACCCGGCAAGGTGGTTAGAACCCTGACTGAGGCGCAGGTGGCCGACCTGAAGGTGAGTGCCGTGAACTACTGGGAGAACGCCCAGCGGTTTATGAAGGGGCTTTCCGTGCAGCCTAAGGTGGATATCATCGGATGAGCATTTCCATTGGCACGCCGGGTGCAGAGGGTGCTACCCGAGTGATGATGCTCGGCTCCGGGGAGCTGGGTAAAGAAGTCGTGATCGAGCTGCAACGGCTCGGTGTCGAGGTGATCGCCGTGGATCGCTACGAGAACGCGCCGGCCATGCAGGTCGCGCACCGGAGCCATGTGATCAACATGTTGGACCCGGAGGCGCTGGAGTCCGTGATCGCAGCCGAGTCGCCGGATCTGGTGGTGCCGGAAATCGAGGCCATTGCCACGGACAAGCTGCTTGAGCTGGAAGCTGCCGGGCAGACGGTGATCCCCACTGCTCGCGCAGCCCGGCTGACCATGAACCGTGAAGGCATCCGCCGCCTGGCCGCGGAAGAGCTCGGGGTACTCACCTCACCTTATCGTTTTGCCGCGACCGAAGCCGATTTCCAGGCGGCGATTACCGAGATTGGTGTGCCGTGCGTGGTCAAGCCTGTCATGAGCTCCTCCGGTAAAGGCCAATCCACCGTTCACAGCGAAGCGGATGCGGCAGCTGCCTGGGCTTATGCTCAGTCCGGTGCCCGCGGTGGAGCAGACAAGGTCATCGTTGAAGGGTTTGTCGATTTCGACTATGAGATCACGCTGTTGACCGTGCAGCATCGTGATGGTGTTTCTTTCTGTGACCCCATCGGTCACCGCCAGGAACGGGGCGACTACCGTGAATCCTGGCAGCCGCAGCCGATGAGCGCCGCGGCTCTCGAGACCTCCCGGCGAGTCGCAAGAGAGGTGACGTCCGCGCTGGGTGGTCATGGTCTTTTCGGCGTCGAGTTCTTCGTCAAAGACGACCAAGTTTACTTCTCGGAGGTCAGCCCCCGTCCACATGATACGGGCATGGTCACCCTGATCAGTCAGGACCTGTCGGAGTTTGCCCTGCATGCCCGAGCCATTCTCGGCCTGCCAGTGCCCAACATAGTCCAGAGAGGCCCGTCGGCGTCCGCCGTGTTGCTCGTCGAAGGGGATTCGGCAGACGTCCGCTTCGGTAACCTGGATGCCGCGCTGACTGAACAGAACACGCAGATCCGCTTGTTCGGCAAACCGGAAGTCCGCGGTGAGCGCCGCCTCGGCGTCGCGCTGGCACTGGCGGATAGCGTCGAGGAGGCGGTGGCACGCGCCAAGCGCTCGGCGGCGGCCATCGAACCTACCTTCGGTGACCCTACATAGGCACTTTTTGTAGGTGTTCTGGGTTGAGATGGTTTCAAAGGCCCGCTGGTTTCGCATTGTCCTTGCCGGGGACGCTCAAGACATCCCTGTGCGCTCAGGTTGCGGCCATCCATGGCCGCAAACTGCCCCGTCAAGGACAATGCGAAACCACCGGCCCCCTGAACATCTTCCCAGAACCCTTAATAGCGACTATAGTGCGCGCTGTGAACATCCAGCCCACAGATCAAGTTCTGCGCACCGCCGCTCTGGCGCGTGCTACCCGACTGCTACTGCTGCCGGTCTAGCCGGCGTATATTTGTTGACAAGGGCCGGATGGCCCACCCAGACCCCGAAATTCCCAAGAGCCGCAAGGCTCACGCAGAGACAGTGTCTGAGTGCTTCTCGGAGCTGTCCAACCGCATTGCGTAGACAAGTCGCGGAGCAACGACATGAGCGAGCAAGTACAAGCAGGACGAGCGGCTAACCGGATGCCGTTCCACAAGTATCGGCCTTTCGAGCCGATTGACCTGACCGACCGGCAGTGGCCGTCAAAGGTCATCACCGCACCCCCACGCTGGTGCAGCGTCGATCTGAGGGACGGCAATCAGGCCCTGATCGACCCCATGAACGTGGAGGAGAAGCTTGCCATGTGGGACCTGCTGCTGGAGATCGGCTTCGCCGAGATCGAGGTGGGGTTCCCGGCGGCCTCGCAGCCGGACTTCGACTTCATCCGTAGGATTATCGATGAGGATCGGATTCCGCCAGGGGTGTCCATTCAGATTCTCTGTCAGGCAAGGGAGGAGCTCATCGAGCGCAGCGTGGAAGCACTGCAGGGCGCACCGTCGGTGATCTTCCATCTCTATAACTCCACATCAGAGCTGCAACGGCGAGTGGTCTTCGGCATGGACCGGCAGGGCATCATCGACCTGGCGGTGAACGGTACCGAGCTCGTGAAGGAAGGTCTCAAACGCCTGGATTCCAACATCACCTTCGAGTACTCACCGGAGAGCTTTACCGGTACGGAGCTGGACTTCGCGGTGGAGATCTCGGCAGCGGTGGCCGATACCTGGGGCGCTACCGAAGAAGAGCCCATCGTGATCAATCTGCCGTCCACGGTGGAGATGGCGACACCAAACATCTACGCCGATCAGATCGAGTGGTTTTGCCGGAACTTCCCGGGCCGGGATCGTATCGTGGTCAGTCTGCACACCCACAACGATCGGGGTACGGGTGTTGCTGCGACGGAACTCGCGCTGATGGCAGGTGCAGAGCGGGTGGAAGGAACGCTCTTTGGGAACGGTGAGCGCACGGGAAACTGCGATGTGGTCACCATGGCCATGAACATGTTCAGCCAGGGCGTGGATCCTCAACTCGATTTCACCGAAATGCCCCGGATTCGCGAGACGGTGGAGAAAATCAACAAGCTGGCCGTGCCGGAACGGCACCCCTATGCGGGTGATCTGGTGTTCACGGCTTTCTCCGGCTCGCACCAGGATGCCATCAAGAAAGGTATGGCCAAGGTGGACCGGGATCACTGGGAAGTGCCATACCTGCCCATCGACCCCGAAGACGTGGGTTCTTCCTACAAGGAAACCGTGCGGGTAAACAGCCAGTCCGGGAAAGGCGGGGTTGGTTTCATTCTGGAAGAGCATCACGGCGTTTCCCTGCCCCGGGAGATGCTGGTTGAGTTTTCCGGGTTGGTTCAGGAGCTTACCGAGCAGCTGGATCGAGAGGTGAAATCCGATGAGATCCTCGACTCGCTGCTCAAGGAGTACGTGGTCGAGTCAGGCCCCTACCGGTTGCAGGACTACGACCTGTTGTCCGGTCGGGAAGATGACCAGCGCTGTGTGGCGCGGGTGGTGGTCTCGGAGCAGGTGGTGACCATTGATGGTGAGGGTAGCGGCCCGATAGAAGCGTTCGTGAACGGTCTTGTTGAGACGCTGAACGAGCCGCTGAACATAGTTGATTATCACGAGCATGCGTTGGCGACCGGTAAGGATGCTCAGGCGATCTGCCTGCTCGCGATCGATGATGAGGGGGGGCGCTGTTTCGGTGCAGGGTTGTCGCGGAACACCATCACCGCATCGCTGATGGCCATCATCTCTGCCATGAATCGGCGCTGGAAAGCCTGACGCCCGGGAACTGTCTTGGAGCCAGTCCGGTGCCTCTTGGGCACCGGCAACGCTCTCAGCCTGGTGGAAGTGCAGGCTGCTAAGGTGCCCGGGCAATCTTCAGTGTCTTGATGACGTTCTCCTTGATCTGCAGGGTTTCGATCAGGTAGTCATCGATCTGCACGCAGAGGTTGTTCTCCGGGATCGCCTCGAGGTACTCGAGTACCAGACCGTTCAGGGTCTTCGGCCCGGTGGTGGGCAGGTCCCAGCCAAGCGCCCGGTTGATGTCTCTGAGCACGGCCATGCCATCGATCAGGTAAGCCCCATCTTCCGTCGGGCTGATCTCCGGCATGCTGGCGGCAAAGTCCGTGGTGAACTCGCCGACGATCTCCTCGAGGATGTCCTCCAGAGTGACGATGCCCTCGATATCGCCATACTCATCCACCACCAGCGCGATCCGCTTGCGCTCTTTCTTGAAGTTGACGAGCTGTGTGTGCAGCGGCGTGCCTTCGGGCACGAAGTACGGCTCGTCAGTGAGCTGCATGATGTCCGAGCGGGTCAGCGGCTCGGCGGTGCTCGTTCTCGGCAGGTGCTTGCCGAGTCGGCGCAGGTGCAACACGCCGATGATGTTGTTGATGTTCTCTTTGTAGACGGGCAACCGGGTGTGCTGGCTGGCACCGAGCAGGTTCAGGGTGTCACCGAGATCATCATCGATGTCCACGGCTATGATCTCGCTCCGCGGCACCATGATGTCGTTAACCGTGACCTTCTCCAGGTCCAGAACACCGAGCAGCATGTTCTGACTCTGGTCATGCATGCTCACTCCCTCGTTGACTACCGTGCGCAACTCCTCCGCGGACAGGTGATCTTCCTGCTCGTCATGGCGAGGTATGAAGGGCTTCACCAGGGCGTTGGCGACGGTGTTGATGCACCAGACCATGGGGTAAAAAAGACGTAGCAGAGGCTCGAGAACATAACCGGCGGTAAAGGCAATGGGTTCCGGGCGATGGGCCGCCACGGTTTTCGGAGCCACCTCCGCGAAGATCAGGAAGTAGATGGTGAGCAGCACGGGCGCGACGACGACGCCCGCGTCGCCGAACAACCGGATGCCGACCACCGTGCCGAGGCTCGCAGCCATGAAGTTGACCAGGTTGTTGCCGAGCAGAATGACGCCGAGCAGCCGATCCGGCCGGCGAAGCAGGCGATTGGCAATTCTGGCACCACCGTGTTTTTCCTTGACCAGGTGGCGGAGCCGATAGCGGTTCAAGCCGATCATGGCGGTCTCGGAGCTCGAGAAGAACGCCGAAAGAACGGTGAGCAGCACGATGAGTGCCAGCAGCAGGTAGTCGGGCAGATCGGACATCAGCCTTCCAGCAGCACCTCGATGACAAACTTGCTACCGAAGTAACCAAGCAGTAACAGGCTGAATGCGATCAGTGTCCAGCGAACGGCCGTTGTGCCGCGCCAGCCGAGCAGACGATGACCAGCGAGGAGACCCGCGTAGAGCACCCAGCTGGCCAGCGCCAGTACTGTGTGATGCACCACCCGCTGCTCGAACATGTCATCCAGGAACAGGAATCCGCTGCCAATGGCCAGCGTCAGCGCGACGATGCCGGTCCAGAGCAGACCGAACAGCAGGCTTTCCATGGTCTGCAGCGGCGGCAACAGTTTCAGGAAGCGCAACTTGAGCTTTGCTTTCAACCGATGCTCGAGCACGGCCAGCAGCACGGATTGGCAGGCCGCCATGAACAGAATGCTGTAGGCGACGATTGAGATCATGATGTGCCAGATGAGCGGATCCGAGAAGCTGGCCATGGGCAGAGAGGCGACGTCCGGAGCCATCAGCACCAGCAGCGCGCCTGCCGCCGCTAAAGGCAGAACGAGCACCAGCAGATTGCTCAAGGGCAACCGGAAGCTGGCGATCACCACGAACACCAGCATGATCCAGGAGACCAGACTGGTGGAGGTGGCGATACCGAGATGCAGATAGCCGTCGCTCCAGATGATCTGGTAATTGCTGAAACCATGCAGCAGGGCACCGGCAACCGCGAGCAGGAGCAGAGCCGGGTTGTCGCTGCCCTGGGCATGGGTTTCGGTATGAAGTCCCGGGCTCTGAGCATTCTGTCGGTAGCGACGAGCCTGCAGCAGGGAGCCGGTTAGATAAGTGGCGGCGGCCAACGTGGACGTGACCGCGGCGAGCGTGGATACCATCGGCCGAGTTTGGCACAACGATTGGCGCTTCCCAAGAGCGTATGCAGGCCGATTGCCGCACAGCTTCGGTACTGCGGACTTCGACTTTTCAACGCTCCGCTTTCCAGCCCGGATCTCGCTATAATGCCGCGCTTCTAGATCAGCGACCCTTGAGGAATCCCGTGTTTGAGAGTCTTTCCGATCGCTTGAGCGAAACCCTGCGAGGGTTGTCCGGTAAGTCCAAGCTCTCCGAAGAAAACATCAGTGATGCGCTTCGTGATGTGCGCATGGCACTGCTCGAGGCAGATGTCGCCCTGGAGGTGGTGAAGACCTTCACCGATCGGGTTCGCGCGGGGGCGCTCGGCCAGGACGTGTCCAGCGCCCTGAACCCGGGCGAGGCATTCATCAGGATCGTGCACGATGAGCTTGTGCGGGTCATGGGCGAGGCAAACGACGCGCTGAACCTCGCCACCAAACCTCCTGCCATCGTCCTGATGGCCGGCCTGCAGGGTGCGGGTAAGACAACAACGGTCGGCAAGCTGGCCAGGCTCTTGAAGGAGCGGGAGCGGAAGAAAGTGGCCGTGGTCAGCGCCGACGTGTACCGCCCGGCCGCCATTGCCCAGCTCGAAACCCTTGCTGGTGAGGTCGGTGCGCATTTCATCGCCTCCAGCGCCGATGAGAAGCCGCTGGACATTGCGGCGCGTGCGGTAGAAGAGGCGAAGACGCAGTTTGCCGATGTGTTGCTGGTGGACACTGCCGGTCGGCTTGCCATCGATGAGCAGATGATGGCTGAGATCAAGAGCCTGCAGGAGGCTTTGAATCCGATCGAGACCTTGTTCGTGGTTGATGCCATGACGGGGCAGGATGCAGCCAACACCGCCAAGGCATTCAACGACGCGCTGAATCTCACCGGGGTGGTGCTGGCCAAAGCGGATGGAGATGCACGCGGTGGTGCGGCGTTGTCAGTACGAACCATCACCGGCAAACCGATCAAGTTCATCGGTATGGGCGAGGGGACGGATGCGCTCGAGCCCTTCCATCCGGACCGGTTGGCTTCCCGAATCCTCGGCATGGGCGACGTGCTCACGCTGATCGAGGAAGCCGAGCGCAAGGTCGACAAGAAAAAAGCCCAGCGCCTGGCCAAGAAAATACAGCGCGGCAACAAGTTCGACCTGGAAGATTTCCGAGACCAGCTCGCCCAGATGAGCAACATGGGCGGCATCACCAGCATGCTGGACAAGATGCCGGGCATGAATCAGCTGCCGCAGAACGTTCAGTCCCAGGTCAACGACAGCCAGTTCACCCAGATGGCCGTCATCATCGATTCCATGACGCCCCACGAGCGACGTTTTCCCGACGTGATCAACGGCTCACGCAAAAAGCGCATTGCGGCCGGCAGCGGCACCCAGATCACCGACGTGAATCGACTGCTGAAGCAGCATAAGCAGATGCAGAAGATGATGAAGAAAGTGACTCGGAAGGGGGGGATGCAGAAGATGATGCGGGGGTTGCAGGGGATGAAGCCTCCCCCCGGATTTCCTCGCTGAGCAGCTGGATCCAAGGGTAGCAGCTTCAGGGAGGGCGCTGCTGTACGGGTGCTTTCGGGAGACGCTGCAAGCCCATCCCTGGGCGCTCGACTTCGGCCATCCCTGGCCTCAGACGCTCCCGAAAGCACCCGTACAGCATCACCCTCTTTGAATACTCTCCTGAGATTCACATGCTCACGCTGATCTGGTGGTTTCGTGAACCACCGACGTACCTGGAACCTCCACCCTCGGTCAGGTGGGTGAGTGCACATTCGATGAGCTCCGAATCTTGGACAGCTCCACCCACCTGATGGTGCGGGTGTGGGGCGACGATGTTCAGTCAGTGGCGTTGCATTGGGTCTTGGGGGCGTATTTCGGAGACTGACGGCCGGGAGCTGCAGGGGTACTTTAAGGGGCAGTCAGGGCACAGGGATGTGCCCTGTCTGAGCGCCCATGGATGGGGGGCGAGGCGCGAAGCGCCGCCCTAGCGTCCCCGTAAGTACCCCTGCAGCTCCCGGTCGGCAGTCTCGTGAAACCCTATCCCACCGAAACCCCCAGAAACAGCGGGCTGGAGCGCGATTTTCTGCTCTCGATCCCCTTGCAACAATTCCCGGAATCATTACAATACCGCGCCTTTCAACCCAACCAAAACTACCGAGAAACCAGATGGTTACGATCCGCCTAGCGCGTCACGGCTCGAAGAAAAACCCTTTCTACCACGTGACCGTGGCCGACCGGACAGCCAGCCGAGACGGCCGTTTCATCGAGCGCGTTGGCTTCTACAACCCGGTTGCCAAAGGGCGGTCGGAATCCCTGCGTCTGGATCTCGAACGGGTGGATTACTGGCTGGGTGTTGGCGCCCAACCGACCGATGTGGTCAAAAACCTGATCAAGCAAGCGCGCAAGAACGCAGCGTCCGGGGCGGCAGATGCACCGGCGGTAGAAGCGGCCACCGCCTGAGAGCGAACCAGGTTGCGAAAATGGTCGTGGTGGGCCGGATACAAGGTCCCTACGGCATCAAGGGCTGGGTGCACATCGCATCCTTCACGGACCCTAAAGAGAACATTCAGAGCTACAGCCCCTGGCAACTGGGTGACCAGAGGGACTGGCGCGGTGCAGAGGTCGAAAGCATTCGACCGCACAAACAGGGTTATGTGGCGAAGCTTCGCGGCATCGACGACCGTACGGGTGCCGAGGCGCTGCAAGGTCTTCTGATCGGCGTCGCCGAGGAAAACCTGCCGGAGCCCGAGAGCGGCGAGTACTACTGGCGGGATCTGATTGGCGCCGAGGTGGTGAACGCGGGCGGTCAGTGCCTTGGCGAGATCGCCAGTCTGATCGAAACCGGTGCCCATGACGTGCTGGTGATCACACCGGCCACATCGCTCGGCGGGCTGGATGGGCCTGAAGACATACTGATTCCCTTCCATGACAACTACGTGCTGGAAGTGGACAAAGACGCAGGGCTCATCCGGGTGGATTGGCCTCTCCCGGAGAGCGACTGAGCATGTGGTTCGGCGTGATCTCCATCATGACGGAGATGATCGCCACGGCGAGTCGGTCGGGCGTTTTCGGCAGAGCCATCGAACAGAACATCGTCTCGCTGGATCTGTTTGATCCCCGGTCACACACCTCGGATCGACATCAGACGGTGGATGACCGTCCGTATGGTGGCGGCCCGGGCATGGTGATGATGGTAGCCCCGTTGCTGGCTGCGATCGCAGAGGCGAAAGCCTCGGCTGCCGAACGAGATATCGAAGCGCCGGTGATCTATCTCTCTCCCCAGGGAGTGCAGCTGGATCAGCAGATGGTAAGGAATTTTGCCGAAATGCCGGGGCTCATCCTGATGAGCGGTCGGTATGAAGGCATTGATGAGCGGGTCGTCGCCCAGGTGGAGCAAACGGTATCCATTGGTGATTACGTGCTCAGCGGCGGTGAGCTACCTGCCATGGTGATGATGGACGCGATCGCGCGTCATCTGCCCGGAACGCTGGGAAACTCGGCGTCTGTGGTGGCGGAATCTCACCTTGATGGATTGCTCGATTACCCGCACTATACGCGCCCTGAAATGGCCAGGGCCGGCCGGGTACCCTCGGTGCTGCTGAGCGGGGACCACGCGGCCATCAAGCGCTGGCGGCTGAAACAGGCGCTGCGAGCGACCTGGCTGGCGAGGCCTGATCTGCTGACCAGCCGATCGCTCGATACGTTGGAGCGAGAGCTGCTGGCCGAGCTTTTCGCAGAAGGGCTCGCGAGCCCGGACGGGCGCCGGAAAAGAGAACACTGATTCGTCGGGATAGTCCCGGCGAGCTCAAGAGATTTAAGTCCTTTAAGAGATAACAGATCGAGGAAGCGTCGTGCGCAGAAACAAGATCATCGAAGCGTTGGAAAACGAGCAGCAGAAGCCGGATCTTCCCCAGTTCGGACCGGGTGATACGGTGGTGGTGCAGGTGAAGGTTCGTGAAGGTAATCGTGAGCGTCTGCAGGCCTTTGAAGGCGTCGTCATCGGTAAGCGCAATCGCGGTCTCAACTCAGCATTCACGGTACGCAAGATCTCCCATGGCGTTGGCGTGGAGCGCACCTTCCAGGCACATAGCCCACTCATTGCCAGCATTGAAGTGAAACGCCGCGGAGACGTACGCCAGGCTAAGCTTTACTACCTGCGTGAGCGTTCAGGTCGGGCGGCTCGGATCAAGGAAAAGGTGTAAATCGCCAGGCGGAGCCGGAGCCCCTGCAGCACCGGTCCTCCAATCAGAATAATGACCGGCCCCAACAGGGGCCGGTTCTGTATTCGGGGTTGGCAACATGCCTGGGGGCAGCTGCCAGGAAGAGGGGGGACCAGCTTACTAGGCTTGTTGGGACCAAGGAGGGAGAGAGACACCTAGTAAGCTGGCGCGATACTCGGCAGAGAGACGAAACCGCGTATCATTGCCTCGGGTAGAAGACCAGGGGGACAACTGGTGCGTTGCGTCGTAGACGCTAGGCGTTCTCATACCCTTCGACAGCATGAGTAATGCAGTCAGCGTGCCAACTTTGAAATACCTATAATAATCTTTATATAACAAGAGGTTACGGCTGGTTTGTCAGACTCGTTACATCAGGGACACAAGCGACCATTCCGGGCAGATTCTGTCAAAACCGGCAGGCTTAGCCCTTCTGGTGTGCCGCAGGTGGGCAGATGAGCCCGGCAGCCGGATCTGAACGCTCTGATCCGATGATCGATGAATATCTGGATGGGATCTGGCTCGAAAGGGGGCTCTCGGAGCACACGCTGGCCGCCTACCGGCGGGACCTCCGCCATCTTTCCACGGCTCTGAAGAAGCGGGGCCGGACCCTGGCCAATGCCTCTGAGGCGGACCTCAACGGTGTTGTGGCGGACCGTTTCGAGGCCGGCTACCAAGCGCGATCGTCAGCGCGATGGCTATCCTGCGTGAAAGGGTTCTATCGACACCTGGCCGCCAATGGTCGGTTGTCGGAAGACCCGGCAGCACATCTGGAGGCGCCGAAACTGGGGCGACCGCTGCCGGGCACGTTGTCTGAAGCCGAGGTCGAGCGGCTGCTGGCGGCCCCCGATCTGGACACACCCCTGGGTCTGCGGGACCGGGCCATGCTCGAACTGCTCTACGCCTCCGGGCTGAGAATATCCGAGCTGGTGTCGCTGACGACCTCATCTGTCAATCTGCAGCAGGGCGTGGTGCGGGTGATTGGCAAAGGCGGCAAGGAACGGCTGGTACCGATGGGTGAGGCGGCGCAGACGGCGCTGACTCGGTTCATCTCACAGGGGCGTCCGGCCCTGCTCGGCGAGCGGACGACCGACGTCATCTTTCCGAGCAATCGAGCCCGGGCCATGACCCGGCAGACATTCTGGCACGCGGTCAAACGCTACGCCCGCATCGCCGGGATCAGTCGTGACATATCGCCACACACCCTCCGGCACGCTTTCGCAACCCACTTGCTCAATCATGGCGCCGATCTCAGGGCGGTGCAGATGATGCTGGGCCATGCAGACTTGAGCACCACGCAGATCTATACTCACGTCGCCCAAGCCAGACTGAAAGATCTACACAGTACCCATCACCCCCGGGGCTGACCGAAAAGTGGCTGAAACCAACGCGCCGCTCAGCCGGTTGCTTGCCTGAAAGCCGAACTGGTTCATGAACGAGTCAGGTCCAACGTGGTCGAATGGGTGCAGCTGAAAGGAACCGTCCATGAAATCCCCCAATATCCTTAAACCCTGTAAGCGTTTTCTGCTGGCAGCAGGGCTGACGCTGCTGAGCACGACCGCGGTGCTGGCCGATTCAGGCGGTCAGGCGCTGGTCGCCAAGCTCAAGGCACTGCGACCGGACATCCCGATCGAGCGGGTGAGCCCATCTCCGTTGCCGGGCATCTACCAGCTGGAGCTGGCCGGTGGCACCGTATTCTATGGCACGGAAGATGGCCGTTACCTGTTCGCTGGCGATCTCTACGAGCTGGGTGACGACGACCTGGTGAATCTGGCCGAGCAGGGGCGGGTGGAAAAACGCCAGGCGCTGATGGCCAAGGTGGACGTGGAAGACATGATCGTCTTCTCGCCAAGCGGCGAGCGTAGCGCGGTGATCAGTGTGTTCACGGACGTTGATTGCGGCTACTGCCAGAAGCTGCATCAGGAAGTTCCCAGGCTCAATGAGCTGGGAGTGGAAGTCCGCTATCTGGCCTATCCCCGTGCCGGCGTGGGCTCGCGGTCATACCAGAAGATCGTATCCGCCTGGTGCGCCGACGATCAGAACAGCGCCATTACGGCACTCAAGTCGGGCCAGAGCATTCCGGACATCGACTGCGCGAACCCGGTTTCCGCCCAGTATGAGCTCGGTCACGAGCTGGGCGTATCCGGTACGCCTGCCATCGTTCTCGAGGATGGACGCTTGCTGCCCGGGTACATGCCTGCTGATCAACTGGCGCAGGCTATAGGCATCTAGCCCCACGAACCCTAAAATGCGCCTCCTTGCCACGTCATGGAGGCGTCCTTGTCTGCTTCACCTTCCACCTCGTCAGCCCCGTTGCGGGTTGGCATCTGCGGTCTGGGCACCGTAGCTCAGGGACTGCTCGAACTGCTCAGGGACAACGCTGAGCACATCCAGCTGCAGGCAGGACGGCCGATCGAGGTGGTCCGGGTTGCGAGCCGCACGGCCAAGCCCGAAGTTGATCTGCTCGGCGCTGAGTTCTCCACCGACCTGACTTCCGTAACGGACGACGACTCCCTGGATGTGGTCGTCGAGCTAATCGGTGGCGAAGGTGTGGCGCTGGATCTGGTCCGCCGCGAGTTGTCGAAAGGCCGAACGGTGGTAACCGCAAACAAGGCGATCCTGGCTTCCTGCGGTGATGAGCTGTTCTCCCTGGCGGACGAGCATGGTGGCCTGCTCGCCTTCGAAGCGGCCGTGGCAGGTGCCATTCCGATTATCGGGGCCGTGACACGCGCTCTGGCCGGGAATCAGATCAACTGGCTGGCCGGCATTATCAACGGCACTTCGAATTACATTCTCACTGCCATGGCCGAGCAGGGCGCCACCTTTCAGGCGGCGCTCGCGGATGCTCAGGAACTGGGCTATGCGGAAGCGGACCCCACGTTCGATGTGGAGGGCATCGATGCGGCGCATAAGCTCACGGTGCTCGGGGCATTGGCTTTCGGGATCGGTTATCGATTCGATGCGGTGTACACGGAGGGCATCTCCGAGGTCACTGTGGAAGACATGGAGTATGCCAGCCAGCTCGGCTACCGAATCAAGCATCTGGGTATTGCCCGCGCTACACCGGAGGGTGTGGAGATGCGAGTGCACCCGACGCTCATTCCGGTATCACAACTGCTGGCCAGCGTCAGCGGGGTGATGAACGCCGTGCTGGTGAACGGAAATGCAGCTGGAGATACTCTGTACTACGGCGCCGGCGCCGGTGCGCTGCCTACCGCCTCTGCCGTGATGGCGGACCTCATTGACGTCGCTCGTGGCCACCGGCCGGATCTGCCGGTGATGCTGGATGCCAACGAAATCCGGATGCAGAACATCGAGTCGGCGACCCCTGGCTACTACCTTCGGATCCCGTCCCTCGATAAGCCCGGGGTTTTTGCCAAGGTGGCCACGCTCTTAAGCGAGCAGGACATCTCCATCGAGGCGGCCATTCAGAAAGAACAGGCGGTGCACGATGACTCCGAGGACGCCTGGGTGCCCATCATCATTCTGACCCATCCGGTTCGGGAGTCGGTGATGGTGCAGGCGCTGAAAGCGGTGCAGGAGTTGCCGGAAGTGGTGGGTGAGATCCGTCGCATCCGTGTCGAGCACCTGAGCGACTGACAAGGCGACGATGGCAGCGAGCACTGCACCGCAAATCGTTGCCCGGCCGGTACCGGCGGGAAGGCTCGCTGATGCGCCGGACGACCTGCCACCCCTGCTGGAG
The DNA here is from genome assembly GCA_965215995.1 of Candidatus Azotimanducaceae bacterium. Classification (GTDB taxonomy): domain Bacteria; phylum Pseudomonadota; class Gammaproteobacteria; order Pseudomonadales; family Azotimanducaceae; genus SZUA-309. The sequence goes on along the minus strand of OZ244128.1, from coordinate 5,473,240 downwards.
CGCATCTATCTGAGTCGCGGTTTGACCCGCGCTGCGGAGCTTGATCGGAATCTGTCCGCCCTTGCCCGACCGGGTGCGCTCCCTGATATCGGCAAGGCCGCCGACCGGCTCGCTCGGGCGGTGATGACCGCTGAGCCTGTACTCATCGTTGGTGACTTCGATGCGGATGGCGCGACGTCGGTTGCTCTTGCGGTTTCCTTGCTTGAAACCATGGGCGCGGACAAGGTCTCTTTCCTGGTGCCCAACCGGTTCGAGTTTGGCTATGGACTCTCGCCGGAGATCGTCGATCTGGCGTTGGCGGAAAAACCGGCTGTCATCGTCACTGTGGATAACGGAACTTCCAGTGTGGACGGCGTTGACCGTGCCAATGCGGCGGGCGTGGATGTGATCGTCACTGACCATCACCTGCCTGGCAAGTCGCTGCCGAACGCCTTTGCGCTGGTAAACCCCACCCTCGCTGACAGCACATTCGAAAGCCCGGCCATGGCCGGGGTTGGGGTGATCTACTACGTGCTGGGTGCTGTGCGGGCCGTGTTGAAGGAAGCCGGCTGGTTCGATAACCGGCCGATTCCAAATCTGGCGGACTGGCTGGATCTTGTGGCGGTCGGCACGGTCGCGGATGTGGTGCCCCTCGATCGGAACAACCGGGTGATGGTCAGCCAGGGTATCCGCCGGATTCGAGCCGGCCGGGCCCGGCCGGGCATTATTGCGCTTTGCGAAATCGCCGGTCGGCACGCGGACCGGCTTTCGGCACAGGATCTGGGCTTTGCCATTGGCCCCCGCTTGAATGCCGCGGGACGGCTGGATGACATGACGCTCGGCATTCAATGCCTGCTGGCGGAAGATCTGGCGCATGCGAGAGATCTGGCCACCGCGCTTGATGAGCTCAATCGGACGCGCCGGGCGTTGGAACAGGAGATGGTCCAGGATGCAGAGCTGATCGTGGCTGCTCACGATCAGACGGTCGATGGCCGCTTTGGGGTGGCCGTTTACGATCCGAGCTGGCATCAGGGCGTGGTGGGTATCGTGGCCGGGCGGCTCAAGGACAAAATTCATCGTCCCGTTGTCGCGTTCGCTGAAGCAGGCGACGCCGCCCCGGATGAGTTGAAAGGGTCCGCTCGGTCGCTGCCTGGTCTGCACATCCGCGACGTGCTCGATCATGTTGCCAGCCGCTATCCGGGCCTCATCCTCCGCTTCGGCGGCCATGCCATGGCGGCTGGTCTTTCCATCAAACGTGTCCACTATCCACGTTTCGAAAAGATCTTTGATCAGCTGGTCGCCGAGCACCTGCCGGATGACGCGCTGTCGCCGGTGCTGGAATCCGATGGCGAGCTGACGCTTGACGAGATGACGTTGGACATGGCCCGGCAACTGGCGGACGCGGGGCCCTGGGGCCAGCAGTTTCCGGAGCCGCTGTTCCACGATCGTTTCGAGCTGGTGAGTCAGCGAGTGGTTGGTGAGCACCACCTGAAGATGGTGCTGAAAAAAGGCGGGCGTTTGTTTGATGCGATCGCCTTCCGGCAGCCGGCGCTGGTGGACACGACCCAGGTGCTGGCCGCCTATCGGCTGGACGTCAACGAGTACAGGGACCGGGTGACACTGCAGCTGATCGTGGAGCATCTGGCGCACCTTCCATGACCGGATCCTTGAGAAGAGCCAGACCCGGACCCTGACTTGGGGCCTGACTTGGCATACACTGGCGCGCTTTTTAGCGGAACCTCAGAGTGGCATGGCCGAGATAACGTCTATTCGTGATCAGATCAAAGACCTCAGTGCGCGCGACGTGGCGCTCAGGGGGTACCTTTGACTTCGAAACCAAGCAGCAACGCCTAGAAGAGGTCGACCTCGAGCTGGCAGATCCCAACGTCTGGGACGACCAGGATCGTGCCCAGACACTGAACAAGGAGCGTTCCCAGCTGGAAGCCATTGTCGGCGTGCTGACCACGCTTGCCGAGAACTTGAACGATGCTTCTGAGCTGGCGGAGTTGGCTGCCGAAGAGGATGACGCAGCAGCGTTGGATGAGGTGGCCGCCGATCTCGACACCCTGGAGAAAGACCTGGCCCGACTGGAGTTCCGCCGGATGTTCCAGGGCGAGATGGATCCGGTGAATGCCTACGTGGAGATTCAGGCTGGCTCCGGTGGCACAGAGGCCCAGGACTGGGCGGAGATGTTGCTGCGCATGTATCTCCGCTGGGGGGAGAAGCGCGGTTTTCAGACTGAGATCACAGAGGCATCGCCGGGTGAAGTAGCGGGCATCAAGAGCGCCACACTGCAGATCAGCGGTGACCATGCCTTCGGCTGGTTGCGTACGGAGACGGGCGTGCATCGTCTTGTCAGAAAGTCACCGTTTGATTCCGGGAACCGCCGGCATACTTCGTTTGCCTCGGTATTCGTTTCGCCGGAGATCGATGACGACATCGAGATCGACATCAATCCCGCGGACGTGCGAGTGGATACCTATCGCGCCAGCGGCGCAGGCGGCCAGCACGTTAACCGGACCGACTCTGCGGTGCGGCTGACCCATCTGCCGACCAATACGGTCGTGCAGTGCCAGAGCGAGCGCTCCCAGCATCAGAACAAGGACAAAGCCTACAAGCAGCTCCGGGCGAAGCTCTATGAGCTCGAGATGCTGAAACGACGCGCAGAGCAGCAGGAGATCGAGGACAGCAAGGCGGATATCGGCTGGGGCAGTCAGATTCGCAGCTACGTGCTTGATCAATCACGGGTAAAGGACCTACGCACTCAGGTGGAGCGAACGGATCCCAACAACGTGCTGGACGGCGACATCGACGATCTGATCGAGGCAAGCCTGAAAGCTGGACTGTAGTCAGTCAGAACACGCGAGAAAAAAGTGACCGACGAGAACGACATCATCGCCAATCGGCGGGACAAAGCCGGCAGATGGCTGGAAGCAACCGGCGGTGTCTATCCGAATACGTACCGTCGTGGCGCGCACGCCGCCGAGTTGCATACGCTGGCGGCGGACAAGGATAAGGAATCACTGGAGGCGGAAGCCATCCCGGCGTCCGTCTGCGGTCGGGTCATGCTGCGGCGAGTGATGGGCAAGGCGAGCTTCATTACCCTGCAGGATGTCAGCGGTCAGATCCAGTGCTACATCCGTAAAAACGACGTCGGTGACGAAGCCTATGCGGCCTTCAACGATCTCTGGGATCTGGGGGACATCGTTGCCGTCAGCGGTACGCTGATGCGCACCAACAAGGGCGAGCTCACGGTGCATGCAGAGCAGATCGAGCTGCTCAACAAAACCCTGCAGCCGTTGCCGGAGAAGTACCACGGGCTGACGGACACGGAGACCAAATACCGGCAGCGTTACGTGGATCTCATGATGAGCGAAGCATCGCGCCGGGTGTTCCAGATCCGCTCGGCCATCATCGCCGCCATCCGTGAGTTCTTTCTCAACGAGGACTTCATGGAGGTGGAAACCCCCATGATGCATGTGATTCCGGGTGGGGCGACCGCAAAGCCGTTCATCACGCATCACAACACTCTGGACCTCGAGCTTTACCTGAGGGTGGCACCCGAGCTCTTCCTCAAGCGTCTGGTGGTAGGCGGCTTCGAGCGGGTCTTCGAGATCAATAGAAATTTCCGGAATGAGGGGTTGTCGACCCGACACAACCCGGAATTCACCATGCTCGAGTTCTACTGGGCCTATCACGACTACGAAGACCTGATCGAGCTCACCGACAGGCTGTTGGCACACCTCGCCCTGCGCGTGGCAGGGGGTAAGCCGGTGACCTGGCAGGGGGTCACTCTCGACTTCAGCCAGCCAGCCGCACGGATGACCATGGCGGAATCCGTGGTTCGCTACACGGAGCTTTCAGAGGAGGAGGTATTCGATGAGGGTGCGGTCACCGCATTGCTGAACCGACTCAACGTGCCTGTAGAAGACGGCTGGGGGTGGGGTAAGCGGCTGGAAGCGGCCTTCGAGGCTCAGGTTGAGGAGCGCCTCGAACAGCCCACTTACATCACCCAGTACCCCACAGAAATCTCACCGCTGTCCCGGCGCAACGACGACAATCCCCTCGTGACGGATCGCTTTGAGCTCTTCATCGGTGGCCGAGAGATCGCCAACGGCTTCTCGGAGCTCAATGATCCGGTTGATCAGGCAGAGCGGTTCCGAAAACAGGTGGAGGCGCGCGACGCCGGCGATACTGAAGCCATGGGGTACGATGCAGACTACATCCGGGCGCTGGAGTACGGCCTGCCACCGACGGCGGGTGAGGGGCTCGGCATCGACCGTCTGGTGATGCTGTTTGCCGATGCCGCGTCGATCCGCGATGTGTTGCTTTTCCCCCTGATGCGCCCTGAACTGAGTTCGTCACAGCCATCGGGTGGAGGTATCTCCGGAAAAAGTACCCAGGAAAAAGGCACCTCTGAAAAAGGCGCTTGCGCAAAAAGCGATGACTGAGGATCGGCTCAAGCTCGAAGCCTCCTGGAAAGCGGCCCTCCGACCGGAGTTCGATCAGCCCTACATGAAGAATCTGCGAGCTTTTCTGGCAACGGAGAAGCAGGCGGGTAAAAAGATCTTCCCGCCTGGCGCCGAGATGTTCGCAGCACTCGACGCCACCCCGCTCGACGAAGTCAAGGTGGTGATCATCGGTCAGGATCCCTATCACGGTCCTGGTCAGGCGCATGGGCTTTGCTTTTCGGTCCGCCAGGGTGTGCCGATCCCGCCATCTCTCGTTAACATCTTCAAGGAAATCACGGCTGAGTATCCGGACGAGACCCGGCGCTTTGACGGTCAGCGAGGTTGCCTTACGTCCTGGGCTCGGCAGGGCGTCCTGCTCTTGAACGCGGTGCTCACGGTGGAGAGAGGCAGGGCCGGGTCACATCAGGGTCGTGGCTGGGAGACATTTACCGACGCCATCGTCGCCCGGCTCAATGAAGAGCGTGAGCATCTGGTGTTTCTGCTCTGGGGCAGCTATGCCCAGAAAAAGGGTGCCCAGGTGGATCGGCAGCGGCATTGCGTGCTGAGCTCGCCGCACCCATCACCGCTGTCGGCGCACCGTGGGTTCTTTGGCTGCAACCATTTTCGGCATGCCAACGACTATCTGGTGCAGAATGGGCGAGAGCCCATCGACTGGTTCGACGTATCCTGAGTTCGTAGATCTCACTAGAAAGTTCGTAAACAAGGAGGAGTCTCTCGTGCTGGCATCCAATTCTGAGAAGCTGAAGGTCCACGTTGAAGGCAATACGGCGGTGCTGACCATTTCCAACCCGCCGGCCAACACCTGGGATGAGGAAAGCCTTGCTGCGCTGGAGACGCTCATCGCCGACTGCAATGCCGACAAGGACGTTTATGCGCTCGTCATCACCGGCGAAGGAGAGAAGTTCTTCTCGGCAGGCGCTGACCTCAATCTGTTCGCTTCCGGTGACAAGAGCGTCGCAGCCAGGATGTCCGATCTGTTCGGACGGGCCTTTGAAGCTCTGTCGGGTTTTCGCGGCGTCAGCATCGCTGCCATCAACGGTTTCGCCATGGGTGGTGGCCTGGAGTGTGCGCTTGCCTGTGACATCCGCATCGTCGAGTCCCAGAGCAAGCTGGCCCTACCCGAAGCCACCGTAGGGCTGCTGCCGTGCGGCGGCGGCACTCAGAATCTCGCCTGGCTGGTCGGGGAAGGATGGGCAAAGCGGATGATTCTCTGTGGTGAGCGCATAGACGCGGCCACCGCCGAGAAGATCGGCCTCGTTGAGGAAGTGGTCGAACCCGGCGAGTCGCTGGATCGGGCAAAGGCGCTTGCGGAGAACGTCTCTCGTCAGAGCCCGCCAGCGGTCGCTGCCTGCAAAGCGCTGATTCAGGAGGCCCGTGCTGGCAACATCGAAGCGGCCTATGCGGTAGAACGGGCTGCATTCGTCGATCTATTCGACACCAAGGATCAGGCCGAAGGCGTGAATGCGTTCCTGGAGAAACGTTCTCCACAATGGGTGAACGGCTAACGGCAGATCCTGGGGGAGGGCAACGATGACGAGCGATCTGGTTAAGTTTTTCGAGCATGAGAGCCCGAGTGGCCGGGTCGTCGGCGAAGCCCGCCTCGACTCGCAAGCCACGCTCAACGCGCTCAGTCTTGAAATGATCGATCTGTTGGCACCGGCACTGAAACGCTGGGCGGAAGATGAGACCGTGGCAGCCGTCCTGCTGACCGGCGCGGGTGAGCGGGCTTTCAGCGCTGGAGGCGACGTACAGGCACTTTATCGGGCCATGCAGAGCAACCATGAAGCTGGTGAGCGGGTCGATGAGTATCCGTACGAGTTCTTCGAGCGGGAATACCGTCTCGACTACCAGTTGCACACCTATCCGAAACCGCTGGTCTCGCTGGGCCATGGCGTGATCATGGGCGGTGGCCTCGGCATCTTCCGTGCTGCCGATATTCGAGTCGTTACGGAAAACGTACGGATTGCCATGCCGGAGGTGACCATTGGTCTCTTTCCGGACGCAGGTGGCACCTGGCTTCTGAAAAACATGCCCGAGCATCAGGCGCTGTTCATCGGCATGACCGGCGCTCATCTGAATGGGGGTGACGCCATGCTGGCAGGCATCGGCACCCATGCGGTGGCGCGGGCCGAGCTCGAGGGTCTCCTTGATGGTATCGCCGGGTTGACGTTCAGTGGTGATCGCGCGGCGGACCTCGAGGTGATCTCTGCTTTTCTCTCGGCGCTTGCGACCCCCGAGCTCCCGGCAGCCGAGCTCGGAGCGGTTGGCGAAGGGCTCAATGCAGATGCCGGTTTCCAGGCCGCGGTCGCCTCGGTACGTGCCATGGCCGGCGCCTCGGCCTGGGTGGACAAGGCCATTGGCGCGATGGAGCGGGGTTGCCCCACCACGGTAGGCATAGTGGTGGAGCAGGTTCGGCGGGCGAGATCTCTGAGCCTGGCGGACTGCTTCCGCATGGAAATGACCATCGGCACCCACTGCGCTGACAACCATGATTTCAGCGAGGGGGTGCGCGCGTTGCTGATCGAGAAGGACAATCAGCCGAACTGGCAGTTCGGAGATCTGGCCTCACTACCGGAAGGCTACGTGCTCGATCACTTTGAGGAACCCTGGGGGCGCAACCCCCTGTTTGATCTGGAGACAAAAGCATGACTCGTATCGGCTTCATCGGTCTGGGCAACATGGGTGGTCACATGGCCCGGAATCTGGCTACCGCTGAGGCTGGCTACGAACTGACGGTCTTTGATGTGGCCCCCAGTCTCATGGACAACGTGCCGGCTGCCACTGCTGCGGCATCAGTAGCCGAGCTGGCTGCCGATCAGGAGGTGATCATCAGCATGCTGCCGGCCGGCAGGCACGTGCGCGAGGTGTATCTCGGTGCGGGCGGCCAGTCCGAGCAGGGTGTGCTCGCCAACGCGGCGGACGGCACCCTGCTCATCGACTGCTCGACCATCGACCCGGACAGCGCCCGGACGGTGGCCGCCGCTGCCCAGGAGCGGGGACTTGCGATGCTGGACGCACCGGTATCCGGGGGCACCGCTGGCGCGGAGGCGGGCACGTTGACGTTTATCGTCGGCGGGAGTGATGCCGCGCTGACCAGGGCCCGGCCGCTGCTTGACGTGATGGGCAGCAATATCTTTCACGCCGGAGAGTCCGGGGCCGGGCAGATTGCCAAGATCTGCAACAACATGCTGCTGGCCATTCACATGGCGGGTACGGCGGAAGCCCTGGCGCTCGGTGTGGAGAACGGTCTGGACCCCGCCGTGCTCTCGGAGGTGATGAAGCAATCGTCTGGCGGCAACTGGTCGCTGAACGTATACAACCCGTTCCCGGGCGTGATGGAAGGCGTACCCGCGTCGAGAGGGTATGAAGGGGGATTTCTCACCGACCTGATGACGAAGGATCTGGGCCTGGCAATGGATACTGCGGAAGGCTCCAGGAGCTCAGTTCCCCTGGGCGCTCTGGCGAAAAACCTGTACCGGATTCATCAGCAGCAGAACGATGCCGGCAGCCTCGATTTCTCAAGCATTCAATTGTTGTATCGGCCGTCCCTGAAGGCTTAGCCTGCCGCCTTGAGTTGTTGCTCACCGACTCGATAGCCGGCGACTGGAGGCTGCCGCACCACTGCGAGACATCGCGGCGGTTGGCTCATCAGCACGTTACCGACCTCGTTGCCGCTGGCATCGAGCACCGGGCTGCCTGGCGGGATCTCGGAGTCGGTGCCAGTCAACTTAGTGACTCGCCTTTTTACCTCACCGCGATGTTGTGCTCTGGCGACCACCTCCTGGCCGAGATAGCAGCCCTTGTCGAAATCCACAGCACCCGCCTCGACCAGGCCGATCATCTGCGGTAGATAAGCTTCCGTGGTCTGAGGCGTGATCAGTACCGATCCCTGATCGATACAGGCGGTGTACCATCGGTCGGCATCCACGGGGCGATGCGTCGTCGTCATCGCATCGAATTCCCCGTCAGTGCAGAGCAGGCGCGCGCCGGGAACACCCTGGTCATCGATGGTCCCGACTGCGATGCTGTCGTTTTCCGGGTCGATCAGCTTCGTTTTCGAGAAGGCCAGATAGCGAGCCATGAACTCGCTCACCGGTTCGACCAGCTCTGCATGGATCAGCCAGTCGAGCCGTTCGCTGCTGCGCATCTGACACCAGCCGGTGGCGACGACCCGGCCTTTCAGATTGGTCAGCGCTGCCAGCCGAGGATTGCCGTCGGCCAGCTGCTCCAGGTCGATGGTCAGGTAGCCCTGCAGAAAACTGATCACGTCCGGGCCCTGAAAGCACAGTGGCTTCAGCGTCTCGATCAACGCGGCTGCCGGACCCGCTTCTGGGTCCGTCGCGATATCTGCAGCAAATGTCTGCCAGCGCTCGATGAGCATTGCCGGTCCCCGAAAACCGTCTCCTCACGGCATACTACCTGCAAAGAAGGTGCAGCTCGAATTCTGTGGCAATCAGGGATCGACAGGAGCAATGATGTCTCGAAGCGAAAAGCCAACTTCCGCTACTCAGCGCCTGGAGCGGGCACGCTGGCGCTCCCGGCGGGGTCTGCTGGAGCTGGAGCTGCTGCTGAAACCCTATGTTGATGGTGGCTTTGCCGATCTGCCTGAATCGCTCAAGCAGGACTATGAACGGTTGCTGGACTATGACGACATGGATGTCCATGAGTGGCTGCTGGCCCGTACCGAGCCGCCCGAGGATCTTCAGGTGCTGGTCAACGAAATCCGCCGTTTCCTGAAGTTGGCCTGATAGCACGTGACTTGCCGGAGTGCCGAGCTGTCAGTGCGGGAGCGCACGCTCTGGAGAGCGATTGAAGTGATGTTGCTGCTCGCCTGCGCATCATTCTGGTTCGGCAACACTGGCCTGGGCCTGACGCTGCTCTGGTTGGGGTGTCCGGGTAGGCTCGGCATCGAGTCCGCATTGCCGCCGAGCCTGGCCGGAATGAAACCGGTCTGGGTGGGTCAGCGCCGGGTCCGATTGGGCGGCGAGGACGGGCTGCGGGTGGACGTGTACCGTGACGAGATGAGTCCGTCAGAGTGGGCGTCGCTCAAGCGGCAATGTTTGCATGCTCAGCTGGCAACTGGCCGCAGCACGTCGATTTGGTCGCCGTAGCCGGGAAACAGAATGGTGTCACTCGGCTTCATCTTCTGTTCCGGATGATCCAGGTTGAAGTGGAGGCCGCGGCTCTCCTGTCTGGCCAGAGCGCAACGGACGATGAGCTCGGCCACCGTGATCAGGTTGCGCAATTCGATCAGGTCATTGCTGACCCGATAGTGGCTGTAGTACTCGTTGATTTCCGCCTTCAGCAACTCGATACGCCGTTGGGCTCGCTGCAACCGCTTGTCCGTACGGACGATACCGACGTAGTCCCACATGAACCGGCGCAGCTCGTCCCAGTTATGCGCGATGATCACCTCCTCATCCGAGTCGGTGACCTGACTCTCATCCCAGTGCGGAATGTCCGCTTCCACCCTGGGCTCATCCAGGTGCGCGCGGATGTCCCGGGCGGCAGCCTCGCCAAAAACCAGGCATTCCAGAAGGCTGTTGCTGGCCAGTCGGTTGGCACCGTGCAGGCCCGTGCAGCTCACTTCGCCGATGGCGTACAGGCCGGGCACATCGGTGGCGCCGCTGGCATCCACCAGCACACCACCGCAGGTGTAGTGAGCGGCAGGCACCACCGGGATGGGATTCTTGGTGATGTCGATGCCGAATTCCTGGCAGCGGGCGGCAATGGTTGGGAAGTGCGAGCGGATGAACTCGGCGGGTCTGTGCGAGATATCGAGATAGACGCAATCAGCGCCGAGCCGTTTCATCTCATGGTCGATGGCTCGGGCAACCACGTCTCTGGGTGCCAGCTCGCCCCGTTCATCGAATCGGGGCATGAACCGTTCCCCGTCGGGCAGGCGCAGCACGCCACCTTCGCCTCTGACAGCTTCGGAGATCAGGAAAGACTTGGCATGTGGGTGGAACAGACAGGTGGGGTGGAACTGATTGAACTCCATGTTCGCGACCCTGCAGCCGGCTCGCCAGGCCATGGCGATCCCATCGCCAGTGGAGCTGTCCGGGTTGGAGGTGTAGAGATAGACTTTGCTTGCGCCGCCCGTTGCCAACACCACGAAGCGGGCCTGAAAGAGCTCCACACGACCGCTGGTCCGGTTCAGCACGTAGGCACCGGCACAACGGTTCGGAAAGCGGCCGAACTTGTTCAAGTTGATCAGGTCGATGGCGACCCGGTCGTTGACCAGATCGATGTTCGGGTGATCCAGCACCTTCCGGGTCAGCGTTTCTGTGATGGCCTTACCGGTCGCATCGGCAACGTGGAGGATCCGTCGCACCGAGTGGCCGCCTTCCCGGGTCAGATGAAACTCGTTGTCGGTGGCGTCGAAGTTCACGCCCCAGCGACCGAGTTGGGCAATTGCCGGTGGCCCACCACGCACGGTCTGAGTGACGATCGCCTCGTCGCACAGACCGGCTCCGGCGATCAGGGTGTCGCTGACGTGGGCCTCTATGCTGTCCTCGGGATCGATTACCGACGCTACGCCACCCTGGGCCCAGTGTGAGGATGCGGATTCGATGCCACCCTTGCAGAGTACGGTCACTCGAGCATGATCAGCCAGATGCAAGGCAGCAGTCAGGCCGGCTGCACCGCCGCCGATGACGAGCACGTCCGTGGAAAATCTTTGTGTCACTTAAGGAACCTCTGATCAATTCACGTTTGCTCAGCCCGAGCTGCGGGGTCTGTGGCAAGGCGCCCTGCGATACCAGCTTCTGGTTGGCTTTTGGCCAGCCGAGACATCGCTCAGAAGTTTGCCAATCAGTGGAACGTCTTCGCCAGTGAAGGTCAAAGTTCAGGAGCACTCGACATCGCTAGTATAAATGCCTGCCTGCAGTCAGAATATCCGCCCGTTTGAGCCGCCAGAGCACCTGGGATTGGCCAAAGATACAGACAAAGAACTTGTCAGACGCGTCCAGCAGGGGGAGCGGCGCGCCTTCGATCTGTTGTTCGCTCGTTATCAGCACAAGATCCTGAATCTGGTCGGCCGATATCTCAGGGACCCGCAGGATGTGGAGGACGTCACCCAGGAGGCATTTATCAAGGCCTTTCGGGCGCTGCCACGTTTTCGAGGCGACAGCGCGTTTTACACCTGGCTCTACCGGATCGCCATCAACACGGCGAAAAACCATCTGGTCGCCAAGAGCCGCCGTCCCCCTGGCACCGACGTCGATGTGGATGACGCGCAGTTCATGGAAGGGGCGGACATGCTCAGGGAAGGCGAGAGCCCGGAGTCCGCATTGGCGAGGGACGAGCTTTCCCAGGCCATCGACGAAGCGATTAGCCGTTTGCCCGACGATCTGAGATCCGCTGTAACTCTCAGAGAATTCGACGGTCTAAGCTACGAGCAGATCGCCGAGATCATGGATTGCCCGGTAGGTACCGTGAGATCGCGGATCTTCAGGGCTAGGGAAAGCATAGACCAGCACATCGCTCCCCTCATCACCCGGCGTGAAGCGGGAAGAGCCTGAAGATGAAAAGTGCGGGAATGTCAGACGGATGAATCAGAGCAACAGACAATCGAACAGAAGAGAACCAGCTAACCATGTCTGAGAAGTTGAAAGAGTCGTTGTCGGCCGTCATCGACGGTGAAGCGGACGAGTTCGAGTTGCGCCGGGTTCTCGATGAGATGAACCGGGATGAACGGCTTGCCGGCAGCTGGGAGCGCTACCATGTGATCGGCGCCGTTCTCAGAGGCGAACGCGCAACCGTCGGCGAAGGCATGCGCGAGCGGGTCTGGGCACAGTTCCGGGCCGATCCGGAAGACGGCCCCGTAGGCGCGGATGCGCCTGTGGAGATCATCGCGGGTGAGGTAGGTGCAGTCGAACCGAACCGGCAGCGATGGGCACCGGTGGCGGTGGCCGCAACGGTCGCGCTGGCCGTGGTGGTCGGCTTTGTGGCGTCCTCCGGACCCGAGCAGGCAACGCCTTCACCGGTGGTTTCAGCGGTGGATGAGCCGGTCAGTAGAGAGCAGCAGTCCCTCTATGACGCGGTGGCGTTGACCAGCGAAGTCACCGATTCGGATCAGAATCGTACGGATGCCTATATCGTGCGCCACTATCAGCAGATAGGCATGGATCGACCGGGTCTTGGCTTTGCCAGAATGGTTGCCTACGAGCGGGACTGACTATGCGCGTTCTGATTGCTCTGTTCCTGGTTGTTTCCACACCGGCGGTGGCTGTGGAAGACGAACCGAGAACTTGGCTCTCCGACATGAACGAAGCCTTCAACACGGTCAGCTATGACGGCGTGTTCAGCTTTTTCAGCGGCTCGGAGCTGGCCAGCCTGAGAATCGTGCACATGGTGATTGACGGGGTTCAGCATGAACGGCTGATTCACCAGAACGGCGCGCCACGGGAGATCGTTCGCCGTGGTGAAGAGGTGGTCTGCATCCTCATGCCTGGCGACGACCTCTTGAGTATCGAGGCGAACCTGCCTGCCGGTCCGTTCGCGCGCTCTTTCGTGCGTCGCTACGACAGCATTTCCGATTACTACGGGTTACGCTTTTTCGGTGAGGACCGGGTGGCTGACCGTTCGGCCGTGCGGCTGGCCGTATTGCCGCGGGATGACAACCGGTTCGGCTACCGACTCTGGCTGGATAGGGAAACGCGCCTGCTGTTGAAGTCTGAGCTGATCGATGCCGATGGCAAGGCGCTGGAGATTTTCCAGTTCAGTTCCATCGTCATCGGCGACGATGTCAGTCCCGAGTCTCTGAAGCCTTCGGCGAAATCCGAGCAGGCAAAGGTGAGCAACTTCACCCTGGATTCGCAGGCTTCCGTGCCGGTGGTGGGAGAGAGCCGCTGGCAGGCAGGTTGGCTGCCGGATGGCTTCACCCTCTCCAGCGTTCATGCCCGCCGGACCATGGGCGAAGACAAGTTAATCAACACCATGATGTTCTCCGATGGGCTGGCAGCGTTTTCCGTATTCATCGAGGACATGCCACCGGCCGGGGCGGCTGACATGGTCTCCAGAAACGGGGCCACGGTGGCCGTCACGCACCTCACCCAGGGCCCACAGGCAGACCCTCATCTGATCACCCTGGTGGGTGAGTTGCCCACCAACACTGCCGAGCGTATCGCTCAATCAATCCTCTACCGATGAGCGTCCGGCTGCTGACCCGGCAAGGCATCGTTCGCGAAGTCGACGGTGGATGCGCGACCATCGAAGTAGGCGTACCATGCGGCGGCTGCAGCCAGGCTGGTTGTGGCAGCCGCAGAACAGCGCCGAAAATCCGGCTTGCGGCTCGAGGCCTCCACCCGGGAGAGCAGGTAAGGCTGTCCTTGCCCGTCAAGTCGTTGACCCGTGCGAGTTTGGCAGCCTTCGCTCCGCCACTGATATGGTTCGCGCTGACTGGTCTCGCGCTGGCAATCTATCCGGAAAGCTGGCTGACGGAGCATTCGCTTGGCCCTGCGCTGTTCGGGTGCGGTATGGTGAGTGCTCTTGCCCTGGGTAGCTGGTTGGGCAGGAGCGCAGGAGGCCTGCTCGAGGTGAGCCAGGAGCGTATAGGCGTCGAGCACTAAGGTCGGTCTCGTGGGTCGAGAACCCATCCTTCGAAGAGAGTTTTATCAGGTAGCAGTATGAAGACAGTTTTATCAGTTTCCGCCGGGTATGTTGTGCTGGTTTCGGCCATGTTCGCAGCTACCGCTCTGGCGCGGGATTTGCCCGACTTCACCCGTCTCGTCGAGGAAAATGCAGCGGCTGTGGTCAACATCAGCACCGTTCGGCATCGGGAGGAAAGCAGCTCGGAGCGGCCACGTAGCCGAAACGAGGAACTGGATGAGTTCTTCCGGCGCTTCTTTCCCCCGGACCCGCGTGGAGAACGGGAGTACCGGCGCCCGCGATCGCTTGGCTCGGGTTTTGTGCTCGGTGATGGCTTCATCCTGACCAACAATCACGTCGTCGAAGGGGCGGATGAGATTCTGGTCCGCTTTTCCGATCGACGGGAGTTGAATGCGGAGCTTGTCGGCGCTGACCCGAGATCCGATCTGGCGGTTCTGAAGGTGGAAGCCGATGACCTGGCGGGAGTGACCCTGGGGGATTCTGAGAAGCTGAAAGTCGGTGAGTGGGTGCTCGCCATAGGCTCACCCTTCGGTTTCGACTACTCGGTGACGGCAGGCATCGTCAGTGCGAAAGGTCGTTCCCTGCCGACGGAGCTGAATGAGAACTACGTGCCGTATCTGCAGACGGATGTGGCCATCAACCCCGGCAATTCCGGCGGTCCGCTGTTCAATCTGGATGGCGAGGTGATCGGCATCAACTCGCAGATCTACTCGAATTCCGGCGGGTTCATGGGCGTTTCCTTCGCGATCCCGATCAACGTCGCGATGGAGGTTGTGGCTCAGTTGAAGGAGTCCGGCAAGGTCTCCCGCGGTTGGCTCGGCGTGATGATCCAGGACGTGGATAAGAATCTGGCAGAAGCGCTCGGTCTGGATCGGCCGCGAGGGGCGCTCATATCCCGGGTCCTGGAAGACAGCCCGGCAGAAGCGGGTGGCATTCTGGAGCAGGACATCATCACGGCAATCAATGGGCATGAGATCGACTTCTCCTCGGAGTTGCCGCATTACGTTGGCCGCATTCATGCCGGGAGCGAAGCCAGAGTGGAGGTCATCCGTGACGGCAAAGAGATGGAGATCGAGCTGACCATCGGCGAGGCACCCGAACGAGGTGAGCCGGTGGTTGGCACGATCGATGGCGGCGAAGACAGCTCAGCGCGGCTCGGGCTGATCGTTGAGCCTGTTCCGGATACAGTGCTCGAGCGGCTCAGCATCAGTGGCGGCGTGCGCGTAACGGATGCGATGGGCAACGCGGTCGAAAGCGGCCTGCGACCCGGCGATATCATTACCAAGCTCGACAATCGGGCGGTTGCGGATACGGCGAGCTTCGCTGACATTGCCGATGACCTGGAACCGGGCAGGTCGGTGGCCGTGCTGGTCATCCGCGGCCAGAGCCCGTTGTTTCTGGCGCTTCGCGTCCCGGACTGAGCCGCAAGGATCTCTGCTGGGCGCTCGCTCAGCAGGGTCTTATAAGCTAAACTCGCGCGCCGTCCCCCCACTGACTTACCCGTCGTGCCCGCACCGGAACGAATCAGAAACTTTTCCATCATCGCCCACATCGACCATGGGAAGTCGACTCTGGCAGATCGGCTGATACAACTTTGCGGCGGGCTTTCGGAGCGGGAAATGGAAGCCCAGGTGCTCGACTCGATGGACCTCGAACGGGAGCGGGGAATTACCATCAAGGCTCAGAGCGTAACCCTCGACTATGTGGCTGCCGATGGCGAAACCTATCAGCTGAACTTCATCGACACCCCAGGCCACGTCGACTTCAGCTACGAGGTTTCCCGATCGCTGGCTGCCTGTGAGGGCGCGCTGCTGGTGGTGGATGCGGCTCAAGGGGTTGAAGCGCAATCAGTGGCGAACTGCTACACGGCCATCGAGCAAGGGTTGGAAGTGCTGCCGGTGCTGAACAAGATCGATCTGCCACAGGCGGAACCGGATAAGGTCGCTGCGGAGATCGAGGACATCATCGGCCTGGATACCTCCGATGTGATCAGCATCAGTGCCAAAACAGGCGAAGGTGTGCCGGAGCTGCTCGAGCGGCTGGTCCGCGACATTCCCGCGCCTCGGGCGGTTCGGGAAGCACCTCTGCAGGCGCTCATCATCGATTCCTGGTTCGACAACTACCTCGGCATCGTTTCTCTGGTTCGGGTGGTGGACGGAGCCATCGGCAAAGGCGACAAGATTCTGATCAAGTCGACCGGCAAAACTCATGTGGTTGACGAGGTCGGGTGCTTCACGCCCAAGCGTACCGGGCAGGACGCCTTGCTCGCAGGCGAGGTGGGTTACGTGGTGGCGGGTATCAAAGACATTCACGGCGCGCCGGTGGGTGACACAGTCGTGCTCGCCAAGGCGCCGGACGTAGCCGCGCTGCCGGGCTTTGCCCGGGTGAAACCACAGGTGTTTGCAGGTCTGTTTCCAGTCAACTCTGAGGACTTCGAGAGCTTCCGTGAGGCGCTGGAAAAGCTCACGCTCAACGATGCCTCGCTGTTCTATGAGCCGGAGTCTTCTGATGCGCTGGGTTTCGGGTTCCGTTGTGGATTCCTCGGCATGCTGCACATGGAGATCATTCAGGAGCGGCTCGAACGCGAGTACGATCTGGACCTGATCACGTCTGCACCCACTGTGGTTTACGAGGTGGTTGCCGGTGACGGCAGTGTGGTTCAGGTGGACAACCCTTCGCGTCTGCCGTCTAACTACTCGGAGATGCGTGAGCCCATCGCTGAGGTGAGCATTCTTCTGCCTCAGGAATACGTAGGCAACGTGATGAGCCTGTGCGTGGAGCGTCGAGGTGTGCAGAAGAACATGCAGTACTCGTCCGGTCAGGTGTCGATGAGCTGGGAGATGCCGCTGAATGAAGTGGTCATGGACTTCTTCGATCGGCTCAAGTCAGTCAGCCGCGGCTTCGCCTCTCTGGACTACAGCTTCGTTCGTTTCGAACCTGCCAATCTGGTCAAGCTGGACATTCTCATCAACGGTGAGCGGGTCGATGCGCTGGCGATGATCGTGCACCGGGAGCAGGCACAGGTCCGCGGGCGGCAATTGGCGGAGAAGATGAAGGAGCTCATTCCCCGGCAGATGTTCGATGTTGCGATTCAGGCCGCCATCGGTGGGCAGATCATTGCCCGGCAAACGGTCAAAGCGTTGCGCAAGAACGTGACGGCGAAGTGCTACGGTGGTGATGTCACCCGCAAGAAGAAGCTGCTCGAGAAGCAGAAAGCGGGCAAGAAACGAATGAAGCAGGTAGGCAAGGTGGAGATTCCGCAGGAAGCCTTCCTTGCGGCATTGAAGGTGGAACGTTGAGCGCCTCCGTCAGCGCTTGATAAGGAGTAGCAGTGGACGTCGACATGCCTCTTGTGCTGAGTTGGGCGGTGTTGATCACCGGTGGTATCTGGGCTGTCGATGCCTGGCTGCTGAAACCACGCCGCCTGTCAGCGGCCGAGGCCCTTACGGCGAGCGGGAGCACGGAAACGGCCGTCAGCGAGGCGGCTCGAGAACCGGTGCTGGTGGAGTACGCCCGGTCCTTTTTTCCGGTCCTGCTCCTTGTTCTGGTGCTGCGCAGCTTCCTAGCCGAGCCTTATCAGATTCCGTCTGAGTCCATGGTCCCGACCCTGGAAGTGGGTGACTTCGTTCTAGTCAATAAATATGCCTATGGAGTTCGTCTGCCGGTCATCGGTACCAAGATACTCGACGTTGGCCGCCCGCAGCGCGGAGACATCATGGTGTTCATCCCGCCGCATGATCCCCGCTACTTCATCAAACGGGTGATCGGTGTACCCGGTGACGTGATCCGCTATGAAAACAAGGCGCTTTACATTAATGGTGAGCGGGCGGACTACGAGTTCGTTGCTCAGTTTGAGGAACGCACCCCATTTGGATTCATCCCAATAAGGGAATATACGGAAGCCTTCGACGGCCGCCCGCACCAGATCTACCGATACCAGATCAGCGAGCAGCCCGAGGAGTGGACGGTTCCGGAAGACTCTTACTTCATGATGGGTGACAATCGTGGTAAGAGCGATGACAGCCGCCGCTGGGGCTTTGCCCACGAGTCCGAGATAGTTGGAAAAGCGGTTGCCATCTGGGTTCACAAAGACCCCGGCTTCAACTTGCCGACATTTTCCCGGAATCGATGGTTCTAGCACTGACAACGTCGTCCCATAGGACGAACGATGCTGACGGACAGGTCACAGCGCAGGTCACGGCACGGGTAGCAAAAAGCACAGGACTTGAAGATGCGTACGGTAAGGAAACAGGGCGGAGCGACGATGGTCGGCTTGCTGGTTGGGATAAGCGCGCTGGTAGCCGTGCTCACGCTGGTGCTGAAGCTCGGCCCTCACTACATCGATTTTCAGACGATGAAATCCATCTTCAACGCGCTGCCTTCCTCGCAGGTGCATACCATGTCCAAGACCGACATCTACGATGCCTTGAAAAAGCGTTTCAAGGTGAACAGCCTCCGGGACTTCGACGTCAAGGACATTGTTTCCATCGAGCGGCAGAAGACGGGCACCGTGGTGACCGTGGCATACGAACGGCGCGAGAACATCGTTGCCAATGTGGATGCCGTCCTGTCGTTCAGTGAGCAGTACCAGTTCAAATAGGGACCAGGCGCTGACACGGCTGCAGAGCCGTCTGAACTACCAGTTCAAAAATCGGCGCCTGTTGGAAGTAGCGCTCACCCACAAAAGTCACTCCCGTCAACACAACGAACGCCTCGAGTTCCTCGGCGACGCTGTGCTCGGTTATGCCATCGCCGAGTCTCTCTACAACGACCAGCCAACGGCGGCTGAAGATACGCTGACGCTCATACGGGCGGCCCTGGTGCGCAAGGAGACGTTGGCGGAAGTGGCCCAGAGCATTGGCCTGGGTGAGTTCCTGAGTCTGGGCTCAGGGGAGCGCAAAAGCGGTGGCCGGCAGCGTGCGTCCATACTTGCGGATGCGCTGGAGGCGGTTATCGGTGCCGTGAACCTGGATGGCGGGGTAGAAGAGGCTCGCGCCCTGGTTCTGAGGCTCTTTGCCGAGCGACTTGCCGAAGCCGGTGCCCGGGGTGCCAGCAAAGACCCTAAAACGCGCCTGCAGGAACTGCTGCAGGCAAGGTCTCTCGCGTTACCTGTGTATGGGGTTGTTGCAACCCAGGGTTCGGAACACGAAAGAACTTTCACCGTGAGCTGTGAGGTCGTGGACTTGAACTTGAGAACGAGTGGCCGGGGTTCGAACCGGCGGGCAGCCGAACAGAGCGCGGCTGAGGCCATGATTGCAGCGGTGGAGCAGGCATGACGGATGATCGAGCAAAGACACAGTGTGGCTACGTTGCCCTGGTCGGACGGCCGAACGTGGGTAAGTCCACACTGCTCAATCATCTGCTGCGCCAGAAGCTGGCGATCACCTCCAGGAAACCGCAGACGACTCGCCATGTGATGCTCGGGGTGGACACCGAAGGCAGCAAGCAGGCGGTGTATGTGGACACCCCGGGAATTCACGATCACGCTGATCGGGAAATGAATCGGATCATGGTGCGCTCGGCAACCTCCGTTCTGACCGACGTGGATCTCATTGTCATGGTTCTGGAGAAGGACCAGTGGACCGAAGAGGACAGACTGGTCCTCGATCACATCACCCGGAGCGGCACGCGAGCCCTGGCGGTGATCAACAAGGTGGATCTCCTGAAGCCGAAAGAACGCCTGCTGCCGGTGATCGAACGATTGGCAGGCTATGGACTGTTCGACGCCATCATTCCGGTGTCGGCTCTGAAAGGCAGCGGTCTGGATATGCTGCGGGAAGAAGTCTTCGCCCGTCTGCCGGAGCATCCTCACCTGTTTCCGGCCGATCAGGTCACCGATCAGACCGAGAAGTCCATCGCCGCCGAAATCATCCGGGAAAAACTGATGCGGCGAATGGGTGATGAGATTCCGCACCGGGCAACGGTGGTCATCGAGCAGTTCAAAGAGCGGGACGGCAAGGTGGACATTGCCGCGGATATCTACGTGGAACGAGCCGGGCAGAAGCGGATCATCATCGGCAAGGGGGGCGAGAAGCTGAAGATGATCGGCCAGGATGCGCGGAAGGACATTGAGGCGCTCGTGGAAATGCCTGTCATGCTCAGGCTCTGGGTGAAGGTCCGACCCGGCTGGACCAACAGCCCCGCGGCACTGAAAAGAATGGGGTATGACTAGAGTTACCGATCAACCCGGCATCGTCGTGCACACACGCCCCTATCGGGAGTCCAGCATGCTCATCAGCGTGCTCACCCTCGATCACGGTCTGGTGACGCTTGTCGGGCGTGGTGTGCGGGGCGGGCGACGGGGCAGGGCGCTGCAGCCGTTCACGGAGTTGCGCCTTGGTTGGAGCGGTCGCAGCTCGCTGGGCACTCTGGGGGGGTTCGAGGTTGAAAAGCAGCACTGGTTCCAGGGCAACAAGCTGGCCAGCGCTTTCTATCTGACCGAGCTGATCACCCGCCTGCTTGATGAGCGGGAACCGCACCCGAGACTCTTCGCTGGTGTGCGATGGGCACTGGACGAGATGGATCGAGGCCCCTCTTTCGTGCTCCGCAGCTTTGAAAAGCTGCTCCTGGAGGAGCTCGGCTATGGTCTCGATTTTGAGCGTGACGTCGACGGGAATCCTCTACAGGCAGGTCAATCCTATCGGCTGGTGCCGGATCGGGGGTTTTCGTTGCTCGGCGCCACGCAGAGCAAAGAGGTGCGCGACGAGGGCGCCAGGGAATTCGGTGTGGATGGGGCGCTACTGCTCGAAATGGGCAAAGGAGCTTTCTCAGACGTTCGGGTACGACGGGCGGCGAAACGGATCTTCGCGGAATCCCTGGCAATTCACCTCGGGCCTCGTCCGCTGTTGAGTCGACAGCTCCTGGTCGGGCAAGGCTGATGACAAGAGCGAGGATGCCGAAAGAGCTCACGCTCGCGATCCGTTCCGTGGCTGAAGACGGTTGTGGCGTCACCGTTTATCAGAAAACGGACTCGCCCATCGAGCGAACGGTCAGGCTGAAGAACGCTCTGCCCGGCGAAATCGTGACTGCCCGCATGCTGAAAAGGCGTCAGGGCGAATGGCTGGGTGAAGCAGTAGCGGTCGAACAGCCGGCGCCTCTCAGACAACTTGCCGCCTGTCGTTTCTACCCCCGTTGCGGCGGCTGCGCGGTGCAGCATATGGACTACGGTGCGCAGCTCGAGTTGAAGCAGGCAGGGCTCAGCAGCGCGTTGGCAGAGAATGGCGTGCAGGCGGAGTGCTTTCGTCCACCTGTGTCCGGTCCCCGATTCAACTACCGCAGCAAAGCCCGGTTCGGTGTCCGGGTTGTCGGGGATGAGGTGCTGGTCGGCTTTCGCGAAAGCTTCGGCAATCGGGTGGGGCGTATGTCGGAGTGTTTGACGTTGACCGGATCCTTGTCCGGTCTGATTGCGCCGCTCAAGGAACTCGTCGCCGAGCTGTCCATACCGCAGTGGATTCCGCAAGTGGATGTCGCCGCTGGAGATGCGGAAGCCGCATTGATTCTGCGTCACCTGGAAGCACTCAATGGCGATGACCTGAAGAAGCTCAGTGCTTTCGGCCGCAACTACCGGGTCAAGGTTTATACACAGAGCGGCGGCTACCAGACGGTGCTACCGGCATCGCCCGGTGCCGAGTATCCCTATCTCAGTTATCGGAACACCGACTACGGTCTGCACTTTCTGTTTGCGCCGACTGACTTCACGCAGGTCAATCTGGCGATGAACCTCAAGCTTGTCCGCGCTGCGATCGCCGGTCTCAATGCGCCCGCCGGTGCCCGAGTGCTCGACCTGTTCTGCGGCATTGGCAACGTCTCGCTGCCGCTCGCAGCCTCAGGACTCAGTGTGCGGGGCATTGAAGCTGCCGCACCGGCGATTGAGCGAGCGAGGCTGAATGCCGCGCACAACGGTCTTGATGAGCGGTGTGAGTTTGAGGTGCAGGATCTGTATGATGCCGACTGCCTGAATCTGGGGCAGGCAGACTATCTGTTGCTGGATCCGCCTCGGTCCGGGGCAGGGCCGAACCTGTCGGCCTGGCTCCAGGCCACGGGTGTGACGCGAGTGGCCTATGTGAGCTGCTCGCCCAGCTCCTTTGCGCAGGATGCGGCGGTGCTCACGCAGGCGGGATTTTCGCTCGAGCAGGTAGGTATCTACGATATGTTCCCAAACACGGCTCACGTGGAAACACTCGGTATCTTTCAGAAGTCATGGTAAAAGCCAGCGACAGAATCCCACGCCTCGAGGGAGGCGGTATCGACGTTGCAACCTGGCGGTCCGGCATCGAAGACGGCTTCGGCGCTGCCAGCGCTGCCCTCGACGCTGCCCTGGCCATCATTGCCGCTCTGCCATCGCGCAACGAAGAGTTTCTGGAGAAAGGTGTAGAGCTCGCAAACCTCGTCCTGTCGTTGAACATGGACGCGTCTTCCGTCGCTGCCGCGTTGCTCTACCGCCCGGTGCGAACCGGCTCTCTGGACGTTGGTGTGATCAGAAAGTCCATAGCTGGACCTCAAGGTGAGGAGATTGCCGATCTGGTTGAGTCCGTCGTGCGCATGGCGGATACCAGTCTGCTCGAGATGTCCAATTCCAGAATGCAGACCAGCGAGTCCCGCGATCAGATTGAGAACATCAAGCGCATGCTGGTTTCCATGGTCGACGATGCCCGAGTTGCCGTGCTCAAGCTGGCCGAGCGTGTCGTGGCGCTCAGAGCAGCCAAAACCAGCTCCGTGGAAAGGCAGCAGCGTATTGCTCAGGAAGCGCATCAGGTGTTTGCCCCGTTAGCGAACAGGCTAGGCGTCTGGCAGATCAAGTGGGAACTCGAAGATCTCTCGCTGCGTTATCTGGCCCCGGAGATCTACAAAACCATTGCGGGTCAGCTGCAGGGACGCCGAGCAGAACGGGAACGGGAAATCCAGGACATCGTCGCTACCATGGAGGCGAGGCTTCTCGAGAAGCAGATTGATGCAGAGGTGTTCGGTCGAGCGAAGCACCTGTTTTCGATCTGGCGCAAGATGCGCGCAAAAAACGTCGGTCTGGACGAGGTTTACGACGTGCGCGCAATTCGCGTACTGGTGCCGGACATCGGTCAGTGTTACTCGGCGCTTGGCGTGATCCATACCGAATGGCAGCACATTCCGAGCGAATTCGATGACTACATCGCTGTGCCCAAAGAGAACGGCTACCGATCCATACACACGGCTGTGAGCTGGAGCGATGGCAAGACACTGGAAGTTCAGATCCGAACACCGGAAATGCATGAAGAGGCTGAGCTGGGCGTGTGCGCGCACTGGGCGTACAAGGACGGCATCAGTGAAGACGACTTCTATGCGCAGAAAATGGACTGGATGCGCCAGGTGGTGGAATGGCAGGAGGAAGCCGAAGAGCACATCCGACAGCATCAGATCGGTCTCGAGCTGGGAAACCGAGCGCGTGAAGAGAGGATCTTTGTTTACACTCCCAAGGGCCACGTGCTCGATCTCACGACGGGTGCCACTGCGCTCGACTTCGCTTATCGCGTGCACACCGAGGTGGGACATCGCTGTCGTGGTGCTCGGGCGGATGGGCGCGCCATTGCCCTGAATCAGCCGCTGGTAAGTGGTCAAAGGGTAGAAGTGGTGACCACAGACCTGGGTGCACCCAGTCGAACCTGGCTGCACAATCACCTCGACTGCATTCGAACCGCCCGGGCCAGAGAGAAGATCAGTGACTGGTTCCACGATCGAACTGAAGAGGAAAACCTGGCGGAAGGAAGGGGGCTTCTCGAACAGTCGTTCGCCCGGCTCTGCCTGCCGGTCCCCGTTGGTGCTGAACTAGCCTCAGCTGCTGCGCGGCTCGGCTACGTCGGAGAAGAAGACTGCCTCACGGCGCTCGGCTGCGGTGACTGCCAGATCCTTGACCTGCTGGCTGAGCTGCTTCCTGCTAGTGCGCAGCCAGGTCTTGCAGATAGTGGGGCGCTATCAGCAATGCAGATGACGCAGATGACGCAGATGAGTCTGATTGATGAAGTTGCTGCACCCGAGGTTTCAGGCACCAGCTTCCACGTGGAGATGCTGGCCGATGACCGTTCGGGGCTGTTGATGGACATCACGACGTTTCTCGGCTCCCGGGGAATCATGCTGTTGTCCAATTCTGGTCGGGTGCTACCGAACACCGCCGAGGCGCTCATCACCATCGAGGTTCAATTGGAGAACCTGCTGGCCGTGCACACGTTGCTTGACGAGCTGGAAATGATCCCCGCCGTACGGGCGGCGAAGCTAATGAGTCCGCATAGGTTTGATCAGCCTTAAAAACAAGCAGCCAGCGACCAGTACAATGAAGGAACCCCTGACTAATTCACGTTTGCTCAGCCCGAACTACGGGGTCTGTGGCGAGGCGCACTTCGAAGGCAATGTCGGTGACCTTGGCGAGAAGTGCAACGAAGCCCACAGGCCCCGTAGTTCGGGCCCTGCGGGAGCTTATCGCGCTTGCCCTGACTGCGTTGTACACCTCGCCAATGTGCTCGACATTGCCTTCGGTGTACGCCTTGCCAGGACAAGCGCGATAAACTCTGAGCTTTCGTGAATTAGTCAGAGGTTCCTTAAACCCGTCAAAGGAGCGAATCAATGAAAATCATACTGCTCGGCCCACCAGGTGCCGGAAAGGGCACCCAGGCACAGTTCATCTGCGAGGCATTCGCTGTGCCACAGATCTCCACCGGGGACATGCTGCGTGCGGCCGTGAAGGCCGGCAGCGAGCTGGGTCAGCGGGTAAAGGCGGTCATGGATTCCGGAGCACTGGTGAGCGATGAAATCATCATCGACCTGGTGAAAGAACGGATAGCCCAGGATGACTGTGAAAACGGTTTTCTTTTCGACGGGTTTCCGAGAACGATTGTTCAGGCTGAAGCGCTCGTTGCCGCAGGTGTGGATGTGGAAGTGGTGCTGGAGATCACTGTGCCGGATGAGGAAATAATCAGGCGGATGAGCGGTCGTCGCGTGCATCCGGGATCCGGCCGCACCTATCACGTGCTCTATAACCCGCCACGTGAAGAAGGCCTGGACGACGTGACCGGCGAGGCGCTCATTCAGCGCGAAGACGACAGCGAAGAGACTGTGCGAGAGCGTCTTTCGGTTTACCGTGAGCAGACACAACCACTCATCGGTTACTACCGTGAAAAAGCAGAGAGTGACAAACTGCGCTACGTAACTGTGAACGGGCTCGGAAAAGTCGAAGAAATACAGCAGGAGATTGTTTCAGCACTGCAAAACTAGTGGTGTTTTTTTCTTTCTATTTGCATATCATTCGCATCGATTTTCGCTGCTTTACGTTTTCTCCCCAGAAACATGAGCGTGGTTCGAAGATCACTGTTCGAGTGTTTGCGGACAGAGCTCTTAGAGAGCTGTTGGTCGATGGTCGATGGACAATAAACGATCGATAGCTAGCAAGAGTTTCTCGACAAGCTGACAAACGGGCAGAGGAAAGGAATACTAACGCTAACTGAGATAGCCGAGGAGATTCTTGATGCCGAGAGCTAAGCCCGCAGCGAAAAAGAAAGCTGCCAGAAAAGCACCCGCCAAGAAGAAAGCGACCGCCAAGAAGGCAACCGCAAAGAGAAAGACCACAGCGAAACGCAAAGTAGCCGCTAAGAAACGTCCGGCAGCGAAGCGAAAAGCTGCAGCGAAAAAGAAGACAGCTAAGAAGAAGACGGTAGCGAAGCGCAAGCCGGCTGCCAAGAAGAAGGCTGCCAAGAAGCGTCCAGCTAAGAAGAAAGCCGCTAAGAAAAAGGTTGCCAAGAGAAAGACGGCCGCCAAAAAGCGCCCCGCAGCTAAGAAGAAAGCCGCAGCGAAGAAAAAGACGGCCGCTAGGAAGCGCCCGGCGGCTAAGAAGAAGACCGCTGCAAAAAGGAAAGCCGCACCCAAGAAGAGAGCGGCAGCTAAAAAGCGCGCACCTGCTAAGAAGAAGCGGGGTACGGTCGCTCGACGACCTGCTAAGCGCAGGTAGCTGCGGCTCGCTCTACCTGACGGGCCGCGTATCTCCGTAGGAGTACGTGGCGCCCCGGGTTCGTCGCGTTGATGGCGATACCGGCCGGTGGATCACCACCGGCTAGGTCCTGCTGACGCTGCAATACGCCTCAGCGTCCAGCTCAGTGAGCCCTAGTCAGCTCAGCAGGCCATGGAAAGGCAGAACTTCCACAGCGGACCCTTCCGGCAGATCAGTTGATTCTTTTGGTATTCTGATCAGGCAGTTCGCGCCGCTGAAAGTCGCCAGGCGGTTGGAGCTCTGATCTCCTGAGACTGCAACCCGTGCCGCGTCTCCTTCGATACTCAGGATGCCCCGCTGATACTCCTCACGGCCTGGATTGTGCCGAATAGGGGATGAGAGCCTTGCTCGCTGTGTCAGCGGGTCGCGAATCACTGCACCCGCCAGCTTCATGACCACCGGCCGGGCGATGAGCATAAAGGTGACGATGGTCGAGACAGGGTTACCGGGCAGTCCCAGGAAAGGTACCTCTCCCACCCGACCAAAAGCGAGTGGCTTGCCGGGCTTCAGGTTCATGCGCCAGAGCGTCAGGGCACCCAGCGATTCCACCACCTCCTTCACGTAGTCCGCGTCACCCACAGAGACACCACCCGAGGTGAGCAGCAGGTCATGTGACTTGGCCGCCCCCATCAACGCCTGCTCGATGGCAGAGGGATCGTCCGGCAGAATGCCGAGGTTCGTCACCTCGGCGGGAAGATAAGAAAGCAGTGCCGCGACGGCGAACCGATTCGAATCGAATATCTGGCCATCCTGCAGCTTTCCACCAGGCTCCACCAACTCATCACCGGTGGAGAAGACAGCGACCCGCGGTAACCTGAATGTGGTTACCGATTGCACACCACAGGCAGCGATCCAGCCAAGGTCCATAGGGTTCAGCAGCTGTCCGCGTCTGGCGATGCGCTCACCCTGCCGCACATCATGACCGACAGCCCGTATGTTCGCACCGGCTGCCGGGACTTCAGTCAACGTGACGAGATCCCCTTCAAGCTCTGTGTTTTCCTGGATGACCACCGTATCTGCGCTGTCCGGAACAGCTGCCCCTGTGGTAATCCTGATGCACTGACCCTCGGCAATCGCGCCACAGAAAGGATGGCCGGCCAGACTTTCGCCAATCAGGCTGAGGCTAACGCTCTCTGCCAGGTCAGAGTGCCTGCAGGCGTATCCGTCCATGGCGGAACTGTGAAAAGGCGGCAGGCTGACAGGCGCGGCAACGTCTTCCGCCGCCACCCGTCCGGCCAGTCCCGCGATCCCCACCGGGACGGTTGCTGAATCTGTGTCGGGTACTGGGGAAACCTGCTCGAGGATTCGGCGCAGTGCTTCCGAGAGATCTACGGCTTGGATAACATACCTCGATGGTCAATCTGCTGGCGATAGAAACTTCCGGCGCGGTCTGCTCCGTTGGCCTCTGGATGGATGGTAACCGCTTCGTACGTTCGGAGCATGTACAGAAGAAGCACAACGAAAGGCTGTTGCCCATGCTGGAAGCGCTGCGCAAAGAGGCCGGTCTCAGCCAACCAGCGCTCCTGGATGCCATCGATATGGTCGCCTTCGGGCGGGGGCCGGGATCGTTTACCGGCGTGAGGATTGCTGCCTCGGCAGCACAGGCCATAGCATTGGCAGCAAATGCGGAGATCGTTCGGGTGTCTTCCTCCGAGGCACTCGCTACTGCTGCGTTTCAACACCTGGCAGGTGCTGAAGGTGTGCTCAGCGCTATTCGCTCCAGGCGTGACCTCTACTACCTTGCCGCCTATGCCCGGACTGAATCGGGCGTGCGCATGTGTGCCGATGACGCGCTCTGTGAATCACGACCCGAGCTCCCGGAAGTGCTCGCCAGCTGGCCATTGGTTGGTGAGCGACCGGGCTGGTGGACCGGGGAGTTTGTCGAGACGCCTGCGGCTGACGCGCAAGCGGTGCTGGATGTGGCCGGGAGAATGCTCGCCGACAACGAGTCGGTCCCCGTAGAGGCAGGCTTGCCGGAGTACTTCAGCGGCGATTCACCGTGGCGCAAATCTCCTTAGGCGTATCGTGAACGTACCGACATGATCGGGATCGTTTGCGCTCCGGACGCTGAAGCGCTGCTTAGGGAGATGATCGGTGAGTATGAGCGTATTTCCGAGCCCGACGCTGGTTTTTACCTGTCCTTCGAAGACGATTTGCTGCAATTGCGGCGGGTGACTGATCGGCAGGGCGTATTTGTCAGCGAGCGGGAGATAGACAGACGCCTGTCCGGGGAGTTCCTGTTGGGTCGCGCCTGCGGATTGCCGGTCACAGGGCTCCGGGTCCTCGATGCAATGGGTGGCCTGGGTGTGGATGCCATGGCGCTCTCACGCAGGGGGGCGGTCGTGGACATCGTCGAGCGGGAACCCATGCTCTGGGCGCTGCTGAAAGACCTGGTCCGCAGAATCGGCACGGCTGGGGTGACTGCGACGCTGGCGGACTGCCGGGCAGTCCTGGCTGCCGAGCCCGTCTACGATGTGGTCTATCTGGACCCCATGTTTCCGGGGCGTCGAAAAAAGGCATTGCCAGGTAAACGTATGCAGTATCTTGCCGCCTTGCTCTCGCAATCAGCACAACCCCCGGTCCCTTTCGAGGCGGATCTCATCGCGTTGGCCCAGTCGGCTGCCCGTTCGCGGGTGGTGCTGAAACGCCGGCTGAAAGATCCGGTGGTGAGGACGCCTGACTGGAGCCTCAAGGGACATACCGTCCGCTACGACATCTATAGAGGTGTTGCTCGAGGGTGAGGCGGATCAGCCTTCTCTCAATATGGCGTAGCGGAACTCCGGGTTTATGACCGCTTGAGCGGCTTTCAGAACCGCATCCACCATTGACGTATGGCTGAGCGTGCCGTCCTCCCGCTCGCTGATGTGGCCATCGGCCATCAGCTTGTCGATGAACAGATTGAACAGCCGGGCATCGAAAAATTCCGGCGCGTTCAACCCGTAGATTCGGCTCATCTTCTGGGCGATCTTCCGGCTGTCGTCTTGCAGAGATTCCCGGGTACGCGCGCTGCCTGGTTCGGCCGCACTGGCGAGCAGCGCAATCACGATGTAGAGCCGTTCCAGTGTTGGCTGGATGATGGTCGACAGCAGCTCGAGCCTGTGCTGATTGGGATCACCTGCCGGTGGGGCCAGGTAACCACCCGTCGGATGCAGCTCCAGCAGGCCCAGTTCCACCAGGTGTGTGAGCCAGCGATCGGTGGCCGTTGAATCGACCCGGACGTATAGCTCTTCAGCGATGTAAGGAAAGACCGTGTCGACCATGGTGCAGAGCGCCAGCTTGTTGAGCGGACGACGACGACGATGCACTAGGCAGGCAATGAGGGCAGGTAGTGCCAGCGTATGAGCAATGTTGTTGCGGTACCAGGTCATCAGCACCGCATTGAAGGGATCGTGGCAGAGAATGTCGCCGAACTCGTGATGTTCCCGCTTGATCATGCCGAGCTGTTCCACATAGCGGACGACCTCTGCACCGCTCATGCTGGTGACGGTGAAATCGTGCCGGGCCGCATCAGCTCGAAACAGGTCCAGATAGCAATCGATCTGCTCGATGAGCCGTGTTTCGTCGACGGCGAATCGAGGTGTGGACAGGGTGACCAGGGCGATGAGGTTGACCGGGTTGATGGAGGCGGCCTCGTTGATTCGAAGCATCACCTCCTGGCCAAGCTCGAAAGGTGGGTTGTCCCGCCCGTCGCCAATCCAGTCGTCAACCACAATGGGCTCACCGAAGTTCACGTCCACCTTGCCGAAGTCGTCGCGAACCAGTCTCAAGCTTCTGAAAATGTCGGCGACGCTTTCACGCTTTTTCTCGGTGCCGCGCAGCTCGTCTAAGTAGCTTGATGCTTCGATGAGCTTCTCGTAACCGAAGTACACGGGCACCAGGGCAAGTGGCCGGGGAACGCCACGTTCATGGCAGTCGAGCGTCATCTTGATCAGACCGAGCCGGGCTGGCAGCAGGCGACCGGTTCTGGAGCGGCCACCCTCAGGAAAGTACTCCACACAGTGCCCGCGACGGTAGACCTGATAGAGATATTCCGAGAACACGGCGGCGTAAATCGGGTCGTCGCGAAACTGACGCCGCATGAAGAAGGCGCCGCCTCGCCGGAGGACGCTGCCGACCACCGGCATGTCGAGGTTATCACCGGCGGCGATGTGCGGAATCATCAGGCCGCGATAGAACAGCAGGTAGGAGAGCAGCAGGTAGTCAATGTGACTGCGGTGCGAGGGTACGTACACCACCGTGTGGCTTTCCGCGACCCGTTGCACACGAGGTATGCCGTGAACTTCCACTCCGTCGTAGATTTCCTGCCAAAACCAGGTCAGGAGGCGTGACAGAACGCGGATTGTCGGGAAGGACATGTTTGAAGCGATGCTCTGCACCGCTTTCCGGGCTCGTCTCTCGGCTTGGGTAGGTTTCAGCTCAGAACCTTCGATAGCCGTGCGGACGGCGCGGCTGGCGAGAATCTGGTCGGCAAGGGTCCGCTGGTGCGAGAAATCGGGACCGAGCGTGGCCACCCGCTGATTTCTCAGGCGCACCCGGAGCAGCCTGGCAGCACGGCGTACCACCCGGTTGTCTTCCGCTCTGGCCAGTTCCTTCAGCGGAATGGGGGTGCCGTAAGAGACCACGATGTGCTTGCGGCTGAAGATCAGGTTCGCCAGTCGCTTCAGCCGCGAGGTCACCGACCAGTTCTCGGACATCATGGCGCGCCAAAGCGAGCCTTCCTTCTGTGGTGCTCGCCCCCAGAACACGGCGACGGGCAACAGGGCGGTTTCGCAGTTCTCGTCCACGTTGG
Source organism: Candidatus Azotimanducaceae bacterium (assembly GCA_965215995.1). Lineage (GTDB taxonomy): Bacteria > Pseudomonadota > Gammaproteobacteria > Pseudomonadales > Azotimanducaceae > SZUA-309. The sequence goes on along the minus strand of OZ244128.1, from coordinate 5,442,381 downwards.
CGAGGATCCTGACCATGCGCTCCGAGTAGGTCTGCATGGTGTCCTTGCGAAACCAGCCTCCGGCAGAACGATTGAGGAAGAAGAACCGGCGCTCCTCCGTATGCTCTGAATACTCGATGGGTTCGAGAGGGCCGGGCATCTCCAGCCGCTCGCAGACGAGATCGACCACGACGAGGTCCGAGAGGGAGCGGGAGTCCATCACGTAGATGAAGTTGTCGGTGTTCGGCGATTCCGCCCCATCGGCGGTGGCAAGCTGGAGTTCTGCTTCGGTCCCGGCAAGCTGAGGCCGGACGAGCCAGCCGATGACCCTTCGGCTGATCCGATAACCGAGGGCCTTCAGCCTACGCATGCATCACGATCGACTGGTGGCCGGATCAGTTATTGCCCGGACTACTCTTATTGCTACTGCTGCTTCTACTTCGCCCACGGAACAGGTCTTCGGGTTTGCCGGGGGCTTCAGCCGCACCTGGGACGATGATGTCTATTTCCCAGATCTCGTCGTACTTCCTCTGGGTCAGGCCGTCCGCGCTGGCTTTGTCTCTGATCACGGAAGGGCGCAGGAAGATGAGCAGATTGCGCTTGGTTTTCGATTTGGACTCGCTGCGGAAGAGAAAGCCGATCCCCGGTATGCTGCCGAGAAACGGCACCCGGCTGTCGTTGATGGTGATGTCGTCCCGAATCAGGCCGCCGAGTATGATGGTCTGCTGATCATCGGCAAGCACGGAGGTCTCGATCGTGCGCTTCGACGTCACCACGTCCGAGAACCCGGCGTTTCCGATAGGGGCCTCCGGTACGATGTTGGTGATCTCCTGGTTGACCTCGAGGCGCACCGTCTCACCATCGTGAACGTGCGGGGTGACGGTGAGCTGCAGGCCCACATCCTCACGCTGAATGGTGGTGAAGGGGTTCTGGGAACCGTCCCCGGTGGTGCTGAACGAGCCCGTACGGAAAGGAACTTCGCTACCCACAACGATCTTCGCTTCCTCATTATCGAGCGTCAGGATGCTTGGCGTGGACAGCAGATTGGCGTTCGAATTCGTCTGCAGCGCCTGAACCGTAGCCGCGAAGGTGACCCCGTTCATGTCGATCTGAGCTACGCCCAGGGTTGGCTCTTCCAGGCTGACCAGACCGCGTAGCAGATCTACGTTCCCCTCATCGTCCTCCGCACCTGCGATCAGGCTCTGGATGGCACCAGTGAGCGGGCTTGTTACGAGAGGTACACTGGAGTCGGGGTCGCCACTCTCATCGATGGCGGCGAAGTCCACGCCCAGATCCCGGGTGTCGGTCATGGAAACTTCGACCACGGCGGCTTCGATCAGCACCTGGGCCCGACGTACATCCAGCTTCTCGATGATATCTTCGATCTCAGTGATTCGACCTCTGTCGGCGCGAACGACGATGGCGTTGAGCGATTCATCCGCGTGGATCTGCGTGTCCTGACCACCTTCCTCGTCGGACTGGTCGGAGAGGATGCCGTTCAGAACCTCGGTGATCGATGGCGCATCGCCATAGCTCAGGTAGAAGACCCGAGTGGAGCCGGTGTTCGTTGCCGGCTGATCGAGCTTTGCGATGATCTTCAGAAGCTCGGCAACCGGTCGCGACTTGCCACGCACCACCAGGGAGTTGTTGCGTTCGTTCGCGACGATGTTGATCCGCTGCGGGCCAGCCGCCGCCTGGCCAATCTGATCGGGCGCGACCCGTTCCAGCATGGCGACCACGGTGCCGACCCAGGTGTGCTCCAGCTGCACGAGCACGATCTCGTCCTCTTCGGCAACGTCGATTTCCTCGATGATGGCCATCAGCCGGCGGATATTGTTGGCGTGGTCGCTGACAATGACGATGTTCGGCTCCGCCACCGCCGCCAGATGCCCGTACTGCGCCATCAGCGGCCGCAGGATCTTGACCAGCTCCGCGGAGTCCACGTTCTGAGCGGCTATCACCCGGGTCACCAGCTCCTCGGGCGCGATCTCGCCAAGCGCGCCATCCGGTCCCGGTGTCTGCTTGCCCTGGGCATTCGGCGTGATGCGAATGACGTCTCCGGACGGCATGGCGATGAAGTTGTGAACGCGTAGCACGCTGAGGAAGAGTGCGTAGACGGCATCCTGGTCCATGGAGGTGGAAGAGATGACGGTGACGTTGCCCTTGACCCGCGGGTCGACGACGAAGGTCTTGCCGGTAATAGCAGCCACCTGAGCGACGAACTCCTTCAGGTCCGCATTCTTGATGTTGATCTTCCAGGTCTGATTGCCATTGCCGTTCTGCGCGGTAGCGGCAAAGGTTGGCATGGCGCTCGTACCTATCAGCATCAGCATCAGCATCAGCATTGCCATCAGCAGCGCAGTCGGCGGCCAGCGGCGCCAGTTTGCGCGCTTGTCAATCGGAAGTGTATTCATTGCTTAAGTGAGGCGGTGACGAAAAACCGCCGGGTTCCCCGCTGTACTTCGATCCGGGCAGAGCCTTCGGCCAGGATGTTATCAAGCTGATGCCGATCCTGTTGGATGTTTCCAACCGGTTGGCCGTTTACGGACAGCACCACGTCTCCGGGCTGCAGCCCCGTCTGGCTCAGATAAGGTGAGCTCGCCGCTGCGCTGTCCAGCCGGTAACCCTGAGCACTGCCCTGGCTGACCGGCGTGATTCCAATTTCCTTCAGTGTGCCTTCCGGATCCGCATCGATCCGCTCCCGGTAGCTGGCCACGAAATCCCGTGGCGTTTCCGGTTCCGTTGCCGGTGGCTGCACCATCTCGGCTGTCACAGCTCCTGGTGTGGTGGTCTGTTGGCTGGTTGGCATGGCGACTGGCGGGCCGGAGGCAACCTGCGGGAAACGAAGGGTCTCCCGATTCCCGGCGCGCCGCAGCACGATGTGATCGGCGTGCACCTCCAGGAGCTCCGCATTGCCAGGCACCTTTTCACCGACGACGTAGAGCAGACCGGCCTTGCCTTTCTGGGCGACGATGGCGGCTGAATCCGACTCTTCGTCGGCCACGAACACGCCGAGCAATTCCAGAGGCAGACGGGTTTCGACCGCCGGCAGGCCGGTATCGACGACCGCCGACTCACCGGCCTCACCGAACAGGTTGCGATTCAGGATGGCGTTGATGCTGACTGCCGGGCGGGTATCAGGGGTTCGCACTGCCTGTCGGGCAGCCGAGCTCGTAGCAGCTGCCTGTTCGGGCGGCGCTATGAAGAAGAGCACATTGTTGGCCAGGGTGAAGGCGATGCCCATGATGATGATCCATCGGGCAGGTTCCACCAGCTTGCCGGCTAGTTCGCTCGGTCCCACGCGGTCTCTTTACTCTGTTTTCGGCTGGCCGGCTTCAAAGTATCCGACCAGCTTTAATTGTCCTCTTAAGTCCCTGAAAAACATAGGACTGGATCCTCAAGGATCTTAAAAAACTTGCTCCTCGACCTCCAGCACCACAGCGTGATCCGGGTCACCTCCTGGCCAGGGTTGTCCGAGCATTCTCGTCAGGTATTTGGTCACTCCGATCCGGGCGAACCCGTTGTCGCCCAGAGCTGCGTGCAGAAGCGGCGTCGACTCACCCGCCGCATAGGCCACGGCTTCGGGGCCTGGACCCAGATCGGCCGTCATCGGTGGCAGCACAGAATCATGCACATTTCCTGACAAACGATATCGAATCGGGCCGCCATCCCAGGTGAGACGTCCATCCAACGCGGTCAAAGACCTGCTCTCCAGACTCAGGTTCACCGCCACCAGGTTGAACACACCGCTGAGCTCGATATGGTAGGGCGCGAGCCATCGATTGACGAAAGCACCATCCACGCGACCGTCGAGGGCTCCCTGTGTGCCAACCAGGCCTGCCTCCACGCTGGCATCGATATCCGTGCCTGCCCCGGTCAGCTTGAGATCATAGCCAGCCCGTCCTTTCAGAAATGTGACAGGTCGTACCGACCAGCTGAGCATGCCGGTGTTGACGCCTTGGATAATGAGTTCACCGCTGCCGCGCCAAAGGGTTCCCTCCAAGCTCAGCATGCTCACCTGGCTGCCGTCGGGGATGAACGAGTGGATGATACCGGCGGGCATCCTGATGAGTATCAGGAGGAGGAAGGCGAGCACGCCGAGAACGATTGCCTTACGCATGGACGAGCAGCTCCTCGAGAATGCGGTGATACATCCGGGCGAGCAGGGCCAGATCGTCAACGCTGACGTGTTCATCCACCGAGTGGATGCTGGCGTTGACCGGTCCGAGCTCGACGATCTCGGTGCCAAGCCTGGCGATGAACCGACCATCGGACGTGCCGCCGCCGGTGGAGGCTTCGGGCCGGAACGGCTGGCACGCCTGAATGCTCTGGCTTACGGCATCGATGAGTCGGGGTGATGCGGTTTGGAATGGATTGCCGGACAGTGCCCAGTCGATCTCGTAATCCAGATCGTGCTGGTCCAGCAGGCGGGTGACTTGCGCAATCAGCCCGTCCGCCGTCTGCTCGGTGCTGAAGCGGAAATTGAACATGGCCGCCAGGCTGCCGGGAATCACGTTGCTCGCACCGGTGCCGCTGTTGATGTTCGAGATCTGAAAGCTGGTGGGCGGAAATGCGTCGTTGCCCTCGTCCCAGCTGGCTTCGCTGAGGGCGAGCAGGGCAGGCAGGGTCGAGTGGATGGGGTTCGACGCCTGCTCAGGGTAGGCCACGTGACCCTGCGCACCCTTGATGGTGAGCGTGCCGTTCAGAGAGCCGCGCCTGCCGATTCGAATCACATCGCCCACGGCGCGTGCTGAGGAAGGTTCGCCAACGATGCAGTATTCCGGCCGGATGTCCTGCGCCTCGAGCCAGTCCACCACCTTCGCGGTGCCGTGCACGGCATCGCCTTCCTCGTCGCTGGTGATGAGGTAGGCGATGCTGCCCGCATGATCGGGATGCGCCGCAAGGAACCGTTCGCTGGCTGTCAGCATGGCAGCCAGTGAGCCTTTCATGTCGGCACTGCCCCGACCGTAAAGACAGCCGTCGACGACGGTGGGGGTAAAGGGGTCGAAGCGCCAATCCTCTGTCGGCCCGGTCGGCACAACGTCCGTGTGGCCGGCCAGAACCAACATCGGCGAGCCTTCGCCGCGAACGGCCCAGAGGTTAGTCACGTCCGCCGACGGCAGATGTGTGAGGGTGAAACCCTGCGCGTCGAGGATCTCGCCGATCAGTGCCTGGCAACCGGCATCTTCCGGTGTGATGCTCGGCCTGGCGATCAGCTTCGAGGTGAGGTCGACGATCTCGGCAGCGGCTACCGGGTCGTCTGCTGGGTAACCTGCCACGTCAGTTGTGCGCGTGCAGCTGCTCGTTCAACGCGATGGCCTTGCGGTTGGTGCGGCATTCGATCCGCCCGTTGCTGCCATTCTGAATGAACAGCAGATCCGATCCACCGGCCAGCTCCCGGGCCTTCACCTGGCGAACGGTCTCGCCATTCTCATCCAGTAGAACGATAGGCGTACCGGCGGTGATGTACACGCCTGCAGCAATGGTGCAGCGATCACCGAGCGGAATGCCGGTGCCTGCATTGGCACCGATCAGGCAGTGCTCGCCAATGCTGATGACGATCTCGCCACCGCCGGAAAGCGTCCCCATCGTGCTGGACGAGCCGCCCAGGTCACTGTGCGCACCCACGGTGACGCCCTGGCTGATCCGGCCCTCGATCATGCCCTGACCCAGAGTGCCGGAATTGAAGTTCACCTGTCCTTCGTGCATGACCGTGGTCCCTTCGCCCAGGTGGGCGCCGAGTCTGACCCGGCTCGCATCCGCGATTCGCACGCCGCTGGGGATCACGTAGTTCGTCATCTTCGGAAACTTGTCGACGGAGAAGATCTCGAGCGGTCGACCCGCAGCCCGGGCGGTGGTGATCGCTCTCGGTGCTTCCGCCGCCGCTACAGGTCCGTCGCTGGTCCAGGCCACGTTCGGCAGATGGGCGAAGATGTTGTCCAGGTTCTGACTGTTCGGTAGCGCCAGCCGATGAGAGAGCAGGTGCAGTTTGAGATAGGCCTCCGGTACGGACTCGATGGGACCGTCCTCATCCAGCCGCACCGCGGTCAGCGGACCGTCCGTCTCGAGCAGCGGCCGAACGGAAGCGGCCAGCGGCTCTCCTGCGGCATCGAGAAAGCTGCCGACCGCCTCGGCACTCACCGAGTGGGTTCCGGCCTGGAAGTGACCGGCAATGAGCGCCGCCAGCTCCGATCCAGGTGTTTTGACCGGCAGGGGAAAATAACAGTCCAAAGGCTGGTTGCTGGAATCGAACCGGGATTGGCCAATGGCGAAAGCGTAGAGATTGCTCATGATAGTTAGACGGACAGCTAGTGTCCTGATCGATAAATTCGTTGAATTATGACGCGTTCCACGGGGTCTGAGGCTAGTGCGCTCGGCGCTCGCCTTGAGGGCGGCTACGCTACCACATTCAGCTTCGTCGGGCTGCCCGCCAGCGCGTCAACCGCTCGGCAGCATCGACGCAGCGGCTGAGAGGGGCCACCCAGGCGACGCGAACGAAGCCTGCACCAGGATTGTCGCCATGCGCCGTACGGCTCAAGAACGAGCCGGGTAGCACGGTGATGTTCTCCTCGCGAAAGAGATCGAGTGTGAACGTCTGGTCGTCTTCACCGACATCTAGCCAGTGGTAGAAGCCGCCGTCCGGCTGTTGCAGTTCGAAGGCACTTTCGAGAATCGGCGTCAGCGCGGCGAATTTCTCCCGGTAGGTCGCCCGGTTGTCGATCACGTGGGCCTCGTCGGCCCAGGCAAGGGCGCTCACTCGCTGCACCTGAGCGGGCAAGGCGCAGCCTTCATAGGTGCGGTACTGGAAGTAATCGGCGAGGATGCGTGCATCTCCGGCAACGAACCCGGAGCGCAGCCCGGGCAGGTTGGAGCGTTTGGACAGGCTGTGGAACACCACGCAGCGCGCGAAGTCGTCCCGGCCCATGCCTGCGGCGGCCTGCAGCAGACCAACCGGCGGCTTGTCCTCGTGCGGATAGATTTCCGAGTAGCACTCATCCGCTGCGATCACAAAGTCGTGTCTGTCTGCCTGTGCGATCAGCCAGGTCAACGTGTGCTGGTCCAGGCTGGCACCGGTCGGGTTTGCGGGCGAGCAGAGGTAGAGGAGCTCGCAGCGCGACCAGATCGAGTCCGGGATGGCTGCATAGTCCGGTAGGAAGCCGTTTTCCCGAGTCGTGTTCAGGAAGTACGGCTCTGCCCCGGCGAGCAGAATGGCACCTTCATAGATCTGATAGAAGGGGTTGGGCAGGAGGCCGACCGGATCAGATTTGTCGCCGAAGACGGCCTGAGCGAATGAAAAGAGCGCCTCACGTGTCCCAGAAACAGGCAACACTTGAGTTTCAGGGTCGATGGTCGCCTGAAACCGCTTGCCGACCCAGTTGGCAACGGACTGGCGGAGATCCAGCGAGCCTCGGGTCGCCGGATAGGTGGCAAGATCAGCGCTCAGCGCCTCAGACTGGCAGAGCGCGTCGACGACGAACGCAGGAGGCGGGTGCTTGGGTTCGCCGATGGACAGCGCCAGGTGCGGGTGGGCCGGATTACCCGCACAGTCTCCCTTCAGCGCATTCATGCGTTCGAACGGATAAGCCTCGAGTCGAGCGAGAAGCGGATTCAACCGAGCTCCCGAGCGATCTGGGCGTCCATCCCCTGGCGGATGGCGTTGGTCAGTAAATACGCGCGCTCTTCCATGGAGGCCCCTTCCGGCGCTGCTGCGTCCCGGATCGTGAACACGTCTTCCACCCGCTCACCCAGGGTGGCGATCCGAGCAGCAATGAGATCCAGACCAAGGTCTGCGAACAGCAAGCTGATGCCCGCCAGCAGACCGGGTCGGTCAGCGGCGATCAGGGTGAGCTCGTAGCATCGGTCACCGCCTGCTGGTGTGAGGGTGACTTCCGTCGCTGTAGGTAGCTGCTTGAGCTGGCGGGACAGTCGCCGCTTCGGAGGCGTCAGCACCGTATCGGGGTCGGACAGCGTCTCGGTGAGCGATTCGATCAGTCGTTCCCGCTCCGCGGCGCTGCGGCCGGGTGGCCGGCCGGACTCGTCGAGGACGATGAAGGAGTTCATGCACCAGCCGTTCTCCGCGGTGTGGATATTCGCATCGTGGACCGAAAGACCGAGCTGAGTGAGTGCGCTCACCATGGTCGCGAAGAGCCGCTCCCGATCGCGTGTGATGAAACAGATCTCCGTTGCCCCTTCTTCAGAGACCTGGCCGCGGCGCTCGAGAATCAGGACAAGCGGACCATTCTGCCCCCGATGTTCGGCGACGGCGGCGGTGACATCGGCAACCTGGCGCGGTGTGTGCCGAAGGAAGAAATCGTCGTTACCGGAGTCCCAGATGGCGAGCACGTCAGCCTCCGCCATGCCACGCTTGCCGAGCTTCTCCAGCGCGCTTTCACGACAGGCTTGAATGGTTGCCTGCTTGTCGATCGGTGATTCCAGACCGCGTCGTAGAGCTTTGCGCGTCTCGCCATAGAGCTGACGCAGCAGGGTTGCCCGCCAGTTGTTCCAGAGTGTGGGGTTGGTCGCGTTGATGTCGGCCACCGTCAGCGCGTAGAGGTAGTCGAGGCGGCGCTCGGACTTCACTTCGGTGGCGAACTCGAGAATGATCTCCGGGTCGTAGATGTCCTTGCGTTGCGCGACGCTCGACATCAGCAGGTGTTGCTTCACCAGCCACTCAACGAGTTGCGTGTCGTCCTCCGTGAGGCCATGGCGCTGGCAGAAAGCGACTGCATCCACGGCGCCCAGCTCCGAATGATCGCCACCACGCCCCTTGCCCATGTCGTGGTAGAGGCCGGCGATGTAGAGCAGTTCCACTTTCGGCAGGTTTCGAACGCAGTGATAGGCAACGGGGTAGTGCTCTTCGCTGGACCGATAGTGGAAGCGACGCATGTTTCTGATCACCATCATGGTGTGCGCGTCCACGGTGTAGATGTGGAAGAGGTCGTGCTGCATCTGGCCGATGATCTGACCGAACTCAGGCAGGTAGCGACCGAGCACACCGTAGCGGCGCATGCGGGTCAGCTGAGAGACCAGGGTGTAGGGGGCTTTCAGCAACTCCATGAACAGGCGCGTGTTCTCCGGGTCCCGCCGGAAGCCATCATCGATCAGATGCAGGTGTTCGCGAATGGCGCGGATGGTATTGGCGCGCACGCCGGATATGTCGCGCCGATTCGCCATGATCACGAAGATCTCGAGCAGAGCACTTGGTGTCTGGGCGAGCATCCCACTGTCGACTATCTCGATGTAGTTGTTGCGGATCTGAAAACGCTCGTTGATCGGTTCGATCACCGGTTTTTCCCGCTGGCGCAGAATGGACTCGTCGAAGTACTGGAGCACGATGTCGTTGACTTCACGCAGCGCCAGCACGTGCTCGTAGTAGAGGCTCATGAAGCGTTCCACGCCGAGCCGCGCATCCGTATCCGCGAAACCGAGCCGCTCCGCCAGACCCCGCTGGAACTCGAACTGGAGTCGATCCTCCTTACGTCCGGCCATCAGGTGCAGGCCGTAGCGCACCCACCAGAGGAATCGACGGCCATCTTCCAACCAGATCCTTTCCTGGGTGCTGAGCGCGCCCATTCGCTCCAGGTCCTTCGGGTCGTCGGTGCCGAAGTGGCGTTGAAAGATCCACATGGCGGTCTGCAGATCCCGCAGGCCTCCCGGCGAGGATTTCAGGTTCGGCTCCAGGCCGTACTCAACGTTGTCGTACTGAGCGTGCCGGCCTTCCTGCTCATCGCGCTTGGCTTTGAAGAAGCGATCGGACGGCCAGAGGCGCTTCGACGCCATGATTCGGTCCAGCTTGCCTTTGAGCTTCTCGGACCCGGTTAGAAAGCGGCGCTCATACATGGCGGTGGCGACCGTGATGTCCTTCTGAGCTTCCGTTTTGCAGTCCGCCAGACGTCGCACGCTGTGGCCAATGTCCAGATTCAGGTCGTAGAGCAGGTGCAGAAATGCCCGAACTTCCTCCCGCCAGGCGGTTGGCCGCTTGGCCAGAATCAGCAGGTCCACGTCCGATTGAGGAAACTGCTCGCCGCGCCCGTAGCCGCCGACCGCAAACAGCGCCAGATCACCGGTTGCCTGCTCGGGAATGCAGGCGTCCCAGGCTTCGCGCATGACGCCGTCGACGAATGCCGTTCGCTCGTCGATCAGGTCGTCGATGTTGTGCCGCGACCAGTAGCGATCTGCCAGTGCTTCGTCTTTAGCTGCGAGTTTGGCCCTTAACCGCTCAGCAAGCTCACCGGGACCGCTGCCATAGCGGGGGCTCCGGTCGGATTCTTCTGTGGGCTCGGCTGGAGCGCTCATGGACTCAACCGAGCTGGCTTTCTTCGGATCGACGGGTGAGGACTTCAGCGCCAGTTGCGGTGACCAGTAGCGTGTGCTCCCACTGGGCGGACAGCTTGTGGTCTTTGGTCACTACCGTCCACTGATCGGGCAGGATCTTCACGTGCCGTTTGCCCGCGTTGATCATCGGCTCGATGGTGAAGGTCATACCCTCTTCAAGCACCATGCCGGTGTTGGGTCGGCCGTAATGAACCACCTGGGGTTCGTCGTGGAACGTTCGGCCGATCCCATGACCGCAGAACTCGCGCACCACGCTGAAGTGATTGGCTTCCGCATGGGACTGAATGGCGTGGCCGATATCGCCGAGCCGAGCGCCCGCCCGGACGGCTTCGATGCCTTTGTATAGGCACTCCTGGGTGACCCGTACCAGGCGTTCGGCAAGCACGCTGGGTTTGCCGGCAAAGAACATCTTCGAGGTATCGCCGTGAAAACCGTCCTTGATCACGGTGACATCGATGTTCAGCGCATCGCCATTCTTCAACTTCTTCTTGTCGCTGGGAATGCCGTGACAAACAACGTGGTTGACCGAGGTGCAGATGGATTTTGGAAAGGGTGGGGTGCCTGGACCGTTGGTGTAGTTGAGCGGCGCAGGGACGCAGCCGAGCTCCTCGGTGATCATCTTGTGGCAGATGTCGTTCAGCTCGCCTGTAGAGATGCCCGGTCGGACGTGCTCACCGATCATATCGAGCACGCTGGCGGCCAGCCTGCCCGCTTCGCGCATCTTGGCAATCTCGTCTTCGCTCGCTAGCCGGGCGACCATAAAATTCCTCGTTGAGTGCCCGCTCTCCTCGAGTGACTCCCCAAGGGAAACTCGAGTGAAAAAGGGCGGTGGTTGAGCAGACTGCTGCTCCCCAGCCGGTGCCTGCCGGTTGCGTAAAAGGCGAAGTATGGTATAAAGCCCGCCGCCTCGGGGCAACGCAGTCGGAAGGCAAACGGAAGGTTGTCTCGCCCTTGGGTAATTTTGATTTTATACACCCACACCGCCTTCAGTTGGCGCTTCCAAGGGTGCTGGCGGACTGGCAAAGCCAGTCCGAAGCAGTTTCGCAAAGCGAAACTGCAGGGTAACGGAAATCCGCCCCAAACCAGACGTATGTCTGTGCCAGTTCGAAGTGCTCACGGTGGTGCGAGAACCAACCCGGAGACAATTCAATGGATATCAGCATGCGCGACATGCTGGCCGCAGGCGTGCACTTCGGCCATCAGACCCGTTTCTGGAATCCCAAGATGGCACCGTTCATCTTCGGATCCCGCAATAAAATTCACATTATCAACCTGGAAAAGACTCTGCCGGCGTTCAACGACGCGCTGACGGAGCTCCGCAACCTGGGCAGCCGCAAGCATAAGATACTTTTTGTGGGTACCAAGCGGGCGGCGGCCAAGGTGGTAAAAGAACAGGCCAGCCGGGTCGGCATGCCCTATGTGGATCAGCGCTGGTTGGGCGGCATGCTCACCAACTACAAGACCATCCGGCAGTCCATCCGCCGGTTGCAGGAGTTGGAAACCCAGTCGACCGACGGCACCTTCGAGATGCTGACCAAGCGCGAGGCACTGCAACGCTCCCGGCTCATGGAGAAGCTCGAGCGGAGTCTTGGTGGCATCAAGGACATGGGCGGTCTGCCGGATGCGCTATTCGTGGTCGACGTCATGCACGAGCATATCGCCGTTTCGGAAGCGAACAAGCTCGGCATTCCCGTCTTTGGTGTGGTTGACACCAACAGCGACCCGGAAGGCATCGACTACATCATTCCCGGCAACGATGATGCCATTCGCGCGATTCGCCTGTATGTCACGGCGGTGGCCGATGCGATCGCCGAAGGGCAGGCTAACGCCGCCGGTGATGTCCGCCCCGACGAGTTCGTCGAGGTGGAGGAAACGCCTGCGGCTGCAGTGGCTCCCACGACTCAAGAAGCGTCTGCAGCGACCGCCCCCGCGGCGGATGAACAGCCTGCGGCAGCGCAAGAAACCGGACCTGCTGGAGCCACCGCCGAGGCACCGGCCGCTGAAGCACCGGCCGCTGAAGCACCGGCCGCTGAAGCACCGGCCGCCGAAGCCGTTCAAACACCAGCCGATGCTGACAGAAAGGAGTCGTAGTCATGGCAATCACTGCTGCAATGGTCAAGGAGCTCCGCGAGCGTACGGGCCTTGGCATGATGGATTGCAAAAAGGCGCTCACCGAAGCAGGTGGCGACATGGAGGCTGCCATCGAGGCGCTCCGCAAATCGAGCGCGTTGAAGGCTGCCAAGAAGTCCGGTCGCACAACGGCAGACGGCCTGCTCGGCATCAAGGTGGCCGAGGACGGCAAGAAAGGTACGGTGGTCGAAGTGAACATCGAAACTGATTTTGCCGCCAAAAACGAGAAGTTCATCGCCTATGTCGACGAGGTGCTGGACGCGGCCTTTGCAGCCGGCACGAGCGATGCTGCCTCCATAATGGCTGGCGATCTGGATGCCAAGCGGGAAGCGCTGGTGCAGGAAATCGGTGAGAACATCACTGTCCGCCGTGCTGCCAGCATCGAAACCGCAGACGGTTTCGTGACCAGCTACGTGCACTCGGATAACCGCAAAGCGGTTCTGGTCGAGCTCGACAAGGCCGACCAGGAGCTGGGTCGCGATCTGGCCATGCACATCACGGCCATCAATCCCATGGTGGTGACCTCTGCTGAAGTGCCGGACGAGGTGCTGGCCAAGGAACGTGAGATATACAGCTCTCAGGCAGCGGAGTCCGGCAAGCCCGCCGATATCGTCGAGAAGATGGTGGAAGGTCGGGTTCGCAAGTTCCTGGCCGAAGTGAGCCTGGTCGATCAGCCCTTCGTAAAAGACGGCAACCTCAAAGTCAGTCAGCTTCTGAAGGACAAAGGCAATGCCTGCCGTCGCTTCGTGCGCTTCGAAGTGGGTGAAGGCATCGAGGTCGAAGCCGAGGACTTCGCTGCGGAGGTAGCTAAGCAGATCAAGGACTCAGACGGCGACGACGCGGAGTAAGGCGTTTTGCCTCGAGTGTTGCTCAAGCTCTCCGGAGAGGCGCTGGCCCCGGGCCCGGAAGCCGGTGGTTTCGGCATCGATCCGGAGGTGCTGGATGAGTTGGCCACCGAGATTGCCGGTCTCCTTCAGGCGGATGGCCAGCTGGCCGTCGTGCTCGGCGGCGGCAACCTGTTCCGTGGAGCGGCGCTGCAGGCTGCCGGCATGGACCGTGTTACCGGCGATCATATGGGCATGCTGGCGACCATCATGAATGGCCTCGCCTTCCGTGATCTGCTTGGCCGTCGCGGGATCGACGCCGTACTGTTTTCCGCACTCCCGGTGCCTGGCGTCGCCACGGGATTCTCCCGGGACGCTGGGGTCGCAGCCCTGGATCAGGGCAAGGTGGCCATTTTTGCCGGCGGAACGGGCAACCCCTTCTTCACCACGGACACGGCGGCTTGTCTCAGGGCCATCGAAGTGGGTGCTGACGCCGTGCTGAAAGCCACCAAGGTGGACGGGGTGTACAGCGCTGACCCCTTCAAAGATCCCGCTGCGACACGTTTTGACACCCTGACCTATGACCAGGCCCTCGAGCTTCAGCTGGGTGTGATGGACCTCACAGCCATCTGCCTCTGTCGCGATCATGATATGCCGGTGGTGGTTTTCGATATGCGCGCGAAGGGCGCATTGACCGCGATCATCAACGGTGACAAGGTTGGCACCCGAATCGTCGCGAGCTGATTGGATTAGCTGAGCGGCGCTGACCCCCACACTTTCAAGCCGACTGGATGGAAGGCGAGCCGCAGGACAGGCGCTCTTACGATATGATCGATGAAATAAAAAAGGATGCGGACGAGCGCATGGGTAAGTCCCTGGAAGTGCTCGGTGGCCACTTTGCCCGTATCCGGACCGGCCGTGCCAACCCCAGCCTGCTCGATGGCATCGAGGTTGAGTACTACGGCAACCCCACCCCGTTGAATCAGGTTGCATCCGTTACCGTTGAGGATGCGAGAACTCTGGTGATCTCCCCCTGGGAGAAGAACATGATTCCGGAGCTGGAGAAGGCGCTGTTGAAGAGCGATCTCGGGATCACGCCGGCCTCTACCAGCGACCTCATTCGCGTGCCGCTACCGGCACTGACGGAAGAGAATCGGAAAGATCTGGCCCGTCAGGCCAAGCAGGAGGCCGAAAACGCCCGGATCGCAATTCGTAACATCCGCCGGGATGCCATTGCCGACATCCGTGAGCTGGTCAAGGAAAAGGAAGTCGCAGAGGACGAAGCACACCGGGGCGAGGACGATATTCAGAAGCTCACCGACCGGCGGGTCGCCGAAGTGGACTCGGCCCTGGCCGCCAAAGAAGCGGATCTAATGGAAGTCTGAGCGCCCAGTCAGGATTACAGGGAATGTCAGAAGTCAGTGTCAGCCTAAGCAACGCCCAGGAGGCCAAAACGCCTCTGGAAGCGGTGCCATCACCTGAACAGGAAGCGCGCGATGTGCCCAGGCACGTGGCGATCATCATGGACGGTAACCATCGCTGGGCCAAAGGTCGGCGCCTTCCGGGTGCTGCTGGCCACCGGGCAGGTGCCCGTCGAGTCAGACCGGTTGCCGAGGCCTGCGCCGATCTGGGCGTACGTTGCCTGACGCTGTTCGCATTCTCCACGGAGAACTGGGGCAGGCCGCGCCGGGAAGTGAGCCTGCTCATGGATCTCATGCGCAATGTTCTGAAGAACGACATCGATGAGCTCAACGAAAGGGAAGTGCAGCTCAGAATCATCGGCGATCGAAGCCGGTTCGATGCCGACCTGCAGGACCTCATGACCGAAGCGGAAGCTTGCACGGCACACAACGTTCGCATGCAGCTGAATATCGCTGCGAACTTTGGTGGTCGCTGGGACATCACCGAGGCAGCCAAGTCGCTGGCCAGGGACGTAAAGGCCGGCAAGCTTGATCCGGACTCGATCGACGAGACCACCTTCGGTAACTATCTATCTCTCGGCGATTTGAGCCCTCCGGATCTGTGCATCCGGACTGGCGGCGATCACAGGATCAGCAACTTCCTGCTTTGGGATCTTGCCTACACGGAACTGTACTTCACGGATGCGTACTGGCCCGACTTCGACGAAGCAAGCCTCAGCAATGCCATCTCCCTCTATCTAGAGCGCCAGCGTCGGTTCGGCCGACGCGGCTGACTGCATGCTCAGATCCCGGATCATCACGGGGTTGGTGCTGGCCTTCACGGCGCTCATTGCCATCTATCTGTTGCCCATCTGGGCGTTTTCACTGTTCTGGTGGTTCGTCGGCATGGTCGCCGCCTACGAATATGCGGGTCTCGCCGGGATGGAACGGCGGCTCAGCCGATTTGCCTATGCCGGAATCTATACCCTGCTGGTGATCGCCACCTACGTCGAACCGGCGCTCAGAGTCCCCGGACTGTTCATCAGCGCGACCATCTGGGCGGCGGCGCTGATCTGCGTGTTCACCTATCCCGCAAGCGGCACGGCTATCCGCCCCTGGACCACCGCGGTGCTGGGCATATTCATCAGCTGGGCGTCCTGGATCGCGCTGATGGTGATCCGGGAGGCTCCAGATGGCTCCAACTGGCTGCTCTGGATGATCCTGGTCGTGGCCTTCGCGGATATCGGCGCCTACTTCAGCGGCAGGCGGTTTGGCAAGCGCAAGCTGGCACCGGAGGTGAGCCCCGGTAAGACCTGGGAAGGGTTCTGGGGCGGGATGCTGGCCTCCAGCTTCATCTGTGGGGGCATTCTGGTTGCCATGGGCCGGTTCAACAGCGGCTGGATCTTCATCATGATCCTGCTGGTCACGGTTTCCGTCGTTGGTGATCTGTTTGAGAGCGTGCTGAAGCGGGAGCGTGGGGTGAAGGATTCCGGCGTTATTCTGCCCGGTCACGGCGGTGCTCTCGATCGGATTGACTCGGCGGTGGCGGTGCTGCCGTACTTTGCCCTGATTCTCATATACGCCGGCCTGGCGGTTCCGGCTGTCTGACCAAATCGCCCCCCTCGGCGGCCCAAGATCGGCTATCATGCGCTCCCAACGCGCATTCAGCCCGCTTGGAATCCTTTTTCTGGTAAGCCAGCCGACCCCATCGGGCGGGATGCGGATTAAATAATGTTAATGGAAGCATGCTAGACAGTTCAGGCATGCTGAAATCCGCGCAGAGCAAGCAGATCCGCTGGCGTGCAAGCTGGTCGAACAACCGGTCGAAAGCCCGGTCAAAAGACTGGTCCGAAAGCGATCGAAAAGAGAACGCATGGAGTATCTTCAGTACCCCCTGGCCCTGATCGTCATGCTTGGCGGCCTGATCACTTTCCACGAGCTGGGGCACTACGTCGCTGCCCGGGCCTCCGGGGTGCGCATCCTTCGTTTCTCCATAGGCTTCGGCCGGCCACTGTGGTCCCGCGTGGACAGCCGTGGCACGGAATGGGTGGTGACCGCCATCCCCCTTGGAGGCTTTGTCCGCATGCTGGGAGAACAGGAGCCCGGCGAGGTGCCGCTGGCGGTCCCTCTCAAAGCAGAGGATAAGGACTACTCGCAGCTGTCGGTGGGCTGGCGGCTGATCATCTCAGCGGCCGGTCCCGCGGCTAATTTTCTGCTGACGATCATCATCTACTGGGCGTTGTTTCTCGCCGGTACGCCGGCCATTGCCCCCATGCTGGGTAATGTTGAACCGGACTCGGCGCTTGGTCAGGCGGGTCTCAAGCGCTACTCGGAAATCGTCCGGGTCGATGGCACACGCACGCAGGACTGGCAGCAGGTGAACCTGGCCCTGGCGGATCGGCTCGGTGAGAGTGGTGAGATCATCATCGAAGCGCGACAGCCCGGTGCAGACATCGAACGGTTTGAAATCCCGATCAGCACCTGGCACCAGGGAGAAAAGGATCCCAATCTGCTTGCCTCGTTGGGCTTCACGGCCGCCGCCCCAGCGCTGGTCGGCGAAGTTCTACCGGGCGGTGCAGGTGAACGGGATGGTCTTGTAGCCTGGGACCTGATCACGGCAGTGGATGGTGAACCGATAGAAAGCTGGGGTCAGTGGGTCGGTGTCATTCAGGCAGCGCCGGAAAAGCTGCTCGAGGTCGAGCTCATGCGTGGTGGCCAATCGATCACGTTACCCATCGTGCCGAATGCCATGCAGACGGAAGAGGGCGCGACGATCGGCTACCTCGGTGTTGCAGGTCACTTCTACGAAGAGAAGTACGGCCCGCTTGCCGCCATTCCGGCGGCCCTTGCTGAAACCTGGGAAAAGACGCTTTTTACTCTGGGCGTGCTGAAGAAGATGGTCGTCGGTGCCGTGTCGGTGGAAAACCTGTCCGGCCCGATCATGATCGCCAAGGTGGCGGGAGACTCGGCCAGCGCCGGTTGGCAGTATTTCCTCGGTCTGGCGGCACTCTTGTCCATCTCGCTGGGTGTTCTGAATCTGTTGCCGATACCTATCCTGGACGGTGGGCACATCCTGTTCGCTCTCGTGGAGCTCCTTCGCGGCAAACCTGTACCCGAGAAGGTACAGATCATGGCCACCCAGGTTGGGCTCGTGCTCGTTGGCGGCCTGATGATCATTGCGTTGTACAACGATCTCACCCGGTTGATCTGAGAGCATCTTGAATACGACTTACCGAATACTGCTCTCCACGTTGCTGCTCCTTGCTGCCTGCGTTATCGGGAAACCCGTTCGGGCGATGGATGCCTTCGTGGTCGAGGACATTCGCCTGCAGGGGTTGCAGCGGGTTTCCGCCGGTACCGTGTTCAATCAGCTACCCGTCAACGTGGGTGATGTGGTGGACAGCATCAGCATCCGGGAGCTCATCCGGTCCTTGTTCCGCTCCGGCTTCTTCAACGACATCCGGATGGCTCGGGATGGTGGTGTGCTGGTGGTCACGCTGGTGGAGCGACCGGCCATCGAAAGTATTGAGATCGACGGTAACAAGGCCATCCCCACAGATGCGCTGCTGGACGGCCTCGGTCAGCAGGGCCTCAGGGAAGGTGAGATCTTCAAACAGGCAACGCTGGAACGGGTCGGCCTGGAGCTCGAGCGGCAGTATGTCGCCCAGGGTCGTTACGGTGCCGCCATCGATACCAACGTGGAAGAGCTGCCTCGTAACCGGGTGGCGATCAGCATCGACATCGAGGAAGGAAAGACGTCCGGTATCCGACACATCAACGTGGTTGGTGCCACCGTGTTCGATGAGGCCGTGTTGCTCGACGAGCTGGAGCTCAAACATCCCAGTTTGCTTTCGTTCTACAAGAACGACGATAAGTACTCCCGGGAGAAGCTTTCCGGCGATCTCGAGAAACTCGAGGCGTACTACAAAGACAGAGGTTATGTCGAGTTCGCGATCACCTCCACGCAGGTGAGCATCACACCGAAAAGAGATCAGGTGTACATCACCCTGAATGTGGAGGAGGGCGAGAAATTCACGGTTGATGAAGTGAACCTGATTGGTGAGCTGAATGATGTCCGCAAGGAGGACCTGGAACGCCTGCTGGTTGTCTCCCCCGGGCAGACCTTCTCTCAGGCCAGGGTTACGGCCACGGAAGAACGTCTCACCAACGCGCTCGGCAACTCGGGTTATACCTTTGCCTCTGCGACAGGCGTCCCCAGGGTTCAGGACGATGGCACCGTGGATGTGGAGTTCTTTGTTGACGCGGGCAAACGAGCCTACGTCCGACGGATCTCGTTCACAGGGAACCGAGTAACCAGGGACGAGGTGATGCGTCGCGAGATGCGGCAGATGGAAGGCGGCTGGGCATCCACCTCGCAGATTGAGCTTTCGAAAGTACGCCTCGAACGGCTCGGCTACTTCAAGGGGGTGAACGTCGAGACGCCGGAAGTAGCAGGCACGGACGATCAGGTGGACGTGGAATTCGTGATGGAGGAGCAGCCATCCGGCAGCATCTCTGCCACTCTCGGTTACGCCCAGGGCTGGGGCCTGACGCTGGGTGCCAACTACTCGGAAAACAACGTGCTCGGCACCGGTAACAGCCTGACGGTGGGTGCTTCCTACTCCGAGTATCAGAAGGCGGTGAACTTCAACTACTTCAATCCCTACTTCACCCTTGATGGGATCAGCCGTGGGTTCAACATCTTCCTGCGTAATCTGGACTATGATGCGCGCAACATCGCCAGCTTCTCTACCGATGCCATGGGCGCAGGAATCAATTTCGGCTTCCCAATCGGTGAGACACAGCGGCTCAACTTCGGCGGGCTGATAGAGTACACCGACATCACGGAAGGTGCTTTTCCCGCACAGGAGATCAGTGCCTATCTGGCCGTAAACGGTAACGAATCGCTCAACTACAAACTGAATCTGGGCTGGCGCGCTTCCACGCTGAACCGAGGTGTGTTCCCCACTCGTGGCCGTTCGCAGAACATCTCGGCTGAAATCGCCGTACCCGGGAGTGATCTTACGTTCTACAAGATCGTCTACGACGGTCAGGTCTATTTCCCACTCACCCGCTCCTGGACACTCAGGCTGAGAACCGAGCTGGGCTACGGTGACGGTTATGGCGATACCGAGCTGGTTCCGTTTTTCGAGCACTTCTACGCCGGTGGTTTCGGCTCCGTACGTGGATTCAAGAACTCCACATTGGGACCACGCACCACGCCACCCACGGAAGATGCTAACGGCAACCCGATCCCACCCGGGTTCTTCCGGCCGGAAGGCGATCCCTATGGCGGGAACCTGCTGGTCGAAGCGGGCGCCGAGATCATTTTTCCCATGCCGTTCATCAAAGATGGACGGCAGTTCCGGCCGGTGATCTTTTTTGACGCCGGTAACGTTTTCCAGACCGAGTGTTTCGATTTCAGCGTCAACTGTTTCGGCTTCGATGTGGACGAATTCCGCTACTCCGTGGGTGCATCCCTCACCTGGCTGGCTGGCCTGGGCCCCATGACCTTCAGCTACGCCTTTGTTTTCAACGACTCGGAGATCGACAGGGTGGAGCAATTTCAGTTTGAGTTAGGGCGAACATTCTGATGTAGAATGCGCCCCGCTAAGAGACCTGGCAGATTTGCCTTCTCCGGTTCAACGCCTCCGGCTTAATGCAAGGTCAGGCAATCAAGTCCAGGAAACCAATAGGAGACTCGTGTGTATAAGAAGTTGACGATCATGATTCTGCTGCTGTTCGCAGCGACATCTGCTGCAGCGGAGCTGAAGATCGCGGTGCTGGACACCCAGCGTGCTCTGGTTGAGAGTGAAGAAGCTCAAGCTCTGCTGGCCCAGGCCCAGCAGGAGCTGCAGGCTGAACAGGATCAGCTGCAGGCATTGAACGATGAGATCGTGGCGCTCAACGAGCAGCTGCAAAAAGACGGTGAGGTGATGAGTGCTGCCGAGCAGCGCCGGTTGCAGAAAGACATCGAAGACAAGCAGATCGACCTGCAGTTTCTCGGTAACAAGCTGCAGAAAGAAGTAAACGATCGCCGTCAGGAGCTGCTTCAGCAGATGGTGCCGAAGATCGACGTGGTGCTCAAAGACCTGATCGAGCTGGAAGGCTATGACATGATCATGGAGCGAGGCCAGCTGAGGTACGTGAATCCAAAGCACGACATCACCCGCCGGGTTACCGAAAAGCTCAACGAGAAGCAGTAACCCCCATGACCAGGCAGAGCGGTTCGTTCACTCTGGGCGAGCTCGCCGAGCTGGCTGGTGCTGAAGTCTCTGGCGATCCTGATCGGGTAATCAGAGGCGTCGGCAGCCTTGTGAGTGCATCAGAGACCGAGATCAGTCACCTCTCCAGCGCCACCTACCGACCGCAACTCGAGACCACGCAGGCAGGTGCTGTCATCCTGTCGCCGGATGATGCCGAGCGATGGTCCGGTGATGCCCTGATTGCCGGCAATCCTTATCTGGCCTTTGCACGGATTACCCAGAAGTTTGAAGTGTTGCCTGAGATCAACAAGGGCGTGCACGAACGTGCACAGGTTGCAGCTTCGGCTGTCGTTGATCCGGAAGCATCCGTAGGCGCCGGCGCCGTGGTTGGCGAGCGAACCACCCTGGGACCCGGAGTGAAAGTGCACCCTGGTGCGGTAGTAGGTGATGACTGCACCCTGGCGGCGGATGTGGTGATCATGCCCAATGCGGTGATCTACGCGGACGTTCGATTGGGCGAACGAACCATCATTCACAGCGGCGCCATTATCGGTGGGGATGGATTCGGCTTCACACCGGACGAGCAGGGCGCCCTGGTGGCCATTGCCCAACTGGGCGGGGTTACCATCGGTGCGGACGTCAGTGTCGGTGCGGCCTCTGCAATCGACAGAGGTGCCCTGGATGACACCGTGGTGGAAGATGGGGTGAAAATCGACAATCAGGTTCAGATTGGTCACAACTGTCACATAGGTGCACACACGATCATCTGCGGTTGCGTGGGCATCGCCGGAAGCTCCAGGATCGGCCGGCACGTGGTGCTGGCCGGCGGTGCCGGAGTCGGGGGTGATCACCCGGTTGAAATCTGCGACCAGGTCGTGCTGAGCGCAACGACGGTGGCGACCTCGAGCATCACGGAGCCTGGCATTTACTCGGGTGGGGTGTTACATAGTCCCACCAGACAGTGGAAGCGGAATGCCTTGCGCCTGCTCAAGCTCGACGAGCTCTTCCGTCGTGTCGCAAGGCTGGAGCGCAGTCTGGAAAACAAGCAGTAAGCCAGCAGTAAGCAAACAGTCAACAGACGGCAAAACAAGCTGGGGCACGAAGTCGGGCGGGCCAACTCAGGATCGATCATTGCCTGGCGAGGCATCTTAAACTCCGCGTTCCACAATTCGACTGCATTCAGTTGGCGAGAGCCATACGGAGTCGCAGAGAGTGCTACAGAGTTATCCAGAGTTATACAGAGTTACACCGGCAATCACGGGCGCATGAAAAACATCAACGAGCTCTTTGAATTTCTTCCTCATCGGTATCCATTTCTTCTCGTCGATCGGGTCACCGAGCTGACCGTTGGCGAGAGCATTCACGGTTTCAAAAACGTCACCATCAACGAGCCGTTCTTCAACGGCCACTTCCCGGGCCATCCGGTGATGCCGGGCGTGCTGATCATCGAGGCCATGGCGCAGCTTTCCGGGGTGCTGGCGTTTGAGACGAAGAGCATTAGGCCGGCAGAAGGCTACACGTATTACCTTGCAGGCACTGATAAGTCGCGTTTCAGGCGGCCCGTGGTTCCAGGGGATCAGCTGATCATGACCAGCAGCATCCTGGCGGACAAGCGCGGCGTGATGAAGTTCGACTGCGCCGCCTTTGTGGAAGACGAGGTGGCCTGTAAGTCCGAGATTACCGTAATGGAGCGGAAGCTCTGACCGTGAGCGCGGGTATCGATCCTCGCGCCATCGTCGATCCAAGCGCACGGATCGGGGACAACGTGGAGATCGGCCCCTGGACCATCATCGGGGCCGACGTGGAGATAGGCGATGACTGCGTGATCGCCTCCCATGTGGTGATCAAAGGGCCGACGACCATGGGTCCGCGTAATCGGATATATCAGTTCTCCACCATCGGCGAGGACACACCGGCACTGGCTTATGGTGGTGAAGCCACTCGGCTTCTGATCGGTGCAGACAATGTGTTCCGCGAAGGAGTGACCGTCCACAGAGGCATGGTGCAGGATGAAGGTCAGACGATCATCGGAGATCGTTGCCTGCTGATGGCCTATGTGCATGTGGGTCATGACTGCGTGCTCGGCAACGATGTGATCATGGCGAACAACGCGGCGGTTTCCGGCCACTGCAAGGTTGGCGATCATGCGAACTTTGGTGGCTATGCCGGTGTGCCTCAGTATCGCAATGTAGGCGCTTATTCCCACATCGCCGGGATGAGCCTGGTGTTGAAAGACGTGCCAGCCTACATGACCGTGATGGGGAATCCTGCGTCCGCCATCGGTCTGAACCTGGAAGGCATGCGCCGCCGGGGTTACTCGAAAGAACTGATTCAGGCCCTGAAGGACGCGCATCGGACGGTCTATCGTTCCGGGTTGACGGTAAAAGAAGCCTGCGATGCGCTGAAGGATCCCGCTGAAGCCTACCCTGAAATCTCCCTTTTTCTGGCATCGATTCAGGACTCGCGTTGGGGCATCGTCCGTCCGCGACGACAAGCTGATCCAAGCGACTGAGCCATGATCATCGGCATTCTGGCCGGCGAACCTTCCGGAGATCGACTGGGTGCAGGTCTGATGCGCGCCATGCGCAGCCGCCAACCGGACGTGCGGTTCGTGGGCATTGGGGGGCCTCTGATGCTGGCCGAGGGGCTCGAGTGTCTGGTCCCCATGGAACGGCTGGCGGTGAACGGCTTCATTGAGCCGGTCAAGCGGTTGCCGGATCTGGTTCGCATCCTGAAGCTGTTGCTTGAGCGCTACCGGATCGAGCCACCGGCGGCGTTTATCGGTGTGGATTTCAACGTCTTCAATTTTCTCCTCGAGCGTCTGCTCAAGAGGCGGGATCAGCGCACTGCGCACTACGTGAGCCCTTCGGTTTACGCCTGGCGCCGGGGCCGGGTTCGACGCATCTCCCGCTCCACCGACCTGCTGTTGACCCTCTATCCGTTCGAACCGGCGTTCTACGCTGATTCCACGGTGCAGGCCGAGTTCGTTGGCCATCCGCTGGCGGATGAGATTGCGCCCGACATGAGTGACGAGGCACATCGGAGTGCTGCCCGGGCGGAACTTGGCCTCGCTGAAGAGGGCATTGTCGTGGCAGTTCTGCCGGGCAGCCGGTCATCGGAAGTGAAGTTGATGGGGCCCGACTTTCTCGCGGCTTGCGAGAAGATCAGAACGTCGCTTCAGTCGCATCAAGAGGTGCAGTTCGTGGTGCCCTGCCTGCGTCCGGTGATCCGCGAGACAATGGAGATGCTGCTGGAGTCGCATCAGGATCTGCCGTTGACCCTATATGACGGCAATGCCCGTCAGGCGCTGACAGCATGCAACGTGGCGTTGGTCAAATCCGGCACCAGTACGCTCGAAGCCATGCTCCTGCACAGGCCAATGGTGGTCAGCTACCGACTGGGGGAGCTGACTTACCAGCTGGTGAGTCGCCTGCTGCGCACCCCCCATGTCGCCCTGCCGAACATCCTCGCCGGAGAAGAACTGGTTCCGGAGTTGCTCCAGCACGACGCCACGCCAGAGGCGCTTGCGGAAAAACTGCTCAGCGAGCTTTACAGGGCTGATCGAGACGACGAATATCTAGCCAGATTCGAAGCACTGCATGCCTCACTCCGCCAAGGGGCCAATGAACGTGCGGCAGAGGTGGTGCTCAACTGGCTGCGACACTGACGACTGGTCGACGAGAGCTGAACGGCAATCCGGAACAATCCCTGCTGCTCTTCGCAGAACTGCCTGGCCCGGCGCTCCCAGCCGGTGTGGACGAGGTGGGACGCGGGCCTCTGGCCGGCCCCGTCATCGCGGCCGCCGTCGTGCTCAATGACGGTGGTCCGGAGGGGCTCACCGATTCGAAAAAGCTGACCGCCAGCCGCCGTGAGCAGCTGGCGGAGCAGATCAGAGACAGCGCGCTCAGTTGGAGCCTCGGCCGGGCCGAGGTGGAAGAGATCGATCAGATGAACATTCTCAGGGCATCACATCTGGCCATGCAGCGGGCGGTCGCGGGTCTGTCGTTGCCTCCGGAGGTCGTGCTGGTGGATGGCAACCTCCTACCCAGCTTCCCGATTCCGGCGGTTGCCGTGGTCAAAGGGGATGACAGGGTACCGGCCATCAGCGCGGCGTCAGTTCTGGCGAAAGTCGCTCGGGATCAGGAAATGATCGCTCTGGCGGAGCAGCACCCGGGCTACGGCTTCGAGCGCCACAAAGGCTACGGCACCGCGGCCCACGTCAGAGCCCTGCGAAAGCTGGGACCGACGCCCCAGCATCGCCGCTCCTTCGCGCCGGTCCGGGCATTGCTCGAGGTCCGTCAATCGCCAACAGCGGTGATTGCTGGAAGCACCGAGGTGCTTAAGTGGTGAGCCCTGGATTCGTCCATCTGCGCGTGCACAGCGAGTACTCGCTGGCGGACAGCATCATCAAGGTGAAGCCTCTGTCCGATACGGTGGCTGCCCGGGAGATGGGTGCGGTTGCGCTTACGGATCGGGCGAACCTGTTCGGATTGATCAAGTTCTACAGCGCCTGTCTCGACACTGGCGTGAAGCCGCTGATCGGGGTGGACCTCACCTATACCTCCAGCATCAGCACCCAGGGTGTGCCGGAAGTGTGCAGGGTCGGTCTCCTGGCCATGAACGAAACCGGCTACAAGAACCTGCTCAAGCTGGTCTCCGAAGCCTATACGGACAGTGAGCACCGGGGTCAGAGCAGCAGGGCGCAGATTTTCGAGCATGCCGAAGGGCTACTGGTGCTTTGCGGCGCCCGGGAAGGCGAGATAGGTCGGTCATTGCTCAAGGGCGAACGGGACCAGGCAGCTCGTCTGGCGCGGGAATGGGCCGAGGTCTTTGCCGATCGTTTTTATCTGGAGCTGGTCCGCTGCGGCCGGAATGATGAGTCCCGGCACGTCCCGCTGGCTGTCAGTCTGGCCGCCGAGCTCGGCTTGCCGGTGGTGGCAACCAATGATGTCTGCTTTATAGATGCGGACGACTTCGAAGCCCATGAGACCCGGGTTTGCATTGCCGATGGTCGAGTTCTCGACGATCCTCGAAGGGAGCGTCGCTACAGCGACGAGCAGTATCTGAAGTCACCGGCACAGATGGCCGAGCTCTTCGCCGATGTGCCTGAGGCACTTACCAACACGGTGGAGATCGCCCGCCGCTGTAATGTGCAGATCCGGCTCGGCGAGTACTTCCTGCCCAACTACCCGGTGCCGGAAGGGGTGACCCTGGAGGCATATCTCGAGCAGTGCGCGCGGGAGGGGCTGAAGAGGCGGCTTTCGCATCTCGAGGCGCACGCCGAGCTCGAGCACCCGATCGTCGAGTATGAGGAGCGGCTCGATTACGAACTCGGGGTGATCAACCAGATGGGCTTCCCGGGCTACTTCCTTATCGTCATGGAGTTCATTGGCTGGGCGAAAGAAAACCAGATTCCAGTGGGACCGGGGCGGGGATCCGGAGCCGGCAGCCTGGTCGCCTATGCGTTGGAGATCACCGACCTGGATCCACTGCGCTACGATCTGCTCTTCGAACGCTTCCTGAATCCGGAGCGGGTCTCCATGCCCGACTTCGACATCGATTTCTGCATGGAAGGCCGGGACAAGGTCATCTCCCACGTCTCTGAACGCTATGGACAGGCGTCCGTCAGTCAGATCATCACCTTCGGCACCATGGCAGCGAAGGCGGTGGTGCGGGACGTGGCCCGGGTGCAAGGCAAACCCTATGGTCTGGCGGACAAGCTCTCCAAGCTGATTCCGTTCGATGTGGGCATGACGCTCGGTAAAGCCGTTGAGGAGAGCGCGGAGCTCAGGGATTTCATTGCCGGCAACGAGGAAGTCGGCGAGATCATGGACATGGCCTACGCTCTGGAAGGCATCGTTCGCGGGGTGGGAAAGCACGCAGGCGGCGTGGTAATCGCACCGTCGGCTCTGACTGATTTCGTGCCGCTCTACGTGGATGACCAGAGCGGCGGTCTGGTTTCCCAGTTCGACAAAGATGATGTGGAATCTGCGGGCCTGGTGAAGTTCGACTTCCTGGGCCTGAAAACGCTGACCATCATCGACTGGGCGGTGAAGGCCGTGAACGAAACCCGGGCGAGCCGGGGCGAGACACCCCTCGATATCGAGCGGATCGAGCTCGATGATCCGGAGACTTTTTCCCTGCTCCAGGAAGCGGAAACCACCGCCATCTTCCAGCTCGAATCCCGGGGCATGAAAGATCTCATCAAGCGTCTGAAGCCAGACAACATCGACGACATCATCGCTCTGGTGGCGCTGTTCCGACCTGGTCCGTTGCAATCGGGGGCGGTGGATGACTACATCAACCGCAAGCATGGCCGAGAACCGGTGGCCATTCCTCACCCGAGCACGGCGGCTGCACTGCAGGGCACCTACGGGGTGATGCTCTATCAGGAGCAGGTGATGCAGATTGCCCAGGATATGGCCGGATTCAGTCTCGGCGGCGCGGATCTGCTGCGCCGGGCCATGGGTAAGAAGAAGCCGGAAGAGATGGCCAAGGTCCGGGAGCAGTTCGTCAGCGGCGCTACCGAGCGTCAGGTGGAGCAGAAGATCGTCGACGACATCTTCGACGACATGGAGAAGTTTTCCGGCTACGCCTTCAACAAATCCCACAGCGCCACCTACGCCATCGTCTCCTTTCAGACGGCCTGGTTGAAGCGCCACTACCCGGCCGAGTTCATGGCCGCTACTCTCTCAGCCGATATGCAGAACACCGACAAGGTGGTGACCCTGGTGGACGAAGTCCGGCGCATGGGAGTCACCTTGACACCGCCCAGCCTGAACGCCAGTCAGTTCCGCTTCACGGCAAAGGACGGCGGTGTGATCTATGGTCTCGGCGCCGTGCGCGGTGTGGGCGAAGGTCCGGTGGCGGCCCTGGTGGCCAGTCGCGACGCAGATGGGCCCTTTGCGAGCTTGGCCGATTTCTGTCTGCGGGTGGATGCCCGCAAGGCGAACAAGCGGGTGCTCGAAGCGCTGATCCATTCGGGGGCGATGGACGAGTTTGCTGCAGCCGAGGAAGACATTGACTCAGTGCGGGCCCGACTCCTGGCCGAGCTGGCCGACGCCATGCAGGGTGCTGAGCAGGTCGCGCAGAACGCGGCGGCCGGCATGGCGGACATGTTCGGAGGGTTGACCGAGGAAGCCAGCGTCAAACCGCGGTCGGTGACGCCGCTGGAGCAGCGTGATCGTCTGGAGTTCGAGAAAGAGTCGCTCGGCCTTTACCTGACCGGTCATCCCATCGAAGAGTACCTGGATGAGCTGCAACAGTTCTGCAGCGCCCGGCTGGCACGGTTGAAGGCTGAGAAAAAGAAGCAATACATCGCCGGTCTGGTCGTGGCGCAGCGGAATATGAAGAGTCGACGCGGTGGCACCATTGCCTTTCTGACCGTGGACGACCGCAGCGGCCGTCTCGAGGCCGTGCTCTATCCGGACAAGTTCGAGGCGGCCCAGCAGAAACTCGGCAAGGACAGGGTGCTGGTGCTGGAAGGTGAGGTGCAAGAAGACGATTACACCGGCTCGTTGAAGATGGAAGTGGAGTCTGTGCTGACCATGGAGGAAGCCCGCCGGCGCTTCTCCCGAGGCCTGACGATACGGCTGTGCGGTGAGCCGATGACGGTGGATCTGATCGCCAGACTGCGCAGCGCTCTGGAGCCCCATCTCCAGGCGGATACCGGTTGCCAGGTGGCCGTCGTCTGCCGGGAGGAGCGGGCGGATGGCCTTGCCGCGGAAGGTAAAGTGCTGCTCGGGCCCGACTGGCGGGTCAATCCCACCGATGAGCTGCTGAAGATGCTCAAAGCCGAGTTCGGTGACGAGCGGGTGGCGCTCAGCTATCCCAAACCGCAGGCAGGGCAGGGCAGATAGTGGATCCGGTATCGAACGCTTGTAACGAGCTGTTCGCGCATGCAACCGGTCTGGATGCGATCGCGGGTCGCCTGCTGGTCGCCTTCTCTGGCGGCATGGATTCCGCGGTGCTTCTGCATGCGGTTACCCGTGCAGCTGCCAGGTACGATGCCCTCGATCGAGTGCTGGCCGTGCACGTGGATCATGGGCTCGATCCTGAGAGTGGGCGATGGGCCGAGCGCTGTGCAGCGGTAGCATCGGCACTTCGGATCGGCTTCGAAGGTCGGACGCTGGCACTCACGCCGGGGAGCAACCTGGAGGCTCGGGCCCGGGCTGCCAGGTATGAGGTGTTCGAGTCGCTGCTTCGGGAAGGCGACGTGCTGCTGCTCGCTCATCATGCCGGTGACCAGCTCGAATCCCAGTTGCTGCATCTCTTCCAGGGTCGCGGATTGTATGGCATGCCGGTAGGTCGAACCCTGGGAGCGGGCCAGTTGCGACGC
The DNA here is from genome assembly GCA_965215995.1 of Candidatus Azotimanducaceae bacterium. Lineage (GTDB taxonomy): Bacteria > Pseudomonadota > Gammaproteobacteria > Pseudomonadales > Azotimanducaceae > SZUA-309. The sequence continues at coordinate 5,413,169 of OZ244128.1, read as the reverse complement.
CCGCTCCTGGCCCTGCCTCGGGAGGCTCTGGCGGGCTATGCACGCAGTCACGATCTCGTCTGGACGGAAGACCCATCGAATCGGGATGAGCTTCTTGACCGGAACTACCTGCGGCATGAGCTGCTGCCTGTACTTTCGAGACGGTTTCCGGGATTGGCAAAACGAATCGGCCAGGTGGCTGAGAATCTGAATGACATGACCGCCGCCATGGACGAGCTGGCTTATCTTGACCGCCGGCCGCTGCCACTTGCGGTATTCGACGGTCTGAGCCAACCGGCCCGACTTGCGCTGTTGCGGCGCTGGCTGACTCGGCACGCACAGGCCGGGGGTATCTCCCGGTTGGCACTCACAGAATTTCTCGCTCAACTTGAAGCCGGCAACGACCGGCAGCCGTCACTCTCCTTAGGTAACGGTCGGCTGGTCCGCTATCAGCGCGCGCTGCATCTGGTCCTGGAAGCTCCCGAACTGGCGCCCAGCTATCCGGTTGCTGTGCCGGGCGTATTGCGTCTGCCGCACGGCGAGCTCGAGATCTCGCGGTCGCAGGAAGACCGCGGGCAGGCCGGGGTGCGGGTTTCAGAGCCACTTTCCGTTTCGTTCGCCACCGAAGGTCTGCGCATGCGATCGGGTGGGCACGACCGGAACGTGCGTGATCTCATGCGGCAGGCCGGTGTTGCACCATGGCTGCGGGACACGCTGCCACTGGTTCGAGACGACCTGGGGATTGCCGTGATTCCCGGCGTTGCGGCGCGGGATATCTCGGAAGAGGGAGACGATCTGATCACCATCACGGTCTCCTGGACAGGCGAAGTGCGTTGAGTCCCCAGCCCTAGTTTGCTATCTTGCCCTCCCATCTTGCGCATGCCTTCAGCCCTCCTTCTCCGGTGTGCGTCACTTGGCAAGATGGCGTTTTGCGGTAAATGACCCGATATATTTTTGTCACTGGCGGTGTCGTTTCTTCCCTCGGGAAAGGCGTCATCACCTCCTCGCTTGCTGCCGTGCTGGAAGCGCGTGATCTCAAGGTCAATATCCTCAAGATGGATCCCTACATCAACGTAGATCCTGGCACGATGAGTCCGTTCCAGCACGGAGAGGTATTCGTGACCGTGGATGGCGCCGAGACGGATCTGGATCTCGGTAACTACGAGCGCTACTCCAGCGCCATCATGACCAAGAACAACAACTTCACGACCGGGCAGATCTACGAAGAGGTGATCCGCCGGGAACGTCGGGGTGATTACCTGGGTGCGACCGTGCAGGTGATTCCGCACATCACCGATGAGATCAAACGACGGATCAAAGCTGCCGGTGTTGGCCATGACGTGCTGATCGTGGAGACGGGCGGAACGGTGGGCGACATCGAGTCGCAGCCGTTTCTCGAGGCGATCCGGCAGCTCAGGCTGGAAGAAGGCAGCGACTCGGCGGTGATCATCCACCTCGTGCTGGTTCCATACGTGCCATCAGCCGGTGAGATCAAGACCAAGCCGACGCAGCACTCGGTGAAGGAGCTGCGCAGTATCGGTCTGCAGCCGGACATCCTGGTCTGCCGATCCGAGAAGCCCCTGGCCAAGTCCGCGCGGAGCAAGATCGCGCTCTTCACCAACGTGGAAGAGCGGGCGGTAGTCTCCTTTCCGGACCTGCAGACCATCAACCAGGCACCGGCTGCCATGCACGCTCAGGGCGTGGACGAGATTGTTGTAGACCGCCTGCATCTGGACTGCCCGGCGCCGGATCTGTCGAGTTGGCAGGCGGTGGTGGATGCAGAGCTGCATCCGGACAACGAAACAAGGATTGCCATCGTCGGCAAGTATCTGGAGCTGCTGGATGCCTATAAGTCGCTGGTAGAAGCGGTCTCTCACGCCGGTATTCAGACGCGCACCCGGGTGTTGATCGACTACATCGATGCTCAGGAGCTGGAGGACAACGGCACGGACAGGCTCGCTGGTGTGCATGCCATCCTCGTCCCCGGCGGCTTCGGGGCAAGAGGCTTCGAGGGAAAGATTCTGGCAGCCGGCTATGCCAGGCAGCATAACGTGCCATACCTGGGTATCTGCTACGGTCTGCATGCGGCCTACATCGACTTTGCCCGCAACGTGGCGGGACTTCCCGCGGCCAATTCCACGGAGATCGACGCCGATACGCCGGAGCCGGTGATTGCCCTGATTACCGAGTGGACGGATCGGGATGGACGCACGGAGACCCGCAGCGAAGAAGGGGATCTCGGCGGCACCATGCGGCTCGGCGAGCAGAAGTGTCTGCTCAATCAGGGCAGTTTGGCCGCGACTCTGTACGATTCCACCTTCGCAGCCGAGCGCCATCGCCACCGGTGGGAAGTGAATAACAACTACGTGGACGAGTTCGAAGAGAAGGGGTTGGTGGTGTCAGGCCGCTCCGAGGATGGCAAGCTGGTGGAGATGGTCGAGCTCAAAGACCATCCCTGGTTCGTCGCCTGCCAGTTCCATCCGGAATTCACCTCATCTCCGAGGGAGGGACACCCTCTGTTCACCGGCTTCATCGAGGCCGCGCTCGCCCATCGGTCGGGTCAGGGGGCACAGGAGGAAGAGAGGAAGAACTCAGAAGCGGCCACCGTGCTCAAAGACGGCACGTCGAGCTGACAGAGGCCATGCAGCTCACCCACTTCACGGTCGGCAATCACAAGCCGCTGTTCCTCATTGCCGGCCCTTGCGTGGTGGAGACGGAATCGCTGGCGGTAGACACGGCAGCCGAGCTGAAAGCCATCACCGAGGCGCTGGGCATACCCTTCATCTTCAAAAGCTCCTTCGACAAGGCCAACCGTTCCTCCCATCAGACTCCGCGGGGACCTGGTCTCGAGGAAGGGTTGCGAGTGCTCGATGCAGTCAAACAGCAGGTCGGTGTGCCTGTGCTCACGGACGTTCACGAGGACACGCCCCTGGCTGAGGTGGCTAGCGTGGTCAGCGTCCTGCAGACACCGGCCTTTCTCTGCCGGCAGACCAACTTCATCATCAGCGTTTGTGAGCAGGGCCTGCCGGTGAACATCAAGAAGGGCCAGTTCCTGGCCCCACAGGATATGGCCAACGTGGTCGCCAAAGCACGCAGCACCGGAAATGATCAGATCCTGGTCTGTGAGCGAGGAGCGAGCTTCGGCTACAACAACCTGATCTCGGACATGCGTGGGCTGGCCATCATGCGGCAGACCGGATGCCCCGTCGTCTTCGACGCCACTCACTCGGTGCAGATGCCGGGCGGGCTCGGCGCCAGCTCGGGCGGGCAACGGGAGATGGTGCCCGTGCTGGCACGGGCGGCGGTTGCCGCGGGCGTGGCGGGTCTTTTCATGGAAACCCATCCGGATCCGGAGAAGGCGCATTCGGACGGTCCGAACAGCTGGCCGCTGGATCGCATGGCAGAGCTGCTCGAGCAGCTTAAGGCGCTCGACAAGGTCGCGAAGTCCACGCCCTACCTGGAAGACGAGTGGCTCGCACAGAGCTGACGCCCTGGTGCACGACCAACATGACGAAGAATAGCCATGACTAAAATTGTAGAAGTACAGGCCCGGGAAGTTCTCGACTCCCGTGGCAATCCAACCGTCGAAGCCGATGTGCTGACAGACAGCGGCGCTATCGGGCATGCCTGCGCACCGTCCGGTGCCTCTACGGGTTCCCGTGAGGCCCTGGAGCTTCGCGACGGCGATAAGAGCCGTTACCTGGGTAAGGGGGTGCTGAAGGCTGTCAGCAACGTCAACGAGACCATCGCCGCTGCCGTGAAGGGTATGGATCCGGCCGATCAACGGGCGTTGGACGCCAGGCTCATCGAGCTGGACGGTACGGACAACAAGTCGACGCTCGGTGCGAATGCCATGCTGGCCGTCTCCCTTGCCGCAGCCAAGGCAGCGTCGGCCGCAAGCGGCCAGCCGCTGTTCCGTCACATCAACACGCTGATGGGTGGCGTGGACATGCGCATGCCGGTGCCGATGATGAACATCCTCAATGGTGGTGAGCATGCAGACAACAACGTGGACATTCAGGAGTTCATGATCCAACCGGTATCCATGGGCAGCTTTGCGGAGGCGTTGCGCTGTGGGGCCGAGGTCTTCCATGCTCTGAAAGCCGTGCTCGGCAGCCAGGGGTTGTCGACAGCCGTTGGTGATGAAGGTGGCTTCGCGCCGAACCTGGCCTCCAATGCGGAAGCGCTGGCCATGATCGCTGATGCGGTCGGGAATGCAGGCTATGAGCTCGGCTCCGACGTCACGCTGGCGCTCGACTGCGCCGCCTCTGAGTTCTACAGCGACGAGGCCTACCGGCTGACCGGGGAGGGCGTTACCTACTCGAGTACCCAGTTCGTCGGTTACCTGGCAGATCTCTGCGATGCTTACCCGATCATATCCATTGAAGACGGCATGGACGAAAACGACTGGGAGGGCTGGAAGCAGCTCACCGACCGGATCGGCGATCGCGTCCAGCTGGTCGGAGACGATCTCTTCGTGACCAACACCAACATCCTTGCGGACGGAATCGAGCGGGGTGTGGCGAACTCCATCCTCATCAAGCTCAATCAGATCGGCACCCTGTCAGAAACCCTGGATGCCATCGTCATGGCTCAGGATGCCGGTTATACCGCCGTGATCTCACACCGCTCAGGTGAGACAGAAGACACAACCATTGCCGATCTGGCGGTAGCCACCGGAGCCGGCCAGATCAAGACCGGTAGCCTGTGCCGTTCGGATCGGGTCGCCAAGTACAACAGGCTGCTCCGAATCGAGGAAGCGCTGGCCGGCACTGCCCGGTACAAGGGCAGGGCGGAATTCGACAGCATCGGCGCGACCTCGTTCTGATCATGTTGGTGCGTGCCCTCATTGTCATGCTGTTGCTTGCAGGCAGCTACCTGCAGTTCAAGTACTGGTTTTCGGATGTGGGCTATTTCCGGGACGAAGCGCTCGGCGAAGAGGTTGCCAGGCAGATGCAGAGGCTGGCCGCGCTCAAGGAGCGCAATCGTATTCTGGCTGCCGAAGTACGCGCCCAGAAGCAGGGCCTTGCGGCGGTTGAGGCGAGGGCACGCAGCGATCTGGGCATGATCAAGGAAGGCGAGACGTTCTACCTGGTGGACTCTGTCGAGCCCGTCGCTCCTGCGTCCAGATGAGTGAGGGAATGGCATCGCGGTGGCCCAGAAGCAATTCGGTGCCACCATTGCCCGTGTTAATGAAGGTCACGCCGGAGGATTTCGAGGTTCGTGAGCGGCTCGGCATCCGCCCGAGCGGTGACGGCGAGCATCTGCTGCTCGAGGTCGAAAAGACCGGCATTGGTACCCCGGAGCTTGCCCGGATGCTGGCGGATGCCCATGGGATCGACCCGGTAGATGTGGGTTACGCCGGTATGAAAGACAAGCGGGCGGTAACAAGCCAGTGGTTCAGCCTGCGCGGAGTGGCGGACCTGGATGACACCGTCGAAGCCATTGGTGGGGTGCGGGTTCTCAAGCTGTCCCGGCACCGGCAAAAACTTCGTCGCGGCGGACTGGTTGGCAACGACTTCCGCATCCGCCTGCGTGCCGTGGGGCCTCGACCCGCCTTAGCCGCCACCCAGGCGCTGAAGGAGCAGGGCGCACCCAACTACTTTGGTGAGCAACGGTTCGGCTGGGACAATCTGGACAAAGCCATCGCCTGGCTTGCCAAGCGCAGACGGCGCCGAATCGCCAAGTTCAAACAGGGGCTCTACCTGTCAGTGCTGCGCAGCTTCCTGTTCAATACCGTGCTTGCTCATCGGGTCGAGGCGGGAAACTGGAACCGTCCCATGGAAGGTGACTGTCTGGATGCCCGCGGCTACCCGACGGGACCCCTGTGGGGACGAGGCCGTAGCGATACAGATGCTCTGGCAGCAAGGCTGGAAGACTCAGCACTGGCGCCTTACCCGGCAATTCTGGAAGGCCTGGAACATGCGGGCCTCAATCAGGCGCGCCGCAGCTTCGTGCTGCAGCCGCAGGACCTTACCTGTGTTGAGCTCGAGGACGGTATCGAGCTCGCCTTTTCGCTGGGGCCTGGCGAGTATGCGACCAGCTTGCTGATGGATCGCTTTGCGCTGGAGAGTCAGAAGGGTACGTTTGCGCCGGTTCGGGCAGCAGGAGGAGGTCGATGAGCGAGCGGTTCGATCTCGTCGGCATCGGCATGACATCTCAGCGCACGCGCAACCGGCTGGTGGACCGACTGCGGGAGAAAGGTATCAGACATGAAGCGGTGCTTGCCGCCATCGGCTCGGTACCGCGGCACATCTTCATCGACGAGGCGCTGGCGCACCGCGCTTATGAAGACACGGCTCTGCCCATCGGTCAGGGTCAGACCATCTCTCAGCCGTTCGTGGTGGCGCTCATGACTCAGGCGCTGCTCGACGTGCCGCGCCCCAGGGTGCTTGAAGTGGGCACAGGCAGCGGCTATCAGACCGCGATTCTCGCCAATCTCATGGGTCGGGGTGAGTTGATCGACAAGCTCTTCACCATCGAGCGGCTGGATGGACTCATCGAGCGGGCCCGGGAACGGCTGGACGCCATGGGTCGGTATGGCGTTCGTTACCGGCATGGGGACGGCTACAAGGGATGGCCTGAAGAAGGACCCTTCGATGGCATCCTGGTGACCGCAGCACCGCCGTCGGTTCCCGAGGCCCTCATCGAGCAACTTGCAGTGGGTGGACGTCTGCTGGTGCCGGTTGGCAGGGAATCGGCCCAGTCGCTGATGGTCTACGACCGTACCGAAGACGGCATCGTTTCCGAGACCGTGGAGCAGGTGCGCTTTGTGCCGCTGGTAAAAGGTGTGAGCTGAGCCGGCGGCTCAACGCTCCAGGAGCGTTCGCTTGTCCGGTTTGCCGTCCCATTCTTCAGCATCAGCCGGTGGGTCTTGCTTCTCGGTGATGTTCGGCCAGATCTCAGACAGCTCCTGATTGAGCTCCAGGAAGTCCTCCTGTCCCTCGGGTAGCTCGTCTTCAGAGAAGATCGCGTCGACGGGGCACTCGGGTTCGCACAATGCGCAATCGATGCACTCGTCCGGGTGGATGACGAGCATGTTCGGACCTTCGTAGAAGCAATCTACAGGACAGACCTCCACGCAGTCCGTGTGTTTGCACTTGATGCAGTTCTCGCCAACAACGAAGGTCATGTGTGATTCCCGGGCCGCAAAAGCCGGCTATTCTAACCGTTCTCGGCTGGCTGTCGAATCGGGCGCAGAGTGTGGAACCGGGGTCTCACCGGGCTCAGATCGGCTCAAGGAGATTCCTTTGAGGCGTCCTTCAAAGTGTAGAGCGCGGCGAGCGCTTCTCGAGGGGATAGCGCATCCGGATCCAGTGCCTCGAACGCCTCGAGCAGTGCGCGCTCTGCCGGATCCAGCATGGGCTCCGGCTGACTGAAGAGGTCTTTCTGAACCGGGTCCTGCCCCGCCTGAGACTGCTCCAGAGCCTGCAACCGTGCCCGGGCACTGGTCAGTACCGTATCCGGTATCCCGGCCAGTCGAGCCACCTGAATGCCGTAGCTCTGACTGGCGGGACCGGGTTGCACGCTGTGCAGAAAGACGATGCTGCCTTCGTGCTCGGTTGCTGCCAGGTGCACGTTCTCCGCGCCGGGCAACTCTTCGGCGAGGGTCGTGAGCTCGAAGTAGTGGGTTGCGAACAGCGTGAAGGCGCGGGTGGTCCTGGCCAGATGTTCGGCAGTCGCCCAGGCCAGTGCCAGGCCGTCGTAGGTGCTGGTGCCGCGCCCGATCTCGTCGAGCAACACCAGGGAAGAATCGCTGGCGTTATGCAGAATGTTGGCGGTTTCCGTCATTTCCACCATGAAAGTGGAGCGGCCGCCGGTGAGGTCGTCGCTGGCACCGATCCGGGTGAAGATCCGATCGATCGGACCGATCCGGGCTGCACTGGCAGGCACGAAAGAGCCTGTGCAGGCCAGCAGGGCGATCAGCGCCACCTGCCGCATATAGGTGGACTTACCCCCCATGTTCGGCCCGGTGATGATGCGCATCCGCCGTTTGTCGGAGAAGGTCAGGTCGTTGGGCACGAAGGGGGCGTTCGAGAGCGCCTTTACAACCGGGTGCCAGCCGTCGTTGATCTCCATACCCGGCTCGTCTGTGAGCTCGGGTGCTGCGAGGTCCAGGCTCACCGCGCGTTCGGCAAAGGTGGCGAGCACGTCCAGTTCTGCTGCCGCCGTTGCCGCCCGCCGCAAGGCGTCGAGTCCAGTACGGAGCTCTGTTACGAGATCCTTGAACAGTGATTTCTCCAGTGCCAGCGCCTTTGCTTGCGCGGTGAGCGCTTTGTCCTCGAACGCTTTCAGGTCCGGCGTGATGTAGCGTTCCGCATTCTTCAGCGTCTGCCGGCGGACGTACTCCGGCGGAATCCGGGAATCATCTGTACCTCGGCTGGATTCGATGTAGTAGCCGTGAACGCGGTTGTATCCCACCTTGAGCGTCGCGATGCCCGTCCGCTGTCGTTCTTTCTGCTCGAGCTCAGCCAGCCACCCGGCAGCGTTCTCGGTCAGGTTGGTCAGTTCGTCCAGCTCAGGATCGAATCCTGCGCGGATGGCCCCACCGTCGCGAATGGTCGCGGGCGGTGAATCCACCAGAGCTCGAGCGAGGCGGTCACGCGTCTCTTCGAATGGGGGCAGATCGGTGGCGAGTCTGTTCGCGGCGGGATCGTCCACCGGCAGCCCAGCAACCAACCCAGGCAACGCTTCCAACGCATCGCGCAAGCGACCGAGATCACGGGGACTGGCACTGCCGAGGGCGACGCGCGAAACCACCCGTTCCATATCGCCAACTTGCTTGAGCTGGCTGCGGAGATTTTCGTATTCGACGCCGATCAGTGCCGCGACCCCGGCCTGACGTTCGCCAACCAGCGTTCGGTTCCGGCTCGGTGCATTCAACCAGCGGCGTAACAGCCTCGCACCCATGGGCGTCCGCGTGGTGTTGAACAGGGCGAACAGGGTGGCATCCTCCTCGCCGGCGAGGCGCCTGTCGATCTCCAGGTTGCGCCGTGAGTGCGCATCCAAAACGACGGTCTCATCGCTGCCCAGGAGCTTAAGCTGATCAATGTAGCCGAGGTCCTGGCACTGGGTGAGCTTGGCGTACTCCAGGACCGCGGCGGTAACGCCGATCACGGGCGAGTCATCTGCGACGCCGAACCCGGTCAGGTCCCGGGTGCCGAAGTGTCGGGTCAGCTGAGAGAGGCCGAGCCCGGCATCAAAGGACAATGTGTCGAGCCGCCGGCTGGCGATCCCCAGCTCGGGCAGCTCGGCGCGATGCAGAATTTCGCTGGGTTGCAGGCGGGCCACTTCCGCGGTGAGCGCCTCGGCGTCCGCCAGATAAGAGGCTTGCAGGACGCCCGAGGAAAGATTCAGCCAGGCCAGCGCGTAGCCATCGCCCACCGGATCGATGCCCATCAGCAGGCTCTCGCTGATCCCGTCTGTGAGCGCTTCGTCCGTCAACGTGCCAGGCGTCACGATTCGCACGACCTGGCGCTCCACCGGTCCCTTGCTGGTGGCCGGATCACCGATCTGCTCGCAGATGGCAACCGTGACGCCTAGCTCGACCAGCCGTGCCAGGTAGCCATCCACCGAGTGAAAAGGCACGCCGCACATGGGAATCGGCTGACCGGCAGACTGGCCACGGGTGGTCAGGGTGATGTCGAGCAGCTCTGCGGCCCGTTCCGCATCGGCGTAGAAGAGCTCATAGAAGTCGCCCATCCGATAGAACAACAGCTCCTCCGGATGCTCAGCCTTGATCCGCAGGAACTGCTGCATCATGGGCGTGTGCGCGGGCGTCTGGCCGGGTCTCTGGGCGTCGGAGCGGGTGTTCATAGCGCGGCAAGGAGAAGTTCCTGAGAATGTTGCAGGCTTACCCCTGTCAGAGCAAGCGTGCGCTTTCAGCCCGATGGGCTGTGGGAGAGCTGCTCAAGTGGTGTTGCCAATACTACTGAATGGATATACAGTGCTCCTGGCTCGAGATTTCCTACGCCGGTTCACGGCGAACCTCGAGCTCTGGATTCTGAAACGGAGTCCTTGGAATACGGCAGCCGTTGGGGGCGCCTTCGAGCGCAGACCCACGGAGGTTGGATACCGGATGCAGATGCAGATACAGATACAGATACAGATACAGCTATCAGATATCCGGTATCGGAAAGAGGAGAACGTCCAATGAGTCAATCACTCGAAACGACGAAACTTACTACAGTCCAGCATACGGAAGAGGATACGGGTAATAGAATGGCACAATCCAAGACCGAGACCCCGGCTAAAGCGAAAGCAGAGCAGAAAGCCGACCAGGAAAAAGATCGGGCGCTTACAGCGGCGCTGGCGCAGATAGAGCGTCAGTTCGGCAAGGGCTCCATGATGCGCCTCGGTGACAAGGAGCAGGTGGCGATCCCGGCGATCTCCACGGGCTCGCTCGGTCTGGATATCGCACTTGGCATCGGCGGCCTGCCCAAGGGCAGGGTGGTCGAGATCTACGGCCCTGAATCTTCCGGTAAAACGACGCTCACCCTGCAGGTGATCGCCGAAGCCCAGAAAGCGGGTGGCACCTGTGCCTTCATCGACGCGGAGCACGCGCTCGATCCTATTTACGCCCAGTCCCTCGGCGTGGATACGGACAACCTGCTGGTCTCGCAGCCGGACACCGGCGAGCAGGCCCTCGAGATCTGCGACATGGTCGTGCGCTCCGGGGCGGTGGATGTGGTGGTCGTGGACTCGGTAGCCGCGCTTACGCCACGTGCCGAGATCGAAGGTGAAATGGGAGATTCACACGTCGGCCTGCAGGCCCGCCTCATGAGCCAGGCGCTCAGAAAGATGACGGGCAACATCAAGCAATCCAACACACTGGTGATCTTCATCAACCAGATCCGCATGAAGATAGGCGTCATGTTCGGCTCACCCGAAACTACCACCGGTGGTAACGCACTCAAGTTCTACAGCTCTGTCCGGCTCGACATCCGTCGCATCGGTGCGGTCAAGGAGGGCGACGAGGTGACCGGTAACGAGACCCGGGTCAAGGTGGTGAAAAACAAGGTGGCTCCACCGTTCCGGCAGACTGAGTTCCAGATTCTTTACGGCCAGGGCATCAATCGGATGGGAGAGATCCTGGAGCTGGGTGTGCAGCAGGGGATCGTCGAGAAGTCCGGTGCCTGGTATGCCTACAAGTCGGATCGGATCGGCCAGGGTCGAAAGAACGCAGCCGACTATCTGTCCGAGCATCCAGAGATCCGTGAGGAGATCGAGTCCCAGATCCGTCAGCAGTTGCTGCCGGGTGACACGGCCGAGGATGAGGTAGTGATTCCGGAGCCTGAGCAGGATTCCCTGACCTGATTCGGATCAGATGCCTTCCCGGACCTCTTCCAGCTTGGATCCAGTACCTGCGGACGTAACGTCCGCAGCTCTGGAGCCCGGACCGCTGGAAGCCGATCAATCGCCTGATGCCTCTTCTGAGCGATCGTCTCCGAAGAGAGATATGGATTACCGGGCAGCACTGAACGCGGCCGTACGCTCTCTCGGGCAACGCGAGCACGGCCGCCGTGAGCTGGAGCGCAAGCTCAGGCGCAAAGGGCATGATCCGGTACTCATCGAGCAAGTAATGGACTACCTGCTCGAACACGATCTGCAGTCGGACGAACGCTTCGCCGAAGGGCTCATTCGCAGCCGGGTTCAGCGCGGTTACGGACCGGTGAAGATCCGTCAGGAGCTGGGCGCAAAGGGCGTTGCTGAAGGCGTGCTCGAACGCCAGCTCACAGAGCCTGCTGAGTTCTGGGAGTCCGTGGCTCTGGAAAGCCTGGCGAAGAAATATGGCGAGCCCCCTGGCAACCGGGATGAGTGGGCCGTTCAAGCTCGATATCTTGCCCGTAGAGGTTTTCCTTCCGATCTGATCTACCGGGTTCTCGGCGGTCAGACATACTGAGCTAAGCAGGCTTCCGCACACCGCACAGCACCGGCCGGAAAGCGCTGAAATCCGGGCTGTGCTCCCGTATACTGGCGCGCTTTTTTCATAGCTACCCCTTCACTCAGCACCCGGAAGACCGGAACGATGAATACAGCCGAGCTCAGAGCTGCCTACCTAGCCTTCTTCGAGGAGCGGGGCCACCAGGTCGTGCCATCCAGCACACTGGTGCCTGCCAATGACCCGACTCTGTTGTTCACCAACGCGGGCATGGTTCAGTTCAAGGATGCGTTGCTAGGGCGGGAAGATCTGGGCTTCAATCGGGCGGCATCGGCCCAGCGGTGTGTGCGTGCCGGTGGCAAGCACAACGATCTGGAGAACGTGGGTTATACGGCTCGTCATCACACGTTCTTCGAGATGATGGGGAACTTCAGCTTCGGCGGCTACTTCAAGGAAGAAACCATCAGCTGGGCCTGGGAGTTTGTGACGGAAGTCCTGAAGCTGCCCGTCGAGAAGATCTGGGTGACGGTACACCCCACAGACGAAGAGTCCCGCCAGCTCTGGGAAGAAAAGATCGGTCTGCCACGGGAGCGGGTGATCGATATTGAAGACAACTTCTGGGCCATGGGTGATACCGGACCTTGCGGACCCTGTACGGAGCTCTTCTTCGATCACGGCCCGGAAGTGGAGGGCGGCCCGCCTGGCTCACCGGAAGAGGACGGCGATCGGTACATCGAGTTCTGGAATCTGGTCTTTCCCCAGTACGACAGGTCGCCCGACGGAGAGCTGGTGCCACTGCCTCAACCCGGGGTAGATACGGGACTGGGCCTCGAACGGATGGCGGCCATTCTGCAAGGGGTGCACAGCAACTACGAAATCGATCTGTTCCGAAAGCTGATTCGAGCTGCTGGGCAGATGGCAGGTTTCAATGACGAGCAGGCCATGCTGCAGAATGCCTCGCTGCGCGTGATTGCCGATCATATTCGCTCTGCCGCCTTCCTGATCGCAGATGGTGTCATTCCCGGCAATGAGGACCGGAGTTACGTGCTGCGTCGGATTATCCGGCGAGGGCTTCGGCACGGTTACAAGCTGGACATGACCGAGCCGTTCTTTCACAAGCTGGTGAGCCCCCTGGTGGAGGAGATGGGTGAGGCTTATCCCATTCTCACTGACCATCAGGAAGAGATCGTGCGGGTGCTGGCGCGCGAGGAGGCACGGTTCGCAGAAACGCTGAATCAGGGAATGGAGCTCTTAGACGGCACCATTAATGAGCTTGATGGCAAGGAAATCCCTGGCGATGTGGTGTTTCAGCTTTACGACACCTATGGTTTTCCGGTTGATCTGACCGCAGATGTGGCCCGGGAGCGGGGGCTCGAGGTGGACATGGAAGGTTTCCAGACCGCCATGGAAGCGCAACGAGCTCGTGGTCGTGCCGCTGCGAGGTTCGACGCAAAGCTTGGTCAGCTGATCCACACGGATGGCAAGGTGGCATTCACCGGCTACACGGCGGTCGCTGGAGACTCTCGGGTGACGGGGCTGTTTGATCCGCAAGGCACACCCATCGAACACCTCACTCAAGGCGAAGCCGGTGTGGTGGTGCTTGATGAGACACCGTTCTACGCAGAGTCCGGTGGCCAGATTGGCGATACGGGCCTGATCGACAGTGATGCCGGTAAATTCAGGGTAACCGATACGCAGATCGCGGGTGATCAGTTCCTGCACATCGGTGAGCTCGTCGAGGGTGAGATGAGATCAGGGGACAAGGTGCACGCCGCAATCGATGCGGAACGCCGTCGTCTGATCAAGCTCAATCACTCCGCGACCCACCTCATGCACGCGGCCCTGCGTCATGTGCTGGGTGCCCACGTGCAGCAGAAGGGTTCACTGGTAGCGCCCGATCGGCTGCGCTTCGACTTCTCGCACAGTGAACCGGTCGGTGAGAAAGAGCTGAGAGCCGTGGAAGCAATGGTCAATGAGCAGATCCAGGCGAACTCTCCAGTGGAAGTGGCCGAGATGAGTTACGACGATGCCATCGAGAAGGGTGCCATGGCGCTGTTCGGCGAAAAGTACGGCAATGAAGTCAGGGTGCTGTCCATGGGTGGTGATTACTCTGTGGAGCTCTGTGGAGGTACGCACGTGGACCGCACAGGAGACATCGGCCTGTTTCGGATCACCGGTGAAACGGGCATTGCTGCCGGGGTGCGTCGTATCGAAGCTGTGACCGGACCGGCAGCGCTTGCCTGGACCCTGGAGGCGGAAGATGCGCTGAAGCGCGTTGCTGAGCTTGTCAGAGGCGGTCGTGCCGATGTGGCAGACAAGGTCGGCGCCGTGCTTGACGAGAACAAGCGACTTGGCCGGGAGCTTGCCCAGGTGCAGGAAAAACTGGCTGCCAGTCAGGGTTCGGATCTGGCTGATCAAGCGCTGGAAGTGACTGGTATCAAGGTGCTGGCCGCTCAAGTGGAGGGGGACAGCAAGGCCTTGATGCAGACCCTCGACACGCTGAAATCGAAACTCGGCAGCACGGCCATCGTGCTCGGGCATGTCGCTGGCGGCAAAGTCAGTTTGGTTGCTGGCGTGAGCAAAGACCTGACGGATCGGATCACTGCGCCGGATCTGATCAATGCGGTCGGTGCTCAGGTGGGTGCCAAAGGCGGTGGCCGACCTGACATGGCGCGAGCAGGCGGTGGCGATAAACCCGAAGCGCTCGGCGAGGCACTGGCCTCCGTGCCTGACTGGGTGCGCGGGCGGCTGGACGGCTGAAAGCATGGGTTTGATCGTGCAGAAGTACGGCGGCACCAGCGTCGGCAGTGTGGAGCGGATCCAGGCGGTTGCCGAACGGGTACGCGGCTACCGCGCCCAGGGTCATCAGGTACTGGTGGTGGTCTCCGCGATGAGTGGGGAAACCAACCGTCTGGAGAGTCTGGGCCGCAGCATGGCGACCCGGCCACCAGCCAGGGAGATGGACGTGCTGCTGTCATCTGGCGAGCAGGTGACGATTGCTCTGCTGGCCATGGCACTTCAGGAGCTGGGCGTTTCAGCGAAGTCATACCTGGGTGATCAGGTCTGCATCCGCACAGACGGCAATTTCGGGCGGGCACGCATCAAGGAGATCGATACGGAGGCTCTGAAGTCGGATCTCGATGCCGGGATCACGCCGGTGATTGCCGGCTTCCAGGGTGTTGACGCCGACGGAAATCTGAACACGCTGGGTCGTGGTGGGTCCGATACAACGGCGGTCGCCGTGGCGGCGGCGCTGGGAGTGGACGAGTGCCACATCTGCACGGACGTGGATGGCGTTTACACCGCGGATCCGCGTATCGTCGATGATGCGCGGCGTCTCGATCTCATTACTTTCGAGGAGATGCTGGAGCTGGCGTCTCTCGGTTCTAAAGTTCTGCATCCCCGGTCCGTGGAGTTTGCGGGCAAATATCGAGTCCCATTGCGAGTGCTGTCGAGCTTCGAAGAGGGGCCCGGGACGCTGATCACCGTTGAGAAGACGAATATGGAACAACCCATTGTTTCCGGTATCGCCTACGCGCGCGATGAAGCCAAGATCACCATGTCCGGTGTGCCGGACCTGCCTGGTATCGCCTCAAAGATTCTGGGTCCCGTCGGCCGCGCGCCGATAGAGGTGGACATGATCGTGCAGAACACGGGGGCGGACGGTCTCACCGACTTCACCTTCACCGTGAAGCGCGGCGATTACGAGCGAACACTCGAGCTGCTCACGATCACCGTGAAGCGCGGCGATTACGAGCGAACACTCGAGCTGCTCACGCAAGTGCAGCAGAGCATCGGTGCTCGCGAGCTTGCCGGCGACAACAAGATCGCCAAAGTTTCTGTTGTCGGGGTCGGTATGCGTTCCCATGCCGGTGTGGCTACGCGTATGTTCGATGCCCTGGCTGCGGAGAACATCAACATTCTCATGATTGCGACATCGGAGATCAAAATCTCGGTGGTGGTCGCCGAACGCTATCTGGAACTTGCCGTACGCTGCATCCACAGCGAGTTCAACCTGGGTGAAGACGCGGTAGAGGAGGAGGCCACAACCTGATACGGCTGATGGAATTGCGGTACACTTGCCGCGCTCACGGAGAGGTGGCCGAGTGGCTGAAGGCGCGCCCCTGCTAAGGGCGTATAGGTAACCCCTATCGAGGGTTCGAATCCCTCCCTCTCCGCCATGTAAAAAGGGGCCCGAATGGAGGCTGTGTAAATAGCCCAAGCCCTTTGAGAAAATGCCCGCACGTTGTTGCGGGCATTTTTTTATGCATGTACAGGGACAGAGTCGGGATCAAGCCACGTTGTTCCCAGAGCGTCTGGATGACCTGATTGACGAAGACAACGCGGTACGAGTAATCGACGCCTTCGTGGACTCACTTGATCTCAAGCGATTAGGCTTTGTTCGCATCGAGGCAAGAGAGACTGGCCGTCCCCCTTACCACCCTGGCGATCTCCTGAAGCTCTACCTGTACGGTTATATGTACCGGATTCGTAGCTGCCGTCGGCTGGAGCGGGAGTGCCATAAGAACATCGAGGTGCTGTGGTTGCTGAACCGTCTGGCGCCGGACTTCAAGACCATTGCCAACTTCCGGGTAGATAACCGCGAAGCGCTGGTGCGCGTCTGTGCAGCGTTTGTTCAGTTCTGTCGCTCACAGTCCTTGTATGGCGGCGAACAGGTCGCCATCGACGGCAGCAAGTTCACGGCGGATAACGCGCCGTCCCGGGTGTTACGCAGGAGAGATCTGGTTAAGGAACTGGCTCAGGTAGATACGAAGATCGCTGCTTGGCTGGATGACCTAGATGATGACGACGATGAACCGCCGTCTGATGGTGACACACGTGCCGCACTCGAAGCACTGCGAGCGCAACGAGACAGCCTGACCGAGGACATCGCGTCTCTGGACGAACAGCAGCTTAAGGTGCGGCCTGAGACAGATCCTGATGCACGGGTCATGAAGGCGCGCAGAATCGCCTACAACGTCCAGACGGCGGTGGATGACAAGCACAAGCTGATTGCCGATGTCGATGTTGTGCAGGAGTCGAACGACCAGAACCAACTGTACCGGATGGCCCGACGTGCCAAAGCACGACTTAGGAGTAAGAAGCTGGAAGTGTTGGCGGATGCCGGTTACTCCAACGGTAGGTTAATCAAACGTTGCCAGGCGCATGAGATGGTTCCTTACCTTCCGGTTCAACGATCGGTGAACAGCCAAGGGGCTGGTACTTACTTCGATAGGACAGCGTTCCAGTATGAGGCTGAGGGTGACTACTTCCTCTGCCCGGCGGGTGAACATCTGCCTAAGAAGACCAAATCAACGAAAGATCGTCTGTACCTGTATACGAGCACGGCTTGCGGTGACTGCAAGCTTAAAGAGCGATGTACTGGCGCTAAGCAACGATGGGTGACTCGGCACTTCGAGGAAGGTGTGCTGAATGAGGTAGAAAGGCGAGTCGACGCTAATCCAATGATCATGCGTCGTCGAAAGGCCATGGTTGAGCACCCGTTCGGTACGCTGAAAAGCCGTATGGACGGTGGTCGGTTCTTGTTGAGGGGGTTGGAAAAGGTGAAAGCAGAAATGGCGCTGGCTGTAACTGCATACAACCTCACCCGAGCGATCAACGTCGTCGGAGCGAAGAGGCTCTGCCAGGCACTGGCGACTTGACCCCCAAAAGAAAGAGGCCATCTCGAGTGAGATGGCCTCCTTTTTACACGGGCTCCGAATGGGCCCCTTTTTACATGGCGGAGAGGGAGAGTAGAAGGCGGTACCCTCCCGGGTTCGAGCCGAACCCGGAATCGGAGCATCGCTCCGATTCCGGGTGAGACAACGTTGTCGCGAAGCGACGACGGCCCGAAGGGTGAGGTTTCCGCCAAAGCGGAAACCGAATAATCCCTCCTGCCAAGATCTGGGCCCACCTCTATCTAAAATCAGGACAA
This sequence comes from Candidatus Azotimanducaceae bacterium, assembly GCA_965215995.1. Taxonomy (GTDB): domain Bacteria; phylum Pseudomonadota; class Gammaproteobacteria; order Pseudomonadales; family Azotimanducaceae; genus SZUA-309. The sequence goes on along the minus strand of OZ244128.1, from coordinate 5,395,374 downwards.
TATTTACAATAGAAACAAATAGATAAATTCTTTTTCTCGAAACGTTTTAATCGACTCCCAACACAATCCCGCACCCAGTTTTCGCCTCCCATCTTCCCCCAGTCCTCATTCCACGCTAGCGTTCCCCCACGTCACGCGGAGACCCCATGAGTAAGAACAATCCCGGCATCACCCGGCGAGACTTCCTGAATGGTACCCAGATCGGCCTTGGTGTGGCCCTCACCGGATCACTCGCCAGTCCCTGGACCGAGGCTTTTGGATCATCAGCTCCTGACTGGCGCCTGCCGGCAGGTTACTACCCACCGGCAGCAACCGGCCTGCGCGGTTCTCACCCAGGCTCCTGGGAAACCATGCACGCGCGAGTATCGGGAGGCACCTGGACAGGCAGCGACACCGGTGAGCACTACGATCTGATCGTTGTTGGGGCAGGCATCAGCGGCCTGACCGCAGCCTACCTTTATCGCAAGGCCCACCCGGATGCACGGGTCCTGGTGCTGGACAACCACGATGACTTCGGCGGCCATGCCAAGCGCAATGAGTTTCAGATTGGTGGGCAGACCAGGATTGCTTACGGTGGCACAGAGTCCATCGATACACCTTCCGCCTATGCCGATGTGTCGAGAGGTCTGCTCGAGGAGATCGGCGTTCATACCGAGCGCTTCTACGACTACTACGATCAGTCGTTGTACGAGAAGCTCGGGCTGGACTACGCGATAGCCTTCGATGAGAAGAGCTTCGGTCAGCGTAAGCTGGTCCGCGGCTACGGCAGTCGACCCTGGCACGAATTCGCCGCAGATGCTCCGCTGAATGAACGTGCACGAGCGGACCTGGTGCGTCTGTTCACTGACGAGCGAGACTACCTGCCGGGGATGACCAACGATGAGAAGCGCGCATATCTGAGCCGTATCAGCTATCTGGAGTTTCTGCACAAGCATACCGAAGTAGACGATCAGATCCTGGAAATCTACCGGCGCTGGGGGATGAGTTTCTGGTGTGTGGGCATGGACGAGGTACCGGCACTGGCGGTGCAGGCCTACGGAGACGGCGGCGGTATCCCGGGCCTTGCGCACACGGTGAAACGTGATGGCTACCGGGGCAGCGAGCCGTACATCTTCCACTTCCCGGATGGCAATGCTTCCGTCGCTCGGTTGCTGGTTCGTGCGCTGCTCCCGGAGGCAGTCCCAGGCAGCAGCATGGAAGACGTGGTGACCGCAAAGGTCGATTACGAGCGCCTGGATGGGCGTGGGGCCGAGGTGCGAATACGTCTGAACAGCACCGTCGTAGAAGCCGTGCACGCGGCAGATGCAAAGTCCGTCGCGGTCACGTTCGTTCGTGACGGGCAGGCATATCGGGTGAGTGCCGATCGCTGTGTGATGGCCTGTTACAACTCAGCCATCCCCTATCTGTGCCCTGAACTGCCGGCGTCACAAAAGGAAGCACTGGCCTACAACGTGAAGATTCCACTCACCTATACCAAGGTGGCCGTGAAGAACTGGCAGGCATTCGCCGACCTGGGCATCGGCTACGTCTTCTACACCAATGACTTCTACAAGCAGGTGGAGCTGGACTATCCCGTATCGCTCGGCGACTACGCCTTCGGTGCATCACCGGAGGATCCCATGGTGCTGCACATGTGTTACGTGCCGCACTTTAAGGATATCCAGGGCCCGGAGCAGTGGCGGGAAGGGCGAAGGACGCTGCTGGCCACGCCGTTCGAGACCTTTGAGCGGCACGTGCGCGACCAGCTCGATCAGGCGCTTCGCGCTGGTGGCTTCGATGCGGATCGGGACATCACCGGAATCACGGTGAACCGCTGGGCACACGGCTACTCCTACAGCCCGGATCTGCTCTGGGAGCCGGACTGGCCAACGGAAGAAGCAACCCCCTGGGTACGGGGGCGACAGCCGTTTGGACGGATCAGCATTGCCAACTCCGATGCCAATGCCAGCGCCGATACCAACAACGCCATTGCCCAGGCCCACCGGGCAGTGCAGGAGCTGCTCAAGATTTAATCGAGCAGATGAACCAGCTGACGTATCGGGCGGATGTGGACGGCCTGCGCGCCGTTGCCGTGCTGCCGGTGATTTTCTTCCATGCAGGTCTCGAGGTCATGAGCGGTGGTTACGTCGGTGTCGATGTTTTCTTCGTCGTATCGGGCTATCTCATTACCTCAATCATTGTTGGGGAAATGCGTGAGGGAACGTTCAGTTATCTAGGCTTCTATGACCGGCGGATCCGCCGAATCTTCCCGGCGCTTTTCTTCGTGCTTCTGACAAGCCTACCCGTGGGGATTTACCTGCTGGTTCCAAAACACCTGGAGGACTTCGGTCAGAGCGTCATTGCCACGGTTGCCTTCGCTTCCAACTTCTTCTTTTACCTGGAAGACGGCTATTTCGAAGCACCTGCGGAATTGCACCCACTACTGCACACCTGGTCACTTGCGGTAGAGGAGCAGTTCTATCTGATCTTCCCGCTGCTGCTTGGGTTTCTCGTACGAAGGCGGCTTTCCCTGGTTCCGGCGCTGTCGGCAGTTGGCTTGCTCAGCTTCATCGTCGGTCTCTGGCAGCTTCGGGTGGATGCTGATGCGGCCTTTTATCTGCTCCCGGCCCGTTTCTGGGAGCTGATGCTGGGTGCGTTGCTGGCGGTAACCACATTACCTGCCGTGCGCTCCCGGCGCCTGGCGGCGTCGGGTGTGCTGTTCGGACTGATTGCGATAGGCACATCGGTGCTGGTTTACGACGAGACCACCCCCTTTCCTGGCCCAGCTGCGCTCTTGCCCTGCCTCGGTACAGCGCTTGTCATATTCTGCGGCCGAACACCCAATCAAATCAGCCGGCTGCTTGGCAGTGCCCCGCTGAAGGTCATCGGTCTGTTGTCGTACTCGCTGTATCTCTGGCACTTTCCGCTGATGGTGTTTGCCCGGCACCTGATCGTTCGCCCGTTCACGGGCAGCGAAATCATCCTGCTGGTGACTGCGACCTTCCTTCTGGCTGCATTCAGCTGGCGTTACGTGGAACAGCCTTTTCGCGCCCGTCCGAGGCGAGTCCAGCGGCCGATGTTGTTCCGGTTGGCGGCTACCGGTATCGCGGCCGGCATCGCCTTCGGCCTGTTCACAGACCTCTCCGATGGCGCGCCAGGCCGTTTTTCCGGCCGCGCGGGGGAGCTTCTTGAGGCGAGTCAGAGCAGGGACGTTCGCTGCCTGAGAAAGGGTGAAAACTGCATCCTGGGTGACCCTGCAGTCCCGACTGAGTATCTGCTGTGGGGGGACTCCCACGCCAGTATGCTCATGCCGGTGTTCAGAGACCTCAGTGAATCGACTGGTATCCCTGGTAGAGCCGTGATGAAGTCAGCCTGCCCACCGATGATCGGCTACCGGCTGAACAGCGCCCGGGGCGACGAATGTCGCGAGCACAACAACCATGCACTGGAGCTGGCACGTGCCACCGGAGTGTCTACGGTGTTTCTGGCCGGACGCTGGACGCTCATAGTTGAAGAAAGCCGTTACGGTTTCGAATCGGGCCCGATTCCCAGGCTGCAGGACGATGACGGTCGGGGTGTGACCAATGCGGAACTGCTGGGCCTGGCACTTTCAGGAACACTTGAGGAGCTCAAGCGAATGGGCATGCACGTTTTCCTCATCGGCCCGGTTCCGGAGATCGGCTGGCACGTACCTTACGTGCTCGCCCAGAAGGAGCGATTTGGCGAGCTCCTTGCTGACGTTGCCATCGCGCCGACTCGATCTGCGATGACCGCTCGGAATCGAAAAACCGTGGAGATCCTTCAGAAGCTCGCGAACGATCATGGCGCCGTGATGCTCTATCCGGATCAATGGCTGTGCAACGATGTCAGCTGTGCGTTTGCAGAGGGTGATGATCCGCTCTACTACGATACCCATCACCTCACCGTCGCCGGAGCCGCTCGGCTCGAGGAAATGCTGCGCCGGGCGTTCTTCCGGGGTCAATAGCCGCTGGCTTGCGCGAGCAGCTTATGAGGCAGGATGGGGCATCCGCGCCGACGGTCAGGCTGCTTCGCAGATCCGCTGCATCACTTCACTTCCGGGGGTGCGTAGTCGAACTTGTCGATCAGCAGCCTTTCCCGGTGGCCCACGAGCTCGACTGACTCCGCGTCGAAATACTCCTCCAGCAGATGGCTGCGTCTGGATACCTTTGTTTTTTTACTGGAATAGACCGCGCTGCGTTCTCTCTCTGACAGTGGCCGTATGCTATCGAGCACCTTGCACAGATCGTCTTCCAGTTGTTCCTGCCGGATGAACCGATCGATGTAACAGCTCTCCCGCTCGAATGCGGCGATATCCTCGAAGCACCCGATCTGTCCGGGATCATAGAGACGCTCTTGGTTCCTGCAGCAGAGTTGCAGATAGCGGTAGGTCATGTAGCCGCACAACGGTGGGATCTGCATATTGGCGTATTTCAGCGCCAGCACGTGACTGTTTTTCGGATCGCACATTCGCTTCAGCCAGTCGCGAAAGACAGCAACATCTTCGGTGCTGGCGTAGAGGAGCCGCCAGCTGCCGATGTTTCGCGCGCATTCGGCGAGCGGGGTGCGCGCGTGCCTTGTGGGATCGCGGATGACCAGCTTGAATGCGTCGAGCAAATGGCGGCTGGTGACCCTGCGCATGAGCGCACCTCGGCCCTGCACCCCGTAGGACCAGAGCGATAAGTACCATTCCCAGGGACATCTGATCGAGGAGATGAAAGTGCGCTGCGACGAGAGCTGCTCGGGGGTGGCGGGATTGTGCCGTCCGATCTCCTCACCTTCGATAAACCTGGAGAGCAAGGAAACGATGTGGGTGCTGCCGGTCTTCGGCATCTGGATGTAGATCAGCTGGTTGCTTTGAAACACTGATTCGGCCTTTGGGTTTTCTGGTTGTGCCTGTGGAGAAGTTCGATTGGGTTTTCACGATTCCGCTGCATAGGCGGTCACCTCGCGCTCAGCGCTGGCGACCATTCGTTTGAACTTGAGCGGGTGATAAAACTTACAGCCTTTGGCGGTGAATCGACTCAGGCGAAGGGGATCAGTCCCGGTTGTGTTGATGCCCGGCTCGGTAGTCAGACCGAACTGGTAGCCTGCCGAGCGTGCGCGCTCGACGATGACGTCATCGTAAGCCCCGTAGGGGTAGGCAATGGACAGCACGGGTGCGCCCTGCAGTTCCTCGAGCCTCGCCATGGACCCTTCCAGTTCCTCGCGTTGCTCCGCAGCCGACATGTCCGTGAGTTTTTTATGGTTGAGAAGATGAGAGCCGAATTCAATCCCGGCATCAGCCATCTCTCGAAGCTGCGGTACGGTCATCATGTCGGCCGGTGTCTGCTCCGTGGCCCCGGGCCAACTGACGCCCGTACGTCCGAGATCGTTCTGAATCGGGTAGATAACGGCGCGCACATCGTGCTTCCTGAGTATCGGGAAGGCTTGGCTGTAGTTGTTCCGGTAGCCGTCATCCAGTGTGATGATGACTCGCCGGCCTGAGGTCTGGGTAGCCGGGTCTGGAGTGGATCCCACGAGGTCGGCGAAAGTGACGAAGGCATAGTTTCGGGCTTTCAGCCAGCTGATCTGCCAGTCGAATTGCCTGGGTGTGACGTACATACCTCGGATCTTCGCACCGGTTGGCGGTGGTGCGATGTGGTGATACATGAGGATGAGCGGCATCTCTCCACTCGGGTGCTCGGTGTCACTCATCGTCCGGCGAATAGATCTTCAATTGCCAATCTGTCCGCGCTTTCCGAGAGGGCTCGCCACCTCTCGTGCCTTCGAGCCGAGTTCAGCAGAACCAACGGGTCGATGTCGACGGCCTCGCTGTACGCCAACATCAGATCGGCCCAACGCTGCGCTTCGGTCATGAATGCCAGATCCCGACGATGGGTGCATAGATAGACCAGCCGTTTCGTTCGTAGCTTCAGAGGGAGTGGCCGCCTTCTGAAACTGCAATCGGTGAGGTCTATCAGTGCGTAGGAATCACCTCCTTGCCAGAGGATATTGCCGAGGTGCAGAGATCGGAAATCGATGCCGGAATCGTGCAAGCGGGCAATGAACCTGGCGACACCGGCCAGTTCCACCTGCGGCTTGAGCTCTCGTAGCGACTTTCCAGGTAGCGCTCTGTAGCTTACGTAGCAGGCACGGGTCCCCTGTAGACGACCCCAGCCAGACACCTCTGGGGCGTTGAACCCCTGGCTCAGCAATGCGGCGGCGTGACGCCTGAACCTGCTGCTGTAGGGAAATAACCGTGCGGACGTGAACACCCGGTCCGGGTGCCAGACCTTGATGATGAAGGGGCCATCGTTGGGTGGGTTCAGCAAAAGCACCTTGGGCTCATTGTTCGGCTTCTTCTCCTCGAGCACCTCAGCGGCCTCACAGAGAACCTGGAACGCATCGAGCGACGGCGTGGCAGCCGGCCGAAGAAACGGTGCGAGCGCTCCCGCTGCAGTGTCTTTGCTGGCGTCCACATTCACAGCACTTGCGAACCTGGGTAAGGCAACTAGTTGGACTTGGCGTAGTCCACCGTCAGCCAGCGGTCTGGGCGGATGGTTACCCGCACCGACTCGCCGCCGGCATTGGCCTCAGCATAGCCCTTACCCATCTCCTTACCCAGATAGCGCGTGGCTAGCTGCAAAGTTTCGCCTTCGGCCTGAGCTGTGATCGCAGTGACGGTGCCTTCCACGGAGACGTACGCATAGGGCAACGCTTCCTGTTGGGCCACCAGGGTCACCTTCAGCCCTTCGGTCATGAGCTGGCCTTTCTTCGAACCTGGTCCGATCAGAACCCAGATGTCGCCACCAGGCTCGTAGCTATACCAGATCGGGGCCGTCAGTGGTGCGCCGTCGGTTGGAATCGCCAACACGCCGACGTGAAGGTCTGCCAGAAAAGACTCTCGTTCCGCCTGGGTCATCCGGGTATCCGCCATGAACTTCTCCTGATTCAGCTGGTGTCTATCGCCTTGTTCAATTCACTCGACCAGATAGTCGAACAAGGCACGCTCGGGCCGGAATCCTAGCACAGGCACTGCCGTAGGCAGCCTGGCTCAGTCCTTGTTCAGAAGGTCATACTTCTTCAGGTAGCCGCGCAACTGGTGGTAGGTGACTTCCAGAAGTTCTGCTGCTTTTCGTTGATTGTGCTTGGATGCCACCAGGGCCTGCTCTATGAGATCGATCTCGTAGCTCTGCACGGTCTGCTTCAGATCGATGGGGAATTCCGTCGCCGTCGTTGCTGGTGTGCCACCGGTGGCGGGGGTGCTCGGGGCGCCGTTGGATTCATCATCGGCGGCTTCAAGCCTGTCGTTGTTGACGAGGTCTCTGGTCGACAGGCGGAACGGGGACTCGAAGGGATCGAACACGATCTCCTCTACCGGGGTGTCCTCGTCGTGCCGGTAGACGCAGCGTTCCACCACGTTTTTCAGCTCGCGCACGTTGCCGGGCCAAGGGTAGTTCTGAAGCTTTTCCTTCGCCTCGGCAGAGAATCCGGGAAACAACTCCCGGCCGAGCTCCTGAGCCATGCTGACCGCGAAGTGCTCGGCCAGCACGAGAACGTCACCCTCCCGTTGCCGAAGTGGAGGCAGGGTGATCACGTCGAACGCCAGCCGATCGAGCAGATCCAGACGGAACTTCCCCTGTGCAGCCAGAGCCGGAAGATCTTCGTTGGTAGCGGCGATCAGCCGGACGTCGCAATAGAGGGTGCGATTGCCGCCGACCCGCTCGTACTCACCGTACTCGATAACCCGAAGCAGTTTCTCCTGAACCAGCGCCGAGGTGGTTGCCAGCTCATCGAGAAACAGGGTGCCTCCGTGGGCTCGCTCGAAACGGCCTTTGTGAGCCTTGGTGGCGCCGGTGAAGGCACCTGCCTCGTGGCCGAACAGCTCTGTTTCCAAAAGCGAGTCGCTGATCGCCGCGCAGTTCATCTTCACGTACTCGCCTTCCCAGCGATTGGAAAGGAAGTGCAGACGGGCGGCGATGAGCTCTTTGCCGGTGCCGCGCTCCCCGACGATGAGCACCGGCTTCTCCAGCGGGGCGACCTGGGAGACCTCTTCCAGTATCTTCAGGAAGGCGGGTGATTCTCCAAGCAGACGCTCCGGTTCCGTAGGCATCTTGACGATGTTCCATCCATAGGTGGCGCAGGAATTTTAGCCAAGTAGTGGTGAGATTTACTATGACCTGATTGGCGAGCCAGCGAGTCGGGATATAAGATCAATAAAAACAGGGGGTTACGAACCGGGAATTGTTGGCACGGAATCTGTATTACCTACGCCAACGATGAGAAGGCCCTCAGGGTTTGATCATCGACAAGTGGCAAATACGGAGCTAAATCGACAAATGAGCATCTTTACTCGCATGTCAGACATCATCAACTCCAACATCAACGCCCTGCTCGACAAGGCGGAAGATCCGGAGAAGATGGTTCGACTCATCATTCAGGAGATGGAGGAGGCGCTGGTAGAGGTCCGCTCTACTTCGGCTCGTGCCATCGCGGATAAAAAAGAGCTGGCGCGACGCCAGGAATATCTGGCCAATGAAGCGGCCGAGTGGGAACGCAAGGCTGAGGTCGCTATCGGCCGGGGTCGTGATGACCTTGCCAAGGGTGCGATTGCCGAGCGCAACAAAGCCCAGGAAACCTCGGAGGCGTTGGGTAGGGATCTCGAGATCATCGATCAATCCCTGGCCAAGCTGAACGAGGACGTAGGTGTTCTGCAGGCCAAGATCAAAGACGCCAAAGCCCGCCGAAACGCGATCATCATGCGCGGTAAAACGGCCCAGACCCGGCTTGGCGTGAAGCGTCAGCTGAACGATCACAACATCGATGACGCCATGCAGCGCTTCGAAAACTATGAGCGCAAGATGGATGACCTTGAAGGTCAGATTGAAGCGTATGATATGGGGCAGAGAACGCTGGCCGATGAAATCGCCGAGCTTGAAACGGACGACTCCATCGATGCTGACCTGGCAGAGCTCAAAGCCCGCATGAAGGGCGAGAGCGGTCCGGCACCGGTACCGACCGAGAGCAAGCCGGCCAATGATCAGTCGGTGAACGGTTAGTATCAGATAGGAGGATAAATGGACGGCTGGATGATCGCCTTCTTCGTGCCCGTCGTCATCTTCCTGACGATCGTGGCACCGGTATGGATCTTCATGCACTACAGGAGCAAGCAGCGCGCACAGGGTGCGCTATCGGATGACGAGCGACTCGAGCTGGAAACGCTGTCGGCTCATGCGGAGCGCATGATGGATCGGATCGATACGCTCGAAGCCATTCTGGATGCGGAGACACCTGGTTGGCGCAAGCGGATGCAGGCGGAGTAAAACCAATGGCGGACGGGTCAGAACGCATGCGCGGTTCCGGTAGCAGTGCACAGAGCGGCAGACAGAGCAACAGGCAGAAAGGCGGCGGTGAGCTGCAACAGGCAGTCGAACGCTTCGAGCAGGCCGTTCAGGATCTTGTCGGTTCTGCTACTTCCGAGTTCAGTGACCGGGCGACTACCTTTCTCAATGAAACCACGGCCAAGCTCGAGCGCGAGCTGGGCGGAGGCGGCAAGAGCGGCGACGATGGCGACCTCTACGGCTTGGGTACCGGCAGTCGTGAGTATCGGCAGAGCGATGCTGCCGCAAGGATGGCCGCAAGGAGAAGAGCCCGGGCGCGAGCACGATCGGAGCGAGTCATGGAGCGTAGCCCCAGGCTCGAGCGGGATGACGATAACGCCAAGATCGTCGGTGTGTGTGCCGGTATCGCCAACTACTACGGCGTGGAAGCCTGGGTCGTCCGATGCATCGCGGTCACCGGTCTGCTCTTCTTCGGCAGCATCGTTTTTCCCGCGTACTGGATCATGTACTTCGTGATGGATGATCCAAAGAAGCCGGCCAAGACAAATCGTAAGAGCCGCAAGTCCCGGCGTAGCAGCCGGCAGCGTGCGACAGATTCGCAAGGAGAGAACATGAGCTCACAGCGTCAGGATCGGGAGCCGGTGAGCCCGAGACGCAACCTGCGTAACGTGCAAGCCGATCTGCAGGAAGTGGAACTGCGGCTGCGAAGGATGGAAACTCATGTGACCTCCGGTCAGTACGAACTGCAACGCGAACTGCACAAGATTGAGACGGATGAGCCCCCGGCCAGCCGTCCGGCGTCAGCATAAGGAACAGTAATGGACGTTTTCACCTTTATCATCATTGTGGTCGCCATCGGTTGCGGCACCGGCGTACTGACCGAGTACTTCAAGAACAAGCGGGAGGCAGGTGAGTTTGCCGGTGATGAGGAGCTCATGGCCGAGCTGGAGAGCCTTCGCGACCGGGTGGAAACTCTTGAAGCCATCGTCACCGATGAAAAGTACAACCTGAAGAAAGAGATCGATCAGCTCGAACGAAGCGCCTGATCTCCCCCACAGCCGAGGCTCTCGCGATTGATCCGGTCAGGGTAGTCCGTGAACAGCCCCCAGACGCCATCCGCTACCAGGCGTCGCGCCTCATCAAGCTCATTTACCGTATAGACCAGCGCTCGCAAACCGGCGGCATTGATTGCCTGCAGCCGGCTGGCGTTCGCCAGCTTACTACCCAGATTGATGTAACCGCTGGCGAAGGCGGTTGCGATCTCCACTGCGTCCGCCTTCCAGCGGCCGAACAGAGGTGCGCAGGGGTAGTCGGCGCGCAGAGAACTGAAGGTGCGTAGCGCGTCGTGATCGAAGCTCGAGACGAGAACCTGTCGCTCACCTGGCACCGGTAGCCAGTCTGCGAGCACCTGGGCGGTGCCGGCGCCTTTCAATTCTATGTTCACGCCGATCTGTAGAGGTAGAACCTCAAAAACTTCGGCGAGTGTCGGGACGCGTGCGCCGTCACCCGCGTCAAGCTCGCGCAGGGTGGTGAAGCTGGTATTGTCGACCTCACCTGTGCCGCTGGTCGTTCTGTCCAGCGTCGAATCGTGAATGACCACCAGCTGTTCTTCGCAAAGGTGCACATCCAGCTCGATGGCCTGCACCCCCAGCGCCACGGCTCGGCGAAAGCTCGGTAAGGTGTTTTCGGGCTCAAGGCCGGCAGCCCCCCGATGGCCGATGATCACTGGAGCCTCATCGAAACCGGCTGTCACCTGTCATTCCCTCCATTTCGGACCGGATCTGGCCAGTCGTCAATGCCCGTCGCTATCTCTCGACCGGCCTAGCCACTACAATAACCGGCGATCATGAGTTACCAGGTTCTCGCGCGCAAATTTAGGCCCGGCACCTTCGCCGGACTGGTAGGTCAGGACCATGTGGTGCGGGCGCTGACCCATGCCCTGGACCATGACCGGCTGCACCATGCCTATCTGTTCACCGGCACGCGCGGGGTGGGTAAAACCACCATCGCCCGGGTGCTCGCTAAGTGCCTGAATTGCGAACAGGGGGTTTCCTCGAAGCCCTGCGGTGAGTGCTCTGTCTGTCAGGAAGTCAACGAGAATCGCTTCGTTGATCTGATCGAGGTGGACGCTGCTTCCAGGACACGGGTGGATGACACCCGGGAACTGCTGGAAAACGCGCAGTACCTGCCGACCCGGGGGCGCTACAAGGTCTACCTCATTGATGAGGTGCACATGCTCTCCGCCTCGAGCTTCAACGCGCTGCTCAAGACCCTGGAAGAGCCACCGGAGCACGTGAAGTTTCTGCTCGCCACCACGGATCCCAAGAAGGTGCCGGTCACTGTGCTTTCCCGTTGCCTGCAGTTCCAACTGAAGAACATCTCAGCGGAGCGTACAGCCGGGTATCTGGCAGAGATCCTTGCCGAGGAAGGGGTCAGCTTCGAGGACGAAGCGCTCACCGTGATCGGCAAGGCTGCCCGGGGCAGCATGCGGGATGCGCTGTCGATCACCGATCAGGCCATAGGATTCGGTCAGGGCACGCTGACCCAGGCGGCTGTGGTGGAAATGCTCGGGCTCGTTGGTCGGGATGAGGTGGGCAGCCTGATCGATGCGCTGGTGGCAGGTGAAGCGAACGGAGTGCTTGCCGTGGTGTCGGAGCTTGCCGACCGGGCCGTAGACTTTGAAACCCTGCTTGAAGAGCTCCTGGCAGCCTTGCATCAGATGGCAGTCAACCATGCGATCGGGGCGGAAGCTCGACCGCCATTCGATGCACAGACCGTACAGCTGCTTTATCAGATCGGCCTGATGGGCTATCGGGATCTGTCAATCACGCCAGATCCCAGAACCGGAGTGGAAATGACCCTGCTCAGGATGTTGTCCTTCGCGCCGGATGAGGGAACGGCACAGGTGCCGCCCATCGGCAGTGGCTCTGTGGTGGCAGATCCCCCACACCCCGAGGTCTCAACACCCGACGCGGCGGATGCCCCGCCGGACCGTTCAACAGCGCTTGCTGCGGCAACGGCGCCCGACGCGCCGGAACCGGAGAGGGCTGACCGGACCGATCCCGTGCGTGCGGAACCAGCGACTGATTCGGTGGCGCCGGCAACACAGGACGGGCCAAAACCGCGGTGTGCCGAGGCGTCGAGTGCCTGGCACGATCTGCTGGAGACCCTGGATCTCGGCGGGGTAGCCAGGATGATCGCCGAACACTCGATCGCCCGAACGCTCTCGGACGACCGCGTCCATCTCATCCTCGATCCGGCCCACGACACCCTGCTTGGCGAGGCACAGGTCAGGATGATACAGCGGGCACTGGACCAGCAGTTCGGCCGGGCGGTCAGTTTTCATATCGAAACCGGCGACATCGAGGTGGAAACCCCGGCAGATAGACGTGCGAGGCTGACGGCTGAACGGCAGGCGGATGCGGAGCAGATGCTCGAAGGCAGCGATCAGGTGAAAAGCCTGCTCAGTGAGTTCGGCGGTCGGCTGGATGAGGTGCAACCTCTGGAGACCTCCCAGAGCACGGGCAACAGACAATCAGGAGGAGCCGGACGATGAAAGGCATTGGCGATCTGATGAAGCAGGCGCAACAGGTGCAGGAGCGCATGCAGGAGGTGCAGGAGGAGATTGCCCGTCTGGAGGTGACTGGCGAGAGCGGGGCCGGCATGGTCAAGGTCGTGATGAACGGCCGACATGAGGTCAAAAGGGTCATGATCGACGACGACCTGCTGAACGAAGACAAGAGCATGCTCGAAGACCTGCTCGCCGCCGCCTGCAACGATGCGGCCCACAAGGTGGAAAGCGCGCAGCAGGACAAAATGTCTGGGCTGGCTTCGGGCTTTGGTCTGCCTCTGGGGAAGATGCCGTTTTGAGGGCACAGGCCTGATGGGGATCAGCCCTCTCGTCGACAGCCTCATCGAGGCCTTTCAGATTCTGCCGGGGGTCGGTCCGAAAGGCGCGCAACGGATGGTCCTGCACCTGCTCCAGCACAATCCGGAAGGCGGAAAACGGCTGGCTGAGGTGCTCGCCCAGGCGATGGCCGGGATTGGTCGCTGCGAGCAGTGCCGAAACTTCACGGAGGAGCCGGTCTGCCGTTTCTGCGCGGACGAGCGGCGGGAGAACGGCACGCTCTGTGTGCTGGAATCTCCTGCGGACATCCTCGCCATCGAGCAGGCGGGTGGCTATCGCGGCCGCTATTTCGTGCTGCACGGACATCTCTCACCGATTGATGGCATAGGTCCCGAGCAGCTGGGGATGGACATGCTCACCCGCCGGGTGGCGGTGCTTGGCCCTGAAGAGGTCATCCTGGCAACCAATCTGACCGTGGAGGGCGAGGCGACCGCTCACTACATCCATGATCTGCTCCGGGACAAAGTGGCCAGGATCAGCCGGATCGCCCACGGCGTGCCGCTTGGTGGTGAGCTGGAATTCATCGACGGCGGTACCATCGTGCACGCCATGCAGGGGCGGCGAAATTTCTCCTGAGTGGATCAGAACGAATGAAGCGCTCGCCCAGGCGGCATCGTCCTGGGAACGCGTTATCGGTCTGGATACGGAATTCCAGCGAACGAACACTTTCTTCCCGATGCCTGGCCTCTACCAGGTGGTCAGCGGCGAGCAGGTCTATCTGATCGATCCGCTTCTCGTTGGCGATTGGCAGCCGCTGGTTGAGGTGCTGGAAGATCCAAGGCGTCTGGTGGTCATGCATGCCTGCGGCGAGGACCTGGAACTCATGCTGCATCATCTGGGTGCCCGGCCCGCTCGCATCTTCGATACCCAACTTGCCCACGCATTCGTGTCCACGGATTTCGCGCTCTCCTACACCAACCTCGTTCTTACCCATATCGGTGCGGAGATGGGCAAGGCACAGACACGCAGCAACTGGCGAAAGCGGCCGCTGACAGACGCTCAGGTGCGCTATGCCTGTGAGGATGTGGCGCATCTTCTGGAGTTGCATCAGCGGCTGTCCGAACGCCTGGAAACGCGGGGCCGAATGCAGTGGTTCGCTGAAGCCATGGCCGACCAAGGCCGTTACGAGCCTTCAGAACCCGATCGCTACTACCTGGGCATGCGGAAAGCCTGGCGTCTGAAAGGAGAGCAGCTGGCTGTCCTCCGGCAGTTGGCAAGCTGGCGGGAGCGTGTGGCCATGCGGGAAGACGTGCCGAGAAATCGGGTGGTGTGGGACGAGCATCTGGTGACGTTCGCAGAGCGGCGAGAGCTCGGCGAGCAGCTGATCTGGGAGCTGTTGCCGAAGCCCGTCGCGCGCCGGTACGCAAAGGACATTCTGGCAGAGCACAGTGCAGGTCGGGCGGCTGAGCCGCTGCCGCCACTGGAGCCGCCCCTGACGCAACGGCAGGGGGAGATATCCAAGGCGCTTCGAAACGTGGCTCGGGCCAAGGCCGAAGCGCAGGAGATGGCTCAGGAGCTGCTTGCCCGTAAGCGCGATGTGGAGAGCTGCATCCGTCACTACCTGCGAACGGGAGAGCTCTCGCAGGCTTATTCCGGATGGCGGGAACCCCTGCTCGGAGAACCGTTTCGCGATATTCTGGCTGCGCTCAAGTGAGGAGTTCGAAGTGAACGGCAGCTCGTCAGCCCGGTTGGTGAAGGTTTACAAAACCAGGCGCAAGCCGGACGCCTATCTGTTTGTAGATTTCGCCGAAGATCTGGGTCGGGTGCCGGAATCACTGCTCGAACAATTCGGCGTGCCGGAGCTCGCCTTATCCTTGTCCCTGACGGCAGAGAGGAAACTCGCCCGGGTTGAGGCGGGCACTGTTCTCAAAGCCATCGCCGAGATGGGGTACTTCCTGCAGATGCCGCCGACAGATGGGGGCGTGGATGCACAGATCGAACGAGCCCGGAAAACCTGACGTGCCCTTCTGGGAAGAGAAGTCGCTTGCCGAGATGAATGTCGAGGAGTGGGAGTCGCTCTGCGACGGCTGTGCCCGTTGCTGCATGATCAAGCTCGAGGACGAAGACGACCATACCGTCTACCACACGGGTCTGGTCTGTCGGCTGCTGGACATCGAGCGGTGTCGCTGCACGAGTTACCCGAATCGCCATGAGCTGGTTCCCGACTGTATCGAGTTCCGGCCCGACCTGGCAGGGACGCTGAAGTGGCTGCCGACCAGCTGTGCCTATCGACGTCTTGCTGAAGGTAGGTCACTCAACGAGTGGCATCCTCTACTTTCAGGGTCAAGGCACTCAGTGCACGAGGCGGGCATCAGCGTCCGCGATCGGGTCATTCCCGTGGACATGGTGCATGAGGATGAATTCGAGGAGCACATCGTGGACTGGGTGGAGACATGAACTACACCGTTGCCTGGCTTGTGATCGTGGCCGCCGGCCTGCTTGGCACCGGCTTATTGTTCCTGATGACCCGCACGATCAGATCTGCAGCGCTTCGCTGGACCTTTCGCGTCCTGCCGCTGGTGCTGATGACCGTGCCCGCTCCCGTACCGAATTACGAGGGTCAGCTGGCGCCCGCGTTCATCGTGCTGACTTTCGAGAGCCTCTTTCAGACGGAGGGCGAACCAGGCACCGCCGCAGGAATCCTGCTGGCTGGGGTTCTGCTCGGGGTGGCGCTGGGCCTCCTGCTCGGCCGAGTAACCGCTCGAGAGGCTGTGAAGCCGGAAGAGCAGGAACAACAGTAGCTCGAATATGGATTTGAAAAGTCAGGTAATATATTGATTTTCAAGGACTAATCGGATTAGTTCGACGCGAGCATTAAGACCTGATCGGCGGACTCTGTCTTGTGAGGACGGGGGTGCTCCATTAAAGTACGGCGCTTTGGCCGATTAACCCCCTATCTGCGGCCCACCTAAACTCACGAGAACCATTCGAGATACTGCATGATATTCGACAGCACAGACTCCTACATTTCCACCGATGAGCTCAGCATGGCGGTGGACGCCGCGGTCAAGCTCGAACGGCCGCTGCTGGTCAAAGGCGAACCGGGCACCGGTAAGACCATGTTGGCAGAAGAGGTCGCGGCTCACCTGGACATGCCGCTGATTCAGTGGCACATCAAGTCCACTACCAAGGCATTGAACGGTCTCTACGAATACGATGCCGTGTCTCGTCTGCGTGACTCTCAACTCGGTGATGAGCGGGTCAAGGACATCAAGAACTACATCAAGAAAGGCAAGCTCTGGGAGGCCTTCGAGTCGGATGAGCGAGTGGTGCTGCTGATCGACGAGATCGACAAAGCGGATATCGAGTTTCCGAACGATCTGCTTCAGGAGCTGGATCGGATGGAGTTCTACGTTTACGAGTTGGGCGAAACCATCAAAGCAAAGCAGCGACCGGTGGTGATCATCACCTCGAATAACGAGAAGGAGCTGCCGGATGCATTCCTGCGTCGCTGCTTCTTCCACTACATCAACTTCCCCGATCGGGAAACCATGCAGCAGATCGTCGAGGTGCATCACCCTGAGGTCAAGCAGGACCTGGTGAAAGAAGCGATGGAGATCTTCTTCGACGTGCGCAAGGTACCGGGCTTGAAGAAAAAGCCATCCACTTCCGAGCTCATTGATTGGCTCAAGCTGCTGATGGCAGACGACATTCCAGATGAGATCCTCACCAATCGGGATACATCCAAAGCCATTCCACCGCTCTACGGGGCCCTGGTTAAGAACGAACAGGACGTGCACCTGCTGGAACGGTTGGCGTTCATGAACCGGCGCGACAGCCGGGGTTGAGGTCGAAGCAACTGACAGAAGAGCCACCTTCTCGCGGAGCCTAGTTCATGCTGATTAACTTCTTTCTGACGTTGAGAAAGTACAAAGTGCCGGTGACCATCCGGGAACTGATGGATCTGATCACGGCCCTTCAGCACCGCGTGGTGTACGCCAATGTGGATGACTTTTACCTGCTCTCACGAACCTGTCTGGTCAAGGATGAGAAGAACTACGACAAGTTCGACCGCGCGTTCGCCGCTTATTTCAAGGGCCTGGAAGACCTGCACGGATTGCTGGAATCTCTGATTCCCGACGAGTGGCTGCGTCGGGAATTTGAAAAGTCGCTCACCCCGGAAGATCTGGAGAAGATCGAATCCCTGGGCGGGCTCGAGAAGCTCATCGAAGCCTTCCAGAAGGCGAAAGAAGAAGCCGAGAAAGCGGAAGCCGAGCAGGGCAAGGAGGGGGACGAGGGCGAGGAAGGCGATGCAGACCGGGATGGCCGTAACGGTCCGAACGGGCAAGGCAAAGGCAAGAAGAAAAAGGCCAAGAAGGTCTGGGACCAGCGTCAGTACAAGAACCTGGACGACTCGGTCGAGATCGGCACCCGGAACATCAAGCTGGCACTCAGAAGGCTGCGGAAGTTTGCCCGCACCGGCGCCGACGAAGAGCTGGATATGGACGACACCATCCGATCAACCGCGCACAACGGCGGCATGCTGGACATCAAGATGCGTCCGGAGCGGAAGAACACCGTAAAGGTGCTGCTGCTACTCGATATCGGTGGGTCCATGGATTCTCACGTGAAGGTCTGCGAGGAGCTTTTCTCGGCGACCCGGACGGAGTTCAAACACCTGGAGAGCTTCTACTTTCACAATTTCCTCTACGAGTCAGTCTGGAAGGACAACCGCCGCCGGATGAACGAGCGGATCTCTACCTGGGAAGTGCTCAACAAATATGGCCCGGACTACAAGGTGGTCTTTGTCGGCGATGCGACCATGGCGCCCTATGAGATCACCCATGCCGGGGGCAGCGTGGAGCACTGGAACGAAGAGCCCGGGGCGCTGTGGATGGAACGGTTCACGGCGTTCTACGACCGACTCGTATGGATCAACCCGACCCCGCAGGAAACCTGGGAGTACTCGTCGTCAGTATCCATGATCCAGAACATGGTGGACGGGCAGATGTACCCACTGACCATCCGTGGTCTGGAAGAGGGTATGACGGCGCTCTCCAAGTAGAAGTGCCCTGAGTACAGAACCGCGCTGCGCTCGAACAGGCTATCGGCCGGACCCCGACACCTCTCGGTCGTAAGGATCCGGCCGGCCCGCCCACCCGGGACTCACTCCGAGCAGGCTACCGGCAGATGAGTCAACGCGGGCAGACGAGCCCGCGCGCACCGATAGAATCCATACTCTAGGGTGTACGAGGAGACCGTGTGTAGGCGCCGGGTAATCGGGTTTAGGCGGCGATGTGAGTGATTCTTCAACAGAGCAGATAGCGGCACGTGATGCGCTTACAGCTGGAACCCGTCCGCTGAAGCTCGAGTTTCCGCCGGAATTGCCAATCAGCGAGCACGCCGAAGAAATTCGAGCCTTGCTGCTCGAGCATCAGGTGGTCGTGGTCGCCGGCGAAACCGGTTCCGGCAAAACAACTCAGCTTCCGAAGATCGCGCTGGCTGCAGGATTGGGTGAGCAGCGGATGATTGCGCATACCCAGCCCAGGCGGCTCGCTGCCCGGGCGGTGGCATCGCGCATCGCCGAAGAGCTGGCCGTGCCGCTCGGAGAGGAGGTCGGCTACGCGGTTCGCTTCACTGATCAGGTCAGTGACAACACCCGGGTTAAGTTGCTCACGGATGGTTTGCTGCTTACCGAGATTCGGCGCGACAAGCTCCTGCAACGCTACGACTGCGTGATTGTCGACGAGGCTCACGAGCGAAGTCTAAACATCGACTTCCTGCTGGGCTACCTGAAAGGCGTGCTCGCAGAGCGCTCTGAACTCAAGCTGATCATCACCAGCGCGACCATCGACGTGAATGCGTTTGCTGCGCATTTTGGCGGTGCGCCGATCGTAGAGGTTGGCGGGCGCACCTACCCGGTGACGGTTCGCTATCTCGATGAGGAGGCAGCTCAAGCGCCATTCGATGAGCAGCTGCTGGCGACGGTGGAAGATATCGAGACCGGGCCTCAATCCCGCGCCAGAGATATTCTCGCCTTTCTCCCGGGTGAGCGGGAGATCCTTGAGGCGGCTCGTCTGCTCCGCAGAGCACTTGGTGAGCGGATCGAGGTGTTACCGCTGTACGCGCGCCTGTCCGCGGCGGATCAGCAGCGGATCTTCAGGCCCGGCAAGCGGCGTCGGATCGTGCTTGCGACCAACGTGGCGGAAACGTCGCTTACCGTGCCGAACATCGGCTACGTGATTGATCCGGGTATCGCCCGAATCAGCCGTTACTCATTTCGTTCCAAGCTGCAGCGTCTACCGGTTGAGCCTATTTCCCAGGCCAGTGCCAATCAGCGGGCTGGCCGGTGTGGTCGGGTGGCCCCCGGGATCTGTTTCCGCCTCTATACGGAAACCGACTACCTCGGTCGGCCGGAATACACCGACCCCGAAATCAAGCGAACCAATCTGGCAAGTGTGGTGCTCACCATGCGGGCGTTTGATCTTGGCAACCCGAACGGCTTTCCCTTTCTCGAGCCGCCGGATCAGAGGATGATCCGAGATGCAGAAAAACTGCTGGACGAGCTCGGCGCACTTGTCGAGAACAAGTTAACGGACGTAGGCCGGATGATGGCCCGATTACCGGTGGATCCGCGTCTGGCTCGAATGCTGGTGGCGGCTGAGGGTACCCGGGCGCTGACCGAGGTGCTCATCATCACGTCCGCCATGGCGGTTTCCGATCCTCGGGAACGGCCTGTCGAGAAGCAGGGTTCGGCCGATCGAGCTCACGAGCAGTGGCTGGACAAGCGGTCTGACTTCCTGGGTTACTTGAATCTCTGGTCCTGGTTCGAGGCGCAACGGGATGCGTTGAGTCGAACGCAGTTACGCCGGTCGTTGGCTCGGAACTTCCTTTCCAACAACCGGATGCGCGAATGGTTGGCCCTGCACCGGCAGCTGCTGCTGGCGGTCAAGAGCCTGGGATTTCGACTGAACAAAGAGCCTGCCGCCTACTCGAGCGTGCACCAGGCATTGCTTGCTGGCTCGCTCAGTCTGATCGGTATGCACGACGAGCGTGGCGACTATCTTGGCCCGCGCAACCTGAAGTTCCGGATCTTTCCGGGATCGGTGCTGGCCGATCGTCGGCCTGCCTGGGTTGTGGCGGCAGAGATCGTCGAAACTCGGCGCGTCTATGCGCGCACGGTTGCACAGGTCGAGCCCCGCTGGATCGAGGAAGCTGCAGGCCACCTGCTGAAGAGACGTCACAGCGAACCTCACTGGAGCCTGAATCGGGGTGAAGCACAGGCACTGGAAACCGTGAGTCTTTACGGACTCATACTGGCAGACAAGCGGCGGGTGAGCCTTCGCCGGGTAGATCGGGAAGAGGCCAGAAAGCTCTTTCTGGTCGATGGTCTGGTCCGTGGCGCCATCAAACGCCCGCCGGACTTTCTGACGCACAACCTGTCGCTCGCGGCCGAGATCCGGGAAGAGGAAGAAAAGGGTCGGCGTCGGGACCTCCTTGCCGGCGAAGGAGAAATCGCCGAACGCTATGACGCGCTGATTCCGGCAAGGGTACTTTCCACCCGGGATCTGGATCGATGGTTGAGAAAAGCCGCAGATGCAGAGGTGGCCAGGCTCTTCTTTACCCGGGAGCAGCTCCAGGGCACAGCTCACGCCCGCTATGCCGACGACGACTTTCCTCGCGAGCTGACAATGCGAGGCAAGGCTTTTCCGCTTCGCTACCGATTCGCACCGGGTGAGCCGGATGATGGCATATCAGTCGAGGTGCCTATCGGTCTGGTGGACGCGGTTAATCCCCAGGCGCTGGACTGGAGCGTGCCGGGGATGCTCGCGGGTGTGTGCGAGCAGTGGCTGCGGTCGCTGGAAAAGTCCAAGCGGCGGCGGCTCACACCCATACCGGACGCTGTCGAAGCCATCCTGCCGATACTCAAGCAGCCCGGAATTTACCGTCAGGGCCGGTTGGATGTGAGTCTGGCTAATGCGATTCAGCACGAGTTCGGGCTGCAGATAGCGGCGGAGGATTGGCACCCGGAGCGGATCGAAGCGCAGTGGCGGGTAAACGTGAAGGTTCTGGGTAGTGAGGGTGAGCTGCTGGCCGAGAGCAGAGACTTCGAAGCCTTGAAGGAGAAGTTTGCTGCTGAAGTCGCCGCGCGTATGGATGCGGGCCTGAAAGCCCTGGAGGAGGAGCGGGGGCTGACTGAGTTCCCCGATCAGGCGCCGGTCGGTAGCGTGGTGATCGGTGCAGCCGGGTCGGAAGTGGTTGCCTACCCGGCACTCGTGGATGAAGGAGACTCGGTGGCCGTCCGCCACCTTGCGGATGCTTCCGCCCAGGCAGTGTCCAATCGGGCAGGCTATGCAAGGCTCGCCCTGCTGAAGCTCGGTCAGACGGCCCGTTACCTGAAGAAACAGATCGCAGCGGATAAGGCACTTGGACTGCTTTATGCGCCACTTGGCGGTGCTGAGCGGTTCAGAGATGAGCTGCTCAAGGCCTGTGCCTGGGCCTGTTTTTTCGAGGGTGAATCGCTACCGGCGGATGCTGCCGCTTTTACCCGGGTTCTCAACGAGCGGCGGGGTGAGCTGGCGGAAACACTGACCCGGATGCAAGCCGATCTCAGACGGATTCTTGAAGCGCGCCAGGCCCTGGTCCGATCGTTGGACGAAGCCACCTCTCCGGCGTTCGCGGCCGCGGTCGCGGACATCCGGGCGCAGCTGGAAACGTTGGTGCCAGCAGATGTGCTCACCAGGACCCCGGCCGGACGCCTAGCAGACATTCCCCGTTACCTGGAAGCCGCCAGCTATCGATTGGCCAATCTGCAGGGCAAGGTGACCAGAGATCAGCAGCTGATCAAGGAGCTGGCCGGTTTTCAAGCCCGAATTGAGCGTCTCAAGCAGGAGATGGGAGAGAATGCTCAGTGGCAGCAACTGCGCTACCTGCTGGAGGAGTGTCGGGTGGGTCTGTTCGCCGAGCGTCTTGGCGTGAAGGAGAAGGCATCGCCCAAGCGGTTGAATCGCTCACTCGAAGCGCTGGAGCGGGAATTCGGTCTCATTTAAGCTCCGTGGACGGCAATTTGGGGGCAGGAGCGAATCCTCGTGAACCTATCAGCCGGAAGGGGGTCATACCCTGGAGCGCCTGATTCGTCAGAACAGATCGAAGTCAGGTGGCTCGAACTTTAAGCCAGTGCGGCCCGGGACGGGGCTGTGTGGGGAAACGAGAGGAGATTTCCAAGCAATGACCATTCTGAACGAGAAGATGAAGCCCATCACCGCCGCCGTCGGCACTGCGTTTGTCGCATCCCTGACCACAGCGGGTGTTGCCAACGCGGAAAGCCCCTTTGCGGCAGATGCGCTCGAGGAAGGCTATGACCAGCTCGCCCAGGCGGAGGCCGAAGGCAAGTGCGGCGAAGGCAAGTGCGGAGAGGGCAAGTGCGGCGAGTCCAAGGACGAGGGCGAAGGCAAGTGCGGCGAAGGCAAGTGCGGTGAGTCCAAGGACGAGGGCGAAGGCAAGTGCGGCGAAGGCAAATGCGGTGAGTCCAAGGACGAGGGCGAAGGCAAGTGCGGTGAAGGCAAATGCGGCGAAGCCAAGGACGAGGGCGAAGGTAAGTGCGGCGAGGGCAAGTGCGGAGGCGCAGCCTGAACTGACGCTTCCAGCGGGCCGTTGCTCGGGATGAACTTGCAACGGTTCGCTCCCTTCGTCACGTCAGACGCCTAAACGTGATTCCACAGTCCTTCAGCGGTGCCGGCCTCGGTCTCCGTCGCGCGCTCATGCCCGAGTTGCTCGAGGCCACCACCGAGAACATCGATTTCCTCGAGCTCGCACCTGAGAACTGGATTGGCGTCGGTGGGCGCTTTGGCCGTCAGTTCCGGGCATTGGCGGAGCGCTTTCCGCTCGTATGTCATGGTCTCTCACTGTCCATTGGCAGCCCGGCACCTCTCGATCGGCGTTTTCTTACCGATCTGAAAACGTTTCTGGATGACTACGATATCCGCTGCTATTCGGAGCACCTGAGTTATTGCAGCGATGACAAGGGTCACCTGTACGACCTCATGCCGATTCCCTTCACCGAGGAAGCCATCCGCTACGTGGCGGATCGTGTGCGAGAGGTACAGGACTTCCTCGAGCGACGTCTGGTGCTGGAACACGTCTCCTACTACGCAGCACCTGGACAGGAGTTGTCCGAGCTCGAGTTCATCAATGGCGTGCTCACCGAAGCAGACTGCGAGCTTCTGCTGGACGTAAACAACATATACGTGAACGGAATCAACTTTGCGTACGATCCCTACCAGTTTCTCAATGAGATCGATGGGGATCGAATTGCATATCTGCACATCGCCGGTCACTACGTGGAAGCAGAAGACCTGCGTGTGGACACTCACGGGTCGAAAGTGATCGAACCTGTCTGGGCGCTGCTGCAGGCTGCTTACGAGCGCTGGGGCGTCGCCCCCACGCTTCTGGAGCGGGATTTCAACCTGCCACCGTTGCCACAGCTGCTTGAAGAGGTGGGCAGAATTCGCGAGCTGCAGCGGGTGCCCGGTGATGACGCGCTCAGGTAGCAACCTGCCCCGCTTCAGGGCAACCCAGCTCGAGTTCGCAGCCCACATCCGAAATCCCGATGTGAACCCCCGGCCCACGGATGTGGAAGCACGGCGGATGAAGATCTACCTGGAGCTGTTCTACAACAACATCGAAGGGTTTCTCGCGTCCGGATTTCCGATCGTTAAAAAGGTGCTGGGCGAAGAACGCTGGCACGCGTTGGCCCGGGAATTCGTGCACCGGCATCCGAGTGAGTCCCCGTACTTCCTGGAGATCAGCCAGGAGTTCCTGGCTTTTCTCTCCGAGCGTCCGAACGAGGTGGATCCACTACCGGATTTTCTCCTCGAACTTGCTCACTATGAGTGGGTGGAGCTCGCCCTTGGGGTCAGTGAGCTCGAGATCCCCGAGACCGGTTACGACCCCAAGGCGGATCTGCTGACGGGCCGGATACTGCTGTCGCCGTTGATCTGGGGGCTTGCCTATCGTTGGCCCGTGCATCAGATAGGACCGGGCCGGGTACCTGCGGCTCTGCCGGAGAAGCCGACTCATCTGATTGTCTACCGACGTCGGGATGACACCGTGGCGTTCATGGAAGTGAATGCGGTCACCCTCAGGCTGATCCGCCTGCTGGAAGAGGGTGCGGCGACTGCTGATGCGCTGAGTCAGATTGCCGCCGAGTTGCCAGAGGTGAGCTCAAAGGTTGTTTACGATCAGGGTATTGCAACGCTTATCCGGCTGCGCGACGCTGAAATCGTCCTGGGAGTGGCAACAGATCCCATGTCAGACGATTCAGACGATTCGGAAGAAAGCCCACAAACAGAGTGATGCAAGCACTGCAGCTGACCAGCGAAACGATGATCAGATCGCGTGATTTCTGCGCCGGGTTTCGTGACTGGCGTGGCCTGGTCGTGCTTGTGTTGCTGGCTGCGGGTGCAGAGGTCCGGGCCGAGGCTGCTCAGGATCTGTCCGCGCTTCCCGACGCTGCCAGCGTGCTCGAACGTCCCGAGGTGGATCCTGACCCCTGGATCGGGATGAACCGATCACTATGGAGTTTCAACGATGGGCTGGATCGGATGATCCTGCGCCCGATCGCCAGGGGCTATCGGGCAATCATGCCGGATCTGGCAGAGGAGGGGGTTTCCAACTTCTTCGACAATCTGCAGGTGCCTGGCACCGCGCTCAACCAGCTGCTGCAAGGTAAACCGAAGCAGATGATCAACGACGTGGGTCGTTTTGCGGTCAATTCGACCTTCGGCATTCTCGGCGTGTTCGACGTGGCGACCAAGACCGGACTGCCCCAGCACGAAGAGGACTTCGGCCAGACGCTGGCAGTCTGGGGGGTACCACAGGGCCCGTACTTCATGATCCCGATACGGGGACCGTCCACGGTGACCCATGCAGGCGGCATGTTCGTGGATGCCCTGACTAATCCCATCCGCTACATACAGAACGTGCGGGTCAGGAACGTGACTTACGGGCTTTACTTCCTTGATTTACGCAAGCGGCTGCTAACGGCAGAGGTCCTGATCTCCGGGGATGAGTATCTTTTCGTGCGTGATGCGTTTTTGCAGCGTCGAGACTTCCTCATCAGGGATGGCCAGTTCGAGGACGATCCCTTTATGGATTTCGATGACTTTGAAGATTTTTAGGGTAGTAACAAAGGCTTCCGGGTGAAGTTGATATTGAAAATGGAACGGAGTAGGGTGCGCGTCCCATCGATGTGGCGGATGTGTAATATCGAATGGGCCTCGTCGTTGTAGATCCGGATGAGAAGGCGTCTGACACGCTTTGCCAGCAGTTGGCTCACCTCAATCTGGATTCATTGCCCGCTGTAAACGCAACGATCGCGCAGGAACTCTGCGATCACGCCTTGCCTGAGCTGATGATCTGCTCACGTATGGATTGGGCGCAAAGCCTCGCCCGTGCCAACCGTCGCCTGCCCGTCGTGCTGGCAACTGCCGAGGTGCTGGATCGGGATTCGCTCCTGGATGCGCTGCGTGGAGGATTGGCAGATGTCTGGCAGCTGCCTGTGGCGGACGAGTTCGCAAAGGCCCGGATCGAAGACATTCTCGATCAATCGCGGCAAGGGGCGGCTCAGGCTGAAGCACGCCTGCACGAGCATGTGGAGGAGCTGCAGCGGGATCAGAGGGCCGGCCGCTACATCCAGATGGGCATGCTGCCGCCCAACCCGATGGGTATTGACCGCTACCGCCTCCAGCATCGAATTATCCCCTCCCTCATCCTCTCCGGCGACTTTGTCGATTACTTCCGCATCACGGACCGGTACTTTGCCCTGTACGTTGCCGACGTATCCGGTCATGGCGCTTCCTCTGCATTCGTGACCGTGCTTCTGAAAAACTTTTCCCGCCGACTGCGCCGTGAGTACCGGCCAAGCATGATCGCCGAGCCCGGTGAGATCCTTGCCTGGATCAACCGGGAGCTGCTGGATCAGAAGATCGATAAGCACGTGGCCATGATGCTGGGTGTCGGTGATCTGGAGACAGATACCTTGCGCCTGGTGAATGGCGGCCACTTCCCACCGGCCATCCTCGTTCGCCAGGGAGAGGCTCGGTTCGTGGAGCAGCGGGGGAGGCCTGTAGGACTTTTCGAGGAGGTAAGCTACGAGGCGACCAGCCTTGAATTCGGTCCGGGGGATAAGCTGGTGCTGTTCTCTGACGGGGTGCTGGATGCCATGGAAGATATGGACCTGGATGCGAAAGAAGCTCGGCTCCTTGCCGCCGCCACCGCAGAAGGCATGGAGGAGATCTGGGAAAATCTGTCTCTGACTACGGGTGCCTCCCGGGACGATATGACCTGCCTGACCCTGGTGCGGGAGAACTGAATTGATGCCTGGAAGAATACTGGTTGCCTCCCACGACGGTGTCTACGTCATCGTCTTCGAAGGGGACGTGCGCCTGACCCTGTGCACCACGGTAGACGAGTACCTGGAGAAGATGTTCAACGATCCGGAGTTCCGCTCGGTGATTGTGGATCTCTCTGTTACTGAAAACATAGACTCCACGTCTCTGGGTCTGCTCGCCAAGCTCTCCATTCAGGCCGACAAGCGATTCTCGTTGCGGCCCACGCTGATCAGCACCCGTCGCGACATCACCCGCATCCTGCTCTCCATGGGATTTGACGAGGTATTCGACCTGGTTGAACAACCTCTGGAGCACCGCGAGCAGCTGGCGGTGCTGCCGGAGATCAAGGCCAGCGAGGAAGATGTCCGGCAGCGGGTGCTCGATGCGCATCGCATCCTGATGTCCATGAACGATGCCAACAGGGATGCCTTTCACGATCTTGTTGCGGCGCTCGAAGCCGAGCAGGTTCCGCCACCGCGTCGCGCTGCGTTCTAGTCTTCGATCAGCGTTCCCTTTCGTCCCGGGCCCGTCGCTTGGCTTCGATGAATCGGGCGTGGCTGACGTAGAGAAGCTCAGAAATCCTGCGAATCGTGTGCTCCTCGAATCTATCGATCGTCATGTCGGAGTAGGCGAGGCGCCACAGGTGCGTCAACAGATCGAATCGTTGCTGCTCATCGAAGGCTTCGACCAGCGTTCGGGTGAAATCCTGCATCCCCACGCTTTGCTCGTGATGCTCGCGGGACTCCGAGATGACCTCATCGGCCTCTTTGTCCTGGAGGCCGAACTGCTCCGTGAGCGCTGAGCGGATCGCGTCGATCTCCGATTCAGCGATGTCGTGATCGGCCCAGGCAACCTCAAGCAGCAGGGTGGCCGCTGACAGGGCGATGAGATGATCATCGGAGCTGTCTGATTCGTTGCTCCGACCGCGCAATCTGTCCAGCAGTTTCGAGATCATCAGGCTGCCCTCGCCATGACTTGTGCCAGGGCTTCGTCCAGCAAAGACAGATCGTTCGCGGCAAGCCGGTTGTGGTCGGACAGCAGGCGCCGAAAGTGGCGGGCCCCCGGCACACCGGAGAAGAGGCCGAGACAGTGGCGGGTCATGTCATGCAGACGAGTGCCTTGATCGAGTTCCACCCGCATGTACTCGATATAACTCTGCATGACCGCGACGGCGCTGACCGGCGCTTCACCGAGGTGGGCGACCGCCAGGTCGTTGACAAACAGCGGCTGCTGGTAGGCCTGCCTGCCGATCATCACGCCGTCCACGTGGTCCAGTTGCTCGCCTGCCGTCACGAGATCGGTGATACCGCCATTCAGAATCACCCTGAGCTCGGGAAATCTCGCTTTGATCCGATAAACCCGATCGTACTGCAACGGTGGGATCTGCCGGTTCTGGGCGGGAGACAGCCCGCTCAGAATCGCCTTTCGCGCGTGCAGGTAGAGCGTCTGGCAGCCAGCGTCCACCACCGCCGCGACGAACGCTTCCAATGAAGCCTGATCATCCACGTCGTCCACGCCCAGACGGCATTTCACGGTCACAGGGAGGGATGTGGCCTTCGACATCGCGCTGATCAGATCGGCTACGAGCATGGGCTCTTTCATCAGGCAAGCACCGAAGGCCCCGCGTTGGACCCGGGGAGAAGGGCAGCCTACGTTGATATTGACCTCATCGTAGCCGTGTTCGGTGGCCATTCTTGCACACTCGGCCATGGCGCCCGGCTCACTGCCGCCGAGCTGTATGGCAACCGGGTGCTCGTCCTCATGATGGCGCAGCAGTCGATCCTTCGGGCCGTGCAGAAGCGCACCCGTGGTGATCATCTCGGTGAACAGCCGCGTCCGACGGCTGGTCTGCCTGAGCAGATAGCGGCAATGCCGGTCGGTCCAGGCCATCATCGGGGCGACGGATATGTCTGCTTGCAGGCTCAAGTTATCGGCTCAACTTAGCGGTTCATCCGCTCGATCATGTTCAGGCTGCACACCAGGGCTCGAGAATGGGGCGCATTTTACGCATCGGCGACGGCTTCACGAAGTGCGTTCATGCCAAACGGGCCAGGGCTCGGTCCTTGCGGGACACTCGGACACGCCAGTCTCGGTCGCCCAGGACGCCTGAGACCCGGTAACCTTAGAAACATGAACATAACCTGTTGAAAAACAATAATATTTTAGAAAATGGAGACTTCGTCACGAACGATCCATACTGCTCCAGATTTCCCTCCATTTTTCCTTCATTTTAGTTGAGTGTTTCTGTATAGTTGCTCGCCAACCGGCTGATTTTGCTGAATCTAATTGGATTCAGGGCTGGTTGAACCGGACGGCTGAAGCCGCCGAACGGTAAAAAACCCCAGAGGTCCTGACGAAGATGCTGAGACAGAGAACGATAAAGCGCCCGGTTCACGCCATCGGTATTGGTGTGCACTCGGGTCAGAAAGTCCGTATGACTTTACGCCCTGCCGGGGAGAATACGGGAATCGTCTTCATCCGCTCTGACCATGGCAACGCAGCCGTTCGAGCTCGTGCCAGCAATGTGAGCGACACCACCCTGGCTACGAGCATCGCAGAGAACGGTGTGCAGGTGGCCACGGTTGAACATCTGATGTCGGCTCTCTGGGGTCTTTCCATCGACAATCTGGTCGTTGAGTTGAGCAACGACGAAGTCCCGATCATGGACGGCAGCGCGGCTCCTTTCGTCTACCTGATCAACTCCGTTGGCATCGTTGAGCAGAAAGCGGCCAAGGAGTTTATTCGCATCACCCGGCCGATCACTGTGACCCAGGGTGACGCGCAAGCGACCCTCGAGCCGTTCAACGGCTTCGAAGTGGACTACACCTTCGTCGCCGATCATCCGGTCTACAACCGCTATCCGAAGCAGGCGAAGCTGAATTTCTCCGAGACTTCTTATGTGGAAGAGGTCTGTCGGGCCCGTTCATTCGGTCTGGTGGAGGAGCTGGAACAGGCTCAAGGGATCCAGCGTTGCCTGGGTTCGAGCCTCGAGAACGCGGTGGGCATTGACGAGTACGAGATCCTCAATGAGGACGGCTTGCGTTACCAGGATGAGTTCGTCAAGCACAAGCTCCTGGACGTGATAGGTGATCTTTACCTGCTCGGCCGGCCACTGGTCGGACGGTTCCATGGCTACAAATCAGGTCACGCCTTGAACAACAAGCTGGCACGAGCGTTGTTGCGCTGTCAGGATGCCTTCGAGGTCGTCAACGTGGGCAGGGACGAGTACAGCGAAGAGATGCCGATCCTCGCACCGGCAACGCAGTTCAACTGATTGTCGGCAGAGTCCGGATAAGACGCGGACTGCCAGGAGAGGTCAGAGCCCTCGATCGCTGCCCGCTTCATCGAACATCTTGATCAGAAAGCCACGAATGGCTTCTTCCGCTTCGTCCTTGGGCATCAGCTGCTGTGTCTCCATCATCGCCGCCATATCTTTCAGCGACCGCTTGCCATCGATCAGTGACATGATGAAGGCATGGATTCGGGTGGCCATCGCCTGATTCTGAAAGGACGGGAGTGCGGGGACGGGTCCGCGCCCTTTCGCCAGCCAGTCAGGCAGGTTTTGCGGACGAGGCCCTGGCGGCGCTTCTGCGACCTTCCGGGCTGAGAACGTCAGGATGCTCTCCCGACGGCCGTGCCGGCTTTCCGGGCAATCCAGGTAGGGCTGCACGGACTCATCCGTCGGCCCTACCTCGAAGCCGCAAGCGCCGGCGAGCTCCCTCAGCTCATCCAGGTTGATGTTGCTGGCCGGATCGGGCCGTTGAAAGGCCAGCGAGCCATGAAACACCCAGTGTCCGCCCGGATTGAGCATCCGGTTCACCAGAGCGAGCAGGGCTGCCGTATCGCCTGCAATCACGTCGAGTAACCAGGGTGTGACGACCAGGTCGAAACTGCCAGCCTGAAACGGAGGCCGCATCACATCTGCCAGTACCACCTCGAATCCCGCTCGGGCAGGTGCAGGTGCTTCGAGCGTTCTGTGGATGGCGCTGTGGGCGCCGCTATCCGGGGCCAGCGGAAACTCCACCAGTGAGACTACCTCGCCATCGGCGAGCTTTCTGGTCAGCGTGGTTAGGTAGGGATTGAGCTCGACCGCCGTGGTCAGTGCCGGGGAGAGCGCATCGTGCAGATCGTAGGCCAGCCGACCGGCACCGGCACCCAGGACCAGGCAGGCGTCGTGGCGGTCTGTCGGTAGAACGGAGCGGATCGCACTCAGCGAGGCTTCGTTTTCTGCATGGCCCCAGACCCAATCCCTGAACACGTTGGCTTCGTAGGCCATCAAGCCCATCTGGCTCGGCAGACGGGTTTTCAATGCCAGATAGGTGGTCAGATCCGTGCTACCGGCAAGGCCCAGATCCGCGAGCAGCAGCTTCAGAGCTCTGTGTTGCGCAGCAAAGCCATCGGCCAGGGTGGCAAGCCTTGTGGCCGCTGCCTGGCTCTCGGACCGCTTCAGTGCGTCTCTTGCCGATTGCTGACGCTGCTCGAGGTCTCTGAGTGCCATCTGCCAGCGGTTCTTCCACTGGAGCCGAATGGCCTTGGTGTCGGCAACCAGCCAGGGCACACCTTCCTGTACCGGAAAGTCCACCTGGCAGGACGGGCAGTTGAGATCGCCGAGCGCCTGCTCACAGCGCGGGCAGGCAAGTCGTTCAAGCAGTTCTTGTGCGGGGGTGTGCGGCATCCTGTCCGGCATTGTAGGGAGAAGCTCGAGTAGGGAGAAGCTCGAGGGGAGAAGCTGGACCAATCCCTGGCGCACTGGGCTCAGTGTGCCAGGGGTTTGGGTCATCTCACGGGTTCGGTTGTTCCCTATATGGTTCCCTGCACGATAGGCTCGAATGCCGTGTACAGATCCTGCTGAGCGGCGATCGGGTTATTGCCGAAGATCTCGGCATAGCGGTCGTGCTCATCGTGCAGGGCCATGTAGTTCAACAGGATCATCTGCACCAGGTAGTTCACGTTGTTTGCCGCCGGCGTACCGCTGGTCTCCACCGAACCATCGGGTCGCATGAAGCCGAGCTGCTGGTGCCTGGCCTGCTCTTCCGGCGTGGCGCCGAGCAGAGTGGGGCGCCCGTTCGGGTTGTAGACCAGGAAGAAGGGCGCGGCGGTAGAAGAGTTGTCACTCGTCCACTCACCCTTGCCACGGCCATCGGCGCTGTTGTCGATGACGCCGTTCGAAGACAGGCTGCCATCGGACATGACGTAGAGCATGAGTGGCAGGCCGAGACGGTGGGCGTATTCGAGACAGGCGCCCATGCATTCCCCAGCGCGGAAATCCTTCACCTCGCCTTCCGCACGAGCACCACCGTGGTAGTCGTAGCCGCCCATCTCGATGGTGCCGGCACCGGCGAAGCCGTTGATCACCATTTTCATGACCGATGCGGTCTTCTGGTACTCCCTGCTATCGCGGTCGTTGGCATTGAATTCGGTGGCTCCGAAGATACCGGCACCGCCGACGATGACGTCGTCCGTTGCCGGATTGACGTCGTCCGGGTTGCCGTAGCGCTCGGCCAGCATTGCGGTTTTCGCGTAGCCGCAGCGAACGAGATCCTGAATCTCGGCGTCTGTTGCCGGCGACTGACCCTGATTCATGCGCAGCATCTTCTGGTCGGACAGACTGTAGATGGACTCCATGACGGCCACCGCATCGCCCTGGCTGAGGCCGAGACCCGTCAGGTCACCCACATCCACCAGACCGGTTACGTCGCTGGGACGGTCGACCTTGGTCGGGCGGATGGTCAGATCAATGAGATCTGCCGGTGCCATTGAGTTGCCGCCGGAATCGGAGTTCTCACTGCCGATCAGTGTCAGCAGCGCGCCGTCCGCACCTTTGAAGATCTCGTTGTTGTCTTCATCCAGCGCAATACCGGCACGGGCGATTCCGTACATGGGGTTGTGCGGATTGTTGCCGGTGTCGTTGTCGGACCGGGCCGGGATGATGGCACCGTTGGTGTTGGCCATGGCTTCCGGCGACATTCTTGCTTCCATACCACGCAGGAAAGCGCTGTCCGCGTGGAAGGCGAGCCCCAGCCGCTGGTCGATGTTGTCGTTGGTCTGGGTGTTTGGATTGACGATGGGCGGCACCATGTCGGCAGGCAGCCCCTGACGCTCGTAACCCTGGGTAGACAGAAAATCGAGCTGGCCCCCTTGCTGGCCGACCAGCACGTTGGAGCCCGCCTGATTAGATCCACCGGCGAGGTCGAAGCAGATAAAGGGGATCTTGCCAGCGCCTTGCGTCGCGATGCCGCAGGCATCCACCACGTCCTGGACTTCCTGAGAAAGTCCGTGCGCCTGTCTTGCGAGTCCGAAGAAACTTGGCACCAGCACGCCCGCGCTGCCCATGATGAAACCCTGGCCCAGGAACTCCCGTCGAGTCTTGGGCCGTGGGTGATCCGGATGGAAAAGCGGATCGTCGTATTTTCGCTTGCGTCGTCTGATCATTGTCTTTTCCTCGATTACTGGACCAGCAAGGCGGCGCTACCGAGGGCAGCGGCACATGTGCCTTTAGCGATGGCGTTGGTGTTGTCGCCCGGGCTGGCGACCAGCCGGTCAATCAGCGCGTTCAGTTCCAATTCCACGTCTGCAGCGTCTGGTTGGGTTGGCAGGTTCAGCCCGACGACCTTCTCAACGAGCGGATCGATCAGCAGGGCGCGATTGGCGACGTTGAATGCCGTGGCTTCACCGGTACCAAATGGGAATCCTGGCCAGAAGCTGGTACGGATCCCGGTGGTGTCATCCACCAGCGTCGAGCAGTACTCGAACGCCAGCTGCGCGATGCCCATCTGCTGTGACGAGATGAAACCAGCGATCTTCGTTTGCACAGGCATGGCCTGATACACCTGGTCGTAGATCCCCTGCACGTTCGGATTCGACGTCGGGATACCCGTCACCTTGGACATGGTGGCGTTGATCTCCGCGAAGTCGCGGATACCGCTCGGCGGCTCCTGGTCTTCTGCAGGTACATCGTCAGGGACCGGGGGCGGAATCGGTGGCGGATCGACGTAAGCTATCGCGTTATCCGAGGTGCCGAGCAGCTCGAAGGTCAGGAAGAACTCATCGAAATCCGGACCTTGCTCCAGCGGGATGACGGTGCCGAGACGAGAGAGCCGTTGCAGGCCTTCATCGGCGTAGTCCACGTCGTTGAGGCTCAGATCCAGATTCGCGTAAGCCTGGCCGACGGCCACTTCACGGCCGTTCATCCCCAGGCGCATGCCTTGCAGAGGAATGTCACCGATGGTCACACCGGCGTCATCGAGAATTGCAAAGAAGGGCTCGGTGAAGAGATAGGCGTAGGAATCGTACTGGCTCACTTCGAACACCACGTAGGATGTTGGGATGCCCGTGTGATCTTCCACGTTGAACAACAGAAAGTAGCGCTCGCCGACGCCAACATCGAAGTTCTCCAGAATCTGCTCCGGTGTCAGCACGCGGTTGTGTATGGCGAGCAGACGCACGGTACCCGCCCAGCGATTCTGGTTGTCGACTTCGCTGCCGACCGCAAAGGCATAGGTCTCGTCCCAGACGTCGAGCAGGTCGGGCGGGGTGGTATCCACCACGTCAATGAGCTCGCCGTTGACGAAGATCTGCCGGCCGTTGATCGGGTCGTAGTTCACCACCACGTGTTGCAGGGACGCCTGCAGAACCTCGTCCGCAGAAGGGGTCGACAGTTGCGAGCCGCCTGCCTCGGATGGATCGTTGCGCACGAACGTGTCGTAGTCATACAGGGTCTGACCCAGCATGAAGTTCCGGGAATCCCCATCGCCCGCGTAGCTGACGATTCGGGACGGACCATCCTGAGTCACGTTGCCCGGGGCTGCCCAGATCTCCAGGGCAAATTCGCCGGTGGCAGTGATCAGGTCGTAAAGCTTGGCGCTGGCCGTCGTGGAACCCTGAGCCTTGCCGTCAACGAACTGCACGCCCCAGCCGCCGACCCAGTTGTAGTCGCCGGAGAGGGTCAGGTTCAGTGAAGGCTCCACACCCGAGGTATCGTAGGCCTGGTTTCCTGACCCGGTCTTGAATTCGTACATGGCGATCACGTTGCGCTCATGACGACCGCCAGAGGCTGCAACGATGCCGTTCGGCAGGCCGAGGGCCATGCTGGTAACCAGATCGGGATCGATCACGGTGACGGGTATGGCGCCTGCCAAGGTGGTAATGGCGTCTTCCATCTCCTGAGCATCCGAAGGACAGCTCGACCAGCAGTTGTGCGACTCCTGACGGAGACGCAGCACGAATCGGGAGTTGGCCGGAGTGTCCAGATCAATCTTGGAGATGGCGGCGTCCCAGGCGACGTTGACGTCAGCACTGGCAAAGTAAGGCGATTGAGGCACTGCGGCTGTGTCGGAGTGACACTGAGCGCAATAATCCTCCAGCAACGTATGGACCGCATCAAACTCCGGAGGCGGTGAGTCGGGGAAGTTCCGGCTGTCCCCCGGGGGTTGCAGCACGGCAGGTGCCACCAGCTCGATCTCCTTACCGGCACCACCAAGGGCATCACCTGCCCAGTTCTCGATGTAGGACTGGATGATGTCTGCGCAGGCGTTGTCGTCCGCCAGCCAGCAGTTGTGGCCACCCCGAACCTTGGAAACCATCACCGAGTCGCCCGGATCAGTCAGGTTGACGACGGTGTTGGCGGCATCGTAGGCCAGATTGATGTCATCAGCGCGGACGAAGCGCGGATTCTGGGATTCGTTGTGGCAGGAGCCGCAACGGTTGTTCGGAACCAGGTTGTCCCAGACTGCGAGCTTGAACGCCTGCACGTCTTCGGTCGCCGGAGGCGGACCGTTGTAGTTGGAGACATTCGGAGTCGCCGTGTTGGCGTTCTGCACCACGGGCGCGCCAGAGCCGCTACCACAGGCAGAGAGAACGACGGCAGTAGCGATGGCTGCCAGCGCGAATCGGATATTCTTCAAAGTCATCATGCTCATGTCCTCCGCCTATTGGCCTCTGCAGTACAGAGCAGATTCAGCGTAGACCTGCTTCAGGTTGTAGCCGCTGGTCCGGAACGAGCTGACCATGCCGTCGATCTGACTGCGGTCGGCCGCGTCTTCCACCGGGTGCAGACAGACGTTCTCGAAAACCTTCTCCACCTGGCACTGAGCGAAGGCGTCGCTGGAAGCCAGTTCCCAACCCATGCTCTTGGCACCGTTGCCGGAAGCGGGCAGGGAGGTATCCCAGCCGAGCAGCGCGTTCTGGCCACCGCGCCAGTAGTTCAGCCAGGAGTCATCGGTGGTGATGTAGCCGTGCTCGAAGTTGCTGTCGTTGTTGAAGTACTTCGAAGCGGGCGCGGACTCGTCGTAAACCAGTTGGCCGCTGTCGCCATCCGGATCTGCGTCCGGGTCGTAAACGTAATCGTAGTAGGCGTAGGCGCCCGCCAGCGGGTCCATGCCCGTGTGGCAGCCGATGCAGTTGTTCATGTAGATCCGGCTATCGCCGCCGGGGCTGCGGGACACATCCTGGCGGATCCGATCAGGCACTAAGGTGATGTCTTTGACCTGCTCCAGATCGTTGCAGAGGTGATTCATCAGGGTGAAGCGGAACATTGCCCGATTGGTGCCGTCGATGAAGAACGCCTTCGCAGCTGCTCTGGTAGTAACGACACCAGCGGTCGCGGCGGCAGGCACACCGGTCAGCGAGGATTGGGTGGTGCAGTCGAACTCCGCGGGGCTGCTCATGTCAGTGCCGCGCCGTTCCATCTCTTCATAGTGAGCGTTCGAGCTGCGGGAGTAGGGCGGTAGCGAGTTGTCCGTACCTACGCAGAGAACGTCATCCCGGAGGATGCCGCGAAAGTCCATGTCTTCGCGAACCATACCGATGATGGTGGCGGTGTAGTCGTTCAGCGGCACGAACACGCTCTGGTCCCGGTTGGTCCAGGGCGCAGCGAAGTTCTTCAGCGTGACGTTGTAGAACTCCGGCGCAGTGGTCGCCATCATAGCGGCCGCCAGATCATCGGTTGGGTTGTTGTTGTCGAGCAGATCAGCCATGGCCGCGAGCGTGGTCTCGTCCGGTGGCACCCCGGCAATCCGATCGTGAATTTTCTTTGCCTGGTCGCGGTAGTCGGCCCACGCCGGCGTTACCGCCAGCCCGGCTAACATGGTCGCGAACGTAACTATGGCGCCTAGCCGTTGGCAGCGGCGCGCAACACTCCATGACCTCATTGAACACGCTCCTCGCTCGTGTTTTTGCGGGATCGACTCGATCATCGAGTCCTCTCGCGCATGTCACAGCCTTCGCCGCTCCGTGGCTTCCAGGCAGATTGGAGAAGGTTCTTCGAAACGCGAATGCAAGACTGTGACCTGAGTCTCGGCGGGACTGATTAGCCGTTTGTCGGGTACTTTGACGACGTCGGCGGCAGCTTCTCCGGGCGGCGGGCTGTTGTGCGCCAGGTCACGTTTGCACTGAGTGCCTTGTGAAAGAATCGTGCGGACTCAGATGTAAGCTCGAGGCGATTGCGGTGCCCCGTTACAACTCACTTTCATTCGTGGCCGGCCTGCTGGCATCGATATTGGTGCTGCAGGGCTGCAGCGGTGGCTCGGAAAGCACTCAGCTCGGTGGCACCTCCAGTGCCGATCCGGTTGTCGTCGACTTTCCGATTACCTATGTGAAGCGCGCCGTTCTCT
Organism: Candidatus Azotimanducaceae bacterium; assembly: GCA_965215995.1. Taxonomy (GTDB): domain Bacteria; phylum Pseudomonadota; class Gammaproteobacteria; order Pseudomonadales; family Azotimanducaceae; genus SZUA-309. The sequence continues at coordinate 5,358,206 of OZ244128.1, read as the reverse complement.
TCGACGAGGATGATGGCACGCTGGTCACCAGCAATGTCCGCGAGCCTCAGGCGTTCTTTCCGGGGGCGGAACTGATGTTCAGAGACCGTGCTTCGCCCAGCGCTGCGGAGGTTTCTATCACCCAGGGTATCTTCCCGGACGATGTGGATGGCAACCCGCCTTTATATGACGTCAAAGACATCAGCGCCTCCTTCGACGGTATGCGGCTCGTCTTCGCCATGCGCGCTCCGGAGGACCCGAACCTGGACGACGATGAGCAGCCGACCTGGAACATCTGGCTGTTCGACCGGGACACCGGCGAAGTTCGGCGGGTAATCGAGTCGGACATCACCGCGGAAGCGGGTCAGGATGTGGCGCCCAGGTTTCTGCCGGACGACCGCATCGTGTTCTCCTCCACCCGGCAGCGTCGATCCAAGGCCGTGCTGCTGGATGAAGGCAAGCCTCAGTTCGCTGCCTTCGATGAGGACCGGGACGATGAAGCCTTTCTGCTGCACGTCATGAACGACGACGGCACGGATATTCATCAGATCTCGTTCAATCAGAGTTCCGACCTGGACCCGGCGATTCTCGGAGACGGCCGCGTTGTCTTCAGTCGCTGGGACAACGTCAACAACATCAGCCGGATCAGCCTTTACACCATGAATCCGGACGGATCGAATCAGCAGCTGCTCTATGGCGTGCACAGCCACGACACCGGGCCTGATGGAGAGTTCATCGAGTTCATGAAGCCACGGGAGCTGCCTGACGGCCGTTTGCTGGCGCTGCTGCGTCCGCCCGCGGATCAATCTCGGGGCACGACCATCCCGGTGATCATTGATACGGGTACCTTCGTCGAGAACGATCAGCCGACCTTCGACAACGCCGGACTGGCCGGTCCCGCGCAGGAGTTCCTGATCGAAGACGTGCTTTCTCTGGATGAAGACGAACCCAATCTGGCCGGACGCTACACCAGCTTCTGGCCGCTGTTCGATGGCACCAATCGGATGGTGGCGGCCTGGAGCCAGTGCCGCCTGGTGGACGAGATTACCGACCCGGACGAACCGGTGATCGCGCCTTGCACGGACGAGTACCTGAACGATCCGAATTTCGTCGAGGCAGACCCGCTCTACGGCATCTGGATGTTCGATGCAGATGAGGAAACCCAGCTACCCATCGTCTCCGCTGAAGAAGGTGAGATCTACTCCGAGGTTGTGGTGATGGAAGCCCGCACTCTGCCCCCCGTCCTTCTCGATGGTGTGGCCGGTATCGATCTGGACGCCGATCTGGTCGCGGAGTCGGTCGGTATGGTGCACATCCGCAACGTCTATGACTTCGATGGCGCCAGTCTGGTGAACAACGCCGCTCTGGCAGATCCGGCAGTCGCCATGGCAGCCGACCGGCCGGCCCGATTCGTGCGGATCACCAAGGCAGTATCGATGCCTGACGACGATCTGGTAGATCTGGACGGCACCGCCTTCGGCCGCTCTCAGGCTCAGCTGATGCGGGACATACTTGGTTACGCGCCGATCGAACCGGACGGCTCCGTCGCGCTGAAAGTTCCTGCCAACGTGGCCTTCTGGCTGGACATCCTCGACGCCAACGGCCGCCGGGTCGCCGGCTTCCCCAGGCATCAGAACTGGTTGCAGGTGCGACCGGGTGAAACGCTGGAATGTAACGGCTGCCACCTGCCGACCAGTGAGGTACCGCACGGTCGGTTGCTGGCGGAAGCACCGACTTCGAATCCAGGCGCACCGGTGGATGGATCACCTTTCCCGAACACCGAATCCGCCCTCTTTGCGAATGCCGGTGAGACCATGGCCGAGGTCTGGACTCGCATAAACGGGGTGCGCACGCCCAACGTCAATCTGGTTTATGACGATGACTGGACGGATGAAACCGTTCGGCCGAAAGACGCCTCATTCGTCTACAGCTACAACTCACTCGCCACCACCCCTCCGGTTGATGTGGGTTGCGTGGGCCTGTGGACATCGCTCTGTCGCATCACCATCAACTACGAGATGCACATTCATCCACTCTGGAACGTGGATCGACCGGTGCTGGACGGCATGGGCGTGGAGATCGCCAACAACCGCTGCACCAGTTGTCACGCGGAAGTGGACGACATGCTCGTGCCCATGGTTCCGGCTGCCCAGCTGGATCTGTCCGACGGGATCTCTGATCAGCAGGCAGATCACTTCAAGAGCTACCGCGAGCTGCTGTTCAACGACAATGAGCAGACGCTCGATGTGGACGGCAACGTCATCGACCTGCTGGTTCAGGATACGGATGGCAATGGCAACCCGCTCTTCGTGCTGGATGCCAACGGCGATCCAGTGCTTGACGTGGACGGCAACCCGATCCCCGTCCTCGTGCCCATCAGCGTTTCGCCGTCGCTGAATGTGGCCGGCGCGAACTTCTCCCCACGCTTCTTTGATCGGTTTGCCCCTGGGAACACCCATGAAGGGCGATTGACCGATGCAGAGTTGAAGTTGGTCTCAGAATGGATCGACATCGGCGGGCAGTATTACAACAACCCGTTTGACGTTCCCCAGTAGTCGGGAAAGCCGGAAAAGGACGTACGGCATGCTAAGGACACGACGCGCAACGACCAGCCTGGTCGGCCTCATGGCCGGCCTGTTGCTGTGCGCGCAGGCTTCGGCGGTGCCCAATCCTTTCAAGAAGTACCAACCCGACGTGGTGGTTTCCGATCCCTACATCGAAATGCACACGGGACCGGGTCGTGGATATCCCATTCACTACGTGGCCGGGCAGGGTGACAAGGTCACGCTGCTCAAACGGAAGACGGACTGGTTCAAGGTCCGGTTGCCGAGAGGCAGCTTCGAGACCAAGGAAGGCTGGGTGCATGTCAGCCAGCTCGAGCACACGCTCGATCTGGACGGCAACCCGCTGATCGTGCCCAGAACGGGTATGGACGCTTTCTCGAGCCGGCGCTGGGAGTTGGGCCTTGGTGGCGGGGCGATTGACGGCGCTTCGACGATCAATGGCTACCTGGCATTCAATCTGAATCCTCACGTAGGTGTGCAAGGCGAAGTGGCGCAGATCCTTGGAGACTACTCGGACGGCTACATGGGCTCGGTATCGGTCTTCATGCGGCCGTTCCCACGCTCGCGTTTCTCGCCGTTTTTCAACATCGGCACGGGCTACATCCACATTCAGCCGCAGACAACCATCGTCCAGGCCCATGACCTGGATGACGAAATCGTTCACGCCGGTCTCGGCGCTGACGTGTACATCTCTAAGAAGTTCATGCTTCGCATGGAATACCGTCGGCACACGGTGCTGACCAGTCGGGACGACAACGAAGAGTTAAACCAATGGAAAGCAGGATTCAGCATATTTTTCTAGCGATTGAGCGGACGTGCGCGCTGGCAGGCGTGTTGCTGCTCGGACTCGTGTTGAGCGTGCCGGCGGCAGCAGCGACCAAACCGGATGAGCTTGAGCTCGAGCCCCTGGTGGTGCGGGAACCCGAACGTCGGGAAGTAAAGATCGATCGCATCGACAACGAGAACTTCGAGTTCGGCGTGCACGCCGGGATCATGAACGTGCAGGACTTCGGTTCCGACATGGTCACCAGCTTCCGAGCTGCCTACCACGTGACGGAAGGTTTTTTCATTGAAGGTCAATACGGCACGACCACCCTGGGTGAAACCAGCTTCGAGCGGTTGTCCGGAGGGGCGAGCCTGCTGACCGATGATCAGCGGGACATGCGCTTCTACAACGTCTCCGTGGGCTACAATCTCTTCCCCGGCGAATCGTTTGTCGGCCGCCGCTGGGCGTTCAAAGGTGGTCTGTATCTGATTGGCGGCGTGGGCAGCACGGACTTCGCAGGCGATGAGCGCTTCACGATCAATGCCGGGCTCGGCTATCGGCTGGTGGCCACCGACTGGCTTGCTCTACATGTAACGGTTCGCGACCACATGTTTGACTCGGATCTGCTCGGCAGTGACGACACCTACCACAACATCGAGTTCACCGGCGGCCTGTCGCTGTTCTTCTAGAGACAGGCGGAGGAGGAAGACAGATGAAATCCGTAACTTTGAAACTGCTCGCCGTCGCATTCATGGCGGCTTCACTCGGAGGCTGCGGCTCCATGGAACTCAAGCCCTGGGTCAGTCCCTATGAGCGGAACAACCTGGCGGACCCGATCATGAGCTTCAACAGGGCGCCGGTTTCAGGGGCCTACATACATCACGTGCATCAGGCGCGGGAAGGCGCCCGGGGTGCCGAAGGCGGCGGCGGAGGCGGCTGTGGTTGCAACTGATCGTCCTGTTCTCACCGCCAGACGCAGACGGCGGATAACGCCGCTCGGCGCACTCGGCCGGGGCCTGTCGTTTGCTCTGGGATTCGCCGCGGTGGTGCTGACTGCACCTGCTGAGGCGGCCATCCTGCCGGAAGATCGTAGTGATGTGATGTATCACGGCTACGATGGCGGCGGCCTCACCGTAGAAGGTCCCTCCGTGCTGGTGCGCAAAGCCTACAAGGACAAGTTCTCCTTCTGGGGGAACTACTACGTCGACATGATCACATCAGCATCCATCGACGTTGTCACCACGGCCAGCGAATACACGGAGGAGCGTAAGGAATACAGCCTGGGCGTGGACTACCTGCACGGCAAAACCAATATGGGTGCTTCCTACACGAACTCCGAGGAGAGCGATTACAGCGCCAATGCAGCTCGATTCAGCATCAATCACGACTTCTTCGGCGACCTGACCAACGTCGGCATCACCTATGCCCGCGGCTGGAACGAAGTTCGGCGCAACGGCGATGACCTGTTCGACGAGGATGCCAAGTCGCAGAGCTACCGGCTCGACATCTCGCAGATCCTGACCAAGAACTTCATTCTCAACATGAATTATGAAGCTGTTACCGACGAGGGCTTTCTGAACAATCCCTATCGTCAGGTGCGCTATCTGGATCCGGCTTCCTCCCGTGGCTACAGCTACGAGCAGGAGATCTATCCGCGCACCCGGACATCCAGTGCATTTGCACTGCGAGGCATGTACTACCTGCCGTACCGCGCCAGCGTGAAGGGCGAGTTCCGGACCTACTCGGACACCTGGGGTATCGAAGGCTGGAATGTTGAGCTCGGCTATGTGCATCCGATCTCCGACAAGCTCGTCATCGAGGCCAAGTACCGTTACTACACGCAGGGCAAGGCTGACTTTTACGAAGACCTGTTTCCGTACTCCCAGTCCCAGAACTACATGGCGCGGGACAAGGAGCTCTCTACCTACACCAACCACACCGTTGGTGCCGGGGTGAGTTACGAGTTCAACCTGGGCTGGGGCTTCCTGAAGCGGGGCGAGATCTCTCTGCTCGTTGACTACATGATGTTCGACTACCAGGACTTCCGGGATCTCAGGGTCACGGACGTACCGCCGGGTGAGGAGCCCACGTACAGCCTCGAGGCGACAGTGGTACGCGCATTCATCTCGTTCTACTACTAGCCAGCTACCTGCCAGCGACTTCCCGGCCGAACACGCCCATGTGTGTCTGTACCCGCTCGGTGTAGGCATTGAGCCCTTCGTAGCTCAGAGCAAGCTCCGTCAGCCAGGTGGCAGGCTGGTTGTCGTAGATACCTGCCATCAGACCGGTAATGGTGAAATCGAATACGTTGGGCTCAGGACCGTACAGAAATCCTGTCATCGGCACCGTATCTTCCAACGCCTGGAGATCGCGCGCGGCAAAACCGTGCTGCTCTTCCAGGCTGTGTCGCCCCAATCCGTGCAGATGATAGGTCTGCCGCACCTGCCTCCGGGCAAGACCGGCGACGAAAGGTCGGACGGGTTTCGGGGCAATGTGAAAAAAGCCATCTACGATGTTCGGCCACCAATCGTCGTCCAGCCACCGGCTGGCCACCATGAGCCAGTAGAGATGGTCTTCGGCGAGGCGAGTGAGTGCCACGCCGTGCGCTTTCTGTTCGGGACTGATCCCTGCATAGACACCGCCCTGAGTGATGCGATCAAGGTAGGTCACGATGAGCTCGGAGTCGGCTATCGTGCCCTCATCGGTGACAAGATAAGGTAGCTTGCCCTTGGGGGCTTTACGCGGGTCAGCAAGCTCGGATTTCGTGAATGGCAACGCCAGATCAATCAGCAACAGCTCTGCCTTCAAACAGAAAGGGCTGACGTTCCGCATACCAAAGGCGGGCGGCAGAGTGACCAGTTCCAGCATGTTCTCACCTCCACGATTCATCTTTTGGGAGTATGGCAGCCCGGTACTGTCCGTGGACAGGTCAGTCCGTATAATGCGCGCCCTATGACAGTCCGTACCAGAATTGCCCCTTCTCCCACCGGCGACCCGCACGTGGGTACCGCCTACATGGCCCTGTTCAACTGGGTGTTTGCCCGGAGCCAGGGAGGAGAATTCATTCTCCGAATCGAGGATACGGATGTGGTCCGCAGCACGCCGGAATCCGAGCAGATGATCCTGGACTCGCTGAAGTGGCTGTCCATCGATTGGGACGAAGGTCCGGATGTGGGCGGGCCTCATGGGCCTTACCGGCAGAGCGCCAGAAAGCACATCTATCAGGAGCACGCTCAGAGGCTCATAGAAGACGGGCACGCTTTTCACTGTTTCTGCACTGCCGAGCGGCTCGATGAGATGCGTGTCGCACAGCGGGCAGCGGGAGAGAATCCCCGCTACGACGGACAATGTCTGGACCTGACTACTGAGGAAGTGCATGCCCGGCTCGGCGCCGGTGAGCCCCACGTCATCCGGATGCGGATACCTGAGCAAGGCACCTGCACCTTCAATGACGTGCTCAGAGGCGAGATCGAAATCCCCTACGCCCAGGTGGATATGCAGGTGCTGGTGAAAGCCGATGGCTTTCCGACCTATCACCTGGCGGTGGTGGTGGATGATCAGCTGATGGGCATCACCCACATCCTGCGCGGTGAAGAGTGGATCAACTCGGTGCCCAAGCACCTCCTGCTCTGTCAGTACTTCGGCTGGGAAGCGCCCGTGCTCTGCCATCTGCCGCTGCTGCGCAATCCGGACAAGAGCAAGCTCTCCAAACGGAAACACCCCACCAGCGTCAACTACTACCGGAAGCTCGGCATCCTTCCGGAGGCGCTGACCAATTATCTGGGGATGATGGGCTGGTCCATGCCGGACGAGCGGGAGATCTTCTCGCCGAAGGAGATGGCAGACGATTTTGAGCTTGAGCGGATCCATCTTGGCGGGCCGGTTTTCGACATGACCAAGCTGTCCTGGCTGAACGGACAGTATCTGCGAAGTCTACCTGCCGACGCCTTCATGGATCAGATTCAGGACTGGGCGTTGAATCGGAACAACCTGGCCAAGCTGGTACCGCTGCTTCAGGAGCGGACCGAAAAGTTCTCTGACCTGATCGGGCAGGTGGACTACCTGCTGGGGGATCGGGTGCCGCTCACCACCGCGCATTTCGAAGCGGGCAAGGTGGATCTTGAGACCCAGGTGCTGATCCTGCACCACCTCAGTCAGGAATTCGATCAGTTGCGGGACTGGGAGCGGGATGCCCTGTTCAAGATCTGCCAGGACATGGCCAGCCATCTGGGTCTGAAGATCCGCGACTTACTCTTCCCGCTGTTCATGGCCATATCGGGGCGCACCGTCTCGCTGCCGCTATTTGATTCCATGGTATTCCTGGGTCCGGATATCACCCGGATTCGTATCCGCGAGGCGCTGAGCACTTTGGGGGTCTCCAAGAAGCAGGCCAAGCGTCTGGAACGAGCCTACCGGGACTATCAGTCCGCGGGATCTGACTGAGTCTAGCGTGGAACTGGAATTCTACGGTGCAGCCGGATATGTAACGGGCTCCTGCCATATCCTCAGGGTGGGCGGACGAACCGTGCTCCTCGACTGCGGCCTGATCCAGGGCGGCGATCGGGAAGAGGCGAAGAATGCGGACCCTTTTCCCTTCGATGCCGCTGAGGTTGATGCGGTGGTGTTGAGCCACGCGCACATCGATCATTCCGGGCGCCTGCCGCTGCTGGTGAAGCGGGGATTCGAGGGATCCATCCATACCCAGAACGCCACCATGGCACTGATCGGCATCCTGCTGGCCGATTGCGCAGATCTCGAGGACAGCCGGATTCGACGAAAGAACCGCCGTCGAAAAGAACAGAACAAGCCGCTTCTCGAGCCGCTTTACAGCCAGGACGACGTCGATCAGACCCTGGTTCAGGTGCGCGGTCATGTCTATGGCGAGCGCCACCAGGTCGTTCCCGGTGTCAGCGTCTGCTTCCACGATGCCGGCCATATCATGGGATCTTCGGTGGTGGAGCTGATCCTGGAAGAAGACGATGAGCGCCGCTCGCTGATCTTCAGTGGTGATCTGGGCCAGTACGACTCGCCCATTCTCCGTGACCCGGAGTCACCGCCGAGTGCCGATCGGGTGATCATGGAATCCACCTACGGAGACAGAAACCACCGGGATCGGGCGTCTAGCCTTGAAGAGATGGGGCAGGTGTTCCTGGATGCCTGGGAGCAGGGCGGCAACGTGCTCATCCCCGCCTTTGCGGTCGGTCGCAGTCAGGAAGTGCTCTACCACATCGGCAAGCACTTCGATGAGTGGGGCATCGACCGCTGGCACATCTTCCTGGACAGCCCACTCGGCATCGAAGCCAGCGAGATCTACTGGGACTTCGAGAACCTGTTCGATGCGGAAGCGAAACGCCTGTTTCGCGAAGACGTGGTGATGCCGAAGCTGCCGAATCTGCATTTCACCCGCTCAACAGAAGAATCACGGGTGATCAACCGGCTGAAGAGTGGTGCCATCGTCATTGCCGGCAGCGGCATGTGCAATGGCGGCCGGATCCTCCATCACTTCCGCCACAACATCGAACGTCGGGAGACCCACATACTCTTCACCGGTTATCAGCCACCGGGCACACTCGGAAGGCGGATCATCGATGGGGCGCAAACGGTTCGCATCTACAAGGAAGAGTTCCGCGTTCGGGCCCAGACCCATACCATTGGCGGCATGTCCGCCCACGGTGATCAGACGGACCTGTTGCGCTGGTACGCAGGCATGGCAGGACGTCCGCCAGTACATCTGGTGCACGGAGATCCGGATGCGGCGGAATCGCTTAAGGGGAAACTGGCGGGTGCTGGTGCGACTGCGTCCGTTGCCGAGTCGGGTCAGGTGATCGTGCTCTGACGTGCGAGTGAGCTCTAAGTCGCGACGAACTGCAGCACAAAGGTCACCGGCACGGCCTTGCTGATGCTCGGCAGGCCGGCGATTTCCCGGAGCGCTTCCACACCCTCGGTAAGCCCCACCGCACCCGCGTTGACCACCACGGGCTTCAGCGTTGCGACCAGCACCCGGTCCTGTGCAATCCGGGTGACCAGTAGCTCCGCGGTCAGAGGCAGCTTGGCATCGCCGATGTTGAGCAGGATCTCCGTGGTCAGCACCTCGCTGGTGGTGACAGCCATCCGCTGCAGGCGGACGATGTCGAGCCGGGTATCAACCGTAGCGGTAGGGAAGAGCTCGGTCTGGAACAGCACTTCTCGCATGCGCTCGTCGCGGATGGGGATCAGCGTGTCGACGCTGGCGAGCTGAATGACGACCCTTGCGTGCCCGTCGGTACCCACCGAGCCGGTGAGCTCGGTGAAGGTATGCACCTCGGCTACGTCCGTTGCCTTGGTGCTCACAAAGGCGAGCTGAGATCCGGAGTTGTCCAGCACCCAGTCGGCCTGTGCAGGCAGGGCCAGGCTCAACAGAGCGGCGGTCAGTAGTTTTGCGTACATCGGCGTCTCCTCGTTCGCCGGCCGAGCTTAGCCGTTGTGCTGTTCTGCATCCACCACGGGGGCAATCCAGGTATGGTTTGAAGGTGTCGACGTGGGATTAGGAAGCCTGATGAGCGAAAAGCCGGACAGCCGCTCCTGGTGGCACCTGAGTGCCGGTGTCGCGGTGGAACCCACTGAGCCACTGCAAGGGGATGTGGACGCGGATGTGGTCATTGTGGGTGCCGGGTTCACTGGACTCTGGACTGCTTATTACCTGAGTCAGGCAGAGCCGTCACTTTCCATCTGCCTGCTCGAAGGTCAATACGCAGGTTTTGGTGCCTCCGGTCGGAATGGAGGCTGGTGCGTCGGGGCGATGGCCGGTGATCATGGCGCACTGGCCATGCACAGGGCGGTTCAGCAGAGCGTCGATGAAGTAGGTCGGGTCGCGGCTTCTCATCAGTTCGACTGTCACTACGCCAAAGGCGGGACGATCACCCCTGCGGTGACAGCAAACCAGATGAAGAGGATCGAATACCGGGCAGAACAAGCGCGGAAAGTGGGGCTCAACGAGGAAGACCTGATGCTGCTGGATGCTGAGGCTACTCGAGCCCATCTGAACATCCCCGATCTGAAAGGCGGACTCTTCTCGCCGCACTGCGCTGCTGTGCATCCGTACCGCCTCGTCGTCGGTCTCCTCGGCGTGCTGAAGCAATCGGGGGTTCAGATCTATGAGAACAGCCCAGTTACAGCGATTGATAACAGACAAGCGATAACGGCGCAGGGATCAGCTCGAGGTCGAATTGTCGTGCGCGCAACGGAAGCCTACACAGATTCCATCTCCGGGCAGAGACGACAGATTCTGCCACTCTACAATCACATGGTGGTGACCGCGCCGCTCGAGGCAGGGATCTGGGAGGAGATCGGTCTCAGCAGGCGGCAGACATTCGAAGATGCACGGTTGATGATTTACTACGGCCAGCGTACCGCGGATGATCGAATTGCCATTGGCGGGCTGTCGGCAGCCTATCGCTTTGGGTCGCGAATAGACCCTCGAACTGAGATGGCCCACTCAGCGCACGAGCGCCTGCGAAAACTGATAAGCCAGCTCTTCCCCATGCTTGGAGCGCCGACAATCGAGCATCAATGGGGCGGCGTGCTCGGCGTGCCGCGAGACCTGTGTCCTTCCGTTGGCTACGACCGTGAATCCGGATTCGCCTGGGCGGGAGGCTACGTGGGTGAAGGGGTGGCGGCTGCGAACCTGGCAGGCCAGACGCTCGCCGATCTGCTCTTGGAGGAGGACACCAGCCGCACTCGTCTGCCCTGGGTGAATCACCGTTCCCGCCGCTGGGAACCTGAACCGCTCCGCTGGCTGGGCACCAGCGTAGTTACCGGTACGCTGTCTTTTCTGGATTGGCTGGATCGAAGCAGCTGACGCCAGCCGGCCGGTTGACACGATTGGGCCTTGAACCTAGTATCTCGCGCCTTCTGCCGGTCCTGGTGCTCGTCGGGATCCAGAAAAGTGGGGCCATAGCTCAGCTGGGAGAGCGCTACAATGGCATTGTAGAGGTCGGGAGTTCGATCCTCCCTGGCTCCACCAACTAAAACAACAAGTTACGCGCCACAGATCCGCTAGCTACACCCTAGGGGCGTACTCGGGGCGTTTCCCAGGGGGAGGCCCCACTGCTAGATATGCGTTCTCGTCTGCACGATCATCAATTCGACGAACGCGATTGCTTCGTTGGAAGACGGCTTGTACAGACTTGGGTGTGCACATGAGTTTCGCGTCGAGAGTTGCCCGTCGTACTTCCTAAAAGCCGGGTTCTTTATGAACTTCACGATCTTTGCAGTTTCGAGAATCGCAAACTCTGACAGCTTCTCCTTTAGTTCGGCTCCGTCAGCGAAGCTCAGCTTCTTGTGGTGTTGCGCGATCTCGGGTTGCTTGTTGGCGAATAAGTCCTCAACGAACACAGAGAAGAACCCCGCCCAGGCCATGACGACGGCCGAACGGTAGAGTTTGGACTCGAGGCAATCGAGTGCCTCCTGGAAATAGCTCTGGACGTCGACCGGCAGACTCTGAAGCGTCTTCGCTAGGTCCCGAAGGTGAAAGACGCGCGATGCAGTTGATCGCTCGAACCCTTCGAAAAGCTTGTGGCTTTCCCGCTCGAACCGCCTTACTCGCTGATGGTAATCAATCATCTTTGTCCAGGATGTATTTCCTGAACATCTTGAAGAAAGTCTCGTACACGGCAGGGTCGTCAACTTCCGGAATCTGCAGATTCACATTGATTACGACGTTGGGTCCGAGATTGTGCGCCGTGATTGCGCGTTGGCGCTCGATTTCCCCAGTGTTGGGCCTCTCCTCTCCTGTGGAGTCCGACTGCCGGGAGGCTTCATTCACGCTAGGCGCAGTGCTATCGGCTTCCTCAACTGCTTCGAAAGGGCGCGCCTCGGCGCCAGTGCTTACGACTAGCTTGCCGTCTTCGGCATGCACCAGTCCGGCGCTTTCAAGTATTTCGACCACGGTCTTTGCGCCGGTTCGGTTGTACTGCGTGGCTGACTGTCCAGAAACATACAGCGCGTGATCTGCCAGTTCGTCGGGAGACATGCCTGACTTGATACGTAGTGTGCGAACCAAACCTGACACGAACTCCGAGTTTCCGACTGCTTCCGCAAGGAAGCGCTTCGCGTCTGCCGCTTGCGTATGCTCGAGCGCCCTTCCTAGTGCTGCCCCAAGATCAGTCGCCATTTTCTTCTGACCGCTTGTGATCAGCCCGAGGTCACTTAAGAACCCTGTATTCCGACTAATAGTGCCCTTGTCCATAGCGAGGGACTTTGCCATTTCCTCGAGGGATGCCGGCTCTTTCGCGTGGGAGTAGCCCGCGAGAATCTGACAGAGGCTCGCGTACGAACTCCCTGGCAAGCTGTGCTTGTTGTTTGACGCCATCTTGCAGTCCTAACACCTCTACCGTGCGGACACTGTGGTTCGCTTAGGCATTTCTGGATGTTCCTGAAATGTACAGGAGGTGGACAGAAATATCTACACAATTGTGTCGACATTGCCTACACTTAGTCGATGATGAGAAAGAACGTAGGGCTGAATCTGCGGATCGAACGTGAGCTCCGCGACGAGTTCTTAGAGGTCTGCCGACGTGACGGCGAATCCGCCGCCGCAGTGATTCGCCGGTTCATGCGCCAGTATGTGGCGACCCGTGCGACACCTGCGCAGCAAGATATGTTTGAGCAACTGGGTCATGCCACACGAGAGGCGCGAGGCCCGGCGCGATCTATCGTGAGGCAAGATGTCGATAGTGGGGGCGAACACGGCACTGGATAGGCAGAGGGCTATCGGAAGTACGATCCCAGGAGTTCGAACACCGCTAGTCAACCCTCAAGCCCACGCGCCGTGCGTCCACTACCTCCCAACACCGGCCCAGACAGCCGCGCGCCCTTGGCAAAGGACGGAGCCTGCTCCCAAAGGGACCGGACCAGCTGCGTATGGCGGACGGAACGCCGGCCTCCAAACCGGGACAGCTCAATGTCCGCTTCCTCTAGCGCCTGGTAGCTCGCCTCTAGCGTAGCCAACGCGTCCACCACCGCCGCCTTGTGCTCGGCGACCACCTTCTCCTGGGCGGCTGCAGCCTTCTCCTGCTCTGCAGCAGCAGCAGAACGTTCCCGTTCTACGGCTGCGGCAAGCTCGCGCTTGGCGATCTTCACCGCCTCTGCTGTGCCGTCCAGCCGCCGCCTGATCCGCCCAAGCTGGGCGTCGTGAGATTCTGCGTCCTCGACCTTGCCTTCAAAGAGCAGCTGGGCGACTTCACGGTTGAGTTTCTCGTAAGCGGCGTCCGCTGCCTCGTACTCTGCGGTCAGCTCGTCGATGCGTTTCTGAATCTGGTTGGGGGTCATTGTGGGATCTCCTGGTTGGGATCGTTGATGGGGTCGTGCAACACGTCGAGGAGGAGCCGGAATCGGTCGCCGACGTTGCCACGGGCAAATGCCAGACGAGCTTGCGCATCGAAGTCACTCTCATCCGGCTCGCGATGCTCGCGGATCATCTCGTTGAGGTACTTGTTTGCAAGCTCGCGCTGACGGACGCGTCTGTCGTATTCGTTTGTCATGTGTGAGGAAAGCACTCCTGCCATGGGCAGGTGAGTTTTCCTCACGAGCTAAACGCCGCAACTACGCACTACCCCGAAATTAGCGGTAGTGCGGCGTTGTCGCGGGATGTGTCTCGTATGCAGGATTGCTTCCAACGTCAATCAGCAAATGGAGTGAATCATGACGAAAGACGAAGCAATCGAAGCGTTACCAATGACGCTCACCTACGACGACATCGACCGGCACTTCGGAGTCGGCCGCATTACCGTTTGGCGGCTCATGCAGGAGGGCAAGTTCCCGCAGTACATGAAGCTCGGTGGGAAGACGCGGCGCTGGGATACGCAGGAGGTTCTTGCATGGTACCGGGAGCGCCAGCAGGCGCAGAAGGGAAATGCCGCCGCCTGACGTTGCATCAGGACGGCGGCTTACCCACTAACAAGGAGTGCTCACAAACCTATCGTGAGAACCACAACCAACATCCCGGAGAAAGAATATGATTGCAGCAAGAATTTTGCTTCCGACTAACAGGTCGGGACAAGTCCTTGGTCTGGCGCTGCTCCAGGAGGCTTTTCTGGAGACTAAACAAACATGGAACTCAGGCCAGACCTTGAACAGACACTAGAATTTCTGCGCTGCTGGGCACCAGACGGACCCTGGGCACTGACCGCGATCGAACCGGATACGCGGAAGATCGAGACTCGCACGTTTGCACCAACAGCAGACGGCAAATGCCGTCAGTGGTTGGAGCACTGGTCCGGCAAACGCAACCTCTACTTTCACGTCAACACCGTCAAGGGCGAGCTGAACAAGAAAGCCCAACGGGAGGACATCGAGTCCGTCGACTGGCTCCACATTGACGTTGACCCGCGTGTAGGCGAAGAGATCGAAGAAGAACAGGAACGGGCGCTCAGCATGCTCCGCGATCCGGATTGGCGTGGGGTACCGCCGCCCACGGTCATCGTCTTCAGCGGCGGCGGATACCAGGGCTTCTGGAAGCTGAAAGAGCCCATTCAGATCGGCGGCGTCCTGGAAAAGGCTGAGGACGCAAAGCGATACAACCTGCAGCTGGAAACGCAGTTCGGTGGCGATAACTGCCACAACATCGACCGCATCATGCGACTGCCGGGGACCATCAACCTCCCGGACAAGCGCAAGAAGGCGAAGGGTCGCAAAGCCAAGCTGGCGGAGCTGGTCGAGTTCCACGATGACCGGGTGTATGACCTGGGCGAATTCACTAAGGCGGACGGGGTGCAGTCCAGCGACTCCGGTGGCTTCAGCGACACGAGCCTGGTGAATCTGCCCAGTAGTGGGAACATCGAGCGGTTCACCATCGACGAGCTGCGGGAGCGGTTCCCGCAAGTGGATGACCGGGTGTGGGTCATCTGTGTGCAGGGGTCGCACCCGGACGAAGGACCCAAGCAGGGTGACAGCTCCCGCAGCGAATGGTTGTTCGATGCCTGCTGCAACCTGGTGCGCGCCGACGTTCCAGACGAAGTGATCTATTCCGTGATTACGGACAAAGAGTACGACATCTCGCACTCTGTCTTGGATAAGGGCAGTTCGGCAGAAAAGTATGCGCTGCGCCAGATCAACCGGGCGAAAGAGCATGCGATTGACCCGGAGCTGGCAGAGATGAATGAGCGGTACTGCGTCATTGAGAACTGGGCGGGCAAGTGCCGCATTCTGGAGGAGGTTCACGACTCTGTGCTGAACCGCAGCAGGCTTACGTCCTTGAGCTTTCCCGACGTGCGCAACGCCCACTCCAACAGGAAGGTGCAGGTTGGTTCCGATCGGGCGGGCAACCCGATCCTGAAGCCTCGCGGCGTCTGGTGGCTTGATCACCCAAAGCGCCGTCAGTACCGGAGCGTGGTGTTCGCGCCCAGGCAGGAGGTGCAGGGGGTGTACAACCTCTGGCGCGGATTCGCCTTCAAACCGGTGCCAGGGCAGAACCACGAGCCGTACCTGGAGCACATCCGGGACCACATCTGCTCCGGCGACGAGGAACACTACACCTACATCCTCGGGTGGATGGCGCGGGTTGTGCAGCACCCCGACAGTGCCGGGCAAACGGCGCTCGTCCTTCGTGGTGAGCGCGGGACAGGCAAAGGGGTTTTCGCTTCCGCTTTCGGCAAGCTGTTCGGTCGGCACTTCATTCAGGTCGCGGACCCTAAGCATCTAGTCGGCTCTTTCAACGCCCACCTGCAAGACGCGGTGGTGGTGTTTGGCGACGAAGCGTTTTATGCAGGCGACAAGAAGCATGAATCCGTGCTGAAAACGCTCGTAACCGAGCAGTACCTGACGGTTGAGAAGAAGGGCGTGGACGCAGAACAGGCACCCAACTGCACGCACGTGATCCTGGCGTCCAATTCGGATTGGGTCGTGCCTGCTGGCGCACATGAGCGCCGGTTTCTGGTGCTGGACGTCAGCAACGCGAGGCGGCAGGACAGCACTTACTTCGGGCGGATCCTGCAGACGCTGGAGGACGGCGGCTACGCGAACCTCCTGCACTTTCTCGACACCTACGACCTGACTGGCTTCGACGTGCGCGCTGTGCCCAAGACCCAGGCGCTGCGGGACCAGCAGGTGGAGACGATGGACCAGTTCGAGCGCCTCATGTTCGAGACGGCATACAGCGGTGAGGTGCCGGTGCCGGAGCATTGGGCAATCAAGCCGGGCGGGCGGTGCTGGCGGGCCGACATGTTGAAGTACGATGAACGGAACGGAAATCTCTGGCCGTTTCTGCACTCACGGTGGGTCCACCAGTACATGTGGGACGAGTTCATGCGCGAAGGGCGCGGGGTTATGAACCAGCCCACGGTGGCTAAGCGGCTCGGCAAGCTGCTCGGTGGGGAGGCCGCCAAGCGCCGCGTCGCTGGTGTTGACGTCTATCCGTTGGGTACCCTGGCCGAGTTCCGCGAGCGAGTCCTGAAGCTGCTGGGGTGGGAGAGTTACGACTGGCCGGAAGCCTACTGGCATCAGCCGGACGGGGCTAAGAGCGACGTCGTCAAGCACGACTACCACGAGCAGCAGAGTCTGATTTGACCTGTTCCGGGGTTTCTTCCGGGAACATTCCGGGGCTCTAGGCGGGAAGCCTGGGGTTCTAGCCCTCTGGGCATCAACGGTTGCGGTTGTCATTCCTGTGTTCCGGGCTAGGACATGGGTCATTTGCTAGCAGCATCCGGTAACGAGCCATGGACGCGCGTTGGTGCTAGCAAAGTCCGGAGGTTTTTGCCGGGAATCCAGGAAAGACAATCTAAGAATGAAGTAGAGAGGGAGGTAGGAGGTCCCCGGATGCTTTCCCGGCTAAGGATTTTTCCCGGATGGGTTCCCGGAATTGGGCTCGACCCGGTTGCACCCCTGGGCACGGGAGGAGTGCCACCCCCGCGCCACTCGTACCACCCCACGCGCGCACGCACGAGGCACTGGTCCCGGCCAACGAGGCCACTCCTGCAGCGAGAGGCTGCGAGCCGCCCCGGACCCAGCCGTTTACCTGCCGGGGCACCTGCGCCGCTCCTAGCGCCTTCTAGGCGGCCTGGCCTGGCCAGCACACCAACGGAGTGCCCCTGGGCGTTACCCCGCCGCGCCCACGAACCCACCCCCGCCCGCGAGCACACCGTCCTAGCCCTGCGAGCGTTACCAGGCACTGGTAAACACGCCCGCTCAGCGGGCGGAAACGTGTCGTCGCGCCGAACCTGGACGATGATTCGTTCACCCATTGAACGGAACGGAAAACTCCATGCCCCGCAACAACGGCGGACCCCGCAAAAGTGCTCGATCAAAGGAGCACCGCAAGAAACTCTTCCTCAAGGCCCTAGCTGAGACTGGCGTCGTCGGCCATGCGGCCAGAGTCGCTAGCCCGCATGCCAAGCGACCTAACACCACATTCTACGACTGGCGTCGGGAGGATCCCGAGTTCGCCGACCAATGGGATGAGGCGCTCGAGGAAGCGATCTCAAGCGCGGAGGTTGAGCTGCGCCGCCGGGCCGTTGACGGGTGGGAGGAACCCATCTTCAGCAAGGGCGAGTTGGTCGGCACAAAGATCGTGAAATCGGATCGCGCCCTGGAACTGCTTATCAAACGCTGGCGGCCTGAGTACATCGAGCGCCGGAACATCGAGCTGAACGGTGGGGTGACCGTCGACGGCCAGGTGAACCACGAGCATCAACATACCCACCGTGTCGCACCGAGCATCGGCCTGGACGATCTTGAGGCGCTCACGCCCGATCAACGAATGCTCTTCGCCAAGATGATCCGCGCCCAGCTTCCGTCGCCAGAGGAGGCTGCGTCCCTGTCGGACGACGCGGTGATCAAGCTGGCCAAAGCCCACCTGAAGGAAGGCCGACCTGTCGGCCGACAAGGAGCCTTGATTGAACAACGAAGCTGATCCCACTCTGCCCTTGAACCTCCGCCCCGGCCATGAGCCGATGACCCATGAGGCTGCGGCCTTCTGGTACTCCACGATCTACCCCGCGCCGGTTTGGCTGAAGCTCTGGTCCCTTGGCTGGGACACCGCTGAAGGCCACCAGTGGCGCAAGCGAAACGCACCATGGGTCGACAAGGTGCTCGCCGAGACCGACGGCATCCGTCAGTCCCTCGCCTTGATACCGTACCTTGAACACTGCGCCCTGGACCCTGCTGAGTTCGGCATCGTGAAAGCCCACCGTCGAAGGTGCGGTCACTTCTGCGACGAGTGGAAGAACACCCAAGCCGAGGAGCACCACGCCGCCTGGCTCGCGGAGAACGACGAAACTCTGCGGCGAATGGCCGAGGCTCAGTCCGTCGTTGAATTCAGCGAGCTGGCCACGAGGCTCACCTCATGGACGTCACCCTTTCGATGACCACTCAACTCCCCTGGGCCGTTACCCCGCCGCGCATCGCACAGTGCAGCACCCGCTGGCACAGCCGCCTAGGGCCGAGCGCCTTACCAGCGGAGGGTAACAACCGGGTTAGCGGACGCCGATCTCCTCGGCCATGCGGATCAGGTTCCGCTTCAGCACGGGCGTGGTGAAGTAGATCAGCCGCCGTCGTTTGACCTCGACTGACTGCACGTACCCCTGGGCTTCCAGAGTCTCCAAGTACCGACGTGCCGTGAGCGGCGTGGTGCCGATGACCTTGCCCAGGTTCTTCGCGTCGATGTAGTCACGGGAAACCTCGCCACCGAGGATGGCGGTGATGATCTTCTCGTAGTTGGCGGGCTTGATGTCCTGCAGACCCCTGGGCGCATCGGCCTTCGTCTCCTTGACCTTCTTCGCGGTCTTCCGCTTCTTGAATTGAACCGGCGCATCACGCAGCTTCTCGAAGGTCCGTTTGTTCTTCACCCAATAGACCCGGCGCTTGGCTCGATTGCCACCAGAAAGCTGCGTCTTTTCGACACGTACGTCGAAGCAGTGTCGATACTTCTTCAGGAAGGTGCTGCACCACGGTGCGGTCAGGCCGGTGGCCGAGCTGAGCTGACTGGTGCTGAACTCTCGTTTCTCGGCGAAACACTCCAGCAGGTAGGTGGACGCAATCCGCGGATACTCCGCAGGCTTCGTCGTCACAGACCGTTGGACGGTGTGCTTAGGCAGCGGCGCGACGTTCCCCGAAAATCCCGGCACAACCTCAATCTGCCCACCCTGGGCAAGGAACGCCTGGACTTCAGCATCTAGCTTTTCACGGAGGGCTTCGTTACTCACGATTTACCGTCCGTTGGTAGTGGTGCCAGGCCCAGAGCGCTTGTGGCGGCGCGGGCTGTACCTGACGCTAGGTCTGAGGGGTAACGCAGGAGGGGCATCAGATCTCGCTCAATCCGCTTGTGCTCTAACGACACGGTGCCCTCTGGTGAAGGGGGCGGGTGCAAGAACTCCATGGTCTGTTACTCCTTGTTTGTTAGTGGCAAGGAGAACGATGCATACGACAAACACCCTAGGACAAACTTCGCAACGCCCAACTACCCGTGAATTCGTCCTAGTGCGTAGCTGCTGGGCTTGTGTTCAGAAGTCATCCTCTGTCTCGCCGTTCGCAATACCGCGACGGTGAAATCACTAGCAAGGAAACTACTATGACCAATGAAACTAACCTGACCCCGCTGACCGACGAGTTCCGGGCTCCGTATCCGGAGGGCAAAGAACGCGAATTGCTTGAGACGGTGATCGACGCCATGCCGACGATCCGGAAGGAACAGTTGATCTCCCACACCTGGGCAACTCTTGTTCCAGCTGATGATGGCATGGGTCCGGACTACTACGACGTGACAGTCCGAGTCTCGGATTACGCTTTCAGGGTGCTTCTCCAATGGGAAAGTTCGGACAAGCCTATTGAACAGGCGTTCGACATGGATTGGCTCGATTCAGCGGTTAACGGCGCGTTACCTGGGGTGATTGCGGGGTGCCTTGTCGATATGTACGACTATGTCGACGAAGACGGGCGAGAATGCCTTCTGTTGAAGCGGGGTTCCCGTAGTCATTCGCAATGTATGCATGTAGTCCCGCCTGAGGTCGTCCAGCGTCGGGAGGAGGAATTCAGGGCGCGACTGGCCGCCCTCGAAGCCCCTCCCGCTACTTCCGCCGCGTAGCGCTCCCGCGTTGCAACCCCTGTAACGCATGCGCCCCTGGGTCCGTCCGGACGCCTGGGGCGCTTTCTAGGGGCGTTTGGTCTACGCGTAGTCTACTCGTAGACGCGGATCACCCCGTCCTCGTCCTGGCGCATACCCCAGCCCAGCTTCGTCGCGACGAGCCGGATACCCTCGATGGCCGTCATCCGGTTCCAACCGATTGCCTCCTGCACGTCCTCCAACGTTGTGCCCGCGCGCAGCAGCTCGACCACCCGTGCCCGCTTAGTGCCGGGACGCGCCTCTCTAATGCCGTCAGGGTCCGGCTGGTAGTCGAATTTGATGCGGCGGCGGCGGTCACCTTGCTGGACAACCTGGGCTTCCAACGCCTCGACATGGGCGACGTGGGATTCAGCGTCGGACTTTGTTTTGAAGGACTTCCGAGGCGGCAGGTCAACTTGGACGGCCATCTCGTTATAGCGGGCCAGAAGGTCTTTGATCGTAGCCATGTTGATGCTCCATTTCTGAGTGCGGACGAATCCTGTCGCCACCAAACCCCGAAAGACAACCACCTTGCCATCGCAACTTCCAACTCCCGACGATTCTCATTGCCATGAACGCAGAAGACCTCAAACGACAGATTGCCGAGTTGCGCTACACGCTGCTGGAGCTGAGCCACGCGGTTGACGAGGCGGAACACCAGTCCGTCCACCACCTGGCGGGTGAGATCTCCATCCAGCACATCAACGTGCAGATGGACACGGTGCGGTTTTCTGGGCAGGCGCTGGCCGATCAGCGGCGCAGACATGCGCGACGGCATCTGACCGTCGCAGTCGGATGAAACAAATGGAGTAACGGAAAACATGGGAACTGCTAACGACAAACTCGACGCGCTGGCGGAGGATTTTGCGAAGCGCAACAACCTCAACTTCTTTGACGCCTACATGGTCGTCGCCGACCAGAACCCTGGGCTCTATGCACAAGCGGTAACTGAACCGGCGGACCTGGCGAAACTCGCGCCGGAGCCGGTGCTCAAGAACGACGCGAGCGTCATTCCTGAGCACTTGCCGACACCGATGGTCACCCGCCCACGTGCCGACATTGAGACCAACCTGGCCGAGCAGCGGACATACTTGGCTCAGGCGGAAGCCGCCGGTGACGAATACAGCAAGCGTGTAGCCAAGGACGCCATCATGCACCTGGAGACGGAACTGGACGTGCTGGACGACGACCGTGAGTCGGAGATCAACAAGCAAGCGCTGATTAAGCAACTGGCCGAAGCCCAGGAGGCTCGGGCTGTCCTGGGCAGTGTGGAAGAACCCGACGCCGATATCATGGCCATCCAGCAGGCTGACATTCGCGTTGAAGGCGCACAGGAGCGCCTGGACATGATCCTCGACGGCTCCCTCGACAATCGGCGTGCAGAAGTACAGGCCAAACTGGCCGAGGCTCCAGCAACCATCGCCCGCGTGCAGCGCAACCCGCTCACCGGCGAAGACGAGATCACCGAGCAGCCCAACCCGGAGATCGAGTCGCTTCAGGTACAGCTGCTTCGTATGGATGAGGTCGAGGTCCGCAAGTGTCGCACCGACGAAGAGCGGCACGCGGTATTAGCCAAGCTGCGTGAGCGGCAGGCGGAAACGCTGCTCCTGCTGGATGCGCTGAACAGTGATCCGCAAACCGTCACCCTAGACGAGCGGCCAGAGCTGACAAAGAACATCGCCCACTGCGAGGCTGAGCTGGCGCACCTCAACCCACTGATTCAGGAGCTGCGTGAGGCGCTGGGCTTGTGACCGAGACTGCGTTCAGCAAGACCTTCGAATCACTGCAACCCGAAGTCGAGCAGCGCATCAATGAGCTGTTTGAGCTGGCCCGCTCCGGTGGGTCTCAGTGTGCCGGTGCTATCCCCGCCGAGCTTGCTGCGTATCTCGTGTGGCACTGCAGCGAGCACGAGCGGGCTGAGTTTCTGGCAATCCTGTTGGGTGGAATTGCCGATTTTGTTGCCGCACGTGATGGCGGTGGGCAGGTGCATTGACTTCGGCCTGAAACGCATGCCAGGAGTACGGCTTACCAATAGTTCAATTCGGCGCTGAATACCGCTTCATCACCATCGTGTGAGGATCAACGCTGTCCATGAATTCTTTAGCTGCCGGCGTTTCCATGAAGGTGGACATTGATGCCTCAGCGTCTGCGGTTGATTCCCAGTGAACTATGACCAGCCACTCGCCATCCTCGCCTGCGGCGGATTCGCGAGAAACGAACCCCGGTTGTTGTGCGACGTGCTCGATTTCTACCAAGTGATCGACTGCCGCAAAATCCGAGTATGTGACGCCACTCTTCAGCTTCAGTGTTACCACCTCAATTACTGGTGCCGCGTGAGACTCGTCTTTCATTCTGCCCTCCGTATCTTGGCCGGAGGGTGAACACCCAACTAACAGCGCAAACGCGCTGTTCAATACAATGGTGGTGAACGAACGCAATCGTACCCCTCCTAGGCTAAAGGGCTACAAGCGAACTATAGGTTTCCGAACTTACCGTTCGCATTTTTCCATTCGTCTTCAGGAGTTATGGTTTCTATAACGTCCCAGTGCTCGACGATTTTACCGTCTTCAACTCGAAACAGGTCATAGAACGATGTTGGTTTGTCCGCAAACGTTCCCTCGCTGATGGCCAGAACGAAGTTGCCTTCACCAAGCACCTTGTGGACCTTTGTGTACACCATCGCAATGCCTTCCTTTGCCATTGCATCAAGCGCCTCTCCCAGACCTGACAAGCCATCCGCTATGCCTGGGTTATGCTGTGTGTAGCTATCGCCATCAATGTAGTTCGCGATTTTGTCCATCTCACCCTTCGATAGAATCGTTTCCACGAAGGACTGCACCAGCGATTTGTTAGCTGCCGTCTCACTGATGTCAGTTGCCTTAGCTGGTCCGTCGAGCTGGGTATGTCCGCTCGGGTTCAGGCTTGTTTCTTTTTCGATTAAGTTGTCCCAGTGTTCGACGATCAATCCGTTTTCGAAACGAAATACATCGAAGCCGACTTTCGGACCGAAAAAGTTGTAGTCTGTGTGTGCGAAGACGAATTCACCATCTTCAAAAACCCGAGCGACGTTCACTCTGGCGCTGCCTTTGGGTAGCGCTTGCAATACTTCACCGAATCCAGCGAGACCGTCGCCAACCGTAAGGTTGTGCTGAGTGTACTTCTCTGCGTTGACGTACTCGATTGCCGTTTGGTCACCAGTTTCGATACTGTTCAGCAGCGCGACTGCCTTTTCTTTGTTTTTAACGCTCATGGCGATCTCCAGGTCGTTGTAGGTTGTGATACAAAACGTTGTGTCGGCTCACCCGCAGTGCGCACCTCTATAGCAAGAATGCTAAATCGTAGCGCGTTGCGATCGAGTCAGGCTCGAACTCGATACCCAGTCCCGAGTAACGATTTGGATTGTCCTCATCGAGCACAATGCGCTCTCGCACGTGTGATGGCCGGCCAAGAAAAACACTGTCGTTTGGCGCGATCTCTTCGTGGGATGCGTTCGCGAAATAGGCTTCCGTCGTTAGAACGCCGTGTTCGAGGTGCCGCATTTTCATGTGAATGTGTGCGGCGCGAGGCGACCCAAACAAGAGATACCACCGGGGTTGTATCGTTTTGAACGAGTAAAGACCGTGCTCGTTCGTCTTCACTTTCCCGAAATAGCCAAAGTTGTCGAGCACGTCATCTTGATCCCAGCCGCGAGGGTGGAGGTAGTTACCATTGATGTCGGCCTGCCAGATCTCAACGGTCGCATCTTTCAGCGGCACGCCGTCTCGGCTCAAGATCAGGCCAAACAGATGCAGCACCTTACCTTCAGCTCGACTACCTGAGACGGTTGTTAGATCGTCTTGCCAGGGAATCTCGGTCGGAGGGTACAGCGGGCCATCTTCCGTCAGCCCAATAACTGGAACTGAGCCATCACCATAAAGCTGTTCTTGCATTGACAGATTCCCGTGTGCGTCGAGAAACGTCTTATAGTGTACTCTAGATACTTAGTGTCAATAACGCACTGTGAGGTAACCAGGTATGCTGAAGGTAACCGTCTACGACAAAAGAGACGCCGCGAACTGTCCGTTCCGCGACGTGATCGACCGGATTGGCGACAAGTGGAGCCTGTTGGTGTTAGTCGTTTTGGAAGGCGGATCGTTGCGGTTTAACGAGTTAAGGCGGGCAATCGGCGACATCTCGCAGAAGGTCTTGACGAACACACTGCGGGAACTCGAAGCGGACGGTTACGTCAACCGCACGGTCTACGACGAGAGTCCGCCGAAGGTTGAGTATGAGCTTACCGAGCTAGGCACAACAGTTCTGGTGCCAATCACGGCGCTGGTTGACTGGGCGGAGAAGAATCACGCTCAAATCCGCAAAAACAGAAAAGCGTACGAGAAGGGAAAGGGCGATCGACGTGGGTCGTAAACGTGACATGTATCCGCGCTATAAAAAATGTTCGCTGCTACGCTTCGCAGTTCCGATAGTTCCGGACCAACAAGATGAAAACAATTGCGCTTCTGTTCTCAACACTTCTACTCGCCGGATGCATGACCTCTCACGTTATGCTGGGCGAGCCACGCGAACCGATTTCGCCAGAGGAAGTGAAGATTTATTCCAAAGCACCCCTCGAATACGAAGAAATCGCAATGATCCAATCCTCCAGCAAAGCCTCCTGGGCAGTCACAGAGCAGCAGAAGGTCAACACCGCAATCAACCGTATGAAGGAACAAGCGGCTGAACTGGGTGCAAATGGATTACTTATCACAGGTGTTGGCGAAGGAAGTTCCGCGGCAGTGCATCAAGGCTACTCTGCAAATGGAACATACGGCACTGGCTTCACAACGACCGCCCAGTACAAGACGGGCCAAGCCGTGGCGATTTGGGTGAAGGAGGAATAGCAACCCGACGAGGCGCAGAACGCCCCTAGAACGCCCCCGAGCAGGGCCTGACATAGGATCCGGGTGCGTAACTTGTTGTTTTGATTGGTCGGAGTGAGAGGATTTGAACCTTCGGCCCCTACGTCCCGAATGCACACCTCCATCCCTTCTCAAGCGGTCTCTGCGTTGCTGTCTGTTCACTAAACTCTCGTGAGCCGCTGTGCTAACGAGAGATTCATTGGGCAATGGATTTCCTGGTGCTTACTCGCCGCAACGGCCATTCCAGGTCAAAAACACCCCCGGAGGCGTTACCCCGCCAAAGCCTTCCTGATCAGCTTCTCGCCCGGTGGTGGGTCCACATCCGCTGCCTCGAAGGCGGTAAGCACCCGTTCAACGTCGCGCGGGGCGACCGTGGGCTCAAACTGAAACTGCCGCTCTGGCGGCAGCTCTTCGTTCAGGACCTCGATAAAGGCCCGTATCGCGAAAGCGTCGAAGTCTACGTCCATCCGCTCTTTCTCACCTTGTAGCTGGGTGAGGATGAACCGCATGCCGTCCGCCTTCCGCACTAGGGTAGCCAGCGCCTTCTCAATATTGGCGGGGTTCTCTTCAAGCAGCCGGAGATGCTCGGGCAACTTCTTGTACTGGGCAGACAGCGCCAGGACTTTGTCGTGGAACTTGATCATGCTCTGCCGATCTGCCCAGGTTGAGCGGACCCGGTCAAACTGCCGACGTGCGTCGGTTAAACACGCCGTCGTGAAACGATCCATCGATGACTGCCTTCAGGTAGTGGTGGAATTCTTCAAAAGCATGCCGCTTCTGAACTCGGAAGGCACTGTGGCCGTACACGGCGTCGATGCCGATCTCGGTATGCCCGGCGCAGGCGTGGATGATCTCACCCTGGATCGTGCCAAGGTCCTTCATGATCGTCTTCATGGTGTGCCGCATCTCGTGGTGCGGGCGCACGGTCTTCTCTCCGTTGGCCTTGTCCGGCAGTTTTACGTCCAGCTTGTGCTTCGCCACGTACGTGGCCACCCACTTGTCCCTGGGCAACCCTGCTTTGCTGAACGCCACGGGTGGTTCGGTGCACTGTGCTCCGGCCTTGGTAAAGAGGTACGGTCCCTTTGGCTCCAACAGACGCCGCTTCTCGTACACGTC
Organism: Candidatus Azotimanducaceae bacterium; assembly: GCA_965215995.1. Taxonomy (GTDB): domain Bacteria; phylum Pseudomonadota; class Gammaproteobacteria; order Pseudomonadales; family Azotimanducaceae; genus SZUA-309. The sequence goes on along the minus strand of OZ244128.1, from coordinate 5,331,815 downwards.
CATCAACGTTTCGTGCACGAGATCCGTGATCGGCACTACAAACACCGCATCGGGGTCCACGGTCTTGTTCGCACGGCCCACCTTGAGCCGACAAGCGGGCAGCACAATCTCCCGGGCCTGCAGGTCAACTTCGTCCTCGGTCAGGTGGGCAACTTCGCTCCGCCGCATGCCGGTGAGCATGCATAGCCGAAAGATGTCGCCGAACGGGTAGCCCTGGACCACCGCCGCCTTCCAGTACAGGTGCAGCAACGGATCGGGAACTCGCCAACCTCGCTTGTTGGGCACGAAGTCGTAGGAGATTCCGTGTAGCGGATCGATGTCGACATGTCCAGACTGCCGCGCCCAGGAGAAGAACCGCTTGAAGACCCGACCCCAGCATTCGTTCGCAGTGCGCTGCGTCCTACGGTTGCCCAGGGCGGTAATGAACTTGTGGACCTCATGGCCGCGCACCTGGTCCAACGGCAGCGCGGCAAGCTCAGTGCCTTTCACGTAGAGCCGCCAGTAGTTTTCGGTAATCGGAAACGACACAGCCTTGCGCTGTTCGGTCATGTACGCCTTGAAGTCCGGCCACAGCGCGTCCATCGTCCGCTTCCGCGCTTCCTTCACCTGCTGGTTAGGGTCGCGGCGCGTTGCCTTGGCTTCCGCCGCCATGTCTCTGGCTGTCTTCCGCGCGTCTGCCAGTGACATGGTTGGGTAGTGCCCAATCGTCGCACGCACCTGTCGGGCGAGCCGGTTGCCGGTCTTCGGTGACATGCGCCCAGCGCCGGGCACACGGTAGACGGCACAGAAGCTGATAGTCCGCGCGTCATCTGGCGCAACGCGCACCACCAGCTGCGGGCATTCAAGGTCGCGAACCTCAACCCGTTTGTCGACCTTGGGCCACTTGCGCAGCTTTGCGTCCGAGAGTTTCGTCTTCATGGTTATTCCTCCTCGATAGGTTAGTGGGTTGCCTACTCCGACGCCGTGACCGCACCCACGATTCTCGGGTTGGGGTAACGCCTGGGGGCGTTTTGGGCCTGGAATAGGCAGAGGAAGAAGTAAACGCCAGGAAACACTCAGCGCCAACAAAAACGTTTTATTTCAGTGGCTTACAAGAGTTTCTTGATCAGCGAGGAAACGGGTGGAACGGCTGGGAAGGGATGGCGGAGTGCCATGGCATTGTAGAGGTCGGCGGTTCGATCCCGCCTGGCTCCACCAAATACCTTCCGTATTTCAACTAGTTAGCGGCTCCTCCTATGACCGCTACATTCTGCCTTTCGTTTTGCCCGAGCATTGCCCGATTTTTAGAAACCACACGTAATATCGTGCTCCTGTTTCCTTCCAAAATGGAATTAACAGCTGCTAAAAGGCGCTGCAAATCAGGGGCACTGTAGTGGGTCGTTACAGAGCATCCGGTCAGAAACCTTTCGATGGGTGGATACTGTCGCCGCTGATGAGACTTCCGCCAGTCTCCTACCTGGGATGCAAACCGATGTATCTCTAGAGGATGCTGATCGGAAGGTCGTGGTGGAGTGCAAATTCTACAAGCGAACGTTGGCTAGCGGATATTGGGGCTCGGAGGAGAAGGTGCACACGGGCAACCTGTATCAACTCTATGCGTATCTCCGAATCCTCTCGCTTCGAGATCAAAAGCCAATGGAAGGGCTGCTGCTCTACGCCTAATCTGGCAAGTCGCTGGATCTTGAGTATGACCTGCATGGTCATAAGGTTCGGGTGCGTACTATCGATCTCACCGCACCACCAGAACGGATTCGGGAGGATGTCTTGCGGAGTTGTCTGGATGAAGCGACCGCCAATGAAGCTATCAGGCATCTCTCGGGGAACGATCCCGATTGTGTTTCGCAGACCGCCTAGGCACTGGCCTCTGGCTCTCAACCGCTACAGGGGTCTTGTTGTAGCATTCCTTCTGTGTGATTGGTCGAAACTTATTGTTCTTAGTTGGTTGGGAAGGTTGAGAAGGAAATCTCGATGACCAGAAGATAGGTCATATTCGGTTATGGTCCTTAAAGACACGAGGCGGGCTTCGTCGATCTCGGCCGATCTCGGTTTGAACCCGCCTGTAAGTAACTGAGCGTGAATGTCGGAGTTCCGATCGGAAACTTCTTTGCACCAGATCTTATAGTAGAAAACTAGCTGGCGGCCCAAAGCCGTTTCTTCCTCGGCTATCGGAGACGCGTCCACTCGAAGCTGACTCGAAACAACAACTTGCAGGTCTAGTTCTTCTAACAGTTCACGTCTCAGCGCGGAGGCAAGTGGATCGTCAAACGGCGATAGGCGCGGGCCCGGTTCAGCCGCACCACCTGGCAGCCCCCAGGCCCCTCTGTTGCGATAGGAGTGTTTTGCGAGGAGTACGAAAGGATGGCCCCCGATTTGCAGCACTAAGACCCCGACCACACCGACGATCCACCTGGGAGTGACTAAACGGCGAGCCATAGCTGCTAGCGGTGGCGGGAGCGACTTCCATAGTCTTAGTGCAATTGGAAATAGGATCCGATTGCGCTCAACGAACTTTGCAAGTCTGCTCAGCAAACCCGCGTACCATTGGTTGACAGCTTTGACTGCCAGAACTCGAGGCAGTATCGAAGGTCAAAAGTACCGCCGCACTTGTCAAATATGCCAGCATCAGTTATCACTACTGAAATGTTGCAGGGAAGATAGATGGATACCCGCCCTGGATCACCCGGTCGTGATGTGCCATTGTCACGGATCTTCCATGATTCACCGAGGGCCACTTTCTTTGGGTAGCTGTTGGGCTGGAGATCGGAGAATATCTTCGCCGCCCCGTCGGCGCCTTTTGGGTGCACCAAGTGGCCGTCTGCAGTCATCATTTCGAAGCCAACGACGAATATGGCGATCTTCGTCTGGAGGTATGGACTCCTAGCGGTTTCTTCATCGATCAAATCTGTTTGATCAACACCCCGATAGAGGAGTTCGCTTTTTAGTCGGCGGTTCTCCTTGGCTAGCAAATCATCGGACTCGATGATATATACACGACCGATATGGTCCTTGGCGGCCAGTATTCCCTCTAGCACAGTTGTGCTGATTCCAGACGTGGCGATATCAATCTTCTTGTTTCCCTGCATTTCGGCTTCGTCACGAACGACTTCAGCGAAACGGTTGGCTGCCATCTTTGTCGCTAGCTGGCGTGCGGCGATTGAGTTGAAACAGCGTTCGCACTTGCCAGCGTTCATCTCTAGATCCGCAAGTTGCATTAGAGAAGTCCCTCTCGCGTGGTCGATGATCTGCCCTAGCTTGAAGGCGCGATCACAGTCTCCAGATGAGCAAAGCTGGTGGATTGAGTTGATTAGCTCATATACGGCCTGATTGGTTCCGAGTGCCTGCACAATCTCAAGTGCTTGTTCCACAAGCGTGTGATCATTGATGAGGGAAAACTGATTTTGTTCAGCTCGAAAATCCTCTAGTGCAAGTTCAGCCTTGCGACGGGCAAGAACAGCATTAGATGCGGATTCGTCAGCACAGGAGGCGAGTTCTCTGCGGGCTTCGAGGAAAGTGGTCACCGATGCGTGAGTTCTCTCTGGGTGAAACCGCAGGAACTCTAGCAAGGCCCGTTCCGTCCGGAAGCCAAACACTTTGTGGATTTCAGTCGACATTAATGTTGGATCGCCGAGCAGCGACCGACGACGATATCTGTCGAGGCAGTCTTGGGTTTCTTCTCTTCCAGATGCTGATTTCAGATCGATGCTTAAGGCATCGTCAACAAAACGCGCTTCGCGGCGCATGTAGTCGTGAACGTGATAAAGAAAGAAGCGGAGTACGAGAGTGGGGTTATCCGCAGTAATCTGAAGTACTCGAGATGTTTTTTCCTCGATGCTAAGGCGCATCAACGAAATGGCGGGTAGGCCGAGCACAGCGCTACTCATGAGCATGACGGGCCAGATCCAATGGCCTGCGTTTAAGGAGCTAAATGCGATCGCGATAATGCCCGCCAATCCCGCTGTGGAGGGCATTGCGTTGACAACCTCAGACAGGAGCCCGCGGACTCGTACGTTCCACCTCGCTGCTTGAAGGGCAATTGGGATTGGGCGCCGGGTAGCGAAGCGGCGCAAGCCAGCTAACTTTATGATCTGCATGCTGTTCCCCCCCCCCAAGAAACAGTAACGTACAGTTTTTTACAGCAGAAAACCGTCTAGATCAAGATTAGATGGTATTACAAAGATCCACTTTTCTTGACAGCAGTTTGCATGCAATTAGGTCGTGTTCCGTTGTATAACAGTAATTGTCTGTTACCATTCGTGCGCCAGAAAATGGGTCATAGCCATAAGGCAGTTTAAATGTCAAATATGAGTACATTGCCGCACAACAACAACGAAGAACTATCAGGACGCCTAAGCGAACTGATTGCCAGCCGCCGTGGTACCAAGACGACTAAAGAGATTTCCGAGAAGTGGGGGATACCGCATTGGACCATCACCCGGCTTGAGTCCAACTACTATCGTAGGCTGAGATCTGAGTTAAAAACGGCTATTGCCGAGGCGCTTGGACTATCGATTGAAGAGGTTGAGTATCGGCATCAACTGGACATCAAACATCGGGCTGAAGGACGGTTTTCAGAACTCTCTCCAACGCGGCAATTGTTGGACTGTAGGATCAAAGATCTCGATCTTGCCGCTAGACACATTTCAGGAGACTCGAAACTCAAGATATATGTTTTCGGTGGCGCCAAGCTTGTGATCAATACCGAGTACCAGGAGTTTCTTAGACAGGCTTTACAGCGATCCAATGTTGAGCTGCACATCTGCTGGTTTCTCGACCGTACAGACTTTGTGACATTCGACTCTCTTCGAACCAACCTGAGATCCATTGCTCGAACTGACTACGAAACGAATGTTTCTCACTATTTCGTGGCGGAGCCGGGGTTTGAATCTGCAGATATAGAGCGCCAACCTTTGCTACGGAGGTTGGGCTGTGATCCGGGTAACCACTTTCTCGTGAACCAAGACGATCAAGATCTTTACCAGGACATCCTACGTAGCCGACTCAGCTTCGGCTTCTTCGAAGTGCGGATGTCTTTGCCGGGAATTCTCCCGGATCCGTTCGGTACAATTACACTAACGAGGGTTTGCAGCCCATCTGTAACGGACTATTCAGAACGGTATGAGAGTTTTTTACTCGACCGTGACGAAGCTCGTCAGCTTGATTGGATTGCGCACCAGATGCTCGATAACTCGCAGCCACTACACAAGCCTCAGTCTAGCTAACTGCCGGTGCCAATCGCTACAGGATCCCGGGCGAAGCCGGATCCATGACGGCGGAGGGCAGCGTGGGTGTGAAGAGGGATCGTCGGTTGCGTGCTGATATGAAAGGAGTTGCGATGCGCGGATCTTCGTTCGGCTGCGTGATCCTTGCCGCCTTGCTCCTGCTGTCGGGCTGTTCGCGCGATATCGCCGTGTCCACCGTGCTCGAGGACACCGCCGGGCTGCGCCCCGGTGACAAGGTCTATCTGGATGCCCGGGAGGTGGGTGCCGTCGAGAGCATAGAGGTGGCCGGGCAGACACCGGGTTTCAAAATCGGGGTGAATCTCGATCCGGCGCACGCCAAACTCGTTCAGCAGGACGCCGTCGCCTATGTGCCGCCGGAAAGCCCGCCCATGCTCGTATTGCTCAATCCGAGTGAAGTGGCACCGCCTGTGGTCCCCGGTGACCGAATTAAAGGTCTGACGCCGCTGGAGCTGGCGATCTGGCAGGTGAGCGATGTGGTCGGGCAGGCTTCCAGTCTCATGGAAGCCCTGGCGCTCAGAATCGACAGTTACTTCGAAAGCGAATACTGGACGCAGACCAGGGCGGAGATAGATGAAGAGTTCTCGGATCTGGCGGCGGATTCTCGAGCTACAGCCGAGCGCGTCGCGGAAAAACTGGAGAGGCTGATCGAATCGATGGCGGAGGCCACGACGGATAACACCAGCAGGCTGGGTGAAGAGGTGGCGGACATCGAGGCACAGATTGCCCGGCTCGAGAAGGAGGGTCACGAGGAAGTCGCGGAATCGCTCCGGCATCTGCTCGAGCGGATCGAGGCCATGGCCCGGCCGGATCGCGGCGATGCTCAGCCAGGCACCAAACCTTGAGGCGACGCGAATCCAGACAATGAATCACGGCGCCCGGTACCTGTTCGCCGTACTGCTCATCGTGCTCGCGGAGCGTTCTCCAGCCGCAGAACCGGTGCCGCTCGACGGCTGGCGTACGGTCATCGAGCGCACACCACTTTGGGAGAGCCAGGGTGTGTATACAAACCTCGCGACCATCCGCCGCTGGGTCCTCACCGGCACGAGCTTCTGCGAGGAGTCCGACCGCCACATCCTCTATGACCATCGAATGCGCTTTCTCGGTTATCTGTCGGATGCTGGCGCGCGCGAGGCCAATCAGAGGGAAATCAACGCTCAGCGCAAGCGTCTCGCTCGGGAAAGCAAGGTGATGGGATGGGTCCCGGGAGAGGAGGGCCGGGTCGGTTTTCCGTTTGCGCTCAGTTGTGATCACCCGGAGGCCTATCTTCCTCATCTGGTGGCACGTTATGCGGGTGATGAGCCTTCGGCCCGGCTCTGGGGGACCTGGGATGGTTTGCAGGTAGGCAGTGAGGGCGAGCCCGTTTCCCTGCACGTGGCGATCCGCGAGGTGTTCGAGCAGCGCCGGCGTGAAGGCCGTATCGAACTGCCCGAGGACACACTTGCCGCGCTGGCGGGCAAGGTCATCATCGAAAGCGGCGGTGTGCGGGAGGCGCGCTCCGCTGCGGGCGCGGTCGGCATCATGCAGTTGACGCCTCAAGCCATGGACGACTGCCGCCTCGAGGAGACGTTCCGTCTGCACCGCCTCGCCCAGATCGACTGTGCCCTTTATCTGCTGCAGCAGAATCATCATAACCTGGCGCCGGCCTTTGGGGAGGTGTTCGGTGCCTTGCCCGGTCCGAAGGCCGGGAAGCTGTATCAGATGCTGCTGGTACAGGCTTACCACACCGGCGTAGGCCGGGTGCGATCGCTGCTCATCGACGAGCCGCTGAATGAGCCGGCGCGCTACTTTGCTGCAAACCATACCCGGTTCACCGCTGGTGACATCGCCCTCGGCATGATCTTCCACAATCTGGGTCGGGAAGAGTTGGGCTTCGCGACGCTGTACTACGTGGCAGATGTGGCCATCGCGACCACGGAGGCCTGCCTGCGAGTTGGTGATCTGCCTGGTTGTGAGTCCGACTAAATAATCAGATAAATCAAACGATTACCAAACCTATTTCATAGCTTTTCCCCATTCTGTCGCCAGATCAGCGGTCCGGTGACAGCGTCGGGCAGGGTAAACTCCAGTGGCAACACGGTAGTCAAAGTTGTAAGCGATGGTGTTGATGGGGCAGGCAATAGCTACGCGACCAGCGATCAGCCGGTAAACGCGTAGTTGAGAAGGCCGCTGACCAGGCGGCTCTGACTGGTGAATGGATCCACGCCATCCAGTGTGAACTCGCCGCGATCGAGAATCGCGTCCGCCGCCCGGATGCCGCTGCGGACTGCTGGACCGATGCCCTCGCACATATCCCGTGTGGCGAGCCCGGCGGCGTCCCCGATGATAAAGGCGTTGCCGATGCGGCCGCCGCTGCCTGGACCGCGCAGATAGTAGCTGTAGCCGCTGGGCACCCCCGGGTCCTCGTCGATCAGCTTTCGATCGATCACCTTGTCGATGAGGTGTTGCCAGTGGCTGCGAATGTTGCCGCCACGTCTGGCCAGCTTCTCAGCCATCGCGCCGACGCCCAGGTTGAGGTAGCCGTCTGCCTTGGGCACGTACCAGGCATAGCCAGGCAGTCCCTTCTCCAGAAACCAGAGGTGGCAGTCAGGGTCCTGCCAGTTGCAGGGAAACTCGAGCTCGAGCGTCACAGCCTGGAGCGGCTTGCTGTGCGGGTGGGATGCACGAAAGAAAGTTCTGTGCACCGGACAGCGTGTGCCGCCGGCGCCGATGAGATAGCGGCAGCGGAAGGTATCGTCGATGACGTAGGTGTCGGAGTCGAACCGAATATCGCGCACTTTGTGCACCAGACGCTCTGCACCGGAGCGTTCCAGCAGGTAATGATCGAACTCGAATCGGCGAATCGAGTGCTGGGGTGAACGCAGTGCGATAGGCAGACCTTTCACGGAGATGCGTAATGCCTCGAAGGTGAGCAAGCGGTGCGGATACGCAGCTGGATCGATCTCCAGGTCGCTGAGAACCTGCGGCGTCACCCAGCCGGCGCAGAGCTTCTCTCTTGGGAAGTCTTCACGATCGAGCACCAGGCAGGTCGCGCCTGCCTGGACAAGCCGCCAGGCAGCGCTGGAGCCGGCAGGCCCGCCGCCGACGATGATCACGTCGCTTTCGATCACGGGTCACGGTAGAGACGGTCGAGCGTGGCGGGGAGGGCTCGGCTCCAGTTCCGCTCGAAAAGCACCTGGTAGAGCTGCATCTCTCCGGCCGAAAAGGAGGCCCGGGAACCGGAGAGGTACAGCCGCCAGGCACGGACGAACTCAGCGCCGAAGCACCGTTCCACCTCTTCCACGTTGGCTTCGAAACCTTCACGCCAGTGTTCGAGCGTCTGCGCGTAGTGGGCCTGCAGGTTTTCCACCTCCATGACTTTGAAGTCGGCGGTGCCCACGACATCCAGCATCTCCTGCAAGGTGGGTGGGTAGGCGCCGGGAAAGATATTGCGTTCGATCCACTCGTTGAGCGGGCGGTGCGTCAGCTGACCTATGGCATGCACGAGGCCGCGGCCTTGGCCCGTCAGCGTGCGGTCAATCACGCCACCGAGCGCCTTGTAGTTCTCGAGCCCGACATGCTCCAGCATGCCTACGGAAACAAAGGCGTCACAGGTGCCTGTGATGTTGCGGTAGTCGTCCTCCACATACTCAATCCGGTCGTCCAGCCCCTCCTGATTGGCACGCTCACGGGCGTAGGCGATTTGCTCCGCGGAGATGTTGTAAGAACGCACGGTGACGCCGTGATGCTTCGCCATGTAGCGTGCGAGGCCGCCCCAGCCACCGCCGGCCTCAATGACGTGCTCGCCGGGCTTGAGGTCCAGCTTGCGGCAAACGTGCTCAAGCTTCGCAGCCTGGGCTTCGGCCAGGGTGGCCTGCCAGGTGGGATAGTAGGCGCAGGTGTACTGCATGTAGTCCGGGTCGAGCCAGAGGGCGTAGAAGTCGTTGCCGAGATCGTAGTGGCTGTGGATGTTCTGCCTGGAACCATCCAGATGATTGGAGCGCGCACGACGTTGCATGGCTCGCCTCCATGCTTTGCGCAGCCGACCCTGGGCAAGATTGACGCGGCGCATGCCCGCATAGATCCGTTCCATGACATCGGCGAGATCGCCGTATACCTCCAGCTCGCGCCCGGCGTAGAGCTCGCCAAAACGGAGTTCAGGTTTTGCGAGTAGGCGATACAGTGCCTGACGGTTGGAGATGCGTAGCGTAGGTTTCGTGGATCCGCCGGAGAGCGGGTTGAGAGTGTCCCAAAGACAGATGTTCAGCTCGGGCTTGCCGCAGCCTCGATACAACAGACTGAGGAGCCAGCGATCGACGCGGTTGGGCGGTGACTGGTCGATCTCGGCCGTACCTGGTTCCAGGTGTTTGCTAACCGTTCCTTCAGCCATAGCGTTTCCCTCACCCGATTGTTCACGCTATGTGGCGTGATCACGAATAAGCCCTTTGAACTTACCATGGAGATCTGGAGACGAAAACCGGGGTTATCACCTACCGGATCTGCCTAAGCAATCGCGCTGATTGATAAAGGGTTGAACGCCAGTCAGTATGAGTCGATGCGTGTGCTGATCATCGGTTTCAATGGATTCATCGGCCAATCCATTGCGCGATTTGCTCCTGCTCAGAAAACCTACGGTTTGAGCCGGTCCCGGGAACCGGGCTCTGGCACGCATGCCATATATCTTTCGGGGGATCGTTCGAAACCAGATCAGCTTCGGCAAATCGTTCTGGAACGGAAGATCGATGTGGTCGTCGATGTGATACCGATGGTGGTTGCTGACACTCAGCCGCTTCTGGATTGCCTGGATGGTGCCATCGATCAATACGTCATGATCAGCTCCTGTGACGTCTATGCCAACTACGAGTTGCTGCATAGGCGTGGCAGCGGTAAGGCAGTTACCGGTGCCATTGATGAGGACGCGCCCCTTCGTACCACGGCGTTTCCCTACCGGGAGAGTCGGCCGCGATCCGTTGATGATCCGGACAAGCATCTCGATGACTACGACAAGATTCCATTGGAAGCTGCTGTCCAGCGACTGACCTCGACGTGGACGATTCTCAGATTGCCGATGGTCTACGGACCTGGCGATAAGCAAAGGCGCTTTCGCTGGGCCATCGCACCCATGCTCAGTGGCGAAGAGGAGTTGATTGTCCCCAGGAGATGGGCACATTGGCTGACGACGTATGGGTACATCGAGAACGTTGGCGCAGCGGTTGCAGCGGCGATCGGTTGTGAGCAGGCACGCAATCGGATTTTCAATGTTGCCGAGGAAACACCGGTCAGTCAGATAGCGTGGGCACGGAAGTTCGCCGAAGTTTCCGGGTGGCGGGGCGAGATTGTTCTGACCGATGATCCCAATGACCCGTTTCAGCAACGCCTAGGTGGCCTCGACCTGAGCGTGCCTTTCAACATAGATGGAACCCGGCTCAGGCGTACCCTTGGATTCTCGGATGTGGTGGATGAGACCACCGCGTTGGAACAGACAATCGCAAGCGAAGCGTCAGTCTGAACCACGTCTACCAGCGAATGGAAGGTAGGTGCGAACGTCACGTCCGCGCCTCCGAGAGCCGACGCAGGTTCTCTTCATGCTCGGTCCGATCCAGTTTGTAGGTGGAGATCACCAGCATCATCGTCATCCACAGGCACAGGATGGTCGGTACGTACCAGGCACCGAGGCGCCAGAGCGCATCATCACCAACTTCCGCGGCTGTGGCGCCCGTGGGAAATTGAGCCAGCCAGAGCACGAGAGAAGCGGCCATCAGGCCAAAGCCCTGCGTGCACTTGCGGATAAAGGTCACGGCCGAGAAAAACAGACCTTCAGACCGGCGTCCGGTTTGCAGCTCACTCTGCTCCACCAGATCGGAGATCATCGATGCGAACAGGATTCCGTAGCAGACGATCAGGCCCACATCGATGGTCTGGGTGATGAAGATGAACCAGAAGATGAAATCCGTGCCGTTCTCCGGCAACAGCCCGAACAGTCGCAGCACGACGGGCAGCGGCGCACCGAGAAATGCGGCGAGTCCGACAATGATAGCCCCGCGCTTCTTACCAAGCCGCCGGGTGGCCAGCGGTGCCAGTACAAAGCCGATGGCGGCGGCGATGAACGTCGACATGTTGATGACGCCTTGCTCGACCGAGGTGAAGCCCCAGAAGTAGGTCTGGAAATAGAAAGCAAGGCCAGCCGCGAGCCCCGACGCCACGGCGCTGAAGATCGAGGCAACAAACAGGCTGATGAACGAGCGGTTCGACAGCGTTTCAAAGATCTCCCTGAAGACGGTGGTGAGCGTCATACGCCGCTGAGGGGGAGGGGCCATCAGGTGAGGAATCCTGCTGTGAGTACCGATAGCGCAGACCAGAATGGATGCCAGGATGAGCCCCGAACCTATGACGCCCATGAGTGCATAGCTTTCCGGATTGAACCGGCCGTCCGGGATGGCTTCGGTGGCCATCGCCGGGAACAGCAGAAAGAACATGAGCACCGTCATCGCGTTGCCGCCGGTCCAGCCGAAATAGGATCTGTAACTGAGCAGGCTGCTGCGTTCGTCATAGTCGTAGGTCAACTCAGGTGCAAGTGCAGAGCACGGTGTCTCATAGGCGGTGATGAAGGTTCGGATCACAACCGCGAGCGCGAGCAAGTACAGAAACAGTGCGGTCTGTGAGCCGTCCGCCGGTGGGTTCCAGACCATGAAGTAGCTGAGCGTGATCGGTAAGGCCGCGGCGTACATGAACGGGTGTCGCCGTCCCCAGCGCGATCGCAGGTTGTCGGACCAGTAGCCGACGATGGGATCGCTGACCGCATCGACGATCAGGGCGGTGGTGATGGCAATGCCGACCAGGCGGGCATCGAGACCGGCAACCTGGCTGTAAAACAACAGCAGAAAGTAGTCGAAGCCGCCGTTTTTGACGCCATAGGCAACAGACCCGAAGCCGTAAGCGACTTTCAGCCCTGTGCTCAGGCGTGGCGGGCCTGCGGTCGAGGGGTCTTCCACTGTCATCTCCCTTGTAACCTGCCGAAAAAGCAGAGCCGAGTCCGTTGTTAAAGCAGAGCCGCGGCCGTGTCCTCGATGAAACGTCGGGTGCCGTCCAGCAGCGATCCGCTGTCTGCGGCGGGTGTTGGCAGCAGAATCAACCGGGACACGCCCAGATCCTCGAAGCGTTTGACTCGGTCCGGATCGACTGGGCCGCGTGGGGTGACTGAGATCTCCAGCGCATCGAAGCGTTCCGGCGCGCCGGCTTCTGCCGCCGCCTGACGTAACCCGTCTATGGATGCCGCCGCCTCATCCTCGGTCTGGTTGAAACCGTACCAGCCGTCACCACGGACGATCGCTCGCCGGTACGCGGCCGGTGACATGCCGCCTATCACGAAAGGCGGGTGGGGTGACTGGGTCGGCATGGGTTTGGCCTGAATGCCCGAGATCTGCGTGAAGCGACCCTCGTACACTGGCTTGTCCTGGGTCCAGAGTGCACGCATGGCATCAATATGGTCATCGACCCGGGCGCCCCGTTCCTCATAAGGGATACCGATCACGTCGAACTCGCGCTTCACGTAGCCAACGCCGATGCCGAAAATCAGCCGCCCGCCGGACAACACGTCAACGCTGGCCAGCTCCTTCGCCAGCACGACGGGATTGCGCTGAGCCAGCAGAACGATGCCTGAGCCGAGTTTGAGACGGGTGGTCACGGCCGCGGCGAACGATAAGGATGCGACCGTATCCAGCATTGGAAACTCCGGAGGTACCGGCGACGGTGGCTCCTGAGGGTCGATCACCACCACGTGCTCGCCCGTCCAGGCGGACTCGAAGCCTGCCGCTTCGGCACATTGCAGCACGCTGCTGATTCCATCCGCAGTGCCCAGCGGTCCGTTGTTGAATCCGAAGTAGCCTATTTTCACGATCGCGCCTCTTTCTCCACTTGTAACTCCGCCTGTTCGGTCCAGGATACTCTGCCTGGTTATCCAGTAAAAAGCGGCGGGGGCCAGCAGTGGCAGAGTGCCAGGACCGCGATCAGGTCGAATCCTCGTGCAGCTCATCCAGCGCCTGCCGTGCCTGGTCTACCTCGACAATTGCTGCTGCCAGGCTCCGTTCAGCCTCCGGCGCATGCCCGTCCACCAGCGCTGACCAGGCTCTGTTGAGCAGTCGTTCCGCCCCCGAGAGCGGCCCGAGCACCAGCGCAGCGCCACCCAGACCGAAACGATGCTGCAGCACCTCTCTCGCCTCGATCATTGGTAGCACCAGTTTTTCCAGCGTCTCATCAACTCGGTTGCGGGTATCCTCCAGTGATTCGGCATCGAATCGCTCGACCATCTGAGTGATCGCCTGGTAGAGGAAGGCCAACGTCGACGTGAAATCGTGTCCATCTGCCGTCGTTTCCAACTCTCCATCGCGGCCAATCGCCACTCGGCCAATGACGGCACCGGCGGTCAGCAGTATCAGGCCGGCCAGGAACCACAGACCAGCACCGCCAAACCAATCTGCCAGCCGAGTTACAGCAGGCACCGGTGCTGCGTGGGCGTTCCTGGGTGCATCCAACAACGTCGTCCGTCCATCAGCGACCGTTGTCCGGTACTCAGTCTCGCCAAGCCGGATCCCTGCTGATGAAGCAATGATCACTCCGAGGATGAGCAGGACGATCCCGAGCATCTTGGTCATCACGCGCCTCCCATCATCCGGTCGCCAGCGTCACGAGCGTCAGCGTCAGGTTAACCAGCGCCTCGCCGATGATGAACCCGGCCGCGACCGGCACCACCGTCGAGCTCATCCACGAGGCGCCCCGCGAACGTTCCAAGGCAATGGCGCTGAAGCAACCCACGCCATAGGTCAGGGTGATATAGAAGGGCAGATACATGGCGAGCCCCACCAGCACGCCCATGCCGCTGATGGGGAAGATGCCCATGGCGAGACCGACGCCGAGCCCGGCGAGGTATTTATCGACAGGCGCAGCACCTGCACTCAGGCCCTCTATCACCGCCGCAAGCGCCGCCCCCTGGGGTGCCGAAAGATCCGGATTGTCCGGGCCGAAGCCCGGGCCATTCCAGAGCAGAAAAAGCACGCCAATGGCCACGGGCACGCCGATCCAGGAAAAGGAAAGCTGTGCCAGCTGCTGCAGGCGTGGCCGGGCGCCGACCAGATGCCCTGCCTTCAGGTCGCTCATCATGTCGGCGCACTGACCAATGCCGATGCTGACAGCGACGCCGAGAATGATGGACGTGGCCACGTTGCCATTGGTCAGGAAAAACATGATGGTCACACCGATGAGCGACATCCCGGAGATGGGAGAGATATCGGTCATGCCGGTGGCTTGTGCGACCACCAGGCCGGCAAGCGCGAGCCAGATCGTGCCAACCAGCGCGGTGAGCATGGCCCGGCCAAGTCCCATATCAGGATCGGCAAGGAAGGCCGCAGCAAAGAGCACCACCAGCGCGCCGACGATGCCGAGCACCAGCACCCTGGGAGACAGCTCCTGCATCGCGCCGGGCACGGTGCTTGCTCGGGAAAGACTTACCAGCGCTGCCTTCAGCGCCGGGAGGCTTGCGATCACACCGGAGAGCGCGCCGCCGATGAGGATGCCAATCCCCAACGGTCGCAGCATCTGTGCATAGACCACGTCGCTTGCCCACGCTGACCATTCCACGGTCCGGTCCACGCCGATATCCTGAGCCGTGGGCACCCAACCCAGGTTGGTCGCAAGCGGAGAGAGCACCCACCAGGCCAACATGCCGCCGAACACAAACGGCAGGCCGCCACGACCGGCGAGCAAACCTGCGCCGATGCTGGCGAACGAAATGCCGAGCGTCACTGGCAGCCAGGATGGCAATCCCACCCAGGCACCCAAGGTGAGCTGGTCAGGGATGAGTCCGTAGTACGCGGGGAGATGCAGGGCTGCAGCAACGAGGAATCCGCCCGCTAACAGCCTGGCTTGCCGCCTGCCGGCGCCTGGAGAGCGCAGGAGGCTGGCCACCGCAATGCCGCTTGGGAATCGCAGGCGATCGAACTCGATCATCTGCTTGCGCAAAGGGATGATCACCACGATACCGAGAAAGGAACCGGCAATGGCTGCGAGGAGGGCGGCCATGGGATTGAATCCGGCCAGTTCCGGGTTGGCGGCGCCGATAATGAACAGCGCAGGCAGGGTGAAGGCGATACCGGCAGAAGCGTTGTTGACCCCGGAGGCGACCGTCTGATTGAGGTTGTTCTCGATGATGGAGCCGCGCCTGAGCAGGCCGCGCAGCACGGCGAAACCGAGGATCGCCGCCACTGTGGATCCCGGCATGGTGAAGCCGAGCTTCAAACCGATGTAGATGAAGGCAGCGGTCATCAGGGCACCGATAGCGATGCCGAAGACAACCGCAGCAGGGGTCAGCTCCCGGTAGGCAGTGCCTGCATCAACAGCCGGACCAGCAGAAACAGGATGCTCGCCGTGATGATCGGTCACGACACGGCGTCGTTCGAAAACTCTCCCATGGATGCATTCTAACCCTCATGTAAGCGCTGAAATCGAGCGGCAATTGGAGAACTCTCAAGTAAGTGAATTAAATCAATAAGATACGAGACATATCTCGAAGGATGGCCTATATTGTATTTCTGGCACTTGAAACGGCGGGATTGAAGGAGGTGGCAGCCATGTTCGAGAAACGCAAAGAAAACGCCCACTCGGAGCCGGAGATTGGCTCGAGCAGTGGTCCAGGCGCCAACTGGACGCCATCTGAAACGTTCAACACGAGGAATGCAGCGGTGATCGGATCAACCATCAAGATCAAGGGAGAGGTCAGCGGCGATGAGAACCTGCTGATCGAAGGAAACGTCGTCGGCTCTATCGCTCTGAAAGGGCACGACCTCACGATAGGTCAGAACGGCACCGTGGAGGCGGATCTGTCGGCAAAGACGGTCAAGGTCGAAGGCCAGGTGACCGGGGATGTTCAGGGCGAGGAGAAAGTGGTGATCACCCAGACGGGTAAAGTCCGTGGCAATATCACCGCTCCTCGAGTGACGCTGGAAGATGGCGCCAAATTCAAAGGCGCCATCGATATGGATCCCGGTATTGAGAAGCCCGCAGTGGCCGCGCCGAAACGTGCCGCCACGCCTGCAAACGGGGCCAACGAAGAGAAGGAAAAGGGTAGCCAGAGCGCCGGATGAGCAGGGTGCTGCGAAGCCGGCGTGCCTCGGACACGGTTCCGCTCAACGGCTCCGGATCCGAGACAGTCGCCAGCAGGCTGCTGCCTCTGCTGCTGGAGAAGATCGAGTCA
Source organism: Candidatus Azotimanducaceae bacterium (assembly GCA_965215995.1). Lineage (GTDB taxonomy): Bacteria > Pseudomonadota > Gammaproteobacteria > Pseudomonadales > Azotimanducaceae > SZUA-309. The sequence continues at coordinate 5,315,354 of OZ244128.1, read as the reverse complement.
CGGGAGCGGATTCATGTCCTCGATCTGGGTAGCGGCGCTCAAGACACGCTGAACTTCTTTGCTGGTAGAAATGCCGCCATTCACTTCGTGGATCTGTTCTCCTGCGAACTGGTGGTGAAGCCGCCGGAAGAACTCAGCACGGCGCAAGCCTCTGAGCAGCTGGCTCAGTATCTCCGGCTGCCGGACGATCTCATCTTCGACATCTGCATGTTCTGGGATGCGTTGCACTACCTGCCGCTCGAAGGGCTCGAGGGGCTGAGCCGGGCGTTGTCGCCGCACCTCGCGCGGGGTAGCTTCGGCTATGGATTCGGTTCTCTGCACAGTGGCGCCCGGTCGGAGGAGCCGGACTGGCAACCGAAAAACGAGGCCCGGCGGTACGGCATTGAAGATGACTCTCATCTCAAGCTGACGAGTGTGGATCGGCAGGGCAGATATCGTGCGCACACTCAGCAGCAGTTAGACGAGTTCTTTCCGGCACTCTCGATTCAGAAAGCCACGCTGTTGCAGGATGGCCGGTTGGAGTTGCTGTTTGCCAGAGAATAGCAAGACATGAGTCAGCACCAGGGGGGGATTCTACTCGCCCAGGCTCCGACCAACGGCCAGAGGTATTTCGTTCGCTACCTGACGGCCATTCTGATCGATCTGCTGGTTCTGAACCTGTTCGCCGAGTACTGGCAACACGTTACGGTGAGCAGCTTCAGCGTTTCACTTCTCGTTGCAATCCTGCTGCAGGTATTGCTCCAGCTGACGCTGAAGCTCGAGGCAGTGGTCGCCGGTTTCTTCGAAGGGCGAGCGGGGCGTGGCTGGAAGCTCGCCCGGCTGCTTGCCGCATGGATTATTCTGTTCGCCTCGAAGTTCATTATGCTGGGCGTGATAGATTTCGTGTTTGCTGAGGATGTGTTGTTCGACGGACCACTGCACGGTGTGGTTGCTTTCATCGTGCTGATCATCGCCATGCTTGCTGCCGAGGAGCTGGTAGCCCGAGTTTATCGATCTCTGGAGTAGAGTCGGCTCTATCGCGGTTGTTGCGAAGCCAAGGCGTCGGTGGGCTGGTCAGCTGTAGCGTGCCTCGAACCCGTCTGACTTTTTGTCGCCAGCAGCCGCCAGACTCTCTTCGAGATCTCTCAGGTACGTGTCCACCACCTCCAGGTGGAAAGGTGAGAGCATCAGGTGCAGCGCGGGTGGCTCGGTCGTCAGACTGGCAAACCATCCCTTCTTGTACATGTTCCGATACACCGTGAACACGTCCGATTCCTTGTGAGTGAAAGCAACGATGCCGAGCTTTGGCGTGCCCAGGATGTCGAATCCAAGCGTCCGCACGCCTTCCTCCACTTTTTCTCTGGCGTCGGTCACCTGGCGGTGCTTTTCCCGGTAGCCTGATACGCCGAGGTAGTTCATGACGGCCCAGGCTGCAGAAATGGCGCCGCCGGGCCGGGTACCTGCCAGCGTCGGGGTGATCATGCGGCCGCCGGGCCAGTCGCTGCAGTCGAACACCATCTGCTGGTGCAGGGATTCGCTTCTGAACAACACGGTGGAGGCGCCTTTGGCGCAGTAGCCGTACTTGTGCAGATCGGCAGACATGGAACAGACGCCAGGCAGCTCGAAGTCGAAGGGTGGGATGTCCGTTCCGTTCATGCGCACGAAGGGCGCGATGTAGCCACCGACACAGGCATCCACGTGTAACCATAGATCTCGCTCTGCCGCCAGCTCGCTGAGCGCTGCAATCGGGTCAATGAGACCGTACGGGAAGCTCGGTGCGGACCCGACCAGCATGATCGTTTGTGCATCCGTGGCTTCGGCCATTGCGGGCACATCGGCCAGCAGATCGGCGCTTACCGGCACTCGTCGCACTTCGATGTCCATGAGTTTGGCAGCTTTGTCGAAGGCTGGATGCGCAGAATAGGGGGCGACCAGGTTGGCGCGGCCGGTCAGGCCTCTTTCCTTCCTGGCGTAATCCCGGGCGGCCTTTACGGCCATTGTGATGGAGTCCGTTCCCCCGGACGTAATGGTGCCGCGCGCGTCTTCGGGCGCGTGCAGCAGGGACAGCCCCATGCCGACCACCTCGTCCTCCATCTGCTTGAGGCTGGGAAAGGCGAGCGGACCCAATCCGTTCTCGGACATGTACAGCGTGTAGGCTTCTTTCTGCACCGCGGCCACGTCTTCACCGGCGTTGAACACGTATACGGCCGTCTTACCGTCACGCCACTTGGCATCGCCTTCACCGCGCGTCACCATTTCCGCTTTCAGTGCTGGCCAGTCGCGGCCGTCTGTCGGCATCTCGTGCATGTCCCGCACTCCCTGAATTGCTTGTCTCTTTCATACAGGTCACGAATTGGGAGTGCAATGCATCACGTGGCCGAGCGGGATAATCTTCGTCCGTCATATCCCATCGGGAGGGGAGAAATGATCGATCTCATGGCACTCAACTGGCTGGCCATTCTCATCGCCACAGCCGTTGCCTTCATCCTGGGTGGCCTCTGGTACGGACCGCTCTTTGGTCAAGCCTGGATGGACGCTCTCGGCAAGACGGAGGACGACATTCAGCCAACACCCATGCCGTTCGTGATCAGCTTCTTCACGGCGGCGTTGACCTGCATCGTCGTTGCCGCACTCATGCTGGCACTGGGTATAGGCACCGTGCTTGGCGGCGCTGTGTTCGGTCTGATCGTTGGCATTGGTTTCATTGCCACCGCTATGGCATCAGACAGCGCCTTCTGTGGTTGGGGCATGCGCCTGTTTTTGATTCAGGCAGGCTATCGTGTCGCATACAGCGTGCTCATGGGCGCCATCATCGGCGCCTTCTGAGCGCCCGGGTACGCTCACGCATCGTCCGCTTGCAGTTTTTCGAACAGGCGTGCCCGATCGTGCTCGAAGCGCCGGCCGGCAAAGAAAAAGAGCGGTATCGCCGAGAGCGAGATCACGGTGAACCAGAGCAACGCCAAGGTGTAGGGCGCTTCATTGCCGCGAGCCATCAGCCAGTCCACATACACACCGGCGGCGCTGACGCCGATGGCTACGCCGGCCATGTTCAGCAGCAGAATGTACAGAGCGACCACGGTGGCCCGTATCTGTGGCGGCACCAGCTCCTGCACAGTCGAGAAGGTTGGGCCGTAGAAGCAGCCAAGCTGGAAGAAGCCGATGAACACACCCAACCAGAACCAGAGGGTGTCCGGTGGCACGAGCCGGTAGGCAATGTTGACCGGTGCCAGCAGCAGCATGATCCAGAACAGGAACATGGGCCGGCCCATGCCGGTTCTTCTCAGGAACCAGTCGCCGCCCAGACCACCGAAAAGATTGCCGAGAATACCGGCGATGATGCCGATCCAGCCAGTGATCTGGGCGATCTCCGCCCGTTCGAATCCCCGTTCTTCCACGTACCAGAGCTGATCGAAGGTGGCCGCGCCGAGAATGAAATGAAAGGCGACGCCACCACCGATCGTCATCAGCAGCGCAGGGGAGGTGCGCAGCGCATCGATCAGCGTGCGTGCAATCTCCTTAAACGACTGCTTTGGCGCGTCAGATCCAGACGCGCTCTTCAGGTGCTTGCGTGGGGTTTCCGGCAGAAACCACATGACGGCGGCAAACAGCACACCAATGCCACCGAGCAGGTAAAAACAGTTACGCCAGCCGATGGCCGGACCCAGGTAGCCGACCACCAGCAGGCTGGCGCCAACTCCGATGGGCACACCCATGTAGTAGAAGCCAGATGCGAAGCCGAGACGATGGGACGGAAAGCGGTCGGCGAGCAGCGACATCGAGGTCGGTGTCATGATGGATTCACCGACCCCGATGAACATCCGTGGGATAGCCAGGCTGACGAATCCCTTCGCTGCGCCGGAGAGGGCGGTCAGTGCGCTCCACGCCGCCAGTCCGCCGCTGATCAACCGGGTTCGGTTGGTGGTATCTGCCAGTGCGCCCATGAAAAGGCCGGCAGTGGAATAAAAGAAAAGAAAAAACAGACCGGTCAGGAGACCGAACTGGGTGTTGGTCAGACCGAGATCAGGGACGATGAAATTAGCGAAGCTCGCGAGCAGCTGCCGGTCAACAAAGTTCATCACGTTCAGCAAGGTGAGAAAGGTGAGGAAGGCGTAGCTCCCGGCACTTACCCGATGATCATCGTCCATCTGTTCCCCTCGATAAGCCGAAGCCATCGAGCATATAGAGGGGTTATAGTGGAAGCCAGTGAATCTGCTCCAGGAGTACCAGCTCGCAGGCGCCTTTGCCGGTGTCTGTCCTGCTGCGCGAAGAGCGCCAACGCCAGCCGTCCGCCGCGCTGATGTCGACAAGCTGGCCAACGATGCGAACCCGGTCATCTTCGTCCACCTCGTCGAGCAGGCGGGCAACGGCTTCATTCGCAGGCACCATGTGCATGTTGGCGCTGGAAGTTTCGATCTCACGCCTGGGTATGGGGTAGTTGTCCGTTCGCCAGCGGTACCAGCGTCCGGACTGACTGATGTCTATCTGCTCCACCACCGCGTCTTCCATCATCCGATTCCAGCCGAGTGCCAGGTCTCTGGGAGACAGGTCAGCCTCCCGTCCGGAAAGGTAGTCCTTCACCGACAACACCCGGGCGTTGAGCTCGAACGGCTCTGGATTGCTGAACGTGTAGCCCGGGAAGCTCAGAGAGCCATCGGGCAGCACCACCGCCTCCAGGTCACTCTGGGAAGTGAACCACCACAGTGCGGCAAGAGCGGCCGCTATGAAGGCGTATCTCTGCATGGTCTGAAGCCTGCTGCTTCAGACCATGATGGCGTCTGGAGCCGGGAATTCTGCGACCTGCGTCGCCTCCGTGCGATCAGAACGCGAGCCGCACCCCGATTGCTGCCGTACGTGCCTTGTTAGGGCGGGCGCCATAGGGTTGCCGACCCACAATGTCTTTCTGGCTCGTGAGGTTCTCCACGCGCGCGAACACATCGAAGCTGTCTGTGAATGCCCAGGCGGCTCCCAGATCCAGGGTCAGGGAGTCGTCCGTTTTCTCGAACTCACCGCAGGCAGGTTGGGTGCAGACCGCGTCAACGTAGTTTGCGGACAGGTCCGCGCTGAAGCTCGAGAGCAGAAAGCCAACGCGCAGCAGAAACTGATGATCGGGGATGTAGGGAATGGGATCACCCTTGCTCACATCGCCCCAGTATTCGGTATCGGCAATATCCGAATCGAACTCGCTGTCGGTCCAGGTCCATGTGAAGTCGAGGGGGACCTGGAAGTTGCGATCTCCCGCCAGATTCACGCTGGCCCGGAATTCGAGGCCTCGAATGGTGGCAGCATCACCATTGAAAGCATCTCCGATTTCGCAGTCGCTGCCTGAGGAGGAGGTGCAGACACCGAGCAGATTCTCGAAGTCCGTGAGGAAGGCGATGGCTTCGGCGTGCCAGCGTTCGCTGTTGAAGCGTAAGCCGAGCTCGTAGTTGATCGACTCTTCTTCTTTGATGCCTGGCGCGTTAGGTGGCGCGGAGAAACCCTTGTGGATGCCTCCCAGGAGGGACAGTTCTTCATTGACCTGATACAGAACCCCGATGCCGGGCAACCAGACGCTGGTCTGATTCTCCCGGGTGTCCCGGATATTGTCATCGCCACGAGATGCCGGGTCGTCGGTGTTGCCGGGGCGAGTCTCGTAGCGGATGCGGCTCTGATCGATGTCTTCATAGCGCAGCCCGGGTGCCACCACCCAGCGACCGAACTCGATCCGGTCGTATACATGGAGTGCCCAGGCCTCCGCGTTCTGGATCCGGTTGCCTGCATTGCCGAGCTGGCCCAGGTCGTCGAGCAACAGCGCACCGTCCAGCTGGGTGTAGGTGCTGTTCCGTTGCAGACGGTCCTCTTCATCTTCGTGATAACGGATGCCGAGCTCGATGTCGTGGCGGGTGCTGCCTATGGTTGCCAGCCAGTTGCCGCGTAGCTGAATGCCCCGCGAGTAGTACTCACGGGCGTTGGAACGGAGCTGGATGGCACCTTCGGCTGTGTCTGCACCCTGCAGGATCGCATCCAGCTCGGCCGCGCTGGCGCCCGCGGCTTCTTCGCCGGTGTTCACTGCCTGGACCACACTCGACCAGCTGGTTCTGGAAAACGCTTCGGCGCTGTCGCTGCCGTCGAAATCGATGCCCTCGGTCTTGAACCAGTCCCGTTCGTGCTCGTTATTGTAGGCAGTCGCCGTAAAGGTGAATGTCTCGTTCATCTCGAATTGATAGCGCAGCACCTGCTGCTGGTGTTCTGTATCGATCTGATCGAGCTCGGAGACGCCATAACGGCGCCAGGCATCGCCTGAGAAATCCGCATCGGTCAGACCGAGGTAGCTCTGGTTGGAGGTCTGCTCTGCATACTGCAGCTTGAGCTCCACTGCGTGTCGAGAGCCGGTTGGGGCATAGGAAAGCTTGAGGGTGTAGTCCTCGACATCCAGGCCAGTATCCGTATCGCTCCGATCGATGTGCTGGTAACCGTCAGACCGCCACTGGTGCGTCTCGCCCATGAAGCCGAAGCCAGACTCGGTGCGCGTACCCCAGTGGGCGTGCAGACGATAGGTCTCATCTTCACCGGCTTCGGCAAAGAGCCCGCCGCTGGACTGTTCGGGAACGGGCGTGGAGATCATGTTGAATGCCCCGCCAATGGTGTAGGGACCCTGAGTGACTGCGGCCGGTCCTTTCAGCACCTCCATGGCCTGCATGCGGCCGACGGTCGGAAAGTAATAGGCAGATGGCGCGGAGTAGGGCGCCGGTGCAATCAGCACGTTATCTTCGAGCAGCGTAATCCTGCCGGAGCGCTCCGTAGGCACGCCGCGAATACTGATGTTCGGACGCAGCCCGTAGCCATCCTCCACCTGCAGCGAGACGCCGGGTGCCTGGCGGAGGATGCGCTGCACGTCCGTGTACTCGAACTTCTGCAGGTCTTCCGGGCCGATGAACTCGGCAGAACCGGTGATCTGGCCGGCCTGCTCCCGATCACCGACTATGGTGATCTCCTCAATGAGCCGATCGTGTGGTGGCTCGGCGGCCTGCGCCTGGGTGAATACAGCGGCAAGTGCAGCTGCCAGGGCGGTCGGCATCATGATTTGCACGATCTGCTCCTCTTGGGATGTCTCAATGAGGTGCGATTCTACATGTTAATGAGAAATATTCGCAATAAGATATATGGAGTTGATTGATGGGGTTGCCGGTAGACCTGCACCGAGGTGCCTATGCCTGTTTCTTTGCGTTTCTACGCGGTCAGAGGTGCGGCAATACCTTGCGACCGACCGCTTCGATCACATCGAAGCGGGTATCGAAATTGGGCAGGATCATCACCTGATTGAGACCTTCAGCGGCCAGATTGTGCAGTCGCTCGATGAGCTCATCAGCCGTCCCGATCATGGAAGAAGCGGTGAGGACTTCCGGTGTGAGGAACTGCGCCTCCTCCGGTAACACCCAGCAGTTGTGCCCGGCATGCACACGCTGGTGCAAGCGCTCTTCGGGGACTGTTGCCAGCAGGGCCGTGTAATCTTCCCAGATCCCGGAGAGGTGATTAGGCGGTTGATGGCCGAAGTTACGTTGCTGATCGTACGCGTAATGCACGGCCGCCATCGCCATGGCACCGCACTGAGCCTTGACTCGATCGGAATCAACCGCTTCACCGTCTTCGAGCACGACCATGGTGGTGAGCGCGGTGGTGTAGAAGTTCTCACCCGGTGAAAGGTCACGGCCAACATCCCGTGCGCCTGCTTGCACCATGTGCCACATGCTGCTCATCGATGAGTCACGCGCTGCGCCAATCACAGCGCCATCACCATATTTACCTGCCAGCGCCAGACTTCTGGGTCCGAATCCGGAGATGTAGAGCGGTATGGGATCGTCGAAGTTTACAAAGCCCGCATCCGGCATGATGTGTCGGATGGGACGGGTGACGCCTTCGGATTCGAAGTCGGCTTCCTCACCGCGAAGCAACGGGGCGATTGTCTTGAGGTAGGCTTCGAATGCCTTGATCCGTTGGGGTGCCAGCCCCATCACCCGTCGCGCCGTGTTCCCGGCGCCAATGCCGAAGAAGGTCCGGCCGGGGGCGAGCGCGTTGATGGTGGCGATACCGGCGGCATTTACCGGAGCTGGGCGGGTGCCGCTGACGGCGACGCCGGTGCCGAGTCGGATTCTGCTCGTCCGGGTGGCCGCCAGGGCCAGAGTCGCGTAACAATCGGACCACAACATCTGGGAGTCGGCCAGCCATGCATGGCTGTAACCCAGTTCTTCGGCGCGCACCACGTAGTCGATGTCCCCTACATGTGAAGCCATGCAGATTCCAAGATCCATGCAGCTCTCCTTTTACTCTGGATGATGAAGCGATTCGCATGAGCTTCGCATGTGATTAGAATCTCATCCAGGCCCGAGAAGAGGTTTTACAGAACCAAGCCATGGTCGTTATCGGTCGATCCTTAGCGAAGTGCTGCAGCAGTCTGTTGCTTCTCATCCTCGTGCTGTCACCCGCGGGGTTCGCTGGCGAGGCGGCAGAGGTACTGATTGCAGAGGAAGCGCAGGAGGAGGAGCTGCGCGGGGGAGATCCCCTTGGACGCTCCACACCCAGAGGAACCGTCCGACAGTACCTGCGTGCCGTTGACAACAACGACTGGGAGGAAGCGAGCGAGTACCTCGATCTCCGTAACCTGCCCTCGAGATTGGACGAGTACACACCGGAGCAGCTCGCTCGAGGTCTGGCCATCGTGCTGCAGCGCAGCACCTGGATTGACCTGGAGGATCTGAGCACTGACAAGGCGGGGCACTCGGACGACGGGCTCCCGGATTATCGTGACCTTCTGGTCGAACTGCAGACGAAGCAGAAATCCGTTGCCGTGCTCCTGCAGAGAGTGCCTGATGGTGCCGGAGGGCGTATCTGGAAGTTCTCCAACGCGACCATCGCCCAGCTGGAGCTGCTTTACGACGAGTACCGTTACAACGCGTTCGTCGAGTGGTTGGCGTTCACTCTTCCCGACACCACGATATTGACCATCTCACTGTTCAAGTGGGTGACGGTGCTCATCAGTGTCCTGATTGCCGCTCCCGTGCTTTGGGGGCTGGGCTGGTGGCTCTCGCGGTTGATGGTGTCGCCTGAGCGGGAGCTGCATCTTGCGTTGCGCCGATTTCTGACCGGACCGGTGCTCGTGTTCCTCCTGGCGCTGCTGGGTAACCAGATCATGCAGAACCTTGGCACCGGCATAACCGCGCAGTACCTTGCACGCGGCTACACTCTGGTGACGGCAGTGGCTATCTGGATGCTCTGGCAAGGTGTGAGCCTGACCCGGGAAGCGTACGCGATCCGGCTGCGTGCCCTTAGCAGAGAGTCGAGTATCCCATTGCTGCAGCCGCTGGCGACGGCTCTCAAGCTCACCGTTCTCCTGTTGGGCGTGCTGGTCTGGCTGGACAACCTGGGCTATCAGATCACCGCCGTTCTCACCGGACTCGGCATTGGTGGTATCGCCGTGGCGCTGGTATTGCAGAAGCCGCTCGAGGATGTGTTCGGGGCAATCACCCTGTATACCCAGCAACCCATCAAGATCGGTGACTTTGGCCGATTCGGGACCACCACCGGCACGGTCGAGGAAATCAGCCTGCGAACGACCAGGATCCGGACCCTGGGTAACTCACTCGTCTCTGTGCCGAACATGCGCCTGGCGACAGAACCCATAGAAAATCTGAGCGCACGCGAGAAGTTTCTCTTCCAGCCGGTGCTGCGCCTCGCACCGGATGTGGAAATCGATAGCCTGAAGTCCCTTCTGGAGGACATCAGAGGGCTGCTTGGGAACCACAAGCAGGTGCTCGAACAGGGGATGCGGGTTCGATTCACCGCGATCACGCTGGTGAGCTTCGAAATCTCGGTGTTTGTTTACCTGGACGCGCGTGACTACGCCGATTATCTTGCGCTGTCGGAAGAGCTCAACTTCGGCATCTTGCAGTTGATCAACGACTCCGATGCGTCACTGGCTTCACCCATGGGCGAGCTGCTGGAAGGGTCCGGCCGCGCCTAGGATCGGCTTCGATCAGGGCGCGGTCTTGAGCACCTCGTTTGAGTAAGCACTTTCGTTGCCGTCCTGGTCGACGGCCGTCATCGCCACGTAGTAGTCACCGGAAGCCAGCGACAGGGTGTGGTTGGTATCCGCTGGATCGCTCAGTTCCACCATGCCGGAGTAGTCCCGGCTCGAGGTGCCGTAGTAGATCCGATAGCCGGCCAGGTCGGTGAGCGGCGTGCCGTCCTCGTTCTCAGACGGTGCAACCCAGCTCAGCGCGACGCTCGAGAGCGTGCTGACCGTTATCATTTCAACCACGTTCCCACCGGCTCCGGTACAGCTCAGAGTGAAGGTGGTGCTGTTGCTTATTCCATTGACGAACTCATTGCCCGAGGTCCCTCGGGCGCCCGACCAGCCACCGCTGGCAGTACAGGCGTCTGCATTGGTGGTGGACCAGCTCAGCGTAACGCCAGCGCCCTGATCGATCAGGTCATCCGAGCTCGAGAAGCTGAGCGTCGGCGGCAGGGCCGAGACATTCAGCGTTGCGGAGTCGCTGTCGCTGCCACCTTCACCAGTGCAGGTCAGGTTGTAGGTGCTGGTGGATTGAGGCGCGACGCTGATGCTGCCGGATGTCCCTCTTGAACCGGACCAGGCACCCGATGCGCTGCAGCTCGTGGCGTTGCTCGCGGACCAGCTGAGGGCGGTGGATTGGCCCGCATCAATACTGCTGTCAGCCAGGCTGATCGATACCACCGGTGGGTCTGCCGGTGCAGGTGCGACGACTACGGTGACGGCATCACTCGCCGTTCCGCCGTCGCCGCTGCAGCTCAGTGTGAACGTGCTGGTGCTTGTCAGTGGGCCGACTGTGTTGCTACCTGACGTGCCTCTGCCTCCTGACCAGGCCCCGGAGGCAGAGCAGCTGTCTGCATCGGTGCTGGACCAGCTCAGAGTCACGTTATCGCCTTCATCGACGCTGGTGCTTGAAGCGCTGAGCGAGACCGTTGGCGCCGAAGGATCAGTCACCTGCACAGTCACGCTGTCGCTGCGGGTGCCCCCGGGGCCGGTGCAGGTCAGCGTGAAGGTGCTGGCTGAGCTGAGACTTCCGGTCGAAGCACTGCCAAGCAGCGCCCTGTTGCCGCTCCAGGCGCCAGAAGCCGTGCAGCTGGTGGCATTGGTGCTGGACCAGTTCAGCGTGGTTGCGGTACCACGCAGGACGTTCGAGACGGCGCTGCTGAGGTTGACGGTGGGCACCGGTTCCGGCTGCACCACATCGATCGACTCGCTGGCCGTTGCCTGCCCGCCGGGACCAGTGCAGTTGAGCACGAACGTGACGTCTGCACCGAGCGGTCCAACGCTCTGACTACCGCTGATCGATCGTGATCCAGCCCAGGCGCCACTGGCGGTGCAGGAGGAAGCGTTGCTGGTGCTCCAGGTCAGCCGCACCGAGTCACCTGCGTCGACGGTATCCCGATCGGCACTGAAGCTGATGGTCGGTGCCGGCATGGGATCGGGATCCGGCACAGGATCAGGATCAGGTTCAGGATCTGGATCAGGCTCGGGATCCGGATCCGGTGTTGGCCCCGGCTCAGGGGACTGTACCCCGATGAACATACGCTCCGTCACCACACCGCCGCGACCTGCACAGCTGAGCGCAAATTCCGTGCCCGTGTTCAGCGCGCCGGTCTGCTCGGACCCGTTCACCGGTTTGTCGCCGCGCCAGCCACCGGAAGCGAGACAGGTCTCCGCATCGCTGGTCGCCCAGCTGAGACGGGTTGAGCCACCTTGGGCCACGATCGCCTCATCGGCTGCAAAGGAGATTCTCGGTGTTGCCGCCTGACTGGCCTGACGGGAAACGAGTGGCTCGAGTGCCACCGGATCGGCCTGAGCGATGTCTTCGGACAGATCGTTTATCGCGGTCAGGTTGGCGTCGTTTGCGATCTCGGCAACCTGGCCACGGGCTGTATTCGGCGTGGCTTCTTCCAGCGCCATTGCGAATTCCAGCAGAGCGGGTTCCTCCATAGCGAGGAACACCCCGATTCGATCTGCGGTTTGATCAATCAACGGCTGCGGTGGGGCCAGGTCAGTAACGCTGCCCGGGGCACCGGGCAGAACCGTTCGCATGGCATCGTCCAGTCGAGTCATGGCTTCTGCGTCGTCCACCAGCAGGTTGCCAGCCACTACTTCCAGACCGATGGCGGTGGCGTTTGCGGCGAGAGTCAAGCCAACCCGGGGTGTGGTGTCGGTTCCTGTGCCGTCCAGCGCGCCGTTGGCAATATCGCAGGCCAGATGGTCGAGGATCTCGTCGGTGGTCAGTGGCGTAGAACTGGCAGACAGGTCAGAGGCCGTGCGCCGAATGAGCTCGCCAAGTGCCTCGTTGCCCATGAGCACCGTGGTGATGTTCTGCTCATTGACGGGCTCTCCCATGGGATCGTTGATCGACTCTCGTGCCCAGCCAAGGTTGATGTTGTCATCGATGAGATCCCAGGCAGAACTGAGGTTATCGGGGTTGATCTCACCAAGACAGCGTGCGGTCTTTACTGCCAGCGTGGTGTAGGGCGATACGTTCAGAGTAACCGGGCCGGACTCGAAGGCGATGCTCTGCATCTCGAAGTCCGCCTGCCGGTTGGTTACCAGATCCGTGCCACCAGTCACCCGTACGGTGACAGGCAGATGTGTACCATCGGGGATCTCGAGCATGTAGTTGGCGGTTTCATCGCTCGTTCCTTCAAAGACGAGCTCGCCGTCGGCGTCTTCAGCCCTGATCGAGGCGCCAACGATGGGGCCGTCGCCGACACTGCCGGTCAGCACCAGGCCTTCGCTCTCGATGACGTCCTGTTTGCTGCTGCCGGAACAGGCAGCGAGCATGAATATGAGTGCGCACAGGCAACTGCTTCGAATACCCCACGTCCCTTTGGGGATTCGTCCCTCTCTCTTTTGTCCCACTTCGTCTCTCCGCTCTAATAGCTAAAAACAACGACGGGTGGGTGGGTACTCACCGCGCCGAATAGCGTCAGAACGGGATCAAGTATCTGAAAAGGGCTGATTCATTCCCGTGAGGGAATCGACAGTTTTGCGGGGTTTGTAAGTAGCTTCTGAAACTGTGCGCTTGCGCACAAACGAAGGCCGGGTGCAGCGTGAGCGAGGTTAGCGCAGGTATTCGGCCTGTCGGTCAAGCGCTTGTACGGCTTCGCTGACCAGCTGGTTCATGATCTCGGCCACCGGACGCACGCGATCGAAGTAGCCCACGCTCTGACCTGCACCGGAGTGAATGAGGGGTTCGATGTCATGTTCCTCGATGGCGCCGAGCAGGTCGCCGACAAGCACATCCTGATACGGCATCTTCAACGGCGCAGGTGCATCTTCGTTCTCCCACTCCTGACTCCAGGCAGTGCGTACCTGGCGGAAAGTCTTGCCGCTCTCGGAGCGGGTGATCACTGTGTCAGCACTGCCGGCCGCCTTGAGCTTCTCCGTGTTGACCGGATGCATGTGCTCCTGATGTTCTTCGGCAAGTAGCCAGGCCGTGCCCATCCATACCCCGGCAGCTCCCATGGCCAGCGAAGCGGCGATGTGGCGGCCGGTTGCGACACCGCCTGCCACCAGCACCGGGATGTCATCCGCCGCGTCGACAATTTGCGGCACGAGGGAAAAAGTGCCAATGGGGCCGGTGTGAGCGCCGGCGTCATAACCTTGCGCGACAAGAATCTCAACACCCGCAGCGCGGCTGCGCGCCACATGATGAGGACTGCCGATGAGAGCGAGCGTGACCTTGCCTCGATCCTTGGCTTCTTCAATGGCGTCCGGTGGCGCACCGATGCCGCAGGCGAACATATCCACGTCTGAAGCAAGCACCGCGCGCAGCTGCTCCGCTTCGATTTCCGTAGAGCGGATAAAGCGGGTTCGCATGCCTGGCTCGCTGGCAGGCGGCACGTTGTACTTCTGCTCCAGGTGCGCCACGAATGCCTTGTGTGCTTCGGGAATCTCTGCTTCGATTTCCGCGCGGGAGTTGTGTTCCGGCATGCCGGGTGGCAACACGAGGTCCACGCCGAAGGGACGATCACCCACCAGCGCCCGTATCTGTTTGAGTTCCTCGGTGATTTCCTCGGGGAACCGGCGGGTCGCGCCGTAAACGCCGAACCCACCGGCATTTGTGATCGCCGCTACCGTCTTCACGTCGTGGGCGAAGCCGAATATGGGGTGGCGGATTCCGAGACGATCGCAGATGGGGGTCCAGAGTTCCTTCACGTGCCCGGTTCCCGAGAGTAAAAACCAATGATGCCATGCCTCGGATGAACTCGGGACGGTTTCGCTGGTCCACTGACTGTGGTTAACATAGGGGCAACCCTGCGAATCTCGATAATAATGAGAATAAACAGGCACTTAAAAAGCCTCTCTGGAAGCTGACCAACGGCTAACACCGCTGACAACTGTTAAAACTGCCAATCGGCATTAGAAAGGGGATCACAATGAAACCGATATATGCATTCGCGGCTGGAATTGCTGCCACCGTCGCCATCCTTGCGGTCCTTGGCGCGAAGGACATCAGTGCGGAGGAAGAAGCCGCAACATCGGCTGCTGCAGCCGAAGCACAGGAGGAGCAGTCCGAGGACAGCGATCGTTACTCGGAACTGGTGAAGGTGGATGGTGCCTTCCGCGAGACCTTCGTGATGCCTGGTATCAACTTCGGCGACTTCAACAAGGTTTATTTCTGGGAGGCCCAGTTCGAGTACCGGGACGTGGGCCCGGCCCGCAAAACCCGCTCGACGATGCTGTCGACGCACAAGCGCGAGTTCGGCATCAGCGAAGAGGATCGTCAGAAGTTCGAGGAAATCATTGGCGAAGCTTTTGAGAAGGAGATCTCCAAGGCCAAGCAGTTCACCCTCGTCGAGAACATCGATGACATAGATACCGCGACACTGATTCTGCGCGGTGCGCTGATCGACATCATCTCCAATGTGCCACCGGAGATGGTGGGTCGCGCGGACGTCTACCTCTCGAGCGTCGGTGCCGCCACCTTCGTCATGGAGTTCATCGATGCCAGGACAGGCAGCGTGGTTGCGCTGGTCGCGGAGCGACGTGCGATGGAGACTCTGAATTCCCGGTCCGGCATGGCCACCGTGCCCGCGAACTCTGCCTCCGTGATGGGTGACATTCGTCGCTGGTCCGGTGACCTGGCCCGTCGGCTGCGTACCCGCCTTGATAAGGCCATCAAGGAAGGAAAAACAGCCTGATCAGAGCGTCTGTTTTCGCGGCGACCCTGATGGTGGTGGCGGCGGGCTCGTCCACAGCCCGGGAAGCTGCCACCGAGGATGAGCGCCTGGCGCAGAGCCGGGCGCTGGTCGGTGAATTCGCTGGCGAGCTGATGAGCGCGCTGCAAGGCGCGGTTGAAACCGCCGGGCTGGCGGCCGCCATAGAGATATGCCGAAACCAGGCACCTGCGATAGCTTCACGGCTATCGCGACGCTCGGGTGCAAACGTCTCCCGGGTCAGTAGCAGATTCCGCAATCCGCAGAACGTGCCAGAAGCCTGGCAGAAGGAAGGATTGCGCCGCCTGGCCGCTTCCATGCCGACGCAGTCAGCAGCCGACCCGAGCGCGCTCCCCGAGCATTTCGAGCTCGACGGGCAGGGCGGAGCCCGTTATCTGAAAGCCATCACAATCGCGCCCTTGTGCTTGAACTGCCATGGCGAAGCGCTCTCGGAAGCCGTAACCGAACAGCTGGGTAGGGACTATCCCTTCGACCGGGCCACCGGCTATCGGCTCGGCGAGCTCCGTGGCGCGTTCAGCGTTTCCTGGCCGGCTTCCTGACGACCGTTCAAGCAATCCAGTCTGCGCGTACTAGTCCGGCAGACCGAGTACGCGCTTGGCAATGATGTTGCGCTGGATCTCATTGGAACCGCTGTAGATCGATGCGGCCCTTGTCGACAGAAAGGTTCTCGTCCACTCCTTTGACTCATCGTCGAACGAGTCCCCGGTCCAGCCGTAACCCTGAGAGCCCCGCATCTGGCACATCAGATCCGCGGTTGCCTGCTGCAACTCTGTGCCGTACATCTTGAAAATCGATGTGGCGGGCCCCGGTGTGCTGCCGTCTTCCGATTCCTGCACCGTGCGGCGCTGGGTGAGCCGGAAGGCGGTGCGGTTCATGTTCAGTTCAAGAACGCGTGCACGGAAGGCCGGATCGGCGATCTTCCCATCTTCCGTCCGACCCTGAAACTCGAGCGCAACGGACTGCAACGTGCCCGGGGGATCGGTGCGTCGACCGCCCACCAACGACGACATCCCGGAGCGTTCGTGCTGGAGCAGGCGCTTGCCGACCGTCCACCCCTTGTTCACCTCGCCCACCAGGTCCACCTTCTGTGCGATCGCATCATCGAAGAACGTCTCGCAGAAAGGGCTGTTGCCGCTGATCAGACGGATGGGCTTCACGTTCACACCGGGCTGGTCCATGGTCAGCAGCACGAAGCTGATGCCCTCATGCTTCGGTACGTCCGGATCCGTGCGTACCAGGCAGAACATCCAGTCGGCGAACTGCGCTCCGGAAGTCCAGATCTTCTGGCCGTTGATCAGGAAATGATCGCCCTGATCGACTGCCCGGGTTCGCAGGCTTGCCAGATCCGAGCCCGCCCCCGGCTCTGAGTACCCTTGACACCAGGCCAGCTCGCCGCGGGCAATCGGGGGCAGATGCCGGGCCTTCTGGTCGTCCGTGCCCATCTCGAGAAGGGTAGGTCCGATCATGCTCGTGCCCATCCCTGCCAGCGGCGGACGGGCGTCAATCCGGCGCATCTCTTCGACGAGCACAACGAATTCTTCTGTTGAAAGGCCAGCGCCGCCGTATTCGGTTGGCCAGGTGGGTACCGTCCAGCCCTTCTCCGCCATGCGTTCCAGCCAGAGGCGCACGTCCGGGTCTTCGATCTCTATCTTCGTGCTGCCGGTCGGTATCTGACCGTCACCCCGTGCGCCCTCAGGGCAGTTCTCCTCCAGCCAGGATCGCGTCTCTTCCCGGAATTGCGATAGGTTCATCTCTCATCCCCCAAATGAGTCAGTCGTTGGCTGATGATAGCTCAGATCGGTTCCGTGTTCGGGCATGTGTTCGGTGGGGCTATCTGGGTATAGTGAGGCCAGTGCGGGGGTTTGCTGGAGGGAGAATGCGCGACGAACACCCACTGGTCGCTGCTTACAGGGCGTTTTCGCCGACATCCGAGAAGCTCGCCGGGCGTGCGAAGAAGGTGTTTCCTGGTGGAGATACCCGGTCCAGCGCCCATTACGGACCCTACCCGCTGGTGATGCAGGAAGCCCATGGCTGCCGCCTCACCGACGTGGATGGTAACGAGCTGCTCGACTTCATGAACAACTTCACCTCCCTGATTCACGGTCATGCTCATCCGGACGTGGTGGCTGCGATCCAGGCCCAGGCGCCGAGAGGTTCTGCCTACGCGGCACCTAGCCTGACTCAGATTGAGCTGGCCGAGTTGCTTGTGGCGCGCATTCCGGCTCTGGAACAGCTGCGCTTCACAAGCTCCGGCACGGAAGGCACGCTGATGGCGCTGCGTTGCGCCAGAGCCGCGACCGGACGTCAGAAAGTGATGAAGATGGAAGGTGGCTATCACGGCAGCTACGAGCAGGCAGAGGTTTCTCTGGTTCCCCTGCCCGATCGGCGAGGGGAGGTCTCAGCACCGGCGTCATTGCCGGTCGACGGAAGTTTTCCCGACAGCGTGCTCGACGACACGATCATCTGTCCTTACAACGAGCCCGCTTACGCGACGGCGCTGATCGAGCAACATGCAGCTGATCTTGCGGCGGTCATTGTCGAACCGGTGCTCGGTTCCATGGGCATGGTTCCGGCGACCGGGGACTTTCTCAAGGCACTGAGAACGGCCACAGAAAAGCACGGCGTGGTGCTGATCTTCGACGAGGTGATTACTTTCCGGCTCGATGCAGGGGGTGCTCAGGCTTTGCACGGTATCCAGCCGGACATGACCTGCATGGGCAAGATCATCGGGGGCGGTTTGCCGATCGGTGCCGTGGGGGGCAAGCAGGAGCTCATGGCGCTTTTCAATCCCGATCGGGAAGATCCGGTGATGCACGCCAGCACGTTCAGCGGTAATGCCCTGACGATGGCCGCGGGACTTGCCGCCATGCGTGCTTACGACTCGGCAGCGGTGGCCAGGGTCAATGCGCTAGGGGACCGGTTGCGTGCCGGCTTCAATGAAGCCTTCCTGCAAAGCGGTATCAGAGGCCAGGCCTGTGGCACCGGTTCGCTGACCAATCTGCACCTGACCGATAAGCCGCTCAACAATGCTCGTGACAACATAGACGGTCTGATCGGTGCTGGGCATGTTGGCCGCCTGCTGCATCTGACGATGCTGCGACGCGGCGTGATGTCTGCCAGTCGGCTCATGTACTGCGTAAGCACGGCGATGACCGAAGCCGATGTGGACACGGCCGTGGTGGCGTTGAACGAATCGCTCAGAGAGTTGCGCCCTTACGTAGAGGCGGAGCGGCCTACGCTGCTCACCGGTGGGGAGGACGCTTGAACGATTCCGAGGACCAAGCACCGCGCTTCGCGCCCGGCTACCGGAACTACGCACTCGCCATTCTCTTTCTAGGCTACGTTGTTAACTTCATTGATCGGTCAATCCTCGCCATCCTGCTCGAGCCTATCAAGCAGGAACTGACGCTCAACGACACACAGCTTGGCCTGCTGGGGGGGCTGGCCTTCGCGCTCTTCTACACGACCCTCGGTATCCCCATCGCTGCGCTTGCCGATCGCTGGAGCCGGGTGAAGATCCTCTCGATTGCCATGGTGGTCTGGTCCGGCATGACGGCGTTGTGCGGCTTTGCGCAGAACTTCTGGATGCTGTTGCTGGCGAGGATCGGGGTGGGCGTGGGTGAGGCCGGTGCAAGCCCGCCGAGCCACTCGCTGATTTCAGATTACTTCCCGATAGAGAGCCGAGCGACCGCTCTATCCATTTACGCGCTGGGTATACCGTTCGGCTCCATGATCGGTAACTTCGTCGGCGGCTGGGGTGCAGAGGCGCTCGGTTGGCGGCACACCTTTGTGCTCGTGGGCGTGCCGGGCATATTCGTCGCGCTGGTGATCTGGCTGACCCTGCGTGAACCGCCTCGTGGCATGGCGGATAAGCATCTGGTCAAGAGCGATGAGCCGGCACCCGGTGTAAAAGAGGTGATCACAAGACTCTGGCAGCGGGTCTCTTTCCGACACATTGCCTTCGCGGCGGGTCTGCATGCCTTTGTCGGCTACGGGGCCGGGACCTGGAACGCGCCTTTCCTCATTCGCAGCCACGAGATGCCCATCACCGAGGTGGGCTCCTGGTTGGCGTTGATCAGCGGGATCGGCGCCATAGGCACCTTCCTCGGCGGTTACCTTGCAGACAAGCTCGCGGAACGATTCGACAATCGCCGCTGGTACATGTGGGTGCCGGGCTGGTCCACCATCATCATGGTGCCGTTCCAGTTCATCGCTTACCTGTATGGCGGAATCTGGGCGGTGATCCCATCCCTTATGGTGGTGTCCATACTTGGCGGCATGTATCTGGGGCCCTCTTTCGCCATGACCCAGGCTCTGGTCAGCCTGCGCATGCGGGCGGTTGCCTCCGCGATACTCTTGTTCATGTTGAACATCATCGGCATGGGTATGGGTCCGTATCTGGTAGGTGTGGTCAGCGACCTGCTCTCTGCGGACGCGGGCGTGCACTCTTTGCGCTACGCGCTCTGTCTGGCCGTGCTGGTAAACGTCTGGGCCGCTTGTCACTATTTCATTGGTGCTCGATCCCTGCGCGGGGATCTCGAGTATGTCGAGTCGAGCCACGCGGAGCCGGGCTCGGAACCAGCTCGCGCGTAACAGGCCCACTCACCAGACCCGGAGCGAGGAGAAGTAGGCATGCAGGGAATGATCGTTGACTGGATAGCGCACAACGCGCACAACCTGCCCGACAAGACGGCGACCATAGAGTTGCCGAGCAACCGGCGACTCACCTACGCCCAGATGCACGAGCGCGTCGGTCGTGTGGCGAGCTGGCTGAGCTCGCTTGGTGTCAAGCGGGGAGATCGGGTTGGCCTGCTGGCGCTGAACTCCATCGATACTCTGGACATCGTCTTCGCCACCTGGCGTATCGGTGCCGTTCACCTGGCACTGAATTTCCGACTCACCCCTTCGGAGCTGGATTACATCATCGGTAACGCGGAGCCGGACGTGCTGATCTACGACCAGGAGCTCAGTGGTACCGTGGACGCGTTGACGGTGGACGTGCAGCATCGGGTGGATCTCGAAGGGCAGGGCGGCGAGTCCACCTTCGAGGCCGCCATCGCCGACCGTGAGCCGTTGCTGGAGATGGTGCCGTTGGAACCGGAGGATCAGTGCATGCTCATGTACTCATCCGGCACCACGGGCTTGCCGAAAGGCGTGATCATTACCCATGGCATGATGCTCTGGGCTCAATTCAATGCGGCGTCCAGCATGCGCTGTGGAGAAGACATGGTGAGCTTCACCGTGATGCCGTTGTTTCATATTGGCGGCTTGCAGGTGTTCACCTGTCCTGCGCTGTTCAATGGCGGCACGGCAGTGGTAATGCGCACCTTCGATCCAGGTGCTGCGCTCGATGCATTCAACTCGAAGGCGCTTGCCATCACCCATTTCCTGGGTGTGCCAGCGATCTTCAATGCATTGCGCGATCATCCCAAGAATCCGGATACGGACTTCTCCCGGGTTCAGGTGATGCTGGCTGGTGCGGAGGCGGTTCCGGTCGCGCTGGTGAACTGGTGGTACGAGCGCGGTGTGGTCATTCAGGAAGGCTACGGGATGACGGAGAACGTCGCCAGTTGCTGCGTGCTTGGCAGAAACGATGTTCCGGCCATGGTTGGTTCTGCCGGCAAACCGCTTCGTCATACCCAGATCATGATCGCCCGGGAAGACGGCTCGGAGGCGGAACCCGGAGAGAGCGGTGAGATCTGGTGTCGAGGGCCGGTGGTCACCCCGGGCTATTGGCGCCGGCCGGAAGCCAACGAAGAGACCTTTGCCGATGGCTGGTTGCGAACGGGGGACATCGGCTCGAAGGACGAGAACGGCTTCATCTATGTGGAAGACCGCCTCAAGGACATGTATATCTCCGGTGGCGAGAACGTCTACCCCGCTGAGATCGAGAACGTGCTTTACCAGCTCGAGGAGATCCGTGAGGTGGCGGTGATTGGCGTGCCGGATGAACGCTGGGGAGAAACCGGCTGCGCCGTGGTGGCGCTGCAGGAGGGCGTCGAGCTCAGTCAGGCTGCCATACTCGAGCACTGCCGGAATCAGCTGGCGAGGTTCAAGCAGCCGAACCACGTTGTGTATGTGGACGAGCTGCCGCGCAATGCCACCGGCAAAGTGCTCAAGTTCGAGCTGCGTCAGAGCATCAAGGTGGGTTGAATCAGTTCGGAGCTGTTGCTCTGACGAACGTGTCCAGCGCCATTCCCGAGGCTTCCTGCCCGTGGCCCGGATCTGCGTCGACCGATCGTTCATGGACTTCACAACGATCGATGCTGAAGTCGGTGAGTGCCTGTGCGATCTCGTCGGCGGACGGCAACAGGTCCGGATCCTGTGGACCACCCTGTCCGTGCGCTATGTTTTCCGGATCGTGTCCGAGATAGAAGAATGTGCCCCCCGGGGCAACAGCGCCAATCAGGCGAGGCAGCCAGAGTGCCCGCTCGGTGGAATCCGTGTGCAGATAGAGGACAACGACCAGGTCGTAGTGGCGCTGTGGAATCGGATCTCTGGAAATGTCAGCAACCTGCCAATCCAGCTGCAGACCACGCCGCTCGGCAATCTGCCGGCCCTTGCTTATGGCGACATCGGAGAAATCCACCGCGGTGACGGTCCAACCCTGCTCGGCGAGCCACAGACCATTCCGTCCTTCGCCGCAGGCTGCATCCAGCGCTCGACCGGGTGACAGGCCCGTCAGCTCGCTGGCAAGCAGAGCATTGGGTCCGGCGGACCAGATCAGCTCCTTGGCGGCGTAGCGCTTGTTCCAGCGTGACCTCTTGCTTTCCATCGCTGCTGTCTCTGTGTCCTGAGTCTAGATTCGGAGTAGTCTAGGCCTCGCGTTGTGCTGCGGATAGAGGATGACGATGAACGAAGCGGATTTCGGGTCGAGATTCGACCGCTCAGCGGCTTACTACCGAACCTGGTTAGGTGATCTGACGGACGATGCGGACGGCGTGCTCGCCGACGGCCGGGCCCGCTATCTGGCCCTCGGACCTACGCTGGTTTATGCCGATGAGCCTGATCACCCTATGGCGTTTTCCCTGTTCACCTGCGCGGCGCTGCTGTGCCTTTACCTCGCCTTGAGGGACCGAGGTATGGACGCACATGCGTTCGGCGGTCGCATGCTGCAGGCTTTGAGCGACGCTGTTGCGGCTCGTCCAGATGCGGAGTCAACGGCCGGCACCGATCAGACCAGCGCCTTGAAACGCTCCGTGTCGACTCTGATCGCGGCGGGTGCGCGATCCCGGAGCGTGTCGCAACCGGGTGCGTTTCAGTTTGACGTGGGCTGGATCGACGAGTCCACGGGTCATTGGGCGATGGAAATGAGCAGTTGCGGGATCTGTCATCTGTTCGGTCAGCATGACGCCATGGACCTGGTGCCGTACATGTGCGCGACAGATGACGTGATGAGTGATGCGGACGGTCAGGGTCTCAAGAGAACGAGGACCATCGCGCTCGGCAGTTCCTGCTGCGATTTCGACTACCGTTCCGGGAGAGCAACGGCGCCGGTAGCGGAGCTCTATCCCGAGCAGATCCGTCTGATCGACCGGGCAAGCGGAGGTGCAGCATGAGTGCGAAAATCATTGACCTGTCGATCTATCTCGAGAACGACGTCATCTCGGATCCGCCCGGCATGAAGCCGGAGATCACCTACTTCAATCACCAGGACACGCCGGAGCAGGTGACCGCCTTCTTCCCGGGCCTGCAGCCTGAAGACCTACCGGACGGAGAGGGCTGGGCCGTGGAGCGGGTCCGGCTGTCAACCCACAACGGCACCCATCTGGATGCGCCTTACCACTTTCATTCGACGATGAATCAACAGAGCTCGGGTGAAGAACGGGCCATCACCATCGACGAAGTGCCGCTCGAGTGGTGCTTCAACCCGGGGGTAAAGCTCGACTTCCGTCACTTTGAGGATGGATACGTCGTCACTGCCGACGATGTGGCGAAAGAGCTTGACCGAATCGACTATGTGCTCAAACCCCTGGACATCGTGCTGGTGAACACGTCAGCAGGCGCGGCCTACGGCCGGGACGACTACGTGCACACCGGCTGCGGCATGGGCTATGAGGCAACCATGTACCTGCTGGAACGAGGTGTGCGGGTGACTGGTACCGATGCCTGGTCCTGGGACGCGCCGTTCTCTCACACGGCGAAGAAGTACGCTGAAACCAAAGATGCGAGCCTGATCTGGGAGGGGCACAAAGCAGGCAGGCACATCGGCTACTGCCACCTGGAAAAGCTGCACAACCTGGAAGCCGTGCCGCCGCACGGTTTTCAGGTGGCCTGCTTTCCCATGAAGATCCGTGCTGCTTCTGCAGGCTGGACCCGTGCAGTCGCAATCCTGAACGATCCCGAAGAGGCCGTCCGCTGAATACGAGAGTTGTTTCAGGTGTCGTGCTCCTGCTGCTGGCGATCGCCGGTTACTTCGGTTACCAGGCGTGGCGGATTGAAGCTGTATTCGAATCCGAGCCGGC
Source organism: Candidatus Azotimanducaceae bacterium (assembly GCA_965215995.1). Lineage (GTDB taxonomy): Bacteria > Pseudomonadota > Gammaproteobacteria > Pseudomonadales > Azotimanducaceae > SZUA-309. The sequence goes on along the minus strand of OZ244128.1, from coordinate 5,291,670 downwards.
CGGTGCTGTGGTTCGCGTGGATGGACGAGGCATCGGTCTGACACCGTTGACCACCATGTTGGCACCGGGACGGCATCGGATTTCCATCGAACACAGTCACTATCAGCCCGAGATCATCGATCTGGATCTCAGCAGAGGTGACCGCGTGAAACGGCTGGTGGTGATGCGCCGCGGCGTGGGCCGTCTTGCGCTGCTCTCCAACCCCATTGGGGCCTGGGTTGAGCTCGATGGGGTCCGCCAGGCGGGAGTGACGCCCATGGAAGTGCTGACTACCTCCGGGCCGGTCAGCATTCGCATGGGTCTGACGGAACGCCGGGTGGCAGAGCATCAGGTGATCGTGCTGACGGACGATACGGTCAGCGCCAACCTGTCACTGGATATGGACCCGCACGGATCGCTGGTGGTCGACGTCAGCCCGCCAGACGCCAGGATCCGGCTGCCTGAGCTGACCAGAGAGTACGAGCCGGGCATGCGCGTTCCGATCGGCGAGCAGCTCATAGAGGTGAGCCGCCCCGGATACGAGACGCAGCGGATTCGCTACTACGTTCAATATGGCAGCAACCGCACCCGCGTGGAGCTGCGGCGGGCGAGAGGCGCCATTACGGTGCAGGTTTCGCCTGCTGAAGCTACCGTCACCCTGAGCTACGACAAGGTGTCCGGTGGCGGAAAGGAGCGAGTACGTTACAAGCCAGGCATTTCCGCACCCATCGGCACGGTGGAAGTCAGCGCCCGGGCGATCGGCTATCGAACCGCATTTCGAACGCTCGAGCTGACGACCGCGGGTGCCAGCGTCCGTCTCGAGCTCAGTCCGATGCAGGTAACGGCCGGTGAGAGGTTCAGAGACGCCCTTGCCAGCGGTGGCTCTGGCCCCGAGATGATCGTGATACCCGGCGGGCGATTTCTGATGGGTGATCCGGACGGACCACCGAGCATGCAGCCGGCCTTGCAACGAACCCTTCCACAACCATTCGCAGTCTCGGTTTATGAGATCCGGGTCGACGAATATCTTCGCTACGCCAAAGCCACGGGTGCGGAGGCGGACGAGCGGCTGGGCGACTCGGATGAACCCGCGCGCTACGTGGACTGGTCAGAGGCTGTTGCCTACGCCGACTGGCTGACTCGGGAAACGGGGAGTAAATACCGGCTTCTCACAGAGGCCGAGTGGGAGTACATGGCACGGGCAGGCACGGACAGTGAGTACTGGTTCGGTGATGAGATCGACAGGTTGTGCGAGTTCGCCAATCTGGCAGACCGTTCCACCAAACGGCTCTACCGCGATTGGGCCGTTCTCAATTGTGATGACGGTTTCGGCCAGCTGGCGCCCGTCGGTAGCTTTCCGGCAAACCCGTTTGGGGTACATGATGTGCATGGCAACGTCTCGGAATGGGTGCTCGAGTGCGGCATGCCGGAGTACAAATACGCGGTGGAAGATGGTACGGCAGTCATGACAGGTCAGAGCTGCAGCACCCATGGCGTGCGCGGCGGTTCCTGGGACAGCCAGCCGGAAGCGCTTCGCTCTCGCAGGAGGGGTTATGCCAGGCATCGCGGTGACGACCGGGGCATTCGGATATTAAAGGAGTTGTAGAGATATCTCCGAGAATATATTGATATACAACTATTTATTATGACCCAGAGCGTTGAAATAGCCGACCAGCGAGTCTCGCTGCTCATCGAGTTGAATGACCGGCCAGGTGCGCTGGCTGACACCCTGAACCTGTTCTCTGCGGCGGGTGTGAACCTCACCCATATCGAATCTCGACCGGCTCGAGGTGACCGGTTCGACTTCTACGTGGATTGTGAAGGTGATCGTGACGATCCGGCGATTCGTCGTGTGCTCGACGCGCTGACCGAGCAGAAGGTGAGGCTGCTGCTGCTCGATCGTCAGTCCGTACCCTGGTTTCCCCGACATGTGAGTGAGCTGGATCGAATTGCCTGCAACACCCTGGACGCAGGTGTCGCGCTGGATGCGGACCACCCGGGATTCCGTGACCCGGACTATCGTGCCAGCCGCGGCCGGATCGATCAGTACGCGCGGGCGTACTCAGAAGGGCAGGTGTTGCCGCTGATCGAGTACAGCGAGCAGGAACAGGCAACCTGGCGCACGGTCTACGAAGCGCTGCGTCCACTGCATGACCGGCATGCCTGCAGCGCCTATCGACGGATTGTCAGAGAACTGGAGGTGGCCTGTGGGTTCGGTGGAGACGCGATTCCACAAGCCCGGACAGTGAGCGAGTTCTTGACCGATCGAACCGGATTCCGGATCCACCCGGTACCTGGCCTGCTCGCTTCCCGGGACTTTCTGGCCGGGCTCGCCTTTCGGGTTTTCTTCTCGACTCAGTATGTCCGCCACCACAGTCGCCCACTGTATACCCCGGAGCCGGATGTGTGCCATGAGCTGATCGGTCATGCGCCCATGTTTGCAGATGCTGCCTTCGCCGACTTTTCCCAGGAGATCGGTCTGGCTAGCCTCGGCGCCTCCGACTCCGAGATCGAGCGGCTGGCCCGTTGCTACTGGTACTCCGTGGAGTTCGGTTTGCTGAAGGAAGAGGGGGAGGTGAAAGCCTACGGGGCGGGATTGCTGTCGAGCATCGGCGAGCTGGCATACGCTTGTGGTGGCGAACCTCAGGATGAGGAGCCGCGTGAGGCGCCCGAACGCTATGACTGGGACCCGACCGTGGCAGCCGAACGTCCGTTTCCGATCACCGAGTATCAGAGCGGCTACTTCGTGGCAGCCTCGCTGCAGGATGCGAAGCAGCGGATGCAGGCCTATTGCCGCGCCCTGCCACGGCCCTTCTACGCGCGTTACAACCCGACGACTCGGCGGATCTGGGTGGACCGCGCGGTGCGTCGCGAGTCCTGATCTTACGGTGCCCGATACCCCTCAGGCAGGTAAAACGCGGCTCTGCTTGATGGCTTTCAGGCTGAAACTCGACTCCACGTGCTGCACACCGGGGAACTTCAGGATCCGCTCCATACACAGCGCCGAAAAATGATCGATGCTCTTAGCCACAACCTTCATCAGGTAGTCGTGGGAACCGCTCATGGCGTGGCACTCGATGATGTGTGGCTCTTCAGCCACGTGGGCGTGAAAGGACTCGGTGGCTGAGTCCGGCTGCCGCTCCATGGTGACCTGCACGAAGGCCGTCACCTCCAGGCCGAGCTGCCGCTGGTCGGCGATCGCTGCGTAGCCCGTGATGGCGCCCGATGCTTCCAGCTGCTTCACGCGGCGGAACGTTGGCGATTCGGACAACCCGATCTGTTCCGCCAGAGCCACGTTGGACATCCTTCCATCCTGCTGCAGCAGGGTGAGAATCTTCCGCTCGGTCTGATCCATGACTCGCCAACTCCTGATGGTGTTCTGAAGGAAAGAAATCACTGATTATCGACAGTATGTAGGAAGATAACACCAACTGATTCGCCTTTTGGGGCAGAAAAGAAGAAATCCGCCGCTTCTAAACCTCTATAGTTTCTTAAGCTTCGGATAGCGGAGGAGGAACCGCTCATGGATTCAGCAATGCAAGACAACCCGATGGGGCTGGACGGCTTCGAGTTTGTGGAGTTCAGCGCCCGCGAGCCCGGCATTCTGGAAACGGTTTTCGAGATGCTCGGTTTCCGGCAGGTTGCCGTGCACCGGTCGAAAAACGCCGCACTCTGGCGTCAGGGTGGCATCAACTTCATCGTCAACTACGAGCCCAAGAGCCTGGCCGCCTACTACGCCGAGGAGCACGGGCCTTGTGCCTGCGGGCTCGCCTTCCGGGTTCGTGACGCGCACCAGGCCTACGATCGGGCGCTTACCCTCGGGGCTCAGCCGCTGGAGATTCCCACCGGGCCGATGGAGCTGCGCCTGCCTGCGATACGTGGCATCGGCGGCGCGCCTCTCTACCTGATCGACCGCTACGGTGAGGGAACCAGCATCTACGACATCGACTTCAACTTTCTCGAGAACGTAGACCGGCACCCGGCGGGTGTCGGTCTGTCCGAGATCGACCACCTGACTCACAACGTCTACCGTGGCCGGATGGACTACTGGGCGGACTTCTACGAGCGCTATTTCTCTTTTCAGGAGATTCGTCATTTCGACATTCAGGGTCAGGAAACCGGCCTGATTTCCAGGGCGATGACCGCGCCGGATGGGAAGATACGGATCCCGCTGAACGAGGAAGCTCGGGGTGGCGCAGATGGCCAGATCGAGGAGTTCCTGCTCGAGTACAACGGTGAGGGCATTCAGCACATCGCCTTGGCCTGTGCCGATCTGCCAGCGACCGTCGATGCACTCGCCGGCCGCGGCGTCCCCTTCATGACCCCGCCACCGGACACCTACTACGAGATGCTCGATGAGCGCCTGCCCGGGCACGGCCAGGACACCGGCGCACTGGCTGCCCGTGGCATTCTCCTGGATGGCAGCACCGAAGGCGGTGACGTTCGCCTGCTGCTGCAGATCTTCTCGGAGACCATGATCGGACCGATCTTTTTCGAGTTCATCGAGCGCCGTCGGGATGAAGGTTTCGGCGAGGGCAACTTTCAGGCGCTGTTTGAATCCATGGAGCGGGATCAGCTGCGTAGAGGTGTGCTGCACAAAGAGGAGAACGCCGCATGAGCCTCACCGGCATTCATCACGTTGCCTACCGTTGCCGGGATGCCAAGCGGACGGTGGATTTTTACCGCACCCATCTGGGTATGGACTTCAAGCTCGCAATTGCCGAGGACCGGGTGCCATCAACCGGTGAGGACGATCCTTACATGCACGTCTTCCTCGATGCAGGCGGCGGCAACGTGCTGGCGTTTTTCGAGTTGCCGAACTCACCGGACATGGACCGGGATCGGAACACACCGGAGTGGGTCCAGCACATCGCTTTTGAGGTCGCGAATCTGAACGAGCTGCTCACTACCAAGGCACGGCTCGAAGACGCAGACATCGAAGTGATCGGTCCGATCAACCACGGCATCTTCGACTCCATCTACTTCTTCGATCCGGATGGCCATCGGCTGGAGCTGGCCTGCAACAAAGGAAGCGACGAAGATCTGGCCCGGCTGAAAGCGGTCGCGGATGACATGCTGGATGAGTGGAGCCGGACGAAACGCGCCCCTCGGCACGCAGCCTGGCTGCACGAGGACTGATCGATCAGCCGCCGGACAGGGCGTGCAGGATCACCACCTCTTTTGCATCGGCCAGCGATTCCTCGATGTTTCGCGTCCTTCGGCCGCCGACGAAGAAGATGATATGCGGGCGCATCTCATCCTGCTCGTTGATCATCCGAAAGCGGATCCCCGGGTACTGCCGGTCCAGATCATCGAGAAGCTCGTTCAGCGTTGCTCCTTCGGCGTCCACCCGATCTGCCTGGTCGGTGTAAGAGAGCAGTGGCTGCGGGATGGTGACCATCATCTATCGATCTCCGCCACCTCCACCGAGTAGATCTCCGGCAGATGCGCGGCAAGCGATTGCCAGTGCTCGCCTTCGTCTGCGCTGCCCCATAGCTCACCGGAAGTGGTGCCGAAGTAGACGCCAACGGGAGACTGGTCATCCACGGCCATGCATTGCCGTTTCACCGTAAACCAGCCCCGGTCCGGCATGCCGTTGTCCTGCCGCTGCCAGCTCTGACCGCCATCGCCACTGGTGAAGACTGCCGGACGGCCGTCCGGGCTGGTGCGCGGCCACACATCGGTGCCGTCCATGGGAAAGACCCAGCAGCGATTCGCATCGCGCGGATGAACCCCCATCACGAAGCCGATATCGCCCACGTCTTCCGGCATGTTGCGGCCGATCCGCTGCCAGGTGGTATCCGGTCGTCGCAGCCGGTAGATGCCGCAGTGATTCTGCTGATAGAGCAGATCGGGGTCTGCCGGGTGCAGCTGCACGCAGTGCGGATCGTGCTGCGGCCCGACTTCTGACCAGGCAAGATCTCCGTAGTCGAGCTCCATCTCTGCTGCGTCCGGGTCGCCGGTGGCTGTGGCCATGCCTTTGTTCAAAGGGTCCCAGCTTTCGCCGCCGTCCAGGGTCTCATAGACGCCGCCGCCAGAGAGGCCGAAGTAGATGTGATTGGCATCGCGCGGGTCGATCAGGATGGAGTGCAGCACCGGACCGTCCGGTGTGCCGGCCTGCGGATCCTCGGTTCGCGTTTCGTAGTCCGGATGATCGTTGAAGCCGCGAACACTTTGCCAGGTCCGTCCCGCATCTTCACTGCGCCAGAGCGCCTGGGGTGAGCTGCCTGCCCACCAGACGTCTGGCTCAGCGGCGTGCCCCGGCGTCAGCCAGAAGGTGTGACTGATCACCCGGGGTGTCTCACCCGGTCCTGCCTTGTCGAACGCGGGTGGACGTCGGGCTTCCGTCCAGGTGCGACCACCGTCCTCTGAACGGAAGATCGTCGGGCCGAGATGGCCTGTTCTGGCGGCCGCCAGAATCGTCCGGCCGTCCCGCGGATCCAACACGGCATGATTGACGATGTGTCCGAGGAAAACCGGTTCGAACAGCCGCCAGCTGGACCGGTCTGGATCCGGCTGCAGGAAAAAAATGCCCTTGCGTGTGGCGGTGATGAGCGTGAGCCCGGCATTGAGCTCGACGCCGCCAAGAGCGTTTGCCGCCATAACTCCTCCTCCTTGCGTCTCCAGCGTTAGTGTCCGCCCATAGGGTGATCGATGGCAACTGCTGCGGTGTCGGCAGCTGGGAAGCAGGCTAAAATGCCGGCGCCCAACTCATGACTATGGATCCATCGACGATGCTCACGGCACCTCGCTTGCTGACCTGTCTGGCTTTGCTCCTCCTCTGTGCGGAAAGCCGTGCTGGCAATGACTACGTGATCATGAAAAACGGTGATCGGATCACCGGCGAGGTGGAGAAGATCTGGAACGAGGAGATCTTCATCGAACCGGAATATGGTGATACCTATGCCATCGAACTCGAATATGTGGCCTATGTGCACACGGAAGAGGAGTTCGAGGTGGAGTTCCTCCGCGGTCGTCGCACGGAGACGGTCCTCGGTAGGCTCGGAATTGATGATGACGGCAGGCCCATGGTGATCGTCGAGGATGGTGCCAGGACGTATCCCTTGAGTGAGGTGGACAACATGCTCGAGGTGGAGGAGTTCTTCGATTGGGAGGTGCGCAGTGATATCAGCGTCAATGTCGCCACTGGTAACACGAACACGAACAGTGGCCGGTTTTACGCCATGGGCAAGATCAAGCTGGGAGAGCACAATCACAAACTCGAGCTCACCAGGGATGGCTCGAGCACGGATGGAGACCTCACCAAGGATCAGACGGACGTCTACTATGAGGATCTGTGGACGTTCCGGGATGACTGGTTCATGCGAGGCTCTGTCACCTGGACCAAGGATCCTCTTCGAGACCTGGACAGCCGGAGCCAGTTCTATCTGGGACCGGGTGTTCACATCTGGGATGACTCGAAGCGGACACTGAACATCTCCGTGGGTCCGAACCTGCTGGTTGAGAACATTGGTGGAGAAGAGGATGAATCTGTATCGATTCAGACCGTATTCCGCTACGAGCAGTACTTTCTGGACGACGATCTGGTTCTGTTTCAGGAAACGGACCTGCAGCGTGTGGTCTCTGGTCGGGAAAACAAGATCCTCAATACCAGCACCGGTTTTCGCTGGTCGCTGCCGCGGGACATGTACATGAACATCCAGGTGGACTTCGACTACGAGACGAATCCGGCAGATGGCAGCGAGAAGGAGGATGTAACCTACCTGGTTGGCGTTGGAATCGAGCTGGATTGATGTTCGTTCCGGAGAGACACTACGGCTATCTGATACGGGGAAAGAGGTAGGACCATGAAGTCAAAGATCTGCGACCTGCTGGGCTGTGAGTTTCCGCTGTTCGCTTTCAGCCACTGCCGTGATGTGGTGGCGGAAGTGAGCAAAGCAGGTGGATTTGGTGTCCTCGGTGCCGTGGGCCATACACCGGAGTCTCTGGAGATCGATCTCGCCTGGATTGACGAGCAGGTGGGCGACAAGCCTTACGGTGTCGATCTGATCGTACCGACCAGCATCGCTGACAAGGAAGGCACCCTGACTCCCGAAGATCTGGAGGCGAGAATTCCGCCGGAGCATAAGCTGCACGTTGAGCGCATTCTGGCCGAGAACGGCATCGATACGACCGGTCTCTGGGACAGAAAGCCCAGCGCAGATACCGGCGACGCCATGCGTGAAAAGGGGGCCAGCCGGCAGCTCGCGGTCGCTCTGAACCACCCGATCAGGATGGTCGTCAATGCCCTGGGGGTTCCCCCTGGGTTCATGATGGATGCAGCCCGGGAGAAGGGCATCGTAGTCGGTGCTCTGACCGGTTCCAGGGAGCATGCGGTGAAGCACATCGAGGCTGGCGTGGATGTGCTGGTGGTGTCCGGCACGGAGGCGGGGGGGCATTGCGGAGAGATATCCACGCTGGTCGTCGTCCCGGAGGTTCTCGACACCATTGCCGAGATGAAGGCCGATACGCTGGTCCTGGCGGCGGGTGGCATCGTCACCGGTCGGCAGATGGCAGCCTGCATGGCCATGGGCGCTGCCGGTGCCTGGACCGGCTCGGTCTGGCTGACCACTGCTGAGGCGGAAACCGCGCCGGCGGTAAAAGAGAAGATGCTTGCGGCAACATCGCGGCAGACGGTGCGGTCGCGGAGCCGCACCGGTAAGTACACCCGCCAGCTACGCTCGCCCTGGACGGATGCCTGGCAGGACAAGGATGCGCCCGAACCGCTGCCTATGCCGCTGCAGGGGCTGGTTTCTGGTCCGGCACTTTCCCGAATCGACAAGCTTGCCGAGGCGGGGGATCCCAATGCCAAGCGGCTGGCGACTTACTGGGTCGGCCAGGGTGTCGGGCTGATGAATAATCCCGTCAGTGCGAGGAATGTTGTCTATTCCTTCATGGAAGAATTTGCGGAGTCCTGCGAAAGGCTCGGTCAGGCTCTTGCCGACTGACCGTATCCACTGACCGGAAGCTCCGCGAAGCTTCCAGATCGCGCCCCCGACATCCGCTAGACGTTCCATCCCGCTGGGAAACCGCCTGGCGGCGCAACCGCCTGTCGCGACTAGTCCAACGTCTGTCCGTTATGTGATCTCTGCACTCAAGAAATGCGGCTCCCGTCCGAACTGAACGGATGTCTCCCCAGGTCTATGGGAGGGCACTCAGTTTGCCAAAGGTATGTCAAAGGAGCTGACAAAATGAATAAACAACGTGGTTTCACTTTGATGGAGATGATCGGTGTGATGGCGGTCATTGCCATCCTGGTCTCCGTCGCGACGCCCATGATCTTCGATGCCATCCGCAACGCCAAAGTCACGGCCTTCGTCGAAGACGTGAACATGATCAAAGGTGCGGTGGCTCAGTACTACGAAGACACCGGCAACTTTCCAACCCACATCCCTTCGGACAACCGTGATCGGAACAAGCGGCTGATGAAAAACGACGCGGCCTCACCCGTGAACGGCTGGGATGGTCCTTACCTCGAAAAAGACCTGGGAAATCCTTTCACTGAGGGCGCGTACACCGCAGTTTTGGTTAGCAACAACGCCAACTACCAGTTTGACCTGGATGGCGATGGCTCCGCTGATACGACGAACGTGGCGTTCATTCGAGTTGATCGAGTGACGGACGAGGAAGCGAAGGCGATCAGCGACATCTTTGACAATGATGGCAGTGTTGATTCCGGTAGCGACGCTTGGAATGCGGGCGGCAGGGTGAAACGTTACGGCGTGAACTCGGATCATGCGCACTCGCTGCTGATCTACATCAGCAAGGTCTAAGCCAGCCCGTCATGCCGTCTGAAGCGACGATCATGGAGGATCGTGGCCCGGTCGCGAGCACTGAAGCCCCGGCGAAGCCTCTGGGGCAACGCCTGCTCGACGATGGCCTGATCGACGAGCAGCAACTGGACCTGGCGCTCAGAGAGCAGAAGCGCCAGGGCCGCAAGCTCGGTGAAGTTCTCATCGACCTGGGGTTCGTGGCGCCGGGGACGATCACGGATGCATTGGCCTCGGAGGCCAAGACCCAGGTGGTCGACGTGCTCGGTGTCGATATCGACCCGGACGTCATGGCCCTCATCGACTACGACACTGCCCGGCGACATCGTGTCATCCCGCTGGAGAAGGATGCTGACACCCTGACCATTGCCCTGGCGGACGCCTTTGATGTGGTCGCCATTGATAAGATCGAGAAGTCCACCGGACTTCTGGTCCGCGTGGTGACCGCGGCGGAATCCGATATTCTGGAGGCGCTGACCCTGCACTTCGCTCAGGGCCAGAGCATCAACGAGACCGTTGATCGCATCATGCGAGATGGCGTGGATGCGGAAGATGGCGACGACGACCTGGTCGATGGCTCACCCATGATCCGTCTTGTTGATCAGATCATCTCGCTCGGGATCAAGCAGAAAGCCACCGACATTCACGTGGAGCCGGATGACAAGATCCTGCGTATCCGACTCCGGGTTGACGGTGTTCTACATCAGGAGGTGCTGGTCCCCAAGCCCATTCAGCCTGCCCTGATCGCGCGACTCAAGCTGATGGCCGGTCTCGACATCACCGAGAAACGGGCACCCCAGGATGGCCGTATCCGGTTCGTGAACGGTCAATCCGAAATCGATCTCAGGGTATCCACGCTACCGACCAATCACGGGGAGAGCGTGGTACTCAGAATTCTCAATACCGCTGGCGTAACGCTGTCCCTCGAACATCTCGGGTTCAGTGCCAGTGACCGGGAACGATTCAGCGCCATCATGGCGCGGCCCTACGGGATGATTCTGGTGACTGGTCCCACCGGCAGCGGCAAGACCACCACCCTGTATACGGCGCTCTCCCAGGTTGATGCCCAGGCACGCAGTGTATTCACCCTGGAAGATCCCATCGAATATGCCATGCGCAACATCCGCCAGACTCAGATTCGACCGGAAGTGGGTATGGATTTCGCCAGTGGCTTGCGAGCGCTGCTGCGACAGGATCCGGATGTGATCCTGGTTGGCGAGATCCGGGATATGGAGACCGCTCAGTTGGCGACACGGGCCGCACTGACCGGCCACCTGGTGCTATCCACCCTGCACACCAACACAGCGGCTGGAGTGATTCCCCGGCTGATCGACATGGGTGTGGAGCGCTACCTGCTTCCTGCGGCCTTGTCGGCCGTTATCGGCCAGCGGCTCGTCCGCCGCATCTGCGGACAGTGCAAAGAAGGGGTTGAAGATGTTCAGGCTGAACTCGAGAAATTTGCCTTGGGTCACATGCTGGATTCCGTCTCCAGCCCGACCGAGCTCTGCAAAGGGGCAGGTTGCGATGCCTGCCGGAATACCGGCTACAAGGGGCGCCAGGCGATCTACGAGGTGATGATCATCGACGAGACCTTCCACACGGCGATTGCTGAAGAAGCACCGGCCACGGAGCTCGAGCAGATCGCCCGAGCCAGCGGCATGAAAACCATGCTGGAGGACGGTGTGGGCAAAGCGCTCAGTGGCCTTACCACCATTGAAGAGGTGCTCCGCAACGTGCGGTAAGTGGATCCATGCCTGAGTACTCCTATCACGCCGTCGATGCCAGTGGTCATGCCACCAGGGGAGTGATGGCGGCGGAAAGCGAAGCCGCTCTGGAGCGTCGGCTCCGGGAGGTTGGCTACTGGCTCATCGATGCGAGCACCAGCGTCAGGAAACATGCTAGTGGACCGGGTCGAGTCTCGCGGGCTGAGCTGATCGAGTTCCTTTACGGCATGTCGTCTCTGCTCTCCGCCGGGGTGACCGCCGCGGATGCCTTTCGGGCGATGGTGGAGGAAACCGAGAACGAAAGTTTTCGCGTCGTGCTGGAAGACATCGAGCTCAATCTGAACGCAGGCTCGAGCATTCACGATGCCATCTCGAAGTATCCCGCTATCTTCAACACCCAGAGTTGTCACCTGATCAACGCGGGTGAGTTCAGCGGCAACCTGGCCGTCGCGTTTCGTGATCTGGCCGAGCACCTGGAGTGGACCCAGAAGCTGCTCTCGGACGTGAAGCAGGCGACTCTTTATCCTGCCATGATCCTGATGGGGGTGGTGGGGCTCATCGCGCTCATGGTGACCTTTGTGGTTCCCCGGTTCGCTGCCATTTTCGCTGACCTGAATCTCGACCTGCCGATACTCACGAAAGGGGTGATCACACTGGGCGACTGGGCTCAGAGCTACGGTTGGATGGTCGCGCTCCTGCTTGTCGCTGCTGGCATAGGCGGTCGTTTCGCATACCGGACACTCGATCAAGCGCGTTTCTTCTTCGATGGTCTCTGGTTACGTGTGCCGGTGTTCGGGCCGATCAATCGGATGCTGGTGCTTTCCCGATTCGCACACAACATGTCGTTGATGATTGCTGCCGGTGTGCCGATCCTGCAAGCCCTCGAGCTTTGCCGCGGTGTTGTGAACAACCGGGTGATGGAAGAGGCGATACGCGCGGCCGAGCACGCGGTCAACGACGGCATAAAGGTCAGCGAAGCACTCCGTGCTCATCAGATCGTCTCTCCGATGATACTGAGGATGATTGCCGTAGGAGAAGAGACAGGACGACTGGATGAGGCGCTCGGTCATGCGGCCCGGCGTTTCGACGACGAGATTCCGCGACGGATACAAGCTGCCTTCGGCGTGCTGGAACCCACCATCATGCTGACGCTGATCGGCGTTGTCGGGCTCATCGGTGGTGCCGTGTTCCTGCCCATGTTCAGTCTCATGTCAGGGTTGAGTCACTGATGTCTGTCTCGAGCGCAGCAAAGCGAAACCAGGCAGGTTTCACCATCATGGAACTGATCGGGGCCATGGCCATCATCGCCATTCTGGCAGCCGTGCTTGCACCGAGTGTGACGGATGGTATCGATCGTGCCTACGCGGCTCAGGAAGAGGCAAACGTCTCCTCTCTGATGGGCGCGCTCGAGCAACACATTCTGCAGAACAAAGACATTCCGCGTGAAGCGGCGGCAAGCTGGACGGCCGCCATTGCCACCTATGCAGAACTTGCGCGGGATGATGTGGAGTTCAATCCGCGCGGTTATCGGCGACAGCTCTATGTGGATCCGCAGTTCTTCACCAGCTCGGAAGCCGTGTTCCCCGGCTATGTTCAGGGCGCCGGCCTCACGAGCCGGCCGTACTCACCTCGACTGATGCTGGTTTCCGATCTCACTCGAAACGTGCCGAATCCACCTCGGACGGCTGCCGAGTTTGCCGCCATCTGGGATCAGACCAACACAGCGGTGGTGGTGGAAGGCCCCAAGGTCAAGTTGGAAAGGCTCAATCTGGCCGGCTACTTCCATCGGTTGCTGCTGGTCAACAGTCACAGCCAGCAACCGGCCTATGCTCTGGAGAGCGGTGGCAGCGTACCCGTGCCTGCGGCTTTCGGCGGCGTGGATGGCACGCTGACCCGTTACGTACTGAGCAGCTCCCGGCTGTCTGTTTTCTTCTCTCCGTACCCGACAGGTGGCACCAACACCAGCACCCTCGTAGCTGAAGACGTGGCTTTGCACTACACCACTGACGGTAGCAGCTGGTTCTGGGAGCGGTCATGAGTAACACCCGCTTCGGCATCGAGTGGATATATGGTGAGTTTCTGATCTCCCGGTTTTCCGGTGGCAAGAGCGTAGAGCAGTGGAGCGCGCCTTATCCGGTGACGGACCTGAAGTCGCTCAGCCGGGCCATGTTCGACGCCAGTGAACATATCGATCTGCCGCGCGGTGGTGATGTGGCCATCGCTTACGAAGACGATCTGCACACCCATGAGTTTCTGGAAGTGCCACCGTTGAGTAAGCGCGATCTGGAAAAGCATCTGACCCTGCGGGTAGAACAGAGCAAGCCCTTTGAAGACGAAGCTGCCTGGTGCTACCACCCGGCCAAGCCGGGCCACAAGATGGAAGGGGTGTTGCTGCATCTGATGCCCCGCCGGATCGTCGAGGCGGTGATAAGGATCTGCGGCGAGTACTACCTGACGCCGAAGAGACTGGTGCCTCTGACGGAGATTATCTCCGAGCACGTGCCCAAGCTCGAGGCGGACAGTCAGGAAGTGCAGCTGATGATTGCCATGTTCGCCGAGCGGGTTCAGCTGGTGGTCGCTTACGGTGACGGTGAGGTGCTCTTTGTCCGGGAGCTACCGTACTCCTGGCAGAACGACAACATCGACCGGCTGGTGGTCGACATCAATCGGACCATCGGCTACGTCAAGCAGCGGATCAGCCTGCGACCGGATCATGCCTGGGTGATGGGCGAGCATGCACATGTGGTGATCGACGCCTTTGAACGTGATCTGGATTGCCCTGTCAGCGTGGACGAGAGCGCGACAGGAACCGACTTCTGGATGGCAGAGGTGGCCGGGTTGCCGCAACGGCTGGACAGTAATTTCATTCCGCGTCTGGCCCGGCGGGCAGTCAGCCGTAAGAGCCTGATGCGAGCGGCCGTGCTGACAGGTTTCAGCCTGTTCGGTGCCGCGGCAGTGATGGGCGCGGTGGTTCAGTGGCTGATCTCTACCAAGGCGCTGGACGCAGAGACGATCCGCGCCGATATCGTCAGCCTGGAGCAGGATATCCTGCACATGGAAGAGGAGTTGCGGGTATTCGACCTGGAGCAGCTCAGGCTGAACCAACTTACGGCAGATGCTTTCAACCTGCCAGCACTCTTTCTCAGCCACCTGGGTGACATGGTGCCGGACGGACTGGTGCTTCTGAATGCCAACGTCGTCCGTGAAGAGACTCACTGGACCATCGAGCTGGCGGGGATGACCGAGCTGCCGTTCGCTCAGGCACCTGCCGAGTTTGCTCTGTTCGAAGCACGGCTCAGCGAGCCGCCATGGAATGCAGAGATCACCACGAGCTGGCGCGATGCCTGGATGGAACAGCTGAAGAGCGGGGGTGCGGCGATGGATGGAGCGGTGGGCTTCCGAATGACCGGGAGGCTCAGATGATCGCTGAAGAGCTGGAACTGGTCCCCGTCGGTGCGCCGGAAAGGCGCAAGTCGCCACGGCCCGAGCCACCCCCGCCCGGTACTGTGCCGCGCATGCGTCAGATCGTTGACTGGCAGGCGGAACGTATCGAGTCGAGCGTCATGGGCTGGTTGTTCTATGCCGTTGTCTCGCTCGCCTGCATTGGCTTCATCTACTGGAACATGACCACGCGGTTCGAGACCTTCGATGCCACCTACGAGCTGATCAGCGAGCGCGCAACCCTTGAAAGAGAATACGACGCCTTGACTGAGCACTACTCGAGAGACGAGCTGAGAAAGCTGCTCGATCAGATCTCTTCCGCTGAGACCAGCATCTTCCGTGACTATGCGGGTCTGGCCAGCTGGTTGGCTGAACAGGCAGACGTGGCCAAGCGCCAGGATCTGCTCCTGACCTACGTGATGCACGAGACCGTGGCCGCCCAGATCAAGGATGTGGGTGAGGTGCCGATCACGCTCAGCATTCGACCTAGAAAAGGTTTCGACGAAAATACCTATCAGCGGATGCTGAACTTCCTCGGAGAGGTGGTGGCTACCCGCTGGCATCTGGAAATCACCGACGCGGCCGTAGTCTCTGACGGTCGATCCATCCAGAGCTTCGATACTACCGTGCACGTATGGGTGGATGCGGCTTCCGGAGGCGTACGATGATCAGGAAGCTGTTCAACAACCGGGTATTCATCCTCTCTCTGGCCATCTGCTCCGGCTTGCTGATGCTGCGCTCCATCGCTGCGCCGTTCTTCGATATGCCGGATTACAGCGGCGTGGAAGACCCGGAGTTCTACCTCGAGGAGGATGTGCCGACAGAGCTCGAAGTGGTGGCGACAGACCGATTCGGAACCGGTACCGACGTCACAAGCTTGGATGACGACACGATCTGGCGGGCAGAGCAATCCGTGTTGTCCGGTCAGTTGACCTGGAACAGCGCGCCAGCCAGGGATCCCTTCAGCGGAATCGGTTCGGTATCGGTCGCAGTCGATAGCGCTCCGGCTTCGGGCATGCCGGTGGTGGTCGGTATTCCCCGGTTGGATGCCCTGGTGGCCGGTCCGAAGTCGCTTTTAGCCGTGCTGAACGATCAGATCGTTCGGGAAGGCGACCTGATCGGTGGCTATGAAGTGACCCGCATCTCGCCTAGTGGGGTTCGCCTGGCATCACGGCACGCGAGCCATTGGCTGGCGGTATCCGACATGGAAACGGAATCCGAGAGCGAACCTGTCAGAGCCGACCAAGAGGTCTTGGCCGAGCCGGCCGATGAGCTGGCCGGTCTGATGGACGGCGGGGAGCCAGGCGGCTGATCGATAAAGCACACCTGAAAGGATGTAGGTGAACCATGACTGACAAGCGATTAAAAACAACAACCAGCGCCTGGCGCGTCGGTGGACTAGCACTTCTTCTGGTGCTGCTGATCGGGTGCGCCAACAGCGCAACGGAAGAACCGGAGCGGACAGCTGCCAGGATCGAACCGGTTGTGCCTGTCCAGCCTGCGCTACCGGTAGCTGACAGGATCGCCTGGCCGAGAACGCCGCCGGTTGTGCCGGAGAAGGCGAGTGAGCCGCTTTTCACCTTCGCGGCCGACGACCTGCCCCTGAAGCGGGCACTCGAGTTGTTTGGCGAGGCGTACGATCTGAATCTGGTGGTGGACGAAGAGGTCACCGGTGCGGTCAACGTGGACTTCACTGAATTGCCGTTCGCCGAGGCCATGTCGGCGCTGCTCGATAGCAGAGGTTACTACTTCGACCGTCGTGGCAACCTGATTCATGTGAAGTCGACGGAGACCCGTTCGTTCACCATCGATTACATTCGCCTGGTTCGCAGCGGCTCCGGCAGCAGCACGGCGCAGGTTAGCTCCGGAGCTGATGTGGTGAGTTCCGGTGGTAGCAGTGGCAGCTCGGGTGGCAGTGGATCAGATAGCACCGCCGGTGCCATGACGATCGAGCAGGTCGATAAGGTGGACTTCTGGGACGAGGTCGAAGCCCAGCTCACCCAGATCGTTTCCGAGTCCGGGCGCCTGGTCGTGAACCGGCTGGCGGGAATGATCCAGGTCACCGACCAACACCGCCGCGTGGAAGAGGTTGCCCGCTTTGTCGAGCAGCTCAATCTTTCCATCTACCGGCAGGTGGATATCGACGTGAAGATCGTCCAGGTGGGGCTGAGAGAGGATTACGCGCTCGGTATCGACTGGTCGCGGCTGGTATCAGAGACCAGCACGGGCAGCAACTGGGATTTCACCATCAATAACACGGTTACGAGCCCAGCCGGTGGATTTCCGGCGCTCTCCAATCCGGTGAACCTCGTGTTCTCCGACATTGGCTCGGACGGCGCGAACAACCTGACCGCGGTGATTACCGCGCTTGAAGAGCAGGGTGATGTTGAAGTGGTGTCTCAGCCCAGGATCCGAACGCTGAACAACCAGTCTGCCCTGATCAAGGTGGGTACCGATAGAACGTTCTTCCGCCGTGAGCAACTCACCGACAGCACCTCCGCGGGGTCTCAGGTGTTCTCCACCGACGTCCCACAAGTGGTGACGGAAGGTGTCGTGCTGGCCATCACACCGCAGATCTCGCTGGATGGCTGGATCACCATGGATGTATCACCGGTGGTCACCCGGGTATCCAGCGTCAGCGAGGTGAAAGACGAAACGGGCAACGTGGTGTCTTCTGCGCCGAATCTGGACGTGAGCCAGTCTTCGTCCCTGGTACGGACCAAGAGCGGAAACACCATTGTCATCGGTGGTCTCATCCAGGACATCAGCAGCGATACGGACCGGGGCGTTCTGGGTCTGGCCAGCGTGCCTGGTCTCGGTGGTCTGTTCAAAGGACAGTACAAAGCCACCCAGCGGACCGAACTGGTCATGTTCGTAACCCCTCGGCTGGTCGGTCAGCCGGACCTGCCGGACAGCTCGTCCGTTACCCAGAACGCACTGAAGATGGGAGGTATCTGATGGCGCGGCATAACAACATACCCGGACAATTTCTCGCGCTGCTTGCCGGAGTATTGCTCAGCTCGAGCGTCGCAGCACAGGCACCGTCCATCGACGATGGTATTTCGGAGGCAACCAGCGCGCTTCATGAATCCGACTACGCAAACGCCATTTCAAGGTTGGAGAACCTGGATGGCAGCGACCGCTGGGAGGTGCCTTTCTGGTTGGGGACAGCCTATCTTCTGGATGGTCAGTTGGAGAATGCCGAGTTGATGCTCGACGACGCGCTCTCTCTGCAGTCCGAGGTGGCGGAAATCTGGGTACAGAGAGCGGTCGTGGCCCAGGAACGTCAGCAACCTGAGATCGCTCTGCAGTTTCTGGAAGTCGCCGCTCAGATCGATGAGCGTTACGCGCTCACCTACCTGAACGTGGGCATTGCCTACGAAAGTCTGGGTGATCGTCAGAACGCCAGAGGTGCTTACGGGAAATTCCTGAAGCTCTCCGCAGCGGGCAACACCACCAGCCGGTTCAGGCGCCTGCGCCGTGACGTGCTGACCCGAATTGCCGCGACGGGGGACTGACGCGGCAGCGCCACGATCTCGCGAATCGGGCTTTTCTGGTGGCCACCGACCAGGCAATATTGGTTTCTTTATGCAACCAATCTGCAGGACCGGGGGTGAAAAGTGATCGAGATCGATACCGGCACGAACGAGCTGCTCTGCAGCATAGAAGATCGGGTAGCAACGGTTACCCTCAACAAGCCGGACAAGCGCAACGCGCTCGGCGACATACTCACCCCAGCGCTCAGAGAGATCCTGCTGGTGCTGGAGGCGGACAGCCGGGTGGGCTGTGTGCTGATCACCGGTGCCGGTAAGGCGTTCTGCTCCGGGGGGGACGTCAGCGGTATGGGCGGAGGCTCGAGCACAGTGCCCAGATCGTTGGATGAACGGGTGGCCGAGCTGACCCGCAAGCAGGAAACCCTGACGCTCCGACTATACGAGCTGGCCAAGCCGACAATCGCTGCACTGCCAGGTGCTGCGGCAGGTGCCGGTTTATCCATCGCGCTCGCCTGTGATCTTCGGGTTGCGGCACGAGATGCCTTCATCATCACCGCGTTCAGAAACATCGGCCTGTCCGGTGATTACGGTGCCAGCTGGTTCCTGAACCGTCTCATCGGCCAGGCAAAAGCCAAGGAGCTCATGTTCCGCTCTGAACGGCTGAGTGCTGAGGCGTGCGAGCAGCTGGGTCTGGTGAATCAGGTGTTCGATCCGGAGACGTTCCGGGAAGATGCGCAACGCTATGCGGCGGAGATCGCTTGCGGACCTGCAACCGCCCTGCGGTTGATGAAACGGAATCTGAATCGCGGTGCGCTGCAGGGACTCCGGGAGTCCCTTGCCATGGAAGCGCAGCACATGGTTCTCTCCGGACAAAGTGAGGACGCGGCAGAAGCAATCCGCGCCTTCCAGGAAAAACGCAAGCCGGAGTTCAGCTATCGCTGATGCAAATGTCGTACACTCGGCCACATCCTAAGGGGAGGTTGACGTGGGGAATCTGATTAAGCGCCTTGTTAGCGTGCTCGCACTGAGCACAGGTCTGGTTGCGCCACTCATGAGCATGGCAGAAGAGGGGGGCGTGGTTTTCGAGCTCAGAACCTATACCACCCATGAAGGCCGACTGCCCGCCCTGGAAGCGAGATTCAGGGATCACACCATGGCGCTTTTCGAGAAGCACGGTATGCGCAACATCGGCTACTGGTTACCCGTGAACAGACCCAATACGCTGATATACATCATCGCCCACGACAGCGCGGCAGCCGTTCCGGAGAACTGGAAATCGTTTGTCACCGACCCGGCCTGGAAGACGGTGGCAGAAGAATCTCAGAAGGACGGCCCGATCCTCGTCGAAGGTGGTATTGACAGCCAATTCATGTCGGCCACCGACTACTCGCCGATCCGCTGATGGGTGCGCTCCGAGCCGGTGGTCACTGGTTCGCAGAGCGTTCTGATCCGTTATCCTCATAACTTCTGAGCTGGAGAGAACTCATGGGAATTGAAATCGGGGGCCTGGGTGGCCTCATCATCCTCGTCCTGGACGTCTATGCCATCATCAAGATCATCAGCAGCAATGCCAGCACCGGTGCCAAAGTAGGCTGGACCGTGCTCGTCCTGCTCCTACCGCTGCTCGGCGTGATCATCTGGTTCCTGTTCGGTCCGAAAGGAGATTAGTGTCCTGAATCGGAAATTCGTTGAATTATGACGCTGGAAGCACACCGGGAAACGCCCTACGCGCTCGCCATAGGCATGCACGCGGCAGAGCTTCCGGACGGAACACCGGCCATGCGTCTGCCGTATGCAGAGAAGCTGATCGGTGATCCGGACACGGGCGTGCTGCACGGTGGCGTGATCACTGCACTGCTCGATCAGACGGCCGGTATGGTCGCCAGGCCGGATGAACCGGGCGGGGAAGCAACCGCCATCGCTACCCTTGATCTCCGTATCGACTACATGGGACCCGCCACCCCAGGTCAGGACCTCTGGGCCACCGGAGAGTGCTACAAGCGCACAAAGAACATCGCCTTCATTCGTGCCTGGGCATTCCATGAAACCCGTGAGGATCCGGTAGCGACCTGTGTGGCGGCCTTCATGATGGGTACACCCAACACACCGAGGCCGCCGCTTTGAGGATTCTCAACGAGCTGCGCGAGCGGGGTCAGGCGGCGGATATGTCAGCCGTGGTCGCGGCCATGCCGTTTGCCAGCTTTCTCGATGTGGGAATACAGCAGCAGGGCAACGAGGTGATCACCGTCCTGCCATTCAGGGAGGATCTGATTGGCAATCAGACCTTGCCAGCCATCCACGGCGGCGTGATTGGTGCTTTTCTGGAAATCACCGCCGTGCTGCAGCTTCTGTTCGAGATGGCCTGCGAACGGATTCCCAAGACGGTGGACGTGAATTTCGATTATCTGCGCTCCGGTCGTGCCACGACGACCTACGGCCGCGCCATCGTCAATCGTCAGGGCCGCCGAGTGGCCAACGTTCGTTCGGAGATCTGGCAGGAAAGCCGGGACAGGCCCATCGCTCTGTCGCAGGGGCATTACCTGCTCTCACCGCTTTGAAGGGTACTCACCCCCTCTTGCCTGCCTAGACGTCCCCGTCGGAAGCCAGCTTCGCGATCTCTTCATCGTCATAGCCGATTGCTTTCAGAACCTCGTCACGGTGCTCGGCAACTTCAGGACCCGGCCAGTCGGTGAAGCCGGGTGTGCGGGCGAGCTTCGGAAGGATGGCGGGAATCGTCAGCTGCTTTTCGCCCACGTTCACTTCCTCGAACATCCCACGTGCCCGGTACTGAGGATCCTTCACCATGTCGGAAACGTCGTAGATCAACCCGACCGGCACATCTGCTGTTTCGAGACTGGCAATCACCTCCGCTGCGGTCATGGATGCCGTCCACTCGGCGATGGCCTGATCGAGCATTTCCTGCTGAGTGACCCGACCGGCATTGTCGGCCAGCGCGGGATCGCCAGCCAGATCATCCCGGCCCATGGCCTGCATCAGCCGCACAAAGATGGAGTCACCGTTGCCACCGATCACCACGTACTTCCCGTCGCTGCACGGGTAAGTATTGGTGGGGACAATGCCGGTGATGGTGGTGCCTGACGCGCCACGGATCTCCCCGGTACCCGAGTATTCGGGTACCACGCCTTCCATCAGGTTGAACATGGATTCATACAGAGCGATGTCCACCACCTGTCCTTTGTCCGCCTGCCGGCGCTCGATCAGTGCGAGCAGGATGCCGAGCGCCGCATGCAGGCCGGCGACTGTATCGCCCGTGCTCAGGTTCGGCCGCACGGGTGCTTCGCCGGGAAAACCGTTCAGGTGCCGAAAGCCGCTGAAGCCCTCGGTGACCGAGGCGAAACCCGGCTTCTTTGCATAAGGACCTGTCTGACCGTAGCCGGAGATGCGAGCGTAGACGAGTGCGGGGTTGCTCTCCTGGAACTCATCCGGTCCTAGTCCCCATTTCTCCATGGTGCCGGGTTTGAAGTTCTCGATGACCACGTCAGCCGTGTTCATCAGCCGTTTGACCACCTCACGGCCGGCCTCGCTTCTCAGGTTTGCAGTTACCGATTTCTTGTTTCGTGCCAGGGAGCGCCACCAGTAAGACGTGCCATCCTCATCAACCATGCGCCAGGTGCGGATCGGATCGCCGGTGACCGGAGGCTCCACCTTGATCACCTCGGCGCCGAAATAGCCGAGCAGGGTACCCGCGAAGGGACCGGCCAGCAGCTGGCCGACCTCCACCACGCGCACGCCGTCTAACGGTCTGGTACGACTCACTTGCTGCTCCTTTGCTGTTAACCGATGTGCTGACCTGTGATCGCGGGAACCCGTTTGCCTCCCAGCGACCGAGGCCGCAGAATTCTACACGGCCGGGGACAATGCTGCTCCCAGATAGGGCCGCCCACGGCGTCTTGAGGACTGATGAGGATGATTGAGATTTATCACGCGCCACGGACCAGGGGGATACGTCCCATCTGGGCCTGTGAGGAGCTCGGTCTCGAGTACAACGTCGTGCCCATGGACTTCTCCGCCGAGTACCGGGCGAGCGACGAATGGCGGCGCATGAATCCGGTCGGAAAGGTGCCCGTACTCGTTGACGGTGATCTCGTCATGTTCGAGTCCGGCGCCATGGTTCAATACCTGATTGATCGCTACGGTGGGGGTGATCGGCCGACACTACAGCCGGAGCCCGGCACTGCCGGACACGCGCTCTACCTGCAGTGGGGTTGGTTCGCGGAGTCCACCTTCGCCCGGCCATTGGGTGAGATCGTGAATCACGGCCGGGTGTTTCCCGACTCGCCCAGTCAGGCTGCCATCGAGGAAATGCAGGATCGTGCCTGGCTCTGCGTTTCAGCGCTGGATCAGGCGCTGGCAGGTCGCGACTGGATCCTTGGTGAGGCCTTTTCCGGTGCCGATATCATGCTCGGTTACTCGCTGAAGCTGCATGTGGAATTGGCACCAGGCGATCTGCCCGCTGAGGTAGCACGGTACTGGTCGGCCGTCAGTGAGCGAGAAGGCTTTCGGACAGCCGATGCGGCTTGTTCGTGAGCGAGTAGTTTCCTCAATCAGCCGCGGCGGGAATGACGCCCTCCGACCGAAGCTCTTCGATCTCTGCGGCGCTGTAGCCAGCTTCCATGAGCACCTCTTCGGTGTGCTCACCGAGGGCGGGTGAACTTCGATGCAGGCCGGCCGGAGTTCCCTTGAACTGTCCCTGCGGCCTTGGTTGACGCATGGGGCCGGCCACGTGGTGCTCGAACTCCTTAAGCGCACCCATCGCAACAACCTGAGGATCGTTGATCACGTCTTCCTGACTGTTCAGCTCGGCAAAAGGCACATCGTTTCGTTCCAGCCGCTCGAGCATCTCTTCGGTACTGAACCTTGCATACGCTCCGTTCAGTAGATTGTTCAGCTCCTCTGCGTTCCGGCGACGGTTCGCCGCGCTGTCGAATCGCGCATCACCCCAGAGCTCGTCGAGTTCTAGCGCGGTGAAGACCCCGTGCCACTCCGCTGCCTTCACCGGCATCACAGCGACGTAGCCGTCTGCGGTGCGACGGACGAAGCTGGAGTAGTCGAGTACCGGGACCGGCTCGCTGTCGTCATCGAGCAGGCTGTAGTTGAACATGCCGTCGGGCCAGATGAAGTTCAGCGCCGCGTCGAGCATGGTCAGTTCCACTTGCTGGCCTTTGCCGGTTCGTTCCCGGCTGAACAGCGCCGCACTGACGACCTGAGCAGCGTTCAATGATGTGATCTTGTCACATATCAGAGTGTTGACCATCTGCGGATCGCCGTCATTACCACCGGCCTGCAACGCGGCAATTCCGGAGATGGCTTGAATGACCGCGTCGTACACACGGCGCTTGGCGTACGGACCCTCGCTGCCGACACCGTTCACAGAAACGTAGATGAGCCGGGGATTCTCCTGTGCAAGGCTCTTGTAGTCGAGTCCAAGACGGTCCATGACACCAGGCCGGAAATTCTCCACGACCACATCTGCCTCACTGATCAGTTTTCTGAGCGCTGCACGACCCTTGTCGCTGCGGGCATCGATCACCAGTGAACGTTTGTTTCGATTCATCATGGCGAAAGAGGCGCCAACGCCGTTCCGCGCTGGCATACCGCGGCGCATCACGTCGCCTTCTGCCGGTTCGATCTTGATGACGTCGGCGCCCTGATCACCAAGGATGGCGGTGGCGATGGGACCCGAGTAAATGGATGTGAAATCGATGATTCGCACACCAGCGAGCGGCCCACCAGCGTTGTCGGGTTTTTCTGTCGGCATGATCCTCCCCTCGATCTGCCTGAGGCTGCCGGTAGCCTCAGCCTGTGTTAACCGCTGCCATCAGGCTTCAGCAGCGGAAATCTCCTTTAGAAGATAGTCGATTCTACCTTGTAAGGCTTTTGCCATATCCTGGGTGAAATCGCCCGCCAGCTCACTCGCGAGCACATCCTGCACGCTTCGCATCAGGCTTTCGTACATGTGTGGCTTCACGCCGTAGGATTTGTGACTTGCGGTTTCGAACTCGATGTAGCTGGTAAGCTCCTCCTCACCGGACTCCATGATCAGCAGCAGCACCTGATCCATCATGCGTCCGAGCATGTGCTCGTCCATGTGGTCCATCAGCGCCTTGGAGTCGCCGCAGCGTTCGAAGTAGCGGGCAAAGATTGCTGGTGAGATATCACCGGCTTTTTCTGCCACAAGCTCCATGGCGTTGAGTATCTGAGCGGTCTGTTCGTCGTTGGTCATGGTTGTTTATCTTGTACGTGTCTGGTGCGTGTCTTTGCGGGACGCCGAGGTATGCTGCGACGTAGAGCCCGGATGCATTATCCATGACTCGGGCGGTGCGGGCGAATGTCAGTCCTGTTTTTAGGTTGTTTCTTGAAATACATCATAACCATATGATATTAATGAAAAAAACACATCAATTGACCTTCGGGCCAACAGGCGCCATGACGCCGACTGCTACGAAGCGCTAGCGACCGTTGCGAATTGCCAGCTACAACGTTCAAAACCTCTTCACGGAGGCAGATGCCCGGTTGCAGGTGGGCGTTGTCGCCAAACCAGCGAAAGCCCTCAAAGCCCTGTGTGACACCCTGTCTGCGCTGGCTGCAGATGCGGTTCTGCTGCAGGAAGTCAGTTCCGCATCGGCGTTGGAACGGGTCAATGCCAAGCTGGAAGTACCTTATCCGTTTACCAAGGTGGTCGAGGGCAACAGCGAGCGAGGTATTCACCTTGCCGTGCTGAGCCGCGAGCCTTTTGATGTCCTATCACATCGGCACCTGATCCTTGAGGACGAAGCTGGAAAACAACTTCAGGAGTATGCGTCTGAATCGGCTGCCGATCAGGACACGAGAACCCCGATCAGGATCCAGCGCGATCTGCTGCGGATCGAGTTGGATCTTGCAGATCTGGGCACTCTGACGCTGTTCAATGTGCATCTGAAGTCGAAGACGAATCGTACCTGGCGACGGCTTCCGGCGGATGACGTGCGCGCTGCCGAGGTGCGCCAGATTGCACGGCTGGTTGGCAACTATCTGCAGTCGCACCCGGATCGGCCCGTGCTGGTGGGCGGTGATTTCAACGATCTGCGATCCAGCGATTGCTTACGGCCGATTTTCGATCTAGCGCTCGTCGATCCCATGGGAGTCTCCCTGGCAAGCACGGGAGCCAACCCCTCGACCTACTGGCCGAAGCGTCGGATGCGGTTGGACTTTCTGCTGCTATCGAAAACGGCCGCGCGTCATCTGGTCCCGGGTAGCGCTCGCATCCATGCCAGTCAGCGGGCAAAGCGGGCGTCAGATCACTATCCCATAAGCGTTGACCTCGACTTCGCTGACAATTGAATCAACGTCGGTGGGTCGGGGATAGAATGCAGGTAACAGGCGACTGGAACGACGAAGGACAATCAGCCGGCAGCGGAACCGACAGGTGTGGGGAGCTCGGCGCCACCCTTGAGCAGCTGATTGATTCTGATGTGCTCGCACATCGTCACCTCTGACAGGTCGGCCAGACCCGCAGTCGCACGATAGCGGATGAAGTGGAACAACGTCGCGGACAGGCCCAGTCCGGCTGCCACCACGTAGAGAACAGCCATGATGCCCGGCTCGGTATCGAATTGAACTTCACCGCTTACTGCGAGCACAGAGAGCAGAAACACCGAGAAGGAGGCCAGTATGAGTATCAGGGTGCGCACCTTCAGCGCGCCAATGCCGCGCTCCATGACCAGACGCAGCTCGCCGCTGGTGTAGTGATCGAGAAACCAACCCTGTTCTTCGTCTTCGTGCCTTTCGCTGTACGGCGGTATCCGGTGACCGTTGATGGGGTCTATGGCGCTCTCTCCGTTCTTCAGCTTGTCAATGCCCTCCCAGATCTGCTGGTGGATTTTTCGACTGATGGGATAGAGCAGGCCTAGCACGAGCGCGATCGAGGCAGTGGTTGCCGGTCCGAGGCCGAATATCGCTCGAATGGCAAGCTGCACCTCTTCTGTCTGTGGCACGTTTGGCAAGTAACCGACCGTGGCCAGAACGGCCAGCGGAATCGACATGCTGGGAATCACCACGAATTTCTGCATGATGGACCAGAGCGCTCCGTACTGAGCTTCCCGACGCTTACCGGTATAGAGCTCGTCGTAGTCGATCACATCGGCCTGCATGGCCGGGCCGAGGAACAGACCGGCACCGAATGCCGCACCCGCCCAGATCAGAATGAAGAAGGTCGGCCAGATGTCGCCGGGACCCATGAAGAACAGGGAGCCCGATCCGGTGATCGAGGGAATGAAGCTTGCGAGCCAGACCGGCTTCTTCTCGAAGCGTCGTGCCAGCCAGATCCAGACCGGAAGAAACAGGAAGCCGGCGCCGAAGTAGGCGGCCAGAAATATGGCCAGCCAGGTGTCCGGGTTCTCCGGCTGCAGCACGTACTTGGTGAAGTAAGGCATCATCAGGCCGGGAATCGCACCCGTGGTGGCGCTCGTCAGGTAAACGGCCAGCAGAATGCGAAAGGCTTTGTTGCGAAACACCCGACGCAACCCGGGGACCAGGGGATTAGGTGCACGACTGCTGAAGTCCGGCCGCTCACGGATCTGCATCACCAGGTTCAGATAGAGTCCGACCAGCAGCGCGCCGAGAAGGGCGGCAAAGCCGGAGTACCCTTCCCGCTCACCGCCAAATGCCTGGATAAAGATCGGTGGTGCCACAGCGGCAACCAGGGTGCCGAGTACCACGAAGCCCTCGCGGATCCCGAATAGCGAGCTGCGCTCGTTGTAGTCCAGCGTGAGCTCGGGACCCAGGCCGTTATGCGGGATGATGTAGACCGTGTGGAACAGGTAGTAGCAGATGTAGGTGGCCGCGAACCAGGCTGCGGCGTTACCGCCCGCCAGGTTATCGGGCGGCGTGAACATCAGGTAGAACGATAGTGCTGCTGCCGGCGCGCCGAACAGGATCCAGGGTCGTCGTCGGCCCCAGCGGCTGCGGGTACTGTCCGTCATCCAGCCCATGAGCGGATCGGTCAGGGCATCCATGGCCCGGGCGATGGCTTTGACCAGCGCAATCAGCCCAAGTGGCACGAGGATGGTGTCGGAGTAGAAGATCGTCAGATGGATGGCGATCGGGATGGCCATGCCTGCACCGGCAAAGCTCGGCGCGCCATAGGACAACTTGACTCTAAGGGGCAGCTTCTCTGCCGTACTGCTCATGGATACATCATGTCGTTTTGGCGCACGGCCAACAAGCTGATGTCACGAAACGTGACGATTCGCAGCCGTTAGACAGGAGAGCTACTCAGGGTGTGTACCAGATGGGTGACGTGTAGGCGCGTTCCTGATGCTCGAGTGGTGCCTGTGGGTGCGGTTCGATGCCGTAGTGCTTCGCGTCTATGGCCTGCCAGGTTGGGGTCGGGATTTCCAGCACTCTCGCGTAGTAAACAGCGTGTAGGTTCGGATCGAAATCCGGATCGCGCCATACGGCCCTGAGCTCTGCATTACCGATGCTGTTCAGATAAGTGGCGTTTGCCACGTCGACGGTGTTGCCGATGGGGCCGTCGCAGGCATGTGAGACAACGGCACGGTCGGCGCAAGCCACATCGTATACTTTCTCCTGACGCTCCCCGTCTGCATCCACCCAGCCCTTGACGATCTGGATCCGATCCAGATTGCCGGATGCGATATCTTTCAGGGCACCCACCATGAACACCGGAGCGCCGGTGCCGTCCTGCGACAGCAGATCACCGCCCATGGGCACACCAAGGTCGTAGCCGATCTGGGCGGCGTCAGGTTTGTAGACGTCCTCATTGCCATAGTTCCAACCACCAAAGAACCTGACGATGATCCGAGTACCAGTGGTGGCATAGGTCTCCTTTCTCTGCATGGCATCGAAGATTGCGTCCCGACTGTTTTCCCTTGCCCAGACTGCGGCAAGGCCGGACGAAACCTCCTCCCACGAGAACGTGGAGAGCGCCTCGTCGCCGGACAAGGCGCGGATGACGTAGTGGTTCATCCGATCCGCGCCGGGTTCGCTGCTGATCAACTTGCCCCAGTAGTTGTCTTCCCGGGTACCGGCCAGACCCGTGTGTGCATCTGTTGAGCCGATCAATCCGAACTTGAATGGGTTGGCGCCGATCTTCAGTTGCTGTTGCAGGCCGACCTGGAGCGCGCTTCGTGCATATTCGTAAGTAAGCATCGCATCGGTTTTGGGTTTGAACCCGGCGATGTCCCCTTTGTCCCAGGTGCCGTAATCGGCGAACTCGTCTTCAGGAGAGAGTTTGGGATGGGTTTCCCCATCTCCTTTGATCTGCGTGACCTCATAGAGAGGCTCCCAGCGCATACGGGCCTCGGCATACTCTTTGGTCATTCGACGCCCGTTCAGTCTCTCTACAGCAAACATCAGGCCGTTTGAAAGATTGCCGTTGTGGGGGATGGCCAACACACTGCCCCCGGTTCGATCTTCGTAAGATGCCATGAACTCCCAGAGCTTCTCTGGATCCTCCGAGTCGAACGTTGAGAACGGAAGGATTTGACCGGCCTTTCTGGCGTCCTCTCGAAAGATCACCACGCGATGCAGGTTGCTCGGGTTCTTCATGTTGTTGAGTGATGTCCACTCGTAGCCAATCAGCGCGGTGAATCTGCCGGGTTCGTTGAACCTGTCGGCTGTTTCGATCTGCCGGTCCCACACGGTCCGCTGCATCTTCTTGAGACCGATGATGTCCTGGTTTTTTGCGACCCCCTCGGCGCCCCAGATCTGGAACGCTTCATAGCCATCGCCAGACTTCACCAGATCGTGGAGCTTTCGACCGTACTCCGTAGAGAGCAGGTCCCTGTTGGACTCCCGAATCATCGGCGCCAGTCCCAGGTTTTCCGCGTGGTCGGAAACCACCAGAAAATCCAGTGGACGGATCAGCCGTGCGGGTTGTCCCGTGCTGGTCACTACCTCTTCTCCCCGGGCAAACCGGTAAGCCTGTTCAGGGGTCAACGTGGTACCGACCATGCCGGCATCCGTGGAGTAAGAGGTGTGCAGGTGGGTATCTCCCCAGAAGACGCCCGCTGAGAACGTTGAACCGGGTCGGGCTCGCTCTACGTACGGTGAGTAGAAGCTTTGACTGGCCGGCAGATCCTCTTCGCTGGGGGCTATGTCTGTCGAGGCCCAGACAGGGGGACTTAGATGAAGCAATAGGAAAAGCGTCGTGATTCGAGTGCCGATTCCCTTCATATCGTTCCCTCCGAGTGGACCAGCGCTCTGCGCACTATTCGTGATGGTACTCCGCTCGTTCATCGATGGGCCAGAGCGGCCGGCTGGCGCGCTGCCGAGGAAACACTTCAATGTGGTGGGTAGTGAGTCCGGGCGGATCTGCAGTAACGATGGCGCTGGCCAGGTCCTGAAACCCCGCCCGGAAATGGTTGCTCGATTTCAGCGCGACGAAGTGATAGAGGTTCACATCCATCCCCAGGGCGAGAAAGGGTTCCGGATCGAATGTCTGTGAGCGACGACTGGCAACGATGATTTCCACGCCGGACTCGGCCGGCTGCAGTCTCGCCATGGGACCCAGATTGAGGGGTGCGCCGCGGAACATGGATTGCAGGGTGATGCGCCCATCATGCAGGGCCTTCACATAGACCGTGAGCTCGAGCGGGTCGCCGTGCAGGTCATCTGTCTTGCCGCCCAGGCTGACGTGGATGGTCTGGCCGACGCCCGCGTTGTGCGCAAGAGCCGCGACCTCCGCATCGACGATGAAACCGAAACAGGCTTCTGCAAGCTTGGCGTCGAGCATGGCACGGAGCAGGTGAGTGCCGTCTCCCGGCGCGCCACCGCCACAATTGTCCGACGTTTCATGGATGACGATCGGTCCGGCACCAGCTTGCCAGGGTAGATTCACCGCTTCCGTAACCGCTTCCTCGGCAGTCAGGCTGTTCGGCTCGAATAGCGCGCGGTCGTGCCAGAGCTCGGAGGCGAGCACACGGCCGATTCGAGCGGCCTGATCGCGGTCGCCTTCGGTGGTCACCACGATGTAGGTGCCGACATGCGCCACGTCGGTATATGGAAAGCCGTGGAACCAGCTCACATCGATCACCCCGTCCTCAGCTTCTGCCGCCAGGATCTTTGCCAGTCGCGATTTGCCTGGATCGATGAAGGTGGTCGTGGTTGGCAGCAGCATTGGCAGGTGAGTGACCACGCTGGTGGGCCGGATGCCTTCTCTGGCCATCCGAACAACCAGGGCGACCGCTTCCGCGGCGCGCTCGTGCAGATCCACATGCGGGTAATGGTGACAGGCGAAGGTACCATCCAGCAGGTCGGCCATCTCCTGGGTGACGTTGCCGTGCAGATCGAACGATGCGGCGATGGGCAGATCACGGCCAACCAGATCGCGAATCGCGCTGACCAGATCCGCCTCCATGTCCTCGATACCGTCCACGACGCCAGCACCGTGCAGGCAGAGCACCAGCCCATCAATGGCGCCCGTGCTGGCGAGGGCATCGATGATCTCTGCTTTGAACGCCTGATAGGTTTCGTGCTCGATGGTGCCGGAAGGCTGGGCTGAAACGAACAGAATGGGCACTGCTTCAACAGCCAGGCGTTCACAGGCACTGACAGCACCGCCGAGGTCAGATTCCTGCCCCAGCGTGGTGAGTATCCTGTCACCGCGCAGTTCGTAGAAGTCCGCCCGGGTGGTCGGAGAATCGCAGTAGGTGTTGGTCTCATGGGAAATACCGGCAATGGCAATTCGCACTATTCGTTCTCCAGGGTGCGGATGATGTCGTCCAGGTGTTCGATCTGCCGTTCGCGCCAGTGGGTTTCTCTGGCCCGCTCCACCTCGTCGTCAATGTTCAGATTCTCGAGTTCTGCCCTCAGATCGCTCAGCTTGCTGCGCAGCTTGCCGATGCGAACGGCGACCTCGGCCTTATCAAACATGAGTGACTCGGCATGATCGTCTTCCGCTGCATCGGGATCTGCTCGGTCCAACGGTGGTCGAACCGTTGCGCTCGGATCCAATGGGCGTTGGTTCATGAAGCTGGGGGAGACGATCTCTATCCCGTCCTCGTGCAGGCAATCGAGCATGCGGCCGCGCAGTTCCGTGCGTTTCGTGACCAGGTTGCTGACGTTCTCGAGAAAGCCGTAGACACGATAGGTGACCGCGTGATCACCGAGGGCGGTGATCTGCACGAAGGGGTCCGTCAGCTCCGCGTTCTCTGCCGCCTGTTTCAACAGCTCACGGACCCGGCGGCGGTGCACGTCATAGCCGAGAGAAACCTCGGCGGAGATCAATGTGCCTGAGGTTCGTACCACGCGTACCGGCTGATTCATCACAAACAGATTCGGCAGGGTAATCAGATCGCGGTCTTCGCTCTGGATCTCGGTGTGCAGCAGGCCTTTCTGAGTCACACGGCCGAAATTGTCACCCACCCGGATGAAGTCGCCGGGATGAAACCCACCGACCGCCCTCAGCATCAGACCAGCCATGGCATTGCTGACAAAGGTGGTGGACGAGAGAGCGATGACGGCGGTGATGACAAGACCGAACAGGCTCAGGAGCTGGCCCGTTGTGGCATTGTCCAGCGGCATCGCCAGGACCAGAGCCACGTTGGCAAAGAGCACCACGGCGACGGTAACCAGCTGCCGGATCACCCGGGTCGCCGGCTCGTCGGGAATGGCTCTGCGCAGCACCAGCAGAACGACCACCGTCACCGCCAGAGTTGCAGTGATGGGAAGCAACCACTCCTCGAGCAACGCCAGCCAGTCCATGGCGGCATTGTACATGTCGGGACTCCGTCAGATGATGCCTTGTGACCTGAGCTCAGCGGTTTCAGCTTGGCTGAAGCCGAGCGAGGCGAGAATAGCCTCGGTATGCTGGCCGTGACCAGGTGCGGCAAATTCGATGGCCGCAGGTTCTGCAGCAAACTTCAACGGCGTGCCCAGGTGCTCTTTGCCCGCATCGTCCACGACGCACATCTCGCGGTGCCGGGTTTGAGGCAGATCGAGCCCGGTCCTGAGATCGTTAACCGGGGCGAAGCAGACGTCCATGCCGGTGAAGAACTCGATCCACTCGGCCTTG
The DNA here is from genome assembly GCA_965215995.1 of Candidatus Azotimanducaceae bacterium. Lineage (GTDB taxonomy): Bacteria > Pseudomonadota > Gammaproteobacteria > Pseudomonadales > Azotimanducaceae > SZUA-309. The sequence continues at coordinate 5,259,227 of OZ244128.1, read as the reverse complement.
GTTCTGGTGCGGAAGGTAGCCTCCAGAAAGTCGACCACAGGCCGTTGACCTTCACCCGGTGGCAAGCGGCACAAATCGATCAGGTCCGGCCGGCCGAGCGCTGTCAGTGCATTGCTGGCGAATTTGATTTCTGATCCCCCCAGGGTCACATGAGCGCCGTCCGAGGTCTCGTAGATCCGGTAGAAGGCGTTGCCACCCCAGATCCGCTCTTCCTTCGGGCGTGGCGGTGTGCCATCCGCGAACACGGCACCCATGCTGTTCGGCATGCAGGCAAGAATCGAGTCCATCATGGCCACGTCCAGATAATCCCCTCGGCCAGTCTGTTCGCGACGCAGCAACGCCATCAGGATGCCGGACAGGGTGAGGGTGGCGGCCAGCATGTCTCCGGCAGGCATGCCGGGCATCACCGGTCTGTCATCTGCATCTACGTTATTGGAGAGCAGACCGCACATGGCTTCCACGGCCAGGTCGTGGGCGGGATCGTTCACCAGCGGTCCTGACTGACCGTAGGCCGAGATGGAGGCGTAGACAATGTCCGGTTTCACCTTGCGTACCGCGTCGTAGTCCACGCCCAAGCGTTTGACCACACCCGGCCGAAACGACTCGATCACCACGTCGGCCGTGGCAGCAAGTTGCATGAAGATTTTCAGACCCAAATCGGATTTCAGGTTCAGCGTCAGGCTCTCCTTGCCGCGATGGGTGCAGGAGAAATAAACCGTCTCCTCACCGCGTTTCTGGCCGATGTGTCGGTTCGGTTCCCCTTCGCCCAGACTCTCGATCTTGATCACCCGTGCCCCGTGATCGCTCATGATCTGGCTAACGGTGGGGCCAGGCAGGAACAGGGAAAGATCCAGGCAGGTGATACCGTTCAGTTTCATCGCGCTATCCAGTCATTCTGTTTGCTGGTTAATATACTTCTTTGCGCCGGCAGCCAGCCTGCTGGAATCGGATATGGGAATCGGATATTGGAATTAGGGGAATCTATGCGCCGTCGTCTTCAGTTGTTCGTCTCCGTCTCAGCACTCGTCGTGGCACCGCTTGTCAGTGCCGCAGACTACACAGCACCGCGCGGCCCGGATGGCGTGCATCCGGATCTGAACGGAATCTGGCAGGCATTGAACGAAGCAAACTACGACCTGGAACTGCACATGGCCCGGTCCGCATTACAGGAGCGGGAAGGTCCGCACGGTCCGATTCCGGCGAAGAACGTGCTCGCCATGGGTGCGGTCGGCTCGGTACCACCGGGTATGGGCGTCATCAAGGGCGGCGGTTCGATTCCCTACAAGGCACAAGCGTTGGAGAAGAAGAAAGCCAACCAGGCGAACTGGGCGGAGCTCGATCCTGAGGTGAAGTGCTACATGCCAGGGGTTCCGCGTGCTACCTACATGCCGCAACCCTTCCAGATCTTTCAGGGCGCAAATGACATTTTCATCGCCTACCAGTGGGCGGGGGCAGTGCGGGACATCTACATGGAAGATCCCGGCCCGCCGCAGGTCGACTCCTGGATGGGCCAGTCCGTCGGCCGTTGGGAAGGGGACACGCTGGTGGTCGAAGCCAGCGGGTTTCACGGTCAGGCCTGGCTGGACCGGGCCGGCAATCACACCAGCTGGAAACTGAAGGTGACGGAGCGCTACACGCCCATGAGCCCTTACCATCTGCACTACGAGGCGACCATCGAAGATCCAGAGACGTTTACCGAGCCCTGGACCATCGAGATGCCGCTGTACCGACGGATGGAGCCCAACATTCAGCTGATGGATTTCAAATGCGTCGAGTTCGTGGAAGAACTGCTCTACGGAGAGTTCCGGCGACACCCACTCGACTGACCTACATACGGGAGAAGGAGCATGTACCAGAGCAGAACGAAGGAAAGAGGGGTTCGATCAAGCGTCCAGGTCGTGGGATTGCTCGGTCTGCTGGCCGGATGCGTACAGGTTCAGACTTACGCGGCTGAAACCGGTAACCATCCGGACTTCACGGGGACGTACGACACGGCAACGATCACACCGCTGCAGCGTCCGGAAGAGTACGGCAACGAGCTTATCCTCACCCCCGAGCTTGCCGAAAAAGCCGCTAGCCAGCTGGCCGCTTACAAAGCGGCCCGTAATCAAGACAGTGATCCCAATCGGGAGGCGCCGCCTGCCGGCGGCGATGGTTCCACCGGCGCGGCTGGCAATGTGGGCGGTTACAACACCTTCTGGATTGACAACGGCGAAACGGCCATCAGGATCGATGGAAAATATCGAACGTCGATTCTCACCACGCCGGAGAACGGTCGCCGACCGGAGATGACACCTGAGGCCCAGGAGCGAGCCGCAGCGCGCCGGGCGTTCTACCGGGAAAACAGCGGCGAAGCCTGGTGGATGGAGCTAAACGGACCGGGCCCTTACGACGGACCTGAGAGTAGAACACTCTCCGATCGGTGCCTGCTCGGGTTTGGCTCCACCGGCGGACCACCCATGTTGCCGACGCTGTACAACAACCATAAGAGGATCGTGCAGACGCCTGATCATGTAATGATCCTGGTGGAGATGGTGCACGACGCTCGGGTGATCCGGATGAACAGCGAGCATGCGCCGCCTGTGGTCCGCCGTTGGCTCGGTGACTCCATCGGTTGGTGGGAAGGCGATACCCTGGTGGTGGACACCACGAACTTCACGGACCGACCTGCGTTATCCATGGCAACTCGGGATCTGCACGTTGTGGAGCGCTTCCGCTATGCGGAGGACGGTACCTTGATCTACAGCTTCATGGTGGAAGACCCGAACGTGTGGACGGAGCCCTGGGGTGGTGAGTACCCGTGGCCGGCGACGGACGATCGGGTTTACGAGTACGCCTGCCACGAGGGTAACTACGCCATGGAGGGGATTCTGAAAGGCGCTCGCATCCTCGAGGCCGAGCGACGGGCGGAAGAGGGCGAGGCAGCAGGTGCTGGCGGAGGGAGTGGCAACTGACCCGTCTGGCCGAATAGAATTGGATTACGACCTAACGGTCTGAGTGATAAGAGAGATGAACATGTTCAAGCAGTATCTGACGTCCAAGAACGCCATTCGCGCGGGGGCCGTTGGCGTTGCCATGGCGGCGCTGGCCGGTGCCGCCCCGACGCTGGCGCATCACGCTTTCGGTGCCGAGTTCGACCCGAACCGGCCACTCGTCCTGCGCGGACCGGTTGTTCGCGTGGAGTGGGTAAATCCGCACACCTGGATCCACATGGAGGTCACCAAGGAAGACGGCAGCACCGAAGTCTGGATGGTGGAGGGCGGCACGCCGAACACGCTGCTGCGTAACGGGCTGACCCGGGAATCCCTCACCCCCGGTACGGAGATCGTCGTTGACGGTTATCAGAGCAAAGACCGCTCCAATCGGGCCAACGGTCGGGATGTGACCTTCACTGACGGCCGCAAGATCTTCATGGGCTCCTCAGGCACCGGCGCGCCTCGCGATGGCCGTGATCCCCGAGAACCTGCCAGGAACTGATTCCGTTTCCTTTGGCCGTGCAATCTGGCTGACCTGGGCGCTGATCGTCGTCTCGCCGTCCAGCGTCGCCGAAGCGCCGGGCTTCGCCCCGGTCTATTCGCTCCTGCAGACTCACTGCGGGGCCTGTCATGTTCAAGGGGTGGCCGACGGCCCCTGGAGCCTGAACACGCCGCCATCTGCCGACCGCTTCCCGGAATGTCTCGACGAGCCTGATGCCGCGGCGTTGCAATGTGCTACCTACCATGAGCTGGTAGATCCCCCAGGTCCCGGAATTCCTGCCTGGATACGGCCCGAGGATGGCGCAGCAAGTGATCCTTACGCCCAGGCCTGTGATGCCGAGGTGAGTTTTCACATCGGCCATTCGTTGCCGGAAAAGATGCCTGATGCAGGCTGTGCAGAGTTTTTGAGCTGGATAGAAGCAGGCGCCCCACGCTGAGTGCTGTCTTTCAGGGGGCTTCAGGGTCTCCGACGGTCCGCTTCAGGCTTTCATCGAGTCTCGCTTTCCTACCATCTTCGGTGTGACGGCTGACGGTTTCGCGGTGCAGCCGATGCAGGCTGCTTTGCACATCGTTGCGAACCAGCGTATCCGCCTCGACCCGCTGCTCGGGCATGAGGGCGACTCTGGGATTGCCTAACGCATCCGCTTCCCGGCTGGGCTCGATACGTTGCCGGGCAATCGCAGCGTCATTGCTGGCAGTTAGATCTTTCAGGGACGACTCGACAATACGAGCCCGTTGCTCGGAACGCTCGGCTGCGCATGCCACGTGGGGCAGAACGCCTGCACTCAGCGCGATTGACAGCGCCGCGGTCAGGTACAGGGTCGGCTGGGCATGTTTCATTCCGCAATCCTCCGCCTGCTCGCCAGACCGGTCAAGCAGGTGCTGTCGGACACTGCACGGCTCTTGTGCTCACCTGGTCCGGACGCGAAACTACCCGCATCTGGGATGCGGGCGAAACAGGGGATTCATCATGGCTGACTCGGCACTACCGGCCGGCTGGCAGGTGCGTAAGCTCGCACCGGCGCTGGGAGCGGAAATTCGCGGTGCGGACCTTCGGGATCAGAGCACTGAGGTGATCGAAGCGCTGAAAGATCTGCTCAGAGAGCACCTCGTCATCTTTTTTCCGGAACAGACGCTTTCCGTGGATGAGCATGTGGCGCTCGGGCGTTGCTTTGGCAAGCTCGAGGGACATCCCCATCTGAAGAACCCCTACACGCCGCACACGGAGCTTTTTGAGCTGGCTGCCACCCATGGCGGCGTGGCCGACGAATGGCATACGGACATCACTTTTCGGGACGATCCGGCACTGATGAGCGTGCTGCACATGGTGAAGTGCCCGGAAACCGGCGGCGATACCATGTGGTCCAGTCTGTATCAGGCCTATGACGAGTTGTCCGCGCCCATGCAGACCCTGTGTGATGGGCTGACCGCGTTGCATGACGCGCTGCCCCACAACCGACCGGATCAGATGGCCATCCATCCGGTCGTTCGCGTTCATCCGGAAACCGGACGCAAGGCCCTGTACGTGAACGAACACTTCACCCGCCGCATTGTCGAGATGAACGCCTACGAGAGTGAGGCGCTACTCTCGCACCTGACTCGCTGGGTGACCAATCCGCGCTTCACGGTCCGCTACCAATGGCAGGAGCACACGTTTGCGCTCTGGGATAACCGTTGCACCCAGCACTTCGTGCTCAATGACTTCGAAGGGGAGCGGGTTATTCAGCGGGTGACTGTCATGGGTGACAAGCCCCAAGGTGGAGAGCCGCGCTGGGAGCCTTTCGTGCGACCCGGACGGCTGTCTGCCACTTCTCGCCACGATCGGCAGCTCTACCAGTTCCTGAAGTCTCAGTCTGAGGCCTCCTGAATTACCGACCCAGGACCTAGGGTTTACCCGTATACCGCGCCGTGTGAGAGGGTGGTAAATGACCCTCTCGTGCGGGTCGCAATTGCTTGATATCCCGCTACAATCCGCTGTTCCGATTTTATGACACTGCGCGATAGCGCTATCCAACCTAAATGAGCGGGGAGGCCGCTCCCCAAAAGTTCAGGAGTTTTTCATGGCGAAGATTACCTTCATCACCCACGACGGCCAGGCGCACGAAGTAGACGCTGCCAATGACACCTCAGTCATGAACGCGGCGATCGACAACCTGGTTCCGGGTATCGACGCAGATTGCGGCGGGGAGTGTTCTTGCGCGACCTGTCACGTCGTGGTGGATGACGCCTGGTGGGAAAAAGTCGGCGCACCGAGCGACCGGGAAGAGTCCATGCTCGACCTGAATCCGGAGCGTGAAACTCATTCCCGCCTGTCCTGCCAGATACCGGTCACCGACGAACTGGACGGTCTGGTGGTGAACGTGCCCGAATTCCAGATGTAAGACGTTCCCGCACAGGTAACGAGAGACGACGGGAGAAAATCATGAGTGAAGCGATCGATCTGGGCGCAACCACCGATGCGCTCGAGCAGGCCCGACAGGACGCCTACAGCACGCCGCTGGACAAACTTGATGTGGCCGTTGGCGAGCTTTTCGAGCAGGACGTGATCTGGCCCTACTTCGAGCGACTGCGGGCAGAGGCCCCCGTGCACTATTGTGCGGAACCCTCGCTAGCCAACGGTCCTTACTGGTCTGTATCCACCTATGACCTGATAAAGGAAGTGGATACCAGTCACGAGATCTACTCCTCGGAGCCGACCATCGTGATCGATGATCCGGACGAGGATTTCGTGCTGCCGATGTTCATTGCCATGGACCCGCCGCAGCATGACGAGCAGCGCAAGGTCGTATCGCCGGTGGTGGGGCCACGCAACTTAGCGGCACTTGAGCCCATCATCCGTCAGCGCGTCTGCGACATCCTGGACTCGCTGCCTGTCGGCGAGACCTTCAACTGGGTGGACAGGGTTTCCATCGAGCTGACCACTCAGATGCTCGCAACCCTTTTTGACTTCCCCTGGGAAGAAAGACGTAAGTTGACCCGCTGGTCCGACGTCACCACCGCTGACGAAGAATCCGGCCTCATCGAGTCTGAAGAGCAGCGTCGGGCGGAGATGTTCGAGTGTCTCGAGTATTTCACCGGACTCTGGCACGAACGGGCGAATCAGAAAGAGCCCGGCAACGACCTGCTTTCACTGCTTGCCCATGGCGAGGCAACCAAGGATCTGGTGAATCGGCCAATGGAGTTCCTGGGCAACCTGGTGCTGCTCATCGTTGGCGGCAACGATACGACCCGGAACTCACTCTCCGGCGGCGTTCTGGCACTGAACCAGTTTCCGGATGAGTTTGCGAAGCTGAAAGCAGATCCCGGCCTGATTCCGAATATGGTCTCCGAAATCATCCGTTGGCAGACCCCTCTTGCCCACATGCGCAGGACGGCAACCCGGGACACGGTGCTGGGCGGCAAGGAGATCAAGGAAGGCGATCGGGTGGTGATGTGGTACGTCTCGGGTAACCGGGATGAAGCCATGTTCAAGAATGCCAACGACTTCATCATTGATCGTGAGAACGCCCGCAAGCACATTGCCTTCGGTTTCGGTCTGCACCGCTGCATGGGAAACCGTGTCGCGGAGATGCAGCTGCGCATTGCCTGGGACGAGATCCTGAAACGATTCGCGACGGTGGAAGTGGTCGGAGAGCCCGTTCGCGTGCGCTCGAGCTTCGTGAAGGGATACCTGGAGCTGCCAGTTCAGCTGACGGCGAAGTAGCGGCCTGGCAACGAACTAGAATCAAAGTCGAGCGTGGACACGCTCGAGCAGTTTTTCAATCAGAGGACAGCATGGAAAACACAAACAAGTTTTATATCAACGGTGAATGGGTGGACCCTTCTACCAGCGACACGCTGGAGGTGATCAATCCGGCCACGGAAGAAGCCATCGCCAGTATTGCCATGGGTGGCAAGGAAGACGTTGACAAGGCCGTTGCTGCCGCAAAGGCCGCATTCGAATCATTCTCACAGACGACGGTCGAAGAGCGCTCTGTGCTGCTCGGCAAGATCATCGAGTGCTACCAGGCCCGCATGGGCGATATCGCTGCTACGGTATCTCAGGAGATGGGGGCACCGATTGGCCTGGCAACGGCTGCGCAGGCACCGGCCGGTCTCGGCCACCTGATGTATGCGAAGAACGCTCTGTCCAGCTTCCCGTGGGAAGAAGACGCGGGTACCGCGAAGATCGTTCGTGAGCCAATCGGTGTATGCGGTCTGATCACGCCCTGGAACTGGCCGCTCAACCAGATTGCTGCCAAGGTCGGGCCGGCCATTGCCGCCGGTTGCACCATGGTTCTGAAACCGTCTGAGATCGCGCCGCTGAACGCCATCATCTTCGCGGAGGTGATGGATGAAGCCGGCGTACCTCCGGGCGTGTTCAATCTGGTGCATGGCGATGGACCGAACGTTGGCGTCGCCATGTCTTCCCATCCGGATATCGACATGATGTCCTTCACCGGCTCCACTCGTGCCGGCATTTCGGTGGCCCAGGAGTCCGCCGCCACAGTCAAACGTGTGGCTCAGGAGCTCGGAGGCAAGTCGCCGAACCTGATCCTCGACGATGCAACCTTCCCGGAAGTGATTGCCCGGGACACCTTCGGCGTCTGCATGAACACGGGTCAGTCCTGTAACGCTCCGACCCGGATGCTGGTGCCTGCTGGTCGGATGGAAGAAGCGGCAGCCATTGCCAAGGCAACGGCCGAGCAGATCAAGGTGGGTGATCCGACGGATCAGGAAACACAGATCGGCCCGCTGGTTTCCGAAACCCAGTTCAACAAGGTACAGGCGCTCATCCAGAAGGGCATTGATGAGGGTGCGACGCTCCAGACCGGTGGCGTAGGACGTCCGGATGGTCTGAACCGCGGCTACTTCGTGAAGCCCACCGTCTTCTCGGACGTGCGTAACGACATGACCATCGCCCAGGAAGAGATCTTCGGCCCGGTGCTGTCGCTGATTCCCTATGCCGATGAAGACGAAGCTGTAGAAATCGCCAACGACACGGTCTACGGTCTCGCCGCCTATATCTCCAGCGGCGATCTGGAGCACGCGGCTGAGATCGGTAGAAAGATTCGGGCCGGTAACGTGCACCTGAACGGTGCAGGTGTCGATCCGGGTGCGCCTTTTGGTGGCTACAAGCAGTCCGGCAACGGTCGCGAGTTCAGCAAGTGGGGTCTGGAGGAGTTCCTCGAGACCAAGGCACTGCTCGGCTACAACGCCGCTGGCTGATCTGGTTGCTCTACCGCCTCCCGCAGGCAGGACTCCGGCGGCGTCTGACCGCTGCCGGAGTGGCCTGTCTGATGGCCATTGCGCTGAGTGGTTGCTCGGAGCAGGCTGACTCGTCTGATGCTGCACCTGCAAACCAGGTGCAGGCAGATCTTGCCATCATCAGTGCCCGTGTCTTTACGGCCGATCCTGGGAGACCTTGGGCGGAGGCGGTTGCGGTCGGCGGCGACCGGATCCTGGCCGTTGGTTCGAACGCGGATGTCCAATCGCTGATCGGCGCTGATACCGAGCTGATCGATGGTCCCGCCGGCATGGTGGTGCCAGGCTTCATCGATGCCCATGTGCACTTTCTCGATGGCGGTTTCTCACTGGCCTCGGTTCAGCTCAGAGATGCCGCAACGCCAGAGGAGTTTGCCAGTCGAGTTGGCGCCTATGCCGAGACCCTGGCTGCTGGCGAGTGGATCACCAACGGCGACTGGGATCATGAGAACTGGGGCGGTGAGCTGCCACACCGGGCGTGGATCGACACCCTGACGCCCGACAACCCGGTACTCATCAATCGGCTCGATGGTCATATGGTGCTGGCCAACTCGAAAGCGCTGAATCTGGCTGGGGTGACTGCTGACACTGAGGACATAGCAGGCGGTGAGATCGTTCGGGACGCTGAGGGTAATCCAACCGGCGTACTGAAAGACAACGCCATGGAGCTCGTCTATCAGGTGATGCCGGAACCGAGTGACGAGCAGCTCGACCGTGCACTTGCTGCTATCAGTGAGCACGTGGCCGCTCAGGGGGTAACCACCGTCCACGACATGGCGGGCTGGCAGAGTCTGGCCACCTACCGACGGGCCCACGCCACTGGAAAGCTGAACACGCGTGTGTATTCGGTGGTACCACTTCGCGATTGGGAACGGCTGGCCGATGAAGTTGCTAGAGCGGGGCGTGGTGACGAGCGGCTGAAGATCGGTGGCTTGAAAGGCTTCATGGACGGCTCGCTCGGCTCGCACACGGCAGCCTTCTTCGAGCCTTTCACGGACACACCGGAGGATCGGGGATTTTTCATCAATGAGCTGGGCGATATGGAGCGCTGGATCAAAGGCGCTGACGCAGCCGACTTGCAGATCATGGTCCATGCCATCGGCGATCAGGCCATCTCGGCACTGCTCGATATTTACTCCGATACCGTGGCGGAGCATGGCGTGAAGGACAGGCGATTTCGCATCGAACACGCACAACACATCCATCCGGACGACATTGCTCGGTTCGAGACGCTGGACATCATCGCCAGCATGCAGCCCTATCACGCTATCGATGATGGGCGCTGGGCGGAGCGGGTGATCGGTCCGGAAAGAGCAAAGACCACTTATGCGTTCAAGGCGTTGCTCGATGCCGGCGTGACGGTTGCGTTCGGCAGTGACCTCATGGTGGCGCCACCCATGCCGTTGCTGGGCATCTACGGGGCAGTCACTCGGCAGACGCTGGATGGCGCACATCCCGATGGCTGGGTGCCGGAAGAGAAGATCAGCGTGGCAGACGCGCTGCTGGCCTACACCCGGACTGCCGCCTTCGCCTCTTTCGAGGAGGATCTGAAGGGTAGTATCGAGCCGGGCAAGCTCGCGGATCTGGTGCTGATCGATCAGGATCTGACCCGGATCGAACCGGAAGACATTCGAGATGCTAGGGTTTTAAGGACGATCGTCGGTGGTGAGACGGTGTTTCGTGTCGAGTACTAGGCCCTTGCGCCGCCAGCAGGGTATCAACCTGCTCGACTGATCTCTGGGCAGCTGGGCGCGGGCTGTTGCCAGGCACCTGCGAGTCGACTTCTGCCGCAAGCGCGCAGACGCAAGAAGCGGCGCCACGGCTGCGTCAATCGTGTGGTCAGGTGGATTCGGTTACCTTTCTGACCCTTTCGCATCGCCCACACCTCCCGTCACTGATGTTGCCACCTTAACTCACTGCTCCTGACAGCTGTGTGTCAGTAGTGCCTGTAGTGAAAGCCGTTTTGGTACGATCTGCTGACAACGGGATGTCAGCAGAAGGGCCTTCAAGCGACCAGTTTGCGAAATCTTTGGTGCTAGACTCCTGTCAGCTGACCATACCGGAGGTAAAGCCATGCGACCGGCAGATCGACTCTTCCAGATTGTGCTCCTGTTGGGACGTGGCCGGGTGGTCACGGCGAAAACCCTGGCAGAGCGGCTGGAAGTTTCCGAGCGGACGATTTATAGGGACATACAGGATCTGGCCGCATCTGGCGTACCGATCGAAGGTGAGGCGGGCGTTGGCTACGTGCTTCGACGCGGCTATCAGATTCCTCCGCTGATGTTCAACGAGGAGGAACTGCAGGCCCTGGTGTTCGGTGCGGACGTAGCCAGGAGCTGGGGTGATGCGGAGATGGCAAAGGCGGCAGACAGTATCCTGGCCAAGGTGGACGCGGTCTTGCCGGAGAGGCTTCGTCCGGCCCTGGACTCCCATCGGTTGGTTGTTCCGGATACGAACATGAACGAGCGCACCACCGAGCTTCTGGGTGAAGTACGTGATGGCATCAATCGCCGGGTGCGTATTTTTCTGGACTACCGGGACGCATCAGAGCAGGGCACAGAACGTATTGTCTGGCCGCTGACGCTCCTGTACTGGGGCAAGACCTGGACACTGGGTGCCTGGTGCGAGTTGCGTCAAGCGTTCCGTAGTTTCCGGATCGACCGCATCAGCGCGCTGAACGTACTCAATTCGACATTCCCGGACGAGGAAGGCAGACGTCTCGAGGACTATCTGTTGTGTGCCGGCCGGGACGGTTGAAACTCCGGCGGGCAGTGACCGAGCAGCGAGCGGCCTGGGAATCCTGCCGTCGGTCGGGGTAGAGGAACTCATGAAGCGAGCGCTCATCCTCTTCGCGACCAAAGAGGGGCAAACTCGAAAAGTCGCCACGCGGATAGTCGAGTATCTCGAGAAGTCGGGACTCACTGCGGATCTGATCAATGCCGCGGATTCAGCTGCGACAGAGCTGATCGATCTGGCGTCCTACGATCTGCTCGTTTTCGGCGCTTCAATGCATGCGGGAGGCCTTGAGCGCGAGCTTGTGAGGTTCATCAAAACCAACGCCGAACAAATTGAAACTCAGGCGAGAAGTTTCTTTCTGGTGCTGTTGAGTGCTGCAACGAAGGAGCCAGTCCTCAGAGCGGAGTCCCTGGCTGATGCTCGAAAGAAAATGCAACAACAGCTATCGGTTGGATTCGACGATGTGGAAATGATCGCAGGTGCGTTGGCTTATTCGAAATATTCGCTGCCATTAAAATGGCTCATGAAGCGAATTGCGGCTGGAGCCGGTGAGGGGACGGATTTCTTGCGGGACTATGAATACACCGATTGGCATCAGGTGGAACAGTATTCTGACCGACTGCTTGGTCTCATTCGTTGAGCGCTCGCCTCCGAGTGCAGGCCCACCGCCGCTGGCAGGCAACTACACCTCGAAACCCGGTCCGGGCACAACCCTGACGCGTCCGGATTCCACTTCCTTACCGCTCTCCGTGAAGATGCCCATCTTCCGGACCGGTTCTTCGCTTTCCACATCGACGAAGTAGAATCGCGGGCCGTTTGGGTGAGGGCGGAATTCGTCGCCCCAGTGAATCAGAGAGATGATGACGGTCCTCAACGCCCGTCCGGCATCCGTCAGCACATACTCGGTGTGCGAAGTCTCCGTTGCCGGTCGTTTCTCGAGAATGCCTTCTGCAACCAGGTGGGCCAGTCGCGCTGACAGGATGTTTCTCGAGATTCCCAGCGCCTCGAGAAACTGATTGAACCTGGTTTTGCCGTAGAACGCTTCTCTCAGGATCAGCAGCGCCCACCGTTCCCCGATCGCATCCAGTGCCTGCGCCATGGAGCAGTTCATATCTTTGTAGGACTTGTACTTCATGGCTCAGATTCTACATGAAGTTTTATTATAGTACTAATAGGTTGCATAATGATACTAAAAGGTTTTAATATGAAACTCCACAAGCACAAACAACAGGATGCACCATGATCAATTGCACATGTGTGGTTCAGGCAGGGCAGACGCCTGACCTGCGACAAACTGAGATGCAGAATGCGCTCAACGGCTTCTCGGAACGTTCCTTCGGGCACGAGGCTCAGATCGCCTGGATTCCCGTGGCTGCCGGTAACGGCTTCACGGCCGGCAAGCCTTCCACCTCTTCGATCGTCTCGATTACGGCCGATGAGCAGCTGAGCCCCGAGCGCAGAGAATCACTGCTACGGGAACTGGTCGCGATCTGGACCGAACGAACCGGATGCTCCGTTGACGAGATCGTCGCGGTCATCTCTGACCCTGTACCACACTGAGGAGACCAGGACATGCCGCTCTATATCTGCAACACGAAAGAAAGCGCCGTTAGCGCTGCAGCGAAAGAGAAGATCGCTGATGCCATCACCAACATTCACTGCTCGGTAACCGGTGCACCCGCCCTTTTTGTGCATGCGGTGTTCTTCGAGGAGTCACCTCTGTTTCCGCTCGAAGACAAGACGTTGTTCGTTCGCGGAACGATCCGGAAGGGCAGGAGCGACGAGCAGAAAAACGAGATTGCCGAGGCGATCAGGGCTGCGCTGGTGGAGCATGGCAACGTCGAGCTTCAGCAAACCGGTGCCCAGATTCGGGAAACACCAGCAAGTTGGGTCCTGGAAGGAGGTGAAATCATGCCTGAGCCCGGCGAGGAGGCAGAGTGGTTCGCCGCACAGGAAGCCAGGCGGAAAGCACTCGAGGCATAGCTATGCAGGACGTCATTCATCGCTGCCTGCTTCTGCTGACGGGCGCAACACTGGCGCTCATCGGCGTGACGTACTGCTTGGACCCTAACCTGCTCCTCGCTCGCTATGAGCTCAGCGTGGTCGGAGCGTCAGATGACAACATGTATCGGGGTGCCTACGGTGGTCTGTTCATCACCCTCGGTGCGGCCATCGGCTACGGATTCTTTTCGGCACCGAGCAGACGAACGTCGACGATGATCGCGCTGCTGTTCATGGGCGGATTTGCCCTGGGGCGGATGTCGAGCATTCTGGCGCTGGGCATGCCGCATCAACAGATTATCGGCTTGCTCGTCTTTGAACTGTGCGCAGCGGCGATGTTCGCCTGGTTTTTATTGGCGGAAAGACGCTCCTGGACTGGCGGCTAAGTGGCGTAGAGGCGGCGGCTTAATCGGCTGGACAACCGATGGGCGCCGTTGGACTCTGTCTGCACGGACCTGCGGAAGATGTGCGGTGAAGTCTGATGAGGATAGATCGGTCACGAATTCGTGTTGAGCGCATGCGGCGTGCCTGGAGTCAGGAGCATTTGGCGCGAGCTGCCGGTCTGGGTCTTCGGACCATTCAACGTATCGAATCATCTGGGGTTGCGTCGTTCGAGTCTACTCTGGCCATAGCCGGGGCGTTCGATGTGCCGGTGGACGAGCTGACCATCAACTTACGGCGGATTCGCTGGCCATGGAAACGACTCGGACCGGCTCTTGTGATTGCAGCCAGCCTGGTGGCCGCGCTGATTACCACTCGCTTTGCAATGGCCGATCAGTATCGGGTAGACGTCGGTGTGAACATCAACGGCAGCGATCAGGACAGCCAGGCGGTGGTCGTTGCCGGAGGGGAGCAGGCAACTCTCGGGTTCGATGAGCAACTGAAGGCGGTCATCAAACCGAGCGTTGTGAATGTGAACGGTCGCGAAAGGGTCTCCGTGTCACTCCAGGTGTATGAGCGTGGCAACAATGAGCACTACCAGTTGCTTGAGTCTTCGGAACTGGTTCATGAGGATGGCGGCAGCTGGGAGATACGAATATCCGGGACACCGTCTGGGAAGTCATACCGGCTGGTGGTGCGGTCCCAGCTGGTATCGAGCTGAGTGAGTTTATCTCGAAAGCATTACTAGCGCGTTGATCCTCAGCTAGACTGAGCCGATGTTCGATGTGCTCGTCGACTTCACTTCGCGTCCGGAGTGCTACTCCGTGCTGACCAGCAAAACGCTGTGGACGGATCCTCATATCTCGGAGCAGATGTTGAGCTTCCATCTCGATGCCGGTTCCGCATTGGCGTCTCGTCCCCCCGATCAGATTGATGCGACGGTTGCCTGGTTGGAAACCCGCGTATCCCTGAGAGGGAAACGAGTCACCGACCTCGGCTGTGGACCGGGTCTGTACGCTGAGCGATTTCATGACTCTGGTGCCACCGTGACCGGCTTGGATTGGTCGGCTCGCTCCTTGGCTCATGCGGAAAGCCAGGCGCTAGCAACCCGACGGCGGATCTCCTATTCGCTCGCTGATTACACCCGGGATCCGCTTCCCCCAGACACGGATCTCTTCACCCTGATCTACTACGACTTCTGCGCGCTTTCTCCCGCTCAACGACACACTCTGCTGCTGCGCATTCGAGAGGCACTGGCTCCGGGTGGCCTGCTCGCTATGGATGTCTATGCCATGCCGGCTTTCGAGCGATTTGAGGAGACGGTGATGATCGAATATGGACTGATGAATGGGTTCTGGTCCGCTAATGAATACATAGGCGCCAAGAAGTCGTTCAGGTACGTCGATGAGCGCGCAACGCTGGAGCGCTACCTGATCGTTGAAGAGGATCGGCACTGGAGTGTGTTCAACTGGCTACAATACTTCTCGGCGTCTTCGCTGACAGAAGAGCTGGCGGGTGCAGGGTTTGAGGTAGCAGAACTATCACCCGGCTTCTCCGACAGTAAGGTTCGTGCCGACAGCGATCAGATCGCAGTTCTGGCTAGAGCCGTCCAGATATGAAACTCCGACTTCAGTATCTGATGGAGGTTGCGAACTGATGCAACCCCAATCGGATGACGAGTTGCTCGCTTGGTTGGAAGCGGAGTATCAGCGACCCTTTACGGGGTGGGACTTCTCCTACATTTCAAACCGACGAACACCGTTAGGATCTCTTCCTTGGAACTATGAAGCCATTGCGACCCACTATCTGAGTGAGGCGCATTCGGTGTTGGACGTCGATACGGGTGGTGGAGAAGTATTGTCCCGTCTGATCGCCGTGTCGGGCTTCGAAGGGAATGGACAGGCGCTAGAACCATATTGGCCTAACGTGGCTATTGCGCGTCGGAACCTCGAAGTGCATTCCGTTGTCGTGCACGATACTTCTGAGCACGCGGCTACTCTCGGAGAGTCCAGCTTTGATCTGATCTTAAGTCGCCACGGCGGTTCACTGTCCCCGAAAAAACTCGCCACCCTCTTGAAGCCGAACGGTCACCTAGTTACCGAGCAGATTGGTGACCAGACTAACCAAGAACTTCGGCGACTGTTCGGCGTGCAGCCGGAGGTTCAAGACGCATGGCCACACAATCGGAGCGCAGCGGAAGAAGTCTTTCAACACCTCGACTTGGCCATAGTGAGCTTACAGAGCCACAGGTACACCGTTCGATTTGCGGATGTGGGGGCTGTGGTCTATTACCTGAAAGCCGTGCCCTGGGAAGTGCCCGGATTCGCGATCGCTAAACATGCAGGATCCCTGCTAAGGCTGCATAGGGAATCCATGGCGAAGGGTTATGCGATTGACACTACTTATCACGCCTATCTTGCGATCGTGGCGAAACACTAGCGCTCGATCTGATCAGACGCTGATCGAAATGTGTTCGAACAGCTGATCCATTGCCGGCGTTGGCAGCCGCGTGGCGGCGTTCAATGCTCGGAACTCCTCAGCTAAGCGTTGTAGCTCGTTGCGTGCATGCTCTGCGTGACCGAGCTTGATGGCCACCGTCTCGCCGCTGAACATGCGCTTCATGATGAACACGATCAACGACTCGGGTAGCCACAGCAACACGCGGTGGTTCGATGGGGTGATGGGGATGCCGTTGGCGCGCAGCACCTCGAGGCCTTCACGAATTGCTCGCACCATCAGCCGAAGCGCTTCGTGGTTGGATGCAAGCTGTTCGGCACGGCCACCCGCGTAGAAGAGGGCGCCACCGGTCGGCAGGATCTTCGCTACATGCGTTTTCAACCAGTCGTCCATAGCTGGGCAGATCGACACTGGAAATCCTGCACCGTCCAGCACCTTGGCAATGGCCTCGATACGCTCCGTGCGCGCGCCGTCAAGCTCTCCAATCGTGGTCGGTTGCTCACGCTTTGAGGTGATGACGAACCGGATAGCGCCGTCTCGGGGTATGCCAGCGGCTCCAGGAAATCCCAGGAGAACCCGTTCTCTGCCCAGGGCTGAAATCATGGGGTCGGGGCCGGAGGCGTTGTTTCCGAAGAACATCACGCTTGGGGTCTGCTCATTCGCTGCCAGGATCGGCAACACCTCGGCGAGTGCCGGTTTCGGCAAAACCACGAGCACGAGGTCGTACGCGTCTCCTGGATCCAGGCGATCGATGACGGCGACAGAGGTCGTGGTTTTCTCGCCTGAAACGCCGTCCTCCAATGTGATTCCGTTGTCGCGGAGCGCGTTGTGATGATCGCCACGCGCCACAACGGTGACATCCTGTCCACTCATGGCGAGCTTAGCCGCGTACAAACAGCCAATGTTTCCAGCACCGTAGACGAGGATTCGCATACCCGCTTCCATCCGGGGACAGAAACTACCGTAGACTACAGACCAGTGGAGTTCTACTTCCTGAAGGGTGGGCCCTCACGATTCTACACTGACCTGGGGTTGAGGTTCGCCAAACACAAGCCTGTAGCCGTTCAGGTCTTCAACTACTACCTCGCGAATTCCGTAAGGTGCCAGTCGTGGTGGCGACACGATTTTCGCACCACGTTGGCTGAGTTCCTCATGCAGGTAGTCAACGTCGTCGACGTACAGATAGACATCTCGCTCAAAACCCGGGCGCGATGGCTGCGAGCGGCCACCACGTCGAATCTGAAAGTGAATCCAGGCGCCCGGACGTTTCACGATTGCGTAGACACCATCGGGTTCGTCCGCCGAAGGTTGGAACACGCCGTCGATTGGATCGAGCTCGAAACCGAGAACATCACGATAGTACTCAGCGGTTCGACGCACCTGTGGTACCCCCAGCACGGGACTTACCCGCCAAGTGTTCTCCGTCATACGCACACTCCGCCGCGTAGAACGTTACCGAATGAGAACCGCTCCTCGCTAGGCGACTCGGACATCGTCCGTCTGATCGCGGATGAACAGAGGTTCGATTCCGAATGCCTCGGCATCCGCCTGCATCTCATTGTCGCTGGGTAGCCCCACCCCTTCCTGAGCGGCCGCATAGATCGCCGGCAGCAGGGTTGCATCGCTGGTGGTATTGAGAAACAGACCCGGCCGGCCGAGCACATAGCCAACAGCGCGCTTCAAGGCGTCTGGATCCTCGAGCGGCATGTACCAGGAAAAGCGTCGCGATGGATCGTCGTCCGTCCAGCGACGTCGGGCGACGGCTTTGATGGTCTGGATTGCCACCTGCCTTTCTTCGCATTCCGAGATCAGCGTTTCCAGATCTGCCCGATACTGATCGTTCTGGCGCATGGAAAAGTTGTACGGCACCAGCACAGATGCGAAGTCGTACTCCTTGAGGCTTCTGCTGTGCATCTCCGGTGCGTAGGTGCCGTGTCCGGTTACGCCGATGAAGCGGACGAGCCCCTCACTACGCGCCTGGTCGAGTGCGGCCACGGCGCCTCCAGCTGACATTGCTTCCTCCCAGCCTGCTACATCGGTCAGGTTGTGCAGCTGGATGAGGTCAAGCTGATCCACACCCATACGTGTGAGGGATTCCTCGAGCTGACGTCGCGCGCCGGATCCCGACCGTTCGCCCGTCTTGCTGGCCAGGAAGTAATCAGACCGGTGATCGGCGAGGAACGGTGCCAGCCTGACCTCCGCCTCGCCGTAGCTGCGTGCCACATCAATGTGATTGATGCCGCTGGCTCGCATCATGGCCAACACATCGTCCGCCTTCTCCTGCCGCATACCGCCGACGGTGGCGGCACCGAATATCAGCCTCGTGGAATCATGGCCTGTTGAACCGAACGGAATCTTCTCTATCGCCGCCATCTCATCTCCCTGAGCATGTCTCTCAAGTATTACAGCCTACCTTGGTCGGCGGTTCCTTTCACCGTAGACTCAAAGCAAGTCATTGCTGTTTGGGGGAAGTGAAAGGGCATGGGCAGTCAGGCACGAGATGCGGCCATCGTTGGCCTACACGAGTACCCGTCACGGGATGTGGAAGGGCGGTTCAGTCCTCTGCAGATCAAAGCGGTCTCGGCAGCCAAGGCGCTGGAAGATGCGGGCTTGAGCTGGTCAGACGTGGATGCGATCTATGATGCGGGTGAGGGCGGTGGCATGGGTGGGCTGACCATTGCCGAGTACTTCGGACTGAAACCGAATGTGATCGATACCACCATGGTGGGCGGCAGCTCCTATGAGTATCACGCGGCACACGCAAAGCGGGATATTGCTGCCGGTAAGGCGCGCGTAGCGCTGCTCACCTATGGGTCCACGGCACATAGCGATATGCAGCGCATCGGTGCCGGTGGCAGGGCCGCAGGCGTGCACCCCGCGGACAACATGGAAACCTTCACCGGCATGACGCTGATCGCGAACTACGCCATGGTGGCAAAGCGCCACATGCACGAGTACGGCACCACCTCAGAGCAACTCGCGGAGATATCGGTGGCCACCCGATATCACGCCATGCGCAATCCGGAAGCGGTGCAGGCGATGGAGGATCTGGAGTTCCTGGACATCCGGGAGACCACTATCGAGGACGTGGTGGGCTCACGCATGATCGCCGACCCGCTGCACCTGCTCGAGTGCTGCATGATCTCCGACGGTGGCGGCGCCGTCGTGATTGCCGCCCCTGACGTCGCCAGGGACTGCGCCAAGCCGCCGGTGTGGATCCTGGGGACTGGGGAGGCGACCAAGTATCCAGAGAACGGCGGCGATATGACGACCAGTGCTGCCGTTCAGTCCGCTCCTCAGGCGTTCGGGGAGGCGGGGATTGCCCCGGCTGAGATAGACATCGCCATGATCTACGATTCCTTCAGCATCACCGTGCTGGCACTGCTGGAAGACCTGGGCTTCTGCGCCAAAGGTGAGGGGGGTGCCTGGGTGGAAGGCGGGCGTTTGCGCTTTGATCATCCGGACGGACCTGCCCTGAACACGGATGGAGGTGGTCTCTCCTCCAATCACCCCGGCATGCGAGGCATCTTCCTGTTGCTCGAAGCAGCCCGGCAGCTACGCGGCGAGTCCACGGCTCAGGTTCCGGATGCTGAGCTCGCGGTGGCACATGGAAACGGCGGCATGCTGGGAACCCGACACTGTGCGGGCACGGTCATCCTGGGGAGGGATTGAGATGAACGACGAAGCACCGAGCCGACCCCTGCCTCGCACGGACGAGCTGGATACCGCCGAGTTCTGGCGGAAGACGAAAGATAAGGTGCTTGGTTATCAGCACTGCGATGACTGCGGCACCATCGTTTTCTACCCGAGACGGCACTGCACGGGCTGCACCGGCTCGAACCTCACCTGGCAGGCCGCCAGTGGCGAGGGCACGATCTACTCATTCAGCGTCATCCGCCAGAGCTACCACCCGTTCTTCCGCACCCAGGTGCCCTACGCGGTGGCCTGGATCGATCTGGAGGAGGGACCACGCATCCTCTCGAACATCACAGGTGTCGACGACCCGGGCACGCTCCAGATCGGCCAGAGGGTGCAAGTGACTTGGGAAGAACACGATGCGCTGAACATACCCCTGTTCGAGCCGGTCTGAGACCTGCTCGCTGTTTCAGGCTCGATGTCAGGGCGCGGTGGGCAGATCGACTTTGGCAGTACCAAAGACCCGGGTCTCACCCTTGTCGTTGGTTACGGTGAGATCTACTTCCACTCGACCCACGTCTTCGTCGATGTCTGTGACCACGCCGTTGATCTGATAGGTCTGATCGACGATCACCGGCGCCCGGAAAATGGTGTCCACCTCCACGATCTTCGCCGGTGGCGCCCAGCGATGGATCATGGCGCAGAGGAACCCCTGACTCATGATGCCCGGCACCAGGGCGCCCGGTAAGCCTTCTTTGCGAGCGGCTTCATGGTCGGTGAAGCGGGGGCCGCGCCAACCCGCCGCTTCGGTGAAGCGGATGACGTTGTCCAGGGTCGTATCCGGATCGAAGACCGGTAGATCTTCGCCGAACTCCACGTCTGCCACAGTCTGGATGGTCATGCTTCGTCCCCCGCCGGCTTCTCTCGGATCACCACCCTGGTGTCGGCGTTGGCGAGGTGGGTACCCGCGTCGTCGTAGAGCGCCATGCGAACCACCAGAAAGATCATGCGCCCGGAGCGGCCCGTCTTGGTGTAGATATCGTGCATGTGCGTCTTACTGGTCTTCGGTCCGGGTCGTATGGGGGCAAAGGCCTCCACCGCCTTACCCGCGTCCATACCGAGGCCGGGCATTCTCGGGAACTCCTCTGGCAGACCTCGACCCCGCTGCAGGCTGGAGGCAAAGGTGGGTGGGGCTTGAAAGTCCGGGTTGCTCGGATCGATGTACGCAGGTGCTACCTCGCCGCAGGCCTTGGCGTACTCGGCCATGGCATCGGCGTTTATCTCAAAACTCTTCTCTTCGAACTGCACGCCGATCCACTCGTCGCGTAGCGCGTCGATATCCAGTGCGCTCATATGACCTCCCTGTAGGTCACGGCTTCGAACTCGCCTGCCTTCAGCGCCTCTACCAGAAGCTGCTCTGAGGTGATGGAGGATGTGAACTTCGTGGCGCAACGGCCAACGTGGCTGACGATGTGGGCGTCACTACCGCCGATACCCATATAGCCGAGTTCGTTTGCCATGTCCTGGGCCACCTGATCTTCGTTGTCCCGGCTGCCGCCGTTGTAGATCTCGACGATCTTCACACCCTCGGGGACGCCGTGTTCTTCCAGGTGAGCACTCATCCCCACCCGGGCCCGTCCGGGATGGCAAGGCACTGGCACCGCATCATGGGCCTCACAAGCCTCTATGACACGTGCCAGCGGCAGGTGGATGTCGCCGAAGTCGAACTCGGCCATAAGTGGCTCGGTAACGCCAAACACGAGCACGTGGCCGTACTCGGTTTCCACCTCAGCACCCTTTAGTATGGTGATTCCGAACTCGCTGGCCAGTGCCGAGTAGTCGGATTCAAGGTCGAACTGACGGTGCTCGGTAAGCACGAAGCCGTCGATGGGCAGTTCGCGGGTGCGGATCCACTGGCAGTAGTTTTCCACTTTCGCCCGACCGTCGTCGGACTTGATGGAGTGTGTGTGCAGATCAAGTATCACAATGCTGACTTGCGTGAGCCCTCATGCGGGCGAAGCCGAGCAGTTTATCAGGCCCTCTGAGGTGCCGCGAGTAACCTACACTGGCGCGGATGGCCGTCAGGACACCATTGAGCTAGCCGTGGGTGATTCGCTCATGGACGGCGCCCTGGACAACAACATCCCGGGGATTATCGGTCAGTGCGGGGGAGGCTTAACCTGTGTGACCTGTCACTGCTATGTGGATGACCCCTGGTTCGCGCAGCTGCCCGAACCACATCCGGACGAGAAGGAGCTTCTGCCTTTTGCCGAAGGCGTGGCGCCCGACAGCCGGCTGTCCTGCCAGATCCGGATGACGGAAGCACTGGATGGCATTACGGTGCGTTTGCCGCAGCACCAGCTTCCTCAAAGAGAAAGCCAGCTTCCTGAAAGAGACGGTCACTTACCCGAACGAGAGGAGAAACCCTGATGTCTGCGATGCCCGAGTGGGACCTGCCTGAGCCTTTCGTCATCGAAGTCGTCGCTGGACCGGAGACCATTGACTCCTACGGTCATGTGAACAACACCGTCTATCTCGGCTGGTTGGAGGCTTGTGCCTGGGCCCATTCGGCGGCGTTGGGATTCGATGAGGCGAGGTGTCAGGAGATGGAGCGGGGAATGGCCGTGCGAACGCTCAATCTTGATTATCTGGCCGCCTGCTACGAGAGTGATGAGGTCCTGGTGGCCAACTGGGTGATTGCCAATGATGGCAAGCTGCGGGCAACCCGTCGTTTTCAGTTGATCAATCGGACTCGTGGGCAGGTGGCGATGCGGGGTGAGATCTTATACGTGTGCATGAATCTGACTTCCGGCAGACCGGTGCGTATGCCGCCCGAGTTCCTGAGCGCATACCAGCCGGACACACGGGTGCCAGCAGCGCCGGGATAGCAAGGACCAGTCGTTAGAAGGCGAGCGCCTGTGCTGAATACGAGGCGAGCAGGGCCAATCCCAGGGCCGCCATAATCAGCAACTTCGTGTTGCGATCCATCTCCGCTTCCCCCAATCGAAAAAAAGCAGAAGGATCAAGACTATACGCCGGGTTGTCCCGATCGGTGTCTGGGATACGTAAACGAAAGAATATCAAGCAGTTACGTCGGGTAGCTAGCTAGTTCCCGACCCGCTTCAGCTTGATCACCCCCTGATTCAGGGAACCGGACTGAAAACCGGTCAGATTCATGGCTACGAACTTATACCCACACTGACGTATTCGCCGCTCGATCTCTTCGGCCAGCTCCAGCGCCCGTGACCGCTCGTCGGCGGCCAGCTCGAGCCGGGCAATCTCTTCATGGTGGCGCACGCGGAACTGATTGAAACCCAGTTCTGCCAGTACGTTTTCGGCCCGCTCCACCTGTTCGAGCCGTTCCTCCGTGATGTAGCTGCCGTAGGGAAAGCGACTGGAGAGGCAAGCGGCTTGAGGCTTGGCCGCGTTGTCGAGACCAAGATGATCGGCCAAGGCGCGTATGTCGGCCTTGTTGAATCCTGCTTCCACCAGCGGGGAGCTCACATCGTGATTATCCGCAGCGATCAGTCCCGGTCGGTGATCGCCCAGGTCGTCACAGTTGGTGCCATTCAGGACTTTAGCGCCGCCGAGCTCCCGGGAGATCTCAGCCAGGGCCTCGTAGAGGGACGTCTTGCAGTGAAAACAGCGGTCCACCGGATTGGCTCGATAGTCGGGCTTGGAGAGCTCATCAGTGACGATCACCCGGTGCGACATGCCCCATTTCCCAGCGAGCTCGGTGGTCAGCGCCAGATCGCTGCGTTTCAGGCTCTTGGAGCCGGAAGTGACTGCCAGCGCATCGGGTCCGAGCACCTGGCCGGCAACGTAGGCGACCAGGGAACTGTCCACGCCTCCGGAAAAGGCAACGATCACCCGCTCATGGACCGAGATGGACGACTTCAGTCGCTCGTATTTGCTGTGCAGGTCTGGATCCATGCTTACTACTCTTATTGCCGCTGCAGCCTTTTGGTTGCGTTCACAACCCGTTGATCATGTTTGCCAGAAAACCGGCGCCGAAGCCATTGTCGATGTTTACCACGCTCACCCCGCTCGCGCAGCTGTTGAGCATGCCGAGCAAGGCAGTGATGCCGGAGAACGAGGCGCCATAGCCCACGCTGGTGGGCACGGCAATGACCGGCTTGTCCACCAGCCCCCCCACAACGGAGGGCAAAGCGCCTTCCATGCCGGCGACGACGATCACCACTTTTGCAGAGCGGATCTCTTCGGTTCGGGCGAGCAGCCGATGCACGCCGGCGACGCCCACATCGTTGATTCGCAGCACCGGAGAGCCGAGAAACTCGGCCGTGATGGCGGCTTCCTCGGCAACCGGGATGTCGCTGGTACCCGCGGTGACCACCGCGACCATGGTGTCTTTCTTCGCGACCGGGACGCGTACGCTGGTGATCAGTCCGGCATCCGGGTGGAAGACAGCGTCGGGTGCCACAGCCCGCACGGCAGCGAATGCTTCTGCATCCGTGCGCGTCACCAGCACGTTCTGAACGAATGCCTGCGCCCCCTCGCCATGCATGGCGGCGACCAGATCGGCGATCTGCTCCGGCGTCTTGAACTCACCGTAGATCACCTCGTGATTGCCCGTTCGCCTGGACCTGTCGGTATCAACCGTGCTGTGCCCCAGATCCTGGAAGAAGCGGCCGGTGATGGCCGCTTCGGTGGCAGACTGATCGAGCTCACCGGCACGATAGGCCTGGAGGATCTCACGAAGGGTCATTGCTGCTGTTCCTGCTTGACATCGAGTTGGCTGGCAACTTCAACATTGAGCAGCTTGCTCATGGTCAGATAGTCGGTTCCGGCAGCCGTAGCAAGACGGACGATGTCGTCATGCTCGATCTTCCAGCGCCTGCAACCATCCGGCTGGGTGACGACTTTGATGGTGAGCGGGCCTGCACTTGTTTCGATCGTGCGCACTTCGCGAGGCAGCATGCGCTTGCTGACCTCAGCCACCCGCACACCGATGGTGGTGGAACTGGTGAGCAGGATCCGTTGCAGAATCTCGGTGAGATCGGCTGAGCAGAGCACCGATACCTTTGTCGCTGGCCGGCCTTTCTTCATGATGATCGGAGTCAGGTACACGTCCCTGGCACCGGCGCTGAGCAATTGCTCCATCAGCGGCTGAAACGCTTCTGCCGGCATGTCGTCGATGTTGCAGTGAATCTCATGATTGATCTCGGTTTCCAGACCAGTCTCGGCGAGTCGTCCGAGCATCACCCGCATCACGTTTGGGATGTCGAAGTCTTTCTGACCGACACCATAACCCACGGTGCTGGCCTCAAAGCCAACGGGGGCAGCAAAGGTCTGTACCACTTCCTTCAGGATGGCGGCCCCGGTCGGCGTGGTCGCCTCCTGATCAACTCCGTCGTATCTGCACGGCACACCGGTAAGGATTTCTGCTGTAGCGGGTGCGGGCACCGGCATCATGCCATGTGCGCACCGGACCATACCCCCGCCCAACTCGAGGGTTTTGCAGTAAACGTGCTCGACGTTCAGCGCCTCGAAGCACAATGCCGCCGCTACTATGTCGACGATGGAGTCCGTGGCGCCCACCTCGTGGAAGTGCACTTCGTTGATCGGCTTGTCGTGAATCTTCGCTTCCGCTTCTGCCACATGTCGAAAGATGGCTTCGGCAAGTCCGCTCACGCGCTCCGGATAACCAGCGGCTCGGATGATCTTCTCAATGTCGGCAAGGTGGCGATGGTGACCGGGAGAACCGGTTAACCGTACGCTGGCTCGAGTGCCCGAGATGCCGTGTTTGGCATCCCGGCAGATCTCCAGCGAAAACTCATCGGCCATAGGCAGCTTGTTGAGCTCAGCCTGGAGCCAGCCTGAGTCCAGGCCGAGATCGAGCATGGCACCGATGTGCATATCACCGGATATGCCGCTGAAGCAGTCGTAGACGAGCGTGTTTGGCGCCAATGTCAGGCCAGCATCCTGTGGGTGGGAGCGCACCAGGCGGCGATATCGAGCCCGTGGCTGCAGGCCGACGCGCAGGGTTCCCCCGAGCAGGTGAGACATGCCGCGGCACTGCCTTCGATTGCGGCGTATTCCGCACGGGCGAACTCGATGTCCTCGTAGTCCACCGCATACATCCGGGTGCGTAGCACATCGGCTATCGGCACGCCGAAGGGGCAAGCGCCAGAGCAGTCATTGCAGGCTTGCCGGCAGTACGAGGTACCGTTCAACGCGGCGTACTGGCGCAGGAGGCCGATATCGGCAGCGCTGGCCCGACCGGAGCCGGATGCGCCGAGGTACTCGTTGATCTGATCGATACCGGTCATGGAGACGACCAGCCCATCAACGTCCGGGTTTGATAACGTCCAGCGGAAGGCCGCTTGCGAGAAAGTAGCACCGGCGGATTCATAGGGGCGCATGTCGTTCAGCCTGGCGCCCATGAGCGTTTTCATTGCTACCACGCCCATGCCGCGTGACTTGGCGCGTGCCAGAGCTGCCGGTAGTCCGGACTGGGTTGCTATTCGATCGAAACGTCGGGTAAGGGACTCATAAAAAGCCGGGTCCTGTCCGAAGTTGTAAGACACCAGAAGCACATCCACCAGATCGTGCGTGACGGCGTGATCGATCACATCGATCAGCCGTCCGGCATGGCCGGAGAGACCGGTGAAGCGGATCTTGCCCTGACGACGGGCGAGCTCGGCGAATTCCTGCCACTCCGGGTTGTCGAGCCGGTCGGGATCGTTCACCGCGTGATTGAAGAAAACATCGACATAGTCGGTTCTCAGACGCCTGAGGCTGCCTTCCAGCGCCCGCATGATGCTGTTGCGGTCGTCATCGGCCCAGACCTTGGTTTTCGTAACCAGCGTGATCTTGTCCCGCTCGCCTTGCAGCGCGCGACCCATCACGGTTTCTGATTGACCACCCGTGTAGCTGTCGGCGGTATCGAAGTAGTTCACACCGAGATCCAACGCGTGCCGGACCAGATCTTCGCTTCCGGATCTGAGCCGGCTGGAGCCGAAGGAGATGTCTGAGATGGCCAGACCAGTGCGACCAAGCGTGCCGTAGCTGCGGATTCGGCTCTGAAGCTGGCCCGTAGCTTCACCCGATCGTACCTCCGTAGCCGCAACCGCGCTGGTTGCACCAATGCCCGTTGCACCGACACCGGTTGCCTTCAGAAAACTGCGTCGATTGAGGCCGTCGTTGTGCATGGGGTACTCCTCCTCCCAGTGAATTAGAGTAACCTTCCCACAGGGAAGTTACGAGGATTGAGACCCGATGATTCGTCCACGGTTCCTGACGCTGGTCCTCATGGTCGCGACGGCCTTCACGGTCACGCCCAATGCTGTCCTGGCAGCGGATGGCGATCCGTTGTTTGCAAGCGACGAGCTGATGAAGATCACCATCGAAGGTCCACTGCGGGCGCTTTCCAGAGACAGGGCAGAAGAAGGCGAGCGACGGCCGGGCAGGCTCACCTTCACTGGCTCAGAAGGGGTCTCCACCACGCTGGAAGTCGACCTTCAGCCTCGTGGTCAGTCCCGGCGTGATCGGGATGTCTGCACTTTTCCGCCGCTGTGGGTGCACTTTGAAAAGAAATCCGTGAAAGACACGGTGTTTGCGAAGCAGAACAAGGTGAAGATGGTCACCTACTGTCGCTCGCCGAAAGGGTTTCAGGACTACATCGTCAAGGAGTATCTGGTTTACCGTGTTTTCAACGTCCTGAGCGACGCCAGTTTCCGGGCACGACTGCTCGAGGTCACGTTCACCGAAGAAGGTTCCAACGCCAAGCCGCTGGTCCGGTACGGCTTCTTCATTGAGCACAAGAAGCGATTGGCAAAGCGGCTCGACCTGAAGATTCAGGAACCCATGGACAGAATCCCGCGTGCGGCGCTGGAGCCTGAACAGGCAGCCATTGCCGAGCTGTTTCAGTACATGGTGAGCAACACGGACTTCTCGTTCATCGCCCCACCGGAGAACGACAACTGCTGCCACAACGCGGTGCTGTTCGGCGAGGATGATCAGGTGGCGCCCGTCTACGTGCCGATTCCGTATGACTTCGATCGCACCGGGCTGGTCGACCCGCCGAATGGACAGCCGGCTGCGGAACTGGGGCAACGTTCTTTCAGACAGCGCGTCTACCGTGGTTTCTGCCGGTCGCCGGAGTACCTGGAGAAGGCGATCGCCAGGACGGTCGAGGCCCGTGCAGACATCGAAGCGCTGATCAGGGAAGAGCCGGCGCTCGGCTCGCGGGCGAAGGACGGGGCCCTGAAATACATTGCCGGCTACTACGACGTGGTGAACGACCCTCGGCGACGGGAACGGGAACTCAAGTGCCGGGTACCGCATTGAGCCAGTCGTTGAGCAGCCTCGCGGTACGCGGGTGGCAGAGGTAGCCCAAGGCGTCGTGGGGGTCAGAACGGCCATAGCGCTCGGCCAGATTGTAGATGTGGAAGTCCTGAATCCGGCTGACGTGTCGCTCGGCGAGCATGGCCTTGAAGTCATTGGCGACCGTTTCGTCGTGACAGACCGGATCGTCCTCGGCGGCCAGGTTGAACCAGTTGATCAGCAGGTTTGGAAAACCGGCGGGCTGACCGCCGAGTCGGTGGCGGACATCGTCATCTGCCAGGGGCGAACCGAGCGTGACCCAGCTGTGAACGCGCTGCTCCTTGGAAGTCACTGCCTGACTCGCCTCCCAGAAGGCGTCGTAGGCAAGCACCGTACCGATGCAGTGTGAGATCACCATGATGTGGTCACCGCGCTGAAGCGCGGCAATGAGTGGAGCGCATATGCGGCCGCGTAGGTCCCGGGCCAGTTCTTCGTCCTGCCAATAGGCAGTCAGCTCCGGGTAGAAGTGCGCCAGCCGCTTATTGGCGAGCCCCAGGGCCCGCGTGAGCGGCACGCCGAGATCGGTGAGAAACTCTTTCAACGGTGACTGGCCCGGCACGGATTCATAGCGGGCACGGCGAAAGTCCTTGCTGCGCAACGCCTTGAGAGCAACCAATGCGTTTTGCCGATCTGCTCGTTCGAGTACCGGATCGAATTTCTCCCGGTGTGGATCGAGCGTCGCAGCGACATCTCCGAAGTAGATGAACTCCACCCTGACGTTCTCGAGGGTCCCGCCGTGATCCCGGCTCAGCCCGTGCTCGAGCGCTTCCAACCATTCACTGCGAAGGCTGTCAGCGTCCGGCTGAGTACCACGACCATGGACGAGGATGAGGCTCTGCGCGGGCGACGCCGTCACAGGTTGGCTCCAGCCTTCGGTTCCGGTCTGTATATCGTGAGTCTTCCGCGGGATTTGTTTGATCCCTTGTTGTCACCTTCATCGGCAATGATCAGCGTTCCGTCGTTTGTCATGGCGATGCCTTCGGGCTGCCGGTGCATATTCGCATCAAGACGGGCACCAGCCAACGGAGTGCCTTGCACGCTCACCTCCAGCAGCAGTTTCTGTAGCCCGGCAATGAACAGCAACGTGCCGTCCGGTGTGGCCGTGATGGCGGTGGGCTGAAATTTTTCGGGTCTCGGAAATCCCATGTTCTCGAACAGCGTATCAAAGGCGCTGCGTTTGATTTTGATGACGGGTTCCGTGGACCATTGCTCAGCTCCGGGTTGCCAGCGGTGAAAGTGCAGGGCTTTCTTTCCGTCAGGCCGGTTCTTGCAGGCGGCGAGCAGCGACCCCCGATCAGCGGTTAATCCTTCCACTTCGCAATCGAGTCCCCTCGTATGAATCGCAAAAGGCACCATCGCATCCGCGCGGCCAACAGGAAATTCATAGAGCTTGCCGCTGCTGGTGGTCATGTACAACCTGTCTTCCAGCCAGGCGATGCCTTCGAAGTCAGCTTTGAGGGCACCTTCCAAGCCAAAACGCTTCAGTACCCGACCCGCTCGGTAGTCGATCTGGTAGACGATGCCCTGTTCATCGTTGTGGCCATAGAGCTGGGCATCCCCATCCAGGGCCAGGCCGGAGATCTCCCGGAGCGCCTTCGGCAGCTTGAGCTGGATGCCGTTCTCGACCTGGTATATGTGGCCCGCCAGTGTGAAGGAACTCATTTGACTGGATTCAGGGTTGGCTGTAGTGCCGCTGATCGCGGGTTCGGTACAGGCAGCAACGCTGAGGAGACCAGAGAGGATGCTGGCAGTCGTCAGCGCTTGGCTGAGGAACACGCACTTCAATCGTCTTCGTTTCCGTAGTCTCGCCCGGTGAGAAAAGAGTAGAAGGGCGTATTCAGGTTTTTGCCGTAGTCCAATCGCCACAACAGCAGGGTTGCGTACACAAAGCCAATGGAGATCAGGGCCGAGACACCGATCGCGGCGATGCCGGCACCGAGCCCAATGGTGATGGCCGAGAAAATATACAGCGTGTGTGCCGGATCGGTCAGGGTGAAGCGGAACCGCACCGCAGCAACAATACCTGCCAGGCTGAAGGCGAGGGGAATGCTGTTCTGCACGATGTTGGCAATGCCGGCAACGATGATGGGCAATATGAGCATGGTCTGAGCAAAGGACCGATTCACCTCGCTGTCACGCGTGGTGATGAAGTAGACCCAGGAGATGGGCACCATCAGCGCGGTTGCACAGATGATGGCAATGGCGAGGCTGGGTGCGGTGGTCTTGGTGAATGCGGTGGAGCTGATGATCTCCATCTGCTCAAAGGTGTCGGCACCGCGGCTCACCATTTCGGCGATGCCGCCGACGGGCAGGTAGGGCTCGAGGTCGGGGAATGCCCAGGTCGCACCCTGAAAAAGCCCGTAGAGCAGCAGGTAGTAGCTGCTGATCACGAGCAGAGGCGCTGTGACCCGGCTGGACTTCCTCATGATCGTACCCCCTGTTGTGCCATAGTCATTCCGCTTCCGACCAACGTTCCAGAACAAGGTCCCTTCTGGTCAGGATTGCCTGGATCTGACGGTCCTCCAGGTGCTCGCCGAGAGCGGCGTCCAGCATAGCGAAGTCAAGGCTTCTGAGCTTTTCTGCCACCAGTGGCGGCAATGTGATCGACTGCTCAGCCAGGTAGCGTGGTAGTCGGGTCTGTCGCGAAAAGGCCCTGTGCTGTTCCGTGAGGTATATGAGCCAGTTGACCCGGTCGTAGGCTACGTTGTCGCCATTGCGGTCTTCCTGACCCATCAGCGCATCCAGCACGAGCAAGAGATCGAAGTCACCCCCCGACCTGCAGTAGCTCGGGCGGTAGACGTTGCCGGTAGCCCGGCTGGTTTCGGAAAGTGTGGCAGCCGGAATCACTTCGACCACTCCGGCCCGACCATTTTGTTCCAAGCGCAGCACGGGTGCGACCAGGCCGAAGCCGAGCAGCTTGTCGAGGTCGAAGGCGGCCAGCCGGGCCGATTGCTCACGGCGATTACCTTTGTGCCAGATGGCCTCCAGACGTCGGCCATTCGCCTCGAAGGTGACTGACTTGTTCGGGGTCAGGCTCAGTTCCTTAAGTGCGGACTCGACGTTCTCAAGCCATAGCTCCTGGCTGGAGGAGCGTAGATCTACAGCTGGCTTGCCGCGAAATTCGGCCAGCTCGCCACTTTCCCGCAGCGTCAGAGTAAGCATCTCTTCATCATCAAAGACCACAGCACTCGGATAGCCTTGGTAGTAGCCGGCATACATGCCTGTATCCGCAAGGACGGCACGATCCTCGAAGCGGGTCTGGATTATGCGCGGATTAGTGGGTGTGTGACCCATCACGATGCGATCGAGATCCCGCGCCGCCAGCACAGCTTCGAATCGAGGTCGTTCGATGAGCGCATGACAGGCGGCCGTGCCTCGATACCAGGCAGGACCGGAGGGATCGAACTGCCAGGCGCTCTGCAATGCCTTGAAGTCCGACGGTAGCGTTTGTCCGTCGGTCGGGCTCCCCGTCACCAGATCCTGCCAGGCCGAAAGCCGGCCGGATGCGATCAACGGGGGAGCAGCGGCCAGCAGTTGCCGCAGCTCATCCTCTGCCCGGCTGTTGAAGGCATCGATCGGTTCGCTGACGAACGCTTCGGACAGGCCGCCATGCACGAAGGCGATCCTGTCCAACTCGAGGATCTGAGGTTTTGAGAGCAGCCAGCTGCCGTATCTGCCTTCCGGTGCGAAGGCTGCTCGATGTGCAAAGTAGCCGGGTGGGAACTTTTCGGTAAATGCGGCCTCGGCCTCGGCCTCTGCTTCGAGCGAAGAGGGTTGAACGCGGGCCTCGAGCTGTTTTTCTGCCGCCGCCGCACGCTCGATCTGAAACTGAACGAACGCGTCTGCGCGCTGAGCAGGATCTTCATCGTCCTTGAACGCGGCGTACTCGGCGTCGGACACGTAGCGGAGGTCACCGGTCAGATTCATGAGCTCGTGATTTCCGAGCACGAGATGGACAGCACCGCCTGTGTCGGCCGCCTGTGTTTCCAGCTGCATCAGCAGATCCATTACCGCCCTGGAGTCCGGACCCCGATCCAGCAGATCGCCGAGAGAGACCAGGCGGGTCTGACCACCTGTCCAGTTGTCCGACGAGTCGATGAGCCTGAGCGCTTGCAGCAGGGCGCGTAGCTCGGTGACGCCGCCGTGCACGTCGCCAAAGGCGATGATCCGATTCTCTGCAGTGTCCGCCAGTGGCGAGCTGGGTTTTCCGCTCTCTGCGTGCGCAGCCGCGACAGTCAGGCACGCCGAGACGAGCAGGAGGATGAACTGCCTGACGATGTGGATGGCTCGGATCATCTGCATCTCAGTGTACCCCTGGTGGGCGTCAGGCTACACTCCGGCGTCGAGGTACACGTGGGAGTGAGTAATGAGCGAAGCAGCAAAGGATAAAGAATCAGTTCAGGGCGAGAGTGCCCCAACCGTGCTCTACGAAAAAGCAGGCGATCGTATTGCCCGGGTCACGTTGAACCGGCCGGAGGTGGCCAATGCCCAGAGCTACGAGATGCTCTACGCGCTGAACGACGCCTTCGATCGAGCCGTTGCGGACGATGAGGTTCGTGTCATCGTGCTGGCCGCGAATGGCAAGCACTTTTCATCGGGACACGATCTTGCCGGTGGTAGCTTCGATCTGAAGGCGAGTGCCATCAGCCAGTGGGGCGGCTACTCGGCACCCGGTATGGAGGGTCATTGGGCACGTGAGGAAGAGGTTTACTTCGGTCTCTGCTGGCGCTGGCGAAACATCCCGAAGGTGCTGATTGCCGAGGTGCAGGGCAAGGTAATCGCAGGCGGATTGATGCTCGTCTGGCCTTGCGATCTCGTGGTGGCGGCAGAGGACGCCACCTTCTCCGATCCGGTCGTGGCCTTCGGCGCCAACGGCGTGGAGTACTTCGGCCACCCTTGGGAGGTTGGCGTGCGCAAGGCGAAGGAAATGCTGTTCACCGGCCGGGCCATTACCGCCAAGGTCGCCCGGGAGATGGGCATGGTGAACCGTGTGGTCCCAGCGGATAAGCTCACGGAAGAAACCATGGCACTGGCGGAAGAAGTCGCCGTGCAACCCATGATGGGGCTGAAAACGGCCAAAGAGTCGGTCAACCAGATGCAGGATGCACAGGGTTTCTACAACGCGCTCCGCAGCGCCATGTCAATGCAGCAGCTGTCCCATGCGCAGAACTACATCGTACACAAGATGGCCGTGGACCCGGAAGGGATGCAGATCATCAAAGGGCTGGGCAAGAAGCCGCCCCTGGATCAGTAGCAGGAGTTATCTGTGAGTCAGGATTTATTCGATCTGACCGGTCGGGTTGCCATCATCACCGGCGGCAGCCGTGGCATCGGCCGGGAAGTCTCACTCGCCTTTGCCAGAGCAGGCGCCAGTGTCGTCATTGCCAGCCGCAAGCTCGAGAATTGTGAAGAGCTGGCCGCAGAAATCGAGGCGGACGGCGGCGGTGCGGCCCTCGGCGTGCAGTACCATGCAGGTGACTGGGAGGCGAACGAACGGCTGCTGGCGCTCACCGAAGAGCGTTTCGGTCGGCTCGATGTGCTGATGAACAACGCCGGAATGTCGCCGCTGTACGACAAGCTTTCGAACGTCACCGAGGCTCTCTACGACAAGGTGCTCGATGTGAATCTGAAAGGCCCATTCAGGTTGTCCGCACTGGCGGGTGAGAAGATGGCCGCGGCCGATGGTGGTTCGATCATCAACGTCAGCAGCATTGCGGCCGTTCGCCCCACGCCCAACGAGCTGCCGTATGCGATGGCCAAAGCGGGTCTGAACGCGCTGACGCTCGGGCTGGCCCGGGAATACGCACCAAAAGTGCGGGTCAACTGCATCATGCCAGGACCTTTTCTGACCGACATCAGCAAGGCCTGGGACATGGAAGCATTCGAGAAGAACGCGAAAGAAAACATCCCGCTCGCTCGTGGCGGTCAGGCTGAAGAGGTGGTGGGTGCAGCGCTCTACTTCGCGTCATCCGCGTCCAGCTACACGACGGGCTCCGTGTTGAAGATAGACGGGGGTTCGGTGTTTCAGCCCGCCTGAGGCAGACGGTCTAGGCCAGCAGCTCCCGGCCGATGATCATTCGCATCACCTGATTGGTGCCTTCCAGGATCTGATGCACACGCAGGTCTCTCAAGAACCGCTCGATCGGGTAGTCCATCAGATAGCCGTAGCCGCCGTGCAATTGTAGCGCGTCGTTGGCGACTCGAAACCCGACATCGGTTGCCTGCAGTTTGGCCATCGCCGCGAATCGGGTTTTATCGGCGCTGCCTTCGGACACCTTCAGGGCGGCAATGCGCAGGAGGGCGCGGGCTGCCTCCAGGTCCGTGGCCATGTCCGCCAGCATGAACTGGGTGTTCTGAAACTGCGCGATTGTCTGGCCGAACTGCTTGCGCTCCTTCACGTAGCTCACCGCTTCATCGAGACAGCGCTGGGCGCCGCCCAGCGAGCAGGCGCCGATGTTGAGCCGTCCACCATCGAGCCCGGCCATGGCGATCTTGAATCCATCACCTTCTCTGCCAACCAGGTTCTCCACCGGCACCCGGGCATCATCGAAGGTCACCATGGCGGTTGGCTGGGAGTGCCAGCCGAGCTTGCGCTCGTTTGCGCCGAAGCCGACACCCGGCGTGTCTTTTTCTACGACCAGACAGCTGATACCGGCGTGGCCTTCGGCACCCGTACGCACCATGCATACGTAGATCTCGTTCTCCCCGGCACCGGAGATAAAGGCCTTGGCGCCGTTCAACACATAGTGATCGCCGTCCTTCACTGCCCGGGTTTTCAATGAGGCCGCATCCGATCCGGCAGAAGGTTCCGTCAGGCAGTAGCTGGCTGTCTGTTGCAGCGTGGTGAGCTCAGGCAGGAAGCGCTTACCCAGGGATTCGTCGCCGAAGTGGGCGATCATCCAGGTCGCCATGTTGTGAATCGAGATCAGTGCGGATGTGGAAGGACAGCCGTAGGCCATGGACTCCATGATCAGCGCCGCCTCCAGACGTCCGAGCCCTATGCCGCCGACTGCCTCATCGAGATAGATGGCACCGAAGCCCAGCTCGCCGGCTTTCTTGATCGTGTCCCGTGGGTAGATGTGCGATTCATCCCACTCGGCGGCGTTGGGCGAGATTTCGTCTGCCGTAAAGCGACTGGCCATGTCGATGATGGCCTGCTGCTCCTCGCTGAGTCGATGGTCCATTCGCTGATCGCTACTGCATGGTCGGAATGACGAAGCTCTGATCGGCCACGTCGCCTTCAGGCCAGCGCTGGGTGACTGTCTTGATCTTGGTAAAGAAACGCACGCCCTCGGTGCCGTGCTGGTTCGCGTCGCCGAACGCGGAACGCTTCCAGCCGCCGAAGGTGTGATAAGCCACAGGGACCGGTATCGGCACATTGATACCCACCATGCCTACGTTCACCTGCTGAGCGAACTCCCGGGCGGCCTTGCCGTTCCGGGTGAAGATAGCCACACCATTACCGTACTGGTGCCGGGAAGGCAGGCTGATGGCTTCCTCCAGAGAATCCGAGCGCATGATCTGCATGACTGGCCCGAAGATCTCATCCTGGTAGGACTGCATGTCTGCGGTCACGTTGTCGAACAGGGTCGGGCCGATATAGAAGCCGTTCTCGTAGCCCTGCAGGCTGAACTCCCGCCCGTCGACCACAAGCTCGGCACCCTCATCCACGCCCATCTGAATGTAGTCCATGATTCGCTGCCGGTGTGCCGCGGTCACCACCGGTCCGTAGTGGGCCTGCTCATCGGTCGAGATGCCGACGCGCATGTTGTCGATCTCGGGCAACAGCCGCTCAATCAATTGCTCAGCTGTACCATCACCCACCGCCACGGTCACAGGCAGCGCCATGCAGCGCTCACCGGCGGACCCGAAAGCGGCACCGACGATGTCCTTGACCGCCTGGTCGAAGTCCGCATCCGGCAGCACGATGCCGTGGTTCTTGGCTCCGCCCATGGCCTGCACCCGTTTGCCGTTCGCGGTGCCGTTGGCATAAACGTACTGAGCGATGTCGGACGAGCCGACGAAGCTGACCGCCTTGATGTCCGGGTGGCCGAGGATGGCGTCCACCGCTTCTTTGTCTCCGTTCACCACACTGAGCACACCCTCCGGCGCGCCAGCCTCGATCATCAGTTCGGCCAGACGCAACGGTACGCCCGGGTCCTTTTCCGAGGGCTTCAGAATGAACGCATTCCCGCAGGCGATCGCCGGGCCGAACATCCACATGGGGATCATGGCCGGGAAATTGAACGGCGTGATCCCGGCCACCACGCCGAGAGGCTGGCGCATCGAGAAGACGTCGATGCCGGGCCCCGCACCTTCTGTGTACTCTCCCTTGAGCAGATGCGGAACGCCGCAGGCGAACTCGATGACCTCGAGGCCACGCTGCAGGTCGCCGTGAGAATCAGCGATCACCTTGCCATGTTCCTCAGACAGCAGCCGGGCCAGGTTGTCAGCATCTGCTTCGACGAGGGATTTGAACTTGAACATCACCCGGGCACGACGCTGGGGGTTGACGTTTGCCCACTCGGCCTGGGCGGCAACGGCGCTCGCTACCGCCTGATTCATTTCATCAGCGCTCGCCAGTGCTACCTGAGCTGCCACCTCGCCGGTGGAAGGATTGAAGACATCGCCATGGCGGGACGAGGTGCCGGGCACACGTGTGCCGTTGATGAAGTGACCGTACTGATCCATCTCGTGAGCTTCCCCGGGAGTTTGGCGTATTCTAACGGCTCAGTGTTGAAGGTAAAACTGTAACGGTGTTCAAAAAACACGTGCAAAAGTGTCTCGCAAAAAGTATCTCGTTGACTCTACTCGCGGCCGCCGGAGCAGGGTGTTCGGCCGCCGCAGATGAGGTGATCGAAGAAGTCCGAGAAGTAGAAAGTTTTCAATGGGTTAACGCATCAATCTCAGGTCGGATTGAATTAGTAAGGGGGTCTGAGGCAGAGCTTCTGATCGAGGCGGTGCCGGACACGCTGGAGCGGATCTTCACCGAGGTGGATGACGGCATTCTGCGCATCTATCAGAAGGACGGCGGTGGCTGGTGGCGCGACTCCGGGCCGATTCGGATCCACATCACCTACGAAGCGCTCGACGGGCTGGACATGTCGGGCAGCGCCGATGTGACGACAGACGAGCTCGAGGCACGCGACTTCGCGGTGAAGATTTCCGGCAGCTCGAACATCGAGATCCCGGAGATGTCGGTCGATTCGCTGGAGGTGCGGGTCAGCGGCAGCGGCGATCTGGATGTGCGGGAGTTGGCAGCCGAGGCCGTGGACCTGCGGGTCAGCGGCTCGGGTGACGTCGTCCTGTCGGGTGCGACGGAGTCGTTGACAGTGGCCGTCAACGGCAGCGGCAATGTGGAGAGCGACCGCCTCGAAGCGCAGCGAGCGGAAGTCACGGTCAGCGGCTCTGGTGATGTGGAGGTTCGAGTGACCGACGAGCTGGAAGTAAGTATCTCCGGATCGGGCAATGTGGACTACTGGGGGGATCCGGAGGTGACCAGCAGGATCAGTGGCTCGGGAGATCTGGACAAGCGCTGATTACGGGGGGTGGCTAAGGGCTTTTACCTCTGGCCAGCTCACGCCATCCGGTGCTTAGCGGCATCCGGTGCAGGCAGGTCGGGCATGGTGACTGGTGCGCCACCATCCACTTCGCAGCCAAGGCGGGTCGTTTCCCGGTAAGGATTCTTCAGGTAGGGCTCGCTGACTATAAATTTGCCGTCTTCAAGGCCGCCGAAACACAGGTTTTCGGAGGGTTGAACACTGGCCGAGCCCGGCTCTCCGACTTCGTCTTCGGTCGCCCAGGCGGCGGCGCTGGCCCCCAGCAAAACGGCGGTCAGAATCAGAGACCTGAAACCACTGGCGTACGGCTTGATGCGGGAAAATTCTTCTTGGAACAAGACACCGGCCCATCTGAATTTGGGCGCGATTCTATGTAGACGAGGTCACAGTTTTATGACAGTTCTGATAAAGAGCCCGAATAGTCGTGATCTTGAGGCTGCGGTCACACCAGCAAGCTAGTCCCTGGCCTGAATGCCCATAATGGCGCCTTCCACCATCTTGTGGATGGCCTTCAAGGTGAGCTGCCCCGGATCCTGTAAATGTGGGTAGGAGGCAATACCCAGCGCCTCGGTTTTCGGGTAGCTGAACATCACTTCGATGGCTTTGCCGAGCTCGACACCGGTCGGGCCGTTCGGCACGGTCAGTGGGTGTCCCGATACCTCATCGGGATCGAGCACGTCCAGGTCCACGTGTACGTAGACGATGTCCGTCTTCTCGGTGAGCTGGCGCATCTGCGCGTGCAGGTTGTCCGACAGATGGCGCACATCTTCAGTACTGATCTGCGGGATCTGATCCCGGTCGATACGCTCCTGCTCGAGCGGATCCGTATCCCGCACGCCCACCATGACGATGTGTTCCTTGGGCAGTGGCTCGTCCAGCCGGGCCTGCTTGCGCATCCGGGTGAGACCATCGCCAGCCGCAATAGCCACCGGCATCCCGCCGAGCATGCCGGAAAGCGTCGTCTCCGGGGTGTTGTAGTCACCGTGGGCGTCGATCCAGATCAGCCCGACCCGGGCAGGCGGGCTGGCCGAGTGGCGGAGCCCGCCGAGCATGCCAAGCAGTGACTCGCAGTTGTTGTAGAAACCCATGTTGATCAATCCGTCGGCTCGATTGGCAGCGGTTATATCTGCCAGATGGCCGCTGGCCAGGCCGAACTGGTTCCACTGACCGTATTGGTTCAGATCCTCTTCGGTCAGGGTGACGGTCTGGTGCCGGGCGATGCGGCCTCCAGCTGCCTGGATCACTGCTTCCAGACCACCTTCGGTCATGGCTGCTGCGTCGTCGCCATGCAGCGGCCCAGCACGGTCACCGGCATACGGGTTGATCACCACGGCAACGGGCACAACGTCCGCGTCCCCGGCGGGCGCTTCAGCGCAGGCCAAGGGCGCGATGCCGAAACAGGCAATCAGGCTGGCGAGGAGGGTAGTACGGGTCACAGTCATGGCGGCTGATCCTGGTTCGTCAAATCGGTTGCGATCGAGCTATTCTAGTGTCCTGTTTGGAAATCGCATTGGATTACCGGGCAGATCACTTAACCCTTCTTTCACTGGAGCCGGATCATGTTGCTCTGTCTGGATGTTGGCAACAGCCAGATCTACTGCGGTGTCTACCGCGAGGATGACTTGTGGGTGCAGTTTCGACGCACGTCCACCATGCGCAGCTCGTCGGATGAGCTGGGTGTCTTCATGCGTAGCGCCCTTCGTGAAAATGGCGTTGAGCCGGAGCAGATCACCGACATCGTGATCTGCTCCGTGGTGCCGGACATGCTCTACTCGCTTCGTTCCTGCTGCCAGAAGTACTTCTCGCTGAACCCGTTAGTGATGCGTCCCGGGATCAAAACCGGACTCAAGATCGCCTACAAAGACCCGAAAGAAGTAGGCGCCGATCGCATCGCCGACGCCATGGGCGCGATGAAACTGTATCCAGGTCGCAATCTGATCGTCATCGACTTCGGCACTGCGACCACGGTCTGCGCCATCTCCAAGGATCGGGTATTTCTCGGTGGCAACATCATCCCCGGGGTCAGGCTTTCCATGGATGCCCTGGAGGAAAAGACGGCGCAGCTGCCGACCGTAGAGATCCTGCCGGTAACGTCAGCCATCGGCCGCAGTACCGTGGAGAGCATTCAGAACGGGTTGTACTGGAGCAATGTGGGCATGGTGAAAGAGCTGGTGACCCGGATGACGGCGGAAGCCTTCGCCGATGAGGCACCGATTGTGATCGGTACCGGTGGGTTCGCCCATTTGTTCGATAACCAGGACATCTTCGATGCCGTGGTGCCGGACCTCATCCTGGAAGGTCTCCGCGAGGCCGTCCGCTTGAATCCCGACCGCTGACCGGACCGGAGTTGCTTACTCAGGCCTGAACCGATTCACCTGCAGGCTCGCGGGACGCTTCCGCATCCGCCTCGGCGATTTTGAAGCCCGTGTAGCCGTAGGTGGCAGCGATGAACGGATTGACCAGATTGAAGAAGCAGAAAGGCAGGTAGGCCAGGGTAGGCACTCCGAGGGTGGCGGCCATGTAGGCGCCGCAAGTGTTCCAGGGCACCAGCGCCGAGGTGATGGTGCCACCGTCTTCCAGGGTGCGCGCCAGAACTTTTTCATGTAGTCCCTGCGCACGGTAGGCATCCGCGTACATGCGGCCAGGGATGACGATCGCGATGTACTGATCTGCTGCCAGCACGTTGACTCCGAAGCTGGTGGCCAGCGTGGTGGAAATCAGTGCGCCGACGCTCTTGGCGAAACGCAACAGACCGTGCACCAGTCGTTCCAGAATGCCCGCCTTCTCCAGTGCCGCGCCGAAACACATGGCAGCTAGGATGAGCCAGACCGTGGTCAACATGGAGCTCATACCGCCGCGGGAAAGCAGGCTGTCCAGATTGTCATTACCGGTGCTGGCCGTGTAGCCATCGAATAGCACCGTCCACAGCGCCTTTGCTGTGGCTAATCCCTGACCGAGTTCCGACTCGGGGACGAGACCGGCAACGGCCGGGCGTTGGAAGATGAGCGCAGTGATCAGGCCGACCAGCACGCCGGTGAGAATGGAGGCAATGGCCGGTACTTTTCTCGATGCCATCCACACCACCACGCCCACCGGAATCAGCATCAGCACATTGATTTCGAAGTTGGCGGTCAGTGCGGTGAGCGTTTCTTCCAGGCCGCTGTCGTCACCTTCGCCGCTGTAGTAAAGGCCGACCAGGGTGAAGCCGATCAGGGCGATGACGAAGCTGGGCGCCGTTGTCCAGGTCATGTAGCGGATGTGGGTGAAGATATCGATACCGGTAACCGCAGGAGCCAGGTTGGTGGTATCCGACAAAGGTGACATCTTGTCGCCGAAATAGGCGCCGGAGATGATAGCGCCGGCGGTTATCTCGATCGATATGCCCATGCCTGCTGCGACACCGATCAGGCCGATTCCCAACGTGCCAGCGACCGTCCAGGAGCTGCCGATCGAAAGGGCAGTGATGGCGCACAGCAGGCAGCTCGCAGGATAGAAA
Organism: Candidatus Azotimanducaceae bacterium; assembly: GCA_965215995.1. Classification (GTDB taxonomy): domain Bacteria; phylum Pseudomonadota; class Gammaproteobacteria; order Pseudomonadales; family Azotimanducaceae; genus SZUA-309. The sequence continues at coordinate 5,217,894 of OZ244128.1, read as the reverse complement.
ATGGCCGGATCGAGCAGCAGAAGGCCATAGTAGATCATGGTCGGTACCGTACCGGAGAGCATCCACATGCCGATCAGGCTGCCCACGGAGAACAGAATCATGATCGCCGGCAGTGCGGTGCTGATGCCGGCGACGATGTTCTGCTCGATCACCTTCCAACTGTGACCATTCTTGATGCCGACAATGGTGGCCAGCACCGTACCGATCACCAGCGCGATCTGATTTGCACCGCTGGAGGAGTCAGAACCGAATATGAGCACAGAGAGCGCGAGCAGCACAACGGTCCCCCCGATGGTCAGCGCCACGTCCATTCCGGTTGCAGGTCTGACACCAGTGCTGCGGGAAGGCGTCGGGTCGCTTGTCTGTTCCGTCATAGGGCGTCGCGGTCTATCTGGCTGAGGATTCTACAGGCGGGAGCATAAGTGTCCTGAACCAGCCGGTCGAACAGTCTTTGCGGATCTCTGGGACCGACTCGACCGGCGGCGAGCGTCTGGGTAGGCGCGCCGGTCGAGTCGAGCTCGGCCGTGAGGGTGAAAACGCTCGACAACGGATCATCATCGTAGCCGTAGCGCAGATCGCTCACTCTGAGCGTCGCGCTCGTAGCCCTGTTCTTAACCTGGGTGGGCTTGTTGTGCTCCTCTGCGGGCTGAAGGTCGTAGCGCGCCCAGCCCATGGCGAACCAGTCGAAGACGCTGCCTTCCCGACCGGCGAGAAACGGTGTCAGCTGATCACGGTCGAGGAGACGCGCTGCCTGCGTCCACTCGATTTCGCAGGGTGCCCAGGTGGAGTAGAAGCCAACCCGGTCTTCCGCGGGCGTGCGGGCGACGACCCGCCGAAGATGCACCTGCAGCACGGTCGGAAATGCCGCCAGCTGGGTCGGTGTGATCCCCATGTCCGCAAGCTGCGCTCGAGCAACGGCCTCGGTTCGCACCCCCTGATACCAGCCATAGCCGAGGTAAGTCGATGAGATCGCCAGCGTGAGCATCGCCACAACGCCAGCGGATGCCCGATTGCGCAGAGCCGGTAGCCAGGCCAAGAGCAGCCCCAGCCCGAGCAGGCCGGTGTAGATCGGATCAATGATCGGCATGGCGTTGACGGCGAACCGGGCGTTGGTAAAGGGCAGCAACAGCTGCGTGCCGTAAGGCGTCAGGACATCCAGCAGGGGATGGGAGAGGAGGGCGAGCGTTATCACCCCTATCCATGCGCCGCGTGACCCCGGGTTGTCTCGACGCTGGTGTTCCCTGTACCAGATCAGCCAGCCGAGTGCTGGACCGATCACCGGCGCGAAGAACAGAGAGTGAGTAATGCCACGGTGACTGACAAGCTGATCAACGAAGTCCCCGTTCAGCGAAAAGAACACGTCCACATCGGGTAGTGCACCGGCCAGCGCGCCGTAAGCGGCTGCCCGGTACCCCAGGGCGCGATGCCCGACTGCCTGGCCGACGACGGCACCCAGGGCTGCCTGCGAGAACGGATCCATTTGGGGGACCTACAACGGAAGGTAGAGCCGATTCTAAGGGGCTGAGGTGAGTTGAGAAACACCGGCTACTCGTTGCCGTGAGTTTGACTAACCACGGGCTGGCCGGAACAATCGGGCTCATCCCGGAGGGGTGCGGACCAAATGCTGAGTTGGATTCTCTACATGACAGCCATGGGCACGCTGGCGCTCGTGTTTGCGCTCAGCGTCAGCCACAAGATCAGGGACTATGCCCGTTTCCGTGCGTCCCTGGGTGCCTATCAGCTCGTTCCCGAGCGCTTGCTGGGTCTCTTCGCGCCGTTGGTGATCCTGCTCGAGCTGACGGCCATTGTTGCCATACTGCTACCCACGGGGCCCGGTGTTTCCATCGCCTTCGGTCTGCTGTTGCTGTACACGGTAGCGCTGACCGTAAACTTGCTTCGAGGCAACACGTCCATCGACTGTGGCTGCGGGGATACGCCGACACCAATCAGTGGTTGGCTCCTGCTCAGGAACGGAGCGCTGCTGCTGCTGGCATTGCCCTACGAACCGGAAGGCGGGCCACCCGATCTGCTGCACTGGGCGCTGGTCAGTACGCTGGTGACCTTGTTGATCGCTTACTACCTGATCTTCGAGCAGCTTCTGGCAAACCAGGCCCGGCTAGCAGAAGGATAGAGGACGAGTTTTGACCAGCCTGCTGATTGCTCATGGTGCACTATGGCTACTGATGGTGGGCATCGCCGTGCTGCTTGTCGCGCTTTCCCGTCAGGTCGGCGCGCTGCATCAGCGAGTTGCACCCGCTGGAGCGCTGGCTGTGAACGGGATACTGGAAATTGGTCAGCAGGCCCCGCTGCTCACGGTGACCACGCTGAGCGGCGAAACGGTGGAAGTCGGTCGTGGTCGGGATCGAAGGAGTCAGTTGCTGCTGTTTTTGGCCCCTGATTGCCCCATCAGCCGCTCGCTCAAACCGGTGCTGGGCACCCTGCCGGCCAGCGAACGCTGGCTGGATATTCTACTCATCAGTGATGGCGAAGACCGTGCTGAACATGAGGCCTTTGCCGCTGAAAAAGAGTTGGCGGGATTGGACTACGCGCTCTCGGAAGCCGTGGGTCGAGCCTATGGGGTCAGCAAACTGCCTTACGCTGTGCTGATTGATGAGACCCGGAGGATCGCCGGGTTGGGAATCGTCAATTCCAGGGAGCATCTGGAGAGTCTCTTTGAAGCAAAAGAGACCGGGATTGCCTCCATTCAGGAATTCATGGCCGCCAGCGGCCAGATTCAGGACCCGGGAGCCAAGGACCTCAGGTCAGTGGCAAGGCAGTAGTGGACTTGATCCGCTCCATGGCGAACGATGATGAAACATCGTGCAGTGGCACCACCGAGATCAGCTTCTTGTAGACTCGATCGTAGTCGGCAATGTCTTTCACCACGATCTTCAGCATGTAGTCCGTATCGCCACTCATGCGGTAAAACTCCACCACCTCAGGGATGCCTGCCACCCCGTCGCTGAACTTCTTCAGCCACTGCTCGCTGTGCTCATTGGTGCGGATGCCGACGAACACCGTCACATCCAGGGAGAGCTTCTCCTGGCTCAGCAGCGCAACCCGCTTGCGGATCACGCCGCGCTCCTCCAGGCGGCGGACACGACGCCAGCAGGCATTGGCCGATAGGCCCACTTGCTCAGCGATTTCCGCGTTCGAAAGACCAGCGTCCTCCTGCAGGAGGGTGAGAATTCGCAGGTCCAGGCGATCCAGTGCTTCCATGCGCAAAATATACAGAAGTTCAGGCCTTTTGGTGGAATAAATTCACACGAATATTGCGATTTTCACCGCCGATCGAGTCATTTTGGCGGCTCAACTGCAATAAAGTTATCTGGATGCTTCTGCACTCAGAGAGGTGGTGAGATGAGCCTGATGGTGACCCCGTTTTTCGATCCCAAGACGAGCTCCTATACCTATGTGGTGGTGGAACCCTGCAGTCGGACCTGTGCGGTCATCGATCCGGTGCTGGATTACGATCCGGTCACTCGAACGACGAGCACAGAGCGAGCCGACGAGATCGTCAGCTTCGTGAAGGCCAATGATCTGATCGTCGAGTGGCTGCTCGAAACTCACGTGCACGCGGATCATCTGTCTGCCACCCGTTACCTAAAAACACGGTTCGTCTGCGCCCAGAGTGGAATCGGTGCAGGTATCCGAGAAGTGCGTGCCTTGATCGACCCGAAAGCCACTGAGCCTGAAGCGTGTTTCGACCGGCTGTTCGAAGAGGGTGATCGAATCGGCCTCGGCCATGCCAGTGGTCGGGTACTGGTCACCCCCGGCCACACCCCAGCTTGTGTCAGCTACCGTTTTGAGGATCTGGTTTTCGTTGGTGACGCGTTGTTCATGCCGGACTTCGGCTCCGGACGCTGTGACTTCCCCGGCGGGGATGCTCGAGTGCTTCACCGGTCGGTGCAGAAGCTGCTCGGCCTGCCGGACCGAACCCGGCTCTTCACAGGCCATGACTATGGTCCCGGTGGGCGGCCGGTGGCTTATCTGAGCACGGTGGGCGAGCAACGTTCCAGCAACGTGCACTTCGGCGGTGGCACGGATGAGCGCACGTTCGTCGACCTGCGCAGCAGCCGGGATGCCGGGCTCGAGCCGCCAGCATTGCTGGATGTAGCCGTGACCTTTAACCTCTCCGGTGGGCAGGAAATGCTGGCAGCTACCGAAGCTGCAGCCTGAACACTGGGGATCAACTGCTATGAAAGATTGGATCGGCCTTCGGCTGGCCGGGCTGGCACTGATGGTGCTGCTGACCGCGACGGCCTGGGCGGCTGAGGAGGCCGCGTACAGCGAATACCTGAGCCAGGTGGACGAAAACGTCGTGCTGGCGGGTGCCCTGGATCTGGAAGCTCTCAAGGCATCCCACGCCGGTGGCATCCGGATTGTGGATCTGCGGACGGAGGCGGAAGGCACGCCGGAAGAGGCCGCCGCCGCGGAAGCGCTCGGGCTCGCGTACACGAACATTCCCGTGTCCTCGGCCGTGGTCAATGCCGATCAGGTGACCGCTCTCGGTGATGCGCTTGATGCGGCCGGACCGAACGATCTGGTCGTGGTGCATTGCCGCACCGGTAACCGGGCGGGCCTGCTCTGGGGCGCTACCCAGCTCGAGGCCGGCGTGCCCCTTGAACAGGTCAAGGAGAGCGTGTCCGGCATCGTCACCTCAGAGCCCATTACCCAGGGTCTGGAAGAGTACGCCAAGGTCCTGGATGCCAGGCTCTAGCCAGGTTCTTTCGCCTGGCGGCAATCTGGGGATCATCATCAGTGCGGTCGCCATTGGCCCGCTGATTTACCTTGGAAACCCGGCTGTAGCCTTGCTGGTAGCCGGCGTTCTCGCCCTGACCCTCGACCGCGTGCCCGTGCCTCGTGCCGGTGTCCTGAGCAAGTACTGTCTGCAAACAGCCATCGTCCTGCTTGGATTCAAACTCAATCTGCAGACTGTCTGGCAACTGTCGGCGACTTACACTTGGGGTGTGGCTCTGTTCGTTCTGGCCACGCTGGGCGTCGGTTTTCTGTACGCCCGGGCGCTCCGGGCCGAACGGATTCCCGCGGCGCTGATCGTATCTGGGACAGCGATCTGCGGTGGGACGACCATCGCCACGCTGAGCCCGGTGATAGGCGCTCGTCCGCACGAGACCGCGGTGACACTGAGCCTGGTGTTTCTGCTGAACGTGGTCGCACTCTTCACCTTCCCCGTCATCGGCCACTGGCTCCAGGTATCGGAGCTGGAATTCGGGCTCTGGTCGGCGTTGGCCATTCACGACACCAGCTCGGTGGTTGCAACGGCGGCCATCTACGGGGATGAGGCGGCTGAAGTGGCGACAACCATCAAGCTGGGTCGCACGCTCTGGCTCATTCCCCTCGTGCTGCTTGCCAGCGTGATCGCCTCCAGCCAGGTGGAGCCGGGCACGACGCGCGTACGAGTACCTGGTTTCATTCTCGCCTTCGTGGCTGCTGCCTCAATAGGAACGTTCGTCCGGCTGCCGGAGATGCTGACCACCGGGGCTGCCGAGCTGTCGAAGGCACTGCTGGTCTGCGCGCTCTTTCTCGTTGGCTGCGAGCTGACCCGAGCAACGCTGAAAGAAATCCGTGGTAAAACCTTCTGGCTCGGCATCGGTCTGTGGCTGACCGCCGCGCCCCTGACGCTGCTGGCGATTCTTTATGTGCATTGACGATCGCTGCCATTAGCGCGTTCGTGCATATCCATAGAGAAAATCGTTTCTTCACCGGCCAGACACCTTTGCCTATGGTGCCCCCATGAGCAGACTAGCTTCCCTCGACAAATTGAGCCTCTTCGCCCTCCTGGTGTTCACGGGCTACCTCCTGCTACCCCTCTTTGCCTGACCTGGCCAGGTTCTGATCTCAGCCGGTTACCGGTTCTCTGCCCGCTTGTCTTTACCGGATCTCAGCGAAACCAGATCACCCGAGTATTGAGTAGCGAAAGCGCTTGACACCCCAGGGCTTCGGTCCTAAAAAAGTCGCCATCAGGTCAGGGAAGTATCTGGTCGGAGGGTGGGGATCTAGTGGCATCATCGAACAATGAAGTCGACGACGAGTTCGAGGATCAGGCCGATGACGAGCTCGATTCTGAACTCGAGAACGAAGAGCAGGAGCTCGGTGAAGACGAGGAGATTGAGGGCCTCGACGACGATCTCGATGAAGATCTGGATGACGAGACCGCGAGCGAGCTGAAGGCTGTCGATGCAGCCTTGAACCAGGATACAGCTTTAAGCCAGAAGGAACTGAACGCCAAGTCGCTGGCCATCCGACGTGCCCTCGAAGAACGGGCTGAAGAGAAACGCCTGCACGACGACCTGGATTACCTCGACGACTGAATCCATCATAGCGCCTATCAGCAGAGCCACCATCATCGTTGTGACCGACCCCATGTGCTCCTGGTGCTGGGGCATGTCTGGTGCCGTGGAGGTTGCCGCCCATCACCTGGCGGAGGAGGTCGATTTCGATCTGCTGCTCGGAGGCATCAATCTGCATGCCACGCATCCCATCGGAGAGTTCGGTCGCCGGCACCTGATGAAGCTCTGGAGCGAAGTGCAGGAGACGACCGGCCAGTCATTCGGATTCGCACTCCCGGACGGCTTTGTCTACAACTCGCGACTACCCTGTATTGCCGTGGAAGCCCTGCGCCGTCGGACCGGCAAACCGCCCTTCGGGTTTCTGCATCGCCTGCAGCAGTGCCTGTTCGAGGAAGGGCGGAACATCACCTCTGCCGAGGTGCTGGACTGGGTTGCCAGGGAGTTTGATTGGCGAACCGGTGAGCTGATCAACGAGCTGAATGATCCGGAGCTAACCGCGGCGGCGGAAGCTCAGTTCGAAGGTTCACGAGCATATGGCACCAACGCGCTGCCTAATGTGCTGATCGAGCAGCATGGTGAGAGACGGCTTCTGTTTGGTGGCTACGCGGATGCGGAGATGATCGTCGACCTGGTTCACCAGGCGATCGATGCTTAGAACTGACTGGCGATGGCCGGCCGGAAACGGTCCATGTCGACCAGGAAGGCGTCGTGGCCCTGACGGGAGTCCATGCGACGGAAGGCGACGTCGGTCACGTAATCCTTCAGACCGATAGCCAGCTCCTCCTGTTGTTCCACGGGAAACAGGAAATCCGTCTCCACGCCGATGATGAGCGCTCGTTTGAGATCCACCCTGGCCAGCCCACGGCGCAGACTACCGCCATGGTCGGTGGCATCGAAAAGATCCATGGCCCTGCTGAGGTACAGGTAACAGTTCGGATCGAAGGTACCGATGAACTTGTTGGCATGAGCTTCCAGATAGGACTCCACTTCGAAGTCGATACCAAACGGACCTTCATGGTCATCTGCCGTGCGTTCACGGCCGAATCGCTCGGTCCATTCTTCAGCGCTTCGATAAGAGATCATCCCCAGCTTTCTGGCCAGACGCATGCCGTTGGTCGGTCCGGCCGCGAAGTCATACTGGCCGTTCTGCCAGTCCGGATCGGTGCGGATCATCTCCCTCTGCAGCGACCGAACGGCGATGGAGAAGGGCAGGCTTCGCGATGCTGAAGAGATCGCGATCAGACCTTCCGCGCGGCCGGGAAACAGCAGGCAGAAGGCCAGCGCCGTCATGCCGCCCATGGAGGCGCCCACTACGGTATGCAGCCTGTCGACACCGAGATGATCGAGCAGCAGCGCACCGCCGGTGGCCACGTCTTCCAGGCAAAGCACCGGAAAATCCAGCCGATAGTGCCTGCCGGTTTCCGGATTGATGCTGGCCGGGCCGGTGGAGCCGAAGCAGCTACCGAGCGAGTTGATGCAGATGACGAAGTAGCGGTTGGTGTCGATGGGCTTGTCCGGACCCACCATGTCCTCCCACCAGCCGGAGCTCGGATCCTCTATGCAGCTTGCAACGTGGGCGGATGGAGAGAGACCGGTGAAGATGAGCACGGCATTCGAAGCCCGGGCATCCAGCTCGCCCCAGGTCTCATAGGCGAAAGTCGGCGCGGTGATCGCACCGCGGCGCATGCGGAACTCGCCTTCGTGCTGGTAGTGCTTGATGGCCGACATCGGCTCGCCCATAGTCTCCTGGGTCGGATCGGTTGGGGAGTCTAGCAACTACGCCTCCCTAGAGCACTCGAGAGGGAATTGGAGCAGCCGCATGAAAGGAGACATTGCAGAAGTAGTCGACCTGCTCAGATCTGGTGATTGGGAAGCCGCGCACCGCATCGTCCAGGACGATGGATCGCCGCTCGGTGCCTGGGCACACGGCATCGTACATATGCTCGAGGGCGACATGGCCAACGCCGGTTACTGGTATCGGCGTGCCAACAGAACGCTGCCTGACCGCGATGATGCGGAACAGGAAATCGAGGCGTTGGCGATCGAGGCCGGTGCTGGCTGATCAGTATTGCGGCGCCTTGATCTCGATGTGGGTGACCTCATCGGCGTTCAAATCCTCAGGCAGAGCATCGGCGTTTTCTTCGATGAAACGCACGGTGCTCAGGTATTCCGCCAGATCATCTTCTGCAGCTCGCTTAGAGGCAAACGGACCACGCTGACCCTCGCGAATGTGGTAGTACCAGGCGAATTCATTCCTGAACAGGCGGTTTTTCCTGCGCTTGTACTTCCGATAGCCGGTATCTGTCTGTCGAGTCGTCATGTACCTACCCCATAGCTTTTCCTCGACGGTCTCTGCCGTCGTTACCTAGAAGACGACGCCCGGTTGGGGCTGGTGCCGGTCGGGATGTAAGAACCATGTAATCCTGCCGAACCTCCCTGTTTCTCAGGCATTCAGCTACTTCCCGGGCGTTCTGAGGGACGACGCGTGTCATAATGGGCTGTGGCAAGTTCTCTTGAGCCCATTCAATTCATCGACGGCGAAACCGGCGCTCTGTGCGAGGAGCAGGTCTACGGCGCTGCGTGGATCCGTTGGCTGTACGGCACCAGGCTCGGGCGGCTGATCTCTGTTCTGGTGGCCTTGCCGCCGTTCAGTCGCATCTACGGCTGGTTTCAGGAACGCCCTGGATCGCGGAGAAAAATCCGACCCTTCATCGCTCGGTTCGAGATCCGCATGCAGGACTTCCTGCCGGAAGAGGGTGCGAGCGCCGATGTGCCGTACTCGAACTTCAACGCCTTCTTCACCCGTCGAGTGACTGATGGCGCCAGACCTTTTGTCCAGGGCAATGAGTTTCCAGCGCCTTGTGATGCCCGTTACTTCGCTTACGACTCGCTGAACGATTCAGTCGCCGTGCCTGTGAAGGGTTCGCTGTTCAAGGCGTCCGTGCTGATCGGCGACAGTGAGTGGACGAGCTGCTTTGCCGATGGCCCTGGCTTCATTGCCCGCCTTTGTCCTGTGGACTATCACCGCTTTCACTATCCGGATGATGGCCAGGTGCTCGCGCGGTGGCGGATCCCCGGTGCGCTGCACTCGGTGAATCCCTGGGCACTGGCCGAGCGCTCCGACATATTCATGATCAACGAACGCCAGGTCTCCATTCTGCAGACGAAGCACTTCGGCAAGCTGGCATATGTGGAGGTGGGTGCGACCTGCGTTGGCAAAATCATTCAGAGCCATGTTGGTGATACGTTTGCGCGCGGCGAAGAGAAAGGCATGTTTCTGTTCGGAGGCTCGACAGTGATCGTCGTCGGCGAGAGCGGCCGCTGGCAGGTAAACGGGCAGATGGCTGAACGGACGCGCAATGGTGTGGAGACCTACCTGAAGATGGGTGCCCGGCTCGGGGAGGCCGGCTGACTTCCCTGTCCGATCATCTCCGGATGCACCACGGGAGATCCGGTCAGCGGCCGCTTAACCCGAATGGGCTATATGCGGATGATCTGCTGACCGCTAGTTTCAAGGTGCACACGTAAGTTGTGCACAGGCAGGATGAAACCGAGGGTGTCATAACCCCGGGGCGGCACAGTAGAGGTCCGCTGCTTCCTGCTGGGGCTGGCTGATCAGGGATGATTGGCCGGCCCCTCTACAATCTGTTTTCCGTCGATCAGAGGATCAAAGATGACCGATACATCCACCGATGACCTGCTCACCGAAGAGATGCTCGCCGGGTACGAGCTCGCCGGCGAACCCTATCCGGATCTGCGTACCATGACTCCATCAGAGCTCGAGGATGGGGATGTGCTGATGCTGGCAGGCTACGGCTGGTCGAAAATCAGCAAGTACGTCCGTTTGCCGGTTTCCTGGCTGATCCGTGTGCTGGATGGCGGCTCCTATTCGCACGCCACCATCGTAACCGTCAAAGACGGAGTACCTCTGGCCTGGGACCATGGCGGCAAAGACCTGGAGCTGAACCCGCGCCCACTTGATGACTCCCTGAAAGGACATCTGTGGTGTCACGTCTATCGCATGTGCAAACATGGAGAGCACCTGGGATCCGATCGCTATCCAGCCCAACCGGTGGTGGACGCGTTAGGAGCACATCGTGGCGACAAGTACGACATCGGACTGCTCGTGCTTGCCGGTATCGTTGCCGTGATCAGTCGAATGCCGGCAGACCCGAAGCTGCGCGCGTTGGCCCGGCGCGGGCTGATCCTGCTGGTCGCCGCACTCGAGTGGTACATCGAACACAAGGATGTGCGTGGCGGTATGCTGATCTGTTGCGCGGTGCCCGGCCTCTCTTACTGGCAGGCCCTGAACGAGCTGCCGCACGACTATGCACTGCAGGCGGATCTAGAGCGGCACCATGTGGGCGACGGTGATGAGGAGTGGCTGGCCTTGATCGAGCAGATCAGGGGCCTGCTCACCCAGATCTGGCCGGAGGTACCGGAACAGATCAGCCAGTACCAGAGGACGCTGGCAAGCAACGCGGAGTGGGTGGACATCGGCGGCACCAGCCTGCCGGTCAACTTCGTTTCGCCATCGGATCTGGAGTGCAGCCATACCCTGGAACGGGTGGGTCGATTGGAAATTCCCAAACACTGACGGGCGAGGGTGCCCGGATCAGTCGCGGTATCCGGCCAGGCGAATCCCTTCTTCGAACTTGGCAAGGTACGCAGGCAGGATGGAGGCGGAGATCCGGTGAAACCCCTCCAACGTAAAGTCCGGCTGCACTCGATACAGTTCCTGCAGGGCGGCTTCCGCCTCCTGCTGAGAACCAGCCAACGCGGCAGCAGCGCTCAGTATCGACCAAGCGATCGTGTTTCCTTCGTCCTGGTCTACCGCCCGATGCAGGAAGTGGCAGGCTTCCTCCAGTCTCCCCGCACCGAAATGGCAGACACCGATGGAAGCGAGCATGACGTTGAGGGCGGCATCGCGTGGCGACAGGGTGATGGCTTGCTGTAGCAGTGCTATGCCACCGTCCGGGTCGCCCTGCATGCCGACCAGTTGGCCGAGAAAACTGAAGGCACGGGCCGACGAGGGATTTCGCTCGGTCGCAAGGCGCAGCTGGTCAATGGCACCCTGCACATCACCGCGCAGCATGTGCGCGGTTCCATCTGCGATCAGGCTATAGGGATCATCGGGCGCAAGTGCGATGCACTTTGCCGCATGCTCGGCAACGCCGGCGGCGCTTGCCAACGGGTCTGACGTCCACTGATAGGCGAGCTGGTAGTAGTTACCCAGGGTCATGGCATAGGCGCCAATAAGGTTGTTGGCATCCTGTTCCAGCGAGCGGGATGCCAGCGACATGCCCCGCTTAACTTCCGCCTTGCTACGCTTCAGGATGTGGGCCAATCCGCCCATGGCCAGCTGCCAGGCGTCCACGCTGGTAGGCTGGAAGGTCTGAGCCAACTGCATCTGGGAGCGCACGACCTCGGGGTGGATCTCGGCACTGATGGACTTGGCCAACTCATCCTGAATGGTGAAGATGTCGCCTCTGGGCCCGTCGAACGTCTCCGCCCACATATGGGTGTTGTCCCGGGCGTCGATCAGCTGCGCAGTTACCCGGACGGTGTCACTGCTGTGGCGAACACTGCCTTCCACCACATAGGCCGCACCCAGTTCCTGACCAACCTGGCGGATATCTACCGACTGATTTCTATAAGCGAAGCTTGATTGTCGAGCGATGACGGGAAACCACTGCCACCGCGACAGCCGAGTGATGATCTCTTCCACCAGACCATCCGCAAAATAAGTTTCTTCCGGGTCAGCGCTGAAGACTTCGAACGGGAGCACGGCAATGGCATTGCCGGAGACTGTTTCCGGCGGGTTGACCAGGCTCTGGGCCACCATGGCCGCCTCGGTGCGGTTGCTGACGTTCAGCACCCGGTAGATGGCCGCCATATGAACCTTGACCGTGCTCGGAGAGATCTTCAGCAGCTCCGCGATGTCCGCGTTGGTCAATCCTTTGGCGGCCAGCTCGAGAATCTCCTGCTGGCGGGCGGTTAAAGCGGCTGCCTCTGACACGTCCATACTCCCCTCAAACCGGGCAAGCCTAGCAAGTTGTGACGTGGATGGAAGTGGCCTCCCGAGAGGCTGGGTCCTGCCCAGCGGCTGGGGGACGTTGGCATGTATCAGATCGTCGATGAGGCAGCGCTCGATGTGCCGTTGGACGACGGTGGGGCTTGATCCAGCAGCTTTCAAGGACATAACATAAGTATCTCAACTATCTGATATTTTTAGATATTTCATTAAGCAACTGGTCAATCATCAGGCTCACGTCAAGTCAGTAGCGGCGTTCTTCCGCATTAGATCCAGCGCAGCCGCAACGGCTGCCAGCTCCTCAGCACGTATGCCCGCGGTGAGACTCTTCCAGTAGGCAAGTCTTGCAGCATGCGCTCCGATGATTGCTCTGCTGCCTGCCCGGGTGAGCTTGAGCACCTGACGGCGAAAGTCTTTTGGATCCTGTTCGCGCCTGATCAGACCATCACCTTCAAGACCTTTCACAATGTGGTGCATGGTCGCACGGCTGACCATTTCTGCATCGGCGAGCTCGCTCAGCGAGCATTCACCGCCGAAGTGCAGAACGGCCAGAGCGGACAATCGCGCTCTACCGATCCCTTGCCGATCATCGACGCGTCTGATTCTGCGCATCAGTTGCGTCATGGCGGAGTTCAGAGTCACCAGATCTTCAGTTATTGACACAAGCCATCTCCAAGCATAACGTTAGCAATGCTAACGGATATGAGGATATCTGCCAATGCGATTGACCAGAATCCATCAGATCGCCGCCAACACCAAGGATCTCGGAGAGACGAAGACCTTTTACGAGGAGGTTCTGGGTGCGCGGTTCTTGGCGCTGTATGAAGCGCCCGGATTGCTCTTCTTCGAGTTTTGCGGGACCCGATTGCTGTTCGAAAAGAACAATGCCGAAGCAACCTTGTACTTCTGGGTTGATGATATCGAAAGCGCCTACTCAGAGCTCTTGGAGAGAGGCGTCAGCTTCATGAGCCAACCTCATCTGGTTCACCGTGACGATGAAGGCGTTTTCGACAATCCGGGCACCGAAGAGTGGATGGCTTTCTTTGCAGACCCAGGTGGGAACACGATTGCCCTGGCGACGCGTCGATAGCCCTGTCAGTACGTTCGGGAAAACAGGGTGGACTGGTAGCGGTTTTCGTCCTCAATGAACGCGATCTGGTGACATTTCACATGCTAAGCTGATGCGGTAGCGGACCTATCAAGGGGGTATTCCACTGGTCGAGTCACCCAGAGCGAAGGCACTGCTATTCCGCATCGTCGGTCATGTGGCGCTAGCTGTTCTTGCTGTCACCCTTCCCGGAGTTGGCGAGAATCGATTCTGGCTCGCTGGGTTGTTAGTTGGAGTTGGGTCGCCCATTGCGGTTTTCTTGAACCTGCGCGTCAAGGAAATGTCGCGCAGTTGGGTCGAAGCAATGTTCGACTTGATCATGGTAGTCACGCTTGTTCACCTCGTTCCGCACTTGTGGGTGGCTGCCATGGGCTTGGGATTGATGGTGGCTTTGGCACCTAGCGTGAGTCTGCACCCAGCGAGTCACTGGATTTATCTGGCATTCGGAGTGGTCTTGCTATCTGGCTTGACGTTTGCCGCAATCGTCCATGATGTAGTGGGTTGGGAACTGCCGATGGCTGCGGTCGCAGTTACCTATCCATCGATGTTGTATTACACCTATACGCAGATGCGGCGTGCCAACGAACTCCGTGAGCGGGCACAGCTGATGCGTGGAATGACCGAACTTGCGGGGAGCGTGGCGCACGATTTCAACAACATGCTGACGACCATTATCGGGCATGCCGAACTGGCGCAGATGAAGCTGTCCGCAAGCCAAGAAGCGCGAGAAGACATCAACCATATCCTAAGTGGAGCAGACCGCGCTGCGTTGCTGTGTCGTCAGTTGTTGAGTTTCGCGGGTCGAAATGTTGGCCGGCCAGGCCAGGTTGACTTGAAGGCGGAGATACAGACGATGGCAGGGCTGCTCGCGCCCGTGATGCCCGCTGGGGTTGCTATTGAAGTAGACGCGCCTGAGTTTCCGGTGTATCTCTCAGCGGACGTTTCGCAAGTTCAGCAGGTCTTGATGAATGTGCTTTTGAACGCGGGCGACGCGATGATCGGAATGCGTGGTTCCATCTCAGTTACCCTTTGCCGGGCAACAGAGGAACCGGCCAATTGCGTTGAGCTAACCGTTAGCGACAGCGGGCACGGAATACCAGAATCTGTCATCACAAAGATCTTCGATCCACTGTTTTCCACCAAAGGGGAAGGGCATGGCTTGGGGTTGGCCTCAACAAAGAAGATTATGGATGACCTGGGTGGTTCGATCTCCGTTGATAGCCAAGTTTCGGGAACCAAAGTTACGCTACGTTGGAATGAAACGAAGGCGCCTGCCTCCACGGCGCAAGAGTCTGGCGATGCGACGGCGGGGCGGGATACCGCGAGCGATGCCGGTCGACTGGTTCTGGTGGTTGATGACGACGCTAGTGTGCGTGAGGTTGCAGCCGGTTTACTTGCCAGGCTAGGTTACGATGTTATGGAAGCGAGCGACGCTTTCGAGGCGGAAGCCGCGTTTGAACGTGACGCGGGAAAATTCTATGCAGTCCTACTTGACCTAAAAATGCCCGTCAAAGATGGTTGGTCATGCTTGCGCGATCTGAGGAAGATTAGCTCGCAAACGCCAATCGTCATCTGTAGTGGTTATGACCCCCAGGAGAGCCTTCCCGCATTTGCACAGGAAGATCCCAACTTGGAATTTCTCAAGAAACCATACCGGTCGGACCGGCTTGCAAAGGTATTGAGCGCTGTCATACGACAGAACGGCCCCTAGCGAAAGACCTGTTGAGATGGATCAAAGAGCGTAAGTACTGCGTTGTCTACCTACAACTACTCTACCAGTACGGTCCTAACCGACTACGCGGTGACAAGGAGGCTCTCACTTCCGGAAACTCAACACGCTGGCAAGGCATGGCTATCTGTATCCGGAAGAGAACTTGATCGTCGACGGCTCAGTAAGAATGAAAGCTTGGAGGGTGAATGGCTCTATTCACGAGATTTCAGACTAGTACTCCCGCTACTCCCGCTACTCAGGGTGTTAGAAGGGTCGTGGAAGTGGCAGAAGACTACGACTCCCTTTGGAGGCATTCTCGAAACCACTTCAACTCCACCCTAAAGCAGCCGTTCGATTAGCGGGTTTGTACCGCCAAGTTCGGCCAAAACGTGACCTCCAGTCGTACTAGCCTTGTATTGGCCAATGCGCGATGGGATGTGTCATCAGAAAATCGAACCCTCAGCCGTGATGCCGACAACCTCGGGTCTTTACAATGTCTCGGCCGTACAGCAGCGACCCATCGACGGTTTTAGCGGTCAACTCCACATTGCTATCGCCGCAAGCGATGCCCGTTTCTCTGATCAGAAAGAGGAGCTTCAAGTCGGCGAAACCGTCGTCGTTTACGTTGGTGTACCTGTACGTTCTAGGTGCTGCCTCGTCCGGACCTAATCTGACCGCAGAAGGTTCGATGTTCGCAACGTCAACCTCTTCATCGCCGAGGATCGCGACCCAGACCTTTTGATAACTGTCCGGAACCACGACGTTGGAGTGAGTCCGGGGCTTTAAGTCGATCTCAATTTCCTGGGAGATTATCCGCAGACGAAGATTCGCGTCGTCAAAAAACGCGTTGACGAAAGTCCGTTCGGTTTTTTTCCCTCGCAGCTCGAAAGCAATCGCGCGGGTACCCGGCGGCACGGTACCCTCCAGGCGGGCATGGACCCAGGCCAGATTAGGAGACGCGAGGATGGACCGCCAACCATCAATGACCTCCGCTTGGCCGTCGAGAAAGTAGAGATTTACCCCGCCAACGTCAGATCCTTCGAATTCCGGTCGGTCTTCAGTTTGAAAGTATGAACTGGCCCGGGCAAGAAGCTGAGAGTTGTCTATGGCGGTGCTGTATGCGCTTACGTCAACCTTCTGATAAAGCCTCTTCTCAACGGCCTCGCCTGACGGTCCGGCTGGCCCTGCAGCCATGTTGAAGAACCAATCGCCTACTCGTGGTTGAACGATGCCGGATTGGGTCCTTTGTGACCTCGATGCCTGCACCACTTCCGGATCATCAGTTGTCCATCCAACCAGGCTACCTGACTCTGCACCAGGATTCTGAAGGAGGTTCGGCGTCCATGCGAATCCCCCAGCCACTCCATCAGCAGCGACGAGCAACGAAAGTAGAAATAGCGATATCCGCATTACACACCCCCATGACTTGTCAAAGAGCATGCCAGATCCAGCAGGGGCAGGAATAAGTGGATTTGCGTAAGACTCCTGTGTTCGAACGCGTTCGTTCTAAGTCGAACTTACCGAACCGGCGCGTCAGCGAGCGGTTAAGAACCTCTTTGCCACGTTCAGAGACTACCGATACCTGAATGACATTCTTTGCGAGATCAACTCCGATTGTTATTGAATAGGACATGTATGGACTCCTTGGTTTTGGTCGACCTCCAACCTAGGCAACTAGGTTGGGGGAGTCCATACATAGGGTCGATAGGAAGTCTGATTGTGCGCTGCACCAGGCTGCTTTCGGCCCAACTAGAGACATTCAAAGCCGCGTCGTTTAGCCTTCTTTGATGCGCAGGATAATTAACATCGAGGGAATATCGGGTTCCGGGAAAAGCACTGCGTCCGAGCGACTTTGCGGGATTCTGCAAGCTAGATTAAGCAACATCTCTTCTGTAATTTCGGTTATCCCCTGATCGCTTGTTAGTCGCTGAAGGTCAGATAGCGCTTCTCCGCCGTCTGCCAGTCTTCAGCGATCTCCATCACCACGGCCGTCACCAAGCGCAGGCACGAAGCCTCGTTCGGGAATAGCCTTGCCACTCGTGTACGGCGCCGGATCTCCTCGTTCAACCGCTCCACCAGGTTCGTCGTGCGCAGTCGGCGACGGTGGGTTGGTGGGAAGCTGAACACCGTAAAGCCCTCCGGCAGGTTCTCCTCGGCCCAGGTAGCCAGCTTTGGCGCCTTCTTCCGATAACGCTCAAGGAACTTACCCAGCAGGTGCTCTGCCTCCTCTTGATCCGGCGCGTTGAAGATCGAACGGATATCGGCAGCGACCGTTGAACGCATTGCCAGGGTCGGCACGTACTGACCGGCATTCTGCTGCAGATGGAACTGACACCGCTGCCACGGCACACTACCGAACACCGCCTTACGAGCGGCCTGTAAACCCTCATGCGCGTCGCTGACCACAAACTCGATGCCGTGCAATCCTCGATCCTTCAGGCTGGATAAGAAGGCTCTCCAGTGCACCTCAGCTTCTGAGAGTGAGACTGAGCAACCCAGCACATCCCGTTTCCCGTCAGATCCCACGCCACAAGCAATAAGTACTGCTGCATCAAGCACTTGGCCGCCTTGGCGAACCTTCTCATACTGCGCATCCAGGACGATGTAACGATAGCGGCCGAGATCCCGGGTCCGCCAGGCTTCAAGCAGCTCATCTAACTCCGCTGCCGCTCGAGACACCTGGGTGGAACTCACCTCCATGCCACAGAGCTCCTCGACGATCTTCTTCACCCGGCGTGTCGATACACCCTGGACATACATCTCGGCAATCGACAGCAGTAAGGCCCGTTCTGAGCGCAGGCCTTTCTCCAGGCTCTGCGGGTAAAACTCACTGTCCCGGGTCTGCGGCACTTTGAGAGGCAGCTCACCCAATCGGGTCTTGAGCGTCTTGTCCTTGAAGCCGTTGGCGTAGCCAACCCTGGTGGCGCTGCGCTCGTAGGGCGCAGCACCCAGGTACTCGCTTCGTTCGGCGATCATCGCTGAGTTCATCAGCACCGTGACCGCCTCAGCCAATCCCTCGAAGCCATTCTCTTTCAGCAGTTCCACTGCATCGTCAATCGATCTATGCTCGACTCGCTGAGCCATTCTTGTTTTTCCTTCTGTTCGCAATCGTCGAAAATCGCTTTCAAAAGGATAACGGGGTGGCTCAGCTCTTCTAAGCCACCTGGAAATTACAGAAAGAAGGGTGCACTACCGCAAGCTAGAGGTGTAGATGCAACGTGGTGGCTAGAAGAGTCTCCAGATCACCCGATCATGCCTAAGGAACGGCGGGCATTGTCGAGAAAGAGTGACAGCGACTCTTCTAAGGTTTGCCTGGATGCATGGCGATCATTTGTTCAATCCCAATCTGAAGCGGTTGCGATACTCGATGGATATGCGTTTCAGAATACGGTTCGATTTCTGTTTGAACAGCGTGTCAGTTCGGATGAGATTAGCCGCTATTTCAACCTCTGGCAGGAACTCGCACCTGATACTTCGATTACTTACTTGTCCGTCGAAAACCCGTCTGAGCACTATGAGTCAGTTCTCCCCGAAAGAGGTGAAGATTGGACGCGGAAGCTGTTCGCTTGGATCGAGCGAACTCCGATAGGCATAGGCCTAAAACTCCACGGGAAGTCTGGGTTTGTTAAGTTCTGGTCGATATATCAGGAACTCTGTCTTGATTTATTGCACTCTGCGTTCATCGACGTGCAGTTAGTCGAAGCGCGATCATGGGATGATACCGATCTCGAAGATCTTGCCCGTCGTCGCAGCTTTCTCTAAAGCAGACTTCGGCAATCGCAAATCAACCGACTCCAACGGCCAGGTGCGGACACTCGAACAACCCGCTACTCTATACGAATTCTCAATGGAAAAATGGGGTAAGCGCTTATGAGGGTCGTCGCTGCAATTCAGGAGATGCTGGCGAGATAGCGCTGTCTCTTCGTGGCGTTCTGCCCCGCCACGCTTCTCCACGAATAACCAACACCAACATTGACTGTTCGCCGAATTGCGGTGAGCAACGTGGAGATAACTACGATGCCGCTAAACGACTCTTTTGCGCGCGAGCGCTTTCCTCGATCATCAAAGTATGACCACGACTGGATGATCGCGAATTCCATGGGCCCCAACGCAATTTGGATTGCTGAGTTTCTTTCCGAAGCACTTGAGCTAAGACCGGGAATGAAGATTCTCGACCTGGGTTGTGGCAAAGCCATGACTTCGGTGTTTTTTACACGTGAATTTGGTGTGGAAGTCTGGGCGACTGACCTTTGGATCGCTGCTGAAGAAAATCAGAAGCGCATTCAAGAAGCAGGCCTCACAGATCAGATACACGCCGTTCACGCAGAAGCACACGTACTGCCGTTTGACGAGAACCAATTTGATGCGATCGTGAGCTTGGATGCCTATCACTATTTCGGGACCGATGATCTGTACCTCGGCTACATCACCCGGTTTTTAAAGCCAGGATGTCAGATCGGAATCGTCTCCCCTGGGCTTGTTCAGGAATTCACGGATGACCCGCCTGAGCATCTCCAGGCTGGGTGGAACTGGGATTTTGCTTCGTTTCACTCCCCAGCATGGTGGCGTAGGCATTGGGAACGAATCGGCAAAGTCAATGTGGAGGTCGCCGATTGGCTAGAGATTGGCTGGAAGTTTTGGGCGCATTGGGATCGTGCGATCGAAGGCGCACGCGGTGTTAAGGGTGAAGCGGAGATGATCGAAACTGATGCCGGTAGAAATCTCGGGTTTGTCAGAGTCGTCGCCAATCTGCGCGAAACGGAAAGGTGGCGAAGTTAGTGAGCCGCGAATGGCGGCTCTGGGTCGCGAAGAGCCGGTCGACTATCCGGCTTG
The DNA here is from genome assembly GCA_965215995.1 of Candidatus Azotimanducaceae bacterium. GTDB lineage: Bacteria > Pseudomonadota > Gammaproteobacteria > Pseudomonadales > Azotimanducaceae > SZUA-309. The sequence goes on along the minus strand of OZ244128.1, from coordinate 5,197,897 downwards.
AAAGGCAGCTTCTCAACAGCAGCCAAGCTCGTTCACCGAGTAGTCGTCTTGACCTCTGGCGATGTTTCCATAGAAGGAATCATCGAGACAGAGCGTGGTTTCGATCACCCAATGGACGATATCGTGGGGAATCTTTCCATTGTTCGGAGATTCCCACTCGACAACTGATCCATCAATCTTCGTGCACTTAGTCCTGCAACCGTTTTCCGTTTCTGTAAATCTCACTTCCATCAGTTGAATTTGGCGCGATGTCCGATCGTCAACAACGGGTCGGTCGGAAGCAGTCGCTTACGAGCCAACTGCGAGAGGTGGCTTACGGCCAGGAGCTGCCGTCCGGTGTATAGTTTTCGCCCATGAAAACTATCTACGTTGTGGCGCACGCTGAATCCGTTCACCACGTCGAACAGAAGGTCGGCGGATGGTACGACACGGGTCTTACAGAGAAGGGTCAGGAACAAGCAAAGGCTGTTTCGAAGCGTCTGAAGGAGATCATTGAAGACGGTGGAATGCCGCTTATAACGTCTTCGGATTTACTCAGAGCAAAACAAACGGCTCAAGTCATCGGTACCGAATTCAATTGTGAGGTTCGCACAACTCCTGATCTGCGTGAAATGAGCCAAGGAAGCGCTGAAGGTAAGCCTCAGAAGTGGCTCGACGATCGCATTACTGTAGCTCCTGATGATAACCGTCTAGACCACGTAGCTATCGAAAACGGTGAATCGAAACGGGATTTCATATCGAGGATCTACCGGGCGGTCGATGAGGTTGTTAACCATGACGCTTCAACGCATGTTGTCGTTACTCATGGGTTCGCGCTCACGTTCGTTGTCGCACGATGGATCGGAATGCCAATTGAATCGGCTGGCTTTGTGAATTTTCGAAGCAGTTCAGGCGGGATCACTCATCTCCACCAAGATGAGTTCTGGAACAATCGCAGCGTAATTTCGCTAAATGACACTACCCACTTAACGTTCTAGTCTGTCCGCAACAGAATTCTGGTTATCCCTTCGAGGCTTGCTTTGCATGGTCAAACTCTACGGGCTGATCATGGCAGCGCTGCTGGTGTCTTTCGCTGTGATTCAGCTGAATGACCCGGATCCGCTGTTTTGGTTCTTACTCTATCTCGTGGCGGCCTTCGCCCCTCTAGTCCCTAAAAAATGGGCTGGACCATACTCCTGGTTCGCGATTGGGTTTTGTGTCGCCGGGCTCTCGGCGAGTATTCCGGGAGTGATCGACTACGCTGGAGTCATCGGGTCTGAATCGCTGATCCAGGACATGAGTCCAGAGAAGCCCTACATTGAAGAGGCTCGGGAGTTCATTGGTGGTGGAATCGCGCTCGTGCTCCTGGTTATGTGGAAGGCGCTCGATCGATGGGTGTCGCCGCGCGGATAAGCGGCTTTTTGTAGCCCCACTTGGCTAATGTCCTACAGCCAGTACAACTTTCTATGTCCTACTCTTCTGTCGCCCGGCACATACTCAGTGGCAGTCCCGAGAGTTCGGCGTCCTCGAAAGCAGATAGCAGCATTGAGTCAGAACTTCAGGGTTCGCCCAAACACCGGTCATTCAGTTCTCAGTAGCTTCAACCTAGCCTGCCGGTTACTGATTCACTAAGATTTGCAGCGTGCTTCCTGTTTGTCATCGAATGAGGAAACACCGCGTTGATTCGGAATATCCTCCGATCGTTAGGTTTCTCTGCCATCCGATGGGGCCTACCCGTGCCAGAGGTGCGGTCGTTTCAAAAGCTGCGCGAACTTCATGAAATCAAGGCGGTTGTTGAGTCATTGAAGGTTGATTGCATCTTCGACGTTGGTGCAAACGAAGGGTCGTTCTCGGAAAGCATGAGGCGCATTGGCTTTAACGGGTTGATTCATGCATTCGAGCCCATTCCACAAGAATGCAGGAAAATGGCGGAAAGGCTGGGTGGGGACATGATGCTGCAGATTCATGAAGTAGCGCTGGGTAGTGAAAGCAAGACTCAAGATTTCAACATTAACCTAGTTCACGGTACTTCAACGTTGAGTTCTTTCCTGAACCCAGCACCTAACCTCCAAGAATCTTTCTTTCCGTTCACCGAGATCGGCACCAGCGAAGTGCGGCCCGTAAAGGTGGTTCGCGCGGATGACATATTGAAGAACATCGTCACTGACGGGCGGCAAATGCGCGTTTTCTTGAAGGTAGATACGCAAGGTTATGAATCTGAGGTACTAATCGGCTTTGGGGACAAGATCTCTGAGGTCGTTGCTTTGTTCATGGAACTGTCCGTAGTTCCGATTTACGAAGGAATGACCTGCTATACAGATATGATCGCACACCTAGAAGACTTGGGATTCTCGTTGGTAGATCTGTTTGTCGAGAATCGAACCCAATGGGGAGGTGTCTTAGAGTATAACTGTCTAATGGTCAGAGATGACTTGACAAAAGAAGTGGTAAAGCTGAATCGCTGACTCGTTACCAAGCAAACAGTGGTCCCGGTTCGTGCTATCCGGCTAGTTTGCGTCTGGAAAACAGGAGGCCCAGTAGACCTGTGCCAGGTAGTACTGGGACCGCTGTATCGCTAGAGATGCCCATTATTACTGGGATTATGGCGGAAGAGGTAGGAGTCGAACCCACCAGGCACGTATTCGCACCTCAACGGCTTTGAAGGCCGCGCGCCCCACCGGAGACGATGCTCTTCCAGGATCGAATATATCACCACGGTTGCCCGGGTCGAGCTTGCTCCCGCAATCACCGCGTGAAGATGATCCTCAGGTTGATCGCCGTGTTCGGTATGTCGGTGCGATTCTCGACCCGCAATTCGTGATATTGGCGATCCACATCTGCCGCGATGCGACAGACGATGTCGGTCTCACCGCGACCCTGAAGTGCGGAAAGTCGCGTCTGGTCGAACTGGCCGTGAAATTCACACTGCTCGGCCAATGCGGCCAGTCCGCGAACACTGACCTCCCAGCTGGTCTCTGCCGGATCGGGCCGAAAGCTTACTCTCAGCGTTCCGGGGCCGGTCACATCTTCATGGCAGAAAACGGTTTCCACACCGATGAGCAGGTGAGAGCAACTGAAAATCTCAACTGGAGTGGGTGTTTCTGCCGGCGGCGCCGAGGGGCTGCATCCCGTGACGAGCAATGGTAACACCAGGGCAGCTAACGACCGGCGCACTTAGAGGTCCAGACTGCCGATGATCCTGCGGATCTGCTCATCACGACGGGTGAACCCGACCCGGTCGAAGTACTCGAGCACCTCGATGGCCACGTTGCGGCCGATGCCGGACGCGTCCCGATACTGGCGGACGGTGAACGGTCCATCGGTATCGAGTACCCGGGCCACATCCGCCAGCTGACGCAGGTGCTCGGGCAGGTAGTAACGGGTATCGCTGATGCGGATAAGGACTTTCTTCGCCACTAGCGGGTGCAGACGCTTTGCCAGGTCGCCCACACCCAGACGGAACTGCTTAGCCATGTCACCGAGGCTCGGCGGCTGCTGCTGACTTAGAAGTGGTTGAACCCGATCAAGCCATGCCTGTTCCGACTCGGAAAGAAGCACCTGGTGTGAAGCCGGCTGATAGCGCCCGGCATTCACTTCCAGCCTGTCATCGGCCACCAGCTCGGACAGCAGCGCAGGAATGAATGCCTGCTCTGCGGACACCAGCTCGCTCTGCTTCAGACCCTGCAGAGCCGCATCCGAGTGATGCCGGTCCACGATCTCCTGGTGCAGATTCTGCAACCACTGCTCCCAGGTCTGCCGATCGATTGCGTAGTTGGCTTTGATGACCGCGCCCGCATCCGCAACGAGCGTCCGGACTTCCTCTTCATTCAACCCCCAGTTCCGCGCAAATTTGTCCAGCCTGAGGGCACCAAGCATCAGGTGGTTTCGAAGCGCCGTTGTCGGATCCGCTGCTCTGTCCGCATCCAGCTGCTTCAGCCGGGTCTCGGATCGACGCCGACCTGCGGCAGGCGCGGTGGAGATGATCTGTCCGCCGCCGAGCGTCCGGTCCAATCCCTGGTCACGGATGATGATCCGGTCGTTCCGTCTGAGTAGCAGAGGCTCGTCGGCGACGATCTCGACCAACCGCACCTCGCCGGGTGGCAATCGCTCGGGGCTGAGCAGGGCGACATGCCCGGTGGTGTGCGTTGTTGCGTGATAGATGTGAATGGGCAGCCAATGCCGAACGGACCGCGGAAAGTCATCCAGAACCTGGAGATTCAGGGAGAACTCGCTGGTTGCTGTGGGATTGCTTGTCAGCCACTGACCACGTTCCACTTGATCAGCCTCCACGCCGGAGAGGTTCACGGCCGCGCGGTCGCCTGCGGCCGCGTTTGTCACCGGGCGATCCTGTGCGCGGAGGCTCTTTACCCGGACCGGGGTCATAGCAGGGAACAGCGTCAGGGTGTCATCTTCGGCAACGACACCTGAGTGCACGGTTCCGGTGACCACGACTCCCACACCGCTGATGGTGAACGCCCGATCGATGGGCATGCGCAATTCCCCGTTCAACTTCTGCTGGCTGGGCTGAGCTGCGGCGTTGAGCAGGCGGCTCTTCAGCTCCTCGATGCCCTGGCCAGTGGGTATGGCGGTTTCTACGATGCATGCTCCCGCCAGAGCGCTACCGTTGATCAGCGCTTTCGTGGCAGATCGCGCGGCGCTCAGCTGCTCTTCGCTCACCCGATCGCACTTGGTGAGCGCTACAGTGCCTTCCCGCACTCCGATCAGTTCGAGTATCTGCAGGTGCTCGCGGCTTTGCGGCATAGGACCGTCGTCGGCGGCGATCACGAGCAGCGCATGCTGATCGGCGGACACGCCGGCGACCATGTTGTGGATGAACCGGTGATGGCCGGGCACATCCACAAAGCCCAAGGTGGTGTCGCCTTCACTGAGGTAGGCGAAGCCGAGATCGATGGTCAGCCCGCGGCGTTTCTCCTCCTCGAGTCGATCCGTGTCCACACCTGTCAACGCCTGCACGAGTGAGGTCTTACCATGATCCACGTGGCCGGCCAGAGTGATGATCACGCGATGGATCCGTAGTCCAGATTCGAGAGATCGGCAAGCAGTTCTTCCAGTCGAGCGGCGCCGCGCATATCCAACCAGATCTTTCCTTCCCGAATGCGACCGATCACGGGTATCGGCAGTCGCCGCAGCGATGCCAGCAAGGCGCGCACCTCGCGTTCTTCCGTGTGGCTGATGGTGACGGCAACGCTCGGCAGGCGTCGATCCGGTAGTGAGCCGCTGCCGATCTGGCAATCGCTCTCGCGGCCGGCAACGGTGAAGCCAGGTAGTTGCGCCGCGAGAGCGGCTTGCAGCCGATCGGCTCGCTCTGTGAGCGTCTCGATCGGGGTCGTCAGGGTACGCAGCAGCGGCAGCCTGTCTGCCAGGGTTTCCGGTTCGTCGTAGAGCGTGAGCGTCTTTTCGAGAAACGCCAGCGTCAGCTTGTCCGGCCTGAGCGCCCGTTTCATCGGATTTCGTTTGAGCCGGGCAATCAGATCGGCGCTGCCGACAACGATGCCCGCCTGAGTCGCGCCCAGGAGCTTGTCGCCGCTGAAGCTCACCAGATCCGCACCCTGGCTGAGCACTTCCTGAGGCATGGGCTCGTGTGGCAGGCCATAGCGCGCCAGGTCTACGAGCGTACCGCTGCCCAGGTCAACGGCCAGCGGCAGATCATGTTCGCGCGCCAGTTCCGAGAGGTCCGAGAGGCCGACTTCTTTGGTGAATCCTTCGATGTGGTAGTTGCTCTGATGAACCTTGAGCAGCAGTCCCGTGCGTTGATCGATCGCACCCGCGAAGTCCTTCAGGTGTGTCCGGTTGGTCGTGCCCACTTCCACCAGCTCGCAGCCGGAGCGGGTCATGATGTCCGGGAGCCGGAAGCTGCCGCCGATCTCAATGAGCTCGCCTCTGGATACGGGTACGGTTCGCCCGAGTGCCAGCGAGTTGAGAATGAGCATGAGCGCAGCAGCGCCGTTGTTTACCACAGTGGCAGCCTCGGCCTCGGTGAGCAGAGTCAGCCGGTCCTCGACGAACTTCTCCCGATCGCCACGCTTGCCCGTATCCAGGTCGTATTCCAGGTTCATCGGCTGCGTGACAAGCGGTCCTACGGACTGATAGAGATCAGGGGAAATCAGCGCTCGTCCCAGATTGGTGTGAATGATGGTGCCGGTGAGGTTGAACACCGGCGTGTAAGCCTGTTGCCCCAGTCGTTCGCTCACCGCACCCGCATAGCCCTGGGCGGTGCTTGCCCAGTCCGGCGCTTCCCCCGCCTGTCGCCAGCGGCTCTGCAGTTCGCGCAGGGTGGCTTTAACTCTGGGCTCACCGTAGCTGGCGAGCACCGCCGCCAGCGCTGCATCGTTCAGCAGGCGGTCGATACCCGGAAGATCGCGCAGCGCCGTGCCCATCAGATGACTTCCAGACCATCCGCATCCGGCAGCGCTGGCAGCTCATTTCCCGGCGACTGCTGATACCAGTAGGCGACCGAGGCGATATCGTCCTGCAGCGGCAGGTAGCGTCGGCCGCTCCGCCAGCCGAGCGCCTGCATGGTCACCCGCAGTCGCTTCTGAAAACGGATCGGGTCGGGGATGTGCCAGCGGTACATGCCGAAGCGCTGCTGGGAGCCAAACCGACCGGTTGGCTTGATGATCTGATGGAGACCCGCGTAGGGGGTGGAAAAGCCTTCGTAGCCGTCTTCCTGGTTCTTTGAGAGAAAACAGTAGGCGCCGCAGAAGTAGTCCTCCGTGCCGGTACCGCAGATGGTGGGATAGTCCTCGTCGTCATCGATGTAGAACTTGGCTTCTCCTTCGCCCCACCAGCCACGGTTGTTCGAACCCCAGGCCATGTAGGTGCCCACATACTGACCAGCACCTTCGACGTCGATCAGCGTGTGGACGTCGCCGTAAGGCAGGGGATTCACTCGCCGGAAGTGCGCGTGAAAGTAGCCTCGGTCGGCCTCCACCTCTGTGAGCGCGTAGTTGATCTGGTAGTAGAGGGTGACTTCCTCGTCCGAGAGGTTTTCCAGGGTCAGCCTGGCACGGCTTCGAAACGGCATCTCCCAGTAGCTGTTGAAGCCGTTCTTCGGGTTGACACAGATGGCCAGGGAACTCAGCGGGTCGTACTCACACCAGCCCATGCCGAAAAAGTCAGCCAGCGGGCAGAGCACGGATGGGTGCTCTGCGTTGTCCCACCAGGCGCGAAGAACCTGTTTGCGCCAATCGCCGGTGGGGGTCAGCCAGATCTGCTGGATCGCTCCCGCACCTTCGATGTTTGCCAGCTCCAGGGATTCACCGGGGCCGATCCGCACGGAGGGTGAGACCTTCCAGCCAGGGCCCAAGTCCCGGGCCGGCTCCTTGCCGGTTCCTTCTGTCGCTCGACCACCGCCACCGACGGCGCCAGTGAAATTTTCCGGGCTGATGGATCTGCTCTGGGCACCGGACATCCTGGCGAGATTACCAAGATGGATACCGAGGCCATTGAATTCAGACATGCCGCATTCCCCGAAGCTGCTCTCTGGGAGTGTAGCGAAAACTCAGCAGTGAGAAGAGGAGGCGCCGCTCCGGCGTCCTCCGAGTGTGTGTCAGCGCTTATCGACGTGCACGAAGTCCCGCTTGGTGGCGCCGAGGTAGAGCTGACGAGGGCGACCGATCTTGTACGGGCCACTGATCATCTCGTTCCAGTGCGCAATCCAGCCCGGCGTTCGGCCGGTGGCGAATATCACCGTGAACATCTCGGTGGGAATGCCGATGGCTTTCAGGATGATGCCGGAGTAGAAGTCCACGTTAGGGTAGAGCTTCTTCTCCACGAAGTAATCGTCCTCGAGCGCGATCTTCTCCAGACGCTGAGCCATCCTCAGGATGGGATCATCCTCCACGCCCAGCTCGGCCAGCACTTCGTGACACGTTTGCTGCATGACCTTGGCGCGTGGGTCGTAGTTTTTGTAGACGCGATGGCCGAAGCCCATGATCCGGAACGGATCGTCCTTGTCCTTAGCCTTCTTCACGTATTTGTCGATGTTCTTCTCGTCACCGATCTCGGCCAGCATGTTCAGCACCGCTTCGTTGGCACCACCATGTGCAGGCCCCCAGAGGGCAGCGATGCCTGCGGCGATGCAGGCGAACGGGTTGGCCCCCGTGGACCCGGCCAGACGGACGGTCGAGGTGGAGGCGTTCTGCTCGTGATCTGCGTGCAAGAGGAAGATCCGATCCATGGCCTTGGCGATGACCGGGTTCACCTTGTAGTCCGCACAGGGCGTGGCGAACATCATGTGCAGAAAGTTTTCGGCGTATTCGAGATCGTTCCGTGGGTAGGTGAAGGGCTGGCCTTGAGAATACTTGTAGCTCATAGCGGCCAGGGTCGGCATCTTCGCGATCAGCCGATGGGCAGTGACCACCCGATGATGGAAATCATCGATATCCAGAGAGTCGTGATAGAAGGCGGACAGGGCACCTGTGACACCACACATGATGGCCATCGGATGAGCATCGCGACGAAAACCTCGGAACAGCTGCACGAGCTGCTCATGCACCATGGTGTGGTGCTTGATGGTGCTCACGAAGCGGTCTTTTTGCTCGCGGTTCGGCAGCTCGCCGTTGAGCAGCAGGTAGCAGAGCTCCAGATGGTCCGACTGCTCGGCCAGTTGCTCGATGGGATAGCCGCGGTGCAGGAGCACGCCGGCGTCCCCGTCGATGTAGGTGATTTCCGACTCGCAGGACGCAGTGGAGACGAAGCCCGGGTCATGGGTGAAATAACCCTGGGAAGTGAGCTTACCCACATCGATGACGTCCGGACCTTCTGTGCCGCTTAAAACCGGCAGGTCAATCGTCTTGCCATCGATGGTCAGTTGGGCGCTCTTGCCCGTGGAATCTGTCATGTGTCCTCCCGCAAGGATAAATTCGAACCGCTCGAAATGCCTGGACCTTCTTGTTTGACTCCGCTGAGGATTTTCCCCGCTGAATGCTCTTGTTTTCGGTCCACAGGCCAGTTCATCGAGCTGGCGATAAGAGTGTCAGGAGCACGGGAGCGTATAAACGGTGGTGGCGGTTGTCAATTGAGGGGAAACCCGGAGCCTACCTGGCCCGCAATGCCTGTACATCCCGCGTGGTCACGGCTTAAAATTGGTCGACTGCCTGAGTCGCGGCACCACGATGCGCCGCCTCTTGTCGGAACGTTTCTCCTGTTCCCCTCTCCTGAAGGGTGAAGGTCAGGGTGAAGTGAGGTTTCTCGCAGACACCCACGGGACTCCCGGCGGCTGTCACGCCGAATTGACGCCTTTTTGCTGAGCATGGTCGTTGAGGCATTCGTGCCGGGCGCCTGCATGCAGATACGTGCAGAAAAAGTTACGAGTACAGCGAACAGATGAGTACGATGAACAACAAAGAAAGGCCGGTTTTCATATCGGTATCTCCCTTCACTTTCGCCTTTCCGTTTGCAGCCCTGGCATCCATCGCGCATCGGATTACCGGTGTGCTGCTGTTTGTAGGTATCGGTTACCTGCTCTGGCTGCTGAGCCTGGCGCTGGAATCCGAAGCCGGCTTCGCCGAGGTCCAGGCGATTCTGGCTGCCCCGTTTGCCAAGTTGGTGCTCTGGGGCGTGCTGAGCATGCTGATCTTTCACATTCTTGCCGGCGTGAAGCACCTCCTCCTCGACTTCCACATCGGGGACACCTTCGAGGCGGCCACGGTTTCAGCCTATGTGGTGGTCGGTCTGACCGCGGTGCTGGCCGTCGCGACGGGAGTCTGGATATGGTAACCAACGTCACGAGTCTGACCCGCAGCGGCCTTTCCGATTTCCTCATCCAGCGCGTCTCGGCTGTTCTGCTCACCCTGTACACCATGTGTGTGGTCGGCTTTTTCCTCGCCAACCCGGATGTCGATCACGTGACGCTGAAGCGCTACTTCGCCTCGACGCCCATGCTGATGTTCAACACCGTGATGGTGCTCTCGACCGCAGCACACGCCTGGATCGGCATGTGGACGGTAGGCACGGACTACATTCGCGATCACTACTTCGGCAGGCATCACACGTTTTTCCGCATGGTCTGGCAAAGCGGTTGCATGATCCTCCTCTTCGTCTACGTGGTGTGGGCGCTGCAGTTGTTCTGGAGTCTTTAGAGACCTCTTAAGGAGATAAAGTAGTGGCGAGCATACGCAGAATGGATTTCGACGGAGTGATCGTTGGCGGTGGTGGTGCCGGCATGCGAGCGTCCCTGCAGCTGGCGCAATCCGGCCTCAGAACGGCAGTCATCACCAAGGTCTTTCCGACTCGATCCCACACCGTGTCCGCTCAGGGCGGCATCACCTGCGCGATCGCCAGCGATGATCCCGATGACGATTGGCGCTGGCACATGTACGACACCGTCAAAGGGTCGGACTACATCGGTGATCAGCACGCCATCGAGTACATGTGCAGCGAGGGGCCCCAGGCGGTCTTCGAGCTCGAGCATATGGGCTTGCCGTTTTCCCGTACCGAGTCCGGCCGCATCTACCAGCGTCCGTTCGGTGGTCAGTCGAAGAACTACGGTGAGGGCGGCCAGGCGGCCCGAACTTGTGCTGCCGCCGATCGCACTGGTCACACCCTGCTGCACACTTTGTATCAGGCAAACCTGCGCGCGAACACCACCTTCCTGAACGAATGGTTCGCCGTCGACCTGGTGAAGAACCAGGATGGTGCCGTGGTCGGGCTTATCGCCATCGATGTCGAGTCCGGCGAAACCGTCTACATCCACTCGAAAGCAACCGTGCTCGCGACGGGCGGGGCGGGGCGCATCTACGCCAGCACCACCAATGCGCACATGTGCACGGGTGATGGTTCCGGGATGGCACTCAGAGCCGGCTTCCCCATCCAGGACGCCGAGATGTGGCAGTTCCATCCCACGGGTATTCACGGTGCCGGGGTGCTGGTCACCGAGGGTTGCCGTGGCGAAGGCGGCTATCTGATCAACAAGGACGGCGAGCGCTTCATGGAGCGTTACGCCCCGACCGCGAAAGACCTGGCGGGCCGCGATGTCGTCGCGCGGTCAATGATTCTCGAGATTCTGGAAGGTCGGGGTGCCGGACCGGAGGCCGATCACGTCTTTCTGAAGCTCGACCATCTGGGCGAGGACGTTCTGAATACCCGGCTGCCGGGCATTCTGGAGCTGTCCCGCACCTTTGCTCATGTAGATCCCGTCAAAGACCCGATTCCGGTGGTGCCGACCTGTCACTACATGATGGGGGGCATCCCCACGGGTGTCTCCGGCCAGGCCATTGCCCAGGATGCTGCGGGTAACGATGTGATGATCGACGGTCTCTACGCTGCCGGCGAGGCTGCCTGCGTCTCCGTGCACGGGGCCAACCGGCTCGGTGGTAACAGCCTGCTGGACCTGATCGTCTTTGGTCGTGCAGCCGGCTTGCACATCGAGCAGGTGATGCGTCAGGGCGTCTCCTACAGAGAGCCCAGTGAGTCGGATCTCGAGCAGGCGATGGCAAGGCTCGCCCGCTGGAACGAATCCACCGGTGGCGAGAGTGTCGCGGATCTGAAGAAAGAGCTGCAGACGGTGATGCAGGAGAGTTTCGGTGTGTTCCGCACGGAAGAGCACATGCGGACCGGCATCGAGAAGCTGGCTGATCTCAGGGAACGCATCGGCAACGCTCACCTGGCGGACAAGAGCGAAGTATTCAACACGGCGCGCATGGAGGCACTGGAGCTGGACAACCTGCTCGAGGTGGCGGAGTGCACGGCGATCGCCGCCGAGGAGCGCAAGGAAAGCCGCGGCGCGCATGCCCGGGACGATTATCAGGAGCGGGACGATGAGAATTGGCTCTGCCACAGCCTGTACTTTCCCGGCGAGAAGCGGCTCGGTAAACGGGCGGTGAACTTCAGCCCGGAGACGGTGCCGACCTTCGAGCCGAAAGAGCGTAAATACTAGGTTTCTTAGAATGGATCAGACGAATGCAGGTTAGCGTATATCGATACAACCCGGATGTGGACGAGGTGCCCGCGATGCGCGAGATGAGCATCGATCTGCCGGAAGGCAAGGATCTGATGGTGCTCGACGTGCTGGAGCTGCTCAAGGCCGAGGATCCCACACTCTCGTACCGCCGCTCCTGCCGGGAAGGCGTGTGCGGCTCAGATGGGATAAACATGAATGGACGCAATGGTCTGGCCTGCATGACGCCGGTTTCCGAAGTGGCCAAACGCGGCAAGCTCGTGCTGCGACCGCTACCGGGCCTGCCGGTGGTTCGGGACCTGGTGGTGGACATGACCCAGTTCTATCAACAGTACGAGAAAGTCACGCCTTATCTCATCAACCACAAGCCGCCGCCCGCTCAGGAGCGTCTGCAGTCACCGGAAGAGAGGGAGGAGCTGGACGGGCTCTACGAATGCATTCTCTGCGCCTGTTGCTCCACCTCCTGCCCATCCTTCTGGTGGAATCCGGATAAGTTCATTGGTCCTGCCGGCCTCTTGCAGGCCTACCGGTTCATCGCGGACAGTCGGGATACGGCAACCGCGGAGCGGCTGGCCGACCTGGACGATCCATTCAGCGTGTTCCGTTGCCGCGGTATCATGAATTGCGTCAGCGTCTGCCCCAAGGGACTGAATCCCACCCGGGCAATCGGCAAGATTCGAACTCTGCTTCTCCAGCAAGGCACCTGAATTCCCGCCTGGATAGACTCAGTTAACCCCAGTCAGCAGACCGCGTAGCGTGCGCGCTCGGTGAGAGTACGGATATGGCCGAATCATTCCTCGAACGGATGCAGAGAAGTTCCCACATGGCGGGGAACAACGTTGCCTACATAGAGTCTCTCTACGAGGCCTTTCTGGAAGATCCGAACAGCGTCGGCAGCGAGTGGCGCGAGTACTTTGAGAAACTGCCGACGGTGGAAGGAGCGGTCAAATCGGACGTGCCGCACTCCACGGTCATCCAGCACTTCGAACGCCTGGGCCGGAACCGTTTGAAAGCCCGACCCGAGCGGGAAAGCACCCTGGTTCAGAATGCCCACGAGCAGAAGCAGATGCGGGTGCAGGACCTGGTTGCCGCCTACCGACACCGGGGTCACAAGAAAGCGCAGATCGATCCGCTGGGACTGATGGAGCGGCCGCCAGCCCCCATACTCGATCTGGCCTACCATCATCTCACTCCGGCGGATCTGGAGGACACCTACCACACCGGCACGTTCCACTATGGGGCCGGTGCCGCCAAGCTCTCGGAAATCGTCAATGCGCTGGAGCAGACCTACTCGAGCTCAATCGGCTTCGAGTACATGCACATCGTCGATTCCCGGGAGCAGCTCTGGGTTCAGCAACGGATTGAGAGTGTGCGTGCCCATCCAGAGTTTTCCAACGCCCAGAAACTGACGATTCTCGAGCGGCTCACCGCAGCGGAGGGTCTGGAGAAATACCTGCACGGCCGCTACCCAGGGACCAAGCGATTTGGTCTGGAAGGCGGTGAGAGCTTCATCCCCATGCTGCACGAGATGCTGCAGCGGCTCGGAACCCACGGTGTGATCGAGACCGTGATCGGCATGGCGCACCGTGGGCGGTTGAACGTGCTAGTGAACATCCTGGGCAAAGACCCCTGGGATCTGTTCGATGAGTTCGATGGCAAGATGCCGGACGTGGATGCGGAAGAGACCGGTGACGTGAAATATCACCAGGGCTTTTCCACCAACGTGATGACGCCAGGTGGCGAGATGCACCTGGCACTGGCATTCAATCCATCGCACCTGGAGATCGTGGCGCCGGTGGTGGAAGGCTCGGTTCGGGCCCGACAGGATCGACGGGAAGATCCGAACGGCGATCTGGTGGTGCCCATCCTCGTCCATGGCGATGCTGCGTTCGCGGGACAGGGTGTGGTGATGGAGACCTTCCAGATGTCTCAGACCCGCGGTTTCAAGACCGGCGGCACCATCCATATCATCATCAACAATCAGGTAGGCTTCACCACCCACCGTCAGGACGATGCCCGCTCCACCGAGTATTGCACCGAAGTGGCGAAGATGGTGCAGGCACCAATCTTTCATGTGAATGGGGACGATCCGCAGGCCGTGATCTTCGTCACTCAGCTGGCCGCCGACTACCGGATGGAATTCAACAAAGACGTGGTCATCGACCTGGTCTGCTACCGGCGGCGGGGTCACAACGAAGCGGAAGAGCCGATGAAGACTCAGCCGCTGATGTATCAGAAGATCCGCGCCTTGCCGACGACTCGCTCGCTTTACGTGGACCAACTGGTTGCGGAGGGCTCCGTCACCTCCAACCAGGCGGAGGACATGGTGGAGAGCTATCGCCAGGCACTGGAAAATGGCGGGCACGTGGCCCTGTCCCTGGTTCATGAGCCGGACACCAGCCTCTTTGTGAACTGGGACGGCTTTCTCGGCCACGACTGGAACGCACCGGCGGACACTACTGTGCCTCTGGACGAGCTGCAGGCGATTGCGGCCCGGCTGGAAGAGATGCCGGAAGGCTTCGTGCTGCAGCGTCAGGTGCAGAAGATCATGGAAGACCGGCACAAGATGGCGGCCGGAGCCATGCCGATCAACTGGGGCTTTGCCGAGGTCATGGCCTATGCAACGCTGCTGGTGCAGGGTAATGGGGTCCGGCTGACTGGTCAGGACGTGGGCGTTGGCACCTTCTCCCATCGACATGCCTGCCTGTACAACCAGAAAGACGGCGAGCGGCACGTGCCGCTACAGAGGCTGGCCGATGCCGGCAGCTTCGAGATCTACGACTCGCTGCTCTCGGAGGAGGCCGTCCTTGCCTTCGAGTATGGCTACGCCACGACCGCACCCAAAACGCTGGTCATCTGGGAGGCTCAGTTCGGCGATTTTGCGAATGGCGCCCAGGTGGTGATCGATCAGTTCATCTCCTCCGGCGCCATAAAATGGTTGCGCCTTTGCGGACTGACCATGCTGTTGCCGCACGGCTATGAAGGGGCGGGTCCCGAGCACTCGTCGGCCCGGCTCGAGCGCTATCTGCAGTTGTGTGCTCAGCACAACATGCAGGTGTGCATTCCCACCACACCGGCGCAGGTCTATCACATGCTGCGCAGACAGGCGATCCGCCCGGCTCGAATACCGCTGGTTGCATTGACCCCGAAGAGTCTGCTCAGGCATAAGCTTGCCGTATCGACCCTGGAAGATCTGGCTGAAGGCAGGTTTGAAACCGTCCTGCCGGAAGTCGATGAGATCGATCCGGACGAGGTCGACCGGCTCATTCTGTGCAGTGGCAAGGTCTACTTCGATCTGCTCGAACGGCGCCGGGAAGCGGAGCTTGCGAACGTGGCCATCGTCCGCCTGGAGCAGCTTTATCCTTTCCCTGAAGACCGGCTGGAGCAGGTGATTGCCCCCTATACCGGCTTGAAGGACGTGGTCTGGTGCCAGGAGGAGCCCATGAACCAGGGTGCCTGGTACTCGAGTCAGCATCACATGCGTCGGGTGATTCTCAAGCACGATGATTCGATCTATCTCGCCTACGCCGGACGGGATCCCTTCGCGGCACCAGCGGGCGGTTTTGCCGGTGCGCATACGCTGCGGCAGCAGCGTCTCGTCGAAGACGCTTTGTTCGGTTGAATACCAGTTCGATAGTTGAGCTCGAAAGAAGCGTCGCCAACAGCTACTCAAGATCAGAAAGAAAGGATCAGGAAGAATGGACATCAAAGCGCCCACCTTTCCGGAGTCAATCAGCGAAGGCACCGTTGCCGTCTGGCACAAGCGGCCGGGTGAGTCTGTCGCCCGCGATGATCTCCTGGTGGACATCGAAACGGACAAGGTAGTCCTGGAAGTGGTGGCGCCCGCTAACGGTGCGCTCACGGAAATCCTGAAAGACGAGGGTGAAGTGGTGGAAAGCGAAGAGCTCATCGCCCGCTTCGAGGAAGGTGAAGCAGCACTACCGAGCGCGCCTCCCGAGCCCGTTGCCGCGGAGCCGGCTGCTGCCGAATCGGTCAGTGCAAGCCCGGCAGCCCGAAAACTGGCAGACGAAGAAGGCATCGACATGCAATCCGTCACCGGCACGGGTAAAGACGGGCGGATCACCAAAGATGATGTGACTCGGGCGGTTGCGAGCGGAGGGACGACTGCCGCCGCTGCCAGTGCAGCACCCGCGGCCGACGTACCGCGTGCGCCGGCAGACGAGCCGATCGGTCAAACAGGCGAACGGGTTGAGCGTCGTGTACCGATGACCCGGCTGCGTGCGAGCATTGCCCGGCGCCTGGTCGAGGCACAACAGACGGCGGCCATGCTCACTACCTTCAACGAGGTGGATATGCAGCCGATCATGACCATGCGCAAGCGCTATCAGGAGGAGTTCCAAGCCCGCCACAATGGCACCCGGCTAGGCTTCATGTCCTTCTTCGTGCGCGCAGCCGTGGAGTCACTGAAGCGCTTCCCAGCGGTCAACGCCTCCATCGACGGCGATGACATCATCTATCACGGCTACTACGACATCGGTGTGGCGGTGAGCACGGATCGCGGCCTCGTGGTGCCGGTGGTGCGGGATGCGGATGCGCTGTCACTGGCCCAGATCGAAGATCAGATCAACGAGTACGGCTTGAAGGCGCGAGACAACAAGCTTGCCATCGAAGACATGGCGGGTGGTACCTTCACGATCTCCAACGGTGGTGTGTTCGGCTCGCTGCTTTCCACGCCCATCCTGAATCCCCCTCAGACGGCCATACTCGGCATGCACAAGATCCAGGAGCGGCCCATGGTGGTGGATGGGGAGATCGTGGTGCGGCCGATGATGTATCTTGCGTTGTCCTACGACCATCGATTGATCGATGGTCAGGAAGCCGTTCGCTACCTGGTCACCATCAAGGGCATGATCGAGGATCCGGCGCGCATTCTCCTGGAGCTCTAAGTAGATCAGAACCACCGGGTGAAAATTCAAAAAAAATCAGCCAGATAGAGGCGCTTTATATAAAGCGGATTAGAAGATGAGTGATTCATACGACGTCATTGTCATTGGCGCCGGACCCGCGGGTTACCACGCCGCCATTCGCGCGGCACAGCTTGGGTTTTCCACGGCGTGCATCGACAAGAGCCTGGGCAAGGACGGCAAACCCGCCTATGGCGGCACCTGCTTGAACTGGGGCTGCATCCCCTCCAAGGCACTGCTGGATGCCTCGCACAAGTATGAGGATGCGAGGGAGCACTTCGGCAAGGTCGGGATCGGTGTGTCAGGTGTGAGCATGGACGTTCCGAAAATGATCGCCCACAAAGATGAGGTGGTCAGCAAGCTCACCGGTGGCGTTGCCGGGCTTTTCAAGGCCAACGGCGTTACCGACCTGCCAGGGACCGGCAAGCTCCTGGCCGGTCGACAGGTGGAGTACACAGCTCACGACGGCGCAACCAGAACGCTGGAGGCGAAACACGTGATTCTGGCGCCTGGCTCAGTGCCCGTAGACATTCCGCCAGCGCCCGTGGATGGGGATCTGATCGTCGACTCGACGGGAGCGCTCGATCTCCAGGCCGTTCCCCAACGACTCGGGGTCATCGGTGCCGGCGTGATCGGTCTCGAGCTCGGTAGCGTCTGGAACCGGCTCGGTGCAGAGGTCGTGGTGCTGGAAGCGCTGGAAGACTTCCTGCCTATGGCGGATCAGCGGATTGCCCGGGATTCGTTGAAGATCTTCAAAGGTCAGGGTCTGGACATACGTCTTGGCACCCGGGTGATGGGCGCTCGTGCGGTGGAGGGTGCCGTGAGCGTGAGCTTTCAGGATAAAGAGGGCGAGCACAGCATCAGCGTGGACAAGCTGATCGTCGCAGTGGGCCGCAGGCCGTATACCGAAGGCCTCCTAGCGCCGGAAGCAGGTGTCAATCTGGATGAACGGGGCTTCCTGTTCGTCAACGATCTCTGTGAGACGGATGCGCCGGGCGTGTATGCGGTGGGTGACGTGGTTCGCGGCCCGATGCTTGCTCACAAGGGTATGGAAGAGGGAATCATGGTGGCCGAGCGAATTGCCGGTCAGAAGCCGCTGGTGAACTACGATACGGTGCCCAGTGTGATCTACACGCATCCGGAGATTGCCTGGGTCGGCAAAACCGAACAGGAGCTGAAAGCGTCCGGACAAGCCTATAATGCGGGCAGCTTTCCGTTCAGCGTCAGTGGCCGGGCCCTGGCCGCCAACGATACGGAGGGCATGGTGAAGATCCTGGCGGACGCCGAGACGGACAGGATTCTCGGCGTGCACATTCTCGGGCCGGAAGCCTCGGAGCTCATCGCTCAGGCAGTGATCGCCATGGAGTTCGATGCCTGCGCCGAAGATCTGGGGCTCATCATGTTCGCCCACCCGACGCTATCAGAGGCGGTGCACGAAGCAGCCCTTGGGGTCGCCGGCCACGCGATCCACATGGTGAATCGAAAGAAGAAGTCGTAACGCGTCGCAAGCCGTAAGAACACCGTAAGAACTAAAAGACCAATCGTACTGACAGGAAAATCATGAACCTACACGAGTATCAGGCCAAAGGCCTGTTTAAGGATTACGGACTGCCCGTATCCGAGGGGTATGCGGTGGACACGGCCGACGAAGCCGTGGCCGCGGCCGAGAAGATCGGTGGCGAGCGCTGGGTGGTGAAAGTGCAGGTGCACGCCGGAGGCCGGGGCAAGGCCGGTGGTGTGAAGCTGGCTGACAGCACGGACGAAGTGCGAGCGTTTGCAGAGCAGTGGATCGGCAAGAACCTGGTCACCATTCAGACCGATGAGAATGGTCAGCCCGTCAGCAAGATCTATGTGGAGAGCTGCACGGACATCGAAACCGAGCTTTATCTCGGCGCGGTGATTGACCGTGGCAGCCGCCGCATCGTATTCATGGCGTCCACCGAAGGCGGCGTCGAGATCGAGCAGGTAGCGGAAGAGACACCGGAGAAGATCCTTCGTGCCAGCATCGATCCGGCGGTAGGTCCGCAGCCATTTCAGGGCAGGGAACTGGCTTTCAAGCTGGGTCTCGAAGGCCCGCAGATAAGGCAGTTTACTAATCTTTTCATGGGGTTATCGAAACTATTTGAGGATCTGGATTGCTCTCTGCTGGAAATCAATCCGCTGGTGGTCACCACCGATGGCGATGTCCACTGCCTGGACGCCAAGGTGAACATCGACGGCAATGCGTTGTATCGCCAGGCTAAGGTCGCCGAGCTGCATGACCCTTCGCAGGAGGATGAACGGGAGGCTCAGGCGGCCGAGTACAGCCTCAACTATGTGGCCCTGGACGGCAACATCGGCTGCATGGTCAACGGTGCCGGCCTCGCCATGGGCACCATGGATCTGGTCAAGCTGCACGGCGGCAGCCCGGCAAACTTCCTCGACGTGGGTGGCGGCGCGACCAAGGAAGCCGTCTCCGAGGCCTTCAAGATCATCCTCTCCGATGAGAACGTGCAGGCCGTGCTGATCAATATTTTCGGTGGCATCGTCAGCTGCGCGATCATCGCCGAAGGCATCATTGGCGCTGTCGAAGAAGTCGGCGTGCAGGTACCCGTGGTCGTGCGCTTCGAGGGCAACAATGCCGCCCTCGGCCGGGAAACTCTGGATAAGAGCGGGCTGAACATCATCGCCGCGGAGAGCCTCACGGACGCGGCCGAAAAAGCCGTAGCTGCCGCAGGAGGTCGAGCATGAGCGTACTCGTCGATAAGAACACCAAGGTCATCTGTCAGGGCTTCACGGGTGGCCAGGGCACGCTGCACAGCGAGCAGGCCATTGCTTACGGCACCCAGCTGGTTGGTGGCGTAACTCCGGGTAAGGGAGGAACGGAGCATCTGGGCAAACCGGTCTTCAACACGGTGCGTGATGCGGTGGATGCCACCGGGGCAACCGCCTCTGTCATTTACGTGCCAGCGCCGTTCTGCCAGGACTCTATCCTCGAGGCGGTAGATGCCGGTATCGAGCTCGTGGTCTGCATCACCGAAGGCATTCCGACCCTGGATATGCTCAAGGTGAAATCCAAGATCGACAGCGTCGGCGTTCGTCTGATCGGTCCGAACTGTCCCGGAGTAATCACGCCAGGCGAGTGCAAGATCGGCATCATGCCCGGTGAGATTCACCTGGCGGGCAAGGTCGGCATCGTTTCCCGTTCCGGCACGCTGACCTACGAAGCGGTCAAGCAGACCACGGACAAGGGCTACGGTCAGTCCACCTGTGTGGGTATTGGCGGCGATCCGATTCCGGGAAGCCACTTCATCGACATCCTGGCCCTGTTCCAGGACGATCCGGCGACGGAAGCCATCGTCATGGTCGGCGAGATCGGTGGAACGGCCGAAGAAGAGGCTGCCGAGTTCATCACCTCGAACGTGACCAAGCCGGTGGTGGGATACATCGCCGGCGTCACCGCGCCGCCCGGGAAACGCATGGGTCATGCTGGCGCCATCATTGCAGGTGGCAAAGGCACGGCGGACGACAAGTTCACCGCCCTCCAGTCAGCAGGTGTCCGTACGGTGAAAAGCCTGGCAGACATCGGCGATGCCCTGGCCGAGGTAACCGGCTGGGACTGAATCAGCCGCTGACCCTTGAAAATCGGCCAGCTGGCCTTATAAAGCGCCCTGAATTCAGAGATATCAGGGCGTTTTTCCATGGCTGAACCTGCCGCCTCCGAAACTTTCGGCTTCCAGACCGAAGCCAAGCAACTGCTGCAGCTGATGATTCACTCTCTGTACTCGAACAGGGAGATCTTTCTGCGCGAGCTCATCTCCAATGCGTCGGACGCCATAGACAAGCTCCGCTTCGAGTCCATCGCCAAACCAGAGCTGGTGCCGGCCAGCGATTTTGCGATCCGGGTCAGTTTCGATGCGGACGCTGGAACGCTGACCGTCACCGATAACGGCATCGGCATGAGCCGGGATGAGGTCATCGAGCATCTGGGCACGATCGCCAAGTCCGGTACCGCCGAGTTCCTGAGCCAGCTCACGGGTGATCAGCAGAAAGATTCAAACCTCATCGGTCAGTTCGGAGTTGGTTTCTACAGCGCCTTCATCGTCGCCGATGAGGTGGAGGTGCTGACTCGCTCTGCGCTGGATGGCGCGGGTGACACGGGCACCGGCACCCGCTGGCGCTCGAAAGGGGAAGAGGACTTCAGCGTTGAGGACGCCGCAGATCTGCCTTGCGGCACCACCGTCACCCTGCATCTGAAGGAAGACGCCAGAGAATTCGCTGACAACTATCGCCTGCGCAATATCGTCAGTCGTTACTCCGATCACATCGGGGTGCCGGTGGAAATGGAGAAGGTTTCCTTCGCAGCCGGGGAAGGTGAAGAGGGCGAAGAGAACACAGACGCAGCGCCTGAGTTCGAGACCGTCAACTCCGCCAAGGCGCTCTGGACCCGCTCCAGATCTGAAGTGGAGGATGAGGAGTACAAGGAGTTCTACAAGTACGTCTCCCACGACTTTCAGGATCCGCTGTCCTGGAGCCACAACAAGGTGGAAGGCAAGCTCGAGTACACGAGCCTCCTGTACCTGCCGCGCACTGCCCCCTTCGATTTGTGGAATCGGGAAGCACCGCGCGGTCTCAAGCTCTACGTGCAGCGGGTCTTCATCATGGATGAGGCCGAGCAGTTCCTGCCGCTCTACTTACGCTTCATCAAAGGCGTGGTGGATTCAAATGACCTGCCGCTGAACGTTTCACGCGAGATTCTGCAACAGGATGAGCGGGTCACCAGCATTCGCAACGCGCTGACCAAGCGTGCGCTGAACATGCTGGAAACGCTGGCCAGGAAAGAACCTGAAAACTACCAGACTTTCATCAACGAGTTCGGCGAAGTGCTGAAGGAAGGGGCTGGCGAAGATTTTGCCAATCGGGAAGCGATTCTGAAGCTGCTTCGCTTTGCCACCACCACGGACCCGGATGAAGAGAAGCACGTAGGTCTCACGGACTACGTCGAGCGCATGGTGGAAGGGCAGGACAAGCTCTACTACCTGGTTGCCGAATCACCGGAAGCGGCCAAGGCGAGTCCGCATCTCGAGGTGTTCCGAAAGAAAGGCATCGAGGTGGTGCTGCTGTTTGATCGCATCGATGAGTGGATGATGTCGAACCTGCAGGAGTTTGACGGTAAGCAGTTCGCCGACGTCATGCGCGGTGACCTCGATCTCCCCGGTGAGGCAGCCGAAGACGATAGGGGCGATGAGGAAACCACGGCGCTCACCGAGCGGATAAAAGGGGTGCTCGAGGAGCTCGTCGAAGATGTCCGTCCATCTCAACGGCTGACCGACTCACCCGCCTGTCTGGTGCTCGGCGCTCACGATCCCGGTGCGCAGATGCGGCGAATACTCGAAGCCACCGGTCAGAGCATGCCGGAGACCAAGCCCGTCTTCGAATACAACGCCGAGCATCCGCTGCTGGAGAGGCTGGAGCAGGAAGCGGATGAAGACCGGTTCAGGGACCTGGTGCTGATCCTGTTCGATCAGGCAAGCCTTGCCGACGGCACAGCACCGAAGGATGCTGCGGCTTACGTGAATCGGCTGAATCAGTTGCTGCTGTCTTTGCTGGAAGACTGACAGTGCGGCAGGTGGGTTGCTTGCAACCCGCCCCACCGCCAGTAGCATGGACTGATGTACGCCAGACTGACAGAGCGTCTGCCTGCCGGGCCATCCCGGCGGTTGCATCTTTTGACGACGCTCTCGCTGCTGCTCGCAGTGGGGGCGCCGGTCAGGGCGGCAGATGTGTCCGGCTCCGCAGACCCGCTCGATTTCCCTCGCATGCCCCATTCCTGGATCGTCGGCTACGAACGGGATGATGCGCTGTTGCCGCGAGAGTACGCGCTCGGACGTGTGGACAAGACCCGGCGAAATGTCCGGGTAGAGCATGAGGTCCGCGCTGCAGCAGGCCGGGAGTGGGCAACCTATGAGATGCCAGCCGGCACCCAGCCGGATGAGGTGATCGAGCACTACCTCAGTGTCCTGGACACGGAAGCGCTGTTCAGTTGTCGCGGTCGTGATTGCGGACGGAGCAACCTCTGGGCCAACGAGATATTCAAGCGTGCCATCCTTTACGGTCCGGATGCCAACCAGTTTTACTTCGCCGGAGAAAAAGACGGTGCCCTGATTGCCCTGTATGTCATCGAGCGGGGTAACAAACGTGTGTACGCACATCTCGAAGTGCTCCGCCCGGAACAGCATGTGGCTGTCGAGCGGAACGCGGAGCTGCTCGATCGCCTGGCCGGAGACGGTATGGCCCTGGTGGAAGGCGTTGTGCCGGATCGGCTGGGCAATCTGAACGAGGCAGATATCGAGCTTCTGGGAAGTCTCGCTGATGGCATGGACGTGTTTACCGGGCAGACGATCTACGTGGTCTGTCATGTTTACGGACCGGAAGCTGGATCAAGGCTGATCGAGCATTCCCAGGTCTGCGCAGAATCGGCGAGGGGGGCTATGAATCGTGACGGCGGGCCCGAGCTGGTACCTTTCGGCGCCGGGCCGCTGCTGCCACGGGTAGGCGCAGGCGCCCGCATCGAGCTGGTACTGCCACACCGACTGTCACACTGATCGTGACCACGGTCGCGGAGCTCATCAACGAGTCAGCCGAGGCGTTGTCGGATGCTGGCGTGGTCTTCGGACAAGGCACGGACAACGCCTGGGATGAAGCGACGGCGCTGGTGCTCGGCATCACCGGCCTGGCGGACGATGCAGCCAATCTGGATGCCGAAGTTTTACCGGTCGACGCCGCTAAGGTCCGAGGCCTGCTCGCCCGCCGGATTGATGAGCGAATCCCCCTGGCATACCTGCTGGGTCGATGGTGGTTCGCGGGCTTCGAATTCTTGATTCAACCTGGCGTGGTGGTGCCACGTTCACCCATCGGCGAGTTGCTGCTGGCGGGATTGTCTCCCTGGTTGACCCGTCCGCCGCAACGGATACTCGATCTTTGCGCAGGCTCGGGTTGCATCGGCATCACCGCCGCCCACATCTGGCCCGATGCAGAGGTCGATCTGGTGGAGATCGATCCGGCTGCGGTGGCGCTCACCGAGAAGAACGTAGCACTTCATGATCTGACCGGCAGGGTCGCCGTCCATCAGGGCAGTCTCTACGAACCGCTGCCTGCTCGAGCCCGCTATGACCTCATCCTGACCAATCCGCCCTATGTGGACGATGCGGACATGCGTTCGCTGCCTGAGGAATTCCGCGCCGAACCGGCGCTCGGCCTTGCAGGTGGCGCGGATGGACTTGGCCTGGTCCGGAAGATCATCGACGGTCGCACAACCTGGCTGAGTGCGGAGGGCGTGCTCGTCTGCGAAGTAGGCATGAGTGCGCCGGCGCTGATTCGGGCGTATCCGCGCCTGCCGTTCATCTGGCCCGAATTCGAAGCAGGTGGCGCAGGGGTCTTCGTACTCCTACCGACCGGGACCGTCGGCTGAGAATTTGACCTGATACGGCATTTGCGCATACTGCCGCGTCACCAGTAACGACGGATCGTCTCGTGGCCGGCAACACCTTCGGGCAGGCATTCACAGTCACCACTTTTGGCGAGAGCCATGGCCCGGCGCTGGGTGCGGTCGTCGATGGATGCCCGCCTGGCCTCGAGCTCAGTGAAGCGGATCTGCAGGTTGATCTGGACCGACGGCGTCCGGGTCAGTCCCGGTACACGACCCAGCGCAAGGAACCCGACCAGGTCCGCATACTGTCCGGCGTCTTCGAAGGCGTCACCACCGGGACGCCAATCGGACTGACGATCGAGAACGTCGATCAGAAAAGCAAAGACTACGGCGACATCAAAGACCTGTATCGTCCGGCTCACGCCGATTTCACCTACGATGCCAAATACGGTATTCGAGATTACCGCGGTGGCGGCCGCTCGTCGGCGCGGGAAACGGCCATGCGGGTTGCCGCTGGAGCCATCGCCAGAAAGTACCTGGCAGAGCAGGGGGTCGTCATTCAAGGCTATCTCTCCCAGGTGGGTGCGATCCAGATCGAGCCCAAGAACCTGGAGGCGATCGAGCAGAATGCATTCTTCTGTCCGGACCCGGCCAGGGTGGATGAGATCGCTGCGCTCATCGATCAGCTCCGCCGGGACGGTAACTCCATTGGGGCGGAGGTGACCGTCCAGGCCAGCGGCGTCCCGGCAGGACTCGGAGAGCCTGTATTCGGCAAGCTGGACGCCGACATCGCTGCCGGCCTGATGAGCATCAACGCCGTGAAAGGCGTGGCCATCGGTGATGGCTTCGATGTCGTGGCGCAGCGGGGCACGGAGCACCGGGACGAGATTCGAGCAACGGGATTTCAGAGCAATCATGCCGGTGGCGTGCTCGGTGGTATTTCCACCGGTCAGGACCTGCTTGCCCGGGTCGCGCTGAAGCCGACCTCCAGCCTCACTACCCCTGGCCGCACGGTGGACAGGCTCGGCCGGGAAGTGGAAGTGGTTACCAAGGGGCGTCATGACCCCTGTGTTGGTATTCGTGCAGTGCCGATTGCCGAAGCCATGCTGGCACTGGTGCTGATGGACCACCTGCTGCGCAATCGTGGCCAGATCACCGCGACCGACCGACCCGCTGGCTGATCAGTCTCTGAACCTGTTCAGAATCTGAATGAACGCGTCCGCTGCATTGGAGCGACTGCGGGCCGGATTGGTCACGCAGCCGAGGGTCCGGTGCTGGGGTGGCGCGTCCGTTTCCAGCGGCACCAGGTCGTCGCTGAGCATGGAGCGGGGCAGCAGGCTCCAGCCGAGGCCCGTGCCGGTCAGCATGGCGATGGTCTCCAGATAGTTGGTAGACAGCGGCGCGCTGATCTGGATCTGCCGATCACTGAAGAGCTCGGCGACAATCCGCCCGGTGTAGGTGGCGAGACCGGGCAGGATGGCCGGGTAGTCGGCCAGCTCGGCAAGGGGCAGGCGCTTCTTAACAGCCAGTGGGTGATCCCGGGCAACGATGAAGGTTAGAGGGTCGTCCCAGAGTGGCAGATAAGCCAGATCCTCCGAGCCCTTGGGATCCAGGGTGACCACCGCCAGCTCGCTGTCACCACGCCGCACCAGATCGTGTGCCGCTTCAGAGTCCTCGAAGCGGATATCGAGCACCACATCGGGGTACCGGTCGCTGAATGTCTTCAGCACCGGTGCCAGCCTATGCAGGCCCACATGGTGGGAAGTCGCCAGGTGCAGGGAACCCGAGACCTGATCTCGCAGGTTTTCCAGCAGTCGTCGGGTATCTGCGATCTCCGCCAGGAGGGCCCGGGCCCGTGGCAGCAGCAACTGACCGCCCTGGGTGAGCTCCACCCTCCGGCCGATCCGATCGAATAGCAGGGTCGCCAGGCTCTCTTCCAGACGCTTGATCCGCTTGGTCACGGCGGGCTGGGTGAGATGCAGCCGCTCTGCCGCCCTTGTGAACGAGCGGTCTTCGGCCACGGCCAGAAAGGTCTCCAGATCAGACGTATCCATTGTCGGCGGTCTTCCGTTGCCAAGCTAAATATTCCTGATTGGAATTCTATACATAAGGACAATGAATTTGTTTTATTTGAGTCTCAGGCCTACTATGCCGGACCTCATAAGCAGGTTCAGGGAGTTGCGCTCGTGGCTGGGAAAACCCTCTACGACAAGGTCTGGGAGGCTCACGTGGTGGGTACCCGAGACGATGGTCAGACCATGCTCTACATCGACCAGCAGCTGCTCCATGAGGTCACCTCGCCACAGGCTTTCGAGGGTCTTTCCATGGCCGGAAGAGTGCCCTGGCGAGTCGATGCGAATCTGGCCACACCGGATCACAACGTTCCGACCGAGAACCGGGCAGCCGGCATCGAGGGGATCACGGATCTGATCGCCCGGGAACAGGTCGAGACGCTGGATGCCAACTGCAAGCGATTCGGCATCACTCAATTCGATATCCTCGATCCCCGCCAGGGCATCGTCCACGTGGTGGGCCCGGAACAGGGCACCACACTGCCGGGAATGACCATCGTCTGTGGGGATTCCCACACCTCCACACACGGCGCATTCGCAGCACTGGCACAGGGAATCGGCACTTCCGACGTGGAGCATGTGCTGGCCACTCAGTGTCTGGTGCAGACCAAGGCCAAGAACTTCAGTGTTCGCGCCGATGGTCAGCTGCCAGAAGGTGTTTCGGGCAAAGATCTGGTGCTGGCCGTGATCGGCCGGATCGGTACCGCCGGGGCAACGGGCCATACCATCGAGTTTCGAGGCGAAGCGGTCCGGGCGCTGTCCATGGAAGGTCGCATGACCGTCTGCAACATGTCGATCGAAGGGGGCGCTCGCGCCGGTATGGTGGCTGTTGATGACAAGACGCTGGACTATGTCCGCGGTCGTCCCTTTACGCCCTCGGGAGAAGCCTGGGAGGAGGCACAAGCCTACTGGAGGAGTCTGGTCAGCGATGAGGATGCGGTTTTCGACCAGGAACTGGTGCTCGATGCGGCCTCCCTCGTACCGCAGGTGAGCTGGGGCACCTCACCGGAAATGGTGCTCGGTGTGGACGCCGCTGTGCCCAACCCGGCGAGCGCGGCAGATGACGGTCAGGCGGACAGCATTGCCCGGGCACTTGCGTACATGGGCCTGAGCGCGGATCAGCCGATCACGGAGATTCAGCTGGACCGCATTTTCATTGGTTCCTGCACCAATTCCCGCATCGAGGACCTGAGAGCAGCGGCGGCGGTGGCGAAAGGTCGCAAGGTAGCGGGCAGCGTTACGCAAGCCATGGTGGTTCCCGGCTCCGGGCTGGTGAAAGCTCAGGCGGAAGAAGAAGGGCTGGCCCAGATCTTTGTTGATGCGGGGTTTGAGTGGCGGGCGGCCGGTTGCTCCATGTGTCTGGCCATGAACCCGGACAAGCTGCAGCCCGGTGAGCATTGTGCGTCCACTTCAAACCGGAATTTCGAGGGCCGGCAGGGCCATGGCGGCAGGACCCATCTGGTCAGCCCGGCGATGGCAGCCGCTGCCGCGGTTACCGGCCACTTTGTCGATGTGAGGGAGCTGCTATGAAAGCGTTTACCGTAGAAAGCGGCATTGTGTTGCCGCTGGACCGCGTCAACGTGGACACGGATCAGATCATCCCCAAGCAGTTTCTGAAGTCCATTCGTCGAACCGGCTTTGGTGACAATCTGTTTGATGGCTGGCGCTTCCTGGATGAGGGAAGCATGGGCATGACGCCGAATGAGCGGCAGATCAATCACGAGTTCATCCTCAACGATCCCCGTTATCAGGATGCCCGATTCCTGCTGGCGCGAGAGAACTTCGGCTGTGGCTCCAGCCGTGAGCACGCGGTCTGGTCCCTGATGGAGTACGGCTTCCGGGCGGTGATCGCCCCCAGCTTTGCCGACATATTCCACAGTAATTGCTATAAAAATGGCCTGTTACCCATTGTTTTAGATGAAGAAATAGTTGATGAGCTGTTCGAGCTCTGCAGCGGGAAAGCGGCCGCTTCAATCACCATCAACCTGCCGGACGAGGACATCGAGTTAGCGGATGGCCGGAAGATCGGCTTCACCGTCGACGCCATGCGCAAGACCTCGCTGGTGAAAGGGCTTGACGATATTGGCCTAACGTTGGCCCATGAGGGCGACATCAGGGCCTTCGAAGCGCGCCATCGACAGAATATGCCCTGGCTGTTCGGACGCCTGGAAGGAGCGGGTCAATGACGACGGACGTTCAGAAGATCCTCGTCCTGCCGGGTGATGGCATCGGTCCGGATGTGGTGAAGGTCGCCGTGGCCGTGCTGGAGCGGGTGGCGGTGCAGCATGGCCTCGACCTGTCCCTGGATGAGGCCCTGATCGGTGGCCGTGCCATCGATGAGACCGGTTTGCCTCTGCCTGAGGAAACGATGGAAAAGGCGAAAAACAGCCGGGCGGTGCTGCTCGGTGCGGTCGGCGGCCCGAGCTGGGACGATCTGCC
This sequence comes from Candidatus Azotimanducaceae bacterium, assembly GCA_965215995.1. Lineage (GTDB taxonomy): Bacteria > Pseudomonadota > Gammaproteobacteria > Pseudomonadales > Azotimanducaceae > SZUA-309. Next base: position 5,169,154 of record OZ244128.1, on the reverse strand, counting down.
CACCCTGGAGCGACCGGAACGGGGCTTGCTGGGTCTGCGCTCGGGACTGGAGCTCTTCGCCAACCTGCGACCGGCCATGCTGTTTGCGCCGCTGGCGGATGCCTCCTCGCTGAAACCGGAGCTGGTTGCGGATCTGGACATACTCATCGTCCGGGAGCTGACCGGCGGCATCTATTTCGGTGAGCCGCGCGGCGTGGAAGTGGTTAACAACGAGCGTCGCGGCTTCAACACTTACGTTTACAGCGAGCATGAGATTGATCGGATCGCCCGGGTGGCTTTCGAACTGGCCCGGAAGCGGGGCGGGCGTGTCTGCTCGGTGGACAAAGCCAATGTGCTGGAGGTCACGCAGCTGTGGCGGGAAGTGGTCACTCAGACTGCCAGGGACTATCCGGACGTGGCGCTGTCGCACATGTACGTGGATAACGCGGGCATGCAGTTGGTTCGGGCGCCCAAGCAGTTTGACGTGGTGGTGACAGGCAACATGTTCGGCGACATTCTCTCGGACGTGGCCGCCATGCTCACCGGCTCCCTCGGCATGCTGCCATCGGCCTCGCTGGCCGCGGACGGCAGTGGTCTGTACGAGCCGGTTCACGGCTCAGCGCCGGACATCGCGGGCCAGAACAAGGCAAATCCTCTGGCCACCATCCTCTCGGTAGCCATGATGTGCCGCTACAGCCTGGATGCGGCAGCGGCGGCGGATGCCATCGAGACGGCGGTGAATCAGGTTCTAGCGGATGGCTACAGGACGGCGGACATCGCCCCGGAGGCGGCCGGTGCAGACGTCCGGCTGGTAGGTACCGATGCTATGGGCGAGGCCGTGCTGGCTGCGCTCGCATCCTGACAGGAGGCTCAGATGAGCGAAGGATTCGACATTGCTATCGCCGGTGCGACCGGGGCCGTTGGCGAAGCGCTGGTGGAGATCTTGGAAGAGCGGAAGTTTCCCGTCCGGACGCTGCATCTGCTCGCCAGCGAACGGTCAGAAGGTAAGCGCATCCAGTTCCGTGGCAGCTCGATCATGGTCAAACGTCTTGATCAGTTTGACTTCAACCAGGTTCAGATCGGGCTGTTTTCTGCTGGCGGCGACCTGTCTGCCGAGTTCGCGCCGAAAGCAGCAGCGGCCGGCTGTGTGGTCATCGATAACACCTCGAAGTTTCGCTACGACGATGACATCCCCCTCGTTGTGCCCGAAGTGAATGCCGAGGCGCTGGCAGCGTTCAAGAATCGGAACATCATCGCCAATCCGAACTGCTCAACCATCCAGATGGTAGTGGCCTTGAAACCGCTCCATGATGCGGCAGGCATCGAACGGGTCAACGTTGCCACCTATCAGGCGGTCTCCGGCGCCGGTGCCGGTGGGGTGCGGGAGCTGGCGGGGCAGACGGCCGATCTGCTCAATACGCGCCCCATTTCGCCGAAGGTGATGCCCGTGCAGATTGCGTTCAATGCCGTCCCACAGATCGACAATTTTCAAGACAACGGCTACACCAAAGAAGAGATGAAGATGGTCTGGGAAACCCGGAAGATTCTCGATCCGGCGATTCAGGTGAATCCCACCTGTGTGCGGATTCCCGTGTTTTACGGGCACTCTGAAGCCGTTCACATCGAGACCAGCCGCAAACTGACCGTTCAAGAGGCCCGATCTCTGCTCGCCGCAGCGCCAGGTGTCACCCTCATGGACGATGCGGAGCCCGGTGGCTACCCGACCGCGGTCGGTCAGGCGGCGGGCACCGATCCGGTCTTCGTGGGGCGCCTCAGAGAGGACATCTCTCACCCGCAAGGTCTTGATCTGTGGGTGGTTTCCGACAACGTCCGGAAAGGTGCGGCGTTGAACAGCATCCAGATCGCGGAAGCGCTGATTCCCATGCTCGCCTGAGCGTCCATCAATTTGATGAAAAAATATGACAGTTCGGGCCTTTCAGGGCTGTCATTGTGCCAAAAAGAACTGCCATAATTGGTACTTACTGCAATTTTTGGTCTGATCTTCTAGGTTAACGTTCGCCTACGGAACTGGATTTTCCACGGGAACAGACCGCAGATGTTGAGAAACTTGCACAGGACGGCAGTGACACTATCGCTGGTCGGGTTTTCTTCTGTTGGGGAGGGAAGCCTTTGCTCTCCGGACCTCGATGCGATCGAGGGCTCCCCGGAGGGATTCCGACGCCTGTTCAAAACTAATGACCTTTTGAGAGGGGGCACCTATGTATAGGTTCTTGCTCAGCCGGTTGCGTGCGCGCGGTCGCGCCAGCGCAATTTTTCTTGGTTTTCTGGCGGTGGCTGTCGCACCGCAAGGCTGGGGCCTTGGACTTGGCGAGATAGAGCTTGATTCGGCACTGAACCAGGAGTTCAAAGCCACCATCGAGCTTTATGACGCCTCCGGTCTGGAGCCGGGAGAAATCCTGGTTTCGCTGGGTTCCAGCGAGGACTTCGAACGAGTCGGTGTGGAAAGATTCTTCTTCCTCACCGGGCTCGACTTTCAGGTGGGTATGGCGCCAAACGGCGATCCGCAGATCGTGGTGACCTCATCCCGACCCATTACCGAGCCATATCTCAACTTCCTTGTCGAGGTGCTCTGGCCCAATGGACGTCTGCTCAAGGAGTACACCGTGCTCCTCGATCCGCCCACATTCAGCGAGGCCGCTGCACCTGCGGTCAGCGCGCCGGCTCAGAACCGCAGCGCTGGGAACACGGGTCGGGTTCAGCGGGTAGAGCCCGCCTCCGGATCCGGAACCCGGGTGCAGATGACGCCGGGCGAGGAAAGCCAACGCCAGCCTTCGCCCCTGGATAGGGGCTTTGAAGGCGACGAGTACGGTATGACTGACCGGTCCGACACCCTCTGGACCATCGCTTCCCGCGCCCGGCCATCGGATTCGGTGAGCGTGCAGCAGACCATGCTCGCGATCGCAGAGATGAATCCGGAGGCATTCATCAACGGCAACATCAACCTGCTGAAGGCGGGTTACGTGCTGAAACTGCCGAACGAGGCCCAGGCAAGCGCCCGAACGGCTGAGCAAGCGCTCGGTGAAGTGGCCCGGCACGACGAGGAATGGCGTGCCTACACTCGGGGTGAGCCCCTCGGCGAGATGGTTGCCGATCGCAGCCCTGCGCCTGCGCAGAGCTCCGCTGATCAGACCTCCGATCTACGCAGCCCGGTAGATGCCAGCAGCGGCACAACCGCCGCAGATTCGGTAGAGGCAACCGAGGGCGAGCTTCGGATCGTTGCCGAGGATGGGGACAGCACCACCGGTGTGGGTGGTGATGCAGCCAGCCTGACAGCCGCCCTGGAGCAGACTGACAAGCTGGGTCTTCAGGTGGAAGAGCTGACCTACGCCCTGGAGCACGAAAAGCAGCTTGCCAGCGACGAGATCGCCATCCGTGAGCGGCAGATCGAGGTGAAGGATCAGCAGATCGCCGAGCTGCAGGCGCAGCTGGCTGCCGCCCAGGCCGCCGCGCAACAGGCCGCAACCGGCCCGGGTCCGGATACCCAGGCTCAGGAATCCACGGCCCAGAGCCAAAACCAGAGCGCCCAAGCCACTGCCACCCCCTGGTGGCAGTCACCCATGGTGATGTATGGCGGTGCAGGTGTTCTGGTTTTGCTTCTGGTCGGCGGCATGATCGCACAGCGCAGGCGTCGGGCTGCGGAGGAAGAGAACGACTACTTCGACGCCGAGGCGGCATTCGCTGAGGAAGAGCGCACCGAGCCAGCGATTGGCAGCTTTGATGACGAAGATGACCTGGCAGACGAAGATGACTTCGATGCGGTTGCGGGCACAGAGGTCATCGAAGAGGAAACCGAAGAGGAGATTCAAGGCTCCCAGACCAGTGATGTCATCGGCGAAGCCGACATCTACATCGCCTATGGTCGCTACGCTCAGGCCATCGGCCTGCTGCTTGGCGTGCTGGAGGAGGAACCTGAGCGGAACGACGTTCGCCTGAAGCTTCTGGAGGTCTACGTGGAGTCCGGTGACCGTGTGGCATTCGATGAGCATATGACGTCGCTGATCGAATACTGCGATGACGAGGAAGCCCTGCTCACCGCCCGCGAACTGGAAAACCAGTTCGGTGAAGAGGCCATCACACTGGATGACATGATGGCAGATGAGAGCGGTGACACCGCACCGACAGTTGATGCAGCAGCAGAAGAGGGCAATGCGGACGGCCTGGCGAATCTGGACTTCGCTGCCGGTGACACCGCGCTCGAGGCGGAAGCAGGAGAGAGCGCCGTAGCAGCTGCGGCAGAGGCCCAGGAGGCCGTTGAAGAAGCAGATGACGGTGGCGCACTGGACTTCGAGCTCGAGCTCGATGAGCTGGACAGTGACGAGCAGAACAACCTTGCCGGTGCGGGCGATCAGCTCGGCGGCGATCTGGGCATGGACTTTGACCCGGATGCAGAGGAAGCAGCAGAAGATTCCGCAGAGGCTGTGACGACTGCAGAAACCGAAGCGGAACCCGCCGACGATGGTATCGAGTTCGACACCGCGGATCTCGAGACAGAGCCGGAATCGGCAGGCAGTGGCTTCGCCGAGACGGAAGAACTGACTATCGATGCAGACCTGGAGAAAGCTGCGGCCAGCATCAGCGAAGAAGCAGCCGAAGTTTCTTCCGCCAGCGCCCTGGAGGGTGGTGTTGCCGTCGAAGCCGTTGCCGCAGCAGAAGAAGAGACGCTCGACCAGCTGGATCTGGAAACGGCGGTCGCCAGCGACGATGAGTTCGACTTCGAAGACGAAGGCGACAGCGCCAACACCAAGCTCGATCTGGCCCGTGCCTATATCGACATGGGTGACGCAGACGGTGCCCGAGACATCCTCAAAGAGGTGATGGACGAAGGCAACGCGGAGCAGCAGCAGAAGGCGCAGTCCATGCTGGAGTCCCTCTAGCTACCTCCTCTATCGAACAGACCATCAGCCGTTCAGGTATGCGCATCGCTCTCGGCATCGAATACGATGGCGGTGCCTTCAACGGCTTTCAATACCAGTCACACGCGCCCTCGGTGCAGGGTGCGCTTCAGGACGCGCTGTCCCAGGTTGCTGCGGCACCGGTTACGTTGACTGCTGCCGGCCGCACAGATGCCGGTGTGCACGCCACTTATCAGGTGGTCGCCTTCGACCCTCCGGTGGAGCGGCCACTCGATGCCTGGATACGGGGCACCAATGCGCTGTCGCCGGACGGCGTGGCCGTGCTCTGGGCGCGGGAAGTGCCCGATGACTTTCACCCGCGCTTCCAGGCCACGGCGCGGCGCTACATGTATCTTTTTTACGACCTGGAGAGAGTCTCGCCGCTGCTGTCAGGCAGGGTGACGTTCTCCCGGCGCCTGGCAGATGAGCCCATGCACAAGGCTGCTCAGACTCTGGTCGGCGAGCAGGATTTCAGCGCCTTCAGAGCAGCCGGCTGCCAGTCGAGGACACCCATGCGGGCGCTGCATCAGGTGAGTGTCACCCGGCTGGGTGGCTTCGTGGTGCTGGATATCACGGCCAATGCCTTCCTTCTGCACATGGTGCGAAATATCGCCGGTTCGCTCTGGGAGGTCGGCCTTGGCCGAGCGGCGCCTGAGTGGATTCAGGCGCTGTTGATCGGCAGAGACAGATCCCTGGCCGCACCCACCGCACCACCGGATGGACTCTATCTGGTGGACGTGCGGTATCCGTCCCAGACCCTGCCTGGTGGACGTCCACCGGCACTGCTTCGGGCGCTGGGTGGGCTGGAGCGATTCTAGTGTCCTGTTCGTTGAATTAACCGAACAGGACACTAGCTGCCCATTTGATTCCCTGAAGCCACCGGCTAGACTACGCCGCTTTCCCGCACCCGCACGTCGTCGTGACCGAGCGCACCAGCACCAGCACTAAGATAAAGATCTGCGGCATCACGAGGATGGTGGACGCGGAGGCTGTGCTGGACGCCGGTGTGGATGCCATGGGATTGAACTTCTCGCCGCGGAGCGCCCGCTGCGTGGGTATTGAAGACGCAGCCTCGCTTGCTCGCGCGGTAGCTGACGAGGTCTGTGTGGTGGGTGTTTTCCTTGATCAGACGGCAGAGGAAGTGCGTCGGGTGCTCAGTGAGGTGCCGCTGGACGCCTTGCAGTTTCATGGTGATGAGCCGAACGATTTCTGCGCGAGCTTCGGTGTCCCCTTCATGAAGGCATATCGGGTGCGGGAACCGCTGACGATCTCAGCGCTCGAGGCTGCCTATCCGGATGCGGCCTGGCACTTGCTCGATGCCTATGTGCCCGGCGCGCATGGCGGGACCGGCGAGGTATTCGACTGGCAGTATTGGCCGGAAGCCGGTGACTCGAACCTGAAGCTTGGCCTGGCAGGTGGACTGACACCAGCCAACGTGGCCGGCGCGATGCGCCAGCTGCACCCCGCTGCGGTAGATGTGGCCGGTGGCGTGGAAGGCGCTCTGAAAGGAAAAAAGGAGCCGGACAGAATCAGAGCCTTTGCGGCGGCGGTAAGGGCAGAGGACGCCGCCCGGAAGAAAGCGGAGTCCCGGTAGAGACGTAGCGAGGTGTAAAGGGTGGACGGAGCGAACAGGTACGATCAGCCCTCGGATGGGCATTTCGGCGAGCACGGTGGCCGATTCGTGGCCGAGACTCTGATGCACGCGTTGGAGGAGCTCACGCAGCTCTACGACTCACTGGCCGGGGATCCGGAGTTTATCGAGGAGCTCCGGGAGGACCTTAAGAACTACGTCGGCCGTCCGACGCCGCTCTATCACGCTGAGCGTCTGACAGCAGAGCTGGGGGGAGCGGACGTTTTCCTGAAGCGCGAAGATCTGAACCACACCGGTGCCCACAAGGTGAACAACACCATCGGTCAAGCGCTCCTGGCCAAGCGGATGGGCAAACCCCGGGTGATCGCGGAAACCGGAGCAGGTCAGCACGGTGTGGCCACGGCAACCGTGGCGGCTCGACTGGGCCTCGAATGTCAGGTCTATATGGGGGCTGAGGATGTCAAGCGACAGAGCCTCAACGTCTACCGTATGAAGCTGCTCGGGGCTGAAGTGATTCCCGTCCACTCCGGCTCGAAAACCCTGAAAGATGCCATGAACGAAGCCATGCGTGACTGGGTGACCAACGTGGACAACACCCACTACATCATAGGCACCGTGGCGGGCCCTGATCCTTATCCACGCCTGGTCCGTGACTTTCAGTCGGTGATCGGCAAAGAAACGCGCAGCCAGTGCCTGGAACGGATCGGCCGGCTACCGGACGTGCTGGTCGCCTGTGTTGGCGGCGGTTCCAATGCCATCGGTCTGTTTCATCCGTTCATTGATGATGCGGACGTGCGGCTGGTGGGCGTCGAAGCGGCTGGCACAGGCATAGAAACCGGTCGCCACGCCGCGCCGCTCACGGCCGGTAGGGTAGGCGTGCTGCACGGCAATCGGACCTACCTGATGCAGGATGAAGATGGCCAGATCATCGAGACCCATTCCATCTCTGCCGGTCTGGATTATCCCGGTGTGGGTCCCGAGCATGCCTTCCTGAAAGACATCAAGCGAGCCGAGTACGACGCGGTCACGGACGATGAGGCAATGACCGCGTTCAGGCTGCTGAACAGCACCGAAGGCATCATGCCGGCGCTCGAATCCAGCCACGCGCTGGCCTGGGTGGTCAAGCATGCAGCAACGCTCCCCCGGGAGCAGGCTGTGGTGGTGAACCTGTCCGGCCGGGGGGACAAGGACATTCTCACCGTCGCCGAGCTCGATGGGATCGAAGTATGAGTCGCCTCGGAGCTCGTTTCGAAGCGCTGAAGGCGGAAGAAAGGACGGCGCTGACCACGTTCATAACCGCTGGCGATCCGACGCATGGCGCTACCGTGCCGGCACTGCATGCGCTGGTAGCAGGTGGTGCGGACGTGCTCGAACTGGGCATTCCTTTTTCTGATCCGGAGGCGGAAGGGCCTGCTATTCAGGCATCTTCCAAGCGAGGACTGGACAACGGCACGACGCTGGCCATGTGCCTGGACATGGTTCGTGAGTTTCGTGCCGGAGATCAGAACACACCCATCGTGCTGATGGGCTATCTGAACTCGGTGCTGGCGATGGGCGAGGCCGCCTTCGCCGACGCAGCCAGCGCAGCCGGAGTGGATGGGTTGATCATGGTCAACCTGCCTCCGGAAGAAGCACGTGTGCTTCGGCCCGCGCTCCAGTCCCGCGACATTGACCTCATCTTCCTGGTGGCGCCAACAACGACGCCAGAACGGCTTAAGAAGATCGTCGCTGGCGCTTCCGGTTTCATTTACTACGTCTCCCTCAAGGGCATCACCGGTGCCAACCACCTGAACGTATCTGCCGTGGCCGAGCGGGTGGCTGCCATTCGGGCTGTCACCGATCTGCCCGTTCAGGTCGGTTTCGGCATCAAAGATGGGGCAGCTGCTCGCGCCGTGGGCGAGCACTCGGATGGTGTGGTGGTCGGGAGCGCTCTGGTCAACACCATGGCGGAGCATACCGACCCTGAAGCCCGGGAGTCGGCACTCACGAAGCAGGTGGCCGCCCTTCGCCACGCCCTGGATGCCTGAGCCGAAGACACTGGATCAGTGGCTCGATTTCATCTCGGGCGTGCACCCGAAGGACATGGATCTGGGTCTCGAGCGGGTCGCGGGTGTCGCCGCCACTCTGGGTGTGAGTGTGCCCGCACCCTGTGTGGTGACCATTGCAGGCACCAACGGCAAGGGCTCCACCACCGCTGCGCTCGAGGCGCTGCTGCAGTCGGCCGGCCTCAAAGTGGGTGCGACCTACTCACCGCACCTCAGTCGCTTCAATGAGCGGATACGGTTGGCAGGTCGGGAAGCGACCGATGAGCAAATCTGTGCGGCATTCCGGGTTGTCGAATCGGCGAGAGGGGAGATTGCGCTCACCTATTTCGAGTACGCTGCGTTGGCTGCGCTGTACCTGTTCAGCAGCTCTGAAGTGGACGTCGCATTGCTGGAAATCGGCCTTGGCGGACGGCTGGACGCCTTCAACCTGGTCGATGCCGACGTGGCCATCGTCACCAGCATCGGCCTCGATCACCAGGACTATCTCGGCAGTGATCTGGAAGGCATCGGTCGCGAGAAGGCGGGCATCTTCCGATCGGCCCGACCCGTGGTGCTGGGTGCGGTCACGGACTCCGTGCAGCAGGCGGCCGAGGACCTCGGCTGCTCGCAGTATCGGCTTGGCGTGGAGTTCCGCGTAGATCGGCGAGGAAACAGGTGGCGATACCTGGATGATGTGCAAGGCATCCGCCTGGATGATCTGCCGATTGGCGCGCTGGCACCGGACAACTGCGCGCTGGCGCTGACGGCCGCCCGGCTTGCGCTCGAACACCTTGGCCGGTCAGAGAGTGCAGAGCATCTGGCGGCATCGCTATTGACCGTGGATCTACCGGGGCGCATGGAGGTGTTTGAGCAGGACGGCGTGCCTGTCGTTCTCGATGTGGCTCACAACCCGGCGGCGGCCGGGTTTCTGGCTGCCGAGCTTCGTGCCCGGTGGCCCGAGCGTCGATTCGTGGCGCTTTACGGTGCGCTCGAAGACAAGGACGTTGCCGGGGTGATTGAAGCCCTGGACCAGCAGGTAGAGCACTGGCTGCTCGTTCCCACCTACGGCTGGCGAGGTCAGAGCGCTGAGTCGCTGGCGGCGCAGGCTGAGTCAGCATCAGCCGCTGAGATCTGTCAGTCGGCGGCCGAGGCTCTGGAACGGGCGTTGTCGTTAACCGAGCCCGGGAATGGTATTCTCGTCTTTGGATCATTCTCTGCGGTGGAGCAGGCCAGAGAGTTGTTGATTGACCCCCGCCAGCAAGCGATCGATGGCTGTGCCCGTGGCTGAAAGCGTGGCCGGCAAGAGAACCAGCAGAAAGCGTGTCACCAAGGCCAGCGCCCGCAGGCTGACCGGCCGGAGCGCTGCTTCTGACGCGGCATCCATGGATGAGCGGATCCGCTACCGGGTGACGGGTAGCCTGTTTCTTCTCGCCATAGCGATCATCCTTTTCCCCATGCTTTTCGATGGCGCCGGACTCGAACCGCTCGAGATCGAGCCGCTCAACGTGCCTATGCACGTACCCGACGTACCGAGTCGAACCGACAAAGCACCCGAAAGCGACTTCGTGGCCCGCACGGATGCCTTGCGGGAGACGGTAGACGAAGGCGGTTTCCAAGCTGAAGCGGAAGGCACGCGCATGGGCGAGCCCGTACTGACCGACCCGGATGCGACGACTCGTGTCTGGGCTGTGCAGGTAGCGAGCTTTGGCGAGGAGGAAAACGCCCTGAAGCTTCGCGACCAGTTGCGGGCGAACGAGAAGGAAGCGTTTATCTCAACTGTCCGTCAGGACGATACGACGCTGCGTCGAGTGGCTGTCGGGCCACTGCTGGACCGTGGCGAGGCGGACGGACTTCGGGACGAGCTGGCAGCAACCCTCGGACTGAGCGACGTACGCGTCGTGGCGTTTTCGAACTGAGATCGGTCATGGCCAGCGCCGACATCGTCATCCTCATCATCATTCTGCTGTCGTCCGTCATCGGCCTGGTCCGGGGACTGTTCAAAGAGCTGATTTCTCTGCTGGTGTGGTTTGCCGCCGTGATGCTGGCGCTGTATTTCTCATCAGCCATGGGTGATGCGCTCAGTGGCCAGATTGCCGATGAGTCAGTTCGCACCGTGGTCGGCTTCTTCATTATTTTCCTTGCTACTCTGATCGTTGGCGGTATCGTGCAGGTGCTTGTGAAGCAGCTGATCAGCTCCACCGGATTGACCGGCACCGATCGCTTTCTCGGCTTTCTGTTCGGCAGTGCCAGAGGGGTTTTGATCTGCATCGTCGCCTTGATTGCACTGAAGTCATTCGAGATCGAAGCGGCCTGGTGGCAGGAGTCAGAGATCATTCCAGAGTTGCTTGCGTTCGAGCAGGATGTGCTCGAGCTGATGGGTAAGGCGCGGGATGTGGTTGTCGAGGTGACCTCGGAAACCGAAGAGGTATAGGGCAGGACTCGAACTATGTGTGGCATTGTTGGGATCGTCGGACATGAGAACGTCAATCAGCAGCTCTACGACGCGCTGACCGTTCTTCAACACAGAGGCCAGGATGCGGCAGGTATCGTCACCAGTGATGGCGACAAGCTCCACCTGCGCAAGGGCAACGGTCTGGTCCGGGACGTGTTCCAGCAGCAGCACATGCAACGCCTGACGGGCACCCAGGGCATCGGCCATGTACGTTATCCCACCGCAGGCACGAGCAGCTCCGCTCAGGCCCAGCCCATGTATGTGAACTCCCCCTACGGCATCGTGCTGGCTCACAACGGTAACCTGACCAACACCGAAGCGCTGCAGGCTGACCTGTTCAGGGAGGATCTGCGGCACGTCAACACGGACAGCGATTCGGAAGTGCTGCTGAACGTGTTTGCCCACGAGTTGCAGATCCAGCGCGCGCACTCACCGGAAGCGGATCACGTATTCGCGGCAGTGGAAGGCGTGCACCGCCGTTGTCGGGGCGCTTATGCGGCGGTGGCGATGATCATCGGCTGTGGCGTGGTGGCCTTCCGGGACCGCTTCGGCATTCGCCCGCTCGTGTTCGGCAAACGGGAGAGCGACGCCGGTATGGAGTACATGGTTGCTTCCGAGTCGGTGGCACTCGATATTCTCGGGTTCGAGCTGATCCGTGACGTGGCGCCGGGTGAAGCGATTTTCATCTCCAATCAAGGCGAGCTGCACACCCGCATCTGTGCGGAAGAGACCATGCTCGCACCCTGCGTCTTCGAGTACGTTTACCTGGCACGCCCGGACTCGGTCATGGATAAGGTCTCCGTCTACAAGTCGCGGCTGCGGATGGGGGATCACCTGGCGGAGCGAATCGTGGAACGCTTTACCGGTCGCGACCACGACATCGACGTGGTGATTCCCATTCCGGATACAGGCCGTACGGCAGCCTTGCCCCTCGCCCATGAGCTCAACGTGAAGTACCGGGAAGGGTTCATCAAGAACCGCTACATCGGTCGCACGTTCATCATGCCTGGTCAGAGCGAACGGCGAAAATCCGTACGCGCCAAGCTCAACGCCGTGGAGCTCGAGTTCAAAGGCAAGAATGTGCTGCTCGTGGAAGATTCGATCGTCCGTGGGACAACCATTCGGCACATCATTCAGCTTGCCCGTGAAGCCGGAGCGAAGAAGGTCTACGTGGCCAGCGCCGCACCGGCCATCCGCTTTCCGAATGTCTACGGCATCGATATGCCGACACCGAACGAGTTTATCGCTTACAACCGCACTGAGGAGCAGGTGGGAGAGGCCATTGGTGCGGACATGCTGATCTATCAGGAAATAGAAGATCTGGTGGTCAGTGCCCGGGAGGGCAATCCCGCCATAGAACGATTTGAATGCTCCGTGTTTGACGGTCAATACGTGACAGGAGACATAGACGAAGCCTATTTAGACCGTCTATCGTTGCATCGCAGCGACAAAATGAAACAACGACGTGACGCCGACCTCAACGCCGATCAGACGGTCATCGAGCTACACAACCACGCTTGACACCAAGTCCACGCTGAGCGCCCTGATGAGCGCTCTGAACGACGTGCTGCTTGGCAAGGAGCAGCAGGTTCAGCTGGCACTCGCCTGCCTGCTGGCCAGAGGTCATCTGCTCATTGAAGATCTGCCCGGCATGGGCAAGACCTTGTTGTCGCATGCGCTTGCCAAAGTGTTGGGGCTCTCCTACAACCGTATTCAGTTCACGTCGGACGTACTGCCTGCGGACGTGATCGGCACCTCTATCTTCGATCGTGAAAACAGTGAGTTCCGCTTCATAGAGGGGCCGCTGTTTGCTCAAGTGGTGCTTGCGGATGAAATCAACCGGGCAACTCCGAAAAGCCAGAGCGCGCTGCTTGAAGCCATGGAGGAACGCCAGGTCACAGTGGAAGGGGAGACGCGTTCGCTGCCGGAACCGTTCTTCGTGATTGCCACCCAGAATCCGTCCACTCAGGCTGGCACTTTCCCTCTGCCCGAATCTCAGCTCGATCGCTTCCTCATGCGTATCGAGCTCGGCTATCCGGATCCGGACGCGGAGCGGGAACTGCTGAAAGGCGGCGATCGACGTCAGACGCTGGCAATGATCGAGCCGGTTGTCGATCTCGACACGCTAGCCGAGCTGCAGGCGCTGGTGGACGAGATAAAGGTCAGCGATCCGCTGATCGAATACATCCAGCGGCTGGTGGGGTACTCGCGTCGCGGTTCTGATTTTGCCTTCGGACTTTCGCCACGAGGCAGCCTGGCGCTTCTGCAGAGTGCCAAAGCCTGGGCGCTGCTCAACGATCGTTCGCACGTGGTGCCGGAAGACGTGCAGGCGGTGCTGCCTGGTGTGGTCGAGCACCGACTACGTGAAGCGGCCGACTACACGGGTCACGGTGGGGGCGCGTTGGCGCAGAAGCTGCTCACCAGCGTGGACGTTGTCGGCTAGTATCCTGATCAGGACGCTAGCCAGCTGGTGCCATGGCTGACCTACCGCTGACCGGCAATCTGGGGGTCGCCCTTTCATCCGCAAAGCACCCGCCTGGAGAAAGAGATACCGGCAAGGAAATCTTCGTCGGCAAGCGCTTCAGTCGCTGGCTCGATCGACGCATACCTCCAAATGACCGGATCACGCTCACACAGAAAAACGTCTTCATCTTTCCCACGAAGACGGGCTTTGCTTTCGGTGCGTTGATCGCGCTGTTGATCCTCGGGGCCATCAACTATCAGGCGAGCCTCGTCTACGGCGTTGCCTTCCTGCTCGGCAGCCTATTCCTGGTCACCATTCTCTACACCTTCCGCAACCTTTCAGGATTGACCCTGGAGCTGTCTGGCACCCGACCGGGATTCGTCGAGGAGGATGTGGAAATCTCCATCCGAGTGACCCGTCCGGAAGGCAGGGTGCGGGAAGGTATCCAGCTCGGCTGGCCGGAAGGCATCATGCAGTGGGCGGAAATCTCCGAGCAGGCTTCCGACGAGGTGAAGCTCTATGTTCGCGCACCGGCCCGAGGTTACTTCAATCCGGGCCGGTTGCTGGTAGAGACCTACTTTCCCCTGGGTCTCCTGCGGGCCTGGACCTGGGTCGATCTCGATGTGCGTGCGCTTGTTTACCCGAAACCCATATTCGGCGAGTTTCCACGCTCGGTCAGCGGTCATCGGGACGAAGGCCAGCTGATCGATCCGCTTGGCAGTGACGATTTCAACGACATCAAGTCCTATCGTCCCGGCGACCCCATACGGAACATCATCTGGCGCTCGTATGCCCGCTCGAACGAGCTGATGGTGAAGGAGTACGCCAGCTACGTGGAGCCACGGCTCTGGCTTTCGCTCGAGAGTGTCGACGGCAATCTGGAAGAGAAGGTCAGCCGGCTGACCGGTCTGGCGTTGAAAGCTTACCGGGAGGAGCGGGAGTTCGGACTCGATCTCGGTGGCACCAGAATTTCTCCCGGGAGAGGCGAGGTCCATCTGGATCAGGTCCTCAGGGAGTTGGCTCTCCATGGCCTCCGCTGAGGCAGCGACCGCACCGCTCACCGGAACCAGCCCGGGTTCAGGTGTCGACGGCACGTCTGGCACGATCGGTATCGCTCATCAGATCCCGCGCAACACGCTGGCTCTGTTGATGGTGGCGCAGGTGGCTGTGATCGCACCATACCTGCAGCAGCTTTCCATCTGGATCATCGCGGTAGCGCTTTTCTGCGGATTGTGGCGGACAAACGTCTACCTTGGCCGCTGGGATTACCCGAAGCGCTGGTTGAAGGCGGTGTTGGTGGTCGCCTGTCTCGGCGGCGTAGGCATCAGCGGCGTCGGTGCCTTTTCTCTTGAGGCCATGGCCTCTCTGCTGGTCTCCATGTTTGCCTTGAAGCTGATCGAGATGAAGAGTCGGCGGGATGCTTATGTGGTGATCTTCCTTGGTTACTTCGCCATCGCCATTCAGTTTCTGTTCGAGCAGCAGTTGCTGCTCGCCATCTATCAGCTCGGAGCCTTCGTCCTTGTCACCGCAGCCATGGTCAGCTTGAACCAGCTGCACCTGGCGGTCAGGCCGCTCCCCTCCTTGAAGCTGGCCGGCGTGCTCGTCTTTCAGGCAGTACCTCTCACGTTGGTGATGTTTCTGCTCTTTCCCCGGATGGCACCCCTGTGGACCGTGCCTCTGCCGGGCTCTTCAGTGACCGGTCTGTCCGACACGGTGAAACCCGGTGACATTGCCAGTTTGACCCAGTCGGACGAGCTCGCGTTTCGTGTGGTGGTCGACGGGCCCATGCCGGCACCCAGTCAACGATACTGGCGGGGGTTGGTGTTCTCGGATTTCGAAGAGGGTGGCTGGAAGGCGAGAGAGCGGCGCCGGGCCCGGGAATATCCGATGTCCCGGTCATCTGATCTGAACTACGAGGTGCTGCTCGAGCCCACCATGCAGACCTGGCTCTACGCGCTGGGCAACTCCACCTCGGAGCACAGCAATGTCTACCTCACCGTGGATGGCAGGCTGGAAAGCAGAGACCCGATCATGAGCGTGTTTCGCTACCGGGCCGTGCAGCATCAACGCGATCGGCGTGCCGAGCCGCTCAGCGAGTCGGAGCGGATCCGTGAGACGACCATCGATCCAGAGGCAAACCCACGCCTGCAGGCGCTTGGCAAAGCGCTGCTGGCCGAGCATGGCACGCCCATGACCATGACCCGGGCAGTCCTGACCCACATCCGCGAGGCACCGTACCGGTACACGTTGAGCCCGCCTCTCTATCAGACCCGGGATGCTTTCGACGAGTTCTGGTTCGACGGCCAGGCCGGCTTCTGCGAGCACTACGCCAGTGCCTACGTTTACCTGATGCGCGCCGCCGGGATTCCTGCCCGGGTGGTCGGCGGCTATCTGGGCGGGGAGGTGAACGAAGTCTCGGGCCACCTGATGGTGCGTCAGTACGACGCGCATGCCTGGACGGAATTCTACGACCCTGAGCTTGGCTGGTTCCGTGTGGATCCCACCGCGGCCGTGGCCCCGGAGCGGGTCGAGCAGGGCCTTACCGCGGCGCTGTCGTCGGCTGACCTCGCCAGCCTGCCACTGCTCTCCAGCGCCCGGATCGGCGATTGGGACCTGGCCGGCAGCGTGCTGCGCTGGATGGACTCTATCGAGCACCGCTGGAACCTCTGGGTGGTGGGCTACGACAGCAATGTTCAGTACCGCTTTCTCGGCGACCTCCTTGGCGAGGTCACTGCCGCCCGAATCGGCATGGCAATTCTCGTGTTCGGCGGCATCGGCCTGGGCGTGGTGGCTATCTTCATCTTCTGGGGCCGAAGACCCGTGAACCGGCACCCGGTGGAACGCGCCTTCAAGCACTTCAGCAACGCGCTGGCCGGCTACGGTTACAGCAAGCGGCCGGAAGAGTCCCCGGCCGCCTTCGTGCGCAGGGTGGCGGAGGAGGTCGGGCTCACCGACGCTCAGGTGGGACCCATCGTCGCCGAACTGAATACGCTTCTGTACAATCCGGGCGTTGCCTCCGGCGGCCGTGAGCTCAGGGCATTGCGCAGCCAGTTGCGCCGTCTGCAGTTCCGGCTGGCATTCGGGGCGGCAAGATGACGAGGGGACGGTAGTTCCCGAACCCGGGAAGCACCTTTGACCCAGCTCCTGAAAAGAACGCCCTGTGTGGGTATCTGCTCGACCACGTACGGTGATCTGGTCTGCCGTGGCTGCAAACGCTTCGCCCACGAAATCGACGGCTGGAACGGTTTCGCCTCGGAGCAGCGGGTACTGGTCTGGAAGCGGCTGTTCAAGCTTCGTGAAGGCGCCTTCCTCGCGCACGCTGATGTCGTCGACGATGATCGGGTTCTACTCCGTGCCAGGGCGTTCAGAGTTGCTGATCTGGAGGCATTGAGCCCGGTCAACATCGCCTACGAGGTAGTCCGCCGGGCAGGGCGGGAAACGGAGTTCGCTATCTTGGGTATCTCGCCACGCCAGCCCGCGGAGGATGCCAAGGTCCTGTACGAACGGATCGAGCAGGAGCTCTACGCCCGCAGCCTGGCTCAGTACGAGCACGACTTTCATGTGAGCGCTCAGTGAGTTCGAGCGCAGCAAACCCTGCCTCGGCCGAGCAGCGTGAGCGACGGCCATCGGAGCGTCGTTCAGCGAAACGCGGCGAGGCTATTGAGCGGGTTCTCGACTTCCTCGGCACCCGAACTCCAGCCGCCTGGTTCGAACAGGCGTCAGACCATCTGGATGAGCTCCTCATCGACCATGCGAACTGTGAGAAGAAGGCCGCGGGAACAGCACTGTCGCTGCTCTACCGCTACGTGGACAAACCCGATCTGCTGATGACGCTGTCCCGTCTCGCCCGGGAAGAGCTGCGTCACTTCGAGCAGGTGCATGAGCTTCTCAAGAGCCGGGACATCGCCTATGTGCACATCTCGCCGAGTCGTTATGCCGGGGGTCTGAAGTCGCTTGCTCGAGCGGAGGAACCTGACCGGCTGGTGGATACCCTGGTCATGGGCGCCATTGTCGAGGCCCGAAGCTGCGAGCGGTTTCTGGGCCTGATCGAGGTGCTGCCAGAGGAGCTGGCGAGCTTTTACGACAAGCTGCTCGACTCGGAGGCCCGTCATTTCGAGCACTATCTGAAACTTGCCCGTCAGTACGCAGAAACGTCCATCGACAACGTGGTGGCAAAGATGCTCACCGAAGATGCTCGTCTGATCAGCGAGCCGGATGACCACTTCCGGTTTCACAGCGGTCCTGTGTCAGGCAGTTAGTCGAGCAGGGGCAGGCACTCGAGAACGGGTTCTGCGTTCGGGCCAGACTGTCGGGCAATCCACCCACAACGTTCCCACGCTCCGAGCACATAGCGGTTTCCCCAGCTGTGCGCGTGCCGCCCGGGTCGATGGGTGTGGCCGTGAACCAACCGTTTCGCACCCAGCTCGACGGCAATCCGATCCACCTCCCGGGCAGCCACATCCATGATGTTCTCTGCCTTGTTCGCGTTGGTCGCCTGACTCTGGGCTCTCAGGTTTCGAGCCAGTTCCCGGCGAGCCTCCAGGGGCTGGCCGAGCACGTTCTGTTGCCAGGCATCCGAGCGGAACAGCGCGCGCATCTGCTGGTAGGCTTCATCGTCGATACAGAAGGCGTCACCGTGGCTCAGCAGGGTGCCATCCTCTTCCAGGTGCGGATCGTCGATCAGTTCAACGCCGGTTTCCCGAGCGAGTACCTCGCCGAAGAGGAAATCCCGGTTGCCATGCATGAGGGTCACACGGCAATGGGCAGCCGCTGCTTTCAGCACCGCTTTGAGTTCCGTCGCCAGTGGTCCGTCATCATCGTCCCCCACCCAGACTTCAGTGATGTCGCCGAGCAGATGAATGGCATCAGCTCCGCTGGATTCCCGATTGAGCAGCGCGGCAAAGGTACGAAAAGCCGGTGAGTGGGGTGCTTCCAGATGCAGGTCGGATAGAAACAGGCGCATCGAACAGGACGCTAGCGGCGCTCGGGGATATCCAGAGCGTGTTCGGCGGCGGCAAAGGTATTCTGCAACATGGCGACCCGGGTCATGGGCCCCACGCCACCGGGCACCGGAGTGATCCAGCTGGCCACCTCCTTGGCGTCTTCGAACACGATGTCGCCGTGCAGCTTGCCGTTCTCATCCCGGGTGATGCCCACATCGATGACGATGGCGCCGGGTTTGATCCAGCTGCCGGGCACCAGTCCGGGTTTGCCGACAGCAGACACCAGTATGTCGGCGCGGCGCGCGCAGGCTTCGGTGTCCCTGGAGAACTTGTGCGCGGTGGTGACGGTGCAGCCGGCCAGCAGAAGCTCCAGACCCATGGGCCGACCTACATGGTTGGACGCACCGATCACCGTCGCATCCAGGCCGCGAATCGGCACCCCGGTGTGCTCGAGCAACTGCATGATGCCCATTGGTGTGCAGGATCGGATGGATGGCCGACGCAGGGCCAGGCGACCGATGTTGTAGGGATGGAAGCCGTCCACGTCTTTCAGTGGGTCGATCCGGTCGATGATCCGATCCTCATCGATGTGCTCGGGCAGCGGCGACTGGACGAGAATGCCGTCGATACTGGCGTCCGTATTGAGGGCTTCGACCCGCTCTTCCAGATCTTCCTGGGTGATGTTGGCAGAGAGGTGCTGAAAGTTGGAATGGAAACCCACTTCCTCACAATCTCGGCGTTTGCCCTTGACGTAAATCTCCGAGGCCGGATCGTTACCCACCAGGATCACGGCCAGACCCGGCGGGCGCTCACCAGAGCCGATGCGTCTGATCACATCCTCCTTCAAGGTGTTACGGGCTGCCTTGGCGATGGCTTTGCCGTCGAGAATATTCGCGGTCATGGTGGCTCCAGCAGAGGAGGGCTTCCAGGAGGAGGCGCATTCTACAACGACGGCTCACCGCGGCACAGGAGCACTGGGCCGCGTTGACGCCCCCAGAAGGCGCCAGTATCATCGCGCCGCCGCGGGGTATAGCGCAGTCTGGTAGCGCGCCTGCTTTGGGAGCAGGATGTCGGGAGTTCGAATCTCTCTACCCCGACCATTAACCCGTAGTTTCGCTACGCGAAACTACCAAGCCGCCGCATGCGGCGGCCTGGCGCCCGTAGCTCAACTGGATAGAGCATCGGCCTTCTAAGCCGGCGGTTGAAGGTTCGAGTCCTTCCGGGCGTGCCAATGGCAATTCGGTATCGTGCGTGCGTGTGTGCACGCGTGTACGATAACGAAGTCTCTGTGGTGGACGTAGCTCAGTTGGTAGAGCTCCGGGTTGTGATCCCGGCGGTCGAGGGTTCGAGCCCCTTCGTCCACCCCATTTTTTTCAACAGGCTGCTAATGTGTCGTCCCAGAAATAGCTAAGTAATGGTCGGCGAACCCACTGAAACGGTTTGCTATTGCGGTTGTATTGCTCGACGAACTCATCGATGCGGTCTTTGAGTTCCCGCACACTCTTGAAAGAGCCGCGTCGGATGGCCTGTTGGGTGATGATCCCGAACCAGCGCTCGACCTGATTGAGCCAGGACGCATAGGTAGGCGTGTAGTGCACATGGTAGCGAGGCCGTTTCGCCAACCAGGCTTTGACCTTAGGGCTCTTGTGCGTGGCGTAGTTATCGACCACCAGGTGGACATCCAGATCTTCAGGAACGTTCTGATCGATGTGTCGAAGAAAGCTCAGATACTCCTGATGACGATGTCTAGGTTTACACTGCGTGAGCACTTCGCCGGTGGCAATGTTCAGTGCCGCGAACAGCGTCGTCGTGCCGTGGCGCTCATAATCGTGGGTCACCCCTTCGACATAGCCTAGTCCCATCGGCAACATCGGCTGGGTCCGCTCGAGCGCCTGGATCTGACTCTTTTCATCGACGCACAGGACCAGCGCTTTATCGGGCGGATTCAGATACAAGCCACAGATGTCCCGGACCTTCTCAACAAAGAACGGGTCCGTCGAAAGCTTGAACGATTGGCTGCGATGTGGCTGGAGACCGAACAACTGGAAGTACCGCTGCACCTGACTTTTGGAGACCCCTGTTTCCTCTGCAACGCTGCGCACACTCCAGTGGGTTGCTCCCTTAGGCTTCTCTTCGAGCACCTTGCGAATCAACTCCGCCACTTGCTCGTCATCAATACTGCGCGGCCGCCCAGACTTGAGCTCATCGTGTAAACCCGCGACACCGAGCGTGCGATAGCGTCGTCGCCAATGCGACACCGTCTGCGGGCTTACATCACACAGCTTGGCAATGTCATTGCTCCCCAGCCCATTCGCTGAGTGCAACACAATCTTCGCCCGAGTGACCAACCCGTGCGGCAGGCTCCGCGATCGGGCAATCGCTTCCAGCTGCTCCCTATCTCGTTCACTGACCTTGATGACCTGGTTGCGTCGGCCCATCTGACATCCTCGATTTGCAATAGGATACCCAGTTAGACCACAAATCATTTAGAAAGTTACTTAAGGGACACTACACTAAGTGCTGCTAAGTAATGGCGAAGCCACGATAGCCGTCCGCCACTACCGCATCACACACCTGCCGATAGGCACCCACACCGGCTACGTAAGGCATGAAGATCCTTGGTTTGCCGGGAATGTTGGCGCCAAGGTACCAGGAGTTGCAGCTCTCCGCGGTCAGCATGGTCCCGTCCGCGACCTCGAACACATGCCGCACCCAGGCATCTTCCGCCTCGACCGTCGGCTCGATGGTGCTGGCATCTTTCTGATCCAGATAGTTGATGCAGTCGCTGATCCAATCCACGTGCTGCTCGATAGAGACCAGCATGTTACTCAGCACGGACGGACTGCCGGGTCCGGTCACGGTAAAGAGGTTGGGGAAGCCGCTCATCTGCAGGCCGAGGTAGGTCTTCGGTCCGTGCTGCCAGTGTGAAGCCAGACTCACGCCGTCCCGGCCATGGATGTTCATTCTCAGCAGTGCGCCCGTCATCGCATCGAAGCCGGTGGCGTAGACGAGCACGTCGAACTCGAACGTACCCTGTTCTGTCTGCACACCGTTTGGCGTGATGCGTTCAATCCCACCGCGACGCAGATCCACCAGGGTGACGTTGTCCCGGTTGAAAGTTTCGTAGTAGCCGATGTCGATCACCGGCCGCTTGCAGCCAAAAGGGTAGTCCCGTGGCATCAGCCCCTCAGCCGTGTCGGGATCGTTCACCATGCGCCGAACCTGCTCCCGATACATATCGCACGCAAGCTCATTCGCTTCCTCGGACAGTGCCAGGTCCGCGTAGCGGCGAATGGCCTCGAAGCCATACCTGTCCAAGGCCTCGGCCCGTTCTTCGGGCGTGGTCTCGAGTATGGCTTCGGTGGGTTCCGGGTAACTGCCGAGCCCGCCCAGGCCACGGCTGAATTCGCTGACGCCGATCTGCGCATGCCGCTGAGCGATTCGGACCTCGCTGTAGTTTGACTTGATCCGTTCCCGGTACTCCGATGGCAACGGTGCGTTGTTGGCGGGCAGGTTGTAGTTGGGCGTGCGCTGCAGCACGGTGAGATGGCTGGCCTCTCTGGCGATCACGGGAATGGACTGCACGCCGGATGAACCGGTGCCGATGATGCCTACCCGCTTGTTGCTGAAGTCGACACCGTCTGCCGGCCAGTTGCCGGTGTGATAGACCTCGCCGGCAAATGTCTCCTGGCCTTCGATCTCCGGTGTGTTCGGTACCGACAAACAACCCGTGGCCATGATGCAGAAACGGGCTCGGTATGTCCCACCGGTGTCAGTGCTGATCTGCCAGAGGTTGTCGGCATCCAGATACTCCGCCCCCGTGACCCGGGTATCGAAATGGATGTGCTCTCGTAGATCGAAGCGATCGGCCACATGGTTGGCGTAGCGTAAGATCTCCGGCTGCGCTGCCATGATCTCGGTCCACTCCCATTCCTGCTGCAGCGCCTCGGAGAAAGAGAACGAGTACTCCATGCTGGTGATGTCACAGCGTGCCCCGGGATATCGGTTCCAATACCAGGTGCCTCCCACATCACTGCCTGCCTCGATCACCCGCAGCGTCAGGCCGCTCTGACGAAGCTTCCAGATCGCATACATACCGGCGAAGCCGGCGCCAACCACGACGACATCCAGGGTTTCGGCATCTTCTCCGGGGCTCATTCGTTCTCCAGTTCAAGGTGAAAGGCTCGATGTTAGCGCCGCTCGGCGTTCCTTGTAAGTTGCCAGCCAGGCGTTAAAATGCGCCGCTTGCCCGATCCGCACCCAGCAGGCCCAGATTCCGGGCAGCACTCCGAGTAGCCTGAACGCAACGACCAGACACAGAACATGCAGATCTCCATTGAAACGACCAGCGGTCTCGAGCGGCGCCTGACGATCTCCGTGCCTTCCGAGACCTTTGAAGAACAGATCACCGATCGTCTCGGCCAGGCGGCCGGCCAGGTCCGATTGCCTGGATTCCGTCCGGGCAAGGTGCCCATGCGGGAGGTGCGCCGCCGATTCGGACCGGCCGTTCGTGCCGAGGTAGCGGGCGAGCTCATGCAGTCCAGTTTCGTTGAAGCCGTCCAGCAGGAGGATCTTTCCCCGGCCGGCTCGCCGAGCCTGGAAGTGGTGAAGATGGATCCAGGCATCGATTTCGAGTTCACCGCGACTTTTGAAGTCTTTCCGGTGGTAGACCTCACAGACCTCGGCAAGGTCAGCGTGAAACGTCCGGAGGCTGAGATCACCGATGACGACCTGGCCGAGATGATCGAACGGTTGCGGGAACAGCGTAAAGAATGGTCCAAGGTCGAGCGTGGGGCACAGGCAGGCGACAAGGTTACCCTGGACTTCGTCGGCAAGATCGATGACGAAGCTTTCGACGGTGGTAGTGGCGAGGATGCCTCGTTCGAAGTTGGTGCCGGCCAGATGATCGAAGATTTCGACCAGGGCGTGCGCGGCCTGGCAGAAGGCGACACCGGCGAGTTTGCCGCTACCTTCCCGGACGACTACGGCAGTGAAGACCTGCAGGGTAAGACGGCGACCTTCTCCGTCACCATCAATGCCGTCGAGGAGCCGACGATACCGGAGCTGGATGAGGCCTTCTTCGAGACGTTTGGTGTGGAAGAGGGCGGTCTCGAAGCCTTTCATGCGGAAGTGCGGGCCAACATGCAACGGGAGCTGGACGCAGCGGTCGCCAATCAGGTGAAGAGCCAGGTGATGGACGAGCTGCACCGGTTACATAGCGTGCAGCTGCCCCAGGCTATGGTCAGCCAGGAAATCCAGAATCAGAAGCAGCAGATGCTGCAGCAGTTTCAGATGTACGGCCAGGATGGCCAGGCACCGGATATCGATCTGCCGGATGACCTTTTTACCAAGCAGGCGGAGAAACGCGTATCTGTGGGACTTATCGTCAACGAAATTGTCACATCGAGTGAGCTCAGCGCAGACGAGGATCGGGTAAAGGCTCGCATTGAGGAGATGGCCGCCGGTTACGCAGATCCTTCCCAGGTTGTGAGCTACTACTACAGTAACCCGGAACAGCTGCAGCAGATCGAGATGGCGGTCTTGGAAGATCAGGTCGTCGACCATATATTGGAACAAGCTGCGGTCGAGGTGGTCAGTACCACATATCAGGACGCGCTGACGGGGGCTGCCATCGCGCCTCCACCGGAAGAAGCCGCTGATCAGGAAAACGCTGCAGACACCGCTGCTGAAGACTCAGGCGCAGATGATGACAAGTCCTGAGAAAGCCACGAAAAGCAGCAACTACACAGACTATCGGAGCCGCCAGCATGAGCCAGTCAGATAACTTCAACACCCCGATCACCAATCTGGGCCTGGTGCCCATGGTGGTCGAGCAGTCGGCCCGGGGCGAGCGTGCCTACGACATCTACTCCATGCTGCTCAAAGAGCGGATCGTCTTCATGGTGGGCCCCGTCGAGGACAACGTCGCCAATCTGGTGGTTGCCCAGCTGCTGTATCTGGAGTCTGAGAACCCAGATAAAGACATCCACCTTTACATAAACTCTCCCGGCGGCAGCGTCACGGCAGGAATGGCCATCTACGACACCATGCAGTTCATCCGCTCGGACGTGAGCACCATGTGTATCGGTCAGGCGGCCAGCATGGGCTCATTCCTGCTCGCCGCAGGTGCTCCCGGTAAGCGCTACTGCCTGCCTAATTCGCGGATGATGATTCACCAGCCATCCGGCGGTTCTCGCGGCGTTGCCGCAGACATCGAGATCCAGGCCAAGGAAATCCTGCTGATGCGGGAACGCCTGAACCAGATGCTGGCGGATCACACCGGCCAGCCCGTGGAGCGAATCGCCGAAGATACCGACCGCGACTTCTGGATGAGCCCGGAGGAAGCCGTAGAGTACGGTCTGATCGATACGGTTCAGATGCCCCGTAAGCCGCTGGCTAAGGCGGTCGGCGAGTAGGTGGCCACTGGGCGTAGGTACCAGCCGGTCCGACACGACCGCTAAGCCCACCCGGAGGCTACATCGGCCGCACTTCTTCGACACATCCGTCGCACGTGTCCGAGACATTCACCGCAATTCAAGGGCTTGCAATATAGTGGATGAAAAAGCAAGGTAGCGGCATCGGAATTTACGCGCTCCGCTTGTGCGGTGTTGTCATATGCCCAGGTAAATGACATCAGAGACCTGTAAAAAGACCTATAATAAGAACGACAGGTAAACGACGGGTAAAGAGGCTCCCCACGGGATGCAAACCAGCAAATCAATGAGGCGAATCTATGTCAGACGAAAGCGGTAAGGGAGACGATTCAGGCAAGCTCTTATACTGCTCCTTCTGCGGCAAGAGCCAGCACGAAGTGCGTAAGCTCATCGCCGGACCGTCTGTGTTCATCTGTGACGAGTGCGTCGAGCTCTGCAACGACATCATCCGTGAGGAAGTCTCCGAGGGTGGTCAGACCAAGCAGAGTGATCGCCTGCCGGTGCCTCAGGAAATCAAAGATATTCTCGATGAGTACGTGATCGGCCAGGATCATGCCAAGAAGGTGCTCTCGGTGGCTGTGTACAACCACTACAAGCGGTTGAACTACACCGGCAAGAAAGACGAAGTGGAACTTTCCAAATCCAACATCCTGCTGATCGGCCCAACCGGCAGCGGTAAGACGCTGCTTGCCGAGACTCTGGCACGGCTCCTGGATGTGCCTTTTACCATTGCCGACGCGACCACGCTGACCGAAGCAGGCTACGTGGGAGAGGATGTCGAGAACATCATCCAAAAGCTCCTGCAGAAGTGCGACTACGATGTGGAGCGGGCTCAGGTCGGCATTGTCTATATCGACGAGATCGACAAGATCTCCAGGAAGTCGGACAACCCCTCCATCACCCGTGACGTCTCCGGTGAAGGTGTGCAGCAGGCACTGTTGAAGCTGATCGAAGGAACCGTTGCATCCGTACCCCCGCAAGGCGGCCGCAAGCATCCCCAGCAGGAGTTTTTGCAGGTGGATACGTCGAACATCCTGTTCATCTGCGGTGGTGCCTTCGCAGGCCTCGACAAGGTGATCACCGACCGGTCGGAGAAGTCCGGTATCGGCTTCGGTGCTCAGGTGAAGGGTGACGAAGACAAGCAATCCATCGGCGAGACCTTGCGGCAAGTGGAGCCGGAAGATCTGATCCACTACGGCCTCATTCCGGAGTTTGTTGGCCGACTGCCCGTGGTCGCGACCCTGGAAGAACTGGATGCCGATGCGCTGGTCCGGATTCTCACCGAGCCGAAAAATTCTCTCACCAAGCAGTACACCAAGCTTTTCGACATGGAAGGCGTGGAGGTGGACTTCCGCGAGGATGCGCTGCGTGCCGTGGCTCAGAAGGCCATGGACAGGAAGACGGGCGCTCGGGGCCTGCGCTCCATTCTGGAAGCAGTGCTGCTCGACACCATGTATGACCTGCCTTCCACCGATTCTGTGACGAAAGTCGTAATCGACGAGAGCGTAATCAAGGGTGAAAGTGACCCAATGCTCATGTACGAGAACGTCGACAAAGCACAGGCCTCTCCGCAGGACTAAACTGCCTGCAACTAGTGTCCTGTCAGGCTGGTTCGCTGAGTTAACCTGACAGGACACTAGCCCCGGCTCGGTTTAGAAACCGCGAAAGGATGCCGCCTGATACGTCCATGCCACGGGGTGGCTTGGGCCATGAGTGTGGCGAGCAACTGGAGTAAATAGCATCAATCAGGTTCCCGTACTTCCGTTAAGAGACATGGTGGTTTACCCCCATGGCGTCCATCCTCTGTTTGTGGGTACCGAGAGCTCAATCAGGGCACTCGATGCGGCGATGGCGGACGACAAGCAGATCCTGCTGGTGGCCAAGCGGGATGCCGAAGTCGACCTGCCTAACCTCGAGGAGCTGTTTGAAGTAGGCACGGTGGCTACCGTGCTGCAGCTGCTGAAGCTTCCCGACGGGACCGTGAAAGTCCTTGTTGAAGGTGGGCAGCGTGCCCGTCTTCAGTCACTGGAGCTGCGTGGAGAAGACGAGTACCTGCAGGCCGAAGTAGAGTCGATCGAGGAACCGACCGTGGAAGCACGGGAGGCCGAAGCACTGGTCAGAACGGTGATGAACCAGTTCGAGCAGTACGTGAAGTCGAGCAAGAAAGTGCCTCAGGAAGTCCTTTCGAGCCTGTCTTCCATCGACGATCCAGCCCGCTTGGTGGATACCATCGCTGCCCAGATCTCACTGAAGATCGAAGAGAAGCAGGCGATCCTCGAGAGCTTCGTTCTCAAAGAGCGGATGGATACCCTGCTTGGCCTCATGGACGCCGAGATGGATGTTTCTCAGATGGAGAAGCGGATCCGCGGCCGGGTCAAAAAGCAGATGGAGAAGAGCCAGCGCGAGTACTACCTGAATGAGCAGATGAAGGCCATCCAGAAGGAACTGGGAGATCTGGAAGAGGCGCCGAACGAGATCGAGGAGCTCGAAGCGAAGATCGAAGAGAGTGGGATGAGCAAGGAGGCGCGGGAGAAGGCGTCCTCGGAGCTGAACAAGCTCAAGCTCATGTCACCTATGAGCGCCGAGGCGACGGTCGTTCGCAGCTTTCTGGACTGGATGATCAGCATCCCCTGGAAAAAGAAGAGCCGCGTGCGCAAAGACCTGGCGGCCGCACAGGTGATTCTCGACGAGGATCACTACGGGCTCGAAGAGGTGAAGGATAGGATCATCGAGTATCTGGCCGTTCAATCCCGTGTGAAGAAAATGAAGGGCCCCGTGCTTTGTCTTGTTGGTCCGCCTGGTGTTGGTAAAACCTCGCTGGGCGAGAGCATCGCCCGCGCCACCAACCGGGAGTTCATCCGCATGGCCCTGGGTGGCGTGCGCGACGAAGCGGAAATCCGCGGTCATCGCCGCACCTACATAGGTTCCATGCCGGGTAAGATTCTGCAGAAGATGTCCAAGGCGGGCGTCAAAAACCCCCTGTTCCTGCTCGATGAAGTCGACAAGATGGGCATGGATGTCCGTGGCGACCCCGCCAGCGCGCTGCTCGAGGTGCTCGATCCCGAACAGAACAACACCTTCAACGACCACTACCTGGAGGTGGACTACGATCTGTCGGACGTGTTCTTCATCTGCACGTCGAACTCCATGAACATACCGGCGCCATTGCTGGACCGGATGGAGGTCATCCGACTGCCCGGTTACACGGAAGGCGAGAAGCTCAACATTGCCCGCAAGTACCTTTTGCCGAAGCAGACCGAATTGAACGGCCTGGCCCCTGGGCAACTGAAGGTTGACGATGAAGGGCTTCTGCACCTGATCCGCTACTACACCAAGGAAGCAGGTGTGCGCGGGCTCGAGCGGGAGATCGCCAAGCTGGCCAGAAAAGTGGTCAAGGAACAGGCGCTTGCCGCGAACAGGACTGGCGACAAGAAGAGCAGGTCGAAGGTCGTGGTGGAGATCTCCGCAGACGATATCGAGCATTACAACGGGGTTCGCAAGCACACCTACGGACTTGCCGAAGAAAACAACCAGATCGGCATCGTCACCGGTCTTGCCTGGACGCAGGTAGGTGGCGAGCTCTTGAACATCGAGGCGGTTGCCGTTCCAGGCAAAGGTCGCCAGACAAAGACAGGGTCGCTTGGTGACGTGATGCAGGAATCCATTCAGGCAGCGCTGACTTTTGTTCGAAGCCGCTCGGAAATCCTCGGTATTCCGAAAGATTTTCACGAGAAGTGGGACCTCCACATTCACGTCCCGGAGGGCGCCACGCCGAAGGATGGACCGTCTGCCGGGATTGGAATGTGCACGGCAATCATCTCCGTTCTCACCGGAATTCCCGTGCGCGCAGATGTTGCGATGACCGGGGAAATCACCCTCCGCGGCCAGGTCCTGCCGATCGGCGGGCTTAAGGAAAAACTGCTGGCAGCTCAGCGAGGCGGAATCAAGAACGTCATCATCCCGGCGGAAAACGAGAGGGATCTCAAGGAAATACCCGACAATGTCAAAGAGAACCTCACCATCTACCCGCTGAAGTGGATGGACGATGTGCTCGAAATCGCTCTGGAGCGGCTGCCGGAACCGAAGATCGTCGCGACCGCCGATACGCAATCTGAGCGTTCGGATTCGCAGCCGGGAGAGGCACCTGGCGAGGTGGCGGAAGTGAGCAAAACCCGACCCGATCCGAAAGGCGAGTTACCCATCAGTCCGCATTAGACGCGGGCTGCAACGGGATTTTCCAGGCGTTCAGATGCTTGCCAGCCCCATGGGGTGTTGGTATAAAACCCCGCGAACCTTCGGGCCTGGCACGGAATAACAACGATAAATCCGGCGGCTCGGAACTTCATCATCACAGAGGGGCAGAATGTGAACAAAACCGAACTGATTGATCGAATCGCGGACTCCGCTGATATTTCCAAGGCTGCTGCTGGCAGAGCCCTGGATGCGGCAATTGATGCGATCACTGATTCTCTTAAGCAAGCTGATCCAGTTTCACTGGTCGGCTTCGGCACCTTCACCGTAAGGGATCGTGCCGCGCGTACCGGACGAAATCCGCAGACCGGCGCGCCAATTCAGATCGCCGCGGCGAAAGTGCCGGCTTTTAAACCAGGCAAAGCGCTCAAGGACGCCCTGAACTAATCGCTTAACCCCCACCAACTTGCAAAAAGGCGCTTAACCGCGCCTTTTTTTCTGCGTCGTTTTTTGCGCTTAGAATTGCACCATGACCTCAGGAACCCCCGATGCTTCAGAAACTACGTGACCAGACCCAGAGCCTGTTTTTCAAGGTTCTCGTTGGCGCGATCATCTTCGTACTCGCCATCTTCGGATTCGGCGCATTCAACCTGTTCCTGACGACGGATCCCAGCGTTGCGAGCGTAAACGGCGAAGACATCACTCAGACGATGTTGACGGTCGAAGCCGAACGGGAACGCCGTCGCCTGGCGGCGCAGTTCGGCGAGAACTTCGATCCGAACATGATCGATCCCGCCATGCTGCAGAATTCCGTCATCAACCAGCTCATCAGCCGCATGCTGCTTACTCAGGCAACGGAAGATCTCGGAATCGGTGCCAGTGACAGGCAGATCAACGAGATCGTAACAAGCAATCCAAACTTCCTGATCGATGGGGTGTTCGAGGAGAATACCTATCGCCGTATGTTGAACCTGCTGGGCTACACCCCGCCAGAGTTTCTTTCGCTCACCGGGGATCTGATCGGAGTGGAACAGCTGCGCAACGGCATCACCGAAACCGCCATCAGCACGGAATGGGAACTGCGTGAGCAGGCTCGCATCCTCAGCCAGCGTAGGGACATCGCCTATCTGACTTTTGCAGAAGCATCCTTTCTGGACGCTGCAGAGGTGAGTGAAGACGACGTGCGCGTACGTTACGAGGAAAACCTGCTCGACTACATGACCGAGGAGTCGGTAGATGTTGCCTACGTGGAGCTCACGGTCGATGCGCTCATGAACGATGCTTCCATCGAGATCAGCGAGGACGACGTGATTGCCGGGTACGAGCAGGAGAAGGCCGCCTCGCTCGGCGACGAGCAGCGGGACAGTCGCCACATCCTCCTGCAGATCACAGACGAGCGTAGCGCGGAGGACGCAGCAGCGGAGCTCGAGGCCCTGCGCGCAAGGATAGAGGCAGGTGAGAGCTTCGCCGAGCTGGCCACCGAGTACTCTGAGGATCCTGGTTCGAAAGCGGCCGGCGGCGATCTCGGTCCGGTCAGCAGAGGATTGTTCGCACCGGAATTCGAGGAAGCGCTCTGGGCACTGGAGGTAGGACAGATCTCAGATCCCGTGCAGACGGATTTTGGCGTTCACCTGATTGAGCTGAAAGAGATCATTGCGACCGAGTTCCCTTCCCTGGAGGAGATGCGTCAAGGGATCGAAGCGGGATTGAGACGAGCAGAAGCGGAGCGGTTGTTCATCGACCGGGTTCGTGAGCTGGATAATCTGGCGTTCGAGCAGCCGGAAGATCTGAATGGGATCAGCGCCGCGCTCGGTCTGGACATCCAGACAGCGGAAGGGATCAGCCGCACGACCGGCTCCGGCATCTTCGGCAACACCACCTTGCGAGAAAGCCTCTTTACCTCCGAGGTCCTCGATCAGGGTTTCAACAGTCCAGCTGTCGAGTATCTCGAAAATCGAGCCGTGGTCTCACGGGTAACGCTGCGGCATGAGCCGGAGACCATCCCGTTCGAGACGGTTGCCGAAGACATTCGTGCGGAAATCGCCGGTGAGCAGGCGCGACTGGCGCTTGAGGGTGCCCACGCTGACGCTCTGGATCGAGTGCAAGCAGGAGAGAACGTCTCCGTGATCGCCGACGATCTGGGCCTCAGCTGGCAGACCCGGGAGCTGGTGAGGCGGAACGAAATCGGTGTGCCGCCGGAAGTGCTGAGTGCGGCCTTCGAGCTGACCCGACCCAGTAACGGTAAGCAGGTGGGCAGCGCCCAGGGCGCCGATGGCAGCCGCTACGTGATCACCATGACCCGGGTGGAGGATGGCGACCTCTCCACCATGACGGAGGCCGAGATCCAGGGGATGCGGCAATTCCTCGCCAATCGGGCCCAGACCGTGGATTTCGACGGCTACTACCAGGCGCTAGAGAAAGACGCTTCGATCAGTCGACCGGTACTCTAACGTCCTAGTCCGTGCCTGTGGAGGCATTGACGTACAGGAGCAGCGTCTGACCCGGCTGCAGATAGTCCTTGGTGTTCAACTTGTTCCAGTTGACGATATCTTTCACCCGCACATTGAATTTGCTGGCTATGCGGGCCAGCGAATCACCTCGGCGAACGCCGTAGCGAACCTTGCGGATCTGCGTCTCACGGCTGGCGCTGACCGCCATCGGCGAGCTCGTGCCGCCGGGCAGGGTGAGTTTCTGGCCAACCCGGAGGTAATCTTTCGGTCCCACGTGGTTGGTCTTCATCAGCTTGTTGATCGGAATATTGTGGGCGCGGCTGATGGTCCACAGGGAGTCGCCGTTCTGCACAACGTAGGTGGTACCCTGGTTGCGGCTGGTGATGCTGTTGGAGATGGCCCGTGGCGTTTTCGGGATCAGCAGGGAATCTCCTGCGGTAATGCGGGCGGTTCTGAGTCCATTGGCCTGTTTCAGGCTGGCCACGTCTGTCCGGTGCCGTGACGCCAGCTGACTCAGCGTATCGCCAGGCTTGACGGTGATTCGCAGCCACTCCACCCGCTCATCTGCCGGAACCGATGCGATCCGGGCCGCCGCCCGTTCAGCCTCTGCAACCGGCAGGATGAGGTGATGTGGCCCGTTGGGCGGCGTCGACCACTGGTTCAGGGCTGGATTCCAGAGATAGAGCGTCTCCACATCGAGTTCGGTGACCCGGCTTATCACGCTCAGGTCCATCTGGCTGCCTGTGCTGACCACCTCGAAAGGAACCTCGGGGCCGATTGCCGGCAGGGTCACCCCGAGTGCCTCCGGGTTGGCCACCAGCTCGGCCAGGGCCAGCAGCCGGGGTACGTAGGCGCTGGTTTCCCGTGGCAGCTTGAGCTCGAAGAAACCGGCACCTTCAGGCGCTTTGCGCTTGGCGCGATTGACGTTGCCCTCACCGGCGTTGTAACCGGCGAGCGCCAGGTACCAGTCATCGAACCGTCTGTACAGGTAGTCCAGGTAGTCGAGAGCGGCTTCCGTGGCCGCGACCGGATCCCTGCGACCTTCGTACCACCAGTTCCGTTCCAGACCGAAGCGCTTGGCCGTTGCCGGGATGAACTGCCAGAGGCCGGCAGCGCCCCCGTGTGAGAAAGCATAAGGATCCAGGGCACTTTCAACGATGGGCAGCAAGGCGAGCTCGCTCGGCATGCCACGCGCTTTCACCTCACCGTGAATGTAGGCCAGGTGCCTTTCCAGGCGGCCTCGCATGTTGTGCAGGTAGCTGGGGTGGCGTTTCAACCAACGCAGCTCCTGCTGCACACGCTTCTGCTCCGTATGGCGATCCAGCTGAAAACCTTCGATCAAGTCCGCCCAGAGGCTGGGATCCGGCAAGTGCACGCCCGGCGCGATCAGATCACCGTCGATGTACGGGACCACGGGCTCGGGGGCGAGGGTGGCATCGAGCACGGCAGCATCGACCTCTACCAGAGGCGTGCTGGGCACTGTGGTCTGGCAACCGAGCAGCAACAACAGTGCCGCAGAGGTCGCTACCACAAGCCGATGAGTTCGTGTCCCCCCAGACACGCGTATGCTTGCGGTCATCAGAAGCTGCAGTCAGAATGGATCAGGTACTTTGCGGTATGTCTTTGCACTTGGCAACTTCCTCCCTAGATCGTCTCGCATCCTGGTTCGAATCAAGTTCCGGGCGCCGGCTCCTAGATGAGCAGACGCCTGTCATCAGCGAGTGTGCCCGGCGGTTTCATGGCGACACGCTGCTCTGGGCAGGTTGCCATACGGGCCTCACAGATACCGTGCGCGGGTGCATGATTCGGAACCGTTTCCGTTTGGAGACCTGTGCAACGGCCATTGGCTGTGAGCCCGACAGCCACGGTGCAGAGGCCGAATCCGGTTGCTTCAAAGCCGAGCTGTATGAGCTGCCACTGCGTAATAACGCGCTGGACGCAGTGGTACTGCATCACGTTTTGGAAACCGCCCCAGATCCCAGAAGCGCCATGCGTGAGGTGGCACGGGCGCTGGCGCCCGGTGGGCGCCTTCTGATCGTCTCCTTCAACCCCTGGAGCCTGTGGGGGTTGCGCGGTGCTTACGCAAGATTCTTCAAAGACAGCTTCAGTGGCCTGCGCTTCGTGAGTCCCGGACGCCTGCAGGACTGGCTGGCGGTCCTGGGTTTCGAGCTACAGCAGGAGGTTAAATATCTTGCCTATGAACTGCCGTTCCCGACTCGCAACAAAGATGCGGGTGTCTGGCGGAAGTTGCGGGGGTTGTGTGCCGAGCGGCGGATTCCGCTGGGCGGCGTCTACGTGATCTCAGCCGTGAAGCAGGTGAGCGCTATACGTCCGGACTGGTCCACCAGCACCGTAGGCGGCCGCAAGCTGGTACCTGCCGCATACCCCAAGCTCAGCGCCCGGGTCGCTCACTTCCCGGACACCTTGCCGCGAACGGATGCGGCCGTCGACGGGGTTGAAGACCCTGGTTGAGATTTTTACAGACGGTGCATGCAGAGGTAACCCCGGTCCTGGTGGCTGGGCCGCTTACCTGCGCTACGGTGATGCCGAGAAGCTGATCAAAGGCGCGGAGCCCGAGACTACGAACAACCGCATGGAACTGATGGCAGCAATTCAGGGCTTGGCTGCCTTGAAGCGCGGTAGCCAGGTGAAGCTCACCACCGATTCCCAATACGTTCGGCAGGGGATCACCGGCTGGATAGCGAAGTGGAAGAAGAACGGTTGGAAAACGGCAGCAAGAAAGCCGGTGAAAAACCAGGATCTGTGGGAAGAGCTGGATCGTCTGACTGCGCTGCACGCTGTGGAATGGCACTGGGTGAAGGGTCACAGCGGCCATCCGGAGAATGAGCTGGTGGATCAGGCGGCCAATGACGCCATCGATGAGATGCAGGAAGACTCTTAACCGTGCGACAGGTGGTACTCGATACGGAAACAACCGGGCTGGAGACGGCGCAGGGTCATCGCATCATCGAGATCGGCGGCGTGGAGCTTGTGAACAGGCGCTACACGGGCCGGCAACTGCATAAGTACATCAACCCGGAACGCGAGATCGACGACGGCGCCTTCGAGGTGCATGGCATCAGCTCGGAGTTTCTGACGGATAAGCCGAAATTCGCAGAAATCGCGGACGAGATCATCGACTTCTTAGCTGGCGCGGAGCTGATCATCCACAATGCGCCCTTCGACGTAGCCTTTCTCGATCACGAGCTTAGCCGGTTGTCGGGGGGACACAGGCGCATTGCCGACATCTGCACCGTCACCGATTCGCTGGCGCTCGCCCGGCACAAGCACCCGGGACAGAAGAACAGCCTGGATGCGCTCTGCCGCCGCTATCAGGTAGACAACTCGGCACGCACGCTGCACGGCGCCTTGCTGGATGCGGAAATCCTGGCCGACGTGTTTCTATTGATGACCGGCGGCCAAACGGCACTCTTTGCCGGGGATGGGGACGAAGCCAATCGTTCGGGTGAGGCCGAGAAGGAGCTGCTTGTCGATGCGGATCGGCCGGCGCTTAGAGTGATCACAGCCAGCCTTGAAGAGGCAAGCGCCCATGAAGGTTGGCTGGACCTGCTCGACGACAAGTCAGACAACGGGGCAGTATGGCGCAAGCTGGAACCGAGTGCTCAGAACAGTGCCGAGTGTCCTGATTCGGTCATTCGTTGAATCACCGAATCAGGGCACTAGAAAAAGTACATCACGCAGAACCAGCCGGTGATCCCCATCGTCACGGTATAAGGGGCTGCCATCATCACCATACGACCATAGGAAAGACGGACCAGCGGCGCCAGCGACGAGGTCAGCAGGAACAGGAAGGCTGCCTGGCCGTTGGGCGTTGCCACGCTAGGAATGTTGGTACCGGTGTTGATGGCAATGGCCAGCGTATTCATGTGCTCACGATCGATCCGACCGGCGTTGAAGGCGTCCACCACCTCGTTGATGTACACCGTTGCGACGAACACGTTATCGCTGATCGCAGACAGCACGCCATTGGCGACGTACATGATGCCCGGTTGATCGGAGGCGTCCAGAGACAGTACGTAGCTGATCACCGGGGCAAACAAATGCTGATCCTCAATCACGCCGACGATGCCGAAGAACACCACGAGCAGCGCCGTGAAGGGCAGGGCTTCTTCGAAGGCTCTGCCGAGCTGATGCTCCTCCACGATCCCGTTCAGTGCGGTTTGAATGACGATCACCATCAGTCCGATCAGACCCACTTCCGCCCAGTGAAATGCCAGAGCGACTACCAGAATGATCGCAGCAATGGCCTGGATCACGAGTCGGGCCCTGTCCAGATCGGTACGATTTCGCGCCTCTTCCTGATCGAACTCCGTGAGGATGTGCCGGACTGGCTCGGGAAGGGTGGCACCGTAGCCGAACCGCTTGATCTGCTCGAGGAGCAGACAGGTCATGAGCCCTACTGCGAAGACGGGCATGGTTACAGGTGCCATCCGGAGAAAGAACTCGATGAACTCCCAGCCAACCTGCGTCGCGATGAGCAGGTTCTGAGGCTCACCGACAGTGGTGCAGACGCCACCAAGGGCAGTACCCACCGCGCCGTGCATGAGCAGGTTGCGCAGGAATGCGCGAAACTCCTCCAGATCTTCCCGATGCAACTCGCCAATGCTCTCGTCCTCCGAATGCTCATGCTCATCGGCGAAGTGCTTGCCAGAGGCCACCTTGTGGTAGACGGAATAGAAACCCAGGGCGACACTGATGATGACGGCGGTGACGGTGAGGGCATCGAGAAATGCGGAAAGCACAGCAGACACGGAACAAAATAACAACGAAATCAGCATCTTAGACCTGATTCCGAGAATTATTTTAGTAAAGGTGAAGAGCAGCAGCTCCTTCATGAAGTAGATGCCCGCCACCATGAACATGAGCAGCAGGATCACCGGAAAGTTGTTAAACACCTCCGCCCGGATGGTCTCCGCTGAGGTCATGCCGATGACGACGGCCTCGATGGCGATCAGGCCACCGGGTTGCAACGGATAGCAGCGAAGGGCCATCGCCAGCGTGAATATGAACTCCAGAACCAGCACCCAACCAGCGACGAAAGGTGCAATCAGAAACAGAATCGGATTGATCAGCAGGAAGCAGATAATGAGTCCCTTGTACCAATCTGGTGCGGGACCGAGGAAGTTATGCCAGAAAGACGCCGTCTTGATCGGATCGCTCATGATGATGCCGAACGGCGCCGGCGTGTCCCTCCTTATCTGCCCGGGTGTTGAGGCTCCGCAACGATAATCGAGCGGCCATGAGGAGTCTATATCGGCGGGCCCGGATCCCCCTTGAGGGCTGCCGTTGCGCGCATGACCCTTCGCGAATAACAATGTGGGACTTCCGAACAATGCCTCCAATCAGAGCTTCGGAACAAAGCGCCTAACGAAAGCGCCTGACGAAAGCACCTCTTCGGAACAACAGCTTCTTAGTGACAACAAGGAAAGACAGACTCAATGTGGCCCAGCGACCCCGACGATTTCGAAACGCTCGTTCACCCACCGGAAGGTTCGTCCCGTGATGATGCCTGGTTCTTCATCCGCATGCGGGAAGGCTTCGTCTGCATTTCCGAGCAGGGTGTGCCGAGACCGGTGACGGGTGATGAGTTGCGCTGGATGGACATCGAGGTGTCCTTCGAGCACTACCTCGGGCAGCACCGCGGCCGGCCGATCTACGTGATGCAGGCCAACGGTTCGGTACCTGAGGGTTACGCCGTGGCGGGACTGCGTGACTGGCTCGGCCGGGTCGAGCAATCAATCTTCTATCTTGCCGGTCGTGCCCACCAGATTATCGATTGGCACAACGAGCATCAGTACTGCGGCCGCTGCGGCACCGCCATGCAAGACCATGCTAAAGACCGGGCCAAGCAATGCCCGAACTGCTCGCTGATCAACTACCCGAAGCTGGCGCCGAGCATCATCGTGCTGATCACCCGGGGCGATGAGATGCTGCTGGCGCGGAACGCCAACTGGCCGACCAACATGTTCAGCACGTTGGCAGGTTTCGTGGAACCCGGCGAGTCGATTGAGCAGACCGTGCACCGCGAGGTGCTGGAGGAAGTGGGTCTGAAGGTGACCAACCTCAAGTACTTCGGCTCCCAGAGCTGGCCGTTTCCCAACTCGCTCATGCTCGGGTTTCACGCCGAGTACCTGAGCGGGGAGATCGATTGTCAGGATGAAGAGATCGCCGAGGCCCGCTGGTTCGGCATCGACAGCATGCCGAACGTGCCCCCCGGTTCCGCTATCTCCCGTTGGCTGATTGACGAGTTCATCGACGAGGTCAGACGTAGACCGGCGGATTGAACGTCCGCCGCGTGCTGCCTGGTTGCCTACTCAACCGGGGTGTCCGGCAGGCTCTCCGACTGGAACATGGACATGAGCGTGAAAGCCCACATCAGGTAACCGTCCGAACGGAAACGGCCTTCCATGAAAGCACCGAAGGCATCCGCCTGACCCGAGAGCAGGGCCCAGGCGATATCCACGTCTTCGAAGAAGAAGGTGGCGTCTGGTTCCCGGTTGCCTGCCTCGTGAAACTCGATCGTCCCTTCTGCGACTTCGAACTGCAGCAGTTCGTCCGCAATCGCCAGCCGGATAACGGCGTCCATGCCCACACTGGCGGGTGGGAAAAACGTATTCTCGAGATGGGATTGGAGCGCGCGCAGTGCCATGGGGCAAATCTCACACGCAAACCGGCTCGAATCAAGATCCGCCGGAGATCGGTGGTGCTGCACAGATGTAAATTCCGTGTCTGTGCAGTAGAGTAGCCGGCCTGCAGAACTCTGGTGGCATCTACTTGGACTATCTCTTCGACTATCTTCTGTTTCTCGCCCAGGCTGTGACCGTGGTGGTCGCCGTGCTGCTCATTCTTTCGGCGATGGCCTCCATTGGCATGAAACGCCAGCATCAGAGCAGCCAGGGGCACCTGGAAATTAAAAAGCTCAACGAGCGCCTGAACAACTTGAAAGACAGTCTCCGCCAGGCCGTGCTACCACAAGCGCAGTTCAAGAGGCTGCACAAACAGGACCTGAAACAGGAGAAGGCGGAACAGAAACAGTTAGCCAAGTCAGCCAAGTCAGCCAAGAAAGTGGCAGCAACCGACTCTGAGAACGGCGCCAGGGCTCGGGTCTTCGTTCTGCAGTTCGAGGGAGACCTTCAAGCATCCAAGGTGGATCATCTGCGCACGGAGATAACCGCGGTCCTGACCCTGGCAGAGCCGACAGACGAGGTGGTCGTTCGTCTGGAGAGTCCGGGCGGTGCCGTGCATGGCTATGGCCTAGCCGCATCGCAGCTGGACCGCATCCGCCAGCGCGGCATACCTCTGGTGGTGGCAGTGGACAAAGTTGCTGCCAGCGGTGGTTACCTCATGGCGGCGGTAGCGGACCGGATTCTGGCTGCACCTTTTGCCGTCATTGGTTCCATCGGCGTGCTGGCACAGATACCCAACGTGCATCGGCTGCTGAAGAAACACGACGTGGATGTGGAGCTTCTGACCGCCGGTAAGTACAAGCGTACGTTGACCGTGCTTGGCGAGAACACGGATGAAGGCCGGCAGAAGTTCATTGAGGAGCTGGAAGATATTCACGCGCTCTTCCAGGAGTACGTGGGCAGCCGGCGCCCGTCACTGGACATGGCAGAAGTGGCTACCGGTGAAATCTGGTACGGCGATCGGGCCATGGCAAAAAATCTGATCGATGAGCTTTCGACCAGCGACGAGTACCTTGCCCGGGCCTGTGAGGAACGGGACGTGTTCGAGGTGCGCTGGGTGGAGCACAAGAAACCCATAGAGCGACTGATGGCCCAGGCGGAGATGAGCCTGGCAAGGCTGGTAGACCGGATCACCAGCATCGGCCATCGCTGATTCAACTGCACGCACGTTAAGGAGACCTACCCATGGCGACTTTCAAAGCCCTGCTGGTGGAAAAGACAGAGGATGGATTCGAACGGAGCCTGGTGGACCGAGCGCTCACCGATCTGCCGGAGGGGGATCTGCTCATCGACGTGCGTTACTCGTCCCTGAACTACAAAGACGGTCTCTCCGCCACGGGAAACCCGGGTGTCACCCGGAACTTTCCGCATACGCCG
The DNA here is from genome assembly GCA_965215995.1 of Candidatus Azotimanducaceae bacterium. GTDB lineage: Bacteria > Pseudomonadota > Gammaproteobacteria > Pseudomonadales > Azotimanducaceae > SZUA-309. The sequence continues at coordinate 5,129,629 of OZ244128.1, read as the reverse complement.
GGCATTGATGCGGCCGGTGTGGTTCTCGAAAGTGCTGAGCCGGCGTTCAAAGCAGGTGATGAGGTGATCGCCATCGGCTTCGATCTGGGCATGAATACGCCAGGTGGCTTTGGCGAGCGTATTCGAATCCCGGCGGGTTGGGCCGTTCAGAAGCCCGAAGGCCTCAGCCTGGAACAGAGCATGATTCTCGGTACTGCCGGTTTCACCGCAGCACTCTGTGTGCACAAGCTGGAAGCCGCTGGGATGACACCCGAGGCCGGTCCGGTGCTGGTCACGGGCGCGACCGGAGGGGTCGGCTCGGTGGCCGTCATGCTGCTGACCAAGCTCGGCTACACGGTCACCGCCGTCACCGGCAAGGAGAGCCAGCATGGCTTTCTGCGGGACATCGGTGCCGCAGAGATCATTGATCGCGAAGCGGCCCGGGCAGGCGCCGATCGTCCCCTCGGTGCCGAGACCTGGGGTGGGGTGGTGGATACCGTTGGCGGGGAGATTCTCTTCAATGCCGTGAAGTCATTGAAGTACGGCTGCAGCCTGGCGGCCTGCGGCCTGGTCGACTCACCGGCAATTCCGGCCACCGTGCTGCCATTCATTCTGCGTCACGTGAACCTGCTCGGCGTGGACTCCGTCCAGCTGCCTCTGGATCAGAAACTGCAGATCTGGAACAAGCTTGCTGGCCCCTGGCAGCTGCCGGAACTGGAGTCACTGAAGGCACCGCTTACACTGGATACTATCTCGGATGCCATCGATCGGATCCTGGCTGGCGAGATGGTGGGCCGAGGCGTGCTTGCGCACGGCTGACAGTTTTCGGTTTCAGTCCCGACGCAGGCGCGCGGATATGGCAATCGGGCTCGGGTAGCGGAAGATCACCAGATAGGATGAAACCAGCAGAGTAAGCACGGTGGCGCCCTGCACCACGTGGGCGGCCTCGCTGGAGAGCAGACCAGCGCCAATCGCCACGTACGATACCAGCAGGGAGAATTCGCTCATCTGACCCATACGGTAGCCCACTTCCCAACCCAGTGCGGGTGGCTCTCGCTGCATGCGCAGTGCCAGTGCGAACGTCGGTGGTTTCAAGGCGATGAGTGCGGCGGCCAGGAACAGCGTCGGCAGCAGCACCTCCATGAGCAGTACCGCGTTCAGTTCCGCACCGACGGTGAAGAAGAACAGCACCAGGAAGAAATCCCGGAGCGGTCTGAGCGCTTCGGCGATGTATTGGGATATGGGGCTCGTGGCCAGTGAAACCCCGGCGACAAAGGCGCCGATCTCGAATGACAGCCCGAAGTAGGACGCGATGCTGGCTAGTCCCAAGCACCAGCCGAGCGCCAGGAGGAAAATGAACTCGCTGAAGGCATCGAACCGGGTAATCAGCGGCAGCAAGACCAGGCGGACACCGAACACGGCGACCCCTGTCAGTAGCGGTAGGGCGAGTAGCGCAGCGCCCAGAGACTGAGCGGTGTCCGTCCAACTGCCGCCGTAGCTCGCCAGCAGAATGAGTCCGAGGATGGCGATCAGATCCTGAATGAGCAACAGGGTCACGACGATCTCGCCAACGTGCCGGTGATGCAGCACCGTGGTGGGCAGCAGCTTGATACCGAGAATGGTGCTGGAGAAGGTGCAGGCCATTCCGGTGATCAACGCTTCCGTGTTGCTGAAGCCGAAGCCGAGCATCACGGAGTAACCCACGATGAAGAACACGAAGGTCGTCAGCGCCGCGGTCAGGGCACCTTTGCCGGCCATGTTCTTCAGCTTTCCCGGTGGCATGTCCAGGCCCACCAAAAAAAGCAGGAAGATGATTCCGATCTCAGCGATCTCGGAGAGCAGCTGCGGATCGGATACCAGTTTCAGTCCGTGCGGGCCGAACACTGCGCCGATGATGATGTAAGCGACGAGAAGGGGTTGGCGGGTGTAGAGGGCGGCCGACGCGACCAGTGCCGCGCCGGTGAAGATCAGAAAGAAAGACTCAATGACACCTGTGCTATGCACCTCTCCTGACTCTTCGGTACGCCGGTTCCGGATGAATGACCGAAGCTTGGTAGTAATCGCTGTACGGTGCAAGGGTGTTGTGCCCCGTACTTTCTGCCGATGCGTTGGTGGCGTCATTCGCCGCCGGTGGCAGCGTGCGGCCCTCAGGCATCTGGAAGGTATCGAAGCCGCAGCGCTTCATGTAGTGAATCACGTCCGGATGCACGTCACCGACGGCGCGGAGCTCGCCGGTGTATCCGAGCCGGGTCCGGAGCAGCACGGCCAGCGACAGGCCGCGACCGTCACTGAATGCCGGAAAGTTGATGGCGATGACCGGAGCGCTCGTGTGTGCGGGCTCGGGCTCGTCCGTGGGTTCGAGCAACAGACCTTCACCACTATCCGGTATCCAGTCGGTCAGTGGGGTAATGGCGAGTCCGCCTGCAAATGCGGCGCCGTTGGAAATGCTGGTGGGCTCGATCACCGCACCGTCGCGATTAAGCAGTGCCATAGATGCGCTCCTTGAAGGGTTCAATTCCCGTTCGTTGAAAACAACCGAGAAAGGTCTCGTTTTCCTCTCTCAGCGCCACGTAGGTGGCTAAGATCTGTTTGATGATGTCGACGACCTCGGCACGAGCAACTGAAGGACCGACGATCTGACCCAGGCTCGCCGGTCGATCACCGTGGCCTGAATGGCCGCCGAGTGAGATCTGGTAGAACTCGTTACCCTTCTTGTCCACGCCGAGAATGCCTATGTGGCCTACATGGTGATGACCGCAGGCGTTCATGCAGCCTGAGATGTTCAGATCGATGGGGCCAAGATCGTGTTGGTAGTCCAGATCCGAGAGTGCGTCCTGAATCGCTTCCGCCACCGGAATGGACTTTGCGTTCGCCAGCGAGCAATAGTCGCCGCCCGGGCAGCAGACAACGTCTGAGATGAGGCCGACGTTCGCGGCGCCCAGTTGCATACGAACTGCCTGGTGCCAGAGATCGAGGAGGGCTGCCTGGGGCACGTCGGGCAACACGAAGTTCTGCTCGTGGCTGATTCTGATCTCGCCCAAGCCGAACTCATCGGCCCAGTCCGCCACCGCGTCCATCTGCGCGTCCGAGACATCTCCCGGCGGCACGCCGGTCAGCTTGGTGGACAGGGTGACCGCTGCGTAGCCCGGCACCCGATGGGGCGTCACATTCTGCTCGAGCCAACGACTGAACGCCGGGTTTGCCAGTCGCTGCTCGGCCAGGTCCACGTCCGCCGCCTGCGGATATTCCGGCGGCTGGAAATGCGACTGCATTCGCTCGATCTCTTCGGCCGTGAGCGTGCTGGGTCCACCTTTCAGGTGCTGCCACTCTTCGTCGACTCGACTTCTGAAACCGTCAGCCGTCATGGCCCGGACCAGGATCTTGATCCTCGCCTTGTACTTGTTGTCCCGTCGGCCGTAGCGATTGTAGATCCGCATGATAGCTTCCAGGTAGGTCAGCAGGTGCTCGGCCGGCAGGCGGGTGCGAATCAGCTCACCGATGACTGGCGTGCGGCCGAGACCGCCGCCCACCAGCACGTCGAATCGAGCCTCACCGGCTTCGGAGTAAACCTTCAGTCCTATGTCGTGGACGGCGGTCGCTGCCCGGTCCTGGCGCGCACCGGTGATGGCGATTTTGAACTTCCGTGGCAGCCAGTCGAACTCAGGATGGGACGTGGACCACTGACGGATCAGCTCACAGAACGGCCGCGGATCGAGCCATTCGTCCTCCGCCACACCAGCAAACTCGTCGGTGGTCACGTTGCGGATGCAGCTGCCGCTGGTCTGAATAGCGTGCATGTCCACTTCCGCCAACGCCGCCAGAATGTCCGGCACTTCCTCGAGCAGTGGCCAGTTGAACTGAATGTTCTGCCGGGTGGAGAGGTGGCCATAGCCGCGGTCGAAATGCCGGGCAATGTGCGCAAGCTTCCTGAGCTGGGTCGAATTCAGCGTGCCGTAAGGTACGGCAACCCGCAGCATGGGCGCGAGGCGCTGCACGTACAGGCCGTTGCGCAGGCGTAACTGCAGGAACTCGTCTTCCGTGAGCTCGCCCGCCAGATAGCGCTCCGTCTGTGCACGATAGTGGGCAACCCGTTCGTTGACGAATTGCCTGTCGAAACTGTCGTATCGGTACATTTCTCTTGGACTGATCCAGCCGGCGAGCCGCGCCCACCGGAGAACGCGTCGCCATACGCCAGAAGTGAAACGTCGGAAAAGTACCATCGGCGTGGAAAGGGGCGAAGTAACCCTTCGACCTATGCTTAGAACGCTGCTGAGGCAGACCGGACGTGCGCCCTGACGGCACCTTCGAAGCCCCGGAGAAGCGGCCGATTATTGTGCTGAATCAGGCGCTTGGGTAGACTCCGCGCCAGTCGCAACTAACCGGGAAGCCACACCATGAGCGAAGCGAGTTCTGAGCAGAGTCCGAGCCGTATCGAAGCGGAGCGTGACGACGATCAGCGCACCGATGCGAAGGCGATTCTGGTCATCTTCTGTGCCACCATCGCCATGGCCATCCACTTCATCTCCGGTTGGACGTTCTGATACCGCTGCCCCGGTCGTAGTTACCTCAGCTGTCGTCGGCTACGGGTCAGCTATAGGTCTATAGGTCAGCTATAGGTCAGCTATAGGTCAGCTATAGGTCAGCTATAGGTCAGCTATAGGTCAGCTATAGGTCAGCTATAGGTCAGCTATAAATTGGGGCGGAGCAACCGCTCCGCCTGCGCCTCGGTGATGCCCTTCCTCCGCGCGTAATCAGCCAGCTGATCGCCGCCGATCTTGCCGATACCGAAGTACCGGCTGTCCGGATGGGCGAAGTACCAGCCCGATACGCTGGCCGCCGGCAGCATGGCAAAGTGCTCGGTGAGGCTGATCCCGGTAGCGTCGGTAGCCGCCAGGAGCTCGAAAAGCGTCGTCTTCTCGCTGTGCTCCGGGCAGGCCGGATAGCCCGGTGCCGGCCGAATGCCCTGGTAGGCTTCCTTGATCAAACTCTCGTTATCCAGGTTTTCACCCGCAGCATAGCCCCAGTACCCGGTTCGAACTCTGCGGTGCAGGTACTCGGCAAAGGCTTCCGCCAACCGGTCAGCCAGCGCTTTGGCCATGATGCTCGAGTAGTCGTCGTTCTCGAAATCCCCGAGCACGGCATCGAGGCCGAGGCCCGCGGTAACTGCGAAGGCACCCAGGTGGTCGGCCAGCGGAGCGGGTGCGATGAAATCTGCCAGGGAGTAGTTCGGCTGCCCGTCCGGCTTGTCGGTTTGTTGCCGCAGGAAGTGCAGCGTCGCGGTCGATTCCTTTCGGTCTTCATCCGCATAGAGAATCACGTCTTCCGCATCCGGCGACCGGTTCGCTGGCCAGATGCCGAATACGCCCTTTGCCTGCAGTCGGCCGTCACTTACCAGCCGCTCGAGCATGGCCTGGGCATCGTCGAAGAGACTGCGAGCGCTTTCACCGACCACCTCGTCTTCGAGAATGCGCGGGTACTTACCGGCAAGCTCCCAGGTCATGAAGAAGGGCGTCCAGTCGATGAAAGGGATCAGCTCGGTAAGGCCGACATCGACCACCTGCACGCCGAGCTCTGCGGGTGCAGGCGGCAGGTAGCCGTCCCAACTGATTTCCGGTGCCCTGGCCCGGGCTTCCGCCAGCGGTAACAGTACCCGCCGATCCGCCCGGTCGCTGGTCCGTCGCCGGATCTTGTCGTACTCCGTCCGGGTTTCGGATACGAATCCTTCCCGGAGGTCTGCCGAGATGAGGCTCGTTGCGACCCGCACGCTTCTCGATGCATCCGGCACGTAGATCGTCGGCGCATTGCTGTAGGCAGGCTCGATCTTCACCGCGGTGTGCGCCTTGGACGTGGTGGCACCGCCGATCAGCAAGGGAATGCTTAGCTCCCGCCTCTGCAGCTCGCCAGCCACGCTCACCATCTCATCGAGGGAAGGCGTGATCAGGCCGGAAAGACCGATCAGATCCGCCTTCTCCTGAACCGCCGTATCCAGAATAGTCTCCATGGGGACCATCACGCCCAGATCGACCACGTCGTAGTTATTGCATTGCAGAACGACGCCGACGATGTTCTTGCCGATGTCGTGCACGTCGCCCTTGACTGTCGCCATGACGATCTTTCCCTTGCTCTGAGCGCCTTCCCCTTTTTCGTCTTCGATGTAGGGCACCAGATGGGCGACCGCCTGCTTCATCACCCGGGCGCTTTTCACCACCTGTGGCAGGAACATTTTGCCGGCACCAAAGAGGTCGCCAACCACATTCATGCCATCCATCAACGGGCCTTCAATCACCTCGATGGGACGATCCGCAGCCAGACGTGCCTCTTCGGTATCGTCCACGATGTATTCGGTGATGCCGTGCACGAGCGCGTGGCTCAGCCGCTCGTCGACCGGACTCTCACGCCAGCTGAGATCTTCGGCCTGGGCTTTGGCGCCCTGTCCCGCGTAGGTTTCTGCCACCGCAAGCAGCCGCTCTGTTGCGTCTTCCCGGCGATTCAGCACCAGGTCTTCGACCCTTTCTCGAATGTCCTCCGGCAGATCTTCCAGAATGCCCAGCTGACCGGCGTTGACGATGCCCATCTTCAACCCCGCCTGGATGGCGTGATAGAGAAAAACGGTGTGGATCGCTTCCCGGATGCCGTTGTTACCTCTGAACGAGAACGAGACGTTGGAAACACCGCCCGAAGTAGATGCGTGGGGCAGGTTGTCATCAATCCAGCGACAGGCTTCGATGAAATCCACCGCGTAGTTGGCATGCTCCTCGATACCGGTGCCGATGGCGAAGATGTTGGGGTCGAAGATGATGTCTTCCGGTGGGAAGTCGACCTCGTCGACCAGCAGCCGATAGGACCGCTCGGAAATCTCTTTCTTCCGCGCCAGCGTGTCCGCCTGACCGTGCTCATCGAAGGCCATCACCACCACCGCAGCACCATACTGGCGGCAGAGCCGGGCCTGGGCGAGAAACCGCTCTTCGCCCTCTTTCAGGCTGATGGAGTTGACGACGGATTTACCCTGTGCACAGCGCAGGCCTGCTTCAAGAATTTCCCATTTGCTGGAATCCAGCATGATGGGGACCCGGGCGATGTCCGGCTCCGCGGCAAGCAGGTTCAGAAAGGTGACCATGGCAGCTTCGGAGTCGAGCATGCCTTCATCCATGTTGATGTCGATGACCTGGGCGCCATTCGCCACCTGCTGACGCGCCACCTTGAGAGCTGCCTCGTAATCGCCTTCCCGGATCAGTCGGGCAAAGCGTGCGGAGCCGGTGACATTGGTGCGTTCGCCCACATTGATGAACAGGGCATCATCACCGGCCTCGAACGGCTCCAGGCCAGCCAGCCGCAGGTGTGGGGCAATCGGCGGTACGGCCCGCGGCGGCACAGCAGACAGGCGCGCCCGTATGGCTTCGATGTGGGCCGGCGTCGTACCGCAGCAGCCCCCGACGATATTGACCAGACCGCTGTCCGCGAACGCGCCGAGGGTCGCGGCCATCTTCTCCGGTGTTTCATCGTAGCCACCGAACTCGTTCGGCAGGCCGGCGTTCGGATGAACACTGGTGCGGGTCGCGGCAATGCGGGACAGCTCATCCACATAGGGCCGCAGCTGATCTGCACCGAGCGCACAGTTCAGCCCGACTGAAAGCGGCCGCGCGTGCGCCACCGAGTTCCAGAACGCGGCGCACGTCTGGCCGGAAAGGGTGCGGCCGCTGGCATCCGTAATGGTGCCGGAGATCATCATGGGCACTTTGCGTCCCAGGCGGGCTTCCAGCTCGAGCACCGCATAGATGGCAGCCTTTGCGTTCAGGGTATCGAAGATGGTCTCGATCAGGATCAGATCGGCGCCACCCTGCATCAGGTTCTCGGCGGCTTCGCCGTAGTCTCTGGCCAGATCCGCGAAGCGGACATTGCGGAAACCCGGGTCATTCACGTCCGGTGAGAGGCTCGCAGTCCGATTGGTCGGTCCGAGCACGCCGGCCACGTAACGCGGTTGGGCATCGGTCGCGTGCTCGTCGGCGACGGCTCGGGCGATACGTGCCGCCTCGAGATTCATCTCGGCAACGGCGTCTTCCAGACCATAGTCGACTTGCGCAACCCGGGTTGCGGTAAAGGAGTTGGTCTTGATGATGTCTGCACCTGCCTGGAGGTATCGCGCGTGGGCATCACGAACCACCTCGGGTGCCGACAGGCAAAGCATGTCGTGGTTGCCCTTCACCGGGTGATCGTGGGCTAGAAATCGTGCACCGCGGAAATCCGCTTCCGTCAGATTCAATGACTGCAGCAGGCTGCCGTAGGCGCCATCCAGGATCAGGATGCGCTCATTCAGGTCGGCCTCGAGGCGGCGTATCTCAGACATACGGGTTTCTGCCAGACTTCAGCAAGCCCTACAGTCTAGGTCCGCACAGGATGAGTGCAATTAAAGTTCCGGGGAATGGACATGAGGCCTGTTCATGTAATTTCAAGTGAACTTGCCAGAACCGCCTCCCATCAAGTAAATTCCCGAGTGATTTACTAGGGTATACCCCGGATACGCCGATGATCGAGATATCCGCCAGCGCTCAGTCCTATCTGGGCGAACTGCTGGCCAAGCAGGAAGACGAAAACGTTGCCATTCGGGTCTTTGTTGCCCAACCCGGGACGCCACAGGCAGAGACCTGCATTGCCTACTGTCGCCCCGGCGAAGAGCAGGAAGGCGATCTGCCTGTCGCCTATGACGGATTCACGGCCTGGTTCGAGGAGCGCAGCGTGCCTTATCTCGAGAACGCGGTGGTGGACTTTCAGGAAGATCAGATGGGCGGCCAGCTCACCATCAAGGCCCCGAACGCGCGGGTGCCCCAGGTGGGTGAAGACGCGCCGCTGGAAGACCGGATCAACTACGTGCTGTACAACGAGATCAATCCCGGCCTGGCCGCTCATGGCGGCATGGTGACCCTGATGGAGATCGTCGAGGACAACGTAGCCGTGCTCCAGTTCGGTGGCGGTTGTCAGGGCTGTGCTGCCGTGGACATCACCCTGAAGAACAGCGTGGAGCGCTCGCTGCTCGATCAGATTCCGGAGCTTACCGCGGTCCGCGACGCCACGGACCATAGCTTCGCGGAGAACGCCTACTATCGTTAGCGTCCTGCCGGTTTCTCAGCCTGCCTGTTCGGCGCTCAGTCGACGCCTGAGCGCCGGGCCGATGTCTGCCGCCAGCTCGCGCAGCAGCGCCTCTGTCGTCTCCCAGTCGATGCAGGCATCGGTCACCGAGACGCCATAAGTCATCTCGTCACGGTCAGCTTTCAGCGGCTGGTTGCCGGCGGCCAGGTTGCTTTCGATCATCAGTCCCATGATCGAGGCGTTGCCATCCTTTATCTGCCGGGCGATTTCCCGTGCCACCATGGGTTGTCTGTTGTGGTCCTTGTTTGAGTTGGCATGGCTGCAATCCACCATGATGTTCGGCTTCAGACCGCTGGAGGTCAGCTCCGACTCGCAGCGGTTGATGCTCACCTCGTCATAGTTGGGACCATCGCTGCCACCGCGAAGAACGATGTGCGCGTTCGGGTTGCCGCTGGTTTGCATGACGGCCACCTGACCCTCCGGATTGATCCCGAGGAAGCGGTGGGGTGAGGCCACGGATTGCAGGGCGTTGAGCGCCACTGCCAGGCCGCCGTCGGTGCCGTTCTTGAACCCCACGGCGCTGGAGAGTCCCGACGCCATCTCCCGATGGGTCTGCGACTCCGTCGTCCGTGCGCCGATGGCAGACCAGCTGATCAGGTCCTGCAGGTACTGCGGCGTGATCGGATCCAACGCTTCCGTGGACAGAGGCAGGCCGAGCGCGGCGATATCGAGCAGCAGCTTGCGCGCGATGTGCAGCCCTTCTGCGATTTCGAAGGTGTCGTCCAGGTGCGGATCGTTGATCAGACCTTTCCAGCCCACCGTGGTGCGAGGCTTCTCGAAGTAAGCCCGCATGACGATGAGAAGATCGTCCTCCAGAGCACGGGCCAGCCCGGCAAGCTGCTTCGCGTAATCCATGGCACCGTTCACATCATGGATGGAGCAGGGGCCGACGACGACCAGGAGCCTCGGATCCCGGCGGGCGAGGATGTTTGCCACGTCCGCCCTGGACTGGGCCACCATCTGCTCGACGGTCTCCGGAACGGGTAACTCGGCCTTCAACGCGTCCGGCGGAATCAACACCTGCTGGGCGCGAATGTTGAGATTGTCTGTCTGGGTCATGATCTGCTCCTGAGCACCGCTTCTGCTGCCCTCATCGAGGGCGCTTGTCTGAGGGGCATAAAAAAACCCCGTTGGCGCTGCCTGACGGGGTTTCCTGTCGAAGGCAGCCTGCACTGCCTTCCTGATGGGGGCAGAGCTAGTCCTTGAAAAAGTAATAGCCGGCCCACCAGGCGTCCTGAACTCGTGCGCTCATCGCCTGGGCTTGAAGCCTACTACCTGCCATCTGAATATTCATAAGACGCCGATAGTACGCCTGGTGATCAGGAAATCAACCGCTTCGGGTGCTTTGCGGAACCCGCCACAACGCGCTAAGGAGCAAGCTCCACCAGCTTCGGCAATGCGGTGAAGTACAGGGCGAGACGAACCGGTTGATCGAAAACGGCGCCGGCAACAACACCGTAACGCTCGAGCTGAGGCCGGTAGCGGTTGCTCTCGGAACGGATGAACGCTTCTTCGCTGACACCGGGGTGAGGGATTGCTGTCTTGAAATCCACCACCCAGCGCTCGCCCGATTCAGAGTCGGTGAAGGTCCGATCGATAACCAGATTCTGAATGCCGCCATCCACCGCGCCTGTCAGAGCCAGCTCGGAGCGCGCATCCGGTCTCGATGCCAGCACCCACCGACCTTCGGGGTGATTCAACACCCCGGCAATCTGCGCCGCCGCGGCATCCACGACCCGTTCCACGTCATCTGCATCAAGCTCGTGCTCTGACGCCATGGCACGCCAGAGTGGGCGGGCGTCGATCACGTGGCTGGCTGGATCAGCAGGGAGGTCGAGCGCCGCCAGCTGTTCGAGCGCAGCGTGCACCACGATGCCAAGCACCACTTCCCACCGCGCCTCGAGCGGATCCTGCCGCCCTGTCTCCGCCGGTGTGATCAGCTTTGCTAACTTCGCTCCTTCCGGTGGCTGCCATTGATAGCCGGAAACGAGACGCCGGAATAGCGGTGCTACGTCCGCCTCAGGTTCCGGGGTTGCAAAGAGATCCGCTTGCTTAGGCAGGCTATTCTCCGTTGTCGGGAGGGCCGGCGAGCGGAGGACAGCCAGATCGCCGGTGTCCGCGTTTGTCAGTTGCGGCCAGAGGAGGGACAGCATTGCCGTGTCCGCTGGTTTGTGAGCTTCAGGAGAAGCAGCAAACATCGTCAGGCTCTCTTTGGCTCGGGTGCAGGCAACGTAGAACAGGCGTTGACGTTCGTGCCGCTCGCGATAACGGTTCTCCCGCTTCAGCCACTCGAAAGGCCCGTCGTCTTCCTGAACGCCCATCAGCAGCCCTTCAGGCAGCGCCCGCCAGAGCAGCAGCTCACTCTCATCAGAACGGGTGATACGCTCGAGGAACGGCAACAGCACATGGTCGAACTCCAATCCTTTGGCCTTGTGCACCGTGAGAATCTCCAGCCGTGATTCCGAGAGATCAGCCGCGAATAGGCTCTGTCCTGCCTGCCGCAGCGCATCCAGGGACGTGGTAGTCGTGCCCAGGCTATCGAGCAGCGTGAGCAGGCGCTCGGCATGAGTCAGCGCTGCCGGGTCTGCATAAGCATCCGCGCCGCCGAGCTTCAACCAGGTGGTTTCGACCACGGATCGGGTCGGCAGCTCATCGACAAGCGTTCGGCTGCTGGGCCAACTGGCCGCGAGCCTGCGCAAGCGCGCGAGCCCGTCCTCGCTCAACGGGATCTGCACGTTCTGCGCTCGGAGCGCGCCTAAGAACGCGGGGTAGTCCTCGATCTCGGACAACCGCTGCAGGTCGGCGATCTTCAGGCCGATGAATGGCGCCCGGAGCAGACTCATCCAGCTCAGGCGATCGTATGGATCTGCCAGCGCGCCGATCAGAACGAGCAGATCGGAGACCGCAGGGCGATCCAGCAAAGGATCGATATCGTTTGCTCGCCAGCTGATCCCTCGCGCCCGCAGCTCACGAATCAATGGTGTCAGCTGGGCGCGGCTGCGCACGAGCAGAGCGATGGACCCTTCCGGTTCAGCCAGCAGCGTCTGAATCCGGGCAACGATGTTGGCAACCTGGCCCTCTTGAGACTCACACTGGCGCAGCTGCACGGCTTCAGCATGACCAGCCGGTCGGGTCGGTGTTGCGCTGCGGTAAGCGATCTGGCCGAGCACGGGATCCTCCCGGTCCCCCATGATCCGGGCGAAGGCATGATTGACCCAGCTCACCAGCCCTGCGTCAGCGCGGAAATTGCTGGTCAGCACCACGGTATCGAGCTCGATATCGGCGATGCCTTCGTTCCAGGCCCGGTAGAAGAGCCCCACGTCGGCGTCCCGGAACCGGTAGATCGATTGCATGGGGTCGCCGACGGCAAAAAACGTGTTGCCATCGCCGGGCACCCAGCCGCTGAGCATCTTCTCGAACAACTGGAACTGGGAGACGGAGGTGTCCTGAAACTCATCCACGAGAACGTGGCTGATCCGGTAGTCGAGAGCCAGTGCCAGCTCGGTTGGGGCGTTGGCCTCACCCAGCGCGGCTCTGGCATTCAGTATCAGGGTAGTGAAATCGGTTTCACCTGCCTCGTTGAACACGCTCGCCAGCTCGGCGTTGGCGAGGGCCAGATTGATGCCGACCGTAACCAATCGACGCACGGCCTTGTCGCTCAAGCTTTCATCCGGCAGGTAGCGCAGATTTGCGCAGAGCTGCTCCAGGCCCTGCTCTCTGAGATCAGCGAGCAGCGCCTTCACTGCGTTTTTTTCCGCAGGATGGTCCGTGCTGAAGCCATCCCGTTTGGTTACCTGTTTGCGCAGCTCCCCCCGGGCTGTCGTCAGAAATTCACCTGCCAGTCGAAAACGCTCGGTTCGCGTCGCCAGCGTGCGGCCGAGCTCTGCCCCCGCATGCTCGATCAATCGCTCGAGCTGGCTGGTCTTCTCCTCACCAAGGGCAGCGATGAAACGGTCGATGACACCGCCGCTCAACGCTTCCAGCCCACGTCGAAGAACGCTGATCACCTGATCCGGGTCAGACTGGTGGGTGGACACCATGCTCGCCACCACGTCGAGCCACTGATCACGCTTACCGAGCATGGCACCGACCAGCCGCTCCGCCTTTGCCGCGTCGTTATCACACTGACGGAGAAAGTCGGCGATCTCTTCGCCGAGTGGCCCGCCTTCGTAGAGCTTCAGCAACAGCCGGTTGGCCGCTCGCGCGTAGTGATGCTCGGGATTCTCGGTCAGGTTCAGTGCGGGATTGAGCGCTGCTCTAACCGGTAGGCCACGGGTCAGCGACAGAGCCAGGCTGTCGATGGTCTGGATCTTCAGACGGGCCGGGTGTAAGGGGAGCTGCCAACCCATGGCATCGCTGTGCGCCAGCGCCCGGGCGGCAACCGGCGCGCTGTCTGGATCCACGGATGCCCGACGGAGCGCTTCGAGCACCCGGGAAGCCATCTCGCTGGCCGCCTTTCTGGTAAAGGTAATCGCGAGAATTTCTTCCGGGCGCTCAACCACCGCCAGCAACTTCAGATAGCGCTCCACCAGCAACGTCGTCTTGCCAGACCCCGCTGGTGCCTGGACGATCACCGAGCGATCGATGTCCGTAGCGCGATCACGATCAGACTGATCCGGAGCGATCATGTCATCGACGCCTTTTCGGACGCTCGTCTGTCCAAGTCCGGACCGATCTCATGATCGGCTGTTGCCACACGGCAGAAAGCCTGCAGATGGCAGGTCTGACAGGCCCGCTCGTCGTAGGGTGTCACGGCGGCAAGACCCGCTCTGATCTCTTCCGTGAGCGTATCGATCTGCGTCTGCCAGCGTGTCCTCTGTGCTTCCCAATTGCCACCCGCCGGTGGTTCCAGGTTCGCCTGATCCAGCGCCAACGCTGAGATGCCTTTCAAACGCGGGCGTTCGTCATCCACTTCCGCGTAAAGTACCCCCTGGACTGATTCGTTGGTCAACGCATACAGCGGCAGCTGGGGGTCGAGCAATCGATCCTCGGTCAGCCGGTGACCGATGCGTCCCGTTTTGTAGTCGATGACCAGGTGTGCATCACCGATCCTGTCGATGCGGTCAATGCGCAGATTCAGCCCGATGCCCCCGAACTCCGCTTTGATGCCCAACTCGAGATCTTCGATGGCGACGCCTTCACGCTGCGCCTCCAGCTCGTTCCACACCCTGAGCAGAGCCACCAGCCGCTCCCGCTCCCGTTCCCGGAATGGCGCCGGAAAGCGACCGTAATGCCTGGCTAACGCCTGATCGGCAGCCTGAGCAAACTGCCCGTCGCTCAGAGCGGACGCTGCCAGACCCTCCGTTGCCGCATTCTCGTAGAGCCGATGCAGCGCTTCATGAATCAAGGTGCCCCGATCCAAGGCGTCGGGCAGGCCATGAGGTTGGCGTATCTCTTTCAGACCGAGCCGGTGCACGGCATAACCGCGGAACGGGCAGGTTGCCTGATCACGAATTCGACCCGTTCCGCCCCGATGGCTGCCCGGTTCGAGTGGCAGACCAACCCGGTCATCCAGTACCTCGAGCTGATCGGGTCGATGCTCGAACCCTGGATGGGGTCGATGTTCCCGTCGACTTTCCAGTGCGGGCAGGTGCCGAATCAGCGCGCTCGGCCGGCACTCCGATTCTTCCCGATGCCGGACGTGGCTGACAATCAGCTGATCGGTAGAGGTGTGCCATTGCGCGAGCCGTTCCCGGGCGAAGTCGGCTTCCTGTTCCGGGGTTATTCGCGGCAGTCCGTGTTGCTTCAACAACCGGATTGGCACGAACGGGTTCGCTGTGGGCAGCCTTGGCCAGCTCTCGTCATCCAGACCGAGCACCCAGAGGTGAGTGAAGTCCAGCCCGGTGCTTTCCAGATATCCCATGATCTGCACCGGAGCAGCCGGCCGCTCCGGTGCAAAGGTGATGCTGCCGAGAAAGTGATCTACCTGCAGCAGCGCCTCCCGGCCGCTCTGAGCGCGCTCGTCCGACCAGCGGTTGAGACCTTGCAGGGCACCCTCGACTTCCTGCCAGGCCTGGTACTGATTGCTGCCGGCATTCTGACCCGTCCATCCTGCCTGGTTCAGCACTTCCCTGAACTCGTCAATCCAACCGGCGATCGGTTGCTCCGTGCCACGCAGGGCACGAACCCGGGCGAGCACCTCCGGCGCCAGCCCCGGGAGGTCCAGCTGTCGATCGAGTTGCAGCAAGGACAGGGTCGGGGCGAGGTTGGCGGCAAGCGTCGAGATCCGTGGCAGGCTCAGGTAAGGGCTGTTCAGGCAGGCTCGTGCCCGGTCTGCCGGGAGACGATCGAAACACAGGGCGAGCCAGTCTCTGGCGGATTGCCAGACGGGTTGAGCTCGCAGCGGCGTGCCTCCGCCGATGTCCAGCACCCCGTGAGTGCCAATCTCGAGAAGCGGATCGAGCTCAGCCGTGAACTGCCGCAGCACCGTCTGATAGCGACTGCCCAGATCCGGCACGATCACGCCGATACGAGCGGTGTCCGGCTGTTGCTCCAGCAGCCGACGTGTCCAGCCACTGACCGCTGCCAGCTCCTCTTCGGGTGATTCGAAGCTCATCCGATGAGCACTCGATTGTCTCTCTGCAGGACCGGCTGGATCCAGGTGTGTGAGCTCGGCGTTCTGGTTTCCCAGCCAGGTCACGAGGGCATCCGGCACCTGCTCGAAGGCGAGGCAGGTGATCTCCTGCTCGTCGGAGCGGAGCGCTGCCATGGTAGTCAGCTCGGCTCTGGTAATGGCGTTGCGGCTCGAGAGCCTGCGCTTCAGTCGTTCGCTCCACTCGGCGAAGGTGAGACCATTCTCCGTGCTGTTGAAGGTCGCGTCGTCAATCGGTATTCCCCACTGATGACACAGTGACCAGGCCTCCTGAGCCAGCGGGATCAGCTCCGCGGCACCGCTGGGCGCGGTTGCCCGAAAGAGCGCGTACTCAGCTTCTGCGCCGATCAGCACCGGCAGCTCCGGATTACCCCGTCGCAGGTTCCGATAGAGAATTCCCAGGTAGCCGCCGATGGTCAGTACCCGGGGTGTGGGCCAGGCAGCCAGGTCCGCTGCGAGCTTCGCCTCGTTGTAGGCGCGAATCAGATTCCGTCGCAATCGCTCCGTGGTAGTGAGGACCAGCGAACGGTCGATTGCGGATTCCAGTTCCGGATAAAGATGAACGAAAGCTTGGCGCACACGGGGATTCTACTCGACAACACCGGCAGGGGAGCGGCAGCAGACGGATTTCAAGCACCGTAAAACCCGTATCCAACTACGTTGCGATATGCCTTAAACTTCACCCCAATTCGAACCGACCTCTGGAATCTCCCATGTGGTACCTCATTGAAGACTTTTTCGAGCAGAGCCTGCTGATGAAGGCCGTCCTCGGCTGGGGATGGCTGTGCATCCTGATCATGCTGACCTCCATCGTATTCGAGTAAGCCGAACCGCAAACGCTCATGTGGCTTTCTTCGCTCAGCACCGAACAGCGTGAGGCCCTGATGGGGCTGGCGCACAACGTTGTGGTCTCGGACGGGCTGCTCGATCCGAACGAGGAGGGCATGCTGGATGAGTTCAAACGCGAGATGGAACTCACGCAAGTGGACGTGGAGTATCTGGAGCTTTCCGGTATCGAGCAGGTCTTCACCACCCGCAAAAGTAAGGTGATCGCGCTGGTCAACCTGCTCCGCCTCGGCTATGCCGACGGTGCCTTTGAGATCGAAGAGGAGTGCCTGCTCAAGGAAGTCTGTAAGGCCTTCCAGTTTCCGGACGACGAGTTTCTGTTGCTTGAGAACTGGGTCCGGCGACTGATCGCGCTTGAAGACGAGGCCAGAAATCTGATCGGCGATTGAACCAGGCCGTCAGGCCGGCTTGCCGAGGTCGCTCTCCAGCATCGCCAACTGATCCTCGGTGACTGCTTTGTCGAACTGCAGCTCGGACTGAGTTCTGAAGCGAATGCCGCATCGGTAGCCCGACTTCAGATCTAGGCAGTTGTGCACCACGCCAGTGACCCGCTCCAGCTGAGTCTCGCCGTGTTTGAGGGTCAGAAAAACGACCTGCTCTCTCGGCAGAGGGATGTGCAGCTGGATGGCCGCACCATGTCGATTGAAGTCCAGGACCTCTACCGAGAGACGGCTGAAAGAGCCTTTCAGGCGCACGAAGGCTGAAATCTCCTGTCCTTCAAGGCGGGGGAGCGCACGACGTTCGCCGCTCTCGGCATGAGTCCGGGCGGCCGCCTCAGGCAGGCTTTTTGGTTCGAGAGACATTCATCCAGCCTAGGCGAGAATCTTTCAACGTCTCGTGAACCAGTTGGCAGTTTAAAATTCTCTTACGTTATGCGCCGCCCGAGCGGCCATAGGGCCTACCGAGCCGCCTTCAACAGGACCCGTTTGGCCTCGTTCAGCTGCTGAGCCAGGTAGGTGGAACCACCCCGATCCGGATGGATCTTCTGCATGAGGCGCCGGTGCGCCTCGATGATCTCATCCCGACTCGGATCAGGGCCGAGTCCCAGAATCTCCCGTGCCTCTTCCGGGCTCATGCTCGAGCTGTCGGCGGCATTGCCATTTCCTCGGTTACCCGGTCGACCGTACTGCTGGTAGGCGCCGAACAGGCCGCGGAATATGGGGAGATAGCGAAACAGAGAAAGACCCCGCTTCAGGAACGGCAGGACGGCGGCGCCAACGGCGGCAATCCAGTGCAGGCGCCCGGTAGCAGCCAGTACTGCCAGACCGGCGATGAGGCTGATGGCTGCCACAGCGATCACGGTCGAGGAGGCGGAGGGCCGTTTCGCCAGCCACAACAACCGCATCAGGACGACAAATCCCACGGTCGCGAGTATGGCCGCCAACAGGATGACCATGATCTGGTCGACCTCCTTCTTTGACCGGATCCGGTGAGGCCGTATCATGCCATGGAACGGCAGAGCAGGTGTCCGGGTGGATAACGCCGAAATTCAGCGCTGGCTGGAGCAACTCAGAGTGGAACACAGGGATCTGGATGAGGTGATCACCCACCTGATCGGCTCGCGACACCATGATCTCATGCGCATCCAGCGCCTGAAGAAGCGCAAGCTCAAACTCAAAGACATGATCGCCCGGCTCGAAAGCGAGCTGATCCCGGATCTGGATGCCTGAATCCGGAACCAATGCGAACGACCCGGTGGGCATGCTGACCATCGCCATCAGCTCCAGTGCCCTGTTCGATCTGAACGAGAGTAACCGGGTCTATGAGGAGGAGGGGCTCGAGGCCTACCGACGCTACCAGATCGCCCACGAGGACAAGGTCCTGGAGCGCGGTGAAGCGTTTAACTTCGTTGATAAATTCCTGAATATCAATAGGTTACTAAATAAACATCGAGTTGAAGTGATATTGCTGTCGCGGAACTCTGCAGACACCGGTCTGAGGATTTTCAATTCCATTGCCGCCCACCAGCTGGAGATTACCCGCGCTGCGTTCTGCGGCGGAGAGAGCCCCTATCGCTATATTCATGCCTTCGGCGGCAGCCTGTTTCTCTCTACCCAGGCGGATGACGTGGCCCATGCGCTGAAACACGGGGTAGCGGCCGCCACGCTGCTTGGCGGCCGAAGCGGCAGCGAAGCAAGAGCCCGGGGATCCGAAGAGCTGCGGCTCGCTTTCGACGGCGACTCGGTGCTGTTTTCCGATGAGGCGGAACAGGTCTATCAGCAGGAGGGACTGGATGCCTTTGCGGAAACCGAGCGCGCTCAGGCTTCAGATCCGCTGGAGGGCGGGCCGTTCAAAGAGTTTCTGCGCGCGCTGCACGATCTGCAGCGGGAATTTCCGGAGAGCGAATGCCCGATCAGAACAGCACTGGTCACGGCCAGGAGCGCACCTGCACATGAGCGGGTGATTCGTACCCTGCGGGCCTGGGACGTCCGGCTGGATGAGTCCCTGTTTCTGGGCGGGATGGAGAAAACGGAGTTCCTGCGCGCGTTCGGTGCGGACGTCTTCTTCGATGATCAGACCCAGCACGTGGAGCGGGCCAACGCGCACGTGCCGGCCGGGCACGTGCCGCACGGGGTGGTCAACGAGCGTCTGTCGAGCGAATCGTGAAATCGCTCGAGCGGCCGAGTAACCCAACCCATCAACCCGACAGCGAATCCGCACAGATCTCGATGCGGCTGGACATGGTCCGGATACGCACCGTGCGGTTACCTTCGCCTACCCGATAGCGCAAGGATCGCTCCGGCGAGTATCCCTCGCGGGTTGCCTCGAGACCGAAGCAGTTCTCGATCCTGCCGCTGAAAGACTGAGCGTCCAGATCGAGATCCGCATCATGGTCCAGATTGACCGTCACTCGACCGCTGGTGGTGGACAGATCGTAGCGACCGCCGCTGGCAAGTCCGCCCTCCAGCGTGATCCGACCGCTGGTGGTACCCAGCCGCGCTCGATCGAGCAAACCCGCGTCTACCTCGATCCGACCACTGACAGAACCGGCTTCAAGCTCTCCACTGACGTCGTTTGCTTCGATATTGCCGCTCACACTCTTCAGGGTCAGCACCGTGGGCTGCTCAGTGCCGCTCACGTCGAGCGACCCGCTCACCGATTCAGCCTCCAGATCGCTATCGAACACGGTGCTGGTGATGCGACCGGAAACAGAAGTCAGCCACTGCCGGCCACGGACATCCTCTGCGGATATGGCGGCACTCACGGTCCGCACCTCCAGACTGCTTGCCTCGGGAATCCGAATCTCGAGCACGCTGCCTTCGCTGCGACCGTGCTTCGGGTAGATGACCTCGATCCGGGCTTGGTCATCGTCGACCATGAAATCCAACCGCTCCACACCCCGGCCGAGGGTGCCGCTGATGGCGATCTCGTCTCGTTCCCAGCCAGTCACCTCGACCTTGCCGGAGATGTTGATCACCTCCACATGACCGTCGGCCGTCGCAGCCGCCCGTTCATCAATGGGCGTTTCGGCGATGGCCGGCTGGCTCACCAGCAACAGGCCGATGAGCGCCGTCCAGGCCGTTTTCAGATGGCGACCGGAAGGCAGCAATCCGAGCAGCTGTGCCCGCGCCATTCGCCGGCAATGCGCATGTTGGATGAGGGCATTCATAGCAGAATCTCCTGATTCGAGTTCATGACCAGCGCCTGCATACTGTTCAGGCGCGAGATCTGATCTGCATACATTGAGACGAGAAGCTGCCGGTCGAGCCCGGTTACGGGTGCTTCTGCCAGCACCGCATCGATCTCGTCGAGGGCGGCGTTGATGGCCGCCAGATTTTCCATCACCACGATGCGGGCATCTGGCGGCAACCGGGTAAGACCGGCTTCAATGTCTGCGGCCATCGTCCGCCTGGCTTCCAGAAGGCCCACTTCCTCCAAACTGACAGGCTGCAGCGCTCGCTCTACCGGCGTCGGCTGTACAGCGATGGGCATTGGTCCGGGTGTTGGTCCAGGTATCGGTGCCTCTTCCCGGCCAATCCAGTAACCGAGAAGCACGGCCAGCATCAAGCTCGCCGCCAAGGCCAGGGGTGTCTGCCAGCGGTGCAGGAAGACCACCCCGGTGGTCTCCACGGTCTGGTTCTGCGCAGAGCGCGGCTCCGATCGGTGTGGGCTGAGTTGCGCCCCGAGCTGGCTCTCAATACCAGGCCAGAGGTCCCGCTCCGGCGCCACGGCGTGTTGCAGCTGGCCAGCTCGATCGAGCAGCTCGTCGGCTTTCTGATTGTCTGTCTGTTTGATGGTCATAGCTCGCTCCCGAGACGTTCCTGCAGACGACGTCTGGCCTGGTGAAAATGTGCCTTGCTGGTGCCGATGGCGATATCCAGCATGCTGGCGGCCTCCTCGTGCGGGTAGCCGTATACACCCACCAGCACGAATACCGCCCGACCGCGTTCCGGCAGCTCGGCGATTGCCCGCTCCAGGTCGATGTCGGCCCCGGTGGATGGGGTGTGCCCCGGTGCTTCTTCCGCCGAAGCGTCGACGCCGTGCCGGGCTTCTTTTCTGAAGTGGCCGCGTACCTCGTTGACGGCGATCTGGTGCAGCCAGGTGCCGAGGGCGCTGTCGCCGCGAAATCGGGGCAGATTTTTCCAGGCCTGCAGATAGGTCTGCTGCACGCAGTCCTCCGCCAGGCTTGGATTGGCCGTCATACGCAGGCAGAGCCCGTAGACCCTGTCCACGGTCAGGCGGTAAAGCCCTTCGAAAGCCCGCTGATCGCCGTTCCTGGCCGCATCAAGCAGCTGGTTCAGGCCCGCCGGATCCCTGTCTCCTGCGGTCGATGGCGGCGCTTTTATCGCATCGATCGGTGGGGTCGAACTGTCGGTCATCGCCAGCAACATACCCCTTCGATGCGGGAGGGTCGAAAAGGGTTTAGTTTGAATAAAAAATTGTGTTGACTGTACTATCCGTTATAAGACTTCAACCGGGTCGGATAGCCGGGTACCTCACTCGAGTGAGTAGGGCGCACAGCACAGGCGAGGATTCAGGATGAAACTCCAGCAGCTACGCTACATCTGGGAGGTCGCTCACCACGACCTCAACGTCTCGGCCACAGCCCAGAGCCTGTTCACTTCGCAGCCGGGCATCAGTAAGCAGATCCGCCTGCTGGAAGATGAGCTGGGTGTGGAGATCTTTGCCCGGAGTGGTAAGCACCTCACCCATGTGACCCAGGTGGGCGAGACCATCATCGAGATGGCAGGCCAGATACTCCGCGAAGCAGAGACCATCAAGCAGATCGCCCAGGAGTACAGCGACGAGAAGCAGGGCAGCCTGTCCATTGCCACCACTCACACTCAGGCACGCTATGCGCTACCACCGGTGATCAGCGAGTTCCGAAGCAGCTACCCGGAGGTCACCCTGCACATGAATCAGGGTACCCCGGCACAGATCGCTGAGCTCGCCGCCACCGGTCAGGTCGACTTCGCCATCGCCACGGAAGGTCTCGATCTGTTCAGCGATCTGGTGATGATGCCCTGTTACCGCTGGAACAGAGCGGTAGTGGTGACAAAGGATCACCCGCTGGTTGGCAAAACCGAAGGTGTGGCAACGCTCAGCATCGAGGACATCGCCGCCCAGCCGATCGTCACCTACGTATTCGGCTTCACCGGCCGCTCGCGCCTGGACGATGCGTTCAAAGGCGCTGGTCTCACTCCAAACGTGGTGTTCACGGCAACTGATACGGACGTGATCAAGACGTATGTCCGGCTCGGGCTCGGCGTTGGGATCATCGCAACCATGGCGTTGGATCCAAAGATCGACGACGACCTGGTGGCGCTCCCCGCTGACCATCTGTTCCAGTCCAGCGTCACCCACATCGGCTTTCGCCGGGGTACCTTCCTGCGCCGCTACATGTACGACTTCATTCGCTGGTTCGCACCGCACCTGGACACCGAGACGGTGGACGAAGCGGTGGCCTGTGGCACCCGAGCGCAACGGGAAGCACTCTTCGCTGGCACCGAGCTGCCCGTTCGCTGAATCGTTAGGGTAAGCTTCGCGCTCTCGAACTCATCCGGAGCCTGAATCGCGTGAACGTACTCTGTCTCGATCTGGAAGGCGTGCTCATCCCCGAGGTCTGGCTGGCAGTGGCCGAAGAGACCGGCATTGAGGCACTGACCAAGACCACCCGGGATATTCCGGTCTACGATGAGCTCATGCAGATGCGTCTGGGCGTGCTGGCAGAGAACGACCTGCCGCTGTCCATGATCCAGACCGTGATCGACCGTCTGGAGCCGTTGCCGGGGGCAAAGGAATTCATGGATTGGGCCCGTGCCCGTTTCCAGGTCGCCATCATTTCCGACACGTTCTATGAGTTCGGCATGCCGTTCATGGCCAAGCTCGGCTGGCCCACATTACTCTGTCACAGGCTGGTAGTGGAAAACGATCAGATAACGGGCTACACCATTCGCCAGCCCGATCCGAAACGTTGCTCAGTGCGTGCTTTCCGTTCCCTGCGCTACAAGATCCTCGCTGCCGGTGATTCCTACAACGACATATCCATGCTGGAAGAAGCGGACGCCGGGTTCTTCTTCAAAGCACCGGACAACGTTCGAGCGGACTACCCGCAGTATGCGGCGGCTGAGGACTACGCCGGGCTGCAGTCACTGCTTGCCGCCGCCGATGAGTCGCTTTGGGGAACCTCTGACTAAAGTCTGAGCACCCTGAGATCCGGATCCGCCTCGCTGCGATCCCACAGGTAGTCGAAGCGCTCAGCCAGTCGTTCCGACTCGACCGGATCGTAGGCGTTCGCCATGGCCTGATACTCACGATGGTCGGGGAGCAGAAAGTAGCCCCGCTCATCGGCCAGAACGAAGCTCGCCCGGTCCGTTGCCAGCTCCCCCGGCACCTTGCGGATCTCGATCTTGCTGTCCAGCCGACGGGCCAGTTCCAGCAGTTGGTGCCCCCGGCTGACGATGCCGCTCGAAGAGTGAATGAGAATCTGCAGCCGGGCAGGTGGGCCATGCCGCACGAAGACGGACAGCAGATCGGTGACGTCCGCCCGATCGAACAGGGCATGGTCCAGCTCCTGGCTGTAGATACGCACGGTGCGGGAAGGCCGTTTCAGGAAGTCGAGGAGCCCGGTAAGGCTCTCAGATTCACCATCGAACTGGCGGAACTCGGCTGCATCCGCCTCCGGTGGCACGGTTTCAGGCCGGACCTCGACCCGCGGCACATCATTCTGGGCTTCGAAGGGAATGGGCAGCTCGAGCGCCATGGCCTGATGAGGGATGCCGGCTTCGCTGAACTCGCCCCCTTCAGGAAGGAATCCGGCTTTCCGGTAAAACTCCACCACAGCCAGTTGCGCGTGCAGGGTGACGCGTCTGAAGCCAAGCTCGGAGGCTTTCGTCACCGCCGCATCCAGTATCTGCCTGCCGATACCTTGATCCCGATACTCCGGGAGCACGGCCATCCGGCCGATCTTACCGCTCGGCAGCAGCCGGCCACACCCGACCCGTTGGCCCGCTTCATTGATGGCCATGAAGTGGTGTGAGACGTCGTCTTCGCCGTCCCACTCGATTTCTTTCGGAACGCCCTGTTCCTCGATGAATACCGCGCCGCGGATGGCTTGCAGCGCCTCCTTGTGGGTCACCCAGTCAACCGGGAGCACGTGCACGTCCACGCCGATCAGCCGTTTTTCGCCAGTGACGATGCCAGACCCAGATAGGTGGCCGGCGTGAGCGCCTCGAGCTCAGTACGGGCGTCATCCGGGATGTCCAGGCCGGCCAGCACCTCGCGATACAGGGATTCATCCATCTGCTGGCCCCGGGTGAGAGTCTTCAGCTGTTCGTAGGGTTCTTTCGCCCCGTACCGGCGCATCACCGTCTGCACGGCTTCCGCGAGTACCTCCCAGCGATCGAGCAGATCGGCGGTGATCACAGCTTCGTTGACCTCGAGCCTGGAGAGGCCTTTCAGGGTGGACTCATAGGCCACCAGACAATGGCCGAGCGCCGCACCCATGTTGCGAAGCACCGTCGAATCCGACAGGTCCCGTTGCCAGCGGGAGACGGGCAGCTTGCTGGCCATATGCTCGAGCAGGGCGTTGGCAAGCCCCAGGTTGCCCTCAGAGTTCTCGAAGTCGATGGGGTTCACCTTGTGCGGCATGGTCGATGAGCCGGTTTCACCTTCCACCTTGCGCTGTTTGAAATAGTCGATGGAGATATAGCTCCAGATGTCCCGGTCGAAATCGAGCAGGATCTGGTTGAAGCGCATGAAGGCGTGAAACCATTCCGCCACGTAGTCATGGGGTTCGATCTGTGTGGTGAACGGGTTGTGGGTGAGGCCAATACTTTCCACGAAGGTTCGCGAAATGCCCGGCCAATCCACGTCCGGATAAGCGGACAGGTGCGCGTTGAAGTTACCCACCGCACCGTTCATCTTGCCAAGTGCCTCGAGCGTCTCAATGGCCGTCGCCTGCCGTTGCAACCGTTCGCGGACGTTAGACATCTCCTTGCCGAGGGTAGTCGGTGAGGCGGGTTGGCCATGTGTTCGGGAGAGCATCGGCAGATCGGCATGTGCATGGGCCAGCGCATCGACTTCGGCGATGAGCCGGTTCATCACAGGCAGCAACACCGCCCGGGCACGAAGCAGCATCAGAGCGTGAGACAGGTTGTTGATATCTTCGGAAGTGCAGGCGAAGTGCACGAACTCGATGTGTGGCGCGAGGCCATCAACAGCGCCTATCTTCTCTTTGACAAAGTACTCAACGGCTTTGACGTCATGATTGGTCGTGCGTTCGAGCGTCTTGATCGCGGCTGCATCCTCCACGCTGAAAGAACCGTAAATCGCCTGCACGGATCGGCGCTGCGATTCGTCCAGCGCAGGCAGCTCGTCGATGTCTTCTGCTGCCGCAAGGGTCATGAACCAACGGCACTCGATCTCGACCCGGGCGTGCAACAGGCCGAACTCGCTCAGCGCAGCGGTTAAGGGTTCCACCTTGCTGCGATAACGGCCATCCAGGGCTGTAACGGCGAGTAGAGGGTCGAGGCTCATTCGGTGGTACTTCCTTCTGATTAGCGGGACGACTCGAGCGTCTCAATGAACGGTGGATTGCAGAATGGTGTTCAACGCTTCCATGGCTCGCAGCAGCTTTTTTCGCTTCAACACCAGATGCCAGCGTCTGCCACCCAGTTGTTGCCAGAGCCAGGCGAAGCGTACGCCGCCAAGCAGGAGAGCGCGAATGTTGTTTGCCGTTTCATCCTGCTGGAGCAGGGCCGGGTTGCCGGTCACCTGAATGCGCTTGCCCAGGGTGCTGATTGACGCTTGATAGGCAGCGGCGAATTCCGCGTCCGTTGGATCCCGTGGCAGCAGATCCAGTTCCTTGCCAAGCCGATCGATCACCTCCGGAGACTGCTTGAGCAGGCTGGCGAGTTCGATCAGCTGCAGCGCGTAGCGCAAGGCCTCTGGGTTTTCCGGATTGCCCTGCAGGGCGGCCACAGTTGATTTCACCCCGCTCCGGAAATCGCCGATCTGAGGAAAGACCTCCCGCAACTGTTCGGCATGCTGGCTGGTGATCGCCGCCTTCACTGCCGTCACCGCAGCCTCATCGGTGTGCTCACCGTGGGCAGCCGCATGAACCAGATCAGCGGCCAGCACGACGCCAGCCAGAGACAGCGCTTGATAGTCCGTAAGGTCGTCCATGGGCGTCCCTGTCATGCCACCTTCGTTACCGGCGCAGCAGACCGTTCGCTTGCCGCGAGCCGGCCAGGATCCCGCGCTTCGATGACGCCGCCCCCGAGGCAGACATCGCCCTGGTAGAAACACGCATACTGACCGGGCGTGATCGCCCGCTGCGGAGTTTTGAAGAGCACACCTAGCCGACCATCTGCCCGTGGCAGGATGCGGCAACGCTGGTCCGGCTGCCGGTAGCGGATCTTCGCCGCCGCCTCGATCGGCAGCTCGGGTGGCGATACCAGCCAGTTCATATCACTCACCGAGAGCCAGGAACCCTTCAGGGCTTCGGAATCCTGAGTCACGATCAGCGTATTGCGACCTTGGACTTTATCGGCGACGAACCAGGGCGCTTCCGAACGTCCTTTCAAGCCGCCAATGCCGAGCCCCTGGCGCTGACCGATGGTGTAGTAGGCGAGGCCTTTGTGACGGCCGATCAGCCGGCCGTTCGGATCCCGCATATCGCCTGCGCGAGCGGGCAGGTAACCGGACAGAAAATCGTCGAAACGGCGCTCGCCGATGAAGCAGATGCCCGTGCTGTCCTTTTTCCGGTGGTTCAGGAAACCGGCGCGCTCGGCAATTGCCCTCACTTCGGACTTGACCAGATGCCCTAGTGGGAAGAGGCAGCGGGCGAGCTTGTCCATGGGGACCGCCTGCAGGAAGTAGGACTGGTCCTTACCGGAATCCAGCCCCTTCTTCAGCACCATCCGGCCATCCGGGCCAGGTTCGACCCTGGCGTAGTGACCGGTGGCGATCAGATCCGCCCCCAGTTTCTCGGCATACGCCATGAACTGCTTGAACTTGATCTCCCGGTTACAGAGCACGTCCGGGTTCGGTGTGCGACCGGCGTCATACTCCTTCAGGAACTCCTCGAAAACGTTGTCCCAGTACTCGGCCGCAAAGTTCGCCGTGTGCAGCTCGATGCCCAGCGTATGGCAAACCTGATCGGCATCCAGGAGATCGGCGGCGGCCGTGCAGTACTCGGTGCCGTCGTCCTCATCCCAGTTCTTCATGAAAAGCCCCAGCACGCGGTAACCCTGCTCCTTGAGCAGCAGCGCGGCCACAGACGAATCCACGCCGCCGGACATGCCTACGACCACCGTGGTTTTTTCGGGTGATTCAGGTGCGCCATTCATGAAAGCTATTTTACATGGGTGGCGGGAGGCCTGCCCGGCGCGGATAATCCCTAGTTTCCTCAATCCGGAAGCTGCAATGAGCGCAAGCGAGCAGGGGCCCTTGAGCCACCTCAACCCCAAAGGTGAGGCCAACATGGTGGACGTATCCGCAAAATCGGAGACGCGGCGTGTCGCCGTCGCCTCTGCGCGGCTGGCCATGGCGAGTGAGACGTTACGGGAAATCGTCGACAACGGCATGCCGAAAGGTGATGTGCTGGCTGTTGCCCGGGTAGCGGGCATTCAAGGGGCCAAACGCTGTGCCGACCTGATCCCTTTGTGCCATCCACTGGCGCTGTCGAAAGTGCAGGTGGATTTCGAGACGGCGGACGAGACCCACTTACTGATCAGCGCAGAGGTGACCGTGACCGGTAAGACCGGTGTGGAGATGGAAGCCTTGACCGCGGCCAGCGTGGCCGCGCTGACGGTGTATGACATGTGCAAGGCCATGGACAAAGGCATGGTGATCGAAGCGGTGCAGCTGGAAGAGAAGACGGGTGGTAAAAGCGGTGACTGGCGGAGACAGCAGTGATGAGTGGTACCGACTCCACCGTGCTCTTCTTTGCCTCGCTCAGGGATGCGACGGAAGTGGATGCATTGGTGTTGACCCTGGAGGCTCCTCTCGATTTGACGGGCCTGCTGGAGAAACTGTCGACACGGTTACCACCCGAGGCTATGGCCGAATTGAAAGCGGAGAACGTGCGTGTTGCGGTGAACCAGACCTTTTTAACCGGTCCCGGGCTCATCCGACCGGGCGATGAGGTGGCTTTCATGCCGCCGGTAACCGGTGGCTGAGGTACCGGGATCGCGACCATGACAGAGATCCACACGGAAATCAGGGTCAGTGAAACCGACTTCGATGCCGGCGCGGAACTCGCGGCGCTCTATGATCGCACCGGAGGTGCGCTCGGCGCCGTGGCCACCTTCATCGGCCTGGTCCGTGATCAGTTCGAAGGTAAGTCGGTGAAGACGCTTCATCTCGAGCACTACCCGGGCATGACGGAGAAGAGCATCGAAGCCATCGTCGCCCAGGCCAGTGAGCGCTGGCCGCTGCTCGACGTGCTGGTGGTGCACAGGGTGGGCTCCCTCGCTGCCCAGGCCCAGATTGTCTACGTGCAGGTCGGTTCAGGCCACCGAGATGCTGCCTTTGCTGCCGCCGAGTTCATTATGGATTACCTGAAGACCGAAGCCGTCTTCTGGAAACGCGAGGAAGGGGCCGGCTCGGAGCGCTGGGTGGAGTCCACAGAAGAAGATCGACAACGACGCGCCGCCTGGACTCCCGACCAGGAGTGAGTGCCAGTACCTGACCGTTACCGGGATCGACTCCCGGCTCGGGCAACTCAGTTCGACTGGCCGGCTTTCAGTCCCTCGTGGTCATCGCTCTGCGCGAGCGTGGCCGGAGTGGGTTCGTCGACGGTAACCGAAACCACTTCTGACGTGGCGGATGCGCCGTTTATGCGCGCATCCGTCGCTTCGTCTTCACTGGACTCAATCGGCACGCCCTCGTCAGACGCGGATTGAATATTGGTCGCCTGCAAACCCTTGGGCCCCTCGATGATGTCGAACTCCACCGGTTGGCCTGCCTTCAGGGTCTTGTAGCCATCCATCTGAATGGCAGAGTAGTGCGCGAAGAGATCGTCACCTCCACCGTCCGGCAGGATGAATCCATACCCCTTGGCATTGTTGAACCACTTAACCGTTCCTATCGCCATGGCAAACCGCCCTCCTAAGCAGTACGAACTAGCCAGGCTATGCAGTATCGATCCGAGCTGGATCAGATTGACGCCGTATTGACGCGCTGTACGCAGACTTGTTGTTGGTACGCAAACTTGTTTGCGACTCGTTCACGTATTCGTTTACGTAAGTTTTTGTTTGCGTGCGCGCCGACTGGCGAAATTCCCCGGTACTGCCCCCTAGCACCGGACTTTCTTACCATTTGCAGACCGAGTCAAGGTTGAATTGATCCGTTTTTGGGTCGTAAATATCCACCGGCAAGCAGAAAATTCGATCCCGCGCTTGCGAGGAATGCAGGATATGGTGCGGACGCATGAACTGTTCTGAGACTTTCCTGTCTTGCAATATCAATTCGCGACCCCATATGAAGCAGATAGGTCAGGTGGTCGGGTATCATTGAAAGATGATGAGCAGTAACTACCACCGCAAGTTGCCTGCCGAGACCAGGAACACCAGCTGGGACGGCCGGTCTAACCTTGGCCGGTCTAACCTTGAAAGACCCGCCAGACACCGGATCCGGCTTTCCGGCGACGACGAGGAAACGGACCGCGAGGGCGGCACGGCAACCGCCACGGCGAAGCCGGAGCTCAAGCGACCGCCCATGTACAAGGTGGTGCTGCTGAACGACGACTACACTCCCATGGAGTTTGTCGTGCACGTTCTGGAGATCTTTTTCGGTATGGACCGTGAAAAGGCCACCCAGATCATGCTGACGGTGCATACTCAAGGTGCGGCGGTGGTCGGCATCTTCCCGCGGGATATCGCCGAGACGAAATCTGAGCAGGTGAACCAGTACGCGCAGGAGAATCAGCACCCGCTCATTTCCACCGTGGAAATGACGGATTGAGATACGATCAGATGGAACGAAATTCCGATTCAGGACACCAGGGCTAAGGAAGCAATAAGGAAGTAAGTAGCAAACATGCTGAGTAAAGACCTCGAAGTCACGTTGAATGAAGCCTTCCGCACCGCGAAGAGCAAACGCCACGAGTTCATGACCGTGGAGCATCTGCTCCTGGCCTTACTCGACAACGCCGTGGCCCTCGATGTGCTCGAGAAAGTCGGTGCAGATGTGGAACGATTGCGCAGAGATCTGCTCGAGCATATCGATGCCACCACACCGCTCATACCGGCGGGTGATTCCGATCGGGAAACCCAGCCAACGCTCGGTTTCCAACGCGTGCTGCAACGAGCTGTCTTTCATGTTCAGTCGTCCGGCAAAAAGGAAGTCACCGGCGGCAACGTGCTGGTGGCTATCTTCAGCGAGCAGGAAAGCCAGGCCGTCTACTTCCTGAAGCAGCAGAACATCGCCCGCATCGACGTGGTGAATTACATCGCCCACGGCATCTCCAAAATCCCAGGTGCAGAAGGCGAGCCTGAGGGCAGTGGCGTCGAAGGCGAAGAAGAGCTGGGGGAAGGCCAGCAGCAGAGCGCGCTGGAATCTTTCGCCAGCAATCTGAACGAGCAGGCCAAGGCCGGTCGGATCGATCCCCTGGTTGGCCGTGATCAGGAGCTGGAGCGGGTGATTCAGGTCCTCTGCCGGCGGCGGAAGAACAACCCCTTGCTGGTCGGTGAGTCCGGCGTCGGCAAGACGGCCATCGCCGAAGGTCTGGCGAAGCGGATCGTCGACGGAGAGGTGCCTGAAGTCGTGGGCGAGAGCACCATCTACGCGCTGGACATGGGCGCATTGCTTGCTGGTACCAAATATCGGGGAGACTTCGAGAAGCGCTTCAAGATGGTGCTGGCAGAGCTGAAAAAAGATGAGGGCTCTATCCTGTTCATCGACGAAATTCACACCATCATCGGCGCAGGTGCTGCCTCAGGTGGTGTGATGGATGCTTCCAATCTGCTGAAGCCGCTGCTCACCTCCGGCGAGATCCGCTGCTTGGGTTCCACCACCTACGGCGAGTATCGCGGCATCTTCGACAAGGACCGGGCACTATCCCGGCGCTTCCAGAAGATCGACATCACCGAGCCGGACGTCAACGACACCTATCAGATTCTCAAAGGTCTGAAGTCGAGATTCGAAGACCATTACCACCTTCGCTATACGGACAAAGCCCTGCGCGCCGCAGCAGAGCTTGCCGACCGCTACATTACCGACCGATTTCAGCCTGACAAGGCAATCGACGTAATCGATGAAGCCGGTGCGGCCCAGCAGCTGGTTGCCCCCAGCAAACGGAAGAAGAGCATCGGCGCCACGGACGTCGAGCAGGTGGTGGCCAAGATTGCGCGAATCCCATCGAACCAGGTCACCACATCCGACAAGGAAGCGCTCAAGGACCTGGATCAGAAGCTGAAGATGGTGGTCTTTGGTCAGGACGAGGCCATCGACTCACTGGCGAGCGCCATCAAGCTCTCGCGGGCAGGGCTCAAGTCCGGTGAAAAGCCGATCGGCTCCTTCCTGTTTGCCGGACCTACCGGTGTGGGCAAGACGGAGGTCTGCCGGCAGCTGGCCAACATCATGGGTGTGGAGCTGCTGCGCTACGACATGTCCGAATACATGGAGCGGCATACCGTGTCCCGCCTGATTGGCGCGCCGCCCGGCTACGTCGGCTTCGATCAGGGCGGTCTGTTGACGGAAGCGGTCACCAAGCATCCGCACAGCGTGGTGCTGCTCGACGAGATCGAAAAGGCGCACCCGGAAGTGTTCAACCTGCTGCTGCAGGTGATGGATCACGGCACCCTGACAGACAACAACGGCCGCAAGGCGGACTTCCGTAACGTGGTGCTGGTGATGACCACGAATGCCGGTGCCCAGGAAATCAGTAGAGCCAGCATCGGCTTCGCCGAGCAGGATCACTCCTCGGACGGCATGGAAGCCATCAAGAAGATGTTTACCCCGGAGTTTAGGAACCGCATCGATGCCATCGTTCAGTTCCACTCGCTCGGCATGGATGTGATCAAGACGGTGGTCGACAAGTTCCTCACCGAGCTTCAGGCCCAGCTAGACGACAAGAAAGTCATGCTGGAAGTGGATGAGGAGGCCCGCGATTGGCTGGCCCGGGAAGGCTACGACGAGAAGATGGGCGCTCGGCCCATGCAGCGTCTCATTCAGGAGAAGATCAAGCGTCAGCTTGCGGAAGACGTGCTGTTCGGCGATCTCAGCAAAGGCGGCGGTACCGTCTACGTCACGGTGGAAGATGGCGAGCTGAAGGTGTCCACCGAGTCGCCGGAGGACGCTAAGAAAGAGGACGCCGTCGTCTGACTTGCTTTGCCGGTCCGGAAAGGACCGTGGCGGATTGGACTGATTGACCGCTACTTTTTGCAAGCGGAAGCGCTTGCCTGCAGGAGCCGCCTACTTACGGAAGGTGATGCGGCCTTTGGAGAGGTCGTAGGGCGTCAGCTCTACCTTGACCTTGTCACCGGTGAGAATTCGAATGTAGTTCTTGCGCATCTTTCCGGAAATGTGGGCGGTTACGACGTGGCCGTTGTCCAGCTCCACCCGGAACATGGTGTTCGGCAAGGTGTCGATCACCGTGCCTTCCATCTCGATCTGTTCTTCTTTAGCCATGGGCTCCCGTAGGGTATTCAAGCGAGCGGCATTCTGCCCGATGGCTCGAGGAAGTGCAAAGCCGCATTTTCCCTGGGTTTCAGGGTTCCTGCGGGTCAGCTGAGCCGAGTCCAGCGGCCGTCTATGTAGAGCTCCACCGGCCGGTAGTCGATCTTGTAGCGCATCTTCCGCGAATCCTGGATCCAGTAGCCGAGATAGAGATAGGGCAGGTCGGCCCGGCGGCACAGCTCAATCTGCTGCAGGATGGACCAGGTGCCCAGGCTGCGCTCGTCCAACTCCGGATCGAAAAAGGTGTAGATGGCAGACAACCCCTCCACCTGCTGATCTGTCACCGCGACGGCGATGAGCTCATCACCCAGATAGGTGCACAGAAAGACGCTGTTCGACCACTGGGAAAGGAGGAAGGAGCGAAACTGATCCGTACTCGGTGGGTACATGTCCCCATCCCGATGGCGGCCAAAGATGTAGCGGGCGTAGAGCCCGTAGTAGCGGCGGTTGAAAACGGCCGGTTCCACGTGCACGGTGAGATCCGAGTTCCTTGCCAGCACCCGGCGCTGGTTGCGCCGCGGTTGAAAGCGAGCTACGGGCACACGGGTCGGTACGCAAGCCTGACAACCCTGGCAGTGCGGCCTGTAGAGATGACTGCCACTACGGCGAAAGCCATGCTCGGTAAGGCCCTGATACAGCGGTGGGTGGATCGTGTCGCGCGGATCGAGGAACAGGGTGCGCGCCTCCTTACCCGGCAGATAGCTGCACGGATGCGACGGGGTGAGGTAGAACTGTCGGCCCCCCAGCTCCTCTTTCACGGTGCTTGCCCGAGCGGTGATCTTGCCCAGCTGGTCGGCTCGAAGCTGTCCAGTTGCCAAGGCCCCTTGATTGTGGGTTGGTGCGCGTTCTTCTCGACCAGCTCGATGAAGGCCTCCCGGGAAATGTCCACGGCGCCCATGCGGGCGAGGTGCGGGTTGGCGATCTGGCAGTCGATGAGCCAGAAGTCCCAACTGACCAGCTGTCTGGCCAGATGGCAGAGCGCCACCTTGCTGGCATCCGCTACCCGACTGAACATGGACTCGCCGAAGAACATCCGGCCGAGCGACACGCCGTACAGTCCACCCACCAGCAGTCTGGATTCCCCGGCACCCTGCCAGACCTCGATGGAGTGGGCGAGACCGCGCTCGTGCAGATCGACATAAGCGGCCATCATGCCCGGCGTGATCCAGGTGCCTGCCGCGGCTGACTCGGCCTGATTGGCCCGCTCCTCGGCACAACCGGCAATAACGGCACGGAAGTCCGTATCGGCGGTGACTTCAAATCCGCCATTTCTGAGCCGTTTGGCGAGTGATCGGCTGATGTGAATCTCGCTCGGAAAGAGCACGGCTCGGGGATCCGGACTCCACCAGAGAATGGGGCTTCGGTCGTTGTCGAACCAGGGGAAAATCCCCCGGCGGTAGGCCATGGTCAACCATTCGGCGTCCAGTTGGCCACCCACGGCCAGCAGGCCGTTCGGGTCTTCCAGTGCCCGGTCGACGGGCGGGAAGTCGGGTTGTGCGCGGGAGAGCAGGTTCATCACCACTTGAACCGGTCAGGGGCCGTTCAGCTAGGCTGCCGCACCATGGCGAACGAGAATTTCACGGAACGGTTCGCTATGCCGATGATCGGCGATCAGTGCCAGCAGCGTCTGGCCGTCATTGCTCTTCGCATCCAGATCGCGGCCGAGGGCCGTGAAGCGGTCAATGAATCGATCGAAGTCACCCGGGCGCATGCTCCGGTAGGCATTCAACAGGACGCTGTAGTCACCGTTCTGCTCATCACCCATGGGGGCTTTACCGAGAAAGCTCTCGATCCGCTCGTCGTCCCAAACCTCATCTATGACTTTCTGCTTGTCCGGTCGCATGGAAGGGGCTGTTTCTCCGTTCAAGGTCTGATTTCCAGCGATGATAACCCGTGCCCGGAAGCCGCGCATCTCACCGCGCCGCAAGGAGGTGGCTCGTTAGCAAGACACGCTAACAGATTGAAAATGATGGGAATTTGTGACGCCTATCACGATTGGTTACACTCGGCATCGAATTCAGTGGAGATCCCCCCCGTGTCCACACCCGCCTCTGTGCCCGTCCGGGAAATCGGTCTGGTTGGCCTGGCCGCCGCAGCCCTTTACTCGCTGCTGGCGATCGTTTCCTACTCGCCCATGGATCCATCGTTCACCTACAGCGGCAGCGGCGGTGAGGTAGAAAACCTGGTAGGCAGAAGTGGCGCCTGGTTTGCGGACGTCATGCTCTATCTGTTCGGTGTGGTGGCATACGGGGTGCCGCTGGCGCTGATCATCATCGGCTATCGCCTGGTCCGCGGGGCGCTGGAGCCGGTTTCCTGGCCCGTCGTCAGCATCCGCGGCCTAGGTTGGCTGAGCCTGATCATCTGCGGCTGCGTGCTTGCCCAGGTGCATTTCACCGCAACCATGGAGATGCCGGCGGGAGTGGGCGGCGTGCTCGGTGAGTGGCTGGCGGAAATCGGCGAGCCCGTGTTCGGCTGGGTGGGTCTGACACTGTTGTGCCTGGCCGGCCTGCTGATCGGGGCCCAGGCCGCTGCCGGGTTCTCCTGGCTGAACGTGGCGGAGGTGACCGGGCGCTGGCTGCATGTGTCTACGAGATCGGTGGTCAGCTTCCTCGATCGGCAGGTGGACGTGTGGCAGGCCCGGAAGAACGCTCGAGTGGTTGCAGAGGAACATGTCGCGTCCCGCAGGCAGGCCCGGAAGCGGTCCGAGTCCAAGGCGGCCGGGCGCAGCGCGCCGAAGATCGCCACTGTGGAGAAGGCCAAACCGAAACCCAGGGCCCGCCAGCAGAAACTCTTTGATCTGAGGACATCATCGGAACTGCCCGATCTCGAGCTCCTCGATGAGCGATCAGACGACGACGAGGTGGGCTACTCGGAAGCCTCTCTGGAGGCCATGTCCAGGCTGCTGGAGCTGAAGCTGGCGGACTTCAACATCGAGGCCCAGGTGGAATCCGTGTTGCCTGGTCCCGTGGTCACCCGGTTCGAGATCCAGCCCGCGGCAGGTGTGAAGGTGCAGCGGATCAGCGCCCTGGCCAAGGATCTGGCCCGATCGCTGGCCGTGATCAGCGTGCGGATCGTCGAGGTGATCCCCGGGAAATCAGTCGTCGGCATCGAGATCCCGAACGAGCACCGGGAAACGGTGCGGTTGAAGGAGATTCTGGCCGATCCGGTGTTTCAGGATTCCAAGTCGCCGCTCACCCTGGCGCTCGGCAAAGACATCATGGGCGAGCCCCAGGTGGCGGACGTGGCGCGGATGCCGCACCTGCTGGTGGCAGGGACCACCGGTTCCGGTAAATCGGTGGGTGTGAACGCCATGCTGCTCTCCATCCTCTGCAAGTCCACGCCGGAAGAGGTGCGGCTGATTCTGGTCGACCCAAAGATGCTGGAGCTCTCCGTCTACGAAGGGGTGCCGCACCTGCTGGCGCCGGTGGTGACGGACATGAAAGAGGCAGCTCAGGCACTCAACTGGTGTGTGGCCGAGATGGAACGCCGCTACAAGCTGATGGCGTCCCTCGGAGTACGCAATCTGGCCGGATTCAATCGTCAGGTGGTCGACGCGGAGAAGACCGGCGGCATTCCCGACCCTCTGTGGAACCAGGAGTTGGACGGCGAGCCACCCATGCTCGAGAAGCTGCCGACCATCGTGGTGGTGATCGACGAGTTCGCCGACATGATGATGATCGTCGGCAAGAAGGTGGAGCAGCTCATCGCCAGAATCGCGCAGAAAGCACGAGCGGCGGGCATTCACCTCATCCTTGCGACGCAACGGCCCTCGGTGGACGTCATCACCGGCCTGATCAAGGCCAACATTCCGACCCGGATCAGCTTCCAGGTTTCTTCAAAGGTGGATTCCCGGACGATTCTCGACCAGGGCGGCGCCGAGCAGCTACTCGGCCATGGCGACATGCTGTACTTACCACCGGGCTCGGGGGTGCCGACTCGCGTCCACGGCGCCTTCGTCTCCGATGAGGAAGTGCACCGGATCGTCGAGGACTGGAAGCAACGGGCAGAGCCCGACTATCGGGAAGATGTGCTGACCGGCGGTGAGGAGGAGCCTTTCGTGGCCATCGACACCGGCGACGGCTCAGAAGAGAGCGATCCGCTTTATGACGAGGCGGTGGAGTTCGTGCTGGACAGCCGTCGCGCTTCTATTTCGTCGGTGCAACGTAAGCTGCGAATCGGCTACAACCGGGCTGCACGCCTCATCGAGACCATGGAGGCCGCCGGTGTGGTCAGTGAGATGGGGACCAATGGCAGCCGGGAAGTGCTGGTGCCTAAGCGGGACTGAGCCGTTGAGCCGCTTACTCGCCATCGTTTTCTTCATGGCTACGCTCAGTGGCACCGCCGCCTGGGCGGCGAGCCCGGAGTCCGCTGTGGAACGACCGCCGACCGAGGGGACGACTGCCGAGACCACGACAGCAACCCTCGATATCCCGGCACAGGATGCCGCGGCCCTCACAGCACGACTGAGCGGCCTCGAGACCTTCGCCGCCAGCTTCATTCAAGCCATCGCCGGTAATCGCGGCCAGGTGCTCGAGCAGTCCACGGGATATGTGCTCCTGGACCGGCCCAACTTCAAGTGGGTGGTCGATGATCCCTATCCGCAGGTGATCGTCACCGAAGGGGACTCGCTGAAGGTCTACGATCCGGACCTCGAGCAGCTCACCATACGGCCGTTGGCTGAAGCCCTCACGGACACCCCCATCTCGCTGCTGACCAGCGCCCAGCTGGACCTGGGCGAGAAGTTTCAGATCATCCGGCTGCCGCTGGAAGAAGAGGGGATCGACAGCTACGTGGTCTCGCCACGGGGGGAGCAGACGCTCTTCGCGGAAATCCGCCTGACGTTCTCTCCGATGGGATTGGACTCCCTCGGCATCGTCGATCATCTCGGTCAGTACACGGAGATCCGCTTCCAGGTCGATCCGGACCGGGTGATACAATCCGCCGACTTTGAGCTGGATGTCCCACCGGAAACCGATGTCATCGGCGGATGATGCTCTCGAGAACACGGCCCCGCTAGCCGATCGGATGCGCCCGAGAACCCTGGCCGGCTTCGTCGGTCAGCAGCATCTGCTTGCGCCCGGCAAACCCCTGGCGCGGGCGGCAGATGAAGGCCGCCTGCATTCCATGATTCTCTGGGGACCACCTGGAACAGGCAAAACCACGCTGGCGCGACTACTGGCCTCGGCATCGGACGCGCGCTGGATCAGTCTGTCGGCCGTGCTCTCCGGCGTTAAGGATGTCCGAGCCGCAGTCGCCGAGGCTGAAGCCGTGCAGGGGCTCGGGGAACATACGGTGCTGTTCGTCGATGAGGTACATCGGTTCAACAAGGCGCAACAGGATGCCTTTCTGCCGCACGTGGAAAAGGGCACGGTCACCTTCATTGGCGCCACTACCGAAAATCCGTCTTTCGAAGTCAACGCAGCGCTCCTGTCCCGGGCCCGGGTCTACGTGCTCCGCTCGCTGGAAGCTGAAGATCTGGCTCAGCTGGTAGATCGCGCCTGTGCTGAAGACCTGCGGGTGAGCATCGACCCGGAGGCTCGCAGGCTGCTTTGCGAGCTGGCGGATGGGGATGCGCGACGCTGTTTGAACCTGCTGGAGGTGGCCGCCCAGCTTGCGGATGGATCGATTACCGAACATTGCGTCTCTGAGGCAGCCGGTAGCCGTTACCGCCGCTTCGACAAGGGCGGCGATGCCTTCTATGACCAGATTTCCGCCTTGCACAAAGCCGTCCGGGGCAGCGCACCGGATCCAGCCCTGTACTGGCTCTGCCGGATGCTGGACGGAGGATGTGATCCGCTCTACATAGCCCGCCGGGTGGCAAGAATGGCCAGTGAAGACATCGGTAATGCGGATCCACGTGGTCTGCAGCTCGCCATGGCGGCCTGGAATGCCTATGAACGGCTCGGCTCGCCGGAAGGGGAGCTGGCCCTGGCGCAGGCGGTGCTCTATCTGGCCAGCGTTCCTAAGAGCAACGCCTCCTACAAAGCATTTAACGCTGCCATGGCCCATGTGCAGGAGACCGGCTCCCATCCCGTGCCCATGCATCTGCGGAATGCGCCCACGAAGCTGATGAAAGAGCTGGGGCACGGCGAGGGTTATCGCTACGCCCACGATGAAGCGGACGCCTATGCGGCCGGTGAACGCTACTGGCCGGAAGAGCTGGCGCCCGTCAGCTATTACGAACCTGCGGAGCAGGGATTGGAGATCAAGATCCGTGATCGGCTGAGAAGACTGCGCGAGCTGGATAAGGCGTCCGCCGACAATGTGTCGGCCGACAAATTGGCGGGCGTTGAACGTAAGGCCAAGCAAGGCCGCAGCGATGCTTGAGGGCCTGCTCTGGGTGGCGCTCGGTGGGGCGGGCGGCGCTGCTGCCCGCTTTCTTCTGAGCACCGCCTTTTTCGTGCCGGGACAGTTCCCATGGCCCACCTTAGTCATTAACATCGCCGGCTCGCTGGGTATCGGCCTGCTCTGGGGAATGTATGGCCAGCATGGCTGGTTCGAAGCCTGGGGCCGCTACCTGCTGGTGGTGGGCTTTCTCGGCGGTTTCACGACCTTCTCCGCGTTCTCACTGGAGACGGTCGGCCTCGTCGAGGGCGGGCGGGCGACAGCGGCCGCCGGGTACGTGCTGGCAAGCCTGATCGGCTGCGTGCTGGCAGCCTGGGCTGGTCAGCGCCTGGCAGGTGCCTAGGTCCAAGCCTGTCATATTTAGACTCAACGCCGACAAATCAGGAAAGACCCATGTTGGACAGCAAGGTGCTTCGAACCGATCCGAAGGCGGTTCAAGCAAAGCTCAAGGTCAAAGGCTATGACTTCGACGTCGACCGTTTCGAGGCCCTCGAGTCGGAGCGGCGTGTGCTGCAGACGGAAACGGAGCGGCTGCAGAGTGAGCGCAATGCCAAGTCCAAGTCCATTGGCCGGGCAAAGGCTGCCGGTGAAGACATCGAGCCGCTGAAGGCGGAGGTGGGCGATCTGGGAGCGCGGCTCGATGAGGCAAAAGCCAAGTTTGCGGTTCTACAGGACGATCTGCAGGAGTTTCTCCGCGGCGTGCCGAACCTGCCGGACGATTCGGTGCCTGAAGGCAAGGATGAAGAAGACAACGTGGAAGTGGACCGCTGGGGCGAACCACCCAGCTTCAACTTCGAGCCCAAGGACCATGTGGACCTGACGGAGAAGGGCGCCCTCGACTTCGAGGTCGCTGCCAAGATCTCCGGTAGCCGCTTCGTCGTCATGCGCGGAAACATGGTTCGCCTGCACCGGGCGCTGACCCAGTTCATGATCGACACCCATGTGGCCGAGCACGGCTACGAGGAAGTCTACGTGCCCTACATCGTCAACTCGGAATCCCTCTACGGCACCGGTCAGCTGCCGAAGTTCGCTGAAGACCAGTTCTACATTGCCAGCGAGTCGGACTTCTATCTGGCGCCTACCGCGGAAGTGCCGGTCACCAATATCTATCGGGATACGATCCTCGACGCGGAAGCGCTGCCGCTTAAGCACGTCTGCCACACGCCCTGCTTCCGCAGTGAAGCTGGCAGCTACGGGAGGGATACCCGGGGCATGATCCGCCAGCACCAGTTCGAGAAGGTGGAGCTGGTGCACATCGTCCGGCCGGAGGAATCCTGGGAGGCGCTGGAGTCGCTGACGGAGGCCGCTCGGGCGATTCTGCGCAAGCTGGAGCTGCCCTTCCGGACCGTTGTGCTTTGCGGCGGCGATCTGGGTTTTTCCGCGGCCAAAACCTACGATCTGGAAGTCTGGCTGCCCGGTCAGAACCGGTACCGGGAAATCTCCTCCTGCTCCAACATGCTCGATTTTCAGGCGCGTCGCATGCAGGCCCGCTATCGCAACCCGGAAACCGGCAGGCCGGAGCTGGTGCACACCTTGAACGGATCCGGTCTCGCCGTTGGCAGAACGCTGGTGGCCGTGCTGGAGAATTATCAGGACGGCGATGGCAATGTGAACATCCCCGAGGTGTTGAAGCCTTACATGGGCGGACTCGACACGCTCGAGCTCACCTGATCGACCTCACTCAAAATTCGAACAATGGACTACCTACCGCTTTTTGTTCGACTGAAAGAGCAGCCGGTGCTGGTTGTTGGCGGCGGCGAGGTGGCAGCGCGAAAGATCAGCCTGCTGTGCCGGGCGGGGGCTCAAGTACGAATCGTTTCCCCTGAGCTCGCGGATGCGACTCAGGCACTGGTAACTGAGTACAACCTCAGTACACATGCCCGGGCGTATCAGTCTACGGACGTGGAGGGCGTCCGACTCGTTGTCAGCGCGACCGATGACGAACAGGTCAACGCACAGGTTCATGCGGATTGCATCGCGGCAGGTGTTGCCATCAACAGCGTCGACCGCCCGTCGTTGTCTACTGTGATCTTTCCCAGCATCGTCGATCGGTCTCCGGTGCTGGTTGCGATCTCGACCGGTGGCGCATCGCCAACGATGGCCAGAATTGTGCGCGGCTGGCTGGAGGCCCGGCTACCGGCACGGCTCGGTGCGCTGGCAGAGTTCGTCAGAGGCCGGCGCGACCGGGTGAAATCACTGGTTCCTACGATCGCTGGACGGCAAGAGCTGTGGCAGCGGGTCATCGAAGGACCGGCGGCGGAAGCCGTATTCCGCGGTGATGACAGGGCAGCGGACGACGCCTTCGACGCAGCTCTCACAGCTCAGGAAACCGGCTGGGTCGCCATCGTCGGCGCGGGCCCCGGTGATCCGGAGCTTCTGACCTTGAAGGCCCTGCGACTGATTCAGTCAGCGGACGTCATTCTTTACGACAATCTGGTCAACCGGCAGATCCTCGACTACGCCCGTCGGGATGCGGAACAGATCTACGTTGGTAAGAAGTGGCGGGCACCCAGCACTCGTCAGGAAGCCATCAACCAACTGATGCGCGAGCAGGCGTTAGCCGGTAGGGCAGTGGTCCGACTCAAAGGTGGGGATCCGTTCATCTTTGGCCGGGGTGGGGAAGAGGTGGAAGTGCTCATCGAGGCTGGAGTGAACGTGGTCGCCGTGCCAGGCATTACGGCAGCGTCCGGCTCGGCCAGCTATGCGGGTATTCCGCTGACCTATCGCGACGTCTCCCTTTCCGTCCGCTTCGTGACAGGACACCGGGCAGAAAACCGAATCAACCTGGACTGGCCCGAGCTTGCGCGCCCGGGCCAGACGGTTGTGCTTTATATGGGGCTATCCGGCATCGAAGAAATCTTCGCTTCGCTCATCGAGCATGGCAGGTCGCCAGATACGCCTGCTGCGCTGGTGGAAAAGGCCACCTATCCCGAGCAGCGGGTGATCGTGGGCACGCTGACGGATCTCGCCGGTAAAGTCCGAGAAGCGGGGATCAAAGGGCCGACCACGATCATCGTCGGCGAGGTGGTCGCTCACCGGATGGGCGGCTAGCGTGCAGAAACGCGTCAGCGCCAGGTGATGATCGGTTGATGTGTGGCTGCCAGCTCGACGAACCTCGAGTAGTCGATCAACGTAATCGAACCCGTCGGAGATAGTCCGGCCGGAACCTCGTCTTCCAGAACCAGCAATGCCCGGCCAGCGCCGGAATCGGCCAGCAGGGCCGCCTTACCAAGTAGCAGCACACTGTCCTCGTCAGCGGCGACTGAAAGGCATTCGGCAAGCGCTTGCGCGCGGCTGACGAGGTGAAGGCAAGGCATCAGTCGCAGAGCACCATGTCCTGTCGCGCCAGCAACTCAGCCTGCTCCGGCAAAGACAGGACCTGCACCGGAACAAGCAGGCTGTCTGGCGCGAGATCCGCGGCGTTTAGCGCATCCTGACAGACGTAAATCGCCTCTATACCGTAGTCAGCCGATGATCGAACGGCCTCAGCCATCTCCTCGGAAACGTCCTCACCAACCAGTTGGCGCACACCCTGATCCCGGAAGAGTAGGGTGACCCGCTGATCGAACACAGCCGCCACCAGCGCGGCGTCCAGTGCTTCCTTGGCCTCCAGGCTCGGGGGATGTCTGTGCAGTGACAGGAAGCGTTTTCTCATGATCCGGCTGCAAACGTAATCAGTCGATCTGCGTCGACCAGCGCTCCGATGTACTGGCCCAAACCCACCAC
This sequence comes from Candidatus Azotimanducaceae bacterium, assembly GCA_965215995.1. Taxonomy (GTDB): domain Bacteria; phylum Pseudomonadota; class Gammaproteobacteria; order Pseudomonadales; family Azotimanducaceae; genus SZUA-309. Next base: position 5,086,872 of record OZ244128.1, on the reverse strand, counting down.
TTCGAATCCCTCTCGAACCCGATCCGACGCGTCCGGTGCGGATTCATCGATCAGCCCGCGACGAGCGGCGGCGCCAATGCAGATCGCCAGCGGAATCTCATGTTCCTGGGCCAGCTGCAGCCACAGGTCTCCTTCCAGCGCCTCACGGTGGCGGTCCGCAGCCTGAATACCGTCCTGGTAGAAAAAGATCAGGGTGATTTCGTGGCCTGCTTTCAGTGCGGCGCTAGCGAAGTTGATTGCATGTCGATCATCGGGCCGGTGTACAGCGAGGGCGAACTTCATAAGCGAGTATCAGGTGGCAGAGGAGACGGACCTAACGAAGTCATCTGGATCACGTTAGCGGTGCGAACTTCAGGCTCTGAGGACGAGGTAGAAAGCAAGTTAGTATACATTCTAACTAACGTGGATGTAATTCACATGTAATAATTTGTAATTGTTTTTTTTGCATTCCGTGATACAGTCGGTGGCCTTACTGAAACCCCCTAGTAGGTAACCGACACGATCTGCTCCTGTTGGGCAGTCGCCATCGTACCGGCGACAGCAGTCAGCAGGAAGGTCTGACGGCCCCGTAGTATATGAATTCAAGAAACCTGACGACCTTTTCAAGCCTTTCTTTGCTCTGTGTGCTCCTCATAGTCCCAGATACCCTGACGGCAGATCCCTTTCCAAGAGTCGATCTGCAGGCGAGCGCAACAGTCGTTCCTCCCGGAGGCAGTATTCGACTCACCTGGACCACCAGCAATGTCAGTCGCTGCGAGGCTCGCGGCGACTGGTATGGTCCGCGCGAAGTGAACGGTGGTTGGAATCTCAACTGGCTTGAACGGAACCACGAATACCAACTGGTTTGCTTCGGATCTGGTGGATCCGCCACCGACAGCGTTTCGATTTCAATCGGCGATCCAGATCAGAAACCTGCACCATCTTCACCGGTTGAAAACGATCCCGTAGAGGACCCTGTGCCAGAGCCCGATCAGTCGCCACCAGACAGGCCATCTGGAAACCAACCTTGGGTAAGCCTTCGGGCCAGCACACCGTCCATTCCTGTCGGTGGCAGTGTGCGGCTGATTTGGGAAAGCCAAAACGTTTCGAGCTGTCAGGCAGGCGGGGCCTGGGGTGGACAGAAGGAAGTCGAAGGAGGCTGGAATCTGACCCTTCTGGCTAGAACGCATACTTACAACCTCACCTGCACCGGTGCTGCCGGACAGACGACCGACAGCGTGACGGTTTATGTCGGCGAAAGCAGCGCCAGCAATCTACCCGGATCAGGTTCGGGTAGTGGATCCGGGTCAGGTTCGGCGAGCGGATCCGATGAAGGCACCAGTACCGGCTCTGGCCCGGGAGAGGATCCGAGCATCCGGCCCAGCGTATCGCTGACCGTCAGTGATGCTCTGGTGAATCCGGGTGAGACCACCCGATTGATTTGGTCTTCGACGGATGCTGCCTATTGTCAGGCTACCGGCGGTCCGTGGTCGGGTAATCGTGCGACTTCAGGTAGCGAGTCATCCCGCCCCATCTACTCCACAACGACTTACTCCATTCAATGCAATAACGGCGATCTATCCGCAATCAGCATGGCGACGGTCTCTGTTCGGGAGCAGCTGACTGTCAGATGGCGGGCACCCACCCGCAATACCGACGGGAGCTCCCTGACGAATCTGGCTGCTTATCGGATTTACTATGGTAACTCGTCGCGCAACTACAGCGATTACGTGGAAATCCGAAATCCCCAGGCCACCCAGCATTCGTTCGTGATACCTTCGGGCAGCTACCTGGTGGCAATGACTGCGCTGGATTCAGAGGGGAACGAGAGCAACTATTCCAACGAGGTGAGACTTTCGACGCGGTAGCATCCCTCTGCATGTGCGTCGTGATCCGAGAAATGTGAGTGTGGCGGAGGGGGTGGGATTCGAACCCACGGTAGGGATTAACCTACGCTGGTTTTCAAGACCAGTGCTTTCGACCACTCAGCCACCCCTCCTGAAGGTTGCTGATCGGTTGTGGCTCTATAGCAGCGGGCAATCCTAACTCATTCACCAGCAACGGGTGAATTCTGGTATCCAAAGCCTGGTCTCACTCGAAGCCTTTCGGGTAGTGAGATTGCCAGCGCCAGACGTCTTCACACATGCGGTCGATCCCGAGCTCGGCTTTCCAGTCGAGCTCCCTTTCAGCCTTCGTAGGGTCGGCATAGGACTCAGCCGCATCGCCAGGCCGGCGATCTATGACCTGATAGCTGATTTGCTTACCTGAGGCGACCTCGAACGCACGGATCATCTCCAGAACCGAGTACCCACGACCGGTTCCGAGATTGTGGATATGAACCCCGTTGTTCTCCTTTAGAAACTCGAGGGCTTTCATATGCCCCCGAACCAGATCGACGACATGGATATAATCGCGGATGCCGGTACCGTCAGGGGTGGGGTAGTCGTCTGCGAACACATTCAAATGCGGTCGCCGACCGACAGCAACCTGGCTGATGTACGGCACCAGATTGTTTGGAACGCCGTTCGGATTCTCGCCGATCTCTCCACTGGCATGGGCGCCAACGGGATTGAAGTAGCGTAGTAAGGATACTCGCCATTCGGGATCCGAAGTTGCGATGTCCGTGAGCATCTGCTCGACGTGCAGCTTGGTCTGCCCATACGGATTGATTGGGCCGGTCGGAACGGACTCCGTGATCGGCATTTCTTCGGGGATGCCATACACGGTCGCGGAGGAGCTGAACACGAGTTCCCGCACGTTCGCCTCCTCCATGGCTTCCACGAGTCGAAGTGAACCGACCACGTTGTTGTCATAGTAGGACGCCGGCTGCGAGACTGACTCACCGACCGCTTTCAGTCCTGCAAAGTGCAGTACCGACTCCAGCTCATAGGTCTCGAAGATCTTTCGCAGTGCCTGAGCATCACGCAGATCCACTTCATGAAAACGGAGCGACCGCTGAGTGATTCGCTCCACCGCTTCAAGAGATCTGGCGGAGCTGTTCGACAGATTATCGACAACGACCACCTCGTGGCCTGCCTGCAGCAGTTCCACACACATATGGCTGCCGATATAGCCGGCTCCGCCGGTCACGAGAATTGTGCTCATGGACTGACCTCAGTGGGCACCACGATCAAACGTTGTGAGCTATGTGGTCGATTTCATGGTAGTCCTTGTACCAGGAAACGAAGTTCTGAATACCGACTTCAATAGGCGTATTCGGCTGATAGTCCACATCCCGCACCAGATCGCCCACATCGGCGAAGGTGTCGGGTACGTCTCCCGGTTGCAGCGGCAGAAAGTTCTTCTCCGCACTGACACCCAAGGTTTCCTCGAGCACCTCGATGTATCGCATCAGGTCTACCGGGTTGTTGCTGCCGATGTTGTAGAGCCGGTACGGCGCAGAGGAACTGTGTGGATCTGGATCGTCACCGCTCCATTCAGGATTCGCGTCGGCTGGCTTATCCAGCACACGGATGATTCCCTCCACGATGTCATCGATATAGGTGAAGTCCCTGCGATGATTCCCGTAGTTGAAAACATCAATCGGTTCACCAGCGAGCATCTTGCGGGTGAACAGGAACAACGCCATGTCGGGTCTGCCCCAAGGTCCGTACACTGTAAAAAAACGCAGACCTGTGCAGGGAATCCCGAACAGATGGCTGTAGGTATGCGCCATCAGCTCGTTTGATTTCTTGGTCGCAGCATACAGGCTGACAGGGTGGTCCACGTTGTCGTGCACCGAAAACGGCATGTTGGTGTTGCTGCCGTATACGGAGCTGGTAGACGCATATACCAGATGCTCCGTTCCAATGCTGCGCACAGATTCCAGGATGTTCAGAAAGCCGACGATATTCGCATCGATGTAGGCATAGGGATTTTCCAGGGAGTAGCGCACCCCCGCCTGAGCGGCCAGGTGCACAACCCGGTGCGGTTGCTCAACTGAGAAGATCTGGTCAATTGCCTGCTTGACAGCAATGTCGACCCGCTTGAACTCGAAGCCGGAACGTTCCGTGAGTCGCGCGAGTCTGGCTTCTTTGAGCGCCACGTCGTAGTAGTCGTTGAGATTGTCGATCCCAACCACCTCGTCACCGCGGTCGAGAAGACGATGGCTGACGTGAGAGCCGATGAATCCGGCAGCCCCGGTGACGACGATTTTCATCAGAGCCGACCCGATACTTCTTCCGGTGGCAGCACGGCCTTCACATCAAACAATACATGGTCAGGTTTCAGGAAGGCCCTGATGCCTTCCACACCCATGGATGTGAACTCATCGTGGGCAACCGCCAGGACAGCAGCATCGTATCTGTCAGCTTCCAACTCCTTCCTGATGGTTATGCCGTACTCTTTGCAGGCCTCCTCTGCGTTCACCCATGGATCGTAAACCTCCACGGCCACACTGAACTCTTCCAGCTCTCTGCAGACATCGATGACCTTTGTATTGCGAATGTCCGGACAGTTTTCCTTGAATGCCAGGCCAAGGACTAGCACGCGCGAGCCGACCACATGAATACCCGCCTTCGTCATCATTCGAATGAGCCGGTCTGCAATGCGACTGCCCATGCTGTCGTTGATCCTGCGCCCAGCCAGGATAACTTCCGGGTGGTATTCCACTGACTGCGCCTTGAACGTCAGATAATAGGGATCAACACCGATGCAGTGCCCCCCGACCAGACCCGGCTTGAAGTTGAGAAAATTCCACTTGGTACCCGCTGCGGCGAGAACTTCCGAGGTATCAAGGTCTAGTTTCTCGAAGATCAGCGCGAGCTCGTTGACCAGCGCGATGTTCAGATCGCGTTGTGTGTTCTCGATGACCTTGGCAGCTTCTGCCACCCTGATGCTGCTGGCAGGATAGGTGCCTGCAGTGATGATCAACCCGTAAAGACTGTCGATGAACTCCGCCACCTCAGGAGTCGAGCCACTCGTGACCTTGACGATGTCCGGCAGCCTGTGAACCTTGTCGCCCGGGTTGATTCGCTCCGGGCTGTAGCCCGCAAAGAAGTCTCGATTGAATTTCAGTCCCGAGATTTCCTCTATGACTGGGATGCATACTTCCTCAGTGGCACCAGGAAATACCGTCGACTCGTAGATGACCACGTCACCGGCGGAAATTACCGCTCCCACGGTTTTACTCGCCGCACGAAGAGAACGCAGGTCCGGGCGCTTGTGCTCATCGATCGGAGTGGGAACCGTTACTATGTAGACGTTGGCTTCTGCCAGGTCTGCAGAGGACCCGGTAAAGGTAATCATCCGGGCATCAGCGAACTCTTCCGCTCCCACCTCCAACGTGCTGTCCTGTCCAAGTTGGAGCTCAGCGATTCTGGCGTCGTTGACGTCGAAACCTATTGTGGGTACACGCTTGCCGAATTCGATGGCGAGCGGCAAGCCGACGTAGCCAAGGCCAATGACAGCAATATTGACGTTATCAACGGTGGGCAGTTGTGCCACGAAGTGTTCTCCCTGAGTCGAGGCGGAATTATCAACAAACAGGCTTCGGGATACTGTTCAGGCGATGTATGTGCATTTGCGCTTCGTGCGCCACATCCCAAACTTTACAAGGCCTTACAGACCGTTCGCGGTGCGTTAACTACTATCTGTCTGCCTCCCTTTGCAAGTCCAATCCGCACGAATGAGCACAATCGAAAAGGCAGCCGCCAAGCTAGGCCAGCGACGAAAATCTTTGCTGAACCGGGTGGTTGCGGAAGAACCCAATGTCGACAGAGTGTCCCCGCCGATCGCTCACGAGCCGCCCACGATCATCCAGGGTAAGGTTCAGGGGTTTCTGCGCGAAAGCGGCAACCAATGCGATATCGAGCTCGATAGTCTGGCAGAAAACGGCTATCTGACACCCGGTGATGGCCGCAGTGCGCTTTCGCAGGAGATGCGGCGAATCAAGCGCCCTCTGTTGCTGAACATTCAGAAGCAGCGGTCAGTTTCCTCTGATGCGCCGCCAGCCAACCTGATCATGATTACCAGCTCCCTGCCAGGCGAGGGGAAAACCTTCACTTCGGTAAATCTGGCCATCAGCCTTGCGGCTGAATTGGACAAGAAGACGCTGTTGGTTGATGCGGACGTGAGCAAGGGCGGCATGACTGAGCTGCTTGGAATTACCGCAAACCGGGGGCTGTCCGACCTCCTGTACGAGAAGCAGTATTCCAGTGAAGATGCCGTGCTCCACTCCAACATCGAACGGCTCTCCGTGCTTCCGGCAGGTGGGCATACGGATCTGATCGACGAGCTGTATGCGAGCGAACTCATGGGCTTTATTACGCGGGACCTTGCCGAATCGGATCCTGATCGGGTGGTGATCTTCGACGCACCGCCGTTGCTGGCAACGACCGAAGCGGCTGTTTTAGCACGCCACATGGGGCAGGTCGTGGTCGTTGTCGAAGCCAATAAAACGCCACAGGATGCGGTATCCCGCTCGATCGAGCAGCTGGAAGGCTGTGCGAATGTCAGCCTGATACTGAACAAGACCAGTCATCGTGAATCAGGTGCCTATAGCTACGGATACGGGTATGCTCAGAACTACCGGCGCAAAGCCGAAGCAACTGCCGACGAGGGGCCAAGCGCGGAGACTGCTGCTGAGAATGAGGACTCGCTAGATCTGGAAACGCAGAAGTAGACAACGGGAATACATCAGAACTCACCATGTACGAAGAACATTTCGGCCTCAGTGCAAAACCGTTTCAGTTGTCTCCGGATGCCGCCTTTTTCTTTCCGAGCAAGGAGCACCAGCGCGCGCTTTCCTTCCTGGAGTACGGCCTTGATCAGGCTGACGGATTCATTGTCATCACCGGTGATGTGGGTACCGGCAAGACCACCATCGTTCAGACGTTGCTGCAGGGTCTCGATACGAAAGAACTGATGGTCGCCAACCTGGTCACCACACAGCTCAAAGAAGACGATCTGATTCAACTCGTCGCAGTCAATTTCGGCCTGAGAATCCCAGCGAACCCGAACAAAGCAATCATGCTCCGGGAGCTCGAGAAGCTGTTTGTGCAGCAGTATCAGCAGAATCGTCGCGTACTGCTGATCGTAGATGAGGCACAGAATCTACCGCAGCGATCGGTAGAGGAGCTGCGCATGCTTTCCAACTTTCAGCTCAACGGCCGGCCGTTGGTGCAGATCTTTCTGCTGGGTCAGGCGGAATTCCGTGCCACACTGTTGTCCGAGGGCTTCGAGCAGCTCAGACAGCGAGTCATTGCCACCTACCACCTGAATCCTCTGGATGAGGACGAGACGCGTACCTATATCGAGCACCGGTTGAGTTGCGCCGGCTTCCGGGGCCGGCCCGACTTCACCGACAGCGCTTTCCAGGAGATCTTTGAGGCAAGCGAAGGAGTGCCGCGGCGCATAAACAATCTGTGCGACCGGATCCTGTTGTATGCCTTTCTGGAAGAGGTGGAAGTGATCGATGCTGAAGTCGTCGACGCCGTTTCCCGGGAGCTCGGCGGCGAGTTCTGGAGTGGCGCACCGGAGGCCAAAGGTACCGAAGAAAAAGTGGAGGAGGTTTTCACCTCTCCAGGCCAGCCACTCGAGTCCATGGCCCGATCGATGTTCGACAAGGCCGACCTTCAACAGCGTCTGAGTACCCTGGAGCGAGCGATCGATGGCCTGGGTGCGGGTCTGAAAAGTGAGGTCGGCGATCTCACCAATGAGGTCGCGCAACTGCGTATCCTTGTGGAGTCCACCCTGCATCTGCTTCGTGAGGGCGGTCGGCCCTATGGTCAAACGGAGGGTTCGAAGGAGGATTTGGAGGAAGGTTCAGAGGATAACGGCGAGCTGGTGTTCCCTTACAAGCGGAACACGAGAGATTGACCGAAGCGAGATCTAACGGAAATCCCGTGATTTAAAGGGCGTCTCATTACGATCGCCCGCAGATGAGACGGTCAGTCCCACCAGTTCGTCAGTCGCATCTTCCACGAAACCTGCCACCACGTGGATGACTTCTTTCTCGCGCTCGACGATGCCTTTCACCTTCAGCAGCTGACCCTGCAGCAGCACGGCTCGGAACCGCTCCTGCACTGATGTCCAGACCACCACGTTCACGTTGCCCGTCTCGTCTTCCAGGGTGACGAACATGACCCCGGACGCTGAGCCCGGGCGCTGCCTGCCGGTGACGATGCCGGCCACCTGAACCATTTTACCGTGCTGATAGCCTTCCAGATCCAGGGCAGTCCGAGCCTTGGCGAATGCTGGATGGCGACGCAGCAACGCCATGGGATGCGGACCGAGCGTCAGGCTGGCGTAGCGGTAGTCGTCCATCATGTCATCGGCAACCCCAGGGGCGGGCAACTCGATGGATTCTTCGCTGGCCGGGTCCGCTTCTTCCACTGACCCTTCTTCCAGGGGCGTCGGCTTGTGCAACGCAGCCACTTCCCAGTGAGACTGATAGCGGTGTCCGACCAAGCTTTTCAGCGCGCCGGATCTGGCCAGAAAGCGAAGCTCCCGGGTATTCAGCGCCGCGCGGCGCATCAGATCTTCCGGGCTCCGAAACGGACGGGCTGTCTCGATCCTGCGGCCGGACTCTTCGGAAAGCCCTTTCACCATGCGCAGACCCAGCCGCAGGGCAGGGCGGCTGGTCAGACGCTCACAGGGCTCGGCGATCTCCGGGCTCAGCCGGTGATCCCAGCCGCTCTGCTGCACGTCCAGCGGTTCCACCTCGAGACCATGCCGTTTTGCGTCCTGAACGAGCTGAGAAGGAGAGTAGAACCCCATAGGCAGGCTGTTCAAAAGCCCGCAGTAGAACGAAGCGGGCTCGTGACGCTTCAGCCAGGAAGAGATGTAGACAAGGAGGGCGAAGCTCGCGGCATGCGACTCGGGAAAACCATACTCGCCAAACCCTTGGATCTGCCGGAAGACCCGTTCGGCAAAATCCTGGTCGTGGCCGCGGGCCAGCATGCCGTCGACCAGCTTCTGCTCGAAATGCTCGAGGCCGCCGCGCCGTTTCCAGGCCGCCATGGCCCGGCGCAGCTGATCCGCCTCACCGCCGCTGAATCCGGCCGCCACCATGGCAAGCTCGATCACCTGCTCCTGAAAGATGGGCACGCCCAGCGTGCGTTCCAGTACCCGACGCACCCCTTCGCTTGGGTACGTAACGTCCTCTATGCCCTGACGGCGACGCAGATAGGGATGCACCATGTCGCCCTGAATCGGCCCCGGCCGGACAATGGCCACCTCGATTACCAGATCATAGAACTGCTGAGGTTTCAGCCGCGGCAGCATGGAGATCTGGGCCCGGGACTCCACCTGAAACACACCCACACTGTCGCCTTTCTGCAGCATCCTGTAGGTCTCCGGATCTTCCGGAGGAATGGTGGCTACTCGAAGATCCGTGCCCCGGTGCGCATTCAGCACCTCCAGCGCCTTGCGGATGGCCGTGAGCATGCCGAGGCCGAGCACGTCTACCTTCAGAAGCCCCAGCGCTTCCAGATCGTCCTTGTCCCACTGGATGACCGTGCGGTCTTCCATGGCCGCGTTCTCTACCGGCACCAGTTGGGCCAGCGGGCCACGGGAGATCACAAAACCACCCACGTGCTGGGACAGGTGGCGGGGAAAGCCGAGCACCTCGTTCACCAGGGTCAGAAACTGCACCACCACCTGACTTTTCGGATCCAGGCCGGCGTTCTCGAGGCGCGCCTCCAGCTCGGCGGGCTTGTCCCACCAGGACAGGGACTTCGCCAGCAAGTCCACCAGATCCAGATCCATACCGAGCGCCTTGCCGACGTCCCGAACGGCACTTTTTGGCCGGTAAGTAATCAGGGTGGCAGCCAGTGCCGCCCGTTCCCGACTGTAGCGCCTGTAGATGTACTGAATCACCTCTTCGCGGCGCTCGTGCTCGAAGTCCACATCGATGTCTGGCGGCTCGTCCCGCTCCTTGGAAACGAAGCGCTCGAACAGCAGGTGCATGCGGGACGGATCCACCTCGGTGATGTGCAGGCAGTAACAGACGGCAGAGTTCGCTGCCGAGCCCCGGCCCTGACAGAGGATGCCCTGACTGCGGGCGAACTGAACGATGTCCTGCACGGTGAGGAAGTAGTGCTCGAACTTGAGCTCGGCGATCAGCGCCAGCTCCTCTTGCACCAGAGTGAGGGTCTCTTCCGGGATACCGTCCGGCCAGCGCTCGGCAGCACCGGCCAGAGTGAGTTGCTTCAGGTACTCGCTCGGGGTCAGGTGCGGCGGCACCAGGTCTTCAGGATACTCGTAGCGAAGCTCGTCCATGCTGAAGGTGCAGCGTTCGGCGATGCGCACCGATTCATTCAGCATCTCCGGCGGGTAGAGGTTTACCAGGGTCTCGATAGGGCGGAGATGACGCTCGGCATTGGCGAAGCCCTGGCTGCCGAGCTCGGCCACCGTGGTTTTGAGCCGAACGGCCGTGAGCACATCCTGCAGCGGCTGACGGACGGGCGTGTGGGCGTGCACCTCATTTGCCGCGACAATCGGCAGGTCCAGACGCATGGAAACGGTCAGGGCATTGGCCGTCTTGTCCAGATCCACATCCTCGAGAAAGAGCTCGAGGGCAATCCAGAGCTCCGGCAGCCGCGACATGAGGGCTTCGCCCTGGCTGATCAGGGTGCCGATGTCCGTCAGCGCCGGCACCCAGAGCCCCAAGCAACCATCGATGCCCCAGTTCAGATCCTCGAGGCTCATGTGGTACTCGCCCTTGGCCGAACGACGCCGGAGTTTGCTGATCAAACCGGCAAGCTGTCCGTACGCGGCCCGATCCGGCGCCAGCAGCACCAGATGAATACCTTCTTCGAGATGAAACTCGGCCCCGACGATGAGCTGGATGTCGTGGTCCTTGGCCGCCAGGTGGGCTTTGGCGAGCCCGGCGAAGGAGCACTCATCGGTGATGGCGATGGCCCGGTAACCGAGCTGTGCCGCTTGCTCTACCAGCTCTTCCGGATGCGAGGCGCCGCGCAGGAAGCTGTAGTTGCTGATTGTGTGCAGTTCGGCATAAGGCTGCCCACCTCTGGTGGGCAGCTTGGGAGTTTCGTGGCCTTCGGCCCCAAAACTCCTGGCTGCCTGAAGATCGCTATCCGAAGTAACCATGCAGAAACCACTGGTTGCGGGCGTCAACGAAGGCCCAGCACCGGGCACCGTTCTCGAGGCTCGCCACGTAGTAATCGCGACCGATGGCCTCCTGCCACCAGGCGGTGTGAATGCGTTCCGGGCCTTTGAGCAGAGTCAGAGTGTCCGGGTTCGCAGGATGAGGAGGGTCAAAGAGCCAGAGGGGCCGGTGGGGCGTCGTTTCCGAGGCCACCCGAGCGCTCGCGCAGCCTTTCGGCGAGCTGACTGTAGCCAGGTTGCGTTCACGACGGGGGGGGTGTCCCTTGCGAGGACTCGGCCTTACCGTCTGCCAGGCCGCTTCCGGTGCGTGCTGATCGACGCTGTCGATCCGGGTGCAGGCACCGTGGCCGAGCCGGGCATGGAGCTGATCAATGAGCTCACTGGCATCGGAGTCCGACATTTCACCCTCCCCCGGCAGCAGCTTGAACAGCTGCCGGCTGCCGCCGAGCCAGGGCACGAGCCGGGCCGCTTCCAGGCGAACGTTCAGAATGTCGTCCGGCAGCTCCACCTGCTCGAGCTTGAGCCGGATGATCTTCATGAAGGCCTCCTGCTGTTGCTGAGCCCGGGCAAAGGAAACGGGGAATACCACCCGATCCTCCTCGGTGTGTGTGGAAAAGGACCAAATGAGCTGCTCCGCGCCGAGTTGATGACCTACGAGCCACAGCTCGAGCTCGGCCAGCAGACGCTCCATGGGCGCATTGCCCGCCTGGCTATGCAAGTTTTCCTTGTCCTGCACCGGCTCCAGTAGATGCAGCGCCTGATCAAACTGCGCGGCCGGCTCGATGAAGGTCCTGGGATCCGGTATGTGGCCGGTCAGGCGGGCAAGGTAGTCCACCATCTCCGGACCGAAGCGCTTGCCGAGCTCCAGGTCCGGCAGGCTGATAAGGGCGCCCAGGGTTTTCAGGCCCATGTTGGCAAGCCGCTCCAGATGCTTGGCCGTGGGCAGTCGGGCATGGGCAAGCGGAACCGATGCCAGACGCCTGAGACCGGCCGTTGCCAGCGCAAGTGCCGCCCCGGGTGTGCTGGCGATGGCCGTGCGGACCTCATGGCCGAAATCCGCACAGAGGCTTTCCGCTTCGTCTTTGAGGCGTTCGGCCTTCAGACCGAAGGCAGACAGGCTGCTGCCGATCTCCAGAACCACCGCGTCGGGCGCCTCCAGGCTGACCTGGGCACTGAACCGGTACAGCGCATCCGCCAGAAAACGCAGGCGTTTCTCTTCCCGGCCAATCTCCCGCTCGTAGTGCATGAGGCGGCCATCAATGCTGTGCGCCGTGGCCAGGGTCGCGCCAGGCTGAATGCCCGCCTGCTCTGCAGCATCGTTGCCCAGCAGCACTCGGTTATCTTCCAGCAAGACAACGGGTCTGTCGTTTCCACTTCCGGTTTCATGCCCAGCCGAGATCTGAGCATCGCCCCGAGACCAGACCTCGAGCCCGAGCCGGGGAAACTGCAGCGCCAACCAGAGCACGTCAGTGGGTAACGCGGTGCTCTGCGCCCGGACCCCCGGGACGATCCGAACGCAGAGTGGGCAGTATGTCGGTCTCTTTGCGCACGACGGGGGCTTCCGCCGAGCGCCATTGGCGCCAAAGAGACAACTGCTCACGGATTTCCGCCGGGCGCCGACCCTCCTGCAGCGTTAGAGACAGATCCGGCACCGGCCAGCCACCCCGGCGCTTGCAGAGGCAGACATTCAGACTGTCTTCACCGCTGCGGCGAACGGCAAGGCGCAGCTCAGCCATGGAATTCTCCTCCAGCGCCTTCTCCGGCCGGATGAGGCAACTCAGCGTGCCGCCCTGACGGGCAGCAAGCTGCAGACGCTGGGTGTCCTTCGTTTTCAGCTCGCGCTCGTCCAGCCAGGCAAGGGCAGCACTGCAGGTGCCGGACTGAGTAGCCCGCTCCAGGGCCCAGAGGGCGTCTTTGTGGCTCTTCGGGTGGATGAGCAGAATCTTGTCGATATCCACACCTGCGGCCCTCAGAGCCGGCGCATAGGGAATGAAGGGCGGATTTACCCAGGCGATCCAGCGCGATTGCTGGCTCAGGGTCTTCAGAACCGGCAGCAGCAGCTTCAGTTCGCCCAGACCGGAGGAGGGCAGCATGAGCTCACAGAGCCCGGCTTTTGGCCAGCCGTTGCCAGGCAGATGGCGGTCGAGCACTTCGAAGCCGGTTGGAGTGGCCTCTACCTCCCGCTGCAGCGTGCCGGCTCTCCAGAGTGCCGGGTGTCTGAGTAATTCGGCGGTTCCTGTTGATTTAGTGTTCTGATCCCACATACCCTTACTCCATGACTACTGTATTTACGTACAGGGGTCGATCAGAATAACTGTATAAACATACAGTATCAAGGGCGAACGTTTTCCCCAGAGGGCAGCCAGGCAATGAAACCAGGTCGCATAGGAATAGAGACAGCAACTACCCTCGTCTGGTTGATCCTCAGCTTTTCAGCGAGTGGGTGTGATCCGGATCAGCCAGCAGCGGAAGCGGTGGCTGAATGGCACCTGCCTGCCATGACCGCGCCGTCCGACATCTCATTCGAGGAGGGTATTGAAGCGTGGTTTGTCATCCGAGTGGTTGGTGAGGCCGGCAACTCGTGGCCCGACCTTCCGGGAGATGACAGGGAAACTCCGACGGTGGAATCTCTTGCGGAAGCTTTACAGCTGGCCGTGGAGACTCAGGACCAACCCGTCAGAATTGAGATCGCTCCTGGAAAGCACGACGCCCTGGGCGCGGTTGAGAGTGTCCGTCGAACCAAGCACACACCTATCGTCATTGCCGGTGCTCTGGATGAGCAGGGACGGCGATTGACACTGGTCGATGGCGGCGCCGACGGTATCGAAGACGCCGGGGAACCATGCATTCGTATGAGTAACGTGTCGTTCATCGTCATCGCGAATATCCTCTGCGAGAGGGCGTTTCCCCACGGCATGAATATCGACGATGGGTCCGACTACTCGACACCGACCCACCACATCACGATTCGCAACGTCCTGATCCGGGACGTGGGGCTCTACCAGCGAACGAAGATAGGAACCAACAGCGACTGCCTGAAACTGTCCGGTGTCGATGACTTTCGAGTGCTGAATTCGGAATTCGAAAACTGCGTATCCGGCGAGTTTATCGATATGGTCGGCTCACATAGGGGACTGATCACCGGCAATCATTTTCACAACAAACCCCTCAATGGCGTGCAGACAAAAGGCGGCAGCAGCGACGTTCTGATCACGGGAAATGTTTTCGAAGGCGTCGAGGGCAGGTCCATACAGCTGGGTGGGGACACTGGAGAGCCCTATTATCGGCCCATCGACGCTGCCTATCCGGCTCAGCAAATCAGAGTGGTGGCGAACATCATTCGCACCAATCCAGAACAGGAAACTCAGAACGATGCGTTTTCTCTGAACGGCTGCAGGGATTGCCTGATCGCCCACAACACGGTGACCGATATCGGCAGAAGAAGCTCGATTCTATATATCGATCGTGAAGAAGCCGAGCGCCCAGGTAACAGCCGAATTGTCCTGGCAAACAACGTCTACCTGGTCACGGAGCAGGACGCTGACAGCGCAATTCTCAGACTTAGCCAACGAGGACGCATCGGCAGTGATGAGCTCAAGTTCGACCACGAGGTTTATGCCGGTATCAGCCGTGATGCCTGGCTCGCTCAAACATCTGTGCTTAAGCTGCCGTCTGATCGGTTCAACGGAATCCGCTGGCTGGATCCGGAGCTCGACAGACAGGGGCGACCGAGAAACGGCAGTCCCCTCATAGGCACCGGAACCTCCAGGTACCGCTACCTGACCCCAACCGATTTCGAGAAAAGTCCCATCTCAGCCAAGCCGTCGGTGGGCGCGTACAACCAACCTCCCAACTAACGATCGCCTCGACCCACCGCGTAGTAAGTGAAGCCCAATTCTCTCATCCAATCCGGGTCGTAGAGGTTACGTCCATCACAGACCACGGGTGTCTTGAGTGCTTTCTTTATCGCATGGAAGTCGGGGCTCATGAACTCATTCCATTCCGTGACCACGATCAGGGCATCGGAATCGGTGAGTGTATCCTCGCGCGCCTCACACAACCGAACCGATGATTCCTGACCATATATCCGCCGTGCCTCAGCCATGGCCACAGGGTCGTATACCTTCACCTCCGCACCGGCTTCCAGCAGCAGATCGATGATCGTGCGGCTTGGCGCCTCACGCATGTCGTCCGTGTTTGGTTTGAATGCAAGCCCCCAGATCGCGAACGACCTGCCAGCCAGATGACCACCGAAGTGGGCCGACAACTTGTCGATCAGCACACGCTTCTGCCGGTTGTTCACCGCTTCTACACTGCTGATGAGATCCGCGCTGAAGCCATGCTCATCGGCAATGTGAATCAGTGCTTTCACATCCTTCGGAAAGCACGAGCCACCATAGCCCGTCCCCGGATAGATGAAGCTGTAGCCTATACGCGGATCCGAGCCGATCCCGACGCGGACGGACTCGATGTCTGCACCCACCCGATCGGCAATACCCGCCATCTCGTTCATCAGGCTGATCTTGGTCGCCAGCATCACGTTGGCCGCATACTTGGTAAGTTCCGCGCTGCGCACGTCCATGTGGACGATCTTGTCGTGATTCCGGTTGAAGGGTGCATAGAGGGCCGTCAACGTCCTGGCGCTGACCGGATCGTCGGTACCGATGACGATGCGATCGGGCTTCATGAAGTCGGCCACCGCTGCCCCTTCTTTCAGAAACTCCGGATTGGATACCACATCGAAAGTCAGGTCCGATTCGCGCTGAGCCAGGGTTTCCGAGATCGCATTTCGCACCATGTCCGCCGTACCAACCGGCACAGTGGATTTGTTCACCACGACCTTGTGAGAAGCCATATACATGCCAATCGTTCGTGCGACGTCGAGCACGTACTGAAGATCGGCCGAACCATCCTCGTCCGGTGGTGTGCCTACGGCAATGAATATGATTTCTCCATGTTGAACCCCTGCATCTGCATCAGTGGTGAACGTCAACCGCTTCGCATCAACATTGCGTCGCACCATGTCCTCGAGGCCCGGCTCGAAAATCGGCACTTCGCCACGGCGCAGAGACTCAAGCTTGTCCGCGTCAACGTCCACGCAAAGCACATCGTTACCACGCTCGGCAAAACAGGTGCCGGTAACCAGACCGACGTAGCCGGTTCCGAATAACGTAACTCTCACGAGACTTCCTTCTAGATAACGGCTTCGATCACGTAGGGACCGGGCGTGGCCAGAGACTCCGCCAGCGCATCATTGAATGCACCCGCGTCAGTCACCTGCCGGGCCGGCACACCCATGCCGTGGGCCAGGTCCACCCAGTTGATGTCCGGCCTGTCCAGATCCAGCATGCTCATGGCCTTGGGGCCCGGATTGTGGGCACCCACTCGCATGAACTCCACCTGCAGAATGGCGTACTTGCGGTTCGCAAACACGATAGTCGTCACATCGAGACCTTCCCGAGCCATGGTCCAGAGTGCCTGCACCGTGTACATGCCGCTGCCATCCGCTTGCAGCGCAATCACCCGACGGTCCGGGCAGGCCACCGCAGCACCGACCGCCAGCGGCAAGCCGATGCCAATGGAACCGCCGGTGAGGTCCAGCCAGTCGTGCGGCGCGCTGGCAGCCGTCAGCGGTGGAATCGCAAACCCAGAGGTGGCCGCTTCATTCACCAGAATCGAGTCGTCCGGCATCAGAGCTGCCAGTGATCGGGCAATGCTGCCGGGCTCAAGGGGACCGTCAGGCAGGCTGGGGCGGTTCAGCTCGGCAAGCACTGGCCTGAAACCTCCGGCGCCAATGGCTTCCACCACCGCCTCCAGCGCGCTTTCCGCATCTTCTTCTGCTGTAGCCAGGGTGTGGACCTGGCAACCCTCAGGCGTCAGCTCACTGGCCCTGCCCGGATAGGCAAAAAAACTTACCGGTGCTTTCGTGCCGACGAGAATCAGATGCCGGCTACCTGCCAGCGCTTCCTCGGCCTGCTCGGCAAAGTAGGGCAGCCGTTCCAGGTCTACGCGTCCGGCACCCCGTGGCACCCGGCTGATAAAGGTGTCGCCAAGCACCCGAGCGTTGGAATGCTGGGCAAGCCGACTGACCAGTTGTAACGCGCGTTCGCTCACCCCCGGACCATTCAACAACAACGTGCACGGTTCCCCTGAACGGAGTGCGTCCACCACACCGCTGACGGCGGTGTCCGATGCCAGAGCACGTTCTGTCAGCGGCAGTGGTTCCGCTGCTGAACCACCCGGATTCCAGGCTGAGTCCGCCGGCAGGATCAGTGTGGCGATCTGCCCCGGTGGTGTCATAGCGGCCTGCACTGCCGCAGCTGCATCGGCGGCAACCGTCCCGGCCGACTCAGACATATGAATCCAGCTCGATACCGGGCTCGCGAAGCCCCGAATGTCAGAGGTCAGAGGTGCATCCAACTCCCGATGGTAGGTGGCGTGATCACCGACCACATTGACTATCGGTGTATTCGCCCGGCGGGCGTTATGCAGATTGGCAAGCCCATTGGCAAGTCCAGGGCCAAGATGGAGGAGCGTGCAGGCGGGCTTGCCAGCCATCCGTCCGTAGCCGTCGGCCGCACCCGTCACCACACCTTCAAAGAGCCCCAGAATGGCACGCATGCCGAGCTCTTCATCGAGTGCGGCGACGAAATGCATCTCGGAGGTACCGGGATTGGTGAAACACACCTCCACCCCGGCCCCGACAAAAGTGGATAGCAGGCTCTGCGCGCCCGTTCTCGTCTCGCTCATCCGTCTGTTCCCCAGATCTTCTTGACAGCAACCCCAAATGGCGAGTGTAGGAGCCGGTCTCCGGGCATGGCAATGGGGCGGGTGTAAGTGCCTCTTGGTCACCCCAAGGCTGGTGCGGTAAGACCTCGCTGGTTGCATCCGGCCACCGTTTCAGTACGCTCCCGGCATCTTTCTTAAGAATCTTCCCAATGAGTTACGACTTCGACCTCTTCGTCATCGGGGCCGGCTCCGGTGGTGTGCGCGCGGCAAGAATGTCGGCGACCTATGGCGGCCGGGTTGCTGTTGCCGAGGATCGCTACCTGGGCGGCACCTGCGTAAACGTGGGTTGCGTGCCGAAAAAGCTGTTCGTCTACGGCTCTCACTTCGCCGAGGAGTTCGAAGACGCCGCTGCCTATGGTTGGGACGTCCAGGCAAGCCCACTCGATTGGGACCGGTTGCGAGACAACAAAACCAGGGAGATCGAGCGGCTGAACGGCATCTATGCCGGGCTGCTGGACAATGCCGGGGTCACCCGGATCTGGGGCACGGCAAAGCTGCTTGACCCTCACACCGTCGCCGTGGGTGATGAAACCTACTCGGCCGAGAACGTTCTCATCGCCACCGGCAGCTGGCCCGTGCAACCCGAGTTTCCGGGTGCTGAGCACACAATCACTTCCAATGAAGCGTTCTATCTGGACGAGCTGCCGAAACGTGCTCTGGTGCTTGGTGGCGGCTATATCGCCGTCGAGTTTGCCGGCATTTTCAACGGTCTCGGCGTGGAAACCGATCTCGTCTACCGCGGACCGCTGTTCCTGCGCGGCTTCGATGAAGGCGTGCGCGAGTTTGTCAACGACGAGCTGGAGGAGAAGGGGATCAAGCTCCACTTCAATGCCAATATCGAGCGCGTTGAGCTCGATGGCGAAGAGCGGGTCGTGACGCTCACCAACGGCCATGAGCACAGAACCGATCAGGTGCTCTGCGCCATTGGCCGCTATCCTAAAACCGCTGGACTGGGCTTGGAGGAAGCCGGCGTCGAGCTCGGGGACTTCGGCAAGATTCTGGTGGACGACTACTTCCAGAGCTCTGTGCCGAACATCTACGCCATCGGCGACGTGATCGATCGCATGCAGCTGACACCGGTGGCCATCGCTGAAGGTATGTGCATCGCCAACAACCTTTTCACCAGCAACCCGAAGCGGCGGATGAACTACGACAACATCGCCACCGCCGTCTTCTGTCAGCCGAATATCGGCACCGTCGGTCCCACTGAGCAAGAGGCCAGAGAGCGATTTCCTGAGCTGGTGGTCTACGAGTCCACTTTTCGGCCGATGAAACACACCCTGACGGGCCGAGCCGAACGGACGCTGATGAAGCTGCTGGTGAATGGCGCGGACGACAAGGTCGTGGGTGCCCACATGGTCGGTCCCGATGCAGGTGAGATCATCCAGGGTCTGGCCGTGGCGATCACGGCAGGTGCCACCAAGACGGATTTCGACGCCACCGTCGGCATCCACCCGACCGCGGCGGAAGAGTTCGTCACCATGCGTGAACCTCGCGGAAACTGATCTCGACTAACCTCGAAAAGGAGCATCCGATGAGTACCACCTTTCGTTCCATATCCGCTCGAGCGTTCACCTGTCTGCTACTGCTCACCGGCTGCGCGGGCACTGGTGTGGAAGCCGAAGACGGCGCCAGTGATGAGCAGCAAAACGTGATTCTGTTTCTCGGCGATGGTATGGGGGTGAGCACGGTCACCGCAGCTCGAATTCTTGCCGGCCAGCAGGCAGGTAAGTTGGGCGAGGAGCACGAGCTTCCCTTCGAGACCTTCCCGAACGTGGCACTGGTCAAGACCTACAACACGGACAGCCAGGTGGCCGACAGCGCCGGTACCATGTCCGCCATCATGACCGGCGAGAAAACGCGGATCGGCATATTCGGCGTACCCGCCTCCGTCCGCCAGAACGACTGCGTGGCAGCGCTCGAGAACGAGCTGCCCACGCTGCTCGAGGATGCGGAAGACCGAGGCCACCCAACCGGCATCGTTTCCACCGCACGTATTACCCACGCCACACCGGCAGCAACTTACGGCCATACGCCAAATCGCGGCTGGGAGGCGGACTCCGTCCTACCGGCTACCGCGGTAGAAGCGGGTTGTGTGGACCTCGCCCGGCAGATGGTGGAGTTCGATCACGGCGATGGCATCGAGGTGATCCTTGGTGGCGGTCGTGCAGCCTTCTTACCCGCGGGTGCTGTAGATGCAGAGTATGGTCAACCAGCGGGCATGCGCGGCGATGGGCGTAACCTGGTCGAAGAGTGGGTTGCCGCTGCCGACGATCGACACTACGCCTGGAACACCGGTCAGCTTCTGGCCGCACCAGAACACGGCCAGGTGCTCGGTCTCTTCGAACCGTCCCACATGCAGTACGAAGCCGATCGAAACACCACCGACGAGGGCGAGCCGAGCATCGCTGAAATGACGCGTTTCGCCATTGAACGTCTTCAGTCGGAGTCCGCCGAATCGGGCAAAGGGTTCTTCCTGATGGTGGAGGGTGGGCGCATCGACCATGGTCATCACGCCGGTAACGCCTATCGATCACTGACCGACGCCATCGCCATGGCAGATGCTGTTCAGGTCGCCATGGACCTCACCGATGAGGCCGATACCCTGATTCTGGTGACCGCCGATCACAGCCACACGCTGACGATCAGCGGCTATCCACGTCGCGGTAATCCGATCCTCGGCAAGGTGGAGTCCGGCATCGCGGAACTGGGCAAGGACGCAGCCGGTCGCCCGTATACGACGCTCAGCTACGCCAATGGCCCCGGCTACCGGGCGACGGTACCCGATCTCAGTGACGTAGACACCCGAGACAAAGACTTCATTCAGCTGGCAACCATACCCATGGGGTCTGAAACGCATGCCGGTGAGGATGTGGCGGCATATGCGCGCGGCCCGAATGCCGATACACTCCGGGGCGTGATCGAGCAGGACGAGATCTACCACGTGCTACGTGGCGCGCTCTTTCCTGAGTAGCTCTTTCCGGAACAAAAACAACAACGCATAACAGGAACGCAGACGGCCTATGCAGGTATTCGAATCCCTCATCGAGTTTCTGGACGGCTATCTGGGCAGCGCCGTCTACTTTCCTTTCCTGCTACTCGGTGTCGGCGTCTTCTTCACCCTGTATCTGGGCTTTCCTCAGATCCGTTACTTCAAGCACGCCTGGGGCGTGCTGCGAGGCAAGCACACGGCGAGCGATGAGCCGGGTGATACCTCCCACTTCCAAGCGCTGTCCACGGCGCTTTCCGGCACGGTAGGCACCGGCAACATCGGCGGGGTGGCCTTCGCCATTTATCTCGGCGGGCCAGCCGCACTGTTCTGGATGTGGATGACGGCTTTTGTCGGCATGACCACCAAGTTCGTGGAAGTGACGGTCTCCCACAAATACCGGGTGAAGGACGACGAGGGACGAATGGCTGGCGGCCCCATGTACTACATGGAGCGGGGTCTGAACATGAAGTGGCTGGCCGTCTTTTTTGCGGTAGCGCTCATGGTGAGCTCCTTCGGTTCCGGCAACCTGCCGCAATCCAACAACATGGCCTCGGGCCTGGAAGCCTCGTTCGGCATCCCGACCTGGGCTTCCGGCCTGGTGCTATCCGTGCTGCTCGGCGCGGTGATCATTGGCGGCATTCGCCGCATCGCATTGGTGGCCGCGAGCATCGTTCCGTTGATGGGCATCTTCTACGCGCTCGGCGCGCTGGCGGTGGCAATCAGCAATGCAGATCAGATCCTGCCTTCCTTGACGGCGATCTTCGCTGACGCCTTCACCGGCTCGGCTGCCTCCGGCGGGTTCCTGGGCGCAACCTTTGCCTACGCGTTCAATCGAGGCGTGAATCGGGGTCTGTTTTCGAACGAAGCGGGGCAGGGTTCTGCACCCATCGCCCACGCGGCCGCCCGCACAGACGAGCCGGTTTCCGAAGGTATGGTGTCGATCCTGGAGCCGTTCATCGACACTCTGCTGATCTGCACGCTCACCGGCCTGGTGATTCTCTCCTCGGGGGTGTGGACGCAGAAATTCGAAACCGAGTTCACGCCGTTCGACATGGAGGTGGTGGCTGATCGCTACAGCGAAGACAACCCGGAGCACGTCGGACAGCTCTTCGCCCATCTCGACATCGTGCCGCCCGCTGACGATCCGGTGCAGGCCTACAGCGGCTCTGTTGCCGTGGTGAACGGCGTGTTGGCCGCCGGTCCGTACACCGTGATTCACAACCGCTCCATTGCCGAGGAAGTGCGGGTACTGCGAAACGGCGAGGCCTTCACCGGTGAGATCACTTTCGCGGATGGCGCCGCCACAGACGATTCGTTGACGTTCTCAGGCCGGTCGCTTCTGCATTCCGTGCCCCTCACTGCAAAAGCATTCGAGCAGAGCTTCCTGGGAACCTATGGTCAGTATGCGGTTACTGTGGGGCTGGTTCTGTTCGCGTTTTCAACCGCGCTTGCCTGGTCGTACTACGGCGATCGGGCGGTCACTTACCTGTTCGGCTTGAAGTGGGTGACACTATATCGAGTGACCTACGTGGTCGGCTTCTTCTCGGCGACAATCGCAGACACGTCGTTGATCTGGCTCATCTCCGCCGTGACACTGGCGCTGATGACCATACCTAACCTGATCGGCATCATGCTCATGCGCAAAGAAATGAAATCGCTGACCTCCGAGTACTGGCTCAAGGTAAAAGAAAGGGAACCAAACTAGCAGGGATTCGGTATAGTCCGAGTCCATACCAAGCAACTAACAACGACTCGCGTAGCCGAGACGGAGACAACTTAGGGAGGGGTAGTCATGCCATTCAGGGTGACTTTCGATCTGGACGACAAAGACCTGCGCTATTTCCGTGCGAACATGAAGCAGGCCCAGGCTGCGGCGTCCAAGCTCAGCGACGACGAGGTGATTTCCAGCGCTGAAAAGATGGTGCAGGAAATCAGGAATACCAAAGTACCCATGTTCGTCGCCGTCCGCGTTGCCAAGCTCACCGCCCTGATCGACATGGTGAAGGATGAGGATTGGGCGCTGGCGGACAAAGAGCGGCAGAACGTGCTCTCGGCACTGGCCTATTTCGCCGACCCGCAAGACATGATCCCGGACAGCATTCCCGTACTCGGCTTCATTGACGATGCGATCATGATCGAGCTCCTCACCGCCGAGCTGCGACCGGAGATCGATGCCTATAGCGACTTCTGCCGCTATCGTAAAAACGCCAAATCTCTGAAAGGCAAGAATGTCACCCAGGAGGAGTTTCTCGCCTCGAAGCGAAAAGCACTGCACGGCCGCATGCGCCGCCGTCGTGCGAGCTCACGGGGACCGAGCGGTCGCACTCGCGTTCGTCTTTTCTAGAGGCTGCGAATACCTCACAGCCATACGCTTCTTACGCGTCTATTGAAACAGCCCGGACGGCGCCATGCAGAGCTCGCAGATGGCGTAGTTGTCGCCTGGGTCATTCAGCATTGCAAGGAATCGTTCTGCTTCCGCAAGCACGGCAGCGACACGGGTTCTACCCAGCGGCAACCACTCGCTTTCAATGCCACCAAGGGAGCTTAAGAGGATTTCCCGTGGGCTGAGATCCGGGCGGATCCGCTTGATTCGGTACTCCTCCAACTCCGCCAGCTCGGCTGCTCTGGCAACGGCGTCCGTGAGGTCACCCAGCTCATCGATCAGACCGAGCGTCTGCGCGGTGGCCCCTGTCCAGACCCGCCCTTGAGCCACCTCGTCCACTGCTTCCGGCGCCAGGTCCCGGCCGCGGGCCACCAGGTTGACGAACTGTTCGTACGTTTCTTCGGTGCTGAGCTGAAGAATGCGGGACATCTCCTCCGTTAAGCCGGAGAAGGGATCGAAGGCTCGTGAAAGTGGGGTGGTGTCGATCCCATCGGTGTGCACGCCGATTTCGTTCAGCGCCTGCTCAAACGTGGGTACGATGCCGAAAACACCGATGGAGCCCGTGATCGTGGTCGGGCGGGCATAAATCTGATCAGCAGTGGCCGAGATCCAGTAGCCACCGGACGCTGCCACGTTGCCCATGGAGGCGATCACCGGCTTGCCCGTGAGCTGCAGAAGCTCCAACTCCTGCCGGATGATCTCGGATGCGAAGGAGCTGCCACCCGGACTGTTCACTCGCAGGACGAGGGCCGCCACATCGTCGTCTTCCCGCGCCCGGCGGATCAGGTTCGAGATCGTGTCGGCGGCGATGACGCCCTGGTTCTGACGCCCCATCATGATCGGCCCTTCCGCCGTAATCACAGCGATCGCTTTACCACGCCCGGAGCTGGCCGGATTCGCTCTCAGGTAATCCTCAAAGTCGATGCGCAAGAACTCACCATCGTTGGCATACCCCACCTCATTGGCGACTCGGGCCCGGACTTCATCCAGATTCAACAGTTCGTCCACCAGGTGGTGTTCAAGGGCCACGGTTGCCAGATCCCCCATGGCCTCGAGCTGTTCGGGCAACGAGTGGGTAAAGCGGTCGAGGATGGGTGCGTCCAACTCGCGGTTCTCCAGCAGCTGAGCCCGGTAAGCTGCCCAGAGTTCGTCCACCAGCACCTGATTCGCCTGCCTGGCTTCGTCGGACATGTCCGAGCGGGAGTAGGGCTCCACGAACTCCTTGTACTTGCCAGCCTGAAAGATATGGATAGTTACATTCAGTTTGTCCAGTAACTCTTTGAAATATAATTGATTTCCACCATAGCCTGGCAAAATGAGCTGACCCATAGGGTGCATATACAGAGCGTCCGCATAGGTCGCCAGCAGATATTGAGACTGACCGAAACCGGAGCCGTAGGCGATCACCTCTTTGCCTTCTGCCTGAAATAACCGCAACGACTGGCCAATCACCATTGCCTGACCGGCGCTCATGCCGATCAGCTCATCCAGATCCAGCACCACCAGGCGAATCCGATCGTCAGTCGCTGCCCGTTTCAGAGCGTTGGTGATGTCGCGCAGCTCAACCTCTCCGGGCGTGTCCGGCGCGAAAAACTCGGCCAGCGGATCCACCTGGCTGCGTTGATCAACCAGCACACCGCGCGGGTTCACCAGCAGGGCCGAGTCCTCCGGCACGACGGGCGTGTCATCTGCAAAGAGGGCGACTATGAGCACCAGGAGGAACAGGACGAACAACGCGTTCAACGTGAAATTGCGGGCTCGCGTAAGCCCCCGGCCCAGTCGGCCGAAAAATGCGCTGATCCCACCCGTTGCAGTCCGCTCGGTCATGCTCGCTACCTTATTCCCATGGTTCCCGTGTAAAGTGCCCGCCCATGCGGATTCCCAGATACTCCGGCTCAGCGGCGACTATAACCCGGCTCATTGCCCTGCGGGGGGTATCGATGCGCAAATCGCTACCGGAAGAGAAGGCCGAACGATGAGGCCGCTATGGCGCTGGCCCGAACTCTGCCGTGCTGTTGGTGTTGAAGCAGTCGATGGGCCCGACATCACCGGCATCAGCATCGACTCCCGCACGACCCAACCCGGCGATCTCTTCATCGCTCTGACCGGCGATCCCGGCCCCCGATTCAATGCCAGCCAGCGATCAGACCGGGACGGCCATGATTTTATCGATGCGGCACTTGCAGCCGGTGCAGCGGGCGTGCTGAGTCACGACGCCATCCACCGGGACTGCGCTGAGCTGAAGGTGGCGGACACCCTGGACGGACTCTGGGACCTGGGACGGGCCGGCCGGGCACGACTCAGCTGCCCGGTGGTGGCCATCACCGGTAGCAGCGGCAAGACCACCACCAAGACTTTCTTGAGAGCTGCCTTGAGAGCATTCGCCACCGAAGGGAGCCTGAACAACCACCTGGGCGTCCCACTCTCCCTCGCACGAGCACCCGCGGATGCAGGAGCAGCAGTATTCGAGATCGGCACTAATCACCCAGGAGAAATCGGACCGCTTTCGGAACTGGTGTCACCGACCCTGAGCGTTCTCCTCAATGTGCATCGAGCCCATCTGGAGAACTTCGCCAGCCGCGATGAACTGAGAATAGAGAAACTATGTATAATCAACGGGTTAAAGCCTAATTCTCTCTTCGTGGTTGAAGACCGGGTAAGCCTCGATGGCATACGAGGTGATGTGCAAAGCATCACTTTCGGTCGGTCCGAGCGTGCGGATGTACGGCTTATGGAGGTCTCAGCCGGCTTCGCTCGATACCGGCTCGGTGACCGGGAGGTGCGCGCCCGAGTCCCGGGCGGCGGAGAGCATCGAGCGCTGTCGTTGGCCGCCGTACTTGCTGTCTGTGCAGCGCTGGAGGTCGATCTCGCACCCGCCCTGGATCTCCCCGATACGCTGGTGCCGGGCGGCCGTGGCAACCGTATCGAGATCGAAGGCATCACTGTGATTGACGACAGCTACAACGCCAATCCGGAAAGCATGGCAGCTGCACTCAGATCTTTCGCCGCTGAACCTGGCCGACGTATCGCGCTGCTCGGCGAGATGCTGGAACTGGGCGAGGCTTCGGAATCGGCCCACGAGCGCCTGGCGCCGCTGTGTGAAGGCCTGGCGGCCGTTCACCTGATCGGAGAGGGCATGCGTCCGCTGGCGGCGCAACTCGGCAGCGCAGCGACCTGGCATGCCAGTGCGGACGCTGCCCTGGAGGAATATATGGCCCGTCTGCTGCAGCCCGGGGACAGTCTGTTGATCAAAGGCTCGAATCGGGTTTTCTGGGCAAACGGCTTTACGGCCAAGCTGACCCGACGCCTCACGTCCTGATTACAAAGCCATGCAGCACAGCCCGTGTCCGGGCGCCCTTTCTGGTAAGAAAATGGCGGCTACAAGGGGCCCCCAGAGCCCTGTGGGACGTTATTGGGAAAGACCGTAAGAAGGGAAGTCATGGCTAACAAGCAGCTCGAGGGGCGCATCTTCAACCGCGATGGGACCAACTATCTGGTGCTCGCCGGCAACGATTGGAACTCCGGCACTGTGAAGGTGAAGACGGTAGATGCAAAAAAGACGGTGTTTGATATGCCGCTGAAAGTCGTGTTGCGGGCAGTTGGCGATCAACGCGCCGCAAACTGAGCAGCTCGCGGAACTGGTGCCAGACTGATTTACCGGTTCACAGAAGCAGCACTTCAAAGATCACCCCCCAAAAAAAACCCGACCTACTCGGGGAAGCTGGTCGGGCTCAATTAATCAGGCGGGGGATCACCCGACCTGTTCGCCGCTCAATTCTGGGGGGAGGGGAGAGAGCGGCGATGGGTAAAGTAGACGTCAATCTCCCATCCGATACCGGGAACTGGTTCCCGTTTTACGTGACATTTACCCCCGTCGAGGCATACTCAGGGTCCGCGTAACCACCTGGAAGCCAGCCGTCATGATCGTCGACGCCCTGGGGCGCCGTTTCCGCAATCTGCGAGTCAGCCTGACGGCTGCCTGCAACTATGCCTGCACGTATTGCGTACCGGACGGCAAACGGCTCCAGGCAGCGACGCATGAGCTCGAAGCGGACGAGATGAGCCGGGCGGTAAAGCTGCTGATGGATGCGGCCGGTATCGACCGGCTGCGGATCACCGGCGGCGAGCCCTTGTTGACGCCCAAATTCGACAGCTTCCTGCCGGAGGTGATGAGGCTGGGTCTGAAAGATGTTTCGGTCACCACCAACGGGCAGTTCGTGCTACGCAAGCTCGATACGCTCCTGGACTCCGGTCTCAAACGCATCAACGTGAGCCTGGATACTCTGAATGCAGACCGATTCCGCAGCATCGCCAGATCCGGCGATCTGGAGACGGTCCTCGACGGGCTGGCCGCCCTCAAGGACGCGGGTCTGAGGATCAAGGTCAACATGGTGCCCATGCGGACGGCAAACGCCGACCAGATCCTGCCCATGCTCGACTACTGCCTCGAAAACGGCTTCGAGCTGCGCTTCATCGAGCTCATGCAGATGGGCCATCTGAAGACCAGCCAGGCATTCCAGCGTGACTTCATCGGCATGGCGGACATCCTCGAGGCCATTGGCGAGCACTACGAATTCTCCCGAACTGACGCCCCCTACGATTCCACTGCCGTGCGCTATGAGATCCCCGGGGTGGGTACTTTCGGCGTCATCGCCAACGAGTCAGAGCCCTTCTGTGCCGCCTGCACCCGCCTGCGGCTCTCATCGAACGGGCACCTCTACGGCTGCCTCTCTTCAGCCGCTTCCCACGATATGAAGCCGGTACTGGCAATGCCAGAGCATCAGGCACTCGCCAATCTGCAGTCCATACTGATGCGAGCGCTCGGTGACAAGCAGCGTAACACCTTCACGGGAGAAGTGACCGTGATGAAGTTCATCGGCGGCTGAGCCAACACCTCATCTGCCGGTGAGTGCCGTCAACACCCTGTTCGATGAGCTACTAGCGCTCGCCGACAACCGCAAGCTGCCGCCAGTGCAGCAGTGGCATCCCGAGCGTACCGGAACCATCGACATCCGTATCGCTCGGGATGGTGCCTGGTATCACGAAGGAGACCCCATACTCCGCCAGTCCTTGATCGATCTCTTCGCCACGCTCCTGCGCAAAGACCCGGACGGGTACTGCCTTGTCACCCCGGCGGAGAAGCTCTTGATCGAGGTGGAGGATGTCCCATTCCAGGCAGTCGACATGGAAGTCAACGGCGATGGCGCTGACCAGCAGCTGCTGTTCGTCACGAATGTGGGTGACCACGTGCTCGCGGATGAGACACATCCGATCACTGTCGAAGGGACTGCGGATCGTCCACGGCCCTACCTGGAGGTTCGGCATGGTCTACGGGCCCTGATCGGCAGAAATGTCTACTACCGGATGAGCGAGCTTGCTTACGAGGACCAGAACGGCTGGTGGGTCACGAGTAACGGCGCGCGCTTCAGCCTGGGCTGAGGCCCGATCTACGGGTCGGGACGACAGCCGCTACATGTTCGGGTAGTTAGGCCCGCCGGTGCCCTCCGGCACCACCCAGGTGATGTTCTGCGCCGGATCCTTGATGTCGCAGGTCTTGCAGTGCACGCAGTTCTGAGCATTGATGGCGAAGGTCGTCTGGCCGTTCTCTTCCACCACCTCGTAGACACCGGCAGGGCAGTAGCGTTGAGCCGGTTCGTCGAACTGGGGCAGATTCTGGCTGATCGGTATTGACGGATCCGCCAATACCAGGTGACAAGGCTGATCTTCCTCGTGGTTGGTGTTCGAAAGGAAAACGCTGGAGAGCTTATCGAAGGACAGCTTACCGTCCGGCTTCGGGTAGTCGATTTTCTTCGAGCTGGCCGCGGGCTTCAGGGTTGCGTGGTCGGGCTTCGGGTCTTTCAGGGTGAATGGTAACTTGCCTCGGAATATGGTCTGGTCTACCCAGATGAACGCCGAACCCATGAGCGTGCCGAATTTATGAATGGCCTGCTGGGAGTTCTTGGCGGTATCCAGTTCCTCGTATAGCCAGGATCCCTCGAACTTCGTTCGATAGGTGTCGAGAGCCTTTCCACCCGCGGCGCCACCAGCCAGCGCCTCAGCCACAGCTTCGGCGGCCAACATACCCGACTTCATGGCGGTATGGCTGCCCTTGATCTTGGTCATGTTCATGAAACCGGCATCATCACCGACCAGGAGCCCGCCGGGGACGACAAGCTCCGGCAGGGCGGAGATCCCACCTTTCAGCAGCGCGCGCGCGCCGTATGAGACTCGGGTGCCACCTTCGAGGACATCAGCGATCAGCGGATGGTGCTTGTACCGCTGAAACTCATCGAACGGACTCACGTGTGGGTTGGAGTAGGAGAGGTCCACGATAAGACCCAGTGCCACCTGGTTGTTTTCCAGATGATAGAGGTAGGATCCGGTGAACAGGCCGCCGAAATGGTTGCCCGGCCAGCCCACCGTGTGCACGACCTTGCCGGGAACGTGCTTCTCCGGGTCGATGTCCCAAAGTTCCTTGAAACCTATGCCGTAGTGCTGGGTCGCCGAGTCCTTATCCAACTCGAACTTGGAGATCAGCTGCTTACCCAGATGACCACGACAACCCTCGGCAAACAGCGTGTACTTAGCCCGCAGCTCGTAGCCCGGCGCGTAGGTGGCTTTCTGCTCACCAGACGCAGATACGCCCATGTCGCCGGTGACGATACCGCAAACGGCACCGTTGCCATCATAGAGGATCTCTGAAGCGGCAAATCCGGGAAAAACGTTCACACCCATGTTCTCGGCCTGCTCTCCGAGCCATCGACACAGGTTGCCGAGGCTGGTGGCGTAGTTGCCGTGATTGTGCGTGGGTTTTGGGACCACAAGCCCCGGAAGCTTGATCCGATTCGTGCCGTTCGGCAGGTAGTAGACCTCGTCATCAGTGACAGGGTTGTTCAGCGGAGCGCCCATCTCCTGCCAGTTCGGGAAGAGCTCATTGAGGGCCCGGGGCTCGACCACAGCGCCGGACAGAATGTGGGCACCGATCTCGGAGCCTTTTTCCACCAGGCAGACGGAAATCTCCTGGCCCGTCTTCTCCGCGATCTGCATGAACCGACAGGCAGCAGCAAGGCCACCGGGGCCACCACCGACGATAACCACGTCGAATTCCATCGATTCTCTTTCTACTGCTGCGTCTTCAGCCACTTGAGTCTCCAGTCTTTCTTGTTGGCTTGTCGGCCTTCTTTTGTGCGCCGCATTATAGAGGATCCCGTTGGCACGTGCCCGAACCAGGCCAGCCGAAACACCTCAGGGGAATCCCGGATGGCGGGCGGAAGTCTGCTCCCCCTAAATACACGTTGGGGTGAGTCTTGACCCTCATTCAGGGGCAAGGGAGAATACGCCGCCTTTTTCGGCGCAAAACGCTAATCCACTCAAGATTTCTGGCCACTCAAGGTCAGGGTTGCCATCGGAGACTTCATGAAAGTACTGGTTCCGGTAAAGCGGGTTGTGGACTACAACGTCAAGATCCGGGTTAAGCCGGATAATTCCGGCGTAGACCTCAGCAACGTGAAAATGTCTGTTAATCCCTTCTGCGAGATTGCCATCGAAGAGGCCGTGCGCCTGAAAGAAGCCGGCACCGCTACGGAAGTCGTCGCTGTCACCGTGGGCAGCTCTGCCAGTCAGGAGCAGCTTCGCACCTGCCTGGCCCTGGGTGCCGACCGGGCCGTGCTCATCGAGACCGACATCGAAGCGCAGCCGCTGGGTATCGCCAAGGCGCTGAAAGCCCTGCAGGAAAAGGAAGCGGCGGAACTCGTCATCTTCGGCAAGCAGTCCATCGATGGCGACAATAGTCAGACCGGCCAGATGTTCGCCGCGCTGACCGGGATGGCCCAGGGTACCTTTGCCTCCGAGGTCAAAGTCGCCGACGGTAAGATCGATGTCACCCGTGAGATCGATGGCGGTCTGCAGACGGTCAGCCTGAACCTGCCGGCTGTGATCACTACGGATCTGCGCTTGAACGAGCCGCGCTACGCATCACTCCCGAACATCATGAAAGCCAAGAAGAAGCCGCTGGATGTCCTGACCCCGGATGAGCTGGGCGTGGACCTCACCCCAACGGTGGAGGTGCTGTCCGTCGAGCCACCGGCCGAGCGTGCTGCTGGTATCAAGGTCGAGAGCGTTGATGAGCTCGTCGACAAGCTGAAGAACGAAGCAAAGGTGATTTCATGAGCATTCTCGTTGTAGCCGATCACGACAACACCGAGCTGAAGCCGGCCACCCTGGTAGTGGTTGCTGCAGCCGAGGCCATTGGTGGCGACATCGACGTGCTGGTAGCCGGTGAGGGCTGCGCTGCCGTCGCTGAAGCCGCAAGCAAGGTTGCCGGGGTGGCCAAGGTGCTCTGCGCCGACAATGCCGCTTACGCCAATCAGCTGGCAGAAAATGTCGCGCCGCTGGTGGCCGAGCTTGGCGCCAACTACAGCCATATCCTCACCGCCCACACCACCGTTGGTAAGAACTTCCTGCCACGGGTGGCGGCACTGTTGGATGTAGCTCAGATTTCCGACATCCAGGGTGTGGAAAGCGCTGATACCTTCCAGCGACCAATCTACGCCGGCAACGCCGTCGCGACGGTGAAGTCTAACGATGCCATCAAGGTGATCTCCGTGCGTGGCACGGCATTCGACGGCGTTGCCGCCGAAGGTGGTTCTGCGGCGGTTGAGGCGGTCGGCAGCGCTCACGACGCCGGCGTTTCCAGCTTCGTCGGCGAAGAGATTGCCAAGTCCGAGCGGCCTGAGCTGACGGCAGCCAGCGTGATCATATCCGGTGGTCGTGGCATGGGCAGCAGTGAGAACTTCGCGCTCCTGGACGGCATCGCCGATAAGCTGGGGGCGGCCATCGGCGCATCACGTGCTGCCGTAGACGCGGGTTTTGTGCCGAACGATATGCAGGTTGGCCAGACGGGCAAGATCGTGGCACCAGAGCTCTACATTGCCGTCGGCATCTCCGGCGCAATCCAGCATCTGGCGGGCATGAAGGACAGCAAGGTGATTGTGGCCATCAATAAGGACGAAGACGCGCCAATTTTCCAGGTGGCCGATTACGGCCTGGTCGCGGATCTGTTCAACGCGTTGCCAGAGCTCGAAGCCGCCCTCTAGGGCACGGTTGAGCATCAACGCACTGGGCAGAGCGACGGAACGCACACAGACAGGAGTCATCAAGTGGCAGTTTACGAACTGAACAACGGGCAGCTTCTCCGGGTTGCCCGCAGCATCAACGGAAAGCTCGAACAGGAGTATTTCAGCCTCATCGGGCTCAACAAGACCAAGCAGGCTCAGGTACGCCGCGATGCCAAAGCGCTGGATAAAAAGTGGGCGGAAGCGCAGGAAAAGGCCCGGAACAAGCGGGTTCGAGAAGCCGCCACGGACAAGAAGCACTCCACCGGCGTGCGTGGGATCAACCTGGTGCGCCGCCCCTCACCGGCTTTCCGCGTCCAGGTGCAGACCAACGGCAAGTCCCATGTTCGGGAATTTTCCGTAAAGCGTCTTGGTGCCGAGAAAGCCTGGCGGGAAGCCACCAAGTTTCTGGCCGAGTGCCGCGGTTACAAATCCGCGCCGAAATCCTGGAAGGATCGGATGCCGAAGGTGAAAGGCGTCAAGTAGGATGGCCTTCCTACCGGACGGCTTGCGAGAGCCTTTCGGGCTCTCGTCCACACCCTAGTTTTTCAGACATCTGAGAATCGCCTGGCCGTGTACCAGGTGACCGGTTGCGCGTGATTGTGCACCTCGTTCGCCACGTCCAGCACCAGCGCAAACAGCGCCATTCGAATGAGCACCCCGTTGTCCGTCTGCCGGAAGATGGCCAGATTCGGATTCTGGAAGAGATCATCGTCCAACTCCCGAGCGTCTGAGCGAGAATCCCGGGGCAGAGGATGCATGATCACGGTATTGGGCTCGCAATTCTCGGTATATATCTCGTTGTTGAGCCGGAACAGGCCTCGATAACGGTCCGCATCCTCCTGGGTAGGGAACCGCTCTTCCTGGGTGCGGGTTACGTAGAGAATATCGGCATTGTGAATGCCTGCCTCGAGCTGGTCGAACTCTTCAACCGCGTGGTTGCGGGCCCGAAGTTCCCGGGTGATGTCTTCCGGAACACCCAGCCCGGCCGGTGAGACCAGCCTGTAGTGCACGTTTTCGTAGAGGCTCAGCAGCTTGCACAGCGAGTGCACGGCTCGGCCGTACTTGAGATCACCTACCAGGGCGATGCGCAGCCCATCGATGCCCTTGCCCCGACTCTCCATCTCACCCTGGATGGTGTAGAGATCGAGCAGTGCCTGACTGGGGTGCTCGTTGGGGCCGTCGCCGCCGTTGATCACCGGCACCCGGCTGGCGGCAGCAAACTCCGCCACGGAGCCCGCCTCAGGGTGACGCATGACGATCACGTCGCTGTAGCCGGACATCACCCGGGCCGTGTCGTAGAGGGACTCACCTTTGGCCAGAGAAGACGCCTTAACCTCTGTCGTCTCGCGGACATCACCACCGAGCAGATTGAATGCGCACCCGAACGAGATCCGAGTCCGAGTGCTTGGCTCAAAGAACATGTTGGAGAGAATGGCCCCCTGCAGGACCCGGGTGATTCTGGCCCGATCTGCGTAGATACGCATGTCGTCCGCTATGGCGAAGACCTTGTCGATATCAGCACGATCGAACTGGTCTACGGATAAGATGTGACTACCAACGAAATCCAAGCAACTTCCCCGAACTGAGTTCAGGGGATTCTACTTCAGATGAAGTCCCGCAGGGATTCCACTGACTCGGGAATGCGCGGATCGCCGGAGAGTCTGAGCGTCGAGATATCTCCGATCAGACCGGCTGCCCGGAACGACTCCACGGCCGCCTCCGCATCCCCTGCCGCTGCCAGCAGGTAACCCCGCTCGATCTGAAACTCGAAAGACGCCCACCCGTGATTGACGAACTCGGTGATGTCCGCGAGCGCTTCGGCGCGCCACCGCTCATAGGCATCGAGCTGTCCCGCACCTTCCAGAGCGATGAGCAGATGGCTCAGAAGCTTGAGGCGGAAGGGCGGGTAGGCATGCTGAAACTCACCCAGCAAGGCTGAGAGCTCAGTGGTTGCAGGGGCGTGCTCGCCTCGGCCTACCTGAGCGATGGCCTCCCAGGCCCGTGCCATGAGCTGAATCTTGTGGGGGATCTCAGCCTGATCGTCCCAGTAGCTCAGCACGTTATTGAAGCGCATGGCATCGGGGGCCAGGGATTGGTGCTCGAGCGCTGCCAGATAGACTCGCTCATCAGACGGTGCCAGCCGCGCTGCAATGCCAAGATGGGTTTCCGCCCGGGCCAGTTCCTGGCGCTTCACTTCCAGCTGCCAGCGGAGCAGGTGCGCGCCGATCACGTCGTCGGTCATGAGTTCTGCGAGCTGCGCTGCTTCCTCCCACTCGCCTGCCTGCAGCGCCAGCTGCGCCGACATCTGCAGCATGGCGCGATCGGCCAACGATCGAGCGCTCAGAATGCTCCGCGCTTCTGCGTAGCGACCGAGCTCGATCATGGTATTGAGGTAGTTATGGGTCACGGCCGGGTGCTGCGGATCCAGTGCAAACGCCGCCTCGTAGTGACTGAAAGCGCCAGTCAGATCTCCCAGCGCCATCACCGCGTTGCCCCGCCACATGTGCGCCATCGAGTGATTCGGATTCAGTCGCACGGCTTCGGCAAGTGCGGCCTCGGCGGCGGCGTAGTCTCCCTGCTTCTGCAACAGGATACCGCGGGAGGCATGGGCATCAGCGGAGTCCGGATCCAGCAGCAGCGCCTGTTCGATCAGCGGACCGGCCAGCGTAATGGCGGAAGTGACCTCCCGGTCATCGTAGTTAGCCTGGAGCAGATAAGCATCCGCCAGGCCGCTGTAAGCCTGCGACATGCCCGGATCAGCATCGATTGCCTGCTGGAAATAGGCGACGGCTCGTTCGAGACCTTCCGGTGTACGGTCATGCCAGTGGTGGCGGCCGAGCAGATAGAGATCCAGGGCATTGATGTCTGCAGTGGCTCTGGCGACCTGCAACGGAACGGTGACCGGCAGTCCCAGCGTGTTCGCCACTGAGGCGACTATCTCGTCCTGCATGGCGTAGAAACTGGATTCCGGCCCCTCGAACGTATCTGCCCAGAGATGATCGCCGCTGCTGACTTCCACCAACTGCACAGACATCCGGAAGCCATCCGGCGTGCGCCGCACGTTACCCGTGAGCAGCGCATCCACGGCAAGCTCCGCGCCGATCCGTTTCGGATCGGTTTCCAGTCGCTCAGCAAACGCAGCCGTGCGTGAGGTGACCCGCAACTCCGGCAAACCGACCAGAGTATTCATGATCTCTTCCGCCACCCCGGAACCCAGATGATGATCCGGTGACTCGGCACTGAAGGGCAACACGGCGATGCGAGTGAGATGCTCGCCTTGTAATGAAAACCAGAAGGCCAGAGCGCCTGTCGCCGTCAACACCGCAGCCGCTGCAATGGTGATGAATCTGCGCCGGTATGTGGGCACCTCTGGTGAAGATGGACCAACGAGCAAGCGGTAGCCTTTCTTGGGCACCGTCTGTATGAAACTGGGATCGCTCGCCTTATCGCCGAGGGCTGCGCGCAACTCGGAGATACATCGAGTCAGAACCTCTTCGCCAACCACCCGACCGGCCCAGACCGTTTCCATGAGCGTCTGGCGGCTGACGACCTCGCCGGAACGGGCCATGAGCACCTGCAGGACGGCCATGACCTTGGGCTCGAGGTGAACGTCCTCGCCATCAACCTGGAGACTGTTCTCCTCCGGTCGAATCAGCACGCCGTTCAGGCTCACCTCTGACGCCATCGCCACACCGTTCCCGTCTCCACTCAACTTCGAGTCTCCATGTGAGCAATCGTTCCTTTAGAGATGCACTGTAGCGGGTTTTCGTTGCGTTTCGAGATGGAAATGCCGATCCAGGCGGCCAGATCGGCAAATCTAAGAAAACCATTAGCTTTTTCAGCCGGGAACTTCGTCTCCGACGGTTCGGCGAGCCTTCCATCACCCATCTTCGCGCTCCATAAGCAAAGTTCCGCACAGACCTTTGGCTTTCGTCAGGCCTCGGCGCGTCCGTAGTCCCAGTCTGCTACCTCAACACCGGCGGAGAGGCGCGTGGTCATGAGACAGGGCGATGCAGCGACCCGGCGCGGATTCAACACCTCAACCTATCCGCCGCCAGTACCTCTGATCTTTGCGGTCCTGATCGCCGGCTTACTCAGCCAGAGCGCAAACGCAACAGTGCTCACCACGCCATTGGCCTGGCGCGCACCCACACTGGAGATCGGGCTCTACCGACTTAAAGAACAGTTTCTTGACTTATCGATCCGAGACGACTCGGAGTTCGTTGGTGCTGTGCTACGGAGTGCGGATGGGTCGTACGAATTCACCCACGGTCATGGTGAACCCGGTCAGGACAAGGTCTCTTTCCGCATTCAGCGACCCATCGACACGGAGGTGGTCGGGCTCTGGCACACCCATGGTGGTCACGGCCCGGCCCGGGAGGTGTTTTCTCCCACGGACGCCGAGCTGGTCCGACAGACCGGTCTGCCGTTCTACCTGATCACGCCGGATGGGGAGGTTCGGGTGCTGCATCCGCACCATGTCGAAGGCCGGCAGGCGAGAATTCGCCCGCAAGGGACGCTCCGTAGGACGACGGCTCGACTGCCACGAGGTAGCCATCCTGGCGAACGGGTTCTAGGCCGGAATCAGAAGCGTCAGGCACCCCGGGGCTGCGCGGATGTGATCGAAGTCTGATTCCGCTGCGCGGCCGCTCCTACAGGTCTCGAATCCGGGCAAAGACTGCTTCTAGGCGGTCGCCGGCTGCTGATATCATGCGGGTCAAGAGAAATCTGACGGTCGCCCCCCCAAATGAGCGAAATGAGCGAACCCGCGGAACCCGTATTGGTACGCACCGGTGCCGCGCCCACGGAAACAGCCCACCTGCTGCCGTTTGCCTTCGCCAAGCGCTTCGGCGTAGTGATCACCCACAGCGATGATGTTCTGGAAGAGGCGGATCGAGTGCTGGTTGCCTGCAAATCCCAGCCAAGCCTGACCACGCTTGCCGAGCTGAAGCGATTCGCCCGCCGGCCACTGCAGCTGAAGATGGTGGGGGACGACGAGTTCGATCAGTTGCTCACCAGCACCTATTCGAGAGACGCCTCCGAAGCCAAGCAGATGGTGGAGGACATGGGCGATGAGATGGATCTGGCGAGCCTGGCGGATTCCG
Source organism: Candidatus Azotimanducaceae bacterium (assembly GCA_965215995.1). Lineage (GTDB taxonomy): Bacteria > Pseudomonadota > Gammaproteobacteria > Pseudomonadales > Azotimanducaceae > SZUA-309. The sequence continues at coordinate 5,049,438 of OZ244128.1, read as the reverse complement.
TGCCGGAGACGGAAGACCTGCTGGAGAAGGAAGACGATGCCCCCATCATCCGTCTGATCAACGCGCTGCTCGCAGAAGCGATTCGGGAAGGAGCCTCGGACATTCACATCGAGACCTTCGAGCGGGAGCTGGTGGTCCGGTTCAGAGTCGATGGGGTGATGCGCGAAGTGGTGAAACCGAAGCGGCAGTTGGCGCCGCTGCTGGTCTCCCGGATCAAGGTCATGGCGCGGCTCGACATCGCCGAGAAGCGAATTCCTCAGGACGGCCGCATATCGCTTCGGGTGGGGGGGCGAGAAGTGGATGTCCGGGTCTCCACCATGCCGGCCAGCAATGGTGAACGAGTGGTGCTCAGACTACTGGACAAGCAGGCCGGCCGTCTGACCCTGCCGAACCTGGGCATGCTGGCGGAGGACCTGGATCGGATTAGGAACGTGGTGCACAAGCCGCACGGGATATTCCTGGTCACCGGTCCGACCGGCTCCGGTAAGACCACCACGCTGTACGCCTCCATGGCGGAGCTCTCCGCCAAGACCATCAACATCCTGACGGTGGAAGACCCCATCGAGTACAACCTGCCTGGCATCGGTCAGACTCAGGTGAACACGAAAGCGGATATGACCTTCGCCCGCGGCTTGAGAGCCATTCTGCGCCAGGATCCGGATGTGGTGATGGTGGGGGAGATCCGGGATCTGGAAACCGCCGAGATCGCCGTGCAGGCGAGCCTCACCGGCCACCTCGTACTGTCCACGCTGCACACCAATACGGCAGTTGGTGCGGTCACCCGATTGATCGATATGGGCGTGGAACCTTTTCTGCTGTCGTCCTCGCTGGTGGGCATGCTGGCCCAGCGACTCGTGCGGGTGCTGTGCCCGGACTGCAAAACTCCGCGTCCAGCGAACGCCTCGGAAGCATCTTTTCTCAACCAGACAGCGGCCACCGTGTATGACGCGAACGGCTGCGAGGCCTGTCAGAATACCGGCTACCGCGGACGAACGGGCATATACGAGCTGGTGGTGGTGGATGACACCCTGCGGCAGCTGATCCACGATCGAGTTTCCGAGCAGGAGCTCACGGGCTATGCCCGGCGCAGCGCACCCAGCATCCGCGACGACGCGATTGCCAAGATCCTCAATGGCGTGACCACCGTGCAGGAAGTGCTCAAGGTGACGCTGGAGGAGTAACCGCCTCACCGGCACGAACAGCATGGCCGCATACGAATACATCGCGCTGGACGCGCGAGGCAAACAGAAAAAGGGCGTTCTGGAAGCGGATAGCGTCCGCCAGATCCGCCAGCTGCTACGCGACCAGGGGCTGGTGCCGCTGGAAGTGGACACGGCACGGGAACAACAGGCGACCTCTGGCTTCTCCCTGGCAAACTTTGGCCGACGGCTGGGTGCGCTGGACCGGGTACTCTTCACCCGTCAGCTCGCGACCCTGATCGCCGCCGGTCTCCCGATCGAAGAAGCACTGCAGGCCATCGCCCAGCAGACCGAGAAGCAGAGTATGCGCTCTCTGGTGATGGCCATCCGCAGCAAGCTGCTCGAAGGTCACTCGCTGGCCGCCAGCCTGGGTGACTATCCCGGCAGCTTCTCGCACCTGTATCGATCTACCATCGCCGCCGGTGAGCAGTCGGGTTTTCTCGACAAGGTGCTGGAAAACCTTGCCAGCTACGAAGAACGGCAGTTCGAGTCCAGCCGGGATGTGGAGATGGCCATGCTGTACCCGGCGCTGCTGACGCTGTTTGCCTTCGGCATCGTCGGTGCGCTCATGGTCTACGTGGTCCCGGACATGATCGGCGTGCTGGAGAACATGGGTCAGGAGCTGCCGCTTTCCACCCGGGTCCTCATCAGCCTGTCCGAGTTCACCCAGGCTTACTGGTGGTTGATGCTGGCCGTGGTCGCCGCCCTGGTATTCGGCATCCGCTTCGTACTCCAGCAGCCGGGTGCACGACTGGCCTGGGACCGGCAGAAACTGAGCCTGCCCATGGTCTCCCGAATCACACGCTCGGCGAACGCCGCCCGATATGCCAATACGCTTTCAATCCTCACCAGTAGCGGCGTGCCACTGGTGGAAGCGATGAACATTGCCGCCGAAGTCGTGTCGAACCAGTGGTTGAAACGCCGGTTGGCGGATGCCACCCAGCGGGTCAGCGAAGGTTCGAGTCTCCGCGTGGCCCTGGACGGCGTGGGCTACTTTCCTCCCATGCTCCTGCATATGGTGGCGAGTGGTGAGTCCAGCGGTGAGCTCGATGCCATGCTGGACAAGGTGGCGGTCTATCAGCAGACGGAAGTGGAACGGATCGTCACGACCCTGGTCAGGCTCTTCGAGCCGGCCATGCTGGTTGTGATGGCGGTACTTGTCATGTTCATCGTCATGGCTATTCTGCTGCCCATATTGACCATGAACCAACTCGTCTGACCGGATCGAGCGGCAGGCGATCAAATTAGAGAGAACATCAAATGAGTGTCATCAGTAGTACAGGACACAGCAGCCGGTCCCGGCAACAGGGCGGCTTTACCCTGATCGAAATCCTGGTGGTGGTGGTCATCGTCGGCATCCTCGGAGCCATCATCGTGCCGAACCTGCTCGGCCGGCCGGACCAGGCCCGGGTAACCGCTGCGGAAAGCGACATCCGCTCGCTGGCGGTGGCGCTGGATATGTATCGACTGGACAACCACCATTATCCATCAACGGAGCAAGGACTGGACGCACTGGTCACCAAACCGGCGGGATTTCCAGAACCGAAGCAGTACAGTCCGGATGGATACCTGAAATCCGTGCCTACGGATCCCTGGGGTTCACCCTACGTTTATGAAAATTCAGGCAACAGCTTCACCCTGTTTTCGCTCGGAGCAGACGGGGCCGAAGGCGGTGATGCGCTCAACGCCGACATCCGTTACGAAGATCTGTAATCCAGACAGCGTAGGCCAGGTCAGACAGACCAGATCAGGCACCGCGCGGCTGAGCAGGTAGTCATGCCAACGCACCGCAGAGCAGGTTTTTCTCTGCTGGAAATCCTGGTGGTGCTGACCATCCTTGCGGTGCTGACCGGTACCGTGATTCTGAGTTTCACCGGCGCCGAGTCGGAGCAGGCCCTCAAAGGTGCGGCAGAGCGGATGTCCATGCGCATCGAGCTGGCTCGTCAGCACTCACTCACCCGGAACAGAGAGTGGGGCATCTATGTGGAGGAAGCGGGCTACCGATTCGCCGAATTCGATCCGGACCAGCGGATCTGGACTGAGATGATCCAACGGCCTTTCAACGAGAACGATCTACCAGATCTGGTGAGCTTGAGCCTCGATCTCGAGGAATACGACAGCCTGCCGTTCGAAGAAGAGGACGACCTGCCCCAGATCCTCATCTTCTCCAGCGGCGAGATCACGCCGTTCACCCTCCTGTTGGAGCCCGAGTGGGACACCAATCCCTGGATGGTGACCAGCGACGGTCTGGCCCAGGTGGAGGCTTCTCGGGCGGAGGTTCGGTTTTGACAGCACGGCGAATCTCTGGCGGCGAAGGCGCGCAGGTGGGCTTCACCCTCATCGAGGTGCTCGTAGCGCTCCTCGTCTTCTCCATTCTCGGCTTTGCGGTGTCGAGCCGGGTAGGGGACGTGGCCAATCAGACCTTCACCATTGAGCGGCGGACGGTCGCGCACTGGGTAACGGACAACCATCTGGCAAGACTCAAGATCGCTGCCCGGTCGAGCAACGAGGTGTTGCCAACAGGCCGCTCCACGGAGCGTGTGTTCATGGGGGATCGGGAGTGGCGTCTCGAAGTGGAAGTGGAGGACACCACCCATCCCTGGCTGCGCAGGGTGGAGGTCGCCACCTTTGAAGTGGTGGACGATCGGCCGATTGGCCCGATTGATCAGATGGTCGCGTTCGTGGGGCGCTACTGATGCAGCATTTCCAGACATCACAACAACCAAGCCGAGGTTTCACCCTGATCGAAGTGCTGATCGTGCTGGGTATATTCAGCATTATCGGCATGGTCAGCGCGCAGATCGTCAGCAGAACTCTGGATAACAATCGGGTGCTTACTGAACGAGGCGCCCGCCTCGCCGAGGTGCAACGGTCCATGCAGATCCTGCAACGGGACCTGCTGCAGATCTCGCCCCGGGGAATCCGCGATCAGCTCGGCGATCCGCTCGAGCCGCTGATGATCGGTGCGGATGGCATGATCGAGTTCACCCGGTTCGGCTGGCGGAATCCCCTTGGCCGATCGCGCTCGGAACTGCAGCGGGTCGGCTACATCGTGCAGGACGAGACGCTCTACCGCGCCTACTGGATGGTGCTCGACCGGGCACCGGACTCGGAACCGAACCTGCAGAAAATGTTGCAGGGTGTGACACAAGCGGAGTTTTTCGCGCTGGACCGGTCCGGCAATGAGCATAGCTTCTGGCCGCCGGTTGGAGACTTCAGGAACGATCCGAACCTGCAGATTGCAGCCATCATTCTGCGTATCGACGCAGAGCCCTTCGGGGTGGTTGAGCGGGTCTGGCCGGTACCGAATCCGGATGAGACCATCACCACAGGTTCGACAAACCCAGGCCCCGGACCGGGCACCGATCCCGACGGCAGTCCGGACGATGTTCCAGGCGACAGTCCCGACAGTGGTTCAGACGAAGGGGTTCCCGGCGATGGGCCCGTGCAGCCACCGGTGGAAGAAGCATGAAGAGCAACCATCGGTCATCCGTCTCACGTCGCCTGTATGGTCATCAGGCTCAGTCGCAGCGCAAACAACTTGGTGTGGTGCTGTTGTCCGTCCTGCTCATCCTGGCTCTGCTGACGGCGCTGGTCTACCAGCTGGTCGGTCGGCAATCCCTTGTGGTGGCTCAAGCCCGACAGACCTTCGCCGGTGATCAGGCACTGCAGTACGCTCTGGGCGCCGAGGATTTTGCCCGCCAGATTCTGCGCCAGGAGTGGATGGATACGGGAGCGGTGGACGATCTGACCGAGATCTGGGCCCAGCCGTTGCCGCCGCTCGAGGTGGACGAGGGGTTCCTCGAGATCCAGGTTCGGGACCTGAATGCCTGCTTCAATCTGAATGCCGTGGCATCGACGACGACCGGGCAGCGGACTGGCCGGGTCAATCTGAGTCGGTTCAAAACGCTGCTCAGGAACCTCAATCTGCCGGAGCCGGTCGCCGACGTCTGGCTCGATTGGATCGACCCGGATCAGGAAGTGGGCGGCTTCGGTGCTGAAGACAGCGAGTACCTGCTCGGCGAGTTCGCCCACCGCACGGGGGATCAGCTGGCGAGCCACGTCAGCGAGCTCAGGATGCTCAGAGACATGGATTCCGAGCTGTATGAGGCCATCGAGCCCTATGTCTGTGTGCTGCCAACGGATGAGCTGCGTATCAACGTGAACACGGCCCACCCGCAGGTGATCGCGGCTTTGAATCCTTCCATCGCTGCCGCACAGATCGAGGGCATCGCGCTGACCGAGCGCACTTACTCCGATGTGAACCAGGTCACAGCGGAAATTCCTGATCTCGCCGCCGCGACAGATGCTTTTGGCGTGGCGAGTGAGTATTTTGAGATACAGATCCGGGCCCAGGTAGACGACAGCCTCGTTGAGCTCGCCTCGACACTGCATCGTAATCCGAATGATGGCACTATCACGCTGTTGACCCGGGACTTCGGCAAGGCTTTCCGTTCGAAGTTTCTCGATGAGCTGACAGGATCTGAAGAGTAAGCCCCCCAATGCCCACACTGTTCATCCGACTGCAATCGCTCGTCTATCACGATGAGGATGGCAAAGATCTCTCATGCGACTGGTTGATCCTCGAAAACGACGGATCGATTCGCGCCAGCGGCGTCACCGATTACCGGGGGCTCTCCGAGCTCATCGATCCTTCAGCCGACTGGCTGCAGAACCCGAACAACCTGGTGGTGATGGTGCCCGCCGAGCATGTGCTGGCACTGTCCACGGAAGTGCCCGGACGCAGCGTTGGCCATATCCGCCGGGCACTGCCGTTCGTGGTGGAAGAGTTCCTGGCAGCCGACATCGAGCAGATGCACCTGGCACACGGACCGATCAAGCGCGGTGACCCCGTCCGGGTGAACCTGATCGATGCGAGCTATGTGGACGACTGGGTGGCCTGTTTCGAGGAACTGGGGCTCAAACCCGGTTTCATGGTCTCCGACGCGGAACTGCTGCCGGTGCACGAGCAGGGCGTTACCGTTCTGCTGGAGCCGGAAACCGCCCTTATCCGCACCGACAGTCAGGCGGCCAGCATCGACCGGGACAACCTGGGGATGGCCCTGGGCTCGCTGGAAGTAGACCTGATCGACGTGGTGAACGGTGAGCTGGATGGCCTGACCGCGGGGCAATTGGATACCAGCGTGGAGGTGCGCTCTGGCGATGATTCGGAGCCGCCTTTGGCCTATCTCGCCCATCGCTGGCGGGCGCTGCCTGACGTGGTCAATCTTCTGCAAGGTGACTACACGCCGGCACGACCGCCGACGCAGAACGTCTACCGCTGGCGAAGCGTGGCATCGCTTGCCGGCATCTGGCTGCTGCTTGGACTAATCGGCATGGCCGCACAAGGCATCTGGTCCAGCGTACGGGCCAATGACCTCAGTGAGCGCAGCGTCGCGCTCTACAAGGATATCTATCCGGGAGAAACTCGGGTGAATGCCGCCAACGTGCTGCGCCTCACTCGCGCCAAGCTCGGTCAGAGCACAGGGTCAGGCGGTGCTGGCTTCACGGCCTATCTCGGACATCTGGCTCAGGGCATGGACCGAAGCGTGAGCATCTGGAGCCTGACCTACTCGGAGGCCCGCAATGAGCTGGCGGCAGATCTTCAGCTTTCCAACTACGATGCATTGGAACAGCTCAAACAGCGTTTGAACCGTTTGGGTGTGGAGGTGGAAATCACGTCGGCGGAGCAGCAGGAAAGCGGGGTGCGCGCTCGGGTGCGATTGCAGAGCGGTGGAGGTGACGTATGACGCTCTTCTACCGGATGACGCAACAGGTGCAGGGCACCGCCGCATGGCGTTGGTATGCCGGCCGGGAACCACACGAACGGCCGATCATCGCTGGACTCGTATTCCTGATTGTGGCATCGCTCTTCTGGATCGCCGTCTGGAAACCGATAAGCGACTGGCGCGTGCTCGAAGCCAACCGCTATCAGAACGCTCAGAGCACCTGGGAGTGGATGCAGGCCAACGAGGCCAACGCCAGATCCAGGGCCCAGCAAACCGCCAGCATGCCGGCCAGCGAGCGCTCGTTGATGCCACTGGTCACCCGGGAGGCCAACGCCCAGGGTATTCGGCTGAATCGGTTGCAGCCTGAGTCGGATGGCGCGGTAAGCGTGGTGCTGCAGGCCCAGCCGTTCAACACAGTTGTCGAGTGGCTTGACCGTCTACAGAAGGCGCACAGCATCGAAGTGCAACGTATTTCGGTGGATGCGGAAGGCCAACCTGGCCTGATCAATGCTCAAATCAGACTGATCTGAGTCTCAATCAAGCTGATTTAGGGTCAGATCAGCCTGATCCGATCACCTCGGAATCGACTCCGGCCGGCTTGCAAACTGCCGCTGGCGGTCGAAATCCGCCCCATGGTTTCCGGTAAATCCGCCGTTTATCGGCGCTTTATGACACAGTTGGCATTTCCGCTTCCCACCGAATCAACGTTTTCGGCCGGGTCCCCTCATAGACTGCAGTGGATAGGGACTTGACGGATATGAGGGCACGATGGGGCCAGACAGAAACCCCTTGAACGTATTCACAGCCATGCACCACAAGGCCACGGGCGAACTGCTCCACCTGATGGACGGGCTGTATCTGAATATAGAGGATGGGCTTTTCGAGTTTGCCTACCGGCACGAGGAAGACGAAGACCGGCAGCGTGCCTGCTTCGATCTGATGCGTGAGCTCCGCTATCGACGCTCCAACCTGATCCAATCGTTCGCCAAACGCATGCAGCGTGGTCTCGATTACTGGATGGAAGACAAAACCGAATTCGACACCGAGTACGACGTGCACCTGGACCAGCTGGCCCAGCGCATGAGCGAGAAGTGCTCGAACCACTTCCAGTACCTGCTCAATCAGATCGCAGAGCGCACGGCGTTTGCTTCAGGCCGCACGAGCACGGACGTGAAGATCCCGATCAGCCCGTATCAGGTGGCCTACAACTTCCTCTCGAGCTGCCGCTCGCTGGATCTCGACAACGAATCCATCGACATCGTGCAGAACCTGTTCGAGCGCTTCGTGCTCGACCGACTCGGCAACATCTATGGGGACTGCAATCGTCGCCTGGAAGAGGCAGGCTTCGACCTGGGGCCGGCTGAAGAGGAGCTGGTGATCTACAGCGCCTGATGGTTCCTACCTGGCCGGGGCCGCCGTTATTCGGATTTCTTTTCCGACCTGTCTGATTCCGGGTTGATTCGCTCCCCCACCGTGTCCAGAGTGCGATTGAGCTCTCCGCCTGCCTTGCTGAGCCACGGATTGGTCTGCGCCTCGCTCATGACTTTTGCTTTGATGGGCGCGATCAGTTCGTCCGAGGTGCCGGAGTGCTTGCGGTAGCCGAAGAGGTTGATCCAGATCTCGGTGCGACGACCGAAGCGGAGGAGATCGCGGAAGTAGCGATAGGGGTCATCGCCACCGGCAATCAGACCCATCAGCGCAGCGATCAGGGAGAGGGGGCTCAACAGAACGTCTCTCAGGCCATCAGCAGCCAGTTTGAATTGGAAGACGAACACGTCCAGGACGAGTTGCAGCCGGGACTTGTCGCGGTCTACGTCCGCTGAGAGGCTCGAGCGTTCCTGAGTTCGATCCGGGTCGTCCATGACCCGGAGTGTACTCCCATTCGATCAGCCACGGTTGGATCAACCGCGTTGGCGATCCCAGCGGCGCTCCAGGCGGTTGCCTTTGCGGTCGAGACGGTTGTCGACACGGTGGCCTTTCCGATCCAGACGGTGATCGATTCGATCACCTTGGCGGTCCAGACGGCGAGCGAGACGGTCTTTGTCGTTGCGCTCGGCCCGGTCGGACATGCGATCCAGGCGCCGGTCTATGCGATCGCCTTTCTGGTCTAGACGGTGCTCGATCCGATCACCTTTGCGGTCGAGACGGTGATCGATTCGGTCGCCGACATCTGCGTAAACAGCGTTTGAAATCAGTGAGATAGCGCCTATGGCGAGAAATTGCTTGAACATGGAATACTGCCTCATTTTCCGTTGGTATTCGGTTAATACAACGCGTGGGGCAGCGTTTGGTTGACTGCAATGTCGAGCTAACTGAGCTCCAGAGCGGGGAAGGGTGTATCGCCGCCGTGCTCTCCCAGCGCCTTGTGCCCGAGCGACTCCGGCGATCGGGCGAGAAGGGCATCGATCAGGGCCCTGGCAAGTTGCCGGTCTGTGAACAGCGGCACGCCGCTGTCGATGGCCATGCGCCTGATCAAGTAGCCATCCGGCCGACCCTGCTGATCGTATTCCCGCGGTACGTTGATCACCAGATCGATGCTGCCGTTTTCAAAGAGACGATAGAGCTCACGCTGCTCGTTCTCGCCTTTGTCGACGATGGTGCAGTCAATGTCCAACGTGCCCAGCATCTCTGCTGTACCCCTGGTGGCGAAGAGACTCAAGCCCAGCCGATCTCGGATAGCTCGGGCCTCCTCAGCAAACCAGTACTTGTCTTCCATCGGGCCGAGGGAGAGCAGCACGCCGCGCTTCGGAAACTTGAAGCCTGTAGCCATTAGACCCTGCAGGAGTGCTTCATGCAGATCGGAGCCGATACAGCCCACCTCGCCCGTACTCGCCATCTCAACACCCAGCAGCGGATCAGCGCCGTTGAGACGTGAGAAGGAGAACATGGGGACCTTCACACCCACGTAGTCGAGATCGAGCGCGTTGGTCGTCACGTCACTCTGCACACCGAGCATTCGACGCATGGCTTCTTCGGCAAAATTGGTGCCCGTCACTTTAGAAACGAAGGGAAGAGATCTTGATGCACGCAAGTTGCACTCGATCACCTTCACACTCTGATGTTTGGCCAGAAACTGCATGTTGAAGCTGCCGGTGATGTTGAGCGCTTTGGCGACGGCAGCAGCGATCTGCTTCACCCGTCGGATGGTGGCGATATAGAGGGTCTGGGGCGGAAGCACCAGCGTCGCATCACCGCTGTGCACGCCAGCGTCTTCCACGTGCTCGCTGATGGCATGGAGGATGAGCTCTCCGTTGTCGGCCACTGCATCAATTTCTATCTCCCGTGCGTGCGTTTCAAACTTGGAAACTACAACGGGGTAATCTGCAGAGACCTCTCTGGCGCGTTGGAGAATCCGCCTGAACTCGTTCACTTCGTGCGCGACCTGCATTGCTGCACCGGAGAGAACGTAGCTCGGACGAACCAGCACCGGGAAGCCACCAAGTTTTTCGACCGTGGTTTCTGCTTCTTCCATGTCGGTGACGTGGAACCAGGCAGGTTGATCAATCTGCAACTGATCGAGTAGGGCGCTGAATTTGCTGCGGTCTTCGGCTCGGTCAATGTTCTCGGGGTGGGTACCGAGGATCTCAACGCCTGCCTGGTGGAGGCGCAGCGCCAGGTTGTTGGGGATCTGCCCACCCATGTTTACCACCACACCTTCCGGTTGTTCACGGTCATAGATATCGAGGACAGATTCCAGGCTGATCTCGTCAAATATCAGCTTGTCGCAGACATCGTAGTCAGTGCTCACGGTCTCCGGGTTGTAGTTGACCATGATGGTCTCATAACCAAGGTCACTGGCGGCCTTTGCAGCGTTGACGGCGCACCAGTCGAACTCCACCGACGAGCCTATCCGGTAGGGACCTGAGCCCAACACCATGATTTTCCTGTTGGTCGTGGGTGCGACATCGTCGGCGATCGCCGAGTAGGTCCCGTACAGGTAGTTCGTCTCGGCTGGAAACTCCGCCGCCATGGTGTCGATCTGGGCGAAGTGGGGGAGGATGTCATGCCCTATTCTAGCGGCACGCACCTCCTCCCAAGATCGATCGATGATTCTGCCGATTCCACGATCAGAGAAGCCGAGGCGTTTGGCATCTGCGAGCAGATCCGGAACAAGCGGATCTTCAGCGGATGCCATCCGCTTTCGCATGCTGACAATCCGCTCGATGGCAGCGAGGAACCAGACGTCGATTTTCGTTTCGTTGTGGATCTCGGCGACAGTGGTCCCAGCGGCGATGGCATTGGCGATAGCGAATATCCGGGTCGGAGTGGGTATCCGGTAGTCCTGATTGTCTGCGTGAAAGGCATCTGGGTCGAGGCCGTCAACACCGATGTCCAGCATACGCAGCGCCTTCTGGATGACTTCGGGAAAGGAGCGGCCGATGGCCATAACTTCGCCAACGCTCTTCATCTCGCTACCGATCTCCATGGAAGCACCATGGAACTTGTTGAGATCCCAGCGCGGCACCTTACAGACTAGATAGTCGAGAGCAGGTTCGAAGAACGCGGAGGTCTTTCGAGTGATCCCGTTCGGGATTTCAGGGAGTGTGTAACCAAGGCCGATCTTCGCTGCCACGTAGGCCAGGGGATAGCCGGTTGCCTTGGAGGCGAGGGCGCTCGAGCGAGATAGACGGGCGTTCACCTCGATGACGCGGTAGTCCTGGCTGTGCGGGTCCAGGGCATACTGGATGTTGCACTCTCCGACTATACCGAGGTGTCTTACCGTCTTGATCGCCAGCGTCCTGAGGAGTTGATACTCGGCGTCGTTCAACGTCTGCGACGGCGCAACAACGATGGATTCACCTGTGTGGATACCGAGCGGATCGAAATTTTCCATGTTGCAGACAGTGATGCAGTTGTCTCGAGCATCCCGGACAACTTCATACTCGATCTCTTTCCAGCCGCGCAGGCATTCTTCGACCAGCACTTGCGGCATGCCACCGGCGAACGCGCGCATGAGTGCATCTTCGAGCTCTTCCTCCGTCTCTACGATGCCGCTACCTTTACCACCTAACGCGAATGCACCGCGCAACATGACGGGGAGACCAATCTTTCTGGCCGCTTTTCGTGCTTCGTCGATGGAATCGCAGGCATAGCTGAGCGCGGTCTTGACCTCAATCTCATCGAGGCGATCCTTGAAAAGCTGCCGGTCTTCGGTATCCAGGATAGCTTCCACCGGGGTGCCAAGAACACGAACGTTGTGCTTATCGAGGGTACCTGCTTCGAAAAGCGCAACGCCGCAATTCAACGCCGTCTGCCCTCCGAAGCTGAGCAGAATAGCATCGACGTTTTCTTGGACGATCACCTGCTCAACGTTTTCCGGCGTTACGGCCAGAAGGTAAACTTTATCCGCAAGGTCTTCACTGGTCTGGATCGTGGCAATGTTCGGATTCAACAGCACCGTGGCAATGCCTTCCTCTTTCAAAGCTTTGATCGCCTGTGAACCGGAATAGTCGAACTCGCCAGCCTGGCCTATCTGCAGGGCACCAGAGCCGAGAACGAGTACACGGTCGGGTTTGCGCGGGAGGAAGTTGCCGATCATCCGTTTGCTCCTACGTGTAACTCAGCTGGCTTGCACGGACCATCTCGAGAAAGTCGTCGAAGAGGTAGGCGGTGTCTTCGGGGCCTGGCCGCGCTTCCGGGTGGAATTGAACGCCCCTGTACGGACCGGTTCGGGAACGGATGCCTTCGTTGGTGCCATCGTTGATATTCACGAACCAGGGTTCCCAGTCCTCGGGTAGCGACTCGTCCTGCACCGCATAGCCATGATTCTGACTGGTGATATGGCAGCGGCGGGTAATCAGGTCCTGAACGGGCTGGTTTACGCCGCGATGGCCATATGGGAGTTTGTAAGTTGCACCACCTGCGGCGAGGGCAAGGATCTGATTGCCGAGACAGATACCCATGACTGGGATGCGCCGAGGGTGATCCAGATACCAGCGGATCTGCTCAACCAACGGCATCAGATTCGAGGGATCGCCTGGTCCGTTACCAATCAGAATGCCGTCTGCTTCCTCGGCATAGGCGGTCAGATCAGCATGCCATGGAACGCGAATAACGCATGCTTTCCGTTTAGTCAGGGAACGGACGATATTGTCCTTCGCGCCGATGTCCACCAGGAGGATCTTGCTGGCACCGTCGCCGTGTCGTGTCTCTCTATCAGGGGCCACCAGCCTGAATACCTCTTCTTCCATCTGCACAGAGGCAGATTGTCCGCGTGCGTCCGTAAGACCCAATTCGGTCGGGAACAACCAGCCACGCATGGTGCCGTGTTCACGAAGACGACGGGTGAGCGTGCGGGTATCGACGCCAGTGACAGCCGGGACGTTTTCGGATTCGAGCCACTCTCTCAGCGATCGATCAGCGGAGTGGTGGCTGTAGTCGTCCACATAGTTCTGAACCACAAGCCCCTGTACCTGAATCTCAGACGCTTCGAAGGGCTCATCCAAGCCTGTTCGCTCGCCCGGCACACCGTAGTTTCCAATCAGCGGGTAGGTGCAGACCAGGATCTGACCTCGGTAAGAGGGATCTGTCAGCGTCTCAACATATCCCGCCATGGCTGTATTGAATACGACTTCGCCGGCAACGGGTGTGTCGGCACCGAAACTGACACCGTGCATGGTGGTGCCATCTTCCAAGACCAGAGTGGTATCCATGGGGTTCCTGCGGCGGATGGACACAGATGATCCGCCGAAGGCCTGTTGGATTCAGTAGGGGAGATGTGCTGTTTTTTTGAGTGCGTTAGACAAGAGTGTTGCGCGCAAGGCGTACGTACGAGATACGCGGCATTCACCAACGCAGGTGATTTACACTACAGGTGCAGATTGGCGTGTTCAGCTGGCGCCGTCGCCTTTGATTACGCTGGGTATCAGTCGCAGCAGGATTTTGAAGTCGAGCCACAGCGACCACTCGTCGATGTACTTCAGGTCGAGTTCGAGCCATTGATTGAAACTCAGACGGCTGCGACCGGAGACTTCACGAAGACAGGCCAGCCCCGGCCGTACGCTGAAGCGTTTTCGCTGCACGCCTAGGCTGAATTTCTCCACATCCCTGAGGGACATGGGTCTCGGTCCCACCAAACTCATCTCACCCTTGAGCACGTTGAAGAGTTGCGGCAACTCGTCGATGCTGGTTCGGCGTAGAAACCGGCCAACCCTGGTCATCCGCGGATCGTCAGCGATCTTGAAGATCGGTCCGTCAGCCTCGTTGAGATGTTCGATCTCCGCCATCCGCTCCTCGGCGTCCTCGTACATGCTCCGGAATTTGATCATCCGGAACACCCGCTTATTCAATCCCACGCGTTCCTGCGTGAAGAAAGCCGGCCCGGGGGAGTCCAGTTTCACGATCAGAGCGATCAGTGCATAGAAAGGCAGCAGCAGTATTATGGCGGGAACCGTCAAGCAGAGTTCTATCAGACGCTTGATGATGAGATTGTCCAGATCCCGGTGAACAGGATCGAAGGTCAGCATGGATGAGTTTCCGACAGTTTCCAGGCTGATCTCGCTGTTCGGCATGTTGAAGAGATCCGCCAGAAACTTCACGCTGATGCCCTGTTCCGCGCAGGCATCGAACATCTCCTGAAGGTTGGCGATCATGGTTCGCGGCAGACAGACAATGATCTCGTCGACCACCCGGGAGCTGACAAAGCGCTGAATGTCACTCGGGGTGCCCAGAACCTCGATACCATCGACGAGCATGCCGGTTCGATTCTGGTCAGGATCGAGAACGCCAACGTAATCGATGCCCCATTCCGATGTCTCACGGTAGTTGCGCATGAAGCGACTGGCACGATTTCCGCTGCCAATCACTAATACTTTCAAATAGTTATCAGCATCTTCTTCACGAATGCTGAAGTACCACCACTTTAGGAAAACCCGATTGACCACCAGCACTGAGAAGGTGAGCGCACCTGCCGCTGCCACGGTGTAGCGGCTGAGGTCATCGAACTTCACCAGATAGGCAACGGCCAGCATGCCAATCAGTGAAATCGCTGTATAGCTGCCGGCGTATTTAATGATTCCGAGCAGATACCGATGGTTCAGTCGCGGCTGCAGAATCAGCGCCGCGATGAACGCGAACAGCACTACGAAAGGGGTCAGTTTGAGGTGGTAGGTGACCTCAGCAAGCGGCGTATCGAACAGCAGCCAGTCGACCGTCTGCGTCAGCGTGTAGCAGAATGTAGCGGTCGCGATGTCCTGAAGCTGTAGAAGGCGCTTCAGGTGTAACGGCTTCGAAATCCGCATGATACGATGTGTCCCAGTATCCCACTATACAAGCCTCTACGGGCTTTCCAGCGGTCTTAAACGCCCCCGAAGCGGGTGATCTTTGTTGGCCCAACTACAATAATAGGCTAATTTACTTGACCGATTACCTTCGAGTTGTGGGCAGTTTCTTAAGGTATGTAAGTTGTCGGACACTTCGCCCGTCAACGCGCACCTTCACCGATCAGCACCACTTCAACCGTCTGAAGAAGAATGATCAGGTCCAAAAGGATTGAATGGTTCTTCAGATAGTAGAGATCATACTGCAGCTTCTCCTTCGCATCCTCAACCGATGCACCGTACGGGTAACAGAGTTGTGCCCATCCGGTTATCCCGGGTTTCATGCGGTGACGCTCATCGTAGAAGGGTATCTGCTCTCGTAGTTCCTCGACAAACATGGGTCGCTCGGGACGCGGACCAACGAAGCTCATTTCACCTCGGAGCACGTTAAACAGTTGAGGAAGTTCATCGATTCGAACCTTGCGGATGAACGCGCCGACACGCGTTACCCGCGGATCGTTCCGACTGGCCCAGATGGCTTCGCCGGACTTCTCAGCTTCGGTAGACATGCTGCGGAACTTGATGACATCGAAGGTTCTACCCTCGAGACCCGTGCGGGTTTGGCGATAGAGGATTGGTGCGCGTAGTCCATCCTCCAACCAGATTGCCAGCACAGTTAGCAGCATGAACGGCCAGGTGAAGGTCAGAAGCAGGGCACTGGCGAGGAGATCAAAGGATCGTTTGACCAGCATCCTGGCAGCGCCGGTATTGAAGCCGTCTGAAAATACCAGCCAGGAGGGCCGAAGGAGGTCTACGTCGACTTTTGCGGCTTCCCGTTCGATGAACTGCTGGATGTCGCAGACCTGTATGCCCCGAAGCTTACAGTCGAGAAGCTCTTCTAGTGGAAGCCCACCAGCGGCATCGACGTTGCGCCGCCGTTCATCCATGGCGACTACAATCTCTTCGACGCGATTGACGCGACAGAACTCCGGCATAGGCTGGTCGCTATCCAGCACCTTCGCGCTGTACTTGGAAACCAGATCAGGAGCGCCGACCTGCGGATTGAGAAATCCAAGGATCTTGAACGCTCTCTGATCGGAACTGCGGCGCATTCGAGATGCTATTTTTTCTGCACGTATACCCGTGCCCAGAACGACTATCTTACGTTTGAAGACATCCTGGTCCACGAATCCAAACACTATGAACCGCAGCACCGCGAGTAGTGCGAAAGCCTCAATAGTCGCGAACAGCAACACACCACGGCCGAAATCGAGCCAGGGTGAGAAGATGAATGCCAAAACAGCCATAGATGCCGATCCCAGGAGGAAAATCGCCACGGCTGTACGCAAAGACATGCCGGTCATACCTTCGCGAACGTGAGATTCATACACACCCATGGCGACCATGCAGGCCAGTAACGTTACCGCGTACACCGGTGCTACGATTGAGTATCTGGAAAGTTCGGGCCACTCACCGAATCTCGTGAGATGTCCGAAATACATCGACACCGCGATGAGCAATCCCTCGATCAACGCGAGGAGAATCATCGGCGTGTGAATGTAGTGCCTGAATATTCGGATGTGGGGCACAGGAAAGAATGGAGTGATAGCTATGAGAACCCAATTCTCGTTGAATCGGAGAGCTAATGGTTCACGTTAGTTGTAATGCTCTTGAATGGCAGGCTGGCAGATGCAACCGCAGGTAGATCTCCATAAATCCATAGCAAACTCAAATATTTAACATAATATAGATTATGCGCATACTATGCTGACCGATCTTCTGGGGCGCTTCCTGGTGCCCTCCGGGATTCTTATCCTGCTACTGTTCGTGTCATTGCTTCTGTTGCTGCATCCTCGAACCCGACGCTTAGTCTCTTACCCAGCAGTTACTGCCTTAGTCGTCTACGCCGTCTTCGGCTCCGGTTTCGTCGCACACCTGCTCCTTGGCCCGCTGGAGCGAGCGTATCCACCCGTCACTGATGCCGGTTCCCTAGGCAACGTAGAGGTCATCGTCGTGCTTACCGGCTACGCGTCAGAAGCCGATCAGGTCTCACCGCCGAGCTGGCTCAATGAATCCTCCGCGTACCGTGTGCTCGAGGTTCTATGGCTTGCCGAGCAGCTGCCGGATTCACGTATTCTCGTCAGTGGCAACGACACCTCGGGCCAGACCATGCGACGGGCATTTATCTCGCTGGGCGTTGATGCGGACCGTATCAACGTCGACAAGGATGCCGTTGACACAGGTGTCAGCGCATCTTTGACGGCTGAGACGCTGCCTGCAGACACCCGTTGTGTGCTGGTCACGTCGGCGGGTCACATGCCTCGTGCCATGCTTACTTTCCGCCGTGCCGGTGTGGACTGTACGGCAGTTCCAACCGAGTACCAGACGCCATTCGAGCCGGAACTACTCACGCAACTGCCATCGCCAGCCAAGCTGCGACTCTCCGACCTCGCCATGCGCGAGTATCTGGGCATCGTCTGGTATTGGCTGCTCGGCCGGATCTGAAATGCAATCAGCGCGCTTTGGACGTATAACTTTTTCTGCCTTCTCAATCAGATACTTACATTGACCAGATTTCGCCTCAGGATGGGCCTAGCGTATCCTGCCCTCCTCTTTCGCGACTGCTGGTCGGTCGCATCCCGCAGTACCGGAGAGACGATCCCTTGAGCGTCGTTCGCAAGTTAGCCAGGAACATCGCCACCAACTGGATGGGCCTTGCGCTGAACATCGTCATATCGTTCTTTCTTGCACCCTACGTGGTCAATTCGTTGGGGGCCACCTACTACGGTATCTGGGCGGTAACGTTGCAGTTCACCGGCTACCTGTACCTGATGGACTTCGGGGTAAGGGACGCGGCGATTAGGTACGTTGCCAAGTTCTATGCGATTCGAGCGACCCGTCGACTCAACGAGATCGTGCGGGTGTCTCTTGAAGCGTACTTCCCCATTTTCGTCGGTGCTGTCCTGCTTTCGATCGCCGGCGCTCTGGCTTTCCCGCACTTCCTCACAATCGAGTCGGTACCCGCAACGGAGATATCGCTCGTCTTCTTTCTGACCGGTCTTACGATCGCACAGATGTTTCTGTTCAACGTGTTTTCAGGTGTCCTCGCGGGCATTCAACGCTTTGATATCGGTAACTACATCGGGATGTCGATCGGTCTCGTTCGCGCTGGGCTCATCGTGGCCGTGCTGGACGCCGGTTATGGGATCGTAGGATTGGCAGTAACCCAGCTTGGTGTGTCGCTGACGAGTTCCATCGTCAATCTTTTTGCTGCACGCTACGCGCTGAAGCAGGAAGGAATAGAACTTCGACCTGTCAGCGTCAGCAACCGACGACGTCGTGTACTCATTCGGCGGGTGCTTGGGTACAGCATATTCGTATTCATCAACAACATTGGTCAGAAGACCAACTCGGCCGCTGGTGCATTGATCATCGCTTTCTTCCTACCGGTTGCCTCCGTCACGCCTTATGCGATTGCCGGGAGTCTTGCAGGTTACGTCCGGTCTCTGATTCAGGCGTCGTCCTGGGTGTTCAATCCCCTGGTCAGTCACTACGCAGCACTCAAGGATACGGAGGGTCTTGAGACGGCTGTACGTCGTGGTGCAAAACTGGCAGTAGTGGTCGGATTACCCGTTCTCGTCGCCTTCATGCTCGTTGGAGATGTCTTCATCGGCCTCTGGATGGGACCGGATTTCGTCGTCAACGCTGCTAGTGTATTGCTCGTACTGGCGGTAATGGAACTGGTTTCCGCACCTCATCATGTAATGGCAGCAGCTCTTTACGGAATCAGTAAACACCAGGAGCTGGCGATCCTTAGAGTGATCGAGGCGCTACTGAACGTTTCGCTGAGCATCTGGCTTGTGCAGATCTACGGAGTGATCGGGGTAGCGTTCGGTGCCCTGGTGCCCCATGTGCTGCTGGCTCTTGTCGGGTTGCCGCTGCTGCTACGGAAGCATGTCGGCATTCCCCTGCTGCGGATGTTCTTTGCCGCGCTGGTGCGACCATTGGCCGCGGTCGTACCTTTCGCTGTGCTGACCGATCAGGTCTTTGAGATGTGGTCGCCGCAAAGTCTGTTGAGCTTCTTCGGAGCTATGGCTGTCCTCACACTGGTGTACGGCGTGACCGTGCTGCTGGTGGCGCTCGACGCAGACGAGCGGGCGCTTCTCTTCGAGCGGGTCCGCTCGCGCCTGGCTCACCTCAGGAGTGCGTCTCAGTCTACCGCCCGCTGATACAGCATCCTGCCTTCACGTCTGATCGACGTGGAGCCAGCGCACACCGAACGCCGAAGCCGCTTCGCGATCGGAGGGGGAATCACCGATGAACATGGACGCTTCCCGATCAACCGAGTAGTCAAGCTCATTCATTGCCCGATAGAACAGTCCGGGTTGCGGTTTCCGACAATCGCAGCGGTCGCTTTCTAGATGAGTACAGGCGAAAACACCGTCGATCATCACACCGTGTTCGGCAAGCGCCTTCTTCATGCGCGCATGAATATCGTCTAGGTCTTCACGACTCATCAATGCCTTGCCGACTCCCTGCTGGTTTGTGATTACCGCCAGTCTGTAGCCTTGCGACTGGAGGTGTTTGAGCATGGATATCGCCTGAGGACGAAATCGAAACTCCTCCCAGCGCGTGACGTACTCGTGTGGATTCGGTTTCTCGTTTATAACGCCATCGCGGTCGAGGAAGGCGACTTTTTCGTACCGCCCTTTGAACAAGCGCCGCAGCATCCGGGTCAACACGTGCCTGGCTCGAACTGGCCGGCATCGAGTTCGTAGAAGGAGGCTCTCAGGTAGTGGAGGTGGTTTTGGAGGTAGCTGCGAATCATGGTGAGCTCCGTTATCCGTTTACCTGTGGTTTGCCGTCTCAAGTAGAAAGGCGCTTCACTGAATCCGTGCAGGGGAAGTTATCCGTCACGACTCAGGTTTCCAGCGCGAACATGAGTCGACCAAGGAGGAATGAAGTCTCCAGGCGCACCCTCTCCAGAAGTGACAACTC
Source organism: Candidatus Azotimanducaceae bacterium (assembly GCA_965215995.1). Classification (GTDB taxonomy): domain Bacteria; phylum Pseudomonadota; class Gammaproteobacteria; order Pseudomonadales; family Azotimanducaceae; genus SZUA-309. The sequence continues at coordinate 5,029,254 of OZ244128.1, read as the reverse complement.
TCCATCCCAGCCGGGTTGCGACTTCAGATAGTCGAGAAGTACTGACGCCGGTACGTACCAACCCTCACGACTCGCGAGATCCTCGACCCGTTCTACGAAGCGTGGATCTGCCGTCCCATCAGAACTATTAAAGCTACCGGCACCCATATGGGCGTAGATGATGCAGACGCCCCCTTCTCGCTCAAGTCGATCCAAGTTTTCCGGACTGAGCAATTCGTAAAACATCTCGATGCTTCCGCCGTCGGAACCCGGATACCACAGGTTTACGTAGGGCATGTTGTCGACATGATACGGAATGACCGGAACCTCATTGAGCAGATTGGTTTCCCTGTAAGTGAAGCTGCGCACATAGTCAATGCGCGACTGAGCGAGATCACCCCAGAAGCTTGGTGAACTCGGCTCATGACCACTGAAGCTTCGCGAAATCGCAAAGCCGTATAGCCAACGGTAGGGTGGAAAGGACCAGCGATCCGCACCCCAGTACAGGTTATCGCCATTCATGGAGTGATTGACCTGCATGCGTGGGTCTGTGCCGAACTGCGCACGGAAGGCATCCAACCCAGACATGATGTCGGCTCTGGAACTGGTGCCGCCGCGAACGCCATGCAATGCAATCTCGAAGCCCTTGTCGTGGAGCTCCATGATGAACTCGAGGTATGCAGGGTTCTCCAGGCTCACCCCCCTGTTTGCGCCATGCTCCGGGTGATTAGTGGGAAACATCCACACCGTTTTCGTTGTCCGCAGTCCATTTTCCTCTAGCACCCTATACAAAGGCCGAATACGTTCGAGGGTTGTCAGATCTGTGTCATCGACGATGGTTAGCGCGAAGCGTTTGCCATCGGGAAACGTTACCGACGCGCCAGGTGGTTGGTAGAGCACCAGGCCAGCCAGCAACACCACCAAGCCACTGCCAACAAGAAGCAGGCGCCGCCACATGATCAGCGGCCTCCGACGCCCGACTCGCGTTCGAGCTCCAGAATGCGACCTGCCACGGCACGGCTACCGGCGGCGTTGAGGTGACCGTCGAAGGAATAGTAGAAACGTTCTGGATCGTCGACGAACAGATCACCAGTCTGATGCACGGGACGCGGAGAAATCTGGCTGAGTGCAGCAAGCGTCTGTCCATAGGTGCCACGCATGACGTCCTGTACGGGCACAATCAAGTAGATCTGGTAATCAAATCCTCGCTCCCGACTGAGCAAGTCGAAGGCTGCAAGCGCCTCTGCTGTGTAGCCGAGTGCTTCCTTGAGGCGTTGCTCGCCGGGATCGGCCAGTAGGAGGCTTTTAAGCAAAGGACCCCAGTAGTATTTGACGTAGCGCATCAGATGCGAGTTACCCAGCACGAAGCTTTGCAGATTCATGATGCGCTCGTTGAGACTGATGGCGTCCTGATCCGATACCACTGCTTCTCCCTGGCTTACGAGCTCACCGCGTGCAAAATGGTAGTTGTCCACCAGATCATTGCCCGAGGCAAAGCTCGTTGTCATTGCGAAAATGAAGAGCTTCACCTCACGAGGATGCCAATCGTAGTCATCGAGAAATGCTTCCAAACGCGCAAGCTGTTTGAACTGACCCGTACCAGGTACGCCAAGGTTTGCGCACCGGATCTTCATCTCCCTGCAGTAGATCATGGCGAATGTCTCATCATCGCTGAGACCCCAGCCATATGTAAAAGAGTCACCGAGGAACACGACCTCGGGATTGCCTCCATTGCCTGGGACCCTGTGTCCGGCAGCAGAGATTGTAGTGATCGCGTCGTACTCATTGGAAACCTGGCGGTAAACGCTGTTGGGCTCGAACCAGGAGGAAATCGGAGTGCCGTCCAGCAGCACGTTGGCACGGCCATCCGAAATCGGCATGAACACGCGCAAAAGAACCTCAAAGAGCAACAGGGCCACAACCGCCGACCCCATCAGCAGCAGCGCCCGCAGCAGCCACTCTCTGAAAGTCGCTTTGCCGTTCATCTTCTCGTCGGTTCCTGGAAACATGCCGCACCGTTACTCGCCTGGCGCCGGGCTACCCTGCGGTGGTCGCTCTAGTTGATACCGCCGTTGATCTGAGCGGTTTCGCCCAGATCCGATCCCTCTATCAATCGCCTGAAAAACGCGATTGTGCTTCGCAAGCCCTCACGGAGATCGATTGTAGGCTGCCAGCCAAGCTTTGAGCGCGCCTCTGAGATGTCCGGTTGTCTCTGCCGTGGATCGTCCTGCGGTAAAGGCAGAAACTCGATGCTGGAGCTGGAGTCAGATTCGGCAATAACAGCCTCTGCGAGTTCAAGCATCGAAAACTCACCCGGATTTCCAAGATTGATCGGCCCCGTCAGATCCCCATCAGCATTCATTAGCTTCATCAGACCGTCAATCAGATCATCAACGTAGCAGAACGAACGTGTCTGATTTCCATCACCGAATATAGTGATCGGCTTGCCAAGAAGCGCTTGCATGACGAAGTTGGATATCACACGGCCATCGTTCGGATGCATGCGTGGGCCGTACGTGTTGAAGATCCTCGCGACGCGTATCGCAACCCTATGTTGTCGGTAGTAGTCGAAGAACAGCGTTTCTGCGCACCTCTTCCCCTCGTCGTAGCAGGATCTGATGCCTATGGGATTAACGTTACCCCAATAGTCTTCTGTTTGTGGGTGCACGACCGGATCACCGTACACCTCTGAGGTCGAAGCCTGAAGAATTCTTGCTCCCACTCGCTTCGCCAGCCCGAGCATATTGATAGCGCCGTGTACGCTTGTTTTCGTCGTTTGGACAGGGTCGTGCTGATAGTGGAAGGGAGATGCGGGGCAGGCCAGATTGTAGATCTGGTCCACTTCAACATACAAAGGGAAAGTTACATCGTGTCGGATCAACTCGAAATTGTTGTGATCCATCAGGTGCCGCATGTTGTCTTTCTGACCAGTGAAGAAGTTGTCTACACACAGCACATCATGTCCCTGCTCGATCAATCTGTCGCAGAGATGAGATCCGAGGAATCCGGCTCCACCGGTAACTAACACGCGTTGTCTCGAATAGCTCTTGGTCATTTTCTTCGCCGTTGCGGAATGTTGATCAGACGGAAGCAGGATTCGGATCGTGGTCTTGGGAGAAGTTCAGCCCGAGTACCTCGTCGTACACATCCATGGTTTTCCTGATGTTGTCATCAAGGCGAAAGCACTCGAGAAGCCGTTGCCGGCCTTTGTCACCCATCAGCTTGGCCTTTTCGGGATTGGCCAGCATGCGATCTACTGCAGTCACCATGAGGTCAGGGCGTCCAGGTTCTATGAGAATGCCGGTCTCCTCATCTACGACCACTTCAGCTGGACCACCAATGGTCGTTGAAATCAGCGGCTTCGCGATTGACATCGCTTCCAGCGTGACGATTCCAAATGGTTCCGGATGTACTGATGTATGGAGAACGACATCCATCATCCGCATGTAGTCGATCGGATTACGCTGAAACCCAGTGAAAACTACTCTCTCAGCAATTCCGGATTGCAGACACAACTGATCCAGTTTCTGACGATAGTCCTTATCACTCTCGCCGGTTTCTCCAACCAAAACGCAGTAGAGGTCTGGGTGTCGTGCGAGTAACTCAGGGAGCGCACGCACCACAGTCTCCTGTCCTTTCCACTCTCTGATGTTGCCCACAACACCTATTATCTTTGCGTCGCCCGGAATTCCGTGACGCTGCCGCAATTCTTGAGGCGAGTGCTGATGTACGTACCGGTTGAGGTCGATACCACAGTGGATAACTGTTGTGTTGGGAAACAGTGCCCCGCCCTCCCGCATCGCCTCCTCGATGGCGTGCGACAAACAGATGATTCCGTTCAGACGGCGCCCAAAAAACTTGGATATTCGTGAATAGCGGAGATTTATCCCCATCTCATGGGTGATACAAGGCACCTGGGTCAGCTTAGCGGCCAACATCCAGGAGTGATTGCTCCTTATCGAGTTGTTCAGGTTGACCAAGTCGATACGGGCCTCCCTGAGGAACCTGGCTTGGGCAATCGCTGCTTTCACTACTTGCCGATTCAGGTTGATCAGTTTCTTCACCGGCGCCAACAATCGGTTCAGCGTTGGTGACGTGAAGGCGAAATTCTGCTGTGTGGGAAATATGACGACTTCAACGCCACGGTCCCTCAACTCGTCCGCGAGGAAATTCTCTTGATGGAAGCCCACCATGGGGTGATAGCGATTTCTGTCCAGCCCCATGACAAGATCGAACATCAGGTAGTATGAACCGCCTACCGTTCCGTCGATGTTTCCCTCAAGAAACAATACGCGCTGAGACATTATCTGGGATACCGGCTGATTCACGATGGCGACTGAGTTACTTTAGCCACCTGAATAGTTGAACACAGCATCGCAAATGTAAGGAGATACGCAGGACACCCCTGCTCCGAATCAGGACTTTGTGGTGTCCTTCCTGCACGTTCGACAGCCAGCTCGGCAGACTATCGAAACTCGCTCACTCAATGACCTAGTACGGGGGAGACGGACGAATTCCCATGTGTTCGTCGCCCGTTATGTAGCACCCGACCGGACCGCCAGTGGTCGACGCGCTCCTAGCCGGGCTTCCCGCTGCCAGGCGGTAATCATTGGCTGCGGGGTTCTGAAACTGAGGGTTAGCGACTACAGAGTTGGTCTCTCGGCCTGTCGCGTTCTGCCAAGCAGAAAGGCCGCTGAACACAGAACCGCCGATCGCGTACGTTGGCGTATTTCCATTGTTGTAGTACCAATTGTGATCATAGGTATCAAATGGATTGAGGTTGTTGATACCCCAAGCATTGACCAATACCTGCGAATTCGGCTCTGAGCAGGCGACGATATTGTCGCGGCAGACGTTGTCGGTCATAGCGATGCCGCCTTCCAGTTCTATCCCGCCGCCAGACGGGTTCGCCGGCATGACAACGGTGTTGTGGTGCACCAGAAAGTTGGTCTGGCGATCCGCAACTGAGTTTTCATAGTTGATGGCACGCCGACCAGCTTGCCCCCAGTCATAGAAGAGGTTCTGATAGACCTCGACGGATTGACCGGGGTTGTTTTCAGTCAGTTCCATGCCATCGCAGAAACCTGTCATCAGATTGAACCTTATGTGGCCACTGTTACCACGGCCTGCAAACGATCCTTTGATGTACATGCCAGTGGTCACGTTGCGAAACGTGTTGTTTTCAATCAGGAATCCGGTGGCGCCGTAAAGTGTTACGCATGACTCGTTGTGACTTCCGTTGGCATCCCTGCCACCTTCAAACAGACAATCACGAATCGACAGATTCCGGCTGCCATGCACGTGAATGCAGTTATAGTTGTCTCCGTCATCGGCCGCTCCGAGATTGCTCCGAATGAAGCGCATCCGGCGAAACTCAACGCCGGTATTTTCGAATCCTGCATAGCAGATGCCTCTTGAGTACGGGTATGCACCGTCGTTGTAGTCGAATGCAAATCCGTCGAAGACAATATGATTCTTGTACGATCCGACACCCCCTGCTCCGAGTATCGGATAGCCTGACGGACCATTGTTCGGTCGCTTAGGCATGGACCATAGCGCCCGATCGTCAGTCGTAGCAGCAGGATATTGAGCAAAAAATATGATGGGTGCGCCGGCTGTTCCATCGTTCGAAGGGCGAAACATCGGACTCGTTGCATCCACGGGGGCGCCGGCGTCTATATACGCCCCAGGTGCGACCTGGACGACGTCGCCACTGGTGGCGTTCTGCATGGCCTGAGTGAGAGTCCATGGGCTGCCTTCAGAACCGTTGCCGCTTCCGCTAGCATTTGCCGTTACGAAATGTGTCGGAGAGTAGGGAGCCGATGAGGTAGGACCTTCCAATACCGGAGGCATCGGTACCGCAAATGCTTCGGGAATTCGTGACATCAGTCCAACTGACGCCCCGTAGAGAATGAATCGCCGCCTATCCATAGATTCCTCCGGAGTTACTGCTCATGCCGCAGGACAAAGCTCAGGTACTGCTGGCTCACAAGCGTACGCGAGTGAGATAGCGCGCATATTACATGTAAATAAAAAGTAAGCAACGCGGTCGTTAGCAAGAATTTTGCCTTTATGAGAATTCCAACACCTCAGCAGTGTGATGGCTCGCCCAAACTGTACAAGCCGCACCGCTGATATTCCGGCTGGGCACAGCTCTAGCTTGAGTCGAAGCTTGGCCGTCTGTGTGAGTTCTAGTACCTGTGCAGTTCCTTAGCTCGCAGCGTAATGTGCAATAAATTTGATGAACTCAGTTCCGATTGATGCTGCCGCGGAAGGGGTCAGGTGGCCGTGGTCGCGGGCTAGTTTCGGTTCGAGTGAAGCCCTGGCGCTCAATACCCCCCGACTCTCCAGGGCTGCAAGATCGAATAGCGGAAAGCCGGGGTGAGTCGTCGCGCGCAGCATTGCGTTGTATTCATTGCGTCTTAGGTTCGCGAGCAGCACTGGATGACGGGAGCCACGCCGCATTCCAACCACAAGACGATCAATCAACCGCGGATTGACTGTCAGTGGAACCGTGCACTGGAGAAATCTGGTATCTGGAAACCGCCTTTGCAGGTGCCGCAGCGCGCTACGCTGAGCTTGGAACAGTTCCTCCAGATGCGTCTCCCCTGTAATGTCCACGTAACAGAACTTGAACAACGCTGCCTCTGCCAATCTGTCTGGACCCGACTCGAACCATGCGACGAAGTCATCGATTTTGGAAAGCGGGTCCCCATTCTCCCCAATTCGGCGGTGGCGAATCTGAATCTCGCGCAAACCGGGCCTGCGGACCACCTGTTGATCACCGCTCTTGACGCCACCGATGGCATTGAGCATGTCCTCACCTACAGACTGGTGACCGAAGGCAACTTTGATGCCAGGCTTGTGCTCTGTTACCGGCAAATGGTGGCGCCTCGACCAAGCAGCCGGTCGTAGAGCGCCATGTAGCTCTCGATCATGGTATCCGCCGAATACTTGGCCTGAAACTCTTCGTAGGCTCGTTTACCCAGACGTTCACGTAGCGCTTGGTCCTGCATCAGTCTCAGCACATGACCTGCCGCCGTTTCATCGTCATCGACGTCGAACAGATAACCCGTCTCACCTTCACGCAGTACGTACTCGTTGTCCCCCACACAAGTAGCGACGATTGGCCTCTGCGCCAGCATGGCTTCGAGAATAACCATCGACATCCCTTCCCATCGCGACGTTTGAATGAAGACATCCAACTCCGGCAGGATTGCCTCGGCAGCATTCGGCACCCAGCCGAGGAATCTGACGTGATCCTGAACGTCCAGCTCAGTCGCCATTGCCTCGAGTTCTGACCTCAGATGTCCCTCGCCAGCGACAAGCACCACGAAATCCCGCGTCGACCGCTTGAGTATGGCGGCAATCCGTAGCAGAGATTCGACATTCTTCTGCTCCATGAGCGTGCTGATAGTGCCGAGCTTGAAGCGCGTCTCTCCTGCCATAATCGAACATTCGATCGCCCCACGCTCGCTATGCGGCATCAGCCCATTGCCAATGACCTGGAGTCGTTTCGGATTCAACCGCAAGGCACGGCATATCGCGTCGCTCTGTTTCACACCCACGGCTACCAGCGCACTCGCCAGTCGCGAGCAGATGGTTTCGATGAGCAGATACTTTCGTTCGATGTGCGGGTAGTTACCGAAGTGAAAGGTGTGCACGTGTTTGAGGCCAGGCGTAATCAACCGGCAGACAGCGCAATCTATGAATGCATGAAGATCGTTTGAGTGAACCAGTTCCACACCATTCTCGACGACGTAGCGCTGCAGCCGTAGCGAGCTGGTACGCTTACCCCGCAGCCCTCGTCGCTGGGGCACCACAAAGATCTCCTCTCCCTGAGCCGCGAGACGCTCGCCGACGGGTCCCAGATCCGCCAGACAGCACAGCTTCGCATCGAAACGTGCGCGATCGATACCCCGCAGCAGGTTGGCTGTCACGGTTTCAGCGCCACCGATGTGGAGCGCGGAATTGACGAACAGGATTTTTGGCTTGTCGTGGACCTCAGACACCAGGAGCCTGCTGAGCGAGTGGCAGGACGATCACCGCCGGTTTCACGACGAGCCCAATCTGTGCACACCGACGGCAGGCTCTTGCTAATCCCCAGGCAGCGTCAGATCTCTGCATCAGTCACCGCCTGGGACCGAACACCCAGTACATCCGCATCACCAGGAAGAATGTAGGCGCCCATGTTGATAGGCACATCTGACCCCTGCCCCAACAGCCCTAGGACGTCGCGGCCGGCACTTCGAGCCTTGCTGTCCGTTTTAAGCCGCAGATCGCCGCCGGCGCCGTCCACGAACGGGGAATCGCCGCGCAAAGAGTGGACATCCTGACCACCACGTTGCCAGCTGCCGAAGGAGCCTCCGTAGAAACGGCGGATGTTGTTGTAGTAGTTATAATCATGAACATAGCGACCCACAGCCTCGCGGGTATGGCCACCCGCAGAAATGTATACGAAGTCGCGTGCACCTGAGGACATCTCCACAACGTTGTTCTGAAACAACGACTTCGACCAGATGCGCGAAGAAGGCATGAGCGCTCCTCCGTACCAGTGAAAGCCACCTTCCCCGTGTTCAGCACCCGGGTGTGTTCGACCGAAGAAGGAATTGTTGACGAAGCGAAACTGCCGCGGTGCCGTTTCCGGCCACGAGCGATAGGAAATGCTGAGATTGCGTCGATCTGTACTGAAGGAGTTCTGGCGGAAATCGCAGTAGCTGGTGGGATTAAGCCCACGCTGACCTACCGTAAACATCACGAGCATCTCGCTAGTCCAGTTTCGAATTAGGTTGTGGTGAATATCGTGGGGCATTAGATCGTACTTCGCGTCAGGCGGTACGCCCTTGATGTAGAAGTTCTGCCAGTTGTTGGTGAATTCGCAGTGGTGTAGTTCCACCTCACCGACGCCATAGACCAGGTAGGTGGCCGTGTTCTCATCCACACCTGGAATGTTGAGGAATCGGCAATCGGCAATCTCGACATGATCAACCACCTGCATGAAAATCGCGCCCCAGTTGTTTGCGCCTGGACCCTGATAGCCAATTCCTTGCTGATCGAAGAGGCAGCGCAACAACCGCAGATGACTGGAACCCCAGGCTGACCATACGGATTCCTCACTGCCGAAGTTATTGCCCGCCGTCTGCCGCATTGAGAAGCCGTCCCAGGTCACATGCTGAGTACCGATCATGGCACCTGTGCAGGTGCCTCCCGGCGCACCGATAACGAGTTGTGAGTGGGTGCTGTCGTCGTCGCTGTAGACTGCCGGTACGCGGGCGTAGAAGACAATAGGACTGCCGCTACTTCCAGAACGCCGCGGACCAAAGACATAGGCTCTCCCGCGAGCGTCGTTACCCGGCGAGTGGTAAATCCCTGGTGCAAACTCGACCTTCATGCCGGCATCAGCCTGCTGATAGGCCTCTACCCAGGTCCAGGGCCGTTCCCTGCTGCCATCACCGCCGCCGGTAGCCTCCGCCGTGACAAAGTGCGTTGGTATGTATCGGCTCGTGGCCGGCGGGAGACCTGACGCAGTGCCTGCCAACACACTCGGAACGGTACCGCCGACCAGGGCTCCCGCCATTGCGGTTTCAAGGAACTCTCGCCGTTTCATTTGCTCTCCTTTGGTGTCCGCCGTCAAGCCTGCTTCAAGTGTTTTGATGCTACCAACAATATCGGAGCATCAATAGGTATTCGGCTCGAGCGCCTACAAACCGCGGCATCGCTATACAAATATCTGGATTCGACCGGTGCGTATTTACGTATACTCCTCTTGCTTTCGCAGAGGTACAAAGGTGAGCAGGGTACTGGTCACGGGCGGCGCCGGGTTCATCGGCTCCCACACAGTAGATGCTTTGCTCGCGCGCGGCTTGCAGGTGCGGATCATCGACAATCTGCAACAGCCCGTGCACCGAAAAGGCAAGCCCGCCTACCTTCCTGAAGAGGCTGAGTTCATCCACGGCGACGTGCGGGATCAGGACGCAATGCGGGCAGCGCTGGCCGACGTCGACGTGGTCTACCATTTCGCCGCCTACCAGGATTACCTTCCTTACTTCAGTCAGTATTTTGACGTCAACTGCGTCAGCACGGCGCTCATATACGAGCTGATCGTGACCCAAAACCTGCCAGTGGAGAAGGTTATCGTCGCCTCATCCCAGGCAGTGCTCGGCGAAGGGCTTTACACCTGCGAGTCGCATGGCGACATACAGCCCGACATCAGGTCAGACGAGCAGCTGCGTCAAGGGCGATGGGAACATTGCTGCCCTGACTGCGGCGATGAATTGACCCTTCGTGCCACACCTGAGAAGTGGATAAAACCCTGTAACCAGTATGCGCTGAGCAAGCACTCCGAAGAGTCCATAGCCCTTAACCTCGGACGCCGCTACTCGATTCCCTCCGTCGCGTTGCGCTATTCCATCGTTCAGGGGCCCCGCCAGTCCTTTTACAATACGTACTCGGGCGCTATGCGAATCTTCGCTCTTCATATGCTCTTCGACCGCAGCCCCACCATCTATGAGGACGGAGGGCAGATCCGAGACTACGTGAACATCAAAGATGTGGTCGATGCAAACCTGCTCGTCCTGGACGACAAACGCGCCGATTATCGCGTCTTTAATGTCGGTGGTGGTGTGCCGCTTACAGTCCGGGAGTTCTACGCTGAAGTGCTTTCGGTCACGGGCAAGCACATCGAGCCGAAGATCGGCAGCTCGTACCGTTTCGGCGACACACGCCACATCCGCTCGGACATCAGCGCCCTCACCGAACTTGGCTGGAAGCCGCAACGCAGTGTCACCGACAGCATCGCTGCCTACTGGGCCTATCTCAACGAGCAGACCGACATCGACGATATCCTGGAGCACGCAGAAAAGACCATGCACAACCTCACCGTCGTGCGTGAAGTAGGCGGGAACAGGTGAAAGCAATTCTACTCGCTGCCGGCCTGGGAACTCGGCTCCGCCCCCTTACCGACAGGGTACCCAAGTGCCTGGTGCCAATCGCAGGCAGACCGCTGCTTGACCGCTGGCTTGCTCTCCTCGCCGAGCATGGGTTTGATGCTGTGCTGGTGAACACTCATCACCTGGCTCATCTGGTAGTCGATTACGTAAGCAGCCATCCCTATCCCATAGACGTATCGCTGGTTCACGAAGAAATACTGCTCGGCAGCGCCGGAACGGTCGCCGCCAATGCCTCCTGGCTCGAGGATGAAGAACACTTTCTAATCGCCTATGCCGATAATCTAACCAACGCCAACTTAAGCGCGCTGATGTCCACGCATCGAAGCCGTAAAGCACTGCTTACGATGGCGCTCTATCACGCGCCGAATCCGGAGCAGTGTGGTATCGCATCCGTGGACGGTGACGGTCGTATCGTGAGATTTGTCGAGAAACCTCCGGTACCAGCCAGCGATCTCGCCAATGCCGGTATCTACGCTGCGAGTAGAGCCCTGCTGAGCCACCTCGACGACCGGCAGCCGCTGGATTTCGGATTCGATGTGCTTCCAACGCTGGTTGGCGAGATGTACGGTTTCACTGTTGACGACTACGTGCTCGATGTCGGGACACCCGAGCGCTATGATCGAGCCCAGCGTGACGCGCACCACGGTCTCGACAGGCTACGGAGTTCCTCAGCATGATCATCGTTCAGACCCCGCTGCGTATCAGTTTCAGCGGCGGGGGCACCGACCTGCCCTCTTTCTACAAGCTCGAGGAAGGTTGCGTCCTCAGTACCGCTATCGATAAGTACGTTTTCGTGATCGTTAATGAGCGATTCGACGACAAGGTGTACGTAAACTACACGCGAAAGGAGATCGTCGATGACTACGAGGAGCTCGAGCACGAGTTAGTGCGGGAAGCCATGCGTATTTCCGGCGTGCATCGTGGGGTGGAAATCACCATGCTGGCCGATATTCCGTCCGAAGGATCCGGCCTCGGCTCTTCGAGCTCCATCACGGTTGGTTTGTTGAATGCCCTGTTCCAGTTTCGTGGCGTGCAGATGCCAGCCCACAATCTAGCGGAGATGGCCTGTCAGATCGAGATCGAGCGCTGTGGTAAGCCTATTGGTAAGCAGGATCAGTACATCGCCGCTTTTGGCGGCCTGCAACAGTTCGTCTTCAAAACAGACGACACCGTTCTGTCGGAACGGATCGATCTGGCACCTGCAGAGCTGCGTCGGTTCGCGTCCAACGTGATGCTGTTCTTTACGGACGTTACCCGGAAATCCTCATCGATTCTCGCCGCTCAATCTGCGAACACCGTGAACCGCATCGACCAACTACGCCACATCAAGTCTTTCGTGCCGAAAGTGCGCGACGCTCTTCTCGGAGGAGAGTTCGACCGCATCGGGGAGTACCTTCATGACAACTGGATGTACAAGAAGCAGCTCGCGAACAACGTCTCGAACCCCGAAATCGACGACATGTACGATCGCGCTCTCACCGCAGGTGCCGTCGGTGGCAAGGTGGCTGGTGCCGGTGGCGGCGGCTTCCTTCTGCTCTATGTACCCCTGGCGCAGCAGGACGCAGTGCGAAAAGCGCTGAGCGAATTCCGAGAGCTGCCGTTCATGCTCGAGCGGGACGGGACGAAATCCATATTCAATTTGCGCCGACAGTCCACTCGTTGAGCGCATCAGTGAGCGAGTCAAGCAACCCGTATCCTCCCCGCTTCTCGGTTGTAATCCCTTGTTACAACTGTGCCGCCACAATCGATGCCACTCTCGCAAGTATCTACGATCAGAGCCTGCCCCCGTTTGAGATTATCACCGTCGACGACGGTTCGGCTGATTCTACGTTGGATACGCTGGCGACTCATGGTGACCGCATCAAGGTGCTCTCTCAACCCAACAGCGGTGTATCGAAGACCCGCAACCGCGGCGCTTGGGCAGCAGCAGGAGACTGGATAGCCTTCTGTGACTCCGACGATACCTGGCATCCACGCAAACTGGAATTGCTCGCCGCCGTGATCGACACCCTGCCGGAGAGTGAGTTTCTGTTCCACGATTTCAGCATCACGATGGACGGCATCACCGTGGTCGAGCATGCCACCGAATCCCGCGAACATTCTCTTTTTCCGGTATTCAAACGCCGTCAGATACATCATATGTCTGACTTTCTTCATCGAGGCGGGACCATCACAGCTGCCGGTTTCGCAGACATCGGCTTTCGCTACGGCTTGCCTCTCGAAGGCCTTATGCATGGGAACTTCGTTCAGCCTTCCACCACCGCACTACGCGCCGAGCTGTTCAGGACGAGTGGTGGCTTTGACGAAGACTTCCGTCACGCTGAGGACACGGAGTACTTCCTGCGGCTCGGAAAGGAACACCCGTTCACCTACGTTGACACTCCCCTCATGTCCTACAAGGTGCTGCGCGGCTCCTTACTGAACACCAGCCTTTTGCCGACCACAGAGAACGGTACCCGCGCACTGATCCGTCATTGCATTGAGGACGAACGTGTGCTGGCGCGTGATCCGAAGCGCATCCGGCGGCTGGTAGCACGCAAGCTCGCACGCCTGTCTTATCTCTACCTCACGGAACTCGAGCGTGAACAGGCGTCAACGCGGGCACGTGAAGCACTGCGCTACAACATGGCGGATTCGCTCGCATGGATGGTGCGTCTGGCGAGTCTGTTACCCGTTACGCTACTGGATTCGGCCCGACGAGCTAAATCGCGGCTCAACTCTTGAGCACTATCGGCCTGCCCCAGAGAGGCTATCGAACAGCGGGGTAAGCTCTGGCGCCACGATGTGTGCGCCATGCAGATTGAGGTGATCCTCATCCCGATAAAGAACATGTCCACTCATCTCCATCAGGCAGTGGACCTCGGAACACAGCGCATCAGAGACATCCAGCACCCGGACATTGTGTGCCGCGAATACCGGCGCCACGGTGGCCAGCCGGGCTTCATGGAACGCACGAGGCAGACCGGGTGAGGCCCGGCTGCCGAGCCAGAGCGCCCAGGCATTGCGGATGGGTGTGACACGCTGCTCCGGCACGTTGTGCAACACCCAGACCTGCGCACCGAGACCTTCAAGCGCAGCCACGGTATCAGCGAACGCAGCGGCAAATGCCGCCGAACTTGCTTGCGCGGTAGCGGGGTCTTGCAAGCTGAAGCCGATGAACGGATCCGGTCCCGTCTCCACCCCTCCCTCAGGCCAGCCGACGGCATACACCGGCCACCTCGCCACCAGCACCACTGCTGTCGGCCGCTTGCGTTCGACGAGTGCCAGCACTTCCGCTGCAAATGCCGGACAACCTTTACCGTTACCCTCATTGAGACGCACGACGTTCACAAGCGGCGGGCAGTCAGCCCGGGAGACATACCATCCGGCCTGACCACGCGCCAGTGCCTGTTCATCGAAGGCAGCCATCATGGCCTCCGCGTGACTGTCGCCCCAGACCAGATATCTTGGGGCGGCAGTGGCTGCGCTCCCAAGCACGCATATGTCGTCGGAACGCACCTGCGCATCCGTCAGGCCAGCATGACACTTCTCGCGGCGCGGGTTCAGATCCTCGGCACCGGCACCGCTGTCGAGCACCACACTCGGAATGCGCTGCGGCAAACCCTCCTGAAAGGTGCCGTAGAGCCCTGCGAACGCCAGGAGCAACAGGCCTGCCACAGCAGCTGCGAGAAGTACAGATCTCCCCGGCAGCATCTGTTTGCGTCGCAGCGGAGTCTCTACAAAACGCCAGGACAGCTCCGCGCAAACGAAACTCACCAGTACGATCACCACAATCCAGGCTGCCGGCAGGTTGTCGTTGAGGTAGTAGCGGGCGAAGACGATGAGCACCCAATGCCAGAGGTAAAGCGAATAGGAGATGAGACCGATACGGACCAGTCCGGGTGCCGCCAGCAGACTGTGCACAGCTCCCTTGCTGGACTGCGTGATCCAGATCAAGGCCGCCGTGCCCGCGCAAGGTAGCACGGCCGCAGCGCCAGGGAATCGCGTGTTGTTGTCAAAAACGAACACTGGCACCAGCACAAGCCCCAGAGCGCCGATACCAAGCGCAGTAGACCAACCGCCACTGAGTCGTTCGACGGCACCCCGAGTCGACACGAGAGCCAGCAGGCATCCAAGACCAAGCTCCCAGCCTCTGAACGGTAATAGGTAGAATGCGGCACTGGGATACGCGTAGCTGCCCCACACGCTCAGCGCGAAAGATACAGCCACCGCCAAGGCAATGATCGTGATTCGACGGCTGACATCGGCACGCGCAAGGAGAATTAGGACCATCGGAAAGAGTACGTAGAACTGCTCCTCGATGGATAGTGACCAGGTGTGCAGTAGCGGTTTGACGTGAGCGGCGGCGTCGAAGTAACCGGACTCGAGCCAGAACAGGACGTTAGAGCTGAAGAGCGAGAGAGCCACCAGACTCTGAGCGAAATTCAGCATGTCCTCTGGCAGGAACAACACCCAGGCCATCGCGGCAGCAACCAGACACGTTGCGAGTAGCGCAGGAAGAATGCGCCGCGCACGGCGCTCGTAGAACTGAAGGATGCTGAATCGGCCAGCGTCAATATCCCGCTGAATTATCCCGGTGATGAGATAGCCCGAGATGACGAAGAACACATCGACACCTACGTACCCCCCGGAAAAGCCAGGTACCCCCGCGTGGAACAGCACCACAGGGACAACGGCGAGCGCCCGAAGCCCATCTATCTCCGGACGGTAGCCCGGATTTACTACAGCTCGCATGCTCTGTATCAGCAGCGTTTCCTGCGGGCGTCAGGGGCTCGCAGGTCCGAAGCCTTGAGCCGCTGCCGTCGTGATCGCTTCGTAAGCGGTAGCGGTTAGGTGACTGCCATCCTCGACGGCGTATTCGCTCCGGCGTCCGCCTGATTCGTCGCTGAGCAGTTTCTCCAGATCGAAGATCAGGAGACCACGGTCAGCACCCATTCGCCGCAACTCCTCATTCACCTCCTGCACATCACGGTTGATTCGGTCCTGATAGCTTTCTTTGCCCGTAGCCCAGCCGTAGAGTTGACCGATCAGCTCCATGAAACCGCTCGGGCGGGTGATCGTCACCTCGGTCGCGAGTATCACATCGATGCCGTGAGCCTCAGCCCTTTCTATCATCTCAACATAACGGTGCTGGATGTCTGCCTTTGCGGCAGCCATGCCATCAGGCCCGGTACGGAAAATGTCGTTGATGAAGCCCCAGAGGACAAGCTTGTCAGGTTGCTCCGCAATCACGTCTGTTTCAAAGCGATCCAGCATGTCTTTTGTTTCGTTACCACCGACGCCTTTGTTGACGAGCCGACAACCTTCTAGAGTGTCGGGATTCCAGCCAGCGGCATAGGAGGCGCCGAGCAAAACGGTCTTACACTGGGTGTTCATGGTCGAAGCTCCGGCAAGAGATCCAGATGTCACCAACAGCGTTATCAGCATGAACATCTGCAGGGTGTGAGATTGAATCATCGGTCGGCCTCCATGGCTCCTTGCATGTTTCCCTCCTTCAAAGTTAACCCAGGTGATGAGTGACTGTCGTCGTCTCGCCTGTGCCAGCGCCGGGCGTCTTCAAGCACTCGTGAGGCTACTGTCGAATCATATTTCTGGGCACGAAATGCTGACGCTATGTCGAGCACCTTGTCTTTACGAAGTACGTATTTCTGCATCAGCGCCGCCGCACCAGAGAGCAGTGTCAGCAATGGCCCGGGCACACGCAGCATGAATAGATACGGCTTGCCGGTCTTGACCTTCTTCAGCAGCTGCCGGCGAGTTGGGCTTTCCGGATCAACCAGATTGACGTGCATGGGCAACCGTTCCAGGTTGTCCAGAGCGTAATCAATAACCTCAGCGGCTTGCTGGATGGTACACAGGGAAATGGTATCGCTGCCGGATCCTGGCGCCACGAAAAACGGACCGACCTCCCTGCCCAACCGACCGGGTGGGGCGAAGTCGGAGTCGTCAATGAGCGGACCCAGACGCAGGTTGCGAAAGCACATTTCCGAAGCCGCAAGAAGCTCCTGAAGCCGCATTTCCGCGAGCGACTTTGCCCACACGTACGGGCCCCGCGATTCGTCTGTCACGAGCGGCGAGCCCTCCGCTACCAGGTGCTTGCCCTGCACGTGAACCGCTATCGAGCTCGTGTTGATAAAACTCGGCACACCGGCCGTTGCCGCGGCAGCAGCAAGCTTAGCCGTGGCATCGAGTGTGTTGCGCTGGTGAAGTGCTTTTTCCCCCGCCGTTTCAGCAGCGAGGTGCACGACCGCATCAATGTCCTCAAGGAGATCTGTGGACACCGCCTCCGCAAGATCAGCAACCACATAATCAACCCCAACCTCCCGATGTTGCGCGTCCAGCTCGTTGCGGGTGACGGCCCGTACGTAGCGCCCCGAGGCACGCAGTTGCCGCACCACCTCTCGACCCAGAAATCCTGCCGCGCCCGTCACCAGTACCCGCAGCGCATTCTCAGGGAGCTGCGGCATGGCTGCCTCGAGCTCCTTCAACCTCTTTGCAGCGTCGATGGCTGCACTCTGCTGCGCGAGCGCCAGCCGCCCGGCTATTTTCTCGCAAACCTCCACCGTGTTGAGTATCTCTTCCGGGCTCACTGGTATCTCGGCCGCACCGCGCACGGAAGCATAGAAAGCGTCAATGAGTTCCAGCAGTCCTACGTAGCTCCTTTGGCGACGGAAAATCCGGCGAACGAGTCCCGTTGTAGTGTGCCAGGTAAGTTGCATCGCAGTTCGATAGGGTTGCAACAACGCCGCAACTGCATCAGCGCCGGGTCCTGGCAGCGCCGTCAGACCGCTCAGTACAAAGTCCGCGTGCAGGACACCGTTCTGCCCAACCACTCTCAGGTAGGATTCCACCGGTCTGGCGTTGAGCGACACGACCAGTTGGCCAACTGCCCCACCCTGCCTGATCTGTGCGCGCACTTCTCCTTCCGGCGCTACCCAGATATGGTCGAGCTGCGGTGCACCTGGCTTCGCACCCAGCGCATTCAACAGCAGATAAACAGGGTGCGGCAACACGTCCAGGAGTTGCTCCCGTATCCCCTGCTTGGCGCCGCGCACATCTCGGCGAACGGACTTGAAAGAGAAGTAGCTCTCCACGTGCACAACTTCACCAATCTGCTCGCGCCGGTCGCGATAAGCACGTCCGGTATCCTGAAACAGCACCTGATGAGCAGCGCAAACTTTTAACCCCTTCATCGCCGCCAGTTTCAACACCCGCTCCGCGTCCCCTACGAATTCGGCGAACGGCTTCTCCGTATAGATATGCGCGCCGTTTTCCAGTGCCATTATCGCCAGCGGAACGTGAGTCTCCGGCGGTGTGACGATGTGCACGACGTCAGGTTGCACCGTCGTGAAAAGGGACTCGGGATCGCGGAAAACCGGCACGTCACTACCGACAATAGCGGCAATGTCAGCTATGTCGATGACAGGATCACAAACGGCTAGCAGTTCAACATCAGGCAGGAGCATGATGGCACGCAAGTGATGCTGTCCCATGCGACCGGCTCCGAATACGGTAACCTTCAATGGGTTTGTGGCCATCAGATGTTCCCCACCAGCTCGTTGAACAGATACTCACCCACCTTGCGGGATCCAAGATCCGTCGTGTGCGCCCAGTCGTACGTATCCACACCTGGCTGAAGCGCCAGCTCGCTGCCAAGATCAATGCAGATAGCGCCTCCGGCTTCACACTCCTCCATCAGCGTCCTACGCTGCAGGTCTTCGAGCCGGTATACATCCACACCGTTGAGGAGGTCGTAGGCAGCAAGCGCATCGGCATAGCGTGGTGGCGCATCTCCGCCGACGCCTTCCACCGTACCATCCTCGGCACGCCGCCACTTCACGCTTCGCTGGGTCACCACAATCGGGGTGGCGCCGGCTGACCTGGTCGCGTCTATCAGTGCGCGCATATTCTCGCGCAGACGATCAAGGCTGAGCGCCACTTCTGGTACGTCGTACGCATTGACCAGAGGTTCGCGCTCCGAGTAAGGGAAACGCTCGAATTCGATCTGATGGTGACCTGGGGTTGCACTGACATCGAGCACGGAGCGCAGGATCCGGTAGCCAGCAAAAAGGGCCGAGCTGTCCCTGATGCGGCCTTCGATACGCCGGCGCCAGGAGGTCGCCTCTATGTCGTCGAAGCCCGGTCGGGGACCGAGATTATAGAAATCATTGATTCCGACGTAGTAAAGATAGTAAGCAGGCTTGAAATTAGGAATGCGCGGAAACCAGTAGTCGAAGTTACGTAGATGTCCATACAGAGTCTGCCCATCGATGCCTGCGTTCACAGTGTCGATATTTCTACCGTGCTCGCGGAAACGTTGTTCGAGCACAGCATCCCAGGTCGCATCATCGGTCACATAACGCTGATCAGTAGTACTCCCTCCCACCACCACCAGGGCTACATCCTCAAGCGGACCATCGACACCTCGCAAGCCGAATGCATCTCGTGTGTACACCACTTCAGATTGGTACTGCGGAAAATCAATGTCGAACCTGAGGGCTACATTCTTCGGTTTGAGGAACTCGTAGAGAGCGCCTCGCTGCGGGTCAAACCAGGTGCCGAATATCAACTCGAGCAGAATGACGCCGAGTGCCAGCACACCACCATTGATGAGAAGCAGGCGCAGCATCAGATTCTCCTTTTCTCTGTCCAACGAGGACGCTTGTCTGCGCGTGTAGCTCTGATAAGACCCAAGTCCCTTCTGCCTGTACTCGAAGCGATGGGCATTCTAGCTTCCCAGGCCATCAGGGCGCTGTAGACGCTGACCTCCGGGATTGTTGGCTAAATGTAATGACAGCACCCGGGCCGCAGTACCGGCGCCGCAATTTGGTACTATCTAACATTCACCGCTGTAGCGTATCGGTGATGACGACGGACTGACATCTGGAAAACAGACGGGCAATCATGGCTGCAGGTAGACTCGCAGTCCAAGTATTCTAGGATTGCATCGCGCGTTGAACGTCATATCCAACATCCCCGCAACCGACCTGAAGACGGCCACCCCGGAGCGTCTCCACATTCACTTCGAGCAGATCCCGGAAGGTCATGGGTTGTGGTGGTTGTTTCGCGCTTTCTGGCGCATCCCGTCTCGCGGCTGCTTTCTGCACAACATGATCGCGCCGGACGTGTACGTTCTGGCCTTTTTCAAGCTGCTGTTCCTTCGACGCGTCCACATCGCCGTTATGGATCTGCTGTTACCGCTGCCTGCGTCTGGTACCGTAAACCGGTTGAAGCTGATGGTCCGGCGTCTGCTGCTCACTCAGGTGGATGTGTTCATCAACTACGCCCGTGATACTCGAGGCTTCCAGCGTGTATACGGTATTCCAGCCCAGAAGTTCCACTATGTGCCCTTCAAGATCAACAACTGGGAGCAGGTGCGAAGTCAGGAAACTTCCGACGAAGGTTACATTTTCGTCGGGGGCCAGACGCGAAGAGACTTCGATGCCCTATTCGAAGCGGTTCGCGACCTGCCATTTCCGGTTCGCGTAGTCACTCCCAACGATCACGTTCTTGTACAGAATGGCTCCCGACTGCCAGCTTCCGAGTTTCCGCCTAACGTTACCCTCGTGCGGGACGCCGTAACGCCGGATACTTTTGTGCCGCAGATTGCCGGTGCCCGGCTCGCCGTACTCCCGATCCTGTCAGAAAACATCTCGCCCTCAGGCATCGGTGTCTCTCTGCAGTGCATGGCACTCGGAAAGTGCACGATCATCTCCACCGGTCCATCAGCCAACGAGGTGCTGGAAGACGGTAAAACGGCGCTGATCGTGCCGGCCGGGGACGCAGCTGCCTTGCGCCAGGCCATCCTACAGGCCTGGCAGGACGACGATCTGCGCGAGCGAATCGCCGCAACCGGCCAGGCCTACGCTCTAGCCCTGGGTGACCAGGACCGCCTGCATCGCGACTGCGTCGAGCTGGTACACGAGCTGTGGGGATGAGCACCGCCAAAGAACCGGCATTGCGCGAGTTTGATGAGGTCCCCTACTTTTTTGGGCCAGCAGGGCTGTTTGGCATCCGCTACGTACCAACGACGCCAGCGCACACGGCCGTAGTGGTGTGTCATCCCTTCGGTGAAGAGAAGCTCTGGAGCCAGCGTGTGCTGGTGAACTTTGCACGCGAGTTGGCAGCTCGCGGTACGGCAGTGCTGCGATTCGACAGCCGCGGTCAGGGTGACAGCCCACCTGCAGAGCCGGAGCGCCTGAGTACCTACCTGGAGGACATCGGCAGCGCCATCACGGAAACCATCCAGCGCGTCGGTGTCGAACGCGTGGCACTGGTTGGCGTGCGCTTCGGCGGCACGCTTGCAACTCGTATCGCACACCGCGATCAGCGCGTGAGCGCGCTCGTGATATGGGAGCCATTGCTCGATCAAACGCGTTATATGCAGGAACTGCTGCGTGTCAACCTTTCGACACAGATCGCCTGTTTTGGTGAAGTGCGTGACAATCGGGACGCCTTGCTCGAACAGATGCGACAAGGTAATCCGGTGAACGTAGGTGGCTATTATCTGACAGCAGAACTGTACGACGAGATGCTGGCAGCAACTCTCTCTGATGAAGGTGCCGTGGGATTACCCACTCTCCTCATAGAAACAGTGCGAAGCGAAAATGCCAAGCCAACTGCCAAGTTGGCAGATCTTGCCGACAGGCTGAGCGCAAACCTGGCCCGCGTTGAGCAACAGCCGTTCTGGCGTGAGACACCAGCGTTCTGCTCTCGCGCACCGGCCCTCTACGAGACCACCTGGACGTTTCTCCAGCAACACCATGCACCAGACTGATCCCATCACTTTCACAAACAGCGCTGGAAGTCGCCTGTTCGGCACCTTCCACCGGCCAGCAGCACCTACTGCAGAGAAGCCTTGCATCGTTCTTTTGTCACCCGGTGTGATGATGCGGGTGGGGCCACAGCGTCTTTACAACCATCTCACGAGGGAATTTCTGGAACTCGGGTATTCCGTGTTCCGATTCGATTTCGAAGGTCTCGGCGACTCCGAGGGCGAGCTCGAGCACACAAAGCTCGCCGATGTCTACGGAGATATCGAAGTGGGTCGCTTCGTGGGAGACACGCACGACGCTCTCGACTGGCTACAGCAAGAATACGGTATTGACCGGGTCATCCTCGCCGGATTGTGCGGTGGTGCCATTACCGGTTTGCTGGCCGGTAACAGCGACCCCCGCGTGGAGGGGCTTCTGTCGCTAGGAATGACCGTGACGCTCGCCAGCGTCAGTGCCAACCCGGCTCTGTTCCTCACCGAAGGTGAGCTCACGACGCTTCGGCGCGGCTACTTTCGACGCCTCATGCAGCCAGATGCCTGGCTACGCTTCCTCACCTTCAAGAGCGACTATCAGGTACTCTGGCGCTCGCTCACGCAGATCTTCCGCAAGCCGACGGCAGCTGAGCCTCCGGCAGCGCAAGAAGTGCAGCCATCTACACCATCGGAGCCGAACCCTGAGGACAACGCCAACCCTCTGTTTCCACCGGCGCTCTTCGATATGCTCGGCCGTGGTGCGCCGGTGCTCTTCATTTTCAGTGGCGCCGACCGGCTCTACGCCCGCTACCTGGAAAAATTCGAGGCCCGCTACCGTACCGAGCTCGCGACGGGTGACCACGACTTCGAGGTTCAGGTCGTGGCCGATGCCAATCACATATTCACTTTCGATATCTGGCGGGAGGAGATGTTGGACATTGCCCGCCGCTGGCTGAAAAGCCGCTTCCCTGAGCCTGTTACCCAGGAATCCCTCCGATGATCGTCGACCACGTCTGCCTGGCTGTGCGTCGCATCGATGCCGTGGCTCCACAGTTGCGGGAGCTGTTCGGTTACGAACCCAAAACGGATAAGGTCACGAATACTCGCCAGGACGTCACGGTGCAGTTTTTCTCGCACCCGGGTTCCGTAGATCTGAAACTCATAGAGCCGGCGAGCAATACCTCACCGATCATCGAGTTTCTTAAATCAGGGCCGGGCCTGCATCACCTTGCCTTCCGCTGTGACGATGTAGGCGCCTCCAGCGAAGAACTTGCCAGTCGCGGGGCGCGCATCATCGCTGCGCCTCAGCCCGGCGAGGCCTTCGAGGATCACGACATCGCCTTTCTCTTCACCCGATTTGGCTTGAATTTCGAGCTTGTCGATACGGATGAGCGCCGAGCCCTCAAAACCGTGCCTGACTGAAGTTCTCAGCTCGACACGCGGTACTCCCTCAACCAGAGTTCCAGATTCATGATGCTCCAAAGGAACTCACTGTGATCGGCATGACCCTGTTGATGAGCTTGGAGGAGCGCCGGGGCGCCAAGTGCCCGAGCCATACCGCTGCTACAGCCATCGGTCACAAGAGACCTGGTCAGCTCACTGAGTGCGCCATCACCTCGCAACCATTCAGGTAACGGTACACCGAAACCGGACTTGCGTCGGTAAATCAGGGGCTCGGGCAGGTACTCCTTCGCTATTTCCTTCAGCAGCTGCTTGGTTGCCGTGACTGACTGCTTGGCTCGGTCAGGCAGCCGGTTCGCCAGTTCCACCAGGCGGTAATCGAGGATCGGCACCCGCGACTCGATGCTGGCGGCCATGCTCATCTTGTCCTGACGATTGAGAATGGAAACCAGGTAGGTCTGCTGATCCATCAGCGCTGCTGCAAGCAAGCCGCTGTAAGCGCCAGTCCGTCTGTAACACTCGTAACGATATGGTGCATGTTCAGCCAGAAACTCGAAGTTGGTGTCGTGAAGATATTCACGCGCGACCGGTGCCGGGTTGAAAAACACCGGCATCGTCTGGCGGTCGGTCATGGCCAGCCCGAGCTTACGAAGGCGACGCTCCGGTAACCGGCACAGCGCTCGGCCCATACTGCCGTGCAGCCAGGCAGGTAATGCACTCAGTGCACGTTGCAGGCGGGCAATAGCGTAGCGAGGATAGCCGCCGAACAGCTCATCAGCCCCCTCGCCTGTCAGCACCACAGTAACATGCTGTCTCGCCAGGGCGCTGATGGCATAGATGTGCACGCTGTTAGCGAAGTTCAGAGGCTCATCATTGTGCCAGGTCAGTCGCGGCAACAGATCCACATACTCGCGCTCATCGAGGCGCAGCTCATGGTGAAGCGTGCCATAGCGATCTGAAACCATTCGCGCGTAACTAGACTCATCATAGGTCGGGTCATCGAATCCCACGGAGAACGTGTTAACAGGCTCGTTCATCTCCAATGCTGCCAGCGCAGTGACCAGCGAGGAATCCACTCCACCGCTGCAGAAGGTGCCCAGCGGTACGTCACTCATGAGCTGGCCACGTACTGCATCCGAGAGCAGCGCACTGACTTCCGCCTTACCTTCCGCTCCCGATGGCAACCCCCGTTCCAGCACATCGATTGGGTTCCAGAAGGCTTCTACAGTGAGCCGGTCGTCGCGATACTCCGCACGGTGCCCGGGTGGCAGGCGTTGCACGCCCTGAAACAGCGTGCGATCCCCGGCCACGTCACGAAACACGAGATACTCGGGCACAGCCGCAGCGTTCAGCCTGGGGCTGAGAAGGTTCGATTCGAAAAGCGCCTTAGCCTCCGACGCAAAGACCAATCCTTCAGGCGTCTCGGCGTAGTACAGGGGCTTTATTCCGAGATGATCGCGTGCGAGAAACAATCGCCGATCCTCCCGATCCCAGATCGCAAACGCGAAGATACCGTTCAGCCGTTCCACGCAAGCGCGGCCCCAGACCTGATAGGCCGACAGGATCACTTCCGTGTCACAATGCGTAGTAAAGCGCTGGCCTGCTGACTCGAGCTCTTCGCGGAGGTCGCGATGGTTGTAGATTTCGCCGTTGTAGACAAGGCAATACCGGCCATCTGCGCTCACCATGGGTTGAGCGCCGTTTTTCAGATCGATGATCGATAGCCGGCGATGCGCAAAACCGAGCGCACCGTCGACATGCACAGCACCTGCGTCGGGCCCTCGATGGTGCTGCACCCCATTCATACGCTCGAGCACGGATCGATCGCATACGGCATCCCGGTCAGCTAGGAGAACTCCGGCTATTCCACACATGCATTCGCCTCAAGGAACCTGTATTGCATCACGAACCTCAGAAATCACCCATTTGAATTTTCCTGCTTTTGTGCGCGGGATCTCGTCGACGATTTCCACCGACACCGCCACACCATTACCGAGGCGTTTTCTGAACTCGCGAATCAGATAGTCCGACTCGGCGGGTGTGAAGGAGGCATTCGGCTTGATCCTGATACGTATGTGATCTTGCTGCTCCTGCACGATCTGCGACTCGTCGATGCTGTGCATCGGTTTGAAGGGGTGTGTGAGAACTGAGGGTGAGATGAACCGTCCATC
This sequence comes from Candidatus Azotimanducaceae bacterium, assembly GCA_965215995.1. GTDB lineage: Bacteria > Pseudomonadota > Gammaproteobacteria > Pseudomonadales > Azotimanducaceae > SZUA-309. The sequence continues at coordinate 5,004,007 of OZ244128.1, read as the reverse complement.
CGGCAATACCAGGATGTCTTCAGCTTTTGTGGACACATCCTCCATGAGCGGCAGCGCTCGACCGCAGGAACAACACTTGGTCCTGAATGCCGTAACGTCATTACAGCGGTAGCGCAGCAGCGGCATGCCCAGGTTGTGCAGGGAAGTACCCACCATGACGCCGGCAGCGCCGTCTGCGACCTGTCGCCCCCCTTCGTCTACCAGCTCCAGCACACCGTACTCGCTTGCGACATGGTGACCTTCGTGGGCTTCACATTCGGTTGCGAACACGACCCGCTCGGCCGCCGCGAAGTAATCGAAAACACGGCATTCGAATGCCTCCTCGATCGCTTCACGTTGAAAGGGATAGAGTGTCTCCGAAGAAGTGATTGCCGCGCGCAGCGGCAACCGTCGAGAAGAACGCAGGAGGTGCCGTGCCACCACGTACAGCGTCGACGGGTAACCGTCCACAGCCTCCACGCCGAATGTCCGCATGGCATCAACGTAGCTATCCAGATTTTCGCTCGAAAGGTGAAATGCGCTCATGAGCAGCTGGTTGTGCACGTGATTGCGGCGCCAGTATGGGGGATTGCGGGTGTCGATGGGTACGATGACATTACCGCGCAGCACAGCCACCCGGTCCCCTCCCCTTCCGAGACGCAGGCCGGCCCAACGATACTGTCGCTCCAGCAATGCGTACGTAATAGACGTGACACAGGGATCGTGCAGGACCTCAAGCGGCGAGCCAGTGGTGCCGCTTGTGTGCCCGATGGTCAGCTTACGCCGCGAGGCCCGTTCAGAAATGAGCGCCTTGAAATTTCCCGCGACGTCTTCGCGTGTCAGGATTGGCAGCTTCGGTAGATCTGCAATGGTTTGAATCTGGCTCGCAACGATACCGTGCTCGGCGAACTGTGCCCGGTAGTAGGGCACGTATAGGGCTGCATGTTGAATCACCTCCGTCAGAAGTTCGTTCTGCAAGGCATCGAGCAATGCTCTGTCCAGTCGCTCAGTGTCGGTCAACCGAGACACCCAGTCACGATAGCCCTTACCGTACCGCTGCCGATCCAAATAAAGATTGTATGCGCTCAGAATCAGGCTCTGCAGTGCCGGAGGAGTGCCGTCATAGAGTTGTTTCCGCAGATCAGAGCTCACGTCACGGCGCTCTTGGATGCTTTTTCGTACGCACGTCCCAGAACTTCCGCGATGGCCGACCACTGGTAGCGCGCCTCTACAGCCCGGCGCGCTGCATTTCCGAGACGTCGACGCGCTTCGGCGTCGTTCAGCAGCTCGATCGTCTTACCGGCAAAGCTTGCCGCGTCGTCTGCTAACAGGAGGTCTCTGCCAGGTTCGACTTCGATACCTTCGCAACCGATGCTCGTGGAGACAATGGCCTTGCCCTGCGCCATCGCATCAAGCACTTTGAGGCGCGTACCGCCCCCTACCCGCAGAGGCACCACATAGACGGCAGCATCCGCGACATAGGGGCGCACGTCATCAACGTAGCCCATCACCTCGATTCCGATACCCTGCTCCGCGAGCGACAACAGCCGCGATGGCGGATCCTGACCGATTATCACGAATCGGGCATCAGGCACGGCTTCGCGAACCGTTGGCCAGACTTCGACAAGAAAGTAATCTACAGCATCGAGGTTGGCGAACATGTTCAAGCCGCCGGTGTAGATAAGTCGTGGCTGATCTGCATCGGAGTGCGGGCGAAAATAGTCACAGTCGACGCCGTTGGCAACCACTACGCAATCCAGACCCGGTACCCTGTCCAGAAGCGTTGCTGCGTCTGTTTCTGATACGGTGACGTTGCTCGAAAAACGTGGGCAGAAGCGACGCTCGAGGTTTTCGAGCTTGCGCGCTTCCCTGCCGACATAGGCCCGACCCAACGGGCTGCTCTCTGCTGCAGCACGTCTAGCGAACAGCTGCGATTCTATGTTGTGGTGCGTCAGCAATGCTGGCGGCCAGTCCGGGCGAAAGTACGGCGCCAGTGTGATGGTATCGACATGAATCACATCGATGTCCGAAAGAGTCAGATGCCGGTCGATGGCTGCGGCGAACGCGCGTGAACGGTATGCGAGCACTCCGAACGGTTGTGTCGTCAATGCACCCAGCAGAAACGCTGGCAACCTCAGCCAAGGATGTGCCTTCGGCCATAGGGGAAATGTCTCGACACTCTCGCAAAAATCCGCCAGATGTTCGCTCGCCGCTTGCAGTTCTTCAGAAGCCAACGCGTCCGGGTGGTGAAACGCCAGCAGATGCACCCGATGCGAGTTGGACAGCTCACGGAGCAGGTTGTAACCGCGCTGCAGGACACCGCCGTGGGGTGGATAGGGTACGATCTGCGAAAGAAACAGCACGTTCATGAGCTGACCACCGCCCGCCGGGCTCTGACACGCTCTCCGGCCGAACCGGTGCTGACATCACGCGCTTCCCGCTCGTAATCGATGATTCGCAGACCGGCGAAAATCAGTCCGCCAAGCACGAACAGATGCGGGTAGTAGAGTACAGACAGAAATGCCGCGCCAATTGAGAAACCGATAAGGCTTGCCAACAGCGACAGCAGCATGCGCTTTGCATCATCGGAGCCTCCTTCGGGCTGTCTACGCTCCTGCTTGATCCGTCGCAGCAGCAGCCTGAAGTTTCCCCAGAGAAAGAAGATAACCAGCAGAAAGCCGGGGAAACCCAGTTCCCCCATGGCCAGGAAGTACATTGAGTGCGCCGTGAGCCAAGGACCACCGCTCGAGTAGGAGACTCCATAGGCTACCGGGAAATGACCGGCACCGACCCCCCACAGAGGGTAGTCCAGGGCCATCTGCCATGCCGCCTTCCAGGCTGTGATCCTCCCCTGTGCCGAACCTTCTGTCTCGTAATCGGCAATACTGCCAATCCTTTCGAAATAGACATCCGGGGCGAATAGAAAAACACCGGCCACAACAAAGCCAATCAAGATCGCACCCACCCATTTGCGCTGGCTGTACCACCACATCATCAGCAGCATACCGGCGCCGGCGAGCGTTGCGCCACGCGACTGGGTACCGATTACCGCTGCCATCATCGCAAGCATGAATATCAGGTAGATAACCTTGCGGACATTGCCTCTGGCCTCGATGAACGCCATCAGTGACAGCGGCACAAGCAGTACCACGGACAAAGCGAAATCGTTTCCGTCGCCGAGGAAGGTTCCGCCCTGCACGTAGCTGCGCACGCCGGGATTCAGCACCAGACCCGGATTCAGAGCTATCAGCGCGATATGCGCGAGCATGAGGGCAGTGACCACACCTCGGAATTTAGCTCGCGTATCCACCAGCTTGCCGATCATGAAGAACAGCAGAAAGTAGCCGAGTATGGTCTCGAAGGAAGTAGTTACAAATAACGTTACGTCCGCATGCACGACGCCGAAAAGGACCAAGAAGACCAGCGTACCGAGATACCACCCGTTGCGGCTGCCGAAGACTTCACCAACAGTCGCACGTCCCTGATGAAACAGGCTGCCCAGAAACGTGCCGAGCGGAACAAGGCTGTAGAGCTTGAGCATCATGATCAGCGGCACCCAGTATCCCGGGCGCATGTACTCCAGGATGAAGATCAGCAGCAGGCAGACATATAGCATCAGCCGCACTCTCCACCGACCACCGGCCGCAGTTGATGTGAATCAATCATCTGCCAGCCCCGCAACATCGAGGTACAGAGACCGAAGATCTGCCACCCGTGCATCGTGATCAAAGCGCTCGATCATCCTGCAACGTCCACGCGCTGCCGCCTCCTGCGAATCACCCGGCGCTGCCGCGAATCGCCGAATTTGCCCTGCAAGCTCCATGGGTGAACCGGGTGCAACCAGGCAATCGGCAAGCTCGGCGCCGACGACCTCACTGGTACCACCAACGTTTGTGGCGATCACGGGGATCTGCAAGAACATCGCCTCCAGAATGACGTTCGGCATGCCTTCTGTGAAGGAGCTCTGAACCACAAGATCGGTGGCGGCATAAATGCTGCGCATGTCACGCTGATAGCCGAGAAACCGCACCCGATTCTCGAGCCCTAGCCTTTGCGCGTGTTCGCGCAAGACAGCATCGTCCGGTCCCTCCCCAATAAGCAGGCCGACTATAGGCTGATCACGTAGTTCGGCCAGTGCTTCGAGAAACAGCCCTTGGCCTTTCTCCGGGCTGAGGCGTCCAATGTTGCTGACTACGACATCCGACGGAGTAATGCCGAGTTGCCGCCTCGCGCCCTCTCGCTCCGCAACATCAAGCGGTGGATACAGTGCAGTCTTCAACGCGTTTCTGATGACATGCACCCGTCGTTCGGCCAGGCCGAAACCGCCGAGGCATGCCTTGGTCTGTTCCGATACCGTAATGACCCGGTTAAAACCTCTCAGAACAGCTTTGTCCAGCAAAGTACGTAGCTGTGATGGGACGTCGTTCGCTATCCAGCCATGCGCGGTCGCCACAATAGGCAACCCCCGCCTGCGACTCAGCAGCGCAAACACATTGGTTCGGAAGTCATGGCTGTGCAGTATGTGGATGCCAAACTCCTTAACGGCCTTGCGAATCTGGCTGAGCACATCCAAGTCCAGCGCTCGACGTTCTGCAATGCGTACCACCTTGAGCCCACGCCGCTCCGCTTCATCCGCGTACTCCGAACCCCGCTCCGCGCCACCACCGAACGCCCCAACGACGATCTCCACGGAGCTGCCGGAGAGCGACTCGGCACAATCAAGAACAGTACGCCCGGGGCCGTCTACCCAAGGTGAGTCGCGCAGATCGAGCACTTTGACTGTCACTGCATGGTGCCCGATTGACGCTGAGTTGGTTCCCAGATTTCCCATCTTTCACCACGAAGGAAGTACCAGGCCGCCTGCAATATCGCCACGTTAGCGATCACGAAGTACGCCACGACTCGGCCACCAGGCATCGATACTCCAATCCGCTCTAGCACGGCTACGCCATAAAAACCCACTTGTCCTGCAAACAGAAGAAAATAGTAGCTGCTAGAGCTGGCCAGCAGCAGCGAAGCGACCAGCATGACAATCAACGCCACGGGCACCAGCCATCGGGCCAATTTGTGCGACCAGAGCACGAAGGCCGGCAATGGGTGACGTACTGGATTGAGCAGATGGGTAAAACGTTTCAGGGTGGCCATGCCCCGTAGCACGGTGCGAATCTTACGCTGATGCTCTCGCGCGAGCTCGGCAGTAGCTCCCATCGTACCCTGTGCTTCCGGTTCCGACACAGCCTGGTAGCCAGACTCCAGACACACCAGAACGCTCATGAAATCCGGTGCCAGGCCTTCCTCGAACACCGGCACCAGCGCACGCCGCTGAGCGTAGATGGAGCCGGAAGCGCCTGCAATACATCCGAAACTGGACTCCTGTTCACGCAGAAACAGCTCGTATCGACCGTACGCCCCTTCCGCCTGGACGGTGCCATCTTTGGTAGCGATACGGTCTTCCCCGGAGACGCAACCGATGCTCTGATCAGCGAATCGCCGCACAAGAGCGACGATGGCATCGGGATCAAATAGGATTGAGGCATCGCTGAATACGACAACCTCGGAATTGCTCTCAGCGAGGCCTGCATTCAGCGCCCTGGCCTTACCACCCCGCTCCTCCAGCTCGATGACCTTGAAGTTGTCTCGACCGGACGCATGACGTTGAGCAATTGCCACCGTATTGTCCAGAGAACCATCCGAAACTACGATGGTGCTCAGGAGCTCTGCCGGATAGTTGAGGGCTGCTGCATTTCTCAGCTTGGTGTCCAGCACCGCCCCTTCATTGCAGACCGGTATCAACAGCGTCACGGTCGGAAGCGCAGCGGTATCGGGCTGTGATTGCCGCTTCCACCTTCCTGCGAGTACGAGCAACGCGGGATAGCCGAAATAGGCGTAAACACAGAGCAGAAAGGCGAGCCAAAAAGTCCACTCCATTGCTGTGTCCTATCAGGGAATGGACTTAGCGATGCCGGGTCCGACGACGCTCGCCACTGCCACAGGGATGTGTCGCCAGGCACGAATCGCCAGTGCGTACTTCGGATTATCCACGTTCAATGCAGGCATCGCATTCGACCGCACCGGGTGGTAGTACCAGTTGAGCTGCTGCGATTGAGCCCGCCACTTCTTCTTAAACCACTCGGCGCCGCTGCCCTGGGTAGACCGACCCAGATGATATGTACTGAAGCCGCGTTCGCATGCGTCCCTGATCATCTCCCAGTACAACACGTAATTAGCCATCAGCTTTCGACCCGATCCCGACATGCCAGCCCACATGCCTTCCACAATACCGTTACCGGCACCATTCATTGCCACGGCCACATCCCGACCCTCTTTACGGCAGACGAAGACATCGATATCACTGCCGAAAGCATCCGTAATGCTGCGGAAGAAGCCCCGATGGTAGAAAGGTGTGCCGAGGTCACGCCAGGATTCCGCCATCACCGTATAAAAGGACTCAAGCAGTTCCGGCCCGCCGCGGCTGACCTCCAGTCCGTTCTTGGCGGCCCGGCGTACAGCGGTGCGGTGCTTGGAAGCAAAGCCATTCCAAAGCACTTCGGCGTCGGCCACAAGGTCGATGGTCATGCTCACCTTGCTTGTCGAGCTGGGCATCGCAGTCTGAAGCGCAGTGGCGCTGCGCAACTCCAGGTAGTTCACCTGCAGACGCTCCGCCAGTGCCTGCGCCTCTTCAATCAGCACCGCTTGCGCACCGACTTCGGTGGCGCAGACACCGGCGTAGTTCAGAAATGGGAGAGAACAGAGAATACTGCCAAACAGTCTGCTGCGTAGGTGTACCAGCGGCAAGACGCCAACCACTTCGTTCGTATTGCTACGAGCCATGATGTAGTAGCAGTCGTGACCCACCGACTCTTCAAAAACTCCACGCCATTCGTAGCGGTGGTAGAAAGAGCCGGAAGCACTGCTGTCTACGTAAGCATTCCACGCTTCGAGATCGGTTTTGTCAGCGTACTCGACGATCACGTCGCGGGTGTTCCGCTACTAATCAACAATCTCGAGATGATAGCAAGCCCCCCAAAATGCAGTGTGGCAATGATGTAACGCATATCGAAGCTTTACATCAGAAGTATTGCCAAGTGCGGTGTCGGTGCGGTTGACTGAGACCTTTGCCATCACACGCTTGTTCATGCAGAGACTGGCTCCTGCCGGCACCCCGCTAAACACCTCCGATGTCTGGTCTGCCATCGCTGCGCGGCCGGCGTCCGCGACTGATGCCGAATGCCGGTTCGAAGCGCTGCTGCACGAATCAGGCCTCGCTTGTCGCCACAGCCTGCCCGTCTCCAGCGGCCGCGCCGGTATGGTGTTGATTCTTAGGGCAATTGCTGAGATGCGCGGTGAGAAGCATCGCCGCGCAGTGCTCGTGCCGGCCTATACCTGTTACTCCGTCGCTGCGTCGGTTCTCAACGCCGGTCTGGAGCTGCGCCTGTGCGACACCGCTCCGAGCACATTGAGCGTCGATGCCGCGGAACTGGAGGCGCGCTGTGAGGACGACGTACTGGCCGTGCTGAGCGCCAATCTGTTCGGCCAGCCGGATGACCTACCTGCGATGGAACGTGTGGCCACTAGCACCGGCGTGGACCTTGTCGATGATGCGGCGCAAGCCCTCGGCGCCAGCATCGATGGTCGGCCCTGCGGCACCTTTGGCACCGCCGGTCTCTTCAGCTTCGACAAGGGCAAGGTCCTAACCACTATTCAGGGCGGCGCAGTAACCAGCAACGACACCGCTCTGGTATCCCGGCTGAAGCGTCAATTCGCCGATCTGCCTGCACCTGGACTGTCTGCTCGCTTCCTTGATCTCGCTAAGGTGTACGCGTATTTAATGCTTCTACCGCCGAACCGCTACTGGGTCACACGGTACCTTCCCGGTCTGAACCTCGGATCCACCCCCTTTGAACGTGAGTATCCAATCACCCGCTTGACCACCTGGAAGGTGGAGCTGGCCTGCGTGCTGCTCGGGCACCTCGGATCTATCGCACGACAGCGTGCTGCCAATGCCGATTTTTTACGGGCAAGCCTGACCGAAGATCCGCGGTTTAGCGCAGTGGCGCCACGACGGGGGAGCATCTGCGCTCCGATCCGCCTTCCGGTACTGGCTGAGAACACGGCACTGCGGGAGCGTGCCTTGGCCGCCCTCGAACCCCTAGGCTGCAGCCGCTCCTACCCGGCAGCCCTCCGCGACGTACCCGAGTTGGCATCGCATCTGGAAGGCGAACCCGATACGCCCAACGCCCGCAATGTGGCCGCCCGGATCTTCACGTTACCGGTGCACCCTTACGTGAAGCAGAGTCACCTCGAAGTAATTGCTGACACCTTGAGGTCGCTCTGAGCCGCACATGCAGGAAATCAAGCGCATCATAAAGCTCACGCTCGCCTGCTGCCTACACTATTCCGGGCTCCTTTTCGTCTATGCAAGACTACGTAAGCGAGACCACCTGCTGGTGCTCACCTATCACCGCGTTCTCCATGAAGATGAGCGCATCGGGACCTGGTCCCACCCGGGCATCGTGGTCAACGCCGAAAGCTTCGAGCGACAGATGAAATTTCTGAAACGCCACTACCCCCCAGTCGAAGCCGCGCGAACGGACCAGTGGCGCCTTGCAGGACCCGCTCGTAGTCTCGTTACTTTCGACGACGGTTGGCGTGACAATTTCGTCAACGCACTGCCGATCCTGCAAGACAATGAAATCAGTGCTTTGCTGTTCGTCGCCACCGATTACATCGACGGCGACAAACCTTTCTGGCAGGAGCGTCTCGGCGGCCTCCTCGGGGCTGTCCTCGAGCAAGATCCAGCGGGCTCCGACTTACCTGACGCGGTACCGAGGGCGCTTCTTGATGTGCCTGATGTCTGGAGTGCGGTACACGCGATCATTGAGCATTTCCGTGCGTTGCCATACGCGGAGATAGAAAACGTCATCGCGGATCTCGAGCAACGGGCCCTGACACCCCATAGCGAGCGCATTGACGTTTTTCTCAGCTGGGAACAGATCGCCAGCATGAACCTCGCTGGCTTCTGTATAGGTTCTCACAGCTGCAGCCACCGGCTGTTGACCCGACTCGACCGATCCGAGCTCGCGATCGAGCTGAACCGTTCCCGAAGTATGCTGGAGGCGCAGCTCGATGAGCCGGTTACCACCCTCGCATATCCGGGTGGTGCCGTAAGCGAGATGGTCGCCAGTGAGGCCCGCGCTGCGGGCTACCAGCATGCATTCACCACAGCTCCAGGCAGCGTTAGCAATCAGGATCCCATGGAACTGCCTCGGGTCAACGTACACGAAGGTGCGGCATCCAGCGTTCCCCTGTTTCACTGTCGATTGTTGGGGCTGCTGTAATGAACGCAAAGACGCCGCTCACACGATCCCTGGTAGTGACCATGGGACCACCTCAGGACAAGCCCTGGTGGTGGGACGATTTGGAACCTGATCGCGCCTTGTGCGATCTCGAGTTTGAACGCTTTCGCTTCGCTGACAAATACTCCAAGGACGTATCAACGCTTGAGTTGCCGTTGCTGGCCATTCGCGTGCTGCTGAAGTTGCTGCGCTGGCGTCGTCACTATGGGTACATTTATACGTTCGAGTGTGATCTCCTGAGTTTTATGATCAGCTTCTGGCAGACGACGTTGTTCATGCGTCGCCCTCGGCACGTGATACTGCAGTTCATTATGCGTGAGAAGACTACGAGTTATTCTTCTCGCTTGAAGTACCTGGTCATGCGTTATTGCTTTCGCTCGTTGCACCGCGCCATCTGCTCTTCCCGTGCCGAAGCAGAGTACTATCGTAATGCGTTTCACTGGCCAGCGGAGCGTGCAGCTTTCGTCCCCTTCCATTCGAACCCGGCCCTGTTCGAGATGACGGTTAGCGACGATGGCTTTGTGTTTGCCGGAGGGCGCACGTTCCGTGACTACGAAACTCTGTTCGCCGCGCTTGACGGTGCCAGTGTGCGCGCGAAGGTCGTGGGAGCCCCGCAGATGCTACGGGATGTAGAGGGCGTCGAGGTCATCGAGTCACTCCCCATAGATGACTTCGAAGACCTAATGGCAGCGAGCAGCATCGTGGTCATCCCTCTGGAAGACCGGCGTATTTCCACCGGTCAGTCAGTGATTCTGCAGGCTATGAGTCTGGGTAAGGCCGTGATTGCAACGCGCACCGCAGGTACGGAGGACTATTTCGTCGATGGCGAGAACGGACTGCTGGTGGCCCCAGGTGACGCAGACGGGCTGCGCAAGGCAATACAGAGACTCATGGCCGACGTGTCCCTCCGCCAACGGCTGGGCACCGCAGCCAGGGACGCAGTGAAGCGGGGCTTGATGCCACATCACTACAGCCGCAGCGTGCGCCTAGCAGTCATGCGCGATACTGGGCATTGATGCCTGATCCAACACGAGTACTCGTCACCGATGGCGACGCACGTGCCGCACTCGCCGTGACTCGTTCCCTGGGCAGTCAAGGCCATCAGGTCTTCGTGGGAGCGGACCGGCCCGGGAGTCTAGCCGGCGCCTCCCGTTTTTCCGCGGCCGAGCTTGTCTATCCGAATCCACAGCATGCGCCTGATGAGTTCGTCGCCAGTATCGGTCAACAAGTCAGGAACCTCCGCATTGACACGCTCATTCCGGTCACCGAGGTCACCACGCTGCTGTGTACAGCTCGCCGTGAAGAATTTCCCGATAATCTGGCACTGCCGTTTGCGCACCATGACAGCATCGCGCGCGCCTCCGACAAAGCTGCAGTGCTAAGGCTCGCGGATACACTCGGCGTCCCCACGCCGCATACCCGGATTGTCAACAATACCGAGGAGGCAGGTGATTTGGCTGCCTGGTCCTACCCCGTCGTAATCAAACCGGCCCGATCTCGAATTCTGGTCGACGGCGCCTGGCACGCCACAGCGGTTTCATACGCTGCCGATCCCGCGCAACTGTCGCTCGCCCTCGCCACCAAGCCCGCTGCTGAGTTTCCTCTGCTGTTGCAGGAGCGCATCGTCGGTCCTGGCGTCGGGATATTCATGTGTCGTCATCAGGATCGCATCACCGGCGTATTCAGCCACCGTCGCCTGCGGGAGAAGCCTCCTTCCGGGGGTGTCAGCGTGCTGCGAGAGAGTATAGAACCGGACCCGGAGGCGCTTCGCCACGGCGAAGCGCTGCTCACCGCGCTCAACTGGCAAGGTGTGGCGATGGTGGAGTTCAAACGTTGCAACGCCAGCGACAAGCTCAAGCTGATGGAGATCAATGGTCGTCTTTGGGGATCCCTGCAACTCGCAATCGACGCCGGTGTAGACTTTCCAGCGCTGCTGCTGGCACTCGCCAACGGCGAAGCTCCCGGACCTCCGCCTGATTACAGGAAGGGTGTGCAGACGCGCTGGCTCTGGGGTGACGTCGATGCGTTACTAATGCGACTAACGAAGACCGACGCAGCCCTGAACCTGCCTGAGGATGCTCCGTCGCGCTCGCGCACAGTGCTGGATTTCCTGCGTCTGTTCGGCCGAGATCTGCACTATGAGGTTCTCAATTTTCACGACCTTCGCCCCTGGCTACGGGAATCAAGGCGCTGGTTTACAGATCGGTAGGGCTCTGGTTGCCGACTGCTACGCCAGCAGGAGGCGCAACACTTCAGTTGGACATGGTTGAGCGAACCCCGTTGTGGAACTCGTTCGCGGTCTCGATGACGTAAGTCTGATCGTCGTAGGTCAGTTCAGGAAAACAGGGTAATGTAGCCAATCTCTCGAATCGCTCCTGACTTATCGTCTTCACATCTTCAGGTGCAAACTGCGAGTACCGGCTCAACGAAGAAACAGGCCTGTAGTGAACACCTACCGAGATTCCACGCTCCGCCATGAACGTGATGAACTCGTCCCTTTGATCGATACAGCACGCCACCAAGTGATGGCTGGACTTCGCTCGCTCGTTCACTCTAGGTATCGACAGCCATGGGGCTTCCGCAACGTATCGATCATGAATCTGCTTCCTTCTGGAGTTATGTTCGTCTACCAAGTCCAGATTGGCCAGCCCGATGACAGCCATGAGATCGTTACCGTGATACTTGTATCCGAGAGACGTGACATCATACTCGTAGTCGTAGGTACTTCCCGTTCTCTCGTATGTTGCCTTGTCAATACCCAACCAGCGAAGGCGTCTCAGCGCTTTTTCATACTTGGAATGACCGATGACACACCCTCCGTCCGCTATCGGCAGGTTCTTTACCGAGTGGAACGAAAAACAACCCATATCCCCGAACGTTCCCAGCGGCCTTCCATCATAAGTTGCCCCCATGGCATGCGCGCAATCCTCGATCAGTCGCAAATCATTGGATTGACAGATTTCGCGAAGACGATCCATATCGCAGCAGTTTCCGGAGTAATGGACAACGATCACGGCATCGACGTCGGAAGCCGCTGCTTCTAGCCGATCCAGATCCAGCTGGATCTCATCATCAACGGGAAGCAGCACGGGAATATGTCCACAATACAGTACTACCGCGGCAGTGCTGACAAACGTGATATCCGGTACTGCAATTCTGGAGGAGGGAGGTAGCTGAAGACATTCGACGGCTAAATGAAGCGCCGCTGTGCCCGAGTTCAGGAAGACGCTGTAGTCCGTTTGGGTGTAGTCAGCAATTGCCTTTTCAAACTCTACAGACTTAGGACCCAGCCCCGTCCACCCCGAATCGAATAGCGCCGCAAGTTCGGAAAGTATCTTCTCAGTGTTATAGGCCGGTTTGAAAATGGGAATCGTGCGCATCGGAATCGCTACTACATCAATCTCATTTTCGACTGTTTGTGTCTTTCGCGCATGATAACTTCATCAAAACCTGCATGTATTCGCCACATCTTACGGATCGCATGTTTCCCAGGAGAAGACTGACGATCGTGGTCAAAACCAGGACAGTTGACCGGGAAAGGACAAGACCCTTGGACACGCACTACAGAATACCGTTCGATTGGGCCAACAGTGTATAACCGATGTAAACTACAGGTACGGTGCTTTTTCCCAATTGTACGATCCCCCAACTCCGTTGCTGATTAATCAGGGTGTCGGAAGTAACTCTGCCAACCGGCGCGTTGCCCTATCGAGTTCACCGATGATTCGCTCCTGTACGGTTACTGCCGTGCCATATGGATCAGCGATTTCAGCATTACCCACCAGAATGCCAAGCCACAGCACCCGATGATGACCGCCAAGACTTCGGAGAGCCGCCGCATTTCGTCTATCCATAATCACCACAAGCTGCGCTGTGTCCAGCAATGCACGGTCCACAACGCGGGAACGATGTCGGGTCATGTCCACCCCGAGACCGCGCACCAGATCCGTGAATTCCGCAGGGGTACGTCGGTCCGCTCGATGGTGAAAACCCGCCGACCAGACCTCGAGATCAGGTCGGCGAGCCGCAAGCAGCGCCGCTGCAAGCGGGCTGCGATAGATGTTACCGTGACAGATTATCAGGACGGAGCGTGCTGGTGTTCCTACCACAGCCCGAGAACGCCGCGCTGCAAGTACGGCGGGTAACCAGGTTAGGAGTTGTCGTACACGACTGGTAAGCGCCAGGTACAGGCGTTTCGGAGACAGGCCTCGCATCGATCGCCGATTCAACCACCGAGCGTCAGAGAGAATCCGTTGAGGTAGATATACATCATGCCCACGTAAGCGGCGGCCAGCAACAGACCACCGAATACAAACGTGACATGGGAAAGAAACCGATCGCGAACGGCCGACGCAGCAAGATTGCTGCCGACAACCCCGATCACAGGTAAACCGCAGTGCCGATCAAGATCCTTCGATGTCGTGAAGACCGGAAAAAGCTGACCGAGCAACAGGCATAAGGCGGCTCCAGCACCGAGGGCAGCAATCAACGCCCCGGTCCCGAACAGCAGGCGATTCGGATAAAACGGCGAGCTCGGCAATGAAGGCGGGTCGATGACCTTGAACTGTACGTCTTCCCCTGTCTCATCGACCTGCTCGCGCATACGGGCAGCTTCCAACCGCTGAAGTAGGGTATCGTAGCTTTCTTTGTTCACCTCGTAGTCGCGATTCAAAGCCATAAGCTGCGCTTCGATTTCCGGCAGCACGCCAATCTGTTCCTGAAGGCGGCTGACGTTGGCTCGAAACTCTTCCCGCCGGACCGACAGAGCCGCGATATTGGAGTCGACACCACCAAGCGCAACGCGTATCTCCTGGTAAAGGGGATTGTTGCTGGAGTCAATGCTGTCCCCGCGACGCAGACTTTCCACTTCCTCATCGCGCTGCCGCTTCAGAGTTTCCAGCGTGCGGCGCGTTTCGCGAACCTCCGGATACTCCTCCGTAAAAGACAGAAGCAGATTATCGAGGCTACGTTCCAGAGCGTTGATTCGCTCGTCGAGCGGAGAGCCGATCACCTCCCCTCCTGCCCCACTGGCGGATTGAAAAGGACTGATACCAAGCAGCTGTTCCTGCAGCGTACGGCGTCGGAACTCTTCTTCACGCAGTTCCAGCTCGACCTCCTCGAGTGCCGCTCTGGCGCTTTGCAGGCGCTGGTAGTAGCTTGCTTCCTGATCGGGTAAGTACTCGATGTTGTCACGTTTGAACTGTTGCAGCCGGGATTCCGCTTTCAGCAATCGCCCCTCGTACTCAGTGAGCTGCTCGATCAGGAACGACTGAGCGTAGTCTGCTTCCTGTCTCGATCCACCCAGTGAATCCTCCACGAAAATGTTCAGCAGCGACTTGACGATATCCTGAGCTTTCTGCGGATCCTCATGCCTGGCCGAGATGATGTAGAGATTGGGTGGCTCCGGATAGACAGACCGGTGCGTGCGGGTGGCGTTGACGTCGATCTGCGTTTCCAATTCGGTGACGATTGCATGCAGCTCGGCTGGCGACTCCGCACCCTGGTTCAGTTCAACCTCACGGACCACTCGCTCGAGCACCGGGCGGCTGATGAGTTCCTTGGTCATCAGTCCGAGTCGCTCGTTGAAATCGATCGCATCGGCGGCAATGCCGCTGAGCAGCGGGCTGAGTAAGGATTCGGTGTCTACATAGACCTGCGCCCGGGACTCGTAGACATTGGGTAACACCGCGATGATACCCCATCCGGCTACCGCTAATAGCCAAGCGCACAGAAGCCCCCACCAGCGGAAACGGAGGCCGCCATGTATCAGAGCGAGAATTTTCTCGATGGTTTCCTGCATGTCAAAAACTTATACCGGGTTTGATGCCGTAATCAGCATTCTAACCTGGGATTGCTACGTCGACAGCGCAGCTTTGTAAGGCTCAGGCTGAAACTCTCAGGAAACAGCGTATTCGGCTTTGCCGATAACCAGATCGATTACCGTGGTCAGCCATATCATATGGATACACTCGATGATGTTGTAAGCTTTACTGTCAACCCAGAAATTCAGATCACCTTGTTCACGCAGCGGATTGTCGGGCTGATGACCGGTAAACGTGACCAACCTGTGTCCAGCTTCCTTGGCATAACGGGCAGCATTAACGACATTGGGAGAACGACCGCTGCAGCTGATGAGGACAACCACATCCTGCGCATCCGCATAGAACTCAATCGCCTTGGCAATCCAGTTCTCATAGCCGTAGTCGTTGGCGAAGCAGGTAATCAGGTCCGCTTCATTGAAGTTGACGGCCCTCACTCCGCCTTGTTTGGTGAAGTCCACAGAAGCGTGACTGGCGATGGCGGCACTGGCGCCATTGCCTTGAATCACGAACTTCGCATTCTGCTCTCGCAGGGTTAACGCGATATCTCTAAGCGCCACGAGGTCCGGGTAGAGCTCGGGCGAGAAGGCCTGAGCCAGGTAGGCGTCGAAGTACTCTTGGAGCCATTGCCCTGGATCCATGTCTGCTCCTTGCTGCTGGCGTGAACAACGAATTGCCACCACGATGGTAGTACGATACATCGAGAGCAGCGCGTATTCATTTGTAAACCAGCAGAAACAGCGCCGGTTTACGGACATCGACACCGGGGTCCTTCCGTGAAACAGTTGATCGAGCCTGAAAGGAACCTGTACCGTCGATCTTTCAGCTTGCTACTGCTTGCAGGAATTCTCGCGCTCACAATGGTGCTCCGTAGCAGCGGACATAACCCTGCAGTGACCGCACGTCCGCAAACGGCCCCCTGGACGCTCCACTGGTGGCACGCGCGCCACGCGGAGCGCCAAGCCATGGCCCAGCGCCTCAGCGAGGTGCCGCTGGTGTTCATTGGAGACAGCCTCACACATGGCTGGGAGAGCGAAAGCGGATACCCGATCTGGGAACTTCGTTTCGCCGAGTCACCGGCGCTGAATCTCGGCTTTTCCGGTGACAGAACGGAACACGTGCTGTGGCGACTGCGCAACGGCGCTCTGGATGGCTTGCGAGCACGCATCGCCGTAGTCCTGATCGGAACGAACAACATCGGCCAACGGGGTGACGGCCCGGAGCGAGTTACCGCCGGAATAGGCGCGGTGGTTGCGGAAATACTTGAGCGCGGCCCGGGGACGCACGTGCTCCTACTCGGTCTCCTGCCGAGGGGGCATACCCCTGTCGAGCGAATTCGTGGCAGGGTTGCAGCTGTTAACCTTCTTCTTGCGAATACGGACTGGCCCGACTCAGTCACCTATGTGGATGTGTCGGAGGATTTTCTCGCACCGGATGGCAGGTTGCCGGAGACCCTGTCCCCCGATGGTTTGCACTTATCCCGGTCAGGTTACGAAGTGCTAGCGGACGCCATCGAAGAAGCCCTAACATCTCTGCCCGATCAGCTCAGACCGTGATTTCGCCGACCGCCTCCACCAGCTTTGACTTGGCATGCAGGTATGCCGTCGTGCGTCGCTTGGCCTCGATATCCCGATACACGAACTCACATTGCTCATGTGTCAGGTTGAGATCCGCTGCCAGCTCAGAGGCCGGAACGCCATGATTGTAACTCCACAACGCAAGATCCATCTGCTGATACGGCAGCGCGAAATAGAATTCGTCCTGCCCCTGGTCAAGACTGTAGGTATCCGTGGTCGGCACGGCGGTGCAGATTTCCTCCGGGAGCCCCAGGTGCCACGCCAGAGCGTACACCTGGGACTTGTATAGATGGGCAATGGGTTTCACATCAGCAGAGCCATCACCGTTCTTCACGAAAAAACCCTGGTCGTACTCCAGCCGGTTTGGTGTGCCGACAACCGCATAGTTGAGACGATCCGCGTGAAAATATTCGAGGGTCTTACGGATACGCTGCTTGAAGTTCGTTGCAGCCACGATCTGCAGGTAGTCCTTCAGCGGGAGCCGCTTCTCGAAGCGCTCGCCGGTGGGACTCTCCACCACCAGCATAAAACGATTGACCTGGCCTTCTAGGCCGCCGCGGATCGTAAGCTTGTTACGCCAGCCTTCTCCATAGTCTGGAAAGACGTTACGTATCGCGGCATCGCGCCAGCTGTAACAACCGATCGCCTCGAGAGTCGGTGCGATGTCACAGACTTCATACTGGATCCCGAGGTGCTCCGCAAGGATCTGCCCACGATCACTGCTGGTGCGGGCGGAATCCACTTCCGGCAGAAGCAAGCCGTAGACCTTGTCCGTGCCAATGGCAGCGACGCTTAACGCAGCACTAACTGAGCTGTCTATACCTCCGGACAGCGCCACTACCAATCCCCGTCGATGCAGATCTTGGCGCAGTATGTCGCGCATACCGGCAGCGATTCGTTCAACCTCTGCACCGAGATCGATTTTCAGCGCAGCAGGCAGATTCACCGGCTCGGTCTTCTCGCTACTCATCTTCGGAACTCCTTGACTCCTTCATCGACTCCAATAGCCGGTGGCGCCGCACCTTACCAGATGCCGTTTTCGGCAGCTGTTCGAGAAAACAGATCTTCTTCGGCAGTTTGTAGAGCGCCAGGTTCTGGCGGCAGTGGTTTAGCACATCCCGCTCCGTCAGCGATTCACGACCGCGTACCACCCACGCATGAATGGTCTGACCGAGCAGTTCGTCATCGACACCGGCTACGGCCACTTCGTCCACACCGTCGAGCTCGACGATTGCTTCCTCCACGTCCGTAGGACTAACACGATGGGCGCCGGTTTTGATCATATCTGTGATGCGGCCATCAATATAAAGATAGCCATCCGCGTCCTTGTGCCCGAGGTCTCCGGTCCTGAGCCAGCCGTCGACCAGTACTCTGGCACTGGCGGCATCGTCCCGCCAGTAACCGAGCATCACGTTGGGCCCCTGTGCCCAGATTTCACCTACCTCGCCGGCACCCGCGATGTCTCCATCCTTGGTTCTGATTTCGAGTATTACACCATCGAGCGGTACACCCACCGAGCCCAGGCGCACCTTCAACAAATCCGGCGCAAGATAGCTCAAGCGCGCGG
The DNA here is from genome assembly GCA_965215995.1 of Candidatus Azotimanducaceae bacterium. GTDB lineage: Bacteria > Pseudomonadota > Gammaproteobacteria > Pseudomonadales > Azotimanducaceae > SZUA-309. The sequence continues at coordinate 4,985,709 of OZ244128.1, read as the reverse complement.
TCGCCTCTGTTTGGCCATACATGACGAACACGCGCGCACCCGGCAGCGCGTCGCACAACTTGTTGATGAGAGGCCGAGACATCGGCCCGCCAGCCTGTGTAACGTAGCGCAGCGAGCCAAGGTCATAGTCCTTCGGTTCCGCGCGGTTGAGGAGAAAAGCAAAAGTGGATGGTACCCCCGAAAAACCGGTTACGCGTTCCGCCTCCATGAGTTCCAGGGTCTGGCGCGGAAAAGCCAAAGAGTTTTGCAGCACGATTCGAGCGCCGACTCCGAGATGGGTGTGAAGCACAGAGTTACCGTAGGAGTATGTGAACGGCAACACGTTCACAATCGAGTCACTGCTGTCGAGTTTCAGGTAGTCAATGATGGTGGTTACGTTGCTGGCGAGGTTCGCCTGGCTCAACATGACACCTTTCGGAGCACCTGTTGTGCCCGACGTATAGATAATGCTGGCCAGTTTGTCGTCCGCCGCCTCCCCTGAACTTTCAACCGGCACGGCTCGGCTCTGCAGCGCATCTGCACACAGCCCGTCTAGTTTCTCTATGCGCAAGCTTGGTAGCCGCTCAGCTACACGGTCTGTCTCCCCGTGTGCGGAGTCAGCAATGAGAACCGCCGCCTGGCTGTGATCGATCCAGGCAGACAGCTCCCGAGCCCGGGCTTGGCTGTTGAGAGCAACCACAACAGCGCCTGCATGCAAAACACCGTAGTAAGCTGCTGCATAGGCCGGAGAGTTTTCGCTGAGAAGTGCTACCCTGTCTCCTCGTCCAATACCGCGGTCCTTGAGGTGTGCCGCTACGGTGAGCACTCCGGACCAGAGTCCTCCGTAGCTGATACTCGTTTCTCCCTGCACGAACGCAGTTGCATCCGGGTTCCGGCGAGTAACCTCTCTCAGGCGTTCAAGCAAGGTTGCCAGCATGTTCGGTTTCAGGCTGCGGAAGAATTCTTTTCGCCAAGGTAAGCGACGATACGCGCCACGGAGTCAAGATTTTCCGGAATCATCTCCTCGTCCTCGACTGAGATTCCGAATTCATCCTCCAAGAAGTAAATGACCTCGAGGATACCGGTCGAGTCCAGGATCCCTTTCTCCAGAAAAGAGTCCTCGTTACCCAGGACGGATTGATCATCCGTGAACAGGTAGTTCTCAAGGATAAAATCCCGGATCTGTTTTTCTGCGGACATCGCTAACCTCCTAATTCTCTGCGGCCGTTGCCGGTTTGATGCTACTGGACGCGCGGGTGTGATTGATGAACTCCTCGTGCCAAATCTGGGTGGAGAGCACGCCCACGAACGACATGTTGTCTCGATTTGAGATGGAACCCCCGCGCTCCATCTTGTTGACCAACCGTTGTACCTTTCCGGAGTCGAAGATGCCCACGCGATCCACGGCGGCTGCGCACAGCATGTCACGCACGTATTCGTGACCTGCGCCGCTGAAGAAAGCTGGAACATCAGGTGCGCGATAAGGCTGCTTGTAGCGTTTTACGATCGAATCTGGAAGATAGCTACCAAAGGCCTTCTTAAGCACGTACTTCTCGTTGAGCACCTTCATCTTCAGACGCGGATCGAGAGTATTGGCAAACTCTATGACGCGGTGATCAAGATAAGGGAAGCGGCCCTCCACCGAGTTGCGCATCAGCATTCGATCACCCTGCGATGACAGCAGATAACCGGCCATGAGGCTGCGCGCCTCAATGAACTGTGCACGATTGAACGGACTCCAGCGGCCGAACGCATCGGGAAGAGTCTGCTCCAGCTCCTGTAACGGATCAGAACGGAGCCCCTCCCTGAATTCGTCCGCAAAAAAGACCTTGCACTGTGATGTATTCGCCGCGCGAGTCAGGTGCGAGAACAGCGGCTGATCCGGTGCTTCCAAACCTGCGCCAAAAAACCGTTTCAGGTAAACGTTGTCCTGCGCCTTGGAAAGGTCAAGATAAGGATAGAGCCGCTTGAGCAGCTGCGGGCGATACACCGACTCAGGATTTCGCGCCCAGAACTGTCGTAGCTTTACCTCTTTGAACAAGTCATAGCCACCGAATACCTCGTCCGCACCTTCGCCGGTGAGAACAACCTTGAAATTCTCAGACCGTACCAGCTCCGACAGCAGGCCCATGGGTACGGGTGCGGTTCTCAGCAAAGGAATCTCCGTGTGTCGAATGACATCGGGAAGAGCGGTTGCAATGTCCATCTCTTGACAACGCACGCTGGTACACTCCACGCCGAGGTGCTCGGACATGAGGCGTTGATAGTTGCTCTCGTCGAGATCGTCACGCGCGAACTCAATGGAGAAAGTACGCAGCGAGGCGTTCTCATGGCGACTAATGAGTGCGGTGAGAATCGACGAATCGAGACCACCAGAGAGGTAGGCGCCAACCGGCACGTCAGCGCGCAGCCGGATGCGTGTGGCATCAAGCAGCAGATCGTGAGCCTGCTCGACGAGCTCCCCTTCACTCCCGCTAACGTAGTGCCCGGGTTCCGGGAAGTCCCACTGCCAGTAGCGTCGCTGCCTGACCGCACCGGCCTCGACAATCATCTGCATACCGGGAGCAAGCTCGAAGACACCATCGAAAAGAGTGCCCGGGCTTACCGGCGCCCAGAAGGTGAACAACTGATCGAGAGCCTCGCGATTCAGCTGAGGGCGGCCGTTGAGCAGCGGCAACAGAGCCTTTATCTCTGATGCAAACAGCAATCGATCACTGGCATGGGAGTAAAACAGCGGCAGAATCCCCGGACGGTCCCGCGTAAGTACCAGTCTCTCGCGAGACGCATCCCAAATGGCGATCGCAAATTGGCCATTGAGCGCTGTGACGAAGTCGGGTCCGCGCTCCTCGTAAAGATGCACTATCACCTCTGTATCGGTGCAGGTGCGAAAGCGGTGACCACGCGCAATCAGTTCGTCACGCAGTTCGAGGTAGTTGAAAATCTCGCCATTGAAGATGACGGTCACCGACCCGTCCTCGTTGCTGATAGGCTGATCGCCCGTGACCAGGTCAATAATCGATAGTCGTGCGTGGCCGAGTCCAACCGGTCCCTCGACAAAGTAACCACGGCCGTCTGGGCCACGGTGATGCAGGGAAGCCACCATGAGCTCCAGATCCTGGCGGCATGGTCGGGCGGCACCACCCATGCTTACAATGCCCGCTATGCCACACATGATTCGGCAACCTTAAAGACAGCGTACTTGCAGTTCATGCTGTTGACATTCGATCCTATCTCGCGAGCCTGCCGATGTTACCTGCTGGCCAGGTCAACGACATGGGTGGTTTGTAAAGCTTCGAGATTAAAAAGTGCGCGTAAGGGGCGCCTGTAATACATCTACAAACGCTGCCAGCGCTGCCTGAGATGCACTCGCATCGTCTGCCTCGGCGCGAGCCAGCGTGACTATGAAGGTTTCACCGGGGTTTGAGAACCGGCTCCATAGCTCCAGGCCTTTGGCTTCCCAGAGTGCAGAGCTGCTACCAACCGGGGTTCGGTACCAGCCCCAGATTCTCAGGCGCTGCCCCGCCCCTGTAACGAGCACCTCGTCAACGGTGAACGCTCCTGTATCAATGCGTGATTGTGGCTCAGTCGACTGCCACATGATCTGATCTGCCAGCTTATTTCGGCTGCTTACCGCCTCGCGGCCCTGTACCTGCTGGGTAAAAGAGGCAACGCGCAGCGTTACCACGCCGTATTGCGCGCTGCGGTAGCTTGCGTTGGCGATCCTGTCCGGCTCCGCATGAACTGGCTCGTAATCGGTTTGTAGCGGCACCAGAAACCAGTCTCCCATACGCTCCGGCAATGTGAAAAAACTATCCTCTCGCGGACCCAGCTGGTGGAAGTGCCAGCTCAGCAGCGGGCCCACAAGCAAAGCGACGAACAGGGCAATCAGCAAACCCGGCCGCTCGCCGATCGTCACCTCAGTTCCGAAAGAGCGCGGCTGAGCCCTGGTACCGCGACGTGATGCAATGAGTAACAACAGAGCCGTGATTGCGATCACAAACATCACCCAACCCAATACAATATGGTCCGTCGTGACAAAGTAGTGCTGCATTTCGGTTAGGTGTCCCGCTAGAACGACCACGTAGATCCGCAAGGTGTTTACCAGCAACGCCACACAGCCGCCCACGAAGGAGCAGACGACAATCCCCCACAGTCGATACCCCACCAGATAAGCCGCCACAGCCGCCACAGGCACCGACACCACGAGCTGCCGCATGCCCGAACAGTTTTCCGCAACCCGAAACACTCCGGCAGGAATGTGCAGCAGCACGCCTTCCCTGCCCACCGGGACCCCACTGAAGTTAAGCAGCTGCTCCACACCAATGGCAGTGAACACCTGCAACTCGCCCTGATTAAGAACTTCCCAGATTGGTAGGCCGAGGATTGGCAGCGCGAGCGGAAAAGCAAGAGGGCAGAAGCCGCGTAATCCGAGCAGCGCCCAGGCTGTAACCGGCAGCAAAGCGAGCACTGCAAGCAGCTGCAGTACTTGCACGAATACCAGACCCGCGATCAGCCAAGCAACTGACAGGATAAGTACGAACAGCACCGCTGCCATGCTTGGCGCCAGAGGCGGTTGCAGCTCACGCCAACGCTCGAATGCGAGATAGACGCCCAACAGGAACAGCAACCCACCGTGGGCATAGCCTGTGCTACCGGCAAAGTGCCACAGATCGATCAGATCGCTGACCGTTGAGTGGTAGGCGACGATGCAGACACCAACTGCGGTCGCTACCAGCAGTGCCGAGATCTGTGCCATCTTCACTGAGCCTACCACTGGCGCCTCCCGCTAGTCGGAACTTCCAGCGTGGCGGTACGCGCGTGGGTGCGCCCCCCTGCCTCCGCTCATTGATCCCTTGAGCCGCCGGTAACGGCCGCCACGAGGAGATCGGCGATGCGCTCATGACCAGCCTGATTAACATGACCGTCGATTGGAAAACACAGCGGGTCTGATATCTCGGTGCTGAAATCCAGCACCTCGATCTTGTCGAGCTGCCGTTCGGAGAGAACATCGCGCAGGAGTGGTGCAAAGGCCGGACGCTCGCTACCACACTCGTTTTGCTCGAACAGCAGCACGCGAACCCCAGATGGAAGTGGGTAGCTGGTGAGAACCTTGACCAGATAATCAACCTCTTCAGCAAGTGGAGTGCTGAGGATATCGACAGTTGTCCCACGCAATCCTTTGAGCAGATAAAAGACCGAGACCAGCGAGTGCCTACCGGGAAAATAGCTGATACGTTCCTGATAGTCGTTCATGATGCGCCAGTAATCAGCTTCGGCGACCGTCTGCAGAGCACCATCCAGAGCAGCCTGCCGCGTTTCCCGGATATCATTGGCAGAGTACTGGATCACTATCAATTCGAGCGCTGATTGGTCAAGCTGTTGCAGCAGCATCAGCTCTCTGGGCGTACCGTAGGAGGAGATACCCGCGTTGAGTACGCGCATACCCGTAATCTGTCCGAAGTGATGCGGGAAAGTCTCTTTGTCCTCCACCCCCCAACCCATAGTGACGGAGTCTCCGAGAAAGATCACCTTAGGAGCGAGCAGCGCCTCCTCGCCGTCTCGAAGTCCGGCGCTGTTGGCGCTGACGTAGGTGTCGAACTCCAAATTCGCAAACCGGCAACCGCCTGGCTTGAGCCGGTAGGTGAGCTCCGGATCGTAGCTCACGCAATTTGGATCGCTCTGTATGACGTTGCGGTACTCGCGCTCGTAAAGACTCCGCATGAGTTCCACTGGCAGCGGAGACAAACCTGGGAACGCAAGAATGAACGCGAAAACCAGCTCGAACGTCACCAGCGAAATGATGCCGATGATTCCGAAGCTGACTGTCGTTCTCAAGAGTGCGCTCACGGTGTTTGCTTCCAACGACAACAGTGGACGCAGGATCAGATGTCAGTCCAACTCGAACTGATCTTTGTAGTCCAGGGCGAGCGCCGGATCCTGCTCCTCCTTGTACATGACACAGTTTCCGATAACGAGCACATCCATCTCGGTCCCCATGAAGCACTTGAACGCGTCTTCAGGGGTGCACACGATCGGTTCACCTCGCACGTTGAAGGATGTATTGACAATTACTGGAATCCCGGTGAGTTCTCCCACCTTGTTGATCACCGCGTGATAACGCGGATTAGTCTCTTCGTGCACGGTCTGCAGCCGAGCTGAGTAGTCTACGTGCGTTATAGCCGGCAATTTGGAGCGCGGTACATTGAGCTTGTCAATTCCGAATAACGCTTGCTGCTCAGTCGACATGGGAATTCTGTGACAGCTCTTCACATCCTTCACCAGCAGCATGTACGGGCTGTCCCCGTCGTGGTCAAACCAGTCACCAACGAACTCACGCGGCACCGAAGGTGCGAACGGACGAAAGCTCTCCCGGTACTTTATCTTCAGATTGATCTGTTTCTGAGCTGAAGTAGACCCTGCGTTACCAAGTATGGATCGCCCTCCGAGCGCTCGCGGACCGAACTCCATTCGACCCTGCATCCATCCAACAACCTTATCGTCTGCGATCGCTCGCGCACAGATACCAATCATTTCGTCTTCGGATACAACTGTGTACCTAGCACCTGCCGTGGTCAGCGCGGTCTCGGTTTCGCGTTGCGAGAACTCCGGCCCCAGGTAGCTGCCTGACATAGCGTCCAACTGACCGCGCACGGGAACCCGGTCTTTTCCAAGATGATGATAGTGAGTTACCAACGCAGCGCCGAGAGAGCCACCTGCGTCACCGCTGGCGGGTTGAATCCAGAGACGTTCGAAACCTCCGTCACGTTCCACCTTGCCGTTGGCTACACAATTCAGGGCCACGCCGCCTGCCAGACATAGGTTCGGGCAGTCGTAATCTTCGGCCAAGGACCTCACGATCTTTAGGACGATATCCTCGGTCACCTTCTGAATGGATGCGGCCACGTCCATATGGAACTGGGTCAGTTCACTCTCCGCTGCACGTGGGGGTTCACCGAACACCGCCGCGAACTTGTCGTTGGTCATCGTCAGGCCGGTGCAGTAGTCGAAATAGTCCTGGTTAAGCCAGAAGGATCCGTCTTCCTTGACATCCAGAAAGTGATCGTTGATCAGATCAACGTATTTCGGTTCGCCGTAGGGCGCTAGCCCCATGAGTTTGTATTCTCCCGAATTCACCTTGAACCCGGTGTAGTAGGTGAATGCGGAATAAAGCAGACCAAGGGAGTGGGGAAAGTGAATCTCTTTGTGTACTTGTAGCTTATTGCCCGACCCGAACGAGACCGATGTGGTCGCCCACTCGCCTACACCGTCCATAGTTAGGACAACGGCTTCGTCAAACGGTGACGGATAGAAGGCGGAAGCTGCATGACTGAGGTGGTGTTCGGAAAAAAGGAGCTTCTCCTCCCAGTCCGTATCACTACAGAACTGCTCAAACTCCTTCATGAGCAGGTTCTTCTGGAAGAGCTTTTCTCTCAGCCACACCGGCACGGCAATATTGAAGGACTTGAAACCTTTCGGGGCGAAAGCCAGGTAGGTCTCGAGCAGCCGTTCGAATTTTAGGAAGGGTTTATCGTAGAAAGCGACGTGATCTATGTCAGCAAGCGTGCAGCCAACCTCCTCCAGGCAATACTCTATGGCATGCTTCGGAAAGCTGCTGTCGTGCTTCTTTCTGGTGAATCGCTCCTCCTGAGCTGCGGCCACGATCTCGCCATCACGGAGGAGCGCTGCCGCACTATCATGATAAAAAGCGGAAATGCCAAGTATGTACATCTCGGAAGCGGATCCCCGGTTCTAGAACAGTGTATAGATGAACGGCGCGACCGCTGAGCCTTGGGTCAGGACGATCAAACCGCCGAACAGCGCGAGAACAACGAGAATGGGCGCCAGCCAGAACTTCTTTCTGACGCGCATGAATTTCCACAGTTCACCAAGAAACGACATAATAGATTCCTGACTAGAATTGATCTTTGAGAGACTCAGGGGGTGGTCCCGGAGGGGTTCGATCCAGCCAATAGGACTGTTTGTCACCGGCTTTCTTTAGGGAAAGAAGGTCTTTGCCGAAGAGGCGCAAGAGAAGCCCGATCGGCACGACTGAAATCAGATAGACCAGAAACATCACTACGGGGGTAACAATCCGCCCGAGTAGCAGGCCGAGCTTCATCCAAGCGATGTTCAGCGGATGCAAAAGACCCGGCCGCACGAGTCCCAGCAGAATGAGGAGCGCACCAGGTGAAAGGAACCATAGATAAAGGGACGATTCGGTGAAGTACTGGAACAGGCCAATGGCACACAATATCCCGCCAACGATCAAGCCAAAGCTTCTATCACTGCCAGGCTCGATATCCTCGTAGCGAACAACGGTCTCGTGGGTACTCATCCGGGGCCCATCAACGTATTAGGATCCGCAGACTAGTTAGGAGGCCGGGGCCACTCAAGTCAGAAATTGTAGGAAAGGGTAATGCGGCTGCGAACTACCGCCAACCGGACGTTTACCTTACAGTATGTCAAGCTGGCTAGAACAGATCAGGCCAACAGCTTGCTTACCACATAGTTCACTAACAGAAATCTCGACAACGCACGACTAACATCACGTCCATGGTCACTAACGCCCTCTCCTTCGATGTCGAAGAGCACTTTCAGGTGGCGGCATTCGACGCTGCCGTCGATCGTGCGACCTGGAGTGATCAGCCGTCGAGGGTGGTAGCCAACACACATGACCTGCTGGCACTGCTCCAGGAATCAGAGGTAAAGGCAACTTTCTTCATCCTCGGGTGGGTTGCAGAGCGCGAACCGTCGCTGGTCCGGACCATCGCCGCCGAGGGACACGAGATCGCAAGTCATGGCTACAGTCACCGCCTGATTTACACTCAGGACGTCAGCGAGTTCCGGCAGGAGACCATCCGCTCACGTGCACTGTTGGAAGACATCGCCCAGGTGCCGGTAACTGCCTACCGTGCCGCAAGCTACTCGATCACCCGGGATTCTCTCTGGGCACTGGACATACTCTATGAAGTCGGCTTCCGTACCGATTCCAGCATCTTTCCGATTCGTCACGACCTGTATGGGTTGACCGGCGGTCCAGTTGATCCCTACCTAATCACCTTGCCGAACGGTGGTGCGCTTCTGGAATTCCCTATTACTACGGTCAGACTGGTCGGTGTCACTCTGCCCGTTTCCGGAGGTGGCTACTTTCGCCTCTACCCATATGGCCTAACTAGGATGCTGGCAAGAAAGGTCAACAAAGCCGGTCGCCCGCTCATGTTCTACCTGCACCCCTGGGAGGTCGATCCCGATCAGCCGCAAATCCAGGCCAGTCAGTTCTCACGCTTCCGCCACTACAATAATCTTGAAAAGACCCGGGATCGTCTGCAGCGAATCATCGGTGATTTCCGATTCTCCACCATGACGGACTGCCTCAGCACACACTACGCTGATTGCGCCTTACCGACGTATTCCTACTCGGAATCCGCAGCCCAATGATTGACACTCTCCGTATCAGTCACCTTTCGGTCGACCTTTGTGGGAATGCTACCGAGTGCCAGATAGTCGACCTTACCGTTGGCGGTCTGCGGCAGTTCAGGCAGGCACTCGATGCTGGCAGGCACCATGTAGCGAGGCAGGCTGCGTCGACAATGTCGCAACAATCGCTTTTCATCAAACCTCTCGAAGGCTGATGTCGTTACGAACGCCACGATCTGCTGACCCCAGACTTCATCCGGTAGCGCGATCACCGCTGCTTGAGTGATTTCCCCAGCTTCAGTCAGCACAGCTTCGATCTCGCTTCGGCTGACCCGATACCCAGCAGTTTTGATCAGATGATCTCGCCTGCCAGCAAAGTGGAGAAAGCCATACTCGTCTAGCCAGCCGAGGTCACCTGACCGCACCCAGCTTGGATGTCTACCATCGGACCGGGTATCTGAGTATTTCTGAGCAGTGCGTACTTCGTCGCGCCAGTATCCGAGAGTAACGAGTGGCCCCCGCTGCACCAGCTCGCCAACCACTCCCGTAGGGGCGGTCCTTCCCTGCTCATCACGCACTTCGACTTCCGCGTGCGGCACCGGCCTCCCGATTGAGCCGGTGTGCTCGTCAATAAGATCCGGATCTAGATAGGTTCCTCGAAATGCTTCCGTAAACCCATACATAAGGAAAATCCGCGCGCCGGATAGCCGTTGTCGCAAGGTTCTCAGCACTACGCCAGGCAACCGATCACCGGAGTTAGTAATATAGCGAAGTGACCTAGTCGTCCTCTCCGGCCAGCGATGTTTTGTCAGTTGCGCCCACATTGTCGGCACCCCCGCAAGTCCTGTGATCCGTTCTCGCTCGATCATTCGCAGAACTTGCTGAGGATGGAAGTAGTCGATCAGCACTGCACACGCGCCCACAGCCAAGGCTGACAACAACTGATTCAATCCGTAATCGAAGCTGAATGGGAGCGAGCAGAGGAGTCGATCACTCTGGTCAAGTTGAAGATAACGGACGACGCTGTCAACGCCATACGCAAGATTCTGATGACTGACCATCACCCCCTTGGGAAGACCGGTGCTGCCGGAGGTGTAGAGCAAAACCGCAAGATCAGTGAGAGCAGTCCGAGAGCCTTGGTTTGCTCCGTGAGCGATGCCTGTTACGCCATCAGTCAGCAGTTGCTGCCAGCTGTCCGATGCTGCGTCGTCGAGGGTCGGACTTCGACCTACGAGCACGCATTCGATAGACGACCATCGTTCGTCCGCCGTCAGCATGTCCTGAACTCGATCCGGTTGACTAACGATGAATCGAGGCTCCGAATCCTCGAAAATCTGCTGCACCTGCCTGGGTTTCAGAGCGGGATTGATCGGCACCAGTACGCCACCTGCCCGCAACGTGGCGAGACAGGCAATGGCAGTCTCAATCCGCTTGGGCAGGAGAACAGCGACCCGATCCCCTCTCTGCAAGCCACGAGCACGCAGACCAGCCGCTGCCTCTGTAACGACGTCGTTCAGAACCGCATAGGTGAGTGACTGATCACCGGAGCGGAGAGCTTCTCTGCCAGGCCATCGTTCTGCAGACGCTTCAAGCAACAGTGAGATCGTTTTAACAGTGGCCGATTGATCTACAAGCACTTCGCGTCCTGCTGTCCACTCAACGAAATACCAATGTCAGCCGCTCCTTAAAGTGCTCGAGTAGTCCCCAGCGGTCCAAGTGCATTCGAGGTTGTCGCAGAGTATATTGAAAAACGCAATTCAACGATCGCGGACATCAACTTGCTTACCGCCAGTACGGCCGACCAAAATCAGTTTGCTGAGACTCTCCTGATCCTGTTCGCGTGGAAACTGTGACGCCGTGACGATCGCGCTGTTGTTGCTCGTCAAGGACGAGGCCGACATCATCGCCTCCAATCTTCGTTGGCATCGGAGCCTTGGTATTGACAAGATCCTGGTTACTGACAATGGCTCGACGGACGGAACACTCGATATCCTGGAAAACTGGGAACGTGCTGACAGGATCAAGTTGATCAGGAACGACGGCCCATTCCGACAGGACGACTTGACGACGCAGATGGTCGAGATGGCGCAGGCGGCCTGGAATCCGGACTGGGTGATCTCGGGAGATGCCGACGAGTTATTCGCACCACAGACCCAGGCCTGGCTTGACGAGCTTGAGGCATCACCGCATTCGCATCTGCGCGTTCCGACATCCAATTTCATTCCCACGGCCCATGACGACCCAAGCGTTGCCGATCCAATTCGTCGAATGCAGTATCGAGTCACGAAGCCGCTTCCAGTTCCAATGATTCCCGAACTTCTGAAAAAAACTTCGATGGGGTATTCGGGGAAAGTCATAGTTCGTCCGTCATACCTCAAGCAGATTCAGCATGGAAACACTGCCGCGGAAATGACGGGCGGAACCGGGGGTGAGGCTGGAAACCTGATCATTAATCACTACCCGATTCGCTCGCGTGACCATTTTTTCAGGAAGGTAGTGCGCGGTGCCGCGGCACTTGAAAGCGTGCCCGAGTACGATCAGCAGCTCGCCTATCACTGGCGGCGGTGGATTCGACAATACGAGGCAGGTCAACTTGACGCCGAATGGCGTCGGCTGTGCCCAGGTAGGTTGCTGACGACCATACTCGCGTCGGCCGGGATAGTCAGGCGAGACAGCAGTCTCGCCGATCGAATGAGCAAGCTGAACAGTTGACGGTCGATACCCGAGGAATGTCGCGCTAAAACCTGAGTGCTTGCAAGGTCCTTCTCACCCCTGCGTGCCACTCTGGCAGATGAACCCCGAGACATCGCTCCAGCTTCGTCGTATCAAGCACCGTGTACCTGGGCCTCGGTGCGAGCGATGGGTAGTCTTCTGTCTGGATCGCGACCAACTCCGGGGCACGCTCAATCATTCCGAATTCTGTGGCGTGCTCGAATACCGATTTAGCGAACCCATACCAAGCCACTACACCGGAGGATGCACAGTGATACGTGCCGGCTTGAGGCGGACGCCCATGTTGCCAGGCATCGATGAACCGTCCAATGATACTTGCTATGTCACCGGCATAGGTGGGTCGACTGAACTGATCATCGACCACCTGCAACTGCTCCTGATCTGCCAATTGAAGCATGGTTTTTACGAAATTATCCCCGTGCTCGCTGAATACCCAGCTGCATCGCAACAGCCACTGATTTGTCGGGCAGTCAGCAGTAAACGGACGTTCGCCTATGAGTTTTGAACGCCCATAAGCATTGATGGGTTGCGTCTCATCGGTCTCCCGATACGGACGCTCGGCTGATCCCGGGAACACATAGTCCGTCGAGATGTGGACCAGCGGAATGGCACGGGCTGCGGCCACGCGGGACAGCTCCACAACCGCTTCCCCATTGACCCGTGTGGCTAGTTGTTCCTCGCTCTCCGCATCATCAACCGACGTATAGGCCGCCGCATTGACAATGTAGTCCGGACTGTAACGCTCGAGTATCGGCTGAATACTATCGAGGTCAGCGAGATCTAGCTCGGATCTGCCGAGAAAGTCGGCATTAGCAAGTACCGACTTCAGCGACTGGCCGATCTGCCCGTAACGCCCCAGCACCAGACCTGCCATGCTCATAAATCTCTTAGTTTAGGTAGCAAACTATCTTTTTCAGACAGGATAGGGTCCGCGATAGGCCAGGGAATCGCCGCATCCGGATCGTTCCAGACAACACCACCGTCGTCACCCGGTACGTAGTAACCGATGCACTTGTACTCAAACAGAGCAAATTCGGACAACACCTGGAAACCGTGTGCATACCCTTTTGGAATGAAAAGCTGCTTCTGGTTTTCCGACGATATCCGTTCACCTACCCACTGACCATACGTCATGGAATCGCGATTCACATCCAGAACGACATCGAATACTTCACCGTACGCTACGCGAACGAGCTTCGACTGCGGTTGCGTTAACTGCAGATGCATACCCCTGAGTACGCCACGAGTAGAACATGACAGGTTGTCCTGAACGAACTCGAGTGGCTGACCCAGTGCTTCTTCGTAGCGACGGACATTGAAAGTCTCCAGGAAATAGCCTCGCTCGTCACCGAACAGTTGCGGTTCGATCACTTTCACCCCGGGCAAGCTGGTTTCAGATACGTGCATCGTTCTCCAGCAAGCTCAGCAGGTAGTCCCCGTATCCACTTCTCGTGAGTGGTTTCGCCAGTGCTTCCAAATCGTTGCTGGATATCCAGCCAGCACTCCAGGCAATCTCCTCGGGGCAAGCCACCTTCAGACCCTGCCGCTTCTCCAGTGTCTGGATAAAGTGGGCAGCTTCCAGGAGCGAGTCGTGAGTCCCCGTATCGAGCCATGCCATACCTCTAGCCATCCGGTGAACGGTCAACTTACCGTTCTGCAGGTAGAGGTTGTTCAGATCGGTGATCTCCAGTTCGCCTCGGTCGGATGGCTTCACCTTCTTCGCAAGTTCCACGACCTCTTCATCGTAGAAATAGAGGCCCGTGACCGCAAATCTGCTAGGAGGAATCTCGGGTTTCTCTTCAATGGACAGCACGTTTCCCGAGGCATCAAACTTAACAACGCCGAAATCTTCCGGGTTGCTGACCGCATAGGCGAACAACTGAGCGCCCGTGGTCTGGGCATTGGCTTCACGGAGCATTCCGCTCAATCCTGCACCGAAAAACAGGTTATCACCTAGCACGAGACTGGCGGGCGCGCCACTGAGAAAGGTCTCTCCAATCAGGAACGCCTGCGCCAGACCATCGGGAGACGGCTGCACCGCATAGCTGAGCTCAATACCCCACTGACTTCCATCCGCCAAGATTTCTGTGAACCGGTGGATGTCTGACGGCGTTGAGATGATCAGGATCTCCCTGATCCCCGCCAGCATCAGCGTGGACAACGGGTAGTAGATCATTGGCTTGTCGTAGACAGGTAACAGCTGCTTGCTCATGCCTAGTGTGATGGGGTGAAGGCGGGTCCCTGCACCGCCAGCGAGAATAATGCCTTTATGCATCTGAGGCTGCCTTCATACCTGCATCTTCACGCCACTTTAGATAGCTTCCATCTGCGACAGCTTGCCACCAGGCAGTGTTTTTCAAGTACCAGCGAACGGTTTTCGCCAGACCCGACTCGAAGCTCTCTTTCGGCTGCCAGCCAAGCTCATGGCTAACAAGAGTCGTATCGATGGCATACCGGCGATCGTGTCCAGGGCGATCCGGCACACGCTCAATCAGACTGCCGAATGTAGCAACACCGACGGGCTTGGACGCTTCCTGCTCAAGCAACCGGCAAATGGCCGAGATCACCTCCAGATTTGTCAGCTCACAGTTGCCACCGATGCAGTATGTGGACCCCACCCGCCCCTTCTTTGCAACCAGCTCTAACGCCCGGGCATGGTCTTCCACATAGAGCCAGTCCCGGATTTGCTGCCCGTCGCCATAGACCGGCAGACGTTTCCCTCTTAACGCATTCAACAACATCAGCGGGATGAGCTTCTCCGGGAACTGGCGAGGACCATAGTTGTTTGAGCAGTTGCTGAGCACGATCGGCAACCCGTATGTCCGATACCAGGCGCGTACGAGATGGTCCGAAGCAGCTTTCGATGCTGAATAAGGGGAGCTTGGTGCATATGGCGTACGCTCCGAGAACGCTGGATCATTCACCTCGAGATCACCGAACACTTCATCCGTTGAAACATGATGGAAACGAAATAGCTGCTGTCGGTCGTCATCTAACGACTCGAAGTATTGAATCGCTTGCTCCAGCAGCGTCAGCGTTCCAACTACGTTGGTGTCGATGAATTTCGCTGGCGCATCGATCGATCGGTCAACGTGCGACTCTGCAGCAAGGTGCATGATCACATCAGGTTGGTATCTCGCCAGCGCGGCACCGATAGCAGCTGCATCCCTGATATCCGCACGGACGAATATATACCTCGGGTGCGATTGGACTGACGAGAGAGATGCTGGATTAGCGGCATAGGTCAACGCATCGAGGTTAATCACCTCGTTTGCCTCGTCCTCGAGCAACTGATAGACCACTGCAGAGCCGATGAAGCCACTTCCGCCCGTCACGAGAAACTTCATTCTGTTAATCAGCCTGACACACTATCCTCAACACTCTAGAGCCTGGCACAAAACCGAACAATCAGGACTTAGTAAATAGCCCTAAGGTTTCTGTCGGCACTTCGCTCGACGGCTGCAACCTACACCAGCAACCATGGAATAAAGCGAAAGTGCAAATTCAGTTGGCGACATCGTGGAGATGGTCTGAGCCGAACTTCTGAATCAAACTTATGAGTAAAACTCAAGATCCGTACCAAGACCAACGCCTGGAAGAGGTTCGACGAATGAAAAAACCACTCTATCCGAGCGGTTAGGTGTGAATGGTGAAGCTTGAAGGCTTGCTGTTCAGACCGCCTTGCTTCGCCGTCGACGGTTGAGGATTCCTACGCCAATCAGACCCGCGCCCAACAGTCCCAGCGTACCCGGCTCGGGCACCGAAGTAGCAGTTTGGTGATTCTGCAGTTGAACTCCGAATTGAGAGGCCCTCGCCAGGAAAGATCGCAAGCTGTTCTGATATTGCCCTGACCTGTAGGTCTGAAATATGGATCCAACCAACACCCTGCGGTCCACGCTACCGTCGCTACTGACGCAGCCGTTCGCCTCGCAGGTAACTCGAAGATCGTCGATGAACGTTGCATTGGCCGTTGCAGGCATGAGCATCGCGGCAACAATTGCCACCGGCATAGCTATGAATAGACGTAATACTTTCACCAACTTCTTCCCACTGTTCGGCGAGTTCATATAGTGCGCTTAGAATGAATCCATGACAACAGCACAGTCTTGATGCATATCTTATTATAAATCAATCTATTAGGTGACATTTCTAAGCAGATCAGGAGAATTGGCCCGGAATGATTTGTAAATCACTTGTCTGCCACCAGGCTGTTTGGTCAGAAAGACAATTTCATTCGCATCAAATCACATACTGTCTCACCCGCCCGTCCTCCTTCCTCCGAATCTCCAACCCGATCCACTTCGCCTTCCGGGTGTTGAACGGAATCTGCCTCCCGAACAGCGTAATCCACCCCACAAACCCCATGGGAATGCTTCGCTCGCTAGGATGCCTATAGCTGTGCAGCAGCGACGGGTAGTTGTGCACGAACACTATCCAGATCCCCCGCTCCTCCCATCGCCGGGTCGGGTTATTGAAGGCTCGAACGTGCCCCATCATGCGTGAAACATTCCGCCGCCGATGGTCTTTACGGGTCCAGGATTTGTAGGCATATCTGAAGTTTTTCGGCACATGGAGTTCCAGTTGCGGCGTCACCCGCGCTTTCACCCGGGTCGCAAAGCTGTACCCCACCATTTCGCCGCCATAGAGCGCGATCGATGCTTCATCGCCGTTGGCAAACGCATCGTCAACGAATTCCCGGTCCAGAAACTCCACCTTACCGACGAACGGCTCAAAATCTTCCTTCGTCGCGATGAACACGTCGTAGCCCGGCGGCATCTCCGGCGGATTGGAATCGCGTAGATCCAGACGATCAGCACTCACCCGCACGTAGCTCAACGTGATGCCAAAATACTCCTTCAGCGTGTGCATCGCCTGCCAAAAGATTGCGCGCCGCCAACCCCAATCCTGGATGCGGCCGCGGATGGCGCTCAGATGCCCTTCCCTATTTTGGTTGATCGCTGCAGCGTGATCTTCGGCGGCGGACTCCTCCGTATCGGCAGGCGCGATATGCCGCACTGGGTCTTCGATAGGCTGCTCAGGTGAGACTACACCTGCTGGTGGTTCAGCGACATTCCCATCGGGACCAGTTACTTCCCGGATCTGTGCGATCGGTCGAATCATGAGAGGAGTCTACTATGTGCCTCAAACTTGCATGTGCTTCGAATGTGTATCCCGGCAAGGACATATTGCGGTTCGATTACATTAGATTTGCACCCTCGACGCATCCGAGCATTTCCTGATGGTCTCCCATCAGCGACAATCCCTAGTGTAATTTGACCATCGGGAGAACGCGGCCTTGGCCATCGACGGGCTGAAACTGCAGGCAAGAAACTTGCTTTGGAAGACTTCCGAGGATCTCTACAACCTGGCAGTCTCCGCCCGCCGCGGCCAGACCTTCTCCATCGGCGTCTACCAGGGCAGGACACCGTTTGGTATCCGGTCCATCCCAAAAGCGCACAATCCGGTGCTCACGGCTGCAGACGTGACGGATGTGCCCGCTTCTTTCGTCGCCGATCCGTTTCTAATCAGCTACGGCGGCCATTTCTTCATGTTTTTCGAAGTGCTGAACAGCATCCATCGCAAGGGCGAGATCGGCATGGCGGAGAGCAAGGACGGAATCAACTGGGAATACCGCCGGATCGTGCTGGCTGAGCCCTTTCACATGGCCTATCCCTACGTGTTCCGCTGGAACAACGAGGTGTTCATGATCCCGGATACGCCGGGTAACGGCATCCGCCTTTATCGTGCTCGGCAGTTTCCTTTCGAGTGGGAGCTCGAGCGGGTGCTGATCGAAGACGACTACTTCTGCGACAGTTCGGTCTTCCAGCACGACGGCAGCTGGTGGATGTTTTCCGGATGGGTGGAGAAAAAGGGAGATCCGATGTCTCTACGCCTCTTCGAGGCGGACAAGCCCGTGGGCCCATGGCGCGAGCACCCGGCCAGCCCTGTCATCGAGTCCGACAACGGTCGCGCACGCCCCGCAGGTCGAGTGCTTACAATCGACGGCAATCTCTACCGATTCGCCCAGGATTGCCGGAGCGCTTATGGCGAATCCGTGCATGCATTCCGTATTGAGACGCTGACCACCAGCCAGTACGCCGAGCACGAACATGGCGAGAACCCGATTCTCAAAGCCGGTGACGCCTGGTGGAACGAAGGTGGCAGCCATCACTTCGATGCCTGCCCGATGGACGCGCGCCGCTGGATCGTCTGCATGGACGGCTGGTACACCGCCTGAGCATGAACGCCCAGGTACCGGCTGAGGCCGGCGAGCCGATCATCGATGTGCTCACAGATCCTCGCGTGCTCTGGTCGGAACAGGGTGCCCAATGGGACGCCCTGCTGTCGCGATCCCAGTCAGACAGCATCTTTCTGACAGCCGCCTGGCTCATCGCCTGGGCGACCACCATCGGCCATGAGGCGGAGCTGCTTGGTATCACCGTCAGCCGATCGGGCAAGCTGATTGCGGCGGCTGTTTTCGAGGTGCGTGAGGGTGTGCTGCTCTTAGCTGGCAGGGGTGTTTCGGATTACACGGACATCCTGGTTGCTGACGACGTACCGGAGGCTCAGCGTGGTCCGCTGTTCGCAGAAATTCTCAGCACTGCTCGCAAGAACGTCGCTGGCTTCCGCTACTTTCAGTTGAATCGACTGCGCGAGTCATGTCCCCTGGCTCGTGCACTAGATGCGGGCCAGGTGCCCGGCTACTACCCCACCCTCACGGCAGCGGTAGGCGCGCCGCAGATGAACATGGCCGTGGTGGAAGACCGACTGAAGAAGAAACGCTTCAAGCGCCGGGAGAACCGGCTGAAGCGTGCCGGTGAGGTCGACTGCCTCACCCACATAAGTTCAGCTGCCATTGAGCCCGAGCTCAGCCGGTTCATCGATCTGCACAAACGGCGTTGGGCAGAAACTTCCACGCCCAGCAAGTTCAACGATCCTGATCAGCAGGCGTTCTTCGAAACCCTCACTCGACGCGCGGGCAATACGGGTAGTCTACGCTACACAACACTCACCCTCGATGGTGCCCTGGTAGCCGCCCATTACGGCTTCCTCCACAACGGTACATTCACCTTCTACAAACCAGCCTACGACCCGGCCTACGCGAAGATCACCCCCGGTGACGTCATCCTGAAGCGGATGCTCGAGCAGGCACGGGATGAATCTGCTGAACTCTTCGATTTCACCATCGGTGAAGAGCCCTACAAGCTCGGTTTCGCCACAGAGGTCCCCCAGGTCATCTCCCTGCATGTGACCCCGAGCCGCGCTCAGGCGTTCATCCGTCGGCTACGCGCAGTTACTCGGCGGTGGCTACTCGCCCTGCAAGCGCGCCTGGGCAAGGCATAAGGCTGGAGTCCGCCTAGCCGAGGAGCTGCCGGTAGGCGTCGGCGACCCGCTTCCCGATCACCGCATAGCTCCGGTGCGCCGCGACCCAGTCAGGTCCACGCGCGCCCATCTCCACGGCTTCAGACGGATTCCGCAGCAGGCGTTCAATGCCATCCGCAAACGCTTCTTGCTCCCAGGGCACGGCGATCCCCGCCCTGCTCTCCTCCAGCACACGCTTCTGATCCGGCTGATCGTTGGCCACAGACGGCTTACCCAGCGCCATGTACTCGAGGATCTTGGTCGGGCTCGATACGTCGAAGGTCGGCGATGGACGTATGGGAGACACGCAGACGTCTGCCTCCGCTAGACGTTGCCAGGCTTTCTCCCTAGGTAAAAAGTCCGTGAACTCCACCCGCTTTGAAATGCCCAGACGCACCGCTTCCGCCTTCAGATGCGGGATGTCATCCGGCTCGTCACCACCCCCGATCATGAGCAGCCGGGCGTCCCGCACCGTCTGCGTGACGCGGGCGAAGGCACCAATCAGGATTTCGAGGCTCCTCGGGCGGCCCATGGAACCGAGATAAGCCACCACCGGAGTGCGGCTCGGAATCTCTGCCGCGGCGGCTCTTACAGCAGGGATCGATTCCAGATCCACACCCATTGGCACAGCTGTCATTTTTTGCCGCGGTATCCCCTTCCTTGCCAGGTCTTCGAGCATGTACTCGCTCTGCACGAAGATCCGATCGGCAAAGCGGGCGACCAGTTTGTAAAGGATGAACCGGAACGCGTGCCCCCGCAGCAGATAGAACCGGGGATAGCGCCCGCTCCTTTCCTCCGCGGCGTGCAGCGATGCCTCCGGATAGGGAAACGACAACCAGTAGCAGAATCGCGTGCGGGTCAGTCGTGCGGCGATCAGCGCAGGCAGCACGATGAGGAACTTGTCCTTCACCTGCAGCACGTCGTAGTCGCCCAGCACCAACCTGGGGACCAGCTTCAGATCATGCAGGAAGCTCGACAGGTGCCGGGAGGCCCTGCGCAGACGACTGGTGGCGCGACCCCGATACTGAAGCCAGTACAGACCCTTTTCCCAGCCCAGCTCACCGTCGAAGGCAGGATCCCGGGACTCCATGATCCAGTCGGATTCGATGCCGCGTGCTGCAAGCTCCTTGAGGAACAACACCTCCACGTCGGGCCGGAATACGGGATACGTATCGGCTGTGAGGCAGAGGAGCCGCACGGGCTAATCGGCTTGCAGGGTGCGAAGATCGCGGGCCCGGTCGTAGGTGGGCTGGCAGAGCGCATCGATCACGGCGACTTCCTTTGCGCTCAGTCGGGATGCCTTGTCGATGCTGGTCTCCAATATCTTGTCGGCGTACGCTTGCTGGTAGTCCAGATCGATGAACTCGTAGATGGCCGGCAGCATCTTCTGCTTGTGCCTGACCAGCTCGTCGTAGTCGACGATAGCCAACCGTTCGGCCGGCAGCTTTTCTTTCAGCTCGAAGACCTGCCGGACCTTGACGTTGTAGATATGGCAACCCCGCTCGATGCGCGACACGGCTCTCGGCCCCAATACCTTGTAGGCAAGTGACTGCGTGCTGCTCTGAGTGCGGTCTTCCAGGCCACAACGGTCGAAGGTGACGTTCAGTCCCCAGCTGCTCCAATTGTAGACGAGGGAGTAGACCACGGAGCGCGGATTGCGCAGGCACCAGATCATCCGATAGTCGTTGTGGGCGAGGTACTCCTCGTACTTTTCGTCCACATGGGTGGTCTGAAAACAGTAGCGCCCCACCGGCTCGTGTGGCAGATAGCCGGACAGAAGCAGCCCGCCGTCCATACAGGGATCCACGCCAAACCAGAAGTTCCGGATGCCCTCGCTTTCGGTGATCACCTTGGCCAGCATGGTGGTACCCGAGCGCTGGCAACCCGCCACCAGGATGGCATCTTTGAAGTCGTCGAGGCGGGCCAGCAACGGATAGCCAGCTATCCGCACGTGCTTCTCGAACTCCTTCCACGAATTCAGTGGACGCACGTGCTCGGCTTCGGCCCAGACGTCTTCAACCTGTACATTCATCGCTTGCGCCTCTTACGCCGCCTGGTGCTTATCGGGACGGCCGAGGATTTTTCGCGCCACACGCTTCACAGGCTCCGGAATCCGTGTCCGGGCCACGTACAGGGTCTGCCTGAGATCCAGCTTCTGGCTTCGAAAGGTGAATGGCGCGCTGGCCAGCGGTATCACCCGACGCGTTTCATCGTAGTCCTGCCGGGCGACCTCACCACGGAACACCCAGAACATGGGATTGGTGATGTTGTCCTGATTTTCTTCCAGGCGGCGGTAAGTCGAAGCTTCTGCGGCATCAGCAGGTTCCTTCGCGTCATGCTGTATGCCGACGATCTCACCAGGGCCGATGAGGCTGGCCCAGGCTTCCACTTCAGCGCGAGTGAAGTTGTGTTGTATACGGTCAGGCGGCGTGATCGGCGCCTGCAGGGGGCAGCCTTCGGCGGCGGGAAACGCCACCAGGCAGCGCGCACGGGGTTTGGCAATGCGCTTCACTTCATCTGCCAGGTCTTCTGGCCAGAAGAGATATTCGACGGCGTTGACGCAGAACACCAGGTCCACGGAGTTTTCCTGCAGTCCCGTGGCCGTCATCTCACCGAACTGGCCCTGAATCACCTCGTCGTTCTCGACGCTATCCACCATGCCGGGCGAGTTGTCCACGCAGTAAATACGGCTGGCCCGATCTTTCAACGGGTAGGACTGCACACCACCGGCCGAGGCAAGATCAGCGATCACCGGTGCGGTGAGCGCATCGACTTCCTCTGACAGAAGCTCTCCGAACCGGGTCGTCCGGTACAGCGTTTCCGTATGACGGTTCCAGTCCGCCACGGTCTGATCGTAGTGGCGGGAGACGGACGCACGTCGATAAAGGTCGGCGGTCTCGGAAAAGGTGAGCATCTGTGCGTCGAAGGCGACGGCCGTCTTGAGCATCCGCTCCCAGCTCTCGAGCCATAGATCCGGATCGTCCACGGTCGTGTAGTCATGGAGCCCGATTGCCACGTAAGGTCGCTTGCTGATCGCCTCTTCGAAGCGACGATGCCACTCCTCATGGTCGAACCGTCCCTGCACGATGGGCCACTCGTCGGTCAGGATCGGTAGTCGGACGAGCCCTTTGTGGACGAAATAGGGTTCACTGACCCGGTGCTCGTTCTCGGCGCTCCAGAGAAATCCCTCGTCCCAGAGCGCTTCCAGCGTATCCTGATTCCACTGCGAGCGCGGCGAGCGGTAGCCTTTCGGTCGCTGTGAAAGCCGCCGGCACTGATGAACCTCATCCGCATAATGACTCGGATTCCAGTCCACGTGGTGGTTGCAGGAGTGGAAGGCGACTTCGTGTCCTGCCGCTTCGATCAGTTCCACCAGATCCGGTTGTGCCTGCTGCAGCGCACCGACCACGTTGTACGTGGCTCGCGCCCCGTAGCGATGCTCGAGCTCCGTCAGTCGGCGCACGAAATTCCGACACTGTTCCGGATCCGCATCGCTGTCGAAATCCTGCTCGACATCGTGATAGAAGGTGACGATACAGTTGTTGGTGCTGGAGTCGCTCACTGGTTCACTTCTCTATGCTCCGCTCTCGAACAGCGCGTCGTACGCCGCAAGCAGTTTGGGTTCTTCGTAGCGCCACTCGAGCTCGTTTCTGACTCTCGCCAAACCGAACGCGCCCATCTCGCGACGCAATTCAGGTTGATCCAGCAGCGTCACGATCTTCTTCGCCACGTCCTCGTGGTTATTTCGTTCGGCGTAAAGAGAGGCATCCTGGGCGCTGAACCGCCCTTCCGTCAGATCGAACTGCACGATGGGTTTCCCGAGCGCCATGTACTCCATGATCTTGTTCATGGTCGATTTGTCGTTCATGTCGTTCGCCACATCCGGATTCACGCAGACATCCGCCGTGTTGAGCATTTCCAGGAGTTCCTGATCCGGCACCCGGCCGGTGAACGTCACGTAGTCCGAGATGCCGAGCTCTGCCGCATATGCGCGCATCTCGTCCAGCGAGGTGCCGCCACCAACCAGCCCGAAGTGCACGTCCGATCGCCCCATGTCTTTGACGATATGCCGCGCTGCCTTGAGCAGGTAGTCAATGCCTTCCTGCGCACCCATCACACCCACGTAGCCCACCAGGTATGGTTTGCCACACTTCAGCGCCGGTACCGGATCAATGATTTTCAGTCGATCCAGCTTCGGCCCGCTGCGCACCACGTGCACCTTCTCCGGCAACATGCCACCGCGCTCGATCGCAATCTTCTTGTACGACTCGTTCGTGGCGATCGACACATCTGCCGTCCTGAACGTCATACGCTCGAACCACAGCATGGACCGATAGAGCCAACCCCGCTCGCCGAATTTGGCGATGAACAGCTCCGGGCAGATATCGTGATGGTCGAACAGAAACTTCTTCCCGAAGAGCTTGAAAAACGCACCGATCAGAAAGATGTTGTCCGGCGGGTTGCAGGCGTGAATGACATCAAATCCCCGTTCCTTCAGCACCTTCAAGGCCAGAAAGAACTGCATCAACAGCGCCGCAGGGTACTCCAGGGCGTAACCGACCTTGTTACTGGCCTCGAATGGCAGCGCGTAGCGATAGATATGGATGCCGTCGATCACTTCCTTGCGGGACTCATAGCCCTTCCCCGTCGGGCAGATGATCGATACCTCATAGCCTGAGGCGGCCAAGGAGGTTGCTTCCTGCCAGACCCGACGGTCGAAAGGCGAAGGCAGGTTCTCGACGATGAAGAGCACACCTCTACGCCTCACGACCGCGCGCTCTGCTGCCGGGTGACTCATCTCTGATATGGCTTGCGATTCACCAGCAGATCCCATCGTACTCCGCCTGGCTTCCGTTGTTTCCGATCCGCACGAAATCGATCACCGATTGACCGTTACGCAACCTGCCCAGCGCGCCCTCGAATTCAGCGGCGCCGTTGCCGATCACGATGACTTCGGACGATTCCAGCACGACGTCGATGTCCTCGTTCATCAGCCGGGAGATGTGCGGTATCTGATTCAGGATGTAGTCGCGATTCGCGCCAATCAGGCAGGCCATGCTGACGTTCTTATCGTACAGCTGCACCTCCAGCCCTTTACCGATGAGCCGCTCGATCACCTCCACCATCGGGCTTTCCCGCAGGTCGTCCGTACCCGCTTTGAAGCTGAATCCGAGCACGCCGATCTTGCGCTTGCCGGTGGCCAGGATCATCTCGATACCCTTCTCGATCTGAACCCGGTTGCTATTGAGGATCGAATCAATGACCGGCACCTCAAGATCCATGGACCTAGCCATGTAGCTGAGCGCACGCACGTCTTTCGGCAGGCAGGAACCACCAAAGGCGAACCCCGGCTTTAGGTAGTAGCTGGAGAGATTCAGCTTGGTGTCCTGACAGAAGATGTCCATCACGTCATGGCCGTCGATGCCTACCGATTTCGACACGTTGCCGATCTCGTTGGCAAAACTCACCTTGAGGGCATGCCAGACATTGTCCGCATATTTGACCATCTCTGCGGTGGCCACATCGGTTCGGATCATGGGCGCATCGAGCTGCTCGTAGAGGGAAGCCAGCAGATCACCCGATCGCTCATCCGTTTCGCCAATGACCGTTTTCGGCGGATTGTCGTAGTCGAAAACAGCCGAGCCTTCACGCAGGAACTCCGGGTTGTTGCAGACGCCGAAGTCCGCCCCGGCCGACTTACCCGAGTAACGCTCGAGGGCCGGAATCACCGTGTGATGCATGGTTCCAGGCAGCATAGTGCTGCGCATGACGATCACGTGAAAGGTGTCTTTCGCGGCAAGCGCACGGCCGATTTCCTCACAGGCACTTCGGACATAGGTGAGATCCAGGCTGCCGTTCGCCTGACTGGGTGTGCCTACGCAGATGATGGAAAGATCCGTACTGGCGATCGCTTCCTGCGCATCCGTTGTCGCGCTGAGCAGACCATCATTCGCTGCTGCTCCAATAATGGAGTCGATGTCCTGTTCGATGACAGGCGACCGCCCAGCGTTGATGAGGCTCACCTTGGTTTCGTTCGGGTCCACGCCAATAACGCGATGCCCATTGCGGGCAAGACACCCTGCAGAGACGCTGCCTACGTAGCCAAGACCGAAGATGCTGATCAGCATCAGTCCCCCAGAATTCTGATTGTCGTAAATTGCTTTGATGCAGCCCTACCCGCACAGTCGAGGGCTACCTTACCGGTATGAGAGCTATCAAACCAGAATCGCCGCTATGAGGTGTTCTCCCTTTGTGAAATATTGCTATTTCAGTTGCTTACGTTAGATTCCTAAACTTCACCCGAGCGCAATTCGACAGCTATGTCAACCGTCGTAAATGTGAAATTACATCCTCGATCGATGTGATCTCTCCCACGTTCGTCTATCCTTCATCCTGCTATAAAGAGGTCGGGACGTATTTCTGGAGACACTCAATGCGGAATCACCCGGGATGCCGTAGATTTCTGCCTTCATTCAGGCCATCCAGGCCATCGGCGGCGGCGTCTGGTGGCCTACTTGCCGGTCTGACCCTACTCCTCTGGGGATCACTCGCTTGTGCAGACGTCATCCTAGATAGCCCGTGGGATGACGGGTCAATTGGCGCTCAGTTCAATGAATCGGTCTCATTCCGTGAAGAACGTCCTGAAGTAGTCCAGACTCCGGAGGCCTGCTCGGGAGAACATGCACTCCGTTTTCCGCTGACCTTTCGCTGGGACAGCAGTGGGTTTCGCAACGAACTCACCTACCGCGGCATTCCGCATTTCTCTCTGAACGAGAGCTACTGGTTCGGTTTCTCCATCTTCCTGCCTGATGATTGGCAGGCGGATCCAACCGGAGACGACATACTTCTCCAGTTCCATGGCTGGCCGGATGAGGATATCGGCGAAGCCTGGCGCAACCCACCCATCGCCCTGCTCACCCGCGGTGACCAGTGGCACTTATGGGCACTGTTCGACAGCAAGCGCAACTCCGGCGCACCGCCACGCCTGGAGGGTGCTGCGCACTACGACCTAGGTGCGTTCGAGACGGGCAAGTGGACCAACTGGGTCATGCACGTGCATTTTTCCTATGAGTCAGATGGTCTTATTGAGGTCTGGAAGGACTCCGAACTCGTTCTGCAGCACACCGGGGGGAACTCGTTCAATGACGCCCTCGGGCCTTATCTGAAGTTCGGTAACTACAAATCGGCATGGGGCAACGTGGATACCTGGGGCGGACCATCCGCATTCAGCTCGCGGTCACACATGTTCGATGCACTCAAAATTGGTGATTCGGGCGCCTCATTCACAGAGGTCAATCCGACCTGCGGCGACGCAGCACCCCCCGCCTCGCCGCTGCTTCGTTAAGAAGCCGATCAGACTACGTTGTCACGGACTGACATCTCGATTCTCGTATTGACGCCGGACATGGGCCTGGATGGCGGTGTCACCAACTACTATCGTCAGTTGGGCTTCGATGCGATTTCCAGCATCGAGTATTTTGCCGTGAACTCCGTCGATGCCGATTCGGTTCCAGCGAAACTGCTCTTCTTTCTCGGCAACTGCCTGAAGTATTTACGCAAGCTAGCCACCGTGGATGCCGTGCATGTGAATCCCTCGTTGAATCCCGGCTCCTTCTACAGGGATGCGTTGCTCATCGTACTGGCTCGACTGGCAAGCAGGACCATTCTCGTCACCATGCACGGTTGGTCTTACGAGTTCGAACAACGTCTACGCGGGAGCATCTTCTCGGCATGGCTCTTCCGGCGCTCTTACGCTCGAGTGAACGCTTTCATCGTGCTGGGAGAAGTATTCAAGCTACGCTTGCAGCAACTGGGATTACCTGTCAACACCCCCGTATTCGTTGACACCACCATCGCCGACGATGTGGGTTTTGATCCTGAACACGTACACCAGGCAAAAGCGGACAGACGGGTGGTGAACTTTCTGTTCCTTGCCCGCATCGTCAAGGAAAAGGGTCTGGATATCGCGCTAGACGCCTTCGGGCTATGCCGGCAGCGGCTACCAGAGCAGAAGATGCACTTTTACGTCGCCGGTGATGGACCAGCTCTGGATGAAGTCCGGGCGCGGCACGCTGCAGATCCGGATGTCTCATTCCTGGGCCACGTGGACGAAGAAGCCCGTCAAACGCTTCTCGAAAGGTGTCACTTTCTCGTTTTTCCCACATCCCATGGCGAAGGCCTGCCGTGCACGATCCTAGAGTGCATGCTGTATGGGATGCCCGTGCTCACACGTCCGGAAGGGGCGATCGGCGAGATCATCGTCGATGGGAAGCACGGGCTTCTCACCGGGAGTCGCGACCCGGAAACCTACGCCGCCTACGTATCAGAATTGCTCGGTGACCCTGTTGCCTATGAGCGTGTGTCCAGCAACAACATGCAGGAGGCCATGGAGAAGTACCGCGCCAGCGCGGTACAGGCGCGCGTACTTGCGATCTACCGAGAGCTGTTTCCCGGGTTCGGAGTGGACAGCGTGCCGCCTGAGGCAGCTGGCTGAATGCCCGACTCTACGCTGACCAGATTCAGAGCAGCCAAAGCTTCCCGGCCCTGCTGGGTTCTCATCGCCACGATCTGACCGCAGAACAACCACATCAGATAGCTGTAAACGGTATGGTCAACCAGGTTGTGATAAAGGAATGACATCACGATCAGTATGCAGACGGACGCCCAACCCAGCGCCAGCGCACCACGCCAATCATCATACCCGGCTGCCACCCTTCTGCTGTCCTGAAACACCATGAATATGAACGCCAGGGAAAAGATCAGCCCGAGCAAACCCGTTTCCCAGACCAGCGCGGATGCGGTGGTGAAATCGACGCCATAGCGCTCGGCGGTTTCCGAAAACTCACCCTTGAACAGATCGTTGTGAACCGTTGAAGCGTTGCCCGGTCCGACCCCCACGAGCCAGCGAACGGGATCGTCGGTCAGCTGGAACGGCAGCAACACGGAGTCCAGACGTCCGATTTCCGTCTGATCTCCATAGTCCTCCGCACTCGTGTCGGCGCCACGATACAGATAGTCGATGAAGCCGCCGCTGACCACGTACCCGAGCCCGCCTTCTCCCCACCGGTCCGAGTACTGGGCAGCATAGCTGGCAAAAAACACTGCCAGCAGTCCCCATGCGATGAGGCCAATGGCGATCATCTTCCTGGCATCGAGCCTGCCCGCCAAGAATATGGGCGCTGCAACAGCTACCGGCAGCAGGAAGATGGTGGCCGTCGACTCATTGAGCCAGGTGGGGATGGTCAGAAAGACAGCAAGTACCGCAAACGTCGGCAGGCTGATCTTTTTCTTCACATAGAAGGCGGTCAGCAATGCAATCGCGGACGTGAGGTAAACCGTGAGCACGCCGGAACCGGTGATGGTCCCTTCCACCGCATCGCCGCTGGTGCCGATACGCATGGTCGCCCATTGCCACCAAGCCATGGGCACCTGAAGAAGCGTAAAGACCAGTAGCAGCCAGAGATAATGACGAAAGCGTTCCCGGATCTCGGGAAACAGGATCGGCACCAGAAAGATCGGAGCGTACCGCGCGTATTTACGTACCCCGTAAAAAACCGCACCAGGCTGCACCTGGTGGATGATTGCGGAGATGGTCAGCAATGCGATGATCGCGAGACCCCAGAGCATGTATTTGGGTGCGATCTCGAGAGTACCGAAAGCCATCCGGCCAACGATGAAAGGTGCTAGCAGCGCAGCGACCATCTCCGGCGCCCAGGTCACCACGCGTGGCATCCATGAGTAGTACTCGGCCAGATAGTCCGTTGAGAACAAGACGCAGAGGAGCAGCATGGTCAACGCATGCACGAAGGGCCAGTCGCTAGGCCCGCTGCTCGAAACCTGTTTCATCCTGAAGGCCGTGAGCTCGCTGTCAGTGCTGGTATTCGGCATCGGATCTCCGCCGGGAGCTTTTCCGGGAGTTACCCGGGTAATCTAAAGGCATATTCTTGAGTGCCGCTCGAAGCACCTCCTCCAGCTTCGCCGCATTACGCATGCTGAACTGCACGCTCGCGAGCTCCGCCACATGCTGTCCGAGGTCACTCCACCTGGGCTGATCTGCAGACAACTCCGCGACCAGCTCGACCAGCCGGTCAAAGCTGCCTTCCGCACAGTACCCCATCTCGCCATCGAGCAGGCCATCCGGGTTCGTGTTCAGCGATACGACCGGCACGCCATGCAGCCAGGCCTGAATGAATGTGTTCGAGAAGCCCTCCAGCTTGCTGGTGTTCACCAGCAGATGGGAACCGGCCAGCTCCGCATTGACGGCCTCCTGATCCAGTTGACCCAGATAGGCCACATTCGGGCAGGCAGCGATCTGTTCGTCCATCTCCTTCTGCCACCTGGCATTGGTCGATGGGCCGCCAACGATCGAAAAGCTGATCGGCGCATCCCTCAGACGACTTGCCAGTTCCAGGAACACCTCCGGCTGTTTGATGGGTTTCAGGTTCGCCACCCAGGTGACCCTGAAGCGCTGGCTCTTCGGCGCCTGCGACGATGGTTGCGGATGAAAGTTGCGGATGACCGTGGCGTCCCTTCGCCCGTAGTGTGCAGCAAGCAGTTTTTTCTGATTCTCGGTCTGCACCACGATATGGCTGGCATTGCGCAGTCCATACTCGATGGCTTTCTTCTCCAGCCACTTCGGCAGCGTCCGAAGCCCGAGGGCGCCTGAAAAGGGCGCAACTTCCATGTCGCTGGCCACGTGCCAGACCATGGGAACGCCATGACGCTGCGCGTAACAGGCGGCAATGCCGGTGAAGCCGCTGGCGGCGCGCTGATAAATCAGATCTGGCTTCAGCGCCCGCAGAGCCCGGTAGAGCGATGAGCTCTCAGAGAGATCCGTATACCGGCGCAACCGTTGCCAACCACGAGTGGTAACAACCCGGTGACTGTCGGACTCATAGCCTTCCTGTGTACGATGCGCCAGATAGGTGATCTCGTAGTCATCCGCTTCCATCAGGTGCTCAATCAGAAGCTTAGCCTGAAACTGAGAACCACCCATGAATGCGGCCCAGTGCACGGGAACCACGACGGCCAGCCGGAGCTTCCGCCGGCTGGTTTCCGTAGCTTGCGTCCTGTTCGCCTTCATCCGCACCCACTCGTCGTCATCACCAGGCGCGTCACCACCGTCTGAGACACGCTGGCGACACGTACTCCACGGAGTGTCCAGGCAGGGATTTTCTCTCCGAGTTTCGGCGAGTACCAGCCAGCCATCGGGCCGTCGCTTCCGCGGTAGAGGCGCCACTCCCAGCTGCCGTCCAGAGCCATGCGAATTGACTCCATGGTCCCGGGTCGGGTCGCGATGGCGGTACTGTCCTCGAGCGTCAGATCAACCTCCGGTGCGAAGTGGAAGTTCAGTTCAAGCGTTTTTTCGCCGGTGGTTTTCAGATGCACCTGATCCGTGATCTCCAGCACCTCCGTATTCCGGTCAAGGAGAAGCTCGCGCTGATGCAGCGCGCCAAAGCGTTCGTAGCCATCATGCTCACCGGACAGCCGGACGACCGCACCGTCTTCGCCGGGCTCCGCCATCTTTGCGTTGGCCCGCTTTACCCACATGAACGGACCTCCAATCTGCGATTGGTCGGCGCCGTCTATGGTCAGGGTATTGTGTGCCCGCGTTCCGCGAAAGTAGTCGCGTGCATCGTGCTCGCGATGGTAGGTATAGGTCCCTGGATCGACAAGCCACCATCTGCCTCTGATCGCCAGGCAGAATGACAGCGCATCAGCATGCCCGTGCGCCGCCATCGCAGGATAGCCGAGTGGGCCAGCATCGAATATCAGGTGCAGTCGTTCGTTACGAACCACCGAATAGCCAGCCTGTGGGAAGGTCATCACCCCGTCTACGTCCGAAACTTCTTCAGTAATCACGGTTGATCTACTGCCGATAGCGCTGTACCAGAAGGCTTTTTCCGTGCAGGCAGCCTGCCCGGGGTTCAACACCGACCGGACTGCGGCAGTGACATCCAGGTACGGATCCTCGGGATCGCTCGGGGTCAGCCGGTTGATGGTGGCCTCGTCCGAGTCGCCGATTCTCGGCGGAAGGTCACAGCCCGGGTGCACCACACCGACGAACGCGGCCATTTTCCGGATTGTCTCCAGCACGCTGGTTGCCAGCGGCGTCTCACTTGTGGTGCCAATGGCCCAGGCAAACAGAAGGTACTCCAGGACCTCCAGATGATAGTGAACGGCCTGTTCCCGGGAGACCCCATCCGCGAACACCTGACGCTCTGCTTCCGCCTCGAGCTCGGTCCTCGCCCTCTGCTCCCAACGCTTGGACACCCCGGCAAACTTGAACACGCTGGCCAGGGCATACAGGCCGACCAGCTCGCCTATCAGATGATTGTTGGCAGAGGAGTAGCGCGATAGCAGACGCTCGACAAAATGGCCGTGCTGGTAGATGGAACGTTCGAGGGCCGGTCGGTTGACGCTGCAATCGAGCATACCGGACTCACCCAGACGTATCGCGAAAAGGCTGTGAACCATCGCCCAGGCGATGCCTCGTAGCGCTACCTCCAGCGAGCTGCACCAGTGCACTCCAAGCCCGTAAGGATTCTGTTCAACCCAGGAGTCGATCTGCTCCATCACCGTATCGCGATACCGCGACTCACCGGTCACGGCGAATGCGACCGCCATGGGCACCAGGTGCTGATGTCGGGAAATCTCCCAGAGCACCTTTATGTCTCCGCAGTTGCGCTCATCCCGGTAATTGATCGTTTTACCGTAGATCAGTGGCGAGGTGGTGCCGGTTGTCGGATCTCGATGCCAGTTGATCCGATTGCCCAGCGTTAGTTTCTTGCCAAAGTAACCCAACTGACCGTCAAGCAGGCGCGTCAGCGCCGCCGAATCCTGAGGATATCGCTCGAGATAGTCGCCGGGGATCGTATCGGCGTCAAAAAAAGGCCGAGTACCCAGGAGCCCTGCGCTCCGACCGGGTACCCATCCCGCCTTCAACCGGGCGCGCTCGATCTGCTGAGCAACGGTCCGGACAGCACGCAGGCCATACTCCGGGAGAGGCATGATACGTGCCCGGTTGAGGTACCACTTTACCCGCTCCTCTGCCTGACTTACGTCCACCGGAACGCCAACTCATTGAATTCAGAAGCAGAAATCTTAGCAGCCGCCTGCCCTGCGAACCTTCAGGCCTCGACCGGAGCCTGTGCGGGAGTTGTAAGCAGGGTCGCATCCCCGGTGATCGCGGCAACCCATCGGTCTGAAAGGTGATCCCAGGCAAATGCCTCTATCGCCGCTTCATTCCGTTCCACGGTGTTTGCTTGCCCGGTTCTCAAGAACCGCTCGAGCTCAGCCTGCCAATCTCCGTCGGTGGGAATGACATAGCCCGTGCCCGTGTCTCTGACGATATCCGCGATCGCAGAGGAACCGGGCACCAGAGCCAGTATGGGTTTACCGGCAAGAAAGTACTGAGGCAGCTTGATGCTCATCACCACTTTAGAATTCGGCAGATCCGAAAGCAGCACGAGCACATAGTCGTAGTGGGACAAGGCATTCGCCGCCTGCCGGTGGGGCACGCCACCTTCCAGCACCAGGCCCGAACGCTCGAGAAGATCAAGTTCGCCATTGAGCTCCGGTGGGATACGGCCATGCAGGTGCAGGTTTACAGGGACGCCTTCATTCCGCAGTTTCCTGAAGACGTCCATTAACGCCATACCAGGCACCCGCGGTGGTTTGAACAGCGATCCCAGGAAACCGATGCTGATTGCTGGGGATGCAGCCCCATTCGCCGTTTCAGAAGCCGGCGCGCCTGGCCACGGTTCGAGCTCTTCACGGTCGAAATGGTGATGCACGGCAAGGAGCCTGGACTCCGGGATGCCGTGGCGATCGCGCAGGACGTTCTTTGCCCACTCGTTGGTGGTCACGTTGCAATCAGCCAGCGCAAGAACGTCCCTCTCCCGTCGCTGCAACGCCGGTCTGTACGGTTTCGGTACCCGTTCGTAGTAGTTCGCATCATAGGTCCAGAGGTCCTGCCAATCCACGACCCAGCGGATTTCCGGATAGCGTTGCTTGAGGTAGAGTCCGATCGCCGTGTTCTCATGGTTCGGCACGCAGGTCACCAGCGTCACCGCATTGCCCCGGACCAGGTCTTCACGAATCATCGCCCGCAATCGTCTTTTCGCGACCAGGGTGAACAGAACATGAGAATTCGGAAAAAAAAGAAGTTGCTCCAGCCTGAAGCGCAACCGGTGCAGCTTCAGCCTGCGTAGCAGGGCCAACGGATTCGGAATTGCACGGATCGCGATCTCTTCGTCGTCAACGCTCGTGGGACCTCGCACCACCAGCTGAAGACGATCGAACAGCGGTCGGAGACGGAGAATCTTCCTCACTCTGTCGTTCGTCAGACGCTTATCCCATCCCATCACCACGTACACCACCCTGCCTGGGTGTTGCGACGGTGAGCGCATCTGAGTACTTTCGGGACTTAACGGCTCCATACGCACACTTTAGCAACTTACGACTACCAATCGGGTCAAAAAGTCTCTTTTATTACAACGCTTTACAGTAGAATCCGTAGAGATACCGATACAATTTCCAGGACCTTCAGACAGGCATCGGCCGCTGCTCACTACCCTACCGGAGTTGTACCATCCAATCATGAAAATCGAACAGACGGCCCTGGTTTCCAAGATCTGGCATGTGCTGACGACCAGTGAGCGTCGTGGTGTGGCCATCCTGATGCTGCTGATCACATTCGGCACCTTGCTGGAAGCGTTGGGGGTCAGCCTGGTGGTGCCCGCCATCGTGATCATCACCCAGGATGATATCGGGACTCGCTACCCTGCTGTCGCGCCACTGCTGGACTGGTTAGGGAATCCCAGCCAGGAAGCGCTGGTCATCTGGGGACTGACGGGGCTGGTCGGCGTCTACTTTTTCAAGGCCGTTTACCTCGCCTTCTTGGCGTTCGTACAGACCCGGTTCATCTTCAACGTACGATTACGGGTTGCGGAGCAGTTGTTCACCACCTATTTGAGTCAGCCCTGGACTTTTCACCTGCAACGGAATTCGTCACAGCTGATCCGGAACATCCTCTCCGAGACTCAGCAACTCACACAGAGCGCACTCACACCGCTCATGCGTATTGTCACCGAGCTGCTCCTGCTGGCGGGACTGCTGACCATCCTGCTGATTGCCGAACCGATTGGCGCACTCTCCGTCGGCCTGGTCCTCGGTCTCGCATCCCTCGCGTTCTACGGATCGATCCGACACCCCGTCAACCGCTGGGGAACCGTGCGTCAGTACCACGAGCGCTTTGTCATACAGCATCTGCAACAGGGGCTGAATGGCGTCAAGGACGTCAAGCTGCTGGGCCGGGAAGCTGAATTCACCAGGCACTACCGGGAACACAATCAGGCTGCGACACGCATGATTCGGAACCAGAATCTGCTCAGTCAGATGCCACGCCTGTGGCTCGAGTTTCTTGCCGTGGTCGGACTGGCGGTGTTGGTGGCAAGCATGCTCTACCGCGGCAGTGCACTTGAGAGCGTGTTGCCGACTCTGGCGCTTTTTGCTGCCGTCGCTTTCAGGATGATGCCATCCGCCAACAAGCTGGTCAGCTCACTTCAGCAACTGCGTTTTTCTACACCCGCTGTCGACGCGCTCTACGAAGAACTACAGCTACCTGAACAGCAGGAAGCGGATACCGCAGATGAATCCGCAAGTGCCGAGGATCAGATGTTCGAAAGCAAGCTGAGCTTCGACAATGTCCGTTTCTGCTATCCGGACACGGAGACTCCTGCTGTCGATGCAATCTCCCTCGAGGTATTCCGCGGCGAGTCGGTGGGCCTGATCGGCGCCAGCGGATCCGGAAAAAGCACGGTGGTGGATCTGTTCCTCGGCATACTCGACCCGCAGCACGGCCAAATCTGCATGGACGACGTCGATGTGCACAGCAACCTTCGAAACTGGCAACGCCAGATCGGCTACGTGCCGCAGACTATCTATCTCACTGA
This sequence comes from Candidatus Azotimanducaceae bacterium, assembly GCA_965215995.1. GTDB lineage: Bacteria > Pseudomonadota > Gammaproteobacteria > Pseudomonadales > Azotimanducaceae > SZUA-309. The sequence continues at coordinate 4,950,262 of OZ244128.1, read as the reverse complement.
CGATACCCTGCGTCGCAACATCGCGTTCGGGCTTTCCGAGGAGGAGATCGATGATGCGGCCGTGACGCGGGCGGTCGAGGCCGCTCAGCTCGACGACTTCGTCGAGACGCTGCCCAACAAGCTGGAGACCATCGTCGGCGAGCACGGGGTACGTCTCTCAGGTGGTCAGCGGCAGCGCATCGGCATCGCCCGGGCCCTCTACCACGATCCGGAAGTGCTGGTGCTCGATGAAGCAACCAGCGCCCTGGACAACGCGACCGAAGTTGAAGTCATGAAGGCCATCTCAGCCCTTCATGGCAAGAAGACCATCCTCATCGTCGCCCATCGGCTGACCACAGTATCCGGCTGTGATCGGATTTACCGACTCGACAAAGGCCGCATCGTTCAGGCAGGAGCTGCGAAGGAAGTTCTCGGCAGCCAGGAAATGCGGCTCATCGAAAGTCAGGACCTGCGCAGAAGCGCTTCCTGACTTCGTCCCGTGACCGACCCGCTCGTCTCGGTATTGGTCTGCTGTTACAACCGGCGCGATTTCCTGAGCCTCACGCTCAACTCTGTGTTTGAGCAGGACTATCCCAACATCGAAGTCATCGTTGTGGATGACGGATCCGAGGACGGCACGGATGCAATGATCAGGGACCAGTACGGCGACCGCGTACGCTACTTCTGGCAGGAAAACCAGGGAGTCAGCGCCGCTCGAAACCGGGCAGCTGCCGAAGCACGTGGTGAGCTGATCGCGTTTCAGGATGACGACGATCTGATGCCGCCGGGTCGAATCACCGCGCTGCTTGCCGCACTCCGGCAGTTCCCACAGGCAGCCTTTGCAACCGGCGACCTCGCCTACATCGACAACGAAGGCACCCTCCTGGGCCGCCGCTGGATGGACGGGCCGATGGATGCCCGGGAACCCGCCCGATTGATGCCTGACGGTCAGCAGGCCATCCTCTGGCCACTGGTTCCCGCCGTGCCCCACACAACGCTGTTCCGGCGTGCTGACGGGGAGCACATCGGCTGGTTCGATACGGAATTCCGCCACGCGGCCGAGGACGCAGACTTCCTGGCCAGACTCGGCGAGGACCGGCCCATCGCCTATGTCCGGGAAATCGTCTCGCTGTATCGCCTGGGCCACACGGCACTGACCGGCAACCTGATCCGTACGGAAGCAGCGCGCATCCAGCTCTGGCTGAAACACCTGGATCGCATCGGTTCACGCAAGCCTGATCTGCGTGATCGTCTGTTTCACCGGTTGCTCGGCGCCGTGCTGCGCCTGGAAGGCTGTCGGCAGAAGAATGTCTCCGACACGGACGTCGATCTGGATCAGCTGATCTCGACGACGCTGGCGCAGATACCCGCTAATCTGCGCTGGAGATTCGCGTACCAGGCTCGAATCAGGATGCCGTTAAAACGATTGCTGTTGCCAGTTCGAAAGTCGAACTCAGGCGTCGGACTGGAGTCGTCGTCGACCTGATGCCATAAGGCCCGCCTGAGTGCGCTTCAGAGACTCTTTCAAAGTCGCAAGAACGAACCTCGACCAGCTGAAGGGGCTTCCGTTCGAGTTGAGCACATGCTGATGCTGCTCTCGGAACGCTCTGTCTGTCAAAAAACGCCAGGGGCGGCGCGCGAGAAAGACGTAGTGATAGCCCGCCTGCATATCGATCGCCCGTTGTCTTTCCTCGGGCGCTAGAAAACACCGGCCATAGTTGCTTGCGATTTCAAGCCGGGCAATGCCATGGCTGCCGTCCTTTCGCGCTTCCGTGGTTTCCGCACCTTCGTGGTGGCGGGTATAGGTGAGCACCTGATGCTCCAGCGCGTAATCACCCTCTCTGAGCAGTTCATAGCAGATCTCGGTGTCCGCATGGCGATTGTCCAAGGGATAGAAATCCGGCCGTGACCGAACATCTGCCGAACGATACATGATCGATGATGGCGAGCCGAAAGGCTCCCCGCATCGACCAAGCATTCTCAACCGGCACAGCTCTCTGCCGCTGATGAACGACTGCGGATAGGGCAATACGTTCATGTCTACCCTTCTGCCGTCCAACCGGTAGGCAGCGATCACAGAAGCGCTTGGATGCTGAGTCCCCAGTCGAACCATCCGCTCCAGACATTCAGGCATCAGCAGATCGTCAGCGTGCACGACTTTGGTGAATTGACTCTGGTCGCTGAGGGCACGAAAGGCGCTGTTCCAGTTCTCAAGAATCGGCAGCGTTTCCGGATTGGAAAGCGGCTTTATCCGTTCATCCAGTTCCGCGTAGCGGCGAATGATGTCCGCGCTACCGTCCGTGCTGGCATTGTCCAGCAGGAAGTACTCCCAGTTCTGGTAAGTCTGAGTCAGAACACTTTCGATGGTCTCGGCGAGAAACGCTTCCCCGTTGTAGACCGGCGTTACGACGCTGACCAGAGGTTGCTGAACGGGTTTGGTCACCACTGCTTCCAGGGCGCTTTCCCGGACGACCACAGCTCCTCGAGCACATGCTTGTCCCGCAGCGTGTCCATTGGCTGCCAGAAACCCTCATGCCGGAACGCTGCCAACTCGCCATCGCGGGCAAGCTTTTCCATCGGCTCACGCTCCCATACGGTCTCGTCACCCGTTACGTAGTCCAGCGCAGCCGGTTCCAGGACGAAGAAACCGCCATTGATCCAGGCGCCGTCACCTTTCGGCTTCTCATGAAACGAACGGATCATGGTCTCGGAATCCTTCAGCGTGAAGGCCCCGAACCGGCCGGGTTGTTGCGTTGCCGTGAGCGTCGCTATCTTCCCCTGTTCGCGGTGGAAGGCAATCAACGCGGTGATGTCCACATCCGACACCCCGTCACCATAGGTGAAGCAGAAGGTCTCATCGCCAATGTAGTCCCGCACCCGGCGTAGGCGACCGCCGGTCATCGAGTTCTCTCCGGTGTCGACCAGAGTCACAGACCAGGGTTCTGCTTCATTGCTGAGCACGTCCACCCGGTTCGCACGGAGATCAATCGTCATGTCGGCGGTGTAGAGCATGTACTCAGCGAAGTACTGTTTGATCATGTGGCCTTTGTAGCCGCAACAGATCACGAAATCGTTTATCCCGTGCGCGCTGTATTGCTTCATGATGTGCCAGAGTATCGGCCGGTCACCCACTTCCACCATGGGCTTGGGTCGGACGACCGTTTCCTCAGACAGCCTGGTGCCATAGCCACCAGCAAGAATTATCGCTTTCATGACTGCTGAAGGAGCCTCTGTACTCAGCTGCTTTTGGTCTTGCGCTGTATGACCGCGCGCTCGATCGTCGACGGCCCGCCTTTCTTGCGCTTCGATCGGTCACCCTTCAACGCTACAGGTTCCGTGACAACCGGGGCCACGCTGTTCGCTTTGTCGGCGACGACCTTTTTGACGATCTCCAGACCGATGGTTTCCTGCTCGTCTGCAAAGCCGTAAACCAGCGCAGTATCACAGATCAGATTGATCAGGCGGGGAACGCCACCAGTGCTCCGGAAGATCTCTCCATAGGTTTCGTCTTCAAAAACCTGGCGATTGGCACCTGCGTAGGTCAGTCGATGCTCCACATACGCGCGCACGCTTTCCACGTCCGGAAGAGGCGCAAGGTAGTAGTCATATGAGATCCGTTGCGTGAACTGCTGCAGCTCCGGCCGGCGTAGCAGATCCCAGAGTTCGGGTTGGCCGACGAGAATGGTCTGCAGGATCAGACCTTTCTCGGTGTTCACATTCGAGAGCATTCTGAGCTGTTCTAAGTTGCTGGCACCCAGATGCTGGGCCTCGTCGATCACCAGGGTCACAGGCCGGCCCTGGTTGAACATCTCAATCGCGTAGTTGACCAGCTCTTCGTACATCTCGATCTTGTCTTTACCGCGATAGTCGAGATCAAACGCGAGCAGAATCCAGCGCATGAGCTCTTCGAAACTCTCACACTGAGTATTGCTCACCAGGCCGATTTCCAGTTCCCCGGAGACGTCCTTCAGCAGGTTACGTACCAGAGTGGTCTTACCGGCACCGACGTTGCCCGTGACCACGCAGAAACCGGCTCGAGTGCTGAGTGCATAGCGAAGAACTGAGAGCGCCTGCTGATGGTGCCCGCTGAGATACAGACAGTCCGGATCCGGGATGTTCGTAAACGGTTGACGCTGAAAGCCGTAAAATGCTTCGTACACTGCTAACTACTCCAGTCCTACCGGGAACTCGTGTGGTAGTAGCCACTGAATTCTTGTCGCTTTTCGGCTGACTTGTTCAACACCGAGCCGATCAGATTGAACGGCTGCAACATCTCACCTGCCTTCTTGAGATCCTCGATCTCCGTAACGCCTTCTTCCACGACCAGCAGCACGCAGTCCATGTGCTCGCCGAGGAGGATCACATCGTCCCCAACGAACAGCGGCGGAAGATCGGCGAGAACGATCGTCGGTTCGCTACCGGCGTTGATCATGTTGAGGAAATCGAGCATGCGCTGCGAACTCAGTCGCTCCGGCGCCACCTCATCTGGCGACAGACGACGTCCGGGTACGATCGTAAGATTCGGGATCTCCTCGGAGGCCACCGCTATCTCACTCATCTCGGCCTCACCAGATAGATAGTCAATCAGCCCCAGGGAGTCTTCCAGGCCGAGTTCTTCCCCAATGGACGGCTTGCGCACATCCACATCGATCAGTACGACCCGTTGGTTGCCATCACGAGCAATGGATATGGCCAGATTGATGGAATTCATCGTCTTGCCAGCCTTCGGGTGGACGCTGGTTACCGCCAGTCGTGACCACCCCTGGGCACGCATCTTCTGCAACAGCTGAGTCCGGAGCAGTCGGTACTTGTCCGCAATGGCCGGATCGTCCGTGCCAAGACCGCTCAGTATCCTGTGCGACCGTAAATGATCAGGGTCGAAGTTGACCGATCTCGAGGCAATCTGGAGCTGCGCAGCGCCGCCGGGTCTGGCAGCAGCCCGGGTCGGCGCGGGCCGAACCCAATCCTTGACGCTGTGGCCCTGGCGCTCAGCGTTTTCGATTGCTTTGCTGAAATGATCCATCGTCGTACTCCGTCTGTTACTGCTCGCGGACGACCGTGCGAAGCTCTATCTAGCGCCTGTTGGCTCGCACCCTGGGGATGACGACCAGAGGCGGTGCGCCCAGCGTGGCAGCGACCACCCGCGCGCTTCTCACTGTCTTATCCAGGTACTCCGTCATCACGACAAAGCCGATGCCGGCAACACCCGCGAGGAAGAAACCCAGCAAAATGATACCGATCCGGTTCGGGCTATCTGGAAGCACCGGCAGGTAGGCCGAACCGGCAAGGATGAACTTCTCGCCGCTCTCGCCGGACTCGAGCTTTCTGGCAAGCTCGGCCCCTCGTTGCTTCTCTCTCAATTCCGCGTACTGGGCGAGTGCCGTTTCGTAGTTTCTGGTGATCGATCGGAAGTCCCGTTCCACAGCCGGTGTCTGAAAAAGTCTGGCCTCATACTCGGCGAGGCGCTTACGCAGATCGCCCAGCTTCGATTGCTCCGCAGCAAGCGCGGACTCATTGGATTCGAGCTGGGTCGCCAGCGCTACATACCGGGGGTTGTCCGGAGCGGCAGCCTGCACGCCGGATCGGGTGACCACTTCCGAGACCTTCTGCTGAAACTGGCGTTGCATCACCGACACCTCCCGTTCAAGACCTTGAACCTCCGGGTGGGCTTCACCGTAACTGAGTCGGGCGGTCCTGAGCTGATCTTCCAGATTGACCAGATCAGCCAGCATCTGATCGGCATTGATCTGGTTGCCCCCGAGCTGGTCGGTCAGCAGGCGAATATCACGCTGCAAACGACGGATATCCGGATGCTGCGATGAGTAGCGCGCTGACGCTGTGAAGTACTCGGCGGTCAACACGCTCAGCCGTTCGCTGGCACTCATGACCCGCTCTCCATCCGCGTTCAGCCTGGATTCGTACGGTGGTGTCAGGGAAAGCTCTGCTCTGGTGACGTTTATCTGCTCGCGCAGCTCGCGAATGCGCAATTCAGCCTGCTCGATGTCCTGTTCGGCGTTCTCGAACAAACGAAGGTTGGTACTCATCAGCTCGGGCAGCTGGCGCAGCTCTTCCTGCTTGAAGCTGGCGAGCTCGGCTTCGAGACTGGCGATTTCCTCCTCGAGCTCCGCCGCCTGTTCAGCGAGAAACAATTCCACTTCTTCGGCTTGCGAATCTCTTCGGGCTTCATGCTCTTCCAGGAAACGATCGGCGAGCTCGTTGGTTGCATCGCGGGCAATGACCGCGTCAGGCGCACTGAACGCCACCGTGAACGCGATTGTGGTCACCTGTTCGCTGGTTCGGCGATCCGGATCTGACGCTCGAACATCGAGCATCTCGACTTCTACGTCCTGGCGCATCTTGCGGATGGTTTCGTCCCGATCGTTTGCCAGCTCTTCCTGATACAGGTTGAAATTCTCGGCGATCTCGAGAAGGTTCGTACGGGTTACCAGGCGTTGCCGGATCTGCTCGATCTGCTCCTCAACGTAGCTGTTGATCGTCGTTGCCACCATGTTCTGTGGGACTGACTGGCGCTGAACGAGGAAAGTGGCTTCGGAGCGATAGGTGGGCGGCAGCATGAATGCCAATGTGCCCGCGATCGCAAGGACCACGGTAAAAGGCAGAATAAACGCGATATTTCTGCGCTTTATGATCTCCCAGTAGTCACCCAGACTCATCATTGGTTCTATTGATGCCATCGGTTGCCCTCAAATTCCTATAAGCGCCGCGGCGGCTGGTAGCTGATAAACAGCGAAATGATATTGCCATCGGCTGAGCCGGCGAACTGACCGGCTTCATCGAAAGTCCGTTCCGACCACCGGTATCGATAAAGCGCACCCAGATTCCAGGACGGATTCATCCGCCAGGTAATTCGGGGGGCGAAGTCAATATACTCCCGGTTGTCTCTGTCGGTGCCCGCCGTCCCGACGGATCGGGTCTGGTATGCATAGGCATCCAGACTGATCTCCCAGCGCTCGGACAGGGACTGCTGATAGCTGGCAATGATTCTGTCCGCCCTGATCAGACCACCAAAAACACTGGGTTCCGTATCTCTGTTCCAACCGACGAGGATTCTGCTCGCCGGCATGTCACGGGTCAGACGCAGGTCCCAGATCGCCTCGGTTTCGCTGACACCGATCACATCGTTCTCCGAGTGACTGGCCCCGATGTCGACGGTCAATCTGGTCCGCAGGTTGATGAGATAGTTGAGGCCGATCCGACCTGTGTAGTTGTCCGCTTCACCATCTTCCTGCGTACCAAGTCCCTCTGCGGTGTAATTGGCGAAGCCAAATCGGAGGCCTCCGGTCAACCGTGGGCTGATCTGCCGCTCCACGCCGACGAGAATCTCTGACTCCGTGGTATCGCGCAATCCTGCCAGCTCACCGTCTTTAAAGCTTCGGTCGTAGTACCTGTATGCGATGTTGAGCGTGTCACGCTCACTGAAATTCCAGTTGAGGTAGGGTTCAACGCCCCAGCGCTGCCGTCGTACCTGATCAATGGTGGCATTCGTCTCCACATCCAACTCATCGAACGGATCGATGAGCGGGATCTCCTCGATCTCCGTTTCCGGCGCCGCCGTTCCGGGCGCCGCGGACAAAACACCGGGAATGGGTGCCAGGCGCCGGAGAATCAGATCCCGTGTGTAGCGCCCACGGATCCCGAAACTGGCCGTCTGCAGGATCCGTCTGGCATCCAGTGCCAGGTACTGAGCGTCTTCGTTGTCCAGATCCGCGTCCGTCTCGACATAGGCAAGGTACGAGGCCCCTAACAGCGCACTGATTTCAGACTGCTCTGTCACCTGCCGCAGTCTGATTTCACCCGCAACGTCGGTCATGAAAGCGTCTTCGACGGCAACGTTAGAAAGCCGGACATTGTCGTCATAGCCGGTGGATGCCTCGACCAGTGGGTCCACCAGCCATACCGCCTGGGCACCCAACGCCGTCAGGCACAAACCCAACGCGGTCAGCAGCTGAACCGCCGCGCGCTTGAACACTGAAAGTCTCGTCATGGCACTACCACCACATCATCCGGCTGAAGGAGGATATTCTGCTCGAGATTCACGCCACGCTGCACCTGACCGTAGTTGAATCTGAACACCCTTTCGCCCTCTTCGTCTCTGCGGATCACACGGATGCTGTTCCTATCCGCGAACGGCGTCAGCCCACCGGCGAGGGTAATGGCCTGCAGAACATCGACATACCGGCCGACCGTGTACTGCCCGGGTGCTGTGACGTTACCCGACACGTAAATTCGTAGTCCGCGGATTTCCAGCACGGACACCGTCACCACTGCGTCCGGAATGAACTCCTGCAAACCCCGACTGATGGACTCCTCGAGCTCGTGCGGCGTCAGGCCGGCCGCCTGGACATTGCCGGCGAGGGGAAACGATATCCCACCATCCGGCCGGACGATGACTTCCTTCTGCAGGTCTTCCTCTTTCCAGACCGATATTTCCAGCAGATCTTCTGCACTGATCCGGTAATCAGGCATCGCTTCCGACCAGCCATTGGGCACCAGCGCCAGTAGCAGCAGCACCGCTGCAACTATCTGCAGGTAACTATTCTCTAGGTAGACGGCTAATCCGGCGTTCTTGCCACCCATACGTTCTCTCAGCATAGTTGTCTCTCGCATCCCTGTTAGCTTGTGCCTGTAACTCTTTGATTCTCTTTGTCTAGTCGATTGCACCAGGGACGTTGAATGGCCGAAAACCTGTTCGTTTCCGACAGCAAGGAGGCTACACCATCCCAGGATTCTTCCTGTGCCCCATATGTAACTTGCCTATAAGCTAAATACGGCTATTCGCGCTCTCTGGCGTTTCAGACGAGGGCTCCGAAACCATACCGGCAGAGCCTGTGGTGGTGGGCTGATTGTGCTCGTCAGGCGTTGATTCTGCCTCGTTGACGACTCGGATCGCATCCTCGACAAACTGGCGGGTCACAGGATCCGTCGGACTCTTGCTGTCGAGCAGGGCCTGTACGGCATCCATCAGCTGCCGGGATGTTTCCGGTTGACCGGTTGGCTCGATCTGGAGCACCTCGGAAGTTGTTGCCTCTGTGGTTGTCGCCTCGGTGGTGGTTGCCTCGGTGGGTGTTGCAGGTGCGAGATCGACGGCATGAAGTGGAAGCGAGCTCCTCTCTTCGCCCGTTCCCCCAGCGGTGGGGATCCTGGGAAGATCGGTACTCACCATGAACACGGCGATCGCAAACGCCACCAGGCGGGCAAAGGTCCGACGCTTTGGTTTGGCTTCGTCGACATCTTCGGTGTGAACCCGCTCAGGCTCCCTCAGCTCGGGGGTCGCCGCTATCGCCTTTTCGTCCAGCTCACGAGCTTCCACTTCTGCGGCTGCCAGCGCCAGATCAGGGACCACCTCGTCAAACTTTGTGACTGGAACATCCTGCAGAGGAGCCGGCTCGCCCACACGAAGGTCAGAATCTACAGAGACCAGACCTTTTATGCGGTCGCCCGGGGCTACGGTGTCCGTCAGTAACGGAATCTCCCCCCGGGTCGCGGGATCGGGGAAGAGTCGTATCGAAGACGGCCGCCCCTGCCCGGTAATCTTCCTGAAACCGGGTTCCGGTAGCGGCGAGATGACCGCCAGTGGGTCTGTAGAGGGATTCTCCCGGACTGCCGCGGCGTTACCCTGCTGAGACTCGTTCAGCCGAGTCTGCAGCTGCCGGATGCTCGTCCGGCTCAGTAACGGCTGAGCGCCTTCCGGAACGGGCTCCAGTGACAGCTCGATCGCCCGATCGCATTCCACACTGGTAATGTCTGGCCGCAGGTGGACCACGGAGTTATCAAAATACAGGTCCACCGGTCGAAAAACCGGAAACGGCCGGACAACCACCCCCTCAGAACCGGATAACCGCCACTGCGCGTGACAGACGGTTAACCAGATTCCGGATGCATCCACCCGGAACCGGATCAGGCCTTCTTCCTTGCTCTCGTCCTCGGTCACTTCCGCGCACCGGGGCATCAGAGCAAGTTGCCTGCCCTCATGAGTCTTTTCTTCAGTGAAAGTCAGCCCATCGGTAATCTTTACCGAAGACATTCCCCCAGCAGTGACCAGATACCACGCGCCCAGCGGCGGCTTCTCCGGCTGCAAAGCCGATATGGTGTCCATCCCTTTCCAGCAGCAAATCCAGGTGCTATCAATCCTGCCGGCTTGCCATATTCTGATACCTTTTTGGTGACTTCTGGCGAACCGGCAACAGCATCACTCTAAGGTGATTGGCTGTACCCGGGAGGATAACGTAGAGGCCGTATTGCGTGCCAGCAAAGGTTCAGGCCAGGATTTTTGCCGCTGCCGCTTCGCCGCTGGTAAAGGATTCGTCGGTCCAGATGTAGGCCCACTCCCCATAGCGCCCACAGGGAACGATACCCACGTCATCGAGATAGCCATGTACCGTGGCCAGGGCATCGGCGCGATCGAGATCAAAGATGATGTTGGCCCAGGGAATGAACATGGCATTGCTGAAGACGATTCGCTCATCTGCACCGATCAGTTCCATACGCCGCAACTCTTCGATGGCCTGTCGTTCGACCGCCTCCAGGGCGCCATCGAACGGTTTGTACTTGTCGGAGAAGTAGATTTCCGCCTGAATGCTGCCCATTCCCGCCGGCACGTTGTTGGCTGACAGCATGTGCGGAAAACTGAGTCGAGTGATGCTGATGTCTTCATCGTAGACATAGCGCCAGTGCGCTTTGGAGATATCCGGTCGATCGAGCACCACATTCACGATCACGCAGGAGGTGCAGGCCAGCTGCGCAGCTGCCGTCCGGACATCCCCGGGCACGCCTTCGATCACTTTGATCAGTGCCGGTAACGGCATGGAAGAAATCAGCGCTTCGTAGCCTGCCGACTTCCCACTGCTGAAACTCAACGCCTTCCGACGCGGATCAATCCCTACGACTTCGTGATCCACGATGATCGACTTGTCTGCGCACAGGCCGTCCAGGTAGGCAGCAAAACCACCATTGGTCGGGTAGCGGAAGTGCGAGATATAGTGAACGTGGGGCGTTTCGAGGGTCATTGCGCCGCGCAGAACTTCCTCCAGATCCGGCCGATAAAGACGCGGACCGAGCCAGTCGGTGGACATCTCTCGAGGGTGGACCGTATGGTACTTCTGCCCGTAACGAGCCGGGAAGTGCTCTGTAAACGTGCGCCCGTAGCTGGCGATCAGCCAGTCTTCATAGTTGCTGATTGGCCCGGGTTCCGCCTGTGCGGCCTCGATGAACTCCTGAATGATCTTGACGATGAAATCCACATCCAGCCCGTGCAGATTGCACTGGGCCGGGTGCTTGAGCAGGTGTCCCTGCCAGTAATTGTCAACGTAGGCATCTATGGTCTCGTATTCACCGTTCACCGCATCGGCGAACAACTGTTGTATGCGCTTGTTCTCGGTGAATGAAATGTGCGGCCCTTCATCGAAGATAAAGCCGCCGGGGAACTCGTGGGACGAGGTGTGTCCGCCATGTCGGGAACGCTTCTCATAGATCACCGGACGCAGCCCATTCGCCGTCAGTGCCTCTGCCGCTCCGAAGCCGGCCATACCAGCGCCAATGATCGCGATATCGCTCAACTCACTACTCCCGAATCGTGATTAACACGCGCCCGCCACCATGCCACCGTATCCGCGACGCCCTGGTCGTGATCGAGGCGCGGTGTCCAGCCTAGACTTTCAAGCTGACCGGTGTCCGCGACCACGAACGGCAGATCGGTTGGCGGCGGTTCGATCGCGCCGAAATCAATCAGGTCTTCGGCGTCGAGTAACCTGCCCACACGCCGGACCAGCGCTTTCAGCGTCACCGGCTGACCGGAGGCAACGTTGACCGGGCCGGAATGTCCGTTGGCAAGGAGAAACACCAGCGCGTCTGCGGCATCCTGCACGTGCAGGAAATCTCTGATCTGGTGGCCGTGCGTACAGGGCGCTCGCCGACCTCTGAGCAACGCATTGGCCACAGACGCAACCAGCCTATGCTCGGCCTCCCTGGGACCGTAGAGAAAAAACACCCTCGCCCAGCTGCAGGCAAGCCCCGTGTTTTCTGCATAGGCCGCGAGTGCCAGTCGCAATGCATTCTTGCATTGGCCGTAGTAGGTGTTCGGGCTCAGCGGCGTGCGTTGCTCATTGCAGTAGCCGTAGTGCCAATCGTACTCGGTGCCGGATCCGGCAACGAGCAGCCGCTCACCGCCCGCGTCGTGAAACTGGCGAGCGATCTCCAGAGAGGCCTGTAGCCAGAGAAAATTCTCAGCTGCGTCATACCACTTGCCGGGTGCCACGTACCAGGCCAGGTGAACGAGAGATTGCGGCCGGACGGCCTGCATCAGACGTCCGATCGCTGCCTGATCCAGCAGATCGGTCTGATGCCAGACCACTCGTTCATCCGACTTTGGCGGCTTGCTGCTCACCGCGTGGATTTCCGCGCCAACGGCAAGCAGCGGCTCGATACAATGACCGCCGAGAAAACCGCTGGCGCCTGTGAGCAGAACCCTACCGGGACTCACCGAAACATCTTTCGGTCCGAGGCCGGTCGTCATTCAGTTGCGCTCCAGAAGGGGCCATGAGCTGTCCTTCTCAGTCACATTCACAGGCTCTAGTGGCCACTCCATGCCGATGAGGGGATCATCCCAGCGGATCCCATACTCGAGCTCTGGCGAATAAGGCGCCGACGTGGCGTACTGAACCACCGTACCATCCTCCAACGCCTGATAGCCGTGCGCACAACCTTCGGGCACATAGAGCTGGCGTTGATCGAACTCGCCCAGCGCCACGCCGAACCAGCCCAGATACGTGTCAGAGTCTTCACGCAGATCGACCACGACCTCGAAAGCGGAACCCTTCAGACACTGAACGATCTTCACCTCTTCCGCTGGCGCCGACTGCAGGTGCAGACCCCGCAGCGTCCCGGCTTTCTCGTTGAACGAGGTGTTGATCTGGCTGATCCGGGCTTTCAGACCCTGTTCGCGCAGGGCCGCCTCACACCACACCCGCTGAAAGTAGCCCCTGGAATCGCTGATTCTCGGGAACGCCAGCAGATACGCCCCAGTAACCGCCGTCCTGGCAAGTTTCATGGGCCTACCTCTCGGAACCGCTCGATCTGACCGGTCGTGATATCGACCATGTCAGCACCGGCAACATATGAACGCGTCCACTGCACGATCCACTCAAGAGCAGTTTCCAGGTTCAGGCGAGGGTGCCAGCCGAGCCCGCTGCGCGCCTTGGAACAATCCAGTTTCAGATAGTGCGCCTCGTGAGGCGCCTCTCCTTCCTCTGTCTCGAGGCGCCAATTCGCGCCGTCGCCCCACGCATTGCAGAGGTAGTCGGCAATCCAGGCCACGGATTTCACGTCGCTCTCGTAGGGACCGAAATTCCAACCGTCAGCCGCGGACGCACCGTCAGGCCCACAGAGACGCTCAGCGAGAAGCAGATAGCCCGACAATGGCTCCAGCACGTGTTGCCACGGCCGGATCGCACCCGGATTACGGATGACGATGGTTTCGCCGGCCATTAGACCTCGAGTCAGATCGGGGATCAGCCGGTTGGCGGCCCAGTCACCGCCGCCGATCACATTACCCGCGCGAGCCGACGCCAGGTGGATGCCTGCGTCGGCGAAGAACGAGCGCCGGTAGCTTGCAGTGACGAGCTCCGCAGCTCCCTTGCTGCAACTGTACGGGTCAAACCCGCCCATGGGCTCATTTTCCCGGTATCCCCATGTCCATTCCCGGTTTTCGTAGCATTTGTCCGAGGTAACGTTGACCACCGCCCCGACCGAGTCAACACGCCGGATGGCTTCGAACAGGTGGACAGTGCCCAGCACGTTGGTCGCATAGGTGGCGGCAGGATCCTCATAGGAATCGAGGACCAGAGACTGAGCCGCCATATGTATGACGATCTCAGGCTCAATTGCTTTCACCACACGCGCCAAGTTCTCCAAGTCCCTCACGTCCCCGATATGGGACGACATACGCTCACGCAATCGCAGCAGATCGAAGAGCGCCGGGGACGTGGGTGGTGCCAGCGCATATCCACTCACCTTTGCGCCAAGGTCAACCAGCCATTGGCAGATCCAGGATCCCTTGAAGCCCGTGTGACCGGTGACCAGTACGGACTTATCCTTCCAGAAGTTAGCCGTCATCCGTTTTCCAGCTCATTGTTGTCTTTATCAACCCCGTGCGGCGGCATGAACCAGGGCGCATTATGTCAATCGCTGGATAAATGGGAATCGCCAGCTTGTCAGAGCTTTATTTAGAGACGCTCAGGCGACTGTAGCCTTGAAAATGCAACCCCGGTACACTCTCCGCTTTTCCAGCGCTAATTCTGAGGGGAATCGCAGTGCGCAGAGTTTTCGGCAAGAGCCGCGACGAGGGAGACGAAGAGCAGATCAATCTCACGCCCATGCTGGACGTGGTGTTCATCATGCTGATTTTCTTCATCGTGACCGCAACGTTCGTCAAAGAGGTTGGCCTGGATGTCAACCAGCCTGACGAAGATAAGCCCAAGACCGTCGATCCGAACAAAAAATCCATCGTTGTTCGAATCACCAACCGGGATCGGATCATCATTGCCCAGCGCGATGTGGACTGGCGTTCCGTTCGGGCAAATATCGAGCGTCTGCACGCCGAGAACCCGGAAGCACCGGTGGTCATCCAACCACATCCGGAAAGCCGGACGGAAACGATGATCCACATCTTCGACTCTGCCCGTCAGGCAGGCGTGTACAACGTCAGCTTAGCCCAGTAGGTAGATCGGCCCCGTAACCCAGCGATAAGGGCCGGTTTGACCGGCCTTTTTTTTGCGAGTGATCGCTAGGCTGCAGTTTCCTTCTGCGGTATTAGAACGCCGTCGCCACCGCCACCAAGGCCGCCGTGATGCACGTCACCATCATTCCACTGATCAGCGTTTTCGGCGCCACCGCCAGCACTTCCTCACGCCTTTCCGGCACCAGCGTCTGCAGCCCACCCAGCATGATGCCCAGGCTGCCGAAGTTGGCAAAGCCGCACAGCGCATAGGTCATGATCAGGCGGCTGTTCTCGGTCAGCGTGCCTTCGGGTAGCCCGGCCATCTGCAGATAAGCAACCAGCTCGTTCAGGATGAGTTTTGATCCCAACAGCGCCCCAGCCTGTTGAGCTTCTGCCCAGGGAATGCCGATCAGCCAGGCCACTGGCGAGAACACCCAACCCATCATCCTCTCCAGCGTGATCGGCGCGCCGAGAATCTCCACGTTCGAAAGCACCAGGTTGACCAGCGCAACCAGGCTGACGAGCACCAGCACCATGGCGCCTACGTTCACAGCAAGCCGGAGACCATCGGTGGTGCCGCGCGTGATCGCGTCCATGTTGCTGGAGTAGCTGAGCCCATCGGCGATCACGTCCTGAGTCAGCGCTTTCGTTTCCGGGATCATGATTCTGGACACATACACCGCGCCAATGACATTGAGCACCGACGCCGAAAGAATGTGTCCCAGAGCCCCGGGAATCACATCGCCCAGCACGCTGGCGTACAGCACCATGATGGAACCCGCGACCGTAGACATCCCACAGGTCATGAGCGTGAAAAACTCCGAACGGCTCAAGGACTTCAGGTAAGCACGAACCACCAGTGGGGTTTCGACCATGCCGAGAAAGACGCTGGAAGCAGCCGCCGTGCCAACCGCACCGCTGAGCCCCATGGCCTTACGGAGCACAGACCCGAAGCCGCGAATGACCAACGGCAGGATCCGCCAGTACCAGAAGAGCGCAACCAGGACGCTGAAGACGATGATCTGCGGCAGCACCCGGAATGCAAACAGATACATGGCGCCTTCGACGGTCACTTCGAAGGGTGTGGCTGCGCCGCTGAGGTACCCGAAAATGAAGCTGGCACCGGTGGTGGTCGCCTGTTCCACAGCGTGCACGACGTTGTTCAGCACCAGAAGCAACTCGCTCACCAACGGCATTCTGAGCAGGACCAGTGCAAGTACGGCCTGCATACCGACACCCACTACTACGGCACGCCAGGCGACCACCGAGCGGTTTTCGCTGAGCATCCAGGCAGCGCCAATGAGCACGACAACGCCCAGTACGGCATGCACTCAGATGACTCCAAACTGGGTCATGGGATAATCACAAGACTCAGCACGTACGGCCCGGAAAAAAGATATCGGCACTCCGCCTCTTCCATCACTCTGTTAGACGCGTGGTCACCAACATACCTGATTTGGATCCGCCTTCGGCTCTCATCCACTGTGAGCTCTGCCTCCTGAAAACCGATGTATCGACCGACCAGTGGAAAGGACGCCTTGTAGACCGCCTCTTTCGCAGAAAACAGTAGTCCCGCGAACTCTTGCCCTTTCTGCTCCAGGAAATTTTGCTCGACGTTCGTAAACAACTTCTTGTACAGATGCCCGCCAACCCGATCCGCCAGCTCGATATCAATACCAACCGAGCGAACCACATCGCTTCTGGCCACACAAGCAACCGCACAACCCTCCGCATGCGTCATGCTGCCGATCGATCCGCTCGGCCAGACCGGCTCACGCTTCGCACCTTTAAGGATTGGTCCCCCAGCAAGACCCAGCTCTTTCATCGCCTGCCTCGCCAGCTGTCGTGCTGTCGCGAACTCCGCCTGCCGCTTAGCGAGCGCCGACTCGACCAACGCCTGCTCCTCCGGATACAGGGACTCGAGCCGAACGTCCGTTGTTCCGGCGAGAATGGACAATCCTTCCCTTATAGGCAGAGATCGATGAATCTCCTCCTGAAGTGTACGAATCTCCTCGATCATCAGGATCCTGTGCTGTCGATATTCAGCTGATTGTCGTCCAGCAGCCATCCCGATACCATCCCAGCCATGAGAACGGGGAATGTCATCTTCCTGAATGGCTCGTCGAGCGCCGGTAAGACGACGCTGGCGATCATGCTGCAACAGCTGCTCGATGAGCCGTACCAACACATCGCGCTGGATCAGTTCCGGGACGGGATGCCGGGACGCTACAGAGGTCTGAATTCTCCAGGTGGCTCGCCCGGGAGCGCCGGGCTGAACATCGTTCCTCAAGAAAAAGAAGGCGAGCTGCTTACCCACATCCGGTTCGGCGATCACGGTGAGCAGGTGCTGAGAGGAATGCGCCGGGCAGTCGCCGCATTTGCTCAGGCTGGTAACAACGTGATTGTCGACGACCTGCTGTTCCTGCCTCGCTATCTCGACGACTACGCAATCGCGCTCGCGAAGGTACCAGCCTGGCTCATCGGCGTCCGTTGCAGTCTCGACATCGTCAACGAACGGGAAAGCCAGCGGAGCGGTCGATTCCCGGGCACCGCCACGTCGCACTTTCATGAAGTGCATGCACACGAGGCAGTGTATGACCTGGAAGTCGACACAAGCGAATCAACGCCGAAATACTGTGCAGAGAGGATCATAGAGCGACTGCAGACACCGCCCAGCGCGCTCAGCAAGCGACTTTGCCAGGTTAACGATGCGCAGGGTGGCTCGTAGCATGGATCAGGACAAACTCGAGGCGCTCAAAGAGCTCATCGACGCGGCTAACAACATCGTCTTCTTCACTGGCGCCGGCATCAGCACCGAATCCGGCATTCCCGACTTCCGCAGTCAGGGCACCGGCATCTGGGAAAAGATGAAGCCCATCTACTTTGAAGAGTTCCTGAAAAGCGAGGAAGCTCGTTCCGAGCAATGGCGACGCAAATTCGCTGGTGAGATGAAGATGGAAGGCGCAAAGCCGAACAAGGGGCACCTGGCCATCGCAAAGCTCGTGGAAATGGGTAAGTGTCAGGGTGTGATCACTCAGAACGTGGACAACCTGCATCAGAATGCGGGGGTACCAGACGATCGGGTAATAGAGCTGCACGGCAATAGCAGCTACGCAATATGTCTGGCCTGTGAAATGCGTTACGAACTCGCGGATCTGAAGCAACAGTTCGAACGCCAGGCGCGCATCGATCCCTGCTCCCGTTGCGGCGGCGTCATCAAAACGGCAACGATCTCATTCGGTCAGGCAATGCCGGAAGACGCCATGCGTCGTGCTCAGAAATTTACTGAAAAATGTGACTTGATGATCGCCACCGGATCTACACTCATCGTTTATCCGGCAGCTGGGTTTCCAGAGTACGCAAAGCAACTCGGCTCGAAGCTGGCTATCCTGAATCGAGAAGCGACCCCATTGGATGGCATTGCCGATCTCGTCGTGCACGCTGAAATCGGCCCGACCCTTTCCTACATCGCCGGCATCAACTAGACGCCGGCACAGGCACGCTCAGCGCCTGCAGCCTCCGTTCCACCTCCGGCCTGTCCGGGAAATCTCCGAGCTTCATGGCCTCTTCCAATGCAGCACGACCCGCTTCTAGATCGCCGGCCTCCAGATACGCTACGCCAAGGTGGTAGTGAAACGTGGCATCCGACGGCCGGGCTCGGACGCTGCTGTTGATCAGCTGAATCGCACTTACCGGCTGGCCGAACTGCACCAGGATCCAGCCCATGGTGTCTGCGATGTCGGGGTCGTCCGGCGCCAGCGCATATGCCTGTTCTGCAGTCGCGATGGCTCGTTCGTCGCCGCGCTCCATGTACAGCCAGGCCAGATTGTTTAACACCACTGGATCTTCGGTCCCCTTGAGCGCCTCGTACTGGGCAATGGTTCCATCCACATCGCCCTTTCTTGCCAGGCCCGCAGCACGCAACATGGCAACGCCCAGATCTGCCGGGTGATCAGCCAGCCATACTTCCATTACCGCTATGGCTGCATCCACATCGCCGTGATCGAGTTGAGCAATGCTGAGTCTCAGTACCGCCTCACGATTACCGCGTGACACCAATGCCTGATAGGCTTCTATGGCTTCAGGATGGCGATCTTCTGCAAGGAGCAAATCGGCTTCCAGCAACTGGATGCTTTCGTCTCCGTTCTGAACGAGCTCTTCAAATCTGGCGCGAGCAAGCTCGACCTCCCCCGCTGCCAAATTCAGCCGAACCAGTTCCCGCAGGACCTCCTGATGAAACGCCTGATCTTCCGGATCAGTAAGAGCCAATGCTCGATTCAGGTTCCGTCTGGCCAGTTGAAGTTGGGTCACTCTGACCTGCAACGCGCCAACCGCGAGATGGAGCGCTTTCGAGTCCGGCCACTCGTCCAGGAGTAGCTGGAGTGACTCGAGGTGCTGTTGCGCGACGAAGTCCGCCCGTTGGCGCAACGCGACTTCGGTACTCAGCAGGAGCGCTTGTGCTGCATCGGGGTTGATTCGCAACGCCGCATCCAACTGACCCGCGGCTTCATCCAGACGATTTTCGCGCAGATACAGGCGGCCCAGCTCGACTCGAGGCCTGAGAAGATCCGGTTTCTGACTGATCAGCGTTTCGAGTTCCCGGCGGGCATCAGCCAGCTCACCCAGACGCAGCAACATCGCCGCTTTGGCAAGCCTTGCTTCTACATGCGTCGGTTGAGTGCGCAAATAACCCTCATAGAGGCTAATCGCCTTCTGCAGATCGCCGCGCCGCTCTGCCATTCGGGCGAGGTGGGTAACGGCAGGGAAGAAATCTGGAGCGACCTCGAGCGCCGTCTCGAACGCCTCAGCGGCCGGAGCCTCCTGCTCCTGAGCCAGATAGGCCACGCCTTTGAGAAAGGAACCGACCGGATTGCTCTCGTCTTCTAATGCCATGATGTTCGCGGCATCTATAGCGGCGACCGGGTCCCCGTCTTTGAGGCTGAGTAATGCGGCCAAGTAGTCGCTCTGATACTGCTCGGTATCTACCGCCAACGCTGACGCCAGCACCACGGGAGCCTGGCTGTCGTCAACGGCCGATAGCAATCCCAGGGTAAGCTGATTGCGAAAGGTCGCTGAATCCGGCGCCAACCACACGGCCTGCTCCAGGGTGGCAACCGCCTGCTGGATGTCTCCGAGCAGCATCAGGGCTGTTCCCAGCATTGCCAGAATCTGCGGATCCACCGTGCCTTCTCGGTGGGGTATGAGAACCGTCACCACTTCTTCAAGGTCACCTTGCTGTCGAAGCACCGCGGCCAGGATCTTCGCCGCCGTCTCACTGCTTCTATTCCGCGCCAGATAACGACGCAAGTTACCTTCCGCCTGGCCCAGCTGTCCCTGCTGAAACTTGACGGCACCCATCAGCAGCAGGCTCGGCTCGTGATCGGGCTGAGTTTTCTGGACTTCCCTGAGGGCGGACTCCGCGCCGTCGAGATCACCCTTCTGATACCGGATCAATGCATCCAGATAATGCCCACCAGGAAATCCGGAAGCCTGGGATAGGAATAATCCGATGTGTTCGCTGGCACCGTCCAAATCTCCAACCAACAGGCTGGCACGGGAAACTCCAAGCCGCCCAGTCAGCTCTCCTCCAGGCAGATCCAGGAGGGCTCGGAACGCTTCCGCAGCTGCGGTGAATTGGCGTTGGGTGAGCTCGAATTCTCCTTTCCGAATCCAGGCATCGCGTAGAGACGGGTCAAGCTCGATAGTCCTAGCCAGGTGATAGGCCGCCGATTCAACATCTCCCTGGACCCAGGCAATCGTCCCCAAACCCAGTTGCGCGCCGGCCAGGTCTGCCGTCTGTGAATACAGCGCAGCCGCCAGATCGAACTGTCCCGCTTGCAGGTGTGCGTCCGCCAGCAGCACCTTCAGCGATGGCGAAAGATCCGCTTCACCATCCAACTCATCCAGTACGGCTTGGTGCTCGCCAAGCCCCAGTTTTCCAGCGAGCAATCCTGCGCGCACACTCTCTTCCTGCGAACCGAGTGCTATTGTCCGTTCAAACTCCTTGACCGAAGTGGCGAAGTCACCGAGAGCAAGATGTGCTTCGCCCAGAGCCGCACGGGCTTCCATGAAATCCGGGTCTTTCCGCAGCGCGTTTTGGAGTTCGATGACGGCCGCCCGATAATCGGAGGCCAGCGCATGGTTTTCGGCGCGGGCAAGGTGCTCGACCGCCGTCGTCCGGTCGCAAGCAGCCTGCATCTGGATCAGGAAGAATACAGCAGCCAGCCGCAGCAAATTCATTGTTTGAACCCGCCATCCGTGGAGTCAGAACAATGCCAGCACGGAGGCTGGAATCAAACCGGAAAGGCTCTCAGGGTTTGTAAGTCGTGACAGACAGAAGTCTGAGCACCACGCATCACGGACGGTATCTCTGCACCTCGTTTGAGTAGGTGCTCTCGTGTCCTTCCGTATCGAATGCCGTCATGGCGAAGTAGTAGCTACCCGTAGCCAGATCGAGCGAGTGGCTGGTCGCTGTGGTATCCGAAAGCTCAACAACATCGGAGTAATCCCGGCTGCTTTCGCCGTAGTAAACCCGGTAGCCGGCCAGATCCACGAGCTCCGAACCATCAACGTTCTGCTCAGGTGGAACCCAGGACAGCTCGACGGGGCCCACGACGGCAACAGAGATCATTTCCAGCGACGTGCCACCCTGCCCACTGCAGTTGAGGCTAAACGTCGTCCCAGCCACTACTGGGCCGACAACCTGACTACCGCTGGTATCCAACTGGCCTGACCAGCCACCGGACGCGCTACAGCTATCCGCTCCTGCCGAAGTCCAACTCAGGGTCACACTGCCGCCTTCTGGAATTGACAGATCACTGGCAGACAGGCTGACAGTCGGCGTACCGGAGGCCGTACCACCGCTATCTTCCACGCCATCCTGCTGATCGTTCCCCGGATCGTCAGCCTCGCCCGTGAAGGCCGACTCGGACATCTGGCTGTCCTCGATCGGCACAACGGAGCCCGAACAGGCTGCTAACGCCAGGCTCAGAAACGATGCAAGGACCCAGTTAAACCAATCTCGACGACGCTCTCTTACGATACCGCACACAACAGTCTCTCCTACGAATGCTGAACGCTGCGTGTGCGGAGCCTGAAACGTCCGGCACACACGATTTCCATCTAGCAATTGGAGTATCTGTCAACGCCGGATTTCAGCCTGTGCGCGAGTCGTCAAAAAACGAGTAAATGTAAGGAGTGGGCAACTGTGAGATACGGATCACAACACTCCGGAGAAGGTAGTGATCAGCGAACGATTTTCAGAATCTCATTCGAAAGCGCGCTCTCGTTACCTTCCGAATCAAAAGCCGTCATGGCAATGTAGTAGGTCCCAGGCGGGACATCGAGCAGCCACTCAGTGGCCGATGAAGCCTCGATCCGATAGCTGTCCGTGTAGGAGATGCTCTCCAGCCCCCAGTAGACAACATATCCAGCCAGATCGGTCAGCGGGCTACCATCGACATTGTGGGTAGGTGGATTCCAGCGCAGCATTCGACTGACAACCGTTACGATCACCCGTTCCCGCCCACTGGCTTCCGCGTCTTCGCAGCTCAGATCAAAGCTGGTTGTCGCGTCCACAGGGCCGACGGTGTAGACACCGGAGACAGGTTGATCTCCCTGCCATCCGCCTGTTGCCGTGCATCGGGTCGCTGGTGTTGCGTCCCAGCTGAGCGTGCTGATTCCGCCGCGCTCAATGTGTTCCGGGGATGCAGCCAGGTTCAGTTGCAAGGGCTCAGGAGCCGGAGGCGTCGAAGACTGTGCTGCGCTATTGGTCGTCTGTGAGGCGTTGCTGGTTGAAGCGCTGGATGTTGCTTTTGGAGCAGGACCACTGGAACCGCCGCCGCCGCATCCAATCAGCAAGATGGTAACAACGGTCAGCGCAACAAGTCCCTTGCTACGACCAGTCCTCAGTTTCACTTACGTTCCCTCTTTGGGGAAGCTGCATACCCCACCCGCACTTTACCAGCCTTACTCGCCGGGTAAAGCGACGATTAAACCGCGGGCATCAGTGCCGTTCGGCCCGGCTCACCCTCCGCGGTTACGCCGTTCCGACTTCCTCCATATTTCTTCCACTTTTGTCAGAACCAGATCGTGATTCACAGGTTGTCCACATGTGGTTAGCCAGGCCACTCTCTAGCATCTTCGCTCTCCTGAACGACAGCCGAGATCACGCCCCGGCATCAATATATGACCACTCCCTTCGTCCTGGTTCCGTTAATAGTCCCGACAATGTTCCTTGTCGCCTGTTCAGGCAGCTCCGGCAGCAGCGGCGATGGCCGCAGTCCTTCTGGTTCCGGTCCGATTGCGCCGGGATTCAGCGCCAGCAGCAACCTGGTCGAACCCGGAAGCACCGTGATTCTGTCGTGGAACCTCTCTGCTCGGTCCTGCATCGCAAGCGGCGGATGGAACGGCGAAAGACCCGCTACGGGCTCAGAGCAGGTCGGACCGATATCCGTCCAGACCACTTACACCCTGACCTGCTCCAGCGACACCGGGACCATCATCGAGATCGCCAACATCCGGGTGAACGGGTCGGTCTCTCTGAGTTGGGTGCCGCCAACGCACAACACTGACGGCACCGA
This sequence comes from Candidatus Azotimanducaceae bacterium, assembly GCA_965215995.1. GTDB lineage: Bacteria > Pseudomonadota > Gammaproteobacteria > Pseudomonadales > Azotimanducaceae > SZUA-309. Next base: position 4,926,967 of record OZ244128.1, on the reverse strand, counting down.
GCTGAATGATCTTGCAGGCTACCGAATCTATACCGGTGAGCACTCCAGAACATATGAGCAGATGCTCGAGCTCGCCGACCCGATGGCAACCGATACACGCATCACCCTCCCGTCCGGTGAGCATCACATCGCCATGACCGCCCTAGATCTGGACGGCAACGAAAGCGCCTACTCGAATGAGGTCCGGCGCCGTGTCCCTTGACGATCTGGCTCGCAAACAGCGAATTCGCATCAAATTACGCTGCTGTTGTATGCAGTTGTGTCATTCTCCTTCCAATCACTGGAAGGCCGGCATACCCTTGCGGTTCAGTGGCGGTTGTCTCTGTTCGTCCGCGACGACCGTCTGCTTGCAGTATCGACCGGCAATCGACCGGCAGTAAGGGGAAGGCATTGCTGTTCGCTTTGAAATCTGGACGACTCCGTCGTCTTGTCACCATGCTCATCTGCGTTGCCAGCTCGAGTGTTCTCTCCGGGTGCGGCACGGAATCAGATGACGTGTCTGCCAATGCGGGCGCGGACGTTCTGGTCAACGAAGGTGATTCAGTTCGACTGGACGCCTCTGCGACCTTTGGCCCGACGGCGGCCACTTACAGCTGGAATCAGCTGAGCGGACCTTCAGTCTCCTGGACGCGTAGCGGCACAGCGGGCATCGAGTTCACAGCACCTGAGGTCGGGCGCCGGACCGAACTGGTCTTCGAGGTTACGGTGACCTGGGGTTCAGATTCGTCTCGAGATCGAGTTGTCGTTACGGTGAACAATGCTCCGCTGGCAAATGCCGGGGATCCCATGACCGTTGACGAGCTCTCGACGGTGCTGCTCGATGGCAGCCAGAGCCTTGATGACGACGGCACCATAGACAGCTCTGTCTGGGCACAGCTCAGCGGACCCGACGTGGTTCTCGACGATCCGGATGCCCTCGTGACCAACTTTGTCGCACCGGATGTGGAAGAAACGACCGCACTCATTTTCGAACTGACCGTCACCGACGACAACGGAGCGAGCGCCAGCGCCACGATCGAAATTCAGGTGCTCGGTGGCATCTTTCCCGTGGTGATCGGTACCGAGGTCACCTTCGATCTCCCGGCGGACCTTTCACCCGCAGACCTCGCCGGCCTCCCAACCGGAGCGCTGGGGCAACCCATCCTGATCGAGAGCCCCCGGCTCGGCGCCGTCGTCGAACTGGGAGACAGAGACGAGATCGAAGGCATGGCCCGCTGCCTGGCCGTTGTCAAAGCCTGCACATCGCCGCCCGATCGCACGCTCGACGACTGTATGCGCTCTGCGCCGGTTTGCACCGGTTCACCCTGGTGGAGTGAGGACGATGCCTGTTGTCCGGCATCTTGTTTCGACGCCTACGAGTCGCAGAGACTGGACGGCATCGGCACAGCTCAAGCCTTTCTCGACACGTTCTACTCGTCGTCCTCCTGTATCGATGCAGTCAGGCTGCAGGGGGGCGTGCTATGAACGTGAAGCGCATCGCGTGCCTGCTGCTGCTTTCGTTGCCAGCGACAGGATTGGCTTGGGTGAGCGGAGACGAATCCCTGCGCGGGCCACTCAGGGCACAGGTTCCACATGCTCCCACAGAGCTCAACAACGAACATGGCATCCTGTGGCAGCAGTCCATGGAATTTTCCGGTTTGCCGCTGGCGCTGATCAGCGAATTCGATGCCGTTTACTGGACGGACGGTGCCGGTTTTCCCGCGCCGCTGACAAACGGCACCGTTCTCACGACCAGGCCATACGCACTGGATGGCATGAGTGCGCTGCCCGATCACTCGTTCTCCTTATGGGACTGGGCTGCTGGAAATCTGACCTGTCCGATCGGCGCACCGAATGGATCTGCGGAGGAGTGCCACGCCTCTGTCGGTCATATGGGTCCTGTTGGTTCACGTCACTTTCCCCCACAGTCACAGTCGACGTACGCGCACTACCACACCTTGGCACTGGATCGAGCAAGACAGTGCGCAACGCTCGCTGACGCGCTCGACGCCGCCGCGTCCGACATTGATGCCGGACTATCCGCGGATGAGTTCATCAGGGAGTGTGAGCGGGAAGCCCTCCTGCTGGAGGCCTTCGGGCAGCACTTCCTCCAGGACGCCTGGGCCATCGGCCACATGTGGGAACGTTGGGGCAGCTCAGATCTACGAACCTTTGCCGACGACGATCTGGCGGAAGCCGTGGCGATGGGCGCCGCGTTGATCCACGGCGCAGAACCCATCCTGGATGTGGAAGACGATCTCTCCTCCTCTGTCTCCGGAGACGTGGAATACGCTCAGGATGGCGTGGTCTCTGCTGGTGCGGGCGACCTTCATCTCTCCGAGTTCACCTCGGAGGCGCGCTACGACGCGCAGAGAACCGGGCTGTATCAGTGTGCAGCCACCGGCATCCGCGCCGTTTACAGTGAAACGCGCATGCGCTCGGGCGCTCTGGATGGCTATTCCGGACCCGGCACACCCGTGACAGAACCAGAACTCCTGGGAGACGGCTGCTTCGGTCAGCGGGCAACCGACGATGCCATGCTGGAAGCGATTGGCCTGTCCGGCCATTCCATCGAAACTGAAGTGCAGCTGGTCGGTGCTTCCACGCTGGTGCGAACCACCGGCTTCGAGCTGGAAGATCTGTCCGACCGCTTCCGACTGGAGCTGCTTCGCCTGTTGTCTCTTTCCTGGTTGAGTGAGTTCGATGGCGAAGGCGCATTGACCGTAGAAGATCTGGCGAACGGCGGTGACGCGTTTAGCTCTTTCATGGGAGTGGATGCCAACGCCGGGTTCAACGAGCTTGCGCCGTACGTTGATCCGGAGATCACGACTGAGTGGCCGCTCTCCGGGGCAGAGAGCATCGCCACGCAAGGCAACACCTTCGATGCCAGACCAACCAGAGTGCTGGCCCGTGTTTTCAATCGCGCGCACCTCACAGGCTGGTGCGATGACGTTGAAGCCAGCCCATCGGCGCTCAGAGACCAGTTTCAGGCCAACCCCACATCAGCACGACTTGCACTGTGTGAGGAATTCACAGCGCGTCACGTACGGCCGACAGGTGGGCAATCGCTCTGCGAGGCCGTAGGTCTCGGCAGCTTCACCATTCCGGCTGAAGCAGGAGAAAGTGCCGCGCAAACCGCTGCACTTTACTGCGATCCGCCACCGCCGCTCGAAATTACCGCCGAACTGATTGAACCCAATCCGTGGGTCGCCAGTGTTTCAGTCGAGTTGCCAGAACCAGGCAGTAGCGAAACCGCGAATGACCCGTCGCTACCCGTCAACATTTCAGTTAACGCGAGCGACGACGATATTGACCTTGATGCGGAGATTTCCAGCCCACTACCCGATATCTCCATCAGCGGCCCCTCGGCAACGATCTCCGGTTCCGTGGTGGATGCAAGACTCGCCCTCGCACGACCCGCACTGACCTCCGGTGGTGAAGCCACAGGCAGTATCGAATGGTCAGTGTCGTTCACCGTGTCCAAGGAAGCCGATTATCGGCTCACCGTCGACAGCGAAGGATCTTCGAGTGGATTCCTGAACGACTGTGCCGGTTCCATTGGCGTTCTGCTGACCGAGGATACGCCAGGCGTTCCACTGCAGGCGTTTTATGCCGATGGCTGCGGCATCAACTATCCAGACGATCTCTCTGACGAGGTCACCGGAACGCTTGAAGCCGGCACCTACCTGCTGACGATCACCTCAGATACGCCTCTGGATTCGGGCTGGCTGCTCCAGGGCGGTCTGGGTGATGCTGAACTCCTGATCAACTCGACGTTTGAACTCCAACTCGTCGAGGAAGGAGAGGAGTTCCAGGACTAGTCCCGATGCCACCACGCACGGTCGCTTTTTCATCATAAAACAACACAGTTTTTCGTAAGATTTTGTGCGCAGATCGTCAGGATCGTTCTCGATCCGAAGCACCGTTCGTCTGTCTGTTAGAAACTTACCACCACCACCCGCACAGACCTACATCATCAGCACAAACGTATGCAAACTCGAGCCCGTGGGATGAGTAACTTGTCGCTTGCTAATTGCTTCTATCGGAGAGCATTGATGTCTATTAAGTATCAAGACGTGCAGGCGGTGTTTCCCCGGGGCAGCTTAACTGCTTGCGCGCTAACCCTCTTACTAACTGCTTGTGGTGGCGGAGGTGGTGGCGGCAACGACCGCACGCCCACCTCCACAACGCCTCCGCCTCCGCCGCCGGATCCCGTCACCAGCCTGGAGATCACTCCTACCTCCCTCGAGTTCAGCAAAGTGGTCATCGGTGATACCGTGGCAGGCACGGCTGTGGTCAGCAATACGGGTGAAACCACTGTTTCAATCGAACTTCCCACTCTGCCTGATGGTTTCGACAATACTGCAAACACCTGTGACGACCTCGCACCGGACGAAGACTGCAGTGTGACAATCGAATTCTCTCCTACCGAGCAGAGGACATACTCGCATGATGTCACCGTCACAGTGGACTCAGAAGAACTCGATCTGAGTCTGAGTGGCGAGGGTCAGGGTCTCAACATAGAGTTGGCTCCGATCGAACAGACATGTCCCGGTGGGGATCTCAACGTTGGTATTATCGCGAAGCTCAGCAATGGCCTGACGGCAACCGGACTGCGGACAGACAACCTTACCGCCTACCTGGATGGCGTCGAGGTTGACCTCACAGGCATCGTTCTCGAAGACCTGTCGGATCGTGATCCGGTCGCCACTGCAGTGGTTCTGGATCAGAGCGGAAGCCTCGAAGGTTCCCACGATCTACTGGCAGATGCGACGAGCATCTTCATAGAGAGCCTCGGCCACGAGGAAGGTGGGATTATCGACCGCGCCGCGCTGTATAAGTTCGGTAGCGAGATCGACTTCGCAAACTCCCAGGATTTTGTCGACGCAGACGACGCGGGAAAAGCAGCACTGGATGCTGCGCTTTATGGCGACTTCAACGAATCTGCTGCCAACAGCAAGATCTGGGGTTCTGCTTTCCGTGTGGCCATTGAGATCGCCGACGAGACCATCGAGCGGCGCTATCTGATTCTCCTCACGGACGGCCTGGACAATCCCTTTGATCCGGCCAACACGGAGACGCTGGATGATCTCATTCAGATCCTGAACGAGAACGCCATCGCGGCATTCCCGATCGGATTCGGCGACGTGGATCCCGGCCCTCTGCAACGGCTTGCGGATGAGACGGGTGGATTGTTCTTCAGTGATCCTGATGCAGACACGTTGAACCTGGCATTTGAGCAGATCTCTTCGACCTTCAGCGATCGATACTACATCGATATCGCTAATCCAGGCGGAGCCAGTGAACTTCTGATCCAGATTGTAGATGACTCGGGTCGTGAAGGTGAGGACACCGTGAGCCTCCCCACCTGTCCCTGACGGTAGCTACTGAATTCGGCTGACAAAGGCCGATCTGATAGAGGGTTGGTTTCGCTCGCGTGAGGCCAACCCTTTACGTTTAACTACCTCAAACTTGACTCAGCGCTGACGCGTGCATGCACGGTCAGTAAGTCGCCGTGAGCAACCGATCCGCAAAACGCTCAATGTCCTTCAAGCCACGGCAGACATCCACTCGGAGACAATGCGCCGCATAGCGCCGCATGTCCGAATCCCCCTCCCCCCAGCGGTCCCGGCTCTCCGGATTCAACCAGAACACCTGCTTGACCCGTTGGCTCAGGTTCTTGAGCACATCCACCCGTGGATCGAAATAGTTACCCCGCGCATCGCCGAGGAAAATCAGCGTGCTTCGGTGATCCAGATCCTGATGAACCAGCTCCCGCAGATCGACCAGCGCCCGTCCGTAGTCCGTGGCACCCTTTCCCCAGTCGAACATCGCCTCTTCCACAGCTCTCTCCACGCTGTTCGACCGGAACTGTTCGGTGATTTCCCCGCATCGGTTCGAGAACGCAAACGCCCTTACCTGCGGGAGCACGTCCGTCAGTCCATGCAGAAACAGCAGCAGAAACCGTGCGATGCTGGCTACCGAGTTACTGACATCGCAGACGACGTAGACGGCCGATTTCTCAACCCGCTTCTGTCGCCACCTGAGATCGAACAGCGTGCCGTCATATGCGATGTTATTGCGGAGCGTGTGCTTCAGATCAAGCGCACCCCGATGTGCCTTCTTTCTCCGTCTCCTGTGCTGCTGCGCTAGCCTCTCAGCGAGCTTCGCTACGACACGGTCTACCTCATCATAGTAGTCGGGTTGCAGCTGATCGAGATTGCTTCGGAGCGCCGCCTCCAGCAATGCTCGCTTGCCGGTTGCATCCACGTTGAGCTCGTACTGGGCATCCACGAATTCACGAACCTGTTCCTGGATGTATTGCCGTAAATACCGCAGCGCACCCAGTTGATCGGCCGGCAGCGATTCAGCACCGGTGATCAGGCGCTCGAGATCCTCCACACCCAGAGTGCGAGCGATCGCTCTGACGTGGCGGGACTTGTCACGAAGCGTTTGCATGTTTGCCAGATGCAGCCGCTCCGCCTCAATCTGGACGCGCCAGGCCACCGCATCGAGCTCGCCGTTGACAATCGCTCGAATGACCTCGGTGAGCACCTCGTTGTTTGACGCAGCAACGCTTTGCACCAATGCCTCCGGCTCCACCGTTCGCAGCATGGATCGCTTAGCCGGTCGCTGGAATGCCAACTGATGAAAGAACCTCTGAAAGCACTCGGCGAAGCGAGCCTTCTCTTCCACCGTCTTCGCCAGCACGAGTGCCAGCGAGTTCTCCAGCAGCTTCGGATCGGCGATGCCGACATGCCGCACCACCTCATAACCGTCGAGCGTCTCTGCAGGTGAAACCGGCAGCTCGGCGCTTCTCAGCGCGTGCACGAATCGGGTGAGCGTCACTTCCATGCCCAGAGTCTAACAAGCATGGAGGCTCGGCACGTCGATCATCGATGGGTCCATCAAGCCTTGACGAAATCGGCGCGCTTCCCGACCCTTAATCGATGCACGAAAGCTCAATGGACTCAACACCTGCTGAATTCATCCGGGAGGCCCTGCGCACACTGCAGCCCGCCTGGCATCCCGAGCGGATCGAGCAATTCGAGTTTCTGAGCGGCGGCTACAGCAATGACAACTATCGTTTCGCTTACGAAGGAGATGAGTTCGTCGTTCGACTGCCCAGCCGTTCTCGTCCCTTTATCGATCGCCGCCTCGAACGCACGTTCTACGAGGAACACAAAGGTCCACCCGCCATCCCGGAGCTCATCGCGCTGGATGAGGCGACGGGCAATCTGCTTACCCGCTATGTGCCGGGCGCCTTGCTCGCCGATGCACCGCCACGGCTGGAACACATCGCGGACTACCTCCGATCGCTGCACGCCGCATTGCCCGAGTCCGGTCGACAATACGATCCGTACGCGCTTTCCAGAGACTACCTCTCGTCCGGAAACGCGCCGATCCCGATTCGCAAGCTGGCGGATGGTCCCTGGAAGCCGACGCGAACGACGACCTGCCACAATGACCTCAACCCATGGAACGTGATCCAGACCACGCCGGATCGCTGGGTCACTCTCGACTGGGAATGGCTCGGTCAGAATGACCCGCTGTTTGATCTGGTAACCCTGCATCAGGGCATGGATCTTGCTCAATACTCAGATGGTTCAGGGAATACAGAGGACTCGCTCAGCACCCTCGTCTCACTCTGGCAGGAAGAAACCATCGATTCGGGCCGCCTCGAATCCTGCCTGGTCGCCTTCTGGCTTCGAGAGTTCGCCTGGGCCTGGGCTGAGCGACATCATGGCAATACCCGGGCAGAGATTGAGGCGCAGATCGATGCCGCCAAGGAAAAGCTGGCAGCGCTACTCAGCTGATCGCGCTCCCAGCAACCTGCTCGCCGCATCAATAGCGTTTTCAAGCCGCACGTCGCCTATCCCTGCCACGACCCGATACGGCATCGAGTCCGCAGCGATCAGTGTCTGATACCGATCAAACAACCGATCCCGATCATTCTCGTTCTCGCGTAGGGGATCGGCAGCCCAGGGTAGATCCGGTTGCACAAGCAGGTACGCCCGTTTGCACCGCGCTGCGAGCAGCGTGATCAGCTCATCCGGCAACCCGCCGAACCGCTCCTCCCACCAGATCCGGATTACCAGCAGGTCCGTATCGCAGATCACCAGCCCATCGGTCTCGGCCAGTGCCATCGCCTCCTCCTCCACCTGTAGCCGCGCAATCTCCAGTAGGTCTTCTGCCCTATATCCTTCCCGCCCTTCCAGATAGGAACGCGCCACCTCCGGCACCATCCGCCCGCCAAATTGGACCGCCAGCGCCTCCGCCAGCGTCGTCTTGCCCGATGATTCCGGTCCGGTCAGGCAGAGGACTCGACAGGACGCGTCTGCCCCATCGACTGCTTCATCATCGTCAGCTGCCATGCCCGCCAACCCATGAACGCCATACCGAGATACACGCCGTAGAGAATGGCGTAGAAGTGAATGCCTTTCACGTAGTAGATGGCCGTCGCGATCACGTCCACCACCAGCCACACGATCCAGTTCTCAATGTACTTGCGCGCTGTCATCCACATGGCGGCGAAGCTCATGCAGGTGGTGGCGCTGTCCCAGTAGGGGAAGTCCGCATCGGTCTGCGTGTCGAAGAACCAGCCCATGACCCCGATTGCAATGGCCGTGACCACCGCCAGCAGAACACCGGTCTGCATCGGCGTCCGCGTCACCAGCAGTTCGTCGTTCGCTGACCGCATTCCCCCGTACAGCCAGTAGTACCAGCCATAGGCGTTCATCAGCACGTAGTACCCGGACAGCAGCACGTCCGCATAGAGCTTCGCCTCGATGAACACCGCCACGGAAACCACGGAGTAAACGAGGCCGATGGGGAAGGTCCAGATATTCTGTCGAATCAGCAGCCAGACACAGAGCAACCCGGAAGCCAGCCCCGTGAATTCCAGCCACTCCATCGCGGCCAGCGTTTGCCAGAGAGTCGAGAAGAATTCGATCAACAGAGCGCGCCCATGCCCGTCAGGGCGTATCAGAATCGCCGTACCTTAACGGCTTTCCGGGCGGGCGCCAAAAAGGAAGATCGGGGCAATCAGGCGGGTACGGCGATTTCGGCGGCAGCTTCGAGCACATCGAAGTTCTCACCAGGCCGCAGTATTTCGTAGTCCGGTTCAAACGGCACCAGGTCATCCGGCGACAACCCCAGCCGTTCCATCAGCTCTTCCGATACAGGGACGAATACGTTCATGTGGCCTATTACAGCCGACGGTACTGCAACTGCCTCGCACGAAAAATGGAAGCTGGAGCCGTTATGATGGAGAAAACCTGGAGTGGGACGTGCATCTTGGCGCCCGACCGCGCCAGATCACGTTTTTCAGGCTACAATCCGCGCCAACCCCAGGAGGTAAGTGGCTGATGGCAAAGACAATTGCGATCGTAGAGGATGATCCGGATCAGCGTGCCAACTACACGGACGCAATCACCAAGAAAGGCTACCAGGTGTCTGCCTACGGCAGCCGGGACGAGGCGCTGGAGGGTTTCGATCAATCCCTGCCCGATCTGGTGATCCTGGACATCATCCTGGGCGAGGAAGTGGACGGCGGCTTCCAGCTCTGCAGGGATCTCCTCACCCGGGCACCCAGCCTGCCGGTGATCTTCCTCACCGAGCGGATCGACGAGATCGATAAGATCTCCGGCCTCCGCCTCGGCGCCTGGGACTACCTGCCGAAACCCATCAGTCTGGACTATCTGGCCGAGCGCATCTCCAGTCTGCTGCGGATCAACGAGTTCCGCGAAGAGCAGGATCAGGCTGAATCACCCACAGCCAAAAAGATCGGCGACCTCACCCTGGATCAGGATGCCCTGCTCGCATCCTGGAAAGGCGAACGGATTGATCTGTCGGGCACCGAGTTCCGCATGCTGGCCAAACTGGTCCGCCAACCCGGTCATGCCGTCTCCTACGAGACGCTGATGAACGCCACCATGCAGTCGCTGGTGACCAACAACACCATCAACACTCACATGCGCAACATCCGCAAGAAGTTCGAAAAGCTCGATCCGGACTTTTCCGCCATCAAGAGCGAGTACGGCTTCGGCTACCGCTGGTCGGATTAGCAGCACACCGGGCACACTGACACGGATCTTAAAGTGAAGCTCTTCAGCGCCATACGCGGCCCCAGACTCGGCACCAAGCTGATGCTGCTCGGTCTCACGCTGCTGATCGTGCCGCTGTTCGGCTATCGTCAGCTCGTGGAAATGGAGCGATTGCTCATCCAGGGGCAGTCCCACGCTCAGCTGCTTACCGCAGAAGGCATATCCACCCTGTTCAACGGCCGGGAAGACCTGTTCAACGACTTACCCGTCACCATCGAAGACTTTGAGTCCCTGTACGCGCATCCGTTGCAGAGTCCTATCCGCCTCGATGGCGATCTGGCGGATTGGGGGGACGAGCTCTCGGACAAGCTGATCCCCTTTGGTACGGACGATCCGCTGGCAGACGGCAACTTCGAGCTGCTTCTCGGCGAGCGAGGTGGCCAGTTGCATGTCTACATGAAGATCCTGGACCTGGACGCGGTCTACCGGGATCCGGATTACCTCCGCCTGGACAATGCCGATCACGTCCGCCTCGACTTCATTCGTGCCGATGGTGAAGGCGGTCGCATCAACGTGACCTTTCCCGGTGAGGGTGTCACTACAGCCTACGAGATGGATGCCGACTGGCGCTTCGCCGCAGACGGCAAGCCAATTCCCGCAGTTCAGGGATATCTGCAACCCTTTGCGGGAGGCCATCAGATCGAATTCCGCCTGCCGCTTGCGCTGCTCGGTTCCTCCCGCTATTTCGGTATCAGTTTCGTGGACGTAGATGATCCGGACACCCGAGCCATCGTCCGCACCACCCAGACTCTGCCGACGGCGGGCAAAGAGAGCTTCAACCTGGTGGTGCTCCGCTCACCAGAGCTCCTGAACATCATCCAGGGGTTGGGTTACTCCGGCGCCCGCATTCTGGTGATCGACTCGGAGAAGCGGGTCCGCGCGGAAACCGGAACCAGTCTGGTGGTGACCCCGAACGAGGCAGGCGACAGTCGCTTCCGGCTTTTCCGGGACCTGTTCAACGAAGTTCGGCCGATCATCCACTACCTGACGACCTTCGAAGAATATCAGCCGCCACAAATCGCCGATCCCACCCCGGACAATGCCGCTGACGAAGCCATCGCCAGCTCGCTGACCGGTGACCCCATCTGGATCCGCCGCAGCCTTTCGGAATCAGATGAGGTGATCATGGCCGCCCACCCCATCGTCTCTACCGACTCGGTGATCGGCACGGTCGTGGTGGAGCAGAACATCGACGACATCCTCTCCTTCCAACGCTCTGCGATCGAGCAGGTCCTGCTACTATCCGTCGCCAGCCTGTTTATCGTCTTCATCGCCCTGGTGGCCTTCGCAGGGCGACTGGCCTGGCGGATACGCAACCTGCGCCGGGAAGCCTCCCGGGCCATCGACGAGTATGGTCGCCTGCGTACCAGCTTCCTGGAATCGGAGATGACCGCTGGTGACGAGATCGGCGATCTGGCCCGCAGCGTCTCGAACATGCTCTCCAAGCTTCATCAGCACAACACCTTCCTCGAGAACATGCCGCGAACGCTCCGCCATGAGATCAACAACCCGCTGAACACCCTGGCAACTTCCCTGCACAATCTGGCGGAGGAAAACCCGGACGTCCGCGAGAGCAAATACCTCGACAGCGCCAAGCGCGGCGTCACCCGGATCGGCTCCATCGTTCAGAATCTGGCTGACGCGGCGAACCTGGAGGATTCGCTGGAAGCAGAGGACATGGAGGTGATCGATCTGGACCAGCTCCTGCAGAGCTACGTGGCTAACTGCAGCGTTGCCCATCCCGATTCCGAGTTCATCTACCGCGGCCCGGGCCGACCGGTGCTCGCAGAAGTCTCGGATTTCCGCATCGAGCAACTGATGGACAAGATCATCGACAACGCCATCGACTTTCACCGCAGCGACAGCCCCATCCGTGTGCAGCTCGATTCCAACCGGGATGCCTGCCAGATCACGGTGGCCAACCGGGGCCCCACCCTGCCGGACCAGGCTGAAGGTTCGCTGTTCGATTCCATGGTCAGCCACCGCGGGCCGCAGAACCGCCTCCACTTCGGACTCGGGCTCTACGTGGTGCGCATCATCGCCGAGGCACACGGCGGCTTCGTGCGGGCCATGAACCTGACTGACGGCTCTGGCGTGGCCATCATGGTGCAATTGCCGAGAGTGGAATCGGACATCTACACCAGTCAGGAACGGATCGTTCCGGACGCTCGCGTGGGTGCAACCGCCGCCGGCCGCTGAGTCGGCCCACGGCCGGGTGACCGCTCGCCACTTCGGATATCCACAGTCCAAAACACCGCTCGAGCGGGCATAATGCCGGCCTTCTCAATACTGGATTCACGTGACATGCAGCCCGCCATTGAACCCGTCCGCGACTACTTCATGAACCTGCAGGACGAGATCGTCGGCGCGCTAGAATCGCTCGATGGCGAAGTCGAGTTCATAAAGGAGGACGTGCCCGGAGAGAATGGTGCCCTCAGCCGACCCAGAGTGCTGGAGGCAGGCGCCAGAATCGACAAGGCCGCCGTTCAGTTCACGCACAGCAAAGGCCCATCTCTGCCACCGGCTGCAACCGAGCGCAATCCGCATCTGGCCGGACACGGATTCGAGGCAACCGCCATATCCCTCATCGTCCACCCGGTGAATCCCTACGTCCCGACAACCCACGCAAATCTGCGCTTCTTCTTCGTCGACGCTGATGAGCCGGTCTGGTACTTCGGCGGTGGCTTCGACCTCACCCCCTACTACGGGTTCGAGGAAGACTGCGTGCACTGGCATCGCCAGGCGAAGGAGGCAGCCGGAGAGCATTACCAGGTCATGAAAGCCGCCTGCGATGAGTATTTCTATCTCGGCCATCGCCAGGAGTGCCGCGGCATCGGCGGTCTGTTCTTCGACGACTGGACAGAAGGTGGGTTTGAAGCGGCGTTCGATTTCACCCGCTCAGTCGGCGATCACTTCTTGCCCGCCTACCGGCCGATCTTCGAGAAGCGGATGGACACGGACTACGGAGAACGGGAAAAGGACTGGCAGCTCTACCGCCGCGGCCGCTATGCCGAGTTCAACCTGGCCATCGACCGGGGCACCAAGTATGGCATCCAGAGCGGCCGGCGAATCGAATCCGTACTGGCCTCACTGCCACCATTGGTTGTCTGGAAGTACGACTACCATCCCGAGCCCGGAACGCCGGAAGCTGCGCTCCTGACGGATTTCCTACCGCCACGTGATTGGGTCTGAGGTGCGGCGAACGAGTCGAGTCCCGTCTGCCGCTACCGCGCGTTCGTGTAAGTAGAAGTCAGCGAGATCCCGTTGCTGGCATTCAGCGCTCCGCGCTTCACCAGATACTCAACGGCTGCCAGGGTCGATCGGGCAGCTGCTGGATACAGATACTCCGGCGTATCGCGATACATGATCGGCACCATGTCACCGATCACCCCGACGCCGTCTTCCACACATTGCATGATCTGCGCTTCCCGCTCCTTACGGTGCTCGATGAAGGCTCGCACATGCTCGTGGGGCTCAGTGATCGCCGGGCCATGGGTGGGCCAGTAGATCCGGTCATCCCGCTCCAGCAGCAGCTCAAGACTCACCATGTAAGCCATCATGTCTCCGTCCGGCGGCGAGATGATGCTGGTTGACCAGCCCATCACATGATCGCCGGTAAAGAGCGCCCGGGATTCACGCAGGGCAAAGCACATGTGATTCGAGGTGTGACCCGGGGTGTAAACACACTCAACAGACCAGTTGCCGCCCTCCAGCACGTCACCATGGGTTACCAGCTCATCCGGCTTGAAGTCCATGTCGCCGCCCTCTTCCACCGGCACGCCTTCTTCCAGCTTGCCGGCCCCATGGGGACCGAACGCATAGGTAGGCGCATCCGTGTGGTCTTTGAGCAGCGCACAGCCCGGGGAGTGATCCATGTGCGTGTGGGTGACCAGCACGTGGCTGATGGTCTCGCCCTCCAGTGCATCCACAATCGCCTGAATATGGGCCGGATCGGCAGGTCCTGGATCGATCACCGCCACATTGCCGGTGCCGAGGATGTACGTGCCGGTGCCGTAGTGAGTAAACGGACTCGGATTGTTGGCGATCACCCGACGTATACCGGGCTCCACTTCGTCTACCGTGCCGTACTCGAACTCGAGCTCCCGTTTGAATGGAATCTTCACACCCACGATCGTGCCTCTGACTGGTTGGAACTGAATAATTGAGAAACTATGAAGGCCCTGAATTCCAGCTTAGCCGATCAGCCAGATCAGTCCCAGCGCCACGAGCAGCGAGGCGCCAAGCAGGATCCACTGCAGCTTGCCGAGCAGGGAGCGTTCTTCGGTCATGGACGGCACATCCTTGAAGACCAGATTCACCTGACCAATGCGGACAACGTCCCCGTCAACCAACTCCGCATTCTGGATCTGGTGCCCGTTCACCCGGGTGCCGTTGGTGGCCATCAGGTTGGTGATGGTGGTGGTTTCCGGGCGCACGACGATCTCGGCATGACGTGAGGACACGGTCGGATCGCGGATCACCACGTCACAATCCTCATCCCGACCGATGGTGGTGGCACCGATGCGAGTTCGGAAGGTGTAGCCGCTGATCGGTTCACTGACGCCCAGCAGAAACGCCCCGGTCTCGCTGACCTCGGGCATCACCACCGGCACATCGCTCTTCGAGTCCGCGAGCGCGAACTCGGTGGTCTCGTAGGACGTTTGCGGCGCCTCCTTGATCAGCGCCACCTCGGTCACGGTCTCCGCCTGTCGCACCGGCGTCAGGTCCTGCCCTTTACCCACCAGCTGGAAGCGCAGGTTGTCGAAGCTCACCTCATCGCCGTGAAAGAGCCGGCAACCGCCACTCAAGCGCTCACCGTTCACATAGGTGCCATTCGCCGAACGCAGGTCCTGAATCCAGACCACCCCATCCTCCAGCATGAACCGGGCGTGCTTACGGGAGATGTGATCATCGAGGAGCAGGATCTCGTTGTCGTCGCTGCGACCGGCATCCAGGGTGCCGGTCACCTTGTAGATGGACTCATCCCGGTCTGCGTGCAGCCACCACTCATCGGCTTGCGGCGGGGCTTCTCGTTTCGCGCTCACCAGAAGCTCAGTCGAGCCGACCTGCAGACGATCACCGGTCACCAGGTCCACCGGATCCTCCCAGTCCGCCCCATTGACGATCAGGCTTGCTTCACCAAGCGGAAAGACTCGAGCACCCCGATCCGTGGGCTCGATCCTGAGATGAAAGTCGAGCACGTCCTCACCGGCGATCATCAGGTCGTTGTCGAGCTGGCGGCCGATGGTGGTGCTTTCAGTGAGCGGAATCTGCTCATCATCTAGAGAAAGAAATATATTAATATCAGAGGCTTGCGGCATTATTGTTATCTTGATTCCAGGACGATCTGAGCGCTCTCCACTCGCTCACATCCGGCGTGACGGTAAGCGCCAACTCCAGGTACTGACGGGCTTCTTCGACCATCCCCACCGCATAGGCTTCCCGGGCCACGGCAGCCAACCGCTCCGCAGCAGCTTGCAGAAGGAGGGCCGCCTGCTCATTGCCGGGATCCAGGCGCTCCACTTCCCGCAGCACGGCGACTGCATTTTCCGGTTGCGGCGCGGTGATGAAGCCCTGCGCCAGCAGCAGCTGGGCCCGCTCCAACCCCGTCTGTATGTTCGCAAGCCTCGCCACCTCTGTGTCCAGGCGACCTTTCACCTCAGCAATGGAGTCAGGATTCAGCCCTACCGCACCGGCTCGATCCAGCAGTGCCTGCACGGATTGAATGTCGCTCGCGTCAATGAGCTGGATCGTCAGGCTGACGATCTGCGACTCCACTTCATTGAGCCCCTGCATGGCCACCACATTATCCGGATCGGCTGCCAATACGCGGTGATAGACCTCCGCCGCATTCTCGCCTGGCGGGTTGATCAGGGTGCCTGCGGCACGAAGCTCACCTGCCCGTTGCAGCATATTGGTGATTTCTTCCTGCAACGTGGTCGCCTGGCGGATGCTGTCCCGAACGTCATCGAGTATCGGCAGCCCCGCATTGGCTGCACTCGCTCTGTCCAGCAATGTCAACGCGCTATCGAGCTCTCCCACCGCAGCAGACCCCATGGCCAGCTCGGCGTAGTGGGTAGCAATGATGTCCAGCTCCTGCATCGCAATCGGATGACCCGGCGCCAACCGCAGCACCTCCCGGTAGGACTGAATGGCTGCTGTGGCAGCTGGAATATCTGAGATGCCATGACTTCTGAGCAGCGCCTGGGTGCTGGTTACCAGTACCTCCGCCCGCCTTCGATCTGCCAAAGCGCTACTCAGGCTCGCCAGCTCCAGATCACCCGGGAAAGCAGCTTCCAGTTCCGCCAGCTTGGTTTCTGCCTGGCTGAGATCACTCTGGGCAAGTGCGGCGCTGAACGACTGACGCCACTGGGTCTCGAGGCCGGCAATTGCCGAGATGGCACCCGTATGATCCGGGTCCACGTCGAGCACCCGCCGGTAGGCGGCAACCACGGCCGTCAGGCCCTGATTCGGATCCTGATGCAGGGATTGCGCGTTGTTCCAGGCTTCCTGCGCCATGGGGTCCTCGATCACCCCGACCACGGTGAGCGCCCGGACGGACCAGCTTGGTTGCTCCAGGACAACGTACGTGACCCCGGCACCGATGCTGACGATCACGAGCAAAGAAAGCAGTGCGCGAATCCGGCGTTTGCTGCTGAGCCGGTCAGAGATCCGATCCTTACGGGTTGCATCCCGTGCTGTGGTGAGCAGATCGCTTCCCACCGCCCGCACTTCCTGAGTGCTGACCGCCTGGGCGCGGATGGTCGCATTCGGCAGCTCGGCTTCCGTCTGTACGGCATCCAGTGCAGCGATCAGCTCACTGCCATTCTGAAAACGCTGGTCCGGCCGCTTGGCCAGGCAGCTGTCGATCACCGGCTGAAACGCCTTCAGGTAGTTGGGCAGCTTCGGCACCGGCTCCTGCAGGTGCTTGATGCCAACACTGACCGCGGAATCCGCCTTGAACGGCACATCCCCGGTGAGCATCTTGAACAGCACCACGCCCAGACTGTAGATGTCCGATCGCCCATCCAGCTCGCGACCGCTCGCCTGCTCCGGCGACATGTATTGGGGCGTGCCCACCACGGTGCCGGCCTGAGTGAGGGTTGCATTCGAATCGGCGATCTGGGCAATGCCGAAGTCCGTCAGCACCGCGCTGCCGTCTTCCCGGAACAGAATGTTCTCCGGTTTGATGTCCCGATGCACGAAGCCCTTGCCGTGCGCATAGTCCAGCGCCCGACACATGTCTTTCACCACGTTGACCAGCTCCGTGAGCCGCATGCCCTGCTCGAGGCGCTGATTGAGGTCCCCACCGCGGAGGTACTCCATCACCAGGAAGAGCGAGCTTTCGTGGGTGCCCACGTCGTAGACCTGGACGATGTTCGGATGGGTCAGCCTGGCGTTGATCCTGGACTCACGGATGAATCGCTCGCGAAACTTGGTGTCCTGGGTGAATTCCCCGCTCACCACTTTGAGCGCCACCAGCCGACCGAACTTCTGCTGCACCGCCAGATACACCCGGGCCATGCCACCCCGGCCGAGCTCCTTCTGAACCTGGAAACCCGGGATGTCGATAAAGGTCTGCTCAGCTACGGAAGACATCAGCCGCTCTCCGGGCTGAGCGAAAGAACCTCGCCTTCAATCAGCCGCCCGAGCACCACCCGGCCATCGACAATGATCTGAAGGCCGTCCACCCGGGCGGCAAGCCCGCGCCCGTGCGCCAGCCCGTTAACGCAATCGTCTGCATCGAACATCCAGGCAGCACCTTCGATTTCCAGCTGACAGCGGTTGGATGCCGCCAGAGCGCGAGTGAGCTGCAGCTCTCCCTGCCGCCACTCCTGCAGCTCCAGATTCCCTTCGGGACTTTGCTTGACCACATAACCGTGCATCTTATCGTCGGCGAACTGGCCGCGGTACACGGTGCCATCTCGGGAGCGGAACACGCCGAGGCCAGAACGTACATCTCGCTCGAACATGCCCTCATAGCGATTGTCGTTGGGTACGGAGACGAGCACGCCGTATCCGGATTTCATGCCATCGACGAAGGTGCCTTCAAACGTTCTGCCATCCGGCCAGGAGAAAAAGCCGTTGCCGTTGGGCACACCGTCTTTGAACTCGCCTGTGTACACCTCACCCGAGCTCCAGGTGAAGGTCCCTTCACCCGTCCGTTGGTCCGCAATGAACGTGCCTCTGTAGACGTCCTCATTGGCCCAGGTGAATGTACCCGCCCCATGCATCTGGTTGTTCCGGAACTCACCTTCGTAGCGGTTGCCGTTCGGCCAGGTCAGCGTGCCCTGTCCTTCGCGACGATCCTCCACGAAGCTGCCGGTGTAGGAGCGGCCATCGGGCCAGGTGTAGGTGCCCTGGCCATGCATTCGGTTCTGCAGGAACTCGCCCCTGTACTGACGCATGTCCGCCCAGACGTAGAGGCCCTGGCCGGTGCGGAATCCGTCGACGACCGTGCCTTTGTAGTAGTCGCCATTGTCCAGAGTGAATTCCCTTTCGGCGCCAAAGGCGGCCGCAGCAATGCCGATGATCAGCACCCCTGCGAACGCTGAAGCCACGACAGATTTTCCGGGAACGAGCCAGGGACAAAACGCAGACACAAGCGAACCGGGCCGACGGGGACGGCCGCGCCGGGCATCTGGCTCGGTAGTGCGTTGCTGCAGTCGACGCAACTTCAGTAGACTCCAGGCTCTTTCGCCTAAGTTAATCATATTGAATCACTTTTTGTTCCTATCTTCCTGCGTTGCAATTGGCGCAGTAAGTGGTTTTCTTGGCGGACTTCTCGGCATCGGTGGCGGCGTGGTGATCGTGCCCGCGCTCATCGTCCTGTTCGACCTGGCCGGCCTGTTCGGCCCTCACGATGCCACGGCCATTGCGGTGGCTACTTCACTGGCCTGTATCGTTTTTACGTCCATCTCCGCCGCATCCGCTCAAATTCGCGCCAAAATGGTGGATTGGGACATCGTGAAAGGCTGGGCGTTCTTTCTGGTAATAGGCAGTTTTCTGTCCGGATCTCTGGCCGCTCAGCTGCCAACCCTGGTTTTCCGGGGCTTCATCGGCCTCTTTCTGCTGTTTGTGGCCTTCGTAATGCTGACCAGCTGGAAGCCCTCAGCGCACCGAACCAAGCCCGGGCCTCTGCTTTCGGGGCTGCTGGGCACCGGAGGCGGCTTGGTTTCCGGAATTGCGGGTATCGGCGGCGGCAATGTCATCGTACCTACCCTCATCTATTTCAATACACCCGTGCACCGGGCCACGGCCACGTCGTCCACGCTCGGCGTGCCGATCGCCTTTGCCGGGACACTGGGCTACGTCATCTCAGGATGGGGTCAGGCGCCTGCTGAGTGGATGTTCGGATGGGTCTATCTACCGGCTTTCGCGGCCATTATGGTCGCGGCTATGGTGTTTGCGCCTGTTGGGGTGAAGGTGGCGCATCGGGTGGCGCCATTGCCGTTGAGGAGAGCGTTTGGGGTGTTGTTGGTTTTTGTTTCAGCTCGGATGCTCTATTCGGCGGTGTTGTTTTGAGAGAAGGTAGCTGAGGGTGTTTCGGCGGCTGTGCGAGAACTCTTTTTCGGGCTCTCCGCTTGCCCCTTCGGGGTCCCCTCGACTCCGCTCGTCGGCCTTTCGCTTCGCGAATCGGCCACTCTCTCCGCTCGGCTGCGCTCCAAACCCAAAAAAGAGACCTCACACATCCACCTAAGCGCGCTCGGCCGCCAGGCTCAAATCATGGCGTAAGCGGTGGGAAACGCATTCCAAGACTCGTGAACCGCGTGGTAGCGGTGAAACCGAGACCGATCGCAATCGAGCTACGCAACCACCTCCTCAGACTTGTCACCGAAGGTTATCCACAACCGGTTCCACGTGGATCAATGCCCAACACCGAAACCATCAGAACTTGGAGCCCACTCACCCCTAGTCCATCAGAGCGATCGGGATCAATAAAAGCACGCTTAGCGTTGTGCCTGGGGTTGGAAACCGGGCTCGGGAGCGCAGCCGAGCGGAGAGAGTGGCCGATTCGCGAAGCGAAAGGCCGACGAGCGGAGTCGAGGGCACCCCGAAGGGGCAAGCGGGACGCCCGGTTTCCAACCCCAGACACAACGCGAAACACCCTTTCGACTGAACCCACACCCTCAGGAACGACCAAGCGCGGTAGCCTGGTCATTCCTCCAGTTAAGTGCCTACGACAGATGTCTCAACTGAATCGCATCCGAATTAAACTCAGCCAGAACATCCGAAATCACGACCACCTTATCGCCAGCAACAAACCCTTCCCGTTCCTTCAATATCCCGAGCGCCCGTTGCAGCGTCTTCTCCGGCTGGGAAGAAAACTCCATCCGATACGGCACCACCGCCCGATTGAGGGTCAGTCGCCGCCGGGTCTGGGAGTGGTTGGTGAACGCAAAGATCGGCACGGAATGGGGCCGGGCGCTGGTGACCAGATCCGCCGTGATGCCCCGCCGGGTAATCACTACGATCCCCTTGGCCATGATGTCTTCCGCCAGGGATACCGCATTGATCGCGATATGCTGCTTGTCCGTATCCGGCACCAGGTCTTTCTCGTAACCCAGCCCCGGCCAGGCCTCGGAGTGGCGGGCGATGGAGTCCAGCTGCTCCACGCAACGGACCGGGTAGTTACCGATGCTGGTCTCACCGGAGAGCATGACCGCGTCCGTACCTTCGTATATCGCGTTGGCCACGTCGGTAACTTCCGCCCGGGTCGGGATCGGGTTGTCGATCATGGATTCGAGCATGTGGGTTGCCACCACGCAGCGCTTGCCGCCCTGTAGCGCCGCGTGCACGATGCGGCGTTGGATGTTCGGCAGATCGGCGATGTTGGTTTCGATGCCCAGATCGCCCCGAGCCACCATCACCCCATCCGCCTGCTCGACGATGCCGTGAATGTTGGCAACCCCTTCCTGATCCTCGATCTTGGCGACCACCTTCACGTTCTTGGCCTTCGCCCCCATGAACTCCCGCAGCTCAACCACATCGTCCGGCTTGCGCACGAAGGACAGCGCCACGAAGTCGACGTCGTTGTCGAGCCCCCACTGAATGTCGCGCCGATCTTTCGGAGTAATCGCCGGCAGGTTGATCCGCACGCCGGGTAGGTTTACATGGCGCCGTCCACCGAGGGTGCCGCCATCCAGCACTTTGCAGACGAGCCGGTCGTCGCCCTGCTTTTCCAGCACCTCGAAGTTGATCAGGCCGTTGTCCACGGTCAGCCGATTGCCCACCTCCAGCACTTCCACCAGTTCTTCGTAGTTGATGTGGATGGAGCTCGATTCCACATCACCCGGCAGCACGCTGACGGTGACCACATCACCGTTTTTCAGGTTCATCGGCTCGGCAATATCACCGGTGCG
Source organism: Candidatus Azotimanducaceae bacterium (assembly GCA_965215995.1). Lineage (GTDB taxonomy): Bacteria > Pseudomonadota > Gammaproteobacteria > Pseudomonadales > Azotimanducaceae > SZUA-309. Next base: position 4,905,519 of record OZ244128.1, on the reverse strand, counting down.
GATCTCCGGGCCCTGGGTGTCGAGCAGGATCGCCACCGGATGAGTCAGCTTCCGGTTCAGGGTGCGGATCCAGTTGACGATCTGCTGGGCGCTCTCGTGATCGGCGTGGGACATGTTGAGGCGGACCACGTTCATGCCGGCCACTGCCAGCTTCTCCAGCATCTCGAAGCTGGCAGTGGCCGGCCCGATCGTGCAGATGATCTTGGTGCGCCGGATTTTTCGTTCGGTGCTCACTTTCTTTAGAGATCTTTGCGATTCTTGCTAGTTACCTGGGGGGCAGACAACCGGGGATTTCTAGCCCGGTTCGTTCGCAGTGCGGAGTCTAGGCAAGCCGGGCACCGCCTGCCAGAAGTTTTCCAGCCGCGCGGGCACATCGGCAGCGCGCACGTTGAGCGGTTGCCAGTGCTTGGGGTAGAAACGCTGAAAAGCGGGACGGGCGAATCGATCGTCGATCAGGACCAGCACGCCTCGATCCTCCGGGCTGCGAAGCAACCGACCTGCCATCTGCAGCACCTTGGTCATGGCCGGTTGCTGATAAGCAACCATATCGCCCCCACCGGCACCGAGGCTCGCATCGAAATGGCTGCGCATCTCCTCTTTCTGCCGACTGGCCGGCGGCAAGCCCACACCGACGCATATCACGCCGGCCAGAGGTGCATGACTGAAGTCCACCGACTCGGCGAAGAGCCCACCCAGAACGATGAGGCCGACGCGGGTCTGACCGTCATCCTGATACCGGGCGAGATAGTCTGCCCTGGCAGCGTCATCCATCCCCGGGGTCTGGACCAGCAGCTCATAGGTCCCTTCGTTCACTAGGCTCTCAGCCAGTTGGTTCAGGTACTCGAAGGATGGCAGCGCCACCAGGTAGTTACCGGCTTTGGCAGCCACCGTACAACGCACCAGATCCTTGAGTCGAGGCAGCGACGCTGAGCGTTGCCGGTAGTAAACGGGCAGATCAGCGACCACCAGCGTGGCCAGCTGTTCGGCCGCAAAGGGGCTTTCGACCCGCTCGCCCGGCGCATCTACCTGGCCATGCAGGCGCTGATAAAGATCGAGGGGGGTGACCGTGCCGGAGAAACGCACGTGGGGACCATATTCGGCCAGCACGGACTCGAGGTAGGGCGCCGGGTCCAGGCAGGCCAGACGAATCCGCACGCCTTTCCGGCCGCGACTACGATCCGTCACCTGGGCGAGGTATCGGAATTCCGGTGCGAGGGTGTGGGTGCCACCACCGCTGGTGCCTGCCGCTACAGCACCCTCGTAGTCGTCCGAGAGGCCGCCGCTTCGTAGGTCATCACCTTGAAGTGCCCAGTTCTGCGCACGTACCCACCGGGAAAGATCAAACAGCACCTGCCGGCAAAGCGGCCAGGCGCTGAGATCGATCTCTTCCTCCGCCAGAGCCTCCAACGCTTTCTGGGCGGATTTGAGCAGCTTAACCGGCGGATCGATTACCATCTCTTCACTACAGCTACCAGCCGAGGCGGCCAACTCGGTGACCAGCCCGCGCCGTGTTTCCATCAGAATCCGGTCCACGCTTTTCAATCGACGGGCAATCCCGGCCGGTGGCGATTCAGCAATAGCGGCTTTGACTGCTTCCCGGTTCAGCTCGAGCGAGAGCATGTCTCTGGTCCGCTCAGCCAGTTGGTGGCTTTCGTCAATCAGCAACCCCAACCCACCATCATCCATGAAGCGCTGCAGGCGCACGACCGGATCGAGCAGGTAGTTGTAGTCGCCGATGATCAGATCGGCCCACAGTGCTGCGTCCAGTGTCAGCTCGAAGGGACAGACCTGGTGCGCTTCAGCAACGGCACGGGCGCTTTCCCGATCCAGCCTCTGTCGATCCAGTGCATCCACCAACGCCGCGCGAATTCGATCGTAGTAACCGACTGAATACGGGCAACGCTCGTCGCAAGGCATACCTTCCACCAGGCAGGCCTTCTCCTTCGCCACCAGGTCCACCACCCGGATCCGGTTACCTGCCGTGCCCACATCTGCCGCCGCCCTCATCGCCGCCAGAGCGCCGGTGCCCCGACTGGTGAGATAGAAAAGACGCGCTATGTGCCCTGCCGCCAATGCCTTCAGGGCGGGATAAAGCACCCCCATGGTCTTACCACTCCCTGTGGGCGCTTCCAGCAGCAGATGCTCACCATCCCGGAAGGCCTGATACACCCGTCCGGCCAGCGCGCGTTGATGCGCCCGGAACCCACCGTAAGGAAAGTCCCGCGCCTCGAGCCAGCGGTTCCGCGCGGTCTGGTAGCGCTGTTGCGCACCCAGCCAGTCAGCATAGGCACTGAGCGCGTGTAGGAGATAGTCCACCAGCCACTCGGCCGATCGGTCTTCTGCGAAGGATTTGCGCACGTTTGTCTCAGGATGGCAGTACAGGAGTCGAATCTGCCAGCTTTCCCGCGCCGGATGCTCTCGCGCTAACAAAGCGGCATACAGCCTGGCCTGTGCCCAGTGCGCAGAGCCTACAGCGCGTTCGACCTCCTCGGGATCAGCCCGGGTGGTCTTGATCTCCTCAATAAACGGCACACCGGTCGTGAGATCGCAGCCATCCAGCCGGCCGGTCAGCGAGATCTCAACGTCGCTGATGGTGAACTCCCCGCCCACGGCCACTTCCCGCTGGTAACCGTCTCCCCGGTTCTGCTGCGCCCGGCGCTGGGCCGCGATCCCTTCCTCTCCGGTTACCCGGCCGCCGAGGGACGGATAGAGATCCCCCCGCCGGTGCACGAACTCGGCCAGGGTTTTCACTGAAACCCTGTTCAGCATGCTTTGAACTTCAACACCCGGGCAGGCAACCCGAGTTGATCCAAGGCGCTCAGCCAGACCCGCTGACCAGGCTGCAGCTGATCGGTTGGGCCTTTCACCTCGACAAACTCGAAGTTATCCGGTCCGTACACCACGGTGAGGTCCGGAAAGCCGTTCCGTGTGCGGTAAGGCCAGCGGATCACATGCCTGGCCAACGACAGCAGCGCATCTTCCGGCAGGTAGCGCAGAAGCACCTCGAGCACCGTCGCATCGAAATGCCGCCAGGAAACCATCCGGTTGGCAACGCCCACTTTCTCCGCAAAGGTCGCTTCCAGCGCCCGCTTCATGGCACCCGGTTCCGACAGCGCCTCGGTACGTGCCGCGATGGCTTCGGCCCTCGCTTCAGCGAAATCCGGCCAGAAGAGATCCAACGGCCCGGTCTGAAACGGATTGGTGAAGGCGCCCGGCAACGGCGCAAAAATCTCTTCCCAGTAGGCAAGGCCGGCCAGACTCCTCGGTAACGCGTTCTCCAGATGAAAAACAAAGCCACCGGCGGCGCCGAGGAGCGCTGCCGCATGCGCTTCAATGTGAGTAACCGGTTCGGGCAGAGGCACCACGGAAATTGCCTCCTCCCCACGCCGCGCCCGTCTGCCGAACCGCTTTGCGAAGTCCACCTCTTCAGCACAGCGTGGCGTCGCTGCCATGTGTGCCACCAGACTCTGTGAGCCCTCATCATCTTCGAGCTTCTTGAGGATCCTCGCCCGACGTTCCCGGGCCGGATGCATGCGGGAGCGGCCATAACAATCAAGCGCACGATCATAGTCACCCGAACGCTCGAAGCGCTGACCGAGCCGATTGAGCGTTCGATCCCGCTGCCGTTGCTCCTGCCGGTTCCCGGCTGGGACATCCAGGGCTTCGAGCAACCAAGCATCCAGATCCGCGGCTTCATCCACGCGATGGCAAAGGCGGTCCAGACGGCGTAGATGCCGATAGCGTTCCAGCGCCTGACGATCCGGGAACAGCCTCTCCGAGCGGGTCAGCGCGTAGCTCTCGAACCGCATCAACCCCAGATCCTGGAGCACGAAGGTGCTGGTATCCTGATGGTCATCGCCGAAAAAGAGCAACTGGACCAGCCTGACCAGGCGATATCGGCCAAGGTTCACCCAGGCATACCGACGAGCGAGGACGCGACGAATCCTTTCATCCGCGTACCGTCCCAGACAGTCGGCAATCCAGTCCGCTTTCCGCGAACCCCGCACGGCCGGAAAAGTCGCCTTGCGTTCCGTCTGAGTCAAAAGGCCAAGCAGCGTTTCCGCCGGTGCTGCTGCGCCTACCTCCACCAAACCGGCTGCCGCGAGCTCCGCTAGCGCCGCATCACAGTCGGCGATCTCCTGATAGTTCAGCTTGTCCACGCGGATCCAGGGACCTTTTCTGCCGAGCAGGCGTGCATACAGCCGCTGGGCATCATCAGAGGCGCTCAGGAACACGTGCAGGTAAGCACTCTCCTCGCAGGTCAGGATGTCCGCATAGAACTCCTGAACGTGGTTAAAAAGATGCCGGAGGTTTGCCGCGTAGTAGTCGGGCGGTGGTGGCTCCTGTGGCTTGAGCTTGAACACGCTGAGGCGATGGCCGGTTTCGACGCTGAGGAAGTCCGATTATAAAATCCTCTGTATGCATGTACAGTATCCCTGCCTGAGCTCCCTGGAGACAATTCGTCCGACATGACCTCTCCGTATCCCTATTGTCTCGCCACCACCGTCGGCGCGGAAGCCCTCAAGGCTCTGCTGGAATCCAGCGGTGAAGGCAAGTATCGCGACACCCATCCCTGGCTGGCCGCCCTGGACATGCTGGACGCCGCCAGCGAAGCCGACCAGGCCCTGCCCGTTCTCTTCGCCAGCGGCCAGCCGAGCGAGTTTTCTCATTGGGGCTACGTGACGGACCTGGCGGTGGTGGAGCTGCACCGGGCGACCTGGGAGACGGTGTTGTCTTTCACGCCGCTGAAGCCGGTGAACCCGATCTGGGTGGCCCTGGACTCCGTGCTGCTGAAACCAACGGCGGAACAGCTCGATCGTGAGGTGCGCGAAGGCATCCATCAGCATCGCTACCCGGTGACGGTGGGAGAAATCCACCCCTACGCGATCTGCGAAACACCTGCCTTCATCAGCCAGGATGGTCCGAGCAGTCTGGAGGCGTAGGGATCGCTGTTAGGGTTGTTTAGGGTTTGGCGGGAGGCGCCACGTCACCGACTGGCGGGTGGCGCATTGGAATCAGGCTGTCTTGATCGTATCCGTTGAGAAGTCACCGTCGGGCCCGTCATGGGGAGCTGCACTGGCAGGCTCACCGTGAATCCGTAACCAGACCTCTTTGCGGTGCACGGCCGACTTCTTGGGTGCATCAATTCCCAGATGCACTTGGCTGCCGCGAATCTTGAGCACTTTGAGCTCAATTTCGTTGTCGATCATTATCGATTCGCCGGCACGCCGGGTTAACACCAGCATTAAGTTGTCCTCGCAATCCATTTCTGCCGCCCAATTTACTTGGCTCCCCAGACCCGTTCTGTGAAGTTCATATGCCTTCTTGACACTGACTCGGAACGATTCAGAGCGAAATGAGACCAGGCGCACACTTTCCTGGCCGGGCTGAATGAGGCGAGAATCCGCCCGACCGCCGCTCCGTAGCAGCTACTCCGCGGCCTTCTTCTCAACGCCGGATTCTGCGGCTGGATCGGATGCCTCGCTGTCATTCAAGTCTACCGTGATGCCCCGCTCACTGGCCTCCTGCATCGCCTCCTGTGGGACCTCCGACGGGCTTGCCAGCATGGCGCCATCCGCCTCGCCGGCTTCGGAGGCTTCGATCACCGATTTAGGCAGCGGCTTCTTCACATGGGCGCCCAGCTCGCGGAACTGCTCCACCTGACGAACCAGATTGCTCTTACCGGTGCTGATCTTGCCAACGGCGGACTGGTAGGTCTTCTCTACGGTATTCAGCTGGGCCCCCAGCCGCTCCATGTCTTCCACCAGACCGCGCAGCTTGTCGTACAGCGCCCCTGCCCGCCGGGCAATCTCCTGGGCATTGTGATTCTGCTTTTCTGCCCGCCAGACGTTGTGGATGATCCTCAAGGTCATCATCAGCGTGGTTGGGCTGACGATCACGATGCGTTTCTCGAACGCATCGGTGAACAGCTTGTGATCCTCTTCCACAGCAAGCGTGAAGGCAGACTCGATCGGCACGAACATGAGCACGAAGTCCAGAGAGCGGACGTCCTCGAGGTGGGCGTAGTCCTGATCCGCCAGACGTTTCACGTGGGCACGCAGGCTGGCCAGGTGCTGCTTCAGGAAGATCTCGCGCTGCGCCGGGTCTTCGCTGGAAAGCGCCTGCTCGTAAGCCGTCAGTGACACCTTGGCGTCGATGACCACATCCTTGTCCTCCGGCAGCCGGATCAGAACATCCGGTCGTTTCAGATCTCCGGACTCGGAACGCCGCGTCTCCTGCAGGAAGTACTCGAAGCCGGCGCGCAACCCGGATTCCTCCAGCACCCGCTCGAGCACCAGCTCGCCCCAATTGCCCTGCAGCTTGCTGTCGCCTTTGAGCGCCTTGGTCAGGTTCTCGGCTTCCTGATTGATCTTCTCTGACGCCTGCTGGAGGTTTTTCACCTCGGTCAGCAAAGAGGCTCGATCCTGGCTTTCGGTGTGATAGACCTCGTCCACCCGCTTGCGGAAGTCGTCCATCTGTTTCCTGAACGGCGACAGCACGGTAGAGAGCTTATCCTGGTGGGCCTGACCCTGGCGCTCGAAGATGCGGTTAGCCAGCAGTTCAAACTCCTGCTTCAGCGCCTCACTGGATTCCCGGAACAGCGCCTCCTTCTCTTCGAAGGCCTTCCGGGACTCGTCCAACCGCGCCTCCAGCCCTGCCTGCTTTGCCTGATATTCGGCCACCGCCTGGGTCTTCTCCTCGAGCTCCGCTCGAGCCGCATCATGCGCCCTACTCAGCGCATCCAGCTGACCCTCCAGTCGGGTAAACTCCCGGGCGCGGATCTCCATCCGTTCTTCGACCAGACGAGTTTCCTGGGCGCGTTTCTCTGCGTCCTGAGCGAGGCCCGTTTCGAATGCGTTGCGGGCTTTCTGGTTGGAGTGCCTGAGCCAGGCAAGGCTGGCAACGAGAGCGCCGATGAGGGCCGCGACGGCCAGTGGCCAGTAGGCGTTCGCCACCGACACCATGGCGTCGATCAGGGACTGGAGGGAAGTAAGGTCCGTGGACTGCATGGAGCCCTAGTATGCGCTTTTTATCGCCGACGGCCCATCTTGGTGACGACGGTCCATCGGACAGGTTTTTTGAGCCGGTGTCAGTAGCCCGTTTTCTCCCGAGCCTGTTCCTGAGTTCCCCGCGCCGCTGCCAGCTCCCGGGCCGCACCGGCCATCAGCCAGCCGCCGTCGGATCCCAGAGTCACCATATTGACGCCCATGCCCAGATACTTCTGTGCGTATTCGAGGCTCGAGGTGTGTATGCCCGAAGCCACGCCGTGCTTTTTGCAGGCATCCAGTATGTCCTGCACGACGGCGGCGTGTTTCGGATCGTCGTTGTCGCCCCGCGGCGCGAGGCCAATGGCCAGGGCCAGATCAGAAGGGCCTATATAGGCGCCATCCACGCCGGGTGTGGAGAGAATCTCGTCCAGATTAGCGATGCCGTCCTCGGTCTCGATCATCACCATGCAGGCGACCTGGTCATTAATCTCCGCCGCGTAGCCTTTGCCGCCATACAGGGCCCCACGAATCGGTCCGAACGAACGGTTGCCTCGCGGCGGGTAGCGGCAGGCCTCGGCTGCCTGAAGGGCTTCTTCCCGGTTGTTCACCATGGGCACCACCACACCCATGGCACCGGCATCGAGGGCTTTCATGATCTCGTAAGGCTCGTTCCAGGGCACCCGTACCATGGGGGTGCTGTCGCCGTTCGAGATAGCCGGGAGCATATAGGAGAGGTCCGTGTAGTCGATCATGCCGTGCTGAAGGTCCACGAGCACCCAGTCGAAACCGAGCCGGCCAATCGCCTCAGCGCTGTAGGCGTTTGCCATGGACAGCCAGGCGCCGATGGTTTGACCGCCTTCCCGCCAGGTCCTAAGGGATGTGTTCTCGCGCATGGTGGTTCCTCCCGCAACTGAATTCCGCCAGCGAAGATAACACAGCAAGCTGACACTCCTGCCTCGGCCGTGCGAGAATCTCCCGCTTTCCCGTGCGGACTTCCCCGTCCGGGCACAACCAGCAGGAGAGAGACAACCGATGCTGAAGAGGACCCTCACGACCGGACTGACCACTGTGCTTGTCAGCCTTGCATCTGCATACGCCGGATTCGCAAACGCAGATCTCAAAGAAGCCCTGGAAGCGGCCATGGCCGCCGATATCCGCAGCGAAGCGGAAGTGGCTCGCGATGCCAACCGCAAGCCCATCGAAACACTGACCTTCTTTGGCCTCGAGCAGGACATGCGGGTGCTCGAGCTGCTGCCAGGCGGCGGTTGGTACACCAAGCTGCTCGCGCCCGTGCTGGAAGAAAACGGCCAACTCTACGTGAGCATCGGCACCACCAACGTCGGCAAGCTGATCGAGGCAGGCACCATAACGGGTGTCGAGGTGGTGGAAGCAGAAGGCGAGTTCAAGCGCAGCGAGACCACCCGTCGCTTCTATATCGACGGCCTGTCCATGGATGTGGCCGATCTGGACATGGTGCTCACCTTCCGCAATCTGCATAACTTCACCGCCGAAGGCCGGCGCGATCTGAACGCGGCTGCCTTCAAGGCGCTGAAATCCGGCGGCATATACGGTGTGGTCGATCACACCCGCCGGCACATGCAGGGCGACTACAGTGAAGTGTGGCGGCGAATGGACCCGGTGCAGATGATCAAGGAGATCGAAGCGGCCGGATTCGAGTTCGTCGATTACTCGGATCTGCACTACCGTCCTGACGACTCCCTCGAATATGAGGTAGGCCGCCGCACGGTCACGGGCAACACGGACCGCTTCACCTTGAAGTTCAGGAAGCCCTGATCTGTACTGATCGATCCGACAATGCCAGGGTGAGGGCCGCCAACGAATGAGCCCCCTCACCCGCCTAGGGTCTCACCTCCGCCGCTTCACAGGCCGACCCCCACTCCCACCGCCCGCACAACGCGCCTTCCGCTACGAGCAGCTCACGGAGCTCACCCTTCCCGTCGCCTTCACCCTGTTGGAAGGCGGCATCGTTGCGGTGATCGCTGCGAAGATCTATCAGGTCTCACCCTTCGTGCTGGCCGTGATCACCGCGGCGCCCATGTTCGGCAACCTCTCTTCCTACTTCTGGAGCCGGTTGGCGAATGCCCGCACCAAGGTGCGTTTCGCCAACGCCGTGCAGATCGCCACCATCGCCTGCGTGCTCGCCATTGCCATGGCGCCGGTCAATCAGGCGGGGGCTGCACTACTGGTGCTGGGCATGATCCTGAGCCGGTTGTTGATCACCGGCATCATCACCGTCCGCAGCGTGGTCTGGAGCCTGAACTACGATCGTACCGTGCGTGCCCGCACCACCGGCCGCCTGCAGATCCTCACCAGTCTGGTCACCGTGGTGATCTCGAGTCTGGTCGGCCCGCTGCTCGATCAGAATCCGGAGAGCTTTCGCTGGGTGTATGTCGCCGGTGCCGTATTCGGTGCCCTGGGGGTCTACTTCTTCAGCCGGGTGAACGTCATCGGCGAAGCCCGTCATCGGGTGCTGGAACGTCGCAACCGCCAGGAGACGGCAGCGGAGGAGAAAGTGGGTTTCCTCGAGATCCTGCGCCGGGATCGGCACTACGCCCGCTATCAGCTTTATCAGTTCACCGCCGGAGCCGCGAACATGATCATCGAAGCCCCCCTGGTTTACCTGATCACGCGCGAGCTGCAAGCGGGCTACACCCAATCCATTGCCATGACCATGGTCATCCCGTTTGCTGTCAGTATGGTGACCTTGCCCCTCTGGGCCAGCTACCTGGATCGGGTCCACGTCGCCGAGTTTCGGGCCCGGCAAAGCGCGCTCTGGATCGTCAGCCAAGCGCTGCTCTGGCTCGGCGCGATCCTCGGCTCGCTGTGGTGGATCGGCATCAGCCGCTTCGTGCTCGGCATTGCCCGTGGCGGAGGCGCTCTTGCCTGGCAGCTCGGTCACAACGACTTTGCGGATCAGAAGGCGCTCTCTGCCTATATGGGTATTCATGTGACCCTGACGGGTGTACGAGGTGCCATCATGCCGTTTCTTGGCATGGTGCTCTATATCGGCTTCCTGGAAATCCAAGGGTTGGGCGCCCACCTCTTCGCCATCGCGGCGCTGCTGAGCGTTGTCTCCTGGTGGGGATTCCGGCGCTTGCACCGGGACATGGGCGCCGCGACCTGAGCGCGCTTGTGATCTTTATCCCAAGTCCGCCAATGTCATACAATTGTCACATTCGTGTGGTAGATGCACCGCGCCCCGGGCAGCTAACCTGCCCTCCAAGATCACGACCGGTGCGCTTCCCCGAGACGCACGCACCGCTGAGGAGGGTTAGTTATGACGCGATTGATGATCACCGCCGCAATGGCACTCTTTCTGGCCGGATGCGCAACGACGGAACCGGAACAGGCGGCAACCAGCGCCACACACTACTGGGAGTCCACGGCTAGCACCAAGCAGTACAACGCCGACCACGCGAGTTGCGAACAGCAGACGAAAGTTGACGCCGAAGGCGAACTGGATGCCAACGGCTAGCACCAAGCAGTACAACGCCGACCACGCGAGTTGCGAACAGCAGACGAAAGTTGACGCCGAAGGCGAACTGGATGCCAACAGCGCCTCTTTCGAGGCTTACCGCGATTGCATGATCGAGCAGGGTTACACGCTCAGGAATTACTGATCGGGAGGACGGGGTCAGAGAAGGCGCCGCGATTGGCGCCCTTTTTCTGCCAGTCACTTCTTTCCTTTCTAGCTGAATCAGCTGCCACGAATAAACACCATTCACAGACAGCTGTAATACGCATCGATCAACCGCCCGGCTCGGGTGCTCCCCCCTTCATCATCGCGCATCTGGTTCATCACATAAGCGAAGGCCGTACCCGTGACTGGATCCGCAAAGCCCGTGCTGCCACCCGCCCCTGAATGTCCCCAGGCTTCCTGATTGGGTCCGAACATGGCCCGTGTATTGAGAATCACTCCGGCACCACGCCGCATCGAATGTCCGAGGACCAGATCATCGCTCAGACCGACCCGCTCTTCGGTGAGCGCCGCAATGGCATCCGTGGACAGGATGCCCGCGCTCGAATCCAATGCCCCCGCATAGATACGGGCCACACCACGAGCAGAGCCATGTCCATTCGAGGCCGCGATCTCGGCCCGTTGCCAGGCCGGGCTCGACGCATCCTGATAGGGCCGGATCACCGGGTTTTGCAGCGCAACAGCATGAAACGGCCCTGTGTTTGTGGGAGTCCCGGCCGTCTTTTCCTGTTGAACCCGGGCCCGGTTGGGGCCAACCAGCGGCGCGACGCGATTCATCTCGGCGTCCGCCAGCCCCAGTTGAAAGTCAGCTTGGGCCGGTGCACACACGTTCTGCTCGAGACGTTCCGCCAGGGTCTGTCTCGCCACCCGGCGGATCAGCTCACCCGGCAGGTAGCCCCAGGTCACGGCGTGGTAACCAGAGGCGGTGCCTGGTGGCCAATAGGGTTCCTGGCTTTCGAGCAACCCGATCATCCTCGGCCAGTCATAGAGATCACGCACCGAGAGCTGCGCATCAACACCGCAGAGCCCGCCGCGATGAGCCAGCAGATCACCCACAGACAGGCCTTGACCGGCCTTCAGTTCCGGCCAGTATTGCGACACCGGATCCTCGTAGCTCAACAGACCTTCGTCGAGCAACGTGGCAAAAGCAATGGCCGCTGGCCCCTTGGTGGTCGAGTAGACGTTGACCAGCGTATCGGCGCACCAGGGATCCGTCGCAGCGAGATCACGGTGGCCACCCCAGAGATCCACCACCCGCTCACCCTCCTTGAAGATACACAGTGCCGCACCAACTTCCAGATCGGAGGCGAAGTTCGCCTCGAAAGCACCCCGTACGGCTTCGAATCCAGCTGTCGTATCACCCTGGATCAGATCGGACATCGCGACTCACTCTCAAGTATCACCTGCAGACCAACCGGCGTTGGCACCCACCACCACACCGACGCCTGGAGGCGCTCTGGACCTCCGTAGGCAACCTTGCCAGCGACCCGCCACATCGCTGTCACATTCGCACGGTCGATTATGACAATCGTCATAATCCCGTCGCTTTGGCGTCATCAGCCAAGCTCATACTCTCAATCCGACATTCGAGTGTCACATTAATGTCATCTTTCTGTCACACAATGCGCGCCAGTTGCTCTCAATGCACCCAGAGGGTGCGGCAATCACATCCGCAACACCGGAGAGAAATTTCTATGAATCCTCTTTCACAGCCGAGGGTGCTGCTGCACAGCATTCTGCTCCTCACCTACCTCTTCATGGCCTCCACGGAGCTTCAGGCCCAGGAAGAGGCTGAATCCATCGCTGCCCTGAAAGCACAACTCGCTGAGCTGACCGCTCGCCTCGATGCGCTCGAGTCGAAGGACAAGATCCGGGTCGAGACTTACCAGGCACCTGCCAGCACCCCCGCCCCCGCAAGCTCCAGCTGGGTGGACAAGATCACGTGGAAAGGCGACTTCCGCTACCGTCACGAGAGCATCGACGCGGAGTTCTCCGACGACAAGCGCCATCGCAATCGTATTCGGGCACGACCTGCTTTGGTTGCCAAAGTGAACGACTCCGTGGAAGTGGGTTTCGGTCTCGCCACGGGTGGGGATTCCCCGACCTCCAGCAACCAGACCCTGGGCGATGGGTTCTCAACCAAGGAGATCGGCGTTGACCTTGCCTATTTCGACTGGGAAACGAATCTGGACGGTCTAAGCATACTCGCCGGCAAGTACAAGAACCCGCTGCACAGAGCCGGTGGCAATGGCCTGCTCTGGGACAGCGACGTCCGTCCGGAAGGAATGCTCGCTCAGTTCGAACGAGGGGGCTTCCGCGCGAATGCTCTGTTTAACTGGGTTTCCGAATCTTCCGGGTCCGACAACCTCGCCTTTGGCGGTCAGCTCGACTGGTCGACGCCGATTGGTGAGCACAACAAGCTCCTGATCGGGGCCGGTTACTATGACTTCAGCAGCGTGGAAGGCCGAGAGGTACCGTTCGATGGTGATCCGCGCGGTAACAGCGTGGACGCGCTGAATCGATACCTCCACGGCTACCAGGACCTGGAACTGTTTGGCGAGTTCAGTTTCAACGTCGGTGATTCACCCACCAAGCTCTTCTTCAACTACGTTGAGAATCTGGATGCCCCGGAGTTCGATCAGGGCTGGGCCATCGGTGGCACCATGAACTTCATGCACGGGCATCGTCCCTGGCGGCTGGGTTACGTGTACCAGGATCTGGAAGCAGATGCGGTGTTCGCCATGGTCACCGACTCCGATTTCATCGGCGGCGGCACCGACGGCAAAGGCCACATTTTCCGCGGCAGCTACAACCTGACCAAGAGTGTTTCTCTGGGTGGCACCTTGTTCATCAACGAGCGCGGTGAGAACCAGAACGGCGTTGCGGAGGACTACAACCGGCTGATGCTCGACGTGCAGTTCAAGTACTGAACCTGAATCCGCCAACAGAGGACGGGTGCTCACCCCTCGGGGATGAGCGCCTGGATCTTGCGCCAGTCCACGCCTTTGAAGTTCTGACGCCCAGGGACGTTGGCACCGTCCTGCACCACCAGAATCCCTTCGGGATAGCCAGGCAAAGCGGCAGAGGTCACCGCAATCCCATCCGTCTCCTCCGTACCGTCGACACCAGCACTCGGGTGATCAACGATCCGAAACTTCAGCAGCCGTTTGACCTCTGGCAAGGCATAGACAACATAGCTGTTGTCCCCCTGGCTGGAGGCAATCAGATAGCGAACCTCACCGCCGATTCCGGCTGACCGGTATATATCCAGACCTTCAACATCCATTACTAGATTGAATGCATCTACCGGCGCAACCAACCGGCGCACGCCACGAGCAAGATCGAACGCCCAGATGCCCCGCTCTTCCTCACCGATATAGAGCGTTTCGTCCACGGGATCGTAGACGCAACCCTCGGTCTGCCCGTCCAGCTGGAAGTACTGCCGGAGTTCGAGTGCCAGAGACTCGTCGACTACCCAGTGCTCGATGCGCCCTTCCTTGTCGCCCACGAACACCGACATTTCAGGCGTTTCACCCATACAGAGCCCGTAGGGCTCCGCTACCGCCAGTGGCTGCCGGGCGACAAGCTCGATGCTGTCGCCGGTTACCGCGTACAGATCCAGGCTGACCTCCGTACGATTGCTGGCAGCAGCCAGGAATCTGTTCTCGCCCTGGGGTAGCGCGTCCACGTTGTTCACCCGACCACTGGCAAGGAAGTCCCGCTCGCTACCAGCCAGATCGTAGAGGGCGAGTCCGGCTTTCTTGTCTGTGCCAAGCAGGCGAACTTCGGTCTCACCAACCAATATGGCTGGATCGTCCGCCGCGTCCCCTTCACTGGCCACCGGCACGGTTTCGAAGTCTGGTGTTACCGTCGCGACCGGCACTGGCGTTGTGCTGGTGCAGCCCGGGATCAGCACCGCAATAGCCGCGATCGCCAAATACCGCACGGCCGTGAGAGATCTACGATCCATCACTGGAACGGCGTGTACTTGACGCCGAGAGAGTAGGTCCGACCGTAGTCTTCGTACTGGGCGTTGTATGCCTTGCTACCGAAGTAAGTGTAGTACGGTTCGTCTGTCAGGTTGCTGGCAGCGAACGCCAGTTGCCACTGCTCGGTGATAGCCCACTTGGCAGAGAAGTCCACCTGGGTGTGCTCATCCTGATAGACGTCAAAGTCCGCATCCTCGAGATCCTCGAAACCTTGCAGAGCGATATCGCGATAGGTGGCCGCGAGCCTGAAGCTGAAGTGACGGTTTTCCCAGCCAACGGCACCATTCAGCACCCACTCCGGTGTGCGGGGCAAAAGCCCCTTGCTTTCCCGACCCGGATAGGTGGCTTCTGAATCCACGTAAGTGCCGTTAGCTGAAAGGTACCAACCGCTCTCAAACTGCTTGATGGCCGCCACCTCGACACCAAACAGCTGAGCACTGTCACCGTTGATCGGCTGGATCACTTCCGCATCATCCACCGGCGCTCCGACCAGATTTTCCAGATCAATCTGATCCGCCACGTCGGCGATCACGATGAAATTTTCGATGTCTTTGTAGAAAATCCCGGCGGACAGCACGCTCACACCCCCGGGGTACCACTCCACACCCAGATCGAAATTCGTGGACTCCACCGGATCCAGCTCCGGATTGCCGATTTCTGCGGACAGCTCCGTCTCACCATCGTCCTCTTCAAACTCGATCTCACCACCTGGTGATAGCTCGGCGAAGTTGGGACGAGCGAGCGTCATGCTGGCGCCAGCACGAAAGACCAGATTGCCCGTTTCCCAGCGCACGTTCAGGCTCGGTAGCCAGTTGTCGTAGTGCTTATCGAAGGGCGCTGGCGCCAGCACGGCGTCGCCGTCACCATTCACATCGTCCACCACCAACCGGGTACCGAGGGCGCCGAAATCTGTGTCTTCGTAGCGGACTCCATAAAGCACCCGCCAGCCGCCACGCTCGAAGGTGCTCATCAGATAGGCTGCAGTGACGTCTTCGTCCAGCTCGTAGTTGCTGATGCTCGACTCAATCAGGCTGTCTTCCTCGTCGAGCTCGAGATTCGCGAGATTCTGTTCGAAGAAGCTGCGCACGCCTGACGCACCGATGCCTGGGCCAAATCGGCTGATGTCATAGCGCGGCGGACGCGCCTCGAACCCGGTGAGGGACGAGCCAGCGGGATCACCGTAGATGCCCACATCTGCGTCGTAGGTCTTTTCGCGCGTGCGGTAGCTGAGGCCAAACTTCACGTCGCCGTTGTAACCGCCGAGAAAGAGATCCCGAGTCACGTTGAACTTCAGGTTGTGGGATTTGTCCTTCGCGTCGCCATCGACGTACTCGAACTCGTCCAGCTCATAGCTGGCCGCCTGGTAAACGGCTTCCTCGCCGAACAGAGCCGGCTTCCGATCAATTTCCGTGTAGCCGATCTGCACATCTTCCGCCGCAAAGGTGGTATCCAGCCGATCGGGTTCTTTCTCCCGGCCATAGGAGTACCCGTAACTGTAGTCGATGCGCCAGAGCTCGAAGTCGTTCTCACCGCCAATCAGGGTAGAAAGTATTTGCTGCTCCTCGAGACGGTCCTTCATGGATTTCTCAACGGTCGCACCTTGCCAGGTAGCATTGCGATCGCTGCCTGAAACAGCCTCACCATCATCGAACTTGAACTCGTTACGGGTTCTGTATTCCTGATCGCTGAACTCGGAATACAAATTGCGCCAGTAGTAGTTACCACGATCCGTGTGGTAGTCGAAGTTCAACGCCGCGCCCAGACGCTCCCGATTGATGGCGTAGCTGCGCTGCTCGATCTCTTCAGCGCCTTTGAACTGCTGACCGCCGATGGTCTCCAGGTCGTTCGGCCAGCCACCGTCAGTTTCGATGTTGTCGCTGCCGAAATCCCGATCAAACCAGGAGATGGCAGCTGCAATTCCCAGGTTCCTGCTGCCACCACCCACGTCGAATTGGTTGGTCCAGGTCGCAGCAAGCTTGGGGCTGGTTTCTTCCACCAGCTCGTTGTAGCTGCCTTCCGCTGTGAAAGAGAGAGAGCGTTCACCACGATCGTAAGCAGACAGCGCCCGAACGTTCACGTTCCCACCAATCGCGCTCAGGTCCATGTCCGGTGTGAAGGTCTTGGTGATCTCCAGTCCTTCCAACAGATCCGCGGGAATCACATCCAACGCCACGGAACGAGCACCGGTCTCTGGCGACGGCACCAGCAGACCATTGATGGTGGTGGTGTTCAGATTCGGATCCATACCTCGAATGCCGATGAACCTGCCTTCACCCTGGTCCCGCTCGAGAAACACCCCGGGCACCCGTTGGACGGCTTCAGCCACGTTAGCGTCCGGTAGCGCGCCTATGGCATCTGCGGAGACGACGCTGGTCACCGTATCCGCTGCCCGTTGCTGGTTGAGCGCGCTCGCAGTGCCGGATCGGAATCCCTGCACAATGATCTCTTCGGTGATGCCGCCCATGGAAATCTCGAGGTTTTCGGTCCGTCCTTCGCGGATGGTTACCTCAAGTGTGCTGGCGACGGCACCCAGATAGCTCACCGTCATCTGATGGCGGCCGGTAGGAACCTGACCGAAGGAAAAGCGGCCGTCCCTTCCGGTGGTGACCGTTCGATCAAGATCGGCTATGCGCAGCACGGCTCCTTCGAGGTTCTTAGCGACTTCGCCCGTAACGACCCGGCCCTGCAGTCGACCGTCGGCGAATGCGGCACTTGAAAGTAGGAGCGATGCTCCCAGTAGTAAGGTGGCAATCCTGCGCGGCATAACGCTCTCCAATCTGGCGGTTTGCGGAAAGCGCGGACTTTATGGATCGAATGTGACCGTCAGGTTTCGAAACGGGAGGTTGCCGCGAAAATTCAAGAAAGTGTCATCTAGCGATCGCGGGGGAAGTTCAGGTGCCAGACGCGATGAGTTGCCCTATCATTGCCGCCCTCGCCCAGGTGTTGGAACTGGTAGACAAGCTGGATTTAGGTTCCAGTGCACAAGTTGCGTGCGAGTTCGACTCTCGCCCTGGGCACCAAATATCCCTCCAAGCAGAGGGTTTCGATCTTAGGAAACCCCTGTTTTCACTGGGGAAAATAACATTGAATAAGATCGGATAACAACGAATAATTCCGTACAGATTCCGTATACGGAAAAATTGTGCGCATCGACACCATCAAGGGACGTGCTGCCCTACCTTCCAGAAGAGAGCCGCACTGGGTCCGAATCAGCGAAGGTTGCTACCTCGGCTACCGTCGAACCGAGAACGGCTCCGAGAGCTTCATAGCCCGATTCAGGGGCTCAGATGGGAAACAGAACTACCGCCGTCTGGGTGATGTTGCTGCCCTTTCCTACGATCAGGCCTTGAAGCAGGCCCGAGAATGGTGGGAGCAGTGCAACGCGGGTGTCATCAAGGCCGGATCCGTTGAAGAGGCCTGCAGGCTCTATGTCGACGATCGACGTGTCCAGAAAGGCGAGAAGACGGCCACCGACGCCGAGAAGCGGTTCAAGGCGCTCGTTTACGGCACCACCTTCGGCGACAAGAAACTCGATGAGCTCCAACCCCAGGACGTGCTGAAGTGGCGCAACCGGCTCGCGAAGCAATCTACACCCGCACACACCAACCGCAATCTGAAGACACTGAAGGCAGCGCTGAACTTTGCCCACCGGACGAACATGGTGGCGTCGAACGATGCCTGGTGCCACGTGGAACAGGTCTCCGGTGCGAACGAATCCCGGGACGTTTATCTCTCCGTTCAACAACGTCGCGACCTCATCAACGCCGCCGATCCGGATCTGGCCAACTTCATTCGCGGGCTGCTCTATACCGGCGCTCGTCCGCAGGAGCTCGCCAACGCCACGATTTCCGACCTAGACACCCGCACGGGCACCCTCCGCCTGGTCTACTTCAAGGGAAAGACGGCGGATGGTAAAGAGCGGTTCTTCCCCCTCTCCGCCAAAGCGCTGCTGTTCTTCAAAAGTATGGTTGGCGACCGAATAGGCAATCAGCCGCTCCTGACCTGGCAGGGAGAATTCTGGTACTCAGAACGTGGCCACGGCCGCTGGGTGCGTCTCATCAAGGAAGCCCGGAAGAAAGCCAAGGTGAGCCCGGATACCGTCACCTACACCATGCGGCACTGCTGCATCGCTGACTGGCTGACCGGTGGGATCGACGTGGGCACAGTGGCGAAACTGGCCGGCACTTCCATCGACTACGTCGACAAGAACTATCACAAGTACATCCGTAGCCGGGTGGAAGATCGCCTGGCAGAGATCGAAACGCTATGAGTGACGATCCACGCGACAATACAGATCCAGAGATCGCCATTCGAATCTCGCAGTGGTTCGACGTGTTGATCAAGATGCGGCAAGCGGCAGGTGTTGTGCCGTCGGAGCAGCTAATCGAGCTGATCAAAGACGCGCCCCTGGATCTTCTGCGCTCTGATTATCACTGGCTGCTTATCCTCCTCGCTGACCGCTTCGATCTTCGCCACGATGACATCGAGCGCCGCCTGCAACAGCGCCAGCGAAAAAGCGGAAAGCGTGCCCCTTGGAAAGATGAGATCGACGCGATGCACCTATCCGGATGGGATCCGGAACGGGTCCGGGTGAACATCCAGGACCTGGTAGATTCACGCACCAGCTGTTTCTCCGATATTGACGGAGACACCATCACCTACACACAGCGCAACGGTGTGGAGCGAGACATCACGCTCGAGACCATTCGAAAGCACTACGTCGAGTCAAAAACCCGCCGTTGATCTGTCACGAAACGCGGTAGCGTGACAACCGGGGCATACCCTGCCCCGCATGAACTCTCACACGAACCAAGACGACCTTGCCGAGGGCCAGCGCTGGGACGCCGATTCTGGCGATGTCTTTCCGATCCGCTCCATCTACAAGCACGGAGACACAAAAGTGATCTTCGTGCTGGATGGCCAACCTGACTGGGGACTGATCAGTCTGAAAAAGTGGGCTGAGCAAATCGGGATCCACTACCACACCGCGAGGAAGCTCAAAGACGAAGGGAAGATCTGTACCACCAAAGTCGGTGCACAGGATTTCCTGACCATTGGAGAAGCGAGACGTATCGCTCGGGAGGGAGCCTCCTGACATGAGAAAGCCCGCACAAGGCGGGCTGGATGAGATCTCGGTGGGGACTCTGATTCTACATCCGGCTGCCGACCCCAAACAAGAACTCCCTCAGGCCGTAGTGCTGTGAAGTCGTTCGAGCAGCTGGCCCACGACGCCCAGAATCAGAGGAACAGCCATCGGCGTGCCGGGCGGAACCTCACCGTGCACGATCTTCTAGACCGTCTAGAGGGTGTCCGTGACCGCGGCAACGGCCAGTGGTTGGCGAAGTGTCCTGCTCACGAAGATAACCGCGCTTCTCTTTCCATCAAGGAGACCAGCGACGGCACCATCCTGATTCACTGCTTCGCGCTCTGCAGTCCTGATGAGGTCGTCGGCGCCATCGGTCTCGAGATCGCGGACCTGTTTCCTCAGAAGCTCGAGCCCCGCAAAGGAACGAAGCCACGCTGGAACTACAAGGACCTCCTCCTAGTGATCAAACACGAAGCGATGGTCATGGAGATCGCCGCCTCCCGCTTCGAGACGCTGACGCCGGATGAGCTCGAGCGAGTGATCCTCGCCGGTCAGCGAATCCGCACTGCGCTGGAGGTGGCCAATGTCCGTTGAGGACATGACAGCCAGGCTCGATGCAGAGAATCGTCGCAAGGAAGCGATGCAACCGGTGGGGCTCGATCTCGATCAGCAGATCCCGGCGCCGCGGCACCTGATTGATCGCATCCTGCCGTTGAATGAGGTGACGCTCCTGGGCGCTCATGGCGGATCCGGCAAATCCATCCTGGCACTCGTTCTCGGCGCTCACGTCGCTGCCGGTGAGGACTGGGCCGGGCTACAGGTGAAACGCGCACGGGTGCTCTACGTGTCGCTCGAGGACAGTGCCAACACGATCACCTACCGCATGCAGCAGATCCTCAAGGTCTATGACGTATCCAGAGAACGGGTACTGGAGCGTTTCAGCGTCATCGATGCCAGCGAGATAGATGCCGCCCTGGCTGTGGAGATCAGCGATCAGGGCGTGCGGCGAGTAACCATGACGGAGGCCTTCAAGTACGTGGTCGAGGCGGCTGCTGGTGCCGGCCTGGTGATCATTGATAACGCATCAGACGCGTTCGATGCTGATGAGAACTCCCGGCGCCAGACCCGTTTCTTCATTCGCGAGCTACGAACTCAGATCGCGCGCACCAACGAATCCTCGGTCCTGCTGCTGGCCCACATCGACAAGATGGCCGCCCGACACGGGAGTCACGGCAACAGCTACTCCGGCTCTACCGCCTGGCACAACAGCGCTCGAAGCCGACTGGCCCTGGTTCACGATCAGGAAGGCGTCTTACAGCTCACACATGAGAAGGCCAACCTCGGCCCGAAGATGGAATCTGCGATCGATTTGGCGTGGGACGGGCCCGTTCTGGTGCCCTTCTCAAGCGATCCGGCGGCTGCACATGACGCCAAGCGACTAGCTGCGAACGAAGATGCCAGAGCCGTCAGGGAGTATGTCGCCCGAATGGGTGATCACCAGCGCCGCACACCTGCCAACCTGACAGGCCCGGGCAACGTGTACGTGACGCTGACCGGATTCTTCCCCGACCTCGTAGAGAGATTCCCGGACAACAAGGAGGGCAAGAACCGGTTCCGAGCGGCTCTATCGAAGTGTCTTCTGGACCAGACCTTGAAGGAAGAAACCTACAAGGACGAGAACCGGAACTCACGCAAACGTCTCATCCTGAGTCATCCCGATGAGTGAGTTGGGCCTGAAAAACGTGCGTGAGTATATATCCCCCATACCCCCTAGCGAACTAACGCACGCAGGGCGCGTTCGCGTGCATTGGTTCTATGCGTGGGTTCGAGAAAACCTACGTGCTGGAACTCACGCAACTAACGCAACCCCCCCAAGGAGAGAACGGATGTCTGATCGGAAACTGAAACTCTGGATCAACGAGCTACTGAATCATATCGCCGGCGAGGTCACTGATACATCGGACCAGGTCGAACAGATTCGAGAAGCAGCAAGACTACTCACTACTGAGGCTGCAGCGATGGAAGTGGTGAGAGCAGCAAAGGAGGCAGCGTGAACGGGGGCGGTCTGCGCCTCTGGGTCGTTTCACCAAGGACCGCGCAGGTGCCTAGTTTTCCTTGTGCTTGAAATTGATCTTTTCACCTACGTCGGAGGTACCAACAATTATGAGAGGTCGAAAGCCAGACCCGAGCCGGAAAAAACGGCTTCGGGGCACAGCGAAAGACAAACCCGCGGGGAATGTCGAAATCCTGCAGAAGTCGCTCAAAGCGCCTGAGAACCTGAGCGATGAAGCGAAGGCGGTGTGGAATCGCACCTATGCCGAACTCGCCCGCAACCATTTGGTGACCGAGTTGGACCTGCCGACGCTCGAGGCCTACGCCATGGCGGTGGCAAACCTGCGCTCGGCCCAGGCAGAGATCGACAGAGACGGCATCACGGTCCAGTCACCGCAAGGGCTGAAAAAACACCCTGCTCTGACCGTCCTGAACGAGGCCACGAGGGCGATCAACTCGCTGGGATCCAGCCTCGGCCTGAATCCGACAGCTCGCCTCAGGCTCGATGTGCAGCCCGAAGACCCCTACAAGCCGAAACGACCGGAGGACTCATTCGATGATGTCTGAGGAACAACAGCAGCAATCAACGACGTATCTGACTCAGATGCGCGAAGCCATGCAGGAGCAGATCAGCCGAGGGGCAATTCCGGACTTTGAAGCGTATGGGGTGGCCCTCCTGCACTATGGCTGCGAACTCCAAACGCACGCTGGTTGCACTGATGAAGAAATCGCCACCGTGCTTTTTGGCCTTGGCGATCTCCATGCCGAGCGCGCCGGTGTGAACGGCGAACTTGGAGATGACGACAGTGTGGACCATGTTTGATCGATTGATGTACTCTATCGCTTGTCGAACTTCGATAGACAGACTGCGAGACGCGATCTGTGTATTCAACCTGCCGATGTAGCGTGAAGTGAAACCGGATTGGGTCGAAGTCGTCCCGAGAGATTCTCGGCTTGTCTCAGGCGTGCGTGACGCCACCTGCGAACAGCCCCGAACTTCGGAATACGTAGAGATTGCTTACGTCGGTCGCCTGACCGGCGGTTGACGTGTTTTGAAGATTAGGAGGCGTAAGCACCCCATGTACGAAGAAATGAAGAGGCTCATGAAGGAGCTCGGCGTCACGTTCGAGGACTTCAAGTCAGCCAACAACGCACGGGTTGACGAGTTGTTCGCCAGGCTCGAGCAGGTAGAGAACGCCGGCGTTCGGATCGGGTCTCTCGGCCCCGGTGATGAGCCTGCCAACCCGGAATACACCAAGGCCTTCGAAACTTGGATCCGCTCCGCTGGCAACGACGAACACGCTCGCCAACAGCTCGGCATGATGCAGAAAGACGTCACCATCGGTGACAACAATGCCGGCGGCTATGCTGTTCCCAAGGAGATCGAGAACCAGATCGCCAAGCGGATCGTGGACATCAGCCCGTTCCTGGCCATCGTGAAGCGGGTCCAAACCGAAACCAGCGACTACCATCACCTGGTGAATGTCAACGGCGCCACCTCCGGGTGGGTCGGTGAAGGAGATACCAGAAACGCCACGAGCACGCCGCAGCTTGAGGACGTAGAGCCGACCTGGGGCACGGTGTACAGCTATCCCGCGGCGTCGGAGGAATCCATTCTGGACATCCAGTTCGACGTGGCCAGCTGGCTGGTCGATAACGTGGTTGAGGACCATGCCAAGGAGATCGGCGCTTCGATCGTGTCCGGAAACGGCACCAACAAGCCGACCGGTTTCCTGAACACCACGCCGGTCTCCACCGGAGATGCGGATTCCCCTGCTCGAGCGTTTGGCACGCTGCAGTACATCCCCACCGGTGTTGCCGGTGGGTTCCCTGTGCAGTCTGTGGATTCACCGCCCAGCGGCCCGGGAGACATCCTCTACAACACGATCTACTCGCTGCGTCAGGGCTACCGTCAGAATGCCGTCTGGGCGATGAACTCTTCCACCGCTGGCGTGATGCGGAAGTGGAAAGATCAGGATGGTCGCTACCTCTGGACCGACAACCTGATCCAAGGGCAACCCAGCTTGCTCTGTGGTTATCCGGTGGTTGTTGCTGAAGACATGCCCGACATCGGCGCCAACACCCATCCTGTGGCGTTTGGTGACTTCATGAAGGGCTATGTGTTCGCTGAGCAGGGCGGTCTCCGTATCACAGTCGACCCGTCAATCACGACGCCAGGGACCACCAAGTGGTACGTAAGGCGCCGGGTGGCCGGTAAGACGCTCGATGATCATGCGATCCGCATGATCAAGTGTGCTGTCTCGTAAGTCCGGGGCGTTCTTCCATCGGCGTTGCGAGTCGTAGGACATGGTGATTGCCCCGGCAGAGCTGTACTCAGATCACCATGTCCATCGCTGGCCCACTGGGCGGTGGCCTCAAACACCCAGAGCCCGCGGCGAGCACTGAGGATCATCTCTCGCGCGGCGGGCATCCTTTCATCGTGTAGGAGGACATCATGGCCAGCGCTGGAAACCTCACCGCCGATCTTGAGCTGAAGACTGCGCAGTTCGTTTCTGAGCTGAAGCGGACAAACAACCGCCTCTCTCGCTTCGAGAAACGATTCGAGAGCATGAGTCGCAGAGGCAGTAGCGCCTTTCGGACGCTCGGGCGGAGCGCGAAAGCCAGTCTGGCGGTACTCGCTGGAGGTGGCATCACAGCAGCGCTAACCAGCACGGCCCGCCTCGCGGAGAACCTGGACCTGGTCGGCACCCGCCTGGGTGTTTCCGCCCGCGAGCTCCAAGCCTGGCAACTCATCGCGGAGCGGGCTGGTGTCAACATCAATCAGTTCAACACAGGCCTGCAGCGCCTCGCTCGTCGTGCGCAGGAAGCGGCGATCGGCACAGGTGAGGCTCGAGGTGCGCTCAGAGAGCTCGGGATCGACGCCACACGGTTCAGTCAGCTGTCCCTCGACCAGCGGATGATCACCCTCGCCCGAGCCTTCGAGCAAAACACCGATCAGATCAGCAGGCTCCGGCTGGCCTTCAAACTCTTCGATGCTGAAGGAACCACATTCCTGCAGTTCCTGAATCAGGGTGAACAAGGTCTGCGCGAGCTTCGCCGCGAGCTCGACGGACAGGTCTGGAGCGACAGCCAGCGCAGGAAACTCTCCGAAGCAAATCAGAAGATCACGGAGCTATCGCAGAGTGCCCGGCTCTTCTCAGGACAGCTCGCAGGTGCAGCGCTAAGCGCAGGTGAACTCGTTGAGAAACTGTCGGGTGAATCCGGCCTGACGGGGGCCCTCTCTAAACTGGCGACGCCGTTCAAGGACTTTTTCAAGTTCGCACGCGTCGCTTCCGGAGGGGCTTCCACGGGAGGCGAAATCACTATCGACCGCGGCTTGCCGCCGGCTCGCCCTCGTCCGGTTCCTCAGATCGCTCCGACAGTGACGTCGCGTGAGATCGCACCACCGAGCTCTGTGCTGGATGCTTCTGAAGTCATGACGACTGCCATAGACGCTCAAACAAAGGCCTTTGCGGAGATGCTGGACAAGGCGGAACAGGCCAAGCGGACCTTCGTAACCTTGTTCACCGACAACCTGGTGGTCGCCGCAGAGAGCGGTTTCAAGAGCATGGCGGAGTCGTTTGCCAGAACGCTGCAGCAGATGGCTGCTCGAGCGCTTGCCTCAAGACTGTTCGACCTTTTCGGATTCGGTAACCCGGGCGGTGGCTTCCTCGGCTTCGGTAAGCTGATCTCTGGTGAGCGTGCCCATGGTGGTCCGGTGGCTGGTGGCCGGGCCTATCTGGTCGGTGAGCGGGGTCCTGAGGTCTTCGTGCCTGGATCCAGCGGGAAGGTCCTCGCCAATGGTACTGGCGGTGGAGGTGTGCAGATCATCGACCAACGAGGTGCACAGGCGCCACCCATCGAGGTGTCTGGTGATCCCATGGCTGGATTCCGGGTGCTGGTTCGGTCAGAGTTTCAGCGGATGCTCGCTGATGGAACCGGGCAACGGATGTTTGCAGCTTCCGGTATGCCGATTCGGCGGAGGGGGCAAAGGTGATGGTTTTCCGGCGTTACCTGCGTATGAACCGCGAAAGGTCCACATAGCTCTGCCACCATTCGCTGAGCGTTCTCTCTTGATCGGGTTCCAGATCCCAATCCTCAGCTCTCTTTAAATCCTCGCTCACTAGCTTTTTTAGTGCGTCAAAGCGCGGGTCATTAGGTGGTCTGTTGACTGCAATGTGGAGCAACTCTCCGTGGAGCTGCTTCAGTGAAAGTTTGCGATTCATACTCTTTTACAACCCTCTCTGCGGAGCATTGGCCGCGAAATCGACATAGTCCCGTCCTTTGTCGGTCAGGTTTATCAGGTCACCAACTGTCGAAATCAGTCCCTGCTGCACCAAGAAGGAGAGATATTCATCGACGTCCTTTGGCAGAATCACGTCCAGCGGCTTCGCGATCTTTAGATGCTCTTTGTAGAAAGGTTCCACGTTGTCTTTAGAGATTGGCCGGTCGTCATGCTGAACCATCCATCGTAGAGCCTCAATCTGGGTCCCATAGATCATGGTGTGGGTCCATAGAAATTGATTCTGCAGTATCGATCGTCCGACTAGATCCACTAAGCGCGTAGATCTCGCGTCAAGTTGATCTACTTCAATGCCTAGACGAGGTAGGTTCTCCATCAGTAACTGCATTTCGTGGGTCAGAGAACGCGGCGTATATGCTGGGTTGTCTACGGTTACTAGCGGATCTGGAGAAACCTGAGCTGCGGATTGCCGCACGCCAGCGCGCATTGATCCAACACTTAACTCTTCAGTGCGTTCAATAAGGCTTGAGATCGGTTTTCTAAACACAAGAAACAAGATCAGTACTGCGACAGGCCAAGATGCGTATTGAATGATTACGGTGGCGAGCTCCATGCGTCAGCCCCTCCTTTCGAGATTATCTTATAACTTGCGCGGAATGATCTCATCCGTACACGCTCTGACCACATTGGCTGCTTCATTGCCGTAGAAGAAAGGCCCCCGAAGGGGCCCAGAAAGGGAATGCGCCGGGGAAGTGGCGCAGGGTTAGAGTGCCTCAGTCGCCGGCCGGCAGCTGTGAGACGTTGGCGGGGTCGGGTGTAGGCTCTCGTCGGTAGTCCACCTGACCAAGCCAGGACACGGCTTCACGGGCGATCTGGATAGCCAGCTCCGAGCCGTACATCAGATCCGCACCCGTCAGATCCTCGCCGTCGATACGCTCGATCTCGGATGCGCATGCCAGCTGAGCCAGCGCGAGCAGATTGTTGATGCGAAGTGCGGTGGTTTCTGGATCGTCGGAGAGTAGCGGGTTGTCTTTAACCATGGCCCCATACCTCCCTCGCGAACGACTTCGCCGCTTCTTCGTCGCCAGATTCCAGCTTGATGACGAAAATCGAGTCAGCCAATAGGTTGAGCTGCTTCTGCGTCGCTTGGTGGCACATCTGCTCGAGCAGTTCCATCTGCTCTTCAGCATTCAGGGCCTTCGCACCTTCCGGACCAAGTTCGGCGAGTCGTTCCCAAGCTGACTGATCACTCATGACTTCACCTCCTCACGGCCGGTGACGGCATTCACGATCCTTTCCATGATCTGGCGATCATGCTCGGGCATAGCCAGGAAGACGGCCTTCACCTGTTCCTTGAACTCTTCGAGCGTCAGTTCCCCGTTCTTGCGGTCTCGGATAACCGCGCTCATGTCCGCTAGTGAACTCATGAGGCATCCTCCTCCGAAAGCGGCTTCTCGCCGCCGTTCACCGTACCCATCATGGGGATGCAGCCCGCCGGCACCGGCTCGTCCGGTGGTACGTAGACGGATTCTCCAGTCTTCAGGTTGATGTATTCGGTGGTGACGCGCTCACCTTGCAGGTGGCGGTCGATTCGATCAGACACTGTGTCTGGCATGGTTTTCTCCCAGTTTGGCGTTCCGTACACGTTCCGTACACGGCCGGAAACGCCCATTTTTACTGGGATATTCAGTGCCCGCCCTGGGCACCAATTCCGTCGTTTTCAGAGCTGGCTGTTCTGGGACGAAAGCGCTTCCTGCATCTGCAGGGTCAAGCCAATGCCATCTTTCGTCAGTCGGTAACCGCCATCGCTTTGCTCTTCCGCAAGTGCGGCATCCGCCAACTCCTTAAGGCCCGCGCGCACCGCGCATTCCGTAATCGCTCCCTGCGACATTTCCAGCACAGCATCCTGGCTGAGGGTGTGGGTATCTGCCAGGGCATAAGCGCCTAGCATCATCTGAGCGTTTTCGGAAAGTTCGGACATTTCTATAAATATTCTCTATCTTTCTGTTTTATAAACTATTTTAAAGCCGAATAAGTGATAGCACGGAGCTTTCTAGCATCGTCCAAGCCGGTCGCGGGCAGCACCTGGGTCATGTAGGTGAAGACCAGGTTCTCGACCGGATCCACGAAGTAGACGGTGTGATAGGCACCGCCCCAGGAGAACTCCCCGACGCTGCCCGGTTGTCCCGTCTGTCCGGTGTCCAGGGTGATCGCAAAGCCAAGCCCGAAGCCCGAACCGGGTCGGAAGGAAACATTTGCAGGCAGATGATTGCTCGTCATCAGGGCCACGCTATGCCTGCTCAGGATGCGCTGCCCATCGAGCTCGCCGCAGGCTGCCATCATCTGCAGGAAGCGAGCGTAGTCCCGCACCGTGGAAAGTAGCCCGGCGCCACCTGAGAAGCTGACTCTCGGGCCATCCACATAGGCACCCTGGCCAGAGATGGAACTCCCTTCCGGGGTGCGCTCGAGCGTACCGTCTTCACCAACGCCGTAGACCACGGCAAACCTCTCCTGCTTCTCAACCGGCAGGTAGAAGTGGGTATCCCGCATATCGAGCGGGTCGAAGATCCGCGAGCTAAGGAACGCATCCAGCGATTGCCCACTGGCCACCTCTACGATGGCGCCGAGGATGTCTGTGTTGTAGCCGTAGACGAAGCCGCTGCCCGGCTGCGCCTCCATCGGCAACGCGGCCATCCTTCGAATCGTCTCCCGGATCGGTTCCTCGAAGTGCGCGAAGTACCAGCCCTGGATACCTTCGGCCAGCCAGGCCTCCGCGGCGATTCCGCCACCGTAACCAACCCCGGCCGTATGGGTGAGCAGATCCCGAATCGTGATCGGGCGATCAGCGGGCACGACTTCGTAGCCACCCGCGTCGTCCGCCACAGCGACAGTGGTCTCCTGCCATTCCGGCAGATACTTACCAACCGCATCCCCGATGAGCAGTTTGCCTTCCTCCTGCAGCATCAGGATCGCAACACTCACCACGGCCTTGGTTTGCGAGGCAATCCGGAAGATGGTGTCCATCCGCATCGGAATCTCTGCTTCCCGGTCCTGGTAGCCGACAGCGGTGTGGAGCACCACGCGACCGTCCTTCACAATCTGAAGGGCAGCACCCGGGATCCGGCGTTCCGTGACATAAGATTCCAGGAGTTCATCGATGCGGCTGAGGCGTTCGGCAGAGAAGCCAGCACGTTCGGGTACGATGCTTCGAAGCTCCGCTGCCTGACCAGCAAGCGACAGCCAGCTCGCCAACCAGAAAACGACTAACAAGCCAACTGTGCGGTGCATTCGGCTGGAAACCCCTTCCCCGAAAGAGAGTCACGAACGATATCAGAACAACACGCCGCACTCTCTGTTTTTCGAAACATTCTGCTATGCTGCGCCGGTCTGCCCGGGTGGTGAAACTGGTAGACACAAGGGACTTAAGCAAATTGAGCACGCAACCGGGAAACCTCTGCGTGAATGGAGTCAAATTCGGGGAAACCTCTCGGGCAACCGGTGGCAATCCCGAGCTAAGCCTTGGTACGACGTCTCACTCGATAGATCGGAGTCTGAGCGTGTGAGCAAACGTGCGCGATACGGTTACCGCCATACGGTTCCACACCCGACTTGAAGACATGAACACCAGGGAAAGTGTAGAGACTTAACGGCTCCCGCCTAAGTCGGATTTGCTGACATCTGCGTCAGCTTTCGGATACGGTGAAGAGAAAGTCCAGACCACAAACGAACCGTAAGGCGATTTATACCGCCCGGCGGCTTCGGCAGCGAAAGCTGTAGCTGGTACGAAAATCCCTCGGAGGCAACTCCGTGCCGGTTCGATTCCGGCCCCGGGCACCAAATGAGATCGACGAACTGGGGACAACCGAATGTCATTCCGCGCTTTCGCCATTGATCTGGACGGCACCCTCCTGGTGGGAGAGGAATGTCCGGAAGAGAACATCCGTGCGCTGCAGAAAGCCCACGCGGAAGGGTTCCAGGTGATGATCGCCACCGCCCGCTGGGTGCAGATGGCCCAGCGCGTGGAGGAGCAGATCGGCATAAAAGGCCTGGTCATTGCCTGTTCCGGTGCCCAGGTGCACGACCCGGAGACCGGCACCGATGTCTTCGATGAGCGACTTCCCGCCGAGTTCGTCCGCGAGCTCTACGAGATCTGCGACTCAGACCGCTGCGTGGCAACCGTAACCGTCAGCGACGAGGTGCTTCTCAAGCTCGATGGAGAGCCCGATCACTCTCAGGTGCCCGCGGAGATGCGCTGGGTACAGAAGCTCTCGGGGGCCGCCGACTCACTGCCCCGCGTCGCCGTCATTCAAGGCAGTGCCATCAACCAGAAGATTCGCGACGCGCTGACCGAGCGCTATCAGAACGAGGTTCTGTTCCTGAACAGCATCGGCCCCACCGGCAAGACGCTGCTCACCCTGACCTCGGCCCGAGCAAGCAAGGGCGATGCGCTCAATGCTGCCTGCAGTCATCTCGGCATCACCGCCGATCAGGTGGTCGCCTTCGGCGACTCCGAAAACGACATCGAGATGTTCAGAGCGGCCGGTGCTGCGGTTGCCATGGGCCAGGCAGACGAGCACACCAAGGCGGAAGCAACCCACCTCACGGGTCGCAACGACGAAGCAGGTGTCGCTCAGGCCGTGTACCGCATTCTGGAGACCGGCTCACCCTGAGCCAGCCCCGGCTCGCTCATCAGCGAAACGACTCGGACGATTTATGGAAACCCTGACCCTGACCGTGACCGATGGTCACAACATGCACTACTACCGCTGGCTGCCTGACGAAGACCCGGTAGCGACCCTCCAGATTGCCCATGGCATGGGCGAGCACGCCGCCCGCTACGATTGGACCGCGAGACACCTGACCGATGCCGGTTTCGCCGTCTATGCCCAGGACCATCGCGGTCACGGCAGATCTTCCGCAGAAGACCGCTACGGCGACATGGGCGAGGACGGTTGGAATCGAACCATCAGCGATGCGGCTGAACTCACGAACGCCATCAAGGGAAACCATCCGGGACTGCCACACGCGCTGGTCGGCCACAGCATGGGCTCCATGCTGTCGCAGCAGTACCTGTATCGATTCGGCGGTGAGCTGGACGCGGCGGTGCTCTCCGGCTCGCCGGGCCTCGGTAGCCCGTTTCAGCTCTGGCTCTCCCACACCATTGCTCGTTTCGAAGCCTGGCGGCATGGGCACGACGGCCAATCCGAGCTGTTGCAGAATCTACTATTCGGCAAATCGAACGAACCGTTCGATGGTCCGGATGCCACTGGATTCGAGTGGTTATCGCGCGACCCGGAGCAGGTGCAGCTGTACGTGGACGATCCGGCCTGCGGCTTCGTGCTTCGAGCCGGATCGGTGGCGAACCTGATGGCAGGTGCCCGGGAGGCCAGAAAGAAGTCGTTCATCGCCGATATTCCAGCCGACTTGCCGATTTACGTTTTCGCCGGTCAGGCAGACCCGGTGCACGGTGAGGAAAAAGGCTTGAACCGACTGCTCAAGCGCTACCGGGAGAGAATAGAGCAGGTGGACTACCGTCTCTATCCGGACGGACGGCATGAGATGCTGAACGAGACCAATCGGGATGAGGTGGTGACCGACCTCATCACCTGGCTCAGGCAGACACTGCTGTAGCGCCCGCCACTTTCTCTTCCGGTGGTCGCCAGTCCGGGTGGGCCGCTTCGTCTCCGTACTGTCCGACCTTCAGGTGCACGGTATTCAATGCGTCGTAGATCATCTTGGTCGCCTCCGGCACCTCCGTCCCCTCGGGGAAGTAGATGGGATCTAGAATGTGCGCGCCGACCGGGCCTGGAAAGATCTCTCGCGAACCCTTCGGCCGCAGCTTCTTCAACCCGGTCAGAAACACGGGTACCACGGGCACCTTCTTCTCCAGTGCCAGCAGAGAAACGCCGTGCTTGAACTTGGCCATGCTGCGACTGGTTGACCGGGTTCCTTCCGGGAAGATGATCAGATTAGCACCACGGTCGAGCAACCACTTGGGATAGTCGAGGGCTTTGGATCCGCCACCGCGCTGTATGGGGAACGTACCCATTGCCATGGACTGATACCAGGGCTGCATCACCAGTTCCTCTCGACCCTTCACGAACCAGCGGTCGGCGGCTGCCCCGGAGTAGACGTTAAACCGAATCCGTTGCGGCAACGCGCAATTCAGCACCAGGCCATCCATGTGGCTGGTGTGATTCGCCACCACGATGCACGGCCCCTTGATTGACTTGAACTTCTCTCTGCCGGTGATTGTCAGCGGCTTGCAGTAGGGATAGACCCACTGACCGTAGGCGTGTCGGCGCCAGGCGAGCCGGCCGAGCTTCGCCCACCACTTGATCTGCCACTCATGGGGACCGACGGTGCCCGCTTCCGTTGCGATCAGGCGCACGAACAGGTCATGGTTAATGGTGGGTAGAATCTCGGTTTCGGATGTGGTGCCGAACTCCTGAGCAAGGGTAGCTCGGTAGGCCTTGAAGTTGTCCGGCGCTTCGAAGATCGTGATCTGGTCCCAATCGCCCAGCATGTGGTAGCTGTCGATCACCTTGGCTTCCCAGCGCGAGAGCGCCTCGTGCACCTCCTGCACCCGCGCCGGATCTTCCTTGATCGTCTTGAAGCCATCCGAGTGATAGCGCATGAGCATCACGTAGGTAGGCATGATCAGTTCCCGCTCGGTACTTTCCCTTCCAACATATCCACAAAGGCGCCGATTTCCATGGCCGGATAGGTCGTCACCTTGATCGTGCCCCGGGAGCCGAGCTCCATGGAAATGCGCGACATCACTTCGTTGGTCGGCGCATCGATGATGTTGATGAAGTCGTAGCCACCGAGGACGGCAAACTGGCTCACCACCTTGGCGCCCATGGACTCCACTTCCTTGTTCACCTCCTTGATGCGCTCAGGTCGCTGTTTGAGCGTCTTCCGGCCTTCATCCGTGAGCGTGCTCATCATGATATAGGTTGCCATCTACACCCCTCCCGTTGGCGTCAGTGGTTTAGGCAGTGTACCCGGCCGCAATCCACATGCCAGCGTTGTGAGTCACTCCAGGAGCGCTTAGGATGCCCGGATAACAAAGATCGAGGGGAGAGAGATGAAGGCCGCCGTCTACAGTGGTCCTGGTGTCATCGGCATCAAGGAACGGCAACTGCCGGAGCCGCAACCCGGCTGGGTCCGGATCGGCGTCACTGTAGGCGGTATCTGCGGTTCCGATCTGCACATCTACCATGCCGCGCTTGGCGATCCGCAAGGTATGCAACCGGGTCATGAAGTGGCAGGCATCATTGATGCGGTCGGTGACGGTGTTTCGATCACGCCCGGCACCCAAGTCGCCGTGGAGCCCATCCTCGGCTGCGGCGATTGCCACCATTGTCTCGTCGGCAAAGCCAACGTCTGCCCGGACGTGCGCCTGTTTGGCATCGCGCTGCCGGGTGGCCTTGCGGAATACGTCTGCGTACCGGAATCCCTGGTGCATTCGTTGCCAGCAGATCTGGACACAACTGCGGCCGGTCTGGCTGAACCGCTGGCTGTCTGCGTGCGCGGCGCGCGGATCGGTAACATCGATCTCGGTGACCGGGTCGCCATCATCGGCGCGGGTTCCATCGGCCTCCTTTCCATCATCACGGCGAAGGAAGCCGGGGCCTCCGAAGTGCTGATCACCGCCCGACATCCCCACCAGCAGGAACTGGCCAGAGCGCTCGGTGCGAACCGAATCTATCCCAGTTCAAAGGAACTGCTGGCAGACGTGGGTGATCAACACGTGGACGTGGTGATCGAAACCGTGGGCGGAGAGACTGAGACGCTGGCTGAATCAGTGAACGTGGCCCGCACCGGCGGCAGGATCTCGTTGTTGGGCGTGTTCACCGGAAGTCCGAAACTGCCGGGGATGCCCTTTTTCTCCAAGGAACTGACGCTGGCAGCCTCAAACTGTTACAGCCGGGAAGCTGATCAGGGCGATTTCGCTGTCGGCACCCGGCTCGCCGCTGAAACACGCAAGTCTCATCGCGCCGCTGGTCACCCATACCTTTTCCCTGGATCAGATTGCCGAGGCCTTTGCACTCGCGGACGACAAGTCCAACAAATCGATCAAGGTGCACATCCGTTCGGGCGCCTGAGCAGGCTGCCTGTTTCCGCAAGCGTTCAGCGCTCGAGCACGTACTCCCCCGGCGCCGGACCGAGCGCGGGAAACGACTTGTTACCCAGGTTCTTCTTCGGCTTCACTGGATCACCACCCCGATCTTTCAACCAGTCGATCCAGTGCTCTGACCATGAGCCGTCATGCAGTGTTGCCGACTGCAGGGCAACGTCCGGATCTTCCGGCAGGTTTTCGGCCACCCAGTACTTCAGGTGCCGGTTGTCGGCACGGCTGGAAATGGTTTGCGTATGGTTCTGGCTGGTGAGCACGAACAGCACGTCATCACCAAAAAGCTGGGTGCTCCGGTAGCACGCCTTCCAGGGCGTAATGTGATCAGTGGTACCGGCCATCACGTAGACCGGATAGTCGATCTTCGATAGATCCACCCGCTTGCCGAGCACACGCTGCTCCTTCTTGGCGAGCTTGTTCTTCTGGCCAAGATCGATGAAATCGCACTGCATTTCCGCTGGTACCCGCGTGTAATCCATGGACCAGAACAGCAGCGGGTGCTTGAGTGGCTCCTCACCGAGCAGGTAGTTACTACGGAAGAAGCTCATCACGTTCTCTTCGATCCGCAACATGGCGAACATCTCGAACACGTTCCGCTCGCTGAACAGACCGCGCGCCCGGACCGCCGCTTTCTGCGCTTCCGCCGAACGTTCAGTGGTGAAGAGGCCGAACTCGCTCTCGCCGGGACGGGAATCGAGCACGTTCACGAACAAGCTCAGGGTCTCTACCCACTCATCCCCCCGGGCTTTCATTACCCCGGCTGCGGCTGCCGCAACCAGACCACCGGCACAGAGACCCATCAGGTGGACTTTCTTGCGCCGGTTGAGCTGCTGAATCACCCGGATGGCATCGATCACACCGTCCGCATAGGTATCGATGTTCCAATCGCTGTGCTCCTGGGTGGGGTTTCGCCAGCTGATCGCGAACACCGGCACACCGGCCTCGAGCAGTCGCTTGAAGAGGCTCCGGTCCGGGGTCAGATCACCCAGGTAGAAACGATTCACCTGGGAGAACACATAGAGTAGCGGTATCTTGGAAACGGTCTCGGTCAGCGGTTTGTACTGAATCAGCTCGAACAACTCGTTGCGGAATATCACTGCCCCTTCGCTGACCGCGACGTCCTTCCCGACCTGGAAGGCATTCCGGTCGGCCACCGCCGGGTAACCGTGATTGTTCTGCAGGTCGTCGAAGAAATTCTTCATGCCCTGCACGAGGCTCGCGCCCTGGGTCTCCCGAATCCTGCGCAGTGCTTCCGGGTTGCCCAGCAGAGTGTTGACCGGCGCCATCACATCCTTGGTGGCGTTCAGCACGAACTGAGCGCGATCCCGATCCAGGCCTTCGAGTCCGGAGTTCTCGAGCCAGCTGTCCATAGACCGGGCCCAGGCTTCATAAGATTGCCGCAGGCGGCGGAAAATGGCGTTCTCCTGCCAGGCTGGATCCGCAAAACGGGCATCCGGTGCGGCGCCACCTTCATGGCGCGTGGTCTCTCGCACCTCCTCCTCCGACGGGTCATCACCCCGCAACCAGATCCCGGTCAGTGCCTGGGCCAACTCGGTCTGAGCAGAGAGAAACGCCCGAGGTTGATCTGCCGCTGCCTCGAGAATCCTGCTCCAGGCATCAACGAAGGACCGAGCATCAATGCCGAATCCCGGCACCGCAGCGGCACCTTCCGTGTGTTCAGCGGCTTGTTCGGCCAGCTGTTCCGGTGTCGGTCGTTCGGGCCCTCTGTCTTGGCTGTTGGCCTTGCCCGAGCCTTTAGATGATGAGTCTGACATGCTTTCCTCGGTCGGTGAGTTCCCTAGGAACCTCTAATGAGTTCACGAGAGCGCTCACAGTTTTCCTAGACAAAGAAAAACCGGCAATACTCGCTAGAGCAGCCGGTTTTTCATTTGGCCGACCCCGGCAGCGAAGGTGCCGGGTTGGCCTGCAAGCGGTCTTAGGCGGCTTCTTTCGACTCAGCTTCTACAGCGTCGTCTTCGAAGGTGCCACGAACCAGAGAGCCGGTCTGCTCAACCGCTTCGCGAACGAGTTCGCCGCGAGCGCGGACGTCAGCCTGTACGCCTTCCCAGAGATTCTGGCCGTACTCACGCTGCAGCTCAACAAAAGAGCTCACATCGTTGACTTCCGGCAGCTTGGCAACGTAGGTCTGGTTCAGTTCCAGATACTTCTTGAAGTTGTCAGCAGACAGCTCAACGAACTTCGCCATGGTCTCGTTGTTCAGTTCGAACAGCTTACGGCCCAGCTTGCCTGCATTCTCGAATCCATTTTCCAGTACGCTCATGAGGGGTCTCCTTCTTGCGCGTTTAACGCGCGTTGGTTTGTACTTTATGAGCCCTTGAGATCCGGGCCCGCCAATATGTCTTGTGATCGGTCTCTATTTTCTCTCTGTGTCGAACGCTCGGAAGATCGTTCAGATTGCTGCCTACAGAGCTATACAAAGAGCCGGTCTGTTGCGATGCACAACGGAATTGTGCACCACAACATTGTGCAGTGCAACTAAAAACTTGAAAAAGTTTTATCTCTTTGTTTTTGTTGCACTTTCTAACCCATTCAAGCTGCTTTCGGCCGGTCTCCTGCTGCTGAATCTGCGCCGGTAGACGCTTTCGGAGCCGCTTTCTGCGCACTTGGTTGCTGCACCGCCGCAGAGACTCTCGGCAGATCGTAGCGCGCCTTGAGCACCTCGAACTCGGCCAGCAGGTCGTCCCGGAGAGCACTGGCATCCGGTAATGCCTTGGCACAGGCGGTGAGTGCGAAGAAGAGCTCGTCGTTGTAGCTCTGCACGGTGATGTTCACCCCCTGCCCATGCGCCGCAATCGAGACCGGGTAGTGCGTCAGGACTTTCGCGCCGGCCAGGTAGAGGGGCACTCCTGGTCCCGGCACGTTGGAAACCACCACGTTACAGGGTGCGCGAATCCCAGGCAGATTCATGACCCCGGTCAGTTCCATCATTCGTGCAGCCCCACTCAGCGCTGCCGGTAGCCCCGGCATCGAGATCTCGGCGTCATAGCTCTCGGCCACATCCTGGGTAAAGCCTTTTGCCGTACGTGCAGATTGGGCAACCGTCTGCAGCCGCTCGCCCGCATCCGCCTCATCAGTTGCCAGGCTCACCATCATCATGGTCACCTGATTGTTCGCGTTGGCGTCACCCGGTTTCCGCAGTGAAACGGGGCAACCTGCCACCATAGAGGCTTTCGGCAGCTCACCGGTGCGCTCGAAGTATCGGCGCAAACCACCCCCGACCATGGCAAGAAACACATCATTGACCTTGGTGTGGGTGACTTTAGCGATGTTCTTCACCGACTCGAGTGGCAGCGCACCGGTCACGTAGGTGCGCTCGCGCTCAATCGCCTTGTTGAAACGGGTCGCGGGTGCAGGGGCGCTCACAGCCCCCAGCCCCTTGCTCGGATCGTAGGCACGGCGGAACAGTCTGGCGGACGTTTCCATGGCCTTGAACGCTGCGAGCGGCTGCTTCGCCTGATACTTGGCAAAGCTCTCCGCCGCTCCGGCCAGCAGCTGCAGGAAGTTCTGGTCGTCCTTCTTGCTGAAGAATCCCTCGGGCGCCGCTTCGACGGCACGCGGCTCCTCGGTCACGTCCATGATCGTCGCGATCATCTCCTGGCCAGCCATTCCGTCCAGGCAGGCGTGGTGACAACGGTTGTAGGCGGCCACGCGACCACCTTCCAGGCCGGTCAGGATCCACAGGTCCCACAACGGCCGGGACCGGTCGAGTCTTTGCTCGTGCAGAGTGGCAATGGCGGCTTCCATGGCCGCGCGGTCGCCAGGAGCGGCCACCTCCAGGCGGTGCACATGATTGTCGATGGAGAAAGCGTGATCCTTGACCCAGACCGGGTGGTCCAGGTTGAAGGGAACGAGGCGGAGCTTGTTCGTGAAGTAGGGAACCAGATGGATCCGTTCCATCATCAGCGACTTCACCTTGTCGACGTATCGATCCTCGGTCATGCCATCCGGCAGCTCGAGAACCTGCACCGATGCAATGTGTTGCGGGCTCCGGTCAGTCTCGTTGTAGAGAAATCCAGCATCCAACGCGCCGAGTTTGTACACCTTAGCTCTCCTTCTCACTTCTGAGGTTGTGGTGCTTGAGTTATGTGGCTCTGTGAACAACGGAAAAGCAAACCACGTGCCAGCCCGGAAGATGGGGCTAACGCATTGAATGTATTGCAGAATCCGTAAAACACCGGTCGCGGCTGCCGTGCTCTGTAGCGCCCTTTTGCTGCGCGGTGGTGCGTGAGCTCACCGGCAAGCGCCGAATTGGTGCAGTGCGATATCCAGATGGGCGCGCATTGTAAGCATCGGCGGTGACATATCAATGACCAGAGGTAGCTTTTTTTCCATAAGGTTATGCAGCTCAATCGGTTAGCTTTGGGTTCTCCATCCGGTAAGGCACCCACTCAGCCGTTTTTTGCAGCGCAGCAAATAGCAGTTGACCGGCTGAAACTTCTCCGTAACACTCCAGAAGATCTGTATGGGAGTTACGTGTGTACGAAACTCTGGAAGTGCCGGAGGCATCGCCTTCGGGTCCACGATTCCTGGACTCGGCCACCGAGTTACCAAGAGTCATGCTCGAGATGTCGTCCCTAGCCTATGCCTGGCCACTGCTTGCCGGCGCCCCGCGTGGGGACGGACACACAGTCATGACGCTACCGGGCTTCACGGCCGGTGATCAGTCCACCCTCCTGATACGCCGCATGCTCCGGCGACTGAACTACGACGCCATACCCTGGGAACTGGGACAGAACACGGGTAGTGTGGAATTGCAGCAGCAGTTGCGCGTGCGCTTCGAAGCGGTGCTGTCCCAGAGCACAGGATCCGTATCTCTGGTCGGTCAGAGCCTGGGCGGCGTGTTCTCTAGAATACTGGCCCATGAGTATCCGGATCGGGTTCGCCAGGTGATCACGTTGGGCAGTCCTTTCGCTTCCTCCGGCCCCGACAACGTCAATTCCCTGGTCAGCCGACTCTTTCAGAACCTCTCCGGTATGAACGAAGACGAGATGCGCGACCAGATGCTGGAGTTTCCGGCCACGGCACCGCCGGTCCCCAGCACGGCCGTCTATTCCCGCTCCGACGGGGTGGTGCACTGGACCACCTGCCTCGAGTACGAAGGGGAGCAGGCTGAAAACGTGGAGGTGATCGGCAGTCACTCCGGTATGGGATTCAACCCCATGGTGCTCGGCGTGATTGCTGATCGGCTGGCCCAGCCCGAAGGGGAGTGGCAACCCTTTCGGCGGCGCGGTTGCCGTGCCCTCCTCTACCCGGAACCTGCCAAGCCGGATGCATACACCGACGGGAGGCTCGCATGAGAGAGTTCAAGAAGTACCCGAATCGACGTCTTTACGATCTCGAGGAGAGCCAGTACGTCACCGTGGACGACGTTCGCAAGTTCATCCTGAAGGGCGAGAGTATCCACGTGACGGACAGCAAGGACGGCACGGACATTACTCGGCAGATCCTGCTGCAGATTCTCTCCGAGCAGGAAGCGGAAGGCCACGAACCGGTCTTGACCAATCGGGTGATCGAGCAGGTGATCCGGTTCTATGGCGACAACGTGGGCAGCGTGGTGTCCCGCTACATCGAGCAGAGCATTCTCACTTTTCTGGAGCACCAGGATCAGCTGCGGCGGCGCATGCGGGAGATGAACGATCTGAACCCGTTCAATTTCATGGCCAAGGCCATGGAGCGCACCTTTTCGGAGCCGAAGCGAAATTCCACATCTGGCAGCAAGGAAGACGCCTCTTAGGCGCAGAGCCTTACGCGGCATCAGTTGTGGTATTTGGCCAGAGCTCTGCCGATCAACCGGTACACGGTCGCATTGAAACCAAGACCCATGTGCGAACCCTGCACCACATGGTGAGTCACGTTGGGGTTGAGATCATCCACGCAGGCCTGCCAGGCGACGACGCCATCGGTCTTCGAGTAGAGCGCCGTCACTGGCGTCGTGATCGGCTTCCTCTGCCGCTGACGTAGCAGGCTCGAGATCTGCTCACTGGTCAGACCGGTCTGGGCGGTAACCAGTCGACCAATGCTGGTACCACCCACGCCACCGCGAACCGGACTGCCCATGGTCACCACCGTCCGAACAAGATCGGGGCGCTCCCGGGCGATCTCACGAGACAGCGTCCCACCCCGGCTCCAACCCACCAGGCTTGGCTGCTCGCCCGTCTTTGCCCGCCAGGCATCGAGCCGCTCGATGAGGCCTGGCAGGTACCCCATCATGGGTCCGCGATTCAATCCCATCTCCCAGGCAGCGACGGAGTAACCCAGGCTCGAGAGAAACCGTCGGAGCAGCCAGGTGGATGAGTCATCCGTCATGAATCCGGGCAACACCATCACCGGACCCGTGCCACGTGGCACCGTCATTCGCAGCATCGGCAGCTGCAACATCAGGGCAGATGCCTCCGCCCCGACCCGCCCTTCCAGCAGGCTGTGCCAGCCAGGCGGCGGTGTGATCTCGTCGTTGCTCATGCGGCCTCTTCATCCATCGCCGGGGTGCGCCTTATCTGCCCGTCCGAATCTGCTGGCCCGAAGCGACCGGCGCTTGACCGATAAGGGGGCGTTCGCCAGCCCCGAATCCGTAACCTATTCCGTGTGGCAAACGTGAGGAGCAAAAGCGATGACCACAGGGACGTTGACAATGATGCTGATAATACTGTGCTGCTGGAACCTTTTCCTGCACCGCAAGCTGGCGCTGGAAAGCCTGAAGCGACGGGAGCTCGCTGTGGCGTTCCGCCAGTTCCTGATCGAACGCCGGGCACCGACACCCATGCTCGGCGCCTGATCCCCTCCGCGGGCTGGGAGCACCCTCAATCTCTCCTGAGCTCTCTCCCTCAGACGCTTTCAGCCCGCGACTTTCTCCCCAACCCGGACAATGAAAGCGAACAGCTGAGCGAGCCGTCCAATGGCTCGCGATTTGCCGCCAACATGGCTAAAATGCGCGGCCCTTCGGCCCTCCTTTCGTCGGATCGCATCTGATCCGAAAAGGATTTGAGCGGTCGAACCACAGGCTGAGTGGCAGAGTGGTTATGCAGCGGACTGCAACTCCGTGTACGCCGGTTCGATTCCGACCTCAGCCTCCAACTACACTCCGGCTTCAGGCAGGAATTCGTATTCCACGCGATTGTTACGCGCTGCCGTCTCGTTCCAGACACCGGCGCTGACCCCATCCTCTTCGGCGGAAGGCTCCGGGAATGGGTAGCGTCGGGTCGAGGCGAAGCGATCGTTGGCAACCAGTTCGATGCGCACACCCCCCTCGTTTTCGGGTCGAGCCGCCATGAACTCAGCAAATGCCTCTGTCTGACGTTCGGCCGGGAAGCTCGAGCCGTCCAGCGGATGACCAATGGTGCCGCAAGCCTCAATTGGGGTATCGGAACTGGCCGGGGTCAGCTCGCCGAGGCGATCGGCCGTCAGGCAGAACTCGCCGAGATGTGAACTCAATCGCACCACGCCGCGATAGTCCAGCTCACGCAGGTGCTCGAGCAGGGTCTGGAGCTGAGCAAGCCGTTCGTCATCGAAAGCCGGCTGATTGAAATCGTGACTGGCTGCTTCCGTGAGCGACCAGGCGAGACCGGCCAGATGAGTGGCCTCGGTTTCATTCCGCTCCTTGTTCATGTCCACGAGAAGACCACTGGTCACTGACTCTGCCGTCTGCAGGCGTTCATCCAGAGTCCGGTCCAGCGCTTCGACCCTGGCCAGTGCCGCATCCCGTTCTTTGGCGGTGTTCAGATACAGTCCGCCGAAAACGAGTGCCGCGACCAGCAGCAGAAGCACGAGGAGGGTCACGGTACGCTGTGAATAGGTGCGTTCCACATCGTCCTCGACCGGCTCCTCCGCCTGCTCCGCGAGGATTTCCTTCGCCACCTGGCGGGCGAAATTACGGTTACCGCGCAGGATGTCGGCTCTGAGCGACAAGTGCTGATCTTCGAGAATGCGCTTGACGATGGCCTGGAGGGAGATGCCGGTCACCTGGTCATTGACACGCCGATCCACCTCATAGGCTTGTTCGGCGCCTTCAGGTTCCTGGCCCGCTGGAGCACGTCGGTCGTGAACCAGGCCGAGCTCCTCGAGCATCTCGAACAACACACCCGGCTGCACCTGCTTCGGCAACACGCCCACCGCACCCAGTGCCCGGGCCTGACTGAGATAGACCTCACCCGCGCGCGTCGTGTACATCATCACCGGAATCGTCGCGGTGCGCGGGTTCTTCTTGATGGCCTCGACGGCCTCGAGGCCATCCATACCCGGCATGTGGTGGTCCATGAATACCACATCCACGCTTTCCCGATCGAGAAACTCCAGCGCTTGCTCGCCGGATTCGGCAAACTCCACGGCCAGCTCGTGCTCCTCGAGCATCCTTTTCAACGCCACACGGGCCATCTTTGAATCGTCGACCACGAGCGCTCGCTTGAACGCCATATCTCTTTCCCGGTCCGGCACTTGCTTCAACGATAGGCTATCACGGTGTCAGGTCTGCGAATCACCGCAAATTCCGCGATGGAGAAAATAACGACCGGAGAGCCCCGTATCACGAGGTCTGGCTACCGGCACCCTGCTGGGTCAGGCCGTGACGGAGCGCCGGCCAGGCAGCCTTGAGGTAGAACACCATGGAAATCAACGTCATTACCGCTGCCAGGTAGAGGAGCACATAGCCGGTGATGACCCAGGGCCGGGTGAAATCCGGCGGATTGGCGAGCAGCACCACAATGGCGACCATCTGAAACGTCGTCTTCGCCCGCGCGAACCAGGTGACGGCGATCACACCACGCCGGTTCATTTCCGCCATCCATTCTCTGAGCGCGCTGATCACGATCTCCCGACCGATGATCACAAGACCCGGCAAGGTCAACCAGAGCGACGCGTGATGGCCAATCAGTATTGCCAGCGCTGCCACCACGATGAGTTTGTCCGCCACCGGATCGAGAAAGGCACCAAAGGGCGTGGTCTGGTTCAGCCGTCGGGCCAGATAGCCGTCAAGCCAATCGGTGAACGCCGCCAACCCGAACAGCACGGCAGCCACCAGATAGGTGCCATAACCAGGCAGCACGTAGACCAGCACGAAAATGGGAATGAGGAGGATTCGTGCCAGGGTCAGAAGGTTGGGGAGATTCATCGGCCGCATTGTACAGACTCGCCGACGGCGTCGTTAGCGCAGGCGGACCAAGCGGCACCTGCGCACTCAGTCGTGCAGCGCCGCGTAGATGTCGTCGGCAAGCTTCTGGCTGATGCCCGGCACCTTGGCCAGTTCCTCCCGGCTGGCGCCACGAATGGCTTTGATCCCGCCGAAATGAGTCAGCAACTCCCTGCGCCGCTTCGGTCCAACCCCATCGATGTCGTCCAACTCCGAATGACGCCGCTGCTTCTGTCGCCGCTGCCGGTGACCGGTGATGGCGAAGCGGTGGGCCTCGTCGCGTATATGCTGCAGCAGATGCATGGCGTCGCCCTGAGGCGGTAGTGAGATCTCCGAGTCAGGCGTGAAGTAATGTTCGAGATCCGGCCGGCGTGCCGGCCCCTTGGCTATACCCAACAGCGCCACATCATCCACCTGCAGCTCATCCAGCA
Source organism: Candidatus Azotimanducaceae bacterium (assembly GCA_965215995.1). Lineage (GTDB taxonomy): Bacteria > Pseudomonadota > Gammaproteobacteria > Pseudomonadales > Azotimanducaceae > SZUA-309. Next base: position 4,861,951 of record OZ244128.1, on the reverse strand, counting down.
CCTGCTGTGCCCGGGCAAGCTGCCCCTTACCGCCATCGATCACCAGTACGTCCGGTAGCTGGCCTTCGCCCTGCTTCAGCCGGGTGTAGCGACGGCGCAGTGCCTGCTCCATGGCGCCATAGTCGTCACCTGCCTGCACCCCTTCGATGTTGAAGCGCCGATAGTCGGATTTCAGCGGCCCGTTCGCATCGAACACCACGCAGCTGGCGACCGTTGCCTCACCCATGGTGTGGCTGATATCGAAACATTCCAATCGGTCCGGCACGTCGTCAAGGGAGAGCGCTTCCTGAAGTGCCACCAGCCGGGCGTAGACGTTGCGCTTGTCGGCGATGTAAGCGTTGAGACTGTGTTCCGCGTTCTCGACTGCCAGGTTCAACCAGCGGGCCCGCTGGGTCCGCACCTGATGCACCACCTCGACTTTCCTCCCGGCTTTTTCCGAGAGCGCTTCGGCCAGTACAGGGGCGTCTGCCGGAGCGGTGGCCAGCACCACGGCTTTCGGCAGGTCCCGCTCCCGGCCGCCCAGGTAATACTGTGCGAGAAAAGCAGACAGAATCTCTTCGTCAGGAAGGCCCAGCTCGTTTTTTGGAAACCAGGTCCGGTTACCGAGCATCCGACCGCCGCGCACGAACAATCCCTGCACGCAGTTCACGCCAGCGTTGCTTGCGAGCGCAAAAACGTCCACATCACCGTCCGCCGCGTGTACGTACTGCTGCTCCTGGATTCGCCGCAGGTGCGCGATCTTATCCCGGTACTTGGCCGCCCGTTCGAAATCGAGGGTTGACGCGGCTTCGTCCATCCGGCGCTTGAAGTGATCGAGCACGTCGTTGCTCTTTCCTTCCAGAAACATCACCGCCAGCTCCACGTCCTCCTGATACTGCTCCGCCTCGATCAGACCAACGCAGGGGCCGCTACAGCGTTCGATCTGATATTGGAGACAAGGGCGCGAACGGTTCTTGAAGAAGGTGTCTTCGCAGTGCCGCAGCCGGAACAGCTTCTGCAGGATGTTCAGGCTGTCCCGTACCGCACCTGCCGAAGGGAACGGACCAAAGTAGCGGCCCGTCCGTCGTTTCGATCCGCGATGAAAGGTCAGCCGGGGAAAATCCACATGGTCTGTGAGGTAGATGAACGGATAAGACTTATCGTCGCGCAGCACGATGTTGTACGGCGGGCGGTCTTCCTTGATCAGGCTCTGCTCGAGCAGAAGCGCTTCCGTCTCGCTGTGGGTGACGGTCACCGTTATGTCTTCGATCCGGTTCACCAGTGCCATCGTTTTGGCGGTGAGCCCGGAGGCACGAAAGTAGCTGCTGACCCGGTTCTTCAGATTACGGGCCTTGCCCACGTACAGCACCGCGCCAGATGCGTCCTGCATGCGATAGACACCCGGCTTGTTCGGCAGGGTCTTCAGATAGGCTTCGTGATCAAAATCCGGCATTGGCGGCGCGGGGGAATGTCGGAGCACCTGTGTATTTGAAAACGCATAGTGCGTCGCCGCGCCAGCGCGATCAACCAACCACGCAATGCCTCCTGACAGGGGTATGTGGCATCAGTGAGTCAGCAGATCCCGGGCCTTCAGCATGACGTCGTCCAGCATGAACTCCGTCAGCCTGCCGGTATTGGTGTTCTGCCGGCTCGGATGATAGGTGTCCAGAAGATGGACCGAAGGCGCGATCTCCGTGCAGCGACCGTGCCCGAACGCCGGCAGCTGTCGCCCAGGCGAATGCTTCCTACTCGCCCGTGCTGGGAGATCAAGCCTGGCAGCTAGGGTTTTCAGCACCGACTCATGCGCCAGCCTGCCGAGACAAAGCACCACACGAGATTTCCGAGGGCGAACACCACAGAGTTCGGTCAGCTCCTCGTGCAGATAGGATGCGCAGCTCGCAACCTCCCGAGCCAGCGGTCGATTACCCGGTGGCAGGCACTTCACCGCATTGGTTATACGTATACCGATCAGCTTCGTATCTGCCGCACGGGCTGAACTCGCAAATCCGGCTCGATTCAGCGCTCGAAATAGAAAGTCCCCACTTGAGTCTCCTGTGAACGGTCGGCCGGTCCGGTTAGCACCGTGCATACCGGGGGCCAGGCCGACGACCAGCATACGCGCGCTTTTCGCACCCCAGGCTGCCACGGGGGCGGCATGATAATCCGGCCGTGATTCGCGGATCTCTCTGCGCAGCGCCACCAGTCGCGGGCAACGTTCGCAGGACTCAAGCAGACTTGAGCGGGACGCCGCCATTCACCACGCCGTAACGCACGGCCATGAGGGCAAGTTCCACATCACTCCCGACCTTCAGCTTCTCGAAGATACGATATCGATAGCTATTCACCGTTTTCGGCGACAGGTGCAGATTGCTGGAGATTTCCTTTACCTTCTGGCAGTTCACCACCATCAGCATGATCTGCATTTCCCGGCTGGAAAGCTGTCCGAAGGGATCTTCGTTCACCTCTTCGAAGCCGGTGACGGCCAGTTGCTGCGCGATCTCACCAGCTAGATAGCGTTTACCGAGAAACACCCGCTTGATGGCTTTGATGAGCTCATCTGCGCCTACCTTCTTGGTGAGATAACCAGATGCACCTACTTTCAATGCCTGCAACGGGTATGGACTTTCTTCGAAACCCGTCAGCATGACGACCCGAATACCGCTATCCCGCTGAGTGATCCGACGCGTGGCCTCCAACCCGCCTATACCCGGCATGCAGATGTCCATGAGTATGATGTTCGGCGAAAGTTCCCGGGCCAGCGTCACCGCCTCTTCGCCGGTGCGCGCCTCTCCAACCACCTTGATTTCCCGGGCTTCCCTCAGCATCTTGTGCAGCCCGATACGGAACAGCTTGTGATCATCCGCGATGAGTAGTCTGATCATCTCTTCCCCTGTCTATGATTGCGGTCTATTGATTGCAAGGATTGCCGTCACTGGATTGCCGTCTACGATGGCTGTTTTTCAACAGCTCTGCTGACAGTTCCTTCTGACCGTACTGCTGCCGGAGTACTGCCCGGTCATTCCCTTGTGTGCCGGATTGCCGACCACCCTAGATCGGGGGTTGAAGAAGAACAATGCGTGGGGGGCAATCACGTAGGGACTTTCAGGAAACTTCCATTTTGCGATAGCGCTCTGATATCACTTTCAGGCCCCTGAAGTGCCCGGAGTCGGGCACCAGCGACAGGATCGGGGCTAGGCGCCCGTAAAGGCCTGCAACCCCGTCTGTGCACGACCAAGAATCAGCGCGTGGATATCGTGGGTGCCTTCGTAGGTATTCACCGTTTCCAGGTTCATCACGTGCCGGATGACATGGAACTCGTCAGAGATGCCGTTGCCGCCATGCATGTCACGAGCCATACGAGCGATATCCAGAGCCTTGCCGCAGTTGTTGCGCTTCATCAGGGAGATGTTCTCAACGGCCAGCTTGTCTTCATCGAGCAGCCGGCCCATGCGCAGGCAGCCTTGCAGGCCAAGGGCGATTTCAGTCTGCATGTCGGCAAGCTTTTTCTGGATGAGTTGATTAGCAGCAAGCGGTCGCCCGAATTGAATCCGCTCCAGGGTGTAGGTGCGGGCGGCATGCCAACAGAACTCGGCTGCCCCCATCGCCCCCCAGGCGATGCCGTACCGGGCACGGTTCAGACAGCCAAAGGGGCCGGAAAGACCGCGCACATTCGGCAGCAGATTCTCTTCCGGAACAAACACATCCTCCAGCACGATCTCACCCGTGATCGAAGCCCTGAGACTCATCTTTCCCTCGATCTTCGGTGTGGAGAAACCTTCGAAATCGCGCTCCACCACAAAACCACGGATGTCACCATCGAGCTTCGCCCAGACCACGGCCAGATCAGCGATGGGAGAATTGGTGATCCACATCTTTGCGCCGTTCAGCACGAAGCCATCACCGACCTTTTTGGCATTGGTGACCATGCTGCCCGGATCCGAGCCGTGGTCGGGCTCGGTGAGACCGAAGCAGCCAACCCACTCGCCGGTGGCGAGCTTCGGCAGGTATTTCTCCCGCTGCGCCTCGCTGCCGTAGGCATGGATCGGATGCATGACCAGCGACGACTGCACGCTCATGGCACTGCGATAACCCGAGTCCACCCGCTCTACTTCCCGGGCCATGATGCCGTAGGAGGTATAGTTCACGCCGGAGCAGCCATACTTGGCGGGCAGCGTAGCGCCGAGCAGGCCCAGCTCGCCCATCTCGTTCATGATCTCCCGGTCGAACGTCTCCTCCCGGTTCGCCATCAGCACCCGCGGCATCAGCTTGTCCTGGGCGTAATCGCGCGTCGTGTCGCGGATCATGCGCTCTTCTTCGCCGAGTTGATCATCCAGTAAAAACGGATCTTCCCAGTTGAATGCCTGACGGGTGTTGCTCATGGGCCAGTTTCCAGAAACTCAAAGAGGCGCCAAGGCTAATGGAGCGACACATCGGACGCAATTGCGTTCACCAAAGGCGGCATCCATCGCCGGTAGGGCTATACTGCCGCGCTCCGGATTCAACACGAGACGAGCCATGGCGCTGGATGCAGAAACCCTCAATCAGTTCATCAGCACGCTGGAACGCTTCGTAGCCGAGCGGTTGATCCCTCTGGAAGCGCAGGTCTCAGAGGAAGACCAGATCCCGGTCGAAGTGATCGACGAGATGAAGGAGATCGGGCTGTTCGGCATGACCATCCCCGAAGCTTATGGCGGCCTCGGTCTCTCTACCGAGGAAGAGTGCCGGGTGGTGAAAGTGCTGGGTCGCACCTCGCCCGCCTTCCGCTCCGTGTTCGGCACCAACAACGGCATTGGCAGCCAGGGTCTGGTGATGGATGGCACCGAGGCGCAGAAAGCCCACTACCTGCCGAAGATGGCCACTGGTGAAATCATCGGATCCTTTGCATTGACCGAGCCAGACGTGGGCTCTGACTCGGGTGCGGTGAAGACCAGCGCAGCGGCTGATGGGGACGACTTCATCCTCAACGGCACCAAGCGTTACATCACCAACGCGCCGGAGGCCCAGCTCTTCACCGTCTTCGCCCGGACCAACCCGGCGGAAGCCGGTGCCAGAGGGGTTTCCGCCTTTCTTGTCGATGCGAGCCTGCCGGGCATCACCTTAGGTCCAAACAACCGGAAGATGGGTCAGCAGGGGGCCCATGTCTGCGATGTCATCTTCGACAACTGTCGGGTGCCGAAGCACGCGATCATCGGCGGCCCCGAAAACCTGAACAAAGGCTTCGCAACCGCAATGAAAACCCTGGATCGGGGCCGGCTGCACATCAGCGCTCTGGCCGTAGGTTGCGCTAACCGGCTGATCGAGGAAAGCGTCGCCTTCGCCTCGGAGCGTACTCAGTTCGGCCAACCCATCGTCGAGTTCCAGCTCATTCAGGCCATGCTGGCAGACAGCAAGGCAGAGGCTTACGCCGCCGAGTGTATGGTGCTGGATGCTGCCAAGCGCCGCGATGCGGGTGAGCGCATCACTACCCTCGCCTCCTGCACCAAGCTCTTCGCCACCGAGATGGTCGGCCGGGTCGCCGATCGGGCGGTACAGATCCATGGCGGCGCCGGCTACATGGAGGAGTATCCGGTGGCCAGGTTTTACCGGGACGTACGCCTGTTCAGAATCTACGAAGGGACCAGCCAGATTCAGCAGACGGTGATTGCCAGAGGGTTGATTCGGGAACTGGGCTAGGGGCAGAAGGGTAGCGCGCGCTAGTGCCCCAAGGGCAGAAACAGGCTGAACGAGGTGCCCTGCCCGGCAGCGGTACGCACATCGATGTTGCCGCCCAGCTCGCTGACAAGGCGATGCACAATATGCAGGCCAAGCCCAGCGTGGTCACCGCCCTTACTGGATTCCTTCGGATCAGCCAGCCGCTCCAGGACCGCGCGTGGTAGACCTGGCCCCGTGTCGGTCACATAGACCTCCACGCCTTCTCGGCCTTCCCGGTACACGCCGGTATCCGTTCCAACAGTCACGCTTTCACCACCTGCAGCCTCGATGGCGTTACGAACCAGGTTGTTGAGAATCTGCGCCAACCGCTGCTCATCCGAGCGAATCAACACGGCACCCGGCCGGACAACCAGATCCAGATCCACATCGTGATCCGCAGCGTAGCCCAGGTGCAGCTCCTGCACACGGCGGGCCAGGTCATTGACGTCGAACTCGTCCATGAGCAACTGGGTATCCCCGTCGACTTCAGTAATCGGCGGCAGATCACGCGCCCGTTGGATAATCTCCGTGACACGCGCCAGCTCGGTACCAATCATGTCCAGCTGTTCAGCCGCTGAGGCGTCGTGTTGCAGTCGCATCTGCAGGATGTGCAGGTAGTTCTGTACCACGCTCAACGGGTTGTTGGCTTCATGCACCAGCTCACGCAGGCGTTTCTCTTCCCGCGCTCTGTAGCTCGTAAGCTGACTGTGCTCATCACCCACCTCGCCAAGAGCAGCGAGATTCTGGGCGAGAGCCTGCACATACAGATCGAGGGCAAACTCGTAATCCACATCGTCGTCCGCCGTCATCAGCAACGCACCCACACTTTGCTCCTCAAAACGGACAGGCAGACACTGGGCTTCGTCACAGCCCATCCTGCGCAGCAGCTGACGATCACCCACAGAGAGATCGGCACGATCCGACACCACTCTGGCCTGACCACTGCGCAGCGTCTCCGCCACCAGGCTCGCTGAAGAATTCAGGTGAATGTCCACATCCGCGGCCATTGCGGACTGGTAGAGACCCTGCTTCACTTCGAGCAGCAGGAGCGGCACCTGATGAAACAGGCTGCGGGTGATGAAGGCATGTGCCGTCTGCAGGGCCGCCTCATCCTCCGCCATCCCGAGCAGCGCAGTGAGCATGGCCACCTGCTGCTGGACCCAGAGTCGATTGGACCAGTCGGCTTCCGGCTCCGCCGCGAGCTCCAGCGTGCGCACGAGCTCTGCGCAACGACCGGCCGCCCATTCCACCAGCTCAGGGAAGTGACCGGGATCGATATCCAGCAGCGAACGGGCGAGCTGCGCCGCTTCGTACTCGTCCAGCACCTCGAAGGCATCCACGACCCCGAAGATGCGGATCAGCAGGCTGGCATCCTGCAGCAGTTCAGGTCTTACGCCGCGAAAAGCGGCCAGCTCCATGAGGGCCGGATCATGGCTGAGACTGACACCAGAGGTGGCGAGCAGCACACGCCAGCGCACGGTCTCAGCGTTTTCCATCCCTAGCTGCTCGGCAAGGATCTCTGCAAGAAAGGCCGAGCGAAGCACCGACTGCCACTGGTCCAGCCCAAGCCGCGCGCTGCCGGCAACAGGCAGAACGGCCCAAGCCTGAGCCTGGGCCAGACTGACGATTTCGTCCTGGCGAAGATCGGCGATGGCGCCCTTCAGCGCATCAGGTTCGGCTGGACAACTGGCCAGGTTCAACCAGCGGCCAAGCAGATCCGCGTCCGCGCCAAGGACGCGAACAAAATCCTCCACCGACAGAGGTTGTCGGTGTGCAGCTTCCAGGTAGCGAAAGATTACCGCCTCGGGGGTCACCCCCAGATCTCCTCTAACCGGCTCTCAACCGTGGTTGCAACCGTGGCTAGTGTCAGCCGGTTCCCCTGGCCAGATCCTGCGGCCCTACCGACAGATGTTCGCGGCCGGTCTTCGATCGCGTCCAATGCGTCATTCTAGAAGGCTCACCGGATGCAGCCAGCGTCAACATGTAAACCGTTGTCCTGCAGAGTCCTGAATTTTTTCTTCTTAATATTCATCGCCTTACAAGGCTTTTTCCGTTCTGTTGCAGCGACGGGAGGGACATGCCTTGCGACGATCGCCCACTTTAGGCAAAACTGCGCCGTTTCAAAAGGCCACCGATCCCGTGCGATTCGTCTCCTTCAACGTCAACGGCATCCGCGCTCGTCAGCATCAACTGGAAGCGGTGACAGAACGGCACTCGCCGGACGTCCTGGCGCTGCAGGAAACCAAGGTGGTCGACGACGACTTTCCCCTCACCGTGCTCGAAAACCTGGGCTACCCCCATGCGGCTTTCTACGGTCAGAAGGGGCACTACGGCGTCGCCATCGCTTCCCGCGTTCCGCTCGAGGCCGTGCAGCTGGGCGTGCCCTGGCGGGCGGAAGATCAGCAAAGGCGATTCATCAGCGCCGATGTGGTGCTTGGCGATCAGACCGTTCACGTGATCAACGGATACTTCCCGCAAGGGGAAAAGCGTGATCACCCCACCAAGTTTCCGGACAAGGCAGAGTTCTACGCGGACGTGCTTCGCTATTGCGAGGAACGGTTAAACCCGGAACACCCGGTAATCATCGCCGGTGATATGAATGTAGCACCGACGGATCAGGACATCGGCATCGGTGAAGACAACCGGAAACGCTGGCTGCGAACCGGCAAGGCGAGCTTTCTCCCGGAAGAGCGTGGCTGGCTCGAGCGACTGATGGACTGGGGACTGACGGATGCCTTCGCGCAGCCTGTTGCGGAAGAGGATCGTCGCTACAGCTGGTTCGACTACCGCAGCCGCGGCTTCGAGCGCGAGCCGAGGCGCGGCTTGAGAATCGATCTGATCCTGGCTAGCCATGGCCTGGCCGATGCGCTGTCCAGCGCCGGTATCGACTATGAGATCAGGGGCAGTGATCGACCGTCAGATCACTGCCCGATCTGGGCCGAGTTCAGATTGTAGGCGATGCATTTCTGCCCGAAAGCTCTCCGCAGCTGTCCTGGCACCACCGGCGGCATCGTCGGCATCCGCGTAGAGAACGGCTCGTGAGGTATTGATCACCAGACCTTCGCCGCGTGAATCCGCCCCCTCCCGTAGCACTGCGGCCAGATCCCCGCCCTGCGCACCGATGCCGGGGACCAACAGCGGCATCTCACCAACCTCTGCCCGGATGCGGCCAAGCTCCTCGGGGTAAGTCGCACCGGCCACCAGCATCACGTTGCCGGATTCATTCCAGTCTGCCGCCGTGCGGGCCACGCGAAGATACAACGGAGCGCTTTCATCCGGATACTGCTGCAACCAGGCGCTGTCCGGGTTGCTCGTCCGGCAGAGCACGATCACACCCCTGCCCTCGTACTCCAGAAACGGAGCGATGCTCTCACTGCCGAGATAGGGATTCACGGTGACAGCGTCCGCGTCGTAACGCTCAAACGCCTCCCTGGCATACAGCTTCGCTGTGTCGCCTATGTCGTTCCGCTTGGCATCCAGAATCACCGGCACACCCGGATGTGCACGATGAATGTGGGCAATCAGGGATTCCAGCTCGTTTTCGAGACCGAGGGCGGCGAAGTAGGCAATCTGAGGTTTGAAGGCGCAGACCAGATCCGCGGTTGCATCGACAATGTCGCGGCAGAAGTCGAGCATCCCATCCTCGATTCTATTGGCACCATCACGGTATTGCGCCGGCAAACGATTAAGATCAGGATCAAGACCAACACAAAGCAGGCTTTCACGTGCCCGCCAGCCGTGACGGATCTGCTCGATGAAAGAGGGACGCTGGACCGGGGGATTCTCGCTCACGGCATGGATTATAGCGCACCAGGCCGTCCCTAAGTGCCGCAAACAGGCAGTCGAGTCGCTGAATCAGGAGCCCAAATTAGATAGAATTCAACGAAGATATCTTATTTATCTTATTGATTTTTATAAAATTTAACCAATGAACATCCGACTCACAATGCGCTGGCACGATTCTAGCTACACTTACCCACAATGGATTCGCACAGATGACGTCCGAGACTCAATTGAGACCGGATTCTGTGCGACAGGCATCAGGGAGGTAGCATGAGCTCTGATAACATCGTAGAACTGTCCACCGCACGTGCGGCAAGCAGCCAGGACCAACGGCTGCATCCGCGCCTCGAGAGCGACGATCGCCTGTTCACCCAGGTGGTCCTTTCCTCGGATGACCCGGATCTTGTCGGCACGACGCTGTCCTGCACAGCAGTGAACCTGTCCGTTGGCGGTATTCAGTTCCGCACCAGCGCAGCCGTTCCCACCGGCTCTCTGCTCGACCTCTGGGTGGATGTTTCCAGCCGGCCGGGCAAGTTTTTCCTGGCCGGAGAGGTTCGCTGGAACCGGCCCACAGGCGAGGTAAATGCCAAGGGCAAGGAAGAGTATCTGATCGGCGTGCAGCTGAAATCCGGTGCCGCCACCGACATCATGGACTGGCGGGATTTCCACGCCAACGCCTACGCCCGTTGAGTATCGGCCGTTAACCAAGCCACACAGGCAACTGCAACCCTGCCCCTACCGGGCAGCGCTCAAGATCTCCATCAATCTGTGACAGGAGTCACCCTCTGAGCCAGGCACTGGTCGCGGCCCGGACACATCCCCCGTGCTGTAATTCAGTGGTACCAACGAAGGAATCGTCGGGCGGTGAGCCAACCCAAAGTCGTACCACTGAGCACGGCGTCCAGTAAGACGCCCAAAGAGGCGCCCAGAAGGACGCCCATGCCGCCGATTCTCCACACCATGCGGCAGCACTCCCGAAAACAGCTGACTAAGCTCGTTGAGGGACTGTTCAACAATGTGGACGATGCGCTGTTCGAGATGGCAGACCGCTCTCGCAGCGATGCCGACCAGCATCTGTACTTCGAGTCCATGCGCGAGCTTCGTCTGCAACGGGAGAACATCGCCAGGTCCTTTGCGCAGCGTTACACCCAGGGTTTTGAAGAAGCCTTCGCTCCTAAGGCTCAGACGGAAGAGGATGAAACGAACTACGACGAGCTCGGCATGGTCGAAAACGACCAACTGGAGATGTCCGTAGCCATCGCCGGCATCACTTCCAAGATTACCTCTCAGTATTCCCTGCTGATCATGCAGCTGACCCGGCGGATGGACCATCTGGCCGACGACGAAGTGGAGATCAGCGAACGATCGAACCCCATGGGTCCCGAGTGTCTGGGTCATGCATTCGTCGAAGCGCTGGAGTGCGCTGATCTGGACATCAAAGTTCGCATCATCCTGCTCAAGCTGTTCGAGCGGTTCGTGATGGAAAGGCTTTCAAGCTACTACACCGAAGCTAACCAGATGCTGGCAGATGCCGGGGTGCTACCGGATCTGAAGAACGTGATGCGACGAGAGCGTCAGGCAGGCAGTCACACCTCAGGCACGGGTCGCACGCCTGCCACGCACACCGACGGCAGTCTGCACCCGACGCCGAGCTACGGTCAGGCCGGGTATAGTGAGGGTGCGGATCAGGGCTTCGGGGTGATCCAGGAGCTGCTCGCCGCATCCCGTCGCGCAATGCCGGGAGCCGCTGGAGTAGCGCCTGGTGGAACCCCTCTGAGCACATCCGATGTGCTGTACGCGTTGGGCAATGCCCAGCAGCAACAGGGCGATGCGATCAACATCGAGGCGATCCCGGAAGTCATGGACCTGCGCCAGGTCGTCATCAGCCATGCACCGCAAGGTGCGGCAGGTAACGCGCACCTGGCTCAGGCAGATGATGACGTGGTGAATTTCGTCGGCATGCTGTTCGACTACATACTGAACGATCGCAATCTGGCGATCCCCATGAAGGCACTCATTGGCCGTCTGCAACTGCCCATCGTTCGCCTGGCAATCATCGATCGCTCCTTCTTCGGCAAGTCCGGCCATCCGGCTCGACAACTATTAAACGAGCTTTCCTCAGCGGGCATCGGCTGGAGCAGCGCCAAGGAGCTCAAGCGCGACGCGCTCTACAACAAGGTTGAGTCCGTTGTGCTGCGGGTGATGAACGGATTCTCAGACGACCCGGGCATCTTCGATGAGCTGCTGGCTGATCTGCGCAACTTCGTGAAGAGCGACAGCAAGAAGCGCGACCAGGTGGAGCAGCGGGTCAAAGACAACGAGACCGGCCGGGCAAAAACGATCAACGCCAAACAGGCCGTGCAGACCCTCATCAACCAGAAAGCCAGCGGCATGCGGCTGCCGGCCGAAGTGGGCCGCTTCGTCAGCGACACCTGGTCGAAGGTGCTCGTATACACCTGCGTGAAGCACGGCGATCGCTCCACTGAATGGCAGGCCCAGGCACGCACGCTGGATGAGCTGCTCTGGTGTCTGCAACCACTGGACAACCTGGATGATCTGGACCGCAGGGACGAGATGCTGCCCGCCGTGATGGAAGCCTTGAGCAAAGGGATGACCGAAATCCAGCTTCCAGCAGCGGAGGTCGAGAAGCGGGTGCAGGAGATCGAGAGCCATCTCACCAGCATCTGCTCGAACGATAGAGCCTATCTGGAAGAAGATGAGCCGGCGCCGGTGGACGAAGCCTACGAGGTGATGGACGAGATCATCCTGACCCTGCCCGGAGAAGTACTCGATGCGCCAACAGACGTGGAGGTCGAACCCACCTTCATTGAACAGGTTGGCAAGCTACGGGAAGGCAGCTGGGTGGAGATCACCCAACCGAGCGGCGAGATGATTCGCTGCAAGCTTTCGACCATCATCGAACCCGGTGGACGCTACATATTCGTCAACCGCCGGGGCATGAAGGTGGCAGAGCGAAGCCGTCGGGGGCTGGCCGTGGAGCTGAAGCGGAAGACACTGAATATCCTGGAAGAGTCCCAGGTGTTCGATCGAGCCCTGCAGGCCGTGATCGGCAATCTGCGGCAGATGCACCGAGCCCCTGAAAACGCCTGATCGAAAGCCCGTCCGCTGTAGATCAGTCCCGTTTGCCCGCCAGCACGGTCATCCGGGCAATCATCTCCGGAGTGTCGATCAGTCGCTCCACCGTTTCGACGATAGCCTGAGTCTGCGCATCCACTTCCAGGTTAACCCGCGCACCTTCCACGACCCGCCCGAGTGACGTTCGCTCAATCGTCTCCGGTATCAGGCTGATGCTGATTTCATTGGCTTCGCGGTCGACGCTGGCGATTGTCAGGCTGGCGCCATCGAGCGCCACGAAGCCTTTGTGATTCAGGAACTTCATCCACTGTGGTGGCACGTTGAAGTAGATCGTGCGGAGATTGTCTGCCTGCTCCAGGCGTGCCACGCGCACGGTATCTGCCACATGCCCGGACAGGATGTGGCCACCCACCTCATCGCCCACTCTGAAAGACCGTTCCACATTCACCTTGTCGCCGACACAGACCTCCGAGAGATTCGTCAGATCCAGCGTCTCCCGAATGAGATCGAAGGTCAGGACACCCCCCGGCTCTTGCCCGGTGACCGTGAGACAGGTGCCGTTGACGGCAACCGAAGCGCCAGTCTCCACTCCCTCAGCCAGCTCACCCAGCGAGATGGCGAGCCGTCGGAGATTGGCTTCCTCTTCCACCCGCAGTACCGGGCAATACCCCTGAACGATGCCTGTAAACAATGTGGAGGTCCTAGTGCCCTGAATCGGTGATCCATCGTAACGAAAAAGCCCCTGGCAGGCAGGGGCTTTCGTTCATACCGATGATGAGTCTGATTCGACTAAATGGCCGCTTCCAGCTGCTCCAGACGCTGGGTCTCACGATCGATGTAGGTGATCCACTGCTGGCAAACCCGCTGGTTGTTCTCGTCTTCCCGCTTGCGGGATTCGCTTCTGCAGGAAACGAACGACTGCCGCGCCTGATTCAGGTTCGCCACCACGCTCTGGTCCTTGTTGAACTGACACATGCCCTTGACGATGTAGACCTGCTGCAGAGACCGCAGACCGCCCTTGTCGATGGCGTTCTCCGATGCGGTAACGCAATCGTCGAACTTGTCCACGTCCAGATAGAGCTGTGCGAGTCGCTCGTAGATCCTGCCGTCATCGGAAAGCTTGCCTGCTTCCTCGAAGACTGGAATGGCCTTGTCCGGCTCCTGGGCAAGCTGCCAGGCAGATCCCAGGCCCTGCAGATTCTTGGCACTTCGCTCGATCTTGTCTTCCTCGAAGCCCGTGGACAGAACCATGGCAGCCCGGTACGGCACCTGCTCCTGCATGAGCAGCCCGGCGAAGTTCATCAGGTCGCGTTCACGGTCCAGGAAACCCGCCGTGTAGGCGCCCTGCATGGCCCAGACCTGCTCTTTCTCGTTGCCCTGCTGACCATGGATACCCGCCAGGCGAATCCAGTAGTCACGCTTCGGGAAGTCTCGAACGAGGATCTCCAGGATCTCCAGCACCTTCGGCCAGTTTTCCTTCTCGTAGTAGAGGTAGTTCAGAAGCGCCCACCAGTTTTCCTTGATGGTCAGGTCGCGCTCTTTGGCGATTCGGATACCGGTCTCGATCTGATCAATCGAGGCGTCGTAGTCCTTCATCTGATAGTAAACCTGGCCCATGAAGATGTGCGGATCCGCGCCAGGGTTGGAGGCCTTGGTGATCCAGGTCTCCATGTAGTCCAGCGCATCCTGATAGCGCTCAGCGACAAAGCTGAGCTGCGCCAGCGTATAAAGAGTCGTTGTCTCCAGACCCTCAGGAATGTCCTCTCCCTGGGCGATCACCCTCTCATAGGCATCCAGGGCCGCGTCGTAGTCTTCTTTCGAGAAGTGAATGAAGCCAAGCATGTTGTAGACCTGGCCTATCTCGTTCCCGTTCAGGTTTCTGGAACGCTCGAGCATCCGGTTGAGTACCGCCTGAGCTCCAGCCCAGTCCTTTGCGTCGATGAATTCCTGTGCTTCGCCCAACCGCTTGAAGGTCGACTCACTCATGGTTGGCACGCGGCGGGTCTTCTGCTTCTTCTCTTCCTCAGCAGCTACAGCCTGCAGGCCGCCGACACCAAGCTCAGCGGCAAATGGTGCGCTGAACAGAACGGCAACAGCTATCGCCAACGCGGAGAGACTTCTGATCATGTAAGTCATACTTCTTCTCTCCTCTCTAGTCCGCCAACTCGAAAGTGATCCGATTTCGGACGCCCGCTACGTCGATGGGTTCGCCATCAACGACCTTCGGCTTGTACTTGAACTTGAGCGCTGCGTTGATTGCTGCGCGATCGAAGATGCCCGGCGGCGATGCTTCAATCACCACGGGATTCGCCACCGCACCGGTCTTGGTGACGATGAACTCGAGCAGCACGTAGCCCTCAATGCCGCGGGTCTGAGCGCGTCTCGGATACACAGGCGCAACCTTAACGATGGGGAGGTACTCACCATCCGAGCTGAAGCCACCCACACCACCAACGTTCAGATCAACGTTCACATCCACTGCGCCGATGTCCACACCCTGGGACACCGCGCTGTTGTCGAAGTCCGGCTTCGGCATATCGGGCGGCGGCTCGTCCGGTGGCGGTGGCTTCGGCGGCTTGCGTTTCTTGATCTCGATCTCCTGATCTTCATTCAGGCGCACGATATCGACGATCTTGCCATCGAAAGCGTCGGTGAAAGGATTCCGGTCGCTCTTGATCACCGACTGCATGATCATGAAGAGTATGAACGTGGTGACGAGACCGAGCGCCACACCAAATGCATATCTAATCGCCATGCCTATACCTCCCTAGGTATCCGTCGCGATCGCGACTTCCGTCAGGCCAGCGGCGCGTGCTGCGGAAAGCACGGCCATCAGCTTCTCGGATTTCGCGCCTCTATCTGCTTGGACAACGAGTCCGCCCTTCGGGTTCTCTGCATGCAGACGTTCGATGTGCGCGCGCACCGCGGTCGGATCCACCTTCTGCTTGTCGATCCAGATCTCACCGTTCTCACCGATGGCCACCAGCACGCTGACCGTGGGCTTCTGCTCCGCGGTCAGCGCTTCAGGCCGGGACACTTCGATACCCGCCTGCTTGATGAACGTGGCGGTCACGATGAAGAAGATCAACATGATGAACACCACGTCCAGCATGGGCGTCAGGTTGATGTCGGATTCATCATCCGAGCGCGAGAAATTGCGTTGTTGACGAGCCATAGGCCCTCCTTCAGTGGTCGAAGGTCAGATGATCTTCGAACAGCCCCACTTCCGTGTCCACTTTTCGCTTAATCAAGGTACTTCCCAATACCCCGGACAGCGAGGCGATCATTCCAGACATGGTCGGAATGGTTGCTTGAGACACGCCCGCAGCCATGGAACGCGCGTTGCCGCCCATGGTCGCCATGGCATCGAATACCGTGATCATCCCGGTAACCGTGCCGAGCAGACCCAGCAGCGGACACAGCATCACACAGGTCTGGATCAGCGGCAGGCTACCGGTAATACGATCTGCGGCATCGGAAATCAGCGCCTCACGAATGGCGTGGGCTGACCAGGAGCGACGCTCGGAACGCCCCTCCCACTTTTCCGTGGCTTCCCGGATGACGTTCTTGTTCTCCGCGCGGAAATACCAGATCCGCTCAAAAATGAGCGTCCACATGAGGAAGGTTACGGCAGCAATGAGATACAGCACATTGCCGCCCAACTCGATGAACTGAACGATCGCTAGGTACGCATCATAGAACATCGTTCAATTTACCCCAGTGCCTGGCCGGAATTCTCCGCATGCTCGGCGATGATGCCCGCGCTCTGCTCCTCGATCACATGGATCAGCGAGCGGCTTTGCGAGGCAACGATCGAGTGCAGCAGGGTGGTCGGAATGGCTACCACCAGACCCAGCACCGTGGTGACCAGCGCCTGGGAGATACCGCCGGCCATGGTCTTCGGATCACCCGCACCGAACAGCGTGATCGCCTGGAACGTTGTGATCATACCGATAACCGTACCGAGCAGACCCAGCAAGGGTGCCACGACGGAGATCACCTGAATCAACGTGATATTCCTTGTTATCCTGGGCTGCTCGCCCAACATGGCTTCGCCAAGTTTGAGCTCCAGGGTCTCTACGTCCACGTCCTTGTTGTCATCGTAGACTTTGAGCACCCGACCGAGCGGATTGTCTTCGCTTGCGGTATCGGATTTCCGCTGGGAGGACACCTTCGCACCCATCAGCGACAGGGTGATCATGCGCTCGATTGCCAGCAGCACACCAATGATACCGACCAGGATGATGACGGAGCCGGGCGTGCCGCCCTGGCCGTCACAGAAGGGTAGCCAGCATTCGCCTTTCGAGATGCCACCGAACGGCGTGCCGATCCGGTCACCCCAGGTGGCTGCCTGAATCAGCAGCGCCAGCAGTGAACCGCGGGTCGGGTCGATACCGAACTCAACTACGTCCCCGGCAGCCGCTTCCTGGATGTCGCCTGCAGTGCTAACGAAACGGGCGGACGGCTGGCGTGCCAGCTCCACCATACTGCCTTCGTCACCGGGTTCGAAGTTGACGTACTCACCGTTGGCGACCAACGCGTAGGAGCCGACGCGAACGATGTCCGTATCGACTGTTTCACCGTTGAGCATGGTGACGGTACCCGGGAACCGGGACACCTTGCCGGATTCGGTCATCTCCCGCTGAAGCTCGAACCACAGGGTTTCCATTTCTTCGATGGTGGCCAGCTGCGACGAGGTACCCATCTTCGCGGCAAACTCGCCGAGCCACTTGCCGCGGCCCGGGTACTGGGCAGTGATGAGGGAGCCTTCGAACAGACCACGCGTATCACCCGCCACCTGCTGGAGAACACCGAACAGTTCCTTCAGAGAACCGAGGCGCCGGTCCAACTGCTCCTGCAGATCACCGATGCGAAGTTCGTTCTCGTCGAATGTCGTTTCCAGCCGATCAGAGCGCTGCTCTTCACGGCGACGTTCGGCTTCCGCTTCCTGCAGCAGACGTGCCTGATTGGCTTTGTCCTGGGCAAATTGCTGTTCGCGCTGAGTATGCGCGCGGGACTCAACCACCCGGCGCTCCCGTACGTTCTCGAGCAGCTCTTCCAAAGAGTCTGCCTCGTTAACCTGCAGATCGTCAGCCGGTGTGGGCTCCGCGGCTTCGGCGGCCTCTTCTGCCCAAACCGCGCCGGCGAAAGAAAGCAGCAACCCGATCAGGGCGCCCTTGAAAGAAAGCAACAGCCGGTTCTCTATCATCTTGATACTTCTCATTGTGCATTCTCCGGGCCGGCGACAGGCAGGCTCAACAGATCGTATGACATCTGCTGGCGGGCCATGCGGATACCGTTCTGAACCGGCGTCTTGAACACGTCGTCCACCTGCTCCCACTGGCCGGAGTCGGCGTTGAAGCGGCCGGTCTCCTCACCGTCAGGAGTCTGGTACATGAGGGACACACGACCCACCTGCAGCACGTCCACCTTTCGGTCGGTGCCACTGATGTTGATCGTGTCCGGGTAGGCAGAGATGGTCCGCCCGTACTCGTTTTCAATCTGGTAGGCCCGCAGAATCTGGGAGAGCTTCTCACTGACTGCCACATCCGCCCGGTCCATCATCTCGCGAAGGGTGTCGAGACGATTTGCCCGCTCCGAGGTGAGGAAAGGCAGATCCAGCGAAACGAACTGCTCCAGGCCGTCAATCATGCGCATCATCAACGGCGTGATCTGCCGTTCGATCACCGTCACCTCGTCGATGGAGGCTGACAGCTGTGCCATTTCGGCTTCCTGGTTGGCGATCTGCTTCTCCAGCTGTCGGTTGTAAACCCTCAACCCCTGGATCTCTTTGAGAACCGTCTTGTACTCGGCGAGCAGCTGACGGGTTTCCTCCGTGAGTGCATCGATCTTCGACTGAGACCGGAGAGCCTGAGTATTCAGCTCCTCCGCCACCGCGAAGATATCATTCAACGTTGCAGCCGAGGCCGTGCCACCAAGCACTGCCGACACTGCAATAAGCAGCGTCGCTACAAACCTGTTCCGTTGTTTATTCATACGACTTCCTACGGGATTGATTAGTACTGTCAGATTGGCCTGCCCGAGTTGTGTCTCCCTCGCGTTGCAGCCTATATCCGCACCCTTCTTATCTGAGGTACTTTTTACGTACCCGGTTTCGAGTCCTCGCCGATCAAACAGCATTTCATCAAGCTGAGATGATTCGCACGAATCTAGGCGCATAGGCGCCACACCCCGTGCTTGACGGGAAACTCAAAATTCTTTTGCGTCTGCCCCGATTTGCGAATCCGTCTGGCTTTCCACCTGGTCTTCCACCTGGCTTTCCATACGACTCCACATGGCTGTCCATATGGCTGTCACATGGTTTCCCATCTAACGGCATCGCATTCCCTCACGGGACCGACATATGCGGGATTCGAAGAACCGGGATTGATATCCCCATTCTCGTTTATGAATGCCCCGCCCCTTTACTAGTGGGGCGAAGGATCAACAAACGACTCATGGAAGTCAAGCGTGAACCCCCGCCCAGCGCCAGATATTCCGGGCCTTTCCGGCCGGCGCCCAGTTTACGCAGCTGTCAGGCCAGGTGTCGCTCGAAATGCTCCAGAGTGCGAGACAATGCCAGCTCCGCCGAAGCCTGATCATAGCTACCCCGGTGATCGCAATTGAAGCCGTGATCGGCGGCGTACACGAACACGTCCACATCCGGTTGCGCGGCGCGCACCTTGTCCACGTCCGACATGGGGATATGCGCATCCAGCTCGCCGAAGTGCATCATGACCGGGCAGCGAGCTGAACGTGCCACCTCTGCAGCAACCCCCCCACCATAGTAAGAAGAAGCAGCGCTGACGCCTTCCAGCTCGCAAGCTGCCAGCCAGGTCAGGAGCCCGCCGAAGCAGTAGCCGACCACGCCCACCTTGCCCTGCACGGATGCGTGCTCGATAGCGGCCTGGATATCCTGCAACGCCAGATCGCGGTTGAGCTTCTCGAAGGCGATTTCGATGCCCGCCCCCATGTCGGCTTCTTCGTAGCCAAGCTCGATGTCCCGTTCCACGCGGTCGAAGATCTGCGGCGCGACCGCGTAATAGCCAGCCCCCGCATAGCCGTCGACGACGCCACGGATATGTGCGTTCACCCCGAAAATTTCCTGGATGACGACGATGGCGCCCTTCGCATCACCATCCGGCTCCGCCGCATAGGCCCCCAGCGCGAATCCATCCTGTGAGCGGATCTGTATCTTGTCTCCCATTGCAACCTCCATTGATGATCAGCAAGCGTCGCACGCACCATAGCCGTTTCCCATCCCGGGTCAATGCGCCGTACGGGAATTCATTGCTCTTAACGCCGACTGCTACCGTCACAAAGCTGCCATCTAGGCGGACTTGGTGTCACAAAACTGTAACAATCTGGCCGCACAATGCGCGCCATCTCCATAACGAAGCCGAATCGACAGCGCACATGGCTATCAAGCCCGTGATCGAGCTGTCACACAGCGCAATTCATCGTCATGCACCTGTCACACTCTTCCGGTGTAATTTTGATGCGAAACGACCTCCAGCAACCAGAGAGTTTCATACCTGAGACGATGAGTACCAACACCATTCTGCTCGTAGAAGACGAACCGGACATCCGCGACATGCTCAACTTCGCCCTCTCCCGCGCCGGTTACCAGGTCTGGGAGGCAGAGACTGCCGAAGATGCTCTGCACAAGCTCGATGGGCTGCTGCCCAGCATGGTCATCATCGACTGGATGCTACCTGGTATGAGCGGAGTGGACCTGGCCAGGCGACTGCGGCGCGATGAGCATACGGCTCAGCTGCCAATCATCATGCTGACTGCCCGCGGCGAAGAATCGGACAAGCTGAAGAGCTTTGAGTCCGGGGTCGACGACTACATCGTCAAGCCGTTTTCACCCAGAGAGCTCATCGCTCGGGTGAAGGCCCTTCTGCGCCGCACGGGCACGCCGGATGATGGGATTCTGGAGGCCGGTCCGATCAGCATGAATCTTGCCGCCCATCAGGTCAGCGTGCAGGGCGAGGTGGTGAAGATGGGGCCAACCGAGTTCCGGCTGCTGGAACATTTCATGAACCATCCGGATCGTGCGTTCGATCGCTCTCAACTCCTGGACCGGGTCTGGGGCCGTAGCGTCTACGTCGAAGAGAGGACCGTGGACGTCCACGTGCTGCGCCTGCGCAAGGCGCTCAAACCTTTCGGTGTCCATACGGCCATACAGACCGTGCGCGGCGTCGGCTACCGGTTCACCGCACCGCAATGAATCCAAGCCGCCAGGAATTGCTGCTCGCAAGCGGGCTTTTGCTGGTGGCTCTCCTCGCAGGCTGGCTGACCGGCACATTGGGTTGGACGCTGTTTGCAGCGGCCCTCATCTGGATCCTCATTCAACATCGACAGCGAGCTCAGCTGATCCGCTGGTCGACGCGACCGTTGACCCGACCAACCAACGAGATGGAGCCCTGGCAGTTTCTTGCCTACCAGGCCTACAGGGCCATCCGTCGATCGCGTCAGCGGCATCGTGTGACGCTCGCCCAGTTCAAAACGTTGCGGTCTATCACCGATGCCCTCCCGGATGCCGCCGTCATCGTCGATGTTACCGGCAGCATTGAGAATCTGAATATCGCCGCCCAGAAGATGCTGCATCTCACCCCTCGCGACACGGGGAATCAACTGGGCTCGCTGGTACGGGAGCCGGAATTCATCTCCTTGACCAAGGGCCAGATCGAAGGCGATATCGTCGAGTTTTCCAGTCCCTTCGACGAAGACACCCGCCTCGAAGCGCGACGCATCGAGATGGGTGCGGACAGAGCCATGGTTCTGGTCCGAGACGTCACGGAACTGAATCGACTGCTCAGCATGCGCCAGGATTTCATCGCCAACGTTTCCCACGAGCTGCGCACACCACTGACCGTCATCGTTGGCTACATCGAGACCCTGATGAGCGAGGATCTGGATCGGGAAACCAGCCAGGAGCTGATCGGCAAGCTGCTCTCTCCCACCACCCGGATGCGGGCCCTCGTCGACGATCTGTTGCTGCTCACCCGCCTGGAGGCGAGCCCCAGCCCTGCCTCCGAGGAACTCGTGCCCGTCGATATGGGCGTCATTCTCAACGCCATTGCCGCAGACGCCAGAATGCTCTCCGGCGGGCGTCACCAGGTGGAAGTAGAGGAGGACTGCCAGGCCTATGTGCTTGGCATCGACAGCGAGCTGCACAGCGCCTGTCTGAATCTCGTGACCAACGCCGTTCGCTACAGTCCGGACGGCGGGAGGATTCGGATCGAATGGCGCCCCACCGAAGGTGGAGTGATGTTTGCAGTGTGCGATGAGGGGATGGGCATTCCGAAAGAGCACCTTTCCAGAATTACTGAACGTTTTTATCGCGTGGACCTCGCGCAATCACGCGTTCGCGGCGGGACCGGACTCGGACTCGCCATCGTCAAACACGTCCTGAAGCGGCACAACACCGAACTTCAGGTCACCAGTGAGCTCGGCAGAGGCAGCACCTTTTTCTGTGTCTTCCCACAGGCACAGATCGCCGACTCACCTCACCAAAAGGAGCATCCATGAGATTCCTGAAGCTTTTTACCACCTTCCTCCTTCTAGCCAGTCTGGGGACAGCCCAGGCCGCCGATGGCGAGCTCGCTCCCTATGAGCGGGTCAGCGGCATCTCGGGCAACCTGTCGAGCACCGGGTCCGACACCCTGGCCAACCTGATGACGATGTGGACCGAAGCCTTCAAGAAGGCCTATCCGAACGTCAATATTCAGGTACAGGCGGCTGGATCATCCACCGCACCACCGGCCCTCACGGAAGGAACGTCCAACTTCGGCCCCATGAGCCGGCAGATGAAGGACAAGGAAATCGAGGCATTCGAGGCCCGGTTCGGTTACAAGCCAACGGCAGTCCGGGTGGCTGTCGATGCGCTGGCCGTCTACGTGCATAAAGACAATCCCATCGACTCGCTGAGCATCCCACAGGTGGATGCCATCTTCTCCGTCACCCGCCGTTGCGGCTCTTCCGCTGATATCGGCAACTGGGGTCAAACGGGGCTCACGGGCACCTGGGCCGACCGGCCAACCCAGCTCTACGGGCGCAACTCCGTCTCCGGAACCTATGGTTACTTCAAGCAGGAGGCCCTTTGCTCCGGTGACTTCAAGAACACGGTGAACGAACAACCAGGCTCCGCAAGCGTGGTGCAGGCTGTCGCCTCTTCGCTCAACGGCATCGGCTACTCGGGTATCGGCTACATCACCTCCGGCGTGAGGGCGGTACCCATCGCCGAAGAAGACGGTGCCGAGGCGATCCCGGCAAACGCCGAGAACGTGGCCTCCGGCGACTACCCGCTGGCCCGCTATCTGTACGTCTACGTGAACAAAAAGCCAGACACTCCGCTGTCGCCGTTGGAGGCCGAGTTTCTCAAGCTCGTCCTGTCCAAAGAAGGTCAAGAAATCGTAGCAAAAGACGGCTATATTCCCGTCTCCGCAAGTATCGCTGGACGCGAGCTCAGGAAGCTGCAATAAGCCCGCTGAGCGTACCCGACCCGGCGGCCTGTCGGGTCGGGATGCCGGTTCAGGCCAGCGTTGCATGCTGGTATGCAGGACTGGCAGCTAACTGCGATGGTCGGTCGTTGCAAACAGAAGAAAAACTAAGACATTGGGGAATGGCCGCACAGCACGGCCAGTTCCAACGGGGCGGGAACCACAGGAGTAGAGATGGAAGCTAAGGCTGAGTTGCACACTCTGCCTGGGCGTCGGCGTTGGGTGAATACCATCACGCAGCACGTCGTTGCCCTGGGCGGTGGTGCGGTGATCGGAGCGATCGCGCTCATCTTTTTCTACCTGCTCTGGGTAGTGATACCTATCTTCGGTGACGCGGCAATCGAAGCTGGTCAGGTCTACGAGCTCGACACCACCACGCCCGTGTTTCTCGATGTAAACGAGAGCGATGAGATCGGGCTCGCCTTCGATGCCACCGGCGAGGTGCGTTTCTGGGATCTGGCGGATGGCACGACCCGTCACCAGATCTCCCTGGAACGACCCATTCAGACCGTCAAAGCGATATACCCCCGTTCCGCTTCCTACGCGCTGCTCACGACAGACGGCGAGCTGAACCTGTTCGAGGCCAGGTATCCGATTTCCTTCGATGGCGACGTTCGCTCGATCGGCTCGGACCTGGCCTATATCTTCAGTGATCAGTGGCTGGACCTGGGCGAGGTCAGCGATTTCGACGTGCACCTGGCCGGCAGCACCCTGAGCGTTGCCTACCTCAATGGCAGCACGTTGACATTGGACCGTTACCGGGATGCGGAACCGGATTTCGATCTGGAGTTCCCCCGTTCAAGGGACATCGAGCTGGACCGGACATTCGACAGGGTCGTGTTTGGGCCACGCGCTCAATGGCTCTACCTGCTCACTGATTCCGGCGATGTGGCCATCTACGAGATCACCCGATCCGGGCGGCTGAATCCCCTGCATCAGCGCCAGCTCATCCCGGAAACCACCAAACTCACTGCGCTCGAGCCGCTGCTCGGTCGTTACTCTCTGATCGCCGCCGATGATCAGCAACAGCTCACGCAGTGGTTCGTGGTCCGCGGCGAGTTCGGTCTGACATTGGAGCCGGTACGTCAGTTCCAGATAAAGGCCGAGACCCATCGCCTGATCCCAGAGCCGCGTCGCAAGGGCTTTGCTGCAATTGACAACAACGGTCAGGCCCACCTCTTGTACACGACTTCCGACCGGGTGCTCACCTCACATCCGGTCGGCCAGGCATCCGGGGCTACAGCCATTTCTCCCCGCTCCGATCTGATGCTGCTTGCTCAGGACGACGGCACGGTCGCCAGCTACCACCTCGAGAACGAGCACCCGGATATTTCCATGAGCGCCCTCTGGTCCAAGGTCTGGTACGAGGGTTACCGGGAACCGGTGTACAGCTGGCAGTCCTCGTCGGCGGACAATGATTTCGAAGCCAAGTTTTCGCTGACACCGCTGCTGTTCGGCACGCTGAAAGCGGCCTTCTACGCCATGCTCTTCGCGGTCCCTATCGCCATCATGGGTGCTCTGTACACGGCCTATTTCATGGCACCCGTCATGCGCCGCATTGTGAAGCCAGGCATCGAGATCATGGCGGCACTGCCAACCGTGATTCTCGGCTTCCTGGCCGGCCTCTGGCTGGCTCCTCTGATCGAAGCGAACCTGTCGGCGGTGATTACCATCATGTTGGCGCTACCGGCTGCCATCGTCGTCCTATCACTTGCCTGGCAGTGGTTACCCGATCCCGTCCGCCAGCGGATGGACGGCTGGTATGGCCTGATCGTCGTGCCGGTCATCGTGCTGGCCGTCATGGGCGCCTTCAGTCTGGGCCCGACCCTTGAAGACGTGTTCTTTGGCGGCGACTCGAGGAACTGGTTTCTGACCGTGATGGGCCTGGACTACGATCAGCGGAACGCGCTCGTCATCGGGCTCGCGATGGGGTTAGCGGTCATTCCGGTCATCTTCTCCATCGCCGAAGATGCGATCTATGGCGTGCCGACCCACCTCATCAACGGCTCTCTCGCTCTGGGTGCGACACGCTGGCAGACGCTGGTCCGCGTGGTGATCCTGACCGCCAGTCCCGGAATCTTCTCCGCTGTGATGATCGGCTTGGGACGGGCTGTCGGAGAAACCATGATCGTGCTCATGGCCACCGGCAACACACCGGTGATGGATCTGAACATCTTCCAGGGCATGCGGACCTTTGCCGCAAACATCGCTGTCGAGCTGCCGGAGTCTGAAGTGGACAGCTCCCATTACCGGATCCTGTTTCTCACTGCCCTGGTACTTTTCCTGATCACCTTCGTGTTCAACACCGTGGCTGAAGTTGTCAGGCAGCGCCTGCGAAGCCGGTACGGGAGCCTCTGATCATGCTGCACGCAGAGAAGACGAGCGTCCGCACCTGGTTCTCCTCCGGTGAGCTCTGGATCTGGATGAACGCGGCCGCAGTGGGTATCAGCATCGCCGCGGTGGGCGGCTTGCTCGCCCTGATCGCCGTACGAGGGCTGGCTCATTTCTGGCCATCGGACATCGCAGAAATACAGTACCTGGCGGACAACGATCAGCTGACCATTGTCGTCGGCGAGATGATCGAATCGGAAACACTGGCGATCGACCAGTATCGGGATGCCACGGGTGATGCCTCGGCGTTTCCGGCAGAACAGGAAACCATCGACCGCTGGCTGGTGAAGTCCGGCAACCGACGCCAGGACCCGCCGGATTTCGAGTGGCTCTTCGAGCACCGGATTCAGAACATCACCTATCCTGAACCACTCGCCGTCTTCGAGCGAATGGAGTGGGGAAACGCCTACGGACGTCTGCAGACGGTGCTGGAAGATGGAGAAGTCGTCGCCAGCGGTGATGCGGTCTGGCCTGCACTCCGCGAGCGGATGGGTCGCGTCGCGGAGCTACGGCATGCCATCGAGGAAATCGAGAGCGACGAGTTCAACACGATCAACTACGAGCTCGAACAGTTGCGTCTCGAACGCCGCAAGCTCGAGCTGAACGACACCCTGACCGGCACGCAGAGATCGGCTGCGGAGGCAGAGATCAGTGCGAACGAAGAAGCGTTGCAGAACCGCTACCAGGTCGCCGAAACCCAGCTGCGGACACTGATCGAGCAGCGAGCCCGCGACAGCATTGAGCTGACGATCTCAACAGGTGACACCCTGAGATTGAATCTGGCCGAGGTCGTCCGCGCCTGGCAGCCCAACCAGATGTCCATTGCGGAAAAGATCGGCCACTACGGCTCGAGCGTCTGGATGTTTCTGACAGAGGATCCCAGGGAAGCGAATACCGAGGGTGGTATCTTCCCGGCCATTTTCGGCACCGTGCTCATGGTGCTGCTCATGAGCGTGCTGGTCACGCCACTGGGCGTCATCGCCGCCGTGTACCTGCGCGAATATGCTAAGCAGGGTCCCTTCGTTCGTTTGATCCGGATTGCGGTAAACAATCTGGCGGGGGTGCCTTCGATCGTCTACGGGGTGTTCGGTCTTGGCTTCTTTGTCTACTTCATCGGCGGCAATCTGGATCAGCTGTTCTTCGAGGCGGCCCTGCCGGCGCCCACCTTCGGCACCCCTGGTCTGGTCTGGGCATCGCTGACCCTTGCATTGCTGACCGTTCCCGTGGTCGTGGTATCTACCGAGGAAGGATTGACCCGAATTCCCCGCTCAATTCGCGAAGGCAGTCTGGCGCTGGGTGCCACCAAGGCAGAAACCCTGTTCAAGGTCGTATTGCCCATTGCCAGCCCGTCCATCCTGACCGGTATCATTCTCGCGGTCGCCCGCGCTGCCGGTGAGGTTGCACCCCTGATGCTGGTCGGCGTCGTGAAGCTGGCACCCACCCTGCCGCTCGATGGAAACTTCCCGTACCTGCATCTCGAGCGCAAATTCATGCATCTTGGTTTCCACATCTATGATGTCGGCTTCCAGAGCCCGAACGTGGAGGCGGCAAGGCCGCTCGTCTATGCCACTGCCTTGCTTCTGGTGCTGATCATCATTGCCCTCAACCTGACAGCCATTATGCTTCGCACCCGCCTGGAGAACAGATACCGTGGCGTCGAAAGTTGATTCAATCGCAGAGCAAGTCATGACCGAAGAAAACAAGCCAACCGACGAAGGCGCACAGGGACTCCCGATCCCCGAGATCGATCGGGCGGATGACGAGGAAGGTCGCGAACCCGGGCCCACAAGCCTGCTGGTGGACAAGCTCAGCCTGTTCTACGGCGATCAGCAGGCGTTGGTGGACATCGACATGCAGATTCCGCAGAAAGAGGTCACGGCGTTTATCGGTCCATCGGGATGTGGCAAATCCACGCTGCTGCGATGCTTCAATCGAATGAACGACCTGATCGACGGGGTCAGCGTGACCGGTCATGTGCATCTGGATGGCCACGACATCTTTGCCCCCGAAGTCGACGTAGCACAGCTCCGTCGCCGGGTCGGCATGGTCTTCCAGCGGCCCAATCCGTTTCCCAAGACCATCTACGAGAACGTGGCCTACGGCCTGAGGATTCAGGGTGCGACGCCGAAGGCCGAAATGGACGAGATCGTCGAATGGGCGCTGCGCAGCGCGGCTCTCTGGGACGAGGTGAAGGACCGGCTCAAGGAGTCGGCGCTGGGGTTGTCCGGTGGACAGCAACAGCGGCTTGTTATCGCCCGCGCTGTGGCGGTAAAGCCGTCAGTTTTGCTGCTCGATGAGCCCGCATCGGCGCTGGATCCCATATCAACCCTCAAAATTGAGGAGCTGATCCACCAACTGAAATCCGAATACACTATCGTTATCGTCACGCACAACATGCAGCAAGCTGCTAGAGTATCGGACAATACGGCATTCCTGTATCTCGGCGAGCTGATCGAATTTGGCCGAACCCAGCAGGTTTTTACCAACCCGCAGGAACAGCAGACCGAAGATTACATCACCGGCAGATACGGCTAAAAACAACCTGCTCGGATTAGGCTCAGGATAGGCCAAGGATCAGCAAAGGATAAGCAACGGATAGCCAAAGGATAGGCGCAGGCGTAGAAGCCCCCGGCATGACTCAGGCATGACGCACGTATGAACAGACACATATCAGAGCAGTACGACACCGAGCTCGACAGCGCGAGAAGCCTCCTCCTCGAGATGGGCGGGCTGGTTGAGCAACAGCTACAGCAGGCCTGTCAGGCCCTCTACAGCCACGACCTGGAGCTGGCCGACAAGGTCCGTGTTGGCGACGCGGCCGTTAATCAGCACGAAGTAGACATCGACAATCTCTGCGCCCAGATCATTGCCCGGCGCCAGCCGGCAGCAACAGACCTGCGCACGCTGATCAGCGTGATGAAGGCAAGCACCGACCTCGAGCGTATCGGTGACGAAGCTGAACGAATCGCGAAGATGGCTCAGAGAGTCGCCAACCTGACGCAACCGGCAGACCACTATGGTGACATTCGGCAAATGGCATCGCTCGTGCACACAATGCTTGCTGAAACGCTGGATGCGTTCGCCAGGCTGAGCGCGGAAGGCGCTCTGGCAGTCATTGAGTCCGACGCAGCGGTGGACGACACCTACGACGACATCGTCAAAGAAAAGGGTCTGGCAATGAAAACGGATCCGGACAGCATCGAGCAGTCGCTGACGATTCTCTGGGTCGCAAGAGCCCTCGAGCGTTGCGGCGACCACGCGAAGAACCTGGCGGAGTACACCGTCTACCTGGTGAAAGGCACCGACGTGCGTCATGCAGACGCCGCCGCCGCCGTTTCCGATACCTGAGACTGCTCAACGCCGACCCGATGGCAGCTGATTCAGATGGTGCCCGCCGTCCATGATCAGCGTCTCCCCGGTAACCACGTCGGCTCCGCAGATGAAGTAGAGAATTCCCTCGGCCACCGTGTCGGGGGTCGTGGTGAGCTTCAGCGGCGTGTTTTCCTCCAGAAAGGCCTTGGTGGCCGCGTAGCGGTCACTGCCCATCCCTGCTTCCAGCCAGTCGCCCTGGATGAAACCCGGGCAAACCGTGTTGAGGCGGATCTCCGGCCCCAATACCCGAGCCAGAGACAACCCCATCGTGATCAGCGCACCTTTCGAGGCCGCATAGGCAACGGAGCTGCCAACGCCCATCACCCCGGCAATGGATGCCACATTGACGATTGAGCCGCGGCCGCCCTGCTTCATGACGGGCACAACGGCGCGCACCATCTGATAGGGACCCACCGTGTTCACCGCGTAGATGTTCTGAAAGTCCTGATCGCTCAGCCCTTCCAGATCGCCGTGCTCACAGAACTTGGTGGTCCCGGCGTTGTTCACCAGCGCATCGATGCGGCCCCATCGATCAACGGCCGTTTGCGCGAGGCGTCGACAGTCTTCGTCTTTCGACACATCTGCCTGCACGACCTCGGTTTCGACGCCGAAGGCTGCACACGCCTGCCGGGTTGCTTCTGCGCCCTCTGCATTGCTCGCGTAGTTGATCACCACATGCGCGCCTTTCTCGGCAAGCTGGCGGGCACAGGCCGCCCCCACCCCGGATGAAGAGCCTGTAACGATGGCTACCCCACCTTCCATGTCCATAGGTCACTCCCGATCAGATTGAGTACTTACGCTAACAAAGCCTCGCGCTGACCGGAAAGCCCATTTACTATCCCCGCTCGATTTTCTTAAGCAGGCAGCGAGGAGCAGCGACCACATGAGCGGGACCGGGATTCAGGCTGTTCTCTGGGATTTTGGCGGCGTTCTGACCACCAGTCCCTTTGAGGCATTCAACCGTTTTGAAGCCGAGCGCGGCCTGCCGAAAGATTTCATCCGCACCATCAACGCGACCAACCCGGAGACCAACGCCTGGGCTCAATTCGAGTCAAGCGCCATCTCACTGGATGAGTTCGATACCGCGTTTGCGAGAGAGGCCGCAGCTCAGGGCCACGAGGTGACGGGCAGTGAAGTGGTCGCCCTCCTGTCCGGTGATGTCCGGCCGCGAATGGTGGAGATGCTCAAGCTCTGCAAGGCGAACTTCTCCGTTGCCTGCATTACCAACAACGTGAAATCCGGCCAGGGTCCAGGCATGGCCAGAGATTCGGTGCGGGCAAGTGCCGTGGAAGAGGTGATGTCGCTCTTCGATCTGGTGGTCGAATCCAGTGTGGAAGGGATTCGCAAGCCCAATCCGGCGATTTACGAACTCACCTGCGAGCGGCTGGGTGTGCTACCCGATCAGGCCGTGTTTCTGGATGATCTCGGCATCAACCTGAAACCCGCGCGAGCCCTCGGCATGCAGACCATCAAAGTGCTGGACGAGAACCAGGCCATCGAGGCGCTCTACGAGATCACCGGCTTGCCGCGACGCGTATAGCAGAGCCAACAAGCAGCCAGCGAAGCTACTGGGCCAGCAGAGCCTCCACCGCCTGCCGTTGTGGGATCGAGCTGGCCGCGCCTGCCACGGTGACCGCGCAAGCACCCGCGGCGGATGCCAGCCGAAGCGCCACGGAGATGTCCTCACCGGCAATGAGCCCGGAGAGCAGATAGCCGATAAAGGCATCTCCCGCAGCGGTTTCATCGACCGGCGTCACCGGAAAAGCCGGTTGGTGCTGAACAGCATTCCCTTCCGCGTAGTACAGTCCTCCGCGGCCGGCGGTCAGCACGACTGCCATATCCGGATACGTGATGCCGAGCCATTCAGCAACGTTCGCATCATCCAGCCTGGCCACCTCATCAGGAACCACGGCCCGCGCCTCGATCTCATTGACGATGAGAAGATCGATGCAAGCCAGTTGGTAGTCCGACTCCCGCCCATCCACCGGCGCCAGGTTGAAGGCGAGTCGGGCACCTGTATCGTCACACAGCTCAAACGCTGCAGCTAGATCATTGATCTCGTTCTGCAGCAGCAGCCAGTCGCCTGGTTCCAGCTCTGCCTTTACCCGGGCGCGGTCGGTGTCAGAGATGGTCCGGTTCGCGCCACCGGCAATCACGATGGCGTTCTCACCCCGATCATTGACCTGGATGACGGCATGTCCCGAGGCGGAACCGGATCTTTCCACAAGGCCGCTCACGTCTACCCCGGCATCGAGGAGCACCTGACGCAGAAGCTCACCATCGCTGCCAATGGCACCATGGTGATGCACCCGAGCGCCCGCTCTCGCCGCCGCCAGCGACTGGTTGAGACCCTTGCCACCCGGAAAGATCTCGTGACTGACGCTGGCAGCGGTTTCACCCGCAGCGACCAACTCCGGTACCCGGTAGACGTGATCAACACACGCCGACCCGAGATTGACTAGCTTGGGCACGGATCACCCACCTTCCAGACGCAGCATGAAGAACACTTCCGAGCCGGGTCCGATAGGTTCCAGATAGGCGTCCTGATGAATCTGGCCATCAATGGCGATCGCGCTCTTGGCGAGCGTCTCCTCGCTGCCCGGAAACCGGGTTTCCAGCGCATGGAGCAACTCCCGCACATTTGTCGCGGCTACCTCCAGCTCGCGCACGCCTGAGGTCACCGAAAGCAGGTGATCCGGAAAGACGACGCGAGCCACGGTCGGCTTGCTCAGGCGTTGTCGAGTGCAGCCAGCACGTTTGGTGGCGACAGCGGCAGGTCGGTGATCCGAACGCCGGTCGCATCCCGGACTGCATTCGCAGCCACGGCCAGAGGCGCACAGAGCGGCGTCTCGCCCACCCCGCGCACACCATAGGGATGGCTGGGATTCGGCACCTCGATGATCTGGGTATCGATCATGGGCATGTCGGAAGCAACCGGAATCCGGTAATCGAGGAATCCGGGATTCTCCAGCACGCCGTTCTCGTCGAAGACGTACTCTTCGTTCAGCGCCCAGCCGAGGCCCTGAACCGCACCGCCCTGCATCTGACCTTCGACGTAGGACGGGTGGATGGCCTTACCAGCGTCCTGAACGGCGGTGTAGCTCAGCACGTCCACCTTGCCGGTCTCCCCATCCACCTTCAGATCACCGAAGTTCACGGAGAAGCCGGCTCCGGCCCCACGGGCGTTCAGCGAAGCGCGGCCCAGAATGGGGCCACCGGTGCGCGCCGCGTTTTTCATGATCTCGGCGAGCGTCAGTGGCTTCAGCTCGGCGTTCACCCCCGGCACCGGCACCGCCTGGCCGTCTTCCCAGTCCACCTGGTCTTCGTCCACGCCCCAGGTTGCTGCCGCTCGTGCCTTGCATTGGGCAATGACGTCCTCACAAGCCTGAATCACCGCCATCCCGGTGGCAAAGGTGGTCCTCGACCCGCCGGTGACCGCATTGAAACCGCTGGATTCCGTGTCCCCGACCAGGACCCGGATTTTTTCGTAAGGCACGCCGAGGGTCTCGGCGGCCATCAAGGCCATGGAAGCCCGGGAACCGCCGATGTCCGGATTGCCCTCGATGATCTGCACGGTACCGTCTTCGTTCAGATGCACCTCGGCACTGGACTCCATGCCGGCGTTGAACCAGAAGCCAACGGCCACGCCACGACCTGCGCCTTCCGGTACCGGCTTGGCGTAGTTGGGGTGCGCCTTGGCGGCTTCCAGACATTGCTTGAGGCCAATGGCCGGGTATTTGGGTCCATAGGCCGCCTGCGTGCCTTCCTCCGCCGCGTTGACCAGGCGCAGGTCGATGGGATCCATTTCGAGCTGGCGGGCCAATTCATCCAGTGCCGATTCCATTGCGTGCGCCGCCTGCGGGGCACCCGGCGCCCGGTAGGCGGCAACCTTCGGCTTGTTGACCAGAACGTCGAAGCCCTCGATCTTGAAGTTCTCCAGGTCGTAGGGAGCAAACACGCACATGGCACCAGGCCCCATGGGCGCGCCTTCAAAGGCACCCGCCTCGTAGGCCAGCCAGGCAGTAGCTGCCGTGATCGTGCCATCCTTCTTAGCACCCAGTCGTATCTTGCAGTGGGTGCCTGCCGCGGGCCCGGAGGCGCGAAAGACCTCTTCCCGGCTCATGACCATCTTCACCGGTCGCTGCGCCAGCTTTGACAGCAGCACGGCCAGGGGCTCCAGGTAGATCACCGTCTTGCCGCCGAACCCACCACCGATTTCGGAGGCGATGAACTTGAGATCCGCCACGCTCATGTCGAGCACGCTTGCCGTCTGGCTGCGCAGGGAGAAGTGACCCTGGGTGCAGGTCCAGACCGTTGCCTGGCCGGCCTCGTTCACCGTGGCCGTGCAGGCATGCGGCTCGATGTAGCCCTGGTGCACCATGGGGATGCGGTACTCGCCTTCCACGGTCACGTCCGCCTGTTCGAACCCCGCCTCCACATCACCCCGGGCCAGGGTCATCACCGCCGCTATATTGCTAGGGTTTTCAGCAGGTTCCGGCAGGTTCTTAGTAAAACACTTCTCATTCACCAAGGGCGCGTCCTGGGCCATGGCAGCATGCAGATCGAGGACCGGTGCGAGCGGCTCGTACTCCACCTCGATGGCCTCCAGTGCCGCATCGGCCAGAGATGCAGAGGTGGCAGCCACCGCCGCGACCGCATGACCGTGATAGAGGACCTTGTCCCTGGCCATGATGTTCTTGGCCACGTCCGCGACATCACCACCGCCTTCGCCGCCGATATCGCCGTGCTTGGCGCCGGGAAAGTCTGCGCCCGATATGGCCGCGTAGACCCCTGGCATGGCACGGGCCCCGCTCAGGTCCACCCGCTTGATTCGCGCATGCGCATGCGGGCTTCGCAACACCCGGCCGTAGAGCATGTTCGGCAGGTTCAGATCAGCGCCGAACTGTGCGCGGCCGGTCACCTTGTCGACGCCGTCCGGGCGAACCGGCCGGCTGCCGATGAATTTGAAATCTCTTGCTTCTGCCACGTGTTTAACTCCCTATGATTCCTTTCGTCGGTCAGGCTTCGTGCGCCAGGGTCGTTGCCGCATCCTGCACCGCCCGGACTATCTTGTCGTAGCCCGTGCAGCGACAGAGATTGCCTGCCAGCCAGTAGCGGATAGTCTCCTCGTCCGGGTCCGGTTCTTTATCGAGCAGGGCCTTGCTGGCAACGATGAGCCCCGGTGTGCAGATGCCGCACTGCAGGGCTGCGTGCTCGAGGAATTTCTGCTGGATCGGGTGCAGACCCTCTTCCGTGGCGATGCCTTCGATGGTGGTCACTTCAGAACCTTCCGTCTCCACAGCCAGAACCAGACAGGCGCAGACCAGTCGACCGTCCAGGAGCACGCTGCAGGCACCGCAATCGCCCGTGGAGCAACCTTCCTTGGTGCCGGTGCGATCCAGCTCCTCCCGGAGCACGTCCACCAGCGTCTGTTCCGGGGCTGCCAGGAATTCCACCGGGTCACCATTGATGGACGTCGTTACGTGTATTTTGCTCATGATACTTCCCTCAACTTCTCGCAGCGGCCCGATCCCGGGCAATGGCACCGGCTCGCCGGCAGAGCACGCTGATGATCTTCTTCCGGTACTCCGCCGTACCCCGTTTGTCCGTGATCGGCAAAGACGCCGCTGAGCAGGCAGCACCTGCTGCGGCAAGGGCATCGTCATCCACCTTGCTGCCGATCAGGGCCTCTGCCGCCTCGGGGACCAGCAATGCGGTCGGTGCCACAGCACCAATGCCAACGCGGGCAGCGGTGCAGACGCCCTGCGCATCCAGGTCGAGGCGCACGCCGCAACCGGCAACCGCGATATCCATCTCGGTCCGCGGGATGAAGCGCAGGTAGGCATCACCCGTTCCTGTACCGGGGTTGGGCACTTTCAGTCCGAGCAGCAACTCGTCCGGTGCCAGCGCGTTCTCGCCCACGCCGGTCACAAAATCTTCCACCGCCAGCTCCCGCTCTCCGCCTGAACCGGCAATGACGCAAACAGCCCCATTCGCGATCAGCGCCGGGATGCTGTCACCGGCTGGTGAAGCATTGCAGAGATTGCCACCGACGCTCGCCCGCCCCTGAATCTGCGTGGAACCGATCAGATCGGCCGCTTCCGTCAGGCCGGGGAACAACGCGGTCAGCTCGGCGTTCTCGTTGAGCACGGCACTGGGGATCGCCGCACCGATATAGGTCTCCTCCTGCCCGATCACAAGCTTGTTGGTT
This sequence comes from Candidatus Azotimanducaceae bacterium, assembly GCA_965215995.1. GTDB lineage: Bacteria > Pseudomonadota > Gammaproteobacteria > Pseudomonadales > Azotimanducaceae > SZUA-309. Next base: position 4,826,920 of record OZ244128.1, on the reverse strand, counting down.
TCTGCCAATCCCTTGATGTCCACCAGCGTACGCGCGGTCCGATTGACCGTGCGCAGCTGCACCAGCACGTCGGTGCCACCTGCCAGAATCTGCGTTGGCGTACCCGCCCCTGACAGCTCGGCGAGCTTTTCCGTAGTTTCGCGAACGGACTTAGGCGCCACATAGGCGAATGAACCCATGCCTCCTCCCCCTGATAACGTGAGTGAACCTGATATCGAACTGAATCCGAGAACCGAATGGCTATTCTGAATTTAACACGAACACCGGCGGTTGGGGAATCTGCCGCGGTCCAGTTGCTATACTCGCCGGCCACTCGTCCAACCGACAGCAGCAGCACGTGAGCCAGCCTACCGACGAAACCCTAGCACTGTTCGAGAATCACCTGGGCCAGGTGGGCGAGCACTGGCAGTCAGCGCTCGACTTCGCCGGTTACGACGCTGCCCTGATCACCGCTGGTGAGCCAGCGAATTACTTTCTGGATGACCAGGCGCCGCCACAGAAGATCAATCCGCACTTCCTGCAATGGTGTCCGGAGACAGCGGCCATCGGCAGTGCGCTCGTCATCCGACCGGGGCAGCGACCCGAGCTCTACTTCCTGCGTCCGGAAGATTACTGGCATCAACCTCCGGAGATACCGGCCTGGGCACAGGCCTTTGTGGTGCAGACCTTCGCCGAGCGCGAGCCACTCCTCGAAGCCGCCCGCCAGGCGGCATTTCGGTCCGGTAACCACATCGCCCTGGTCGGGGAGGCCGGTCACGACGCCATCGGTGAGCTACCCGCGGACGATGTGAATCCAGACGCTCTGCTCGATCACCTGCACTTCGCACGGGCCAGAAAAACAGCGTTCGAACTCGACGCCATGCGGGCGGCAACCGAGAAGGCCGTTCGAGGCCATCTGGCTGCCCGGGACGCTTTCTACGCCGGCGCCAGCGAGTTCGAGATCAACCTGGCCTACCTCGGCGCCTGTGGCCAGCTCCCGGCAGAGTTGCCGTACCAGAACATCGTCGCCTTGAACGAACACGCCGGTGTATTGCACTACCAGCACTACGACTCGACCCCACCCGCCCATCGCCACAGCTTCCTGATCGACGCAGGCGGTAGTCAGTACGGCTATGCGAGCGACATCACCCGCACCTATGCGGGCAGCTCCAGAACAGGCAATTCCGACACAGCCGATGCCGGGCTTTTCGCCGAGCTCATCGAGCGGATGGATGAAGCCCAGCTGGCATTGATCGAGACGATGGCTGCCGGCACGCCGTATCTCGATCTGCACATCGACATGCACCGGCGCCTGGCCGTCATCCTCACTGAGACTCAGATCGTCCGCTGTTCCGCTGATGAAGCCTTCGAGTCCGGTATGACGGAGACTTTTCTACCGCACGGCCTTGGACACCTGATCGGCTTGCAGACGCATGATGTCGGTGGCCAGCAGATCGGCCCGGAAGGCGGTGTGGCCCCACCGCCAGACAACTACCCGGCGTTGCGGTTGACCAGAACGCTTGAAGACCGGATGCCGGTGACCATCGAGCCCGGACTCTACTTCATCCCGCAGCTGCTCGGCGAAGCACTCAAAGGTCCGGCCGGCCGTCACCTGAATCGAACACTGATCGACTCGTTGTTGCCCTGCGGCGGCATACGGATCGAGGACAACGTCTACCTCGATGAGGGCGAGCTGATTAACCTGACCCGCGGAGCCTTCGCAGCGCTGAGCTGAACGAGCCAGCCGTACGAGCATCCCGAACTCAGCAGCTTGAGGAGCTGACCAGATGGCCGAACTGACGGTTGAACGCCTGTTTTCCAATCCCCCCTTGACCGGCACCCTGCCGAGCGAAGTGAAGTTCGCCCCGGATGGCAGCTACGTCGCGTATCTGAAGCCAGGAACGGACGATCGCGAACGACTCGACCTCTGGCGCATGCATCTGGACAGCGGCGAGCATGAGTTGTGGATCGATGCCAGCACGATGATCGAACCGGACGAGGTTCTCTCCGAGGCAGAGAAAGCCGAGCGAGAGCGAAAACGCCTCTTCGCGACGGGCATCACCCGCTACGATTTCAGCCCGGACGGTGAGCACCTGCTGATTCCCGCAGGGGGTCGAGGTTATCTTTACAACATCGAAAGGGAACAGCTCGATTGCTTCACCCCACCCGACGCACGGCAGACGGACTTTACCTTCTCACCCAAGGGCCAATTCATTTCCTATGTGCGTGCGGGTGATCTCTTCTACTACGATCGGAGCAACAGACGGGAAGTCGCTGTCACGACCGAGGGCGGCGGCCTGATCAGCAACGGCATCGCCGACTTCATCGCCCAGGAAGAAATGCACCGCTTCAGTGGACACTGGTGGTCACCTGACGAAAGCAGAATCGCGTTCACCCGCACCGACGAGTCGCCCATCGCCGTCAGCCAACGCTATGAAATCGATGCTGATGCTATCCGTGTCATCGAGCAGCGTTATCCCTACGCAGGGGCTAGAAACGCAGACGTCTCATTGTTGGTGCACCATGTTGCCAGTGGCGGCGAGGATCCGATTGACTACCGGCACGCCCCGGACGACTACCTGGCTCGCGTTGACTGGTTCGGTGAACGGCTGGTTGTGCAATGCCAGAGCCGTAATCAACAGTGCCTTTTTCTGGATGTCTACACGCCCGGCACGCCTGAGCGAACAACCATGCTCACCGAACGATCCGACACCTGGATCAATCTGCACGACAACTTCAAGACCGTTGATGGCGATCGGTTTCTGTGGACATCGGAGAAGGAAGGCAACGCGCAGCTCTACCTCTATAGCAATGGCGAGTACAGCAACGGCGAGCCCACCCGACTGAGCAACGGCACCGGCCGGGTCGAGAAAGTGCTGCATGCGGACACGAACCGGGTGATCTTCTCCGGCTGGGTAGATGATGCGACCGAGCAGCAGGTCTTCAGCATTCCGCTCAGCGGCGGTGAAGCGACGCGGCTGACGCCACAACCCGGCTGGCACGATGTCAGCATCGATCCGGCGGGAACGCGATTCATCGACCGGTTCACCAGCCTCGATGAGCCCGGCAGCGTCAACCTGATCGATCCGGAAGCAGGGACCAGCGAACCCCTGCTGCAAAGCGACGTTGGCCATCCGTACTCGGAGTTCATGAGTCACCACGTCAGGCCGGAGCTCGGCACCCTGACAGCGGAGGACGGCCAGATCCTCCACTACCGACTCACCAGACCCGGCCGGATCAGCGGTCAGCATCCATTGGTTGTCTATGTCTATGGCGGCCCGGGTGTCAACCGGGTGCGGAACGAGTGGGCGCCACTGCTTCTGCAGCTCTTCGCCGATCGCGGCTTCGGCGTGCTGGAGCTCGACAACAGAGGTTCGTCCGGCCGCGGGCCCGCATTCGAAGCGCCCATCTATCAGCACCTGGGTGAAGCAGAAGTCCGCGATCAACTCGTCGGCGCCCGCTTCGCTCAGTCACTGGACTGGGTGGATCCGGATCAGGTCGGTGTCTTCGGCCACAGCTACGGTGGTTTCATGACCCTCATGTGTCTGGCTAAGGCGCCGGATGTATTCAAGGCAGGCGTCTCGGTGGCGCCGGTCTCGGCCTGGGAGCTCTACGACACTCACTACACTGAACGCTACCTGGGAACGCCCGAGGACAACCCACAGGCGTATGCGAGAAGCGCCGTCTTCCCTTACCTGGACAACTTGAAAGGTAAGCTTCTGATCATGCACGGCATGGCCGATGACAACGTGCTCTTTACCCACACCACCCGGCTCATCAAGGCGCTTCAATCCCGCTGCTTTCCGTTCGAGATGATGGCCTATCCGGGCTCGAAGCACGCCCTGCAGGAGCAGTCGGTGTCCATTCACCGATTCAACATGATTCTCGATTTCTTCGAGCGGAGCCTGAGATGAGTGACCAATTGGTGACGGTCCGCCCGGTGACCATGGGCGACGTGGATTGCCTTGTTGAGTTCCAGAAAGCCATGGCTGCCGAAACGGAGGATAAAGGCCTGGATCCGAAACGCCTTCGCGCTGGCATCGAGTACCTGATCGACCACCCACAGGAAGGTTTTTACCTGTTGGCAGAAAGGGGCGGCGACAGTGCGGGTTCACTGATGGTCACATTCGAGTGGAGTGACTGGCGCAACGGCCGTTTCTGGTGGATTCAGAGTGTTTACGTCGCCGCCGATCACCGCCGCCAGGGGGTCTACACAGCGTTGCACGCAGCCATCCGACAGCGTGCGGCGGACGACCCGCAAGGATGCGGTATTCGTCTCTATGTGGAGGCTGAAAACGCAAACGCTCAGGCCACCTACCGCCGCCTCGGGATGGCGGAGACCCACTACCGGCTTTACGAAGAAGAGTTCTAGCCAGACAACTCGGCGCGTCGGAAGAGCGCGTAGAAATTCCGGCTGGTCTGCTCGGCCAGGGTCGCAAAGCTCACCCCTCGCAGTTCCGCCAGATACTCCGCGGTATCCCGCACGTAGGCCGGGGCGTTGGCTCTGCCCCGATGGGGAACAGGCGCAAGCCAGGGTGCATCGGTTTCCACCAACAGGCGATCCTCAGGTACCCGTCGCGCCACCTCGCGGACGTTGTCCCCGTTTCTGAAGGTGACGATGCCGGATATGGAGATGTAGTAACCCAGCGTCAGGGCCTCCGCGGCCATCTCCCAGGACTCGGTAAAGCAATGCAGGACGCCACGCACCTGTGGAAACTGACGGAGCAGCGCCAGTGTGTCGGCCTCCGCCGCCCGGCTATGCACAACCACCGGCAGCCCGTGCCGGTCGGCCAACGTAAGCTGGTACTCGAAGCTTTCCCGCTGACGGGCTCTGGCGGCGGCTTCCTCGGTATGGAAATAGTCGAGCCCGGTCTCGCCTACGGCAACGACCCTGGGATGAGCAAGTGCAGGCTCCAGCCAATCGAATGCGTTGGCGGCTGCATCCGGGTGCTGGCCGACGCTGGCCCAGATGTCCGGCTCACGTTCCGCCAGTGCCAGCACTTCTGAGATGCGGGCTTCATCCACGCCAATGCAGAGCTGGCCGGTCACACCCGCCCCCCGTGCCTCACGGATGCGCAGCCCGGGATCTTCCAGGTAGTTCAGATGGCAATGGGAGTCGACCAGCAAGGTGCCGGCTACATGGTGTGGGTGTGACGGTCCGACTGCAGCGCGCCCGCCAGATAAGTCTCGATCTTGTTCCGGGCCACGTCGTCCTGGTCATTGAACTGAACGCCGATGCCGGCCGCCTTGGTGCCGCCAGCGCCTTTCGGTGTTACCCAGACAACCTTACCGGCCACGGGCAGCTTCTCCGGCTCGTCCATCAGGGACAGCAGCATGAAGACCTCGTCGCCGATCTCGTACTCTTTCTTGGTGGGGATGAAGAGGCCGCCATTCTGAACAAACGGCATATAGGCAGCATAGAGTACCGCCTTATCCTTGATCGCAAGGGAGAGAATGCCGTTTCTCGCGCCGCGTTTTGCTGCCATGGAATGTCCTTTTTACCGCAAAGGGCCTCATTTGCTCCGGTCGGCCATCTGGCCCACCCGGCCGCTCGCTGTCAGCAGCGGCAATTGGCAGTTTCGACCGGCACCCCAAGACTGTCAATGGCGCGGCTGTGATGTCGGTCACATTTCCCCGCAGATTGGCCGCCCGTCGCCGTCAGCCGGGACTTACAGCACCCTGCCAGCGCACCGCCAGACGTTCGTACAGGAGCCGTTGATTGGCGCTGTTGGTCGACAGGAGTTGACGTCTGATGTCCACCAGCTCATCTGCGAATTCCACCATCCGAGCCGGTTCAGTCACCTTGAGGCCCTCCACCCGTCCATTGCCGCTCAGCAACGCACCGCAGTGTCGATACCAGGCGGCGGTGAGCCGATCCACGTCCCAGCTGAGCAGCTCGGCTACCGCTCGAGAGGCCGACGAGGCACCGCTCAGGGCACCCAGAATCGGGCCCAGTGGCGGCTCGTCCCGGGTCAGCGCTTCGTTTACCGACAGTGGCGCATCTCCGCACTCAAAGAGCTTCTCGGCCAGCGCCACCCCCGGCCAGCGACCTTCCAGCCACTGCCGGGCCGCCTCGAGATCGCGACCCACCACAACGGACTGACAGCGACTGACAATGGTAGGCAGCAGTCGACCCGGTCGAGCGGTCGCCAGCAGCAGGTAGGTAGCCGGCGGCGGCTCTTCCAGCGTTTTCAAGAGTGCGTTGGCAGCACTTGGGTTCATCAGCTCCGCAGACTCGATCACCACGACCTTTGCCGGTGCCGTCTGCCGAGTGCCCACCGCAAAGGTGGCCACCTCGCGGATATCATCCACCTTGATCACAGACCCTTCCGGCTGCACCCACTTCAGATCCGGGTGGGCCAGATTCCGGGCGGTCTCGGCGTCCACGCGACCGAGCAGATGCAGTGCAATCTGATCTGCGAGCGCCACGTCGCCCCAGCCCTCACCGGCGCGGACCAGCAGCGCGTGCGGCAGACGCGATTGCGCGTGCAGATCCAGCACACGGGCAAGCGGTGTTTGCAGCCAGGGCAGCACGCTCACGATGGGCTCATGAACGCTTTGATGGTGTTGCGAATGCTGTCCTGCACAGCCGCCAAGGGAACGGACGCATCCACCACGCGAATGCGCGACTCCCGAGCCGCGCGATCCAGATAGGCCGCTCGCACCCGCTGGTGAAAATCTTGGGCTTCCTGCTCCAGCCGGTCGTGCGACCGATCGCTGATCCGGCTGTGCCCGACGTCGGGAGGCACATCCAGATACAGGGTGAGATCCGGCTGCAGCCCCCCCTGCACCAGCGTCTCGAGGGCGTGAATCTGCGCCAATGGCAGCTGCCTGCCGCCGCCCTGGTATGCATAGGTGGCGTCGGTAAAGCGATCGCAGACCACCCACTGATCGGCTGCCAGGGCCGGCCTGATGACGCTTTCCAGGTGCTGAGCCCTGGCAGCGAAGATGAGCAGCAGCTCGGTCAGACCGTGCACCGGCTCATCCCGCACCCCGAGAATCAGATCGCGAATCTCTTCGGCAAGCGGCGTGCCACCAGGCTCTCGCGTGCTGACCACCGAATGACCCTGCGCCTCGATCAGCTCGACAACCAGCGCCAGGTTCGTGGACTTGCCAACCCCTTCCCCACCCTCCAGCGTGATGAAGCGTCCGCTCATTGGAGCTGATACCGTCGGACGGCAGCCTGATGCTCTTCCAGGCTCACGGAAAAGTGACTCGAGCCATCCCCCCGGCTCACGAAATAGAGGAATTCCCCTGGTGCTGGATGCATTGCCGCTTGCAACGATTTCCGTCCGACCAGGGCTATGGGTGTAGGCGGCAGGCCATGTCGCGTGTATGTGTTGTACGGGGTGTCGGTTCTGAGATGACGACGGGTCAGATCCCCATCAAAGGCCGAACCCACCCCGTAGATCACGCTGGGATCTGTCTGCAGCCGCATACCCCGATGCAACCGGCTGACGAAAACCTGCGCGATGTTGGCCCGATCCTCATCCCGGCCCGTTTCCTTCTCGATCAGCGAAGCTACGATCAGTGCATCGTAAGGGGAGTCGTAGGGTAGTCCGGCATCCCGGGTCTGCCAGGCCGCTGCCAGCTCCTCCTGCAGTTTTCCGTAAGCACGACGGAGAATGTCCGCATCACTGGCGCCTCGTACGAACTGATAGGTGTCCGGGAAGAAGAGACCTTCACCATGCCCTTCCGGCAGGCCGAGCACACCAAGCACCGTCGACTCATCCGCGCCCATCAGCTCGTGCTCGAGATCCGGGTGAACGGACAACGTGGCCAATGCTTCCGCCAGGGTCCAGCCTTCAATCAGCTTGACCTCGTAGCGAACCACCTCACCCGTCAGCAACCGATCGAGGAGATCAGCGGGTCGATCGTCAACCTTGAGCCAGTACTCGCCCGCCTGTACCCGGCGCGCGGAGCCATCCAGGCGGGCGAGCACGGACCAGAGTCGGGCACCATGCAGCAGCCCCTGATCTTCCAACTGGCGCGCAAAAACCGAGAACGACTGTCCAGGCGCAAGCATCACCTTCACATCCTCTGACACGCGCAACGGCTGGTTCTGCCATGACTTCACATACAGAGCAGCAGCAGCTGCCGCCAGAGCAGCCAGAACCGCGGCGGTCAGGAAAATTTTGGCGAGGGTGCTCACCCGGCCATTGTAGTGCAATCAGACCTTGCTGAAGATCACGGTGCCGTTCGTACCACCGAAACCAAAGCTGTTGGACAGCGCTGCGCGTACCGGCGTGTTCCGAGCGGTGTTGGGCACGTAGTCCAGGTCACAGCCCTCACCCGGATTGTCCAGGTTGATAGTGGGCGCAATGGCGTCGTTGGCAACTGCCAGGATGGACAGAATGCCTTCCACCGCACCTGCGGCACCCAGCAAATGGCCGATCATGGATTTCGACGAGCTCACCGCCACCTTGGTATCGGCGCCGAAGATCTGCTTGATCGCCAGCGTCTCCGCCACGTCACCCAGTGGGGTGGATGTGCCGTGTGCGTTGACGTAGTCCACATCCTCCGAATTCATGCCCGCATCGTTGAGCGCATTGCGCATGGAGGCGACCGCCCCGGCACCATCTTCTGCAGGGCTGGTGATGTGGAAAGCATCGCCACTCATGCCAAAGCCAGCGATTTCGCAGTAGATCTTCGCCCCGCGGGCCTTGGCTCGCTCGTACTCTTCGAGCACCAGCACACCGGCCCCATCGCCGAGCAGAAAGCCATCGCGATCCGCATCCCATGGCCGACTGGCCTTCTCCGGCTCATCGTTTCGAGTGGATAGTGCCTTCATGGACGCGAAAGCAGCCATGGTGATCGGAGACGCCGCCTGTTCCGCGCCACCAACGACCATCACGTCCGCATCGCCGTACTGGATCATGCGCGCGCCCACGCCGATGTTGTGCGTGCCTGTTGTGCAGGCAGTGACAATTGCGATGTTGGGCCCCTTGAAGCCATAGCGGATCGACAGATTGCCGGAAATCATGTTGATCACGCTGCTCGGCACGAAAAACGGAGATACCCGTCGCGGGCCACTCTTCAGCAGAACGGAGTGGGTGTTCTCAATGGTGTTGATGCCCCCGATGCCGGAGCCAATGGCCACACCGATTCTGTCCGCGTCATCCGGATGAGCGTCCAGTCCGGCGTCGCTGATCGCATCGATCCCGGCAGCCATACCGTACTGAATGAAGGTATCCAGACGCCTGGCCTCTTTCTTATCCATGTAGTCGGTGACTTCGAAGTCCTTGACCGAGGCGCAGATCTTGACGCTGTAATCCTCCACATCGAAGAACTCGATCCGGTTTGCGCCGCTCTTGCCGGCCAGGGCGTTTTCCCACGCGCTTTCTACCGAATTGCCGATGGGTGATATGACACCCATACCGGTCACTACCACTCTTCTTCTGCTCATGGCTGTTTACCTTTGCTACCCGCTCGAGGCGGGTCCGGATTACCGGACCCAAACGCAAGAAGCCGCTCTACGGTTACGCAGATGCGGCTTCCAGTCTAACGCGGTGATGAGGTTCGGACTTACTGGTGCGCCAGTATGTAACCGATGGCCTCTTTGACGGTGGTGATTTTTTCGGCTTCCTCGTCAGGAATCTCCGTCTCGAATTCCTCTTCGAGGGCCATCACAAGCTCTACCGTATCGAGAGAATCAGCGCCGAGATCTTCGACAAAGGATGCCTCGTCCTTGACCTCTTCTTCCTTGACGCCGAGTTGCTCGCAAATCAGTTTCTTAACACGTTCTTCTACACTGCTCATTACGCAGGGATCTCCCAATCTGGTTCCTGGGGTGCAGGGCGACGCGCATTCTATAGTCGGCCCATACCCAATTCAAGTTGACGCCAATGTTGACAATTCTGGTCCTCGCACTCCCGACAACCGCGTTTTCAGTGGCTCCCAAGGGCAAGCCCATTCGCCGTCTCCGCGGCAGCTAGTTGCCGTTTCAGCCCATGTACAGGCCACCGTTCACGTGCAGTGTTTCGCCCGTTATGTAGGCCGCCTTGTCGCTGGCGAGAAACGCAACCGCATTCGCCACATCCTCTGCCCGACCCAGTGTCCCGAGTGGGATCCGGCTGGCCATCAGCTCCACCTGATCCTCTTCCAGCGCTGCGGTCATGTCCGTTTCGATGAACCCGGGGGCCACCGCATTGACCGTGATGCCACGAGACCCGACCTCCTGGGCAAGTGATCGGGTGAAGCCTTCGATGCCTGACTTGCTGGCCACGTAGTTACTCTGACCTGGATTGCCCATACGAGCGACAACTGAACTCACGTTGATGATGCGCCCGTAGCGGGCTTTCATCATGCCCCGAAGCACCGGCTTAACCATCCTATACAGACCGTTGAGGTTGGTATTGACCACAGACAACCACTCTTGCGGTTTCATGCGCAGCAGCAGATTGTCGCCCGTGATCCCGGCGTTGTTTACCACGACCAACGGAGTGTGATTCTGCTCACCGAGAGCGGCGTAAAAAGACTCGACCGATTCGTCATCATCGACCCGAACCGCCATTCCCGCCCCCTGCTCCCCCAGCGCTTCGGCGATGGCAGCCGCACCCTCATCACTGGTCGCCGTGCCAATCACGAAGTGATCCACCGTGAGCGCTTCGGCGATGGCGGCACCGATGCCACGACTTGCTCCCGTAACCAGTGCGACCTTAGCTTCTGCTGTCATAGCTGCCTGCTCTTAATCTGTTCGTTGGCGTGTTGTGGGCCGTACTAGTTAAAGGTGGCTGTGCAGAGGCGATCAAAGCGCAGCCGCGAAGGCCTCTGGCGAATCGATGTTATGCACCGGCATCTTGCGATCGATTCGCTTGATCAGACCGGCCAGCACCTTACCGGCGCCGCACTCGACGAACTGATCCGCACCGGCGTCGATCATGGCCTGCATGCATCGGGTCCATTGCACTGGTCGCGCAATCTGCTCCATCAGCTTGTTACGCAGGTCAGCGAGATCCGCCGCCACCGCAGCGTCCACGTTGTGCAGCACGGGGATCTCGGGCATTTTGAGCTCAACGTCTGCCAGCGCTTCCGCGAAGCCGACCTTGGCTGGTGCCATCAACTCGCAATGGAAAGGTCCGCTCACCTGCAGCGGCACCGCTTTGCGCGCGCCGGCTTCATTGCAGACCTCCACGGCCTGCGCGACCGCTGCCGCAGATCCCGCGATTACAACCTGGCTCGGCGCGTTGAAGTTCGCAGGGCTGACCACGCCGTCCACCTTCGCACAGCACTCGGCAACCACATCGTCGTCCAGACCGAGAATGGCAGCCATCGCGCCTTCGCCTTCCGGAACGGCCTCCTGCATCAGCTTGCCACGCTTATGCACCAGCGCTACGCCTTCAGCGAAGGTCAGCGCACCGGCAGAGACCAGCGCCGAGTACTCGCCGAGGCTGTGCCCGGCAAGTATGTCAGGATGGCGGCCGTTCTCAGCCTGCCAGGCCCGCCAGAGCGCGGTGCTGGCCGTCAGCAACACAGGTTGGGTAATCTCAGTCTGATTGAGCCGCTCCTGGGGGCCTTCGGAAACCAGGTGCCACATGTCCAGACCCAGCACTTCACCGGCCTCGTCGAACGTTTCCCGCACCAGCTGATGCCTCTCGGCCATCTCATTGAGCATGCCTACCGTTTGCGACCCTTGGCCAGGGAATACAAACCCAAGACTCATCCGCAATCCTCCCGAGTGTTGCTGACTGGATCTCTTGACCGACTATCGTCTCAAGGACTGTCGACGGCTAGACGACCCACTGAGTGAATGTGAGTTGAGAATGTACCCGCAATTAGAACTACACACACCAACAAACCGAGCGAGGTGATTCCCGCCCGCACTGGACACTTCCCGGTGAGCGTTCAGATCGCGCGACTGGAGCGATCTGTTGAGTTGTGAGTAGAAGCGCCGGAGTCGGGCATCCCGAGCAGGCAGCCGATTCAGTCGACGACCTTCTTACCTTTGTAGTAACCATCGGAGCTCACGTGGTGGCGACGATGGGTTTCACCCGTCATCGGCTCGATGGACAGGGTCGGCTTGGCGAGGGAATCGTGAGAACGACGCTTGCCGCGCTTGGATCGGGTTACTTTGTTCTGCTGGACTGCCATGCTGGCCTCCGTTGTTCGAACGGTCGACGACGACCGTCAGTTCCATAATCGATTTTTCAGTCGCTATCGTTCGTCCGGCTCAGCGCTGCCGAGCTTCAACCCGGCCAGAACGCTGAACGGGTTTTCATCTTCATCCGAGGCCTCAGCACCGATACCTGTATCGGCCAAGTGCCTGCCCGATGCCGGATAGGCCAGTTCAGGTGCCCGTCCACAGGGTTCGCTGGTGCAGAGCCGCTCCGGCAGACTCAGGAGGATCTCGTCCTCGATGATCTGCGTCACCGTAACCTCAGCGCCACCGGCAACCAGCACGTCTTCTGCCAGCATGCCATCACCGGCCGCGCGGCTGTCCTCCACCAGACCATGGGCGATCGCTTCCGTCTCCGCGATCACACAACTGAATGTCAGGTTCAGCGGGTGGGCCACAACCTCGGCACAGCCGTTGCAGGCCAGTCCGATGCGCCCGCTCAGTTCGCCTTCCACTCGGCTGCACCCTCTGGCATCGATGCTGAACTGAAGTCTCACCTCGAATGCCTCATCGGTTTCACTACCGACGCGGCACCCCACCTCGGTAACATCTGCTGCATCGACCAGTTCCTTGAGCCGGGGAAGCGCTTCCAGGCCTACTCGCCTGCTGATCCGCGCTTGCTGCCTCGCCAGGTCCCGATAAGACAGGACTTCCTGAGGGCGGGTATTCATAGCGGGCGCAATCATAGGTACCCTTCCTGCGCCTGTAAAGAGCATCATGGCTCTGAATCCGAGGCCCTGAAACGTACTTAAGGTGCTATTTTCAAAGGTCTTTTTTCATCAATATGCGATCCGTTCAGATGAAGCTCGTTCTCGCCTCTACGTCCCAATACCGCAAATCCCTGCTGGATAGGCTGGGCCTGCCGTTCGAGACGAAAGCACCCGAGGTGGATGAATCACCTAAGCCAGGGGAGTCGCCAGAGGCGCTGGTATCCCGCCTGTCGGTGGCAAAGGCCGAGGCGGTGGCACGGAAGCTGACTCACGCCCTGGTAATCGGCTCAGATCAGCTCGCCGCGGTTGACGGCCAGATTCTGGGCAAGCCGGGCACGGAAGAGAATGCCCGGGATCAGCTCGCCCGTCTCTCTGGCAGGGAAGTGACATTCCTCACCGGCTTGTGCCTTGCCCGCGCAAGGGATGCCTCTGAGCCCAAGGTCCGGGTGGTCGACTTCGAGCTCGTCGAGACCCCGGTGCGGTTTCGCAAACTCAGTGCGGATCAGATCGCCGACTACGTGACCCGCGAGCAGCCACTGGACTGCGCGGGCGCATTCAAGTCCGAAGGGCTGGGAATTGCCCTGTTCGAGCGGCTGGGTGGAGACGATCCCAATGCGCTGGTCGGGCTGCCGCTGATCGCACTGTGCGGCATGCTGGAGCGGGCTGGGTTACCGGTACTCGGTGACCGTTCCGGTTGATCCAGCAGTCTCAGCCTGTTCCAATCTGCGCCAGATCCGCTGGAACCCTTCAGGCACCGGTGCTTCGAAGACGGTGCCATCCGGCAACGCTATTCGCTGTGCATGCAGGCACAGCCTCGTGATCTCCAACGCCCGATCTTCAGCCTGTTCCGCGTCGCTGCCGTACTTTTCATCGCCCAGGATTCCGTGTCCGACATGACGGCAATGCACGCGCAACTGATGGGTGCGTCCGGTATGTAGCGTCGCCTTCAGCAGGGTTGCTGATGCAGCACTGGATATCACCTCGAAACCGGTCAGGCTTTGCTTCCCTTGCTCACTCACCTTCACCCGCCGTTCGCCGCTTCTGGTCACGTACTTGTGCAAGGGCACATCCACACGATCCAGTTCCTGCGGCCAGACACCCCGGACGATCAATCGATAGTCTTTCACCAGCGCACCGGTACGGATCAGTTCGTGCAGGGCGCGCAGCGTGGAGCGCCGCTTCGAGATCAGCAGACAGCCGGAGGTTTCCCGGTCGAGCCTGTGCACGAGCTCCAGCGCGCAGGCCGGTCGCAACCGGCGCAATCCTTCGATGACGCCATGGCTCACGCCACTGCCACCGTGCACCGCGATCCCCGCCGGTTTGTTGAGCACGATCAGCCGATCGTCTTCATGCAGAATCGCTGTCTGAAGCTCGGCCAACTGTTGGGATCCGATGAACGGCTCTTCGCTGTCCGGTCGCCTCCGGACCGGTGGAATCCTCAGCATATCTCCCGCGTTCAGCTTTCTCGTGGGCTTCACCCGGCCCTTGTTTACCCGCACCTCCCCTTTCCGGATCATCTGGTAGATCCGGCTTTTCGGGACATCCTTGAGAATTCTGGTCAGATAATTGTCAACACGCTGACCAGCAGCCTCCTCGCCCACCTCCACGATCCGTGGGCCGGATCTCACCAGCGTGCTGGTCTGTACGTCTTTCACGGGATTTGCGGACCTTGGAAAACCTGGAAACCTGTGTGTTCTTCAGATGTTTGAAGGACTTAGCTCCGACTGTTAAGCTTCAATTCAGTCGGTGACGGGATTGTCCCACGCGGACGCCGAACCGGCTATAACGTATCGTACAGACTTCGAAAAGTACGACGTCGTAAAAGAGCACGACTTCTAATAGATGTCTGTGGATACGTGGATATGCGAACAGGTACGTCCTTGAATCCGTACGTACCTGATTAGTTTGAATTAACAGTTGCGAGTCGCCAGTTGAAGCTGGCGCCAGCGTCGGTCTACTTCCGGATCTTCGTAGCAACACCCCGGCGGTACCGCGACCGATCACGCTCATCCTGATCGGAACCACCGAAGTACCTGTCACCGGAGTGTCTGCATCCGCAGGATCCCGAGCCAGGACCGACCAGGCAGACTCGAACGATTGAGAAGCTTGTCGACCGTAGATCGAGAAACTTATCGAAATGTGTCGTATGCCTTTGCTGTCAGATGTGCTGGTCGGAAGACCGATGGAAAGCACTCATCGAAAGCAGAAGCATACTGAGTAAGAACAACCGGACCAGGCAGCCTTAACCGGTCTCCTGATCCCAGTCAGTTCGCTGAACGAGAGTTCTGAACCGGCATTGATCAACGTCAATCCTGTCAGGCTGAGCATCCCCCGGGTGCCCTCCTGGTCTGGACGGCAGAGCCTAAACAGGCCTCTGCTTTCCAGTGCTGCGACCGGTCGACTGTCAAGCTGCCGGCCGGGCTGACTCTGCTGGTTGCCACATGCCGTGGCTCACTCATGACCTTTTCGAATCTCGCATCGACCTTCTCTATTCGCTCGATCCTCTGCTGAAGCTACGCGTCTCGCTTCCCCCGTCCAACGAGTGGCGGCAACAAAGGATTGAACAATGAAAAGAATGCTCATCAACGCCTCTCAGGCCGAAGAGGTCCGGGTCGCATTGGTCGATGGCCAGAAGCTGTACGACCTGGATCTGGAGAACACGGGCCGCGAACAGAAGAAGGCCAGCATTTTCAAAGCCCGTATCACACGGGTCGAGCCGAGCCTGGAGGCTGCGTTCGTGGATTTCGGCGCGGACCGGCACGGCTTCCTGCCTTTGAAGGAGATCTCCCGCCAGTACTTCCAGCAGAAGCCTGCCGAGGGTGGTCGCCTGAACATCGCTGAGCTGATCAGCGAAGGCCAGGAGCTGGTCGTGCAGGTAGACAAGGAAGAACGTGGCAACAAAGGTGCAGCACTTACCACGTTCATCAGCCTGGCTGGTCGCTATATGGTGCTGATGCCCAACAATCCCAGGGCCGGTGGCATTTCCCGTCGCATTGAGGGGGAAGACCGGGATCAGCTTCGGGAAGCCATGAGCAAGCTCAACATCCCGCAAGGAATGGGTGTAATCATCCGCACAGCGGGGATCGGCCGCAGCAGCGATGAGCTGCAGTGGGACCTGGACTACCTGCTTCAGCTCTGGGAAGCGATCAGCCAGGCCGACCAGCAGGAAAAGGCACCGAAGCTGCTCTATCAGGAAAACAGCGTCATTCTCCGCGCCATACGGGACAATCTCCGAAAAGACATCGGCGAGGTGTTGATCGACGGCGCGGAAGCGTTCGAGGAAGCAAAGACTTTCATCGACCAGGTCATGCCGAACTACCAGGATAAGGTGAAGTACTACGACGATCAGATCCCGCTGTTCAGTCGCTATCAGATAGAGTCACAGATCGAGACCGCCTTTCAACACAACGTGAAGCTGCCCTCTGGCGGCAGCATCGTCATCGATCCCACCGAAGCGCTCGTCTCAATTGACATCAACTCCGCGCGCGCCACCAAGGGTGCCGACATCGAAGAAACTGCGCTGAACACCAACCTGGAAGCAGCGGAGGAAATCGCTCGACAGTTGCGACTCCGCGATGTGGGCGGCCTGATCGTCATAGACTTCATCGACATGACGTCCGTCAAGAATCAACGGGCGGTCGAGAACAAGATGCGTGAAGCGCTGGAAGCAGATCGAGCAAGAGTGCAGGTGGGACGGATTTCCCGTTTCGGCCTCATGGAGATGTCCCGGCAGCGACTGCGGCCCTCTCTGGAAGAACTGACCACGGAGATCTGCCCGCGCTGCACCGGTCAAGGACGCATACGCGACACCCGGCCTCTGGCACTCACCATTCTCCGGGTCATGGAGGAAGAATGCCTGAAGGAGCGTAGCTCCGTGGTTCGCGCCATGGTGCCGCTCAACATCGCCTCTTTTCTGCTCAACGAGAAGCGTCAGGATGTGGCGGAGATCGAGCGCCGCACCCGTACCCATGTTGTGATCGTGCCGAACGTGAACCTGGAAACGCCTCATTTCGAGATCCAGCGGCTGCGCGATGATCATGTGGATGAAGAAGGTGACGTGCCGAGCTACGAGCTGACCGAGGCCCTCCAAGCACCTCAGGAAGTCGTGCCGCCAGCAAAGCCGGTAGCGCCGACGGAGGCGGCCGCCGTACAACCCATTCGTCCGGCGGCACCCCGTCCACCCACGCAGGCAGAGTCAGCCAATACGCCTCCCACCCGGGAGCCGTCCCGGAACCAGGGCACGACTCCGCAGGCGCAGCCGGCACGGGGAGAAACCGCCAAGCCGGGCATACTCAGTCGCATCGTCAAATCCCTGTTCAGCGAAGAACCGGCGGTGGAAGAAGCGCCTGCGCCGATGAAAAGCGGCAACAAGCGTCAGGCCGAAGATCGGCAGGGCGGTCGCAAGCGTGACAACCGCCAGAAGGACAAACGGCAACAGCAAGACGGACGTCGCAACGATCGAGGTGAGGCCCGAAAGTCCGAAGACAGGAGCAAGAGCGACAAATCACGTCGCGGCAACCGAACGGACCGCGCCGAACGGAACGATCGCGGTGAGAAGACCGGCCGCGGTGGCAGATCGAGCAGCAACAGAGATCGAGCCAGGGATCAGGAAAGTCGTTCGGAAGCGCAAAATCGGCGCAACGATCAAGCGGAGAAGCGGGATGCTTCGGAGAACGAAGCACGGGACAATCGACCGCGTAGAAGTGAACCGCGCGGAAAGCGTGACGAAGCGCTCGATCAGAGCCGAAAAGAAGACGGCAGCAAGCGCGACTCCCGCCCGGCGAAGAGTGCGCGCGGGCAGGAAGACATACCTGCGACCGGCAAACCCACCACCGCTGTCTCAACCGAAGAAGCTGCGGCCCGCAAACCGAGCGAAGAAGCGCTGGCGAGCAGCAAGCGTCGACCACGGCGGGATCGTAGCGCTCTGGATCAGGAGCCGCGGTCAGCGCAGCAGTCAGCTCCGAAGCCGGCAGCGCGAGCCGAACAGGCAACTGCTGCCGAAGTCGTCAGCACGAGTGAGTCGGCCGAGATCTCCAACCCGCCGAGTACTGAAATCAAGAAAGATGTGGAGCCATCGCCGTTGGTCACCGATGCCTCTAGCCAACGTCCCGAGGGTCGGGCAGCCAATGATCCGCGGAATCGCAACCGAACGGCAGAACCTGAAACCTCACCAGCCGCGGCTGAACGGCCGCAGCCCTCTGAGGCGACTGCGGCAGTTGCCACTGACGCTCCCCGTTCGCTGCCCGAGCAGGCGCGGACTGAAGCAGAGGTAACGAAGCCCGATGCACCAGCTCCGGAGCGGAAATCAGTTGCCGAGACACAGCCTGCCGACGAAAAGAGAACGCAGAGCGCGGCAGAGGCACCCGGGGATAGCGAAGCCTCAACAGAGACTGCTGCCAAAGACGGGTCTTCAGAACAGGCGACAACTGCTGACAAACCCGCCGAGCCAGCCGTCCGGGCATCCAACGATCCTCGAGAAGTGCGCCGCCGGGAGCGGCAGGCACAGCTCCAGAAAGATGGGGTAATCCCGAAGTAAGAGCCGCTCGCTAGCCCGTGATCAGATCCGGCTCCATCTCGAGCCGGACACCAAAGCGTGCCTGGACTGCATCCCGAATCTGACCGGCAACGGCGAGCACCTCTGATGCAGGCCGCCGCCCTGGATTGGTGAGCACCAGCGGCTGACGTTCCCACACCCGAACCGGCGCACCGGCCGCCGCCCAGGCTGGCCGTGCACCATGACGATTCATGCAGGCTTCAATGAGTTGGGCTGCCGCCAGCTTGATGCCGTCGGTATCCGGATACTGCTTTAACGTGCTCTCTCCGGGTTGCAGCCCGGCAGCGAGTGCTGAGAACTCATCCGCAGTCACTACCGGATTTTTGAAGAAGCTGCCGGCATTCGGCACTTTTCTTGGATCCGGGAGCTTGCGCCGCCGGACTCGCACCACCGCCTCAGCCACATCCAGGGGATTTGGCAACTTGCTCCGACCCATACGTGCGAGCTCTTCACGGATGTCCGGGTAGCTGGTGTTCACGCCGTGCGGGGACCCATCCAGGCGCAGCGTCAGGGACAAGACGGCAAACCTGTCCGGGGTGCGTTTCATCAGGCTGGACCGGTAGCCAAAGGCCATCTCCGCCGATCCCATCTGCTGCACCTCACCGGTCACCAGGTCCAGCAACTCAGCAGCCACGAAGCGCTCAGCAAGTTCTACACCGTACGCGCCAATGTTCTGCACCGGCGCCGCACCGACGCTGCCAGGAATCAGGGCCAGGTTTTCGAGACCACTAAGTCCTCTTCCGAGCGTCCACCTGACCAGACCATGCCAGTTTTCACCTGCGGCGGCGCGGACATGCACCCCGTCAGGCTTGGCGGTCGCACGGATGCCGCGGATCCGCATCAAGCACAGCGGTGATGAGATCTCCTCGGCAAGCACCACGTTGCTTCCGCCACCAAGTAACCGTGGCTGCCAACCCTGCGCCTGGCCTTCACGCCAGAATTCGAGCAGATGTGAGCTGCTCTCGATGCGGTGCAGCGCACGCGCGGTGGACGGTACGCCCAGGGTATTCAGAGCATCCAGCGCGGTCACCGGATCACCCGGAATGTCAGATTGATGCGCTCCCCCACCGGCCGTCGGGTTCTGGGCAGTGCGTGCCGGATACGGCCATCGAAAAGCAGCAGCGAGCCGTGCTCGAGCGGTAGCGAACGACTTCGGGAATCGCCAGGATCGCGCAGGAGAAAGTTTCGCGTCGCACCCAGCGATACAGAAGCGATCTTCTCGCCAAGCCCTGCTTCATCATCTCGATGCCAGCCCATGCTATCGGCGCCGTCTCTGTATCGGTTCAGGAGCAGGAAATTGGGTGACTGTTCCAACTCTCCCGCAACGCGCGCTCGGAGATCGGCCAGCGCCTCTGGCCAGCCCGCCCCCAGGTGAGAACGCCCGGCATAGCGATAGTCCAGCGCTTGATCACCAAACCAGGCCACCAACCGTGGCACTGTCTTTTCCCGTCCGAACAGAGTGAAGGTCTCCGTGCACCAGGCGACGTCCGTCCGCAGCCAGCTAAACAGATCGGTTGCCTCAGCCGGTTGGAGGAATCCTGGCCGATAGCAGCTCATGGCCCGAGCAACGCGCGAACCCGTTCGAGATCTTCCGGTGTATCTATCCCGCCTGGAACGGCTTCACACGCTTCCAGAACTCTCATTTCGAGACCGTTCTCCAGCAATCTGAGTTGCTCGAGCTTCTCCAGCGTCTCGAGCGTACCCGCTGGCAGGTTGACGAACTGCTGCAACGCCCAGCAACGGTAGCCATACACACCAATATGCCGCCACCACTGGCCTTGCGCAGGAAGATCACCGCTCTCGTGGCTCAAAAAATCCTGGCCGGGAATGTCCCGACCGTAAGGGATCGGGGCGCGCGAGAAATAGAGTGCTCGCTGATCGACCGCACGCACCACCTTGACCAGGTTAGGATCCAGCAGGGATGCAAAGTTCTGGACGGGTTCGCACAACGTCGCGCTGGCAATCGTCGGATCATCGAGAAGTGATTCCGCCACCTGCTCGAGCACCGCTGGAGGGATCTGCGGCTCGTCCCCCTGCACATTGAGCACGATCTCATCATCGGCCCAGCCGCGGGAAGTGACCACTTCCATCACTCGGTCGGATCCACTGGCGTGGTCTGCGCGCGTCATCTGGACTTCGAACCCTGCCGCCTCGACTGCGGCAACGATACGCTCGTCATCGGTCGCGACCACGACTTCGCTGGCAGCCGATTTACGGGCGGCCTCGGCGACTCGAACGATCATCGGCTTGCCGTGAATGTCAGCCAGCGGTTTGCCGGGTAAGCGTTCTGAGGCGAATCGAGCCGGGATCACGATGTGGAAGCTCATTCGACCCGTATCCCATGCATTTCCAGCAACTCAGCCAGCTTCGCCTCACCCGATGAACCATCTGCTGCCTGAATCTCAGCGCCGATTTCCAGATAGAAGAGGTTCTCCGGAAGATCGTCCAGCGCCCGAAGCTTGGTGGCGTCCTTCTCCGTGCAGACCACCGGCCAGTCGTTCTCGAACACCACCTCCCCGCCATCGAACACATGATGATCAGGATAGGCGGTCAGCATTGGATTCAAGCCAAGCTCTTTCAGGGTCTGGACAAAGCGACCCGGGTTGCCGATCCCCGCGACCGCGTTCACGTTCTCATAGTGACCGATGAAGTCTTCGACAGAGATCGAGGTGGCAGTATCGCCTACGGCGACGAAGCGGGTAGGTATCACCGTGAGCAGGGATTCCTCCTCACTGACGCCGGACTGACGACCACTGCTAACCACCCAGTCAACCTCCTCCAGACGGGAAGGTGGTTCACGTAGAGGGCCTGCGGGCAACAGCCGTCTGTTACCGAATCCGCGGTGTCCGTCCACCACCGCGATTTCCACGTCCCGGGCCAGGGCGTAGTGCTGAAGACCATCATCGGCAATGACCAGGTCGCAGTCGGCGTGTTCCAAGAGGTGCTGTACCGCCTGCACGCGATCCTGACAGACCACTACCGGCAATCCGGTCCGAGCGGCCAGCAGCGGTGCCTCATCGCCCACCGCTTCGGCACTGCTGTGGGCAGAGACGCTCACCGGGCGCCGGGTATCCGAGCCGCCATGACCACGGGAGACAACACCGGGTCTGAAACCCATCGCTGTCAGAGCCTCAGCAAGCCATATCACGAAAGGTGTTTTCCCGGTCCCGCCCGCAGTGATATTGCCAACCACGATGACCGGAACCGGCGCCCGCCAGGGCGTTTTCCTGCCCGTCAAGTAGCTCAGTCGTCGACGCTTTGCCACTGAGCCGTAAAGCCAGCTGAACGGTGTGAGCAGAGCCAACCAGGACGATCGTTCGTACCAGGCATTTGCCAACGGCGAGAGTCTGCGTTCCATGGCCGGCAGACGACTGCGCCTGACGGAGGGGATCGTCTGGCCGTCCGACCCCTCAGTCGGTTCCGAATCGACCGCCTCTTCGAACTGGGCATTGTACAGCTCCGCATATGCCCCATTCGCGGCCAGCAGTTCGGCATGTGGACCCCGCTCGATGATGCGGCCGTTTTCCATTACCAGGATCACATCCGCGTTCTCGATGGTCGACAGCCGGTGCGCGATCACCAGAGTGGTCCGCCCCTTCATCACCTCTTCCAGCGCAGCCTGGATGTGTTTTTCGGAACGGGTATCCAGAGCCGATGTGGCTTCGTCGAGAATGAGAATCGGCGCGTCCTTCAGCAACGCCCGGGCAATCGCGACCCGCTGTCGCTGGCCACCGGAGAGCAACACGCCATCATCCCCGACCAGCGTCTCCAGCCCCTCGGGGAAGTCTTTCACAAAGGCATCGGCATGCGCCCGTCGAACCGCATCATCGATCAGAGCCGGATCTGAGTCGGCCAGAGCGCCGTAAGCGATGTTGCTTCTCAGAGAGCCATTGAACAGCGTGACCTGTTGGGTGACCAATGCGATCTGACGGCGCAGGGAGGGCAACGAGTAACTGGAAACCGGCTCCCCGTCGATCAGGATTTCTCCGCTGTCCGGCTCGTAGAAGCGGGGTATGAGACTGGCAAGCGTAGATTTACCGCTCCCCGATTTACCGACCAGCGCCACCGTCTGTCCCGGCTCGATGACCAGGTTCACATCTTCCAACACATGCCCGACGCTGCTGTCGTATCCGAAGTTGACATGGGTAAACTCGATACGGCCGTCCACCTTCTCAACTTCCCGAGAGCCGACGTCCACCTCCGAATCTTCGTCCAGCTGAGCGAACACGTCTTCCGCCGCTGCCAGACCTTTCTGCAACTTTGCATTCACCTCGGAAAGCTTTTTCAGCGGTCTCGCCAGCATGCCTGCCAGTCCGAGGATAGTGACGATTTCCCCGGTACTCAGGTCACCGCCAACGCCGGGTTGAAAGAGCACGGCGATCAGAATCGCCAGGGCCACCACCACGAGAAACTGAATCACCTGGGTGCTGGTGACCTTGGTGGCAGTCATCTTCAGGTTCTGGCGCCGATTGTAGTTACTCGACTTGACGAACCGGTCCCGTTCATAGGACTGGCCACCGAATATCCGCACTTCCCGATAGCCCGACACGGCTTCCGAGGCAACGTGGGTCACGTCGCCCATGGAGTTCTGAATGCGCTTGCTGATACGCCGGAAACGTCTGCTCGTCCAGGTAACAATGAGCGCCACCACCGGTGCGGTTGCGGCAAAGATGAGCGTCAGCTTCCAGCTCATGTAGAACATGGCGCCGAGGTAGACGATCAGCTTACCGCCGTCCTGAACGATGGTCTTCAGTGCGTCGGTACCCGCGGACCGCAATTGGGCAACGTTGTAGGTAATCCGGGACACCAGATGCCCCTGGGCGCTGGCATCGAAGTACGGGCTGGGCAGAAACAGCAGTTTCTCGAAAAGCTGGCAGCGGATGTTGTGCACCACGGTATGAGAGATCCGGCTGAGTAGAATCTCACCGATAATCTCACCAAGCGCTCTGGCGAACGCCGCGGCCAGCATGATGACGGGGATCGATAGCGCCGTCTGGGGCCAGCTGTCGATGAGGTCACCAAACATTTTGGCGAAGTAGGCCTCAGCGCTGCTGCCGACCAGGTAGCCGAGCACGGACAGAACGAAAATCAGCCAATGAGGTTTTACATAACCAAGCAGGCGGGAGTAAGTCGCCCAGTCACCGGGCTTTTTAGGCCCCGTGGCATCGTCCGCTTCGTCTGGAACGTCGCTCACTCTTCCGACGGTTGCTGGGTCGTGATGCTGATGCGTGTGAGTCCCACCTTGCCAGCCGCATCCATCGCCCGGACCACGCTCTGATGAGCTGCGTTTGCATCAGCCGTGATGATCAGCCGCGAGCCGGAACCATCGGCTTCCACCGCCTGTTCGAGCGCACGCACAAGTGTGTGGAGCTCATTGTTAACCAGCAGTCGATCGTTGACCGCGTACTCACCCAGTCGGTCCACGGTGATCTCGATGATCTCCTCTTCGATTTCCTGAAGCTCCCCTGCCGCTTCCGGCAGGTCGATCTTCAGCTGGGTTTCCCGGATGAAAGTTGTCGAGACCATGAAGAAGATCAACAGCAGGAAGACCACGTCTATCAGTGGTGTGAGCTCCACGCTCGCTTCGTGTCGACCTCGTCGGGAGAATTTCACAGTCGTGGCTCTTCGGCCCGATCCCCCTGCAGGATCTCGACGAGCTTGCCTGCTTCCTGCTCCATGGTAACGACCAGCTCATCGATGCGACGGAGAAAGAAGCGGTGAAAGATGAGCGCGGGAATGGCAACGGACAATCCTGCGGCCGTGGTGATCAGGGCTTGCGAGATCCCTCCGGCCAGCACGTTCGCGTTGCCGGCCCCCTCGAGCATCAGCGCGGTAAACACCTTGATCATCCCCACTACGGTACCAAGCAGGCCGAGCAACGGCGAGATGGATGCGATGATTCCGAGCGAGGTGAGATAGCGTTCCATGTCGTGACTGACCTGGCTGGCCGCCTCCTCCATGGCCTCCTTCATGACATCCCGGCCTCGTTTGGCATTGGCAACCCCCGCAGCCAACACCTGGCCAAGGGGGCTGGAAGTGCGCAACTCGCGAAGCTTCTGGGTATCCAGGTCTTCCGTCTTGACCGCGCTCCAGATCTGCGCCACCAGGTTTTTCGGGACGATCCTCGAACGTTGCAGGGTCCACAACCGCTCCACACAGATCGCCGCCGCCACAATGCTGCAGAGCAGGATCGGAACCATCAGCCAACCGCCGGACTGAACGATCTCAAGCACGCTCGACCTCCGGAATACCAGCCAGCTTCATCTTCAGTAGTACCATCGAAATATCCTGTTTCGTCTCAACTGATTCGGCTCGTCATCGTGACGAGGGTTACCAGGAGCAGCCGCGGGCTCTTCTTTCGGCACGCCGCAGGCGTTACCAGGAGCAGCCGCGGGCGCTAATCGGCCAGCGCGAATATACCTCATCCTCATCGTGCACCCAGTAGGCGTCGTGCAGATTCACAGTTGGGTCGCAATGGGGTGTGACGAAGCGCTGCAGACTGCCAAGCGTTGGCTGCTGGCTGCCTTCGGCCAGCAACAGCACACCGTGCTCATCACCGAAAAATCGGTAACGGCTGCCTGCCAGATCCAATGGCTCCGGGTTGACGCTATCCGATGCGAATACCTTGTAGCCGCCATCCACGGTCACGGCCTTTGCGCCCATCGGTTGGCTTATCGCGGTGGTGGCGACGGTGAGTGTGACTTCGAAGTCATCGAACAACTCACTCTGCTCGCCACCGATCAGCCGGTACTCCTGATCCATGAAGATGTAGCTGCCAACCTGAAGATCGGTCACCACCTCCACATCACAGTCGATATTGAAGGTGCCGGTGCCGCAACCGGTGACCACCTCGCAAGGGAATCCGGCCGCCTCCAGCGATCGGACCCGGCCAGCAACGGTTTCCCACAGAGTAAGCGAACGATCCCGACGAGCGCTGAATCCTTCCACGTGCATGAGGTGCCCGGCGTAATGTTGCACACCCCGGAAAACCATGTTCGCCGATTTGCTGATGCGATCAGCGAGCGTCAGAGCCTCCTCATCCGAGCGTGTGCCGGTACGACCGAGCTCCACGTCCAGATCCACCAGAACGCCGATCTCGTCATCTGCGGAAAGCGCCGCAGCCAGCACATCAAAGCCTGCCAGGCTGTCGACCACCACATCCACCTGCGCCTGCCGGCTGAGTGTTACCAGAATCTCTGCCTTGGCTGGTGACAGGATGGCAGACGTTACCAAAACTCTGTCTATACCCGAGTTCACCAGAACGAACGCCTCGGAGACTTTGGCCGCGCAGATGCCGACCGCACCTGCCGCCATTTGCCGGCGGGCGATCTCCGGGCACTTGTGGGTCTTCGCGTGCGGACGGAAGCCCTTACCTTTTCCTTCTAGAAACCCGGCCATCTTGTCGATGTTGCGCGTCAGCCCGGCCTCATCAAGCAGCAGCACGGGGGTGGGCAACGACGATAGCGGCACTGCCTGCGCCAGGGGCGTTGGCGTGGTTGGCCGTGCCAGCAACTCTCTAGTGACGGTGTCGTAGCCTGCGTTGCTCATTGGCCGTACTTGAGCTCGTAGAAGTAGTTGGTGGCTTCAACGAAACCGGCGACGGAGCCGCAATCGAATCTGCGCCCGTTGAACTTGTAGGCAATCACGCAACCCTTCTTCGCCTGCGTCAGCAATGCATCGGTGATCTGCAGCTCGCCGTTCTTTCCCGGCTCGGTATTCTCGATGATCTCGAAGATATCCGGTGTGAGAATGTATCGGCCGATAATGGCCAGATTGCTGGGCGCCGTGCCTTCCGGCGGTTTCTCCACCATGTCGGTGACGCGAATCAGGTTTTCGGAAAGCGCCTCGCCAGCAATCACGCCATAGTTGTGCGCTTGATTTTCCGGCACTTCCTCGACGGCGACAATGCTGCAACGGAATTGATTGTACAGACCGACCATCTGCTCGAGCACACCGGGCCCTTTGCCTCCGTCCGCTCCCAGACAGAGATCGTCCGCGAGCACGACCCCGAAAGGCACATCGCCCAGCACCGTCCGCCCTTTGAGAATGGCATCACCCAGACCGCGCATATGGACCTGACGCGTGTAGGAAAACGTGCAACGCTCAATCAGTTCCCGAATGCCAGCCAGTTGCTGCTCCTTGCCCGTCCCTGCGATCTGATGCTCCAGCTCATAGCTCATGTCGAAGTGGTCTTCGATGGCACGCTTGCCTCGCCCGGTAACGAAGCCGATATCAGTCAGACCGGCGCTGAAGGCTTCTTCGACACCGTACTGGACCAGCGGTTTGTCGAGGATGGGCAGAACCTCCTTCGGCATGGCTTTGGTCGCCGGCAGAAAGCGCGTGCCGTAACCGGCGACGGGAAACAGACATTTGTTGATCATGGCGTTCGAACTACCTGTATTGCCACCCTATTCAGCTTCGGCCTGCGGACAACCGCAGGCTCAGTCTTGATTCAGGCGCTATCTTACTGAATTTGAGGGAATTTGGTGCCCAAATCTGACGTCGGACACCGTTGCAGTTCGCAATTTGAACACTTTTACCGGGGCAGGAACAGCCGGCCCAAGCATCGCTTGAGGATTCGCCGGTTGCCGGCGGATTTTCAGGTGACTTGAGAAACGTGAAATCGTTCCAGGAAATCAGTGAGCCTCGGGCCTGGTCGATCGGTCATCTGCCAATACGACATCCTGCCCATCAGCCAGATAGGCTTTCAGCTGGGCACAGATGGCAAGGCCAGCTCGTGTTTCCGCTTCAGATCGATCGGGCAGCCGGCGCATCTTCTTCGCGATTCGTCGGGCCGCCGCCAGATGGGGGTTGATCACCACCTTGCGTTTCAGCGCATGCTTGCGCTGCGCGAACTGAGCCGGGCCTTCGCCAGGCATCAGGCCACCAGAGGCAAACAACGGTAGCTGCTGCTGTGATTTCGGCTGATGATCTCTCATAACGGCACCGATACTACGAAATACTGTATATTTATACAATAGTCTATCAGGCGGCCTCGCCCACGGACTCGAAGGTGAACGAATCTCCCTCCAGACCCACCTGTATGGTGCTGCCTGGCGGGAAGTCCCCCGCCAGAATCCGCTGTGCCAGCGGATTCTCGATCCGTTTCTGAATCACTCGCTTCAGCGGCCGCGCACCGTACACCGGGTCATAACCCTCTTCAACCAGCGCATCGATCGCTGCCTGGCTGAGCTCGATGTTCACATCCTGATCAGCCAGACGGGCCTTCAGCACGTCGAACTGGATCGCGGCGATCTTCGCCATGTGGTCCTTGGCCAGCGGATGGAATACCACCGTATCATCGATGCGGTTGATGAACTCCGGGCGGAAGTGCTGCTGCACTTCACCCATCACCGTCGCCTTGATCCGATCTTGCTGATCGTTTTCGGTCAGCGACTGAATCGCCTGAGACCCGATGTTCGACGTCATCACCAGAACGGTATTGCGGAAATCCACCGTTCTACCGTGGCCATCCGTCAGGCGTCCATCATCGAGCACCTGCAGCAGGATGTTGAACACATCCGGATGCGCCTTCTCGATCTCATCGAGCAGGATGAGTGAGTAAGGGCGACGCCGGACCTTCTCCGTCAGGTAGCCTCCTTCCTCGTAACCCACATAGCCGGGTGGTGCACCGATGAGCCTTGCTACCGAGTGCTTCTCCATGAACTCGGACATGTCGACCCGCAGCATGGCCTCCTCGGAGTCGAACAGCACCTCCGCCAACGCCTTGCATAGCTCTGTCTTACCCACACCGGTGGGGCCGAGGAACATGAAGGAGCCGTTGGGTTTGTTCGGATCCGAAAGCCCGGCCCGGGAGCGTCGCACGGCATCTGCCACCGTGGTAACCGCCTCGTCCTGTCCGACCACGCGAGCGTGCAGCTGCGTCTCGAGTTGCAACAGCTTTTCCCGCTCTCCTTCGAGCAGCTTGGAGATGGGGATCCCCGTCCACTTGCTGACAACCTCTGCCACCTCTTCCTCGGTGACACTGTTGCGGAGCAACTGGCGCGGTGCGGCTTCACCGTTCTGGCTTGCCGCCTCGAGCTGCTTTTCTAGCTCCGGGATCTTGCCGTACTGGAGTTCGGACATACGCGTGAGATCACCTGCCCGACGAGCTGCTTCGAACTCCCCCCGTGCCACGTCAAGATCTTCCTTCAGCTCCTGGGCACCACGCAGCGTCGCTTTCTCGGCCTGCCAGATCTCATCCAGATCAGCGTATTCTTTCTCCAGGTTGTCGATTGATTCCTGAAGATCGGCCAGTCGCTTCTTGCTGGCATCGTCCGACTCCTGTTTGAGCGCTTCCGCTTCCATCTTGAACTGGATCAGCCGCCGCTCGAGCTTGTCCATCGCCTCGGGTTTGGAGTCCATTTCCATCCGGATCCGACTGGCGGCTTCGTCTATCAGGTCGATGGCCTTGTCGGGCAGCTGCCGATCCGTGATGTAGCGATGCGACAGTCGGGCAGCCGCGACGATGGCCGGGTCCGTGATGTCCACCGCGTGGTGCAGTTCGTAGCGCTCTTTGAGACCGCGCAGGATGGCCACCGCATCTTCCAGGCTCGGTTCATCCACCTGCACCTTCTGGAAGCGTCTTTCCAAGGCCGCGTCCTTCTCGATGTACTGACGGTACTCGTCGAGCGTGGTTGCGCCGACACAATGCAGCTCGCCACGGGCCAACGCGGGTTTCAGCATGTTGCCGGCGTCCATGGCGCCTTCGGCCTTACCCGCACCCACCATGGTGTGCAGCTCATCGATGAACAGAATGACGTTGCCTTCCTGCTTGGACAGCTCGTTCAGCACCGCCTTCAAACGTTCTTCAAACTCCCCGCGGAATTTGGCACCCGCGATCAGGGCACCCATGTCCAGCGCCAGTATCCGTTTGTTCTTGAGCCCCTCGGGCACCTCGCCGTTGAGGATTCTCTGCGCCAGCCCTTCGACTATGGCCGTCTTACCCACCCCCGGCTCACCAATGAGCACGGGGTTGTTCTTGGTCCGGCGCTGCAGCACCTGCACCGTTCGACGGATCTCATCGTCCCGCCCAATCACCGGATCGAGCTTGCCTTCTTCTGCCCGTTCGGTCAGATCTACCGTGTACTTGGCGAGGGCTTCCCGCGTGTCTTCTGCGTTTGGATCATCAACGGTATCTCCGTCTCTGGACATCCTGATGGCCTCCTGAAGAGATTCAATGTTCACCCCGCTGGCTCTCAGCATCCTGCCTACCCGATCATCTTCGAGCATGGCCAGCAGTACCTGTTCGGAAGAGAGATAGCTGTCACCCGCCTTCTGAGCGCCCCGGTCCGCCAGGTTGAAGACTCGCGCGAACTCGGCGGAAGGCGCGATCTCACCGGTTGGCGCACTGAGCGTCGCGAGTCCGTCCAGGCTATCTTCCACGGCGCCTTTCAGGTTCGCCATATCGGCACCTGCGCTGGTCAGCAGCGCAGCAACGCCACCCGGCTTCTGCTCGAGCATTACCGCAAACAGGTGCAGAGGCTCGAGCGCGGTATGGTCCCTGCCTATGGCAAGGGACTGAGCATCACCGATGGCCTCCTGCAGACGGCTGGTCATCTTGTCCGGTCGCATGACTTTCTCTCGTTAACAACGACTGTTGCTACAATGTGGCCAATGCCTGAAAATTCAAGCGGTTCCGGCCGATGTCTGGGCGTAGGGACATATACGTAGCCTGCAATTGCCCGATCAGAACTCAGAAAAGTCCAAAACGACTGAAATAGCCCCTTAGAAGAATCAATTCGAAGAAGCGTCCGAATCCGGCTCGATGGAGAGAAGAGAGCACCCTCGCATCCAGCTACCACTTCTGGTGGAGCTGACCCATCCCAGCATCGGGCGGCGCAACTGTGTGGCCCGCGACATCTCGGAGGGCGGCGTCTTCGTCCACATGGACGTGCAAACGGAAGCGCCCAGCATTCGTACCGGCGCGACCGTCCGACTGACGCTTAAGAATCCGAACACGATCGACACTCAACCCACCCCCACCGTGGAGATGGAGGTCCGCCGGGTCGAAGATAGCGGGCTCGGCCTTTCGTTCAAGAACCGTACCAGCCGTCATCTCTGGGAGAGCGTGGAGCGCCTGCGGGACGAGCTCGCCGTCGGCCGCGACTACTTTCAGCTCCATGTTGCGGCGCTGATCATGAAAGAAACCGGCCGGCTGCTGGTCGTTCAGCAGAATGGCAGATGGACTTTTCCGGGCACCTATCTGATCGTCGGGGACGAATGGCGCACCGCGCTCACCCGGCTGCTGAAAGAGAGATTCTCGCTCGCTGTTTCCGCGGACGATCTGGAGTTGCTCACCATCGAGACGGAATCCTCCGAAAGCATGCCGGAAGCCGCTGTCGCCAAGGTATTCGCCATCGCCCAGGCAGACTCATCCGAGTTTTCCTTCCAGGCAGGCGAGCGCTACAAGGACAGTCGCTGGTTGCAGAACCCGCGGATGATCGACGAGCTTACTTTTGCCGACGAGCTCTGCCGACGACAGGCCCGGGCGGCTTTCCGCTGGCTATCTGTCAAGGAACGGGACTCATGATTGCCTGCGACTTCGATGTGGACACCTCAGCTGCACTGATCGTGCTGCGACCGAACCGCTCCTGGACCTGGCAAGCCAACACCTACTTCGTCGGTACGCTGATGACCCTCTCGTTGATCATAGCCGCGGCATTCACCGCACAGGGCTTCTGGATGATCCTGCCGTTCACGATTCTCGAGATGTCGGTTCTGGCCGGTTCTTTGTACTACTGCGTACGCCGTACCCACGTCACCGAGGTCCTGCGGCTGAGTCGTGAGGAGCTGATCTTCGAGCGCGGTATTCGTGCGCCGACCCAGCGCTTCTCGTTCGAACGCTATTTCGCCCGATTCTTCGTTGAGCCAGCCCGGCACCCCTGGTACCGGAAGAAGATCGAGCTGAAATGCCGCGACAAGGCTCTGGAAGTCGGACACTTCCTCAACGACGAGGAGAAAGACCAGCTCGTCAGGGAACTGCGCCATATCATTCGCCTGCTGGACGACCCGGAAGGCAGCGAATTCAAGGCCTGACCGGGAGCGCGCGCCGGTGCCAGTAAGCACCCGCCTGCTCACGCTGGGCAAAGATCAAGTCAGGCTCGTTACTTTGCCAGGTGAGGGCACCCGACCGGCCCGTTATCCGAACCTCGGCATCCGCGTAACGGGCCATCACCTCCGGGTGAGGGTGCCCATAGCGGCTACGCCGGTCAGTGCTGACAAATACGGTCTGCGGTGAGAATCCTCTGACAAAACTCCACGAGGACGACGTCCGGCTGCCATGATGCGGTGCCATGAGCAGATCCACGGGTTGTTTCGGCAGACGCCGTTCGACCCGTCGTGAGATGTCCCCGCTGAGCAGCACGGACCGGTTTCGGTTCGTGATCAGCAGCACACAGGATCTGTCGTTGTCACTGCCCTGCCAGTCGGGCTCAGGGTGCAGAAAGCGAAAACTCACCTCATCCCATATCCATCGGCTATCGGCAACGCAAGGTCTTGGCAGATCCTGCTGCCCTGCCAGCTGGAACGACGTCCATGTGAGCGCGGGCGCCAGCTGCTCGATCACGGCCCGAGCACCGCCGGTGTGATCGATGTCATCATGACTGAGTACCAGCGCATCCAGATCGCCCTCTCCCAGACGCTGAAAGCTCGCCACCACAGCGGCGTCTCCAAGATCAAAGCCTGAGGCATATCGGGGCCCGGTATCGAAGAGCAGCCGATGCCGATGTGTCTCCACGAGAATGGCCGAACCCTGCCCGACATCCAGCGCGGTCACGCGGAACTCACCGAAAGGCGGCATGTCAGCCGCCGGGAGTAAAAGAGCCCACCAGAGCCCGATCGAAGTCAGCTGCGTTTGCCAGGAGGGTCGCCGCTGAAGCACCAGCAGAACCAGCAGCATGAGCAGCCAGGATGCTGCGCCGTCCAGGAACATGGCGGTGACCGGCACTTCCGCAGCAGCAGAGACGGTCAGCATCACCACGTCCAGCGAAACCTCCGCCGCCGTCAGGAGAAACTCCGCCAACACGGGCAGATAGAAGAAGAGCAACGCCGCTGCCAGCAGCAGCGGTAGCACCAGGAAAGTCACCAGGGGCACGACCAGCGCATTGACCAGCGGGCTCTGTAACGGCACTCCGCCCTGGAAGGCAGCGAGCAACGGGCTAAGCGCAAACAGCAAGACGATCTGCACCTGCAGAAACGCCAGCAACGGAGACGCAGAGCGTGCGATGAGCGTACGGGGCTCGGCGGGGCGGCCAACCTGGGTGGGCTCGAACCAGGCAACCAGGGACAGAACTGCCACGAAGGAAAGCCAGAAGCCCTGCTGGTGCACAACCAGCGGATTGCCGATGAGCACCAGCGCCATCACGAGCAGCACCACGTTCAGCCCGCGCACGGTTCGGCCGCTGGAAAGCACGAGCAGCACAACCGCACTCATGAGCCAGGCGCGCAGCGCAGGCACCCCGGACCCGCTCAGCCAGACATAGGCACCGCTCCCGGTCAACGCGAACAAGCCGGCGAGGCGACGCGCCCCCGCCAGAAGCAGCAACCGGCTTGAGATTCGGCACAAACCCCGGCCGAGCAGAAACAGCAGCCCGCTCACCATGCCGACGTGGAGGCCTGAGACCACCAGCAGATGCACGGTGCCGCTGTCCCTGAGAAGACGCCATTCAGCCTGGCCGAGTGCGGAATCATCCCCGGTCATCAGCGCCAGCATGATCCCCGGATGCCTGGACTGCCGTCGCTCCAGCCAGAGCCGCAAGCCAGCGCGAATCCGGCTTCGAAGATCGAAGGACGAGGGTGCTGCCTGCAGGCGCCGACCAGCTTTCACGTAGCCGGTCCCGGCAAGTCCCTCGCCAAGCAGCCAGCGCTCGTAATCAAACCCGCCCGGATTCAGGTTGCCCCACGGCGGTCGTAAACGTCCTTCCACCAGCCAGCGTTCACCTTTGCGGAGAGGCGGCGGGTCGTACCAGGTGAGACGCACCCTGCTAACCCCGGATGACAGGCAGCCATCTTCTTCGGTCGTGCTGACCTCGGCTTGAAAACGAGCCACGGACGGACCCTGCGTATCGTCTAACTGCGTCAGCACCGGGGTATCCAGCAGAATCAGCTCGAACTGCCGCAGGGACTGATCAGCGCATAGCGGCAACCGGGCGTCGAGCGCCCCTTCCATCTGCCATTGCCCGTACAGAAAGCCCAGCAGAAACCAGGGCGCGAGGCGCAGCATGGGCGCCGCCCTGGCAGCCAAAAGGACAGCCACACCCAGCAGCAGCAGTACTGGAATCTGCCACCCAGGCAGTCGGCTTGCGGGCAGCACAAGCAAGCCCACCCCACCGGCAATCGCGATGACCGGCCAGAACAGGCCATCCGTGAATACGGTTTTCAGCGCGAAGGCCACGAGAATGGGTCAGCCGTCATGTCCGGTAGAAGGGTTCGGGTGCATAATCTGCACATGCCTCGAAATCTTCTCCGAAGGTATCTACCGGACCCGGGTGAGGTCAGCGAGAATCCCGCCCTGCGTCCTGTGGGCAAGTGGCTGAAGAATCCCGAGATCTGGCACATGCACCGCCGCTCGATTGCCGGTGCGACCTTCATTGGCCTTTTCTGCGCGTTTGTGCCGATACCTTTTCAGATGCTACTGGCAGCTGTCCTGGCCATCGTCGCCCGCTGCAACCTGCCGTTGTCCGTGGCGCTGGTCTGGATCAGCAATCCCATCACCATAGGACCGATTTTTTATTTCACCTATCGGCTCGGCGCCTGGCTTTTGAACATGGATGTGGCGGTCAGCAGCATCGAGCTCAGCTTCAGCTGGTTGCTCGAGAACCTGGACGACATCGGCTATCCACTGATTTTCGGCTCGCTTCTATGTGGATGGGTGGCTGGAGTGACCGGTTTCGTGCTGGTGCGAGTCAGCTGGCGGTTACATGTGATCAGCCGGTGGCGGGAACGCCGTGCTATCCGTGCAGCCCGTCGATCGGGTTCATGAGCGCGGCTCTCCGCGCCGGAAGCCAGGCAGACAGCAGGCAGAGCACCCCGGAAAGGCCGGCGATGATCCAGAGATCTGAACCGAGCACCAGCACCGGCACTTCCACAAAGTAGGTGCCATCCAGCAGGCCGAAGCCGAACCAGTCTTTCATCCAGCCGACGATGTCGGTGATCCGATAGGCCACGAGCACACCGGCAATCAGCCCGGCGACGATGCCAATGCCGGAGATCAGCACACCTTGAAACAGAAAGGTCAATCGGATGGTTCCTGCCTCGGCGCCCATGGTTCGCAAGATGGCAATGGCGGAGCGCTTATCGGCCACCACCATCATCTGGCCGGATACGATGTTGAAGGTCGCTACCGCCACCACCATCAGCAGAATCAGGAACATCATCAGCTTTTCCAGGCGAACGGCCTGAAAAAGTTCTCCGTAACTGTCCGTCCAGCTCGCGACAACGAGATCCGGCAGACTTGCGGTAATTCGTTCTGCAGTTGACTCTGCCAGAAGTGGATCACTCAGCACCAGCCTGACACCCGATCTGCCAATGCTGGCCAGGTCACCCACGGCGAGATCTGAGCGGTCAACCACCACCAGCGAGTAATCGAGCTCCGCGCCCAGCTCGAAGGTACCAGCCAGCTGAAAAGGCTGTATCTGCGGGCGCAGTCCGCTTGCCGTGGGTTCGGAGATCACCAGCGCGATGGTGTCACCCGGGAAGAGTCCGAGACGGGATGCCAGCGGCGCACCCATGATGATGCCGCGCCCCTCCCCTGCCAGATCCCCGAGCGAACCTTCCAGCATGTTGGCGGCGATCGACTGAAGAGCGCCCTCGTCACCTGGATCAATACCATAGATGGCCACCGGATTGACCACGCTGCTCCGGGTCAGCATCCCGGCACCGAGAAAAAACTCGTAGGCGTTCAGGACCTCGTCGAAACCGCGAACTTCATCCACTCTTGAATCCGAGAGGGCCACGTCTTCCAGCAGAATGTGTGGAACCGTGCCCAGGATGCGCGTTTTCAGCTCCCGATCGAAGCCGTTCATCACCGAAACCACCACCGTGAGCACCAGCACGCCGAGCGCCAGTCCGAGTAGTGACACCCAGGTGATGAAAGCAGCAAACTGCTTCCGACGGGTTTTCAGGTAGCGAATTGCCAGCGACCAGGCGACCGAGCGGCTCACAGGATCGCCCCATCCACCAGCTTGAGCACCCGGTCCACGCCGTTTAGCATCGCTTCATCGTGCGTCACGATGACAAAGCCGATCCCTCGCTCGTCGCTCAGCTCGCACATGAGCGCGAATACCTGTTCCGCGTTCTCCCGATCCAGATTACCCGTTGGCTCGTCCGCCAACACCACGGCGGGTGAAGCCACCAACGCTCTGGCTACGGCCACCCGTTGCCGCTCGCCACCCGACAACTCGCTTGGCCGGTGGCTCAGGCGGCCACCTAAACCGACCCGGTCGAGCAGCTCCGCCGCGGCGTTTCTCGCTGCTTTGGCAGGCATGCCACCGAGTCGCAGCGGCATAGCGACATTTTCCTCGGCACTGAATTCCGGCAGCAGGTGGTGGAACTGATAGACGAAGCCCATGTGCGCGTTGCGGATGGCGGCGCGTCCTGCTGCATCGGCCGAGGTGAGGTTTTCACCCTTTATCCAGACAGAGCCTGCATCCGGTTCATCGAGACCCGCCAGCAGATGAAGCAGCGTGCTCTTTCCCGCGCCGGACCGGCCTATGATCGCAATCCGCTCGCCATGGGCCACGGAGAAATCAACGCCGTCGAGGACGATGATTTCAGCACCCCCTTGCCGATAACCTTTGCGGAGCCCTTCCGCGCGCAGAACCTCACTCATGCGCCAGCACTTCCGAGGGTTTCAACCGCACTGCCCGCCAGGCAGGGTACAGGGTGCTCAACATGCTGAGCATGAGAGCGGTGACACTGATGCCGATCAGATCCGTCACCCGCACTTCCACTGGCAGGTAGTTCACGAAGTACTGGCTCATGAGGTCCACCGACAGTCTGTCGGCCAGCCAGAGGTAAGCCTCGGGCAGCAGCAGAGAAACAAGCACACCCACGAACACACCGGTGGCGATACCGACAAGTCCGAGGGTTGTGCCGAGCAACAGAAACGCCCACACAACCGTGCGACTGTCACTGCCGAGCGTCCTCAGGATGGCTACATCGCTCTTACGCTGATCCACCACCATCACCAGAGTGGAAACCAGGTTGAACGCCGCCACACCCACCAGGAAGGACAGCAGCACGAACATGGTGGTTTTCTGCACGCCGATAGCGTGATAAAGATTGCCGTGAGTACGTATCCAGCTACGCGGGAATAGATTCCGATCTGCAAGCGCGGACATGCCCGCTCGAGCCACCGCCTCAGCGTCGAAGAGGTCTGTCAGGCGTACCTGATAGCCGTGCACGCGATCTCCGAGTCGTAGCAGACGACGGGCATCTGCTTCGTGCAGGTACACCGCACGGGCATCGATCTCGGAGCGGGAGCGAACGATGCCGCGAACGGAAAAACGCTTCTGGCGTGGGAACAGACCAGCCGGTGTTACGGTCGCACTCGGCAGAACAATGGCGACCTTGTCTCCGATCTCCACCCCAAGGGTCTTCGCGACACCGGCGCCGAGAAACATCTCGAAGGCTCCCGCCTCCAGCCTGGGCGCCTCCCCCTCCAGGTGGTCGTACAGATCCGAGACGAGGCTGTACTGATCTCCGATGCCAGTGATCAGCACACCTGCGACCCGATCGCTGACGGCTGCCAGCCCGGCCTGCTGGATCAGGGGCACCACCCCCGCCACACCGTCCAGATCCGCGATCGTCGCGATCTCCGCGGAATCTACCGCCATGGGCTCACGACCGTAGAAAGTCAGGTGTGGCAGCATGCCGAGCACCCGCTCCTTCAACTCCCTTTCCATGCCGTTGATGACGCTGACCACGATCACCAGCACGGCCACGGACAGTGCCAGCCCGGCCACTGCTACGAAACTGATGAACGAGATTGCGCTTCTGCGAGTGAGCGCGTAACGGGCGCCCAACTCGAGAGAGACGGGACGACTCACGACCTGATGAGAACCGGTGCCAGGCGCCGTTCAGTCATCCGCACGATAGTAGAGGTCTGATGCTTTGCTGCTGCCTTTCTGCTCGCCCGTTTCGCACAGATCCGGATTGCCACCACAGATCTCGCAGGAAACGCCCATCCCAAGCGATTTCATACCACCACAACTGCCACTGATCGGCTTGCGCCCGAAGAGCACACCCACTGCCATCCCGGCAACCAGCAACAGCATGAACAGGAAAGCCAGGAGGATCGTTGTCATCGGCTACTCTCCGGCGTTTGGTCCAGATACCTCAGCATGGCCGCAGTATACCGTTCTTCGTAGCCATTGGGACGGCGAATCAGAAAGAAGGCGGCGAGCTCACTGACTTCTGCGAGCTCGAAGCCCATTTCGGGTCCCAGCACGTTGAGCGCCGTGGCATAGCCGTCTGCCCACATGGCGGAGGGGTGCAGGACGGTCACAGAGGCCAGCGCATGCGCAACCGGATAGCCGGACCGTGGATCCAGCGTGTGCGAGTACCGTTCTCCTTCGAGATCGAGGAAATTCCTGTAGTCTCCGGAAGTCGCAACCGCCATCGCATCGAGCTCAAGAACCTTCTGTACCCCTCCCAAGCTGTCGGGATCCGGCACTTCCACGCCGATCCGCCAGAGCCGCCCTGACGGGCTCAAGCCGACACCTCTCACCTCACCGCCAATGTCCACCAGATAGTTGTCGCAACCCTGAGCCTCGAGCAGCTGGCTCAGTCGATCCACCGCGTAGCCTTTGGCAATGGCAGACAGATCCACGGCGAATGTGGAGCGACGGCGAATGGCCTGTGCAGACACATCGATTTCCAGACGCTTAAAGCCAATGCGGGTCCGTGCTTCTGCGATGGCCTGCTCAGAGGGCCGGCTGCTGATCCGACCTCCCGGCCCAAACCCCCACAAGTCGACGAGCTCCGAGATGGTCACATCGAAGGCGCCGGAGGACCAACTCGATATCTCGGCGGCAGCAGCGACGACTTCCACGAGCTCAGGTGATGCCCGCACCCACTCACCCGGTGGGTGGTTGTTGAACCGCATCAGCTCGGAGTCCGGTTGGTAAGTAGACATCTGCGCGTTCACCCGCACGAGCTCCCTTTCCAGCTGTCCCTCAAGCGAGACGGAGTCGGCTTCCGGGCAGAGCGCGGTGATCCGGAAGTAGGTCCCCATCGTCGCCCCTTCGAAGCGATGGTACTCGGGCGTTTCCTCACATCCGTGCAGAAGGAGAAGCAGTGGAAGAACTCGATACGCCACTCGCAATTTCAAGACACAGTCACGCATAGACTTACTGGAGCCGATCTTCCGGGTCGCGCAGAATACCGGCGATGGCATCCCTCTTACTACTCCGTCACGGACAGATCCACGCGAACCGCAAACGTCTCTGGCATGGCTCTACCAACAGCACAATGACCTGGCGAGGTCGACGGCAGGTGAAAAAGACAGCCCGGTATATTGCCCGGACCCACAAGGAGCTGACCGCCATTTACACAAGCCCCTTGGATCGCTGCCTGGAAACCGCTCAAGCCGTGCAGGCGGTGCTCGAGATAGAACCCACGCCAATGGAAGGCCTTGCGGAGTACGCCATTGGCGAATGGGAAGGCCTGGCCTTCGAGGCGCTGGCTAAAGAGCATGACTTCTACAATCGCACCCGGAGCAATCTCGATTTCAGCCCACCTGGCGGAGAGTCCCTGAATGCGGTCGCGGAACGGACCGTTGACGCACTACTGTCGATTCATGAGCAGCACCCCGCTGACGAACGGGTGTTGGTCGTCGGGCACGGCGCGGCTCTCGCTGTGGCTCTCGGCACCATTCTGAACGATGATCCGCGCTGCTGGGTGGATTACCCGGTCGCGAACTGCAGTCTGACCGAACTGGTGCTTTCCCCTTCTCCCTACGTTAACTTCTTCAACTCGACACAACATCTTTGAGGGAGAGCTATGCCTGAGTATTGTCTGGTCGACAAGAAAGACCACGTAATGACCGTGACCTTGAACCGGCCCGATCGGCTCAACGCCTTGCATCCGCCAGCCAATGCGGAGCTTGGCGAGGTCTTTGATGAGTTCGCGGCAGACGATGACCTCTGGGTGGCCGTCATTACCGGCAGCGGCCGCGGCTTCAGTGCCGGTAATGACCTTCGCTACCAGGCCGAAGGCGGTGAGCGGGTTCCCATGCCAAGGGGCTTCGCGGGGCTCACTTCCCGGTTCGATCTCACCAAGCCGGTTATTGCTGCGGTCAACGGCGTGGCCATGGGCGGCGGTTTCGAGATCGCGCTGGCCTGTGATCTGATCATCGCCTCGGAAAAGGCCATGTTTGCACTGCCGGAGCCGAAAGTCGGCCTGGCCGCACTGGCAGGTGGTCTGAACCGGTTGCCGCGACAGATCGGAGCCAAGCGCGCACTCGGGATGATCCTGACCGGTCGACACGTCACCGCCGCTGAAGGCAAAGAGCTTGGTTTCGTGAACGATGTGGTACCCCACGATCGGCTGATGGAAGCCACTCAGGGTTGGGTGGATCAGATCACTGCCTGTGCACCGCTATCCATTCGCGCCAGCAAGGATGTGGTCTACCAGTCGCTGTCCATGGGGTCCCTGGAAGAGTCCATGAGCAAGCAGTACGACTCGGTCAGAGCAATGGCCAAGAGCGAGGATTTCGTGGAAGGCCCGAAAGCGTTCGCGGAGAAGCGAGCGCCGAACTGGAAGGGGAGATAGAGCCGAAGATCTCAGTCGAGCTCGCTCGCCGAGGCCGCCATGGCGAGCCCCAGCACATCCGCAACCACGGCGACGGCGAGGCAGACGTCGTTGAGCGTATCGTCCTCGCCTCGCAGACTCATCTCCGCGATGATCTCGTGGCGAGGAATGACCACATGCAGCAGATCCGGCGTGGTTGCGAACTGTTCCGGGTAGTTTCTGGCGACTGGATGACTCATTTCTCTGCTCTACAAGGCGTATGCAACATCTCTGTATCGGGTATCAGGATCCGTGCCAGAATCGGGAGATACTCGCTATCTAATTGTTTTATAAGCATTTAGATGCCCTCCAGATGCCTCCTATCGAATCACGTCAGGCGTGCTGGACATGGCCAATTTCGGCGTGAACTGCCGCACATGGCCAGTTGGCTCTTTTTTTCGGATGTTGGAGCGATAGCTTGAGCAACGCTGCAAGGCTATAAAGAGGCAATCAGCTCCAACGGATGTAAGACATTGACCTTGAAGACCGGCTATAAGGCACTGCTCGAAGCAGCGGAGGCCGAAATCGAAACCCTGGACCCAGCAGAGGCGGCGTCCTTACTGGGCGATGATAACGTTCAATTTGTTGACATTAGAGACCTGCGGGAGCTGCAGCGGGAAGGTAAGGTCCCCGGAGCCTTTCACGCCACGCGCGGTATGCTCGAGTTCTGGATCGATCCGGACAGCCCCTATTACAAAGACGTCTTCGGCTCCGGCAAGCGCTTCGTCTTCTATTGTCAGAGCGGTTGGCGCTCGGCGCTGGCAACCCAGACGGTCCAGAACATGGGGCTCGAAAACGTCTGCCACATCGGCGGTGGCTTCCGCGGTTGGGCCGATGCAGGTAACCCTGTCGAAGCGGTAGAGAAGCGCTGATCCCGGTCGCAGGTCTGCGGGTTGACTAGGGCCTGTTCACACTAACTATGGAGTCGCGTTGCTGCTCAAAATCGTGCCTTGCTAGGCGCGAGGAGCGAAGTTTACTTGCGGTAAATGAGCGACGAGCAACAACGCAGGGCACGATTTTGGGCGCAACCCTTCGGGCAGGGGCCATTTTTCCCCGACTCTGCGTTGTCGATCGCTCACGTAGCGTTGCTACGCCACGCTCACTCCGCCTTGATTCGGGAAAAAATGGCATCCTGCGCGATTCCATAGTTAGTGTGAACAGGCCCTAAAGCCGGTTTGCAGCGAGCATGTCAGTCAGCGGGACCCCGTGCCATCTCACCGCGACGACCGGATGCGCAATCACGAATGTAACGGGTCACCGCACGCTTTGCCGTTCTTCGAGCCATTACCCGGAGTATCTTCTCCCGACGGGCCAGCGGCACGTCGCGGAAATAGCGATCCCAGAGCCACTCCCGATCTCTGAGGCTCATGTCGTCCGTGTGTCGATCCAATGCACTCAGATCAGCGATGGCAGCCCGATATGCGTTGCTGGTTCGGCTCGCCTTCTCGAGATCGATGAAGGCACAGTCCCAACCTTCCTCCGTTTCGCGAACCAGAATGTGGTGCCCATAGAGACAGTTGTGCCGATAGCCCTGGTCATGAATCAGGCGCACCGCATCGGCGATCCGATACCAGAGACGTTGACGC
Source organism: Candidatus Azotimanducaceae bacterium (assembly GCA_965215995.1). GTDB lineage: Bacteria > Pseudomonadota > Gammaproteobacteria > Pseudomonadales > Azotimanducaceae > SZUA-309. The sequence goes on along the minus strand of OZ244128.1, from coordinate 4,785,184 downwards.
GCATCGCTGCCACCAGGTAATCGTTTGAGCACTTCGGTGAGGGGCTCATGTTCATCCAGTGCTCGCGTGACCAGAATCCCACGCATTGGTTTGTTCTGCCCCACGCCAAGGCAGACGGGCTCGGCAGTGCCGATGCCAATATCTCGAAAAGCTTTACCGGTCTGCCATTCCCTGACCACCGTGGGGCGGCGGACGATTCCGCTCTCCCAGGTCCGGTAATCGAAGTTTTCCTGCCGCTTCAGATAGAACGCACTGCCGTCGTCGGCGGCGAAGCGAACGACGTAACTCCAGCCACCTCGGTGTAGGTTGCCTGGCTCCACCTCACTCGCCTCCAACCCCCAGAGGTCTTCAAACCGGCGCCAGCCATTACTCGCGAAGAACTCCGCCAAAGCGGGGCTGGCAAAAGTCAGCTCTGTCATGAGGGTGCCATCCCGGCTCAGCCGGCAGGTGATCTGTAGCGGGAGAAGATCTGGTAGAACTGCTCTCTCGCGTCCCGGGTGATGATCTGCCCATGTGCCATGCTGATCTGGGAAAACGGCTTCGCCAGGGCCCAGCGGTAGAACCGATTCAGGCTGTCCGCGTTTCTGAAAAGAAACAGACGCTGCAGGCGTGAGTTCGCAGGTTGCCGCCAGACTCCGTTCAACTGGTAGGCGAGCTTAGCCCCGAGGCTGCTGGCCTGCTGGATGTTGAACAGCAGATCAGCCAGCAGCAGCGTTTCACTGGCATCGTGGTAAACACAGAGCTCCACCAGCCCCTCCGACAGGTGTACGGGCAGCACTTCCAATCCCGTCGAGACAGTCTGCATATCACCGATGATCCGCGTCCGGGCTGGAAACCTCTCTGCAAGCCCGGCGTTCTCCTCCGGAACCAGCAGCTCGGCATCTGGATAGGCATCGAGCACCCTGCCTGCGAACAGCGTATGGAATCGATTCGGTGCCAGCACGCGCACCACCTCTCCGAGCCCAGCCAGCGCTTCGCTGGTGCCCTCATCCATCGCCACCGGAGAGTAGAGGGTCAAGCCGCCATCCGGGTCCCGGATAACAACCATTCGAACGGGCAACGTCGAACGTCCGTTGTAGCTGAGCTCCCGATCAGCAACCCAACAGGCTTCGCCGATCCGCTGCAGTCGGGCCCCATCCACCACCATCACTTCGGGATGCTGGCGTGACAGCAGCTGGCTCATTGCCCGCAAGGCAAAGTTCACGACGGACGCTTGAGCCTTTCCGAGATGCGGGCAATGCGTTCGAGGGCACGTTGGTAGTCCGCCAGGGTGTCATAGCGCAACGCACAGACCAGGCGCTCAACACCCATCTCCGCGTATCGTGACAGAAGCGACGCACACTCATCGGCCTGCTGCAAAGGCAACGGCGCGAGCACGGTTACCGGGCCTGGTTGCCTGTCCTCCGCTTCTGCGAGTCGTCTGAACTCAGCCATATCCAGCGCCAGGCGATCCGGGTCCGCGCCCATGGGCAACCAGCCGGCACCATGTCGCAGGGCGCGCATGAGCGCATGCGGCGCCCTACCACCGATATAGATAGGCGGTGCTGGTGGGTTGGGCCGGAAAAGAAAAGTCTGACCGTTTGCTTCGGTGATATCGTCGGTACTGGCGAACGCGCGCCTGATGAAGCCCAGAATCTCGTCGGAGTCACGACCACGCTGGTGCCGATCGATCCCCAGCGCCCGAAACTCCGCGTCCATCCAACCGATGCCAACACCGAGCAGCAACCGCCCAGCGGACAGTTCCTGCAGGCTGGCGACCTGCTTTGCAGTGGGCAGCGCCGGACGATATGGCAGGATGAGCACGCCGGTGCCCAGGCGGATCGATTCCGTAGCGCCGGCGAGCACCGACAGGGTGACCAGAGGATCCAGGTATCGACCACCACTCCCTTCCGCATCATCCGGGGGGATGGCGATGTGGTCTGTTATCCAGACCGACTCCATACCAGCGGCTTCAGCAGCCCGTGCCGCGGCGACGACAAGCTCCGCAGAGGATTGCACCCCCATGTTGCGCAGGGTGACGCCAAGCTCCATCAGGTTTCCAGAATGCCCCGCCGACGAAGCTGCTCGAGAACCTGCTCCGCGGCGGCTTCCGGCGACACGTTCACGGTCTGGACGACGATTTCCGCGTTTTCCGGAATCTCGTACTCCTGCTCCACGCCGGTGAAGTTGGCAATCTCACCGGCTCTCGCTTTTTTGTACAGACCCTTCGGGTCCCGAGCCTCGCAGACCTCCAACGGGGTATCCACGAACACCTCGATGAACTCGCCGTCATCGAGGAGGTCACGCACCATTCGCCGCTCGCTGGCGAACGGAGAGATAAATGACGCTATGGTGATCAGCCCCGCATCCACCATGAGCTTGGAGACTTCACCCACCCGGCGGATGTTCTCCACCCGGTCGGCCTCCGTAAAGCCGATATCCCGGTTCAAACCGTGCCGCACGTTGTCGCCGTCAAGCACGTAGGTATGGCGATGCTCGTCGTGCAGTTTGGCTTCCAGCAGATTGGCGATCGTCGACTTACCCGACCCGGACAGGCCGGTAAACCAGATCACGCAGGGCTTCTGATGCTTGAGCTCACTGCGACGCGACTTGTCCACCGACAGCGCCTGCCAGTGCACGTTATCCGCCCTGCGCAGCGAGAAGTCGGTAAGACCCACACCAACCGTATTCATGCTCTGTCGATCGATGAGAATGAAGCTGCCTAGCGTTCGATTGTCGTGATACGGATCGAAGGCGATCCGGCTCGACAGGCTCAGGTTGCCTACGCCCACTTCGTTCAGCTCCAGGGACTTTGCCGGCAGCTGTTCCAGGGTGTTGACGTTGATCTTGTGCTTCAGATCGGTCACCACGCAGGGCACGGTACGGGTGCCGGATTTCAGGTAGTACTGACGCCCAGGGAACAGGGGTGCATCCTGCATCCAGAGCAGATGCACAGCGAACTGATCAGATACCTGACAGGGCGACTGCGCTGCCGCGATCACATCCCCTCGGCTGATGTCGATCTCATCTGCCAGCACCAGGGTTACCGCCTCGCCGGGACCCGCCGAGCCCAGATCGCCGTCGTAGGTGACGATGCGTGCTATCTCACTGGTCTGCCCCGACGGCAGCACTCTGATCGAATCACCCGGGCGGACCGTACCTCCGGCGATGGTGCCACTGAAGCCACGGAAGTCCAGATCAGGTCGGTTCACCCACTGCACGGGCATGCGAAACGGCTGGCTGTCGAGATCCGAGTCGACCTCGACCGTCTCCAGGTGGCCGAGCAGGGTCGGTCCCTGATACCAGGCGGTCTTGTCGCTGGGGCCGGTCACGTTGTCGCCAGCCAGCGCCGAGACCGGGATCGCGGTGATGTTCAGCTCGCCGAGTTCCGCCGCAAAGGCGCGGTAGTGTTCGACGATTTCGTTGAACACGGTCTCGTCGAAGTCGACCAGATCCATCTTGTTCACCGCCAGCACCACTTCTTTGATGCCGAACAGAGAGACGATGTAGCTGTGCCGCTTGGTCTGGGTGAGCACGCCCTTGCGGGCATCCACCAGAATGACGGCCAGCTCGGCATTGGAGGCACCGGTGGCCATGTTCCGCGTGTACTGCTCGTGACCGGGGGTATCCGCCACCACGAACTTACGCCGGTCCGTGGCGAAGAAGCGATAGGCCACGTCGATGGTGATGCCCTGCTCGCGCTCGGCAGCCAGACCATCCACCAGCAGCGCCAGATCGATGTTCTCGCCCTGAGTTCCCTGTTTGCGGCTGTCCGCTTCCAGGGCATCCAATTGGTCCTCGAAGATCAACTTGGAGTCATAGAGCAGCCGGCCGATGAGCGTGCTTTTGCCGTCATCTACACTCCCGCAGGTGAGGAAGCGCAGTTCTGTCTTGCTGGCCTGATCGGCAAGATAGGCTTCAATCGCAGCGTGGGACTCATTCGGCTGACTCATCAGAAGTACCCTTCCTGCTTCTTCTTCTCCATGGAAGCCGACTCATCATGATCGATCGCCCTGCCTTGCCGCTCTGACGTTCGGGCCACGAGCATCTCTTCGATGATGGCAGTCAGGCTATCGGCACTGGACTCGATGGCACCGGTAAGAGGGTAGCAACCCAGCGTTCTGAACCGGACCAGCCGTTCTTCCGGCTCCTCCCCTTCTGCCAGCGGAATCCGCTCGTCATCCACCATGATCAGCATGCCATCACGCTCGACCACCGGACGTTTCTTGGCGTAGTAGAGGGGTACGATGGGAATGTCCTCCTGATGGATGTACTGCCAGATGTCCAGCTCCGTCCAGTTCGAAAGCGGGAAAACACGAATGGACTCTCCCTTCCGCACCCGGCCGTTGTACAGCTGCCAGAGCTCCGGACGCTGATTCTTCGGGTCCCAGCGATGTTGCGCACTGCGAAATGAAAACACCCGCTCCTTGGCGCGCGATTTCTCCTCGTCGCGTCTTGCGCCACCAAAAGCGGCATCGAATCCATACTTTTCCAGGGCCTGCTTCAGCGCCTGGGTCTTCATGATGTCCGTGTGCACCGAGGAGCCGTGGGTGAACGGTCCCACCCCTTCCGCGACCCCGTCCTGATTGATGTGCACGATCAGATCGATACCCAGCTCCGCCGCGCGTCGATCTCTGAACTCCACCATCTCCCGGAACTTCCAGGTGGTGTCCACGTGCAGAAGTGGAAAGGGCGGTCTGGAAGGATGGAAGGCCTTCAGGGCCAGATGCAGCATCACTGAAGAATCCTTGCCGATGGAGTAAAGCATGACCGGATTTTCAGCCTCGGCCATCACCTCGCGCATGATGTGAATACTCTCGGCCTCGAGCCGTTGAAGGTGTGTCAGGTGGCGGGTCACAACTCACTCAGCGTGGTACCGGAATCGGGCGCCATTAGACTGGATGCACCTTATGACCTCAACGACCATCTTGTTAATACGATATTCCGGTCTGTACACTCACCGCCGCAGATCGCGGCCAAAGGTCAGTCTCGCTTGGGAAGCGGCAGAGAAGCTTTCCGAGAAACGCCCTCATATATACTACATAACTATTTGAATATAAACAGCTTATGGCCGCAGTAATCTATGCTCTCGCCTTCACCGGCGGTTTCGTCATCATGTCACTGGAACTGCTCGGCGGACGGGTGCTTGCACCTTACTTCGGTTCCAGCATCTACGTCTGGGGCAGCATCATTACCGTGTTCATGCTCTCCCTGGCCCTCGGTTACTTGTTCGGTGGCAAGCTTTCCCTGCATCGTCCCTCGCTCACCCGGTTCGGCATCATCTTCGCGGTTGCCGCCGTACTGCTCTACCCGCTCGTCTACTCGGCCGAACCGGCCATGGTCTTTATCTTCGAGCGAATCGAGGACCCGCGCTACGGATCCTTGCTGGCCGCCAGCCTGTTGTTCATTCTGCCCACAGTGATCATGGGCATGATTTCGCCGTACTCGGTGCGTCTGTTGGTGGCCTCCACTCATGAGTCCGGACAGGTCGCCGGTCGCCTCTACTTTGTCTCCACAATGGGCAGCGCGCTCGGCACTTTAGCGACCTCTTTTTACTTCGTGCTCTGGTGGGAGATGAACACCATCCTCACCATGCTGGCACTGGCACTGCTCGCCATGGCTGTGATCGCGATTACCATCGGGAACCTGGCAGGCAACCGGAACGAAACCGCGGCCCAGCCGTCCAACTAGGGCCTGTTCACACTAACTATGGAATCGCGCAGGATGCCATTTTTTCCCGAATCAAGGCGGAGTGAGCGTGCAACGCGTAGCAACGCGACTCCATAGTTAGTGTGAACAGGCCCTAGCGACATGCCCGGTCAACGAAGTCCTAACCGAATGCCCGACTCGAACTCATTGATCCGCCTGCTCCACGCGTTGCTGATTACCACCCTGCTGCTGCCTCTCAGCCAGGTCGCGGATGCGCGGATCATCCATCGGGAACGGTCGCTGTACAGCACCATCCTGGTCGATCAGCGCGGCAGCCTCATCTGCCTGCAGTTCTCCGTCCGCACAGATCAACGCAACCAGACCTGCCTGGATCGGAAAGCGCCGAAAAAGATGGTCTTCCCTTACGCGAAGATGATGATGATGAGCCTGCTCATGGTGCCGGAGCCGGAGCGAATCCTGATCGTGGGCCTTGGCGGCGGTACCCTGCCCGTGGCCTTGAATGAGCTCTATCCAGAGGCGCAGATCGACTCGGTAGAGATCGACCCGGCCGTGAAGACCGTGGCCGAGACCTACTTCGGCTTCAAAGAAAAGGAGAACATGACGGTCATTCTCAAAGATGCCCGGGTGTTCACCAAGCGGGCGCTGGCGGCTGGCGAGACCTACGACCTGATCATGCTGGATGCCTTCAACGGCGACTACATACCAGAACACCTGATGACCAAGGAATATCTGGAGGAGACCCGCGGACTGCTGAGCGAAGGCGGCGCGGTGGCAGCCAACACCTTCGCCATCAGCCGGCTGTATGACCATGAGTCGACCACCTATCAGGAGGTGTTCGGCACCTTCTACAACATCCGCTCACGAATTTCGGCAAATCGGGTCATCCTGGCCAACACCGGCGAGCTGCCGGATCGGGAGACCCTGGCAGCCGTGGGCCGGCGTCTGGGGCCCAGGCTCGCACCCTATGGTGTCCGGATAAACGACTTTCTCCCGGGATTCAGCACCGAGGCGGACTGGGATGAGACAGCCCGGGTGCTCACGGATCAGTACGCGCCGGCCAACCTGCTCAGCAATCAGTAGGCGGCAGCAGGCCCTGCCGGCAAAACGAGGCTGCTTATCCCCAAACCTCTTCAGCCTGGCAGAGGCTCAGGCTTTCTGTTGCCAGTATTCGTCTTTGAGCAATCGCTTATACAGTTTTCCGGTCGGATGGCGCGGCAGCTCTTCTCGGAAGTCCACCGAGCGTGGGCACTTCACATGTGAGAGCTTCGAGCGGCAGTAGTCCATCAGCTCGATCGCTAGCTCCGGCGTTGCATCGGCCATGTCCTTCGGTTGCACGACGGCCTTGACCTCTTCACCGAACTCCTCGTTCGGCACACCGAAGACCGCCACGTCCATCACTTTGTCGTGAGTAATGAGCACGTTCTCCGCTTCCTGCGGGTAGATGTTCACGCCGCCGGATATGATCATGAAGTGCTTACGGTCGGTCAGATAGAGGTAACCTTCCTCATCGAGATAGCCCACATCTCCCAGCGTCGACCAACCCTTCGGATGCCTGGAACCGGCCGTTTTCTCGTCGTCCTTGTGGTACTCGAACTCGCCACCACCGGCCATGAAAATGGTGCCGGACTCGCCGATGGGAACTTCCTCGCCTTCGTCGTCGCAGATATGGATCTCACAGTTCAGCGGCCGGCCCACCGAACCCTTGTGCTCGAGCCATTCCTCGGAGTTCAGCTGAACGAAGCCGTTGGCTTCCGTACCCGCGTAGTACTCATAGATCACCGGGCCCCACCACTCGATCATCTGCTCCTTGACCGGAATCGGACAGGGCGCGGCCGCGTGAATGGCGCAGCGGAGCGAGGAAACGTCGTACGCAAGGCGAACCTCATCCGGGAGCTTCAGCATCCGTACGAACATGGTGGGCACCCATTGGCTATGGGTCACCTGATAGGCCTGGATGTACTCCAGCGCACGTTCTGCATCGAAGTGCTCCATGACGATCACGCGCACGCCAAAGCGAAGCAGTCCCATGGTGAAGCCAAGGGGTGCTGCATGATAGAGCGGCGCTGGGGAGAGATAGATGGAGTTCTCATCGGCGCCGTAGAGCGCCTGCATGAGGTTGATGGCTTCACCTTCGCCATAGTCGCCTTCCGGGAGCGGTTTCTTCACTCCCTTCGGGTAGCCAGTGGTGCCGGACGAATAGAGCATGGACTGTCCTTCCGACTGATCTGCAATCGGCGTGACAGGCATGTTACCGGTCGCTTCCTCCCATGATTCAAACCCGTCGATCGTACCGTCGAGCATGAAACGCGAGGTAACGTTTGGGGTCTTGTTAGCCAGAGGCTCAACTACCGCTTTCCGCTCATAGGAGGTTATGAACACCTTCGCCTCGCAGTTGTCGACGATGTACTCCACCTCCTCCTGCTGCAGCCGCCAGCTGATGGCCGTGTAGTAAAGCCCCGCCCGCTGCGCCGCCCAGCAGATCTGGAAGAAGCGCTTGTGATTCTCGAGCAGGATGGCGATGTGATCGCCTCGCTCGAGCCCCAGCGAACGGAATAGATGAGCGGCTTGATTGGCCGCAGCCTCGAGCTCGCCAAAGGTGACGTGCTCGCCGCTCTCGGCCATGGTGTAGGCGATCTTGTCGGGCGTCTTCTCGGCAACGATTCCTGGATGCATGTCAGGCCTCGCTGTCCTGATCCCGCTCCTCGAGCTTCAGAGACGCGGAATTCATGCAGAAACGCAGGCCCGTGGGCTGGGGGCCATCTGGAAAAACGTGCCCGAGGTGCGCCTCGCAGGTCGCGCAAAGCACTTCCACTCGCTCCATCATCATGCTGTTGTCCAGCTGGGTGGCGACCGCCCCTTCCTCGACCGGCGCGTAAAAGCTCGGCCATCCGGACCCGGAGTCGTATTTCGTTTCGGAGTCGAAGAGCTCCGCCCCGCAACCTCTGCAGCGATAGGTTCCCGGCGTTTTCGTATCCCAGTACTCGCCGGTGAAGGCCCTCTCGGTAGCCGCCTCGCGCATGATGGCGTACTCCTCGGGCGTCATCTCCTGGCGCCATTCATCGTCGGTTTTGGTCACTTTAGCCATTGGCAGTCTCACGTTTTCGGTCAATTTAGTTACAGTATTCGCTCGCCGGAAACCCCTTAGCGTCGGGTTACGGCAGAAGCGGGTGCTGCTAAGATGCTCGCCCGCTCGTCAGGACCGCCATTCGTCGAGAATGTCCGGCCACCGGGCGAAATCGAAAATACTAGTACGAGCGCGAGAGCAATGGAAACCAAGAGCACCGACACCACCGTTACCCACCTGCACGGCACCATCGCCGATGCTGCGGCGTCGGCAGCGTCAGGGATGCCGGGTCAGATCAGAAAGTCGAGCAAGCTGGATGACGTCTGCTACGACATCCGCGGGCCCGTACTCGCAGAAGCTCATCGCCTGGAAGAGGAAGGCCACCGCGTCTTCAAGCTCAACATCGGAAATCCCGCTCCCTGGGGATTCGAGGCACCCGAGGAAATCCTCGTCGATGTGATTCACAACCTGCCAAGCGCCCAGGGTTACTGTGAATCCAAGGGCCTGTACAGCGCCCGTAAGGCGATCATGCAGTACTGTCAGCAGATCCGGATTGCCGACGTGGAGATCGAGGACATCTACATCGGCAACGGCGTTTCAGAGCTGGTGGTAATGGGCATGCAGGGCTTGCTCGAAGACGGCGATGAGGTGCTCATCCCGGCCCCGGACTACCCCCTCTGGACCGCGGCCGCCTATCTGTGCGGTGGCCGAGCAGTTCACTACCGCTGTGATGAGAGTGCCGACTGGGCACCGGACCTGGATGATCTGCGGGCAAAGGTATCTCCGCGCACCCGGGCGATGGTGATCATCAACCCGAACAACCCCACCGGTGCCGTGTATCCGAAGCAGGTGCTCGAAGACATGCTCGAGGTCGCCCGGGAGAACGACCTGGTGGTCTTCGCCGACGAGATCTACGACAAAATCCTCTACGAGGGCGCCGAGCACGTACCGGTCGGCTCCCTTGCTGACGATCTGCTGATCCTGACCCTGAACGGCCTATCGAAAACCTACCGCGTGGCCGGTTTCCGCACCGGTTGGATGGTGGTGAGCGGGGCCAAGCACCGGGCACGGGATTACGTGGAGGGACTCGAGATCCTCGCGTCCATGCGCCTGTGTCCGAACGTGCCCACCCAGCATGCGATTCAGACCGCTCTGGGCGGTTACCAGAGCATCGTCGAGTACCTGCAGCCTGGCGGCCGCCTGCGTGAGCAACGGGACTACGCCTGGCAGCGGCTGAACGCGATGGAAGGGGTTTCCTGCGTGAAGCCGGCCGGTGCGCTGTACCTGTTTCCGAAGCTCGACATGGACCGATTCAACATTCGCAGCGATGAGCAGTTTGCATTGGATCTGCTGCGTCAGGAAAAGGTGCTGATCGTCCAGGGAACCGGCTTCAACTGGCCAACGCCCGATCATTTCCGGCTGGTCTTCCTGCCTCGTCTGGAAGACCTGAGGGAGTCCCTGGATCGCATCGAACATTTCCTAAGCAGCTACGCCCAGTAGTACCTATCCAGCTCCGGTTCGCCTGATGTCGGACATCAACATAGACGACTTCTTCAAGGATGCGGCGAAAACGCTGACGGCGTTGTATGGCGTGTTTCCGCGCCGTCACGCGATCTTCGTGGATGACATCTATCAGGCTGAGGAGCCGGATGAGTTCGGTCTGCACAGCGAGCGCTATCAGGCCTGCTTCGGCACACTGCTCTGGCTCGGTGAAGAAGGCTACCTGCGCTTCGCAGACACCATAGGCAACGAGGCCATCGATCAGGCCGTGCTCACCGGCCGCACCTTCACCCTGCTCTCATCACCCGCCGAGTCCGTTACCCGACACGAAGATGCCAACCTGCCCGATCTGGTCCGGCTCGAGCATGCGACCCACGTCTACCAGATCAAGACCGCCTTGAAGGACCGCTCGTCCATGGAGCTGCGTCGCGCCATGATCGCCCTGATGGGCCGCATGGAAAGTCAGCCGGTTTGAGCGTTGGCGTCGCGTTTACGAAGCATCTGCAGTGTGCCTACAGCGCCTGCGGCGTGCTATGAACATACGAACCGGTAGATTTTCAAGCCCCGATCGGGATAGCGTTCCGGAAAGTCCTCTGAGGCCGGCATGGTTTCGACCAGGCTCGCCGTCGGGCACCAACGGGCCATCTGACCCGGCAGAAAGTCGGTATTCAGAAACGGCGAGTTCAGACATGCGATGATGGTGGCCCCGCTTGCGGCAAACTCCGGCAATCGCTTCAGCACCTGACCGTACTGCTTTTCCGCGTTGAAGCTGCCTCGCTGGTTAGTCGGCGGGTCGATGATGATGATGTCGTAAGGACCGTATTCCCGGATCTTCCACCAGCTCTTGAAGATGTTGTGGGGCAACATGCTCACCTGCCGGGGATCATGACCGTTGAGCGCGTGGTTCTTTCGCCCCCACTCGAGGGACGGCTTGCTCATGTCGTTGTTGATCACACTGCTCGCTCCCCCGGCCAGTGCGGCCACGGAAAACGCACAGGTGAAAGCGAACAGATTCAGCACACGCTTATCTCCGGCTGCGCGCCCGAGCCACGCACGGGTGGGCGCCATATCCAGAAACAGGCCCACATTCTGGTTACGCAGGGGTTGAACCAGGTAGTTCAGCCCCGCCTCTTCAACAACCAGCTCTTCTGCCACCTCACCACAGACAACTTCCGAGCGGGTGCCTCGACCCTGGCGCTGCTGCACGGCCACACCGGTCACCTGGTCCAGCGCCTCGTGGAGATGACCGGCCAGCCGTCGTGCCCGAATCACGTTCTCACCGAAACAGCCCACGAGCAGCACGCTGCGGAAACGATCCACAACCAGATCTTCGAGGCCGGGGTAGCAATGCCCGCGACCATGAAACAGCCGGCGGGCATTGTCTGTCCCCGGAACCCAGCGCTCCGCACAGGCCGCCAGCACCGTGTCGAGCTGCTCCGCGTCGCTGGCGGTCAGGTCACTCATGGTCACTCAACCGGTAAAGCAAGGCGTCCTCGTAACCGGTGATGATTTCGATCAGCCCGGACCAGGCCTGATCCAGCGCCGGATCATCTGTATCCATCAGCAGCGGACGGCCATCCAGCGACTTGAGCTTCGTCCGGGTGCCGACCACCCACAGTGACTGCCGGCCGATTCGCCGCAGGAAACCCGGGCCAAGCTGCTGGTTACCCCGGCCGATCAGAAAGCCCTGGCCCCGGCTGAAACTGAGGATCAGACGGGCTTTTGGAACCTTGGTATCAAGCCACGCCGAATCAACATCGCGCGCAACAATCGCACCGTCCTGCCAGACATCAAAACCGAGCAGGCTGCCCTCGAAGCCGAGCGCCTGCTTGATGGCATTGAGGGTACTGCCCGGACCCAGCACCACCGGCAGGACTTCTTCCGACAGGCGCTCCACCACCTCCGCGGCGATCTCGTTCACCGCCAACGGCTCGCTTTCCACGCCCCTTTCCTTGGTGTGCTGCAGGTACCCACCCGGCTCCGGCACCATCAGCTCGCCGAAGTATCGTGGCCGGATCGCTCCTTCAGAAATGGCACTTTCGTCCAGGTCCCGAACCTGCCGGGCAACCAGGCTGACCAGGCCACCTTCGACCAGCGCATCGATCAGTGCACCGGCCCGTTCCGGTGTGGTTGCGAAAACCCCCGAGTGCATCTTCACGCCCGCCGGAATGCCCAGCACGGGCAGGGACTGATCGAGCACCTGAAGAAGATCGCGAGCCGTTCCATCTCCCCCCGCGAAGACCAGCAGGTCCACGCCGGCTGCCTTTAGAGCGAGCGCTGCCTCCTGGGTATCAGCTGCCGTTGGCTCACCTTCGGCAGCGCCGACGACTTCACATGGCAGGCCCACCGCACTCAGCGCCTCTGCTCCCATAGCATCGGCCCAGGTCAACCAGCGAACGTCTGCTGCTCGTTCAGCCGCCAGGAGCGCGCGTCGCGACCGATCCAGCCCCCGAGGCTTACCACCTCTGGCCAACGCCTGCTGCTGGACGTCAGCGCCATCACTTCCTTTCAGCGCAACCGCACCGCCTACCCCCGCCACAGGGTTGACCAGGAACCCAAATTTGAGAGGCCTCATCTCAATCCGGATCCTGCTCGGCGGGGTTCTGGTCGACACCGTGGTTGACAAGTTCGTGCACACGCTCCGCAATCGCCAAGGAAGCAGTCAGACCGGGACTTTCGATACCGAGCAGGTTGACCAGTCCCTCGATCCCATGCACTTGCACACCATCCAGACGGAAGTCGGCCGCACTCTCACCCGGCCCGGAAATCTTTGGCCGCACACCGACGTAACCGGGCTGCAACCGGTCCACCTCGACACCAGGGAAGTACTGCCGTATGGCCTCGGCGAACGCCGCCAATCGTTCTGCATCGAACTCATAGTCCACCTGGTCGCACCACTGCACATCCGGTCCGAACTTCACCTGGCCTGCCAGATCGATGGTCACATGAACACCCAGACCACCCGGCTCGGCCACCGGATAGACGAGTCGGGAAAAGGGTGGTTTGCCCGAGTAGGTGAAGTAATGGCCGCGTGCGAAAAAGGCCGCTGGTGCCTTCGGGTCAACCTGCCGTGCCAGATCCGGTGCTTCGAGGCCGGCGCTGTTGACGAGCACCTGACAGTCGAGCGCATCACCTTCTATGAGCACCCTTGGCTTGCCTCCCCGCTCTGCCAGCCCGTGCACCCGGGTACCGAAGGCGATCATTCCGCCATGAGCTTCAAGCCGCCCCTGCAGGCTCAGCATGTAGCTGTGGCTGTCGATAATGCCCGTGCTCGGTGAGAGCAGCCCGCTCACACCCCGGACATTCGGCTCCAGCTCGTTCAGCGTCTTCGCATCCAGCCAGCTGAGAACACCGGCACCGTTGCGCTCGGACTGCACCCGATAGCCTTCGAGCAGCTCCGTTTGCGCTTCTGTTACCGCGACGATGATTTTCCCGCATCGGGAATGGGGTACCGCGTACCGTTCGCAGTATTCATACAGCCTTTCCTTACCCTCCACGCACAGCCGCGCCTTCTCGGAACCCGTTGGGTAGTAGATACCCGCATGAATCACTTCCGAGTTGCGACTGCTGGTCGCCGAGCCGATCAGCTCATGCTGTTCCAGCACCAACACATCACGTCCCGCTTCAGCCAGCCTGGCAGCACAGGCGAGCCCCACCACGCCGGCACCGATCACCACGCAATCGAGCGACTCAGCCAACGCAGGCCTCCATCAATCGAATCAGCGATCCACCCAGACCTTCTCTCAGTTGTCCGTTATCGAGACAGGCTTGCAGGTCTCTCGTGGTAGAGGGCTTCACTCGCGTGTCGGCCAGCGAAATGGGCAACGGCACCTTCTCATCCAGGCGGAGAATCTCCCTGAACAGGAAGGCCTGTTCTTTCTCCGCTATCAGTCGCTGTGCCATCTTGCTTGCTGGCTTGATACCGACCTCGACCCAGGAGGACTCAGCCTGGTAAACAGACTCCAGATCACCGAAGCGGGAGATCAGCGCGCCAGCCGTCTTCGGACCCACGCCCCGAATTCCGGGAATATTGTCCACACTGTCGCCAATGAAAGCCTGATAGTCCGGATACAGCGCTGGCTCGAAGCCGAACTCGGCCTTGAATGCCCCCGGCCCTCGAATCGCACCGTCCTTGGGATCGAGCAGGCAGACCCCGTCGGTAAGCAACTGCTGCAGGTCCTTGTCCCTGCTCACAACGATTACCGGCCGACGACTCTTTCTAGCGAGGGTGGCGATGTAGTCATCCGCCTCGTACGCCAGGTCCGCCAGCACCGGTACCCCGAGCTGTGTGGTGAGTGCTCGGGCAACTGACAGCTGGTAGGCGATGTTGTCATCCGCAGGCGGCCGGTTTGCCTTGTAGGCAGGGTAACGTTCGTTGCGCCAGCAGCTGTTCAGGCTCTCATCGAAGGCCGCGGCACAGAATCGAACCGGCGCATCGACCCCGCTGGCGCCTTCGCCGCGGAGCAGGTTGACCAGGTAGCTCAAATAGCCACGAGCCCCGTTGACCGATCTTCCCTGGCCATCCTTGAACACGTCCGGCACGCCGTAGAGCGCACGAAAGAAAAGGAGAGTTGCGTCCAACAGAAAGAGCCGTTCATCGCCACCATGCTCCGAGGGCGTGCTCATGCGGCTGCGCGTGCAGCGGTTTGCGGGTGCTCGGCCAGCACCCTCAACCGGTGATTGGCAAGCTGGGCCTCGAGTTCCGCCGCGCGCGCTGACAGGGATTGCCCGGTCATCTGTTCGGCAAGTGCGAGCACTTCCCGTTCGAATGACCTTGCCGATTCAATTGTGGCAGCGGTGCAGTTTCGATCCAGATCATCGACGCTCACCCTGAACGGGACACCCGCCGCAGCTGCCAGGCGCGCCTCCAGAGCCTGCACTGGCAGCTCAACCCGGTAGAAAGCCTGCTGCTGACCCTCTGTCCTGGGTGGCGGTTGATACCAGTAGCCATAGTCCGGCAGGCGACGGCGCTCATGACCGGCAATGCACCAGTGCGCCAGTTCGTGCAAGGCGCTGGCCGCATAGTCCCGCGTGTAACGAATGATCGCCGGTCTGCGCGCCGAACCCGGCGAGTAGAACGGCTCAGCCGCTCCACCTACCAATCGAACCTGGTAACGGCGGCCCATCCGCCGATTGAAGCAGCCGCTAATCTGCCGGTCTGTCAGTCCCTCCGCCACGTTCAGCGATCTTCCTCACAGGGATGGGCCTGCAACATCTGGTAGTAGCCATTCGACAGAAACCGCCGCCCGGCCAGCAAATGATCCAGATAAGTGCGTGGTGGCTTGAGGCCCGACTGGCGGACGGCAGGGTTGGCAAAGTAGGTCCAGGTGGTGATCAGCACTTCCGAAGCATCGGGACTGGCGAGATCCTCTCCCGGTAGATGCGCCGCCTGCACGCGCACGTGAATCACCTCACGGCTGTAGTTTACGGGCGTCGATTCGAAACGATCCATCTTGCCGATCTCATCTGCCGTTTCCAGCCAGTAGAGAACACCTTCCACCACCTGACCGGGCGAGCGCTGCACGTTCGCGTGTCCGAGGCCAGCATGCTTCTTCGACGTCTTGTCGAACACGAGCGCAAATCCATCGAGCCGGGCACCCGCGGCGTGCGCAAAGCGGATCCCCCTCTCCCGCACCCGATCCGGGTTCATGTTCGAGCCGTAAGCGAAGTAGCGGGCAACCACCGTCAATCAGCCCTTCTTGATCCAGAAGTGATAGACGTTGCCCTGTTGCTCGTCCCGGAGAAGCTCATGCCCCATGAAGCGACAGAAGTTCGTGAAATCTCTGCCGGTGCTGGGGTCCGTCGCCTGGACGTGCAGCACGCTGCCGGAGTGCATGTCTCGAACCCGATTGCGCACCAGCATCAGTGGCTCCGGGCAGACCAGGCCTCTGGCATCCAGGCTATCGTCTGATTGAATTTCTGGCTCGCTCATCTGGGCCGCGATGGTAGCTCAAAACCCCTGAGCTCGCCTCTTGCGCCGCCAGCTTGACTTGATTCGGAGGCAATTCCACACTCGAACCGATCGCACCTTCTGCGGTCGAATTGAGTGAACGGATGAGCCGGGGGCGGATCACCATCAGCGGTATCAATAGCAGGATCAATCTCATCACTTCTACCGTGCTTCTCGTGGGCACCCTGCTGGGCTCATCCGGTGTGCTCGCTGCCGAGGCGGCGGCGGCGGCAGAAGCAGCGGAGGCAACCGAAACCGAGGCGGTGGAGAGCACCCGGCAACCAGCAGACCCTGCGGCCAATCCGTTCGGGCAGGCTGCAAACGCGCCGGCGGTATCCATGGCCCTACCCAACAGGCGCGATGAGTCAGGCAACAGTATCGAGGACATTCTCGACGAACTCGATCCGGACCTGGAACAGATCGAAGCCCAGATCGAAGCGGGTGAGTACGAGATACCCAAGTACTGGTTGACCCAGAAGATCAGCGACATCGAGGATACGAGCCACCGTTTCGATCCCGCCCTGGTGCGTCCGATTACGCTGCTCGGTGATATTCAGGTGCTCGAGGGCGACTACGTTGGCGCCCTGGATAACTACAGCAGAGCCGTGCACCTCGAGCGAGTGAACTCAGGGCTGGTTTCTGCCGCTCAGCTCGAGATCGTCTATCGGGAAGCCGAGGTCTATCGAACCCTGGGTGATTTCGAAACAGCCAATGAGCGCGAGGAGTACGCCTATCACGTCCTGCAACGCGCCTACGATCCTTACAGCGAGGATCTGTTGCCAGGGCTTTATCATCTGGCCAAGTGGTACGAGCAGACCCACAACATCTTTGCCGCGCGCCACCTCTACCAGCGCGCTGCCGATGTGATGGTCGCCAACGGCAAGGGGCAGTCCATGGAAGCCATTCCGGCCTGGAGCGGCGTAGCCAGGACTTACCGTCTCGAGCGCTTCCCACCCATCTACATCGACCCCTCATCTTCTTCGTCGTACGCGGCTAACGGTCTGGAAACCTCTTACGGTCCGGTCACGATCAACAACTTCCCGGCTGGCGAGCGGGCTCTGCAGACGATTATTCAGATCCACCGCTCACACAACTCGTCGACGGCCGTCATCGCCCAGGCAATTCTCGATCTGGCAGACTGGCATCTTCTGTTCGAGAAGACACGGGAGGCCTTCCCGCTCTACGAAATCGCCTATGAGCTCATGGAAGGTGTCGAGGACTTTCCACTGGAAGATTTCTTCGGGCAGCCCAAGCTGATCCACTACCCCGCTCCAATAGACCCAAGCGCGCCGGAAGTGCCGGAACGAACCGCCGAGGGGCTGGTCACCGTGCAGTTCGACGTGACCGAACGAGGCGCACCACGGCGTCTCACCACCCTGGAGTCCGTGCCCGAAGGCATGATGGAGTTTCGGGTACGCAAGAGCCTTCGAGCCGCCCGATTCCGTCCGATGATCATCAATGGCGAGCCACAGATCACCACCAACTTCGTCTATACCCACAAGTTTGTTTACTACCCACAGGTCGCCATCGTCGAAACAACGGAGGAGGCCGGGCAGTGAGACGTACAGCCGCGGTTCAGCTTCAGCTCGCTAGACTGACGCGAGCGCCAGGCATCGTGCCAGCGCGATCGCAACGGGAGCGAATCTCATGACTTCCTACAAAACTACCACCGAACATGGGGGCCGGAAGCAGAAACCAGTTTGCTCGTTGCTGCTGACCGCGACAGCGCTGACGCTAGCACTTGCCGGTTGCTCCTCCAGCAGCAGCTCACCACCACCCAGCTCGCCAACCAGCATGCCGTCCCCCAGCATGCCCTCGCCGAGCGGTTCCCCGAGCAGCTCACCCTCGTCGCAGAGCCCCAGCTCTTCCTCCTCCGGGTCGTCCGGGCAAAGCGGCTCCACGTCCAGCTCCTCATCGGGGCAGAGCAGCGGCAGCTCGGGCACTTCGGGGAGTTCCAGCGGATCATCCGCGGGCACCAGCATGCCGAGTGGCGTGCCTGGTCTGCCGATGCCAGGTGGCGTACCCGGTGGCTCCATGCCCGGACAGCAACCAGGACAGCAATCCGGCGAGAGCGGCCAGACCGGGCAGAACCCCGGCGAGCAATCGGGAAGCTCCGAAGGAGATGGCAATGGCACGCTGGACCAGCCAACCTGGGATCCCGCCACCGGTGGCGCGCCGGGGAGTGACTCCACCATGCCGGAAGGTCAGCAGGGAGGACAAACCGGCAGCCAGCCCGGTGGGCAGCAAACCGGCGGGCCACAATCTGGTGGGCAGCCAAGCGGCGGCAGCCCGGCGGGCGGTGGCCAGCCGGGCACTGAAGACTCGTGGGAAACCGGTGTCCCCGGCGGGGCGGAGGGCGGTTGGGAGACCAGCAACCAGCTGCCTGGCAACAACTCGAATATCCCGCCCATGCCGTCTGAACGCGGCCTGCCGCCAGGCCAGGGCGGCACGGGTACCGAGGGTGGCGACAGTGAGCTGGACGACGCTCTGAAGGACTTCGACGGAGAGATCCTGGCAGAAAGGGAAGTCATCCAGGCCCGCAGCAACGAACGCGCAGGCACAGGCGGAACGACAGGCACCCTGCCATCGTCCGGCAGCACCGGCAGCCAGACCAGCGGCGAAGGTGTGCCCGGTGATCCTGGCGGTGCTCAGCAACAGACTGGCGGTTACGAGCCTCGCGGCATGCCCAGCCAGAACTCACCGCAACGGGCACCGCCAGCGACAACAAGCAACGTACCTGACGACATACCCGATGCCCGGGATGACGATATCATTGCCCGTCAGCTCCGCGAGGCTGCCATGAACGAGACCGATCCGGAGCTGAGAGAGAAGCTCTGGGAGGAATATCGGCGTTACAAAGGCGCCTGACGCTTGGGGGCCGAATGCGGGTAACCTGAGATCACGATGCAGCAAATCAGCTTCCAAACTTTCAATGCGCGGAACCCTGGAGATTTCTCCCAGCCTGCACCTGCTCTGCTGAAGGGGGTACTGGTTTCCCTGATCTCGCTGTTGGCCGGGTGCGTCAGCGAGACGGTGCGGATTGTCGATATGACGCCACCGGAACAGATGCAGGGCGTGCAGGCGGAGTCCGAATTGCTCGACATCGGCATCGCCATTTTCGACCCCAACGTGCCCGAGGACTACGACGAACAGGTCAAGCTGCTCATTCAGCCCGACATCCGCAGGGCCGAAGCCAACTACATGCCCTACCACGCAAAAAACCTGTTGCAGAGCACGGGCAACTGGGGTGCTGTCCGGGTCGTTCCCAGGCCAACACACGCCGTGGATCTGAGCATCACCGGCAAGATCCTGCACTCGAACGGCGAGAGCATGGATGTGGAAATCACGGCGACGGATGCAACCGGCAAAGAGTGGTTCACCCGGGAATACACAGCGCTCGCCAGCAAGTACGCCTATGACGATGGGATCCCGCAGGGCATCGACCCGTTCCAGACCATCTATAAGAACCTGGCTGATGATCTGCTCGACCATCGGAGGACGCTTACCAGCGAGCAGATCCACGAGATACGGGCGACCGCCGAGATGAAATTCGCGCAGGACTTTGCGCCTGATGCGTTCTCGGGCCATATCGGCGAAACGGAAGATGGCGAGTTTGTTCTGCGCCGACTGCCGTCGGAGGACGATCCGATGCTCAGCCGGGTCCGTCGTGTGCGCGAGCGGGAATATCTTTTCATCGACACGCTGGATGAGTACTACGAGAACTTTCACCGCGACATGTACCCGGCCTACCAGAGTTGGCGGAAAGCAACCTACGACGAAGCCATCGCCTACAAAGAGCTGAAAGCCCAATCCACGGCTCGAGCCATTGGTGGTGCGGTTGCCATCGCCGGCGGCATCGCCGCAATGAGCGAAAGCAGCAACGCCTACGTGGACACCAGCGGTCTGGTCAGCATCATGAGCGGTGCCATGCTGCTCAAAACCGCCATCGCCAAGCGGGACGAAGCGCAGATGCACGCGCAGGTGCTGGAGGAAGTCGGCATCGCGGCGGAAGCGGAAATCATGCCCCACACCATCGACCTGGAAAATCAGACCGTCCGGCTTTCCGGCAACGTGGACGAGCAGTATGAGGAGCTCCGCGGTATTCTTCGCCGACTCTATTTCGCCGACTTGGGATTAGAGGACCCGGACGCACCGGCGGATGAAGCAGCCACGCCGATCGAGTTCGAGGTTGAGCAGCCATGAGCTCGGCTGGAAGCCTTGATCTCTAATCGGGTGACTACGCCCAGATAACAAGAACTATCGGCTTCCGTAGATGAGCGAAGAAGAATTCAGCCCGATAAGACCCAAGTCGGTCCCGCTGAGTCATGTTGATACACCGAGTGACGCGACGGCCACACCGGCGCCGCGCAAGCCCCTGCCCTGGCTGCAGATCGGTCTCGGCATCCTCATCGTGGCATTGCTGGCGGTGGTCTTCTTCGTCGTTCCAGATTTCATCGAGCCACCGGTGGTTACCACCCACAGCGCCACACCATCGCTACCTGAAACCACCGAGCAACCCGCGAACCCGGCTGGCAGTGCGGAGGATGAAGCGTTACCTCCGTTCCAGGCACTCCTGAGAGAGCAGACTCGGGAAAAGGCTCAGGAAGAGCTGGCTCGCTTCGTAGAGTTGCAGATGCAACTCGAGGAAACCATGCAGGTGGGCCAATGGGGCCAGGAGGAACTCGACAGCGCCAAGGCGCTGGCCACGGAAGGCGATGAGCAGTTCGTCGCCGAAGCATTCGAAGCGTCACTGGCAAGCTACAAAACAGCCTCCGATACGCTTGCCTCACTCATCACGACCGGCACGAACATTCTGGCAGAGGCGCTTGCCCGAGGCAGCAAGGCACTCGACGCCCGCGATCAGGCACTGGCGACGGCCAGTTTCGATCAGGCCTTGACCATCGATCCGGAAAACGCCGAGGCGAAAGCCGGACTGGCCCGGGCCGATCTGTTGCCTGAGGTCATCGATCTCCTGCGCGAGGCTAAAAATCATGAGTTGGCGGGAGACTTCCGGGCCGCACTCGAAACCTATGAATCGGTCCAGGCACTGGACTCACAGACACACGGCCTGGCAGCGGACATGGCCGTGGCTCGAAGCGGCGTATCGGACATGCGCTTCCGGGAACATCTCTCGGATGGCTTCAAGGCCATGGACGCCGAACGTTTTGAATCGGCAAGAGACTCCTTCAACGCAGCACTGAAAATCAAACCCGGCGATCCGGTCGCTCTCGGCGGTCTGGAGCAGGTTTCCGAACGAAAAGATCTGGCCACCATCAGAAGTCTCAGGACCAGCGCGGAAGGGTACGAGGCAGCCGAAGACTGGCGCCGGGCGGTTGAGGACTACGACAAAGTGCTGGCGTTGGACGGCAACATTCAGTTCGCCAAGAGCGGCAGAGCTCGCGCTCTGGCCCAGGAGCGGGCCAGCATCACCCTGGGCAACATCATCGCCTCACCCGACAAGCTCTCCTCGAAACAGCTCTACGGTCAGGCCGGCGACATCCTCAAGGAGGCACAAACGCTCGAGCCCAGAGGGCCGAAGCTTGCCGCTCAGATATCCCGAGTGGAGGATCTGCTGGCGACCTACGGAACACCGGTGCCGGTCACTTTGCGGTCCGACAATCTGACCGAGGTCACCCTGTCCACCGTCGGCCGGTTGGGCACTTTCTCAGAGAAGCAGCTCACCCTCAGACCCGGCGCTTACACGGTGATCGGCAGCCGGGATGGTTGCCGAGACGTCCGCGAGAGCATTCTGGTGCGGCCGAATATGCAACCGATAGATATCCGCTGCGAAGAGACTTTCTGAGGTGACGGAGCCCAACGACCCCATCGCCCGCCAGGACGGTGCGGGAAGCGATGACGCCGTCATTCGCCCGGTGGGCTACCGGCCGCGGGAAGAGGTCAGCGAAACCGGCTTCCGGCTGAGCCGGATCCAGATCATCACCATCGCCATCCTCGTCCCCACGCTGCTGGCCGTCTGGTTTCTGTTCACCGCCAAGTCTGTCCGCCTGACGTTCGAGCCGGAAGTTGAAAGCGTCAGTGTCAGCGGCGGCCCGACCTTGACCCTCGGCGGCATCTACCTGCTACGTCAGGGAGACTATCAGGTTGAAGCCAGCGCCCCGGGGTATCACGACCTGGATGCCACGCTCAGCGTCGGCGACGACAGGAACCAGCTGCACCACTTCCATCTATCCAAATTGCCGGGCCTGGTTACGTTCGAAGCAGAACCGGCGGGCGCCGAAGTGGCCATCGACGGCATCATCGCCGGCAACACCCCAACCGAAGCGCTCGAAGTACCGGCGGGCAGCCGCCAGGTAACCTTCAGCGCGCCTCGCTATCAGCCGCTGGCACTGGTGGTGGACATCACCGGGATGCACCAGCCGCAGACGATCAACGGCGTCCTGACACCAAACTGGGCAGACGTCACCCTGGCTACCGAACCCGCAGGCGCCGCCATATTCCTCGATGACGAGCCCACCGGCGCCATCACCCCCGCGACCATCGAAGCGCTTGCCGGTGAGCACGAGGTACGGCTGAAGCTGGCCGGTCATCGGGAGCACCGTCAGCGAATCCTGGTGGCCGCGGAAGAGAAGATCACCCTGCCGACCTTCACGCTGCAGCAGGCAGACGGACTGATAAACGTCACCACCCGTCCGACAGGCGCGGGCGTGACCTTGGACGGCACTTTTCAGGGGGAGTCTCCTCTCGAGCTGGCGGTAAGATCCGGCGCCAGCTACCGCATACAGGTATTCAAGGCCGGCTACCAGTCTGCCCAGCGTACCGTCAATCTCGGCTCCGGCGAGGAACGGGCACTGACCATAAACCTGTCGAGACAGATGGGCGACGTGCAGGTCACGGTCGACCCGCCGGAAGCTGAGATCTTCATCAACGGAGAGCGTAAGGGCACCAGAAGTGCAACCCTGACGCTACCCACCGTCGCCCACGACCTGTCCGTTCGACTGGAAGGCTACGCGGGCTATGAGTCGAGCATCACCCCGAAAACCGGTCTCGTGCAGGAAGTTAAAGTCCGTCTGCTGACCCTGGACGAAGCCCGCCTTGCGGCGCTGAAACCGCGCATTCAAACCAAGGCCGGTCAGGAGCTGGTGTTGGTGAAGCCCGAACCTTTCACCATGGGCGCATCAAGGCGGCAGCCAGGTCGGCGGGCCAACGAGACCCTGCGAGAAGTGCACATGCAGCGCTTCTTCTACATTGGCACCCAGGAGGTAACCAATGCCCAGTTCATGGCCTGGGCCAGCGGCCATGTCTCCGGTGAGTTCGAGGATCAGGAACTCGGCAAGGCAGATCAACCCGTGGTCAACGTCAGCTGGCAGGACGCCGCCCACTACTGCAACTGGCTGTCGGATCAGGAAAAGCTGCCCCGTTTTTACCTCACCGCTGGTGGTCAGATCACAGGAATCAACGCCCAGGCCACGGGTTACCGGCTGCCCACGGAAGCCGAGTGGGCATTTAGTGTTCGTCAGGTCGCGGTAGATGACCCGTTACGGTTCCCATGGGGCGGCAACCTGCCGCCACCTGACCGGCATGGTAACTATGCTGACCGTTCCGCGGCTCACCTGGTCGGCCGTATCATCTTCGGCTACAACGATAACTACATTGCCGCCGCACCCGTGGGCACCTATGAAGCAAACTCGCTCGGTCTGTACGACATGTCGGGAAACGTGGCCGAGTGGGTGAACGATTTCTACGAGATACCCGGAGCGGATGCCGTGGTCGATCCCCTCGGACCTGATACCGGCGAATACCGTGTTATTCGCGGCTCGAGTTGGATGCACGGGACCATCACCGATCTGCGCATCTCCTTCCGCGACTACGGTCTGGAAGGCCGCCAGGATCTCGGCTTTCGCATTGCGCGCTTTGCGGAACCCAATTGACCGGGTGCTGTCCGTCGAGATAGAACTGAATTCAAGAGACACATAACCGTTTTCAGAAAAAACAGACCGAGACGAATACCAATCTACGAGGCAGTTGTTCCGATGCAGACCAGCCGAATACAGACCATTGCCTTTGCGGTTCTGCTGGGCGGTGCAGTTGCAGGGCTTTGGGGTTACGCCACGTCAGTGGCAGCCGCCGAAGCCGAGCCGGAAGATGAGGATGCAGTCACCGAGACGGCAAACGAGGAAGAGAGTGGCGACAGCCCGAGTTCCGAGGTGTTCATCCCCACCGAGGAAATCTCGGAGGACTTTGCCGTCTCCTTTCCAGTCGATATCTAGGGAACCTCTGAGAGATATGAGAGATATGAGGGATAAATGCCCAACGCATCCACGAATTCCATAAAGAGTCAGCTGCCGTTCGAGCTGGTCTATCAGGCGGTGGCTCTGGTCGTCGCTGTCATTCTCGTGCATCTGGTCTACATCACCGTCATACGGCCAAATGCCGACGCCATCCTGGCGGCGCAGGCGGAACGAGTCGCTCAGGGCGAGGAGTACGTGCAGGATCGAAGCCTCTACGTGGTGCTCAAGGACTTCGAGCAGGAAACCTGTTTCATCCTCATGATCTGGGCCATGGCAATCATGGGTTATAAGGCACGGGCCGCGTTCAGGGAGCGGGCCCTGCTCTCGGAGGATCTGATTTCGGTCAGCGAGGGCATGAGCATCCTGCCGGAAGACACCCGGGAGTACACCCGGGGCATCCAGGCTTTGCCGGCGGACGTTCAGAACTACCTTCTACCCAGAGCACTGATGTCTGCATTGCAACGCTTCGCGTCGACCCGGAACGTCCAGGACGTGTCAGAAGCCATCAAGACCGTCTGCGAGTCGGAATCCGACCGGCTGGACAGCGAGCTCGCCATGGTCCGCTACATCGCCTGGGCCATTCCCTCCATCGGCTTCATAGGCACGGTGCGCGGCATCGGCGAAGCCCTCGGGCAGGCCTACAAAGCGGTTGAAGGTGACATTGCCGGTGTCACCGCAAGCCTGGGTGTGGCTTTCAACTCCACGTTCACCGCTCTGGTCATCAGCATCGTGCTCATGTTCCTCATGCACCAGCTGCAGCTGATCCAGGAAAGGCTGGTACTCGATACCCAGACCTACAGCGACCAGCGCTTGCTCAGGCATCTGCAGGTCCGGACTCAATGACCGCCATTCTCGAACTCAACGATCTGGAGCTGACGCTGCACAAAGGCAGCGAAGCCCGCTACCGGTCACCGGCGATGGCGATCGTGAGAGAAGACGAGCTCCTGTTCGGCGAGCCGGCCGTACGTCTGGCGAGGATTCACCCTCAGCAGGCGAATCAGCACTACTTCAACCGTATGAATGCCGACCCTCTGCCCCAACCAATCAGAAAGGCGGCGAATCACGCGGATCTGGTCTATCTGCATCTGATGGAGCTCGCCGAGCAGAACCCTGACGATACGATTCTCGCGGTGCCTGGCACGCTGACGGGCGATCAGCTCGGCGTGCTGCTCGGCATCTGCCAGGAAGCGGGCATCAACGTGAGCGGCTTTGTCAACGCAGCGGTCGCGTCCATTGCCACCACCCCTACCCCGGACAGGGTCACCTACCTGGATGTCTTTCTCCAGCACATGCTTCTGAGTGAGCTCAGCATCAATGATGAGATACGCCACGAGCGTTCTCTCGAAGTGCGTGACTGCGGATTCACCAATCTGGTAGATGGCTGGATGAACCTGATCGCCGACCGCTTCGTCCAGGAAACGCGGTTCGATCCGTTGCACACCGCCGCATCCGAGCAGCAACTGTACAATCAGGTTTACGACTGGGTGCTGGGTGCGCACGTTCGCACGGAGGTTGCCTTTCAGGTTTCCCACAATGACCAGCAGCGCCGGGTAGAGGTGCCAAGCAGCCAACTGGAGCAGAAAGCCACGCAGCGAATAGATCGGCTGATCGATGCCTTGCCCGCTCGTCGGCCGCTGGTGCTGAGTGCCCGTGCCACCCGGATGCCCGGACTGACCAGCCAACTGAAGCGTGCCGGTTTCGACCTGACGCTGCTTGCCGCCGACGCCGTGGCCGCTGGCTGCAATCAACACATGGCCCTGGTGCGCACGGTGGATACGGAACTGCGACTGATCAGCCGGTTGCCGAATACCAGCGGTGTTCTGAACAATGACTCAGCTGATCAACCTGCGCCAACGCATCTGCTCAAAGACAACGTGGCCCGTCCGCTGGCCGACCCCAGCGGTCCCGCGGTCGATCAGCGGGAAGGCGCTCTCTTCGTCCTGCCAGCAGCGGGTCTGACACTGAACAATGTGCCGCTTACCGCCGAAGCACGGCTGGCGCTCGGTGATGTGATCGGCACGCCAGAGGGCAGCTTCACGGCGATCCGTCTGGATCCTTAGTCACATGGCACGGCGCCAGACCAACGTCTTCTCACTGTCTTTTCTCGACGTGATGTCCTGTGGCTTCGGTGCCGTCGTGCTGATTTTCCTGATCATCAATCATGCAACACAGGAGCAGGCGGAGGTGATCAACCAGGATCTGCTCTCCGAAATCCGGCTGCTGGACTACCAGGTTCAGAACGGCGAGCGTGATCTGGTGGAACTGAAAGAGGAGCTGGAGGCGCTCCTGAACGCGGTCTCCGATTCAGACGAGCAGCTCAACAGCACCAAGACACAGCTTGATGACCGGACGGAGGATCTGGCCGAGCTCGAAGAGATATCTCTGGCCCGGATCGAGAGCCTGGAACAGCTGAAAAGCGATGTGGAATCGCGGGAAGAAGAGCTCAAGCGTCTGAAGGCCATTGAAGCGGAAGGCGATGGCAGTCGGATTCGCACCTTCACCGGTGACGGCGACCGGCAGTACCTGACCGGGTTGAAGGTGGGCGGCAAGAATATCCTGATCGCGCTCGATACCTCCGCCAGTATGCTCGATGAGGACATCGTCAACGTGCTCCGCCGGAGAAATATGTCGGACGAGCGGAAGCTCAGAGCCCCGAAGTGGCAACGAGCCGTCCGAACCGTGGAGTGGCTGTCTGCACAGATGCCTCTGGATGCCAGCTTCCAGATCTACGGGTTTAACGAGACTACGGAATCTTTTCTGGAACCAACCCACGGCGAATGGATCGAATTGGGTGAAGGTCGGGAGCTGGACGACGCGTTGGAAGTGCTGAAAGAGACCATTCCCCAGAAAGGCACGAGTCTGGAAAACCTGGCGCTCGCCATGGCCGAGCTGCAACCGCCGCCGGACAACGTTTACCTGGTCACCGACTCCCTACCTACGATGGGCACTCGCCCACCCAGAGGAGCCACGATAAGCGGCCGGGCCCGTCTCGATCTCTTTCAGAACGCGCTTCGACGCCTTCCTGCTCAGGTACCCATCAACGTGATCATGTTTCCGATGGAAGGTGATCCGATGGCTGCAGCGGCTTTCTGGAATCTGGCCCGCACATCGGGTGGTTCCTTCCTCTCCCCGTCCCGGGACTGGCCCTGAGGCTGGCTGATGAAGAAGAAGCAGCGACGGGGCATAGAAGAGTTCAGCGTCTCCTTTCTGGACGTGATCTGCTGTGGGTTCGGGGCCATCATCCTGCTGCTCATGATCACCAAGACCGTGGAACCCATCATCCTCGAGCAGTCCCAGGTCAATCTGGAAGGTGTGGTTGAAGACCGGGAAGACGCGCTGTTCGAGATACGTGGTCAGGTAAGGGAACTGAAGCGTCAGGTTACGGACTCCAGATCCCAACTCGATGACAACCTGCTCGAGCTGGCAGCCCTGGAGCGGGAACTGAC
Source organism: Candidatus Azotimanducaceae bacterium (assembly GCA_965215995.1). Classification (GTDB taxonomy): domain Bacteria; phylum Pseudomonadota; class Gammaproteobacteria; order Pseudomonadales; family Azotimanducaceae; genus SZUA-309. The sequence continues at coordinate 4,757,326 of OZ244128.1, read as the reverse complement.
GGAGATTCTCGGCCGGTACGACACCACGGTGACGCTGGAGACGAAAGCCGAGTCGGAAACGACGGAGCTGGCCGCCGCTAAGCAGACGCTTACCGATGAGATGCAGCGCCTGCTCGGCGCAGACTTTCAACGCAGCACGGAGCTGGTCGGCGGCATTGCCGTGGACAGTGAGTACATCATCTTCGTGATCGACACTTCTGGCTCCATGTTCAATGCCGCCTGGTCTCAGGTTCTCACCAAGGTGGAGGAGACCCTGGCCATCTATCCTCAGGTGAAGGGCATCCAGGTGATGAATGACATGGGCGACTACATGTTCTCCCGCTATGCCGGTGAGTGGATCCCGGACTCTCCAAGCCGCCGACGCGGGATCATCCAACGCCTGCAGAACTGGAATCCGTTCTCCAACTCGAGCCCGGTGGAAGGCATCCAGGTGGCGGTGAACACCTACTACGATCCCAGCAAGCTGATCAGCATCTACGTTTTCGGAGACGATTTCACCGGTGACTCCATAGAGTCGGTGGTTGATCAGGTGGACCGGGTGAACCGGATCGGCGAAGACGGCAGAAAGATGGTTCGCATACATGCCGTTGCCTTCCCGGTCTACCTGCAGCGGCCGAATGCCCGGGTCTACCGCTTTGCCGCGCTGATGCGCGAGCTCGCCTACCGCAATGATGGGACCTTTGTGGGTCTCTCCGAATTCCAGTAGCCTTCAGGTATGGGGGATACGACGAAATACGTAGTGTCGGACACTGCCGCAGTGGATCCAGTGCAGAAAAGGGAAAGCGCTCCCCTCGCCTTACTGCGATTCATGAAGACGCGACTTGCAAGGGCAAGCCGCCAGGGCATTCTCGGCACCACCGTGCTGATCGCCCTGTCCGGCTGTCTGGCGACCGAAGTGGCGGTGGATGAGGAAGCCGAGTTTCCGGTTCCTCTGGTACCCAAGATCCCGCTCAACATGGGCGTGCACCTGCCACAGGAATTGCTGGACTTCGTGCACAAGGAAGACCTGGGCGATGATGGCATCTTCACCATCGACATCAGCGATGCACAACCCACAGTATTCACAAACCTCTTCACCGGCATGTTCGATCAGGTCACCGTGATCGACGATCCCAGTCAACCCGGCGCCAATGTGGCGGGCACCATCGTGCCGCGGATCGAGGAAATGCAGTTCTCCACGCCTTACCAGACTCGAACCGACTACTTCGAGGTCTGGCTCAGATACTCGTTCGAGCTCTACGACCGGGACGGCACCCGTCTTGGAGACTGGGACCTCACCGCCTACGGCAAGGCAAACACTCAGAACTACGGTCTCAACAAGGCTCCCCCCACGCTCCGCGCCGCAGCGTTGCAGGCTTGCCGCGACGCCATGGCCTTTTTCACCATTTCATTCGTCCGTGAATCCATTGTTCAGCAATGGCTGAGCGCAGAGCTGGCCCCCGGGCGGAGTGCGGCTTCGGCACGGTCTGCGGACGAAGCCAAGGATGTCCAGGGAGGTCCCTGATGCTGCTTACTGCTCCTGTTTACCGACTCGGCCTGATCATGGCCGTCGTTCTACCCGTGCTGGGCGGTTGTGTCACTGCCACCGTGCAGCAGGTGCGGGAGGCCTCCACCGGTATCGAAGACACGGAAGCTATCGTGGTTCTGGGCCGAAAAGACCGGCCGAGCTCGGACGAAACAGAGATGAACTTCGTCCGTTGCGTCGGTGCCCGTATGGGTAAGGGCGGCGAGGGCATGAACGTGATCAATGAGGCCGAGTTCCGCGACGCCGTGTTCCCCTGGTTCGAACCCCGTACCGCACCGGCAAAAACGGGCGACCTGCCGGAGATAATGGCCACACCCGTGGTTGCAGAGCGGTTGAGAGAACTCGGATTGCGTTATCTGGTCTGGATCGACGGATCGACGGTGCGGACCGATTCTGCAGGTTCCATGACCTGCAGCGTGACCGCCACTGGCGGCGGCTGTTTCGGCTTCCTCACCTGGGAGAACGACTCGTCCTACGAGGCAACGGTGTGGGACGTGCAAAGTGGTCATGCGGTGGGCCGCGTGAGCTCGGATGCCATCGGCACCAGCTACATTCCGGCAGTCGTCGTCCCGGTACCGCTGATTGCGCGGGTGCAGAACTCCGCCTGTGCCAGCCTCTCCAAGCAACTGAAGACGTTTCTATTAAACGGCTGATCGCCGGTCACTGGCCGGCCTCAGGCAGGACGTATTTCCACCACCTCACCCACGAAATGTCGTGGCTCGGTGGCATACCACTCGATCAGCTCAACATCGTGTTTTTTCCGGGCCGCATCGCAGAGCTCGTAGAAGGTCGGTCGCCCCGGATCCGTAATGATGATTCGCTCGACCCCGTTTTTGATCGCTCTGTTGATCATCTGATTCAATGACTTCACGAGAGAATCCCAGAAGCAGATGTCCGAGCCAACGATGACGTCGAACTTACCCAGATCCGGGCCCTTCAACGATTCCAACCGGCGGGTCATAGGAGCCACGGCGACATCGTTGAGCTCAGCCAGCACATCCAGAAACGGGAATACTTCCTTGTCTATGTCCAGTCCGGTCACCTTGGCCTTGAACTGCTTGGCGCAGAAAACAGAGCCAGGGCCCCATCCGCACCCCACTTCGAGGACCTTGGATTTTTTCTTCAGCGGGTTGTGCTGCAGGTAGTCCATCAGCAGAAAGCTGGCGTTCCAGGTCTTGTGGCCATGCACCGAGGGCTGGTAAGCCTTCTTCAAGCGACGGATCAAACGGTGTTTGGACTCCAGTAGATAGATGCCATAGGCCTGGTACATGTGATCTTCCGGCATCGGCTGCAGTTTCGGCATGGACGTCAACTTACCTTGGGGTACGCGAAAGCCCCGCAGTGTAAGGGCTGCAGCGATTACCTGCCATGGAAAAATGCAATACCCGACTAATTTACTCTGGTATTAGCCCGGGCCAAGCAGGTACAATTCCGGCCTCGCAAATGGCTGGGATCACCAGTGGCAGTAGAAGACCTGGTCGGCGCCGAGTACAGCGCCGGTTTCATCTCAGAAGTAGACGCGGAGACCATCCCTCGTGGCCTGGATGAGTCCGTGGTTCGCTTCATCTCGGCAAAAAAATCGGAACCGGAGTGGCTGACCGACTGGCGCCTCGAGGCCTTGCGCCTGTGGCAGGAGATGACGCCCCCGGAGTGGGCGCACGTCCGCTTCCCAGAGATCGACTTCCAGGACATCTCCTACTACAGCGCACCGAAGAAGCCGGGCACCGGCCCCACTTCCCTGGACGACGTAGACCCGGAGTTGCTCCGAACTTATGAGAAGCTCGGTATCCCGCTGCATGAGCAGGAAATGCTGGCCGGCGTCGAACAGAGAACGCCCGTGGCCGTGGATGCGGTATTCGATAGCGTGTCCATCACCACGACCTTCAAAGAGAAGCTGGCGGAAGCGGGCGTGATCTTCTGTCCCATCTCCGAGGCGGTGCGGGACCACCCGGAGCTGGTCCGGAAGTATCTGGGTACGGTGGTTCCGCAACGAGATAACTTCTACGCCACGTTGAACTCCGCCGTCTTCTCCGACGGCTCGTTCGTCTATGTGCCGCCCGGCGTACGCTGCCCCATGGAGCTCTCCACCTACTTCCGGATCAACGCCCAGAACACGGGCCAGTTCGAGCGCACGCTGATCGTCGCTGACAAAGGCGCCTACGTGAGCTACCTGGAAGGCTGCACCGCACCCATGCGCGACGAGAACCAGCTGCACGCGGCCGTGGTGGAACTGGTAGCCATGGAAGATGCCGAGATCAAGTACTCCACCGTGCAGAACTGGTATCCCGGCGACAAAGACGGCAAGGGCGGCATCTACAACTTCGTCACCAAACGCGGCGCCTGTCTCGGCGACCGCTCAAAGATCTCCTGGACCCAGGTCGAGACCGGTTCGGCCATCACCTGGAAATACCCGAGCGTCGTGCTGCGCGGCGCTGACAGCATCGGCGAGTTTTACTCCGTCGCCCTGACCAACAACTACCAGCAGGCGGATACGGGTACCAAGATGATCCATCTCGGCCCGAATACGCGCAGCACCATCATTGCCAAGGGCATCAGCGCGGGCAAAAGCCAGTCCAGCTATCGCGGCCTGGTTCGCACGTCACCCACCGCGGCGGGTGCGAGGAACTACACACAGTGCGACTCGCTGCTGATTGGCTCCGAGTGCGGAGCGCATACTTTCCCCTACATTGAGAACCGCAATCCGAGCAGCATCGTCGAGCACGAAGCCACCACCTCCAAGGTGAGTGATGATCAGCTCTTCCTCTGCCAGCAACGGGGCATCGACGTCGAGAAAGCGGTCAGCATGATCGTCAACGGCTTCTGCAAGGACGTCTTCCGCGAGCTACCGATGGAGTTCGCGGTGGAAGCCGGCAAGCTCCTGGAGGTCAGCCTGGAAGGGGCCGTCGGATGAGCCTGCTGGAAGTGAAAGATCTGCACGTGCAGGTGGCAGGCAAGCCGATTCTCAAAGGACTGAACCTCACCCTCGAGGCAGGATCCGTGCACGCCATCATGGGTCCGAACGGCTCTGGCAAGAGCACCCTGGCAGCAGTGATCGCGGGCAAGCCAGGCTACGAGATCGAGTCCGGAGAGATCTACTACCAAGGCAGACTGCTGAACGACGTGGATCCTGAGGTCCGGGCGCAGCAAGGCGTGTTCCTCGCCTTTCAGTACCCGGTCGAGATTCCCGGCGTCAGCAACATGGAGTTCCTGAAAGCCGCAATCGACAACCTGGCGGCGGCGCGTGGCGAAGAACCGCCGAACACGGTGGAGTTCATGCGCCGGGTCCGTGCCATTGCCGCCGACCTGGATCTGAACCCTGAGTTCTTGAAGCGCGGCGTCAACGAAGGTTTTTCCGGCGGTGAGAAGAAGCGCAACGAGATCCTGCAACTGCTGCTCTTGGATCCAACCCTCGCAGTGCTGGACGAAACGGACTCCGGACTCGACATCGATGCGCTGCAGGTTGTGTCGAAAGGGGTGAACACCTACAGCGATGCGGAGAACGGCGTTCTGCTCATCACCCACTACCAGCGTCTGTTGGAGCATATCGTGCCTGATCAGGTGCACGTGCTGGCAGAAGGGGTGATCGCCCGCTCCGGAGGCAGAGAGCTTGCGCTCGAGCTCGAAGAGAAAGGTTACGCATGGCTGACCGACTGACCGCTGCCGAACGGATCAACGCGTTTGCCGTCCCCGGCTCTGATGCCGCGATTGCCCCTGCCCTGCTCGACCGGGCATGCCGCGGGGCCGCTACGGAGATGTTCCGGGAGTTCTGGAAGTACACGCCGACGGCGGAGTTCATCGATGGACTGAAGACCTGTGCGGTCAGCCGGCCGGAGATTACCGGTCTGGATCAGACCGGCATCACCGTGCAAACGCTCGGCGAATCCCGAATCGACCTTCAGGAAATGCAGGATCAGACGAGTGCCCAGCGTTTCCCACTGGCGGATCTGGCCCTGATGCTCACCGGCGACCTGATCGTGATCGATGTCGCAGAGAGACTCGGCAAGCCCCTGGAAATTCGCTATCGCAGCGGACTCTCGACACCCGTGCTTCTGCGTCTGGCAACCGGCACCCGGGTAAACCTGATCGAGCAGGCTCTGGTCGACGGCTTCCTCAATCACAGTCTGTATGTGCAGATGGCGGATGATGTGGTGCTGGAACACGCGTTTGCCGCCACCTCCACTGAGCATTCCCATTGGGCAATGACCCAGATTCAGCAGTCGGTAAGGAGCCAGTACCGGCGCCAGCAATACCTGACCGGTGCCCGTCGACGCCGCAGTGAAACCCAGATTCTGCTAAACGAGCCGGAAGCCAGCGCAGCAATCACGGGAGCCTACGTCGTTGAAGGCGGTACTCATCTGGACCAGCAGATCATCGTCGAGCATCGGGCCTCGGATACCACGAGCCACCAGCGTTTTCACGGCATTGGCGCGGGCAAGGGCACGGCGGTGTTCAATGGCCGCATTCACATTCACCCCGGCGCGCCCCGTGCCGACGCGGCGCTGTCGAACCGGAACCTGTCGCTGCACCCGGACGCCATCATCAACACCAAACCGGAGCTGGAGATCTACACGGACGATGTCCGCTGCGCCCACGGTGCCACGGTTGGTCAGATCTCAGAAGACAGTCTTTTTTACCTGCGCTCCAGAGGACTGCCCCCCGCAGCAGCCAAACGCATGCTCTGTCGCGCTTTCATCAACGAGTGCATCGAAGGCGCCCTGGCGGAACCCGCCGAGCATGCCCTCCTCGGCGACTGGACGCAGGCCTCGTGAATCGTCAGGACTTTCCCATTCTGCACGAGTCGATGAACGGCAAGCCGCTCGTCTATCTGGACAACGCGGCGACCACCCAGAAGCCGGCTGCTGTGCTGCACGCCATGGACGACTACTACCGAACGGTCAACGCCAACGTGCACCGGGCAGCACACGGACTCGCCGACGAAGCCACTCGCGCCTACGAGGCGGCCAGAGACAGCGCCCGCCGTTTCGTCAACGCGGCGCACCGGGAAGAGATCATCTTCACCTCGGGCACCACCGCCAGCATCAATCTGCTGGCCGCAACGCTCAGAGAGCAGATCGGGCGTGGTGACAGGATCCTGATCACGGAGCTCGAACATCACTCGAACATCGTGCCCTGGCAGATGCTGGCCGCGGCGACCGGGGCCGAGCTGATGGCCGTACGAGTGCAGTATGACGGAGACATCGACCAGGCGGACTTCCACGCCAAGCTCGAGACCAGGCCGGCGGTCGCCGCGTTTGGTCACGTTTCCAATGCCCTGGGCAGCGTCCACCCTGTGGCTGACATGGTTGCCGCAGCAAAGCAGGCTGGCGCCGTCACCGTGATCGACGGTGCTCAGGCACTCGCCCACCTGCCGGTGGACGTCCAATCCCTGGGTTGCGATTTCTATGCAGGCTCCGCCCACAAAATGTACGGCCCCACGGGCACGGGACTGCTCTACGGGCGGCGCGAGCTGCTCGAAGCACTGCCACCCTGGCAGGGTGGCGGGGAGATGATCGAGCATGTCACCTTGACTGAGGCCACCTACAACGCGCTGCCGTATAAGTTCGAAGCGGGCACGCCCAACATCGCCGGAGTAATCGGATTCGGAGCTGCCATCGAGTACCTCGAGACGCTTTCCTGGCAGGAGATCCGTGCCCACGAGACCGCTTTGCTCGATCGTACTCAGCGAGAGCTCAAGCAGATGCCGGAGGTCCGGCTGGTCGGTGAGCCCGCAGAACGAGCTGGCGCTGTATCTTTCCTGGTGGAAGGCAGCCACCCACACGATATAGGCACCCTCCTCGACCAGCAGGGTGTCGCCGTACGCACAGGCCACCACTGCACCATGCCGCTCATGGAACGGCTTGGTGTGCCGGGAACCGTTCGTGCGTCTTTCAGTCTGTATAATTCCGAAGACGATGTGGATCGTTTCGTGAGCGCGCTCAGAAAAGCGCTCACCTTCGTCTGATCCGCGATCATGGAGCAGCACATGACAGTCACTTCATATGACCCGAACCAGGATGCCGCCATCGCTGTCACCGAGGCGGCTCGCGCGCACATTGCCGGCCAGATTTCGCGGTCCGGTCGTCGCTTCCTGCGGTTGGGCGTCAAGGAAAGCGGTTGCAACGGCTTCATGTACACGCTGGACTACATCGACGGCCCGGAGGCGGAGGACGAGCGCTTCCACTTCGACGACATCGATGTGTACGTGCACCGCCAGGACCTGCCACTGGTGGTCGGCACTGAGATAGATTTCGAAGTGGAGGGCCTCAACGCCAGCCTCAAATTCAAGAATCCTCGCGCCGAGAGCTACTGCGGCTGCGGCGAGAGTTTCTCCATCAAAGACGACTGAGTGCTGAGCGCTTGGAACGACGCCTGATCTCGACCACACGCGAGTGTGCTGCCCGCCTGGTGCCAACCGGTGATCCGATCACGATCCCCGGCAATACCTTCGTGACCCTGACCCAGAGTCTGGGCGGCACATACACGATCATATTCAACGGCAATATGGCGCGCATCGACAGCGAAGACGCTGATGCCCTTGGCTTTGAACCGGAGCACCTGACCTTTGAGCCGCCGGCGGACGGCGTGGTCAGCGATGCACAGGTGCAAACGGCGCTGGCTTCGGTATTCGATCCGGAGATACCGGTAAGCGTCACCGATCTGGGCCTCATCTATGACGTGCAGATCGATGAATCGACCGGCAGCGTCGCGATAAAGATGACGCTCACTGCGCCCGGCTGCGGCATGGGCGATGTGCTGGTTGCCGACATCGAGCGTCGCGTGGGCCAGGTGCCATTCGTCACCTCGGTCAGCGTCGACCTGGTCTTCGATCCGCCCTGGTCGAGAGAAATGATGAGCGAAGAGGCTCAGCTCGAGCTCGGCCTGTTCTGACCATGGCCTCGGATCTCCAGGAGATACGGGAGTCGTTCGAGTTCTTTGATGACTGGGAAGACAAGTACCGCTTCATCATCGACCTGGGCAAAAAGCTGCCTCATCTCCCGGATGACCAGAAGCGGGAAGAGAACCTGGTTCGCGGCTGCCAGAGCCAGGTCTGGCTGATGGCCGAAGTCGATGCCGATGACCGTCTGCACCTGAAGATGGACAGCGATGCCCACATCGTCCGCGGTCTGATCGCCATCGTCCTCGCCGCCTATGACGGTCAACAGCGCAGGTCGGTTGCCACCTACGACATCGAATCACTGTTCGAAGAGCTCGACCTCCTCAAACACCTGAGCCCGACTCGTGGCAATGGCCTGAAGGCGATGATCGGCCGTATTCGGGAGCTCGCCACCGGCTGAGCGAAGCAGCTCGGCGTGAACGAGTTCACACTCTGACCTGAATGGATCGTCCCCACCGCAAAGTTGCGACCTGAAGTACGGTTTTCAGGCTCCGCACCGAGAAAATACCCCTTGAGAGATGTGGGACTATGCAGTTTCCGGAACGGATGCCGAGCTGTAGCCATTGGATTGCTGACAGACAACGGACTATAGAGGCATGGCAGAAGCGTTACGGACCGAGAAGGCCGAGGAAGATCCTTCCAACGACATTTTCACGACTTACCTGAAGAACCCCAGCGAGATTGGTGAAGCGCTGAAGACGCTGAAAAACCAACGGGTGGGGCTCAAGCTCACCTTCGAGAACGAAACAACCATCTTCACGGCCAGAATTCTCGACGTGCTCGGGGATGAGTTCCTCATCGAAGACCTGCAACCCCGATCCGGTCTGAAGCTCATGAGTGCGCGACGACGCTTCGCCTTTTCCGGCCGGGCGAACGGACTGTATCTCTACAGTGAGTCCAATCAGGTGCGCCTGATCGACGAGGATCGTGGCGTGCCGTACTTTCGCATCCCACTGCCTTCGAACGCACTGTTTCAGCAGCGTCGACACTCCACCCGATACGACGTGCCACTGCGAACGGATTCGAACCCGGCAACCGTCACTCTGTTTCGGAACGTGGCAACTGACCGGGACCACACCACCACCCTGGATGGTCGAATGCTCGATATTTCTGCTGGTGGCTGCCGAATTGCTGTTCCTGGTCCCCTACACCCACAACTGGAGACCGGAGAAGTGCTCGAATCGGCCAGCATCAACATCCCAGGCCGGTATGAGCTCAGCGTGCAGGCGATCATCCGTCATGCTAGCTACAACAAGCTCACGCGGAAGGTCATCTGTGGCTTGGAGTTCACCGGCATGCACGTGACCGACCGACGTCGGCTCGATCAGTTCATCCAGTCACTGGCTCAGGCGGCTGATCGCAGCTAGTGTCCAGTGGCATTGGCACCGTTACCGCGACCTGCGATTGCCGAGCTGCTCTTCTTTGAAGCGCTGCCAGTCTGCCAGCTCGTCCACGTCGTATAGCTCGGGTAGCAGCGTCACTGTGATCCCTGCTGCTGCCGCTCGCGCCAGGGCACGCTGGAGCACGCGGCTATCTCCCCAGGAGGATTCGGCGAAAATCTGCGGGATTGGCCGGGTCAAGCCAACCAGACCATAGCCACCATCCTCGGCCGGCCCGAACACCGCATCAGACTCGCTCAGGGCGTCGAATGCTCTAGCCACGTAAGCGCCATCAATCCCGGGGCAATCACTGCCGATAAGGACGCATCGTTCGCTGACCTCGAGCAACGCTTCTATAGCAGCGAGCATGCGTTGCCCGAGATCACCACTGCCCTGCTCACGGAGGCTGAATCTATCGCTGTGCAACCAGTCAGGAAGCGCCACGGCAAGGTTTGTGAGCCAGACTTCAACCCGGTAGTCACCGGCCCCCAGCGTGCGATCCAGAGTGTTGCGCAGCAGTTCCTCATGCGCTGCCAGCGCACCCGCCTGCCCGAGGGTAGCCGCCAGCCGTTGCTTGACCTGGCCGAGTTCCGGTGTGCGCGCGAACACGCAAAGGCAATCCTGACGGGTGTTGGCCATCAGTCTCGCCCGCCGGGATAGTAGTCGGCCGCCAGCGCTTCGGCGCTTTCACCCAACCAGTAGCGGAATCTGTAACGCCACATCGCCAGAATCGTCCGCCCCCAGCCCTCCCGCTGCCAGCGCCGGGCAGACGTCTGGATCCGCAGATCCGAGCATTGCGGTCGGCAGAGCCGGCTCAATCGACGGCTGAGCTCGATGTCTTCCATCAATGGCTGCTCTGGAACGCCACCGATCACCTCCAGTAAGCGACGGTGCACGAAGATTCCCTGATCACCCGTGCAGATCCCGGTTCTCCGCGATCGCCCATTCATCATCCCGGCCAGGAGCCTCATACGCGGGGAGTCCTCATCGAAGCAGACGTCAAATCGTCCCCAGTCGATGTGCGTGCGTGCGGACAGCCAACGTATCGCAGTCTCACTGGGCTGGGAATCCGCATGGAGAAACCATAGGTAGTCACCCTGCGCCGCCCGGTAGCCGGTGTTCAACTGCAGACCCCTGCCTGGTTCCGTGCGCAGAACTTCGGCAGCCGAATCGCGAGCAATCTCAGCAGACCCGTCCTCGCTGCCGCCATCAACCACGACGATTTCCGCTGGCTGATCGCCGAGCGTCATGGCGGAGGTAAGCAGATCTAGAAGACGCTCCAGAGATGGAGCGTCATTGCGCACAGGGATAACGATGCTCAGCCGTGGACGTGGTGTCGGAGCGTTTTGGGAGGTCCTGATCCCGCGACGACAGCTACTCAGAAAAAAAGCACCTTTAACGAGAAACGAGACCGGTCTGAAGACCGGTCATGCAGCCAATCAGATGACGTTGCAGGCCTTGGCCGTAACGTACTCACCACGAACGGCGTCATAGATGCGCACACTTCGGCAATCAACGGCCCCTTCGGAAGGTGCGTCGAAAGACGATGCAGATCCGAGGTCCGGTTCCTGCGGACAGCTTGCACTACCGCTATTCGGGCAGAGGTTCGGGTTGTCTTGAGCCTCACCGACTTCGGTGCACATGGTTGCCAGTTCACCATCCACACAGAAACAGGCGCAATCACTCCACGCCGCGGAGCCGAACATCATCAGGATGGCAACCAGCATGTACTTCAGTGGGCTATTTAGTGGGCCGTACATTTCTTGAACCCCCATTCGTTTTAGGCCAGATAATCGTGCGCCCGAGTGCGGCCCAAGGCAAGTGAACAGATGTGAGAAAAGGTCGTCAGTTCAGGTGAGACGTAATTCACATACGTGTAATCTAGCCTATATTTATCCATTAAATCAATTAGTTATAGAGTTTTTCTAGAACGGTTGTATTGAATCTTGGGGCAAGCGAGATGGTGCGGAATGTGCGCTACGTCACATTTAGCTTAGAACTTCGTCACAGTTTATCGATAGGAATATGAGGCTCCTTCCACGACAGTCATCTCCGGGACACAACACACTCGCTCCGGAGAGTCAGAATGAGAGTCGGCAGTATCGTACTCACGCTCAGCCTGATGGCAGCAATGGGCAGCGCACAAGCAGACGACGTTAAGATCGCCACGTGGACGGATGCAAATGGGGTCGTTCACTTCGGGGATACCCGGTTTGCACCTGCCAGCGCCGTTGAGGTGGAGGTGGCGCCCGCAAACGGCATGACCGTGCCAGCTGTCGCGTCGACCGGAAGCACGGCGAGGGGTCCGGTATGGACCGTTATCGATCAGGCACCCAAGCAGAACAAGCACGGCTGGCGATCCAAGGGTGACGGCCCCAAGTACGGGCACATCTCACCTTCACAGCGATAGCCGGCCGTTGACGCATTGTTGTCGCGCCTCAACCGGCGGCTACGAAGCTTTCGAGCACTGAACGGTAGGCAAAGCAGCGTTCAAGAATCTTAAGGTCGGAGTCAGACACGCCTGCAGTGCTCAACTTCTCCTGCCAATCGTCAGTCGCGGCCAGCACCTCGTCCGTAATGGCGCGGGCACGTTTCTCCGGCAGGCCCATCCGATGTCGGGCCGCTTCCAGATTATCCCGGCTCGGCGTGCTGCCGAATTCGCCAAGCGCTATGGCGTGCGATCCCTGCAGGCCGGTGTTCGGCACGATGTCGTAACCCGGCGTTAGCTCGTATTCGGCGGAACCCACTTTTTTGAAGAACGCATGATTGCGCAGGTGGTCGTCCGTGTTACCGATGGCAACGTTGAACAGCATTCGCCGGAAGATGGCAGCAGGTAACCCACCGGTATGTCCGCCGATCCGCTTGGCCAGCTGATTGATTCCCGGGTAGGACATGGCCGACTCATCGAACTGGGTGATATCGAACTTGTTGATCAGGCTCGCCACCGAGATCAGATGGTGCTGACCATCCTCATCCTGATCGAACCTTGCCACCAGCACCACAGGCCCACGAGCCGTCTCGGTGAGCTGCACGTCCGGCACCTCGATGCCCGCAGCACGCGCCATCTGCATGGTGGCAAACTCCACCTTGCACATATCCACCAGATCGCTTTCCCGATTGAACTTGGCGATCCAGCTCCGATTCTCGTGATCGATGAGCGTCTTCGGCCTGGCACCACCCAGACCGCTGCCATGGAAAAAGAAAGGCTCCAGGCTCCGATCCACCTCGCGGCCCGCTTCGATGTCATCGGCGATCTTCTGCAGGTGCACGAGGTTCTCGAATGGGCGCTTCGGCGTCGGCTTGGGCGTATCCCGGATCTCAGCGGTGAAGTGCAGAGCGCCAACGCCTTCACCGGAGGCTGCAAGCAGAAACTCCACGTCAGTGACCGGTGGCGGCTGCCGGGTCTTGGTGAGCTGCCGGCGCCCCCACTCGTCCGGCCCTGCATCGATCAACACCCCAAACACACCCGGGGTCTCCCGGGTTCTCGGATTCTCATGGACGTCACCGTTCAGCGGCAGATTCACCGGATCCAGCGGAAAGGCGTCGGCGCGCTCCATGTAGGCACGGGCATACTTGAACCGACCCCGCTGCTCATCTACCAGCAGCTGACCGGCGAGCACTTTTTCACCCTCGCCCAGGTCCACGTGCACGAAGAGCTTCTCCGCCATCAGATTTCCCACTCCTCGTCTTCAGCCGCCGGCCTTCTCGGCGAGCCCGCTCGACGGCGGGTCGCGCTTCTGGCCAGGGCTTCGCCAAGGGTATCGCTACCCGAAGCCAGCACCTGATCCAGCGCCGTGGGCATGCCGAACACGTCCAGCAGCGAGAGATAGGCGCCAACCGTGATCCTCGGGCTACCCGCCTCCACCTTCTTGATCGAGCTCTCTGAGAGACCCGCTTTCTCAGCCGTCTGCTGCTGCGACCAGTTGCGCCTCAACCGAGCTTCTTTCAGGCGTGCGCCCAGCTGTGTGAGGCTGCCGAGTGCTGCATCGCTGAGCACGTTATAGGATCGGGATTGCCGTGGCATATAGCACCGCAGTGTACTATTTGTAGATCTATATGCAACCAGAAATTAACATTGCTGTATATGGCTCTCTTCACGGTATTCAGGGTTGCATATAAACCCATCTTAGAGCGCTCAGAGAACCAGTCCGTGCGCAAACCAACATTTCAGGCGATCATTTGATGCCTGCCAGCAGGGAAATCGATGAAGCCGAAACCCAGACATCTCTGGTCGGACTATGGCGCCCAGTTTCAGGATGAAGCCGTGGCTGCGATGTACCGTAAACGACCACCCTACCCGCCCGAGCTGTTCGACCTGATTCTCGAACGTCTGCCTCACCCAACACAGGCCCGAGTGCTCGAGTTGGGCGCTGGCACCGGCGAGATCGCCATACCGCTGTCGGCTGAAGTGGCGACCGTGGACGCGGTGGAGATCTCCAGGGCAATGCTGGATGTGGCAGCGCGACAACCGGGCAGCGAACGGGTGCACTGGCACCAGCAGAGCGCCGAATCCTTTGGCTACGCTTCAATCTACAACCTGATCATCTGCGCTCAGTGCCTTGCCTGGCTCGATTGGGAAGTCGTCTTTCCACGCATGGTCGGTGCTCTGGATCCCGAAGGCTGGCTGGTGATCGTTGATCAGACTGCGCTCGAGGGCCTGCCCTGGGCGGCGGACCTCAAACAAATCATCGGACGCTACTCGACCAATCAGGACTACCAGCCGTACGATCTGCTGGAAGAACTTGCCGTCCGTGGCCTGTTCGAGCACATAGGCAGCCAGTCCACCTGGCCAGTCCCTTTTTCCCAGACGGTCGACGACTACGTAGATTCGATTCACGCCCGAAACGGCTTTTCCCGGGATCGCATGACCCCGAAGGCAGCCGCGGACTTCGATGGTGAAGTCCGCGAGCTACTTCTGACCCACCATCCTGACGGTCTCGTCCGGGGCCGGAATCAGGCCCGGATACGTTGGGGTAAGCCGAAACTGCCTGACGCTTGAATCGGCTCTCAGCGGGGGCCACACTCCTGGCTGAGATCAGGAGGGACGAGACATGTGTGACGAGAATACCGTTGAAGAGAGCGAACGCTATCTGAGAGCCAATCAGCCGGCCGGCGTCAGCCGTCGTCAGTTCGGTGTGTTTACGACCAGCGCAGCCATGGCCATGGCGCTTCCGCGCGTCGCGAACGCCGCTGAGGTGACGGAATCGGAAGTAACCGTGGCCACACCCGATGGGGAAACAGATGCCTATTTCGTGCATCCGGCAAGCGGCGCTCACCCTGGTGTGATCGTCTGGCCGGACATCCTGGGCCTCCGACCGGCCTACCGACTCATGGGCAAACGCCTGGCCGAGTCGGGCTATGCGGTACTCGTTGTAAATCCCTACTACCGGATGGCTCGAGCACCCGTTGTCGAACCCGGAGAGAGCTTTCAGGATGAAAGCACACGAGCAAAAGTGCTGCCCATGGCAAGGTCCCTCACGCCCGAAACCAACGTGACCGATGCCCGCGCCTTCGTCGCCTGGTTGGATGACCAACCGCCAGTGGATACCAACCGTCCCATCGGCACCACCGGCTACTGCATGGGCGGACCAATGACCATGCGTACTGCCGCCGCGATCCCGGATCGAATCGGTGCCGGTGCTTCCTTCCACGGTGGCCGGTTGGCAACGGATTCTCCAGACAGCCCGCACCTGCTTGTGCCGCAGATGAAAGCCAGCTTTTTGTTCGCCATTGCCGAAAACGACGACGAGCGTGAGCCGGAGGCAAAGCACATTCTCAGGGATAGCTTCGATGCCGCCGGGCTCGATGCTGAAATCGAAGTCTACGAAGGCGCCATGCACGGTTGGTGCGCGCTGGATTCGCGCGTCTACCACGAGGCACAGGCGGAGCGGGCCTGGTCTCGACTGCTGGTGCTGTTCGAGAAGGCACTCGCCTGAAAGAGACCGCGACCTATGCTCAGCCGTTCAGGTCGTGGTCGATCATCCAGCTGACGTTGAAGCGATCCTTGCAGGATCCGAAGTAGGAGCCCCAGAAGGTCTCCTGCATGGCCATCTCCACTTCGCCACCGGCACTCAAGCCCGCGAACAAACGGTCCGCCTCCTCCCTCGTCTCCGTCGTAACGGAGACCGAGAAGTTATTGCCCGTCACCAGTTCGTCCGGCGACGGCACGTCACTTCCCATGAGCACGCCATCTCTCATGGGTAGCGAAACGTGCATGATCTGCTCCGCTATTTCCGCGGGCATCCCCGCGTCCGGCGGCGCATCAGCAAAGGTCTGCAGAACCTGGAACTCACCGCCGAAAACAGACCGGTAAAACTCAAAGGCTTCCCGACAGTTGCCGGCGAAGTTCAGGTAGATGTTCATGGTGTCTCCCTCTCCATGACGGATTCGAGGGAGTGTAGTAGCAAGCGCAAACGGATTCCAAATGACGACTCCGCTACCTGCTGAATTCGACTAAAACTCCGCCGGTGCCCGTCGTTCAAAGTCCTCTGCAGTAATCGGGCGACCACCGATCGATGCGGTATCCCAGTCCTGTACGATTTTCCAATGGCCATCGATCTTGTTCAGCACGATGTGAAACTGGCCATAGAAGCTGGACGTCTCCCCGGACGCGTCGGTTACCCGAACGCGATAAAAACCAACGTCATAGGATACCGTGGAATCCGTATGCCGGCTGTCAAACCAGAAGTCCAAGGCAATGCGATCGCCGCGAAGCTTGTTTTCCCTAAAGCGGATCTCGTTGAACTGCTTGAAGACGCCGTCCCGGTCGAGCCCTTCCGGTGTTACACGCAGGACCTCGTCTGCGTAAACCGAGTTGAGCGCATCCCCGTCCATTCGCTCAAATGCGCTCTGGAAGGTCTTCCAGACGGTTCTATCGATCACCTTCTGAACGTCACCTGCCTCGGTTCCGGCGAAGGCCGTGTTGGCGATGAGCGAAAGAAAAACCCCAACGGCGATACGTATCATCTTCGAATCCCAGCTGAACTATTTGCTTCATTGTAGTGTGATCCCACCCTGCGGATCGGTCGCCTCGCCTGACTGCCCTCACGCTTTCGCCTTCTCACAGTTCGTCGGCCGTCAACTAAGTAATTTCCGAAGTAACAAGGAATATACCTAGCCGACACCACTGAGTGGGCGTAGTTTTGACTGGCCAATACGGCAATCAAGCGGAGGAACGGAAATGATCGTGACAAGTATCAGGGGTCGAGTGAAGCCTGGCTGCATGCAGAAAGCGGGACCGTTTCTGCGTCAGTTTCAGGAAGTTATCAAAGAAGTGACGGGAAACGAGCCTCAAATAGCGGGGAGAATGGGTGCGCTAGGTGAGGTGATGGTGTTCGCAACCAGCGACGATGCTGCAGCGCTGGAGGAAGGTATCGCCAAGCTGTGGGCATCTGATGCCTACACAAGAATAATGGACGAAGGATCTGAGATCTTCGACTCAGAAGCGACAGAACTCGCGATGTGGAAGATCGTCGAATAGCCGCTGTTCTGACCTGACGGCAACTGGCGTTGGCGTCAGGTCCCTTTGCCGCGCTCACCATCGACAGTGACTCACAGCAGCTCGTAAGCAGCGCCTCAGTCGGTGCCTGGCACAGACAGGCACTCCATTACCTCCACGCCTTCCCCGGGCAGAATCGAAAAGTGCGGGTGATCCGCAAACAGCGCCGCCGCCTCATCATGAGATTGAGCTTCTATGACTACGAAACCCACCAGGTTGTTTTTCGCATCGTCAACGCCCTCTGATGAAACGCCTTTCGTTCTGCCCAGCGGACCACCGGGCAGCACCAGCCGATCGTGGTGCTTGGTCATCCAGTCGTTCCAGGCCTGCACGCCCTTCGCTTGTCGTGCTTCCCGCTCATCAGGGTCCAATTCATCCCAACCACTCGCAGAGCGTGATTCAGGGGTACCCGTGTAAACTGCCAGGTAGTGCCCCATGTCTATTGTCCTCCCCAATCAGCAGTAGAAATCCCTACGTGTAATCGCTAGCGGTCAGCTGCTCAACTGCTCACCGGAATCCAAATCTCCAGACCACCCGCGCCGGTGACAGGGTTGAACTCTTCACCATACCGCTCGAACCAAGGCGCCTCTACAACGGCCTTTCCCGAGGCGGGTAGCCAATCCGACCAGACAGCATCACAGGTTTCTCGCAAAGTCGCCACGTGCCCTGCATGCCAGAACACCAGGTAGCTCTGCGGAGAAACCCGCAGAGAGACCATATTCCGAGGTGGTTCCTTCCCCACAGGTAGTTCTACGCAGCTCAAGTAATCAAAGCTCTCGTCGCCGCCATTGTAGATTGCACCGTAAGTCACTGGATTGGAGTCGCCAGTGATCCGCGGAATCAGCGGCGTAAAGGACTGCCACTGGTCGGGAATCTCCGCCACCTTTTCAAACGAATAGTGGCGAGAGATCCCGACGAGGTTCACCTCACCCAGCTGTTCCGTTCGCGGGTTTTCCAGGTTCATTGCCTTCTCCTGTTCCATTGATATCGCCTCCGTTAGGTCTAAGTCGTCAGTGTGTCCCTGGGCTCGGACTTGTTCAGGTGTCCTCGAGAAGTGCTCTTTGAACGCCCGCGTGAACGCTTCGTGCGATCCGTAGCCGAGTGACAGCGCCAGGTCGAGAATGTCTGCCTCTCCGGCCGCCAGGGCGATTGCGGCGGTGGATAATCGGCGAAGACGAATGTAGCGGCTGATTGGCTGGCCGATGGCATAGCAGAACATGCGACTCAGGTGGTACCGGGACACACCTGCAACTTCCGCCAACGAGCCCAGAGAGACTTGTTCCCGATAGTGGTTTTCGATGTACCAGATCGCCTTGTCTATCGCTTTCATCGCTTGCCGCACTCCAGGTGTACGGGGCGGATGTTAACGAGCGGGCGCAGTACCAGCTTGATAGTGTTTGCTACTTCGATTTTGAATCCATCGGGGTCAACGAAAACGCTAGTAGATTCCAGGAAACAGCCGATACCTCACGTGGCTTGCGTACTCCCGATATCCCGGCAACTCTTCCTGCAGCGTCCTGTCTTCGAGCACGGTTCGGAGCACAGCGACGACCAGCGCGGCTCCAGCCGGAAGGAGTGTCCAGGTAGAACCTAAAGCCAGCACGATGCCTGGCAGTGCCAGAAGACTCCCAGCGTAACCGGGGTGCCGGACGATTCGATAAGGTCCGCTGTCACATACCCGATGACCTCGATCGGTCTGGATGCGCACCATGCTGGAGAAAAACCGGTTCTCCGCAAAAGCCCAGGCAGCGAAGGCGTAGCCAATCGCGATCAAGGACAAGCCGGTGATGTTGAACCAGGTTGGGAATGCGGGTGACCAAGCAAAGCGGTGATCCAGACCCGCCACAATGACCAGCGGATACGACAGACTCACTGCCATTAGCGGGGCAAGGACCCTATCCCATGTTTTGACATCTGCAGCCCTCAGGGATCGGGTTCGTTCTGCCATCAGGCCTGGATGGCGCCCTTCAGCCCAGATACGCCCCCCAATGCCGGCTGCTACGAAGAGCACGGAAAAGATCCAGGCCTGCCACCAGCGGATCCCTCCTGCGCAGGAAAACAAGAGCAGAGGTACTGAGATATGAACCGTGATCAGACGAAGCCAATCACGGGGTGTTGCCCGCTGAATCTCGCTCACGGCGTACCTGCGGCCACCGATGCAATGGCGAACGCGACGTAACTCATTGATTTCATTAGTTCCCCGGACAGGCCCAAGACGGCCCAGTAACGACCACCGCGAATTACACCTCAAAGCCTGCCGAATGAACCACTTCGATTTTGAATCCGTTCCAACAGTGGCCGTTTGCCTATCCCTCCCGTTCGCTGTATCTGATCTGTTGTGAATGAGCTACGTCAAAAAGATCGGATTCCACCGAGCGCGGTCGACCAGCTACAGCGACTGTGCGATCTGCTGAGTCAATCACTGCCGACACTTCGGGGAGTGATATTGCACGGTTCCGCCGCAAGCGCTGGGTTTGAACCTGACAGCAGCGACCTGGACGTGCTGGTGATCGTCGACGCTGACCCTGATCAGCAGGAACTGGCTCAGGCGGGAAAAGGGATTCTCAAGATCTCAGGTGACCCGCATCCACTGGAGCTGAGCATTGTCTCTAGCCACGCACTCGCGAGCTGGCAGCATCCGTGTCCGCACCTCTTTCACTTTGGCGAAGAGCATCGAGAGCGGTTCGAGTCAGCGCAATTCCTGCCCGAATCGCCTTCCGATGACGATCTCGCTATGCATCTCGTGGTCGCACGAGAAAGAGGTATTGATCTCACCGGCACGTTCCCTGTGAGCGGCCTTCCCGAGGTCCCGCGATCCGATTACCTGGCTGCCGTTCTCAGCGACTTTGAGTGGGCGCAGAGCCAGGCGGAGGACCTATCAGATTACGTTTTCTCAAACGCCTGCCGAACACTCGCGTATCTGAACGATGAGGTGATCCTCTCCAAATCAGAAGGTCGAAAATGGTGCGCAGATCGGGGCATTGACGCCGCTACCGTAGTCGAGATGGTATTCCGTGAATTGAGACGAATGTATGGAAGTTCTTGAAGAACGTATCGCCATCCGCAAGTGGCAGACAACGCAGCCACGGCCACCGACTTTTCGAGAACGCGACGTAACTCACTGACTTGATTGGCGCCCCGGACAGGAATCGAACCTGTAACCTGCCGCTTAGGAGGCGGCCGCGCTATCCAGTTGTGCCACCGGGGCGAAGGGGAGACGCTAACTCCTCTATCGAGGTGCGTCCAGAGCGATCAGGTACCGACCCGATACCGGACCTTGAGCACCAGCTGCTCGCCGAGTGGGTCTTCCCAGGCATTCTGGAACATCCTGCTGAAGCTCACATCCGTCGACTCATCGTAGCCGACCTTGGTATACACGAGGAACACATCAGAAAGCGGCGCGATCTGCCAGCGATAGCGGATCTGGAAGTTCATGCTGGAGATGCTGAAATCCTCTGATTCCACAGTGGGTTTCTCGATCTCCTCCAGGTCACCGGGATCATTGGGGATCTCGTAGAACTTATCCTCGAATGCCTTGATGCCGACCCACTGCAACTTGAGCCGCAGCTCCTGCTTTGCGTTCAGGAAGAAGTCCATCTTCAGCTCAGGTTGCCACTCTTCGGCATCGAAGGCGGTCATATACTGGTCCTCGGAATGCAACAGCCAGCCTTCCCGTACCTGATAGGTAGTACCCAGCGCAAAGCTCAGCCGATCGACGGGCCGCCAAGTGACGCCGAGACCGCTTTCCAGCTTCTGACCATCAACGCCGTCGCCCTCCCACTTGGTGAAGGCCCAGCCACTGAACGCTTTCGCGTGGTCCGTGTTGTAGCCGACCTCGATAGACGGTCGCTCGTTGATGCGATAGGTCCCGTTGCCAAAGCTGTTGCGGTCGTCGTAGCGTGCAGGAAAGTACTTCAGGCCCAGCTCGATCGCATGCAGGTTGTTCAGAGTGAACTCACCTTCTCCACCAAACCCGCTCCGAATCGCATAGCCATCCAGGTTCTCTTCATAGCGCAGAAACGTCTCGATCTTGAAGTCACGGAAGCTCTCAAATCCCGACTTGATCCACTCCGTGCCAATCCGCCCGCCAGTGACGTCATTGCGGCGTAGAAAGCCGGCGTCATTCAGATCGAGACCGCGATCAAAGTGGGTGTAACCAAAGATGTACTTCATGCCTTGCCGCGGCGCGTACTCCAGATCCACGAAGCCACCGGCGCCCGTGCCTTCCAGATCGAGATCCGAGTACAGAAACTGGCCATCCAGCTTCCAGTCACCGGAGCCGGACAGATAGTGATAGTCGAGACCTGCAGTAGCCGCATCTTCATCCGGGTGCGTTGTGAAGGTACCCATGGCACCGAGCGCCCGATAGGCCCCACCCTGATTGTTCTCGTAAAGGACACGCGCCACGGCATAGTCCCGGCCGAATGCCTCGAGGTGTTCACTCTCCCCGTTTTCAAGTGACGTGTCCTGCTCGGCAGCTGCCATGATGCCGTAACGGACGCCTCCAACCTGCCCGGTGACCTTTCCTGCACCGTAGAGCTCGGTGGGTTGCCCGCTCTCCTGGTCGGGAATGTCCTCATCTTCGTCCGCTACCGAGATACGAGGACTACTGCCGATCCGCCGGGTGTTGAGCAGTGTCACAGGCTCCCAGCTGCGCGTCCTTGGCGTTGCCTCGAAGATCTCCCGGCCTTCGAGAAAAAACAGCCGCTTTTCCGGGAAGAACGTCTCGAAAGCCGTGAGGTTCACAATCACTTCATCCGCTTCCACGGTGCCGAAGTCCGGATTGACGGTGGCGGTCAGCTGCGTGTTTGTCGATGGCCGCCAGAACATATCCAGCCCGGCTTTGAGGTCCGTCTCCTCTGAGACCATATCGCCGGTGCCGGAAGCATAAGGAAACAGACTCCACTGCTGGCGCGGATTAACACCGGCGAGTTCCAGTGACTGAAAGGCGCTCATGAATTTGGGCTGAGACTGCGGCAGCGCCGGCCAGGCCCATCTTTCGCCGAGATGTGCCACCTCGCGGGCGCCGTAAAATCCCATTCGCCGACGTCCGTCCGCCTCCTGCTTGGGCATGGTCATCTGCGACCAGGGTACGAAAAACTCAGCCGACCAACCCCGTTCCGTTTCTGCCGTCGCGCCCCACCAGGCGCCATCCCAGTTCGATGAGAACTGCCGTTCCGGCAGCGCCGTGCCGTCCATCTGGGTATCGCCCAGCGCGAGGGTCATCCAGTAGGCATAGCGCGCCGACCCGGAGGTATCGAGCGTAAAGGAGACATAGTCACGCTCCACATCCCTGTTGTCCCGAGAAGACAGCCGCCGTACGAGCGTTTCCTGGGGCTGCTCCATGTCGAAGGAGACGTAGACACCTCGCTCGGTGTAGAAGAGTCGTACTTCCGTGTCGTATCTGGGGGTAACCAAGGTATCCGGCTCGGTGACCTTGAGCTGCCGGACCGCCATGGCATGGTGCCAGGCTGTTTCCTCCAGCTTGCCGTCGATCTTCACGTCTGCTTGCTTGTGATCCCACTGCTGCAACACCAGCGGTTCGTCCTGGGCAGTATCCACGGTGATCGGCGCAAGCGATGCAGCGTTTGCCGTGCCGTTCACACTGACCGCGTCCGCCTGTGCGGCCAGGGCAGCGCCGATCACATGCGCCTGATTGCTCGCCAGAAGAAACGGACTCGTCCAGTCCAGTGCAGCCTGATCCCGGTTCAGCTCATGCAGTCGATAGCCTTCCGGTGGTTCAGAGATGAGCTTGTGCTCTTTTTCCCGTTCTTCACGTATCGGGGCATTGAAACCGGGAATGTCCGCGGGTTCAGAGGCCGGCATGCTGTAGCGGGATGGCTCAGAGTCGAAACGGTCCGAACTCAGATCATCGTCCAGCGTCGTGTCGTAGGTGTAACGCTCCGGATCGTAGTCATCTGTTGAGTAGCCACTCGTTGACGGTGCAGACACCAGCGATGGTGCCGTCGACACCACCCAGGCGTTGCCGAAGCCGCTTCGCACCGCTTCATCGCGGATGTGGCGGGCAATCTCCTCGGTCAGATACGGACCGGCCAGCACCCGGTACCAGAGACCGGAACCGAGTTGCGCCTCGGCAATGCCGAAGGATTCCGGCAATTGCTCGCTCGCCTGGCTGCGCGCCGCTTCGGCACTTTCGAGAGTTCGATAGCTGCCGACAGTGACCCAGTACTCGTCCGCTGCCTGCAGGGAGCCGGCCAGCAGCAGAAGGAGCAAGCCAAGGCCAGCCGTGAGGGGTCGACAGAGCATGAGCTTCCCGCTGTTAAAGAAGTGGAGAAAAGCCCATGATTTTAACAGGTTAGCTCAAGAAGTGAACATGATCATGATGCCCGCTGCCACCGCTGAGCCGATTACACCGGCCACGTTCGGGCCCATCGCGTGCATGAGCAGGTAGTTATGCGGGTTTGCTTCGAGGCCAACCCGGTTAGCCACCCGGGCAGCCATTGGCACCGCTGAGACACCCGCGGCACCAATCAGCGGATTGATGGGCGTGGAGGAAAGACGATTCATCAGCTTGGCCATGAGCACCCCCGCGGCGGTGCCGATGGCGAACGCAACCATGCCAAGCAGCAGTATGCCCAGCGTGCTCGACTGCAGAAACTGCTCCGCGCCGAGCTTCGAACCGACGGCGAGGCCCAGGAAAATCGTGACGATGTTGATGAGCGCATTCTGGGTCGTGTCCGACAAGCGGTCGACCACTCCACACTCCTTCATCAGGTTGCCGAAGCAGAACATGCCGAGTAGCGGTGCCGCGGAAGGCAGGAGCAGGGCCACAAGCAGCAACAGCAGCAGGGGGAATAGAATCCGCTCGAGCTTTGAGACTTCCCGCAGCTGAACCATCTCGATCTTTCGCTCATCGGCCGTGGTCAGAAGCTTCATGATCGGCGGCTGGATCAGGGGTACCAATGCCATGTAGGAGTATGCAGCGACCGCGATGGCGCCAAGCAGATCCGGCGCCAGCATACCGGCAACGTAGATGGCGGTGGGACCATCCGCCCCGCCGATTATGCCGATGGCAGCAGCTTCCCGAACGCTGAAATCAAAAAGACCTGCCGCCGTCAGGCCAAGCGCACCGAGCAGCGTGGCAAAGATGCCGAACTGGGCTGCAGCACCAAGAAAGAGGGTTTTCGGATTCGCAAGCAGCGGTCCGAAGTCCGTCATCGCGCCCACCCCCATGAAGATGATGAGCGGGAACGCGCCGGTCGCAATGCCCACCATATAGACCAGATGCAGCAGACCATCTCCGGTCGCGATCTCTACCCCGGGAATGTTGCTCAGGATTCCGCCGAAGCCGATGGTGACGAGCAGTAGCGGTTCGAACTTTTTGGCGATCGCCAGATACAGCAGCAGCAGGCCTACGCCGATCATGACAGCCTGACCAAGGCTCAGCTGATAGAGACCGGAGCCTCGCCAGATTTCGTCGATGAGCTCCAACGGTCAGCCGATGCTGATCAGGGGATCACCAACGGCGACCGCATCCCCTTCCTGCACATGGACAGCCGTGACCGCACCCCCCCGTGGGGCGGCCACTTCGGTTTCCATCTTCATGGCTTCGACCACGAGCACGGGCTGACCTTCGTTGACCGTATCGCCCACGCCGACCAGCACCTTGAACACATTGCCGGCGAGCCCGGCTGGTACCGGCTCACCCGAACCGCTCGCAGCCGCGGCGGTGGCTACCGGGCTAGCCACCGCAGGCTGCACGCTGGCAAGCTGGCCGCTCTCGGCCACCTCCACCGTGAACGGCTTGCCATTCACACGCACATCGTACACACCTGCGCTCTGACCGGCGGCACCACCTGGTGCGATCTGAGCTGCAGCCGCGGGCTCCGGTTCGGTCCCCGGCGCAGGTTCGAACGCATCCGGATTGCCTCTATTCTCGAGAAACTTCAGAGCCGTCTGTGCGAATAGCGCGTACGTCAACACATCGTCCACCGGCTCGTCACAAAGCCGAATCGTCTTTTCTTCAGCGATCTTCTTGAGCTCGGTCGTGAGCGCATCCATCTCGTCTTCCAGCCTGTCCGCCGGTCGGACAGTAATTGCTTCCGCACCAGCCAGCACCTTCGCCTGGAGCTCTGCATCGAGCGGTGCCGGGGTGGACCCATACTCACCTTTCAGAACGCCGGCGGTTTCTTTGGTGATGTTCTTGTAGCGCTCACCGGTCAGCACGTTGATCACCGACTGAGTACCAACGATCTGTGAGGTGGGCGTGACCAAGGGGATCATGCCGAGGTCCTCTCGTACCCGCGGTATCTCCTCCAGCACTTCGTCCAGCTTGTCAGCGGCGTTCTGCTCGCGAAGCTGATTCTCGAGATTCGTGAGCATACCGCCCGGAACCTGAGCCACGAGAATCCGGGAATCCACGCCTTTGAGGGAGCCTTCGAACTTGGCGTATTTCTTCCGCACCTCGCGGAAGTATGCGGCGATCTCCTCGAGCAGACGGATGTCGAGTCCGGTCGATCGATCCGTTTCGTCCAGAATGGCGACCAGCGACTCCGTTGCCGAGTGGCCGTACGTCATGCTCATGGAGCTGACAGCCGTGTCCACGTTGTCGATGCCCGCCTCGATAGCTTTCAGGTAAGTCGCCGTCGACATGCCGGTGGTGGCGTGACACTGCATGTGCACCGGCAGGTTGGTTTCGGTTTTGAGACGGCTGACCAGCTCATAGGCGACGTAGGGTTTCAGCAACCCGGCCATGTCCTTGATGCAGATGGAGTGAGCACCCATGTCTTCGATTTCTTTTCCCAGATCGATCCAGAGATCCATGGTGTGCACAGGCGAGACGGTGTAGGAGATAGTGCCCTGGGCATGCCTGCCCACCTCGATGGTAGCGGCAATGGCGGTCTTCAGATTGCGCATGTCGTTCATGGCATCGAAGATCCGGAACACGTCCACCCCATTGGTGGCCGCCCGCTCGACGAACTTGCGGACCACGTCGTCGGCGTAGTGACGGTAACCGAGGATATTCTGGCCACGGAACAGCATCTGCTGCGGCGTGTTCGGCATGGCGGCCTTCAGCAATCGGATCCGCTCCCAGGGGTCTTCACCCAGGTAACGGATGCAGGCATCGAAAGTCGCCCCACCCCAGGACTCCATGGACCAGAAACCAACCTGATCCAGCTTCCCGGCGATGGGCAGCATGTCTTCAATCCGCATGCGGGTCGCCAGCAGGCTCTGGTGGGCGTCTCGTAACACCAGCTCGGTGATGCCGAGCGGTTTCGCGTCAGTCATTGAGTTCTCTCACTGAGATTGCTTACGTCGATGCAACGTGATGGCAGCGGCGATGGCGGCAACTTCCTCTTCGGTCGGCCCTTCAGCCTCGGCGGCTTCGGCCGGTTCGAATCTCCTGACCAGGGCAGACATGCCAGTGGTGGCAAACACCAGCAGGGTCAGAAACACGAACACCGTGCCCATCCCTGCCAGCATCAGTTCAAGGCCCTGCTCCAGAAGCTCGCCTTCCAACAATCAAATCCCGCTGTGTATCTGCAGGGGAGGAAAGTACACCCGTTCGTTCCCCGAACCAAGGGATACTCAAGCAACCTGAGTCATCAACTATTCCCTGCTGCGCATCGCCAGCCAGCCACCCAGGATCACCGCCGCACCTCCTACCCAGATCAACGCATCCGGTTGCTCATTCCAGAACAGGTACCCGGCCAGCGAGATCCAGATCAGCGCCGTGTACTCGAATGGTGCGATGACAGCTGCATTTGCGTGCCGGTAGGCCATGGCTACCAGCAGATGGGCGCTGGCGCCACAACAACCGGCGACGGCAAACAGCAGCCAATCCGTGCCCACTGGTGCAGTCCAGTTGCCGATGGTCAGCAGCCCGGCCAGCAGCGCGCTGATGGGTACGGTGTAGAAAGTCAGCACACCGGTCGGCACCTCTCCTGCCAGACGACGATTGCTGATCGACAGAAGTGCCCAGCACAGGGCCGAGCCGAAGATAGCCAGCGCCGCCGGCGGCAGAGACAGAGAGTCTGGTCGCAGCACGACGAGAACGCCGGTGAACGCAACGCTGATACCGAGCCATTGATGTAAGCCCACCCGTTCGCTCAGCAGCGGCCGGGAGAGCAGCACGATGAGCACCGGGCCGATGTAACTCAGCATCAGGGCGGTGACGATCGGCACGTGCGCCAACGCATAGAAGAAACCGAAGTTTGCTCCAGCAGTGAGAAACCCTCGGTATGCCTGCCAGCCCCAACGTGGCTTAGCGAGGGACCGGAGTCCGGATTGGTGGTGGCAGATCAGGAGCACGATGGGCAGCGCGAACAGCGAACGCAGCAACACGATCTGCGGCGTGTCAAACCCTCCGGTAAGCGCCTTCACGGCGATGTCGATCCCAGCAGCCATAAACATGGCAGAAGACATCAGGCTCACGCCCAGAAGAGTGCGCTGCGGTTCGGCTGACATCGGCTGGCATGCGGGTAAACGGGCGCGCATTATGCACCACAGATGGACGTTCTCTCTGATTCAGATATGCAACTTCGCGCCGCCCTTTTCGCGGCGCTGCTCACCGTGATCATTGCCGGTGAGCTGGCTGCACCAAGGAGACCGCTGAAACTGGAGAGGCTGGCCAGGTGGCTCCCGAATCTGGCAGCCGGCGCGCTGAACATAATGATCCTGCGAATCGCATTTCCCATGCTCGGCGTCGGGCTCGCTTACTTCATCACCGGGTCCGGTTGGGGATTGTTCCGCCAGTTGGACCTGTCGCTCGCGAGCAGCTTCGTTCTTTCCCTGATGGCGCTGGATCTGGTCATCTGGGCACAGCATCGGCTGTTTCATCAGGTGCCCTGGCTCTGGCGTCTGCATCGCATGCATCACACGGATCCGGACTTCGATGTGACGACCGCCGTTCGCTTCCATCCGTTCGAGGCGGTGATCTCAATGCTGATAAAATCAATAGCCATCGTGCTGCTCGGCATCGAGCCACTAGCCTTTCTGACCTTTGAGATCATTCTCAGCAGCACGTCTTTGTTCAATCACGGCAACTTCAGGCTTCCCCTGGCACTGGATCGCATCCTCCGTTGGCTTGTCGTGACGCCCGACATGCACCGCGTGCACCACTCTGTGATTCACGGTGAGCAGAACAGCAACTTCGGCTTCAACCTGCCCTGGTGGGATCGTCTGTTCGGTACCTATCGAGACCAACCCGAGGGGGGCCACGAGGACATGAAGATCGGTACCGGAACTTTCGACAGCAGGGACGATCAGTTTCTGACCAAGCTGCTGATACAGCCCTTCAGAACGCCTTCGGTAGTAAAGGAATAAAAACGCAAATGTCTCGCCTTCTGCTCTTCCTTCTCTTCTCGACCACCGTCTCTGCTCCATCAGCAGCAGCTGATCGCTCAACGACGCCGTTGGTCCTCGATATGGCATCACGGGCAGCTTTGATCGACACCTGGCTGGAAGATCGCGTCCAGAACGTGCTCCCTACCCTCATGCGCCGGGAAGGCATCGATCTCTGGCTGATCATCGGTCGTGAGTACAACGAGGATCCTGTGCTCAAGACCATGCTGCCGGCCACCTGGCTCTCGGCACGCAGGAGGACCATGCTGCTCATTCACGACCCAGGAGAAGATCAGCCGCTGGAAACCCTGGCAGTCGCCCGCTATGACGTTGGCAGCGTGTTCAAACAGGCCTGGAATCCCGAGGAGGAGCCTGATCAGTGGCGACGCCTGGCAGATCTGATTGAGGAGCGGAATCCCCATCGTATCGGTATCAACTTGTCTGAAGACTTCGCTCTCGCGGACGGGCTCGCAAAAACCGAACACGATCTCCTGGCCGCAGTACTGAGTCCCGGGTTCAGACCCAAGCTGGTATCTGCCGAGCGTCTGGCCATTGGTTGGCTGGAAACCCGCACGCCCGCAGAGATGATCGTCTACCAGCAGATTTGCGCCATAGCCCATCAGATCATTGCACAAGGGTTTTCCGAAGCGGTGATCCAGCCTGGGGTAACCGAAGTCTCGGAGGTTCAATGGTGGTACCGGGAACGGGTGCGCGAGCTCAAGCTCACCAGTTGGTTCCATCCCTCCGTTTCCATCCAGAGACCCGACGCGACGGAGGAGGCGCCCACCGTCATTCGACCCGGCGATCTGCTGCACGTCGATTTCGGGATCACTTACCTTCGACTGAATACAGACACCCAGCAGCATGCCTATGTGCTGAAGCCGGGTGAATCCAAGGCACCCGATCACCTTCGCGACGCACTCAGCACGGGCAACCGATTGCAGGACATCCTGACGGAGAACTTCGTTGCCGGCCGTACGGGTAACGAAATCCTCAAGTTCGCACGTGATCAGGCCATCGGGGAAGGCATCAATCCTTTAATCTACACCCACCCGATCGGCTATCACGGCCACGCCGCCGGGCCTACGATCGGATTGTGGGATCAGCAAGGTGGCGTCGCTGGTAAGGGCGATTACCCCCTCTATCCCAATACGGCCCACTCCATCGAGCTCGCAGCCATCTTCGAGCTTCCGGGATGGGAGAAGCCGATGCGGATCAAGCTGGAGGAAGACGCTTTTTTCGATGGTGCAACCGTTCGCTACATCGACGGTCGCCAGACCGAGCTTCACCTGATCCCGCGTCAGTAGCTATCCGTGCAGGACGTTCTTCACGACAATGAGCTTTCCATCAGTCCGGCACTGGTTCGTACGCTGGTGGACAGCCAGTTCCCGCAGTTCGCCCAATTGCCCATAGCGTCTCTGGGCGCCTCAGGCTCTACCAATCGACTGTTCCGGCTCGGCGACGAGTTACTGATTCGTCTGCCCAGACAACCGAACAGCGGTAGGGGCATCAGCAAGGAACGCAACTGGCTGCCAAGGCTACGATCGTATCTGCCGGTGGGAGTGCCCGAGATCGTTGCGCTCGGCAAACCGGAGGCTGGGTACCCGGAGCATTGGTCCATCACCCGCTGGCTCGAAGGGGAGCTTCCACCGATCTGGCAACACGGAATGCCAGATGATCCAGCACGCACAACGCTTGCGGAACAACTGGCTGTGTTTATCCAAGCGCTGCAGAGCGTAGAGATTCCCGAAGAAGCGAGAACAGACAAGACGCTGCGCTGGTACCGAGGGCGGCCACTGGTCGAGTATGACGGGTATTTCCAACGCACGTTGGAACACTGCCGCTCAATCGAGGGCGTTGACCTGGATTTCGAAAAAGTCCGGGTGGTGTGGACAGCAGCACTCGAACTGCCTGGCGCGGACCGCATGGCAGAAGATCGGTGGTATCACAGCGATCTCGTCGCCGAGAATCTACTGCTTCGTGATGGCAAGCTGGCAGCCGTCCTCGACTTTGGCGGGCTCTCCATCGGCGACCCAACCATCGAGCTGCACGGCGCCTGGGAGTTGTTCGATCCACCCGCGCGAGACGCGTTCCGCCAAGCGCTGCAGGTCGATGAAGCGCAATGGTTCAGAGGCCGCGCCTGGGCACTTGCCATCGCCCTGGGTGCGTTGTCCTACTACTGGCACACGATGCCGAATCGACGCCGGGACCGCCTTGCCATGGCGAAGGCGGTACTCGCCGATGCGGCGCAGGACTCGACCGTGTATTAGGAGGTTTGTCATGTCAATCTGGATCGCCAAGCTGCTCGGTCCCATTGTTCTGCTGACTGCGCTTTCGATGGTCTTTCGTCCCGCTGCGCTGCTGACGCTTTCTCAGCAATTCCTCACCAACAAACCGCTCATCTTCATCTCCGGCGTGCTTGCTGCCCTCGGCGGTCTCGTCATCGTCAACGTGCACAACGTCTGGTTCTGGGATTGGCCGGTGATCATCACGCTGTTTGGCTGGGCGCTTCTGATCGGCGGAAGTGTCCGGATCCTGTCGCCGGATCTGGTGACCGACATCGGCGGCAAGATGCTGGAAAACGGTGGCTTGGTGCGCTGGATCGGTGGGGTGTGGGCCGTGCTTGGGTCCTTTCTGACCTACCAGGGATACTTAGCAGGTCTTTGAAGGCCTGTTTGACCTGACCGGTAAGTTTGTTCGGTGATCCGTCTGGGCGGATGCCCTCACCGTTCCATGGCTCGAGTCCCTATGGATCACCCGGTTTGCTGTCGACATACTCAAACACCGCAATGTAAACCTCTCCCGCAAGATGGCAGACGGATGATGCCTCGACTACGCCATCACCGTCGAAGTCCGCACCCAGCTGGGTGTAGCCAGTCATGTAAAGCGTTTTACCATCCGGCGACAGTCCAGCCGCATTAACCACATCCGCGGCCTCGCCGACGATCGTCAGCAATTGCTTCAGCTCTCCATTATCATCCAGTACAGCCACATACCCTTCCGGCCGTTCGTCGCCATCGGACTGACGTTCGAGCACACCGTCGTTGTCGAAATCGAGATCGTTCGAATAGGTGCCGCTGATCAGCAACTGCTTTCCGCGCAGGGAGAGATGGCTTCCGGCGGCTGTGTAGGTCTTGCTCCAGCGCAGGTCTCCCGTATCGGTCACCCGCAGCAGGAAGAGATTGAAGTCTATCTGGTACTGATTCTTGCGCTCTCCGAGAGCGGCAAACCCGACGTCCGCCTTATTGTCACCGTCGAGATCTGATGGTGCTGTATGTCCTCCGAGGATGTACAGATCGCCATCGTCGGCCACGGCCAGGCCACCCGCAGATTGGATCCCTGGACCGGTGACGACCTTGAGCCACTCAAGGCGTCCATCGCTGCTGTCTAACCGGGCGTAGTAAGCAGTCAGATCGAACTGCACATCGCCATCCGGCCCCAAAACCGATTTTGCCATCGGGCCATCGGCATCGCCGTCCCCATCAAAGTCGGGTGCACCGTCCTGATAGGCGCCAGCGATGTACACCGCGTTCCCGGATCCGGTCTCGATACCCAGCCCCATGACCCGAGCCTCCCCACCGGAAATTCGCGCCCACATGAACTCGCCATCTGCACTCCAGGCAGTAATCAGAGCAGAACCCTTGGCCGCACCCACTACGTCAACCTTGCCGTCCCGATTGACGTCCACCTTGCCGGTAGCCGTTCCGATTACGTAGACGTTACCTAGTCTATCGGCAGCGACGCTGTACATTTCATCAAGGTCCGAACCGCCAATCGCTCGAGCCCAGAGCGCCTTGCCATGACTATCAAACCGGACAACGAAACCATCCTTGCCGCCTTTCGAGCGCAGCGTGTTTCGACCGAATTGGATCTTTTTGCTGAAATGGCCAACCGCGTACAAGCCGCCTTCGTTGTCGGACGCCACGCCTCGAGCAGTATCATCGCCGCTCCCTCCTACTTCCTGAGTCCATCCGGAATCCATCTTGTCAGCCTGCACGAGCTTGGAAATCAGCGGATCCGGCTGGCCGAAGGTTTTGATGTCGATCTCCCCATCGTAGTCGAGGTCGAGACTGCCGCGACGGCCGGCGATCAGTACGTTCCCGTCACTGTCGACAACAAGGTCACTGCCCCAGTCGCTGCAGCAGGGGCCGCGCATGAGCCGGACGTCGCTGTACCGGTATTCGCCCAGGTCGGCAAAGGTTCGGGCAGACGGCAGGATGAAAAAGGCGCTTAGCAGCAGCATCCAACCCGCTAGCGCTCGACGTCGTAACACATTCATCTGGCTCTCCTCCCCAACAGCGCCTCGAGGTGATCATAGGGGGTTGGCAGGGAGACGTGTAGTGTAGGTCGTTTACCGGAATTCGGATCGATCGGTGCGATTCGGCCACCCGATAAGCCTCAGATACCGTGGAAGGAGTGAAAGCCAACTGGACGGACACCTGAAGGATGGCGCACCCGGTAGG
Source organism: Candidatus Azotimanducaceae bacterium (assembly GCA_965215995.1). GTDB lineage: Bacteria > Pseudomonadota > Gammaproteobacteria > Pseudomonadales > Azotimanducaceae > SZUA-309. Next base: position 4,724,262 of record OZ244128.1, on the reverse strand, counting down.
ATTCGAACCTACGACCCCCGGTTTCGTAGACCGGTGCTCTAATCCAGCTGAGCTACGGGTGCAGAAAGGCGCGCTATTATCTGGCCCGCACCCAGGTCCGTCAAGGAAGCACGTTCCCCTGCTCACGGCATCCGGATACACTATCCCGATGAGCGAAAACAGCACCCAACAGTCTGAAAACACACAGGAAAATCCGCGCTACGAGACCGACGAGTTCGCCGAAAAGCGGTTTCGCGGCTGGCGCTTGATTAGCGTCATCATAGCTGTGGTACTCGTGCTCGCCCTGGTCGCCGGTCTGATCGACTGGGCCGTGATCGGCCCCCTGGAAGGGCGCGTATTCTGACTAGGTGAGCGCGGTGAGCTCAGCGAACTGCGCTTCGTTCAGCGGCGCGCCCATGTAGAAGCCCTGCCCTACGTCGCACCCCGCATCGGCCAGATACAGGAAAGTCTCCGCATCTTCCACGCCGTCGGCGATTACTGTCTTGTCGAATCGATGGGCAAGATCGATGATGGCTGCCGTCATCTGCCGATCCTGCTCGTCCTCCACCAGATTGGTGATGAAGGATCGATCGATCTTGATCTCATCGACCGGCAGATCCCGCAACTTCTCCAGCGATGCATTGCCACGACCGAACTCGTCCATCACAACAGACACACCCAGTGCGTGCAGCTCTTCGAGCGCTCCGATCGTATGCTCGTCGTCAAAGCGTGATTCACGTACTTCAAGCGACAGCCGTCCCTCCGGCACGCCCCATATGCTGATCTCCGACCGCAGAGCGTTGAAGAACTCGGGGTGCTGCAACACCCGCCCATCCACGCTGATCGCGATGGGCACCGAAGTGTTGAAGCTGTCCATTTCCCGGATCGCTCGACGCAGGCTGTACAGCGTGAGATCCCACAAGCGCGCCTCGTTCAGCACCGGCATGAAGTCCTGAGGCGGGATGATCTGACCGCCTTTGCGCCAGCGGACGATCGCTTCCGCACCGACCAGCTCACCATCTTCCAGCCGGTATTTCGGTTGGTAGTCCAGGGTGATCTCATGATCGTGGAGCGCTTTGTCCAGCTCGTGATTGGTTTGCCAGTCGCGCTGCATACGTGCGAAGGCTTCCTCGGAGGAAATCTCGAAACAGACGTTCTTCTCCACTGCACGGCTCAATGCTGCTTCAGCAAAGCGGTAAAGATCGTCGACGCCGATCCCGTCCAACCGTTCATGACCACCGTAGTAGACTAGGCCGGACCGCACGTCCAACCGCACCAGCTGGTCGGCCACGCTGAGCGGCTCTTCGAAGGCACGCTCGATCTTCAGACCGGCGAGCAGCACGTGGTTGTCGTCCATCAGGTGATCGAACACCACGCAGATCTTGTCTGCGCTCAGTGCGGTGAACTGATCCGCCTCACGAAGCGATCCTGCCACTCTCTCCTGGAATGCTTTCTGCGCCGCTGTCGCCACTGATAGTCCATGCTTGCTGGACAGCTCACTCACATTCTGCAGGCTCACCACGGCAAAGGCCGCGTTGCCCGATGTGCGCTCAACCAGCGCACCAAGATCCGGAGTCGCCTGTTCAACTGTGCTCATTGAATCAGACATCAGAGGAAGTACTTGGCCGGGTCGATGCCGAAAGCGTTCTTCGGCAGCTCTTTGGTAATCCACCAGCTCAAGGTCGTGTTCTCCTCAGCCTCCTGGCTGGCGAGATCGACAACCACCAGGTGGTTGCGTGGCTGCTTGTCTGCGTCCAGCAGCAGAATGATCTTCGGCTTGAGCCGCCGACTGCCGTGTTGGGCTACGACAACGCCCACCTCGCCTGTGTTGAGCTCAACGATGGCACCTACCGGGAAAACGCCGATAGCCTGAATGAAATGGTCGACAATCTCGCGCTGATACAACGCATCTGATTGCTTCTGCAGTTCCTGCACAGCGCCGTAGCTGGATTTCGCTTCCGCATAGGGACGCTCGCTGATCATCGCATCGTAGCTGTCGACGACGGCGGCAAGCCTGCCCCATAGCGGGATCTCGGTGCCGGCAAGCCCTTCAGGGTATCCCGAGCCATCAAAGCGCTCGTGATGTGACTGCACGGCCAGCAACACCTTGTTGTTTTTTACCTCGTTCTCCTCGAGGAGCTTCATGCCCTCGCCAACATGACTCTTCAGCACTTCCCATTGTTCCGGTGAGGGCTCCGAAGGCTGCACCAGAAGATCCGGTGGCAGATTCACCTTGCCGATGTCCAGCAAAGAGCAGGCGAGCGCGATGGCATCGATGTCCGGTGGCGGAAAACCGAGCTGACGAGCCAGGATGGCACCCCAGACGGCGTTCGAGATGGCGTGCGAGAAAGTGTAGTCGTCGAGCGCCCGCATACGAAGCAGAGCCGCCATGGCCGACTTGTTACGCATCACGCTGGCAACAAGCGGGTTAATAGCTTCCTCGATCTCGTCGATATCGAATCCGCCCGTCGCCTGTAGCTTGCCGACGCAACCACGCATCACGTCCACCGCGTCCTCCAGCGAAGTCTTGGCGGGTTCCAGCTCTTTGCCGAGCTCGACACTGTCCTGATAGACCCGAGGCTTGCGGGGCTGAATTCGGGTGACATTGCTGGCCTTCGGCTCGTCCGGCGTCTTGCGGACCTTCGAGATCACCTGCAACTTCACATCGGTGAGACTGGAGTCGTAGCGGCGTGGGTCCACATAGACATGGGTGCACTCCCGGGCGAGTCGTTCGATGCCCTGACGGGAACGCAGATAGAATCCCTGCACCGGATAGTCCGTCTCTTCCCAGTCTTTATCGAGTTGGGCGACGTACATACCGATTGTCAGGTTGTCCACGGAGGTTTTCTTAAGCCCCGCGAGGCTCGCTTCAGCTTCCATGCGAGATCCGGATTGGTTGCCTATCCTCCCCAAGTCTAGGGATTCCGGGCTTCTCACACTGTTAAGTACTTCCCAGCCAGGCGCGGAGTGCAGTCACCCTATGCCCATCATGGAAACTTATTTGACCAATTCCCAGCTTACCGGGGCTCGCAACGGAAGACAGGGATGTCCCGATCGGTGCGTCGCTGATAGTCCTCATAGGGCTGGTAGTGCGACACGCAGGTCGGCCAGAGCCGGGCCTTCTCTTCCGGATTCACCAAACGCGCACGCAGTTCGAGCTTTCGCCCCCCTTCTTCGATCACCACATCTGGATGTGCCACCAGATTGTGATACCAGACAGGGTGAGTCGGTGCGCCACCCTGAGACGCCACAAGCAGGATGCTGTCGCCATCCGGCACATACATCAACGGGATGACCCGTCGTTGCCCCGTCTTTGCGCCGGTCATGGTCACCAGGCAGATCGGATCACCCGCCAGTTTGTTCATCAGACGCCCGCCGCTGGCGCGATACACGAATACGTTCACCCGTGTGAGTGCTTTCAGCAGCCACCGTGGTGGTGGTCTGCCGAGATCTTCTTTGCCGATCCCGCTCATGGCGTCATCCCTTCTCTGCATTGCAGGCTTCCCGTTCACCCGGGTATGTTGTAACCCGAACCAACGGCGTTTTCGAGGACTCAGAAGGTGAATTCAACACGTGGTGTGGCGGTAACCACGCTGCTGCTCGTTCTGACAGGACTTGCGGCCGCTGGCTTTCTGATCTGGTTTTTCTATTGCCCTTGTGAGCGCACATCAGGGGGCTACCTGCTCGGAGAAGAGGCCAGCGAAGCGGTAGCGGACTGGTCATTCGCAAACGACATGAGCCGCGTGCCGCTATGCCAGATTCAAGTCGATGCCGGGTTGCTGCCGCACTCCATCAATCTGAACTGCATGGCCGACGACGGCGAGCTTTTTCTCAGTTGCGCAAGCTGTGATGGCAAACGCTGGTCAACCGCGGTGCTCGACAACCCAAGCGCCCGATTGCGGGCCGGAAACGTGGTCTATCCCGTGACCGTTACTCGGGTGATGGATCCTTCGACGCTGGACCGAGCCTGGATTGCCCGAGCCGCCAAGCTCGGTCGGCCCACCGACACGCCTCGGCAGGAAGGCTGGTGGTCTTTTCGCGTCGTCTCCCGTTAGTTATAGACCGCTTAACTCGTAAGTTAATCGATGTAGCACACCTTCAACGCGGACGGCTGAACCATTCACTACCCGCGGCTTGTACTTAAATCTCAGAACCGCGTTTAGCGCAGATCGATCGAAGATCGGTGAAGAAGACTCCACCACGTCTGGATCCCGTACGGCACCAGTTTCATCAACGGTGAATTGCAGCAGCACATACCCTTCCAGCCCTCTGGTTTGCGCCCGGTTTGGATACACCGGTGCAACTTTGACGATCGGCAGCATGTCGCCATCGGGCAAGCCGACGCCGGTCGGCCCGCCAGGTGGGGCGGTTTTCGGAGCTTCAAAGTGGAACTGCATCTGCCCGCCGCCGTCGTCCAGTTCATACTGACGAGGTGGCGGTTCTGGCGGTAGCTCGGGTGGCACGGGCGGCTGCCGCTCCGGTTTCGGTTCAATGACAATGTCCTCCAGCAGCCGGACGATTGTCATCGACGGGGTGGGCTCCGTTGGCTCTGGCACCTTGCCGCTGTGCTGGATCAAGTCCTGCATAACCCAGAGGAGCGCAAAGGTTGTAACGGCAGCGGTCATTATCGAGGCTGAATACCGAGACAAAGGGCTAGTGTGGCTCATCATCAGGAGTTTCCTCACGGTCAGTGGATACAGTAAGAGAGTCTGAGGCGGTAGATCAGGGCGGATCGTGATAGGAGGTGGGAGCACCAGTTCGGACGACATCTTCACTCAACCCAGTAGGTGGCTCACCAAGTCGGACCGATAGCGTTTCCCCCTCCCCATCCACGGCGGTAGCCACAATGCGCACGCTGTCCGCAAGCGGCTCAACAGCGGGTACGACCTGTATCGTCCAAATGAATGCAAGCGCTGCCATCACCGTCAACGATGACCAGTAGAGGCCACGGCTGTCGACCTGTTGATCACGATACGTTGAGAACCGACGGAATCGATCGACAATCGATCCGCCAGCTGCCTGTACGGCACCGACGGCCGCAGCGGTCTCGCCCGTTGCGGCCTCGAAAACACCATGCAGATATTCCTGCTCGCTCTGGACAAGATAGGCAGCCAGATCGTCGCAACTTTCTTCGATCGCGTTCTCCAGGAGCTCAGGCAGCAGTCGACACCAAGGCAACCACCAGAATTGCAATGACAGGAGCCGAGCTAGAAGCAACCAGACATCATCCCGTCGAGACAAATGCACCAACTCATGGGCCAGCACTGCCCGGAGCGTTTCGGGATGCCATGTGGAACTGCTGGTCGAGAGCACGATGAGCCTCCTGCCAAGCGATGAAGAGCAGACACATGCATCCATGCGTACCGAAACAGGCACTGTGACACCTGCAGCCTCTGCCAGATCACGAATTGTCTGATCGATGAAGCCGTCACTCACCGTAGGCAGTCCGGTCAATCGACGGCGAGCTCTGAAGATCAATCCAAGCTGAATCACCACCAAAGTCAGTCCAGAAGTCATCAATAACAGACTGACTCGTTCAACGTTTTCCGTGCTGACCTGGGATAAGGACAATCCCTGAACGCCAACTTCGAAGCGTAGTCCGGCAATCAGACAGATGATTGGAAACAGACCAGTGAGAACCATGAGGCCTATGATGAGCAACCTTCTGGACGCAGGCCTGTCCCTAAACACCGCAGAAGCCAAACCAACCACCAGAAGGCTGGTGAGCAGGATAGCGATCGGCACAGGAACGCTCACCGTTTGTTGTCCTGTTTAATCCGGGCGAGTTCCGCTTCGATTTCGGAAATCTCCGAGGCACTGAGCCGTCCGGCCGACTTCCCGAGCAGATTCACCACCGCTGCACCAATCGACCCACCGAAGAAAGTATCCACCAGCCGGCTGAACGCAGATTCGGAAGCCTGAGGCTTGGCAACGACGGGTACGTAGACGTAGCGTGGTCCATCCTGCCGATAACGGACATGACCCTTGTCCAGCAGTTTTTTCAGCAACGCTCGGACCGTGCTATAGCTGGGATCTCCAGGTAGTCCGGCCTGCACTTCCGCAGCGGTTGCCTCGTCCCGGGCATACAGCGCATCCATGATCTGCCGTTCGCGACGGGTGAGATCCAACGGTTCCTGTCTGATTCGTGCCATGAGTATCTCGCAGCTCTCTCGTTAGCGTGCTACTTTTTTAGCACTATGCTACAAAAATAGCACCAAAGAGCGGCAAAGCAACCCCTGTTGGAGTGATTCTTAGATCAGTTCCCTCTAAACGATTGAGACGCTTAGATCAGCGCCACTCAATGCACCTTGTTCTGCTCGAACCACTTCACCATCGCGACCTGTTCAGGTGACAGCTGAGTCGAGGGCACGTGCGCATGCATCCAACGAATGAACGGTACCGATGCGGCGCCCACCAGCTTGTGGTTGCGCTTGACGATCACCGCGCTCTTACCGGAAGGCTTCTTGATCTCTTCGACTGCGTACATGGTTGTCTCTCTAGGGTCCCTATGCTGGCGGCTGCCAGCACTTGACGCCATTGTGCGTCGAAGCGCCTCGAGCGGACGTGATCTGGGTCTTAGTCTGAGTTCAGGGATCCGCCGGTACCGACAATCCGTTTGACTTCAGGAACCACGTCCCGAAACAGGCGCTCCAGCGAGGGATTCATCTGCTCCGGACTCATGCCCGGCGGCACGGCCATGCTCACCAGATCGGTGATGCCGAAGGTCCGAATGAAATCGACCAGTTCGTCGATGCAGTGCCCCACATCACCAACGATCCAGGTCTGCGGCACGGGTTCACCACGCTCGCCGAGCCCTTCTCCACTCTCCTCGAAGAATCGCTGGTAGAGGGCCATCCGATACCGCTCCGCAGCCCTCACAGCCTGCCAGTCTTTTTCCTTGTCCTCCGTCACCAGCACGCTGCGGATGATGCCGACCCGGTAGTTCTTCGGATTCCGTCCGGTTCGCTCGAGCTCCGCGAGCCAGGGATCGAAGGATCGGGCTTTCAACCCTTGCGGCAGAAAGTGCGTGTCGTAACTCGCGGCACGCATCGCGCCCGCTTCCGACATGGCCGCGACGTACAGCGGCGGCCCACCTTCCTGCAGGTAACCCGGCGTGATCAGAACATCTTCGAACCGGTAGCGTTTGCCGGAGTAGCTGAACCGCTCGCCACTGAAGCAGGCCTTGAGCACCTCAATACCTTCATTCATCAGCGAGACACGCCGACTCACCGGCAGCCCAAAACCACGGAACTCGTGTGGCGCATAACCCATGCCGAGCCCCAGCTCCACTCGTCCTCCGGAGAGGTTATCGAGCACGGCCAGGTCTTCGGCCAGTCGCACGGGGTGATTGAACGGCATCAGGCAGATGTCCGTACCGAACCTCATGCGCTCGGTGATGCCGGCCATGGCGCCGGCCACGGGCACCCAGCTCGGCAGGTAGCCGTCCTCCACGAAATGGTGCTCGGTAAACCAGGCGAGGTCTGCGCCCATCTGGTCGAGCCAGCGCACCTGGTCGAGGATCTCGGCGTAAAGCCTCTGGTCGGTTCGACCCGAGTCCGGTGGATTTCGAAAGTCGTAGGCAACGCCCATCCGCAGTGGCTGCATCTCTCCCTCTAATTGGATGCGGTGTCTCAATCCTAGCAGAAGAGATCCTGGTCAAATCGAGTCCACGCTGGCACGACCGATGCCTCGACTTGACGTGCCGGGGCCACGCGGATTCAATGCCATGCTGCACTGCACGAACGGAATAGCGAATGACTAGCCAAGACCTTGCGGCCTGGCAGGAACAAGTCGAGAAGGAACTTCGCGGCAAGCCGCTGGAGGCCCTCTACTGGACCTCGCCGGAAGGCATCGAGATCAAGCCGCTCTACACGGCGGCCGACCTGGAGGCGACCGAGCAGGTGGACAGCCTGCCCGGCATGGCGCCCTATATGCGTGGCCCCCGAGCTTCCATGTACGCAAACCGACCCTGGACCATCCGCCAATACGCCGGCTTCTCCACCGCCGAGGAATCGAACCGCTTCTACCGGGACAATCTGGCGGCTGGACAGAAAGGCCTTTCGGTCGCTTTCGACCTCGCCACGCACCGGGGCTACGACTCAGACAATCCGCTGGTGGCTCAGGATGTGGGCATGGCCGGTGTGGCCATTGATACTGTAGAGGACGCGAAGATCCTCTTCGACGGCATCCCACTGGATCAGATGTCCGTCTCCATGACCATGAACGGTGCCGTGCTACCGATCATGGCAAACTACATCGTTGCTGCAGAGGAACAGGGCGTTTCTCAGGCAGATCTTTCCGGCACCATCCAGAACGATATCCTCAAAGAGTTCATGGTCCGCAACACCTATATCTACCCGCCCGCTGCCAGCATGCGGGTGGTGGCGGACATCATCGGCCACACCGCGGAACACATGCCGCGTTTCAATTCCATCTCCATCTCCGGCTATCACATGCAGGAAGCCGGCGCGAACTGCGTTCAGGAGCTCGCCTTCACGATTGCCGACGGTATCGAGTACGTACGCGCTGCCATCAAAGCCGGCCAAGGCGTGGACAAGTTCGCACCCAGGCTGTCGTTCTTCTTCTGCATCGGCATGAACTTCTTCATGGAGATCGCCAAGCTGCGCGCGGCCCGCATTCTCTGGCACGAGGTCATGCAGCAGTTCGATCCAGAGAACCCCTCTTCCGCCATGCTCCGAACCCACTGCCAGACCTCGGGCGTCTCGCTGCAGGAGCAGGACCCGTACAACAATGTGGTGCGCACCACCATCGAGGCCATGGCGGCCGTGTTGGGTGGCACTCAGAGCCTGCACACCAACGCCTTCGATGAGGCCATCGCATTGCCGACGCCATTCTCGGCCCGCATCGCCCGGAACACCCAGTCGATCATCGCCGAGGAGTCTCAGATCACCCGAGTGATCGATCCGCTTGGCGGCTCCTACTACATAGAAAGCCTGACCCATTCACTGGTGGTGGAAGCCAGGAAGCTGATCGGTGAGATCGAGAACGTGGGCGGCATGACGAAGGCCCTGGATGAAGGTATCCCCATGCGCTACATCGAGGAGTCCGCTGCCAGACGCCAGGCTCGGGTCGAGCGCGGTGAAGACGTCATCATCGGCGTGAACAAGTATCCGGTGGAAGAAGACGTGGAGGTGGATGCGCTAGACATCGACAACTCCAAGGTGCTGAAAAACCAGGTGCAGCGACTCCGAGAGATCAAGGAGAAGCGGGACGATACTGCCGTGCAGAGCGCTCTGGCGGCACTGTCTGCGGCAACCGAAGATCCGTCGCAGAATCTGCTGGCGCTGGCCGTCGAGGCTGCTCGTCATCGGGCGACTGTCGGGGAGATATCCGAAGCCTTGGCCAGCAGGTGGAATCGACATCGCACCGTCGCCCCCATCCGCAAAGGTGTGTTCGCAGATGCCTATGGTGACGACCCGAAATTCAGCAGTGTGCGGGAGGAAATCAAGCTCTTCACCGAACTTGAAGGTCGGGCACCGAGCATCTACGTGGTGAAGATCGGCCAGGACGGTCACGATCGCGGCGCCAAAGCCATCTCCAACGCTTTCGGCGACACTGGCTTCGAGGTCACCCTCTCCGAGCTCTTCATGAGCCCGGAAGAAGCCGCAAAGCGGACGGCGGAGCTCGGCGTGCATGTGGTGGGCGTGTCCACTCTGGCCGGTGCGCACCGCACGATCGTGCCCGAGCTGATGACCGCCCTCGAGGCCGAAGGCAAGGAAGACGTGACCGTGGTTGTCGGTGGGGTCATACCTCGAAGGGACTATGAATTTCTCTACGACTGCGGCGTGGCCGGCATATTTGGACCAGGCACGAACATCCTGGATGCGGCCAGCTCTATACTTAAACTAATTCCGGGAAAGAACAGATAAGCTACTGAAATGATTGGAAAACTTAACCACATTGCCATTGTTGTACCAGACCTGGCGGCGGCAGCTGACCTGTACCGGACGAGCTTCGGAGCAGATGTTTCAGAACCCCTGGATCTTCCCGATCAGGGTGTCACCACCGTGTTCGTCAACCTGCCGAACACCAAGATCGAGCTCCTTCACCCACTGGGGGAAGGCTCACCTGTAGAGAAATTCCTCGGCAACAACCCCAAAGGCGGTATGCACCACGTCTGCTACGAAGTCACCGACCTCGACAGTGCCATTGAGAAGCTCACCGCAGACGGCATGACGGTGCTCGGAGATGGCAAACCCAGCATCGGCGCGCACGGTCTGCCGGTGGTCTTTCTGCATCCCAAAGATGCGCTGGGTACACTGGTGGAGCTGGAAGAAGTCGCCTGAGCGAACTCAGCCTGCAGCCGGGAACATAGGCAGGCGATCCGACCTGGGGCCGGTCGGTCTCATCGGGAACTAGAGGGAATCGAGGGGAATCTATGTCGTCGCCGGCGGCCAAGCCGTACTCGACCGCCTACCGCTGGTACGCGCTGGTGCTGCTGGTGGTGGTCTATGTATTCAACTTCATAGATCGTTCCATACTGGGCATCCTGGTTCAGCCCATCAAGGAAGACCTTCAGGTCAGTGATACGGCCATGGGTTTCCTCGGTGGCATTGCCTTCGCCATCTTCTACACCTTCATGGGCATCCCCATCGCCCGGCTCGCAGACAAAGGTTCCCGGGTGAACGTGCTCACCGTTTCCCTGGTGCTCTGGAGCGGCGCCACCGCGTTGTGCGGCATGGCGCAGAATTTCTTCCACCTGCTTGCCGCCAGAATCGGCGTGGCTGTGGGAGAGGCCGGCGGCAGTCCCCCTTCCCACTCCATGATCTCGGACATGTTTCCACCCGACCGCCGCGCGACAGCGCTGGCCATCTATGCGCTCGGCATTCCGATCGGCACCATGCTCGGCAATCTGGGTGGCGGTTGGATCAACGAGGCTTTCGACTGGCGAACGGCTTTCCTGGTCGTGGGTCTGCCCGGAATCGGCCTGGCCTTCGTACTCCGGCTGACGCTAAGAGAGCCGCCACGAGGCGCAGCAGAAGGTGTGGAGCTTGCCCAGGGTGATGCACCACCGGTGATGGAAGTGTTCCGCTACCTATGGGCGCGGCGCTCATTCAAGTTCCTGACCCTCGGCGGCGCGCTGCATGCCTTTGTCGGCTACGGCGTCAGCTACTGGATACCCGCCATGTTCGCCCGCAGTCATGGGCTCGGCACGGCGGAAATGGGCATGGCGCTGTTCTACCTCGGCTTTGCATCAATAGCAGGCACCCTCCTCGGCGGCTATCTTGGCGACCGCTTCGGCAAGGGGGACGAGCGCTGGTACGTTTGGCTGCCCGGCATCGCAACGATGGTGAGCCTGCCTTTCTCTGCCTTCGTTTACCTCTGGGGCGAGCCGTACCAGGCGCTCTGGGTGCTGTCGGTCTCCTATTTTCTGGGCGCCTACTATCTGGGACCCACTTTCTCCATGGTCCAGGGCATGGTGGGTCTGCGCATGCGAGCGCTGGCCGCCAGTATCTCGCTGTTCATCCTGAACATCATCGGTCTGGGTCTGGGGCCACAGTTCACCGGCATCACCTCAGATGTGCTGAACGCCTTGACGGACCTGGGCAGCGATTCACTACGCTGGGCCCTCGTGATCAGCCTGGTCTTCAACCTGATTTCCGCCCTGCTCTATCTGGCCGCAGGCAGAACGCTCAAGGCGGATCTGGAAGCCGGCCGGCAGATGGCCTGACAACTTCAGCACAGGATCACTCCATCGAGAAGCCGGCCGCCCGGTCACAGGTTCTACACAAGAACGGGGAAAATCTGTAAGCTTCGCGCCCTCAATGGTGACCCTTTCCGGTCCCCTCGCAACGACAGGTTGTAAACCCCGCCAGGCCCGGAAGGGAGCAACGGTAGCAGCTGACTCGTGTGCCGAGGTGTGGCTGGATTGGGTTGCCACCCGGAGAGGTGTCCGAGCGGTCGAAGGAGCACGCCTGGAAAGTGTGTATACGGCAACGTATCGAGGGTTCGAATCCCTCCCTCTCCGCCATCCAAATAAATACGGGGCCTTGCGCCCCGTATTTATTTGGATGGCGGAGAGGGGAGGAAGCAGGAGAACCCTCCCGGGTTCGACTCGGAACCCTGATCCGAAACATGTTTCGGATCAGGTTGTAGAGAACGTCGTCGCGTCAGCGACGACGGCCCCGAAGGGGCGAGGTTTCTGCCTAAGCGGAAAACGAGTAATCCCTCCCCCTCGCCCATGGGTGTACCCTTGAGAGTACTTTCGATGGTCTGGGAACTCAGAATGCCGAACAACGAGCTGGTAGAGGCACACTACACACACGGCTCCCTCCTCGGAGCCATTCGAGATGGAATTCAGAAGCTCGGCAAAACGGAAACCAGCGTCACACTGGAAGATCTGGGTCCGGTGGAGGAGTTTCACATCGGTGGACGTGAAGCATCCTTGGAATTCCTGGACCAGCTAGCCCTCTCTTCGGAAGATACCGTGCTGGATGTGGGATGTGGTCTTGGCGGTGTTGCCAGGTTTGCTGCCTCTCGCTATGCCGCTCGAGTTGTCGGCGTGGATCTCACGGAGGAGTTCATTCAGGCCGGCCGCGTGATGAACGAGTGGACGGGGCTAGACCGACTCATCGATCTGCAACAAGGCAGCGCACTGACAATCAGCCGCCCCGACGCCAGCTTCGACAAGGCCTATATGATGCATGTAGGTATGAATATCGTTGACAAATCAGCTCTGATGACAGAGCTGCATCGGGTACTCAAGCCCGGTGGCCGACTAGGCATCTTCGATATCATGCGCATGTCCGCAGATCCACTCACCTACCCGGTCCCTTGGGCGACTGATCCGGAAGGCAGCGCGCTAGCAACCCCAGAAGAATATCGCTCAGCGCTGGAAGGCGCTGGTTTCGAAGTGACAGCGGAGCGCAACCGTCATGCCTTCGCCATCGCCTTTCTCGAGAAACTCAGGGCTGCCAACGCTGCCGCCGGCGGCCCTCCGCCATTAGGGCTCCATATCGTGATGGGCGAGAATGCCGCCCAGAAGACAATGAACATGGTGGAAAACGTTCAGCACAAGCGCGTCGCACCGGTCGAGATCTTTGCAGTCAAGCGTAGTTAGCCAAGCCGGGTTGGCATCGTTGACAACTGTCCTGGCAGATGTGGCTGGCGTTTCAGTCAATCAGGTGGCAGGCAACCCGACGATCGCTCTCTGCGTCCGCCATAATCAGCTCGTCTATAGTTTGCTCAACCGGAAATCTCAATGGGAGATCCATCATGAAGCCTGTCCTACGAACGTTGATTTTTGCGCTGGCCATCCTGATTGCGGCGTGCGGATCCGAAAACGCACCCTCGGACACTATGCCGAGCGCCACGAAAGCTATCCAGGTTGATGCCTGTGCACTGCTGACACACGAAGAGATCGAGACGCGCATCGGCAAGGTGCCGGGCACACCGGAAGCGGCGATGTTTGGTGCCATTCCCACGTGCACTTGGCCGTCAGCCGACGGTTCCGAACTGCAGATCCTGCACGTATCGGTTGCCCGCCGCGCGACGGCTGACTACGACACCTTCCTGGAAGAGCAGCAAGCGGCCTGGGGCGAGGATTACTCGGCTGGGGATTACGAGTTGTTCGACGTGGGTGATTTCGCTGTCCGGCAGGACGACGCAATATTTTACGTCTTCGAGGGAGGCTACCAACTGAATATCGCCGGGAGCCTGAGGGATGGCCTGCCTCCCGACGATGCATGCACGGAGCTCGGACGGATCGCCGCCTCGCGGCTGCCGTAAACACAGAGCGACTAACCCACAGAGCCGGACCGCTGCCTTGTACGGGAGCGCGCGGGTGTGCGCGATTGACTATGCAGGGAAACGTCTACGATGGCGTCGGCGCAGTGTACGCGCGATACCGATAACAGGTTCCCGCTTTCTTTTTCAGAAGAACCGACGAACGAGCGAAACAAGCACCGACAGAGTCACCGATACTAGAATCATCGATGCGAGTGGAAAGTAGAATCGAAATCCATCGCGCTTGATCTCGAGATCACCCGGCAACTGACCGAACCAACCCAATGCCCCGGATTTGACCAGTACTCCGACGACGATAATCGCCAGCCCGATCAGGATGAGCCAGTTAGCGATGGATCCCTGCACAGTGTAGGTCCGCGCGTTGTGAACGTGGTTAGTTTAACGCAATGACGCGGACGTAGCCGTCTGCAGGCAGATCGCCGGAGGTTTCAGTCAACCAGATGGCAGGCGACCCGTCGGCCATCCTCTACCCTGGCCAGCTCAGGGATTTCCTCCCGGCATCGTGGAACTACGTGTGGGCATCGAGGGTTGAAACGACAGCCTGATGGCGGATTCCGCACGCTGGGCACCTCGCCGACGATGAGTTGCTGCGGCCGTGTGGCCTCGATCTCGGGGTTGGCAACCGGGACTGCCGCCATGAGGCCCTGAGTGTAGGGATGCTTCGGTGCGTCGAACAACTGATCGCGCGTCGCCACCTCCACCAGCTGCCCCAGATACATCACGCCCACCCGGGTGCTCAGGTGCCGCACCACCGACATGTCATGGGCAATGAATAGATAAGTAAGGCCAAGCTGCTCCTGTAGGTCCATGAGAAGATTCAGAATCTGAGCCTGAATAGAGACATCGAGGGCCGAGACCGCTTCGTCGCAGATGAGCAGTTCAGGTGAGAGTGCCAGCGCTCTGGCAATGCCCACCCTCTGTCGCTGACCGCCGGAAAACTCATGCGGATAGCGCTCGAGCATATCCGGCAGCAACCCGACCAGGTCCATAAGCTCTCGAATACGCGTCCGATAGACCGTTTTGTCAGCGGCCAGTCCGTGCACGACCAGGGGCTCACCGATGATTTCCCCGATCTTCATTCGGGGATTGAGAGAGGCAAAAGGATCCTGATAGACCATCTGAATTCGACGCCGCAACGGCCGCATCTCCGCCGGACTCAATGACGTCACGTTGCAGCCGTCGAAGCGGATGGTACCGCCTGTGATATCGAGCATGCGTAGCACGGCCAGCGCGGTGGTGGACTTACCGCAACCGGACTCGCCCACGAGGCTGAAGGTTTCACCCTGCGCCAGGGTGAAAGAAATCCCATCCACCGCTTTCACCGATTCGGTCTGGCGCTGCCAGAGCACCCCGCGGGAGACAGGGAAGTGAACCTTGAGGTCCGTTACTTCAAGCAGCGGTGGCTGCACACCGCTACTCATAACCGTAGCACGCGCTCAGGTGTTCCCCCGAGCTTTGCGAGTCGCCCCCAACCGCCAGCAGTTTCGGGCTCTCCTTCAGGCACTCTTCACGCGCATAGCGACAGCGGGAGGCGAAGGCGCAGCCGGTAGGCAGGTTGGCGAGATCGGGCGGTTGCCCGTCAATGGTCTTCAGCCGCCGACCCGCTTCGCCATCCAGGCCGGGAATGGAGGCCATCAGGCCCTGGGAGTACGGGTGCCGGGGATTCGCGTAGAGGGTGCGCGCCGATGTGCTTTCCACGATACGCCCGGCGTACATCACCGCTACTCGGTCCGCATAGCGAGCTACCACCCCCAGGTCATGAGTAATGAGAATCAGGGCCGCTCGGGTCTCGCGAGTGAGCGCTTTGAGCAGCGCCAGTATCTGTGCTTGCACCGTCACATCCAGCGCCGTGGTCGGCTCATCGGCAATGATCAACGTTGGCTGGCAGGCAAGCGCCATGGCAATCATCACCCGTTGGCGCATACCGCCGGAGAACTGGTGGGGGTAATCATTCAACCGACTGGTCGCGTCCGGAATGGCTACCTTGGACAGCAATTCACCGGCTTCCGCATAGGCCTCCTTCCAGGCTTTCTGCCGGTGCAGCCAGATGGGTTCCGCGACCTGCTTGCCAATGGTGAGCGACGGATTCAGAGATGACATGGGCTCCTGAAAGATCATGGCGATACGATTGCCGCGTATGTGGCGAAGCGCAGCCTCAGGCGCGTTTGCCAGATCCACGCCTTCGAATCGGATGGATCCGCCTTCGATTCGACCGGCATCCCCGATGAGACCGAGAATGGACAACGCCGTGACGCTCTTGCCGGAGCCGCTCTCACCGACGATGGCCAGAGTCTCTCCAGGCTCCAACGACAGACTCACCGAGTCAACGGCACGGACGCGACCGCGATCCGTGCTGAAAGTAACCGACAGGTCCTCGATATCGAGCAGCGCCGTCATCAGCCGTCGAATCCCATGGCACGCTTCATTTCCCGATCGATCCAGATGCGCGCATAGATCGGTCCCGGTCGCACTGCTCCGGCACGGGTTTCACCGTTGTAGTTCTTTACCCACGGCCACCAGGCCGTGTAGCTGTATCCGGTAGGCAACCAGATGTACGGTGCCAGATCGAGCATGTCGATCACGATCCCCCTGGCAATGCGGATCCGTTCCCTCTCATCCCGGGTGGCAAGCATTTTGTGTATTCGCTGGTCGATGTCCGGGTCGCTGAATTGCGAAGGATTCCAGGTCTGTCCGGTCATGAAGCTCTTGCGCAGTGTCGTGGTCGGATTGGTGTGGCCGCTGGACATGAGGTAACCCGCTTCGTGGTTCCGCGTGGTCATCATGGAGAGAAAGGAGGCGTACTCGAGAGGCTGAATGTTCAAGGTGACGCCAATCTTCGCCAGATAACCTGCCAGCAACGGAATCATGTCCATGTGCTGAGGGTTGCAGCTACAGACCTGCACGTTGACCTCAAAGCCATCCGGATAACCGGCTTCAGCCAGCAGGCGCTTCGCCTTACCCGGGTTGTAAGTAAAGAGCTCCTGAACCGATTCGGGCATCTCCTCGAGGGGCTGATAGTAGTCACCAAAATCCGGGTGCTGCGGATAGGCCATCATCTCCGCATGGCCGCCATAGAAGAGGTCGACGATTTCCCGTTGATTCACAGCCAGATTAAACGCCCGACGGATCCGGACATCGTCGAAAGGCTCCCGATCCAGCCGCATGACGAGAAAAGTGCCGCCCATTCCTAACGATCGCATCCATTTCAGCTCGGGTGTGGTCTCCTTCAGGTGCTCCACGGCAATCCAGCGGATGGACTCAAGGATGTCGAGTTTTCCTGTTCGGAGCGCGGTGAGGTAAGTCGCCTCGTCCTTGATGATCCGGTAGGTTACCGAGTTGATGAATGGGATCCGGTAAGCTCTGCCGCCTATGCGCAGCCGGTCCCAGTAGTCGGATCTCTTGACGTAGGTCTGTGAGTTCGACTGCACGTACCGGGCGAGGGAAAAGGGACCCGTGCCCGTCAGGTTGCGCCAGTCCTTTGCGTCCACCGCGGCAAGCTCTCGGGGAACGACGCCGGAGTAGTAGCCGTACCCGAACCGGTAAGCCCACTCCGCGTTGAAATGCCTGAAGTGAAACACCAGAGTGTGCTCGCCACGCACTTCAATTCGCTCCAGGTGATCGAAGTAGGTGGCGATACGCTTCGGACTCGAATTGATGTACTCGTAGGTGAAGAGCACGTCATGGGCGTCGAGCTCGCGCGCCTTCATCACGCCCGGCTTGTCCGGGAACATGATGCCCTGGCGGAGGTGCATAACCAGGGTCAAATCGTCTTCCCAGTACCAGCGCTCGGCGAGCTCACCACGCCAGGCGTCCTCGGGAATGTAGGCCTCCGCCCGGAAGTTGTACTTGCCACCGGCACGGATCCCCTTGGACAGGTCGGCTGCCAGCAGCTGCTCCCGCACCGCGCCTGTATCGTGATTCAGCTTCCAGCTCCAGTCCGCGGGGTCCCAGGAGAGCGGCGACAGCGTGACGTACACCGATCCGATATTGAGGTCACCGCCGTACTGAGGCACCTCTGAATCCAGATCAAGATCATCCGCAGCCGCCAGTGCCGACAACATCAGCAGGGCAAACCCTGGAGGGAACAAACCCCGAGCTCTCATCGGCCACCCCGCATGCGGGGATCGAGCAGATCGCGCAAGGCATCCCCGTAAACGTTGATCGAGTAGACCACGATGGTCAGGCAGAGGCCCGGTGCGAGGGCCAGCCAGGGCCCCATGTACATGTAGGTGCGCCCGGTGCCGCTCAACATGCTTCCCCAGGTGGGTGCGGGTGGTGGCACCCCGAGTCCAAGAAAAGAGAGCCCGGCTTCGGTCAGGATGACGGCGCCGATCCGTGTGGTGAAGAGCACGATGACCACCGGCATGATATTCGGCAGGATGTGGCGCCAGAGCACGTGCAGCGTTTTCGCGCCGATAGAGAGCGATGCGTGTGTATACATCTCTTCCTTCACGCTGATGACCGCACCGCGCACGATGCGCGAACCGGCGATGCCGTACAGCAGGCCTAGAATGATGATGATCTGAGGAATTCCCGGACCGACGATGGACACCACCGCAATGAGCAGCACAAGGTCCGGAAACGTCATCCAGGCATCCACCATCCTCTGAATGATCATATCCACCTTGCCACCGAAGTAGCCGGAGACCATGCCGAGCACGATGGAAATTACGGTAGCAAGCCCGGCGGCCAGAAAAGCCACAATCATCGAGATCTGAGCCCCAATCAGCACCCGGGAGAGCACGTCCCTGCCGAGATGGTCGGTGCCGAACCAGAAGGAGAAGGAAGGGCCCTGAAGTCGGTGCCTCAGGTCCGTGTCGTTCATGCCGTACGGCGCCAACACGTCGGCGAAGACGCCGCAGAACAGAAAGAGCAGGAATACCAGACCACCGGCTGCCCCCAGAGGCTTTTCGCGAACAAGACGGCGGACGAACTGCAGACCTTCGCTCTGACGCCCGGGCATCTCGACAGCGCCAGCGGAAACGAGGTTTTCGGGCACGCTCATTGGTGCCTTACCTTGGGATCGAGCAGGCCGTAGGAAAGATCCACCAGCAGGTTGATGAAAAGGATGCCCACGCCGACCACCAGAAAGACCCCTGAGACGACCGGGTAATCACGCTGAAACACGGCCTCCAGCAACAGGAGACCCATTCCCGGCACCACGAAGATCTGCTCGAGAATAACGGCACCGCCAATAAGCAGAGGTGCCTGCAGACCGATAAGGGTCACGACGGGAATCAGCCCATTCCTGAGAGCATGGCGGACGATCACGAGCCGCTCACCGAGACCTTTGGCCCGGGCGGTGCGAATGTAGTCCTGACGCATCACCTCGAGCATCATCGTTCTGGTCATCCGCATGGTGACCGCCGACATGCCGAGCCCCAGGATAATGGCCGGAACGATCATGTGGCCGAGGTTCCTGATCGGATCCTCGAAGAAAGGTGTGTAGACGAGCTCCGGCGACCAGCGCCACCAGACGGATGGAAAGACCATCACCAGCGTGCCCAGCCAGAAGCTCGGCACCGCCAGCATCAGCAACGAAAAAGAGCGCGACACGTAATCACCGGCACTGTCCTGGCGCATGGCCGAGTAGATTCCGATGGGTATCGCCACAGTGAGCGCGACCAGCAGTGCCAGGAAGCCGAGCTCGAAGGTGATAGGCAGCGTGGCGGCGAGTTGCTCGGTCACCGGCACGTTCTGCCACAATGACCGGCCCAGGTCGCCCTGGAGCGCCGAACCAATCCAGACGAAGTACTGCACCAGCACTGGCCGGTCCAGGCCCAAAGCTGCCTCGATCGTCGCCCGATCCTGTCCGGTGGCGATGTCGTTCTGGGCCAGCATCAGATCGATCACGTCGCCGGGGATCAGCCGCATCGAGGCAAAGACGATGATGCTGGTGAAGAACAGAGTTGGACCAAGCGCCAACAGACGACGGATGATATAGGCCTGCATGCACTCCCCTAACAGAGATCTCCACCGGCGCGATGCGCCCGATTGACGCGCGCACGAACCCCAGTGCGGCTACCCGCGGTGAAACTCGCGAATGACCTCTCCCGGACGCTTGCCGGTGTGCTCACAGTTTCGAACCACCACCTGACCTGCCACGATGGTGGCATCGTAGCCTGTGCTTTTAACCGTGAATCGACCGCCGCCGTGCGGAAAGTCGTTCACGTACTCGGCGTGATGGGTGGACAGGTTCTCATAGTCGATGACGTTGATGTCGGCGTACCAGCCTTCTCTGAGCTCTCCGCGCTCCTTCAGACCGATGATCTCCGCCGACTTGCCGGTGATTCGATGAACCGCCTCTTCGAGCGTGTATACACCTCTCTTGCGCGTGAGCTCACTCAACAGCACCGTGGGTGAGTCGGTGTCCGTGAAGAATCCCACGTGCGCACCGGCATCACCCAACATCGGGACAACGTGCGGCAAGCGCATGTAGTTCCACTGATTTTCCAGATTGCCGCCGAACATCCACATATTGAAGTACTCGCGGCCTTCGGAGGCGATGAGCCGATCGACGTACACCTCCACTGGATCCTTGCCCTCCGCCTCCGCCAGCTGAGCGAGGCTGCGCTTCTTGTCGAAGTCCAGATCCGGCCGCGCGCCGGTACCGAACGGATGCAGCATGCCGGCGAGTGTCTGCATATCGCCTGCTTCGATACCTTCGGTGATGAGCGTGGCGCGCGTCTTCTCGTTTTTCATGGCCTTCACCCGGTCTTCGATACTGGGCAACGCCATGAGGTCACGCCAGGCCTTCGACTTTCGCGTAAACGGTGAAAGCTGCGCCAGGCCGAAGAACGCACCGCTGGGACGGGTGTGGCAGATGCTGGCGATGCGCTTGCCGTCCTGATTGCCCGCATCGAGAAAGTCGCTCCAGCGGCCCACACCACCATCGCCCCGGTTGCCGGTACCGCCCGAGAACAGCACCTGACACCCCAGCTCCATGCCGTCGCGGAACATCTGCAGCTCCGTTTCGTACCTTGTTGCCATGTCGTTAGCGGACTGAAAAACAGCTCCGACCCCACCACCGACGATCACCGCCTCCTGAATGGCCTTGGTCTCCCGAAGATCTGCCCAGGTGCCCGGGGTGCAGCGTCCATCAGGTACGGTGTGCTGCAGAAACCTCGAGGTGGAGAAGCCCACCGCACCCGCCTCCATGGATTCGCGGACCATCCTGGTGATGTGCGCCAGCTCTTCATCGTCCGGCTGCTCGCCTTCGTCCATGGAGCGATCGCCCATGGCCTCGTAGCGAACCGATGAGTGGCCAACCAGGCCAACGACGTTGAGCACCGGATTCAGTGCCTGCACTGAATCCAGGTACTCTCCGTAGGTGGTCCAGTCCCAGGGCAGGCCGTCCATGATGGCGTCCGCGGCGATGTCCTCCACAGACTCCATGAGCTCTGCCAGGTAGCGGCGATTCTTCGGTCCACAGGGCGCGAAGGTTACGCCACAGTTGCCGATGAGGGCGGTTGTCACGCCGTGATAGGAAGTGGAAGTCATCATCGGGTCCCAGCCGATCTGGGCGTCCAGATGGGTATGCAGATCGACAAAACCGGGCGAAACAACCTTGTTGGTGGCATCGATGGTCTCTGCCGCTGTGTCCCCGCTCAGATCACCGATGCGACTGATGCGCCCGTCTTTGACACCCACATCCGCCTGAACGCTGTCGGCGCCGCTGCCGTCGACGACTTTGCCGCCCCTGATCAGCAGGTCATGTTCCATCTCTTTCTCCCCCGCACCTACCCTGGAATTCGATAGATCCTAGCAGATGCCGGACGTTTTCTCCCGAGTGAACAGGACAGGCGCCGGCCCGCGCGGCGCCGATGCGGAATCGATGACGGATCGCTAGTTAGGTCTTGTCAGCTGAGAGCAGAACAGGGCTTTCACCCGAGGAAAGCTGTGCTTCCTCGGGCGGAATGAATCGGAAACCCAGCCGCTTTACGGCCGGGCTCCGGAACGGTATGACCTTATCGAACAGGCGGAAGTAGCCGGCGATACCCTCGAATCGGCGCCCGGGGTGGCGGCAGTTCGCGCGGATCGATTTGTAGTTGTGGGTCTCTACGAACGATATGGCGTGCGTGAACCCGCGCTTGATACTTTCAGCATCGGAGTGGGTCGCCATGCCGTTGCTGATCCGGCGACCGCGGTACTCCGGCAGCACGAAAGACTTGTAGCCATAGCGGTGCGGCGGCCGAAACTCGATCCAAATGTCATCGATGTGCGGTGCGCTCCGGTAGGCATTCCACGCGTAGCCGATCATCTTGCCGTCATCGAAAGCGGCAGAGCAGAGATCACCTCTGGCAAGAGAATCCTCCAACCGCTGCGCGTCCAGCATCATGTCACCACGGTCGGCTGCCGTGTGCAGCTCTTCCCGGGTCGGGTAGCGCACCTCGATGCCCTCTGGCGGTAATAGCCGCGGATCCTCGAACAGCGGTCGGGTGGTGACGTGCGCAAAGTACAGCCACGGCCGGATCCGGCGCATGATCGAACCCCACGGACGCTCCGCCCAGGCAGGCGGGAACGGAGCAACGGCGTAAATCCCTTTATCGGCCATCTTCGCAGCTTTGAGTGTGTCCTTTATCCGAAGATGACATATTCTGATCCCGGCTTCAGCAGAAAATTGCACCGGTCCAACACGCAGCTCGACCCCGCCAATCCTCGGAACGTCCATGCCGGAAAACCTCTTAAGTACTCTCCTCCTCCCCAATACCCGCCTGCAATCCCTGGAGTCTCACCTCTACACCGCACTTCCGGCAGCGGAGTCGGGCGCCCCCTATGACAACAAGGCAGCGGCTTACGACCGAATGGTCAGCTCCGATCTCTATCTCAAACTCGCTTGGGGTGCTTCGCGTAGCACCATCCAACGGTTCATGCAGGATGCCTTCGAGTCGAGCGAAGGCCCGGTGCTCGACCTCGCCGCTGGCACCTCAGTGGATGCTGTGCACGTCTATCCGATGACCTCACGGCCGACCGTTGTCGCGGACCTTTCTCTGGAGATGCTGAAGAAAGGGAGAACGCGTCTCATCCAGCATGCCGGACGAATTCCGGACAACCTTGTGTTCCTCCAGGCGGACGCTTTCCAGCTACCCTTCAAACAAGGTGCGATCAGCACGCTCCTCTGCCACGGCGCCTTCCACCTGCTTCCGGATCTGCCTCGGTTCATCACCGAAAGCCGCCGCGTTCTTGCCTCGGAAGGTGGCCTGTACATCTCCAGCCTGGTCGCTGAGCGGGCCTTCGGAAATGCCTACCTGAAGTTCCTGCACCGAAGTGGCGAGGTCAGTCCGCCGATGCGAGCCGACGAGTGCCGTGCAATCCTCGAAGCTGGAATGGACCGAAAAGTGAGCATCCGGACAGAAGGCAACTTCGCTTACCTAGTTTGCTGAACACGAGACCTCGCTGCCGCCATCTGCAGCGATGTTACCTCTCCAGGCGCAGCAGATAGGCAAACGATGGTACCCACAGTCGATCACTGCGACCGGTCAGGTAGCGACGAGTCTGTTCAGCGGCTGAGCAAACTTCCAGCACACGCCAGCCTGCTGCCACTGCAAGCTCTTCGATCTCTTTCGGTGCGAAAAACGAACGCATCGGCTCGCCTTGCAGCGCAACCGCGATCCGTGTGCCCCACAGCAACGGATTGAAGGGCCTATCTGACGGTTCGCGCCAGAAATCGAGTACCAGTTGCGATCCTGGTCGAGTGCAGGCGGCGAGCTTCGTCAGTGTGTCTGCAACGCCCTCCCGACTGAGGTAATAAGTCGTGCCCAGCCAAGAGATGAAGTCCGCAGAGCTGGTGCTGGGCCATGTGTCGGCAAGCGATGCGCGCTCGAAGTCCACCGGCAGGAAAGCGAGAGTTGTCGGCAGGTCGAATCCCCGCTCGTGTAGCAACCGGCGTTTCCAGTTCTGCGTCGCGGGATGATCGATCTCCAGCACATCCATGTGTGGATGGCGCTGACGGAGCGCATAGGTATCAAGACCCGCACCGAGGATCACATATCGTGATGCGCCGCTTACCCGCGATTCGGCCAGGCAGTCTTCCGCATAACGCGCCCGAACGACAATCTGACTGCGCATCGCAGTCCCCGCCGGATCCACCGGGCGCAATCGCCGTCGCCAGCCTGGTATGGTTTGCTGGCGATCGATGAAACCACGCAGATAACGCGGCAATAGCTCAATCGCTACGGCATCGTTGAACACCGGGGGCTCTGCGTCGACCACGATGTGTAATGCGCGCATGAACGCGGTCGCATAGGCTGTTCGGCTTGGCGATTGGTCGTCCATACGCTTAGCGTACGCGGATACGCATTGAGTTAGGTAGCTTCGCGGTTACCTGAGATGATCGAAAGGCGCATGTTCGGATTACATAAATCGGGGTGGTCTATGAAGCGCCTCAGGCTCGGTATGCCGGACATCGAGTTCGCCCCGGAGGAAGGGGGTGGATACCAGTTGGAAGACTATCAGGACAAGCTGATCCTCGGCTGGCGCCATCGGTTCTCGGATGACGCTCAGCTGCTGGTTTCGGTCAGCCACGAAGTCAGCGCCCAGGGATTCGGCGGCGGCAACGTGCAGTTTCAGATGTTTCTCTGAGGTCGTTCGCCGGGGATTCTATTGCGCGTCAGTGCTGCATCCGGCGACACCTGGCCCAGCTAAGCCTATCAATCGAGCGGAGACGGGAACTGACTGCGGCGAAGTGGCTCATCCGTTCCGGCCGGTATCAACTCGATAAAGACCCATCCTCGAAGCAAAGCCTCCACGATGGAAGCCACCGTGCTGATCACCATGCCGCAGCTCCCGGTGCCGTCCGTTGGATGAATATGAACGTTCCTCAGATAGCGACCAAACTCGCTTCCCCGGGCAATGAGCTCGCCGTCGGCTCCCGGGGATCCGCACCGGATCAGCGCATCCTGGTAGTCAAACCCTTCCAGTGATTTTCGTGACCAGGTGACATCGAGGAAGTCGAGGTTCCTGGTGTGGTCTTGAAGCCTCAGGGTAGCCGGATCCAATCGTTTGGCGGGCGGATTGACCGCCGAGCCGGGAACTTGCTCGGTCGACAGGTAAGTCCGCAAGCGATAGTCGCTTGTCGCCAGTCGTTTGGGCCAGAATTGACCGCGGACAAGCTCACCGTTTCTCTCATACTCCACATAGAGCAGGCGCAGGTTCGCGGCCTGTTTCAGGGAGGCGACATCGCTGATGTCCATCGGGCACGGCCCTGAAGGAGACTGGACAGTGAGATCGACCGTGCCAATCCGGTGCAGGTGCCTGTATTGCTCTACATCCACAGGGCTGGTTCCGGTGGTCCAGAGCAAGGGACCATTCTGGCCAGCGAGCGCACAATGCAGCCTGACGTTTTCGACATCGACGGCTGTCTGGAACGTGGCCCAGGCGAGCTGGGAGTTGAACCACAACGCAAATGGGTCATGGTCGCCGACGTGATAGGTGGTAGATCCCGGAACCTGGGAGGCAGTCGGCTTGGCGTGCCAGACGTGATCTTCGTGCATCACCCGAATGGTGGCTGCCTGGGACAAGATGGCTGCAGTCAGCAGAACCATCAGCAAGGCTTTACGCATCAGAGGCTCCTTTTCACCACGATTCACCCCGATGGATTACACCACGATGGAACTGAGGTCTACCCCACCCTCCCACTCCGTGCCCGGCTCCCCTAAACTTCCTGGATGCGACAAGACCTTCGCCCCTATCCGGTCAAGCGTATGCATCGTGTCATCGAACGCGCTTACGTGGACCATTTCATCGCACCGCAACTGGAAGCGCTCGGGAGCCACTACCAGATCATGAAGCCCTGGCACCTGAAGGTGCATGGGGCGGATATCCGCATCGGCCGGAGCCCGCACATCATCTGCGCCCGTGATCGACGAGTGACGCTCACCACTTGGAAGTACAAGGAAGACAGCGGCAGCATCAACATTGGTGACTACTGCTTGCTCTGCCCTGGGGTACGTCTTGATTCAGCTGTCAGCATCGAGGTGGGCAGCAACACCATGTTTGCCTCGTCCGCATATGTCACCGATGCCGACTGGCACGACATCTACGACCGTTCCCGGCCCATCGGCAACCGCGCGCCAGTGGTGCTGGGTGAGAACGTCTGGATCGGGGACAGCGCCATCGTCTGCAAGGGTGTAACTATCGGAGAAAACAGCGTGATCGGTGCAGGTGCGGTGGTGGCCAGCGACATACCAGCCAACGTGATCGCCGCCGGCAGCCCGGCTCGGGTCATCAAGGAGTTGGATCCGGAGAAGACGCTGAGGAAACGGGAAGATCTACTGAAGGACGGCCCGGGGTTGGACCGGCAGATCGATGATCTGGACCGCTATCTGCTCTCTTCGAACAGCTGGCTACGCTGGCTGCGCAGCCTGTTCAATCCCCGGCGGGGTGACTGAAGCGCCGCGGCATAGGTTCTACTGGCGAGGCAGCCGCATCAGCGGCATCTGATCGTCCACGTCCGAGCGAAACGGATTGATGTCTATCCCCCCGCGGCGGAGAAAGCGGCCGGCGATGGAAAGCTGATCGGGTTGGCACATCGTCTGAATGTCCATGTATATCTGCTCGACCGTTGCCTCGTGGAAGGCGGGATGATTGCGGAAGGAAACCAGATACGCGAGCAGCGAGCTGCGTGTAATCGGTCTGCCCAGGTAGCGAATCACCATGGTGGCAAAATCTGGCTGGCCGGTGACCGGACAGAGGCTGCGAAAGAGATTCGTGTGCACGGTTTCTTTCACGACCCGCTCTTCCCCCTCTTCCAGGGCAAGCAGCTCAGGGTCCCGCTCGTAAAGGCTGAGCTTCACATCCAATCCGTCCAGGCAGATTCCCGGCGGTTGGCTGACGATTTCAGGTACCTGGGCCATATCGATCACTTCCAGCATCACAGGCGCACGAAAAGCGAGCCCGAGATCGGAATTCAGTGTGTTCAACAACTCCGCCCGGCTCACGAATCGGGTCTGCGCCAGCGAGCCAAGATAGAGCTTGAGGGACTTGCTCTCGACGATGCAGGGAGACGTCGCCGGCACCTTGATGCGCATGGCGCTCACTTCCGGCTTGCCGCGCTCACCCAGCCAGGTCAGTTCGTAGCACATCCAGACATCCTCGCCCTGAAACGGCAGGTTGTCCGGTTCGACGCCGATCTCCTCACGAGCAGTCGCACGCTCGATGGAGTGCAGCAGCGATGGCGTGTAGGTATCGATGTACTCGGCAGGCTTACCGAGCGGGTTTTCCAGGCTCATCGCGACGTTCTCGATCTCTCGAGTAATAACTCTCTTTAGACTTCTCTTCTGCTGGCGGTCCAGTCGCGCTTCCTGCACGCCGAGGCGACCATCGATACGGAGCGTCCCATCTCCGTAAGGTGCAATTCACCGTAGCCGCGCTGGGAAGTCAACGTTAGGCCGACGGGCGGACGACTGGCCGCCCCAGACGGTGTTGCGGCCCGCCGGAACGTGTCGATTCACAATAAAACTTACAGTCTACGGGAATTGCGCAGGGATGCGTGGTCCTGGGAAAACGGTTACCGTGTTCCGCGCCAGTACCGGACACCGCCCGGAACAACAACAAGAACTGGACCAGCACGAACTACTAATGCTCGAGACTTTTCAATCACTTGCGACCACTTTCTCGAGCCTGGCTTGGGGACCATGGTTGCTCGTTCTGCTGCTCGGCGGTGGCTTTTTCTTTCTGGTCTACACCCGCTTCGCCCCATTCCGGCACCTGCCACATGCCTGGGATCTGCTCCGGGGAAAGTACGACGATGAGCACGCACCCGGCCAGATCAGTCATTTCCAGGCACTCTCCTCAGCGCTGGCCGGCACCATCGGCATGGGCAACATCGCCGGGGTAGCACTGGCTATCACGATTGGCGGCCCCGGGGCCATATTCTGGATGTGGATGACGGCGATTCTGGGCATCGCCACCAAGTTCTTCACCTGTTCTCTGGCGGTGATGTATCGGGGTGAAGATGATGCAGGCCAACTGCAAGGCGGGCCCATGTACGTGATCACCGAAGCCCTGCATCCTCGCCTTAAGTTTCTCGCCTACTGGTTTGCGTTCTTTGGCCTGATCGGCTCCCTGCCGGCACTGCAGGCCAATCAGCTCACTCAGGTGCTCCGCGATCTGCTGCTCACTGACAGCAGCCTGCTGCCGGCTAACACGGATCCCTTTACCTTCAACCTGAGCACGGGCCTTGTGATCACGTTGCTGACCGCCAGCGTCATCTTCGGCGGGTTGACCCGCATCGCCAAGGTGGCCAGTCGGCTCGTGCCGACCATGTCTGCGGTTTATCTGGGCACCACGCTCATTGTCCTTGCGCTCAACATCGAGGCCTTGCCCGGGGTCATCGGGCTGATCGTCACGGACGCCTTTACCGGCGAAGCCGTTGGCGGTGGTGCACTGCTCACCGTGATTCTCTATGGCGTTCAGCGCGGTGCATTTTCCAACGAGGCCGGGCTCGGCACTGAGTCCATGGCTCACGGCGCAGCCAAAACCAACGAGCCGATCCGGGAGGGTCTGGTCGCCATGCTCGGCCCGATTGTGGATACGCTGCTCATCTGCACGGCCACGGCCTCACTGATTCTGATTTCCGGGGTCTGGCAGGACGGCAGCGGCATCTCCGGCGTCACCTTGACCGCTGCAGCATTCGAATCGCTGCTCGGCACCCCTGGCCTGATCGCCCTGTACGCCTGCGCGGTCTGCTTCGCCATCACCACCATACTCACCTACTCTTTCTACGGCACCCAGTGCTCGAGCTTTCTGTTCGGTACAGGATCTCAGAACACTTATCGCTGGGTGTACGTGAGCTTCATTGTCATCGCCAGCGTCGTCTCCCTGAAGGCTGCCATCAGCATCATCGATGGGGCGTATGCCATGATGGCGATCCCCACCATGGTGTCCGCGCTGCTCCTGGCACCCAAGGTGAAAGCTGCCGCGGCGGACTATTTCCAGCGTATCGACAGTGCCCGATCTCCTGAAAAAACACCCCTCTGAGGGACCGTGACAAAGTCGTGAGGGTTGCCTAGAGTGGCCTTGTCTCCACGCATTCCGCCTCCATGACGCAGTCCAGCACCGTGCCGATCACAACCGCGTATCAACCCCCTTCGGGTTCCTACGATGAGTTCTTCGCACCGGCTTCCGGCGGGGCTTCGGTCCGCAGCCACTGGCGCTTCATGGATGAGGTTCTGAACGATCCGCACAGCCACTGGGCCGAAGACACCGATGCCAGCATTCGTCGGCTCCTGAACGAAAGCGCAGTCACCTACTTCTCCGATGGCACCCGCCGTCCGTGGCAACTCGACGGTCTGCCATTCATTCTCGATCCGAACGAGTGGTCGGCCCTGGAAACCGGGCTCATTCAGCGGGCACGGCTGCTGAATCAGATCGTCGCAGACCTGTATGGACCGACCACGTTGCTTAGCGGCACGCTGCCTCAGTCTCTGGTTTTCGCAAACCCGAATTATCTGCTGCCCAGCATCGGTTACCGCGCCCCCGAAGGCGCCTATTTGAGTCTGTTGTCATTCGATCTGGGTCGCTCGCCAGATGGTCAATGGCGGGTGCTGGCGAACCGCACCGAAGCGCCTTCCGGACTCGGCTACGCGCTCGAGAACCGCCTGATCATGTCCCGGTCCGTACCTAACCTGTTCGAAACCGGCAGCATCGCCCGGCTGGCCCACTTTTTTCGCGGCTACAGCGCCGGTATGCAGCAGGTCGCCCGTCGGGCCGGTGTTCACGATGGGCTATCCGTCATTCTCTCTGCCGGACCGGACCAGACCACCTATTTCGAGCAGACTTTCCTCGGGCGCTATCTCGGCTTCCCCATCGTCGAAGGTGCCGACATCACGGTGCAGAAGGGCCAGGTTTACCTGAAGACGCTGGAGGGATTGAAACCCATCAACCTGATCATGCGACAGATCGAATCCGCCGACACCGATCCCATGGAGCTGAACGCCCAGTCCATGCTTGGCGCGCCGGGTTTGCTCCGAGCGGCAAGCGAGGGCTCGGTGATGATCGCCAATGCCATCGGCAGCGGCGTGGTGGAAAACGATGCCATCATGAGCTTCCTGCCGGGCCTTTGTGAATCAATGCTGGGCGAACCGCTCTCACTGCCGAGCCTTGCCACCTGGTGGTGTGGACAACCCGATGCACTCGAGCACGTGATCGGCAACATGGCCACGCTGGTCATTCGCAACGCCTTTGAACGTAAACCGTTGCTGTCGACGAGTGTGCACGGCTATCTGGCGCCTGATGTGCATGCCGATTCACCGGAGGAACTCGCCAAGCAGATTCGTGAGATGCCCTACGCCTACGTCGGACGTGAACCCATCGAGCTTTCGACCGTACCCTGCTGGCATCCGGACGGGTATTGGGAGGCTGCGCCGATGACGCTGCGCATGTACGTAGCGGCCAGCAATGATCACTATCAGGTGATGCCGGGCGGACTGGTGCGGGTGGCAACCAGCCATGGGGATGTGAGCAAAGACGTCTGGCTGCCGCGATTACGAGGCGACGAAACCACCCGCCTGCCCGCTACCGTGCTACCCACTCGCCGTAGCGACCGGGATCTACCGAGCAGGACCGCCGATCATCTGTTCTGGCTCGGTCGTTATCTGGAGCGAACGGAGGGTGCCGTGCGCCTGTACCGCTCGTTGTTTCGGCACATCGCCGGCGAAGGTGACATCTCCGATCAGCCAATCGCGCTCGATATCCTCACCCGTCTCCTCTCGTCAATGGATTACCTGTCCGTGCAACGCGCCCGCCGTGCGGCCGGCGCCGGTCGGACCGCCGTGGAGCAGGAGCTCTGGAACATTCTCTTTGATCCGGAGAGCGAGGACGGCCTGGCAAACGTGCTCGCCAACGTAAGCCGCACGGCCGAACATGTCCGCGAACGGCTTTCCCGGGATGCCTGGCGGCTGTTCGAGAGCCTGCACCAGGCGCCACAACTGCGCTGGCGCGTGCATACGGCAGCAGACGTCGTTCGTCTGCTCGATGATCTGATTGAGAAGCTCTCCGCCGTAAACGGCCAGATCCAGGAGAACATGACGCGGGGCTACGGCTGGCGCCTGCTGGAATCCGGCCGGCGCCTGGAGCGTTCCCAGTTTCTCGTTCGTGTCATTCGCGAGCTCTGCACCCGAGAGCCGCAGGCCCCCGGCGCTCTGACGCTGTTACTCGATCTCTGCGACAGCACCCTTACTCACCGTTCCCGCTATCAATCGAACCCGACCCTCTCCACGGTACTCGATCTGATGCTTATGGATGATTCAAACCCGCGCGGCCTCATTTTCCAGGTGGAATCTCTGCAGCACCATCTGGCCACCATGCCCAGGCGGGAGGCCGAGCGGGGCCTGAGCGATTCCGCCCGATTGCTTCTGGCCACCCACTCGGACCTGTCGCTGGCGGATCTCGATAAGCTGATCAATGTGCTGAGCAAAACAGGTTTGCGCACGCACCTGAACCGGCTCCTGAAGCGAACGGAAACGAATCTGTCCGAGCTGCAGGCAGTGCTGACACACACTTACTTCGATCCGGCCATCGTTCATCATTGAGCGCTCAAGCAAGTGGAATACCAGGTCACCCACACCACTCAGTACACCTACGAGCACCCGGTCGGCAGCTCCTACCAGTCCCTGCACCTGACGCCGAGAAACTTCGACCGGCAGATGGTGCATCACGCCAGCATCAGCGTCTCGCCGGAGCCACTCAATCTGGATGACAGAACGGATTTCTGGGGGAACCCGGTAACCGATCTCTTCATTCGCGATCCACATGACCTCCTGACCATCACAGCGGAGTCCAGAGTCGTGGTCAGCGCCAATGAAGGCGTGCTGCTGGATCTGAGTCCCTCCTGGGAAACGACCGCAGAGGTTGCCCGGGAAGCCGCAACGGACGATGCCCGGGAGGCCGGTCGGTTCTGCTTCCCTTCACCGCACATCGTCTTCGGTGGGGCGAGAGACTACGTCCTGCCTCTGCTGAGTCCCGGCAAGCCGTTGCTGCGGCTGGCCATGGAACTCACGGAGCAGATCCACAATGACTTCGAGTATCGAGGGGGTGTGACGGATGTCTACACACCCGTTCCTGAAGTGCTGAGTTCACGTGCAGGCGTTTGTCAGGATTTCGCGCATCTGGGCCTTGCCTGCCTGCGTTCCTGCGGTCTACCAGCACGATATGTCAGCGGTTACCTGCTCACCCAACCCGCAGAGGGCCAACCCAGGTTGACCGGTGCCGATGCGTCCCACGCCTGGTTCTCCGTCTGGTGCCCGGAATTCGGTTGGGTCGACTTCGATCCCACCAACAACCTCCAGGCGCAGACCGAACACATCACGCTCGGCTGGGGGCGCGACTACAGCGATGTGAGCCCGACCCGTGGACACATTCACGGTGGCGGCAACCAGCAACTGACCGTGGCGGTGGATGTCATTCCCGTCTGAGCAGCAAAAAATCAAACCCGACAACCGAGGGGGAGCACATGCCAGTACTCACAGAGGAGCAGATTGCCGCCAAACCGGCAACCGAACACACCATCGCTGCGAACGAGGCCTTACGCGCGGCGCTGCCATTCGACGATGTGCGGAGCTTCGAGAACGCCCGGCGCGGTTTTATCGCTACTCTGGATCCGCTCATGATCCCGCGGACGGATGGCAGGCGTCCCGCATACGATCTGACGGCTTCCTTGGCATTTCTCGACAGTGATTGCCCGGACACGGTCAATCCGAGCCTCTGGCGGCAGGCCCAGCTGAATGCCCTGCACAATGGCCTTTACGAAGTCACCGATGGTATCTACCAGGTTCGTTCGTTCGATATCGCCAACATGACGCTCATCCGCGGCGATGAGGGCTGGGTGATCGTCGATCCGCTCACCTGCGCCGAATCCGCCGCCGCCGCACTCGCGCTCGCCAACGAGCACCTTGGCGAACGCCCGGTCACTGCCGTCCTCCACACGCACTCCCACGCGGATCACTTCGCCGGCATCCTGGGGGTGATCACGGCGGAAGATGCTGCCACCGGCCGGGTGCCTGTGGTGGCACCAGAACACTTCGTCGATGAAGCGCTGGCCGAGAATGTCCTGGCCGGCAATGCGATGGGCCGACGGGCAACTTACATGTACGGCAATCTGCTAGAGCCCTCCACCACCGGTTTCGTATCCACCGGGCTTGGTGCAGCGCTGTCCATGGGCAGCACCGGCTTTGTCGTGCCGAACGACATCGTCCGTGAGACCGGGGAGCGACGCGTGCTCGACGGCATCACCTTCGAGTTTCAAATGACACCCGGCACTGAAGCTCCGGCGGAATTCGTGTTCTACCTGCCCGAGTTCAGAGCGTTGTGCATGTCGGAGATCACTTCCCACCACCTGCACAACGTCTACACCCTGCGTGGCGCCCAGGTGCGGGACGCGCTGGCCTGGAGTGAGCAGATCAACGAGTCTATCGATCGCTATGGCGATCAGCTGGAAATCCAGTTTGCCAGCCATCACTGGCCGATCTGGGGTCGCGAAGAGGCCTGCGAGTACCTTCGCTCGCAGCGCGACCTCTACAAATACATCCACGACCAGGTGCTTCGCCTGGCCAACCAGGGTTTCAATCCGGAAGAAGTGGCAGAGCAGATCCAACTGCCGGATTCCCTGGACAAAAACTGGTCCAACCGCGGTTACTACGGCACCGTGCATCACAACGCCAAGGCGGTCTACGTGAAATATCTGGGCTTCTTCGATGGCAACCCGGCCAACATCCGGCGCCATCCGCCCGGAGCTGCTGGCGAGCGCTACGTGCAGTTCATGGGTGGCGCGGATGCAGTGCTGGAGAAGGCACAGGTCTCGTTTGACGAAGGCGATTATCGCTGGGTGGCAGAAGTCCTCAACCACGTGATCATGAGTGATCCGGAACATGCGGAGGCGCGTGCCCTGCTGGCAGACGCGCTGGAACAGCTGGGCTACCAGGCGGAATCTGCCGTCTGGCGGAATTTCTACCTCTGCGGAGCGCTCGAGCTCCGACATCCCCAGGAATCAACGACCACCTATGCGCCCAGTCCCGGCATGGCACTCGGCATCCCGCTTCCGAACATCTTTCGGTCCATGGCCGTGCGTCTGAACGGCGAACGCGCCAGAGACGTCAGCCTGGCCATCAACCTTTCGTTCACCGACCTGACCGAAAACTGGCTGCTTTCCGTGGAGAACGGGGTGCTGCACGGTTTCCCGAATCGCAGCGCCGAGAACCCGACGGCCAAGCTGACGCTCTCCTCGCTGGATTTCAAAGCGCTCATGGTGGGCATCACCGATGGCATGACGTTGATCAACGAGGGCAAGCTTGAAGTGGAAGGTGACGCGGGGGCGCTCGCACAGCTCGCAGAGCTGTTCGACCAGTTTCTCCGCCGCTATCCGATCGTCACACCACGAGCGATGCCCGGCTGAGCTCAGAAGATCAGGAACGAGAACGCAATCGCCAGACCCGCCGTACTGATGAGGAATCTCAGTGGTAGATTGCTGATCCGGCCCATCCCCTGCAGGTACCCCTGAAGCCCTGCGATCACCAGCCACAGGCCGAGGCCTGCCCGGGTGACCCCGAAGAGGATCTCAGCGAGGCTCCCATTGAGCAGAAGACTGTTGTCCAGCACGAAGATGAATGGGATGAAATAGATGATACTGCCGAGCTTCATGGCAGCAAGTCCCGTGCGTATCGGACTGGCGCCAGCGATGCTCGCCGCTGCAAAGGCACCGAGGGCAACCGGAGGGGTGATGAAGGAAAGCATGCCCCAGTAGAGAATGAAAAGATGCACGCCGATGGCATCCAGACCACCGGCGACGAGGGCCGGCGCCAGGACAACGGCGAGGAAGATATAGGCTGCCGTCACCGTCATGCCGATGCCGAGCACAAAGCTTGTCAACGCGCCCATGCCAAGCAGCAGCCAGGTGCTCTCACCGGCGATAAACAGGAGATCGTTGACCAGCGTGCCGGACAACCCGGTTACCGACAGCGCACCGACGATCAAGCCAACGCCGGCAAGTATTGCCAGCAGCTCCACGAGCAGCTTACCGGTTGCCACCAAGAAGCCGGTCAGCTGCTCGAGCCGCCAGCGATGCGCCGGCGTCAGCTGATTGAGCAACAGCAATGCCGCCGTGGCCAGGTACGGTGCCACGGCCTCCCGCTGCATGACCAACAGCAGAAAAATCAGCAGTCCGAACGCGCCGAGATAGTGCCACCCCTCTTTCAGCACCTTTCCTACGGACGGCAACTCAGATCGGTCCACCCCTGCCAAACCCTCCCGGGCAGCGGTGGCATCGATCTGCAGAAACAGGCCACCGAAGTAGAGGCAGGCTGGCAACGCCGCTGCCATGGCGATCTGGTAGTACGGGATCTCCAGGAAAGTCGCCATGACAAAAGCGGTCGAGCCCATGATCGGTGGCAGCAGCACACCGCCGGTGGAAGCGCAGGCTTCTACGCCTCCTGCGGTTTCCGCGGGCACGCCCACCTTCTTCATCGCCGGGATGGTCAGCTGACCCGTGGTCAGCACGTTGGTCACCACACTGCCACTCATGGAGCCCATCAGGCCGCTCGAGAAGATCGCCACCTTGGCCGGGCCCCCGCGAACGTGCCCAAGCAGCGCAAAGGCAAGATCCAGGAAGAACGCGCCGCCGCCCGTATGCTGCAGCGTGATGCCGAATAGCAGGAACCCGATCACCAGATTGGCAAACGCCCGAAACGGCAGGCCGAAGATGCTTTCGATGCTCAATGCGTGGTACACGGCCGCCTCTTCCAGACTGGAGCCCATGCCGGACAGCGGGCCTGGCAGGTGTTCAGTGACAAGAGGCAGAACGGAGAAAGCGGCGGCTATCAGAAACAGCGACCAGCCAGCAGCCCGTCGTACCGCTTCCAGCAACAGGATCCAGAGCAGAATCGAAAGATAGGTCGCCACCTGGGGTGCTCCGAACTCCCAGCCCTCATCCAGAATTCGCTCCGCCTGACTGAAAAAGTAGATGCAGATGAGGAGAACACCGAGCGCCAGCAGTTCATCGAGAAATCTCACCCGGCGATAGTTCACAAACACCAGCGGCAGCAGCAGTCCAACCAGTGCGAAGAAGTAGTGGGTTTCCAGGCTGATCAGGGATGCCAGCAACTGGGTGCTGCCGAACATGCGCAACATGTCCATGGCCAGAAAGAGCGAGCACACCGCAGCGGCTGCGGTTAGATAGTCCGTGGCCGGTCGTCCGCGCGCCGCCACCGGTGTCTGCCCGCTCACACGAACCGCCTCACTGACGATCTAATGCCAGATCGGATCAAAACCGGCAGCCGTCAGCGCTTCCTTTCTCTTTGCCATCCACGCCGCTCGAAACGCGTCCTCTTCCAGATCGCTGTCCGACATGTCTGCCCACGCGGTTGCGAGTACGGCCTGTCGTTCGAGCAGGGCTTCATTATGCACCTGGTCCTCTTCGCTCCACACGCCGAGCGCTCGATAGGCCGCCACTGCACCTTGGTGGTATGGCACCACCCACTGGAAGATCTGTCTGTCCAGCGCCCAGCCGATGCTGCCGGGATCAGCGTTCTTGTAGTCGTCGTAGTGCTCGTGCAGGGCACGGACCAGCGCGCCTACCAGCTCCGGATCACTGCGATCGAGACCGGTCAGGAGTGGATACGGATAGGTCCCCCCTTCATGCGGTTCTGACTCGCTGATGGCAGCACCTCGAGTGCCGATATGTGGCATGAAGTAAGGTCCCATCCTGCGGATGCCGGCCCAGCAGGCCTCGTCATCATGGGGAGTGGCAGGCCAGAAAATGCCCCTCGGCGAGGCCTCCAGTCGCCGGGTCGGACCGGAAACCGTGGTCGCGAAGGCCGCATCCACCTGGTTGTTGATGATGCCATCCCACATGGCCTGGTAGCCGGGAAACTCGATCCGCTGCACATCGTCCCAGCCGATGCCACCACAGGCGAGCAGCGCTTCGGTGCCGACGTTGAGCGATGGCGCTCCGCGCACGTAAGGCACTCGCTTGCCTTTAAGATCCGCATACGTCCGGATGCCGAGATCGGCGGCAACCGCCAGCGCCTGATTGCTGTCGCCATTCGAGGTCATCACCAGCCTGAGCGGCAGCGGCCCCCAGTTGGGGGCGGCAAACTGGAACACGCCTTCGGAGGCAAAGAATGTCGCCACCCCATTGGCTGAAAACTGAACGCGGCCCTTCACGAGCGGCAGCAGCCGGGAAACATCGTTTTTGCCAGGCAGGATCCTGAGGTTCACGCCGTAGCGGTCTTTCAGCATCTTGGCTATGGCCACGGCCTGACTGTTACCGGTCGTCCCCAGATTGTAGGCGGACCAAGCCATGGAACGGGGGAAATCTGCAGCCTGTGCTGCTGCGCAGGTGACGATCAGACCGCACAGCGCAAGCCGTAGCCGGGATCCCGCACCAGAGCGCCCATGCATTCTCGAAAACAAGCAAATGACCCAACGAGGAGGTGCTCCGATTCTAGGCGAGCGGCGGAGGCGGGGAAAGCCGCTCAGGGACGCACAACCTGAGGTGTCAGGTGGAAATGTGACGCTGAGTGAACCGCTCCATGCCGACCTTGTCGATCAGATCGAGTTGCGTTTCCAACCAGTCGATGTGCTCCTCCTCGGAGCAGAGGATCTTGGTGAAGAGCTCGCGGCTGGCGTAATCGTTCGTTTTCTCGCAGAACTCAATGGACTCCCGGAGATCAGGCACCGCCGCCATCTCGAGCTTGAGATCACACTCGAATATCTCTTTCACGTTCTGACCGACGAACAGCTTGCCGATGTCTTGAAGATTGGGCAGCCCATCCAGAAAGAGAATCCGCTCGATCAGCTCGTCGGCATGCTTCATCTCGTCGATGGACTCATGCTCTTCCTTCTCGGCCAGCTCACCCAGCCCCCAGTCTTTCAACATCTTCGCGTGTAGAAAGTACTGATTGATCGCTGTCAGCTCATTGCGGAGCGCCCGGTTCAGGTGGGCGATGATTTCGCGGTCATTCGGCTGCATGAAGGCTCCAGATTGGGGGTTTTGATAGGTGGCAATTTGCCCCATCCAACATCCCTTGGCAAGGGATTTTCTCATAAGTTATTGAAATACAAATAAAAATGTCTATCAGAGGCAAATAGGCAGCAACTGCAGATGGGAGCAGGAACCATTTGCTATCGAGAACGATTTGCATTTAAATATCAGCCATCATGTACGTATGCCTCTGCAATGCCGTCACCGACTCAGAAATCCGCGAGCACGTGGAAGACGGGGCCGTGCACGTCTCCCATCTGGCCGATCGCTGCGGTCTGGGCACCGGCTGCGGCCGTTGCCAGGAAACCGCTCAGCAGGTGATCGAAGAGCATCTCGCAGACAACCTTTCCTACGCGGCAGCCTGACACCCATCCCGTCTTGGCGCTGCCTACACCGCTCACTCAACCCTTGCCCCCCTGCCACTTCCCACATACGGTACGTTGAAGCAATCACCGTAGAGCGGAGAAACGGCCATGGCAGAATCAGCGCCCGGGTTTGAGAAGCATCCCGGTTACCAGGTGGACATCGACCGCACCGATGACCACATACGCATCCTCCTGGGGGAGCATTGCCTGGCCGACAGCAACCGTCCGCTCAAGGTCACGGAAACGAAGCACCATCCGGTCTGGTACCTGCCGTTGGCGGACGTGGATGCCGCCTGCATCGAAGCCACCGATCAATCCACGTTCTGTCCGTTCAAGGGCCACGCGAGCTACTGGACGGTGAACCTGGCAGGCAAGACGCTGGAGAACAGCCTTTGGGCCTATCAGGACCCCTACGTCGAGTGTGAACCGCTCAAGGATCACGTCGGCTTCTACATGGACCGCTTCGTCCTTGAGGTGAATGGTGAGCGGCAGAACGATCCCGGTCCCGGATGGACTGAATGAGCGAACCAATCGACTACATCCAGCGCACGAAGGACCAGTATGACGCGCTGGGGTACCCGTCCTATCGCTGGGTGGTCAACGAAGATCCGCCACCGTTCACGCCTCTGGCGAAACCCCTTGCCGATTCTCGCGTGGGCCTGATCGCCTCGGGTGGTATCTATCAGCTTGGCCAGACGGCCTTTCACTTCAAGGACGACACCAGCTTCCGCGCCATTGACGTGGCCACGTCTCCGGAGAACCTGCGGGTAACTCACTTCGCCTACGACACCACGGATGCGAAAGCGGACATCAACGTGGTCTTCCCCTACGAGACGCTGAAGGATCTGGCGCGCCTTGGCCGGATCGACAATCTTTCCAGGCAGGCGTACACCTTCATGGGAGGCATTTACTCTGCGCGTAAGGTACGCGAAGCACTGGCACCCGCCATGGCCGAACAGCTCGTTCGAGATGAAGTGGACGTGGCTATCATGGTACCCGCCTGACCCGTCTGTCATCAGTCCGTTGGGCTGATCGCCAGAGAGGTGGAAGCCAGAGGGATTCCCACCATTTCCATGTCCGCTGCCCGATCTATCACCGCGGCCGTCAATCCGCCTCGCGCCGTGTTCCTGGACTTCCCCCTCGGCCACACGGCCGGTCGCGCCCACGACAAGGCCGGTCAGCGCAAGATCATGATCGACACCTTGAGCGCGCTCGATTCGATCCAGGTACCCGGCACCATCCGCGACCTGCCTTATCGCTGGCAGGAAGACGATGACTGGAAGGATACCGTCATGAGGCCGGGCAAGGGTGGCAAGCACAGTGACGACCGGACGGAGCGGGACGAAACACCCCAGTACGAACGGGAGACCGACCGCAACGCCGTCCAGACCGAAGATCAGTGCCCCGGTTGCTTCTTTCTCGAGGTGTCCTGACCGAATCTTTCTGCCCGCCTCGAACTTCTGATCGAAGCCTGCACAAACGCACGAACGGAATGTGAACTCCGACCGGATCTGAATCAGCACCTCAGCTATGTTCGTGCGAGCACAATTCCCGGAAACAGCGGAGGTTTCCATGTCATCGAGTTTCAGACACCGCTCGCTCTACACCCTGGCCGCACTCGCCAGCGCCCTGCTCGTTTCAGGCTGTGCCTCAATGAGCGAAAGCCAGTGCGTGGCGGGCGACTGGGAAACCGTCGGCTACCGGGACGGTGTGGCGGGCAAGCAGAGCTCCCAGCTCCTCAGCCACCAGAACGCCTGCGTGAAGCATGGTGCGATCCCGGATAGAGACGCCTATCTGGCGGGCTGGGAGAGCGGTGTACGCCAGTTCTGCCTGCCAGGCAACGGCTTCAGTACCGGTGAAGCCGGCCGCGCCTTTGCCAACGTCTGCCCGGAGGATCTGCAGGATGCATACTATGCGGCCTATCAGGAAGGGCGCCGACTCTACCTGGCCAAGGCCGAGATCGATAGCCTCAAACGGGAGATTGCTCAGAAGGAGTATCGAATCGAGCAGCTGGCAGAGGAGATCTCGAGCGTAGAAGCTGAGCTGGTTGCCGATGACACCGCCGCCATGCAGCGGGTGCAGCTGCTCGACCGAACGAAAGCGCTCGCCGCCGAACAGGGCGAGCTGGAAGCGGAAATTCAGCAGCTCAAGGTAGACCTCGCGCTGAAGAGCGAACGGCTGAAGAGCCTCCGTCAGGCGCTCGCTTTCGCCTACTGAGTTGCGCTGACTCTCCTACCCGGTGAAGCCCGCCTCCGAGAACGGCAGCGATCGAACCCGTTCGCCCATCGCCGCGTAGACCGCATTGCCCACGGCAGGAGCCAGCGGCGGCAGTGCCGGTTCACCGAGTCCCGTCGGATCATACTCACTCTGGATGAAATGCACGTCGACGACAGGCGCCTGGGGCATCCGCAGCACCGGATAGTCATCGAAATTCGATTGCTCGATCCGCCCTGCTTCCATGGTGATCTTCTGACCGAGCATGGTGGAAAGACCATCAATGACCGAGCCTTCCACCTGGGAGAGCGCACCACTCATGTTGATGATCGGCCCCACATCGATGGCAACGGTCACTCGATCCACAATGATCTGCTTGTCCGCGGTTACCCGAACCTCAGCGAGCTCGGCCACATGTGCTGCATGACAGAAGTAGAACGAGAAACCCTGGCCCGAACCGGCCGGCATGGCCTTGCCCCAATCGCCCTTCTCCGCCGCCAGCCTGATCACGTCCGCTGCACGCCCTGTGTTCAGCGAGCGGATGTTCCCCTCATCGAACCAGCGAGGCTCACCGAGAATTTCCAGCAGCAACTCCACGTAGTCACGGCCGGCGCCCACCGCCACCTCATTGAGGAAGCTCTGCACGACGAACGCATTCACGTTGGAACCCGGCGCCCGCCACGGACCACAGGGGGTATCGATCTCCATCAGGGTCTGTGAAGCGTAGGCGTTGTCGATGTTCTGCATGGGGAACTCGGTATCTCGGAACCAGCTCCCCATGGTCGGCTGACCGTCATGAGACATACCGATGAAGTGATGCTCGAAACCAACCAGGCTGCCCTTGTCGTTCACTGCCGCCTTCACGTTCTGAAAACCGCCAACACGGAAGAAATCGTGATGGATGTCGTCTTCCCGGGTCCAGGTGAGCTTCACGGGTGCGCGTACGCGTTTCGAGATGGCCGTAGCCTCGCAGACGTACTCGCTGTACACCCGCCGACCGAAGCTGCCGCCAAGACGCATCTGGTGCGCGGTAATGTCTGCCTCATCCAGACCGAACATGCCACTGGCGGCACTGATATTGCGGCTCGGAAACTGAGTTGGAATCCACAGCTCAAGAGAATCCGGCTCTCCATTCGCGCCGTGACGATAATGCGCCGTGCAGTTCATGGGTTCCAGGCAGAGGTGAGTGACGAAGGCATAGTCGTAAAAAGCTTCGAAGGTCTGGTTCGCCGGATCTGCAAAAGCCGATTTCACATCACCTTTGTCCAGGGTGACCGTCTTACCTCTGGTGCCCTCAAGCGCACGAGCGTCCGCGGCCAGCTTCGTCCAGCTGTCCTTGGAAGCGTTGCTTTCGTCCCAATTCACCTTCAGCGCTTGCTTGGCATTGAACACTGCCCAGGTGCTGGTGCCGACGATGGCGACCCCATCGAGCAGCTCTTCCACGTTGCCATTTCCTTCCACCAGAAAGGCATCCACCACGCCAGGAAACCGTTTCACCTCGTCCAGGTTGGCGCTGACGACCCTGCCGCCGATGGCCGGACACTTCTGATAGGCAGCGTAGAGCATCTCATCCACACGGGTATCGATACCGAAGAGCGCGAGTCCGGTGGCAATCGAGAGATTGTCCACCCCGGATACCGAGGTGCCGATAATCCGGTAGTCTTCCCGCTCGCGAAATTCCAGACTGCCCGGATCCGGCACATCCTGCTTGGCCGCGAGCGAGGCGAGCTGACCAAAGGTCATGTAACGCCCGGAGGTGTGCACTACCTTGCTCTCTGCGGTATCCAGCTCTTCCCGGGGCACTTCCATCACCAGCGCACCGGCGCCGATGAACATCTCCCGGGCTGAGGCACCCATCTCGCGCATGGCGTCGAAGTTGCGTGGAATGCTGGTGGAACCGCCCGCGCCCTGCAGACCGAACCGCGACTCGTCCACCGGCGACTGCAGCACTTCCACATCTTCCCAGGCAGCGCCGAGTTCCTCCGCGATGATCATGGGCAACGCGGTCTTGATCCCCTGCCCCATCTCCGGGTTTGCCGAGTAAATGGTGATCTTGCCTTCGCTGGTCACGCGAATGAACGCATTGAGCTCACCGGTCACCACCAGATCCCGCACCGCCTCCTCGGCCAGCGCTCGAGAGATGCTCATCTGCCCGATCAGGAAGCCTCCACCGAGCAGGCCGGTCACCTTCAGCAACGATCGCCGATTGAGATTCATCAGCTGGCTCATGCCTTCACCTCCTCTGCAGCATTCACATAGTCCGCGCTCTTGAAGGAGGCCGCCGTGTGAATCGCCTTTCGAATCCGGTTGTAGGTCCCACAGCGGCAGAAGTTACCGGCCATGGCCGCATCGATCTCTTCGTCTGTGGGGTTTGGCGAGCGTGCGAGCAGCGCAGCCGCAGACATGATCTGCCCGGACTGGCAGTAACCACACTGGGCCACATCCTCGCTGATCCAGGCCTGCTGAAGAGGATGGAGCCGAGTGCCCTCCGCCAGGCCTTCAATCGTTCCTATCTCCGCACCAGCCGCACTGCTTACCGGCAAGGTGCAGGAGCGGACCGCCGCCCCGTTCACATGCACGGTGCAGGCACCGCACTGAGCAATACCACAGCCGTATTTGGTGCCGATCAGGCCAAGCACGTCCCTGAGCACCCAGAGCAACGGCATCTCGGCCGGCACATCCAACTCGTGGCGCTCTCCGTTTACGGTCATCTCAATCAATGGAATCTCCTTATTCGCAGACCTTTTCACTGCTGCAGTTCATTGCTGCAGTGAAAGTGTGCCATTTACCAGGGAGCCTCTGATTTACTCACGAAAGCTCAGCGCGCTTGTCCTGGCAAGGCGTACGCCGCAGGCAATGTCGAGCACATGGCAAGGTGTACAACGCAGTCAGGGCAAGCGCGATAAGCTCCCGAAGGGCCCGAACTACGGGGCCTGTGGACTTCGTTGCACTTCTCGCCAAGGTCACCGACATTGCCTTCGAAGTGCGCCTCGCCACAGACCCCGTAGTTCGAGCTGAGCAAACGTGAGTAAATCAGAGGCTCCCTAGAAGCAATCGATCTCCCGAACGCGTTGTTTTAACACAGCCAGGCTGCAATCATCCGCCCGGTCAGACGATTTCAGGAGAACTACCATGAGCGACCTGCCGGAGAACCTGCCGAACTGGATCGCCGAGCACATCAAGCTGTACCGGGAAGATCCGGAGAAGGCACACATGTGGGATTCGAGCATGGCTGGCGGCAAGGGGGTCCTGCCGACGCTGCTGCTGACCACCATCGGTCGGAAGTCCGGCCAGCCCCGACCGTTGCCGCTGATCTACAAGAAGGTAGGCGATAACTACGTGATCATCGCTTCCAAAGGCGGCGCACCTGCCCATCCGCTCTGGTACCTGAACCTGGAAGCCAATCCTGAGTGCGAAGTGCAGGCCGGCAAGGCGGTCTGCAAAGCCACAGCCCGGGTCGCCGAGGGGGCCGAGCGTGAAGACCTCTGGAACCAGCTGGCCGAGGTCTATCCGCCTTACCTCGACTACCAGAACTACGCCGGTGACCGGGAGATACCGGTGGTGGTGCTGGAACCGGTCGGCTAACGCGCGGAAGTCAGCTGCTGGTAGAAAATCGCTCTGCCA
This sequence comes from Candidatus Azotimanducaceae bacterium, assembly GCA_965215995.1. GTDB lineage: Bacteria > Pseudomonadota > Gammaproteobacteria > Pseudomonadales > Azotimanducaceae > SZUA-309. Next base: position 4,680,339 of record OZ244128.1, on the reverse strand, counting down.
GGGCTTTGAATGCGGGACTCCGCTTTCTCGACAGGATGTCTATGGCCGTCCGGCCATCCGGGTCGGGTATGTCTCCTCGAGCACCGTGCTGCGCCAGAAGATCAAAGTGCTCGGCATCGCTGCCTTTCTTCAACATGTAGTGCAGAGCCGTCATCCCTTTTGCGTCCAGGTAATCCGGATCAGCGCCAGCCTCCAGCAGCAGAGCCGCCGACTCGAAGCGGCTGACCTTGACGGCACCAAGAAATGGTGTTTCGCCTTCGGCCACTGCCTCGAGAGGCGCGCCGTGGGCAATCAGCAATCTGAGCATGGCCGCATCACCTCGAAACGCTGCTGCCCAGAGACAATGCTCTGGTGTCGAGCCGGATTCGAGCAGCCAGGTGGCCAACGGCAGATTTCGGCCACGGGCGACCGCATACCACAGCGGTGTCGCTGCCCAGGTTCCTTCGGTGAAAGCCGGGCCATTGATGGGCAGTCCCAGGTCGATCAGATGACGCGCCAGCTCAATGCTGTCATCTGCCGCCAGCTCCGGGTGATCCGGCAGGTTGATGCTGGCCGTGAGATGCAACCAGTTTCGCCCCCGCTCGTCCCGAAACGACAAAAGCTCGGGATTTTCGGCGAGGCCATCGGTGACGGCGCGCACGTCGAACTGTCGAATGGAGGCCGTCAGGCTGGTTTTCGAGACCATCTAATATCCTGTCAGGGCACTAGCGAGGATACGCCCTTGAGCACCGCGAGCACATTCCCCAAAATCGCCCCTCCTGACTCCCAGACAACTTACTAACGAGGAAGCCAATGCCAGCCCTTCTGCCTGACGTCGATCCGGACGGTCTGCTCGAATACTCCGTGGTCTACACCGACCGGGCCCTCAACCACATGTCTCAGTCCTTCCAGCAGGTCATGCGGGATCTCTCCCGGACGCTGAAGACGGTTTACAACGCCGAGAGCGCCATCGTGGTGCCAGGAAGTGGCACTTTCGGCATGGAAGCGGTTGCCCGGCAGTTCGCCACGGACAAGAAGACGCTGGTGATCCGCAACGGCTGGTTCAGTTACCGTTGGACACAGATCTTTGAGATGGGCCACATCCCCGCCGAGAGCACGGTGCTGAAGGCGCGTCAGACCGGTAACGAGCCGAATTCCCCGTTTGCGCCCGCGCCGATCGAGGAGGTTGTGAGCACCATCGAAGCAGAAGGCCCGGATCTGGTCTTTGCACCGCACGTGGAAACCTCGTCGGGCATGATCCTGCCGGATGATTATATCAAGGCGGCAGCCGATGCCGTGCACGCCCAGGGTGGTCTGTTCGTGCTCGACTGCATCGCCTCCGGCACGGTCTGGGTGGACATGCAGGATCTGGGCGTGGATATCCTTGTCAGCGCCCCGCAGAAGGGCTGGTCCGGCTCACCCTGTTGTGGCCTGGTCATGCTTTCGGCCGATGCCCGCCAGCGAATCGAAGACACCACCAGCTCGAGCTTTGCCTGCGACCTGAGAAAGTGGCTGGAGATCATGGAAGCCTACGAAGCTGGCGGTCACGCGTATCACGCTACCATGCCCACGGACGGCCTGCGTACGCTCCGTGACGTGATGACGGAGACAGCGGAGATCGGCTTCAATGCGGTGAAGTCGGCGCAGTTCGAGTTGGGTGCGAGAATTCGAGCACTGCTGGCCGAACGAGGCATCCGTAGTGTGGCCGCCCCCGGTTTCGAGGCACCGGGGGTTGTTGTCGTCTACACCGAGGACGACGAGCTGAAGTCCGGCAAAAAATTCCTCGACGAGGGTGTGCAGATTGCGGCCGGTGTCCCACTGCAGTGCGATGAGCCCGCCGAGTTCAAGACGTTCAGGATCGGTTTGTTCGGCCTTGACAAGCTAACGGACGTAGATCAGGCCGTGGCTCGATTTGAGGCCGCACTGGACGCCGTCGGGTTATGAGCAGCTAGTGTCCTGAATAGAAACTCGCCATGGCGCGGTAAGTTGGTGATTCTCACCAGCAACTGGTGGAGCGCACCGTATCTAATCTCGACTAGTTCTCTGAATGTATTCTATCTATTTGATTTTCTGATTTTTATTTGGTCGGCCTGAAGGTTGCATAGACTGAAGTAACTTCAGCAACCGGTACGCTTTATGTCGCGCAGCACGCACAGCCTGGCAGTTGGCTACATCCTCTGGATCTTCGGCTTTCTGGGCGCCCATCGCTTTTACTACGGCAAGCCTGTGAGCGGTACCATCTACTTCTTCACGCTCGGTCTGTTTTTCATCGGTTGGATCGTCGACCTCTTCTTAATGCCGAAGCTGGAGGCGAACGCCGACGCAGTGTTCACGCCTGGCGACATCAACTACACCGTCGCCTGGATCCTGCTCACCTTCCTCGGCTTCTTCGGTATCCACCGCTTCTACATGGGCAAGTGGGGAACCGGCCTCCTCTACCTCTTCACCTGCGGTTTCTTTCTGATCGGTGTGATCTACGATTACTGGACGTTGAACGACCAGATATCACAGAAGAACACCCGGGGCTACGAATACGACTACGAGTACTGAAGGCTCTTCGCCAACTCAATCGTCACCCAGCAGGTTCGCGTAGAGCTCCGCGCGAACCGCTTCCGAGTGATCGAGCACCGAGCGAATCTCCTCCTTAGCGAACCCCAGAGCCTCTAGCACCTCGACCGTGTCTGCCGAGAGGAAGGGGGGTGCCTGCACCACCGGGGCAGGTGTATCCGAGAAGTCGATCAGCGGCCCTAGCGTTTTAATCCGGCCGGCTATAGGCAGCTCTAACTCCGTCACGTAACCGTTGGCCAGATTCTGGGGGTCGGACAGCACCTCGGCATGCCCACGCACACGCTCCCAGATGATCTCGGGCTCGCTGTAGAGAAAGCTCTCCAGCTCCGCCAGGGTTTTCGAACCGATGGCCTCAGCCATCATCGCGCGAATGTGCTCCACCCCCTCAACGGCGCCAGCCAGCCCGAGCCGTTTCCCTGGATTGTTCCATTCCTCGAGCAGCAGCACCTCCGGCCGCTCCATGAAGATCCAGAAGGCATCCCACGCCTCGTTGGTCTTGGCCGTCACAAAGAGGATGTGCTGACCGTCTGCCGTTTCGTACACGCCGTATTGGGATTTGATATTCGGATGATGGGGGCCATCCCGGGTGAGGGGCGCTTCTGCAACGGCGGAATGCTGCAGTTCCCACATCTGCAGCCAGAGCTGGCCACCGAGGGAGGACGTTTCCACGATCTGACCACGGCCCGTACTGTTTCGAGCCACCAACGCAGTCATGCACCCCAGCGCCAGCTGCATGGCACCGGCGTGATCGGCCACCGCCGCACCCGGGAGCATGGGCGTCTCCCCTGGCATACCTGTCATGGCGACCAGCCCGCCCCGCGCCTGAGCAGCCCCATCCAGCATGGCCTTGTCAGTATCATCGCCTTGCGGGCCGAAGCCGTTGGCATGACCCACCACAAGTCGTGGGAACTTCTCGGTAAGGGCTCGGGCATCAAGACCCATCCGTTTCAGTGCCGCGCCGCGATAGTTGGTGATGAACACGTCTGCTGTCTCCAGCAGGCCATACATAGCCCGCTGACCGAGCTCCGTGTGCACATCGAGCACCACCGAGCGTTTACCTTTGTTCATCGCGATGAACTGGGCACCGGGCACTTCTTCCGGCAGCACGCTGCCCACCCCTTTGCCGTAGCGACTGGCATCGCCAAAAGGCGGTTCCACCTTGATCACTTCGGCACCCATATTGGCGAAGTGCAGCCCAGCGGCCGGGCCCTGGATGGCAATGGCCAACTCAACCACCTTGAGTCCTGCGAGTGGTCCGCTCATGGGTTTCCTCCCTCCCCAATCACGTCACCAGTGTACCTTCTCCCTTTCCTCAGGTCGTTCACGTTGCCGTGCAGATCGTTGATACTTCGGACTCTCCAGGCAGAGCAGAGAGATAAATGACTGCGGCACTTGAAGGCATCACCGTGCTGGACATCGGTCAGCTGGTCCAGGGTCCGCAGGCGGCGGCGAGCCTGGCGGACATGGGCGCGGAGGTGATCAAGATCGAGCTGCCCATGATCGGCGACCTGTCCCGTTGGGTGTTCTGTTCCGAGGAAGACACCCGCAGCGCCTACTACGTGGCCTGCAATCGAGGCAAGAAAGGTATGACCCTGGATCTCCGGCAACCGGAAGGTGCCCGCATCTTCAGAAAGCTGGTGGAAAATGCCGATATCGTCATCAGTAACTTCAAGCCAGGCACCCTCGAGGAATGGGGCCTCGGTTTCGAGGCCCTCGAAAAAGTGAATCCAGGCATCATCCTGGCATGCGGCAGCACCTTCGGCCCGATCGGACCGGATGCAGATCTTGAAGGCGCCGACCTCGCGGGCCAGTGTGCCGGTGGATTGATCAGCACGATCGGCTACGACGGCACAGCTTACGCGCCGGTGGGAGTGACCATCGCTGATCATATCGGCTCACAGAACCTGCTCTCTGGTGTGCTGGCCGCCCTTTTCCACCGCGAACGGACCGGCAAAGGGCAACTGATCGAAGGATCGCTGCTGGGTGGCCAGATCTGGGCCCAGGCATCGGAGTACACCCACTATCTGATGACCGACGAGGTGCCGGGCCGAGGACACTATAGCCATCCCCTGCTTCGCGGCGTGTACGGCATCTTCGAAACCAGCGATGGCTGGATCGGCATCGTCGGCGTGCCACCGGCCAGCCGCGATGCTTTCTTCATTGCCATGGATCAGCCGGAGCTTGCCTTGGATGAGCGCTACCTGGGCCTGCTCACCAGCAGGCAGGATCTGACGGAACTGTTCGAACGGTTGAACCCGGTCTTCAAGACCCGGACCACGGATGAGTGGTGTTCGACGCTTCGGGAGATGGGCGTACGCTACGCCCCGGTCAGAAACTACGCTCAGGCCGCAGCCGACCCGGGCGCCTGGGAGAACGGATACTTTCAGGAAGCCCCGGATGGACCAGGAGCGCCTGGGAAGATCGTCGGAGCACCCATTCGTATGAGCCGCACACCTTTGAGACCATCCGGTGAGGTACCGGCACTGGGCCAGCATACGGAGGAGATTCTGAAAGCCAACGGCTTCGACGAGCGTGAGATCAGCGATCTTCGCGCCAAGAACATCATCTGACGCTTCCAACTGAAGGAGACAACCATGCAACTCATCGACCTGTTTACCATCCGCGCCTCGCTGGGCGATTCATCCGTCATCGGCAACGGTCCATCGGGTTTGCGGGTCATCGTCGAGGTGACCGGAGGAGAGTTCAAAGGCGAGCGACTGAGCGGCACCGTGCTTACACCTGGCGCGGATTGGGTGGTGCTCGGAGATGGCTTCGGCGAGCTGGACGTGCGATTGAACCTGCTGGCCGACGATGGCGCACGTATCTACATGCACTATACCGGAGTGATAGAACAGAACGAAGCCGCATTGGCAGCAACCGGCGGGGCCGGAGAGACGAGCTACGGTGAGCACTACTTCGTCACCCAACCCCGCTTCGAGTGCGGGCACGAAGGTTACGAATGGCTGAACAGGATTGTCGCCGTCGCCGAAGGACGACTGACCAAGGATGGCGTCGAGTATCGGGTTTTCGAGTGCAGGCCCGGTTGATACCGAGTCTGGTTCTCAACCGGCGAGTTCGGTTTCAACCACCGAAATCGTCGAGCAGAATGTTCTCAGGTTCCACGCCCAGGTCTTCGAGCATCTGCAGCACCGCAGCCACCATGGGGGGCGGTCCGCAGAGGTAGTACTCGCAATCTTCCGGCGACGGATGATCCTTCAGGTAGTTATCGAAAACCACCTGGTGAATGAAGCCGATGTGGCCATCGAAGTTGTCTTCCGGCAACGGATCTGAGAGCGCTACGTGCCATTCGAAGTTATCGAACTGCTCGGCAAGCTCATCGAACTCTTCGGTGTAGAACATCTCCCGAAGTGAGCGGGCGCCGTACCAGTAGCTCATCTTGGTCTGGCGGCCATTGCGCTTCAGCTCATCGAAAATCTGGCTGCGCAGCGGCGCCATACCTGCACCCCCACCGATCCAGATCTTTTCCGCCGGCGTGTCCTTGACGAAGAAGTCACCGTACGGGCCGAATACGGTGAGCTTGTCGCCGGGCTTCAAGTTGAACACGTAGGACGACATCTTGCCCGCTGGCACGTCCATGCCCGGAGGCGGTGAGGCGATCCGGATGTTGAACTTCAGGATCCCTTTTTCTTCCGGGTAGTTAGCCATGGAGTAGGCCCGGATGGTGACTTCGTCCACCTTGGAGAAGTTGTCCCAGACGCTGAACCGGTCCCAGTCCTCATGGTACTCGTCTTCCACGTCGATCTCGCGATACTCCATCTCGTAAGGCGGGATCTCTAACTGCACGTAGCCACCGGCTCGGAAAGCGACATCGGCGCCTTCCGGCAGCTTCAGGTTCAGCTCCTTGATGAAGGTCGCCACGTTCGGATTCGAGGTAACCTCGCACTCCCAGCGTTGCACGCCGATGGCGTCTTCCGGGATCTGGATCTTCATGTCCTGCTTCACTGCCACCTGGCAGGACAGACGCCAGTCCTCGCTGATCTCGCCACGGGTGAAGTGCCCTTCCTCCGTAGAGAGAATGGAACCACCACCGTCGGTCACACGACAGCGGCACTGAGCGCAGGTGCCACCGCCGCCACAGGCGCTGGCCAGGAAGATGCCCTTGGACGCAAGGGTGCCGAGCAGCTTGCCGCCTGCCGGCACGACGATGGCTTTGTCCGGGTCGTCGTTGATCTCGATGGTCACATCACCCGTGCTCACCAGCTTGGAGCGGGCGAAGAGAATCACCATGACCAGGAACAGCACGGTGGCTGTGAACATGCCGACACCGAGAAAGATCGTGATATCCACTTAGCAACGCTCCTTAGATGTCGATACCGCCGAAGGACATGAAGCAGAGGCTCATGAGCCCCACGGAGATGAAGGTGATGCCCAGGCCCCGAAGCCCTTCAGGAACGTCCGAGTACTTGAGCTTCTCGCGAACACCAGCCAGTGCAGTGATCGCCAGTGCCCAGCCCACGCCGGCACCAAGCCCGAACACGGTGGACTCGACGAAGGTGTAGTCCCGCTCAGCCATCCAGAGGCTGGCGCCGAGGATGGCGCAATTCACCGTGATCAGCGGCAGGAACACGCCGAGCGCGTTGTAGAGCACGGGCACGAAGCGATCGAGGAACATCTCGAGAATCTGCACCATGGCCGCAATCACGCCGATATAGGAGAGAAAGCTCAAGAAGCTCAAGTCCACATCCGGCAGGCCGGCCCAGGCCAGCGCGCCGTCTTTCAGCAGGTAGTTGTAGATCAGATTGTTGACCGGCACGGTGATGGCCAGCACCACCACCACGGCGACACCGAGACCGAAGGCGGTGCTGATCTTCTTGGAGATGGCGATGAACGTACACATGCCCAGGAAGAAGGCCAGCGCCATGTTCTCCACGAACACCGCCGTGACGAAGATGCCAAGATAGTGCTCGAGCATTACATGGCCTCCTTGAAGTGCGCGTCCGGCGTGATCTCGTACTCCGGCTCCTCTACCTGGTCAGGTTTCCAGGAACGGATGGCCCAGATGAAAAGACCGATCAGGAAAAAGGCGCTCGGCGACAGCAGCAGCATGCCGTTCGGGTTGTACCAGCCGCCTTCGGTGACTTTTGGCAGCAGCTCGAAGCCGAGCAGCGTGCCCGAGCCAAGCGGCTCACGTACGAGCGCCACGCCAATCAGGATCACGGAGTAGCCCAGGGCATTGCCGAAACCGTCCAGCGCCGACAGCCAGGGGCCGTTCTGCATGGCGAACGCTTCTGCCCGGCCCATCACGATGCAGTTGGTGATGATCAGACCGACGAATACGGACAGGCTTTTCGAGATGTCGTAAGCCACTGCCTGCAGCACCTGATCCACCACGATCACCAGAGAGGCGATGATCGTCATCTGCACGATGATGCGGATGTTGGTTGGCACCCGGTTCCGGACGATGGAGACGGCGATATTGGACATGGTGGTCACGAAGATCACCGCCGCGCACATCACCAGCGTCGTCGACATGTTGATGGTCACCGCCAGGGCTGAGCAGATACCGAGCACCTGCAGGGCAATGGGGTTGTTGTTGAAGATCGGATCGACCAGAACTTCTTTCTGCGTACTCATGAACAGTCAGCCTGTGGTTTTCAGGTTTGCCAGCACGGGACCGAAGCCATGCTCGCCGGTCCAGAAGCGAACCAGGTTCTCAATGCCCTTGGTGGTGAGCGTGGCACCCGACAGGGCGTCCACCTCATGGGCGGATGCAGGAGAACCGGCCGCCGAGCGGGTCTTCACCAGCTTCACGGCAGGCTCCCCTTCCGAACTGAAGGCGGTGACACCGGGCCAGAGGTCCTTCCAGCGTGGATTGTCCACCTCACCACCCAAGCCGGGCGTTTCCTTGTGAAAGTAGAAACCGAGACCAGCGATCGTCGTCAGATCCCCTTCGAACGCGAGGTAGCCGAGAAGCGTGCCCCAGAGGCCGTAGCCACGAACGGGAATCACGACTTTGTCGATCTCCCCATCTAGGCGTTTGAGATAAACGAGAGAGACGTTTTCCCGGCGCTTGATGGTGGCGATGTCCTGGTCCTTGGTGAGCACAATGGACAACGCAGGGTCCTTGCTGGCCTTGATCGGGTCGTACGCGGCCACGTCCACATCGTCCACGAACTCGCCCGAATCCAGATCCACCGCACGAACCTCGAACTCCTGAAAAATCTCGTCGACACTGCGGCCGTCCGCGTCAGTAAGCGCGTCAGACGGGAGCAGACCCGCGGCGCGCAGGATGTTCTGCTTCTGGTCCAGCTCCTGGTTGGCAAGCCGCATGGGTTTCAGGACCACGGCCGTGGTGGAGACCACCACCGAGCAGACCAGACAGACTCCGATGGCCACGAACAGGACGTTCTTCAGCCCTTCCTTGTCGAAACCGGGATCGCTGTTGTTATCAGACACGAGCCAGCCTCCGCTTGATGTTGGATTGCACCACGAAGTGATCGATTAGCGGCGCAAACAGGTTGCCGAACAGGATCGCCAGCATCATGCCTTCCGGAAACGCGGGGTTGACCACACGTATCAGGATGCACAGGAAACCGATGAGTATTCCGTAGATGAGCCGGCCTGGATTGGTCATCGCCGCCGAAACCGGGTCCGTCGCCATGAAAACCGCACCGAAGGCAAAGCCGCCCAAAACCAGATGCCACGACGGCGAGATGTCGAACATGGGATTGGAATCCGAGCCGATCAGATTGAACATGAACGCGCCGACGAAGAGCCCGATGACGCAGCCGAGGATTATCCGCCAGGAGGCGATCCGGCTTGCCATCAGGATCACCGCCGCGATCGCGATGGCGAGCGTCGATGTCTCACCGATCGAGCCCGGGGTATTGCCGATGAAGGCGTCCCAGAACTCATAACCGTAGCCTTCACCGAGGACCGCGGTGCCCAGTGAAGTGGCGGCGGTGAAACCATCCACCGCTACCCAGACGGCATCACCGGACATCTGAGCTGGATAGGCGAAGTACAGGAAGGCCCGACCGGTCAGCGCCGGATTCAGGAAGTTCTTACCGGTACCGCCAAACACCTCCTTCCCGATCACCACACCGAAGATGATGCCGATGGCGGCCATCCACAGGGGCGTGCCCGGTGGCAAGGTCAGTGTGAACAGGATGCTGGTGACGAAGAAACCTTCGTTCACCTCGTGGCCCCGCTTGGAGGCAAACCAGATCTCAAAGGTGATGCCTGCCAGGAACACGACGATATAGAGCGGGAGGAAATAGGCGAGCCCGTGCACGATGTTGTCCCAGGGGCTGGTCGCGTCGTAGCTGATCAGCAGATCCAGGAAGATGGCGCGCCAGTTGTCCGCGCTCGTCATGCCGAGTGCAGCCATGGCCTCGTTTGCCTGCAGGCCGACGAAGTAGGCACCGACCAGACCCGGAATGAAGGCACAGAGCCAGACGGTCATCATGATCCGCTTCAGGTCCAGCCCGTCGCGAACGTGGGAGGCCCTGTGGGTGACCTCACCCGGGGTGTAGAGCGCCGTGTCGATCGCTTCGAACGCCGGATACAACGCTTCCAGGGAGCCGCCTTTTTCAAAGTGCGGCGCGATCTTGTCCATCATTGAGCGGATGTTCACCTCAGCCCTCCTTCTCAATGGTGTCGAGCACGGCGCGCAGCACCGGCCCGTATTCGTACTTGGCCGGGCATGCGTAGGTGCACAGCGCTATGTCGTCCTCGTCCAGCTCCAGGCAACCGAGCGCGATCGCCGTGTCAAGATCACCAACCAGCAGCGCCCTGAGGAGCTGAGTCGGCAGGATGTCGAGGGGCATCACTTCCTCGTAGGTGCCGATAGGCACCATGCCTCGCTGACTGCCATTGGTGGTTGTGGAAAAGGCTATGTCCTTCTCGCCCAGCCACTTGGACAGATAGGTGGGGAACACGGAATGCTTGTTGAGCCCGGGGGTCAGGTAGCCGATCAGCCGCCGCTCCTTGTCTTCCGGCAACACGGAAACCTGCAGGTGATAGCGGCCCAGAAACGCGGTGGGAGATTCAGCGCCCCGGCCGGACAACACGGATCCGGAGATCACCCGGTTGTCGCCGCCATCGAGCTCTCCCGCGGTCAGCTCCTCCAGACTTGCGCCAAGTACCGTGCGCAACAGGCGCGGATTCGAAGCACCCGGCCCGCCGATAGCAACGACACGCGAGCTGTTCAGCTTACCGGTGGTAAACAGGTAACCGATGGCCATCACGTCCTGGTAGCTCAGGTACCAGACCGTCTTGGCGTCACTGACCGGGTCGATGAAGTGGATGTGCGTGCCAGGCAGACCTGCCGGGTGAATACCACTGAACTCATGGGTTTGCGCACTGCCGGCCGGAACCTCGGCGCCTTCCGCCTTGCAGACATGCACCGGGCCGTCGGTCAGCTTCGCCAGCACGTCCAGTCCGGCGACGAATAGCTCCGGTGCCTCGGCGATCACAACTGTCGGATCCCCCGCCAGCGGACTGGTATCCATGGCCGTCACGAAAATGGAATTCGGCTTCGAGCCGATCGCCGGCACCTTGGAGAACGGTCGTGTGCGCAATGCCGTCCAGAGACCTGTTTTGACCAGCGCTTCGGTTACCCGATCGGCGTTCAAACTGCCGATATCAGCCGCTTCCATCACCTCCGCTTCGGTGTCGGCAGCACCATCCACATCGATGACCACGGACAGCAGTGCCCGCTTGGCACCACGGTTTATGCTGCTGATCCGGCCTTTTGCCGGCGCTGTGAAAACGACGCCGTCGTTCTTCTTGTCCGAGAAAAGCGGTTGGCCGAGGCTGACCTCATCCCCTTCCTGAACCAGCATCGTGGGTTTCATGCCCGGGAAGTCTTCGCCGAGCACCGCCACCGTACGCACGGCGCGGGCGTCTTCGACCAGCGCCTCCGGCTGACCGGATATCGGCAGGTCGAGACCTTTCTTGATTCTTATCATGATGAGCTTTTGATCGCGTTCTAATGATCGGTTTTCGATCGGTTTTTCGATCGGTCAATTTCTCGATCGATTCTATGGACCGGTACTGCGACCGTGCCGACCCTGGACGCACGAAAGCAGACTACCGCCGAAGGCATACGGGCCTGTTCGAGAGAAGTATTTCTTCCGAAATCAGCCTCGCACGATCAGCGAGAATATTGGCTCGAGAGGTTTCGTCGGCGGAACGCTTGCGTACCTCGGCAGGCCACGCGAATTATAGTGTCGTGCCCTGCCCTTGCCAACGCTTACCGACGGATTTCGCGGACTTTAGGACCTGTGAGATTCCCTTAGCAGCTTCTTAGAAGCCCTGCTTGACCACGTCGTTCGGAATCAGGGGGTAGGAAATGCCCGCTACCTTCTGCAGCACGCGGACCACCTGACAGGCGTAGCCGAACTCATTGTCGTACCAGACGTAGAGCACCACCTGTTTGCCCTTAACGATGGTGGCACCGCCATCGACGATGCAGGCATGCCGATTACCGACGAAATCGCTCGAAACCACCTCGGGGGAGGTGGTGAAGTCGATCTGCCGCTGCATGGTCGAATGCATCGACGCGTTCCGCAGGTAGTCGTTGACCTCGTCCAGATCCGTTTCCCGATCCAGAGTCAGGTTGAGGATTGCCAGAGACACGTCCGGCGTCGGGACGCGAATGGCGTTGCCCGTCAGTTTGCCTTCCAGTTCGGGAAGGAGCTTGACGACAGCAGAAGAAGCCCCAGTCTCCGTGATCACCATGTTCATGGGTGCCCCACGGCCTCGACGATTCTTCTTGTGGTAGTTGTCGATCAGATTCTGATCCGGCGTGTAGGCGTGCACTGTCTCCATGTGCCCGGCGTGAATACCGAACTCATCGTTCATGGCCTTCAGCACCGGCACGATGGCGTTGGTGGTGCAGGAAGCCGCAGCGATGATGGAATCGCTCGGCTCGATGGCGCTGGAGTTGATACCGGAGACGATGTTCTTGATAGAGCCCTTGCCTGGCGCGGTCAGGATCACCTTGGCCGCGCCCTTGCTCTTCAGGTGCTGACCGAGACCTTCCTCGTCCCGCCAGGCGCCCGTGTTGTCGATGACCACGGCATTCTCGATGCCGTGCGCGGTGTAATCCACCTCTGCCGGTGATTGAGCGTAGATGATCTTGATCACGTTGCCGTTGGCAATGATGCACTGGTTCTCGTGATCGATTCTGAGCGTGCCCTGAAAACTGCCATGCACGGAGTCCCGGCGGAGCAGAGATGCCCGCTTCACCAGGTCATCGTCCTTGCCGGCCCGGACCACGATCGCACGCAGCCTGAGCTGATGACCACTACCCGTTTTCTCCACCAGCAGTCGTGCCAACAGCCGACCGATCCGACCGAAGCCATAGAGGACCACATCCTGAGGCTGCTCCAGCGGCGGCACGTGCCGGCCGATGACCTCGGCACACTCCCGCTCGCAGAACTCGAGCGGCGTGACCTGGCTGGTCTCCGACTCTTCCATGAACTTGGTGGCAAGCTTGCCCACATCGATGTGGGAAGGCCCCAGGTCCAGCTGCGAGAGCGCTTCCAGAATCGGGTAGCTCTCGAACTCGGACAACTCGTTTTCCGCAAGCTGACGCACGTAGCGGTGAGTCTTCATGATCTGGATCACGCTCTGGTTATACAGCGCGCGTCCGTAGCAGTAGGAAACCACGTTGCGACGGTACAGACGGCCGATGATGGGGATCATCGCCTCCGCCAGGGCTTCACGTTCTTTCCAGTCGGGGAAGTAGTCGTCGAGACTCGGTAGGGCCACAGCCAGTCCTCAAGGGTGTGAGGGCGCGTATTATGGTAATTCGGGTTGTGCAGAGCAACATGTAGGGTGCATGTGAAACGTATCTCGATGTAAGGGCTTCCACCTACACAGCACGCGGCAAGCCACGCACGATTCGAACCATAGACCCTTGGTAAATGCAGCGGCGGTCGCGAGAGTAAAGTCGTTTTCAGAAACGTGAGAGCGAGGCCGAAGGCGCAGTTTTGACTCGCATCGCGAGGCAACAACTGCAACTGAGGGAAGCGCGGAGCGCCCGAGCGGAAGTGCCTGAAAACGACTTTACTCTCGCGGTCGCTGCGGGCTACACGAATGACTAGCGGAACGACTCGTTAATGGCCTGTAGTGCCTCGTTGCCCGGGCAGAGATCCTCGACGTCGAGCTCGTTCAGCGGCCGCTGAACGGTGTCCAGGACTTCGTGACAATCGGAGGCATCCGGGTCCACGTAGAGGAGACCGGTGACCACTTCGCCTTCGGCCTGACGGGACTGCACGTAGTTCAGGGATCTGACCCGGTCGTGGACATCGAAACCGTCGTCGAGCTTGTGCAGGCGGAGGGTGGATCCGTCCGGCATGTGCACTTCTTCCGAGGTGCCGGGATCGTAGTCCACGGTGATTTCTTCCTGCGGCAGGAAGAAGTCGGAGACGGTCACCGACTCCGAGTGGTCACGCACATAGTCGTAGCTTTTCGTGGAGCCGTTGTGGTTGTTGAAGGCCACGCAGGGAGATATCACATCGATGAAGGCAAAGCCCTTGTGCATGAGCCCGGCCTTGATCAACGGCACCAGCTGGCGCTTGTCGCCGGAGAAGCTTCGAGCCACGAAGCTGGCACCGATCTGCAGAGCCAGAGAGACCACATCGATGGGCTCATAGAGGTTGGGCAGGCCTTTCTTCGACGTGGAGCCTTTGTCATTGGTGGCGGAGAACTGGCCCTTGGTCAGACCGTAGGTGCCATTGTTGTCCACGATGTAGAGCATGTTGATCCGGCGGCGCACGATGTGGGCGAACTGGCCGAGTCCAATGGAGGCCGTGTCGCCGTCGCCTGAGACACCGACGCAATAGAGCTCCCGATTGGCGAGGTTCGCCCCGGTTGCCACGGAAGGCATCCGGCCATGCACGGAGTTGAAGCCGTGCGATTTGGAGAGGAAGTAGCTTGGTGTTTTCGAGGAGCAGCCGATCCCTGAGATCTTCGCGAATTTGTGGGGCGGCAGTGACAGCTCAGCGCAGGCCTGCACAATGGCCGCCGATACGGAATCGTGACCGCATCCTGCACACAGCGTGGACACCGGCCCTTCATAGTCGCGCCGGGTCAGCCCGATCTCGTTGACCGGTAGCTTCGGGTGATGAACTCTGGGTTTGGTAACGAAGGTCATGACTTCACCTCGGTCAGCCGTGGCAGTTTCTGGGCCGTGAAATACTCGGACACCTGGGCCTGAATCGTATCTGCGGAGATGGATAGACCCGCGTAGTAGAGCACGGAGATCAGCTTCGCCGGATCCATCTCTCCTTCGTTCACCAGCAGGGTCTTCATCTGTCCGTCCCGGTTCTGATCTACAACGAACACGAAGTCGTGCTTGTCGATGAACTCATAGACTTCCTCTGCAAAGGGAAAGCCCCGAATGCGCAGCCTGTCCAGATGAATGCCCTCTTCCGCCAGAAGGTCCATGGCTTCCTGCATGGGCAGAGCAGATGTGCCGTAGTAAATGATCCCTGCACGCTGATCCGTGGAGTGGATCTCGGCCTTCGGCACCAGTGTCGCGGCTGTCTGCCATTTCACCAGTAATCGCTGCATATTCTGCTCATACGCCTCCGGCGATTCGGTGTAGGCCGCGTATTCGTCCCGGGAGGTACCGCGGGTGAAGAAAGCACCCTTCTCAGGATGAGTGCCTGGATAAGTCCGGAAGCCGATGCCGTCGCCATCCACATCCAGATACCGACCGAACCGTTCAACCTTCTCCAGATCTTCCGCGTCCAGCACCTTCCCGCGATCGTAGGCCCGGCTGTCGTCCCACACGAGCGGTTCCGACAGGTTGTCGTTCATGCCGAGTTCGAGATCCGTCATCAGGATGACCGGGGTCTGCAGCCGGTCAGCCAGATCAAGGGCCTCGGCAGTGAAGTCGAAGCATTCCTTCGGCGTCGAGGGAAACAGCAGCACGTGCTTGGTATCGCCATGAGAGGCATAGGCGGAGGAGATCAGGTCGCCCTGCTGGGTTCTGGTCGGCATGCCGGTGGACGGGCCGGATCGCTGCACGTCAATCAGCACGGCAGGGATTTCCGCGAAGTAGGCGAGCCCCAGGAACTCCGTCATCAAGGAGACGCCAGGACCGCTGGTGGCAGTAAAAGACCTCGCCCCGTTCCACCCAGCGCCGATGACGACGCCGATGGCGGACAACTCGTCTTCGGCCTGAACGATGGCGAAGCGCCGTCGACCGCTGTCCGGGTCCACGCGAAGCTTGTTGGCGTGCTGCTCGAATGCCTCCGCCACCGAGGTGGACGGTGTGATCGGGTACCAGGCGCAGACGGTTGCGCCGCCGTAGATGGCACCAAGCCCACAGGCCGTATTGCCATCCATCATGATCTTGTCGCCGTTGCCATCCATCCGTTTCACCTGATGTGGCAGTGGACACGGCAGATACTGCTGTGCGTAGTCACGGCCAATCTCCAATGCCCGGATGTTAGGGGCGATGAGCGCATCCTTGCCCTTGTACTGCTTGGCCACCATGCCGGTGATCACGTCAAACTCGATATTCAGAAGCGCAGCGAGCGCACCGAGGTAAGTGACGTTCTTGAAAAGCCCACGCTGCTTGATGTCCGTGAACACGGGCAGTAACAGGTCAGTCAACGGGATGCCGATCTCCGTCACGTCATCGCGCCTGAGATGGCTGGCCAGCGGCTTGGTGTTGTCGTAGACAAGGTAACCCCCGGGCTTCACGCTGGCCGCATCCTCGACAAAGGTCTCGGCGTTCATGGCGACCATGATGTCGACACCACCTTCGCGACGACCGAGGTAACCTTTCTCACTCACCCGAACCTCGAACCAGGTGGGCAGGCCCTGGATGTTGGATGGGAAGATATTCCGCGTCGCCACGGGTAGACCCATGCGGAACAGGGCCTTGGCAAACATGCCGTTGGCAGAGGCGGATCCGGATCCGTTCACATTGGCAAATCGGATCACGAAGTCGTTGTAAGTCGTCATTCGGCGTAAGAACCCAGTTGGGGGATATGAAAAACGGACTTCTGCATGTCCCAGGCGTTGGTCGGGCAGCGCTCCGCGCAAAGTCCGCAGTGCACACACACGTCCTCGTCCTTGACCATCACCCGGCCGGTGTTCAGCTCCTCGGAGACGTACAGATCCTGCTCCACATTTGAGGCGGGTGCGGTCAGACGTACGCGTAGCGCATCTTCTTCCGCGTTGTCGGTGAACGTGATGCAGTCCATCGGGCAGATGTCCACACAGGCATCGCACTCGATGCAGAGTTTCTCCGCAAAGACAGTCTGCACGTCACAGTTGAGGCAGCGTTGAGCCTCTTTCGCACCAAGCGCTTCATCGAATCCGAGCTCCACCTCCACCATTCTGTCGGAGAGGGCTTTTTTGAGCTCAACGTGCGGCACCAGATAGCGCTCAGCGGGGTCGTGCTCGCTGTCGTAGCTCCATTCGTGCACACCCATCTTCTGGCTGATCAGATTGACGCCTTCCGGTGGTCGATCGGCCTTCAGATCCTTGCCCTGGCAGTAGAGGTGAATGGAGATCGCCGCCTTGTGGGCGTGCGCCGACGCCCAGATGATGTTCTCAGGCCCGAGCGCCGCATCGCCGCCGAAGAAGACTTTCGTGTTGGCAGACTGCAGCGTGTCCTCATCGAGCACGGGGCAATCCCACTTGTCGAACTCGATACCCACATCCCGCTCGATCCAGGGGCAGTGGTTTTCCTGCCCGATTGCCATCAGGATGTGGTCGCACTCCATGTACACGTCCGGCTCACCGCTCGGCACGTACTTCAGTCGACCGTTCTCTTCCACCGGCTTCACGCACTCGAAGACGACGCCTTTGAGCTTGCCGTTCTCGTGCACGAACTCTTTCGGCGGCCGGTTGTTGATAATGGGAATGCCTTCCGCCATGGCATCTTCTTTTTCCCAATCCGAGGCTTTCATCACCTCGAAGGCAGAGCGCACCACCACGGTTACGGATTCTGCGCCCATCCGCTTGGCCGTACGGCAGCAATCCATGGCCGTGTTGCCACCCCCCATGACGATGACCTTTCCCTCGATCTTCGTGGTGTGACCGAAGGCAACGGAGGAAAGCCAGTCGATGCCGATGGATATGTGAGCGTCCGTTTCCTGTCGTCCGGGAAGCTCGAGATCTCGGCCACGCGGCGCACCGGTGCCGACGAAGATGGCATCGAAGTCTTCCGTGAGGAAAGACTTCATGCTGGTGATCTCATGGTTGAAGTGCGTGACCACTCCCATATCGAGAATTCGGTCCACCTCTTCTTCCAGCACTTCTATGGGCAGACGGAATGAGGGGATCTGTGAGCGCATCATGCCGCCGCCAGCCGGATCCTTTTCAAAGAGATGCACCTCGTAGCCGTGCGGCAGCAGATCCCGGGCAACCGCCAGAGAAGCCGGTCCGGCACCGATCAGGGCGACCTTCTTGCCGTTCTTCTGGGTAGGCACTTTTGGCATGTAGGCCGTTATATCGTCTTTGTGGTCCGCGGCGACCCGCTTCAGCCGACAGATGGCCACCGGCTTTTCTTCCGTGCGCACCCGTCGGCAGGCCGGCTCGCAGGGCCGATCGCAGGTACGACCGAGAATCCCGGGGAACACGTTCGAATCCCAGTTCAGCATGTACGCTTCGGTGTACCGTTTCTGCGCGATCAGACGGATGTATTCCGGCACAGGCGTATGCGCCGGGCACGCCCACTGGCAGTCGACGACCTTGTGGAAGTAGTTGGGATCGAAAATATCGGTGGCTTTCATTCGACGTCTTTCAGATGAAATTTGCTGCTGATGGAGGAATATCCGAACGTTTCGGTTAGACGCACAACTGCCCATCGGAAGAACTCCGATGTGCTCGGCTCGAGCGCTATGGCCAAAACTCTCCTTATATCTCTTTAGCCTATTAGCCCTTTTTCAGACCTTTCGCCTTTGAGCCGCGAGCCTTGGGGGTTCTCGGCCCCCTCAAAGGCGTAACCCTATGACTTTAACGTGCTTTTCAGGGCCTGCCAACAGCCCCAGCGAGGGATCCGCCAAGCCTGGACAGCACATCCATGCCCAGAATTCCGTCCGCACCCCGCGGCAGATCGGTAAAGCCGAGCACCGCCAGATCTTCCAGCACCAGGGCTCCCACACGCAGTTCCCGAAGCCGGTACACGGGCAGTTCCACTACCCCGTTGGCTGTCTGCACACGGATGCCGCGCTCGATCATGGCGGCACCGAGTGAGTTCAAGCGTGATTCAGCGAGTCCTGTCATGGTAGCTCCGGTATCGATGAGGAAGCGGAACTCACCGCCCCGGCTGGCACCCAGGGCCGTTGCAGCGGTGTATATGGCGCCGGCCTCCCGTTCTACCGGCAACGCGGTTCGAGCAAGCTCAATCTCGCCGAGCAATGCATCGATCTCAGCCTGCTGGACGCCCACCAGACCGGTCTCACGAGCAACCCGGTCCGCCGCATCCACCTCACCACGCTTAAGCAACCAACGGGCAAGCTTGAGGCGGTGCCCGTCGAATCCGGGTTCCTCGCTGACCAGGTATTCGAAGTAAGTGACCAGACCGACCAGATCGTCAGCATTGATCAACTGCTGTTCCCGGGCATTGATGAGCAGGTTGAGCCGCTGTCGGGCGCGTTCAGCCGCGGCACGGGAGGGCGGATAACGGAGGACTTCAAACAGCGGCGCCAGCGCGAGCTCGACCTCACCTGTCATCTGCCGGAGATCCGAGAGCAGAAACAGTGCCTGGCTGTGCCGTTCGCTGGTTTCATCGGAGCCGCTCTGGAGATAGGCGGCAAGCACGGCGAGTGCCTCGTGCGGGCTACCTTCGCGAACCAGGAGCTGCGCCTGGGCAATCAGATCGTCGTCTGTCTGAGTAACATACGATGCGCCAGGTGAGAGGCGCTCAGCATCAGCTGCGCTGCCGGTCGAGCTGACCCTCGCCTCAGCGTGAACAGGTTCCGACTCTGAGCCGCCAGGCCCGGCCCGACCAGCCAGGTAGGCCGCAATCAAGGTCGCCAACCAGGCGATGATGATGGCAGTTCGTTTCACGGGCGCTAGAATACCAGCCCCTTTAACACCACCAACCCCAGTTCATGTCCGACGATCCTGGAAGCGCCGCCGGTAGTACGGTCGTGCCGGTGTCAGCTCATTCGCCATTCAGCCCGCCTGCCGCACCTGGCACGGGTCAGCGGGTCAGCTGGCGTGGATTGCATGGCAGCGCCGCTGCATTTGCCGTTGCCGCAACGACCCGGGCGCGGCAGAACCTCACGCTGATCGTGGCCGGTGATTCTGCGGGTGCCCGCCGTTGGGTAAATGAGCTGACCTTTGCCAGTCCTGACCTTGCGACCCTGTACTTTCCGGATTGGGAGACACTGGCCTACGACGCCTTTTCACCCCACGAAGACATAACGTCCGAACGGCTCCATACGCT
This sequence comes from Candidatus Azotimanducaceae bacterium, assembly GCA_965215995.1. GTDB lineage: Bacteria > Pseudomonadota > Gammaproteobacteria > Pseudomonadales > Azotimanducaceae > SZUA-309. The sequence continues at coordinate 4,660,403 of OZ244128.1, read as the reverse complement.
CTACCGATTGCCCCGTCAGGCCACCGGCGCGCGACATCTGGTGATCACCCAGCAGACCCTGCTCTCGCGGTTACCACCTCGGGCCTACGTGGAAGGCTTCAGCATGGAACTGGCCGTGGGTGCCAACTTCAAGATGCACGAAGAACGTCGTGCATTGGAAGCAGCCGGCTATCTGGCGGTGGAAACCGTGACCGCCCGGGGTGAATTTGCCGTTCGCGGTGCGCTCATGGACATCTTCCCCATGGGCAGTGAGTATCCCCTGCGCATCGACCTCATGGACGATGAGATCGAAAGCCTGCGCACCTTCGACCCGGATAGCCAACTTACGCTCGAGCGGATCGAACGTTTTGAGTTGCTCCCGGCCAAGGAATTCCCGCTGGACGGTCCGGCCATCTCCCGATTCCGGGACAGCTGGCACAATACCTTCAACGTGGACGTGCGCCGCTGCAGCGTCTACCAGGATGTGAGCCAGGGCATCGCGCCGAACGGTGTGGAGTACTACCTGCCCCTGTTTTTCGAGCAGCTGGCGAGCCTGTTCGACTATCTGCCGGAAAACGCGCTGCTGGTGGCAGACGCGGACCTCATCGAGGGTGCCCGAAACCATCTGACGGAGGTTGGCAACCGCTACGAAAACCTGCGCCACGATGTGGAGCGGCCCATTCTGCCGCCAACGGACCTCTTCCTTCGCGAGGAGGAACTGGGCGCGGCGCTGAAGCAGCTCGCCGTGGTCGATCTGGTGAAATCGGGCAAACACGGATTCGATTTCGCCAGTCGTGATCTACCGGACCTGACTGCAAAACCCAGAGCCAAAGATCCCGCTGAAGCACTCAAGGCGTTCTTGAGCGAAGCAGCCGCCTCGAGCGAATCGACTGCACCGGTCCTGTTCATCGCCGACACTGCCGGACGCCGGGAAGTGTTCCATGACTATCTGAGCCGTGCCGACCTGCGTCCCCGGGAAGTGGCGGATCTGGCAGCTTTTCAGGCCTCCGATGCCCGCTATGGCCTGACCATTGCACCGCTCGAGCAGGGTCTCTGGCTCGACGATCTGATCATCGTCACCGAAAACCAGGTTTTTGGTCATCAGGTGGCCGAGCGCAAAGCTCGGGCGGCGCGGGTGCTGGATCCGGAACAGATCATCAGGAATCTCACGGAGCTGCACGTCGGCGAGCCGGTGGTGCACATCGAGCACGGCATCGGTCGCTACCTGGGACTGAATACCCTCGAGATCGATGGCAGTCCCAATGAATTCCTCACCCTGACCTATGCCGATGATGCGAAGCTCTACGTCCCGGTCACCTCCCTGCACCTGATCAGCCGCTACTCCGGTGCAGATACGGAGCATGCTCCGCTGCACCGATTGGGATCGGATCAGTGGGAAAAAGCGAAGCGTCGCGCTCAGGCGAAAGTGTTCGACGTGGCCGCCGAGTTGCTGAACATCTATGCTCGACGCGAGACTGCCGCTCGTTTCGCGTTCAGCGATCCAACCGACGACTACCAGCGTTTCTCGGACCAGTTCCCGTTCGAGGTAACGCTAGACCAGCAGAAGGCCATCGACGAGGTGATCGCCGATCTCTGTTCCACCCGATCCACCGATCGGCTCATCTGTGGCGATGTGGGCTTCGGCAAGACAGAAGTGGCCATGCGCGCCGCTTTCCTCGCCGTCGCAAGCGGCAAGCAGGTAGCCGTGCTGGTGCCCACCACCCTGCTCGCCCAGCAGCATTTCGACACCTTTCGCGACCGTTTCGCCGACTGGCCGGTGCAGATCGAAGCGGTCTCCCGGATGCGCTCGGAGGGTGAAGTGAAGGCCATCGGCGACCGGCTCTCCAGCGGCAAGGTCGACATCGTCATCGGCACTCACAAGCTGTTGAACCCGGCCATCCGCTTCAAGGATCTGGGCCTGATCGTCATTGATGAGGAACACCGTTTCGGCGTCCGGCAGAAGGAGCGCCTGCGTTCGCTCCGGGCCGAGGTGGACGTGTTGACCCTGACTGCCACGCCCATTCCGCGCACCCTAAACATGGCGATGAACGGAATTCGCGACCTCTCGATCATCGCCACCCCGCCCGCCAAGCGGTTGACCATCAATACGTTCGTGCAGGAAAAGCGTTCTCATGTAATCAAGGAAGCGATTACCCGGGAGCTGATGCGTGGTGGCCAGGTGTTTTACCTGCACAACGAGGTGCGAACCATCGACCAGACCGCCCGCGAGCTGGCCGAGATGATCCCTGAGGCTCGGCTCGGTATCGGCCACGGCCAGATGCGCAAGCGTGAGCTGGAGCAGGTGATGAATGACTTCTATCACCGTCAGCTCAATCTGCTGGTCTGCACCACCATCATCGAGACCGGCATCGATATCCCGAATGCCAACACCATCATCATCGAGCGGGCAGACAAGTTCGGCCTTGCCCAGCTGCACCAGCTGCGTGGTCGGGTCGGTCGCTCCACCCGGCAAGCCTATGCCTATCTGCTGACTCCGCACCCGAAAGCCATGACCAAGGACGCACTCAAGCGCCTGGATGCCATCGAAGCCGCGGGCGAGCTCGGCGTCGGCTTCACGCTCGCTACCCACGATATGGAAATCCGCGGCGCGGGTGAGCTGCTCGGCGAAGACCAATCCGGTCAGATCGAGTCCATTGGTTTCTCTTTGTACATGGACATGCTCGACCGGGCGGTGAAGGCGATTCAGGACGGCAAGACGCCGAATCTGGACGCACCCCTGGAGCCCATCAGCCAGGAGGTCAATCTGCATACCTCCACGCTGATCCCGGAGGACTACCTGCCCGATACTCACAGCCGGCTCATCCTCTACAAGCGGATCGCCAATGCCGGCGACAGCGAAGAGCTGGACGATCTCTATGCTGAGTTCGTAGATCGGTTCGGCCTGCCACCGGATCCGCTCAAGCACCTGTTCAAGGTGACCACGCTAAAGCTTCGCGCCCAACCGCTGGGTATCACCCGGCTCGATCTAGGCGCGAACGGCGGCCGGCTGGAGTTTTCCGGTGAGACCAGCGTCGACCCTGTTACCGTTATCCGTCTCGTTCAGGCGGAGCCGAATACCTATCGGCTGGAGGGCGGCACCACCCTGCGGGTAACCCGGACCCTCGGAGATTTCGACAAACGGATCGAGTACGCTTACGGCCTTCTCGACCGCCTCGCCATCACGGATAAGGAAGCCGACCGGGCCACTGCATGAAGCCTAAGAAGATCAGGACCCGCACGCTGTACCTGGCCCTGACCTGTGGCCTTTTGCCGATTCAGCTGGGGGCAGCAACGCCCGACCCGGAGACACTCGAGGCGCTCGACGCGCTCTTGAGTGAGCGCTACTACGAGGTGGAGTTTTTCGTCTTCGAGCGTCCGGCCGTGCTCGATTTTGCCACGGAAGAAATTCTCACCCTGGATCGTCCCCGGGCGCTGCCGAAAGCAATCCGAACCCAGCGGCTCGCACCGGAGGAACTCTGGCGTGAGCCTCTGGACCCCCTCACTCGGGCGTGCCTGACCTTTCCGATCCTCAGCTATGAGCTTCTGCCACCTGCAGAAACGCTGACCGAGTCACCGTCCGCAGCCGATGCACCAGACGCAGGCGACCTACCCGCACCTGTGCCGACACCGCAGATCGAGCCAATCCTGGAACCAGATCCGCACCTCGATTTTCTCGCCAAGGTCGCTGAATTCGAGCGAACGCTACAGGCCGGCAGCCAACGCTGGCAACCGCCTGAGAACTTCCGCTTACAGCGGGCGGCAAACCGGATAAGCCGTCGCGGGCTTGGTCGCATCGTCTTTCATGGGCGCTGGCTGCAGGTGGTTCCAGCCAGAGAGGCGCCGGATCCCATCCTCGTGCAGGGGGGCGAGCAGCTCAGCCCACCATTTCCGAGCCACGAGCTCATCGGCAGCGTCGGCGTCACACTGGGCCGCTACCTGCACTTCAAGGCGGATCTGTTTTTCCATGGTCCGGGCCTGGGGCTCGAACCCGCCGTGGCAGCCATGGATGCCAGCGGGGAAGGCCTGCTTCTGGAATCGGAGCGCATGGTGAGCACGGCGGGTTACATGCAGCTCTCCGAAAGCCGGCGCATGCGCTCCGAGGAGCTGCACTATCTGGATCATCCAAAGCTCGGCGTGGTGGTCCGTATCGACCCGGTGTCCTTTCCAGAGGCGTTGCTGGAACAGTTCGAACAGCTACGGCTTTCAGAAGCCGCGGAAGTCCTCGAGGAAGGCGCGGACTAAGCCGGCCGCCTTGGCCATGGCGTTAGCCGACGCTCGGCGAATGTCCTCCATCTCGATCACTTCAGCGGCAAGGCCCGCCGCCGGATTCACCACCATGGCCAGCGAAGCCAACGGCAGATCCAATTCCCGAGCCAGGACGGCTTCAGGCATGCCGGTCATGCCGACAATGGCGCAGCCATCTTTGGCCATGCGCTGGATTTCGGCCGCTGTTTCCAGCCGAGGTCCCTGGGTCACCCCCATCACACCGCCGTCTACCACGACAAGGTTTGCGGCGGCTGCCGCAGCCAGCAGTCCGGCCCTCAAGCGACTGTCATAGGGATCGGTGAAGTCGATGTGGCGAACATCATCATCCGCATTGAACGACAATGCCCGCCCCCAGGTGTAGTCGATGAGCTGATCCGGGAGAACGAGCGCTTCGGTGACGGCGGCTTCACTGATGCCACCCACGGTGTTCAGCGCAATCACGATCTCGGCGCCCGCATCTGCCAGCAGCTTGAGGTTGGCCCGATAGTTCACCGCATGCGGCGCGTAGCGATGCGGCAACCCGTGCCGGGGCAGTGCCAGCACCTCATGTCCGGCGAACTCTCCGCGCTGCAGGCAGGCAGCGGCCTCACCAAAGGCCGTTTGCCGATTACCCATCTCTTCCCAGCCAAGGTCCCAATCCGAACTGCCGGTGAGTGCGCCTGAACCGACTATCAAGCCAACCTTCGCCATTTCAGCCTTCTCCTTCCATGGACTCGTCGAGCGCGTAAATCGCCGGCAGATTCCGCCAGTGCCCTTCAAAATCCATGCCCCAGCCGAATACGTAGCGGTCCGGGCACGGCAGGGCGGCGTAAGTTGCTCGACCACCCTCTCCCTTCTCCATCAGCACCGCCGTGGTGACGGCACCAGCACCGGCTTCCAGACACCAGGCTTCGAGCGCGGCCAGCGTGATGCCTTCGTCGAGGATGTCGTCCACCAGCACGACGTGCCGGCCTTTGAGATCTTCCTGAGGGTAGGCATGCCAGGTGAGCTCTCTCCCTCTGGTCGCATCGCCGTAGCGACCCACGTGCACGTAGGACAAGGTCAGCGGAATCTGCATGCGCTGCATGAGTGCCGCTGTGAACGGCAGGCCGCCATTCAACACGCACAGGAGCAGAGGGTGCTCATCGGCCAGTGCCACCGCTAACCGAACCGCCAATCGATCGATGGCAAACGTTACTTCATCAGCCGTGTACAGACATTCAGCCGTCTGGCGGGCGCGTTCGAGGCGCTCCGGAATGGTCACGACGTTACTGGTTCCGGTTCCGGGGCCAGGTGCACGGTCCGGGTCGGGAAGGCGATCTCGGCACCATGGCCCTCGATGATCGCGGCGATCTTCAGAAGCACGTCCTGCTTGATCTCATGGTATTCGGCCCAGACCGTGGTCCGGGTGAAGGTGTAAATGAAGAAGTCGAGAGAAGAAGGGCCGAACTCATTGAAGTTCACCATCAGCGTTTTCTGCTGATCGATGGCTTCGTGATTCTCGAGCATCTGTTTCACGTCACGGAGAATGTCTTCCAGAACACCCACATCATCGTAGCGAACGCCAATGGTCTCTTTGATCCTGCGGTTGGTCATACGCGACGGATTTTCCACGGCGATGGAGGTAAAGGTGGCATTGGGCACGTAGAGCGGCCGGGCGTCGAAAGTCCGGATCCGGGTCAGCCGCCAGCCGATCTCTTCCACCGTGCCTTCGATCGACTTGTCCGGCGAGCGGATCCAGTCACCGACCGAAAACGGCCGATCGAGGAACACCATGATGGCGCCGAAAAAGTTGGCAAGCAGGTCCCGGGCTGCGAAGCCGATCGCGATCCCGCCTACACCGCCAAAAGCCAGCACCCCTGAGATACTGAAACCGAGAGTCTGCATTGCCATCAGGACCGCCGTGATGATCACACTGGCTCTGAGCAGCTTTCCCACCGCCGACGCCGTGGTCGGATCGGCCGGGTTCTCCCGATAGCTCGAGTCCGAGATGTGTGTTTCCACGAAACCGATGAAGCGCACGGCGAACCAGGCCAGCAAGGCGATGATGCCGACCTCCCGGATCGCGCCCACGTGCTCGAAGATCTCCGCCCTGGCCGCCTCGCCGCCCGTGGACTCGGCCGCCCAGCTGACGCCCACCAGCCAGATAGCCCAGGCAAGCGGTCTCTTGGCCGCGTCCAGCAGGGCATCGTCGTAAAGGTTGTGCGTTTTCTCGAGCGATACCGCCAACCGGCTCATCAGGTGGCGAACCAGCCAATGCACGATGGCAGTGGCCAGCACCACGGTAAACACCTGCCCTACCCAGGCGTTTTCACCCAGGTATTCGGTCAAGAATTCCAGCATGTTCAGATCTCAAAAGTACTTGGTCAGTTCCAGCTCGATGTAGTCGTCACGAGCGACGGATGCGCCCTTGTTTCCCGGATCAAGCGGATCGTCCCGGTTCAGGGCTTGAGCGCCCGCGAACGCCCTGCCCTCGAGCAGCAGAAGCCAAGTCTCGCCCAAGCGCCGGCTGGCTTCCAGGGTGAATATGGTCTCGTGCGAATCGTGATCCCAGATCAGGCCGATCAGAGCCTGGGTATCACTGAGATCGTTCAACGCCCAGCGGGTGGCAAGCGCAATGTCGTTCTCGAAGAAGGTATCGAAGGCCTCCTCGCCTCGGTCGTCATACAGGTATTCCATCACCAACCCCAGATCCACCCGGGTGCCGAAGGCACCCACCAGAGTGCGTTCGAATCCTGCGTTGAAGGCATAGTAGTCATCCGGAAAATCCGTTCGGTAGATGGACTCCAGCTTGAAGGCCCAATCACCAAAGATCGCCTGGGCATCAAGCCCGGTTTGATTGATCACCTGATAGTGGGGTCGAAGCAGAAGCTCGCCGGCTTCATCCAGCACCGGCTCAAAAAGCGGCGCGCGGGAGGTGCCGTTGAACTGGTAGATGCCGAACTCGAATGCGCCCAGGTGATGAGACCAGCGGATGGCCCCGTCGATCCGGCCATCTTCGGCGCTTGATTCATAGGTGGCATCGTCGTTGTCGATCGGAATGTAGAACCGCGGCCGACCGTCCGGGCCGGGAAAAGTCCGTTCGCGGAAACCGGTGAGCAGATGAAAGTCGAGTATGCCCCAGTCCCGGACCAGGGAGAGGTGGGCCATGGGCTGCCCGAGCTTGTCCTCGCCGTCGATGTTTTCCACCTGGTCGGTCTGGTTGATGATGTCCACCAGGTGATTGAACTCGGTCACGCCCCAGAACACCTGCTTCACCCCGAGATGCAGATCCCAGTCATCGCCGACCAGACTCCAGAACCCTTCCCGGATGTCGAAATGGGTGCGCTCGTCGTCCTCCGCGTCGTAACGGTAAAAAGGCGCGAACGTCAGGCTCTGGCGCTCGTTGTCCCACGCCCTGTAGTAGTCCGCCTTTACAGAAAGCGACGGATGAAATGCGGACTGGCCGTCAGTGCCTTCTTCAAAGAAGGCTCTCGCCTGAGCGCCTACATCCACATCCAGCATCTGCACCACGTCGTTGTCCTTCACGGCAGCAGGGCGGATGACCTCCGCTGGTCGCACCGGCGGCCGATCGTTGGCCCGGCGCTGCGGATTCTCTGCCCGAACCGGCGGCGGGGTTGTCCGGGCAGGCTGCTCCACCGGCACGCTTTCCGCGCCTTGCTCAGAGGGCAGAGCCGCCGCTTCCACGTCCAGCAAGCGCCAGTACTTGAGTTGTCGACCGTCGGCGATGCGCCGGACCCGGGATGCTTCGGTTTCAGACAGCGGTGGGGTCACCACCCGATAAGTTGGCGAACCCGTGCTGTTGGTGCCAGGCACTACGGTCACCTCCACGTTGAGCAGAACCGCCATGCGTCCGGCCCAGTTCTCCGCATTGGCCGCACTCTGAAAGCTGCCGAACACCAGTCGGTCGTCGGCAAGTAACTGAGCTGTGGGTAGGACCAGGCAGATCGTTGTCAGCAAGGCCATCCACCGGGCCGAGAGGATCTTCATCTGGCGCGAAGCAGGCTGTTGGTAGAGAAGTGCCTGTCCGCGTCGAGTCCCGTTCGGAACTCATAGTTCTTCCAGATCAACTCGGTGGATTTCCCCGTCTGGCTGTTGCTCATCAGCATGCGCTCCGGCTTCCAGAACCGGTCCTCATAGAGCTGGTAACCGCTGACCTGAAGGGTCTTCAGGGGACGCTTCTCTCTGTCGAAATATTCGATGTGGCGGATCTGCAGTTCTGCCGCATCCAGAGTGACCACCTGGCGGGCATAGCCCGAATGCTCGTCGGTTGGAATGCGCTCGACGACGTACATCAACCCCTGTTCGGACATGCGGGTTTCGAGCAGCCGATATCGATACTTTTCCACCTCCTGGAGCGCCATATCCTCATAGGCGAACTCGCTGGACAGGAACGGGCCGGACTTGTTCTGACTGGCAATTCGCTTCACCCGCGTCACTGCCGGCAGGTAGATCCACTGATCGTCCGGCTCGGTCTTGTGGGCATAACTCAGCAGTGCCGTACCGCGAATCGACTTGGGCGTATCGAAGACCACCAGCAGCCGGTCGCCGTCGTCTTCCATTTCCAGTTGACGGATGGAAAGGCTCCGCCTCGAGGACCGGTTGGCCGTATGCAGCGTCATTTCCAGATCCACCTGCAGGTCCTGGTAGCCGGAAGCACGACGATCCGCTTCCGCAAAGATTGCCAGGCCAGCCGCTTCCGGACTGAGCCCGTCGATGGAGAACTGGCCTTCGCTCGGGGGGGCGGCGTGGGCACCATAAATGGCCGAGCCTGAAATCAGGTTCAGGCAGAGCGAGGCAAGCAGATAAAACTTCAACAGCCGATTCCTGCAGCCTTTGCGCGGCCGATAGTATGCAAGGGCGAGAGGCTGTGCAAACTTGCAAGTACTGTATATACTGCCAGCTTACTGTATATGCAGACAGCGCAACCAAGTTAGACTAACTTTCTACAACCCTCATCAGGTCTGGCCTGCAAGCGCCTGATAGTTAACCTGATATTTGTCCTGGTTTTGGAGAGTTCGAAATATTGAGAAGCCCTCATTCGGAGTAACAATGGAAAATCTCACTTCCCGACAGGCCCAGGTGCTTGATCTGATCAAGCAGTACATTGCTGATACCGGCTACCCCCCTACCCGGGCCGACATCGCTCGGGAGCTTGGCTTCAAATCGCCAAACGCCGCCGAAGAGCACCTGAAAGCACTGGCGCGAAAAGGGGCCATCGAGATGATCCCGGGCACCTCCCGTGGCATCCGCCTGCCGGACGATGGCGGTCTCCCGGTCGTCGGGCGAGTGGCGGCCGGCAGTCCCATACTGGCCACCGAGCACATCGAAGATCGGGTGGAACTACCGGCCGGTTTTTTCCAGCCCAGAGCCGATTTCCTGCTTCGGGTGCACGGCGACAGTATGAAGGACGCGGGTATTCTGGATGGCGACCTGCTGGCCGTGCATAAGACGCCGGAAGCAGCGAACGGACAGATCGTGGTGGCCAGAATCGATGACGAGGTGACGGTCAAGCGCTTCCAACGGACCCGGGCACGCTCCAAAGTGCTGCTGCTCCCGGAGAACGAGGACTACGAACCGATTGAGGTTGATCTCAAGGAACAGCCGTTCCAGATCGAAGGACTGTCGGTAGGCGTGATCCGCCAGGCGCTCTGATCAGTGCCTCAGATCAGTGAATGACCGGTGCGGGAGGCGTCGACTCCCGCCCGATCTCTTCCGCATCCAGTTCGACGGTCTCGCCACCCAGGTAGTCCGTAGCCGCGTCGATCATGGCTTCAGCCACCCCGACCAGATCATCACCGAGCATATCGCGTACTTCGGGAGAGAAGCTGATCCGCACCAGGGGCTCCCGGGATAGAGCGGTGGCGCCATGCATCGCCTTGCCATGCGGGGTCGGTGGCAGCGCGGTGTCTTTCTGAGCAAGATCTGGCGGCTCGGTGCTCGCTGCTATGTCGCCAAGCGCTTCCCGGTCCGGCGCCAGTTCTTCCAGCTGCTCTACCGCGTCGTCTTCCGCTTCCCGCAGAACGATGTCGCCGTTTTCCAGTTGCGTGATTTCCAGAAAGATACTCATTTCACCTCATGATTTTGACCGGACGGACCGCGGTCGGGCAGTACCGTCGACGGCTGTGACCGCTATTCAACGGAGGCCTGCTGTTTTGGAGCGGTTTTGGTTGTGGCTGCTTTCTTACTGGCAGATTTCTTAGTGACTGCTTTCTTTTTGGTCGTGGACTTTTTCTTCGCGGTGGACTTTCTTTTCGCGGCGCTCTTTTTCTTCGCGACACGCTTCTTCGGCGGCGGTTTCGCCTCCTCTACCCAGCGGCCATCCACGTAGAAGGCCTTCCAGCCCGTCGCCTTACCGTCCACCTCGGATTGAACGTACTGCTCCTTGGTTTTCCGACTGTAGCGCACCACGGCCGGTAATCCGTCCGGATCCTCCACCGGCGCATCGAGCAGATACTTGAACTTGGGGTCCAGCTCGTTCGCGTGGGGTTTGATCTCGCTGATCAGCGGCGCCCGGGTTTCCCGGTTCTTCGGAAACTGACTGGCGGCCAGGAAGATGCCCGAGGCGCCGTCTCTGAGCAGGTAGAAATCATCCACCTTCTCGCACCTGAGTTCCGGCATCGGAATCGGATCCGCCTTCGGCGGCGCGGGTTCACCGTTGCGCAGCAGCTTCCGGGTGTTCTTGCAGTCGTCATTGGTGCAGCCGAAGTACTTACCGAAGCGGCCCGATTTCAGCTGCATGTCGGCGCCACATTTATCGCACTCGATCACTGGCCCGTCATAGCCTTTGATACGGAAGGTGCCTTTCTCCACGGCGAAGCCTTCGCAGTCCGGATTGTTGCCGCAAACGTGCAGCTTCCGCTCTTCGTCGATCAGATAGCTGTCCATGGGCGTCTGGCAGATCGGGCACTTCCACTTCGAACGGAGCAGCTTGGATTCGCCTTCGTCGTCCGCTTCCACATCCACCACCTCATCCCCGGGGATCAGGTTCATGGTGTTGGTGCAGCGTTCTTTCGGCGGCAGTGCATATCCTGAACAGCCGAGGAAAACGCCCGTGCTGCCGGTGCGCACCTGCATGTGCCGTCCGCACTTGTCGCACTCGACATCCGTGTCCGTCGGCTCGTTCGGACGCATACCGCCTTCGGCCTGCTGAGCCACAGACAGCTTGCCGGAGAAGTCACCGTAGAACTCGTTCAGCACACCCTGCCACTCGGCATCACCTTCGGCGATCTCGTCGAGCTCGCCTTCCATCTGGGCCGTGAAGCCGTAGTCGAGCAGGTTTTCGAACTGCTCGATCAATCGCTCGGTCACCAGCTCGCCGATCCGCTCTGCGTGGAAGCGCTTGTTGGTCAGGGTAACGTAGCCTCGATCCTGAATGGTGGAAATGATCGCCGCGTAGGTTGAGGGACGGCCAATACCCCGCTTTTCCAGCTCTCTGACCAGGCTCGCCTCGCCGTATCGCGGCGGCGGTTTAGTGAAGTGCTGGACACCTTCGGTACCGATCAGCTTGAGAACCTCACCCACCTGATAATCAGGCAGCGAGGTGTCTTCCTCTTTCCGTGACATGGGCGGCAGCACGGCGGTGTAGCCGTCAAACTGCATGATGCGGCCACGGATCTTCAACTCGAACTCGCCCGCTTCCACCAGCACCGTAGTGGACAGGTACTCCGCAGGCACCATCTGACAGGCAACAAACTGACGCCAGATCAGATCGTAGAGCCGGACAGCGTCCCCATCCACGCCGCTCAGAAACTCGGCAACGGTGCCCACGTTGGAGGGGCGGATGGCCTCGTGCGCCTCTTGCGCGTCCTTCTTCGCCGCATAGACGTTTGGCGCTTCCGGCAGGTAGCGATCACCATGCTTCTCACCGATATACTCCCGGCATCCAGCCACTGCCTCGCTAGAGAGGTTGGTGGAGTCCGTTCGCATGTAAGTAATGTAGCCCGCCTCGTAGAGGCGCTGAGCCATGGTCATCGTCTTCTTCACCGAGAATCCGAGTCGAGTGCTCGCCGCCTGCTGCAGCGTCGAGGTAATGAACGGCGCGTTCGGTTTGGTCCGGGTCGGTCGGTCTTCCCGGGACTTCACCGTAAACGTACGGTCCTTCAGACGCGCCAGCGCCGCATCGGTGATCTCACCGTTGTTTGGTCGGAAGTTTGAGTCGTTGTCCTTGACCAGCTGGAATCGCAGCGGTGCAGCATCACTCTCGCGGGCAAGGTCCGCGAACACTTCCCAGTACTCTTCCGGTATGAAGGCCCGGATCTCCCGCTCCCGCTCCACCACCAGGCGCACGGCTACGGATTGCACGCGACCGGCGGACAAGCCGCGGGCAACCTTGGCCCAGAGCAACGGCGAGAGCTCGAAGCCGACCACACGATCGAGAAAACGGCGAGCCTGCTGAGCGTAGACCTGATTCATGTCCAGCTCACCCGGCTCTTCGAAGGCTTCCTGGATGGCTTTGCGGGTGATCTCGTTGAACACCACCCGGCGGTATCGGGATGGGTCGCCGCCTATGGTCTCCTGAAGGTGCCAGGCAATGGCCTCACCCTCCCGGTCCAGGTCAGTGGCCAGGTAGATCGCGTCGGCTTTTTCAGCCAGCTTCGTCAGCTCGCTGACCACCTTTTCTTTGCCCGGCAGGATTTCGTAGGTGGCTGCCCAGTTGTTGTCCGGGTCTATGCCCATGCGTCGAACCAGCTGCTTGCGGGCACGTTCCTTTTTATAGGCCTCCCGCTTGGCAGGCGGCAGCTTGCGAGTCTTCGCCGCTTCCGCCGCACGGGCTTTCGGGTCGGAGGCTTTGCCGCCAACCGGTAGGTCACGAATGTGACCAACACTGGATTTTACGATGTAGTCCTTCCCCAGGTACTTGTTGATGGTCTTGGCTTTCGCCGGGGACTCGACGATGACGAGCGAGCGGGCCATAGGCCTCCCGAGTTGAATTCGGCGCCGTTATAAGGGTTCCCAGAAAGGCCTGTCAAGAATCGTTGCTGGTTCGTGCCACTTCGATTTCCTCATCCAGGCTACTCAAAGCGCTCGCAAACGTTCTCAGTTGGGCAGCCAGTTCAGGCACAGCCGACTCGGTGCTGTCAGGCTTTTCGAGCCAGTAGGCGAGCACCATCCGGGCACTCACTTCGAGCGCCGCCACGTCCTCCGGCAGCGAGTCCAGCAGCACTTCTGCCCGTGGCAGAACCGCATCGAGAAACTCCCGCCCGTCCCCTTTTGGCCGCTGATCGTACTGCCATTCAGCAAACGGATCAGGACCGTCTTCCGCCCTCTGGCGTACCAGCCGCCAGGCTGGCAGATATTTGAGCCCCCGCGCCAGGGGCAGGCCGTAACTCGCACACTCGATCACCGGATCCCGCGCCTTGCCACCGGCGCTCACGCGCTCCTCAGGACGCGGATCCGGTTTCGGGATTCTGCGCATCTCCACGATCAGCCCTTCGCTTCGAGCCCGGCTGCGCAGAGCCGCCAGACGCTTGTCCCGTTTGCTCGGAACCAGCCATAGAATGGGGCCGAAAGCCACCACCAGCACCAGGAAAATGAGGAGCCAGGTCATAGTTGATTCCGTTTCAGGGACGGGTGTATCGTCGCCGCAATCAGGATGGAGACGCAACATGCCCGGCACCTATAGGCGGATCATGCTGGCAGTGGATCTGACCGAGGAGTCCAATCGCGTCGCCGAGCGTGCCCAGGCGCTCGCAGCCGCCTACGGCGCGGAACTCCACGTCGTGCACGTGATCGAACCCCTGAGTCTGGCTTATGGCGGCGACATCCCCATGGATCTCTCTTCAGTGCAGGAACAGATACACGATCAGGCCAAATCCCACCTGGCCGAATTCGCTGCCACCCTGAACGTCCCCGCCGAGCATCAGTATCTGATCTTCGGACGTCCGGAGAGCGAGATCCAGCGAGCGGCAGAGGCCAAGGGTGCCGATGTGATCGTGGTAGGCAGCCACGGTCGACACGGACTCGCCCTGTTGCTCGGTTCCACCGCAAACGGGGTTCTGCATGGCGCCACCTGCGACGTGCTGGCCGTACGAGTAGGTGAAGAGCCGGCCCAGGAAGAGCCGGAAGGCGATAGCGGCTGATCGTGGTATATAGCCCTCGAAGCAGTACCCGGGGCTCGGGCACATCACTTTCTCCGCTGTTGCTGCAGTCCGGTGTCACCTTCTGCCTGCTGATTTTCTGCCTGCTCTTCAGCCCGCAATCGCACGCCCTTTCCCTATACGAGCAACGCGCAGCCTATAAAAAGGCGCTGGACCACCTGACCGCCGGTCGGATGAATGCCTTCGAAGAGACGCGTGAAAGGCTCGAGGACTATCCGCTGCACCCCTACCTCGAGTACTACGAGCTGCAGAGCCGACTGTCATCCGCTGACGCGGAAACGGTCATGGCCTTCAGGCAACAGCATGCCGATCTGCCCGTTGCCGACATCGTCTACCACCGCTGGTTGAAGCGTCTCGGGCAACAGCGACGCTGGCAGACCTTCCTCAATCACTACGAGCCATCGAGCGATGCCGAGCTCAAGTGCTACCACCTGCGGGCGCTCTATGGCACCGGCAACCAGAAGGCCGCACTGAATCAGGTCGGCGAGCTCTGGCTGGTGGCCAATTCTCAACCCAAGGCGTGTGATCCGTTGTTCGAGATCTGGATCGATCGGGGCAACCTGACGGAGTCCATGGTCTGGCAACGGCTTGGCCTGGCGCTTGATGCCAACAGCCGGACACTCGCCCGCTACCTGCAACGGTTCTTCGAGAGCCCGAACGTCAAGCCCTGGGCTCAGAGCTACTACAACGTTCACGTCTCGCCAAGCGCCTTGAGCCAGACGTCTCGGTTCAGCACAGACACCCGTTACTCCCGCGAGGTGATTGCCCACGGACTGGTGCGCCTGGCCAGAAGAGATCCGGAAGCCGCTACCAAGGCGTGGCTCAGCTATCAGGACAGTCATGACTTCACCAGCGACGATGCATTCTCCATCGAGTCCGCCCTGCTCATCGGCCAGGCCCGGGAAGGCAACTTCCCTCCGCATGCGCCCCTGCCTGACGGGATGCCCCTCGAAGATCTGGCGCTGGCGGCCCTGGTCCAGCAAAGCTGGGCGGACCTCAGCTACTGGCTCGAGCAGCTACCGGTAGAGTTGCGTGAAGACCGGCGCTGGCAGTACTGGCTGGCCCGATCCTTAAATGAGACCACCATGAGATCGGAGCGGGCCCGGCTCACCTACACCGCGCTGGCGGAGAGCCGGGACTACTATGGCTTTCTGGCCGCCGAGCAGCTCGGCCAGCCCATTCGTCTGAACGACCAGCCGGTGCCGGCCAGCGCCGTTGAGATCAATCAGCTCAAAAACGTGCCCGGCGTTCGTCGCGCCACAGAGCTCCTCGCGGTCGGCGATCGAGTGAATGCTCGAAGGGAGTGGTATCGGCTGTTGCCTGTACTTTCCGAGAGGGAGAAAGCCATCGCCGCCAAGCTCGCCACGCAGATCGGCTGGACATCGCAAGCCATCCGGACGGCGAACGCGGCAGCACTCAGAGATGCCCTGGATCTCCGTTTTCCTGAACCCTATACGGATGACTTCCAACGGGTCAGCCACGTGACTACGGTGCCGGATGACTTCCTGCTCGCGGTGGCGCGCCAGGAAAGCCTGTTCGATCCACGGGCACGTTCCACGGCCAACGCCCGCGGGTTGATGCAGCTCATCCATCCCACGGCCGAGCGCGTGGCCCGACGAGTGGGTATCACCGAGCCATCCACCTCCGACCTTTACGATCCGGCGCTCAACATAGAGCTGGCCGGCCACCATCTGGCCTCGCTGCTGGTCCGCTACGACGGCCGTCGGCCGCTGGCGGCCGCTGCCTACAATGCCGGTGAGCACCGGGTAGATCGCTGGATCAAGGACGTCTCAGGGCAATGGATGGATGTCTGGATCGAAGGCATTCCGTTTCGGGAGACGCGGAACTACGTGAAGAACGTGATGGCCTTCACCCAGGTGTACGGTCAGCGCCGCGGCAGCCCCCGGCCCATGCTTGAAGCGCACGAAACCAGAGTTCCTTGAGGATCGCACAGTGCCCACCGGCACCACGACCGTGCTCACCACTGACCGCCTGAAGCTCAGACGATTCACCAGCGCGGATGCAGACCGACTGTTCGAGCTGGATGCCGACCCTGACGTCATGCGCTTCATCACCGGGGGCGTTGCCACGCCGCGAGTCGTGATTGAAAAGCAGATTCTGCCCCGCTTCGTTCGCGAGCAGGATGATGCTGGAGTTTTCGGTTTCTGGGCCGCGGAAATGGCAGAGACATTCATCGGCTGGTTCTCACTACGCCTCGTGGATGACCTGCCGGGAGAAGCCGCTCTCGGCTACCGTCTCCACCGGCGGTTCTGGGGACAGGGACTGGCCAGCGAAGGTGCGCAGACGCTCGTGGCTCGCGGCTTTGGCCTCGGCAGCCTCGAAAAAATCAGCGCAACCACCTATGAGGACAACCGGGCTTCCATCGCGGTGATGAAGAAGATCGGGATGCGGTTTCAACGCAGCTTCCAGATGGAGGCGGCCGACATCGAGGCGATGGACACCGCAGCCGGGGATCCGGCAGCGGCCTTCCCTGGTGCAGATGTGGAGTACGCCATCACGGTTTCCCACTGGCGCGCCGGCAGGAGAACGCCGTGATCGACATCGGCGCAAACCTCCTGCACCGGCAGTTCGATGCGGACCGCGCGGAGGTGATCGAGCGCGCCCGGGCTGCCGGGGTTGAACGAATGCTGGTGACCGCCACCGATCTGCCCATGACGGAAGCTGCCATCGCTTTGTGCACGACCGCCAGCGATCTGGGTTGCACGGCCGGTGTGCATCCCCACGACGCCAAGCACGCACCGGAAGATCTGACCGATCAGCTACGCCGTCTCGCCGTGAATTCATCCGTGCGTGCCATCGGCGAAACGGGCCTCGACTTCAATCGGAACTTCTCGCCCCCGGACGTGCAGCACCGGGTCTTCGAGACCCAGCTCAGCCTCGCAGGCGAACTCGGTCTTCCGGTGTTCGTCCACGACCGTGACAGCGAGGGCGCGGTCTTCCAGGCGCTCGAACGCCATGCCGATCGGCTGCCTGGCATGGTCGTGCACTGCTTCACCGGAAACGGCAAAGATCTGGACCGGTATCTGGCATTGGGTTGCGCCATCGGCATCACCGGCTGGATCTGCGATAGAAAACGGGGTGGTGAGCTCAGGGAGCTCGTGCGCAGAATCCCACTCGAGCGACTGCTGATCGAGACGGATGCCCCTTTTCTACTGCCGCAGAACGCACCGAAACGCTGGCAGCAAGTCAACGCACCCGGTGCCAGCAGTCGGCGCAACGAACCCGCCCTGCTCTCCTATGTGGTCGAAGCCATCAGCGACGCCAGCGGCACCCCTGCAGCGGACATCGTTGCCGCCAGCAGCCGAAATGCGCGCACCCTGTTCAGGTTTGACTGACGGCTTTGAGCGCGCTCAGCACGCCTTGGGCGTCGAATGGCCACGCCAGCACGCGAGTGCTGCAGTCGTTTCTGACAGCAGCATCAAAGCCGTGCAGTTCGAGTACCGGCAACCGCTCGCCATAGCGGCTGAGGAGGTCATCGTCCATGGCGACGTCCACCACCCGCACGGACTGACCGGCCAGTTCTGGCATACTGAAGAGCAGTTCGAGCGCCTGATCACAGAGAGTGCAGTGATCGGTACTGTAGAGAACGAGTTCCATAGCCAATGCCCAGCCTGAGATTCGCAGACCCAGAGACTCTAACCCAGTACCCGCTCGAGATCTCATCGACGGCTGACTGGCGCCCCGACCCTGACAACGAGGACGCTTGGCTGCTCAGCATCGATCTCGGCGCCTTACCGGCAGGTGAGATGATCGCTCCCAGCCTGTCGCTGCTTGACGCACCGGGCCATCGCTTCACCTTCACGCTGGAAGCAGCGGGTGAACGCTATGTGCTCGCCCCGATACCGCCGCGAGAAGACGACGAAGCCCAACGCAAAGCCAACGGCAACACAGCCCGCATCCGCACGGCCATCGATTGTTTCCACATCGAGAAAAAAGTCGGCAGAGCCCGGCTTCACTGTGCGCTCACGACCCGCGTCGCCCCTTCCAGGTACCTGCTGACCGTTTCCATCCGGCCAACCGAGATCCAGGTCGACCCACCAGGCTCGCTGCCGCGCACCATCGCCACAGAAAAGCTCGCTTCCATCAGCCAGATGCTGCAGAACCCGAGGATCGCTGCCCGCGCCTGCTCACCGGTGGCCACTGCCATGGTCATGTCGGCCCACCGGAGAGGGGTGGTGCCGGAACGGGTGATCGCCGACTGTCATGATCCCATCACCGGCATGTACGGTCTCTGGCCGCTCGCTGTATCCGCCGCCGCAGGGGCCGGCCTCATCGGCGCCGTGGAACTCTTCACGGACTGGGGTTCAGCGCTGACCTGTCTGAACGCCGGCCTGCCGCTGGTGGCAAGCATTCGCTATGGCAAAGGCGAGCTGCCGGGAGCACCCATGGCTGCCACGGGCGGGCACCTGGTGGTCGTCAGAGGCGTAGATGGCGAGGAAGTGCTCATCAACGACCCTGCTGCCCCCACTCACGGCACGGTGAGTCGCCGTTATCCAGTCGATGCCTTCAGCCGGGCATGGTTCCGCCATCGGGGTGCGGCGTATATTCTCTGTCCATGAAGTACCTGACCCGGTTCCTGCTGCTGATGATCGGCTTCGCCCTGACCACCACCGGGCTCATGATGTGGCGTGCCATCGGTTTCTCCTTCGACGGCATCTGGCTGGTGGACAATGACTACCGGCCACATGCTCTGCACGTGCTCGTGCTCGGCCTCGCCATGATCCCGCCGTCGCTCTGGGAAATCTTCGTTCTGGAGAACGAGATGCAGACCGACCGCAAAGATGCTGTCGCTGCCAACGAGTCTTCAGATGACCGGTCCTAGAGCAGCCCCGGAACCCGGTCGGGTCTATCTGCGTTCTGTGAGCGCCGAGGACAGGCAGGAATTCCTCGAGCTGATGCGAACGAGCCAGCACCTGCATCACCCCTGGATTTCGCCACCACTCACCGAGGCTACGTTCACGGGCTACCTGAACCGTACCCGGCGCGATGATCACGAAGGGCTACTGGTCTGCACACGGTCAGACGATTCAATCGCCGGGGTGATCAACATCAACAACATCGTTCGTGGCTCATTTCTGTCTGCGTCACTCGGCTACTACGCAGGCGCCCCTTTCGCCGGCCAGGGACTCATGCGCGAAGGGCTCGAACTGGTGAAGAGCTACGCCTTCTACAATCTCGGCCTGCACAGGCTGGAGGCGAACATCCAGCCGGAAAATCACCGCTCCATCGCTCTGGTACAGCAGTGCGGGTTCGAGAGGGAAGGACTGTCGCCGAACTTTCTCTACATTGACGGCAAGTGGCGCGACCATGAACGGTGGACGGTGGTGCACAACCGAGCGGCACTGCGGCCATGAAACACGCCTCTTCTGAAAAGGTCCGTCCCTACGGCAGCTGGCCCTCCGCCATCAGCGCCCAGACGCTCATCGAAGGTGTGGTCGCCTTGTCCGGACTGAGAACGGATGGCATACGCCTCTACTGGCTCGAAGGCCGGCCGGAAGAAGGTGGTCGGTCCGTCCTCCTGACCGGAGATCCGGATTCGCCCCGCGAGCTGACGCCGCCTCCCTTCAACGTACGCAGCCGCGTCCACGAATACGGTGGCGGCGCCTTTGCGGTCAACGATGGCACCGTCTACTTCGTCAACTTCGCGGATCAGAATCTCTACCAGGTGAATGGCGACGAGGTCAGCCAGATCACCCACTCCGGTCCGGAGATCCGCTTTGCGGACTTCACGCTGGACACGTCCAGGAATCGGCTCCTGTGTGTCGTGGAGCGCCATCATCAGAACCGGGAAGCAGAAAACTTCATCGGTGCTGTGGATCTGGAATCGGGCGAGCTGACCGTGCTCGCCGAAGGTCAGGACTTCTACGCCTCACCCCGGCTCTCAGCGGACGGCAGTCGGCTCGCCTTCATCGCCTGGGATCATCCCAACATGCCCTGGGATGGCACCACCCTGGCGGTTGCCGACCTGACGACGTCCGGCGAGGTGGGACAGGTGCACACCATTGCCGGTGGCGCTCAGGAATCGGTTCAGCAACCGCTCTGGCAGGACGACGATGCGCTGCTCTTCATCAGCGATGCAAACGGGTTCTGGAATCTGTACCGCTTCGATCCGAGCGGAATCTACTGCGTGCTCGAAGATGGCGCCGATTACGCGGGCCCCGCCTGGGTGTTCGATGCCAGGAGCTATCTGCTGATCGACGCCGAGCACGCCATCATCCGGCGTCACGGCGCCAGTGGCGAGGAGCTGGTACTGGTCAACACCAGAACCACACTGGCCACGCCAATCACCGAAAGTGGTGACCCCAGGCTCAGTTTCGCAAGCCCCGTACTGCAAGACGGCCAACTCTACTACGTCGCCAGTTTCCGGGACCGGATGCCTGCCATCGAACATATGCGGCTCTCCGGCGGCGAGGCAGAGACCTTCACCACCGCCGGAGGCCCGGCGTTCAACCAGGAGGATCTCGCCCTCGGCTCGCCGGTCAGCTTTCCCACCCGGGATGGGGCTCAGGCGCATGGCTTTTTTTACCAACCAACCAACAGCGCCTGCGTGGGACCGGCGTCAGAGCGACCGCCACTGTTGGTCCTGAGCCACGGCGGGCCCACCTCTGCTACCAGCGCAGGCCTGAACCTGGCGATACAGTACTACACGAGCCGGGGCTGGGCGGTGCTGGATGTGAATTACCGGGGCAGCAGCGGCTATGGACGCGCCTACCGCTCGGCGCTGAACGGTCAGTGGGGCATCCTGGACGTAACGGATTGCGAGGATGGTGTCCGACATCTTGTTACATCCGGACGCGTGGACGGCGACCGGGTTGCCATCAAGGGTGGCAGCGCCGGTGGCTACACCACCCTGGCTGCCCTGACCAGATCCCATGCCTTCAAGGCGGGGGCCAGCCACTACGGCATCGGCGACCTCACTGCGCTGGCCAGAGATACGCACAAGTTCGAATCTCGCTATCTGGATGTCCTCCTCGGCGACGAAGCGGCTCTGGTCGACCGTTCGCCGATCAATCACCTGGACGCTTTCAACTGTCCCGTCATCTTCTTCCAGGGCAGCGACGACAAGGTGGTGCCACCCAACCAGTCCCAGGCGATGGCGGACGCGTTGCGCGGCAAAGGCATTCCCGTGGCATATCTGGAGTTCCCAGGTGAAGGTCACGGTTTCCGGGACGCGAAAAACATCATCCGCACCATAGAGTCCGAATACGCCTTCTTCTGTCGTGTGTTCGCCATTACCCCGGCGGATGACCTACCGACAATCACCATCGACAATCAGGACAGCCTCGACCGAATATGACCCTCGTTGCCGTACTCATGGGTGGACCCTCCGCCGAAGCTGAAGTCTCGAGAACCTCTGCCCGGGAAGTGGCTGCGGCCCTCGAACGGGCCGGCCACACAGCCGAGCGTGTCGAGCTGGACACCGATGCGACAGACAAGCTGCGCAAGCTCGCACCGGACGTGGTATTCCCGGCCCTGCACGGACCGCCCGGCGAAGATGGCACGGTCCAGGGATTCCTGGAGATACTCGGTCTGAAGTACGTGGGCAGTGGCGTGCACGGCAGTGCAGTCGCGATGGACAAAGCCATCGCCAAGTCCGTTTTTCAACGGGCCGGCCTGCCCATCGCCGAAGATCTGCTGTTCGCAGCCGACACGCCTCTCGCCGCCGCCGAAGCAGAGATACTCGAAAATC
Source organism: Candidatus Azotimanducaceae bacterium (assembly GCA_965215995.1). Lineage (GTDB taxonomy): Bacteria > Pseudomonadota > Gammaproteobacteria > Pseudomonadales > Azotimanducaceae > SZUA-309. The sequence goes on along the minus strand of OZ244128.1, from coordinate 4,638,368 downwards.
TCGGCGATCGTGTGGTAATCAAACCCCTGAGTCAGGGTTCGGCCATCGGGGTAACGCCGGTAGCTAACGGCGGCGATCTGAAGGAAGGCCTGGCGACAGCCTTTGCTCTCGGGGACGGCATTCTGGTCGAACCCTACGTGCTCGGCCGGGAAATCACCGTCGGAGTTCTCGACCTGCACGGAAAGCCGATGCAGCCGTTTCCGGTGATCGAGATCAGAACCGCCAGCGATCAGTGGTACGACTACACAAACCGCTATGCCGTCGGCGGCAGTGAGCACATCATCCCAGCCCCCATGTCAGAAGCGCTGACCACTGAACTGCAGCGCATCGCCCTGGTTGCTCATCAGGCGCTGGGCCTCAGAGATCTGTCCCGGGCCGACTTCATCGTCACCGATGCGGACGAGATCGTGCTGCTGGAGGTAAACACCCTGCCGGGCATGACGCCCACCAGCCTCTACCCCGACGGTGCCCGGGCCATCGGCATGTCGTTCGAAGATCTGGTGGACGCTCTGGTCAAGAGCGCCCTAGGTCGAAACTAGTTTGCTCCAAAACCTGGCCGTCCATACCGGACAAGAAGAAGCACTCTGACCTCCCGACACTGCAGCAGCGCGCGAAAAAACAAATACGTTTTCATAAACGTGTAAGCGAGGCCGAAGGCGCGGATTTGACTCGCTTTAGCGAGGCAACATCCGCAACTGAGGGAAGCGCGGAGCGCCCGAGCGCAGTGCACTGAAAACGTATTTGTTTTTTCACGCGCTGCGGGCGTAACGAAATCAGACAATCTTTCTCCGGCCGCCGCTTCCAGGCTGCCTCTATGTTCAGATCACAATCACGCTCTGACCTAGAGATCGTAGCCCCGCTCGTTGTGCTGAGTGATATCCAGACCTTCCACCTCTTCCTCTTCCGGCACCCGATTGCCCACCAAGGCTTCCGTGATCTTCAGAAGCACGAAGCTGACGATGGCGGTGTAGACGAGCGTGGCGGCGACGCCGATGGCCTGCACGCCGAACTGGCTGCCGATGCTGATGTCTTCCTGACCCGAGAACAGTCCCAGCGCGTTGCTCGCGAACACGGCCGTCAGCAGCGTGCCCAGAACGCCACCCACCCCGTGCACGGGGAACACGTCCAGTGAGTCGTCGATCTTGAGCGTGCGCTTCAGGTAGTTGGTGGCAACGAAGCAGACGATGCCGGCAGAGATGCCGATCACCAGCGCACCGCCCGGGCCCACGAAGCCGGATGCCGGCGTGATGGTACCGAGACCTGCCACCATGCCGGTCACCGCACCCAGCGCGCTCGGCTTTTCGAAGCGGATCCATTCACACATCATCCAGGTGAACGCACCGGCAGCTGCCGAGGTGTGGGTGACGAACATGGCCATGGCCGCATCGCCGTTGGCTGCCAGCGCCGAGCCACCATTGAAGCCGAACCATCCCACCCAGAGCATGCCGGCACCGGCAATGGTCAACGACATGTTGTGCGGCATCATGGCCTGCTCCGGAAAGCCACGCCGATTGCCGAGCACCATGGCGGCGACGATGGCTGCCGTGCCCGCGGTCACGTGCACCACCGTACCGCCCGCGAAGTCCATCAGGCCGAGCTGGCCGAGCCAGCCGCCACCCCAGACCCAGTGACAGATCGGTGCGTACACCAGCAGCAGCCACAGGGCGGAGAAAATCAACACCGCGGAGAAGCGCATGCGTTCCGCGAAGCCACCGACGATGAGCGCTGGGGTAATGATGGCGAACGTCATCTGAAACAGCGCGAAGGCCACCTCCGGAATGTCTCCGGATAGAGACGCTTCACCGACCCCGTTCATGAAGACCTTGCCCAGGCCGCCGATGATTCCGTAGCCCTGATCATCGAATGCCAAGCTGTAGCCCACCAGCACCCAGAGGATCGACATCAGGCAGGTGAGCACGAAGCACTGCATCAGCACGCTGAGCACGTTCTTGCCCCGAACGAGCCCGCCGTAGAACAACGACAGGCCAGGAATGGTCATGAACAGCACCAGCGCCGTGGATGTGAGAATCCACGCGGTATTCGCGCCATCAAGCATAGGAACTCCCCTCGAACAGAACGTCTCGTTGTAATTTGTCGAACCTCTGTTTGAGGTTCTTCCAGGAGGTTACTTAAGTAACCCAGACCTTGGAAGCGGTCGGTGCAGTGACCTGTCAACGGAGGCGAATTTTGCACAGCTTTGGTGCAAATTCGGGGCAATTCAGCCGCTGTAGACTCCCGGAATCCCCAAAGCGGCAGCCTTGGCCCGTCCGGGCAGGAACGAGGCCAATAGAGTATAGTGCGCCGCTGACAGGCAATGCGAATCTGAGATGGAAGCAGTAGAGACGGTCCAGCAGGAACGCGTCAGCGCGGTCACCCAATGGCTTTCGAAACGCATCATCGGTCAGGAGATTCTCCTGGAACGGCTGATGACGGCCCTGCTGTGCGGCGGACACCTGCTGGTTGAAGGCGCGCCGGGGCTGGCCAAGACCCGTGCTATCAAAGAGCTTGCCAGTGCCGTAGACGGAGATTTCCACCGTATCCAGTTCACCCCTGACCTGCTGCCGTCGGACGTCACCGGTACCGAGATCTACCGCCCGGAAGACGGCTCGTTCAAGTTTCAACCCGGTCCCGTATTCCACAATCTGCTGTTGGCGGACGAGGTCAACAGAGCACCGGCCAAGGTGCAGTCGGCACTCCTGGAAGCCATGGCCGAGCACCAGGTGAGCGTCGGTCGGCAGACGTTCCCGCTACCGGCGCTGTTTCTGGTCATGGCGACCCAGAATCCGATCGAGCAGGAAGGCACCTACCCACTGCCGGAAGCCCAGCTCGATCGTTTCCTCATGCATGTGCACGTCTCCTACCCGGACGAAGCTGCGGAATCGGAGATCCTGCATCTGGTCCGCGCCGAGAGTACGGAACGTGGCACGGAGGCACAGGCCCCTTACCGGCTCACCGAGCACGACATCTTCGCGGCTCGCCAGTCCATACTGAGCATGTATATGGCAGAGCCAATCGAGCGCTACATCGTGGCACTGACCATGGCAAGCCGTGAAGCACGAGGTGAACTCTCCCAATGGGTGGAGTTCGGGGCCAGTCCCCGTGGCACCATCGCCCTGGATCAGTGCGCGCGGACGCTGGCCTGGCTGGACAACCGGGACTTCGTGACACCGGAGGATGTGCAGGCGATCGCCCACGATGTGTTCCGGCATCGGTTGATACTGTCTTTCGATGCTGAGGCTCAAGGTGTGACCGCGGATGACGTTATCGACATCCTCATCAACCAGGTCCCCGTACCCTGACAAGCGTGCAGATACACCCGGGCAGCACCGACCCGATTCTCAAGGGTGCCTATGTCGAGCTCGCTGATCTGCTCCGACTGCGCTACCGTCGACTGCCTGCTCCACCCCACACCGCTCGCGTCATGGGCAGTCAGGCGGGCAACCGACTATCCAAGCTCAGGGGCCGGGGCATCGATTTCTCCGAGGTGCGTACCTATCAGCCCGGCGACGACGTTCGCACGATCGACTGGCGTGTTACCGCCCGGAAGAACAAGCCACACACCAAGGTCTTTCGTGAGGAAAGAGAGCGCCGCACGCTGATCGTGGTGGATCAGACCCAGAGCATGTTCTTCGGCTCACAGGTCCGGCTGAAGTCCGTGGCCGCAGCAGAGCTCGCCGCACTCGGTGCCTGGCAGGCACTCAATCACAATGACCGAATAGGTGGCATGGTCATCGGTAACGATGGCTATGCCGTGCACAAGCCCTATCGCAGCGTTAAATCGGCAGCCCGGTTCCTAAACGACCTCACCGGAATGAACCAGTCTCTCGCGCGGGGCACACCACATCCTGACGGTGAGCACTTTTCCGGAGCGTTGTCCCAGATACTCCGCCTGGCGCACAGCAACTATCGCATCTACTTCATCAGCGACTTTCAGCCGCACATGACCAGCAGCGATCACTGGCGGGATGCCTTCCGCAGCCTGTCCCGACACAACGAAGTGGTGGCCATCCGGGTCTATGATCCGCTGGAGGAAGAGCTACCACCCGCGGACAGCTACACGGTAACCGATGGCACTGCTCGACTGCAGTTCCATACCGGAAACCAGAGACTGCGGTCGCACTACCACGATCGCTTTCAGCGCACTGAGGAACGACTTGGGGACATCTGCCGGCAGACACTTGTGGACTACCGGGCCGTACCCACTCACCTGCCCTTCACCCGCCTCCCTGGGTGGACCTGATGCAGCCCGATCTTCTCCAGCAGCTTCGAGACATCCACCTGCCGGCGGAACCGCTCTGGTGGCCGCCTGCACCCGGCTGGTGGCTGCTGGCCCTGATCGGTATCGGCCTGCTCATCTGGGCCGGCATTCGACTTCGGCAAGCGTACCGCCGTCGCCAGCCGCTGAAGCTTGCGCGGCGTTACTACGAAGAGGTCTACGCCTCTTTTTCCCGCGGGGAGATCGATGGACCCGCCTACCTGCAGCAGACCAATGAGCTGTTGAAACGCCTGTATGTCCATGGCGTGGGGGATGACCGGGCTCGCAGCGCCAACGATGCGAGCTGGCTTAGCTACTTAGATGAGCGCAGTGGTGGCAGCGCGTTCACTCAGGGCCCTGGCGCGCAGCTCGGTAATCAGCGCTTCCGGCCAACCCCGGAGGCCGATCCGGATACTCTGCATCCGTTGGTGGCAGAGCTCTTCAGGAACTCACGGCCATGATCGAGTGGGTCTGGCCCTGGATGTTCGCTCTCGCTCCCGTGCCGCTGCTCGTGCGTTTGTTTGTCGCGCCGATGGAGCGGGCGCAGGCAGCTCTCACCGTACCTGACCTGAGGAGCTTCCAGTACGACGAGTTCGGTCAGAGCAGCCGGGAGGGTAGCCGAATCCCCTGGCGCACCGTTCTGCTCTGGTTGATCTGGGTGGCGTTGGTGGCGGCCATGGCACGCCCGCAATGGACCGGTGAGCCTGTTACTCTGCCCACGTCCGGCCGTGACCTCATGCTGGCCGTCGACATCTCGGGGAGCATGGGAACGGAAGATCTGCAACTCGGTGGCCAGCTGGTCAATCGGCTGACCGTGGTTAAAAACGTGGTCAGCCAGTTCATCGACGCCCGGGAAGGTGACCGGGTAGGCCTCATCCTGTTCGGCACCAACGCCTACCTGCAGGCTCCCCTCACCTTCGACCTTGAGACCGTGAATCGGCTGCTCATCGAAGCACCGGTCGGAATCGCCGGTGGCAAGACGGCCATCGGTGACGCCATCGGGCTCGCAGTAAAAAGACTGCGTCAGCGCCCGGAGGGCGATCGGGTCCTCATCCTGCTCACCGACGGCGCCAACAACGTGGGCGAAGTCGCACCGGTGAAGGCAGCCGAGCTGGCTGCCCAGGATGAGATCCGCATCTATACCATCGGCGTCGGTGCCGATGAGATGCGCCTGCCGAGCCTTCTTGGCGGTGTGTTCGGTGCGCGGGTCGTCAACCCATCCGCCGAGCTAGACGAAGACACCCTCACGGACATCGCCGATACCACCGGCGGCCGTTACTTCCGCGCCCAGAACACCGCCAAGCTGGTGGAGATCTACGACATCATCGATGAGATGGAGCCCATCGAGCAGGAGGCCGAAACCTACCGTCCGATCGCCGTGCTCTACTACTGGCCCATGGGCATGGCCTGGGTGCTGTTCATGCTGCTCATGCTATGTGACTGGCGAGGCTGGGGCGGTGATTGAAGGCATGGCGGACGGGCTCGTGTTCATCCGGCCCTGGTGGCTGGTCGGGGTGCTGCCTGTGATCGTCATGGCCGTGCTCTGGGCACGGCGACGGATGGCTGCCTCACATTGGGAAAGCAGCATTGATCCAGCGCTCCTGCGGGTGCTGCTGGAGCCAGGGAGCACGGGTGGTTTCAGGAAGATGGCCTGGCTGGTGGCCGGTGCACTTGCGCTCGCCACCATTGGCCTGGCAGGACCCGCCTGGCAGAAGCTGCCGCAACCTGTCGAAGAGAAACGTGATGCCCTGGTCATCGTCTTCGACCTCTCTCTGTCCATGTTCGCCCAGGACGTGCGGCCATCCCGGCTCGTTCGGGCCCGACAGAAAATCACCGACGTACTGCGCATGCGGACGGAAGGCTATACGGCGCTGGTCGCTTATGCGGGTGATGCCCACGCGGTGGCGCCTCTTACCGATGATGTTCGCACCATCGAGAACCTGCTCGCCTCGCTGAGCCCGGAGATGATGCCCGTCCTCGGCAGCAATCTGAAAAGCGCCTTGGAGATCACTCGCGAGCTGCTGGAGAACGCCCGGGTGCCGCAGGGCCGTATCCTGCTGGTTACCGACGGCATCGACTCGGCCGCCCACGCCGGCACCCTCTGCGAGCGAAGATTTCCGCTATCCATTCTCGGTGTCGGCACTGAGAGAGGCGGCACCATACCGCTGGACTTCGTCAATCAGCCTGGGCAGGTACTGCGCACGGATGCCGGTGACCCGATCACCGCCAGGCTGGACACCAGCCGTCTCTCCGAAGTCGCGGCCAATTGCCATGGCGAGTTCCGGGTGCTCGGTCTCGATGACTCCGACATTACTGCCCTGCTCGCTACCTCGCTGCCCGGCGAGGAGGACACCGAGGAAGTGGAGCGCGATTTCGATACCTGGGCCGATATGGGCTATCTGGCCGGTTTGATCCTGCTGCCCCTTCTCCTGTTCGGTTTCCGCAGAGGCGTATTTGCAACGGTCGCCTTGTGCCTGATCCCCTTCCCGGCGGAAGCCAGTTTCTGGGACGACCTCTGGCAGCGACCCGATCAGCAGGCCCACCAGGCCTTGAACGAGGGCTCACCCGGGGTAGCCGCCATGCTCTTCGAAGATGAGAACTGGCGGGCTATTGCCCAGTACCGTTCGGGCGACTTCGCCGGTGCTGCCAACGGCTTCGACACCCAGGAAGGACCAGAGGCACGCTACAACCTGGGCAACGCATTGGCTCAGACGGGCAATTACGAGGCCGCCATCAGCGCCTATGACCAGACCCTCGCATTGGAGCCGGATCATGAGGATGCGCTGTTCAACAAGGAGCTGGTGCAACGGTTGCTGGAGGAGCAGCGCTCCCAGGAACAGGACTCGGAGAGCGAAGGCGAAGAAGGCACCAACCCACAGGATCAGAACTCGAGCCAACAACCGGACGACGCCCAGCAGCAACAGCAGCCAGGCGAAGGTGAGCAGCCGGATCAGCCGCCGGAACAGGACCCCAGCCAGCAACAGGAAGCAGACGCAGACAGTTCCGATGAGCCCGAGGAAACCGAGGAAGGTGACAGCAACCGGGACGAGCGCCAGGATGCCATGGAGCAGTGGTTGCGGCGCGTGCCGGACGATCCGGGCGGGTTGCTGCGCCGGAAGTTTCAGTACGAAACGAATCAGCGTCTACGGCGCGGTGATTACTCGAGCCGGGAAACGGAGAAGATCTGGTGATGAGGCGTCGACTGTTGATCAGCTTGTTTGCCGCACTGATCGGCCTTGCCTCGTCCGGCTTAAGCGCGGCAGCACTCAGGACTTATGTCGAGCCACGACTGGTCGATGAGATGGAGACCATCCGCTTGACCATCCGCAAGGAGGGCAGCAATCAGTCCGAACCGCCCGATCTGGCGGTTCTGAATCAGGATTTCGAGGTTTTAGGCAGCCAGACGTCCAGCCGGATCAGCAGCATAAACGGCCGGACCATGGCGTCCGTGGAGTATCAGATCAGCTTGCGCCCGCGACGCACAGGTGAGCTGACCATCCCCAGCCTCACCATTGGTGGCGAGCAATCCGAGGCCATTGTCGTGCGGGTGCGACCGCTCGATCCGGTAATCCTCGAGACCATCAACCGGATGGTCTTTTTCGAGACGGAGCTCAGCAGCAATCCCGTGTACGTGCAGGCGGAGACGGTGCTGACCCGACGCCTTTTCTACTCCCAGGGTGTTCAGATCTACAGCGATCTGCCGGGCACGCCCCAGATTGACAACGCGGTGGTGATCCCCCTCGGTGAAACCCAGTCCCGCTCGGTGCTCCGGGAAGGTCATCGCTATGGAGTGATCGAGCAGCGCTTCGCCTTGTTTCCCGAGCAGAGCGGATCGCTGACCATTCCCGCGATCTCGGTCACCTCCAGCGTTCGCCTGCAGAGCCAGGGGCGCTCCCGTCGGTCCGGTATTCGCGTCAGCACCGATGAGATCGAACTGACCGTGAAGCCTATTCCAGCCAGCTATCCGGCCCGCGCCGCCTGGTTGCCTGCAAGAGAGGTATCGATCGGCCAGCGCTGGACTCCGCGGCTTCCGGCCGTGGATGTGGGCGATCCGCTGACCTTCGAGATATCCGTGCGGGCGGAAGGGAACCGGGGCAGCGCCATACCGCCGACGCCGCTGCCGATACCCGACGATCAGTTCAAGATCTACCCGGAAGCACCGGAGATGGACGAGTCCGCCGATTCCGGCACGGTAATCGGCAGTCGCCGGGAGAAGTTCGCGCTCATCCCCACCCGCCCCGGACCGGTCAGCGTGCCCGATCTGGCCGTTGTCTGGTGGGATACGGAAGCCGATCGTCTGCGCGAGACCAAGGTGAGCGTGTCTGCACTGAGGATCACAGGGCAAGCCGCCGCACAACCTCCAGCGCAGGAAATCCCCGAGGTGCAGAAGACAGCCCCACCGGAGGCAGAGGAGCCACTGGTGACCCGCTCGGCGCCTTTCTGGCCCATCCTCACTGCCGGTGTATTCATCCTGGTTGTGCTGAGCCTGGCGACCTGGCTCGGTCGTCGCTTTGCCCCCCGTATCCATACGCTGACTTCCTCGCTCTACGATCGCTTCCCGGTTCTCGATCGCCGCCCTGCCCGGACACGCCGGCAGCTGACCCGGGCACTCGTGAGCACCGGTCGCGGCTCGGATCTGAGCCGTTTCCGTCAGGCGCTGGTCGACTACCTGAGCGATCTGTACGGCCTGCCACCTGGTGCGGCCATGCAGCGTTTCCGACAGGTACCGGAAGCACAAGCTCTTCTGCGCGACCTGGAACGGGCTCGTTACGCAGCTGGGACGGATTCTGTGAACGAACCGGACCCGGTGATGCTGATCGCTCTGGCACGAGCTGAAGCAAAGCGACTGTCTTCGGTTCGCCGCACGCCAGAGCTACCGCCACTGTACAGCTGATCTCGGCAGCTCAGGTCAGGCTTTTGGTGACCACCTCGAACACATCCGTTGACAATCCTTCCTTGCCTGCGATGTCCATGAGCGCACTGCGCATCAGGTTGCTGCGCTCACCGGCGTAGCGACGCCAGCGCGTCAACGGCTTCGCCAGCGCCGCGGCCATCTGCGGGTTGATGCCGTTAAGCGCGATGATCTTCTCGGCGATGTACGCATAGCCGCTGCCATCGATGGCGTGGAAGTTCCGCTGGTTCGTGCCTGCGAAGACGCTCAAAACCGAACGGACCTTGTTCGGGTTGGTAAGCTCAAAGGCAGGATGGGCAACGAGTGACTGCAGGCGCTCCAGGTTGCAGCCGACCGCTCCCGCCTGCACCGCGAGCCACTGATTTACGACCAGGGCCTCTGACTGCCAGGACTCGTAGAATCGAGACAGGAGCTCGGTCGTCAGATCGCTTTCCGGTAAGCAGTTCACCGCTGACTGAAGCACCGCCCGGCGATCCGTCAGGTTATCTGCTCCATCGTACGCAGCCGACAGCAGTGCTTTCAGATCGGCCTGTGTTTCCGCCGTGCTGGCGAGCACTCGGGCAAGGTAGCCCAGGGCGCTGTTCTTCAGGGCTCGATGAGACATGGTCTCCGCGTCGGGCGAGTACGGGGCGCTGGATTGATGCGCTTCGTACAGCTTCTGCCAGGCTGAGTGGTGGACGCTGGCCAGGGTGTGGAGCAGCTTGTCTCTTGCAGCACAGATCCCATCCACATCGATGCGTTCGACCGCTTCGAAAAGATAGTTCTCACTCGGCACGGCAAGCTTGGTTGCAAGCAGGAATCGATCTTCCGCGTTGGCAGCCTGATCCAGGAGCAACTCACCGAAAAGATCGATGATCGCACCGGAGACCTCCGCACCTGCGGCAAGACGCTCGATCTCGCGTACCAGCAGTGCCTGCAACGCATCCCAGGCTGCAAATCCGTCCGCATCCCGCGTAGCCAGGAAGGCAAGTGATTGGTCGGGACGATCGAATTCCACCTTCACCGGCGCTGAGAATCCGCGCAGCATGCTCACCTGCGGCTCAGTGGCCAACCCTGGGATCTCCACGTCGGCACGCCTGTCGCGCAGGTGCATGAGCAGGGAGTCATTGCGCCGCTCGATCTCCTGATCCGACGTCCACGTCAGGTCTTCGGTGACGAGGGTTTCTCCGTCTGGAGCGAGCAGGCCAAACGCAACCGGCATGTGAAACGGCTGCTTCTGCGGCTGCCCGGGTGTCGCCGGACAACTCTGTTCGAACTGGAGACTGAGCTTGCCTTCGCTGAACTCGGCGTCCACCTTCAGCACCGGTGTCCCGGCCTGATCGTACCAGTATTGAAACTGGTCCAGATCGGCATCAGAAGCATCGGCCATTGCCTTGAGGAAGTCTTCCGTCGTGACAGCCTGGCCATCGTGCCGTTCGAAGTACAGGTCAGAGCCTGTGCGAAAGGCTTCAGGGCCGATCAGCGTTCGAACCATGCCGACCACTTCGGCGCCTTTCTCGTAAACCGTTGGCGTGTAGAAGTTGGAGATCTCGATGTAGCTGGCTGGCCGTACCGGGTGGGCAAGCGGACCCGCGTCTTCTGCGAACTGCACGGAGCGGAGCAGGTTCACATCTTCGATGCGTTTCACTGTCGCTGAATTCATGTCTCCAGAGAACTGAGCATCCCGGTAGACGGTGAATCCCTCCTTCAGGCTCAGCTGGAACCAGTCCCTGCAAGTGACCCTGTTGCCCGACCAGTTGTGGAAGTACTCGTGAGCGATCACCGCTTCCACCCGCTGATAAGCCTGATCAGTCGCGGTATCAGGAGAGGCCAGGACACAGGATGTGTTGAATATGTTGAGCCCCTTGTTTTCCATGGCACCCATGTTGAAATCGTCTACGGCGACGATCATGTAGACGTCCAGATCGTATTCTCGACCGTACTCCGCTTCGTCCCAGCGCATGGAGCGCTTCAGAGCCTCCATGGCGTAGTCACACTGCGCAATGTTGTGCGGTTCGGAAAAGATCTGAAGCTTCACATTCCGTCCGGACGCTGTAGTAAAGCTGTCCTCGATTACGGAAAGATCACCTGCCACCAGAGCAAACAGATAGCTCGGCTTGGGAAAAGGATCCTGCCAGGTCACTTGACGCCTGCCGTCATCGAGCACCTCATCCGCGATCAGGTTGCCATTAGCCAACAGCACCGGATATCCGGCATCCGTCACGATGCTGGTGGTGAACACGCTCAGCACGTCCGGCCGGTCCGGGTAGTAGGTGATACGACGAAACCCTTCCGCCTCGCACTGCGTGCAGTACATGCTGCTCGACTTGTAAAGCCCCTCGAGGGCAGTGTTCTTTTCCGGCTCGATCCGGGTGACCACGGTCACCTCACAGCGCTCCGGGAGATCGTGAACGGTCAGGCACACGTCATCCAGGCTGTACTCGTTGCTGCCGAGTGATCGGCCATCCACAGCGACGGACTCCAGCACCATGTTCTCGCCATCCAGCAGCAGCGGGCGAGGCCCGCCAGAGCGGGAGAGCGACATGCGATTGGTGACGCGGGTTTCACCATCGCCGATCTCGAAATGCAGGTGAGTCTCCGCCACCTGGTAGTCCGGCGGTCGGTAGTCGGCCAGATGAGTGGCTTCTGGCGTTTCGTTCATCTTCTATTTCCGGTTCAATTAACTGTCTGCGAGCAGATCGCTAGGGTGCGTCTCATCCGAAGAGTCCCAGCTGCTCACCAGCGGTGTCTTCATCCCGAGGCGCGCCCATTGTCATCCGCACACGGTATCCGGCATGGGCACGCACATTGAAGGCGCCACTGCCCAGCACCAGGTACTGACCTTTCATGCCCTTCAGGTTGCCACTGATCGAGCACTCGTCCAGCCGTAGCGTCCGTTCCGGCGGAGCATTCACAGTCAGCGGATAAGACAGCACGACCACATCAGCGGACTCCACCCCCGGCACCGGCTCTACGCCGCCCGGCAGGGCCAGGCCGCTTTCCCGCAGTCGTCGCCACTCCCCAGGCAGATCGAGCTCAGGTACGTCTGCTCTGAGCATTCTGCGCCAATCCGTTCGGTCCGGCAGCACTTCGGCTATGGTCGCTTCCGTAATCCCTGCGTCTCGACGAGTCTTGGCCTCCAGTATCACCAGCCCTTGAATTGCACCTTGATCGAGCCAACGCCCGATCTCCCGTCCGGCTCGCGTGATGCCTACCTTGATGCCACTGGAATTGGCCAGGTACACCCGGTGCGGCTGCATGCAGAAGGACTCGCCCCAATCGGGTTCCCTGCAGGTGCCCGCATCATAGTGGCAGCGATCCGGACTGACCACGCAGAGGTCACAGCGGGCAAGCGTGCTGAAGCAGTCATAGCAGTAACCACCGCCAAAGCTTTTCCTCGACTCCGTGCCACAGTACCGGCAGCAGATCACACCGCTGAAGCCGATCTCCACACCGCAGCCAATTCGTTCGTTCAAGGCGATCGATGGGCCGTCCTTGAACTCGAGCTGATAGCGAGCTGGCCCGCCAGCCGCGCCGGGGTGGATGCTTAGCCCGGCAAGCTCGCCTTCCCACGTTTCAGCCACGAACCGGCCTGCCACCAAGCCAGCCCAGAATGGCGCCGGAAATCAGTCCTACCCAATGCGCCGCGTTGGCAACGAACAGCTCGAAGGTTTCGGTGACACCGGTGCTGAATATCACCAGGAAAACCAGCAGGCTCCAGGCGAACGCCATGTGCACCTGCCAGGCAGGGTCGTCCGGTGCCAGCCGCTGGCGGACCAGCACGTAGCCAACCAGGCCGTAACCCACCCCGGAAAGGCCACCAAACAACGGATAGCCACTGTAGACAAACTGGCCCAGATTGCTCAACACGCCGATCAGCAGCACCAGCAGGGCAAACCTGGCAGAGCCATCCCGAGCTTCCACCCGGCGGCTGAACTCCGTGATGACTGCCAGGTTGAAGGCCAGGTGCAACACCGAGAAGTGCAGGAAAACCGGTGTGAACCAACGCCAGATCTCGGCGGAAAACAGCGCGCTCCAGTCGCCCGCTGACGGAAGGCGCAGATCGGTGATGGTCAATGCCACCAGCACGGCGTTGAAGCGATCGCCAGCCAGCGGTCCGGAAAACGGAAAGACGACCAGCGAAAGCACGATCAAGCCTGACAACACCGGAAAGCGACGAATCCAACCCGGCACCTCGGCCAGGGTTGCGCCGAATTGCCAGCCCTTGCCGGCACCCTGGCGGGGCTCCAGCACCAGCGTCCCGGCACGCCAGTCCTGATAGGCTTTCCGAACCGGGTCTACCCAGCGCCCGTCCGACAATTCCACGACCTGTCGGCCGCTTTCCTCGTAAATCCGGTGTGGAACGCGCTGCTGCCACAGATAGCGGGAAAACAGGGATAAATCCTCCTCGAGAGAGGTCTCAATAACGCGCATGAAGGACCACAAAGGCGGTAGTAGAATAGGAATGATAAAGCACTTCGAATCACAATCAGACACGGCAATTGACAACGGGCACTCCCATGCATGCAGTAGATGAAGAAGTCATTCGCAAGGTCCAGAGCTGGCTGACAGAGGGCCGGAACTGCTGGCTGGCCACCGTCATCGGCACCTGGGGATCCTCACCCCGTCCGGTGGGTTCGCTGCTCGCCTGTGATCCGGAGGGCCACATCGTCGGCTCGTTGTCCGGAGGCTGTGTGGAGGACGATCTACTGGAGAAGCTGACCAATGGAGAACTGGCAAAAGATCAAGCCCAGTTTTTTACTTACGGGGTCAGCGACGAGGAATCGGAGAAGTTCGGGCTACCTTGTGGCGGCAGCCTGCGCATCGTCATCGAGCCGCTGGCACCCGATCAGCAGACCCGGACTCACATCGACAGTCTCACCGAGGCTCTGATGGAACGCAGGCATGTGCAGAGAACGGTCGATCTGAAGAACCAGGTGAAGCTGACGGTAGACGCGGACGGTTACGCGCCGCTCGAGTGGGATGAGAACGCCCAGCGTCTGAACCACACCTACGGCCCCCAGCAACAGCTGTTCATCATCGGTGCCGGAATGGTCTCTCAGTACCTGGCCAGCATGGCATTGAATCTCGATTACGCGATCACCGTTTGCGATCCTCGCCAGCAGATGCTGGACGACTTTCCGGTAGAAGGCGTGAATCGGGTCTGTGACATGCCCGATGATGCGGTACGCGCCTTGGCCAGTGATGCCAGCTCCGCCATCGTTGCGCTCACCCACGATCCGCGCATCGACGATATGGGTCTGATGGAAGCGCTGCAAACCGAAGCATTCTACGTCGGCGCCCTGGGCTCCAGCCGCACCAGCGCGAAGCGTCGCGAACGACTGAAGGAGCTGGATCTCAGCGATGCTGAGCTGGATCGGCTGCATGCGCCAGTGGGCTTGCCAATCGGCAGCAAGACGCCGCCTGAAATCGCCATCGCCATACTGGCTGAGATCACCGCCGTGAAAGCCAGAGCCCGCACGCAAGCGACCGAAGCACTCGACGCTTTGAGTGTCGGCTGAGACTCGAGTCCGACCAATCGGCGGAGCACTGATTCTGGCTGCCGGTTTCAGCCGCCGCTTCGGTTCTGACAAACGTGCGCACACGCTGCCGGATGGTCGCACCCTGCTGGAAGCAACCCTGGCCCGCTACTCGGAAGTCTATTCACACATCTGTGTGGTATTACGTCCTGACGATAGAGCTCTGGCTCGCCAGGTGCGCTCGCTAGCCGGTAATCCTGAGGTTGCCCTCGCGCCGGACGCAGCGCTCGGAATGGGACACTCGCTGGCTGCCGGAATTGACGCCATTGCCGATCACTGGCAGTGGGCGTCAGTTGCGCTCGCTGACATGCCATTCGTCCGCAAGGGAACGCTCGCTGAGTTGCTCGACGTTTTCTTCGCCACAGAGGCGCAGAGCATCGTCCAGCCGATTTATAGAGGCACGCCTGGGCATCCTGTCACTTTCCCGAGCAGCTGCTTCGCCGGGCTGCGTGCCTTGACGGGTGATCAGGGGGCACGATCGATGCTCCGGGACAACGAACACCTCATTCGCCACCCGGTCGCGGACCGGGGCGTGCTGGATGACGTGGATACACCTGGTGCCCTGATCGACTGATTCGCTGAAGTCAATCGAACAGGATGTTTGCGGGATACCTCGGTCTGCGCAGGGTTACTCGTTGCCGCCGCCGAGCCGTGACGCCCAGTCCAGCTTGCTCCGACAGGAATCGAAAAAGCTGTGCTCCATTGAGTAGATCAACCGCAACGGTGTCTGGTATTTCGAGATCACCACCTCATCACCGGGATCGAGCAGAAAGTCGACCTGAGAATCGCAGCTCACCCTCGCCTCCTGATCGGCACCGCCGACGCTGACTCTTATCTCAGACTGACCGCGTACCACCAGCGGACGCGAGGTGAGCGTGTGCGGAAACATGGGCACAACCACGATCGCATCCAGGCTCGGATGCATGATCGGTCCTCCTGCGCTCAGGGCGTACGCGGTGGAGCCCGTGGGTGAGGCGATGATCAGACCGTCCGAGCGCTGATCATAAACAAACTCATCATCGATCCAGAGCGATATCTCCATCATCCGGGCCATACCACCCAGATGCACCACCACGTCGTTCAGCGCGGGTGATCCTCCGACTTCTTTGCCATCACGGACGATTCGCGCATGCAGGAGAAAGTGGTCTTCTTCACGGAACCTGCCGGCAAGCACTTCCCCAAGCGCCGCTTCGATCTGCTCCGGTGCAATGTCGGCGAGAAACCCAAGCCCGCCCCGGTTGACGCCCACAACCGGCACGCCGGAGTGCGCCAGATCCCGGCCCACGCCAAGCAGGCTGCCGTCACCGCCGACCACCACGATCAGATCCG
The DNA here is from genome assembly GCA_965215995.1 of Candidatus Azotimanducaceae bacterium. Classification (GTDB taxonomy): domain Bacteria; phylum Pseudomonadota; class Gammaproteobacteria; order Pseudomonadales; family Azotimanducaceae; genus SZUA-309. The sequence goes on along the minus strand of OZ244128.1, from coordinate 4,622,353 downwards.
AACGCTCACCAAGCGCCAGTCGAGGTACCCGCTCGTAGAGGTCTCGATCGCTGCGCTGACCATTGCCGATGATGGTGGCCGTGTCTTCCTCCATCACCACACGCACGCCTTTCTCGAGCAGCAGCTTGAGCACAGTCTCCAGCGAGTCGCGAATGGTAGCCGTGCCACGGCGGCCGATCAGGCCGACCGTGGAGAATGAACTTGTCATCGCCCAGGTGTCCTAAGAGAAGTACTATCCCATCTACCGGCACGTTAACCTGCGTGACTGGACGGAACAATGCCGGGATTTGTGGCAACCAACTTACATCATGCGGCACTGGCGCGGATCCGACGAAGCCGAACACAGGGACGAAACCAATGAGCAGCGTTCTCACCACCAATATCCATGAGCGTTACGCCCAGCTTCTCCGCGAGATTTCCGTGGAGCGGCCGATGAGCGACACCGACGATCTCTGGCACATGATGCGCTCCGAGGCGGATGCGAAAGCGGCAGAAGAGCCCATACTCGGCAGCTACTTCCATGCCACCATTCTGAACCACCAGACATTCGGCTCCGCGCTGAGCTTCCGGCTGGCGTCGAAGCTGGACAACCCCATGCTGCCGACCATGCTGATCCGGGACGTAATCAAGGAAGCCATGGAAGACGACCCGGACATCCTGCGTGCGGCTGAGATCGATATGCTCGCCATCTTCTCCCGGGACCCAGCCTGTGAGGACCTGACCACACCGTTCCTGTTCTACAAAGGCTTCCACGCCCTGCAGGCGCACCGGATCGCCAACTGGCTCTGGCAGAACGGTCGTCAGACTCTGGCCCAGTTTTTTCAGAGCCAGATCAGCGTCACTCTGGGTGTGGATTTTCACCCCGCTGCCAGGGTGGGTTCCGGCATCATGCTCGATCACGCCACCGGCATCGTGGTGGGCGAAACCGCGGTGATCGAGGACGACGTCTCGATCCTGCATTCGGTCACTCTGGGTGGTACCGGCAAGTCAGGGGGTGACCGTCATCCGAAGGTCCGTCGCGGCGTGCTGCTGGCGGCGGGTTGCAAGGTGATCGGTAACATCGAAGTCGGCGAAGGCGCAAAGGTCGGCGCTGGCAGCGTGGTGCTGGATAACGTGCCGGCCCACGTGACCGTTGCCGGCGTGCCGGCCAAGGTTGTCGGCCGGACCGCCGAAGCGATCCCGTCACACGACATGAATCAGAACTGGGAGGTCTGATGGTCGAACCGAAGTGTCCGGAATGCGGTGTCGACGGCATCAGCCACATTGTCTCAAAGGAAAGCAGCGAAAGATCCAGAACCAGACAGCCCTGGTTTCTGGTCGTGCACTGCGATCAGTGCGGTCATGTGTATGGGGTGCTGGCCAAGCACACCTTCAGCCAACCGGTGACCCCGAAGTTGACCCTACCCGGCTCATGAACCGTCTCAGGCAGACTCAGCCGGGGCCAGCTTTACCTTCGCCCGTTCTATGACCTGAGCGATCACTTCCGGCTCCTGAGCGCCCGGCAACGCATAGGCACCGGCGAAGACAAAACAGGGCACACCGGTCACCCCTATCGCCGAGGCCCGCTCGATTTCTCTGCGCACCGCATCCACGCCCTCCTCGGAAGCGAGGTACGCGGCCGTATCCGACCGATCCATACCCACCGATTCTGCCGCATCGAGCAGCACGCTCTCATCACCGACATCTTTGCCCCGCTCAAAGTAGTCGGAGAAGAGCCGGTCAGAGAGTTCGTGCTGCACCTCATGGGTGCGGGCACGGTGCAGCAGACGGTGGCCCTGGAAGGTATTCGGCATCCGGCTGATGCGTGCAAAGCCCATGTCTATGCCAATACGCTCCGCCTCCAGTTCGATCTGCCGGCGGGCGGCCGATTGGTCCGCGCCTCTGTAACGCAACCGCGCGAACTCCGTCCGATCCATGCCCTCGGTCGGAATGGTCGGGTACAACTGATAAGCGCGCCAGATGATGTTGACTCCCTCGCCAACGCCTGTAGCCAAAGCCTCGTCCAACCGCCGTTTGCCGATGAAGCACCAGGGGCAGATCAGATCGGAAAAGATCTCGAGATTCATGGGCAGCTTCCTCAGGCTGGGAATGTGTATCATCATCCGCGCATGTCTGAACTCGATCAACCATCGCGGCCCGAATCTCCCAGCGCACCGCTCTACACCACCCGTGGAATCATCATCGCCACCATCCTCGGCTCACTCGCGGCTGGTGTGCTTCTGATCGCGCTGAACTATCTGGCCCTCGGTAGAGCCAATCTGGCCAGGTCCATTGGACTGACCGGCGTTGCCATATTCCTCGGCTTCATCGGAATCACCTTTCTCCTGCCACAGACGCTGGGGGTGGCCTTGCTGTTCACGGTCGGGCAGGCGTTGCTCGCCTGGTTCGTCGCCGACCGTCTGCAGGGGGCGGCGATCGCCTATCACACGGCGCAGGGCCATCCGCTGCACACCAGCGTGCGCGCCGCGCTGGTTGGTTTTCTGACAGGCACGACCCTGTTCTTCGTGCTGATCGTGCTGACCAGCCTGTACATGATGATCACGGGGCAGGTTCCGGAGCTGCCGGCCGAGGCACCGACCGGGATCCGCGAGGCGGTAGACGCGCCCTAGCGGATCAGGGATCGCCGCGCAGGAGGGCCTGCAGGCGCCGGCTCTTCTGCTGCTCGTTTCGCAGGGCTGATTTCAGCTCGCGGATTTCTTCCCGACAGTCCCTGATCTGCATCAGATAGGTCTGCTGCTGCTCGGCGAGTTCCTCGCGATATTTGCTCGACACTTCCGACAGGCGATCATTGTGCTGCCTGATCACCTTCTCGAGGTTGACCTTGCCTTCTTCACCGAAGGTATCCGTCAGCCGGGCTTCCATGATCTTCTGGCTCAGACGCTGGCCATTGGACTGCTCCAGCCCGTTTTCCAGCAGCACCAGATGCTCCGCCTCCAGCACCTTATCGATGGCGCCGGAAGGTTTGAGCCCCAACCGGTTTCGCCAGACAACCTTCTGCACCAGATCGATGGACCCACCATCCGGACCGGCGCCTGGCTCCCACATGTTCACCGAGTGCCAGGGTACCGGGCATTGGCCGCGGCAGGCGAGGCGAATGGCTCCTGCACCCAGATCCGGACCCGGACCGGCATTGTCGGCGAGATATCGCAGAGGCAGATTGAAGTTCGGATCCGCCAGGCCGTCTTCGTCCACCTTGAAGATGAAAAATACCATCGCCCGCACGGAAAGCGCCGCGCCAACCACCACAAAGGCGGCATGGACCACGCTGGCAGCAAACTGGCTGAGGTTCGCCCCGCCGGCAATCAGCGCCTCGAAGTCTGAGGACGTGTACTCCGAATCGATGCCTTGCAGATCGGCATCGAACAGCAATACGGCTTCCTCGTATCCATCCTGCTCTGTCACGACTTTCCGTCATCCTTTGCGAAAAAGCAGCGCATGAACGCCACGGTCATCAACGGCCTGGCACGGCACGGGGGTCGTACCTTCCGGATTCCGGAATTAAATCAGGACAATGGCCGTCAAGCCGTGGAAAAGGTCACGAAATCAGAGAGATAGGGTTCAATCAAAGATCGTGACGCAGGAGGGGTGTGCGATCAACGAGCAGCCTAGAGCTCACAGGCGATGTCAGCCAGCGCGGGGACCGGATTCCAGCCTGGCAGCGATATCACCGTAATGAAAGGCCGCACGGCGTGGCCGGCGCTCTTCCGTGACCTCCGCGGCCGTCTGTTCCGCATAGACCATGACCTCACCGGAAAGCTGTCGGACGTCTACTACTCGATACTCTCCGTCCCCCACGGAGAATGTCCGTCCCAGAATGTCCTGCATGGTGTCCTCAATCGGTAAAAACTACTCATCGAGGATAAAGAGCCAAGGTGACATTGGGGTTATCGGGTTGTAAGGAGAGTCGCAGGCGGATTTGGCCAGCAGTTAGGCAAATTCGCCAGCCAGCGTTAAGGTTTTATCCATCAAAATCAATATGTTATGTGTGGCACAAGGGTTGCATTGCCAATGTGGTCAGCAAGCAACTCTTCAGGATTCACTGGATGCTCAAACGCAGCGCTCTCATCCTGGCCGCCGTGGCCTTCACGCTTCTCGGGCTGATCGGGCTTCTGATCCCGGTCCTGCCTGGCTTTCTATTCCTCATTCTGGCGATGGTCTGCGTTTCGGCGCTATCCCCCCGCTTCGAGCGCAAACTCGCTCGCCATCCCGCCTGGCGTGGCTGGCGCCTGCGTTGGCGGGAAAGCCGAGGCCTGCCGCTGTACCAGCGTGTGCAGCTGGCGTTCTGGTTGTCCGCCGAGGCCATGATGAACGCCTTCGGACGCCGCTGAGCGGCATCGATCAGGTCCGTCCGGATCACGGTCGGGTAAACAGCGCCTCACAGCCTGTACCTTCGAGCAGACCATCCACGAGCTGCCGGTCCTCGCCATCCAGGCCCACATAGGCTTGGCGCAACCATTGCAGACAGCGCGCCTGATAGGGAAACGGCTTCTGGACCCAGGGTTTGCCGTCGATCTCGGTCTGCACTTCATCCGATCCCGCATCGATGGCCGCCGCGTTGGCCAGCAAGGCCGGCGCGTAGGTGCGTCCCACTTCCGCCAGCAACCCTTTGAGCGTGTCCGGAAGTTCATTCCGGTCGAACCAGTCGTCCGGTCCCGGTTCGAGGCCGGATAGATCGTCCACCACGCTCGTCCACGCGTAGACCTGAGGTGCCCGGCTCAGGGTTTCCGACATCGGGGTCGGATCGAATGCGGCAAGCTGTGTGAGCTGGCCATAGAAGGCGAAGTCCGACGAGCCGGGCCGAGCACCCAGCAGAAATCCCCCGTTCGGGAGGTGCGCCCGAAACAGCTCGAGGAACCTGAGATAGCTCGACTCGATTACCGGCGCCGTGGTGTCGTTGCTGCCCACCACATAAAGCCTTGAGATCTGACGTTCGGCAATGAACTTCGACATTGGTGCGATTTCTTCGTCGGTGGCCCGAAGATTGCGCCAGCGCGGCAGGATCTCCCCCGCCCGCTCGATGTCTGCTTCGTAATACCAGCGATAGTGAAACATCGCCTTGGTGAGCCATTCGTCACCGTAGTCTTCGAGCAGGTAGTCGATGAAGTTCAACACCGGATCGTCGGGAATGACCGATCGACCCGGATATTCTTCCTCGAGCCTGCGAATGATTGGCGTGGAATCCACCACAGCCTCCGGCTCCCCTGCGTGGTCCGGAAAGTAAAAGGTAGGCAGCAGCCCTACCTTAGGCTCGGGCATCCCCAGGGATTCCGCCTGATCTCCGACCAAAAGCCGGTACGGGATTCGTCGGTAACGGAGCACAGCCAGCATCTTGCGTGTGTAGGGCGAGCCAGGTGCCCCTTTCAAGGCCAGCGGCTGTTCTGCCAGTGGTGTCTCGATCGCCATTGTTCTCCCCGTGAGTGCGCGTTGTTGCCCGCGAAGACTAGCAGTCTGGCGCTCAGGTTACAGGCCTCGAAGCCCCGTTCCGGCGTGCCTTCCAAGCCACAACGATCACCCCAGATCCTCGGATAGGCTTACTGCAACCTCAACGAATACTAGAAAAGTCTTCTTAACTTGTTGATTGTCTGAAAAGTTCCTGTTACTTTCTCCGCTCGTTTTGCCCTGCCGAGCACGTGAGGACGAGCCGGTTACTAGGGGAGGGGAAAGCGAAATTCAGTCCCGAATAAAAACCATAACGGGACGGATTCAAGCCGCCTTCGGGCGGCTTTTTTATGTCTGTTCCGCTTCCGCCGCGCGTGCCAGCGCGACGCGCGTGGCGATGGGACCGGTGAGCTCGAAGATTACCGTCGTGCCGATCACCACCGGCAGAATGAAATCCTGATAGTTCGGATACCTCTCGGCCGCGAGCAGTGCCATGCCGATGGCGACGCCCGCCTGAGGCAGGAGGGCCATTCCCATCCAGCGGGTCACCACCACGTCCGCACCGCTGACACGTGCACCGAGCGCCGCGCCCACTATCTTGCCGACGATCCGAGCGCCCACGAATACGGCCGCCACAAGACCAACCTGCAAGAGCGCAGACAGCTCTAGCGACGCGCCTGCGAGCATGAAGAAGACCACCATGAAGGGCCACTCGATGTTCTCGATCTCATGGAAGGGATAGTCGTGATGGCGCGCGAGATTAGCGATGACCATCCCCATGGTCATGCAGGCGATCAGATAGGAAACTTCAAGGATCAGGGCAAGTCCTCCACACAGCAACACCAGGCCCAGTGCTTCCATCAGCATTGGCTGACCGGGGCGGACCCGACCCGTCAGGTAAGACGCGGGCAGCCCGATGACGGCACCGAGCAGCAACGCGCCGCCAAGATCCCAGGCCACTTCCTGCAGCGTACCTGCGAGGTGATTGTCACCGTCCATCAGTCCTATGAAGGCCAGCCCCAGGCTGAACAGGATGAGTGCCCAGGCATCGTCGATCGCAACCACTGCCGCCAGCAGTCGGCCAAAGCGACCTTCAGTCCCGTAAACCATGAGCGTATCAAGCGTTGCGGCCGGTGCCGTTGCCGCCGCCACGCAGCCGAGCAGCACCGCCGCCGCCAGTGGCACACCCATCAGCAGAAGCGCGAGGGTCACGAGCGCGGTTGTGCCCAGGGCTGCGACGATTGAGATCCACAGCACCTGGGGCCCATCTGCTTGCAAAGCCTCGAGTCGCAGCCGACCGCCAAGCAGGAAACCCACCATCATCAGCGCCATGTCCGCGATCAACGGAAAACGCTGGTGCAGGACGTCCGGAATCAGGCCCAGCAACTCGTCACCAACAACAATGCCGCAGCAGAGGATCAGGGTGACGCGGGGAATGATCGTTCGTCGGCCAAGCACGTCGGCAGCAAGCCCGAGCAGGAGAAAAGCTCCGATGGCGAGCAGAAACTGGGCGTGATCTGGCATCTGGTCAGCCAAGTCGCAAAACGACGCTCGGAACCATACGCAGAAATCCACAGCGCGGAAACCACTCGACGAGCGCACTGTCGGGCCTGACGCGATAAGCTCTGAGCTTCCGTGAGCTATCCACACCAGAGGATCCTTCGAGAAATGACCGACGCTTTCAGCCATCTGCCACGAACCCAACTGGCACATCTTCCCACTCCGCTGGAACGGATGGAGAGGCTCTCAAGCAAGCTGGGCGGCCCGGACCTATGGGTGAAACGGGACGACTGCACCGGCCTCGGCACAGGCGGTAACAAGACCCGCAAACTCGAATTCCTCATCGGCCAGGCTGAAGCCGAAGGCGCGGACACGGTCATTACCTTCGGTGCGGTGCAGTCCAATCACGCCAGGCAGACGGCAGCAGCCTGTGCCGCCCGTGGGCTTGCCTGTCACCTGATCCTGGCCCGCAAGGTACCCTGGCAGGATCCGAGCTACGAGACGCTTGGCAACGTTCTGCTGGATCACATGTTTGGCGCCAACGTCCACCTGGTGGCAATGGACGAGGTCAAGAATACCTTGAGTGAACTGAGAGCCGATCTCGACGGTCAGAAACGGTCCGTCTACACAATCCCCACGGGCGGCTCCAACGGCACCGGCGCGCTTGGCTACGCAGCCTGCGCGCTGGAACTGATCGAGCAGAGCAAGGATCGCGGCTTCGAGCTGACGGACATCGTCCACGCCACCGCCAGCGCTGGGACCCAGTCCGGTCTGCTCGCCGGACTTGCCCTGGCCGGCAAGCTGGACGAGATCAGAGTGCACGGCATCAACGTCTCTGAGGGCGGCGCAGAACTGCCCGCCTTTGTCGCCCAGATCGGCGACCTGGCAGATGAAGCCTTGCGGCTGGCCGGTGTCGACTACCAACTCGACCGGGACGCCATCATTGTGGATTCAAGCTACCTTGGTGAAGGATACGGCCTGCCAACGGCAGCCACCTTTGACGCTCTCAAGCAACTCGCTTCACAGGAGGGGCTGTTGCTGGATCCCGTCTACTCCGGGAAAGCCATGAGCGGACTCATTGGTAAAATTACCGCAGGCGAGTTCGAAGGCGTTGCCGATCTTGTCTTTCTGCACACCGGCGGCACGGCCTCCCTGCCGGTATACGGCAACGCTATCCTCTCCTGAGACCGGAATCCGCTCTGGTCGGCTCAGGAACAGTTCCGTAAAGTAAGTCGTCTCGAAGTCATCAACCAAGGGGACATATCAATGACTATCGAACTCACCATGCTCGCCTATAGCGTGGCCTTGCTTGTGTTACTGATTCTGATCCAGGCCGTCGCAGGCATCTTGGCCCAGGGACTACCCGCAATGGCGGGCGCAAGGGACAACCTGGGCGAACCGTCACAGTTCCAGTCGCGCAGCAAACGGGTCGCTGAAAACCACAAAGAAGGCCTACTGCTCTTCGCAACACTGGTACTAGCAGCTTCCGTGGCCGGTATCTCCACGGAATGGACCGTTCTCGGGGCTCAACTTTTTTTCTACAGCCGGATAGCCCACGCCGTGATCTACCTGGCCGGTTGGCCGTGGATCCGGCCGCTGGCCTGGGCCATCGGAATAGCAGGCACTCTGATGATTCTGTTCGCGCTGTTCTGATGTACTGCAGCGCTGATGTCTTGATGTACTGGTAAGAAGCTCGCGCCCGAGGAGGCAAACGTGGCATACGAAAACTATCAGAGGCTCGCTTTCGACCGCCCGACACCCCGGGTTCTCAGGATCACCTTCAATCGACCTGAGCGCTACAATGCCCTGGACGCCATCGGCCACAGAGAGATCACCTATGTCTGGCGCGAGGTCGATGAAGATCCGGACATAGATGCCGTGATCCTGACCGGAGCCGGAAAAGCGTTTTCTGCAGGCGGTGACTTCGACATGATCGATGAGACCATAGATGATTTCGATGTGCGGGCGCGCACGTGGAAGGAAGCCAGAGACCTGGTCTACAACATCATCAACTGCGGCAAGCCGGTCATTTCTGCCATCAACGGTCCCGCGGTGGGTGCGGGTCTGGTGGCCGGTCTGATGGCCGATATCTCCATCGTCGCCCGTTCCGTCAGTCTGACAGATGGTCACACTCGGCTCGGCGTTGCCGCCGGAGATCATGCCGCCATCATCTGGCCGTTGCTCTGCGGCATGGCAAAGTCGAAGTACTACCTGCTCACCTGCGATCGTCTCTCCGGCGAAGAAGCAGAGCGTATCGGCCTGGTGTCTTTGTGCGTGGATGATGATGAGCTGCAGGACAAGGCGCTGGAAGTGGCAGACAAACTGGCCGGTGGTGCACAGAGCGCGATCCGCTGGACCAAGTACTCACTGAACAACTGGCTGCGCATGGCCGGACCAACCTTCGACACCTCCACCGCGCTGGAGATGCTCGGATTTACGAGTCCGGATGCACGGGAAGGTGTGCGGGCGCTGAGAGAAAAGCGGGATCCGGATTTTGGTGAAGGCTCGGTGATCTGAGTCAGTGAAAAACGTCGCCCGAGCCCCGTAGCGGCCCTTCCTCTTCGCGGTGAGTATTGAGATCCGCACCCGTGCGTTCCAGTGCCGTCTTGATCGTATCGTTCACGCAGGCAGCACAGAATCCTTCTTTGACCAGGTCTTCGACGAGAAAGCCGAGCACATCGTATACCGACAACGTGCCTTCATTGGTCTCGTTGAATCGCCAAAGCACGTCTTCCAGTGTGGACAGTGCGGCCTCGCAGCGCACATCGTCTCGCTCGCGAGCGGCTTCGTCTTCTTCGGCCGTGGCCATGGGCGTACCTTTGTCAGCATTTCAAAGAGCGCGCATTGTACCGATGTGCGGCCTCTTCGTCCCATATGTCCAGGACTGCCCTCCTGCTATGTTTAGAGCCTCTACTGGAGAGGGAGGCAGACATGGGAAGTCTGAGCCCCGTGGGACGGTGCGTACTACTGCTCCGTGGAATCAACGTCGGCGGGCGTAACAAGCTACCCATGGCTAAGTTGCGTGCTTGCCTCGAGGATCTGGGCGGCACCCATGTGGAAACCTATCTGCAAAGCGGCAACGTAGCCGTCACGCTACCGCCAGCACTGGAGAAGACAATCGAGACCGACTTGGGTGCCAGAATCAACGTGCTGTATGGCTTTGAACCGGCCGTGCTGAGGATCACCCCCGCCTCGCTCAAGAAGGTGGTCGATCGCAATCCATTTCCCATCGCAGACAAGGCACCGGCCACAGTTCACGTTTGGTTTCTCGAGACGGTACCTGCCGCAAATGCGGACGCCAGGCTAGACACTCTCAAGGCGCCGGGTGAGTCGTTCAAGCTGGACGGCACGATCTTCTACCTGCACGCACCGGACGGGATTGGTCGGTCCAAACTGGCTGCGCGGGCTGAGAAGGTGTTCGGCTGCGCTGCCACGAGCCGGAACTGGCGCACCATCCGCGCACTGAAAAACCTGATGGAGGGGAAACGCCCGGGCTGAATAAAAGAAAACCCCGCCAAGGCGGGGTTCTCCAACCGGACCTCCGAAGAGGACCAATCTCAGGCTTTGGGCTCGTCGATCGGTTTTGCTCACTTGAAGCAGCCCCTCCCGATCAGGCCCGTGGACCTGTGACTTCAGCCTTTGTCGAACCGCCTCAAGGGCGATTGGCGCCGGCCGCAGCCTTTGACTCAAGAGCCGTTGTTTTACGACGCCTTGCTACGTCGCTTCGAGTTGGCTGATCGGCTTTCTCGAAGTCGGAATCTACCCGGTTCTCAGCTTCTCTCCCAAGTCCGCTCCCCTCTCCCTTGCGGGAGCTGCTTTCCCGAGTGCCCACCTCCGAAGAGGCGCGCATCGTTCCAGCCGGGGAGCCGCCTGCGAGCGACTCTGATCGCCTGCCCGATCCAGCACGTTGGCCAACGGCTGCCGGACGTGGGTTTTTCCCTTGAGCCAGTGCCGCCTGACACTGACCCTGACCCCGGCGAGGGTCTTCTCGGCATTCCGGTTTGAAGAGGCTCTGTCTCCAGTGTCCTTCGCTTCGTTCAACCGTGGAAACCAGTTTACGCGGCGCTTTCCAGCTGACCAGTGAAACCGCCGCAAGTGACTGTGGATATGTTGTGGTTAACGTGGGTATGACCCTGTGGACAACCCCCGACCCTGCCATGAATTCCTTCGAGGTGAGCTCTAAGCCCCTGATTTCACGCGGCTTTCCCTACATGCATCAAATTCATCGTGTTGTCCGTTTGCCCGCCCGTCGTCAGGGTTCGGGTTGAATTGTTGATCCCGGTCAATGAGTGCCCGCGGCACGCTGGCAGTCTGAGCCCACTTACGCAAGCCAACTTAAAGCTACGGAGCACACTCATGGCAGCCGTCGCCACGGAAAACCAATCGGTTCATTCCGAAACCTACGAGACACTGATGCAGGTTTCATGGAACTTCGACTATCAGGGTCAGGTGGCCAAGCTCGACGACCTCTATAACCGCGCCAAGGAAAATCAGTGGAATGCCGCGGAGCTCGCCTGGGACACGCCCATCGATCCCGCCAACCCCATCATCGCGATGGAACACAGTCAGTACGGCAAGATGCCGTTCTTTCAGAAGCTCTCGGAAGCGCAGCAACAGACCTTCATGGCTCACTCGACCGCGCAGATGCTTTCTCAGTTTCTGCACGGCGAACAGGGGGCGCTGTTGACCGCTGCAACCGTCGCCCACGGTGTGCCGGACATGAAGGCCAAGTACTACGCCGCCACCCAGACCATCGATGAGGCTCGCCACGTCGAGGCCTACGACCGTTACGTGGAGAAGATCGCCATCCACTACCCCATGGTGCCCTGGCTGAAGGAGCTGATCGACGCCACCCTCAGCACCAATAACTTCTGCAAGGTGATGATCGGGATGAACATGATCGTCGAAGGGCTGGCACTGGGTGCTTTCAACAATATGTACAAGCAGACGGAGGAACCTCTGCTCAAGTCCATCACCTTCAACGTGATGCGCGATGAGTCCCGGCACGTCTCCTTCGGTCATGTCTATCTCACCCCCACGGTCGCCGCTCTGCATCAGGACGAGCGGGAAGATCTGGCTCAGTTTGCTTTCGATGCTGTGCAGATCCTGGTCAAAGGTCAGTCAGCCGGAACGGATTCCGGGTTCATGAAGGTCCTTGAAGTGAGTAACATCGATCCACAGGACTTCATGGCCGGCATGCAGGAAGCCGCGGAACTGGGCATCACCCGTGAGCTGCCGCCCGGGCAGATCCACTCGCTCAACGATCTGATGATGCCGGCTCTGGTCAGGGCGGGACTCGTCACGCCGCGAACCAAGGAGCTCTTCGAAGGCATTGGCGTGCCGGTGAACGCGGATCTAACCGTGTTGGAGGCAATGGAGGACAGCAAGTCTGACCTCAATATTCTGAACGCCGAGCAAGCTGCTTACTAGCAGCCTTTCGGAATGATTGGCAAAAAATGATTGGCAAAAAGAAGCAGGAGCACAGCTGAGTGCCGTTCACGGATTTGTCAGCAAGCAACCTTCTATCCGGATTTCCGGAGCCGATGCTGGTCATCCAGCCGGACGGCACGCTCGTATTCGCAAACGACGCGGCAATCCGCTTGCTGGAGGTGGAAACACCTGCGGCGGGTCTGATCACCGATTTCCTGCCGGAGAACGAACGCTCCCGCCTCAATCCTCTGGCCTGGCTGCAACGCTGGGCGGAAACGCCCGATGCACCGGAGATGGACTTCGTGCATCTGATCGTACGCACGACCAGTGGCCGGGAACTGCCTGCCCGGGTCAGGGTCGGTCGGCTCCGATCGGAGGATGAAACCCTCTACGTCGTCATGCTGCAGGACATCAGCCGCGATCAGACCCGGCAGCAGCAGACCCGTTCGGCTCATCGGCTGGCTGCTCGGGTGCTGGCGATCTCAGCAGATGCGATTGTTACCGTCGATCCGCAACTGCGGGTGAGCTACGCCAATCCCAGCGCAGAAGCATTGTTCGGCTACGGCAGCGGTGAGTTGGTCGGGGTCGATCTCGGCACGCTGCTGCCGGAACGCTTCCGGGCCGCGCATGGCGGCCAGATCGCCCAGTTCGCCAGTGAGTCCCAGCCGGCTCGATTGATGGGCGAGCGTGCCGAAATCGTCGGGCTCACCCGCTCGGGTGAGGAAGTGCCTCTCGAGGCTTCCATCACCAAGGTGACGCTGGAGGGTGATGTCTATTTCAGTGCCCACCTGAGGGATCTACGTGCCCGGAAAAAAACGGAGCAGGAACTCGCGGAAAGTCAGGCTTCTCTGGCGACCATTTTCGATCACGCCATCCAGGCCATGGCCCTGATTGATCCGGAAGGCCGGGTCCTGCAGATGAATCAGGCTGCCAGGCAGCTACTTCCCGATGGCACAGATCCCATTGGCGCGCTGTTTGCCACGCTGCCTTTCTGGTCCGAGGATCCCGATGCAACGGCAGAACTCCTGCAGACGGCCATGGCAACCTGCCTTGCCGGAGAATCCTATCGGATCCACACGCAAATCAGCATGCCGGACGGAGAAGACAAAGCGCTGGATTTCTCACTGACCCCGGTGATGGATGATGGTCGACCCTTCGCCATCATCGCGGAAGCGCGGGACCTCATCGCGTCGGGCGACACGCTGACGAGCGAGGCACCTTAGTGCCGAAGATCACCTATATCGAGATCAACGGTACTGAGCACGTCGTGGAAGTGCCTGTCGGCACAAACATCATGCAGGGAGCCGTCAACCATCTGGTTCCCGGCATCGAAGGCGACTGCGGCGGCCTTTGCGCCTGTGGCACCTGCCACGTTTACGTGCCGGACGAATGGCAGGCCATCTGCGGCGAAGCGGACGAGCTGGAACAGGGCATGCTGGAGTTCGCGTTCGAGGTGGAAGCTTCGAGCCGGTTGTCCTGCCAGATCCAGGTCACCGAAGAGATGGAAGGGATGCGTGTGAAGATGCCATCACGACAGTATTGAAAGGATTGATAGCGGCGTCTGCAAAATGATGTTCCTCCGCCAACCGGCGGCTCTCGACCGGTAGGTGTATTCCCGTATTCCGCCGATCTGAGGGTGCCGGCATGGTCTGACCATGAATGTGGGAAGCAGGGTTTCCAGGATTCGGGAAGGTTGTGGGCTGTGTCCCACCCGGCACCTGTGTGCCGCCAGGGATCTGCCGGACGCTGCGGTGGATGCACTGAGCGACTGCCTGACCACCACAGCGCCCATGAACAAGGGTGAGTATCTCTACCGGACGGGTGATGAAGCCGAGAGCTGGCACGTGGTCCGTTCCGGTGTGTTCAAGACGGTCACCGTCACGCCTGACGGTGAGGAGTACGTCACCGGTTTCTACTACCCGGGAGAAATCCTTGGCTTAGACGGCCCCGCATCGGGCAGCCACAGCGACACTGCCGTCGCGCTCGGCGTCTCGACCGCCTGCAGCCTCGCCCTCAGCAAGCTGCCCGAGGTCTGGGCTGTTGGCGCCGGAGGCTCACTGCTCCGACTGATCGCCGAGCACGAACGGAATGAGTCCATGCTGCGGATCAACCTGAGTCAGTCCCGCGCCGAAGCTCGGATCGCGGGCTTTCTCAAGCTTCTCATGGATAGAACGGAGCGCCTTGGATTCGATCCGACGATGCTGGCCATGCCCATGAGCCGGACCGATCTCGCCAACCACCTGGGATTGACCCTCGAGTGCGTCTCCCGGGTCCTGTCGAAATGGCGCAAAGCCGGTGTGCTTGATACCGATCGCACCACGATGAAGATCATTGAGTCGGATGCACTGACTACCGCTGCCTATCATCTGGCCGCCTGATCGCGCCAGCTAACCGGAATCAATCATGCAAAGCCACTTCGATCCGGATCTGATTCGCGCCTACGACGTGAATGGTCCGCGCTACACATCCTACCCGACAGCCAACCTCTTCACTGAGGATCTACCAGCCGGTGCGCTGGATTCAGCACTCGCCCAACTACCCGAGCACGCGCCGCTGTCGCTGTATCTGCACGTGCCCTTCTGTGCGACGGTCTGCTACTACTGCGCTTGCAACAAGATCATCACTAACAACCGCAAGCACGCAGTTAGCTACCTGGCTCGCCTGTACCGTGAGATGGAGATGATCCAGCCCGGGTTGCCGAGCGGACACTGCGTGGAGCAACTGCATTTCGGCGGCGGCACACCCACCTATCTGACGGACGATCAGTTCAGCGAAGTGTTCGAGCACCTCCGTGCGAAGTTCAACTTGCTGGACACGGATGAGCGGGACTTCTCCATCGAGATCGATCCACGCACGGTCGATCCTGCCAGAATCACTTTTCTGACCGGGCTCGGCATAAATCGGATGAGTCTCGGTATCCAGGACTTCGACCCGGACGTGCAACTCGCGGTCAATCGGCTGCAGAGCGAAGCGGATACCGCCGCCATTCTTGATGCGGCAAGAGACAACGGCGTCAAATCCCTGTCCGTTGACCTGATCTACGGTCTGCCGCAACAGAATCTGGATCGCTTCGCCCGGACGCTGGATCGCATCATTCATCTCTCACCGGATCGGATCTCGCTGTACAGCTACGCGCACTTGCCCGCCCGCTTCAAAACGCAGCGGCAGATCAAAGAGGAGCAGCTGCCGAACGCCGAAACCAAGCTGATGCTTCTGCAGCAGGCGGTGGAAACGCTGACTGACGCGGGGTATGCACATGTGGGCATGGATCACTTCGCCAAGCCCGACGATGAGTTGGTACTTGCTCAGCAGAACGGTGGCCTGCACCGGAATTTCCAGGGCTACACCACGCACGGTCACTGTGATCTGATCGGTCTGGGCATCAGCGCCATCAGCAGCGTGGGCAACCTCTACTGCCAGAACGTGAAGTCGCTCGATGAGTACGTGGAGGCAGTCGATGGCGGTAAACATCCCGTCGAGCGCGGCCTCCTGCTTTCCGAAGATGACAAGATGGTTCGGGCCTTGATCGGCAGCCTGATGTGTCACTACGAGCTCGATATTCAGGCGTTCGAGCAGGCATGGGATGTGGATCTGAAGACAGCATTCCCGGAAGCCTGGCCACGGCTCGAGTCGCTGGCTGCGGACGATCTCATCCGATTGCCACAGGAGGACGATCCGGAGCCCAGACTCGTTGTCACGCCGGAAGGCCGTTATCTGATCAGAAACGTGGCGATGGCGTTCGACCGGTATCTGCCCCCACAGACGACGGGGTTCTCAAAGGCCATCTGATTTCCCAAAAAAGGTACCCGTTCACATCAACGGGTACACCGAGTTGCTAGCGTGCCCCTCATCTGGAGAAAGTCTGGAGTGGGCGACATGCGCTCGTGGACAACTGCCCTTTTGTTTCTGTGCTTCAGCCTCCTCACCGGCGGCTGCGCAACCATGTCTGCTGACGAATGCGTCGGCGCCGATTGGCAGACCATCGGTCTGGCAGATGGTACCGCCGGACAAACTATCGCCAAGGCGGACAGACGAGCAAACGACTGTGCCAGGCACGGCGTGGTGATGAACCGAGCTGCCTACGACACCGGCCGCCAAGAGGGCTTGGGCCGCTATTGCGTGGCAGGCAAGGGTTATCAGCTTGGCGAGCGCGGTCAGAGCTACAACGGCGTCTGCAGGAACCACAACGAAGCTGACTTTCTCGCCGCCTACCAGAAAGGGCGGGAGATGCATGCCTTCACGAGTGCAGCCAGCACCGCAAGCAGTCAGCTTGCCTCCGCGGAAAACCGGCACAATGAGCTGGACACAGCCCTGGACAAGTACTGGACCGGCTATCGTGACGAAGGGCTGACCATGGACGAGCATAACACCATGGTGCTCGAACTCTGGTCGGAGAGAAATTACCTGGAGAAAGTTGCAATACCTTATTGGCGCAACGCGGACGTCACGCTGAGCCGTGCACTCAGCGACTATCGGGACAAAGTGGTCGCAAACGATCCGAGCGTCGGCAGCCAGCTACGGCCACCTTCATTCTCCGGCCCTGAACCCTGGGAAGGTCCCACGGAAGCGGATGCCAGGGCCATGCTGCAGGAAGTCTTCGGCACGCTGGCTCGAGCAACGGAGTCCAACTGAACGACTGACACCTTTCACTCGACTCGAGCAGTTGATCTAACGAGAGCGAATGAACTGGGTATCCGTGGCCCCTTCCACCTCGCCAAGCTCGTAAAGCAGCGCTTCGCGGGTGGACGCACTACCGGCTTCGGTGCGATAGGCGGCAACGCTGGCGACGATCAGCGCCAGCAACACCTCTTCTTTTTCGATGCCTTCGGCTGTCGCGGCGGACACCGCTTGCGCGATTGCCTCATTGGCATGTTTGTACTTGCTCATGATTCCTCTTTCTTTTCATTGGCTGCCGATAGGTGCATGGGTTCATCCTGTTCCGGGATATCGACAACTCTGGTCAAGTCGTTCCAGTCACTGTTCTCGAGCCCCTGCTCGAGCAGCGGGAACAGCTGCTGCTCTTCGAACCGCATGTGCCGCAGCTGAAGCGCTATGTAGGCCTGCAACGATTCCGCAAATTCTGCCACGTCGACGAACTCCCCCTCGACCGCCATCGCCGCCGTCCTGGCAAGTGCTTCAGTCATGCCAGTGATCTCTTCGTGCTGATCGAGATTCTTGAACACCAGATGGCGTTCCGTGGGAGTCAGCCCCTTGTTGACCAGATGATCGAACACCCGGTCCTCGAGCGGATGGTGCACTTTATCCGCATAGTAGTCGAGAAAGTCGAGATACTCCGAGATACTCTCCCAGTCCGGCGATCTTTCCAGCCCGTCTGCAAGGTCGGAGAGACGTGCCACCACACCAGCCAACCGAGCGTGGTCCCTGCTCAGCCGCTCAAGCAGGATGGGTAGATAGCCTCCCGCGGCGATCACTCTTCGTCGAAATCGAGCCTGACCGCCAGCACGTTGCAGCCGGCATCGTGCAATACCGCATTGGCTGTAGAACCCAGCAGCAGACTGAACCCGTGTCGTCCATGACTGCCGATCACGATCAGATCTGCTCCGGTGGACTTCGCCAGCTCCCGGATTTCGGCACCTGGTGCGCCGAGAATGATGTGCACGTCCGCTTTGTCGAGGCCATACTCCTCAGCCAGGTTCTCCAGCTGCTTGCGGGCCTGGGTGCTTGCCTCCTCCTCGAAGGAAACCGTACCACTGGCAATTGGCGCCATATCCAGACCACCGTAGACGTGTGTCAGCGGCTTCACGACCGTCACCAGATGAATGCGCGCGCCGGTTTTCGCCGTCACTGCCTTCGCAGCATCCAGCACGGCACGGGACTCGCTGGATAGATCGACGGCAACCAGAAGGGTTTGGTAGCTCACGGCGGTATTATCCTATTCAATCATTATTATGGACTGCGAAAGCCTGAGCCTAGGCCCCGGCTACGCACATCACAATTCGTGGAACTCCGCCGGTCGCTCTTCGGAAAACCCGTAGTGACAGGTGAAGCGGCGGCGGGAGTTAATCACTATGAATCATTGAGGTTTTACCAGGTATGCTCGACATCGACGCCGCGCGGAAAGAACTCGTCACCCGCAGAGAAGAACTCCAGGCCCGTCAAGAACGGGTCTCCCGCCATACCCGCCACAGGGAAAACCCGCTGCCGCAGGACTTTGCCGAGCAGGCAGTGGAACTCGAGAACGGTGAGACGCTGGTCGCACTCGATCATGAGCTCGAACAGGAGCTGAAGAAAATCGATCATGCTCTGTTGCGCATCGACGCCGACGCTTATCTGGATTGCGAATCCTGCGGTGAGCCGATCGGAGAGGCGAGACTGAAGGCACTGCCCACCAGCGCCATGTGCATCGATTGCGCGAGCATTGCGGACGAGCAGAACGGCTGATCCATGCCGGAGCCCAGGGTCAAGTCGGTGATGACACCGTTCCCATACTCGGTGGCACTCGATGCCCCGATAGGCCAGGCACGCAAGCTCATGCTGGACAAACACGTCCACCATCTTCCCGTAACCGACGACGGCCAGCTCGTCGGGATAATCACAGACCGGGATATCAAGCTGCTGCTGGGCCCCGAGCTCGGGTCCCCGGATCCCAAAGAACTCACCGTAGAAGACGCCTATGTGGCAGAGAGCTACATCGTCGACCTCGAGGCCCCGTTGGTGGACGTCCTGGCGGCCATGATTGAGCGGCACGTGGGTGCAGCGCTGGTCACCGGTCACGGTCGCCTCGCCGGGATATTCACGACCGTGGATGCCTGCCGGGTGCTTCATGACGATCTCAAGAACCGCTGGCACCCACCACCCGAAGCCGCCTGATCGACACAGACAGGAGAAGTACCTGATGAAGATTGCGAGCACGGCATTTGCAGTTTTTCTAACGGCGCTGTCCACCGCACCACTGGCGTCTGCAAACGGCGACATCGTCTACGATGGTGCTGCGCTGTACGCCATGAACTGTGCCAATTGCCACGGCACCTACGGAGAAGGCGATGGTGCGGTGACACCCGATCTCAACGTCGTATTGCTGGATCTGCGCTACCTGTCCGCGCGGAACGACGGCAGCTTCCCGGCGGATTTCGTCCTGAAGATCATTGATGGCAGGGAAACCAGAGCCGCGCACGGCCCCGCCGGCATGCCGGTCTGGGGGGCAGAGTTTGCACGCGGCGAAGGCACCTCGGAAGCCGCAGAGGCCCGGGTTCGAATGAAGATCCAGGCAATCGTCGACTTTATCTCCTCGATTCAGATCATCGACTAGCCGCTACCTCTCAGGGATGCACCACGAGCACATCGCAGGGTGAGCGTTCCAGAATCTTCTCGGCGGAGTTGCCCAGCAGCGTCGCACCCAATCCGCGCCTTGCGGCACTGCCCACCACCACCAGACCGGCACCCGTCTTCCTGACGGTGGCAGCCACCATGTGGCCGACCTTGCCAGCGGGCCGGTGAATGCGGGTCTTGGCAATGTCGTAGGGCTCCAGCAGCGCCTCGAGAAAGTCACTGCTGGCCGCCACGGCTTGCCTCCGTACTTTGCGCGGATCGATCATCTCCAGATCACTCAGCACTTCCGAGTACTCGACCACCGCTACGCAATGCAGCCGCCCTCCTCGGATCTTCGCGAAACGGGACGCGGCATCCAGTACCTGAAAGTTCAGCTTCCGATGCTTACTGTCTTCGCTACGCAAGTCGATGGTTGCTATCACATCTTTCTCGGCCTTGGTTTTCCGCTTTCGGCGCTTGCCTTTCCAGCCCCCAACCAGCAGCAGTGGCTGGGGGCAGGACCGGATCAGCTCCCAGTCCAGCGGCGTGTGCAGCAGGGTATGGGACTTGTGCACCGATTTGATCACCAGATCCGTGTCGGCAACATGCTTCACCACCCAACCGGCAATGTCGTCCGTCCACACCACTTCGATGCTGATCGACGCCGCAGACAGACCTTCATCCCGAATCAGATCCCGCAGCCAGACCTCACGGGTGCGAATGATTTCCTTTTTTATGGCGCGCCGCTGGCTCGCATCGAAAACGCTCTTCTGCTCCGCCATTGCATGCCAGACAAACGAGACCATCCTGACGTGTGCTTCCGGGTGTTCGCTCAGCAGAGTTTTCGCTTCAACCAGCGCGGACTGTTCGTGCTTCGGCTTATCCAGAATGACCAGAATGGACGTCGGCGTTTTCAACAGGTTCTCCCTATTCGTTCGGTGTCTTGTCGTCGGAGTTACATCAGGGTGCGTGGACCGTCACCACGTCGCAGTCCACCGTGTGCAGGATACGCTCGGAGGTATTACCGAGCAAAACACCACGCACGCCTTCACGGGCATGGGTGCCCAGCACGAGCAAAGAGGCTTCAGCATCCTCAACGAGCTTTGCCAGCACCGGCGCTGTCTGCCCTTCCTCCAGATGCAGGTGCCGGTAGCTGATCGAAGCTTCGGCTGCGAGCTCGTCCGCCCGTCCCCTGGCCTCCTCTTCCACGGCTGCCTTGATCTCGGCGTAGCTCTTGACCGCACCGAGCTCGCCAACCCAGGGTTCGAACAAAGGGTAGGCATATACCAGGTCGAGTTCTGCATTCATCAGATCGGCCAGCTGCCTGGCATCGGCAAGCACATTCCGGTTCAAGCCTGCGTGACTGTCGTCGAACACATCCAGCGAGCAGACAACGACCGGCTCGGCTGGCCAGGCGGCCGCCTTCACCAGCATCACCGGAACAGTGGCATGGCGAAGCAGGTTCCATTCGTCCGGCGTACGCACCACGCTGGCCACGCGCTCACCGATGCTCTCCTGCTCGCTGGTTGCCCGCAGTATCAGGTCGGCGCTCACGTTCTCGGCCGCATGCAGCACGGCCTCCCAGGTACGGGGATTCCACAGGGTCGCTGATTCCAGATGCTTGAAGTGCGGACGGACCTTCTCGAGCTCATCTTCGAGTTCCGCTTCCGCAGCCTGGAGGATGAAGGTCTTCAACTTGGCCGAATCCTCCACCGCAGCAACCCCCAGGTCAGCTACCCCTTCGTAGATCACGTGCACGACGTGCACGTTGGTCCCGTCACCCGCCAGCCGGGCGGCTTTCTCCATGAGATAAGGCACGGACAACGCTTGATCCACGACCACGAGCAGATTTCCGATATCTGAGCCTGCCATCACAAACTTCCCTTTCAGTGAGTTGCGCATTAGCTTATGGGCTTACGAATAGGCGCCAATCCGTACTTTCTGAACACCGTTTCGGGATCTACGTACTGGCTGAGCACCGCGACCGTTGCATGCTGTCTAAGGGACAAACCGGGGGAGACACGATGACGAAAAAGCCGGTCTTCAAAAAGATACTGGTCGCCAACGACAGCCTCGAGGGGCTGGATCTAGCTCTGCCCAAGGCGGCAATGATCGAACACTATAGTGGCGCCGCCATAGAGGTGATGGAAGTCCTCTACGACACCATCGCAGAGGAGCCGAACAGAATTCTTCCGGCCGCGGAGCAAGCCAATCTCATCGAAGGGCTGAAGGCTGCGGAACGCAATGGGCTTCGCCGGCTGATCGCACCGTTTGAGGAGAAAGTTGCCGACATCGACACCCGGGTGGTGTGGGAGAAGAACGCCGCCGAAGGGATTCTCGGGGCGCTGAGCGATGTAGATTTCCTGATCAAACCCATCTCCCGCCACCAGGGTCTGATCGATCGGCTGCACGCGCCGCTGGACTGGGCGCTTACCCGAGCCGCGCCATGCCCTGTGCTGATCTCAAAGAAAGCCTGGTCGGATCCGAATGTGGTTCTGGCCGCCCTGGATGCCGGCGACGAATCACACCAGGATCTGAACAGAGCGATCCTGCACACGGCTGCCGATCTGTCGCGCATCCTAGGTTGCGATCTTCAGGTGGTTGCCGCGTACCCGAGTCTCGGCCAGTCCGTGAGCGAGCTGCAGGTGGCAACCGATTACGACGGCATCAAGGCCGACATGCGTGAAACCCGGCACTCGCTGATCGATGCGCTGATTGCCGAGCTCGAAGCACCGGTGACTCAGGTGCATCTGCTGCAGGGGCACGCCCGGGATACGATTCCCGCCCTCGCCAACGAGATGAACGCGGTACTGACCGTGCTCGGCACGGCTGCCCGGCGCGGTCTATCCCAGCTGTTCCTCGGCAACACTGCTGAAGCTATCATCAGCTCGCTGGAGGGAGACCTGGTTACAGTCAGGGAAGCAGAGATCCTTTAGGCCGTGAGGTCAGCGTGGCGCGTCCAGTACCGCTGCCCAACGCGTCGCCCACTCATCAATCAGGGTGTCTCGAATGGCATCGAGTTTCGCACCCTGCTTCAGCTGCGAAAGGTAAAACAGCCAACCGCCGAACACGCTGATCACCAACGCCGCCCGTCGTTTTCGTGACAGGCTTTTTGCTGCTGGTTTCCGGCGAATCCAGCTATCGAAGGCGGCCATCATTCCGCTATCCAGTTCTTCCTGCAGCGCCTCTCCGATGTCCAGAACCCGAACTTCTTCAATCAGCCGCGCGTAGGGCTTCTGCCGGATCATCGCCTCTTCGTATTTGAGCGCGATGGCTACCAGTTCCGATCGGGTGTCTTCATAGTCCGATATCCGATCCAGACCAAAGTCCTCCGGCGTCTCCGACACATAGGTCCTGGCCACCTCCCTCAGGAGCGTCTGCTTGCTGTCGAAGTGTCTGTAGAACGCCCCCGCCCGGGGTGCCAGACCAGCCTCAGTTTCTATGCGTCCTATCGACGTTTTCTGGTATCCCTCTTCCCGGAACAGCTTCAGCGCCGCTTCCATGATCCGTTCTCTGGTTCTCATCGTTTCCCCAGCATTCGCCCCGTGGTATTCGCGGTGCTCTTCAACGCTTTGCAAAAAATATATCGTCGTTATACATTTATATAACGCCGTTATCTATTCTAGAGCACGACCGCACTCTGTCCAGCAGGAGATCACCTATCATGAGCCGCGCAGAACTCGATTCCAACAGCCTCGGTCATCAGCACGCTACCGTCCTCATCGACATCTTCATCGTTGCCCTGGCATCAGTACTCGTCTACCTGCTGGAAGGTATGGCCATCGAGCTCGGCTGGATCGATGTCGGCGCAGACGCCCGTGGCGCATCCTCCGTGGTGGCCGGTGCGCTGGTCGCGGTGTCGGTGGTGCTGTGGCGCGGTGGCAGCCTCTCCGACCTCGGCTTCAAACGTCCGAGACGATGGCTGGCGCTGCCTTTTCAGGCACTCGCTGTTCTGGCGGCCTTCGTCGCCATACAGGTCCTCGTGCCGCAGCTGATTTCGCTTTTCATTGAAGTGCCGGTGCCGGACATGTCCCGCCACGCATCAGTATCCGGCAATCTGGGTGCCGCCATCAGCATGGCTCTGATACTGCCGCTGACCGCATCTATCCCCGAGGAGATCATTTACCGAGGATTTCTGATGGGACGCCTGTCCGAACTTTTCAGTACGAGCACCCGGGGCAATGTGCTCACCGTTCTGGTTCAGGCGCTGGTGTTTTCTTCCATCCACTTCACCTGGGGTGTCGGTGGCATGGTCATGACCTTCCTGATGGGCCTGGTCTGGGGAACCGCCTATCTGCTCTGCGACCGAAACCTCTGGGTCGTGATACTCGCCCACTCCGGCGGGCACCTCCTGCTGGTCACCCAGCTGTATCTGAGCCCGTAGCAGCTCCCTCGTCACGCTCGGTGGATGATTCGAGAATGCGCCGAACAGTGTCCATAAGCGTTACCGGCAGCGGAAAGACAATGGTGGAACTCTTTTCACCGGCGATCTCCGTCAACGTCTGCAGGTAGCGTAGCTGCATGGCTTCCGGCTGTCGGGCCAACGATTCAGCAGCTTCCACCAGCTTCTGCGCCGCCTGCTCTTCGCCATCCGCGTGAATGATCTTGGCCCGCCGCTCCCGTTCGGCTTCCGCCTGCTTGGCAATGGCCCGGATCATGCTCTCATCGATGTCCACATGCTTGATCTCCACATTGGCCACCTTGATGCCCCACTGATCCGTCTGCTGATCGAGAATGGTCTGCACGTCCATGTTCAGCCGTTCCCTCTCCGCAAGCAGTTCGTCCAGCTCGTGCTGACCGAGCACGGATCGCAGTGTCGTCTGGGCGAGCTGGCCCGTGGCTTCCATGTAGTTCTCCACATTGATGATTGACCGCTCCGGATCCACCACCCGAAAGTAAAGCACCGCGTTCACCTTAACGGAGACGTTATCCCGAGTGATCAGATCCTGGCTGGGGATGTCGAGCACCAGCACCCTGAGATCCACCCGAACCATCTGCTGGAGGATGGGAATGATGATGATCAGGCCTGGCCCCTTCACCTTGTAGAAGCGACCGAGCATGAACACGACGCCCCGCTCGTACTCGCGCAGCACCTTGAAGGCGCTGAACACGAGTGCCGCGACGATCGTGATGATGATGAGTGTGAACACTTCCATGCTAGTTCTCCCTTTCTCTGTCTTGCCCTTCGTCCGTTCGCTCGTCGCAATCTCTGATCGCGTTATCCCGAGTCTTCGATTCGGTCGCTCACCTCGTCAGGCTCCGGGCTGATCACGAGCGTAAGGCCATCCACATCGACAATCCGTGCGCGCTCGCCGGCTGTGACCGGTGCCGTGGTCCTTGCCTGCCAGATTTCCCCGAAGCCTCTGACCCGGCCTTGCCGAGCGAAGTCATCGAGCACCTCCACCTCTGCGCCGACCATGCTCTCCCTGCCGGTTCGAACTTTCGTCGTTCTGGCCCGAACGGCGGCACCCACGGCGAACAACGACAGACCCGCCGTGCTGACTGCGAAGGCCGCGATCACTGCCATTGGCAGCTGGAACTCCGCCGATTCGGTATCGAGCAGCATGACCGAGCCCATGACAAATGCCACCACACCCGCGATGCCGAGCACCCCCATGGTCGGGGTGAAGACCTCAGCCACCATCATGGCGATGCCGACCAGAATTAGCGCCAGCCCGGCGTAGTTCACCGGCAGCATCTGCAGGCCGTAGGCACCGAGCAGCAGGCAGACGATGCCGATCACTGACGGGAAAACCATGCCCGGGTTGTAGAATTCCAGGATCAGGCCGTAGATGCCGAAAATCAGCAGGCCGTAGGCGATTGTCGGGTCGGTGATGAGCTCCAGAAGCTCGTGCTTCCAATCCGCCTCTACCCGGTAGATTCCAGCCCCTTCCGTATTGAGCGTTACCACACCATCGGGCAGGGCAACTTCCCAGCCGTGCACCGCCTCGAGGAGACCGGGAAGATCTTCGGCGATCAGATCGACGATACCAGCGGCCACCGCCTCGGAAGCGCGCACGTTCGCGCCGGTGCGAACCGTCTCTTCCGCCCATTCGATGTTGCGACCTCTCAGCTCGGCGAGGCCTTGCAGGTAAGCAACTGCATCGTTGATCACCTTCCGGCTCATGGCGTCTGCCGGTGCCGGTGCATCATCTTCCTGGCCATCCGCAGGCGCGGGCATGGTGGGGGTTGGCGCAATGCTCACCGGCGTAGATGAGCCGATATTCGTTGCCGGCGCCATGGCGGCAATGTGGCTGGCATAAGCGATGTAGGTGCCGGCGCTGGCAGCACGAGCACCATTGGGCGCAACAAAGGTGATCACCGGCACGCGGGCGGCGAGAATGGCCTGATTGAGTTGCCGCATGGACTTATCGAGCCCACCAGGCGTGTCCATCAGGATCACCAGCGCTTCTGCCTGGGCTTCTTCCGCGCCCTCGATGGAACGGATGATGAGATCGGCGGTAGCCGGACCCAGTGCGCCATCGAGCTCCACGACCCAGACCTGAGCCATGCTGCGGGGCTCTGCAGCGAACCCGGGCAGAATCGCCAGGCCGAGCAGAATCAACCAACCTGCTGCGACTCGTGATTTCAGCAGGCCGGTCATTCGCGTCTACCTACTCACAGGGTGTGGTCAGGCCCACGAACATATCGTCGTATGCCTGACGGATGATGAGCACGGCACGTTCGTCGTGGAAGGTCTCGCCGCCCTGAATGGCGTGGGCGCGGTACATGGCACCTGTCCAGATCACCTTGTCCGTGCGCTGATCGAGCACGTCCACCTCCAGATGAGTGACGAAGCGGTTGATGGTGCCTGTCTGAACCGGCTCGCCCATGGGATCGGTTTCCGGTGGCGGTGGGTTCCGATCGATCAGGTAGAAGGTGTTGATCACGGCCACATCCGCATCGGCGGGCGACTGGGCCTCATCCAGACCTTGAGCGGCGAGAGCGCCCTCTGCCGCGGTTTCGATCACGCCTTCGATGAAACCAGGCACGTCCACGAACGACAGGGTGTAGCTGGAAAAGGGCTCGGCTGCACCGTGACAGGCATGGGGGACATAGAGGTCCATCTCGCCTGTGCTGGCACAGCCGGCCAGGCTGCCGATCAACACCAGCAATCCCGCCACCTTCAGCTGGTTTGCCTTGGTTGCAAATACATTCATTCTTCCGCGATCCTCACCGTCAGCACATCGCAAGGGCTGCCGTGCAGCACCCCGTTTGCGGTGGAACCAAGCACCATCCCGGACAGGCCATGCCGGCCATGCGAGCCGATTGCAATCAGGTCCGCACCAAACTCCTTGGCCTGAGCTTTGATCTCCAGCGCCGGGCGGCCAATGCGGGTCACCACCTGCTCCGGTTCGATGCCGTAGGCGGCAACACGCTCACGGATATTCCGGGTGGTTTCTTGAGCGATGGTCTCTTCCATGTCCCGGAGTGGCCAGGAAGCAGCGAAAGAGGCGCCGTCCATCCCGCTGACGCCGCCCATGAGCGGCGGAATCACTGTGACCACCTGAATATCAGCCGCCCCTCGGGGATCCAGGGCAGTCGCGCCTTCCAGCACTTCTTCCGCCTCGTCCGTCGCATCCAGGGCGATCAGTATCTTCCTCAGCGTTGCAGTCATAGGCCTATGGTCAACCTTTGATACGGATTGTCAGTACGTCGCATTCCGCGTGGTGAAGAACCCCGTTCGCCGTTGAGCCGAGCAGCAGACCGAGTCCGTGCTTGCCGTGCGAACCCACCACGATCAGATCGACAGCCATGTCTTTCGCCGTGTCCACAATCTGAGGGGCCGGTGCGCCGATAACGGCATGGACATCCTCAGCGGCAACACCAACGCCCGCACCCACCGATTTCAACTGCTCCACCGCCTGGTTCTGGGCTTCGCGCTCGAAGTTCACACTGGCCTGTGTATAGGCTGCCATATCCAGACCGCCGTACACCTGAGTCAGTGGCTTCACCACCGTGATAAGCGAAAGTTTGGCGCCGTGATCCTGGGCGACACGCTTTGCTTCTTCGAGCACCTGGTTGGCTTCGTCCGACAGATCGACTGCTGCCATCACGTGCTTGTAAGCCATTTAGTCATTCTCCTTGTGCGCTTTTCTCGGCGCTTTGCAGATTGCATTCATTAGGGTCGCAGAGTACGCGCCCTCCTCTTCTTAACTACTGGGGTGAACCCAGAGCACCCCCTCGGAAAACCCCTAGGTTGAGGGCTGCTACACTCTGTCACCATAGAGTCAGCCTAGGTGGATATTCAAGGATGTTCGACAAGATTCTCGTGGCCGTCGATCTGGACGAGGCAGGCGCGCACGCCGTGCTGGACAGAGCCCGAGACCTCTGTAAGGGGGAGGTCTGGGTCATTCATGCCGTTGAGCCGCAGTACGTCCAGTACAGTATCGATCCAACATTCACCGGCAGCCTCACCCGCGCCATGGAGGACGATGCGATCAAAGCTGCCCGATCCCGACTGGCGGAGGTCTGCTCGGGATACGATATCCCGGAGGACCATCAGCTGGTGAGCCTGGGCCGGGCTGCGGATCAGATCCA
This sequence comes from Candidatus Azotimanducaceae bacterium, assembly GCA_965215995.1. Classification (GTDB taxonomy): domain Bacteria; phylum Pseudomonadota; class Gammaproteobacteria; order Pseudomonadales; family Azotimanducaceae; genus SZUA-309. The sequence goes on along the minus strand of OZ244128.1, from coordinate 4,594,234 downwards.
CGACGCAGCCACTGAACACGGGGTGGATACCATCCTGATCGGCTCCCACGCCCGAAAGGGACTCGGGCGGCTGCTCGGCTCGACTGCAAACGCGGTGCTGCACGGGTCTCCCGTCAACGTAATGACCATCAGAGTACAGCAATGAGCATGGACCCAAAGACAATCGGCGAAGAGATCATCGGTGCGGAGATCGTCGCCGGCAAGGAACTTACGGAAGCCGCCGGCAGCGCCCTGGAAGCCACCGAACGCTCCCTTGCCATCTGGGCTCAGCAGGCCCGCTGGGTGTTCGAAGACTATGGTCAGTTCATGCGCGCGAGCGTCACCCGACCAGGCGATCCCGGCGCCTTTTTCAAGCTGATCGAGTCCCGCTCCGAGCACATCGCCTCCGGATTCCATCAGATGAGTGAGCTGGTCCAGACCGAATGCCTGCCGGTGACCAAGATCTGGACGGATTTCGCCGGGACGGTGATGCGGGACTGGCGTTCCGGTTGAAGCGAACGGCGCCGTGACAATGGACATCGGACCATGAACGGCAATCCACAATTCGATGCGAGCTATGACCGGGTGTTTGGCTCCGGAGTGGGATTGACAGAGTCCGCCACCCCCTTCTTCGAATCGTTTTACCGCCGCTTCCTGCAAGACCAGTCTATCGCCGATACGTTCAGCCAGACAGACATGAACCGTCAGGTCTCCATGCTGCGCAAGTCCTTCTTCCATCTGGTAGCCTTCTACGTCAGTCACGAACCGTCAGCGGAGCTTGAACGCATTGCGATCATCCACAACCGGCTGGGCATCGCCAGCGAGTTTTACGACCTCTGGTTGGACGCACTGGTGAGCACGGTCGCCGAGTTCGATCCGCAGTTCGATGAGATCACCGAGCTGGCCTGGCGCCTGGCGCTTACTCCCGGGATGACCTATATGCGCCTGCTTGATCGACTCCCTTCCGCGGATTAGAAATTGATCGAGTATCCGGCCATCGACCGCCTGCCGGTCCCTCTGTTCCGAGCCAATGAGAAGGGGCAGATCACCTGGACGAACGCGGCCTGGGAGGCGGCCCTCGCCAGCACGGTGGGAGACTGCTGGTTCAGCGCCTTCTCTGCTTTCGACGAGACCTCGGCAGAGCGCACATGGCAGAGCTGCGTGGTTGAGCAGACGCCGGTCAACCTCCCCTCTCCCGCCCAGGGCCGCTGCGGTGACACCCTGTTTTTTGAAGTGATCGTACAACCCGCCGATGCTGATGGCAGCCCGGAGATCCTGGGTGCACTGGTGGACGTGACGGAGCAGACGGTGGCGCTGGCAGAAACCAATGCCATTCTGGACACCGCGGTAGACGGAATCGTCATCATCGACGAACACGGGCGAATCGAGACTTTCAACCAGGCTGCCTGTGATCTGTTCGGCTACTCTGCCGACGACGTGATCGGCCGCAGCGTCAACATGCTGATGACTTCCGAAGATGCAGGCAGTCATGACGCCTACATCGAAAACTACCTGGATACCGGCAATGCCTCCATCATCGGCATCGGTAGAGAGCTGGTCGGCGTTACTGCCAATGGCGAACGGGTACCCATCTATCTTGCGGTATCAGATATCCAGATCAGCGGGCGACGGCGTTTCGCCGGTATCGTCCGTAATCTGACCGAGCAGCACGCGGCTCGAGAAGCTTTAGCCAGTCAGCGGGAAAAGCTGGCGCACGTAGGCAGGCTATCCACCATGGGAGAAATGACGGCGAGTATCGCCCACGAGATCAACCAGCCGCTCACCGCCATCTCCATGTACGCCCAGGCAAGCCTGAAGTTGCTCGAGCGGGGCGGCAGCATGGAAAAAGTGAAAGACGCGCTGGAGAAGCTGAACACCCAATCACTGCGAGCCGGTGCGGTCATCGAGCGGATACAACGGTTCGCCCGGGCTCAGGAGTCCATCAAGGAAATGGTGGACCTGAATGACCTGGTGACGGACCTTCTCAAGCTCGCCGGCAGCGACGCCCGGATGCACAACATCGAGCTGAAACTCGATCTGGCACCGGCGCTGCCGCAGCTGTTTGCCGACCCGGTGCAGATCCAGCAGGTGGTCCTCAATCTGATCCGGAATGGCATCGATGCCATGCACGAGATCGGTTGCCGGAACGGCCGTTGCATCCAGCTGAAGACGTTTCGGGACGGCAACAATGTACGCCTGGAGGTACGAGACCAGGGTCCCGGGGTTGCCGAGGACCAAGCCGAACTGGTATTTACACCCTTTCACACCACGAAAAAGGAAGGTATGGGCATGGGATTGTCGATCTGCCGTTCGATCATCTCAGAGCATGGCGGCGAGTTGCGCTTCGAGAACAACGACCAGGCCGGCGCTTGCTTCTATTTCTCCCTGCCCGTCGACAATGAGTGAATCCGCCCCCACAGTCTTCGTCGTTGACGACGATGAGCCCGTCCGTGATGCCATCGGACTGCTGCTGGACACCGTCGATCTGCGTCATGAGTGTTATGACAGCGCCACCGCCTTTCTGGACGGCTACGGAAGCCAGCGTACGGGGTGCCTGGTTCTGGACATCCGGATGCCGGGCATGAGTGGTCTGGAGCTGCAGGACCATCTGCAGTCGCAGAACGATCCGCTGCCCATCATCTTCATCACCGGCCACGGCGACATTCCCATGGCCGTGGAAGCGATGAAAAAGGGGGCCATGGACTTCATCCGCAAGCCTTTTCGGGATCAGGAGCTCCTGGACCGCATCCAGGAAGCACTCAACCACGACGCGGAAAATCGTGAGCACCATGCAGACCTGGAGGCGGTTCGCTCGCGGGCGGCCACGCTCACACCCAGAGAGAACGAGGTCTTCGAGCGGGTGGCAGAGGGCCAGGCGAACAAGGTGGTGGCCATCGATCTGGAGATCAGCGAACGTACCGTGGAGATTCACCGCTCTCAGGTCATGCAGAAAATGGAGGCAAAAAATCTGGCTGATCTGGTCAAGATGAAGATCCTGCTGGGCGGTGTGGGCTGAACGATTCGCCTTCAATCCCGCTCAGCGCAAAACCCACAGAACGTTACGTGAATCCGCGTATACCCCGATATCGGAGCGCCGATTAGGGTGCGCGCATGGAAGGTCAATCTGCCTCAGTGGTACATGTGGTAGACGGCGACCCGGCGGTTCGCGACAGTCTCACGACTCTTCTGGATCTGAACGGATTCCGGGTCGCAACGTATGCCACCGGTGCTGCTTTTCTGAAAGCGCTCATCAGAACCCGGTCCGACGTCAACTCCGACGTAAACAGAGACTGGGTCGTCTGTGAGGCCGACCTTCCTGACGGCAGCGGAATCGAGCTATTCACCAAGGTTCGGGCGGCGAGCGCCACGACACCCTTTATTCTGCTCATCAGCCGTCGTAATCCTGGCATCATCGAGACGGCAAGAAACGTCGGCATCGAACAGGTTTACCAGAAACCCCTCGTCCACCGAAACCTGATCACCTACATCGAGGCCAGGTCGCACTGAGGGAAAAATAGTTACCGAAGGGATATCATCGCGCGCTCGCCGGGTGCGCGAATTGGACGATTTCGTCTCCGATCTCGTGACGATCGGGCGCGTGATCTACCGGTTACTCAAACTGAAGCTCAACGATCGTTAAGGAAGTGATGTGACGGAGGAAACCCCCTACAACATAGAGGTAGTGCGCTGGTTTGCCGTGATGACCGTAGTCTGGGGCATCGTCGGCATGGCAGTAGGCGTTCTGCTCGCCGGGCAACTCGCCTGGCCCGCGCTGAATTTCGATACCTCGTGGTTATCGTTCGGCAGGCTCCGACCGCTGCACACCAACGCTGTGATTTTTGCGTTCGGTGGCTGCGCGCTGATGGGATCCGCGCTTTACGTGGTGCAGCGCACCTGCCTCACACCACTGATTTCCCATGGGCTCGCCAAAGTTGTTTTCTTCGGCTGGAACCTGGTGATTCTGCTGGCCGCCATAACCCTGCCGCTGGGCATTACCACCTCGAAGGAGTACGCAGAGCTCGAGTGGCCCATCGACATTCTGATCGCAGTGGTCTGGGTGCTGTTCGGGGTGGTGTTCTTCGGCACCATCATGAAGCGGAAGCGGGAGCACATTTACGTAGCGAACTGGTTCTTCGGCGCGCTCATCATCGGTGTGGCCATTCTGCACATCTTCAACAGCCTTGCTCTGCCGGTCAGCCTGACCAAGAGCTACTCCATCTATGCAGGGGCAATGGACGCCATGATGCAGTGGTGGTACGGACACAACGCCGTCGGCTTTTTCCTCACCGCCGGTTTCCTGGGCATCATGTACTACTTCGTGCCGAAGCAGGCCGAACGGCCCGTCTACTCCTACCGGCTTTCCATCGTCCACTTCTGGGCGCTGATCGCCATTTACGTCTGGGCCGGCCCCCATCACCTGCACTACACCTCACTGCCTGACTGGGCGCAGAGCCTCGGCATGGTGATGTCGCTGGTGCTGCTCGCCCCGTCCTGGGGTGGGATGATCAACGGAATCATGACCCTCTCCGGTGCCTGGGACAAGCTGCGCACGGACCCGATCCTGAAGTTCCTGATCGTGTCCTTGTCCTTCTACGGCATGAGCACCTTCGAAGGACCAATGCTGTCCATCAAAACCATCAACGCCCTCTCTCACAACACGGACTGGACCATCGGCCACGTCCACTCCGGCGCCCTCGGCTGGGTGGCCATGGTGTCCATCGGTGCCATGTATCACCTGATACCGCTGCTGTACGGCCGCGATCAGGGCCAGATGTACTCGGTGAAGCTCATCAACCTGCATTTCTGGCTGGCGACGCTGGGCACCGTGCTCTACATCGCCTCCATGTGGGTGAACGGCCTGTTGCAGGGCCTGATGTGGCGTGCAACATCCGTGGACGGCACCCTCACCTACAGCTTTGCCGAAGCGGTGGAGGCCAGTTATCCCGGCCACTACGTACGCTTTATCGGCGGTGCCATCTTCCTCATCGGCATGCTGATCATGGCGTTCAATGTCTACAAGACGGTTCGCGGTGACAAGCGTGAAGAAGCGCCGGCACCCGCCACGCCGCTGGTCAGCCCGGAAGGAGCGAACGCATGAACCACGATGCACTGGAAAAGAACGTCGGTCTGCTCATGGCTTTCATCCTGGTCTGCGTTAGCATCGGTGGAATGGTCCAGATCTTTCCGCTGATCTTCGAAGGCCAGTTATCGAAACCCATCGAGACGCTGAAGCCATTGACGGCCGTGCAGCTGGAAGGCCGTGACATCTATATCCGCGAGGGCTGCGCCGTGTGCCATACCCAGATGGTGCGTCCGCTGCAGCACGAGACGGCACGCTACGGCCACTACTCCGTTGCCGGGGAAGACGCTTACGAGCATCCCTTCCTCTGGGGGTCGAAGCGGACCGGGCCGGATCTGGCCCGGGTCGGTGGCCGCTACAGCGATGCCTGGCACGTGGCTCATCTGATGGATCCACGGAGCGTCGTCCCCGTCTCCAACATGCCGGCCTACCCCTGGCTGTTCGAGAACGTGCTCGACGGTGAGGACACGGCAACCAAGATGAATGCGCTCAGAACGCTTGGTGTGCCCTATACGGACGCCGAGATCGAAGGGGCTCAGGCAGCAGTCGCCGGCACCACGGAAGCACAGGCACTCATCGCCTATCTGCAGAACCTCGGCCTGGACATGCGAGGCTACGGAGGTGCGCAGTGACCGCCACACTGTTTTCACTGGTCGCAGTCACGCTGGGATTCACCCTGCTCGTCGCCTGGGTTTACTGGCCTTCGCGAAAGAGTCACCTGGAAGCTCAGGGCGAGATCCCGCTGGATTCAGTTACGGAAGTAGAAACGGAGAAACCAAATGAGTAGCGCTTGGAGCTGGTTCGTCATAGTCGGCACGCTGGGCAGCCTGATCGCCTGCCTGGTGTTTCTCCTGATGAATCGTCACACCTCGGGAAACGAAGACACCGGGCATGAAGCCGATGGCATCAAGGAGTTGGACAACCCGCTGCCCATGTGGTGGGTGGGCATGTTCATCATCACCATCGTGTACGCCGTTGGCTATCTCGCGTACTACCCGGGTCTCGGCAACATCGAAGGGGTTGCCGGCTGGACGCAACTCGACCAGTGGCAGGAAGAGGTGGATCAGCACGAGGCCCGATTCTCTCCCCTCTACGAGCGGCTCGCGGCGATGAGTCCTGAAGAGCTCGCCGCTGATCGGGTTGGCCAGCAGGTCGGCCGCAGACTCTTCATCAACAACTGCTCGACCTGTCATGGGGTGACCGCAGAAGGCGCCTTCGGTTTCCCGAACCTGACCGACGATCAATGGCTCTGGGGCGATGGCTTCGACAACGTCAAGCAGGCCATCCTCGTGGGCAGAAACGGCATCATGCCACCCTGGGGCGCTGCCTTGGGTGACGATGGCGTTCAGGATGTGACTCAGTACACCTTGTCCCTGGCCGGCCGGGAGCACGACGCCGAGGCCGCCGCCCGCGGGAAGGCGCAGTACGACACGCTATGTGTCGCCTGCCACGGCGCTACCGGCACCGGCAACCCGATGCTCGGTTCTCCAGATCTGACCAAGGACATCTGGCTGTTCGGCGGCAGTGCTGACGAGATCGCCTTCACCATCAAGAACGGCCGCACCGGAATGATGCCGTCGTTCGCCGATGTGCTCGATGAGCAGAAGGCTCACATCCTTGCCAGCTACGTCACGAGCCTGAGTCAGTAGCGGCAGAGCGGCAGGCAGGTACAGTCAAGGCAGCACGGTGAACGGCCCCAACGTCACGGAAGAACCGGTCAAGCTCGAGGGATTCGGGCCAAAAGACCTCTACCAGAAGCGGGAGAAGATCTTCACCCGCTTCGTCGGAGGCTTTTTTCAGCGATTGCGCTTTTTTACCGGCTGGCCGCTGCTGACCGGCTACTTCCTGCTGCCCTGGATCAACTGGGACGGGGCTCAGGCCGTGCTGTTCGACCTGCCTGCCCGGCAATTCCACATTTTCATCCTCACTTTCTACCCGCAGGACTTCTGGTTGCTCGGCTGGATGCTGATGATCGCGGCATTCGGACTGTTCACCATCACCACGTTGGTGGGCCGGCTCTGGTGCGGCTATACCTGCCCGCAAACGGTGTGGACGGCCATCTTCATGTGGGCGGAACAGGTGGCGGAAGGCCCGCGGCATGCCCGAATACGCCTGGACAACGCGCCCTGGTCGTTCGAGAAGGTGCGCAAACGCGCTGCCAAGCACAGCATGTGGCTGGGCTTCGCAGCACTCACAGGCATCACCTTTGTCGGTTACTTCACACCCATTCGCGAGCTCGTAGTTGACCTGATCAGCCTCGAAGCCCATGGCTGGGCCGTATTCTGGAGCTGCTTCTTCACGGTAGCCACCTACACCAATGCGGGTTGGATGCGCGAGCAGGTCTGCATCTACATGTGCCCGTACGCTCGATTCCAGTCGGCCATGTTCGACAAGGACACCCTGATCGTTTCCTACGACGAGGCAAGAGGTGAACCTCGCGGGTCCCGGAAGCGCAGCCAAGCAAGCGGCAGCAGCGCAGGCCTGGGCGACTGTATTGACTGCCAACTCTGCGTGCAGGTCTGCCCGGTGGGCATCGATATTCGCGATGGCCTGCAGTATCAGTGCATCGGTTGTGCCCACTGTGTGGACGCCTGTGATCAGGTGATGGAAAAGATGAGCTACCCGAAGGGGCTCGTGCGCTACACCACTGAACACGAATTGTCCGGCGGCAAGACCCATTGGCTGCGTCCGCGGGCCATCGGCTACGCGATCGTGCTGCTTATCATGATGAGTGCATTCACCATCGCCCTGTTCTCCCGCAACGCCTTCGAAGTAGACGTGCTGCGGGAACGGGGAGAGCTCTCGCGAGTGAACTCTGCTGGTGAGGTAGTGAACCAGTACAGCCTGAAGATCCTGAACAAAACCCAGCACGATCAGACCTACTCGATTTCCGTGATCTCCGATCTGCCGATCAGCGTCAGCCGTTCGGAACAGCTGAACGAAGATCTGGTGAGCCTGCCTGGCGAGGTGCTCGATCTGCCACTGACACTCACGGCACCTCGCGAGTCCGTAAGCCTGCCAAGCACACCGATCACCATCGAGCTCTGTGAAGTTGGTGGCACGCATTGTGACTCGGAAGTCACCACCTTCTTCGGGCCAATGCGTTGAGGACTCTGAACTTGAAAAAGCGACTACCCGTCATCCTCCTCATCGCCATTCCAGCCGCGGCTGTGGTAATGGGTTCGATCACTGCCTACTTCGCTTATCAGGGTCCTGATCAGGAGATCAAGATCGAATCCGCGCCGCTTTCGAAAACGAGCTGGCGGCCGGCGGAGGACGGCTCTTGAGCATCTGCACCATCAGCGTCTCGGACATGCACTGCTCTGCCTGCGCAGGCAAAATCCGCCGGGCGCTGACAGCCCTGGACGACATTCAGGCCACGCACATCAACCCGGTACGCCGCCAGGTACTCGTGGAACACGGTGCTGACACTGATCCGTTGGAGATCCTCAGTACCATTGAGTCAGCGGGTTTCAGCCCGACCCTCTCTGGACTGGATGATCACGATGCCCGCCAACGCGACCTGCTGAAGCGTCTGGGCATTGCCGGGCTGGCAATGATGCAGGTGATGATGGCCGCGATTGCCCTCTATGCCGGTGCACTGGATGGTATCGAGCCTGTTTACGAACGTCTTCTACAGTACACCAGCCTGTTTTTTACCATCCCGGTCGTCTGCTACTCCGCCGTGCCCTTCTTTGTCAGTGCCATTTCCGGAGTTAAGAACGGAGGCAGGCTGAGCATGGACGTGCCGATCGCGCTTGCCATTGCCATCGCCTTCACCACCAGCCTTTTCGCCACCGTGAGTGGTGCGGGTGAGGTGTACTACGATTCCGTGGTGATGTTCACCTTCCTGCTGCTCGGCGCCCGCTACATCGACAACCGGTTGCAGCATAGATTCGAGCTCACCGGTCATTTGTTGGCCGCTTTACCGAAAACGGCGTGGCGCCTGGAAAGCGGCGAGCAGCACTCGGTCTCCATCGCAGACGTCGCACCCGGCGACGATATCTGGATTCCGGAGGGCGCACAGGTGCCGGTAGATGGGGTGCTCACCGATAGCCGGGCCCTTCTCGATGAGGCGCTTCTGACCGGCGAGTCCGATTGGGTGGAGAAGGTAGAGAACGGAGCGATCTACGCCGGAACTTTGAATCGCGGACCGGCTTTCGCCATGCAGTCCACGAGCACGGTCGATCAATCGCGCATCGCGGACATCGCTCAACTCGCCGATCAGGCTGAGGTCCGGGATGCGAACATCACCCGACTGACGGATCGGATCGCGGGCATCTTCATCCCCACCGTGCTCGGCCTCGCAACCGTCACCTTCGTCGGTTGGCAGCTGGTCGATCCGACCCGGGCGCTGGTAGCCGCCCTGACCGTGCTCGTGGTGAGTTGCCCCTGTGCCCTGTCGCTGGCCACCCCGGCGGCACTGACAGCAGCCATGACCCGCCTGCGGCAGCTGGGTGTGGTGCTCACGAACAGTCAGACCCTCGAGCGTGTGCTCGACGTAAACAAAGTCTACATAGACAAAACAGGCACGCTGACCACGGATACACCCTGCATCGAGCGGATAGAGGTGCTGTCCGGAGATCTGGACGAGCACGGCTGCCTGTCGGTTGCCGCCGAGCTGCAGCGCCATTCCAGCCATCCCTATGCCAAGGCGTTTCATGGGCTCCCAGCGTTGGATCGGCCAACGCTCTCGGACGTGGAAGTGCTGACCGGTCAGGGGGTGCGGGCAGAGCTTCCGACCGCGAAGGGTAGTCGCGAAGCACGGATTGGCAGTGCCGTCTTCGTCGGTGCGACCCAAGGCAATTTGGCGCCAGCGGCCGATGATCGGGATGTCTATCTGGCCATCGATTCACGCCTGGTTGCCCGCTTCGTGCTGTCCAATCAGATCCGCTCCGATGCCGGTGCGTCGATCTCGACTCTGAAGTCACTGGGCGTGGCCCCGGTGATGCTCTCAGGTGATTCCGAGCAGCGCTGTGCAGAGACTGCCCATGCGCTCGCCATCGACTATCTGGCGCGGCAGACGCCGGAAGCCAAGCTGGCCGCCATTCGCGCTGATCAAGCCGAGGGATACAACGTATTGATGCTGGGTGACGGCATCAACGACGTACCGGTGCTGGCCGGTGCAGATGTTTCTGCCGCTGTCGTGGAAGCGAGCGACCTGGTCAAATCCAAGGCCGACGTGCTGCTTCTGAGCAGCCGCCTGGCGCCTCTGGCCGGCCTTATCAGATTGGCCCGCAGCACTCGACGTATCACCCGGCAGAATCTGCTTTGGGCAGCTGCATACAACCTCACCGCCATACCCATCGCCGCCTTCGGGCTCATGCCCCCCTGGCTGGCCGCACTCGGTATGGCAGCGAGTTCCACGCTGGTGATGCTCAACGCCACCCGCCTGCTGTCTCTCGGTCAAGAAGAGGGGATGGAAGCCTGATGGAAATCCTGGTGGTGCTGATACCTGTGTCCATAGTGCTGATCGCGATTGCGGCAGCGATATTTCTCTGGGCGGTCAATAACAATCAATTCGAACAACTGGACAAACACGGTTTCGATATTTTTGAGGAAGATTCGGGAGATGATCATGAATAGTGTGTTGAACGGCTTTCTGGTGGTGTTCAATCCCAAGGCGGGCTGGGCAAAGATCGCCGGCGCCAAGCCCTCCATGGTGCAGACACTGGCGTTGCACACCATTCCGTTCGCACTGATTCCAGCCATCTGCTGGTACATCGGTGTGACCACCCAGGGTTGGACCATCATGGGTGATCCGGTGAAGCTCACTGCACAGAGCGCGTTGCCCATGTGCGTGTTGTTCTACCTCGCCATGGTGGCCGGCGTTGTCTTCCTCGGCTACATGGTCAACTGGATGGCAGCCACGTACAACACGGAAGGTGGCATCGGCAAAGGCGTGGCGCTGATCAGCTACACGGCTAGCCCGTTCTTTCTTGCCGGATTCCTGGGTCTTTACCCCATTCTCTGGCTCGATGTGCTCATCGGGACTCTGGTCGCCTGCTACTGCATCTATCTGTTGTTCCTCGGCACCGGGCCGGTTATGGAAGTGCCACCTGAGCGTTCGTTCCTGTACGCAGCAGCGGTATTCGCGGTCGCCCTGGTCTCCTTTGTCGCGTTGCTCGGCGCCACCGTCGTGCTTTGGGATCTCGGTCCCGCACCCGAGTACACCTACTAGCCAACCCCGGCGCGCCGCTGCCACCGGCGCTCACTCTGACCCAGGGCTTGGCGAGCGTCGGGGGTTTCTCTACCCTCGGCGCTTTCAACTCCCGGATTCTCTCTGTTGAAAGCCTTGATGGGTCTGATCCTGCTCGTGCTGGCTGTCGCTTTGGCAGCGCGCGCGTTGCCAAGCGGAGGCTTCTGGTGGGACTTTCTTGCAGCGCTCGGCTACTGCGCGCTCACTCTGATTGCGTTCATGGGCTGGGATTCCGAGTCGCCCGTTCGGACCCCTCGTCTCCGTCTGCACAGGAACCTGGCGTTTCTGGCGACCGTGGTGACCACGGCACATGCCCTTGGATACCTGATCCTCGACCAGACGGTTCTTGAGTACCTGAAACCCAGTGCGCCGAACTACATGTTGCTCGGTATCCTTGCCTGGCTGCTGCTCATCGCCACCACCTACACCTCGCTGCCGGTACCGCGCAAGCAGACCTACCCCGATTTCAGCAGTTTCCGTGGCTGGCATCGCATCCTTTACCTGGCCTTGCTGAGCATGGCCGCCTGGCACACGTTCGCAACAGATTTCAGCCTCTCGAATCACTGGCAGGTGATCACATTGCTGCTTCTGCTGGTCGGCGCGCCGTTGATCGCCTATCTGAGCCGGCGTGCTGGAGCCGCACCACCAGTCTCAGACGCACCAGACGGAGACCGGCAGGCAGATCTGCATCCCACGTTCTGCGGGTTTGCCATGCTGTTGCTCAGCGTGTCTTTCGCGGGGCTCAAAGCGGTGGCATGCGAAACCTGCTGATACTCACCGGCTCTGCGCTGGCTGCGCTGGCAGCTGGCTATCTATGGCTTCAGTGGCAGGCGGAGCTCAGAGCGGAACGCCCCATGCTGCCGCTGACCTTCGCTCATCTGGATCACCAGGCGGTGAACTGCATCGACTGTCATCACAACTTCGTGGACGATACCGGCCAGGGACTTTGCTTCGACTGCCACAAAACAGATCCGGCAGTGAACGCGCTGATGGAAGAGCAGTTTCACACTCTGTGTCGCGATTGCCATGTGGAGAAGCAACAACTCGGCGAGGACGCGGGGCCAACCCGACATTGCGTCGATTGTCACACGGCGGACGAGGCACCCTAGACTATGTGCCACGCTACCACTTTCGATAAGGAAACCAGTTCTGCCTGTTTGATCCGTAGCAGCGTGTGTCAGTGCTTCTGCGGCGACTCCCGACGAAGGCGTACCGTCAGCACCGCAACAAGAATCAGAAAGGCCCCCATCCAGCCCAGCAGGTCAAGCCGCTCACCAAGCAGGAAGTAGCCTGCAGCCGAGGAGAAGAGAACCTCCGTGGAGAGGATGACGGACGCCCGCGGCGCCGGTACGTGCTGTAGCGCGACCGCCATGATCCCGAAGGTCAGAGCGGTGGACAGAAATCCTACGTAGAGAATCGAGTCCGCGGCGTCACCGATTGCCTGAAGTGAAATCGGCTCCAGCACCCCTGCCAGACCCAGAGCAAGCACGGTGACGAAACTGAACTGCAGGCAGGTATAGGTCGCCGGCCTGGCAAGTCGCCCTGCTCTTCCGGTAATCACGATCTGGGTACCCCAACCGATTGCAGAAAGCGCGACCAGCAGATCGCCTTGCGAGAATGCCCCGAGCGAGCCACCACCCAGGCCCCACACGCCGAGAAACGCGATGGCGACAGAGATCCATACCGTTGGTGAAGGTGACTGCCGCTCAATCAACCAGAAGGCAAACGGCGCCACCACCACGTAGAGCGCTGTGAGCAGACCCGTGTTGATCACGGTCGCTGTGACGATTCCGAATTGCTGAACAGCACCGGCAGAAAAAAACAGCAGGCCGCCCGCGGCCGCAATCGGAAGCACCTTCGGCACTGACGGGCCTGTTGCCCGCTGCTCGCGAATTGCGAAGGGTAGCATTGCAAATGCTGCAATGCCCGTTCGAAGCCCCAGAAACAGCAAAGGGCCTATGTGCAGCATCGCCGTTTTCTGGAAATAGAAGGCCACACCCCAGACGGCCGCTGCCAGCAGGATGAGGTACTCACCGCGTATGGTATTGCTCATCGGACGAAACTACTCGGCATTGGCTGGTGGGCTGCATGACGCCTCGTCTTGGAACGCCTCAGCCATCCTCAAGTTACCTTATTCATCAAGCAGCCCACTCAACTGTTGAAGTGCTATGATCCGCAGCCGCCACCGAGAGACCGTGGATGGAACTACCAGAAAGCCTGTTCTATTACTACGAAGACTCGCGTGATCCATTCTTGTCCATCAGTGAGCTCACCTCGGCAGAGTTTGCAGCGCTGATGGAGGACTTCGCCGAACTCCCTATTTCAGACAATCGGTTCGATGAGCTCTGGAAGCGAGAGTTCTACCTGTTCTTCCGCCCTTACACCGAGCAGACAATCCGCCAGCGATTCATCGCCAAAGGTGGCAAGCCAGTGCTTACCGCACCAAGGTACCTGACCCTTGGACCAACGGAATGGTTCTATGACTGGTACGAAGAGCCGAAGACCATCGAGATTCCTCTCGCAGCTATTCCGAGCACTTCGATCAGCTTCACCTATCCGGACAGCATGATGTCGTTACTGATCGCCGAGGATCGCTACGAGCCGTTCGCAAAGTTCAAACAGCCATATCACGGTGAGGTCTACCGCCTGGAGGAACTGGGAGACCTGGTCGGCGAGTACGGATTTCCGGACGAAAGTAACCCGAAAAACATCGAGTATGGCAACAGAATCATCGAGGCACAGATATGGGACTACGCTTTGCTGGCCCCATACGTCTAACACTTCTGCACCAAGCCCCTGAGTTTTGATTGTTCAGACAGGCTTGACACGCTGCCAGATTGGATATCAGGACCCCATTCTAACCAACTGATATATAATTATTTTTTTGGCGCTCTTGTTGCTGAAAAGGCCAGGTGCCTGCAAATGCATCGCACCGCTCTCATCCGTAATCCCTCCTCTCAGAAGTTCCAACGGTTGACTCGATCACAACTAGTGCGTATTTTTGAGCATGCTCATTTTTGTACACCAAGTAACTCAGCCATGCCGGACACACCAGACACCGATCTCACCCGACGCGAACGAGAGCTCATGACTGTGCTGTTTGCAGAGCCAGGGTTGAGCGTCAGCGAAATCAAAGATCGACTGGATCCACCATCATCGTATGCCGCGACCAGAGCAGCGCTGTCACGGTTGGTCGACAAGGGCCACCTGCAATTCAAGAAGGACGGTGCCCGATATCTCTACCGACCCACCACAGACAGGAGTGCCGCAGGAAACAGTGCGATCCGGTACGTGGTGGAAACTTTTTTCGGTGGCTCGTCCGTAGCAGCCATGGATGCAATGCTGGCATTCAGCCGGGAATCACTGAGCGATGCAGACTACGAGGCGCTCGCGTCGATGATTAACAAGAAAAGAAAAGGGAAGTCGACATGATCGAGCTCGCCTTCGAGTTTCTGACTAAGCTGACCGTTCTCTTCTGCGTTCCACCAGCGCTCGTCCTCGCGGGCAGATTGGTATCCGCTGACATGCGCTCTCGCACCACCGTCGTGCTGTTTGCATCCGCGTTGCTCCTACCCATCGCAATCTTGCAAGCACCGGATGTCACAGTAGCGTCAATAGACACCCCGTACGCGGCAACCATCACCCAATTTAGCAATGAGTCCGTGACGCCAGCAAACGCCAACGGCACCACTGAACCAGTTTCCAACACGCGTTGGTACCTCTGGGCAGCGCTGCTCGCTTTTTTACTGATGACGCTCGCTATGGTGGCCAGGGTAATCGCACGACTGATCCGGGTGTCGAGTGTCCGGCAATCACTTGATCCTGTGCGCGAACCATCTGTAGAGAGGCTGGCTCATCTCATTGCAGAGCAGTCTGGTATCAGGAACAGCTTTCAGGTCAAGCAACACGAACTTGGCAGCACGCCGTTTGTCTTCGGCTGGAGATACCCCATCCTTGCCGTGCCGGCCGGATTCTCGAGCTGGTCCAAGGACGAGCAATGGGCAGCGTTGCGTCATGAGTTGGCCCATATCCAGCGCGGCGACTACCCGAAGCATCTGTTCATCCAACTTGCCGGAGCCGTGTTCTGGTGGCACCCGCTTGCATGCTACGCCGCCCGCCGTTATCGGAGCGACATAGAGCAAGCCTGCGATGACCTGGTCGTCAGGGAAGGCATGCAGGTCGATCGCTATGCCAGGCTCATCCTCGATCTAGCCAGGCAATCACCGCAATCAAGGCACGAGCAAGAAGTACTGGCCATCCCAATGGCCGCGGCGACGATGGTTCGCCTGAGAATCAAATCGCTACTGAGACCAGCCCAGAGGAGGAACTCAATGTCAAAGCTCCAGCAGAAGGTACTTATGTTTGCCGCACTTGGCGGGCTGTATGCACTCGGATCTGTTCAGGTCAGTGCGGCACAGCCCGACGATCGGCGTTACATGCCGATATTCAAAGCCGTGCCGGAGTATCCGCAAATCGCGCAGGAACAGCGGATTGAAGGATTCGTCCTGGTCGAGTTCGACGTGGGCGAGAACGGCAAACCGAGAAACATTCGTGTCGTGGATCAGTCTCCGGATGATGGCACCTTCGAGTCCGCAGCACTCAAAGCAACCGAACGATTCCGGTACCTGCCGGAAAGACAGAACGGGGTGAACGTCGAGAAGCGAGGTATCAGAAATCGACTGACATTCAGTCTCAATCCCGAGGGCCAGATCGTTGAAACCGAATCCGACTTCGACGAGCTGGCACGTTCCAGCGAGACGGCGCGAGAATCGTTGCAGGAGAAACTGTACCTGGACATCGAAGCAGCGGAGGAGCAGGAAGACGGAGATCAGTTCATGAAGCTGGCGAAGATCGCCCTGTCGTTCGATCCGGGGGTTGCCGAATACCTGATCGTTCGTGCGGGTCAATTGGGCACGACGAATCCCAACGAGCTGCGCCTGATCGGCGGAATGGTGCTCCACAGCAGAGGAGCTTACGCAGACGCGATCAAGCTCTTTAGCAGCGTCACGGACGATGCGCCCAGCCAGAAGGAAACGGCAGACCGCTGGATCACCTATCTGGAACGGGAAATCGATCGCACTGAGGTGGTTCGTTCCACCCTTCTCGGTCTGACTGAATAGACCGCCCATGCGTGCCATGCAGATGACCCGAGTGGTCTCGCTCACGAAGGAAGACGAGCCACTCACCTTCACGGAGGTGCCCACCCCGACACCCGGACCCGGTGAAATCCTTCTCAAGGTTCACACCTGTGGCATCTGCCACACAGAGCTCGACGAGATAGAGGGGCGGACGCCACCCCCGCGCTATCCGGTCATTCCCGGTCATGAGGTCGTGGGTACGGTCACAGCACTCGGGCAAGATGTTCGTGAGCATCAAATCGGCGACCGCCTGGGGGTCGGCTGGATCCACAGCAGCTCGGGTGAGGACGATGAAAACGTGTCCTCAGAGTTTACAGCGACCGGACGGGACGCCAATGGCGGCTATGCGGAATACATGACCGTGCCGGCTGCCTACGCAATTCCAATTCCAGAGGCGTTCTCCGATGAGCAGGCGGCACCGCTTCTCTGCGCCGGAGCGATCGGGTACAGAGCACTGCGACTCGCCGAGCTCGAGAACGGCGAGCCGTTGGGATTGACCGGTTTCGGCGGCTCCGCCCACATCGTTCTGCAGCTCTGCCGGTATCTGTACCCGGACAGCACTGTCTCGGTCTTTGCCCGGGACGAGAAGTCACGTTCCTTCGCCGCCTCATTCGGCGCCGACTGGGTTGGTCACACCACCGATACCGCGCCTGAGCCGCTGCAAGCGATCATAGACACGACACCTGCCTGGACCCCTGTTGTGGCCGCACTGACGAATCTTCGTCCCGCCGGCCGACTGGTGATCAACGCGATCCGTAAAGAGGAGGACGACAAAGCAGCACTCATGGACCTCAGCTATCACGACCACCTGTGGTTGGAAAAGGAAATCAAATCGGTGGCCAACATCACGGCACGGGATATCGCCGAGTTCCTGCCTGTTGCTGCGGCTATTCCCATTCGCTCCACCATCGAGGTCTATCCGTTGGAACAGGCCAACGAAGCACTGGTCGCCTTGAAGCGAGCGCCGGTGACCGGCGCCAAGGTACTCCGTATCAGCTGAAGGATCCTCGCTTCGTTCAATACCAGGCGCTATGCTCGACGCCTTCCGCGATTTAGAGACACGAGGTAGCTGTGAATCCAGACTGGTCACGAAGACGGTTTGTCACTTCTGGCGGCACCCTGAGTACGGCAGCCTGGCTGAAGCTGGCGACGCCAGCACTGGCAGCCACCGCCACCGCGGCCTGCGATGCGCGGGATGCCGCTGCCTCGTTTTCGAGCTTCAACAATGCCCAGGCGAAAGAGCTTGTGGCGATCTCTGCCCGCCTCATCCCCAGCACCGAAACGCCAGGTGCCAGCGAAGCGGGCGTCATTCACTTCATTGACCAGAGTCTGGCTGGCGATATGCACCGGGAGCGGCCGACCGCGCTTGCCGGCCTGACCGAATTTCTCACCGGGCTTCCGGAAACACATCCGGATCGCCTGTTCTCCGAGCTCGAAGCAGCCCAGCAGGATGCCTACCTGACGACCAGGGAAGGCACCGACTTCTTCGAGTTCATGCGTCTGATGACGATTTACGGATTCTTCGCCATGTCGTCCTACGGCGGCAACAAGGACCATCTCAGCTGGTCGCTGATCGGTTTCGAAGGGCATGGTGCCTGGACCGCGCCGTTCGGCTATTACGACCAGGGGGCAACACGATGAGCGAATCTGCCGCCAGGCCCGCTTTCAGGGAGAACGAAACCGTCGACTTCGTGATCATCGGTGCCGGATCTGCCGGCGGGATCATGGCCAAAGAACTCGCGACCGCCGGATTCAACACGGTAGTGCTCGAACAGGGCCCTTACCGCAAGCAGCACGAGTTCAGCCACGACGAGCTTGCGGTCGCAATCAACCGGGAGCTGCACGGCGGCCTCAACGATGTCCACGGTCAGACCTTTCGCCACTACGAGAACGAACAAGCCCACAAACCGGCTGTGCAGCCCGTTCGCTATGCTCGGGGTGTCGGCGGTAGCAGCGTGCACTTCACCGCCAACTTCTGGCGACTCCGACCTTCGGACTTCAAAGAGCGCAGCATGCTCGGTTCCATCGAAGGCACCAATTTTGCGGATTGGCCGATCAGCTACGAGGAGCTTGAGCCCTACTACACCAAGGTCGACTGGCAGATCGGGGTCTCCGGGGCACCCGGCCCGTTCGATGCACCGCGTTCGAAACCGTTCCCCATGCCACCCATGCCGATCAAGTCTTCCGGCGTGCTCATGGAGAAGGGGGCTGCGGCACTCGGCCTGCATGCTCAGGTGGAACCGCTGGCAATACTCTCGCAACCGCACAACGGCCGGGCTTCGTGCATCAACTGCGGCTACTGCATGTACTACGGCTGCGAGGTCGGTGCCAAGTCGTCCACGCTTGCCGCCATGATTCCGCTGGCAGAAGCCACCGGAAACTGCGAGATCCGGCCGGATTCTGTTGTGATCAGCATTGAGACGAACGACCAGGGACGTGCCAGCCGGGTCGTTTATCTGAGCCCGGACGGCACGGAGCGCGCCCAGGCAGCCAGAGCCGTCGTGCTTTGCGCCAATGGCGCCGAAACGCCCCGCCTGCTGCTCATGTCTGTGTCTGCAAGTCACCCGGACGGTCTGGCGAACAGCAGCGGCTTCGTCGGTCGGAACCTGATGCACAATGCCCACTCCATGGCCAATGGCATTTTCGAGCACCCGCTGAACGACTACAAAGGGCCTCAGGTTTCTCGGATCATTCACGACTACTACGAGACCGATACGGATCGTGGATTCTATGGCGGCGGCGGTATAGACGCCCGGCCTCTGTTCTCTGCCACGCCCATTCTGCACGCACTGAACGCCATGCCGCCGGAGGTTCCGCGCTGGGGCGAGCAGTGGAAGGACGCCATCGCCCACAACTTCACCCGGCAGATGTCTCTTGTCGCCTCCACCACTTCTCTGCCACTGGATCGCAACAACATCACGCTGGATCCGGAGAGCAAGGATGCCTGGGGTCGCCCGGCCATTCGCGAGACCTACCACGACCACCCGGACGATCTGGCCATAGCGACCTTTCTGCAGCAGGTATCAATGGAAGTGCTGGATGCTGCCGGTGCGGAGCAGGCCTGGGCGCCAGCCGTAGAGGTCAGTGCCGGCGGCGAGCACCTGCTCGGCACCTGCAGAATGGGTGATGATCCAGCGTCATCGGTGGTCGACCGATATCACCGGAGCCATGATGTGCCCAATCTCTTCATCTGTGACGGCAGCAGCATGGTCACGTCCGGGCGGGGACAGCCAACCATGACCATCATGGCTCTGGCCTTCAGGGCAGCCGAGCACATCGCCAGCGCCGCGCACAACGGCGACGTCTGAGCATGCCCATCGATACGCTGACGCTGTTCTTTGTCGCCTCGCTGGCGCTTTGCATCGCACCGGGACCGGACAACATCTTTGTGCTCACTCAATCCGGTCTCTTTGGGCGGTTGGCCGGGTTCGTGGTGACGCTCGGGCTCTGTACCGGGCTGATCGCCCACACCACCGCGGTCGCCGTCGGTGTTGCAGCGATCTTTCAGACCTCGGAGCTGGCCTTCAACGCGCTCAAGCTGGTTGGTGCTGCCTACCTGCTCTACCTTGCCTGGGGGGCGTTTCGGGCGGGCAGCACCGATCTCGGCAGCGATGGCACACGGGAGATCAGCCTGGCGAGCCTCTATGGCCGCGGTGTGCTGATGAACATCACCAATCCCAAAGTCGGCATCTTCTTTCTGGCCTTTCTGCCCCAGTTCGCCAGCCCGACGGCGGGGGCCATCGGCCTCCAGATGATGGTGCTCGGTGGCGTGTTCATCCTTGCCACACTCCTCGTTTTCGGTGCGATAGCCTGGGGGGCCGGCTTCATCGGCGGTTGGCTGCGGCGTTCGGCAAAGGCCCAGGTGATGATGAGCCGGGTGGCCGGGACCATCTTCGTCGCCCTCGCCGTCCGGTTGGCCGCCTCCGAACGTTGAGTCAGTTACAGCAACCGACGCCTCATATCCCGAGGTCATATGAACAGCACCGTGCCTTCTTTGGCACCCTTACAGACCCGCTGGTAACATACGCTGCTTCCCAGATCTCAGGTCTTCACCAGTGAGCTCACAACATCACCAGCTGATCGTCGTCGGCTCCGGCCCAGCCGGCTACACGGCCACGCTCTATGCAGCCCGAGCCAACCTCAAGCCGGTCCTCATCACCGGCGTGGAAGTGGGCGGACAGCTCACCACCACCACGGAGGTAGAGAACTGGCCAGGTGGTCACGCCGAGCTGCAGGGCCCGGAGCTGATGATGCAGATGGCCGAGCACGTGGAGCGCTTCGATGCCAGCGTGGTAAATGACTTCATCAACGCCGTGGATCTCTCGAACCGCCCTTTCACGCTGACCGGTGATTCGGCCACCTACACCTGTGATGCGCTCATCATCGCCACCGGCGCATCAGCCATGTATCTGGGGCTCGAATCAGAAGAGGCCTATAAAGGTAGAGGCGTATCGGCCTGCGCCACCTGTGATGGCTTTTTCTACCGCGGCCAGGAAGTGGCCGTGGTGGGGGGTGGAAACACCGCCGTCGAAGAAGCCTTGTACCTTTCCAACATCTGCTCAAAGGTCTATCTGGTCCACCGCCGCGACGAGCTGAGGGCTGAGAAGATCCTGCAGGACAGGTTGTTCGCCAGAGAAAACATCGAGCCGATCTGGAACCAAACGCTGGCCGAAGTCCTCGGTGACGACATGGGTGTGAACGGCATGCGGATCGTCGACAAGGAAGGCAACGCAACTGAAATCGCCCTGTCCGGCGTGTTCATCGCCATCGGTCACAAACCCAATACGGATATCTTCGAAGGCCAGCTCGATATGAGCGGTGGTTACATCAACATCACCAGCGGCACCAATGGCGGCGCAACGGCAACCAGCGTGCCTGGGGTGTTCGCCGCTGGTGACGTGGCCGATCACGTGTATCGCCAGGCCATCACCTCCGCTGGCTTTGGCTGCATGGCCGCCCTGGACGCGGAGAAGTTCCTGGACGAAGCGGCGGCCTGATCGGCCATCAGCCAAAGGGAGAACAGCCTATGACGACGTTGAGCAGCCGGGAGATACATCTGGTCAGCCGGCCGGATGGCATGCCCACAGCAGAGAACTTCACCCTGGTGGAGCGGCAGCTGTCCCCCACGGACAGCGACATCGTAGTTCGAAATATCTACATGTCCGTGGACCCCGCCATGCGACCCGCCCTGTCGAACGGTCAGACGCCGACCGACGAGGCCATGCCGGGTGGCGCCATCGGTAAGATCGTCAGCAGCGGTTCTGATGATTATCCCGTTGGTGCATACGTCATGCATCGTTCCGGATTCCGCGAGTACCACCTCTCGGATGGATCGGATCTGAGCCTGATCACGCCGGAAGACGAAGCCATTACCACACATCTGCACATCCTGGGCGGAACCGGGCTCACGGCCTACGGTGGCCTGCTGGTGACCGGAGAGCTGAAGGACGGGGAAAACGTATTCGTTTCCGCAGCCGCGGGAGCAGTAGGGTCTGTTGCCTGCCAGATTGCCAAGATCAAGGACTGCAGGGTCGCCGGCAGCTGCGGATCGGATGAGAAGGTGGACTACCTGAAAAACGAGCTCGGTATTGATCACGCGTTCAACTACAAGACAAGCAGCATTCCCCGGGAGCTGCACATCGGGCTGCCGGATGGCATCGACGTCTACTTCGAAAACGTAGGGGGCGCCCACCTCGATGCTGCCTGTGGCCAGATGCGACCGCTCGGCCGCATACCTGTGTGCGGCATGATTTCTGCCTACAACAACAAAGGCGCTCGATCGGAAGGCGTCACCACCCTTTCCAACATGATCTACAACCGGGTGACGATGAAGGGTTTCGTCGTCTACGAGTTCAACCACCTGCGCGATCAGTTCTTGAGTGATATGCGTAACTGGATGCGCGAGGGCCGGATGAAATACGAGGAAACGATCATGGAAGGCATCGAGAACGCGCCTGCCGCTTTGATCGGCCTGCTCCAGGGTCAGAACACAGGCAAGATGCTGGTTCGGTTAGCCGACGACTGAGCGTTCGGCTCAGCGCCACTTTCTGAGCCGCTGGATCAGGCTGGAGGTATCCCAGCGGCCACCACCATAGCTCTGCACGTCCGCATAGAACTGATCCACCAGGGCGGTCAAAGGTAAGCGGGCATCGAGATCCCGGCCGGTGCTCAGCGTGATGTCCAGGTCCTTCCGCATCCAGTCGACGGCAAAGCCGAACTCGAACTCACCTTTTGCCATGGTCTGATGACGGTTTTCCATCTGCCAGGACTGGGCAGCACCCTTGGAGATCACGTCCACCACCGCCTCAATGTCCAGATCGGCCTGCTCGGCAAAGTGCAGCCCTTCTGCAAGCCCCTGCAATACACCCGCGATGCAGATCTGATTCACCATCTTGGTCAGCTGTCCTGAGCCGGATGGCCCCATGAGCCGCACCGACTTGGCATAGCAATCCATGACCGGCTGTGCGGAATCGAAGGTCGGCTGCTCGCCACCGACCATGACGGTGAGCTGGCCGTTTTCGGCTCCTGCCTGGCCGCCTGAAACCGGCGCATCGAGAAACCCAACCCGCTGCTTTGCGCAAGCTTGAGCGAGCTCACGGGCGAGATCGGCGCTGGCCGTGGTGTGGTCCACCAGAGTGCTGCCTTCACCCATGCTGGCCAGCACACCTGTCTCTCCATAGACAACCGAGCGCACGTCGTCATCGTTACCTACGCACAGAAACACAAGCTCGGCACCCACAGCCGCTTCCTTTGGCGTCAGCTCAGCCCGGTGCCCACCAGACCCGACCGCCTCGTATTCCTGCAGCCACTGGCTGGCCTTCGATGTGGTGCGGTTGTATACCGCCACCGCGTGACCCGCCGCTGCCAGGTGCCCTGCCATGGGATAACCCATGACACCCAGGCCGACAAAGGCCGTCGTCTTTTTATCAGTCAATTGCTTATCCGCTACTAGTCAGGAGTTCGCTTTGAGAAATGCAAGGACATCTGCGCGCGCCGACTCACGGGCCGGTCCTTCTTTCCAGTCCTCTATGAAGCGGACATTTGGCGCAATCTCGGCAATCAGGCGGGAAGTGCTTTCCGGGTGGTAGAGGTCTTTGCCGCAGAGCACGAGCATCGGCGTCTGGCAGTTTCGGACAAAGTCATCATCCACGTTGAAGATCCGCTTATCGCCGTCGTACATGTTGCCGCGGAAGCTCTGCCAGTCCGCTTCGCTCACCTCAGGGTGATTCTCCTTCAGATCCACTGCCCAGCCATCGAACATCTCATAGAACGCCTGCTGGTTGTTCTCCCGGCCGATGGTCTGAAACAGTACCGCAGAGGCCACCCGCTCGGGTGCAGCCTCGATCAACCCGAAGGAATACGGACCACCAATACACATACCGGCCACGTGAAATCGATCCACCCCAAGATGATCAAGCAACGCCAGCTGATCGGCCGTGTAGGTATGCCAGCCGTGTGAGCCGCTTACCGGGCCCTTCGAGTTGCCGGCGTTACGCTGGTCCATGGCGATCACCTGGAAATCGCCTTGCAGGTCGGTGATCGGGTTCCAGGGCGTATTTTCCCAGAACGACACCGCCGATCGCATGCCTCCCGGCGCGATCAGCAGCACGGGAAAACCTTCGCCATGCACCTCATAGTAGATGTCTGCCCCGTCGGCGGTCTTGAAGCTCGTCACCCTGGTTGCTCCTGTGTTACCTCCGCTGCATGATAGCCTCCCGCACGGTCGCGAGTCGCCCCTCAGCACTCAGCGTCACGCCGGCCTTGCCCGTCTCAATGCCGAGATCAGCATACAGCGCGCCGAGGTCCGGCATGCCACGCCGCGTCATGAACTCTTCATACAGGGGCATGAACACCGGTTCCGGGCTTAGGGCATCCAGCTGCTTGAACAGCTCGGCAGCGGTCCACGTCCGCTCAGATGGCAGGCAGCAGTCGGCCAGCCGGCTCAACACGCTGTCCAGGCTCATCTCTTCACCCAGCTCGCGAAGGTGGACATCGGCACTGAGCGCCAGTGCGGCACCGCTCCAGTAAACGAGCATGCGCACATCCCGGAACGAGCGCTCGTGCAGGCGGTCGAGGCTCGGTGGATTTCTGACATCAGCCGCGCGGCCGAATGAGCGGTTCAAACGGTTCCAGACTTCTTCCTCACCATAGGCGCCGCGTCGGGCGAGCAGGACGTTCTGGTAGTAGCTGGCGAAGCCTTCCGACACCCACTTCTCCCGGCTGCGCACATAAGGCAGCAGCAGGTGGGCAAACTCGTGGGTTGCTGTCCAATCGGCGTGATAGTCGGCTATCGTCCTTTCCGGATCCACAAAAAAACGAACGGCTTCGCCGCCATCTCTGGTCACGAAACCGAAAGGCACCGGAGACCTGCCACGACTGCGTACCGGTTGCACAATCACCTGCACACTGGGATTGGGAAAGCGGCCACCTACCCCTGCCACGTCATCCACGGCCACCTGAAGCCATTCGAGCAGCTTCTCGTGATCGAGCGCCAAATCCGGACCGTCCAGCGCGGCCACCTGCAACCGGGCGCCGGTTGTCGTCAACGTCAGAACCGAAAAACGACCGAAGATCGCCGTGCCCGTGGCGCTTCCGGGTGATGGTCGCAGCTCGAAACGGTTGGATCCAAGCGGCGACCAGGGTACCGACATCGAGATGCTGGCAGCGCTATCAACCTCGATCAACACCCGCTCGCCTGGAAGGAGCTCTGGCAACCAGAGCCACTCTCCCGGAGTGGTCACCCGGACGCCGGATTCGACCGGCGGACTGCGCCGCCCGGACTGAGCATTGAGCGGATAGCGGTAGCGGAGACAACCGTTGGTATCTCGCGTGGGGATTTTCTCGTAGCGAGGCTGAATCGACGCTCCATCACATCCGATCAGACCCCGAAGTGCCCTGCTCTCACCGTCCGATGCCTCTAGAGGTCTTCCATCGGCCGGGTATCGCGCCTCCACCGAGACCTCCGAGAGGTGCTCGTTCAGGGTCAGCTGGTAGGAAATCCGGCTCGCTACGCTTGCAGCCGGGCAGAGAAGAACCACGAAGGAACCAGCTGCGAGGAGAATCAGAGGTGTCAGTCGCACCCATCGTTGCCGCCGGTTACCCTGTCCGCCCATGACCACCGTCCTCTCCTGCTGTTTGCTCATGGCCCTCGTGGGCTACGTCTCCTATCGCCGCACACGCGGCCAGACCCAGAGTCGGGACGGCTATTTTCTGGCGGGTCATGGTCTGACAGGCACCTTCATTGCCGGTTCCCTCCTGCTCACCAATCTCTCCGCCGAACAGCTCATCGGCCTGAACGGCTCAGCCTACGCTTTCAATCTATCCAGCATGGCCTGGGAAGTCACCGCGGCGGTGGCCATTGTGATCATGGCACTGGTGCTGCTGCCCCGCTATCTCACAGGCGGCTTCACCACACTGCCGGAGTATCTGGAGTCCCGTTTCGATGCCCGGGTACGGCGAGCCACCGCCATATTGTTCCTGCTTGGCTATGGCCTGATCACCATTCCATCGGTCCTGTATTCCGGTTCGCTCGCCGTGCTGCAGCTTTTCGATGTGCCAGCTCTCCTCGGCGTGCCACGGGAAGAGGCTCTGGCGGTGACGCTCTGGACCATCGGCCTCATCGGCGCTGCCTATGCGATCTTCGGCGGCCTGAAGGCCGTCGCCGTGTCCGATACCTTGAACGGCATCGGATTGCTCATCATCGGCATTCTGGTGCCGGTATTGGGCCTCATCCGTCTGGGTGACGGCAGTTTTCCGACCGGGCTCGCCAGGCTGACAACCGAACACACGGACAAGCTGAACGCCATCGGCAGCAGCGCGGATCCGACACCGTTCGGCACGCTGTTCACCGGGATGATCTTCGCTAACCTGTTCTACTGGGGCACCAATCAGTACGTCATTCAGCGTACGCTTGGCGCCGCCAGCCTCGCCGAAGGGCAGAAAGGTGTTCTGATCTCCGGGTTCTTCAAGATCGCGGTGCCCTTTCTGATGATGATCCCAGGCGTGATCGCCTTCCATCTGTACGGACCCTCACTCGTCAGTATGGACGATGCCTATCCGAGGCTCGCCGCAGACGTCCTGCCGGACTGGCTGTCCGGCTTTTTCCTCGCTGTGCTTTTAGGGGCTGTGCTCAGCTCCTTCAACTCGCTCTTGAACAGCGCCTCGACCCTGTTCGCCGTCGACCTGATCGCACCTCTGAAACCCGGTACTTCGGACGCCTCGCTCATCCGAACCGCCAGAACCTTCGGCACGGTGCTGGCATTGTTCTCCTTTCTGGTCGCTCCAATGCTGCAGTACGCACCGGAAGGCGTCTGGCAGCTGATCAGGAAGTTCACCGGTTTCTACAACATCCCCATCATCGCCATCGTAGTGATGGCGGTTCTCACCAGTCGGACACGGCATCGGGTACCGGCAGCAGGAGCGCTGACTGCCATCGGCGTCCACCTGCTCACCTACGGCACCCTCACGTTCGTCTGGGACTCCGGCGTTCACTTCATTCACCTCTATGCCATTCTGTTCTTCATCGAGGTGCTGATCATGGCGGGATTCGCTTGGTGGGCCGGTGAAGATGCGCTCATTCCACCACAGGCGCATCGTGTGGATATGACACCCTGGCGCTGGGCCTATCCGGTAGCCGGGGTGTTGCTCACAGCAATGCTGGCCGTCTACGTGCTGTTCTCCTCCCTGGGCCTTGCCCGGGCGGGATGAGGCTAGGGCCTGTTCACACTAACTATGGAGTCGCGTTGCTGCCCAAAATCGTGCTCTGCTAGGCACGAGGAGCGAAGTTTACTTGCGGTAAATGAGCGACGAGCAACAACGCAGGGCACGATTTTGGGCGCAACCCTTCGGGCAGGGGCCATTTTTCCCCGACTCCGCGTTGTCGATCGCTCACGTAGCGTTGCTACGCCACGCTCACTCCGCCTTGATTCGGGAAAAAAGGCATCCTGCGCGATTCCATAGTTAGTGTGAACAGGCCCTAAGCAGGATAAGAGGACTCATACGCTGAGAAGAGTGCTGCCACCTGGCGCGGACCGCTCAGCAGCTCACGGCTGATGAGCTTCTGCTCGGAATCGATCAGCACCAGCGTCGGAATCTGCTGCACGCCAAGGGTCAGTCCCAACTGCTGGGACACCAGCAACCGGTCTTCGTCCAGGCGGTTGTCAACGGCATATTGGTTGTAGTCCGGCATTTCTCCGCTGGGTCCCGGCATCCCATCCGTCACCCAGTAAGGATCGAAACCGGAGCCCCTGACCGCATCCTCGAAGGCCGGCAGGACGCTCTTGCAGATCGGGCATTCGGCAGACATGAAGAGCAACGCCGAGGGCTTACCCACAAATTCCGCGCTTGCCCCCGAAATCGCGGTCAGCGACTGTGCAGGCACCACTTCCCCCGGTTGAATCTCGCTTCGCGAGCGCTGCATACCGGCAGGACTCAGCCGTTCATGCAGGATGCCGACCTGCCGGGCCAGCGACAGCACCACCACGGCCAGGCCGAGGAGGATGATGAACTGAACCGCTGTCGCGATCGTGAGCAGAGTCATGGCGCCGGTTCCTCGAAAAGCCCTTTGAAGGTTTCTCTGAGCTGGTTCTTCTGCACCTTGCCCATGGCGTTGCGGGGCAGCGCCGGCAGATTGATCACCCGCTTCGGCTGCTTGAATCTGGCTATCCGACCATCGAGCGCTGCATCGGTCTGGTCGAGCGTCACTTCATCAGTGGCTGCCACCACCACTGCCACCACCCCTTCGCCAAAGTCAGGATGCGGTACGCCGATCACTGCGCTTTCTAACACCGAGGGCATCTCATCGATCAGAACTTCCACCTCCTTCGGATAAACGTTGTAGCCACCCGAGATGATCATGTCTTTTTCCCGGCCGACGATGCTGACCCGTCCGGTCTCGTCCATCACCGCCTGATCACCGGTAATGAAGAAGCCATCGTCACGAAACTCCTCGGCCGTCTTCTCCGGCATTTGCCAGTAACCCTGGAACACGTTCGGCCCCTTCACCTCGATCACTCCGACTTGCCCGGGTGACAGGTTCTCGCCCGAGTCAGATGCAATGCGCACCTGCACCCCCGGCAGCGCAAAGCCCACGGTACCGGCAACCCGTTGACCGACGAGCGGATTCGAGATGTTCATCATGGTCTCGCTCATGCCGTAGCGCTCGAGAATCCGATGCCCGGTTCTCGCCTCGAAGGCGTCGAAGGTCTGGCTGGTCAGTGGTGCGGAGCCGCTGATGAATAGTCGCATGTGGGCGCAGAGGTCCGCATTGAGCGCTTCCTGAGCCAGCAGTCTGGTGTAGAAAGTGGGGACGCCCATCATCACCGTCGCCCGCGGCACCTCGGCAAGCACGGCCTGGGCATCGAAACCCGGCAGGAAGATCATCGGCGTAGCCTTCAACATGGCGCAGTGCAGAGCGATGAAAAGCCCATGCACGTGGAAAATCGGCAACGCATGCAACAGCACGTCATCGTCCTGCCAGCCCCAATAGTCCACCAGCATCACGCCGCTGACGGCCAGGTTACCGTGGCTGAGCATGGCGCCTTTGGAACGACCGGTGGTCCCTGATGTGTAGAGGATGGCTGCCAGATCGTCTTCTGCACGGACCGCAACCAGCGGTGGTTGGTCGCCGGCAACAGACTCGAGCGCGGTGGTGAGCGTGCCTTGCCCGTCACTGCCTAGTGACAGGACCCGAGCAGCAGGCGTCTGCGTGCCAACCATTGCCTCGAATCCGGCCGCATCGGACGGATCACAGACGAACAGCGCCGGCGCCGCATCCTCCAGAAAGTAGGCGACTTCCGGGGCGGTGTAGGCCGTATTGATGGGTACGTAAACTGCACCTGTACGCAGGCATCCGAGGTACAGGGCCACCGCCTCCGGTGACTTCTCCGTCTGCACCAGAACTCTGTCACCCAGCGACACACCCAGCTCCGAGAGCAACCGCGCATAAGCCGCACTCTGGTCGCTGAGCTCGCGGTAGCTGACCTCCCTTCCGCCTGGCAGCAGCAGGGCTGCGCCATCCGGTTTTTTCGAGAAGGCGTATTGGAGAAGCTGAAAGAAGTTTTCGTTCATGGAATCTGGAAAAAAGACTGCAGAACGCAGTTTAGGGTGACTGTTCTCCGGAAGCCATCGAACGGCACGACACTTGTATGGTCGAACAGGTACTCTAGTCAGCAAATCCTCAAGGTCGTTCCCGTTGCACCAGCGTTCCCGATCCATCTCGACTCGCACCGCCGTCCGGTTTGGCCCGCTCGGTGTCTGTCTGCTCATGTTGATCGTGCTGTCGGGCTGCAGCGACGAACGTGCGGGCGCTCGCGGAGGACCTGGGTTCAGCCGCGGACCCACATTCGTGGTCACTGAACCAGCGCAGATCCGTGAGGTTAGGGATCAGGTGGAAGCCATCGGCACCACCCGCGCCAACGAGTCCGTCATCATCGCCGCCAAGCTCACGGACACGGTAAGCCGGGTCAATTTCGATGATGGCCAGCTGGTGGAGGCGGGAGAGATACTGGTGGAACTCACCAACTCAGAGCAGGCGGCCCTCCTGGACGAGGCCGAAGCCAATGTGCGGGACGCCAGAAACCAGGCCCGCCGGCTCGAATCCATGGCAGCCGACAACCTGGTTCCTCTTTCCGAGCTCGATGCGGCCCAGGCGCGACTCTCCGCTGCCGAGGCACGCTACCAGTCGATCCTCGCCAGACTGGAAGACCGGCTCATTCGCGCACCGTTTTCCGGCATGCTCGGTTTCCGGGAGGTGAGCGAGGGGACCCTGGTTACCCCGGGCAGTCCGATCACCACCCTGGATGACGTTTCCATCATCAAGCTCGATTTCTCCATTCCCGAAGTCCACCTGAACCTGATCCGGCCCGGATTGACGCTGACAGCGGAAAGCTCCGCCTTTCCCGATCAATCTTTCACGGCCACGGTGCGTACGGTTGGCTCCCGGATCGATGAGAACACCCGAGCGGCCACGATCCGGGCCCACATCGACAACCCGGATCTGATACTGAAACCCGGCATGCTGCTCACCGTTCACCTGACCACGGCAACCCGAGAGGTTCTGATGGTGCCCGAGTCCGCGCTGCTTCAACGGTCCTCTCAGGTATTCGTCTACACCATCGCGGAAGACCGGGCCAACATGCGACAGATCCGCACCGGCGTTCGCAGTTCCGGTTGGGTGGAAGTGGACTACGGCCTGGAACCTGGTGAGGCCGTCATCACCGAAGGAACCATCAAGATCCGCGACGGCGCGCCGGTGACCACCGAGCGGGTTGCCAGCAATCCCCGGCCAGGCAACCGGCCACCGGATACCGGAGGTAACTGAACATGTGGCTCTCCGACGTCTCCGTAAAGCGGCCGGTGTTTGCCACCGTCATCAGCCTGATGCTGGTCGCGTTCGGCACCCTCTCCTTCAACTACCTGCCACTGCGTGAGTACCCGGACATCAACTCACCGACGGTATCGGTGAGCACCAGCTACATCGGTGCCTCGTCCGATGTGATCGAAACGCGGATCACCCAGGTGATCGAAGATCAGATCAGCGGCATCGAAGGCATCAAGGCCATCCGTTCCACCAGCATGGACGAGGTTTCCCGGGTAAACATCGAGTTTCAGCTCGATCGCAACATCGACGAGGCGGCAAACGACGTGCGAGATCGTGTTTCCCGGGTGCTTGGGCGGCTGCCGGGCGATGTGGAACCGCCCATCGTCGCCAAATCGGACTCGGACGCGAGACCGGTGATGTACATGAACGTTTCCAGCACCGAGCTGTCGCTGATGGAGCTGCACGACTACGTGGAACGTTACATCGTCGACCGCTTCGCGGTCATACCCGGCGTCTCCACCGTGCAGGCCAGCGGCGGCGCGAAGCCGTCCATGCGGATCTGGCTCGATCGCCTCGCGCTGGCAGCCCGGCAACTCACGGTCACGGACATCGAAGCCGCACTCAGGCGGGAAAACCTGGAACTCCCGGCCGGCCGCATCGAAGGCGAAGCCATGGAGTTTCGAGTCCGGCTCGAGCGTAGCTACAGAACGCCGGATGACTTCCGGGCGCTGGTGATCCGGCGCGGAGAGGACGGTCACCTGATCCGCCTCGGCGAGGTCGCCACCGTGGAGCTGGCACCGCGCAATACCCGCGAGACCTTCCGCTCCAACCAGCAGACCACCGTGGGCATGCGCGTATCCAAGCAATCCACGGCCAACACTCTGGAGATGCTGGAAGGGGTGAAGGCAGAGATCGCGAGAGTGCAGGCGAACCTGCCCGAACACATGGAGCTGATTCCCAGCCAGGATGACTCCCTGTTCATTCGCGAGGCCATCAACTCGGTCTATCAGACGATCGCCATCACCACCGTGCTGGTGAGCATTGTGATCCTGGCTTTCCTCGGCACTTTCCGCACCATGCTGATACCGGCCGTGACCATCCCCGTTTGCCTGATCTCCGCCTTTATCGCGTTGGCCTTGTTCGGTTTTTCCGTCAATCTGATCACTCTGCTCGCCCTGGTGCTCTGCATCGGCCTGGTGGTGGACGACGCGATCGTGGTTCTGGAGAACATCTACCGGCGTATCGAGAAAGGGGAAGAGCCCCTGCTGGCCGCCTACAAAGGTGCGCGGCAGGTGGCCTTTGCCGTGATCGCTACAACCGCCGTGCTGGTGGCGGTATTCACCCCCATCATCTTTCTGGAAGACAACCTGGGGGTGATCTTCGCCGAGCTGGCGGTGACCATCGCTGCCGCCGTCATCTTCTCGAGCGTGCTGGCGCTTTCGCTGACGCCGGTGATGTGCTCGAAGTTTCTGTCTCTAAAAAAGGAGGTGAACCCATTCACCCAGAAGGTGCACGGTCTGTTCGATCGCTTTGAAGCGGCCTATCAGAAAGCACTCGGCAGCTTCCTCAAGCACAGCTGGCTGGCGGTGCTGATCACGATTGCCATTCTGGCTGGTGCTGGTTGGCTGGTGACACAGGTGCCACAGGAGTACGCGCCCAAGGAAGACCAGGGCGCATTCTTTGCCCGGGTGATCGCGCCGGAGGGCACAGGCATCAACCGGATGATCGAGTCGATGGACGAGCTCGAGCTGCCATTGCAGCAAATGCGCTCGGAGGGTCAGGTCCAGCGTGTCGTCTCTCGGGTACCGGCGTTCGGCAGCACCACGCCGAATTCGGGCATGTTCATCGTCAGCATGATGCCCTGGCAGGAACGGAGCATCAGCACTCAGGACGCAGTGAACCGGGCCATGAGTAACTGGCAGCAGGTACCCGGCGTGCGGGCTTTTGCGTTCGTGCGCTCCGGCCTCTCCCGTGGCGGTGGCGACAGGCCCGTGCAGTTCGTGCTGGGCGGCCCCAACTATGAAACCCTCGCCCAGTGGCGGGATATCGTCATGGAGCGGGCCGAAGAGCACCCTGGCTTCGCCCGGGTCGACAGCGACTTCAAGGAGACTCAGCCGCAGGTGGTCGTTCGCATCGACAAGAACCGGGCAGCCGACTTAGGCATCTCCGTGGAAACCATCGGCAGGACGCTGGGTGCCATGATGAGCGAGCAGCGCATCACCACCTTCGTTCAGGATGGCGAGGAATACGACGTGATCCTGCAGGCCCGGGAAGATCAGCGGGCTGCTGCCGACGATCTGCAGAACATCTACGTACGCTCCAGCACCAGTGGCGATCTGATTCCTCTGGCCAATCTGATTTACCTGGAAGAAACTGCCGGTGCTGCCAGCCTCAACCGCTACAACCGGCTGCGCGCCATTACCATCAGCGCGAGCCTCTCACCCGGTTACGCCCTTGGTGATGCGCTCGGCTTTCTGGAGGAAGTGGTCGCAACCGAGCTCCCGGAGTTCGCTCAGGTCGACTACAAAGGAGAATCGCTGGAATACAAGGAAGCCTCCGGCAGCCTGGCCTTCACCTTCGGCATCGCGCTGCTGATCGTCTTTCTGGTGCTTGCTGCTCAATTCGAGAGCTTTGTTCACCCCTTTGTGATTCTGCTCACCGTGCCGATGGCACTCGCCGGCGCCTTGCTCGGGCTTTACCTGACCGGCTCGACCCTGAACATCTACAGTCAGATCGGTGTGATCATGCTGATCGGAATCGCCGCCAAGAACGGTGTGCTCATCGTCGAGTTCATCAATCAGCTGCGCGATGCGGGGCGGGATTTCGAAACCGCGATCAAGGAGGCTGCCGGCATTCGGCTGCGACCGGTGATCATGACAACCATCGCCACGGTGATGGGCTCGATACCGCTCATGCTGGCCACCGGGGCCGGTTCTTCCGGACGCAACATGCTCGGCATCGTGATTTTCTCCGGCGTCGCGCTGGCAACCCTGTTGACCCTGTTTATCGTGCCGGCTTTCTACAAGCTGCTGGCCCGGAAGACCGGCTCGCCGAGCACGATTGCCCGGCACCTGGATTCACTCACCTCGAGCAGTGAAGCCTCTACCAAGGACGTTTCGTTCTCGCGATAGTTCTCGACAGCGCCGTTCCGTTATCGTGTTTCCCGTCCCGGGCCATAGGTGCCGAGCGGTGCATCGATCACGCTGCCAAAGCTGATGGCGTTGGCCAGCAGTCGCTGGCTCGACCACCAGACAGCCCGGAAAGCCGGCGCATCCGCAAAGGCAATGATCACACCCTCACCTTTCGGCACCGCCAGCACGGCAGGTGTGTCGGCAAGCTTGTCAGAAAAACCGTCCGGCAGGTACCCGGACAGCAGCGGTGCGGCGGCATAAGCACCCGCGACGGTAAACGGATTGTCCCAGGGTGCTTTCAGTATGGTGGTGCCCCGCTTCATCACCCCGACCGTTCCACCACGGATTCCAAACGCCAGTGGGTGCGTTTCGTCCAGCTGCACGGCGAGAATCGCGCCGCCGATCTGTTGGGCGCCATCTCTTTCAGCCATGTCACCATAGGCGAATCGTCTCTTTTCCGGATCTTCCAGCTTGGGATCCGGCAACCACTCCCGGGTCTGGGCCCAGGTCGCAGCGCCTCTGACAAGGATGAGCACACCTCCCGCTTCGGTCCATCGGTCGATCAGCAGCGCAAGTTCCTCGGAAACCTCCTCGTACTCGCCATCGGCGATGATGAGATGGGTGTGCCGATTGAGCACGATCTCGCTCAGCATCTCCGGCTCGATTAGAGAGACCGGAAAGCCAAGGCGCGCATCCAGAGCATGCCAGATGCTACCGGCGGACAGAGGGTTGACACCCCGACCGGCAACGAGAGCGACCTTTGCCGGCGTTAGTGGTCGCAGCCTCGGGCTGCCGAGATCAGGTCCGCTGCGGGAGCGTCCTGTATCCAACCCCACCAGAGGCGCATCACCCGCAGCGATTCGAGCCAGGAAATCGCGCTTCCGTTCGTCCACATCCGGCACGTCCGCTTCATGAATCACCACCGATCCACGCCGGAAACTCACCGCTTCACCATCACTCGTCGACTCAAACGGGTTCAGCGCCACTCGGGCTCGCACACCGGCTGCCTGCAGACGCGCCAGCACCGTCGGCGCGTAGAAATCATCCCATGGCAGCACCCAGGCGGAAGCATCACGGCGACCGCTGGTGCCGTAGTTCCGGTTCACATGACTTTCTGTATCCAGCTTTGATGGCACCCTGGATAAGGCGCTTGCTCGGACGCCGAAGGCATGCGGCAGCGACCAGGCGGATACGTCATAGAACGTGGAGTCCGCAAAACTGCGCACGTCTTCGAAAAGCGTCTGCACCAGCGGTGCCTCTGCACCAAGCACCGGAACCACCCAGGCCCGACCCGGCAGGTAGCTACCATTGCTGCCTCGGACCGTTTCCGTGATGCCGAATACGGTGAGCCCCTGCCCTTTGAGCACTTCAATCATGGCAGCGGCGCGACTGGGGTCCCCACCATCATCGAATATCCAGGCACCCGGCAGACCCCCCGGCACATGCTTTCGCTCCTGATAGTCACCACGGTAACGCCGGAGGTCCGACGCCATCTCTTTGCTGCCTTCGAGGGTGGAAAGGGTCGAAATCACCTGATTGTGCACGGCCATGGGCAGCGTGATTCGACCATGATCGGTATCGCGCACCAATCCCGCTGTGCTGGCCTGCTCGAAGAGCACGCCCACCGTGCCCTGCAGGTCCGGCCAGGTGGATCCCTTACCGGGATAGAAGTCATCGAACGACTCGCCTTGGTAGTAGAGCCTTTCTGCTCTGTCCAGCGCACGTGCGTGAAAGCTGCCGAGACGCTCGGTCAGCTGCCGATTGGCGGCCGGTATCATCGGATGCCAGCGGCTCTCCACACCCGGTTGAAAGAAAAAAGTCCGATCGCTACCCATCTCGTGGTGATCCGTCATCACCAGCGGACGATACTTCTGCAGAAGCCGAACCCGGTTCAGGGTTTCCGGATGCTGCAACAGCAGCCAGTCACGGTTGAGGTCGAAGAAGTAGTGGTTACCGCGTCCGCCTGGCCAGAACTCGGTTCGCTCGCGGTGGGCCGGATCCGCGACGTGAACCCGACCACGGGCGTGATTGGCCCAGGTGGAGAAGCGACCGTAGCCATCCGGATTAAGGGACGGATCGATCATCACCACGGCGTTGCGTAGCAGCTCGCGCACGTCGTCATCGGTGCTGGCAGCCAGGTACCAGGCGACGGCCATCGCCGCCTGCACGCCACTCCCCTCGTTGCCGTGGACGCTGTAGCCGTGCCAGGTGAAGATCGGTGCGTCGGATTCGTTTGCCAGGTGGGCGCGCTGCACTTCGGCAAGCCGATCGATATTCCGCACCGACGAGATGATGGCAGTGATCTGACGGCGCCCTTCATAAGTACGGCCAATCTCAACGAGCTCCACTTTCGGCGAGGCCGCAGCCAGCGTCTCGAACCAGGCCACCACGAGATCGTGCCTGGCAAATCTGCTGCCGATACTGTGACCGATGACATCGTCCGGTTTCGGCACTGTCTGATCAAAACCGGTTTCAGCGTCTGCGGGCGGGAAGTAGTCGGTCAGCGCCACCTGATTCGGGTGGGCAAAAGGTCCGGTCACCGGCTGGGGACCATCAGCTGCCAGCACGACAAATGGCAAACAGGTAGAGATGAGAATAGCTGTGAGGAAAGTCGAGCGCATTGTTACTCCGGGTGCGCGTGATCCTGACGACCCGTGATCACGTTTGACTTGGCTGAACGGGTGGTTAATTCTCACCACCGATCCAAGCACGGTCAAACCAGAGGGGGACGGGGCCAAGTGCAGCTGCTCAGCTTCAATGCCGGGGATGAATCGTCCTTTGGCGCGGTGATCGAAGGTCGCGTGGTCGACCTGGGCCGTCACCTGCCCGAATACGATTCCCTGAAAGGCCTCCTCGCGGCGAACGGCCTCGTGCGTGCACTGGATACGGCCGCGGAAGAATCCCCTGACTACCGCCTGGACAAGGTTCAGCTGCGCACACCTATCCCGGATGCAGAGCAGCTGCTCTGCCTGTTCGATGATGCCCGGGAGGAGCCCGTCAGCGTCGATCCGAAGTTTCTCCGCGGCAGCAAACGCCCGCTACGGATTCCTGAAGGCGATGTGAAACCTGTCGCTGCCGGCGTGGTTGTGGCGGTGCAGACGACGGAAGCAGGCCACGAAGCACTCGGCTACATGCTGATCTGCTATCTCTCACCCGCCACCCTAGCGGTTGGACCCTGGCTGACGACGCCTGACGAGTTACCGGATGTTCTCGAGTTTCCCCTCGAGGTTGCTGCCGGAGAACAGGAAGCTCAGCTCGTTCTTCCGGATCCAACGGCCGTGGCCTTGACTCTGGCAGCAGATCGATCTCTGGCTACCGGTGATCTGGTCGCCGTGCTCCACTACCTGCCGGAACTGTCCGCCAGCACAGAGGCTACCGTGCAGATCACCAGCGAACCGCTGGGCACACTGGAGAGCCCGGTGGAAGCACAGCCTGATTGAGCGCCATCCGCCTTCGAAGGGTAAACTGACACCCCCAATGGGAGAGAGACACAGATGAAGATCGTCAAAGTTATCGGCATCCTGCTGGCCGTTTACGTCGGTATCGTGGTGGTGTTCGAGTCGCTGCTCGGCTACTACCAGCCGGAACAAGGCAACACGCTGATCATCACCACCACGGATTCAGACGGTAATCAGAACGACCGGGTTCTATCGGCCATTGACGATGGAGACGCGCTCTATGTGGCGGTCAATCACTGGCCCAGATCCTGGTACGGTGACGTCAAAGAGAACCCGCAGGTAGCCATCACCCGCAACGGTGAGAGGGCCGATTACGTTGCAGTCCTGGTGGAAGACGAAAATCAGCACAGACGCCTGCATACCGAAGTCCAGCCAATCCCGTTCTTAATGCGCTTCCTGATGGGATTCGCACCAAGGTATTTCGTCCGCCTGGATCCGCAGTGAGTGACCCATGGCATTCGACTACAGCGACGCACCGTACTGCCTCCCTGAATACAAAGCGGCCGCGCATCGAGGCGCCTGGGACTACATGGCACAGCCGGGCTCCTGGTGGACGGGGTCAGACCGGGTTGCCATAGCCACCGCCAGCAGAGCTGCGCAGGACTGCGCGCTCTGCAGCGAACGCAAGGCCGCACTTTCACCGAATGCTGTGACCGGCACCCATGACGGTACCGGCGATGGCATCACGGACAAGGTGGTGGACGCCGTGCATCGAATCACCACGGACCCCGCACGTCTGACAGGTACCTGGGTTGAAGGCCTGCTGGATGACACCTTCACCTACGGGCACTACGTGGAAATGGTCAGCCTGATCGTCAATCTGATCAGTATCGATAGCCTGCATCGTGCCCTCGACCTGCCGTTGGAACCCCTCCCCCAGCCACTCCCAGGCGAACCCGATGGCTATCTGCCGCCCGGTGCAGCAGTGGATGTGGCCTGGGTTCCCATGATTTTCCCGGAAAACCTCAGCGAGCGGGAAGCAGACATCTACTTCGGCGCACCGCAGATGGGTCACGTGATCAGGGCCATGAGCCTGGTGCCCGAAGCGGTACGCTGGCTGAACCGCCTGAGTGAAGCCCACTACCTGCCTACCCCGGAAGTTGGCGACTTCGCCAAGAACGGCAGGCTGACGTTGTCTCGAGCGCAGACGGAGCTGGTCGCTGCCAGAACCTCTTACTACAACGACTGCTTCTACTGAACCAACGCGCACAGCCTGATGCTCCGTGGGAGCAGCACGGAAGTTGATCTGAACGCGATCGTTCAAGGTCAGGCGGTCGACAGCGGCGTTCCTGGCGGCAGCGAACTGGTCCGCTTCACGGATGCCGCCCTGCAGAACCCGGCTGACCTGGAAGCGGCGCGGGCAGCACTCGTGGATGCGCTGGGAGAAGCCGCCATGGTGGATGCCGCGGGTGTGATTGGGAACTTCCAGCGCATGGTTCGGATCGCCGATAGCACCGGCATTCCGGTCGATGGCTTCATGGCTGAAGCCAACGCAGAGGTACGCGAGCAGCTTGGTCTGAACGAGTTACCGAGCGCCAGGCTCGCATGAGCATGCGTGCCTGGCGATTGAACGAGCTCGGCCTTCCCTGGGACGTCCTGAACGCCACCGAACTCGACGTGCCGGAGCCGGAAGCAGGCCGTCTGCACGTGAAGGTGCTGGCGGCCGATCTGAACTTCGCCGACATCCTGCAGTGCGAAGGCCGCTATCAGGTCAAACTTGCACCACCCTTCGTGCCCGGCATGTACGCAGTCGGCGAAGTTCTTCGCTCCGCAAGCCCTCATTTCAAGCGAGGCGATAGGGTGATCGGCACCACGGTCGACGGGTTCGGCGCCTTCGCCGAAGAAGCGCTGCTCCTTGCCGATCAGGCCACCCTGATTCCCGGCAGCGCCGATCCGGTGAAGGTCTGCGCAATGCACGTTACTTACGGCACGGCCTGGTTTGGTCTGCATCTCCGCGGACAGCTGAGATCCGGGGAAACGGTACTGGTGCTGGCGGCCGCTGGTGGCGTCGGATCCGCAGCCGTGGAACTCGCCAAGCAACATGGCTGCTGGGTGGTTGCCGCAGCAGGTGGCGCTGCGAAGGTGGAAGCCTGCCGTACGCTGGGCGCTGACGAAGTCATCGACTACTCGAGCGAAGACCTCTACGAACGGGTAATGGCCATGACCGATGGGCGGGGTGTCGATGTGGTTTACGACCCTGTGGGCGGCAGGTACTTCGATGTGGCACGGAGGCTGGTTGCCTGGGAAGGGCGGTTGCTGGTCATCGGATTCGCCAGCGGTGACATTCCTTCCGCGCCTCTCAACCATGCGCTGGTGAAGAACTATTCCGTGGTCGGCGTGCACATGGGCGGCTACTGGACTCGGAATCCAGCAGCGTTCAAGGAGTGCTATGCAGAGCTTGCTGCGTTACTGGAAGATGGCTCGATATCACCGATGATCGACTCGGTGGTGAGTTTTGCCGAGCTACCTGCGGCGCTGGCTCGCCTGAGCAACAGAGAAACCGTTGGCCGGGTTGTGATGACCCCGAGCCGCTGACGAGACGTCAACCAATGGCTGACGCAAGCGCTTCTTTCACTTTGACCAGGACATCTCTTTTTGCCTTGAGGCCGTCGCGGAATTCCCTGGTATCAGTATCACTGATCTCGTAGCTCAGATTACCGAGTGTCGATTCAATGAACTCGGATAGAAGCCGAGCTTCGTCATCTGTCAAGTCGAGGTGAACCATCGATGTTTCCTTATTCAGAACTTATCCCTAAATAATGACATCCTGGTTGAGAATTCATAGACAACGGCAAGGGGATAGGAGCGCTCGATGCACCGCTCGACTATGCGCAAGCTAGCCTAGCTCGGACACAAGGGCCGGGCGGCGATTCAGATGACCCGTGACGCTCTCATAGGTCATCGCGAACTCCAGCGCTTTCTGGTCATGGCCAAATGGCGCCATGACTTGAAGACCCATGGGTCTGCCTCGGTCATCGAATCCAGCAGGCACGTTTATGACAGGCACACCGGCCAGCGTGCCGCCGATCACCACTTCCATCCAACGATGGTAGGTGTCCATGGCCTTGCCATTGATCGAGTCCGGCCAGCGAACGTCCTTCGGGAAGGGAAACACCTGTGCAGTCGGCAGCAACAACAGATCGTACTCGTCAAACAGGGCATGGACCGCGCGAAACCAGTCAGAACGGGCTATACCGGCCTCGTAAATCTGCTTGGAGCTCGTATTTAATGCGCCTTCGATTTCCCAGATGGCTTCAGGTTTCAGTTGCTTCCTCGTTTCGGGGTCATCGTACAGGTCCATCATCGAGTACCGAAGCCAATGCCTGAGGGTGAGCCACGTCTGCCACAAGCGATCCATATCAAACCTGGGTCTGCACGTTTCAACGATTACGCCGGCTCCTTCAAGCAGCCTGAGGTTAGACTCGCATAGCGCCAGCAGACCCGGCTCCATGGGTAGATAACCTTCGTAATCGCCAAGCCATCCTATCTTCAGATCCCGCAACGGCATCGGCTCGTAGTCACCTGGTGGAGGCAACTCATCTCGAAGCGACAGCGGATTGGCCGGGTTGTGACCGGCAATGGTCAGCAGCAGCCTGATGGTATCCTCGGTGTTTCGACCCATGGGTCCAGATGTCCCCATCTGCTGGTAGAAAAGATCAGACTGCGGGCGGTCAGGCACGCGCCCCTGGGTGGGGCGAAAACCAATCACATTGTTGAACGCTCCAGGATTACGTAGTGATCCCATCAGGTCACCGCCGTCCGCGACGGGAAGCATATGGGTGCCCAAACCGGATGCTGCCCCGCCACTGCTCCCTCCAGCGGTCAGATTCGGGTCGCATGCGCTGCCGGTGGCTCCGAAGACAGTGTTGTAAGTCTGCGACCCCATACCGAACTCAGGCGCATTGGTTTTTCCGATAAAAAGTGCACCCTCGGCCCGAATGCAGGCCACCATGAAGCTGTCGCGCTCGGCCACTACCCCTTCGATGATCGGAGATCGGCTGCTGGTCGGAAAACCGCGAACATCACTGAGATCCTTGACCGCGTGCGGCATTCCGTGCAGCCAACCCCAATACTCACCGCGACTCAGTGCGGCATCCGCGCTCCTGGCCAATCGAACACACTCGTCATCCGGCAGCATGCTGACGATTGCGTTGTAGACAGGGTTGAATCGGCGGATGCGTGCCAGATAGGCGCGCATCACTTCTTCGCAGCCGACACTTCGCTGCCGAATCGCTGAGGACAGCGTTGATGCGGTCATCTCAGTGATCTCAGAAGGCAGATCGGCTGCCCCGGCTGACCGGGTGCTTAACAGCGGGACGGCGGCGGCTGCGCCTGAAGTAATGGCCCCTTCGAGAAAACGTCGTCGTTTCACTTCCCCGGCTCCCCCAATCACGTCCTACTCATTTAAGCAGACGGCGGCCCGTCAGGGTTAACGAAGGTTCGGCTCGTACCCGCGAGCGCTGTAACATGCTGTTGCCACGGAGTTGTGCCGTGTACAGCCACTCACTATGGACTCGTTACCATCGTGCAGGATGACGATCCGGATTTCTCCGCCGAAATCGTTGCCGAACTCTACCGATATCGGTTCAAGAGCTTTCCAGTCGCCGTCACACTCGCGGCGTTGGCGGGCATTTTCGGTGCACATCGTTTCTACCTCGGCAAGACACTGACGGGCACTCTCATGCTCTTGACCGCCGGTGGGGGTCTGATCTGGTGGGCACGGGATCTGTTCCGTCTGCGAACGATGGTCGAAGGCTTCAATAAGGAAGAAGACGCCCGAAAAAAAAACCACCAACCCCCGCTGGGACTAGGGTTTCTGCCGCCGAAGCACGAACTGAACCTTAGCGGCCCACCGAGTTGGGTCGACAAACGGAGCGGTCGCTCGCTGGTAGCGGGCAGCACCGTGGTGCTGAGCCTGATCGGTCTATCGATGGGCGTAATTGCCGGTTCGACCGGGATCTACGAGCCGGTGGGCATTACCCTGGTGTTCATAGTTGTCACCCTGACCGCAGCCCGATGGAAAGGTGTAACGCAAGTTCCCGTGTTGAGCGGTCTGAG
The DNA here is from genome assembly GCA_965215995.1 of Candidatus Azotimanducaceae bacterium. GTDB lineage: Bacteria > Pseudomonadota > Gammaproteobacteria > Pseudomonadales > Azotimanducaceae > SZUA-309. Next base: position 4,551,871 of record OZ244128.1, on the reverse strand, counting down.
TCGCTGGAATCACCGTTTGCGGCTGTACTACCACACCGTAGACCCTGGCAGCATCTGGCTTCTGGTGTTGCGGCCGATTGTCGGCGTGCTTTTTGCACCGTGGCGGTCGCGCGCCCGAGCTGAGGTGAGGTTGTATCTCCAGATCGGCGTGGTGTTCTCAGTGCCGTTTGCCTTGTTGGATACCGTGGAAGTGTCCGAGTCCGGTTCGTTGGCGGCGGGTCTCGGTCTCATGCTCGCCGAGTTTATCCAGACGCTGGTGTATACCTACGTACTCGTGGCTCCGGTTGGTGCTCTCCTGACGACTCAGCTCCTGCTGTCTCGACGCGACCGGGTGGTTTGGTTCTTGAGTGCCACAACGGTCTTGTTCATCTACCTTGGTCTGCTGGCGGTTGGTGCGGTTTAGGCTGGATCCGCCTCCCAGTATCACCCTCGGGTCGATGCCGGGCAGCTACCGTTCAGATTGCGCTCAAACCGTATAGGTGCCGCCATCCACCCCGATCGTCTTGCCGGTGATATAGCTTGACCCCTCGCCGGACAGAAACAGCACCACGTTGGCGACTTCCTCAGGCTGCGCTACGCGACCCAGCGGCAACGCGGCGGCCTGTTTCTGCAATCGACCCATCTCCATGAGTGACTGTGTCATGCCTGTCTCGATAGGGCCAGGTGCCACGGCATTAACCCGGATGCCAGATTGTCCGAGCTCTGCCGCGAGGCATTTCGTCAGCATTACGACGCCGGCTTTCGATACGCAGTAATCGGCAATTGTGGGCACAGGACCATAGCCCGCGATGGACGCGAAGTTGACGATGGTTCCGCCATGGTTCTCAGAGATCATCTGTCTGGCGGCCTCGCGAGCGCAGATCATGACGCCCGTCAGATTGACGTCCAACACCTTCTGCCATCGCGCAGTTGGCTTGCTGAGAATCAACCCCTCTTGCGGATTCAGCCATGGATTGGTTGCTTCGTCGTTTTCAACGAATTCTGAATAGGAAATACCAGCAGCCGTCACCATTGCATCGACCCTGCCGTAGGTGCCTGCCGCCTGTTCCACCAGATGTATGACGGATGACTCGTCGGCGGTGTCCGTGTGCACGAAAGTCGCCCGCCCGCCAACCTGCTCGATCATTGCTACGGTCTGCTCCCCGCCGGGATCGTTCACATCTGCTACCGCAACCGCCGCCCCCTCCTGAGCGAAAAGCAGGCACGTCGCGCGACCCATGCCGGAGCCACCGCCGGTGACAATTGCGACCTTATCAGCCAGTTGCCCCATGTCAGGTACCCCTCCTATGAAAGCTCAGAGCGAATCGCCACAACAAGTCACAGTTGATTTCCGGTTCGACTCGGAGTCACGACCACAGTACGTCTGCGATACACCTGCCATCCTGAGGTAGAGCCTCGAAGCTCTGCAAACCGTCGAAACAGTTGACCGGTATGGCGGCAACCGCGGAAGGCTCAGCCAAACGCAGATTGACCGCACCGTAATATCGACCATCCTCTCCCGGCTCAGCCGTGCACCAGTACGCCACACATCCGCAGTTCTGACAGAAGTGAAACTCGATCGTCTTCGGGACTCGCAGGTACGCTTTAGTCTCCCCGCCGGTTTGAAAATCTTCGTCTTTGAACCCGTATGCCCACAGCGTGCCCCATCGTCTGCACAGCGTGCAGTTACATGAGGTCGCATACTCCGGCACGCCCTCAAAACTCCAGCGTACTGAGCCACAATGGCAGGAACCTTCAATCATCGCGTTCGCACATCTCTAGCGGATTCGGCCCAGAAGCGGCCTCAGCTTTCAGCGACCCGTTCTCTGTAGGTGTATTGCTGATATCCCTTTGCTGACTTTACCAGCATCACGGGCCCGTCAGGATAAAAAACGACGTCATCCTGTTTACGCTCCCCAAACACGAGAAACCTGAACGGGTCGGACGAGGTGTTCTCAATGTGGTGCGGGACGTCCTCACCGGCTGGAAACCAGACGTGGTCGCCTTCAACCAGCTCAATCTGCTGATCACCGAGATGCAGAGTTGCAGTACCTTTGAGGACCAGGACATGCTCTTCCTCCGCAGTGTGATAGTGGTGGTAGCTCGATGTAGCGCCGGTAGTATCCATCTCCTCTATTCGAACGCCCAGGTGTGCCCCGCTCAGATCCAGTTGTCGTCCGGTAGCTCCAGGATCGCGTTCGGAAGGCCCATCTTCTTCGAAACTGGCGGTGTGGATGTTGGTCTTTCGGATAGTCATGTCTTCCTCACATAGGTATTTTGCTGCCCGTTCGGCTGTGGCTAGGTGTTCTCGTAGTCTCCGTCAACCTCAACCACACAAAAAAGATTGCCGTCTGGGTCTTCCAACACGACGTAATCAGCATCCGCGTTGTAGCGCCATGGGTACTCACGAGCACCGAGACCAATGAGCCGCTCAACTTCTGCGGACTGGTTTATGGTGTAAAGGTCCAGGTGAAGCCAGCTGCGTTTCCCGGTTCGGCGTACGGGGGCCTGGTCGATGGAGATGTTCGGCCCTAACCTTGCAGGGTCACGCAGAATGACGAACCCGCCATTCGGGTCAGTGTGTTGGATCTCATAGTTGAGCGCTGCTTGCCAGAACTCGGACATCCGCTCGTACTCGAAGCACCTGATCACAACAGAGCCTACCGCCACGCTCGCATATCGATTGGTCATGGGTCGCGCCCTCTCACCAGCACCAGCGAGCTTACCGCAGGGGTCACCTCTGGGTCATAATCGGTCGTTCATGAAAAAACTGCTGAGCATTGCCGTATGTGTCGTTTCTGCAATCCTTTCCTCAGGATGCGAAACCATCAGCCCGTCGCCGGATACCGGGCAAAAACCAGGTCCGCTACGCCCGCATCCGGAGAACCCGCGCTACTTTGCTCACGCAGGTGGAGGTCCTATCTACCTGACCGGTTCACACACGTGGAACAACGTCATCGACATGGGGGAGACGGATCCACCGGCACCGCTCGACTATCCCGCCTACATTCAATGGCTGAAAGAGCACGGCCACAATTTCACACGGTTGTGGACATGGGAGTTGCTCCGGTGGGACACCTCCAGCCTCAAGGACCAACCCCCGCGTAACCATTTCATCGCACTGCACAGATACATGCGCGCCGGTCCGGGTCTGGCCGTGGATGGCAAACCGAGATTCGATCTCACCAGGTTCAACGACACGTATTTCGAAAATTTGTCCGAGCGGGTGCGGATCGCGGGTGAGAACGGGATCTATGTATCTGTGATGCTTTTCGAGGGTTGGGGAAATCAGACAATCCCCGATGCCTATGCGGTGAGTCCCTTCAATCCCGCCAACAACATTAACCACATTGACGGAGACCTCGACGGTGACGGTGTTGCGCTCGAAGTCCATCAACTGGCCGTACCGGCGATTACTGCCATCCAGAAGAACTACGTCGAACGCGTTCTGGAAGCACTGAATCACTATGACAACCTGCTATATGAGATCGGCAACGAGGTTCACCACAGCTCTACCGAATGGCAGTACGAGATGATCCGGTTCATTAAGGAGTACGAACAACGCCTACCGAAGCAGCACCCGGTGGGCATGACCTATCAGTATAAATTCGGAATCAATCAGACCTTGTTTGCATCACCGGCCGATTGGATTTCACCGAACGACGTCGTCGTCTACCGGATGAATCCACCCCAGGCTGATGGGTCGAAAGTCATTCTCGCAGACACCGACCACTTCTGGGGTGTGGGAGGCAACGCCACCTGGGTGTGGAAGAGCTTTTTCCGAGGTTTGAACCCGATCTTCATGGATCCGCTTGACGGCGCCATCATCGCTGTTGATCCCGTCAAGGTGGATGTTCGGGCAATTCGCAGGAGCATGGGTCAGACACTTGCATGGAGTAAGCGCATCAATCTCGCGACGATGAAACCGCATGGTGAAATGGCGAGTTCCACCTATTGCCTGGCCGACCCGGGAAGGGAATATCTCGTCTTCGTTCCAGAAAATTCGAGCGGGGTAACCGTCGAGCTGCCCGAAGGTGAGTATCGGTTTCTCTGGTTCGACACGGAGAACGACAGCGAATCCGAATTCGAGCCATTCAGCCATCCGGGTGGACCCGCATGGAAGCCCAAACCGTATTCCGCCAACTCAGTGCTGCACCTGGTAAGCGGGAGACATCGATGACTGGGACCGTGCTTGTGGTGGGCGCCAGCGGCCTTGTGGGTACCGCGGCAGCGCATTCCTTTCTCGATGCCGGCTGGGAGGTCGTGGCGGCGTCCCGCCGAGAGCCCGAGCTACTTGCAGGCCGCGACTACCGGCACATCGCCCTCGATCTGCAGGATACCGCCGCTTGCCGGCAAGCGGCATCCTCCCTGGCCAATGTCACTCACGTCGTATACACCGCGGTCTACGAGTTACCCGGTCTGATCCAGGGTTGGTCCGATCCGGAACAGATCGCCGCCAACGGACGGATGCTGGAGAATCTTATGGAACCGCTTGCTGCGGCCGCCGACCTCGAGCACGTCACCATTCTTCAAGGTACCAAGGCCTACGGCGGCACCGTCGCACCGATGCGGGTGCCGGCCCGGGAGGTCCAGCCGCGCGTGGTGCACCCCAACTTTTACTGGCTCCAAGAAGACTACATCACCGAGAAGTCCGGCAGCTCCGGCTTCTCGCACACCATCCTGCGCCCCCAGCTGATCGTCGGTCCCAACCACGGCGTAGTGATGAACCTGCCGCCAATCATCGGCGCCTACGCCGCAATGCGAAGAGCCGAAGACAAGCCCTTTAGCTTTCCCGGCAACGCGGACTGGGTATGGGAGGCCGTAGACGTGCGTCTGGTGGGAGATGCTTGCCTTTGGGCGGCGACCAGCCCTGCCGCTTCCGGCGAGACCTACAACCTGACCAACGGCGAGGTATTCCTATGGCGAGACATGTGGCCGGCGCTGGCCGAGACGCTTGGGGTGGAGGCCGGACCCGACGAGCCGCTCAGCATGGCGGAGTACTTTGCGTCCCGCGGTGAGCTGTGGCGGGAGATTGCCGAGCGCCACGGCCTTGCGCCGATCCCCCTCGACGCACTGGTCGGCGAGTCCCATCACTATGCGGATCTGTGCTTCGCCTACGGTGCAGAACAGCCGCCCGCACCGACCTTCGTCAGCACGGTGAAGATCAAGCAGGCCGGTTTCTGTGAGGTCTACAACACCGAGGAGAGTTTCTGCTACTGGCTTCGGGACCTGCAACAGCGCCAGGTGATTCCTACCTACTGAGCACTTGCCACCAGATAATCTGCCACCTTGCGACAAATACGGGTGGAAATATTTCTCTGCTCTTGGTCATATTGGACTGCCAACTAAAGGAGGACCAAATGGCAGGGAAATTTGAAATCTACAAGGACAAGGCCGGTGAGTTCCGTTTCAGGCTCAAGGCCGGTAACGGCGAGACGATCCTGACCGGAGAAGGCTACAAGGCCAAGGATGGTGTGTTGAATGGGATCGAGAGCATCAGGAAGAATGCAGGAGATCCTGCCAGATACGAGGTAAAGGAAGCCCAAAACGGCAATCCGTATTTCCTGCTCAAGGCGGCCAACCACCAGGTGATCGGACAGAGTGCGGTGTACAGCTCCGCGGCTGGGTGTGATAACGGAATGAGTTCCGTTGCCGAGAACGCAGCCGATGCGGCAGTCGACGATCAGACTGAGGAGTGAATCTCCAGCATGGACGTGATGGATTTACTGAAGAACGCGCCCGGTCTTCTCGATTCGATACAGCAGGCTGGACTGCCTGAAGAGAAAATCCCGGAGCTTGGCTCCGTTTTGGGCCAACAGCTCGGTGGCGAAGATGGGTTTGACCTGACGGACCTGCTTGGTGGACTCGACCTGGACGGCTTCTTATCGAAAGTCGATGCCGGTAGCCTGGCTAACCAGATCGGAATCTCGCCGGAGATCGTTCAGCAGGTGCTGCAGATCATCGGGCCCAAGGTCGCCGAGTTTTCTCCGGGAGGCCTGGGTGCTCTGGCAGGGAAGCTGTTCGACTAACCGCAGAACAAACCCCGCTTCGGCGGGGTTCTCTTCTAGAAGCCCGTTTGTTTAGCTCCCGTCGGGAGAAGTACCTTTGGCTTGGTGCGCTTTTGGTCCTATTGGCCATAGCGCTGTCACTTCTGTTCGCCGGGCAACTCGACAGCAAGCTGCTGGACAGCGAGATCGCTGGCGGTCTGTTCGGCCTGGCTTTTGTGCTTCTGCTAATCGCCATTGCGACGCGAGGACTGGTAACCGTACCCCGGCGCGCAGAGATGCTGCTGTTGCTGTGCGTTGTTGCTGCCTATGTGTTGGTGCTGACCAGAGTCAGCATGCCTGTTGAACGGACCCACCTCCTGGAATACGGGCTGCTCGCCTTGCTCGTCTACTCCGCGTTGGAAGAACGGCAACGTCACCGCGGCAGTGTTCGGCTCCCAGGCCTGCTCGCAATCACGGCAACGGCCACGATCGGAATAGCGGACGAAGCCATCCAGCTGTTGCTCCCGAACCGCGTCTTTGATCCGCGGGACATGCTGTTCAACTTCCTGGCAGCGATCATGGCGGTGGTATCAAGCTGGTCTATGCAATCAGTACGACGATGGATTCCACTGGGCGGTAAGCGCAGATGAGTTTACTTCGCTGAGCCAATCACCACATCGCCGTGGTATTTCATCTGTCGTCTCTCGAAGTTACCACGCACCACCAGAGATCCCTGCACGTCCTCCGCAAATGTGAGCCTGCCATCCACGTCTCCACCTGCCGATACATTCGCAAGGTATAACAGGGTGCCACTCAGGCCTTCACGCTGCTGGGCGCGTACGGAATAGCTGCCGTAGGCGATCCAGTGCTCGTCGTAAGTACCCGGCGGCGAACCACAGGGCCCGGCAACATAGATCCGGAAATCAATCCGCATCTCCCCCTCGAGCGAACCATGAAGCACGTACGGCTGATGCAGGTCTACGATGCAAGCATCACCGATCTGATGTCTGGATGGTTCCTCTGGTGGACCCGCAGGCGAGAAGCTGCCTGCGACGCTCATGTTTTCAGGTTCCGTCGCTACAGTGATATCTGCAGCAACTGCTAGAAATCCTACGATGACCAACACCGTGCCTTTCATGCGTTCTCCACCGAGAAACGAGCGCCTGACTCCGGGATGGTCGACACTACAGCGAAAACGCCACCAGATAATCGCCCTCACCGCCGATTCCAGCCCGTGCATCACCACCCGCGGCGATCACCACAAACTGGCGCGGCCCTTGCGGCGTGTCCACCGTGTAGCTCATCGGCGTAGCGTTCCCAGGGAACGGCAGTGCATGCTGCCAAATCTGATCACCGTTATCCACATCGTAGGCCCGCAGCCTCTTTTCCGCCGCGGCACCAATGAAGATCAAGCCACTTTCGGTGAGCAGCGGGCCGCCCATGCCCGGTGCTCCCAAGGGCAGTGGGATGAACGTGATCTCTCGGGTGGTGCCGTGATGATGCCGCCAGATCTGTGCCTGCTGATCGATGTCAATGACCATGATTTCCGCCAGCGGCGGCCCGGCACAGGGCATGCCGACCACGGAGTCCAGATACGGGTGGCGAGACATCAGATGATCCGCACCGAGTTGCGGCGCAAGCTCGGCACCCGGCGGCAGGTTGTATCGGGCGTCGAATTCTCGCCGAGCCGCACGTCTAGATTCCGGATCCGCGCTGCCGTCTTCCATCACCGACAAGAGATCCGCCGCCTCCTGCCGCGGGATAAGCTTGGTTCGAAACGGCACGTTGTTGGTGTTCGCCACAATCAATCCACGCTGTTCATCCACCGCCACGCCGCCCCAGTTGATGGCGCCCATGTTGCTCGGCAAACCGATGGTCCATTGCTCGGTAATCGGCGTGAAAACGGGCCCCGCCACGCTCTCAGCGTCCGTGTCGTCGCACAAGCCCAAGGGCGACTCCCCTTTCACATAGCTAGGCGAGGTTTGAAACGCCGGTGGCGGAAAAGGCTGCACGTCGGAAAGACGGTCCGACAGTGGTCCAGAAACGGGCACCGGTTGGTAGGTGACGTCCAGCAATGGCTGTCCAGTTTCGCGATGGAGGACAAATACGTGTCCCATCTTAGTGGCCTGAATCAACGCGGGTACCCGCGTGCCTCGCATCGCCAGATCCGCCAGCACCGGCTGGGTCGGCACATCGAAGTCCCAGTAGTCCTTGATCACGGTGTTGAAGTGCCACAGCACTTCCCCGTTGGATGCACGCAACGCCACGACCGCGGACCCGTAGTAAGCCATGTCGAGACCGGGCGGACGATCGTAGTCGGGCGCCGGATTGCCGGTCGGCAAAAACACCATATCGCGCGCCGCATCCACCACCATGGGTGCCCACACGTTCGGTGTGCCCAGGGCATAGCCTGCGCTGCTGACCGGCTGGTTATCGTATTCGTACCCTGGTGGTGCCAGATCAAACGCCCAGACCTGTTCGCCACTTACGGCGTGGTAGGCGCGCACCACGCCACTCGGCGCGGTGACCCGTCCGCCATCACTGACCGCGGAACCAACGATGACAAGCTTCCCAGCGACAACCGGCGGTGACGTCACCTGGTACTCACCGGCCCAGTTGATGACGCCGACATCTGCATCCAGCGCAATCTCGCCATCATTGCCAAACGTGCGACACGGTTCACCGGTGAGGGTGTTGATCGCCATCAATCGAGCATCGGTAGTGGCCATGAACACCCTTCTAGGACACTCGTCATCGTCCGTGCGCATGGGGGTGACGCTGCGGCATGTAAACTGGTTGGCAGGGCGGAGGTTGCGGTCTATCTGTGGATCAAACGCCCACAGCTCAGCACCCGTCAGCGGATCCAGTGCCACTACCTTGTTGAACGGCGTGCAGAACAGCAGCCGCCCCTCGGATAGCACCGGCGTGTTCTGAAAAACGCCTGCCACTTCGCCGGTGCGGTAGGTCCATGCCAACTGCAGGTCATTCACGTTGTCCCGGGTGATCTGCCCGAGTTTCGCGAACTTTCTACCGCCCGGGCCGCCATAGCTGAACCATTCGGAGGTCTCCCGGACCTCACCACCCCCGCTTGCAAGATAGGCATCAAAATCGGTATCGCAGGCAGCCAGGAAGCAACATGCGGCAAGCATGAACCCCCGCTTCATCATCTGAGTTCTCATCACGTAACACGCCCTCAACGTTGCAGGAGATGTGCGCGCAATATCTGTGCCACAAATTTTGCTTAGGAATATCAATAGCTTAAATATGGAGCGTCGAACAGTGTGGGGAAAAGGCCAACTAAGTGGCGAATTACACCCAAGATCGCAATCGCAACAAGACAAACTCCGGCCTAAAGCAGGCTATTGGCAGTCAGTTGCTACGGATCGCAGGCAGCGGTTCATGGCTAGTTTAAATGTCGCCCGGGTTGGGGTTTCGACCAGTCTGTGCTCCCGCCACGGGCTGAGAACATTCTTACCCCCTCTATCAAGTTGGCACCCACGCTATCGACTCCGTGTGAATCGTCGCCAGGTGATATCGGAATCCCTTCGGCAATAGCGTAGTCCAGCAACGAAGCTGAGATGTACGGCTCGGCCGCACCTTTGCTCAGCGCTCTCACATTCAGATCGAGTATCAGCCCAAGATCCCTTATTCGATCGAGGTTGCGCAAAGCCCGATCGCGAACCTCAGCGACTTCCAATCGCTGCCTGTACTCCGGATCGTGAATACGGATGAGATCGAAATGCCCCACAACTGCGGGCTGGAAGCGTTCGATCAGCTCCAGTTGCTTGTCGAAGTAGTCGCAATAAAGCGCTTCAATGCTTCCCGACGCCTTCGCGGCTTGCTCATAATCGTCCAACTCGGCATCGAACAAAATATCGTGAACATGGTGAACGGAACCAACAACCACGTCGGGTTGGTGGCGTGAAATCAGGTTGGCTACTGCGCTTTCATAGCCAGTGTACGCATCCGTCTCGAAGCCAACCAACAGCTCGATCTGATCTTGGTAGAGCGCCTTCAGTCGGCGTCCTTCCATGAAGTACTCATCGAAACGCTTCTGCAGCTCGATGATGCCATACCCTTCTGCCGCCTCCTCTGGCGCAATCAAGCGCTCGAGTTCCGCTGGCATGTGTTCGGTCAAGCACACCCACTCGAACCCCAGTTCAATGTATCGCTGAACAACGTCTTCCAACGAGTCCAGTGCATGGCTGCAGAAACTACCGCTGTGACCACCGTGCACCGATACCAGTTTAGTATTGGACATCAAAATGCCTCGATACCACTCGAAGTCTAGGCCGCCATGCTTGGTCGAGCGTCCATTTCATCGCTCCAACGCCGGAAGTTGTCAACATCATCGGGTACCACGATGCCGTGGAAACGAACACCGAAATCAATTGCAACCTTCGTGGTGATGTCGGCGACCGACAAGGACGATCCTGCAATGAATTCACGAGCCGCTAGTTCGGCATCGAACACTTTCAGCATGCTGGCAACGCGCTTTCGCGCTCCTTCAGCAACCTCCTCTCCGAGAAATCCACCTGCATATTCGATGGGAAGATGAAATCCGAGTTCCGCACGCCGATTCCACATCTCGATGGTCGCCTTCTCCAGCGGCGTCGAGCCAAATAGTCGCGGTTCCGGGGAGATCTCTTCTAGATATCGACAAATCGCCATCGACTCTGAGATGCAAGTGCCATCGTCGAGTTCGAGGACCGGTAGTCTTCCCATTGGGTTTCGCTTCCTGAACTCGTCTGTTCGATTGTCTTTGTGCAGTTCCATCGTGATGACATCGATGTCTATATCTTTCTCAGCGATGAAAATGCGTACTCGTCTAGGGCTCGGCGCTCTCCCTGATTGGTCTGAATAGAGTTTCATGGGATTCCAGTCTGCACCTTCTCAAGTGAGAATGCGCTCCGGGATGAATGTCTGCAAGGGATCGGAAGACTCGAGGTTTTTGCCCGGTGTTCCGCGACGGTAGATCTGGCATCCTGTCTGGAAACCGGAATGTGGGCCTTGGCCGTTGGATTCAACTCCACAAATCTCGGTCGTGATCCCAGCACACAACGAGGAAAACTACCTGCCGAAGTGCCTGGCCGCGATCTCAGAGAGCCGCGATCACTGCAACGTTGAAGTTGAGACAGTGGTGGTTCTCAATCGCTGCAACGACCGCACTGAGGAAATAGCCGCTGATTTTGGTGCGAAGACGGTCCGAGAAGACGAAAAGAACATTGCGCGCATCCGGAATGCAGGGGTACGTGCCAGCAACAGTCCAGTGGTCGCTACCATTGATGCTGACAGCTACCTAACCATAGGCACGCTGAGCGAGATCATGGACTTGATTTCTAATCCGGCGGTTGTTGCCGGAGGTGCTGATTTCCGGCCTGAACGTAAGACAATCCCGATACTGATTTCGTACGGCATTTCGAAGCTGATGGCGAAGAGGGCCGGCGGCTCCATGGCGCTCTACTGGTTCAGACGCTCAGCCTTTGAAGCAATTGGCGGGTTCGATGAAGGTCGCCCGCTGGGCGAAGACATCGACTTTTCGAGCCGACTTCGCACGTATGCAGAAAGCACTGGTGGCGAATACCGAATGCTGAGGTCAAACCATGTGGTTACGTCGTGCAGGAAGTTTGATCAGTTTGGAGATTGGTACGCGATAAGATTAGCGCTGTTCGAGAGCAGTCGTGTGAAATCCATGATGGATGGTTCGAACACCAAAGACATGGATACCTACTACTACGAAACACGGAGCACGCAGAACCGCGAAGAAGGTCGGTGACCGCTTCAGATCGGGAGCAGTCAGATGTTCAGCTGCATGAATTCCTCGCAAAAAAACATCTGAGGGCGCTCTTTCCTTTATTTGCTGGATTCTCGAAACCACATTTAACTCGGTTCTAAAGCAGCCGCTCGTTTTACACAATCGTACCGCCGAGTACGGCCACGAATGGTCAACTGCTGACCGTTGGAGTATAAGCCTATCCTCACTGTTAGACGTGGTTTTCGGACTCGGGCAAAATTAATTCCTGTAGTTTCTGTCCTAACGACGGCAGCCATCCTCGATATTTTTCTGCATACACCTGCCTCAGGTGAGAGATGATTTGGAGAACGATCAGCATGACTGATTTCAGACTACCTGGCCGCCTTGGTAATCCTGACATGACGCTCGAGCAAGATGAGCGCATCGACCCGAGAATCGTCAACGCGCTGACCGAGGCTGGCGCTTTGCAGACTGTTGAGAGTCCTGTCTCGGCGGAATCGAGCTACACGGAATGTCTGGAGTTCTGTCGGAGCTTCGAAGCGGTCAACATGGCTGCGCATCCACAGATGATGGCGGCGATGCCGTCTTTCGTCGAAGTGCAGAGCACCACCGAAACCATCACCGGCGCTGACGGAAATCCCATCAAGTTGTACATCGACCAACCCGCGCAGCGGTCTGGTGCCCTACCTTGCGTGGTGCATACACACGGTGGCGGCATGGTTCTGATGACGGCAGATGATCCAGGTTTTATCCGCTGGCGTAAATCCCTGGCCAGCATGGGTGTGATGGTGATTGGCGTCGAATTCAGGAACGGCGGCGGCGTGCTGGGTGATCATCCGTTCCCTGCTGGTTTGAACGACTGCGCCAGCGCAGCTAAGTGGGCGCAAGCCAACAAGATGGCGCTGGGGATTTCGTCAATCGTGATCTCCGGTGAATCCGGGGGCGGCAATCTCTGCATCGCGACGACTTTGAAAGCCAAGCAGGAGGGTTGGCTAGATGCGATTGATGGCGTTTATGCAATGTGCCCTTACATTTCTGGTTTGTACGCGAACCCGCCTAGAGAGTTGCCGTCGCTACGGGAAAACGATGAATACATGATTGGCTGTCGCATGATGGGCGTGCTGGCTAAGGTCTACGACCCCAATGGTGACAACGCTACTAACCCACTGGCCTGGCCTTACCATGCATGCAGCCAGGATCTCGAAGGACTACCACCCCACGTGATCTCCGTTAACGAGTTGGATCCGCTGCGCGATGAAGGTCTGGTATTTTCACGAAAGCTCCTGGCCGCTGGAGTTCCAACCGTCACGCGTACGGTTAATGGCACGCCTCACGCTGGTGATCAAGCCTTCCCCGACGCCATACCCGACGTGTTTTTCGAAACGTTGAGGTCGCTCTACGGATTCGCTCGCAGCCTTGAGTCCTGACGATCTCCCAGAATGGCGAGAATGGATGCTTGTCAGCAAGGGGTCGCGAAGTGCCAGATTCCTTGCCACCCGTCACCGTCCGCTGGGGTATTCGAATCCGGCTTCAGATGGAAAGCAATGTGCGAGATTTTGCTCTGTTCAACCTCACGATCGACAGCAGATTGTGTGGATGCGATTTGGTAGATCACTTAAAACCCAAGAATCATAGCTCAGGGTCGGAAACGGAACTCGCGTTTGTGCTATGCACCAGCAAGCACCGTTCTCCCGGAAGCAGCGGTGCGCTTGTCGTTCGTAATCCCTTCGTATAGATCGTTAGTTGGGATCGTTCCTGTTTCAGTCCCTCCTAGCACCGAGTTATACGATGCGTTCATGTTGTACGATCGAGCGGTCGCCGCATCGTAGTAAACGACATTCATGATTCCGGCGAAGCTCACCCAAGAGCCCGCAGCACGACAGATCTGCGCCATAGCTGTCGCAATAGCAGCGTCAGCCGCCACCAGCATGCGTCTGAATCAGCGATGCTGCACCACCGACACATGTCTGTGCCTGGCTTCGGGCCAGATTGGCGTTAGCGGCTGATCATGCGCATTTTGCGGAAGCTCCATACTGGGGCGCCCGTTACCCTCGATCAGCACCGGACCATGCTCGGTAATTGCTAGATCCCACCCAACTACGACTACACCTGGAAACCTCTTATGCGCGGAGACTGCCAACTCCAGCACCTCGTTCCAAAACGGTAATCGAGTCCCGAGTATGGGAGCGCCTGTCCGAGGGTGATGTTTGATTGGAGGTGCGTCGATACGCGCGTCATTAGCCATCGCTCCACCCAGTGTCCCGGTTTCCGGATCGATTCCAGCGATCAGCCCGTGGTAGCGGTAGTTTGAGACCAGCGCATTTTCCCCGGGCATGAGTAGGAGCGGTAGTGCAACTCGCGGACAGTTACTGTCTCCACTCAATAAGGTGACCACGCGTATTGAGGCAAGTGCTCCTTTGGCAATTTCTTCGAGCGTAGGATGGTTCGCCAAGCAACGCTGGAGTACGTATGGCGTTGACAACGACAGCCCGCAGAGGGCTTCGACAACTTCGGACTCAGAGCACGGTGACCCATCTTCATCAATGTGCGCGCCATCTTTCCAGAACCAGCGGCGCACGCCTTTGCCGTTACCACCTCCTCGAGGTTTCGCGAACAATGGAGTTCCCAACAAGTTGGCGGATGTCGTGCTTTCTGCGAACTCGGCCGCGCCGCCATCGAACACGGCCAGGATGTCTATGTGGGACAGTCCGGATTCCCTGCAGAGACGCGCAAAGGCAACTTTGTCTTTAAGCAGGGCCATTCCTTTCGGATCGGAGCAATCGAACGCCTTCTCCGCGCGCCATTGAGGCACCCATTCACCAGCGCGTTCGAGCCGTTCCGGTCGGTACAGTTTCCATCGGTAGTAGTGCTCGGCGCGAAAGCCCAGCTCGCGGTTCAAGCTCCAGATGTCCCGAGCCTGAGTTAATACGCCCCGTCCACCGTCGCGCCTGGCACCACGCCCATAAGCAACCAAGCATCCAATCCCATTGGCCAGCTTTCGGTACAGATTCCGTATCGTTTTCCGTATTGTCATCGAGCAATTCGGACTAGCGCTTCCGCATGCGCCAGTATTCTCCGATCGGCAGCGCTGCGCCGTCATCATGAGTATGTAAATGGATCAGGCCAACTTAGCGTTTTTGAGTATTGACACGGCCTGGATCTGTTGCAGAAGCTCAGCCTCCGACTAGCTCGGCTGCGGGCACGTTCGCGACCTTGACGAGCGTGCCCATCCGCCTGTCAGGAGTATACGAATACACCCGCGAATGTCTGCAGTGGGTCTATTCTGTTGAAAAACTCTGGGGCCAAAATCGCAACGCGCACGAGAGCTTGGTCGTTTCGTGTTTCGTTGGTGCAGTTGAGTTTGATGTAACTCTCATGCGCGAAGATCTCCGATAATCGTGCCTCGTCGCGCCGGTAAATAGTTTTTCAACAGAATAGATCGCGAAGAGCCGGTCGACAATCCGGCTTGATCAACGGCTATCCGGCTTGAATGGCGGCCTTCTCAACAGCAGTCATTCGTAATTGCTACCCATCGGGCTCTGAGCGGCCATGAGCGGACGGACGCGACATCAATTTGCACAGATACACCTCAACGCGCCGCCCGCACAGCCGGACCCAGAACATCTCCATGATGCCCGGCCTTACTCCACTCTACGACAAACACGAGCCCAACCTCGTTTTGGATGGCTTCATCCCCATGCTCGAAGAGCCAGTCGATCGTAGCCGCGAGTGACTTGATAAGCGCCTCGTCGTCCGTACTAATGGCGTCGCGTAAGGGGTCAGCAAGGGCGTTTGCGATCACCCCATAAACATTGGCGTTCCATGGATCACCGTCATATAGATCGTTGACGTACGTAAAATAGGCTTCCCGTACTGAAGGCACGTGGCGCATCAGGAAAAAACCAAGCTCCAACTTCGGCAGGGGGTCGGGCTCGTAGGAGAAATCCAACGGCCGCGGAGCCGCATTGAGCTGTGCCGACAAACCGGCGTGCTCAAACCACGACCCAGGATGGTGTTCCATCAAGTGCTGTAGCATGGTCGCGCGCGCGTCCCGCACTGCTTCGCGATCACGATAATTCAGGTCAATCAGCTTGAAATAGGTTTCATAGCCCAGCAGCGCCTCGGTATCGCCATCGCGGTACAACCAGGCTTCAAACTCTTCTAGCGAGATGCGGTTCCATACGAACCGCCATAGCATCTGCAGGGGCAGGGTGAATCTGATATTCGTCATTACCCCTCTCGACTCTGGGGGTGAACGTTCTGCCAAAGTCGGAAGGCTGAACCACTTCGCGCTACATTCATCATCTCCTCGGCTGGAGTCTACTGTTCTTTTTTTATTTGCTCGAACAACAACGACTATGGTGATGCTAACGCCATCCGCTTTAGTCGGCTATTCGTTGTAGACAGTGGAAAAATGGTCAATCCTTTGGCATCAACCACCCTGGTATTCGGGCCGACCCATGCAGTGATATCTACTTGATTGCCAACGGCGGAGAACTTCCCGCCCTGTACTGCAAATGCCTGGGCCGAAGGGTTCGCTTCATCCATGGTCAGAACCTGTCCATCTAGAACAACCATTTCCGCCTCGTTGTTGCGCCCAGAGTCAGCGCAACCTAGAAAAAGGCAGCAAGTAACAACGCAACGCGCACGAGAGCTTGGTCGTTTCGTATTTCGTTGGTGCAGTTGAGTTTGATGTAACTCTCATGCGCGAAGATCTCCGATAATCGTGCCTCGTCGCGCCGGTAAACAGTTTTTCAACAGAATAGGCCTAGAGCCGACGTCCAATACTCTCTACACGTTGCCCCTATAGGATGGCTAAAACGACCACCGACGAAACAACGCCAACGATGGTCGCAGCATAGACTTGCCAGCGGGTAAACAGAATCAATTCTTCGGCAAAGTACTCAGCAATCCATCGCGAAACAAGTGCCACCAACAGTATCGGGGTCAGCAATGACGCGAATGCCATGCTGTTTCTCAGAATGCCTCCCAGTCTCTCAGCAGGGCTTCCTTGTATCGGGATATCAGATTCACGTATTGCGTCGAGAAGCGACTCCAACAAAAATGGTGAGATCACTCCTATGGTGATAGTCCCTATCAACATCACCAACCAGGCGAATGGCGTCGGACGGCGCATCATTCTGTCGTACACCAGCTTAACGATCTTGCTGTTAGCCTCACATTCGAGCGCCAACACTTTTTCTCGATTGCCGGACCAACCAAGTTTTTGACTGAAGGAATTACGATCTAGAGCCCAGTCCAATTCCATTTCAGGCTGTACGACAAGTTCAATAAGTTTGTCTCGATACTTAGGTTCTAACGAGTCAACCTTGGACCATGGAGGGCCGTGTACCCAGTTGGCGGGATCAAACTCCCTGGGTGCAAGTCGAACTCCAAACCCTGGGATGTTCATGAACTGAGCCATTACCGGATTAACTCCACGACCCGTCAGCGACAGGCAGGTATTGTATCTTTCTAGGTAGCCGCTCGTCTCAGACTGGGAGACTGCTTTCGCCCCAACAACGGAGCTATGAGTCGAAATCGCAACGCGCACGAGAGCTTGGTCGTTTCGTATTTCGTTGGTGCAGTTGAGTTTGGTGTAAACCTCGTGCGCGAAGATCTCCGATAATCGTGCCTCGTCGCGCCGGTAAATAGTTTTTCAAGCGCTACTGATCAATCCGTCTCTTTGCACTCGAAACTCAACTATGCAAGACGGTACTCAGCGGCAGCCGTTCTGCACGTTTCGAATGGCCGCTGATGACCCCGACAGCGACACCGTGTAGGTGGCATCACCCGAATCTGCCAGGTGCAGTATCAACGCCATTTCCTGGTAGGCCATCAGCAGACGGGGAATTCTGTCGCCATCGCCGTCGGTGAGGATGAGCGACTGTCCGTTGGGACTTTTCGCCCACGGTGGCGGCCGGAATGGAATGCCGTCGAAGGTCCAATCCAATCCCTCGAGTCTCCGCAACACCGCTTCGTCCAGGCGAATACGCGTCTCCAGGTCAGCAGGACTACCGTCGCAGCGAACGGACACGATCAGGGCACCGGCCTGTACCTCGGCCAGGTATGTGGTGCCCCCGAGCACCGGATTCGGAAAGTACCGATACGACCAGTCGGCGGCTTCAGCGGATAGGACACTGGTGGCGGCCAGCACGATCGCGAGTACCCCTCGGCGAACACCTGTAATTCGGTTGTCTCGGAATGCAAAAATGGTCATTGCAGCCGGAAAGGCTACCGGGTTCTACGCCCGCGGCAACCAAGGAGTTGTAAGTGTCCGCGAGTGCGGACTCGGGTACGCCGATCACCCCCGGAGGGCTCATGCAACACAGTTAGTTCCGGGACGGAAACAGTAAAGGTCGGAAATGTCTCGGAAGCGAAACTGAATCCCGATTCTAGCTTGGTTTCTTTACGATCTGCAGAAGTAGCTCCAGTAAAGGAAGGGCATGCTCAGGTCGTATCGTGATCCGAACCACCATGACATCATCATTCATCGATTTAGTGACCGTGCGACGATCGATGACATCTGTGACGTCTTCGTCCGCGAGGAGAGGTCTGCGTATCTGCCGTTGAAAGCAATCTGGGACTACCGCAACGCGACAGTGGATTTTCCGTTCGGCGTACACAACACAGACGTCTTCAGGAACTTCACAGAACGCCTGAAAACTCTGCGTCTTGGGTCGGTTGCTGCTCTGGTTTGTGCTCACGAGCTGCAGGCTCGTCTGCTCCAGAATGTCGTCTCCCAGCTTATGATCAACTCAGAGATGCGCGTCTTCACAAACTGGAATGAGGCATATCGCTGGCTGACAGACCACGATTGAAACTATCCTGTGAGGATCAGACACCCAGGATCGCTGAAGCCATGTGAAGAGTCATGAGCCCGCGCTGAACCGGGTATCAGGTGCGAACTCATCGATGGCCGAGACAACACGCTCAGCATCCTCAAAACTCACATCCAGATGAAACACCCAGCGGTTCCGGCTGATCCGGATGCTTCTGGCCGATAATGCCTCGCGCAGTTGGGTAAATGTCTCTGCAGACAGATCAACAAACACCATGTTCGTATTCGTCACCGCTGCGCCTGGGTACCGGTCGTTGACGGCTGCAGCAACCATTCGGGCCTTCTCATGATCCTCAGCCAGGCGCTCGATGTTATTCTCGAGCGCATAGCGTCCAGCCGCAGCGATGACCCCCGCCTGGCGCATGCCGCCGCCGACCATCTTCCGCCAGCGTCGTGCTTCGTGAATAAAGTCACCTGGACCGACCAGCACGGACCCAACAGGTGCACCAAGCCCTTTTGACAGGCAGATCGAAATCGTGTCGCAAGGTGCCGCGATCGCACTGACAGGTCCGCCCATCTCAACGGCGGCATTGAAATACCGCGCGCCGTCGAGGTGCAGACGAAGACCATGCCGATCGACCAGCTCACGAGCTTCACGGAAGTAGGCAGGTCCCGTAGCTTTGCCATCCTGCGTGTTCTCCAGGCAGAGCAATCGGGTATTGGCGAAGTGGACGTTGTCCGGCTTGATCAGGGATTCGACTGCCGTCAGGTCCAGGGTGCCATTGGCTTCGAACGGTAGGGTCTGCGGCTGAATACCGCCAAGTGCGGCGGCACCGCCACCTTCGAACTGATAGGTGTGTGCCGTGCTGCCAGCAATGTATTCATCACCACGCTGACAATGTGTGAGCAGCGCGACCAGATTGGATTGGGTACCCGAGGCCAGGAAGAGTCCCGCCTCTTTCCCCAGAAGTTCTGCGGCATACGACTCCAGGGCATTGACGGTGGGATCTTCGCCGTACACATCGTCACCCACCTCGGCTTCATGCATGGCGCGGCGCATGGACGGTGTGGGTTGGGTAAGCGTATCGCTCCTTAAGTCAATCCAGCGCGCCATCATGCACCGTCCTCGAATTCTCCATCGAGAAGTCTACCAGCTGCGACGGGCGGCAATGGCATTGGCGGAATCAAAGGTCCGGCTGCGCAGATGAGTCAGCCGTGCGTTCAGATTGCGGAAACGCAACGGCTCAGAGACCTCGAACTCCCGCCCAATGATGAGATCGGAGAAGGTTTCGACGCCGCCGTAACACCCGAGCACATAGGTCGCACCAGCCAGCTTCTGATCCTGGATCTGCCTCATTCCCCGCGCCAGCGTGTTTCGCCAGAAAGTCTCCTCTGCTTCATCCAACAGGCCGAGCAGTGCCTGCAGATCTGTCTCCAACGTCGCGAACTCCTGTTCCAGTGAGCTCATGCCTGCTGTCTCATCCTGTTATGCTCCGCCACCATGCAGATCACCCGCCCAAAGCGCGTCCGTTTAACTCGCCTCGCTCCCGTCGTCGCCCTCACCCTGCTCAGCCTGCTGTCCGGATGCTCGGATACGGCTGAGACAGATCGCGGAGCTGCAACCACCGACCAGGCTGCACGGCCGGCAGCGGAAGCTCTACCCGAACCAAGTTACATCGGTAGCACTGCCTGTGCAGGCTGCCACGAATCAGCTTACCAGCAGTGGCAGAACTCGCACCACGATCTGGCCTTGCAGGTCGCATCAGCAGAGACGGTACTGGCCACGACAGGTAGCGAGAGCGGTGTCACGCGGATCACAAAGGACGAAACAGGCCTGAAGTTCCACACGGACTCTGACGCCGATCCTCTGGTGCCGCGCTTTGCATTCGGCGTCGAGCCGTTACAGCAGTACGTGATCGATGGCGGTAACGGCGCCTGGCAGACACATCCGGTAGCCTGGGACAGCCGTCCGGATGAGGTCGGCGGGCAACGCTGGTTCGATCTCTACGATGATTCCTATCCCGCTGGGGATCCAATGCACTGGCAGGGACGTGCCAACCGCTGGAACAGCCAGTGCGCGGACTGCCACTCTACCGGGGTGGTGAAAGGCTACGATCCCGAAACGCGGAGCTACCACACCACCTTTGAGCTGGAGGACGTGAGCTGCGAGGCCTGCCATGGCCCGGGCTCCGCACACGCGGCCAGCCCCAGCACGGTGTCACTCATGGCGCTGACCGCACAAACCGAGCAGATCAACGCCTGTGCGCCCTGCCACGCGAGACGTGGACAGATCGCAGAAGGTTTCCGGCCAAGCAGCGAGTTTCTCGATCACTACTCACCCAGATTAATCGCGCCCGGTCTCTATCATCCGGATGGCCAGATCCTGGATGAGGTCTACGTCTGGGGATCATTCCTGCAGAGCCGCATGCACCATGCCGGCGTCACCTGCAGCAACTGCCATGATCCACACAGCACCGGGCTCAAGCGAGAAGGCAACGAAACCTGTACTTTCTGCCACCAGGCAAACCCGCCCCCGTCCTTCAGCGCGGCAGCGCTCGCCGACGATGCCAGCGTTTTCGATTCTGAAGCGCATCACCTCCATCCCGAAGGCAGCGACGGTGCCCAATGTGTCGCCTGTCATATGCCCTCGAAAACCTATATGGGCGTGGACGATCGCCGAGATCACAGCTTCCGAATTCCGCGACCCGATCTCAGCGTCAGGCTCGGCGTGCCAGAACCCTGCACGAGTTGCCACACGGACCAGAATGCCGAATGGGCGGCAGAGGTCCTGGCCAATCACTTTGGTGCCAGCGAGGGTGAACACTTTGCAACGTCCTTTGCCGCCGCAGACTCAGCCGTTCCCGAAGTGGATGCTCAACTGGCTTCGCTGGTGATGGATGCGAACCAGCCGATCATGATTCGGGCCTCTGCCCTGGCAAGGCTCGGTGCCTACAACCGTGGCTACACCATGGATGCGATCAGGTTCGCCAGGAAGGACGAACCGCTGCTGCGCTTTGCAGCACCGGTAGCGGCCGCGAGCCTGTCTCCGGATCGAAGCTGGCGACTGTTGGCGCCATTACTCGAGGACGACCTGCGCGCCATCCGCCATCAAACCGTATCTGCCCTGCTGCCAACCCTGCAGGCCGATCCAGGCTTCCGCGAGCGCCTCGAGCCACACCTCGCCATCTGGATCGAGGAGCAGCGCCTGAACCTGGACTTTCCGGAGACGTTGACCAATGTGGCCGGAGCTTACGCTGCGCTCGGCGATCTCCAACAGGCAGAGGCGGCCCTGAACGAGTCGATTGCCCTGCAGGCAAACTGGGTTCCGGGTCTGGTTTCCCTGGCAGACCTGTACCGTGCCACGGGACGCGATCTGGAAGCCGGGCCGTTGCTGGAGGAGGCTCTGGCCCTCACGCCCGACCAGCCGGAAACCGCCTACGCTTATGCTCTGTGGCTTTTCCGACAGGACCGCCTGGACGAAGGTTTGCCGTATCTGGAACAGGCCGCTCGGGCTGCGCCCGGTCAGCGACAGTACGCCTACACCTGGGCGATCGCTCTGAACGACTCGGGTGATACGGACAAGGCGCTGAACGTACTTGCTGCCCTTCTACAGCGCTGGCCGGATGATCCGGATCTGCTCATCGCTACGGTGACCATGCTCAGGGATCAGAATCGCTTCAGTGAGGCACTGCCGCTGCTTGACCGGCTGATTCAGCAGCAACCGGGCAATCAGCAACTGATTCAGTTCAGGGAGGCGATGCAACGGGCCTCGGTTTCGGGTTGAACCGGCGGTTAGTTTCCTTACCCGATGAGTTCGTTGCACGGAGCACTAGTCTGGCAGAGTGAGACCTGCCTCCTCGGCGTACGGAGCGAGTGACTGGAGCGCCCCCGGATCGAGAGTCACTCCTTCGCTCATCTGCTCTGAACGGAGTGTCCAGGCATTCCGGCCGGGAATCCGAACCGGGTGTGCCGGGTCATCCGATGCGCTGCCCTCCACCATCTGCACAAGATGTTTGATCTCCCGGTCGTAATCTTCAGTCGCACTGAACGCGGCTGGATCCAACACCTGCAGGTAGACGCTGTTCAGTTCGCTCTCCGGACGTACTTCCGATCGGCCATAGCCACCGAGCGCCTGGCTCAGTATCTCCGTCATCAGGGTGAGCGCGTGTCCCTTGTGGCCGTGGCCAGTCCCGCCAACGGGCATCACCGATCCACCGCGACGGAGTTCTGCAGGATCGTCACTGAGTTCGCCAAGTCGGGTCTTGATAGCCGCCTCGGGCAAGCGGTGGCCCAGCCTTGCGTATCGCGCAACCTGACTACCCGCGGTGATGGCCATGCTCACGTCGAACAGGATGGGCCACGGAGACTCGTCCGGGAAACCGGGACCCGGCGCGGTCAGCGCGATCGGATTGTTCGAGAACAGGCGTGCACTGCCGCCAAACGGACTGACGAACGCTTCATCCGGAGAGCTTATCATCATCAGCACGATCATTCGGGCTTCTATGGCAGGCAGCAACGTGGAAGCGAGGCAGGCAACATGCTGGCACCGGCGCAGCGTCATCGTGAAGGCACCCTGGGTGCGCGCTCTGGGAATGGCATGCTCGAGAGCTCGATGCATGGCCCAGTGACCAGGCAACCCCAGCGCGTCCCAGTTGGCAATCGCGGGGTATTCAACAAGTACAGCCGGTTCTCCGCTGGACCGGGTCTCGCCGCTGCGCAGCCATTTCAGGTTGTTCGCGACCTTGATCACGCCATGCGAGCGGAAGCCGAGCAGCTCCGCTTCGACGAAACCGCGGCCGACCACCTGTGCCATCTCCGGCGAGAGGCCTTCAGCCCTGAAAAGGCTGATCACGAACTCCAGCAGCTGGGCATGCGCCACCCGATCAGTCATGGGCATTCGCCGCGATCCATCGCCGACGGATCAGTTTACGGCTCGGTCTTTCCCTTCCCAGTAGGGCGCTCTGAGCTCCCGTTTCAACACCTTGCCCGGGCCGGACTTAGGCAGTGCATCGGAACGCAGATCGATGCCTTTCGGCACCTTGTAGCCTGCGATGCGCTCCTTGCAGAAGTCGATGATCTCGTTGGGATCTATGTTGCCATGCTCCTCTCGGGGCACCACCACCGCCCAGACCGCCTCTCCCCACCTCTCATCGGGCACGCCAAAGGCTGCTGCCTCCAGCACGGCCGGGTGTTGATAGATCACCTCCTCCACTTCCGTGGAGTAAACGTTCTCGCCGCCGGAGACGATCATGTCCTTGCTGCGATCGACCAGGAACAGATAGCCATCCTCGTCCATGTAGCCCAGATCACCTGTCCAGTAAGCACCGTCTTTCAGCACGCTGGCTGTTTGCTCGGGTTTGTTCCAGTAACCCTGCATCACGTTCGGGCCACGCACGACGACTTCACCGACGGATCCCGGTTCCACACTCTCACCCTCTATGTTCAGAATCTGGATCTCGTTGCCGAGCACCGGCCGGCCGCAGGAACGCGCCAGATCGTCATCAATGATCTTCTCCTCGCCAACCAGCACCGTGGTCAGCGGCGAAAGCTCGGTCGCACCGTAGAGCTCGTTGAGCTGAGCGGTCGGAAAGGCGCTGTGCGTTCGTCGCAGCACCTCTGTGGCAATAGGCGATCCGCCATGCGCGATCATTCGCAGGGTTGAGGTATCTCGTGGGCGAGCGAGCTGCTCTTCAGCAATCGCAGCCAGCATGGTCGGCACCCCCAGAGTTTCAGTGACTTTGTGCCGCTCAATGAGGTCGAGTGCCCGCGCGGGATCAAAGGTGTCCAGGGTGATCTGCAGACCCGTGGTCCAGATGTTGCCGAGAATCCCGTTCGATCCCGCCGCATGAAACATGGGGGCCATCACCAGCATCACATCCTCCGCGCGTTGCGGAATGGAAACGAGATAGTGATAGGTGTTGGCGATCAGGTTTCGGTGCGAGAGCATCACACCCTTGGATTTGCCCGTGGTACCACCCGTGTAGAAAAGTCCGGCCAGGTCGTTTTCCGTCAGATCCACACCCAGCGCGATTGCCTCGCCACCGTCGAGAAGCGCCTCGTAAGCATCCGGGATCATCACCACGTGCTCCACAACCTCGGCAAGCGCGCCTGGATCCCGGTCGACGATGAGCACGCGAGCTTCAGAATCCTCCAGCGCGTATCTGAGTTCCGGTTCGGCGTGCCTGGTGTTCAACGGCACAACCACGAAGCCCGCCGCGGGTGCGCCCACATAGGTTTCGATATAGCGATGTCCGTTGCCGGCCAGGATTGCCACCCGATCGCCTTTGTTGAGGCCGAGACCGGCGAGCGCGCCGGCCAGTTTCGCGCAGCGTTGGTGCAGCTCTCTGAACGTGAAGGACGCCTCACCATCAATCACCCCTACTTTGTCCGCCGCCAGACGAACGGCCGTCCTGATCGGATCCGCAAACGTATGCATCGGCTCCCCTTTTCGCAGCAATTCAACGTCAGGCGAGTGTCCCTCGATTGTCCTTTCCGCGCAATCTGGCTTAGCATCCGGGCCACTCCCACTGCCTTGTGAGCCGCGAGTGCTGCGATTCCTGTCCATCTATTTCCTGCCGGGGGCCGTGTTGCAATCGGTAATGATCGGCGGCGGCTACGGCACCGGACGGGAACTGGTGGAATTTTTTACCCGCCACGGCATCGCCGACGGGTTCCTTGGTCAGCTGCTCGCGACGGTGCTGGTCTCGGCCATATTCGCCCTCACCCTGGCCCTGGCCGTGCGCTACCAGGCATACGACTACCGCAGCTTCTTTCGACTGCTCCTCGGCCGCGCCTGGTTTCTGTTCGAAGTGCTGCTGATGGTGCTCTTCGTGCTGGTTCTCGCGGTAATGGGATCCGCCGCCGGCGGCATCCTGGAAGACAGCCTGGGACTGCCGGCGCGCACTGGCGCTGTCGTGATGCTGGTGCTTGTCGTGCTGCTGACCTTCTTCGGCCGGGATCTGATCACTCGGGTGCTGGCGTCCTGGAGCGTGCTGCTCTACGCCGTCTTCATCAGTTACTTCGTGGCCGTGATGACCGGTCTCACGGACGCTGATCTGGAAGGAAAGCTGGACTGGCAGATAGACTCCAGCTGGATGGTCAGCGGTTTGCAGTACGCGCTCTACAACGTCTCTGCAGTACCGATCATTCTCTATGCCGCCAGAGCCATCGAAACCGAAAAACAGGCTTACACATCCGGTGCCATCGGCGGCGTGATCGCCATGTTCCCCGGCATACTCTTCCATCTCAGCTTTGTCGGCGCCTACCCCGACATACTCGAAGCGGAGCTACCCGTTTACACCCAGTTCGACTCTCTAGGCATGCCCTTGCTCTACGCCTGCTACCTGATCGTGCTGTTCGGCACGTTCATCGAGACAGGCGCTGGCAACATCCAGGGTTTCATCGAGCGGATCGACGCCTGGTGGCAGGAACGGCAGCCGACGCCACTGACACGCGTCCACCATGCCAGCATCGCTGGTGTGGCGCTCGTTCTGGCCAGCGTGCTCTCAGAGATCGGCATCGTTGACCTGATCGCCAGAGGGTACGGCGGAATCGCCTGGGGGTTTTTAATCGTCTATCTGATTCCGCTTTTCACCATCGGCGTCTTCCGATTGCTGCGTGATCAGCCGGCTAGCTAGCACTCGAAGAGGTTGTGTCCGGAATGCTCGATCTCAGAAAAAACACGGGCTCCCAAGGGAGCCCGTGCGCTTTTTTCATTAGTCGGGCTGGCACCGTGTAGCGACGCTCTGCTGGCCTCGTGAGGCCGCGAGGGTCCGGTTATATCCAAGCCGCAACAATGAAGGTTCGAGAAATGATCTCGAAGTTAAGCGATCATTCCTCCTACCTGAAGTAAAACCACGATCACCTCCTTAACTGTTCAGCCCGACACGCGGCAAATCTTAGTTCCCTGGCTGCACAATGCAAGGATTTTCAACGTGCTTTTTTTGCGGGCACCGGCTCGCCTTACCGGCCTCTTTTTGGGTTAAGATCAGCGGTTCCCCTCTTTGAAACTCCGACCGAGCCCAGGACGCATGTCGCAGGCATTCAGCGGTATACGCATCATCGACTTCACTCAGGTACTCGCCGGTCCTTTCGCGACTCAACAGCTGGCGTTGCTCGGTGCTGATGTCATCAAGGTTGAAGAGCGGAACAATGGCGATCAGACCCGCGGCCTGCTGAATGACACGCCCGGTTCCAATCCGAGCATGTCGCCCTCGTTCATGAGCTGCAATCTGGGTAAGCGCAGCCTCACGCTCGACCTGAAATCACCGCACGCCAGAGAAATCGTGCATCGGCTTGTGAGCAGCGCAGATGTTGTGGTCGAGAACTTCAGAGCGGGCGTGATGGACCGGCTCGGTTTTGGCTACGATGCGCTCAAAGCGCTGAAGGACAACCTCATCTACTGCTCCGTTTCCGGCTACGGCCAGGAAGGTCCGAAGGCCGGCACACCCGCCTACGATGGGGCGATACAGGCTGCCTCGGGCATGATGGCAATCACCGGCCATCCGGAAACAGGACCGACCCGTACCGGCTATATGCCGGTGGATATGGGCACAGCGCTGAATACGGCTTTCGCGATTTCCGCCGCTCTGTACCGACGCCTCGCTACCGGTGAGGGTCAACGTCTCGACGTGGCGATGATGGACACCGCCATGGTTCTGCAGACGCCACAGGTCAGCAACTACCTCGTCAAAGGCGTGACGCCGGAACTGTTCGGCAACAAGTCGCCGACAGGACAGCCAACGGCGAACACCTTTGCGACCCGTGATGGCTACCTGAACATCGTCGCACTGAAAGAGCCTCAGGCGGCAGCACTGTTCAAAGCGATCGGACGGGAGGACGTGCTGGAGGACGATCGCCTGAAGAACGCACCGGGCCGGATGAAGAACTATGACGAGGTCGCCGGGATCGTCGCAGCGGAGATTCAGAAGAAGACGACCAAAGAGTGGCTCGAGGTTTTCGCCCGTGAGAATGTGCCCGGAGCGCCTATTCGCAGCTACTCGGAGGTGGTGACCGATCCGCAGTTCGAACACCGTCAGGCTTTCATCCGCCTCCCTGACCCCATGGGTGGCGCATCGCACGTAGACCTGGTGCGCGCAGGTTTCGGTACCGATCGGGACGGCCCGGATACGAATCTGCCCCCACCTCAGCATGGTGAGCACACGGACGAGATCCTCAAGGAGCTCGGCTACGACGACCAGGCCATCGCCAGCTTCAGGTCCGAGCAGACGATTTGACCGACGAAGCTGCGAGTAGTCGGCAGGAGGTGCCACGCCGCTTCGCTGATGAGTTCGCAGCACTCCTGCGACTGGGTGCGCCCATGGTCGCCACTCAGTTCTTTATCATGGCCATGGGTTTCATCGACACCGCCATGGCCGGCCGCTACGACTCTACCCATCTAGCCGGAGTCGCGCTTGGCGGCTCCATCCTCTGGCCTGTGTTCATGCTGACCACCGGCTTCACCATGGCCATCACGCCCATCGTCGCCCAACTGCGCGGTTCCGGATCGATTGGCGATGCCGGTGTCCAGGTGCGTCAGGGGCTCTGGCTCGGGGTCGCCGCCTCCGCTTTGTGCATCCTGGTAGTGACCAATGCCGCACCGGTGTTCGCCTTCGTGCAGGTGGATCCCGCCGCGCTAGAAGTCGCCCAGGATTATCTGGATGCGACGGCCTGGGGGCTGCCGGCGGTGCAGATCTACATCGTCTTGCGCTATACGGCGGAAGGGCTCGGCAAGACCATCCCACCCATGCTGATCGCCGGACTGGCACTCCCGGTGAATGCGGCGCTGAACTACGTGCTCATCTATGGTCACTTCGGTGCTCCGGAACTGGGTGGCGAGGGTTGCGGCTGGGCCACCACGGCGGTCTGGTGGGTCGAGGTCCTGCTGATCTTCGGCCTGCTCCGCCGCCCCTACTTCGCCGCCACCAGGCTGCTCGAGCGCTTCGACCGGCCGAACTGGCAGATCCAGAAGAGCATTCTGAAGATCGGCGTGCCCATTGGCTTGACCATATTTCTCGAGATGGCAGTGTTTTCGGTGGTCGGATTGTCCATCGCCTCCCTCGGCGTGGTGGCGCTGGCTGCCAACAGCATTGCCGGAAACGTGAACTGGGCCACCTACGTGCTGCCGAGCACTCTCGGCGCCGCTGCCAGCATTCGGGTCGGCTTCTACGTGGGTGCCCGGGACTACGGCAGCGCTCGGTATGTCGCCAGAACAGCGTTCATCCTCTCTATTGCCTATGCCTTGTTCGTATCTGCCGCTCTCGTGCTGTTTCGCTACCAGATCGCCGGTATCTATACTCAGGATGCACCGGTTCTGGAACTGGCTGCCTCGCTGATGATCTTCATCGCCCTCTATCAGATCGTCGATGACTCGCTCGCCACCATGGGTGGCACCTTGCGCGGCTACAAAGACACCCGCATGCCCATGGTCTACTCGCTGATCGGCTTCTGGTTTCTGGCCCTGCCGCTGGGCGCGACTCTCTGCTTCGGCTGGCTCGGACAGGAACCCATGGGCGTGCCCGGCTACTGGCTCGGAATGACGGCTGGACTGACCGCCGTCGCCATTCTGACCGGGATTCGATTGATCTCGACGAGCCGCAACGAAGAGAGAATTCTGGCGTTCTCGAGAATCTGACGACGTCTTCAACCAAGGTTGATACGTACTCAACCAACGGGCTGCAAGGTACACTATCGATCGGCAGCGGGGTCTGCATCAGGCCTTTGCCGACCAGGGACAGCAACAATCAGGGACGGATTACTTATGAGCGCACCCTCTCGACGTAGCCTGGCAGCACTCGCCACAGTGCTTCTAGTTTCTCTGCAACCCGCCTTTGCGGCCGATCAACCCAACATTCTGATCGTCTGGGGGGACGATATCGGCTACTGGAACATCAGTGCCTACAACCACGGAATGATGGGCTACCAGACGCCGAACATCGATCGGATCGCCAACGAAGGCGCACTCTTCACTGACGCCTATGGCGAGCAGAGCTGCACCGCCGGGCGAGCGGCCTTCATCACCGGTCAGAGTCCTTTCAGGACCGGCCTCACCAAGGTCGGTATGCCCGGTGCGGACCTGGGACTGAAGAGCGAAGACCCGACCATCGCCGACTACATGAAAACAAGAGGCTATATGACCGGCCAGTTCGGCAAGAATCACCTGGGCGATCTGGACGAGCACCTGCCAACCAACCATGGATTCGATGAGTTCTTCGGCAATCTCTACCACCTGAATGCCGAAGATGAGCCGGAGCATCCTGACTATCCCAAAGATCCTGAATTTCGTGAACGCTTCGGCCCCAGAGGGGTGATCAGCTCAACCGCGGACGGTCAGATCGAGGACACCGGACCGCTGAACAAGAAGCGGATGGAAACGGTCGACGATGAGGTAACAGCCCGGGCGCTGGACTTCATGGAGCGGGCGAAAGATCAGGATAAACCCTTCTTCCTCTGGTGGAACTCTACCCGAATGCACGTCTGGACGCGGCTGAAGGCGGAGTCAGAAGGGGCAACGGGCCTCGGAGTCTATCCGGATGGTATGGTTGAACACGATGGGCACGTAGGTCAGCTGCTGGACAAGCTCGATGAGCTCGGGCTCGCCGAGAACACCATCGTGATGTACTCCACCGACAACGGTGCCGAGAAGTTCACCTGGCCGGACGGTGGTACCGCACCTTTTCGCGGTGAGAAGAACGACAACTGGGAGGGTGGTTATCGGGTGCCGCTCCTCGTACGCTGGCCGGGCAAGATCGAGCCCGGCACCAAATTCAACGAGATCATTTCTCACATGGACTGGTTCCCCACCCTCGCCGCCGCAACAGGGGATCCGGAAGTAAAAGAGAAGCTCAAATCCGGCACCCGCTTCGGCAGCGATCGCTTCAAGGTGCATCTGGATGGCTACAATCTTCTCCCGTACATCGAAGGGCAAACGGACGAATGGCCGCGGAAGGAGTTTTTCTACTTCTCCGATACCGGAGACCTGCTGAACCTCCGCTACAACAGATGGAAGATCGTATTCGCCGAGCAAAGGGCGCACGGGTTCGATGTGTGGTCCGATCCGTTCGTATTCCTCCGCTTCCCCAAGCTGTTCGATCTCCGCTCGGATCCGTTCGAGCACGCCGATGAGATCGATGCCATGGGCTACCAGCGATGGCGGGCGGAACGGATGTTCGTCATGGTGCCAGCTCAGGCTCTGGTGGCCGAGTTCCTGGACACCTTCAGGGAGTTCCCACCTCGACAAAGACCTTCGAGCTTCACAATCGATCAGGTGATGGAGCGGCTGCAACCGGCGACCAACTGATCTGCCTCAACCGCTGCGGGTGCGCGCACGTGCCCGCAGCGTTTCCTTGAGCTCCTCCGCCGAAGCTGGCGGTCCATCCGGTCGGAAGGCCTCACCGTCCACATAAAGCATGTCGATGCTCTCACCGCGGGCACGCATGTCGTCCTTATCCCAGGCTAGCACTTCCGTGAGTGCCGCCTCATCCGACAACTCTTCGGTCACATCCCGCACCATCATGCAGAGCTGGCAGCCACCGCCGCACCAGCCGTTGGAAAAAAACGTGACTGACACCCGATCATCAGCTCTGGCCTCCGTGGCGATCAGCGTGTTCCGCTTCAGGAACGCAGGTCGCTCGGCGCGCTCAGAAAACGCCTTCCAGGCCAGCACGTCCAGTCCGTTCTGGTCAGCCCGCTCAAATCCCATGTGCTCGTAGAAGCTGACCGGATTCCAGGCATCGTAGTCTTTTGCCCAGACCACCAGTCCGTCCATTCCCGATTCGCGTGCATCGGCCTCGATCTCGCTCAGCATGAATCGCCCGTAGCCTTTCGCCTGCTGATTGCCCACCAGATGCTCGTAACCGTGAATCCACATGCAGAGAATGGCCATGAGGTTTTTCCCCTCATAGGGCGAGTGCTCCACCGGGATGTAGTTGGTCAGCCCGACCACCTGGCCTGCGTCGTCTTTGAGGACTTTCGCCCGGTGGCCTTTGGGCTGAAACCTTGCCCGCCAGGCTTTGCGCATCTCGATCACTCTGGGATCG
The DNA here is from genome assembly GCA_965215995.1 of Candidatus Azotimanducaceae bacterium. Taxonomy (GTDB): domain Bacteria; phylum Pseudomonadota; class Gammaproteobacteria; order Pseudomonadales; family Azotimanducaceae; genus SZUA-309. The sequence goes on along the minus strand of OZ244128.1, from coordinate 4,520,332 downwards.
GCGGGAATCTCATCGTGCAGGCAGCGATAGTAAGTACCCTCGGTCGTCTCATCGATTTCGAGCAGTTCCACGTCCGATCCCCATACGCACCGGCTACGTTCAACGTACTAGGCCGTAAGTCACGCCTCAAGTAAAAAGCATTCGATATCAGCCACAACACAGATATTTATTCAGATAAATCAATTACTTAAGAGATATTTCTAGAGCCAGAATACGAGCTCTGATGACCGCTTCCTGACCTGCCAAGCATGATGACGCGGCCCGCAAGTTACTACAGTGCCCGGCATGAGAACGGAGGTAGACAAAGATGTTCCAAACACTGAAACACGATCCCGACGATGAGGTTGCGACGGTGAGTGGCGCCCTGCAGATGGCGCTGGTGGTCCGATTGCAGATTTTTTCCGTCGAGAAGGTCGAACCGGCAGCTGCCGAATTCCTCAGCGAGTTCAGTGAGCGATTGGACAAGGTCCCGGCCCGGCGCCATGCCGTGGACTTCGAATCGGCCAAAGCCTGGGCCTGGTGGCAAGGCGAGCGGACCAACGAGCTGGTGGCGCTGGGACTTGCAACACAGGCAGCAGATACGGAGATTCAGCGCTTGAATATGGTGGAAGCGGTCGAGTCCATTGTTTTCGAATGCTTTGCCGACGAAGCGTTGAGAAACCTAATTCATGAGCGGCGTGCCGACCTCGAGCTGCAGATCCAGTCACTGCGTAACAACCGGCTGAACGTTCAGTAGTCCACACCAGAGCCACCGAAGTTATTGAGGCTCTACCAGGTTGCTAGCCGTGAAAGTGCGGCATGACATCCTCGATGAAGCACTCGAGCGCATCCCAATCCACCGGCGGACGGATGGCAACGTTGAGGCCCTGCACACCGGTCTCGACGTACTCGCCAATTCGATCCACTGCCTGCTGAGCGGAACCCATGAGGCAGCCCTCAGGATTCACCTCCGGCGTCCTGTCACCCAGATAAAAACCGACGTTCACGCTCGAGGCGATCTCGGCAGGATCCCGATCGATCGCCTCGCAGGCCGACGCCAACCTGGCCAGGCGATCACGAACGGACTCCGGCGCCAGATAGGGCATGTTGAAGCCGTCGGCATATCGAGCAGCCAACCGGGGTGTGCGGCTCTTACCTCTACCACCGACCCAGATCGGCAGCTTGCCGTTGATCGGCTTCGGCCCACAAACCGCGCCTTCCAGGTGGTAGTAATCACCGTGGAAAGTGGTCTCATCATCATTGAGCAGCGAGCGGATGATGGTCAGCGCCTCCTCTAACTGATCCAGTCGTTTACCGAGCGATGGGAAGCCATAGCCGAACTCTCTGAACTCCTCTTCGAGCCAACCGGCACCGATACCAATCTGGGCACGTCCGCCGGACAGATGGTCCACCGTCACCGCCGCTTTGGCCAACACGGCCGGTGGTCGAAACAGCGCGCAGAACACCAGGCAACCAACCTGTACGTTCTCGGTCAGGGCGGCGAGGGCTGACATTGCCGCCACCCCTTCAAAACAGGGATTAGTCCGATCGACGAGTGGGTTCGCATAGAAGTGATCCCAGACTGACACCCAGTGGAAGCCGCTTTCGTCCGCCATCTGCCAGAGCTTCTTCAGCTCGTCGACGGGCAGATCCTGCGGTCCCGCATGCATGCCGATCTGAAACATGCGGTTCAGCCTTCGAGCCGTTCGATGATGGTGCCTGTGCCTAGGCCGCCGCCACAACACATGGCAATCAGACCATAGCGGCCACCAGACCGTTCGAGCTCATGCAGCGCGGTGGTGATCAGACGCGCCCCCGTCGAGCCGGTGGGATGACCAAGAGCGATCGCCCCGCCGTTTGGATTCACCTTCTCCGGATCCGGACCCAGCGCTTTCTCCCAGGCGAGCACGACGGACGCAAAAGCCTCGTTCACCTCGAAAGTATCGATCTGATCCACTGTCAGGCCTGCCTGATCGAGCACTTTCTCCGACGCTGGAATCGGGCCCTTGAGCATGGTGACCGGATCCACGCCCACCAGCGTGGTCGCGACAATCCGTGCGCGAGGCTTGAGCCCCAGCTCGTCCACAGCCTTTTTGCTGGCCATGATGACCACAGCAGCGCCATCGGAGACCTGAGAGCTGGTGCCTGCCGTGTGCAGCTCCTGACCCGGCACCGGATCGAGCGCCGCCAGTGCCTCCAGAGACGTCTCGCGCAGCCCCTCGTCGCGGCTGATGGTCTGGGTCTCGCCCGTGGGTTCGCCTTTCTCATTCAGCATGGGCGCGTCGATGGGTGTGACTTCCCGGTCAAACCGGCCCTCTTCCCAGGCCTTTATGGCGTTCTGCTGGCTCTTTAGACCAAAGGCATCGGTTTCCGCTCGAGTGATCTGATACTCCTCGGCAATCATCGCCGCACCCTGAAACTGGCTGGTGGGCTGGTAGTGAGATATGTAGGACTCGCCCATGGGCACGGCGTCTTTCATGTTCGAGCCGAGCGGCACCCGGGTCATCATCTCCACACCGCAGGTCATCACGATGTCTTCCATTCCCGATGCAACCATTGCAGCACCCATGGAGGTGGCCTGCTGGCTCGAGCCACACTGGGAATCCACCGTGGTGGCCGCGACTTCTTCCGGCAACCCCTTGGACAGCCAGGCAATGCGAGCGATGTTGAAGGACTGCTCACCCACCTGAGACACACAACCGCCTATCACCTGGCCGATCTTCTCCGCCGGGATGCCACTACGCTCGAGTGCTGCCGCCTGCACTGCGCCAAGCAGATCTGCAGGGATCAGGCCGGCAAGGCCCTTGCCACGCCGGCCGATGGGGCTCCGCACCGCTTCTACGATATAGACGTCTTCCATGTGAGGGTTCCTGAAAAAGTGATGGCTAAGGTTAGGCCGCGTATTGTAGCCAGATCACTGAGAGCAGAAAATGTGCCTTGGGAGAGAGAACAAGAACTTAAAGACCCCAGAGTAGCGAGATGAGCGACACCCACCTGGCCGTCAATGGTCTGGCCCGCCTGCAGGCACGGTTTGGGCCAGGATTGATCTTCGCAGCGGCGGCGGTCGGCACCTCCCACATCGTTCAGTCCACCCGTGCAGGAGCGGGGTATGGATTGACGCTCGGCCTCCTCATCCTGCTGGTCTGCGTGCTGAAGTACCCGCTTTTTCGATTCGCAGCCGATTACGCGGCAGCGACCGGCGAGAATCTGGTCCGAGGTTACGGACGGCGCGGTAGGGTGCTGGTGCTGGTGATGTTCATTACCTCCGCCATTGAGGCGGTCGCCGCCCTGGCCGGGGTCAGTCTGGTCAGCGCGTCGATCGGTCAGTGGATCTTCGGCACCACTTTCGATCCGGTGAATGCTGCCGTTGGTCTACTTGTCATGACCGCGATTCTGGTGGCCTTCGGTCGCTACCGGGTGATCGAATCCATCACTGGTATCCTGGTCCTTCTATTCAGCCTGCTCACGCTCATCACTACGCTGGCCAGCCTGTCCGCTTTCTCTTCGGCCACTGAATCCGCCTTCCCTGCGTTCCCGCTCACCAGCGAAAACTGGTCCTTCGCGATAGCAATCTCCGGTTGGATGCCGATCGGCAACACGGCCGCCATCATGCTTGCAGCCTGGATCCTGGCAAAGCAGAGAGATACCGGCCGCACCGCCACCGACTCACGCTTCGATTTCAACCTGGGCTATCTGGCGAGCGTCGTGCTCGCGCTGTGCTTCCTGCTCATCGGTGCTGCCGTGCTGCACGGCAGCGGTGCAGTACTTCCCGCTGCATCCGGCCCCTTTGTGACGACGTTTGTCGGACTCTACACCCAGGCGATCGGCGACTGGTCGAGCGCACTCGTCTCCTTGGCAGCGCTGGCAGTGATGTACTCAACCCTGCTCGCTATCGTCGATGGCTTTCCACGTATGATGAGTGAGTTCAGCGCCGAGCTGTTTGCCGCGGGCAGTGAAGAAAAGGCACAGTCCCTCTACTTTCCGGCGATGATCGTAGTGGTTGGCGCAGCGAGCGCCCTGCTCTTCTTCTTTTTCAATGCCTTCGCCACCTTCATCGACATCGTCACCTTTACCGGTTTTCTAGCGGCACCGATCGTCGCCTGGGCAAACCAGCTAGCGATCTGCGGTGACAATGTGGCCGCTGAGCACCAACCCGGCTCAAGATTGGTGCGCTGGAATCAGACGGCCGTGGTGGTGCTGACGCTGGCCACACTGGGTTACCTGTATCTCCGATGGTTCTGAACCGAATGCCCGCTGCGCGACTGTCCTTTTCCTGCTAACTTCGATCTACAACAAGAACCACAACGGTAAGCTGCTTTGTTTCTAACCCGATCCACAGCGTTCCGCTTCTCTGCCTTCACCCTTTTCTACTTCGCCCAGGGCGTACCCATCGGGCTTTTGACCATCGCGCTGCCAGCGTGGCTCGCCGCAGAAGGCGTGGATGTTCAGGACATCGCAACTTTCGCCGCGATAACAGGCTTACCCTGGGGCTTGAAGCTGGTTGCTGGTCCCTTCATGGACCGCTTCTCGTTTCCGGCCATGGGTCGACGCCGACCCTGGGTAATGGGTGCTCAGGCAGGTCTGACGATGGCCATGTTCAGCATGTCCCTGGTGTTCGAGCCAGCGGATAACATCTGGACGCTGATCATCATCGGCACGGTGATCAACTCGTTCGGGGCGCTGCAGGACGTGGCCGTCGACGGAATGGCCATCGACATCCTGCCGGAAGGAGAACGAGGGCGAGCAAACGCCTTCATGGCGTTCGGTCAGGCGGCAGGTTTTTCCATCTTCGGCGCGGTGAACGGCTACCTGCTCATCCAATTTGGATTGGCGATCACCGCCCTGATCTCCACGGCCACGGTGGGCAGCATCTTCCTCTTCGTCACCCTGGTGCGGGAACGGGAGGGGGAACGCATGCTGCCCTGGAGCGCGGGTGTCGCGACCCCGAGAACTTTTCCGGTCAAGGAGTCATTTGCAGGCATCTTCAGGGATCTTTTCCGGGTACTAATTCTGCCGATGAGTCTGCTGCTCATCATGGTGGAGTTTCTACACCGCATGTCAGCGGGGATCTCCATCAGCATATATCCGGTGTTGGCCGTGCAGGAGCTCGGTTTCACCTCGGACGTGTACTCCTACTGGATGGGCATCATGTCAGGTGTGAGTGCCGTGGCCGGCCTCGCCTTTGGTCCGTTCATTGACCGGCATGGGGCAAAGCGCTATCTGATGGCTGGTCTGCTGCTCGCTGTTGCCGTCTATGCGGGCTTCGCTGGTCTGCAAGCTTACTGGGGCAGCACTCCGTTCGTGCTGGCCGGATTGATTGGTAGTCAGCTGGCGACACAGCTGATCTTCGTATCGGTTATCGCTGGATTCATGGGGCTCTGCGCCAAGAGCATCGGGGCGACCCAGTTCGCCGTCTACATGTCTCTGGCGAATCTGGCTCGCTCAGCCGGGGCTGGTGCTTTCGCCATCATCGCCACGGATGTGTCGAGCGCTGATGCGCTCTACATCATGGCCGCTCTGAACCTGGTCGCGGCCGCCCTTCTGACCCGCTTCGACTCAGCCAGCCACCGACAGCGGCTGGACCGATTGGAAGGAGGAGCTGCAGTTCAGGAAAGGGTAGCATCCGCGAGTTAACGAGGGGGTGCCATCCCCGATCAGTTTTCCAGCCTGCGGCTCAGGTCAACGGCCACCAGCTGCCGTTCGAACTCATTAGTGCCGTAGAGCACATCCCCAACCACAGTGATGTCATTCAGCACCATTGCGGGTGGTTGTGCCGGCGATGGCGGAGGTGATCCAGCCCCTAGCGTGACCAGCAACTCGGGTTCTTCATCACCCAGCAGGTAGACGCGGCCGCTCTCGCCTTCGCGCACCAGCACGCGGTCACGCCACAAGGCCAGACCCTCCGGCGCGTCCAGCCCCTCCGCCAACACCATCGGTGGGATCTTCTTTCCGCCTGCTGCGACCTGGAGCACGGTACCGGCGGTACGGTCACTCACCCAGAGCCGATCTCCATCGGTCAGCAGGTCGGTCGGCGCTGACAACCCGGATGCCAGCTGGCTGAGGCCGTTGGCACCGTTGATCACCTTCACCTGGCCGCTGCCATGCTCAGCGACGAGCAGCAGCTCACCGTAGCGGATGGCGCTCACTGGCATCTGCAGGTTATCCACACGTGCGATGGTGCGCTGAAGCATCGGGTTCCAGACCCGAACATTCGCATCCGTGAAGGAGGCGAAGACCAGGTTTTCTCCGTCCACGGAAACCGACAGAACCGAGCCCAGCTCGCCTACACCGAGGATGTTCCGCTCGGTCCAGAGTGTGTTGCCTTCGCGGTCGAAACCACGCAAAGCATGCAGGTCGGCCACCAGCAGCTCAACACCCGACTCAGTCTTTCGCGCCGCCAGCGCTCCGGGGTGCGCCATACCCCCCGGTTGCAACTCGGTCATGCTGCCGTCCGCTTCCACCCGCCAGACCGCCCCATCAACGAAGCTGGAGACGAAAAGCCGGTCGTTCGCATCGAAGGCGAAGTTGTCCAGACCTTGCTCGAGCACGGCAACCACCGTCTGTTTGCCATCCGCAACACGGACGACCGAACCGGCACCGGTATCGAGCGCGTGCAGCACACCTTGAGAATCGAACTTCACGGCGGCAGGAACGTTGAAACCGGTCGCCTCCACCCGCATGTCACCAGCGTCCACATCGAAGCTGACAACCTGTTTCTCAAACCATCGAGGCCCGTAGAGTCGGCCGTCCGGTCCCCAATCCATGCCGTTCAGGCCGCATCCCGGTCCGAGCTGATCGGAAATGAGCCGGGGTTCTTCGATGCCGGTCGGATCTACCTCGAACAGCTTGTCGTCGAAGAAACACTGCGAGACGAATAGCCGCCCGTCATCGGAAAACGTCAGAGGATTGACGCCCGGGGTCAGGTTGGCAGCGGTTATCCGCTCACCCGCTGCAGTGATTCCGGCAACCTCACCGGTCAGTATGGACGTCCAGTAGAAATCACCTTCTGAGTTGAAGGCCACATCGTCCGGACCGTCCACGCCTTCGGTGAGGCGTTCGAGCACCTCGCCGCTTTCCGGATCCAGAACGATCAACTCCGATCCGATCACCGAAGCCACGTAGAGTCGTCCGTCCGGCGAGAAGTGAATGCCGTTGGCGCCGGAGATGTTTGCCCCGCTGGCGATCACCTGCACTTCGAGCGGCGCGGGCGGCTCCTCCGCACAACCTGCAGTCAGCGTCAGAAGTAGGAGACCGATTCCGACTCTCACCCGCATGCCATTCATTCCGTCCCGAAGTGTTCGCGGATGCTACCACAGGCCCTTCCGGCGGATGGCGCGGGTGGCGTCGGCGCGACGCAGATGGCGTCGGCGCGACGCGGGTGCGTCGCGGGGACAAATACCGCATCATTCAGCCCACACAGCAGGGGTGAGAGATGCGCAAGGAACGAAGCCAGAGCGAGCTGTACGTGGATCCGGAGCGAGCGGATGCGCTGATCTGGTCACGCCGGTCGTTCATTCAACGCGGTGGATCGGTGCTGGCTGCCATGAGCGCACGGCTCGGCAGTACGATTCGCTTTGGTGGTTTTCTACCCGCAGGCTATCTGCCGGTGGCTCTTGCCGACCAGCCGCTCGACAGCGAGGATGACCTGCTCAGAGTGCTGAATGACAGGCCACTCAACGCCGAGACACCAGCACACCTGTTGAATGATCAGATCACGCCAGCCGATCGCCTGTTCGTGCGAAACAACGGACTACCTCCGGAAGATACGAATCCGGAGAGCTGGCTGCTCAGCATCGGCGGTGAGTCCTGCTTGAATCCCCGGACCTTCTCCATCGCCGAGCTGAAGCGGGCGTTCGAGACACACACCTACCAGCTGCAGCTCGAGTGCGGTGGTAACGGCCGCTCCGAGTTCAGACCAAGGGTCCCGGGCAACCAATGGTCCACCGGTGCCGTCGGCAACCCGGAATGGTCCGGAGTGCGGGTGAAAGACGTGCTGGCTGCGTGCGGCATCGCGCCTGATGCAGTTTATCTGGCCTTCCAGGGGGCGGACCGCCACCTCTCCGGAGATCCGGATAAGCCGGTCATTTCCCGGGGCGTGCCCATGCACAAGGCACTTGAGGATGAATCGCTGATCGCTTTCGAGATGAATGGTGCGCCGATACCCCCAGTACATGGCGCGCCGCTTCGCCTGGTTTGCGGCGGTTGGCCGGGTTCGGTCTCGGGAAAGTGGCTCACCACGTTGCTGGTGCGCGATCGCGTGCATGATGGTGCCAAGATGTCGGGCTCCTCCTATCGAGTGCCCTGCGAGCCCGTAGCGCCCGGCAGCAAGGTTGCCGATGAGGACCTGTGCATTATCGAGAGCATGCCGGTGAAGTCGCTGGTCACTTTTCCGAGGTCCGGCGTGAGCACCCGAGCCAGAGAAGCAATCGCCGTTCAGGGTAAGGCCTGGGCCGGTGATCGCACAGTCAAGTCCGTGGCGCTTTCCATCGATTTCGGTCAGACCTGGCAACCAGCTCGATTGTCGCCTGCGCCGAACCGACTCGCCTGGCAAAGCTGGCAGACATCCCTCACGTTGCCGCTGCCTGGCTACTACGAGATCTGGGCGCGAGCCACGGATGATGCCGATGTGAGCCAACCCATGCTCGTGCCGGGATGGAATCCAAAGGGCTATCTGAACAACGCCTGCCATCGCATCGCAGTGCAGGCCAGTTAATGAGCAGGGTTCGCAGCAAAACCAGCTGGCCCACAGGTCTTGTCTTCGCAGCGCACCTGCTGAGCACAGCTGCCGCGCAGGCAGCCGAGCCGGAAATTGATACCGACACGGGCCTCGTTATCGCACCTGGCTGGGAAATGGCGGCCGCACACTGTGGCGGCTGCCACTCTCACGCGCTCGTGACGGCTCAGCGTGGCGACGCGGAGTTCTGGCGCGCTACCATCCGCTGGATGCAGCGGACCCAGAACCTCTGGCAGATTCCGGAAACACAGGAACAGACGCTGCTGGCTTATCTGGAAGCGAACTACAACGAGACCGACTGGGGCCGCCGTCCTCCCCTGCCGCTGTCACTCATGCCTCGTCAAAGACCACGTTGATACGGCGGTTGAGCCGGCTCTTCTTCTCGATCTTACTCACACGCACGGCACCGATCTCCCTGGTATTCGCCACATGGGTGCCGCCGCACGGCTGCAGATCCACGTCGCCAATCCGCAGCAGGCGCACGCTGCCCGCACCACTCGGTGGCTGCACGGACATGGTCTTCACGAGCTCAGGCTGCGCCGCCAGCTCATCATCGGTGATCCATTCGAGAGAGGTGTCCAGTCCCTGCTGGATGAGCGCGTTCAGCGCCTCGGTGAGCGACTGTTTGTCCACCGTCGACTCCGGCAGATCGAAATCCAGCCGTCCTTTCTGATCGTTCAAGTTTCCGCCTGTAACAGGCGCATCTACCAGCGCGCACAGCAGATGCATACAGGTGTGCATGCGCATATGTCGATGGCGGCGCTGCCAGTCGATCCGGGCGAGCACTTCATCGCCGACCACCGGCAACGGCGTCGATTCGGCCGGTAGGTGCAGGATCTCGTCCCCCTCTCCTTTCACCGTATCGACGATGACGAGCGTCTCACCGGACGGCAACACCAGCTCACCCTGATCGCCAGGCTGACCACCACCTCGCGCGTAGAAGACAGTCTGATCCAGCGCCACACCTTTACCATCGACGGCAACCACCCTGGCTTTGGTTTCCTCGAGATAGCTGTCCTGCTCGAAGAGCCTCGCCGTCATGCCGCCCCCTGAAACTGATCCCGGGCCCGCCAGAAGGCCACCGCGGGAATCGCAAACAGCGTGCCCGCACCGATGGCGCCAACGAGACTGCCTCCCTGGAACAGTGGCCAGAGAAACATGGCGATGGCTACCTGAGTCAGGTATAGACCACCCACCCACCAGACCCAGGGGCGCATCTTCCAGAGTCCCCAGGCAATCGCTGCGTAAACGATGCAGTGCACCACGCCACCCGCCTTAGCCGCCCAACCAGTGAACATGTAGCCGAACCAGACGTCCTCGTCCTCGGCGAGCGGCTTCAGAACCACATCGAACGGCGTGTAGATGAAGACCATGAAGATGCTGAAAAGCATGATGAGATTCAGCCACCAGGAACGTTTCGCCCATTCCTTTTTCAGATCCATCGCCATTCTCGTCCTCCGGGTAGGCAGCCGTCGGGATTTGATCCCGGTCGCGATTCGGTAGATTCTAGGGAACTGATCCGGGACTCTATCATTCCAGGAGACTTGGTGGAGCTTGGACGTGGACGGCAACTGGGAAAAACGGGGAGCAGAGGATGAGTGATAGCGGCTGGCAGGTCTTCGACATCAACGAGATCAGGAAAGCGCTTTCCGGTGACCAGGTTCAATACAAGGAGTTCCTGCGGGTGCCCTCTCTGTCCTGCGGCGTCTACCGTCTCCCTAAGGGAGCAAAGGACATGCAGACACCCCATGACGAAGATGAGGTGTACTTCGTGCTCGAAGGTAAAGCCAGCATGAAGGTGGCGGATGAGATGAAGGAAGTTTCCTCCGGCGACATCCTTTACGTGAAAGCCACCGAAGATCACTCCTTCTTCGAGATCGAGGAGGACATGACCCTCCTCGTTTTCTTCGCTTCGGCGATTACCTGACCGCCGGATTGGCGGTTTCTTTCTGCTCAGGCGCGCTCGAGAGTTCCCGGGCGATCAGGTAGCAGAGAATTCCGAAGCATCCCCCAGCCAGCGTAATCACCACGTAGGGCCAGGCGTTCTTCCCGCGGGCTCGGGCATCCTTCACCATCCAGATGCAGCCGAGTGCGGCCACGATCACCAGATCGAAAAACACCTGCGCCGGACCCCAGGCCTGAAAATGGGGTTCGAGAATGCCCATATAGCCCACGTCCGCCAGCGCAATGGCGGTAAGAATGCCGAAGGCAACGGTGACCAGAACAAGCAGAATGAGGTTGGTAGACATCGGTTGCTCCTGTAGCAAATGACAGGAGTCACCTTAGGACCGAGACTGAATGACAACAATTACCTGTGAGGTAATCAACCACGCCAGGTTACGTTCGACACTCGTTGCGGTAGCGTCAGCCGTGGGAGATCTCGATTTCCTTGTCCGTGATGAACTCGAGCAGGGCCGGCTCACCCCGCTCGGTTGCCTCTATGCCGCGCCGGATAGCCGCCTGAATCTCGCCAGGCTCGGTCACCCGTTCGCCGTAGCCGCCGAAAGCTCTCGCCATCTCCGCATAGTTCCCGGAGATGTCCGTCGACCGGTACTTCTCCGTCGCCACCTGCATGATGGGCAGCTCGATCGCCATGGAGAAGTTGTTCATCAGGATCGAGAGTATGGGAATCCGCTCCCGCACGGCGGTCTCGAAGTCCATGCCGGTGAAACCAATGGCCGCATCTCCCCAGACGTTGATGCAGAGCTTGTCCGGCTGCGCAAGCTTGGCGCCCATGGCAAGCCCGAGGCCGTAGCCAAGCTGAGTCGTCTTACCCCAGCCGATGTAGGAAAGCGGCGTGGTGCTGGTCCAGAACGGCGTGATCTGATCTCTGGGGCTGCCGGCATCGTGGGTGATGATGGTGTTGTCGATGTCCACCGCCTGCTGCAGCTCGTGCAGCACCCGGTAGGGGTTCAGCGGTGTGGAGTCGCTGGTGAGCTTCGGCATCCACTCCTTTAGCCACTCTTCACGGACCCCCGCGATTCGCTCGCTGACGTCCTTTCGGGCCTCTGCCTCGGACCGGTCGTGACCGTCCATGGCATCGTAAAGGCCCTGCAGACTGAGCTTGGCATCTCCGATCATGGCGTACTGAGCGGGCACATCCTTGTTCAGATCCATGGGATCCAACGTGGCATGGATGATCGTCTTGCCGCGAGGCATGGCCACCCCAAAACCGGTCAGTGCGAACGAGCAGCCAATCCCGAGGATCACATCCGCTTCTTCCAGGAATTGCTTCACCGGCCGCGGATTCGCCCGCCCGCCACTGCCGAGTGACAGCGGGTGGTTTTCCGGGAAAGCGCTCTTCCCTTCCAGGCTCGTGGTCACCGGGATGTTCCAACGTTCCGCCAGGGCCTTAAGCTCAGGCCAGGCTTGTGCGTAGTGCACGCCCTGGCCTGCATAGATCACGGGCTTTTCCGCAGCAGCCAGCACCGCGGCCGCCTGCTCCACATCCTGCGGATCTGGGGCCGTCCTTCTTGCCAGCGATGGTTCGTGCTCCCAGCCCTCAGGGACCTCTTCGTTCAGAACATCCATGGGCAGCTCAACGAGGACGGGACCCGGCCGGCCGTTCTTCAGCTGCGAGAAGGCGCGCCTCATCACCTCCGGCAGCGCCTTCCCCATGGTCAGCGGCTCTGCCCATTTGGTGACGTGCTGCATGTTCAGTGTCGAGTTGAAGTTCGGATAGTAATTGGCCAACCGGCGCGGGTAGCCCGCCGGTAGCACCAGTATGGGTGCCGACTCCGAATACGCCTGAGCAACCCCCCCGAAAGCATTCTCAGCCCCCGGGCCATGCTGCATGGCGAATACACCGAACTTTTTACCGGAAGACAGCCGTGAGTAAGCATCTGCCATGTGCAGACCCACCCGCTCCTGGCGGACGATCACGGTGCGGATGTCCGCCACCGCGCAGGTTTCGATAATGGCGTTGACCGGGTAGGCGAAGAGGATTTCCACCCCTTCCTTTTTTAAGGCGTGCGCAACGCCGTCGGCAACTTTCATCTGTCCTCCCCTTTGGAAATTCTAAGCAGCCCGACTGCCCGGTCAGGCCGTGTTCTGGAAGAACTGCCCTGAGGTGGCCGCGGCGATGTGATTCTCGCGAAGCTGATCGTAGTTCTGAATGTCAGCGTTCACACAATCAAGCCCGTTTTCCAGAACGTAAGCGTAGCTGCGCTGGAAGGCGGACATCTTTGCGTCGAGCAGCGGCTGTGGGTAATACCCATCGAACGCCTTCTTGTTGCTGGTGCCGAAGAAACCACCGGAGAAGTAGCGCACGGCCTTCATGCCGATCAGACCGATCCCAGCTTCCCGCGCCTCGTCGAACAACGGCCTGAGCTCGGCCATGGGCGGCGTGCCGTCCAGCATGTCCTTACCGTTCCAGTCGTACCAGCCGCCGGGCGTGACCGCGATCATCGCCAGATCGAAATAGCCTGTCTCAATGGCTTTCTTCAGCACGTCTTCGGCGATCTGGTGGGTGCTGAGGCCGTAGTAGCTGACCTTTCCCGCGGCCTTGGCCTGCTCGAACGCCTTGTACATCTCCTCGCTGCCCACCATCTCAACGTTGTTGGCCGCCATCTGGTAGTAAGCGTCCACGTGCTCAACGCCGAGCTCTGAGAGGCTCAGATCAAGCAGCTCCAACCAGGCTTTCGCTGCCCGCTTGGCCATGTCGACCGAGACCGGATCGCCGGGTTCCACCGCCACGTCCGAATCCGCAAACGCCGGATTCGCCTTGGTGATGACGAACACGTCATCTCCGTGCGCCTTCAGGAAGTTCTTCATGTTCCGTTCGGCCATGTCGTAGTAGTGCGTGGTGCCCACGTCATAGACGTTGATGCCCGCCTCGAAGGCCATGTTGAGCAGACTGTCCTTGCTGGTGCGCATGAGAGAAGCACCGCAACCGAAGATCAGACGGCTGGCCTTGAAGCCCGTCCGACCAAGCGTGCGATACTGCATCTCCGGTCCAAACCCGGAAAAAGGGGTGTCGACGGATTGCCGGGCATCGGCGATGGCGGCGTTCAGGTTGCCGGACCTGAGCAGCGTCTGGCCACCTATGCCGAGCGCGGCCGCATATTGAAAGAAGCGGCGACGATTGGTTCCGTTGCTCTGATCCATAGCTCTACTCTCCTGCTTCCGTTCCTCGGATGCGAACCACTCTATCCCCAATCACCCGGGCTGGCTACTCACCGTCAGGCCGCACCGCCCGCACCCGTTGCGTTCGCATGAGCCTCGGCCGCTCGCGAACGTTCATGGCCGGAGCATGCAGCAACGCAGGATGGGTAATGAAGACATCACCCGCACATCCGGTCAGCTCGATGATCCGAACAGGAATGCCACAGACGACGGTATCTGCATCCATGTACTTCCGGTTGCGCGCTTGTGAGCGTGCTTGGGGCTCGCACTTCAGCGCCTGGAGCCAGGGATCGAAGCGCAGGAACCCTTTGTTCAGAACACTGAGCGTGCCCTGCTTCGGATTCGTGGCGAGATACACCGCCATCAGCTGCGGCGAGTTGTTCAGCACCACCGTGCCACCGCCGCCCGGCTCCACGTCGTCCATCAGCAGGAAAACGTTCACCCCGGATATCTCGCCAGGTTGGCGACAAGGATGATCGAAGTGCCAGACGTTACCGGGCAGTAACCAGTCGCCCTCGATCGGCAACGTGACCAACGCCTGACCCCAGTTGGCAGCTCGGCCGCGACTTTGCTGCCCGAAAACCGCATCGAGCGTCTCCCGAACAAGCGGTATGTGTTCCGGGCTGCCACCTACGCCACGGAGCCCCTGGAGCTTCTGCACGCCACGAATCCCGAAGTAATCTCCAATCTGAGCCCAGCTGCCGGGGTCGTTCCTCTTGATCCCCTGCCGTTCCATCAACTGCCAGGCCTTGTCTACCATGCGAACGAGCACGTCGTTCGGTACCACCTGCTCGAGTTTGAGCAGACCGGTGGAATGGAACGAGGTCAAGGCTTCTTCCGTGGGCATCTTTGTCTGACTTTGTCTACCTTTGTTTACCTTTGTCTACCTTTGGCTATCTTTGCCTACCTTTGCACCTGCAGGGTTTTCAAGCCGGCACCACTGCAAACCTGACGCTACCGTGCCTGCTGAGACTTTGCCACAATGCCTGTCCAATCAGCCCGCAACAGGAACCCGCGTGCTCCCACATGCAGTAGCTTCCCGGGCAGGTCCAGGCGCCTGCGCGGTTCTCCTCGTTGCGCTGCTTACGCTCGCCGCCTGCTCACCGGCGACACTGCCCGAGATCGGACCGGGAACGGCTGCCGGCTGGCCAGCCTACGGCGCCACCCCAGGTGGTACCCATTACTCGGCAGCCGATCAGATCACTCCGGAGAACGTGCGCTTCCTGGAACAGGTCTGGGTGCACAACTCCGGCGATTTCGCGGATCGCGGCGAAACGAAAGATGGCCGCCGAATCGCACCGACCGCCTTTCAGGTCACCCCAATCCTGGTCGACCGGAAGCTCTACTACTGCACGCCCTACAACCGGGTATTTGCCCTGGATCCGGAAACCGGCGCGGAACTCTGGTCCTTCGATCCGCAGATGGATCATCAGGCCAACCCCTATCTCCCAAACTGCCGTGGCGTATCGAGCTGGACCGCCGCGGACTGGCAGCCCGGGGACGAGCGGGTCTGCAGCCACCGGATCATCACCGGCACCCGGGATGCCCGGCTGATCGCCCTGGACGGCAGAACGGGAGAGCCATGTCAGGACTTCGGCACGAACGGCGAGATCAGCATCGTCCCCGGCCTCTCTCCGCACGAGTCGTTCGAGTACGGCATCACCTCGCCGCCTGCGATTCTCGGCGACCTGGCCATTACCGGTGCCATGGTGCTGGACAACTACCGGCTGGAGGTCCCTTCCGGTGTCGTCCGGGCTTACGATGTTTTCAGCGGTGAGCTGGTCTGGGCCTGGAACCCGGTTCCGGAGGGCATGGAGAAATACAACGCGGACGGCACCTTTAGAAGCGGCACGAGCAACGTCTGGTCAATCATCAGCATCGATCCTGATCGGAATCTGGTGTTCGTGCCCACCGGCAATACTTCCCCGGACTACTACGGCGGGCACCGGGAAGGCCTCGATGAGTACTCGAGCTCCGTGGTTGCCCTGCACGGCGACACCGGGCACGTGGTCTGGCACTACCAGATGGTCCACCACGATATCTGGGACTACGACACGCCGGCACAGCCCACGCTCATGGACCTGGAAGTCGATGGCGAGATGGTGCCGGTGGTGGTGCAGGTCACCAAGATGGGCCTTACCTTCGTGCTGCATCGGGATACCGGGGTGCCGGTCTATCCGGTAGAAGAAAGGCCGGTTCCGCAGGATCCGGTCCCTGGTGAATACCTTTCAGCGACCCAGCCATTTCCGACTCACTTCCCTCATCTGATGGACAGCATCGACGAAGATGATGCCTGGGGCATGATGATCTGGGACAAGGCCCAGTGTCGGGACAGGATCGCCAGCTTGCGAAACGAAGGCCTATACACCCCACCCAGCCTCCAGGGCAGTCTGTTTTATCCCGGCAACGGTGGCGGCAACAACTGGGGCTCGCCAGCCATTGATGTGGAAAGTCAGACGATGTTCGTGGTGACCATCCGAACCCCGAACTCGCTCCGCCTGGTGCCACGCGAAGCCTGCAAAGCACGGGGTCGGGAAAATCAGCTCGGCACACCTTACTGTTCGTCAACGGGCTTCGTGATGTCACCGCTAGGCGTGCCCTGCACCGCACCCCCCTGGGCCACGGTGGATGCCATTGATCTGGTGGCCGGCGAACACCTCTGGAGCGTTCCCCTTGGCACCACTCGGGATATGGCGCCCTTTCCGTTCTGGTGGATCAAGGGAGTACCGGCGATTGGTGGCGTGAGCATCACCCGATCGGGGGTCCTGTTTGCTGCAGGGCCAACGGAACACGCCTTCCGGGCATTCGAGGCGGACACCGGGAAAGAGATCTGGCATGCCAGATTGCCAACCGCAGCCAACTCCACCCCGATGACGTATCAGCTGGAAGAAGGCGGTCGACAGTATGTGGTGGTGGCGGCAGGGGGGCACATGGCGGGATTCAACCCGGCGGGCGATCATCTGATCGCCTTTGCTCTGCCTGAGAGTAATACGGACTGATGGAATTCCCACTCGATGAGTACGCTCAACACACCGGTGTTGCGTCCACCGGGGCAGCGACGGTAGAGCGCCTGGCGGACTTGCAGAAGGCTCAACTCTACGCCATGCCCTTCGAGAACTTCGACATCCAGCTCGGCCGGGGCATCGACCTGAGTCCGGACAGGCTTGTCGACAAGCTGCTCCGGAACCACCGCGGTGGCTACTGCTTCGAGCTGAACGGCCTGTTCCTGTCTGCCCTGCAGACCATTTGCTTCGAGGCGAGACCGCTGCTCGCTAGGGTCCACGTGGGAGGTGAGCCAACGGGTCGGAGCCACCAGTTGTCGCTGGTGACCATCTCCGGCAGAGAATGGATCGCCGATGTTGGTTTCGGCGGTGCCTGCCCGCGAGAACCGCTGCCACTCGAGCACGGCATCGAGTCCCGGCAAGGCACCCAGACCTTTCGCCTCGCGCCGCATCCGCTGGGCCACATGCTTCAGCTCCAGCAGCCGGATGGCGGCTGGCAGGATCTCTACAGCTTCGATCTCTCGCCCGTGGTTTCGAACGACATCATCTACGGTAACCACTTCACCTCAACTCACCCCGCCTCCTTCTTTACGTTCGCCCGTGTGGCCGTTCGCTGGTCGCCGGAGGGACAGACGCGCCTGTTCAACTTCAGCCTCACCACAGTCGACGCCGAGGGGGAGCGAACCGAGCAACTGCCGGACGATGACGGTTATCTGACAGAGCTGAGCACGCGGTTCGGCATCGAGCTCGATGCGGCATACACCGACCTGAAGCCCATCGAAGGCGCGCCGTGAGCTGCGGCACCTGCATGCGAATCCAACAGCGTGATGCTGGAACGGCACCGTTGTGGGACTCGACACTGAGATCAGATGCCTGGGACGTGGTCCACGCCTACGATACTTCCTTGCTTGGTTGGATCGTGTTGGTGCCCCGCCGGCACATACTGTCCGTAGATGAGCTCACAAGTGAGGAAGCACGAGAACTGGGTGAGCTGATCCGCGACGTATCGGCCTTTCTCAGGGACGAGCTGGGTTGCCAGAAAACTTACGTCATGCAGTACGCGGAGCACCCGGAACATCCACACGTTCACTTCCACGTGGTACCACGGCACACAGACCTGCCGGAGGAGAACAAAGGACCCGGGATCTTCGGCTATCTGGGGACCGAGCACAGTCGGGTCACGGACACGGCGATGACCGATCTTGCCCAGCGCATGCGTGACTGGTTTGGGTGATCGAGCTACGAAAATCCGATCCAGCGGCCGGCAGCGGCCACCACGAACCAGACGGCGATCGAGAACGCAGCGACGGTTTTGCAGACCACCGGGCTTGCCGAGCCTGACGAAGCAACGGGATTGCGAACGGCAAAAGTGAAGATCAGGCCGATCACCAGCGCCACCATCTTCACCCAGAACGAGGTGTTGTAGTAGCACTTGATCGCCTCGGAGAGAAAGAGCGGAACACCGGTGACCAGCATGACCACGATGGCAAGTACCAGCCACTTGTGGGCTGCCGCCGCCACATCGGAAATCGCCTGGCCTTTCAGGCCCAGGCCGAGCATTCTCAGGTCCACCATGAGAACGGCGCCGCCCAGCAGGGCGAGCCCCAGCAGATGCACGGCCTCAATGGCCGGGAAGTACCAGAGCGATTCCTTGATCGCGGTGGCGATCCAGGTCTGCTCCATCGCATCGAAAACCTCGAACCAGTCCATTCCTGCCCCTTACACCTCGTCCACGACACAACCGGCCAGAACTATGACCCAGTCCGGTTGAGGTCGATCGCAGTCGAACCAGTTGTAGGCGATGAAACGGCCGGTGACGATCACCACAGCCCAGCTGGCAAGAGACAACGCCGCCGATCTCCTGGCTGGTGCCGGCGGCTTCGCTGCGCTGTCCCACTCATTCCGATTGGCCATGATCTTCCGGTGCATCCACCAGGCGTTGATCCCGGCAATCACCAGGAAGATCACTTTGATGCGAAACCAGAGGCTCTGATAGGTACGGACAGGGATTGCGTAGAACAGCAGCACGCCGGTGATCACCATGATCACAAAACCCGCCACGGTCCAGGGCAACATGCGCTGAGTCATTTCCGATACCGGCACATCGCGGAACGCAACACCCATCAAACGCAGATCCACCAGGATGAGCGTGCCCGCGAAGAGCATGAGCGTGAGCACGTGGGTGCTCTCGATCCACGGATACATGTACAACGATTCGTGGAGCGCGGTGCTCCACGCGTGAGTGTCGAGCCATTCGGCAAAGCTGAGTAAAGACAAATTAGCCCCTCGGTTTCCGGCGCGGAGTATACCTGACGTGACTGGCCTATCGATCGGCTACCTTAGTTCGCATCGCTGACAACTGGTGGCACTCGTTCAAAGGCATCGTTATCCCGAAATTCGGTGGCAGTCTCAGAAAAGCCGGACGCGTTCAGCGTGACGGTAACGAGCTCGGTACCGCGATTCTCCCAGAACCAGCCATGAATCCCCGGGAAGGGTGCTGAGTAGTTACCGTGCTGCGCCAGATCACGTCCCTGCGCAAAGCTCTCGGCGTAACCTTCTTCAGCCCCATCCGGTTCGGCATGAAAGTCGAAAACCACCTCACCGGTTGCCTGCCAGGAAAAAACCAGTCCCGCACCCGCTTCCAGGCGGTATTTATATTCAACCGATTCGAACGGCGAGAGCTCGAAGACTCTCTGTTCCTGGCGGAAGGGAGCGGATTGATCAACGAGGGCATCCGGACCCGTACGCGACAGACCCGTCAATCCCAACACTGCCCCTGTACCCAACGGATCGAGATCGAACTCGGCGGGCAACACCACAGCGATGAGCACGACCCCGGCCACCACGATCGAGAGGATTGTTGCTTTGAAGAGACTCATCAGACGAGGCCTCGCGTCAGATAGTAGCCGGTGAGTTGCATGCCGGTGAGAAGAAAGCCACAGGTCATCAGCACCCAGTTCGCCGCGAAGGCCTGCACCTCGAAACGCGCGCTTGCCCGCCAGCGCGTGAGCAGCAACAGCACCACGGCAAGGGCTGCAATCTGACCGATCTCCACGCCGAGATTGAAACTGAGCAGGTTGGTGATGAGACCGTCCTCCGTCAGGGTCAGATCCTGCAGCCGGGTAGCAAGGCCGAGACCATGGAACAGACCGAACACCATCACCGCAGCGCGGGAGTCGACGCGGACTGGCAGGCCTGCGAAGCCGCCCATGTTTTCGAAGGCCTTGTAGACCACGGAGAGACCGATCACGGCGTCCACCAGGTAGGCATTCACCTGCCAGCCAGCCAGCACACCTGTCAGCAAGGTGATGCTGTGGCCAACGGTGAACAGAGATACGTAAAGCACGACATCGCGTGGCCTGGCCAGAAAGAACACGACACCCACCAGGAAGAGCACGTGGTCATAGCCTGTGAACATGTGCTTCGCGCCGAGGTAGAGGAAAGGCACCACTGCCGGACCATTCAGCTGCTCTACGAAGCTCGCGTTGGACTCGGAGATGTTGTGGCCGAGTGCAAGAACTGGCACCAGGCCAACTACGAGCAGAACGGGCCAGGAACGGCGGAGCATCCGCTTACTCGTCGTGCTCGTCTTCATCTTCCGGCAGCAGGTAGAGCTGATGGCAGGCAACGCAGACGTTGTAAAGCTGCCCACCGTAGTCGAACACCTGCTGATCTTTCTTCTGCTCTGCAGCCTGGATCAGGAGCATTCCGATGCGCGTGAGGCCCTGCGCATACTCGTTCCAGTCTTCGCCCTGGGAATAGCCTGGAATCTGCAACACGTTGCCGATCTCGGCGATGGTCGCCGCCGCGTTGCGAACCTCATCCCATCCTTCCTGGGTAGTCGGCGCCAGGTCCTGCACACCCTCGAGGGTCGTGATGGTGCCGGCGGAGCTCCAGATCACGTCCGCCAGTGGATCCAGAACCCAACCCATGAAGTCGTGCATTTCGAGGTGCGGCTGGTAGCTGGCCGTTTCAACTTCGGCCTCTTCCGCACAACCCATGATCCCGAGCAGGACAAACAGCACAGCAACGCACGCCCGCAGAGACCGCACTCCTGTGTACAGCGTTCGAAACAGATAACTCATGCGCTCCGGCACTCAGCTACTCTCACTGGAGCGGCGAGCCTAACTTCATTCCTCCGCTGCCGCCAGCGTCTGGCTCTACTCATCCACGCCATAACGAATCTCGATGGAGTGAGCGTCGCCGGTCTTGGCTTGCACGCTGAATCGCTTGCTGAATCGATAGCGCAACAACACGCCGCCAAGGCGAGAGAAGACACCGTAGGTGTAGCGCAGATAGAGATTGCGGTTCAGACGGACCGCCGCGCCTACCTCCATGTTTCCATCGAGATCCTGATCAACAATGATCTCTTCCAGATTCAAGGTATCAGCAAGATTCTGAGTAACGCCGGTCGCACTCAGGAGGCCCATGGACAACGCCGCGCCAGAGACGTTCGATTGCTCGTTGCTGGTGATCTGCGAGAACGTGCGCCCGGTGATCAGAAGTGCGAGCGCATCGTCTTCCGGAAGGGAGGGTTGAGAGCGCACCTCGGTCTGCAGATCGTTGGCCGTGCCTGTGATCAGCAAGCTGATCCGATACTCCCGCCCGTCGTAGTCGACAATCCTCGTTGCAACTACGTCCACGGCTGGATCGTCTACCGGGCCGGTAAAGGTGAGTTGTCCACGCTCGACCCTGAGCTCCTGACCGTAGGCCTCGAATCGGGCGTCGTTCAGACCGATCACACCTGTCACCGAGCGGAGCCGGCCAGGTGCTTCCTGCACTCGTAGGTTTCCGGTCAGCCGCCCGCTGAGTCCGAATGCCTCCAGGTAGACCTCATCTCCCAGAGTCAACGTCAGATCTGTGGTCCGAACCTGTTGCGCGCTTTGCACCTGCACCTCGTCGACGATCACTTCGTCGGCGGACGCGGTGACCGCCGTCTCCGGCAACTCGGCAATCACGATGCTGGCCCGCGGAAGATGAACACTGCCGTCCACCGCCAGACTCTCCGTACCCATCTCGAGCGAAATCTCACCATCCACAGCAGCTTTGTAGTCCGGTAAATCCACCAGTTCAGCACCCTGAAGAGAGACCGTTGTGACGAGGCTGGGAGCATCGGTGTCCAGACCGGCAATGCCGCCGGCGAGCGACAGACGGCCGCTACCCACCGAAGTAGTGCTGTTGAACTCGATCCGCTCGGAACCTCTGAGGGTGGCCAGCGCTTCGAGCTCGTGAAAGTCGGCGTTCAGTGCCAACACCTGCCAGCCGGCATCCGACAATTTCAAACTGCCATCGATCAGCGGATCGCGGACCGTACCCGAAACCACCGCGTTGACTGCCATCCTACCCCGCACGTTTTCTAGCTCATAGGCCACGTCCATGGGCAGGAGGCTCTGAGCCACCCAGATCCCATCCAGCTCCATGTACACAGATCCTGCGATCTCTGAATCCAGCGGTTCTTCAGTCAGTGTGCTTTCCAGAGCGCCGTTCAACAGCAGTTCCTGCGCCTGACCAGCGGGCGAGCTCAAAGTGGCTTTCAGGCGCTCGGCACTGATCGCAACTGTCGCATCCAGATTTCCGAGTTGCAGCGGATCCAGATCCGGGTGTTGCGCCACCAGATCGGTCAGTGCCACCTGGGCAGTGCCATCGAGCGGCGCGAACTGAGACACATCCACGGTCAGACTCATCTGACCCAGCACGGAAACATCGCTATCGGGCAGCGGCAATCTCGGTAGGGTCCACGGCTCAAGAGCGAGCCGCAGTCCGCCACCCGGATAATCCACATCCGCACACAGCCGTCCCGGTTCCGCGTCGAGCTGATCGGAGCTCAAGGCAATGCAGGCCTGGTCAACTTTCAGCCGGTCCTCGCCGGCAATGACCGAGACCGGCTCGGCCAATCGCGCTCGAGCATCCAGCAGGGCGAAATCGGCAGAGGCATCCTCCACACGCACCTCAAAGCCCGTCTCTATCTGCTGATAGCCAAGGCTGAATTCTGCCGTGCCTGATTCGGAAGATAGCGCGACCTGGCCCGAACCTGCCTTTAGAGATCCCCGACCCTGCAACTCGAGATTGCCAATCGCTTCTTCTACCCAGGAGAGAGCAAGGACTTCCGCCTCACCGCTGAGATACGGTGCCGTCAGCGAACCACCGATCTCCAGGCGCAGATCGGCCAGACCATCGAGCCGCTCATCAGCAATCACCAGGGGAAAACTCCGAGCCGCAAGCGCCAGATCGAGATCACCGTCGAAATCGGCACTCCCAGAAAGCTCGACCTTAGCGCTTTCGCCGATCTCTGCGTCTACCCCGAGGAAACTGACATCGGCACCGGTCAGCACCACCCGTTCGGCGATCGCTTTGAGTTCGCGATCGTTGAGACTTCCTACCAACCGCGGCTCCACCAGTTCGAGACGGAATTCGTCCGACCAGTTGAGCGTGCCCGAGCTTCGCAACACATCCACCTGAACCGGCATATCGCCGAGCACCACATAAGTCAGGTCCAGATGATCGAGCTCCAGGCCGTTCAGATCACCCATGCCACCGATGCTGTACGCCGCGCTGCCCACATCGTCCTCGACGCTACCCGTTGCCTCGAAACGGTAGCTGTCCAGATTTCCCGATCCTTCCATTGCCAGGGAACGCAGCTCGGTCGGGCGATCCACAAACTCGGCAAGGTCGAGGACATCGGCCCTGACCGCTGCCTGCCAGGGCAATCCCTCGGCAATCAGATCCAGCTCGGCATCAAGATTCACCCCGTAGGCTTGCACGCCGAGCTGCAGATCCGACCACCCACCTCCCGTCACGAACTCGAAGAGCATGTTTTCGTAGATGACCTCACCAGCCAGCGACAGGTCATCGTTGGAGAGATCCGCCGCTACCCGCACGTTCTCGAGTAAGAAGCCATTGATGACCAGTCGGTCCAGAGCGAGCCTGTCGACAACGATGTCGACCGGTAGGTTCAAGCTCGCTGGTGCTTCGGGTTCTTCTCCACTGGAATCTGCCTCGATCAAAATCTCGATACTTGCAGCCTGGACTGCTTCCAGATCGATCTTGAGAAAATCAACGGACGACCAGAGGCGGGGATTCACACAGACGGTCTCCATCCGCACCTGCACACCGTCCGCGCGGAAGCCAACCTCATCGGCGCAGAGGTCGGAGAGAACAGATCCTGACACTCCTCTCACGCTCAGCGCAGGCTGCAGCGCATCTTCCGCAAGGCGGACAAGCAGCCGATTCCCCGCCGGGCTCGCAAGTGCCCCATACAGGATCACGCCAAGCAACACCAGCAACGCCAGCAACGCCAGCAGCAGACCTGTCACCCGCACGATCACAGGTCCGGTCCCATGGAGATGTGCACGCGAAAGTCACTGGTCCCGTTCTGCGGGAATGCCAGATCCAGGCGAATCGGACCGACCGGCGAGTACCAGCGTATACCGGCACCCAGACTCCAGGGTACGTCCTTCAGCAGGTCCTCCTCGCCCACGTTGCCTGCATCGAGAAAAACCGCGCCCGACCAGCGCTCAAGGAACCGCCAATCACCTTCGATGCTGCCGGTCAGCAACTTGCGACCACCAATCGCCTTGCCTTCTTCGTCGAGGGGACCCAGAGACTGGTAGTCATAACCTCGTACGCTGCGGTCACCACCGGCGAAGAATCGCCAGGTCGGTGGGACCTTGTCGAAATCGTTGGTCGCCATCCAACCCGCTTCTCCACGGAAGATCAGACGGCCACGTTCCGATATCGGCAGGATGGTTTTGCCGTTGAAGTAGAAGCGAATGAAGGAGGCATCCGACAGCACCTTTTCTGCCGCCGCAGCAACCTCGCCACGCAGACGCAACCCTTGGGTCGGTCGGGCCGGTGCATTGGCCGTCACGTAGTTCACACCCCAGCCGGGGACCAGAGAGGTTTTCTGGCTCCAGTCACCGTCCTGATAGAACCGTTCAACCACGAACTCAGCAAACGGCGTGGAGCTCCAGTTCAAGGTGTGGAACCGGTTCTCCCGCACCCCCATCTTCCAGGCGATGCTCTCGATCGCCTCCGTGTCTTCTCTGTTCAGGCCTCCGTAGATCGAGTACCAGTCGTTCTGCGGGCGCTTGCCGGGAATGCGGTAGTCGACGGTGGCATTCTGGCGCACCTTTGACAGCTCCGTGTCCAGCTCCAGCCGATGGCCATGTCGGTTCAGGCGCCGGTGGACGAGATCGCCCCGCACAACGAGACCGGTATCCGTACCGAATCCTGCACCCACGCCATAACGGACGCGGCGGCCTTCCTCCAGTGTCAGCAGCACGTCGGCGACCTTGTCTTCCGTCCGAGGGACGGTCCGCACGTCCACGGTGCTGAAGTAGTCACCCCGAACGAGATCGTTGTGCAGTTGGCGCAACCGGCGCTGCTCAAATGGGGCGCCTTCCTGAAAGTCCACGTAGCGGAGCAGCAAGCGCTCATCGAGGACATGATCGCTGATCTTGAGCTCACCGAAGCGGTATCGAGGACCCGTCTCAAGCACGAGGATGATTTCAGCACTGTGGTTCGGTCGGTCCACTCGTATCGCGCTTTCCGCAATCTCAGCCTCGAAAAAGCCGTACTCATGAGCGGCTACCTGAAATCGGCTCTTCAGCGCCTCGTAGGCATCGTGCTGCAGGCGTTGCCCGATCTCGATGCTCGAGCTCTCTAAGAGGCGGGCAAAGACCGGCAGCTCTGCACCTGCGCCGCGCACGGCGATTTCCGTTCCGGTGACCAGCACTGGCTGACCGGGTTCGACCCGGAAAACCGCTTGCCAGCACTCCCCTTCCGGCTCCTGCAGTGAAGACTCGATCAGGGGTTCGTAGTAGCCAAAGGGTCGAAGCGCAGCACGAATGGCATCTGGCGCGCGACCAAACTGGTAGTGCACGCGGGCAGGAAGTTGCTCACACGACTCATCATCAAGGCGCATGTGGGCGAGGATGTTGGCTTTCAGGGGATCATCCACACCTTCGAGACGCACATCGGCGCGGGCAGGCGATGCGGCAAGCATCCAGCTGCAGAACACGACTAGTGCTGTACCGACCCAGGAGTTGAGCCTTCCAGTTCGTTCAGGTGCGGGCAATGAGATTCGGGTCCTTCGGGTCAACACCGATCATACAGCCTCCCGGGGTCCACCGGGTCAGGCCTTGTCGGGCGTGAACCGGTGCTGAGAAACGTGACGAAGTTCGCGGTTCCGCCGCGAAGGTCGTTCTAGATTCCATCTCGCCCCACATGCAAACGAGGAAAGAGGATGTCTTCGCAAATCGAACTGGACGAAATGGACGCGGATCTCGAGGAGCTGCTGGAGTCCGAGGAAACCCCACCGGAAGCTTTTTATCTGGCACTCAAGCAGGCGCTGAGCCAGCTCGAAAACCACAATGCGAACGTTCAGCCCGCCTGAATCCTCGCAGTCGCCAGCACTTGAGGTTCCTTAACAGGCGCTGGCGGCTTCTTCCCGAGTATAGAAATCACCGTCTCGAACGAATCCGGCGATCACTGAGTCTTTCAGCGCCAGGATTTTGCCATCCGCATCCCGTTCAGCGACCCACTCATCCGGCAGACAGCAAAGCAGGTGCATGGGTGCCTGGGCACCATCGGCTTTACGCGCCATCTCCACGCGGCCAGTCAGTTCGTCTCTAAACGCCGGTAGAAAACGCTGACTGCAGTTATTCTCACTGACCCCGCCGGTACCGGCATAGGTCTCGTTTTCTTCGCGCAACCGCTCATAGGTGTACATCGTCTTTCCTCACCTTTCTGCGTTGTCCTGCCATCTTTAGAACAGCACGATTCGTACCAACGCTGACGTGATCTCCGATTAACCTCACAAGCACCATATAACGCTGCCCTCCATGAACACGGTCTGAACGGGCCAATAGCCAGGCTCGCCGGACGCGGTAACTAGTGCCGCATAGGGTGTTATTCGTGCTTGTTGGGCAGAAGCTGGCCCCGGGAGGGCAGGATCGTCTAACTAATTGACTATCTGGTCACCGCTTGGCGGCGAGCAAGGCAACCTGCATCTCCAGCCGTTTGATTGCATGCAGGGTTCGATTCGCCTGGACCGACGGCAGCAAGCCAACCTTCGCAACGACCGTACCGATGATGAACACGGTTGCCACCAGCCCCCAGCGAACCACATCGACGACCTCGGTCACGCTGTACGCTTTCCACATGGCGAAAAGGCCCATGCCGAACCAGGCAATCAGCCCGAAGATCAGGGTCAGATTCAGGAAGCCGATCCTGCCGCGAAACAGGTCGCCCACCATATCGACGGAGTTCTGATCCCAACCGATCCTGTCCAGGATCTCGCGATCTTCATCATCAAGGGTCTCTCTGATCATCTCATCCAGTTTGTCCATTACTCACTCCTATCTAGTGATTCACGCAGTTTGGCGCGTGCGTTCAAGAGGCGGGACTTGACGGGTCCCACCGGAATATCCAATGCAACTGCCACTTCTGCGACACTCATCTCTTCGAGACAAAAAAGCGCAACCGCAGCACGGTGGCCGGGTGAGAGCGCCTTCAGAGCCTCTCGCAGCGGATTTTCGTCTGCTGCGAGCTCCAGAGCGTCCGACCCATCCCGGTTGGTATCAGGTTCATTGGCGAGCTTTTCCACGGGCTCTCGTGACTTTCTCTGGCTGTCGATGACTCGCGCGCACCGCCTGGTGATTATTCGAAACGACCAGGCGGGGAACGCGCTGTCATCCCGGAGCTTGCCGAGTCCCCGCAGAATCTCCAGCCAGCCATCCTGCACCGCATCTTTCGCCTGCTCCGGATCTTCCAGAAGCCGGTAGGCATGTCCCAAAAAACCGTGGCTGATACTCTTCCACCAATTGCCTCCTGGCGGCTCGATTACCCAATCGGGCACTGGCAACGAGGTAACGCTCGATAATCTGCTTGGAGCTTCGTGCCAAGGGCGCCGCCTTCTTCAGCTTTCTGTTAACAGGTGCGTGGAGATCGTGTTTTGGTTCATTCTGAGATCCAGAAACCCAGTCAATTCGGAGTAACGGACGGGCAACACCATGGAACAGCAACGCGTCGAAATACATGAGTACACTCCCGAATGGATTCGGGAGTTCGAGGCCATTGCCGACAGGCTCCGCTCCACGCTTGGTGAAGAGGTGATCCGAATCGACCATATTGGGTCAACGTCAATTCCCGGATTGGCCGCGAAACCAATCGTCGACATCCAGCTATCGGTGCGCGCCCTGGAACCGATGGGTGCGTATGCCAGGCACCTCGAACGGCTCGGATATGTCTGGCGCGAGAACAATCCTGAACGAACGAAGCGGTACTTCCGGGAACAGCCCGGGCAACGAAGGACCCATATCCACGTCCGAAAACTAGGGAGCTGGCACGAACAGTATGCCTTGTTGTTTCGTGACTATGTGCGTCGTCACCCTGATGCGAGAGATCGATACGAGCAGGTGAAGCGAGCGCTCGCGGAGCAGTTCCGACATGACAGGTACGCCTACACCGAGGCCAAAGCTCCGATTTTCTGGGAGATCATGCAGAAGGCGGACCGGTGGGCCGCAGCCACGGGTTGGGAGCCCGGTCCCACCGACAAATAGTGACCATTTGGCGTTAGCATTGCCGCCGACTGCACCGACCTAGGAGGAACTTTGATGAGAGCGCGCAACCCGATGGTCATCCACTACGTGCACGACATGGAGCGTGCTAAGCGATTCTACACTGCTGTTTTCGATGTGCAGGCCGCCTTGGAATCTCCGGGGTGGACACAGCTCAACTTCGGCACGTTCGATCTGGCGCCCCATATCCTCTATCCGGATTCGCCAGAGCCTGAGGCGCCCCTACCCCACGCTGGTTTAAATCTCGAAGTGGATCGCATAGAGGACTTGCAGCCGGACATCGAACGTCTGGGTGGCAGGCTCGTTGAGCTACGGGAGCCCTCCGGTGGCGTACCGGTGCGAGTGGCTACGTTTCAGGATTGCGAAGGGAACGGCTTCGAGCTACGACAGCAGCCTTAACTCACCGGAAGGCAACTCCGTTATAGTCGCCCCTCCCTTCCATCTGGAACGCTCTTGCGCTGGCTGCTCCTTCTCGGCCTCTGGCTCTGTTACTTCTCGTTTGGCGCGATTGCCTCATCGCTCGCGCCCCTGGTGCCGCTCATCCAGGCAGAGCTCGAGATCAACCATGCGGCCATGGGCAGCATCATGGGTGCCTGGCAGTTCGTGTACATCGCGGCGGCCATTCCCGCGGGCATGCTGCTGGACCGGCTGGGCGGCAGACGCACGCTGGTGATCGGCGTGGCCTTCGTGGCGCTTTCTTCGTTCGGCAGAGCCTGGGCCGACGGTTACTGGACGCTTCTGGTGGCAGTCATGCTGTTCGGTATCGGCGGGCCGGTTATCTCTTCCGGTGCGCCAAAGGTGGTTACCGGCGTTTTCGAAGGCAGCCACCGGGGCCTGGCCATGGGCATCTACATGACCGGCCCTACCCTTGGCGGCATTCTCGCGCTTACGCTCACGCATTCCATTCTGCTGCCTTTGTTTGATGGCAGCTGGCGCGCCATCCTCAATCTCTGGGGCGTAGTGGCCGTCGCGGCAGGGCTGGTCTGGTTTGCCATCGCCAGCATCGCCGGTCGCCGGGTGAACGGGTTCGATGAGAGAGCCTCGGGTTCTGGCCGGACGTCCGCAGAGAAACCCGGCGTAAGGCAACTAATTGCAATCACCGGCGTGCCCCTAGTCCTCGCCATGAGTGTCGGTGTGTTTCTGATCAATCACGGCTTGAACAACTGGCTGCCCGAGATGCTCAGGGAACGTGGCATGACGTCAACTGCGGCCGGTTATTGGGCGGCGCTACCGATGCTTATTGGAATCCTGGGATCACTCACCATACCGCGGCTGGCAACGCCCGATCGGCGCTTTGTGATCCTGGGCGTCCTCTGCGCAGCAGCTGCCATTTCCAGCTTCCTGCTGACGATGAGCGGCCCGGGTGCAACGACCATCGCCCTGCTGGTACAAGGCCTGGTTCGATCGACGTTGATGACGGTGCTGATTCTTACCCTGGTGGAGCTGCCCGGTATCCGGCCGGAGCAGGCCGGCACGGCAAGCGGGCTGTTCTTTTCTGCGGCCGAAGTCGGCGGCGTGCTCGGTCCGCTCGGACTCGGCTTGATTTATGATCTGACCCACGGCTTCAACGCGGGTCTCTATACGTTGACGGCTGTTTCCGCGTTGATGCTGCTGGGCACGGCGAGACTGTCTCGTCTCGCCGAACCGAAGCCAATCAGCGGCCTTTGAACTCCGGCGGCCGCTTCTCGACAAAGGACTGAACGCCCTCTCTGAAGTCCTCGGACTTGAACAGATTCAGCACGCTCATCAGCACGTGATGAGAATGGCTCTCGAAATCCTGGGTCAGGCCATGCCGGAACAGGCGCTTCATCTCGGAGATTGCCAGTGGTGCGTTGTCGGCGATCTTCTCGGTCCATTCCGCGGCTACGGCTTCGAGCTCATCTGCTGGCACCGCCTTGTTCACCAGACCATAGCCTTCCGCAGCTTCTGCACCGAGCGGATCGCCCAGCATGGAAACCTCGCAGGCCTTGGCCCAGCCAAGCAGGCGCGGCAGATACCAGGTGCCGCCGCTTTCAGGGATCACACCCATCTTGGCAAAGCCTGGCATCAGCACAGCTTTGTCAGACATCAGCCGCATGTCGCAGCCGAGCGCCAGGTCGAGCCCGTATCCCGCAGCGGGCCCGTTGATCACGGCAACCACCGGTGTATCCATCCGCTGCAGCGTGACCGTGCAGATCTCCCGGGTGGAGTAGTGGCGGGCGCCAGCCGTTGCCAACCCTGTACCGCCAATCCCTTCACCGGCTGCCGCCTGCTTGAGATCCAGGCCGGAACAGAACGCCCGGCCGGCACCGGTGAGCACTGCAACCCGTACGTTCTGGTCATCATCCGCCTCTTTCAGCACATCGTTCAGCTCACCGAGCATGGTGCCGGTGATGGCATTCATCGCTTCAGGGCGGTTCAAGACAATCCAGCGAACGCTCCCACGGTCATCAATCAGGACTTCGCTCATGGCAACCCCCTACTTCAACACGTATTTCTTGACGCCTTTGGGACCCACCTCAGCGCCATAAACGTTGCCCTCAGCATCGACGGCCACGCCCTCGGCTCCACTGGTGCCGGAGTTGTCCTGATCCGGTTCCGGATCAGGGATGAATGCCGTCACGAAGCCATCCTTCGCGGAACCGATCCGAATGCCGCGCTTGAAGCCCATGTTGCGGCGCGCATTCGATTCAGAATCCGCCGAGTACAGCACGTCGTTCTTGTCGATGAACAACCCGCTGGGGCGGCCGAAGTGGTACCAGGTATCCAGGTGTTCCCCGTCCTGGCTGAAGATCTGCAGTCGGGAATTGGCACGATCGGCGACGAACAGACGGCCCTGGGAGTCCATGGCCAGACCGTGCGGCTCATTGAGCTCGCCATGGTCGCTGCCCGGGATGCCAAACTCACCCAGGTAGTTGCCTTCCGCGTCGAATTTCACGATTCGGTTGTTGACCGGCTCATCGGGGGCCGAGCCATGACCATCGGCCACGAAGATGGTGCCATCGGGTGCCACCAGCACGTCGCAGGGTTTGCGAAAGGTGGTCTCGCCGTCACCTCCCACGCCTTTCTCACCCAGCGTCATCAGGAGCTCACCTTCTGGGCTGAACTTGTAGATCACATGGCCCCAGCCTTCCGGGATCGGTGCATAGCCGTTGCCATCGGTGACCCAGACATTGTCATCCGCATCCACGTATATGCCATGCGGCCAGGCGATCATACCGGCGCCGAAGCTCCGAATGAGGTTGCCATCGAGGTCGAAGAGCAGGACCGGATCATCGTCACTGTCCACACAGACATTGGCGCCACAACGCTCGCCCACCCAGATGTGCTTACCATCATTGGTGGGATAGATCGCGCTGGTGGAACCCCATTCCCGGCCCTCAGGCAGCTTGCCCCAGCCTGAAATGGTGGTGTACGGATTAGGCGCCGAGTTTTCGGCCAGTGCGGCGCCGGTCGTGATGGCTACCGACAGACCTGCGGCCGCAAGCAACGCAGTGCGAATGCGCATGGATGATCTCCCTCATTCTGACTAACGAAACGGGAGATTCTACACCAGCTGACGCCACCTCATCGGTTGCGGACGACCATCACCTCATAGCGACCTTTCGGACCGATCAGATGGGAACAGAAACCTGAAACCAGGCTTATGACGATGGCGCCGAAGATGGAGCTCCAGACGCCGTCGACATGAAAGCCGTCCACAAACCAGCCGGCCAGGTTCAGCATGGCCGCGTTGAGGATGAGGAGGAAGAGCCCGAGAGTGAGCACCGTGACCGGCAGCGTCAGTATGACCAGGATGGGGCGCACGAAGGCGTTGATCAGGCCGAGCGCAATAGCGCCCCAGATCAATGCGCCGGTGCTGTCCGTGCTGATGCCGGGGATCAGCCAGGCCGCCACCCAGATGCCAAGCCCGATGATCGCTGTGCGCAGCAATATGCCAATCATGTTCTTCTCCCGTGCGCTTCGTAGCGGGCGCCGTTCTCAGTACTGAAGAAATCCTCCAGAGATACCGCTTCCTGCCGGAGAAAACCTTTGTCCGGCAACACACCGGCCGACACCATCTCGATCACCGCACAAACCGACGAAGCCGTTGTCCAGGCGATGGCGCGCCACATCCGGCCACCGATCTCCACCGGGTAGTAGGAGCGAACGAACTCCCGCCGATTCAGACGACCCTGCTGAGTGCCCTCCGCTGAAACATGCACATGCACCACATCCTCGTCCACGGGCGGCTTTGCGTTCTTCAGAATTCTGCCGGCAAGCTCACGGTCGTCGCGCATCAGCAGCTCATGGAAGAAGAAATTCATCAGGCTGGCATGGCCGGGATAGCGCATGGTCTTGTAATCCAGGTTCTCCACCCGGCCGGCGTAGGTATCGCACATGGTGCCGAGGCCTCCGGAGGTGGTGAAGGCCTCGAGGCGTACGCCGTTCACATGCACCGTCTCCACCCACTCCATGGGCGAGACCCATTTGTGCTCACCATCCTCGATCACCTCGCAATCATTCAGATACTCGTTCACCACGCCTTCCGGAGACCAGTTGAACGAGTAAGCCAAGAGACCGGTCGGGTGTTGCGGCAACGCGCCGACGCGAAGCTTGATCGAGCGCACCTCGTCGAACTGCTCAGCCAGGTGCGCGCCAACGATACCCACGAAGCCGGGTGCCAGACCGCACTGCGGCGCCATCAGCCGCGCGTTCTTCGCCGCCAGTTCGAGAATGACTTCCTTGGTCGGCACGTCCTCGGTGAGATCAAAATAGAAGATGCCCAGCTTTGAGGCGAGCCGGGCCAGATCCTTGTTCAGGTGATAGGGCAGACAGGAGAGCACCGCATCCTGATCACCGAGCAGCTTCCGAAGCGCATCAGGATCATCCGCCGAAGCAGTGGCCACCTCAAACGGCAGTTCACCTTCCGGTGTGGCCACATCGATGCCGGTTACTTCGAAGCCGGTTCCCGTCAGCAGTCGCGCGGCCAGTTCACCCACGCCGCCAATGCCGAGCACGGCGATCCGCTTGATCTTTGCTCCATCCGCCATCTGGATCCCCTGTGATCAGACTTCGAAGTTGATGCCCTGAGCGAGCGGCAGCTCATCTGAGTAGTTTACCGTCACCGTCTGCCGACGCATGTAGGCGCGCCAGGCGTCGGAACCGGATTCACGTCCCCCACCTGTCTCCTTCTCGCCACCGAACGCCCCGCCGATCTCTGCACCGGAAGGACCGATATTCACGTTTGCAATACCGCAATCCGAACCAGCAGCAGAGAGGAAGGTCTCCGATTCTTTCACGTTCGTGGTGAACACACAGGAAGACAGCCCCTGCGGCACATCATTGTGCATCGCAAGCGCTTCCGAGAAATCCGAGTACCTCATGGCGTAGAGGATGGGCGCAAAGGTTTCAGTGCGAACCACCTCCGCCTGATCCGGCATCTCGACGATGGCAGGACGCACGTAGTAGCCGTCCGGATACTGATCAACGAGCACTCGCTCTCCGCCGGTGACTTCACCGCCAGCCTCCACCGCACGGGCAAGTGCCGCCTGCATACCATCGAAAGCACGCTGATCGATGAGCGGGCCCACCAGAACACCCTCATCCAGCGGGCTCCCGATTGCGAGACGCCCGTACACCTTCTTCAGCTGCTCGAGGAGCTCCTGGTAGACAGACTCGTGCACGATGATCCGTCGGAGGCTGGTACACCGCTGACCGGCCGTGCCCACCGCCGAAAAGACGATGGCCCGGAGGGCCAGATCCAGCTCCGCAGAGCCGGTCACGATCATCCCATTGTTACCGCCAAGCTCGAGAATGGTGCGACCGAACCGTTCGGCGACCACCGGTGCCACCTTCCGGCCCATGGCGGTGGAGCCGGTGGCAGAGATGACCGGTACGGCTTCATGTCGGGTAAGCGCTTCACCCACCACTGCGTCACCGATCAGCAACTGGTTAAGCCCGGCAGGCACCTCGGGAAATCCGGCCGCCACCTTTTCGTAGATCCTCTGCACCGCCATGGCCGTGAGCGGCGTCTTTTCCGATGGTTTCCAGACCACCGGATTACCGCAGACGAATGCAAGGGCCGCATTCCAGGACCACACGGCGACGGGAAAATTGAAGGCAGTGATCACACCGCAGGTCCCCATCGGCTGCCAGAGCTCGCGCATGGCATGGCCGGGACGTTCCGATGGCAGTGTGAGCCCGTACAGCTGTCTCGAGAGGCCAACGGCGAAATCGCAGATGTCTATCATCTCCTGCACCTCACCGAGCCCTTCCTGCAGAATCTTCCCGCACTCGGCGCTCACCAACGCTGCCAGCGCGTCTTTCTGCACCCGAAGCTCGTTGCCAAGCAGGCGCACGAACTCACCCCGTCTTGGTGCCGGCACCAGACGCCAGGTCTTGAAAGCTTCACTGGCCCTCGCCACCATCGCTTCCACATCGGCAACCTGGTGAACGGCCACTCGGCCAAGCTCAGCACCATCGATGGGCGATGTCACCACCAGTGGCCCGCTGCTGAGTTCGGCACCGGTGAGACCGGCGCCCTTGGTGACTGCTTCATGTGCCATTTTCATGCTCCATGGAATCCTTGCATGGTCGTTGTTTTCTACGGTTGCCTTCGACCATTGCTGACAACGCCGCTACCAGATCCGGACACGCTGCTCAGGCGGCAGATAGAGTGCCGCGTCCTCTCCCACGCCGAACGCTTCGTACCAGGCGTCCATGTTGCGCACCACACCGTTGGCACGATAAGGCGCCGGCGAGTGTGGATCCGCTTTCAGCCGGGCAACCAGCACCTCCTCGCGCACTTTCGACCGCCACAGTTGCGCGTAGGAGATGAAGAAGCGTTGATCACCCGTCAAGCCTTCCAGGACGGGTGCTTCCTCGCCACCCAGGCTGTTCCTGTAAGCCTGGTAGGCAATGTTGAGACCACCAAGATCGCCGATGTTTTCACCGAGCGTGAACCGGCCATCCACAAAGGTGCCCGGTACCGCTTCGAAAGCCGAGTACTGCTCAACCAGCAGGTCCGCTCGAGCCTCGAACCGCGCCCGGTCTTCGTCCGTCCACCAATTCTTCTGCACCCCAGCGCCATCCGATTTGGATCCCTGATCGTCGAATCCGTGACCAATCTCATGACCGATCACCGCCCCGATCGCCCCGTAGTTCACGGCCGGATCGGCATCCGGATTGAAGAACGGCGGCTGGAGAATACCTGCAGGAAACGTGATGGCATTGAACTGAGGGTTGTAAAAGGCGTTCACCGTGTGTGCGGGGGAGAACCACTCGTTCCGGTCTGTCTTTTCGCTGAGCCGCTGGATGGACAGCGCCTCAAAGTAGGCCCGCAGCGCCCGCACGTTGCCCATCAGGTCTGCACGATCAACCTTCACGCTGGAAAAATCCCGGAACTCGTCCGGATAGCCGATCTTCGCCAGAAAGGCGGCGAGCTTCTCCTGTGCCTTTCTCTTGGTATCCTCGCCCATCCAGTCGAGCTCATCCAGACGTTCGCTGAGCGCCGCTCGCAGGTTGTCGACCAGCTCCTCCATCATGGCCCGGGACTCCGGCGGGAAGTAGCGGGCCACGTAGACCTGACCGATGGCATCGCCGAGCCCCTGACTGCCGCTGACCAGACTCACCGCGCGACGCCAGCGCTCGCGCTGCTCCGGTTGGCCGCGCAGCACTTTGCCGTAGAACTCGAAGTTCGCGTCATCAATCGCCGTCGCCAGGTAGGCAGCATTGCGAGCCACCAGGTGGAAGGCAAGGTAGGCCCGCCAGACCACCATCGGTGTCGTCGCGACCAGCTCTCCGAGCGGGGTGATCGTATTCGGATGCGCAAGGTTGATCGCATCCGGAGTGAATCCTATCCCGGCAAAGAAGGCGGGCCAGTCGAACTCCGGATGGTCCTCGATCAGTGCCCCGGAGGTGCTCATGTTGTAGGTGAGATCTCTGTCGCGACGATCCGCTCGAGGCCAGTGGATCTCAGCGAGTGCCGCCTCCAGTGCCAGGACCGCTTCGGCCTGTTCCGCAAGATCTTCTGCTTCCACCAGCCCAAGCATCTTCTCGATATGCGCTGCGTAGGCTGCTCGAATGGTCTGGAAGCGCTCGTTGTCCTCCAGGTAGTAGTCCCGCTCCGGAAGGCCGAGACCGGAGGCATACAGTCCGGTGACGTAGCGGCTGGGATCCTTGCGATCGATCTGAATACCCAGTTCGAAGGGTGCTGCGGCACCGTGACGCTGCACCCAACCGAGCGCGCGAGCCAGATCCGATTGTGAGGTCAGCGATCGAATTCGATCCAGCTCCTCCCGGATCGGCTCATAACCGAGCGAATCCACAGTATCCGTATCGAGAAAGCTCGCGTAGTAGTCGCCGATCTTCTGCTCCAGAGAGCCTGGATCCGGCTCCGCTGCTGCCAGTTCTTCAATCAGTGCCTGTACCCGTTCCTGCGCCAGATCGTGGAGCTCGTAGAAGTTTCCGAACGCCGCCTTGTTCTCCGGCAATTCATAGCTCGAGAGCCAGGCACCATTGGCGTAGGCGTAGAAATCGTCACCGGGTGCCACGGAAGCGTCGATCAGGGTCAGATCAACGTTTTCGCTGCCGGTTGCTGCGGCGGCAGACGACTGGCCTGCATTCTCTGCAGGCATGGGTCCAGGTTCACTCTTCTGACAGCTCGCCAACAGGATCAGCAACACACCCAACCCGCGCAAAAATTGAGCAAAAAATCTCTTTAGGTTCAATGAGGTAGGAGGTTTAACTCGATCGTACTGCATCAACAGGTCTTCAGTCCGGAAATCTCGGGGGGCGGATTCTACCAGCGTTGCCGGCCAGAACCCCACCAAGTATCCTGCCAGCCTTTCCTAAGAACACGAGAAGAAACTGGACGCCTATGAAGCGGGACATCATCGAGCGGCTGGAAGCCACCAGTCAGGCCGCGGAGCTCGGCGGCGGCGAACATCGCATTCATCAGCAACATCTGAAGGGGAAGCTCACCGCTCGTGAGCGGATCAGCCTGCTGCTGGACGAAGACTCATTCGAAGAGTGGGACAAGTTCGTCGAGCATCGCTGCACCGATTTCGGCATGGAAGAGCAGAAAATTCCCTCTGACGGTGTGGTCACCGGCTACGGCACCATCAACGGTCGCCTGGTCTTCGTCTTCAGCCAGGACTTCACTGTGTTCGGCGGCGCCCTCTCGGAAGCCAACGCAGAGAAGATCTGCAAGGTGATGGACCAAGCCATGAAGGTGGGTGCCCCGGTGATCGGCATGAACGATTCCGGTGGTGCGAGGATCCAGGAAGGCGTGGCTTCGCTTGGTGGCTACGCGGAGATCTTCCAGCGCAACGTGCTGGCCTCCGGCGTGGTCCCGCAAATCAGCCTGGTCATGGGGCCCTGCGCCGGTGGTGCCGTGTACTCACCGGCAATTACCGATTTCATTTTCATGGTAGAGCATTCTTCCTACATGTTTGTCACCGGCCCGGACGTGGTGAAGACGGTGACCCACGAGGTGGTGACCCCGGAAGAGCTCGGTGGCGCCAGCATTCACTCGAGAAAATCCGGTGTGGCCGATCTGGCCATGGAGAACGACGTTCAGACGATTCTGCAGACCCGGCGCTTCATGGACTTCCTGCCGGCAAACAACAAGGAGAAGCCACCGCGCTGGCCGACGGAAGACCCCGCCACCCGGGAAGAGCCTTCGCTGGACAGCCTGGTTCCCGCCGATCCAACCAAGCCTTACGATGTCAAAGAAGTAATCGGCAAGGTGGCCGACGAGGGCGACTTTTTCGAGCTGCAGCCGGAGTACGCCGCCAACATCGTGATCGGCTTCATCCGTCTGCAGGGCACCACGGTCGGCGTCGTTGCCAACCAACCCATGTGGATGGGTGGCACCCTGGACATCGATGCATCCAAGAAAGGCGCGCGCTTCGTGCGGTTCTGCGATGCATTCAACATCCCGATACTCACCCTCGTGGACGTACCGGGTTTCATGCCCGGCACCGCTCAGGAGTACGGCGGCATCATCACCAACGGCGCCAAGCTCCTCTACGCTTATGCCGAGTGCACGGTGCCTAAGGTCACCCTGATCACCCGCAAGGCCTATGGAGGCGCCTATGATGTGATGGCGTCCAAGCACCTGCGCGGTGACGTGAATTTTGCCTGGCCGTCTGCCGAGATTGCGGTGATGGGCGCAAAAGGCGCGGTCGAGATCATCTTCCGCAAAGACATCGGTGATGCGCAGCTGATCGAGGCCCGAACTCAGGAATACGAAGACCGCTTCGCAAATCCTTTCATTGCGGCCAGCCGCGGCTACGTGGACGACGTGTTCATGCCTCGGGAAACCCGGCAGCGGATCTGCAGGTCCTTCGCCATGCTGCGCGACAAGCAGCTGGAAAACCCCTGGCGCAAACACGGCAACATCCCGCTTTAGACAACGGTTCAACACATGTTCAAGAAGATTCTCATCGCCAATCGGGGCGAGATCGCCTGCCGGGTCATCAAGACCGCAAAGAATATGGGCATCGGCACCGTCGCCATTTATTCCGAGGCGGACGCAGAAGCGCTGCACATGCGCATGGCAGACGAGGCTGTACACGTGGGCGGCGCTGCTTCGACAGACTCGTACCTGCGCATAGATCGGGTGCTGGACGCCATCAAGAGCACGGGCGCCGAGGCGGTGCACCCCGGTTACGGCTTTCTCTCTGAGAACGCGGAGTTTGCCGAGGCACTGGAAGCTGCCGGCATCGCCTTCATCGGCCCGAGCATCAAAGCCATCACCTCCATGGGCGACAAAATCGCCTCCAAGCGGCTGGCCGACGAAGCAGGTGTCAACACCATTCCCGGATACACGGATGTGATTGAAGACGCCGATCACGCGGTCAAGATCGCCACCGAGATCGGCTATCCC
Organism: Candidatus Azotimanducaceae bacterium; assembly: GCA_965215995.1. GTDB lineage: Bacteria > Pseudomonadota > Gammaproteobacteria > Pseudomonadales > Azotimanducaceae > SZUA-309. Next base: position 4,481,062 of record OZ244128.1, on the reverse strand, counting down.
GTGATGCTGAAGGCAAGTGCCGGCGGCGGCGGCAAGGGGATGCGCGTGGTCTGGAGCGACGACGAGTGCCGGGAAGGTTTCGACAGCACGCGAGCGGAGGCACGTTCCAGTTTCGGTGACGATCGGATCTTCGCCGAGAAGTTCGTTGAAGAACCCCGCCACATCGAGATACAGGTGCTCGCTGACAAGCATGGCAACGCGATCTATCTGGGTGAGCGGGAGTGCTCCATTCAGCGTCGCCACCAGAAGGTGATCGAGGAAGCGCCGTCACCGTTTCTGGATGAAGCGACGCGGAAGGCCATGGGTGAGCAGGCCGTTGCTCTGGCGAAGGCCGTGGACTACTCCTCCGCTGGGACAGTGGAATTCATCGTCGACGCCAGCCGGAATTTCTATTTTCTGGAAATGAACACCCGCCTGCAGGTCGAGCACCCGGTCACTGAGTTCATAACGGGTGAAGATCTGGTGGAGCACATGATCCGCGTAGCGGACGGCGAGAAGCTTTCCCTCAGCCAGGATGACGTGACGTTGACCGGCTGGTCACTGGAAGCCCGGGTTTACGCAGAAGATCCCTTTCGCAACTTCCTGCCTTCCATCGGCCGCCTGGTGCACTACCAGCCACCAGCCGAGACCGGCACGGTGCGGGTCGATTCCGGCATCGAGGAAGGCAGCGAAGTCTCCATGTTCTACGACCCGATGATCGCCAAGCTGGTCACCTACGGCGAGAATCGGGAACAGGCCATCGAACGGATGGGGGATGCCTTGGATGCCTACTACATCCGCGGCGTGAATCACAACATCAGCTTCCTCAACGCGCTGATCGCTCACCCACGGTTCCGTGAGGGTCGCCTGACCACCAACTTCATTGCCGAGGAATACCCCAACGGTTTCAATGCGAGCGACGTACCGCAGACGGATCCGGCGCTGCCTGCTGCCTTCGCCTCTGTGGCCCACCGCATCATCCGGCAACGAGCAACCCAGATCAGCGGGCAGACCCGCCGTTTCGAGCTTTCCGACCGGGACGACTGGGTCGTGATCGCCAATGGCGAACACTATCCGATCACCATCGAGGCGGTCGCTCACGGTTTCGAGGTCACGCAGGGTGATTCTGTCTACCGGGTCCGGACCGACTGGACCATCGGCATGCCGATCATGGATGCGGAAATCAACGGCACGGCCGTCACCATGCAGATCGACCGGGCGGAAGGCGGCTACCGGCTCCACCATCGGGGCGCAATCATCGACTGCCTCGTGCTCTCGCCACGGGGGGCAGAGCTGACCCGGCACATGATCGAGCGCGAGCCGGAGGACCTCTCCAAGTTCCTGCTCTCGCCAATGCCCGGCCTGCTGGTTCGTCTCTCAGTCAGCGAGGGAGATGAGGTGAAAACGGGTGAAGAGCTCGCGGCCGTGGAGGCCATGAAGATGGAAAACAGTCTCCGAGCGATTGAAAACGTGAAGATCGCCAAGATCCTGGTTGCCGAGGGTGACAGCCTGGAAGTAGATCAGCCGATTCTCGAATTCGAGTAAGGCTCAACAGGCGGCGTTTTCGCCCTGCTGATGCCAATCACGCCATCGGAGGCAGTTGATTGGAGACCTGTCAGGTACTGTTCCCGGTCAACGCCTTTGAGCAGCAACCAGAACCCGTTACGCAGAGCGGCACCAGATATTACGGTAGATGCCTACTTTTTTGGTGGCCCAGCGCCGGTGTAGCGTGTGCCTGGGGGATCCACAGCCCAGTCCGGGGATACGCCCCAGGATTCCTCGAATACCAGCTCTGAAAGCGGTCGACGCCTCACCGGACCGTGTCTGCCTACCGGCTTGCCCAGGGTCACCGTGGCCGCAATGATGGTGTTCTCCGGTATTTCCAGCAGTTTGACCAGCTCCTGGTAAACGGCGCCATGAAATCCGGTGAGCACGCCCCCGTAGCCGAGCCCGCGAGCAGCCAGCAGCAGGTTCTGCACCGCTGGGTAGATCGAAGCACCTTCGAAGGTAGTGGGTTCGCGGTAACGCACGAGGCACGGCAGGACGAGCGCCGGACAGGACTCGAACTGCTCCACGTAGTGCGCCATGGTTCGCGCCATGCGCGCCTTCGGCGAGTCGGTGTCGGCGCCGGAGCCTGTATCGTAGCCGTCATTAGTGCGTTTCGACGCCCACATGTTCCGTGCCGCTCCGCCAATCAGCCGCTTAGCCTCTATCGCCTTCGGTCCGTCAGTCAGCACGAGAAAGCGAAACGGTTGCCGATTGGAACCACTGGGTGCCCGGGTGGCAGCGAACAGCATGGCCCGCAGTACCGCGGGGGGTATGGGCTCCTCGAGGTATCTGCGAATGGATCGGGTGCTGGCCAGCCCTTCCAGCAGGCCGACCTGGTCTTCCGGCAGATCGACTGTCGAAAGATCCTCGCTCACGCTCGCCCTCTCGTGGTCAACGAGATTATCTTGGCCCGGCGTTCGACGTCCTGCATGCCCGCACTGCCGCGCCAGGCGACGCCAATGAGATCAACCAGCCCGGCGGCCACCCGGACAGCGGTCAGTGCCCGCTGTCCATGATCTGCCAGCAGCTCGACGCCTTGTTTCAGATAATCCTCCCGACTCCTGCCGGTCTGTCCCTCGCCGTGTGCTTCTGCCATAGGATGTGACTCTTAATTCCTATGGAGATCATCATCTACGATCTGCCCCACAGAATGAACCGTAACGAGGCACCCCTTTCATGCTGATACTCACCCGGCGCATCGGATGGGTCCAGGCTGAACGCCAGGAGGCTGCCTCGGAAACCATCTGACCGGTACTATTGGTCTCACCTGGTTCGCCGGAGCGCAACTCGTGACCGAGACCTTGAAGATTCTCGTCGTTACCGGCGGGCACCCCTTCTCCGAAGCCGAATTCTTCGCCATGTTCGAAGCCATGCCAGGCATCGAAGTGACCGCCGTGACTCATCCGGAGGCCACCGTCGCCCTGGCACCAAACGCCCTCGCTGACTATCAGACCATCCTCTTCTACGACATGGCCGGCATCCCCGGCACCGGCGTTCCAGATGGCAGCGATGAACATGGCCAGCCGGGCGACGTATTGAAGCAGCACATCGAAGCGCTGCTCGAACGCGGCGTGGGCCTGGTGCTGTTGAACCATGCCACCGTCGCCTGGCCGAACTGGCCCCTCTGGCGTCAGATCACCGGATCTTCTTTCATGCTGATGGCCGGGGAGCTGGGCGGCAAATGGCTTCCTGGTTCAGGCTACCGTGGCGGCCACGGGCCGCACCCGAACCCCACCTTCCGGTTGGTCCCCCAAGGTGAGCACCCCGTGCTCGAAGGACTGGGGGAAGGCTTCGAGATCACAGACGAGATCTATCTGAAAACACCCGGGTTCGAAGCCAACGTCCTGCCGCTGCTGCGCGCTGACTACCCTTTTATCGCCGAGAACTTTACGCCGCCGCCCATGGCTAGCGCTGAGGAGCAAGCCGGCTGGGATCACCCTCCGGGTAGCAATCTGGTGACCTGGGCAAACGCCCTGGCGTCGAGTCCCATCGTCGTATCCGAGCTCGGCGACAGCCCTTCCGCGTTCCGCAATCCCGGATTCAGGCGGCTGCTGGAAAACGCGCTCAGATGGACGGCCAGTGCTGCTGCCCGGCAGTGGGCTGCCGCCTCCGGGTAGATGGTCAGCTCTGCTGACGAGTGCTAGATTAACGGCGGGGAGAAGTTCGCAGTACCTCGGTTCACTGATCCAATCGACCCTGACCGGCTGGGATCAGCAATGAAACGAATTTGAGGACAAGATCATGAAGACCCTTATCGCAGCAGCTCTGCTGCTCGCCTGCTCTATCGTCCATGCCGCTGCTCTCAACGTCACCATCTGGAAGCCCATCCCAGGCAAGGCAGCTCAGATGATGGAGCAGGCAATGGCAGCGAAGGCGATCCAGGAAAAACTCGGTGCCACGGTGACTATCGGCATGGAAAACACCGGCCGCATGCACTATGCGCTCGGTGGCTTTGAAAACTGGCAGGCTTGGGCTGCCTTTTCCGCCAAGCTGCAGGCCAGTCCGGACTGGGCCGCATGGCAACAGAGAGTGGGACCGGATCCAGCCGCGCTGCAGGAGGAAAACTACCTCCTGGACATGCTGCCCGGCAGCAACGAAGGTGGTGACGTCTATCAGGTGTTTATCTGGCAACCACGGGACGGACGTCTCGGAGACGTCATCGAATCGGCAACGGAGGCCAAGGCCATTCACGAGAAGGCTGGCGCCCGGGTATCAATCATCGTCGATCAGCTCAATCGTATGCACTACGTGATGAACTACGACGACCTGAACCACTGGGCCAAGACCCAAGACACCCCCAATCAGGAGTTCGCAGAATTCTGGGAGCGGCAAACGGCCGACCCCAATGCGGATCTGGTAGAGGTCTACACCGCCAGTCGGATCCAGGAGTAAGCAGCAGAAACGCGGCCTCGCCCGTCAGGGGGAGGCCGCGGATCTCTCAGTTCGGCAGATCGAACCGTTACCCGCCAACTGGTCGCACCATGACGCTGTAAGTTCCTCCCGTCATATCTTCGTGATAGGAACCGGCATCTTCATAACCGTGGCGCGCGTAGAATGATTTGTTACGAGGCGTGAAGGTCTCCAGATAAGTAGACACGCCTGCCTGATCGCTCTCGTCGAGCACCGGCAGGATCAGGCTCCCACCCAGGCCCTGATTCTGATACTTGGGCAGCACACCGACGATGGACAGGTACCAGGCATCCGCATCCACCAGGGGCTCCGCATTCGCGGTCATCCGAGCCATGATCTTCCGGTAGCGAAGGAGCACGCTTTCACCGAACCACTGGCTGAGAAAGCTCTCCCGCTTACGGGTCTTCTCCACTGCCAGGTCTCTCGACAGGGGTTTCAACCACACGGATACGCCGTGACCTGTGCCTTCCGGAAGATAAAGGCGGCCAAACTCCCTGGCCTCCTGCATCGAGAAGTCGTAGTAAGCGAGCATGGCATCTCGTGGCGACCCCACGCTCACCCACCTCTCGAGCGCTGCAAAATACGGGTCTGGTTTCAGCGCCTGGTAGAGCGCTTCTGCCTGCTGAGGAAAGAGAAGCGTCAATGCAGTGAGGCCGACCCTATGAGAACTCAATCACCGACCAGGTCGACGATGGCTGCTTCCAGCCCAGCAGGATCGAACCCGAACGGGCCCGGCTCACCCTGATAGGCGACGCTGCCGTCCTGCGCAATCAGATAGAGACGATCCGGCAGAGCGCCGTAGGCAAGCGCAATCTCATCGTCCACCTCATCCACCACCACCGGCATACGGATCTTCAGGTTGATGGCACAGGCTGCCGCCACTTCCACCCGCTCATCGGTGCTGGTGGGGTCGTTCACCAGGATGCCTTCATCCCGGTTCGGCGTCACAACCCAGCCTTCCTCAGGATGCGCCTCACGGATGTACACGACCACGAATGCGACCTTATCCTGCCAGGTCTCCCAGAGAGCGTGCAATGCGCCCAACTGAGCGCGAAAAGGCGGTCATGTGTACGAGCCGAAGATCAGCGCCACCGGCGCCTCCTTCGCGGTGTCGAGTAGATTGAAGCCGCGACCGGTAATCACTTTATGACCATTGCTGAAATCGTAGATCGGGCTCGAGAAGTCATGCGCCGGGCCACCCTGGCGCACTTCCGCCGTAGAAAGTGCCTGGCGCGCGGGGTCTGCCCGCAGGTCCATGGGGGTCTTCGGCGAATCCTCGGGGGTGAACGCCCGCCAGTCGATACCCGATTCTTTCTGCTCAGCCATGCTTTCCCCCTTTCCCTGGTTCAGTGCTCACCCTGCAGGCTAACCACGTAGCCTTTGGTCGGATCAGCCTCGCCACGCAGAAATGCCTCGTAGGTTGCCGCTAACGCATCGATTCCCTTCTTCGCATCCACAGATATCCAATTCGAAGAGGCGGCAATAAAGCCTTGCCAGGCCTCGGCCATCATGGTGATGTATTTCTCCTGCCCCCACTCGGCAAGGCGCTTCTGGATCTGCGCAGGCGCGAAGAACATCTCCGGTTTCGGTCCAGGCAACGCCTGATCTCCCGCTCCAACCATGGCCGCATCCCAGTGCGTGGCGCCTACGGCACAACTGTAGGTGAGGGAATCGGTCAGATGTCCGTGCACGGACGCCCGAACCGGGCCACTGCCCGCCATGTCCACCATCACGGAGGGCTCGAGCGGTAGCCGCTCGATGTCCTCGTAAGCGAGCACGGTGTCGTAGCAACCGACGCCTTCCACGAACGCTTTGTTGCTGACGGAGGTCAGGCCGAGCACCCGGCAGTTATCCCGCCGATTCTGGTGCAGAAGATAGGCAAGACCGAGAGACGTCTTGCTGGAGGCACTGGTGAGGATCACATTGCCAGCAGCAAAGAAGTCATTGTCGAGGAGAAAGTCGTCGAGGAAAAACGAGGTCGTAAAAAGCGGCCGATACAGCATCTGTTCGGCTTCCTGTTTCGGATCGTAAGCCGGATCTGCAGCCACCCGCGTGTACTGGTTATACACCGGTGGCAGCGAGGCTCGGTGGGGCGCGCCATCCACGAGCCCACCCCGGCTGACTCGTTCCGGCTTGATCAAGAGATGTGTGCCCATCGGGAAGTAACCATACAGTCGCTCGCCCATCGGCACCTCTGGATGTTCGGTGGCAACCACTTCGCCGAAACCCCAGACCGGGATGCAGCCCCAGGGTGGATCTGCAGGGAAAAACTGCCAGTAACCGATGCTGTCACCGGCGACACCATAGGTGATGTTGTTTGCCGTGAGCGCGAAGTGATCAATTCTGATCAGCACTTCGCCCGAGGTGAGTCCTTCGATTTCCGCCTCGAATGCGCGCCAGTTTTCGAGCTTGGACCGCTCCGACTGAAATGTGACCGTGTGAACGCTCATGGCAGCCAGTGTAGCCATATTGCGCGGGCGTCGAAACTGGCTGCACGCCCAGCGACTGAACAGAGGTATCAGCAGTCGATATAACACCGCGGATTTAGGACATAGCCATTCGTTCCTTCTCAGTCGACCCGGCGGGTATTACCTTCCCTGACAGTAGTACTGACGAGTCCCGGCAATGCCCTGCACAGCTCTACCAGCGTTCACGGACGCCGAACACCTGGCGAACTGGAACCAGCGCTTCAGCGAACTGGATGCCCAGGGTCGGGTGCGCTGCGCACTAGAGCATCTTCCCGGCAAACATGTGCTCACTTCTTCCTTCGGCGCTCAGGCCGCGGTCAGCCTGCACCTTCTCACCGAGGCCTGGCCGGACATCCCCGTGGTGCTCCTGGATACCGGCTACCTGTTTCCGGAGACCTACGAGTTCATCGACCAGCTCACCGACCGCCTGACGCTGAATCTGAAGGTGTATCGCAGCCTGATGAGCCCTGCCTGGCAGGAAGCCCGATTCGGCCAACGCTGGACGCAAGGGGTGGAAGGCATCCAGCAGTACAACCACGACAACAAGGTGGAACCCATGGCGAGAGCCATGGATGAGCTCGACGTAGGCACCTGGTTCTCGGGATTGCGTCGAGATCAGGCAGCGACCCGAAAAGACACGCCGTTCGTCCAGTTCGCGAACGGCCGGTTCAAGGTCTGCCCCATTGCGGACTGGACGGACAAGGACGTGTTCAACTATCTGCAGGCTCACGACCTGCCTTACCACCCGCTCTGGCACGAAGGCTACGTTTCCATTGGCGATGTGCACACCACTCGGGCGTTGCACGAAGTGGAGGATGAGTCAGAGACCCGTTTCTTCGGGCTCAAGCGTGAGTGTGGCCTGCATGAGGCGGAATTTCCCCAGGCAACCTCCGCCGGATAGCCAGGGCACCTGGCGGGCGCCGGGTCCCCTGTTCCCGGGACTCGATTCGGGGTCTCGGGGAACAGGTAAGCGTTGCCGCGATCAGACTCTGGTCAGAGAGTTGGCATCGGTGTGGTCGAACCGTTTGCCGTAGATGTCCACCACCGTGAGCTCCTCGTAGCTCATGTCGTCACCGTTCACCCGGATCGTGTGATCGAAAGATAGGGTGCTGGCGTTGTCGCGCATGAACGGCGCTTCGATGATGGGCCAGTTCGCATCGCTCTTCGCCGCGTGCACGCGAATCACCACACCATCATCCACCGCCTCGTAAGAACCACCCGCCACCAGAGCAACGCCGCGGGGAATGGTCAACGTGCGGCATACCAGCGATTGCGCTGCATCCCAGAGCCAGTAACCCGTCTCGTTGTGAAAGACCTCGTCGTTCGAGATGCGCCGTACGACCTGGTGATAACGGAGAACCGCCAACACCTGGGACTCTGCATTGTCCACAGTGCCGCAGGGCTCATAGAGAATGGTCTCGTAGTAAGGGCTGTGCTCGTCGCCATCCGGTTCCGGAGCCACGTCCATACCTTTGTTGCCTTCCCAATTCCCGGCCAGCGGCCCCAGCGGACCATAGTCCACCCCATCGATCTCGAAGTTCACCTGTGTTTGCTCCATGTTCTTCTATCCCCGGTGCGGATAATCCGGGAAACGGGCATCACATACCATAGGCCCTTGATCAGGGTCCTCAGGAACCAAATCGAACTCACGAGTTCTCAGTAACTTATGCCGATTTCATCCACAGTCGTCTTTTTCGCAACCCTGGTGACGCTGACCGCGTTGTCCCGACCCTTGGCTGCCGGACTGCGTCTGCCGGTCGGTGCCGTACAGGTCGTCTTCGGCTTCGTGGCCGCTCTGGTCGTCACACAGGGCATGGAGCTCGACACCGGCCTGCGAGCGAGCAGCTTCCATGATCTGGTGATCTACGTGCTGCTGCCAATCGTGCTGTTCCAGGCTGCCTACGAGTTGACGGCCAGGGATCTGCTCAAGGACCTGGGCGGCGCTTTGGTGCTTGCAATCATCGGGGTGCTTCTCACCACCGCAATCTCGACCGTGCTCATCTTCTACGGTATCGGCCACGCGCGGGGTTTTCCCTGGGTGGCCGCGCTCCTCACTGGCGCGCTCCTTTCGGCGACCGATCCTTCCGCAATCACCCAGACGCTGAAGGAACGCGGATTTTCGACCCGGCTCGTACGCCTGCTGGAGAGCGAAAGCCTGTACAACGATGCCCTGACCATCGTCCTCTTCTCGACCGCGCTCACCTTGGCCCTGATGCCGGATGCCACCCTGTCGGCAAGCCTGGTCATCGCCTCGCTGAGTATTGAACTTCCTTACCGGTCTCGCAATCGGAATTCCCACCGCCTTCGCCCTCAGCTTCTGCCTGCGCAACACAACCGATCCGCTGCTACGCACTGCCTCCGGAATCGCACTTGCCTACGGTAGCTATCTCGCCACCGAACTCGCCTTCGACGCCTCCGGCGCCATGGCGGCGCTCGCAACCGGGCTCATTCTCGGACGCGCAGACCGAGCCGTTGACACGAGCACCGGAGCGTTCTGGCGGTTGCTGAGCTTCCTGGCTTCAGGCGCGCTCTTTCTGCTCATGGGCGCCACTATCACGCTGGCGATGTTCGAGCAGCGATGGCTGGCCATGCTCATCGCCATCGGCGCTGCACTGGCGGCCCGCGCGCTCGTCGTCTTGTCTACGTTCACGGTGTTGCGTCCGCTCAGCAGAAGTCCTGTGTCCCTGGCGGACCAGGCCATCCTCATCTGGGGTGGCACTCGAGGTGCGGTGACGCTGGCACTTGCACTGTCGTTACCCGTTACACTCGACTACTGGTGGACCATTCAGTCCATGGCATTCGGTGTGGTGCTCTTTGGCGTGCTCATTCAGGCGCCGACAATCATGAGATTCACACACCCGCAAACCGGAGAGAAAGTCGCAGGATGATCACCAGCCGCGCCTGGCGCGATACCGACTACCCGGCAGTGAGCGAGTTGCTGTCGGTAAGGGCGGCCAGCGGCTTGCCGAATCCCCCGATGCTACTACCCGGCGATCTGGCCTGGCGATTGCCTGGCTCCGAGCCAGAGAAGTTTCTCCGCCTGTACTTTTCCGGCTCAGAGCTGGCGGCCTTTGCCTGGTTCGAGCCTCTGACCGGCTTCGAGTTCGAGATCTCTGCAAACCAGCCCGAATCGGAAGCGTTGCTCAGCGAGATCTTCGACTGGGCCCAGGAAACGCGATTGTCGTTACCGCCCGCCTATCCGAGATTCATCGACATCACCAATATGACGGCCTGGCGCCAGGAAGTCACCGCCCCCAGAAAACCCGAACAGGAGGATGGCTACTACCTCACCACTATCTGCCCGGAGTGGGAAGGCGTTCGCATCCGCTGGCTGGCGGCACAGGGGTTTGCCCCCACCGGCCACTACGCACCGGTGTATCTCTGGGATCTCAGCCAGCCCGTGCCGGAGCCCGCTCCTCCTGAGGGCTGTGTGGTTCGGGCAGTCACTGCAGCAGATATCCCCGCCCGAATCGATGTGCATCGTGCAGCATGGGTCGGCAGCCAGTTCGATGCCAAGCGCTACGCGGAAATCCGGGCGAGGTCTTCATATCGAGAAGATCTGGACATCGTGCTCGAAGGCAGCGGCACATTCGGCAGCTACTGCCTCTGCTGGGCGGACGAGCATTCCAGCATCGGTCATTTCGAGCCGGTCGGATCCCGGGCGGACTGGCGCGGACAAGGCGCGGCCCGGGCTGTCATTCTGGAAGGGCTCCGTCGCCTCAAAGCATCAGGCATGCGCTGGGCACGGGTATCGACCGCGGGATTCAACGCACCGGCTCAGGCCCTCTACGAGTCCTGCGGATTCAACCAGGTGGGCATCGAACGTACGTTCTTGCGGAAACTCGAGCCGCACTGATGGACGCGCTGGTCGCCATTCGAGAGCAAGACGGTTCTTTCAGCCGATCGGATCCGGGTGCTCGACCTTTTTACAGCATCTCCAAGTCCTTCATCGCCGCGGCACTCATGCGCCTGAAGGTGCCACTCCTTCGCACCATCGATAACTGGTTCGGACCGCAGTGGGTGCCTGCCGGTGCCAGCATCAACGTGCTTCAGCTGCTCACGCACAGCGCGGGCCTCCGGGACTATGGTGCGCTTCCGGAATACGAACAGGCTATTCGCACCGGCAGAAAACCCTGGTCCGATGATGAGTTCGCAGAACATACCCTCAGGCAACCCCTGCTGTTCGAGCCGGGCAGCAGCTTCTCCTACTCCAATCCGGGCTACTGGCTGCTGAATCGGATCATCGAGAAGGAGGCGGATGCGGCCTTCGCCGAAGCCATACAGAAGCTGATCATCGATCCATTGAGCCTGGCCGAGACGTCGGTTGCAGACGGGACTTTCGCGGACGATCTGCCCGACTATCCGGCAGGTTGGGTCTGGCACGGACTGCTGGTCGGGAGCGCCGGAGATGCCGCGACATTCATGAGCTCCGAGTTCGCCTCGCCTCTGCTCGCCCATTCCATTTCGGTCGGCGGGCCCCACCCGGGCTGGCAGAATCCCCACTACGGACTCGGCATGATGACCGAGCCGGGCGTGCGTTTCGGCCACAACGGCGGCGGCCCCGGCTACACGGCAGCCTGCTATCACTTCGTGCAATCGGGCAGAACGCTGTGCGTACTGGATCGCGGCAGCAGCACTGAAGAGGCCGCCATGAGGGAATTGCTGCGGCTCGAAGCCGACACTCAATCGTGACTGAAGAATATTCTCCGGCTCGAGATGCCCTTGAGCCTGGCAATTGAGTCCACGTACTCCGCCTCGAGGTGCTCATGGGCCTGCACGCCAGGATCACCTCCGCGCCTGAACTCATCAGCGGTGAACGCCGCCTGGGCCGCAATCAGAATGGCCCCCGGTTCCGTTTCAACAAGCACCGACTGGTGCCCGGGCGTATGCCCCGGCGTCGCGATCAGGTGGACGCCCGGGATCAGCATCAGATCGCCGGACACCGGCCGAAGATCGGCGCCAGCATAGTCAAACCAATCGGAGATCGTGTAGTTGGGCACCTCAGCCGCAGCAAGCTCATCAGCCTGTACATACACGGGCACCCGTGGAAACAATCGGTTGTTTCCGCAATGATCGAAGTGCAGATGAGAGTTGATCAGCATGGTCACATCCCCAGGCGCCAGGCCGTGCTCCGCCAGCGCGTCAGCCAGGCTCCGCCGATCGGGTTCGAACCGGGCCTCGATGTAGTCGCTGCCCTCCCCGATCCCGGTGTCCAGCAACACCACCTCATCACCGGCAAGAATCAGAAAACCGTAGACCGGAATTCGGGTGTCCGCGTAGGTCGGCGGATTGAATGCACCGCTCAGATTGACCTCCGCGAGCAGGAGCGGATGGACCTCAGGGCGAGCGATCACGTCAGCCGGCCAGGCGGTAGCTGAAAAGCCAGAAGTGCTCGAGCGCCTCGAACTGAACGTCAATCGCGACCCCGTCAACCAGCGACCGCAGAGAACGTTCGTCTGGAAAATTCTTCAGCACCCGATACACGTCGCCATCATCGGTCTTCCGGTCCTGGTAGGTATTGCCTTCGGCATCCGTGTGAGTGATGGGCAGCCGCGCGCACTGGGCCTCTGAGTTGTCGAGCAAAACCACCTGCGCCCCAGGTTCCAGCACGCCATGAATGGCGTCGAAGAACGCTTGCCGCTGACCGATCGACACATGAGAGAACCACAGCCCCGCGAGCAGGCCGTTGAAACGCTCACCGATTTCGGCGAGCGCGTAGACATCGGCCACTCGAGCGGAAACACTGTCCGGCAATCCGCGCCGCGACAACTCGGCAAGTGTCTCCGGGGTGATATCGGTGGCGAGCACCGACTGAGCTGTCCCGGCGATCTTCTCTGTCCAGAATCCTGTTCCGGCAGCCACTTCCAGGACCCGCCGCCCCTTGAACAGCGGCGGTAGGATTTCCGCAAGACGAGCGAGATCAGCTTGTCGCTCCGGATAGGCATACACCCGGTCGTAGACGGACGCCCGAGTCCGGTAGTAGTCGCGCATAACCTGATCGGATTGGCTCATCACCTCGGCCGAAACGGCGTATCCTTCGAGTGTACTTTTCCCGAAGGCACGGCACCATGGGCCAAACCAGTCTGGGCTTCAGTACTCACCTGGGTTGGTGTGCCTGCACCGCCACGCTCATCCAAGGTGTGGAGATCGCTGCGACCCGAACCTTCCGACTGACAACGGCTGAACCGGACGACAGACTGGCGCTCGAGCCTTACCACGTTGCCGGCGGATTCGACGGCCTCAACAGGGTGCCGCCACCGTCGGAACCGGATGCCCTCGTTGAGCTCGGACTGACTCGACAGCGAACGGCAACTCTGGCAGCCCTCGGCGAACTTCTCGATCAGCTGACCGGCTGGCCACGACCCGCCAGAGCCGGGCTCCTGACCGGTCGCGGGCGACAGGCCGCGTCGCTGGAAAAGGTGCTTTCCTCTCACACGCAGATTCACGTCGCCGAAGGCAACGCGGTCCGGGAGTCGGTGACTCTTGCCTGTGGTGAGAACCGGATCGAGGTGATTGCACTGGATCGCAAAACGCTGTCTGAGATCGTCCTCGACACGCTGCAGGTAGAAGAAGCCGATCTGCACAAGAAGCTCGCTCAGCTGCGGCCGGAAAACGGCGGGTCCTGGCGAAAGGAAGAGAAGATCTGTGCCATCGTCGCCCTCCTCGCTGCCTGCCAAAGCGCTGCCGTCTAGCAGCCTGGCCTCAACCCACGTATCGCCCCCACAGGCCGATCGCATCTCCCATCGGATCCGGCGTTATGCCCTGACGCTCAAAATAGCTCGACAGATTGACCAGGTCCCGGTGAAAGAGCGTCCAGCCATCCACCGCCTCGTCAACGTCCACCGCCTGAGGCAGATCGATGATTCTCGGCTGTCCTCGGTGATACAGAATGTTGAAAGCCGAAAGGTCACCGTGCACGAGGCCGCAATCGAGCATCACCGCCAGATCATTGAGCAACTGCCCGTACACCCGCTCGGCCTCTGGTTCGTCGAGCCGAACGTGCGCGAGCATGGGTGCTGCATCTTTTTCGTCGCCGATGAACTCCATCAGCACTGCATCCGGTGCGTGATCATAGGGTTCCGGCACGGAGGCACCCGCCTCCCAGAGTAGGTTCAGCGCCTGCCATTCCCGATCGACCCACATCCGTTGGGAGGCTTTTCGGCCGGTACGGGTCCCCTTGCGCACGGCCTTGGCCATCCGCTTGTCTCGGATTCGGCTGGCATCCGTGTAGGTTGCGTTGTTTGAGAAGCCACGGAAGCGTCTGTCCCGATAGACCTTGGCCGCCACGAAAGGACCGCTGAGGCTGTCCGGCACAGCGCTGCAGAGGTAGACGGTCGCCTCCTTGCCATCGTTGATTCGATGCTCGACTCGATCCACGTACTTCGAGAACGCATCCTGCACCATCTTCTGCTCCAGCTCGGCAAGCATGCCGCGGGTGAAGCCACCGCCCATCAGATCAATGGATGTATCGTCGGCCATGATTTCTCCGGTAACCACGCAGGACCAAGCCGGCCACTGGTGTGGTTGAATCATTCAGTACGGAGAAATCCGGCCCCAGTGCCAATTAGAATTCAGGACACTAGCCGAGAGAAAGATGCGCGGGCTCAGATCACTCCGCGGTTTAGGTAGATAGACGCCGTCATTTGATAGCCTCCTTTTCCCTGCAAGGGATATCTGAGCTTCGAGGAACTTTAGAGTAACACAGAAGTCAGATTTGCAACTCAGCCTGCGCCAGCTCTTCTCTCGTATTCACATTGGTAAAAGCATCGGGGTCCAGCACAGGCACTTCCGCCACCTCGAGCATCCTCAACCAGCCACCCACGCTGCGGCCACCCCCGGAAAGGTATGGGCCGACGCCTTCCGCCACGCTGCGCTTCAACAGCATGAACAGGTGCTGGGTACGGCGACCATCATGCGGCACCACCACATCAGCGCCTGTGCTCAAGCCCACGCGCAGCTGCTCGATCAGATCGCCGGGCAGGAACGGCGCATCACCCGGGCAGACAAAAAGCCATTGAGAGGCTGTCTCAGCAAGCCCGGCCTGGATGCCGGCCAGGGGACCGCAATCGGCAAACTCGTCTTCAACAACCGGGTAACCAAACTGCCGGTACGCCTCCAGATTTCTGTTTGCACTGATCACAATCAAGGATGTCTGCGCTTCCAGCCGGTCGAGCACGCGTGCAACGAGCGGCTCGCCGGCCAGCAGCTCCAGCGGCTTGTCTTTGCCGTCGAAACGTTGCCCACCACCGCCGCAAAGAACGATTGCTGCCACCGCGAGATCAGTCTCAGCCAATCAGCGCTTCTCCAACACCGGCGGCTCCACAGGGCCGCGCAGGAAGAGGCCTTTGAAATCGGCCAGGATGTTGTAGAGACAGGGCACCAAGATCAACGTGATCACCGTGGAAAACAGGATCCCGAACGCCAGCGATACCGCCATGGGCACGACGATTTGCGCGGACTCGGAGGTTTCCGTGGCGATGGGTATCAAACCGAAAAACGTGGTCAGCGAGGTGAGCAGAATTGCCCGGAATCTGGCCTTACCCGCTTCCACCGCCGCTCGCGCCGCATCCGCACCCGCAGCAACGGATTTGTTCACGAAATCCACCATGATCAGGCTGTCGTTCACCACCACCCCCGCCAGGGCCACGATGCCGATGATGGAGAGGGTGCTCACCGCCAGGTCGAGGACCATGTGTCCGACCACCGCACCAATGATGCCAAAGGGAATCACGCTCATGATGATCAGCGGCTGCAGATAGGACTTCAGCGGAATCGCCATGAGCGCGTAGATCCCGAACAGGCCTGCCATGAACGCGTAGCCCATCTTGAACAGAGATGCCCGCTCTTCTCTGGAACTACCGGCGAGTTCATAGCTGACGCCGGGGTAGCGGGTCAGCAGGGACGGCAGGTAATCGCCGGTTATCTCCGCGACGATGGCCATGGGTTCTACCTGGGACAGGTCCGCGTTTGAATCCACGGTCACCGTTCTTTGCCCATCCAGCCGCTTGATGTTGTTGTACCCACGGCCCATCTCGTAGTCCGCGACCGCGGCGAAAGGCAGCTCCCGACCATCCGGAAGACGAATCCACATCCGCTCCAGATTGCCGACGGACGACCGCTCCGAGCGTGGATAGCGGACCATGACCTTCACTTCCTCATCGCCACGCTGAATGCGCTGGGCTTCCGCGCCGTAGAACGCCTCCCGGACCTGCCGCGCCAGGTCCGCCAGCGTGATGCCCAGCGCTTCCGCCTCGGGCTTGATCGACAGCTTCAGCTCCTCCGGGCCCGCATCGGCCGAGCTCTCCACCTCATAGAGCCCTTCATAGCCTTTCAGATGGGTGACAAGCTCGCCGGCCGCCTGCTCGACCCTTTCGTAATTGTTGCCCTTGAAAGCGATGGAGATAGGAGGCCCGCCACTCATGTGCATGCCGGAGCTGAACTTCAGCTCCTTGGTCCCCGCGATCTCGCCTACCTTTTCCCGCCACCGTTGCTCCACGACCTTGGCATTTGCCGGGCGTTTCTCGTCCTTGGAGAGCTCCACCTGCAACATGCCGTTCTTGCCATTGCTGATGTAGGCGAACAGATGCTGGGCGACGTCGATGTCCGTGTCGAACTCTTCCTTGAACTCCTCGTTGAGATCCCGAAGGTCTGCATCCAGCTGGCTGACGATCTCGGCTATGAGGGTCTCCGGTGCACCATCCTGCAGCTCTATGTTGGCCATCACATAGGGCTGATCGATCTCGGGGAAGAACACGAACCGGGCAAGCCCCCCACCAACCATGCCAGCGGTGAGAATCAAGAGGCCGATAAAGAAGGCAAGCGTCGCGTACCTGTACTCGATAAGCCGCCTCAGAAAGGGACTGTACGCATGCTCGATGAAGTGTCTGAGCCAGCGATCTACCCGGTCCGGAATCCCGGACTTGCCGCCATGGGATGAACGCATCAACGACAGGTGCGACGGCAGGATCAGCTTCGATTCAACCAGGGAGAAGGCAAGGGAGAAAATCACCACCCAGCCAATGGCCGCATTGAAGGCCGCGGTGGGGCCGGTGACGAAGAGCATGGGCAAGAACGCCATGATCGTGGTCAGGACGCCAAACGTGGCCGGCACGGCAACCCGCTGGGCGCCAAGAACGATGTTCGGCAGGTTGTAGCCGTGCTCTTCGGTGTAACTGTAGGCACTCTCGGCAATGATGATGGCATCGTCCACCACGATGCCGAGCACGAGGATGAACGCAAACAGGCTCATCATGTTGATGGTCACACCCACCACCGGCAGCATCATGAAAGCGCCCAGGAAGGCTACCGGCAGTCCGACGATCACCCAGGCCGCGATCTTCACATGCAGGAACAGGCCGAGAATGAGAAACACCAGCACTGCACCCAGCAGCATATTACCGAGCATCATGTTCAGGTGTCCGGTGAGGTAGTAGGTGCTATCGGCCCAGTGCGTCAGCTGCACACCTTCGGGCAACGTCGCCTGTCTGGCCGCCACATACTCCTTGACCACCCTGGCGATCTCGAGCTCGTTTTCCTGCTCGCCGCTGGACATCACGTTGATGCCGAAGCTTCTCTCGCCATCGAAGAAAGAGTAGCTCTCCACCTCGGCGAAGCCATCGCGGACAGTCGCGATGTCCGCCAGTGTGACTCGCGTGCCGTCCGGTCGAGTGACCAGCACGATCTGCTCGAACTCCGCCCCGGTATACGCCTGCCCCTTGGTTCTGAGTCGTATGTCGCCCGCTTCCGAGCGAATGGATCCACCGGGCAGATCGAGGGACCAGGCTCGAATTGTCTGAGCCACCTGGCCAAGGGTCAGGTTGTACTGGCGGAGCGTCTCCTCGGAGATTTCGACGGAGATCTCCGACGGTCGCGCCCCCATGATCTCCGCATAGGAAACACCGGGAAGGGCTGTCACCTCATCGATGATCTGCTCCGTCAGATCCTTCATTGCGTGTTCATCGAGGCCACCGTGAATCTGCAGGTTGAGCGCCCCGCGACGCATGATCTGCTTCGAGATGATGGGCCGCTCGGTTTCCGCCGGGAACGTGGATATGCCATCGACGGCAAGCTTCACCTCGTCGGTCAGCTCGCCAAGCTCATAGCCTTCCTGCACTTCGATCCGCACCTGACCAAAGCCGTCCGTGGCCACGGAACGGACTTCCTTGATGCCCTGGATGTTCTTGATCGCTTCTTCGATCTTGACCACCACGCTCTCTTCCACCTCTTCCGGTGCGCCACCCAGGTACGGCACGTTGACGGTGACCACGTCGAAGCGGAACTCCGGCATGGTCTCTTTCTTCACCATGATGGCTGCCCAGATCCCCATGCCGATCACGAAGAACATCAGCAGATTGGCAGCGACGTGGTTGGTGGCGAACCAGCCGATCAGACCTTTGGGCGTGAGATCAGTCCCGGTCATTGAGCCGGACCTGCATGCCGGGCAGAGGCTGATCGATGGGCGTGGTGGCATAACGCTCGCCATCGGCAAGGCCGCTTTCCACGTAGGCGAACTCCTCGTCCGTGCGGACGATCGTCACCTGCCGTGGCTGGATCTTCAGCTGCTCATCCACGATCCAGATGGTATCGCCGCGGGACAGCGCATGGCGGGGAATGGCAAAGAGCGCACCGCCTGCGTTGCCGCTGATTTCAGCAGTGACGAAAGTGCCCATCCTGAGCGGCTCCCTCCCGGTACCCGCCAGATCGTATGGATCCTCGACCTGAGCAACCACATAGAGGACCCGGCTCATGGCATCGAACACCCCTTCTGAGCGCACGATTTCCGCCGACCAGAGGTAATTCTCACTGCCGATGGTGGCACGCAGCGCCACCGGCAAACGCAGCCCTTCTTCCAGTCCCCTCAGGTCCAGAAAGCTGAGATCCTGCTGCGAGATCGGCAGTCGCACCTCCGCCCGATCGACGGCAAAAGTCTTCGCGAGCTGACTGCCAACATTCACGTACTGACCGATGTCGGCAACCTTCTCCCGCACCATGCCGTCGTAGGGTGCCCGGATCACGGTCCGGTTCAGATCTTCCTGTGCCATCTCCAGCTCGGCTTCCCGCGCTTCCAGGGAGGCGAGCGCTTCCTGCAGCTGCGGCTTCCGCAGCGTCAGATCCGATGCCTGCTGCCTGGTCTCATCCACGTCCCGCAGTCTCTTCCAGTCTTCATAGGCATAGCCTGCCAGCGCGTTCTCGGTGGCGACCTGCGTGCGGGCCTGGGCGACTCCGGCACTCGCTCGCTTGACCGCGGACTCGTAGTTTCTCGGGTCAATGCGCAGCAGCACATCACCTTTCTTGAAGAACCCACCGCTGACGAAAGCCGGTGCCACCTCGACGATCTGGCCGGCAACCTCCGAGACCAGCGTCGTCTCCGTGCGTGGACTGACGGCCCCCTGGGTCTGAACCACGAAGCGCACCGGCTCCCTTACCGCACTGGCCACGGAAACCAGCAACGCAGGCGCAGGCGCTGCCGTCTGAGCAGCCTTGGGTCGAGACTGGATGAGGATGAGCGCGGTCGCGCTCGCCAGCAGGATGAAGGCGATCGGCAAGAGGATTTTCAGGGTCCTAGCCATCTCTGTTTCGCGGCTCCAAACTTACCGGCTCCAGTGTTGCGATCAATTCCAGTTACTTGTGCAAATTCTACGCTAACTCTTTGATTAGAATAACGATTTTTGTCACATCCTACTTAATAGTGTGGCGGTGGTGGCTCCTCACCCTCCGGCACTGTCTCCGGAACGGCCTGACGGTAACGCTCAATCAAGAGCTCCAGCATTTTCTCAAGATAGGCAATCCGTTGCTGGTGGGCCACCAGCGCTTCGTTGAGCGCGGCGATCGTGTTTTCCTGAAAAGCCTGCCGGCTCTCCAGCTCATCCAGCCGCCGAACGTCCACTCCCTCAGACGTTTTCTCGTTCGCTTCACCACTCATCTGCGTTTGCGCCTGCTCACCCGTTCCACAGTATTTAGCTTCCCACCCCTAATCATAGGCCAAGCGGCTGCGTTACACTGCCCGGCTTTGCCGGTCAGGTAGTCCATGTCCGACTCGACCCCAGAAGCCCAAGGAGAGTTTTCTCCGGTCTACGCGAAGCGAATTCTGCTCGTCTCGCTGGTCAGCGTGGGCATGGGTTTCACCGTGCTGTTCCCGGTGCTGGCACCACTTGGCCGGGAAATCGGTCTTTCCGAAATCCAGATCACCACCATCATCTCCGCCTCCGGACTGATCGTGTTCCTGGCAAGCCCTGTCTGGGGTCGACGCAGCGATCTCTGGGGCCGCAAGCGGGTCATGCTGATCGGCATCTTCGGCGTCTCGCTGGGTACGACCCTATTCAACGCGACGCTCCTCTCCGGCATGACAGGCGTGCTCACAGGCACCGCTCTCTTCATCGCCCTCATCGTCGCCCGCATGCTGCACGCGACGGTGATGGCTGCCTCCATGCCGGCAGCCAATGCCTATATGGCCGATATCACCGACACAGAAAACCGCACCAAGGGTATGGGCGCGGCGGGTGCCGCCAACAATCTGGGCTCGATTCTCGGACCGGCCATCGCGGGACTGGCGTTCATCTCCCTGCTGGCACCTCTCTGGATCATGGCCGCCGTCGCCTTCCTGAACGCGCTTTTCGTCTGGCGTTTTCTGCCCGAACCGCCAAGGCACCGGGTGCCAGCACGACCAAAGCGTCTGAAGTACAGTGACCGGCGCATCCTACCGTTCGTGATCGTCGGTGTGCTCATGTTCACGGGTATGGGTATGGTTCAGCAGACCATCGGGTTCCGTATGCAGGACGCCCTGGCGCTGGATGCGGCAGCAACCGCTCAGAAGGTCGGTGTGGCAATGATGTTGTCCGCAGCCTGCTCACTGTTGGCTCAGGCAGTGATCGTCCAGCGCCTGACCATCGCGCCTTTCAACCTGCTGCGGCTGGCCATGCCGCTACTGATCGTTGCTTTCGTGCTGATGGCCACCACCACCTCACAGTTCTCCCTGACGCTGGCAATGGGCGTGCTGGGACTTGGCATGGGACTGGCAGGGCCGGGCTTCATGGCGGGTGCATCGCTGGCCGTCCCGCCCGAAGAGCAAGGTGCCGTGGCCGGTGTGGCCGGGTCCTGCGGTCCTCTCGGCTTCACCATCGGTCCGCTCACCGGCGGCGCGCTCTACCAGATTGCACCACAGCTACCCTATGCCCTCACCGCCGTTATGTACGCATTGCTCTTCATCGCCATGTTCTGGCTGGCGGGGCGGGTGACCCAGCACGTGGAGTGAACTGATCTTTTCTCATGGTATAAGGATCGATAGGAGAGGAGGATCATCGCATGTCTGAACTGACGTCCACACCGGTCAAGTACGGCGCCACGGCCAAATGGCTGCACTGGATTACTGCCATCATCATCATCGTGATGCTCATCGCCGGACGGACTCTGGAGTCCCTGCCGATCGATGAGCGCACGCAGATCATCATGGTGCACTCGGGGCTCGGCACGCTGGTGCTGGTGCTGTTGCTCGTTCGGCTCTGGTGGCGGCGGGGCCACCCGGTACCGGGACCCACAGACAACATGAGCGCTCGTCAGGCCAGCCTCTCAACACTGATGCATCGCGGGCTCTATGCGTTGTTCCTGCTGCAGGTTTGCCTTGGCATCGGTCAGGCCATGTTCCTCACCGAGTATCCGGTAGTGGCCTTCGGCATCATCGATTACTCCGCGATGGCCACAGGCAACGAAGGACTGGCTCGGGCGTTCCACATCGGCCACGGGCTGAACAGCGTGATTCTGTCAGTCCTCGTCCTCGGCCATATCGGCGCTGCCTTCTATCATCACTTCGTGCAGAAAGATACGGTGCTCCGTCGGATGCTGCCTGGCGGCAAGACCTGAGTCACTCCGTTCTGTAGCCCCTGCCTGCGTAGTCGAAGCCTTGCAGGTGTCGGTTCTCCGGCCCCTGCAGATGGAAGTTGTTGTGATAGGAACGGATCTCGCTGACGGCGCTGTGATCCACGAAGTAGTGAACGACGTCTTCAGTGAAGGTGGACATCATCAGATCGAAATCCGCTGTGTTGCAGCCCTGGTAGTAGGTCTGAATGATGTCGATATACGGATGGCCCGACTGTCTCGGCTGCATGGTTTGCCCTCTGCTCAGTACCGTAATTGCCCTCCTCCCGAGACTCCGGGAGAATGGCCGGAGATTTGACCGGAATGCTGAACGCTACAGGAAGACACATGAAGTTCGGACTCATCCCCGTGAACATCGGCGTGCAGCCGGAACAGATGGTCGGGCTCGCCCAGCTGGCGGAAGGCAGCGGTTTCGAGTCCGTCTGGACCTTCGAGCACGTCATGGTGCCGGTAGATTACCAATCCAAGTATCCCTACAACGAGTCCGGCAAGATGGGTGGCCCACCGGAAACCATCTTCATCGACCCATTGCTGGCGCTCACTGCCGTTGCGGCGTCGACCAAGACCCTGAAGCTCGGCACAGGGGTGAACATCCTCTCCCAGGTGAACCCGCTCTACATGGCCAAGCAGGCTGCCAGCCTCGACTATCTCTCTGGTGGTCGGTTCATGCTGGGTGTGGGCATCGGCTGGCTCAAAGAGGAGTTCGAAGCGCTCGGTGTGCCTTTCGAGCGCCGCGGTGCGCGATTCGATGACTACGTGGTAGCCATGAAGAAGGTCTGGTCCGGGGAGGTGGTGGAACATCAGAGCGACTTTCTCAGCTGGTCCGGTTTCAAGAGCTATCCACTGCCGGTGCAGACGCCACATCTGCCGGTGGTGATCGGTGGTGCCACCGGCAAGATCTATCAGCGTATCGCCAGGCACGGTGACGGCTGGTTTGCGCCCATGGGTGACCCCAAAGAACTCGGTCCCGCACTTGAGCAGCTGAAAGCAGCCTGCGATGCGGAGGACAGGGATTATTCCGAGATCGAGATCACCTGCATGTGGCCCGGGATGGGCGGCAAGGATTTCATCGGTGCGCTGGAAGCCGTCGGTGTTTCTCGCGTGGTCACACCGGTGTTTGCATTGGGTGCCAATCCCGTGGAAGGCATTCAGAAGCTCGCTGAGGAAGTCATCAGCGGTTGAGTGCTCGGCCACAGCGACTCCGACCAGCGGCCGTGGGGCTCGCCCTGGTTCTGACGGCCTTTGTCGGCAGCATTGCTGCTCCACCGGCAAGCTCAGCCGCTAAAACGGCTGAAATACCGGGTCCGGATCAGCCGCTTTACCACCCGATAGAAAGCCCGGACACGTTGAACTACCTGCTGCATCTGCCGCCAGGTTACGACAGCGGCGATGAGGCCTATCCTCTGCTTTTTTTCCTGCACGGCATTGTCCAGAAAGGAGACGGTTCGGCTGCGTCACTCGAACGGGTGGCCCAGCATGGTCCGTTTCGCGCGATGCGTGAAGGCCGCTGGGATCAGGGCTTACCCATCATCGTCGTCGGTCCGCAAAGCACCGGCATTCAGCCCTGGTGGCGGGGCGAGGAAGTACGCGCCTTGCTCGCCCACCTGATTGAAACCTACCGGATAGACCCGAGCCGCCGCTACTTGAGCGGTATCTCCATGGGTGGCCGGGGTGTCTGGTGGCTGGCCAAGAATTTCTCCAATGAGTTCGCTGCCGTTGTGCCGGTCAGCGGCTGGGCGGGCGAAGTTAGCCGATCCTGTGACGTCTTTCGGGGCATGGCTATCTGGGCTTTTCATGGCGAGCAAGACCCGGTCATCGGTGTGAGCGCCGGGAAAAAACCTGTCGAAGTGCTTCAGAGTTGCGCGCCTGGTCTATTCCCCCGACCTCATATCACCTTGTTCGATGACGCTGGGCACGGAAAATGGCGTCGGATCTATGAGTCGGAACACTACGACTCGAATGAGGGTGCAGACGGAGCGCCCTACTCGAATATCTATCGCTGGATGTTGACGTTCCGTCGCTAGCCAATTCAGAACGACCAGGTGTAACCAACCACAAATCCCTGCATCCGGGCATCCCAGAGGTAAACCGGCGCATCGTCGTACTCCGTGTCCAGGTACTTGTAACCCAGATTCAGCAGCATGGTTTCACCGAATTTCCGGTTGAGGAAAACCGACAAGCTGTAAGTTGAGTCCGAGTCGCCCGCAAGCTTCACATCACCTCGACCGCTGATCGACCAGCGTTCAGCAACCGGATAGTGAAATCTTGCGCCCAGAAACCAATCCAGCCAGTCATCACCCGCTTTGACCTTCCGATCATCAAACGGGTCCGGCAGGCCGACTTCGATCTCGATGTCCTGATCCATGTAGCGGGCGCCGCCGAGAATTTCCCAATTAGGCGTGAGCTTGTAGGCACCCCAGGTTTCCAAGATGAACTGGTCGATCCGAGCCTCCACCTCCGCACTACCGTACTCGGCATCCATTTCCAGAGATGCCCAGAACGGGTCAATGACAAACGCCCACTTGCCGCGATGAAACTCTGTATGCAGGGCAAATGCCATGTTCAGGTTCGAGAGGATATCGGAGAAGCTCGCGTCCACGTCCACCGGCGGAAGCCGGCCAACCCGGGAGGTGCCCTTGATCGCCGTGCCCCAGAGGTACGGTGCGAGCAGCACTTCCCAGTCCGAATCGCTCTTGTCGTCACGCACCACACCGGCGATTGCAGTTCCGGCGAAGACCAGTCCGGTCAGCGTGACAACAAGCAGATAAGTGACGAGCCCGTTGAGGGTAACCCTGAGACTCTCGATCCTGAATTCCCTAAATCTCTCCATAACTCTCTCCATCACTATCCCTAAGAAAGTACTAGCGGAGGGTAGTGGATGTCTGCAACAAACGGAGGCATTTCAGGAAATCGCCGGATTGCCTCTGGTCTGTGGTGCCGTGGTATTCACTTTGTTATCTTCCGAAGATAACCGCACAAGGAGAGGGAACCATGCCCCGCGTACGGTATGTCGCGGTGTTGCTGTTGGCGTTACAGAATCCTCTCCTCACTGCGGCAGAGCCACAGGCACCCATTTCAGAAGAGGCCTCGCTCGCTGAGGTGGAGGAACTCGCCGAGGAGCTCGAGGCAACCGTTTCTCTTGGCGAAGAGTCTGAACAGGAAATCTCAATCGATGCGGAAAATTCTATCGACGTTTCGGAAGAGGAGACATCACAAGTCCTGACGATAAGAAGTGACGTCCGGCTTTCCGCCACCTACTCGGATCTCAAACCCAGGGAGGGGGATCCCTACGACGAGACCGATCTGCTCGGCCGTGCAAGGTTAGGCCTGACACGTTCGCTGAATGATACCTGGCGGATCGGCGCCCGCCTGTCCGCCTCATGTACCTCCGAATCCTGCCGTCCGGATACGTTCTTCGAGGAGGAAACCCAGGGCAGCTCAGACACGACCCTTGCGGTAGACGAAGCCTATGTCCATTGGATTCAGAGCGAACGCTTCAATGTCGTTGCAGGCAGAATGCAGACCAAGTTCATCACCAAGGGGGGTGTTTTCGCCAAGAGCATGTCCCGCAACGATAGCAGCGGAACCCGAATCACCTGGACTGACGGCGTGCAAGGCACCATGTTCAGCGAGAGCGGTTGGGAGTCACATGCCATCCTTCAATACAACCCGGGGGACGGGCCCGCCCAGATTACCCGCGAGCCCCTGGACTTCGAAAACAGCTACTCCCGTGTCAGCGCATTCATCTCCCTCGCGAACGAGAAGCCGGTTCGATTTCTGACCCAGCGTGCCATAGACATCAGCTACTACCCAGCCAGCCTGAAGAAGGATGGCTTGGAGGTCGAATCCCGAACAGGGGACTACTGGGGATTCACTGCCCGACTGGCCGGACGCTACCCGAAAAGAGCCAGTGGTCGACGCCTGCGCTTTTCTCTGGAAGGCGCCTATGCACCCGAAACGCCAACCCGGGCTGGCGTCGGCCTTTCCGGCTCAGGCGACACCAGTGGTATTGCCGGGGCGGTAACCGCAGCCTTCTTGGACTTTGTCCCGAATCACAGCATCGGCGTGAACTTCGCGCACACCGGCGCCGGCTGGCTTCTGTCACCTCAGTACAACAAGAACGAACGACTCGCCGAGATCAGATACGTCTGGGTGGCCAGAGACAACCTGACTGTGGACTTCCGCCTGCGCTATCGAGAGGAAATCGATCAGCTCACCAGCGCCGAACGCAAACGCGAGGAATTCGACGCGTTTGTCCGACTGACATGGCGGCAGACGACGGAGCGGGATGCTTTCGTCAACTAGATAACGGCCGTTATCTCACCCAGCTTTTTGGTCAGCAGCGGATTTTCCCGGTAATCGATCGGTATCACCACCAGGCTCGGCCCGCCATCGCTGAAAGCCGCCTCCAGCGTGGCTTTGAGATCCAGGCTGCGCTCGCATCGGTAGCCATGCCAGCCAAAGGACTCGGCCAGCTGAGTCCAGTCCGGGTTGCCGAAGGTAAGATCCGTATGTCGGCCGAAGTGATTGTCCTGTTTCCAGGCGATCAGGCCATACTCGTGGTCTTCCCAAACCATCATCACCGGGTCCACACCCAGGCGCCTGGCCGTTTCCATCTCCTGCACGTTCATCAGGAATCCGGCATCCCCGGCGATGCCGAGAACGCGCCGTTCCGGGTACACCAGCTTGGCCGCGATGGCGCCCGGCAACGCGAAGCCCATGGAGCAGAAACCATTGGGTATCAGACAGGTATTCGGCGAGTGACAGTGATAGTGACGGGCAATCCACATTTTATGTGCCCCCACATCCGAAAGCAGTATGTCATCTGCACCCATCACCTGGCGCGCATCCCAGAGCGCTTTCTGCGGACGGATGGTGCCATCGCTGTCGTCGTCGGCGTGTTCGGCAATGTCTGTCCACATCTCCGCACGTATCTGCTGCTGGCGGCTGAACTCGTACTGGTCGGGTCGGCCGGATGTTGCCACCCGCTCATTGAGCATCCACAGCACATGGCCGAGATCACCCACCAGCTCGATTTCCGGATGGTAGTGGGCGTCGATCTCTGCCGGCAGAAAATCCGCGTGAATAATTCGCTTGTCGCCGTTCGGATTCCACAGGCTCGGATGATATTCGACCATGTCGAAGCCGAGCGTGATCACCAGATCTGCCTCATCGATGGCCAGGGTCACCCGATCCTTGCTGCCGAGACCAACGGTGAAAAGACACTGTTCCGAGTCCATATCGACCGCACCCTTGGCCATGAAGGTGCTGATTACCCTCATCCCCGTCTGTGCACAGAACTGCCTCAGCTGGGCGCTGGCGCGGCGGCGGATGCAACCATTGCCCGCGATGATGACCGGCGACCTCGCGGAACGAATGAGCTCAAACGCCTGGTTGACGATCTTGTCATCCGGCACGGAGCGGCGATAGCGCCTCGGTTGCATGGGCGGCGCGCTGCTTTCTGCTTCGGCCACATCCTCCGGCAGCTCGATATGGACGGCGCCGGGTTTCTCCGTGCGGGCAATCCGGACCGCTTTGCGGACGATCTCAGGAATGGTGTCCGGGTTCAGAACGGTGGTTGCCCACTTCGTCACCGGCTCGAACATGGCCACCACATCCATGATCTGATGCGACTCCTTGTGCAGCCGTGCGGTGCTGCCCTGGCCCGTAAGCACCAGCATGGGCGAGCGGTCCATGTTGGAGTCCGCCACACCGGTGATCAGGTTCGTCGCACCTGGACCGAGCGTGCCGAGACAGCCCGCAGGATTGCCGGTCAGACGACCGTAGATCTCCGCCATGAACGCTGCGCCCTGCTCGTGCCGGCAGAGCACGAAGCGGATCTGCTCAGAGCGTTCCAGGGACATCATGAAATCGGCATTCTCTTCACCGGGCACGCCGAAGATGTACTCGATGCCTTCCTGCTCCAGGCAGCTCACCATCAGATCGGAGGCTTTCATCTGGCACTCTCCCTCAAGTTACCCACCGTCGGATAAAGCTCATCGACGGGTACCGACCGGCCATTGTCCTGGACAATCCGGCAGTGGTGCCGACCCAGACCTCTAGGTTCCGGCACTCCGCAGGAGTGCGCGATCAGGTCCAGTTCCTTGTGCATGCTGTTCGCGTAGTTCATCACCCGCTCCGCCTTATCCTCAGGATCCAGACCGCGTTGCAGCCGACGGTCATGAGTGGTGATACCCGTCGGGCAAGTGTTCTTGTTGCACTGCAGCGCCTGGATGCAACCAAGCGCCAGCATGAAGCCGCGCGCAGACTGCACGAAATCAGCGCCGCTGCAGAGCGCGAAGGCTGCCTCGGCCGGGTTGATCAGCTTACCGCTGGCGATCACCTTGATCCGCTCCTTCAGACCGTGTCGGGTCAGAATGTCCACTACCACCGGCAGGCTTTCCTTGATCGGCACACCCATATAGTCGATCAGACTCATGGGTGCGGCCCCGGTGCCGCCATCAGCGCTATCGATGGTAAAGAAGTCAGGGGCCGATTCGATGCCTCGAGCGTTGATCGCCAGGCAGACTTCCTCCACCCAGTCAAAGTCACCGATCACCGCCTTGAACCCCGTTGGTTTGCCTGTGACGCTACGCACCTGATCGACCATATCGAGCAGATCGTCGGCGTTTCTGATCTCCGGGTGCCGGTTGGGGCTGATCGAGTCCTGACCCGGCTCAATCAGCCGGATTCTGGCAATTTCATCGGTAACCTTGGCACCAGGCAATATCCCGCCTTTCCCGGGCTTCGCACCCTGAGAGAGCTTGATCTCAAACATCTTCACCTGATCATGTGCCGCCACCTCCCGCAGCTTCTCATCTGACAAATCACCTTCCGGTGTCCGTACGCCGTACTTTGCCGTGCCAATCTGGAACACGATATCGGCGCCACCCGCGAGGTGATAGGACGAGAGGCCGCCTTCTCCCGTGTTCATCCAGATACCGGCCATGCGGGCCCCATTGGACAACGCCACAACCGCCGGTTCGGAAATGGCACCGAAGCTCATTGCCGAGATATTCAGTATGGAATTGTTGCGATAAGGCTTTTTGCAATAGGGACCCAGCTCCACTTCGGGGCGCATCTGTGCATCACGTTCCAGCGTCGGGTATGCGGTGTTGACAAAAAGCAATGAGCCTGGGGGTCTGAGATCCCGAGTGGAGCCGAAGGCTACCGTGTTGTCCACCGCCTTTGCAGCGCGATACACCCACGACCGTTGGGCACGATTGAACGGCATCTCCTCCCGGTCCATCGCGAAGAAGTACTGGCGGAAAAACTCGCCGAGGTGCTCAAAGAGGAAGCGGAAACGACCGATGACGGGGAAGTTCCGACGGACAGTGCTTTCTGTCTGGCGGACATCGATGATGTAGAGCACCACCACGGTAATGGCGAGCGCTATCAGGACAACGAAGAAAATCTTACTCAGGATGTCCAGTGCCTGGAGCGTCGTGTTCATCTGTAGGACCTGCCTTTCTGTCTAAATCGATTACTGACTGCGGCGCCGTTCCTGGTAGGCCACAATGTCAGGTGGATCGCCCCTTCTGTAACCGATTGCGAATCGCTTCAGCGCTACCAGCACTGACAGGCGGTGCCGCAAGGGGATGAACGCTTCGACGACCTCTGGCGCCGGCTGTCAAAATCCGACAGAGACGAACAGTATCGGACCGTAGAATTCCACGGCGTAGAACTCAGTCCGATCCGATTGGTCGATCTCCACGTCCGCATCGAGGTACTGGTAAGCGGCACCGAAACCCACGTTCCGCCAAGGCCGCCACTCAGCCGATGCCCTGGCGGAGAAAAGATGGCCGTCATACTTGTCTATGTTGAACGACAGATACCCGAGACTGGCACTGACGTAGACGCTTTCACCGAGCATGTACCCCCCCGCCAGGGACACGTTCGGCAATGGGACGAGGAACTGATCCGATTCGCCTCGAACATCGACCGTGCCGCCTTCATCGCCAACCTGAGCGCCGACCTCCAGAAGCAAATCAAAGTCGATATCAATGGCATGCAGCCCACCGCCGACACCCAGGTGCCCCTTCTCTGATTTGAGGAAATCCCAGGTCAGATCGGCGATGAAGATCTTCATATCGAAATCGGAGGTCAACCTGGCTCCGATTGTCCAATCCAGATCATCGTAGTTGCCGTCCGCGGTCGCGGTCTTTTCGCCTTTCGAGTCGAAACTCGAATAGTTCAGGCGAAACTTCCAGCGCTCGGCAAACTGCCAGGTAAGGTCCCCCCAGAACACGTCCGTCTCATCGGACATGCCCAGGTCCGTGAAGTCGAGCTTGTCTACCGGTGCGTCATCTCTGGTGACGGCGATCTTCATGTTGCCCCGGTGATCCATGCCGCCGAAACTGAAACTCAAGGTGTCGCCGAACCGTGGCTTCTCGGCAAAAGCCGTCTGTGAGATCAGTACAACCACCACTCCGGAGAGCATTCGCAGTGAGAGTTTCATAGGCTAAAGTGTTCCCTGAGCAGCCATATCCATTATTACATTTCGACGCTGAAGATGTGTCGTTCGGATCGGATCGGCGGAGAGCGCATCCGCAGCATAACGGGAGACACAGATGACCATCGCCTTTAAGACGGCCCTCGAGCTAGCTGCGGGAATTCGCTCCGGGGACTTTTCCTCCGAGGAGCTCACCGAGCTCTACATCGAGCGAATCGAACGCTACGATGACAAGGTGAATGCCGTGGTGGTGCGCACCTTCGATGACGCGCGGGAAAGGGCCAGGGCAGCCGATGCGGCGCAAGCGAAAGGAGAGGATCTCGGCCCCCTGCACGGCGTGCCCATGACCATCAAAGAATCCTATGTGATCGCCAACACGCCGGCCACCTGGGGAATTGAAGCCTTCAAAGACAACGTTGCCAGTGAGGATGGTCTTGCAGCAAAGCGCTTCCGCGCCGCCGGTGCCCACTTCCTCGGAAAAACAAATGTGCCCACGGATCTGGCTGACTTTCAAAGCTACAACCCGATCTACGGAACCACCGGCAATCCGTGGAACGTGGAACGGACTCCGGGCGGTTCTTCCGGTGGCAGCGCTGCCTCACTGGCAGCTGGTTTCTGTGGTCTGGAAGCCGGTTCGGACATCGGAGGTTCTATCCGCAATCCTGCTCACTTCTGCGGTGTCTATGGCCACAAACCCACCTACGGCGTCATCCCCATGACGGGCCATGAGCTGGTCGCCAATATCCCGGATGCCGACCTGGCGGTCTGCGGTCCGCTGGCTCGCGGCGCCGATGATCTTCGTGTTGCGTTGGACATCATGGCTGGACCGGACGACCGGAAAGCCCTTGGCTGGCAGCTGAACCTGCCGGCCGCGGATTTCGAATCGCTGAAAGAACTTCGGATCGCAGTCTGGCAGACGGACGAGGCGGCACCGGTGGCGGCAGAAGTCGCTGACCGGGTGACGATGGTTGCCGAGACCCTGGCGAAACTGGGTGCCAAAGTCTCCGATGACGCGCGTCCAACATTCGATGTGATCGAGGCGCATAAGAACTACCAGACCCTGCTCACCTCCGTGATGACGGCAGCCATGACGGACGAGCAGGTTGCCGAGGCGGAGGCAGCGGCCGCTGCCCTGGATGGAGACGACAACTCCTTTGCTGCGGTGCAGACCCGCGCCAGCGTCATCCCCCACCGGGAGTGGATCCGCAGCAACACCCAGCGTGAGAAGCTCCGGCTCGCCTGGGGCGCGTTCTTCGAGGACTGGGACATTCTACTCTGCCCGCAGATGGCGACCCCGGCCTTCCCACATGATCAGAGCCCCATGATCGGCCGCACCCTGACCGTAGACAACGAAGAGCAGCCGTACTTTCAACAGCTCTTCTGGGCCGGGATGATTGTCAACAGCTATCTGCCGAGCACCGTATTCCCTACCGGTCCGTCGCGAGACGGATTGCCCATCGGCGTGCAGGCGGTGAGCGCACCTTATCGAGACTATCGGTGTATCGAGTTTGCCCGGCAGATTGCCGAGGAAATCGGCGGCTTCCAGCCCCCGCCAGGCTACGACTCACCTTGACTCTCTACTCGGGCCGTCCGGTCGGCTAGATCCGCAGCAATATCTGGGTGCGCATCCCGGCGAATAGCAATACGTCACAAAAATATTCCCGACGATCCTCTAAAGATATCGCTTAGCCTGCCGATAACCTGCTCCGGTCCACCCCCGGCACATAGGCCGGAAACGCCCACAGGACGCGGGTTTTGAGACTCAGTACACCCCAGATCAGGACGGATGCTCCCTATACTGGCGCACCCTCCTCATTGGACGAGACCGGCCATGTCGAACACCGTGGATCTCATTCAGCAAGAGCTGGATGATGCCCTGGAAAGGGATCAGTTGGACCTCCCCACCCTCCCTGAGGTCGCACTGAAAATTCGCGACACTGCCACCAAACCGGATATTTCCCCGAAGGAACTGGCGGGGGTGGTGGCAGAAGACCCGGCCCTGGCAACCCGGTTTGTGCGCATTGCCAACTCGCCCATGTTTCGCGCCATCCGGGAGATCGATGATCTTCAACAGGCCATCGGCCGCATCGGCGTGGAGTATGCTGCCAACCTGGCGGCAGGTCTGGCGATCGAGAACATGTTCCAGGCGACCTCTGAGCTGGTCGATAGAAAGATGCGTGCCGTCTGGACCCATGCCTGCGAGGTGGCCGCCATCAGCGGCGTGCTGGCGAAGAGCTTCACCCGTCTGCGGCCTGATCAGGCAACCCTGGCCGGGCTGATTCACACCATCGGTGTGCTGCCCATTCTCACCTTCGCCGAAGAGAACCCGTCGCTGATTCGGGACAGCTTCGCCCTGGATCAGATCATCGACAGCCTGCACGGAAAGATCGGTATGAAGATCCTCGAGCATTGGGAGTTTTCTGACGACCTTATCCTGGTCCCCGGCCACTACCTGGATTTCGACCGGCACGTGGCCGAGGCGGACTTCGTGGATCTGGTGATGGTTTCCTACCTGCAGACCCGGTTCGGCTCAGAACACCCTCATGCCGCCATCAACTGGGCGGAGGTACCGGCATTCCAGAACGTCGGCCTGGACCCTGATTTCGAGGACGCCGAGCTCGAGGAGTACCACGAGGATGTGGCAACCGCCAAGGTGATGCTGGTCTAGCGCTGCCTGCCTCGACTGCTCAACTACCGGTATAGGTTGGCTTTCGCTTCTCCCTGAATGCCGCCAACGACTCCTTGGCATCATTTTTTGCCTTGCCCGCGAAAGAGAGCCCGGCCATCTCATAGCGGAGCGCGTCTTCCAGGGGCACTTCCAGGTTGTGCTGCAACACCCGCTTGGAGGAACGCAGTGCCAGCGGCGGCCACTGCGCCATCTGAGCCGCCACTTCCAGCGCCGTGTCGAGCAGCTTGTCGTGCTCGACGAGTCGGTCGAGCAGACCGATACGATAAGCTTCGTCGGCGTCCACCGCACGACTGGTGTAGATGATGTCCGCTGCCCGGGACTGACCCACGACTCTCGGCAGGAAGAAACTCAATCCCGAGTCGGGCGACAGGTTCCGCTCGATGAACACTGACTTGAAGCGGCTGTTTTCCGATCCGATCCGCATATCGCAGGACAGCGAAAGACTCATTCCCGCTCCGGCAGCAACCCCGTTCACCGCCGCAATCACGGGTTTGTCCAGTCGATAAACACTCATGGCCTGGCGCCCGACCCAACCGAGCTCATCGAGGAGCTCGTTCTGGCTCGGCGTGCTCTCCCCACCGCCGAAGCCGGACAGATCTGCACCCGAACAGAAACCCCGCCCGGCGCCGGTCAAAATGGCAACCCGAATGTTGTCATCCGCCTGCACTAGGGCCAGCGCCTCGGTCAGCTCATCGCGCAGTCCCGGCGACAGCGCATTCAGCCGCTCCGGCCGGTTCAGTGTGATGACGGCCGCCTGACCTTCGATGTTGAGCTCGGTGACTTCTCCCATGTGCTCTCCCCCTTCTGTTGGAAACTGTGCTTCTTTAACGACTACAACGACTACGCTTCTTCTTCGATGAATCCCTTCCAGGCCTTCATGTAGCTGATGAAGGCATCGCCCAGCCCTTCAGCCTTCAGATGAGCCTCGCTGACCGGCAGCGATACCACCTCAAAGTCCGGGTCTTCCGCCACCTTCGCCGGGAAGTCGTGATGCAGAATGGCCGCTCTGCCCGCGAGTATGAAATCGCAACCCTCCTCCAGGCACCAGCGGGCAGTTTGTGCCGAGTAAACCTTGCCCGCCACGCCGAGCCGGCAATCGCCTCGCTCGAGCTCGGTGAAGTAGGACATCAACGTCCTGCCTTTGAGATCTTCGGCAACCGGCTCTTTGCCCACGTCCCAGAGAGACATGTCGAGATAATCCAGATCGCCGGAGCGCATGAGCGTCTGAGCCAGATCCCGGACCTCCAGCGTATTCACGCCAAAGCGTTCCGGCGACAGGCGAACGCCGAGCTGAAAATCCGCACCACAACGCGCCCGGATCCCGGCGATGATGTCCAACAGCGGCCGGGCCCGGTTTCCCAGACTGCCGCCGAACTCGTCATCGCGCTGGTTGATCTCCGCGGAAAGAAACTGACAGAGAATGTAGCCATGGGCGCCGTGCAGCTCCACACCGTCAAAACCGGCCTTTTCCGCACGCTCAGCAGCGGTGATGAAGTCCTCGATCAGCTCTGCCACCTCTTCGCTGCTCAATGTCCGGGCGCCGAACTCCTCGTTCACCGAAGGACAGACCGGATCCGTGCCGATCAGCTCTCGGGGTGAGCGCATGCCGGCGTGATGAAGCTGCACGGAAGACAGCGACCCGTTCGAACGGATCGACTTCGCCAGGCCGGTGAGGCCCGCCAGATGCTCGTCGCCAAACACGCCGAGCTGGCCCGGAAATCCCTGGCCAACGGCCTGCACGTGGGCTGCACAGGTCATGGTCAGGCCGAAACCACCTTCCGCCCGCATGGTCAGCCAGCGGGCTTCATCCTCAGACAGCACACCATCGGCGTGGCTCTGGGTGTTGGTGAGCGGCGCGAGCATGAAGCGGTTTTTCATGGCTGGGCCGCGCATGAATGCCATTGGTTCGAACAGATCGGTCATCACGCGCTCCTCAATGCATACAGAACCCGGCCACGAGCGCTCAGAACACCTTCGTCATTGATCACGCTCACTTCGATGCTGCAGAGATTTCGCCCACGTTTGATCACCGTGGCTTCCGCATCGATCCACTTCCCATGGGATTGGCGCAGATAGGTCACCTGCAGGTCGGCGGTGCCGGCCGGCAGCGTCCCTTCTTGCAAGCCAGCGAACACCGCCGGGATCACGGCGATATCAACCAGGGTGGCGATCACGCCACCGTTGACGCTGCCGCCCACGCCGGTGGGCGTGTCATCGGTGATCTCCAGGCGCAGACGGGCGAAGTCAGGTCTGTACTCTTCCAGGGTGATGCCCAGATACTGATGGAAGGGAGCATCCGCGAAGTTTGCGAAGAAGTCTCCCGGCGGGCCGCTTTCCGACATCTGATGTATTCCGCGCGCAAAGCCCCGTACCTTATCACGGGCTCGCGGTATTTCGACGCAGCGCAAACTCCTCTTCAGGCGACATCACCAGGGCATGGCGGCCGACGAAGTAGAAGTAGGCGATGCCCAGCAGAAACCAGACCACCACACCGATGACGCCGATCCGGTAGACCGGATCGCTGAGCTGGAAGCCCAGGGTGACAACGGCTATGGCTATGGTGGCAAAGGCACCGGCTTCACCCAACGGACTCCTGTAAGGTCGCGCCATGTCCGGCTGCCTGCGCCGGAGCAGGATGAAGCTGAGCGCCTGCATGATGTAGGAAAACATGGCGCCGAACACAGCCATGTTCAGTAGCGTACCGCCGATCACGGCAGTTCCCCGTTTTGATCCGACCAGCACCCAGACGGCGAGCATCACGCTGATGCCCAGAACCGCACCGGCCACCATCGCCAGATGAGGCGTCTTCCGCTCACCATGCGTGAGAGAAAGGACAGTTGGGAAGTAACCGGCCCGCGACAGCGAGTAAATCTGCCGACCTTCGGCGAATATGATCGTATGAAAGGAGGCCACCAGTCCCACCACGGCGATCAGCGCCAACCACTTCGCCGCGCTGGCGCCGTAGAGGGCGCGAAAACCATCCAGCAGCGGTTCGGCCGATTGGCCGAGCGCGAAGGATCCCACACCGACAATGCCCGGATTGAGGAAGAGAATGAGAACGGCGGAAACGATCAGGGTCAGTATTCCCGCCAGAATCCCACGCGGGATATCACGCTGAGGCATCAGCGATTCTTCCGCCGCCAGCGGCAGCTGCTCGATGGCCAGAAAGAGCCAGACCGCAAAGGGCAATGCAGCCAGCGCACCAGCAAAGCCAAACGGCAACAACGATCCACCGCCTTCCGGAAGGTGCTTGCCATCATCACCGATATCGAGCGCGGCCAGCGCGAAATCGAACTGCGGAATGGCGGACACCCAGAAAACAAGGAGACAGGTCAGCGCCGCCACCGTCACGAACACGGTGATCTGGAAGGAGAAGGCGACGCCTCTGATGTTGAGCGAAACGAACAGGCCGTAGGCGAGTATCCAGTAGACCGGCAGGAACTCGATGGGTGTTTCGAATATCTGACTCAGGTAGGTGGAGATGAAGAAGACGATGACGGCTGGTGTGAGCACGTACTCCACGTTTTCCGACAGCCCGGTCAGGAAGCCGCCCCAGGGACCCATGGCCGTGCGCGCAAACGAATAAGCACCGCCCGTGTGGGGCAATGCCGGGCTCATCTCGGCTATGGAGAACACCAGACCAAGGAACATCACCATGATGATCAGCGTGGCGATGAACATTCCGCCCCAGCCGCCTTCGGCCAGACCGATGTTCCAGCCTGAGAAGTGCCCGGATATCACCGCGCCCACACCGAGCGCCCATAACGACCAGACCCCGGCATGACGTTTCAGCCCACGCTTTTCGAAGTATCCCGCCGCAGGTTCTTTATAACTGACACCACCTGTGGGTGGTTCCGACATACTCCCTCTCTCCAACCGTCGCCTAAAAGCGGCGCGATCTATGCTAAATCACTTATCAGGCTTGCTGATGTTGAATTCGGCCAGCACCTCGTCGGTGTGCTCGCCGTGCATGGGCGGGCGCCGATAGAGCCCGGTCGGCGTTTCCGTGTATTTAATGGGGCTGCCGACGATGGACACCCGGGGGTTGTCGCCAGGCAGATCGAATTCCTCGATCATGTCCCGCGCCTTCACGTGAGGATCGGCGAAGATCTCTGCCGCCGTGTTGACCGGTCCGCAGGGCACCTTGCCGCCAAGCGCATCCACCACTTCTTTCTTGGTGTGTTCTCGAGTCCAGGCAGCGATCTCGCCTTCCACGAAGTCCTGATTCTTGCGCCGGATGAAGACGTTCTGCGTGCGTTCGTCTTCGATGAGATCCGGCCGCTGCATCGCTTCACAGAGCTGCTTCCAATGGCCGGGGCCAGGCGCGGCAATCGCCACGCCGCCGTCTTTCGTAGGGAACAATCCGAAAGGCATAAGGTTCGGATGGTGCTGACCTCGAGCGGGCAGTTCCTGCTGGGAGTATCCGTAGTTTGCAAGCACGGTTTCCGCGAAGGCCAGCATGCCGTCGTACATGCCCACGTCACAGAACTGCCCTTCGCCGGTCACCCGGGCGTGGTGAATACCAGCGATCACACCCATGGCCATCAAGGTGCCCGGATAGATATCCCCAACGCTTACGCCACTCGGATGACCGACAGAACCATCAGGACCCGTAATCCGCACATGTCCGCTCATGCTCTGGGCAACGATGTCGTAGGCTGGCCACTGGGCATACGGGCTTTCTCCGGTGCGCGGATCGCCGAATCCTCTGATGCAGCCATAGACGATCTTCGGGTTGCGGGCCTTGATGACGTCAAAGCCAATCCCAAGCCGGTCCATCACGCCCACGCGCATGTTCTCGACAATGGCGTCCGCCTGCTCGCAGAGCTGCAGCAGAACCTCTTTGTCTGCCTCGTCCTTGAAATCCAGCACGATGCTGCGCTTGTTCCGATTGATGCTGGCGAAATAACCACCGTAATCCACACCGGCCGATTCGTCGGCACTGACATTTGCGTAATCCGGCGGCAATGGAGACATAGGTCGTGAGCCGTCCCCATGGGGCGGCTCAACCTTGATCACGTTTGCACCCAGATCGGCCAGCATGGCCGTGCCGAAAGGCCCGGCCAGCGCCATGGTGCAGTCAATGATGGTGACGTCAGAAAGCGGCCCGGTTCTGTCTTTCATCGTCTTCTCTCCCTTTGTATTCGATTCGATGGCATGGCTTCAGCATAGCCATCAGGGGCTGGATCGTCCCTATCTCCGGCGAACGGAGTGGATCAATACCTCGGCAGGAGCTCGACAGAGTTGTTATTATTTATTTGTCAATCAACTAATATCAAATCCTGCCTGGCTACTTATTGATTGTCAAACAAATACAATGGTAGCAGGTAGCCTCAGAGTCTCCGTAGGTAATGGCAGAGAAAGACGCAGCCCCCAGGCGCACCCAGGAAGAGCGGAAGGCAGAGTCCGAACGCCGCATCATCCGTGCCGCCATCGAGCTCTTCGCCACTCAGGGCTATCTGAAAACCACCATGAATCAGGTAGGCGAAGCCGCCGGTTACACAGGCGGGTTGGTCAGCCACCGCTTCGGCTCAAAGGAAGGCCTGCTGAAGGCCGCGATCCTGCGCATCTCAAATCGCTTCCTGGAAGATCAGCTCCGCCCTGCCGTCGAGGCAAGCAGTGCTGAAGAGGCAGTGCGGTCGATGATCGAGATCTACCTGAAGGAAGTGACCATCCGCCAGAGCCGGATCCGGGCTTTGTACGTCATCATGGGTGAGGCGTTAGGGGCGGTGCCGGAAGTACAGGAAGATATTGCCGCGCTAAACGACGGTTTCCGGAGTCGTCTGGCCACCATGGTCCGGCGCGGTATCGACAACGGCGAGTTCGCTGCGGGCGTGGATCCGGAAGCCGCCGGCATTCTCATCCTGGGCCTGCTGCGCGGTGTGACCATGCAGGCGCTTGCTGATCCCGACGCCATCGATATCGATCGAATGATTCCCCTGGTGCAGGCCAGCGCCCTGGCCGGCCTCACCGCTCCCGGGCTGGACCGTGCTGACTGACCAGCGCTCGTCCGATCACCAGATTCTGGATCTCCGTGCTGCCATCGATGTACTGGGCGATCTTTGCTGCAGCCAGATGCCGGGCGAAGGGGTAATCGTGTTTCAGTCCATCTGCACCCATGGCCTGCATACACCTCGCCACGTCCCGTAAGGCCACCTCGGTAGCAAACTTCTTAGCCTGAGCGGCCGCCATCGCCGCCGGTGCATCTGCATCGATCAGACGTGCTGCCTCCGCCGCCAGCAGTCGGCTCGCAAGAAGATCCGTCGAAACATCCGCAAGCTGCCAGACCAGGCCCTGCTGCGTCATGAGCGGCGCGCCGAACGCCTCCCGCTGCATGAGGCGCGGCACGACC
The DNA here is from genome assembly GCA_965215995.1 of Candidatus Azotimanducaceae bacterium. GTDB lineage: Bacteria > Pseudomonadota > Gammaproteobacteria > Pseudomonadales > Azotimanducaceae > SZUA-309. Next base: position 4,441,793 of record OZ244128.1, on the reverse strand, counting down.
ACATCGAGGCAGGACTGCAGCATGCCGCAGCACATGCCTGCCACCACCGCGCGGGCAATATCGATGCCGCCAAGTGCCGCCCGGAACCCCTCCCCTGGCGGCACCAGCAGTTGATCCGCCTCCACACGCACATCGTGGAAGCGGAAGCCTCCAGCATTCATGGCGTAGCCGCCTAGCATCTCGTAGCTCGGGATGCGCTCCACGCCCGGGCTATCCGCCGGAATCTGGAAACTGGCGATTCCTCTGGCGCCGCTTCCTGGCTCGGTCTGAGCGAAGACATTCAACAGATCCGCGTGCGCGGCATTGGTAACCCACGCTTTTTCACCGGAAACAATGAAGCCAGAGCCGTCCGTTCGGGCGCTTGTCTCGATCTGCGCGGCATCGCTGCCACCTTTCGGTTCCGTAAGCAGAAAGGCACCGACCGTTTTACCGGCGAGCATGTCGGGCAGCCAGCGCGCCACCTGAGCATCGCTTCCAGCACTGGCGATAGCGCGAGCATGGTTGTTGTGCACGATGAGCGCGAAAGTGGCGGAAAAATCCGTATAGGCCAGCCTTTCCACGATCTTCATGAGCGTGGCGTAACCCACCGACTGGCCGCCAAGTGCCATAGGGACGAGCAGACCGGTAAGGCCAGCCTCCGCTGCCCGTTCAAAGAGCGAGCGCGGCGCACCACGATCCTGCTCCCAGGCAGCCGCGTGCTCATTCAGGTAGCCGCGGGCGAAATCCGTCGCTGCCTGGACTGCAGAATCCTCAGTTAGTTCTGGAATCGGTACCTCCTGACGTTCCGCTCTGTCAGTGAACTCGGCCGATTATCACATCGACCGAGCCCCCAGGAGAAACTCTGCCGGGAGATAGATTGACCCGCTACACACGGTCAGGCTTTCTTGCCAGGAAGGCATAGCCGTACACCGCGAACGCTCGGGCATTTCCTTCGCCACTGGTGCCTTCGAAGGTGTCCACCGCGTCGCCGATCACCACGTCTACGAAGCCTGCGCTCTCCAGAAGCGCTTTCCAGCCTGCACACGGCAGGCCACCGGCAATTCAGGCGGTCCAGAGGTCGACGTTTTCCCGGGCAGACGGCGGCACATCGTTGCCGTTGGCAATGTCCGCGAACTGCAACCAGCCGCCTGGCTTCAAGACGCGAAAAACCTCTGCCATCACCGCTGGCTTGTCGGCACAGAGATTGAACACGCCGTTGCTGATCACCACATCGGCCCAGCCATCCTCGACCGGCAGCGCTTCCAGCAGCCCTTCCCGATAGGCAATCTGCTCTACGCCCAGTTGCGATCGCTCCGTTTCTGCCTTGGTCAGCATTTCCTGGGTCATGTCGACCCCGATCACCGCACCCGTCTCGCCGACCAGCTCGGCCGCGATCAGGCAATCAAAGCCACCACCGGAGCCCGCATCCATGACCCGTTCACCTGACTGGATATCGCGCAGAGAGAAGGGGTTTGCAACACCCGCGAACGACTCAACCGCACTGTCCGGCACCTTGTCGACGATCTCCGCCGGATAACCGAGCCGGTGCGCAAGCCCCCGCCCGGTCTGAAAGTGGAACTCGCCGTCAGGTTCGAGCGCGACTTCCCGGTACTTCTCCTGGACCTGAGCACGCAGTAGCGACTCATCTACCCGCGGCTCTGCCATCATTTCGTTTTCCGACATCTCGTTGCCTCCATTGTGTTGCGTCGGCGGTCAGGCAAGCACCTGAGCACCATCCGCCAAAAACGCCATGGTCCGCGGTGCACCCGCGACCTCCACGCCATCGATCAGATCGCTTTCATTGAAGCCTTTGGCTTTCACGCAGGCTGGACACAGCCAGAGCTTGCCGCCATTGGCGAGATAAGCCTGAAGCAGATCCGCCAGAGGCTCATAACCGGGTGCGCGTACTTCATCGGCGGCCCCTTTCAGAACCAGCTCACTCGCCTCGGCGGCAACAAACAGGGCTGTCTCGCAGGTCTTCGAGCTGGTTACCGCCAGGATCAGCGTGATGGTGGCTTTCTCCGGGTCGTCGACGCCTTCGCGCCAGTTGATGAGGATCTTCTGGTTTTTCGTGCTCATGTTCTGCTCCTTGTTGCTGGTTATAAAGGCGCGTCAGCCAACGCGCGATGAGGGCATGGTGCTCGAACAGGAGCTTCCCGGCTTGAAGTTTGTCTGGTTTAAACTTGCAGAAAATCTGAAGATCCGCAGATGCGATATGCATTCCTGAATTTCCTTCTGGATACCGGGGGGCTCGAGCTCACCCGTGATGGCCAGCCCGTGCACGCTGAACCACAGATTCTCGAGCTGCTGGCGCTGCTGGTCAGCCATGCCGGAGAGACCCTGAGCAAAGAGGCCATCAATGAAGCTGTCTGGCGTGGCCGGGTGGTTTCGGACGCGGCACTGAGTGGTCGGATCAAGACCCTGCGTCAGCTGCTCGGCGATGACGGCAAGCGCCAGGAAATCATCCGCACCGTGCACAAGCGTGGCTTCAGATTCGTGGCCGACGTCACCGCCCAGGATGCACCCGGAGGCAGCGATTCGACTTCGCCGGAGCCCCTGCATGGCGGCGGCAAATCCGCGGCTCACGACCGTCCCACGATCGCCGTTCTGCCCTTCCGAAATCTCTCCAACAACCCTGAACACGACTACTTCTCCGATGGGGTGAGCGCGGATCTGATCACGCACCTTTCCCGGCATCGGTGGCTGAACGTGATCGCCCGTAACACGGCATTCGCCTTCCGGGACAGTGCCCTGGATACCACTGAGCTCGGCAGCTCCCTGGGTGTCCGTTACATTGTGGCAGGCAGTGTCCAGCGCCAGGGAGATCGCGTTCGGGTCCGCGTAGATCTGATCGATGCGGAATCGGGCTATCAGATGTGGTCTGAGCGTTACGACCGGGACCTCTCAGACATCTTCGCCGTCCAGGATGAGATCACCGAGACCGTGGCAGCGAGACTCGAGCCAGAGATCGGCTTTGCAGAGCGCAACCGGGTGCTGGCCGCACGCCCGGACAACCTGCAGGCCTGGGACTGTTTCCACCTCGGCGTTCACCATTTCTATCGCTTCAATGCGCAATCCAATCGGGAGGCGCAGAAGCTCTTGAAGAAGTGCCAGGCGCTGGATGAGCGGTTTGCAGAGGCCTGGGCATGGTGGGCTTACGCCGTGGTGCTCGGGATGATCTACTGGGACACACCGGTGAGTCAGCAACTGCTCGACGAAGCGCTGGCTGCCTGCGAGAAGGCACTGCAGCTCGATCCCCAGAATGCCACTTTCTACGCGCTCCGTGCCCGCACCCTGCTGGCCCGACGCGAGTACGACCGGGCCATCGTCGAAAACCAGAAAGCAATCGAGATGAATCCCACCTTCGCCGCCGCCTATTGCGGCCTGGGCGATTCTCTCGCCTACGAAGGCCGCTACGAGGAAGCCATCGGCTACTTCGAACGATCCGTCGCGCTGTCCCCCAATGATCCCCAGCTCTGGGCCTTCTATTCCTATGGTGCGCTGGCCATGCTCTTCCAGGGTGACTACCAGCGGGCGGAGGCCTGGACGGAACGGGCGCTGGCCACCCCGAACTGCCAGTTCTGGGCTCTGGCGCATCGGGCTGTCGCCCTCGCCTACCTAGACCGGATTACAGAGGCAGAGCAATGCATTACTGATCTCAAGAAAGAAATGCCTGATTTTTCAATGGCCTACGCAAAAGAAAAGATGTTTTACCTTAAGCGTCCGGACCAGATAAACCTGTATCAGAAAGGGCTGGAGATGGCCGGCCTGAAGCCCTGATCATGCGCCTGACCACCGACTGCTGACATGCTCTACTGGATGGACCTGTTTGGCGTCTGCGTCTTTGCGATCAGCGGCGCACTGGCTGCCGATCGGCGCGGCATGGATCTGTTCGGTTTCGTTGTCATCGCCTTGTTACCCGCCATCGGTGGCGGCACCGTCCGCGATATCGTTTTAGGCGCGCCCGTGTTCTGGACTCAGGACACCGTCTATCTCTGGCTGATTGCCGGCGCGGCACTTATCACTTTCATCGCCGCGCCGGTGCTCAAGCGCGTGGAGCGATTGCTGCTCTGGGCGGACGCGGTTGGCCTGGCGGTATTCTGCGTCGCCGGTGCGGCCAAGAGTTACGCGCTGACCGGTTCTGCCGAAGTGGCGGTTGTGATGGGCGTCGTCACCGCAGTGCTCGGTGGCATCATCCGGGATGTGGTTTGCAACGAGATTCCTCTCATCCTTCGCCAGGATATTTATGCCACCGCGGCATTCGCCGGGGCCCTGACCTTTGTGGTCTGTCAGTCGGTGGGGCTTGATAGCCAGTGGGGCCTGTGGCTCGGTGCAGCAACGTGCTTCCTGATCCGCGCCTCAGCGCTCCTCTGGGGCTGGTCGCTCCCCAGGCGCAAGGCCCTGCCCGATGACCGGACCAATCCGCCACCTGGCAGCTAGTCAGTGTCCTGGAGGCTGCAACCAGCGAATGGCGATTCCAGCGGGCAGAAACAGTAGCAGAAAGAGCGTAAAGACCGCGTCGTAGCTGCCAGTGAGATCATAGAGCCAGCCTGCCAACAGCGGACCCGCAGCACCGACGGTCAAACTCAACATCACCAGCCCCATCACTCTGCCGAACGAGGCGACGCCGAAGCGGGCGCCGAAAATCAGAGCGAGCAACGGCAAAAGGCCACCACCGGCCAGTCCCAGTGAAACCACACCCACCGTCAGCACCCAGAGCGATGCATCCAGTTGCAATATGACCATGGTGGCGGACATGAAGGCAAGCGCGACCCAGAACAGGTAGCGATGATCCAGACGGTCACCCAGGCTGCCGAAGAAAAACTTGCCGAGCACCATGCAGACGGCGGAGATCGCCACCAGCCGCGCGGCCACATCCGCACCGAAACCGAGATCACCGGTTAGCGCACCGATGTTCAGCTGCACCGCGCCGAATGCAATCATCATCGGCAGGATGCAGGCGACCGGCAGCCAGAAGCGGCTGCTGGTGAGAATTTCGTTCGTCGTCCACATCCGGCCGTCCAGATGATCGACGTCGGATTGCGCCTCGAGGGATGGCGGTGCGCGCCTCAGCACGAGCCAGGTCAGTGGTCCCACCAGAACGAGGCTGATCCCCGCGAGCCAGAGAAAGGTCTCCCGCCAGCCAACGAGGGCCAGCCCGGCTGCAACCACCATGGGAAAGACGATACCGCCAAGGTTGGTGCCCGTGGCAGATATTCCGATCGCGAGCCCCCGCTGGTCGCTGAACCAGCGGGTAATCAGCGTCTGGGCCGCCAGGGTGCCCATCAGCGCCATGGAAAAAGGAAACACGGTGGCGTAGAGCAACTGCAGGTGCCAGAGCGCGGTCGCACGCGAGCCGAGCACGAGTCCAACCAGCAGCAACCCGAGTCCCGCGTAGATCACCCAGTACATGGGGTAACGATCCATCATCCGCCCCACCAGGGGACTGAAGATGCCAACACCGAACTGCAGCAGACTGCCGATCAGCATCACGTCCCTTCGCGGTGCCTCGAAAACATCCAGCCAGGGCACGGCAAACAACGCAAAGCTGTAGAACATCACACCGAGGGCAACCGCCTGAGTCAGCAACGTGTAGCCAACCACCACCCATCGGTATGTTCTATCCGGCAATTGCCGCTCCCCTGTGCTCGAAGCTCCAAGAGCCTACCAGACCCAGAGCACGTTAATCCCTTTCCGGTGGACAGGCCTCTACGTCACCCGCAAGATCACCGCCGAGGTAGCGCATGAAAAAACTGATCACTGTTATCGCCGTCGTCTTCGGCCTGCTCGTGCTGATAGCTGTCGGCGGTTTCTTCGCAATCACCACCGGCGTGGGCGTGGGTGAACCTTTCGCGCCGCTGTACGCTGACAACTGCGCCGTCTGCCATGGTGAATCCTACCAAGGCAGCGCTCAGGGTCCGGCACTGGTCGGCCAACCGCTCATGCACGGCGACAGTGTCAGCGCGTTGGTCAGTAGCATCGCCACAGGCTACCCGGAACGCGGCATGCCGCCCTGGGCCGGTGCGCTGGACGAAGGCCAGATTCGCAGTCTGGCGATTCTGATCGCCGAGAAACGTGCTGGTCGGGTTTTCACAGACTTCAAAACCGACCAGCCGCTGTCGATCCCAACTGAGCCGATGGAATCCGAACTGCACCGCTTCCACCTGGAAACGGTGGCCACGGGCATCTCCTCAAAACCCTTCTCCATCGCACCGCTACCGGACGGCAGCATCCTGCTGACTGAGAAGAAGGAAGGGCTGTCCATCGTCTGGCCGGACGGCACGCACTCGGAACCTATCACAGGCACACCGGCGACCAGTGGCGCCGGAATTGAGATCCTGGGCCTGGACTACGGTCTCGGCTGGATGCTGGATGTGGCGCCGCACCCGGACTACGAGGCAAACGGCTGGATCTATCTGGTGCACACCCATCTCTGTGAGACCTGCGCAGAAGACGGTGGCGAAACGATGCTGCCCATGACCATGAGCCGGCTGATCCGGGGACGGATCGAAGACGGCGCGTGGCTGGATGAAGAAGTGATCTGGCAGGTACCGAACGAGTTCTATTCCAGCGTCCCGGACCTGGGCGCCGGAGGCCGCCTCGCCTTCGATCCCGCGGGCCACGTCTTCATCAGCGTGGGAATGAAAGGCATGGGTAACTACGTCGGCATCCAGGAACTGCACACGCCATACGGCAAGACCCACCGCGTATGTGATGACGGCCGCATACCGGAGGACAATCCCTTCGTTACCTCGGCCGGGGCCATGGGCAGCATCTGGACCTATGGTCATCGCAGCCCGCAAGGGCTCGAGTTCGATCCGGCCACCGGCAAGCTCTGGGGCACCGAGATGGGTCCGCGCGGTGGCGATGAGGTGAATCTGCTGCTGCCGGGACGCAACTACGGCTGGCCGCTGTATTCAAAGGGCGTGGACTATGATGGCACGCCGGTCGAGTACTGGAAGGATCTGGGTATCGAGTTCGATCTGGAAGACATCGAGCAACCCGTTATCGATCTCACCCCATCGCCCGCGGTATCCAGCTTCATCATCTATGCAGGTGACGCCTTTTCAGGCTGGCAGGGCAGCTTTCTGGTCGGTTCTCTCAAAGCCACTGAGCTGTATCGATTCGTGATCGAGGATGACAAGCTCATACACACAGAAGTGCTGATCGAGGACCTGGCGCGCATCAGGGATATCCAGAGCGGTCCGGATGGGACGATCTATTTGCTGCTGGAACACGGTAGCGGATCTCAGATCGTGCGCATGGTGCCTGATGATCGGCCGGCGTTTGCTGTGCGCAGGTGATTCAGCTTGGCCTGTTGCCCGTAAGCCGGGTCTCGAAGGCGGAGATCACCTGTCCCGCCCCTCCTCGGGTGGTTTTCAACGCCTTGAGGATGGCAACCAGATTGCGATCCCGCGCATCGGTGAGCTCGGCAATGCTCGCACCGGCTGCCTGATCATCGGATTGACCTGCGATCAGCGCCACCAGCGCATCATCCATCTCCGGCACATCGGTCAGTCGGCTCCAGGGCCACTCCAGCGCCGGGCCGAACTGGGCCAGAAAGTGATGCATGCCGGCCTCGCCACCGGCGATGCGATAAGTCTCGAAGAGCCCCATCTGTGCCCAGCGCAGGCCGAAACCGTTCCTGATCAACGCATCTATTTCCGCGGTGGTGGCAACGCCGTCTTTCACCAGCCAGAGCGCTTCCCGCCAGAGCGCCTCGAGCAGTCTGTCCGCAACATGGGCATCCACTTCCTGCTCGATCAGCGTCGGGCTCATGCCGACTGACGCCAACACGTCTTGAGCGCGGCTGACCACAGGCGCTGCCGTCCAGCGGCTCGGCACGACTTCCACGGCAGGCAACAGGTAGACGGGCTGGAAGGGATGACAAACCAGAAATCGATCCGCGCAGGATAGCCCTGCTGCAAGATCTGAAGGTTTGAATCCCGAGGTGGAGGAGGCCAGAACGGTGTCCTGCTCGAGGTGAGGACTCAGCATCTCCAACAGCGCTCTCTTTGCTTCCAGCTGTTCGGGCACGTTTTCCTGCACCCAGTCCGCGTCGATAACCGCCGCGCTTGCGCTCTGGGCAAACTCGATGGTCCCTTCCGCCGGCAAGGGCACGTCATACAGCTCCGTCAGGCTGCTGCGCGCCCGGTCTAGCACGGCAGTCACACGCCCCTGCGAATCTTCCAGCGGATCAAAAACTGACACAGACCAGCCATGCAGGGCGAATCGCGCCGCCCATCCTGCGCCGATCACACCAGCGCCAATGATCGCTGCCTTCATGGTCAATCGATGGGAGCGCGTTTGGTCAGGCCGAGCTTGGCTCGAACCTCTTTCGGGCTCAGCACGCGGGAGCCAATCGATTCGATGATCTGCACCGCCCGCTGAACCAGATCCGCGTTGGTCGCCAGCACGCCACGCTCGAGATAGAGGTTGTCTTCCAGACCCACCCGCACGTTGCCGCCTGCCAGCACCGCCGCCGCGACGTACGGCATCTGATGCACACCCAGGCTGAACGCCGACCAGTGCCAGTCACCAGGCACGTTGCCCACCATGGCCATGAGCGTGTTCAGGTCATCCGGCGCGCCCCAGGGCACCCCCATGCAGAGTTGAACGAGCACGGGGGGTGGCAATACCCCCTCTGCCACCAGTTGCCTGGCAAACCAGAGATGCCCGGTGTCGAACGCCTCGATTTCCGCTTGCACGCCGAGTGCCGCGATCATTCCGCCCATGCTGCGGAGCATGCCGGGGGTGTTGGTCATCACGTAATCCGCTTCCGCGAAATTCATGGTGCCGCAGTCCAGGGTGCAGATCTCCGGCAGGCATTCGGCGATGGGTTGCATGCGTTCCGTCGCACCGGCCATGTCCGTGCCTGGCCCTGGCGGCAGCGGCGCCTCCACGGAAGCGAACACCAGATCACCACCCATGCCAGTGGTCAGGTTCAATACCACATCCGTGCTCGCTGCCCGAATGTGCTCGGTCAGCTCCCGGTAAAGCAGCGGATCGCGGGAGGGCGCGCCAGTCTGGGGATCGCGCACATGACAGTGCACGACCGCGGCACCTGCCTCGGCAGCTGCGATGGCGCTGTCGGCGATTTCTTTCGGGCTGCGTGGCACATGCGGACTCTTCTCTTGAGTGCCGCCTGAGCCTGTCACCGCACAGGTGATGAACACGTCACGGTTGATATTGAGTGGCATGGAACTTCTATTCCGTCTGGTTGATGCGGGAGCATAGCAGGCCGCCAGACACAGCCTCAGAGCAACCGGTCCGTCATGTTGGTAAGGTCCAGCTGATCAGTGTTCATCAGAGAGGGACAGAGGTAAGACAATGCCGCGCAGGACGATCAACAAGCGATCAGCCAGTGAGGGCGGGAGGTGGGGCATCAACTCGTCCCCACACCCGCGGCAACTGGCGCCGATCTGTGCGCTCGCAGCCATTCTCCTCAACGCACTGATCACGCCCTGCCTCAACGCCGGAGAGGTATCTTCGGCCGAAGCCGTCTGGGGCGCCCACTGCGCGCGCTGTCACGCGCCTGCGGAGATCCGCGGTCGAATCGAGCAGGGTTGGCTCGGTGGCAACGCGCACGAGCTGCTCGACCGGATCCGGGAGACCATGCCTGCCGAGTCGCCAGGGTCGCTCAGCGATCGGGAATATGAGCTGAGCCTGCGACATCTGTTCGTGCTGCTCGACGCGCCTCTCGCCCCGGATGTCGATCTGGCCACCGTGACCATTGCGCTGACGGAAGACACACAGCAACTGCCGGATGTGCCGTGGCGTCACTTCGGCGGAGAGCTCAATGCCAACCGGTACGCCCCGTTGGCCGACATCAACGCGGGCAACGTCCATCGTCTGTCTATAGCCTGGCGCTGGCGTGCCGCCAACTTCGGCCCCGCCCCGGAAATCCGCAACGTCTCCATGCCCATAATGCACGACGGTCGCCTATTCTTCGCCGCCGGTGCTACGCGCAACATCATCGCCCTCGATGCCAGCTCAGGGCAGACCCTCTGGATGTGGCGGGCTCGAGAAGGCGAACGGTTCGAACAAGCTGCCCGTAAGGATTCAGGCAAAGGGCTCTCGTTCTATCGGGACGAGCAGGGACGCGGCTTCGTTGTGGCGGTGACGCCGGGTTACCAACTGGTGAAGCTGGATGCGGAAACCGGCCTGCCGGATAGCAGGTTCGGCGCCGCCGGCATCGTCGATCTGACCGACGGGTTGCGCCGCGCGCCTGATCGGCCACTGGACATTGGCCTGACCGCGCCACCTCTGGTGGTGGAGGACGTGATCGTGGTCGGCTCTGCGCACGCCGTCAGCTTCCGGCCACCTTCAAAAGCCAACGTCAAAGGTGACGTTCGCGCCTATCATGCCGAAACCGGCGAGCGGCTCTGGTCATTCCATACCATTCCCGAGGAAGGCGAAGCAGGCTACGAAACCTGGCTCGATGGCTCTGCCGAGTTTACTGGCAATGCCGGTGTCTGGGCCCACATGTCCGCCGATCCGGAACTTCAGCTGGTCTACCTGCCGGTGGAGTCGGCCACCGGCGATCAGTACGGCGGCGATAGGCCGGGCAGCAACCTGTATTCGAGCAGCCTGGTCGCCGTCGACTATCGTACGGGCGAAAGACGCTGGCACTTTCAACACGCTCACCACGATATCTGGGACTGGGACACGCCAACGGCGCCTGTGCTGGCGGACCTGCCGGACGGCCGGAAGCTCGTGGCGTTGCCGACCAAGCAGGGCTTTGTGTTCGTATTCGATCGCCAAACCGGGGAACCCGTCTGGCCGATCGATGAGCTGCCGGTGCCGCAAACCGACGTGCCCGGGGAATGGACTTCGCCCACCCAACCCGTACCGAGAAAGCCGCCCCCGTTTGATCGCCAGGGCGTCTCCCGGGCAGATCTGATCGACTACACCGCCGAGATCCGCGCAGAAGTGGCGGCCGTCCTCGAACGCTATCGTCTGGGTCCGCTTTACCAGCCACCTTCCGTGGCGAACGCCCCGGACGGCACCCAGGGCACACTGCGCCTGCCGAGCTCCACCGGCGGTGCCAACTGGGAAGGCAGCGCCTACGATCCCGGCACCGGCATTCTCTACGTGCCTTCCCGAACCCGGGTGGAGGTGATGCAACAGGTGCACGAGCCTGAGACTTCTGACATCCGCTTCATCTCCGGTCGAGCCCAGCCGCCTACCGTTTTCGAGTTACCTATTGCCAAACCGCCCTGGGGGCGGACCACGGCCATCGATCTGAGTGCTGGCGAGATCATCTGGACTGTTGCCAACGGCGATACCCCCACGGCCGTGGCCAACAATCCAGCGTTGGCGGGAGTAGATCTACCCCGCACCGGCAAACCCACCCGCGCCGGCATTCTGGTAACGGACTCCCTGCTCTTCGCCGGTGAGGGCTTTGGTGGGGACCCGGTATTCCGTGCCCATGACAAGCGCACGGGTGAGGTCGTGAGCGCCATCCCGCTGCCGGCCAGCCAGACCGGCTCTCCCAGCACCTATCGGGCAGGCGGACGGCAGTTCATTGTGATGATGATCAGTGACGGGCGCTCGCCAGCCGAGCTGATCGCGCTGGCAATACCGCCGGATTGATCTCGCCGCAGCAACTGCGACCTGACAAGTTTCAGGGTTAGACTCTAGACAACGCCACTGGTACGGGGAATCAGAGCATCATGTCCGACGCTTTGCGCGGCTTGCGCGTGCTGGATCTATCGAACGGACCCGCAGCGGGCCTTGCGACCATGCACCTGGCCGACTTCGGCGCCGAAGTGCTGAAGATCGTGCGAGCCGAGCCTCATCCGCTCGACGAGCTCCCGGCGGCGCCCATGTGGATGCGAGGTAAGCGCACGCTGGCGCTCGACCTGAACGTGAGCGCCGATATGGACCGCTTCCATGCCCTGGCCGCGGGCGCGGATGTGCTGATCACCAGCTGGCGATCCAGTGCGCTTGCCCGCCGCGACCTGGACTTCGAGCAACTTCATGCCCGCCACCCACACCTGAACGTCTGTCACGTCACCGGTTTCGGCAGCAACGGACCGCTGGCGGATCTACCCGGCTATGAGCATCTGGTCGCCGCCTACAGCGGACGCATGAATCTGTTTCGCGGCATCGTGGACCGGACCGGTCCTGTCTTTTCCGCACTGCAGGTCGCGACCCACGCCACCGCCCAGACGGCCACCGCCGGCATCCTCGCGGCACTGCTGAGTCAGGGCGAAGCCGGCCAGGGACGCCTGATCGAAACCAGCCTGCTGCAGGGACTGCTGCCGTACGAACAGGGCGCCATGATCGGTGGGCAGTTCGAGCAGTTCGCCAGGTTTTATCAGGTGCTGTCCGGCGGTGACTCGGAACCACCCATGCCGAGCCTCTACTACCATCCGGCTCAGGCCGGCGATGGCCGCTGGATGCAGTTCGGCAATCTTCTACCCCACCTTTTCGACAACTTCCTGCTGGTGACCGAGCTGATGGACGTGCTGGCGGATCCGGACTTCGACGCCAGGCAGCTGCTTCTGCCACCGGAAAAGCACGAGGCGTTCCGCGAGCGGATGCTGAGTCGGATTCAATCGCGGACATCCGATGAGTGGATGGCGGATTGCATCGCAAACGGCGGCGTGGTGGCCACCACCTATCAGACCACCCAGCAGGCACTCGACGACCCGGACATCATCGCCAACGGTCATGTGATCAGCAGAGCAGATGGCAGCCGCCAGCTCGGACCGCTGGCCCGACTGACCCGCACCCCGGCAAGCCCGGGTGGGAATGCTCTGCCGGACGAGGGTCTCGAGATGGCCTGGTCCGACTCGCCCCGGCCAGCACCAACGGGCAGCAAGCAGAACTCTCAGCCATTGCAAGGCATCCGTGTCGTTGAGATTGCCACCATCATCGCTGCGCCGCTGGCCGCCTCGTTCCTGGCGGACATGGGCGCCGAAGTGACCAAGGTGGAGCCGTTGGCAGGCGATCCCTACCGGGGACTCGGTGCCGGTATCGGTTCGGCAAGAGTGAATGCCGGCAAACGCAGCCTGACGGTCGATCTGAAGAGTGAGACGGGCCGTCGGGTCGTGTTGCAACTGATCGAGGCGGCCGATGTGCTGATTCACAATTTCCGCCCGGGGGTCCCGGAGCGTCTCGGCATCGAGTACGAACAGGTGCTCGAGATCAACCCGAATATCGTCTACCTGCAATGCAACGGCTACGGACCGGACGGTCCTGGCGCGCTGCGTCCGAGCACACACCCCATTCCCGGTGCCGCCATGGGTGGCGTGCTTTATCAGATGGGCGAGCGTGTGCCCGAAGATCTTCAGGACATGGACGGCCTGCGGCTATGGACCAGGCGTCTCATGCGGGCAAACGAGGTGAACCCCGATCCGAACACGGCCATGGTGATCACCACAGCAACCACCCTCGGCCTCACGACAAGACAGCGAACGGGCATGGGGCAGAAGATACTGGTCGACATGTTTGGCGCCAACGCTCAGGCGAATCACGACGACTTTCTCAGCTATCCAGGTAAAGCAGACCGCGGCATGCCGGATGAGATGCTGCTCGGGCTTTCTCCCACCTACCGCCTCTATCCCTGCGCCGACGACAGCTGGGTGTTCCTGGCGCTGATTACCGACATCGAGCGTCAGAGATTTGTCGATGTGCTGGAGCAATCCGCCGTCACACCGCCATCCGCCGAACAGCTGACAGCCGGTACGGAAGAAGCCGTGCAGCTGCTGACTGTGCTCTTTGCACAGAAGCCAGCGGCAGATTGGCAAAGACTCCTGACCACGGCCGGTGTCGGATGCGTCCAGGCAGACGGCCTTCTGCCAAGTCGATTCTGGCTGGAAGACCCTCAATCTCAGGCGCTCGAGCTCACTACGCCTGTGGTGCACCCGGAATGGGGCACCTACAGGCGCCATGGTCCGCTCGTGCGCTTCGACGGCCTGGCACCGGACCTCGCACCACCGCCACTGGCAGGTCAACACAACGACGAGCTGCTGGCAGAACTGGGTGCAAGCGACTGACCTTTGTGGCCTTTTCGGCACAGCCCTATACTTTCAGTCTGGTGTTGGGGAGCGGTTGAGGGAAACGATGACCGAGCGAGGGGACTGGCAGGAAGCGTTCGAGGCGCGCTGCATGGAACCGGGTGCAGCCATGGCGCTCATTGAAGGGGACGATCTCGTCTATGTGAACGTTGGCACGCCCGCTGTGATTGCTGAGCTGCTGGATGCACGCACTCGGGAACTCGGCAGCCTGGATATGCGGCTTCTCGGACCCGCCGACGAGCCGCTCATGTCTTCTCCTCGAGATGCCGGTGAGCGGGAGATCGAGATATTCATCGGCGATGCCTCCCGTGCGAGCCACGACGAGCGGCGATCCACCTACCTGCCAACCACGTTCATGCTCGGCATGAAAGCATTCGATGCCGGTCGCGAAGAAGCCAGGATGCCCGACGTCAACCTGGTGACCTGCAGCGCACCCAATGACGCCGGCTTCGTGCACTTCGGTCCGGCTCAGTGGCAGAAGAAGTCTTATCTCAAGCGCTGCTACAAGAACATCGCCTTCATCGATCATCACATGCAGCCTGTGCATGGCGACGTCTGGGCGCATGTCAGTGAGTTCACCGCTTTCGTGGACGGTGTGCTTGCGCCGCCGCCTGACGTGGAAGCCATCCAGGCGAGAATCGACGCAGAGGCACTACCGGAGCATCGAGAGCGTCTCAAGGCGTTGTCCAGGGTCATTGTCCGGGAACGCCTGGCCCCGGTAGCAGACAGCTTTCACCTCCTGGACCCGGACGCCCTCGAGCGGCAACTGGGCATGGTCATCGATCCGGCGGCTGAAAAGATCGCCGGATATCTGAAGGAGCTGATTCGCGATGGCGACACCATTCAGGTCGGCATTGGCCAGCCGAGCTCATTGATGTTTGAAGCAGGCGCGTTCGATGACGCGAACGATCTCGGCCTGCACACCGAGCTCGGCTCACCGGGGCTGGCGCGGCTATGGGAACGCGGGATCCTCACCAACGCGAAGAAGACCATTCATAGAGGCCGGGCAGTCGCCGTCGCCTGGTCCGGCTGCGACGCAGGTGATATGGAGATCATTCAGGACAATCCCGCCTTCGAGCTCTACGATCCAGCCTACCTGCTAAATCCCACCCTCCTCGCTCAGAACCGACAGATGACCTCCATCAACAGCGCCATCGCCGTGGATCTGATCGGCCAGATCGCCAGCGAGGACCGGTTCGGCGGGATGATGGTGAACGGCACCGGCGGTCAGCCGGACACCCATCTTGGCGCCACGCTTTGCCCGAGCGGGCGGGCTGTGATCGTGCTTCGCTCGACGGCATTCGACGGCGCGGTATCGAAGATCGTTGCGAAGCACGAGACCGGCACCCTGGTGACCATTCCCCGCTATCTGGCGGATACCGTGATCACCGAGTTCGGGATCGCGCGGCTGCTGGACAAGAACCACCGGCAGCGCGCCGAAGCGCTGATCAACATCGCGCATCCGGATTTTCGCGATGAGCTGCGGGCTCAAGCGGAGGAGTACTGGGGCTAACCCAGCGCCAACCCGACTCAATCACCCTAGACGAGAAGAGGCAGGTATGGACTTAGGTGTTCAGGACAAGGTAGCGATCATCACCGGCGGCACCTACGGCATCGGCCGGGCGGCAGCAGAGCGGCTTTCGTCTGAGGGGGCACGCATTGCACTCGTGGCCCGCACCCAGGCAGATCTCGATCGGGCGGCAACGGAGATTTCTACGCGGACGGGCAATGAGGTCCTGGGCATCGCGACCGACGTCGCAGACGAGACAAGCGTCCAGGCCATGGTGAGCACGGTGCTCGAGCGCTGGAATCAGATCGACATCCTGGTGAACAACGCGGGCACCTCCTCTGCGGCGAGGTTCGAGAAAATGACGGATGAGCAGGTGTTGACCGATTTCAACCTGAAGGTGATGGGCGCCATCTACTGCACGCGGCATACCATCGAGCATCTGAAGAAAACGCGTGGCGCCATCTGCAACACGACCACGCCAGGTGGCAAGGCACCTGGGCCCGGCAGCCAGCCAACCGCTCTTTCCCGGGCAGCCGGAATTTCGCTGACCAAGACCTGGTCGAAGGAGTTTGCAGCAGACGGTGTGCGGGTGAACACGGTCTGCGTCGGGCTGCTGAAAAGCCGCCAGCACGAACGGCGCGCAGAACGCATGCAGGAGCGGGATTCAAACATCACGCTGGACGGCTTGTACGAGCGCATGGGTGCCACAGTGCCCATGGGCCGGGTCGGTGAAGCACAGGAAGCCGGTGACGTGATCGCCTTTCTCTGCTCAGGTGTCGCCAGCTACGTAACCGGCACGGCAATCAACGTGGATGGCGGCACCTCGCCAGTGGTTTAAACGTCCGCTGGAATCCGCTACTTGATGAAGTAACCGGAGACCCGCCAGGTGCCATCGCTCTCGAGCATGGTGGTCACCGTCTCTATGGCTTCTGCTTTTCGTTCAAAGCCCGCTTTGAACTGCATCACCACGTACTCACCGTCAGGTGCCCCCGGCAGCGTGGTAGTGTGCGTCGCCGTCAGGTAGCTGCGTGTCTGCAGGTCGCCCAGGGGAGCGCGAGCGCCACGGACCGCCCGCTTCCAGTCACCAGCACTGACCGCCTGCTGAAAGAGGGAAGAAGCCTGCGACCAGCTGCGCTCTATCTCGCCGTTGTCGATCAGCGTGAGCCAAGCGACTGCAGATTCTCTGGACGCGGCCACCTTGTCTGCCTCTTCCGCCCAACCAATCTGATTAGACACCAGGAGCAGCACCAGTCCGATGGTTCGCAGCAATCGCATCATTCACCCTCCATAGTGACCGTTGTCCAGTCAATCAGCGGCCTTCCTGGCTCCAACCACGCCGGCTGCCTTCAGTTTCTCTACGACATCCGGTTCCACGCCGAACTCAGCGAGTATTTCATGAGAGTGCTCACCAATATCAGGGGCAGCCACGGGATCCCGTTGGGCTTCACCCGTCATCTGAAACGGCGAAGCAAACGTGCGGTCACATCCCGGCCGGCCCGAATCAAAAGGCACGATCAGCCCATTGGCGATCAGCTGCTCGTCTCCCAGCACCTCTTCGTTCCGGCGGATCAGCTCGTGGACGATCCCTGCCTCATCGAGTCGTTCCAGCAGCTCGGCAGCCGTAAAAGCACGAATCGCGTCCGCCATCCGCTCCCGCGCTTTGAACCGGTTCCTGAACAAGGGCTTCACCGGCTGCATGTCTTCCATGTCCCGCCATTCCGGTCTGTCCAGCGCATCGACCAGCTTGTCGAAATCGCGGGCCAGGTGCTGCACGGCAATGAAGACGTGGCGCTCATCCTTCGTGGTGTAAACGTTCTGCACCGGATTGGACCAGCCTTCTCTGTCTCGGCGCGCCGCAGTGTCCACACCGCCCACCACCGCCTGCAGATTGAGTCCATTCGCCCAGGCGCCCGTCGCCGCCAGTGATGTGGAGACCATGCTCCCCTCCCCCGTGCGATCACGGCGATAGAGCGCGGACACGATTGCGGCGTAGAGCGTCATCGCCGTGGCATGATCGCCGACGCCGCCCGCAGGCACGCTGGGAGGCACATCTTTCTCGCGGATCATGTCCAGAATGCCGGTTCGTGCGAACCAGCCGGTCAGATCGAACGCCCGGCGATCGGCCTCCGGCCCCTTCAGCCCGAACGCTGAAATCTGCGCGAAGATCAACCGTGGGTTCACTTGTTTCAGCACCTCCCAGGTGAGCCGATACTTCTCGAGCTGACCGGCACTGAAGTTCACCAGAAACACATCCGCCTGCTCGACCATCTGCATCAGAACGGCATAGCCGTCATCGGTGGTTATGTCCATGGCCAGCGAACGTTTGGTTCGGTTGGTGAGCTGCCAGGACCAGTCGGAGGGATGACGTGCCGCAATCGACCGATGCCGATCGCCGCCCGGCGGCTCGATCTTCACCACATTCGCGCCGTAATCGGCGAGAATCGTGGCGGCGCAAGGACCCGCCAGAAATGAGGCAGCGTCGATTACTTTCAGATCGCTAAACAGTCCCTGTTCCATGTCTGTCTCCCCTTCGTGCTTATGCGGTTAACGGATCGCCACCGGATTGATGATCGCCTGCACCGAGCCGACAAAACGGGGCTGGCCAAGGACGAACAGAAATTCCGTGGCGCCGTCCGCAGCCAGCGCCGCCGTGTTCATCACTTCGAGAATATACACACCGTTCTTGGCCAGAAGCTCCGCATGCACGGGAAAACCGGTGGCGGGGTCCTCATGCGGAATGACCTCGAGAGCTGCCGTATCCGCCCCGATCGCCACCACGCCAAGTCCAGCCAGATAGCGTGCACCTTCCAGACCAAGCCCCGGCTGCTGAGCGATGAATCCCTGCGGATCCGTCTCTGCCGTCGCCAGCCAACCGGTATGGAACAGCACTACATCGCCCTCTCCGATTTGAACCCCCGCCCTTTCCGCCGCAGCGTCGATCTCACGGCGATTGAACACCGTGCCGGCCGGTAGGGGATTCATATCCATGATCCTGGTCATGTCCAGCAGGACGCCTCGGGAGACGATCGGCGGGATCTCATGGGTGGAAAACTTGGTAAGACCTGCCGGACCGGCGAATTCCGCCGCCGGTGTGCCGTTGTAGTACACGTGATCCACGCCCATGTGACCCAGGCCGTCGATCTGACTGCCAACGCCCATGTAGGTGGTGATCAGATCATCGTAGCTTGTCGCCTTGTTTGAACCGATGGTCGCACCGTCACTGGCACCCAGCTGCAGTACCGTCATGTGATACCAGCGTGGTGGATAGGCCGGTGTATCCGGGCCGGTTGGCACGCCGAGCGCATAGGTCTTACCCAGCTTCACCAAGCCGGCGGCCTTCACCACCCCGTCCTCGGATAAGTTGTTTGCCGCGCCGATGGTATCGTCCGCGCCGTACTTTGACGGGTACCAGTCCGACTGGGCCGCAACCATCGTGGAAACGATCCCGAGGCTCAGGACAAACCCGAGCTTCGCCGTAGTCATGTTCAGACGCATGATTTTCCCTCCTCGTGGTCCGTAATAGTGAAGGAAAAACGGCGGCAAGAACACTTTCTCAACTGTATCGCCAGCGCAGGCTGAAACCCGCACGGGTTGAGTCCGTGATCAGGCGTTCGCCTGAACGATCTCCTCACCCAGCGCACCGGCTCGCTCCAACCGGCTGGCTTCGTCACGTG
Organism: Candidatus Azotimanducaceae bacterium; assembly: GCA_965215995.1. Lineage (GTDB taxonomy): Bacteria > Pseudomonadota > Gammaproteobacteria > Pseudomonadales > Azotimanducaceae > SZUA-309. The sequence goes on along the minus strand of OZ244128.1, from coordinate 4,422,603 downwards.
GCAGGTAGCGCATTGCCAGCAGCACGAAGGCGATGGTCAGCACGAATATGCCCAGCGCGCTCAGCATCGCCAGGCGCAGGGCATCCGCGCCATCCCTGCCAGCCTCGGCAAACAGATCACTCAGCTGGCCGATGAAGTACGGACCAAGGGCAAGCCCGATCAGGGTATTCATCAGCAGGTAGAACGCACTGGCCACCGCACGCATGCGCGGCAGGACCAGATCGCTGGTGGTGGCGGGGGGTATGCCGACAAACATCGTGATGGGAATGTGATAGACGAAGTTCATCCACAGTGCCACCACAATCGAATCTGTGTAGAGCATCAGGAGTATGGATGGGATGGTCAGCGCCACCCCGATGAACACGACGTAGAGCCTGCCATTGGCGTATCTGAGCTTCCAACGATCTGCCAGGTAACCCCCGATACTGACCCCCATCAGCCCTGCGGCCACGTTGCCAAGACCGATGTACAGGCCAACGTCTCCCGGACTCACGCCGAACTCGCGCAAAAGGTAGGGCGCCACCCAGAACCCCACGCCGTAGCTGACGAAGCTGATGGTCGGAAAGGTGAGCACCACAAAGATCAGCGCTTTCGAACCGAATAGCATGTGATACGTGGCTGGGTCCCGCTGCTTCAGCAGCTGGGCCCAGGTCAACGTGATGTAGATCCCGATGCCGAGCACGATCCATTGCGCAACAGAGCCGGTCAACCAGGCCAGCAACCAGACGCCCAGGGCAATGATCAGGATGCTGGAGAGGTTCCGCAGAATGCCGGCATGAACACGCACCACATAGGCGAAGCTCAGGCCGGGCAGAACCGAGACCAGTTCCTGATAAAGAACGGTCCAGGGAGCCGGATGCGGCGGGGTCACCAGTCCTTCACTCATGCCACGCACCGGTTCGCGCAACGAGCGCACCCAGGCAGCGAGCAGCAATCCCGGTGTGCCGACCACAAAAAAGGCCACCTGCCAGCCCTTCAAGCCGAGCGGCGCTGCTTCCGGATAGGCGGCTGCCCAGGCATCGACCACCCAGCCACCGACCGCAAGACCCAGCCCGCCGCCGATGTAGACACCCGACGAGTAGAGAGCGATAACAAGCGATCGAACGTGCGGCGGGTAGTAGTCGGCGAGTATCGAATAGGCGGCAGGCGAAGCACTGGCCTCACCGATCCCAACGCCGATCCGATAAGACGCCAGGCTGAAAAACGACTTCGCGGTGCCCGACAATACCGTCATCCCGCTCCAGATCAGCAGGCCCAGCGAGATGAGCGAGCGTCTGTTCCAGACGTCTGCGAATCGTGCCAGCGGGATGCCGAACACCGCATAAAACACCGCAAATACCGTACCGTACAGGAAGCCCATCTGAGCATCGTTGATGCCCAGATCAGCTTTGATGTCTTCCGCCAGGATCGAAAGGATGTTGCGATCGACGAAGTTGAAGATGTAGACCAGGATGAGAACGAAGAGCACGTAGTGGGCATAGCGCCCGCCGACATCGCTTCCGGTTTCTTCTTTTTCTTCTTTGTTTGCTGACAACTCAGTGCACCTTCCCCCAACAAGGACGGTGCACTATTGATCAGATGCGCTCAGCGATTCAACCCGAGACAGGGTTCAGAACGGTCGTCCGAAGTTCTGCGTCCAGTAGATGCCGTAGGTAGATGCTGGGTTTTCCGCATACCCTGCTCCCAGCTCCGTGAACGACCCACTCATGATGTTCAGGCAGTGGCCGGGGCTGTCCAGCCAGGCCTGCACCACCGCCTCTTCATCCGCATAGCCGGCGGCAATGTTCTCACCCCAGGCCTGTGGATTGTAGCCAACGTCAGCAATGCGGTCCCCGGGACCGCTGCCATCTACCGGGCTGACATGAGCATGAAAATCGTTGGTCGCCATTGAGACGGAGTGGCCCACGGCGGCCTGATCGAGAAGGCAATTCCAGGATAACGCCGGCTGAGCATCTGCGAAGTCCGCACCGCAACTACGGCTCACGGCACGGGCGTCGTTCACCAGCGTGAGCATCTGCATGTCTCCTTCGTCCATGCACATGTCGATGGTCATCTGGCTGGTGCTGCCAAGGTTGTAGGCACCGCCAGTAGTGAAGAACCAGCCATGACCGGGGAAATTGTTGCCGTCCTCATCCTGGAGGGCACTGGATACAACCACTTCGTAGACAGTGTCCGTTGACAGCGGCGCATCCGGTGTGAAGCTGAGCCGCATGGCGCCCGCATCGTACTCGACCAGACCGGCAACCGGTACACCCGCGTCCAGCAGCTGCAGGCTCTGTTGATCGACACCCGAGGCATCGAGCGGTTGGGTGAAGGTTATGGATACGACGGTGGCAATCGATGCAGACACCGCGCCGCTGGCCGGCTGCATGGCAGCCACGGAAGGCGGCGCCGTGCCACCACCCGGGGGTGGCGGCGTCTGACCCGTTGACCCGGAGCCGGCAGATTCGGTGGTCGATCCGCCACCGCACGCACCGGCGAGCAAAGCGCAGAGCAGCATGGTGGCGAACGTCTTGAATCTATTGTCAGCGATCATCTGGCACCGCATCCTTCGGACAGACTGATCGTGCACTGTGACGAAAACCTGGCCGCGAAAATGTGAACCAGTCGATAAACGGGTGCGATACTGATCCGCTACCGGCTCTGCATGATCGGCGACTGACTGAAGTCCACCCAGCCGGACTCCATGCCGGCCGTGTAGCCCCCATCAACAGGCACATCCACGCCGTTTAACCAGCCACACTCCCCGGTGAGCAGCAGGTCGACCACCTCGGCGATGTCATTGGCGCTGGCAATCCGACCGGTCTGCGCCGCCATCCAGTCACTTTGCGCCTTTCCCATCAGTGACTCGAACTCGGGATAGAGCGGAGTTTCTATCGGCCCGGGGCTCACACAGTTCACTCGATAGCCCTGTTGCACGGCCGCCTGCGCGGCTCGAAGCGTATGCGCGGTCACCAGTCGCTTGGAGAACGTATAGGGATCACGCGCGTAAAGGTCAGCATGCTTGCGGCACCAATCCAGACCATCAGCGAAAGTTCTGGTGTTCAGGAGCGGTTGCAGCCGGTCGTATTTAGCCTGCCAATCCCGGCCCGCGATGGAAGAGACGTTAACGATCGACCCGCCGCTGGTGAGCCGAGGTGTCAGCGCTTCCGACAGGCACCTCAGTCCCGGGAAATTCACCGCCACCACTTTCTCGGGTGCCGTCGCCGCCGCGATACCGGCAACGTTCGCCAGCGCATCTATCGACTGCGGAAGCTCCCCGATGACACGTTCTATCTGGCTCTCATCGGCAAGATCCAGGGCTATGAACTCATGCCCCTCGCGCAGGTGTTCTGGCGGCTTTACATCCAGAATCCAGAGCGTCTGCGCCGCGAGCCGACTGACCAGTGCTTCGCCGAGTCCGGAGGCACCACCGGTAACAACGATTTTCACAATTGATTCCCCTTCTCTGCTAACCGCGCGCAATCACCGGCATGGAGAGAAAGCCCTGCACGAAGTTGGACCGCAGTCGTTTTGGACGCTCCACCATCTCGATATCGCTGAACCGGTCGAGCATGCCTTCCCACATGTGCTGAAGCTGCATTCTAGCCAGCCGGAAGCCGATGCAGTGATGGATACCGGAACCGAAAGACAGGATACGGGGCTCGGTGCGATCGAGCACCAGCTTGTCCGGATCGGTGAACACCGCCTCGTCCCGGTTACCTGAGACGTAAAACATCACCACCTTGTCCCCTTTTCGGATGGTCTTGCCACCGATCTCGAAATCAGTCAGCGCCGTGCGCCGCTGATGTACGACCGGGCTGACGAATCGCACGATCTCTTCCACCGCCGTCGGGATCAACGCCCTGTTGGACCGGAGCGTGTGGTACAGCCCTTGCTCGATGACGGCCTCCAACCCGCCCGCGATACTCGTTCTGGTGGTGTCGTTCGCCCCGACGACCAGCAACCGTAGGTGGCTGAGGAACGCCTTATCCGCAATCGGTTCCTGGCTGTGAATCAAATGCGACACCAGATCCGGTGTCAGCTGTGGTTCCTTGCTCCGGCGCTGACGCAGCTCGAGGAAGTACTCACTGAATGACGGATGCTGATCCGCATCCTTGCCGTCCGGTCTGCCACCGCCGACAAAGGCAACCTGCTCGCTCGTCCAGTGCAGCATGTGGTAGCGGTCTTCTTCAGGGATACCGAACAGGGTCGACAGCATCTGCAAAGGCAGCTCGTTGGCTACCGTCCCCACCCAATCAAACGGTGTGTTCAGCGGCACCCGATCCAGGATCCGAGCGACCCGATCGCGCACCTCTGCCTCCATCTCGGCCAGGTTCTCTTTGCTGAAGACCGGGGTCACCGAGCTGCGATGTGCTCTGTGCTCCGGCGGATCCATGTTGATGAAGCTCGGGTTGGCATCGATGGGCACATCGAAAATCGAGATTCCTCCGGCAGCGGATGAGAAAACCCGGTGGTTCATGTCAACAGCGACGATGTCGTCATAACGCGTGATAGCCCAATAAGGCCCGTACCGGCTCTCTTCGCAGTAGTGCACGGGATCCGTCGAGCGCAGCGCCTTGAACATCGGGTGGAAAGTGTTTTCTTCGTAGAGCAGCGGATCGGAAACGTCCATGGCCATCCCTTAAGCAAACAGTCGTTCGGCATTAAACAAACACTTGTTTGGCCAGTCAAGAGGCACTACCCTGCGCCTATGAAGCAGCAGCGGTCAAACAGCCGGAATGAAGCGCTTCTGCACGCTTCCGCAGAGCTCTTCGCCACTCAGGGGTTCAAGGCGACCAGCATGCGGGACATCGCCAGGTCGGTCGGTATGCTGCCGGGCTCGATCTACTACCACTTCGCTTCCAAGGACGATCTGCTGCTGGCGATCTACGGCGCCGGGGTGGAGCAGATCACCGCCATATTCGAGGCGGCCGTTGAGCCTCTCGACGATCCCTGGGAACGTCTGGAAGCCGGTATGGCGGCGCTGGTGCGAGCGGTCACCGAGGCGAGCGCCTACACCCGGGTCATCTTCAAGGTGATGCCGGACGACGTGAGTAAATACCGAAGCGAGCTGATCAGCTTTCGCGATCAGTTTGAATCCCGGTTCGTCGCCTTGATGGACGACCTGCCGCTCGAACCCTGGGTCGACAAGCACCTGCTCCGACTCATGGTGCTGGGTGCCGGCAACCATGCTCAACTATGGTTTTCATCGGATGGACAGCTCTCCGCTACGGAGATTGGCAGCCAATTCTGCCGATTTCTGAAGGAGAGCATTCGCAGACCGAGCTGATCTGTGCTGCCGGATCCCTAGCGTCCAGTTCGATTGATTCCACAGATTAATAGAACAGGAACTTAGGTAAAGGCTGCACGCAGCCTTTCGATGTTCTCCGGCAGGGCCGCGGGAGCAATCAGCCCGAGGTAGGCATCAACGTCGAAATTCGGCCGCAGCCGGTGCAACTGACTGGCGTAATCCCCCGCACGCTGCGCCTCGCCTTTTTCAAAGTGCGTGGCAGCCAGGACCAGATGCGCTGTAATGGACTGCGGCCGATCACCCAGCGCCGCACTAGCCAGGGCCAGCGCATCGTCGTAGCGCCGGGCAGCGAAGTGCGCCGCCGCCATCACACTTTTCTGCGCCCAGGCGTTCGGATTCAGGGGATTCAGGATCAACGCCTCCTCCACCAGAGCGATTGCTTCGTCAGGTTTGCCACCAAGGCAATAACACTGACCGAGCAGGCCAAGCGCCTGGGCAGAGCTCGGATTGACTGCGGCAGCGTGCTCGAGCGTCTGCGTTGCCCGGACCGGATCACCCATGAGCAGTTCCTTGAGACCGACAACCAACAGGGTGGCGGCGCCACCGGGATCAAGGCGCTGACAGGTGTCCGCAGCCTCGGCCATCGCCTCGAGCGACGCTTCTGCATCGTCGCTCCATTGCTCCACGATGGCATGGTGATGCACCCACGCCAACCCGTACCAGGCGAGGGAGAACGCCGCGTCCTGCTCGATCGCCGCGCGCAGATACTCTTCTGCCTTGGCAACGGAAGCTTCGGTCCGCCGAGCCAGATGCCAGAGACCCGACATGGTGGATTGCCAGACACCGAAGTTCTCCTGTCCCACGGTGGGCCGACCTTCGATCTCCAGCAGCTCCGGCGCGATGTAGGCGACCACCCGTTTGGCGATCTCCTCCTGAGTCCTCAGCGTATCGACGAGATCAAAATCATAGGCGTTAGACCACAGCGTGTTACCCTTCCGCGCCTCGATGAGGTGCACGTTGATCCGGCCACGCTCGCCGGAGTGACGCGCGCTTCCGGTGATCACATACTGAACACCGAGCTGGTCGCGCAACGCTTCGAGGTTGAGCTCGGCAGAAGTGAAGCGGCGACTCGAGGCATGGGCGATCACCGGAAACCATCGCCAGCTGGAAAGACGCGTGATCAGGTCCTCCGCGAATCCTTCCGCAAGTGGGATGGAGTTGGCTTCAGCCATGATCTGAAAGGGCAGCACCGCGATGCTTGGACGACCGACCCGCTCCGCCACTTGCAGTTGCAGCGCCGCAGTTGCCGATTCGCTCTGCAGGCGCTGATAGAGCGCAGCCGCTTCGGTGCGGTTGGCAACGTCAAGACCACGGATAACCGCCGCGACGTGCACCTTCACCGTGTTCTGAGAAATCTCCAGCGCGCGGCAGATGTCCGCATTGCTCAGACCGCGGGCAACCAGCCCCAGGATTTCCAGCTGTCGGGGCGTCAGCGCATCAAGCGTATCCGGGCTCAGCACGGTCAGGCGCTGCTTCCCTGGCTGCACGAACAGCCTGATTGCAACGCGACCAGCAGTGCCTTTGCCGCAATCGCCCCCCTCATGCCGGTCTCCTCAACAATTCCCATGCGATCAGACTTTACAGCGGCAGTCGAATTCTCATCAATCTTCTCCCGTAGTACGCTGACGTGGCTGCGCGCAACTAAGGCTGCTTCGATGATCAAGCTCGTCATGCCCATGAGACGCCGTCCGGGGATGACCGTGGAAGACTTTCGTGCCTACTACGAAGGCCAGCATCGCCTGATCGGCGAGAAGTATCTCAGTGGCTACGCCAGTCGATACTTCCGGCGCTACACAAACGCCACCCGAGATCGCGATGGCGTCTTACGCGAGCCGGAGTACGACGTTTTCCTGGAGATCTGGTATCCGGACGAAGCCACCATGGCAGCCTGCGCCAAGCGCTTGGCCAGCGCCGAGGCGAGCAAGGAGATTTCGGAGGACGAGGCCAGGCTTTTTGATCTCGACAGAATGCGCTCATACCTCGTGGAAGAGTGCGAATCGGAGCTTCCCGAATCAGGGGGGTAGAGGCGCCAGCATGATCAAGACCTTTCGAAACCACACACCGAGCGTTCCCGAATCGGCATATGTGGCCAAGGCTGCCCTGATCATGGGTCAGGTCACCTTGGGAGAGCAATGCGGTGTCTGGCCCGGTGCGGTCATTCGCGGCGACTTCGCGCACATCCAGATCGGCGACGGCACGATCATTGAAGACAACGTGGTGGTGCATACCGGCCGGGAGATGCACATCGGCGCGAACGTGATCGTCGGTCACGGTGCGGTCGTTCACTGTCGCAGCATCGGCGACAACAGTCTGATCGCGAACAACGCCACGGTGCTCGACGATGCCGAGGTGGGTAGCTTCTGCGTGATCGGCGCAGGCGCTGTGGTGAGTCCCGGGATGGTCATTCCTGACCGGTCGCTCGTTTTCGGCGTACCGGCCAGGATCGCCGGTGAGGTGAAACCCCACCAGCTTACCCGGCTCGAGCGAGGCAATGCCTCTTACCTGGACATGTTCGAGCAGTACAAGAAGGATGGGATTTAGCGGCCTGATCGGCCAAGCGGGGAAGAACCATGATGGAGGCTAGAAAACCGGTCACCGTGGTGATCGGCGCCACGTCGAAGTGGCAGTCGGATGGTCGCAACACGCATCTTGTGCACGGCGGAGATGTGGACGACAGCAACCTCCCGGTGAGCATGCGCTGGGGTGTGGGGGGCGCCATCTCGCAGAAGTTCGCCGCCGAGGGGCACTGCGTCGTTCTGACAACCCGTCGCACCGCCAATGCAGAACCGCTGGCAGCAGCCATACAGGCCCAGGGCGGCGAGTGCATGATCGTCGAGCTGGATCTCACCTCAGAGCAGTCGATCGAGCAGGCCTTCGATAGGATCCGCAGCTCCGTTGGCGACCCGGAGGTGCTGGTCTACAACGCCGGCTATCTGGAGGGCCGGGACCTGCCGCCGGACAAAGAACTGCTCGAACACGTTCCCACGGCGCTGTTCGACACGGCTCAGCACATCGCCAGTCGCGGGCCCTTTCTGGTCGCGAAAGCCGTGCTACCCGCTATGCGCGAACGGGGCACGGGCTCGTTTCTGATCTCGAACAACGCCGCCTCGCTGCGTGGCCGTAAGCGCCGAACCGGCCAGTCGCTCTACTATCCGCGGGTGATGATGCGAACTCTGGCACAGGTGCTGACCGAGGAGTACTCGGAGTTCGGCGTGCATGTCGCCAACGTGGTGATCGACGGTCTGATCGACTCGCCTGGTACCAGGTTGCTGCCACTTGCTCAGAAGCGTCCTGACATCGTGATGAATCCGGAGAAGATCGCTGAGGCTTTCTGGTACCTGCACAGTCAGGACCGCTCATGCTGGACCCATGAGCTGCAGCTCACACCACACCCAACCAACCCGAGCCACTGAATGCAGGCGGGTCTGGGGACAGGTGTATCAGGTCCAAGTCCAGCGAAGGGGGCCTGATTCCAGGTGGACACGCTGCTTCGCCTTCTGCTCTTCCTGGCGGCTGCCTATGCCGCGCTCACCCTGACCGTCTTCCTGCTGCAGGATCGGCTGATTTTCTACCCCAGCAAGCTCTGGCAAGCGCCCCATGGCGATCATGTCCAGCCAGTCACCCTTGCGCGATCCGGTGTCACGCTGCACGGCTGGGTGGTCAATCCGGACGCGGAAGGGCCTGTGCTCGTTTACTTCGGCGGCAACGCGGAGGAACTCTCATACCTCGTGCACGTCTTTGCCAGATTGGATGCGACCACCCTGCTCATCAACTATCGAGGCTACGGGTTGAGCGAAGGAAAACCCACGGCTTCGGCGCTGATTGACGATGGCCGCGCCGTGGTTGAAGAGCTCGCCGGTCGCTACCGGGCGGACAGGCCTCTGCTGCTGCTCGGACGCAGCCTGGGCAGCGGCATCGCCGCATCTGTGGCCACATCCAGGCCGGTGGACGGCCTGGTCATGATCAGCCCCTTTCGGAGCCTGCATCATCTTGCGGATCGGGTCATGCCATGGTTGCCCACGCGGTGGCTGTTGCGGCACAGAATCGACCCGTTTGCGACGCTCGACTCACTTCCGGAGAAAACGCTGGTGCTCTACTCACCCCAGGATGAAATCGTGCCGGCAGCGGAGTCCCGGGCTCTGCTGGCATTGTTTCCAAACCCGCCGCAAGTTGTCGAGTTCAGAGGCGGTCACAATGTGTCTTTAACGTCTCCCGAGATCTGGCAATCGGTTGAGATGTTCGTTCGGGAGATGAGCTCGACTCCGGTTAGAGATGAGGAGGGAGGGTAGGAAATGTCAGCCGCAACGTCGCAACCCAGATTCGAGCTCTGCTACTGGCCGCTGCCCTTCAGAGGCTGTTTCGTCAGCTACCTGTTCGCTTATCGCGGGGTGCCGCTGCTGGAGCGCACAACTTACGAGGACATCATCGAACTGAAGAACCGGCAGCCGAGCGAGCAGGAGATCCCGTTCATGGGCCCGCCGTTGTTGCGAGATCTGGCTTCCGGCAGTGCACTCAGCCAGATGCCGGCCATCGTTTTGCATGTTTCCCGCGAGCTCGACTTCCTGCCGGATGATCCATTCGATCAGGCGATGTCTATGAAGATCCTCATGGACTGCAATGACCTGCTGATGGAGATCTGCAGATACAACGGCTCCCTGATGTGGGAGCGCGCTGAATGGATTCAGTTCCGGTCGCAGCGCCTGCCTTTCTGGATGCAGATATTCGAAGAGACGCTGAACCGCGGCTATCTTGGCAAAGACGTCACGACCTTCTCTGACGTCGGTGTCTTTGCGTTGTTCGGCAACATGATCCGCTGTCTTCCAGAGCTGGAGGCCGATCTCCTCGAGCAGGCGCCCGGTATCCACGCCCATTGCCGGAGCATCGGCTCCCAACCGTCACTGGCAAAGTACGTTGCGGCAGAGGAGGAGAAGTACGGCAAGCTGTACTGCGGGGGGCAGATCGAAGAGTCGATTCGAAAGATGTTGCAGGAGGATGCGCAGTAACACGCGGCGCCACGAGAACCGGTCAGAACTCAGTCCATACCTGCCTGTTCTCTCACCCAACGCACCGCTGCCTCGTGCGTGCCAAACCAGACCTCATCTTTGCCGCGGATGTGTGCAATGAGCTCCTCGAGCACCACGATGCGTGACCGATGCCCGATGATGTGCGGGTGCATGGTCAGCAGGAACATGGTGCCTTCACGATGAGCGACGTCAAACTCGTCTTTATAGACCTCGAGCACGTCACGGGGGTTCGAGTATCTGTCGCCAAGCGGAACCATGAGCGGTGCGTCGTCCAGGATCCAATCAACAGGCAACTCGACCATTCCCGTCGGCTTGCCGTTGGCGAGCAGCTCATAGGGGCGGTCGTCGGCCATGAGCGACGAGTCGTAGAGAAATCCCATGTCCAGAAGGAGCTCCAGCGTATTCGGTGAGAAATTCCAGGACGGGGCGCGGTAGCCAACCGGCACGACGCCGGTGAGCTCAGTCATGCGATCCACTGCCATGCGCAGCAGCCGCGCCTCATCTTCCCGTTCGAGTGCAGCATTTCGCTCGTGAATCCACCCGTGCACGCCGATCTCGTGACGGCCGGATGCTTGAATCGCCTCGATCATCTGCGGTGCCAGCGTAAAGCTCATGGCCGGGCCGAAGAACGAGGCAGGGATATCGTGCTCATCCAGCAAGCGCACTATCCGCTCGAGCGCCACCCGGGAACCGTACTCCCCCTGGGACAGACCGCTGACGTTGGTGTCGTTGTTGCGCAGCCAGAGGGTCTCGTTGTCCACGTCGAACGACAACAGCACCGCCACGCGGGCGCCACCCGGCCATCGCTCTGGATTCAGATCACGGCCAGCTCGGACCTGATTGACCGCCTGCAGGACCCTCTCTTCGGACCAGGCCCAGGAGGGATCATCCTGGGTTGTCTGGGCAACTGTCCATGTCGGCATCACTGCTACCAGCAGAGAAAGTACCCAAACATTCGCTCTCATCAGTCTTCGATCCGAGGCCGCCGAACACGGGCTAGAGCCTAGCGCAGCCCGTCTGCGTGCGCTAATGCGGCTTTTCAGGCGGGGTCTGGCCCGAGAGTTGCAATGTAGAAGTCTGTAACGAAGGTCTCTAAGAGGAGGCAGCTCTTGCTTGCGCGTCTGGGTACGACTTCACTGGCAACGCTGGTTGTACTGGCAACCATCGTTCAACTGACGGCACCCGGATCCGGGTTCATCGCCGTAATATCGGGGCTCTGGCTGGTGCTGGGGGGCACCCTCGTCACCGCCAGACTCAGCCATTCCGGATCAGCCCTGCAGGCGCTGAGCAGCGCCGTTCGCAGTTTGAAGCGCACGGCTGCAGCTCCCGGAGGTAGACATACGGATCTGACCTATTTCTTCGAAGCGGCAAAATGTTTCCGCTACGGCAAGATTCGGCCGGCAGAAGCCGTCACCCAGCTCATCAAGGAACCCGTGCTGCGCCGAGGCACCCAGCTCGTGCTGGATGGATTTCCCCGCGAGCAGGTGGTGCTGGCTCTACAGCGCCAGGTCGCTGAGGAGCGGGACCACCATCGCCGGCCCGTTGAACTGCTTCGGGCGATGAGCAACTACGCACCTACGCTCGGCATGCTCGGGACCCTGCTCGGTCTGGTTCAGATGCTGTTCGGATTGAGCGCGGGTGAGATGACCACGATCGGCACCTCGATGGGTTTCGCGATGCTGACCACCGTCTACGGGCTTACTCTGTCGAACCTGGCGCTGAAACCTCTGGCCAGCAAGCTCGAGCAGAAAGGGCGCTTCAAAGTGAATGAGTGCGTCGCACAGATGCAGGCCGTGCTGCTGCTCTACGAAAGGCAGCACGCCGAGGTGATTCGTGAGGTGATGGAACAACTGCGTCCGGAATGGCCTACCGAGCCCACTGCTCGTCCCATACTGGCGGCTGTCGGCTGATGGTGGACCGGTCGGAGGTTTTGGCTGGGGATGCCTGGCACGCCTGGGAAGAAGAGACGGCTGAGCAGGGCTGGCTGCTCTCCTACGTGGACGTTCTCAGCGTCATTCTGGCCATGATTCTCGTGCTGCTCGTCAGCAGCCTGCATTCCCAAGCCCCCCCAGGCGAGCCGGCTACCACGAACTCCCCGGATCCTGCCGTGGTTTCCACCGCGGACGTTGTGCAGTTGGCGCCGCAGGTCGCACCGATGTTCTCGCCTTTGTCCGCCTCACTCCCACCACCACCGCCGGCATTCATTTCCCGGCCTGAACGGTCGGCCCCCACCGCAGACGATCCAGTGACTAAAGTGGAGCCGCTGCCCACGAACGCGAAGTCGACGGCCCACAGCATGAAGGTGGATGGTGTGGAAATCCTGCGGCACAACGACTCGGTAACCCTGCAGATCGCCGAAGTGGTTCTGTTCGATTCGTCCCGGGCCTTGCTGAAATCCAGTGCTGCACCGGTACTGGAACGGGCCATCCTGTTGCTCAGCGAGTTCGGCGAGGTGGATGTGGCCGTGCAGGGCCACACCGACAACCGCCCGGTACGTGGTGGTGGGTTTCGGTCGAATTGGGAACTGGCCGCCGCACGCGCGAATGCCGTGGCAGCATTCCTGCTGCAACAGGGCTTTCCACCGGAGCAACTACGGGTGGAAAGCTATGCCGATACGCGACCGGTTGCGAAGAACGACACAAGCGCAGGACGCGCGAAGAACCGTCGGGTGGAACTGCGAGTGGTGTTGCCTCCCAGGGATGAATTCGTCCCGCGCTGATCGGTCAAGGGCGCAGTTTGGCGCACATCAGCACTGTACCGGCGCAACAGCGCCTCACCTGCCCTGTGCAACGAACTGCAATCTTGTGCAATCAACCGGAGACGTAAGCCAATCGGCAAAGAGGTATTCTCAATCAGCAACAGAGGGCGCTAACAATGGGCATGAGATCCCCGCTGCTGCTGGTCTGCTTGATTCTTGCCGGCTGTGATGTCAGTCCAGCACAGGAATCGGCTCGAGTGAAAGATCTGATCGACCGTGAGCAGATCGATGCCATCGCCGATATTGGTGCCGGGAAAGGTGATCATCTCACAGCCTGGTTGGCCATGGTCGGGCCAACGGGCAAAGTGTTCGCCACCGAGATCGATCCGGCACTGATCGAGCATCTGCGCCAGCGGATCGCCACCGAAGGACTCGAGAACGTGGAGGTGCGCACAGCGACCGCGAACAGTACCGGCTTACCTCCGGCATGCTGCGATCTGATCGTGCTGCGCCACGTTTACCACCATCTCAGCGATCCGCAGGCAACACTCACGGACATCCATCGGGCGCTGAAGCCGGATGGACAGCTTCTGCTGATCGACTTCCGGCCTGCCTGGATACTGGCGCCATGGACGCCGGAGGACCAACCTGAAGGTCACTCCGGTCATGGGGTGACGCCGGAGCAGATCAGGCGCGAAGCTTCGGCCGCAGGATTCCAACAGATCGCGGTGGATGATGACTGGCCGGGCTGGCACCTGCTGCTGGATCGTTTTGCCGTGCTGCTTGCGCGGCAGTCGTGATCCGGCTCTTGGTGCTAAATCCGTGGCGCTAACCCTTAGCGGTCAGCATCTCCGGTAGCGCGCTGCCCATCAGGTCTTCGTAGTTTCTGCGGTAGAAGCCGTCCACCTCCACCTCCGTGCAACTGGCCCGATCCAGGCTGGCATCGAAGCGCTTGACCGGATTGCGTCCACCCTCCACGTGCGGATAGTCGGTGCTGAACAGGCATACCTCCGGACCGGAGTTTCTGATGATCCATCCCGTATCCTCGTGCGGATAGGGGGTGACCCGAACCTGGCGACGGACGAATTCGGAGGGCGTGAGCGACAGCTTCTGCAGGCGCTCCTCGTTCTTGCCGAAAGCGCTGGCCGCGGAGTCCATGCTGCGCATCCAGCCTGGCACCCAGGCCGCGCCCATCTCTATCACGCCGAACTTGAGCCGCGGAAATCGATCCAGCACGCCATCGATGATGAGCGTTGCCAGCGTCTGCATGGGCGCCTCTGGAATGGACAGGTAGGAGACCGAGGTGAAGTTGTCATCACCGCCGATGAAGTCCTTCACCGGTGGCAGGCCGTTTTCCTTGTAGGTGGGGTTCAACGCAGTCCCACCGCCGACGTGATACACGATCGGAGTACCCGCTTCCTCGGCCTGGGCCCAGAGTGGGTCAAAGCCGATGTGGCTCGGTCCGTGATGCTTCGGGCAGGCGGACGGTAGCATCAGGGCCGCAGCGCCCTCTCGAATGGCTTCTTCCGCGGCCGTCACGGCAAGATCGATGTCCAGGATGGGCACGTAGAGGGCGGGCAGCAGTCGCGCGTCTGCATCACAGAAGTCCAGCATCGCCCGATTGTGCGCCCGGGCAACCGCATGCGCTGTTTTCGGATCGCCGCTCCGCTCGGCGGCAGCCAGAGGTCGCAATCCACCCGTGGTGAAGGTGAGTTGGCTTGCCACGCCAAGATAGTCGATGGCCGCGGGCCGTTCTGACTTATCAAAGGCACCGAGGGCCGAAAACCCTTTTCGCAACGTGACTTCCGCCTCGTCTTTAGCCCGGAACTCCGGATCTGAATAGGGTGCTCTGGCCTGCTCGAAGCGCTTCTCGGTCTTGGCGTCCACCGCTGTGAAGGCAGCCAGAGCCGCCTTCATGTCCGACTCTATCCAGGGCTCCAGCCATCCGGGCGCCTCGAAAACGTGCGCATCAGCGTCGTGAACGACTCGTCCTGTGATGTAGGTCATTGCTCTCCTCCCCTCTCGTCTCCCGGTCGCCAACGTTGAGAAATCACGTTACCGTGACCTCGATAGTCAGACAACATCGATCTGGATAGCAGATCGCTGAGTTAGGGACCCGGGCATGATCAACAACTGGCAGAGCGTGGCATTCAATCAGGCGCCGGATTCGGCAAACGAGATTCACGGAGACCGGATTGCCAGGCAATATGGATTTCGCGGCGGTTTGGTGCCTGGCGTCACAATCAGTGCCTACCTCCTACACCCGGCCGTGGAAGCCTGGGGCCTGGACTTCCTCTATCGGGGCGCTGCCACCGTGCAGGTCGGTTCACCGCTTTATGACGAGGAACCGTTCAGCGTCAACGTCCTCGAGCAGTGCGAGAGCGCCTACAAGGCTGAGATCACTCAACCGGACGGCACCGTCAGCGCCACCGCCGACGTATCGCTACCAGAGCTTGCACCCATCGCACCGACGAGACGGGGCGATCCGGTAACCAGCAGCGACTTCAAACCGCCACCCGCCTCCATGGAACACTTCGAGCACCTGCGTGCGCACGGTTGTCGGGCGTTCAGATATCGCTGGAGCAGCAAGCACAACATGAGAACGTACGTTCGCGACGAATCCCTGATGCCAGACCTGCACCGGCTCGATGGCGGGGGCTACGCCAATACCGGCTTTCTGCTCGGCTGCTCCAACTGGGTGCTTGCGGCCAATGCCCATATGAATCCCTGGGTCCATCTGCAGACCCAGTCTCAGTACTACCGAGCGGTTCCACTGGACAGCAGCCTCATCGCCGAGGTGACCGTTCGGGAGTTTTACGAGAAGAAGGGACACGAGTTCGTTGACGTGGACGTCCATCTGTTCGACGAGGCGGACGATGCCTGCGTCGCGACCATTTATCTTCGTGCCATCTACCGCTTGCGGGGGCTTTGAAGGAGTTCAATGTGCTGACCCGATGGGGCCGCGACATCGACCGGCAAGCAGTACTCGATGACTACCCGCGACCGCAGATGCGCCGTGATTCGTGGACCAACCTGAACGGTCCCTGGCAGTACGCCATCACGCCCCGGGCCGCGCCACAACCCCTCGCCTGGGAAGGCGACATCCTGGTGCCTTTCTGTGTGGAGTCCGCCCTATCCGGGGTGGAGCGCAGCATCTCGCCTCTGGAGCGACTCTGGTATCGCAGGCACTTTCCGCTTGGCGATCCGGAATCGCTCGTTGATCAACGCACCCTCCTTCACTTCGGCGCTGTGGACTACGAGTGTGCGATCTGGATAAACGGTGGGTTTGCCGGCACCCATACGGGCGGCTTCGACCCGTTCTCATTGGACATCACCGAGCACCTACGCTCCGGAGACAACGAAATCATCGTCGCGGTCACGGATCCCACCAGCAGCAGCGACCAACCCCGTGGCAAGCAACATCTGAAGCCACAAGGAATCTGGTACACGCCGGTGAGCGGCATCTGGCAGACGGTCTGGCTTGAACAGGTTCCGATGCGCGCCCACATCGAAGAGGTCTGCATCGCACCAACGAGCACGTGTGATGGCATCGAGTTCACCGGCTTTCTGCACCGGCCGAGCCGTGACCCGGAGCTGGCGCTGCGCGTCTCAATCAGTCTCGATGGGAAGGTCGTGCAGGAAACGACGGTACGTCCGGACAGAAAGGTGGTCGTGCCCATCAGCCGTCCCGTGCTGTGGTCGCCGGACTCGCCAGTTCTCTACGACGTGGACGTGACCCTGCTGCGCATCCGGAGTCCATTCCCGGAAGACAACCAAAGTCAGATTGACCAGCTGCAGCGTCAGTTACCGCTGCGCGGTGAAGCGGAAACAGCACTTTACGCCGGTGCCGATCTGGCCAATGCCACAGAGATCGATCGAGTCAGTAGCTACTTCGGACTTCGCCGCATCGAGCTCGGACCTCATCCGGATGATGGCCGTCCCACGCTCCTGCTCAACGGAGCGGCACTGTTTCAACTGGGCCCACTGGATCAGGGCTGGTGGCCTGACGGGCTGCATACCCCACCTGCTGACGAAGCCATGATCTACGAGATCGAGTATCTGAAAGCAGCCGGATTCAACACGTTGCGCAAGCACATCAAGGTGGAGCCTGCGCGCTACTACTATCACTGCGATCGGCTCGGCATCCTGGTCTGGCATGACATGCCCTCCGGCTTTCTACCGGCCCAGTTCGTCGCACCGAACGATGAAGGGGAAGGATTGCGTTCCAGTCGATCGGAAGAGCACTACGAGCTTGAACTGCAACGCATGATCAACCGTCTCAAGGTACATCCCTGCATCGTGATCTGGGTGCTGCACAATGAAGGCTGGGGGCAGTTCGCCACCGAGCGACTGACTGAACGTATCCGCAGCCTGGATCCGACCCGCCTCGTCAACGCCACCAGCGGCTGGCGAGACATGGAGGCGGGTGACCTGATCGATCGGCACGACTACCAGGCAGAGCCAACCGCTCCGGAGGCCGATGGCCGACGCGCGCTGGTGATTGGCGAGTACGGTGGTATCGGCTGGCCAATCGAAGGTCACCTCTGGAATCCCGAGATGCGTAACTGGGGCTATCAGACGTTCCGGGACGAGAAAGCCGTGCAGACCGCCTACCGAAAAGTCACCGACGCAATCATCCAGCTGCACCGCACCACGGGCATTTCTGCTGCGATTTACACGCAGACATCCGATGTAGAAGGAGAGGTCAACGGCCTTCTAACCTACGACCGGGAAGTGGAGAAGTTTCCGGCGGGCTGGCTCGCCAGGCTGCACGCACCGCTCACTCAATCCAGCCCGTAAGCACCAACAGCCGAGGGACGAATCGGCGCCAAACAGACGCCTTCCGATCCGTTTTCACTTCTTGCGGAGTGTTATCCAATTGGATACCATGCAACAAAGGACATAGATATGGTCATTCAATCACACCTCCAGTCCACGGCCGCCCTGCTTGCCAGCGCCAGAGCACAGGCTCAGCTCTCGCTGAGAGAGCTTGCTGAGCGAGCGAAGACCTCCCACGCAACGCTCTCCGCCTACGAGAAAGGCAGGAAAGTGCCGTCGGTGACCACCTACCTTCGAATTCTCGAAGCCTGTGGCAACGCTGTGGACATTCACCTGCACCCCCGAATTCGCGAGCGGGACGGTATTCCGAGAGGAGAAGAACTGGAGTCGGCGCTGAATCTCGCCGCTCAGTTCCCGGCAAGGGCGTCGCGCCACCTCGATTTCCCGGCCTTTCCCCATGGATGACCTGGTCGGCAAGATTCGCCAGCTTCACGTGCAGCTGGCCAAGCAGGACATTCCACACGCTTTCGGCGGCGCGTTGGCTCTGGCCTGGTGCACGGAGCGCGCTCGGGGCACGATTGACATCGATGTGAACCTGCTCATCCCGGCGAGCGACTGGGAGGTCGCGTTGGATGTATTGCCTGAAGATGTGAAGGTGACGCGGAAGGATCGAGAGCTCCTGAAACGGGACGGTCAGGTGCGCGTCTGGTGGGATAAGACACCGCTCGACCTGTTTCTTAACTCCACCGATTTCCATGACGACATCGCAACTCGCATCCGCTGGGAGACCTTCGCCGGTAAATCTCTACCGTTTCTCTCCTGCTTCGACCTGGCGGTATTCAAAGCCTTCTTCAATCGGACCAAAGACTGGGCGGATCTGGAGGAGATGGCACGAGCCGGCACGCTGGAGAAGGAACGGGTCCAGGCAACGCTGATCGGTTATCTCGGTGCCGATGATGAGCGAATCGCTAAGCTGACGGAGCTGTAGCCCTTTACTGGAAAGGACCGTTAGGCCCAACCTCAGACCGGCTGTGAGGCTAACCAAAATCTGAGTTCGGTCGCAGAAACAGCCCTGCCTTCGGCAGGAGCACATGGTTCAGCGGAAGCGAAATCCCTCGTAGCCGTTGGCGACCACCTGCTCGCATCGCTCCCGGTAGCGCGGGTAGCCGCCCACATAAGGCATGAAGATCCGCGGCTTGCCGGGGATATTGGCGCCCAGATACCAGGAGTTGCAGCTCGGCGTGGTGTACATCGTGCCTTCGGCCACAGCATTCACGTGAGCCACCCACTCATCCTCCGCCTCGGGCATCGCCTCCATCGTGGCATGGCCGTGCCTACGGATGCGATCAATAGCATCGCCGATCCAGTTCACATGCTGCTCGATGGCCACGAGCATGTTGCAGAGCACGGAGGGACTGCCGGGTCCCGTCACCGTGAACAGATTCGGAAATCCTGACAGCGCAAGGCCGAGGTAAGCGACCGGTCCGTGCTCCCACTTGTCAGCGAGGCGGCGGCCGTCACGACCAGTGATGTTGGCGCGCAGCAATGCTCCTGTCATGGCGTCGAACCCGGTGGCGTAGATGAGCACGTCCACCTCGTGCTCCGTCTCCGACGTCCGCACGCCACGTTCGGTGATGGTCTCTATGGGTGTGGCGCGCACATCCACCAGGCTGACGTTGTCCCGGTTGAACGTCTCGTAGTAATCACGATCCAGCACCTGACGTTTGCAGCCGAGACCATAGGTCGTGGGGCAGAGCGTTTCTGCCGTGTCGGGGTCGCTGACGATTTCGCGGATCCCGTCCCGGAAAGCGGCATTAGCCGCTTCGTTCGCCTCCGAATCAGAGTAGGCATCGCGGAAGGTGAGCAGCACACCGAGGCCTCGCTCGCGCACCAGATCCCGACGCTGCTCCGGGGTGAGATCCAGAATGCCCAGGCTATCAGCCCGAGGCCCAACCGGCTCCGCCACGGTGGCAGGTGGCTCGGTACCAGGCAGACCGCTGACGCCGCTCGGCGCCGCCGGGCCGACACCCTGCTGATCGCGAAATGGCCGGTAGCCGGACACGCCACCGACGTTGCTCTGCTGCATCTCCCGGATCTGCCGGTAGTGGGCTCTGAAATCGTCCTGAACAGCGGCGCGCATGGCCTTGCGGTTGGCGGGTACCGTATACACGGGTGTGCGCTGAAATACGGTGAGGTGGCCGGCCACTCTGGCGAGCTCGGGAATGGCCTGAACGCCGGAGGAGCCGGTGCCGATGATGCCGATGCGCTTGCCATGCAGATCCGGCTCCTCCTTCGGCCACAGGCCAGTGTGCAGCACCGTACCGCGAAACGTATCGGCACCGGGAAAGTCCGGCTTGTTCGGAACCGACAGGCAACCGGTTGCCATCACGCAGAACGGAGCGTTGAAAGTCTCTCCCGACTCGGTGGTCAGCCGCCAGACGTTGGCTTCCTCCTGCCAGTCCACAGCGGTGACCCGGGTGTCGAATCGGATGTCGCGCTTGAGGTCGAAACGGTCGGCCACATGGTTGGCATAGCGGAGGATGTCACTCTGGGCCGAGAACACCTCGGGCCAGTCCCAATCCTGCTCCAACGCTTCAGAAAAACCGTATGAGTACTCCAGGCTCGGCACATCGCAGCGGGCGCCCGGATACCTGTTCCAGTACCAGGTGCCACCCACATCCGAGCCTGCCTCGAGGGCCAACGGCTTGAGCCCCTGCTGCCGGAAACGGTGGATGGCATACATACCGGCAAAGCCGGCGCCGACAATGAGCACGTCTGGTTGCTCGGACATTCTCTCCCCCTATCTGCTCTCGGGCGCAGCGTTTATCTGCGCTCAATACGGTGCATTATAGAACAGTCCAAGTAGAGAGATGTCGTAAGGAGTCAGGCATGCGCCCTAACGAGCGGGTTACCATGAGCCGGATCAGCGAGGTGCTCGATCACGCCATCGCTTATCTGCGACACATCAACGAGCTGATTGCCTCTGAGCAGGCAGCCGCCCATTCAGAACGGGTTCAGATGCTGCTCAATGCTTACGCGCTCGAGCAGCGAGCGTTAACGGGAGCCATCGAGAGATACCTGGAGGATGCACCGGATCCGGTGCTTGGCACGTTCATCAACTTCAGCGTCGAGCTTCCCGCCTCCATTGGTGGGCTTGCCTCCGATTCGACGCTCGCTCTGACGGAATGGTTGGTCGGGGTGAACCAGCATCTTCATGCGCTTTTCAGCGAGGTGGCCGGGAGCGTCAGCGCCTCGGAAGTGCGTGCCGCCTTCGAAGGCCTCGCCAATCAGATCGAAACCCACGAGCGGAAGCTGTCGAAGGAATATCAGCGTTTCGAGGATCTCTAGCAGCCTGTTGAAGATTTCTCGTTTGCTCAGCGCGCCATACGGGGTCTGTGACAAGGCGCGCTCCGAAGGCAATGTCGGCGACCTTGTCGAGGAGGGCAACGAAGCTCACAGGCCCCGTATGGCGCGCCCTGCGGGAGGTACTGGCGTGCGCGCTGCCCGCGTTGGGCCTCTCGGTAAGGTCGCCGACATTGCCTGTCGAGGGGCCGAATCGAAGATTCGGCTTGCGCAATCTTCGATTGCGCCTCACGCCCTTGCCAGCCCGCACGCCAGTACCTCTGAGCTTTCGAGAAATCTTCAACAGGCTGCTAGCGCTTCCGCAGGTACCAGACCTGCTCACCGGGCCATCGTTTCGCCCAGCCACTCGGCACGGCGAACGGCGTGCCGCTCGCCGTCTCCGGCGCACGCAATTCCTTATAGTCGACAACCTCGAAGCCGGTGCGGCGAAACAACGCCATCCAGGCCGAGATCGGCAGGTTGAACTCGACTCCACCCGGGTCGATCTCGACTTCCCGCCAGTCCTGCTGGTGCAGATCGAAGTAGCTGTTGTGAAAGGTCGGTTCGCAGACGTCACCGTTCGGCGGCGTTGCGACGATGGCCAGCGGGTGCGTGCCGAGAAAGCGGAGCTGCCCACCCGGCTTGAGCAGACGATGCGCCTCCGGAATCCAGATGTGAGGATCGCACCAGATGGCAGCGCCATACTCGCTGATGGCGAAATCGAACGTCTCATCCGGCAGCGGGACTTTCTCCGCATTGCCGTGGATGATGTCGAACGGCAGCTGATGCACCCGCATCAGCCGACGCGCCGTCTCGATCTGGCGAGCGGAATTGTCGATCCCTACGCAGCTCGCTCCCCGGCGCATCATCCACGCGCTCACATAGCCGGTCCCGCAGCCCAGCTCTATGGCCTTCAGTCCGGACATATCCTGCGGCAACAACTTCACCTCATGCTCAGGAATCCGCCAGATACCCCAGTAGGGCTCGGCCGCTGCCCAGCTCGCTTCGCCCGCACGGACCCAATCATCCGCCATGCCATCCCAGTACTCGCGATTGGCCTGGACGTGTTCGGAGAGGTCAGTCATTGCTGTTGATCGATTGCGAACCGGTATCAGGGGCGTTGACCGGTCACAAGAAACTGCGGCAGCACCGCGAGATAGGTGCCCGCCGAGAGCGCTTCGTCCACGTCCTCGAGCAGCTGCCTGATTTCCGGCTCATCGATCCCGCCGGAGGTTCTTGCGTACGACGCCATGTTGGTAATGACCCCGCGCAGGCTGCCGGACGTATCGGCACTAGCGAGAATCCCCACATCAATCTCCGCGAAGCCGGTCCGGCGAAAGATACTGTAGAGACTCCTGGCGATCAGCGGCGTGCGGAAGGCGATGCTGGCGGCGGACATGAGGCGTGTGAAACGCTCACCCAGGGGCTCCAGGACCACCCCACCCCAATCGCTATCACTGACATGAACCACACCGCCCGGCCGCGCAATGCGGAAGAACTCGGCCACAGTCGCCTCCGGGTCCGGCACGTACTCCAGGACGTTCTTGCAGATCACCCGATCCACGGAGCCGTCGTCCACCGGTATCTGGTCACCTTCCATCAGCCGGGCATCAACACGCCCGGAAAGACCTGCCTGCTCCACCAGCACTCGGGTCCGGTCCAGAAAAGCCTGGTTGATATCCACCGCGATGACCTGACCCTTCGGGCCTACTCTTCGAGCCAGCTCAATCGTCAGGCCACCCGGACCACAGCCGTAATCCACGACGATCTGATCGGGCTGAACATCGGCCGGAGCAATCAGCGCCTCCAGACCTTCACGCCATTCAAACATGGCCTCGTAGCGCGCCATGCGTTCGTCTTCCACCTCTACCCAGTGGTCGCGGTAGTAGGTTTCCAGATGTTCGGTCACTGTTCGGTCCCCGATTGCTGGTCTCCAACAACGGATCATGGCACGCGCTGACCCAACGACACAAAGCGTCACGTATACTGCCGCTGATCGGATCGCGACCGACCAGCGAGGTTCATGAAAATGCAGCTCAAGGGCAAAACCGCCATCGTCACCGCCGCCGGACGCGGCATCGGTCGAGGCATCGCGGAACATCTCGCCCAGGCTGGTGCCAACGTGGTGGTCAACTCCTACGGGACCGAGACGACGGCTGCCACGGCCGCCGCGGTGGAAGCCGCCGGTGTTCGCACCTTGCCCTTTCCCGGAGACATCACCGATCCTGCCGTGATGGTCGCTCTGATCGAAGCCGCTACGGAGGAATTCGGCAAGATCGACATCCTGGTGAACAATGTCGGTGCCGGCCCGAAAACTGCAGCTGCGCTGCCGGAAGGTCCGATGGCGCCCATCGCGGCGCTGTGGGACTCACTCTATGCTCAGAACCTGAAAGCGACCGTGCTGATGACCGAAGCACTGGTGGAGCATATGAAGGCCAACGGTTCCGGCGCCATCATCAACATCTCCTCCATCGCCGGTCGCTCTTCCTTTCCGGCGGAAATGCTCGCGAAGTTCGTGCCACCCGCCTATGGCGCTATGAAAGCTGCGCTCGTGAGCTACACCCAAACCCTGGCCGACCGGCTTGGGCCTCACGGCATCACGGCCAACGCCGTCTGCCCCGGCATCGTTTACACCGATGCCTGGAAGGCGAACGCCGAGAGAACTGTACGGACGGACCCACAGTATCAAGGCATGTCGGCAGATGAATGGTTCGACGGCATCTTTCGGGACGACTATCCGACGGTGTTCCCACCAACGCCGATGAAACGCCCACAAACGCCGGCAGACATCGGCAACGCAGTGGTCTTTCTGGTATCGGATGCGGCGGCCAACATCACCGGCCAGTCCCTGATGGTGGATGGCGGGATGATCAAGCTCTAGCTGCTTCCGAGTGACATCGCCGTATACTGCTCTGGAACCGAGTCGCCAGAGGGGGGAGTAGATGCTGAGCGCCGAGGAGAATAGAACACTGACCGAAACCGGTCCGAACACCTCTATGGGGAGTGTGTTCCGGTCATACTGGCAGCCTGCGTTGCTGTCCCGGGAACTCGAACCCGACGGCGCACCGCGGCGCCTGCGCATCTTGGGCGAGGACTTCGTCGCTTTCAGAGACAGCAACGGCGCGGTCGGCGTGCTCGAACCCGCCTGCAGCCATCGTGGCGCTAACCTGTTCTTCGGTCGTAACGAAGACTGCGGACTTCGCTGTGTCTACCACGGTTGGAAGTTCGACATCGACGGCAACTGTGTCGATCTGCCCACCTCACCACCGGAGATTGCTGAGCGGACCAGGGAAAAAGCGAAAATCCGGGCGCTGCCGACGCGCGAATGGGGTGACATGGTCTGGGTCTATCTGGGCGAGGATGACCCACCCACATTACCCCAGTTCGAATTTGCCACCCTGCCCGAGTCCCATCGTTTCGTTTCCAAAAAGTTCCAGCAGTGCAATTGGGCACAGGCTGTGGAAGGCGGACTGGACACGGCCCATTTCTCATACCTGCATGCGAATATCACCGACGGTGAAAAAGCAAGCCTCGTTCCTGGCGACGGCGTCAACGAGCCACCGGCCATCGCCCGCTTCCGCTGGTTGATCAAAGACGGGATGCCGAAGTTCACCGTGCTGCGCCACGATGCCGGTCTGATCCTTGGTGCCTCACGACAGACGGATGACGATCAGCTCTACTGGCGGCTGACCCAGTTCCTCATGCCGAACCACTCCCTCGCTCCGAACACCTTCCCCGGTGAGATGTACCAAGGAAACACCTGGGTGCCGGTCGACGATCACTCCTGCTGGATCTTCTGCTATGCGTGGAATCCGGACAGGCCGCTGACTGCCCAGGAACGGGCACAGTATGCAGGCGGCCACGGTATCTTTGCCGAGGTGGACGAGCAGTACGTGCCGCTACGCAATCGTAACAACGACTACCTGATCAGCCGCGAACGCCAGAAGCATTCGAATTTCACCGGCATCGAAGGCATCTCAGAGCAGGACGCTGCCATCGCGGACAGCCAGGGGCTGATTGCCGATCGAACGAAGGAACTCCTCGGCCAGACAGATCTAGGCGTCGTGCGCTTCAGACAGCTGATGCTTGAGGCGAGCAGAGCAGTGAACGAAAGTCGCCCGCCACATGGTGTCGATTCGGCGGACGCCTATTTCTTACGATCGGGAGACGCAATGGCCGAGCCAACCACGCCCCTACCGGCGGTGCTCGAGGAGCGCTTCGGGGAAATGGCGGCGCATGGGCTCGTCGAGCCGTAATTTCCGCTCTGGGTTCCAGGGTATGTCGCTAAAGAACGCATCTCTCGCTTGTCTCACCGGCGTCCTCTAACGCGTCGGGCTCATCGACCTCGGCTCTTCGAAGCATGCCCCAAACCATCATCACGGCGATGATTGTCAACACGACGATTTTCATGGAGTGAGTCCCTCCCCGTCTCCGTTTGCCTGATCCACAGTACTCGCGTTCGGGGCTACCGTTGTCGACAAGATGTTCGGAGGTGCTATTGGTTGTTCTTTTTCGTGTAAAGCCCGTTTTGCCTTCTATTTCAATGCCTTAGCCGGAGCATCCAGCCAGCCGGACTGATCTTTACCGCCATTTGAACCGAGAGAGAACACTCTCGCGGCCATAGGGAGCGCTCCAGGTTGCGGCCCGTCGGTGCCGGATCGGGACTACCAGGTAGGCCGCATTCCGCCCGTATGTCATCATGAGTCTGCTCATTCTTCGTAACGATGTTCTCATCGTCCATTTCGTGCAGCGCTTCCGTGGGTGACAGACAGATCGCGTGGCGCACTTCTCACTTTTTCATACGCCGATAGGAGATTGTGGTATCGCGTGGCGCGACGACGCTGTCATCGCGACGCATCTGCCGGAAAGAACTCCGGCCGCGACTGCCGCCCGTCTGGCTGAGCGAGCATGTGCGTCCGAGGCAGAGCCACCACCCATCATCCACTCCGCGATCGCGTCGATGACCGCCCTGCTTGAAGGCGCCAAAACGGATCTCACCGGGATCGATTGTGACTTCAGTCAGGTTGAACCGTTCGCGGTACAGGTCTATACCGCAACACGCGCAATCCCGGCAGGCGAGACTCGGACTTATGGTGAGATCGCTCTGCAACTCGGCGACAAGCAACTCGCCGAGAAGGTCGGGCGGGCCCTTGGTCGTAATCCCCTGCCGATCATCGTCCCATGTCACCGAGTGATTGGTGCAAACGGCAAACTGACGGGTTTTTCGGCGTATGGTGGCGTCGACACCAGCGCCACAGCGACCTTCAGCCCTGCTTGAACCGAGCAGAGATCTACCTAGCGGAAAGTTGACCAACTTGACCATATATGGTCAAATAAGTCATCTTTAAGGCGCCAGAGCCAGGATCATGATAGTCAACATTGCCGAGGCCAAAGCACAGCTTTCAAAGCTCATCGACCGCGTATACCACGGTGAAAAGGTTGTGATCGCTAAGAATAACCTGCCCATTGCCGATCTCGTCGTTCACAAGCCCGAAGGTAAACGGAAGCTGGGCCTGCTAAAGGGAAAACTGGAGCTACCCGAGGACCTTTTTCAACCTGATCCGGATATCGAGGAGATGTTCTACGGGGAAGAGACTTGAGAATACTGATCGACACCCACATCTATCTCTGGGCATTGGCAGCACCCGAGCGCATTTCTAAAAAGAAGCGGGAGGAACTCGAAACCCTGGCTAACATTATCTACGTCAGCTCGGTATCCATCGCTGAGATCATGATCAAGGCATCGCTGGGAAAGTTGAATATCGATTTCGATCCTATCGAGATGACGGAGGAAATGGGATTCCAGCCCCTGAACTTCTCTGCCGAAGATGCAGTTCTACTCAAAGATCTGCCCTTCCACCATCGGGATCCGTTCGATCGGATGTTGATCGCTCAGAGTATGGCTCAGAAAACCCGTATCATGAGTGACGATCGGAATTTCTCTTCGTACGACTGTGCATTGATCTGATGCAGTCAAGTTAGCGAGTGGTGTGCTGGTCTAATCTCCCCAGGCACTTCTATCTATACCCGGCGTGGATCTAGACCATGTTCAGCCCACCGCCAGGAACCTCTGATACGCTCCGCTTCTAAATCTCAAGGATCGGGAAGACGACCATTTCCGCCAACAACAGTCTTGACCGCCGTACGCTCATTGCATACGGCTCTCTCGGCTTCCCCATCGCTATTCTCGGGTATCCGATGACTCTGTTCCTGCATCCCTATTATGCCGGTGAGCTGGGCCTCGGGCTTGCGGCCATCAGCACCGTGCTGCTCATCTCCCGTATGACGGACTTTGTGACCGATCCCATCATGGGTTGGATATCGGATCACACACATGGCCGGTTTGGTCGGCGACGACCGTACATCGTCCTCGGGCTCCCGGTGATGCTCATCGGCATCTACAAGCTCTTCATGCCGGAACTACCGGTGGATATCTGGTACATGTTGATCTGGAACACGGTGGTCTATCTTGGTTGGACCATCATGATCCTCCCGTATGGCGCATGGGGCGCGGAACTCAGCGACAACTACATGGATCGTGCAAGGATCACTGCGACTCGTCAGGTGTGGACCATCGCGGGTCTGATCGGGGCGTCGGTTGTGATCTGGTTTTTTCAGGAGATCCTGGAAACGCCCGGATCTGGTGAGGTTCTGACCGGGATCGGGGTGACGCTCTTGTTCATGCTTCCTATTACGGTCGCTGCTCTACTATTCCTGGTTCCGGAAAGAGAGGTGAGCGTGCCGCCAAAACGACAGCCGTGGTCACGAGAGTTGACCAGCATGCTGAAGATCGGGCCCTTTCGCCGCATGGTGTACGTCGCCCTGGCGATCGTGATCGGCGAGGCGTCCCGCCATGCGGTGCTGGTGTTTTTCATGAACGATGTGCTTCAAGCCGGTGATCGCATCGGCCGTACATTCATTCTTTATTATCTCATGGGCGTCGCAGCCATCCCGCTCTGGCAACGGCTTGCCCGAAGGTACGGCAAGCATCGATCCCTTGCGATCGCGATGACTTGGTCCGGACTGATGGTGCTCGCCACCGCATTCCTCGGGGCCGGCGACTACAACACTTTTCTCGTGTTCTACGTCTTGAAAGGTGCAAGTTTCGGTGCTTTCGCGTACCTGCCTCTGGCCATCATCGCCGACGTGGTGGACGTGGACACAGCTGTCACAAGGAAGAAACGCGCCGGCATCTTCTTCGCGGTCCATGGCGCCATAGACAAAGTTGGCATCGCGGCCGGCATGTTCATCGCGCTGCAGGTCCTGAATCTGACCGGATACGACCCGAGCCAATCGGCCAATGAAGCAGGGCTCTGGATGATCCGCATGGAATACGCGGTGATCCCTACGTTCTTCTTCCTGTTAGCGTCTTATCTGGTCTGGAACTACCCGGTCACCAACGAGCGACACGCCAATCTGATACAAGCACTGGAACGGCGGGCGCTGAGAGAAGGCAGCGCGTAGGGGTACCTACACATCCCCACACGACCTCGGTCACATCTGTCGCCACCGTCCATCTCGATCACGCCAGGCGAGTCAAGGCGCTTTTGTTTGCTTGTCACCCAGCGCATGAGCCGTGCGCCAATACATCGCTGACGCACCAACTAGAACGAAGGTGATAACACCGAGGGCTACATTCAACGAACGTTCTCCGTAATCAGCAGCAAACGAATCGCTCAATGACCCAACCAGAAGTGGACCGACACCCAGTCCGAGCATGTTCGCGACGAAAAACACGTAGGCAGCGGCCTGCGCGCGCCGATGAGGTTCCACCACGGTCTGCACAATCGCCAGACCCGGCGCGTGGCTGAGGGAGTAAAAGAAGATGCCGATGGCAATGAAGACGGTCGTGATCACCCAGTCTTCACTCCACAGTGCGGCCAGGTAGGCGGGCGTGGCCAGCAGTACGGCCAGAGCACACAGCCAGGCCGGACCGCGGGCATCTCGACGAAACAGCCGATCCCCCAGGAATCCACCAAGAAGCATGCCCGGAATGCCAAAGGCGGCTGACGTAAAGCCGACGATCATGCCAACCTCACTCTGGGACAGATCAAACTGACGTAGGTAGAGAGGCGGCTTCCAAACGGTGAACCCATAACCCACGAACACACCCAGCATGTGCGCAATGTTGACGGCACGATACGCGCGATTGGCCCACAGAACCCGAAATGTCTGGAGCATGGAATCTTCACGCGCCGTCGACGTCGGGCTCGGCTCAGCTGCTGCAGCAGGTCTGACTTCCGTTCCGCCGCGCCTGGGCTCACGTACTGTCAGCTTCAACAGGATCGCCAACGCTAGGCCGGGCACACCGGCACAAACAAAGGCCCAACGCCAACCGTAGTACTCGGCGATGAACCCGCCCATCACCAGGCCGAACAGCATCCCCAACGAGGTGCCGAGCGAGTAAATCGACAGTGCGAAGGAGCGCTCATCATCTTTAAAGTAGTCGGAGATGATCGAGTGAGACGGCGGGCTGCCACCAGCTTCGCCGACGCCCACGCCAACACGTGCGAGGAACAGCTGCCAGAAGCTCGCAGCCGCGCCGCACAACACCGTCATTGCACTCCAGACGGCGACCGCAATAGAGACGATGTTGACCCGATTAAAACGATCCGCAAGACGGGCAATGGGAATGCCCAAAGTGGCATAGAAAAGCGCGAAGGCGATCCCGGACAATAATCCCAGCTGCATGTCGGAGAGCGCAAATTCAGCGCGGATGTCCTCCAGCAGGATGGAGAGGATCTGACGGTCCATGAAGCTGAACGCGTAGGTAACGCCCAACAGGCCTAGGACATACCACCGGTAAGCTTTCGATGCTCCTTCGCCGCGGGCAGTCTGGCTCGAGCTCTCCTGGCTGCTCACGAATCAATCCAGCCCGACGAGCGTTCTACTCTTCTCATATAGATCGGCAGCCAGCTTCTCGTCATGGGCATTGGGATTTGGTGACACCATTGGCCAGCCGCCACCCCGATTGGTTTTGTCCGGATACAGAATGCTGGTTTGTGAGTAGTACTCACCTGAGTGCTGCGGTATCGAATCATCCAGCAGGCAATGCAGCGTCGTCTGCGCACCATCTTCCGGGCCCATGAGGCCTATCAAACCGCTCAACGGCCGCATCAGGACGTTCTGCACCCACACCGGCATGACGTGCTTCGCCAGATTCGAGCGCACCCATCCCGGATGAACAGAAACCGCCGTCACGCCAGTTCCCTCCAACCTTCTGGCAAGCTCATTCGCATGCAGCACGTTAGCCAGTTTGGCCTGAGCATAGGCGACCTCTTTGTCGTACTCCCGGTTTTCGAAGTTGGGATCCTCGAGGTCTATGTAGCCGTCGGCGTTTTTGTCACCCACATGAAGCACACTGGAAACACAGACGATTCTGGAAGGCACGCTGGCCTTCAAGGTATCCAGTAACAGCTCCGTCAACAGGAAATGCGCCAGATGATTGACGCCGAACTGAGTTTCAAAACCATCCTGTGTGCGACCTTCAGGGCAGTGCATTACGCCAGCGTTGTTTACCAGGCCGTCTATACGCGAGTGCTTGTCCAGCACACGCCGGGCGAATTCCCGGACGGAAGCCAGGCTACCCAGATCAAGCTCGATGACTTCAAATGATCCCGGAATATCTGCGAAAGCGGCATTGCCTGCATCAACCCGGCGGCATCCCGCGATGACATGAGCACCCTGTCGGGCCAGTTGGGTGGCAGTTGCAAGCCCGATACCCGAGTTCGCGCCTGTAATGACGTAGGTACGGCCTTTTAGGTTCTTCTGCAGCAGTTCTGGTGCACATCTGCGGGTGGGTTCCATATTCAATCTCCTCTAGCTGATCAGCATGCCTGGTGTGGCACCTGTGAAGCGTGCATCCTCGTGAACTTTCACGTCGCTAACAAAGTAGCTTCCCTACTACGATTGCGACCGGCTCGTAGGCTTGCCGAGCATGTGATCCGAGATGATTCGCAGCTGAATCTCGGAAGTCCCCTCGAAGATCTTGGTCAGACGTGCGTCCCGCCAGTGACGCTCGATGGCGTGCAGCTTGGTGTAGCCCGCACCGCCGAAGATCTGCAGCGCATCGGACGTCACCCGCTCCGCCATCTCGCTGGCGAACCACTTGACCATGGAGGCGTCTTTGTCTGAGCCACGGCCGGCATCGATTTCAGACGCCACGTGATACATCAGCTGGCGCGCCGCCTCTATCTCCGAAGCCATGCGCGCAAGCTTGAAGCGCGTTTCCTGGAAATCCGAAATGGGCTGCCCGAACTGTACCCGTTCTTGTGAGTAGGCCATCGCATCCTCCATCGCGCCGCGAGCCAGGCCGATGGAGCGTGCTGCCGTGTGCACACGCGGTATAGAGAGCGCTGCGAGCTGCCGCCCGCGCCCACCCCCGCCGGAGCGAGGCGGCGCTTCTTCCCCGGGAATCGGCCCGATGATGTTCTCTTTCGGCACCCGCACGCCCTCGAAACGCAATTCCCAGGTTTTCCACCCAAAGTAACCGATCTTCGGAATGGGGGCGCCGGTGCAGTTCTCCGGCAGTTCACCCGCGGGCTTTTCCACCATGATGCTGCGGATGTTTCTGCCTTCGAGCCCCTCAATCCGACACAGGACGTTGATGACGTTCGCGCCATCGGCAAACGTGCACCAGTATTTGTTGCCCGTGATCACCCACTCGTCGCCATCGCGGACCGCTCGGGTCTTGATGCTGCCGTACAGATCGGATCCCGCATCCGGCTCGGACAGCGCGCCAGCATGCAGGTAATCACCCACCGCAGCCCGCTGGGTCAGCTCAATGCGCTTCTCCAGGGGCCAGTTGACCATGTGCATCATGCTGGCAGCGCGGGCAATGATACTGGCGCAACTCATCCATCCCCGGGCGATCTCCTCGGTAATCATTGCATACTCGAAGACGCCGAGACCAAGACCACCATGCTCTTCGGGTATCTGGATGCCAAAGTAGCCCATCTCACCCATCTTGCGACGCAGATCCATGGGTATGTCGCCCTGTACAGGATCGAGCTCGTTGGCCACCGGCAGGATTTCCTTGGCCACAAAGTCACGCGCAGAGTCCTGCATCATCTGGCGTTCTTCGGTCATGTGAACACTTTCGGTCATGGTCCCATCTCCCTCTATCCAACACCCGATTGCCTGGCGTTGAGGCCATGTTATCACATTTATTGATTGACAAATCAATGAATAATCGTTTAAAAATGCACCATTCAAAGGGAGCGAGTTTCCATGAGCGAATTCGAAGAGATGCTGGAATCTGCCGTGCTCAGAAAGCGCGGGCAGGGATACCACAATTTCGAGGTAGGCGAGACCATCCACCACCATTGGGGGCGGACGATCACCGAGGCAGACGCGATTCAGTTCTGTCACCTCACCCTGGCTTACAACCCGCTGTACTTCAATCGTGAGTACGCCAAAGCCCTGGGGCACCCGGACATCGTGGTCAATCCTCAGCTGGTGTTTAACGTCATCCTCGGCTTGAGTGTCGAGATCTGCTCCGAGGGTCTGGGCGGCCCTTTCCTGGGCGTCTACGACCTTAAATATCTGGATCCCGTCTACCCCGGCGACACCCTGACGGCGGTTTCGGTCACGGAGGCCAAACGTGAGTCCACCTCCTCCGAAGGCAGGGGTGTCGTCACCTGGTTCAACGAAGGGTTTAACCAGCACGGCAACAAAGTGATCGAGTTCAGGCGCTCGAACCTGGCAATCTGGAAGGGTCAGATGGGTGGCGCAAAGATCAAAAAAGAGATCAAGAAAGGAGCCGAGTGATGGATAAAGCAGCGTTGGCTCGCCTTACCAGCAACGACAACTACTTCGAGGACTTCGAGGTCGGACAGACCATTCGCCATGCGCGTGGAAAAACCATGACCGCGCTCGAAAACGTCAACATCACCAACATGGTGATGAACACCGCCCAGGGCCACTTCAACGAGGACCAGATGTCGAAGACTCCAGTGGGCAAGATCCTCTGCTACGGCGGTGTGAACTTCTCGCTGGTCCTTGGCCTGTCATCTCAGGATACGGTGGAGAACGCCATCGCCGAGATCGGGCTCGACAACATCCAGCTGAAGACCATGGTCTTTCATGGCGACACGCTCTACGCCTACTCCAGGGTCCTGGAAAAACGGGACAGCGATCGTGAAGACGCAGGCATCGTGGTGTTCAAGCACTGGGGTGTGAATCAGAACAAAGAGCTGGTGGCCGAACTCGAGCGCACCGCACTGATCAAGAAGAAGAGCCACTGGCTCGCAGACGAGGAGAAGTAAATGACCATGCTGAACGCTCACGGCCAACCCCGCCGCCACCGCCGCTGCCAGCTGTCGGTACCGGGCAGCAACACCAAGATGATTCAGAAAGCATCGGAAAGCGGCGTGGACCATGTTTTTCTGGACCTGGAGGATGCCTGCGCACCGAACCAGAAGGTGGGTGCCCGCGACAACGTGGTCGACGCTCTGAACAATCTCGACTGGGGCGACACCGTGCGCTGTGTGCGCATCAACGACACCGGCACCCAATGGTGTCACGACGATGTGATCACCGTGGTCGAGAAGGCAGGCGAGAACCTCGACTGCATCATGCTGACCAAGCCCTATGATGCCTCGGACGTTCAGTTCGTGGACAAGCTGCTGACCCAGCTCGAGCTCAAGCTGGGCCTGAAGAAGAAGATCGGGCTCGAGCTGCTGATCGAGGAGACCCTGGGTCTGCAGAACGTGGAGTCCATCGCCTCGAGCACGCCTCGACTGGAAGCGATGATCTTCGGCATGGGCGACTACTCGGCGAGCCAGGGTCTGGATTTCACGGCGATCTACGGCCCCGACTACAAATACCCGGGCGACGTTTTCCACTACGCCAAGTTCCGCGTAGCGATGGCTGCTCGGGCGCGCGGCATCGACGCAATCGACGGGCCGTTCGGCAACATCCGCAACACCGATGCTTACCGGGAATCCTGCTTGCAAGCACGAGCGCTGGGGATGGTGGGCAAATGGGCACTACACCCCACTCAGATCCCCCATGCCCAGGAGATCTTCACCCCCGATGCGGAGAAGGTCGGCAAAGCACGCAAGATGACGGAAGCCTACCGGGAGTCCGAGGCCCGGGGCGAGGGCGCGGTGATGATCGACGGGGAGTTTGCCGATGCTGCCACCGTTCGCCTGTACGCCAACACCCTGGATCTGGCCAATCTTTACGGCATCTAGGAGCCAACAATCATGAGTGACGGATACTGGACAGACGAGCGGCGCATGATGCAGGAGGCCGCGCGGGACTTCACCACCAATGAGGTGCTGCCTGTCGCCAACGAGCTCGACCCGGAAAAAGGTGAAATACCCCGCGAGCTGATCGACAAGATGGGCGAGATGGGCTACTTCGGTATCACCATCCCGGAAGACAAGGGCGGCCTGGGCCTGGGTTGCTTCGAATACTGCATCATCGCCGAAGAGCTGGCGCGCGGCTGGATGAGCGTGGCCAGCCTCATCGCCCGCGGCAACGGCTTCTGGCGCTCAGTGCCCGGCTACGGCGACCTGCGGGATGAGAAGATCGCGCAGATGGCTGCCGGGCAGTACCTTGGCGCTTTCGCCATGTCCGAACCCAATGCCGGTTCCGACATGGCCGCCGTAGCCTGCCGTGCGGCACGAGACGGCGACGACTGGATTATCAACGGTAATAAATACTGGTGTACCTTCGCCGACGGCGCGGACTTCATCAGCGTGGTGTGCCGTGTGGAATCCGACAGCGAGCGGCGCCAGGGCGGTATGAAAAGCATTGCCGTGGAAAAACCCCGCGGCGAGCTGCCCGCTGGCGTTCAGGGCAGCCCCATTCCGAAGATCGGCTACCACGGCTGGAAAACCTTTGAACTGCACTTCGACAACGTGCGCGTACCGGCGCTGGAAGCGGATGAAGGCGACAACGAAGGTAGTCCCGCCTCTATGGCTGGCGGTTTCGTCGGCATCCAACGCGGGCTGGAAGTCGCCAGAGCCCATACTGCCGCCCGCTCAATCGGTGCTGCCCAGGGTGCTCTGAACGTGGCGATCGAGTATGCCAACGAGCGTGAGCAGTTCGGGCGGCCGATCGGCAAGTTCCAAGCGATCCGCTTCAAGATCGCCACCGCCGCCACGGAAATCGAGGCGGCCCGCCAGCTCATGTACCACGTGTGCAACGAGATCGACCAGGGTCGCCGCGCGGACAAGGAAGCCGCCATGGTGAAGTATTTCGCCGCCGAGATGTCGGAGCGGGTGACGTCGGAGTGCCTGCAGATCATGGGCGGCGCCGGCTACACCACCCACTACCCGGTGGAGCGCTACTGGCGGGATGCACGGCTGACCAAGATCTTCGAGGGCACGTCGGAGATCATGCAGCGCATCATATCCGACCGCTTGCTGGGTAAGGGTTGAACGACTAACACAAGGGAAAACAGATGAGTGAATTCAACGATAAATGCGTGATCGTCACAGGCGGTGCTTCCGGCTTCGGCAAGGCCATGAGCGAGAAGTTCGCGGCAGCCGGTGCGTCGGTCGTGGTGGCCGATCTGAATATCGAGGGTGCCGAGCAGATCGCCAGCACCCTGCCCCAGGCCATCGCCGTGCAGATCGATGTGGCGGATGAGGATCAGAATCAGGATCTTGCCAACGCAGCGGTTGAAGCCTACGGCAAAATCGACGTGGTTTGCGCCAATGCAGGCATTCCGCATCGCGTCGGGCGCGCCATCGACATGGACACTGCAGAGTTCGACCGCATGTTTGCCATCAACACGCGCAGCGTATTCCTGGCCGCCAAATATTGTGCGCCACACATGCCGGAGGGCAGCGCAATCGTGGCGACGTCTTCCATCGGCGCCAAGCGGCCTCGGCCCGGGCTGGCGGCATACTATGCTGCGAAGGGTGCAGTTCTTACGCTGACCCAAGCATTGGCAGTGGAGCTGGCACCCAACATCCGGGTTAACGCTGTCTGTCCTGTTTCCGCACCCACGGGTTTTGATCAGAGTGCGACGGGTGCGGCTGAGCTTCCAGCCGAGGCCAATGCTCAGGTCATCGCCGGCATTCCCATGGGTCGTCGGGCGACTCCGGAAGACGTGGCGGACGCGACGTTTTTTCTTGCGTCGAACGAAGCCAGGTTTCTGACCGGCGTCTGTCTCGACGTGGACGGTGGGCGCGCAATTCAGTAAACCTACCTAAAAGTACTGGAGGGAGCAGCAAATGGATCATCTAGCAGCCTGGGACAAATACGGCACCATGACCTATGACGATCTGCCGGATCACGTGGTGCAGGTCGCCAATCAGTGCATTCTGGACTGGTTCGGCTGCGCCCTCGCGGGCAGCACCGAGCCTCTGTCCGAGATCCTCCGCAATCAGTTCGGGCACCGCAGCGGCACCTGCACGGTGATCGGATCCGATCTGCAGATCGAAGCGCCGACCGCCGCGTTGCTGAACGGCGCCGCCGGCCATGCCCTGGACTACGACGACACCGGCTCCAGCGTCGGCTGTCACTCCACCGCACCTGTCCTGCCGGCGGTGCTGGCGGTAGCAGAGGAGATCGGTGCGACCGGCAAGGAGCTGATTGCCGCCTTTGTTGCCGGTGTGGAGATCGAAGGCCGTATCAACCATGCCATGGGTCGTGATCACTACCCGAGAGGCTGGCATACCACGGCGACTTACGGCACTTTCGGCGCCACCGCCGGTGTCGCACATCTTCTTAAACTGCCCAAAGACCAGTACGCCACTGCCATGGGCTTAGCGGCTTCCCACGCCTGCGGCGTGAAAGCCAACTTCGGCACCATGACTAAACCCTATCATCCCGGGCATTCCGCCGAGAGCGGCGTGAACTGCGCGCGACTCGCCGCCGCGGGTTTCACCGCCAACCCGGATGCCGTGCTCGGCAATCAGGGTTTCGTGCAGGCCGCGTCAAACGCGACAGATGCCAGCGAGCGTCTGGCCGCAATCGCCGACGACTGGCTGATCCTCGGCACGCTGTTCAAGTACCACGCGGCCTGCCACCTGACGCATTCCGCGATCGAAAGCGTCCTGAAGCTGCGCACAAGCTTGAGTGTCGACGACCTGTCTTCACTGACCATCACGGTGAACTCGCAGCTGCTCGATGTCTGCGGGGTTCCGGAGCCGAAAACCGGATTGGAAGGCAAGTTCAGCCTGCGCGGCACTGCCTCTCTGGCCCTGAATGGCATCGACACGGCAAATCCCGAAACCTTCGTCGACGACGTCATCAGCAGCGCTCCGGTGCAGGACCTGATCGACAAGGTTACGGTTGAGACCGACGACACCCTGACTCAATTCCAGTCGAAGGTGGCATGGGTGGATGCAGAGCAGAACGCGCACGTTGAGTTCAACGACCTGTCCGAACCCGTCACCGACTACAACGGCCAGGGAGACAAGCTGGCAGGCAAATTCACCAGCTTGTGCAGCTTCGCCGGCCAGGACAGCGAACCGCATCTCCGCCGCCTTGCCAATCTCGCCGATGCGAGCCCGGTCCGGGTCGGTTGAGGGAGGTTCAGAACGTGAACGTCAGCGAAGCGATACAGGCGCGACGGACCATTCGCGCCTTCAAAGAAGAGCCGGTGCCTGAAAACGTCATTCGCGAAGTGCTTGAGCTCGCCCGGCATGCGCCGTCCAACAGCAACACCCAGCCCTGGCGGATCGACATCGTATCCGGCGACGCACGTCAGCGTCTGCAGGATGCGATCTTCGCGGAGATCAACAGCGGCACTAAACCCTACCCGGCGTTTCCACCCGGCGGAACAGGCTTGAAAGGCCGCTACAAGGAACGCCAGCGTGAATGTGCTTTTCAGTACTTCAGCGCGGTAGGCATCGACAAAGACGACAAGCAGGCGCGCATAGCCCTGTCGATGAAGAACTGGGAGTTCTTTGGCGCGCCCCACGCCGCTTTTCTGTCCTACCCCGAGACCATGCACCGGGCGAACGCTCTGGATGTCGGCATCTTCCTGCAGACACTCATGCTGCTGTTCGTGGAACGCGGCATCGCCTCCTGTCCACAGGGCGCGCTGGCCACGTACCCCGGGCCGGTCAAGACGATGCTTCCCATCCCCCAGGAAAACGCAATTCTGTGCGGGCTGTCATTCGGCTATCCCGACCTGGACGTGCAGATCAACTCCGCCGCCGCAAAGATGGATCGGGAACCCGTAGACGTCTTTGCCAGCATCACAAGCTGAGGAATCCCTGATGACTATTCCATTCGATTTTGCTGATCGGCTGACAATACCGCTCATCGTGGCGCCGATGTTCCTCGTCTCGAACCCGAAGATGGCGATTGCCGCCTGCCGTTCCGGCGTCATCGGCAGCTATCCGGCCCATTCGACCCGCACCCGGGAGGTATTGGAGGAGTGGCTGATCGAGACCCAGAGCGAGCTCCAGACCGCAGAGGATGCGGGAGAGAACCCTGCACCCTACGCAGTCAATCTGGTCGTCCACGCCAGCAACGCACGAATGGAAGGCGATCTGGAGCTGGTGATCAAGCACCGGGTGCCCATTGTGCTGACATCCAAGGGCGCGCCGGACGACGTGTTCAAGATGATTCACGACTACGGTGGCGTGGCCTTTCATGACGTGGCTTCCGCCCGCCACGCGGAGAAAGCGGTGGAGGCAGGCGCCGATGCGCTGATCGCCGTTGCCGGCGGCGCCGGTGGGCACTGCGGAACGATTAACCCGTTCGCGCTGGTGAGCGAGATCAGACAGGTCACTGACAAGCCAATCATCCTGGCCGGTGGTCTCACCAACGGCCAGGATCTGCTCGCCGCGGAAGCCATGGGCGCATCGATGGCCTATATGGGCACCCGATTCATCGCCACCGAGGAGTCCCTGGCGCCAAAGGAGTACTGCGATGCGCTCATCGAGGGCAAAGCCACCGACATATTTCTTTCCGCGGCGTTGGATGGCGCCCCGGCAAACTGGTACGCACCGAGCCTGGTCAAAGCCGGCATCGATCTGGACGAGTTGGCGGTCACCCGCCCCGGCGAGATCGTCACCTCAGACGGCCAGTCCAAACAGCGCTACAAAGGCATCTGGTCTGCCGGTCACGGCATCGGCGCCACCAGAGAGGTGGTGCCCGTGCAGGCGCTTTGCGAGCAGCTGATAGACGAGTATCAGCAGGCTCGCGCCGACCTGCAGCGTCACCTGGCTTAGCAGGCTGGCGTCCATGCCGCGGCTGAACTTCGAAACCCACGGCAACCCCGACGATCCCGCCGTGCTGCTGGTGCATGGCTTCATGTCGTGCAACGCCCAGTGGCTCACCAACCTCGATGCGTTGGCGGCTCGGCACTTTCTGGTCGCCGTGGAGCTCTGGGGGCATGGCGGTTCGCCGACACCCTCGGATCCGGATTGCTACACCCTGGCAACCTACTACGAGCAGTTCGAGTCCATTCGCAGTGAGCTCGGCATCGCCAGATGGGCGGTTATCGGCCAATCCTATGGCGCCGGCATCATCCTGAACTACGCCAGGGCCTATCCAGAGGTCTGCACCGCCGCGATCGCCACCAACTCGCGGTCAGCTTTCGGCTCGCTGATCGAAGAAAACTCGAGACGCAGAGAACGGTCGGAACCACCTGCCGACCTGCGTGAGTTACCTTATCATCCGATTCACGCCCGTCGCTTTCCGGAATCCGTCAAAGACGCCCTGGTTGCGAGCGCGGACGCAATGGTGCCGCAGGCGATCCAACTCGGCGGACAACTCGGGATCGAGTTGAACTGTCGTGAGCTGGTCGCTGAATTCGAGCAGCCGCTTCTGATCACGAATGGCAAGTTCGAAAAGTCATTTCAAGCCGATCTGGAGTCGTTACGGGCTGCGGTGCCCAGTCTGAACGTGATTGACCTGGGAGGCGGTCACTCCGTGAACATTGAGGCCAGCGACGGATTCAATGCAGCCGTGCTGGCGTTTCTCGACAAAGTCTGAGCCGTCCTGTTGATCCAGGCTGCTAACACGCCAGGCAGTCGACTCAGATATTCCGCCCTGCACTTTCCCAGGCCTGATCTCTGAGCACCTTCTTATCGATCTTGCCCACCGGCGTGCGGGGAAAGTCCTCCACAAAGGTCACCCGTTTGGGCGCCTTCACCCCGCCGATCGCCTCCTTGGCCGCGACAATGAGATCGTCCTCTCCAAGGTCAGCGCCCGGTTCCAGCTTGATGTGTGCAGCCACCGCCTCGCCCCACTTGTCGTCCGGCACCCCGAAGACCACCGCGAGCTGAACGCCGGGAATCTCCATCAGCGCATGCTCCACTTCTGCCGAGTACACGTTGAAACCGCCGGTGATGATCATGTCTTTTTTCCGATCGACGATGTAGAGATACCCTTCGTCGTCGAGGTAGCCGATATCGCCCGTCAGGTGCCAGCCGTTGACGCGAATCTTCGCCGTCTCCTCCGGCGCCTCGTAGTAGCCTTCCGACACCATCGGCCCTTTCACCGCGATCTCGCCGCGCTCACCTGGAGGCAGCTCCTGACCCTCGTCGTCGAGGACGCCCAGCTCGGAGATGATGGTGTGGCGCCCCACGCTACGCAGCCGTTCGTCCGGCATCAGCTCGCCACCCAGCTCGCCGTTCACGAAATGCTCTGCAGGATGCAGCCTGGCAATGAACATGGGGCACTCCGTCTGGCCAAAGCCGCCGCGCATGACCGGGCCGATCCGCATGAGCGCCTCTTTCAGGCGGTCCGTGGACATGGGTGCTGAGCCATAGCTGAAGTTGATGAGCGAAGAGAGATCAGAGCTGTCCAGATTCGGCTGATCCAGCAGCGAGTAAATGCCAGTGGGCGGTAGAAAGGTATCCGTCACCCCTTCATCCTGAATGGTCTGAAGCACCAGTTGCGGGTCAACGGCCTCGAGAATCACAAAACGCGCGCCGCTCGACAGGCCACACAACGCAATGCGTCCACCTACATGGGTCATGGGTGCAGCGCAGAGCACCACAGGACGGCGCCCCGCA
Source organism: Candidatus Azotimanducaceae bacterium (assembly GCA_965215995.1). Lineage (GTDB taxonomy): Bacteria > Pseudomonadota > Gammaproteobacteria > Pseudomonadales > Azotimanducaceae > SZUA-309. The sequence continues at coordinate 4,381,530 of OZ244128.1, read as the reverse complement.
TACATCTCCCGGGTGGCGTACTCGAGCGCACAGAAGTTTCTCTGGCTGAGCATCACGCCTTTGGGCAGCCCAGTCGTGCCACCAGTAAGCGGGATGCTGACGAGGTCCGTAGGCGTCACCGTAACCTGTGGCGGCGAGCTGTCGGCAACTTCGACCCAGGCATCGATATGGGGGTAGTCCGGGTGCACACTGTCGAGACAGACGCCTTTCGCGCCGTCCCCGACAGACTCAGCCACGGGGCGCTCGAAGGCGCGCTGGAAGAACAGAACATCAACGCTGAACTTCTGCAGGATAGTGACGTTGTCCTGTTCCGAGTTACGCGGATTGATCGGTATCCAGGTCCCACCCGCACGGATGATCCCCAGCGTCGCAACGAACGATAACGCCGAGTTCAGGCTGTACACGGCGCCCTTCATTCCAGGCTCGAAACCGCCTGCAATCAGTCGATTCGCCACCCGCGCAGACAGATCACCTACCTGGCGATAGGTAAGCGTCTCGTCCGCAAAACACAGGCATGCATCGTCTGCAAACCGTTCGAAGGCGTCCGTCAACACCGGTAGTAAAGTTTTATCGAAGTCCAGGTCGTCCATCGTGCTGATCGTTGTTACGCTCTCATCAGTTTTATTGATTGGCCGACCAATATAAATCAAGAACAGCGATCTTACAACCTGCCGAGAATCTCCTCGGTGTGCTCACCCATGCTTGGCGATTCCTCATAGATCACGAGCGGCGTCTTCTCAAATTGGAACGGAAAGCCTTTCACCATCGCCCCGGCTACGGTTTCAGCGAAGGCAATACCCGCCTTGATTACCGGCTCCTCTGCCGCCTCGCTGCCTGAGTTGGCACGCCCCACTGCCAGGCCGAGGCTGCGTAAGGTCGCCACCGCGTTATCCGCCTCGTTGCGCAGCAGCCACTGCCGTAACGCATCGTCCATCCGGGAAATCTCACATCCGAGGTGCTCTACAAGGGCAATGCACGCCTCTTCATCCGAAACGCTCACCCAGAGCCAGCCATCCTGCGCGGGATAGATGTCCTGCAGGACCATGTTCGGATCGCTGTTGCCGGGAAATCCCGAGGGTGCAACAGCCTCACTCATGCTAGCCGCCGCAATCCGCTCACCGACGGCGAGCGTGGTCACTTCGCGCTGCGACACATCTATGTGCATGCCCTGACCTGTTGCCCGGGCTTTCAGGATGGCGGCGATGGCTGCGCCAGCACCGTAAAGGCAGACGATCTGATCCGGATAGTTGAGGTTTCGTCCGCTGATGTAACAGGGACCTTCTTCATACCCGGTGAGTGCCGCGACCCCACCGATGGCTTCCAGCGTCGAGCCGAAGCTGACGTGACCGGAACCGGGTCCTTTCGCGCCCTGCCCTGAAATAGAGACCAGCACGATGTTCGGGTTGGCCGCTTTCAGGACCGGATAATCGATGCCTAACCGGGCCAGTACCCCTCTCCTGAAGTTCTCCACGACCACATCGGCCTGGGCCACGAGCTTCAGAAATGTCTCGCGGCCTTCATCGGTCTTCAGGTCGATGCTCACGGCCAGCTTGTTGCGATTGTTGAAGGTGAACAGTGGTGAGTCGCCTTTGATCCAGGGCCAGATCCGAAAGGGGTCCGAATAGGCCTCCGATTCCACCTTGATGACCCGCGCACCCAGGTCGGCCAACAAGGTCGAGGTCACGGAACCGGCCGTGAAGATCCCGAGATCCAGCACCAGCATGCCCGCCAAAGGCAGCTCTCTGGTCCGCGGGCTGCCCCAATCCGAACGCTGATCGGTCGCAGCGCCATCGTTACCCTGCCTGACTGCGTCAGCCACTTCTGCACGATCCTCGATCGTCAACGGCAGACCAGGCACCGTCAGGCTGACCGCGTCCTTTCCCTCATCGTGCATCACCTCATCAAAGTAATTGCGATACAGATACAGCGGCTCCTCCAGCAGATCATCTGCAGTCATCACGGGTCCACCAGGAATTGCGCACCTCTGGCAGAACTGATACAGCTCCGATCGTTCTCTGCCTGCTGCCCACTCCGCAAGGATTTCATTCAGCGCCAGCGCGTTCTTCGCTCGCCTGCCGGCGCTGGAGAATTGTTCTTCCTGCAGTCGCGGATCACCAACCTCATCGCAGATGTCGGCCCAGTTGTTAGGCAGGTGAAGAAAAGCGAAGTATCCGTCGGCACACTTCAATGCCGGTGCCTCAGCACCGCGCCCGCCACGTGCCACGGGAAATCCCAACGCACCCGCGGCAATCCCCTTCCAGTTGATCCATGCCAGCGCATCGACCGCTGTCACCCGCGCACGGTCCGTTTCACCCTGAATCGCCAGCTTGGCGATTCCTGCCATCGCGGCACAGAAAACGGCATAACCCATGGCGTAAGCCGTCTGATGTCCGCCCATCGCCAGCGGCTGCCCATCCGGCTCGCCAAACAGATCTGTCAGTCCAACAAGGCCCTGAACGCCAAGCTCAGAGATGGGCGTATCGTTGAGGCCGGTTTCCGCCAGGACGGTGGAAGCGTCGGCCAGCTCCGGATCATCCAGACAGGTTTTCGAGCCCAGAAGTATCAGGTCGACATCTGCGAGGGTCGATGAAAGATCCTGTGCGGATGCACCGCGCTTGCCTCGACTGAGAAACGTTGCCAGTACGCTGCTCGATCTGAGCGGTTCGTCCGGAACACTACGTATCCTAAGGAGCGGATCCGGTTCAGGGATGATCCTGATGACCGCAGCACCCAGGTCCGTCAGCAGACGGCCCGCGAAAGAAACCGCGATGTGGATCATGTCCGGACAGTCGTCCGGCACCCATTCCACGATACGGTATTGAGATAAGAGCTCGTTTGCCAGAAGTTCTTTGGGTTCAGCCACGATTCCTCCTCATCCAGCAACAACTTTATTTATTGTTCGTTCAATATACAATACTTCTCAGTAGGTTCGATATGCCTATAATCAGTCTTTCTTAGAAGGATCCGCACGATCATGCCCCAGACCGGGAAAGCGCCCAGAACACACGAACAGCGTCGCGAGCAGTCAGAGAAACAGATGCTGAAGGCTGCCATCGCCCTGTTCGCTCGCCAGGGCTATCTGAAAACCACCTTGTCCGAGGTCGGTCGAGAAGCCGGGTACACGGCTGGTCTCGTCAGCCACAAGTTCGGCTCCAAGGAGGGGCTGCTTCAAGCAGTGGTGCACCACATCTCGAATCGGTTCCTGAACGACCAGCTCGGTGAAGCCATCGAGCAACCCAGTGCCACGGATTCCCTGCGGAACTATATCGATATCTACCTGACCGAAGTTTCGCTGCGGGAAGGCCCCATGCGAGCACTCTACGTCATCATGGGCGAAGCCCTTGGCGCTGTGCCGGAAATCCGCAAGTCGATCGCGGATCTGAATACTGGGGCACGTGGTCGTCTCATGGACATCATCGAGCGCGGTATCGAGCAAGGCGAATTCCGCAAAGACACCGATACCGAGGCGGCGGCCGCGCTGATCATCGGCGCACTGCGCGGACTGGTCATGCAGCATCTCATCGATCCCAAGAAGCTGAACCTCAAGAGTATGCGGTCTGCGGTGCAGGCGACGGTGATCACCAGTCTCAAGTAGTCCAACGGCGATCAGTACGAACCGAATCCGCTGATCACGTTTTTTGGATCCTGCCTAGCTAAGTGCAAGCTGCAGTCGTGATTGCCGCTGGCCCTGGAGCGAATGCGATTTTTGGGCTTGATAGCAGAACAACCGTTCTGCTAAAGTCAGCACCATGCCGAGACCACGTACCCACACTCGTGAAAGCCTCGCCAATGCCGCACTGGACATATTCTGGCGCAGTGGTTTCAAGAAAACGTCCATGGATGATCTGGTGCGCACCATGGGGGTAAGCCGTCACAGTATCTATAGCGAATTCAGAAACAAACGGGATCTGTTTGTATCAGTATTTGATGTCTATCAACGCGATGTCGTGTCACCAGCGTTTGGCCAGGTTGAGGCGGATGATGCGGGGTTAGCGCAGATAGAAGGTTACTTCGAAGCCCAGATACAGCGGATAGAGTCTATGGGTTTGCCCAGTCGGGGATGTCTTGTGGCTAACACGCTGAGTGAAAGCGACTCTCACAACGATGCGGTGCTCTCATGTATCCGTTCTCACAATGAGCGGTTTCACAATGGGTTTGCCCGGGCATTGAGAAATGCACAGCCAGCCGCCGACAGCATTAACGAGCTTGCTGATACTCTGGTGACGTTCAGTCATGGATTGTGGTCGTTGTCACGGGTTGTCAACGGTACCGGAGAGTTGCGGCGGAATGCCGCCATGATGATGGATCTGGTCAGGACCAAGTTGTACGCCTGATGAATAAAGCAACGTAGGAAAATTTTAAGAGGTATGCGATGAGCGCACATCCAATGGACGAAATTCCCGTCCGTAACCTGCGTTTCAATGTGATGGACCTGAGCGATGAGGAACTGGTGTGGAGCCGCAGTTGCCCCGAGTTCGCGATGTTCATCAATGCACTTGGCGTACACGTCCCGTACTTCGAGCGATTTCTGATCGCAGTGATGCGGGCGCATCGTGATGAGATCGAAGATCAGCTGTTACTTGAAGAGATACAGGGCATCATTGGCCAGGAAGCACATCATGCGTTTAATTTCGCCAAGCTCAATCAACGACTGGCACAGAAATACCCTGGCATCGGAAAGCTCGATGCCAATGCTAAAGCGCACTTCGAGAGCCTGCTGAAGAACAAGAGCAGGAAGTTTCAGATTGGCCACACTGCGGGATACGAGACTTTTACCTTCTTAGCCGGTGCCATCATTCTAGACCGCTATGAAGAACTCATGGCCGATGCCGACCCGGATCTTCGAGCGCTTTGGGTGTGGCACCAGGTGGAGGAGGTCGAGCACGGTGCCGTTGCGTTCGATTTCTACAGAGCTTTTTACAGCGACGATGAATGGTACCGCCGCTATATGGTCTTCCACGCATTCCTGCATATTGCCAAGGAAACCGGTCTGGCCTTCAGGGAGATCGTCAACGGCGAACAACTGGGATGGCGTGGCAAACTCAAGGCCTGGCGCTATTTCTGCTCATTTGCATGGGATCTGTTCTCCGCGTCGTTGCCGGTTTATCGGCGTAGCTACCATCCACGCCACCATCCCATCTGCAATGAAAACCAGAATCCTGTGGCGGTGGCCTGGCGGCAGTATCACGCCTCGGGTAAGAACACCGTTTCCCTTAGCAACGAGGACATGGCCAACGTTATGGCCTACCAGAAATAATGAATGAACGTCTGTCTTACCTGGTTATTGCCAATGCCATGGCAGTGCTATTTATCGGCCTGATTGCGGGTGTGTTCCTCACATTTGCTCTGCTGAACGGAGTGGGGTTGTGGCCCCTGCCGATACTCGACGATATCTGGGGCACGCTTGCCTATCTTGGCGGTGGTACCGCTATGTTTGCCTTATTCATTGGAGTTTGGATTCTCGGAGACTCAGCTTTCAGAAAGAACGGATCAGCTGACGACGATCATTAGGTGGGTCTGCGTTTACCCGGTATTTACCTCAGGCACGATAGCATCGACTTTTGCCATGGCAGGGAGCAACGACGCGCTGCAACCATGATTAGCTTGAGAGATATCCGGATGAGCTATCCGGTTGAGCAATCCCGCTTGACGGTACTGAACGACGTCACGCTCGACATCGAGCAAGGCCAGAGCGTGGCCATTGTCGGACCGTCTGGATCAGGAAAAACCACGTTGCTGCTGTTGCTGGCCGGTCTCGACCACCCGGACAAAGGGTCCATCGAGGTGCGGGGCACTCGGCTGGATGAGCTCGCAGCGGACCAGCTGGCGGACATGCGTCGCGACAGCATGGGTATCGTCTTCCAGTCCTTCCACCTGATTCCCAGCCTGACCGCCCTTGGCAACGTCACCCTGCCGCTCGAGATTGCCGGGGATCCGGAGGCCGACGCGAAGGCGAAAGAGATGCTACAGCGAGTCGGCCTCAGCCATCGCGAGAGCCATTATCCGATGCAGCTGTCCGGTGGTGAGCAGCAACGGGTCGCCATCGCCCGGGCGCTGGTTCACGCACCGCCGCTGATCCTGGCGGACGAGCCTACGGGCAATCTGGACAAGGAAACCGGGATCGCGATCAGCAACCTGCTGTTCGAGCTGCACGACACGCTGGGTAGCACTCTGGTCCTGGTCACCCACGATGCATCGCTCGCCGCACGTTGCGATCGGCAGTTGCGCCTGGACAGCGGCGCGCTGATCGAGGACGGGCTCCGTGCCATTTCTGCTTAAGCTCGCCTGGCAGGACCTTCGTGGCAGCGGCCAGTCGCTGTGGGTACTTTGCGCCTGTCTTGTGCTCGGGGTGACGCTGGTCGCCGCGACGGGCGGACTCTACCGGCAGGTCCAGGATGGCCTGCAGGCAGACAGCAGGAAGCTCAGCGGCGGCGATCTGCAGGTGAACGCCAGGTCGCCGCTGCCGCCCGAGACCCTCCAATGGATGCAGGAAAGCGGTCAGGTATCGCTGCTGATCGAGCTGGACACGATGCTGGGCACCGCTTCCGGCAGCTATCAGCTGGTCGAAGTGCAGAGCGTTGATGAGCACTACCCGCTGTACGGCGAGCTGACGCTGGAACCCGCGCAGTCGCTGGCGAGCGTGACCCGGCATCAGAACGGTCGCTTCGGAATTGCGGTTGATCCCGTGCTGGCGGATCGCCTCGATGTGAAGGTTGGTGATGTCGTGACGATCGGCGATCTGGAGCTGGACATTCGGGCGGTGATCACAGTCCAGCCGGATCGCAACCTCACCGCCAACTGGCGCGGCAGCCCGGTCATGATCTCGGAGGAAGCGCTGGATGCCACGGGTCTGATCCTGCCCGGCAGCCGGGTCGAGTATGAATACCGCGTCCGCACCGATCAGGATCCGGACGACTGGCAGAGCGCCTTCTTCGAGCAGCATCCCGACAGCAGCTGGGAAGTCAGCACCTTTCTGGATCGCAGCGATCAGGTTGGGGAGCGATTGGCTCAGGCGGGATCCGCCCTGCTGATCATCGGTTTCAGCACCTTGTTCGTCGGCGGGCTGGGCGTGTACAACAGCGTGCAGGCTTATCTCCAGGCTAAGCTGGGCACCATCGCGACGCTGCGGTCCATCGGCCTCAGAGATCGCGCGCTCTCCATCGTTTACCTGCTGCAAATTCTGATCCTGAGCGGACTGTCCTGCCTCGGCGGTGCCCTGCTCGGGTTCCTGCTCTCTTTCGCCGGGGCGCTTTTCGCAGCAACCCAGATTCAGGTCGACACAGTGCTCGCCAGCGCCCTGATACCCAGCGTCGTTGCTGCATTGTTCGGCCTGCTCTGCGCAATGACGTTCGCAGCACCGGCAATTGGCCGCGCCTTGTCCGTCGACCCGGCGGTCCTGTTCCGCAGCCTTGATGGCGTTCAGACCGGCACGCCCAGAGCCTGGTGGCTGGCGACACTGTCTGCCGCGGTGCTTGTGGTGCTCCTCGTGCTTCTAGTGCTGCCGGATCCGATATTCGCCCTATCGTTCGTCGCCACGGTGCTGGTCCTCCTGGTGTTGCTCGAGGGCATCGTCCGCCTGATTCGCAACGTGGCCCTGCAGATGGACAGCCAGGCGCCCACCCGCCGCCACTTCGCGCTGCACCTGGCGCTTGCCAACCTGCATCGACACGGTTCCGCGCTGCGCATGTCTCTGCTGACGCTCGGCTCGGCGCTGACCTTACTGGTCGCCTGCACGGTCCTGATCTCCGCACTGCTGGAAACCATCGCCGAGACCATACCGGAAGAGTCCCCGGATCTTGTGATGTACGACATCGCGCCGTACCAGCAGCAGAACGTGACTCGGATCCTCCGCAATCGGGGTGCGGACAGAATCGACATGGCACCGCTGGTGCAGGGGCGACTTTCAGCCATCAACGGCGTCTCACCCGGCGCTGGCAGCACCCTCGAAGCACAGCGGGAAGCACGGGATGAGCACAAGCTGACTTACCGTGCCGGCAACATAGATGGAGTGTCGATCGTCAGAGGCAGCTGGTGGCCGGAGAACTACGCCGGCGAGCGCCCATTGGTCGTGATGGAAGATCGTGAGGCAGACCAGATCGGTCTGGATGTGGGCGACCTGCTGACATTCGAGATCGAGGGCCGCCAGCTCGAAGCCGAGTTGATCGGCATCTTCAATCAAAAAGGCATACAGACCAGGTTCTGGTTCGAGGCGATCCTCTCGGACGGGGTGCTGGATCCTTACATCGCCAGGTACGTCGCCGCCAGCTACATGAGCGCCGAGAGTGCGATCGTGGCGCAGAGCGACATCGCCGCCGTTGCCTACAACGTGGCGTCCGTACGCACCGCTACGATCGTCGCCACGGCGAAAGAGCTGCTCGATCAGGCGGTTGCCGGACTGGTGGTGATTTCCGCGATTGCCTTCTCGGTCAGCCTGCTGGTCCTGACCGGAGTGATGGCGAGCCATCGATCCCGACAGGTCTACTACTCTACGATCCTGCATACCATCGGTGCACGGCTGAGCGTAATTCGACAGAGCCTGAGCATAGAGTACGTGCTGCTGGCGCTGGTCACATCCATGTTCGCCCTGGTGCTCGGGGTGCTGGTTGCGCTGCCGCTGCTGCACTTTCAGCTCAAGCTTCCCCTCACCTTTCCGGTTCTGCCTGCCGTGCTGGCGGCGTTCGGCGTCAGCACGGTCTGCCTCTACGCGGGCGCCCGATACCTGATGCGTCGTCTGCACCTGAGCCCTGCGAAGCTGCTGAGGGGGCAGTAACCGCAACGCCGGGCCGTTGCGTATCGAACACACCCGGCTATCCTTGCACGCCTGCACTGAACTGAGAGCCAGGTATCCGTCATGTCTACAATCATCCACACCAGCCCGCTGCCGGAAGTCGAAATCCCGGACGTGACGATCACGGAGCATGTCGAAGAGATAGTATTCGCCACAATCTTCCTGCTCATTCTGCTGGTTCGTTTCATCTATATGCGAAGCACTCGACCCACAGCATTACCCAATGACGCGGACAGGACTATTTCCCGTCTGGCTCGATTCGTTCATCTGGGGATGTACCTGAGCCTATCGATGCTCGCGACCACGGGATTGATGATCGGTGGCGTGTTTGCTTCCGGAATACGGGAAGGGATGACTTTTGCGATCGTGCTCTGGGCGCATGAGGCCTTCTATTGGGCAAGCGTCAACTTGATCATCGTTCACGTTTTGGCGGCGCTGTACCATCGACATCTTGCGGACGGTGTCTGGAATGCAATGGTCCCTGTCTTTCGGGAGAAGAGCACACCAAACCAGAGTTGAACGCAGCGCTACCTGGTCGGCGACCAGATCACCAAGGCAAAGATGGCGGAGTCGACGGGACTCGAACCATTACCTTTTCTACCCCCAGACGCGGCGCAACCTCGCCTTAGACACTTGACGATATGATGACATGTCATCATGATATGAGCGATGGACCGTCGCAGAACACAGCTTCGAGAAGCCAAGCAACGGCAGCGCGAACGCGATCGTGCAGCTGGGCTTGTGTTGCACCAAGCCAAACTTCCAGCTCAGTTGGCACGCCGCTTGAAGGCAGGCTTGAAGAATCCGGCCTTCAAAGAACTGCTCGCAAAGTTTCTGGAGACGGAACTCATAGAAGTGTCAGGTTTCCCCCAACTAAAACAACTGTGCTGGAACTTGAAATCTGAATTCATCACCCGTTCGGAAGCCTTTGCAATATACGAACGCAACTGGCGATTGATTGATCACGATGCCCTGGAGCACGCCGAGCGAACCTTGATCGACGAGCTCGTAAAAGACCTCGGTAAGGGATTAGTGAATGCCTGATCCACTACGCTCACATCACCAACGGGTGCTCAGCTTGCTTGATTCGTTGTCTGCCGAACTGCTTGATACTACAGCCTGTCTCTTCGGTGGTGGCACGAGGATCGTGCTGGAACTGGACGAATATCGCGAGTCACTCGATGTCGATTTCTTGTGTGCAAATCAGGTTGGGTACCGTGAGTTGCGTAATCAGGTGAGCCATGAGTCCCTGGGCGATATCTTCTTGCACCCACCTACCCTACTACGCGAAGTGAGAGCCGACATGTACGGCATCCGTACATTTGTGGAGATTGACGCGCAACCAGTCAAATTTGAAATCATTCGTGAAGCACGTATTCCAATAACGTGTTCGTACGTTCCGAACATCCCCGTCCCCTGTCTGGATCACGCAAGCGCATTTGCAGAAAAATTCCTCGCGAATACAGATCGAGGGATGGATAAGAGCGCACGCTCGCGGGACCTGATCGACCTCGCTTTCATGATGTGCAGCTGGACCGATGAGGATATGTCTAAAGGTCTGAAGCTTGCCCAAGCAGCGTATGGCGCCAGCGTGCTGGATGTACTGAAGTCGACCGTCGATCTTTTTGCCGATGAAGGCTACCGAAAACAGTGCGTGGCTGAACTTGAAGTGCGCGGCAAACGAAAGCTGGATTCGGGTCTGCGTAAGCTCACAACTTTGTTGAAGACTTAGCCACTACATTCATAGCGTTACGTCGTGAGAACGTCAGCCTGGCCTGGAGCGTAACTCTTCCGGAGGTGTGAAATGGCGGAGCGGGCGGAACTCCAGCTGGTCCTAAACAATCTCACCAAGTGCTCGTGGACAGAGAAAGCGCCGACATATAAACTTGAAATTTCAGCGATACATACCGATATTTCAATGATACATAGAGCGACGAATGATCGAGCGAACCCGACACGTTGCTGAGGTACTGCGACGGCTGAAGTCCGCAGAAGTAGTAGCCATTCTGGGACCCCGCCAGGTGGGGAAGACAACCCTCGCCAAACAAGTTTGCAAAGCGTCGAAAAAGAAGGTTCATCACTTCGATCTCGAAGATCCGATAGACCTCAATCGCCTGCAGGCCGACCCCCGACTCGCACTCGCTGAGTTGAAAGGCCTGGTTGTCATTGATGAGATACAGCGAGCACCCGACCTGTTCCCACTGCTACGAGTACTGGCAGACAGAAGACCCCGTCCGGCGAGGTTTCTCGTTCTCAGCAGCGCATCCCCTTATCTCTTGAGACAGTCTTCTGAATCTCTAGCGGGAAGAATCAGCTACTACGAATTGAGGGGACTCGGCCTGGACGAAATCGGCGCACCAAATCTCAATCGCCGCTGGCTCCGAGGCGGTTTTCCAGATGCTTATCTCGCTAAAAGCCACTCCGCAGCTTTCCAGTGGCTCGAAGATTTCGTGCGCACCTTCCTCGAGCGCGACCTTGCTCAGCTAGGCTTTCGAACCTCGAGTACTACACTGCGAAGGTTCTGGACGATGTTGGCGCACTGGCAGGGTCAAATCTGGAATTCATCGGAGTTCGCAAGGTCATTTGGTGTCGCGGACACAACGATTCGTCGATACCTCGACATCCTTTCGGACTCCCTTGTTGTCTCGCAACTACAACCCTGGCACGAAAACATCAGCAAACGGCAGGTCAAATCGCCGAAAATCTACATTCGAGATACGGGCCTACTCCACACTCTGTTGCGTATCCACGACCTCAGCAGCCTGGATACGCACCCCAAGCTCGGCGCTTCCTGGGAAGGCCTTGTCCTGGAGCTCGTTAGAGAAGTTGTAGGCACTGATGACTGCTACTTCTGGGCAACCCACAGTGGCGCTGAGCTGGATCTCCTGGCGATGCCGAGAAACAGACGCCTGGGATTCGAGGTCAAGAGAACGACGACACCGACCATCACGCGATCAATGCAACAGGCAAACACAGACCTGAAGCTGGATCGGCTCTACGTGATTCATGCGGGAGACGACACCTACAGTCTAGGGGGCAACGCGACGGCGATCGCGGCGAAGAGGATCACCCAAGACTTGCCGTGAGTTGAATGTCGGACTGTCCTCAGGCTAGCAGGAGTTTCGGCTCTTCCCCTCAGGGTAATTAAGTGATGACGTTCCACCTTAGGGCACCGGTCGAGCGGGCCAGGTTGATCGACGTCCAATCGCCACCTCGGCCCTAGTTCAGACAGCAACGCTTGTACTTCTTTCCACTACCGCAAGGGCATAAGTCATTACGCCCGATTCGAGGACCGCGGTGACGATACTGTAAAGACTCCTCTGAACGCTCAGCTAACCACTTTGCATGGATGGCCCGTGCGCTGGGCGCTATCGAGTCTTTAAGTCGAATGAGTTCCGCATCATCATCCAGCTCGTGGGCTGGCCAATTCGCCTCTTCGGTGAAAGCACGAATAGGCTCAAGCAGTTCGTCGATGTCCTTTCCCCCTCGGCGCCAGTCACGTTCAGTCAGGCGAACGCCACGCATATAGCCTTCACACCAATCATCCACGACGACTACCCTTCGATCACCCGAATTCCCCTCAAAGAAAATAGGATCAAAAGCCAACGGAGCATCCAGCAACGTGGTTGCGATCTCGTTGTGGAGGGTCATCAAATGCGAAATGAACGCCTGCGCATCTTCCTGGGTGTCCCAAAATGGCTCAAAGTCGCCCCATATTGCGGGTAGCCAATGAGACGGGAGCACCGCAACCGGGCCGCTCACGATTGCGGTAAGAAATCCATCCAACTCAGGGATCACGAGAATTCCTACGTCAGCACCACCGTCCCCCACCTCCTCGTCTATGCGGTCGAGAAGGACATCGGCAAGCCAGTCTAGATCCTGGTCGGTCAAGTTGTTCACGTTAATCGATACACCCGCGGCATTCACCGACGAGAACAGGATACACCTCCAGACTAGAAGTGCCGCTTCGTAAAAGACCGGCCGGAGCCGGATTTGAGGTAGCGTTCGAATGCAGCCGCTTTCTCTCGGGATCGAAAGGCGATTGCTGTCTGGATGGCCCAGGGGCTGTGCCTGGATGTATGTGGGGAGTAACCGTGGTTGTGCTGATACAGGCGTCGGGAAAGGTTTGAGGTCAGGCCTATGTAGTGATGTTGGGGGGCTTTCTCGCTGTGGAGAATGTAGACATAGTGGAAGGGATGGGGCACAGAGTGGGCATTCCAGTTTTCCGAGCTTTTTTAGCATCAACTGGTGGAGAGTGAATCGCCCCGGGTTTATCGGAGGCTCCAAATCTTGAGAGGATTGGAGCATGAGCAAACGAACGAGGTACTCCCCCGAGGTCAGGGAGCGGGCGGTCCGAATGGTGCTGGAGCACCAGGCGGAGCACGAGTCACAGTGGGCGGCGATGGAGTCGATCGCAGCGAAGATCGGCTGCACGACGGAGACGCTTAGGAAGTGGGTCCGTCAAGCAGAGCGGGATCAAGGGTTACGGCCGGGTCTCACAACGGATGAGCGCGAGCGACTCAAGGCGTTGGAGCGGGAGAACAAGGAGCTCAAGCGCGCCAATGAGATCCTGAAGACGGCCTCAGCTTTTTTCGCCCAGGCGGAGCTCGACCGCAAACTCAAGAAATGATCGCCTACATCGACAATCACCGGGATCGACACGGGGTCGAGCCGATCTGCAAGGAACTGCAGATCGCCCCGTCGACGTACTACGCCCACAAGGTCCAAGAACGGGATCCAGAGCGCCGAAGCAATCGTGCCAAACGGGACGAGCTGTTGAAGCCCGAGATCGAACGCGTCTGGCTGGAGAACTTCCGGGTCTATGGGGCCAGGAAGGTCTGGCTTCAGCTCAACCGTGAAGCCATCGAGGTGGCGCGCTGCACGGTGGAGCGGCTGATGGGAATCCTTGGAATACAAGGAGTTAAGCGTGGTGGGAAGACGATCACCACGCTTCCTGCAGTTATCGACGATCGACCCAGAGACGCCGTGAATCGAGACTTCTCGGTGGCACGCCCGAACGCCTTGTGGGTGGCGGATCTGACCTATGTGGCGACCTGGCGAGGCTTCGTCTACGTCGCCTTCGTCATCGATGCCTTTGCCCGACGGATCGTGGGCTGGCGGGTATCGAGTTCACTCCGGACGGACATCGCCCTCGATGCGCTTGAGCAGGCGCTCTATGACCGTCAGGTGAGCCAGGGCGATCTGATCCATCACAGCGACCGCGGCGTTCAGTACGTCTCCATACGCTACACCGAGCGCCTCGGAGAGGTTGGGATCACCCCTTCGGTTGGCAGCGTTGGCGACTCGTACGACAACGCGTTGGCCGAGACCGTTATCGGGTTGTTCAAGACGGAGGTGATCCGGCAACAAGGTCCCTGGAGGAACGCCGAGGACGTCGAGTTCGCGACGCTCGTCTGGGTGGACTGGTTCAACAACCGACGACTCCTCGAGCCGATCGGTGACGTGCCTCCTGCGGAGAAGGAAGCGGCGTACTATGAGCAACAGAACGAGTCAGCCATTGCGGCCTGACTCAACTACACGAGCCTCCGGCGAACCCGGGGCGGTTCAGAGGCGGAAGAGGTTTATGCTGGTTCTGGTCCTCAGTGGTTGGCGGTGTTTTGGTTGCGAGAAGTACCGGCGGGAATGTCCGCCTTCGTTTCAGGCTACAGCGTGACAAGCATTCCGGGGATATGGATTACACAACCAATATTAGGAGAGGGGCCAGATTGCTGTGTGGGAATGCCCGCCTTCGCCTGTGGCTACGGCGTGGCAGCCTTCCCCTTTGGGTTCGGCTTGGCTCGCCAAGCCGAAGCTCCGACGCTCTGCGTCCGAAGCGGACGGGACTCGAACACGTCCAGCCCTGGAGCACACTGACGCAACCTGACACAGAATCAATAACTTAGCCCCCCACCTCTCAGCCTAAATCAGCCTGTACCACGCTGTACCACGAAAAACGTGGTCAATATCGTGGTCACTCGCCGCTATCTACACTGCGCAATTCCAACCGCGCCAAGGCAGTACAGAGCAGCGTCAAGGGCTCGAGCACGCATCGTTCCGCTTACGGAATGGCTTGTCACACTCCCAGCTCGCGCCGTCATAGCGCAGGTGAGCGTTTGCAGGTACCGTCACCACCAAGCAACTGACTCCCGATTTCACGAAGCCACGATTGCACTCCCAGCCGGTGCCGTATCGGCTGGACTCTGACAGATATGCGTTCTCAGGAACCGCTATCTTCTTACACGCATCTCCGGCTGGCAGATAGCCACGCTCACACTCCCAACCCCGCTTTGAAGACACGCTTTCTGACAGGAAGCCATTTTCCGGAACCAGGATGGGTGCACACGAATCCACGGCAGAGCTAAAGCCACGCCCGCATTTCCATCCCGGTCCGTAAGCGCCGCCAACAAGATACCCGTTTTCCGGTACGGGAATTTCGACGCATCCACCATCCGCTTCCCTGAATCCTCGACTGCAGCGCCATCCAGTGCCCGATGCATCCAAGTACGCATTGGCGGGGACCTGAACGGGTAAACAACGCTCACTGTCTTCGCGAAAACCATGCCGACAGTCCCAGCCGCGCCCATAATCGCCACGCGTCGCGTACGCGTCCTCAGGTACGATGACGGCAAGGCACTCTTCACCTGATTTCCTGTAACCGGGATCGCAAGTCCAACCCGAACCGTACGACCTGGCGGTTGCATTCTCTGGCACTTCAGCCTCCGCGGCATTGGCGCCGAGTATCAGCAGCATGCCTAAACCCGGTACAAACGAGCGCAACAATTCACGTGGTTGCGAACCGCCCTCGGATCGCGCCCTGAGTAAAGCGCGTAACGCAAGCACGCCAATGGCGCTGAGTGCCAGTGCGGAAACAATCGGATCGAACGTACTGAAAGCCAGCAGCAGCGCAGTGCCAGAAACACTTATCCACAGCGACCAGGCGCGCAGCATCGTCAAAGTTTTCATGATCAGCATCCCTCATCGAACGTGTCCCGGTCGCCTTCACTGGGCAGAGCGTGACAACGGCAGTTGTTGCGTATCAGCTATTCGATGAGAGGCCGGTCTCGGCCGCAGGTGCGCGTTGCAAAATACACACACGTGCATATTCAAGGAACTCCAACACTATACGCCGTTGCTCGCCGCGGAGGGTCATTTCGTGGACGATCAAAGGCAATTAGTTCGGGCTATTCCCAGCAGCTAGGCGTATGCTACAGACTGAATCAGGAACCTGTGTTCCGATTTCTCTCGAGCTTCACACCTCGCCTGTTCATCGGCAAACGTTTTCTAGGTCAAAACGCATTGTCGGCAATTCTGAAACTCTATAGCCGTGAGATTGAGTCGTGCGTACTGCGCGTGAACGAGGCGCAGTCCAAGGAGAAGCGCACTTCAACGTTCTAAACGGCTAATCCGACGAGGCGGGTTGCTCAGTCAGCCAGACGCTTACGCAACAACGGAGTGCACGTATGGACGAACACGACACTAGCCTCATGGCCCAATACGGAATAACGGCAGAGAAAAAGGTCCTATTTCACTACGATGGCTACCGCTACGAGCGGCTTGCCGATGCCGTGAACTACGCAAGACTGCAGCAGACTCCGTCGAAAGAGGATGACGCTTCGATCGCTCCGGGCCACGAGAATTGATTGAACCACTGCTGCTTACAACCACGCGAATCACAACGATCCAGCAAAACCGGGCGCTGACCAACGCTACCGGATTCTTCTACCAACGCGACGCAAAGCTTTTTCTAGTCACGAGTCGCCACGTACTGGTCGATGAACCTTCGAATCACCACCCTGACCGGATCGAGATCGAACTCCACACCGACCGGAACAATCTCACCCAATCAACCGGTTTCTCGATTCCTCTGTATCACGACAACTTGAGCTCATGGCGACAGGCTGAGGACAGTGCGGGCTCCATCGACATTGCCGCAACAGAGCTAAACCGAAACGCGCTGCCGGAATCAGCCTTCTATCGCGCGTTTACACCTCAGAACCTTCTGAGCGATTCAGGTTCTGTCGAGATTGGCACGTCGATGCTGGTCGTCGGTTTCCCTCTGGGGTTCCATGACTCGTTGCATCGTCTGCCGGCGGTTCGGCACGCGATCAATGCATCGTCCTTTGCGAACGCGCCTGATGAGTAAAAAGCACAACTAGTGTGTCGTCCCAGAAATAGCTTTCGCAATTCTGGCGACTTTTGCCAGTATTGAGTCGGCGGTAGCGACCCACTGAAACGGTTTGCTATTGCGGTTGTATTGCTCGACGAACTCATCGATGCGGTCTTTGAGTTCCCGCACACTCTTGAAAGAGCCGCGTCGGATGGCCTGTTGGGTGATGATCCCGAACCAGCGCTCGACCTGATTGAGCCAGGACGCATAGGTAGGCGTGTAGTGCACATGGTAGCGAGGCCGTTTCGCCAACCAGGCTTTGACCTTAGGGCTCTTGTGCGTGGCGTAGTTATCGACCACCAGGTGGACATCCAGATCTTCAGGAACGTTCTGATCGATGTGTCGAAGAAAGCTCAGATACTCCTGATGACGATGTCTAGGTTTACACTGCGTGAGCACTTCGCCGGTGGCAATGTTCAGTGCCGCGAACAGCGTCGTCGTGCCGTGGCGCTCATAATCGTGGGTCACCCCTTCGACATAGCCTAGTCCCATCGGCAACATCGGCTGGGTCCGCTCGAGCGCCTGGATCTGACTCTTTTCATCGACGCACAGGACCAGCGCTTTATCGGGCGGATTCAGATACAAGCCACAGATGTCCCGGACCTTCTCAACAAAGAACGGGTCCGTCGAAAGCTTGAACGATTGGCTGCGATGTGGCTGGAGACCGAACAACTGGAAGTACCGCTGCACCTGACTTTTGGAGACCCCTGTTTCCTCTGCAACGCTGCGCACACTCCAGTGGGTTGCTCCCTTAGGCTTCTCTTCGAGCACCTTGCGAATCAACTCCGCCACTTGCTCGTCATCAATACTGCGCGGCCGCCCAGACTTGAGCTCATCGTGTAAACCCGCGACACCGAGCGTGCGATAGCGTCGTCGCCAATGCGACACCGTCTGCGGGCTTACATCACACAGCTTGGCAATGTCATTGCTCCCCAGCCCATTCGCTGAGTGCAACACAATCTTCGCCCGAGTGACCAACCCGTGCGGCAGGCTCCGCGATCGGGCAATCGCTTCCAGCTGCTCCCTATCTCGTTCACTGACCTTGATGACCTGGTTGCGTCGGCCCATCTGACATCCTCGATTTGCAATAGGATACCCAGTTAGACCACAAATCATTTAGAAAGTTACTTAAGGGACACTACACTAGGTCCCCGTCAACTTCCTTAAACCAGCGGCTTCGAGTGCACTACCGAGCAGATCCCGAACTTGTTTCTCGCTTTCCTGCTCAAGCGCCTCGGCAGCCAAATCCCGGGCCTGTTGCAACGTAAACCTACGAACGACCTGCTGAACCTCCGCAAATCCAACAGGAGCCATGCTCAGCACATCGACATCCAAGCCGAGAAGCACGAGCGCCCCTGCAGGATCGCCGGCCATTTCGCCACACACGCTCACAAGCGTGCTTTGGGCATGGGAGTCGTGGATAACCAAATTGATCGCATTTAAAACGGCAGGATGCAAGAAGTCATCCGGCGTCGTGACCCGAGCGTTCATTCTGTCGGAAGCGAGAACATATTGGGCAAGATCGTTCGTCCCAATCGAAAGAAAATCGACGCGGGTCGCGATAGATGTAGTCAAAAACACGGCGGAAGGCACTTCGATCATGACGCCTACCTGCGGTTTCGCTGCCGGCTGGCCTTCCTCTATCAGCCCGCGATGAGCACGCCCCAATAAATCCAACGCATCATCGAGCTCACTGATCTTGGCCACCATGGGGAACATCACCCGCATGTTCTCGAAGCCCACATTGGCGCGCAACAGCGCGCGCAGCTGGATCATGAGTATCTCGGGGTGGGCTAACGAAAAACGAATCCCGCGAACACCTAAGTAGGGGTTGTCTTCCTTAATCGGAAGATACGAGAGAATCTTGTCACCTCCCACGTCAAGGGTACGTATGGTCACCGGCTTTGGCGCGAAGCTTTCGAGTAACTTGCGGTAGGTCTGAAATTGTTCCTCTTCGGCCGGAAAAGCATCGCGTAACAGAAAATCGTACTCCGTGCGATAGAGGCCCACGCCCTCAGCTTCGCTGTCTCTCGCCGAGTCGATATCCGAGCCCAATCCGATATTTGCGTGCATTGTTATGCGAATTCGATCAAGTGTTTGCGCCGGCATTTCACTGATCTCGCGGATCTGCGTGTTTAGCGCTTTTTGTTGCTCGATCCGCACCTCGAATGCCCCCAGCACGTCGGACGGCGGATTCACATGGATACGTGCTTCATCGCCGTCTACCACCATCATGTCGCCTTCGACAAGGCCAAAAGGTAGTGATGCCACGCTCACCGCCGCTGGAATGCTCAAAGCGTTCGCCAAGACCGTGGCGTGTGAGAATGTGGAACCCTGCCGAGACACGATCCCCACGAGTCGACCAGCCGGAATCCTCTCGATATCCTGAATGCTGACGGCGTTTCCCACCAGAACGCATCTTTCCGGATAGTGTATTGAGACTTTGAGCCCAGGCTGCAGCTGCAACAGAACAAGCTTGCCGAGTTCGCGAATGTCTTCCCCACGCGCGCGTAGATATGGATCTTCCATTCGATCAAACACCTGCGCATGCTCGGATATGGTTTCCCGCCATGCCCCGGGACCCCAGTTTCCGGCGCGGATCCGTACGAGCGTGTCCTGCAGCAAACTATCGCCGCCGAGCATCGTGATGTACGCATCGAAAATCTCGCGAACGTCGTGTGGCAATAGATTGGCCACACGTTCACTGCTGGCGCCAATTTCAGCTTGAACTGCAACGACTGCAGCGCGAAAAGCCATCACTTCCGAATCGATATCTAACACCTGGCGATCGGGCACGGACTCCAGATTAGCCAGCGGGTCAAGCAGAGCCACAGTTCCGACAGCCAAACCGCTTGCGGCCTGAACACCCTGAATAGAGGTAGACGAGACCGCTAAGGAGCCAGGCATGAATCTTGTTGTTTA
This sequence comes from Candidatus Azotimanducaceae bacterium, assembly GCA_965215995.1. Lineage (GTDB taxonomy): Bacteria > Pseudomonadota > Gammaproteobacteria > Pseudomonadales > Azotimanducaceae > SZUA-309. Next base: position 4,361,653 of record OZ244128.1, on the reverse strand, counting down.
CGGAAAGCGTCGTCGCGCTCCCCACCCTTGCTGACATAACCAGCGCCAGCATTTGCCGGCAGCGTCACCGCCATCCCGCGGATCTGTCGAAGTGTCACCAATGCAATTAGACCCGCGAAGATAAGGACGATTAATCCGAGCTCGATGTCCAACATGGCAGCCGACCCAAACAAAGCGACAACGGACAGCGTCGCCCATAGCCAGGGCCAGGGGCGTTGAAGAGGCTTCATACTAAGGATTCCATTTGGATGAATACCACGCTCGACCGTTTCTCAAAAAGGTGTAGCGCGGCGGTTCCGGCGAGGCCCGGACCGATTCGATGAAAAAGCGGGAAACGAAAGTTACGCCAGCCACATGCTTGGGATCACATGCGTGAGCCAGCCTTCCCAAGGAACAACTTTCATCATACGCCGATCACACGCAATAGCCATCGCGGCCGTACGCTTTTAATCGGCTCACTCCAAAGCCGAGCGGATTATATTACCTTCTCGGTCGTATCTATTTGTTTTCCGGAAAGTCTGTGTTGCATTGTGTTAGGCTCAGGCAACCTGGTGGGTTTCCCCACCCCGTCGCAATCGTCCTGAGTTCGGGACGCGTCTAACCGAGTCTCGAAATCACCACGCAGGAAGAGCTGAACCATGGCACTTGCATTCCCTAACCCATCACGCAGTTACGACTCTACAGTCGATTGCGTCCGTTTTTCGGGTCACGATAGCGCCATCGAAGTCTCATTTTTCGTTCAAGTGAAGGCGCTGGAAAAGCTCTATCCGGCGTTGACTCAGCTGGAACCGGACATACTCGACACCTTCGACACGCAGATAGACAAAATCCAAAAAGCAGCAATCAAGGTGTACGAGATGAACGAGGGAAGATACGTCTACACCTTGTCACCCGATAGCTTCTGAATGGTCCAGCTGGCGTTTTACACTAACTGCAACGACAGTGAAGCGCCTTTGCCTGTGCGGTAACGCAAATCGTGAGTACACCAAATCAGCTGCTACACGCTATGCCTGCAGAAGTCTTAGCGCGTCTCAACAAGAATCTGACACCTGTAAGCCTTTCTTTGGGACAGGCAATCTACGAGCCGGGGCAGGTGTTGCAGCACGTCTACTTTCCAACGACCGCAATCGTTTCGCTGCTCTACACCATGGAGGACGGCGCGTCCGCTGGGATGGGGGTGGTGGGGTGCGACGGCGTGGTTGGAATTGCCGTGTTCATGGGCGGAGATACCACACCAAACCGGGCTGAGGTGCAGAGCGCAGGAGGCGCCTTTCAGCTGAGCTTAGAGGCTTTTCGTCAGGAGTTCAGACGTATTGGCGCACTGCACCGCGCCCTCCTGCTCTACACGCAAGCACTACTTACTCAGATGTCACAAACTGCCGTGTGTAATCGACTCCACTCGGTGGAGCAAAGGCTGAGCCGCTGCCTGCTACTCAGTCACGACCGGCTGCCCACTGACGAACTGGTCATGACTCAGGAACTGATCGCCAACATGCTGGGTGTAAGGCGGGAAGGTGTCTCAATAGCGGCTCATCGACTTCAGGAGGCTGGTCTGATCCGCTACCGTCGTGGGCATATCATAATCTTGGATCGCCGGGGCTTGGAACAAGCTGTCTGTGAGTGCTATCAGGTGGTGAAGACCGAATGTGATCGTCTGCTGACCTACTAGTCAGTTGTCGGATCGCCTCCGATCGGACACATCAGTCGTTGTTCTGGGTGTCCATCCCTTTGAGAAACTTGAACAGATCACTATCGGTGGACAGCAGCAACGTCGTATTTTCCCCGATGATTGTCGGGTACGACTGCATGGTACGAGTGAACTCATAAAAGACGACGGATTCAGCACTTTGGTTGTAAGCCCTGGCGTAGATCTCAGAGGCTTTCGCGTCTGCCAGTCCACGAATTTCCTCGACCTCTCGATACGCCTCTGACTGGATCTTGTTCAGGTCTCTGACCCGATTACCGCGGATTCTCGCAGCCTCTCCGTTACCTTCAGACAAAAAACGTTCGGCAATCTGACGACGCTCGCTGATCATCCGTTCGTAGATTTTCGGCCTTACGCTCTCGTTGTAGTTGATTCGCTTAAAGCGGATATCGAGCAACTCGATGCCGAATACCAGAACCTTCTGAGCGGCAGCATCAAAGATTTCCCGCTCCACCAGCTGGCGACCCTTCTGTATCGGCACGAGGGAACCCATATCGAGCTCTTTCTCTGCGTCGGTCAGAAGCGCGTCGCGCAGTGGCACGCGATCTTTTGTGGTACGAATGATCTCGATCAACTCGTGCTTGGCCACGGCATTGCGAGTCTCGCTACCGAGTATATCGTCGAGGCGCGACTGAGCGCTGCGCTCATCACGCAGCCGGAGAAAGTACTGCAACGGATCGATTATTCGCCAGCGTGCGAAGAGATCCACTGATATGTAAAGCTTGTCTTTGGTGGGCATGTCCGAGGGGCTTCCGTCCCACTCCAGAACACGCTTGTCGATCGGATTGACTTCCTGGATGAACGGCAACTTGATCTTCAGACCAGCCGTGGTCACCGGATCGCCAACCGGCTTGCCGAACTGGGTAATGATCATCTGTTCAACTTCGCTCACAGTGTAGACTGAACTCATCGCCAGATAGGCCGTAACACCGAGAACAGCGAGCAAGGCGAACTGTTTGATACCGATCATGGTCGGTCTGCCAGGGGGGTATTCAGATTCAGGAGCGGCAGAACTCCACTTGCCTGTTCATCGACGATGATTTTCTGGCGTATACCTGGCAGAACAGCCTGCAGCGTTTCTATGTAGATGCGGCGGCGAGTCACCTCTGGCGCTTTCGAGTACTCCTTGAGCAGCGCACTGAATCTGGCCACATCACCTTCCGCTTCATTGATCCGCTTGAGCCGGTAACCATCAGCCTCGCGGATTCGCTGGTCTTTCTCACCCTCGGCCAGCGGGATCACCTTGTTGTAGTCTCTACGGGCCTCGTTGATCAATTTCTCCTTCTGCTGCTGTGCCTGGTTAACCTCGTTAAAGGATTCCTGCACGGGCTGCGGGGGATTGATGTTCTTCAATTGTACCTGGTCGATACTGATGCCCATGGTGTACTTGGTTGAGAGCGCCTGCATCTTGGTCAGCGCCTCGGATTCAATCTCCTGCCTGCCGATGGTAATCACCTCGTCGACGGTGCGATCGCCCACGACTTCACGCATAACCGACTCGGAGACATAACGCAGCGTTTCACTCGGCTCGCGAACCTCGAAAAGATAGCTAACGGGATCCGATATTCGATACTGCACAACCCACTCCACCAGCGCAGCATTTAGGTCGCCGGTGACCATTTCGGTTTCGCGTCGGGTTTCTCTGGGTCCATCCCTCGCTCCTTGATATGGATCTTGGGCACCTGGCGTTGTGAATCCGAATTCCTGCTTCAACTGACGTTTGACAGGTACGATCGTAGCCTGATCGATCCCGAGCGGAAGCTTGAAGTGCAGACCAGCCGGTACGTCCTTGTGGTACTCGCCGAAACGCTGTACCACCGCAACTGAATCACTTGGCACCGTGTAATACGACGTCCAGAGCAGAATTCCTGTCGCGAATAGGGTGAAAACGACGATCAATCCGTTCGAGCTGCCGCCTGGCAGCAAATGCTGAAGCCCTGCCTTCCACTGGCGGAATATTTGGTCAATGTCAGGGGGGGCGTCATTGCTGCCCCACGGTCCTTTATCGTTACCGCCTTGCGATGGCATCGGAGTTCCCCTCTGTAGAGCCAGAGCGGGGCCTCTGCGGAGCTTGGCGGTAGGTCTTTCCTGCTTGCCCCTGTTGCCGGGGTGATTTCACTTCGATAGGACATCCTTCATTGCGGACAGCATCGTCAGGCAAAATGGATCTGCGCCCGACTTTGAGAACCGCAAGAATACGTCGATGCTTTGGATGCAGTCTGTGCGTCAGCGTACATTGCAGATCGATGTGAGACTTGTCCCGCCGGCACAAATAGGCGGGCGAAGGCAATAGCTCACGCTGGCACGTAATGCGGCCAAACCGATTTCTTATGTTCGACAGCGTACGGACAGGATTCCCTGACTAGCGATATCTTCTTACAGGGCAAAAGTCTCGAATCTTTATCGTGAACACAAAAGGATCTGCAATCATGTCTAAGTCACAACGATCCAATCGGGAATCCAAGACAGCGCCTAAACTTACCCCGAAGGAAAAAAAGGCCATCAAGCGCGAAAAAAAGCGTGCAGAAGCGCATAGATCGATTATCTGATAAGAGCTTCAGAGGCATGGCCAATGAGTTGGTGTGTCCAATCTGTGGAACGCGAAAACGATGCACGACGCCGCGCGCCTCATTTAGGGCGCCATGCGCGAGCTGTTCATTTCGACTCGCCTTGCCTCAAAGGTAACCCAACAGGATTCAATGCTTCATTTATCTTCGGCGGACAGATTGGAACAAAGATCCCACTTCATCAGGCGAAAGTGAGGCCGAGGCGTACGCCGTGTATTCCGGATTTGCCTGAGCTTGTATGCTGAAATCATAATCGATGCTCCCGGCGCGACCGCACCTATCCCTGTTACCGCTTGCTGAAACGATCATTGCTTGCGGCCTTTGCCGCGCCGTGCCCCGATCGGGGCCTTATAATTCTGGAGGTCTGTGATGCAACTCCGCGTTGGCTTTGAAATGGTCTATAACTGCCCGCAGCCCACGCCGATGCTGCTCACGCTCAATATCCATTTCAGCCGCGTGTCTGACCTGGCCAACCGTGATGCTCTGCTTGTTGACCCTGCAGTACCGCTGTCAGGATATCGGGACGGCTTCGGGAACTGGTGCACCCGTATTGTCGCACCCGCGGGCACCCTGCGAATTTCCTCTGACGCGCTAATCAACGACACAGGGCAGCCTGATTCCGTGGATTTCAGCGCCCAGCAGTTGGATATCCCGGATCTACCTGATGAAGCGCTTCTCTTTCTCCTGGGTAGCCGCTACTGCGAAACAGATCGCTTATCGGACACGGCTTGGAACCTCTTCGGCCATGCGCCGACTGGCTGGGATCGAGTTCAGGCCATCTGTGATTATGTGCATCAGCACGTAGTTTTCGACTACCAGAACGCCAGCCCAACCCGTTCCGCATTTTGCCGCCTGGTTCGAGGCTTACCTGGGCGGGCGCTGGTACATATTCGATCCGCGCAACAACATGCGCAGGATTGGCCGGGTCCTGATTGCGCGTGGGCGGGACGCTGCCGATGTGCCTCTTAGCAACAGCTTCGGCCCAAGCACCCTCACCAGTTTCAAAGTCTGGGCCAATAAGGTGACGACAGGTATCAACAAATGATGTTGACTCCGACAGAAGTACGTTCTCTGGAACCGCAATCCTCGTACACGAATATTCGTCTGACTGCTACGTATATCATCAAGTGATTGACCTGCCTCGGCAGACCAGCTGAAAGTTGAGAGGATGGCTTCCAGAGGAGGAAGTCATGAAGAAGGGACGGTTCAGCGAGGACCAGATGGTCCGAATCCTGAGGGAGGCGGATCAGAAGCCGGTCGCCGAGGTCGCAAAGAAACACGGAGTGAGCGAACAGACGATCTACACCTGGCGCAAGAAGTTTGGCGAGCTCGACGTGACAGATGTCCGACATCTCAAGCAGCTCGAGCGCGAGAACGCGCGGTTGAAGAAGCTGCTGGCCGAGCGGGACCTCGAGATCCTGGAGGGTCTCGTGAGGAACCCGAAGCGGACGTACCGCATCTACGCGGAAGAAGGCTTGCAGGTGCGCCGGAAGAAGCGCAAGAAGCTCACGCGCCCTCGCGTGCCGATGGCCATGCCAACGCAGCGCAACGAACGCTGGTCGATTGATTTCGTCAGCGATCAGCTCGCGACAGGGCGTCGGTTCCGCGTGCTGAACATCTGCGTTCCAGGGCTGAGTCCAGGGCTTGATGCCCTTCTCTAGCACTGAAGCGATCTGATCGGTGATACGCGTGTAGATGTCCTGGCGATTGCGATTGTCTTTACTCATTGTCCGTCTCCTTTGTTAGCTGTTTCGATTGATACGAAACATCGAAGACGGGGGAAGACAGCTATGCACCCGAAGGGGAAACGGGCAACACGGATCATGAAATGAGGGGGTGCGGGCCGCCCGTTGCTTAGATGGCGAGCCCGGCTAGAAACGTGGAGCTATGAGAAAACCGCGAGAAGGAGGTAGGACACCCAAAGACATCAACGCCGAGGAGACTTAAGCGTTGAAAAAGAAAGCGATGAAGAGAGAAGTATCAGATGAGCGCCCTCGCCGCTTCTGCATCCGCATGCTCAAACGCAGTTTCCATACGAGTGCATTCAGGATTGCTCAAGCCCAAGCGCTGTGCGTCCGCGCGCCAGCCAGAGACCGCATCTGCCACTTCGGCGGCGATGGCGGTGGCTTCATCCTCTTCAAGCTCGAAGTAAGGCGCGACTTCAAGCGCAAGCTCGAAGGATGCTGACTGATCCTCAAAATCGATCGCTGAAGATAGGACCCGCGGCTTTACATCGACCGGCACGGGGTTGAGATCATAGACCGGCGAGAGCACCCAGCCGTCTGAGCCTTCATAGAGAAAGCCATGATTGCGCATGTGGTCATCAACGTTAGAAATTAAAACCGTAAAGACAATGCGCCGCCAGAGCTCATGCATATCCTCTTCAGGCCTTGCGCCCTGCTGCCTTAGCGCATCAATGATTTCCAGATACGAGCGGGTTTCATTGTCTTTTGCGCCGAGCATGCTGAGCGCTGATAGAAATGGAATTCTGGTGTCACCATCTCGATCAAAGCGGTTCAGAATGAGAACGGGCTTATCTGCGATCTGCTCAAGCCGCCAAACAGGCACAGTAATCCCGGCCTTTTCTGCCAGTGTGAGCGCAAGCGCTTCCCACAATACCGTGTTCCATTCATCTTCTTTATGCGGGAACTTGGCGATTGCCAAGCCGCCATCATTATCGCGGATCGATGCTTTGGGACGCGCTCCGCCGAGCGAAGAGCCAGGCGCAAGCAAGAGCCTTAAGTCTTCATCGTCTTCGTTTTCATCGATGATCCTGACGGTAGCATCGAGTAAACGCGGCAGATCAATGAGAGGCGGTATCTTGGCGGCGTTATGCGGCGCCAGAAATTCGCCGTCAGCCTCACGGGAGAAACGCAGTGCTCCCTGCCGCGCTTCGTCATCCACAGCGAGAAGATAATCGATTTCATTTAAGGTTCTTGCGACCCTGCCCTCACTCTTCGCCTGCCTACGCTCAGCGCGGCGCATGAGGACCCGCCCCCACCGGTCCGGTGCGGAGTCACCGATCGCACCAAAGAGAGCGCGGTCTACAGCCGTGTGAAAAGGCCCGGGTCCAAGCTGCAAAGCCGGTTCGAGCGCAAATTTCTCAGCGTGGCTCAGCCATGCATCGTCATACTCGAAGGTCGCGCTTTCTTTACCTTTACGATCATGTGCCCATAGGCGGCCAACCAGATGTGGCTGCCCCGCCAGATCGACATAGACATAAACTTCCTTATCCATCAGCTCTTCTCCGTGCGCGGCGCGCGGCTCTTACGGCGAATACGCTGCGGCAGGCGCTCTTCATCCAGCATGAGCCCTTGTTCATCGTGGCGAATATCCGCAAGAAGCGAGAGACGATCGATCATGCCGAGAACAAAGAGCACGGTGGCAACGATCCCGATCGATACACCAGGGTCGCCCTTCTCAAGCTTGTTCAGCGTCGTGCGGCTGATCGATGCCCGCTCAGCGAGTACCGTCGTAGGAATGCGGCGCCTACGGCGCGCATCCCGAACGTCCTGGCCCAGCTTTCTAAGGGCCCGGCGTACGGGGAGCGGTATTGAGTAATCCTGGCGTTCCATTTTTATGCCCACAATACTATACACTATCTATTTTAATGTACACTATTATGAACATTATGAAAAGGGAAAAATTGATCAGTAAACCGTCTTAATGACCACTATAATGGACATTATTTATTTTATTGTCCATTTTTATGAACACTAAAGCGATTGATATCGCCTAAACTCCAGCTCATAGCGAAAGCCGCTCCTTAAGAAGGAGCGGCTTCGCCTAACGGCAATCACTAAGCCTTGATGTGGCCGGCCAGGCGGGCTTCCTCAGCGTAGCCTGATAACGTCCTATCCGGACGAAAATACTGATCACGCTCAACGGGTAAGCCAAGCTTCCCTCGTAGCTGGGCGAGTTCTGACAGGCAGACATAGCCGAGCTCGGGCTGTCCCATGCCAAGATCGCAAAGACCAAAGGCCACGTCCTCATTCTGAGGATCAAGCTCTGATAGCAGCCAGGTACAAGCCGCATCAGGGGTGAAGAGCTTCACGACTGGCATGAAATCAGGCTCCTCAGTGCCTTCTAGAGAGGCCTCCAGCATGATCTCGCCATTGCGTATCAGCTTTTGCTTAAGGCAGTTGGTTAAAACACGTGCCTACTCAAGCTGTTAGGTTTCAACGCTCGTGAGCTTTCAAATCTCGGGAAAGCGGAAGCGCCTAATCCCGCGGACGTCGAACAACTTCAGGAGTACCGTGACAAGTTAGATAAACGGGCATACCAATTGAATTCCGCCAGTGTGAAGCTAACTGGTGAGATTCGCTCGGTTTGGCAGCCGGATCCTAAGAAGTCGGAGGCGGATCGACTGAAGGTCGTGGCGGACGGGCAATATTTAAAGGTGGTAGTAGAAGACGATCTTGGCGTTGAGATTGAACTTGATCAACGATCTGAAGGGTTTCAGTGGCTGGTTTCGTTTTTTGTCGTGTTTTTTGCGGAAGCTGCTGACCAGTACGAAAACGCGATCTTTTTGCTGGATGAACCTGGTCTGAGTCTGCATGGCTTAAAGCAGAGGGAGTTTCGCAACACGATTTCAAGATTGGCAAAAAACAACCAAGTTATCTACACAACACACTCACCGTTTTTGGTCGGCCCCGATGAGTTGGATCTCGTCAGAGTTGTGGAGATGACAGACCGTAACGTCGGTACCAAAGTGCATACGGAAGTGATGGCCGATGACCCTGCAGCCATGCTTCCCCTTCAGGAGGCGCTGGGGTATAACCTGGCGCAAAGTTTGTTCGCCCAGCAGCGTAATCTCGTGTTGGAAGGCCTAACTGACTTCTGGTACCTGGAGGCGGTATCGGAGTTGCTGCGCGATGCTAGTGTTGCCGACCTAAACAAGAAGATCGCTTTGATTTCCGCCAAGTCGGCCGGGAAGGTTGTCTACTACGCCACGATACTCCATGCGCACAAGTTGAAGGTCGCGGCGCTCCTGGACTCGGACGCGGCGGGGGATTCAGCGGCTCAGCAAGAAGTTCTGATGTACCGGCTCGGGAATAGGAACATTCTGCGGACGAAGGACGCGTATCAAGGTGCGGTATCGAATCCTGAGATTGAAGACTTGCTACGCGACAGCCTTATCGGCATCGCCAAGCAGGACTTAGGGTGGGACGTGGAAGCTGTCGCGCAAAGTCAGGACGGGCGCTCAATTGTCGGTATTTTTGAGGCTGAGATCAGCGATTTCTCCAAACATCGGCTGGCGAAAGCATTTGTCCGGTGGACCAGAGGCGCAAGCGGCGATGACTTGCAGGATCACGAGGTGGAGCACTTCAAGCGGCTTATTGAGCTGGTCAACAAGGCTTTGAGATAGGAGCTACAGCGGTGATTCGGAATCTAATCCATCGAGGCATTGAAGCTGTAGTCCGCGCCGTTCGAAGTGATGACGGTGAAGATTGGGAATGGCGGGGACAGTATGAGGACGACGACGGTCGCACCCAGTTGGTGCTGCCCACCTACGATTATGAAGCGTTTGATGATGCCGATGACGCGCTAGATGCAGGAGAATCAGCCGTCAAGGACAGAATTGATACGGAGATGGACTAGTGAGCAAAGGCGTGCGGTGGCTGATGGAGTAGATCCGCGACGCTGCCGTAGATTCTTCGGCGCAGGTTCCTGTGTCTGAGATAAACCCGGTGGTGCCCCGCGGGTCGCTGCCGGCGCGCCGAAGAAGGTCGTGCAGACGCTGCAGTCCCTGGCCTTCGTCGAGCGTAAGGAGAACGTCATCTTCCTGGGTCCGAGCGGCGTCGGTAAAACGCATCTCGCCATCGCCCTGGGTTACCTTGCGACCCAGTCGGGCATCAAAGTCCGGTTCATCACGGCTGCCGATCTGGTGATGCAGCTCGAGAAGGCCCAGCAGCGCGGACAGTTCGACCACTACATGCGCTGCGGCATTTCGGCCAGGACCCCACGCCCCAGGAGATCATGCGCAATCAGGGACCGGCGGTTTACGAGTGGGTCGCGCGGGTGTGGAACGCGGGCGCCACCACCGGAGATCCGTCACTCCTCGACGAGTGGCCCGATGATGCCGCATCGCTGCTCAAAGAAGTGGTCGAGACGCACCTGGTTCAGCTCCGGCACAACGCTGCTGCCTACGCATCGGAGTAGACCCATTTCGACATGTCCGTTCAGGGCTGCCAGTACAGACACCTGCCCGTTTCCCGGTATCGCGTGTACTGCCTGGAACGTCTGAGAGAACAGTTCAGTCAGCTGCCCGGGACAGCACAGCAGCAGGTGAAAGCCCTGCTGCCCTACCCTGATGCAGGGATCCTCTGGCAGGACGATGCCATTGCCAGATCCGGTTACGACGAAGCCCGGGAGGCGCCGTTCAATCTGGCGATCAACGTCTATGGAGACGGGGTGCCGGAGTGAACGGTGGCAGGGCGCAGGGTCCGGGCCCGTTCGTCGAAACGCTCAGCGCCACGGCACCTATCGTGCAGCCAGCGCTCAACGCGGCCCGCCGTACTCGAGTCGTAGCGTAAGCCGAGCTTGGTACGGCGCCACAATACGTCTTCGGCTGTCAGCGCCCACTCATGCCTATAAAGATACTCGAGTTCACACTCATAAAGGTCAGGCGCAATCTCAGCGCCCATCTGCTCAGGCGATGTCACTCCGGCGAGCACTCGCTCAATTCGTGTGCCATAGGCGCGTGCGAGCCGATAGCATCGCTGACGGAAGGGCGCTGTATCTAAGCGCCAGCCGCTGCTGGAAGGCGTCAAAGTCACCCTGAGGCAGATCGCCGCCGGGCAGCACGGCTGTCGAAGTCCAGGGACGGCCCATCGCGGGAAATAGTGGGGCCAGTTGCTGCAGCGCCTCTTCGGAGAGTACTCGGAAGGTCGTGATCTTACCGCCGAACACCGTAAGCAGCGGCGCTGGCGAGCGGGCAAGCTGCAGGGAATAGTCGCGCGTCAACGTATGGGCATCAGCCGCCTCGTCATCAAGAAGGGGCCGCACGCCGGAGTAGCTCGCGACAACATCGCTCGCTGAGATCGAGCGCCTGAAGTAGCGATTAGCGAGCTCACACAGGTAGTCGATCTCGCTGGGATCGATCTGCACTTCTTCAGGGCGCCCATCGTGCTCGATATCGGTCGTGCCGAGCAAAGTGTATTCGTGCTCATAGGGGATTGCGAAAACAATACGGCGATCGGGTGCCTGGAAGATGTACGCAAAATCATGCTCGAACAGCCGCGGCACGATAATGTGGCTTCCCTTGACGAGTCGCAAAGCGTGGCGACCCTGCACAGGTGTTGCAGTTGAAAGAAAATTCGCCGCCCAGGGGCCAGCAGCATTTACAACCGCCGTTGCCGTAACGCTTGCCGTAGCGGCTGATCCTGCGTCTGACCGGTCTAAGGCCGTTCTCCCGATCAGCGTTGCGCGCCACCCCCCGGCAAATGGTTCAAGCCGATCGCAACGGGTTCGCGTGAGGATGGCCGCCCCGCGCTCGACTGCGTCGAGCGCATTCAGCACGACGAGACGAGCGTCGTCTACCGAGCCATCCGAGTAGACAAAGCCGCGCGTGAACTCCGCCTGCAGCGATGCACCGGCCGGATGTCGGCGCAGATCGACGGACGCGGACCCCGGCAAACGCCGGCGGCGTGCAAGGTGATCATAGAGGAACAGTCCAGCGCGGATCATCCAAGCCGGCCGCAGATGCGTGTCGTAGGGCATCACCAAGCGCATCGGCCGCATGATGTGGGGCGCTGAGTCTAGCAGAGTCTCCCGCTCCCGCAGGGCCTTGCGCACCAAGCCGAAACGGTAGAATTCGAGATAGCGAAGGCCGCCGTGGATCAGTTTCGTGCTTGCCGAGGACGTCGCACCGGCAAGATCGCCCTGCTCACAGAGCAGTACGCGCAATCCACGCCCGGCCGCGTCGCGAGCAATCCCAGCGCCATTGATGCCGCCGCCTACCACAAGCAGATCGTAGTGCGGCGTTACGTCCCGCAAGCTGCCAGTCAATTCGTAAGATGCTCCAGCACGGCGCGCGCGATAGCGTCGCTCACTCGAACGTTCGACTCTTCAGTGACACCGGCGATATGCGGTGTCAGGACCAGATTCGGTATGCCCGAGAGGACCTCAGCGGCCGCAGCATCGAGAGGCTCTCGCTCGAATACATCGAGCGCTGCGCCGCCGAGATATCCGGAGCGCAGTGCTACGGCGAGCGCAGCTTCATCAACGACGCCGCCGCGGGCAGCATTGATCACGATCGCACCGCGTCGCATCTGTGCGATGCGTGGGGCTGAAAGCAGATGCCGGGTTTCAGGTGTCAGCGGGACGTGCAGGCTGAGCACGTCCGCCTGTGCAAGCAGCGAGTCGAGATCACGACCCTGCGCGAGTGACCATGCATCATCGTCGTCTGCAAGATAAGGGTCGTAGGCAGTTACCCGCATGTCGAGTGCTGCCGCGCGACGAGCAGTTTCGCGCGCGATCGCTCCGAGCCCGATCAGTCCAAACGTGCGCCCGCCGACTTCACAACCTATCGTGCTCATGCGCGGCCAGCGGCCCGCGAGCACCTCGGGTGTAGCTGACCAGGCGCGGCGTATCAGCAGCAGAGTTGCGCTGATCACGTACTCGGCAACCGAGACATCGTTGGCTCCAGTGGCGGCCCGGACCGCAACGCCACGCACGCGGCAGGCCTCGACATCGATGTTGTCGAGACCCACGCCAAGCCGTCCGACGATGCGCAGGTGCGGTGCGGCTTCCAGCAGCGCTTCGTGCACCCGGGTACGGTTGCGCACGATCAACGCTCGCGCGTCCGTTAAAGCCGCGACGAGGTCCTCCGATCGATCTACGAGCGCGGGGTCGTAGTAGACGTCGTGATCACCAAACGTGTCTCGGATGATGGATTCGTCCATGAACTCACTGATTACGATGTCTGGCATCCGGATCCCGTCTTCGTTGCCTACAGGGCCGCTGCTTCCAGCAGCGTATCGATCTCTGCGTGCAGGTCAGCATCGATCGTGATGCCATCACGCGCGGCACGTGCGCGGTTTGCGAGACGGCTCGAGCCCGGCAGGCGTACGGCCGGGTCGCTGACAAACGCCTGCGCGAGTGTCGCCATGCGAGCGCCAAAACCGCCGCCCGAAAGCGGTCCGGGATCGATCGCGATGAACAGATGTCCCATGGCCGGCGACTCACCTTCGGCATCAAAGAACGAAGTCGCCTCCCAACCGAATGAGCTCGCGGTGAGTGCGGCACCAAGAATTTCAACCATCAGCGCCAGCGCACCACCCTTGGCACCGCCGATCGGTAATAGCGTCCCCGTGAGGGCCCTGCTGGGATCCGTCGTCGGCTGTCCTGTCGCATCAACGGCCCAACTGGATGGGATTGACCGCCCAGTTCGCTGTGCCGTGACGATCCTGCCGCGCGCAGCCACCGAAAGCGCGAGGTCCACTACCAGCGGCGCGGTCGCCTCCGTGGTGCCAGGCGTGAACCAAGGACTGGCGAACGCGAGCGGGTTGGTGCCGAGCATGGCCTGACGGCCGCCCCAGAACGCCATTGCCTTCGGCGTGTTGCCGAATATCAGGGCTATCAGTCCCTGCTGGGCGAGCCGCTCGGCGTGGGCGCCAACCTGGCCAAAGTGATGCGATCGATGGATGGCCACCACTCCGATGCCCTGTGCACGCGTAAGCGGCACCAGTTCAGCAATGGCAAGGTCGATGGCGGGATAGGCAAAGCCCAACCCGGCATCGACGCGCAGCGCACCCGGCGCAACCTGTGTCGCTCGAGGCACCGCTGCCCCATTGACCTTGCCTGAGCGCGTCTGCTTGGCGTAGGAAGGCACGCGCGATAAGCCGTGACCTTCATGACCGTCGACCTCCGCGGCTACGAGCGCGCGCGCGGTCGATCGTGCCGCCGCTTCCAGCGTGCCGCTGGCCTGCAGAACCTCGGATGCAAGGCATTCTGCCTCGGCCGGAGTCAGATGGACCGGCTCACCCACCGGCGAATCCCCTCAAGCGCTCCGATAAAGCTTGGTCATGACGAACTCTACGTGGCCAAGTGCCTCGGCGGCGGTCAGCCTCCCGTTGGCCGTCTCGACAATGCAGTCGATGAGAGCATCGCCTGCCTGGTCGATGGTTTTTTCCCGCCGAACAATGCCAGACACATCTACATCCACGTGCTCCGACATCAATCGGGAAGTGCGTGGATTACCGGTAACCTTGATCACCGGCATGATCGGGTTGCCGATTACATTGCCCTGACCCGTCGGGAAAACGTGGATGACATAGCCCGCGGCAGCCTGAAGCGTGCAGCACTCCGCGGCAGCCGACGACGTATCCATGAAATAAAGCCCTGGGCCACGAACAGGCGCTTCGGCCGGCTGCAATACATCGATGAACTGGACTTTCTTACCGATCTTCTCGAGATTGCCAAGCGCCTTTTCTTCGATCGTCGTCAAGCCGCCAGCGATATTCCCCTTTGTCGGCTGGCTCTCAGAGAGATCGGTGGTCTTGTGGGCCTCTATCACATCATCCTGATAGGCCTGCCAGGTATTCATGAATTTCTCGCGCACCTCGGGCGTGGCCGCGCGCGCCGCTGCCAGATGCTCGGCACCGGTCAGTTCCGAGGTCTCGCCGAAGCACCCATACAGCCCGAGCGGAATCAGCTTGTCGTACATGTTGCCGACCGTAGGGCAGGATGCGAGACCGGTTGTCGTGTCGCTCTCGCCACACTTGGCGGCAACCCACAGTTCGCTGAGATCGCACTCTACCCGCACCTGGCCCGACGTCGCATGCACGAACTCCTTTGCCTTGCGGGACGCGGCCGAAACCGTTGCGATGTCTCCGTTACCCTCGATCCAGAAGCCGGCTACCCGCTTGCCAGTCCTGGCAATGCCTTCGACGACGAGTTGCGTCCAGCCAGGTTCGATCCCGATGACCACGCAAGCAGCCACGTTTGGATTCGACCCGGTCCCAATCATGGTGCGGAAGTGCAGATCCAGATCCTCGCCAAACTGCAGTCGGCCATAGGCATGTGGCAGAGCGATCGTACCCTTTATGTTGTTCGCAACGGCCTCGCAGGCCGCATTCGAGATATCGTCAAGGGGCAATATGGCAACGTAATTGCGAACACCGACGCGACCGTTCTCGCGACGGTAGGCCCAGATCCTTCGGGTGTCTTGGCTCATAGTAGGTGTGCTACCAGCGCTTGGTTTTTAGATTGTGGACATGGACATGCTCCCCCCTGGCGAGGGGTGCTACGACGCGGCCGATGTCCTGGCCATATTTGGTCACCGTATCGCCGATCGAAAGATCGGCGAGTGCAACTTTATGCCCGATCGGCACATCGTCCAGCACGGTCAGGTGGAAATCAGTGTCGTCTTCGATCACGACGCAAAGCGCAGCGGTGCCGGCCTTCAGATCTTCGACGACTACGACTCCAACGTTGTCGAGCTTGCCATGCACAAGTAACTGGGGATGGTCCACGTAGATCTCCTGGGTTTACCTCTGTTCTGCATCACCGTCCTAACCCCGCCACTTGCTGCGGGGCTAGAACGGTGACCACAGCTATTCAAACCCGCTGCTAGTTGACCCGATAGCGCACGGTCAAGCCGTAGGTTCGTGGCTCGCTCAATACCGAGACGATCGTACCGGGTTGCGCAACCCCGTTTCCTGCGCCGATCAGATACTCATCGTTATTGAGATTACGGGCCCACAACTGCGCGCTGAACCCGTTATTGAAATCCACTCCGACACTGGCATTCAGTGTGCCAATCTCGCGCTCTATCTCAGGGAATGCATCACTCAATCCAGTACCCTTCTCGTACAGGTAGTCGGCTCGAACAAAGCCACTAAGACCACCTAGTTCGAAGCTGTACGTTACATCTGCTACGCCACTGAACTCATGAACGCCACCAGGCTTGGTGCCGGAGCGGTCGATGACACGTGGCCCGCCAACCGGACCGGGCGCGTTCTGATAGTCGTCAAAAATCGGGTCCAGCCAAGTCCCGCTGAATGAGAACAGCCAGTTGTCCGTGGGCAGGAACATCGCCTCAACTTCGAAGCCGTCGACTGACACCTTGCCTGCATTGGTAGCAATGAAGTTGACGCCGTCAAATCCGCGAGTCTGGAAGTCTTTGATGTTCTGATCAAAATAGGTCACGTACAGATGCGCGCGGGCAAAGCTCGCCTTCAGGCCGACCTCGAAAACCTCAGATCGCTCTGGCTTCGAATAACGAGCGCCGTAAAGCTGGTTCGAGGTCCCGATACCGGCAGCCTCTATCGCAGCTTGGTCCGCCAGGAACGGGGCAGAGATACCAAGCACCCAGGACGTGGGTTTGAATCCAGTAGCCGCGCTAGCATAGACATTTATGTTGTCGTTGATATCCCACGCTACTCGTGCCAGCCACGTCGTTTCACTGTCGGAGGTTTCCCCATCTTCTACGACATTGGGAAAAGCCAGAAGCGGCGGCCGGAGCTGCAGACCACGCAAACCAGCAAAGGCACCTCCAGCGATTGTTGTGAGATCAAGCGCACCAAAAACATCGGTGTTCGGTCCCGGATTGTGCCGTACCTCTTTATCGTCTTTGGTGTAGTTCAACCCGCCTGAAAGAGTAATCGAATCAGTGACGGCGAAATCCACGTTGCCGAACACCGAATAGGACAGGTTGTCCTGCTTCGTTGGAGCACAAGCAAGGACATCTGAGCGATAAAACTCTCCCTCAAGACCAAGCAGGCTTTCGAGTGCACCCAGCGGACCGCCGGTGCCATCCAGATTGCCACCTACCAGGGCAAATGCGTAATTCCGTAGATCTTCTCCGAAGAACTGACATGAATCATCCAGGATTTCTTCACTGAAGAGAAAACCACCGAGCATCCAATCAAGTGGCCCATCGGTGGTCGAAGTCAGCCTGACTTCCTGTGAGAAGGTTTTGATCTTCCATCGGGTTGATGCGCTGGCCATATCCAGGCTCGTGTTGTCTATATCACTGAAGATGGGGCCGCGATCATTGTCGCGATAGGCAGTAATCGAGGACAGTAAAAAGCCCTCAAAATCTATATCCGCATGCAACGAGATGCCCTGGTCCTCGATCTTGTTCTCCAGATTGAAGTTTATGAACGCCTCGCGAGCGAACTGATCATCGGTTGTACCTTGAACCTGGCCACCCAGCGCGACGATCAGCGCTTCGGTGCCTCCAGTTTGCACGATGCCTAACCCGCAGCAATTCTCGTCCATCTTGGTGTGATCAGCGATGACCCGGAACTTCATGGAATCTGTTGGCTCGTAGAGCGCCTGAAACTGGAAGCCGATACGATCCCTCTGATTCAGGTCGTCAACCCCGAGTGGCGTGTCGACATACCCATCCCGCCTGTTCATGGTTCCTGAAAGACTCATGGCCAGCGTGTCGGAGATGGCGCCGCTCACATAACCCTTTAGAACACGCTGATCGAATCTACCAATGGTCGCCTCGACGCTAGTCGAAAACTCCCGCGAAGGTTCCGGGGTCACAATACTGATAACCCCAGATGATGCGTTTTTACCGAACAACGTATTTTGCGGCCCCCTGAGCACTTCAACGCGCTCAACCCTTGGGAGATCGAGCACAGTCGATGTCGATCGCGATCTGAAAACTCCGTCAATGAAAACGCCGACTGAGGGCTCTGTGCCGGTGAGTGCAGCGCTTGCAGAAGAAGCACCGAAACCTCGAATCACAAAATTCGTACTCGTAGACCTGCCGCCTGTTTCGATCCGCAACGAAGGCACGAGGTACTGCAGATCAATGAGATCTATGATCGCCGTACGCTCGATATCCTCCTGATCAACAACTGACACCGCGATCGGTGTTTCCTGAAGCGTTTGAGCCCGCTTCGAGGCAGTCACGATGATCTCCTCGAGCGGTTGCTGCGCCAAAGAACTAGAAGCGCCACAAAGCGCCATGAGAGAAAACGTAACCAATAGTGATTGCCGGCAAACAGACATAAGCCCTCTCCCCTGTAGACACGAACGACTCAGATCAAGCTTTCCTTTATCGCGTTGGGTAGGGTGATCACCCGCTGCTGATCACCCGACGCCATTACAGCTTGTTCCGTTATTCGGATGATAAGTGCACTTAATGGTCCTTGCAACAGTTTGGGAGCTTATGTACGCATTAAATTCGCTTTACGGAACATTGGTCCATTAAATGACGCACACCGGCTGTAACAACGGCGAGATCACCCAGGATGAAGGGTCTCGCTGGGACGCTTTCTGGGCCTCAAAACAGATCCAGCACTAACATGCGGATCACATTGAGCGAACCCGGCAGGTAAAAACGCGGCTCAAGAAATTCAGCAGACCGATGGCAGCTTCCAGGCAGGCCTACGAGGAAAGGGAGCGGGTTGTTTTCCGCGGCTTGTTCAGGTGCAGCGGTTCCACAACCTGCGCGCCAGAATCAAATTTTCGGAGTCAGGCGAAGAAAAGCTCATCACGAATTTCAGGTCATGTTCCAACACGGGACTATCCCGCGGCGGATCAGATATATAGGATCATGGCGACGGTCTGAACAGACTCCATTGTCGTCGACAGCACTCGAACCGGATGAACAAGGCTCTCTACATGCTAGAGCACGTCACGTATCTTCAGCCGATTGGTCAGCTGTTCGCCAACATCCGATCCCTGTCGATAGAAGACGGCGGGCTTACCTACAGGCGCATCCGCTTCCACCCAGCCCCCAGTCTCTTCGTTGCCATACAACTGCTGATTGAATAAATGCACCCATTGACCTGCAGGCAGGTAGACCATCACTCTTGTGACTCCAGGATCTACAACTGGGCGGATGAGGAACTCGCTTCCATACATATACTGGTACTTGAGTCCGTAAACTTCCCGATCCTGAGGAAACTCCAGCATCATGTGTCGTATCAACGGGAGACCTTTTTCGGAAGCTTCGACCCCCATACGCTTGCGATACGGCGCAAGCTCAGTCGCAATCGTTGCGAAACGCCGGAAGGCGTCGTCCGGTGCAGGTTCTCCGAACATGGCATAGGCCGCGAACGCGACCAGTTCTAGCCGACGAGCGCGCAACTCAGGCGTCATCTCCGCTCGCAATCGCGGGATGACGTCTTCAGGCACCCGTTTGGTCACCTCATCAGGCAGTTTCGGGATAACCTCTTCAGGAATGATGGTCCAGTAACCACCATACGTAAAAATGAAGAACTGAACCCCCGAGAGACCACCACTGATAAGCGCGTTGACTGTCGTCTTGAAGCCGCCGTACTCATCCCATGTGTTTAACTGATCGCCCGTAAAGAATCCCGTACTGTACCTGGAGCTGAACGTGTATCCCGACCTGGAGTGAAAGTTAATCTCATCTTCCGTTCCGGTTTCAGACAATACTTCTCGATTCAGTTTGGCGAATTCGACCGGATACCGATTGTGATAAGTTGCTGCATCCTCGCCGGAGTACAGCTCCGCATCATGGGGAAGGCCTTCTGCGAAATCAGACATCCATCCGGAGACCCCAACCGAGACCTGTTCTTTCATCAGATCCTTTAGCCATTCTCGGGCTTCTGGATTGGTCAGATCGAACAATGCGGCTTTAATGATGCCGGAAGAAACGATGTAGGGTGAACCATCCGGCTTTCGGACCAGATAGCCTGCCTCGTTCGCCAGCTTGAATACGTCTCTTCGCAGGTTCTTCTTCAGCTCTCCGGCGTCAGATGCCACCATCGGATTAAAATATACGTAGACGCGAATACCTCGATCGCGGAACTCTTTAACCATCTGCTCCCAGTCAGGGTATAAATTCGCGTCAGGCTCGAATGTCCACCACAACCGTCTCTTGATGAAAACGTCGCCGGTCCGACTACCCTGCCAGTCATAGATGTTGACTGATGTGACAGGCACGCCGAATTCTCCATAAGCCGTTGCAGCTCGATCTATAGTTCGCCTCACGGCTTCCGAGCCACCGCCAGCTACGATCATCATTCCATCGATCATCCATTCCGGCAGCGGACGCATCCGTCCGGCATAAGCTGTGTACGACTCCAGGACTTTTTTCGGAGTGGTGCCGACGAAAATTCTGCCGCTCATCTCCGCGGCCCAGAGTTCAATCTCGGCACTGCTCTTCTCGCTGAAATCGAACACACAATACTCCATGTTGTCTAGAACAAGCGCTCGTCCGAGATTGCTCAGAAAGTATGGAATCGGGATATAGGTTCCATAAGAGTGAGTGCCAAAATGGGACTCCGTTTTCACCTCATCGACAAGCGCATCCATGGGTTCCATTGCCTCAGGATATGGCGATAGGTCGATGAACGAAGTCAGAGGCTCCAGCCCCCTGCCGATCCCTTTCTCCATTACGTAGAGAGGGACTCGGTGCCCCTTCAAATCCTGAAATGAAAATTGCTCTCCCAGACCAAAAATATGCTCATCATCAGGTGATGAAAACCTCATCCTGAGCCGGTTGACAGCAGGCTCGTCAACTTTCAGGGTGAAGCTTAGTTCTCGCTCTGAAACGACGTTTACAGCCAACGAATAGTTCACAGATGCGCCTGCGCCTTGCAACCGCCCCTCAATCTGAAAACCCGTTGCCTTTTCTACAAGCCTCCACTCGCCTGGAACATCAAAGCGCTCAATGATCTTCTCACGTACAGAGTAGTCCAAGGGGTAGTGACCGTGGCGTGGCAGACCACTTGAGTCGATGACCTCACTAATAACGCCCTCAGCTCTTGCTGCGGTGACGAAATCTTCATCCGGCCTAAACCGCATGACAGGAACAGACATTTCCGCGTGCAGAATCTCTACGAACGGTCCGGATTCGCGTACAGAGAATTTGGAACTCAAGAGCATCATCTTCCTCAACAATGGCTATCAATCGGTCTGTCTGCTGATTTCCGACGTGGTCATCGCTGGCTTGCGTCACAGGGACATGCACTCCGGAAGCCGGCATTCGGCAGGTACCGACGGGTAGAACCCAGATCCCGCACCAGCATGCTTGCCAGTCAACGCAATCTCTGTACGGAACACCGCTTCAAGGGACGAGACGATCCGCATCGCCATGCGTATGACTGCGAGGGCTCATCTTCTGAAGCCGTTGGCGCTCATTCTGCCGATGGGTGAACAGAGCGCAGCAGGCGCACAAACTTCGGAGACTCGCACCGACCCACACGTTGAAGTCATTATTTGCGATTTAGGTGCATTATTCGGCACGTTTCTTTGGCGGTCAACCGGGAAAGGATCTTCATAACTGATTGCACAGGTTGTCATGCCTGCAATCTTGGCTACAAAGTTGCATATAGCGCAATCTATGATCTTTAATCGCTTTCCGTGATGGATTGTTCAGCTGAAGCACGCTCCAGGCAACCCTGGAGCACCGAGGAGAGCCCTTATGCTATTTGCGCATCCTTCTGCCGCATCTCATTGGCATTCTTTGGCCCAAGCCGCTTAGAAAAGGTCATCGCATCGAAATTGATTCCGCGGCCCAACATTGCATAACGGCCGTTGACCAGATCGCACTCATACCGGCCGGTGGTGTTATCGGCATTTACTGTGATTTACCAACAAGTAGGAGAGTAGACTGCCATGCTAAGTGCAACTTCAAGTGTTCTCGTGTTCGTGGCACATGCCGCAGACTGGTGCTTCAGGGCAGGAGGTACAGCTGCTGCCTATGCAGCAAGAGGCGCGAGAGTCAAAGTGGTTTGCGCTACGTTTGGGGAACGTGGCGAGTCGGTTCCTCTCTGGAAAGATCCGGCTTCAACTATTCAATCGGTGAAGGCTGTTCGACGGCAGGAGGCCAGCAAATCGGCTGAGATTCTCGGCGTTGACATCGAGTTTCTTGACCTCGACGACAACCCTTTGGTTATCGATAGTGAGAGACTCGAAACTTACGCAGATCTGATTTGCACCTTCAATCCTGAAATAGTGCTGACTCACTGGACATACGAGCCCACCAATCAAGACCACCAGACTGTTGGCGAGACAGTCATTCGCGCCTGGGGAGTCGCCAGGGCACGAGCCACTAATCTGCGCGCGCCCATCCCCAGACCTAAGTTCTTCTTTTTCGAGCCAGACCTTGTTAGCGCACCGATAAACGGTTTCATCCCCGATACGTATATCGACATTACGGAGATATGGGAGCGCAAACTAAAGGCTCTGGAATGTTTCCGGGATACACAACCAGGATTGCTGGAGCGGTGGCCTGTCCAGGGAGAACTCCGGGGTATGGAAGCCCGCAATATCGGTGATCTCAGCGGATGCAGAGTCGCCGAGGCGTTTCGCCGGTTTCAGCCGGCCGCCGGTTCTTTGTTCTTCTAGCTGTTGACGTACTCAGTGGGCCTGGCTGAGGGTTGTGTGGACGCACCCATCGCCAGCCCCACTCGCCTGGACACGCCGGAACCAGCGAAGTGCTGGCAGTTCCTGACGGGTGCGAAGTCGGTCTGCACCCGACATCGACGCGACTATGCGAGTGGTGTTAGCAAACGCCAACCATTGACACGAATGTACGACGTCTATCTAATTCATATTTCGCACCGTATTTGCTTTATTAGAAATTTATAGGCCGAGGGGATCTACACTCATGGCAGCGATAGTCGAAGTCAAACCATTCATTGTCAGCCTGGGGCACGGCAACATGGTCATTGTCCGTTTGAGAACTGCCGACGGTGTGGAGGGGTACGGAGAAGGAACCGTGCCTCACAAGTCACGCGCAATTGTCGGCGCTATCGAGGATTTCTCCGAGTATCTTGTCGGTAAGGATGACAGCCAGATCGAGCGACACTGGCAGGTTTTGTACCGAAACAGTTTCCATCGCGGTGGAATCATCCAGTCGACGGCTCTCAGCGCGATTGATCAGGGCCTATGGGATATTGCCGGCAAACGTCTCGGCGTCCCTGTCTGGCAACTCCTCGGTGGCGCTGTGCGCGATCGGATTTGGATGTACTCCCACCCGATCGGAAATCAGACTGGCGAGGTAGTTGAACGCAGTCTTGCGCTGGTGGACGAAGGCTACCGAGCCCTGAAACTCCAGGTCC
This sequence comes from Candidatus Azotimanducaceae bacterium, assembly GCA_965215995.1. Lineage (GTDB taxonomy): Bacteria > Pseudomonadota > Gammaproteobacteria > Pseudomonadales > Azotimanducaceae > SZUA-309. The sequence goes on along the minus strand of OZ244128.1, from coordinate 4,338,380 downwards.
CAGGAACTCCAGAGACTGTGCGGGACGCCAAAGCAGCAGCCTTAACTTACGAGAACGTTGCGGCCGTACGTGATGCAGTCGGTCCTGACATAGCCTTAATGGTTGATGCGCATGGCAAGCAAACTCCACATGTGGCTCTCGAAATAGCCAAAGCAATAGCACCCCTCGACATATTGTTCTTCGAGGAGCCTGTCCCGCCCCGCAACGTCGATGCATTGCTGACAGTAACACGTTCAAGCCCCATCCCGCTCGCAACAGGTGAGCGGGAATACAACCGCTGGGACTTCCGTGAAATCATCGAGAAGCAGGCGGTGGCCGTGCTTCAGCCAGATCTCGGTCACGCGGGCGGGATATCCGAAACGCGTAGAATTGCGGCAGTAGCCGAGACCTACTTCATGCAGATGGCCCCCCATAATCCGCGGGGACCAATCGTTACGCTCGCGAGTCTCCACATTGCTGCCTGTACCCCGAATTTTCTGATTCAGGAATCCGCAATCCAAGCTCGGGATCGGGAGATATGGGATGAGATGCTCGTCGAGCCACTCACAATCGAAGACGGCTACTTCGCATTGCCCAAAGCCCCCGGGCTCGGCGTCCGATTTGACGAATCACTTGCTCAGCGATTCCCGTTCAAGCCGCGTGACGTCCGCCATCCCGTACTCGCTGACGGAGGCGTCGGCGACTGGTAGGAAGGCTCCGGCTTCCCGGCTGATGAGCCACCCAACCCAGACATCAGGTGCGTTTTGGCTTACTCAGGAGCAAGCGCGCCGATTTCGATGCTCGAGCGCCAGCCACACGTTGCGCAGCTGGCGTGCGTTGACACTCATGCTGATGCGGAGCAAGGCAAGTGACAAAAGTCCTAGGCTGTAGCCACCTAATCGTCGACTTCAGCCGGATTTAGTCTAAACATGGCATCAAGAAGCGACTCCACTGACGCGCGAGAGACTGAACGCCTGACGCTGGGCACCAAACTCGCTTTCGGCTCTGGCCAGGTGGCCGAATCAGTGTACAACTCACTGTTCAACACCTTCGTCACCATCTTTTATAACCAGGTTATCGGGCTGTCGAACACGCTGATCGGCATTGCAATCATGCTTGCTCTTATTGGCGATGCCCTGACGGATCCGGTCGTCGGCGTAATCTCTGATCGCTGGCGCGGCAGACACGGTAGACGTCATCCTTTTCTGTTCGCAGCGCCAGTACCACTGGCAGCCATGCTCTACTGTATTTTCAACCCGCCCGACGTGCTAACTGAAAGCACCAATCAGCTGGGACTTTTCGCGTGGCTGGCAATCACCACCATCTCTAGCCGGGTGTTTCTCACGCTCTACCAGGTACCGCATCTTGCGTTGGGAGGGGAGTTATCCAAGGACCAGTTCCAGCGCTCCCAGCTGTTCAGCACGAACCAGATCATCGGTGTGATTGCCGGAGCATCGATCGCGTTCATCACATGGTCGTTCTTCTTCGCCGGTGATCGCGTCAGAGCCACCGACGGGCAGCTGGTTCCCGGACACCTCGACCCTGCGGCATATACGCCGATGGTTCTTTTCGCCTGCGCGACAGTGATTATCGCTATCTGGAGCTGCGCAGGATTCACGTACAAGCACGTGGCCAGACTAACGCAAGCTCCTCCATCCAATGAGCGGGTGTCGGCAATGCTTCTCATCAGATCGATAGCCAGCACGTTCCGCAACCGTAACTATGTTGTCCTTATAGCCGGCTTCTTCTTTTTTATGATTGCGAGCGGCATATATGACACGCTTTCGGTGTTCATCAACACCTATTTCTGGGAACTCAAGCCGGAGCAGATGCGCTGGTTCGGCTTAGCTACTGGTCCGATGGGCGCACTTGGAGCTCTAGCATCGCCGATCCTGATGCGACGATACGACCGCAAACCCATCGTCCTAGGGGCTTTGGGTGCAATGACGGTTTTCGCTCAACTTCCGGTCACCCTGCGGCTTTTAGGCTTGATGCCGGACAACGGCGATCCGTTACTACTGCCATTGCTGCTCGCAAATGCCGGAGCATTCTTGTTTACGATTGGCGTTTCGGCTGTTGCGATTCTGGCGATGATCGGCGACGTAATCGACGAGAACGAGATGATCACCGGGCTGCGTCAGGAAGGGCTCTACTACTCCACCCGGGCTTTTTTCGCCAAAGCCTCCAACTCCTTCGGGCACGTATTCGCCGGTATTCTCCTGGATGCGTACATTCGTTTGCCATTCGAATCCGTACCAGGACAGCTCGATGATGCGACGTTGACCCGCCTTGGACTCGTGGCAGGGCCCTTTATGGCAAGTTTCGCAGTACTTTCTTTGCTCTGCTACCGCGGCTATCGGCTTACCGCTGCTCAGCACAGAGAAATTATTTCGACGATCGAGGCAAGAAGCAGGTCTGCTACAAATGAACTTGGTAGACCATCCTGACCCGCAGGCGGGAACTCTCGATGCCGTTCCGACTCCAGCTATCCGTTCAGCCCAATCCGCGAGGCTCGAAAACTACCGACACGGCTCCAGGAATCTCGACACGGGCGGCCACCTCACCCGGAATCCCCGTGGCAGGATCAATGGGCAGTGCCACCAACGAGCCGGATTCCTGGTTTGCCACCACCAAAGCCATACCATCGGGCGTCAGTGCCAGATCACGCGGAATACTCCCGCCGCTGGAGGCAAGTCCTTCTGGCTTGAGGTTGCCTGTCACTGAATCGATAACGAAGGTAGCAATTGAATTGTGTCCTCGATTCGACACATAAAGCCTATCCCCAGAGGGGCCAATCCGGATAGCTGCAGGTAAGTTAGCCCCGCTCCAGCCACTCGGTAAGGTTGACCAGGTACCGATCTCAGCCTCTAGCCCCTCGTCCGGCGTGTATCGATATCCCGAGACTGATGATGCTAGTTCATTCACTACGTAGACCAACGAGCCCGAAGGATGGAACACCAGATGCCGAGGTCCTGTCCCTCGCTTGCACTCAAAACCTCGTGGCTGTGCGATCAGAGGGGCGTTATCGACGTCGGAGATCTCATACTGCAGCAGCTGGTCAGTTCCGAGATCACAAGCGATTGCACGCCTTCCAGCCGGATCGAAAGTCACAGAATGAGGATGTGGGCCGGTCTGACGTACCGGATGCACAGAAGCCCCAGAATGGGGGATCGACTGGACAGCTCCGCTGAATCCACCATGCCCTTCAATCGAGGCGGCACAGATGCTGCCACCGAGATAATTCGCAACCGCCACCACGTTTGCCGATTCAGCAAATGCAATGTGGCACGCTGCACTCCCACCCGTCTCACGACGATCGATTTCAACGAGGCTTCCCGAAGCTGGTTCTACCCTGTACGCGAGCATGAGCCCCTGTCGCGTCTCGAGGTCGGCAGCTCCCACCGAATAAAGCACGCGCCCGCTGGCACCGAGAGTTAAGTATGTCGGATCAAGACATTCGACTGCGACATCAACCTTTCCGAACTGCAGGGCCTGGGTATCCAACTCCACAGCGTAAATACCCTTGCCACCAAGTCGCCGAAACGTTCCAACGAACAGTCGGGACATACAATCACCTACCATCTCGTTACCTGAATAACTGCCCGTGATCTGCAAAAGGTTTTCACGCTATACCAGGACCATGTGACAACGCGGCGCCGCACACGGCGAACCTGAAATGGGTCCTCGCGTGAAAAGGACATCACGACCGGACCAATTAGCGCACCAATTGTGCTAATAACGGATTTCATCGTATACTCTGCACGCATGTCAAGCAGGGCGACGTTGAATGAAGAAGCAGGGTGGGACAGGAGCGTGTTCACTGCATTGGTCAGTTCCCGTCCCTGGTTCTGGATTACCAGGCAGGCGTAACGGTGCCAAACGCTCTGCCACAATGGCTGGGGCACTCCGCTTCGACGAATGACTAAAATCCTGATAACCGGCGGTACCGGGCGGGTCGGCCAATGGGTCGTCCGAGAGCTTTGTCCAGACTACCAGATTATCGTAGCCGACCTGAACGATCCGGGTGACCGTGCTATCGACGGCATCGAATATCGTGTTGTGGATCTAACTTTGCCCTCTGCAATCGATCCACTGCTCGCCGACGTGGAAGCAATCGTACACCTAGCGGCGATACCTTCGCCGGTAGGAATCGAACCAGAAACAGTTTTCGCAAACAACATGACCAGCACCTTCAATGTGGTAGAAACTGGAATAAGAAACAACGTCAGCCGCATCATCTACAGTGGAAGCGGTTCATCTCTTGGGTTTGCGTTCCGTTCGAGCCCCATGATTCCAGACTATATGCCCATGGACGAGCAACATCCCTTACGGCCTCAGGATGCCTATGGGCTGTCCAAATGGCTCGGAGAGGAAGTCCTGGCGGCGGCGACCCGCCGAGCCGGAATAACCACCATCTCACTGAGACCAACAACCGTTCTAGTTCCTGAGGACTACGATAAGCTGGTTCCTGCCATGCTGAAAAAGACCGGGGGATTCGGAATATTCGCGTACGTAGATGCAAGAGACTATGCCAGGGCCGTTAGACTGGCACTTGAGATTGAAGGCATCGCTCACGACCGCTTCTTCATTACGGCCGATGATGCGCTGAGCCTCGAACCATTGAGCATCGAGTTTCCGAAACGATTTCCAGGCAGCGAGCGTGTCGCGTCCGGGCTCACTGGTCACCAGGGGCCGATCACATCCGCGAAAGCCAAGCGTGAACTCGGCTATCGGCCCCAGTACAGCTGGAGAAATCTGGTGTCCAATCCCAATCGCGGGTGACGAAGGGTTCTCCAAGGTGAGCCAGCAACCAGAAGCATACATGGACACACTAGGTGACGAACCAGTGGTAGTCCTGCGTGAACCGTCATCCGGCTCGACCGTCTACATAGTTCCAGCGATCGGCAGCAACATCTGTCGATTCCAGACGAATGTTGCAGGCCGCGTTACCGAAGTGCTGGCGAGCCCACCGGATATGGCGACTCTGCGCGAGCTCCCGACTCGGTGGGGCTCGGGTGTTCTTTTCCCGTACCCCGGGCGAGTCAGCGGGGACAGTTTCACATTCAATGGAGAAACGATTCGCCTCGTTCCTGATCCCGCTACAGGAAATGCAATGCACGGTGTAGTGCGAAGGCGAGAATGGCGCGTGGTCGAAATGGGTGCATCTCCATCCGACGGTGCATGGGCGCAGACGGCATTGAGCAGCTTACTGGATGAGATCGGTCCGGATGAATGGCCGTATGCATTCAGCATCTCCCTGAAGATACAGCTGCTGAGCGGTCGTCTGCGGACTGAAGTCAGCGTTAGAAATGAAGGCGATAAACCCATGCCATTCGGGCTCGGTTTTCACCCTTACTTCCCGACGCCACTGGGCTCCAAGGGGTGCCAGAATCAATGCGAGGTCGAGATTCCAGCCGACTTGCAATGGACCATTCTGTTCAACCCCCCCGCGCACGTTGCACGTATCGGCCCGACTGATTGGCCTCGCCGGCCACTACCAATAGGTGATATTGAGATCAATCTGAACACGAAACAGGGAGCCATCCGAAACCACTGGTTCAGCTTTCGCGAAGACGGAAGTGAACTGCCTCGCCTGCTGGGCCGAGTTGTAGATCGGGACAACCGGGCTGCAGTATCCATACTGTCGAGCCGAGAGTTCAGATCCGCGGTTTTCTATACTCCCCCCGGACTTTCCACGGCTTCCATCGAACCGCACACGGGAATGCCCAACGCCTTTAATCTCATCGGAGCGGACCAACCCGATCCTGGGCTCGAGGTAATCGAACCAGCTGGGGAGTGGTCCGCGTGGTACGAGATCGTCGCGTCAGCACTGGACTAGAACACTGGCTGACTGTTCTGCCAGCCAGCGCGGCTCAACCCTGTTGAACCGGGCGGCAGCTAAACAACCAAAACAGAAATACCGCCAATCGGGCCAATAGGCCTATAATTTGAACGAGGAGCTTCCTGCAGGCAAGAATCCTGCGTGAGCAACCTGGCGTAACTGAGAGGTTCAGACGGATGTCGCAAAACGACTCAAAAACCCGAGCTCAGAAGCAGCGGGCGCAGACGGTGGATAAAGCATTGCGCGTGTTAGATGCTGTTGCAGAGTCGGAAGAACCGATGAGCCTGACTACCCTTGTCAGCGAAACAGGTTTCGAAAAAACAACCACCCATCGCCTTGCGCGATCCCTCGCAGACGGAGGACTGCTGAGGTTCGATCCGGATTCTCGCTGCTATACGCTAGGTTGGAGACTCATAGAGTTAGGAGAGCTCGCCTCACATAGAACGAAAGCAATGAATGTCGCCGATTCGCACCTGAACAGGCTTCGCGATGAGACTGGTGAAACGATTCACCTGGGCGCGTACGACAACGGCCAAGTCGTATACCTTGCGCAGAAAAGCAGCAGTGCAGCAGTGGTGGTTCGAGCGCGGATCGGTCAACGCCGTCCGTTGCATGCCACCGCTATGGGTAAGATTCTGCTAGCGTTCGGACCAGACGAATGGCTCCTCCGACTGCTCGAAGAGCCAGAGCTGGAAGCTTACACACCCAATACCATCGCAGAGAAAGAGGATCTGCAAACGCACCTCAGGCGGATTCGGAGGCTAGGATTTGCCGTCGACGACGAAGAGATGACGCAAGGCATCCGATGCGTTGCCGCACCGATTCTTGACTACACAGGGCTGGCTGTCGCGGCGATCTCTGTCACCGGGCCGGCATTCCGCATTTCCCGGAGCGATCTGGATCGACTAACGGCCCAGGTCACCTCAACTGCTGGCGCGATCTCTAGTGAGCTAGGCTACCGTGGCGGAGATAACGAATCCGATCAAACGCATCTTGCCCAATAGAGGTTCAGGCCATTCAAACTGTGTCCATGATGCTCGAGACACGAGCTGCTTAAACTCTCTGATGGGCTCGCGGAAAACCCACCATCAAATCGTTGTTGATCACAGCACGTCACGTTCCACCAGATACTTCATCAATTCTTCGCCCGCCTGCGAGCCACTACGATAGAAGACCGCAGGCTCACCCACGGGCGCCGCGACTTCTACCCACTCCCCCCGATGCTCTGACCCGTATGTATCCCTCGAGAACAGATGCACCCATCTTCCGGCAGGGAGATAAACGGCTACACTCGATACTTCCGGGTCGACAATTGGACGAACGAGAAACTCGCTCCCGTACATGTACTGGTACTTGAGCTCATGAACTTCGGGATCATCGGGATACTCGAGCATCATATGGCGAATCAGAGGAAGCCCCTTCTCGGCAGCCTCCGCGCCCAAGCGTTTGCGATAAGTTGCAAGCCCTGTCGCAATCGTAGCAAAGCGTCTGAAGAGCTCGTCGGGTTCCGGTGCCCCGATCATGGCATATGCTCCGAATGCCACCAGCTCGAGACGCCGAGCCTTGAGTTCAGGAGACATTTCGGCCCGTAATCTCGGGATAAGCTCTTCAGGTACCCGCTTAGTCACTTCCTCCGGCAGCTTCGGAAAAACCTCCTCAGGAATGATGGTCCAAAACGCCCCGTGAGCGTAAATGAAGTACTGGATGCCGGAGAGACCACCACTGATGAGAGCGTTCACTGTCGTCTTGAACCCACCGTAGTCATCCCACGTGTTTAATTGATCTCCCGTAAAGAAACCGGTGCTGTATTGAGAACTGAAGACATACCCCGAGCGGGAATGGAAATTCATTTCGCCTTCCATACCCGTCTCCACCATTACCTCCCGGTTCAACTTGGCGTACTCGACGGGATAACGATTGTGGTAAGCGGCGGCATCTTCGCCCGAAAACAGAACCGCATCATGCGGAAGCCCTTCGGCGAAGTCGGCCATCCACCCCGAAACGCCAACCTTCACCTGCTCTTTCATCAGATCCTTCATCCATTCGCGGGCTTCTGGATTGGTAAGGTCGATGAATCCGGCTTTTACAACGCCTGAAGAAACAATGTAGGTTGAGCCATCCGGCTTCCGCACCAGGTAGTTGGCCTGTTCCGCCTGCTTGAAGACATCTCTGCGAAGGTTCGTCTTCTGCTCGCCCGCCTCGGATGCGATCATCGGGTTGTAGTAGATGATTACGCGAATGCCTTTATCGCGAAACTCCCGTACCATCTCCTCCCAGTCAGGGTACAAGGTCGCATCCGGCTCAAATGTCCACCACAAGCGGCTCGGTATGAAAGCGTCGCCCGTTCGTCTGCCCTGCCAGTCGTGTATGTTGACCGAGGTGACCGGAATGCCGAACTTGTCGTAGGACTCAATCGCCGCATTCAAGATCTTCCGCACAACTGCCGAGCCGCCGCCGGCACCAATCATCATCCCGTCAATCATCCATGAGGGGACCTGCGGCATCCTGCCGGCATAAGAGGTGTAATATTCGAGAACCTGTTTCGGATTTGCACCAACGAAGATGCGCCCGCTCATCTCCCCAGACCACAACTCGATCTCAGCGCTGTCTTTCGCTCGGAAATCGAAGACGCAATATTCCGAGTTATCCAGGACCATGGCCCGCCCGAGATTACTCAGGAAATATGGCATCGGGATGTATGTGCCATAAGAGTGAGTCCCATAGTGGGACTCACTCTTGATACCGTCGATCAGCGCGTCGATGGGTTCCATAGGGGCCGGGAACGGCGCAAGGTCAATGAAAGATGTGAGAGGTTCCAGGCCTCTGCCGATCCCTTTCTCCATCACATACAGCGGGACTCTATGCCCCTTCAAATCCACGAAAGAGAACTGCTCTCCCATGCCGAAAATGTGTTCGTCAGTGGGAGAAGCAAATTTCATGCAGAGGCGATTAACGTCTCGCGAATCAACTTTCACCTTGAAGCACAACTGCTGCTCCGAGACGGCGTCCACCGTAAACGAATACATTGTTGAGGATCTGCTGCTTTTCAGAATACCGGCGATCTCAAACCCGGTCGGCCGTGAGCAAAGCGTCCATTCCTGGGTGGACTCGAAACGCTCGACAATCTGCTCCTGAACACAATAGTCCAAGGGATATTGCCCGTGGCGCGGTAGCCCACTAGAGTCAACGACTTCCCGAACTGATCCTTCGGCACATGCCGCGCTTATGAAGTTGCTATCGGGCCTGAACCGCAGTACCGGACCAGACTTGTCTTCATGCAATACTTCTACGAACGGACCGGACCTGATAACGGAGAATTTGGAACTTATCAGCACTTTCGCCTCCTTCTATTTTCGCGGAACCAGATCGATCGCTGATCAGGCGATGAGCGTCATGATCTCGGATTCAGGCACGCAAGATGATTGCTTGAGCGGCGCGCTACTCAGCTTGGCCGGTCGGATCAATGGAACCAAAGCTACTTGGCCACAAGACCAAGATGATCTCGAGCCATCAGTAGATCCGCATCAGCAGCTTTGAGCAGTGCTTTGAAATCAACACTCACGGTGATCATCTTGTATCCCGCACTCGCGTGTTTACGAGTCAAAGGTGCTTCGGCATGGATTCCAGCAACTACTCCACGTTCATTGCACTGCTGCGCGACCCGCAGGCGAGCCTCCTCATAGGCACCACCGTTGTCCAGATGAGGTGGCAAATCCAGAGTGAGGCTAAGATCCGAAGGGCCAACGTACATAGCATCGATACCTGGCACATCAAGGATGCTTTCCAGATTCTCTATCGCCTCCCTTGTCTCGATCATGGGGATACACGCAACCTGGCTGTTGGCCATTTCGCCGTATTCGGGTCCCGCGCTAATGGACACTCTGGTTGGACCCATGCTTCGCGAACCCTGCGGATAGTAGCGGCACGCGTCTACTACCCGCCGAGCATCATCTGGAGTATTCACTAGCGGCACTATGATCCCCATCGCTCCCGCATCGAGCATCCTGTTGATCATGGCGAAGTCGTTGCCTGGCACACGGACAAACGGTGCGACTGGTGTTGCATTGATGGCCTGAATCATGGTCACGGCAACCTGGTAGTCGATGAGCCCATGCTGCATATCAAGGCATATGTAGTCGAACCCGCGATAGGCCATTACCTCGGCACTGAATGTGCTCGGAATCGCGAGCCAGCCTCCGAGCGCCACCTCACCGGCACTCCATCTCTCGAATACCCTGTTTACTATCACTCTCCCCCCAAGTTCGGGTCTCGCACGCTGGAAACTCTATGCACTGAGTTCCACACACGTCTTGTTCAGACGTCGACCATTTATTCCACATTTCGCATGCTAGGTGCATTATTAAGAATAATCAAGCGGCCATTGAACCGTTCCTTGTCGAGTGGCAATAAATCGGAGCCCAAGGCTGGAATACATGGAAAATGGCCACTTTGGCTGAGGGCTCAGCCTTTGCGCTACACGGGTTCCGTGCCGATCTGATTACCCGGCGATCCAGTTCTCGTGCGGTGTTGGCTGGCGATTCTTTGCAGTACTCGTTTTTCCAGGATGCACCGCTTCCGCTGCAGGCCACGGGGTTCCGGCCAGGCATCGTTCTACCCAGGCCTCGCTGCAGAACTCGTGGCGGACCACAGCGGGCCACCCTCGCCGACATGGCGGATGCCGCCGGCGTGCATCTGCAGACGCTGGTTCGCCACTTCCCGACCAAGGGAGATCTGATGGCCGAGATCCACGTGGTCACGCTGAAGCGCTTCCGGAAGTACTTCAGCGAACGCACCATGGATGCCCTGAGCACCTGGCGATCCTGGGTGAAACTCAACGCAGAAATGACCCCTGACCTCCTCGTGTTTCCATCAGACTCGTACCGGTTCCCAGCGGTGACACCGGAAGGTCAGCAGGCGATCTTCGAGACCAAGGAAATCCTCGCGGACGGTATTGCGGAAGATCTCGGAGTGAGTCGCGAATCCGATCTGCGCCCCACCCTGATTGCCTGCGCCTTAAACGCAGGGAACGCCCATGTGGCACAGAGCTGGGCAGGCAAGCGCATGAAAAAGAAAGAGTATGTCGCCTCCCTGCTCGAGGTGGTCGACGTGACTCGAGAGTCGCTCGGCAAGGAGTTCCGTAAGCGCAAGGTGGCTTGACGCCAAGCTGGTCTATCCCGTCGTCTCGGAGGCCCGAGACACTCCCCCGCTCCGTCAGCATGTCGCCTGCCGGTGCGTTTCTCATGCACGTCAGCGATGTTGACCGGCTGGGAGTCGGAGACCCGGAAGCACGCGGACGCAGCGTGCTAACGCTCAATGGTTCATGTCGCTGCTGATGCAGCGCTCGAACAGCATAGCCGGGATGCTGATGGAGGCCCCGGCAGCCTTCGAACCCATATTTTACGAACGGAAGTTGGAAGACCGAGCCATCACCATCGCTGACGAGTGGTGCGAAGGCTATATGCGTGGTGTTCATCTGGCCGAGAAAGTATGGCGTGCCGGCAGACAGGAAATCACGGACCTGCTCGCTCCTATCCGCGCGTTCACGGAAGAGACGAATTGGTACGCGCATGCGCTGAGCGACGAAGCGGAGGCAGAAAGACTTCGCGACTCGGCTACGCCGAACGTGCGCGCCATTCATGCGAAGTGGCTAGCTGAACGCGCTGACCCTCAGGTGCCAGCACGCCGAGAGCGATGTGAGATCCCCGTCCTGCCGGTCGGATGGCTAACGCAGACATTGGCTGGTTGACTCTCATGATGGGCTCGGTATGATCTTTACCATACGAATATGGGTAAAGATATGCCAAAGGTCAGCAGCAAACGCCAGATCACGCTTCCGATCGACCTGTGCGAGGAAGCCCACATCGAGCCTGGAGATATCGTGGAGACGTACGTCTACCGGGGACAAATCACGGTGGTGAAGAAGGAGGCTGGAGCGGCCGAAGGTGTGCTAAGACATCTTCGGGGCGACAGCAAGATCACCGACGAGCAATCCCGGCAGCGCGCCCTGGCGGAGTGATCGCTGTCGATACCAACGTCCTCCTGCGCTACGTGCTGCAGGATGACCCCGCCCAGGAGGCGAAGGCGCGCCGGATCATTCAGGGCTCGGCAGCGGTGCTGGTGACCGATGTGGTGCTCGTCGAGGCGCTGTGGACACTCAAAGGGCCGAAGTACCGGGCGAGCAAGGAAGACCTGATCACTGTCGTTGAAGGGCTGTTCCGCGAGCCGAACATACTTTTCGAAGATGCACCAACCGTTTGGCGGGCACTGCACGACTACCGCATTGCTGAGAGTGTGAAGGTCGGCGGCAAACGGAAGAACGCGGATTTCGCGGACGCGCTGATCGTCAACAAGGCGAGATTCGTGGCGCAGACCACGTCGGATCATCTGTACAGTGTGTATACATTCGATGCGGCCGCCAGAACTATCGACGGGACGAAGGCACCGTAGCCATCAGATGACGGGTCCCGGCGGTGCTTCCCGGATTCAAAACCCCGGGTGCGATGCTCCGCCGATGCTGATTTTCGGGCGATCGGGACCTCGCGCTGCTCCAACTGAGAAAGCTGCACGGCCCCGGTACCAAGGTGGCCGACGTTCGGAGAGGCAACCGGATTTAGGGAGTACCGGCTATCCCCCATCGAGTGGGAAGAGCCTCCCATGTTAAGTGGGAAGAGCCCCAGGATTCACAGAAATGATTTTGACGAAATGGCGGTGGATGCAGTCTGGGGCGAAAGCGTATCGGGAGAATCCCTGACAAACAGGGTTAATACAGGGAAAATCTCTTCAAACACGGATGATTTGGGGGCTCTCTCGACGCAACCCACTGATTTACCGGATCTTTTCCGATATTTTCCCTAAGATTCTGATCAGGGAAGACTTGCCCCCTACCAGGGATCAAACCGCGCTGATACGCGAAGAAAGTCGTCACCCTCTGGTGCTCTGGTCCACGCCGGGACGCTCGAAACGTAACCTGTGGGTGGCGAATTCGTAGTCACCACACATTACCAACCTGAAACACAGTCTTGTAGTGTTCCCTGGCGTAAATACCATCTCAGGCATGCACTCGGCCGCCCTAACCTTCATTCACTTGATCGTATTGCTCGCGAAAATGCTACGACCAACCGGCTGGAAGAAAATCATCGCGGAAAATCTGATGCTGAAGCATCAGCTGGCAATCATGGCCAGATCACATAAGAAAGCTCGTAATCTGCAGTTTCCCGATCGCGTGATCCTTGCCTGGCTTTCGATTTTGATCCCGCGAAAACGACTGAACACCTTGGCGATTGCCGTCCAGCCAGCTACCTTAATCAAATTTCATCGAGCACTCGTTAAACGAAAATACCAGGTGCTTTACGGTAAGCGTGGTAAAAGGCGTCCTGGGCCCCAAGGACCCTCGCAGGAACTCATTCGCACGATCGTCGAAATCAAACAGCGCAACCCACGGTTTGGTTGCCCTCGTATTGCGCACATCATCACCGTGAAATTCGGCATCGAGATCAATAAGGATGTGGTGCGCCGAGTGCTTGCCAAGCATTACCGCCCAGAACCCAGCACCGGTCCATCCTGGCTGACCCTTCTGGGTCACAGCAAAGATAGCTTGTGGACCGTCGATCTTTTTCGCTGCGAATCACTGACACTGAGATCTCACTGGGTGCTCGTTGTCATGGATCAATATACGCGGCGGATTATCGGGTTTGGCGTTCATGCCGGATCGGTCGACGGCATCGCGCTGTGCTGCATGTTCAACCAGGCAATTTCCGGCACCGGACCACCTCGATATCTGAGTTCAGACAACGATCCCCTATTCCGATTCCACCGCTGGCGAGCCAATCTTAGAGTTCTGGAAATCAGAGAGATTAAGACCGTACCGTTCACGCCGAGCTCGCACCCATTCGTCGAACGGCTCATCGGAACGATCCGGCGCGAATACCTGGATCACACCCCATTCTGGAATTCACTGGATCTGCAGCACAAGCTTGATGAGTTTAAGGATTACTACAACAATCACCGAACGCACGCGGCACTTGGCGGCCTTTCACCGGCAAGTTCACACAAATCCAACCAGTCCTCACTCCTAAATATCAGTAACTTTGCGTGGAAATCTCATTGCAGAGGCTTGTTTCATATGCCGGTGTCGGCGTGACCACGATTTCGCAACCCACAGGTAAAGCGCTTCGGAAGCCACGTTCGCTTCTGGCAATACAACGCCGCGCGCTACACTCGGTCGCTACACGACAATGTGGCTGAACGCTGCGCCGCGAGACTACAGAGAATCAGCCGAACATGAGTTACACGCCATGTCAGAGCCGACTTCGTACCATTTGCTTGGAAAGTTCATAGTCCTCTTCCAGACAATCGAAGCAAATGTGAGTGACATCATCCGTCTACTCATCGAGGCGCGAGATGAGCATTTGGTCGAGATCCTGATGGCTGAGCTGGACAACTACAAGCGCCTAAAAGCTGTCGACGTCCTACTCGCACGATTCCTGGACGTGCGCGTCGGTGATTACGATCAGGAAAAGAAAGACTTCCATGCCCTTGTTGGTGAACTGCAACGGCTGGGCGAGAGACGCAACGAGATCGTTCACTCCTACTATTCCGATTGGCGCGACGTGGACGGCAAAGATGGGCTTCTTCGGCAGCAATCCAAGCTCCGCGGGAAGCAAGGCATTCTTGAAGACGTCGAGGAGGGTCTTCTACCCGAGAACTTCGAGGAAGACCTTAGCAAGCTAGCGCACAGTGCGAGGGTGCTAGAGGGGTTTCGTTTGAAGGTGATTCAATGGCGGCACCCGGACGAGTAGGCGTCCAACATGGATTGAAGCTCACCGAGGCCGCCGCGCCTTTTGCACGCGCAGAAGGCGCGACGGAAGCGCTGGCGGCTTAGCTTGGCCCTACCATTACGAACCTAGTGCACGATCATGGCTGGACAAGGAATAATTGATGAAGAAGCGTTGAATATCTTCACGGATGGTTCATCGTTTCCGCTGAAGAAGCGAGCGGCGGGAGTCGGCATACGATTCGTCTGGGTCAATGACGATGGAGACGAGGAATTCGATGACTATGCGCCTGCCGGTTGGTCGTCTGCGACTATCGACGAAGTCGAATTGAAGGCTGTTGCAGTCGCACTGAGAGACGCGCAGAGAATGTTTCCGGATTTGAGACGTTTCAGGCGGATACTCGTCTTTTCAGATTCCCGCTACGTCGTAGACAACTTTAGCAAAGCGATGAATGTTTGGCCGAAGCGAGCATGGCGAGGCGCGAACGGAATGCCGGTGGAGAATATCGACCTTTGGAAAGAGGTTCGTAGAGAAGTCAACGACATACCGATCCGTGTGGATCTCGAATGGGTCAAAGCTCACAAGAGCAACCTTCACAACCGGGCCGCTGATAAACTTGCGAAAGAGTCTGCATCAGCTCCCATAAATAAACCCTTCTCGATTAGCGAGACGACTCGCAAGTGGTCGGACCGCAAGACAATCCGTGGGTGCGTTGCGGCCAAGGGGCAAAAGATCCGAATTCGGGTTATCTCTCGGGAGCACATCAAGGAAGCGAAGACTGGAGAATATCGATACGAAATTATTGAATCGGACGATCCTCATTTTAAGGACGTAGACTTCGCATATTGTGAAGAAAACCTAAGCCGCAACCACTGCTATCTGGTGAGGATGAATTCCGATCAATCGAAACCGACCTTCGTAGAAGTCATCGAGGAGCTTGATTGTTCAGAGTACAGATACGTCTAGAAGGAGACGGCACACAACATGAAGTTGAACAAAGGAATCTGCCACGTCGTTTGCTTGCTCAACAAAACCGACCAGAACCGATTGCCGCTGAACTCACTCTTCGTCATTGACCACGAAGAGGACAGCTCGCAGGCAACCAGCCGTCACGGAGTCGAATTTGTGCGTGGGTTGGTAGAGCGACAGAACTCCACGCTCCTGGTTCCGGCCGTCTTCTAATGACAAGCAGACATTTGGAGTCGATTTTGCTGAGACTGCGTGGACGAGCGGACAGTCGTACCGAACGAAGACCCCTGCATGAGCTGCTCCACCGATGCTGATTTTGGCCAATCGGGACCTCGCGATGCTGCAACTGAGAAAGCCGCGCGGGTCTCATGCCAAGTTGGGCGAAGTTCGCAGAAGTGAGACCCCGCAATCGGCGAAACGATAGCGCTAACCCATTGAAAGAACGGGAAGTTCTAAAGAGCCCATCGGGACCCACACAAAAGAGAATGTGAGCGACCCGACAGATAGGTAACACCTGATACCGGAGACATAGGTTACACATTGAGGCATTTGGGGGGACCTCAAATGCCCTGGAAGGAGTGTGACCGTATGGAAGAACGTCTGAAATTCGTCGCCCGACTCCTCGATGGGGAGAAGATGGCGAGTCTGTGCCGAGAATTCGGGATCTCCCGCAAGACCGGCTACAAGATCTTCAATCGATACAAAGAGTTAGGCATCGATGGCCTGAATGACCAGAGTCGCAGGCCGCATCGGTACGCCAACCAGCTGCCGTTCCAGGTGGAACGGCGGATCCTCGCAATTAAGAAGGAACGCCCCACCTGGGGTGCTCCAAAGATCCGTGAGAAGCTCATCCGCGAGTATCCTCAGATCCGACCACCTGCTAAAAGCACGGTTCATGCGGTGCTCGAGCGGCATGGACTGGTCAAACGCCGCAAAGCCAGGCGATATCGAGCCCAGGGCACCGAGCTCTCCCATGGTCATCAACCGAATGCGCTGTGGTGCGCCGATTACAAGGGTCAGTTTCTGCTTGGCAACAAACGCTACTGCTATCCGCTGACCATCACCGATTACAAGACCCGATATCTGCTCGCCTGCGATGCCCTGGACTCGACAAAGGAGAACTATGCCATCACCGTGTTCGAGCGGACCTTCCAGGAGTTCGGCCTGCCGACAGCCATCCGCACAGACAACGGTACCCCCTTCGCGTCCAGAACGGCTCTGTTCGGCCTCTCAAAGCTCTCCGTCTGGTGGCTGCGCTTAGGGATCAACATCGAGCGCATCCGGCCTGGCAACCCGCAGCAAAACGGGCGGCATGAACGCATGCACCTGACGCTCAAGAAGGAAGCCACCAAGCCAGCCTCGTTCAACTTCCTGCAGCAACAGGAGCGCTTCGATGAGTTCGTTGAAATCTACAATCACGACCGGCCTCATCAGGCGCTCAGCATGAAGTATCCCGGTGAGCTGTATACACCTTCAGCACGCGTCTACCACCCGCCGGAGGAGCCGGAGTATCCCTTCCACGATCGAACCGTCAGGGTTACCAACTGTGGCCGCATCTGTCTGGATAAGCGCAAGATCAGTCTCAGTCGGGCCATGGCCAATCAGGTCGTGGGCATCAGAGAGGTCAGCGAGAAGATCTGGCTGGTGAGCTTCATGGAGTATGATCTTGGGTTCTTCGATCAGGACGAAAACCGCGTAGAGCCAGCGAAGAACCCCTTTACGCCGAAAGTGTTACCTATGTCTTCGGTATAAAGTGTTACCCATGTCTCCGGGTAGGACCATGACTGAATGGCGGAGCGGACGGGACTCGAACCCGCGACCCCCGGCGTGACAGGCCGGTATTCTAACCAGCTGAACTACCGCTCCGTTTTTCCTGAAAGGAAACTGGTGGGTGTTGCAGGGGTCGAACCTGCGACCTACGGCTTGTAAGGCCGTCGCTCTCCCAACTGAGCTAAACACCCTGGGGCAAGTCAAGGGGGCGTATCTTACTCAGCGTTTGCCCCCTGTCAATCGGCCCGCCCCGGGTATCATGGGCCATGGGCGAAGAAATCCTTGAAGGCGCCGTTATCGCCATGTCCCTGGCAGGAATCTGCGTGATCATCCACTATGAAGCACTGCATTTTCTGCACCGTCGCGCCCTGGTACCGGGCAATCACCGCTGGCTGATTCTCGGTAGCGTGCTGGGTGCTCTGATCGCCCACGTGATCGAGATCTACATCTTCGGCGGTGGCTACTGGGTGGCCGTGGAATTGCTCGAGCACGGCTATCTGCTCCCGGAACCGAGGGATGCTTTCGACTATGTCTACTTCTCCGCCATGGTCTACACCACGGTTGGCTTCGGCGATGTCGTGCCCGAAGGGCCGCTACGGATGATTGCCAGCACCGAAGCCCTGATCGGACTGGCCATGATCACCTGGACCGCCTCCTTCTCCTACCTGCAGATGCAGCGTATCTGGCGGGACTGAGCACCCGCCCTACTCCAGCGCCATCGGCGGGGGTTGGTAACCTCCACAGAGCTCGCCGATCAGACCGGCCAGGCGAATTGTGGTGTAGTCAGAGCCGTAGCCGCCGACAACCTGCATGCCAATGGGCAACCCTTCCTTATCGAGCCCCAGGGGTGGCACGGAGGCGGGTAAATAGGCCGAACCCGTGAGGATCGTCCACCGTACCAGGTCCGCATAAGCTCGGTCGTCTCCATTGCATTTCAGGGTGCGGGTGCCGAAGTGCCCTTCCTGCTGGTGCGGAAATGGTGGCACGAAGGTTGTGGGCATCAGCAAAGCATCATAGTCCCTGAAGAATTCGGTCCAAAGCCTGCGGATGGTCTCCCGTTCCGCATGCATATCCAGCCACTCACGGTGGCTTGCGCCACCCAGAGCGTTGTCCATATCCGCCCCTTCCAGGTTGTCGGCCGACATGGATTGGGCCATGGCGGCGGTAACCAGCCAGGCGCCAACGCCGAACGAGTGGTTGGGGTCCAGATTTGGGCGGGTGTTCCGATCCACGTCCACCCCGGCGGCTTCGAGCTTATCCACGGCCGCGCTCATCACATCGATGACGCTCTGATCCACCGGGCAGAAATCATCGTCCAGCCATGCCCCAACCTTGAGTGTCTTCAGATCCTCCGGCGGCGAATCCAACGCAGCCACCAGCGGGCCTTCTTTGCGCACAATCAACCCGAGCAGCAACTCCAGATCTTCGGCTGAGCGGGCAATGGGACCGAGCACGTTCACATCCGCCTCCGTGGTCCCGCCTGCCTCATGATCCAGATAGCCGGTGGACGGCACGACGCCGAAGCTCGGCTTGTGCCCATAGACACCGCAATAGGATGACGGGATCCGGATGGAGCCGCCGATGTCCGTGCCGATCTCGAAGCTCGTCATACCTGCCGCCACCGCAGTAGCGGCGCCGCCTGAGCTGCCGCCGGGTACCCGTTCCGGATTCCAGGGATTGGAGGTGGTGCCGTAAATATCGTTAAAGGACTGAATGTCGCCAGACCAGCGCGGCAGGTTGGTTTTGCCGAAAACAATGGCACCAGCTTCCTTGAGCATGGCCACCACCGGCGCATCGTGGCCGGGCACGTTGTCCTTGAGCTCGGTAGCACCGCCCGTAGAGCAGATGCCCGCCGTCTCCAGAGCATCCTTGATGGTGATCGGCACACCGTGCAGAGGGCCTGCGAACTCACCGTCCGCCGCCATCCGGTCCGCACCGTCTGCCGCCTCGCGTGCTGTCTCCAGATCCAGAGTCACCACCGCGTTGAGCGTGCCATTCAATCGCTCGATTCGAGAAACCAGCAGCTCGAGCAGTTCCCGACTGCCGAACTCCCCGGCCCGAATCGCCGCCGCCTGGCCGCCCGTGCTCCAGAGCGCTGCTTCTTCAGAAATCGCCATTGCGCCTCCTCACTCGTCCCAGTTGATGATCGGTCGATGCTTCCAGAATAGCCGGGTAGGCGCGTCTGTTTCGAGGACCACGCTTTCTCCGGCAGGCACCCGCAGCCAGCTCCAGGGTTCGAGCACATTCCCGGCCCAGACTCCCCTGCCTTCCAACACCAGCAGCTCCTGAGCAACCTCCGCCGCAGCGAGCTGCACCGTTTCGCCCCTGGCGGCTGTGACCTCAGACACCCGCTCGTCCGCGTGCTCATGGAGCAGACGCACCTGCTGACCGCCTTCCGGGATCTCTGCATCCAGCTGGATCACCTTCTGCGCCAGATCATCTGGATGATATTGCCGCAGCTTCACCCAGATCAGACACCCGGGATCGCTGAAAGGCGCGTGCTGCGTGCCCGGCGGGTTGCGGACGTAGGTGCCTGGCGGATAGCGGCCGTGCTCATCGGCGAACTCACCCTCCAGCACGATGAACTCCTCTCCACGAGCGTGAT
This sequence comes from Candidatus Azotimanducaceae bacterium, assembly GCA_965215995.1. Taxonomy (GTDB): domain Bacteria; phylum Pseudomonadota; class Gammaproteobacteria; order Pseudomonadales; family Azotimanducaceae; genus SZUA-309. Next base: position 4,318,441 of record OZ244128.1, on the reverse strand, counting down.
CATGGCGCGGGAAGCGGGAGTCCGGGGCGTAGCGAACCAGGCTGGTGGCCACGGCCACCTCCTCACCCACCCGGTCCAGCATCACCCGGCGCACACCCGCCTGCGGCGAATCCACCCAATCCCAGGCATTGGGGACCACCAACGCGCTTTCGGCAAGATCGGCTCGGATATGCATGCTTTTCGCTCCTTCCTCTATATATACTGGCTGGTCTGGGGTGTGACACATTGATTCATCGTGATCGAGTACTGATCGAGCCAGCGTGAAAGAGCTGGAGACGAAGTTTTTGCTTGCCCGTGGCCGGAAGCCACAAAAGGCCCTGCGGCGCCTGCTGCAGGATCTCTCCTGGGCGGGATTCCAGATCCAGCCAAAGACTACGCGCCTCGTGCACGATGTCTACTTCGACACCCCGGACGAGCGCCTGCGCCGGGCTGGTTGGTCCCTACGCTGCCGGCACAAGTCACTGGCCCTCGTTCTCACCTGCAAGCAACTCGGCCAGAGCAACAATGGCTTCTTCGAGCGCCGCGAGATCGAGCAGACCACCCTGCACGAATCCCCCGATTTGAACACCTTGGAAGACGGGCCGGTGCAGAGCCTTTTGCGACGCTACGTGCCGGAATCAAGCGACCTGACTGCCCTGTTCGCTCAGAACAATGAGCGCAGCATCTATCACCTCAGCCACCCGGACTACCCACGCTCTGCCATAGAGATGGTATTCGATCGGGTTCGGGTCAACAGCTCCGAACCGCTTCGCTACGTGGAGTTCGAAGGCGAGCTGAAGCAGGGCCCGATTGCCATTCTGGAAGTCTTCACCGGTGTCCTTGCCGCCCACCCGGACCTGCTTCAGTCCCGCACCAGCAAGTTCCACCGTGGCATGTTCAATGTTCGCGGCACCGTTGACGTGGGTGACAGAACGCGAGACCTCATGTCGCCGGATGACGCCTGGTCGAAACTCGGCGCTAACTACTTAGCCGAGCAGATGCACGCCCTGACGGCCTATGAACCATATGCTTACGAAGGTCTGCACCCGGAAGGTGTGCATCAGATGCGAGTTGCCACCCGGCGATTGCGTGCTGCTTTGAAAGCCTTCGGAGATGTATTGCCAAGAAATAGCGCCCGTTCTCTTGCCGCGGAGGCCGGCTGGCTCTGCGATGTGCTCGGTGCTGTTCGCGATCTGGACGTGCACTTGGAGCACCTGCACGGCTATCGACGGGACTTGCCGAAAGACCGCCGGCGCAGCCTGGATGCCTACGAGCAGCATCTGGAGCGAAACCGGCAACGAGCACGCCGCTGTCTGACCACGGCCCTGGAAAGCAACCGGTTCCGGCGCTTCCAGTCGAGCTACCTGTCGCTCCAGGAACAGGCACAGGCCATCGACCATGAGCTGAGCCCGACGATCGCAGAGTTTGCTCACTTATACGTACCGAAGCGGCTGGCCGCCGTGCGCCGGGATGGCCGGAAGATACGGAAGGACTCCGAGCCTGAGGCGTATCACCGCCTTCGCATACGGATCAAAAAGCTTCGCTATGGCCTGGAGATTCTGGACGGGCCTTATGGTGCCGAGCTGGCTAAAGCCTCGAAGTCACTTCGCCGCCTGCAGAGTCGCCTTGGTGATCATCAGGATGCCTGCGTGGCGGAAGATGAGCTTGCTCACTACCGCGACCGTCATGCGCAAAACAGTAGAGAAAAACGCACGTTTGATCGCCTGATAACCGGTGAACGAAACCGGGCACAGAAGCTCAGACGCAGATTCCGCAGTGACTGGGAACGGTTCGAGACCGAATCGCGAAAGCTGAAGAAGCTTTTCTAATTCTCTGTCTTGTTCTCCCCTCTCTATGGTTCTGAGCTCCACTCAGATCATCGGTCCGGGCTTGAACGGGTGACCGAGAAAAAACCGACCCACAACACCGTAGTGAGACGGCCGGCCCTGAATGTGCTGACTGATCACGTGCATATCCTGGAAGCGCCGCTGTAGGGGGTTCGCCTGATAGATGGCTGTGGAGCCCGCCACTTTGTAGGCGATGTCGAGCGCTGTCACCGCATCATTGATGGCGTTGGTCCCTGCCATCCTGAGATCGACCCGCTGGGCATCGAGAATGGCTTCCTGATTCGCCAGATCTGCCCACAACGTATCGACCGTGTCCAGCAGGAAGGCTCGGGCAGACCGCCAGCGCATTTCCGCTTCGCCGATCAGCTTCTGCATGTCCGGATCGTCTTTCACCGTGGTGCTGCTGTACCCCGGCACCTTGCCCTGGGCAAGACCCAACGCCGCATCCATGCCTGCACGGGCCACGCCGAGCGCCACGGCGCCAAAGCTGACGGCGAACACGAGCGCCACCGGAATCCGGTACAGCGCGCCGACATCCAGCGGTGGCTTGCGGAAGTCACACATCCAGTCTTCGGCAACTTCGAGATCACGCACCCGGAACTCCAGACTGCTGGTGCCCTTGAGTCCCGCTACCTGCCAGTTATCGTCAAACTCCGCCTTGGCCTTCGGGAAGTAGACGCCCATCCAGACATCATCGCTCGTTCGCCTGAGCGCGCCGTGCATCCAGTTGGCGTGCGCAGAACCGCTCGAGAATCCCCAGTGGCCATTGATCCTATATCCGCCGGTGACGGGCTCAGCTTCGCACTTTCGCGGTGGCCCGTTGGCAACCACGCTCTGAGGATCGGACCAGATCGTGCGCGCCGAGGCTTCGGGCAACCAGAGACTGGTGGTGGCGATCACCGCACCTTGGGCAATGCACCAGGCGGTGCTGGCATCCGCCTCGGCATAACACTGCATCGCACGGACGAAGTCGGGCAGCTCGATGCCGAGCCCTTGGAGCTTCGCCGGAATGAGCTGACGGAAGACACCGGTTGCCTTCAGCTCGTCGGCCAGGTTTTCCGGCAGCTCCCGCCGCCGCTCTGTCTCATCGGCACAGGCAGCAATCTGCTCACGATGCTGAGACGCAATGTTGCATGCCGCTCCTGATGCTGATGAATCTGCCAACTGACACTCTCCCGTTCCGGCTGTTAGCCCACCCGATTCATATACACTGTTCCCATGCACTGGCAAACCTTGTCCTGGCCCCTTCGGCCGACACCGCTCTTCGCTGTCGCCGCGTTTCTGCTGATCGCCGCTGCTCTCACAGCCTGGGCGAGCATGAATTTCTGGGCTGGTGTGCTGGTTGTGGCCATGGGTTCACCAGTCTGGTACGCGGTGCTGGGCGGCCTGTCCATCTCTTCGCGTAAGATGCTCACGCAAGCCGCACAGGGACTGTTTGATGAGCCAATCGACGGCGAAACCGACATCAACCCGTTTCACGGCGGCAACGCGCTGCAACTGTGCATCACCCATCTGCTTGTTTTCGTGCTTTTTTACTACAGCGGCCCGGACGTGGGTCCGTTGCTGATCCTACCGGCCCTGCTCATTCCACTGATCTGGACCGGCGTCATGCTCGACGATGCGTTCTTCGGCTACCTGCAGCCCGCGAAGGCGGCTCAGCTGATCGGCGGGCTCGGGCCCTACTACCTACTCGCCATCTGCCTGATCTCGGGGAGCCTCGGCTATCTGCATTTCTCGCTCCAGTACGCGGACGGCTTCCTCAATCTGCTGCTCAGCCCAATGACCTTCCTGTACGGCAACCTGCTCTACGGCATGATCCTCTATCACCGGCGCCACGAGCTGGACCTCAAGACCATGAAGAGTCCGGAGCAGGCGCTGGCAGAAGAGCATGCGGCGGAGCAGAAGCGGATCGATCGTCTCTTCCACGACGTGCACACACATGTTACCGCAGGCAACTACGGCCATGCGGTCCAGTTAATCGAAGAGGAAGTGGCGCAAGACCCGGTCAGCCTCGATCCCCTCATGCATCAACGGTTGCAGGAGTTTCGGAACGAGCAACTCCTGCTCGAGCATGCCGTGCGCTACCTCAGTCGCATGGTGGCTCGGCAAGAAACCCGAAAAGCCTGGGCGCTGATGAAAGAGTGCCTGATCCTCGAGCCCAGATTCAGGCCACCAAGCGACGAGGTCCTGTTGCAGCTCACTCGTTCAGCCAGTCGTGAAGACGCCGGTATCGTCAACGCGCTGCTTGCAGACTTTCCCGATGCCTACCCCGAAAGCACGCTGATCCCGGACGCCCTGTTCCGTCGCGCCCGCATCTGCATCGAGCTTCTCCGCGACGGCGAGACCGGCGTCGACCTGCTCAAGCAGATCGTCAGGCATCACCCCGAGTTTGCTCGAAGCGAGACTTTCAGACGCTATCAGGAACGCCTGAAGCCAGCCTGAGAGAATCGGCCTGAGGGGAAAGGCGCGGCCCTGTGTTATTCTCGCTCGCTTCGATTTCTGAGTTAGTAAATGAGCGACACACCTTTCTGGTTTGATCGCGCCCTGGCTGTGCCGTCGGAACCCGGCGACGTCATGGTGGACGGCGCATCCATTCACTACGAGACCTGGGGCGAGGCGGGCAATCCGGGCATTGCATTGGTTCATGGCAGCAACGCCCATCTCGAGTGGTACCGTTTCGTGGCACCCTTTCTCGCCGATCAGTTCCGCGTCGTCGCCCTGGATTCTTCCGGCAATGGGGACAGCGGCTGGCGCGAGAAATACACCGGCGAGCTGCTGGCCAAGGAGGTGGCGACCGTCTGCGAAGCGGCTGATCTCGGCGCTCGCCCTTTTGTGGTGGGCCACAGCTTCGGAGGCTTCACCGTACTCGAAACCGGCCACTATCATGGGCAGAACCTGGGCGGCCTGATCTTCATGGACTTCACCACCGCACCACCGGAGCAGTACTTGGAGTGGGGCATGCGGGCGGAGCGGGATGGCGTGCAACCTGGCCGGAAGACCCGGGTGTACGAGGATAAGGCGACAGCCCTCGGACGCTTCCGCTACGTGCCCGAGCAACCCGTGAAGTGCCCGGAAGTACTCGCCTACATCGCCGAGAAAAGCCTGCGCCAGGTGGAAGGCGGCTGGACCTGGAAATTCGACCCGGCACTCTTCGACCATCTGGAAATGGGCATCGATCAGCGCGACAAGTTCGCCGCCCTGCCTTGCCGGAGCGCCGTGATCCTCGGCGAAGAAAGCGATGACGAAGGGGCCTTCTATGCAGAGCACATGGCGGAGATCACTGCTGGCAAGCTGCCGATCTTCAAGATCCCGGGCACCTATCATCACCTCACCTTCGATGAACCGGTGGCCGTCGCCATGGCCGTCAAGGCCCTCTGCCTGGAATGGATTCGCCAGGATAACGAAGCGGAAATCGCCGAATGCTTAAAGGAGGTACTGGCATGACCGAATTGACGGACGCACTGCGCTCCGAGCTCATGAAGCTGGATACGCCCACGGTCTGCAACGCGTTGGAAATCGTCGCCCCTGAGCGTCGCGGCTATGGCTACAGCGTGCAGCCCCTTGTCTGCACACGGCCGGAACTGCCGCCCATGGTAGGCGTCGCTCGCACCGCCTCGATTCGGGCACAACATCCGAGCGACCGCAAAGGCGCAGAGGCTCGCGCCATGCAGGAGGCTTACTACGCCTATGTGGATGAAGGCCCTAAGCCCGCCATCATGGTCATTCAGGACCTGGACGGCGACGCCCGAGGCTACGGCTCCTGGTGGGGCGAGGTGAACAGCAACATCCACAAAGGCATGGGCTGCCTCGGCCTGGTCACGGACGGCAGCGTTCGGGATCTGCCGGACATCGCCGAGGGTTTTCAGATGCTGGCCGACCGGGTCGGACCCTCCCATGCCTTCGTTCATCCGGTGGACTACGGCCGTCCGGTAACCGTGGCGGGCATGCGGGTGGAATCCGGCGATCTGATCCATGCAGATCAACATGGCGCGGTCGTCATTCCCTGGGCGGTGGCCGCCGATGTGCCTGCGGCGGCGGCAGACATCGCCAAGCGCGAAGCCGTGATCATCAGCGCAGCCCAGGAACCGGGCTTCAACATGGAACGCTTGCGCAAGGCCTGGGGGGACGCCGCCGAGATCCACTGAACCCCTTCCTGGGCCCGACTTATCTGCGGTCCATCTGCTTCTGATCAATCCAATTCGACCTTCGGTCGGGTGGGCAATCGGTCCGTGACCTGAGTCTCAGAATTTTTGTGAGCGATGAGTACTCTCCGCGCCATCAAAATCTATGAGACTGCTTCCATGAACTACTTTCGATTAGCGGCTGCCGGCGTTCTGGCCATACTCGCCGCGCTCGGCACTTACGCATCACTCGCCGCCGAAGGCTTCGGCGTTCTGGCAGTGATTCCGGCGATCTTCATCGCCATGGTGGTTGCGGTGCCTCTCGCACCCCGGCAGAGCTGAGTTCACTTAAGGACTTTCAGCCCGTGCGATAGGGTCGAAGCCGGGTTCAACCCCGGGCTTCGATCTCGGCAACGATCTCCGAATGAGTGTCTTCATCCAACCGGTAGAACGACGCAACCAGAATCATGAGCACCATGACCGCGGCGGGCGCCATTGTCATCATCAGATGAATGGCGTTCATTGACGCCTCCGTCTGCTCAACATTCGCCACGTAACCGGCTGCGGCCAACGCGGCTGCCACCCCTGCCCCACCTACGGCCTTCGCTAGCTTCTGAAAGAAGCTTGCGAACGAGAAGATCGCGCCGTCTGCCCGGAACCCCAGTTTCCACTGAGCGTACTCCACCGTGTCCGGAACCATGGCCCAGCCAAGCACGGCAATCGGCGTGCCGCCCAGCGCCATCACGCAGGAGAAGAAGAAGATCCCGACGATCGAGTCATAGGGCGTGAGGTAGAGACCGATGCAACCAACGATGGTCACAACCGCTCCCACCATGATGCCACCGGCCTTGCCGAACCGTGCTGCCAGCTTCGGTACGGCCAGAAGTCCGACGATCATCACCGGCATGGTGATGCCGAAGAAGTAGGGCACCAGATCCGCGCGACCGACGTTGTACTTCAGGAAGTAGACGGTCACGGTCTGGCGGATGGTGAACGACAGCATGCCACCCGTGAACAGCACGATCACCACCAGTAGCGGCGGATTTCTAAACACCGCCGCGAGGCTGTCGGCGAGGCTGAGCTTCTGTGTCGCCGGCGGTTGCACCCGTTCTCTGGTCGAGGCGAAGGTGAGCCAAAGTAGCCCGGTGGCCACGATGGAGAAACCAATCATCACGATCTGGAAGCCGGTTTGCGCCGTTTCGAACATCCCTACCAGCGGCAGGGTGCCGACGGAAATCACGTAGCCGCCGCTGAACGCAAAGGCCATGCGAATCGTGGAAAGGAGCGTTCGCTCGTGGTGATTGCTGGTGAGGGAGGAGGTGAGCGCGGAGTACGGAATGCCTACCACCGTATAGAGGATGCCGAACAGAATGTAGGTGGTGTACGCCCACCAGATCTTGCCTGCCTCGGAGAGATCCGGGGTGGAAAACATGAAGACGCTCGACACCCCGAGCGGTACGGCGCCAAAGAGAACGTAGGGCCGCAACCTGCCCCATCGGCTATGCGTGCGCTCGGCGATCATGCCCATCAACGGGTCGGTCACCGCATCCACCACCCGGGCCACCAGCAGCACGCTGGCGGCAACTGCCGCGGAGATGCCGAACACGTCGGTGTAGAAGTAAAGCAGATAGGTGCCGGCGGAAATGAAGTAGAGGTTGATACCCAGGTCGCCAACCGCATACCCGACCCGCTGACCCGGCGTCAGCCGGCTGCTGGAATTCTCTAACACCGTTTTGACTGTCCGCTCAAATCACGCCGGCAGCTTTGAACTGGGCGATGCGTTCCGCTGAGTACCCTGCTTCTTCCAGCACGGACTCGCTATCCTGTCCCGGATCGGGTGCGGCATGATCAAAGGTCTCCGATTGAGGAAATGCAGAGAGATTGATCGGCGAGCGGATCAGGTTGAGATCGCCAAGCTCCGCGTGCGCCGCGGCCTTGGCCATCTGCAGGTACTTCACCTGCTCATCCTCGAAACCCTCGCCAATGTTGTTCACCGGACCACAGGGCACGCCGGCCTCGTTCAGCTTCAAGACCAGCTCTGCGGTGCTGAAGTTGGAGAACAGGGCATTCAGCGCCTCGGACAGCTGCGCATTCCTGGCCGCCCGGTCGCGACCTTTCCGGTAATCCGGATTGTTGAGCAGCTCATCGGCATCCAGCGCCGCGCACATCCTCTCCCAGAGCCGTTGGCTGGGTGCAGCCACGTTCACCAGTCCGTCTGCGGAGCGATAGGTGCCCATGGGCACCTGATAAGGATGATCGTTGCCTTGCTGCTCGGGAATCTCGCCGTTCATGGTGTAACGCGCGCCCTGGAAATCCAGCTTGTTCATCATGGCCTCGAGCAGCGAGGTGTGCACCCACTGCCCTTCGCCCGTCCGTTCCCGATGCAGGAGCGCCATGAGAATGCCCTGACCGAGAAACATGCCGGCAGACGTATCGCTGATGGCGATGCCCACCCGCCAGGGACCGCTGCCCGGCTCACCGGTAATCGACATGAGTCCAGACATGCCCTGCACGATCTGATCCACCCCGGCACGCTCCCCATACGGACCATCCTGACCAAAGCCGGAAATGCTGGCGTAGATGATGCTGGGATTGACGGCTTTGACCGACTCGTAGTCAACGCCGAGGCGATGCTTCACCTCTGCCTTGAAGTTCTCGACGATCACATCCGCCTCGTGCGCCAGATCGAGGAAGATGCGCAAGCCGTCCGGCTCCTTCAAATTCAGGGTCAGGCTGCGCTTGTTGCGATGCAGGTTCTGCTCATCCGGCCCGCGCCTGGCGCCGGTGACACCACCGGCGCTCGCCGCCGGTTGCTCGATCTTCACCACGTCCGCGCCCCAATCGGCGAGCAGGCGCACGGCCGTGGGTCCGGCGCGGGCGTGGGTGAGGTCGAGAACGCAGATATGTGAGAGCGGTCCGTTCATCCATCTGTCACCGAATCAGCCGGCCCGGTAAAGCGTCGGTCGCCTCGCCGTTACGATAGGTAACCTGACCGCTGACCACGGTGGCGAGATAACCGTCCGCTTTCTGTTCAAGCCGGGCGCCACCACTCGGCAGGTCGTGCACTATCTCCGGAGCCCGAACACGAAGATTGTCGAAGTCGATGAGGTTGACGTCTGCCTTCAGACCTTCCGTGAGACAGCCGCGATCGGTAAGTCCAACGGCCCGGGCTGTGTCCTGGCTCTGCCGCTTGACCAGCACTTCCAGCGGAATCCGTTCGCCGCGGGTTCGATCCCGGCCCCAGTGCGCGAGCAGCGTGGTCACAAAGCTCGCATCCGAAATGATGCCTACATGGGCACCACCATCGCCAAGACCGGGCACCGTGTTGTCCGCCAGCAGCATGTCGCGACAGCAATCCAGGTTGCCATCCGCGTAGTTGGCAAAGGGGCTGTAGAGCATGCTGCGGCCGTCGTTCTTACACAGTAAATCGTAGGCCAACGAGAACGCGTCCGTGCCTTCCCGCTCGGCTCGGGCAGCCAGACTCATCTCCGGCGTGGGCTCGTAATCCGGCGGATCGCCCAGTTCCCAGAGCTTCCGGCCTTCGTCCATCCGCTTGTGCAGACCTTCGAAGCCGGGAGATACCGGCTCGGCAAGGATTTTCGCCCGTACTTCCGGATCCTTAAGTCGATCGAGCTTTTCCGCCAACGGCAGCCCGGCAAGCGCCATGAACGTGGGTCGGCCTGTGAACGGCGTCAGGCTCGCGGTCAAGCCGAACATGATGCCGATGGGCCTGGGTGCCACCTGACCCCGCATCACATGGCCGCGCTCACTGGCCTGATCGATCCGAGCCAGGATCTTCCGCCAGCCATTGGGCGAGAGCCCCTGCGCTAAAGAGAGGCTCATCGGCCGGCCACTGCTGGCGACCATGTCTTCCAGCAGGTTGAACTCACTGGCGAGATCACCGAAATCGGAGATCATCTCCATCACCCCAGCGCCCGCATCTTTGAGGCCATTCGCAATGCCGACCATCTCGTCGACTTCCGCGGTCAGCGACGGGGTGGGCGCCCCTTTGCTGCTTCGATGATTCAGGGTGCGGGAGGACGAGAAGCCCATGGCACCAGAACGAATGGCGTCCGCCGTCAGGCGCCGCATTTCCGCGATGTCCTCAGACGTCGCCGGCTCCCGATCCGCCCCGCGCTGGCCCATGACGTAGACGCGCAGCGCTGCGTGCGGCAACTGCGCACCGATATCCATATCGAACTGGCGTTCGGCCAGATAGTCCATGTACTCGGGGAACGATTCCCAGGCCCAGGGCACACCTTCTTTCAGAACCACTCCCGGGATGTCTTCCACCCCCTCCATCAGCTCCACCAGAAGATCGTGGTCCGTAGGCCGCACTGGCGCGAAGCCAACACCGCAGTTCCCCATCACCACCGTCGTGACGCCGTGGTGGCTGGAGGGGGCCATTCGGTTCGACCAGGTTGCCTGGCCATCGTAGTGGGTGTGGATATCGACAAAGCCAGGTGTGACCAGAGCGCCGGTGGCATCCAGCTCTTCCCGGCCCTGGCCATCCACCTTGCCGATCTCGGTGATCACGCCATCGCTGACCGCCAGATCGGCTGAAAAGCGATCGCCTCCACTGCCGTCTATCAGGGTTCCGCCGCGGATCACCAGATCATGCGCTGCCATGCCTATCCCTCCTCTTCAGCCCCACTATTCTGGCACATCTCGGTGAATTTGGGCCTAGAATAAGTGCATAAGGAGAGAGACCCACCATGAAGAGATTCGCCCTCGCATTGATCCTGATTTCCGTTGCTGTGATCGGCTACTTCACGTTCATCAGCCGGCCGGAACCAGCCCCGGAGCCCGTGGTTCGCGACGACGTTACCTTGCGCAGCACCGCTGCCGGTGACGTGGTCGGCTTTATCGATAAGCACGGCACCCGGGCCTGGATGGGCATTCCCTTTGCCGAACCGCCTGCCGGGAACCTCCGCTGGCGGGCGCCGCAACCGCCTAGCCGCTGGGACGGAGTGATCGAGGCGCTGGGGCCGGGCAACATCTGCCCGCAGATGAAAAACCGGCTTTCCGGCGGTCCGGGCGAGCCGGATCGAGTGAGCGTCGGCGAGGAAGACTGTCTATTCCTCAACGTCTGGGCACCCGTCAATGCCAGCAACCTGCCGGTCATGTTCTGGATTCATGGCGGCGGCAACACCATCGGCGACGGCGGCTCTTACAACGGCGCGACGCTGGCCGCGAATCAGAACGTGATCGTGGTGACCATCAACTACCGGCTGGGTCCCTTCGGCTGGTTCGCACACCCGGACCTCAGCCGCGGCAACCCGCTGGATGACTCCGGCAACTACGGCACCCTGGACATCCTTGCCGCCCTCGAGTGGACGCGCGACAACATCGCCGGCTTCGGCGGCGACCCGGGTAATGTCACCGTCTTTGGTGAGTCTGCCGGCGCCTTCGACACCCTGGCCATGATGGCCTCACCCCTGGCGGAGGGCCTGTTCCACCGCGCCATCGTTCAATCCGGCGGCTTCAACCCGAACAGCATGGCTTCTGCCCGGAACTTCGAAGCGGATGGCGGCCATCCGAACTCCGCACCGGAGATCGCCAGCAAGCTGCTGGTCCAGGACGGCACCGTGGCTGACCTGGAGGCCGCCCGCACATACCACGCCGACATGGGACCGGCCGCCACCCGGGAATACCTTTACAGCAAATCCGCCGAAGAGATCCTCAGCCTGTTTGCAGACGAGGCCTTTGCCGGGATGATCAACACTCCCGACAGCTTCGGCGATGGTCATGTGCTGCCGGCGCTCAGCACCGAGGAGATCTTCTCGAACCCGGACAACCACAATGCGGTGCCGGTGATTCTGGGCACCAACCGGGACGAGCCGTCCCTGTTCATGGCTCAGTCGCCGGAAAACCTGGATACGTTCCTGTTCTTCTTCCCGCGCCTGAAAGACGAGGGCGCTTATCTGCGCGCCGTGAAGTACGGGGCGCTTGCCTGGAAGGAGCGGGGTGTGGACTCACTGGCCAGATTCATGACGGCGGCCGGAAACAAGAACGTCTACACCTACCGCTTCGACTGGGACGAGGAGCCCACCGTCATGGGCTACGACCTCTCCAAAGCCCTTGGTGCTGCACACGGCCTGGAAATCCCGTTCGTGTTCGGTGACTTCGAAGGCGGCTTCGCTGCCCTCGGTGATTTCTTCAGCGCCAGTCCCGGCAAGGATGGCCTATCCAGCAGCATGCAATCCTACTGGGCCGAGTTTGCTCTGAACGGCGATCCCGACAGCGGCCGGGATGGCAACGAAGTACCCTGGCTCGCCTGGGGCACGGACGGCCAACGATCGATCATTCTGGATACCGTCGAAGACGGCGGTATTCGAATGACCACTGACGAAGTCTCCAGGGAGAGCATCAAGGCGGAGCTCGCCGCGGACACCACCATTGCCGATGCTGAGGAGCGTTGCCAGCTCTACGTGACCAACTTCGGCTGGCCGGAGCTGGATCGTGCCGAGTACGACAGTTTTGGACCGGATGGTTGCGCCCAGTTCGACCCGAGCGAATTCAGTCGCTTCTGATCGATCGCCTGATGCCATGAGCGAAGCACCCACGGACGCCATTGAGGTAAGGGCATCACCGATCGAAGGCCTGGGCATCTTCGCCTGCCGACCGTTTCGAGCGGGAGAACCCATTCGCACGCTCAAGTACGAACGGGAGATCACCCCCGAGGCGCCCTTGCGGCCGGAAGCAGGCGAGCGCCCGGAGCACTGCACCTATCCGGACGGCCGGATGGTCCTGGTTGCCTTCCCGGACCGGCATATGAACCACAGCTGCAACCCGAACGCCTACTACCTGCACCGGGAGAATGGCGACGTGACTTCTCATGCCCGTCGAAACATCGAGGCAGGCGAAGAGATCACCGTGGATTACCTTGTCAACAACCCGGGCGGCGACAGCTGGCCATGCCACTGCGGGGCAAACAGATGTCGGGGTGAAACAGGGGTCAGCTACTTCACCCTGCCGATGGAGATACAGCTCGAGTACCTGCCGTTGCTGGCACCCTGGTTCAGATCAAAGTTCGCCGATCAGATCGAGGCACTGGAGAAGCAATCAGACAGCCTCAGCCGCCCGTAGTAGGTTCCACCTCCACCGGGCCGCCGAACCGACGCCCGATCAAAACTTCGTTGCCCGGTGCCGGCCGGTTCGGGATGTTCTGAGAAAGCAGCAGTGAGCAGATAGCAAAGCCCGTGCCCACCAGGAACACGGCCGCCGTCGAGTAGATCCAGAGCACACCCAGCGCCGCCGGCACCACCACTGCAGCGATGTGATTGATGGTGAAGGAAACACCGGCGGAGCTCGCCAGATCGGCAGGATCCGCGATCTTCTGAAAGTAGGTCGCCATGGCAATGGCGAGCGCAAAGAACATGTGATCGATCACGTAGAGCGCCGCGCCCCAGTAGGGATTCTCGACGAACGCGTAGGCCGTAAAGACGAAGATCAGGCCCACGTACTCGAAGGTGAGCGCCCGGCGCTCGCCGAAGCGATGAATGAGCGCGCCGATCTTCTCGGCGAACAGCCAGTTGAAGGCATAGTTGATCAGAAAGAGCAGTGTCACCTGGGCCGCTGTGTAACCGAACTTCTCCACCATCAAGAAGGCGGCGAACACCACAAAGATCTGCCGGCGCGCACCGGAGAAGAATGTGAGCGCGTAGTAAAGCCAGTAGCGCTTGCGGAGGATCAGGGTCTTGCGTTGAGTCACCTCCGATTCGAAGTGCGGGAAACCCAGCCACATGAAGACAGCAAGGCCGACGCAGACGCCCCCGGCAATCAGGAAGTTCCAGACGAAGTCGAGCTTAAAGAGCTCGAGCAGGACCCAGAGCACGCTGTACACCACCAGTGACGTGATCGCACCCACAGAGATCAACTTGCCTAGGATTCTCGGCGCCTCGGATTTGGGCAGCCATTGCAGCGACAGGGACTGCTTCAGCGTCTCGAAGTAATGAAAGCCGATGGACATCAGCACGGTGGTGAAGTAGAGCCCGTATTCCGTGGGCAGAAACCCGGTCAAGGCGACGCCCGCACCCAGCAGCGCCAGGGAAAGCACGGCGAAGGTCTGCTCCTTCAGGATCAGCAACACGAACACGGTGGTGAAGGCCAGGAAGCCTGGCACCTCGCGCAGGCTCTGCAGGATGCCGATCTCCACCCCGGTGAAGCCAGCCCGCTCGATAACGAAGTTGTTCAGCAGCGCCGACCAGGCGTTGAACGCCACCGGCATGGCAACGCTCATCAGGATCAGCAAGGTGACCGGCGTCTGCCAGGATCGGCGTCCGGTTTCTGTTTGGCTTTGCTCTGACATCGGCGGATTCTACCAGCGACCCCGGTTCATCTCCCGAGGTGGGTGGGGTGCGTCCCGATAGCAGAGCGAGCATTGCACTAATGCTGTACTGGTGTTATACATATATACAACACCTACTCACCAAAACAGCAGCCATCGGATCTGATGACAGACTGGGATGACAACGAGCCTATCTACCTCCAGCTCGCCCAATCGGTGCTGGAAGGCATCATGCGCGGCGCGTTGCGCGAAGGGGAGCCGGTTCCTTCGGTTCGCCAGGTCGCCAGCCAGGAGCGAATCAACCCCCTCACCGTCTCCAAAGGCTACCAACTCCTCGTCGATGACGGTCTGCTCGAGAAGCGCCGTGGACTCGGCATGTTCGTCGCCACTGGTGCACAGGCAAAGGCGCTGGCGCGGGAACGCAGCCGCTTTCTCCAGGAAGAGTGGCCAAAAACCCGGCAACGCATCGAGCTCTTCGATCTGGATCTGAAATCGCTGCTGGACGACAACAAATGAGTGAACCCGCAATGGAACTCGACTCGGCCCTGATACGGGCAAGCGGACTGAAGAAGTCGTATCGCGACGTGAAAGCCCTGGACGGCTTCGATCTGACCCTCCGTCCGGGCCAGATCGTCGGTTTGATCGGCCCGAACGGATCCGGCAAGACAACGGCGATCAAAACCCTGCTCGGGCTGTGTCGCCGAAACGGTGGCGAGCTGACTGTGCTCGGCCGGGATCCGGCCGACAATCGCGCAGAGATCATGCGCGAGACCGCCTACATCGCTGATACCGGCATCCTGCCCCGCTGGATGAAGATCTCGGACCTGATCGATTGCTTTGAAGGACTGCATCCCAGCTTCAACCGGGCCCGTCTCGACGAGACACTGGCCGGCACCGAAATCCGTCGGGACAAGAGGGTGCAGACCCTCTCCAAAGGCATGAACGTGCAGCTGCATCTTGCGCTGATCATGGCCATCGATGCGCGCCTCCTGGTGCTCGACGAGCCGACCCTTGGCCTCGATCAGATCTACCGGCAGAAGTTCTATCACATGCTGGTGAACGACTACGCGAGTGAAGCGCGCAGCATCCTGATCACCACCCACGAGGTACGCGAAATCGAGCATCTGCTCACCGACGTGGTGTTCATCAACCACGGCAGGAACGTGCTCGACATCGAGACCTCGGCCCTCGAGTCCCGCTTCACCAAGCTCGTCGTCGAACCCCGGACAGCAGACGCCGCCCGGAATCTTGGCCCGCTCTCCGAGTTGCAGACCCTGCAAGGGGTGGACTTCATCTTCGATGGCGTCACGCGATCTCAGCTGCAGGAGCTGGGAGCCGTCAGCACCCCTAATCTCGCCGAGCTGTTCGTGGCCGTGGTGGGAGGTCAGCAATGAACCCCTTCATCACCCTGCTCAAACGCGAATGGCTCGAGGCCAAAACGCCGTTCTTCTGGTTTCAGGTCGGTGCGCTCGGTTTGTTCGCGCTGTTCCTCACGCTGGCATTGATGGTGGGCGGCTTTGCGGACGTGGAGATCCAGGTGCAATCCGATGGCGTGAGTCCGATCTCAGGCTTCTTCATCGACGAGTGGAGCGAACAGGACTGGCAGGAGCGAATGACCGTTCTCCGCAACCTGATCTCCACACCCTTCTACCTCATCTACATGATCGCGGCGCTGTTCATGCTGCTGGGCGCGCTCTACGACGAACGAAAAGATCGCTCCGTGTTGTTCTGGAAGGCACTGCCCGTCACCGATCTGGAAACCGTGCTGGCCAAGCTGGTCACTGCCATCTGGGTTGCGCCGGTGATTGTCGTCATCTGCGTCGCGCTCGCTCAGATCATCGGCTTGCTCGCGTTGACCGGCCTGGTCTGGATTCGGGATCTCGGTGATGCCTGGCTCCTGTGGTGGCACTCGGGCCTGCTGACGGGCACCTTTCAGCTTCTCCTCGGCTACGCTATCCAGGGTCTCTGGATGCTGCCCATCACCGCCTACCTGTTGCTGGTCTCAGTGTCCGTGCCCCGCATGGCGCTGCTCTGGGCGGTGGGCCTGCCAGTCATTCCGGTGATGCTCGAGGCCGCCCTTTTTCAGACCCGAGTGATTTCCACCGGCATCGCCAAGCACATCGAGCCGGCCGCGCTGCCGAACTTTTTCGGTCAGGACGACCGCATCATGCCTGTGGTCAGGACGGTGGGAGATCAGCTCTCGCTGTTGATGACGGCGGATCTCTGGATCGGCGTCCTTATCGGCGCGGCTTTCCTCTACGCCGCCGCTCGCGTTCGCGGGATCAGCAACGAGCTTTGACACTCAGGCAGCCGCTTCAGCCGTGGTCGACGAAAACGTGCTCCTTGGCCAACCACATGGCCGAACGCTTGAAGTCGATGAAGGTGGACTCGTCCTCGATCGCCGCTCGATTGGCTTCGGTGCGCTCAGGTGTGCTCGCCGCGTTCGAATGATCGAACCAGACTTCGGCATGGCCGAGGTACGGCTCCACGACCGTTCCCCGCGGGGCGGTGAGCAATCCGTTCAGCTCGTCATCCAGTGCACGATGCACCTGCAGGTAGCGCTGAATGCCGGATGCCTGTGCATGACGCCGAATGATCGGGCCGTGGTGCGTGCGCCAGTAAAGCTGCGCATCCGCCGGGTCCCGCTCTTCCGGACATCGCAGCGGAAAGTAGAGCTTGGCAAGATTGCTGCGCGTCCTCGCAACCAGGTTTTCCGGCGTCGGATTGATCTGCGGATACTCGTAGCCCACCCAGAGCGGGGAGTTGGGCAGATCGATGAACTTCGCCTCGTCTTCCAGAAGCATCGCAGCGGCCGCCTGCCCTTCGGCGGTGTCCAACGCCTCAACCAGCGCGGCTCGATTCTCGAAGTAGACCTCGGCCACGCCGTCGTAAATCGGCTCCATGCCACCACGGGCCTTGGCCATGGCCTCATTCGCAGGATGATCGATGGTATGCACCTGCACGTAACGCAGCGCGTTGATTTTGCTGGCGACACTGGCCACCAGCGGGCCGTGCTCGTTCAGCCAGTAGTCCCTGAAGGCCTCCAGACTGAGGTCGGCCTTCCGGCGCAGAAGAAAGGTAATGCGGATCACTGGGCGAGACTCGCGTAGGCTCGGTCCACCAGCATGGTCGGATCCCCGTAGCGTTCATCAAACTCAGCGGTGGGCTTCGCCGCCACGACCTCTTCCAAGCCTTTACCGTCGTCGATCATCGCCTGAATCCGGTCCCGCACCACTGTCAGCATATCGATGTAGTCCACCAGCGCCTGATAGTCGGTGACCGGCCCGTGCCCGGGGATCACCGTGCTCTCTTCATCGAGCTCGTCACGCACCCTGCTGCAGAAGTCGATCACGCCGCTGATGGTCCCGCCATTGTCCGCATCGATGAATGGATAACCGGAATTGTTGAACACATCGCCCAGATGCACGGCATTCTGGCCTCGGAAGATCACGGCCGTATCACCTGTGGTGTGCGCGGGGCCGAAGTGCATCAGGTCCAGCTGCTCGCCATTGAAGTGAAACTGCATCTTGTCGTCGTAGGTGATTACCGGCCGGGCAGCTTCCGGATACGGCTCCTGAAGATACTTCAGCATCACCAGGTTGATCACGTGCGGATCCGCCATCATGGCCCGTGAGTTGGCCTGTGAAACCAGCCAGGTGCCACGGGGGCCGAGCGTGAGATTGCCTTCGGCATGATCGAAGTGCCAATGGGTGTTGATGGCAAAGTCCACACCAGTGGATCCCACTGCCGCCAACGCCTCATCGATCCGATCCATCATCTGCGGAAACTGATCGTCCACGATCAGGGTGCCGTTCTCGCCAACGCTCACCGCGATGTTGCCGCCCACACCGAAAAACACGTAGAAGCCATCGTTCAGCCTCTCAACCGTCACCTCGGCGGACTCCATGTCCCAGCCGAACGCGGCGGCCAGCTCGTCCAGACCTACCGTCTCTTCTGCAACGCTTGGCCCGGCCAGCGCCAGGCAGGTGCAGGCGGCAAGGGTCAGCCACTCCTTCCTCATCGTCTTACTCCCCCTATTCAGTCGATCACCGGAGCTTGCACGGGGCATTCGAGAGATTCAACATGAATGCTCAATCGGCGCAGGAGGTATTTCATGACCATTTCCCACGTGCCCTACATCGAGCGGACGAGAACCTACTACGCCACCCTCGGCTACCCCGCCTACGAATGGGCGAAGCACGACGAGGTTCCGTTTGCGCCCATGCGCAGACCGCTCGCAGAATCTCGCCTCGCCCTGATCACAACCGCTGCCCCATACCGTGAGGAGCTAGGTGATCAGGGTCCGGGTGCGGCCTACAACGCCAGCGCCAAGTTCTTTCGCGTCTACAGGACCGATGTCAGCCCGACGCCAGATCTGAGGATTTCCCACCTCGGCTATGACCGAATGCACAGCAGCGCGGAAGATCCGCGGAGCTGGCTGCCGGTTGAACAGCTGCAGACTGCGGTGTCCGAGCAGCGCTTGGGCGACCTGGCCGATCAGCTCATCGGCGTGCCCACCAATCGCAGCCAGCGAGTGACGCTGGAACAGGATGCGGAGGACGCACTCACGGCCTGCATCGACATGCGTGCGGACATCGCCCTCCTGGTGCCAAGCTGACCCGTCTGTCATCAGACCGTGAGTCTGATCGCACGGCACCTCGAAGCGCACGACATCCCGACGGTAATCATGGGTTGCGCCAGAGACATCGTCGAAAACGCAGGCGTGCCGCGCTATCTCTGGAGCGACTTTCCGCTGGGCAATTCGGCCGGCAAACCGAATGACGTCCAGTCACAGCGGGAAACGCTGACGATGGCCCTGGCGCTGTTCGAATCAGCCAGCGGCCCACGCACAACCGTGATCTCGCCACAAACCTGGTCCGAGGATGAGAGCTGGAAGCATGACTTCTTGAACGTGGAAGCGCTCCCTCAGGAGAAGATCGAGCAGCTGAAAGCCGAGTTCGCCGAGCAGAAACGGGTCGCCAACTCGCTGAAGAAGGGCTGAGCGCTTACCGATGAGCGACCTGGAGGCAGTCGGTGAGAACATCTGGCTGGCGGAAGGTGAGATCGTCGATTTCTACAGTTTTCCCTACCCCACGCGCATGGTCGTCGTCCGCCTGTCGAGCGGCTTGCTCTGGGTGTGGTCTCCTATCGCGCTGTCCGAGAACCTGCGTTCAAAGATCGATGCGCTGGGCAGCGTCGCCCACCTGGTGAGCCCAAACAAAATTCACCACCTCTACCTTGCCGATTGGAAGGCCCTCTATCCCGCCGCCCGACTCTGGGGGCCTGGCTCCACCATCGCCAAGCGAGCCGATCTGACCTTCGAGGCACCACTCACCGACCAACCGCCGACGGACTGGACGGGCGAGATCGATCAGTTTCACTTCACCGGCTCACCGGCCATGGATGAGATGGTGTTCTTTCACCGCGCCTCCCGCACGGCGATTCTCGCCGACCTGTCAGAGAACTTCAGCGCCGAGTTTCTCGAGCAGCACTGGCCACCCTGGGCGCGGCGCATCGCCAGGATCTGGAAGATCACGGAGCCATGGGGCCTTGCGCCGCTGGAGCTGCGGCTGTCCTGGTTCAAACGCGCAGACGCCAGAGCCGCCCGCGACAGGTTGCTCGCCGAGGACCCGGAGAAGGTGATCATGGCCCATGGGGAGTGGCAGCGATCGGATGGCCGGGCCTACCTGACGCGCGTTTTTGCCTGGCTGGGCTGACTGTTGGATGTCGCGCGGTTTCGGTATCATGGCGCCCCCGTTTCATCGGCATCGTCGGGTGCCGAGAAGGAAATAGGCGCGTAGCTCAGTTGGTTAGAGCGCTGTCTTGACATGGCAGAGGTCGGCGGTTCGAATCCGCCCGTGCCTACCAGTTTTCGATTTTTCAACCGTGCTCGTTCGAGCAAGCTCATCACCGCCGACCTACGGTCGACGCCGAGTGTCGGCCAGTTGAATCCGCCCGTGCCTACCAACACAGAGGCATTTCAGCGTAAGTAGTCCCTCACAAAACCACCGACTGACACGCAACTGGCACGCAGTTGTCCACAAGCCTCATAGGTCGCTCAATGAAAGATCTCATTGCCAGACTTGAAGATCTGAACGTTCACGGCTGGAAGATAGAGGAAGTAGATGGACTGCAGGACATCATCATACGTTTGAAGCGATCGCAGCTAGTCTGCGATCGATTGATGACATTCACTCGTGAGTACGATCAACCTCTGCCTCAGATTGAAGAGGTGGATGAGTGGCATGATCGCATAACTGTCATGGGTAGGAGCTTTGTTAGAAAAAGATCTAAACCAGGGATACCGATTGCGCTGAGGCAATTGAGCACAAAAACCCATACCGCTGCCCTTGACGACGAAACAGCGAGATTGATCTTTGAGCACGACCTGGAGGGGTACTATCAAAACGCATGGCTGATCCGGAAGCGATTCCGCTCAGTAATCCCAGGAGCTAGGAAGTTCGATTGCCCTGAAATTAGACACGTCCGGAATCTACTAATAGAACACCGAACAGGTCCACTTGAGCATTTCCAGCAGAGCTATTCGTTTGGCACCGACGGGCCTCAGGTGCAAAGTTTGATGCCGTCTTCCTCAAGCCTCGACCGGGACCGCGGACTGATCCACAACCACTCCGCATTCACGGTAGCGATCGAGGGTTGGCTCGGTAAGATTAGCTAGACTGTGGTCGGGCTCGTCTCTCCGGGCCGTCACACTGCTCATCCTCGAAGTCGGGCTCAGGTCGGGATAGAGTTCGTTAGCGGCCCCTAAATCTGACTCTGCGTCAAACTCGGCATCAGCCACACGACTGCTCTGGACCCAATCCACCAACGATGGCGACACTCCAACGTGATCCAGGAGCAGAGGGCGATCGTTGATTGGGTTCGTGCCATCACCCGAAGTCATCGAACACGGCCGTGCGGGGTTGAGGCTGGCCGGGTTGAATCAAGGTGAGCGTCATTCGACCATCAGGGATGAGTACGGAGCCGAACGCCAGGTCGACTACGCTGTGCGTAAGGTAGGTTCGCTCGAAGAAATCGAATCCAGGACCATCACATGCGCCGGAAGGTCCACCACGAGATGTGGCCGCGCAAAGCTCGTATCGGTTTCAACGACGGAGTCACCATCGGTATCCGCATCGTAGTCGTCATTGAAATCGATGACGCCAGCAGGGATGGGCGCTACTACTGCCGCGCTGACATCCCGATCAGTCCGAACTGCAACAACCAGTCGCTGCGCCCCTCCAGAGCCTTCGATAACTGTCCAGTTGATCCCGGGCATGAAGGTTTGGAGAAACAGCGCAACCTCATCGCCACCAGCACCCTCCTGGATGTCAGGTGGTGGAAGCAGAGATCGAACCACTAGTGGCCGGAGATCCGAGCTCTGAAGAGTGTGTCAGAATAAGAGACAAGCCCGGCTGAGCAGCGCCCCATCTGTGAGCCGCCTTTACATTCTTCTTAATGACTTCAGCCCCTCCTAACATGCGATATTCTCCATGGGGGGTGTCTATGCGTTATCTACTGCTCGGTTTCCTTCTGCTCGCTGGCTCAGCGAATGCGACCTTCATTATCGTTGATGCTGATGACTTCCTGCCTGGCGAGGTAGTAACCGCGATCGAGGCCAGTATCAGTGCCTCAGGCTACGGAGAGACCTCTCCAGTCTACGCTGCTTACCAACCCGACCGCACGACATCCGGTAACAACGTTTTTGTCGGTGACATATTTGGGGGAGCCTGGTTCGACCCTGGCGGGTGCAGCCCCTCGCTATCTAATCCAGAGCCGTGCTCCAGCACCAGCGCATACAACGCGTTGGTCTTGACGTTTGATGACCCCACAAACCACGTTGAAGCGTCAGGCGTCTGGAATGTCGATTCACTGAGCGTTTGGGCCTTTAGTGAAGACGGTCGTCATCTCGGAATGGGCTTCGGTGATCCGGTTGTTTGCCTGGGACTAGATGGCGAACCCTGTTCCGGTAGCGCTTCCGTGACGATAGATCACGATTCCATAGCACTAGCCGCTATTGGAGGCTGGGGTACTTGGTCATCCGTAGATAGTGTTGCCTACTCCGTCCCAGAGCCTGAGAGCATCTACATGATGGCTATAGGGTTGCTCGCTCTGCTCATCAGGCGTAAGCGCAGCACCGGCGCTTAGCTTCCCGACGGCGGCTCAAACTCATGATGCATGCTTCGTTCTGAAACACTCTGCGCCATCCGGGCTGCCTGCTCTGCTGTGATACAAATCGTCTCAATACCCTCTGCGCCTGGGGTATGTGCACCATTGCACTGTCAATTTATCTGAGTGCATCATGATGATCCGCAGCCTTGATCTCGGGGGGAGGTTGGGGCGTTTTGTCTGAATCGGCGGTCAGTCAGTTCGATGACTGCTACCAAGGGAGGAGGACATTATGAATCCCATTTACCGATTGCTTTTCACCTTACGTGGATGTCCGATGGGAATGGCCGTGTATGTCGGCCATCCCCTGCCCAAGCGGCAACCGTTCAACGACGCGATTAGAAAACGTCACCGCACACTCAGCCGTACTTGTGCTGCCATGATGCTGGCTATGTTTTTGGCGTCTTATGCTGCAGCTTTTGACTCGACTGTGTTCTACGCCGGTGCTCATCAGGACGATTGGCAATTGTTCATGACACCGAATTCGTTTGCCGATGCGCAGGCCGTTTACCCGGAAGGTCACCCTCAGGAGGGAGAACGGCGTGTCAAAGTTGTGTTTATCTACACTACAGCTGGAGATGCGGGATATGGCAATGGCCCCACCGCTGATAGCGGCAGCCGAGTGCCTTATTACCGAGCGCGTGAATTGGGAGCTGAGGCTGCCATGCGATTTGTGTCCACTCGGGGAACTGAATATCGAGCAAGAACAGAGTGGGACAACTTGCGTATCAATGGCCACAGAATGATTCGTTGGAGCTACAAGAACGCCGTAGCTTATTACTTGCGGTTGCCTGACGGAGGACTGCTTGGATATGGATATGGATCTACCGGAGGACAGTCTCTGAAGAACCTGTACGAAGGAGGGACTATCACTGAAATCAACCGGCGGGCGCACTACTCGAGCTGGCAAGATCTGGTCATGACGATTGAATCCATTGTTCTGAGGGAAGCGTTAGGAACGCCGAATGTCTGGATGAACGCTCCGCTTCCCATCGCAGAGTCTGGAGGGGCGACGGAGCCTGGCCATGACCATTCAGATCATATTCACACCGGTCTGCTGATGATTGATGCGGTGAGTAGTCACCCGTGCATCAACATGGCGTTGTTCTCCGGCTATCAGACAGCACACCTCGCACCTAATCTGAGTGAAAACCAGAAAGTCGTCGAATCGGCAACGTGGGGAGCGACTATCGCCGGGCTTCTGGAGAGCACTGGCGCTTGGAATACGTTTGGGTTCGGCCACAACAGGTTCCTGGGTAGGAACTATTTTCGCAGAGTAGAAGGTTCCGGCGCCTGTACGTTCTGAAGCAACTTATTGTTGTGACGTCCGCAGTACCGGCGTCATCGTTACCTTCAACTCGGCGATCTGTGGAGCGTACGAGCCTGTAGCTCGTGCGCGCCGACTCAGGCAATCCACACAGATGCAGTAGACCCGAAAGTCGGGGGAGATTCGCCTTCACCTCTGCACTGCACAAGACTCGGTACTCTATTCAGCAACCTACCAGTTGTAGAATACGTGCACTGGGGGACACTACGTATTGCCGACCCATGTACGGGTATAGACTTCGCTTCTGTCAGCACTGTGGTGCTAATCGCTGGGCACGGAAAAAGCGTCTTTCTTGGCGCTGTGTTCAGTGCGGTCGCGTATGCAAAATGCCGCTGAAACCACGCCGATCAGCCCGCGCCGAAACGCCGTCAAATTCTGATAAATCAGCAAGTTAGTGGCGATTGCAATGGTCGATTCTATGTCTCATTCTTGTGAGAGGTTCAGAATCAGAAGAACCAGTCACGGGAGGGACAGCGTGTCAGCTAGTAGCGTGAACCGCTATATGGTTCGGTACTGCCGTCGTTGCGAAAGCAACTCATGGACCATCAGGAGGCGCATCCATTGGCGTTGCACCGCGTGCGGACGCATCTGCCGAGAAGCTAGTAGGCGCAAGCAACGTACTCAAGCGTAGCCTTTCGACCAGTCGCCAACTGGTGATTCCTCGCTCGGCCAACCAGTCACTCCCCTGGGAGTTTCTGCCAGTCGTACTCACCGGCCGGTAACGTGGCACCGTCAATCAGGAGCTCGATCGAATCCTGTGAAATCCAGTAAGAAGGAAACTGCGCCCGATCGGGCGCAGTTTCCTTAACGTGGTTTTTAGCTACCGGTGCGGCTGATCGTAGTGGGCCTGTAGATTGCCCCCATCCAGGTACTGGAGAGGCACATCCAGTACTACGTTCCCGGGGTTAGCCGTCTCATATATTTTGATCGCCATCTGATCAAAATCCCCAGGCTCTCCGGCGTCCACTAGTGTGAACTCAATCGTGTACCCGTCCTGATTTGCATACCTTCCAGTGCCTACCCCAATCAAGGTGTCAAGCGGCGCATCTGGCGGGAACTGGACGATGTCCGGATCATCTGAACATTCCGTAGTGAATCGCCCCGGGTTTATCGGAGGCTCCAAATCTTGAGAGGATTGGAGCATGAGCAAACGAACGAGGTACTCCCCCGAGGTCAGGGAGCGGGCGGTCCGAATGGTGCTGGAGCACCAGGCGGAGCACGAGTCACAGTGGGCGGCGATGGAGTCGATCGCAGCGAAGATCGGCTGCACGACGGAGACGCTTAGGAAGTGGGTCCGTCAAGCAGAGCGGGATCAAGGGTTACGGCCGGGTCTCACAACGGATGAGCGCGAGCGACTCAAGGCGTTGGAGCGGGAGAACAAGGAGCTCAAGCGCGCCAATGAGATCCTGAAGACGGCCTCAGCTTTTTTCGCCCAGGCGGAGCTCGACCGCAAACTCAAGAAATGATCGCCTACATCGACAATCACCGGGATCGACACGGGGTCGAGCCGATCTGCAAGGAACTGCAGATCGCCCCGTCGACGTACTACGCCCACAAGGTCCAAGAACGGGATCCAGAGCGCCGAAGCAATCGTGCCAAACGGGACGAGCTGTTGAAGCCCGAGATCGAACGCGTCTGGCTGGAGAACTTCCGGGTCTATGGGGCCAGGAAGGTCTGGCTTCAGCTCAACCGTGAAGCCATCGAGGTGGCGCGCTGCACGGTGGAGCGGCTGATGGGAATCCTTGGAATACAAGGAGTTAAGCGTGGTGGGAAGACGATCACCACGCTTCCTGCAGTTATCGACGATCGACCCAGAGACGCCGTGAATCGAGACTTCTCGGTGGCACGCCCGAACGCCTTGTGGGTGGCGGATCTGACCTATGTGGCGACCTGGCGAGGCTTCGTCTACGTCGCCTTCGTCATCGATGCCTTTGCCCGACGGATCGTGGGCTGGCGGGTATCGAGTTCACTCCGGACGGACATCGCCCTCGATGCGCTTGAGCATGCGCTCTATGACCGTCAGGTGAGCCAGGGCGATCTGATCCATCACAGCGACCGCGGCGTTCAGTACGTCTCCATACGCTACACCGAGCGCCTCGGAGAGGTTGGGATCACCCCTTCGGTTGGCAGCGTTGGCGACTCGTACGACAACGCGTTGGCCGAGACCGTTATCGGGTTGTTCAAGACGGAGGTGATCCGGCAACAAGGTCCCTGGAGGAACGCCGAGGACGTCGAGTTCGCGACGCTCGTCTGGGTGGACTGGTTCAACAACCGACGACTCCTCGAGCCGATCGGTGACGTGCCTCCTGCGGAGAAGGAAGCGGCGTACTATGAGCAACAGAACGAGTCAGCCATTGCGGCCTGACTCAACTACACGAGCCTCCGGCGAACCCGGGGCGGTTCAACTCGAGGGAATAGCGCCCAGTCGCGGCGCCCAGTTCCAAGATGTTGGACTTAGCTGGGAGGAACTCGTCGAAGTACCTTAGCGTCAGCTCGAACTCAAGCTGATGACGTAGCAGCCGCTCGTCTTCGTAGTCAGGCGATCGGCTATAGAAGTCGTGGATGTCTGACACGTCGTCGGGCATCTGTACATCATACTCGGCCACAATTCAGGCTGCTTGGGGCTCGCGAGGATCACCCAAAATCAGCCAGTAACGGTCACACGGCTTTGCCGTCAAGCTCAGAGAGAAATCGACTCACCCACGCATCATTCACATGATCCGATGTTTTAGCCAACAGCGGCAGAGGTATCTCCGATACACGGTCGCTCAATCCAAGGTACGTCAAAACACCTCGAACTGTTTGCTCATAGTTGGCGTCGAAATCTTCATAGACCACAGTCAACGGTGAAGCGCCTAGTTCCGTAAGGAGTTCCCGGAGTCTGGCCTCACGCCGAACCGCTTCGAACATGAGTGTGTTGATCGCCTCGAAATCATACGCATCCTCGAGATCAGTAGGCACTGGTGGAACGGTCTCCTGCCATGGAAGCGGAGAACCATCCTGACTCCGATGCCCAAGTCCACCGCAGATCGACTTCCACCAAGATACGGCCAAGCGAACCTTGTCCTGTCTCGACATGACGACGTGATGACAGTTCGGGAAGATCGTTTGCCATGTCTCACGATGACCGAAGCCCTGCTCGATACCGGTGAGACCAAAAACTCGAAAAAAGTCCTCGAGCCAGGGCTCGTAGAAACTCCACTTCACTCCAAGCACACCATTGGAAGTCACTTGCTGACTCCAGAGCGCATTGCGCGCCGTTTCAGCATCAACGTTATCTGCAAGTCGACCCTCTGGCCACTCACCCGGGTGGCCCGCAATCCCCGTGGCTTCAAGCGTTGTGCAAAGCAGCGTGCTCCCAGTCCTCTGGGTGTGCCACACAACGTAGGACATCGTAGGTTTGGCAGACATATGGACTAGATTACCCACGCCAAAATTGAGTGTGGATGCTCGATTCGAGCTTCGGTCAATGGATCACTCCCCTGGGAGTTTCTGCCAGCTCTCTGCAAGTCTTATGCATTCGTCCCAGAACGCGTCGCGGCCACACCCGCCACGATCCACCGGGTCTCTTTTCCTTAGCTCGTGACACCTCCTGAGCATCGCTTCCTGACGTTCGTGCCACACCGGCCGTTCCCCGTAGGTATCGTATAAAACCAGGAGGTGCTTGAGCTGCGTTGGGTGATGTATTCGGACAGTCCACTCGACCCACGCCAAGTCTTCCAGCGGCTCCCCGCGGTGTGCCCACTCCCAATCCAGCACACCCACGACCTCCTCTCCGGATGGCGAGAAGAGCGTATTCTGTGGGCCATAGTCTCCATGAACTAAATATCCGTCAGTACCAGGGATAGCCAGCGTGGAAGATTCAATCGAATGAATCCGACCAAGCATTGAACCTAGCGCAGCCATCACCATCGAAGCCGCTTCAGTTTCTATCAGCTCCTTGCCATGGACACCGGCGAGCCTCGTCATCCGAGTCACCAGACCTTCAGCTTCTAGGAACACCGGCACCGGCAAATCATCGTGTAGGGCCTTGAGGCAGTTTCTTTCTATGCTCTGACGATCAGCCGCACCGACTCCGATGTACCGCTTATGAACAACTGATCCTTCAAGTGTTGTTTCGTGCGTATATCCGTATGGTAGGCGATCCATGACAACCCTCTGCTTAACCGGTAGGAAGTGACGACTCACACCATGGAACCACCATGGATCGGAAGTGCACGAATTCCTGGACTGCCAATAAGCAACGTTCGAAACACCTCATCTCGGAATCAATCCCAGTGCATCGCTCACTTCTGCGAGCGTCAGCCGAGCGGCTCTTCTTGCCTTGACTGCACCTTTGGCAAGCAGTTCATCCATATCTCTGGTGTTCGCGCGGATCTCAGTAAACCTGGCCTGAATGGGCTCAACAAGTGCGATGACGGCATCAGCAACTTCCGTCTTCAGTCGGCCGTAACCTTGCCCACGGTATTGCTCCTCAAGTGAAGCTGTTGGTGTATCCGTTGTTGCTGAGAGTATGCTCAGCAGGTTTGAAACACCTGGCTTGTCACTTCGCACGACGATTTCGCTGCCCGAATCCGTCACGCATCGCTTTATCTTTCGGGAGATCAGATCCGGAGAATCCAGCAGCGATATGACGTTGGCATCTACCTCATCGGATTTCGACATCTTCTTGGTTGGATCCTGCAGACTCATGATCCGCGCGCCTGTTTCGGGGATATAGGGCTCCGGAAGCGTAAGAACCGGACCATAAAGCCTATTGAAACGTCCAACCACATCGCGAGTCAGTTCGAGATGCTGTCTCTGGTCCTCACCTACTGGCACGAGCGTGGATTTGTAGAGGACGATGTCCGCAGCCATCAAGACGGGATAGCTAAATAGACCGGCATTGATGTCCTGCTTGTTGTGGCGGCTTTTGTCCTTGAACTGTGTCATTCGGTTCAGTTCGCCAACCTGGGTGTAGCAATGAAGAATCCACGAGAGTTCGCAGTGTTCCGCAACATGGGATTGAATAAATACCGCGCTTCCGTCGGGATCGACGCCGCAAGCAAGATATAGCGCTACGAAATCACGGCAGCGCTCGGCAAAGGTCTGAGTGTTCTGCCGAACGGTTATCGCATGCAGATCGACGAGCGGGAAAAAGCACCTGTACCGGTCTTGGTTGGCAATCCAATTCCGAATAGCACCAAGGTAGTTGCCGAGCGTCAGCCGACCTGACGGGGCAATGCCGCTGAGGAGGGTTTGCTGGTTTTTCATCGATATCTCCGGTTGTGGCCGCAAGCCGGAGATAAGCATTTCGGGGGCGCCTGTCGCCAGCATCTTGAGCGACAGACGAAAAAGTGGTGCCGCTACTTTAGAAGGCGCGCCACCAGTTCAAACTGAGGATTAAGTAGGAAGTCGTTTTTCTACACATAGTTAACGTATACCAGAATGCTATACGAACTAGCAACGGCGGCTCAGGACCGCGGCGTATCATGATCGATACATGTGGTGTAGCCTCGACAAGGCTGTTGCTTGCTGCAAACCGGACCAGGTTGCCTTTCAGATTGAGGATGCTGCAGCGGTGATTCTAGAGGAGCAACAGCTTTGACTTGAATCCCTTGGCCTTCGGTTCTCTGCCGTCGAACAACACATCTCCACAGGTCGCTAGAGTATTGTGCGAATTCAAATTGCCATCATGTAGACAATCCAGGAGAGCAATCCAACCGACAGTACCCAGATAAGCGGCCGTGCGAAATTCACCGTCCAACCGATGCCGCTTGTTCTTGGCACAACGAACCGCTTATCGTTCTTCGCGTAGTAGATAGCTCCAAACTTCCAGTTCTCAGATTGAGATTCGGGCGGCTCCAGCTCCATTGTCTAATTCCAATCTTTGAGCGGCAGGACCGGACGTCATGTTGCCACGAGTTGCCGTGCTCGTTCCGCTGCAGCCTGATGGTCAACCCGACGAATAAACCTCTGTGCACGTTCGATTGGATCGCCAAGATACTGATCTGGACCTCTCATACCCCTCTGGTTGAGATCAGAGGTGCTGAGGAGGTCGTAGTCAACCGGCACCATCTCTGCCGTCCAATCTGAATGCTGGTGCATCCAGACTTTACGATGATGCTTCTCAAGACGGCCGAGGGCCGAATAACCGTGGTAGTCGAACGCAATCTCGCCGTCACTCACGAAAATGTGCATTCCTGGGTGTTTGGCAGGTTTTATCCAGATCGGCTTGAAGGAAGAGTTGATACCCTCTTGCAGAAATACACCTGCGAGAATATGGCATGCCCCATGTCCGAAGAATATCCGGTCCGGCAGATTCCACCGAACAACGGGATCTTCTTTCTTCCAGGGGGCCAAGATGTACATCACCTATAGACTACACGTGTGTAGCAGTCGCCGTGAGAGTCGGCCCTGTCTGATCCCGACTAACCACGGTCAGTCATTGCCGGATCTGACCGGCAATCGACAGCGACTTAGCTTCGACGCTCTGGACCTCAACGTATCCTTGTGAACTCACTGGATTAAGCCCATCACTTGCCTCCATAGACGCATGTTCTGGGAAGTAGAGCGAGCCAGGACAATCTGTCAGTGCGCGGAAGAGCAGATTTCCCTTGTACAACCCTAGCTCGACAGTACCCGAGGCACTGCTGGAAAGCGATTCAATGGCCCGCATTGCTGCCGTGGTTGCTGGATCGAAGTAGCGCCCGTCATAGATCTGACCTGCCACCAGTTGGGAGAGCTGATCGAATAGCGTACTGGCTCGTCGGTCCAGAGTGGCCTGAAGAATCATACTAAGAGCAAAGCCAAGCAACTCCATGCCAGGTGCCTCGTAAACTCCTCGGCTCTTGGTGCCGATTACCCGATTCTCCAGGGCATTCTTCATCCAGATTCCGTTACGGCCCGCGATTCGGTTCGCTTCGTTCATCAACTCCAGCGCGTTGAGCTCCACACTGTTGATTGCAACACACACACCTTCGCTGAACGACAGCGTCACTTCCTCGATCGAATCGGGTGCGGCCTGCGGCCAAACTCCCATGATCGGCTCAACGATCTCTGCTGGTGTTTGCAGGCTCTCCAGGTCTTCCGCCTCATGGGATAGTCCTGCGAGGTTTGCATCTGTGGAGTATCGTTTCTTTTTTCCAACCTCGGCTTCAATGCCTTCCGCTTGGAGGTATGCCACCATCTCTTTATGGCCAGGAAATCTTGCAAGCAGATAAGGATCACGCCATGGTGCATACACGCCCATGTCTGGTTCGAGAACATTGGTATAACGTTCGAATCGAATCTGGTCGTTGCCGCGTCCTGTAGCGCCATGTGATAGCACTGAGCAGCCACGCTCTTTCATCGCTTGTATCAGGCCACGCAGCATCACAGCACGACCGATACCGGTTGTATTCCAATAACCTCCGTCGTACTGAGCCTGCGCCTTTACTACTTCGAGACAGGCATGCGCCATCTCCTCTTTCAGGTCGACAACCACAGTCTCCACACCAGTCGGAGCCATTTTAGCGACCACGCCACTGATATCTTCTTCGTCAGGTTGACCTAGTGTGTCGTCCCAGAAATAGCTTTCGCAATTCTGGCGACTTTTGCCAGTATTGAGTCGGCGGTAGCGACCCACTGAAACGGTTTGCTATTGCGGTTGTATTGCTCGACGAACTCATCGATGCGGTCTTTGAGTTCCCGCACACTCTTGAAAGAGCCGCGTCGGATGGCCTGTTGGGTGATGATCCCGAACCAGCGCTCGACCTGATTGAGCCAGGACGCATAGGTAGGCGTGTAGTGCACATGGTAGCGAGGCCGTTTCGCCAACCAGGCTTTGACCTTAGGGCTCTTGTGCGTGGCGTAGTTATCGACCACCAGGTGGACATCCAGATCTTCAGGAACGTTCTGATCGATGTGTCGAAGAAAGCTCAGATACTCCTGATGACGATGTCTAGGTTTACACTGCGTGAGCACTTCGCCGGTGGCAATGTTCAGTGCCGCGAACAGCGTCGTCGTGCCGTGGCGCTCATAATCGTGGGTCACCCCTTCGACATAGCCTAGTCCCATCGGCAACATCGGCTGGGTCCGCTCGAGCGCCTGGATCTGACTCTTTTCATCGACGCACAGGACCAGCGCTTTATCGGGCGGATTCAGATACAAGCCACAGATGTCCCGGACCTTCTCAACAAAGAACGGGTCCGTCGAAAGCTTGAACGATTGGCTGCGATGTGGCTGGAGACCGAACAACTGGAAGTACCGCTGCACCTGACTTTTGGAGACCCCTGTTTCCTCTGCAACGCTGCGCACACTCCAGTGGGTTGCTCCCTTAGGCTTCTCTTCGAGCACCTTGCGAATCAACTCCGCCACTTGCTCGTCATCAATACTGCGCGGCCGCCCAGACTTGAGCTCATCGTGTAAACCCGCGACACCGAGCGTGCGATAGCGTCGTCGCCAATGCGACACCGTCTGCGGGCTTACATCACACAGCTTGGCAATGTCATTGCTCCCCAGCCCATTCGCTGAGTGCAACACAATCTTCGCCCGAGTGACCAACCCGTGCGGCAGGCTCCGCGATCGGGCAATCGCTTCCAGCTGCTCCCTATCTCGTTCACTGACCTTGATGACCTGGTTGCGTCGGCCCATCTGACATCCTCGATTTGCAATAGGATACCCAGTTAGACCACAAATCATTTAGAAAGTTACTTAAGGGACACTACACTAGGTCCGCGGTGAAACAGACCACATCAACCCCGGCAGTGCGTAAAACATGCGCCACGGTTTTACTGTCCAGGCCACCAGATACACAGATTCCGACTTTTTGGCCTTCAAGATCTTCAATTCTCATTTAGACTCTCCTAGAAAAACGAAAAACCCCGGTAGGCACTGCCTATCGAGGTTCTTTTGAGGCAGCAACCTATCCGCCTCCTATTTCAAGGACGCGTGTCAGTCGCTACGGCGTACGGTCGTTAGCATCATTTCGCAAGCATAGCGCTAACCATAGATTTTCTGAACAGATGCCCGGATGTGTTTCGTCTTCAAAGCATCGGATAGCCTGGCGCTATGGTCGAAGTGACATCGCGTTGTATGATCGCTCTGAGGCTCTCAGTTAACTAACACGGAGTATCTTTGTGAAAATCAGCTCAAAGCACTGGCTAGTTTACTCGATACTCACCATCACCATTGCTGCTCCCGGCACTGCGTTTGCCGCGTGTGCCGAAGACATTGTCGGCAAGTGGCAGCAATCACACGTGGAATTTGCGGGCAATCGTATTGCTGACGACAGTCAGTCCTGGGATTTCATGGCAGATGGCAAGGTTCGGTTTCAGAAAACCACTCCCGAAATCGATGCAACTGGGGACTATGCCTGCGAAGAAAATATCATTTACATGAAAGGGAGTATCCCAGGCCGACTGAAGATCCTGACATACGAAGGTGATGAGATGTCATGGGAGTCTCTTGATCACGGAGGCGGTATCACGCACGTCGTCAAAGAAAAATAGCAAACACGAGATGACGGATGGCCGCTTGAAAAACAGGCTTGCTGAACAACGAAACAGAGGCCGTCCAACCCTACAACAGGGAATCCAGAACGAGGTTGGTGGACTCGATGATGCGCTGATCTCGCGGGCGCAAATCCGGTTCGAACGGCTCACCGGTGAGGTGCTGTAGCCCCTGAATGTAGCGAACAGCAATCTCGTTCGCTTGCTCGTCAGTAAACTGCTGCCCCTTTTCTTTCACCATACCCCGGGCGAACTCCTTAGAGAACGACACCGGCTTGCCATCCCGGGTCTGCAGTGACCCATCCTCGTCCACCCGCCAGAAGCGGGACGAGTCCATCGTAAAGAGCTCATCTGCCGATACGATCTGACCGTCCGAGTTGATCCCGTGCTCGAGCTTGGTGTCGACGAGCACCATCCCCTTCTGCGCCAGATACTGCGTGACGATGCCGAAAGCCATCAGGGACGCGTTGCGGATCTGGGCGTACTGACCACCCGTGATGACCCCGTCCTGGATGAGGTAATCCACGGCAGTCGTCTGGTCGACTTCTGCTTTGGTACTCGGCGTGTCCATCAAGTAGGGAAGCAATCCATTGGGCTCGAGCGTGCTTACGTCTAGCTGGTGGCCTGCGTAGTCCATCGTGCTCTTACCGCTTTCTTTCGCGGCAAGCCAGTGCTGGTACAACGAGGTCGAAGTCGAACTTTCCGCCATGTACAGGCGGAGGACGTTCTCTACCTTTATAAGTTCTAGATTTTCGGCAGGGATCACTGTCGAGGCTGGCGATAACCCTTCGACTTCGAACTGCGAAGAACCCAGGACCGGCTTCACGAGCCGGTGCATATGATCGTGGTTGAAAGCCAGGACCTGATCTTTGAAAGGTATCGCCCCCCGATTCACGTCGTGGGTAGAGATCCGGTTGTTTCGATACATCAGACGGATCGGCTTCCCGGACGAGGTCTTCAATTCGTCACCGAACACGGAATCGGACACCTTGCCCTCGAGCACGGTGCAGCCGGACAGACGTGGAAGCTCACCGTCGTCGATCAGCTGTCTGACGGGACGACCTTCGTTCACGGTGGCACCATGAGTGGCCACAAGTTCGCGTATCTCTTGTTCGTTTAGCATCGTTCTCTGGTAGCGGCACGGCGACGGATTTTTTTCTGTTCTCTGGTCAAGTTGTCTTCGTCCCAAATCTCCCGACAACATCGATAGTACATCATGTAGCTTGAACCAAGCGGCGCCTGCTTCCATCTGGTCTTCGTTCGATTAACTGGAACCTCGAGTTGCCGAGATGCCACGCAGTCGTCCTGGCGGTAGTAAGAAACATCGATCTGGCATTGATCTCCATGACAGCTATGAACAAAAACAAACTTCCCTCCATCACTCAATGGAAAAGATGAGTCACAAGCTGAACCGAGCACCTGAAAGCCGCATTGGATCAGAATCTCACTGCCGGAGTAGACTACAAAGTTCGCGATGACTTGAGTTCTCTTCAAAACGCCATACTCGGCTAAACCAACAAACGGTCTTATCCAGTGGTTTCGTCTCTCAATGCCTGTATGTCCGGCCAAAGTCGGTTAGTCGAGTGACTTTTCGATGAGAAGTGTTGAGTAAACCCGCCCGCCCCTTTCGAACTTCGGTTCCTGCTCAGCCACTACTCTAAACCCGAGCTTACCGTAGAACGCCAATGCTCGACTGTTGTTGCCCAGTACCTGCCCGGTGACTTTCGACAGCCCGAAACGCCTTGCTTGCTCGAAAAGCCACTCCATTGCCACTCTGCCATGGCCTTTTCGCCACTCGCCCGTCTCTCCTTGACTATGAAGAACTCGTCAGTCAAGTCATCCCGCTCGTCTGAAACGAACCCTATGTACCCGATGCCTCGACCATCCGACTCGATGATCCAGCTACGTTGCCAGCCCACGATCCTTTCCCATTGCTCCGAGAATGACTCCGCAGTTCGGATTTCGAACGGTCCGGGATTGTCGACCTCCCAGATCTCTCTTTGATTAACCCAATATAGATACTGAGCAAGGTCGCTGTTTTCAAACAGGCGAAATCTCATGAGCTGGTAGTCTCCAGGCTTGGATGATTTCTCCATCAATCCACCAGTAGCTCTGTCAGTTCTGAGATCTTGTGGATGGTTCGATCAGGCGTCTGATCGACGCTGTCAGGCAGACCGCTTCGTGTGTAGTCATGCCAGATTCCGATCATGCCCAGACCTTTCGGGGCGATCACATCCCATTCGAGGTTATCACCTACCGACCATACATCTTGCGGCTCCGCACGCATCACTGATAGTGCCGCAAGATAAATCGATTCATCTGGCTTCCCAACACCCTGCTCTCCTTCGATGATTATCTCGTCGAAGTAGTCGGCAAGGCCAAAGCGTTCGATCTTATCGCGCTGGCGTAGTTTTGTGCCGTTGGTTGCGAGGACCACCGGTGTTCTTCTTTCTCGAAAGTAATTGAGTACTTCTATTGCTCCAGGGAGCAGATGGATGTTCTGGTCCCGGATGGCAGAGCAAGACCCTGCTATCTCTCGCGCCAGATTGTCATCTCGTCGCCCAACTGCATCTAGAGCTGTGGCAACGACTTCTATTCGCGCTGTTTCGAGATCATTGCGGCCACGTCGGTGGCGTTCAGAATCAGACCAGAACCAAGAACGTGTTTCGAAGATCGAGCGGAACAGTTCTTCTGCCGTTTGCAGATCCTCTGAAAACTCAGTACAGACGGTCGACCAACTCTCATCCGCTACAGCATCGTATGCTATGAGCGTATCGTCTAGATCAAACAGAACGCCCTTCGGGTGCGATTCACTCATGGGTCAAACATATTCGATTGACTAGTAGCCGAAGAAGCTCGGGTTGGCGGCTCTCAGTGTCGATCCTTCAAGTAGTTGACCACTTCGCTTGCTGAATCAAGTACTGGACAACCAACTGATGACAGACGAACGGAAGATTGGTGACCGGTGGACACCAACAGGCAGTCCATACCCAGGCTCTCTGCAACCTCCCAATCGTGGCGAGTATCGCCGATCATAACTGAGCTGCGCGGGTTGATCTTGTGAGATTGGAGCAGGACACGCCCAACGCCGGTTTTGCCTCTTGCGAAACCATCAGGCATCCCCTGGATCGCATGAAACGCCTGCGCAACGCCCAAATTCGTCACCATTCTCACGAGCGCCTCGTGTTCAGTCGACGAGAGAACGAACTGTCGAACACCGGATTCTGCGATCACTGCCAATGCTGCTTGGGCATCAGAGAACAGTCGAGTGCTTTCGATCTTTTCTTCAAACTCCCGACAGTATCTATTGCTTATGGTCTCGAAAGAGATCTCAACGAAGTTCATACCCGCTCGTTCGTAGTAGAGCTGAACAGGAAAGTCGAAGATGTCTTGGTAACGCTCGGGGGTGAGGCTGTCTAAATCATGGTCACGGAGGATGTCGTTCACAATGTCCAACGCTAGCGCGACATCATCCAACAAAGTTCCGTTCCAGTCCCAGATGATGGTTTCGTACTTCATCATCACATCTCCTCTCACTCGTCGAGTGGAAGGTGTGCGCGGAGAAACTCGACAACCCGTCGTTCGCATTCTCCTCCAGCCGACTGCCTCAGGCCCCGATGACCAGCGCCTTCTACAACCCAAAGTGACTTGGGTTCGCCTGCAGCCTCGAAAATCTGGCGTGCGAGCGGAAGGGGTGCCATTTCGTCGTTTTCTCCCTGAATTAGAAGAAGTGGGCGCGGTGCTATTTCATGGATGACGTCTATGGGCCAGACACCGCCTTGGCGAATAACCGACCACGGTGCGCCCTGCCGGTAGTAGTAGTGCATCGCAAAGGCTGAAAGCAGCCATCTCGGCGCACGACTCAACGCCGGGTTTGCCTCCATCATGTCTTCGAGGTCTGTGCCAGTTCCTTGGGCGACAACCAAAGCAATTCGCTGATCGTTCGCCGCAGCCAGTATTGCGCTTGTTGCGCCTTGGGAACTGCCAATTGTGCCGAAACTGCTGAATCCTCGTGATTCCAGGAAATCAACGGCACTTACGATGTCCTCTGATTCGCGCATCCCTAGACTCATCCCGAGTCCGATGCCGTCACTGATCCCATGCTCACGGTTGTCGAACAACAACACCGGGTAGCCCGCTTCGTGAAGCGTCGGAGCAAACGATAGGAATGAGCGCCGATCGGACCCACCGCCATGAGCGGCGATAATCACTACGGAGTCTTCATCAGTCGGTATGAACCATCCGCGGAGCGTCTTTCCATCTACGGCGGGAAATTCTACATTCTCAAATGTCAGTCCGAAGCTCTGTTTGGGATCTACCAGGCCATCTCTCGGGAGGAGACCCTGCGCGGGCGTTCGAAGTTCGTAAAACCCGGGTCTCATCATCTGCTCGGTTACATAGAAAGACGATAATACGAGCAGAAGAAATGCGAGCAATATCGCACCACAAGTCCACTTGAAGAGCTTCACAAACAGGGCACCTGATCGGTTCGAAAAACCAGGACGAGAGATCGCCACCGCACTCGTTCCGCTGGGTCAACTATATCGAAGTTTGTGACCGACGGAATCCCTCGCAACAATCGTATATCTCATGAACTCGACGCGAAAGGAGAAGGTCAGTGTTCATGAGGTTTCTATGTTTCGTCTTGCTGGGAACCACATTATCTGGTTGTGGAGGCGGTTCAGGCTCTTCAAACAGCCAAGCTGCCACAGACACGTCAGCGTCATCGCCGACTGATGATGAGGCCAGCATTGACATTACCAATGCAGTTTTCGAGAGCCGCGAGGTGGACTGCGCTGAATACGACAATCAATACGCCAGCGCAGTCGTCGATGTAAACCGGAGCATAGGCTTCAACGGTTCACTCGCTGTTGCGGCAGGCAGTGAGACTTGTGTGCTCACGAGCAACGTTATTCCAAATCACGACTTCAACGATGATGCCATGTTCGCCACGCCAACCAGTGAACAGATCCTGGAAGTAGTTGTCCCGCGCAACCCTACCCTCGCCGGTCGGAATACAGCGCTGTCGCACGGATTATGGGACGGTATCATGCTCAATGGCGTCGTCATCGACGTGCTTTCAGCAGGCTGCTGGAACGGCGCACAGAACACTCCAGCGGGGTGCTCAGACGACAACGACTGGCTGATAAACCCGCTCACTTCAGACGGGTTCTTTGCCCACGATACCCATCACGCACATACACAGCCTGATGGCACCTATCACTATCACGGCGAACCACTGGCCATGTATGACGACTTCCCGGGGCCTGAAGGGTCGCCCGTTATCGGGTTCGCAGCCGATGGTTTTCCGATCTACGGCCCCTATTTCTTCGATCAGGATACCGGACAAGTCCGCGAAGCCCTCAGCGGCTACACGCTAAAGACTGAGGTACGTGATGCGACAGTAGGACCCGGCGGAATTCCGGATGGGTTCTACAACTCAGACTGGGAGTGGACCGACGCGGGTGATCTGGACGAATGCAATGGCATGACAGTAGATGGTCAATACGGGTACTACGTCACACGGTCCTATCCCCACACGATGCGCTGCTTCAAGGGTATCGTTGACGGGAGCTTTGGGAAGTAAGAGGAATACAGTTGAGCTGGTCAGAGGGCGAGTGGGTGGTGAGGCGAGAAGTTCTCGAGAACGGTCCATGGCTGGGTACGCTCGTGATGATCGTCGAAGACTCTCCCGAACAGTTAGTCTCTTACATCCCCGAAGGAGCCCCATTTAGCTTCCCCGAAGGCGAGTGGCCAACGCCGAGTGGCACGCACCCCTGGTCCGAACGCGATCGCTGGCAAGGACACGGCTGCCTTATGATTCAGCGGCCCGAGGATGCGTATGCTATCTGGCACTTCTGGCACGGTTCGAATCGTGAGTTCTTGTGCTGGTACATCAATCTGCAGGAGCCATTTCGTCGTACCGCAATCGGCTACGACACGCAGGATCTGGAACTCGACCTCATTGTCTATCCGGATGGAAACTGGGAGCTGAAGGACGACGAGTTGATGGAACAACGCGTAGAGGAAGGACGATGGAGTGCGGAACGAGTCGTCCAGATTCGATCGGAAGCGCAGCGGATCTCTGCGCGCTTACGAACCGGCGAGCGATGGTGGCCTCAGGAATACCGCGATTGGACACCAGATCCTAGTTGGAAGGTTCCGAACGAACTTCCGATCGGCTGGGAGTTGGCCTGATAGCCACGACAGGTGTTCGGAGACACTTTCGCGTGAGTCACACTGCCTGATGTTTTGATTTCGTGGACCCGCGAACTCAATTCAACCGGACGACTTGAAAGTCCAACTTGAACAGGTTGTTTTCTTGTCGCTGGATCCTAAGCAGACCGCTCTTCGCACCGTCCCTGGAGATCCACGCGGATCCAGACACGATCCTGCCTACCCATTCTGCTTCCTGCTGCCATTCTTGATCTATCAGCTGTCTACCGAAGAACTCGAGCTGATCAGTTGGTGACAGGTCCGTTTCAACTTGGATACGTGTTGACGCGGCGTCTCCGCTGCTGCTGATGCCCGCTCCGCCGATGACGGCTGTTGCTGCATCATCAGGTAGCGTCAGGTTCGGCAGGATCTCCGTCTCACCACCAATGGCCATACCTCTGCCGTACATCTGACTGCATGACATACCCGACGCTTTCATTGAGCCCATCAGAACGATGTATGTGGCTTCCTCCGACGCCGGAGAGAACATCGCCGTTAGTTGGCCATGTCTGTCATGACACGCGCTCAGCGCTTCCTGCGCCTTCGTCAAGGTAGGATTCTGGAATCCTCCCCTGACACGCTGACGCGATGACTCTGGAAACTGCCATTCATCGTCGACGAACGAAACACGCAATGAATCCCGCGCTGCTTCGCCGGAAAGCTTGGACTTGAAGGAAACGAGGGTGAAGTAGTTGGAGCTTCGGCTGCCAATCAGCGCGAACTCATCGGGAACCTGTATCGGCGGAAATCGTGCAGGCCACTCACGGGAAATCCGGACAGCGCCTTCGCCCGGATTGCCCACTAATGTCTGAACCACGTCCCGTTCTACACAGGCGAGAGCATCATCTGAGCTCGCTCCAAAAGAAAGCTGAGCGACACTACCCACCAACAGAAGCACGAATAACCGTTCCATGGAATGCTCCTATGTTTGTCGTGAGGTAGATCGTATGCCTGAGACCCTCGTCGTGAAAGCTGCGTGTGACGGAAAAAGCCCTAGTTCACCATCTCGTTTTTCCGCTCGTGGCCTATTCAATTGCCCTTGTTTGGCCGGAAGCAGCCGATGACAACGTGCTCCAACCCGCTCCAGAGTGCACACTGTCAGGGTTGATACTGGCCTTGTGGCGGGAGGATAGATCACGTTGAAGCTCTACTACGCGCCAGGCAGCTGCGCCCGCGCCTCACACATTACCCTGAGAGAGGCAGGGGCGGAATTCGATCTGCAGCTCGTCGATTTCGCCAGCGCCGAGCAGCGCCGCAATCCTTACAGACAGGTGAATCCTAAAGGCCGAGTACCGGCGCTTGAAACCGACAAGGGCTTCCTGACCGAGACGCCTGCGATACTGGTGTTCATCGCCCAGAGCTACCCGCTGGCACAGCTCGCCCCTCTGGACGACCCGTTCGAGCTTGCCCGCTTGCAGGCCTTCAACGCCTATCTGTGCTCAACGGTACACGTCGGTCACGCGCACATTCGCCGGGGTGAGCGGTGGGCGGACGATCCTTCTGCAATCGCCGAGATGAAGCGCAAGGCGCCGGAGGTCGTGGCCAGTTGTTTTCAACTGATCGAGGACGAGTATTTCGTCGGCCCCTGGGTGATGGGTGACACCTACACTATTGCCGATCCCTATCTGTTTACTATCACCCAATGGCTGCCGATCCACAGGCTGGATTCGGCAAGCTATCCGAAAATCCACGACCACGAGCAACGTATGCTGGAACGCCCTGCCGTCGAGGCTGCCATTGCGGCCGAAGAAGCCGGATAAGCTGGACTCGTCGCGCCCAATCTGTCGGCAACGAGCTACATGCTCTCCAGAAACCGCCCCAGCATCTGACGGTAACCATTCGGATCAGGGTGTTTGGCCCAGACGGCCTGCCACTCTTCGCTGGCGATGACCTCCGGAAACCGCTCATCCCGCTGTGCTTTGCTCTCCCAGCGAATAATCCAGGTTATGTTCGCCTGACCGAGCGGCGGATCCATGGGATCTGTACCCCGAATCTCGGCTCAATGCCAGCATCAATCCAGAAGCCAACTATATCCAACTTGCTTTTCAGAACAGGGACAGCCTCCACAGCCCACGCTTTGTACTCGTCGAACTTGTCCGTCCGATAATGATAGTCACGAACTTCGTAGATCATTGCTCTCTCCGATTAACGGCAGATTCTGTGGTAAGCCAGGCGGTGAATTCTA
The DNA here is from genome assembly GCA_965215995.1 of Candidatus Azotimanducaceae bacterium. GTDB lineage: Bacteria > Pseudomonadota > Gammaproteobacteria > Pseudomonadales > Azotimanducaceae > SZUA-309. The sequence goes on along the minus strand of OZ244128.1, from coordinate 4,276,837 downwards.
TCGTTGCAGCCTCACTCCAGCGCCCCCGATACCAGCAGCTCGCCGATTCGCTCATCGTCGTATCCCAACACATCGTTCAACGCGAACATCATGTCGCGGTTGAACGTGGGCGCGCTTGTGTCTATCACCGGCCCCGAGCGCGACATATGGATTCGCGTGCTCTCGATGACCGTATGACCGCCTTCCTGATGCGGCACCTCCAGGAGGTGCTCGTGGTGCTCGAGCTGCGGGTCGGCGACCAGTTCCGGGCTGTTCTGCACCAGGGCTGCGGGTACTCCGGCAGACTGCAGGGTCTGCTCCAGCGCAGGGCCTTCCTGCTCGCGGGTGAACTCCGCAATCAGCGCATCCAGCTCATCCTGCCTGGCAAGGCGCTGGCTGACCTGCGCCAGATCATCTGTCGCCTCCAGGCCCGGCACCAGTCCACAAAGTGCCTGCCACTGCTCATCGGTCTCGCAAGCGATGGCTATGAAGCTGTCTTCTCCGCTGACCGGGTAGGCACCGTTGGGCGCCATGTTCAGATCACGGTTACCCATTCCCGTCTGCACGCGCCCGTTAGCGGCGCAATCGAGCAGCGCCGGCGATAGGAAATGCAGGGCGGCTTCAGCTTGAGCAAGGTCGATGTGCTGCCCTTCGCCGGTGCGGCGTTTGTGCTCGAGGGCCGCGAGCACGGCAATGGCGTTGTAGCGCGGGGCAATGTAGTCCGTGTAGGCGCCGAACGGCCCGGCCGGCTCCCGATCGGGCCAGCCGGTGGTGGAGTAAAATCCAGCGATGGCGGCGGCCAGGTTGCCGTAGCCTGCGAACATCGACAGCGGTCCAGTCTGCCCCATCAGGCAGGTGCTCAACATGATGATGTCCGGGTTGATCGCCTTGAGAGAGTCATAGTCGAGTCCGAATGCCTTCATCGCCCGTGGCGAGAAGGACTCGGTCACCACGTCCGCCCAGCGGACCAGATCGCGTGCCACCTCGATGCCTTCTGGACTCGTCAGGTTGAGTGTGAGCATACGCTTGCCCGCATTGACGGTATGGAAAATGGCGGACTTTTCCTGGGATTCTTCACCGTCCATGAACGGGTGTAAGGTCCGGCCTACACAGACCTTGGACGAGGATTCCAGCCGGATGACCGTTGCACCCCAGTCCGCCAGGATGCGCGTCGCACCGGGCCCCGCCAGCGCCCACATGAAGTCGAGAATCTTTACCCCCGCAAGTGGCGCATCACCGTCCGGCGCACCTGCGGTTTGCTGCCCGCCGGTTTGCGTTGCCAGGCGCTCCAGCTCTTCCAGCACCTCCCGGGTGTGCTCACCGATCCGCGGCGGACGCCGGGTGACGGGCAGCGGCGACTTCTCGAACTTGGCGAATGGCCCCGGATACACCAGATCCGCAGCCGCACCGTCACCTTCCGGCTTCACGAAGTAGCCGCGCGACGCCAGCTGGTCGCTGGCGAGCACATCTGCCGTAGTCGACATCGGCGCCAGCAGGAGGCGGCGTTCCATGGCAGCGGTCAGTAGCTCCGCCTTGGTTTTGGATGCGGTGCAGGCGGCCACGCAGGATTTAGCGCGCTCCCACTCGGAGATGGGCTCTTCACCATTGGCGAGCAGCAGCCCGTAGGCGAGCCAGTCCTTGTCACGCATTTCCGCATCGCAGAAGCCCTCGTCGTGCACGTACTCCATCAGCCGGGCCGTTGGGGGACCCAGGGTCGCGCCGAAGAGGTGAGTGATGGAGACATCTCCATCCTTCGCCGGGTAGCTGAACCGGACGTGCACGTCACCGGCCCAGATCCCGCCGGCGGCACGTTTCGCCACCTCATCGTTGACTGCTGCGGAAAGAATGTAGCCCTGGGTGGCAAAGGTCATCGCCTGCTGGGCATTGACCTCCACCAGCTGCCCGAGACCGGAACGCTGACGCTCGTGCAGGGCGATAAGCGCGCCCACGGCCGCCTCCGCGGAGGTGTGATTCCACACCTGGGGCACGCTGACTCTGAGTGGTGGCCGGTCCTCGTCGCCGGTCAACGCCATGGGACCGCCGGCGGCGGCGAGCGTGATATCGGTCGCCGCCCAACCCAACTTTGGCCCGCTGCTGCCATAGGGGGTCATAGATACATGAATGAGGCCGGGGTTGCGGGTCGCCAGCGTTTCATAGCCGAGACCCCGTGTCGCCAGACTGCCTACGGGCTCGGCCTCGATCAGAAAGTCCGCCTGCTCGACCAGCCGCAGGAAGGTGTCTCTATCAGCATCGATATCGAGCTCGATGCTGCGCTTACCTCGCGCGTAGCTCCACCAGTAAAGAGAGTGCTCGGGATCTTCGTGTCCCTCCAGAAATGGCGCCATGCGCCGCCCCGCAGCGCCCCCAGGCGGCTCAACCTGGACAACCTCGGCGCCGAGATCCCCGAGAATCTGCGCGCACAACATGCCGTCTTTCTGAGTGAGGTCCAGAACCCGATAAGGTGCCAGCATCATGATCATTCCCTCCCCGGTGCCTGATCAGTACCATCTCACACCACAATGACCCGACGTAACAACCCCCTGAAGCTCGCTCGGCGCCGCCTGAAGCTCTCCTTCCGCGCCCTGACCGGACGGCCACTTCGTCCTGAGAAGTGGGTATTCGTTGTGGGCTGCTACAACTCCGGCACCACCCTGCTTGCCAACCTGCTCGAGGCACACCCAGCCATCAGCGGACTGGCCCGGGAAGGCGTGGAGCTGACGGATGCGCTCCGGCGCCCGGAACTGGCCGGCTGGCCGCGCATGTGGTCCCAGTGCGAGGACTGGGTCTGCATGCGCCCGGAAGAAGCCACCGCGGAGCGGGCAGAACGCATCAAGCGGCAGTGGTCGCACCACACCGAGGATTCCGGGCTCATCATCGAGAAGTCGATTGCCAACATGACCCGACTCGAGTTCCTCGCCGAGCATTTCCAGCCTGCATACTTCATCCACATCGTCCGCAATGGCTACGCGGTCAGCGAAGGCATCATGCGCCGTGCCCATCCCCTGGAGTGGGGCCGGACGGAGTTCGGTGAGACTTATCCGCCGGAGCTCTGCGCGGGGCAGTGGCAGCACTCGTATGAGCGGTTTCAGGAGAGCCGAGACAAGCTGGAGAACGTGCTGGAGCTCTGCTACGAGTCCCTGACTGAACACCCGGCCGACAATCTCGCAGGCATCTCGGAATTTCTGCAGATCGCACCCTTCGATCCAGCGCTCATTGAGCGGGAATGGTCATTCCGGGAGATCAACGCCAGCATCCAGAACATGAACGACAGGTCCATCTCAGCGCTCAGCCGTGACGAGGCGGACGCGATCGAAGCGGCAGCAGGTCCGCTGCTCGACCAATTGGGCTATGCAAAGCCCTCTGGTCTGGCATCGGAATAGGCAGCGGAAACAGACACGAAGGCAACGGGCAGATGGCAGAACAGTACAGCGAGCTGAGCGATGAGCTGACCCGGTTTATCGAGCAGCAGAAGATCTTCTTCGTCGGCACGGCCGCGCCTGATGGTCGGGTAAACGTCTCACCGAAAGGCCAGGACTCGCTCCGCGTGCTGGGGCCCAATCAGATTCTCTGGATGAACCTCACCGGCAGCGGGAACGAAACAGCGGCTCATCTGCTCGAAGCCAACAGGATCACCTTGATGTGGTGCGCGTTCGAAGGCCCGCCGATGATCCTGCGCGCTTACGGCAGCGCCGAGAGCGTCCACCGTCACCATCCACGCTACTCAGAGCTGACCGAGCTCATCCCCGCCAGCATCGGCACCCGCCAGTACTTCCTGATGGATGTGGATCTGGTTCAGACCTCTTGCGGCTATGCCGTCCCGTTCTTCGACTACAACGAAGATCGCATTGCGCTGGATAAGTGGACAGAGAAGCGCGGCGAAGACGGCATCAAAGCCTACTGGGCGGAGCAGAACCAGCTCAGCCTGGACGGCAAGCCGACCGGGGTGCTCGAATCCTGATCAGCATCGGGATCACCCGCTGAATGGCCGATATCCGCGAGGGTCTGGCGCTCCTCAAGCAGCCGAACGTCAATCGGATGTTCGTGGCCTATCTCGTGAGCTACACGGGCAATGCCATGGCACCGATCGCCATGGCGTTCGGCGTCCTCGACCTGACCGGCAGAACGTCCGACGCTTCGTTCGTCATCGCCGCCCCGACGCTCGCCTCCATTCTCGTGCTGCTCATCGGTGGGGCGGTGGCGGATCGCACCTCGCGCCAGAAAGTCATCTACCTGTCCGAGTTCTGCGCCATGGCCTCGCAGCTCACCATGGCCTGGCTCTTTCTCTCCGGCAACGCGACGATACCGCTCCTCACGACCTTCATGCTCATCAACGGTGTGGCCATGGCGTTCTACGCCCCCGCGGCCACCGGCTTCATCATTCAACTGGTGGATGAAAAGGACCTGCAGGCTGCCAACGCCCTGCTCGGTACCGCGAGAAACGGTGCTGTGGCAGGCGGCGCAGCCCTCGGCGGCATTCTGGTCGCCACCATTGGGGCAGGTGCGACGTTGATCGTCGACGCCATTTCTTTCGGCCTCTCCGCGCTGCTGGTGCTCTCCCTCGCACCTCGAGCACAGATGTCCGCCGGCTCCGAGTCGATGATTGAAGACCTGCGACTCGGTTGGCGGGAGTTCATCTCCCATACCTGGCTGTGGGCCATGGTTGCGCAGTTCGCCCTGGTGGTCGCGGCCGGAGAGGCCGTCTACGGCCTGATCGGGCCTGCGGTTGCCCGCGAGATGATGGGCGGTTCGGTAGACTGGGGACTCATCGCAGCAGGCTATGGTGTCGGAACGCTGGCGGGCGGCCTTCTCGCCATGCGCCTGCATCCAATTCATCCGATGCGGTTTGCCGCGTTCTGCGTGTTCTTTTTCTGCGGCGTGCAGCTCACCCTGGCCATCCCAGCCGCTGTCTGGATCGTGGTGAGTGCTGCCTTTGTGCACGGCCTGGCGAGCCAGATCTTTTCCGTGCTCTGGTACACCACGCTGCAGAAGAAGGTGCCGGGCAACATGCTGTCGAGAATCAGTGCCTATGACCACCTGGGCTCCATTGCCCTGGCGCCGATGGGGATTGTGGTAGGTGGCTATCTGTTCGAGGCCCTGGGCTTCCGGAGCACGCTCATCATCGCCGCCATGGCCATCATCGTGCCCACTATGCTCGTTCTCTGCGTGCGGGACGTGCGTATGATGACGACGCACTCCTCCACCGCGGGCCGAAGAGAATGACGACGCGAATCCTGCTCATCTGTAGTACCGCGCTGTTGGTTTCCTGCACGGAAGCAGATGCAATGAACGGCCGGGTTACCCACGTCTACGACGGCGACACCGTCTCTCTCAGCTTGAACGGTCAGGATCACAGGGTCCGACTGCAGGGCATCGATGCACCCGAGCAGGACCAGCCCTTTGGGCAGGAAGCTGAAGAGCACCTGCGCGCGCTGGTGCTGAACCGCGAGGTGCGTCTGGAGATGAGCCGGACAGGAGCCGGTAAAGACACTTACGGCCGCCTGCTCGGCAAGCTCTGGGTTCAGCCCGCCGACTGCCGGCAGTGCGGTAAAACGCTCGATGCCAACCTGGCCATGCTGACCGTGGGACTCGCCTGGTTCTACCGCTACTACAAGGATGACCTCTCTCCGGAAGACCAGGGCCGCTATGAGTTCGCCGAGCATGAGGCGAGGGGTAAAAGGGCCGGGCTCTGGCAGGACGACAATCCCACCCCGCCCTGGGATTGGCCCCGCGGCGATCGCCGGGAAGCCGCACCGCCGGAGGACTGCCGCATCAAAGGCAACATCTCCGGCAACGGGCGCATCTACCACCTTCCTGGCCAGGAACACTACGAGCAGACGCGTATCAACACCGGTGCAGGTGAACGCTGGTTCTGCTCAGAAGCGGAAGCCAGAGCCGCCGGCTGGCAGCGGGCGAAGCGCTGAGTCGACCCCTAAGGCGCGTCGGCGCCCGGGATTATCCAGTCGATGGGGTCCAGCTCCACGCGTTCCGGGAACCCGGACAGCTCACCTGTTGCGAGGAAGCGCAAGGTGTTGCCGAGGAACGCCTCGTCGGCGCCCAGGGCTTCCTGCAGCGCGCCATGGGAACCGCCGTCCACGGTCACAAAGGTGCTGTTGGTGAATGACGGCAGCAGCTCCTGAGCATTGCTGTACGGCGTATTCACATCGTAGGTGCCGTGCACCAGTAGCGTTGGGATGTCTGTTTCGAAACCGGTGCGGAAGGCGTCTGTCAGATCCACTTCCCAGACCGGGCACAGTTGCTGATAAAAACGGGACAGGTTGCCGACGATCGCCTGTCCAGGGTCCGCGTTCAGCACCGCCTCCCGCTCAGCCGTGATGCCGGAGCCACAATCCAAGGTAAAAAAGGCTGCAGGGGGCAGATCACGCTGAGCTCGTCGAATCGCTGCTCGAGCCAAAGCCTCGAAATCCCCCATCAGCAGGCGATGCACATCCGCTGGCCAGTGGCGCATCCCGGACCGGGAACTGATGCCCTGGCTGTATCCAAGTGCCGCACCCTTTATCCCCTCGCCATCGATATACACATCCTGTCCATCCACGGAGACCGTCAGCGGCGATTCGTTGAGCTGGCCGATGAGGCTCCCGAAGGCAGCGAGCCAGCCGCCTTCCGGTGTGAAGGCCGCTAACGCCTCCGATTCCGATGCTTCCAGCGCCATGCGTCGGACCCCGGCCAGCACGCCGCCCGGCATGTCGTAGGTGTGATCGGGCCCTTCCAATCCGCCCAGAACCGCCCGCGCCACGATCTCCGGATGAAAACGCATGATGGCCATGGACCAGTGGGAACCAAAGCTCACCCCCCACAGGGTGATCTGTGGGTAGCTGAGGGCAACGGCAACATCTCGCACGTCTGCCGCCGCTTCAGGCACCGAGTACGCCGGCAGATCAACCTCCTCCCCCCGCCACCTATCCCGGCAGGCAGCTATGGCGGCAACCATAGCTGCTTCCGTCTGCTCCTGAGCTTTCTTCGAGCTGAGGTCCGCCGTGAGCTCGCCATCACAGCCGAGAGATGGAATGGCGCTGCCGATGCCGCGCTGGCCGACGATCACCAGATCGGATACAGAGGTGAACATATCAACGATGACAGGCAGTGAGTCCCAACCCAGCATCGAGCGGACGCCTGGGAAACCCGGCCCGCCTGGCAGAAAGAAGATAGGCGGTGTGGCCGGATCCGCTGTTGCCTGACGGCGGACGCGGGCAACTTCCACTTGAATGGTCCGCTCTGGATTGCTGCGGTTCTCCGGCACCGTGATGTAGCCGATCTCGAACCCGAGGGTCCGACCGTCGCTCAACGCGGCTTCCTCCATGGAAAGATCGAGCACAGGTTGCATCGTGGTTTCGGGTGGGGCGCGTTCGCCGGTTGGTGCTTGCGGCGGTTGCGGCTCTTCCGGCGAGCAACCCACGAGCACGAGAGACAGCGCCAGACAGATCAAAAAGGTGGCAAGTCCTCTACCCCGCATACCTGGCGCTCCTCTATCAGGCCGATTATCAGGCTGGATTGATCAACCGCTCCTCGCGGATCTCACGAATCTCGTCGCGCAATCGTGCGGCTTCCTCGAACTCCAGGTTCTTCGCGTGCTCGAGCATCTGTTCCTCGAGCTGGGTGAGAAACTTGCCAAGCGCCTTGGGATCACTCGGAACCTCGCGGATCGTCTTCGCATCCCGGCCATTGCTGCGACTGCGGCCTCTCGCGGCACCGGGTGCAGCGACTCGAGCCCCTTCCATCACATCCGCCACGCGCTTCTGCACCGTCTGCGGCGTGATGCCATTGGCTTCGTTGAAGGCTATCTGCTTGTCCCGACGCCGATTGGTCTCGCCAATGGCCTTCTCCATGGAGCCGGTCATATTGTCCGCATAGAGTATGGCCCGGCCGTGCACGTTGCGCGCAGCCCGGCCGATCGTCTGAATCAGCGATCGCTCGGCGCGCAGGAAGCCTTCCTTGTCTGCATCGAGAATGGCCACCAGCGACACTTCCGGCATATCAAGACCTTCCCGCAGCAGGTTGATGCCCACCAGCACGTCGAACTCACCGATGCGCAGATCGCGGATGATTTCCATGCGCTCCACCGTGTCGATGTCCGAATGCAGATAGCGAACCCGAACACCGTGCTCGTCCAGGTATTCCGTGAGATCTTCCGCCATACGCTTGGTGAGCGTGGTCACCAGGACCCGTTCTCCGGCAGCGACGGTTGCATTGATCTCACCGAGCAGGTCATCCACCTGGGTGGAGGCCGGCCGGATGATCACCTCCGGATCCACCAGGCCCGTCGGCCGCACCACCTGCTCGGCGATCTGCCCGGCAAACTCCTCTTCGTACGGCCCGGGCGTTGCGGATACGAAGATCATCTGCGGGCTCAGGCCCTCCCACTCATCGAACCGAAGCGGCCGGTTGTCGAGCGCCGAGGGTAGGCGGAAGCCGTACTCGACCAGCGTCTCCTTCCGGGACCGGTCCCCTTTGTACATGCCGCCCACCTGCGGCACGGTCACATGTGACTCATCGATGATCATCAAGGCGTCTTTCGGCAGGTAGTCGAACAGGGTCGGCGGCGGCTCGCCCGGCGCCCGGCCGGACAGATAGCGTGAGTAGTTCTCGATGCCCTGGCAGTAACCGAGTTCCTTGATCATCTCCAGATCGAAGCGCGTACGCTGCTCGAGCCGCTGGGCTTCCACCAGCTTGTGATGATCCTGCAGGTACTTGAGACGATCGCGAAGCTCTTCCTTGATGTCCTCGAGCACGTTCAGGATCCGCTCTCTAGGCGTCACGTAATGCGTCTTCGGAAACACGGTGTAGCGCGGCACTCGGTTGGTGACCTCGCCGGTGAGCGGATCGAAAACTGAGATGTTCTCTATCTCGTCATCGAAAAGCTCCACCCGTACGGCCTCTTTTTCCGATTCCGCCGGAAAGATATCCACCACATCGCCACGGACACGATAGGTGCCTCGCTGGAAGGCCATATCGTTGCGCGTGTATTGCAGCTCCGCGAGGCGCTGGACCACGTACCGCTGATCTACTCTGTCGCCCCGATCCAGGTGCAGCACCATGCGCAGATAAGACTGGGGATCACCGAGGCCATAGATGGCGGACACGGAAGCGACAATGATGGTGTCCCGCCGTTCCAGCAGCGCCTTGGTGGCGGAAAGACGCATCTGCTCGATGTGGGCATTGATGGAGGCGTCCTTCTCGATGTAGGTATCCGAGGACGGCACATAGGCTTCGGGCTGATAGTAATCGTAGTAAGAAACAAAGTACTCCACGGCGTTGTGCGGGAAGAACTCTTTGAACTCACCGTAGAGCTGCGCTGCCAGGGTTTTGTTCGGCGCCATCACGATGGTCGGCCGCTGCACCTTCTCAATGACGTTGGCGATGGTGAAGGTTTTGCCCGAGCCGGTGACCCCAAGCAGCGTCTGGTGGGCAAGGCCGCTGGCCAATCCTTCCACCAGCGTCTCGATGGCCGTCGGCTGATCACCGGCCGGCTGGTAGTCGGCGACCACCTGAAATTCAGAAACCGCTTGCACCAAGGGTCTGGCCTCAAAGCGCTGTATGGGGACCGGTCATTGTATGCCCACGGCGGTCTGCAGTCAGTTCGAGAGAGTGGGCGCTACGGTTCTGCTGACAGGGGCTGTCAGGATACGGAGGCTGGATCGCGCCCATGGTCGGGCGCGACCGCGAGTAGCGCTTACTTCTCCTCTTCATCCTCCGCACCAGAGGAGGCGTCGTCTCCAGAGGATGCGTCCTCTTCAGCAGTCTCTTCAGCAGTCTCTTCAGCCGCCTCTTCAGTCGCTTCCTCTGCAGCCGTCTCTTCTGCCGCCTCTTCAGTCGCGGCCGCGTCCTCGACCGCCTCAGCCTCGGGCTCCGGGGCTTTTGGCAGCGGGGCGTCGATCAGTTTGTGCTCGAGAAGAATGGCCACCTTGGCGGTGCCATTGACCCAGTTTCCGTTCGCATCCTTCACGCCGTAGCGCTCGTTGCGCTTCTGATAGATGGTGTACTCGTCAGTTTTTGCTTTGACTTTCACGCTTCTTCCTGTTTCTTTCTAACTCATTGATTTAACGAAACTTTCACCCTGCTCAGCGGCAGAGCGGCGGGCACTTTAACACAGCCGGTCAGGGGCTTTCTAATTACGATCCGCTCCCCGGGCAGGCCACACACACTGCCATATGGATATTCCCTTAGAGTCGTAAAAAGACTTACGGATTCCAGTACAATCGCCGCTCTTCGCAGTTGCGATCAGGTTATAAACGCCTCGCGCAGTTTCGACGCGCCCGAGTGCTAAGAAATCAGCGACGGATTCCCTATGGCGGCGAGTTCAGACACCATTCCAGAAAAGTCCAGCTACGTGATCCGTTTTGCCGGAGACTCCGGCGACGGTATTCAACTGCAGGGTCAGCAGTTCACCGTAGCATCCGCGCTCGGTGGCCACGACCTGGCCACCCTGCCGGACTTCCCCGCCGAGATCAGAGCGCCAACCGGCACCCGCTACGGCGTGTCCGCTTTTCAGATTCAGTTCGGCGGTGACCGGATCACCACCCCGGGTGATGCACCGGATGTGCTGATCGCCTTCAACCCGGCAGCACTGGTGGTCAATCTGCCGCACTTGCAGGATGGTGCCACCATCATCACCGATGAGAACACCTTCACTACTCAGCGCCTGAAACGGGCAGATCTGGCAACCAACCCGCTGGAAGACGGCAGCCTCGATCGCTTCACCGTGCATCCGGTGCCGATCAGTGATCTCACTCAGGCAGCCGTCAAACCGCACGGCCTCGGCACCAAGGACTCACTGCGCTGCAAGAACTTCTGGGCCCTCGGCCTCATGCTCTGGCTGTTCGATCAGCCACGGGAAGCCACCCGGCAATGGATCAACATCAAATTCGCCATGGACGAGCAGGTGAAAAATGCCAACCTGGCGGCCCTGGACGCAGGACATGCCTACGGCGAGACCATGGAACTGGCCCATCACGTGGTCCAGCATCCCACACCGCAGGCAGCCCTCGCGGATGTGGAGTACCGGACGCTGACCGGCGCAGAAGCTCTCTCGCTCGGGCTGGTAGCGGCAGGCGAACTGGCAGACGTCGGTCTCATGTTCTGCTCCTATCCGATCACCCCCGCGTCGTCGGTGCTGCATCATCTGGCCGGTCTCGAGGACGCCGGCGTTTCCACCTTTCAGGCAGAAGATGAGATCGCTGCCATTTGCGCCGCCATCGGCGCCTCCTACGGCGGCAAGCTCGGGGTCACCTCCAGCTCCGGCCCCGGGATTGCGCTGAAGACGGAGGCACTGGGTCTGGCAGTGGCTACGGAACTCCCCCTCATCGTGCTGAACGTGCAGCGGGCGGGCCCTGCCACCGGCATGCCCACGAAAACAGAGCAGTCCGATCTTTATCAGGCGGTTTACGGTAGAAACGGCGACACGCCCGTTCCCGTTGTGGCTGCCCGGTCACCGGCCGATTGTTTCGATACTGCCATCGAGGCCGCACGCATCGCCCTCAGGCACATGACCCCGGTCATACTGCTTTCAGATGGCTATATCGCCAATGCATCCGAGCTCTGGGCGCTGCCGGACTACGAAAGCTATTCAGCCATCGAGCACCACCAGCCCGCTCCGGATGCTTCCGGCGCTGTCTTTGAGCGCGATCCGGCCAACCACGCCAGGGTCTGGGCCTACCCGGGTCATCCGGGATTCATACACCGGATTGGCGGCATCGAGAAAGATCTGACCACCGGCAACATCTCCTACGATCCAGACAATCACCAGGCCATGACCGATCTGCGGCAGGCGAAGCTCGCCAGCGTGGCCGATTACATTCCGAACCAGACCATTGACCAGGGGACGGCCCACGGCCTGGCGGTGGTCGCCTGGGGCTCCACCTACGGCACTGTGACTCAGGCCGTGCGTGAAGCGCTGGCTGAGGGCTTGAGTGTCGGCCATGTGCACATACGACACATCAACCCTCTGCCGAAGAACCTCGGGACCCTGCTCGCCGGTTACGACCGGGTGCTGGTACCGGAACTGAACACCGGCCAGCTCGCCACCCTGCTCCGCGACAAGCTGCTGCTGGAGGTGGCGCAGCTGAACAAGGTGTCTGGTCAACCGCTGACCGTGAGCGAAGTGAAAGAGCAGATTCTGGCGCTGGCACCCCCGATATCAGGTCCGAGGAACATCCGGGAGGCCAGCAATGAGTGAGCTCACATTCAAGGATTTCGAAACCGATCAGGAAGTTCGCTGGTGCCCTGGCTGCGGCGACTACTCCATTCTGAAAGCCGTGCAGCGCACCCTGGCTGCCAACGGGGCAAAGCCTGAGAACACCGTTTTCGTCTCCGGCATCGGCTGCTCTTCACGCCTGCCCTACTATGTGAACACTTACGGTTTTCACACGATCCATGGCCGGGCACCGGCCATTGCCACCGGCGTGAAGCTGGCTCGCCCGGATGCGGACGTCTGGGTGATCACCGGTGATGGCGATGGCCTGTCCATCGGCGGCAACCACCTGATGCATGCCCTGCGGCGCAACGTGGATCTGAACATCCTCCTGTTCAACAACGAGATCTATGGCCTCACCAAGGGCCAGTCGTCGCCCACCTCGAGGATCGGCACGACAAGCCCCTCCACGCCCCACGGCTCTTTCGATTCGCCTGTGCATCCTGGCCTGCTGGCGCTGGGTGCAGGGGCAGGATTCATCGCCCGCGGCGTGGACATAGATCAGAAAGGGCTGCCGCCCATTCTGACGGCCGCCAACGACTACCAGGGAGCCGCCTTCGTCGAGATCCTGCAGAACTGCATCGTCTACAACAAGGACGTGTTCGACGATGTGGTGAACAAGAAGCAGGCGGCGGAGACCCAGATTCACGTGGCGCACGGTGAGCGGCTGATTTACGGCAAAGAGCGGGACAAAGGCTTGCGCCTGAACCCGGCCACACTTGCCCTGGAGCCCGTGGTCATCGGTGCCGACGGGGTGAGCGAATCAGACCTGCTGGTCCATGACGAGACGAATCCGACCATCGCTCAGATGCTCCTGAGCATGAGCGCACCCCTGCCCACCGCCATGGGCGTGATCCATCGACTGCCCCGTCCGGCCTTCGATCAATCGTTCTGGCAGAACAAGCCCACCGAGCGGCGCGCGAAAGTGCTGGACCTGCTCAGACACGGCAACATGCTGGATAGAAGAGCGTCCTGAGAACGGCGTGGCGGATCCAGCCCGCCAGCCACCGGATCCCAGCTGACAGCGGCTTCATGAAGCCTGCGGATCTACCGCAAGCGCCTGATTTCCCTGAAAAAACAGCAGTTTTGCTACCGGGCGCACACTTTTTGTTACGAGAAGTAACGAACACTGGACTTTCACCCCGTTCGGGCTATCATGCCCCTACCAATTTGGTCAGACCAGATTGGTCGGGGCAACTTGGTCCGATCATCCTGGTCTGATAGAAAAAACGGATGCGTGGCCTAACCGCGTACAACACCAGAAACGATGAGCAAACACGAAGAAATCGCGGAATCCCTGACCCGGGACATTCTCAACGGCCAGTATCGGGTCGGCGAGCGCCTGCCGTCAGAGCGGGATCTCTCTACCCGGTTCGAGGCCAATCGCGGCGCCGTTCGAGAGGCCATGAAGAAACTCGAGCAGCTTGGAATCGCCGATATTCAGCCAGGCGGTGCGCGCGTTACACCGATCAACGAGGCCAGCCTGGATGTGATCGGCCACCTCCTGGCGTTGGGCGACTATCCGGACCGGGATCTGGTTGATCAGATCATGGTGGTGCTCAACGCGCTGGTGCGAACGGCGGTGGTCTCCGCCGTACGCCGTGCCAATGATGAACAGATCGAACATCTTCGCAGCCTGCTGCGCCCGCTGTGGACAAAGAAGCTCGAAGGGGAGGCCTACTTCCAGGCCCAGACCAACATGTTCGAGGGCATCATGACCGCCAGCGGCAACCTGCCCGTGCAGCTCATCGCCCGCTCCCTGCTCGCCCAGTTCCAGCCGCAGATGGCGGCGCTGAAAGACTTCATGAACCCGGATAGCAGCGCCCACGCAAAGCTTGCTCGAAAAGCCGACACCGCCATTGGCAGCCGCGACCTGGATGCCCTGCAAGCCAGCTTCAACGAGCTGTCCAACTTTCACCGCGAACGGATGCAGCGGACCTTCGATGCCTTCGAAGCCGCTCAACTACCTGCCAGTCTGGAGGTCTCCGCGTCATGATGCGCAAAATCGTCATTCCCGCCCTGGTGGTCCTCGCCTCGATATTCGGCGCGGTCACCTTGCTGGCGACCAGCCCGCAGCTCGAGCCGAGCGCCATTGAGCCGATCGCCGCCACAGTCCGGGTGCAGGAGATCAATCCGGAGCCCATCCAGCTTACCGTGCATTCGCAAGGCACGGTGGTGCCGAACACCGAGAGTGAGCTGATTCCCGAGGTTTCCGGCCGGGTCGTCTGGGTATCTCCGGCACTGGTGAACGGTGGCTATTTCGAAGCCGGTCAGCCGCTGCTGCGCCTGGAAGACAACGACTACCGCTCCACACTCGCTCGCGCCCGATCCTCCCTGACCCGCGCCGAAGCGGAGTTCGAGCACGCTCGCTTCGAGTACCAGCGCCTGAAGAGCCTGGAAGAGCGCCAGCTCGCCAGCCAATCCCAGATTGAGAATCAGCTGCGTGCCTATCGCGTGACTGAAGCTGCCCTGCAGGACGCCCGCGCGGCCTTCAACCAGGCCAGCCGGGATCTGGCCCGGACCGAGATCAAGGCACCGTTTACCGGTCTGGTCCGGCAGGAATCCGTGGATATCGGTCAGTTCGTCAGCCGCGGGCAGTCCGTCGCCACCATCTACGCGGGTGATCAGGCAGAGATCCGGCTGCCCATCGCCGACCGCCAGCTGGCATTTCTGAACCTGCCACTTGGGCATCGCGGTGAGCTGCCGCCCGATCAGCAGCCGGACGTCACCCTCACCGCCGAGTACGCCGGCCGGACGCTTTCCTGGCAAGGCAAGATCGTTCGTACCGAAGCACAGATCGATACCAGCAGCCGCATGGTGCACGTGATCGCCCGCGTCTCCAATGAGGAACAGGACGTTCCGCTCAACGTGGGCCTGTTTGTCAACGCAGAGATCGAGGGCCTGCTCGTGGAGGACGTGGTCGTACTGCCTCGGAACGCGCTCAGAAACGGCAATCGGGTGCTGGTCGTGGACGATGACAACCGCCTCCACTACCGGAGCATCGAACCGCTTCGGCTCTATCGCGACCAGGTGCTGATCCAATCCGGCCTGGAGACCGGCGAGCGGGTCTGCATCTCACCGCTGCAGACAGCCATCGAAGGCATGCCCGTCAATCCGATCACCGATGAGGAAGGCTCGTCAACGGGCCAGATCACCGGCTGAAGTAAGCTCGCTATGCATACTGCCATCGCCTGGTTTACCAAGAATCCGGTTGCCGCCAACCTCTTGATGTTCGTCCTGATCGTGGGCGGCATCATGTCTCTGTACACCGTCCACCAGGAAGAATTTCCGAACATGGACATCCGCATGGTGACGGTCGCAGTGCCTTATCTGGGTGCCGCCCCGGAAGAGGTAGAGCAGGGTGTCTGCATCCGGATCGAAGAAGCGCTGAAGGGCACCGACGGCATCGAGAAGATCCAGTCCTCTGCTTCCGAGGGCAACTGCTCGGTCATTGCCATGCTCTTCGATGACGCCAGCGAAATCGATGTGCTCAACAACATCAAGAGCCAGGTGGATGGCATCAACACCTTTCCGAAGGAAACGGAAAAGCCCATCGTCTCCAAGGTAACGCTCAAGCAGGGCGTGCTGCAGATCGCGCTGGCCGGTGATACGGACGAGAGGACCCTGAAGGAGATCGGCAAGGAGATCCGCGACGACATCGCCGCCATCGAAGGCATTTCCACCGTTTCGCTGGAGTTCGTCCGGCCTTATGAGATCTCCATCGAAGTCTCCGAGGACAGCCTCAGACGCTATGGCTTGACCCTGGAGCAGGTTTCCCGGGTGATCCGCAACACTTCGCTCGACATGCCTGGCGGCACCCTGAAGACGGAAGGTGGCGACATTTTGCTTCGCGCCAAAGGCCAGGCTTACTGGGGCGAGGAATTCGAAGACATCGTGGTGCTCACCCGCAACGACGGCACCAAAGTGTTCCTCTCCGAGATTGCCAGCATTCGCGACACCTTCGAGGAAGGCGATCTTACGGCGCGCTTCAATGGTGAACTCAGTGCCATCATCAAGGTGGACCGGGTCGGCAAGGAAGACGCCATTAACATGGCTGCGAACGTCTTCGCGTACATCGATGCCTATCAGCCAAGCCTGCCTCCCGGTCTCGAGCTGACTGTCTGGCAGAACGAAGCGGCCGGTCTGCAGGAGCGGCTGGACACGCTGACCAGCACCGCCATCGGCGGTCTCGGGCTGGTGGTGCTGATTCTGGCGCTGTTCCTGAAGTTCCGCCTGGCCATGTGGGTCGCCGCCGGTATCCCGATTGCACTGCTCGGCACCATCGCCGTATTCCCGTATGCGGACATCTCCATGAGCACGATGACCGTGCTCGCGTTCATCCTCGTGCTCGGCATCCTGGTCGACGACGCCATCGTTGTCGGCGAGCGGGTCTACGGTCATGAGCAGATGGGCAAACCGCCGATCCAGGCCGCCATCGATGGCACCTGGGAAGTCTCGGTCCCCGTTATTTTCGGCGTGCTCACCACCATGGCGGCTTTCCTGCCGTTGCTGCTGGCCACAGGCCGGATGGGAGGCTTCTTCAGCGTGATCGGTCACGTGGTGGTGATCGCACTGGTCCTCTCGATCATTGAATCCCAGCTCATCCTGCCGTCTCATCTCGCGCACCGGAATCACGCCGAAGCCAGCACCGGATTCTCCAAGCGCTGGAACAGCATGCAGAGCCGCCTGGCCGGCTGGCTGGAAGGCATCGCCCACAATCACTACAAACCCCTGCTCAGCAGAGCGGTGAACAACCGCTACATCACCGCCTCCATCGGTCTCGGCGTGCTCATTATGGCTCTGGCACTGATTCTCAGCGGCCGGGTGGTGTTTGCCTTCTTCCCCGCCATCGAAGGGGATCGGGTATACGCCACGCTGGAGATGCCGGAAGGGGTTGCAGTGGAAACAACGGCCCGGGCCGCCGCCCAACTCGAAGCCGCGGCGAAAGCACTACAGGCGGACCTCGAACCGTTTACCGGCAACCCGGCCACCATTGAGAACATTCTGACCAGCATCGGTCAGGCTGCCCAACGAGGCAACGGGCCACCCAGAGCCGGGGGACCCGGCCGCAGCCACTTCGCCGAGGTGGTGATCGAGCTGGTACCTCGCACGGAGCGCAACAACTTCCGGTCGAATCAGGCCGCACAGATGTGGCGGGAGAAGGTGGGGAGCATTCCCGACGCGGTCAAGCTCTCCTTCAGCTCCGATGAGTATTCGGCTGGTGAGCCCATCAACTTCGAAATGTCGGCTCGGGATGTGGACATGATCCGCGCAGCCGCAACCGACATGCGAGCCGAGCTCGCCCGCTACGACGGGGTCATGGACATCACCGATTCGTTCCGGGCCGGCAAGCAGGAGATCAAGCTCTCCCTACTGCCCGAGGCACGAACGCTCGGTCTGACCCTGAACGATCTGGCAGGCCAGGTACGCTCCGCCTTCTATGGCAATGAAGCGCAACGCATCCAGCGTGGTCAGGACGACGTGCGGGTGATGGTGCGCTATCCGGAGATCGAGCGCTCTTCCATCGGCAATCTGGAAGACATGTACATTCGCACCCCGCAGGGAACGGAAGTCCCCTTCTACAGCGTCGCTCAGTTCGAGCTCGGCCGCGGCTACTCCACCATCAACCGGGTAGACGGCCGCCGGGTGATCAATGTGATCGCCGACGTGGATCGCGGCGTCGTGTCACCGGAGGAAGTGATTGGCAGCATCCAACAGCAGTTGCTGCCGCAGCTGCGAGCCAAGTACCCGGGACTTACCGTGAAGCTGGCCGGAGAACAGGAAGAACGGGCCAAGTCGTTCACCGGCCTCTTTAATGCGGCCATCCTGTCCCTGATCGTCATCTACGCACTGCTGGCGATTCCGCTACGCTCCTACGTCCAGCCGCTGGTGATCATGAGCGTCATTCCTTTCGGAGCGGTGGGTGCTATCACCGGTCACTGGATCATGGGCTACGAGCTCATGTTCTTCTCGGCACTCGGCATCGTTGCTCTATCGGGCGTGGTGGTGAACGCATCGCTGGTGCTGGTGGACTACATCAACCGGCGTCGCCGTGAAGGCATGGATCTGGAAGAAGCCGTGCTCTCAGCTGGCGTGGTCCGGTTCCGGCCCATTCTGCTGACTTCGGTCACGACCTTCGTCGGTCTGATACCGTTGATGGGGAATCCGACGCCGGACACCACCCCGTTCATTCCAATGGCGATCTCTCTGGCCTTCGGCGTGCTCTTCGCCACCTTCATCACCCTGTTTCTGGTGCCTTCGCTGTACCGGATGGCGGAAGATGTGTTCGGTTGGGATCCGGTGGCCCAGGGTCAGATCGATCCGGACGAAGCGCACAAGCTTCATCCCAAAGGCATGCGCCAGCCGGTCTGAGACGCACGGTCTGAAGGATGCGCCACCTGCATTCAACAGGTGTGCAGTCTAGCTCTCGTAACAGCCGTCCACCGACTCGTTATCGCCGAACACCCGCACCCCTTCGGAGTGATTGCTGGCGATGGCAATGCCGGTGGTGGTGATGGTGGCGTAGCTCCAGGTCTTCTGCACCCAGCCCGGCGCATCGCGCTGCTGGAGGAAGTTGGTCACGAACGCATGCCCCACGGCGACACCGGCCCCCCAGAGCAACACCTCACCGGTGCTCGGCTGCTCGCCGATCAGCCTCTTGGTCAGATAGGCGTCTTCCACATAGCAGGGATCCTGGGCAGCGGAGAGGGTCTGGGCAATGTCTACTGCATGCAGGGTTTGCCAGGCGATCTCCTCATTGGAGAGTTGAAAAGACTGGCAGCCTGCTGAGAGCACGCTGCCGAGCAGCAGCACGGGGGCAAGCACGGTTCGACGCAAGGTCGAGAGATTAGAACTACTCAAGATCACTACACTCGAAAATCTGGGGTGCGGACATTCTCTCGATGCACCTACCGGTTGGCTGTATTGGAAGTGCTCAACGAATGTGAAGAGATCTATTCTCAATGTATCTTAATGATTTTAAAGACTTTTTCTTTCGGTCACGCTTCGTTCAGCCGATGTTCAGCATGTACCTGCTGAGATAGATCCTGCCGGTACGGCAGCCACGCAGTAGATAGAGTTAAAATAACCAGATGAGCGACTTCCCCTTCTCACACACCCGGCAGCATAGGTGCCTATTCCTCTGGGCGATTCTTGCCCTGTTCGCCACCGGCTGCTCGAGCACGCCCGGCAAGCCCATCGTCGATATGAAAGGGGTCAATCGCTATCAGTACGAGCAGGATCTGGAGGAATGCTCCGTCTATGCCGATGAAGTCAATGTGGCGGGTAAGGCGGTGGGTGGTGCTGCAGCGGGTGCTGCGGTAGGTGCTGCCGTTGGCGCCATCTGGGACGGCCACGACGGCAGCAGCCCCGAGCGCGGCGCTGCCACCGGCGCGGTTCTCGGCGGTGCGGGTGGTGTCGGTAGCGGCGTCACCGAACGGAGCGATGTGGTGAAGAACTGCATGCGCGGCCGGGGATATCGCGTTCTGAACTGATCTAGGTCTCAAGGCGACCTTGCCGATTTGTTGAGTTGCCCGGCGCAAAGCGTCTATTCTCACCTACGGGACACATTCACCGACCTGTAGGGAGAAAACCATGGCGGAAGCCGAAGACTATACGAGTGACCTGAACAACCTGGCCATGTCCGAGGAGGCGGTGCCGCTGCTCGAAGCGGTAAAGAAGCACATCGTCGACAACGTGGACCCGATTACAGAGGAGTTCTACCGCCTGGGTGAAGGTCGTGAAGACCGCTGGAGCTGGGTACCCGGGCAGCTGGAACTGCTGGACGGCGCCAAGGCCAAGGCCAAGGAGTCCGGTCTGTGGAACTTCTTCCTGCCCGATGCGGAAACCGGCGAAGGCCTGAAGAACCTGGACTATGCCTACATCGCGGCAGAGCTCGGCAAGAACCCGCTGGCCTCCGAAACGCTGAACTGTTCGGCACCCGACACCGGCAACATGGAAGTACTGGAGCGGGTCGGCACGCCGGAGCAGAAAGAGCAGTGGCTGAAGCCACTCCTGAACGGCGAGATCCGCTCCGCGTTCGCCATGACAGAGCCCGCTCTGCCCTCCTCCGACGCCAAGAACATCAGCACCGCCGCCGTGCTCGAAGGCGACGAGTGGGTGATCAACGGCGAGAAGTTTTACATCTCCGGTGCCGGCGACCCGCGCTGCAAAATCATGATCACAATGGTGAAGACCTCGCCCGATGCACCGCCGCATCGCCAGCAGTCCCAGATCCTGGTGCCCACGGACACTCCCGGGGTTGAAATCCTCGAGGGTATGGAAGTGTTCGGAGACGACGACGCGCCACACGGCCACATGCACATCAAATTCAACGACGTGCGGGTACCGAAGGAGAACATGCTGCTCGGCGAAGGTCGTGGCTTCGAGATCTCGCAGGTGCGACTCGGTCCAGGCCGGATCCACCACTGCATGCGCTCGATCGGTACTGCGGAGCGGGCACTGGATCTGATGATGCAACGCACCGTTAACCGGGAAGCATTCGGCAAGCCGATCATCAACCTTGGCAAAAACATAGAAGTGGTCTCCCGGGCCCGGATCGAGATCGAATCCATGCGTCTGATGGTGCTGAAGGCCGCCAAGGCCATGGACGTGCTCGGCAATCGTGAAGCCCGCATCTGGGTGCACATGGTGAAGGCCCTGGTGCCGGAACGGGTCTGCCAGATCATCGACCAGGCCATTCAGATGCATGGCGCCACCGGCGTCTCTCAGTGGTCACCGCTGTCGAAGATGTATACGGGTCAGCGAACGCTCAGAATCGCAGACGGTCCGGATGAGGTGCACCACATGGTGGTAGGCCGCGCCGAGCTTCGGAAGTACCAGTAGGCAGTAACCGACCGTTTTTCGACTAGGGAGCAGAGCATGGCATCCACCGAACAGACACTGTACGAGGTCAGAAACGGGGCCGCCTGGATCAAGCTGAATCGGCCGGAGAAGCGCAATGCCCTCTCCGCCATGCTGATCACGGAAGTCTACGACCACATTCAGGTGGCCAATGAGGATGACGATGCGCGCTGCATCGTCATCACCGGAAACGGCCCGGGGTTCTGCTCGGGTGCCGATCTGAAGGACGATCGCGGCCTGCCGGAAGGCCGCGCGGAAGCCGTGCCCTATCCGGAGCTGCTGGCGGCCATTCAGGACAACCCGAAACCGGTGATCGCCGCCATCAACGGGCCGGCATTCGCCGGCGGCCTCGGGCTGGTGGGCGCCTGTGACATCGTGGTCACGGTGGATTCCGCTCAGTTCAGCTTCTCGGAAGTACGTATCGGGGTGATTCCTGCCATCATCTCGGTGGTCTGTCTGCCGAAGCTGGGCACGCACCACGGCATGAAGCTCTTCCTGACCGGCGAGCGTTTCGACGGCAATCAGGCCGTCGCTATGGGGCTTGCGCACCGTGCCGTACCCGGTGCAGAACTGGAATCCGCGGTGCAGGAAGAGGTGGACATGATCCGTCTGGGTGGTCCCACCGCGGTGATCGAGTGCAAGAAGCTGGTCCGGGAAGTGTCCAAGCTGTCGAGAGAAGAAGGCTTCGCAAGGACAGCACCCTGGTCCGCGGAGATGTTTGCCGCGGAAGAGGCTCAGGAGGGAATGGCCGCGTTTCGGGAGAAACGCAATGCTTCCTGGATCAGCGACGGCTGAAACTGCAGGCAGCGCGGAATCGCCTGCTGAAACTCGCATGACTCACGAAGGGATCGTGAAGGAGATGCGATGGTTGATGTCTTCATTTCTTACGCATCTGAAGATCGCGACAGGGTGGCGCCGCTCGTCGAGGCCATAGAAGCTGAAGGGTTAGAGGTCTGGTGGGATCAGCACATTCACGCAGGCCCCAGCTTCCGCGCCGCCATCGAAGATGCGATGGCTTCCTGCCGTTGCATGCTCGTCATCTGGTCCACGGCGTCAGTTGAATCGGATTTCGTGATCGACGAGGCCACGACCGGCAGGGAGCGTGGCATTCTCGTTCCCGTTCAGCTGGACGACGCTCAGATACCGCTCGGCTTTCGGGCCGCACAGACCGCCCAGCTGCAACGCTGGCCGGATGATCGCGACGGTCTCGAGCAGCTGCTGGCCGGCATTCAGGACACGCTGTCTGGTCGCAGCAGCCCGGCGAGAACACCCACACCGTCATCGACCCGGCGATGGGCGCTTCCGGCGGTGCTCAGTGCAGCGTTGCTCCTCGCCGTTGCCTACTTCAGCCTCACACCAACTGAGGATCCCTACGTCGAGCAGAGCATCGCGGTGCTGCCACTGAAGAACACTTCCGGCGCATCGGAGGCAAGCTTTCTGGTGGAAGGGCTGCACGAGGCGCTCATCGCGAATCTCTCCAAGCTCTCGTCTCTGCGGGTCACCTCACCGACGTCCGTTCGTCGTGTGGACAAAGGCTTGCCGGTCTCCGAGATCGGCGCGGTATTGGGCGTTGCCAACATCATTGAAGGTTCCGTTCTGCGCGAAGGAAATCAGGTCAGAATCATCGTCCAGCTCGTGAACGCGGCCACAGCCGAAAACATCTGGTCTGAAACCTACGATCGAACTGTCGACAACATCCTGGCGTTGCAGGCAGAGATCACCCGCGCAATCGCTGATCAGATCAGCGTACAGCTTTCTCCAGACGATGAGAGCCGGATCAACGCCGTCGAAGCCATGAACCCGGCGACCTATGAAACCTATCTGCGCGGTATGTACGAGCTGCGTAAGGAAACACTGCGCGGCTATCGCAGCGGCATCCGGATCATGCGCGAGGCCCTGGAGAAAGATCCGGACAGCGCCATGGCCAGTGCCGGTGTGGCGATCGGTTATTCCATGCTCGGCCACAACTTCTTTCCGGAAACCGCGTTGCCGAAGGCCAGAGAAGCCGCGTTGAAGGCGCTGGCACTGGACGATTCTCTGCCGGAGGTCCATCTGGCCATGGGCATGTACAAGATGTATTTCGAGTGGGACTGGCAGGAGGCGGATGAGTACCTGCGCCGGGCTCTGGAGATCAATCCCAGTCTGGTGGACGCGCACTACCACTACTCCTGGTTGCTCGAGCTGTTTGACGACAAGGAAAAAGCGCTCTATCACGGCGAGAAAACGAAGCAACTGAACCCCCTCTCCCCGTTCTACAACGGCTGGTTGGCAGACCAGTATCGTGGGCTCGGACGATACGACGATGCGATCCGGCAGGCCGAGTACACGATCTCTCTCAACGAAAGCTACCCACTGGGCTGGTTTGCGCTGGGCAACACGTATGCCGATCAGGGTGAGTTCGAAAAAGCCATCGAGGCCCACGAGAAGCTCAAGGATCGTTACTTCTGGTCCTGGGCACTTGGCGGCACCTACGCCAAGGCCGGTCGGGTAGAGGATGCCATGCAGGTGTACAACGCGATCGAACCGGAAGAGGACAATGCCATTCCACTGACGTTGATTGCTGCTGCAATCGGCGATGAGCAGAGCATGTACCGATGGCTGGAAGCGGCTCGAGACAATCGAATCAGCTGGTATCCCTGGCTTGTCGCCTGGTTTCCAGCCACACAGCCGTATCGGAATCAACCGGAAATGCAGAGTCTGATCGAAGCGCTCAACCTGGATTCACAGAGCCTGACGGTACCGGCAATATAGGCATGGGGACACCCATCACAGATTCACAGGGACAACAGAAGGACAAACACCGATGAGCGACACACACAAAGGCGCCTGCTTTTGCGGCGCTGTTCAGATCGAGCTAACCGGCGAGCCGAACATGATGGGCTACTGCCATTGCACAGACTGCGCCGAATGGGCCGGGGCTCCGGTCAATGCCTTCAGTCTCTGGTCACCGGAGAACGTGAAAGTGACCGAAGGGGAAGACAAGCTCGGCAGCTACGCGCGCACGGAAGCGAGCCACCGGAAATTCTGCACCGAATGCGGTGGTCACGTGCTTTCCGATCACCCGGGCATGGGCATGATGGACGTGTATCTCAACATCGTCCCCACCCTCGATCATCAGGGCACCATGCACATCTTCTACGGCGAGAAGAGCATGTCTGTGCCGGATGGCCTACCGAAATTCAAAGACATGCCGGCGGAATTCGGCGGCTCAGGGAAGATGTTGCCTGAGTAAGGGCCTCGCCTGGGGATGAAGCAACCATCGGTGAGCCGTAGGTTAAGTTGTAATCGGTATTCGACCTTACAAACAGTGTCAGCTGTCTTCTGAACACGTAAATACAAACGGCTTTTACCACCCCGAGGTTGGACCATGATTGAATACGCCAAACTATGGGGGAACAGTGAAGATTTCCGAGACCGATATACTGGAACGGCTCGAAGGCTGGAATGAAGACTCGATCCGTCTTCTCGCTGCCCTCTTAGATCGTATCGCCGAGTTACCCGACGCGGAAGCCACTGCGCTAACTGAGCGCGTGTTGGCAGAAATCGACGGTTACATGCATTGAACCTCGACACCTCACGATGACGGACGCACTACGGTAAGCATTCGTGTGCCAGATGTGAAACGTGAATCATGTCACAAGGACGGTGCACGCTCTTCCAGATCTAGCTGTTTAGCGTGTCACCCAGATTCCAGAGGATCACCGAGCTGATCACAGCGAGTCCACCCAGCAGAGCACCCACTGTTATCGTAAACTGAGCAATCCTTATAGCGGGCTCGCCGGACCAGGTACGCTGACCAGCTAGAATCCATGATCCTCTTGGAGGCATGGCAGCTGTTCGCCAACCCCGTAGCCCATGCTGAATGATCAGTACCGTCAGAATTAGCAGGAAAACTCCGTTTACGACCGAAATGGTCTTCAGGAGCTGAGAGATCATGGCAGCGGCTACATTTGGCTCAGTCGTGGCGAGTTCCTTCAGTTTGTCCGTGTACTCAGCAACACCATCCAGAGTGAACCAAGCCCCAACGGCCACCACGGTCAGCAGTACGACCATGAGTGCCACGAAATTCCTGCGACTGACTACCTTGTACTCGATTGAATCCCGCATTGTGAGCGACCATTGCGCCGGTCTTTTTTCCCAATCGTATCGAAACAATGTCTCCGACGGGATCGGCCCGTTGAGCGCAAAGGCGACTCTATCTAACTCGAGACTTTCTCAGGAACCGAGTGCATAGCAAAGTTGAGGCCGCTCTGGAGTTCTGCTGCTCCGAAGACTGTTTACCTCCAGGGCGGTCGCCAACACCTGGTCACGAAGCCCGGACTGTTCAGCATGCTGAAGTGCTGTCTCTGCTGCGACCGCAGCCTGGTCAAAGCATGAATTACGTTTTAGTACTTCCGCGTAGTTGTTGAGCGCGCCTACATGGGTCGGATCCGACTCGATCGCGCGTTTGTATAGCGCTGCAGCGGCCACGTCTTCGCCACGTTCGAGGGCGTGATTACCCGCGGCGAAGAGCAGATTCGGTTCCTTCGACCATCTCGCCAGGCCGGCGAGCACCGCCAGTTCGTAAGCGCTGTCACCCAGCGCCGAGCGGCTGTCAGAGAGCGCTTTCAGGTAGCGCGAGGCGGAACCAGCGGCAGCTAGTTCTCCGGGGCTCAGCACGACCATTCCCCAGTTGTCAGCAAGCCGCCAGCTCCTCTGAAATGCTGTAACTCTCTGCCTACGCCGCTCGCGTGGACCGGAGTTGAGGAGGATCTGCTTTCGATGCTCGTCATAGCCAACGACTACCGCATAGTGCCAACGCGGTGCCCACGCGAACGCGAGGTTCTGCAGCACCAGTACCGGTCTACCCGCTTCCAGTTCCCGAACGATCGCCTGAAGTTCCGGTTCGATCTCATAGGGGAGGCGCCCATGTAGTCTCGCGGAAGACTTCAGCTCAATCTGTAAGCTACCGTTCAGACCGGGTACATAAACCTGCCCGGCAAGCTCTTCAGGCGTCACGAGCACTCCGCTGTAGTTCAACACCGTTGCCAGCGCGGCAGGGCCGCACTGGTTTCGTGTTTGGGGAAAGAACGGCACGTTCTCGACGGCTGCACCCTGCAAAAAGTGTCCACGCTGAGTCTGGTGCGTACAACCACCGGCGACCAGGGTGAGCGCCAGGCAGATGGCCCCAGCAAGGCGGCCAGCATACATTGTTAGACCTTTACGAACACGTTGGTCACGCCGGTCAGGTCGAGAATCAGCAGCACCACAAAGACAAGCCCAACAACGGCCAGAAGAGAGCCACCAGCGGGGAGCTCCTCAATTTGCTCGGCCATCTGCGCCAGATCATCGTCCGGCAGGTTTGCAACCCGATTCATTGCATCTTCAGGGGCAACGCCGAGATTGATGAGATGCTGCTGTACATCTTCACGCATGAGCACTTTAGTCACAGCGGCCAGGTTCGACTGCCGTTCAATCATCGTTAGATACTGGTCGGTACCTATCACGCCTGCGTGTGCCGTTACCGTCGTCGTAAGCAGCACAGCCACCATGGCTACACCAGCTATCCATTGCTTTGCTGTCACTTCCAGACTCCTCTTCAAAGCGATATAGAGACGAAACTTGTCTCGGATACATTCTACGAAGTGTGGTGGCGCTATTTAGGTTGGTGTGCTGGATTTGTGCAGAAGGTCACGAAAACTCCGGGTCGTGGTCTTGCTTGTGGATCATTCGCCAGGTTCAGACCGTACCCATCTTGCGTACCTCCTTACCCGTGTTTCCGAGATGTAGCGGAACGCACTGTGTGGGAACTCGCCTTTCGCCCGCTTCACCACCGTGTCGTTTCCAGGTGACCACTGCGGACGGAAATTCCATCAACGAAGAGTATTGTAAAATGCAGCCGTCAGCATCTAGGGGGAAACGATATGTACGAGCCGACTGAAGTTCTGACCAGCGAAGCGCAATTGCGCGAGATACTCCCTGACCAGTATCCCAGCCAGACCGGCAAAGTGATCGACCATATCGATGATCACATTCGCTTGTGGATCGAACGCTCCCCGTTTCTGACCATGGCGACGGTTTCTTCTTCAGGCCAGGTAGACGTCTCTCCGAAAGGAGATCCTGCCGGATTCGTTAAAGTGCTCGATGAGAAGATGCTGGCCGTACCTGACCGTCCTGGCAATCACCGCTTCGACAGCTTCCTCAACATCATGCAGACCGGTCGTATCGGCCTGGTATTCCTGGTGCCGAACCGTCGGGAGGTGGTGCGTGTCTCTGGAGCTGCCCAGGTGGTGAGGGACATCGAATTGCGGAAGCAGCTCGCAGTCAATGACAAGGTGCCCGACTTCGCCGTGCTCGTGCGCGTGGAAGAGGCTTTCTACCACTGTGGCAAAGCTGTCATCCGCTCCAGGCTGTGGGAACCCGAAGCGGCCTTACCGGTTGACGGGCTCCCCACCTACGCCGCAGCTGTGAAGGATCACGCCGAGCTCGATGATCCGGTTGAAGAAATCAACGAGTTGTTCATGATGAATGAGCAGTACCGGCTATATGACGAGTAAACAGGGCGTTCAACCGTGAGCTAGGCACATGGCCAGCCGCAACACATCAACCAGATTCTATTTCGTGATGGCAGTTGTTATCGCCGCCACCGCGTTCTTGGGTTTCGCTCCAACCTACTTCCTGATGGAGTGGACCGACGCCCCGGCGCTCCCAGGCGCCGTCCACTTTCACGCGATCGTCTCCACCGGATGGATCGTGTTCTTCGTGACACAGACGGCGATGATCGATCGTGGCCGCGCGGATCTGCACAGACCTCTGGGTATTGCGGGGCTGATCATCGCGCTGGCGATGACCGTGTCGGCGTTCCCAGCGGCCTTTGCAATGACCGCTGAACGGGGCGGTACGCCCGAGGCCATTCTTCGCCTCGGTCTGCCTTTTGTGGCAACGCCTTTGTTTGCGCTGTTGGTCTTAGCCGGATTTCTCACACGCAAGCACCCGGACGCTCACAAGCGCCTGATGCTCTTCGCCACCATCAATGCGCTCACACCAGGGCTCGGCAGGCTGCCCGTCGTTCGCGACTACCTGCCGGTCGGGTTTATCGCCATCACAGCCGTTTTCGTGATGATCCCGTTCCTTCACGACTTGATTGATTGAGCGGACACATTAAGTCAACACCATGAGTGGCTTCGCGATCATCAGGTAGAAAAGGCCGATCACGATCAGGAACGCAGGAACTCCCAACGCAAACCACGTCAGATAGCGGCGGTGAAAGCCCGGTTTCAGATCGGCGATCGATGTCGCTCGATCGGCTTCCCTGCTCATCACGATTTGAATGATGATCACTGGAAGCCACAAGGCTCCTACGGCCGCATATAGCCCGAAGACCGTGAGCGACCACGGACTCAGAAGTGACCAGTTGTTGAGATCAATCAATACGACACCACTCACCAGTTGTATAACCACCGCGGGTGCCGTGAACAACGTATCCCCGATCACAGTCAGTCGCAACACGGTCCGCAATCCGTCTATCTCACCGATGGAGATGGCACGCCGATAGCCAAACCAGGCGAAGAACGCTATCCCCATGCCCGTACCGAAAAGCACGCATGCGCTCAGCAGATGCACCAGTTTCCAGAGGCTGTGCGCGTCCATCACACAGGGTCGGCCGTGACGCAGATATCGAGGGCACGTAATGGGGCCAGGTACTCCTCGACAGATAGCAGGCCAACACACGGCTGAGCACCTTTGCGGACCTCAGCACCACGGGCGAGCTTCTCGGTCAATGCGATTGCGGCCCCGCATGGAATGTAAGGGCCATGGTTACTGACCGCAATGATCCACCAGCGCTTTTTGGTGGCACGTCCATCCTGACCAGCGCCTTCCAGTTCTACGAACATCGCTCCTTTGTCACTCAGGAAAGGTTCAAGCCAGCGACTCAGTTGGTTAAGCGGGCGAGCCAACGCAGAAATCGTCGGAATGACACCGGCCTTAACCAGACCCGCCATGAGCCAGACAAACAGATGACCCAGGTCGCTCGGAAATCCCGCGTGAAAGGTAACGGTTCGGACGGAGTTGTACCGCACCGGAAACAGCTCGAGATCCGGAACATCACAACTA
This sequence comes from Candidatus Azotimanducaceae bacterium, assembly GCA_965215995.1. Taxonomy (GTDB): domain Bacteria; phylum Pseudomonadota; class Gammaproteobacteria; order Pseudomonadales; family Azotimanducaceae; genus SZUA-309. Next base: position 4,247,697 of record OZ244128.1, on the reverse strand, counting down.
CCCAGCCAGCGCCGGCCCACGGGCTTTGGGAACTCATAGCGCATGAGGTCCAGCCAGCCGTGCGTCTCCACCCACTTGCCGTTTTCCAGACGCCGGATCGGCTTCCCGCAGTATCCAAACACACCTCTTACAGTCGCCAATCCGGGAGCGCGTGCTCCAGACCCGATTCCTATCCGTATGGACTCGATGCGCTGGAACGCATGTGCGTATTTATCGATGACTGCCGATGACAGGCACGGGACCGAACTCGCGCCGCTGACGACCACAACACCTCTGTCTCTGGCTTCGTCATCCAGAGCGTCGATACCTGCAACGAACTGTCTGCCATCTGCGAGGTCGATGTAGTTTGCTTCAGCATCGATGGCGTCAGATGCCACTTTGTAGTTCTGGTCCTGAAATGGACCGGCGGTATGGATCACTGTGTTGACGCCCAGTGACCGAAGAGATGGAGCAAGATCTCGTGATGCCGCGTCAAGTCGAGTCGCCTGGTCGTCGGGCAATCCAAGCTCTCTCACAAGAGCTTTCGCCCGCGAACGATCACGACCCGCGATCAACAGGTGGATAGCAGGGTTCTGGGCGAGACCTGCGGCGATTCGGGCTCCAAAGAATCCGTACCCCCCCAGTACTAGAACCGTATGCATGAGCCCTGTTTCGCTAGACAAACACCAACTGACGCAGATGAGAAATCAAGCAGTGGCACTTGGCCGGGCGCTGACAGTTTCGTGCCAGCGCCATAACGTCTTCAGCTCATCATCCGGCTTGAGCCCAACGAGCTGAGTGGCGAAATCGATGGCGACCACGGCAGTAATGTCCGCAACGGTAAACCGATCAGCGGCGATGAACGCACGATCGTTCAGCTCTTCATCCATCCGCCCATAGTAGGCACGAACCGCAGCGTCGCTCGCCTCCTTGGCTCGGGTGTTCGGCTCCGTGCCCGCCATCTTGGTCACGATCGGGCCATTCACCCAGCTGACGCCGATCTGACTGAACAGAACCAGCTCTAGCCTGCGATGGTGCATCTCCACCAGTGCCAGCTCCAGCGGGTCCGCACCAAACAGATTCGGCTCCGGTTGAATGCCTTCCAGATAGCGACAGATCGCTATCGATTCGGCAATACAGGTGCCGTCCTCCAGCTCGAGCACCGGGATCTTGCCGCTCGGGTTCTTCTCGAGAAAACCAGCCGAGCGCTGCTCACCGGCGCGGATGTCCACCCGCACGCTTTCCAGCTCGATGCCTTTTTCGGCCGCGAACATCCGCACCCTTCTCGGGTTCGGCGCGCCTTCGTAATCGTAGAGCTTCATGCTCAATGCCCTGCCTCCCTGTTTAGTGTCTTTTTCGAGTGCTCTATCAAAGACTCATCCATCGAGCCGGTAAGTCAAGCCGAACTCGACGGTGTTGGCGACCCGATCCGTCTCCACCGAGGTGCCGTCACTGAGATCGACGTCATGCTCCCCGGTGATCCAGAACCGCCAGGCCGTGTGGAACTCGAGGCTCCGGCTGATCTCCACGTTGAATCCCGCTTTGACCTGGAAATGCGCAGTATCGGCGCTGCTGCTGCCGAACGCCTCGCCGTCCGCGAAGTCCACATCATAGTCCAGTCTGGACCAGCCCATGCCCAGGCCGAATGTGGGTTGCACGGCGGCTTCCGGCCAGGGATCAAAATGCAGGTTGGCGCCCAGGCTCGAGGAGCTGAGCTTTCCGGTCACTCTCGACTCACCGGTGATAAATCCGAAGTCCAGCACCTCGGGCTTGTTTCGCCGGTACGCATATTCGAGCTCCAGGCGCCAGCGCCGACCGAGGCCGTGGCCAACCGCAGCGCTGGCAAGCACGCCGGGCGCAGACGCATCGAACGTGACGGGTCCGGTCTCACGATCCGCGAGCCAGTTCACGCCGGTGCTGCCGGCCAGGTAGAAGCCGCGGGACGCTGATCCGGTTTGGCGTGCTCGAGCGAAAGCCGTGTCCCGGTCAGCACCCGGATACCACAACAGGCTGACCCAACCGGAATGCACCGTCTGGTCCAGCTTCACATCGCGGCCGTCCAGACTCTCCACATCCACGTCCGGCGTTCGCCAATACTCGTACTCCAGGCCCAGATCGAGCTGCCGGGTGAGCGGGAAACGCACCCCGACCAGGGCCTGATACGCCATTGCCTCGACGTCGTCCTTGATGACGACAACGTCTTCCGATCCGCCACTACCGGCGACGCTGTGCTGATAGGTCAACCAGGTCGGGCCGAGGCCTGCGCCGAGGTAGGGTCGCAACCAGGGCCCCACCCGGAATTCCCGCAGCGCACTCAGCATGATGCTGACGCTTGTGTAGCGGTCATTGGCGCCCACATCGGTGCTATCACCGCCATCAACAGGGAAGGTGAACTCTGCCTTGGTTTTACGCTGTGAGACCGATGCATCCAACCACCACCGCTCTCCAGGTTGCCAGCCAATCCCACCTCTGTAACGCGGCAAACCGAGGTCATAGTCGACCTTGACGTCCAGACCTTCCAGCTCGGCCCGGGAGCCATAGTTCGCCCCGAGACCCAGGGACAGGTACCAGTCAGCGTCTGGACTTTCCTCAGCCAGGGCTGCGGGGCCAGCGCAGCTAAACACCATCACAGTGATCGCCCAGAGGAATCCATGGAACCGGCGTTGGGTCCCGCTCATGAAGTGCGGCAACTCAGGACGACTCTTCCAGCAGAATCAGCAACTCGCCGTTCGCCACCTGATCTCCTACAGACGCATGCACAGCGGTAACGGTGCCGCTCACCGGTGCCGTGATCCGGTGCTCCATCTTCATCGCTTCCAGGATCAGCATGAGCTCGCCTTTCTCGACCGTGCTGCCAACCTCCACGTGGGTTGCGAGCACTTTGCCCGGCATGGGTGCAGTGAGTCCGCCCTTGAAATCATCGGCACCGGGCAGTTTGAACCGAGGCAACACCTCGAGCGTCAGATCACCGCTGTTGGTGTGCAGATACCAACGGCCATCCCGTTCGTCCAGCTCCGCCCTCACCCGTTGCCCGTCGACGTCCGCTTCGACGATCCCCTCGCCCATCCGACGGGGCCGCACCGCGTAGGCCGCCTCACCAATGCGTACGCTGAAGGTGCCGTCACGATTCGAGGTATAGCTGACCTCCACCGGCTCATCGGCGCTTGCGAAGCTCACGGACTGAGGCGGCATGTGGGAGTTCCGCCAGCCGCTGGGAATGCTCGCCAGCACCTTGGCCGCAGCCCGACGTCGGGCCTGCGCCTCGAGCAGCACAGCAATCATGGCCTGGTCCCGTTCCAGCTCACTCACCTCCCGCACCGCTCTCGGAGCAACCCGCTCAATGAAATCGGTGGTGGTATCACCCGCAAGGAACTCCGGCGTGCGCAGCGTCGCCACCAGAAAGTCCCGATTGGTTGTGAGGCCTTGAATCCGAGTGGTCTCCATCACCCGGGCGAGCCGCAGGGCTGCTTCCCTGCGGGTTTTCGCATGGACGATTACCTTGGCCAGCATGGGATCGAAGGCCGTACCGATTACGGAGCCGGACTCGATACCGGAATCGAATCTGGCCGTCGCTGCCGTCGATGGCGCCCAGAACTCCACCGTTCCAGGGGACGGCAGGAAATCCTGGGCGGGATCTTCCGCGTACAGCCGCACCTCGATGGCGTGGCCATTGATGGCGAGGTCGTCCTGTCCGAACTCGAGCGGTGCCCCTTCCGCGATCCTGAGCTGCTCCCGCACCAGGTCGAGCCCGGTGATCTCTTCCGTAATCGGATGCTCCACCTGCAGGCGGGTATTCACTTCCAGAAACCAGAAGTCTTCCCCGTCCACCAGAAACTCGACGGTGCCAGCCGAGGTGTAACCGATCGCCTGTCCGGCGGCCACGGCCGCAGCGCCCATTTTCGCGCGAAGATCCTCACTCACCGCCGGTGATGGCGCTTCTTCAACCACCTTCTGATGGCGCCGCTGAATCGAGCATTCCCGCTCGAAGCAGTGCACCAGATTGCCATGCCGATCGCCGAGAATCTGTATCTCCACGTGCCGGCACGCCGGCAGCCAGCGCTCCATGAATATGGTGTCGTCGCCAAAGGCCGAACCGGCTTCCCGGCGGGCACCCTCTACGGCCCCGTCCAGATCTTCAGCACTTTCCACCACCCGCATGCCGCGCCCACCTCCGCCTGCAGAGGCCTTGATCAGCAGCGGATAGCCCACCCGTTCGGCCGCAGCGGTCAGATCCGCGCCGGGTGCAAGCTCTTCCGCCGGCAGCGTCGGCACGTCGGCTTTCTGCATCAGACTTTTCGCAGAGAGCTTGTCGCCCATGGCAGCAATGGCTTCCGGCGGCGGTCCGACCCAGGCCATGCCTGCCGCTTCCACCGCGCGAGCAAAGTCTGCATTCTCGGAGAGAAAGCCGTAGCCGGGGTGCACGGCGTCTGCGCCGGTTCGCCGGCAGGCATCCAGCACTTTGTCCACCACCAGATAGGTTTCTGAAGGAGCTTCTCCATCAAGCGCGATGGCCGTATCCGCTTCCTTCACAAACGGCGCGTTCGCATCCGCATCCGCATAGATAGCAACGGTGCTGATGCCCAGTTCTCGCGCCGTACGAATGATCCGACAGGCGATCTCACCGCGATTGGCGATCAGCAGCCGTGTGATGGTCATCTGTTCTACATCCGCCATGTGCCGAACTCCTTGGTGCCTTCTACTTTGTCGCTGTGGCAGGCGGATAGCGCCATGGCTATCGCGATCCTCGTGTCCCGCGGATCGATCATGCCGTCGTCCGATACCCGGGAGGTGGCGAAAAGCCCTTTGGAGCGCTCTTCCGCCCAGTGCTCGGCGACGGCGGCGCGCGCCGCGTCCGCTTCCTCGTCGAACTCGATGCCACGTCTCGCGGCGGCAGCGCGGCCGACGATGGTCATCACCCCAGCCATCTGCTTCGGCCCCATGACGGCGATCTTGGCTGACGGCCAGATGAAGGTGAAACGGGTGTTGAAGGCGCGGCCACTCATACCGTAGTTGCCGGCACCGTAGGAGGCGCCAACGATCACCGAGATGTGCGGCACCGTTGAGTTCGACACGGCATTGATCATCTTCGAGCCGTTCTTGGTGATGCCGCCCTGCTCGAAGTCCGTGCCGACGATATAACCGGTGATGTTGTGCAGAAACAGCAGCGGCACGTCGATCTGGTTGCACAGCTGAATGAACTGGGACGCTTTTTCAGCCGACTCCGAGAACAGCGCGCCGTTGTTACCAAGTATGCCCACGGGGAACCCGTGCACCGATGCCCAACCGCAAACGAGCGTTGGACCGTACAGCGGCTTGAATTCCTCGAATCGTGAGCCATCGACAATCCGGGCAATCACCTCCCGCATGTCGAACGGCTGCTTGAGGTCTTTGGAAACCATGCCCAGAAGGTCTTCCGGATCGTGCACCGGCTCATCGACAGGCAGGCTCGGGCCGGGACCGAGCTTCCGCCAGTTCAGATGGGACATCACTTCCCGGAGGAGGCGGATGCCGTCCATCTCGTCCTCGGCCAGATAGTCACCGAGGCCGGAGATCGTACAGTGCATGTCCGCACCCCCCAGGCTCTCCTCGTCCGCATCTTCGCCGGTGGCCATCTTCACCAGCGGTGGACCACCCAGAAAAACCTTGGATTGGTTGCGGATGAAAATGTTGTAGTCGCTCATGCCCGGCTGGTAGGCACCACCGGCGGTTGAGGCACCGAACACCAGAGACACCGTCGGGATGCGCATTTTCGAAAGCTCGGTGATCTCGTAGAAGAGCCGGCCGGACTCCGCAAAATGCCCGACTTCGCGCTGAATCGCCGCTTCAGGATCCTCATCACCCCCCTGGCCCCTGAGATCTGCTCCGGCGGATTCCACGAACTGCACGTACGGCAGCCGGTTTTCCCGGGCGATCTCGAGCCCCCGCATCAGCTTTTTGGAATTGAAGGCGTTGAACGCGCCAGCTCGAACGGAAGGATCGTGGCCGAGAATCACGCACTCAATGCCGCTGATCACGCCTATGCCGAGCACGAAGCCAGAGCCCACAGCGAACGGTGATCGCCAGGCTGCGACGGAACTGATCTCGAGGAACGGCGTGTCCGGGTCCAGAGCCCTGGCCACCCGTTCACGGATCGGCATCTTGTTCCGACTGGCGAGCCTCGCCATGGCTTCCGGACCACCACCCTCTGACGCTTCCGCCTGAAGCTTGTCCAGGACATCCAGGGCCTCCTGCATGTCGTCTCTGTTCTGCTGGAACGCCTCCGAACGGACGTCCAGCGTGGATTGCAGCACTGACATTCAATCCTTCTCCCTACTCATCAAAAACCCGCAGCCACGCCGATAGGGCGTGGCAGTCAATTCTTGTTCATCTTGCTCAAGGCATCCCCTTCCCGCCAGGGCGACAGCTGCCCGGCGTAGACGCCGGCGCCGTTCCTGAAGTGGGATGCTTCTTCCAGCGTTTCCACGAAGGGCATGTCGGCCGGATAGCAGGCATCACCCCTGGGCCGCGGGCCTGATTTAGAGACGTGCCCCCAGAGCGGATGCCCTACCACCTCTTCCGCAATCACCGCTGCTTCAATCAGCTTGTCCAGGTCGTAGTCCGTCTCGATGCCCATCTCGTGGCACAGATCGACGAGATCCTCAGTAGGCACATGCCCCGCCGCACGGCCGTTGCCGCAATAAGGGCAACCGCCCATGCCGCCAATGCAGGTATCGAATTCCGTGGCGCCCAGCTGCAACGCTTCGTAGTAGCTCGCCAAGGTTTGACCGCGTTGATTATGCAGGTGCATGTGGAAGACCTCGATTTCCGGCCAGCGCTCCCGAATGGCTTCCAGGGTCTCGCGGACCAGGTGCGGCAGGTTCCAGCCCATGGCTTCCACGAACGCGCAACGCTGCACGGTGAAACCCGCGTTGTGCCAGGCGTCCATCATGGTCTGCATCAGGTTCATCCGCTCTGCCAGCGTATAGGCACCCTCGAAGTTCGAACCGAACGGATTGCCCAGCGCCACGGCGCCATGTTCGGCACCCGCTTCCCGGGCTCGCTCGATGGTCGCCGCCATTCCTTCAATCTGTTGTGACTGGCTGCGATTGTAGTTGCGCCGGGCAAAGGTATCGCACATCTCCACGTGCGTGCCGAAGCGACGTTGCCGGATGTCTATTTTCGGGTAGTAAGCATCAGCGCGTTCGTAGCCGCGTTGATTGAAGACAGCCGCCGTGTACTTCACGCCCGGTTTCGGCTCAAACCGCTCCGCGATCTCGTCGATGCAGGCCATCTGCGGCGTCCACTTCGGGTGTGCAAAGGAACCGATGGAGATCGTCTTCGCACCGGTTTCGCCCAACGCATCCAGCAGACGCAGCTTCTCGGAAACGGGGATCTGCGCGCTCTCGATCTGCAGACCTTCGCGCATCGTATCGTCCGTAATCAGCACGGACTTTGGCAGTTCCGACATATCTATCCCCCCAGATAGCGTGACTGCCCAGTATAACCGTGCACAATAGGCTGATGCATTGCGCCAACTGCGGTGCCGAGCGGTCTGGCCCTTACTGCAGTCGCTGCGGCCAGAACGATCGTGACTACCAGCGGGCTCTGCCGCCGCTGATCAGCGAGCTCCTGCAGGAAGCCTTTGAGATCGATTCCCGCCTGGTCCGCACGCTGAAGCTGCTGCTCTTCAGGCCTGGCGCCTTGGCGCTGGAGTTTACGCACAATCGCCGTGCCAGTTACGTCTCGCCCATTCGCCTCTACCTCTTCGTCAGCATCCTGTTCTTCTTCTTTTTGAGTCTTGGCGCCGAAATAACTCCGGACGATCAAGACCGCCCCCAGGTCCAGGTTCAGGTGGATGCCGTGGAGGATACCGACACGGACATCCTGTTCTCGCTGCTGGATGAAGAACGGCTCCCTCGAGCAAGGGAGATTCTCAACCGCTCGGACAACTCCATCAGCCGTCTGATCCTGCTGCAGATCGCCGATGGGCTACAGTCAGAAGCCCGCGAGCCCCCGGATCCGATCTTTGTCTATCTGCTCGGTGAAGGTGTCGATGCGCTGTACGAGCCGACATCTGTCAGCCGCCAGTTCATGGATAACCTCGGCGTGGGCATGTTTGTCATGCTGCCGGTATACGCCCTGCTGCTGAAGCTGTTCTATCCGTTCCGAAAACGCTATTACGTGGAGAACCTGGTTTTCTCCACGCACCTGCACACGTTCATCTACATCGTCTTTCTCGGACAGATGCTGGTGTCGACGGATACCAACATCGATTGGCTGGAAGCCGGACAGGATGTGGCCGGCACTGCTCTGAACCTCTGGATCTTTGCCTACCACTACCTTGCCCTCAAGCGATACTTCGCCGAAGGCAGAGTGCTAACGATGTTCAAATTCGCCGGCCTGCTGACCCTTTACTTCATGCTGCTCATGCCCACCGCCTTCATGCTGGTGCTGGCCGTAACGGTCATTCAGGTATGAGCTTCGACAACTACTCACTCCATCTGCACAGGAACCCGACATGGCATTTCAACCTTTCGATCTCAGTGGCCGCGTTGCCCTCATCACCGGCGGCAACGGCGGTATCGGCCTCGGCATGGCCCGCGGACTGGTCGAGTCCGGCGCGGAGGTCTGCATCTGGGGGACAAACGCTGAGAAGAATGAGCGGGCGCTGTCGAACCTTGCAGACATCGGTCCGAAGGTGACCGCCTACGTCTGCGACGTCGCCGACGAGCAGGCAGTGGAGGCCACGTTCTCTGCCACCCTGGAAGCACACGGGCGGGTGGACGGCTGCTTCGCTAACGCCGGTATCGGCGGCCGGGGCACCGGATTCGAAGACATGACCAGGGAGGAATGGGACCGGATTATCGCTGTCAATCAGTCCGGCGTGTTCTATACCTTCCGCGCGGCTGCCGGGCATATGCGTGAGCGTGCCGAGGCGGGCGATCCCTTCGGCCGCCTGGTCGGTACCGCGAGCTTAGCGGCCATTTCCGGACAGGCGCGCGGCGAGCACTACGCCGCCACCAAGGGTGGGCTCATCTCCATGGCCAAGGCACTGGCTGTGGAGTACGCCCGCTATGGCGTTACCGCGCACACCATATTGCCAGGCTGGATCGAGACGGAGATGACCGAAGGCGCTTTCGCAAACGAGAAGTTCGTCGCCAACGTGAGCAAGCGCATCCCCATGCGCCGCTGGGGCCAACCGGAGGACTTTGCGGCCATCGCCATCTACATCATGAGCACCGCCTCCAGCTACCACACGGCGGAGACCTTCCTGATCGACGGCGGCTACGCCAATTTCTGAGTATCAGACGGCCAAGCGGAGCAGGTAGCTGAGATGGGTGGGCTGGGTGCGCTCGAGAGAGAACCCCAGCCGGGTAACCACATTGATGCTCGCCTCGTTTCCGTGCGTGATACCGGCCCAGATCTCGCCGGCGTCGAGCTTATCGCGCGCTAAATCGATCAACGCCAGGCAGCAGGCGGTAACGTAGCCACAACCGGCCTGCTCAGCCCCAATCCAGTACCCCAGACCGTAGACGCCATCCCGGTGCCGTATGAGCGTTGCTGACCCGATCAGTTCCCCGTGCCGCCGGATTCCATACGCGGCTTCCTGACTACCACCGAGCTGCTGCCTCAACTGCTCGGCGTTCTTCGCCACAAGGTCCTCGTAGTCGCCATGCTGAGTCAGATGATCTCTGTTGGTTTGAATCAGGCGCAGCAACGCGGGAGCATCCGCGGGTGTCAGCCGGACCAGCGAAACAGCGGGAACCGCCGTGCTCAGCCTGACTGGCAGATCGAGCACCCAGGCGTCCGCCATATCAGGCGGAACCGGCTTCAGGCGTACTCCGCCGACGATGACTTCATGAAGCGCAGCATCATCCGGAACGTGGCCACCAGGCTGCCATCCGGTCGCTTTGCCGTGCTGTCGTACCAGAAGTATTCCGTCTGCGGGCTCTGACCGACCGCCACCACCTCGCTGTCGATGTGGTAGGGCTGATTGAGCAGAAAGGGTCCATCCACGTGGCCGATTTCGATGGCGCCAAACAGGCCAACGGCATTGCTGATCTGGGGTCGGATGAACTCGGTGGGCGGTCCCCAGAGGTACTGAACGAAGGTGCAGGGTGCTGCCACCGGTTCGCCCCACTTCTCGCCGGAGCGGTACTCGGGCAGCGGATCGCTGATCAGATTCTTGTCGTAGCGCTCAAACTGCTTGGCTGGATCCAGGGTCAGCTCGAAGTGCCCCATGCTCATACCTTCGCGCAGCTTTGTCAGTATCTTCAGTTCCGATGGATCACAGGGCCGCAGGTCCCGTGCCCGGAGCTCCGAGCGACTGTGATCGCCAACTGCGGCCGTGCCGGTGCAGACCAGGAGACCATCGTCCCGCTCCATCCAGACCCGGGTCTGGGTGTCTCCTACCGCAGGTTTCTCGGCAAACACCTGCACGGATTCCCGATCGACAGTCGCTGCCTTGAAGTTCAGCGACAGATTGCCGGTCCGGAACCACTCGTCGCCAAATATCTCGAGCAGCACCGGCGGAAACTGATTCATGTGGATATCACCGGCCACCGTGCCACCTCGAAAGCCCAGCTTCTCGGCGGTCGCATCGTCGTGGATGCTGCCTTCGCCTGCATCCGCCGACCAGTTCACCCCACGCCAGACCGGCCCGGTGACGACCTCCCTGTTGCTCTCTCCCACCATGATCATTCCGCCTTTTTTTTCTCGGGATCGAAGCTGCATACTGCCGGGACAAGCAATCCGGATGCAAGGAACTCATGGCGACCGAACCTGTCGATGTGCTGATCATCGGTGCGGGCGCTTCAGGCGCGGCACTGGCCTGGAGCCTGGCGGAAACGCGTATGCGTATCGTCTGCTTCGAGCAGGGCGATTGGATGAATCCGTCCGACTACCCAACCTCCGGCATGGACTGGGAAGCGAAAGCCATGGGCGACTACAGCTTCAGCCCGAATCGGCGGCAGTCCAGCGCCGACTATCCGGTCAACGATGACGACTCACCCATCAAGATCGCCAACTTCAACGGCGTCGGCGGCGGGACCGTCCTCTATGCCGGGCACTACCCCCGGTTCCATCCCTCCGATTTCAGGGTGAAGAGCCTGGACGGCGTGGGCGATGACTGGCCTATCGACTACGATACGCTGGCACCCTACTACGACGAGAACGACCGTGTAATGGGTGTCTCCGGCCTCGAGGGAGATCCGGCCTACCCGCCTAAACCGTCGCAGATGCCGCCGCTGCCACTCGGCCGGGCCGGTGAAACCATCGCCAGGGGGTTCAATGCGAAGGGCTGGCACTGGTGGCCATCGGACTCAGCCATCGCCACCGAACCTTACGGAGGTCGCGACCGCTGCATCAATCTCGGCGGTTGCCTGTCCGGCTGCGCTCAGGGTGCCAAGGCAAGCTCGGACATCACCTACTGGCCGGAGGCCATCCGTGCCGGTGTGGAGCTGCGCACCCGTTGCCGGGTTCGAGAGATCACGGTGGACAGCGGCGGTATGGCCAACGGCGTGATCTACTACGATGCGGGCGGTGTTGAGCAGTTTCAGCCGGCTCAGGTGGTGGTTCTGGCTAGCAACGGCGTCGGCACGCCACGCATCCTGCTGAACTCCGCATCACGTCTGTTCCCGGACGGTCTCGCCAATCGCAGCGGCCTGGTCGGCAGGAACCTGATGTTTCACCCCTACGCCTCCATCAACGGCATCTTCGATGCGCCCCAGGACGGCGCCCAGGGACCTGTGGATTGCCTCTGGAGTCAGGAGTTTTACGAGACAGACCGGGATCGGGGCTTCGTGCGCGGCTTCACCTACGAGATGACGCGTGGTCGCGGCGCCGTGATGACCGCGCTCACCGGCATGCATTCCGGCCGTGTGCCATTCGGCCCCGGGCATCACGATGCTTATCGACGCCTGCACAACCGGATCACCGGCATGGTCGCCATCTGCGAAGATCTGCCGGAACTGCACAACCGGGTGACCCTGGATCCCGAGCTCACGGATCCGGACGGCATCCCGGCCCCGAAGATCACCTATACCCTGAGCCAGAACAGCCGCGACATGCTGAACTTCTCGGTGGCTCGCGCAACCGAAGTGCTCGAGGCCGCAGGAGCGACCGAGGTGATCACGGAAGCTCCCCTGTCCGTCGGCGGCTGGCACCTGATGGGCACCGCGCGCATGGGCCATGATCCTGAAACCTCAGTGGTGAACGAGTGGGGGCGCAGCCACGACGTGAAGAACCTCTTCATCGTCGACGGCAGCCTGTTCGTCACTTCAGCGGGTGTCAATCCCACCCGAACCATCCAGGCGCTGGCTCTTTACGTGGCCGACCAGATGAAGCAACGCCTGGCCAACCTGTTTGATTAAGGAGCAATCGAGTGAGCGATCTGATCAGCACCAGCGATCAACTTCTGAATGAGGCAGGCCGGGCCATCCTTCAGGCGCTCGCCGGCGCCATCATTCCCGCCAGCGAGGCACACGGGGTGCCGGGCGCCGATGACGAGGCGATCTTTGCCGAGCTGATGACGAGCGCCGGGCCGATGATGAAGTACATCGCCGAGCATCTGGGTATCCTCGAGGAACTGGCCGGCGGGAGTAGTTTTCTGGATGCTGCGCTCGAAGAGCAGGTCGCCCTCGCCGAGCAGTTCCGCGCCGCACACCCGGAAGCGTCGGCGCTGATCGTCTCGCTCATCGCCCAATGCTACTACCGGGATCCCAGAGTGCTGGAGTCACTGGGCACGCCGGCGCGGCCACCCTTTCCCGATGGTTACCAGATCGATCAGGGTGACTGGTCGCTGCTGGATCCCGTCCGTGCCCGTGGACCGCTCTATCGGCCCGTTTCCTAGAGGTGCTGCAGCGGCACTCAGGACCACATATTCGAGCCGCCACAGACGGTCAACGCCTGACCGGTGATGTAGCCACTGGCCTCTGAAGCCAGAAAAACCGCAACACCTTTCAGATCTTCCGCCTCACCGAGCCGGCGCAGGGGTATCTGCTCGTTGGCCCGCTGCGCCGCTTCCGGGTTGTCCCAGAGCGCCTGAGCAAAGTCCGTCTTGATCAAACCCGGGCAGATGGCATTCACGCGCACGCCTTTAGGCCCCCATTCCGCCGCCAGGTTTCTGACCAGGGCAATATCGGCAAGTTTGGAGATGCCATAGGTACCGAGCACTTCAGAGGAGTGGAAGGCACCCGTCGAGGCGGTGACCATGATGGACCCCCGGCCTTTCTCGATCATATCCGGCCCGACCATCTGACAGATCCAGTGCACGGAGCGCACATTGGAACCCATGATCTTGTCGAAGGCCTCGTCGGGAATCTCAGACATGGAGCCGTAAAAAGGATTGATGCCGGCGTTGTGCACCAGCACGTCGATCGGACCCAGCCGCTCATGCGTTTCATCCACCAACGCCTGCAACTGCTCCTTGTAGCCGATGTTGCAGGCGATCGCCGTTGCCGTGCCGGGACCCAGCCGCTCGTTGAGAGCGCCTGCTGCTGCTTCACACTGATCCAGCTTCCGGCTCGAGATCACTACTCGGGCGCCGTGCTCGGCCAGTCCCTCTGCCATAGCCAGGCCCATCCCCTTGGAGGCACCCGTGAGCAGCGCCACTTTGCCGCCGAGATCAAACAAATCTGTGTTTACCATCCTTCCCGTTCCATTCGTAAGCAATCCGCTACTTTAGCTTCACCCGCCGATCCCGGCCAGCAGAGCGGATTTGCGTCCTTCGAATCACCGAATTACTGTTAGCGGCGACTGGGAATACCGGGGAAGCCCAATGCATTACGTTTCCGATCTGCTCGACAAGAAAGCGGAAGAAGTGGTCTGGATCGGACCACTGGAGTCAGTGTTCGATGCGCTGACGCTGATGAACGAAAAGGACGTGGGCGCTGTCTGCGTGCAGATCGAGGACTATCTGGTCGGCATACTGTCCGAGCGGGATTACATGAGGAAGGTCATTCTCGACACCCACGCCTCGAAACAAACTAAGGTCTCTGAGGTCATGACCACGGATGTGATCACGGTGTCACCGGAGGATACGGTCCGCCACTGCATCGCTCTGACCAAGAAGCACCACATCCGCCACCTGCCCGTGGTCAAAGAGGGTAAGACGCTTGGAATGATCTCGCTGAGAGACCTCTTCCTGGACGCCATCGAGGAACAGCTGGGCGAAGTCGCCCTCGACGAATAGGATCAGTGAGGAGCCGTCCCTTGCGATGGCTTCCCCTCCGGCGCATCCACATTCGGTGATGTTTTCCACCACCACATCTGGGGTAGTGGTGTCCGTTCCGGCCAGAGCTTGTCCATGCTGTCGGCATCGAACAGCTCACCGTTCTTGACAACATAACGCACGCTGTTGGTGTTGCGGATGTCTACTCGTGGATCTTCCGAAAGGACCACCAGGTCAGCCAGCTTCCCGGCCGTCACCGTGCCCAGATCCTCTGCCACACCGATGATCTCAGCACCATGGCGTGTAGCCGCGGTCAGCACTTCCATTGGCGCCAACCCACCAGCCGCCAGTGCCCACATCTCCCAGTGATAGCCCAAACCCTGCAGCTGGCCGTGGGCGCCGACGCCAACCCGGCCGCCGGCTCGGATGATCTTCGCCGCCTGAGCAGCCAGATGCGGGAAAGTGAACTCCTCGTCGAGAAACCACTGAGTACGCAGCGTTCGGCCGGCAATGGCGTTCGACGGCATGAAGCGGCGCAGCTTTGGATCTCTATGCGGTGATTCCCGGGTGTAGAAGTAGTTCTCCGCGAAGGGGCCGCCATAAGCTACCAGCAGCGTCGGCGTGTAGGCGAGCCCCGAGCGGGCGACAAGCTGGACCACGTCTTCGTACAGGTTCACGAGTGGCAATGCATGCTCGTTGCCGGAGAACCCATCAATGGCATGGGTCAGGTTCATGCGCATGTCCAGGGCCCCTTCCGTTGTGGGCATGAGCTTCAGCTCGCGCGCGGCTTGGGCAAGGTACTGCCGCTGCCCCCGATCACCGGAGAGGTAGGCCTTCAGATTGCGTACCCCGTAGTGCTCCTTGTAGCGGCGCAGCACCGCCCTGGCATGCGCCACGGAGCGGAAGTTGTTATCGCTGAATATGCCCGGACCGGTGGACAGCGCTCTCGGCCCGATGACCAGACCTGCATCGATCAGATCCTCATAGGCGATCACATCGGTGGTTCCGGGCTGGACGTCGAGCCCCGTGGTTACCCCATAGGCCAGGTTCGCGAGAAAGCCCCAGTTTGCGTCCTCGAGAATGCCCCTGAGCAGCCGATGGTGGGCATGGGTGTCGACGAACCCCGGGAGCAGAAAGGTGCCGCTCACATCCACTACCTCTGCGCCTTCCGGCAGTTCGGCTGGCGGTTCTGCCGTCACGGATCGGATACGATTGTTGACGATGACCACCGTGGCATCGGCGATGGGCTCAGCCCCTTCGACCATGGTCAGCACCGTCGCACCCTGCAGCACCAGGGTGCCGCTCGGCTGGCGCCGAGGCTGGTAGAGGGCTACCGGGTAGGTGCTGACCGCTTCATGGGTCTCGGCAATGTCTTCTTCGTCACCGTCTTCACCTTCGTCTTCACCTTGCTCCGCCTCTCTCTCGGATTGTTCTTCAGACTCTTCTCCCGCCTCATCGTCATTGTCCTTTTCCTGGAAATCCACGGAAGCAACCGGACGCTCATAGAGCTGATTGCCTACAGTCCAGAAGATGGACTTGCCGGATTCCGCCCAGCCGAAGAAGTCTGCACCTATGTCAGTAACGCGGGCCATGGGCAGGCTAGCGGCAGAGAGACTCAGGGTGAGGTTGCTCAGATTCGGATTGATCAACCGGATCAGGTAGAGCTGATTGGCATGGAGCGCCAGCGCATGGGTGCCATCTGGCGACAGACGCACCTCATCGGCTGACACCTCCTCGTCCATCAGCAGTATGCCCTCGCCTTTCACCGCCAGGTGGTCACGTCGATCGGTGCCGTCATAGCGAACGGAGCTCAGACCCGTATTCCAGTTGTAGAGATAGATCCGATCCGCTTCCGGGCCGAAATGGGGGCGTTGAAAACCGCGCGAAGGCGCGATCAGCGTCGGCGCTCCGCCTTTCCGATCAAACCAGACCAGGTCCGAGCCGAGGGTCCAGCCCCAGTCGTTTTCCCGATACAGCCGATCGTAGCTCGACGCCCGCAATGCCAGGATACGGTCCCCGTCCGGTGACCAGGCCGGTTCGGAGTAGTAGCCGGGCTGCTCGGAGACGCGCACCGGCCTGCCCCGACCATTGCTGCGTATTCGCCATAGATGACCGCCACTGCTCGACCAGCTCACATAGGCGAGCTCTTTGCCATCCGGTGACCAGGCCGGGTGAAATGCCCTGCCGCCCGCAACCGCCGGGCCAGCCGGTGTCAGAGATCGGATGTCGCCGCTGGCAAGATCGAAGATGTGGATCTGGAAGAAGCTCGAGAAGGCGAGCTGGCTACCGTCCGGTGACAGCTGCGGACCCATCAGCATCCGAGCTTTCACCGGCCCGAGCCCGAGTCGGTAAGGGAAGTAGAGTTGCGGCCCAAGCGCTTGATCGACTTTGGCCTTGAACGGAACGTTGCTGCTCTCTCTTGTTTCCAGGTCCAATCTACGGATACCACCGTCGACGGTGTAGAAAATGGCCGATCCGTCCGGCGTGAACGCGTAGCCGGGCAGCAGATCACGGGTGAATCGGCTCTCCTGCTCGTCGTGCTCCACCGGATAGGCCAGCCACTCATCCTCGCCGCTTTCAAGATTGCGCAATCGCAGGCCGGTCTGCTGCTCGTACCGGGTGCCGTAGATCAGCAATCGGCCGTCAGGAGAAAGCCGCGGCCGGAAGCCACTGCCCTGGGCTTGCGTCAGATAGTCTTCCTCGCCTGTCCTGAGGTCACGCCTGGCCACCTGCCACTGAGGGAACTGCAGGTTGTAGGCGAAGCCACCGTACTTACGGGCAAAGTAGAGATAGCGCCCATCGGGGGAGTAAACGGCCCCCAGCGTATTCGATCGCTGATTGGTGGGTGTGTCCGTGCTGGCGGCCGCCACCGTCATCTGCACACCCTTGCCACCTTCCACGTGATACGCCCAGAGCTCGTGGGTTCTCAAGCCCCAGCTGGTTTTGGACACGATCACATGACTGCCGTCGGGTGAGTATTCCGGCGAGACGAACAGGAACTTACCCGTTTCACTGGTCAGTTGCTGCGGATCGTCCCCGTTGACGACGATCGTCCAGACGTTGTCGGTGCCGTCCCGGTCGCTGACGAAGACGACCCGCTCGCCATCCGGCGAGAATCGAGGCTGGCTATCGTATGCCATGCCGGTGGTCAGCGGACTTGCTTCGCCACCCTCGATGGGCAGCAGGTAGAGATCGCCGAGGAGCTCGAAAACGATCTGCTCGCCGTCCGGGGAAACATCGAGAGACAGCCAGGTGCCCTCGTCGGTTTCGAAACTGACCTGTCTGGTGCCCTCCAGAGTCAGGCCGTTCTCTTCCTCTTCCGGTTCTGCAGAGTCAGCTCCAGACTGCGTACCGTTCTCGCCCTCTCCAGCCCGGAGCGTCAGGGCTGACAGACAGAGTCCCGCGGTCAGAACGGCAACCAGCAGGCTTCTGGGAGCACAACGAAGACGGTGGTACATAGATCCTCCTCAGAAACAGCGCATTCTCCGGACTGGTCGGAAGTGGTGCAACTTCCGTAAACTCCCAGGCCATGCAGACCGATAACCTACGCATCCAGCAGACCCATCCGCTCATCTCACCGGCCGTGCTGGAGGAAGAACTGCCGCTGAGCGAGCAGGCGGGCGATCTGGTCACCCGTTCGCGGCAGATCATTCGCAAGACGCTCAGCGGCGAGGACTCGCGCTTGCTGGTGGTGGTCGGACCCTGCTCGATCCATGACCCGAACGCCGCGGAGGAATATGCCGGTCGGCTGGCAGTGCTCGCAGAAGAAGTGTCGGAGCGGATCTACTGCGTGATGCGCGTCTACTTCGAGAAACCGAGAACCGTGGTGGGCTGGAAGGGCCTCATCAATGACCCGGACCTGGACGGAAGCTACCGGATCAATCGAGGCTTGCGACTCGCTCGGCAGGTGCTGCTGAAAGTCAATGAAGTCGGATTACCGGCCGCCACGGAGTTTCTCGATACCACCTTCGGTCAGTACTACACGGATCTGGTCAGCTGGGGAGCCATCGGTGCCAGAACGGTGGAAAGCCAGATCCACCGGGAGCTCGCATCCGGGCTTTCCATGCCCGTCGGCCTCAAGAACCGCACCGACGGCGATGTGCAGGTGGCCGTGGATGCAATCCGAGCAGCCGCTCACCGGCATCTGTTTCCGTCACTGACAAAGGAAGGGGCACCGGCCATTCTCGAGACGCGAGGCAATCCGGACTGTCACCTTGTCTTGCGGGGTGGCAGTGAGCCGAACTGCGATGCCGGGTCCATCGCGTCCGCGCAGCGCCTGCTGGCTAATGCGGGACTGTCGGAAACGGTGATGGTTGATTGCAGTCATGCCAACAGCAACAAAGATCCAGAAGAGCAACCGGAGGTCGCCCGGGCTGTTGTGTCGCAGAAAACGGGAACAGCGGAACAGGCCCCTAACCCGGGCATCCGCGCGCTGATGATCGAAAGCCACCTGTCCGGCGGTCGTCAGGACGTGAGTGACCAGATGCGCTACGGCGTCAGCATCACCGACGGCTGCCTCGGATTCGAGGACACCCGCGCGCTTCTCCTCGAGCTGGCAGAGACCCTCAGTTAGCGGTCACAGGTTGTCAGACCAGCTCGTAGCGGATCATCACTCTGGAACCATCGGCAAGCCCGGTCTTCCAGCGCGGACCCCAGACCGGCCACTCGTCCGTGTACTTGCCGCCGAACTTATCCAGCATGCCGGCGTGCACGGAAGGATCTGTGACGATGCTGGCCTGAGCCATGATCTCCGGCAGCTCGCGGTACTCAGGATTGCGTGACCACACACCCACGTCACCCACCCAGATCTTGGCCACGTCCAGGCCCTTGCCGATGGCTGTCGCCCGCCAGGCATCGGCCTGGGTCACCACATAAAGGGCATCACCGTCACGCATGAACCAGACCTCCGCCTGGCAGGTGCTCTCCTGCGCATTGCGCTTCAACGGCGTGATGTAGATCAGCCGGGAACTGTCCGCGCCTGCCGGTAGGCTGGCACTGCTCGCCCGACCTGGGTTGCTGCCAATCAGAGCAGCACCGCCAATCAGCGTGCCCAGCGATATCAGATATTCTCTTCGGTTCAGTTTATTGATCACGACAAACTCCTCTCCCTGTCAATTCCTCAGCACGAACGGTTTCGTCTTCGATGTCAGACATTTACTGCATCAATCCGTTCGGCGATCTTTGCCGACCAGATCTGCGGACCCTGTTTGTGCACCGAAGCGCCGGTGGCATCCACGGCCACGGTGACCGGCATGTCTTCCACCTCGAACTCGTGAATCGCCTCCATACCGAGCTCGGGGAAGGCGATCACCGTGGACTTGGTGATGGCTTTGGCGACCAGATAGGCCGCGCCACCGACGGCGATCATATAGGCAGCTTCGGCGTCACGAATCGCGTCGATCGCCGCATCGCCCCGCTCCGCCTTGCCGACCATACCGATCAGGCCCGTTTGCTCCAGCATGGTCCGGGTGAACTTGTCCATACGCGTTGCCGTGGTGGGGCCAGCCGGGCCGATCACCTCGTCACGCACCGGATCCACAGGACCCACGTAGTAGATGACCCGGTCGGTGAAATCCACAGGCAGAGGCTCACCGGCTTCAATCAGGTCGACGAGCTTCTTGTGCGCCGCGTCCCGGCCCGTGAGCAGCTTGCCGGAAAGCAGCAGCGTCTCGCCGGATTTCCATTTCGCCACTTCTGCTT
The DNA here is from genome assembly GCA_965215995.1 of Candidatus Azotimanducaceae bacterium. Classification (GTDB taxonomy): domain Bacteria; phylum Pseudomonadota; class Gammaproteobacteria; order Pseudomonadales; family Azotimanducaceae; genus SZUA-309. The sequence continues at coordinate 4,227,869 of OZ244128.1, read as the reverse complement.
TTGTCAGCGTATCCAGATTCACCCGACGCACGTCGTCGCCCAGATCGAAATCGATCTCCGGCCACTCGGCAAGATCCGGCGGTGCAAACTCGGCCGGACCACTGCCATCCAGGGTGAAGTGCACGTGCCGGGTCGCGGCGCAGTTCGGGATCACGGCGACGGGTTTATTGGCCGCGTGCGTCGGATACTCACGCACCTTCACATCCAGGAGCGTGGTGAGCCCACCGAGACCCTGCGCACCAATACCGAGCGCGTTCACCTTGTCGAAGAGCTCGAGGCGCAGCTCTTCCAGATGATTAGCCGGACCCCGCGCCTTGAGCTCGTGGATGTCGATGGGGTCCATCATGGCTTCCTTGGCCAACACCATGGCTTTCTCCGGCGTGCCGCCAATGCCAACGCCAAGCAGACCCGGCGGGCACCAGCCCGCGCCCATGGTCGGCACCACGGAGAGCACCCAGTCGACGATGGAGTCGGAAGGATTCAGCATGGCGAACTTTGCCTTGGCTTCGCTGCCACCGCCTTTGGCCGCCACCTCCACGCTCACTTTGTCGCCCGGCACCACCTTGTAGTGAATGACCGCCGGCGTGTTGTCCTTGGTATTCGCCCGGCTGCCGTCCGGGTCGGCCAAGACGGATGCCCGCAGAATGTTGTCCGGATCGCCATAACCACGCCGCACGCCCTCGTTGATCATGTCGTCCACGCTCATGTCCGCCTCCCACTGCACATCCATGCCCACCTCGACGAAGGCGATGACAATGCCCGTGTCCTGACAGATGGGGCGCTTGCCGATGGCACACATCCGCGAGTTGACCAGCACCTGGGTCAGCGCTGCCTTGGCGGCCGGCGACTCTTCCTTCTCCCAGGCCTCACGCATGCCGCGGATGAAATCCACCGGATGGTAGTAGGAGATAAACTGCAGCGCGTCCGCCACGCTCTGAATGAGGTCTTCCTGACGGATGATCGTCTTGCTCATGACTTCCTGATCGGATGATTGGTCGATCCGCTCATTCTAGCGCGAGGTCTCGCTCTGCGCGCCCGTTCTTGTGCTGCCCGATCGGCACGTGTGAACATTGGTGTTTGCTTGCTCGGACACTAAGAATGCGCTCACACCTCAACCCGCCGTCCCAGTGCACAGCCCTCGCCGCTCTCTCGCTGCTGTTCGTCATCACGCTCGGATTGGCAGGTTGCGGTCAACCCACCAGCGAAGCCGACCGGAGTACCGAGCTTGCCCAGCGCTTCCTGCTGATCGACACACACATCGACGTGCCCTACCGCCTGCACAAGGGCTGGGAAGACGTGAGCGTCGCCACCGAAGGCGGCGACTTCGACTACCCCCGTGCCGTGGCTGGTGGGCTGGATTCCATGTTCATGTCCATCTACATCCCAGCAGACGTGGATGCGGCGGGAGAAGCCAAGGGCTTTGCCGAAGGGCTGATTGATTCTGTGGAGGCTCTGGCGGCCAACGCGCCGGACAAGTTCGGCATAGCCACCTGCACTGCGGACGTGCTCGCGCTCAAGGAAGAAGGGATCATTTCCATGCCCATGGGCATGGAAAACGGCGGCCCCATCGAAGGCAGCTTCGACAACCTCTCGCACTTCGCGAATCGCGGCATCCGCTACGTCAGCCTGGCTCATTCCAAGTCGAATCACATCTCCGATTCCTCTTACGATCTGAACGAGCGCTGGCAGGGATTGTCCGACTTCGGCAAGGCACTCATTCCGGAGATGAATCGTCAGGGTGTGATGGTCGATGTCTCTCACATATCTGATAAAGCGTTCTGGCAGGTGTTGGAACTGACGGAAGTGCCCGTGATCGCCAGCCACTCCTCTTTGCGCCATTACACGCCGGGCTTTCAGCGGAACATGTCCGATGAGATGGTGGCGGCGCTGGCTGAGAACGGCGGCGTCGTTCAGATCAATTTCGGCTCGAGCTTCCTGACCAAGGCCGCCAGAGACTATGGCAACGCCTCTCAACAGGCCATGATCCGCTTCCGTGCCGAGTCGGCTGAAAATCTGGACGAGGCCAGAATGGCAGAGTTCGCGGCCAACTATCGCGAGCAGAATCCCTACCCCTACGCCACCGTCGACGACGTGCTCGATCACATCGATCGAGCCGTGGAGTTGGCCGGCATCGACCACGTCGGGATCGGCTCCGACTATGATGGCGTTGGCGACAGCCTGCCCGTTGGCCTGAAGGACGTGAGCGAGTATCCGAATCTGGTGAACGGTCTGCTCGAGCGCGGGTACAGCGAAGCAGACATCGAGAAAATCTGGGGCGGCAACACGCTGCGCGTCTGGGCAGAGGCGGAGGCCTATGCCGCAGCGGCCGGTCGGCCACCCGCTTGCAGACTGGCGGGCTAAGGGCGGCCTAAGAAAGGTAGTCGATCAGGCGTCGGGTGAAGGCGATGCCTTCGTCCACCTGCGAGAGGCTGATGTACTCGTTCGGCTGGTGGGCCTGGTCGATGCTGCCGGGCCCGCACATCACCACTGAGTGCCCGGCCTGCTGAAACTGCCCGGCTTCGGCGCCGTAGGATACGCATTCCAGGTCGTTCTGGCCGGTCAACCGACGGACCAGAGTCACTGCCGCATCGTCTTCGAGCGCCTCAAATGCCGGCACGCAGGCATCGATACGAAACTCGATCCCGGTGTCCGCTGCGATGGCCTGCATCTCCGGCTCCAGCACATCACGGGCATAGGCTTCCAGCTCTTCGAAGTAGGTCCGCGCATCCTCACCCGGTACGGACCGGAAATCCGCGTCGAACTCGCAGTGATGAGCCATGATATTGGTTGCCGTGCCACCCTGCACCACGCCGGCATGCAGGCTGGTATACGGCGGCTCGAAGGTGCAATTCGGACAGGCCTCCTCGGCATTCCGGGCCTGTCGCTCATGCAGCCAGTTGATCATCCGCCCCGCTACCATCACCGCGGACACACCGCGATGAGGCTGACTGGAGTGCGCCTCATGGCCGGTGATTCGAGTGTTGAAGCGAAAAATGCTCTTGTGCGCCTTCACCACCCGCATCATGGTCGGTTCGCCAACAATCACGGCTTCAGGTTCAGGCACCTGTGCGGTTAACGCTTCGATCAGCGCGGGCGCACCAAGGCATCCCACTTCTTCGTCGTAAGACAGCGCGAAATGAATGGGCCGCTTGAGGTTGCCCATCTCGGGCAGCAGCGCCAGCGCGATCGCATAGAAAGACTTCATGTCACAGGTGCCACGGCCGTAAAGCCGTCCCTCCTTCTCCACCACCTGGAACGGATCGCTATCCCAGTCCTGATCGTCTATCGGCACCACATCCGTGTGCCCGGACAACACCACACCACCAGGCACCATCGGGCCCACCGTGGCATAGAGGTTTGCTTTGCTGCCGTCCTCGTTTTCTACCAGCGTTGATTGCACGCCATACCCTGCAAGGTAGTCGCGGATGAAGGCAATGCAATCCAGATTCGAGTCTCTTGACACTGTGGGAATGGCAACCAGGGCTTCAATCATCTCCCTGGGGGTACGAACATCACTCATGGCGCGAGCATAGCACCTCGACTGGGGCACGAGCCTGATTTGATTGCAATCAAACCCCTTTTCGGTAAACGCGTATGTCTCCTCGCCTACGCTTCGAGTCTCATACGCCCTGCTTTCTGACAGCAGACAAGGGAATATTTCTATGCGCTCACTGAAACTGGCTGCGCTGTTCGCAGCCGTAATGCTGATCTGGGTCAACGATATCGAAGCCAAGGAGAAGGGTGACTGGATCATCCGGGCCGGCGTTTCCTACATCGATCCTAAGTCCGACAACGGCTCCATCGTCATTCCGGAGCTGAGCGTGGATTCCACCATCAGAGTGGACTCCGCCGCCATGCTGACCTTCGATGGCACCTACATGATCACCGACAATTTCGGCGTGGAGCTCCTCGCCGCCCTGCCGTTCAAGCATGACATCAGCGTTGACGGCCTCGGCGATGTTGGCAGCGCCAAGCACCTGCCGCCGACACTGAGCGCCGTGTACCACTTCAATACTTCCGGCAAGTGGCAGCCCTACGTGGGTGCCGGTGTCAACTGGACCATTTTCTTTGATGAAAGCGAAGATGGCGTGCTGGACACTCTGGATGCCGATCTGAAGCTGGATGATTCCTTAGGCCTGGCAGCCGTGGTGGGCATCGACATCATGCTGACCGACACCATGTTCCTGAACGGCAATATCCGCTACATGGACATCGACTCCGATGTGAAGATCACCGTTCCCGACCCGGCTCTGGTCATCGAGACCACCGCGAAGGTCGACCCCTGGGTCTACGCCATCAACATCGGCTGGGTGTTCTGATCCGGCTTCCGTTTCAGACCGGGATCGACAGCAGTTTCGTCGGTCCTGGTCATTTCCCCACAGACCTGAAAGCGCCTCATCCCTGAATGGTGTGCGTAGGGACGGATGGCCGCTCCCGCTGCCGCAGAATCCACTGCCCATTCTCCTCCAGTGCCGCCTCCCCCACTGCCCTGAGGATGTCCTGCTTCATGGTCAGCGTTGGCGCTTTCGACATTAGGTTCGTAGCGTTCTGAAAAATCCGTACGTAGTGCTGAAACTGCGCGAGCAGCTCGCTCTCGGCGGTCCTGAACGCGTAGTTCTGACGGGCGGCGATGGCGAACGGCACGAGACCCATGAGCGCGATCAGGATCTCTCCAAAGGTCACATCGACGACGAGGTCTGCGCGCGCGGCAAGGATCACAGCCGCCACCACCAGCAGCAGAAGGCCGATCACGTTGAACAGCCCGGTAACCCGTTGCCGGCGCTCCCGCTCCAACGCTTTCTGATGGTAGTACTTGTGCTGATCGCTCACCCAGTAGGACATGCATAGCGCCACCAGATCCTCCGACGAGCTGCGATCCTTCGAGTCCGATCTGAAACCGGCATAGCGCATCACGTTGCGGATCCAGCCGAGCTCCAGGTCCTGGCGCTTGAGAAAGCTGTCGTGGCTGAAGCGACTCGGATTCTCCATCTCCACACCTGCCACGGCCCAGTAGAATTGAACCCGCAGCCCTTCCGCCAGCACTCGATAATCGAGGTACTTCCTCTGCCAGGAATAACGTCGATCCAGCGCACCCAGGCTCAGCACCAGGACAATGCAGAGAATGTAGGGTAGCAACATGGTGTGCACCACCGGCCAATCGGCAAAGGCGACAAAGCAGACGCCTGCGGTCAGACCGAGCAGGCCGGTTGCCCGCACCACCCCGAAGAAGTAGGACTGGTAGCGACGGGCTAACGCATCCGCTCGATGGTAGAGCCGATCGATGTCCTTCGCGCCCTGGCCACAGCGCGCCAGTTCCTCTTCCGGCAGCAGTGGATAGAAGTTTTCCGAGTCCATCGGCAACCTGAGATCGGCAGAGAACTCAGCCATCCGATGGAACACCATCCGATAACGATCCGGCATGTAAAGCGTGCGCGGCTTCAGCTCATCGCGAGTGAACCAGTAAGCCTGACCTGGCTCCAGACCGGACTGCGGTGACCCGGATTCCCGACGTGAACAGACCACGTGAAAGACGAGGTCGCTCTCGTCCTCCGTGAAGTCAATCGGCGAGCGGTGCTGACCACCGGCGATGAGCTCGATCACGTCGTGCTGATGGAACTTGATCACGTGGCCCGTGCCACCGGGCGCGTTGGACGGCTTGCCATCCCAGATCGCCAGCAGCACGTGACTGTGCGCCGCCAGATAGGCGCCCAGCTGTGCGTACTGCAGATCCCGGCCCGTGCCCTGATTGATCACGTCCGCTTCTGACAGCTCGGGAAGCAGCGGCAACTCGACCTGCTCGCCAAGCCCGCGCATGGTCTGAAACTCGCGCAGAGACTCGCCTTTGAACTCGTGCTCGTAGAGATGGCGCGGCATGGGCAGCAGCACGACGATGGGAATGCCCAGCTCATAAGCCACTTCCGCGGCGATCCGATCCGCACCTTCAGCGAGGGGCGTCATAACCATCAGCGGCAGGTCGGGAAAGCTCGCACGCATCTGCTCGAAGAAGTCGCGCACCCGTTGCTTGATCCCCTCCTGTTCTTCTTCGAGCAGGTCTCGATGCCCGGTCACGCCGATGACCAGTGGCACGCCTTCGGTTGCGGCTTTGCTGCCCGCATCAATCTCCATTTGGTTTGCCGTCCCACACGCCTGGCCCGTAGCCAGGGTGCAACCGTTCGGCATCGTAAACTCCGAGCAGTGCCTCCTTGTGGCAATCGGCACAGGGACTCAGAAACCCTTCCTCCAGCACATCCACCTCGAGTTCTCCGGGAATCATGTAGTGCATGTTCTCGAAAGCCGGCAGTTCGGTGATCCGTAGCGGCGGATCGTCCGGCAGGCCGCGCAGCAACCGGCTCATTTTCGACGAACGCCCGCGGCTCAGACCGTTGTCTTCGAGATAGGCGCCAATATGCATCGCGGTTTCTTCATCCAGCTCTGCATTGTCCCCAAAGTGATCTTCAAGTCCTGCCATGACCTTCTGCCAGCTGGCAACCGGCAGCAGATCCGGCGGGTAGGCCAGATGACAGGCGCCGCACTCATCCATATAGACCTCGTCCTGCACATACCGGGGCTCGCCTTCAAGGGCGTTCACAATGACGCCGTAGCCACCGAAGATCAGAATGGCGCCCAGCAGGACCGCGCCTGTTGCTCTCTGGATTCCGTTCATCTGTTCGTCTCTCCCGTCCACTTCGCGGTGACTACTGCCCACTCAACCAGGCAAGGATGTCACCTTTCTCCTGAGCCGTGCATTCCCGGCCATAGGTCCACTTGCAGTTTCTCAAGAACCACTTCGCTATCTTCTTCTGCTCGGTCAACCGGTCCGGATTCATCGAGCGAGCCATGGGCTCAATGGGTTTGCCCGTCTTCTGATGCCGGCCGCGCACGGTCAGCGTCTCACCATGACAGCTCGTGCAGCTCCTTCCATCCTGCGCCAACCGGTACCAGGCGCGATGCCCGGCTTCAGCTGAAAAAGGCCGGTCGGCTTCCATGGCCAGCTCTTCGAGCATCACCTGCACCGCCTGAGTTGGCTCGGCAACCTGATTATCCGCTGCCTCTGCATCACTGATCTGCACGAGCAACAGGCCGAGACCCAGGAAGCCGTAACGTACCCACTGCGTCATTGACGATGCTTTCCAGCGGTTGCTTTCCGCCCTGTGATCATGGCGCGAATGAGATTTGTCCGGGTCAGCACGCTCATCAGCAGCACACCGAGAACGTGGACGATCACCAGAACCAGACAGAGTTCAGAGGTGAAGTGATGCACGTCGACCATGAGCCGGTCCGGCCAGTTGGCGACTATCGTACCTGCCAGTGGGCCTCGACCCTCCATGGCATAGAGCGACATGCCGGAAGCTGACGTGACGAGGAGGCTTACGATCAGTGTCAGGATCATCGCAGCACCCGCCGGATCGTGGCCTCTGTATGTGCAAGGCCGCCCCCGGATGAGGATACCAAGAAAGCGGAACATATCCGCGGGTCCAACCATGAAGTCTCTGAACCGCGCATGCCGGGAGCCGATGAATCCCCACAGGATCCGGAACACCACCAGCAGCAGCACGGTATAACCCGCGTGGGTGTGCATGCCAGGCCAGTCGCTACCGTACCAGTAGGCGAGAAGGAAAAACCCGGCCAGGAACCAGTGGAACAGGCGCACCGGCAGATCCCAAACCATCGGGTATCCCATCACCCATCACCCGTCATGCTGTCGGATGCCCGTCCAGCCCCACGCAAGGTGGGACCGGACACGTCACACAACCTAATTCTGGCTGACGGTCAGCGTCGCCGTTGCAGCCTTAGGGTCGTACTCCGGATCGATGCAGATAATCTGCAGCGCACCGCCTTCCAGCGCCGGTGGCGGGATCGGATTGTTCGACAGGCAAACCTGACCGTCTGCAGTAAACGTCATATCCCGGGAGTAAGTGCCCGACAGTGGCACCGGATAGACCACCCATCGCGCTTCCTCCGGAATGAATCGATAGATCCGATCCGTCATGTTCTCGTTCACCCAGATATCCTGGGCTTCCGGGTGAACGCCGAGTGCATAGGGGGCCGGCCGATATCCTGGAGCGAACTCCGGCATGTCGTAGACGGTGGTTTCGAAACCCTCGCTCACGTCGACCCTGGCAAGCTGCCCTTCCGAGTATCCAGTCACCCAGAGAACGCCATCACTATCGAATCGCATACGACGCGGGCCTCGGACTGGAGAATCGTACTCAGTGATCTCCAGCGTCTCCGGGTCAACCGTACCGATTTTGTCGCCGAACAGACGCCCGTACCACATCCGGTCATCGACTGGATTGATATCAATGCCGTACGGCTGAGTGCCGCCGGAGATGCCTCCCGGCACCACGTGCGGCAAGCTCAGGATGTCGATCTTGCCGGTGTCCGGATCCAACCGGCCCACATGCTCCGAACCAGCCAGCGTGAACCAGACGATGCCTTTCTTATCGACCCGGACCGTGTGCGGGTAGTTGGCACCCGTTTTCTCATCAATGAAATAGGACGGTTCCCATTCACGTTTTTCCGGATTGAATACCCCGATGCTGCGGCTGCCTGCATTGGTCACGTAGTACAGACCGTCCTGCCGGCGCAGATCCAGAGAGTGGGGCCCGTGCCGGGAGCCGGGGTTGAACTCCCCGATCACTTCCTGCTCGGTGTTTGCGAAGCCTTTGCGGTACTCCATCGCCCGACCATCGGCCTGCGGATGGTAGGTCGATTGCCCGGTGGCCGGGTCCGTAACCACCATATGATCCAGCGCCTGGTCCACGGTGTAGATGAGGCCGTTCGGGTGAACGATGGCATCGTGCGGTACGAATGCGCGGTCCAGCATGTACTCGTAGATCTTCGTGTTGCCCAGCTCCTCATCCAGCGGAAACTCAGGCCGGACGCTAACCGGGTTACCATCAAATCCCTCTGCCAGAATGACCGAACGTCTGTCTCTGAGTTTGGCATCGAAATTCCCCACCATCCGATGCATGCGCTCGATGGTCACCGCCCAGGACTCTGCCGTCCGTGGCTGCCGGGTAAAAGGATTGCCCATCTGATGACAGGACAGGCAATCCCGCTGGAACTGATAGCGGTTGAAATCCTTGTCATCACCGGACTCGAAGGGCAGATTACCGAAATGATAGGCAGCCGGAAGGCTCTCTGAGATCTCCACGTCGCTCGCCATCGGAAACATGACAACGTCCTCGGTGGTGGTGCCGGCGGGGTCTATCTCAACGGTAGTCTTGGCGTCTTTGAAGTAAGGCGTGCGAGCGCGCAGTTTCAGCGTGCCATTGAGGTTGGTCACCAACACATACACCCCATCGGGTCTGGTATACACCGACTCGGACACACCCATGATGTCATCCGTCAGCCGGACCAGAACCCCTTCCATGAGATTACCTTTGTCGTCCTTGACGGTGCCGGTCAGCACCCCGGCGCCTGCCGGTAACGCAAACAGCAGCAAAAACAGCAGCGCAGAGAGCACGGTGCACCTGCGTCGTCCTTCAAACATATACATACACTTTCTCCCAGTCATATCCCTCTCTTGCACAAAAGCATGCCCCAGCGGCTCGACCAGAACAACTGAAGGGGCTAGTCGTTTATCTGCACCATCGCATCGACCAGTGATTTGAGCTCCCCGTCCGTGCAGACGGGACAGCCACCCCGTGCAGGCATTTCTCCGAGGCCGGAAATCGTGCTCTGGTAGAGCTTTTCAAGGCCTGCCTCGAGCCTGGGCTCCCAGAGCAACCGATCACCGGGTCTGGGTGCCCCGTGTACAGCATTGTCATGACAACTGGCACAGACCTGACCGTACAGCTGCGCCACCCGAATGGGGTCAGGCCGGCGCTGCTGATCAGCGGCCGACATTTCCTTCTTTCGCATCTGCAGATTGCCATCGAGCGCCAGGGTCAGAAGCGCCGCATCTGTCGCCCCGCCGACTGCAATACTGATGAATTGCTTGCCATCAGCCATGTAAGTCATCGGCGCGCCGTTCGGGCTCGCTGGTAGCGGTAACTCCCGGACCAGCGCGCCAGTCTGCTTGTCCAGCGCCCGCAGCACCGGTTTGCCATCATCGTTCAGCGTAGTGAACAGCAAAGAGGCGGTCAGCAACACGTGGGTAAACCCCTGGTTCCCGACCGGTCCCGGATCCGGGATACCTGCCGCAATCAGCCTCCGTCTCGGTCCTTCACCGTTAGGAACCATCCATCGATGCTCGCCGCTGTTGAGATCGATGGCCGTAACTCGTCCGAGCGGCGGCTTGATCAGCGGCAACCCATCGGGCCCGCTCATGAACGTCATGGCAGAACGCTCATAGCGGTACTCGGTCTGCTCAGGGTCGAGCTCGCCGAGCTTGAAAACTGCCGGCAACGTCATGGAGGGGATGTAGATTACTCCGGTATCAGGATCTACTGCAGCGCCGGTCCAACTAGCCGCACCACCATCCGACGGCAGCACCACGGTCCCCTTCAGTGAGGGGGGCGTGTAGAGAGGACCCACATCGTAGGCAGATATCAGCTTCAGCGCTTCAGCCCGCAGCTCCGGCGTGAAGTCGATCAGGATGTCTTCGCTGACGCCCTGACGATCGAATGGCAGCGGCCAGGTGGGGATGGGCTGAGTCGGTGATGTTCTCTCCCCTGGAACGGTGGACTGAGGTACGGGCTGTTCTTCAATCGGCCAGATGGGTTTCCCGGTGACTCGGTCGAACACGTAGATGTGACCCTGTTTCGATACCTGCGCTACGGCCTTCACCGGGGTGTCGTTGACCACGATGTCCACCAGATTGGGTGCGGCCGGCAGGTCGTAGTCCCACAGGCCATGGTGGATCATCTGAAAGTGCCAGACGCGCTTGCCGGTCGCTGCATCCAGGCAGACAAGGGTCTCACTGAAGAGATTTGCACCCGGGCGCTCACCGCCATAGAAATCGTTGTTGGCGGTCCCAAAAGGCAGGTACACATAGCCAAGCTCGTGATCGGCGCTCATGAGCGTCCAGACATTCGTCGCCCCTGTATCGGTCCAGTCTTTGCCCTGCCAGGTCTCAGCCCCGAGTTCCCCTGCCCTCGGCACCGAGTGGAAGATCCAGCGCATTTCACCGGTTCTGACGTCGTAGCCACGGACATGGCCCGGCGGCATCATGTCCCGCCTCGGGGTGCGGAAACCGTAGGCGGGGGAGTCCTGCACGACCGAGCCCATGACGATCACATCGCCGACGATCATCGGTGCAGCAGTATTCGAGTAAAGCTTTCGGTTCACCGGCCGCCCGAGTCCTTTGGTCAGATCCACCCTGCCCTTCACGCCGAAACTCAAGTCCGGTTTCCCGGTCTCTGCATTCAGTGACCACAGATAAGCGTTGTTGGTGCCTATGAAGATGCGTGCCCGACCGTCCTTTTCATAGAAGGAAACGCCCCGGTGGTTGAACCCCATGTTTGCAGGACGCCCGTCCTTCCACGTCCCGGTGTCGAACGTCCAGATCATTTCACCTGTGGCCGCATCCAGTGCTGCCACCGCACCGAGAGAAGTACTGGTGTACAGCACGTCTCCAACTTTGATCGGAGTGGACTTGAACGGGCCGGGGACAAATTCAGGTCGGACCTGCACCCACTCGTTATCGATCGAGTACCAGATCCAGCTGATGCCGAGACGGCCAATTGTGTCTGGGTTTATCTGGTCGAGAGGCGAGTACTTCGTCGAAGCCAGAGAGCTGCCATAGCTTGGCCAGTCTGCCATGTCGGCGGATCCCATCGATGGCACGGCCAGCACCACCAGCAGAACCCGGAAAGCAACTTCCTTCATATCCCGTCCAATCCGCAGCACGGCGAATGCTCCACTTCAGCAGCCGACATGCCCCTACACGCATTATATAACGTCGGTGTGGGGCTTCCCATCGACAGCGAGGGAAGGCAGTCGGGGTAACAAAGGTGTGGAACTATTGCCGACCAGGCGCGATAAACTTCAAGCATCCGGAAATCGCTGGAGGCACCTGCGATGGCTAGCCGCTCAGATCTGATCGACGAACTTCTCAGCACCTATCTCAAGGTACCTGTGATGCTGTACTGGGATGAAGCCAGCGGCATGCCTTTCCCCGATCAGTTCAGCAACGCCCGAGTGGAATTTCAGGGCATCGCCACCGGCTGGCTGGATCTGGAACGAATCTCCTGTGTGGCGGAAAAAGCAACCTTCGTGCAGGGACTTCCCGCACTGCTGAAGATGGAAGGTCCCGGTCTGGAAATCACCATCGGCCAGAAAGCCCTGGACCGCTGGCTGAAGCGATTTCAGCTGCCGTACCGGCTGGAGCTCGGCAGCGACGCACTGATCGTGCACACGGAGATCGCTGGTTTTCCGGTGGCGGAGTTCGAGACAACGGTGGAGATCGTGGGTGGCTGGTTCGTGCTGAAGCCGAAACGTACCTCGTTCTTCGGCGTGCCGGGTTACGTATCTTCCATATTCCAGACCTACCTGCCTGTGCCACCGCTCTCCACAGACACCCGGCTATCGGGCATCGAGCACGCGGCCGGTAGCCTGACGCTTCGCTTTGCGCTCAGTGATTTCGAGGAAGAAATCACCCCGGGTCTCCTGCTCCGATTGCGCAAGAAGTTTTTCCCAATGGTGGATCAGATCAGCGGAATGATGGGCACAGCTTCCGCCGGCTAAACTTCCGGCTCTGCCATATCCTCCACACCAGCGGCGTCCTTGAGCGCCTTGTAGCTACCTTCCAGACACTCCCCGAAAAAACCGGGGTCCGGCATCATCTCCCTGCAGGACGTGAGTGAAATCATGATCCAGCCGTTATAGCTCAGAACCGGGAAGATCAGGCCCATGCCATCGAAAACGGGCCCGAGACCGAACTGGGTCACCATGCGCGCGCCGGCCGAGTAGAGTGAGAACTGCGGACCCGGCACGTTGGTGACGACGCAGTTGAACGGCACGTTCATCTGTTCCGCCAGGCCGTACTCGGTGTAAAGCCGAGCCGCCAGACCAGCCGTGGTCGAGGGAATGAACTGACTGTAGTCGGTCATGAGCTTGGCACCCACCGCATTGGTCATCTCCTTGGAACGCGATGCGTGCTCATGCACGGACCGTAGTCGCTCCAGAGGGTCTGCGATCTCCGTACCGAGGGCCACCGTCATCGCCGCCACCTGATTGCCCATGGCACCTTTGCCGTCCTTGCCCCGGACAGAAATCGGTGCCATGGCGATCATGGAGTCGCTCGGCAGCTCCTGCTTCGCCTCCAGGTAGGCACGCAAGGTACCGCCGACGATGGTGAGCACCGCGTCGTTGATCGTCGCGCCTTCGATCGCATTCTTGATGGCACGGACCTCCTGAAGCAGGAAACGGCGTCCTTCCACCACCCGATGGCCGGTGATCTGATGGTTGAAGCGGGTTCGAGGCGGCTGAACCTGCGGCCGATCGAACTTCCGCTCCGCGAACCCACGACTCACACGCCCGAAAGCAGGCACCGAGCGAGCCAGCACCTCGGCAAAACGGAACGGCTGACTCAGGTTGTTGATATGCGCACGTGCCATCAGCTCGAGCGGATTCGGATCGTTCTCACCCGCCCAGGGGCTCGCCTTTGGGACCTCTGACGGATACGGCTCCAGATCATGAATGGCCTCCACCATGTCTACCCCGGACACACCGTCGATACAGGCGTGGTGCACCTTGGTCACGATGGCATAGCTCCCCTTGGGCAGACCGGGTATGGCATCCAACCCCTCGACCACGGTGAACTCCCAGAGCGGCCGGGTCAGATCCAGAGGCCGGGCGTGGAGCCTGGCCACCTGAATGCAGAGCTGCCGCCAGTCGCCCGGTTCCGGCAGACGGATGTGGCGAACGTGGTACTCCAGATCGAAGTGCTTGTCCTCCACCCACCAGGGGTGGTCCAGGTTGAAGGGCACGTTCACCACCTTCTCCCGGAAGCTGCGTGCCAGATGCAGCCGGGACTCGATGGCCCGGAGGATGTCCTTGAAGCCCTGCTTGCCGCCTTTCACGGTAGACGGGTCGTAGATCATGATCCCGCCGATGTGCATCGGCGAGTTGGGCGTCTCGAAGTAGAGAAACGAAGCGTCCTGACCGCTGAGTTGCTGCATGCTGTTCCCCCATCCAAAGTGCTACGATGCGCTCACTTCAATTTCAATTCAATTCAAAGCTCGAGAAGAGGTTCGAATGGAAGGAACATCGCTCGGCAGACGCATCTGCCTGACCGTTGGGAGCATCGTGGCCCTCCTGCTGCTCGCAGCGTGCGAGCCGAAAGACCGCCGCCCTGGCATGTGGCTCTCCGGCGAGCTGGTGGAGGAGCTCCCGAGCGACTGGTCTTTTATCGCCGAGCACCCGGAGGTGTTCGTGGAGACTCGTCCCTGGTACGGCATCCCCTTCTCCGTGACCACCGTGCTCGGCACCCGAAATGGCAAGCTCTACGTGCCATCCATCTACAGTGAGGAGGCTGCCTTTCCGGGGACGAAGTACTGGAACTCGGTGATTGCCGACAACCCTGACGTGCGTCTGAAGATCGGCAACAAGCTCTATGAGATGACGGCCACTCCCGTGCAGGATATCGCTGAATTCCGGGAAGGCGCGGGATCGCTGGCAGACAAGTATGACAGCTGGGCTGGCTGGCTCGAGGACGAATCCACCGCGCCGCCCTTCGTGATCATCCGGTTGGATCCCCGCTGATACGCGCAGGCCTCCGCCAGGCCGAGACCTACGCCAGAGCAGAGGCGTTCGCTGTCGCCGTCTTGAATCCTGAATAGCGTGGCTGATCGATAGCGATCTGATTGACCACCGTGGTCCTGAGGTGCTCGATGAGATTTATATCGTCCAACGCCCTGCTGCCATCCCTCAGACCATTGACGAGCTCCCAGCGCAGCTCACCGAGCTCGCCATCATGGCCACACAAACTGCGTAACCGTTCCAGCTCCCCGGCTCGGTGCCGTGGCCCCAGAGCCAGCTCGCGGTCGATGATGTCCAGACTGTTGCCAGCTACCCTGGCCAGAAACTGAGTTCGCCCGGCGGTATTCGCCATCACGTCCTCGCGAAGAAAGTCGCGAACGCTGACCAGAAGCTCATCCACCCGCGGCATGTCCAGATTGCCCGATCGTTCCTCCGGCTCGACGAGCGTCACCGGACCGGGGATCAGCAGGTTTACGCAATCCACCTGGCACTCCGAGGAGCGACGGCCAATGGCCGGACGCTCCACCGTCTTGTCCGGGCCGTTCCGATAGTGCTCGGCCATGCCCAGGCAGCCGACAGCCCACCAGAAGGACCCGAACACCTCCCAGAACTTCACATGCGCCGGATCCACTTTTTTTCCGGAAACCGACTCGTAGCCGGCGAACAGGTCTTCATACTCGCCGAAGCCACCCACCGGTAGCTCGGTTCGGCCGAAGCGCCAGGAATTGGTGCAGATCCAGCCCAGATCGCGCATGGGATCACCAATGTGAGCGATCTCCCAGTCCAGAACCGCGTTGATGCCCTTCGAGGTCACCATGAAGTTACCGTTACGGAAATCGTTGTGCACCAGCGTGGACTCGTAGTCCGTCGGCAGGTTGTCCATCAGCCAGCGGCCGGCGTAATCGATCATCGGCTGCGGTGTTTCCAGCAGCTTGTACCGATCCCAGGTCTGGGTAACGAAGTACTCCGGTGGTGCGTGCTCGAGCTTGTCACGAAGGCCGGTGGCGTCGAGATCCACGCTGTGGATCCGAGCCATGATCTCACCGCAGGCATAGGCAAGCTTCGGTCGAATGGTGTCCAGCTCCGGCACCTTGACGATCCGAGCACCAAGCGTCTCCCCGTCCAGCCACTCCATGATGAAGCCGGCGCCCAGGCCATCCGATTCCTGCAGCACGTAGTAAACCTCGGGCTCCGGCACACCAACGTCACGGGCACAGGCCATGAGCTGTGCTTCGGTGGCGAGTCCTGGCGCAATACGGACCTCAGTGTCCTGGGCCACCCCGCCACCCGGTGCCCGGCGCATGCAGACCACGCGCTCGCCTTCATCGGTCGCTAGAGTAAGCCGATAGGTCTCCTGACTGGCGCCGCCGGAGAGCCTTTCCGCGGAATTCAGACCGGTGCAGCCGGTAATCTCCCGGGCGACGACCGCGCCGAGCAGCTCTTCAAACTCCGCGCGCTCCATCAGCCCGCTTCTTTCACACCCTTAGGCGCGCGCTGACTCATGAAGCCGAACATGTAGCCGGCAACCCGGCGCATCTGAATCTCCTCCGCGCCTTCCGTGATCCGGTAGCGGCGATGATGACGATAGATGTGCTCGAACGGCTTGTGCCGCGAGTAACCCATACCACCGTGCACCTGCATGGCCTGGTCCGCAGCCTGGCAGCAGAGCCGGTTTGACCAGTAGTTACACATGGAAACCTTGTCGGAAACCGAGAAGGCGCCGTACTTGTCCATCTGCCAGGCGGTCTTGTGAATGAGCGCCCGCAGCATCTCGCACTGTGCCTGCAGTTCCACCAGCGGGAACTGTATGCCCTGATTGGTGGCCAGCGCCTTGCCGAACGGCTTGCGTTCCTTTGCGTACTTCACGGACTCGTTCACGCAGAACTGAGCGGCACCGAGGCTTGAGGCGGCCTGACGGATACGATTCTCGTTGAAGAAATGCTGCACCACCTGCAGGCCGCGTCCTTCACCACCGAAGATGGAGGCATGCGGCACGCGGACGTCAGTGAAGGAAACCCGGCCGTGATCCGTGGGCATATTGAAGGTCCACATCATCTCCTCGATCTTCACGCCTTCCGCCTTCATGGGTGTGAGGAAGGCCGTGATGCCATCACCGTCACCGGCCTTACCGCTGGTTCTGGCCATGACCATGTCGTACTGGGCTTTATGAATACCCGTGTTCCAGGTCTTCTCGCCGTTGATCACCCACTCATCGCCATCGCGGGCTGCCGTGGTTTCCATGTGGGTGGCGTCCGAGCCGTGGGCTGGTTCGGTGATCCCGAAGGCGAATCCTCTGCGACCTTCCGCAAGGTCATCCACCCATTCGGCCTTCTGCTCTTCCGTGCCGTACTCGAGCATGAGCAACAGCCCAACGTTGTTGCCGACGATCGAGTGCTCGTTCTGCAGATCGTTGTGCAGTCCGAGGCCTTTCACCGCCAGGTGCTCGCGGATGATGGCCATGCCGAGATTGGTGCCGTCCATCCCGCCGTACTCCTTCGCCAACGGATAACGGTAAAAACCCGCTTCGTCGGCCAGACGCTTGGCTTTGTGCAGCAACTGCTCCCATTCCTCGTTCGGCAGCCCGCCCCGCTCCCAGTCCGTACGCGCATCTTCGCGGCGGTGGTCGAAAAAGCGGATGTTGTCATCGGAGTTCTCGAGCGGCTTGATGGTGTTCTCGATGAAATCATCCAACCGAGCGAGCAGGTCGACGAGATCCGCCGGTAGTTCAAAATCCATGGTCAATCCCCCAGTCTTTTCGTACGTTCTTGCGAACGCGCTTTCTTAGTTCGATCCTTAGTTCGATCCTTAGTTTGATCCTAAGTTTGAGCGTCCGTATCAGGCCAACTTGATCAGCCTTTCAAAATAGCGGACTTCCCTACCTACCACCAGCCCGGACCACCAGCCCTGACCCGCGAGAGGCTACCGCGCTGATCTTTCTTCGCGCTCCGTTTCCAAGCGAACCATGTCTTTCACATCCGCCAGAAGCGCTTTCGCGTCATAAACGATTCCATCCTTGATGGTGTAGGAGATCCCACCCACACGGGTGACTTCACCGGCCTCACGATCCAGCTTCATGTGGCCCGTGCCGTAGAGCACCTTGAAGTTCTGCACTGGATTTTCATCCACCAGGACGATGTCGGCCCGTTTGCCGGGCACCAGCGAGCCGATCTCGTCCTCGAGACCCACCAGCTCTGCGCCATTCAAAGTTGCCGCCTGGATCACCTCCAGCGGGTGGAATCCGGCTTCCTGCAGCATCTCCAGCTCGCGAACATAAGCAAAACCGAACAGCTTGAAGATGAAGCCCGCATCCGAACCCGCGGCCACTCTACCCCCGCGGTTCTTAAAATCGTTCACGAACTGCATCCAGAGACGGAAATTCTCCCGCCAGGCCACCTCATCTGCAGTGGTCCAGTCAAAGTGATAGGAACCATGCAGACGTGGGTCCGGCATGAAGAAGCGTTTCAGCCCGGGCCAGGTGTAGTCATCGTGCCACTCAGCATCCCGGGCACGAGCGACGTCCCGATTGGCCTCGTAAATCGTGAAGGTCGGCACCAGGGTGAAGTCCAGTGCCAGCAACTCATCGCGCACGGCTGCCCAGTGCTCAGAACCGGGTGCCGCCGCCTGCTGCCAGAGACGCCCGGCCTGACCGAAGCGCCATTGCTCGTCCGAATAGTTGTAGTCAGGCGGGTAGTCCTGAATGGTGCGATCATCGAACAGCGCTTCCGGCAGACCGTACCAGTGCTCCATGCTGTCGAGCCCCATGCGGGCACTGGTGAGCGCGTTCACCTGATAGACCGCAGTCTGATCGTGATGATGAGAAGTGCCCATGCCGAGCTTCTGGGTCTCTTCCATCACCGCTTTCAACGCTTCCGCGCGACCACCTCGAAGCTTCACCCCATCTGCGCCTTTTCTACGCACAGCGCGCACCCAGGCCCGGGCATCTTCCGGATCGGTCACCGTGCT
The DNA here is from genome assembly GCA_965215995.1 of Candidatus Azotimanducaceae bacterium. Classification (GTDB taxonomy): domain Bacteria; phylum Pseudomonadota; class Gammaproteobacteria; order Pseudomonadales; family Azotimanducaceae; genus SZUA-309. The sequence goes on along the minus strand of OZ244128.1, from coordinate 4,209,257 downwards.
GCCCGGAAACATGCTGTGCACGATCAGGCGCGGTGCGGTAATCTCGCCTGCGGCACTGCGCTCCTTGTGGGCGAGCGTCCACTCGAGACCCATCCCGGCACCGGTCTCCCGTACCGTTGTGATGCCATGACTGAGCCAGAGCTTGAACACGTATTCAGGCGGTGTCAGGGTGCCTGTCAGGCCCTGGCCGATGGTGCCGATGTGCGCATGCGCGTCCACGAACCCGGGTAGCGCGTACATGCCTGTTCCGTCCAGCACTTCGGCGCCATCCGCCGCTTCCACAGGCACCGCCGCACCAATGCTGGCGATTCGGCTGCCGCTGACCCGGATGTTGACAGGCCCCATGGGCGGTGCGCCTTCGCCGTTGATCAGCATCACGTTGGTGATCACCAGCTGCTCATGCGGGCCCTCGCCTTCCGTACGATCCGGAGCCGGGTCGGCAATCCTCACCCCGTAGGCCGCAGCCCGAGCCGGTCCTTCTTCACCCGGCGCAGGACGGGGTATGTCTGCGGCCCAGATTGTGCTGGAAGATAAGCAAGCAGAGAACAAAGCGGTGAAGCCAAGCGCCCAGCGCAGCGGTAACGTTCGTTGTCCAGGCACCGTGCGGTTTACTTCCCCTCTGTCCCTATGTTTTTTGCCGTTCCGCCGCATCCCCATCCCGGTTTCCCAACTCGCAACACGAAGGTAGTTATCTTACAGTAGCGCGCTGCAACTTGAGGGGAACCCGATCAGATGTACAAGGAACTCAGCGAAACCTGGGATGCGCTCATTGCCGAGGGTAGCCCGTTTGAAGTCACTGAAGTGGAAGTGCGCGGCAACCGGATCAAGACCTTCGCCGCCGCCCCGCCCACGCTCCGGGACGTCTGGCTGCTATCCGCCCAGTTCGCTGACAACGACTATCTCGTCTATCAGGACGAACGGATCACCTACGCGGAAGCACACCGTCGGGTGGCCTCCATCGCCAACTGGCTGCAGGCTCAGGGTGTGGGTGTGGGCGACCGAGTAGCAATCGCCATGCGCAACTACCCGGAGTGGCTGCTCGCCTACTGGGCGAGTGTCAGCATTGGCGCGGCTGTGGTGGGCGTGAACGCCTGGTGGGTGGGTCCGGAGCTCGAGTACGGCCTGAACGATTCGTCCCCCAAAGTTCTGATCTGTGATCAGGAGCGGCTGGACCGTACCCTCGAACACAAAGAGGCCGTGCCACCCATGACAATTGTCGGCGTGCGTATCGCGCCGCACTGCCCGGACGGCGTGGTGCCCTGGGCCGATCTCATTGAACAGGGCGGCGAGTTGCCTGAGGTGAGTATCGATCCGGACTCGGACGCCTGCATCTTCTACACCTCCGGCACCACGGGTCATCCAAAGGGCGCGCAGCTCACCCATCGCGGCTGCACCAACAACATCATGAACCTGGCTTTCTCAGCCGGACTGATGGCGGCCTATCAGGAACGCATGGGCAATCCTGTTCCTGCACCGGATCCGAACGGCCCGCAACCAGCAGGCCTCATCACCACACCGCTGTTCCATGTGACCGCCAACAACTGCGTGGCGCACGGCATGACGCTGAACGGCGGCAAGCTGGTGCACATGTACAAGTGGGACCCGCTCGAGGCGCTGAAGCTGATCGATCGGGAGAAGATCGCCGCATTCACCGGCGTGCCCACCATGGCCCGGGAGCTGATCAGTCACCCGGAGTTTGCCAACTACGACACTTCGACCCTGCAATCCGTTGGCGGCGGCGGTGCCCAGCTGCAGCCGGACCTGGTCGGCAAGATCGATCAGTCGGTGGCCACGGCCCGCCCGAACACAGGCTACGGCATGACGGAAACCTGCGGTGTCATCACTTCGATCAACGGCGATTTTTTTCTCGACAAGCCGGAGAGCTGCGGCCGGATCCTGCCGAACTTCGACGCCAAGGTGATCGACGCTGAAGGCAACGCTCTGCCTCAGGGAGAGGTCGGCGAGTTGCTGGTCAAAGGCGCGCCGGTCATTCGCGGCTACCTGAACAGGGCAGACGCCACTGCGGAATCCATCACCGACGGCTGGCTGCATACCGGTGACATCGCCCGAATCGACGAGCACGGTTTCTGCTTCATCGTCGACCGCGCGAAAGACATGGTGATTCGTGGCGGTGAAAACGTCTACTGCGCGGAAGTGGAAAGCACCATCTACGAGCATCCAGTCGTCGCGGAATGCACAGTTTTCGGCGTGCCGGACGATCGGCTTGGTGAAGAGGTCGGCGTGGCCATCTTCCCGAAGGACGGGGCCACGATCGATGCGGATGCGCTGCGTGGGTTCTGCAGGGAGCGCATTTCCAGCCACAAGGTGCCGCGCTACGTCTGGCTGCTCAATGAAGCCCTGCCTAGAAACGCCAATGGCAAGTTTCTCAAGCGCGAGCTTCGTGACTCGCTGGATCCCGCTGACGCGGTCTGACTCCGCCAGGGAGATCGGGTGCCTTAGGGTCTAACTAGAGCCTAAGCTCCAGCGGCGTGCGCGCCTCCTCGACCAGTGCGGCGACGGCCTCGTCCAGTGACTTCACGTCCTGAGTCTTACCGCCCAGGCGCCGAATAGCCACAGTGCGTTCTTCCGCCTCCCGCTTGCCCACCACCAGGATCGCTGGAATCTTGGTGACGCTGTGCTCGCGGACCTTGTACGAGATCTTCTCGTTGCGTAAGTCCAGTTCCGAGCGCAACCCCGCCCGGGTCAGCGTTGCCTGCACCTCTGAAGCGTAGTCGTTTGCCTCGTCGGTGATGGTCGCCACCACGATCTGCTGCGGCGCCAGCCACAGCGGAAAATGACCCGCATGATGCTCGATCAGGATGCCGCAGAAACGCTCGAGGGAACCGAACAGTGCCCGGTGAATCATCACCGGAATCTTGCGTTCGCCGTCTGCGTCCACATAGCTGGCACCCAGTCGTTCCGGCATGTTCAGATCCACCTGTACCGTGCCGCACTGCCAGTCCCGGCCGATGGCATCGCGAAGCACGAACTCGAGCTTCGGGCCATAGAAGGCGCCCTCACCTGGATTCAGCTCGTACTCCACCTGCATTTCATTGAGCGCCTGTAACAGAGCCGCCTCGGCATGATCCCAGACCTCGTCCGAGCCGACCCGCTGCTCCGGCCGGTCCGCATACTTCACCAGTACTTCTTCGAAGCCGAAGTCGTGATAAATCTCGTTGATCAGTCGTGAGGCCTTCAGACACTCCTCGGTGATCTGGTCTTCGGTGCAGAAGATGTGGGCATCATCCTGCGTAAAGGCGCGGACCCGCATCAGGCCATGCAGCGCACCGGAGGGCTCGTACCGGTGCACCTTGCCGAATTCGGCCAGGTAGTAAGGCAGATCGCGATAGCTCTTGATACCTTGCTTGAAGACCTGGATATGACCCGGGCAATTCATGGGCTTGATGGCATAGACCCGTTCATCCGGAGTCTGGGTGAGGTACATGTTCTCGCCGAACTTCTCTGCGTGACCCGATTGCTCCCAGAGCGAGCGGGCGAGTATTTCCGGCGTGTTGACTTCCTGATACCCCGCTTGCAGCTGCTTGTTACGCATGTAGTCGATCATGCACTGGAACAGCGTCCAGCCTTTCGGGTGCCAGAAGACCGCGCCGGGACCCTCTTCCTGAAGGTGGAAGAGATCCATCTCCCGGCCAAGTCGCCGGTGATCACGTTTCTCGGCTTCTTCCAGGCGTTTCAGGTAGTCCTTCAGGTCCTTGTCGTTGGCCCAGGCCGTGCCGTAGATGCGGCGCAGCATCTCGTTGTTGGAGTCACCCCGCCAGTAGGCACCCGCCAGAGACATCAGTTTGAAGGATTTGCCGAGCTTGCCGGTGGACGGCAGGTGCGGCCCGCGACAGAGATCGATGAACTCACCCTGGCGGTACAAACCCACTTCCTCATCTTCCGGGATGCCGGCAATGATCTCGGCTTTGTAGATCTCACCCTGGTCCCTGAAGAAGGCGACTGCCTTATCCCGATCCCAGACTTCCCGGCGAATGTCCTCATTGCGCTTCACGATCTCGTGCATGCGCGCTTCGATGGTGACCAGATCATCCGGCGTGAACGGCTCTTCCCGGGAAAAATCGTAGTAGAAGCCGTTCTCGATCACCGGACCGATGGTGACCTGAGTCTCCGGGAACAGCTCTTTAACCGCCTCGGCCAGGATGTGGGCTGCGTCATGCCGAAGCAGCTCCAGTCCCTCGGGAGACTTGGCGGTGATGATCTCCACCGTCGCATCCTGCTCGATGGGCAGATAGACGTCCTTCATCTCGCCGTCTACCTTCACGGCGAGGGCGGCTTTGGCCAGCGACTTGGAAATATCCGCCGCCAGCTCGGTGCCGGTCACCGGCCCCTCGAAGGACCTGACCGAACCATCTGGGAGCGTGATATCCACCATTTTTCCGTACCTTTTTATGCCGCTCTATGCTGCGCTATCTATGCCGCGCTATGCCGCTGCGTTAAAAACGCGCGATTGTGCCACTCGCGGGCCTTCCGGTCGACCACAAGGCAGGCCTTAAGGGCCTGGTCCACACTCCACCGGGCGCCCATCAGGACGGGCGAAGTAGTGGCGGCCGTCGCCACTCCGCGCCAGAGTGAAGCCGCCTTCGTGCAGCAAGGTGTGATGATGGGTACAGAGCAGCAGCAGGTTTTCCAGGCTGGTATCACCACCATCCGCCCAATGCGTGATGTGATGGGCATCCAGCCACTGGGTGTGGTGACAGCCGGGAAACTGACAGCAGCGATCCCGAGCCCGTAGTGCCCGCCGAATGGCGGTGGGTACGGTACGTTGCTTGCGACCGACACTGAGCACCTCGCCCTGCGCACCTTTCACCAGCGGCACCACAGAGCCATCACAACTCAGTCGCTTGACCACCGGCAGCGGTAGGTCCGACTGTCCTCCTGCTCCGACCAGCGCTTCGGCGTCCACATGCACCACGACCTGAGCGAAATCTCCCGCGGAAGATCGCGCTTCGGCTCCTTCGTTGCCGTCGACCCCGCCGCTACCGTTCCCACTCCCCAGCAACGATGCTCGCGCCATCTGCACCAACGCATCGGCACCAGCAGCAAACAGCGTTCGCGTATCGTCTTCCGGAAGATCCCGCGCCACCACATCGATCGCCTGCATCACCAGCTCGAGCTCTTCTCGCGGCAACTCCACCGTGAGCAGTCCTGTCCCGTCCTCCCTGAAACTTCGCGTCAGCGATCGCCCTTCCCTGGCCTTCCGAGCTGCCGACTCTCCTTCCGCTGCATCGCCATTGCGTAGACGCGCGCAGTAAGAATCCAGCTGCGATGCCGTAGCAGTCAGGGCATAGTCGAGCAGATCGGTTTCATTCACCTCGCTCGCTGCCCTGGTCAGGGCTCGCACCTTCGAATAAGAAAGATCTCCCTTGGCGAACGCCGCATCGATCTGCGGCAGGTTCCACAGAGCCCGGGCCACCCGCACCTTCTCCTGAGCCGTCACCCGCGCGATGCCGCACTTCCAGTTCAGCCATTCGGCGCAGTCGCTGTTGCCATACGCCTTGAAGCCCTGGCGCAGATCGAACTCGCGCAGCAAGGACAGGAAACGGTGGGTAGCCTGGGAGACGAGCCGCCAGCTCGCCACCAACGAGCTTTCCAGCTCATCGATCGGGCCGAACTCCTGGGTGACCAGAGGGGTTGCAACGGCAGTCATGGGGGATCTCCAATACTGTATATATATACAGTATTCTACAACCCATGCTGAACACCTGGCTGTAGGAAGTCACCCACATTTCACAAGACGGAAGCGATTGCCTTCCGCGCTCGGCTTCAGGGATCTTCAGGTCGCAGCACCAGGCTGGTGCTTCATGCAGCGCGATGCCTGTCGCTTGCAGATCGGTGAGTGCCCGGACGCCATGCCTGCAGAAGACACCGGCGATCACTCCTACTTCGCCTACTTCTACGTGGAAGGCGCAGAGGCGCTTTTCGCACAGGCAGAGGCAGCAGGTGCGGACATTCTGAAAACCCTTCGGGATGAAGACTGGGGAATGCGCGAGTTCGCGCTCCGCACACCGGATGGCCACAGGATCATGGTCGGTGAGCGGATCGAAGCGGAGGGAGCTGAACGCTAAAGCCCCTCCAGAAACTCCCCGATCACCCCACTTGCCTCCGCCAGGTGCGCCCGGCCGTCTGGACCCGTGTAGTAATGCGTAGCACCCTGCACCATGTGCAGTCGCTTCCTGTCATGGCCGACGGACTCATAGAGCCGTGTGGTATGGCTCGGCGTGCAGGCGTCATCGGCCGTGTTCCCGATCACGAGCACCGGCACGCTGATCCGACCCCCGGAAGCAATAGCATCGCAGCGGGCGTCGTCATAGCTCCACTGGCTGAGCCAGCTGCGCAGGGTACAGAAGCGGGCCAGACCCACCGGGCCATCGTTGACGATCTTCGGATCACCAAGGTAGCAGGTTCCCGGCTTGCGGTCGCTGGGCTCGATGTTCGGATCCAACCAGCGGGGATCTGCCATGGTGCCGTGCACCGTGAAGGCAAACTCCGACCACGGACTTTCCGAGACGCGAATGCCCTCGAGCTTGTCCTTTACCCAGGCCGTAATCCGTCGATTGCGGGCAACCTGCGCCTCGGCGAAGGCAGCGAGAAAATCCTCCGAGTAAGGCGGCTGATTGGGGTTGGCTGAATCGTAGAGATTCAGGTTCGGATCCCGTAGCTCCGGTTGGCTCTCATCCGTGATGGACGGATCCAGCCACTCGGTGAAGATCCGGTGCCGGCTGACGTGGGCCGCGAGCATCATCACCGCGTTCGCCGGTGGTAGCCGTGCCGCATCGACCTCATAGGAGTCACCGGCTGCCGTATCCGTGATGCCCGCTCCGGCCTCCGCCAATGCCTGATACCACATGGACAGCGAGCCACCGCCCGACCAACCGGCCAGGACGATATTCGAGTAGCCCAACCGATCCCGGGCATCACAGATCGCCTCGCCCAGGTCGCAAGCGACCTTCTCCATGATCAGCGCGTAGTCCGCACCCCGATAGCGCGAGTTGGCCCAGAGCACATGGTGGCCTTGACGAGCAAGCTCACGCACCATCGGCAGATACATGCCGCCGCCCACCGGGTGCATGAAGACGATGAGTGTGTCGGACGGCTTGTCAATGGGGCGGATCAGGTGACAGTCAAGACCGACCACCGCTCCGCCACCCCCGTAGACATCGCTGTAAGTGGCATTTTCCTGGAAGCCAACTGCATAGGCGATCCGCTCACAACCCGCCGGTGTGCCGGGAACAGAACCAGTGCTCATGCCTCACCTCCACTCACATCACTCACCCATGTTCGCTACGCTATCCACCCAGCGCTTTGTTCCACTCGTCCACCCGAGCCGACTGGGACTCGAGCAGCGCGCTGGCATCGCCTTCGATGCTGATGCTGGTGATGGTATCGCCTCCGGCGATGGCATTTACCACATCCTGATCCGCCTGGCCTTCCACCGTGCCGAAGATGGTGTGGGCATCGTCCAGCCACGGGGTGGGCACGTGGGTGATGAAAAACTGGGAGCCGTTGGTGCCCGGGCCGGCGTTGGCCATGGACAACTTGCCCGGCTCGGAGTGCCTGAGTTCCGGATCGAACTCGTCCTCGAAGCGGTATCCGGGCCCGCCGGTGCCGGTGCCCTGTGGACAGCCACCTTGAATCATGAAGTCCGGAATCACCCGATGGAAGTTGAGTCCGTTGTAGAAACCGCGGTTGACCAGATTGACGAAGTTGGCGCAGGTGACCGGGGCTTTGTCCGGCAAGAGATCGACACGGATCGTGCCTTTGCTGGTTTCAAAGATGGCTTTCAGGCTCATGCGTATTCTCCTTAGCTGCCGCTCGACTCTTTGCCAAGCTCTGGGGCGTGATGGGGGGCGATGGCGGGCTTGGCGTTGGCTTCTTCAGCCATGGCCGCGACTGCCTTCTCGTTCTCCATGATCTTCGAGATCACCGCCTCACCGGCCCGATCGAAGACTTCACGGTTGTTGATCACGTGTGTTTGGGATTCCCGGTAGGCATCCAGCATGCCGTTCACCTCGGGCAGCACGTAGCGGGCAACCATGTCCCAGCTCCGCCGAGTGGCCTCCGGGTTGGCCCAGTCGTTGACAAAGCCAATCACCGTGCCGAAACCACCAGTCAGCGCCTGCAGTTTCTTCACCGTATCCACGAGCTCGTCCGGTGTGCCGATGATGGCCATAGCGTTGTCGCCGCCGGACATCTCCTCAATGGCCTGATCGGCGTTGTCATAGGCCACAGCACCCGGGCGCATCAGCGTGCCCACCGTGTATTCGTTGTGCCAGCGCAGCAGTCCGTGCTTGGCCTCTTTCTGGGCCTGCTGCTTGGTTTCCGCCAGGTGCCAGGAGAGCACAACACGCCAATCATCCCGGTTCACGGTGTTGCCGTGCTTGGCGGCGCTGTCTTCAGCGAAGCTCCACTGGGTCGGCAGTGCCTGCAGGCCGGCCGTGGACATGGAGCCAATGGACAGCACGCCTGTGCCGTGCTTTCCGGCCAGGGTCATGCCGGACGGGCTCACCATGGAAGCCACCGCAAAGGGCAGGTCTTCCTGAAGCGGCAGCAGCTGCAATCGGGCATCGTTCAGGGAGAACCAGTCCGATTCATGGCTGAAACGCTCCTCACCGCGAAGCAGCTTCCTGATCACACCCACCGCCTCATCCTGACGATCCCGCTGCACCATGGGGTCAATGCCGAGCACGTAGGCATCAGATGGGAGCGCGCCGGGTCCCGTGCCGAAGATGACCCGGCCACCGGTCATGTGATCGAGCTGGACGATTCGCTGGGCAACGTTGAACGGATGGTGATAGGGCAGCGAGACAACCCCGGTGCCGAGCCGGATCCGGTGCGAGCGCTCACCGGCCGCTGCCAGAAAGAGCTCCGGAGAGGCGATCATCTCCCAGCCGGTGGAGTGATGCTCCCCGCACCAGAACTCGTCAAAGCCAAGCTTGTCCAGATGTTCGACCAGGTCCAGATCCCGTCGAAACTGCAGGGTCGGGTTTTCTCCGATCGGATGATGAGGCGCGAGAAACGCACCGAACTTCACTCTTGCCATGTCTTGTCCTCGTTCGGCCGCCTCATGAAGGACGCCGGGCTGTGGAAATAGGAAAGTCGCGCATTCTCTCACTTTCCGGGCATGCCGTGCCAACCGACCGCAGCGATGCTGCGAAATCCGTTCGCCGCTATCATGGTGGGATGGCCGAGCCCGCAACCAGAAGTACCGTCGAGCCCGACAGCTATGCGACAACCAGTGCCGATGGCAGGCTGAAGCTCAGCGTCATCTGGTCGTTCACCCTCTCCCGAGTGGCTTTTTCCATCATGGGGGTGATGTTTGGCGTCTACCTGATGAAGTACGCCACCGACGTGCTGCTCATCGCACCCGCCACCATGGGCATACTCATCGCCGCCGCCCGCCTCTGGGACGGAGTCACCGATCCGCTGGTCGGCTATCTGTCGGACCGCACCCGCTCCCGGATCGGCCGTCGCCGTGTCTGGCTGTACGCCTCCGCTCTGCCAATGGCCATTGGCATCGTCATGATCTGGTCACCCCCCGGTGAGCTCGGAGGCGTCTGGCTGGTGGCCTGGATGGCGTTTGCTCTGCTCGTCTACGAGACAGCGAGCACCGCCTACCTGATCCCGCACGGGGCGCTCGGCATGGAGCTGACCCCGAACTATCACGAGCGGACGCGCCTGTTCGGCTACGCGCACATGATCGGCTTCATCGGCAGCATCATCGGCATGGGCACTCTGCAGCTGATGACGATGGCGGAAGACAAGCGCGAGTTCGCTTTCGATCTCTCGCTGATTGCCGCCGTCATCGTCTTTCTTGCCGTGGTGATCACCACCCGCTTCCTACCGGAGCGCTCCGACTATCAGGGCCGCGGCAATCAGAGCGTGATCCGATCCGTGCTGGATGTGTTCAAGAATCAGCATGCCCGACTGTTGCTCATCGTCTTTGCCATCGAAACCTACGGCATGGCCAGCATCATGACGCTGACGCCCTACCTGGTGGCTTACGTCTTTCCGCTGGAAGCCTATCTCGTCGCCGTAATGATGACCTACGCCCTGCCTCAGGTGCTCTTCACACCATTCTGGATGTGGCTGGCCCGTCGGGTCGGCAAGCAGCGTGCCTGGACCGGTGCGCTCCTGCTTTCCGCCATTCCTTTCATCAGTTTCTATTTCCTCGCCGAGCCCGGCTGGATCTTCTGGGTACTCACCTTCTGCTGCGGCTTCCTGGCTGGCTGCGGCGCCGTGGCGCAACCGGCCATTCAAGCGGACGTGATCGACTACGACGAGTTGACCACTGGCGATCGTAAGGAAGGTGCCTATCTGGCGGTCTGGAATCTGATCCGCAAGAGCTCCGCGTCGCTGTGCGCGCTGATCACCGGCCTGGTCCTGCAGTACTCCGGTTTCGAGCCCAACGAAGTGCAGAGCGAGCAGACCGTCGATGCCATCAGAGCGATCTTCGGCCTGTTGCCGGCCGCCTGCTACATCATCGGCGGGCTGCTCTTCACCCGGTTTGCCTTCAATGAGTCAGAACACGCAGCTGCGCGAGCAACCATCGAAAGCAGAGCAAAGCCTTGAGATCTGACTTCTTGCCGCTACCATTTCGTCCGAAAGTGCGAAGGCCCAATACCCCATGCGACTGCTGCTGATCTCTGACGCCTGGTTTCCCCAGGTGAACGGCGTGGTGAGGGCGTTGTCCACGGTCAGCAAGCACCTGGAAGCCCGCGGACATGAGGTGATCGTGCTCGGTCCGGATCGGTTCAGGAGCGTGCCCGCCCCCACCTACCCTGAGATCCGCCTGGCACTGGCAACCCCGCGCTCCGTCGGCGCCTTCATCGATGAAGTCGACCCGGACGCGGTGCACATCGCCACCGAAGGGCCGCTCGGGCTGAACGCCCGTTGGAGTCTGACCCGCCGCAAGATGCCGTTCACCACATCGTTCCACACCCTGTTTCCACAGTATCTGGAATTGCGTTTTTACATTCCCGCCCGCTGGACATTCGCTGGATTGCGCCGTTTCCATAGTGGTGCGGCACTCACCATGTACAACACTCCGAGCATGTGCGAGATGCTTGAGAGCAACGGCTTCAGCAATCTCGTCCAGTGGATTCGTGGCGTGGACACGAAGATGTTCCGGCCCGTCACACCCGTGCCGCTCGACCTGCCACGGCCCATTCAGATCTATGTAGGACGGATCGCGGTAGAAAAGAGCATCGAGGATTTTCTCAAAGCCGATACCCCTGGCAGCAAGGTGCTGGTCGGGGATGGGCCGCAGCGCGAGGAGCTGGAGCGGTCGTATCCGAACGCCTACTTCGCGGGCGTGAAACAAGGGGACGAACTGGTCGCCCACTACTGCGCCGCGGATGTGTTCGTTTTCCCGTCACGAACGGACACTCTGGGTCTGGTCAACCTCGAGGCCATGGCCTGTGGCATACCCGTGGCCGCCTATCCCGTGCAGGGACCCAAAGACGTGGTTGCCGACAGCGGCGCGGGCGTGCTCGACGAAGACCTCGCCACAGCGATCATTGCCGCGATCGGCATCGATCCGGAAATCTGCCGGGCAAGAGCCCTGGAGCACACCTGGGAGAACTCAGCGAACCAGTTTGAAGCCAACCTGGTTTCTGCCCGGCGTCCAGGTGAGCGCGCGGTGGCAGTGACTCAACAGCAAGGAAGCTGACCTCAAAGCGCCCGGGTCAACGTGATCAGATAGGAGAAATAAGCCGCCAGCACCACCGCTGCCTGTGGCCAGCGCACACCGTTTCGAAGGTAGAGGAACAACAGCACCAGCAGGGTCAGACCCATGAGCATGGGCAGGTCGAAAGTGAGGATGGCCCGGGGAAAGCTCACCGGCACCAGCACAGCTGCCAGGCCGATGGGCAGGAGCGTATCTAGGATGTTGCTACCAAGCAGGTTCCCGACCGACAGGCCCGCACGTCGCTTGAGTACCGCTGCAATCGATATCACCACCTCAGGCAGACTCGTCCCCACACCGATGATGGCGATGCCGATAAACGACTGATCTACACCCCAGTTGGTTGCCAACCGCATCGCCGAGCTGACGATGAGCTCCGCAGAAAGCACCACCGCCGCGAGGCCTAGCAGCAACCTGATCCAGTTGCCGACGATATTGCGCTGTTCCCGCTCCTCGTCCGCTTCCAGGCTGCGCGCTCCGGTGACGAGCCCTTCTTCATGAATCACCAGATAGATATAGGCCGCGAAACTGAGCACCATCAGGGTGCCTTCAATCCGGGTAACGGCGCCATCCCACCCCACCAGGAACAGGCCCACCGTCGCCGCCAGCAGGAATCCGCCATGGCGCAGCAGCTGGACTCGCGGCAGGGCCAGCTGGCCGGTCAGGCCTGCGAGGCCGATCACCAGCCCGAGCTGCCCGAAGCAGCTGCCGATGGCATTGCCGATAATGAGGTTGTCCGTTTCCTGTTCATGAAGCTGGCGTAGAGCAGCATCGAGAGAAACCACGATCTCAGGCAGGTCACTACCCACGGCCAGCACGACCACGCCGATGAAGAAGTCCGAGACTCGGTGATGACGGGCAACCACGATGGCGTTTTCCACCGCGATGTGGGTTGCCCAGACGATGGCCGCCAGGCCGACAAGGAGAAGCGCCAGAGGCGCGGATAGAGCCACTAAGTCTTCACGCCTGCTGCTTCAAACCTTTTGTGTCACGCCCCTGGCGAGGAAACGGTGTCAGGGGCGGATCATTTCAGGAGTGCGGCGAGATGTGCAAGTTTTTCCGGGTTGCGGACGATGTAGAGCCGCTCGATCAGGCCATCGGTCACATCGAGCTGGACGGTGGAAGTGAGTTCGCCGTCGACGGTGACCAGCAGGCCGGGACCCCCATTGAGTTCCTGCCAGTTGAACACCACCGTCCCTTCTTTCATCAGCTTCTGACCGATATGCATTGTGACCTGGGCAATCCGGCGCGGTTCGGTGATCGGGATGATTGCGGCACTGACCACGCCGCCCCCATCTGCATAGGCCACGCAATCCTCGGCGAAAAGCGAAACCAGACCATCCAGATCTCTATCTGCAACGCCCGCCAGCAGGCGTTCCAGCATCTCCTGTTGCGCCTCGGTGTTGTCCGGGTTTCGCGGCGATGGCGCCTGCAGGTGCTCCTTTGCCCGCCGGTAACGCTGCCGGCAGCTGGCAGCACTCGCCTCGAGAGCGGCGCCGATATCGGCAAAACTGAGATCGAACCCTTCCCGCAGCACGAACACGGCCCGTTCCACCGGGCTCAGCCGTTCCAGCATGAGCACCAGTCCCATGGAAAGATCTTCGGCGAGCTCCGTGATGTGATCGGGCTCACCGGTGGGCAGCGGTTCCGGCAGCCAGGGCCCGGGATAGTCTTCCCGGCGACGTTTCTGTTCCCGCAAGCGGTCGAGCGACAGGTTGGTGACCACGCGGAACAGCCAGGCTTCTTCGTTATCAGGCGGCTCTGCCTGCCTGAGCAACCTCAGGTGGGCTTCCTGCACCACGTCTTCCGCATCGGCCACGCTGCCGAGCATCCGATAGGCCAGGCCTTCAAGGCGAGAGGCTGACACCGAAGACCTCCGAAGCAATCCGGGTGGTGAGCACTGCAAAGTCCGATTCGCTGACGTTGCCCACATCGTAATACCAGCCACCAAGGCCGCCCAGAGCCAGGAGCGTGAAGACCATGGCCGCCATCGTGGCCCTGGCCAGCATTGGCGTGGTTAACGGAAAACGCACGTTGAGCCGGCCGAGCGCAATCGAGACCCCGTTCAGACCGTGGTAGAAGCCGGCAAGCCCGAGCAGAAAGTAGTACGGATAGAAGTATCCCGGCACCGCATCAATGGAGAAGGCAAGCCCGGCAAAGCCCGGATACACATCGTAAAACCAGGAGGTCCCACGCACGGCGGTGATGTGGCCGGCAATGAAAACCAGCAGAAAAAACCCGGCATAGCGATGCCATCTGGCTCTCTGATTCAGCACCCGTTTCGGCTCGGTGACTATGCGCAGCACCCCCACCACCAGGTGCACAGAGAGCGCTGCTAGGAACAGCGCTTCAAATGGCGCGAACTGGTACACCTGCCGCAGCACGCCCTGCACACCGTCATAGGCCGCTGGGCCGAATGTGGCCAGCCAGGTGTTGATCAGGTGCATGCCAAGAAACGCGGCAAATAAGAGGCCGGTGGCGGCCTGGATCTGTTTCAGCATGGCGATTTCTCAACCCGAATTCTCTAACGTCACTCATAAGACGCCTGGGCTGAGGAAAACGTGACAGCGTCACCCCATCGGCTGTCACATCAGGGGTGCACGCAACCCCCCAGGCTGCAGTCAATGGCCGGCTCGCTGGCAGCCATCATGCCGTCGCTCTGCCAGCGCCGCCTGGATTTCGGCGTAATGTGCGTGAGCGCTGTGTCGACGATCTCGAGAAGACCGGCGAGCTCTCCCTGGGGATTATCTCTGGCCGGTGCCATCGCAAGCTCCAGGGCAATCAGATAGCTGGTCTTCTCAATCAGGGATGCGATGAACAGACCATACTCCTCCGCACCGACTGCGCCGTTGTGATGGGCCTGGCACAAGGCAAAGAGCCCATCCCGAAACAGCTGCACACCCTGGGAGCGGTGGAACAGCGATTCGATTCCGGAAGCGCTGTCGAGCTGCCCGGCCAGTCCCAGCCCGCCTTCTCCGAACTCGGCGGCAAGCTGAGTGATGAGGTCCTGACTCACATCGGGAGAAGGCTCGGCGCAATAATGATGCGCCCGATAGCGCTCGAACACATACTGATCCGCTGGGGTGACGTTCGATGTCATGGCCATACGATAAGCCACGTTCTCACGCTCTCTGTCTTCGCCCCACATCCAGTTTTCATCAACGAAGGTGATTCGCCGGTCGGCTCGAGTCGCAACCGCCCGAACTTCACCCGTGTGTCTCGAGATGAGCGCTCTGTCTGACGTGGCCTCCATGAGTGTGCAGCCAGCGAGCAGCACGCCGAGCACAATCGGCTGCATCGCCAGCAGAATCCTGGTGATGATGGACATAACCCCTCCTTGTGCAGACGTGTGGTAGCTTGTTTATGCCGTATTATCGTCGCACTGAAGAGAGGGTGAACCTTCCCCATCATCTGAACAAGCCAGCAGAAAGGAGGTCTGGTGGAAGCATTCTGCAGAGTCATCGAGAAACTCTGCAGAACTCTATGTTTCCTTATTATCAGTTGCTTGACTGTTTCCTGCGGTTCAGGGCGGATCCTTCTCGAACACGTTGGTGTTTGGAGGCATCTTCACCCAGGAATGGCGACGGCAGTCATAGACAGAATCCTCTGGCGGGGGAAAGCCTGGATCTGCGAAGGCACCTACAGCGACGAATACGACGCCTTCATTACCTTCCTCCGTGTGAAAGACTGTCGTTCCACAGGTGGGGCAGAAGCGGAAGACGAAACGGCTTCCGTGATCTCCCGTACGCGCGTACTGAGTCGCATCGCCCGACACTGAGTAGGGCAGGCTAAATGCTGCCAAGGTAGCGAAGACGCTCCCCGTGCGTCGCTGGCAAGCCAGACAATGACACACACCTACTCCGAGTGGATCTCTTGCAACTTCTATCCGCAGTTCGCCGCAGGCACATGCCGCTTGTCGCCGGTTCTTCATGGATCAAGGGCCTTGCACTAAGCCAGGAACGAGACCTATTCCGGACTGGTCGGGCTGGCCATGTTGGAGAACACGTTACTTTCTGCCAGCTTCTCGAAGAACGAGGGCTCGTAGGCTTCTTCAGGAAACTCACGCACCAGCGCATCGAGCCGGTGCGCATCCTCACCGACCAGAATTCGCCAGCGGTCGTTGCGAACCCCATCGAGAATGATCTCTGCGGCCTGAGCTGCCGTGGTGGGGGCGTTGTCCCGGAACTCCAGGCCGCGTTGATGGATGGCCTTGCGGATGTCGTCATCCGGCAGGTTATCTACCGGCATGCCCTGATCCGACATGCGCTTGCGGACCAGGGCTACGTCCTCGGCGGACATGTCGAGCGCCGTACCCTTCCCGTGCACCTGCGAAGTGTTGAGCGCGATAGAGGTGCCGATATGGCCGGGCATTACCACGGCGGCTTTCACGTGCGGTGCAGAGACCCGCAGATTGGTCACCATGGCCTCGGTGAATCCTTTTACGGCAAACTTGGCAGCGCTGTAGGCCGTGTGTGGAACGCCCAGGCCGATGTTTGCCCAGAAGCCGTTAACGCTGGAGGTGTTAACCAGATAACCTTCTTCACTGGCCACCAGCAGAGGCATGAAGGCACGGCTGCAGTAGTACACCCCATACCAGCATACGCCAAAGGTACGCTCCCACTCGTCGCGCTCACCTTCCACGAAGTCACCGCCACCGGCGATACCCGCGTTGTTGAACAGCAGGTTGATGTGGTCCGTTTCGTGTTGTGCCACCACCCCATCTCTGAAAGCGATGACATCGGTCTCGCTCGACACGTCGCAGCGGTGGGTGGTGAATCGGACACCTTCGCCTGCCACCGCTTCGCAAAGCCTTCGCGTTTCTGCCAGGTTCTCTTCGAGCACATCGCACGTGGCTACATGTGCACCGGCCTTCACCAGCGCCAGACAGAGCTCTCTACCCATGCCGGTGCCGCCACCTGTCACAACCGCGATCCGGCCTTCGAACTGATCCATTGCTGCTTCCTTCCCCAATATCGGAGCGAGCCACTCTGCCAGGGCCCGTGATGCGGATCAACGCCAGTACCCGATCCCGTACGAACTGCTTAACCGTTCACATTCCCGGTCAAAGGCAAAGCTGCCGGGACACTGGATTGCTAGAGTGGCGTGCATGATGAATCTGCTGATCAGGATCTGCCGATTGCGCCTTCTTTTGGGTGGGCTGCTCATGTTGTGCGCCCTGTCGACGCAGGCCGATCGCTCCAATCACTTCGACCCGCGGGTGCACTCGGATCTCGACCAGGTGATCGCGCTCTGCGCCACCGAGCCGGGATCGAAACGCTTCGATCAGGCCTGGCTCAATTGGCTTGCCGCGAATCCGGATGCCGACGTTTATCTCGCCGTGGAGACGGTTGTGAGCAGAGCGGGCACCGTGCGCTCAATGGCCATCCCGGGGATGGAGCCGGTCCCACAGGGCCGACGGCCCGATCCTAAGGCCATCACTGACCGAATGCTCAGCCTGGCGGGGAAGCCGCGGGCGCGCTGAGACCCAGAATCCTGATCACAATCAGGGTCAGGCAGAACCACAGTCCGGTGATCATGCCGATGCCTACCGCTTCGATCCCTGATGCCAGGCCGATGGCGATGGCGACGAACAGGTAGGCGGCGTCCACCGAGAGTGCGAGACGATTCCGGTACTGCACACCGGCAACGATCCCAGCGAGACCGAAAGCCAGAGCGATGCTGTTCTGAATGATGAGAACGATACCCGTGATGATGACAGGCAGCACCACCAGGGTTTCCAGCACCGTCACGTCTTTCTTCTTGTTGGTCACACCGATCTGGGAAGCCCGATAGACCCAGACGATGGGAATCATGATCAGCAAGGTCAGCGCGATGGCGATGGACATCAACACCGCCTCCATCATCCGGTACACACCACGGAAGACCGTGTCGCTTTCCACCGTTTCGCGGTAGGTGCTCACCACCTCATCGAAGGAAGGACCGGTGTAGAACTTGTCCAGGCCACCTACAGGCAGGTACGGCTCCAGACCCGGGACGAAGTAGAGCAGCGCCACCATGCCCAGCAGAAGTGACAGGTAGTAAGCGAGCACCTTGCCGAGCAGGCGCTGCCAGCCGCGTTTATCCAGACCGGGAGCCATGCCGGGAGTTTACCCGATTCAGGCGGTGGCGAACTCCGCTTTGTCGGTACGCATGGCCCTCTTCACCACATCGACGTAGCCGTGAGAGAGGCAGTCGAAGTCATCGAAAAAACCTTTCTCGGTGAGCAGCTTGTGCAGAGGCCGCAGTCGGTAGCAGGGCACTGCTGCTGAGAGATGATGCTCGAGGTGATAGTTCACGTAGTTGGGCGCGATCAGCAGACGTTCCCACCAGGCGACCCGTGTGGTGCAGGTATTTTCCCGGGCATCCGGACTCAACAGATCAACGCACACACCGTGCTCACCCATGAAACGCAACCGGGTGATGAGCTGGTGGACGAAGACGTAAGCCACCCACCAGAGCACATAGGTCCAGAGGATGCCGGCAGCCCACAGAGCACCGATCAGAAGCGTATGGGCAATCATGAACGGCAGGTTTCGCGCCAAGCTGAACCTGGAAAACTGCCTTTTCAGCGCTTTGAGTCCGGTCCTGCCGGTCAGATCCCGGCTGAACTTCCGCTTCATGCTGTCAGCGCTGGTTGGATAGGCCCGGGCAATCCCAAGATCCGGATCATCCTCGGTGCCGGCGAACTGATGATGTTTCAGGTGATAAGCACGATAGGCGTACATGGAGGTGTTCAGCAGTCCTCCCGCCATCCAGTGGCCGATCACGTCGTTCAGCCATCGGGTTTTGAAGAACACGCCGTGCGAGCAGTCGTGATAAAAAATGGCAAGGCCCAGCTGGCGCCCACCCAGGATGAGCACGCTGAGCACGATGGTGAGTGGGTTCGGCCACAGAGCAGGTAACGCAAAAGCGCCAGCAAACATCAACGCATTGACGAAGACCATCCACCAGGCCCGCAGGTCAGAGCGAACCATGAACGGTCGCATCTCTTCTTTGCTCAACACATCCGAGAGTTTCACAGCCGCGCCCACGCTGCTGTCGACCCTGGCGGCCACATCTGCCGGGTGAATGCCCGCCTCGTTGGCGAGTGGATCCGTGTCTGGAATGATATTGGTCATCGGCCGCAGTTCCGCTTGGTACCACTGAATCCTGCGTATTATTACACGAATCGTCAATATCGGACAAGAGGTGTAATATAGCTCGATGGCAAAGTCGCCCAACCACCCACTCTCCGCCCGGGAGCTGATCCTCACCCTCATGGACTCGACGAGAGCGACAACGCTTTCCGCCAGCTACCTGATCGCGGCTGCCCGACTGTTCGATATGGATCCAGGCAGCGTCAGGGTGGCCCTCGCCCGGCTGGTCCGGGAAGGCTCTTTCACCGGTGCAGGACGCGGCCGCTACGCGCTCGGTTCCCGCGCAGGGACGCTGCACACCCTGGTCAGGAACTGGTCGCGAGCGGAGGCCTCCCTCGTCGACTGGCAAGGGGAATGGTTGACCGTGCTGGTGGGTCATCTCGCGCGCAGCAACAAATCGGCCGTGCGCGGTAACGAACGGGCACTCAGCCTGTTCGGATTTGCGGAGATGGCTGCCGGCCTATGGGTACGACCCGCAAACCTGGCCCGAACCCTGGATCAGGTCCGAGCCGATCTGTTGGAGCTCGGTCTGGTGCCCGGCAGCCTGTGCGCGCAAATCCGACAGTTGGCCCCACCTGAACGGCTGGATCCCGCCGAGCTCTGGCAGACCGAGGCGCTGGCTCAGAGCTACCACAGGAACATGGAACGATTGTCCGCAAGCACGGCTCGCCTGCCAGACAAGGACGACGCGGCGGCGGCACGGGAAACCTTGCTCATCGGTCGCGATGTCACTCGCGCCATTCTCCTCGATCCTCTGTTGCCTGACGCGCTGGTGGACGCTGATGCCCGGCGGCAGATGATCAGCGCCATGCGTGACTACGACAGGATCGGCAAAGCCTACTGGCGCGAGTTCTTCGAGCAGCACGAAACAGACAAATCAGCCTAGTCTCCCGTTCGACGAGATAGTCGAGCAGGCCCTTAAAATCCCGCTGCCTGACCCTCTTTGCGGTGATCGGAGCCAGCCACGTAACCGTGCGCCGTTTTCAGAATCAGCTGCGCCCCGCCGAAAACATGCTCCTGATCCACATAGCGAACAGCGTGCCCCCGATCGGCCAGCCCTTTTGCGATCGCTTCCGGAAAGCCCAGCTCCAGTCCAACGCTGAAGTCGGGGAAGACGTGCCAACGCGGCGCATCACTTGCGGCTTGCGGGTTTTCGCCGTGATCGAAGATCCGCTGCACCATCTGAAAGTGACCCTGGTGCTGCATGTGCCCACCCATCACGCCAAAGGCCATCCGTGGGGCACCGGCCTCGGTGACGAAACCGGGAATGATGGTGTGGAACGGCCGCTTACCTGGCCCCACGCAATTCGGATGGTCGGGATCCAGCGAAAAGCCCATGCCGCGATTCTGCATGGCGATTCCGGTACCCGGCACGACGATCCCTGAACCGAAACCGAGATAGTTCGACTGGATGAAGGAGATCATCTGGCCGTCCGCGTCCGCTGCGCAGAGATAGACCGTGTCGTGGCCGACTGGCAGCGCAACCGGCGGCAGATCGCTCGCCCGGTCGCCAATGCTGGCGGCTGCCCTGGCGATGCTGTCCGCACCCAGGAGCGCCTCCGGGGTCAGGCGCATTGCTTCCGGATCGGCGAAGTGATCGAAGGCGGCGCGAATGGCGATCTTCATGCATTCAATCTGCCTGTGCACGCCCGCCGCGCTATCGAATCGAGCGGGTCCACCTTCTGCCAGCAGCGCCAGGGCAATCTGGGCAGCCAATCCCTGCCCATTCGGCGGGATCTCGTGCAGGGCCACCCGGCCGTAGGGCTGCTCGATGGGCGTCACCCAATCGGCCTGGTGCGTTGCCAGATCCGATAGGCGCAGCGGGCCACCGGCCGCTTCCGAGGCTCTGAACATGGCTTGTGCCAACTCGCCTGTATAGAACGCCGCCCCATGGGTTGCCGCGATCTGCTCCAGCGAACGCACCATGTCCGGTCGCCGGACACGCTCGCCTGGGCCCGGCGCCGGGCAGAAGTGCTCGATGAATTCGGGAAACTCTGCGTAGGCGCTCTCAGCGAGCGCCCAGTAGTAAGCCGTTTTCGGTCCCACCTGAAAACCATCACCGGCATAGCGAACAGCGGACTCGAACAGATCCGAAAACGGCAACCGACCATAGCGCTCGGACAGGGCTGACCAGGCGCTGACCGCACCCGGTACCGTTACCGCCCCCCAGCCCAGGGTCGGCATGGACCCCTCGCCGGCATACCGCTCGGCGGTCATCAACGCTGGCGCTCGACCGGAGGCATTCAGCCCCACCAGCGCTTCGCCATCCCAGAGAATGGCGAACGCATCGCTGCCCAGACCATTGTTGTTGGGCTCCACAACGGTGAGCGTGATGGCCGCGGCAAGCACCGCGTCAACCGCATTGCCGCCTTTGCGCAGCGCATCCAATCCCGCCTGAGTAGCCAACGGCTGGGAGGTTGCCACCATGTTTGCGGCGCAGATGGGCGAACGAGGCGCCGCGTAGGGTTGATCCCAGTTCATGTGCTCTGCCGCTCGCTCGCGAGCCTTCTGACTCGCTCTGCCAGGTACGGCAGATGCTGACGGCCGACGAAGGCCTCACCGTCCAACAGGCAACTGGGAGTCGCGAACCCGCCGGCCGCACCAATGTCCTGGCGCTGCGCCATCAACTCCTCCAGACCCTCCTGCTGGCAATAGACGTCGAAGCCATCTGCATCGACACCCGCCGAACGGAGCAGCGCCTGGACGTCCGCAATCGAGTCCAGGTCCGCATCGCCATCCCAGTACCCTTCGAAGGCAAGATCCATGTAGGTCCGGGCAGCGTCCGGGCCTGCCCCGGCAGCCCAGTTGAACCCCATGGCCGCCACCTCGCCGCTCGTTCGCCGGTAGAGACCGCCATCAGCAAAGTGCCGGGCGGCAAGCCCCCGGGCGTCGGCGTAGCGAGCCAGGTCCCGGGCCAGATACCTGGCCCGATTGAAGCGATGCAAGCCACCGCGGTCATCCGATTCCCGAGGTTCCTGCGGTGCCTTGAGAGCGCTGCCGACGAACGGGCACCAGTGGCTGGTCAGACCCAGCGACTCGATCAACGCTCGAATGGGAGCCAGGGCGAGATAGGAGTTCGGATCCTTGAAATCAAACAGCACGGTCAGCTCCGGCATGCTCACGACCAGCTACCTCCCTGCCCCATGCCGGGATTCGCCACGTCGGGGGGCACCCCTTTCCGGCCGCCGAGTATCCAGCGAATCATGGGCAGGTGCTCGCGCCCGAAAAAGTACTCCCCTTCGATCACGTAACCCGGCACGCCGAAGATGCCGGCTTCGAACACCGCCAGCTGGCTGGCATCGTGAAAGGCCCGACCTTCACCTTCAATGTAGGCTTCGAAGCCAGCGACCTGGGCACCTGCCTCCTCGAGCGCGGCGGTAACCACCGCCACGTCTTCGGCATCGAACTCCCGAACCCAGAATCGCGGATACACGTGATCGAGATAGGCGCGCAGCACCTCATCACCTTGCTCTTTCGCCCACCAGAATCCCATGTGGGCGAGGGTGGTATCCCAGATTTTCTCCGTGCCGCGCAGCCCGTAACCCAGCTCGGCCGCATATCGCCGCGCATCCCGGTAGGCGTACTTCACCTTTGCCCACTGCTCTGGCGTGCGTTCCGAGCTTTCCACTTTGCCCTGCTTATCGAGCTTGGCGGAGCCCAGGTAGCTTGGAATGTCGAGAGTAAGCGGGCGCCAGTCGATCTGGACGCCCAGCTCCTCCGCCATCTGATAGGTAGGCTCTTTGGCGATGAACGCGTAGGGGCTCTTGATGTCCATGTAGACGATGAGCGGCCGCTCTGAGTGCCAGGGATCGAAGTCATCGAGCTTCACGTCGTAAGGCTTCCTGATGTGCGATTTGACCTCGAGGGCCGGGGCGGAGAATCATAGCTCACCGCGCCCGGCCGGGGCACGGGCGAGGCACAGGAGGGGGGAGATGGCCAGGGACATCAGCCAGGCGGTTCGGGAGCTCATGTCGAGCTTGCCGGAAACGGAAGAGGTGGAATCGCACGGCTCACCCAGCTTCAAAGTACGCGGCAAGACTTTTGCCACCTATACCATCAACCATCACGGCGACGGCCGTGTGGCACTGAACCTGGATTCACCCGCCGGTGCTCAGCAGCTGTACACGGAGATGGAGCCCGAGTACTACTTCGTGCCGCCCTACGTCGGGCCGAAGGGTTGGCTGGGCGTCGAGCTGAACACGGGCATCTCATGGAAATCGGTAATCGCACGCACGCGAGAGGCATACGAGAAGCGAGCACCGGCCACCCTGAACCGCAGCCTGCCAGATCAGCTGACCAGCAGGCCACCGGAGCGAGCGTTTCGGCCGGAAGAGATCGATCCTTACCTCGGTAAGCGGGCGAAGACGGTACTCGCCGAGCTCGGCAGCCTCTGCGAGCGACTTACCGAGACCTCACAGGCCCGCCAGTTCGGAAATCCCGTATGGAAGGCCGGCAAGAAGACGTTCGTCAGCACCGCCTACCACACCGGGCGGCTGAACCTCTCCTTCTGGGTTGGCCCTGAGCGGCAGATGTCCTTGTCGGAGGCCCCGCGCTACCGCATTCCGGCCTATACGGGTCACAACGGCTGGATCAATCTGGACGTGGAAGAGCACGCCGACTGGGAAGAGATCGAAGGGTTGCTGCTGGAGAGCTACCGGCACTTCGCGCTCAAGCGAATGCTGAAAGCGCTTGGCGAAGCCTGAACACCCTACTCAAACGCCAACTCCGCGATGCCGATTCCGCTTTCGCCGGCAACCGCGTACAGAAGATAGGTGCGACCCTGTTCCTGGAAGACCGCCGGATCGCGTAGCTGGTTGACGTGACCGTAGGCCACGGAGCGCACGGAAGGCGCAAGCGGTGCGTCGGCCCCTTCCCAGTCCCGTTCCGGGCGCAGCACCTCTACCGGCTCAGATGTCTGCCAGTCCTGCCAGGCAGGACGCAGATCTATCCGGCTCAGCAGAATTCTCTCGGGAGCGTCGCCCACCTGCGTCCAGAAGACCAGCAGCTCGTGGCCGCGAACGAGCACGGCATTGTGCCGCATGTCGCGGTTGAACAGCGTGGGACCCGGCTCGAAGCCCGTCAGCCCATCCTCCGAACGGTAGAACAACCCGGGCATGGCCAGTGCGTACACCTGGTCCCGCCAGCGAAACACCCGCATGTAGGTGCGGCCGAGAATCTCCTCCCTTGCCTGGAAGTGAATGCCATCGACAGACAGGGCGACCCGGCTCTCCTGCACACCGAAGTCGGACAGCCCGTGGTAGTACATGCGAATCTGCCGGTTGGCTTCGTCCACGTGCACGTCAGGCGAGGCGATATGCGGCGCCGTCAGCTCGTAGATGGGATCGTGCGGAAGTGTTTCAGGATCTATACCGGCTGCCCGGTAGCGCGCATAGACCTGTTCCCGGCCACCTTCCGGGATCGGCGGCGGCTCGGTCGGAAAATGTGACTCAGCAAGCTGCAGGCTGCCCGGCACGTATATGCGCCACGGCCCCTGCAGCTCATCGGCATAGGCCAGGCGGATGTAGGCACCTTTGTGATCCGCGAAGTAGAGGTAGTAGCGACCGAGCGGATCAGGGACCCAGTCGGGCACCCGGATCAGGGAAGGCCCCTGAATGTTCTCACCGATGCTAAAATCCGTTTCTGCACTGATGATCGGTGCATCCAGCAGCCTCGTCACCCGCACGTTCAGCTCTCCCTGTCCGTCGCTCCGGTTCCCGGACTCAGCACCGCAACCGGCGCTCAGCATCGCCAGACCTGCCAGCAACAACCCCTTTACGCCGATCACCGAGCGCTCTCCCCTCCTCCGGATTCCCTAATCATGGCATGCTCTTCAAGGGTCGAACCACAGCCAAGGAGCCTCCATGTCCGCCTTCAATCGCCGTCGTTTTCTCGCCACCACCGCCGTCGGCATGGCGGGCTCCACCGTTCGGGCTGCCCCCGCTGCCAACCGAGGCGGCAGCAGGCCGGTCGTGATTGCTTCCGGAAATGGTCTGACCGCAAAGAACGGCGGCGAGGTTTCCTGCGTGGAGCTGGCCTTCGAACGGATGATGAACGGCGATGACGTGCTGGACGCGCTGATCGCCGGTGTAAACATTGTCGAGCTCGACCCGGAGGATACCAGCGTCGGCTTCGGCGGGTTGCCGGATGCGGACGGGGTGGTCACCCTGGACAGCTGCTGCATGCACGGTCCAAAGCGCCGGGCGGGCGGTGTCGCCTGCCTGAAAGGCGTGCGCAATCCATCTCTGGTGGCCAGGGCAGTGGCCGATGTGACCGACCACCATCTGCTGGTCGATGAAGGCGCGCAACGATTCGCTCGAAACATGGGCTTCGAGATCGAAGACGACCTGAATACGCCCCGCTCCCGCGAGCTCTGGCTGGAATGGAAGCGAAGAACGGATGCCCACCACTACCCGGACCCGGAGTCTCGTGCTCAGGCCGGATTCGAGGCCGGTCTCGAAATGGTCGCCGAGGGTAAAATCGATCCAGAGCACTACTACGGGACGATCAACTGCAACGGCGTGAACGCCGCCGGAGAGGTTTGCGGCGTCACCACCACCAGCGGCCTCGCCTGGAAAATCCCGGGACGTGTGGGTGACTCCCCCATTCTCGGCGCTGGCCTCTACGTAGACAACGATGTCGGGGCGGCTGGCTCCACCGGTCGCGGCGAGGCAAATCTCTACAGCCTGGCCTCCTTCCTCATCGTCGAGTTCATGCGTCAGGGAATGGGTCCGAAGGATGCCGGTATGGCAGCACTGCAGAGAATCGCCTCCTACACCGTCGACCCGCGTCTGCTCAACGATAAAGGCCAACCGGTGTTCAACGTCAGTTTTTACGTGCTCAGCAAATCCGGGGACTATGCCGGCGTGGCATTCTACGGGGGTGATCGCGCATTCGCCGTTTGCGATGAGAACGGGGCCCGGCATGAGCCTTTCGATGCTTACTATGGCTAGCCCCAATTTCAGTCAAAAATTTTGACCTAATTAGTTATCCACAGGGTGTTCACAATTCGTCCAGATAGGTGTAGCTTCGACTTTCCCCCAAAGCTGTCTATAAGAACCAGCGGGGAAGTACCTGATATTCAGATTGTTTTTGAGCCTGAAGAGTCTCCAGATCGGAGCAGGCAATGACGGCATCAGGGCTAGGAAGGGAAGGACAATGTACATTGGGGATTACCGCGCGGTATCCATCCATCATCCGGCACGGTGTTGCCGATCGGCTACTGCGCTCGACGGAAAACGGTTTCTATCGACCAACGCGCCGAAGTTGCCGCTCAAGAACTGTACCTCGCCCGGCCTCTGCCAGTGCGAGTACCGAACGCTCACCGATCGCCGGGAAGACTTCCGGCCCAAGCCCGTGCCCGAGCGGACCGGCATCCGGCATCTGGCGGCGCGGTTGTTCGGCACCCGGCGGGGCTCGGATATCGCCTGATTCTAGTGCCCTGAGACGCCCATGACCGGGCGCTGGCCGCGCACCGTGGTGCACGCAGACATGGATGCCTTCTATGCATCCGTGGAGCAACTGGACAACTCTGAACTGATCGGCAAACCCATTCTCGTCGGGCCGCAAAGCCGCCGCGGGGTGGTGCTCACCGCCAGCTACGAGGCCCGACCTTTTCATGTCGGCAGTGCCATGCCCATGGCCGAAGCATTGAGACGCTGCCCGCACGCCATCGTCGTCCCACCCCGCTTCGAACGATATACGGAGCTCTCCACCAGAATCATGAGCGTGTTCAGAGACTTTTCGCCGGAAGTCGAGGCGATCTCCCTGGACGAGGCGTTTCTGGAAATGACAGGCGCCGAACACATCTTTGGTACTGCCAGCGAGATGGGACAGAAGATCAAGAGTGCCGTCATGGAAGCCACCGGTCTGCACGTCTCCGTCGGCGTTGCTGCCAGCAAGTATGTGGCCAAAGTGGCGTCCGGTATCTGCAAACCCCAGGGACTTCTGGTGGTGCCGCCGGATGAGACGATCGCCTGGCTCGCAGAGCTACCCATCGCCCGCCTCTGGGGCGCCGGCCCGAAAACTCAGGAAAAGCTGACCCGATTCGGCTACGAAACCATTGGTGATATCGCGGCAGCGGATCCTGTCGAGCTCAGAAATCAGCTGGGCAGTGTCGGTAGCCACTTTTACGAACTGGCCCACGGTCGCGATCCGCGGCGGGTAGAAGGCAGCCGCAGAAGTCGGAGCATGGGGTCAGAGCGGACACTGAACGAGGACGTGGTGGAGCGGGTGGACATCGCCCGCCATCTGCAGCGCTCGGCGGATCGAATCGCTCGGCGGCTGCGGCGCAAGGCTCTGCTTGCCGGCGGTGTCCGGGTGCGACTGAAGACCACGGATTTCAAGCTGATCTCTCGGCAGTGCACGCTGGCCGCCCCCAGCGATTTGGCACAGGAACTGTACGATGCAGGTATCAGCCTGCTCGAGAGGTTCGATCACACCGGCCCTTTCCGGCTTGTTGGCCTGACCGCCTTCGATCTGGTCCGGGAAAACACAGCCACTCAGCGTGACCTCTTCAGCGATGAGAAGGAACGGCGGTTGGAGACGACACTGGATGAGCTTTCTGCGCGCTTTGGCGACAATGTTGTCCGGCGCGCCCGGGACCTGGGCTCGGCAACGGTGATGGACAGCACGCCGAACCGGGATAGCCTCGACGGGCAGGACGACGATACCGAGGAGGCAGACCATGTCGGCGGCTGAACTCAGATGCTGGAACTGCGGTGCGGATCTCGAGTCCGTGCCCCGCCCCATCAGCCGACACGAGCAGTGCCCCGATTGCTTCGAAGCCCTGCATTGCTGTCGCTTCTGCCGCCACTACCGAACGGACGTGACCGGCGCCTGCGACGAGGATCGCGCTGACCCGCCTGTGATCAAGGAGAACGCCAACTTCTGCGACTGGTTCCGCCCTGACGCCGGGGCGTTCAGCGGCGAGCGGACCAGCAAGGCCGATGCGGCCAAAGACCAGTTGCAGGCACTGTTCGGCAGTGAAGATGCACCAGCATATGACGAGCCGGAAGGCGATGCCGAAACTCAGACACCGCGTTCAAAGGAAGATGAGGCACGGTCCAAGCTGGACGGTCTGTTCAAGTGAAGGCGCCGACCGGGCAGCCGCGCGCTACCCGTCCCCTGCCGGCATCTCATCCAGGCTCTCGTCCGCCGGGCTCTCCCGGGCGTTGTGGGCGCTGTCGATGACGAACGCCTGAATGGCACGGGACTGCTCCGGGTCCAATATGTGCGCAAAGCTGATCATGCCCAGCTCACGCCGAGCCCCACCCAGCACGATGGCGTCCCAGATCTCGTGCGTCTGATGGGACAGGTGGGCGAGATTGGGCAGCACGCCGCTCACCTCTGCACCCAGCGCATGACAGTTCCAGCAATACTTCAGATACAGAGTGCGTCCCTCAGCCAGTTGCTCCGCACCGACTTCGAGTCGCGCAGGCGGTTGTGGGACCGGAGGTGGTGAGTGGGCAGGGGGTAGCTCGGCCTTTCCATCCAGCTTGAATGCCAGCAACCTGCCCGTATTCGCCCGCTTGCCGTCCGCACAGGGCACCCAGGACCAGATTCCGGCCGCCCCGCCCCAACCGGCGACGAACGCGACGTACTGCTCGCCATCGATCTCGTAGGACACCGGACCCGCAATCGTTCCCATCTGCACATCGGTTTCCCAGAGAACATCCCCGGTCGCAGCGTTGTATGCCTTGAAGCTGCAGTCGGAACCTGGCTGGAACACCAGCCCACCGGCGGTAGATAGAACCCCGCTGGCACCAATCCGCTGATGGTCCACGGACCATCTTTCCTTCTGCGCCACCGGATCCCAGGCCACCAGCTTGGTGTTGTTGGTTCGCTCTTCCGAGTCGTTGAAAACCGGTAACACATCGAGCCCCAGGTTCTGGCCGTTCGGGTCGTACTGAAAGTCGTTGTCCTGGGCGTAGATCATCCCGTTCTCGATCACCGGGATGTAGACAAGATCCGTCTCGGGGCTGAAAGACATGGGGTGCCAGTTGTGCCCACCGTCCGGCCCTGGAAATACGTACTTCATCTCCTCGAGATATTGAACATCAGGATTCTCAACCGGGCGCCCGGTCTCACGATCCACATACAGCGCCCAGTTCATCGCCACGTACTTCTCGGCGGAAATCAACTCACCGGTCTTTCGATCCAGGACGTAGAAAAATCCGTTCTTCGGTGCCTGCATCAGCACCTGGCGCACCACGCCATCGATCTCGATGTCCGCGAGGGTGATCTGCTGGACCGCCGTGTAGTCCAGGTTGTCCCCGGGGGTGGTCTGGTAGTGCCAGATCAGCTTGCCGTTGTCCGGATCGAGGGCAAGAATCGAGGCGAGGTAGAGATTGTCACCGCCGCCGGGACTACGGGTATATCGGGACCAGGGAGACCCGTTTCCGGTGCCCACATAGAGGAGGTTCAGCTCGGGATCGAAGGCGATCGCATCCCAGGCCGTGCCGCCACCCCCGACTTCCCACCACTCACCGCCGCGCCAGGTTTCTGCCGCCGTTTCCATCTCCGGGTGTTCGAAGGGCTCATCGGGATTCCCCGGCACCGTGTAGAACCGCCACAGTTCTTCGCCGCTGCCAGCTTCATAAGCGGTGACGTAGCCGCGAACGCCGTACTCGGCGCCCCCGTTGCCGATGATGACCTTGCCCTTAACCACCCTCGGCGCGCCGGTGATCGTGTACGGTCGGGACGGATCAATCGTCAACGTCTCCCAGATGGGCTCGCCGGTCTCAGCGCTGAGCGCGATGAGGCGGCCGTCCAGCGTGCCGACGAAAACTCTGTCTTCCCAGACAGCCACACCACGATTGACGACATCACAGCAGGCGTTGAACCCCCATTCCCTCGGCACATCCGGGTCGTACTGCCAGAGCAGCGCTCCCGTTCGTGCATCGTGCGCATTGACCACGCTCCAGGTGCTGGTGGTGAACATGACGCCGTCGACCACGATCGGGGTGGCTTCCAATCCTCGATACGTCCCCGTATCCCAGCTCCACGCCAAGCCGAGATCTTCAACGTTTCCGGTGTTGATCTGATCCAGCGGGCTGAATCTCTGCTCCGAATACGTGCGCCCATGCGACAGCCAGTTCCGGCTGTCCGCATCCGCGTTTATCAGTCGCTGGTCATCTACCCAGACTTTGTCCGAGTCAGCAGACGCCGCAGGTGCGTCTTCACTCTCAACCACCCGGTCGCTGCAACCCAGCGCAACAAACACAACAAATGCAGCAAAGTACCGTAGCTTCCCCATACTCATCTCCCCCTCAATGCCCAGTCTAGGGCCTGTTCACCAGATCCCTGGCACGAGCCGGTAGCGCGTCCTGCTGGTGAACTCTGCGTAGCCCGGGAGCTCTTTCTGCAGTGTCTCGTCCTCCAGCCGGGTGCGGATCACTGTGACGATCAGGACGAGCAGCAGGGGCAGGAGGGCCCACAACGAGGAAAGTGCCAGGGGAAAACCAAGCCCGGCAATGAGGTTGCCGGTGTAGCCGGGATGCCGGACGAAGGCATACGGACCGCTATCGACCACTTCGTGGTTCCGTTCCGTCTGGATGCGCACCACGCCGGAGAAAAACCGGTTGCTGAGCATGGCCCAGGTGGCAATCCCGTAACCTACGGCGGCCAGCACGAGCCCGACCACCTGCACGCCCAGGCTCAGCGTGGGCGACCACTGATGGCGCTCGTCCAGGCCAGCCACGACCAGCACGAGCAGCGGCGTGAGCCCCATGGCCGGTGCAAGCACCTTGTCCCAGGGCTTGGTGTTCTCCGCGTCCAGAGAGCTGGCCCGTTCACTCAGGAGATCTGGATGCACACGCACCAGCAGCAAGCGGCTGAGCAGAGTGGCTACCGCCATGATCGCGATGAGCACCCAAGCCACGCCCCAGTCCCAGCGGCCGGCAAAGGGAAACAGGAATAGTGGAAAGATGGCGGACAGGATGACGAGTCGAATGGCCACCTGGACCGTGCTTATTTCCTGTGCTGCCATCGGGCGATCCTATCCAGCCATGCCTTCCGCCTGATTGAGATAGGCCTTGAACGGATCGTCATCCGCGTCCGCGTGCCACTGATACTCGGTGAAGCGGGCGACAGACTCTGCCGCCTCGGCGCCAAAGAGCCGGGCGATTACGGCCAGCGCCATGTCCGTGCCGGCGGAGACCCCCGACGATGTCACGTAACGGCCCGCATCCACCCAGCGAGCAGCTACTTTCCAGTCCACTGCATCGCTCTGAGTACTGGCCAGAGAAAAGAACATCTTGTTTGATGTGGCCGGAAGACCATCGAGCAGACCGGCTTTCGCCAACAGCGCAGAGCCGGAGCAGACACTCATGGTGATCTCGGAGGTTGGGCAACGATCGCGCAGAAAGTTCAGGATCGCCTCGTTCTCCAACTCCGGGATGGTGCCGAAACCTCCTGGCAGGAGGATCAGATCCAGATCCGGTGCGTCACCGAAGTCGTACTCAGCGAGTGTCTTAGGCCCACCGGATGACTTGACCGGACCTTTCTCTTCCGCGATCACAACGATCTCCACCTGGTCCCCCAGACAGCCGAACATCTCGAGCGGCCCGTAGGCATCCAGCAACTCGAAGTCGTTGTACAGAATCGCACCCAGTCGCTTCATGTCACGCCCCACGCATTCGCAAAACAGGTTGTCGGGAAACTTAGCAGGAAATATCGACCGGTGCCTGTCGCGCCGCGGAACTCGCGCTCCGATAGCAGGCGTCGACGATCTCATGCGCACGAAGGGCATCTGCGAACGATGGTGCTGCAGGCTCGCCGTGAACCACTGCCTCCAGGAATCGCCGATCCCCCAGCCCTGCCAGGCTCCGCAGGTCTTCGTCGGCCGGGTCGAGGCCCTCCATCTGCATGAACCTGCTCAGCACCTCGTCATGGGACAACACAACCGGATTCTTACCCGCCACCTCCATGCTGATCGCACCGAAGTAATCGCTCTCGGTGGTAAACCGGGCTCGCTCGAAAAAGACCTCCAGAGAGCGGCTGGACTGACGGGCGGGCATGGCATGCCAGATGCTGGCCAGCGTGCTGCTGTGTCCGCCCTCATGCAGGAAACGGACATGAGCGATGTCTTCAATACCGGCGTGCCCGGAGGTTTCCCGGGTGTGGCAGTGCACGGCTTCCACTTCCCCGAACAGCCACCGGAAAAGGTCCAGGTCGTGGATGGAGTGTTCGAGCAACGTTCCGCTACCGGCCCGCTCCGGGTCTGCACGCCAGGTGGACCCGTAGTGATCGCCGGTGGGGAAGCACTGATCGTCGCGCATGTGGGCAGACAGAAGCTCTCCCCAGTCCTCAGCCATCAGCGCCTGGAGCACCCGGTAGACCGGACTGAAGTGCAGCACCAGGCCGACCTGATTGATGACACCGGCCGCCCGAACCTGCTCCGTCATCGACCGGGCATCAGCAAGATTGCGCGCCAGGGGCTTTTCGCAGAAGAGGTGCTTGCCGGCTGCCACCGCAGCTGAAACCAGATCCTGATGCGCAGCCGTTTCCGTGCAGATGTAGATCACGTCACAGGCATCTATGACTTCAGCGGCCCGGTCTGTAACAAGCGAGCAACCGGCGATCTCGGCAAATGCCTCGGCTCGGCCCAGGTCGAGGTCGCAGACCGCGTCATAGTCGAGGTCAATGCCGTGCCGGGTAATCGCGTCACGAACGTTGCGGGCATGGAATCTGGCAATGTGGCCACAGCCGATGAAACCGATTTTCCTGTTCATTGTTGCTCAGTCAGTACTTTTCCGATCAGAATGCCCGGACCCTCCAGCCGACTCAACCGAACGGAGGTGAGCATGAGTCAAACACCCCGCAAGAGCCCCGTATTGCATCCTCCCCGACCCGCCCTTGCGGTTGGTGATTTCGCGCAAGCCAAAGCGCATTACGTGCAATGGCTCGGCTTCAACCTGGACGCAGAATGGCGGGAAGCTCCTGGCATGCCGGCCGTAGGATTCCTGTCCAGGGACCGTTTTACCTTCATGATCAACGAGCAACCGGATGCCCCGGGACCGGCTTCAATCCATCTGGACGTCAGCGGTCTGGAGTTGCTGGTCGAGGAGTGGAACCAGCGCCGCCCCGACGCCGTGCAGATCAACCGTGCGCCACCGTATGAGTTCCCGGAAGTCGTGATCGAAGATCCCTGGGGCAACAGACTCTCGTTCGAGGGCAAGATCGAAGCAGAGGAGCGTGAGCGTCGTGACCAGGTGCGCCAGGAGATGAAGGCGTTCGTGGACGATGTCATCAAAACAGGCGGTCAGTTGCCCACACCGGAAGCGCTTCGAGAGACCGTCGGACCACCGCTGGGGGTGGCTATCGAAGTTCTGAACGAGTATCCGGAGTACGGGGCTCTGTATGCGTTGCGCCAGGGCACTCCCGATCAGGACGATGCAGGGGACTGATTCCTTCGATGACGCTGCTGAGATCTCTGACGCTTCTGGAATCAGGTGAAGGCCACCCCTTCACCTTACCGCTGTTCGAGTCATTCACCAGACTGGAGTTCACCGCACCTGTCACCTTTCTGATCGGGGACAACGGCAGCGGTAAGTCCACGCTTCTGGAGATCATCGCTGCCGGCCACCGACTACCCTCTCTCGGCCGCCAGGCAGTGGAAGACCATCCGCTGATGACTTCCGCGAGGGCCGCAGTACCCGCATTCCGCTTCGCGCGCAGCGCACCCATCCGACACGGCTTCTTCTTCCGAGCCGATGATGCCACTGGCTTTCTGCAATCCGTTCAGCAGACGACGCGCGAGCACGAGGCTATTGCCGCGGAGCTAGCCCAGAGCGTGCCCGGAGATTGGGGCCGTGAGAGGGCGGTCGGCATGGCCCGGGCTCAATCGGAAGCCCTGCGCGAGCGCTATGGCGCAGATCCTTTCGCCCGATCGCACGGCGAGCTCTACCTCGATCTGTTCCGGGCTCGAATCAACAAAGCCGGCCTCTACCTGATGGACGAGCCGGAACCCCGCTCTCCCCCACCAACGTGATCGCCCTCATCGCCATGATCCAGGATGCGGTGGCCAACGACGCTCAATTCATCATCGCCACCCACTCACCGATCCTGATGGCGCTGCCGGAGGCGCAGATCCTGGATTTCAATCAATCCCCACCTGCAGCCGTCGCCTGGGACGATGTGGAGCACGTGAGCATCACCCGTGCATTTCTGAACAATCCGGAGTCTTTTCTGCGTCATTTGTGAGCAGCGCCTGCCTACCGCGGCTGTGTTCCGCGTGCAGAACGGGCTGTGGTAACGTCATAAGAAACAATTCCTGACATTCGCCTTGAGCATTAAATCCAAACTGCTGCTCAAGCTGCTGAGCATGAACGTATCGACCCAAGAACCAGGAAAACACATGTCTAACCACTCCATCAGTCGTTTCCCGGTACCGGCGCTCGACGATCTGCCGGACGACATCCGCTCGAGAATCGAAGCCGTGCAGGAAAAATCCGGTTTCGTGCCCAACGTCTTTCTGGCGCTGGCCCACCGACCCGATGAGTTTCGTGCCTTCTTCGCACATCACGATGCGCTCATGGAACGGGACAGCGGCCTGACCAAAGCCGAACGGGAGATGATCGTCGTCGCCACGTCCGCTGCCAACGAGTGCCAGTACTGCGTGGTTGCACACGGCGCCATTCTTCGCATCCGGGCGAAGAACCCGCTCATCGCGGATCAGGTTGCCATTAATTACCGCAAGGCAGATGTGTCCGACCGGCAGCGGGCAATGCTCGATTTCGCCATGAAGGTGAGTCGGGATGCCGCGGCAGTTGGCGAGGAGGACTTCGCCGCCTTGCGTGCGCACGATTTCAGCGATGATGACATCTGGGATATAGGTGCCATCAGCGCCTTCTTCGCGCAAAGCAATCGTCTCGCCAACCTCTCCGCCATGCGGCCGAACGACGAGTTCTACGCAATGGCCCGGTAGACGCGTTCGCCTGAAGCCGGGCTCAGCCCGGCTCAGCACCCAGGGTCATCGGCAGACTCTCGTCGCGCACCCACTCGGACATGGAGCCGTCGTACACGGCAACCTCATCCTTTCCTACCAGCAGACAAGCCAGCGCGTCGATCGTGGCCGAGATACCACCGCCGCAGTAAGCGATGACCTGCTCGGCATCGAGCAGTCCTTTACCTGACAAGGCTGCATGCAACTCATCTGCCGACCGGAAGCGACCTGCGTCGAGCAACTCGTCGTAGTAGACGTTCACCGAACCGGTGATGTGACCCTTGCGGCCATAACTCATCTTGCCTTCGCCGGTATAGACGTCGGGCGACAACGCATTGACCGTGCAGATTGCACCATCACCTATCGCGGCCAGCACCTCGGACTGATTCACGAACCGCTCCGGCCTTGGTCGCACGGTCACATCGCCGTCTGCAAAGGTCGCGGCCTCCGTGCTGGTCTCGAGACCGGCCTCCTGCCAGGCGCGGAAGCCGCCGTTCAGCACCGCTACATTGCCGAGGCCCGCGTAGTGCAGCAACCACCAGGCCCGGGTGGCCCACATCATGTGAGCCGTGGAATAGACGACGATTCGATCGCCGTCGTTGATGCCGACGCTGCGCAGACCGTCCTGCAGCGCCTGTGGCGCTGGCAACGAGAAGCCAAGACCGGTGCTGGTATCTGATACGGCACGGATCTGGTCCAGGAAGGCGGCGCCGGGAATATGGCCCTTCTGGTAGTCCGTCAGACCGGATTCCGCCCGGTAGCCCTTTTCCGCCGGGACCAGGTGCACGGTCGCATCAAAGATCTTCAGATTCTCATCAGCCAGGTCACCGGCAAGGGCCTCGGCTTCGATCAGGTACTCGGGTTTCGCGTAGCTCATGGTTATCTCCCATTAACGGCCGCCGCGCGGCGGCAGCGTCTCATCCCAGTTGGTTACCTTGTGCTGCTCAAGCACGTCACGCACGGCATCGATATCGATGGCTTCCAGAGTGCCGCGGCTGCTGGTCACCGTGGTCGCCTTCAAGAGCGCATTGACGATGGCCTCCTCCGTCGCCTCTACTGTCGCCAGGAAGAGAGGCGACATGGCAGCGTTGACAAGTCGCGGCCCGCTCACAGGCGCCAGGCTCTCCCGCGGCTGGCGCACGTCCGGATGCGTGGAAAAAGCGATCACGTAATCGCCGGATCCGTTGCTGGCGTAGGAGCCGGTACGGGCGAGGCCCATCATGGCGCGCTTAGACAGCCGCTCGAGGCCCTTCGGATGCAGAGGCGCATCCGTTGCCACCACCATCATGATCGAGCCGTCTTCCACATCCTCATCACCCGGCAGGGTCTCATCGGCGTACGGAAACTGGCCCAAAGCGCGTCCCACAGGCGCGCCATTGAGGCTCAGCACCCCACCAAAATTGGTCTGCACAAGAACGCCGATCGTGTGACCACCCAGCGAATCAGGCAGCACTCTCGAACTGGTGCCGATGCCGCCTTTGAAGCCAAAGGCCTGAGTGCCGGTGCCTGCCCCGATGCTTCCTTCGGCCACCGCACCGGAGCGAGCGCTGTTCAAAGCCGAATAAACCTCGGATTCGCCCACCGGGTTGGCCCACATGTCGTTCACGATGGAATCGTTGGTTTCACCAACGACGGGGTTCACGGTGTGTTCACCCATGCCAGGCTGCTCGTAGATCCAGGCCTTGAGCGCATCCGCAGCCTGCCAGACACAGAGTGTGCAGGTCAGCAGTATGGGCGTTTCGATCTCACCGAACTCCCGCACCTGGGTCTCGCCGATCAGCTTGCCGTAACCGTTACCCGAGTGGATCCAGGCGGGCATCGGCTGCGTGTAGAGGTTGCCGGGACCCGGGATGATCGCGGTCACCCCGGTGCGGATGTCGTCCCCTTCCACCTTGGTGGCATGGCCGACCAGCACCCCGGCCACGTCGGTGATGGCATTGAACGCACCCGGCTCGAAGATACCGATCTGCACACCCAGGTCTCTGGCGCTCGGCCGTTCCTCCGCGGCGAGCGGCACCGTGCAGACGCAAAGCACGACAATCAACAGGTTGAATCGCTTCGCCTTCATCTTCCCTCGCACTTACTCCGCATCCGCAGAGGGTAACAGCGTCGTCACCACATCACCCGCACCTTCTGCCGTGGCCGCAATGGTGTCGAGCTTTCGCGCCATCCAGGTCTCGATCTGATCGTCATAGTGGGGACTCGCCGGATGACCGGACTGACCGCCCGGCATCACGGCACCGATCCGCATCGGCTGGCTCATTTCCACCACCAGCCGCACAGTGGCCCCGCCGGTAGCCGCATAGGGCCGGTCGTAGCGAAAGCGGGCCCGACCCACGGTCGGGTTGCCGCCGCCCCAGGCATAAGGGCCGCGATCGATGAGAGCGCCGAGGCCTGGCACCGCACCGCTCATTTCGTGGCGGAACAGGAGGCCGTGTGCTTCGCCCCAGCTCAGTGGTGCCCGGGCACGCGCTGCGGCCATGCTCTCAAACGCACGCTCGATGGCCGCCGATTTCTCGCCCCGCCACCAGGGCGAGCTGCCGTCGTCCAGAATCAACCGATCCAGAGCGTGATTGAGCAGGTAGCTGTTGGCGAGCAGCGCCTGAAACCTCTCGGGGCCGAGAGCGGGCTCGAATACTTCCCTGGCAATGGCGATGTACCAGCCATTGAACAGCACTGGCGCCGTCAGATCGGGTTCGTTCACCGGCGCCTCCAGCCAGCGCGCCAGGTCGCGGTAGGCCTGTGTGTCTGCATGATTGCCAATCTTGGACATCAGCACCGGCAGCAACCACTCGGCCTGCTTGTTGTGCCAGTCGCCCTGCCAGCGGGCCATGTCTGCGAAACTGACCGGGCTGCCGGCGGCCAGCAGCTCTTCCAGCCGAGCCTGGCGATAGCCGGGCGCGTTGTCTGCCGAGATCAGCGGCGGCTCCGGCAGCACCCGGGCATTGGCCTTGACCAGATATCCTTGTGCAGGATTGATCGAGCGCGGCAGGTTCACTGACCCTTCCGTCCAGGCCAGCGGCATCAGCTCGAGCCAGTCGCTCTCGGGGTCATCGGCTTTCAGCGGAACGAGCCCGTCACCCTTACCGCGCCGCGGGAGCAATCCCAGGGTCCGGTAAGCAATGTTGCCTTCAACATCGGCGTAGGTAACGTTGGCACTCGGCGCCGGAAAGCGATCGATGGCCGCCATGAAGGCATCGAAGGACGTGGCGCGGTTGAGCAGGAAGAGCCCATCGAGACCGTAGTCGTCGCCGATCTCCCGGGCCGACCAGCGCAGTGAGATCGGCGGGTCGTGCTGAATGAGCGGTCCGTTCTCCGTGCGCACAATCGACAGAACGTGTGCTTCCTGACCACTGACCGGGATCTCGACGGTTTCGGTTGCGGCCCGGTACCAGCCGTCCCGTCCCTTGAACCGACCCGGGTCTTCCGGGTCACGAGTCTCCAGAAAGAGGTCCTGAGAATCCCCGATGTTCGTGAAGCCCCAGGCCATGAACTCGTTGAAGCCGTTAATCGCGCCGGGAAGACCGGGCACCGAAAAGCCCCGCACGGATTCATCTTGAAAGAACAGGTGCACCTCATAGAAGAGGCTCGGCATGCCCCAGCCGTCGTGGGAGTCGAAGGCGAACAACGCGTTGCCCGTGGCCGAACGGTCAGGTGCGACCACCCAGCCATTGCTGCCGAGCAGTGGTGGTTGAAAGAACGGGCGTTCCTGCTGGAGCGCTCGCTCCATGGCCAGATAGCGATCGAAGTCGATCCGGCCAGGCACCTGAGGGGTGGATCGATCGGTAAAGATCACGGCCATCGCCTGATCCAGGCCGGCCATCAGCGATAGCCTGAGCAACTCGTTGCGCATGTTCCGCCCGGACTGGAAGGCCATGATGCCGCCAATGGCAAATACATCCTCCCGGGACCAGGGGCTGGGCTCGGCACCGAGCAGGCGGAATTCAAGCGGTGCGGGCAGCGTCGCAACTGCCAGATTGATCCCCGCAACATAGGCGTCCACCACCGCCATGGTTTCAGCGCTGGCATTGGCGATCATCTGCTCCGTCATACCAGGCACACCGGCGAGCGTGATCTCGACGTCCGTGGCCAGAAGGCCTCTGCCAAGCAGTTCAGCGAGGCGGCCTTTCCCTGCCCGGCGAAGCAGCTCCATCTGCC
Organism: Candidatus Azotimanducaceae bacterium; assembly: GCA_965215995.1. Taxonomy (GTDB): domain Bacteria; phylum Pseudomonadota; class Gammaproteobacteria; order Pseudomonadales; family Azotimanducaceae; genus SZUA-309. The sequence goes on along the minus strand of OZ244128.1, from coordinate 4,170,316 downwards.
AGTAACGCTCACGAGCGTGCAGCCAGCCCTGGACGAAGACGGCATCGGTGAAGCGCTCCGCCTGCACAAAGGGGCGCCGGTTCGCGTCGTAACGGACAGTGGCTGGCGCGCTGAGCCCGGGCGCGACAACCGTCGCAGCATCTTCCGGGATAGGTGCAGTCAACTGATACCAGGCGACCAGGCCAAGCCCGACCGTGAGCACCAGAACGACTGCAATGCCGCGCCGCAGCCAGCTCATCAGAGCGCGTCGCGCACTTCAGTCAGGCTTTCCCGGAACGCATTCAGGAAGCGGTCTTCATCCGCAGTACTGACCACGGTGGAAAAAAAGCAGGTGGCCGTGGGCGCGATCAACACGCCCCGCTTGAGCATGGCAAGATGAAAAGCATCGGACGCGGCCGTCTCGGCGGGCTGCTTGAAGTAGCTTCGGTAATCGCGCACCTCACGATCATGAAAGTAGATGCTGGCAATGGATCCGGTCCCGCAGACCTGGCCGTTGATCCCGGCTTCCGCGAAGAGTCCATCTGCCGTACTCACCATCCGCTCACCGAGCGCATCCAGCGCTGCGAAGCGCTCCGGCGTGAGCAGGTTCATGGAAGCATGACCTGCCCGCATGGTCACCGGATTGGCGGTAAAGGTGCCGCTGGAGCCCACGTCCTTGGCCGTTGCCTCCATCACCTCGGCTGAACCCGCCACCGCTCCGACCGGATAACCGCCACCAATGATCTTGCCCAGCGCGGTCAGATCCGGCTCGCCGCCAAAGCGGGTCTGCGCTCCGCCATAGCCAAAGCGGAAGGCAATCACTTCGTCGTAGATGAGCAGAATGCCCAGTGACCGGGTCAACGTGCGCAACCCGGCCACGAACTCTGCAGCCAATGGCTGCATGCCCGTCCTCGGTGGTACGGGATCGACGATCACCGCGGCAATCTCGCTCGCCTGCTCCTCGAGCAGCGTCGCTGCAGCGGCCAGATCGTTGGCGGGGGTCACCAGCACGGAATCGAGCACCCCGGCGGGCGTGCCGCGTACTGTCGGCACCGCGGCAGGCGTGTTGCCCCAGTTTTCCGGCGTCGAGTAGTTGCTGATCTCGGCGAAATCGTTGGAGCCGTGATAGACGCCCTCCAGCTTCACGATCTTCGATCGGCCGGTAAACGACCGTGCGATCTTCAGGGCCAGGCCCACGGCTTCCGATCCGGTATTGATGAAGCGGATCCGCTCGAAACCCGCCACGCGGCTGCAGATGAGTTCCGCGAGCGCCACCTCGGATGCGGTGGGTAGCGCGAAGCAGCTGCCAAGACCTGCCTGGTCGCGGACGGCTGCCACCACGTCCGGATGCGCATGGCCGTGGATGAGCACACCCAGGTTGTTGGTCAGATCCAGATACTCGGTGCCATCCACATCGTAGACGTAAGCACCTTCGCCTCTGGCCACGTACGGCGGGTACGGATTGAGCCAGACGGCCGCCCGGGTGCTGCCGCCCGGCATCACCGCCCGGGCACGGTCAAACAGCGCCGCTGACGCAGCGTTCTCGTCGGTCCACATGATCAGGTTTCCCCCGGGATTCTCTTGCCGATACCACTGAAGGTCATGATGACGGAATCACCATGACACAGTCGCCCCTGAACGAAAACCAGCGACCGGGTGCGTCGGCTGATAGTGCCTTCGCCCCTGAGCCATTCGGCAGCGGGCGCGGCGCGAACGAATTCGGTGGTTAGAGAAACGGTGACGATGCTGTCGTCCGAGCTGCCGGTTTTGCCGACAGCACAAAGCGTGTAGTCGGCGAAAGTCATCAACACACCGCCGTGCACGGTGCCGAGCTTGTTGGTGTGGCGCGATTCGGTGAGCAGGCCGGTTTCGCAGTGATCGCCGCTGCGCTTGAGGTAGAAAGGCCCGATCAGATCTTCCGCCGGGTCGGTGCCCGCGGCGATCTCGAATCCGTCCGGGCGAGATTCGGTCATTGCAGACGATAGTGTGGCCGGAGCCTCGATCCACCCGAAACGGGAATGGGCTCCGGCTCTGCTCTGGGCCGCGGGTTGTCCGATTCCAGCCAGGCAACCAGGCGCTTCCACTGCACCAGGTCTTTGGTCACATCGGCTTTCTTCAGCTCCACCAGACCCTGACCCTCGGAGGCGGTTCGAATGTAGTTCTGGGTATCCCGGAGCACGGCGGCCACGGGTATCTCCAGGGACTCGAGGAACTTCATCAGGGAGCGGAACACCACCGTGTTGCGCTTGACCCGATTGGCGACCACGGCAAGCCGATCATCATGTCGGGCGATCTTGGCTACCAGCAACAGGTCGGCGATGGTTCGCGTGGCGGCATGGATGTCGATCTCCGACGGCAGCACGGGCACCAGGATCTTGTCGGCGCCACGCACGTAGTCCATCAGCTCGTGCTTGTTGAAGGCTGCCGGCGTGTCGACAACAACGCGCTCCACCTCAACCGGCACCCGAAGGGCAAACGAGCGGGTCTGACCGGCGTGATTCTCATAGGTGGCGATGCCATGAATGTACGGACTCTCCGGCGAACGCCGGCTCAGCCAACGCGTGCTCGAGCCTTGCGAGTCATAGTCCATGATCGCGGACGGCTGGCCCGCACTTGCGTAGTAAGCCGCCAGATTGGTTGCGATGGTGGTTTTACCGGAACCCCCTTTCGGGTTGAGAATGACGATCTTGCGAACAGCCAATGCAGACGTCCTCGACAGAGTTGACGGCAACCTACACGGCAGCCATTGGTTTTGCAAATTTCTTTATAAAGAATAATGGGTTAGCGCACACCGCTCGAGTAAAACCTAAGGTAAATGTGAGATCGGTCGGCTGAATCGGCAACGCTGACAGATGACGGTGAGAACAACCAAAAAGCAAAACAACAACGAGTGGCAGGATTGAACAGCAGCTTTCTCAGCGTCGGCTTCCGCCCTTTCTACCTGGGTGCCGCCGGTTTCGCACTGCTCAGCGTTCCGCTGTGGATACTGAACTACGCTATCGCGGAGGCCCCACAGCCCAGCGTGTCGCCTCTGCTCTGGCACGCACACGAAATGATCTTCGGATTTGCGACCGCCGTCATCGTCGGTTTCCTGCTCACCGCCGTGCGGAACTGGACCGGGCTGCCCACCGCCGACCGCGGCCGGCTCGCCGCCCTGTTCGGTCTCTGGCTGGCCGCGCGGCTGGCCAACTGGCTGAGTCCCGGCATGCTGCCAATCCTGCTCGATGGCGGCTTTCTCTTCTCTGCAGCGGCCCTGATCGGTGCACCCATCCTGAGATCCCGAAATCGCCGTAACTACTTCGTGCCCGTCCTCCTGCTGGGACTGACCGCTGCCGCCGTCCTGCATGGGTTGGCCATACGTGGCGCTTTCCAAGGTATGGCCAGCACGACCATCGCCATGGACATGATTCTGCTGCTCATGATCGTTGTCGGCGGCCGGGTCATTCCCGCCTTCTCGCAGAACGCCATCGCAGGCCTGGCGCCGAGGCGCTGGCTGCCGCTGGAGGCCATGGTAATCGGCTCGGCGCTCGGCATGCTCCTTCTCGACCTCTTCGCACCCGGTGCTGACGGTGCAGCCTGGTCGGCGTTCTGCCTGGGCAGTGCGCTCGTGCACTTGGTCCGCCTGGCGGGCTGGCGGTCATGGCGAACGCTCGGCAACCCGCTGCTGCTGGCTCTACCCCTCGCCTACCTGTGGATCCCCGTGCACTTCCTGCTTCGCGGGTTGGAACCCTCCCTGGCAATGCACGCTCTCACGGTCGGTGCCATGGCTTCGTTGATGCTGGCCATGATGACGCGTAGCGCCCTCGGCCACACGGGACGAGCGCTGGCAGCCGGACCTCCTGAGCTCATCTGCTTTCCGGCCATTCATCTGGCCGCGGCGAGCCGCGTAATCGGTCCGCTTTTAGTGCCAGACAGCTACGTTCAGTGGCTGTGGCTTGCCGGCGTGTTCTGGACGCTCGCCTTCGCCACCTTCTTTTTCAGCTACTGGCCCATTCTCACCCGACCCCGGGCGGATGCGGAGACCGGTGCGTAGATCAGCAAGGTGACGCTCGCCATGGCCGGGACTTGTTGCGGGCGCTACTCGAAGCAGAGATAGGCATTCTGAAACGCCTTCTGCCCGTCCTCGGTGAGCACGTCATAGTGAATCACCCCGTCTTCCACTGCCGCCACCTCGAGTAACAGCGTCGACGGCATCAGCACCATCGCGGCAAAGCGCCCACCCAGCCGCCTGACCCTTCTGGGCTCGGCATCCAGATACTCGTTCACCAATCGGCTGACAGCGAGCGCCATGGTCGCCGTGCCGTGCAGAATGATGTCCGGCAACCCCGCAGCGAGGGCCACCGCCCGATCCGTGTGGATGGGATTCCAGATGCGCGCGCACTCGGTGTAGACGTGCGCGGCACCAGCGGGTACCTGAATGGGGTAGCTGGCGATGTGCTCGTCACCATCACCTCTCACCGGCAACGTCGGCGCGGACTCAACCTCCGCCGGTTCGCCGGTCGTGGCCACACCCCGGCTGATCCCGAGCTGGTAGGTTCTGCAAACCAGCTCCCCACTCGCATCCGTGGTGTCCAGTCGCGTCATCTGGGCGGCGCCTGGTCTGATGGATTGCAGAGAAATGATGGTCGCCTGGGTGGTCAGTTTTTCCCCCGCCCGAATCGGCCGGTACAGGTGCAGGTCGTGGGCGGCGTGAACCCCTCTTGCACCTTCTTCCCGGGTGGTCGATTCGTAGCCGGGAAGCTCTCGGCTCGACAGGATGACCGGCCACTCGAGACAGACCGGAAACACCGGGTGAGCGGTCACAGTGCCCGCTTTGGTGTCCATGTAGCACGGATTCAGATCTCCCAGGCCGGCTGCATAAGCCATGATCCAGCGGGCATCCACGTCGTGGGTAAAGGTGCGGGTCGACTCGCCCACCATTCGAGTATCCAGAGGCATGATCGCTCCTGTGCTGAGTGATGCGGCAGTAGTACCTGATCGGCGCTCTCCCCGCCAGCATTGAGTACCGCGAGCGATTGGCAACGTCATCCCGGTGCTAGAATCCGGCCACGCCAAGCGGATCCGCGCCATGAGCGAGTTGTTTCTGATCCTGATACCCGTCCTCCTGGGCGATGTGGCTAACCCGGTGCTGTTCGCACTGCTCGTCCACCTGGTAGCCCGTCCTCGTGGCGTGCTGCTCAGCACCGCCGCACTGGCGGGTCACACCGTCGCCTACTTCAGTTCCGGCATTCTCATCGCCCTGGCCTTTGACGAGCTCACGGAGTTCATGGTCAATCCGGGGACGGTAGGGTACGTATTGGGTGTCGTTCTGGGCGTCATCCTGCTCTACGTCGCCTGGTTGAGTCGCCGAAGCAGTGCCACCACCGAAACCGAGATTGTCACACCCGGAACACCCCTATCGGCGTTCACGACCGGGGCGATTGTCAACTTCATCGGCATACCTTTCGGGCTACCGTACTTCGTCGCCATTGATGAGATCCTGAAGGCCGAGCTCGGCCTGGCAAGTAGCCTTGCCGTACTCGGCGGCTACAACCTGGCCTACATGCTGCCGTTCTCGTTGGTGCCGCTGCTGACACTGGTCATGGGATCGAAGGCACGCGGGCTGCTCGACAAAATCAGTGTCTGGCTGGAGAGAATCGGCGGCGTGCTCCTGCCGATCCTGTTGGCAGGGTTCGGTATCTTCCTCATCCTCGACGCCATCTTCTACTTCGGCACGGGAGAGGGCCTCTACTGATTCGGCCTAACCGGCGGGTGATCTCCAGAGCACGCTGGCGTCCACATCGCCAATGTTTCGCAGGCCGCAGAAGGCCATGGTCAGATCCAGCTCGTTGGCGATGATGTCCAGGCATCGGCTAACGCCGGCTTCACCCAGAGCACCCAGGCCATAGACGTAGGCGCGGCCGATCAGGGTGCCACTGGCACCCAGGGCCAATGCCCTGAAGACATCCTGACCGGAACGGATGCCGCCATCGACCCACACTTCCATGGCATCGCCTACGGCGTCCAACACCTCAGGCAACACGGCGATGGATGACGGCGCGCCATCGAGCTGACGCCCGCCGTGATTGGAAACGACCAGCGCATCCGCACCGGACTCCACCGCCAGGCGCGCGTCTTCGGCACACATGATGCCCTTCAGAATCAGCTTGCCGCCCCAACGCTCCTTCACCCAGGCCACGTCCGCCCAGGTGAGCGTCGGATCCAGCTGCTCCGCAGACCAGGCTGAGAGCGACGTCATGTCACTGATGCCAGCGGCATGACCGATGATGTTGCCGAACTGGCGCCGGCGCGTGCCCAGCATGCCGAGACACCAGCGCGGGTGCATGGCCATGTTGAGAAAGCTCCCGAGCGTCAACTTCGGCGGGGTGCTCAACCCGTTGATCAGGTCCTTGTGCCGTTGACCGAGAATCTGCAGATCCAGCGTCAGCACCAGCGCCGAGCAGCCAGCCGCTTTGGCCCGATCGATGAGTTGGCCAATGAAGCCCCGATCGCGCATCACGTAGAGCTGAAACCAGAACGGCTTATCCGTCGCCGCGGCGACATCTTCAATGGAACAGATGCTCATGGTCGACAGCGTGAACGGCACGCCCCACTTCTCGGCCGCCCGTGCCGCCAGGATCTCTCCGTCCGCGTGCTGCATGCCGGTGAGCCCGACGGGTGCCAACGCCACAGGCATGCGCACAGACTCTCCCACCATGGTGCCGGCGATGGACCGGTCGGACATGTCCACCGCCACACGCTGTTTGAACTGGATCTCCTGCAGATCCGACTCGTTGGCGCGGTAGGTGGACTCCGACCAGGAGCCGGAGTCCGCATAGTCGTAAAACATCCGCGGTACCCGAGCCTCATGCAGGCGACGCAGATCATCGATACAGGTGATGGGACGCGGCATGCTCAAGAAGCCTCTGGTTAACTCGACTTCGGCATCGGCGGGTTCTTCCGGAAACGCGCGGTGAAGAGCCCCCGTTTGTGCCAGGGCTGCGACTCGCTCATCCAGATGTGCACTCGCGGCTTGTAGTGTTCCGGATCATCCAGGCTGCCCACCTTTACCCCGCAGAACTCATCGCTTGCGTCATTGTAAGAGTAGATCGGGCTGCCGCAGTCGCCGCAGAACAGCCTCGTCACGTGATTGCCTGCTTCTGAAAGGGTGGTGAACTCTTTTGGTCGCCCCTTGGTGATCCTGAACTCGTCCCGGCGCACGCTCACCACGTAAGCCGGTCCACCGCCGGAGGCGTACTGACAGTCCCGGCAGTGGCAGGCAACCTGGGCGACGATGGGCTCGTAAAAGCCGTAGCGAATTTCACCACACGCACAGCCGCCGGTGCGTTTTACCTTGTCGGTCAGTGGGCTGTCCTGGTCCATTTCCTGATCCTTAAATCCCGATAATCACATGCCGCTCAGGTGAGCGTTCAGTTAACACGATTTGGCAGCGGCTCGTTTCTGAAGAAGGCCTGCAGATTCTCCACCGCACACATGCCCATGGCGACCCTGGTTTCCTCCGAGCCGCTGCCGAGATGCGGCAGCAGCACTACGTTAGGAGCATCGAGCAGCGCCTGATTAACCACCGGCTCGTCCTCGTAGACGTCGAGCCCGGCACCGCCGATCAAGCCTTCCTCGAGGGCTCGAGCAAGGGCAGCCTCATCGACCACATCACCTCTCGCCGTGTTGATGAGAATGGCGTGCGGCTGCATGCGCTCGAGCGCTTTTGTATCGATCAGGTGCCGGGTTTCCGGAGTGGACGGACAATGCAGCGAAACGAAATCCGACCCGGTGAGTAGCTCATCGATACCAACCTCCGCCGCTTTCAGATCGGCGAGCGCGCCAGGTGGAACGGCTGAGCGGTTGCTGAGCAGGATGTTCATACCGAAGCCGTGGTGCGCTCGTGCTGCCATGGCAAGACCGATCCTGCCCGCGCCAATGATGCCGAGGGTCTTACCGGTCACCTTATGACCCAGCAGATGGGTTGGCCGCCAACCAGTCCAGGCACCGTCGCGAAGTTCCCGCTCCCCTTCTCCCGCCCGTCGAGCCGCCATCAGCAGCAGCGTCATCGCCAGATCTGCCGTGCAGTCAGTCAGCACGCCGGGCGTATTGGTGACGACGATGCCTGCCTTGCTGGCTGCATCCAGGTCGATGTGGTTGAAGCCCACTCCGAAGTTGGCGATCAGACGGGTACGCACGTGGCTCGAACCCAGCAGGGCGGCATCGAGCCTGTCCGTAACCGTTGGACAGAGCGCGTCGGCACTGGCAAGCGCCTGGGCAAGGGCGGACGCGGACAGCGCTATGTCATCGGTGTTGAACACCACATCGAATTGCTCTGCAAGCACCGTTTCCACCGCGGCGGGCCAGCGCCTGGTCAGTACCACCCGCGGCCGAGCCGACTTCTCTCCAGACATTCGACCTCAATCCTCCGACCGGAGGCCGGTTGGTGACCATCGTTTGTGCATGCCCATCTCCCGTAAAACCGCCAGCGCAGTATACCCAGTGCTTCTGCCCGGTTCCGCTTGCAACGCCAGCCGGACACTCAACAAGGCCGGGCGCTTGACCCGGCCGAGCACGCTGGGCAGCGTGCACCTCAACACCTACAATCCGAAGCTTTTACCAGAGGGAGACGGGCATGCGAGGCGGTCAGGTATTCATGGAGTCATTGCTCCTGCACGGGGTGGACGCGATTTTCGGCAACCCCGGCACAACGGAAAATCCTCTGCTCGACAGGCTCATCGACTATCCGCAGCTACCGTACTACGTCGCTCTGCATGAAGGGGTCGCAGTTTGTGCGGCCAGCTTCCACGCCCAGGCTACGGGCCGGACCGCAGTGGCGAACCTGCACGTCGCCCCCGGGCTCGGCAACGCCATCGGCATGATGTACGGCGCTTTGAAAGCTGCCTCCCCGCTCATCGTCACCGCCGGTCAGCAGGACACACGCATGCGTTTCCACAATCCGTTGCTTTCTCACGATCTGGTTGCCATGGCGGAACCTGTCACCAAGTTCAGTGCTGAGCCGCAGAGCGCGGATGAGCTGGGGCCGCTGATGAGCCGCGCCTTCAAGATCGCCAACGAACCCCCCTGCGGTCCTGTATTCATTGCTCTGCCCGTAGACGTGATGGAGCAGGAAACCACGGTGGGACCGAGCAGCAGCGGTCCGTTGATGCCCGGGGTGGCGAGCGCCGATGCCATCAGCCGGGCAATTGCTCTGATTCTCGACAGTGAGAATCCGTGCATGGTGGTCGGCGATGAGGCTTCCCGTCAGGGCGGTCTGAACGAGCTGGTCTCTCTGGCCGAGATCACCGGCGCCACCGTTTATCATCAGGGGTTGCGCAGCCACGTCTGCTTTCCGAACCGGCACCCGAACTACCGGGGTCGCACACCCTTCGAAGCGGCCGCGGTGAGAAAACTCCTGTCTCCGCACGATCTGGTGCTGTTGATCGGCGGAAACTTCTTCGAAGACGTCTGGTATGACAAGGTCAGCCACATGCCAGAAGGTGCCCGGGTGATTCAGCTCGAGAACAGCCAGCACCGACTGGCAGTCTCCGTGCCGCTGGACCTTGGTGTGACAGGTGAGCTCACGCAGACCATCAGCAGCCTTGTCACCGGACTTCGTGACACTGCAAGCGCGGATTACTCGAACGCGGCTAGCGAACGGAACACTTCACTGAAAGCAGACAGTGAAGAGAGACAGGCGGCAGCACGCGCAGCGCTGGAGAAGTTGCACGACGCGAGCCCAATGGCACCGGTCCGCGCGCTGCACGAGCTGAGCCGATCAGCACCCGACAACGCCATCGTCGTCGACGAGTCCATCACCGCCTCCCTGGAAGTCGCCCATCACTTCGAAGAGAAGCAGAACGGCGATTACTACGGCGGTCGGGGTGGCGGTATCGGTCAGGGAATTGCCGGTGCGATCGGCGTCCAGGTGGCGAATCCGGATCGGCGAGTGGTCGCCGTTTCCGGCGATGGCTCAGCCATGTACAGCATTCAGGCACTCTGGACGGCGGCCCACCACGGGCTGCCGATCATCTTCGTGATTCTCTCCAACCGGGAGTACCGGGTGCTGAAACACAATCTGGACATCTACCGGGCCAGGTTCGACATCGGCTCAAACAAACCCTATCCGCACATGGACCTGACCAGCCCAACTCTGGGTTTTCCGGAGATGGCCAGCGGCATGGGTGTGCCGGGTGAGACGGTGACCGAAGCGGACGCGATCGCCGAGGCCATGGCAAGAGCGTGCTCGACGAACGGGCCCTACCTGATCGAGATCGTCATTTCGGGCAAGCCCTGAGCACGCTCAAGGCTGTTTACCTAAGACAAGCTCAAGGCTGTTTACCTAAGGCAAGCTCAGGGCTGTTTACCTAAGACACGCTCAAGGCTGTAACCTGAGCACCGTCCATTCGGATCCTTCGCGCGTGTAGGAGAACCGGTCGTGCAGGCGGCCTTCTCTGCCTTGCCAGAACTCGATGCTGTCCGGCACCAGGCGATAACCGCCCCAACCTTCCGGCATGGGGATCTGCCCATCCGGATGGCGGGCGCGGAGTTCCGAGACCCGGGATTCCAGCATCTCGCGACCGGCGATGGGCTGAGACTGATCGGATGCTGCCGCGGAGAATCGGCTCTCCTCCGGGCGGGTCGCGAAATAGGCCCGGGACTCCGCTTCATCGATCTGACTGACCGCACCGCTCACCCGAACCTGCCGGCTGAACTCGCCCCAGTAGAAGGCGAGAGAGGCTCGCGGATTTTCTGCCAGTTCCTGTCCTTTGCGGCTGCCGTAGTCGGTGAACCAGACAAAGCCCTCCGGACCATGCTCCTTCAGCAGCACGATACGCACGGAAGGCTCGCCATCGGCAGACGCTGTCGCGAGCGCCGTGGCGGTGGCATCAGCCACCTCTGCGGCCAGGGCTTGCGACATCCAGGCAGCAAAGAGCTCCAGCGGATCCGCAGGCAGGTCGGCCCTGCTCAGGGTGCCTGCCGCGTACTCACGGCGCTGCTCGCGATGATCTCCCATCTCTGTACTACTTCCTGCGCCTGATGATCAATGATCTAGATTTATATAGATCTATTTAAACCGTTGGAGTTTTATATGAATCCAGTTCTCTACTCTGAAGGATTGGCACTGGAATCCAACTCCGCCTGCGCTTCCTCTTCCAGGATTCGCGCCCCACGCAGAATGCCACCCAGGGCGTAGTTGCCTTCATGGCAGGCGTACTCGAAGACCAGATCATCTGACCGTGGCCACACGTAAGCACCGGACCAGGGCTCTAGCCAGGCCGGGTCTTCCACCGTGAACTCATAGAGCAGGCGCTCATCGTCTAGGCGAGTGAAGCGCTCGATCACGTGCAGGTCCTTACCCGCGAGGAATAGACCGTTTTCCTCTCTGAAGTTGGTGGTATCCACCACCAGCGTCGCACCTTCCCAGTGGCCGACCGAATCACCCAGCCACTTGCGAACATCCGCCGGGGCATGCTCGGCGTTCATTCGCACCACCCGAGCATCGTGGTTCATCTCGTTGAGAATCATCACGTACTCGTCCGTCTGCACGATCCGCTTCATGTTGTTGTACATCACCGGCAGAGCTGGCGGCCCTGCGGTGCTGCCGAACCCGAGCAGACAACGTTCGGCCAACGGCCGCGACTCCGGATCATCGTAGGGGCCCACTTCCCGATCGATCCACCAGGCGGTGCCGGTGTTCTCGCCTCGGTTTGCTGCACTTTTCTTGGCCCGTGCCTTGCCGTAATCGGACATGGCCGGCAGGCGACCGTCATCCGGCGAGGTAATGATCGACGTGGGATACTTCCCATCGATCATGAAGTTGCTGTCACCGATGTCCACGTAAAAAGCGTTGTAGCCACCGACACCACCCGCAGCACCAGCAAACTCCGGCACATAGATTTCGGTGCCGCCTTTTTCCGGTGCCCCCCGGTTCGGATCGCTGGGTGCAGCGTCCTTGGCCAGGTTGCTGGCCCAGTACTCGGCGATTTCCTTCGCTTCCTCTGCGGTAATCGTCGCCTTGCCTTCGAATCGCTTGGGTCGCTGCAACGGGGTGAGCGTGGCCACGTTGTAAGTTCCGGTCAGATCCGGGCGTTCGTCCGCCGCCTCAACGGATTCAGCCGAACCGAAAGCGAGGCCTGCCAACAGGAGTGTGGTGCTCAGCATTCTCAACATAGGTGTCTCCAGAAAGACGGTGAACGGAGAAAGCATAGAGGGCACCCCTGACCAAGTCGAGACGGTATTCGGCCCGCTGCCCTGAGAGCTTCCAGCCCCGCGGTCCGCACCGTAGACTGGCAGCATGCCTCGGAGTCTGATTCCGCTGTCCGCCAGGCTTGGTCAGCCGGTGCTGCGACTGTTCACATCGCTCGTGCTGCTCGTGGCGCACACCGCATTCGCCCAGGCCGAGCCGCTGGTGGCGCTTGGCCGCGCGCTTTTCTTCGAGCCAAACCTCTCGGAACCTCCGGGGCAGGCCTGCGCGACCTGCCATGATCCGAGCCGCGCGTTCAGTGATCCCCGCGGTGCCCTGGGTGGTGCTTTGTCGGTGGGTGCAGACGGCCATTCGCTGGGAGTGCGGAACACACCTGGACTGACCTACCTCGCCTTCGTGCCACCGTTCGACAACGTGGATGGCCACTATCAGGGTGGCCTGTTTCTCGATGGTCGAGCCGATACCCTGGCTAAACAGGCAATCGAGCCCATGCTGAATCCCCTGGAAATGGCGCTGCCGAGCGAGGCGGCAATAGTTCAGAGGGTCTTGGCCAACCCTGGCTACCGAACGCAGTTGCAGCAGCTGTTCGGTGCGGAGGCGCTGGCCTCCAATCAGGCGACGCTCGCGGGGGTGACTACGGCCATTGCCGCATTCGAGCGCTCCCGCGAGTTCTCCACTTTTGATTCCAGATACGATCGCTATCTGGCTGGCAGCTACCAGATGACCCGGGAGGAGGCCATCGGGCGGGAAGTGTTTTTCTCCGGGCTGGTGAACTGCATCCAGTGCCACCTGAACGATCCGGACCGGGTATCGCAACAGGAGACCTTCACCAACCATCGCTATCACAACATCGGCACGCCGGAGAATCCGGCCATCAGCGGCCAGCCCGACCTGGGGCTTGGTGGCCGTCTGCGGGATACTGCCGAAGCCGGAAAATTCCGGGTGCCCAGCCTACGCAACGTGGCAGTGACCGCCCCGTACATGCACAACGGCGTGTTCGCCGATCTGGAGACCGCCGTTGCCTTCTATGCCAAGTACACGCTGAGAAACCAGGACAATCCCGAAATCGGAAATCCCTGGCGGCCTGCAGCGGTAGAGGAGACCATCGACCTGGACATCCTCACCGACGGTCAGCCCATCGACCCGGCCCGGATCCATCACCTGACCGCTTTTCTGAAAACCCTGACCGATCGCCGCTATGAGCACCTGCTCGATTGAGCAGCCCAGGAAAAAAGCCCCGAGAGCTTACGCTACCGGGGCTTCATCAGAACCGATCAGATGCCGATCAGGGGGTGAAGCGGTACTTCAGACCCAGTTTGATCATGCGGCCGAACGGATTGTGGGTGAACGGATCATAGTTCAGGTCCGTAGACGCAGGAGGCGGATCTTCATCCGTCGCATTGATCACCGCCAACGACACGTAGGTGCTGCTGTCGAACAGCTGCACGTTGTAGTGCAGGTCCAAAGTCGTATGACTATCGACTTTTGACAGATCATTGACGGTGGAAGCGGCGGGGCGGATATCGTCGTAGGAGGATACATGCCGCACGATCATCTGCGCGTTGTGAATACCGCGGTCGTAGCGAAGGAATACGTTGCCCTGTAGCTCAGGCTTCGGTGTAAAGGGGTCGCCATCGTTCAGGAAACCGGCAAAGTCACCGCCTTCCGCCAGGACGAAACCGTTGATGTCAACGAAGTCATCGGACTCGTACTCGAGCACATAGGTACCCTGAATACCGACGCCCAGCACACCGCCGAATACGTCCAGGAAGTCGTACTGCGCGAAGACATCGAAACCGGAGGTCTGGATATCCGAGCCGTTGATCCAGTTGGTGTCGATGCGCTCAAGGCCGGCCGCGTTGGTACCTGTAGGGAATACGTGCGAGCGCAGCGCAACACATTCTGGAGTGCCGACACCGGCACCACCATCCTCACAGCCCAATGCGAAGTAAGCAGAGGTGATCTGCTGAGCACTCTCCGTCTGGAAGGAGTCCTTGAAATCGAAGAACCAGTAATCGATCGAGCCGTAGAACACCTCGTTCTGGTAAATCAGGCCGAAGTTGGTGGTGAATGCGTTTTCCGGCTCGAGATCCGGATTTCCGTTCACATCCACTGCTTTGAATGCATTCTGTGCGGCGATGAACTGCAGCGCCGTGCCGGTTCCTGAAAGGATGCTCTGCGGCGGTCCACGGAATGTAGTACCGGCCGAGCCTCTGAACGTGAATCCTTCAGCAAAATTCCAGGAGAACGCTGCCTTCGGATCGATGGTGGAACCCACGTTGCCGCCATAGTCCTCGAAGCGCAGAGCCAGCTGCAGATTGAAGGTGTCGGTGATGGGCATCGCCAGCTCTCCAAACAGACCATAGACCCGGCGGCTGGTGTACTCCTCGTCGGCCGCAGCCAGGAACGCTAGCTGGCCTGTTGGCACGGAGCAGTTCTCGTTAAAGCCGAACAGAAAGCCGGCCATGTCCGGATCCTCATGCCACGGGCAGGGGTTGATGGATCGGTCCGCCACATCCAGGACACCAAAGTCGTACCGCTCCCGGCGAACCTGACCACCGATGGCATAGCCCATGGAGCCGCCTCCGAGCTGCACACCGGTCTCACCGCTAAACGTGGCATCGAACACCAGCAGTTCATTGTCGGTGCTGGATCCGGTGTCAGCGATCAGCCAGTCCAGCATCTCTGCCGAGTTGGCAACGGCTGGGTTGTAGTTCGGATTCACGAAGCCGGTAACCGCTGACCGTTCAATAGCATTCGAGAAAGGGTTGTAGTACTCACAGTTGCCGACGCCCGGCGCGCTAACAGGCGTGCCAACGCCCGGTGTGCCGTCACCGCCGGTAACCGTACGATCACAGTCGGGGCCGCCAAATCCGCGCATGGCATAGCCCATGCGCTCGATGTACATGTCGTTACCCCCAATATCCCGCTCCCTCAGTGACCAGCTAACGCTGATATCGTAATTGAGCTGGTCGTCGAACAGGGTGCCGTCTAGTCCGGCAGCGACCCGATAGGTTTTCGTTTCCCTTGGGCTCGCTTCAGGATCGCCCCCCGGCAGCTTGCCGGTGACGCCCCTCGCCCGGTTGATCGGAATCGCCGCACCCGTCTGCGGGATGTCCGGGTATGAAGCCCGCAGATCTACGAGACCAGGGTGATTAGGAAGGGCGATCCTGTCCGGACCGAAAAGGGACTGAGGCGGATAGGACGGAGACGTCTTCCACTCCGGGATATCGACAAACGAGTACAGACCTTCGATGTGGAAAGTGCTGGTCGGGGTAATGTCGTAATTGAACTCTGAGTAGTACTTCTGCTGCTTCGTCTTCTCAACCAGGTTGTCGAAGAAAGTAAACTGGAAGCCACAGGAGTCGATGGAATCTCGGTAGCCGCCGAGGTTTTCACACTCCGGGTCTTTCTGCACGCCGCTACCGTCAAGCCAGAGGATGTTGGCGGGATTCGCGATGCCAGACCAGCCGCCCTGGCTGTTCTCGGAGAAAGGCCGTACTGCCCAGTCGCGTTTCTTGAATGGAATCTCGTCGCGCTCGCCATACTCTGCCGCGATCATCCAGTTCCAGCGATCACCACCTGTGCCGAATATGCCGTTGATGTCCCAGTCACCGCCGTCTTCAATGGCCTGATAGGCACCACCGATCTCAACTCCTTCGAATCCTTCCCGGGTGATGAAGTTCACCACGCCACCAATCGCATCAGAACCATAGAGTGCCGCGGCACCGTCCTTCAGGATCTCCGTTCGCCCGATGGCTGAAATTGGCAGTGCGTTGATGTCCACGCCGTTTAGTTCGGTGGATACGTGTCGACGACCGTTGATGAGAACCAGCGTGCGGGACGCACCCAGACCCCTCAGATTAATCGTCGCCATACCTTCGTTCGCCTGGCCGCCAGCCTGAAACTGGTTGGTCTCACCCAGGTTTCCCGAAGTCACGCCTAGATTGCGAACAAGCTCGATAACAGAAGGACTGCCGATCTCTTCCATATCCTGCCTATTGACGACATCGACCGGTAGCTCCGCATCGGTCGGTGTGCCTTTAATGTGCGAACCAGTAACGACGATCTCCTCGATCTCGCCTTCCTGGGCCCACACAGAAAAGGACGTGAAGATAAGACAGGCGCCGAGCGCCGTCCTCCATGCCACTCTAAATGGACTCATAGTTTTCCCCTTGTGTTACTGCAATGGCCATGGACCCCTATACCGCATCTCTCCAGAGTCCAGACGGCATCAACAATATCACCAGATCCGCCGATTACAATCTGTTTAGGATTAAGTTCAGCTTCTGCCCCAATAAGGCAGATGTCCGACAAGTCACCTACTTGAGCGCAAATGGATTCGGATCATTTCAGCTTGCCCCCTGGTCAAGCTTCTTCACCAGACACGGGCCGGGGAGGAGCCTTGTCTGACAAGACCATGCACACACATCGCCCGAAGTTCACAGCCGCCTCAACCCAGTCGAGTACTAACAGCAGGTCAAACAGATCATTGTCGAGACACCAGCAGCAACCGACGTTGCTCCCGCGACAGGCGAAAGCGGCCTGAACGGGCCGCCTCCAAGCACAGGATCTAACTGTCTAGCGACGAGCTACCAGACGGTCCGCAACCTAGCTGTTGCCGCCAAAACTCACCCGGAGGCTCAACTCGATAGTCCGTCCGAGTGGGTCCCCAATGTAGGGATCGTATCCGAGCTGATGCCGCGCCTTCGAGGGGTCCTCATCGAAGAGGTTGATGATGGCCAGGCCGAACGTCGCATTCCACGGGCTGTTCCAATTCACGTACACGTTATTCGAGTAGTAGTCCTTAACCTTCTCTCCCCACGTAATTTCCACGAGATCGCCATTAGCGTCGTAGACGAACGGATTGTCCCGGTCGTCATCTACACCTCCGACGAATCGGAGCTCCCAGCGGAAGTTCCAGGCTTCCATGTTGTAGTTAACGTACCCGAGGGCGCGCCACTCGGATACCGTGCCCGGGAAACGCTCATAGTTCGTGTAGCCAACCGCATCGTAACCCTCAAAAATCTCCACGCCGCCAAACTCGAACGTGGATTGATCGTATTTGTCTACATAGGTCGCGCTGCCGCCCAGCGATAGATAGCCAGGGCCGATCGGGTCCGTAAACGCGTAGGTCAGCATCAGGTCGATACCGGCAATTTCCACGGGGGAGCCGTTCACCACGGGCGCTGAGATACGCTGCATCTGATTGGCCGTGGTCACACCCTGCGTGCATGTGTTGTTCTGATCGAATACCACTAGGTCACGCAGGGGATGTCCGCAGTTCGCCGGCTGAGCGCCGGTGCCAGGGCCGTTACCCACCGCGTTAGATACCGCAGCATATGGCACCGTCGTGATCTGATCTTTGAAGTCGTAGTTCCAGTAGTCGAGGATACCTTCGAAGCCACCGGCCTGAACAATGAACCCGATGCTCCAGGTGTCCGCCGACTCCGGCTGGAGTTCCGGGTTACCGCCGACATCGATCGACCGATACTGATTGGCTGCGGCCGGGACCGGCTGCAACCCGGTCGCCTGCAACGCCCGGTTGACCGGCGTCGGTCCGCGGAATGTCGAGCCCGCCGAACCTCTGAGCGCGAGCCATGGCGTGGCCTGCCAGCGCGCCGAAACCTTCGGGTCCGTGGTGTCTCCTGTCAGACCGCCGTAGTCCTCATAGCGGACGGCAAGCTGCACGTCGAGATTCTCCAGAATGGGAATGGCCAACTCGCCGAATACGGCATAGACCTCGTCATCCAGCGTCTGCGGGATGAACTGGCCGAGAAAGATAAAGGGCCCGGTCGGAAAACCGCAGCTGTTATCTCCCGGCGTGGGGCATGGAGTGACCCGGGAATCGATCAGCGGGTTGTCCAGCCAGGTCTTGTAATCGATCTCACGGTACTGACCGCCAAACGCCCAGCCGATCTGCCCGCCCGGCAGGTCGAACCCACCGATCTCACCATCAAGGACCGCATCAACCACCAGCAGGGACTGTTCCTGGAAAACGGTCCAACGGTCGATGAGCCACTCCTGCATCTCAGTGGAGTTCGCATTAGCTGGTACGTAGCCTGGGTTCGAGTAGCCGTACGGTGCGCTCTGGTCCACAGCATTGGAGAACGGGTTAAAAAACTCGCAGGTGGAGCCAGGCTGCCCGTAGGCAATGCCGTTGCAGTCCGGACCACCGAGACCGTTTAGCGCATCCTGTAGCCGGACGATCTGAGTGTCCACGCCCGTGCGGGAGTGTTCCGACTGAGAGTAAGTGACCGCCAGGTCCCAGCCTATGCCCTCCATGAAACCGTTCTGAAAGGTCCCGCGCAGGCTGGCAGAAACCCTGTTCATGTCGTACTTGTTCTTGTTCAGCTGTCCGCCATTGCCACCGGTCAGCTCCGGCACCCCTCCCCAGCCGTTTGGACGCCAGTAGCCAAGTAGTATCGACTCCGTGGCGTCAATGGTGGCCTGGTCGAAACCTGCCTGCTGTAGTGCGGTCAGTGCTCCCGGGTTATTGGAGAACTTTGAAGGGCCCATCGGATCGTTTTCCACGACGAACTGGAAAGCGCCAGGCCCGTCTGGTCCCGAGGTCGGCGGATAGGACGGCGAGGTACGGTACTTCGGTAACTCTGTCTTTGCGTAGAGCCCCTCGATGTGCAGCTCCACCCCATCGGCGATCTCCGTGTTGATCTCGCCATAGAGCTGTTCCTGCTTAGTTTTTTCTACCAGGTTGTCGAACGGGATAAAGGTGAAGCGACAGGTAGGTCCGGCGAATGCAGCCGGTAGTCCGTCCTGGTAGCCACCAAGGTCGTTGCAGTTCGAATCCACCGTAAACCCGGCAACAGGAGCGCCGCTCCCAGCCAGCGGCAGGAAGTTGCCGGGTGTGCTGAAGCCGGACCAGCCGGTGGGATTCTCCAGATAAGGCGGCGTGGCCCAGCTACGATCCGTGGACTTGAGCTGCTGCCGGTGCTGCTGCGCGTACGAGATCAGCACGTTCGACTGGTCACCTACCCAACCCCAACTAGCCGCCCAGCGGTAGGCACCGGAGTCTTCAATGGCACGGTAGCTGCCGTCCAGCTCGAAGCCATCCAGATCCCGCCGGGTAATGAAGTTGGCCACACCGGCGATCGCGTCCGAACCGTAGGTCGCTGCAGCACCATCCTTAAGCACTTCAACCCGGCCGATCACGGCAATGGGCAGAAGATTGGTGTCCACGCCGGCCGGACCCTCCGCCGGTGTGTAAGTGGTTCTACGACCGTTCATGAGGACGAGCGTACGCATGCCACCCAGACCACGAAGGTTCACGTTGCCGACGCCAATCGTGCCCTGGTTCGGACCGAACTGGTTCGTCTCTCCCATCGTGGGGCCGACGTATGGCAATGAACGAATGAGATCGAGCGCGGTCGGGCTACCCCGATCCTGAAGTTCCTGAGCGTCGATCACGTCTACAGGCAGGGCGGCATCTTCTGGCGTACCCCTGATGTAAGAACCAGTAACGACGATCTCTTCAATAGGACCCTCTTGAGCGAGGGCGTTGACTGTAAAACTTAAGAGAGCAGCGGCGCAGAGCGCCTCTTTCAGGGCGCGTTGTCGGATTTTCATTCCCTATACTCCCCGATGTGGAATGATTGCTATGTGCTCCAAGCTCAAAGCTGGTTGGCACTGATCTCGGAACACGCCTTGTGTTCCCCGACAACGAACTTCCGGGTTACGGAATATTCAAGATTATCACTAGAGGGTTACCGCTTAAAGCCGCGCCGCCAGCATTCGGACGACCTCAGCTGCGGGTATGGCTTGCGCACGACCTGCGCCTTCACCCGCCCACATCACACTGAAGTCCGGATCGGCCACCGCTGCGACCAGTTGCTTCACCGCATCGTAGGTGCGCGGGTAGGCCGGGACGGGCACTGAGACGGTTGTCGCCCAGGCCATCAGCGAGTTCGTGAGACCTCTCGCGGCACGACCACTGATGACGTCAGTCAACTGGGTGCCCTCGCGAATCAGTGCCCGACGATACGCTTCCCCCGCCAAAGACTCCGGACAGGAGATGAAGGCCGTGCCCGATTGTACTCCGGCGGCGCCCGCTTCGAGCACATCACGGACGTCGGCGCCATCCATGAGACCCCCGGCAGCGACTACAGGAAGCTCGACTGCCGCTACCGTGGACCGGATCAGGTTGATGAGCCCGCTGATTCCACTAGTGCCCGGATCTGGCGGTCCTAGAAAAGCCCCGCTGTGCCCACCGGCCCCATACCCCTGCATGACAAGAACGTCGACGCCTGTTGCAGCGAGTTGCTTTGCTTCCGTCACCGTTGTCGCAGTTGCCAGCACGCGAATCCCAGCCGCCTTCAAGGCAGACATGCGACTTTCGTCCGCCAGCCCGAAGTGCAAACTGACGGCCGCGGGTTGCACCTCGAGCAGCATCTCGAGTATCTCGTCGTCATCATTGAAGGAACGATAGATCTCGCCGAGCCGCGCTGGCGGCATGGCGCCCGCCGCCTCGAATGCTGGCGCGATCTCGGCGAGAAAACCGGCCTCGGTGTCGGGATCGGATACGGGGGTCGGATGGACGAACACATTGGCCGCGACCGGCCGATCCGTGAGCGTCATGGTTTCCGCGAGCGCAACCCGCGCAGCGGCCACATCCAGCGCTCCGAGCGCCACAGATCCCAACGCCCCCGCGTTGCTCACAGCCGCCGCCATCGCGGCGTTGAAACGCCTGCCATCGGTGCCTGAATCAGCGGGTGTTCGAGACCCAACAACTCGGTTAGCGCAGTTCGCATGGCGCTACTGTCCTTCGTTTACAGGATCATTAATAGTTTCCGATTCGGAATATATTAGTATCCACCCATTCCCCGCGCATTCGTCTAGAGTGCGCGGCTCAAATTCGACGCCCCTGTGTGGCCTCGAAGCAGATTTCCACAACTCTCAGACAGGACCATGACCATGCCAGGCTATCTAGAGATGATCGATGAAGTGGCTTCCATGCGCGAAGGCCACGACACCTGGGGCGCGATCAACCCCGAGTACGTAGTTCGAATGAAGCTCCAGAACCGCTTCAAGACCGGGCTCGAGATTGCCCAGTACACGGCGGACATCATGCGCCGCGACATGGCCAACTACGATGCCGACTCCGCCAAGTACACCCAGTCCCTGGGTGCCTGGCACGGCTTCATCGCTCAGCAGACCATGATGAGCGTCAAGAAGAACCATGGCGGCCTGGATCGTCGCTACATTTACCTGTCCGGCTGGATGGTGGCAGCGCTCCGTTCCAAGTTCGGTCCTCTCCCCGACCAGTCCATGCACGAGAAGACCACGGTCTCCGATCTGATCGAGGAGATCTACACCTTCCTGCGCCAGGCGGATGCCCGGGAGCTCAGGCACATTTTCGTCGAGCTCGATGAAGCCCGCGAGAACGGCGGCGACGTGGACAGCATCATCCAACGGATCGACAACTACGAGACTCACGTCGTGCCGATCATCGCCGACATCGACGCCGGTTTCGGTAACGAAGAGGCCACCTATCTTCTCGCCAAGCGGATGATCGAGGCGGGTGCCTGCGCGATCCAGATCGAGAATCAGGTATCCGATGCCAAACAGTGTGGTCACCAGGCCGGCAAGGTGACGGTGCCGCACGAAGACTTCATCTCCAAGCTGAACGCCGTTCGCTATGCGTTTCTCGAGCTCGGCATCGACAACGGCATCATCGTTGCCCGCACCGACTCCCTGGGCGCCGGTCTGACCCAGAAGGTGCCCGTATCCATCGAGCCGGGCGACCTGGGCGACCAGTACTGCAAGTTCCTGGACGCGGAAGAAGTCCACGACATCGACGAGCTGCAGGACGGCGACATCACCATTCATCAGGGTGGCAAGGTCTGCAAGCCGAAGCGCCTGGACAACGGCCTCTACGCGTTCAAGGAAGACACCGGCTTCGACCGCGTGGTCCTGGACTGCGTGACCAGCCTCGAGCATGGTGCCGACCTGCTCTGGATCGAGACGGAAAAACCGAACGTTGCGCAGATTGCAGCCATGGTCAACGCCGTGCGCGAGAAGCGCCCGGACGCCAAGCTCGTCTACAACAACTCACCGTCCTTCAACTGGACGTTGAAGTTCCGTCAGCAGGTCTTCGAGGAGTGGAAGGCAGCTGGCAAGGACGTGTCCGCCTACCCGGATCCGGAGGTGGATGAGAAGGGACTGATGGATGCCAAGTTCGATGACAGCGAGCTATGTCAGGAAGCGGATCGGCTGATCCAGTCTTTCCAGAAGGACGCCTCCCGTGAAGCCGGTATCTTCCACCACCTGATCACCCTGCCGACCTACCACACGGCGGCACTGTCCACTGACGTGTTGTCGGAAGGCTACTTCGGCGACGATGGCATGCTGGCATACGTGCTCGGCGTGCAGCGTCAGGAAATCCGCCGCGACCTGGCCAGCGTCAAGCACCAGGATCTGGCTGGCTCCAACGTGGGTGACGATCACAAGGAATACTTCCTGGGTGAGAAGGCACTGCTGGCCGGCGGCGCTGCCAACACCATGAATCAGTTCTGATGGCGGAGCCCGCCTGACGGGACAGAACATCGAGCGTCCGCAGTACCGGAATGGACGCAATTCAGGGCGGCTATCGAGCCGCCCTTTTTGTTGCGCCTGTTAATGCTGACGATTGTTGGTTTGATCGTCTGACGATCTCTCTTAGCGGTTTTTGTCCTGTCAATTGTCAAAAACCTCCTCTAACCGGGCATTCAGGGGTGTTGCACCCACCCCCACATCTGGCATTCTAAATTTAGTACCCCATGGGAGGGGGTGTTTATAGGTGGATCGAGCGACAAAGATCGCCGACTCCTACCGCAATGCGGGCTCAAAGGCTGGGAGGCCAGAGCCGGCTTAGTGCCAACTGGAGGGGATTGTGAAACTCAAACTCAGCAGCATGCTAGCGTGCCCGGTCATCATTGGCGGACTGATAGCGTCATATTCGGCAATAGCAGAGGAAGACAGCGGTCGCCGCATCGAGGAAGTCATCGTGACCGCCGAGAAGCGGGAGGCCACCGTCTCTGATACATCGATCTCGATCACCGCATTCGACAGCGAGATGATCGAAAACCTCGGCCTGCAAAGCGCAGACGAGCTCGTCAACTTCATTCCTGCAACGACACGGGATGCCTACGACATCCGGATCCGCGGCGTGGGCCGTAACTTCCGGGCACTCGGTGGAGATCCGGGCGTTGCCACCTACTACAACGGCATCTACTCACCCGATTTCGGCATCGCAGCTTCGGAGAACGCGCTCTACGACCTGGAACGGGTCGAGGTCCTGCGCGGTCCGCAGGGAACTCTATATGGCCGTAACTCCATAGGCGGCGCCCTGAACTACGTGACCAAACGGCCGACGATGGAGGTGGAAGGCGAGCTTCGTGCACAGCTTGGCGCCTACGACACCCGGGAATTCTACGGCGTGCTGTCCGGCCCGCTCATCAAGGATCGTCTAGCCGCCCGGCTGGTGGGAGTGAAGCGCGACCGGGATGGTCATCAGGACAGCCTGTCGGACTCGCCAGACACCGACTCTATTGATGACCGTAATCTGGCACTGTCTCTTCTGTGGCAGGTGTCAGACGACATCTCCTGGAATTTCCGCGTCAACGACCGCAAGTCGGATCGGGTTATCCCGGGCGCGGTGCTGCTCGACATCGGGCCCGGTCCCCAGCGTGGCCAGCCGCACACTGACAACCCGGTAAACGGACTTATCTGCAACAACAGCCGGATTGGTGGCGGTTGTCAGCTCGGCAACCCGGACATCGATGCCAACTGGCCTGGCGCCATCGCTTTCGATGATCCGCAGGGCGGCGGCACTTTCTATACGGCAAACAACCGGCCTGGTGTGGATCCTGTGGGCTGGCCCGGCCAGCCGAACTCCTACTTCGGCCAGAATCCCAATCTCCGTGAACTCGGCGTATCGACCAAAGACCCGAACAACGAGACCCAGGTAAATTACGACGGCTCGGATTGCGACGATTTCCCTTACACGGATTGCAACTCGAATCACGAGCTCTTCGAGCATATCTCCAGCCAGTCGAACATCACCTGGGACATCAACGACAATATGTCTCTGACCTACCTGTTCGGCACCACGGATTTCGAGTACACCTTCAACCAGGATCTGGACCAGACGGATGCCGACTTTACGAAGTATCGCCAAACCGTGCTGGAAGACGTTTGGAACTACTCCCACGAGTTGCAGCTGAACTGGTCAATCGGTGATAAGTTCACTGCGACTTCCGGCGTCTACTTCTTCAAAGAAGTACGCGACCAGGATTACAGCCTGAGCAACACCACGCCACGCTTCACGGAGCCGACCAACTATGGCGGTCTGACTATCCCGTTCGGTTTCCTGGGCGGCGCAAGCACCCTGGATCTCTTCTGCGGCGGAGCGATCGCCGCGACTGGCAATTGTGACCATAGGGAACTGGGCGACGCTCCGGTGGGCACCAGCATCTATGGTATCTGGGGTGGTGACGAGCGCGGCGATGCCTACCATCACCAGAATACGGTGAAGAACGAAGCCACGGCGATATTCACCCAGGGTACATACCAGTTCAATGATCACTGGGCTCTGGTCCTTGGCATCCGCTACGCGGAAGACAAGAAATCCGCCAGAGAGGTGCGCGGTGGCTGGTTTTATGACAGCCTCTCCTGGGCTGCGCCGTGGATGGGCACCGGTGCCTTCCCCGGCTACACCCAGCTGGCGGCCACGAACGTCTTCATGGGCGCCGCAACCCCGACCGGCGACCCGGTCAACCCGATCGCCCCCGTCTGCCCTGGCGGCGGGATCACCGACTATGACACCTGCGCCACGCCCCTGCAGCTCCTGGGCATGCCGCTCAGCTACACAAGCACCATCGAAGGTAGTGACAAGTGGTCGGACACGAATTTCCGAGTTAACGTGGACTGGACCCCGACCGAAGACATCCTCATGTACTTTTCGTTCACCACCGGCTATCGCGCCGGTGGGTATCAGCTCGGTGTGACCGACGCCCGCGACAACCCGCGGGATCCGGAAACCGGCCTGCCGCTCCCCGGTGCCGGCCTGGAGCCGTTGACCTACGACAAGGAGACGGTGGAGTCGATCGAGATCGGCTACAAGGGCATGCACTTCGACGGCACGCTGCAGATGAACATGTCGATCTACCAGTACACCTACGACGGCTACCAGGATCGTCTGAACGTGTTCGACCCGCTCCGCGGCCGGGGCGTGGACATCGTCCAGAACGCCAACGGCGTGATCAACCGTGGTTTCGAAGTGGAGTCCCTGTGGCTGGCGACCGAACGCCTGACGATCGGTGGCAACTACAGCTATACAGATGCCTTCTACGATGACGACTACTACGTGATCGAGGACGACAATCCGGACGTTCCCCCTTCCGTATTCGGTAATGCCACGACCAATCCGGATCTCTTTGTCTTCAATGCCAAAGGCAACCAGCTGAAGAAGATTCCGGAGCACAAGGCAACCGTCTGGGGCTCCTACGAGATCCCAACCAGCATCGGAACCTGGCAGCTGCGCGCCGATTACTCGTACACGGGCGCCTATCAGGATTCGGGTATCGATCGGGAGTTGGACAAAGTGCCTGCCAGGCACCGTGTCAACGCCGCGATCATATGGGAAGATCTGCGGCGCAGATGGACGATCCGCGGGTTCGTGGACAACGTGACCGACGAGCAGAATCTACGTGACATCGGCACCGCCAGCGAATCGGGTCACTGGGCCCAGACCGGCACCATCCTCTATCCCCGCTACTGGGGCCTGGATGTCACCTGGCGCTTCGGTCAGTAGTGCCTTAACGGGCGAAGGTAGCCACCCACTCCTGAGCAATCCGCGGCCAACCGGCCGCGGTTTGGCTCAGCCGCCACTCTGCTTTGCGTTGTAGCCCTCTTCCTTGAGCAGCAGAACAACCCGATCCCGCTGCTCGCCCTGCAGCTCGATTACACCGGTTTTTACCGAACCGCCGACACCGCAGCGGGCTTTCAGCTTCTTTGCCAGGGCGACCAGGTCTTTATCGGCAAGCGGCAGGCCCCTGATCAAGGTGACGCCCGCACCTTTACGACCCTTGGTCTCTCTGGAAACCACGATCGAGCCATCACCACCTCCACCACGCCGCACGCGGCTACGATCGCTGCACACACACTCAGCCTGCGACCGCTGGCAACCAGGGCAGATCTGCCCTTTATCGGTGCTGTAGACGAGCCCGCCTCTCCGCTTCGCCATCTTCCGGACCTCAGTGCCGGATCAGCGTGACCCCTGGCCGTCGTCCACCTTGATGCAGGTACCGGTGACCGCCTCGGAAGAGGGTGACACCAGAAACAGCAGCGTGCTGTCCAGGAGCGCCGGGTCGCAGACCCGCTTGCGCGGGAAAGCCTGAGAGAAATCCCCCATCCGCTCCATCATGCCATCCATCATCTCAGAGGAAAAAGCACCCGGGGCAATCGCGTTCACATTGATGTTGAAGCGCGACCATTCCACCGCCAGGACTTCGGTCATCCGAACGATGCCGGATTTGGTGACGGAGTACAGGGCCGCGCCATTGCCGCCGTAGTTGAACCCGCCGATCGAGGAGATGTTGACCATCCGGCCAGGCACCTTGGCCGCGATCATACGACGCGCAACCTCGCAGGAAAGGTCCCAGGGGCCGCGCAGGTTGGTGTCGAAGACCGCATCGACCAGCTCATCCGACATTTTCACCGCATGCTGGGCATCCGGGATACCTGCGTTGTTCACCAGAATCGTGATGGTGCCGAGATGACCCTCCACCTCTTCGACCACGTTCTTGATGCTCTCGCGATCCATCATGTCCAGGGCCAGCGGCAGGCAATCTCCGCCCGCAGCGCGAATCTCTTCAGCCAGCGCATCGAGCCGGTCGACGCGTCGACCTGTGAGCGCCACCTTGGCGCCACAAGCAGCCAGTATCCGGGCAAAGCGGGCACCCAGACCGGAGGTGGTGCCCGTGACCAGAGCCACCTGTCCTGAGAGATCCGTTGAAAAGTTCGGTGTCGGGTAATCGCTCATTTCGTTTCCTGTTTCAATGAAGGGAGCCGTGCCAGCGTTGCCTCACGGTCAGAGCAGCGCGCTGGCCAGATGGCGACGATGATGGATCGCATCGCCGAAGGCATATTGTGCCCACAACGCACGCCGAAGATAGAGCTGGGCATCGCACTCCCAGGTGAAGCCGAAGCCGCCGTGAAACTGAATGGCCCGGTCACCGGCGAACGCAAAAGAGTCACTGACCTCGGCTTTCGCCATTCGCAGCGCCACCTCGATCTGCTCCGGTGACTCACCCGCTTCGATCAGCGAGGCGGCGTGATAGACGTGCGAGCGGGATCTTTCCAGACCGATCAGAATATCCACCGTCGGGTGCTTGAGGCCCTGATAACTGCCGATCTTCCGGCCGAAGGCCGTTCGCGTATTCAGATACTCGACGATCACCTCGAGCACTCCGGCGATCCCACCGGCAGACTCCGCCGAGATGAGGAGAAGGGCCGCATTTCTGATGTCGGTCAACGCGGCTGCCGCTGCATCACCACTGATCACCCGTTCCGGAGAAACGTTGACCCCCTCGAGCCTGAGCTCGAAGCTACGGCGCGTCTCATCGATCACCGTTTCGCGCCGCACCGCATCACTTGGCAGCTCACCGCTGCTCAGCACCGCCAGGGCGGGTGCTCCGTCGAGATTGCCGCTGACGAGCAGGTAGTCGGCCACATCCGCATTGAGCACGAACGTCTTGGTACCGGTCAGCGAAACACCGTCCGACGAATTGCGCATCGCCAGACCGGCGCCGCCCAGATCCCAGCCACCCTCCGTTTCGCTGAGCGCGACCGTCCCGATGGCGCCTTCCGCCATCGGTGGTAACAGGTCAGCACACAGACTCTCATCACCTGCCAGCAGACCCTGAATGAACAGCTGGGTGGGCAACCAGGGCGTCGCCGAAAGATGGCGACCCATGGGCTCGGCAATGGTCACCGCTGCCGCGAGCCCCAGATCACTGCCGCCATGGGCTTCCGGAATGGCGAGCCCGGACCAGCCGAGGGCCACCATCTCCTGCCACGTTTCTGCCTCGTAACCCTGCGCCGAGAGCATGAGATCCCGCACCTTTGCGCTCGGCGACTTGTCGCGGAAGAACTCCACCGCCGTGTCCAGGAGCATGCTCTGCTCCTCGGAGAAGGTAATCGTGTTTTTGAGCTGCACTCCAGACACCCCGCCTCCTAGTCTTTCGGCAGGCCGAGCACACGCTCGCCGACGATGTTGGACTGAACCTGGCTGGTACCACCGCCGATGGTGGCGGAGAATGCATTGAAGTAGGACCGCTGAAAGAGACCACCATTCTCGGCCCGATCATCGCCCACCCATCTTGCGCCGTTTGCACCCTGCAACGTGATCGCGAACTGCAGCAGGCGGCGACGGTGCTCCGTGCCACGCAGCTTGCCGGACATGGCGATGGCACCAGGTCGCTCGCTGATGAGTGCCGGATGCTGCGCTCGCACTGCGCAGAGTCGATCCCCCTGCTCCTCGATCAGAAACTGCACCAGCTCGTCCCGGATAAGAGGGTCCTCAATGGCGGGCCGGCCGTCCCGCTGCACGCGTCTAGCCAGCTCCAGCACGTCTCTGACCCCAAGAGAGTTGCCTGACAGTCCTCCTGCCTGGCCGCCCTCGACGCTCCGCTCGAACGTCAGCGTCTTCATGGCGATCTGCCAGCCTTCGCCCTCTTGTCCCATGAGGCAATCACCCGGAATCCGGGCGTCGGTGAAGAAGGTCTGCGTAAAACCGTACTCGCCGGTCAGCTTGCGAATCGGCTGCACCGACACACCCGGTGCGTCCATGGGCGTTAAGAAGTAAGAGAGACCCGCATAGCGGTTCTCGGCATCCGGATTGGTTCGTGCCAGCAGAATCATGTACTTGGCGTAGCTGCCGAGGCTGGTCCAGATCTTGGAACCGTTCAGCACCCAGTCGTCACCGTCGCGTACCGCGCGGGTGCTGGCAGCCGCCAGGTCCGAGCCGTTATCCGGCTCGGAAAAGCCCTGGCACCAGATATCCTCGGCGGAGAGGATGCCGGGAATGTACCTCTGCTTCTCTTCTTCCGTGCCGATGGCAAGAATCAACGGTCCGGCCCAGTTCAGGCCGATCGTGTTCGGCACGAACGGCACCTTCAGCCGAGCCATCTCCGCGTTGACGATATCCTGCATCACCTGAGGTTGACCGCCGCCACCGTACGCTTTCGGCCAGGCCATGCCGAGATAGCCTGCCTCGTAAACCTTGCGCTGCCAATCCCGCAAGTACTCGAACTGCTGATCCGTGCCCACCTCCATGAAGGTCTCAGGCAGCAGGAAGTCCGGCTCCGCCGGACGATTTTCCTCCAGCCAGGCGGCAACCTCGGCTCTGAATGACTCGAGCTCACTCATCGGTGACTCCTCTTGTTAACTCGGCGCTCGTTGAATTCTACAGCCCCGCTTCCGCGGCAAGATCGGCCGGCACCTCGATGGTTCGAGAGCGGATGTACTCGCCCAGCGACTTGGCCTGTCCGTCCAGGCGGTTGTTGGCGGAAACTCCTTCGCCGAGAATCCCGTGGATGTAGAAGTTGAGCGCCTTGAGGTTCGGCATCTCGTAACGTTCGATCTGCCAGGGCGCCAGATCCGGGCACAACGCTTTCAGTCTTTCAACGGTGAGGAACTCGATCAGGAAGGCATAGGCCGTATCGGTCTTCGCCCACACACCGACATTCGCGCAGCCACCTTTGTCGCCGGAACGGGTGCCGTACAGACGCCCGAGCGGAACGGGCTTAGGCGCACCACCAGGGATCTCCGGTAGGCTGACCGGGGTCTGCTGGTAGTAGATCTCCTCGAACCCCATCTGGCTGGTGGGAATCACTTCCGTGGTCTCGCCCGCGAAGTGCACGCGCTCGACGATATGCTTGCTGTCCACCAGCGCCGGCCAGTAAGCGATGACCGGCGCACCCGGCGAGCCACCACGGCCGCTGAAACCGGGGTAGCTGGCAAGCGCCAGCTCGATGTGCTTGGCGGAGAACAGCCGGCCTACTTTGTCCGGATCTTTCGAGTGCGCAAAGATCCTCAGACTCGCCTGTGCCTCCTCGTTCTGCTCAGCATCCGACCGATCCGTTCGGATCAGCTGCGTCTCCACCTTGTCGAACGCCTCCCGGCCACCAAGGGATTCGAAAAACACATCGGCGAAGATTTCTGCCTTCTCCTCGATGTCGAGCCCGGTGAGCAGAATCTCGATGCCGGTTTTGAATCCGTCCGCCGTGTTGATGCACACCTTGTGGGTCGGCGGTGGGTTCGAGCCGCGCACGCCGCTCACCCGGACCCGATCGTCTCCCACCTGCTCGATGGAGAGGCTGTCGAAGTGGGCGATGACATCCGGGTTCACGTACGCCGGGGTTGAGATCTCATAGAGCAGCTGGGCCGTCACCGTCCCGACGGAGATCAACCCGCCGGTGCCCGGGTGCTTGGTGATGGTGAAGCTGCCGTCCGCTTCGATCTCCGCGATCGGATAGCCCACGTTATGAAAGCTCGGCACTTCCTGAAAGAAAGAGTAGTTGCCACCACAGGTCTGGCAGCCGCACTCGATGATGTGGCCTGCGGTAAGCGCACCCGCCAGGGCATCGAAGTCATTGCGGGCCCAGCCGAATTTCCAGGCCGCCGGACCAATCACCACAGCCGCATCCGTCACCCGTGGGCAGATGACGATGTCTGCGCCCTGATCAAGCGCTTCCTTGATTCCCCAGGCACCGAAGTAAGCATTGGCTGTGAGCACTTCGTTGTCGGACTCATTCAGCGGAATGCCCCGATCTATATTGGTGAAGGGTTCGCCTGCCGCGGTCAGCTCGTCAATTCGCGGTGCCAGATCGTCGCCGTCGATATAGGCCACCTTCGAGTCCACCCCCAGCTCATCGAGGATCTGCTGCACGTCTTCGGCCATGCCGGCAGGGTTCAGACCGCCGGCGTTGGAGACGATCTTGATGTCGTTCTCTTTGCAGAGCGCCGCCACATCGCGAATCTGCTTTAGGAAGGTGCCCACATAGCCCGCATTGCCACCGCGGCTTTTTTTCTGATTGTAGAGAATGGCCATGGTCAGCTCGGCCAGGTAGTCGCCGGTGAGCACGTCGATGGGGCCTCCTTCCACCATGTCCCGGGCCGCGGAAAGCTTATCGCCGTAGAAGCCACTGCAATTGCCGATGCGCAGCACTTCCCCCGCGGAGCCTACACCACCCGCATTGCCAACGTTTGCTTCGCTCATGATTCCCCCAAGGTAACCGTCATTCCCGGAACCAGCGTAACCAACCCCCGACAACAAAACAATACGCTCGTATGGTTTTTTCCGGCATCGTCGGCTATGCTGAAATAATGAATCAGGTTGCACTCGGCACAGGCAAGACGGCCAACAAGCCAAGCAACGAGGCGGGCAAGCAGGAGCAGAAGTCCGAGCGCGCCCGACGGACGATCTGCGAAGCGACGGTCGAGTGTCTGGCCGAGCTCGGCTACTCGGAGACATCCATCAGCCGGGTGGTGGCCAAAGCCGGTGTTTCGAAAGGCGCGCTGCAGCACCACTTTCCAAGCAAGGAGGACCTGATGGCCAGCACCGCCTCCTATCTGCTCGCCCGCCCGGTAGAGTACTCGACCCGGGACACCTCGATGCATATCCGCGAGCGGCTGCGCACGTTCTGGGATCGGATGACGAACACCTGGGCGTATCTTGCCCTGCTGGAAATACTGATCGCCGCCCGGACGGATGGCGTGCTTCAGGCAAGAATCTCAGACGGGTTGAAATCGTCCATCAAAGAGATCGACGAGCTGTTTCTGCCCAATCTGGGCGAGCTTTCGACCGAGGATCAGGAAGATGTGCTGTTGCTGATGACCGCCAACCGCTGCCTGATGCGCGGCCTGCTCGTTGAAAATCAGTATGGCATCAGCGAAACCCGGCAGCGGGAGGTGCTCGAGCGGTGGTTCGATCTGCTCACGCCGGAGCTGGAATCGAAGACCGGCAGAGCATCGACCAACACAGCAGAATAAGGGAAATCGATGAAACTCTGGCACTGCAACAACGCGAGGTCCTTCCGCCCGCTCTGGGCACTGGAAGAAATGGGTCTCGACTACGAGCTGGAGGTGATGCCTTTTCCGCCACGCTTCCTGCATGAAGGCTACACCGATCTCAACATTCTCGGCACGGTCCCCTACTTCGAAGATGGCGATGCGAAGATGACGGAGTCCACGGGCATCTGTCATTACCTGGTCGAGAAATACCAGCAGTACGATTTCGGGCTGCAGCCAGATCACCCGGAATACGGCAACTACCTGAACTGGCTCTACCACAGCGATGCGACCCTGACGTTTCCGCAGACCCTGTATCTCCGCTACACGCGCCTGGAACCGGATGAGGCCAAGGCGGCAGTCGGTGAAGACTATCGACGCTGGTATCTGGCGCGGCTGCGCATGCTCAACGCCCGCGTCGCCGAACACGAATTTCTGGTCGCAGACCGATTTACCATTGCCGACATCGCCTGCGGCTACGCCCTGTTTCTGGGTGAGTCACTGGATATCCACAAAGACTACAAACCCGAGACCCTGAACTATCTGGAGCGGATGAAGGCCCGGGACGGCTTCATCCGTGCTCAGGCGGCACAGAATCGCTAAGCAGTCCGCTGACTGACAATGAGGCGCGCACCTCGAGTCAGCGTTTGAAGCTCACTTCCGGGAAATCATTGGCCATTCCAGTCTCCAACAGCGAGCGCGCCGCCTGGCGGGCACCGGCAGAATCGGCAAACTGCGAAGCGAAGAAGCTTACGACACCGACCTGAGTGATCATCTGCTGACGACCGGGGTGCATGGCTTCTCCGAGTGGGTTCCCACAGATAACCAGGGCCGTTGCGGACCGGTTCACCCCGTCACTCAGGTCGCCGAGCAGAGCGAACGGGTCTTCGTCGCCAGCCTGGTCCGCACCCTCGAGCAGAGCATCGCACGCAACGCTATCCGGATGGTCGACAAAGCGCATGGCGGGCTCCGCAATCCCGGCAAAGGAGATGTGCGTGCCACCGCGGATGGTCAGCAAGGCCCCTTGCGGCACACGTTCGGGAATGGTGGCGGCGTGGGTCGCGAAATCCACGACGGCATCCTCGGTCCCACCAATCATCAGAAAGGGTGCTGCGCTGGTCAGAAAGAAGCGGCGGGTGAACATCGCTGCCGGTCCAGCGATCGAAACCACCGCTCTCACCCGATCGTCGCGGTAGCGCGGGTGATAGCCGACCAGGGTGGAGGTGAGACCACCCAGCGACAAACCGGCCACGCCTATCTTCGCGGCGTCGATCTCACCGTGAAACGGCTTGCGAGTCACCGGCAGGTCGATGAGTGAGTCAATGATGAAGGACACGTCACCGGGCTGATTCACCACGTCCGCGGCGTTCGGACCACCCGGGGCGCCGTTGTTCGAAAGCGGATAATCAGGCGCCGCCACAATGTACCCTTGTCTCGCCAGCGCTTCGGCCAGATAAGCCCCCTCCTCTCTGTTCGACATGAAGCCGTGACTGTAGACGATCAGCGGGCTGCCACCTTCGAGCGCTGCATCGGGGAACCAGAGATTCATCACCAGTGTCCGGCTGTTTGCGCCTGCATAGGTGCCGTTCTCCGGAGTGGCGCGGCTCTCATCCACCAGCGTCAACTCAGCGGTATCCACGCCGTAGTCACCTGCCGCCAGCGCCGCCGCGCTGACGCTGCCCGCTGGCGGGCCCTCCGGGCCTGTCGTCACGTAGACGATGGCGAGCAACAGCAAGCCAAGCACAGCTATGCCGGCAACCCCGATGCCGAGCCACTTCAGATTACTCATCAGATCTATTCCCGACTATCGACTAGGCAGCCGCCGCCACTAGGCCAGCCAGCTCGTCCATGCGCTTTGACACCCGCTCCGGTTTCTGCGAGCCAAGCTGCAGTACCAGACGATCCACACCCAGCGCCTTGAAGCCTTCCAGATCTTCAGCCGTCGTACTGACTGGCGTGATCACGATCTCGAATCCTGCACGGCTGCGACCTGCGGCCGCCAGCGCCTCGTCGAGCCCCGCGAGAACCACGCCGGTGGTCGCCACATCCAGGGCGAACCCATACCAGCCGGCACCAAAGCGCGCGGCACGTCTGAGCGAGGGCTTGCCGTGCCCACCGACGATGATGGGCACATGCGGGGTCTGCACGGGTTTGGGATCCATCCGGCACGGCGCCAGCTGGACGTGCTTGCCTTCGAACGACGCCACCGGCTGGGTCCAGAGATTGATCATGGTCTGCAGAAACTCATCGCAACGCTCGCCGCGGTCTTCCCAGCTGTATCCGCAGGCAAGCACTTCTTCCTTGCACCAGCCCACGCCGATACCGAAATCCATCCGGCCGCCACTCAACCAGTCCAGAGTGGCCAGCTCCTTGGCGGTATAAACAGGATTGCGTTGCGGCACCAGGGCGATGCCCGTGCCGAAGCGGATCTTCTCGGTCACCCCGGCGAGCATGCCGAACGTGGTCAGGGTATCCAGCATGCCACCGCCTTCCGGCACTGGAATGCGGCCATCCTTCGAGCCTGGGTAAGGGAACTCCATCTCGTCGAAGAGCACCACGTGCTCGCCCATCCAGATCGATTCCAGCCCAATGGCTTCCGCGTTGCGGCCAAACTCCTTGATCATCTCAGGCGTAGCGTGGGGCGACATGAAGGTCGCGAACACACCGATTTTCATTGCTGAACTCCTCCCTCTTGATTAGCAGCTGCCCGACCGTCGAAGGTCACTTCGCCGCCGATGATGGTCATCAGCGCTCTGCCGGAAAAGAGATCGGCAGGCGCCGCCACATTCAGCGGATCGATGGTAAGCACGGTCACATCGGCCCACTTTCCGGCAGTGAGCGTGCCGGTCAGCGAGTCCTTGCCTGAAGCAACCGCCGGCCAGACAGTATAGGCGCGGATCGCTTCCTCCATGGTCACGGCCTGCTCAGGATACCAGCCACCTTCGGGTTCACCATTCCTGTCCGTGCGGGTCACCGCGCAATGCAGGCCGTAAAAAATGTCGTAATCGGTGCCGGCCAGATCCGAGTTGAAGATCAGACCCGCGCCTGCCCGCAACATCGACCGCCAGGCATAGCCACCGAGAATCCGTTGCGGGCCAACCCGATCTTCGGCCCAGGGGCTGTCCTCTACCGCATGGCCCGGCTCCATGGACGCCACCAGGTTCAGGGCGCCGAAACGGGCGAAGTCATCGGGGTGCACGATCTGGGCGTGCTCCACTCGATGCCGCACCTCCGGATGGCCGCCATCGGGCAGCACCCGTTCGTAGAAATCGAGCACGGCCCGGTTTCCCGCATCTCCGATGGCGTGCACACCAACCTGAAAGCCCTGCTGGATCGCCCGGGTCACCATCTCTTCAGGAAACCCATATTCGTCACCGGAAACGCCCCGGTGCCCCGGCTGATCCGAGTAGTCCTCGAGCATTTTCGCGCCGCGAGAGCCCAGCGAACCATCGTAGTAGGCCTTCACGCCCCGCACCCAGAGCCGGGAATCATCCGCCGGGCTTGGGCCACGGGCGATCCACCGCTCCATCAATACCTGATTCTCCGGCCGGGCGGCGATCATCACCTCGACCCGAACGGGCAGCGTCCCCTCCGCCGCCAGGGCTTCGTAGGCGGGCATGTAGTCACCGTAGACCCCGGCGTGATGCGCCGCCACGTACCCGGCTTCCGCCATGGCAGCAAGACCCGCGTGCAGCATGCGTTTCTTCTGGGTGAGACTTGCCGCAGGTATGACATCGGTGATCATCGACCGGGCACGATTCAACAACACGCCTGTCGGCTCGCCGTTGGCGTCTTTGACCACCTCACCGCCGGAGGGAGACGGGGTTTCCGCACTGATCCCGGCGACCTCCAGCGCTTTCGAGTTGGCCAGCAGGCCGAAGCCACGACGGCCCAGCAAGACAACCGGATGATCCGGGCTGACCTGATCCACAGGACCTTTCACCGGCAGGTTGTCTGCCCAGGCACCTTCGTCCCAGCCCCCGCCCAGGATCCACTCTCCGGGCAGGGCAGTTTCCAATCGCGCGGTCAAAAGTGCCGCCATCTCTTCAACGCTGGTGGCGGCGCTCACGTCGACTCGCTCCGCCTGCTCACCCAGCTCGTTGTAGTGGCCGTGGCTCTCGACGAGTCCGGGCAGCACCGTGGCCCCATCGAGGTCGATGACTCGCGTCCGCTCACCTCGGTGCGACTCGACCTCCGCGGCACTGCCAACCGCCAGAATCGTCGAGCCGCGGATGGCGAGCGATTGGGCATCCGGCTGCCAGCGCCCGTCGATTACCGGTGCGCCGGCAGACGGGTTTCCTTCGGCATCCGGATCCGGCCAGGAAAAAGTGTAGATCTTACCGTTGCTGAGGATCAGATCCGCCGTCCCGGCAACCGCATCCGGTTCAAGCCCAGCTGTGCTCTGAGCCTCGTCCTCGGCAGGGGAACCACAACCACCGAGCAGCACAGCGGCCACCAGAACCACCCGTGGACTAAAAAGCCAAAATCTCATTCAAACTCCCGTTGCATAACACCGTGATCCCTCTCGAAACGGCTACTTTAGGGGTCGCGCCATGACAAGCCAACCGGCCATTGCTAGTCTGTGGTCCGAACAGGGAGGGAGCACCAATGGATCAGTTTTCGGACTTGCGCGACACCGCACCAGAGGCCGCAGGCTTTTCTGCCGAGCGACTGGAGCGCATCAGCGATCACCTGATTAGGAACTACATCGAGCCGGGCAAGATCACTGGCTGTCAGGTCGCAGTTGCCCGCCACGGCGAGCTCGCCTACTTCCGGAGTTTCGGCTTAATGGACAGTGAGCGGGCGAAGCCCGTCGCGGACGACACCATCTTTCGCATCTACTCCATGACCAAGCCCATCACCTCCATAGCCCTCATGCAGCTCTACGAGCGCGGCCTGTTTCAGCTGAACGACCCGGTGCATCGCGTGATCCCAAGCTGGCGGGACCAGCAAGTCTACGTCTCCGGTGAGGGCGAAAACGTCGAGCTTGCTGCCACCAACGAACCGATGACCTTTCGGCACCTCCTGAGCCACACCGCAGGTCTGTCTTACGGCGCAACCAACCACCCGGTGGACAAGCTCTATCGCGCCCATCGGGTGCGCCGGGATCAGGGCGAGACTCTGTCGGGCTTTGTAGACAAACTCGCCAACGTGCCCCTGCATTTCCAGCCCGGCGAACGCTGGCTCTACTCCTATGCCACGGACGTATGCGGCCATCTGGTGGAAGCGCTTTCGGGGCAGCGACTCGACGAGTATTTCCAGGAGCACATCTTCGAACCACTCGGGATGCAGGACACGGCCTTTCATGTCCCAGAGGACAAGCAGGACCGATTTGCCGCCAACTACGAGCGGGGCCCGGACAAGAAGCTGAAACTGCTCGACGACCCGGCCCGGAGCCCGTATCTGGGTGAGCCCGCCTTCTTCTCGGGTGGCGGTGGCCTGGTAGGCACCACGGCGGACTACCTGAGATTCTGCGAGATGCTCCGGTTGGGTGGCAGGGTGGGAGATGCACGGATCATCGGCTCCCGAACGCTCAACCTCATGACGCGCAATCACCTGACCGCCGGTGACCTCTCCACCATGGCGGTCGGCGACTTCTCGGAGACGGCTTATGACGGCGTAGGATTCGGACTCGGATTCGCCATGACCCTGGACGAAGTCGCCACCGGCAGCATGGGCTGCGGCGACTACTACTGGGGCGGAGCCGCCTCCACCATCTTCTGGGTGGATCCCCGGGAAGATCTGATGGTGGTGTTCATGACGCAGCTCATGCCTTCCGCCACCTTCAACTTTCGCGGCCAGCTGAAGAACATCATCTACAGCGCGATCGAGGAGTAAGCCGGACCCTCTGCGCACTAATCCAGTGCATTGATCCGCATCTCGGTAAGTACTTTCACCGTATCCCCGTCTGAACGGACCAATGCCATGGCACCCGCTTCCCGAACCACGTTGAAGCTAGCGTCCCAGAAGATGGGGCGCCGGAAGTAGATGTTCAGATCGAATGACTGCGGCGCCCGTTCCGCGTAGATCGCGGCCAGGAGGTAGTGCACGCCCATGCCGCCACCAATCAACGGCGCCCGGAAGCCTGCCTTCTGAGCCGCCGCCAGATCGTAGTGAATGCTGTTTCCTTCTTCCGAGTAGCTCACCACCATTTCAGGTGTCAGCGTATGCGTTGCCAGAACGGCAGCGTCCGCTGGACTACTCATCACCGGTGGGGGCCGATCGCCTGCCCCGCGATCCGACTTCCCCGGATCCGGTTTCAGCGAGCGTCGCTTGGCGGTAACTACCCTTTTACCGGCTGCGTCCTCGAACCACACATCCGTATCGACGGTGCGACCTCGCGGCACCTCGGTCACTGTGGTGATCCGGCCGCGCACGGTCAGGGTTTCATCCAGCAAAGCGGGACGGTGCTGAACGAGCGACTGCAGCATGTTCACATTGCCCTGGGCACTGATGCCGCTGTCGATCCCGGCCCGAATGGCCAGGCCGATGAAGAAGGAGGCATCCACCACGTTGCCGAACACATCGGGATCAATGCCACAGATATCGAGCTTCTCGCGCTGCGCACCCGCCGGGACGACGATGGAATCTGTCTGATACTCGAAGCCGGCGTACGGATCCAGCCACTCTGATTCTGCTCCAGGCACTGCCATCCCTCCGCTCAATCCATCGACACGACCCTCAAGCCGCCGCGCCGGCCATGGTACGCTGACACATTCAATAGAGATATCACCACAAGGGATGCCGGTGGCCAAGAGCCGATCAAAAAGCAAAGCAAGCGCAAAGGCAGTGCTGATTCCCGGCGACGGCATCGGTCCGGAGATCACGGAAGCCGTGCTCTCGGTGCTCGATGCGGCAGGTGCAGCCATTGACTGGGTGAGGTGCGATGCCGGTCTTGCTGCCCTGGAATCCTGCGACGACGTGCTGCCGAGCGCAACCATCGAAGCCATCGAGCATCACAAGGTGGCGCTGAAAGGTCCCTGCACCACCCCGGTGGGCGAAGGCTTCGCATCCGTCAACGTGCAGCTGCGGAAGAAGTTCGATCTGTATGCAGCCGTACGTCCCGTGCGCAGCCTGCCCGGCGTGGACACCCGCTACGAGGACGTGGATCTGATCATCATCCGGGAAAACACGGAGGGTCTGTACAGCGGCGTCGAGAACGAGGTGGTGCCCGGTGTGGTGATGAGCATGAAGGTCGCCACCGAGAAAGGCTGCCTGCGGATTGCCCATTGGGCTTTCCGCTTCGCCACCCAGCGGCAACGCCGGAAGATCACCGTCTTCCACAAGGCCAACATCATGAAGATGACCGATGGCCTGTTTCTGCGCGCCAGCGACCATGTGCACAAACGCGAGTATCCGAACATCGACTACGAGGCAGCCATCATCGATGCGGGCTGCATGCGGCTGGTTCAGGACCCCGGCCAGTTCGACATTCTGCTGCTCGAAAACCTGTACGGCGACGTGGTCAGCGACCTCTGTGCCGGCCTGGTGGGCGGTCTTGGGGTGGTGCCTGGCGCCAACTTAGGTGAGGCTGCCGCCATCTTCGAAGCCGTGCATGGTTCCGCACCGGACATCGCAGGCAAGGGTGTCGCCAACCCGCTGGCGCTCCTGATGTCGTCTGTGATGCTGCTGAATCATCTGGCGGACGACAATCCAGCCTACGCTGACAGCGCCGCCCGCATTAAGCGTGCCTACGACCAGGCACTGCTGGATGGGGAGAAGACCCGGGACCTGGGCGGCAAGCTGAATACGGGCGAGTTCGCTAAGGCCGTGATCGCGAGGCTATGAGGGACCCTATCGTCGCCGCCGTCGACCTTGCCGATGCTCAGCCGTCGACGCCCTGCGAGATCGGTTTGTAGGTGAATCGCTGACCGCCCACGCTGGCCTCAAACATCAATCCGCCGGTGGCGATGATGAAGACGGCCATTCCCTTGTAGTAACCGGGTGAAACGCTCTCCACATCGTCGAGGCCGCCGCTGGCGCCTGCCGTGGAGCCTGCCGTGCTGGTCGTCGCCTGGGCATTGGCTTTGATCACCGTGGCATTCACCTGACCGCTGAACTCGAAACCGCCCTGCGAGAACTCACGGAAGGCCCGCTCGTCCTCGAAGAAGATGATCTGAGTATAGGCCTGGCCGCCGACCTGGAAGCCAACCGAGGCTTGGGTGAGCGTGGTATCACCAACCGGGTCACCGGCAACGAACACCCGTCCGCGACCGTACCCACCAGCGAGAATGAACCCGCCTTTACCGACGGTGGGAAAAACCGCGTAGCCGTAGCTGCGGGAGAAAAAGGGCGCGGCTGCCTCGGTGTTCCGGAAGGCATTGGCAGCGTCCGAATAGTTGTCGGCCGTCGCCTGCAGCGGCAGCAACGAGATCAACGCACCGATCAGGGCAAGGACGGATAGGCTACCAGTTGTTTTTAGCTTGCGATTCACGCTCATGCGCTACTCCTGGGGAATGAGAGAAATAAATGAGTTAGTGTCCTGTTCGACCGATTAATGGCACTACGCTGAACACGGCACCAAGATCGGCGCAAAATACCGCAAAGCGGCTGTAGAGCGCCAATCTGGTGCACCATAGTGTTCGAGTCAGGCTGAACCGATGCTGAATCCCTCTGATCAGGATGAGCCGGCGTACTGCACCATGGACAGCAGGTTGCCGTCCGGGTCGCGAATCCAGGCAACTCTCGACCCATCCGGCGTGGTCAGCAGGCCGTTTTCCTCGTGCGGGAAACCCTCAAACCTGACGAACGTAACACCTCGCTCCGCCAGTCCGGCGACCACTGCTTCCACGTCTGTTACCTCGAACCCGAGCACGGTGTGTTCGGAGGGGGTCAGCGTTGGAACCGGCGATACCCGCAAGTCACTGCCACCCACATCGAATACCACCGCACCTTCGGAAGTGCCCTTTCGCTTAAGCCCCAGCACATCGGCATAAAATGCTTCTGCTTCAGCAAGTTGCGTGGTGCAGACCAGCGTCTGCAATCTCGAGTGAGTCAACACTTCCAGCCTCCGTTGTTGTCTAACAGCCTGCGGATCCGAGCAGAGAGCACTCAGTCGTAGCC
The DNA here is from genome assembly GCA_965215995.1 of Candidatus Azotimanducaceae bacterium. Classification (GTDB taxonomy): domain Bacteria; phylum Pseudomonadota; class Gammaproteobacteria; order Pseudomonadales; family Azotimanducaceae; genus SZUA-309. The sequence continues at coordinate 4,129,020 of OZ244128.1, read as the reverse complement.
ACCCAGTTGCTTCTTCAGCGCACCGAGCAGGCGGGTGAGCACGCCGGATGTGAGCACGAACTCGGCATCCTGGATGCCGATGGGATCTTCGTCCATCGCATCACCATCCTCGACCCTGTCCATGCCGATGAGTTTCAGTTTGCGAATGACGCAGTCCTGATCGAGCACCAGGCTCGCTACCTCATCAAAACTGACTGCCAGCCGGTCCAGCTTCAGCCCATCGCGCACGTGCTTCTGCACACTGGCGTCAGAGAGATCGATGTCCAGCCAGCTCACTGACGAGCTGCCGGTGGCTGGATCCAGCATGCGGCACTCACGACCCGACAGGAAACTGGTGGGGCCCTGACCGAGAAACACGTTCGTCAGCAGTTTGGCGATCGGCTCCTTGAACTCGATGGGCGTCATCGGCAGCGAGCCGAACGCTGAGCGAAGCGCTTCGGTGAATCGGTCCGCCTGGGTCTCAGAGGCGGTATCCACCGCCAACACCCGTTCGGACTGAATGAACATGCCCCAGATGCGATCAGACTTGAGCAGCGCTTTCGGCATCAGCTCCGCGTGGATCTCATCTTTCAGATCCCGCTTTTCTTTCCTGCCCGGCGCGCGGCCCATCCGGTCGGTGAACTCTGCCACCCGTTCCTCCAGGGCTTCATTGACGGCAGCCGCTGGCAGCAAGCGACTCTGGCTGCGCAAGCGGAACAGGTCGGCGCCAGCGACCCGACGCGCCAGCCTATCCGGCAGCTCTGCGACCGGCGCCTCCCAACCGGCACTCCGCTCGGTGAACGCACCACAGGGCTTGAACGGCAGGTTCATCAGCTGGCTGGACAGGGCTTCCTCGGAAGCCGGCCAGTCGCCGGTCACCCGGTACAGGCGCAAATTACGGAACATGCTTCATCCAGTGCTTGAGAGCCGGCGCATTATCCGGATGGGCCGCAGGGCTGTCATCAGAACGGTGGAAATTCTCTCTGGCTACCCGGCAGCCTCCGCTGCCGGTGAGCGATATCCCCAGACGCTGGTGCCGAAAACACCGTACAGAAAGAGCGCCAGAGACAGTCCCATGGCCGGGATCAGCGCGTTCAGCGTGCCGAAGGCTTCGATGATGACGCCGAGCAGAATGGCGCCTATGGGTGCACTCCCCATCATGCCGAGGGTGAAGACCGAGAGTATCCGACCGCGGAACTCCGGTGCCGCGGACTCCTGAACGATGGTCCGCGCCAGGGTGGTGGTGAAACCCATGTTCACGCCCCAGGCGATGGTTGCTACCACCAGCAGCCACCAGCTTGGCTCGATCCAGAGCAGCAGGAGGATCAGAATCCGCGATAACTGCATGAGCAGGAACAGCCGCCCGGGTTGCTGAAAAGGCATCAGCTTATACATCGCCAGGTTGGAGACAGTTGCTCCGGCAAAGAAGACGGTCATCATGATGGCCAAGAGCGCCGCATCACCGTCGTAGACCCGCTTGATGATGAACGGGAATACGGTCATGAACGCACCGGCATTGAAAATGCTCGAGGCAAAGTTGATGGTCAGGATCTGAAAGACGGCCTGGTTAGCGAGGGTTGCTTTGAATCCGGCTGCGATGGTCTGCAGCGCGCTCTTCCTGCTACCTGAAGCCTCCGGCGGCGGCGCCGGAGAAATCCGACGGATGGCCAAGGCGCCCACTGCCAGGCAGACCGCCTGCACAATCAGCACGCTCGACAGTCCGATCCGGTCCATCTGACCCGCCAGCATGAGCCCGCCCATCTGCACCAGAAAGCCAACCGCGGTGGAAGCCGAGACGCCTTGCTGCAGCGCCGCACCAGACACCCGGTTGAGAATGGCCTGCTGCGCCGGCATGGAGAAGGACGTCACCACGCTCATGCCCAAGCCCCACACGGAGACGGCAATGACCGACAGGGCGTTCACCTGATCCACCGCGATCAGGAACAGAGGCAGCAGGGGTGAGAGTGCGTACACCCGGATCAGCAGCGTGCGGGGGTCCGCCCGATCGGCGCTGGCACCGCCCCAGAGCATGAGAAATATCCCGGGGATGCCGATGAGCGCCTGGAGCGGACCCACCTGGTCGGCCGGCAGCAGCAGCACACCAATCAGCAGCCAGCTCACCAAAAGCTGCTGCATGGAAAAGGCGATTCCAGAAAACGCGGTGGCACCAAGATAGGCACGAAACTCGCCGTTGATGTTCTCTCCCTCGTTTCCTGCCCTCACCTGCCAGTGAGACCCGTTCAGCGGCCCAGCAGGTTCAGAAACTCCATGCGAGTGGCCGGATTGTCCTGGAACGCGCCCAGCATGGCTGACGATTTCATCCGCGAGTTCTGCTTCTCCACGCCGCGCATCATCATGCACAGGTGCTGAGCTTCAATGATCACGCCGATATCTTTCGCACCGGTTACCTCTTTCAGAGCGTTGGCGATCTGAAAAGTGAGCTGCTCCTGGATCTGCAGCCGGCGTGCGAACATGTCCACGATCCGAGCCACCTTGGACAAACCGAGCACCTTGCCATCCGGGATGTAGCCCACATGGGCCCGGCCGATGAACGGCAGCATGTGATGCTCGCAGAGGCTGTAGAGCTCGATGTCCTGGACGATGATCATCTCCCGGTTGTCCGTCTCGAACAGGGCGTTGTTAACCACCACTTCGAGCGTCTGCTCGTAGCCACGGGTCATGAACTCCATGGCGAGGGCGGCTCGTTTGGGGGTGTCGAGCACGCCGGGACGGCTGGTGTCATCCACCTGCTCGATGATTTCCCGATAAGCGCTGGTCAGGATTTCGATTCGATCCACTGTGCTTTCCTTTTTCGCTACCGGCCTGTGTACACCGGATCCCGCTTTTCGATGAACGCCCGCATGCCTTCTTTTGCGTCCTGGGTGTTGGAGCACATCAACTGGTTGCGATTTTCAATGGCCATGGCGGCTTCGAGACCTGCCGCATCGATGGCCATGTTCAGCCCTTCCTTGGTGAGCCTGAGCCCCATGGGCGAAGTGGTCAGCATCTCCTGAAGATAGGGCTTGGCCGCCTCGCTGAGCTCGGCGTCCGGCACCACTTCTGAAACCAGCCCCGTGGCCAGGGCTCGATCGGCATGAATGAAGCGACCGGTCAACATCAGCTCGCTGGCAACGGAGGTGCCGACCAACCGCGGCAGGAAGTAGCTCGAACCCATATCGCAGGCAGAAAGCCCGATGCGGATGAAGGCTGCATTCATCTTGGCGCTCTCACCGGCGATGCGGATGTCGGAGGCCAGCACGAAGGAAAAGCCGCCACCGCAAGCCGGGCCGTGCACGAGCGCGACGATGGGTTGCGGGCAGCGCCGCATGCGAATGTAGACCTCCGCCAGAAATCCCTGGAAGCCCATACCGCCACCGAAAGGCCGCTCGTCGGCAGCATCATGGGCTTTGATATCGAGCCCGGCACAGAACGCCCGGCCTTCTCCGCGCATCACAACCACACGCACGCTGTCATCCTCGGCCAGACCGCCGAAGTAGTCGCGCAGCTCCCGCACCATGGGCACGTTGATGGCATTCAGACTCTCTGGTCGGTTCAACGTCAACCAGTCGACGGGGCCATCCTTATCGATCCGGATGGTCTGATAGTCAGTCATGGGGCTGTCCTTTATCTAAGGTCTTACTCAAGCGGACGGCAGGCGGACCTTGGCCGTGCCGAAAACCCTGGTTTCTTCCTTGGCGTTCTTCACGCTCAGATCGAGCTCCACCAGGCATTCTTCCTCATCCACATCGGTGATCACCGCGCTGATGATGCAGGGCTCATCGGCAATGACAGGGGCACGGAACACGGTGTCCACATGAATCACCTCTGCCACCGGAGACCAGCGGTGGATCATGCTGGTAAGGAAACCCATGTTCATGATCCCGGGCACCAGTGCGCCCGGAAATCCCTCCTTGCGGGCGGCTTCATGATCCGTGAACCGACCACCCCGGCCATCCGTCCAGCCCACCGCTTGCGCAAAGGCGCTGGTGGCTGCCAGAGAGGTATCCGGCTCGAACGGTTCGAGCTCCGCACCGAACGCCACTTCGCTGATGTTGCTGACCGTGCTCATTGCTGCTTCTCCCGGATCACCTGACGGGAATCGCTGGTGGCAACGTGCTCGCCCTGCTCGTTGAACAGCTCCATGCGGGAGACCAGGAAGATCATCCGTCCAGAGCGGCCAGACTTGTCGTAGATATCATGCAGATGAGTCTTACCCGTGAGTGAGGTACCTGGACGTACCGGCGCGTGCACCATGACCGCCTTACCGCCGTCCATGGGCACCCCGCCGATCCTCGGAAAGTCCACGGGCAGGTGGCGGCCTGAGACCAGGCTGGCGATGAAAGCGGGCGGCGCCTGAAAGTCCGGATGTTCCGGGTCGCAGAATTGCGGTAGCGTCTCGCCGGACATTTTCGCCACGGTCGCCACTTTTTCCGGATCGATCTGAAAGTCCTTACGGTCGAACTCCAGATCGAGGTACTTGGATTTCAGATCCTCAATGTCAATCTGCACGCATCTCTCCTGATTCAAGCCCGATAGCGGTTTTCGGGGTGAAAAACGGGTTAGTTTACACCGTTCGGCCGCCGTCCACGTTTATGGCCGTGCCGGTGATGAACTCCGCATCTTCGGAGGCCAGAAAAGTCACCGCCGCAGCGATGTCCGTGGGCTCACTGAGCCGTCCCAGAGGAATGGTGGAGACCAGGTTCGTCTTCAGCTCTTCTGACAGCTCATCCTGACCGGTCGCTCCCTTCATGAACCCGGTCTCTGCCGCCACCGGATTCACAGCGTTCACCCGTATGTTATGACGGGCACACTCCAGGGCCAGGCCTTTGCTCATGGTCAGCACAGCGCCCTTGGTCCCGTTGTACGGGGTGACTCCCGGGCGAGGCGCGATGGCTCCGACGGAGGCGATGTTGACGATCACACCGCCACCCGCCTCTATCATCACTGGAATGGCATGCTTGCAGCCGAGGAAAACACCGCGCACGTTGACACCGAACACGGCATCGAACTCCTCCACCGAGATCTTCCAGAGCAGTTTCTGCCGGTGCGAGTAACCGGCGTTGTTGACCAGCACATCCAGACCGCCCCACTCGTCAACGGCACGCTGAATCATCGCCTCGACCTGTGGCTCTTCGGCCACGTTCACCGCCTGGGCCAGACCTGTGCCGCCTGCGGCCGCAATCTCGCCCGCGACCCGCTCCGCGCCCTCGAGATTCACATCCGCCAGCAGCACCCTGGCCCCTTCGTCAGCGAACCGTCTGGCAATGGCTTCGCCGAATCCGGAGCCGGCACCGGTGACGATCACCCGCTTCCCCTCAAACCGCATACCTACTGCTCCTTTTCCAATATGACACGGAAACTCTGACCCCTGTCGTCGGCTATCGCAAGCAAGCCGCATCCACCGCTGTCGCGACCGCGACCGGCGTGCGCGAGGCTCAATGGCCGGGTAGCATGGCGGCCCATCTGCTCTATCTAGGGCCTGTTCACACTAACTATGGAGTCGCGTTGCTGCCCAAAATCGTGCCCTGCTAGGCGCGAGGAGCGAAGTTTACTTGCGGTAAATGAGCGACGAGCAACAACGCAGGGCACGATTTTGGGCGCAACCCTTCGGGCAGGGGCCATTTTTCCCCGACTCCGCGTTGTCGATCGCTCACGTAGCGTTGCTACGCCACGCTCACTCCGCCTTGATTCGGGAAAAAATGGCATCCTGCGCGATTCCATAGTTAGTGTGAACAGGCCCTAGCTCGTCCGCACTCGGCAGGGGCCAACGCAAGCCAGAGGAACGGTCGACGAACAGGTCAATGACGATCTCACTGAAAAGCATCATCGCCAACACGCTGCTATTGGCCGTATCCCTGCTGATTGCAGTGGGCGTCGCTGAGCTCGTTCTCCGCTTCGGGATGAGCCCGGAGCGGCTGGTGCCCAACGCACCTGAGACCCCGGCACTGAACGAGCGCCGCAACGCGCTGCGATTTTACGCCCGCCAGCGGGAGAGAATTGCATTTGGTGGCCACGATCGGTGGCTGGGCTGGGACTCGGGCAACGCTGACACACGCGTACGCGGTCGTGAGACCGTCGATCCTCCGACAAACGGCAACTTCCGCATCATTGCGCTCGGGGATTCGTTCACCTGGGGCAATGAGGTGGCGGCGGACGAGAACTTCGCGCACCTGCTCGATGTGGCAGACAACGGGCTCGAGGTGCTGAACATGGGCGTGCCGGGCTACGGCATCGACCAGATGGTGCTCAAATACGAGCGCCACGGCGCCCGCCTGATGCCGGATCTGATCATCCTGGGCATTTACGTCTCCGACTACGAGCGCAGCACGGTCGCTTTCACCGCCGCGTCGAAACCGCTGTTTCAGGTCGTCGGTGACGAGCTGGTGCTGACCAACAACCCGGTCCCCCCACCGGCTGTCGTGGTCGAGCAGATCGGTCGCAGCCTCCGAGGCCGCCTTCACCTGCAAGCATTCGTCGAGAACCGCCTGCCTGGCACCCGCCAGGACATGGAGAGCTTCTTCAACGATTCAGATCAGCTGGTGGGCCGCCTGCTCCATCGCCTCAAGGACGGTCTCCGCACCGATCAACGTCTTCTCGTCCTGCACATTCCGCGTGGGGAATCATTCACCAAGCCAGACCCCTTCCATCAGGAAATGAGCTCGCGGCTTCGTTCGCTCTATCAGCGACTCGACCTCGAGGTTCTCGATGTAGAGGCCTTGCTGGCCGGAATCGTGCCTCCTGAGGCGGTCCCGGAGAGGTTCTATCAGGTACGGGAAAGCGGTTCGGTGGGTCATCTGAATCCAGCAGGGCATGCCGTTCTGGCAGAAGCCATTGCCGTGCAGGTTCTTCGTCAGCCGATCAACAGGCAATAGGACACCACCCGCCGTTGGCCTTTGCCTGCTAACACAGTATGATCCCGCCCGCGCCCAGATCCGTAAGCGCCGAGGAAAATTTCACTTGAGGAAACAGGGACTTACCGGTATATGACGCCTTCTGCCCGGGCGCTGGTGCGCCGGTCCCTGGCCACCGCTCTCCGCCTCGGCCTGCTGACGACCCTGACCACAGCGCCTGCTGCCTGGAGCAACTGGCTGCTCACCCAGACGCCGTTCCACGATCAGGAACCCGGATCCGTCGGCATCGGCTACGCCGCCCGCTTCGGTCAGAGCCCCTACATCGGCCTGGACAACATCGGCAGCACCTACAACGAGTACCGATACGACCTGGTCCCGCTCTATCTTTACGAGGGCGACTACCTGTTCGCCCACGGCACCGAGTGGGGCGTCCACCTGTTCCGCCAGCAGGAGACCTTCAAGGTGGATCTGATCGCCCGCTACCGGTTCGATCGGCTGCAGGTGGATTCGAGCCCCGATTTCGATGGCATGGAAGACCGTCAGCAGTCCGTGGACGGCGGCCTGTCGGCCACGCTGCAAGGGGGATGGGGTCAGTTGCACCTGAGCGCCGTCACCGACCTGCTGGACCGGCACGAAGGCCAGGAGTACGACATCACCTACCTGTTTCCCTGGCAGAGAGGCAAATGGACCCTGGCACCGTCCGCGAGCTTCTTCTACCAGAGTGATAGCCTCACCGAGTACTACTACGGCGTGCGCCCCGGCGAGGCGACCGCAGAGCGCCCGGCCTATGCACCCGGCAGCGCCTACAACTGGCGGGCAGGACTGAACGTCACCTACCACTGGCTGGAGAACTGGCACCTGTTCGCCAATCTCTCTTACGAGTGGCTGGACGACAACATCAAGGAAAGCCCCATCGTCGACCGCGGCGAGCTGTTCGAGGCGTACTTCGGTATTTCCTGGTCGCTCGGTAACGCCAAGCACGTGGAGACCCGCACCGAGGACACCAAGCTCTGGAGCTGGCGGGTGAACGTGGGTTACACGGTGGACGATACCTTCTCACAGGTGCTGCTCGGCAACTTCAAACAACACGACGTGGTCGACACCTACTCCGCCGGCTTCACACTCGGCCGCCTGCTGAAAGACGGCCGCCGCGGCGATATCTGGGCCCGGTTCTCCATCAACCGGCGGCTGGAGAACGACTTCCAGGAAGACTTCAACGAGTACGTGGCCTATGTGATGGCCATCGGCTCCGGCTACGCACCCTGGACCAACCGGGAGCTGTTCCGGTTCGGCTTCGGTCTCGGTGTGTCCTACGCGGAGGAGATCCCCGCTGTAGAAGTGTACAAGCAGAGTGGGCGGGGCGAGCAGACCAGCCACTGGCTGAACTATATGGAAGCCATGGTGGACGTTCCGTTCAGAACCCTGTTCGGCAAGCGCGGCACGGAAGACTGCTATCTCGGATTGTCGCTCATCCACCGTTCCGGCATCTTCGGCCGGGCCGATATGTTCAATTCCACCCAAGGCGGTTCTGAAGTGCTCAACGGTCACATAGAGTGCAAATTCTGATGCGCCGGTTGCTGAAAACCGTGCTGCTTGCCGCGCTGCTCACCAGTGGTGCCTGCAGCATGAAGCCCATTCCCAAAGAGGAGTTGGCTGAAGACAAGGTGGGCGGCGTGCTGGATTCTCTGGCGCAGTTCAAAAAAGAAGAGAAGCTCGCGCCGTTTTTCGAGCAGGCGGAGGTGGTCGCCGTTTACCCCTGGAGCTTCCGGGGTGCGAATGGCGTAGGCCTTGCGTATGGCAGCGGTCTGGTATTCGATAGGCAGGATACGCCCATCGGCTACACGCGTATGTATCAGATCACTGCCGGACCCCAGGTCGGCGCTCAGGCCTATCGTCAGGTGCTCTTCTTCAGAACTCGGGCAGCCTACGATAAGTTCAGACGCTCACCAGCGGAGTTCGCCGGCCAGCTGAACGCTGCCGCGACGGTGATCGGCTGGTCTGCCACCCCATCATTTCACAGCGATATCGCGCTCTTTACCCAACTGCGCGGTGGTCTGCTCCTGGAGGCATCATTTTCCGGTCATCGTTATACCTTCGGCACCATCGAGTAGGCCGAGGATCCGCACGACCACGCGGGCAAGTGCAGCGCAGCCCCCGCGCCGTTCTGTGTCTGCTACTCTGGCTCCTACCAGCGCTCGGCTGCAGCGCCTCGTCCGACAGCCAAACAGCCATGCAGAACCTGTTCGAGGAAATACAGCGAGACACCCTGGAAACCCGGGGCTACACAGGTCGTGCGGCGCTTTCAGAGGCTGTGCTCGACGCCATGCGCCGGGTGGATCGAGCCCAGTTCGTACCTGAGGGTTCCGAGCTCTACGCCTGGGAGAACCGACCGCTGCCAATCGGCTACGGTCAGACCATTTCGCAGCCCTTCATCGTCGCGCTGATGACGGATCTTCTCGATCTCTCGCCGGAACACCGGGTACTCGAGCTCGGCACCGGCTCGGCCTATCAGGCTGCCGTGCTGTCGGAGCTGGTGGCGGAAGTTTATACCATCGAGATCGTGCCCGAGCTCGCGGCCAGCGCCGCCAGCCGGCTCGATGCCCTGGGCTACGACAACGTCACCGTTCGCTCAGGCGACGGCTGGCACGGTTGGCCGGAAGCGGCGCCCTTCGACCGAATCATCGTCACCGCCGTTGCCGAGGAGGTACCGCCGAAGCTGCTGGAGCAGCTCGAACCAGGCGGCCGACTGGTGATGCCCATCGGGCCGCGCTACGGCGGTCAGAATCTGACAGTGATCGAGAAGACCGAGCAGGGAGTCAGCGAAAGGCAGGTGCTACCGGTGCAGTTCGTGCCGCTCACCCGGAAAGAAGAATGAGCCTTTGAGCGCCGCCCTCCCCGAGCGCCGGGATCACATGGACGCTTTCGGGGCCAGCTTTCTGATCGGCTTCAGCCTGCTGCTCGGCCTGAACCAGGCGCTGGTGAAGCTGGTCAACGCCGGTTTCTCGCCCGTCTTCCAGGTCGGCCTGCGCTCCGCCTGCGCGTTCCTGCCCGTGCTGCTGTACGCGCTCTGGGCCCGCAAACGACTTTCGATCACCGACGGTACGCTGGGGCCGGGCATCCTGCTCGGCATCCTCTTTTCCGCCGAGTTCTGCCTGCTGTTCGTTGCTCTGGATCTGACCACAGTGTCCCGGGTTTCGCTGTTCTTCTACACCATGCCGCTCTGGGTGGCGCTAGGCGCTCATTTCCTGATCGAGGGCGAGCGGCTCAGCGTGCAGAAGGTGCTGGGACTCGCAACCGCATTTGCAGGTATCGCGCTGGCGCTCCTGGCAGAGGGAACCGGTGCTACGGAGTCGGCCCACTGGCATGGTGATCTGCTGGCGCTGCTGGGTGCCTTGTGCTGGGCGGGTATCGCTCTGGTCGCTCGCACGACCCGCCTGACCGAGACCTCCGCCGAGATGAACCTGCTCTACCAGCTGGCCGTTTCGGCCATCATCGTCATCCCGCTGGCATTCTGGCTGGGTGATACCGTGCGCGAGCCCACCGCGATCATCTACAGCATGTTCGCCTTTCAGGTGATCGTCATCGTCGCTATCGGCTTCGTGGTCTGGTTCTGGATCCTGTCCGTTTACCCGGCCACGTCCATGGCTTCTTTCAGCCTGCTCACGCCTGTCTTCGGCATCTTCTTCGGCTGGCTCATCTTCGATGATGCGCTCACCTTTACTTTTCTCGCGGCGCTTCTGCTGGTTGGTCTGGGTCTTGTCCTGGTCAATCGCAATTGAACCTCGTATCCAAGGCGGTGGATTCGCTTGTTATTCCCGTCAAACCGCGCCATGATGATCGAGCGATGATCAGGTCTTGCGGTTCGGCAGTAGTTCTTCTTGTGAAAGTGGGTACCCGCAGTAGCTTTTCATGAGGTAGGAGAGGATGTTCCACCCGCGTATCACGCACCCACAAACCGGGAGGAACACTATGAAACTGATATCAGTGATCTTGGGAGTCCTGATCGGCTCCCTGGCGCACGCCGCCGAACCTACCTACTCAGGCATCAATCTCAATCAGGCCAATTCCCTGCAGATGCAGCTCTGCACGTTGAGGCCCGGAAAGACCATGGCCAACTATGACCGGGTCGTCAGCAGCTACATCGAGTGGTCAGAGGAAAACGATGTCGAGGTCTTCTTCATACGAGCCACACCGCTCTTCATAAGCGCCAATCAGGGTAACGCACCCCAGTTCGACTTCATGGAAATTCTGGCGTCCCCGTACGAGGTCTCCGCGAACGGCTGGTCGATGTGGTTAGGTAGCGAAGACGGTCAGAAACTGAACGCGCAGTGGCAGGATGCCGCCGACTGCCGGGTCGCCATGAACTCAGGCAGAATTCACGTGATCGACCAGGAGGCGCTCGCCAACACGGATGAGCGGGTCATGACCTTCAACTGGTGCACGAGAAACGACGGCGTAAGCGTCGACCAACTCGTCGCCAAGCATCAGCAGATGGCGTCGAACTGGACCACGGATTCGCCGATCAAGGCGTGGCTCACCATGGTGCCCGGTCTGGGCGGCCGGAACACACCGGGAGAGTTTGCCCACATTCTCAGCTTCGAGAACATGCAGGGGCTCTTCGCCTGGCAGAATGCTCTGGCCAACGAGCAGGGCTGGCGACAACGTCTGGACTACGAGACGTCTTATGCCAACTGCACGGGTGACAACGCCTACCACGCCAGGGTGCTGAACCGACCCTGATCCGTCACTCAGCGAAACGTGAAAGCCATCGTCTACGAGTCCTATGGCGGACCGGAAGTGCTGGAGCTCCGAGAGGTCGCAAAGCCAACGCCCCGGCCCAAGGAGATTCTGATCCGGGTCAGGGCCGTGGAAGTCACCAAGTCTGACTGCGAGATGCGCAGCTTCCGCTACTCCGTCAACTGGTTCTGGCTGCCGATGCGGATCGCCATGGGGGTGAGGAAACCGAGACGTCCTGTGCTCGGCTTCTACTTTGCCGGTGAGGTCGCAGAAGTGGGTGATGCGGTAGACGAGTTCTCGATTGGCGATGAGGTATTCGGCTCTTCGAACCTGCACCTTGGCGCTTATGCGGAGTACCTGCGGGTACCCGCCTCATTCGCGATTATCAAGAAGCCAACCAACATGAGCTTTGTCGATGCAGCCGCAGTTCCCCTTGGCGGTTGGAACGCCCTGCACTTCATGGATCTGGCCGATCTCAAGCCAGGTGACGACGTGCTCATCAACGGTGCCGGCGGCAGCATCGGGGCACACGCCATCCAGATCGCGTGTGCCCGGGGAGCAGAAGTCACCGCAGTCGATCGGGCCCACAAGGAAGCGGCTGTCCGAGGATTCGGGGCTACCGGGTTCATCGACTATGAAATCGAGGACTTCACCCAAAGGGATCAGCGGTGGGACGTGATCTTCGACATGGTACCCAAGAGTCCTTACGGCCGTTGTATCCAGGCGCTGAAGCCAGGCGGCCGCTACCTGACCGGCAATCCAACGCTGACGAAGATGCTGCGCAGCGCGATCACCAACCGTTTCAGTGATAAGCGCGCGTCATTCGCTTTCGCGCCGGAAACCAGAAAGGCCCTCGCCGCGTTGAGAGACATGATCGAATCCGGTCAGATCGGCTCCATCGTCGACGTGGTTTACCCGCTCGAGCAGGCCGCCGAAGCACACAGGAGGGTGGAGAGCGAACAGCGGCTGGGTGCGGTGGTACTGACCGTGAGCTGAAGGGCTCAGCCCACGGCCGCCTCGAACGCATCCGGTCGCCGGAACTGCTCGGCCGCATTGATGATCGCTGTCAGCAGGATCACAGCACCCGCCTGATGTGCAGCCGCCAGGGATATAGGTACCACCAGCAGCAGGGTAGCGATCCCGAGCGCCACCTGCAGCGCGACCGCGCCGAGCAGCAGATCGAGTGCAGTTCGCACCGCCGACGACGTCGCCCGCCGGCGCGCCGCCCACCAGAAAACCGTGACAAGCACGGCCACGAGTATGGCAAGCACACGATGATTGAACTGCACGGTGGTGATGTTTTCAAACAGGTTGCGCCAGGCCGGTTCCATCAGCAGGAGGCCATTGGGAATCCACTGGCCGTTCATCAACGGGAACGTGTTGTAGGTGAAGCCAGCCTTCAGACCGGCGACGAACCCGCCGGAGGCGATGGTGAGCAATATCAGACCCGTCAACGCAAACGCACCCGTGAGCCAACCACTGCTGCTGATCTTGACCCGACTCCGGCCGCGCAGCAGGTCCAGGGCCAGCCATAACATGTAGGCGTAGATGAATATGGCCAGCAGCAGGTGCGCCGTCAGGCGGTACTGACTCACGTTCGGATTATCGACCATGCCGCTCTGCACCATGTACCAGCCCATCAGCCCCTGCAGCCCGCCAAGCACAAAGAGGAAAACGAGCTTCGGCACCAGAGGTCGATCGATCTGACCACGCACCAGGAAGTAAAGGAACGGCAGGCCAAACAGCATGCCGATGCCTCGGCCAAGCAGGCGATGCAGGTACTCCAGCCAGAAGATGCCCTTGAAGCCCTCCACATCCATGTGGCTGTTCTTCAGTTTGAACTCCGGATACTGCTGATACTTGGCGAACGTCTCCTGCCACTCGGCATCGGAAAGCGGTGGCAGCACGCCCATGATCGGTTCCCACTCCACCATGGACAAGCCCGACCCTGTCAGCCGGGTCACACCGCCGAGCACGACCATGCAGAAGATAGTGGCGCAGCATACGAGCAGCCAGATGGCGATCGTTCGGTCATGCTGGAAAGGCCGTTCAGCCAGGGAAACTTCAGACAATGGACATCAAGCCTTAAGCGATTTTTATTTGTTTTATCTTAGCCGTTCTTCAGCGCCGCAATGCGCTCGGACAACGGCGGGTGCGAGGAAAACATGGCCCTCAAGCCGGCTCTCGCACCACTGGAAATACCAAAGGCTACCAGGGAATCCGGCAGGGTGCTGGGCGCTTCCTGATAACGCTGCAAACGCTCCAGCGCGCCGATCATCTTCTGCCGTCCGGCCAGCTCCGCACCGGCAGCATCGGCTCGGAACTCGCGCTGCCGGGAAAACCACATGACGATAGCGCTGGCCAGGATGCCGAGGACGATTTCAGCGGCAATCGTGGTGACCCAGTAGCCGATGCCAAGCCCCTGCTCATTCTTCAGCAGAACCCGATCGACAAAGAACCCCGCGATGCGGGCGAAGAACAGAACGAACGTGTTCACCACGCCTTGAATCAGGGTCAGCGTGACCATGTCACCGTTCGCCACGTGGCCGATCTCATGACCGAGCACGGCTTCGACTTCGTCCCGGCCCATGTGCTCGAGAAGTCCCACACTCACTGCCACCAGGGCGTTGTTCTTGTTCGCACCGGTCGCAAAGGCGTTCGGCTCCGGAGAGGGGAATACGGCCACCTCCGGCATACCGATACCGGCCTGCTCAGCCTGACGGGCTACGGTCTGCATCAGCCAACGCTCACCGTCCGTGCGCGGCTCAGCGATCACCTGGGCCTTGGTCGACCACTTGGCGATGGCTTTCGACATCAGCAACGAGACGAAAGAACCACCAAACCCCAGCAAGGCACAGAATACCAGCAGCGCCTGCAGGTTCAGGTCCACCCCGTTGTTGTACAGGATGCTCTCGAAGCCCAGCAGCCGGAAGGTCATGCTGGCCAGCAGAACCACCGCCAGGTTGGTGCCCAGGAAAAGGAGGATTCGCTTCATGTCAGATGCTCTTTTTCTCTTCTACCATCTATCTGCTATTGAGATATCAGATAAAGAAATGGGTTCAATCGGCTGAATTTCAAGCCCGCGAGCGTAGATCGGTGACGGTCCGATCCCTCGACTCAGGCGATCAGGGATCTTCAATGGTGATTTCTGCTAGCTTCTCCAGGGTCAGCGGCTCGTCCGCGTCCGGATAGCGGCTCCGGGAGAAGATGTAGGCCAGAATATCCAGATACTCCGCATCCTGAAGGCCGCCCGGATTGGATTCCGGCATGGACAGGCTCATCACATCGTAAAAAACCGACAGATTCTGGCCGTGCCAGCGCTTCAGCACCGGACGAAAGTACTTGTTGTCGTGGCACATCCCGCAATGCACCTCGTAGAGCGCTTTCCCCGAGCGGGCCTGATCCTTGGTGTAAACCCCGGACTCCGTATTGAGCCCGCCGCCTGCTGCACCTGCAAGGGGAAGGAGCAGCAAGCACAGGGCCAACGGAAGAACTGACCTCATCATGCCACCCGGGCTCTCAGTCTTCCGGCAGCGCCAGCACGGTGAGCTTCGGGCCGGTCTGCAGGACGACATACTGACGCCCATCGTGGACGTAAGTCATGTTTCCATAGAAGGCCCGGTCTTCGATCTCAACCACGCCGACCTGGTCACCGGTGTCTTTCTCCACCCCGAACAGCGCCGGCGTCCCGTCGCTGCGCAGCGACGTGTACATGACCATGCTCTTGGTCACCAGCATGGGTGGGTGCAGGGGCGCGCCGGTGTTGGGTATGTCCATGCCCTCGAGATCCGGATGTTCGAGCACCACATCGGGCGTTTCACCCGTGGGGATCTGCCAGAGGTGCTCACCCGTGCTCATGTCGATGGCAGTGATCCGCGCATAAGGTGGCTTGAAGATCGGCAGCCCATCCGGACCTCGCACACCGGTGGCGCGGAGCACAGCGTAATCCGCGATGGTCTCACCCGTGGGCAGCTCGAGCATGCCATCCCGCTCCTCACCCGGCGCCAGGATGCGGGACGTGCAGTCAGTCCGGGAGGGAACGTAAAACACTCCGTTCTCCGGATCTGCGGCAGCCGGTGCATAGATGTTCGCTCCACCGTTGTCTCCCGGGCACCAGATCGCCGCCTCGTAGCCGAGATCATTGTCTCGATGCAGCGGCGGGTGGAACAACGGTCCTGTCTGCAGATGGGCGAGCGCCTCCACGGCCCGGGCCCGGAGCTCCGGCGTGAAGTCGATCAGATCGTCATGGGTCAGGCCTTGAATGTCGAACGGCGCCGGTCGGGTCACAAAAGGTTGGGTCTCGGCCAGCTTTTCGCCAGGCACCAGGGACTTGGGAACAGGCCTTTCTTCGATGGGCCATATGGGTTCGCCGGTTTCCCGGTTGAGGGTGAACACCATGGACTGCTTGGTGGCTTGCGCAACGATGGGCACCATCTCGCCATCGATCTCCACGTCCATCAGCACCGGCGCCGTGGGCGTGTCGTAGTTCCAGATGTCGTGATGCACCATCTGAAAGTGCCAGAGCCGTTTGCCTGTCTTCACATCCAGCGCAATCAGGCTGCCGCTGAACAGGTTGTCGCCGGGGCGGAAACCACCGTAAAAATCCACCGTGGCGCCATTGGTTGGTATGTAGACGATGCCCCGCTCCTGATCCGCTGAGAGCGGTGCCCAGGAAGAGATGTCGCCCGTCCACTTCCAGGCATCGTTTTCCCAGGTCTCATGCCCGAACTCACCGGGACCGGGCAACACGTTGAACTTCCAGAGGAACTTACCCGTCCGCTTGTCGTAGGCGAGGATGTCACCGGGAATGTTCTCGATCCGGGACTGGTTGTAGCCCTGCTCGGCCGAGTTGCCCACCACGATCACGTCACCCACCACGATGGGCGGCGACGAGGAGGTGATGTAGCCCCGCTCGAGATCTATGCCCATATAGGGATCGTAGGGATGGCCCAGATCGGCCAGCATGTCGACCACGCCGGTTTCAGGAAATCCTTCGATGGGCACCTGCTTGCCGAAACCTGCCAACGGCCGGCCGGTCTTGGCGTCCAACGCGGTCAGGAAGAAGCCCGGCGAGATGATGTAGATCACGCCGCGGCCGTCGACTTCTGAATACGCCACACCCTTACCGTAGTCTTTCCGCATGGAGTATTCGTAGCGGTAGGTGTTCGGCTCCCGATAGGACCAGAGCAATTCGCCATTTGCCGGATCCAGGGCGACCACATGTCGGCGCGGACCCGCGACGGTGTAAAGAACACCATCGATGTAGGATGGCGTTGATCGGCCACTCCTGGCATCAAAGCTGGTTCCGTCCCAGATCCAGGCCTCTTCCAGATCCTCGAAGTTCTCGGGATTGATCTGGTCCGCCGGGGAGTAGCGGGTGTGGTGCGAGTCACCGCCCAGATAGTGCCAGCGGCCATCCTTGGTGCCCGGCATCTCAGCGGCGCCCGTGCTCACCCCCATTGTCAGTGCAAGCACTCCGGCCAGCAGGCGCCACCCGGTTTTCCAGATGCCTCTCAACGCGGCGTTCAACGTGGCTTCGCGAAGGGTATTGCCAGCCCGGTTCATCGTTCTGCTCAAGATCGTTTCTCTCTCATCTGATCCGCACAAGCGAACTATTCTAATGGAACGCCTGCCAGTATGCTTGGCCGGGAAGAGGAGTGGACACGACGATGAGCGATACGATTGAGCCGCTGGACCGCGCGAACGCCGAGGGATCCGGCGAGCCCGGTGAACCCGGTTCAGGGCCGAGGAAGAAGGCGCCCCTCTGGCAACGACTGCTGCCCTGGCTGATCACCATCCTCTGCTTCGCCTATCTCTACAATCGGATCGCCAGCCAGACCCCGGAAGGGGAAACGGTGCTCAGCTACCTGGGCGGCATCTTTGCCTCGGTGAACTGGGTAGCCTGGCTCGGGATCATGATCCCCTACTCCTTCGTCTACCTTCTGATCGACACAGCCGTGCTCTGGCGGGTCATCCGCTGGTTCAATGCCAACATCCCCTACAGGGACCTGCTCCCGGTTCGGGCCAGCACTTACATCATCTCGATCCTGAACGAACAGGTGGGCAAGGGGGCCATGGCGCTTTACCTGAATCGGCGGGAAGGTGTGCCCGGCTGGGAAGTGGGCTCGAGCATGCTGTTCATCATGTTCTGCGAGTTCTTCTACCTGCTCACCTGGGCGCTCATCGGCGTCAGCGTTTCCTGGGATATCGTTCCGGAGATCTTCCACAACATCCCGTACATATTCCTCGGAGCGGCCATCTTCCTCGCTGGCTTCATCTACTTCTTTCGCTCCGATAGGTTCGGCAGCGTCGCCATCCGCAAGAAGCCCCTGCTGAAGTCGTTCCACGAAGCCGAGTGGCACTACTACCCGACCATCATCCTGATCCGCTCCCCGGCGCTCTTAGGCGCTGTCTGGGTCTATTCCATGGCCGCGGGTCTGTTCGGCGTCGAGATCTCCTTCGCCCAGATGATCGGCGTGCTGCCGCTCATCTTCTTCGGCACGCTGATCCCCGGCCCCTTCCGGGCCTTCGCCGTGGCCCTCTGGCCTACCCTCTTCCCGGAGCACGTGGCGGAGATGGCCGTCTTCGGATTCGTGCAGCACAACTTCTTCCTGCTGTTCAATGCGGGTATCGGTCTGATCTTCCTGAGACGGGCCAATCAGGAGCTGTTCGCCTCACAGCCCGCGCAAACCAATCAGTAGCATCGAGTATTGCCCCGGCAACCACCTTCTTCCGGGGATTGTAAGAGCCAGGATGACAATTTGCTTCTCTGTGTTAACGTGGTGAGGTCCCCGGATTTCACCTCAACTAACAGCTGCGTAGACACATCCAGCAATCACTGATTCTGAAATGCAGGTACAGACATGTTCACCAAAACCACCGCAAGATTCGGGTTAGGCCTGGCCCTCACTGCCCTGAGCACAATTGCTGCAGCAGCTGAGCTGGGGCTGCCGCCCCGGGGCGTTATCACGATTTCGTTCGACGATGCCGCCCAGAATTTCATTGAGTACAGTTATCCAACGGCACCCGGCGGACCCGTCCTGGAGACGGATGTTTTCGAGGAAGGAAGCAGAAAGGACTCGGGCAAGCTGACCTTCCCAGGCGGCAGCAACATACTGACGTTCACACCGGGAACGAACTGCTCAGCAATCGGTTTCACAGAGAACAAGGACTGGATCGGGTGTTTCAAGAAAGGAGGCATCGGCACCGGCCGATTGACCAATGGCCAATCACTCTCGGTTGGCATCGACACTGAAGGACCTGCAGCGGGCAACACCGTAACCGGCTGGACACTCGGAATGACCGCCAAGCAGAACGTCACCGCCGAGATTATCCTGTCTATCGACGGTGTTGAAACCGAAATCCTGTATCTGTACACCGGACTTTCCGCCGCTGGCGT
Source organism: Candidatus Azotimanducaceae bacterium (assembly GCA_965215995.1). Taxonomy (GTDB): domain Bacteria; phylum Pseudomonadota; class Gammaproteobacteria; order Pseudomonadales; family Azotimanducaceae; genus SZUA-309. Next base: position 4,110,054 of record OZ244128.1, on the reverse strand, counting down.
CACCCCTGGCGGCAACGTCTTCACTTGCGCGGAAGGACCAGATTCCAACCCGGATTCAAACACCTTCTGTGCCATTTCCGGGTCCCAGAACTTCCACTCCGCCGAATTCAGAGTCACCAACGATGGTGAGCTGTCCATCGGTAGCACGGCGACAACGCTGACCTTGTCAGCCATTACGGGCATCCTGACCTGTGAGGAGGATCTGTCCGGTTCTCCGACCACCACTGTCGAAGATATCTTCCTCATCGACGATCCATTGGCGGGTGCCGTGCAGTGCCGACGGTTGCCGAATAGAAGCGGCGCGGCCTGCCAACCCGTACCCTATCTTCTGGAGGCCGCCTGCGACGGATCAGGGGAGTGCACCATGGACTTCGTTCACGGGGACCAGCAGGACACCCGTCCAGGTGGCAACCTTTCCGACCCTCTCCCCCGTACCGAGTACGCATTCCTCTGTGAGGTCTGGTGGCCGGAGCGAACCGGTGGAACCGGCGAAACCGACAAAGGCGGTGACACATCAGAAGGACAGTTCGCCGACGGCCTTCTGCAGAAAACAGAAATCCTCTGGGGCGGCGACGGCACGCCTGGCAGCGCCGTGCTCGGCGATGCCCGCATCGACTACTGTGCCGGGGTGACCCCGGTGTTCGATGCGAGCCCGGAGCCGAATACCAGCACCTACTGCGGCGACACGCTGAGGCATTACCTGTCCGAGCTTGGCAATCCAGGCGTCAATGGCGGCGACGTGAGCGCAGATGACACGGCAACACCCGCATCAGTGAACTGCAGCCTGCTGGAAGCCTACGATGACGTGCTCGTGCCAAGCACATTCCCGGATCAGTGCGATGAAGATGCCGCTTGCCCACCGGGCAGGCAGGTCGCCTGTCTGATCGACTCACGCACCTCACCGGTACAGGGCCCCGTACCGCTGTTCAAGAAGTACGAGTTGATCTACGTCGAGGGTGACCTCAGGATGCGCAGCTTCTAAACCGGGTTCCAGGTAAACGACTTCGGCGTCGATTCGACGCCGAGGTCCTCCAGCCCACCCGCGGTGGCCTGCAACGTCCGTTGTTCTGCTTCGGTGAGCACTTCACCCGCGACGCCGACCGAGAGCGCAAACTGGCTCAAAAGCCCCAACTCGTAGCGAAGATCAAATGCCCGGGCCTGATCAATCCCCTTCCTGCTGAGATTCATCGCCTGCGCGAGATCGCCGCTTCTCGCGCAGGCGATGCCCCGAAGGAGCGTTTCCCGAGGCGTCAACATACCCAGATCCCCGCCCGCCTGAGCAACCGCTGCATCGAGCAGGTCATGCCCTTCGCTCAGGTTACCGATCAGAATTCGACCCGCTGCGCGAATGAGAGTCACCTCGCTTTCCGCCGCTGGCTGGCCGATTCGGTGAAACGCCTCGGCAGTGCTGGTGAGAAGCACTTCTGCTTCATCGTACCGTCCCTGCTCGAGACGAACCTGTCCGAGCTGCAGCTGAATGCCGCAGATTCCTTCAGTCCACTGAGCCGCTCGAACCGCCGGAAGAGCATCCTCGAGCAGCAAACCCGCTTCGTCCACATGTCCCTGGCAAAGCAGCAGGTCAGCCAGGTTCGCGGCGGTAAGTGCAGCTTCCGGCGAGTTACCGCCGCGCTCGTAGCAATCACGGGCTTCCACCAGGTACTCCATCGCCAGATCCCAGCGTCCCTCATAGGCAACAGATACTCCGAGGTTGGTCAACGCAGTGCCTTTGGAGACGAACTCATCCAGCGAGTCGAAAATCTCGATGGCACGAATCAGATCCGAATTTTCCCCCGGACCCGTCATCATCGTGCGCGCCGACTGCCGAATGGCCAGCGACACGGCAAGCGGCAAGTTCGCACCCGCTTTCTCGGAGATCAGCACGGCCCGATCCGCCAGCTCGAGCGCCTTGTCCAGCTTGTCCTGACTGAACGATACGTTCGCGCGAAAAGAGGCTAATTCAGCTCTCAGCCGGTCGACATCCTCTCCATCGATTCCTTCGAGCTCTTTATCCGCGATGCTGATATCACGCAATGCCGAGGATGGCCGTCCTGACCGGTGTCTCACCCTTGCGAAATTGAGCAACGCCTGAGCTCTAGCCAGCCCACACCCAGCGGACAGCTTGAGTGCCTGACGATAGGCGTCCGCGGCCTTGTCGAAATCACCCACTGAAGTTTCAACCTCACCGAGACTCAACCAGACCTTGCGGCGGTCTTCCGGGTCGACCGAACGGCTGCGCCGAGCGGCGTCCAGGGCCAGTTCGTAGTGGCGAGCGGCATCCGCATTCGCAGACTTTGCTCGCGCACGATCTCCCGCGAGGCAACCGTTGCGCCAGGCTCGACGCATCTCACCCGCCCGGAAGTAGTGCATGGCGAGTGCATCCGCCACCTCTGAAGGATCATCGCTCCGTGCCTCCAGCTCCTCCCCCGCAGCCAGGTGCAGACGTCGTCTGAGTCGAAACGCCACGCTTTCGTAGACCGTATCCCGCAGCATGCCGCTGCGGAACTGGTAACGATCTCCGCCTTCCGGCAGGAGGAACTCCGAAAGCCGTTGCAGATGTGCCTCGCCATACGACCGGTCCTCGCTTGCCAGCAAGCTTTCAAGGGCTGTCCGGGAGAAGCTTCTGCCAAGAATAGAGGCGAATTGCAGAACACGTCGCGCGGATCGGTCCAGTGCATCCACCTGCACAACCATGGCGGCTTCGAGTGACTCGGGCACCGCGTCCAGCGAGCCCACTCCCCTCGCGGCACGGATGATCTCTTCTGCAAACAGCGGGTAGCCGCCCGCACGCTGCACCACAGTCTCAACCTCGTGGACCCGCAGCGGCGCCGCGTCCGTCGCCACTCGAACGAGCATGCGTATGTCTTCGTCTGGCAACGGGCTCAATTCGACCCTGCGCCCTTCTACCGGTACAAAGCCCTGATCTACCTCACGGCGCGCGGCAACAATCAGCCATGCCTGCTGTTCACAGGCCGACTCCAGCCGGCCAAGCAGATGCACGGTCGCGTCATCGCACCAGTGCGCCTCATCCACGACAAATACCAGCCTTCCCGGCCCAAGCTTCTCCAACAGACGGATCAACACGTCTGCGCGGCGATCGGGCAGGAACTGCGCGTCGATCGCGGACACCGCAGCTGATACAGGAACCGGAATGCTCAGAAGATCACCCATTAAACATGCCATCGGCAGCAACTCAGGATCGAGTCGCTCAACAACCTGCAGCAGCTGCTGAGTCATCTCCTCTACATCTCTCCGTTCGATACCGAAAAGGTCACGAAGCGGGTCTCTCAGCATCCGATAGGCGCTGTTCGCACCATAGGGCTCACCTCGCAACCTCACACATTGCGTGAGCTCGGAGGTGACCTCCTGCAGCAAGCGGGTTTTACCGAGCCCTGTATCCCCAACCAGGTCGACGACCCCGCCGATCCGGCGGGACAGACCATCAATGGCTTGGTTCAGGATCTTCAACTCTTCCTGTCGACCAATCAGCGTATCGACGGTGAGCCCTTCCCGCTCACGAAGGCCAGCTGCGGCACCAACCTCATAGACGACGACTGGTGCTGATTTTCCTTTCAGCTGCAGCGGCTCTGCCTGTTGGGTTTCGTAGAGTGTCTGGCACTCGTCCAACGCCGCTGGATGTGCATAGATCTTCCCCACAGGGGTTTTGGACATGATTCTGGCAGCGGTGTTCGTTGTGTCCCCCATTGCCGAAAATGCAGCGCGGCGCTTGTCACCCACCTCGGCCACGAACACGTGACCGCGACTTACTCCGATCTGTATGGCAAGCGGCAGTTCCATGGCGCCAATCCGATGCAGTGCCCTCAACATGACCCCTTCGTCGTCTTCATGCGCCTGCGGAATGCCAGCCGCCAGGAAAAGCTTGCCGCCATCCCGGTCGAGGTCGACGGCAAGAAGCGTGACCCCCTCCTCCGCCAGTACCGATTGGATGCGCCCAAGTGTGCTGTCGAGGGCGGCCGCCACCGCCGCAGGGCCACGCTGCTCGAGCATAGTGTCGGTGCCGGAGAAGCGGACAAACGAAATGCAGGCAATCCGATGCTCCGGATCAGGCGTGCCTCCAGAGAGATGTCTGCCAAGCTCAGCCGGAAACAAGCCAGCGGACATGCTTTCCAGCTCGTTCGATACTACAACCGCCCCGGAAGGCGATACCAAGGGCTTACGCCAGCGCAGCAGCCGTTGCCCATCGTCGCGCAGACGAGTAGAACCGGATGGCAGCAGTTCCGCGGTCGACCGGGAAACCAGGATTTCGCCGGCTTCGGCCGCGCCTTCAGCCGCCACCACTTCGTTCGCCGACGGTCCGAGCAGAACCAACTCCCGGTGGGACTCACCGACAAGGAAAAAGTGGGTCGATCCGGAGCGTAGCCCAACAGACATGGAGAGCTTCAGCGGACCGACGCTTGTCGGTGTTTTCGCCGCTTCACGAAGTGCCGCTCGCATCTCCACCGCAGCACAGGCGGCCTGCTTAGCATGGTCCGAACCCTGAAAATAGAGCAGCAAGGCGTCGCCACCGAACTTCAGCAAGCTGCCCCCTCGCTGTCTGGCGATCCCGAGCATCGTCGTGAAGACCCCTCCCAGAGTCTCCACGAGTTCTTCTCCGCCAATCCGGCCGCGCTGCGCGAGGCGTTCGGCCAGCGCGGTGAAGCCCGAAACATCCGCAAAACACAAGGTGCCGTCCAGCAGCTGCCAACGCCTTTCGGGATGTTCGGCAGCCCACGCCAGCGCGAGCTCGGGCACATGCCTGCGAAGGTTGGTCATCTGTATCAGCCACCCGAAATACCGTCAAGCGGCCAGTCTAAAGCAACTTCCGGCCGGCCTCCTACCAGGCTTACCCGCGCTTAGAAGGTGAGATCCACTCTCGCGAAGACGTTCCGACCGAACCCCGGCAAACGATCGCCAACGGCAACGTCCGGATTACCGCCGACCCGGCTGATACCGGCCAGATGATCCGAATAGACCTTGTCCGTGAGGTTCTCCACACCGACAGACAACCGGATCAGTCCACTCATCTGCCAGTGTCCGTGCAGGTTGTACACCGCATACCCTGCCGTTTCCGGTTCGCCGTTGAACACCGCGACCTCATCCTGGCGGCCGGCAAAGAATGCCTCCGCGCCTGCACCCCAGCGATCTGTCGCATAGTTCAACGCTACCAACCCGTTCAGCGGCGGGATCCGATAGACGTTGTCATCGTCCGTTTTCCCACGCACGTAGTTGAGCACCCCGCTCAGTGCCCAACGCTCGGACAGCTGCCAGCCCCAATCCACATCGAACCCATAGAACTCCGCGTCCACATTCTGAAACTCCAGCGGGTCCGGTGCGTTGGTGCCATTCATCATGTTCATCATGCGAACGAACAGAATGGCTGCGGTGTTGGTGCTCTGCCCACCCTGGATATAGTCGCTCACATCCCGGTAGAAAAGCCGAGGTGAGAGGTGAACGGCGCTGCTATCTAGATCGAAGCCAATCTCGATCTCTGCAGCCACCTCGGAGTCGAGGTCCAGATTGCCGGTGTAGGTACGCCCATCCGCCAGGCCCGCCGTCGCCTGCAGCGGCAGCCACAGATAACGCTCCTGATAAGACGGCGCGCGAGTTTTTCTCGCAGCACCGAGGTAGTAGCTCAGGTTGTCTGCCGCCTCATAGCGGAGCTTAAGAACCAGGTCCACATTGTCGTCGGCGATACTGCGATCGGCGTCATTGAAACCATTCCGGAGGGCCACCGCCGGTGGCATGCCCAACATGGCCGGCGTGGCATTTACTTCCTTCGCATCGGATTCGACCCGGTTGTAGCGCCCACCGAGCTCAAGCTGCCAGCTGTCCCTGAAGCGAAACTGCTTTTCCGCGAACACGCCGAGCAGTCGCCGCTCCGCTTCGTTGAAGTTGGCCACGAAGAACATGGGATTGTTCGGGTTGTCGATGTCCGAGTTGTGCACTTCATCGTGACCGTCCACACCCAGGCGCCAGCCACCTAGGTCGAGCACCACGGAGAAGCCCAGGTTCTCCACGTCCGTGGTGTTTCTCCGCTGCCGGCCGGGATCTGCGGGCGGTGTGCGCAGGTGATAGTTGGTCATCCCGTGATCGATCTGACTCCACCAGAGGCGGCTGTCCAGATGCCAGCCATCGGTGACGAATCGGTAGCCGAAGCCAGCCAGATCGGAATCGATGTATTCGATATCCATGGGCAGCGCGGGGGTTCCGGCGTCACCCGTTTCATTGCGACCGTAGTCCAGCTGAAACTCGTGCCGACCAAATCTGAGCCCGTAACCGACATCGAACCGGGACCGGTCATACTCCGTAGGCAGGATCTCACCATCGGCAAATGAAGCATCGTCGGCCTGTTCGGTCAGCCCGGACAGCTTCAGCCGGTGATTCTGGTTGGAGACGACGAAGGCGCCGGACAGCAGGCCGGCGTCGTTGACCGTGTTTGCACCGGCTCTGATACGACCTTCGAACAGGTTGCCCGCCTCGGCAAACCTGCCCTGCCAGGTGTTGGCGTCAACGACACCACCGATGGTCTCCATACCGGCACCGACGGAAGCGATGCCCCGATGCACTTCCAGCGACTCGAGATGAGCGGCGGGTGCATAGGACAGCGGCGGGTCCATCCAGTTCGGTCCGCCCGGGCTGATGAACTGACCGTTGATACGAGAGCTGACCCGCATTCTGGACATGCCGCGATACTGAGCCATGCCGGTGACCGGACCATTGCTCACCACGTTGGCACCCACCGCCCGTTTCAGAAGGTCGGCCGAATCCGGAGCGATATTCAACGTTTCGGCGAGCTCATAGATACGTCGGTCCGCTTCACCGACAACGACCATCTCTTCGACGATGGTTTTGGCTTCTGCGTCAGACACCCCCACCCCGGGGGTGTCCGTCCTGGTTGCGACAGCGTCCGCTGACGCCGTTACCGCTGCTGCCATGCCGGGCAGCAACAAGCCGGCAAGCACGGCCGGCAACAGGAGGTCTCTCCTGCGAGTTCTGATATTCATGTTCTTTTCCATCTGCCGCCCACTGTGGGACGGTCCTGATCCCCCGTGCAGGGTGGACCTCGCCGACACCGGCGAGGCGCTCAATTCACTTCTTGATTGGCTCAGGCCGGGATCGGAGGTGCCCGGGCAGGATGGGATTCAACACGCCGCGAAGGCGTAGGGGAACGGTAGAGGATGATCGATGCCGCCCGGTGAACGTGCGCAGCATGGAGGCTCGGGACCAGAGTAGCGGCGGTAGCATCGAACATGCCGCCCAACGGGCAGTAGCCGTCCAGCGAAACGTCCTCGCCGGCACCTTCCTCGTGGTGATGATGGCCGTGGTGGCCGAGAAAGCCTGCAGGCAGCCCTTCCGGGCAGAGGACCACGGGCCAGCCGTCATCCAGGCTGCCGGCCATGTAGCCAGGCGGCGCCAGGCACTGCAGCAGCAGCGCCAGTGACACACCGACCAGCACCGAGGTACAGCGGGCTGGTGCTCGCTCGGTTCGGCCGATATTTCTCATGGCAGGTCTGTCATCAACTCAGTTCGGCTCGTCGTCCCTGGGGTCCATTTCGTGGTTCAACAGGACACTAGCTGTCTTCTAAGTGCCGCTCGAGCGCCCTGGACACTGTCCCGTCACCCAGTCGCAACGAGAGCCAGGTGTCCACGAAGCGCGCCAGCGCCGAATCGGACGGCATGAAGTAAGCCTTTTCCTGATAGGTCAGCGTTCTGCCTATTGTGCCGCAAAGACCCGGGTTTCTGCGAGCCTGCAGGGCCACCTCGATGCTGTCCGTGATCATCACATCCGCTTCGCCGTTTAGCAGGGCCCGGAAGATGGTCCGGTTGTCGGGATGCAGCACCTTCCGGGCCTGGTCCAGATGCTCATCCACGAATCGCTCGTTGGTGCCGCCCGGATTGACGATTACCCGCACCTCCGGCTGATCAATGTCTGCCAGGCTGCCGAAGCGGCGACGATCCTCACACCGGGCAATCGGCATTTTGCCGCCGATGTAGTAAGGCAGGGAAAGATAGCCGATCCGAGCCCGCTCCAGGGTGCGGGACACACCGCTCATGGCCACATCGAACCGACCCGCCAGCAGATCCTCGCTGAGGGTCGGCCAACTGGTGCGCACAAACACCACGTCTACACCCAGAGCCTCGGCCAGATCGCGGGCCAGATCCACATCCACACCGCGAAGACTTGCCGCCCAGGTGCGATCGCTGTCCGGCTCATCGGCCCCTGGCGCCGCGTCATCATGGGAAAACGGTGCGTAGTCACCCGTGGTGCCAACCCGGAGAACGCCCGTCGCGCGGATCTGCGCGAATCGGCTGTCGTATCGTTCAACCCGCCGCAGCGCATCGTACAGGCTGCCGATTCTCTCTTCGCCAAGCCCTTCCACGGCCACGAGCCGTTCATAGGTCGTCCGATCGTGGGCCATGGGGTGGCCGAGCTCGGCGATGATCTGCTCGCCGAGGGTCAACAGCCTTGGCCTGATTTCCACCGTCAGATCGGGCGCTTTACTCGGACCACCTGATCCCTGCCAACGCTCGAACCAGTATCGTTGGATATCCTTGGCCGCTTCGATCTGCTCGCGGAAGAACCTTTCTGCGCCGCCTGCCAAGAGCCCGCGATTGCGCGCCTGCTCGAGGGCAGCCTCGATCACCACCTGCTCCCGGGCATGGTCCTGCACCGGTTGGTCGTGCAACCACTTAAAGGCCGCCACGTCACGCATGTGCGACAGACGCTCTCCCACCAGCGCATACAGATCGTCCGCCGCGGCGATCGTGTGCGGTGCACTGGTCGCGGCCAGTCCCACGAGGGCCGTGACCAGACAGAGCCGGATGGCTCGCATGGGTCTGCTACTCGACGATGGCCTGATAGGTGAGCACTTTGAAGGTCTGTGCCAGACGGGTACGGTGCGGAATGCTCTGCACCATGAAGATGCCGATCAGATCCTCCTCCGGATCGATCCAGAATCGGGTACCGGCGGCACCGCCCCAGTTGTACTCCCCGGGCGATCCAATCTCACCAATATCCCCCTGATCGAGCGCGACGGCGAAACCGAGACCGAAGCCAACACCGCTACGGCCCAGCCCCATCTGTATCTCACCGAGATGGTTGGTGGTGATCAGCTCCACGGTCTTTGGTGAGAGGATGCGTACCCCATCGAGCTCACCGCCATTGAGCATCATCTGGGAAAAGCGCAGGTAGTCCCGGGCCGTCGAGACCAGCCCGCCACCGCCGCTCTCGAAGGTGGCACCTTCCATGAAGCCTTCGCTGACAGACTCCGGCGCGACCACCAGCGGCCCCCGCCCCATATTGCGGAAGCCATCGGCCCCTTCCGCCGTTCCTTCCGGCGTGTAGAGCTGGGCAAGCCGATCCAGCTTGACCGCGGGCACCACGAAGCTGGTGTCATCCATATCCAGCGGCCCGAACAGGCGGTTCTCGAGAAACTCACCGAAGCTCATACTGGACAGCACTTCCACCAGTCTGCCCTGAATGTCCACGGAGACGCTGTAGTGCCAGCGGGTGCCGGGGTCGTACTGCAGCGGGATCTGGCCGAGCTTGGTGACGAAGTCCTTCAGGTCCGGGTTGCTGGTCAGAAGGCCGGCTTCCCGATACTGCTGATCCACCTCCGTGTTGCCGAACACCCCATAGGTGAAACCGGCGGTATGCGTGAGCAGATCGCGAATCGTCGGCTGCCGGCCAGGTTTGCGCGTCTGCCCCGTCAGGTCCTGATCCCCTTCACCGATGGTCATGCTCTGGGTGCCGTCGGAGACGATTCTGGTGTTCGCCGCGTCCGCGGTAGAACGGGCCACCTGCAGGTTGGCAAGTTCAGGAATGTACTTGGCTATCGGATCATTGAGGAAGAATCGACCTTCTTCGTAGAGCATCATCAGCGCCACGGCGGTAATGGGCTTGCTCATGGAATAGATGCGAAAGATGGCGTCTTCCGTCATCGGCTTTGCCGCTTCCCGGTCCATCATGCCCCAGGTTTCCGTGTACGCCAGCCGGCCGTTCCTGGCGATCATGGCGAGGCCACCGATCATCGTGCCGTCAGCCACCGCCTGGTTCATGTAATCGGAAATGCGCGCCAGACGATCGGAATCGAGACCGACCCGACCGGGTTGGGTTTCCGGGATCTCCCGGGCCATTCCCAACGTGGCCATCGAAGCAGCTAGCAGCAGAATCAGAAACGCGGCAAAACGCGGACTGGTCGTTCGAGGCATGGTGTTCCATCCGGATAAAAGAACCCGGAAGGCTAACCGATCGCTGAACGAGCCTCCAGCGAAGGACTCAGTATGCCTGGATGAGCTTCGCCGCCAGGCTCGGCCCGGCTATGGCACCCGGCCGTTCAAACACCGGAGCGCCGGAGAGGCTCTGCGCCGCCTGCATGACCGGCTGCGCGGGCAGACACAGCCCGCCGTTCGCCTCGATGTCATCCAGAACCGCATCCAGGCGGCCCTCTTCCGGATCGCTGAGCAGATGATCCCAGTCGTCGGCGACCGTGCAATTCGCCGGTATTCCCGTGAAATAGTCGGCCTCACCATCTACGTTCACCGTCCTGAACGTCACTACGAACAGCACCATGGAATCGTTGCAGTATTCGAGCCCCCACTGGCCAACCGGTTTGCCGTAGGTACGACCACCCACGGTGACGGATCGGGTCATGTAGGGTGACATGCCACTGATGGTCAGCTCACTGGCGGAAGCGCTGCCGGCATCTGTTATGTAGTAGACGCTTTCCAGACCCTCGAGCGATGCCGGTTCACCGTGGAAATAGCGGAAGTCGGAGGCATCGCCGTAGTTGGTCGTCACCCAGTCGTTGTACTCGTAACGGAAAAACAGCGTGTTGTTGTCCTGACGCGCACTACCCGCCATCAGCGAGCCGAGCACCTCCGCGGTGCTGACCAGCCCGCCGCCGTTGTAACGGAAGTCGATCACCAGATCGTCGATGCCGGTGCCGCCAAGTGCTGTGGCCTGATCCTGAAGCGCCAGCATGGCACTGCGCAGCAGGTCGTCTGCATTCTCGATGAAGGTGCGGAAGAAGATGTAGCCGACCATTCGACCACCCACGTCAAAGACCCGCACCCGATCCGGCGGCACCGGGTCCAGGTCCACGGCGGTCTTTGTCAGGGTCACCGTATCGGTGCTGCCATCAAGCAGCTCCACTTCGAGGGTACGCTCCACCCCCACTTCTGCGGGGCCGAACGTGGACTCGGCATTCACATTCAGACTGCCGGTCGGAGTGCCGTCCACGCTCAGGATCGTGGTACCGCGAGTCAGACCCGCGTTGTCTGCTGGTGAGCCGCCGAAGACGTCGATCAGGCGCCAGTCGCCTCCCACATCGATCCCGACGCTGAAACCAAAGCCGTAAAACTCTCCGGCGCTGAAGAACTGATCCACCTCTTCGGTGGTCGCGTAGTAGGTGAAGCCACGGTCGTAGCTGCCGGGCTGGTAGCGGAGCTCATCGAGAAGCGCATCCACGGAGCCGAAGGACGTGATTCTGGCGCGCACATCCGAGTACTTAGCCACCTGCTCTGGAAACTCGTTGAAGAAGTAGAAGTTCTCCATGATGTCCAGCACTTCGCTGCGCGCCTGGGACAGAGAACATTGAGAATGCGCAGCGGGAAGGCCGCCGCCGCTCCCGGTCACCGGTGGCTGGGTTGCCGTGGCCGCGTTCCCGTTGTTGGAACCACCACCACCACCGCATCCGCTACTGATCAGAGCAAGCAGACCAATAAAAATCAGGGGCTTAGGTGAGTACTGCATCCGGGAATTTTATACCAGAGTCCGCGCCCTCGAGCCCGCTCGAGTCGGACAAACGCCGGGTCAGGCGGGCAGATTTGCCGACCAGATCACGAAATGGTCACGCCCATCAGCGATGGCAACTCGGCAGGCGCCAGGGTGTATCCTAACGTCCTCGGGATAAAGGAAGGATCTGACCATGGGCAAACCCAGCTATCTGCCGCTGCTCAACACCATCGCCGTCAACGAGAAGAAAGGCGAGATGTTCCTGTCGGCCTGGGCTGACACCACCGAAGACAAGGACCTGGAAGCCGCCCTGCGCTTCGTTTCCATTCGCGAAGGCGAGCACGCCTGGGCATTCACCAAGCGGATGTGTGAGCTCGGCTACGAGGTGTCCGAAAAGGACGCCTACCAGGTGTTCGAGGATTTCGATGGTCTGATGGACTGTGTCTGCTCGGATGCATCAGACGCGGAGAAGGTGGACCACATCACCAAGACGCTGGGTGGAGACGGCGGCGATCCGTTCGCTCGCCTGTTCGAAGACAGCAGCATCGATCCGGAGACCGGTGCCCTGCTCGGCCGCTACATCGCTGAAGAACGGGACAGCGGTCGACGTCTCAAGGCGGCGTACGATTGCGTCCTCGAAAAGGCCGGAACGTCCAAAGACAACGGCGCAGGCGAACCCAGATCGAAGGAACTCGATGAGCTCCGAGCTACCATCAAGGCACTGAAGAAAGAGGTGAAAGCACTGAAGCGGCTGCAGTAGGCATCGCCGCAGCAACGGCACCTTCAGCTGCCGCTGCAGGCCAACTTCAGCTACCGCTGCAGGCCAACTTCAGCTACCGCTGCAGGCCAACTTCAGCTACCGCTGCAGGCCAACTTCAGCTACCGCTGAAGTTGGGGGGGCGTTTCTCCAGGAACGCCTGCACGCTCTCTTTCGAGTCCTCGGTTTTTCTGAGGCGCTGGATCTGCTCGATGGCCCAGGCGCCCGTCTCCCGCCAGTCCGGGTCGAGCGTCCGACGCAATCCGGCCTTGATGGCACGAACGGCCAAAGGCGGGTTGGCGGCGATCTTTGCCGCCATCTCCAGAGCGCGCGTCATGAGCGCATCCGGCTCGACCACGTCAGACACCAGGCCGAGGGACAGCGCCCGCTCGGCATCGATCACTTCACCGGTAAGCAACAGCTCTGCCGCCCTGGAACGGCCCACGAGTTGCGCCAAACGCCCGAGCCCGGGTGCGTCGCAACAGAGCCCGCGCACCACGAACAGCTCGCCGAACTTTGCCGCAGTGCTGGCAATGCGGATGTCCGCCATGATGGCGAGTTCCATGCCCCAGCCCACGGCCGGTCCGTTCACTGCCGCGATAATCGGAATGTCCGAGTAAAGCAGCGCGTCCGCCGCCGGGGTCAGGCCGCCGGTTCGGCGCCCGCGTTCAATGGACTCAGGAGGCGGCCCTTCGTTGCCACCGAGAATCTGCTTCACGTCGTCGCCGGCGCAGAACGCCCGGCCTTCACCAGTGAGCACCAGCACCCGAGCCTCCGACTCCCGCACGGCGTCCTCGAGCTCCATGTACAGCGTATAGGTGAGCGAGTTCATCGCTTCCGGACGACGCAGGGTAATGACACCGATGTGGTCGGTCACCTCGTAGCTCAGTTCTGTGAATGCCATGTTAGGTGCCCTCTTTCCTGGCTGTTTTGAAGTCCGGCTCACGCTTCTCCATGAAGGCGGCGATCGCTTCTTTATGCTCGGGAGACTTGTAGGCTTCAGTCAGGGCAGCAATTTCCCGCTTCTGAACCAGCGACAGGTCTGTCTCCGCAGCGTTCCGGGTAACCAGATCCTTGATCGCCCTGAGCGAAGCCTGGGGGTTGTCGCCCATGCCTCGTGCCACCTCCCGGGCCACTTGAAGCAGATCGTCCGCAGGGACGGACCGGTCGACCAGGCCGATCTCCACGGCTTCGCGCCCGGTCACCGTCCGACCGGACAGCATGAGCTCACTGGCCCGGCCGAAGCCCATACGCAGCACCAGGAAGTGGGAGCTGGCGAGTTCCGGTACCAACCCCATCTTCACGAACCGGACCGACAGCTTCGCATCGTCCGCGGCAACCAGATAATCCATGGGCAGCACCTGGGTCAGACCCACGCCGATTGCCGCACCATTGATCGCAGCGACCATGGGTTTGGCGGCGCGGATCTCCCCGACCCAGTCTCTGGGGCTGTCGTTGCGGCCAACGTCCTCGCCTTCGGCCTGGGCCTTGAATACATCGCCGATATCGGCGCCCGCACAGAAGCCACGGCCTGCACCGGTCACCACGAAGGCGAGCACGTCATCGTCTTCGTTGCCGGCCCGCACAGCTTGAGAAAGCTCCGCCCCCATCTGGTAGGTCCAGGCGTTCAGCCGCTCCGGCCGGTTCAGCGTGATGGTCGAAATGCCGCCGACGTTGTCGACCAGTATGGTCTCGTAGGTCATCCCCCCGACTCCTAAGTTGTGTTGTTGTGCCCCTCAGTATCCCTCAAAGGCAGGTGCGTTGGCAGCAAAGCCGGTAGCCGCCTCGAAAGCGCGGGCCATCTTCAGCACGGCCAGATCCTGTTGCGCCGGACCGACGATCTGCAGCCCCACCGGCAGACCTTCGGGACTGAAGCCGCAAGGGATGGAGATGGCTGGGCAACCGCTGACGGTGATCGCCGAACAGATCTCCATCCACTGCAGATAGTTCTCGAACTGCACGCCCTCGATCTCGCGGATCCAATCCTGATCTTTCGGAAAAGGCAGCACCTGCGTGCTCGGCAATACCAGGAAATCCCAGTCCTCGAAGAAGGCCAGCACCCGCCGGTAGATGCTGGTGTGGGCTATCTCCGCCCGAGCCACCTCTATGCCGCTCTGCCGCAGGCCTTTTTCGATGTTCCACTGCACCGTGTCCTTGAGCTGGGCCCGCTGGGGAGATTCGTAAATGGCGGCGAAGGATCCGGCGAAGGTATGGGCACGCAGGGTCTGGAACACCTCCGGCGCATCTTTGAGGTCAGGTGCTGCCTCATCGACCCGGCAACCGAGCGATTCGAACGTTGACCGGCACTCGCGGAAAACCGAGCGGACGGCGTCCGCAACGGGCAGAAAGCCGAGGTCTTCACTGAACGCCACTCGCTTGCCCGATGGATCTTCATCCAGACTGCCGGTGAACAGGTCAGGGTCCTCCGGCCGGGACAGCGGGTCGGACGGATCGGCACCCGCCATTACAGAGAGCAGCCGCGCCACGTCCTCTACGGTGCGCCCCATGGGGCCAAGCACGCTCATCCCGTTCCAACCACTCACCCGCTCCGGTGCCGGTACCCGGCCCATGCTTGGCCGGAAACCAATGACATTGCAGAACGCGGCGGGATTTCTGAGCGACCCACCCAGATCGCTGCCATCCGCCACTGGCAGCATACGTGCCGCCAGCGCGGCGGCGGCACCACCACTGGATCCGCCGGAGGTACGACTCAGGTCATAGGGTGTCGCCGTGGCGCCGAACAGGGGATTGAAGGTCTGGGAACCGGCTCCCCATTCCGGAGTGTTCGTTTTGCCGACAATGACCGCACCGGCGGCCTTCATTCTCACCACATGCAGGGCATCCTGACCGGGCACGTTGTCGGCAAAGAGGGGCGAGCCGTGCGTTGTGCGTATGCCCTTAGTGTTGACGAGATCCTTGATGGCCGCCGGCAGCCCGGCCAACCGGCCGGGAGTCTCGCCACGGGCGAGGGCCGAATCCACCGCATCCGCCTGCTCGAGGGCCAGCTCCGGCACCAGGGTGCAGATGGCATTCACCGCCGGGTTGACGGTGGCAGTCCAATCCAGATGCGCCTCGGTCAGCTCCCGGCTGGAAACCTCTCGGGATTCGATCAGTGCGTGCTGCCGGGTCGCGGACAGCGCGCACAGTTCAGGGATCTCGGCCATTGAAGCCTCCCTCTGGCAGCCTGATAGTGTCCTTCAGTGTAGAGGTCGGCCGCAGCCCGACAATGTCCGCTCTTCGAGCTGGACTTCGACCCGGGTTGGAAAGGTCTCATCACTCATGGTGTCGCTGCAACCCTCAGCGGACAGCCGGACCAGCATGGTACGCTCGCCCGCGGCCCCTGAGTAAGTCGTGATACGACTGCCCGTATCAGAGCGGGTCTCGGCGATAGGCACACTGAGCTCGGCCTGGCCGTAGTCGTAAGTCAGATCCAACCGGTCGCCGTCGCGGATTTCCAGCACCCAGCCCGGCTCGTTGCCTGCCGCCCGAAAACTCACCCCATCAAGCTTGGCGTGTTCCCAGATGGAAGCACGCCGGTCGTGGTCGCAATCGAGGTAACCGCCCTCGATCTCAGGCGGCAGAAAGACGTGCAAGCCATTCTCCCGGGTTCGGGTGACCAGACGAATCTCACCACCGGCGGTTCGGCAACGAAAGACCGACGTCGCAGGTTCGAAGGTTGCCGCAGTGGCAGTGCCGTCAGTTTCAGAAGTGGTGTCAGGTGGGGTCGAATCGGCAGAGGGACTTTCTGCGCAAGCGCTCATCCAGAGCATCACGCTCAGGAAAGCGATGTGCCATTCATTCGTCAGAATCGTCTCTTTCGTCCAGCAGCCCATCGGCAAGGGCCATGGCATGATCGATCTCCTCGGCACTCGGCGATTCGAGCAACGCTCCGCCCTCCGGGGCTTCCACCCCCAGATGAAATGCCGCGTAGCCCGGCATCACGAACTGATTGAGCGCCATGCCGATGACCCGGCCGGAATGTGGCGCGAGGATTTCCTGTTTTACGTTGGTGATCGGGTCGGTGACGGTGCCGAGCACGTCCCCTTCTTTCACCCGCTTGCCGAGCTTCACATCCCCCAGCAGCATGCCGCCTTTGTCGGCACGCACCCACATGGAGCCGTAGTAGGTGGGTTCCGGCGTGCCCCAGAAGCTGCGGCGCTTGTACATGTCCATATCGTCCAGAAGGCTGTACAGGGACTTAACAGAGTGCTCAACCGCCTTATCGTCCACCCGGAGCGGCTCGCCCGCCTCCAAGGTCACCGCTGGCACACCCGCGCGAACCGCCGATGCCCGCAGCGTTCCCTCGCCCCCCCTGCTGTGCAGGATCACCAGGCCACCGAAGCCTTCGGTCATCTCCATCACGGACTCATCCAGCAGGTTGGCTCTCAGCTGTGGCAGGTTGGTGCGGTGAAAAGAGCCGGTATGCAGATCCACCAGCGCATCACAGCGGCGAACGATCTGCTGGAAGAAGCTGTAGGCGATCCGGGAGGCTGAGCTGCCGCGGGGATTACCCGGGAAGAAACGGTTCAGATCCCGCCGGTCCGGCAGGTAGCGGGAATGCCGCTCAAAGCCCTGCAGGTTGACGATGGGCACGCCGATGACGCGGCCCGTCAGCTTTTCCGGATCCAACGAGTACATCACCCGGCGGACGATCTCGATGCCGTTCAGCTCATCACCATGCACCGCACCGGTCAGGCAGAGCGTACGACCCGGTTCTACCCCCTGGGCGACCAGCACCGGCGTAGGAATGGCGGACCCATAGAGAGACTCCCCCGCATGCCAGGTCATTCTGGTCAGTGTGCCCGGTGCCAGGTCGTCGAAGCCATCCTCAACGTCCACGTCCGCCTCATGCAACGTGGCCACGTACTCCCGCTCCGGAGGGCCGGTCTCCACCGTTATCTGGTCCGCAAGTCCCAGCTCTTCTTCGAGTGGCGTTATAACCACCGGCTCCGGTGCCACCGGAAGCATCTCCTCCACGGGCACCGGAACATAATGGTAGCTGACGGTGGGCAGAACAGCCGGCACGGCACGTGGCTCCAGGGTCACCACCATGGCAACCGTTTCCGTCACGGGCACGGGCGCTTCGGCAATCTCGGTAACCAGATCCGCATAGGCGCGCACGTCCGCGCGCGCAGGCGCGCCCGCCTCGACGACTTCCTCGCCAAGCAGCTTGCTCAGAATGATCCCGGCGACGAGAGAAGCAATCGCCACCGTCAGTGTCCGTACCCAGGTATCCATGCGTCCGTTTCAGGCGTACCAAGCCGTCATTATAGCCACGCTTGTGGCACAAAGTCCTTGTACTTCATATAGATGCTCAGGATTCCGATGAAAATGCCTAGTTTGTAACAGCGACTCTGAGACAGAGCGCAAACAACTCAGGCCGCTTGTGCCGCCCGGGCGTTGCGCTTGGCCTCTCTGGTTTCGAGAAGACGCTGCAGCTGCGCGTGCTTGCTGGCGGTGAGCGGCCAGGTCCAGCAGAGGTACAAGGCGAGCGTGAACAGCACGGTGGGCACGATAGCGTAGAGCACGCCGAGCCAGAGAAGTTCCGTCGGCCCGTTGCTGGCATCGATGGCCGTGTCGTACCCCACAAACGCCAGGGCGATCAGCGAGGTGCCGCCGATGGACGAAGCCACCTTGGTCATGAAACCGTATATGGAGTAGTAACCGCCGGTGCGGGCATCGCCGGATTTGAGGGTATCCAGATCGATCACGTCCGCCAGCATGGCCCGGGGCAGGTAAGCAAATGAGCCGAAGCAGAAGCCTTTGATCGCAAAAAGAAAATAGAACGGCCAGATCTGACCGTAGTCCAGCGTGAAGATGGCGATGCTCACCGCGCCCACCAGAATGATGGCAGCAGACAGCGATCGATGCTTGCCATAGCGACGGGCGAGCCAGTTCCACACCGGTATGGCACCCAACCCGAACAGGAAGTAGACCAGGTAGAGGGTGCCTGCCCGTGGCGCGCCGATGTAGTCCTGCATGAAATACAACGACAGAGCGTTGCGAAAAGCTTCACCGCCGCCAACCAGAAACTCGATCGAAATCACCCGCAAATAGAGCTTGTTCTGGTACATGAGGCTGAGAGACTCGAGGAACTTGACCTTGCCCTCGTTCGTCCGGGGCGGAGGCTCCGGCACCCGCCACACCACCAGCACGGTGATCACCAGCAGCAATGGCACCGCCAGCCAGGTGTAGGCATTCAGCACCTGGACGGCCGTTGCCGAGTCCCCATGAATGGTCTCCACAACGAACGGCACCGCTGCGGCGCCGATGAGGCCGAGCAGCACGAAGATCTCACGCGCCGACTGGATCCGGGTTCGCGTGTTGTACTCACCGGAGAGCTCCATGCCCCAGGCTGCGTAGGGCACCCCGAGCATGGTGGTACCGAAGCGGAGAAAGACGAACCAGGCACCGAGATACAGGACAGTACTGCCTTTCTCCGGATTCAGCAGGAAGTAGAGGGCCAGAGCGAGAAATGGCGCACCCACCAGCACCCAGGCCCGGCGCCGCCCCCAGCGGGAACGGAAGGAGTCAGAGGCGTAGCCCATGGCCGGGTCGGTGACCGCGTCGAATATGGCAGCCACGCTGATGATCACCCCGACCAGGGCGGTATCGATACCTATATAGGTGTCATAAGCACGGGGTAGCCAGATACCCAGGGGGTAGCCCAGCAGAGCCAGTGGAAATCCGAGCGAGCCGTAAATCCAGATGCTGGATCGGCTGACGTCGCTACCGCCTCTACCGCTGTTATCGACGTTGATCGTTGCTGCTCCCTACTGCAAAGGGACCGCAGGATTACGGCCAGCCGTCGTTTATAGCACGAGCGGGTGCGCCCTGAGGCGCTTTGCATCAAATCGGGAGAGCAGCGCTCAGCCGTCGATACGCCTGACCCGGATGCTGGTCCCACCGCTGGACTTGCTGAGCAGAAAGGAGCCGGACATGGCGCTCGAGATCCGTACTTCATCGCCCGGGCGCAGGGTAGTGCGTCGCGAGTCGAGCTGACGCCAGATCTGGCCGTTGGTGAAGGAAAGCACGAGCTTTCCGTAGGCGGTGGTATCTATTTCGCTGATCACGGCGAGCATGGAATCGGGCGTTTCCGTCTTCTCCTGTGTCCGACCGAACCCGGCTTCCGCCTGCTGGTCATCCGACGTCACATTGGTACCGGTAGCCGCCACAGCTGCTGTGCCAGCAACCTTGTCCATATCGGACGCCGCCGTCACCCCTTCGACCTCAGTTCTCTCAACCGCCGCAGTCGCCTCAGCGCCCCTGTCCTGCTGCCCTGCAGCTTCATCGCCGGCCGCCGAGCCTGCCGTCTCAGCCTCAGAGGCTACCTCTGATGCCGGTTTCGCCTCTGCTTGTGGTGCTGGCGTTGGCATTGGCGTGACAATCGCCGCGGCAAGTGCGTCGTAACAGCTGAGGCGTGCCGCGGCATCTTCCTGCGCCTGGCAACGGCGCATCTCTTCGCTGAGTTCGCTGCCGTGACTTGCAAGCGGCAAAAGCAGACAGATCCCTGGGAGTAACGACCGGAGCATCTTTTCGCCTTCTCAGTTCCAAAAAAAAGGCCGCCGGAAACCGGCGGCCTTCATGGTCTCATACGAGACTGGTCAGATTACAGATTCATCTGCCAGCGCGCGTACCAGTACTGGCCCGCGGTATCGTAGGAGTAGTGCAGGGTGTTCATGTCGTCATAGTTCGTCATGTACGGCGGCTTCTCATTGGTGAGGTTCCGCGCACCCAGAACGAACCGGTGGTTGTTCCAGGTGTAGAAGCCCTGCAGATCGACATAGAGACGATCCTTGGCGACACAGACGTTGCCACAGGCATCGCCGTCGAAGCCGTCGTCCGTCTCATCGAACCACTTGAACATGATCATTCCACCCCAGGCATCCCGGGTCCAGGTGGCGCTGATGTTCATTGCCAGCTCAGGGAATGCGGTGATGGCGTTCTTGTTGTACGGGTCGATACCGAACTTACCGGCAAGCTGCTCTTCCACGCCGCCATCGAACGGCAGGTAGTTGTACTTGTCGATGTAGGAGCCGGTCGCACGCAGCAACCAGTTACCGATGTCCGTGTCGAAGTTGTAGTCGATCGAGAAGTCGAGACCAGCAGTTTCGAACGAAGACAGGTTCTGGTTGGTCAGCGCGATACCCGTGACCTGGTTGATCGCGTTACGACGATCGGGAGCCAGGTTGCTTGCGCCTTCGCCGACCAGAGTCGGGCCAATCAGCAGTGCGCAGAGCGGATCGCTGAAGTTAGCGCTGCCGTAGCAACGGTTGATCACGTTACCGGTACCCGCGGTACCCACGGCATCGTCAATCTCGATGTCGTACCAGTCGAGGGTCACGGACAGGCCGGTCAGGAAGGTCGGGGTCCAGACAACACCAAAGGTCTGAGACTCGGACGTTTCCGGCTCGAGATCCGGGTTACCGCCTTCGATGGTGGTGGCCTGAGGCGCATTCACCATGAAGCCGGCCGGCAGGTTGTCACCACCCGGGCCACAGTTGGCGATGGTGGTGGCGTTGCCGGAGGTGTCCCAGTTGTTACACGGATCCGTGTAGCTCGCTGCCGTCTTCTGCTGGCCGAGGAAACGCTCGGACAGGTTCGGGGCGCGGAAGCCATCGGAATAGGTGTAGCGCAGACGCAGATCCTGGATCGGCGCCCACTCGAGGGCGAACTTCCAGTTGGTGGTGTCGTCATCGACGAAGTCGTAGTCGGACCAGCGGAAGGAAACTTCAGCCGTCAGCTGGTGCACGAGGGTCATGTCCGCCAGCAGCGGCATGGCCAGCTCACCATAGATCTCGTCAACCTCGTAGGAACCTTCGGTCACGTTACCCGGGGTGAAGTAGACCGCGCCCAGTGCCGAACCGCCGTCAGGCAGAGATTGAGCTTTCTCGGAGCGATTCTCGTAACCCAGTGCCCAGGACCACTCACCACCAGGCGTTTCGAACGCACCGAGGAAGTCGCCATTGAAGTTGGCCTGGAAGACCCGCATGCGTGAGCGCTCGATGGTGTTCACGGCAACCGTGCCGTAAGCCTGTTGCTCAGGCGTCATGGTGCCGCGGTTGAACGCATCCCAGAGGCCTACACCACCTTGTGCAGGATCACAGAGCGGATCGGCTGCGCAGAGATCCGGATCCAGCATGGCTTCGATCCGCGGCTGCACCGCACGACCTTCGTCACGCTGGGAATCGGACCAGTCAGCGTAGTTGTAGGACACATCCCAAGACCAGCCGTTGTTGAAGTCACCACGCAGGCCGGTGACGAACCGCCAGGACTGAGCATCCTGCAGGAAGCCACGACCACCGGTCTCCTCGAGACGGCGGGCGATGTTCACATCGGTCGGTGCGATACAGTTCGGGTTGCCCGCACACTGATCATCGCCGAACGGGTTCAGCGGGTTGTCCGCAGGCACGTTCGGTGACCAGAAGGTACCTACCGCGGCCAACAGCTGATCGGATTCGCGATTGGTGAAGCCACCTTCGATGTAGGCATCGACCGTGGTGAAGTTGGAGTCTTCGATCATCATGTAGTTACCCGAACCGTAGAGACTCCAGACCTTCTGCGGGGTAACCATGTAGCTGGCGGCTGCATAGTTGTAGGCATCGGCGTTACTGTCGAACGCTCGTACTTCACCGGTGCCCTGATCGACAACCCAGCTCGCGTCCTGAGCAACGATCTGTGCCGGTGTGGTGGTGCCACTACCTGAACAGACGCTGGTCGCGCCACCGGTACCATCGGTGAGCGGACAGTCGGAGAAGGAGCGATCACGCTGCCAGATGGTGTCACGGCGCGTGTACTGAGCGCTGAGCACGATGTTGCCGCGATCGTAGTTCGCACCCCAGGTGCCCGCGACGCCGTACTGCTCACCATCGCCTTCACCAGTAACCTGACCGTCGAGATCGAGCTGGAACCCTTCGAAGTCCTTCTTGGTGATGATGTTGACCACACCAGCAATAGCATCGGAGCCGTATACGGTTGACGCGCCATCACGCAGCACATCGATACGTTCCACAATTGCGGTGGGAATCATGTTCAGGTCTACGATGCCATCCGGGCCTGCCTGGGCAGGACGGTGACCATTCAGCAGAACCAGCGTCCGGTTCGGACCGAGGCCGCGCAGCTGCACGGTGGCCAGACCCGGGTTGCCGTTGTTGACGGAAGAGCCGTAATCGGCACCACCGGCGGCAGCGGGAATATCCTGGAGAAAATCTTCCAGGGTCAGGTTTCCGGAAGCTTTCAGCTCTTCCTCGCTCAGCACCGTGATCGGGCTGATGCTGTTCAGATCTGAACGCTTCAGTCGGGAACCTGTAACCACGATTTCTTCCACGATGGCGCCTTCTTCAGCAAACACGCTGGCCGGCACAAGGGCGGCTAGCATGGCGAAGAGAGCACTGATCGTGGCCGAGAAACGGAGTTTCTTAGTCATGAGTGATCCCTTAATTGGTTTAGTTATGAGGGGCATAGGGGCCCCATGGCGGCGCATTGTAACGAATAGGAAACAATTTGCAGCTCATTTCTACGCCAAAAATCCACATTTTCTCCAGTTTTTCCGTCAACTAACTACCAGACGAGGAAAAGGTCCCTTCAGAGGTACTAAATCCTGTCCTAACCCGTTCTCTTTCAGCAGGTTAGAGAGGTTTTCAGGACCTCAGAATGAAAGGCTAACAAGGGAGTTCGAGCGCCGTTTCGATCTCGAAAACGGCGAATTGGCATGTTTTGTCAGACAAAAAAGGGAAGGACTGCGCTTCAGATCGAGGCGCAGAGCGGCTGTCAGCCGTAGATAGCTGCGGACCCAGTGATTATTTGTTGCAAGGTCGGAACTAGTTCCGGATCCGATCCAGCAAGATGTTTCAGACCTGCAACATCACCGCTCTCGTGGCGCGGCGCCTTTCATGTCCATCAGTTGCTCGCCTACCGCGGCGAGATCTTCATAGGTGGCATCCACACCCAGGCTGACCCCTTCGTTGACGAAGATCTGGGCGCGGCTGTAGTTGCCCCGGCTGGCATTGATCACCGCGCCGGTCGGTGCGTCTTCCTGGCACATGAACAGCACCGCCGGACTGACCAGGCGCGGATGGTTTTCCGGGTCGGGATTGTCCGGGTCGATATCACGTCCGGGGATGCTGGCAATCATGCGAGTCGCGGCACCCGGGGCCAGACAGTTGACCCGGATGTTACGGTTCCGTCCTTCCAGCATCAGCACGTTCATGAAGCCGAGCATGGCCATCTTGGCGGCCCCGTAGTTGGACTGGCCGAAGTTGCCGTAGATACCGGAGCCGGAGCTGGTGAGCACGATACGGCCGTAGCGCTGCTCGTACATCACCTCCCAGGCCGCCTTGGTCACATAGGCGCTGCCATTCATGTGCACCTGCATGACCAGATCGAAATCCGCCATGTCCATCTTTTTCAGCGTCTTGTCGCGAAGGATCCCGGCGTTGTTAACAAGAATATGGACGGTACCGAAAGCGTCCACCGCGTCCTGAATGATGCGTTTGGCCCCCTCCTTGTCGGCAACGGAGTCTCCGTTGGCGACCGCGGTACCGCCCATGGCCTCAATTTCCGCGACCACCGCTTTGGCGCTGTCGCTGGCACCGGTGCCATCCACGGAACCACCGAGATCGTTGACCAGCACCTTGGCACCGCGCTTGGCAAACTCGATCGCATGGCTCCTGCCGAGACCGCCGCCTGCACCCGTGATCACCACCACCTTGTCCTGGAACTCAGACATCCCAACCCCCTTCTGCTAGTGTCCTGCTCGATAAACGAACAATAAGGGGGAAACATGTCTTTACTCAAGGACTTACCGAAGCTGCTGAGGAGCGGCATTCGCCGCCACAAGGTTCCGGGTGCTGCTCTCGCCGTCCATCGCCGCGGCCGGCTCTACCAGACTGCCGCCGGTGTGCTGAACGTGGACAGCGGTGTCACCGCCACCCCCGATTCCGTTTTCCAGATCGGCTCCATCTCCAAAATCTTCACCACCACGCTCGTCATGCAACTGGTGGACGAAGGACTGGTGGATCTGGATGCGCCGGTACGCGAGTATCTGCCAGGCTTCCGGGTCGCCGACGCCACCGTCTCCAGAACGGTCACGCCGCGGCACTTTCTTTCCCACACCAGCGGCATCGAAGGTGATCTCTTCGTCGACACCGGCTGCGGCGCGGACAGTGTCGCCCGCCTGCAGGATATGGGCACCATGTTGCCGAACCTGTTTCCACCGGGCGAGCGGCTCTCCTACAGCAATTTCGGTTTCGCCATGCTGGGCCGGATGACAGAGGTACTCACGGGGCAGAGCTGGGACGCGGTGATCAGGGAGCGCCTGTTCCAGCCTCTAGGCATGACGCACGCGCTGACCCTGCCGGAAGAGACGCTCCGCTACCGGGCAGCCATTGGCCACATTCCAGACAGCCGCGCGCCGGGTGGCCATCGAATCAGCCCCATGCCCTGGCTGTCGCACGGGCAGAAGGCGGCCGGCGCCACGCCGATGATGTCTGCCGCGGATCTGCTGAAATTCGCTGTCATGCATATCGATCGCGGTCGCGCCGGATCGGGGGAACGCATCTTGACCGCCGGATCGGTCAGTCAGATGCAGAAGCCGCAGTTCCGCCTGGGGGGCAAGTTCGCCCGCAGCTTGAGCGCCTGGGGTTTGGGCTGGATGCTCATGCGCTGGTCCGGCAAACGGATCGTTGGTCATGACGGCGGGACCGTAGGCCAATACGCCTTTCTGCGGGTTCTGCCTGGTGAAGATCTGGCCATCGCGCTGCTCACCAATGGCGGCGATGCGGGTGGTCTGTACGAGGAGCTTTACCGCACCCTGCTCAAAGGGCTGGCTCGCGTGGATATGCCGGAAACGCCGGAGGTTGACGAGGCATTGAACGACCGCGTGGGCGATTCCCTCGGCAGGTACACGGGTCGTTATCAGAATATCTCGGGCATCACCGAGATCACTGCCCGCAGCGGTAAGTTGTACATGGAAGTCACGCCGAATGGCTTCGGCGCCGAGATGCCCAAGACCCGCCTCAAGCTGGTGGACAGAAACGCCGCCCGGCTCGCCAGCGGTGATCGGGCTCTGGATCGAGGTCTGATTCTGTTCAACGACCCGGACGAAGACCCCGCATCATTCATCATGAACGGGGTCCGCCTGTCCCGTCGGGTCAGCTGATCAGGGACGGACCTGCGGCAGGCCGCTAGCGGGCTTGCCGATCAGAGGCTTGGATTCACCAGGTACTTCTCACCGGTTGCCTGCTTGCCGTAGACGGCGATAGCCTCCAGAGACAATGCCTCTTCAAGGGACACCTCCGCCACGTAGCTGGAGGCAAAGGTGGTTTTCACCTCCCGGGCAACACGCTGGCGAAGCTTCTCCGCTTCCTCGAAGCCGATCTTCTGCAGGAACGGGGTGAGCAGCCAGCCACCGAGGCCCCAGGCCATGCCGAAGTTGCGGGTGAGCTCGGTCGGACTGCGGTCCAGCCCTCCATAGATGTAGACCTGCTTATAGGTGGTGGAGCCGTAGCGGCTGAATTCGGCAGCCGTGCGGCTGGCCGCCGCTTCCATGGCCGTGAGGATCTGGCTCGCCAGCCTCCCGCCCCCGGTGGCGTCGAAGGCGATGGTGGCGCCCGTCTCCGCGAGCGCGTCGACGAGCTTGTCCATGAAGTCCGGATCGCTCGAGTTGCAGACGTGCTTCGCGCCAATGTCTCGGAGGATCTTCTCCTGCTCCGGTTTACGCACGATGTTCACCAGGTCTATGCCATCCGCGAGGCAGATCTTCTGCAGCATCTGACCGAGGTTCGATGCTGCCGCGGTATGCACGAGCGCCTTGTGGCCTTCGAGCCGCATGGTCTCGGTCATGCCGAGCGCCGTCAGGGGGTTCACGAAGCAGGAGGCGCCCTCTGCCGGCGTGGTGCCTTCCGGCAACACCAGACACTGCTTGGCCTTGATCACCCGGTACTCGCTGTACATGGCGCCACCGAGAATGGCCACGGTCTTGCCCATGAGCGATTGCGCGAGCTCGGAGTCTCCCGCCGCCACCACCACCCCGGCACCTTCATTGCCTACAGGCAGGGCCTGATCGAGCCGGGCAGTCATGGCGCGCTGCATGGCCTCGGGAACGTCGGCAATCACCGCGCCGTCTTCAATGCGAGCGGTGCTCATGTCCGCCCCGCCGAACAGCAGGCCCAGATCGGATGGGTTGATCGGTGCGGCCTCCATCCTGACCACAACCTCGGCGGATTCCGGCTCCGGTGTGGGCACTGTCTCCAGTGCTATTTTCAACGTTCCGTCTGCGCGGATGGTCGACTGGATCTGTTTGCCTGTGCTGTGCTCGCTCATGGCTCTCTTCCTCTCAAGCGTTCTTTCAAGTGGGTTCTGTTTTCGGTGGTTGTGCTATCGACCACGCAGTATGAACGAGGAACTCCAGCAAGCACAGCAACGCCAGCGTTTGCCTCGCCTGCCGACATCCGGTCTGCGATAATCGAACGTTTCTACGCTGATCCCGCTCAGGGAAAAGCACTACGCAGGGGGGAAAATGAGCCTCGAAACATTCAGAGAAGATGCCCGCACGTGGCTGGCGGAAAACTGCCCGGAGAGCATGCGCCAGGGCAACATTCATTTCGAAGATGCCCACGAGGTGTACAGCACCGACGACGCCAAGCTCTGGCTCGATCGGGCCGCCGAGCGGGGCTGGACTGCACCCATGTGGCCGACCGAGTATGGCGGCGGGGGTTTGAGCAAGGAGGAAGGTGCCATCCTGCGTCAGGAGATGGCCGCCATCCGCGCCCTGCCGCCCGCGGCTGGCATGGGCCTGGCCATGATCGGCCCCACCCTTCTGGAGTTCGGTACCGAGGATCAGAAAAAGCGTCACCTGCCAAAGATCACCAGCGGGGAGGTGACCTGGTGTCAGGGTTACTCCGAGCCCGGCTCCGGCTCCGATCTGGCAAGCCTGCGCACCAAGGCCGTGCTGGATGGCGACCACTTCGTGATCAACGGTCAGAAGATCTGGACCTCCGGTGCGGACCACGCCCATTGGATGTTCTGCCTGGTGCGCACGGACCCGGACGCACCCAAGCACGACGGCATCAGCTTCGTATTGCTGCCCATGGATCAGCCGGGCGTCACGGTGAAGCCGATACCACTGATCTCCGGCTCGTCACCGTTCTGTGAGACCTTCTTCGATAACGCCATCGCCAAGAAAGAAGACCTGATCGGGGAGATGAACAAGGGTTGGACGGTCGCCAAGCGGCTTCTTCAGTACGAGCGCTCCGGTGTCGGCGAAGCACCGGACCCCAAAGCCAAGAAGAAGCGGCTGAATCCCTTTGCTGCCATCGCCAAAGAGTACATCGGTGAAGAGAACGGCCGGATTGCGGACCCTGCCGTCCGGGATGCGGTGCTCAAGCACGTGATGCAGGAAAAGAGCATGCAGCTCACCGGTGCGCGGGTGATGCAGGAGAGCAAGGAATCCGGGGCACCCGGTGCCGCCACTTCCATATTCAAGTACGTAGGCTCAACGCTTTCAAAGGAAGGGTCGGAGCTGAAGGCCATGCTGCGTGGCACCCAGGGGCTCGGCTGGGCAGGCGCCGGCTTCAGTGAAGAGGAACTGGAATCCACCCGCGGCTGGCTGCGCGACCGGGCGGTAACCATCTACGGCGGCACCAATGAGGTGCAGCTCAATATCATCGCCAAACGCGTCCTGGGTCTTCCGGATTAGTACCGACAGATGACCAGCTGGCCGGGGCTTTCGCCACAAAGAAAAACCGCGCTGAGAGCGCGGTTTTTCTCCAGTCAACGATGGCTGATGGTCAGTCGGCGCTCGCCAGGTCCTGGCCGGATACCTGACCTTCGTTAGCTGCCACTTCCTCTTCAGTCGCCATGCGCATCAGCACAGCGCCAAAGAGCATCTCTTCCCAGGACTGTTCGCCCCAGGTCACCTCGATGGTGGGATCCGGGTTAGCCGGATTCTGAGCTGAATTGTCCCACCAGGTGGTGTGGACGATTTTGGTGCCTGCAGGAATGTACTTGGGCTCCGCCAGCTCGTAGGTGGTCTGCCAGTTGAAATCGTAGTTCGGCACGTGCAGCAGCACCTCTTCAGTGCCATCCGGATAGACCACGCTGAACTGACTGGACTTACCGCGGAAGTGCGCGTGCGGCAGCATGTTGTAAATGATGGCGGGCTTCGGCATCACCCGCTCGGCCGTCTCCTTGTGATTCTTCGCGTGTGGCGGAATCTTGATCCGGCCATTGGCGAGAATCAGCGAGAACACCCTATGCTCCGGGGGCTGGTCGTATACCCAGATGCCGAGCTTGGACTCATCCACCGTGGCCTTGCCATTGGTCGTGTAGTGCATCTGGAACTCGATGGTTGCATCTGCCGGTAGAAAGACGCCGGTGTTCTCCGGAAAGTGCTGGCTGACCATACCCGGCACGTAGCCTCGCAGACCACCCTGCCCTTCACGCTTCAACCGCCCCTTGCGGCGCCCTTCCGTTTCCATCTGACCGTAGGAGGTGATCACGTGGTGCAGCACACCCCGATCACCGGGCAGTATCTCCGCAGCTTTCACCCACACATCTTCGCCGATGTTGTTCTGCACGAAGTGATACATGTAGTCCACGACACCGGTGGCAGGAATCTCTGCCGCAGGAATGTCGATAATGTAATCCGGCTCACCGAGCTCCGGCTCATGCACCGCCCAGGTGCCCCAGTTGTGGTCCATTTCCGCCAGCGGGTCCGGGCCTTCACCGCGGGGCGCACCGGCCTCGATCCAATGCACGAGCTTCTGGGTCTGCTCGACTGATAGAGAGCGGTCATTGGAGAAGTGACCGACGGCGGGATCGGCGTGCCACGGCGGCATGCGTTGGGTCCGCACCACTTCCCGAATCATCAGCGAGAAGCCGCGAACCATGTTGTAGTCGTCCATCGCCCAGGGACCGATGCCCCCTTCACGGTGACAGACCACACAGTTCTCAGCGAGCATCGGAGCAATCTCTTCGGAGTAGGAGATGCTCGCATGCTGAGCCCGCTCCTGTTTGGCCGGGAAATTGATCAGGCAGCCTAGTGGTTCCGTGCTGGCAACCTCTACCGGCTTGCCGGCCAACATATCGTCGATGGCATCCTTCAGATAGTGCTTGCTTGCTTCCACTTTCTGCGTTTCGTAGTCGAGCCGATCATCCACCGCGCCGTGATAGGTCACAGACCAGGTTTTCGGATCGAGCACGAAGACCTCGCCGGTACGCACCAGATCCATGGACTCGCCGATAATCTGGGTATCGTCGATCAGCACCGGGATGTCATAGCCGAACTCCTCCGCTTCTCGAGCCACCGTCTGACGGTTGTCCTGCAGATTGGAGTTGAGCAGAAAGAACTGCACGCCTTTCTCGGCGTACTCGTCTTTGAGTTCCTGGAATCGCGGCATGGAGTTACGGACGATCGGGCAACCGTTGCCCTGAACCATGACCACCACGGCCTTCAGGTCATCGTAGTAGTACAGCTCATGGCTATCGCCACGGTTGTCCATCAGCCGGAAGTTCTCCACCCGATCCTGCGGCGCAATGGCAACGGCAGCGGTGGAGATCAGGGATAAATACAGGGCGAACACAGTCGCCAGAACCGGGGTACGCATCATTGCCTCTCTCACTCGATGCACAGGTATTACCAAAAGTAACACATTTTACCGCCACTGGCGGAATTTATCGAAGCGGCAGGACGCCGTTCAGCCCCCCTGAATGGCGCCTGCCGCGATCAGCGCCTCGATCTCGCTGTCGCTGAGACCGGCATCCTTCAGGATCAGATCCGTATGTTCACCGCAGTCGGGTGCCGGCCCCTGGGGCCCGACATCGGAGCCGTGGATGCGCATGGGAATACGAACACTGCGGTACTCGCCCCGGTCCGCGTGGGTCACCGTCGGGAACAGGCCGATGGCGTCTGCCTGCTGATCGTCGGCCACCTCTTCCAGAGTCTGCACGGGGCCCCAGATCACGCCGGCTTCATCGAAGATCGTGCCCCATTCATCTCTGGCCCGGGTCTTCATCACCGCATCCACCGCATCGACCAGGGCCGGCATGTTGTTGTAGCGAGACTTACCGTCCACGAAGCGCTCGTCTTCCAGCCAGTCCTCCTTGCCGAGCGCCTTGGCGAAGCGCTCGAAGCTGCCACGACCCAGCTGGTTGATTACCACCCACTTGCCATCGCCGCAGGGGTATCGGTTCTGCTCGGCACCCAGCTGGTGATGGCGGGAACGGCGGCGAACGGGTGCCTTATCCACGGCCACCACACCGAAATCCGTGGACTGAGTCCAGACCGCCGTCTCAAACAGCGAGGTCTCGATCACCTGCCCTTCGCCGGTTCGTTCCGCCAGCCGCAATGCCGCCAGGATCCCGGCAACCAGTGCGAGCCCTGCGGTGTTGTCGCCCTGGGCTGGGCGCGCCTGCGGCACTTCACCGTCGTCGCCACCGCGCATGGCGTCGTAGAGCCCGGAACGGGCAAAGAAAGCGGTCACGTCGTAGCCTGGGCGCAGCGCATCCGGTCCATCCGTGCCGTATCCGGTCAGCGTGGCATGAACGATGCGCGGATTGGCCGCTTGCAGCGACTTAGGATCCAGTCCGAAGCGCTCCTGCCGGTGCGGCAACAGGTTGCAGAGAAAGACTTCCGCCTGAGCCACCAGGCGGCGAACGAGCGCCGCACCCGCGTCGGTATCGAGGGCGACCGCGATGGACTGCTTGCCCCGGTTATCCACATCGAAACCGAAGTCGTAGCCTTCAAAGGCGCCGGTTACCTTTGCCCGCCGGCCCAGGCCACGGAGCGGGTCGCCGCTGAACGGCTCCACCTTGATCACTCGCGCACCCAGATCCGCCAGGACCGCACCGGCGCTGGGCGCGGCCATGTAGCTGTCCACCTCGATGATGGTGATGTCGTCCAGTGGTGCTGCCACGGTCTACTCCAAGCTGCTGTGGATGAAAGCGAGCGAGCATAGAACAATTCGCCTGGCAGCTGAATGCACCTGAGCTCAATCCCTGCAATGATTGCCTCTCTCGAAGCGCAGCTTAAGGATTAAACCGATGGCACGACTCCCGGATGTCGATCCTGAGATGACCAGCGGCTATGTGGCTGCCATGCTCAAAGCCCAGACAGAGACCTTCGGCGCACCGCTCAAAAATCACCTGCTTTATGCCTATCGGCCCGATTTCTTCAAGGCGGCCAGGGGTATGTGGGGCGCCATGGACAAGGACGGCATCCTGGGCACGGCGCTTGTTTCGCTGGTCAATCGGCGTGTGGCCAGCTTGAACGGCTGCGTGTTCTGACGCGACATCAACGCTGCCGTGGGCAGCGAAGCGGGACTCAGCGACGAAAAGATTCAGGCGCTGGACGACTATGAGAACTCGCAACTGTTCGATGCGAGAGAGCTCACCGCGCTCGAGTACGCCGATGCGATCACCCTGTCATATCAGGATGTGAGCGACGATCTATTCGAACGTCTTAGGGAACATTTCAGCGACGAGGCCGTCGTCGAGCTCACCGCGGTGATCGCCTGGGAAAACGCCTCGAGCAAGTTCAACCGGGCACTCAGAGTGGAGTCTCAGAACCTTTACCCGGCAGAGCAGTAGCACGATAACCCTCTGCTAGGAGCTGGCGACGGTACCACCGTCACAGGTGATGGTCTCGCCCACGGTAAAGCCGGATGCCCGGGAGCTCAGGAATATCGCAAGCCCGGCAATGTCCTCCGGTGTGCCCACCCGACCCCGGGGATTGCCCTTGCCAACCGCATCCCAATCCGTGTTGTCCACGTCTCCCCCACCCCCCACACCGGTAGACAGCATCCAGGTGGGGAATGGCCCAGGTGCGATGCCGTTGACGATCACGTTACGTTTCACCAGATGGGCTGCCAGTTGCCGGGTCAGGTGGTGAACGGCTGCTTTGGAAGGGGCGTATGAGAAGTTGTCGAACATGGGTGTCTTGATGCCGTCGATGGAACCCACATTGATCACCCGGGCGGGCTCTTCCGCCGTGCCGGCCGCCTCGAGTAGTGGTAGCAGGCGCTGGGTGAGGAAGAACACGCCTTTCACATTGGTGTCCATCACCTTGTCCCATCCCACCTCCGGGAACTCACCGAGCGGCGCCCCCCAGGACACGCCGGCGTTGTTGACCAGGATGTCCAATCGGCTCTCACGCTTCTCGATCTCGGCCGCTGCCGCTTCAATGCCATCGAGCTCAGACAGATTGGCCGGAATGGAGATGCACTCGCCGCCGAACTCCTTCTGCAGGCGCTCGGCCGTGGCGTCACAGACCTCCGCCTTGCGGGAGCTGATATAGACCTTGGCGCCGTTGGCCAGAAAGCCGGCAGCGATCATCTCGCCGATGCCCCGGGAGCCTCCGGTGACCAGGGCAACTTTACCTTCAATGGAAAACAGGTTTTTGAGATTCATATAAAACTCTTAACGAAAGAAACAGTGCTATATAGATCTTGGTTGAGTCAGCAGGCCTCGAATAAGCCGGCCGCCCCCATGCCCTTGCCGATGCACATGGAGACGATGCCCAGCTTCTTCTCCCGCCGGGCGAGCTCGCGGAGCAGCAGACCCGTGAGCCGGGCACCCGTCATCCCGAAGGGGTGGCCGATGGCGATGGAACCACCGTTTACGTTGTATTTCTCGTTATCGATGCCCAGCCGATCCCGGCAGTACAGACACTGGGAGGCGAAAGCTTCGTTCAACTCCACCAGATCGATGTCGTCGAGTTGCAAGCCCTGGCGCTCCAGCAACTTCGGAATGGCGAACACCGGACCGATGCCCATCTCGTCCGGCTCGCATCCGGCCACCGCAAATCCACGGAAGTAGCCCATCGGCTCGAGCCCCAACTGCTCCGCCCGCCGCTCGCTCATCACCACAGACATGGATGCACCATCCGAGAGTTGCGAGGCGTTGCCTGCGGTAACGCTGCCGCCATCCTCGAAGGCCGGTGGTAGAGCACTCAATCCATCCAGCGTCGTCCCTGGGCGGTTACACTCATCCTTGTCCACGGTTCCCTCGACGATCTCGGTCTCGCCCGTTTCCTTGTCCAGAAGCCTCCGCCACTGAACCGTCATCGGCACGATCTCCTCGGCGATCTTGCCGGCATCGGCTGCCGCGGCGTAGCGCTGCTGGCTCTGCAGCGAGTACTCATCCTGCGCTTCCCGCGTGACCTGATAGCGCCGGGCAACTACTTCCGCCGTGTTGCCCATGGCCATGTAGATCTCCGGCTTCTCCTCGAGCAGCGTCGGATTCTGAGCAAACTCGGCTTCCTTACCCCGGGATAGACCGCTGATGGACTCCACGCCGCCGGCGAGCATGACCTCGCCATTACCTGTGGCGATCTGGCTGGCCGCGAAGGCGATGCTGTTCAAACCCGATGAGCAGGCCCGGCTGATGGTGGTGCCGGCAACGCTGACCGGCAGCTTCGACAGCACCACTGCGTCCCGGGCGATATTGGCCGACTGCTCGCCCACCTGACGTCCGCATCCGAGCACCACGTCATCCACTTCAGCAGGATCGATGCCGGAATTCCGCTCAAGCAACGAATCGATACAGTGTGCGACCAGATCATCAGATCTGGTCAGGTTGAACGTCCCGCGATGGGCCTTGGCAAGTCCCGTGCGGATACTGTCGACGATAACGACACCTTCACTCATTTGATTAACCCTCAGTGTTACCCCGTAAACGAATTGGGGTCGCACAACGCGACCCCTGATTCGCAGCCGATGGCTTGCTCAGCCCATGTTCATGACATAGAAGCAGAGCTTGTTACCATCCAGATCCCGCACGTAGGCACCGTAGAAGACGTCCGGCACCCGGTCTCCCGGCTCACCTTCGTCTGTGGCACCGAGCTCCATCGCCTTGGCGTAGAGCTTCTGCGCGGTCTCCTTGTCGCCCGCGTTGATGGCCACCATGTTGCCGTTGCCGCAGTTATGCTCCTTCTCGTCATATGGAATGCAGACCGCCAGCATGGCTCCTGCGCCCCCGGTGCCATAGAACTTGATGCGATCCATACCCATGAGCTGGGAGCCACCGATCTCGCCCAGCAGGGCATCATAAAAGGCACAGGCTTTTTCCATATCGCTGGTGCCGATAGTTACGTATCCGATCATCTCTCGTCCTCCTGAAAGGAAATTGGTTTAGGAATCTATGATTAGTCAGGGACCGGCCAAGAAACGCTGTCTCGACCCATAAGTCAAGGAGCGCCAGAGCCACTCCGCCGGCCCGTACCGGTAGCGTGCCAGCCACCAGGGCGAGAGCCAGAGTTGCAACGCCCAGATGGCGAAGACGATGAGGTACAGCGCCCAGCGTTCCAGCTCACCCACCAGAGAAAGTCCTACGCCGGTGAAGATGAACAGGCAGATCAGCGAGTGCATCAGGTAGTTGCTGAGGGCCGTCCGGCCCACGGCAGCGAGACGGCTGCGCAACGCCGGCCAGAGGCCGCTCTGACAGACGAGCATCACCAGGCCCATCCAGCCGAGCGCCATACCGAGCCGGCCCATGTGGTAGGTGCCCTGCATGTAGCTGAAAACAACGGTCAGGTCGTAGTTGGTCTGCACCGCGCGCATGAGCTCCCAGCCGTTCGCCAGCAGCCCGACGGCAAAGCCGCCAATCATCAGCCTCAGGTAGAACGACCGCGCACGCTCACCGTTGAGCACACCCATTCGGTAGAACGCCATGCCCAGCAACATCATGGCCAACGCATCCCAGAGCAGATACACCGGCACGACGAACATGAGATTCTCGTTCATGTATCGGGCACTGAATGCGGCAACCACCGAGTATGCTCCCCGTCGCAGCGTAAGCTCCTCCTGCTGCGCAGCTTCATCGACTAGAAAATCACTGGAAAACTCGGTCCAGCCTTCGGCCCAACCTCGCTTGGCAGGGTCATTGGCAGCTTCGGGATTCCGCTCGATCTCAGCGGCTGCTTCTCGGCCCATCTGCATCATCTGCCCCGTTCCTTCGTACATCACGGAAGTCAGCACGAGCAGCAGCCCGGCAAGAATGAGCAGCGTGCGCGGTGAGCGGTTCCGTAATGGATAGAGCATGGCCCCGCACACGGCGTAAACGATGAGGATGTCACCGGTCCAGAGCAGCACGTAGGCATCGAACACGCCAAACGCCAGCAGCCAGAACGTGCGCTTGTAGTGCAGCCAGCCGCTCTTGCCCTGGCCGCTGCCGCTACCGAGTCCGGTCGTGAACATCACCACGCCCGCCCCGAACAACATGGAGAACAGCGCCCGCATGGCCCCTTCGAAAAAGACGTTCACCCCGCCCCAGATAGCGAGATTCAAACCCGGATGCTCACCAAGGCCGATCGTCGGGTTGAAGTAACCGGCCGAGTGCAGGCCGAAGCCGAGAATGTTCAGCAAAAGGATGCCAAGCAGCGCGAAACCCCTCAGCACGTCGAGCGACTCGATCCGCTCAGCCGCACTGACCGGCCGAGCGGCCGACTCTAACCCCGGACTTGCAGCATCCGCTGTTGCTTCAGTCACTGCTTATCCTCTCCCCCGCTCGAAGGTAGACTGACTATGCCTCAAGCACAGGGGGAGATGCCATGCGAGAGAGGATTCCTGGGAAACCGTGGCAAGGCGCTCTACAGCACGGTGCCATCGTTGTGTTGATCAGCCTGTTTCTCGTGGCTTGCAGCGAAAGCCCGGAGACGCCCGACGTTGCTTCCACTGAGCAAGCCAGCCCGGGGCTGCCGGCAGGTCGCATCAGCGGCACCGTGTCGAGCGCTGAGGGTGCAGAGGCCGGTGTCTGGGTCATCGCGGAAACGGACGATCTGGGCACCCGGTTCGCAAAGATCGTGGTCACCGATGAGCAGGGGCGGTTCCTGCTGCCGGACCTGCCCGATGCCGAGTACCGGGTCTGGGCGCGCGGCTACGGGCTTCTGGATTCCGAGCCGGCTGCAGCCAGACCCGGTGCGCGCGTGGCGCTGACCGCAGCCATTGCCCCGGATACCGCGGCGGCCGCACAGGTTTATCCGGCTGCCTACTGGTACTCGATGATGCGCCTGCCCAGCAAAGAAGAGGTGGCCGACATCCCCGGCGGCCTCAACCACTACCTGATGTGGATGAAGAACATGGCCTGCGTGGGTTGCCATCAGATGGGCCAGGCATCCACCCGCACCATGCCGGCCAGTCTCGCCCACATCGAAAACGGCGAAGCGGCCTGGGCCACGCGTATCGCTGCCGGCCAGGCCGGTAACAACATGACCCGGATTGCCGGAGGGTTGCTGGGCGGCGTGCCCTACAAGTACCTGGCCGATTGGACCGATCGGATCGCAGCCGGTGCGCTCCCACACGCAGAACCATCCCGGCCGCGCGGCCTCGAGCGCAACATCGTTGCCACGGTGCGGGACTGGTCGAACCCCAAGGCCTATATGCATGACCTGTCCGGCACCGATCGCCGGGATCCGACGGTGAACGGCTACGGCAAGATCTACGGCGCGCCGGAGCTTTCCACCGATGAGATGCCGATTCTGGATCCGCTCAGCAACTCGGCGATGGTGTTCAATGTGCCCGTCAGGGATCCGGACACCCCCAGCACCCATGAAGCACCCGTGATCGCCCCATCGGCTTACTGGGGTGACGAACGGATCTGGGACAGCCAGGCCAACATCCACAACCCCATGCTCGATCAGGAAGGCCGGGTCTGGCTGACCGCACGAATCCGCGGTCCGGAGAATCCGGACTTCTGCCGCGAAGGTTCCGAGCATCCATCGGCGAAGCACTATCCAAAGGCGCGAACCAACCGCCACCTGGCGGTCTATGACCCGCGGGATCAGTCCTATCAGTTCGTCGACACCTGCTTCAGCACCCATCATCTGCAGTTCGATGACGATGCAGACAACACCCTGTACACCAGTGGTGGCGGTGACGTGGTCGGCTGGCTGAATACCCGGCAGTTCCTCGAAACCGGCGACGCCGAAGCCTCCCAAGTCTGGGCTCCGGTGGTGATCGATACCAACGGCAATGGCCAGGTGGACGAGTGGACCGAGCCGGATGCCCCTCAGGAACCCGGCAAGGACATGCGCTTGAACAAAGGCTTCTACGCCGTGATGCCGAACCCGGCCGACGATTCGGTCTGGGGTTCCAATGCCTTCCGTTATCCTGGCTCAATCGTCCGCATGGTGCCTGGCGACAACCCACCGCAGACCACCCTGTCCGAGTACTACGAACCACCCCTGCCAGGATTCGGCGTGCGCGGTGCAGACATTGACAGCCAGGGGGTGGTCTGGGTCTCGCTCGGCAGCGGTCATCTGGGTGCCTTCGACCGTCGCCTTTGCGAAGGACCCCTGAACGGACCGACGGCAACCGGTCAGCACTGCCCGGAAGGCTGGACGCTCTACGATCTGCCCGGGCCGGGTTTCGCCGACCTGCCTGAGTTCAGCATCGAATCCAGCTACTACACCTGGGTGGATCAGCACGACACGCTCGGGCTCGGCAAGGACGTGCCCATGGTGACGGCGAACCTGTTCGACGGCGTGCACGCGCTTGTCAAAGACGAGCGGGGCGAACCTTACTTCGTGACCATCCGCATTCCCTATCCCATGGGTTTCTACACGAAAGGGTTCGAAGGTCGCATAGACGATCCGGACGGTGGTTGGAACGCTCGCGGTCTATGGGTGCCGAGCGGGGACCGAACGCCCTGGCTGATGGAAGGCGGCAAAGGCAGCAAACCACTGGTGGTGCATTTCCAGGTTCGACCGGATCCGCTGGCGGAGTAATCGGGAGACACGGCGCTTGTCAGCTCACGCGTCGCAGCCGGCTGATGGTCGAGGCGTTCCAACGCCAGCCGAGGACACCGAACAGAATCGTCACCACTGTGGTAGCCACGTACACCCCGATGTAGCCGAAGTAGTGGCCGGCAGCGATGGCCGCCGGGATGTAGACCACCATCAGGCGGGAGATCGACAGCAGCAGCGGCGGTACCGGTTTGGACAACGCGTTGAATGAGGCGTTGGCCACATTGACCATGCCCATGAAGCCGATACTGATCGGAACGATGTACAGGAAAGCAACTGCCGGTGCGGTAACTTCCGGATCATCCGTGATCAGCGAGACAAAGAACGGCGCGCCCAGCCACATGATCACCGCAGCGGTGAATCCCCAGATCAGGCAATACCGGTAACCCAGTCGCAACGCCTCATCGACCCGGTCATAGAGCCGTGCGCCCCAGTTCTGCCCGACCAGCGGCGCTGCACTCGCCGAGATGCCGATCACCACCATGGTCACCACCGCATCGATGCGACCCGCCACCCCGAAACCGGCCACCACCGTGGTGCCGAACCCGGCGAGTATGCGGGTAGTAACTGCCGCCGATAGTGGCTGAATCAGATTACTGGCGGCTGCGGGCACGCCGACATGCAGAATCGAGCGACTGGACTCACTCAGACCTCGCAAGGTGAAGCGGACCATCCGCTCCTTGAGCAGAAACCACCAGGCCGTCATGAGGAAAGAGCAGGACCTGGCAATCACGAAGGACCAGGCTGCACCCTCAATGCCAAGCGCGGGAATTCCAAACCAACCAAAGATCAGCGGTGGCGCAACCAATACCTGAATCACCGATCCCGCGGTCATCACGTACCCGGGGAAGGCCGGGTCGCCAATGGATCGCATGAGGCCGGATCCCACCATGGACAGCCCGAAGCCCGGAAAGCCGATCACCCAGATCAACATGTACAAGGTGGCGAGCTCCAGCACATGGCCTTGTGCGCCAAGCAGCCGGAAAATGCCCTCACCGCGCCAGGCCAGGAGCAGCGAGCAGGCGATGGTGAAGAGCAGCACCAGCAGCAGCCCATGAGAGGTGAGTCGGGCCGCCTGCTCACGGTCGCCTTCCCCGATGGCCCGTGCGAGCACCGCGCCCGTGCCAACGCCGATGCCACGCGTGAGCGCATTGAAGGCCATCACCAGCGGGAAAGTGAAAGCCACGGCGGCCAGCTCGTCGCGGCCGACCATGCCCAGATAGAATGCCTCGATGAGCTGAGCCAGGGTCATGGCCAGAAAGCCCATGATCATGAAGCCGGACAGACGCAGGACATGACGGGACATGTCGCCTTCCGTGAATCCGGGGCCGGCGCTGTTGCTACTCAACTCGAGGTGGTCTCTGGGCGAGGAAACAGGCAGTGTAGTCCGCTCGAGTCACCGGGGAAAACCTCCGCCATATGCACGCTTGTCGGAGTAGTCGCACTTACAAGCAGCCTGAACCCCGCTGGGCGATCGCCCTGCTCGCCATCACCTTGCTGTTCGCAAGCAGCTGCGCACTGCTTCCGCAACCGGCCATCCAGCCTCCCACTGAAAGCACACCGCCAGTGGAATCAGGGCATAAACCCAAAGCGGCAACGGCTTATCAGGTCACCACAGCCTCTCTGGAAATCCACACCTTCAAAGCCGGCTGGCTGGCCGGGCTCGCCCACAATCACGTGATGGAAACGGCGGAGGTCCAGGGCACGATCTACCTCATCGAGCCTGTCGACCAGTCCACTGCCCGCCTCTACTTCCGACCCTGGGATCTGCAACTGGACGATCCGAGCAGCCGGGCACGGGCCGGGGCGGGATTCGAATCCGAGCGTTCAGCGGCAGACGTCGCTGCCACCCGGACGCGCATGCTCGGGCCCAGTGGATTCGACAGCAATGAGCATCCCTGGGTGATCGTCGATGTGCGTTGGCGAGACGCAGTTCAGGTCGCTCTGCAGATCGGGTTTAGGGGCGACACATACGCTTTCGACGTGCCGATGACCTGGTCGATCCAGGCGCAGGAGATCAGTGCGAAAGCTGACTTCGAGCTGAGCCATCGCGCGCTGGGCATTCGACCCTACAGCGCCTTCGCCGGTGCCATCGCAGTGGCAGATCCAATCAGAGTTCAGCTGACGCTTTCGGCTCGCCCCGCTTCATCGTTATAGTCGTTCAGCCGCCGCCTGTCACAACAAGGAATGAAATCATGGACCTCTACGACGTGATGCGAACAACGTTTGCCGCCCGGCAGTTCACGGACGACGCTGTGCCGGACTCGGCGATTCACAAGATCCTGGACAACGCCCGGTTTGCGCCCAGCGGCGGTAACAGACAGGGCTGGCGGGTGATCGTGGTGCGGGATCAGGCAACCCGGGCGGCGCTGCCCGAGCTGATTCGGCCCACCATGCAACGGTACGTCGCTCAGGTGCAGGCCGGTGAGGCGCCATGGAATACCATCAATGCGACAGTGCTTACGGAGGCACAGATCGAGGAAACGCAAGTGCCGGAAGGAATGATTCAGGCGCTCACCCAAGCGCCCGTGCTCCTGTTCGTGTTTCTGGACCTTGCGGTGGCTGCCTCCTTCGATCAGCACCTGGACCGGGTTGGCGTGATTTCGGGAGGTTCCGTTTACCCCTTTGTCTGGAACATTCTGCTCAGCGCCAGAAACGAAGGCTACGGCGGCACACCGACCACCTTTGCCGCAGCCAGGGAAGATGATCTGAAAAAGCTGCTTGGCGTCCCCGAGCAGTACGCTTTTGCCGCAATGATTCCGCTCGGCAAGCCGGTCAAGCAGCTGACCAAGCTCACCCGCAAGCCCGTGCAGGCGTTTGCCACCCTGGAACGTTTCGACGGGGAACCTCTCAGCAGCTGATTTCCGTTTGCTGACCTGAAACACGCCGGGCGCTAGACTCGGCTGACAAACCAAATCGACGTGGGAGGGGAACCGTGGCGGTACTGACAGAGCAACAAACGGAGCGGCTTGCAGAAACGGTTCGGGGTGAGATTCTCACTGCCGGACAACCCGGATACGACGAAGCGCGAACCCTCTGGAACGGCATGATCGACAAGCATCCCGGCGCCATCGTTCGCTGCAGCGGTGTGGCTGACGTGATCGCGACCGTCAACTTCGCCCGGACACAGAGCGTTCCACTGGCCATCAAAGCGGGTGGTCACAACGTGTCAGGTAAGGCCATCTGCGACGGTGGCATCGTCATCGACCTTTCTCCAATGAGCAACATCCGCATAGATCCTGACGCGAAGCGGGCCAGGGCAGGTGCCGGTGCCAAGTGGGGAGCTTTCGATCACGAAGCCCAAGCCTTCGGCCTGACCACCACCGGCGGTGTGGTGTCCAGCACCGGCGTTGCAGGCCTCACGCTGGGCGGGGGCATCGGTTATCTGACCCGGACCTACGGGCTTGCCTGTGACAACCTTCTGTCCGTGGACCTGGTCACTGCCGGCGGAGAGCTCGTGCGGGCGTCGAAGGATGAAAACCCTGATCTGTTCTGGGCTCTGCAGGGCGGCGGCGGTAATTTCGGTGTGGTTACCTCTCTCGAGTTTCAGCTCCACGCGGTGGGACCCATGGTTGCCACGGCAACCATCTTCCATGCGATTGAAGATGCCCGTGGTGTGCTCGATCTCTACCGCACCTTCAACGAAAACGCCCCGGATGCGCTCGCCTGCTACGCGATGATCGTCAACGCCCCGGAGGATCTTCCTGACCAGCAGGGCAAGGCCGTGCTGGCCATCGTGGGCCTCTACTCCGGTAATGTGGACGAGGGCTTGAAGCTGATGCAGCCGCTGGCAGAGATGGGCTCGCCACTGGTGGCTGTGCTCGATGAGATGCCCTACAGCGTCATGCAGACCGCATTCGATGCGGGCAATCCGCACGGCGCCCGTTACTACTGGAAGTCGCAGTATCTCGGCGGATTGGCGGATGACTTCCTGGACATCATCGTCGAGCAGGCCCTGGATCTGCACGGCGAGCACACCATCATCGGCATCGAGCCTTTGGGCGGCGCGCAGGGCCGGGTCGATCCCGGCGCCACCGCCTTTGCCTGTCGCGACGTGCCTTACAGCCTGGGCATCTGGACCGGTTGGCAGGATGCGCAGAAGGATGAGGAGAACATCGCCTGGACCCGGGCGTTCTTCGATGCAGTTGCTTCCTACGGCGCGGGTGCCTACGTCAACTACCTGGGTGAAGACGAAAGCGACCGGCTGGATGAGGTATACGGCCCCAACTACGCCCGGCTGAAGGAGGTGAAGCAGAAATGGGACCCGGACAACCTGTTCCGGCTGAATCACAACATCGCCTGACCGGAACGCCTACTCCAGCTAGGACTTCAGCAGGAATCGCTCACGATTCGACCCATTTGGTCAGCAGTTCCTGGAAGTGACGGACCTTGGTCTCGCCATAGTTGGCGAAGATCACCTCGGGGTTCTTCATCATCTTCAGGCCCCGCTGCACCTCCGGCATGTTGACGATGTCCTGATTGAACACCTTGGTGAGCATGCCGAGCTCCGGCGCTTCCACCCAGTCATCGTCCGGACCGAGCCAGTGCACGGGCGGTGGCGGTGGGCGGTTCTCGGCGCCCCCCGGTGAGGGCGCCATGTACATGCACTCGTGAATGCACTCTTCCGGATTGTCCCCATTCGGGCGAAATCGATAAACGATCTGGTTGAACGATCCCCAGGGATGAAAGTTCGGGAACAGGGTGAGGTAGATGGAATCGAGCAGCTCCGCATCGGGCACGTTGTCCATCACTTCGTCACCGAGCACGTTGCGGAAGCTGTCCCGCACCGGTGCCGCCATCATCTGCCGCCGGTTCATCCCGTCCGGCACCTCCGGCGGTGGCGGTGCTGGCACCTTTTCGAAGTCGGGCAGCTGCTCACCACCGACCCAGTTGCACATGTTCGGATCCGGCTGCGTGAGTGGTCCTTCCACCCAGGTGCCGTCCACCTTGAACTTGCTCACCTCTCCCTTGGCGTTGGTCACGTGCACCAGCCCGTCGTCGCCGCGCTCGTAGACATGCCCGGTCAAGGCATGGCGCTGCTTGGTGTAGAGCATGCCGTCCTCCAGCACCGGGAATTCCTGGGAAATGTGCGGACTGGGGGTGAAGTTCGGCGACATGGCCCGGCTGTAGTTGCCGAACACGTCATACTGACTGTTGGCGTCCCCGATCGTGCCCAGAATGGTCGGGTGCGTGGCGATCACGTGATAGGCCTCGCTGAACGCTTCCTGGGCGATCTTCCAGTTGCAACGCAGGATCTTGGCGACGTGAGCCACCTTGTAGCGCTTCTCGTAGGGCAGATTGGGAAACTGATCGGACAGGTTGCCGAGGAAATCTTCCAGCGGCTCAGCGTTCTCATCGGGATTGATGAACAGGAAGCCGCCCCAACGACCGAGCTTCACTTCCGGCAGGCTGTGGGTCTCGGCAGTCACCGTCGGGAAATCCCATTGGCAGGGCACCTCTTTCAGGCTGCCATCCGTATTCCAGGCCCAGCCATGGAAGGCACAACGGAACTCACGGGCTCGTTTGCCGTCTTTGATCTTCAGCATCCGTCCCCGATGCAGACAGGCATTGTGGAAGGCCTTGAACTCGTCTTCGCCCGTGCGCACGACGAGAAACGAGAGCCGGGCGATTTCGTAGACGTGGTAGTCGCCTACATCCGGGATGTCATCCTCGTGGCAGGCCATCTGCCAGACCCGGCTCCACAGCTTCTCCACTTCCAGATCGTGAAACTCCTTCGAGTAATAACGCTCGGCGGGAACGACGGTCGGACCCGGTGGCATGGGAGATTCCGTGCGCATTATCTCCGGCACCGGATGGCTGTCTTCCGCCAACAGCTGCTGATAGGTGACGCCGCTGGAACGATCGGTACCGGTGGTTGTTTCGACCATGATCAATCTCTCCCCGATTCAGACTGGCCAATACTGTAACAGATACCAGAAATGCCATATCAGGGATTCTACGGAGCCTCAGAGCGTCCTCTGTGCGAACATGCCCGGACAGGCGATGACCCGGACTCAATACATGCTGGAGAAATTCGAGCGCTACCCGCTGACCTTCGAAGGGCCCACCCCTATCGAACGGCTCGATCGGCTCAGCGACTATCTGGGCGGCAGCGTTACGGTCTATGCCAAGCGGGACGACTGCAACTCAGGGCTCGCCCTCGGCGGCAACAAGCTGCGCAAGCTGGAGTACATCGTCCCGGACATCCTGGCTTCAGGCGCTGATACCCTGGTCTCCATCGGCGGCGTGCAGTCAAACCACACCCGCATGGTGGCTGCCGTGGCTGCCAAGCTGGGGCTCAAGTGCCGGTTGGTGCAGGAATCCTGGGTCCCCCATGAGGACGCGGTCTACGACCGGGTGGGCAACATTCTGCTCACCCGCCTCATGGGCGCAGACAGCCGGGTGGTGGACGATGGCTT
Organism: Candidatus Azotimanducaceae bacterium; assembly: GCA_965215995.1. Lineage (GTDB taxonomy): Bacteria > Pseudomonadota > Gammaproteobacteria > Pseudomonadales > Azotimanducaceae > SZUA-309. Next base: position 4,065,406 of record OZ244128.1, on the reverse strand, counting down.
CGACATCGGTATCCGTCAGAGCTGGGAAGACGCCATGCAGGAAGTTCGAGACCAGGGTGGCAGGCCCTACGGCATTCCGGCGGGCGCCTCCGTGCACCCACTGGGTGGGCTCGGCTATGTGGGCTTTGCCGAGGAAGTGCGTGGCCAGGAGAAAGACCTCGGCGTCACCTTCGACTACATCATCGTCTGCGTGGTCACCGGTTCCACCCAGGCGGGCATGGTCGTGGGCTTCAAGGCCGATGAGCGGGCCGATCGGATCATCGGCATAGATGCATCGGGGACGGTGGAGCAGACCCGCGCCCAGGTCGCAGAGATCGCGAGAAACACCGCTGAGCTGATCGAGCTCGGAAAGGAGATCGAGGACTCGGACATCGTCATCAATCCGGACTACGCCTATCCAGCTTATGGGGTGCCGAGCACCGAGACCAATGAAGCCATACGGATCGCCGCCCGCACGGAAGCGATGATCACGGACCCGGTCTACGAAGGAAAATCCATGCAGGGCCTGATCGATCTGGTGGGCAAAGGCTTCTTTCCGGCAGGCTCCAACATCCTATACGCCCACCTCGGCGGCGCACCGGCACTGAATGGCTATGCCTATACCTATCGGAACGGCTGAACCGATGCCGGCGATTGCGCGGTGAGCGAGCCAGTCCCGCCCTCAATAGATCCAGCCGAGCTTCGCCAGGCGGTGATCTCGGCAGGCCTTGTCCAGTCCGTATCAGGCGCCTACCAGACGCATTTCATCGGCCGGTTCTCCAACGATGTCTGGCGTCTGGATTTGGAGGACGGCCCGACGCTGATCGCCAAGTGCGCCTACCGCCCCGTTCGCCCGCACGACCACCCGGACATCGAGCGGGCGTTCTATCGCGCGACGGCCTCACGTGGGCTGTCCGGCTCCGAGCTGCCGATTCCCCGTTACGTCGGCGAGCTCGATGACGTGCTGCTGCTCGAGTTCGAACCTCTGGAAGCGTTCAGCTTCCAGACCGGAGTCACCAGCAGGCACGCTGAGCAAGCGATCGATGCGTTGGCTGACTGGCACGCGGCATGGTGGGGACAGACGCCGGAGGCAGAATGGCTGCCACGGTTCGACGACCCGGAGCTGCTCCATTCAATTCAGCAGAACTTTGATGCCGCCTGGCAACAACACGCCGGGCGTCTACTCGAAAGCGCACCCGAGTTCCGACCCATCGGCGATGCGCTGGTCGGCCGCCTGGCCACGACCCTCAGCGCAATGGCCGAGCCTGCTACCCTGCTCCACGGTGATGCACATGCCGAGAATCTGCCACTGACCAGCAGTGGCCGGGTACTCCTCATCGACTGGCAGGAACCGAAGGTGGCCAATCCCGGCTACGATCTTGCCGTATTCACTTCCATGAGCTTCCGGCAGGCAGATCGACGCAGCAACGAGCGGCAGCTGCTCGAACGCCATGCCGATCGTCTGGCAGCCGCCGGCTGCCGTTGGCCAGACCCCTGGCGTGACTACCGGCTGGGCCTGTTGCGTCGTGCCGCCCGAATCGTCGAGATCGCTGACGCCGACTTCCCTTCCCTGCCCTGGGTGTTCCGTCGTTCTGCGATGGCGGCGGTGGAGCTTGAAGTGAGCGAGCTCATCCGCTGAGCACCCATACAGGCCCGAAGGCATGACAACCAGCGCGGTGCCGGGGTTCGACTGCGCCAAGACCTGTGTGTTCTTGCTATTCTGCCCCATGCCGTCCAGCACGGCACACGACTGAACCGAGGGAGAACAAGGGGTTGAACCAGGACGACCTGATCAAGCAGGCAGAAGCGCTCGCGCCACTGCTCAGGGAAACGGCGCGCGAGGCTGAGGTCGCACGCCGGCCACTGGACCATGTGATCGATGCGATCAGAGACAGCGGCCTGTACTCGCTCATGGTGCCCCGTAAGCTCGGCGGCTTCGAACAGGATCTGGACACCTTCTTCGACGTCGCACTGATTCTCTCCCGCGCGGACGCCTCCATGGGCTGGCTCACCGCCTTCTACATCGAGCACAACCTCTGGATGTTCAACTACCCGGAATCCGTCTACACCGAGGTCTACGGCAACGACAACTATGTGCTCGCTCCCGGCGCGCTCAACATGGCCGGCGGCACCGCCACGCCGGTGGACGGGGGCTATCGCCTCAGGGGTCAGTGGCAGTGGGGCACGGGCATCGTGCACAGCACCTGGGTGCTGGCCGGTGGCATCGCCCTCGATGAGGACCAGCGCCCCGTCCCGACGTTCTTCCTGTTGCCAACCAGTCAGGTCGAGCCCGTCGACACCTGGCACGTCACCGGCATGTGCGGCACGGGTTCCTGGGATTTCAGAATCGATGATGTCCTCGTACCGGAAGACTACGCCTTGCCGTTTCAGCAGTTTCTCGATGCCAGCTCGGGCATCGCCGAGCGCTTTCCCAGCCCGCTGTACAGCACGCCTCTGATGGCCGTGCTCGGGATCACCGCAGCCCTGCCGATTCTGGGTGCGGCCCAGACGGCGCTCGCAGAATTCACCGGGCAGATGCGGGAGAAGATCGACAACAACGTCCGTCGTGCCGGCACCCCGCTACCGGACGTCAGCAACATGGTCGGCGAAGCGGCACTGAAGATCGAGGCCGCCGAGCTGATATTGCGGGACACGATCGCTGACGTCATGGCAAAGCGGAACAGAGCAACCAACGCACAGCGGGGTCACTGGTTGTCGCGCATGACCTACGCCGTGTTCAGCTGCAAAGAAGCCGTGCTGGCGATCAGCGAGGAAACCGGCGCAAGTGGCGGCCTGCTCAGCAATCCCATTCAGCGCGCCGTACGGGACATCTCAATCGCCAGCAACCACGTCGTTTTTTCCAAATCGAGCCGATATGGCGATGTCGGCCGCGGCCTGCTTGGCCAGGACACGCCAGCGGGCCGTGTCTGAACTTGTTATCCGAGGGAGACCCAGATGAGTGATTCCAGTTTCTCTAGCATCCTGTACGAAGTGGATGATGGCCGCGCCCGGATCACACTCAACCGACCGGACAAGCTCAATGCGCTGTCGCTCGAGCTTCAGGCCGAGCTCAACGAGGCACTGTGGGAGGCGGACAACAACCGGGACGTCCACTGCGTGATCATCCGCGGTGCAGGTCGAGCCTTCTCCGCGGGATACGACCTGACCGGTGGCGGCAACCGGGTACCCATCTCCAGGATCGAGGGCGAAGGGGCCAACAACTATCGCGGCGGTCGGTCGATCGACGACGATGCCTGGCAGCTGGAACGGGCACAGCGCTACCGGATGGCGCTGTTCGACATGCACAAACCCGTCATCGCCCAGGTGCATGGCTACTGCCTGGCCGGTGGCACGGATATCGCCATGCTTTGCGACATGGTGATCGCGGCCGAAGACGCCACTTTCGGCTTCCCACCAGCGCGCGATCTGGGCGCCCTGCCGACCAACATGTGGCTGTACAACGTGGGTCCGCAGTGGTCCAAACGCCTGCTGCTCACGGGAGACACCGTCACAGGCGCGGAAGCGCAACAGATCGGCCTGATTCTGAAAGCGGTACCGGCAGATCTGCTCGAGGCGGAGGTGGAAGGTCTGGCCAATCGAATGGCGCTGATCGATCCCGACCTGCTTTCTGCCAACAAGCGGATCATCAATCTCGGCCTCGAGCTGATGGGCGCAAAGACGCTGCAACGCCTGGCCGCGGAGAACGACGTTCGCGGCCACAACACCCGCGCAGCGGCTGGCTACATGCGATCGGTCCAGGAGATCGGTCTGAGAGAAACCCTCCGGCAGCGCGATGCCAAGTTCGGCGACGGTCGCGCTCGAGTCGACGGCCCGGAGATTCGGGACGATGACGGCAATCTGGTGGAGTGAGCGATGGGAAGACTGGATGACAAGGTATGCCTGATCACAGGCGCCGCGCGGGGTCAGGGCGAAGCCGAAGCTCGCCTGTTCGCGGCCGAAGGGGCCACCGTCTGGCTGACCGACGTGCTGGATCAGGAAGGCACCGACGTGGCGGACGAGATTGGCGGCACTTACCGACACCTGGACGTTCGCGACGAGAGCGCCTGGCAATCCCTCGTTAAGGAGATCCTCACAACGTCCGGGCGCATCGACGCACTGATCAACAATGCGGGCATCTTCGCCACTGGCCGCCACTTCGAGATCGACCAGGAAGAATTCGAACGGGTGATGGACGTGAACTGCCTCGGCGTATTTCTCGGCATGCGTGCGGTCTCCCCTGCCATGCGCGAAGCCGGCCAGGGTTCCATCGTCAACATCTCCTCGCTCGCCGGGCTGCAGGGCGGCACCGGCGCGTTCGCCTACCACACATCGAAATGGGCCGTTCGTGGCATGACCAAGGCCGCGGCCGTGGAGAACGGCCGCCGCAATGTCCGGGTCAACTCCATTCATCCCGGATTGATCGACACGGACATGATGCGTTCCCTGCCGGGTGCGGAAGATGAGATGCGGCTCACCCGAAGAGTGCCTCTGGGCCGAGCGGCGGAGGCCGTTGAGGTCGCGCAGCTGGCTCTGTATCTCGCCAGCGACGAAAGCGCCTACTCCACCGGCTCGGAGTTCATCGTCGATGGGGGGCTGAACGCCCTTTAGAGACCACGGAAGACAAGGTCTTCAGACATCCACCGGCCCGTCGAGCGCAACACTCGCCTCGGCCGGATCCCGGACCAGCATGCGTCGTACGCGAGGCGTACCCTCCCCCTTGTGCAAGGCGCGGATACGCTCGCCTACTCTGCCGTCTTCCTGGGTGGTTCGAGCATGGAAACGCACATAATCGGCCCAGGTCGGCAACTCGAAACGCTCAATCCACTGATTGACCTGTTCCAGATTGCGCAGCAACGTCCACTGCCGGGCCCCATCCCGACGCCGGATGCGCCGTCGTTCGTACATCAGCTCGGTGAAGACAGGCACGTCTTCCTCGTCGATCAGATACTCCACGGCAACGGATATGGGACCACTCCTCGGCAGGATGTCCAGGCCAACCGGAGGCTCCTGCCACAGATCAAGTGGCTCCAGGTCCCTTTCCATACGCGGGGGCACCGCCCAGCGGAAACCGACGATCACACCGACAAGGGTGCAGGCAGCAGCCAGCTGCAGGGACTGCTCTATCGAAAGAGCTTCCACCAGGGTGCCCCAGATCCAGCTGCCCAGTGCCATGCCGCCAAAGGTGCACATCTGATAGAAGGACAATGCCCTTCCCACTACCCACCTGGGCGTCGACAGCTGGACGCTGGTGTTGAAGAGCGCCAGAGCCTGCACCCAGGCACCTCCAGCCAGCGCGACTGCGAGCATGCTGAGCGGCAACCAGGCACTGAGGCTGACGATGCTCGTCGCCAGGGCCACCCCGATGAACGACAGGCGGACCATTCCCTCGCTGCTGAACGTCCGGGCGATTCGCGCTGAAGTAAGTCCGCCTAGCACCGCACCGATGCCGAAAGCCCCCAGCAGGAGCCCGAAGGTAAGAGAATCCCCAGCGAGCATGTCCCGGGCGATCAAAGGCAGCAGCGCCAGCACGATCACCCCCGTCAGACCGAACAGGAAGCCGCGAAAGTAGATACGCATCAGGTTCGGCGACAGGGAAACGTAGCGGAACCCGGAGATGACGGCTGAGCGCAAGGGCTCCCGACGCTTCTCCTCTGACGGCCCGGGCCCTTCCCAGGACCAGACCGCGAAGATCAGGCCCAGGTAGCTGACCGCGTTGACAAGGAAGGCCACGCTGGCACCAAAAGCCGCCACGATGGTGCCGCCGATCGCCGGGGCAACGCTGCGTGTGACGTTGAAACCCACACCGTTGAGCAACACCGCACCCGGCAGCAGGTCTTTACCGACGAAGTCCCTTACCGAGGCCTGCCAGGCCGGGTTGTTGAAGGCCATGCCGCAACCGATCAGAAACGTGAAGGCAAGCAGCAGCCAGGCGTTCAGCCAGTCGAGATAGGCGAAGGCAGTCAGTCCTGACGCGACCAGCAACATGAACACCTGGGAGATCAGCATGACCCGGCGGCGATCGAAGCTATCCGCCACGGCGCCGGAGAACAGCGAGAACACCATGACAGGAAGGGTCGTGGACGCCTGCACCAGCGCCACCAGCGCATCGGAATCGCTGATCAGCGTCATCAGCCAGGCCGCACCGACGGCCTGCACCAGACCACCGAAGTTGGAGGCCACGTTGGCCAGCCAGAAACGGCGGAAGACGGGGATGTGCAGCGGCGCGAAAGGCGAGCTCACCGGAATCGCACCGAGCCTTCCTGGGCCACGCTGGCGAGGCACCGTCCATGACGGTCGTAGAGGAATCCCGTCGCAAGACCCCGGCCCTGAGCGGCTACCGGGCTCGTGGTGTGGTAGAGCACCCAGTCATCGAAACGCGGTGCAGCATGGAACCACATGCTGTGATCCAGACTCGCGCCAACCATTTCACCTGTGTCCGCATGGGGTCGAAAAGCGGTATCCAGCAGGCAGCGGTCGCTGGCATAGACCAGCAGTGCCAGGTGAATCCCGGGATCTTCCGGCAGCGCACCATTCGCACGCATCCAGAGCATCTGTTCAGCTGGCAACGGCGCATCTGCCGTAATCTCGGTCACCATCCGCACGTCAACGGGCATGTCCTGCCAGTAGTCCCGGCCACGCAGCCGGTCTCGATTCGGGCAATCTTCCGGTGCGGGGGCTTCCGGCATGGTTGGCTGGTGATCCGGTCCCTGCTCACCAAGATGGAAGCCAGCGCTCAGCTGGAAGATGCATTCGCCACCCTGCCAGGCCTCTACTTGCCTCGCGGCATAGCGCCGGCCGTCCTTCATCGCTCGCACGTGGTAGGCGATGTCCTCGGCCGCACGACCGGGACGGAGAAATACGCATGAAGGGAATGAAGGCCGAATGATTCGACTGTCTTCTGCGCAGCCATCACCGCCTGGGCAGCCACCAGCCCACCAAACAGTCGGGATTCGCCGCCCACACCGCCCTCGCCCGCGCCACCCACGAACACAGACGGGCTCTGCTCGGACAGGTCCAACCGATGGAGAAGTCTTGCGAAGCGATTGCTGCTGTTCACGGTGATCACCTGGGGCAATGACGCCGCGTAGACTGCCTGAACGGGATCCGGAAGAAAATGCGCACCGGCACCCGCACGGCTGCTTGGCGCTACAATCCAGCAGAGCAAGACGGAAGGGGAAAAGGATGCAAGCACCATTGGAAGGCGTGCGTGTGATCGAGGTCGGCATCATGGTTGCCGTTCCGGCGGCTACCCAGCAACTCGCCTCCTATGGCGCCTCGGTAATCAAGGTGGAAGACACGGTCACCGGTGACGGGATGCGCTTCTACGGCTCCAACAAGAACGGCATGAGCGGCTGGTTCGCCAACACCAACGCGGGAAAACGCTCCATCGCGCTGGATCTCAAGTCCGAGCAGGGTAAGGACATATTGTGGCGACTTCTTGACGACGCCGACGTGCTGATCGAGGGCTTTCGCGCCGGTGTCATGGGACGGCTCGGTTTCGGTTACCAAGCCGTGAGTGCCCGCAACCCCGGCATCATCTACTGCGCCTCCTCCGGCTTTGGGCCAGAAGGCCCCTATGCCCAGCGGCCGGTATTCGACCCTCTGATCCAGGCCCTGTCTGGCTGGGCAGGCTCTCAACAGGTGGACGGACGCCCTACGCTGGTCCGCGGTATTGTCGCCGACAAAGTGGGCGCCTGGAACAACGCCCAGGCCATCATGGCCGCTCTGTATCGGAAGTCTCGGACCGGAGAGGGCGCGAATATCCAGACCAACATGCTGGATGCCAATCTGGCCTTTGTCTGGCCGGACGCCATGATGCACTGCTCGCTGACCGACGCCGAAGGCGTCAACCACACACCGAACATCATGCAGACTTACCGGCTTTTTCAGTGCCGGGATGGTTGGATAACCATGGCTATCGGCACGGATCCTCAGTGGCAGGCCGCCTGCAGAGCACTCGAACGGGAGGATCTGATCGAAGATCCGCGACTCACAACTGCCCTGGACCGTAACGAGCATGTGGAGTACTGGTACGAGATGCAGGACGCCATGACCGCACCATTCACGGTTGCGGAAGCTACCGGTCGGCTGATCGCCGCCGATGTGCCCACCGCACCCGTTCTCCTGCCCGATGACGTGTTTGACGATGCACAGGTTCAGGCGACGGGGCTGATTCTCGAATCCGAGCACCCCGTGCTTGGCGGCCTGCGAGGCCCACGGCCCAGGGCCACCGTCATGGACGTGGAGCTTGCGCTTTCACCCGCACCCAGCTGGGGTCAACATACGGAGGAGATCTTGAGCGAGCTGGGTTTCGACGAGGAGGCTCTAAGCACCCTGGCCAGTTCGGCCGCGATCAAGCTCGGTTAGCGCAGCTTGACTCTAAATCACGCCAGAGGTTACTTAAAAAGGCTTGGAACTCCGACGATGCAGCCCGTAGGCAGGAAGAAAACCGCATGAGCCCTGAAGAAGTACAGAACACAAAACTCCTCATGGAGTATGAGGCAGCGCGCACCGCACCCCCCGAGGGGTTTCCCGTTCTCCCGGATCTGCCGGGTGGCCGATACACCGATCCCCGGTTCTACGAGTTGGAGAAAGCACACATCTGGCGTAAATCCTGGCTACTGGCCGCCCACATCGATGAGGTACCTGAACCGGGCAGCTTCCTGCTCTGGGAGAACGCCGGTCAGCCGGTCGTGATCGTCCACGCGGAATCCGGGAAGATCAACGCGTTCTACAATACCTGCTCCCACCGCGGCGCCCCGGTCATAACCGACGCGTCGGGAAAGAGACCGCGCCTGACCTGCAGGTACCACGGCTGGTCCTATTCTCTGGACGGCGATCTGGTCGCCATCCGCGACCCGGAAGACTTCAACGGTCTGGACTTTTCCTGCCGTAGCCTGATCCCCGTGCGCTGCGAACGCTTTGGCAATCTGATCTTCGTGAACTTCGATGAGAACGCGCCCGCCCTGCTCGACTGGCTCGGCCCGATCGCCGATGAATGGAAGGAATTTCAGTTCGAGAACTGCCGGTTGACCGGTCGCCACATCTTCGATCTGAACTGCAACTGGAAGATCGCCATGGAGGCCAACACCGAGGTCTACCACGTGCGCAGCATTCATCCGAAAACCGTCGCTGTGACCCTGGATGATCGACGCAACGTCAACACCTTCTATCCCAACGGTCACGGCAGGATGATCGCGCCCCGGAAAAAAGGGACCGAAGGCACGAGTGCTATCCCCATGCCCGACCTCCCGAAGATCGAAACCGTAGGAGAGATTGGTCGCACCTGCACCCAGTCCTACGGAATTTTCCCGAATTGGGTCTCTCCACTCAACCACATGACCCTGCCACCACTACTATTCTGGCCAACCGGCATCAATACCTGCCGGCTTGAGACTTGGACCATGGTCCACGACTGGGGGGACGGGCCGAAGCCCACTCTGAAAGACATGTGGACCACACCGGACGGCTCCGAGCTCGGCGCCGTGCTCCAGGAAGACACACAGTTCGGCGACTGGATCCAGAAATCCGTGGAATCCTACGGCTTCAAGGGTGTACCCCTGTCCTACCAGGAGGCCCGTATCTACCACTGGAACCAGTGGGCGGACCGGATGATCGGTATCGACAACATCCCGGAGGAGCTCCGGGTGGCTCAGGTGATGGGCGACGAATGGCTCTACCCGAACGAGCCCAGGCTCGCCCAGGCGGAAAAGCTCGTGGCATCGGCTGGCTGACGTCAGCCAGCACAGTGTGGCGGGTTCCTAGACGTCACCCACCCACTTTTCGTAGAGCCGGTGGAAATGCCGCAGCTTCAGCTCGTTGTAGTCGGCAAGCCGCAGGTTTTCCCTGGCAGTCGCCTTCATGCCCTCATAAACGAACGGCAGGTTACGCACGTCCTGGTTGAAGATCTTCGCCAGCATTCCGAGCTCCGGCGCATCCGTCCAATCCTGATCCGGCTCCAGCCAGTGAATCTTCCGCACCGGTTCGTACTCGCCGCTCTCCGGAATCGGGGCCAGAAACATGCACTCCATGATGCATTCCTCGTGGTTGTCACCGTTCGGCCGGAATCGATAGTTGATCTGGTTGAAGGAGCCCCAGGGATGCCAGTTCGGGAACACGGTGAGAAATATCGATGAGGAAAGCTCCACGTCCGGAATGCCGTCCGCGATCGATGGAATGGCATCCTTCAGCATCTGCCGCTGCATCTCCGCACCCAAGGCCCGAGGGGAGGCATCCTCGCCCAGCTTCTCCTTGAGCTGCTTCACAACGTCCGGATCACTCATGGCCGCTTCCATGCTGGGGCCTGAAGTCTGCCGACCACCGACCCAGAGCGTCAGGTGCGGGTTGACGTCCGTCAGCTCGCCTTCGAGCCAATCGCCATTGACATTGAACCTGCCACTGATCCCTTTAGGTGTGGTTACCTGCACCACGTCATCATCCACCTTCTCGTAGATCCAGCCATTCAAGGGGTGACGCAGGATGTGGTCCCCTGCCTCCGGCAGAGGGTCCCAGGCGGGCATACCCTTGCTTTCCAGCGCGCCACAACGAATTGCCCGGGAGTAGTTCTCGAAGGCATCGTATTTAGTGCACATGTCGTGCGCGCCGCCGGTGAGGATTTCCGGATGGGTCATGAGCACGTGGTAGGACTCCATGAAGGCTTCCTGCACCACTTTCCAATTGGCGCGGACCACCTTGCCCACGTGGGCCATCTTGTACCGCTTCTCGTAGGGCAACAGCTCGAAGTGGCTGTCCAGATCACCGAGATGATCTTCCAGAGGCGCGCAATCCGGATCCGGGTTGATGAAGATGAAGCGTCCGAAGCGACCGACCTTCACCTCAGGCAGAGCTTCTTCGTCACGGTTCAACCCGGCGTAGTCGTATGCGCAGGGGACCTGCTTCAGGCTGCCATCGATGTTCCAGGCCCAGCCGTGGAAAGCACAGCGCAGCTCGTCGAGCCCCTTTGCGCGGGACTCCCGCAGCTTGCGGCCACGATGCAGGCAGGCGTTGTAGAACGCCTTGTATTCGTCTTCGGCAACACGAACCACCAGATAGGAGCTGGTGGCGATGTCGTAAGGCACCACATCACCCACGTTGGCAAAGTCGTCCTCATGCGCTGCCACCTGCCAGATTCGACTCCACAACCGTTCCTTCTCCAGCTCGTGATAACGGCGGTCGATGAAGCGGGCAACCGGAACCAGAGATGGCCCTGGTGGCAGCGGCTGGTTCCGCTTCAGCGCATCGCTGATGTTCCCGGCGTTGGTATCCGCCGCCAGCAATTCAGCAAACGCGGCGTCCATGGTTCGAACGCCGTTCTCGACTCTAGCTTCCGCCATGTGATTCTCCTCTCTCCCTGGTGCAATGTTAGCAACTTAAGGAACCTCTGATTGACTCACGGACTCGTTCTCCACGGTCAGGCAGTCACCTGCCAGCGCCAAACGGGTGAATTTAGTGTAGCATGTTACAACTATTCCACAGGCCGGATCCTGGGCAGATCACTCAACGGTTGCCTAGAATGCAGCGCATGAATCTGACCCCACGACAACTGCAGCGACGTGAACGGATTCTCGAGACCGTTCGGCAACAACTGACGAATGCCGGTTACGAGGGTCTGAGCATGCGGGATGTGGCCGCCGCCTCCGGTGTCTCCCCCACGACGCTCTACAACCTGTACGACAACAAAGACGGACTCGTGCTGGCCGCACTTGAAGACCTGCTCACCCAGCTCGCCACGTCGGTGCCGGAAGAACTGAAGGGTCTCGAATGGGCTGTGGCCAGAGCCCGAGCCTACGCGCAGAACATCGTCAGGAACCCGAGATATGCTGAAGCGATGGCCCGCATGCTGTTCAATGCCCGGGCCACGGACCCCATCGCTAAGCTGCTGCTGCACGACGCGATCGGCGTGCGCCGTCGAACGCTCCTGGACATGCAGGCGCTGGGCGAGATGAAGGAGGACATCGACGTGGACTTCTACGCCCAGCAATGGGGGGTGAGCAGCTGGTCAGCCATTCTGCTCTGGACCCACGGTCTCATCTCGCTTCGCGAGTTCGAAGAAGCCTATGTCCGGGCCGAGCTGCATGCTCTGCTTCCCGGCATGACCCCGAAGCACGCCCGGAAATACGGAGGGTAGATGACAGACAGTACCGATATGGCACGGACACCCTATGAAATACTGGGTCAGGACGGCGTCAAAGCACTGGCAGATGCTTTCTACGATGCCATGGACGACCTGCCGCAGGCGGCCGATGTCCGCGCCATGCACGCGGAGAATCTGGACAACATCAAACGACTGCTCACCGCCTACCTGACCGGCTGGATGGGCGGGCCACCTGTCTATCAGGCGCTGAAGGGCACCGTCTGCCTCACGGAACCCCATGAGCCTTACGCCATCGGCCCGAACGAGCGGGATCAGTGGCTCCTCTGCATGGATGAGGCACTGGAGCGGATCGGTGCCAGCGACGAGTTGAAGACCATGCTCAAGGAGCCCATGTTCCGGGTCGCAGATACGGTGCGAAATCAGGATCATTCGGGGCCGAAGCCGGAAAAGCCTCAGGACCCGAACATCATCGCGGTCGGCTGATCCGCCTCCCGAACCGGTTGCCGCTCAATTCCAGTACGGCGCGCGCAACTTCCGCTTGTTGATCTTGCCCATGGTGTTGCGACCAAGATCGTCTACGTAGTCCAGTGACCGCGGGCACTTGTAGTGAGAGAGCCGCTCCCGGCACCAGGCGATCATGTCTGCCGGGACCGGCGCATCGACATCCGGGTTCGGTATCACCAGCGCTTTCAACTCCTCGCCCATCTCTTCGTTAGGCACACCGATACAGGCCACGTCCAGGACGGCCGGATGATCAATCAGCACCTGTTCTGCCTCCGCCGGATAGATGTTCACCCCACCGGAGACGATCATGTCGCTGAATCGGTCGGTGATATAGACGTAGCCCTCCTCGTCCATGTAGGCGATCTCGCCGAGCGTAAAAACCCCCGGTGCGATATGCGCCTCGGCCTGTTTCTCCGGTGCGTTGTGGTAGACCACGCCCCTGCCCGTGGTGTCCCGGAAAAAGAGCCGGCCTTCCGTGTTCGGCGGCAACGGATTGTCGTCATCATCCAGAATCATGGCCTCGAAAGGTGGCAGCGTCCTGCCTACCGAGCCCGGATGGGCGAGCCACTCCTCGGAACCGATGGCGTTGGTGGTGCCTACCTCGCTTGCCCCGTAAGCCTCGAACAGCACCGGACCGAACCAGTCGATCATGGCCTTCTTCACGTCTACCGGACATTTCGCGCCGGTGTGGCTCACCTGCTTGAGCGAGCTCACGTCATATTTTGCCTTCACCTCATCCGGCAGGGCCAGCAGGCGAACGAAGTGGGTAGGCACCATCAGCGTGCTGGCAATCTGGTACTTCTCGATGGTCTCCAGTGTCTTCTCAGCATCGAAACGGCCCAGAATCACCGAGGCGACGCCCGCGGCGAGCATCCGGGTACTCGACAACGGTCCGGTGTGATACATGGGGCCCACCACGAGCTGGGTCCCACTCGTACCCCGGGCTCGGGCAGCCTCGGCCATCCGCTCCAGATGCTCACGAACCGTTTCGCCTCCTGCGAACATGGTCGGCGGCAACGGCGTTCCTTTCGGCCGGCCAGTCGTTCCAGAGGTGTAAAGCAGATTGGGTTGAGGCGGTATGTCGTTCGGCGGATCGGCCGGGTCACTCGCCTCCAACCAGACTGCCCAGCGTTCGATGCGATCAGCCAACCCGGACGCGATATCACCCCAGCCTACTACCGTGTGCACATTTGACTCGGCCGCTGCCGCGACACCCCGTTCGGCGGTCGCCGAGTCCACGAACAGCACCCTGGCGCCGGAGTCATTCAGGATGTAAGCCACCTCCTCTGCGGTGAGATGGAAGTTCACCGGCACGACGGAAACGCCGGCCAGCAACCCTGCAAGGTTGGCCAGCCCCGTCTCCACCGCGTTCTCGGCAAAGACCGCCATGCGCCGATCCGGCCCCAGATCCAGGCTCAGCAGTCCGTTCACCGCCCTGTTCAGAACGTCGTCCACCTCGGCCCAGGAAAGGGCCGAGCGCTCGTCGCGCACGGCGATCTCATCCGGCCGCTCTTCGGCCAGGGCAGCAGCGAATGTGGTCATAGGTCCCCCGAATGGAATGCCGTTTCAGTCCGCCTGCATTCCGCGCTTACCGGCTTCCCGAATCAGCGGCTCATGTTCATCGAACGGCGGTGGGTTCGCGGACGAGCCCGTGGTGACACCAGCATCCGTGGTCAGAGTGAGGCCATTCGTGTAGCCGGACTCATCACTGGCAAGCCACAACGCTGCGTTCGCCACATCTTCCGCCATGCCGGGCCGCCCCTTCAACGGTGAGGTCTTGGCCAGCCGCTCCTTGGTGGATTCGATCGCCTCCGGATCGCCGGAAAGCCCAGCCACCATGGCGGTCGCCATTCCCGCCGGGGCAATGCAGTTGACCCGAATGCCGTAGCGGCAGAGCTCGGCGGCGACGTTCTTGGTCAGGCCGATCAGGCCATGCTTGGCCACCGCGTAAGCGTGCGGGCCCTGGCCCCCGAGCAGTCCCGCCGTGCTGGCCATGTTGATGATGCTGCCAGTCTCTCTCGGCATCATTACCCGGGCAGCGTGCTTGCAACCGTAAAACGAACCGTTCAGATGTATGTCGAGGGTGAGCTGCCACTCATCCGCCGGCATCGTCGAGATCGGCCCTACCGCGCCGACGATGCCGGCGTTGTTGTACATCACATCGAGCTGGCCGAAGTGCTCTACTGCTGCATTCACCAGACCTGCTACGTCGTCTTCCCTGGTCACGTCACAGCGATGGAATATGGCCGCATCGCCCAAAGCCTCGGCCACCGCCTGACCCGCCTCTTCCTGAATGTCGCCGAGCACCACCCGGGCACCTTCCGCGACGAACCGCTGCGCCGCAGCACGACCGAAGCCGCTCGCGGCACCCGTGATCGCGGCAACTTTTCCTTCCAGTCTCATCATTTCCTCCCGAAGTTTCAGCCGTCTCTACTGGAAGCGATACTCGAACTGCAGGAACAGCTGACGACCGCGTGCGTAGTTGAGCACCCTGTCGTTGGCCCCGACACCACCGGGCAGAATGGCGTTGTTCGAGGGATCTGCGTACGGGCGACCGCCGCTGGTTATCACGTACAACTCATCCGTGATATTGCGACCCATCGCCGAAACCTTCCAGATGCCATCGGCGCTGCCGATGTAGGCGTGGCCGTTCAGCAGCCAGTAAGAATCCTGCACGTGCCCAACCGGATCCTCGTTCTGAGTTTCATACTTGTCAGAGTAGGTTACATTCATGCCGAATCCCCACTCCATCGCGTTGCCGAGCGGCAATGCCCAATCGAAGCCCGTGTTGAAGGCGAAGTCTGCCGCGCCCGACACGGCGCGGCCATCGAGGTCGTACTCGTCGTACGCCGGATCGTCCTCCGGCACGCCGGGCTCCGGAATGAAGGTATCGCTGAATTCCGCATCCAGGAGCGACAGCGCCCCGTAAACCGTCAGACCGTCGACTTCCGGTAGCCAGGTGAAATCGGCCTCGAATCCCTGGGACGTCATCTCACCAGCATTCGTGGTGCTGAACTGAATCGACGTGGAGTTGAATGTCTGCACCTGCAGATCGTCATAGACGTAACGGAACAGCGTCATGTCCAGGCGCAGACTGCCGTCCAGGAAGCTGCTCTTCATACCCAGCTCGAAGCCTTCTGCTTCTTCCGAGTCATAGATCAGCTCGCTGAAGTCGCCTGTATCAGCCGCTACCGCGAGAGATGCGCTCGGCAGCGCACTATTGTCGATGCCACCCGACTTGTAGCCGGTCTTGTAGGCAGCGTACAGATTGATGTCATCCGTCGCCTCCCACAGCACGCTGACCTCGGGCGAGAGGTTATCGTCGTCGAACTCGATGTCACCCGAATCGAACCCCGCGGGAACGAACGCCGGCGGCTGGAACAGGTAGAAAATGGACGGCACCTCGATGGTGTTGGTGCGCTCGTCTTCCGAGTAGCGCAGGCCGGCCGTGACCTCCCAGCGTTCCGCGGGGCGGAACGTCACGCTGCCGAATACCGACCAGGTCTCGGAGTCCGTCGTGTGGATTTTGTGCCAGTCGTCGGAAAAGCCCGTGGTCGGATCGATGGTCGGCAGCATCAGCAGACTCGCCAGGTACGAGCCGCCAACCGCCTCCTGAGCGGTGTCGAAAATCAGCTCCCGATCCTGATAGTAGACGCCGAGCAGGAAGGAGGCATTGTCATTGATATCGCCCGCCAGGCGAAGCTCCTGAGACCAGGACTCGGTTTTGTTGACCGTAAAGTTGCTGCCGATGCCGTTCAGGTCGTAGCCATAGCTCGCCCCTCCGAATTCATCCAGATCGAAGTAGCCAGTCACCGAGGTGAGCGTCAGGTGCTCGTTGATGTCCCAATCGATGTGCAGCCGGGAGAGCCAGGTCTCCAGCTCTTCGGTCGGCTCCATGTTGACGTTACCGGCCATGTTCTGGCGTACGAACTCATTGTGCCCTCCGAGCTGCATCACGCCATCGTCGTCATCGCAGTCGTATCCCGGTGGCAGCAGCAACGCCCCGCCGGGGAAGCTGCTTTCCTGGGGATCGCCCGGGACGATGCACTCCTGGTCGATCTGGCCGATGCCATCGTAGGCCTCGTGATCGGTGTAGGTGGTCTTCCAGTTGAAATACAGGTTGTCCGATGGGTTCCAGGTGAGGGTCAGACGTGCCATCAGGTCTTCCTCATCGTAATCCTCGGAACGACCGGGTGCTTCGTTTTTCCAGATCTCGTTGTTCTGCGCCCACCGCGCGGCGAGTCGCGCGCCGAAGGTCTCAGTGATCGGGCCTGAGACGAAGCCTTCCACGTAGGTGCCGTCCATCTCGAAATCGTAACCGGCACCGACTTTCGCCTCGAACGAATCACCCGGGTCGGCGGACCTGAAGGACACCACGCCTGCGGTCGCGCTCTTACCAAAGTAAAGCGACTGCGGCCCTTTCAGAATATCGACCTGCTGAATATCCAGAAACGCGGACTGCACCATACGCATCCGGTTGACCAGCACGCCGTCCAGATCGAGCGCAACCGCTGAGTCGAAGGCCGCACTGATCGCCGAGCTGCCCACGCCGCGAAGGTTCATAGTACCCCCGGAACCGGAGCCACCCGCCTGGATGTTGAAGTTCGGCACCCTTGCCGCCACCTCGTCGAGCTGGTCGATCTGATAGATCTCGAGTTGCTCGCCACCCACCGAGGTGATGGTGACGGGAACGTCCTGCAGGGTTTCATCCTGGCGCCGCGCAGTGACGACGACCTCCTCGACCATCCGAGCACCTTCCTCGGCCCCGGCAGTCGGGCTCAAACCCGCAAAGCAGAGAACGGCCACCAGAGCCCAACCGGCAGACCGGTACACACTAAACGTTTTCATTGTTTTCTCCCCTTGAGTACGCCCGGACTCGCTCACATAGCGGCTTAGCCCGGTGGCTGTCGACCGAGACGAAGTGCGGCCAATCAATCTCTCGTCCGCGAGGCTAGCAGATGAGTGCTCGCGAGACAAAAAAATGACACGGGTTACAGATTACTTGTGCAGAGGAAGAACGGACAAGCGTCGATAGCCTCAGATTGCTTCACTTCCGCGCAGACGAGCCAAGGCTTCGGCATCGAGCCCAGCGAGCTCCTCGAGCACCCGATCCGTATCCGCACCCAGCACTGGCGGATCCGTCAACGCGGGCGGATCGATGTCGCGAAAGCGAATGGGTGTCTGGCACTGGGATATTTCGCCTAACCCTGCATGTGCGCGCTTCAGAAGCGAGCCGCGACTCAGCATATGCTCATCGTTCACCACGTCCGCCAGGTTCTGCACCGGTGCGCAGATCACGCCGTTCGCCTGGGTGATGGCGAAGATCTCGGCTTTGGTGCGGACCCGAGCCCACTGACTGACAAGCTCATCCACTTCTTCCATGTTCGCGCAGCGATCGGCCATCTTCGCAAACCGGGCATCCTCGGCGAGGTCTGCGCGCTCCATGGCCGCGCAGAGTTTTCTCCAGTGACCTTCACGGATGCAGATTATGGCGATATGGCCGTCGCTCGCCTCGTAAACGTTATAGGGAGCAAGCGCCCGGCCCGGATGGTGATTACCGCCTCTGGGCTGCTGCACACCTCCGGCCACGTAGTAGGAACCCAGCGCCGTGGCCAGGGTTGGAAACACGCAGTCCTGCATCGATACGTCGACCGTGGCCCCTTCGCCCGTTCGCTCCCGACCGAGCAGGGCGCTGACGATGCCCCCATAGAGATGAGTACCGGCGATGAAGTCGGCGAACGCGGCGACCGTCTTCAATGGCGGTCCACCTTCCTCACCGGTGATGCTCATGACACCCGTCATCGCCTGCAGGGTGATGTCCATGCCCAGGAAATCCCGATGCGGACCGACGGCACCGTAGCCCGTGCTGGAGGCATAGATGAGTCGGGGGTTCTCCTTGCGCAGATCCTCAGGACCGATGTGGTATTTCGCCATGGTGCCTGGCGCGAAATTCTCGAAGACCACATCGACGCTTCTTGCCAGCTGCTTCACAAGCGCCTGCGCTTCCTGAGACTTGATGTTGAGCGTGATGGACTCCTTGTTGGCGTTCAGCACCGCGAAGGCATAGCTTGCCGCCGACCGTTCGCCGCGGGCACGAAGGGTTTCGCCGATCAGCGACTCCACCTTGATCACCCGGGCACCTGCCTGTGCCAGCAGAAATCCGCAGTAAGGCCCGTTGTAGACCTGGCCGAAATCGAGCACGGTGATGCCATCGAGTGGTTGTGCGTTCAATTCCGTCTCCTCCTATATCCGGCTGTCGCTCCGTTGAGTCGTGCAAGTTACCATACCGGCGCAAACACACTCATAGGGAGAGAAGCCAATGGCTGCCTATTTCATCGCGCAGTACGTCGTCAACAATCCGGAGCTCTATGCCGAGTATCAGGCGGGTGCCGGGCCGACCATTCAAGCCTCGGGTGCAGAACTGGTCGCTTTCGACGTGGCCGCAGAAACAGTTGAGGGAACCCCGCCCGGACCTCAAACCGTGATCATCAAGTTCGAATCCACCGAGGCTGCCAAGGCCTGGTACGAGTCCGAGGCGTATCAGGCTGTGGTCGGCAAACGACTGGAAGCCACTGAAGGCTTCGCGGTGATCTCGCAGTCCATGAACATCGGCGGCTGACTCAAGGAGTCAGGCGCCCGGCCAGTTCCGCCACCCGGGCGCCCAGGTGCGCACCACCTTCCGCGTCGCCGGCCATCAGGGCCGGCGGTTTGGCCTCATAGTCCGGCTGTGCCGCCGCGCCCACATAGATGCCCAGGCGATTGGCCCCTGAGCCACTGAGCGGAGATTCGTCCTGCCCTACCCAGATCATGCCCATCTGCATGCCGAACACGAGCAGGTCGGTCAGCGCATTGAGCTTATCTCCGCTCGGAGTTGACGAGACGGTGAACGCAGCGCCGATCTTTCCCGACCAGGCCCGCTCGTACCAGCGTGACAGGCAGGCATCCATGAAGGCTTTCATCTGCGCAGAGGCTGAGCCCATGTAGGTCGGCGTACCGAATATGACGGCGTCGCAGGCGTCGACGGCAGCCAGCAGCTCGTCGTTGGCATAAGGTCCATCAGCAATATCCGTGCTCCGCACTTCGGATGACATCACCTCCACCCCCGGGGCCTGCCGGGCGCCTTCTGCTACCGCATCGGCCAGCAGCCTGGTATACCCGGTGCTGGAGAAATAGACGATACCGACACGGGCCATAGCACCTTCCTCATGGAGAACCGAAGCCGATGATTACCGACAACGCAACACAGGATCAATTCCTGACCGAACACCGCTGGGCCGTGCTCACCACCTTGCGTAAAGATGGTCACCCGGTCAGCTCAGTGGTCGCCTATGCCCGGGAAGGAGACACCCTCATCGTCAGCACCCCCGGCACCACCTTCAAGCGCCGCTCTCTGGACCGGGATCCCCGCGCTACGTTGTGCGTCGTTTCCAACAGTGAGCCGTTCAACTTCGTTTCCGTGGAGGGTCGGGTGGAAGTGCAAACCGACGATCTGGTCGCCGGCACCCGCAAGGTATTTACCGCCATTGCCGACGTCGGCTATCAGGAACCGGAAGACCTGGAGAACTGGCTCGAGAGCCAGCAGCGCGTGCTGATCCGGCTCCATCCAGACCGGGTAACCGGTGTAATCCGCTAGAGGCAGCGGGCGTGCTTGACCTGCTTCAGGGCATCAGGGTGCTGGATCTGAGCCGCGTCATCTCCGGCCCGTTCTGCTCCCGGATGCTCTCCGATCTGGGCGCAGAGGTCATTAAGATCGAGTCGCCAAACGGCGACCGGATCCGCCAGTCACCACCCGTCAAGGATGGGTTCAGCTCGATCTTCACCCAGTTCAATGCCGGCAAGAAGAGCCTCTGCATCGACTATCGAAAGCCGGAAGGGATCGAGCTCATCAAGCGACTGGTACCCGCCGCTGACGTGGTGCTCGAAAACTTCCGCGCCGGCCAGCTGAGTGAGATGGGGCTCGGATACGACGTGCTCGCTTCGCTGAACGCCTCGATCATCTGCTGCTCGATCAGCGGCTTTGGTCAGGAAGGTCCGGAGGCAGGCCGTCCCGCCTACACCGATATCATCCAGGCGCTGGCCGGATATGATTACGCCGCCCAACACATCGCCGAGTACCAGGGAGATGGACCGCCAGGCGTACCGGTGAGCCTCGCGGATACCACCGCTTCGCTGAATGCCTGCATCGCGATTCTGGCCGCCCTCTACCATCGCCAGGTTACGGGGCGCGGTCAGCGTATCGATCTTTCCATGTTCGATGCGCTGGTAGCGGCCAACGACACCACCCTGCAACGCTCTGCCTTCACGAATGGTGCGGAAGGCACACCAAGTATGATCTTCAGACCACCATTCAAGGTGAAAGACGGTTACCTTGCCGCCTCCGTCGGTCTGAACGTGGAGAAGACAGCACGGATGATCGGTCTGCCCGAGCTTCTTGAAGACGAGCGATTCGCTACGCCCGCCGCGCAACGTGCGCACATGCTGGAATTCGTCGATCTCGTTCGGATCTGGGCCGCCGAGCAGACAATGGTGGAAGCCTGCAGCGCCTTCCAGGCACACGACATCCCCTTTGGGAAGGTGCAGTCTTCCCAGGAAGTCATGGAGAGCGATCTGATCAGGCAACGGCAGATGCTCGTTGAGGTGGCACTCCCGGAGAACGCCGCAGTGCCGGTTCTGAATACGCCGTTCAGCTTCGCAAGTGGCAGGTCCCAACCAAAAGGACCCCCACCACAACTGGGCCAACACAACGAAGAGGTGCTCAAGGCGCTTCTCGACCTTTCCGAGGAAGAGTACGGCAGCCTGCTCGAGCAAGGGGTGCTGATTTCACCAATGAATGCGGAACGCGAGGAGATACCACGGTGATGATCGTCGATCTTGAGTGCGACATCCCTACCCGGGAGGTCCATGAGGCCGACCTTGCAACCTTCGAGCAATCACCCGATGAAGGCATGGCCAACTACCTGAACATCTTCGGCAGGAAGTGGTCGGCTGATGCCGGCATGACGGAAGCGGAATACGAGGACGCCCGGGCACGCCTGGCGCCCATGGAAGTTCGCAAGCTGATCGCCCGTCGAGCCGCTGAAACCGCACCCAGCGAAGCCGAGTTCATCGCCATGCTCGACACCGCTGGAATCGATCGAGCCTGCATCGGCACCGGTCGGCACGCCTCTGTTGAACATACGCTCAGCCTGGCAGACAGATATCCGGACCGGTTCATTCCCTGGGGGCGAATCAGGGCTCGGGAAGGTATGTCCGGGGTGCGCCGCCTGGAAGCCCTCGTCAAAGAGCGCGGTTTGCGAGGGCTGGAAATCTCCTGCTTTCGGGAAGGGCTCTACGCCAACGACAAAAAGTACTATCCGCTCTACGCCAAGGCGGTGGAGCTCGGGATTCCCGCTCGCGTCTACTGCACCATGAACTACGACGCCGACAAGGCCATGGATCTGGGTCGGCCGCTGTACCTCGATGAGGTGTGCAGAGATTTCCCGGAGCTCAAGGTGATCGCTGCACTTGGCGGCTGGCCCTGGGTGCCCGAGCTCGTCGGGCTTGCCCGACGGCATCAAAACCTCTACATCGATCTGGCCTCCCACCATCCGGCACACATAGCCAGGGAAGGCAGTGGCTGGGAAATGATGCTCCAGTTCGGAAACACGTTGCTTAAGGACCGGATGCTCTTCGCCAGCGGTTGGATGACCCTGGGGATGCAACCCAGAGACGTCATCGAGCACTTCAAGGCACTACCGATCCGGGATAATGTCAGGCCGAAATGGATGGGTGGCAATGCGGCCAGCCTGCTTGACCTGATCTGACCACGATGGGTCAAGCAGACATGGACAAACGTTCAACGGACTGAGATATTGTATCGCGTTCCAGAAATCCAGATAGGCCGGAAATGAGCAGCACACCCACCAGCCCAGAAGACGTCCAGCTCTTTGATGTAGATACGCTGATCAACCCGTATGCGGCCTACCAGGTACTTCGCGATCAAGCGCCTGTGTTTCCGATCCCGGAGATGAACATGCACTACGTGACCCGCTATGACCTGGTCCGGCAGGTGCTCAAGGAAACGGCCACCTACTCGAGCAAATTCGACGACTTCATGGTGATGGCCCGTATGGCTGCCTTTGCAGGTATGCCGGAGGACCTCAAGGCGGAGCTCAAAGCCATCAGTGCGGAGATGATCGAGACGCCCCCCACCATGCTGACGCTGGATGAGCCCGAGCACACCAAATACCGCTCCCTGGTCAGCCAGCTGTTCACTGGCAGCCAGGTGAAGCTGGCGGAAGAACAGGTGCAGGCCGTCATCGATGAAGAACTCTCCGGCATGCTGGAAAAGGCGGAAGACGACGGCTCTGGCGCCAAGACGGTGGACTTCATGGCGGCGTTTGCTTTTCCCGTGCCGCTTCGAATCATCTCCGATCGTCTGGGCATCCCCCAGGAGGACCGGGATTTCTTCTACGATGCCGCTACTGCTGCGGCTTCCGCACTACGCATGACCTCTCTCAGCCCGGAAGAAGAAGTACGCCGTGCCCGCCTTGGGGTCGATCTGCAGAAGCTCCTCGTGCGGCTCATCGAGGCGCGACGACAGGAACCGACAGACGACATGATCTCCATTCTCGCAACCAGCAAGCTGGAGGATGAGGATAGACACCTGACCCATGGCGAGGCCATTTCCATCCTCAACCAATTCCTCGTCGCCGGCCACGAAACCACCACCAGCACTTTCGGTTGGGGCATGCTCATCCTCTGCCGGCAACCCGAGCTGCAGGAGGTGCTGCGCGAGGATCCAGGGAGAATCCGCACCTTCGTCGAGGAGACGCTGCGCATCGAATCGCCTGTGCAGGGTCTACCAAGAGTGGCAGTGAAAGACACCGAGCTCGGCGGTTGCCCCATCAAGGCCGGTGAGTTCGTCATGCTCCGCTACGGTGCCGCGAACCGTGACGAGCGTCAGTTCGAGAACCCGACCGAAGTGGACGTGCACCGGAAAAAGGCCGGCATGCAGCTGGCCTTTGGCTCCGGCATTCACCACTGCATCGGCGCGCCGCTGGCACGCCAGGAGCTCACCCTGGGTTTCCCTGCCCTGCTGAAGCGGATCGAAAACATCCGCCTGGCACCCGGGCATCCCGAACCCGAGGCAGAGCCGAGCTTCATCCTGCGCAACCTGCCTCATCTGCACATTCAGTTCGAGTCGCGTTGACCGAGCGAACGGAAGCAGAACACGCCACCGGCACAGAGCCTCCAGGGCGCTTACCGGCCTGGCGGCTCGGGATTTTCGCATCCATAGCCTTTCCAGGTGCCGGTCTGGTGCTGCCACTGGCCATCTTTCTACCGCCGTTCTACACCAAGACGCTTGGGCTTGGGCTGGCAGAAGTCGGACTCGTTTTCATGCTCGTGCGCATGTTCGACATCGTCACCGATCCCGTCATGGGGATGATCGGCGATCGTTTCGACAGCCGCTGGGGAAGACGCCGGCACTGGCTGGTGATCGCTCTGCCTTTCATGATGCTGGGCGTGCTCATGGCGTTCATGCCATCGGGCGCACCCTCGATCTGGTATCTCGGCTTCTGGCTGGTGGTGCTCTACACCGGCTCAACCATGATGACCATCAGTCACACCGCCTGGGCTGCGGAGCTTTCCCCCGACTACAACGAACGATCCAGAATCGCCAGTTTCAATGCCTTTGCCGGCTTCGCCGGCTCACTGATGATCCTGCTGCCACTCGCCATCCTGGAATATCGAGGTGCGCCACCCGCGGGACGGGATGCGCTGGCCTTCTTCGGCACCGCCGTGCTGATCCTGGCGCCGCTGTGTATTCTGCTCGCCGTGACGCTGGTGCGGGAACGACCCACTGCACCCGCACCACGCATCAAGCTGCTCTCCGGGCTGGCGGCGGTTCTGAAGAACCCGCACATGCGCCGCCTGCTCGTCGCCGACGCCATGGCCTCCATGCCAGGGGCCGTGATGGCCGGACTCTTCATCTTCTATCAGGCAGAACTGATCGGGAACGCCCAGTTCAACTCTCTGGCGCTGATCGCCTTCTACACCGCACACATCGTTGGTGTGCCGATCTGGGTGCGCATCTCCTATGGAATCGGCAAGCACCGTACCTTCGCGGCTGCCTCGCTCGGCTTCTGCGTGACCACGGCCATGTTCTTCTTCCCCGGAGAAGGCGACGTGGCGCTCTTCATTGGCTTCCTGTTCGCCACCGGATTCATGCACTCCGGGCTGCAGTTTCTGATCAGGGCCATGGCGGCAGATGTCATCGACTACGACAACGTCAAGACCGGCGGTCAACGCTCCGGCCTCTACTTCGCGCTGCTCGCCCTCACCGCCAAGCTCGGGGGCGCCCTGGCAATCGGGCTCACCTACCCCCTGCTCGATCAGGTGGGCTTCAACGCTCAGGGTGGCAACAGCGCCGAAACCCTGGACGCCTTCCGCATCATCTACGTGCTGATCCCATCCCTGGCTATGATAGGTGCCTATCTGGGGATCCGCGGTTTCCGGCTGGACCAGGATGCTCAGGCACAGCTGCAGGCGGAAATCGAAGCTCGAGACGCCGGCAGCTGATGATCGCGATCCGTTCCAGCGTCAGCGGTACCCAGATAGCCGAATACCCAGATAGCCAGAAAGAGAACACCGATGACTGATTTCGACACGGGCACCGATCAGCTGCTGGTCACGTTGAAGGATCGAACCGCCACCCTCACCTTGAATCGTCCGGAGGCACGGAACGCGCTTTCGCCGGACCTCACTGCCGGCCTGCGTCGCGCCATCGCCTGGGTGACGGAAACGCCGGAGGTAGGTGCCGTATTGCTCACCGGCGCCGGCAGCGCTTTCTGCTCCGGCGGCGATGTGAAAGCCATGGGCGCGCGAAATGACTCCGCAGAGGCACCACCCAGCCTCGATGCCCAGTTTCAGGAGCTCCGTACCCGACACCACGAGATTGCCGGTGCGCTCACGGCCATGCGGAAGCCATCCGTCGCCGCTCTGCCCGGACCGGCCGCCGGTGCCGGCATGGCCATCGCGCTCGCCTGCGACATTCGCATTGCTGCCGACAACGCCTTTCTGACCACCGGCTACACCAACATCGGACTGTCGGGTGACTACGGCATCGCCTGGCTGTTGACCCGGGTCGTAGGCCCCGGGCGTGCACGACAACTCATGCTCACCTCCGAACGGGTAACGGCAGAGAGCGCGCTCGAGCTCGGGTTGGTCAACAAGGTAGTTCCGGGTGAGGCGCTGACTGACGCCGCCAACGAGATGACTAACAAACTAGCCAATGGCCCATCGGTTGCTTATGCCTATATAAAGGATAATCTGGACGAGGCCCTGTCCATCGATCATGCAACGGCCATCGATCGGGAGGCGGACCGGCTGCTCAAGTCACGCACCACCAGCGACCACAGAGAGGCAGTCAAAGCGTTTTCGGAAAAGCGACCACCAGAGTTCAGCGGCAGATGAACACCTTCCGCGCCGTACGACAAGGCCTCCGCGGCTGAAAGCAAGGCGCGCGCGTTAGCAGCGAACGCCTATTCGATCAGCTTACGCACCTCAGCCGGAGTCGGACTGCCTGGCAGCAGCATCACTACCGCGTCATCGAATCCGGCTCCCGCGTACACGGAGAGCGCTTCTTTCAGCTCGCCAAGATCTGTCTGGCCACTGACCTGAATGGTGGAGACGACGGACCGGCCACCGCCAGCGGCATCGTAAGCACCTGCCGCTCGAGCAACCTGCTCAGGCGTTCTGTGCATGCCGGAGGCAATCCAGCCGTCGAACTCCCTCGCGGCTCGGGCAACCCCTTTACCCCAGGTGCCGTAAAAGATCGGCGGGCCACCGCTGACGCTTGGCCATGGCGACAGGTTGGCGTCACCCCGGCCGCCGGTTGCAAAAATCTCCCGCAAAGCGGCAAGGGACTGCTCGAAGGCATTGAAGCGCTGCTCGAAAGGTCGGCCGTGCACCGCATAGTCGGCGGCGGTGGACCCGGCGCCGACCCCGAAGACGAACCGGTCACCGGCAATCTGTTGCAGAGAAAAAACCCGGTTGGCCAGATCCATGGGATGGTAGAGGGGTATCTGCAGCACCGCGGTTCCCACCTCAGTGCCTTCCGTAACAGATGCGGCCACGGTCAGCGCTATCAGCGGGTCCGTCATCATGAACCCTCGCCCAACCGCCTGCGCCGACCAGAGGCTGGTAAACCCCTCGCCAGCGAAGGTGCGCGCCTGCTCGGCGAGCGTTTCGGCGTTGGTCGGGTCCAGTATCGGACCCAGCAGAGCACCCATTCTCATCGCCGTGCTCTCCGTTTACTTCGGCTGCATTCGGATGCCGCCATCCATGCGAATGGTCTCGCCGTTGATGTAGTCGTTTTCAACGATCTGCTGGGCGAGCTGAGCAATCTCATCCGCTTCTGCCAGACGCTTGGGGAACAGCACGGTCGCGGCGAGGGACTCCCGGGCCTGCTCCGGCAAGCCGGCCAGCATGGGCGTATTGATCAAGCCCGGGGCGATGGTGTTCACCCGGATGCCCATGGAGGCAAGATCGCGAGCGATGGGCAGGGTCATCCCGACCACGCCACCCTTGGAGGCGCTGTAGGCAGCCTGGCCGATCTGACCTTCGTAAGCGGCGACCGAAGCAGTGTTGATGATCACGCCCCGGCAACCGTCATCGGTGACCGGATCGTGCTTGATCATCTCAGCAGCTACCAGCCGGATGACGTTGAACGTGCCAATCAGGTTCACGTCCACCACCCGTTTGAAGTAGTCGAGCGGCAGCGGTCCATCACGCCCCACCGTGCGTCCCGGCGTGCCAATGCCGGCATAGTTGCAGCAGATGTGGATATCGCCGTGGCTGGCGGTGACCTCGGTGAGCGCAGCAGCCACAGACGCTTCGTCCGCCACGTTCACATTGTGATAGGAAGCAGAGTCACCCAGCTCATCGGCCATGGCCGTGCCCAGCTCGTCGTTCAGGTCGAAGATGGCGATCTTCCCGCCCAGACCCGCGAAACGTCTTGCCGTAGCGGCACCCAGACCCGAAGCGCCGCCGGTGATGACGGCAACTTTCCCTTTGATATCCATAGATACTTCTCTTTTGTGTGTTTTGTGTGCAGAAAACCGCAGGCAATATAGCGGCCGGGCCGATCAGGTCAACTTCAGCAGCTGCTTACCGGTATTCGCACCGGTGAACAGACGCATCAAGGTGGCCGGAATGTTCTCGAATCCCTCCTGAACGTCTTCCCGATGCAGTATCTGCCCGGATTGGATCCAACCTTTCAGTCGTTCCCGGGCGATGTCGTAGTCCCGTTCGTAACCGGACAGCAGGAAACCCTCCATCACCGCCTGACGGAAGACGATGTTGAAGTAGTTGGCAGGTCCTGGCGGTTTCGCTTCTTCGTAACGGGCGATCCCGCCGCACACGACGATCCGGGCATGAGTGGCGATCCGCGCCAAGGCGTCGTTCAGCGCCTCACCGCCAACGTTGTCGAAGAACACGTTGACCCCACCCGGACAGAGCTCGGAGAGCCGGTGCTTGATCCGCTCAGACTTGTAGTCGATGGCGGCATCCAGCCCCAGCTCACCGGTCAGCCACTGACACTTGGCCCTACCACCTGCAATGCCGATGGTTCGGCAGTCCATGATCCTGGCGATCTGCCCGACCACCGAACCAACCGCGCCCGCAGCACCCGATACCAGCACGGTGTCGCCCGGTTCAGGTCGGCCGAGACGCAGCAGACCGAAGTACGCGGTAAGTCCGGTAGTGCCGAGAACGCCAAGACGCGCGGTGAGAAACTCATCATCCGGCACCACCTCGATCGCATGCCCGGGCAGGTCAGCGTATTCCTGCCAGCCAACGTGGCCAATCACCTTGGACCCGACGGCGATGGCCGGTGTTCTCGATTCCACCACTTCGCCGATACCACGGGCGTACATCACGTCGCCGAGCTCGTTGCCTCGGGCGTAGCCGGACACGTTCTCGAGCTGCGCCTTCTGAGAGGGATCGAAGCTGAGCCACTCTACCCGGATCCGCGCCTGGTCCTCAGCGAGCGGCTCTAGCTCGACGGTCGCCCCGGCAAAGTCGCTCTCCTCGAGCGCCCGACCGCGGGGATTGCCGTTGATCAGCCACTGTTGGTTCTGCATATCCTTTTTCCCTCCCTTCAGACGCTGTGCAAAGCTACCATAGGCTAAAAAAGTCACTTAGCTCTCAAGAAGGATCACGCGATGCAACTTGTCTTCATTCACGGCTCCGGTGGCTCGGAACTCGTCTGGAGATATCAGACCGAACACTTCAAAGACGCCGTTGCCGTCACCCTGCCTGGCCGCGGGCAAGGTGAACCATTGAAAACGGTGCCGGAAGCCAGCCAGTGGCTGAAGCAGCAGGTGGATACGCACGGCTGGCAGGATCTGGTGCTCATCGGCCACTCCTACGGTGGTGGCATCGCGCTTCAATACACCCTCGACTACCCGGAAGACGTGACCGCGATCATCAGCGTGGGCTCAGGCGGGCGTCTGCGTGTGCACCCGGATACGCTCAGCTTCATGAAGGATATGATCGACAATCCAGACGAGTATCCAGCAAGCCTGGATGAATCGTATGAGCAGGTGGACCCGGCATTTGCCGAAGTCTTGCGTGAACGCGCCATCAAGCAGGGGCCAGCTGCCGCCTATTACGATCTGATGGCCTGCGATCAGTTCGATGTGATGGCCCGTCTCGGTGAGATCAACAAACCGCTGCACGCCATCGTCGGCAGCGAAGATGTGATGACGCCACCCAAGTACTCGGAATTCCTCTGCAAGAACATGGTCGAGGCAGACATGACGCTGATCGAAGGCGGCACCCACTTTGTCTTCGCCGAGCAGCCAGAGGCGGTCAACCAGGCCATCGAAGCGTTTCTCGCCCGGCTGGACTAGCAGCCGGACAACTGACAGAGAGTTAACCAAAAGGGGGAGATGGAATGAAACTGGGATTATCAATTGGCTACTCCGGCGGCCAGCTGCAGATACCCGTGGAGAAGGTCCAGCTGGCTGAACGCCTCGGTTATGACAGCGTCTGGACCGCTGAGGCCTACGGATCTGACGCCCTGTCCCCACTCGCCTATCTCGCTGCCAAGACTGAGCGCATCCGCCTGGGCACCGCCGTCATCCAACTCGCCGGGCGCACCCCGGCCAATGCCGCCATGACCATCGCCACCATCGATGCGCTGGCAGGCGGCAACCGGGTCATCTGTGGCATCGGCGTATCCGGTCCGCAGATCGTCGAAGGGTGGTACGGGCAGCCCTGGGGCCGACCCTACTATCGGATCAAGGATTACGTGGCGATCATGAGGAAGATCCTCCGTCGCGAGGAACCCGTGGTTCACGACGGCAAAGAGATCTCTCTGCCGTATACGGGCGAAGGGGCCATGGGAATCGGCAAGCCGCTCAAGTCGATCCTGCACATGAATCCGGACATCCCCATCTGGCTCGGCACCGGCATGGAGTCCACGGTGAGGCTGACGGCAGAAATCGCCGATGGCTGGCTGCCGCTGGGATTGGTGCCGGAGACCTATGAGATCTATGAGCCCTGGATCGAGGCGGGGCTTGAGAAGGCTGGCAAGGACCGCGCTGACTTCGAAGCATTCAGCGGTACCAGCGTGATCGTAACGGACGACGTGCAATCAGCACTCGATCAACCGAAGCCAGGGATTGCGCTGTACGTAGGCGGTATGGGGCACAAAGACAAGAACTTCCACAAGGAGATGATGATCCGCCGTGGCTTCGGCGATGCGGCGGAGCGCATTCAGGAGCTGTATCTGGCGAAACGGAAGGAGGAAGCAGCGGCTGCGGTGCCTGATGAGTTCGTCGATCAAGGCGCGCTGATCGGAGATAAGGCGCGTATCGCCAAACGGTTCAGAGACTGGGAAGACAGCGGCATCACCGGTATGACCATCTCCGGCAACGAACAAGCGCTCAGGTTGATGGCGGAGGTGGCCCGGCTGAACGTGGATCCGAACGCCTGAGCGTCAGCGGTAGCCGTTCTTTCTGAGTTCAGCCATCAGGCTGAACAGCGTCATGGTGTCCAGAGGCGCCTCGTCGGCACCGTACTCGCGGTAGAGGGCCGCCACATTGACGGCGATCCGTTCGCTGTCCGACCAGGCGCTGTAGTCGGCCAGCGCAATGTCGAAGGCGGCATCGCGGGCGCTCATCCCCGCATCGAAGCGTTTCCGCGCCTCGGCATCGATGTAGTTGAGATAAGCCTTCACCTGGCTCACCCCGGCAACATCCGTGATCGGACCATGACCGGGCACCACCACCTCCGGATTGCGAGCGGCGATCAGATCGCAAGCGGCAATCCAGTTGGCCACCGGCCCCGCCCACATGATCGGGGTACCATCGATAAACAGGATATCGCCCGTGTAGATCGTGCGGCCACCGTCGACGGCCACCAGAACATCACCCAGGGTGTGGGCCGGGCCAACCTCGATCAGCTCTACGTTCCTTTCACCCACATTGAGCTCGAGCGTGCCGCTGAAGGTCTTCGTCGGTAGCCGCTCGGCAACGTCACCGAAGTCGAAGGGGCCGAAGATCTCCTTCACATACGCGCCTACGTCACCCAGGCCGTCCGCAGCCATCAGCAGCGCATGCAACTGTTCGGCGCCGAATCCAGCCATCTCGCGGGCGCTGGCCTCGGAAGCGACGATTTCCGCATGCGTGCACAGACCGTTGCCATGCGTGTGATCGCCGTTGGCGTGGGTGTTCACCACGGTGTCGATGCGTTCAGCCGTGATGCCGGTGGCATCCGCCATGGCGCTCAACATCTCCCGGGTGAGCGGCGCATCGAACAGGGTATCCACCAGCAGCGACTGATCCCCATCGACGATCAGCCCGGCGTTCGACCAGCCCCAGCTGCCATCGGGCAACAGGTAGCCATACGTCCCGTTGCCGAGATCATGCAGCCCCTTCTTATATGACCAGTTCATATGACCAGTTCATGTGTTCAGCCCGCTACGCGTGCCGATGATCAGTCCGACGAGGGCAGCTGCTTGGTTTCTTTGCCCATCAGCATCTGGCCGTCGTAGCCGAAAGAACCCTCTCCCGACTTCACGCAGAGCACCTCCAGGGTTTCTTCTGCGTTCACGTAGCGCTTGCCGATCAGGCACTTGTACATGTGCTCCGGATCCGCCTCGCCACCGCTGGGCGACTCATCGGCAGCAAGCATCGGCACGCCGCCACAGGTCAACTCGACATCGATGGCCTTCACCACCATGGCTTCACCGTCGCATACGGCGCTCTTCAGACGCAAACCCGGTTTCAATGCTGGCATTCCCCTACCTCCTGAACTGCTTGAGCCCTTAGTTTGCCGTTCCTTCCCACCTCTGCTCAAGTGCGGACCGGTCAGACCACAATGCCGTCCAGCAGCAGCTGGGCGAAATCCTCATCGCTCACGCCCAGGATCTCCTGCAGAACATACTGGTTGTGCTCACCCAGCATGGGCGCCCGGGTGAGCGCCAGGTGGCTGCCCAGCCACTGAGCAGCCTCACGATCGACGGGGATATCCACATCCGGCGCTGCCGGTTGCCGCACCTGCTGGTAGTGATGGATCAGCTGTGGGTCCGTCTCCATCATATCCTTGAGGTGCTCCACTGCCGCCGCCGCGATGCCGGCGGCTTGAAGCGCCTCGGCCAGAGCCCATTTGTTTCCAGACGCCGTCCACTGGCTGACGAGGGCGTCAAGCTCGTCCTCGTGTGCCTTGCGCGCCGCCATCGTCGCAAACCGCTCGTCGTCGGCAAGTTCCTGCCGCGCCATGACCTTACACAGGGTCCGCCACTCGTGGTCATTGCCCACGGCGATCGCAAGCCAGGCATCGCTGGCCGGGTCCGTCTCCGGTTCGGCCGGATAGACCCCGTGCGGGCAGTAGTTGGGATTGCGGTTGGCGTTCCGCGACGGCTGCACACCGGTGGCCTTGAACTGCAGCCACTCACAACCGAGCAGAGACAGGGTTGCGGAGAGCTGGGTGAGATGGAGCTCCTGCCCCTGTCCGGTTCGTTCCCGCTGGCGAACGGCGGCCAGCAGGGTGGCGGCGAGCAGATGAGGCGAGGTGAAATCCGGGTAGGCGATGCCGATGCCACGGGGCCGCTCGCCTTCGAAGCCGGTGAGCATGTTGAATCCGGAGGCGGCCATCAGGATGTTGCCCATGCTGGGCCGCGGCGCCCAGGGTCCATGCCGGTGCGCGCCCGGCAGGTTGAGCAGGATGATGTCCTCTTTCAGTTCGCGCAGCACCTCGTAACCCAGACCCATGCGTTCCATGGCACCCGGCCGGAAGTTATTCACCACCATG
Organism: Candidatus Azotimanducaceae bacterium; assembly: GCA_965215995.1. Taxonomy (GTDB): domain Bacteria; phylum Pseudomonadota; class Gammaproteobacteria; order Pseudomonadales; family Azotimanducaceae; genus SZUA-309. Next base: position 4,032,528 of record OZ244128.1, on the reverse strand, counting down.
TCCGCCGTGCCGATCAACTGCTTGACCAGGTCCAGAGCCGCCGGCTGACTGAGATCCACCGTAAGCGACTTCTTACCCGCATTGACCGCGTTGAACAGCCCGCCGAGATCCGCGTGCGGTTGGCCGTCGGGACCCAGCTGACTCCGCATGGAATCAGGCTTGGCCGACGATTCCACCCGGATGACCTCAGCGCCGAAGCTTGCCAGCAGCCGGGTGCCAATGGGTGCGGCGAGCACCCAGCCGAAGTCCACCACCCGCAAACCGGCAAGCGCCCGGGCCGGATCGGCGGGTACCGGAGCCGCGGCCTTCTGTGGCTGGACCACCGAGAGCTCATCGAGCAGGGCCTGGTGCTCACCGAGCAAAGGCGCCCTATGAATCGTCACTCCATCCGCCATGGCGTCCACCGGCGAGCGAACGAAACCGAGCCGTGCACCGAGCACCTCGTGCTCGACGGTGAGGAACTGATCGTTCAACCGGTACTGCTCCGCTTTTTCCAGGTCCGGAAAGTCGAGCACCGGCAGGCAGATGACGTCGGCTTCCAGCGCGCCGTCTACAAACTCATCACGGGTGAGCGCTTCGGCCAGCTTCAACGTCGTCTCGGCAAGCGGATTGTTCTCCCTCGGTGAGTCCAATCGTGCCCAATGCCAGTCGTCCGGCGTCATGCCATGCTCGATTCCCACCTTTTCCGCCCAGGCAAGGAAGCCATCGAACCGATCCGGCCGGACCAGCAGGCTGACGTATTTGCCGTCCCTGCAGGCCATGGCCATGGACAAGCCGGGTCGCCGCGGGATGCGCGAGTACCACTGCCACTGACTCGGCGTGGACGTCTGCATGACCGCCAGCGCCGTGGCTTCCTGCAGGGAGATATCGATGTGGATGCCCGCACCGTCACGACCGTCCGCGGCGAAGTCCCTCTGGTGCAATGCCGTGCTGATGGCGGAGGTCGCTGCCAGGGAGGCCATGGTATAGGACGGGTTGGCACCACCCTGAACCGGGGTACCCTGGGGAGAACCGGACACGAAGATCAGACCTCCGGCCGCACCGGCCACCAGGTCGTTCGCGCGCCGGTCCTTCCAGGCTGATTCCAGGCCGAACGGCGTCACCGAGCAATGAATCAGGCCGGGCTGGCATGCCCTGAGCACTCCGGCAGCAAGGCCAAGGTCGTCCAACCAGCCGGGTGCAGTGGTTTCCAGGAGCACATCGGCCGAGCCGATCAGGTTGAGAAAACGCATCCGATCCTCTGCCACCTCCAGATCCAGCACCACGGAGCATTTGTTGGCATTCAGATAGAGGTGGCCGAACCCACGCTCCGGATCAGGCACATCGTCGAGAAAGGGCGCTTCAGCACGGAGTGAGGCACCACCCGGCGGTTCCACCATGATCACCTCGGCACCCAGATCGGCCAAGATCCGTCCGGCCAGCGCAGCGGACCGGTCGGCGAGCTCGACGACCCGGATACCGGCGAGGGCTTCACTCATGGCAGCGGTACGATCACACGGCCGGTCATGGCGGTCGTGCCGGCCTCCAGCACTGCATCCAGGTCAAAGACAACCCGATCGCCCCCCGTCTCCACCACCCGCGCGTGCGGATGGATCACCGCGTCCGCATAAACAGGCGCCTTCCAGCGAACGTCGTAGTTGGCGCCGTGCATCAGCGCCTGCCTGCCCACCTCCGCCATGATCACTTCCAGCGCGAAGGCCAGCACGTGGGAACCACCGGCAATGGGTCGGGCGAGCCCTGCTTTTTTTGCCAGCTCCGGATCCGAATGAATGGGGTTGTCCGGCTTCTTCGTATCCCGCGCCTCCATGAGGTCCAGACCCACAGTCACAGCTGGGCCTGTTAGGACCTGCCCTTCACGAAGGCGGGTGAGCGCCGTCAGGCAGGGATTGGCCGCCGCTCTGGACCAATCCGGTTCAGGACCCGGCACCTCATCCGGTCCTCGACCCTCCACCGAATCCGCCAGCCCTTCCTGAACCTTGTATTGGAGCAATCCGGTGGTGAGATTAGTGGCCACACGGTCCCCGGCGGCGTTGAATGTCTCACTGGACGTTGTCCCATAGCGGCGGCCCTTGTGCACGTGGCGACCTACGGACTCGCCGCGGACCGTGAACGGATCGTCGCGCTCGAGCGGTCTGTGGATGGTGAACCGCTCGCGCACCCAGACCCCTCCTGCAACGCCACCCCCACCGCCAGGTATGTCCTGCGACCGGTCCGGATCCCGAGGCTGACTCGAAAGCAGAAACAAGGTGAGTCCCGTCAGGATGTCCGGCGGCACCAGCCCATCGTCTGCCAGCGCCCGGGTTTCAGCCCCCCACTCTCCCATGCCCAGGGCAGCACCATCCAGCTTGTCCCGGCGTATGGGCCCACGGGCTTCGGTCAGTGCCTTCGGCCAGTTGCTCGTCATGTTCACCTCCACACCATCCTCCTCGAGAGAGTAGCAGGCACCCCACAACTACTTCGAGTCCACAGACATAGTAGAATCGCGGTCAGACTAGGTCTTCTTCGGGGAGGAGATATGAATATCGCGATGATGCTGCAGATGGCGGCAGAGATCGGCGGTGACCGCGCTGCGCTCACCTGCCACCACCGCCACTACAGCTACAACGAACTGTTCGGGGCGGCCAAATCCGCCGCCCAGACATTCAAGGACAGCGGCGCCGAGTTCGTGTCCGTGCTCGATACCAGCAACGCCGCGGTTCCCGTGGCCATGATTGGCGCTGCCATGGCCGGCCTGCCATACGTGCCGATCAACTATCGGCTGGCGGCCGACCGGCTGAACGACCTGATCGAGCGGATCAAACCCGTCTACCTGATCGTCGGCGAGAGCGCCATCCAGACCCACTCAGGCAAGCAGGATGTGACAGCCATCACCAGCGATGGCTTCCTCGAAACCATGCTCGCTGCCGATGAGCCGGATATCAGCTGGCCCGAAGACCCAACCGCCATCGCCGTGCAGCTGTTCACAAGCGGCACCACGGGCACGCCGAAGGCCGCCGTCCTGCGCCATGAGCATCTGGTGTCCTACATTCTCGGTTCGGTGGAATTTGCTTCCGCGGCCGAAGATCAGGCCACGCTGGTTTCCGTCCCGCCTTATCACATCGCCGGGATTTCAGCACTGCTGAGCTCTATCTACGCAGGTCGTCGCATCGTTCTGTTGCCGGACTTCGGGGCCGCCGCCTGGCTGGAGCTGGTGAAGGTGGAGAAGGTCACCAACGCCTTCGTGGTACCCACGATGCTCTCCCGCGTGATCGACCATCTGGACACCATAGAGCACGATCCGGAGGTGGAGTCGCTGCAGGCCGTGGCTTACGGCGGTGGCAAGATGACCCAGCCTGTGATCACCCGGGCGCTGGAGCTCTTTCCCAACGTCAACTTCACCAACGCCTACGGCCTGACCGAGACCAGCTCCACCATCACTCTGCTCACGCCAGAAGATCACCGCGACGCGCTGGCAAGCGACGATCCTGCCATTCGCCGTCGCTTGGGCTCGGTAGGCAAGCCACTGCCCTCCGTGGAGCTTGAGATTCGAGACGAAGACGGCAAGGCACTCGGCCCTGGTGAAGCAGGAGAAATCTACGTGCGCGGCCCCCAGGTTTCCGGCGAGTACCGGGAGCGTAGCGCGCTGGACGCGGAAGGCTGGTTTCCGACCCGCGATGCCGGAGAGATGGACAGCGATGGTTTTCTGTTCCTCACCGGTCGTGCGGACGACGTGATCGTTCGCGGCGGCGAGAACATCTCGCCTTCCGAGATCGAAGACGTGCTGCTCGAACACCCGGCCATCTCCGACGCCTCGGCAGTGGCCGTGCCTTCGAACGAATGGGGAGAAACGGTCGGCATCGCCGTGGTGCTGAAGGACGGTAGAGAGGCCAACGTGCACGAGCTGCAGAATCTCATCAAGACGAGGCTCAGATCCTCGCGAGTGCCCGAGCATGTGCTGTTCGTCGATGAGCTGCCGTACAACGAGCTTGGCAAGCTCCTGCGCCGGGAGATCAAGCTGCTCTTCTGATGGCGTTGGCTGTCATGTCAAACTCGTCCGGCAGACCGGTACCCCCCGCGCCACTGGCGTCCAGCATGGATCGGGCGCTGATGCGCCTTGCAGAGTTGTCCGGATCTGAAGCCGTGCGGAATCTCGACGGCAACGAGCTGCTCATGGAAAGAGCCTGGTTGTCCGGAGCTCTTTTTTCACACGGTCGGTCCACGAATGGCACGAGCCGGCTGCTCGCGACGGCAGATGGCACAATCGCCGTCACGCTCGCCCGCCAGGATGATTGGGCACTCCTACCTGCCTGGCTCGCGTCCAGCGATCCGGACCTTGCCGCAGAGATCGATCAACAACTTGGGCAGGAGAGCGCTTCCCAGTCGTCAGCGGACAACGCCCTCTGGCAGCACCTGGCGGACAAGCTGCGCGGGAAGAGCACTGCACCACTCATAGATCAGGGCCGCACGCTCGGATTGCCGGTGGCCGCGACCGGCACACACCGCGATGAACGCGCTCCCGACTTCTCACAGCTGTTCAGATCCGGACCTGCGGTATCCGGTCAGCCGACACAGCCACCCAGAGTCATCGATCTGTCTGCACTCTGGGCAGGACCTCTGTGCAGCCACCTGCTCCACCTGTGCGGTGCGGACGTGATCAAGGTGGAATCGAGCAACCGACCGGACGGGGCCAGGACCGGCCAGCAGGCATTCTTCGATCTGCTCAATCAGGGCAAGCGTTCGGTCGCTCTGGATCTCAGTTCCCGGCAAGGCCTGCAAGCACTCGCAAGCCTCTTGGAGACCGCGGATGTGGTGATCGAGTCTTCCCGTCCTCGCGCGCTCAGACAGCTGGGCATCGTCGCCGAGGAGATTACTCGCAAGCACCCAAAACTGATCTGGATCAGCCTGACCGGTTATGGCCGTGCCGAGCCCGCGGCCAACTGGGTCGCTTTCGGTGACGATGCCGGTGTGGCCGCGGGGTTGAGCGACGCCATGTTTGACGCGGTCGGCTCCTATCAGTTCGCCGGAGATGCGATCGCAGATCCTCTGACCGGTACCCATGCTGCATTGGCCGTCTGGCAAGCTCACGCATCCGGACGTGGCGGCATGATCGAGCTGCCGCTGACGGACGTTGCCGCCTGGTGCCTCCAGCAAGAGCACGCCACGGACCATCGTACGTCCTCAGCCGACCAACCCTCGCTGAACCACAGGTTTCGGTGCTGGTGGGCAGCGGTTAGCAGGCAGCCGGTACCGCCTCACTACGAAGGCCGCGAAATCCTGGCACCGGCTGCAGACCTGGGCGCTGACACCGAGGCCGTCCTGCACGCGCTGCAGCAATCATGCTGATCACCAACGCAGAGATTTACGGATCCACCGATCCAACGCCCAAGGACCTGCGAATCGTCGGCGATCGCATCACGCAGATCGGTCAATTGACACCCCACCGGGGCGAGCGGGTGCTGGAGGCGAAAGGCGGCGCCCTTCTCCCGGGGCTTCATGACCACCACATTCACCTCCTTTCTTACGCGGCCTCGCTCGATTCCGTTCGCTGCGGCCCACCGGACGTGCACTGCGCAGCCGAGCTGATCACCCGGTTGAAGCAGCCCGGTTCCGACTGGCTACGGGGTTATGGCTATCACGAGAGCGTTGCTGGAGAAATCGATCGTCATTGGCTGGACCAGCAGGTGCAGGATCGACCGGTACGGATCCAGCATCGCTCCGGCCGGCTCTGGGTATTGAACTCAGCTGCGCTGGATGTGTTGGGACAGCGTCTGCCAGACGCTGACACACCGGTTTTGCACTTACCCTCTGACGGACGCCTCTACGACGCCGACGTCGCCATCGGCGCGCTGCTGGGACGTAAGCTGCCGCCCGTGGGAGAGGCCAGCCGCCTGCTGACTGGCTTTGGCGTTACCGGCATCACGGACATGACGCCATCGAACAACGCGGAGACCCTGGCTCTATATACCGATCTCCGTGCTTCGGGCACCCTGCTCCAACACCTGTTCCTCGCCGGCGCACCGGAACTCCCCTATCCCCATTGCAACGGAGGGATCACCGCGCTCGCCACCAAGATTCACCTGCACGACTCCGCGCTGCCCGAGTTCGACGCGCTCTGTGCGGTGATTCGTGAGAGTCACCGCTGTGGCCGTCCAATTGCCGTGCACTGTGTCACGGAGGTGGAGCTCGTCTTCGCACTGGCTGCTATCGAGCAGGCTGGTGCGATCAGCGGTGATCGGATCGAGCACGCCTCCGTAACACCGCCACACCTCCTGGATACGCTGGCGAAGCTCAATCTCACCGTCGTCACCCAGCCAAACTTCATCGTCGAGCGCGGGGATGCTTATCTGCGGGATCTTCCGGGCCAGGAACACGACTGGTTGTATCGCAGCAGAGGATTCAAGGAACACAGCATCCAACTGGCCGGTGGTACCGATGCGCCATTTGGCAGCGCTGATCCCTGGATCGCCATTCGCTCCGCGGTGGATCGCCGGACGGCCGGTGGACGGACGCTCGGTCCGGCTGAAGCCCTCTGCCCGGAGCAGGCAGTAGAGCTGTTCCTCGGCGACGCCGAGCACCCGTCGGTGCCCCGTCGGATCGATGCTGGCACTGTCGCAGATCTATGCCTCCTCGATCTGCCCTGGAAAGAAGCACGTACCACCCTCTCGAGCTCAATGGTCTGCGCAACCATCATTGCGGGTACGCTCAGCGCACAATCCCTCGTCCAGAAGGACGAGTGAGGAGAATCCATGGCAATACAACTCAGTGACGAAGCTAAGGCCCTGTTGGATGAACCCAACTACGCCCATCTGGCGACCCTGCTCGGCTCGGGTGGGCCGCATGTGTCACCAGTCTGGGTCCAGCGGGAGGACAACCTGATTCTGATCGGCACCGGAGGCGGGACCGCTAAAGCCAGAAACACTTTGCGTGAACCACGTATCGCCATGTCCATCACCGCCCAGGACAATCCCTATCGGCAACTGCAGATTCGCGGCCGTATCGTCGAACGGCGTCCGGATGACGACTTCGCGGTCATGGACCGGATTGCCTACAAGTACACCCAGGAACCCTTTCCCTGGAAGCACCTCAAGGGACGCCTGGTTCTGGTCGTCGAACCCGAGCACGAACGCCTGGAAGAGATTCCTTTCAAGCATCGTCCAGCCTGACGCAATGAGCATCGAGCATGACCTGAGGTCGCACGGTTCTCAGGCCGAATTCAGCAGACGGGTTTGAAGCGCTTGTGCGGCCCGTCGTGGATCATCGGCATAGAGCACCGCTCTCGATGTGCTGACGATCAGACCAAGCCCCCTGGAGTCCGTGCCGGCTTGAAGCGTTGCCTGGAGATCCGCGCCTTGGGCGCCAACGCCTAGCACCAGGATCGGCATGTCACCGCAGCGCTCCCGAATCCGCTTCAGGTCTTGCGGATAGGTCGCACCGGCAACCAGCATCACGTTGCGATTGCCGCTGTCCCATTCAACCGCCGACTCGGCGACGCGCAGATAAGTTGGCGCTTGGTCCGGATAACGCTGCAACCACTCACTGCCTGGGTTGCTGTTTCGGCATAGGACGAACACTCCCCGGTCGGGATACCTCAGGAAAGGCCCGACGCTCTCGAATCCGAGATACGGATTCACGGTGGCGGCATCCGCGTTGAAGCGCTCGAACACTTCCTCTGCATACCGTTCGGCCGAAGCCTCAATGTCTCCTCGCTTGGCATCCAGAAGCACGGGCACATCAGTTGTGGCATGAATGTAGTCGATCAGCTCGCGAAGCCCGTCCTCCAACCCAAGTGCGGCGAAGTAGGCTATCTGAGGCTTGTAGGCACAAACGAGGTCGGCTGTTTCATCGACGATCCTGCGACAGAAGTCCAGCACATCACCATCGATGCGGTTTGGGTCCGGGTCCAGGCCCACACCCAGCATGCCGCGATCCCGCCAGCCGGCTTCAAGTTTGTCGATAAAGGTTGACACTAGCGGTGTAGTCTAAGCCTCGCGATCAGCCCCAGCAAATAGCCGTCCGCCGCCGGAAGTGCAGCCGCGGCGCTCATTTCAGCCAATCAAATCAACGAGCCCCCATTCCAGTGCCCGTCCGGCAGCAACCTCCTGACCCGTCAGCGCCATGAGCGCCGTCCGCTGCCTGCCGATACGACGGGGAATACTGACGCAGCCACCTGCACCTGGAATCAACCCCATACCGATTTCCGGCAGCCGGAACCGAGCGTCCGGCGCTGCCGAGAGATGACCGGCGAATGCAGGTAACTCGATACCGGCGCCGATGCAGGCGCCATGCACATTGAACCGATAACGATCTGCTGACGCCGCCAGGTAGCGGGCGGGCATCCGCAGCATGCGAATGCGATGCGCCGTTACCGGATCGTCCACCAGGCCGAATTCCTCCAGGTCTCCGCCGGCGCAGAAACTGGGTCCGTTGGCGGATACGTCGACAACCTCGATGGCCGGATCCATGGCCACCAGACGGAATGCCTGCGTCAGCCCGTCGCGCATCGCGGCGGACAGAGAGTTTCGTGTGCCCGGACTGTTCAACACCACCTTCAGCGAAGAACCATCCCGATCGACTACCACCAGCTCGTCGTTCGCTGGCAGCACTCGAGCGGCCTTGTCGGACCTGCGTGCTGCAAGCCAACGCTTGAATTCTGTTCCAGACTGAAGCGTTGCATAAGCAAGGGACTCGACCGTCAGCGCCTGAGTCACATCCAGAGATTCGGTGCTGCGCAATACCTGAACGAGCACGGCAGACGCTTCCGGATTGGCTTCGATGCCGGAAACGACCGCCTGCAGATCGTCATCTGAGTCGAGGAGAACATCCACGACAGCGGCGAGTGGACCATCCCCGCCGACTCCAATCACTGGAATCGGCAGTGCCCTGAGCCAGCGCGTGAGTGCTGCCAAATCCTCCCGCTCCAGCGCCGGCGCGCCTTCCAGGTCGACCACCAGGTGACTCTCATCAGGGTGCTCGTCCGCCCAGGCAGGATCGAGAGACGCAGAGAACAGCTCTGCAACGGAGATCGACATCAAGGCGAAGCAGGAGTGATCATCATATCGCCCCAGCCTCCTTGAGCCGGGTCAAGGTCTCAGCACTGATGCCCGCTTCCGTCAGCACCTCTTCCGTATGCTCTCCGAGCAGCGGCGCACGCCGGCTTAGCGTCCAAGGGCTTTTCTCGAATCGATACGGCGCTCCCGGATAGAGAATTCGCTCGCCGGACTCCGGGTGCTCGAGGGTCTGCTGGAAGCCGCGGGCCACGAAGTGCTCGTCTTCGAAAGCTTCCTCAGGTGAGTAAACAGCCCCGGCTGGAATGCCCGCTCGCTGTGCACCCAGAAAGAACTCCTTGGCACTCAGCCGGCTGGCAATCAGACCCATGGCGTCTCGAGCCGCCATGAACATGGCGACGATTTCCTCGTCTTCGGCCATTCTCGAGCGATCCAGGCTGTCCCGTTCTGCCGCCATTTCCAGAAAGACTGCTTCGGGAAATTCGTCCCGCAGCGACAACTCGTCCACCCAGTCGAGCAGGCCTTTGAACTCTCTCGGCGTGCGTGGCAGCACGCCGGTGTTTACATAGCGCCCGTCCGCGGTCTGAGCCTGCGTTTCGGCGGTTGATACGGTCATGGCATGCCGCCCCGTTTGCCGTTGCACCGTGCCCTGCTCAACGAGCCAGGTGTAGCTGGCCATCTCCGTGGTGATGTTGGCGGCTGCATGCTGACTGACATCGATAAACTGACCTTCACCGGAACCTTCCCGATACAGAAGCGCGGTCAGCACCGCCAGCACGGCATAGTGCGAAGCTGTGTTGAAGCCTTGGAAGCCGCCACCGCGGATCGGCGGCAACTCGTGGTCATCGTAGCCACAGCTCCAGACAACACCGCTGCCGGCGAGAATAGTTAGATCCGTGACCGGATCGCTCTTGCGCGCGCTGGCCTGACCAAACCCGGATATCGCCGCGTGCACCAGTTTCGGATTGGCGGTCGCTATCGTCTCAGCGTCCAGACCGGCTGGCAGCTGCACGCCGTCTCCCCCCGTCAGCAAGACATCCGCGCCGGCGATCAACTCGAGCAACACCTCGCGGCCCTCATCCGTTGCCAGATCGAGGGTGATTCCCCGCCTGGACGTATAGAAGTGCCACCAATGGAGGCTCCGTTCGAGGCCACGCTCATCGCCTTGAAAGGGCGGGTAGCTGCGCGCCTCGGCACCCCCGGGCGGTTCCACGACGATAGCGTCCGCGCCCATGTCAGCCAGCAGCTTCCCGGCAAACGCCGTGCTCTCCCCCGGCAACTCAATGATTCGAATGCCTGCGAGCGCGCTCATACCACGCCCTCCTCGCGAAGCTCGGCGATCTCGGTTTCGGAAAGACCAACCAGATCTCTAAGCACCTGGTCGGTATGCTCGCCCAGACAGGGGCCGCCCCGCGTCATCTGCCAGTCGGTTTTGGAGAGGTGCACGGGCAACCCATCCACGCGCACATCGCCCATCTTCCCGTGCTTCACGGTCGGCCAGAGGCCGAACCCTTCGGTGTCCGGATCATGATCAATACGCTCACCTGGCTTCTGCACCGCTGCGGCCGGCACACCGGCGGCAATCAACGCGTTCTGCACGTCGAACTTGTTGCGTTCCGCGCACCAGGCGGATACATCCGACTCCAGGGCATCTTCATTCGCCTTGCGACCAACCACGTCCGTGTAGTGCTCGTTGCGGGTCCAGGGCTCACCCACCACCGTGCAGAACGCCTGCCAGTCGGCTTCATCCCGGCAGACGATGGCTACCCACTCGTCATCGCCGGCAGTACGGAATATCCCGTGCGGCGCCATGTCACGGCCTTGGCTGCGATTGCCGTTCGGCATGCCTGGCCGCCGGCTTGGGCGGCCGTTGACCGTATAGTCGAGAATCGCCGGTCCATGCAGGGTCAGGCCGGCTTCCGTGCAGGCAAGGTCCACCCACTGGCCTTCTCCCGTTCGCACCCGATGCAGCAGCGCCATCTGAATGGCGATGGCCATATACATGGCGCCTGTGTGATCCATGTAGGAGAAGCCCCAGCCAGCCGGTTCTTCGTCAGGCAATCCTGAAGTGAAGGTGAGGCCGCAGACGGCCTGCACGATCGGGCCCCAGGTCTTGAACCGGGAATACGGACCCTCGTGGCCGAATCCGCAGTTGGAAACGTAGATGATGTCTTCACGGATCTCTTTCAGCGCCTCGTAACCGAATCCCCAGCGCTCCAGCACACCGGCGGCAAAGTTCTCGCTGACCACATCCGACTTCGCAACGATCTCACGCAGAATCTCTTTGCCCTTTGCCGTGCGAAGGTTGAGGGTAATACCCAGCTTGTCCGTGTTGTGATTGTTGAACCCACCACCGAAATCCTCACCGCGGCGCTCGTCGACGAATGGCGGCATGGCACGAAGGATGTCCCAGCGGCCCTTCAGCACCGGGTCTTCGATGCGGATCACCTCGGCGCCAAATGCGGCAAGCCACTTCGTGGCTCCGGCACCAGCCAGCTGACCTGTGAAGTCGCAGATTCGATAGCCGGACAACGCCCGGCCAGCTGAATTGGTCGTCATATGATGCCTCGTTCGCGCAGCCCGGTGATTTCATCGGCGTCGAGTCCCAGCTCGGCCAACACCTCCTCGGTGTGCTCGCCGAGCTCGGGAGACCGGTTCGGCGGTCTCCTGCCAACACCGTCCACGTTGATGGGATCCCGAATGACCTTGCTGAGGCCGAAGTCATCCGCCGGATCAATCGTCATATGGTTGGCCTGAATCTGCGGATCGTCTGCCAGGTCCGGCCATTCGGGCACCAGGGCAATCGGGATATCGTGCTCTGCGAACAACGCCATCCATTCCTCGGCGCTCCGCTTCGCGATCACGTCACGCAGCGCCTGCGTTGCCGCTTCCGCGTTTTCCATCAGACCTTCAGGGGTGGCAAAGCGCTCGTCGGTGAACCAGTCCAGCAGTTCCAGCACTACCAGCAGCCGCTCGAAGATCTCCTGCTGCCGCGTCATCACCAGGTTGAGCCAGCGTCCATCACTGGTCTCGAACAGTGCCCATGTCAGCCGCTGCGGTGGCATCTGGGAGAAGTCCGCCTCCGCCCAGGCTGCCTGAGCGAAGCAGGAAGCAGACCAGAGGCCGTTGGCCAGGAGCGAGGTATGCGCCTTGCCACCTTTGCCCGTCCGCTCCCGCCGGAGCAGTGCTGTCACGATGCTGCCGTAGAGGGCAACGCCGGTGGGGTGGTCTCCCATCCCGGCCATGGCCTGCACCGGCTCCTGACCGAGGTGCCGGTGGCGCATCTGATTCATCAGGCCCGAGCGTGTCCAGTAGGCGACCAGGTCGAAGCTCTTCATGTCCTTGTCCGGCCCTTCCTCCCCATAGGCGCTGAGCGAGGCGTAGATCAGGCGTTCGTTGAACGGGCACAGATCTTCATAGGTCAGTTTCAACGCGCGCCGGAGCGGAAACGGCTGATTGGTGATCAGCACATCCGCTCGCGCCACGAGCTTGTGCAGGATCGACTGTCCTTCCTCGGATTTGAGATCCAGCGTCAGAGAGCGTTTGTTTCTATTGTCGAGATGGTAGGTGTAGTTGGTTTCGGAAATGGGCGAGACCGGTGATTGATAGTAGGCGCGGTAACCGTCGCCAACCCCCGGTTGCTCGATCTTGATCACTTCCGCACCCAATTCCCCGAGCATCGCCGCGCAGGTGGGTGCTGCGATCCAACTACTCATATCGAGCACCAGCAATCCGTCGAACAACAGTTCGTCAGCCATCCTGGGCAAACCCTCCCCGCGGGCGAAAACAACCCCAACATCATCCTTGCCGGTGCTTTCTATCGCAACCTATTGCAACTGCCGTTGCTTCGAGTCGCAACGTCCCGCAGCACGAACAGGAGTTGCTCCGGAATGCCGGGCATCTTAACGTCTGTGCAGGCAATGCAAGGGGAGCTGTTTTGATCCTGGAACCGTACAGGGTGCTCGACTTTACTGACGAGCGAGGTGAGATCGGGCCGATGCTGATGGGCGATCTGGGCGCGGACGTGATCAGGGTCGAGCCCCCAGAGGGCAGTCGCGCTCGACGGTCGCAACCTAAGCTCGCCGCGGCAGACTCCCAGTCGCTGGCAAGCCTGCCCTTTCACGCATTCAATCGGAACAAGCGTTCAATCGTCCTCGACCCGGGAAGCGCGTCGGACCGGTCCACACTCGAGAGGTTGATAGAGCACAGCCAGTTCATCTTCGAACCGTGGCCGGACAGTCCGCTTGCTCCGTACGAGATCGATTTCGAAACCGCTCGCCGCCTGAATCCCCGTATCATCTACGTGCGTATTTCTCCCTGGGGCGATGACGGCCCGCATGCGGACTACCTGGGTAATGATCTGGTCCTGGCCGCCATGGGCGGACCCATCGCTCTACAGGGATCCAGCGACCGTGCGCCGGTCCGTCTGAGCGTGCCCCAGGTATGGCGTCATGCAGGCGTTGAAGCAGCGGTTGGTGCCATGGTCGCCCACCACAGAATGCTGCGCACGGGAGAGGCCCAGTATGTGGATCTCTCAGCCCAGAGCGTAATGACCTGGACCATGCTGAACGCGATGGACGCCCATGCCATTCAAGGTATCGACTTCGAGCGTGGGGCCGGGCTTGTTACCGGGCGGGTGAGGATCGACATGATCCACCCCTGCGCGGACGGTCACGTGCTCGCCTTGCCCAACTCGAAGGTCATTCTCGGGTGCATGTCCTGGATGGTGGAAGACGGCGTGGTGGATGCCGCGTTCGCGGAGACCGTCGATTGGGCCGAGTACGACCTGAACACCAGAGACCCGGATTACGGCCCGTTCAATGTCCAGAACGGGATCGAGCTCTGCCGGTCTTTTTTCATCAACCACAGCAAGCTCGAGCTCTTCGACTACGGCCTCGAGCACGGCTTTACCATCGCGCCGATCAACAACCTCCCGGAGCTTCTGCAGATGGAACATCTTGAGTTCCGGGGCTACTGGGAATCCATGGCGTTGCCGGATGGCCAGAGCGTGCGCGCACCCGGGCTCTGGGTGAAGTCGCACCAGGACATCGCTTCCGTCCGGCGCGCAGCACCGGAGATCGGCGAGCACAGCGAGGAGATTTGCACGGCGCTCAAAGCACCAAGCGCGTCTTTCACTTATCCGGAAGCGGATGGCGCCTTGCCCTTCGAAGGTATCACGGTGGCAGACTTCTCCTGGGTCGGAGTCGGCCCGATCTCAGCGAAGTACCTTGCCGATCATGGCGCTCGGGTGATCCGGATCGAGTCAGAAACCCGTCCGGATGTGCTCAGAGGAGGCGCACCATTCAAAGATGGGGTGCCGGGTCTTGATCGTTCCCAGTTCTTCGGCGACTTCAACACGTCAAAACAGAGCCTGACGCTGAACATGAAAACGCCTGAGGCAATCGAGATCGCCCGGGAAGTGATCGGGCGTTCGGACGTGATGATCGAGAGCTTCGCCGCTGGTGCCATTCACCGGCTCGGCCTCAGTTACGATGAGGTGAAGAAGTTCAATCCAGGACTGATCAAGATCAGCACCTGCCTCATGGGCCAGACTGGGCCGGCCGCGACCATGGCCGGCTACGGCTATCACGCCGGTGCCATCGCCGGATTTTACGAGGTCACCGGCTGGCCCGATCTGGCACCCACCGGTCCCTGGGTTGCCTATACCGACACCATCGCGCCCCGCTTTATTTCCATCCTGCTTGCCGCAGCGCTCGATCACCGCCGACGCACCGGTGAGGGCTGCTATGTGGATGTGGCGCAGATTGAGACGGCGCTGCACTTTCTGGGTCCGGAGCTGTTGGATCTGCAGACCAGTGGCTTCGCCGCCACCCGGAACGGTAACCGGGCCCGTTTCGCTGCACCGCAAGGGTGCTACCAGGCAGCTGGTACCGACAACTGGTGTGCAATCGCAGTGGACACCGATGCGCAATGGCAGCGTCTGTGTGAGGTCATGGGCCGACAGGATCTGTCGGCAGATGAAGCGCTTGCCGCCAACTCGGGACGACTGGCAGCGCACGATGCCATCGACGAAGCCATTGCCGCCTGGACCCGCGAGCAGGACAGCACTGCGATCATGCACCGCCTGCAGACCGCCGGTGTGCCGGCCGGGGTAGTGCAGAGATCGAGTGAGCTGCTCAAAGATCCCCAGTACGCGCACCGGAACTTTTACCGCTATTACGACCACCCGGTCATGGGGCACATCCCCTATGCCGGTCACCAGTACCGCATCTCGAACTACGACAACGCACCAAGAAGCCCAGCACCTACCCTCGGTCAGCACAGCTTCGAGATCCTGTCAGACTTTCTTGGCTACGATGATGGGCAGATTGCTGCCGCCTACGCCTCGGGGGCGGTCGCCTGAGCGAGGTTCCAGATCCGGCAGCAGTGGGAGACCGGTAAGCTCGCGCGGCGCCCAGTTGAGGCAGTGATCAGGCGCCGACCGGGAGAATCAGCACTTCGGTGTCGATCTCGTCTATCACCTTTTTCGCCGTGCTGCCCATCTCTTTCTTCGACTCGGGATTGGCGACTCTGGCGATCACCACGAGGTCAGCACCCAGACGGTCTGCCGTCTCGGCGATCACCTTTTCCGGTGCGCCCATGTCTGCGCTCACCTGAGCACGATCCAGGCCGCACCGATCCGCAAACCGCTGGCGGTCCGGGTGGCTTTCCGTACTGGCATAGCCGGTCACGGCATGTAGAGTCGCGCCCAGATCCGCCGTAATCGTCCGCGCGGCGGCAAGGATGTTGTCGTTGGCCTTCTCGTAGGCTTCATCATCCGAATGCTTCACAGCCACAAGCACCTTCTCGACAGAGTAGGGTCGACCGGACTTCACCAGCAGCACCGGACACTGACACCCGCTGATCAGGGTCCAATCCGACGTTTCCCGCACCATACGTATGAAGCGTGTGTGCTGGGTCATGTTCTTGACCACCAGGGCACTACCCGCGCGCTCGGCAGCCACGACGATGGCCTTGCGCCAGTCGTGGTGCCACTCCACTTCCGTTTCCACTTCGAGCCCGTCTGCGCGTGGCTGAAGGACAAGGCGATCGACCCAGCCGCGCACCCTCTTCTCAGTTTCCGCCTGAGCATGGGCGCTGTCATCCGTAGCCGCCATTGCCACGCTGTCTTCGTTGACGCAGCAATACACGTGCAGGACAGTCTCCTGGCTGGCGCCGAACTGGCGGGCAATCTGCTCACCCCATTCGAGCGCGGCCTGCTCCATGCAGGTGGGATCCAGCACAACGAAAACGCGATTCTTTTCAGCCATCCGTTACAGCCTCGAGCAGTTAAATAAGATTCAGTTATATAAAGCCTAGCGGCCTCAGCGAGGGAATATATCGATACTTTCCCTGATACGCATCCGTTCAGTTACCGATAGGCAAGAACCGGCTCACAGGGCTGGTTTCCAGGCATTTACCTCTTCATTCAGCACCTCGATCACCTTGTCGGGCATCTGCATGGGGATGAAGTGGGTACAGTCCGCCAGATGAAACTCCCGGCCGTTAGCGAACTCACCAACCAGCTTCGGCCAGGTCGGGGATATGGAAAAATCAGCCGGATCGCGGTCAGGACCCGGCTCCATGGCGCGCATGATGGTGACCGGGATAGCCAGTTCTCGAGCACTAACGAAGACACCCGGATTAGTGCGGGCGCTCTGGTACACCGAAGCTTCCATCTCCGGCAGGCAGGCAAGTTCGTATCCGCCGGCTGCCGACGGCAGCAATCCGTAGCGACAGTAGTCCATCAGGATCCGTGGCTCGAACAGTTGGTAAGCCCCCTTAGGCAACAACCGGTCCCGCATGTCTTCGGGTGAGTCAAAGTACCTCTTTCGTTTCGACGCCGGGTGCGGCTGGCTGAAGTCCTGGGGTGGTGCCTCAGCGTAGGCTTCCGGCGAGGGAACGGTAGGATCGAGCAGCAGCAGCCGGGCAAACGCACCGGTGGCATGAGCCGCATCAATCATGGCATGGGCACCCATGGAATGGCCGATGCCGATCAGGTTGGAGAGCTTTTTGGCCTGCAGGAAGGCGATCTGGTCCTCGCCCATGGTCTGCCAATGCCGAATCGGGCTGTGCTCACTACGGCCATGGCCCCGCTGCTCGAAGGCGATGGAGTGAAAACCTGGAAAGGCCTCGATCACCCGGTCGTAAACCCTGCCATGAAATCCGGTTGCATGGACAAAAAACAGGGTTGGTCGATCCAGGCGCGGTGTGCCCCGCTCCCAGTAGGCAAGTTCAACGCCATTGATTCCGCATAATCGGAGTTGAGGTTCGGTTGTCGACGAGTTCGCGTTCATTCAATAAAACCGGCTCACGCCGGCTCAATTGACGTCAGCCGACCTCCCGAGGGATTACTCGCAGGCGCAGCGGGCCGATGCCGAACAGGGCGGTGCAGGTGCTGCCACGCACATACCGCTTGAAGCGCCTTCGCCAACGCACCATGCCTGGCAGTCGAATTTGTCCGGATGACCAACATCGTTGGTGTGACTGTGCAGCTCCATCGCACCGGGGTTGGACTCCACCAGGGTCTGCTCGTCGATGCAGGCCTCGCCGAAGGTCCGGCCATTCGGCCTGCCTTCGCTGTCCGCACCGACGTGGCAACCGGCCAGTCCCGGATCGACACCATCGGTGTCCAGCCAGTAACTCTTCTCACCAGACATCCAGTCCGCCGGCTTGAACTCGAAGGTTCCTATGGCTCCGGCCATCCCTTTGGCACCGGCAGAAGGCTCTCCGTCAGCTGATGCCGCGGAACACGCCATCAGGACCAACAGAGAAACGGCAACTACGACTAGTCGGTTCATCGGTCTCGTTCCTTGTTTGTACTTAGCTCGACGCGTCGAAGCGTCCGCCGATAGCTGCAGAATAAGTTATTCCAGATCCCCTGCACAGGGTGCCAGAAGACGACAGCTTTTCTTCCGGCCATC
The DNA here is from genome assembly GCA_965215995.1 of Candidatus Azotimanducaceae bacterium. Lineage (GTDB taxonomy): Bacteria > Pseudomonadota > Gammaproteobacteria > Pseudomonadales > Azotimanducaceae > SZUA-309. The sequence goes on along the minus strand of OZ244128.1, from coordinate 4,014,620 downwards.
GGGAGGGAGTTTCGATCCAGCTATTGAAGCTATTGCACGCATGCAATAAAACCCTCTGCTGAAAGGAGAGTTTGCAAGGACCGACAATGCAGCTGAGCGTATCCCTTCCCGTCCGGGAGATGAAAGACGATCTTGGGGCCATTCGTGCCTTTGCCCAACTGGCAGAAGAGCTCGGCTACTCGCACCTTCGGGTTCCCGACACCATCATTCGCCCCAAAGGCGGCCATCTGCATGAGCCCATGATGTTGCTGGCCTGGGTTGCAGCACACACGTCGAGCATTGGCCTCTGCCCTTCTGTCATCGTCCTGCCCGCCAGGCAGACGGCACACTTTGCCAAGCAGCTCGCCGAGCTGGATGTGCTGTCCAACGGCCGGGCACGAGCGGGGATCGGCATCGGCGGCTCGAAAGAGCAGTACGAGGCTCTGGGCCAGGACTTTCACAGCCGCGGTGCCCGCTGCAATGAGCAACTCGAGCTGTTGAACGCCCTCTTGACCGAGAACGTCGTCAACTTCGAAGGCAGGTGGGATCGCGTTCAGGAAATGGGCATCAGCCCGTTACCGGTGCAGCGCCGTATCCCCATCTGGTACGGCGGTGCTTCAGTGCCTTCTGATCCGGTGGTACGACGCATCGGCAGATTCTGCGATGGCTGGTTCGTGCTCTGCTCACCGGAGGAGTACCCGGAGGTGAAAAGCCGCATCGACGCTGCTGCCACCGAGGTTGGACGGGATCCGTCGGTAATCGGCAAGGAAGCGGGTGTGGCCGTGGTCGGCCCTCGTGAGGCCGAATGGCAATCCCGGGCAAGCAACTGGCGGGAAACCGGGCTCGACTTCGTCTGCATCCGCACCTTAGGAGGTGATCTGACAGACCCTCAGCAACATCTGGACAAGCTCGAGGAAGTCAGCGCAGAGGCGTTTTCCCTCGCTGGGTGATCGAGCACCCTGCTTCCGATCAACGAATCACAAGCGGACTGTCGGCCAGCGTCGGATCTTCAGCGACGGCTACCAGGGTCTTGCCGAAGTTGCCACCTTTGAGCATGGCGGAGAACGCCTCCGGCGCCTTCTCCAGGCCCTCCCAGACATCTTCCCGGTAGACGATGTGTCCGTCTGCGATCCAACCGGCCATTTCAGCCAGAAACTCGTCCTGATGATCGGCCACGAAGTTGCCGACGAACAAGCTGTGGGCCGCCACCTTCTGTCGCTCGAACGTTGGCCGGCCTGTTTCCATCCAGACCTCGCCCGGCGAACGTCCATCGGTATTGCCGTACTGGGAGATCATGCCGCACAAGGTGATTCTGGATGCCGTGTTGAGAAGTGGAAGCACAGCCTCGAATACCCGGCCGCCGACGTTCTCGAAGTAGACGTCGATGCCATCCGGACAGGCGTTGCGTAGCTGATCCGGGAAGTCCTCATCCAGGTGCGAAACCACCGCATCCAAACCCAATTGGTCGCGAACGTAGGCACACTTCTGCTCGCTGCTGGTAATCCCTACAACCCGGCAACCTCTGATCTTTGCCAGCTGCCCGGCCACCTGACCAACACCGCCGGACGCCGCCGAAACAACAACCGTCTCGCCCGATTTCGGCTCACATTGAACGATGAGCCCGGAATAGGCCGTCAGACCCAGCATGCCCATCACGCCAACCGCAGTGGAGATAGGTGCCACTCGAGGATCCAGCTTTCGGGGAAACATGTAGCCGAACACATCCACATCTGCACCGGTCAACCCGTATTGCTGCCAACCATTGGTGTTGAAGAGGAACTCGCCAGGTTCGTATTCGTCCATCCGGCTGGCCACCACCTGGGAGACCGTACGACCATGGCAAACAGCTCCCGGGGCTTCGGTACCGCTCCGGCGCCGGCCCCACTGATAAGGATCTAAGGACAGATAAATCGTTCGGGTCAGACACTGACCATCGCCGGGCTCCGGGACTCGCTCGGGATCCCAGCGGAAATCCCCCGACACGGGCCAACCTTGTGGCGGTGTCCGCGCCAATAGCCAGCGATCGTTACTCCCAACCATCATTTAGCTCCGGCTCAGTCCCGCTCAGTGCTTCACCTTGTAGGTCGACTCAACCGGGTAGTTCTCGAAGATGGCAGCCACGGCTTCGTCCAGACCCTGTTCCAGGTTGCGGACAAACTCATCGGTGATCCGCCCCACCACCGAGCCTTCCCAGACCAGCTTCTTCTGAGCCACGTCTGCCACATCGATATTGAGAGTGCCTTCGGTGTACTGATCGATACGGGTTTCGTAGGCATACCCCGGCCAGGGATCGAAGAACGGATCGCGATAGCCGTAGTAACCACTCATGGTCGGCACAGATCGGGACCGCACCTTCTCTTTGGTGTTCAGGTAGAAGTTCACCACGATGTCCGGATCAGCTGGGTCGTAACTCATGCCGCGAGCATCGAGTTGCTGGGCAACCGACACTTTCAGAAAGCTGGTGACCAAGGATTCGTACTCGGCGTTGTTGGTAGCTGGGTTGTCATAAAACCCGTAGGTCCGGTACTGAGTGAAATCAGCGCTGGGGTCCACCTGGGAAAACGTGTTCGGCGTACTGGCACAGGCCAGCACCAAGCCGCTCAGACAGACTAGAAGAAAGGCTCGAACCACAGACACCATCCAATGCTCTCCCTGATGATTGGATACCAGTTCTGCTTTCATCATAACTTTCATCATAAAAAGGTGCTTAGTGGAAAGCCAACGTCCAGCTGAGCGGGCGCTGGCAGGTGAGCAGCGCCGGACTCGCACCACTGGACGCACGCAGACGAACCCACCATCATGCCCGGTCACACGGAAGACATGGATTCTGGAGGGCTCATGGGGCGCAATTTCCCCACGGCCAGCGTGCTCATTGCCACGCTCGCGCTCGGCGGCTGCGGCAGTGACGACGAAAGCACACCGGGGCTCGCCCCCTTGGCGGTACAGGTGGTTGAGGTGCAACGGGCGGACGTACCGCTGTACCTCGATATGGTCGGCGGCACGCTCGGCACGCAGGATGTGCCCATTCGAGCTCGGGTGGAAGGATTCCTCGAGACCATGAACTTTCAGGAAGGCGGATTCGTCGCCGAGGGCGATCTGCTCTACACGATCGACCCGCAGCCGTTTCAGGCAAAACTGGTCGAGGCTCAAAGCCAGCTGGCAGCCAGTCAAACCAACCTCGCCAAGGCAGAAAGCGACCTGCGCCGGATCGCTCCGCTGGCCGAAATGAAAGCTGTGAGCGAGCAGGATCTGGACAGCGCGGTCGCTCAGGAAGCCGCAGCCAGGGCGGGCGTGCAGGCCTCCGAAGCCGCCGTCCGACTGGCAGAGATCGAACTCTCCTACACCCGGATTCAGGCACCCATCGCCGGGCGCATCGGTCTCACTCAGGCTCGTCCTGGGGAGTTTGTCGGCCGGGAGCCCAACCCGGTGGTGCTCAATGTTCTGTCCGACATCGATCCGATCCGCGTGCGCTTCTCAATTTCGGAACGGGAGTACATCCTGCTGGCCCGGTCGAATGTTAGCCAGGCGCAACAGCAGGCCGAACTCGATCCAAGCAGCCGGGCCGTGCCAATGGAGCTCATTCTGGCGGACGGTAGCGTTCACCCGCATCCGGGTCGGTTGGCTGCCACAGCTCAGGCAGTGGATGCCGGCACAGGCACTTTCTCGTTCGAAGCGCTGTTCGCCAACCCGGATAACGTGTTGGTGCCGGGTCAGTTCGCCAGGGTCAGAGTGCAACATGAGATGCTGGACGATGCCATCGTGGTGCCGAGACGCGCTGTGGTCGAGCTGCAGGGCCAGTTCCAGGTTTACACCGTAGACGAAGGCGATCAGGTCGTCGTGAGGGATGTAACGCTGGGACCCATCAACGGGAACGATCAGGTGATCGAGTCCGGCCTCAGCGGTGGCGAGATCATCATCGTGGAAGGCATTCAGAAGGTCCGTACCGGGATGACGGTGGTCCCGGAACCATACCAGGAAGTCGCTAACGCCCAGGTGGAGCGTTAGCCCGCAATGGCTGTTTTTTTTGTCCACCGTCCCATCGTTGCCATGGTGATCGCGATCATCATCGTGATCGTGGGTCTGGTATCGCTCGGCGCGCTACCTATCGCCCAATACCCGGAAATCACCCCGCCGGAGGTCCAGGTCAGTGCCACCTACACGGGCGCCAACGCCGAGGTGGTGGAGCAGTCCGTCGCCACACCCATCGAGCAGAAGGTGAACGGGGTGGAGAACATGCTCTACATGAAGAGCGTCAATGCCAATGACGGGACCATGCGCCTCACGGTCGCGTTCGAAGTGGGTTCGGATCTGGACATGTCCAATGTGCTGGTGCAGAACCGGGTATCCGAAGCGCAAGCCAGCGTGCCGGAGGAGGTAAAACGGCTCGGCATCACGGTGAAGAAACAGCTCTCTTTCCCGCTGATGCTGGTTTCCATCTACTCCCCTGGTCAGAACTACGACCAGAACTTCCTCTCCAACTACCTCACCATCAACGTGCTCGATGCGGTGGCTCGTATCCGGGGTGTAGGCCAGGCGCAGGTGCTTGGCGGCAGCGAGTACGCAATGCGGGTCTGGGTAAAGCCCGATCAGCTGGCCAAGCTGAACCTCACCGTGCCGGATATCACAAGCGCCATTCAGGAGCAGAACGTCATCGCGCCTGCTGGTCAGATCGGCGGTCCGCCGGCCGCAGCCGGCACGCAGTTTACCTACACAGTGCGTACCCAGGGACGACTGGCTACCGCCGAAGAATTCGGCAATGTGGTGATCCGGTCGAACCCGGATGGTTCTCAGGTCCGGATCAAGGACGTGGCCCGAGTCGAGCTCGGCACTCAGACTTACAACGCCATCAGCCGTCTGGACTCTGGACCGGGTGCCATCCTGGCGGTCTATCAGCTGCCTGGTGCCAACGGCCTGGAAGTAGCGGCTGAAATCAAGCGGGTCATGGCGGAGATGAAACAGGACTTTCCGCCTGACATGGACTATTTGGTCTCGCTGGACACCACGCTCGCCATCGAAGAAGGGATTGCGGAGATCATCTCCAGCCTCTACATGGCCGTCGGTTTGGTCATCCTGGTCGTCTTTATGTTCCTGCAGAATGCCAGAGCCACCTTGATTCCATCGCTGGCGGTGCCTGTCTCTCTGATCGGCACGTTCATGGTTTTCCCGCTGCTCGGATTCTCCATTAACACGCTTTCCCTGCTCGGCCTGGTGCTCGCTATCGGCATCGTCGTGGATGACGCGATCGTGGTCGTGGAAGCCGTCACGGCCAAAATGGAGAAGGAAGGCATGTCGCCGAAGCAGGCCACCGTCGCGGCGATGAAGGAAGTCTCCGGTCCCATTGTCGCCACCAGCCTTTCGTTGATCGCCGTGTTCGTACCCGTCGCCGCCATGGCCGGCATCACGGGCAGGCTTTATCAGCAGTTCGCAATAACGATCGCCATTTCCGTGGCGATCTCGTCGCTGAACGCGCTGACGCTCAGCCCCGCGCTCTCAGCCATGCTCCTCAAGCCTCCCTCGGAACAGAAGAAGAGCTTTCTGCAGCCGTTTTACGATCGTTTCAACCGAGTCTTCTCGGTGGCTACCGAGAAGTACATGGGCATAACAGGCTTCTTCACGCGACGTCTGGCCATCAGTGTCGCCGGCCTGGTTGGACTCAGCATTGCCATGAGCGGATTGTTCGGGATCGTGCCAGGCGGCTTTGTGCCGGAGGAGGATCAAGGCTACTTCCTGATCAATGTGCAGTTACCGGATGCAGCCTCGCTGGAGCGCACCGATGCGGTGGTCAGCAGCATCGAACACCTGCTGGAGGATGTGGACGGTGTGCGGTACGTGACATCGGTTGGTGGCTACAGCCTGCTCACTGCTTCGCTGTCACCGAACACCGCCTTCCTGTTCGTATCGCTCGAGGACTGGGGGGAGCGTCAGGACCGCCACGTGAACCAGATCATCCAGGAAGTGAACGCTCACCTGGCAGCCGGAGTGCCCGGTGCTATCGCCTTCGCCTTCGGCCCGCCAGCAATACCGGGACTCGGTACCGGTTCAGGCTTCTCCATGATGCTGCAGGATCGCGGCGGCAACTCGCCTCAATACCTCGCCGAGCAGACCCAGCGTTTCATTCAGGCGGCCAGCGAGCGTCCGGAGATCGGTGGCGTGATCACCACGTTCCGCGCCACCGTGCCGCAGATCTTTGCCAACATCGATACGGACAACATGCTGAAACTCGGCATTTCCCCAGCGGACGTGAACACAGCTCTGGGAGCTTTTCTCGGCGGCGCTTACGTCAACGACTTCAACCGATTCGGTCGTCTGTTCAAAGTATACGTCCAGGCTGAGCCCGAATACCGTAACGCACCAGGAGACATTCGCTTTTTCTTCGTGCGCAACGCCGAAGGGGAACCTGTTCCGCTATCTTCCGTGGTGAACATGGAAGCGACGCAGGGGCCGGAGTACACAAACCGATTCAACCTGTTCCGGGCTGCTGAACTAACCGGTTCCCCGGCACAGGGATACAGCTCGGACCAGGCACTGGATGCACTTCGAGAAGTGGCCGCCTCGGTGCTCCCTACCGACATGAGTTACTCCTGGAACGCGATGAGCTACCAGGAAGTGGCTGCTGCGGGTTCAGGTGGACAGGTATTCGTGCTGGCCCTCGTTTTCGTCTTCCTAATCCTGGCGGCACAGTACGAGAGCTGGTCCTTGCCGTTTTCCGTGCTGCTCGGCACGCCCATCGCTGTGTTTGGAGCGATGGCCGGACTGTTTCTATCCGGGCTGTTCCTGTCCGGCTATGAGAACAACGTCTTCGCTCAGATAGGCCTTGTGATGCTGATCGGACTTGCCGCCAAGAATGCCATTCTCATCGTCGAGTTCGCCAAGATGAAACGAGAGGAAGGCGCCGAGCCGTTGGACGCAGCTTTGACCGCGGCCCGAGATCGATTTCGGCCCATCCTGATGACAGCCTTCTCGTTCATCCTCGGTGTGATCCCCCTACTGATCGCATCCGGCGCAGGCGCAGAGGCGCGCAAGGTGATGGGCATGACGGTGTTCGCCGGCATGGCGACCTCCACCGTCATCGGCGTGATCATGGTGCCAGCACTCTATGTTCTGGTGGAGAAGCTCAGTGGTGGCAAAGGCGGTAAAACGGACGAGCGCAACCAACGAACGGCTGAGGTCGGAAACAGCAGCACATGACGAGACTGAGGCAACGACTTCTAGTCGGTATCTGCGCCCTTGCGCTCACCGGCTGCAAGCTGGGACCGAATTACGAACGCCCCGAACTGGATGTGCCCGAGGGCTACGGTCAGGCAATGAACGAAGGTGCAGCCCTGGCAAACCTGCCCTGGTGGCAGGTATTCGACGATCCCGAATTGATCGAGCTGATCAATCTGGCTCTGGCGGAGAATAAGGAACTCGCCATCGCGACAGCCCGCCGCGACGAGGTACGAGCCCGACTCGGCTTCACCCGTGCCGACCTCTACCCGCAGCTGAACGGTGCCTTCGGCGCCGGTCGGGGCAACGTCCCGAATCAGCAGAATCCCACTGGCAACACGAGCGACAACTTTCTGCTCGCTGCAGAAGCGTTCTACGAGGTCGATCTCTTCGGTCGGGTACGCCGCTCCACGGAAGCCGCCCAGGCGGATCTCTTCGCCAGTGAAGCCAATCGCCAGACGGTTGTGACCGCTGTAATCGCCGATGTGGCGAGCACCTACTTCCTGCTGCGAGACTTCGATGCACGTTACGAGATCGCGGCGCGAACGCTGAGAACCCGTCAAGATTCAACCAACATCATCCGCGAGCGCTTCAACAAAGGTATTGTGCCGTTCCTGGATGTGAACCAGGCCGAGATCGAAGAAGCAGACTCGGCTGCAACCCTGGCCGCGTTGGCAAGGCAGCGGGTGCAGACCGAGAACCTGCTGTCGATTCTGATCGGCCGCAATCCCGGGTCCATCATTCGTATTCGTAGCCTGAGCGATCAGACACTCGTCCCGACCGTACCGGCAGGCCTGCCATCGGAACTGCTCGAGCGGCGTCCGGATCTGAAGGCGGCGGAACAATCGCTGGCTGCTCAAACCGCCCGCATCGGTGTAGCGGAAGCGCTGCGCTGGCCATCCCTGTCCCTGACCGGGAGCATCGGCCTCGCCAGTGACGACCTTTCGGATCTACTGGATGCAGACGATCTCTGGTCCGTAGATGCGAACCTGTTTGCCCCTTTGTTCAACGCCGGTCGAAACAAGCGGCGAGTGGAAATCGAGCAAGCGATCGCCGAACAGGCGCTGGAGACCTATGAACTCGCTGTGCTGCTTGCGTTTGCGGAAGTGGAGGACGCCCTTGCCGCGATCCGCAATCTCAACGACGAGTACGACGCCCGACAGTTACAGGTAAACGCCGCTCGTAGTGCCGCCACCTTGTCCCGGGCCCGCTACGACGGTGGCGTGACCAGTTATCTGGAAGTGCTCGATTCCGAGCGGTCCCTGTTTACCGCAGAAATCGCCGCCTCTCAGGTTCGCCGTGCGCAGCTGGTCTCAATCGTCGACCTCTACAAGGCCCTCGGTGGCGGCTGGGACGCCGCGGGCAACTGATCGTTGAGTCGCCGCGTCCCGTACGTCGGCAGGCTGCTCCTAGCCGCCACCCTTGTCATGGTGCTTGTCGGCTGTACCCAGCAGGCTGAACCCCGTTGGCTGGTTCGCGCATTGCCTGGGGACTACCCGGAAGTGGTGTACTTCGTGCCAACCGAAGAGAAAGCAGTTGCGCTCACGATCGATGACGGCCTGGACGCGGAGACTACGCCACTGATTCTCGACGTTCTGAAAGAGCACGACGTCCAAGCCACCTTCTTTATCGTTACCAACACCCTGCCCGGCAAAGAGACCATCCTCCTGCGCATGCTGGATGAAGGACACGAGATCGGTCATCACATGACCGAGGACGAAGTCACCGTGACGCTCAGCGAGGATGAACTTCGCGACAAATTTCATGCCGCCGCCGACGCGCTGGAGGCATTCTCTCCGATCACCTGGTTCAGAGCAGGTTCCGGCCGCTACAACGATACGGTGCTCGCCCTGACCGAAGAGCGTGGCTATCGGATTGCAATGGCGTCCGTGGTGCCGCTCGACACCCTGATCTCGAGCCCCCGTAGCATGTCCTCGTACATCAACTGGATGGTGGAACCCGGCAGCATCGTCGTTTTGCACGATGTGGAAGATCGGGGCCGGCGCACGGCAGCTACTCTTGATCGACTCCTGCCGAAGCTCAAGGCGCGAGGGTATCTGGTCACCAGCCTGGGCGGCCTGGATCGCCTATCGATCCACCAGAACGGCTCTAGTAATTAGTTACTGCACGAGGCCACAGGCCTGGCCGAACGCTTGATCAGCCCCTTTCGATTCTGCACGATAACAACTCCAAGGTGCGGGACTTACCAGGGACGACGAAACTAACATGCGCGTACACTCAGCGGGCATATCACTGCTCATCGCCACGTTTATCTCAGCGGCCGCATCGGTACATGCCGGGATCCGAATCGGCGTCGACTGGAACGGCGACGGCCTGATTCAGACCCAGCCAGGCACCCGGATCCCGATGGATTCACCAACGGCCGAGCAGCCATTCAGCTTCTGGCTGAATCACGATCAGGACGATGTGGCGGCCGGTGGAGAATCCTGGCCAATCATCCGTCCTGACGCCTCCACCGAGGTCAAAGACTCGCTCCGGGATCTGGAAGATTTCACACGGCTCAGAATCGAGATCGACGATCTCGCAAGCTACGACAATGACGCCCTGCTGGAGCTCAAGTGGCAGAACGACGAGGGTGGAGACATCAACCTCTACCGCGCTACCGACAAAGCTTGCACTCGCAGCTACCTGCTCGACAAGGCGGTCGGTGAGGCACAGCTCGCAGCCGAAGTGATCGAATCAGTGGGCAGTGTGGAAGACCTGAGCTTCCGGATGCGCATCGGCGCGCTGGGCGAGCCCGATCTCGGTGGTGGCGGCTACTGCTTTTTTTTCGATGTGAGCACAGCTGGGCGCGACGCGCTGCTGGTCTCTATTCTCGACAAAGGCGAGACCCTGGTGAGCTCCGAACCCGTGCACATGGATCTTCGCCACGTGAAAACCTTCTATCAGCGCACCACCATGACCTGGCCAGAAGGCATCGGATCACCCTGGGAATACACCACAGAACAACCGCCCGTACCGGATCTGAAATGGCGCATCGATCCCCAGGGCCATGACTTTCAACCAGGCTGGTTCGAGACGGACGATGAGGTGGTCTGGATCTACGGCTGGCTGAAGAGCGGCGAGGGCCTGTACGAGATGGCCACCACCCAGGCGGGGGAAACCATCTTCAAGCGGCTCTGGCATCGTGGCTATCGCGGCCGGCTCACGTTCTTTCACTGGCCGACCGTGAAGCCCGCCTATGCTTACGGCCTGCTGGAGAGCGAGTACCGATCCTATAAGTCCGCCCCGGCCCTGCTCGATTTCATCAGCACCATACCCGAGCACAAACACGTGCACGTGACTGCCCACAGCCTGGGCACCGTCATGCTCACGGAAGCGTTGAAGCTGGGTCTGGAGGCGGAAGATGCCCTGCTGCAGGTGGGTGCCATTCCGGCCGCAGCGTACGATACCCGGCCTATCCTGACGCTCCCGGACATGGTCAACGTAGATACCCCCGTCACCCCGGACGAAGGCGGTTACCTCGGCTACATCGAGTCCACCAAGACCCCCGCCTACACCATGTACAACTACGCCGACGTGACCTTTTTCGGCTGGAACATTGCGCAGAAACAGATGAAGCCGACGTCCAAACGGGGCGGCTATCGCTACGTGTGGGATTCCAAAGCACCACCGGGGGAGCGGGCCAGGCTCTACTACAAGACCGGCTTGTTCCGCTCGGACTATCGTATCGTCACAGATCCGCACGAGATCATGGCGTTCATCGCAAAATCCAAAACCCACGCACTCGGCGCGGAAACCCGGGTACGAGGCCACATCCGCAGGGTATTCGACCTTGCCCGCACGCCCTTTGACTTTCACACCGGTCACGTGGTCGGTTGGACCCGCAGCGCCCACGAAACCACGGCTTTCTACAATCTCCTTCTGGATATCTGGAATATCTCCTATGTCAGCGAACTGCTTTGAGAAAAAAGCGCTGGTATGGCTGGTCAGCCTGCTCACCTTGACGGGCTGCGTCACTACAGCGGAAGACAGAGCCTCGCAACGCGATATCTCCTGGCTCGCCAGAACGCTCGACGCCGAACCGGACTCGAACCTCGATCCGCAGGAATTCCAGGGTCACGCCGAACGAATGCTCGAAACCCAACTCGTCTTTCATGGCGTGGTGAGGAGCGACGAAGGCAATCCGTTGAAGGGCGCCAAAGTCACAGCCAGCGTCTTCGATCACCTGGTGGATCCGTTCGAGTTCCCCTACTTCGCCTTCACCGGCAAAGAACCCATCTACACGGACAGTCAGGGCCGCTTCAGCTTCACCAAAATCAAAGGCGCTGGCATGTATGTGCTGGTGGAGGTGCCCGGATGGGCGCCGATAACGGCGCCACGTAAGCTGTTCGTCTACGCCGAAGGTCTTAGTCAGACACACCCGCTACCCACCACACGGGAGGCACCGGCGGAGTTCGTCTTCGAGATCAGGCCACCCGAAGCAGAACTCAAACGGATCAGTACCGGTGCCCTGCTCTTAGGCGAGGACGGCGTACCGTTGGAGATCGCTCTACGTGAGGTCGCACCTTACGGTGTTGACCCAGGTACCGGGGATGCCATCGTCAACTGTGAGCGGACGATCGATGATGCGGCACCCGATGCCCGCTTCGACTGGTGGTGCGAGCTGACCATTCCCGGCGGCGGCTTTCAGAACTACAAACTCTCGATGGATCAGGCTCCTGAAGACGGTTACATCGAAACCGGTCGGCTGGAGTTCAAGGCGACGGACGAGTTCTGGGATGACCGTGCAGATCGCGATCTGATCATCAGGTTTGCCGACGACATGTACGGCTACATCCGGATCGAGATGCGAATGGATGGTGACTACTACGTGGCGTTCAACGGCGTGTGGAATCCAACCGGTTCACGCTGGTTAGACTGATACCGCGTCGGGCGTTTGATAGGTGTTTGCTCTGATTGCGCATGCCCGACCACTGTGCCCTTGATAAGGTAGGTATCGTGGATCATCTGGAGCGCGTGCATGTCACGAGCGGATCTGCCCAAGGAATCAGCCGATAAAGACCCAACCGGCGATGTGGCATTGGCGACCCGATTGTTGGAAGTCATCCGTTCGCTCGTCATCGAGCTGACACCGGAGCGAGCCCGCGCACACATTCACCTCGACAGCAACCTTGATCGCGATCTGGGATTCGACAGCCTGTCCCGGGTTGAGTTGCTGCTCAGGCTGGAGCGGGGGCTGAATGCACAGCTTCCCGAGGCGGCTTTCGCCGCAGCGGAGACGCCACGCGATCTTCTGCACGCCTTGCGCATCTCCTCAGCCGAGCCCAATCTCCCTATCGAGCCTGTTTTGACAGAACCGCCGTCACTGGGCACGGCAGATCACCCTCCGGAGTCCGTGCGCACACTTCAGGACGTGCTCGTCTGGCAGGCCTCACACCAGCCCGACCGGGTTCACGTGTTGCTGTACGAAAGCGATTCCGACACACCCACGCCAGTCACCTATTCGGATCTGCAACACGGTGCCGAACGGCTGGCAGTAGGACTCAGGGCGCACGGCCTCGAACCTGGAGAGGCCGTGTCGATCATGCTGCCCTCCAGCCGGCAATATCTCGAGAGCTTCTTCGGCGTGCTGCTCGCAGGCGGCATTCCAGTGCCCATATACCCGCCTGCCCGCCCGTCTCAGCTGGAAGACCACCTGCAGCGCCATGCGAAGATCCTCAGGAACGCGGGGGCTAGGTTGCTCATCACGGTACCCGAGGGCAAGACCGTGGGCAGGCTACTCAGTCGCCAGGTGGAGGGTCTCCATGGTGTGGTAACGCCGGAGGACCTGCTCGAGCATCACGGCGAGTATCAGCCGTTCCAGGCGCGGGAGCAGGATACCGCGCTGCTGCAGTACACGTCCGGTAGCACCGGGCAACCGAAGGGGGTAATTCTCAGTCACGCCAACCTGCTGGCGAACATTCGAGCCATGGGCGACTGGGTGCAGGCAGGTTCTGACGACGTGTTCGTAAGCTGGTTGCCCCTGTATCACGATATGGGTTTGATCGGCGCCTGGCTCGGCAGCCTCTACTTCGCCATGCTCTCCGTGCTCATGCCGCCAACGGCGTTTCTCACCCGTCCCTGGCGCTGGTTCCAGACCGTGCACAGACACCGGGCCACCATCACCGCCGCGCCCAACTTTGCCTACGAGTTATGTCTGGCAAAGGTGCCTGCCGAACGCTTCCACGGGCTCGACCTCAGTTCCCTTCGGCTATGCTTCAACGGCGCCGAGCCGATCAGCCCGAGAACCGTCCGCCAGTTTCTCGAGCAGTTTTCGCGTTACGGCTTCGAGCCTCGGGCATTCAGTCCGGTCTACGGTCTGGCAGAGTCCGCGGTGGGTCTTGCGTTCCCGCCTCTGGGTCGGGGTCCCGTAATCGATCGGATCGAGAAAGAGACCTTCGAACGAACGGGTCGAGCAGAACCGGCAGCGCAAGGGGCTGACTCACTGGAGTTTGTCGCCTGCGGCCAGCCCCTGATCGGCTACGAGATACGCATCGTCGACGATGCGGGTAGGGAAGTTCCGGAGCGACAAGTCGGCCATCTTGAATTCAAAGGACCCTCGGCTACCGCTGGCTATCTGAACAATCCCGAAGCCACCGCCAGCCTCTTTCACGGCGACTGGCTGGACTCAGGTGATCTGGCCTATGAGGCCGGCGGCGACGTCTACCTGACAAGCCGGGTCAAGGATCTGATCATCCGTGCCGGACGCAACATCTACCCCTACGAGCTGGAAGAGGCGGTAGGGGATCTGGAGGGGATCAGAAAGGGCTGTGTTGCCGTATTCGGCAGCACGGGCGAGGAAGCCGGTGTGGAGCAACTCGTCGTGGTCGCGGAAACCCGGACCACCGACCCTGAGCGTCTGACCGATCTCCGTCGTCAGATCGAAGTACTCTCCTCGGACGTGCTCGGCGTCGCGCCGGACGACGTCATCCTGGCACCACCACGAACGGTCCTGAAGACCTCCAGCGGCAAGATACGACGAGCAGGTTGCCGGGCGCTGTACGAGCAGGGCCGGATCAGCCGGGGACCGCGTGCGACCTGGTGGCAGCTGACCAGGCTTACCCTCGCCGGCCTCTGGCAATCGGTGCGGACAGGTCTGCGGATCACCCGGGATCTGCTCTATGTGGGCTACTGCTACCTGGCATTCGCGCTGATTCTGCCGCTCGCTGTCGCCGGGCTCCTCATTCTGCCGGGCCTGACCCATCGCTGGCGATGGCTCGCCGGTCTCGGTCGAGCACTCCTGTGGCTGTGCCGAACCCCTCTGGTGAAACAGGGTCTCGATGATCTGCCCGATGGGCGGTGCGTACTGGCATCAAATCATGCCAGTTACCTGGATGGTTTGCTCGTGGTCGCGACCTTGCCAAAACCGGTTTCATTCGTGGTGAAGGCTGAACTGAAAGAGAACGCTTTCGCCAGATGGTTTCTCGACCGGATCGGTGCTGAGTTCGTCGAACGATTCGACACTCAGCGGGGTACGGCGGATGCCGAACGTCTCAGCCGCCATGCGGCAGAAGAGGCGCCGTTGTTCTTCTTCCCCGAGGGCACCTTCACCCGCTTCCCCGGCTTGCTGGGATTTCACATGGGCGCATTTCTCACTGCAGCTCAGAACGATCTGCCTGTGGTTCCCATCACCATCCGAGGCAGCCGCTCGGTCCTGAGATCGGATGACTGGTTCCCACGCCGTGGCACTCTGGCCATTATCGTGGGCCAGCCGACAACGGCAGCAGGTCAGGACTGGGCGGCAGCGCTCGAGCTGCGCAACAAAACCCGCAAAGAGATTCTCAAACACCTGGGCGAGCAGGATCTGGTGCTCGAGCGGGGACTCACGTGAGCAACGTAGAGACACCGCCTCCGGTTCGCACCATCGAGAAATTCGCCTGGTCCATGTACGACTTCGCGAACTCGGGCTACACCACCGTGGTGCTGACCAGCATCTTCAATGCTTACTTCGTGGCCGTGGTGGCTGGTGGTGCTGGTATGGAGACAGGTGCCGCGACGTTCCTCTGGACAGCGGCGATAGCGGCGGGCAACGCACTGGTCCTGTTGTCCGCGCCGGTTGTAGGCGCCATGGCGGATCATCGCGCCTGCAAAAAGCGTTTCCTGCTCATTACTACTGTCGGTTGCGTGCTGAGCACCGCCATGCTCGGCTGGGTCGGCCCCGGAAACCTGGTCGCCGGAGTGTCGCTGCTCGTAATCTCTCTGGTGATGTTCGGTAGCGGCGAGTACCTGATCGCCGCCTTTCTGCCGGAGATCGCCACTGAGGAAGATATGGGGCGGGTGTCCGGTTACGGCTGGGGTCTCGGTTACTTCGGGGGACTGCTGACCCTCGGCATCTGCCTGGCCTGGATCACCTGGGCGCAAGCCCAGGGTCAGGAGGCCAGCCAGTTCGTGCCGCCCACCCTGTGGATCACGGCTGGCATCTTCGCACTGGCCGCCTTGCCCACCTTCCTGATCCTGCGTGAGCGTGCCAGGCCTTCCGGCGACGGGGGACGGCTCTATCTGGCAGAAGGATTTCAACGGGTTCGGAGCACCCTCTTGCACGCCCGTGCCTATCAGGATCTGTTCAGGTTTCTTCTGACCCTGGTGGTCTTTCAGGCCGGTATGAGCACGGTGATCGTGGTGGCAGCCATCTATGCCCAGGAGGTGCTGGCCTTCGAGAGCGACGACCTGATCTTCATCATCATGGTGGTCAACGTGACCGCTGCGGTGGGCGCATTCGGCATGGGCCACCTGCAGGATAAGGTCGGCTCTGCCCGATCGCTGTCTCTGGCGCTGGCAATCTGGGTCATCGCCATCGTGCTGGTGTTTTTCGCCGAGGAGCGATCCGACATCTGGCTGCCTGCGAATCTCATCGGCCTGGCCATGGGCGCGACCCAGAGCGCTGGCCGGGCGCTGATCGGTCAGTTCACGCCGGTGACCAGAACGGGCGAGTTCTTCGGCCTCTGGGGCCTGGCCATGCACCTGGCAACCATCATCGGCCCTCTGACTTATGGTGCCATCAGCTGGCTGACCGGCGGCGATCAACGGCTGGCTCTGCTCTCCACGCTCAGCTTCTTCGTGCTCGGCCTGTTGCTGCTGAGCACCGTCAACGAGCAACGCGGTCGGCAAGCCGCACTGGCAACCAATCACGCGACAGGACGGTGATGGCCGGGCCACCATTCGAGCTGTTCGGCACAGCCCATCTGGTGGCGCTCCTGTCAACGTTGCTGCTCGGGTTGATGCTGATCAGATCACCGAAGCGTGCGGAGCCGGGCACTCTGGCGAGAAGCATGGCCGGGTTGCTGCTGCTGATCGCCGTCGCCAAACCCTTCCTTTTCGTGGGGGTCTACGACCAGCCCCTCGCTCAGAGCCTGCCGCTGGATCTCTGCCGCATCAACGAGTTTTTCTGCGTCTACCTGCTCCTGGCCAGGAGCTTTAGAACTTTCGAGATCGCCTACTTTCTGGCAATGGCGGGTTCGACCACCGCCCTTCTGACGCCCGATCTGCTGCACGGCTTTCCGGATCCCCGGTTCATCACCTTCTTCGTCAGCCACGGTCTCTCCGTCCTCGCCGTTCTCTATGCCGTGTTCGGATTCGGCTTCCGGCCCACGTTACGCTCTCTTGGTATTACTTTTTTGTTTCTCGGCATCTACACGCCCTTCATCGCCGGGGTCAATCTGCTCCTGGACAGCAACTATCTGTTTCTTACCAGCAAGCCCGAAGGCGCTTCAGTCATGGACTATCTGGGCCCGTGGCCGATATACCTGATTGCGCTGGTGGCCATCGCCATCGCGGCCTGCTTCCTCTGTTACTTACCGTTTGCCTTCAGGCGCAGATAGGAAGCCGGGCTCGTAAATTGATGCCGGACCGCCTCGCCTCTATGCTGTTTCGGCTGCGCCGACGACATGGGAGGAGAGTTGGCCGAACCAACCGGACCTGTAGATCCACACAGCGTCCCCACTCGAACCCGTCTCGCGTTCGGTGTCGGCGCGTCGGCAGAGACCATGTCGCTGTACTCGCTGGCTGTACTCGGCATGTTGTTCTACAACCAGGTGCAGGGCTTGAGCGTACTGCTCGCCGGACTAGTGCCTACCATTGCGCTGTTCACGGATGCCGTTTCGGACCCGTTGATCGGTTCCCTTTCGGACCGGTTCCGCAGCAAGCGCTGGGGCCGTCGGCACCCGTTCATGTTCATTGCCCCGGTGCCGATTGCCATCAGCTTCTTCTGCGTGTTCAGCCCGCCGGAAGGACTCTCGGAGAGCGCCCTGTTCGCCTGGTTCCTCGGCTGGTCGATCAGCCTGCGCACCTTCATGACGCTTTATCACGTGCCGCATCTGGCGCTCGGTGGCGAGCTTGCCACCTCTTATACAGAGCGGTCGAAGATCATGAGCTTCAACAACTTCTTTGGTTGGATCGGCGGTGCCGGTGTGTTCAAGGTGAACACCCTGGTCTTCTTCGCCACCGCGGGTGTGGCCGGAAACGGCCTTCTGAACGGCGAATCCTATCCAGCTTTCGCGCTGGCGATCTCGTTGGCCATCGTTTCCGTGTTGCTGGCATCAGCCTGGTTCACCCGGGATAGGATCGCGACCCTGCCGCAGCCGCCGGAAGACCTCCCCCGCTTCAGCCTCCGCAACTTCATCAGCGATTTGAAAGGTGCGTTCAGCAACCGCAACTACCTGATGCTGATGATCGCTCTCTTCAGTCTGTCGATGATGCTCGGCGTGCGAACGGCATTGTCGAACTACATGAACATCTTCTACTGGGAGCTGTCCGCCGCGGAGATCGGCAATCTCATCTTCATCGGCTCCTTCGTCGGCTATGTGACCGGCTTTCTTTTCTCGGCACGGCTGCACCATATATTCGACAAGCGGGCGACCATCGTTGCGACGGCCATCGGCCTGTCGGTGTTCCCGGCCATGCCCGTCATCCTCCGTCTCGCCGACAGCTTTCCGGCAAACGGCTCCGAGTGGCTGCTACCTGGCATCGTTACCTTTCAGATCTTCTCCTCCGCCTGCGGCAGCATCCTCAACATCAGCGTCATGTCGGCACTGGCGGACATCGCCGACGAGAACGAGGTCAGACTCGGTCACCGCCAGGAAGGCACCCTGTATGCAGCCCGCACGTTTTTCGCCAAGCTGGACAACTCCATCGGTCATGGCATTGCCTCTCTGTCGCTCTGGCTGATCGCCTTCCCCGATAATGCCCGTCCCGGTGAGGTGGATGGATCGACGATCTGGTGGCTGGGTATGATCGACTCACCGATAACCATCATCCCCGGGCTGATCGCGGCAGCGTTCTATGCCCAGTACCGGATCGACAGAAAGAAGTACACAGAGACTCAGGCTGAGCTGGTCAGGATTCGAGAAGCCGGTCAGGCGGCTGGCCGTACGGACAAGCAGTAACATGATTCAAAGCAGGAGACAGCCATGAACCAGATCGTTCCAGACGCCCTCCGCGATCCGCGAATCCAGACCCGCACGGTCTATGCCAACGGTTGCGAGTTCGAAGTGGATGTCTGCGGAGACGGCGCCAAGCTCGCGCTGTGTCTGCACGGCTTCCCTGAGCACAGCATCTCCTGGCGGCATCAGCTGCCCATGCTGGCTGATGAGGGGTACACCGCCTGGGCGCCAAACCTTCGTGGCTACGGCAACTCGGCCCGGCCGGACAGCATGGCGGCCTATGCGATTGAAGACCTGATGGAAGATGTGGCTGGACTCATCGATGCATCAGGTGCGGTGGAGACAACACTGATCGCCCACGACTGGGGTGCGGTGATCGCCTGGTACTTCGCCATGCGGCAGGTCCGCCCCCTGGAGAAACTGGTTATCTGCAACGTCCCGCACCCCGGCGCCATGTCGTCCGGCGGCTTCAGCTTCGAGCAGCTCAAGCGTTCCTGGTACATCTTCTTTTTTCAGATTCCCGGCCTGCCGGAACGGATGCTGGGTCGTGAGGGTGCCAAAGGCGTTGGGGAGATGATCAGAAACTCGGCCTGCAACCCGAACCTGTTCCCAGACGAGCTGGTTGACGTTTACAGCAGAAATGCCGCTCAACCCGGGGCGCTGACGGCGATGGTCAACTACTACCGGGCACTGGTGAGAGGCGGTGGCGCGCGGCGTCAGCAGCAACAGGGATTCCCCATCATCCGCACCCCCACGCTGATGGTCTGGGGGGAGGAGGATGTGGCGCTGACCAAGGAAACAACCTACGGCACGGAGAGCTTCGTCGAAGATCTGACGATCCGCTATCTGCCTCGCGTATCCCACTGGGTGCAACAGGATGCACCCGAGGCCGTGAACGCCATGATGCGTGCCTTTCTGAACAACGAACCGGTGCCAGAGCTACGCTGGCAGGCAACCCTGGTCGCACCGGAGTGACACTCAGCCCCCTGCCAGATGAGCTACTGCAGCAGCACCTCCGGCACGAACATGCCATGAAATTGATGTGGCAGGTGATGGCGCAGATGCAACTTGCCCACCAGGTCGGCAGGGTCCTGAGCGCGAGCAATATGCAACTCGCTTTTGTGCTCGAAGCCGTTGTAGACCACCTCGAGCAGGTAGCCATCGTCCTCAGCCTCGGCACCCTCCCGCGGCGCGAACATGGGCTCCGATCCGTAGTAACCCGGCGGCAACGTCACCAGGCTGGCATTGCCGTCGAAGTCGATCTTCTGAAAACCGTTGAAGAAGCTGTCCGCACCGTTCGGAATCACACAGGCGGTGTAGGTATAGGCTTGGCGCTTGCCCGCGTAACGTGGATTGAAGGTGGGGAACTCCGACTCGGTCTCGGTGACCCGTTCTGAGGAGATCGTACCCGTCGTCATGTTCAACCGGTAGCGGTTGTAAGTACCACCGCCGAACTTGGCTTCCGGGTTGAACACATCAGACAGCGTGTCGTTGGCTTCGAACTCGCCGGCATACATGCCGTCGACCACGATCTCGTCGCCGTCTTCGAAGGCGTTGCCGAAATGGATGATTGCTCCCGCATCCGTTTCGAACTGGCGCGCCACCTCCAGCGTTTGCAGATCCACCACGGCGATCTTCATTGGCAGATCGTCATCGAATCCGATCAGATCGGAAATGCTGTTCAGACCCATGAAAAACCGGCCCATGTTGCCGAACACGATGCTGCCGATGAAGAAGATGCCGTAGTTGTCGGAGAGCGCAAAGTCGTGACAGAACGGAAAACGGTCGATCACCGCCTGGTTACTGGCAACCACTCGTCCGTTCTGATCGATTCGGAACAGGTTCAGGCAGGGCTGCGGCGGCCGCAACCCGCGCCGAAGGCTGCCCGAACCGAAATTGATGTAGTCGCCGGTTGCCGGATGAATCTTGCCATGGGCACTGAAAGTACGGCCGAACAGACCGCCGTCGTACGTGAACTCGCCTTTCGTTTCCAGGTTGGTTGGATTCACCTCCCAGGGCAGGCCCCCTTCGTTCAAAGCCAGCAGATGCCCGGCGTGGTAAATCACCGAGGTGTTGGCCGGCGTTGGCGGCAGCCTGAAGGCGTTCTTCCACCAGCCACCCGGAATCTGCGTACCGAAGCCCCGGTAGAGCACCTTCTGCGCTGCCGTCTCCTCGATGTACTTCGGGGTTTTCACGTAGCTGTTTTTGAATCGTGCCTGGCCATCCGCGATGGAAAACACGCTCAACATGCCATCACCATCGAACCAGTGCCCGTAGGGCGCACCACCGATCCGCTGCCGACCGGGGCCGTTACGGACGAAGGTGCCTTTCAGATCAACCGGAATTTCACCCTCGATCTCATCGATGAGGTAGTCGTACTCTGCGTCCAGATTCTCCAGCCCGCCGTGACAGGTCGGCGCTTCGTTGCTGCCTGGCACGTTCACGATGCTTCTCCCTGAGCAGCGACTCCCCTGACCCAGAACTCGGTCATGCCGCGGAAACTCGGCACGTTGGCGTACGTATGGCCTCGGTCGGCGTGCTCCAGCACCGGGTAGCGATCGAGCAGACCGAGGATGGCGACCTGAGCCTCGAGGCGTGCAAGGTGCGCTCCCAGGCACAGATGGCGGCCACCACCGAAAGCCTGGTGGTGGGTGTCTTCCCGCTCGATATCGAACGCATCCGGATCCGGATACACGGCAGGATCCCGGTTCGCCGCCGCGAGCGAGGTGGACAGGCTTTCCCCCTGCCGTACGGGGCAGCCGCCAATGTCTATGGTTCGGTTCGCGATGCGGCCGGAGTTGGTTACTGGAGAGTCGTAGCGGAGCATCTCCTCCACCGCGTTCTCGATCAGCTCCGGATGGGCTCGAAGCTTCGCCAGCTGTGTCGGGTTGTCGAGCAACGCCTTGGTGCCGTTGCCGATCAGATCCGTGGTGGTCACGTTACCGGCGATCAGCAGCAGATCGCACTGACCAATGATCTCGGCCTCCGTCAGCTTCTCTCCTTCCGCCTCCGCTCGAATCATGTCGGAAATCAGATCATCACCAGGATCGGCTCTGCGCGCAGCGATCTCTTGCGCAAAAAAACTGTTCAGGCTCTCACCTGCTTTCTCCCCCGCCGCCAGCTCCTCGGGACTCGAGAACGGATTGAAGGCGATCTTCACCGAAGTATCGGACCAGGCCTTGAAGTCATCAACCTTCGATTCATCGATGCCGAGCATGCGCGCGATCACGATGGTCGGCACCGGACCGGCAAACCGGCTGATCAGATCGAACTCTTCCTCCTCGATCCGATCGAGCACAGCTTGCACGGTCTCTTCGATCTGGCCCCGCCAACGGGCCACGGCTGCCGGCGTGAACGAGCTGCTCACCAGCATACGCAGACGGCGATGGTCCGGCTCGTCCATCAGCAGCATGGAAGGTTCCGTGTCCTCAGTGCCGCCCAGGAAGTCCCGGGTAAAGGTACCCGGATTGGCCTTACGCGGATCGCTCCATAGATCCTTGTCGCGAAGAATGGCCTTCACGTCATCGTGGTGGGTATAGATGTAGCGGCCAAGCTGCTCATCGTGCAGTACACGGGCAGCCTCCCGGACCCTGCTCAGAATCGGATAGGGATCCGTCTGAAAGGCCTCATCGAAGGCAGTCAGACCCACGCCCGTCGGTAACGCCGTGTCACTCATCTCGCTTGTCTCTTCAACTTGTCACTTCCCATCATCTGATGATAGTAACTGCTCCCAAGGAGGGGATGAAATGATGACAGGACTCTTTCAGCAGGCCTACCTGGTCAATGATCTGGAGGCCGCCTGCCGGCAATGGTCCGAGCTGCTTGGCGCCGGGCCGTTCCAACTTGCGCCGCACCACCGGACTGAACGCTTCAGCTACCGGGGCACCACGCAGGAAGCCGACGTCTCCTATGCCTTCGGCTATCTGAATGAGCAGATGATCCAGTTCATTCAGCAGCACGACGACACCCCTTCCATCTATCGCGACATGTACGCACCGGGTGAGGAAGGGTTTCACCACATCGGCATCCTGGTCGAAGACTTCGAGGCAGAGATCGAGCGCTATCAGTCACACGGGTTCGAGGTCGCCTGCCGGCTCTTCGCAGATAACGTGGACGCTGCTTACATCGACACCCGGTCGGTAACAGGTGGATTCACGGAACTACACGGCAACCCGCCGCATATCCTCGGTGCATTCAACCGCTGGCGCCGCGCTCACCAAGAGAGGCAGGCAGGCGATGATCTCTTTCTCGGTAGACCCGGGTGACCGAGCCCACAGAAGAGGTTCCCGAGCTGCCGGAAGAGCTGACCGCCGCCTGGCTATCCGGCGTCCTGGGGCGAAAGATCCAGCGCCTGGAGCAGGAGATCCTCGGCCAGGGCCAGGGGTTTCTCGGCGATATCATCCGCCTGACGCTGACCGAAGACAGCGTCGCGCCACCACGAACGTTGATCGCCAAGCTGCCGAAAAAAGCCAATCGGGTCATGGGTGAGATGCTTGGTGTCTATGAGCGGGAGGTGCTGTTCTTCGAGGAACTGGGCGATCGGGTTCCGGTACGTGTCCCGGCGATCCATTACAGTCACTACGACCCGGATGCGGGATCCGCCAAGCAGAAGGAGATCCTCAAAGCGCTGGATGGATTGCCCCGTTTCCTCACCCCGCTGATCAGCCTGCTCGGGATCAAGATTGCCGGGGCAAAAAACCGCCGCTATCTCCTCCTGATGGAGGACCTGGCCGGGTTCAGCCCGGGAGACCAGTTCGAAGGGGCGGATCCGGAGGTCTGCGCCCGGGTGCTGGAACAGTTTGCACCGGCCCATCGTGCTTTCTGGAACTCCAGAGAGCTCGAGAAACACTTCTGGCTGCTGCCTATGGACATCGACGCGCGCATGCGTCAGGGCATGTACCGTCGCGTCATGCCGCAGTTTCTGGCCGAGGCGGATGAATCCCTCACGCCTTTTGTCAGCTGGTTGGGCAAGCATCATGCAGAGCTCACCAGACGGTTCAGCGCAGAAGCACCTTCGACCCTCATTCACTGCGACCTGCGTCTGGACAACGTCTGCTTCGACGGGGAGCGCTGTGCCTACATCGACTGGCAACTCACCCGCTCGGGGCCGGCGGCCTATGACGTGGCCTACTTCATCAGCAGCGCGCTGGATCCCAGCGCCGATGCTGCGACCGAAGATGACATTCTGCGCCGCTATTTCGCCGCCCTGGATGTGTCGGGCTATCCCTTCAAGACCTTCATGCGCGATTATCAGAGAGGACTGCTGCTGACGTTGACCTCTCTGATGCCCTCGCCGGACATCACCATCGATGCCGGTCGTGGCCAGGAGATGATGGCGCGCTGGCGCGCGCGCCTCGCGGCCCGGCTCGCCCGGGTGGACGTGAACACCCTGTTTTAGGCATCATTCCGAAAACCGGATGGCCTGACTGTTTTTTTCTGGGCCTGGTTTGCGAGGGGGAATTTCATGCAGGCAGCCCTGGTCACGGGCAAGTCGACCATCGATCTGGTCGACTTTCCAACCCCGGAACCTGCCGCCGGCAAAGCGGTGGTCGATATTGCCTACTGCGGCATCTGCGGCACCGACCTGCATGCCTTTCAATCAGGGGCGCCCTACAACCCCGCCATCTGCGGCCACGAATGGAGCGGCACCGTCTCCGCGGCAAGGTCCGATGTGGACGTCAGGGAAGGGGATCGGGTCGCCATCGGCATCGCCGGAGCCTGCGGCAGCTGTTCGAGCTGCCGGCGTGGTGACGCTGAGCATTGCGAAACGGCCTTCGCCGGGCTGATTGGCGTGGGCCCACTGGCGGCGCCACATGGTGGCTTTGCTCCCGCAATCGCCATCGACGCCAGCCGCCTCTATCCGGTCAACGACACTATCGATTTTGCCCGGGCCGCGATGCTGGAACCGGCCGCTATTGCGCTGCACGCGGTTCGCAGAACGCCGGTCCGGCTTGGCGATGTTGCCGTGGTCATCGGCGGCGGCCCCATCGGCCTATTGGTTGCCCAGTGCGCACGGGCCGCAGGTGCGGGCGCAGTCATCATGGTGGAACCGCAGGTACGGCGCCGGGCACTGGCTGGCGAATTGGGCTGCTCGCTGCTCGTAGATCCGGCCAGCGAAGACACCTCAGAGAGACTGCTGTCTGTTACCGGTCGCGCAGGTGCGGACGTGGTGTTCGAGTGCGCCGGTATTCCGGAAACGGTGGACATCGCAGTGACGCTGTGCCGGCGCGGTGGCGTTGTCTCCCTGGTCGGGGTGCCGAATGCACCATCCACCATCAATACGGCCGGCTGGCTGGTCCAGGAAGTACGCCTGACCACATCGCTCGGCTACCTCCGCGAAGAATTCGAGCTCTGCCAGGGTCTGGTAGAGGATGGCCGTCTGAATCTGGAACCGCTGCACACCTCCACGGTCGGTCTCGGTGAGATCAGCGAGGCCTTCACCCGGCTCGCGAGCGACCCGCAGGAAGTGAAAATCCTGGTGGACCCGAAGCGCTGACCACGCCGAGAAGCAAAACAACCATTCTGCACATCCCAAACGAGGAGCGAATCTAACATGCTGGACGAACTATTCGGGCTTTCCGGTGAGGTGGCCATCGTAACGGGCGCCGGCCGGGGTATTGGCGAAGGCATCGCCAAAGTTCTGGCCGGGGCCGGCGCCAGCGTGGTCTGCGCGGCGCGGCGCACAGAAGAGATCGAGCGGGTCGCTAGCGAGATCGTTGCTGCCAATGGCAAAGCCATTGCCGTCACCACGGACGTGACGGATGACGATGCGCTCCGACGCACCGCAGAGGCTGCCCGGAGCGAGTTCGGCCGCCTGGATATCTGGGTCAACAACGCCGGTGGCTCACCTCTGCAGGTACCGCTGACAACGCTGCCTCGGGAGGAATGGGACGCCACCATGGCTCTGAACCTGACCGCCATCTGGGCATCCACCTGCATCGCCTCGGAGGTCATGGAGGACGGCGGCCGGGTACTCAACATCTCATCGCTGGCCGCCGAGCAGGTGATCCCGGGCAGCGGTCACTACAGCGCTGCCAAGGCCGGTGTGAACATGCTGACCCGAACCTTCGCCAAGGAGCTGGGTCCGCGGATCCGGGTGAACTGCATCATGCCGGGTGCCGTGCCCACCGAGATCATGATGAAGGCGATGAAGCTCACCGAGGAGGATCTGCCAAACCTGGAACGCATGCTCAAGTTGCCCGCTGGCAGGCTCGGCACGCCGGAAGACCTCGGCGCAGCGGCGTTGTTCCTCTGCTCCAAGGCGTCGGAGTGGATCACCGGCCAGTGCATCAACGTCTCGGGAGGTCCCTGATGAGCGCTCCCGCGGTTGTCTGCAAGCGAGTGACGCTCACCTCACGCCCCGACGGGATGCCGAAACAAGAGGACTTTGCCCTGGAAGAAGTGGAGCTTCTGCCGCTCGGTGAAGATCAGGTCACGGTGGCGGTGAAGTATCTCTCTGTCGATGCCTTCATCCGCACCACCCTGGAAGAGGGCGGCATTCACGCCACGATTCCGATCGGCGCGCCAGTGGTCGCGCTCGGCGTCGGCGAGGTCATCGACAGCACCTCCGAGACGCTCGGCGTGGGCGACTGGGTGAACGGGCCGATGATGGCTCAGACCCACGCACAAATGCCGGCGGCCATGTTCCAGAAGATCGACACCGACCTTGCCCCACCCGCCGCCTACCTGGGCGCCCTGGGACTGACCACCGGACTCACCGCCTACTTCGGACTGCTCGAGGTGGTGCACGTGAATGAAGGTGACACGGTGGTGGTTTCCGGCGCAGCGGGTGCCGTGGGTTCCATCGCCTGTCAGCTGGCAAAGATCCATGGGGCAACCGTCATCGGTATCGCCGGGGGACCCGAGAAGACCAGTTTCCTGACGGAGACGCTGGGGGCTGATGCGGCCATCGACTACAAGAACGAGGACGTGGGCGCGCGGCTCGACCAGTTGGCCCCTGACGGCGTCGACGTCTATTTCGACAACGTGGGCGGGGAACTCCTCGACGTTCTGCTGGACCGGCTTCGCACGGGTGGTCGGGTCTCCATCTGCGGCGCTATTTCCCAGTACGACGATCTGTCCGACGTGCGCGGCCCGAAGCTGTATCTGCGCCTGGCCGAGCGAAATGCCATGATGGCGGGCTTCACGGTGGATCACTTTGCAGACAAGTTCGCGGAGGCCGTGCCCAAGCTGGCCGGCTGGCTGGCGGACGACCGCCTGAAAATGCCCGAGCACATCGTGGAAGGCGTGGAAAATTTCCCGGACGCCCTGATCACCCTGCTGAGCGGTGGTCACATGGGTAAGATGCTGGTCATACCTTGATCAAACCGGGTCGTTCAGAACTGTGCTAGACAGATTCAGTCAAACATCTGATTCAGCAGCGAGGTAACTATGGGCCAGACCAGGAAAACGACTGCCGAAAACTCGAGAGCGACGCTCATCGAAATGGCACATCACAACATGGCCGTGGTCGAATCCGGCACCCTGGAAAAAGCAGCAGATGTGCTCCGTGTGCCGGCCTCCAACTACTACGACGAAGACCGCTGGCAACTGGAGATGGACCGGGTATTCAAGCGCATGCCGCTGATGCTTGCCATGAGCTGCGAGCTGAAAAGCGCCGGTGACTTCAAGACCATTGAAGTCTGCGGCCTGCCCGTGCTCATGGTGCGTAGCGAGTCGGGCGAGGTCCGTGCCTTCATCAACTCCTGCAGCCACCGGGGTGCAGTGATCATGACCGAACCGCGCGGGCGGAAGATGCGTTTCACCTGTCCCTATCACGCCTGGACCTTCGACCACGACGGTGCCCTGGTGAACGTTTTCTCGGAAGAGGACTTCGGCGAGATCGACAAATCCTGCCATGGCCTCACCCGGCTGCCCTGCGGAGAGCGGGCCGGCATGATCTGGGTCACCCTGGATCCGAACTCACCGTTGGACCTGGACAGCTTCCTCTGCGGTTACGATCATCTGCTCGCCCACTTCGGTTTCGAGTCCTGGGACCTTTTCGAAGACCGGACCATCGCCGGCCCGAACTGGAAGATCGCCTACGACGGCTACATGGATCTCTACCATCTGCCGATACTGCACAAGGAAACCTTCGGCTCCAACATGCCGAACCAGGCCCTTTACTATGCCTACGGCCCACACCAACGTGTTTCCAGCCCGAATCCCGAGCTGTTCAAGCTGAAGGATCGGCCGGAGGCGGAGTGGCCGATGGAGGCGCTCACCACCAGCGTCTGGACCATCTTCCCGCACATCTCCATCGCTGGTTTCGATGGCGGTGGTGGCCGCGGTGTGATGGTGAGTCAGCTGTTCCCTGGCGATACCCCGCTGGAGTCCAGAACCGTGCAGAACTACGTCATGGCCGAGCTGCCGCCAACCGACGAGATGCGTACGGCCGCCCACGAGCAGTTCAAGCTGCTGAAGTACGTGGTGGAAGTCGAGGACTACGCCACCGGCCTCGCCCAGCAGCGCGCCCTCATGCATCGACCAGGTGCTGAGGTGCTGTTTGGACGCAATGAGGGGGGCGGTCAGCACTTTCACGGCTTCCTCGATCGCCTGCTCGAGACCGAGGATGCGGATCTGCCGGCACTCTTCGAAGAGATCGCACCCGC
Source organism: Candidatus Azotimanducaceae bacterium (assembly GCA_965215995.1). Lineage (GTDB taxonomy): Bacteria > Pseudomonadota > Gammaproteobacteria > Pseudomonadales > Azotimanducaceae > SZUA-309. The sequence continues at coordinate 3,986,443 of OZ244128.1, read as the reverse complement.
CGCGTAGCCACGCGACCAATCAAACGGAACCAAGGAGTCTCGATGCAGACCGGCTTGCTGCTGAACCCGGATCCGATTGCCGGCACGGCCATCGCCGAATGCGGCCAGAAAGCGGAAGCACTCGGATTCCAGACGATCTGGGTGCCGGAAATATTCGGCCGGGAACCATTCGTGACCGCAGCTACCCTGCTGACCGCCACCCGGACAATCAGGGTCGGCACCGCAATCGCTAATGTCTACGTCCGCGATGCCATGGCTACCCGGGCCGCTGCCGCCACCCTGGCAGACATCTACGATGACCGCTTCAGCCTCGGCCTCGGTGTCTCGAACGTGGTTGGCAACCGTATGCGTGGTCACGACTGGCTGCCCCCGGTTGAGAAACTCACAGCGTATTTCGATGCCATGGAGCGCTGGCAGCTCGGCTTCAAAGGCAAAGGCAACCCTCCGGTATATCTCGCAGCCCACGGACCAAAACTGATCGAGTTCGCCCGGCGTCGCACTGACGGTGTGTTCATGTATCTGACGACGAGCGGTTACATCGCCGAAGCGGCAAAGCGACTCACCGACAAGACCCTGATGGTGATGCAGCCCGTTGCCATCCACGACGATATGGAAGCCGCCCGAAACATGGCTAGGCGTGCGGTGAGCGTCTACACGGAACTGCCGAACTACCAGCGAGCCTGGAAAGCCCAGGGATTCGAGCCGGCCGACTATGCCGACGGTCCAAGTGACCGGTTGCTGGATGCGCTGGTGGCGTTGGGTCCACTCGGCCGGGTCAAGGAAAAGCTCGCAGAGCGGCGTGAGTGCGGAGCAACCGGAAACATCATCATCCCTCTAAATCTGCAGCCAAGCCGGGCTCCAGACTGGGACCTGCTGGCATCCGTGCTCGCCGAGTAAGCCCGAATCAGGGATCATACCGGGTATGGAAGGAGCGACAGAAACCGACGCTGCCGGCGACGGCATCACAGCACCACCGGTCACGGAGCAGCTACCGGATATAGCCGACTGGCTGCCTGAATTCGCCCAACCGGCCTGGCAGATGATCGATCAGTTTCCCATGCTGGGCGCCGCCGTCCTGGTAATCACCGCCCTGCTGATCGGCGCTTTCGTCCGCTTTCTGCTGTTTCCCATCATGGCGCGCCTGGGGAGAAGCGATGGCGGCATCGTCCGTTCCGTTCTTACTGCGCAGCTGGAAAAACCAGTCACCACTTCCCTGGTCTTCTTCGGCCTGACCCTCGCGGTAAAGGTAGCGAGGCTACCCTTCGGCGCAGAGCTTCTCATCCAGGTTCTGCTATCGGTCATCGTGGTGAGCTGGATGCGGGCCGCGCTGCGGATATCCTCAGATCTCCTGGATCAGCTGAGCGCCCAACCACGCTTCACCGCGATCGAGGAGAGCACGGTACCTCTGTTCGATCTGTCCGCGAAGCTGCTGACGATCCTGATCGGCAGCTACGCTCTGCTCCTGATCTGGGGAATCAACCCGGTGGGTTGGCTGGCAAGCGCGGGCATTGTCGGCATCGCCGTTGGCTTTGCCGCTCAAGATACGTTGTCCAACCTTTTTTCCGGGTTTTTCATCGTCGCGGACGCCCCCTACAAGATCGGTGACTACATCAACCTGGATAGTGGCGAACGAGGAAGAGTTTCTGCAATCGGTCTGCGCAGCACCAGGCTGATGACTCGGGATGACATAGAGATCACCATCCCCAATGGGGTGATCGCTGCCGCTAAAATCGTCAACGAGAGCGGCGGTCCGAGCCAGCATATGCGACAGCGCATACCGGTCGGCGTCGCTTACGGGTCAGACGTCGATCAGGTCTGCGAGGTGCTGCTGGCGGTCGGCAAGAGCCACCCGGAAGCAAGGGAGCAGCCGGAGCCACGCGTGCGGATGCGCGGTTTCGGGGCTTCCAGCCTCGACCTCGAGCTGTTGATCTGGATTGACGACCCTGAAGACGGCGGGCGCATACGACACGATCTGCTGATGGCTACCTACAAGGCATTGCACGAAGCAGGGATCGAAATCCCGTACACCAAGCAGGATGTCTACATCAAAGAGATGCCGAGCGGGCCATGACCACCTTCGACCGTTTCATCGGCATGGACTACGTAGATGCCGCGAATCCTGTGGCTGGGCAGGCGAAGATCGTCATTGAGCCCCACCACTGCAACCCGACCGGCAATATCAACGGTGGCGTGATCATCTCGCTGGCAGACAACATCTCTACCGGTGCTGCCAATCGCGCTTATTTCGAGAAAACGGGCGAGCAGAAATTCATGGTGGCCGTGGACCTGCACGCCGTCATGCTGGCAAATCAGCAGGGTGGGACGATTCGGGGTTACGCGACGCCCGTTCGGGTAGGCCGACGGATCACAGTGATCCGCACGGAAGTCCGGGGTGATGATGATCGGTTGCTGGCTGAGGTGACCACTACGCACGTGCCCACCTGAGCCAGCGGCGTTCTGCTCGCCAACCCTAGCCGATGCTGGCCTCGATCGTGGCAATGTAGGGAGCTCTGATCTCCCGCTTGTTACCGGCGTAGTTGGCCACCGGTAACTCAGCCAGCGCGCTTGCCTCCACCACCGTCCCCTCCAGCACCTGGTCCGGCGGCAACACTTTGTCCAGGAAACCGGCGGCGACCGCGCCATCCGGATCGTAGAGGTTTGCCTGCACATAGGCCTTGGTCACGTGCTGCGTGGCCAGCCTGGCTTTGGCCAGTTCCCGACCGAACACCGGGATCGTCATACCGATAGCGGTTTCGTTGAGACCGATCTTGAAATCACCAGCAGCACCGATTCGATTGTCGGCGGACAGCAGCATGAAGCCTCCTGCCGCGATGGCGTGACCGGTGCAGGCGATCAGCAATGGCTGCGGCAGAGAAAACAGTCGCAGGAAAAACTCGGCACCTTTCGCCACGAGAGCAGCGGCTGCGTCGGCCCCTTTCGCCATCTCCTTCAAGTCAAAGCCCGCCGACAGCACCCCTTCCCGTCCGTGCAGGATCACCGCACCGGCTTCCTCGGCTGCGCGGTCCAGGTTCTCGTTAACGAAGCTCATCAGATCGTAACTGACCGCGTTGGCCTTGCCGTCATCAAGATGCAGGACGGCGACGTTGTCTCTCTGCTCGTACTTCATGTGCTCAAGCCATCTGGTTCGCGAAGGTGGCTAGATCGAAGTAATCGCGCCAGGCGCTGATCTTGTCGCCGCTGAATTCGAAGGTACCCATCACCGGCAGGCTCACTTTCTTGCCGCCTGGCATGTCGAAGTTATCGACCCGTTCGGTGAGCACGACCCCGTCCGGGTTCTCGGCAATGGCGATCACTTCCCAGTTCACACCTTCTGCCTGCATGCCGGTGATGAAGCCCATGGCCGCTGCTTTGCCTTCGATCTTCTCCATGGGGATGTTGTGGTAGAGCACGTCGTCTGCCAGTGCCTCTTCCACGGCGGCCCAGTCCATGCGGTTCCAGGCATCGATGTATGCCAGCACGCGATCCGTGTTCGTCATGCGTCTTCCTTGAGTTTCAAAGCCCCGAACCTTGGCTGATGGCCTTGCTTTGTGCAACCCTCCGCACCTGACCGAGGAGCCCCCCCAATGAGTACGCCTTCCGCCCCGGAACCGAACGACGAACCAGCTGGCCAGACCCTGACTGTGAATTGGCGTTGGTTCGCCGCCTTGCTGCTTTACGGCGCGGGGCTCGCCGGCCTGCTCATGGGCGTTGGCCTGTCCGAACGACCGGAGGCCTCGGACGCCGGTGTGCTGACCAAGGCCTATTACAGCCTGGGACTGTTCGTGGTCGGTGGTTTGGATCTGGGCACACCGATAGGCGGACCACTGTTCGGTCGAGCGCTGCTCTGGCTGGCCTATTTCGGCTGCCCCCTGCTCATGGCATCCGCCGTCATCGAGGCGGTCCTTCGCGTCATGCGCCCTGGCCGCTGGCAACTGCGCCGGCTGGCTGACCACATCGTCATCGTAGGCTCAGGAGAGCTCACCACCAGTTACCTGCGGATACTACAGTCCGCTGTGGCAGCCGGCACCATCAGCAAGACGGACATCGTCGTCGTCGATGACTCAATGGATCCAATTCGAGAGGAAGAGCTCAACCAGACGTTTGGCGTAAGAACATTCACCGGCGACATCAGCCATCGGTTTATCCGCAAGGAACTCAAGTTGCGTAAAGCCCGGCAATTGGTATTTCTTGGCGACAACGACTTCCTCGCATACGAGGCAGCCGCTAAGGCACTGGCCGACTATCCGGTGCTCTCATCCCGCATCGTCCTGCACTGCTACAACCTTCGGTTCATGCGCTCCATGGCTGACACCACCGTTGGCAAACACTGCACAACCTTCAATTCCTATCATCTCGCCGCCCAGGGCATGGTTCAGCACGCGCTGATCGAGCAGTTTCACGAGACTGCCCAGCGGGACGTGATCATCATCGCCGGTTTCGGTCGCTTCGGTCAGACGGTGATGGAAGAGTTGGATGCCATCGCCGATGCGGAGATCGAGAAGATGTACGTGCTCGATATCGACGCCAACCGTCGCCTGCTGGTGGCGGAGGAGCAACAACGGATCCGCGGTGACTACGAGCGTGTGGTGCTACAGGGGGACATCTCTCATCCGGACGTCTGGCGCAAGCTCACCGACATGGAAGACCTGAATGCCAAGCAGCCGACCATTCTGCTTGGCACCGGGAGCGCCGCAGACAACCTGCGCACGGCACTCTGGCTGAAACGGAAATACCCGAACGCCACGGTCTTCGCGCGAACCAACGACATTTCCCGCCTGGCACTGGATGTGGGTGCCGAGCATGACATCGGCACCTTCAGCATCAAGCAGCTGGTTGAGGACAACATGCCTCAGGAATGGCTACCGGTCAGCACCCGGCGCTGACCGGCGGTCGCTCACTGAAGTGCGGGCGCCTCACTGAAGTGAGGCGAAGCCCTTGCCTTCCGCTACCAGCTTCTCCAGCAGCGGCGCCGGCTGCCAGGCGTCTCCCCCATAGAGCTCGCCATAGCGCTTGATGTCTGCCAGCACGTTGTCGAGACCCTGCTGATCTGCCCAGAACATGGGACCGCCGGTGACTTCCGGAAAGCCATAGCCGTTGATGTAGACGATGTCGATGTCGCAGGGGCGCAAGGCAATGCCCTCCTCCAGGATGCGCGCACCTTCGTTGATGAGCGGATACAGGCAGCGCTTCAACACCTCATCATCGGCAACTTCCTGACGCTCGATGCCCAGCTCCGCGGACGTCTGCTCGACGATCTCCACTACTTCCGGATCCGGCTGGCCGGCACGGCTGCCTTCCGGGTAGATGTAGAAGCCGCGTGACGTCTTCTGCCCGAACCGCTCCAGCTCGCAGAGCTTGTCCGCCACTCGCGCGGTGATGGGCACGTCTTCCGGCGCCACCCCCGCCAGCTTGCGTGCGCGCCAGCCGAGATCAAGGCCCACCAGATCGTTCATCTGGAACGGACCCATGGGCATACCGAAGCCGTTCATGACGCTGTCCACCTGATAGGGTGTGGCGCCCTGAAGGATGATCTCCCCCGCCTGGCGCGTGTACTGACCAAGCATACGGTTACCGATGAATCCGGGGGCATTGCCGGACAGCACGGCGATCTTGTTCAGCCGCCGGCCAAGCTTCATCACCGTGGCAATGACCTCAGCGCTGGTCAGCCCGCCACGCACCACCTCGAGCAGACGCATCACGTTTGCGGGTGAGAAGAAGTGCATGCCGATCACATCACCGGGCCGGTCGGTGGCGTTTGCCATCTTGTCGATATCCAGACCCGAGGTGTTGCTGGCGAGAATGGCGCCTGGTTTCGCCACCTGGTCCAGCTTGCCGAAGATTTCGCACTTGAGATCCAGGTTTTCGTAGACAGCCTCGACGATCACGTCTGCCTCACCCAGATCTTCGTATCTCGTGGTGCCCGTCAGCAGGCTCATGCGCTCGTCCACCTGCTCCGCTGTCATTCGGCCACGGCTCACCTGGATGTCGTAGTTCCGCTTGATCACGCCGAGCCCCTTCTCCAACGCCTCTTCGTTCATCTCCAGAATCGTCACTGGAATGCCTACGTTGGCAAACGACATGGAGATCCCACCACCCATGGTGCCGCAGCCGATCACCGCAGCGGTTGCCACGTCGCGTTGTTCGGTGTCCTTCGGGATGTCCGGGATCTTCGCAACTTCACGCTCGGAAAAGAACAGATGAATGAGTGCGGCTCGTTGAGGATGATTCAGGCACTGGGCAAAGCACTCTGCCTCCACCTTCATGCCCGCATCGAAGTCCTGGTTCACCGCTGCTTCCACACACTGGATGATCATCTCCGGAGCGAACCGGCCGCGCATTCTTCGAGCCGCCTGAGCGCGGGCATCGGCGAAGATCTGCTCGTTGCCACGGTCTGCCTCGACCTTGCTCGACTCATCACGGATCTTCCGCGTCTTGCCACCGTCCGCGAGCACTTTTTGCGCGAAGACGATGCCCTCCTCAACGATGTCGCCATCCACCACGTCATCGACGATGCCAAGAGACTTAGCTGCCGGTGCGGGAATCGGATCACCGGAAAGTATGAATCCCAGCGCTTTTTCCGCACCGATCAGACGAGGCAGGCGCTGGGTGCCTCCGGCACCCGGCAGAAGGCCAAGCTTCACTTCCGGCAGGCCAACAGGCGCGCTCGGCGCGGCAACCCGATAGTCGCAACAGAGAGCCACTTCCAATCCACCTCCGAAGGCAGTGCCATTGATGGCGGCGACGATGGGTTTGCTGCTGGCCTCCATCATCACCAGCGCTTCGTGCAGGCCCACGCCCTCCTGGGCCGAGTTGCCAAACTCGGAGATGTCCGCACCGGCGATGAAGGCACGACCCGCGCCGGTGAGCACGATGGCTTCCACCGCATCGTCAGCCAGCGCTTTTTCCACACCGTCATAGAGCCCCTGGCGGACGCCGCTGGACAGCGGGTTCACGGGCGGGTTGTCCACCGTCATCAGCGCGATGTTGCCCCTGGTTTCGTAGTGCACGGTGCCTTTCATGATCATCCCCCGGAAAGATAGAAAAAAAGGAGGCCGAGTATGCCTTGCAGGTCCGCCCTGCGCTATCCGTGCGTGCTGCACTGCATTAGGATAGCGCCTGAATTTCATCCTCTTAATGTTTACGGTCCCAGGGCCATCGGGAAGATTGGAGGTCCCTATGCTGCAACGCTCTCGTCAACCCGGCGCAAGGCACCCCGCGCGATCCGCCCAGCTTGCCGGCACGTTGCTGGTGGGGACGCTGCTGGCCGGGGTCGCTCTGGCACTTCCGGCTCCCGGGCACTACGAAGTCACCACCACCACGCACTTCAGCGATGAACTGATGCCCGATACAACGGTCACTACCCAGAACTGCCTGACCCGGGAAGATCTGGAAAAGGATCCTGCCTCCGTGTTCGCCGAACTGCCGGAAGGGAAGAGCTGTGAAGTTGCCGACTTTGTGATGGAAGGCGGCGTGATCAGGATGCAGATCCTCTGCGTCACGCCGGAAGGCGATATGACCATGACTGTGAACGGCAGCTATGAGGACGAGACCTACCAGATGATGAGCGATGTGGTGGTCAGCGTCGGTGATCAATCCGTAACCATGCAGTCCAGCATCGACGGCAAGCGCGTGGGGGACTGTTGACCGCCACCGCTGAACTTCCCGGCGCAACCTCCCTTCTGGACCTCAGCGGCATAGGTAAACAACTCGGTGGACGCCGGGTGCTCGATGACGTGTCGCTCAATGTCTCTCCAGGGGAACTCGTTGTGCTGCTCGGGCCGAATGGCGCCGGTAAAACCACGCTGCTCGGTACCGCATGCGGAAGGATCGCGCCGGATTCGGGGGATGCAATGCTCGCCGGCGGGAATCCCCGTCGCGACGTAAAGGTGCGTCAGAGCCTCGGCTTCGTTCCCCAGGAAATAGCACTCTATCCCTACCTCACGGTAGTCGAGAACCTGGAAGTCTTCGGTCGCATGATGGGCGTAGAGAAAGACGACCTGAGCCATCGGATCGCGGAAGCACTTGCCTGGAGCGGCCTGGAGGATCGGGCCGGCGATCGGGTGGACACTCTGTCCGGCGGCATGCAGCGCCGGCTCAACATCGTCGCCAGCGTGTTGCACCGGCCGGCGCTGGTGATGCTTGACGAGCCCACGGTCGGCGTCGATGTGAACGCCCGGGAACGCATTCACGAGCTGCTGCGACGGCTACGCGCAGATGGCCTGGGCATCCTGCTCACCACCCACGACCTGCTCCAGGCGACCACCCTGGCTGATAAGGTGGTCTTCCTCGTCGCTGGACGCGTACGTCTCGAAGGCGCGCCTGACGATCTCATTGCCCAGGTCTTCGGCGAGCACAAGGAGATCACGATTACGCTAGCCGAGCTGCCCGGTCGGGATCAGCACGAGCAGCTGGTCGATGCCGGTCTGTCCCCCGTGCACGACGGCCGCACCTGGACCGGCAGTGTGATGCACGGCTACGACGGGGTGGCCGATTGGAATCACCGTCTTGCCGACATGAACCTGATGGCAGCAGAAATCCGCGTTCGTGAACCCGGCCTGGAAGGCGTGTTTCTGCGGCTGACCGGGGAGGCCCTTCTTCTGTGAGAAAGCCTGTGAGTGAGATTCCGTGAGCCTGGCCATATTCAGAGCCATGCTGCTTGGCTTGCTGCGGGACCGTGGCGCTCTGCTCATGAGCTTTTTTCTACCCGCCGTCTTTTTCGTGATCATGGCAGAGATCTTCACGGCCACCACCGGCGACAGCCTGAACCTGAAGGTCGCGGTGCTGGATGAGGTGGGCAGCGAGACCAGCACCCGGCTGATTGAAGCCTTACAGCAGAACAGCACGCTGACCCTGCTGCCGGATCCCATAGGCAGTCGAGACGAAGTCGGGGCCTGGGTGAAGTCCGGCATCGCAGATATCGGTCTTATCATCCGCGCGGATGCCGAGCCGCTGGAATCCGCGGGCGGTTTCGGGGCGGCCCCGCTGCTCGTGGTGGTGGACCCCGCCCGTGGGGTGGCGGAGCCCATGCTCACCGGGCAGATCCGCAGAGCCTACTTCTCGGCACTGCCGGATGTGGCCATGGGGAACGTGGTGGCCGAGCTGGAGAACCAGTTTCTCACCCTGGACGACGAGCAGCGCGAAGAGGTGGATGCCGGCCTCATCGAGATGCGTGAGGATGCTGCCGCTGGCCGGGAGGTGGGCTGGTCTTTTGAGGATCTGCTCGCCAGGGAATCTGTGATCGGCGGTGAGTCAGTGAACCTGGTCGCTTACTCCGCGGGTGCCGTGGCCTTCATGTTTCTCCTGTTCGCCTCTGTGCACGGGGCCGTTTCCCTGCTCGAGGAAGAAGAAACCGGCATTCTCGATCGGGTGCTGGCCGGACCCGGCGGCATTGGCGTTCTGGTGAACGGCAAGTTCCTCTATGTGGTCGGCCAGGGCATGGTTCAGGTGAGCGTGATCTTCGCCGTGGCCTGGCTTGTTTACGGCGTGGACCTGCCCGCTCACCTCGGTGAATGGGGGGTGATCTCCCTGGCAGCCTGCATCGCCTGTGCGGGCCTCGCCATGCTGCTGGCCACCGCTTGTGCGACCCGCCGGCAGGCACAGACCGTCGCCAATACGGTGATACTGGTGCTTTCCGCACTCGGCGGCAGCATGGTGCCGAGGTTTCTGATGCCGGATGTGCTCAAAGATCTGGGCTGGCTGACACCCAACACCTGGGCACTGGAAGCCTACAGCGGCGTGTTCTGGCGCGGGGAAAGCCTGTTCGAGGTTCTGCTGCCGGTGAGCCTGTTGACAGCAGCCGGAGTTCTAGGTTGGTTGGCGGCCCGGGTGCTGGCGCATCGTAAGGCCTATGGCGGCTGAGATCCTGTCAGGACTCGGTCAGGAACCGGTGCTCGAAGCAACGCTATCTAGGAGATCGGCTCTCAACGCCTCGGCATAGGACTTCTTGAACATGCCTGAGTGCACGGCGATCAGAGTGCCGGCCCCATCAAAGATCAGCACGTTCGGCACGGTCACATCCAGGGCATAAGCGCTCGCCCAGATACCTTCCAGATCCACCAGCACGTTCACATCCGGCGGCAGCCGCTTGCGAAGTTTCTCGGCAACGGGTTCGTATTCCGTGGGCGCTGTCCTCGGCACGTCCGCTACCCGTACGATGGGCACTTCTTCGTCGATTTCGCGAATGGCCTGCTCCCAGGGTTTCAGACGGCGCAGCCGCTTTGCTGAAACCACGATGGCGACCTGCAGCCCGTCCGCATCCTCGGCAAGGCCACCCGTTTGTCCAAACTGATCTTTGAGGGTCAACCGGTTCGGTTCCACCGTGACCTCCATAGTCCCGTCTGCATCAACATCCTGTACCGGGTCTGCCGGGCCGGCACCGACGGTAGCGAACGGCAACAGCCATAGCAGCGCCAGAACGATGGAGGATTTTCGAAATCGACAGGTCAAAACGGCTACAATCCACGCGCCTTCATTCCCAGCGAGCATAACGCGCGAGTCCGTATGACGCCTAGTGTCCAGGTATCCATTGTCGTGCCCACCTTCAACGAAGCGGCAAACCTCGCCGTGCTGGTCGACAAGATCGGCGACTCCATGGGAGATCTGAACTGGGAAGTGATTTTCGTGGACGACGATTCTCCCGACGGAACGTCGGCCGAAGCCCGTCGTCTCGGCCAGCAGAACGGTCGGGTGCGCTGCTTGCAGCGTATCGACCGCCGCGGTCTCTCTTCTGCCTGCATCGAGGGCATGCTGGCCTCCAGCGCGCCCTGCATTGCCGTGATGGATGCGGACCTCCAACACGATGAGCGGCTGCTGCCGGAAATGTACGAAACTCTGACCAGCGAGCCATTGGATGTGGTGGTGGGTAGTCGGCATGTGGAAGGGGGTGATGCTGAGGCGTTTTCGGATGATCGGGCCAGGAAGTCGGAGCTGGCCACACGGCTTTCCCGCATGGTGGTTCCGGAGACCCTGCTTGATCCCATGAGCGGATTCTTCATGGTCCGCCGGGAAGCCTTCGAAGCCTGCATGCGCAACCTGTCCGGCATCGGCTTCAAGATTCTCATGGATCTCTTTGCCTCATCACCCGAGCCTCTGCGCTTCAAGGAGCTGCCATATTCCTTCGGCGAGCGCCATGCCGGGGAATCCAAGCTGGATAACCAGGCCATCTGGGATTACGGCATGCTGCTGCTCGACAAGCTGGTCGGGCGCTGGGTGCCCGTGCGCTTCGTCGCGTTCATTGCGGTCGGCGGCGTTGGTGTCTTCGTGCACATGGCCGTGCTTGCCGCGCTTTATCAGGCCATGAGCTACGGCTTCGTCGCCAGCCAGGTTTGGGCCACCCTGGTTGCCATGACCGCCAACTTCGTGTTCAACAACCTGATCACCTATCGAGACCTGCAGCTCAAGGGTATCGACTGGCTGAAAGGCTGGATCTCATTCGTGCTCGCCTGCTCCATCGGGGCGGTGGCCAACGTCGGCGTCGCCGGATATCTGTTTGCCGAAGAGACCGGCTGGTTCCTGGCCGGTTTCGCCGGCATCGTGGTGGGCGCGGTCTGGAACTACGCCATCACCCAGCTCTATACCTGGCGCGCCAGCAAGTAGCCGGATAGCGCAGCGTGACCGATCGCCCGGCTCCGAGCTACCGCCTCTGGATTTTCTGCGCTGCAGCAAAGCTGGCGATCTTCGCCATCGCCGGACGGGCCTATGGCTACCTCTCCGATGAGCTGTACTTCCTGGATGCAGCCGAGCATCTGGCACTGGGTTATGTGGATTTCCCACCTGGTATCGCCTGGGTGATGGCGGCGCTGGTTGGCGTGTTTGGTTCGGATCTGCTGGTGTTGCGCGGCTTTGCCTGCCTGGTCGGCATTGTTGTCACGCTGATCAGCGTGGACATCGTCCGGCTGCTCGGCGGCGGACGTACGGCCGAATGGCTGACCGCTTTCGTGGTGCTTTTCGCCCCGGCCTTCCTGTCTGTGCAGTCCATCCTCACCATGAACGTGCTGGATCAGCTCTGGTGGGCGGTCGGGTTCTGGCTCCTGATCCGCTACCTGCAGGAAGCGCGGCCCGTACATATGTATGCCCTTGGCGTCGTCTTCGGCGTGGCACTGCTCACCAAGCTTGCCATCCCAGCCTGGTTTCTGGGCCTCGCTACCGCCGTGCTCATCTACGCCCGGGAGCTGATCCGCCGGAAAGAAGTCTGGTTGGCCGTGCTCGTGATGCTGGTCCTGTTCAGCCCATTTCTCTACTGGCAGATCGTCAACGATTGGCTCTTCATCGACTTCATCTCTGCTTACAACGCCGAGGCGGCCGAAGCCATGGTGATCGATCAGCCCGTATTCGGTCTGATCGCGACCATGAATCCGCCCTTTCTGCTGATCTGGTTACCCGGACTGATCTACGGCCTCATCGCCAAAGACCCGATCGTTCGTCTGATGGGCACCGCAGCAGTCATCTGCCTGGGTTTCTTCATGCTGGCTGGCGTGAAGTTCTACTTTGCCACCCCGCTGTTCATTCTGTTCAGTGCCTTCGGCGCCCTGCTCTGGGAGCGGTGGCTGAGCGACCATCGGAGCATTCGACGCGGCTTCGTGGTGAGCATGGCGCTTTCCGGCCTGGTCTCCATACCCATCGCTGCACCCGTGCTGCCACCGCCGATCCTGCAACAGGCCGCGGACTTCATCCGGGATGGGGAGCAAGGTAGGCCGGGCGCAGAGCCTGCGCCCATGGGCCGCTACTTCCCGCACTTCGCGGAAATGCATGCCTGGCCGGAACTGACCGCCGAGGTCATACGCCACTACAAAGCGCTGTCTGAGGAGGATCAGCAGAACGTCACCCTGCTGGCAGCATTCTTCGGTCAGGCCGGCGCGCTGAATCAACTGGACGAGGGTGCGCTGCCGGTGGCTCATTCCGGCCACGTGAACTACCACCTATGGAACCAGGGGGCAGACTTAGAAGACGTGCTCGCCGTGGGCTTCGACCTCGAGTTCTTGCACTCGTTGTATGCGGACATCGCCGTGCTCTCCACCTTCACCTGCGAGCGCTGCATGGCTCGCGAGAACGGCTTGATCATCGCCAGAGCGCGGACGCCGAGATTCTCCAACGCTGAGCTACGCTCACGCATCAAGCGCTTCTACTTTTTCTGACCCGGATGGGTGGCCAAATTGACAGATGTAAGCGTTTTACGAAAAGCTGAGAACAGGGGATAATTCGCGGCACAAATAAAGCGCCGCAGCAGCTCTGTCAGGCATGTTGTGCAATTTGTTCGGCATAGTTCGATAGTTTTTCGACATAGCTGCGGTCTATAACAGGATTCGAGCTATACGCCCGACAGATCAACACTGCCGGGCACCATGGAGAGGTCATCACCATTGAGTGAGGCAAGACCGGATACGCCAAACTATCCGGAACAGTTCGCCGGTATACGCAGCCGGATCGAAGATCGCCTGGCAGAGATCGCCCCCGCGGTCACCGGATCGGCACCCCGCCTGAAGCAATCCATACGTTACAGCCTTCTTGATGGGGGCAAGCGCCTGCGGCCGTTGATTACCGTGCTGACCGCGGAGGCACTCGGTGGTCGAGCCGCCGATGCGGTGGATGCCGCCTGCGCCATCGAGATGGTGCACACCGCCTCGCTGATGATCGACGACCTGCCGAGCATGGACAATGCTACCCAGCGGCGAGGCAAGCCGGCCAACCACCTCGCGCACGGTGAGGACATTGCCATTCTCGGTGGTATCACGCTGATCAGCGATGCCTTCGGGCTGATTGGCCGGGATCCGCACCTGGCCCCGGATGTGAAAGTGGATCTGATCAACGCACTTTCACTGGCCATCGGCACCGAAGGGCTCTGCGCTGGTCAGGAAAGAGACCTCCGCGAAATCAACGACCACGCAGACGCAGAGGCACTGGCCCAACTTCAGTACCAGAAGACGGGCGCACTTTTCGTGCTCTGCCTTGAAGCAGGGGCGCGGGTCGCCGGCCTGGAACGAGAAGCGCTGGCACCGCTGCGAGCTTTCGGCACCCACGCGGGCCTGGCCTTTCAGATCCTGGACGACCTGCTCGACGCCGTGGGCGAGAGTAGCGTGACCGGAAAGGACACCGGCACTGATCTCGGCAAGCAGACCTATGCCGCCATCATGAGCCTGGACGAAGCAGAGGCGAAAGCCGACCAGGAGCTCTCCGATGCCCTGGCTGCACTCGAACCCGCGGGGATCAACCAGGAACCCTTCGCTGCCTTTCTCAATCTGGTCCTGCAGGCCTATCAGGGTCAGGTTGATCCCGGTCAGGCTCGCCAGGCGGGCGCCGGACTATAATCGCGTCCGCGAGAAGCGAGCCCACCAGGTATCCGGACAGTGAACATTCTGATCAACGCACTCTGCTTTTTCGGGGCCCTCGCCTTCATGGAAGGGGTCGCCTACTTCGCGCACAAGTACGTGATGCACGGCTTCGGCTGGTTCCTGCACGAGTCTCATCACCGGCCGCGGGAAGGCCTGTTCGAGTTGAACGATCTCTATGCCTTCATCTTCGCCATTCCTTCCATCGTGCTGATCTGGTTCGGCACCAATGGCTATCCCTGGGCGCTGTGGATGGGCTTGGGCGTGGCCGGTTACGGCGTCATCTACTTCGGCTTTCATGACGTGATCGTGCACCGTCGAATCCACCACGAGTGGCGGCCAAGGAGTAAGTACATGCAGCGGATCGTCCACGCGCATCGGCTGCATCACGCGCTGGAAGAAAAGGAAGGGGCGGTGTCCTTCGGCTTTGTTTACGCCCCGCCGGTGCCTGTGCTGCGCGCTCAGATGAAAGCCATCGAGGCTGAACGTGCTGCAACGGGACAGACAGACGCCAATACCGGCTGAATGCCCTGTACCGCCCTGCCGGGTTCAGACAGCTTCTTCCAGAGCTTCCGCGGTCAAGGCGAACAGCCGGTCGATCTCCTCCGGTGTGGAGATGTAGGGTGGTGCGAACTGCAGGGTGTCGCCGCCGCAGCGCACATAAACGCCCTTCTCCCAGAGTGCCAGCGACAATTCGAACGGCCGCCGCGCCGGTTCACCGGGGTAGGGTTCGATCTGGATGGCGCCAGCCAGTCCCAGATTGCGAATGTCCGTGACAAAGGGCAGTTGCTTAAGCCCATGCAGCGCGTTCTCAAAATAAGGCGCCAGGGCCTTGACCTTCGCCGGCATCTGATCGTTCTCGAAGATATCGAGGCAAGCAAGCGCCGCTGCGCAGGCCAGCGGATGGGCCGAGTAGGTGTAGCCGTGCGGGAACTCGATGGCGTATTCCGGTCCGGCGTTCGCCATGAAGGTCTGGTAGATCTTCGACTGCGCCAGCACCGCACCCATGGGCACATTGCCGTTGGTGAGAATTTTGGCCAGGTTCATGATGTCCGGAGTCACCCCAAAGTAGTCCGCGGCAAACGGCTCACCCAGGCGCCCGAAGCCTGTGATCACCTCATCGAATATCAGCAGGATGTCGTGCGTATCGCAAAGTTCCCGCAGCCGCTGCAGATATCCCTTCGGGGGTGGCAGCACGCCTGCAGATCCGGCCATGGGCTCGACGATGACGGCGGCGATGTTGCTGGCATCATGCAGCGCCACCAGATCTTCCAGCGCATTAGCAAGCTCAGCGCCCTTGTCCGGCTCGCCTCTGCTGAAAGCGTTTTCCGGTAGAACCGTATGCGGTAGGTGATCGGCATCGATCAGCTGCCCGTAGAGCTTCCGGTTCGGGCCGATACCGCCCAGGCTCGTCCCACCCAGATTCACGCCATGATAGGAACGGGCCCGACCGATCAGCTTGGTCTTTTCCGGCTGGCCTTTGAGCCGCCAGTAGGCGCGAGCCATCTTCAGAGAGGTATCTGCAGCCTCTGAACCCGAGTTGACAAGGAAAGCATAGTCGAGACCGTCCGGTGCCAGGGCGGTCAGACGATTGGCGAGCTCGAATGCCAGCGGATGACCGAACTGAAACGGCGGCGCGTAATCGAGCGTCGTGAGCTGACTCGCCACCGCGTCGGCGATCTCCTGCCGAGCGTGGCCATAAGGCGTGCACCAGAGCCCGGAAAGGCCGTCGAAGATCCGTCGCCCGTCCGCATCGATCAGCCCAGTACCTTCGGCACCGACGATCAGCCGCGGATCGTTCTTGAAGTGGCGGTTGCCCGTGTAGGGCATCCAGAAGGCTTCGAGCTCTTCCCTCGAAAAGGCGTTGCTTCCGGTCCGGGACATGCTGGCTTCTCCAATGGAGGCGGCATTCTAGCCTAATCGCCTGTCAGGTACTCTCCAGAGTCGCTTCCTGGCGAGCCAGTCGCCGAACGCGCCAGCGCTCGAGTAACTCGATGGCCAGCCACGCGTAGTAGGTGACGGCAACGAACAGACCCAGGCGCACGGCAAACGCCGTGTACACATCCTTACCCGTTTCGCTGTCCTGGACCGCAGAGCCCAGCAGAATCAGCGCCGTCACGCCCACGTTCGACCAGAAGGTGGCCGGATACCGGCTCGGTGCAACCCCGTAGATCTTCGCCCCCAGGTAAATGACGAATAGCAGCATCCAGAGCGAGAACATCCAGAGGTTCACCAGCAACCCGAGGGCAAGCCAGATCAGCAGGGCGAAGCAGCCACCGAGAAAGGTCGAGCCAAGCAGCTCCACCCCCGCGTCCCGGGCGCTCACGGTCGAGGCCTGCTGACCTAGGGAAACCGCCTTCAGCACGATCGGCGCGTACGCGACCGGATTGGTCAGGGTCAGGATGAAGACGGGAAAGACGATGGCAGTGGCTCGCATCGCGGTCCAGGCGTTTTGATCCGGCGTTTCCGGTGGTGGTGCCGGTGCAGGTGGCCCGCCGGTTTCCGGAAAGAACGGATAGACCACCCATTGGCAGACAATGGCGATGATAAGACCGACCGCAACACTGTCGATAAGCGAGACGGCTGCCGTCCAGCCCAGGGTGCCGATGGATGAGATCAGCGTCAGCGCCACTATCAGGAAGGTGGCGATCGGTCCTTTGCCCAGATTGACTGACAGGTAGCTCGCAATGAATATCCCGCAGGTGACGATCAGCACAGCCGTCAGCGGGTAGTATTCGAGTGGTCGGATCAGCAACAGACCCAGGCCTAGAAGTCCAAACACCAGGACCACCAGCATCAGCAGCTGCTTCGCTGGCATAGGCGGTCCGGGTGTTGCAGTCAGCAGCAGGGCGAACAGCGGCGCGATAAACGGCATGTCCAGCGCCATGCCGTAGCTGCACGCCAGGGTAATGGCTACCGTCAAGCCAAGCCGGAAGATGCGTCTTGCCCGAACCGGCATGATCGATCAGTTCCACCGGCTTGAGTTGGCCGGGATGTCCGTCAACGCATTGGTTGGCGCATCAGTCGGCGCATCAATAGGCATAGGCAAACCAGCTCATAACCCGGATGTAGAGCGCGCCAAGCAGATTCAGAAACCCGCTACCTTCCGAGTAGAAGACCACTGATACCTGACCGCCGATGCGGAGATTGCCGTCCAGTTCCGCAAACTGATCCCGATCGATATCGATGAGCACTGGAAACCGCTGTGCCTGGCGCAACCAGTCCCGGTTGTTCTGTACCGTTGGCAGAGTACCGGGCGGATGCTCACTGCCTCCGCTTACTCCCAGCCCGATGGTTCGCACCCTGCCCGAGAAGATCGAGCCTGGAATGGCGTCGAACAGGATCGCCACCTCACCGCCTTCTTTCATGTGACCCAGGTTGTTTTCGGTGAACTCCGCGTTTATCCACACGTCACTGACGGAGATGAGCGTCAGCACCGGCGCCCCGGTTCCCGCGTAGAGACCGACATCCGTCTGCAGATCGGTGATCCGGCCCGCGGCGCTGGCTCGGACCAGCGTGTTGGAGAGATCCAGTTCCGCTTTCTCAACAGCAGCTTGGGCGGACTTGAGAATGGCGTTATTGGCATCGTCCTCGCCACCTTTCTGCTCTATTGCTGCCTGGATGTCCGACTCTGCTCTGGCCACGCTCGCAACCGCCGAATCGAGCGATGCCTGAGACTGCTCCAACCGGCGCAAGGAGATGGTGCCTGGATCCTGCTCACGCAGGCGGGTCAGCCGGTTCAGATCTTTTCTCGCCTTCACCTCGTTGGCTTCGGCGGACCGGAGCGCAGCCCGGGCTGACTCCACGGTGGCGGTACCGGCATCCACCTGCCGCCGGGCACTCTCCAGATCCGAACGCGCCTTCTCCAGGGCGATTTCGTACTGCGAGGTGTCGATCTGGAAGAGCGGCTCGTCAGCATCCACCTCCTGGTTGTTGCGCACGTAAACCTCGGTAACCACACCCGCCACCTTCGGTGCGACACCAACCACGTAACCCTGAACACGCGCCTGAGAGGTATAAGGCGTGTAGCGATCTGCCAGCAGGTACCAGATCAGACTGATGATGATGACAAGCAGAACCACGCCCCCGCCTTTCCGGGTGGCTGAAGCCGCACCGTCTTCCGTCGAGGCCGCCGAGTTACCCGGCGATGGATCTGCTTGTTCTAACTCGCTCATTGCTTCTCTCAGTCCGTCTTCTCAACGGGGCGCTCCATGCCGGTCGGAAGTGGCGCATCGAGCAGATCGCCCCATTTTGTCCTGGATCTCATCTGTTCCCGAACATCTTCGTCAATCAGCCCATCCACGGACATCTCCAGCCAGCCACCACCGAGTGCCTTGTACAGCGACACGATGGCCACCACGTGATCAGACCGATTGATGAGCTCCTTCTCCGCCTGGGAAAAGAGCGTGCGTTGGGCGTCAAGCACCCTCTGGAAATCCGCATACCCTTCCCGGTATCGGATCCGGGCGATGTCGAGCGACCGCGTTGCTGCCGCAACGGTCTGATTGAGGATGTCTTTACGCTCATGGGTCTTCACCACGTTGATGGCCGCGTCATCGATCTCCGATGCCGCCTGCAGCACGCTGTTCTGATAGCTGACGATGGCTTGCTGCAGCCTCGCATCCTGAAGACGCACATTGTTGCCGATTCGGCCGTAGTCGAAGACGTTCCAGCTGAACGCAGAGCCAACCACCAGATTGGTGCTATCGCTCGACAGCGTGTCGCCGCTCAGCCCCAGCGAGCCGACCAGATCGATGGCCGGATAGTAGTCGGCCTTGGCCACGCCGATCTGCGCAGACTGAGCAGCAACCACCCAGGCGCCTGCGCGAATGTCCGGTCGCCTGGCAATCAGGTGCGCCGGAATGTCCGTCAGCACCTGAGGCTCAACCAGGGGCAGGTCCTCCGGCACGTTGTCCAGCTCTGGCACCTCCCCCGGGGGCCGGCCAAGCAGCGCCGCCAGCGCGTTGCTGGTCGTAACCAGGATGATTTCCAGGCTTGGGATAGAAGACAAGGTGGAGAGGTACTGAGTCTTTGCCTGCTGCAGGTCCAGCTCGGAACTCTGACCACTGTTGTAGAGCTCCTCAGTGATCTCGTAGCTTCGTTTCTGGATCTCCGCGTTCTGCTCTGCGATCTCGATCCGCAGCTTGGTGGAGAGATAGCCGTAGTAGAGGTTGGCGACCTGAGCTGCCAGCAGCACCTGCACGTTCTGCTGATTGGCGATGGAGGCAAAAAACGCGGCATCCGCGGACTCTATGCTGCGGCGAAACTTGCCCCAGAAATCCACCTCCCAGCCGATCCCGAAGGACACCCCGTAGTCACCGAAGCTGTCAGTGTCACCGGATCCCGTCTCCCCTGAGGTGACCGAAGTGGCACTGCCGGTGACCTGCTGCACCTGCGGATAGCGCGAGGCACTGGCAATACCTGCAACAGCCCGACTCTCCAGCACGGCGAGGCCTGCCAGCTGCATGGTGGGGCTGTTTTTGCGTGCCTCCTGAACCAAGCCACTCAGCACCGGATCATCGAACACCTGCCACCAGAAGCTGAGATCCGCATCGGCACGATCAGTCCCGACTGCCACCTGTCCGTACAGCTCCGTCTGCCAGTCCTGCAACCAGGACACATCGGGTTCCTCGTAGTCCGGACCGAGGGTGACACACCCTCCCAGGGTGCCGATCAGGAAGGCCGCTAGAAATCGAGAAACCCGGAACTGGACGGTCATCACTCGCTCAAGATGAACAATCAGGCGGCCGGCACCCCTGTTTCTGACGGTTGCTCAGTTTCTTCTACCTCGGGATCCGGCTGATTGACCCAATCCATGAAGAGCTGATAACCAACCGCGAGGGCGACTGCCCCGATGAACAGACCGACAATGCCAGCCGATACCATGCCACCCAACGCACCGATCAGAATGACAGGCATCGGGGCTTCGACACCACGTCCCAGCAACAGGGGTTTCAGGACGTTGTCCGCCATGCCCGCGATCAGCAGATAGATCGTCCAGACGATATTCATGGTGGTATCACCGCCGGCCCACCAGAGGTAGCCGATGGTCGGCAGCGAGATGATGGCTGCAGGAAGCTGAACGATACCGGCGACCATTACGATGATGGCCAGAAGCCCGGCAGCCGGTATGCCCGCCAAGACAAAGCCGATGCCGAGCAGCAGTGCCTGAATGAAGGCGACACCAATCACGCCGGTGGCCACCGACCGGATGGTGGCGGTAATGAGATTGTGCAGCCGCGGACCGTGTTTTCTGCTCGTCAGCTTGCTCAAGATCCGCTCGGTGGCAGCGCCTCCGCTTTGCGCGAAGGCCATCATGATGCCGCCGACGACAAGGGCGCCGACAAAGAAGAAGACGTCCCCCATGGCTCCGGCCGCTGCAGACAGCACCACCTGGGACACCTCACCCAGCTGCGGCTGCAAGCTCTCGAGATAACTTGGCAGATCGGTTGCCGCAGCACTCCAGGCAGCGTAGAGGCGTTCGCCGATGAGAGGCCACTCGGCTACGCTCTCCGCAGGTACGGGGATTTCTACCTGGTTGGTTCTGAACGCATCAACAAGCTCATAAATGTGGGTCGCGAAAGAGCTGGCAATGATCACGGTCGGAGCGCCGATCAGGAGAATCGTGCCCAGCACCAGCAGCGTCGCTGCCCGACCCTGCTTGCCTTCCGGACCACCGGCAATCTTCTGCTGCAGCGGATACAGTGCCACCCCCAGAATCAGCCCCCAGAGCAACAGATTCATGAAAGGCGCAAATATCCTGAAGCACACGACCGCCATCAACGCGATCAGCCCGACCTTGACCAGAACATCCAGCATGTCCTGGGAGAACAGCTGCCTGAGGGCTGCGCTGCTTTCGTTTCCTTCGTTGCTCACCGGTGTCTCCTTTCCTCACGAGATCGCAGCGTGAGTCTACGGAACTTTCCAAGCAACTTCCTTTTATACTTCCGCCTTTCACCCCAACCAGGCTTCGTTCCAGGGATAGTTCAGGCTGCGGCTTGGTGGGACCTTCCCAGCCCTCGGCCCAGGTTGACGATCGGTGCACCCCGCTCTTCCATCCCCGGGCGAATCTCATCGAACAGGTCTTCATAGTGATAGTACGGGACCCTCGGAAACAGATGATGGATGGAGTGGTAGTTCTGCCATAGCCAGAGCCGGGTCAGCAGCCCATGGACGGACCGCGGCAGGAGGATGGTGGCCGTGTCCCGGTAGCGATCAGTCTGATCGAACGGCGTGTGCACAACCCAGGCAAAGAGAAAACCCAACAAGGTGACTCCCGCAATGTTGGCAAGCACTGCCAGCACCAGTACTTCCAGTCCGAAACCGACAGCGGCGAGGGCAACCCGCCAGCCGACGAATACGGTGATCTCCGCGAGCACCGCGATCTGTTCCCTGCGGCTCGCTCGAGGAAACACCTTGGTGAAGTAGTCCCTGTACTCAGAGATCACCATATTCGAGCCGCAGGTGAGCACCGCGAAGAGGTTCCGGTCGCTGGTCACGAAGTCAGGATCCTCACCCTCGACGTTAGTTGCGCGGTGGTGAGCCATGTGCGCCGAGCGATGCATGGTATACGACACGCCGAGCACGCTCGCCACCAGATAGCCGATGCCATCATTGAGCCAGAGCAGCGCCTTGCGCCGTCCGCAGATATTCCGGTGCACCGCCTCGTGCAACGGTGTGTAAGTTGCATAGACCAGATAGGCCGCGATCAGACACGCTGGCAACAGACCCAGGATGCCGTTTGCAGCGAGCACGAAGAGGGAGGCATAGCCACCGACGGAAGCAATCGCCAGCATTACCGTCGGCCAAGCGGTGCTGCCCATATAACCGGCCGCCTTCCGGGTAATCTCCGTTTCAGAGAAGCTCAGCACTTCGTTCGACATTGACCATTCCTCCTTTACCTGCCGCGAGGCCAGACTAGACGCCTCCTATCCATTAGTGAAATTATGTTTTCTCCAATTCCGATTACTTGAACTTATTACTATGCCCAACCTCAGACAGTTCCAATGTGCAGAAGCCCTGGCCCGGCACAGCCATTTCGGCCGCGCGGCGGACGCCATCGGCATTACTCAGTCCGGACTCACCCAGAACATTCAGCGGCTGGAGTCGCACTATGGTGTCGAGCTGTTCGTTCGGGATCGAGGCGCAATCGCACCCACCGTATTCGGGGAGGTAGTGATCAACGGGGCCCGCCAGGTGCTGGATCGCGTAGCCGCCATCGATCGCGAGGTGCGTCTACTGAACAACCTCGAGACCGGGCAGCTGAATGTGGGAGTCGACCCGATGCTGGCCAACAGCCTGCTGGCACCCGCTCTGAATGCGCTGCTGAAAGCCCATCCGCAGCTTCGATTCAGAGTGCTGTCCGCCGGTGAGGAGGAACTGTTGCAGAAGCTGGCCGGGCACGAAGTCGATCTGCTCCTCGGATTTGTCAGAACGCCAGCCGAACAGAATTTACGGGTGATCGAACTCTCGCTACCAGCGCCGCTGGTGGTCGGCGCACCGGGTCATCCGCTGAACGCGCAGGCACATCCCGATCTCTCAGAGTTTCTTGCCTATCCGCTTGTGCAAGGCCCGATCGCCTACTGGTACCTGGACTGGGCAGAACGGGAATTGAAAGCCGAGAAGACGTCCGTCGACCTGCTCGAGCCTTATTTTCTTGAAGCTACGGACACCGCGCTCCTGGTGCGGCTGGCCCGAAACAGTCACGCCCTGCTCGCCGCCATGGCGGAAGACGTGGAATCAGCGCTGTTAGCCGGCGAACTGGTTCAGATCACACCGCAGAACTGGCCCGATCGCGTCCCCGCGAGTATCGTCTGGAACCCCAGCCGGCCCCAACCCCCTGCTGCCCAGCGGCTGATTGAAGAGATCACCTCTATTGCAGAATAACGTGGCTGACCATCAATAAGTGATATTAATTAAACGCTGAATAATCGTAATTTCAGTTATCAAACCCGCTGCACTAGGCTGCCTGCGATTCGGACAACTGGAACGCACCCGCATGCTGAAAGATCAGGTTAGACCGCTTTTTGCCGAAGAACACCGCATTTATCGAGAAGCGGTCCGAAGGTTTCTCGCCGACACCGTTCCCGAGCAGATCGAAACCTGGCGCGATGCCGGGCGCCTGCCCCCATCGTTCCTTCGCCAATGCGGGGCGCAGGGACTGCTCTGTCCACAGGTGCCGGAAGCCTATGGAGGACCCGGTGGAGACTTCTTACTGAACGTCGTCGTTGCCGAAGAAACCAGCTATGCCGGTCTCAGCCAGGCCACCTTCAGCGTCCACTCGGACATCGTCGCCGGTTATCTTATCTCTCTGGGCAGCGAGGCTCAGAAGTCGGCCTGGTTGCCGCGCATGGTGAGCGGCGAAACGATAGGCGCCATCTGCATGACAGAACCAGGCGCCGGCAGTGACCTCAAATCACTGAGCACCCGGGCCACGCGAACCCAGGATGGCTGGTGTCTGAATGGTTCCAAGGTCTTCATCACCAATGGTCAGAACGCGGGGTTGTTCATCGTCGCTGCCAAGACCAACCCGCGAGCCGAGGCGCGAGGCATCTCTCTTTTCCTTGTGGAGGCGGATCGGCCGGGGTTTCGGAAGGGACAGAATCTGAAGAAGATCGGCATGAAAGATCAGGATACTTCCGAGATCTTTTTGGAGGACGTGCAGGTTCCTGAGGACAACCTGCTTGGCGAACTCAATCAGGGTTTCATCTCGATGATGCGCGAGCTCCCCCAGGAACGTTTGTCGCTGGCTGTGGCCGCAGTGGCAAGCGCCGAACGGGCTTTCGAGCTGGCCCTGGAGTACGCCGGTGAAAGGCGGGCATTCGGAGAACGCATACTGGACTTCCAGAACACTCGGTTCGTCCTGGCCGACGTCCGCACGGAACTTGCCGTCGCACGCTGTTTCATCGATGACTGCGTACGCAAGCATCTGTCAGGCCTTTTGAACGCCGAGCATGCAGCTATGGCAAAGTTGTGGACCACTGAGCTGCAGGGTCGTGTTACAGACCGTTGCCTGCAGGTTTTCGGTGGCTATGGATACATGGACGAGTACGAGATCTCCCAACACTACACCGCAGCGCGGGTGCAGCGAATATATGGCGGAACCTCTGAGATTATGCGGGAGATCATTGGCCGCGGTCTGGCCACAGGCTCACTCACCTAAACCTCTTCAGGCCAACCGCCCATCACATCATATTGTCCCGAATCGGTCCCCAGGGAGTCTGCTGGCCACGATGATAGTAGTAGCGGACGAGCTCGCCGTTCTCGTCCGTCTCGATCAACCCTTCAGCAGCCAGGATCTGGTGCGCGTTGCTCGGCAGAACCGTCGCATGCCGGGCCACATACAGAAGCGCACCCGGCAGCAGAGCCAGCAGATCGCTGCGCTCCGCATGGGCCAGCTCATCAACCCAGCCCGGCAGATCTTCGGGCACCACCTCGAGTTGCGGTGGCTCACCGAGCTCAAACCTTGCATGGATACGCTGCAAGGCGACCTGCACCGTATAAAGCGAGTGGGTCACACAGGAGCGTCGGATCAGCTGATAGCTGAGATCCGCGCCGCCGATCAAGGCAGCCAGGGGGTCCTCCGGCAGGTTCGATTCCGAGAACACCTGACGGGCGCGAGCCATGTCCGCTGGTGCCATGGTATTCAGCATGCCGTCGGTCACCTGAACTTCGCCAGCTTCGACCATCTCCCGGATCGTGCGTCGGGCCAGCGCGTCACCCATGAGCAGGCCGGCATAGAGGAGCTCCACGGCACCTTCCCGCTCTCCCGGCAGTTTTAGCGGATAGCAGTTCCAGGGATTGTTCCGCACCGCATCATCGAGAAAGCGCTTGGCGCCCGTATAAACCCGCAGGGTCAAGGCATAGCTTTCCGGATCCAGCCCCGCCATGGCGGTCCAGCGAACGAGTGGCGGACGCCAGGCTTCCCAGCTGACAATCAGGTCATCCACAGCAGCCACGCCCGGCATGGGTGCGCCGGTCTCATCCAGCACCACCGGACGGTCTGCCGGATCAAACAGAAAGCGCAGCTGCCCGTGCCCGCCTTCCGCATCCCGGTTATCTTCATCACGAGGTGGGGTCAGACACCATTCTGCACCCCGCAGACCATTGAGCGGCACATCGACTGTCGCCAGGACGTTGTGACCAACAATGGGATTGCCAGCGACGTTCACGTTCTTTACCCGCATTATCCGCACGGACTCAGGGTCACGCGCCCAATCCACCAGAATGGGCATCATGGAAGCCGCCAGCTGGTTCGGCAGCCGGGCTCGGCCTGTATCCACATGAAGCACGGGCGTCGCCTGCTGGCTGTAGTTGAGCAGGTCTATCGTGCTGGTGAGAATCTGAGAGTCACCTGCCGGTAGTTCAGACAGCCGCGGAACCAGTGGTGCGTCTGCGTCTTCGGGCGGGGTTTCGCTGCAACCTGCGAAAATGACAAGTGCAGCTGCCGCTACTGTCCACGTCGCTCTCTGCTTCATCATGCCGTCAACCATAGACCTGCCAGTGTCAGCAAGGGAAACACAATCAACGTCCGCAAGACGAAGATCAGCACAAGGTCGCCCAGACTCAGCGGCAACGACGAGCGCAGGATCAGCACACCAACCTCCGCCATGAAGATGAGCTGGGTGACCGACAACCCTGCCAGTACGAATCGGCCGAGCTCACTGTCGACCTTTACGGCGATCAGCGCCGGCATGAACTGATCCAGGAAGCCAGCCAGCAAACCGGGCGCCACCGCCGCCGCTTCCGGAAAGCGCAGGAAATCCAGCAGCCAAACCAGTGGCCAGGACAACCACTCGAAGGTAGGTGTGTGGAAGACCAGCACGGCGGTCAGTGTGGCCAGCGCCATGGCGGCAGGGATTACGTTGAAGACAACGCTAACCGTCTGCAGCGCAGAACCGCGGAAAAGCGCGCCGAACCCGGGCGCTGTCGCGGCACGTGCCACCGCCGACGCGACGGCACGAGTCAGGAGACCGCCCCGCCCGACGGGCTTTTCCGCACCTGCTCCCCCGCTCCGCAGGCTGTCCGGATGATAGCTGTCCGGCATGCGCGAGAGAGGCGGCAGGCGCACCATGACGAAGGCACAAACCAGACAGGCGACGATCATGGTGAGATACCAGCTGAAGTAGAGATGGCCAATGCCGGCTACCTGCGCGATCAGCAGGCTGAACGGCAGAGAAACCACGGAAAAGTTGGTGGCTACCGCTGCTGACTCGCGCGCTGTGTAGTACCCCCGTTCATATTGTCCGATCGTAATCAGCAGACCCACGGCAGCAGAGGAGAGAAACGAAGCCGTCGCGTCGATGGCAGAGCGACCGGGCAGCCGAAACAGCTTTTCGAACGGCCCTCTAAACAGAGTACCGACGAACTCCATGAAACCGAACTCGGTGAGAAACGGCATCAGCTGACAGGCCACGCAAAGTATGATCAGGCTGTTGATGCCGATGTCCCTGAAGACGGTCTCGCCCGTCTGCTCGCCTCGCACGATCTCCGGACCAACTTCGAAAACCACCATCAAGCCAATGGCGAATCCGATCACGCGCAATATGAGCCAGACCGGCGTCACATTACACAGTGCCTGCAGGAAGGGGCGCCGCTCCGCCCAGTCCGGTTGCAGCACGAGATAGACGACACCGCCAGTCGCAGCGATGCCCGTCACCGCGACAACCATCTGCAACAGCCAGGGCGCCAGGAGCGTCGTCAGCAGGTTCGTCAGCACGCCGATCAGAATCGTCTGCTCCTCCTGATAGTCGATGGGGATCAGAAAAGCCCCGACCCCGATCAGCGACGGGATTAGAAATCGGCGGACTTCAACCGGCGTCGGCAGCGACCCGGTCCTCAATGTCCGCCTCTGCCCGCATCAGCTTGTAGGTGATGTAGTACTTGAAGATGTTGCGCACGTAGGTGACAGGCTCCATGCCGACCTTGCGTGCGACCAGGCGTTCCATCTGCCCGAACCAGACATCCGGATCGATCCCTAGCTCCGGGGCCTGACGTCGAAGCCTGCTGATCCGGGTCGGCCCGGCATTGTAGGCGGCGAACGAAAACAGGTGCCGGTTCAGCTCACTCATGTCATCGTCTGCGAAGTAACGGTCGGCAATATGGCGGAGGTACTTGTGGCCAGCATGAACGTTCGCCTCCAACTCCTCGATGTTAGGAATCCCGATCGGAGGTGCCTTGGCGGTGCTCGGCAACAGCTGCATCACACCGATCGCGCCTGCCGGGCTGCGGCGACTCTGAACGAGCTGTGATTCCTGATAGCCCTGGGCGGCAATCAGCAGCCAATCGAAATCATACTCACTGGAGTAGCGTCGAAAGACCTCGGTCAGATCCTCGAACCGCTTCCGGTCGGCACTGGCGGATGCATTATGCACGTAGCGGTTTTCCTTGAGGTAGCGCTGAAACAGCACGTTTCCGACCAGGGTGCCGGCTCTGTGCCCGCGTACGAAGTCGTCGACCATCGGCTTCAGGTCTGCCAATTCCCGTCGTATGGCCCAGGCGATATCGCGGCCGGTGCGAACCGGCAGATCGGAGCGCACCTTGATTCCAGCCAGCACACCGCCCCAGAACTCGGCCATATGGTCATCCGCCACCGTAATGGCGATAGCACCAGCGTTCACGAGCTCGAGGACGTCCTCTGTCTGCAGGTGCTCATCCAGGGCTTCGATGTTCAGCGGGGCAAGACCCTTTGCGGTGAGCGACGCATTGAGAAAGCCAAGGCTTTCGAAGAAGCTGCTCGATGCCCGAACATGCACCGTCCGGCCGGCCAGGCTGTCCAGGTCGTCGATGCCGGTGACACCATCGCCGTGCACGATCACCTCTGCGACGTTTCGCCGGATCGGTGTGGAGAACAGTACCTGCTCCGAGCGTTCCTCGGTCACCGTGATGTTACCGATGGCCATGTCGCCATAGCCGCGGGAAAGAAAGTCGATCATCTCGTCCCGGGCTACTGGCACTGGCATTACGTTGATCTTCGGACGCGGATTGCCCAGGCCTTCCTGCAGTACGGGCTCGAACTGACGCAGGTTCTCGGCGCTGATGCCACGCAGGCGCAGACCGTCCATGAAATAGTGCGTATGTGAGTAGCCCACCAGCACCCGCAGCACACCAGCAGATTTGACACCTTCCAGATCGTGATGCCGAGCTTCGATTCGGCTCCCGAGGATCGCTGCCAGGTGCTCTTCGGATCCGGCGATCGTGAGCGTTTCCTCGGAATCGGTTGGCGCAAGCACTTCCGTGTCGGGCTGTTCTGGCCGCTGTTCGGAATCCTGACCGGTCGGCTCAGGCGCGCAGGCTACCGCCAGCAACATCGGCAGCCCGACAGCCAGACAGCTTCGTCTCATTCGGCGTGCTCGGTCCTGGAGCCCAGTCGATGCGAGCCGCAACAAATCAGCCCGACGGAGCCAGCGTTCGGCTGGTGGCGAACAGGACTCCGGCTATGACGATCTCGAATCCAAAGGCAATCAGGGTTGGCTCGGTGGGATTGCCATCGACGGCAAAGCCTATGAGGCGCCCGGCGGCGATGAACAGCATGAGGACGGCCACCGCCATCAGCCAATCACCTTTTCCGAGAAAAAGTCCAAGCGCGATCAGCGCCGTGGATGCCAGGAACATTCCGCCCATGTCGCCACGCAGCGTGTTCAAGCCCAGCTCAGCGAGCGGACTCAACCCCACACCTGTCGCACTCTCCGCCGGGTCGAACATGAAGCCTGCGCCCATGAACAGAAACAGCAACGCAAACAAGCCGGACACGATCTTTAGAGCCAGTACCATCGCTCACCTCCTCTCGATGACACCGGGTTCTATCAGCTCGCCGGCGGTGCTGTCCACAAGTCCGTTCGCGGTGGGCCGTCGCCCGAGTTGTCGAGCGATGCCCGAACGGCTGTGAAGGCACTTGCAGCCAACATCCCGAGCTTCTGTGCCTTGGAGGTGCCTGCACGATGCTCCCAGGCCCGCGGTCCCTGGCGGCGCACTTCATCACCAATGGCACCGTAGACCCTGCGCGCGGCAGCAATGGCCCACGCGCAGCGGAACGGCAGCTTACTTATGCCGTGCACGGCAGAATCGTAGTAGCGGTCCGCTTCATTCAGCAGCCGGTCCACCACTTTGAAGATCGCAGTCTCCCGACCTTCAAACTGATCTGCATCGATGGGCGCGCCGGCCTCGATGAGCCAGTCACGTGGCAGATAGATCCGGCCATCGGCCGCATCTTCCATCACGTCTCTGGAAATGTTGGTGAGCTGGAAGGCTATGCCCAGGTCGATGGCACGGTTCAACGTTGGTTGATCTGTTACGCCCATGATCGTTGCCATCATGGCACCCACCACACCGGCCACGTGATAGCAGTAAACGAGCGTATCTTCGAGCGTTTCGTACTCGTGCCTGGCCACATCCATGCCGAACCCGTCCAGCAGCTCCAGCGGATAGCGCCGGTCCATGTTCGTGGCTTGAAACACCCGCTGAAAGGCGGCGAACACCGGATCTTCCGTTGATTCCCCGGTCATCGCTGCCTCAGTCTGCTCGATCAGCCGTTCAAGGATGCGCGCCTGCTCTGGCGGCTCGGGGGACTGCATGCCGAAACCGAGATCCTGGCCATCGATCTGGTCATCGCAGTAGCGGCACCAGGCGTAGAGCATGAAGGCCTTCTCCCGGGTTTGGCTATCGAACAGCTTGGCTGCCGCTGCGAAGCTCTTCGAGCCCTGCTCAATGATGGTTTTGGCATTTGCGACAACCGGATCCACCGCTGAATCCGCCTCTTACGACTTCGCGAATTGCGCGGAGACGTCGGCATCAGAGTACTGATGACCGAAATCTGCCAGCATGATGCCGGCCGTCGCCTTGCCGGAGCCCACCACCCCCGGGATACCGGCGCCCGGGTGGGTGCCCGCACCGGCGAAATACAGATTGCGGATCCGGTCATCCTGATTGTGGGTACGGAAATAGGCGCTCTGCCAGAGAACGGGTTCCAGTGAAAACGCCGAGCCCTGATAGGCATTCAACTCGTCGCGGAAGTCGAACGGCGTGAAGGTTCGCAAGGTGACAATGCGGCTCCTGAGATCCGGCATATAGTGGGTCTCGAGATACTTGAGTATTCGCTCGCAGTACTCCGGTCCGACCTGGTTCCAGTCGAGATCTGCACTCTTCAGGTTGGGGACCGGTGCCAGCGCGTAGTAGGTGGAACAGCCGGGTGGCGCAAGATCTGGATCTGTCACCGTCGGGTTGTGCAGATACAGGGAAAAATCTTCCGAAAGATCGGGGCCGTTGTAGAGCTCCTTCAGATGAGCCTTGTAGCGCGGGCCGAACAGGATGTTGTGATGACTCAGCTCCGGATAGCTGCCCTCGACGCCGAAGTGGATGAGGAATATGGACGGGCTGAATGAGCGACGCTTCATGGACTGCGCCGCCTGCTGGCCACGCGCCGTGCGACCGAGCAGCCTCTCGTAGGTGAACACCACATCCGCATTGCTGGCCACGGCGTCGAACCGACCCTGCCAGCCGTCTTCCGTACGCACGCCACTGGCACGGCCGCCTTCCGTGAGTATCTCAGCCACCGGCGTGGACAGGCGAAGCTCACCGCCAAGATCTTCGAACAGCTTCACCAGCGCCCGAACGAGCGCATGGGTTCCACCTTTCGCAAACCAGGTGCCCCAGCGCTGTTCCAGCGCGTGAATGAGGGTGTATATAGAAGAAGTGTTGAACGGATTGCCGCCTACCAGCAGGGTGTTGAAGCTGAACACCTGGCGCAGGTGCTCGTCTTTGATGTATTTCGACACCATGCTGTAGACGCTGCGGAACGCCTGCAGCTTCACGAGCTGGGGTGCTGCCTTGATCATGTCCGTGAAGTTCAGGAAAGGGACGGTGCCGAGCTTGATATAGCCTTCTTTGACCACCTCCTGGGAGTACTGGAGGAAGCGCCGGTAACCCTCCACATCTTCCGGATTCTTCTCCCGGATCTGCCGGTTGTTCTCCTCACTGTTGTTGGAGTAGTCGAACTTGAACCCGTCCTCCCAGTGAATCCGGTAGAACGGCGTTACCTCGAGGAGCTCCAGGTAGTCTTCCAGCCTGCGACCGGATACGGCGAACAGCTCCCGCAGGCAATCCGGGTCCGTGACCACCGTTGGACCCGCATCGAAGGTGAAGCCCTGGTCTTCGTACACGTAGGCACGACCACCCGGCTTGTCCCGCGCCTCGAAAACCGTGGTCTGAAATCCGGCGGACTGCAGACGAATGGCCAGCGCCAATCCACCAAATCCCGAGCCGATCACGGCTGCTGTGTGTTTGCTCAACTGGATACCTATCTGTTCAGGGTCTCGATCTGGGCGCCTCGTCCGGGCGCTCTCCCCGGTGGGTACTGGCGCTGGATTCGGGCAGGCACTTGAGGGCGCGCAGGATGGCAACCGGCGGACGACCCGTCAATATCCGAGCCTTATCTGCCAGCGTGGATCTACCGGCGTAGAACCGTTCCACCAGGTCCTGGCGCAACCCGTAAAAACGCTGCATCACGAACCAGCGCCGGTCCGGTTCTGCTGCCAGGAACAGCATTCGATTCAGGAAGCGCCAGAAGCTCTGGGCTTTCCAGTGGCGCTTGCCCCATTGCTCCATGAACTGCCGTACCGACGCCGTGCTGATCTCCGGCAATTCGGCGATGGCGTCAGCCGTGCGCACCGCATCGGCGAATGAGTAGCCGGTAGTGGCATGGAAAAGCGCAGCTCTGAGGCCAATCTTCGGCACTTCGCCCATATCCGCCCAGAACTGATCTACATTACCCCCCAGGGTGATGGGCAGCGCGCCCCACTCTTCCCGCTCCACATCGACGATCTCCCAGCCCTGCTCGGCCACATAGTCGCCAATCGCCGCCGCATCCATCTGCGCATCCATGCTGGGGCTATCCGAGTAGCGCGTATCTTCCACGAGTACCTGCTTCGGGCCTATGGGTAGGGTGTAGAGAAACCTGTAATCACCGTTCTGAGGTACCGTGGCATCCATGATCACCGGACCGGTCAAGCCGTGCTCGTCAGCCAGGTCCAGCACCTGACCGGTGAATTTCTGATAGCCGAGCATCAGATGCGGGCTGGGCTCCGGACCGCGGCCATCAATGACGCATCGACCGCGAATCATCTCACCACCCGCGATCTGCACGGACTGGGCGGATAGGGTTTCCACCGGAGAACGAAACTGCACGCAGTCTCCCAGGGCGCCCATCATGAAAGTGTGAAAGTACTCGGAGTGAGTCGAGCAATAGTCAGTATCCAGAGTTCGCCGCAACGCCGGAAAACGCACCTCGTAGCTGGACCAGCGATGCACGATCAGCGGCTCCACCCACTCGAGCTGGGCATCCGTGAGATCGGTTCGGAAGAACGACCAGGTGTGGTTGCCGCCCAGCGTGCTGGCGCCTTCCAGGATCAGCATCCTGATATGAGGATGCCGCTGCCGGAGCCGGTAAGCGGTCAGGCAGCTGGCCAGCCCACCGCCGGCAAAAATCACGTCGTATTCCTTATCAGAAAGGGAGATGGGTCAGCTCCTGGCCACCTGCCAT
The DNA here is from genome assembly GCA_965215995.1 of Candidatus Azotimanducaceae bacterium. GTDB lineage: Bacteria > Pseudomonadota > Gammaproteobacteria > Pseudomonadales > Azotimanducaceae > SZUA-309. The sequence continues at coordinate 3,953,584 of OZ244128.1, read as the reverse complement.
TGTGGAACCGCTGGTCGGTTCCTTAGGCTAAACTACGCCCGCATTGTACTCGACTCCCCCGCAAGCGCAGCGCCGACGAACAGGGACGCTGACGACGTATAAAAGGTCACATGCTCCAGATGCTCACCGACATCCCACCAGAAAAGCTGCTCATCACCTTCCTGGCGCTCACGGCCATCATCGCCGTTCGCTACTTCCTGATCTCCGGCTTTTTCTACTGGCTGCTCTGGGGCCGGGCACCCGAGAAAGTGCGCGCCATCAAGCTCATGGAAGGCTCTCCCCGTCCAGGTGCGGTGGTGAAGGAGATCCGCTGGTCGCTGCTCTCTTCCTTTATTTACGCGGCTCCGGCGGCGGTGGTGCTGGAACTCTGGCAACTGGGTGGCACGGCCATCTACAACGACGTGAACGCCTACCCCCTGTGGTACATCCCGCTGAGCATAGGCATCTATCTTTTCGCCCATGACACTTACTTCTACTGGACCCATCGCCTGATGCACCTGAAGTCTCTGTTTCCGGTCATGCACCGGGTGCATCACGAATCGCGGCCACCCACACCCTGGGCCGCTTTCTCTTTCCATCCCTACGAATCCATCCTCGGGGCCATCTTCATACCGCTGATTGCCCTGATCGTGCCCATTCACGTCGGCGGCATTCTCTTCATTCTCACCCTCATGACGCTCGCCGCCGTGTTCAACCACTCCGGCTATGAGATCTTCCCAAGATGGTGGCTCCGAGGTTTGCCCGGTCAGCACTTGATCACCGCCGCTCACCACGATCTTCATCACAAGTACTTCAGCTGCAACTACGCGCTGTACTTCCGTTTCTGGGACAAGCTGATGGGCACGGACATCATGGAATCGGAGTATGACTTTCTGAAGGCGGACTTTCGCGAGCCGGTCTGATGTCAGCCTCAGGACGAGCAGGTTGGCTGAAGGCGGGCGCGCTCGCGCTGCTCGGATTGCTGACGCTTACCGTGCTCACGCTGGGCTACTGCCTGGCCTACCCCAATACCCTGAAACCGCTGGTGCAATCCATCACCGAATGGGCACTGGACCGACCACTCGCGATCGATGGCGATCTGATGCTGTCTCTTTCCATGACCCCAGTCGTCTCCGTCGCCGATACCCGTCTGGGCAATGCCCCCGGCGGTACCGCACCCCATATGGTTTCGCTCAGTTTTGCCAGGGTGCAGATCGATCTGGGTGCGCTGTTCGATAAACGCGTTCACCTGCTGGACCTGCAGGTCCGCGATGCGGAGCTGTACCTGGAGGATCGAGTGGACGGCCCGCCGAACTGGCAGTTTTTCGAGGCTGTCGAGCAACCGGACGAAGGCGATTCCTGGTCATTTCTGATTCAGCAGCTCCGGGTGACCGACAGCAGGATCCACGCCACCATCGGCGAGCTGGCGCCCATCGAGGTGAGCATCCCGCATCTAGAGGAAACCACCGACTCCGCCGACCATCTCAATCTGAACGGTCACGGTGAGATCAACGGCGACCCCTGGCGGGTGAGCGGTCGAATTGGTCCGTTCACCGAGATCCTGAGCGCGGGTCAGATCGAGATCAATCTCGACCTCATGGTCGACGACGCGGAGATCAGCGTAGCTGGCAGTGTCGGAGAGCTCGCTTCCCTTTCCGAGGTGGATCTCAGTCTCACTATTTACGGCCCGGACGCAGACCTGCTCGGTGAGATCTTCCAGATGCCTGATTCATTTGCGGATGACATTGCTCTGAAGGCAGAGATCCGCCCGGACACCAATGGTCACGCACTGAGCCTGGTCGGGCACGTCTCCGACTTCGAGATCGAGACAGCGGGTACGATCCTGAATCTGGTCGACGTCGATGGTTGGGACGGTTCAGCGAAGATCAGTGGCCCGGATCTCGGCGTTTTCGGCAAAGCCCTGCAGATCGATGGATTCCCGGACGGTCCTTTCGAAATCCAGGGCACACTCCACCTGCATGGTGGGGATCTGGATCTCACCGATGTGGTGGTGCGATCGAATGATCTGTCGTTGACGCTGAATGCCGACTTCGAGGATTTCCCGAACCGAGCCGGTGCCTTCGGCAGTTTCCGGATGACCGGTGACGATATCAGCGAATTCCGGACCCTGCTCGGACTGCCTAAGCTGCCGGTTGTGCCTTTCGAGGTTACGCTGACGCTGGATGCCACTGGCAGCGAGGTTCTCCAGTCAACCGTGACTGTGGGCAAGCACGCTCTGACCGCTGCAGGGGCAGTGGGTGAGTATCCCGACTTTCACGGGACCGAACTCCAGATTCATGGGCAGGGAGAGGATATTGCAACGCTTCTCCAGGCGCTCGAGATCTCTCAACCGTTCGCAGGCACCTACCAGGCAAGCTCCCTTTTTCGCGTCGACGAGCAAGGACTCAGCCTGCAGGAGAGCACCTTCCAGATGGCAGGCCACCTGATCGAGGGGGACCTGAGCTGGCCGACACCAATGACGCCAGAATCACTGGAGTTCCGTGGTCGGCTGACACTCGATGACCTGGCAGAGACCGGGAATCTGCTCGGCATCACCGACCTGCCCGCCTACCCACTCACAACCAGCGGCACGCTCAAGCTCGACGACGGCAGACTGTCACTCGATGAGAGCCTTACTCGCTTCCGCTCTATGGAGATGCAGGCAGATGGCTCGTTTGGTCGGCCAGGTAATCTCCCTGATCTCATGCTCAACATCGAGATCACCGGCCCACGGATGGACGAGCTGTTCGACGATGCCCTCGCAGACAGCTCCGGCCCTTTCGAGCTGACTGCGGAGATCCGTGGACTCGAAGAGGCCCTGCAAATCGGGTCTTTCGAGCTGGAGACCGCGGGCGGTACTTTCGGCGCCGAAGGTAAAGTGGCACTTACACCCGGTTGGGCCGGTTCAGAGCTCAGGCTTGCCGGCAGAGGAGAAAGACTCGACAGGCTCCTCCCTGCATTTCCCGGCTACTCACCCCCAGACAAGTCCTGGCAGCTTCAGGCCAGCATCGAGCTGCCCGTTCCAAATCACATCAGGTTCAATGAAGGCCGCCTCGACATCGGCTCCATAAACGCGCAGGTGGACGGTATGCTCGACTTCGAAGACCAGAGCCGCACCAGACTCACCTTCGTAGCCAGTGGTGACCGGATTGCAGATCTGGGCCAGATTGGTGACATCCCGTGGCCGGAACACGCCTTCGAGCTATCAACCGACCTTGCAGGCACTCTGGACACCCTGCATATCAGAAACCTCGACGCCCGCTGGGGTGACAGTGACCTGACCGGTGGGGGCAGCGTCTTTCTCACCGACCGCCCTTTCATCGAAGTGCATGGCCGTTCCAAGCTGCTGGATGTCTACGATCTGCAGCACGCGCTCTTTGGGGCACCGGAGGACGAGGAGCCCGGGGACGATCTCGATAAGGTATTTTCTGACGCGTCGATTCCCATAGAGCTGTTCGCTGACTTCGATGCCGTCCTCGATGTCGAGGTCGAGAAATTTCGAGGTCAACGGTCGCGTCTGGAAGACATCAGTCTCCAGCTCGACATCAAAGACGGTGAGATGAAGCTCAATCGCGCGGCCTATAGGGACGAGACCGGGTACTTTGACGCCACCGCCCTGCTTCGACCGGATGGCAACGGTGTTTATATGGAGCTCGCACTGGCCGGAGAGGACGTGGACTTTGGACTGTTTACGTCCACCGGGCAGGAGCGGGATAGCATCCCCCGCTATACGCTGGATGTGGATATCTGGGGACATGGTCAGACCGTCGCGGAACTGGCAGGCAGTCTGAACGGGATTCTGCTCGTCTCTTCGGACGGCGGTCAGATCAACAACGGCCTGGTCGAGGCGTTCGGTGGTGACTTCCTGGTCAATGTGCTTGAAACGATGAACCCTTTCGTTGAATCGGAAGAATTCACCAAAATGAGTTGCCTGGTGCTCAACGCCTCGATCGCCGATGGCAAGCTGAAGATGGAGCCAGGTTTCGTCATGCGCACCGATCGTCTGAACATGTTCGTCTACGGAAGCGCAGACCTGGAACAGGAGAAGCTCGATCTTTCCCTGGCCACCCAGGCCCGGCGCGGGATCGGCATCAGCGCGGCCTCCATCACCAATCCTTACTTCAAGATTGGTGGCACACTCGCGACGCCCGCACTGGAACTGGATCCAGCCAGCGCAGCCGTCGCCGCCAGCGTGGCAACGGCGACCGCCGGGCTGTCCATACTGATTCGCGGTGTGTTCGATCGATTGATGGGAAGCCAGGATCCCTGTCCGAGATTTCTCGAGTACGAGCAGCAAGTGCCTGCCAGACCTGGCGCATCCACGAGCCCTCCGTCCGCTACCTAGCGCTCCCAGACGAGCACCTCTCCTTCACCTGCCAGCAGCACGGATCCAGGCATGACCCGCAAGCGCCAGGGATCCAGCTTAAGCGCCGCAAATCCTTCGGAAGCCGCGTTGTCCCAACCGGGAATGACGCTCGGATCGTAGCCGACAGGTTCCGGACCGTTGGCGAACAGATCCCAGACCCGCTCGCGGGTGGGCAGGTCGAAGCACCATTCGGCCGCACACTCGGCGACACAGGTGTCTTGCGAAGGTGACCAGTAGTTGCAGGAAACGTAGGGATGGGCGTCAAGATGCGCCCGTTTGATCGGCGTGGGCCCGGTGGCGATCCAGCCCGTGAGCGTCTCACCATCCCACTCCCAGATAGGGTGCAGTACTCTCGATCGCGGCCGCCCAGAGGCGTCCACCGTGGCCGCCGAACACCAGACGATCTGGTGTGCCATATTCAGAAACGCAGGACCAACACTGTCCAGTCCGCTCATGCTCATTCCTCCCAGATATCAGCCGCCAAGAATACCCGATCAGCGCACCCGAAGCGCTTCCAGCTGCGCCCGCCGGGCATCCGATATGAGCACGGCTTTCCGGGTCTCGAGATCCATGGCAACGCCCACCGCTTCAGCCCGAGCGGCCACTTCGTTTCGGCTCTCGTTGATCAGCAGGTGGACCATGTGCTGTGTCTTGCTACCGATCTCCCGGATGCCTGAAACATGCCGGAAGACGTCGTTGCACATCAGGGGCCGAACGATGTCCAGCTGATACTCGAGGGCTGCGCCACCGAGCGCACCCGATTGGCGCTGCTCCTGTTCCAGTGCATCCGTGGTGAAGGCCCAGAGATTCGGCATGCCATCCGAGATCCGGCCTATATAGACTTCCGGTAGCGCAATCCCTGAGTGGTCGCACTCGGCCGCGCTGATCCTCCCTCGACCCATCATCTGAAATCCTGCTGCTTCCGCAGCACTTGGGGATGCCGGTAACGGATAAGGATCATCCGGTCGTACCCCCCGGGCTGCCGCCCAATCAGGCACTTCTTCTAACACACCTTCAACAACCGGCAGTGTCGGACCCTCGACCCGGGTGATGAACCCAGACACCGGGGCTCCAGTGAGGTGGTGACACATCAATGAAAGCACCTCCCAGCAACCGGCCCCGGCGGAAGCACGACCACAGTCCACGCGCAACGGCGCCGCAATTCGCGCCTCCTGCACGAAGCGGATGTGCTGACCGGTGATCCGCACCTCTGCCGAGTGGACGCCAGAGTCTTCCAGGAAGATGGCCACCGCCTGATTGATCTTCTGAGCGTAGTAACGAACGTTCAGGTGATCGTTTTCATCGCATTCCCAGCGATTGACGCTGCCGAGGAAACAGGTCTTCAAGTGACCCCTACTCGCTCATGCCGATTGAAGCCATGAACTCCGCGCCGGTCTGGCGTGGGTGGTCACCGGCAAAGTTGTATCCGGGCGGCTTCTCATCTACATAGATCTCACCCACCAGCTCGAATGCCGACTGGTCATCAAAGGTGCCCATGCACAGTATGTAGTGATCGGGCTCCTTTAAACGGTAAAACAAATTGCTGCCGCAGCGGCGGCAGAAACCCCGCTCGGCCCACTCGGAGGAATCAAAGCGGCTGATATTACTCTCTCCTTTGAAAGCGACGGACTTCGCCGCCGCGGCCAGCATGGGACCCCCGGACCAGTTTCTGCACATGCTGCAGTGGCAGCTGTGAATATGAGCGTCCACCTCATCCGCTTCAAAAGCCACTTCACCACAGAGGCACTTGCCGCTGGCTTTGCCAATCGTCGTCATCGTTCTCTCCCTGTTACATGCGCCTTTTCGAAAGGCCTGGCGTTCAGTATGCCGGAACCCTGCTGACAGCCCTATGTCAGCAGTGCAGGAGATGACGGACCATCCTCCTCTGAGAAACGCGCGTACGGTGCGAGCAGTTGCCGCCAGGCACCGGAGGCTTCCAACCGGCAGAGATTGCCGAACACACCGCCAAGCGAGCGATTCACCATCACCATATCCGGTGGCAGTCCAACGTCGGTGAGCTCCCGCAGGTATGTCCCTTTCACATCGAAGGCAATCTCGTAGATCTCCGACTCATTGCTGAAGCGGAAGGGCTCGGGTCCCACGATCAAAAGCGCCTCGCTTGCCAGCGGATCCAGCACTGCCCGAGGTACGGGCTGGTTGCTCTTACGCTTGTAGATCCCCATCTCGTACAGGCGCAGGGGTAATGCCTCCAGATCCCCTTCCATGAGGGTTGCCAGCACCCGTCGGTACTGCTCGGCGAGCGCCTCTGGAATTTCTTTCATGCAACCGTGATCGTAGACGACGAGCTCCCCGTTCTCGCGGAAGGCATAGTTGGCGAAGTTCGGATCTGCGTGCAGAAACCGGTGCTCGAGCAAGCCGCGAATGAGAAACTCGAGCAAGCGTGCCCCCCAGAGATCTTTCAGATTCTGCGGGTAGCGCTCCGAGCAGGCCTCATCCGGTGTAATGCCGGGCACGTAATCCATAGTCAGCACTCGCTGGCTGCTTGCCGCACGGATGACACCTGGCACGATCACCTCCGGAATGTCGGCGTGCAGCGACATCATGCGCTCGATGTTCCGGGCCTCGTTGTTGTAGTCGAGTTCTTCCAGCAGGCGTGCCTTGAGCTCTTCCCAGATCTCGTCGAACTCCACTTCGGCCACCATGGCGATGAGAGAACTGAAGAGCTTCTTCAAGTTCTTGAGATCCGAACGGACCACCTGATCGATTTCCGGGTACTGCACCTTCACGGCCACATCGCGACCATCGGCCAGGCGACCACGATAGACCTGACCGATGGACGCGGCGGCGATCGGCACCCGCTCCAGAGACTCGAACAGCGTGTCGTACTCCGGGAGCTCGGCACGCAGCACGGCTTCCATCTGCTCAAAGGGTACCTTCGGGGCATCCTTCTGCAGGCTGCGCAGGACGGCGTTCACCTCCGGAGGCATCAATCCTTCATGCACGGACAGCATCTGCCCGACCTTCATCGCCGCGCCTTTGAGCTCGCCGAGCGCCTCAGTGACGCGCATGGCGTTCAGAATGAACCTCTCGGTTTTACGCGCTTGGGCTATGGGATCGGAGAAAAAGAAGCTGGTGGCCTGTTGCGCCGCCAGAGACATGCCCACTTGCGTCGCCACACCGCCCAGCTTGAACAGCCGGCCAACTGCCGAGGTGATCAGATCGCTTTCTTTGCCGCTCATGGCTCAGGGGTTACCCGCTGGGTAGGACTGGGTGCGAGCCTACAGAGTGCCGCGAGCCTGCGCCAGGCTGAGCGCCTCTGCCGGGTGATTGGTGATGATGCCATCGGCCAGTCGCAGTACCTGCCGTAGCGATCGCCCTTGCAGATTGCCGGTGGTGATCCACACCTGGGCGCCCGCAACCCGCACCGATTCCACCAGGCTCGGATCCTTGCGTACCCAGCGTGCCCAGAGCCGCACCGCATCCACTTCCAGGGCCAGAAACTCGGCGATGGACTCCGTGTCCGGTACCATGGCAAGCACCTCGAGCTCTGGTGCACTCAGCTTGAGCGAACGTGCCAGTGCCGACGAGTGGCTGCCTATGAGTATCCGCTCTCGTACGTCCGCCTGATCTATCGCCCCGATCAAAGCTTCTGCGTCAATCCTTTCGCTGTCTTTCACGTCCAGCAACAGACGGATGCGACTTTGCCGCACGAACGCCAGAGTCTCCTGGAAAGTAGGAATCGGCTGACCATCCCCGGCGTCGAGGCTTTTCAGCTGGCTCAGCGGCAGCTCGCCAACGTTCCCCGTGCCATTGGTTGTCCGGTCAACCCGAGCATCGTGGATGACGACCAGCGAGCCATCCCGGGCCACACGCAGGTCTGCTTCAAAGAGATCTGCCCCGATGGTCTCCGCCCAGCGGAAGGCGGCCAGCGTGTTCTCCGGCGCCTGACTGACAGAACCGCGATGAGAAGCAACCAGCGGGTCAGCGGAGGCAAATCCCGAGATCAGCAGAGCGCCGATCCCAGCGGTCTGCAACCTGAGTAGAGACTTGCGAACGTCCATAGCGTCATCTTCCAACTGGAAAATGGGTGAATACTGAAGATATCCGGAATGCCGCTTCGCGCGCAAAAAAAAACGGGCATCGACCTCAGGTTGATCCCTGAGTGTCAATGCCCGCTAGAGGGGACTCTGGCTGCAATCCAGCGACTACAGCTCGTACTTGATGTCGAACAGCAACGTGGTACCCACGGTCTGCTCGAGAATCCGGACTTCCTCTCCTTCACTGTTCTCCTGATCGATCCGCGTCTTCTGGTCCAGAATGTTCTGCGCCCGGAACTTGAGCGACAGATTCTCCGTCGGGAACCAGCTCAGAACGAAGTCCAGCGAGTGGAAGGTCTGCTCGTAAGCATCATCCTGGCCGTTAATCCCCGCGAAGAAGATTCTGGGCCCAAAGGCGTTGTACACCAGCGTGGAGCCCCACTTCCCATCGAAGGAATCGAAACCAAGCTGAACGTTGGCAACCCACTCGGAGTGTTGGGTCAGCCGGCGGGTCCGATTGGTGATGTCACCACCCACGTTGTCCGGAATCTGCACTTCCGAATCGCTGATCGTTGCGTTACCCGCAATGAAGAAGGCGTCACTCCAACCACCGTTGCTCAGGAATCCGAGGCTCTTCATCCCTTCGACCTCCAGACCATAGACCTCAGCAGTCTCGGCATTGATGAAGGTGAAGATGATGTTGTCTTCCGTCGCACCGCCCTGAATGGTCTCGATCGGCGCTTTGATGTCCTTATAGAACAGCGAAGCCGTGAAGTTGTCTCCCGAATCCCAGAACCATTCGGCGCGAAGATCGTAGTTCTTCAAGTCGGAAGGTATCAGGTTCGGGTTTCCCCGAACTCTGGCTTCGGTCAGCGGGTCGATGTAAGTCGACGTGGAGATCTCCCGGAGATCCGGACGTGCGGCGGTCTCACTCCAGGCAAACCGAAGCTGGAACTCATCGCTCCAGAACTGGGGCCGGATCCAGGTGGCCGAAAGTGCCGGATACCAGTCGTCGGTCTGAATGGTCGAGTCCTCGATTTCGTCAGTGGTTAGCGGGATACGTTGGCCATTGAAGTTCAGGTAGTCGATGGGTACAGAGACCTGCTTGAAATCTTCCCAGCGAGCACCACCGGAGAATCGCCAGGTATCGTTGATCAGCAGATCGAACTTACCAAACCCGGCGTCCGTGATCTGACCCGCCCCGTAGGACTCCGTGCCAAACTGCCCGATACCCACAAAGAGCTCGTAGCCGTACAGAGGATCCAACACGTTTTCATCGCTGTAGACGTCAACGATGTCACCGTCAGCGATGTCCAGGAAGCTCGGGTTGAAGGTTCCCAGACCCAGCTGAGTCTGCTGGAAGGATCGGCCCTTCCTGTTGTAGCTGCCACCCACCGAGAGCTCGAGATCCCAGGAGCTGCCGCTGAACGGCACCATCATGGCTCCGCCCCAGGTTTCCACCTCATCGGTCAGATCCGAGTAACGCAGCTCGAGGGAGTTGTTGATGTTGCGGACTTCCGAGGTCACCACATTGCCGGAATCGTCCAAGGTCTCAACGAACTTCGTCCGTGTTTCGTTGGGCAGATCCGTGCTGGCTTGTGAATCCGTGTAGAACCAGCTGATCTCGCTGTCTCGGATCCGTTCCATCCAGCCAAGCCACTCCGGCAGCCGATCGAGCGTAGCATCGCCAAGCTTGTGCACGCCGTTGAACTGGGTAATGTCCAGTTCCCGCTCCTCGAAGCGGGTGTCCTGAAGCAACTCCTGAGTGTTGGTTTCTGTACAGTCGTTGAACTGACCCTGCTTACAGCTCACCGATACGGATGCTTCATCCTCGGTGTTGCGCAGGAACATGTTCAGCCACTTGACCTCATGATCCTCTGTGAAGCGAAGACCCACATTCAAGCCCGCCGTCAGCGACACCTGATTGATGGTGCGGAGCGACTCCGTGTACGAGTTTTCCGGGTTGGTCACCTCCTGAAGGGTCCGCTCTCGATTTCGCCACTTGTTCGAGTAGCTGCCGATCGCCAGAAAACCCAGCTCCCAGTCCTCGCCGAAGAACCAGCGATAACCACCGGTCATCTCGGCCTCGAAATCCGCGGGCATGTCCTTGCGTTCGAGATCGAGATTTCGATTCAAAGAGGTTGCAAGCTCGCGGTTGAGCATCTCGGCTTCGTCAATGGTGATGGGATCACCGGCTTGGCGTGCCAGATTCTGGATATTGATCGGTGAGAAGTTGCCCCGATACGCCTGGATGCCGTCGACGATCGCCTGCGGAATCTCGCGGGTGCCGTCATCGGTTCCCCACTTGTCATCCGAGCCGCCGCTGTAAGTAAATCCATCATCACTGCTTTCGGTATTCCAGCCCGTGTTGAGCTTGGCGCTGAAGACGGCATCTTCCGGAATGGCTTTCGTCCGGATATCGATGTTGCCACCCCCGAACGCGGCCGGCAGGTCGGGGCTGTAGCCTTTCTGCACACTCAGCGCTTCGATGATCTCCGCAGGAAAGATATCCAGCGGCAGGACATTTCGTGTCAGGTCCGGGGAAGGCACGCCAGCACCATTCAGCTGGTTGCTGGAGTAGCGCTCACCCAGTCCGCGCACGTAAACGAATTGATCCTGCACCAGCGTTACCCCAGGCACCCGCCGGAGGGCTGAAGCAACATTCGAATCACCAACCCGGGAAATCCCCTCAGCATCCAGAATGTCCATGGGGACGTCCGACTCGATGCGCTCGGAAACGATGTCGGTAGCAGCGGCCCGGTATCGACCGATGACCACGACTTCCTCAACCTGGTTGGGATCCGCTTCTGCGACCGGTGGTTCCGCTTCTTCGGCGACAGCGGTCTGGCTCAGAGCCAGACCGGCCATCGCAAACGCGATGGCCTTACTGCAACGCCTAATCGGGCGGATTTTTTCTGCATTGCGGTTCATGCGTGTCCTCGACTAGGTAGGTTCAACCAGATGTACTGCTACGGTGCTGAGCCATCCGTGGGATCGAACCAGAGGCGCCCGCCGTTCGAGGTATCACGCAGGCCAAAGGTCCACCCTGCAGTCCAGTCGTTGTCAGCACTGACCGCGCCGATGATGGGATCACCATCTGCATTGGTGGCGCCGTTCGTTACGGTAACCGGGGTAACCGTGAAGGGTGCGCCTGTCTCGTCTGCGAAGGCATCTGCCGTGTAGATGCCGTTCAGCACCACCACGTTGCCGCTGGTAACCGGATCTTCGGAGATGATCACGTTCTCAGTGTTGAAGGTGGCGTTGCCGTTGGTGTCGAGCGCCCACTCTTCCAGGGTGTCACCCGAAGCAAAGCCCGCTACGCCGGCATCATCCTTGGTCGCTTCCTGACAGACGATGACCGTGCTGTTGGTGCTGGTCAGCGCACCGCTGTCACCCTGGACATAGGTCGGCTGGTTGTTGAACTCGAAGCACTCATTGCCATCGCGGCCTTGCAGATCACGGCCATAGCTGTCGATGATCACCGAGTTGACCAGATGCGTTGCTGCGCCGCGACGATAGAGGGGACCTTCGGAATCACCACGAATACTGCCGTCCTGTGCAGACGTGATGCAGGTCATGTTGTTTACCGTACCGGCAGCACGAGGTTCGGCATCCCAGTCACCGGATGAGCCCTGGTTGTCTGCCTCGATGCAGCGATTGCCTGTATTGAGACCGTGAATGATCAGGGCATTGGTGATCGTGCCCTGATAGCCGTCAGCGTAGTCCAGGGAATCGTCATTCACGTACAGACCAACGTAATTCAGTACGTTGACCGCCCCGCCGAAGAATTCGAGGCCATCGTCGGAGGTGGAGTACGCCTGAACGTTTTCTACCACCGTACCGCTGCCTACACCGTTGAAAGTGATGCCGTTCAGCTCGTCACCGTCGACCACCTCGAAGCCCGTGTGCTTGACCTGCACGTAGCGCAGGATGCCTGAGCTCTCAGCGTTGTTGTTGCCGCCGAAGTTGGAAGGCTGGCCTTCGGAAACGATGTGGCAATCCTCTGCGTCTGCCTGAGCCTGGGTGCACTTATTGGTCCGGCCATTGCCGTTGATCACCATGCCACCCCACTGCGCTACGTCTTCCGCATCAACCGTGCCGCTGACCAGATCGGTGAAGCTGGAGAAGATGATCGGTGCCGTCGGGCTGCCATCGGCAATGATCTGCGAGCCGCGGTTGACCAGCAGGTAATCCGAGGATTGAGTGAACGCCAGGCGTGAGCCGGCGGAGATCGTCAAAACGGTGCCTTCCGGCAGGCCACTGCCATCGGTCACCGGAGAGTTTGGCGCCTGAGGCGGTGCACCTCCGCAATCCGTGCTGTCTACGCAGTTCTCACCCACAAACAACGAGTCGGTGAAGATATGCACGCCAGAGATGAAGGGAATGGTCAGATCTACCATCAGGGGGTTGTTCTGCCCAACGAAGCTCGAGTCGTACGTGCAGTTGTTGCCGTCGAATGAACCCTGAATAACCGTCTGCGTAGCCGGGTCGGTGTACTGAGCACACGGGTTGTTGCTGCCGCCGCCACCGCTGGTGGAGTTATCCGTGTTCACGGAGTTGTCGTTGGCGTTGATGTTTACGTCGCCGCCTTCACAAGCTGCCAGCAGAAACGCCATGGCGCCGACCAGCAGGGCTTTCTTAGAGAACATAGTTGTTATCCCCCGGGGAAGTATCAGGTTTGGAACTCAATGAGGACCTCGTGACCAAAAACAGGACCGCCCACGGACGAGTCCCACTGCCGGCGCATGCTAGGGAGCGAATATGACAACGAAGTGATGGGACTATGACGCTTTGGTGACGCCCAGCAGGAAAGACGACACGGGTACGTCGCGCAAACCCCCGTATCCCCTAGGATCAACCTATGTCATGAAACTGTAGTTTCTCGGTAGTGGCGGCTCAGCCGCCATGGCAGGTCAGAACCTGGCCGCTCACGTAATCGGATTCGGGCAGGCAGAACAGATAAATAGCACCAGCCCCGTCCTCCGGTGTGCCGCTGCGACCGAGTGCCGCAGCCTGCTGAACGCCTGCGATCTGAGCAGTGGTCAAACCAACCCGGTGTGCCCGGCCGGCCACCTCTATGGTCGGTGGTTCGCCATCGTAGGCCTGTGTGAGTCGGGTATCTATGTGTCCGAAAGCCACACAGTTGACCGTGACGTTGTAGCGTCCCCATTCCTTGGCGAGCGTCTTGGTAATACCCACTACCGCTGCCTTGCCTGCCGAATAGGCAATCTGGGTGGCAGCCCCTGTGGTGCCGGAAACCGAGGACACGTTGACGATCTTCCGGCAGCGGGCTGCGCCATGCTCGGCAATCTCCGCCTTAGCCGTCTCCCGTAGCCAGGGTGCAAAGGCACGAAGTATTCTGAACGGGGCCGTGGCATGCACATCCAGCATGGCCTGCCATTGCTCGTCGCTGTGATTGTGGGCAGCTCCGTTCCAGATGTAACCGGCGTTGTTGACGATGATGTCTATTCCGCCATAAGCAGCCAGCGTGCTCGCGATCAGTTGCTCCGGGAATTCCTCGGCTGTCACATCACCCGGCAGCGCCAGAGCCTCTCCTCCGGCCGCGCGAATAGCGGCAACGGTCTGCTCCGCTTCGGCAGAGTCAAGATCGTTCACCACGAGCCGCGCGCCCGCTCTGGCCAGCCTTTCGGCGGTGGCCGCCCCCACCCCCCGGCCAGCACCCGTAACGATGGCGACCTTATCTTCAAGCGACATCACCCTGCCTCCGGCCTGATGAAAGCTAGTTCAGCGTTGACGATCGGTACAGCTGACTGACCCATCAACCCACCTGCCTGTCTTTACCTGCCCAGTAGGGCTTGCGCAGCTCTACTTTGAGGATCTTTCCGGATGGATTCCTGGGAATGGTCTCCATCCAGTCCACGGAGGTGGGACACTTGTAGCCGGCCAGTTTTTTCCGGCAGTACTCCATCACGGCCTGCTCGGTCAGAGACTCGTCCGCTCGGGTGACAATCGCTTTCACGGTTTCGCCCCAACGATCGCTTGGCACACCGATCACAGCGGCGTCAGCGATTCCATCATGCTGCATGAGCACGTTTTCGATTTCCGCCGGGTAGATGTTCTCCCCGCCGGAAATGATCATGTCCTTCACCCGATCGTGGATGAACAGGTAGCCATCCTCCATGAAGCCTGCGTCACCGCTTCGAAACCAGCCATCGGCAAGGATGGAATCCGCTGTCGCCTCAGGATTCTTCCAGTAACCGCGCATGATCTGCGGGCCGCGAATCCAGATCTCGCCCACTTGGCCATCGGCAACCGGCGCTTTCGTCTCAGCGTCGTAGATGGCCACCTCATGATTGGCAATCGCGCGGCCGCAGGAACGCAACAGGTGGGCACGCGGACCACCCGGATCGTGATCCTCGGCCGGCAGGCAGGTAACACCGCCTGTGGTCTCCGTCAGGCCGTAAACCTGGATGAAGTCACAGCCGAAGGTTTCCATGCCGTCCACGAGCACGGCCTCGGTAATCGGCGATGCACCGTAAGTAATGTTCTTCATGGAGCTGAAGTCAGTCTCCCGACACTTCGGTAGAGCCAGCAGGAACTGCAGCACGGCCGGCACGAAAAGCGCGTGAGTCACGCCGAACTGCGGAATGACGTCCAGAATGAGATCGAGATTGACATCTCGCAGCATCACGGAGGAGGCACCGAAGTACATGCCGATCAGCCCCCAACCGCTGCCGGATATGTGGAAAAGCGGCATGCAGACCAGGTTCAGCGAATCCGCAGTGAATTCCTGGGCTTCCATGCTCGCCGTCATCGCATGCATGAAATTGGCGTGGGTGATCTCCACACCTTTCGGCAGGCCTGTAGTGCCGGATGTATAGAGCTGATAGCAGACGTCCTCCGGAGCCACCGGAATGTGCGGATCGCTATCCGCCGAAGCTGCAAGCCACTGCTCAAAGGTGGGATAGCCGCTGCCGCCAGGGTCACCCAGCACAACGATGGTCTCGGCAAACTCGAGCGTCATTTCCGCCAATGCCGGTAGGTACTCTTCTCCCACCAGCAGCACGCGAGCTTCCGAGTTGTTCAGGATGTATTCCATCTCCGGAATCGCCAGGCGCCAGTTCACGGCGACAGAGACCGCATTCACCTTTGCGCCACCCAGGAGATACAGAAAGTACTCAGGTGCGTTTTTGTCCAGATAGGCGATCCGCTGACCAGGCTCAATGCCCGCTTCAAGGAGTGCGTTGGCAATGATGTTGGACTCCACGTCCAGCTCAGCAAAGGACCAGGACCGGTGCGCCTCGTCGATCGCACCCTCCACATAGGTGAGCGCTGCCTTGTCAGGCTGTGAGCGGGCATGCTCCCGGGTGATGTCCCCCAAGGTCTCGATTGTCATGACTTCTCCCCTGCAGTCGAATTCGATACGGTAGCGAAGCCGAGCGAATATGGGAACGCCCACGAATCAGCTGCTCGCACGAGGAACCTCATGAGTATCCGGATATACAAAGCCCGTCGAATTATCACAATGAACCCCGGCAATCCCGAGGGCACCCACGTCGCGGTTCGGGATGGCCAGATACTCGGCGTCGGCAGTCTCGAGGAGGTGGCAGCCTGGGGACCGCACGAGCTGGACGACACCTTCGCCGATCACGTGATCACACCCGGATTCGTGGAAGCCCACGCGCATGTGATGGAGGGAGCCACCGGCCTTCTCCCCTACCTCGGCTATTTCGACAGGTCGCTGCCGGAAGGTGGTATCGCCAAAGGCATTCAATCCTACGATGAGCTGATCGCTCGGTTGAAGGAGATCGATGCGGGTCTGGACGATCCGGAAGCACCGATTCTTAGCCGCGGCTTCGATCCCATCTACTTCGAAGGACAGGAACGGCTGACACGCCACCACCTGGACCAGGTTTCCCGGACCCGGCCAATCTTTCTCATGCACGCCAGCGGCCACCTGGCAACGGCAAACACCGCCATGCTGGAACAGAACAACGTGACGGCTGATCTTCAGGTGGAAGGTCTGGGGCGGGATGCAAACGGTGAACTGGACGGAGAGCTGCGCGAGCCGCCCGCCATGTCGCTCTGCAAGAGCGGCTATCTCGGCATCATGCGCAGCAACAACGGCGCAGACACCCTGCGCAATTTCGGGATGAGTGCCCGAAACAACGGCATCACCACGGTCACCGATCTGGCCGGCAGTCTGATCATCGCTCCAGACAGCCGTCGGTCCGGAAAGGCCGTGTGGCAGGAGGTGGTGAATGATCCGAGCTTTCCGGCGCGGATCGCCCAGTACAACATCCCCGCCCTGCCAGGGGACTCGACCAGTTTTGAAGAGGTGGCTCAGACGATGCTCGCTCTTCAAAACGAAGCCACCGACAAGCTCCGCTTCCCCGGCGTGAAATTTGTCCTGGACGGCTCAATTCAAGGTTGGTCGGCCCTCCTGAACGAGCCCGGCTATCTGACCGGCGAAGACCACGGCCAGCTGCTCACCGTGCCGGACCAGTTCAAGGATTGGCTGCTGCCCTTCCACCGAGCTGGCATCAACGTGCACATGCACTGCAACGGCAACAAGACCCAGGATCTGGCGATCGAAACGGTCGAAGCCGTTCTCAAGGAAGTGCCGTGGTTAGACCACCGGCACACCATCACCCATGCCCAGCTCACTACCCAGGCGCAACTGCGGAAGATGGCCAAGCTCGGGCTCTGCGCGAACTTTTTTGCCAACCACATCTGGTACTGGGGCGATCAGCACTACGAGCAGACCGTGGGCCCTGAGCGTGCTAACGCACTGGAACCCTGCGCATCCGCGCTCCGGGAAGGTGTGCCCTTCTCCATCCACTCGGATGCCAACGTGACGCCACTCGGGCACCTGCACACCATGTGGTGTGCCGTAAATCGGGTGACCCCAAAGGGGCGCGTCCTAGGCGAAACCGAGAAGATCTCAGCTTACGAGGCACTGCGTGCGGTGACTATTTCCGGTGCCTACCAACTGCACATGGACCACGAGATCGGCTCACTGGAAGCTGGGAAACGCGCTGACTTCGCCATACTGGAAGACGACCCGCTGACCGTCGCGCCGATGTCCATCAAAGACATCCGGATCTGGGGCACGGTACTCGGCGGTGTGCACTACCCGGCGCCGACCGTCTGAAGATGGGCATTCCGTTCACGGTGCTGGGCGGCTATCTGGGCGCCGGCAAGACCACGCTGGTCAACCACCTGCTCAACAACGCTCACGGAGAACGCCTGGCGCTGATCATCAACGACTTCGGCGCTATCAATATCGATTCGGAGCTGATCAGCGAGCAGACGGACGATCAGATCAGTCTCACCAACGGCTGCATCTGCTGCGGCATGAGCGCGGGTTTCGATGAGGCCATTGCCGATCTGCTGGAGCGAGATCCGGCACCAGATCGCATCATCGTGGAAGCCAGCGGTGTGGCGGACGTGGTTTCTCTCGCCCAGTACGGCCACCATCCTGGTTTGAACCTGGACGGTATCATCGTGCTTGCCGATGCCGAGACCGTTCGCACCAAGGCACGTGATAAGTACGTGGACAAAACGGTGCTCAGGCAACTTAGGGGTGCCGATCTGATCGTGCTGAACAAGGTCGACCTGGTATCGCAGCAGCAGCTGGATGACCTCGAGAACTGGTTGCGGGAGACAGCACCAGGCACCCCGCTGGTGCGCTCCGTCCACGCAGAACTACCGACGCAGGCGCTCTTCGGATTGGGTCACATCGAGCCACCAGTAGAGGAAGAACACAGCGGCCACGAATCATATGTCACCTGGCACTACGAGCCGGAAGGTCCTCTGTCACCAGAATCCGTGGATGCGTTTCTCTCTTCTCTACCTGTGGGCGTGCTGCGCGGTAAAGGTTTCTTTCAGGTTGCCGGTGCTCAAGGCGACCGTCGCCTGCTCTACCAGCAGGTAGGACAACGGATGACCCTGACGCCGCAAGGCAGTCCTCCGGCGAGCGATAGCGGGGGCCGGCTTGTGATAATCGGGCTCGAGGTCGAGCTGAACACTGCAACATTGGATGAGCTGGCCGAACGCTACCTCCGCTGATCCCGTATACTTCCAAACAGACCCATGAGGAGGGGATTTCATGGCAGAGGCAGGAGCACTCTCGCGTCCATCCGGCGCATCAATGCGCAAAGTCGCGCTCACTTCGCTGGCCGGCACCAGCATCGAGTGGTTCGACTTCTTTCTGTACGGCACGGCCGCGGCTCTCGTCTTTCCGACGTTGTTCTTCTCAGAGGACATGCCCTACTTCATCAGTCTGATCGCATCATTCAGCACCTTCGCCGTCGGCTTCCTCGCCCGCCCGATCGGCGGCATCGTGTTCGGCCACTTCGGCGATCGCATCGGGCGGAAAAAGGCACTCGTCACCGCGCTCCTGCTCATGGGAGGTGCAACTACGCTGATCGGGCTGCTGCCGACTTATGCTGCCATTGGCGCAGCCGCGCCGCTGCTACTGATGATACTTCGCTTCGCTCAGGGCCTCGCGGTGGGTGGGCAGTGGGGTGGCGCCATGCTGCTGGTGACAGAAAACGCTCCCGCTGATCAGCGCGGCTTCTACGGCGCGTTCGCTCAGGCCGGCGCGCCAGTCGGCCTCATCCTGGCAAACGCCGCATTTCTGGCTGTAACCGCCGCCACGTCCGCTGAGGACTTCATGGCCTGGGGCTGGCGAATTCCGTTCGTCTGCAGCGTGGTGCTGATCGGCCTCAGCTTGTACGTACAATTGCGCCTGGAGGACACTCCGGCGTTCAAAGAGCTGCAGGCTCGGCAGGCCGCAGCCCCGGCTCCAGAGCTTTCTGACGAAGACGCAGCCGCCATCGCAGTGGCACAACAATCGCCAGTACTTCAGGCCCTGACAACCTATCCGAGACAGATTGCCCTTGCAGCCGGTGCGTTTCTGGCCGTCCAGGTGACTTTCTACATTCTGATCAGCTTTGTGATCGCCTACGGCACCAACCCCGAAGGTCTGAACCTGCCACGATCGACCATGCTGCTGGCCGTACTCGTCTCCTCGGCATTTCAGCTGCCTGCGCTTTTCCTGGCATCCGCCTATTCAGACAAACGAGGTCGCAAGGGCATATATATGCTCGGCGCAGCGTTGTTAGGCGTGTGGGCGTTCGCCATCTTCCCGCTCATTGACACAGGATCTTTTGCCTTGATCTGCCTCTCGCTGTGTGGCGGACAACTGTTCGTCGGGATGATGTACGGACCGCAGGCGGCTTTTCTGGCGGAGCTCTTCAGTACGAACGTCCGCTATTCAGGAGCATCACTGGGTTATCAGTTCGGCGCGATCCTCGGTGGCGCAATGGCCCCGATCATCGCGACCGCGCTCCTCGCCTACTACGGGAGCACGCTGGGTATCTCCATCTACATTCTGATCGCCTGTATTCTGACGTTGATCTCCGTTCATCTTCTCGATGAGACGCATAGGACGAATCTGGAAAGTATTTAGTATCAGAGGGTAGCGGATACATGGGCCAATCATGGGGATGTCAGTTGACGTATTCATGTGACACGATGGCGCGATTGATCACGACATCAGATCGTAGATTTGGCTGTTAGGCGTCAGCCGAGATATTTGTTCGGGCGGAGAGATGGAAGGCTTTGATAGAGGCTGCTGAGACTCGTTTCTGTTATCAGGTGGATGGCGTCGATTTCCTTGGATTGGCGAAGTTGTTCCAGTATCGGAACTGCTGGCGTCCCCACATCGCAGCGCGCAGATTCTATTGCTAGTCTTTAGGCTGAGAAGTGGTAACCATCTATCGACCTCTTGGGTTTGAGCATAGTGGAGGGATGACCGACTTGTGGGAGAGACTGGAAATCGACGACTACTTTCAGCGGCTGACGCCTAACAGGTGATGAAGCGGACACTTGAAAGCGACCTCCTTTCGCTACCGCTCCAGTCGGCCCCTTTCAAGTGCCGCTTATCACAGCGTTAGGCGTCACGTGGATAGATCTTCCCAAGTCGCAACTCGTTGGGAGCCGACCAAGTGGGAGAGGTGGATCGGTATCTTGGGCGCGGGTGGAATCATATGTGCATCTGGTTCCTTTGCACTCGCCACCTTCCTTGATAGCGATTCGATGCCGCCAGCCCTGTGGTTTATTCCGTTTATGGTTTCCCTGGCCGGCTTTTTCCTACTAGCTCGACTCCTATGGACTCGCGAGCGTGGCCTCTCGAAGCTGGCTTTTACGATTACAGCATCGCTATTTTTGTGCGCGGGAGTTGTTTTCGCTTACGTAGCCACCCTTTCAAGTGGCAGTATCAGAACTGGCTATCTTGGTAGCGTTGCCATAGTTTGCGTGTGGATTGGCGCGCACAATCTCACTAGGCTTTGGAAGGGGAGACAACACAAGTGACGCCTAACAAGGCGATGAAGCGGACGCTTGACTGCAGCTTCCTTTCGCTGCCGCTCCAGTCAGCTCCAATCAAGCGCCGCTTATCGCGGCGTTAGGCGTCAGCACTGACGGCATGACCAAACGCAATCGGAAGCTTTATCTAGCGCTCGGATCATACTTTGCGTTACTGGTCATCGTTCCAGCCTTTGCGATTCTCTCACCTCGTAACGATCTCTCTCAGGTGACCCTGTACGTATTGCTTTTCTGCTGTCTCATTCCATTCGGAGTTATCATCGACGATCTGAGAACCTACAGACCAGAGCCTCCAGGGGACTACACTTTCTGGTTGCTGTTCCTGATCTTAGTCTCACCACTGTCATATGCCATCTACGTAGTGCGATTTCGTGACAGAGAGGAGATGGAGAGCTAGGACCTCTATTGGGATCTTCAAAGAGATCGGCGCAAGTTGCTGCTATTCCCGGCCAAATCTCTGAAAGATCTTCAGCTAAGGGAAATCCGGGGTTGCTATCCTGGCTCCCCACGCAGGTCGCGTGCATCGATTCTGCAAACGGCTAGGCCAGTGGAGTTCACGGTGTCGAGGTCTGGAATATTCTCTGGGGAGCTGTGTAGATCCTCATCATTCAGATCAGCAAGATGGCAGTCGTCCCTGGAAGGGAAACCATCCTTGCTCATTTCGACTCGCTGGCGCATTGTCGGGATGAAATGGCCCTGAGGAGAAGACCATTAACTGCGCTGAGCGGCTGACGCCTAACAAGGCGATGAAGCGGACCTCCCTACCTGTCATCTTTTCTGCTTGCGCAGAAAAGCCGCCAGCCACGGTCGGCCGCTTATCGCGGCGTTAGGCGTCAGCGTCCTCGAATCTCTTCATAGATATTCTGCTTTCCAACGATCGGTAGATCCGATTTTCCAAGCCGATTTACCCCAGGCCTTCAGTCCGTTCCTAAAGACTCCAGGGAGATCGGCGCAAGTTGCTGCTATTTCCGGCTAAATCGTCGGAATATCTTCAGATCGAGGAGATCTAGGATTGTTGTCCTGGCTCCCACGCCGGTTACGTGCATTGATTCTGCCAATAGCCAGGCCGGTGGAGTTCACGGTGTTGAGGTTAGGATCATTCTCTGGGGAGCGGCCCAGACCTTCATCATCCAGATCAGCAAGATGCCGTCGTTCCTCGAGAAAGATCCATCCTTGCTCATTTCGACTTGCTAGCGCTATTGTCGGGATGAAATGACGATGAGGGAGCGGCCATGAACTGCTTTGAGCGGCTGACGCCTAACAAGGTGATGAAGCGGACACTTGAAAGCGCGCTTCTTTCGCTGCCGCTCCAGTCGCACCCTTTCAAGTGCCGCTTATCACGGCGTTAGGCGTCACTCCCATGGCACTCTTCCCAGGCGAGAAAGCAGCTCCATCAACCGGGAACGACATAGCTCTAGGGCGTTTCAAGTTTCGAGTGGTCTATCGAATTGCTGGCGATGACCAAGGGCTCACCATTCATGTTTTTGGTCCCCGTTTAGGGTCAGAGGAGGAAGTCCTGAGATTTGACTGCTTTCGAAACCAACCTCATTACCACCTAGGCTGGTCATATCGGGATGAGAGGTTCATTGAGATCCAAGATTCGGAAGCCTTCAGCTGGGCGGTACAGCAGATCCGCGCCAGTATGAGCGAATTGCTCGACGCAGCGGAAGCTGATTCCATGAACAACTCAGAGTTGGCAGGATTATCAAATGCGGCCGACGCGATCCAACTGTTGGGAGAAACAATTGAACGTGACGCCTAACAAGGCGATGAAGCGGACCTCCCTACCCGTCACTTCTTTTGCTTACGCAAAAGAATCGCCGGCCACGGTCGGCCGCTTATCGCGGCGTTAGGCGTCATCCGCTCGGTAGTTAGTGATGTTCCTAGTGTTTGGAATCGGACTCGTGGTTATGATCGTTTTAGGGGTGTATACGATCCTTCTTCGTAGAAGTCTTAGATCTCTCCTTGAGGCTCATCATCCTGACACTTACAGGGCTCTCAAACTGAACAGGCCTCACTTCGAGAAAGGACCAATGGAGACGCTTCTACTATCCAAGTTCATACTACGGACTGACAGTTGGGTTGGAATTAGCGACGTAAGCTGCATCGCGGCCCTGAGGCGGGCTAGGATTGTTGAGATCGCCTACTACTTTGCGTTCATGGTCACGTTGATATCGTTTCTAGGTGGGATATGGGAACTTCAGCAAAGCGGCTGACGCCTAACAAGGCGATGAAGCGGACCTCCCTACCCGTCACTTCTTTTGCTTACGCAAAAGAATCGCCGGCCACGGTCGGCCGCTTATCGCGGCGTTAGGCGTCAGCAGATGGATGGTTCCGATGCATTGCTGACGATCTCTGAGCTTGCCATAGCAATAGCTGGTTTCTCTGCGGTCGTTGCGGTATTCAGCAATCGTGAAGGCCTTTCGGAAGGCGACCGTTCTCGATTTGTCTGGCTTTTCACCACGGCCTTTGTTGCTGCACTCCTGGCGTTCATACCTATCCTTCTCGGTCTGGGAGGGCTGCAAGGGTCTGTCCTATGGCAAGTCTCGAGCGCGTGCATGACTGTCGTTTGGTTTGCATCGATTGTTCCGTGGTACTTGGTGAGAAGGCGATGGAAGAGATTAGGCGTCAAGTCTCCAATCGGCATTGGCGAACCCTACGCGTTGATGATTCCTTCAACGATTAATCTAGCGTTGCAGATTACGAACGCCTCTGGGACGGCCTGGACGCCATCAGCTACCTACTATGTGCTAGGAACGTTGGTATGGCTGTATGCTGCTTCTCTCGTTTTCGTGTCCGTACTGTTGGACCGATCAGACAAATAGCTTCGCATCAGAGTTTCTTACGTGGAGGCTTCGCAAGGAAATGAACAGGCTGACGCCTAACAAGGCGATGATGCGCCCCCTATTTGTCACCTGTTCTGCTTGCGCAGAAAAGCCTCCAGCTATGGTCGGCCGCTTATCGCGGCGTTAGGCGTCAATCCAGATGCTAAACCGAGGATCCGTCATAGTCAGGCCGAAGCAACCCTGTATCGATTGGGCTGCGGGATTGGATAACTCCGGAATGGCGCCATCCGTTAGTGGAGAGCAAACTGTGTATCTCGTCACTGAGTACGATAACGACAAGCATGCACTCGAAGTTCGTTCCCAGTGTTACGACATCATATTCGAGTTGGAACTCGGCGGTTGGCATCTAGACGAATCAGCCTGGCCAAAGAACAGGTCATTCAAGATGTTTCTGGAATGGTTCAGCCTCGAGTTTAATTCGGTCGTCGAAGATAAGTGCGGTTACGGACTGCTTGATGATGAGGAGATGTCGTGAAAAGTGCTATATCTGGACGCAAACTACGGGTTCGACGCTACCGGCTACGGTTACCCGACATGATAGAGCTTCAGGTGGAGCGAGGAGAGTTGGCGCCTAACAAGGTGATGACGGGACGGAAACCTGACGTAGCGGCACCTAACAAGGCGATGTAGCGCACCCAGCGATGCGAACCGCAATAACGCTCACAGTGGCTTTCCTGGCAGGATGTGCATACGAACAGTCCCGGGAAGTAGGCGGTGTTCTTACAGTTGCAACTGTCCGAGACAATGTGTTGATCGGACACGCGAGGACGCTTGGCACTACGGGTTCCTTCGAACTGAAGTCTGTATACGGTGTTGCTCTCACGTGTGAAGGAAGGTTTCGATACCCGCGGCCTCCTGATGGAACAGCGTTTTTTGATTGTAGCGATGGCCAGAGCGGTTCCGTCCGTATCAAGGCTGAAGGCAATCTAACAGGCGAGGGTTTTGGCAACTCCGCGATGGGGAGAATTCATGTCGTATATGGATACTCTATTGACGAGATGAACGAATTGCTAACTCTCCCGGCAGGAAGTGCACTTGTACACGATGAACGTGGAGTTGGGCTGATCAAGGTAGGGGAAGAGTGACGGAACGTGCGTCTAACAAGACGATGAAGCGGATCCCCCGGCTCGCCACTTGTTTTAATTACGCAGAGGGCGTGCCGAATCACTCAGCCACTTCTCTTGGGCGCTAGCCGTCATGACCAAAGTTCAAAAACAACCAAGGCCCGATTGGGCGGAACTTCCAAGGCCAGGATGCGAGAACGTGAACTTTCGCGTGCTCCTTGGATCGGAAGGGATCTTTATCGCTAATCTCAGTTTTGAGGAGCATGCAACCATAGATGAGCACTCTGCACCCTGGGATATAGATGTCATCGTGGTGTCTGGCGCAGGCTACACTTCGATAGATTCCGAGACTTTTGAGGTGAAGGCCGGCCAGACTATTCGGTGGCCGCGAGACAAACAGCATTGCCTATGGACGGATGGCTCAGAAATGGAGACGTTGATGGTTGAGAGACATGACGCCTAACACGACGATGAGGCGAACCTCCCTATCTGTCATCTTCTCTGCTTACGCAGAAGAGCTGCCAGCCACAGTCGGCCGCTTATCGCGGCGTTAGGCGTCATCGGTGCCATATCCAGAAATCAGAGAAGGTCGAATCGATGATCTTTCCGAGATCCACGATCTGGTCCTTTCCGTCGCTAGGGAACACGTATTCCCGACTCTAGATCAGTCAGGCAGGGCTCATTTTAAACGCTCACTGCGATCAGACGTCGATGGCATTCTTCAGAATGGGGTGTATCTGCTTGCAGAATCGGGTTCGCTCCAGGGAGTCTGTGGATTTCGCCACTCAGGCCACATCAATCACCTGTTTGTGCTTTCAGATCAGCAGGGCAGAGGGATTGGGAAAATGCTTCTAAAGGCAGCGGAAGAGAAGATCAGTGGTTCTGAGATCTCATTGAATGCTTCCCTGAATTCCGAGACTTTCTATCGATCATTCGGGTTCAGGCCGACCGGACCTGTGAGTGACATCAATGGGGTTAGATTCCAGCCTATGGTCAAGGAGATCACTAGATGACCATGGAAGGTGGATGTCAGTGCGGATTCATTCGATACCGAGTAGCGGGTGAACCTATTCGGCTCAACATCTGTCACTGTCGGGATTGCCAGAGGCAATCTGGCAGCGCCTTCGGAATGAGTTTGATCGTGTCACCTGACGTGCTGGAACTGGTAGGCGGTGAACCGAGTACATTCGAGATTCAAGCTGATAGTGGGCGGGAAAAAACCTGCGCCTTCTGTCCGAAATGCGGTGTCCGCATATTCAACCGAACCTCTGCCCTATGTAGTGTTAAGGCGGGTACGCTTGATGATCCCTCTGAATTGAGTCCTGATGCCCACTATTGGGTCTCTAGAAAACAGAACTGGACGCAACTACCCGATGATCTCCCGTGCTTTGATACACATGAATAGAGATCACCGCCTAACAAGGCCACGAAGCGGCGCCAGGCGCCGCAGAGAGGTACCTATATGCCAAAAGTGAAACGACTGTCCCGTGTTGTTGGCGTTGAGGATTTACAGAGAGCCAAGCGCTTCTATCAGTCTGCACTCGGGCTGGAAGTTACTTTCGAGTCTGAACATTGGATTGACCTGAATTGCGGAGATGGATCACTAGCGTTGTCCCCGAACTACGGGCCGCGTCCTGCCGGGGGTGAAGGTGTAGATCTGACTAAGATCATATTCGACGTCGAGGGACTCGATGAGCTTGTGGTGAAGTTCGAGGAACTCGGCGGCAAGGTTGTCCATGTATCTGACCATGCGGATTCGCCTGTTCGTGTCGTCCACATCTGCGACCTGGATCAGAACGTGATTCAACTATCCGAACGGCGTGAGGAAGGAGCAGGCGCGTGAGCAACAAAGCAATGAAGCAGACTTATGCAGGTTCTTGTCATTGCGGCGATGTGAGGTTCGAAGTCGATCTGGATTTGGATCATGTTCGAAGCTGCGATTGTTCACTCTGCCGTAAGCGCGGCGCGCTGATACATCGGGTGATCGAATCCGATCTTCGGATAAAAACGCCTTTGGATGACATGACTCTGTATCAGTGGCACACGAAAACTGCGAAAGACTATTTCTGTAAACGATGCGGGATACTCCCGTTCCGGCGACCACGTACGGCTCCCGATATGTGGGCAGTCAACGTCCGATGCCTGGAAGGGGCTGACCTGGACTCAATACCGATAAACTACGTGCATGGAAGCACGCTGGACTGATGCAGGATCGTTGAGGACTGAGCCCGAGATTGAATCAGTGAAGCGCGCCCGGCATCGGAAGATGTGAATGATGAACAGCCTGAGATACTGGAAGCACGTGGCGATAGCTCTGGCCGCAGTAGCTGTCTTATTGCCCTTCGGGCTTCAGTACTTTGAATCCTCTGAGTACACGAGTGTGTCCAGACTGATTTCGCGAGAACAAGTTCCCGTAGATCCTTTCACGCTGGAAGACTACGTTGGTATTTATCACCTCAGGCCGGGGTTCGAGGTGGAAGTCTCGACGCTCAACGGAAGATTGTTCGCACAAGCCACTCAACAACAGCGGGTTGAATTCCACCCTGCATCCGACTCCATCTTCTTCAACGATATCACGCCGCTTCTGTTGCATTTCGAACGTGATGACGAAGGAGAAGTGGTTCGGTTCCTCGCACTCGAGCCCGGCCGCACCAGGGTAGCGACAAAGATGCGGGTAGAGGCGCATGACGGTTGACAGAGCATGTGGCTCCCAGATGCCATCCGGATGATCAGGACTTATCGCCGGAAGTCAGTGCGCTGTTCGCGGCATCCAGTCGGTCTAGGGCATCGCGTGGCCATACCTCATTGGCGTCGTAATCCTCGTCGAACTGCGGAACATCGGTTGGTAACTCGATCCACGGGTGTTTGCGTTTCACCCAGATATGAGCGCCTGGCTCAACGATGTTAGGGTCATCGAAGGTACCGCCTCGTACGATATAGGTGGCGGGGAATTGAGTTGATTCGGAGTAGATCGTCGTCGTGCATTCTGCACATTTATATACTGTTGTCCGAGAACTGGTCTGCCTTGCTACGAGTCGACCTGTTATCACTTCGAATTCTCCTCGCAGCACGACGGTAGATAGCCCGAAGGCAGAACCACTCCTGCGCCTGCAATGAAGACAATGGCAGGCATGTGTAAACAGAGGCAGTGCCTTCAGTTCGAAGCGCAGCGATTCGCATTGGCACCCACCAACAATGGGCTCCCTCGGCACCGATCGACTCACAGGTCATCCCACAGCTAGTTGTACGAGTTTCCCATATGAAGAATACACAAGTTTCGCATCACAAAGTGATGCGCCCATGACCCAAATAGCCGCCGTTCTGTATCTCGCAATCGTCGCAGGGGTGATTGTCTTTCAATTCTGCCTTGTTGCTGGCGCACCTTGGGGGCGGTTAACGCAAGGAGGTACCCGCGAGGGCGTGCTGCCGATTGCCGGGCGCGTGGCAGCCGGATTGTCTGTCCCGGTGCTTGTCTGTATGGCTGCGGGGCTTACCTCAGCCGCCGGAATGTCACCGCACTGGCCGAAATGGACAGCCTACGTTGCCTTGGCAGTGCAGGTGCTCAGCACCTTTCTGAACTGGATCACCACATCGCGAGCTGAGAGACTCTTGTGGGGTCCAGTAACCACCGTGATGCTGTTGCTGGCGGTCTACGTGATATTCGGACAATGAATGGCCCTGGCGAAGGACGATGCAGCGTTTGGTGTCACTTCCCCGGCGAGGAGACATATGGCGCAATTCCAACTGGATACAGTTTTGCCCTGCAGCTATGAGGCGGCGGTAGCAGAAGTGAAGACTCCTCGTCTGTTCATGCACGTGTCCAGTCCCGTTTTGGTTTTCGAGCCGACGAATGGGACGGTCGTTCCGAATACCTGGGAGGGGCGTACGTACTGGTTTCGACTGAAGCTGTTCGGCTTTCTCCCGCTCGGCGCTCAAGCAATAGACATAACTGTTACTGAAGAACCAGATACCCTGAAGATCCAGGACAACGGACATAGCCGACTGATTCGAGTTTGGAATCACCTGATAACTATTCAGAGGAAGAATGGAGATACGTTTTATAGAGATACTTTAAACGTTGATGCTGGCGTTCTTACCCCCCTTGTTTGGTTGTTTGCCCGTCTGTTGTTTGCACACCGCCAGAAACGATGGAGACAGCTGGCGCTGTCTGGATTCAAGTATGACAAAGAGTAGAAAGCGGCCAGCGCGAAGTCACCCGGAGGACCTCAGTTGTGGATCCCAGTAAAAGCGTATCACCTCCAGGTTGGCCAACCGTGATTCCGCGACTGTCTGTTGCCGATCCGGAAGCGTGCGTTGATTTTCTGAAAGCGGTCTTCCAGGCTTCTGGCTCATTCAACGATGATCGCCCATCGGAGATCCATATCGGCGATAGCCTGATTATGGTCGGTGGTGTCCTGGAACGAACACCAACTTCTTCGTTTCTTTATGTCTATGTTCCCGACGTCGATGCCGCCTTCGACCGGGCACTTTCGAAAGGAGGGACGATATTGGAGATGCCGCAGGAGATGCCTTACGGTGATCGTCGAGCAATGATTGAAGACCCATGGGGTAACAGGTGGCAAATCGCCACACACCGAAGCTTCGAAGAGAAAGGCTAACAAGGCGGTGAATCGTTACCCGTCATAGTCCGTATGACCAAAGCAAGGAGACTCCAATGTCGAACCGGTATGAAGGTGGATGTCACTGTGGGGAAGTTCGCTACAGCTGCACGAAGGAACCGGAACTCACGTTCTACTGCCACTGTCAGGACTGCCAACGAACCACGGGCAGTCCGTTCTCAATGGAGCTGATGATTGAATCTAATTGCTTCGAGGTAGCTGGGGACCTTCAAGCCTATGTCGTAACGGGTGACTCCGGAAAACCGGTAGCTCGCTGGTCTTGCGCACGATGCGCCTCCGGCATCTACCTGGAAGGAGAGGCAGATCCAGGCTACATATTCTTGAAAGTAGGGAGCCTTGACGATGCGGGTTGGGTAAACCCGGAAATGCACATCTATACCTGTGCAAAGCAACCGTGGATCGAGATCCATGACGGCCTCCCTCAGTACGAACGTGCTCCCGACTCCGGGTAGAATCGATATAGATGACTCACTTCGAGTACATATCTGTCGGCGCTGCTCTCATTTTCGCACTCGTCATAGGTCGTCTGGTGGCAGGATTGCCAGCCGCTCTGGACAGAGAACGATCATACTGGGTTCACGTCGGATGGATCTTCGTGATGATACTTGTGACTGTCTTTCAGTGGTGGGGTATCTGGCGTGTCAGGCAGCTCGACTGGACGCCGTTTCTGTTTCTTTGGTTGCTGCTGATGCCCGGAATAATGCTCGCTCGAAGCATTGTCCTGGTCGGTACCAACCCGGAGACGATTCAATCCTTCCGTGAGCACTTCTTCGAGATCCGTGTTCGGTTCTTTTCGCTCGGTCTGGCAAGTGGACTCCATCTTGTGTTCACACCGTGGGTCGGAGGGCTGGTCCCCTGGCTGAGCATTGCTCCGGCGCACCGACAGGCTCTGCTTGTCTCCACTATCTCGATACTAGGTATATGTGTGCGGCAAGAGGGCGTTCACAAGGTGCTTGTTTTCGCGAGCCTGGCTAGTGTTGTGGTCGGATTCATCCTGGTTCCCATCGTCGGTTAGACAGGCACAAATAGATGTTCGAGCATCATCGACATTTCCAGCAAGCTGCCGCACTCGGACGACCTGATGAACTGGAGTGATGTCCCGCCACTCTGGCAGGCTTGTTTCGAGCTCGCTTGGGAAGCGCATTTAGAGGGCTCGAATCCCATCGCAGCCCTTGTAACAGACGGTAATGGGGTCATCGTCTCGACCGGCAAGAGCGCAGTGAGAACCGATCTCTCGAACGTTCAGACCTCAAACTGCGAGATCGCGCATGCAGAGGTCAATGCCTTGCTCGCGCTTGATAACCGCATCCATGACAAAGACAAGGCGAGCGAGTACACGCTCTTTGCAACGCTTGAGCCGTGCCCGCTCTGCTTTAGCGCGCTGTACATGTCAGACGTCAACAAGCTCGTATTTGCTGCGCCAGATCGATATGGCGGAAGCACAAACCTGCTCGGTTCGACGCCCTATCTCAGCCGCAAGCCAACCGAAGTCAACGGCCCGGTCGCCGAGCTCGATCAGGTTTCGATCTTCCTGAACGTCTACTGCGACGTTCTTCGGGGTGTAGGAATAACAGATGTGGTGCATGGCGAGTTTGCGAAGGACTATCCTGCAGTCGTCCAACGGGCCAGGGAGTTGGCGCCAACCGACTCGCTCGAGATCGGCAGCCAACGGGACTTCGCTCAGGTGTACTCCGCAATAGCCCAGGCGATGGAGTGACAGGGATTGAGGTGGTAAGGCATGCAGTTTACCAAGCGCCTCCGAGGGCGCATCAAGCGCGGAGAGATCACCACCAGCGTAAGAATCTGGAAGCAGCCCAGGGTGAAAGTCGGAAACCGTTACGTGCTGGAAGACGGTCATGTTGTCATTGATCGATTGAGTGAGATCGCTTTTGATGACATAACACCAAGAGTGGCTCGCGAATCCGGTTTCTCAGGCGTTGCAGATCTGCTTAAAGTAGCGAAGCACGGCGCTGGTGAGCGCGTATTCCTGGTCGAGTTCCACTATGAAGACGCAAAAAAGGGGTAACCGCAGGAGAGAGTAACGTGGCGGGTGTTGACGACATCATAGGCGGCTGGGTGCGGGCTGCCGAGAAATCAGGGGAGATCAAGAAGCTGCCCGGTTACGGCAAGCCGCTCGATCTGGACGAAGACCGGCACGTTCCCCCCAAGTACAGGATGGCATTCAGAGTTCTGAAGAACGCCGGATACACACCACCGGAAGTCGAGATGATTCAACGTGTTGCTGAGCTACGAGCCGAGATCGAGAAGGAGTCCGACAGAACGAAGCACGCGGATCTCAAGAAGGAGCTGAAGGAGGTGCAAAGCAAACTCGACGTGGCCCTGGACAAGTTCAAACACAGATGAGGCGATTCGACGCCAAATCCCTGCACGATGCCCTGGATGAGCAAAGGCGCAGCCGCGATATGACCTGGACTGATCTGGCTCGGGAGATCCACGTGAGCGCCTCCACCATCAGACGAACACGCGAGGGCGGTCGGATGGAGGTCGATGGCATGCTGGCGATGGTTGGATGGCTGGGCAGGCCAGTAGAGGACTTCGTGCGCGAAGAGTGAGCGCGAGCGGGGATCATGGCTAGACTGATACTACTTGGTGGGCCTACGGGCGTCGGTAAAACCACGGCCCTGAAGAACCTGCAGGGTCGTGCCAAGGGCATCGCCCTGTTGGACGCCGACGATGTCTGGCGCGTCTCGGATGATCTGGCTAGCCCGGCTAATCGTGACATCGCGATCGGCAACGTCGTCTCGGTGATGCGGGGCTATTTCGAGGCGGGGTGCGGCACCGGCATCCTCTCCTGGGTCTTCGCCCGCGCGCTGCTCTATCAACCCGTTCTGGATGGATTGAATGACCTCGTCGATTCGGCAGAGATGCTCTACCTGATATCCAGCCCGGAAGCTCTGGAAAACCGACTCGAGGAACGTGGTGAGCCGGAGAAACTTGCCTATGCGCTCACCCGACTCGAGCTGATCGACGACCTTCCGTTTCCCAAGCTGGACACAACGGATCTGTGTCCTGCCGAGGTCGCAGATCAGATATGTACCATGGTCGGAATATCAGCAGCTGGAGCGCTTGCGTGAGAGCTGATTCTGCCGTCGAAGAAGTGATCGCCTCATACCCGAAAAAGGCGCAGACCCGCATTCGCGGTCTCCGCAAGCTGATTCTGGAAACCGCAGCCTCGATCCCGGAAGTTGGCCCCCTGACGGAGACCCTGAAGTGGGGTGAACCCGCCTACCTCACGGAGAAGAGCAAATCCGGCAGCACCATTCGTATCGCGTGGAAAGCAAAATCAGCCGAGAAGTGCGGTATGTATCTCAACTGCCAGACCACGCTGGTGGATACTTACCGCACGCTGTTCCCAGAGCTCGAGTTCGAAGGGAACCGTGCCGTGCTCTTCGACGTGAACGAGAAGCTGCCGCGAGACACAATCCGGCGTTGCATTGAGCTTGCCCTGACCTACCATCTCGCGAAGAAGAAACGACGCTGAACGATCAGTTCCGCCGATTCAGCACGCCGGCCAGATAATCCGTCGAGTCCCGGATTTCAAATGCCGGCACGGCGGCGTGCAACCCCGGGTTGGCATGCAGCGTCTTTCGCTTCGAGCCAATGGTTGAGAAGAGTTCCAGGCAGGTTGAGCGTGGCACCACTTCATCGTCCCACTGCATGAGAAATCGTAACGGACACTCAACGTTCGGCGCATCCGCCATCAATCTGTCCGCATTTGGGCCCCAGTTACCCATGAGACCCAGCAGCGCAACCTTGATGCGATCGTCGCTGGCGACCACGGGCAGCCCCATCATCGTGCCCATGGAGAGGCCCCAATAGCCCGTCTTCCCGGTTTCCAGCTCTGAGCTGACGAAGTCGAGCGCGGCACCCCAGTCCGCGACGACAGCATCCGTGCCGCCGCCTTCGTTCCAGGCGTCTGCAAAGGCATTGAGATCACTCGGATCATGCGCACCGGCACGCTCGCCATGCCCAGGCCCGTCGATGGCCATGGCCAGAACACCTCTTCGCGCCAGCAGCATGGCGACCTGCACGAGATACTCCGCCTTCTTATGCGTAGTGCCACCGTGCCCGAGCAGAACGATGGGTTTGCCAGGTTCACTCTCATCCTCCGACCAGACCACACCAGGTACTGTCCGACCTTCCACATCGAGCTCGAACTCCCGCTCGGTGAGCACGCCAACCTGTTTTGCTTCCTCACGCCACATGACTTATGCCCTACCAGCCATGCGCTTCACCGTTCCATTTCCAGAAGCTGCCATTGGTCTCGGCATTCAGGCCATCAATGGTAGAGACGATGCCTTCGGCGCTTTCCTGAGGCGTGATTTCAGCGTTCGGTCCACCCATGTCGGTCTGCACCCAGCCCGGGTGGATCACACACACATTGATTCCTTCCTTGCCGAGCTCGAGCGCCGCCATTTTCATGAACTTGTTCAACGCTGCCTTGCTCGTGCAATAGGCATAAGCGACAGGCATGTCCAATGAAAGCGCCCCCATCTGAGACGTGATGGTAACGACCCGAGCGCCCTCGCTGGCCTTCAGGTTCGGCATCAGTGCCTGCATCACCCGCACCGGTGCCATGGTGTTCACTTCAAAGGTCTCTGCCCAACCTTCGAAGTCCATGGCGTAGACGTTCTGCTGATCGTACGAAGGGCCGGCCATACCAGCGTTGTTGATCAGAATGTCCACAGGCCGGTCACCCAGTGTGCTGGCCAGATTGGCCACCGATGCACCATCGCTTACCTGCACCTCGATCACCTCCACGTTCCCAGACACGGCGTTCAGCGCCTCGGCCTCAGAGGGGTTCCGGCAACAGGCCAGCACCGTATCGCCACGATCCGCGTAGAGTTTGACCATCTCGAGGCCAATGCCCCGGTTCGCACCCGTTATCAGTACGTTCGCCATCATTCGTTCTCCCAATCAGATGTATTTCGCTGAGTTAGGTGCCCACCTATTCGCCCAGGGCCTTGCCTGCTCGAGTTGGAAGGCAAGCTGGAGCAGCAGCTCGTCCGCGCCGCGCCGCGCAAGGAACTGACTGCCAATGGGTAGATCCGCCTCGTTCCAGTAAAGAGGCACGGACATCCCGGCGATACCCGTCACGTTTGCTACCGGGGTATAGGACACGTATTCGAGCACCTCATCGTACAGCGCATCGAATGGCAGCAGGGGGGATTGCTCCCCGATCAGGATGGGCGGCTTAGAAAGCACGGGCGTGAGCAACACGTCATACTCACCGAACAGAGCATCCTCGTCACTCAGCGCAGTAAGGTACTGGATCGCTGCATCGATCTCCGGCTCTCCCCGTTTCGCACCCATCTCCGCAAGCCCCAGCGTCCAGGGCTCCAAGGCAGCCTCCGGTGCCAGTCCCCGTCTGATTGCCTCCGCCCTGACTTGAACCGGACCCTGAGTCCAGAAGCTCATGAAGTGATCCATCATCTCTGCACCGTCAAACCCGAACGAGGCAGGCGACACACTGTGACCAAGGTCGGTCATCAACGCGGCTGTGGACTCCACCGACCTCACCACATCCGGATGCGGCGTCGCTCCGAAATGGTCATCGATGATCAATCCCACCTTCAACTTCCGATCGATGGGGTCCGTGACCAGCTCGGCGCTGCCTGGACGAGCGTAGACCGGCAACATGGCCGCGCTGTCCCGCACGCTGCGGCTCAACACCCCTCTCACGGCGATACCGCCCGGCAGCGCCTCCGCAGAACCTGCGGGCACACCCATGCTCGGCTTCAAACCGAATACGCCGCACTGGCTTGCCGGGATGCGGATGCTGCCAC
Source organism: Candidatus Azotimanducaceae bacterium (assembly GCA_965215995.1). Classification (GTDB taxonomy): domain Bacteria; phylum Pseudomonadota; class Gammaproteobacteria; order Pseudomonadales; family Azotimanducaceae; genus SZUA-309. The sequence continues at coordinate 3,918,530 of OZ244128.1, read as the reverse complement.
CACCGTCGCTGCCGCTGGCAACCGGTACCATACCGGCAGCGACCGCAGCACCGGAGCCACCGCTCGAGCCACCTGTGGTGTGATCGAGAGACCAGGGATTGCGGCTCAGGCCCGTTACCAGTGGCTCGGTGGTCGCGATCAGGCCAAACTCGGGGGTTGTGGTTTTACCCAGGACGACCACACCGGCAGCCATCGTTGCCTCGGCAAAGGCATCGCTTTCGCTCGCCACGTAGCCTCGATAAAGCCGCGAGCCGTTGAGCGTCTGAAAACCGGCGACGTCGGTCAGATCCTTGATCAGAAACGGCAGACCTTCAAAGACCCGCCGCTGCCGGTCGGCATCGAGCGCTTTGGCGCGCTCCATGGCCAGCTCGTAGTTCGCTGAGATAACCGCATTGAGCACCGGGTTCAGCCGGTCGATACGTTCAATTGCCGCTTTGACGAGTTCGACCACGCTTATCTCGCCGTCTTTGACCAGCTGAACCTGCGCCAACCCGTCCAGCGACGAAAGATCGGGGTTCGCCGCCGCCGAACGGTTGCTGACACCAGCTGCTGCCGCGGCCAGGGTCGCCGCCGGCGTTGCTTTGAGCAATCCTCTTCTCGTCAGGCTCACAGCAGCGACTCCACCAGCTCGGAAGGCCGGGCAATCACGGCCTTACCGTCCTTGATCGCCACCGGCCGCTGCATCAGCTTCGGGTGCTCGGCCAGCAGTGCAGCCACAGCGTCCGCGTTCTGATAGTCATCCGCATCCAGACCGAGCTCTTTGAAGTGACTGTCTTTGCGCACCAGCTCGGCCGGATCGCCGCCCAGCGTCCGGAGTAACTTTGCTATCCCATCGACATCGAGTGGTGTTTTCAGATACTCGACCACCTCGAAGTCGACACCGCGGGACTCCAGTATCTCTTTCGCGCCACGGGATTTGCTGCAATTCGGATTGTGATAAAGCGTGATCTGGCTCAAAACGACCTCCCCTGAAAAGGAAGAATCATAGCAACTCTCCGCGTGTCTCCTACACCTGGAGCGTTCAGTGACTTACGCGCTGCCGGGTTGAGGACCGGTTGACCCATGCAACGTATGTGACCACAATTAGAACATTGTGACTACATCAACCGAGCTACAGGTTTCCGTTCGCGAGCTGAAAGCACACCTCTCTGCGTACTTGCGGAAAGTCCAGCGGGGTGAGCGAATCGTCATCACCTCCCATGGCAGGCCCGTCGGTCAACTCGTCGCGCCTCCCGCGGAAGATGACGAGGAGACGGTACTGGCTGCGGTACTCAGCCTCCCGAACGTGCAACCTGGTCACGGCGGTCAGCTCCGCGGTGCTCGAAAACCAATCCGCACTCGACCAAACGAGCACCTCTCCGAGGCGCTGCTTGAACGTTGATGATTCAGTATCTGGACACGTCCGCACTGTTGAAGCTCTACCTTGACGAAACCGGCTCACCGGAGATTCGGGAGGCAACCGCAAACCGTCCCTCATTCACACACGTGATCGCCTACGCTGAGCTTCGCGCAGGCCTCGCCAAAGCAATGCGAATGAAAAGAGTGGCTGATTCGGACTATCAGACGATGCTTGCAGACCTCGAATCGGACTGGCAGCAGATCAATGTCGTGCGGGTAGATGCTGCACAGGTCCGTCGTGCGGGCATGATGGCCGAAACTTATGCGCTTCGCGCGTACGACAGCCTTCATCTCGCCGCGGCGGAAAGTCTGACTGTGAATACCGGTGCCGAAGTGCGCTTCCTCTGCTTTGATCAGTCGCTGAAGCGCAGCGCCAGTGCGCTTGGCATGAATACGGAGATCTAACCCAGCTTCAACACCTTCCGCGCATTGTCCCGCAGGAACTTCGGCCAGACTTCATCTTTCAGCGGCAGTGACTGCATGTCCGTCATGATCCGCTCAATCGATAGTCCCATGGGAAAGTAGCCGCCGTAGATGATCTTGTCCGCACCCCGGCTGTTGGCGTACTTCACGATGGCTTCCGGGTAGTACTTGGGGGCAAAAGCCGTGGTCGAGTAGTAAAGGTTCGGCCACTTCAGCATCAGCTTCACCGCCAGGTCTTCCCAGGGCTCGCAGCCATGCCGGGTCACAAAGACCAACTCGGGGAAGTCGTACATCACCTGATCGATCAGCCGGACTTCCTGCGGCCACATTGGAAAGCGAGGACCGGGCACGCCGGCGCAGGAAAAGATCGGCACGTCGAGCTCAACGCACTTGGCGTAGATCGGATACATCAGCGGATCGCTGATCCCAACCTGCGGATTGAAACCCGAATTGAAAGCACCAAAGGAGCGCACGCCGAACTCCTCGTACTGCCGCACCATGTCCCGGATCCCGTCCATGCCCTTGTTGGGATCCACAGAGCCCTGACCGACAAATCGATCCGGGTGCTCCTGCAACGCCTTGCGGCTCACATCACCGCCAACGCCGATCACACCGATCTCTATGCCGTATCGATCCATTTCGTGCAGGGTGACGGCGATCGGATCCTTGCTGCCGTAGAGCTCCTTCGGCACGTTCTTGAACATGTACTCCACGGGGAAGTCGAAGTCGGTCGAGCCGTCCTTCAGCTGCTCACGGATGAAGTCGTACATTTTGAAGTCATCGGCCGGGAAGCCGATCATGGTGTCGACGATGCCGATCCCTTCAGGCATACCCATGCTTCACCCCCTAAACGCCATACAGCGCATTGCTGAAGAGATAGCACATGGAGTCCCGCGGAATATCGTCCTTTGGCAGCGGCGTATTCACCTCTTCCGGCGTCGGCCCGTGCTCACGGGCAAGCGGCATCAGCTTTTCCACGTCGAACTTGTAAAGCTCGGCAGCGTTGAGCCCCAGAACCTTCCGGCGCCGCGCTTCAGGGATGGCGCCGAAGGTGAGCCGCAGTGATTCCGTGTTGTAGGGAAAGGTGCCTTCGTAGTGCGGGTAGTCATTGCCCCAGAGGACACGGTCCTCACCCACATCATCGATCCCCTCGAGATCGGCAAGGCTCGGGAAGCTGGCGCCGTAGTAGCAGTTACGGGCTGCGTATTCGCTGGGCATGTCCTTCAGCACCCACTCCATGCCTTCGTAGTTCATCTCGCCGATGGCACCGGCCTTGAAGCCCATGTGTATGCGGTCGAGCTGCTTCAGCATCGGCGCCACCCAGGCGCAGCCGGATTCTGTGAGGATGTACTTCAGCTTCGGAAACTTCTCGTAGGCGCCGCTCATCAGCAGATGGCGCCAGCCGGCCTGGCAGTAGAAGGTCACCTCCGATATCCACAGCGCTTCCGGCACCGGCCCTTCCCCATAGTTCGGCGAGCCCTGGCCGGAGTGCTGGTTGATCACCAGATCATGGTCCTGAATCGCGGCCAGCACCTTCTCCCAGGCAGGATCATAGAGCGGCTTCAGCCAGGTGCAGTCCGGCGGGATCAAGGGCAGCAACACGCCACCACGCAACCCTGCCTCGGCGATGAACTCGATGTCTTTTACCGCCTCGTCCAGGTCGTTCGGCAGAATGAGACCAATGCCCGCGCGGCGATCCGGATCTTCCGCGCAGAAGTCCTTCAGCCAGCGGTTGTGCGCCCGGATGCCGGCCAATGCCAGCTCGTAGTGTTCGGGTGTGGGTGGCTGGGCCGTGACGATGCTCTTGCGAAAGAATGGCGGCACGGTGTTCGGAAACACCACCTCACCGACGACGCCTTGACTGTTCTGATCGGCGGTTCGGATATCGTAATCCCAGTTACGCATCTTCTTGGAGCCGTAGTGCTCCTGGGACGGGTTCTTGTAGCCGCCGCGCCACTCATCGAAACGCTCACGGTACTGCGAATCCAGGTATTCCCGGTATTGGGCATGGCTACCGCCGGCGTGCGTATCCGCCGTGATCAGCAGATAAGGGTCATTGCTCATGTGTCAGTCCTCCAGAGACAGCAGAGAGTAAGAAAAACGATCGTCCGGGTCACCCCTGTGCTAGCCTTGCCGGCTTGAGATTTTGCTTCTGGAGATACCAATGACCGATACCGTTATCATCGATGCTGCCCGGACCCCGGTCGGCCGGAAGATGGGCAAGCTGGCCGGCGCCCACCCGACCGATACCCTTGGCCACGTGATGATGAAGATGCTCGAACGGCAGGGAATCGAGTCCGGCATGGTGGACCAGGTCGTTGGTGGCTGCATCAACAAGGTGGCCGCGCAGGGCATGAATGTCACCCGCACTGCCTGGCTTGCCCACGGCGGCGACATCGGCACGCCCTGTATCACCATCGACTCCCAGTGCGGCTCCTCCCAGGAAGCCACCACCCTCGCCCACTCCCTGATCGCTTCCGGCATGGCCGACGTGGTAATGGCCTGCGGTGTGGAAAACATGAGCCGTCTGCCGATCGGCTCCGATGCGGTTGGCAAAGAGAAGACCATGGGCAAGCCGGTATCCAAGAGCTACTTTGCCCATCACGAGTTCACCAGCCAGTTCGAAGGCTCCGAGCGGGTCGCAGACAAGTACGGCATCACCCGGGCAGATACGGATGCATTCGGCCTGCAATCTCAGGAGCGCGCTGCTCGGGCGATCGCCGAAGGCCGCTTCGACAGTCAGATCATTCCGCTCGAAGCGCCTGAGGTGGATCAGAACTTCGAAAAGACGGGCAACGTGCTCGAGGTGACCGCCGATGAAGTGCCCCGGGATACCAGTCTGGAGGCTCTCGCCGAGCTCAAGCCGGTGGCCCGTGAAGACGGCGTGCACACGGCCGGCACCTCCTCGCAGATCGCGGACGGTGCAGCCGCTGTGCTGATGATGAGCGCCGCCAAGGCGGAGGAACTCGGCCTCACGCCCCTGGCGAAGATCAAGGCGTCCGCCCTGGTCGGCTGCGATCCGGTACTCATGCTCGAAGGCCCGATCCCGGCAACGGAGAAGCTCCTGACCGACACCGGGCTCCAGATCGACGACATCGACGTCTTCGAGGTGAACGAAGCCTTCGCATCGGTCGTGCTGGCCTGGGCCAAGACCGTTGGTGCCGATATGGAGAAGGTGAACCCGAACGGCGGAGCTATCAGCCTCGGCCACCCGCTAGGGGCCACCGGCTGCTTCCTGATCACCAAGGCCGTGCATGAGTTGCAACGCAGCGGGGGTCAGTACGGGCTGATCAGCATGTGCTGTGGCGGCGGGCTCGGCACCGGCACGATCGTCGAACGAGTCTAATCCTCACCGACGCAGCATGCGGCCCATGCGAAAGCTTCAGATTCTGCTCGTCGCCCTGCTCGCCGCGCTGGGCCTGCCGGGCGCGTTCGGTACCAGCTACGATGTGCTGATCGAAAACGGCCGCCTGTTCGACGGCACGGGTGGTAACGCCATCGACGCGGATCTGGCGATTGCAGGAGATCGGATTGTCGCCATCGGCGATCTGCAGGCGAGCGACGCCAAGCGCACGATTGATGCAGAAGGTCTCTTCGTCGCGCCCGGTTTCATCAACATGCTGAGCTGGGCCACCCAATCCCTTATCGCAGACGGGCGCAGCCAGTCAGACATCCGCCAGGGGGTAACGCTCGAGGTCATGGGCGAAGGCATGTCCATGGGGCCGATCAACGATGAACTGCGGGCGGCACTGGTGGCGCGTCAGGGGGACTTCAAGTTCGACGTGCCCTGGACGACGCTCGCCGAGTATCTGGAATATCTGGAGCAGCGTGGGATCTCACCCAACGTCGCTTCCTTCGTTGGCGCCACCACGGTTCGGATGCACGAAATCGGCGCCGCCGACAGGCCACCCACAGATACCGAACTCGCCGTCATGCAGAACCTGGTCAGGGAAGCCATGCGCGAGGGTGCCATGGGTGTTGGCTCATCGCTGATCTACGCCCCGGCCTTCTATGCCGACACTGAAGAGCTGATCGCACTGATGCAGGCCGCCGCTGAACACGACGGCATGTACATCTCCCACATGCGCAGTGAAGGCAACCGGCTGCTCGAGTCCATCGACGAGCTGATCAGGATCGCCGAGGAGAGCGGCGCCCCGGCGGAGATCTACCATCTGAAGATGAGCGGTCAGGACAACTGGGACAAGTTCGACGCGGTGGTCGAGAAGGTCGAAGCGGCCCGGTCACGCGGGATCCGGATCACTGCCGACATGTACACCTATCCGGCCGGGTCTACGGGGCTGGACGCCGCCATGCCACCCTGGGTTCAGGAAGGCGGGTACACCGCCTGGGCAGAGCGGCTGAAAGATCCCGGGATCCGTGAGCAGTTGCTCGATGAGATGACCACGCCAACGGACGACTGGGAAAACCTGATGCTCGCTGCGGGTGCCGACGGAACCCTTCTGGTGGGTTTCAAGAATCACGAGCTCAGAAAGTACACGGGTCTGACCCTTGCCGAGGTCAGCGAAGCGCGCGGCACCCCACCTGCCCTGACTGCCATGGATCTGGTGATTGAAGACGGCAGCCGGGTGCAGGTCATCTACTTCCTGATGAGTGAAGAGAACGTGGCGAAAGGCGTTGCCCTGCCCTGGGTCAGCTTCGGCTCCGATGCCAGCTCGATGGCCACCGAAGGCCACTTCCTCAACACCAGCACCCACCCACGCGCCTACGGCAACTTCGCCCGGGTCCTCGGCAAATACGTGCGCGATGAGGGCGTGCTCAGCATGGAGGCAGCCATCCACAAGCTCGCGGGCCTGCCAGCGGAAAACCTGGGGCTCCGGGACCGGGGCACCCTGACCATCGGCAACTTCGCCGATGTGGTGATCTTCGACCCCGATGCCATCCGGGACCACGCCACCTTTGAGAATCCGCACCAGTACGCCACCGGCATGGTGCACGTATTCGTCAACGGTGAGCAGGTGCTGGCGGCGGGTGAGCACACGGGCGCGCTCCCGGGGCGCGTCGTCCGCGGTCCCGGTTGGCTGGGCTGGCAGAATCAGGCCATGTTCGAGCGCATTCGGCGCCAGCAACGCGCGGAGGACCGACATAGCTACGACCTGCCTCGAGATCGTGCCAGAAAGCCGTTCGAATCGTTTCTGTTTCTGGGTTTAGAAGAAGGCATGACGGCCCTGGATGTGGGTGCCTATGCCGGTTACACCACCGAGATGCTGGCAGCCGCAGTGGGACCCGAAGGTCACGTCTACTCGCACAACACTCAACAGGTGCTCGAACGCTACGCGGAAGGTTACTACCAACGGACCATGGCGGAACGGCTGGCCGACAACCGGCTGCCGAACGTCACTCCGCACATTCGCGAATACGACGACCTCGACCTGGACGGCGAAGTCGACGTGGCCTTCCTCGGCAACCTCCTGCATGACTTCTACTACCGGGACGGTGAGGCGGCGGCCGTGGCGTTTCTACGTGCTATCCGCCAGACCCTCAAGCCCGGTGGCGTGCTCGGAATCACCGATCACGTGGGCCTGGAAGATATGGACAATGCAAAGCTGCACCGAATCGAACCGGCGCTTGCCAGAGCGCTGCTGGACCAGGCCGGATTCGAGGTGGCCGCAGAAAGCGACCTTTTCACCAACCCCGCAGACCAGCACGACCTCATGGTCTACGACGAACGCATCTACCGGCAGACGGATCGCTTCTTTTTCAAGGCTCAGGTCAAGGCTCAATCTGCCGGCGAGTGAAAGCCGGTCTGTCCAGGTCTGTTCCAACTTCCCATTAGCGGCTGACGGAACGGATCACGTAGCCGCCGGAGCGCTCGTCCATCTCGATATCTGCAAGACCCCGCTCCGAAGCGTACTCGAGCAGGTCGCCGAAGGATTTAAAGCCGTACGTGCTCTCACTGAAGCCCGGGCGCCGACGCTTCAGCGTCTGCTTCACCATGGAGCCGAACACCCGGTCACCGCGTTCGGCGATCAAGGCTTCGGCAGTGTCCAGCACCAGATCCAGCGCATCATCCTGGGGCGACGGCTCGGTTTTGTCGGTTTCAGTTTTCGATTTTCGAGCGGCCGATTTTTTCGCTGGCGCTTTCGACTTCGCCGGTTTTTTCTTCCGGCTCCTGGCCTGCACCAGATCGTCGTAAAACAGAAACTCATCGCAGTTATTCATCAGCAGATCGGACGTCGAATTCTTCACGCCCACGCCGATCACCAGCTTGGCGTTCTCCCGTAACTTGCTGACCAGAGGCGAGAAGTCGGAGTCACCACTGATGATCACGAAGGTGTCGATGTGATCTTTGGTGTAGCAGAGGTCCAGCGCATCCACCACCATCCGAATGTCTGCCGAGTTCTTGCCCGACTGCCGCGTATGCGGAATCTCAATCAGCTCGAAGGCGGCATCGTGCATGGTGGGTTTGAAGCCCTTGTAGCGCTCCCAGTCGCAGTAAGCCTTTTTCACCACGATGTTGCCCTTCAGAAGCAACCGTTCGAGCACCAGCGACATATCGAACTTGGGAAACTTTGCGTCCTGAACACCCAGGGCCACGTTCTCGAAATCGCAGAACAGCGCCAGGTTCTGATCGGAGTCGTTGTTACTCATCAGCCCGGCTCCGACTCAGCACCCGCATGCACGCGGAGCAGGCCTCTGAACGCCCGGGTAGCCGTGGACTCCCCTGTGACCACTTTGAAAACATCTTCGGCAATCGGCATGGATATTTCGTGTTCCTTCGCCAGTTCCATCACTGCAGGCGCTGTTTTTACGCCCTCGGCCACCATCACCATGTCGGCAATGATCTCCTCGATACTGCGACCTTTTCCGAGCTGCACGCCCACGGACCGGTTCCGGCTCTGATCACTGGTGCAGGTGGCGATCATATCGCCCATGCCAGCGAGACCTGAAAACGTGCGTGCTTTGCCGCCCAGGGCCACACCCAGCCGGGTCACCTCGGCCAGGCCACGGGTAATCAGACCGGCTCTGGTGTTGTCACCGGCACCCAGACCATCGCCCATACCCACGGCAATGGCAATGATGTTCTTGAGCACGCCGCCGAGCTCACAGCCGGTGACGTCCTCGTTGCTGTAGACCCGGAACAGGCCACTGTTAAACAGCGGTCGCAGCAACTCCACATTACCGCCACCCTGCATGGCAAGGACGCTGGCAGCCGCCCGGCCTTCCATGATCTCCCGGGCCAGATTCGGGCCGGTGAGCACCCCCACGGGGTGCCCGGGCACGATCTCCTCCACCACCTCGGTCATGCGCAAGCGGGTTTCCACCTCGAGGCCCTTGGTGAGACTGATGATGGGGACCCAGGCCCGGACATGCTCTTTGACTTCCTCCAGCACGCTACGAAAGTTCTGCGAAGGAATCCCCATCACCAGCACATCCGCGGAGCCAACTACCTCGGCCAGGTCAGCCGTCGCCGTGAGTTTCTTCGGTAGCTCTATGCCCGGCAGGTAGCGTTCGTTGCTGTGCGCCTCATTGATCTCCCGAACGGCTTTCGGGTTGCGTGCCCACAGTTGGACGGGCGCATTTCGTGTGACAAGGGAGGCAACCGTGGTTCCCCAGGAGCCGCCGCCAAGGACGCCTACTTTAAGATCTGCCAACACTCCTCTCCCGAACCGTCTCGTCAGCACCAGTATAGGGCCCGCCAACGGAAAACGCCCCACGAGCACCCACTACCCTGTTGGCGCAATTGGGCCTATGCTGGCCAGCTATCTCGCCTCAGGAGACCATTCAATGATCGAGCTGTATACCGCCTCCACACCCAACGGCTGGAAAGCGTCCGTCACGCTGGAGGAGCTGGAGATCCCCTACAACGTTCACCCCATGAACCTGCAATCAGGGATCCAGAAAGAAGAGTGGTATTTGAAGATCTGTCCGAACGGCCGCATACCTGCGATCGTCGACAAGGACAACGGTGATTTTGCCGTGTTCGAGACCGGCGCGATCATGATTTACCTGGCAGAGAAAACCGGCAAGCTGCTGCCGGCGGACGAGAAAGGTCGCTCCCGAGTCATTCAGTGGCTCATGTTCCAGATGGGTGGCATCGGCCCCATGATGGGTCAGGCGAACGTCTTCTACCGCTACTTTCCGGAGAAGATCCAACCCGTGATCGATCGCTACCAGAACGAGAGCCGACGTCTTTGCGAGGTGCTCGATCGCCGTCTGGGCCAGAGTGAATGGCTGGCTGACGACTACTCCATCGCCGACATCGCCAACTGGTGCTGGGTGCGCACCTACAAGTGGTCGGGTCTCGAGCTGGACGATCTGACCAACCTGAAGCGCTGGCGGGATGCGATCCGGGAACGACCGGCGGCCCAGCGAGGCGTGGAAGTGCCGCAGCGGTTGTTCAACGCCGAGCAAGACGAAGAGGCAGCGAAGGCCTTCGCCAAAAACGCGCGGAACATACTGCAGACCTGAGTGCTTCCGATCGCCTCCGGCAGCAACTTCGAGACTCGCCTTCAGGTGTGGCGTTCGCGCCCTGCACCGGTGGCGTCGGCGATGATGTCGTTGGTCAGCGTGATGAAGATACGAAAGCTCTCATCCGCTGCCAGCTGCTCGTGGATCATCATGTCGTAAGCACGATCCTGAAGCGCAACGATCGCTTCCACCAGCGAGCTCGCATCGCTCGTGCCTTCGAGATGCTGATCCCGGATGTCGATCGCTTCCCGGCAGAAGGCATCAATACGGTTCTTACGCCGGATGCTGTAGATCTTCCAGACGCCGTAGATGCCGGACACCAGACCGATCAGCAGCGTCACCAGCACCTCGGCAATTCCGGAGTAGCGTTCGTAAAAATCCGGCTCATCCCGTTGCAGATAAGCAAGCGCACCGGGATGCATGACAAAGGAAAGCCCGCTTCTGTCGAAGTTGTCGGTGAGCTGATGGAAAAGCCCGGGCTTGGAGGCGGAGAGCGCGGGCTTCATCCTGAGCACCTCGCTGAGCAGATCGTAGACCACGGTATCTTCGAGATCAGCACTGGCCACCAGCAGATTGTCCACCGCCAAGGTGACGACCGGTTCCGGGGTCAACTCATCGTAGGTTTCCGCCGGAATCACAAAGGGTTTCAGCTGCGGGTTCAAGAGAGTAACGGAGTCGAGCGCCTTACCCGTGCCGATGTCCTCCGGCTTCGCCAGGCTGAAAAGCTGGTAATCCCCGCAGGCGCGTATGACCTGCAGCACTTCCGGCATGACGGCGGTGTAAACGGCGATCACTTCGGCGCAGCCGTTCGGATCATCAATGTAGTTGATGTCCTCCGGCGCTATGCCGTCCCGCTCTGCCGTCGCCTCCAGCAACCTGCGTGACTGGGTGCCCGGCGCACCGGCGAACACCGTCCGAGTGGAGAGATCGCCGATAACGTCCAGCACGCTCTCCACCTCACCTGCCCGCTCCTTGTAGGCAATATGCAGCACCGATGGATACAACGGCACCACGGCTTCGATACGCGGATCGTACGCAGCTGTGTTCGGTGTCAGGGCGAGATCGGCATAGCCTTCCTTGACCGCCTCGATGCCCGGCCGATCCGGATTCGGGTTGTCCACCAGCTCGATGCGAATTGTGCCCGGCTCATCGAACAGTCGAGCAAACTCTTCCGCCAGTTGCTGATCGATGCCAAGACGAGGTTTCACCAGGGTGAGCGTTTCTTCTTCCAGCGAGCAACCGGTAGTCACCAGCGCAGTGAGCAGAACCGCCGCAATTCCGGCCGGTGCAGTCATCCGTTTTCCGCCCGCCATGTCAGCGCCCCTTAAAGCGTGGCTGCCGCTTTTCCAGAAAAGCCTGTCGTCCCTCAGCGTAGTCCTCGGAACGGCGAATCATGGCCCGCCGCTCGTCACCGATCACTCGCGCCTCGCTCTCATCGGCGAAACTCGCCTGCCAGAGCGTGGCTTTCTGGGCCCGGACTGCCAGCGGCCCGCACTCCTCGACGATACGACGGGCGAACGCTACGGCATCATTGCGGGCCTCCCCTTCCGCGCTCGTCTCCGCCAGCCCTGCCGCCTTCATCCAGGCGGCATCCTTACCATCGCCCGGCGTGAGAAACGAAAACGCCAGCGGATAAGGCAGACGGCGGGCAAGCTTCAGCGGAATATCCACCGGATTGGTGCCGATCCGCACTTCCGAGATGCTGAACCGGGCCGTGCTGTCCGCAAAGATGAGATCACAGGCCAGGGCCAGATTGACCCCCTCGCCCACACAGTGCCCGTGCACCGCTGCGATGATCGGCTTGTCCGAGACCATCTCCGTATCCAGCTTCAGTCCACCGAGCGCGGTAAAAACTCCGCTCTTTGCCGCTGCATCCAATGCTTTCACGTCCGCACCCGCGGTAAAGGCTCGGTCACTGCTGGATTGAATGACTGCCACCCAGGCCGAATCATCCGCCGCGAAGCGGTCCAGCGCCTCATTCACGCCGTCGTACATGTGGCCGTCGAAGGCATTCAGGCGTTCCGGCCGATCCAGCGAGATAAGGGCCACTCTATCGACCACCTCATAGAGCACCCGATCGTGCAGCCGCTCGCTCATCCCCGGTCTCCTTCGCGTGATTACGGTCAGTCTTCCATCTTCTCAAGCGACTCGTTCGCCGCCGCGCCGAAGATCCCTTTCGCCATGAGTGACGATTCCAGACCGCGGCGGTGCTGATACACCTCCGCCCGGATTGCGTGCAATGCCTTGTTCACCGGCTCTGCCTGAACGGCCATCTCGACCAGGTGACAGGCAAGACGTGGGTCCTCGTCCGCCAGAGCCTGGCCACGCTCTGCCAACTGCAACGCCCCGCCTGCAAGTGCGGCCAACTCTTTCGCCAGCAGGGATTCTTGTGCCGGCTTCAGATGCGCAGGGTTGCCGTCATACCAGCCACCGTAGAGACGCCAGATGTTCCGAACGATGAACTCCGGCTCGTCGTAAATCGGCTGCAGGTAGGGCTTCTCCAGCACTGCTGGATCCACCTTCACCTCGTGCACGATCTCATTCAAGCGGGCGCCCTCATTCATGGCACTCACCGTTCGCTCCACCAGAAACTCCAGCGCTTCGGCCACATCGATCAGCACACCGCGAATGCGGGCTTCACCTTCGATAGGCAGACCGTGCGCCGGCAGGAACAGTTCGGCACCCTGGGCGGCCATGTCCCGCATGGCTGCCGCCCACTCCACCGGGTAGCGCTGCACCTTCTGCGGGTTGCCCGCATTGGGAAAGCACCAGATGAAGAAATCGCCCGCACAGATGGCTTTGTGCTTCTCGATCCAGGCCCAGGTGTGGTCGTCCGTCTCGCCTCTGGCATGATTGAGGACGATATCCAGACCGCCGATAGAGAGGGTCAGCTTGTCCGAGTAGGTCGTATCCGGGCGTGCGGCGGATTCCGGCAGGAACCCATCCCCGTCATTCAAATCGTAGCCGCGTCGTGAGAACTGACCGAACTGGCGCCGGTTGATCACCATGTTGTAACCACTGGTCCAGTTGTAGCGATCGAAGCGACGGGAGACGTTTTCATGCCCCGCCACTGTAGGCGTCGGGTGGCCGCTTGATTCCGCGTCCGCAACGAATGCGCCGCTGCCTCCTACATGGTCCAGATGGCCATGGGTGTAGACGAGCGTGTTGAACCGGTCCTTGCGCCAGCCGCGAACCGCTTCCACCACCCGTCCGCCACCCTGTGGATTGCTGGTGTCGAACGCCACCAGCCCGTCTTCCGTTTCGAACAGCACGCAGTGGGAAAACGCCTCCACGACGGCGACCCCATCCGCTATCACGGAAAGCTCGTGATTTATCCGGTTCATCGGTCCCACGTCGTCCGCGGTCTTCCCCTCGTCGAGAACGGCCGTGGACATCTCCAGCAGATTCGCCATCTATCCCTCCCTCAGGATCCGATACGCAACAGTCAGTTTACTCGGACGCAGCGGCCAGGCGCTCCATGAGCGTGGCAGCGGTCACAGGCCCGTGCACCATGAAGCCGTCAATCGCTGCCGCCACCCGGTCGGGCTCGTGCACGGCCACCTCGTGACCCGCCCGGGACAACACCTCCAGCGTGGCGTTTGGCAGACTCATGAAGTCCACGAGGTTGGCTTGCAGCAGGCTGTCCACGGCGCCGGCGATCATGAGCGCCGGGGTGGTGATTTCCTGCAGCCGATGGGCTACGTCCAGATCACGCATGGATTCGGCGCCCCGCTCGAAGTGTCCATCGGAGACGGAGAGGATGTGCTCGGCCCGATCGGTGAACCACTCCTCGGTTTCCACATCTTCGCGGAACTGCATCAGCCGATAGCGCGAGAGAATGGCCTCCCGATCACCCCGACGCCGTTCCGCCATGCGCTGCTCTCTGAGCTCGGGCGTGATCTTCCCAACCCCTTCTGCCGGAATCGGCGCCACCAGAATCAACCGCTCCAGCCTGTCTCTATGCTCGAGGGCCAGCAGGTAGCCGATCCCGCCGCCCATGCTGTGCCCGGCGAAGCTCACTTTCTCGAGCCCCAGATGGTCCAGCATGCCCACCACATCAGCCGCGTACTGCTCCAGGGTGTAGCCTTCCGGCGTGTGCTCGGACTGGCCGGTGCCCCGGCACTCCATGAGGATGACCTGGTAGCGGGACTCCAGACGCTCCGCCACCGGCATCCAGTTCACCCGGGAGGCGGTGTAACCATGGTGCAGTAACAGAGGTTCGCCCTCTCCACGCACCTCGTACCAGAGTCTTGCGCCGTTGATCTCCGCATAAGGCATCAGTCGTCCAGTCCTCCCATGCAGATGTACTTGGTCTCGAGATAATCGTCGCAGCCGTACTTGGAGCCCTCGCGGCCCTGACCGGATTCCTTCACCCCGCCAAACGGGATCACCTCGGATGTGATGGCCACCTCGTTCACCCCGACCATGCCGTACTCAATGCCTTCGGAGACCCGCCAGACCCGGCCGATATCCCGGGTGTAGAGGTAGCTGGCGAGCCCGAACTCCGTATCGTTGGCCAGATCGATGGCTTCCTGCTCGGTGCCAAACCGGAATATGGGCGCCACAGGCCCGAAGATCTCTTCCTTGTGCACCCGCATGCCCGTGTCAACGTTTGTCAGCACGGTCATGTCGTAGTAGCAGGGGCCGAGATCACTCGGGCCACCCCCTACCGTGGCCGTGGCACCTTTCGCCATCGCGTCCTGAACCAGCTCGTCGATGTCGGCCACGGCTTGTGTGTTCACCACCGGGCCGTGGGTAGTGGTCTCATCCATACCGTTGCCGACCTTGAAGCTGCTGACCAGTGCTGTGAGCTTCTCGACAAAGGCGTCGTAGACGCTGTCCTGAACCAGGATCCGGTTGGCGCAGATGCAGGTCTGACCCGAGTTGCGGTACTTCGATCCGGCCGCACCCGCCACCGCCGCATCCAGATCTGCGTCCTCGAAAACGATCACCGGTGCATTGCCGCCAAGCTCCATGGACGTGCGCTTCATGGTCGCCGCGCACTGCTCCGTGAGCGTCTTGCCGACCGGGGTGGAACCGGTAAAGGTAAGCTTGCGAACGATGGGGTTGCTGGTCAGCTCATCGCCGATCACACCGGAGCTCTTGCCGATCACAACCGACAGCAACCCGGCTGGCAGACCCGCGCGGTCGGCGAGCTCCGCCAGCGCCAGTGCGGAAAGCGGGGTTTCCTTCGCCGGTTTCAACACCATGGCGCAACCCACGGCAAGCGCCGGCCCCGCCTTTCGCGTAATCATGGCAGCAGGAAAGTTCCACGGCGTGATCGCGGCGCAAACGCCCACCGGCTGCTTGATGGCCACACCGCGCCGGTCCGTCTGCGGCAGTGGAATCACATCGCCATAGACACGCTTCGCCTCCTCGGCGAACCACTCGATGAAGGAGGCCGCATAGGCGATCTCTCCGCGGGACTCGAACAGGATCTTGCCCTGCTCTGCAGTCATCAGCCGGGCCAGGTCTTCCTGGTTGGCCATGATCAGCTCGAACCAGCGGCGTAGAACGATGGAGCGCTCCTTTGCCGGCAGGCTCCGCCAGCTTTTCTGGGCAATCTCCGCAGCCTCGATGGCGCGACGGGTCTCCGCCGCGCCGCAACTGGTCACCTCGGTAATGGTCTCGCCGGTGGCCGGATTAAGGACCGGGAATGACTCACCGCCATCACCATCCACCCACTGGCCATTGATATAGGCCTGAGTTTTCAGCAGTGACGGATCCTGAAGCTCGAGAGACATGGTGCCTCCTGTGTGATCGAATTAACGGTGCTTGCAGCCGGGCAGCGCGCAAAGCATCTCGAAGATGAGATTGGCCGCGAGTAGCGCCGTGTTGCCCATGCTGTCGTATGGCGGCGAGACTTCCACCAGGTCGCAGCCCACCAGGTTCAGCCCGCGGCAGCCTCGAATGATCTCCAACCCCTGAGATCCCGTCAGGCCACCCGGCTCCGGGGTGCCCGTACCGGGCGCGACCGATGGATCCAACCCATCGATGTCGAAGGAGAGGTAGCTCGGCCCCTCAGCACCCAATCTGACCCTGACTTCGTCCATCAGCGGGCTCAGTGATTGATACCAGCATTTCTCCGCCTCCACGACCAGCACTCCCTGCTGCCTTGCCCAGTCGAAATCCTCCGCGGCGTAGCCGGTGGCTCGCAGCCCGATCTGCACCATCCGCTTCGGGTCCACCACGCTCTCCTCGATGGCACGGCGGAAAATGGTGCCGTGAGTGATCCGCTCACCGAACATCTCATCGTTCACATCCGCGTGCGCATCCACATGCACCAGCCCGAGCGGGCCATGCTTTCTGGCCAGCGCGCGCAGGATCGGCAACGCGATGGTGTGATCGCCGCCGAGGGACACCGGAACCACATCGTGCTCGAGAAGCGCGTCGAAATGAGCCTCGATGAGGCCAATGCTCTTCTCCAGGCTGTACGGGTTAAGGGCCACATCGCCGGTGTCCGCCACCTGAAAGGAATCGAAGGGCGCGGCACCCGTCGCCATCCCGTAAGGGCGGACCAGCACGGATTCGCTGCGGATCTGTCGCGGTCCGTAGCGCGTACCGTTCCGGTTGCTGGTGCCGATATCCAGCGGCACGCCGACGATGGCCACATCCAGGTCTTTCGCTGTGTCCTGAATGGGCAGCCGGAACATGGAGGCATGCCCGGCGAACCGCGGCATCTCATTACCGGACAGAGGCTGATTGAACTTCTTCATCGGTTCAGGCCTTTCGGAAGTTCAGGTTGAGTTTCAGGGTGCCGAGCATGATGCCTGGCTGGTGCAGGAAGTCGTTGCCCTCGCCGTACTCGACGTGCTCGATGCGATCGAGCAGCTTGTTCCAGGCGATAGTCTGCTCGAGTCGGGAGATGCCGGCACCCGGACAGACTCGCGGACCGGCAGAGAAGGCCAGGTGCCGACTGGCAGCTTTCCGGTCAAGGTCGAGCTCATGCGGGCATTCGAACTCGTGCTCGTCCACGTTTGCCGCTCCCCAGCGCAAGTGCAGCAGGGAGCCGGCGGGCACCGTCACACCCTGGAACACTTCCTCCTGGCTCGTGGTGCGAGTGGAAAGCCCCTGGGTCGGCGAGCGCAGGCGCAGGCACTCCTCGATGAACGGGCGGATCTTCGAGCGATCACACCTGATTGCTTCGAGTACGCCTTCCCGCTCGCAGAGCAGCTGCGCGCCCTCTTCCAAAGCATACTGGGTGGTCTCCAGACCGCCTATCACCATCGCGTAGACCACCCCGTTGATCTCCACATCCGTCAGCTTTCGCCCCAGCGCCTCGTATTCCACCTGGGTGAGGAAGCTGATCATGTCGTCCTTCGGTTCGGCCCGCCGTTCCAGGACCTTCTCCTGCACGTAGTGCTTGAAGCCTTCCAGCTCCGCAAACTGCTCGGCCAGTTCCTCCGGCGACAGCTGATTCCGGTGCCCGCGACCATAGACGAAGGCGCGCACCTGAGCGCCGCCCCAGGCTTCCAGCTGCTGGAGATCTTCCTGGGGGAAGCCGAGCACGCTGGCCATGACCCGCTGCGGCAGTGGGCGGGCGAACTCGGAAATGAACTCCACCGAACCCCGGTCGATCCAGTCCCCGATCAGATCATCCACATGGCCTTCGATCATGGCCGTATGCCGATCACATCCAGGCCCCACCCAGGGGTCCGTGAGTTCCTGGCGGTGCGAACGCCACAGCGGCACCGTGGGCCGCAGCGTCATCATGGAGACCATCATGGCGTTGGCGTTCGGCATGGCTTCCGCCGGTTTGCCGGAGGCGAGCATCTGATCGATCAGCAGCGAAAGCGTCGGCGGATAGCGCAGCGGGTCTTTTACCACCCGGGAGATGTCCTCGTACCGGGTGAGTATGTAGCCATCGCTGCCTTCACCCAGCCCTTCGCCTGGAATCTTCATAACCGGCGCTTCCCGATGCAGGATCTCGTAGGCTTCGTACCAGTGTTCCTGAGCACCGGGAGAAAAAAGGTCCACGTCCTCCAGGGTCAGCGGACAGGGCATGGGGCTCAATGCGTGATTCGGCGTTTTCTGCGACATTTACGGACCTTTTAACCTTCTCCACTACCCGCCTGGGCACAGGCACCCGAATGGTGCAGAACCATCCTCCAGGAACCATCTTCCTTGATGAATCCGTTGGTCGCCAAACAGATGCCGCCTGGCAGGGCCTCGTAGCAGGTTACCAGCTGCATGGCGCCATGGCCGTGCGCAACCGGCTCCAGGAAGTCCATGCCTGGCTGCTCGGGATTTTCCAGAATGGCCCGCCAGCTGCCCATGATCTCGGCTCTGTCCGTCAGCCGCAGCCAGCCGGGGTGGACACAGACCAGCGGCGCCTCTTTCGACCAGAGGGCATCCATGGCCGACAAGTCCTTCTGACTGAAGGCCAGATAAAACGCTTCGTTCGCGAACAGCACCTGTTGCTCGATATCGGCCGTGGCCTCGTCCATTCAGATTTCCGGAAGTTCCGTGCTTGAGTCTGAAACCCTACACTGGCAGGCCGCTGAGGAGAATGAGGGAAAAGAGAATGCTGGAAGACTACCGCAGTCACGATGCGCTGGGTCTTGCCGAGCTCATCCGCAAGGGCGAGGTTTCCGCATTGGAAGTGCTGGAGACGGCGCTGGCCCGGGCAACTGATCGCAACGCTGAGATAAACGCGATCACAGCGTTCTTCGAGGACGCGGCGCGCGAGCGAGCCAGCGCGCCACTGCCGGATACGCCGCTCGCCGGCGTGCCCTTCCTCATCAAGGACCTGGTCTACATCGAGGGTGAGCCCTGCACCTACGGTTCGAAGTTGTTCGCGGAAAACGTGCCTGACCACGACGCCACCGTGGTCGAGCGCTTTCGTGAGGCAGGTCTGGTGATCTTCGGCAAAACAAGCACCCCCGAATTCGGCCTGAACGTGGCGACGGAAGCTGCCACCACTGGACCCACCCGCAACCCCTGGAACACGGACCACGTGCCCGGCGGATCATCCGGTGGTGCGGGTGCTGCGGTGGCAGATGGCTGGCTGCCGGTAGCGCACGCCACGGACGGCGGCGGCTCAATCAGAATACCGGCGTCCTGCTGCGGCCTGGTTGGACTGAAACCCTCCCGGGGTCGTAATCCTCAGGGGCCCGATGTGGGTGAAGGCTGGTCCGGGATGTCGTGCGGGCACGTGGTCAGCCGTTCGGTGCGCGACAGCGCGGCGTTTCTCGATGCCATTCATGGCCCCGCACCCGGCGACCCGTATGCGGCACCGTCGTTCGACGGCAGCTATCTGGCCGAGCACACACAATCCACCGGTTCACTGAAGATCGCCGTGGATATGAATGCGCTGACCGAACAGGAGGTGCACCCCGAGTGCGCCGCGGCGGTGGAGAAGGCCGCCGGGCTTTGTCAGCGCCTCGGGCACACGGTGGATACCGCCTCTCCCAACTTCGACCGGGAAGAGTACAGGATGGCCACCTCGATTCTGGTGGCCGCCAACATAGCGCTGAACATAAACACCCGGCTGCAGGCCCTAGGCCGCGAGCTGGCGGACGAGGACATCGAGCCGCACTCGCGGATGATGTGGGAGCTCGGCATGCGGTTCAGCGCCGAGGACTACGCCAAGGCGCTGCAGGTGATTCATCGTGCCAGCCGCGCCTGTGCTCGATTCCACGGAGACTGGGATCTGATGCTCACCCCTGTGCTGCTCTCACCGCCGGTGACGGTCGGCTGGCTGGATACCGTCCACAACTACGATGCGGCCATCTTCAACCAGCGCTTCACCCGTTTCTGGGGCTTCACTAACCTGCAGAACGCCACCGGCCAGCCGGCCATCAGCCTGCCCCTGCACTGGAGCGCTGACGGCCTGCCGGTCGGGGTGCAGTTCGTCGCCCCTTATGGCGATGAGCTCACCTTGCTGCAACTGGCCCGTGAGCTCGAAGACGCGGCACGCTGGTTCGACCGAACGCCGAACTGAGAAGAAATCAGACCGGCACAGACATGGTGTTGACCCGCTCGATCACCCAGTAAGCGCCGGTAACTCCGATCAGGTAGACCGGCGCGTAAGCCGTCCACGTCGGCCAGGCAAAGGGGAACCGGAGCAGAACCCAGCGCAGAGCAAGTACCGCGCCGACGAAGATCAGCTGGCCTACCTCCACGCCCACATTGAAGAAGAGCAGAGCGATGGGGATTTCCGCCTGGGGCAAGCCCACATCGGCCAGGGCACCGGCAAAGCCGAGCCCGTGCAGCAGCCCGAAGCCAAACGCCACCAGCCAGGGTTGCCGATGGGTCAGGCTCTCCTGTCCCTGCCAGCCACGCACCACCTCCATGGCAAGGAAGACGATGGACAAGGCAATCGCGGCCTCCACGGGGCGACTCGGCATGTCCACAAAGCCCAGGGTGGCGAGTCCGAGCGTGAGGCTGTGAGCCACGGTGAAAGCAGTCACCGTCTGGATCAGGGGCAGCACCCGCACGTTCGGGGTGGAAACGATCAGCAGCAGGCCGAGCACAAAGAGAAGATGATCGATGCCTTCGAGGATGTGTTCGATCCCGAGCACGGTATAGCGGCCCACAGCATCCATCGTGCTGCGTGAACCCGCCTGCAGCGCCGCGAGGTCCACCAGGATGGCGCCGTTTGCAATGCCGAACAGCCGCCGGCCCTCGGAGCCATCCCGCCATTCAGCGAAAACCATGGCTCCGTCTCTGAGCCAACGGAGGACGATCTGATCGTCCACCGTCAGTCGATCCTCGCAAGTGAACTCCCAGAGTCGCGCAGATGGCGTCTGCACGCCGCCCGGCGAACCGGTGAACGCGCAGTGATCGGGCAGCTCCGGCGCCGGATGACGCGTGACCGCGCCTGACCCGATCTTGGCGGAGAATTGATAGCTGTTATCCGCAAGCTCCAGCAGCTCCGCTTGCGTGATGCCGATGTCGTGAGACAGGGCGGTTCCGGCCAACCCGAGCGCAGCCAGTAGGAGGAGTGCTCTGCAGAAAGACCCTCGGCTCAAAGTTTCGCCTCGATGATCACATCGTAGTCCGCCGCCACCCGCGCCACTTCCGCCCGGATGAGCGACCGGGAGCGATCCATCAGCCAGTCCCCCTGCAGATAGTTGCGCACGGCGTCGAACTCGGCCTCGACCTCCGGCATCCGCTCCAGCACGCGATAAAAGAACACGCCCTGACCCGAGTCGAACGGGCCGTGCCAGGCATCGTCAGTGGCTGCGAGAATCGCCTTGCCCGCGTCCGGGCCGAAGGAACCGGCGATGAGCGTCTTCGTCATCTGCGGCATACGCCGCTGCTGCACACCAACCAGATCATTGCCTTCGTCGGCGATGAAAGCATCGATATCGTCCGGTACAGGCACGCTGGCATCGAAGTGGATCTGCTCGATGTGGTAGCGGGCCGGGCGCATGAACTTCGCCCTGTTCTCTTCGAAGTAGGCCTCGAGCTCTGCTTCGTCCGGCACTTCCACCTCGCCGGTGAGCAGTCCGCGCATCTTCAGGATCATGTTTCTACGCATCCGACTGTCGCCGCGATCGAGCCCACGGCGATAAGCCTCGTTGTAGAGGATCTCATCCTCCACAAAGGCATCGATCACATCCGCTCGCTCGCTGGCATCCAGCACCCGAAGCTCCAGATCTTCCCGCTGCCGGATCAGGTAGTCGGCGGTTGCCTGGTCGATGAGGATCTGTGTCTTCTGCCCGGCGGAGAACCAGGCCTCCACGGCAAACAGCAGTGCGGCGAGCGCAAAGAAGTGAACGATGGGTTCACGAATCAAGTTCATACGGAGCCTCGGGTGTTGCAGGCGGGCTATCATCAGTTCGGCATCCGTGCCCGTCAAACAGCGAGTGAGACACGCAACCCGATAGCAGGTCTGCTACCCTCTGCGCGCGAGAAGATAAGGCTCCCGCCCGCAGCGGGACCGATAAAAGTATGGAGAGGGGATATGCCGGAACCGACTACGGATTCCACGGCGAGTTCTGCGCCTGCTACTGAGAACGTGGCCCCGACCACAACAACGTTTACCAAGCGTTACAGCCAGTACGTGCTCGGCGTGCTCGTGGTGGTCTACGTTTTCAACTTCATCGACCGACAGATCCTGGCCATCCTCGCCCAATCGATCAAAACGGACCTGGGACTCACAGACACTCAGATCGGCCTCCTCTCCGGGCTCGCCTTCGGTATCTTCTATGCCACCCTCGGCATCCCCATCGCCCGCCTGGCCGATCGCTACTCCCGGGTGAACATCATTTCCATCTGCCTCGGCATCTGGAGCGCCATGACCGCGCTTTCCGGATTGGCCGGCAATTTCTGGCACCTGCTGCTGGCCCGGATCGGCGTCGGCATAGGCGAAGCAGGGGGTAGCCCGCCTTCTCACTCGCTCATCGCCGACTACTTCCCCGTCAACGAGCGGGCGACGGCACTCGGCATTTACGCCCTTGGGATTCCGGTAGGCATCCTGTTCGGGAATCTGGCCGGCGGCTGGATCAACGAGTACTTCGGCTGGCGTCAGGCCTTCCTGGTGGTGGGGATCCCCGGGATTCTGCTCGCCATCCTGATGAAGCTGACCGTGAAAGAGCCACCCCGCGGGCACTCGGAGGGGCGTTCGGAAGAACTGGAAAAGGTGCCCTTCCTCGATGTGATCAGAACCATGTGGGGCTTCAAGAGCTTCCGGCAGATCTCACTGGGTGCTGCCACTCAGGCCTTTGTCGGCTATGGCGCCATTGCCTGGATGCCGGCCTTCCTCATCCGCACTCACGGCATGAGCTCCGGCGAAGCGGGCACCGCCCTCGGTCTCATCATCGGCATCGCCGGTGGCCTCGGCACCTTCCTCGGCGGCTGGCTCGGCGACCGCATCGGCAGGAAAGATATCCGCTGGTATATGTGGATCCCGGGCTATGGCTTCCTGCTGGCGGTGCCCACCAGTCTCGGCGTGTTTCTGTTTGACGATCTCTGGCTGATCCTAGCCCTGTATGCGATTCCCGCCTTCACCGTGAATCTTTATACCGGACCGACGTTCGGTATGACCCAATCCTTGGCGCCGCTGGCCATGCGCGCCTCTGCTTCTGCCCTGCTGCTCTTCATCATCAACATCATCGGGCTGGTGCTCGGCCCCACCGCGGTCGGCGCCTTGAGCGACTACTTCCAGGCCGCCATGAGCATGCCGGATACGGAATCGCTGCGCTGGGCACTCGTGCTCTGCTCGCTCGTCTATCTCATGTCCTTTGCCCACTACCTGCTCGCGGCACGACATCTGCAATCCGATCTGGATCGTTCCGCGGCTGGGAGGGCCTGACAGACCGATCTGGGCTATGAGGCGCTGAGCTCCGTCAACGCCGCCTCGAGCTGCAATCGGGCGGGCTCCGCCTGGGCGAAAATCTCGTCCACCTTGTGGAAATCGAGCACGGCCACGTCTTCCACCTCCACCTCGATGTATACATCCGGCGGCTGACGGCGGAACTTCTCCCTGAGGATGCTCTTTTCGGCGATCTGAAAGGAGTTGAACAGAGACTCGGCGTAGGAAGGCAACAGATCGCCATCCGGCTTGCGCTGACCCATCACATCGATGGCGATGATTAAATCGCACTCCTCCTGCAGCAGATCGTAGGGCAGCGGGTTCACGCTGCCGCCGTCGATCAGCACCTGCTCGCCTTGCACCACGGGCTTGAACACGCCCGGCAACGCGAAGCTCGCCGCCACCGCCGGTTTGATCGGTCCGGAATCGAAGACCACCTCCGCTCGCGCCCAGAAGTCCGTTGCCACCACCTTGAGAGGAATGGGCAGATCTTCGAACCGGCTGACACCGATGACCTCTTCCATCTCATCGAGGAACTTGTCGATCTGAAACAAGCTGCCCCGACTGATATCCAAGTCAAAGTACTCCAGCCAGGCGAAGATTTGCTTGGCCTCAAAGAGCTCCTGCAGGCTCTTCGGTGTGGCAACGAGCTCGGTGATCCCTTCGTGAATGGCATTCCCACTGGCTCCCGAGGCGTACAGCGTGCCCATGATGGCGCCGATGCTGGTACCGGCAATGGCTACCGGTTTGATACCGGCGTTGTCGAGGGTCTGCAGCATGGGGATGTGCGCCAGCCCTTTGGCGCCGCCACCGCCAAGTGCCAAGCCCACCTGGGGTGAATCTGATCTGGCCATGTGGCTCAAGTCGTCTATTCTCCTGAACGTGGCGGACATTCTGCACGAACACTCGACCCTCATCATCGCGCTCGGCTACCTGGCCCTGGAGCTGGTGGCGCTGGCTGCCGCCGTGCACGCGGTGATGAACGTGCGCACGGCGCAAGGTGCCATCGCCTGGCTTTTGGCCCTGGTGACACTGCCGATCATCGCGCTGCCTCTATATGCCGTGTTCGGCCGACGGCGCTTCATGGGCTATGTGGCCGCACGCCGGGCGGGTGATGCGGCCATCGCACACCTCACAGCGCAACTGGCGGTAGAAGCCGGTGAGCCGTTCCGCTCTTCACTGGATGCCCGCAGTCGCCGCTATCTGGGCTTCGAGACGATCGCAGGTACGCCTTTCCTAGCCGCGAACAAGGCCGAGTTGCTGATCGATGGTGAAGACACATTCGACGCGATATTCAGTGCGCTGGCTGAAGCCCGTGAGTACGTGCTCGTTCAGTTCTACATCGTTCGAGATGACGCGCTGGGCGAACGTTTCAAGTCCGCCCTTCTCGACTGCCTCGCCCGCGACGTGCGCGTCTACTTTCTCTATGACCGGATCGGCTCACACCAGCTCGGCAGCCGCTACACACGAGCGCTCACAGAAGCCGGCGCCCAGGTCCTGGCATTCACGGGTGCTACACAACGGGTGCGGAAACTGCAGGTCAACTTCCGTAATCATCGGAAGATCGTGGTGGTCGACGGCGCCACCGGTTTCGTCGGCGGGCTCAACGTGGGCGATGAATACGTCGGCAGAGATCCGGTGCTCACACCCTGGCGGGATACCCACCTCCGTGTGCAGGGCCCGGCGGCCATGGCCGTGCAGGTGCCGTTTCTCGCGGACTGGTACTGGTCCTGCGCCTCACTGCCGCACGTGCGGTGGCAGGCGGAAGCAATGAGCGAAGACCACACGATCCTCTCGTTGCCATCGAGCCCCACCGACGACCGGGAGCCCGGCGCGCTCATGTTCGTGCACGCGATTCACTCCGCCCGGGACCGGCTCTGGATCGTCAGTCCCTACTTCGTGCCGAACGGTTCCATCATCGACGCGCTGAAGATGGCAGCGCTGCGCGGCGTGGACGTGCGGATCCTGATTCCGGGCCTTACCGACAACCGACTGGTTGCTCTCGCCGGCCGCGCCTACCTGCCGGAGCTTGCGGCCACCGGCGTGCGCTTCTTCCGCTACGAAAAGGGCTTTCTGCACCAGAAGGTGATGCTGATCGACGGGGATCTGGCTACCGTGGGCACGGCCAATCTGGACAATCGCTCCATGCGGCTCAACTTCGAGCACACCATGGTGCTGGCGGACGAGCGGCTGGCGGCGAAGGTGGAGCAGATGCTGAATACTGACTTCGGCAACAGCAGTGAGATTCAGGCGGGGGAGCTCGATCAGGATCCCTGGTGGAAAAATGCCGCGGCACGCGGCGCCCGGTTGCTCGCGCCCGTTCTCTAGTAGCCTGTTATGTCAGGCTTTCGTCAAGGATTGATCTTCGTTGAGCGCGTCCAGCTGTTTCTGAACGGCCTTTGCCCATCTCGGGTGGGTCAGAATCCAGAACCTGTTCTCAGCAATGGCGTCAGCCACAAGCTCGCCCACCTCGTCCGGATCCATCCCCTGCTCCAGGCTTGCCTGAATGGCACGCGCTACGTCGCCGGACTTCTCATCGTCTGCTTCCGGCTTGGTTTTCCCCGGCCGATAGGTCACCGAGTTGAATGAAATGTTCGTGTTGATCGGACCCGGGCAGAGCACCGATGCTGTGATCTGGCTCTTGCTTGCCCTCAGCTCACGCTCGGTGGCTGCCATGAGCGCCACCACACCATGTTTTGCTACGTTGTAGGCCCCCATACGGGCAGAAGAGATCAGTCCCGCCATGGACGATGTGGCGTTGATGTGCCCTTCACCCGCTTCCTCGATGAGTGGCAGAAATACTTCAACGCCGTAGATCGGACCCCAGAGGTCCACGTCCAGAATCCACTTCCAGTCAGAAAGCTTCATTCGCTTCACCGGCGTTGGTATGCCGACACCCGCGTTGTTGCAGAGCACGTTGACCTTGCCGTAGGTGGCGATCGTTTTGTCGGCTAGCGCCTGGACAGCGTCACGGTCAGAAACATCACAGAGCTGACCAACGGCCTCACCGCCGCCTGCAACCACTTCCTCAACCGCAGCGGCCAGCGCGACTTCATCGAGGTCGGCAACAACGAGCTTCATACCGCGCTTTGCGAATGCTCTGACCATGCCCAAGCCAATGCCACTGGCGCCTCCTGTGACGACGGCGACGCGACCTTTGAATTCCATATCTGCTCCCCTCTCTACGCAGACACAGTGTAAAAGAATCAGGACGCGAGACACGGTTGTGTTGAGCCCTTGCGCGAACGGGCTCCACTTCTCGAACAGGCGAGCTGACTACATATTCTGGAGTTGACTCAATTTTTAGAGATAACTATATTTATCAGTATGAACGCGGCTATCTCCAGCCTTCCCTTGAGAGAGCGCAAACGCGCCCGCACCCGCATCGCACTGGTTGAGGCGCTGCTGGAAAGGCTCGTCGATCGACCGCTGGACGCCATTCAGGTGTCAGAGCTGGTGGAGGCGGTGGACATCAGCCCGGCCACGTTCTTCAACTACTTCCCAAGCAAACCCGATCTACTCACGCATTTCATTCAACTGTGGTCGTTGCAGGTCGGTGCCCTGGCACGAACGGTCGAGGCGGAGCACGACAGTGCGCTGGCGGCAATAGAAGCGCTGGTCACCACCACCGCCCAGCTGTCGAGCCAGGGTCCGAACGTGATGATGGAGATCATCGTTCATCAGGCACGCAATCTGCCCGGTGAAAAACCGGATCCCGTGGAACCGGCCGAGCGCATGTTGTATCTACCCGACGTGGAGAACGTGGAGGAGCTGTCCGACCGTGGCCTGGCAAGCATCATCACCGATCTGCTGAGCAAAGCCGTGGCGCACGGTGAGCTACCCGCCGATACAGACATTGGCGAGATGGCACTCGCCGTTGGTTCCACCTTCTATGGCGTGCCTCTGATCATGGCAACCCGGTATCCGGAAGCCGTTGCAGACCTGCAGAGCAGGCAACTGAAAATGTTATGGGCTGGTGCCTGGGCGCTCGCCCGCAACGAGGATTCGACATGAGCATCAATGCAATGACGCTGCCCGCGACGCGGGTCTGGAACATCCCTCACCACGGCTGGCTGATTATCGGGATGCTGCTCACCGTAGCAGTCGGTAACCGATACAACATCGCGCCGCTCGCCTGGGTCGTGTCAGTCCCGTGGCTCATCTACCTTCGCCAGCAGGCCGGCTGGCGCGACCACCTGCTGCTGTTTGTCGCGCTGCAGGTCGGGTATTTCTTCGCGCTGCTCAAAATCACGACCGAGCCACTGCCTGTGACGTTCGCCTTCATGTTTTCGATCCCCGTGGCGATATCCGCACTGATCCTCTTCGAACTGTTCGAAGCAGGCCGCCGGCGTCTGGGTGATGGATGGGGTGTGGCATTGTTCGTCAGCCTGTCGGTCATCAACGAGTGGTTGGGCAGCTTTACCAGCCCTATGGGCAGTTGGGGGTCCATTGCCTACAGCCAGATCGACAACCTGCCGCTCATGCAGCTTGCCTCAGTCACCGGCTTGACCGGTATATCTGCCTTGATAGCAGCCACCTCGGCACTAGGCGCCGTGCTGATTGCCAGCGATGAGCGGCGCCGATTCGTAGGACCGCTCGCGGCAACGCTGGCGCTGATTGTCGCCGTACATCTATTCGGCACGCTACGCATCGCCAACACCCTGCCTGGACCGCTCGTCAGCGTAGGCGGGGTGGTGACCGATGGATGGTTCGGCGACAGCACACCGGTAGATCACCAGTCCCTGCAGAACGATCTGTTCGCCCGCAGTCTCACTGCTGTGGAACAAGGCGCCGAACTGGTGGTGTGGAACGAAGCCGCCACCATTGTCGCAGCGGAAGACGAGGAGGCGTTCATCGCCCGCGGCGAGCAGTTCGCGCGGCAGCACGATGTGGACCTGGTGCTGGCCTTCGGCGTCCCCGTCGAGGGGACCAGCCTGTTCGAGAATCAGTACGTGTGGATTACGCCGGAAGGTCCGATCGAAGCCTATCTGAAACACCATCCGGTACCCAACGAGCCCGCTGTTCCCGGAACCGAACCGCTCGTCGCCCACGATCGGCCTTACGGCCGCGCCGCGGGCGCCATCTGCTACGACTACGACTTTCCCGCCATGGGTAAAACTCATGCCGGTCTGGGCGTAGATCTGGTGGTCGTGCCATCCAGTGACTGGCGCGGCATTGACCCCTATCACACCCGGATGGCGTCGATCAGAGGTATAGAAGGAGGCTTCTCCGTGGTGCGGCCAGTGTGGGCTGCCACGAGTGGCGCGTTTGATGCCTATGGGCGAGCACGCGCAACGATGAGCTACTACGAAGGAGAAAGGGTTTTCGTCGCGAAAGTACCCGCTCAGCGCATCGAGACGATCTACAGTCAGATCGGCGAGACGGTGCCGTTCATCGCGTTCCTTGGTCTCCTCGCCGTGCTGGTGCAGCTGGTGCGGAGGCGCGGTAGAGGTTGAGGGAGGGATCTCCTGCTTTAAGTGCGGGGATACAAGTATGCGGTTGCCGTTCCCGACAGCCCACGCGAAACCTGTTTCATTTCCTCCTGCAGCGCCCGAGCCAGGGTGTCGCGAAGCGCTGAGAGCCCCGGTGGCAGGCTGGCCGAGTTGGCAAGTATCCGTGTCTCCTCTCCATAGAGATCCAGGATGCCTTGCAAGCGCATGCGGAACTCGTCCCGCCCGCAGATGGCGGGCATGACAGTCCGCAGATGTGGGGTTGCCTGCCAGGCGCTCAGGATGTGGCGGCAGAGCTGCAGAACCCGCTCAGTGCGGATGTGGCGGATAGGCTCGATGGCGTGGAGAGGGATGTTGATCAGGTTCGCGTGAGATGAGGCCTCATCCAGAAAATCAGCATCGATTTCCCGCGCACTCTTCAGAAGGCTCGCCACGATCTCCATGTCCGTGACGTCTGCACGGGATGCCGCCGCATCGATGACGAGGCGATTCTTACGGATCTCCTTCTGGACGTTGATGGAGAGAAACGGCTCGAGAGGGGGAAGCAGCAGGGCAAAGCGCTTGCGCTGGCGGAGCCTGTCTATGGTGCGCGAGCTGAAAGCTTCCATCAGGGCATCACTCAGCACACCGAGGATGCCCACCCTGTTCATCGTGCCGATCTCCGGCTACTTCCTCGCCTTGTGAAAACCGAGCAGGCCTCCCATATGCGTCCTGCTCTCGACATCGTGAAAGTCGATCTCGGTTAGAAGCTGGCTGAGTTCCTCGGCCGAGTAAAAGTCTCTCAACGCGTTGATGAAGTACTTCTTGCAGCCACGCGCCGCGGGCCCACTATTGAATATCCAGGCGGTGAACAACAGGCAGAATCGCAGATAGGCATAATGCACCGCTTCCATGAAGCGGGTGTGCGGACGTAGCATGTCGCTGTGGTAGAAGTACCCGCCGGGCTTCAGCACCCGATGGATTTCCCCAAACACCTCGATCACGCGCAGGTGACGGGACGCGAACTGCAGGGTGACCACGTCGAACGAGTCATCGGGAAAAGGCAATTCGTGCACATCGCCGATAGTGCTCTCAATCACGAAGCCCTGCTGCTGCGCCCGTTTAGCGCCGACCTCCTGCATAGCGCTGCTGCGGTCGATCGCATTTACCTTCAGCTCTGGTTGCTTTTTCAGCATGGCGATGCCAACGGCATTGGTGCCTGCGCACACATCCAGCGCTTTATAGCCTTTCTCGAGGTCCATCATCGAGAGAAAGCTGCTTCGGAACCAGCCCCACAGGCCAAGGCTCGCTACGTTGTTCGCGCTGTCGTAGTACCTCGCGACATCGGCAAACACTTCGTTGAGCTCTTCGGTCCATACCTGATTGAACTTATCTTCCCTGCTGTTCTCCCGCTCGGAGAACGGGATGGCAGTTATATCGCTCGCCACAGGCCCCTCCACTAGACGGCAGTCATTGAACTACTGATGTAGCCGGCGAATTAAAGCAAAAGGAGGCCGTGCTACTCACTACGATATTCCCCTCATGTGATCCTGCTGCAGCAGTGGTTGAATGGCCGTTTTCCTTAAGACAGACGGAGCCGAGAATCGTGGAGGTGGTGAGAACCGATGTAGCCATCATCGGTGGGGGTGGAGCAGGACTGCGTGCGGCCATCGCCATAGCAGAGAAGGCTCCGGATCAGCACATCAGCCTGATTTCCAAGGTCTATCCCATGCGCAGCCACACGGTGGCGGCGGAAGGTGGCTCTGCGGCGGTGACTCAGGCACACGACAGCCTGGAACATCACTTCAACGATACCGTCGCCGGCGGTGACTGGCTGTGCGAGCAGGATGTGGTGGAGTACTTCGTGGCACATTGTCACGAGGAGATGGTTCAACTCGAGCACTGGGGCTGCCCCTGGAGTCGCACACCAGACGGTCACGTCAACGTTCGTGCCTTCGGTGGTATGAAGATCGAGCGTACCTGGTTTGCAGCCGACAAGACCGGCTTCCATATGCTACACACGCTCTTCCAGACATCCATGAAGTACTCGTCCATTCATCGCCTTGACGAGCACTTCTGTTGTGAGCTGATCGTGGAGGATGGCCGTTGTCAGGGGGCGGTCGTGATCGATGTTGCCAGTGGCGAGTTCAAGCTGGTTCTGGCCGGCGCGGTTATCATCGCCACAGGCGGTGCCGGAAGGGTATTTCGGGAGAATACCAACGGCGGCATCGTCACGGGGGACGGAATGGCGCTGGCCTATCGCCAAGGGGTGCCGCTGCGCGACATGGAGTTTGTGCAATATCACCCCACCTGCATGCCACGCACGGGCCTGCTGTTCACGGAAGCCTGCCGAGGCGAAGGCGGCTTTCTGCTCAACAAGGACGGCTACCGCTACCTGCAGGACTACGGCTTGGGTCCCGCGGAACCCTCACCCCGCAACAAGGCCATGGAACTGGGGCCCCGCGACCGGCTCAGCCAGGCGTACTGGCATGAGAAGCAGAAAGGAAGACTAGTTGACAGTGCGCACGGGCAAGTGGTGCACCTCGATCTCAGGCACCTGGGTGAGAAGAAGCTTCGCGAGCGGTTGCCGCAGATCTACGAGCTTGCCGAGGATTTCCTCGGTGTGGATCCCGCCAAGGAGCCGATTCCGGTTCTGCCCGCCGTGCACTACACGATGGGCGGTATCGAGACGGATATCCGCACCGCGACTACCTTGCCCGGTCTGTATGCGGTAGGCGAGTGTGCCAGTGTGGGCATCCACGGCGCCAACCGGCTGGGCTCGAACTCTCTGGCTGAACTGTGTGTGTTCGGCAAGGTAGCGGGACAGGAGGCCGCCGAATTCGCCGCCACGGCCGAGACTTCAGGCGAAAGCGCTCTGGAAGCACGGGCGGCAGAGGCCTGTGAGGCTGCTCTCGGCCTGATCAGCGACAACGAAGGCGATCAACGCATCGCCGACCTGCGCACCGAGATGGCGGCGAGCATGGAGGACGGTTGCGGCATCTACCGCACGGGAGACGAGATGGCAGCCACCTGCCGGAAGATCGACGAGTTGAAGGAACGCTACGCCGAACTTCACATCGACGATCGTTCGCGAGCCTGGAACACGGAGTGGCTGCTCGGCATAGAGCTTGGCTTTCAGCTCGACGTGGCTCAGGCCATGGCCTACTCGGCGCTCAATCGCAGGGAGTCGCGTGGCTCGCACCAACGCCTGGATGGGTACGAGCAACGCGACGACGAGAACTTCCTCAAGCATACGCTCGCTTGCTACGAAGGCGCTGGCACACCGCAGATCCGTTGGGGGGCGGTGACCATCACCAAATCACCCCCAGGAACGCGTGCCTATGGAGCGGCGGGTGAGGCGGCCGAAAAGGAAGCAGCGGAGCTCTCCGATGACGGATAACATGAAACGCATCGAAATCGAGGTTCTGCGCTACCGCCCGGAACAGGACGACGAGCCATTCTGGCAGAGCTTCGAGGTGCCGTTCACCGACGACATGTCGGTGCTTCAGGGG
The DNA here is from genome assembly GCA_965215995.1 of Candidatus Azotimanducaceae bacterium. Lineage (GTDB taxonomy): Bacteria > Pseudomonadota > Gammaproteobacteria > Pseudomonadales > Azotimanducaceae > SZUA-309. The sequence goes on along the minus strand of OZ244128.1, from coordinate 3,886,077 downwards.
CTGCAGTACATCAAGGATCATCTCGACGGCAGCGTCAGCTTCCGATGGTCCTGCCGTATGGCCATTTGCGGCAGCTGCGGGATGATGGTCAACGGCCAGCCCGAGCTGTCGTGCAAGACCTTTCTGCGGGACCACTACCCGGACAAGCTTCGTGTGGAGGCGCTCACGCACTTCCCCATCCAGAAAGATCTGGTGGTGGATGCCACTGACTTCGTCGACAAGCTGGAAAGCATCACCCCTTACATCGTTCCCGCTGAGCCGCGCACCCTGGAGGAAGGCGAGTATCTGCAGACACCGAGGCAGCGAGACCAGTACGAGCAGTACAGCTCCTGCATCAACTGCATGTTGTGTTATGCCGCCTGCCCGCAATATGGGCTCAGCACGGAGTTCACCGGGCCTGGTGTGCTTGCACTGCTGCACCGCTACAACGCGGACTCGCGTGATGGCGCAAAGGCCGAGCGCATGGAAATCGTCAACGCCGACGAGGGCGTCTGGGGCTGCACGCTCGTGGGCTACTGTTCCGAGGTGTGCCCGAAGGAAGTCGATCCGGCCTCCGCGGTCAACCAGAACAAGATCAACAGCACGCTGGACTACTTCACCCGTTTTCTCAAACCGGGAGACAGCTCATGAACAGATCGAGGCCTTACGTGCGGCCCATGAACGGCTGGTGGCTGAAGAACCCCCGCTACGTGCGTTACATGATCCGCGAGGCTACTTCTGTTTTCGTCGGCCTCTATGCCCTCATCCTGCTCGTGGGGCTCGCCTGTCTCGGCCGCAGCGAGGAGGCCTATGCTGCCTGGCTCGGGGCGCTCGAGCATCCGCTGACGGTGGTTTTTCACCTGGTGGCGTTGGCAGCCGCGCTGCTGCATACGGTGACTTGGTTCGCCGTGGCTCCCAAGGTGGTGCCAACGTTCTTCATCGGTGGGGAGCGGGTATCCGATCGGGCGATCACGCTGGCTCAGTATGTGATTGCAGCCCTGGTCTACGCGGCCATCCTGTTGCTGGTGCTACGAGTATGACGACGCAGCGTGCAAGAAAACGATCCAGCGAGCCGGTCTTCTGGTCGCTTTTCGGCGCGGGTGGCGTCATCGTCGCCTTTGTCCTCCCGGTGGCGATACTCATCACCGGTATCGCAGTGCCGCTCGGTCTGGCACCAGCGGACGTCCTCGCCTTCGAACGTGCTCATGCGTTCGCTACGGGCTGGATCGGCAAGCTCGTACTGCTGATCATCATCAGCCTGACGCTCTGGCACTCGGTGCACAGGATCTATCTGTCGCTGCACGATCTGGGTATTCAACGCAGAAGCATCTACAAGTGGCTTTGCTATGGATTTGCTTTCTCAGGTACCGTCGTCGCGCTGGTGCTCATCGCCCGGATTTAGCCCGGGGGATGGATACGTAGGCTTCGGGTACCACTGCGACGCGGAGCACGAAACACCAACCCGTGCCCTACTCCCGGACCCGCTCCGTCACGTCGTCCCCGCTGTCGATGAGCGCCCAGCGATTGGGGTCTATGCCCTCGAAGACCCGACCGAAACGCTCGTTGTCGCGCGACTCTCCAGTCACGTTCCGAATGTAAACCTCAATGATCTGCTCGGGGTTCTCACGCAGCAGCGGAGCGTAGACTTCCGGGTCCTGTTCGCCGCTGTCACCGACGAGGATGAAGCGTCTCCCTGGATAGCGACCAAGGATCTCCTCGATCACGGCCGGCTTCGTCTCTGTGCCTTTCCGAAAGAGATCGAGGAGCGTCTCGTCACGAAAACGCATGGGGTTCAGATGCATGCTCCTCGCGGGAAACCCGGCGTCGTCGAGAAACTCCTGCAACGGGGAATAGAGCTGCCAGGGACTCGATGAGACGAAGTGCAGACTTTGCCCAGCGCCAATCCACTCGCGGTAGAGATCGGCCATCCCTGCAACCGCGTGAAAGTCCAGCAGAAAGGTGTTCTCCAGGAGCCGCTGTTGGTCGGTCACCTCCGTAATCTTCACGGTGTCGTCGATGTCGCTGATCACCGAAAGCCCGGTCGGCTGCACGAGATGCACCTGGCCTTCGAAGCGTCTGCGCTCTTCGTCGCTTGTGACCGCGGCATAGCGGAGCAGATTTCCTGGCGCATCGTTGCCCAGGGCTGCGGCCGGCACGTTTAAAATCGTTTGCAGATGGCCGTTCTCAGCAGATGGCGGCAGGATAAAACGCCGACCCGCGATCTCTATGACGATGCGCTTGCCCCGCTCGTTGTCTGCGATGATCAGGTCGAGGCGATGCGTCAGGTTGGCTTCCCACGCCTCACTGATCTCGACCTCGAGCATCGCCTCCAGCGATTCTCTGAAGAGTGCCTTACGCGCCACGCTGTTCTCCAGCTCGTAGATCCACCCGTGGATGGGCACCTGCCACTCGCCGGTCTCTTCGTTCAACCAGGCGGACGTGTCGAAGAAAACGAGCTGTTCGTCCGCTGCGATCGTCGAGAAGCTGGCGCTGAACGCGGTGCTGCTGACGGTCAGCAACAGGCTGGTGCACAGGACGCGCATTCGTCTCATGGGAGCCTCTAAAGGCGAATTCCGATGGCGCAAGGCTACACCGGAGATATGGACACATGACGGGCGCTGTTCACAAGCGACAGAAAGACCAGCACAAGCCGGTCTTTCTGCCACAGTCTGACCCGTTAACTACGCGGCGCGATCCACCGCCGGACGAGCCTTTCTGAACTCGCTCAGCTGGTTGCCGAGTCGCAGCTTGAGTGACGCACCATGCCGGTCGAGCACGGATCCGAGGGCAATGAGCACGGCACCGAACACCGCCAGCTCGATCCAACCGCTCCGGAAAAACAGCGCGACAACGTCGTCGAAACCGAAGACGGCAGCGGCAGACACCATCAGGATTCCGGCGATGAGCGCGAGCCGATCTCGCAGGGTATGGGCCACCAGCAGCATGACCAGTCCCGCAACCAGGCACAGGAGCGCACCGAGGGCGCTGCCTGAGATGGAGACGCTCAAGATGAAGCTGGCTGCTGTCAGCACGCTCACGGCGACGCCCGCAGTCGATGCCAGCATCCGGCTGTCTGTCCTGCGCGCCAGATCCAACCCCATGACCGCAAAGGCAACTGCGAAGATTGGCGCCTGAAACTCCCACGGAACGGCCCCGGTCAAAGCGTCCGTCAGCGCCGAGGCGGCGAGGAGCGCCACCGGCAGCGACAGCAGATCCAGCAGGACGGCGACACGCCGACTGCGGTCCGGGAACAGCGACAGCTGCCTGAGCACCAGAAACACAGCACTCGCGAGCATGCCGATCAGAAGGCTGTCGGCCTCGTAGAAATACATGCTGCGGAACAGGATGATGCCGATGGGGATGAACAGCGTTGCCAGCGCAAACTTACCCTCCGCCGTCCGCAAGGCGCCGTCACTGCCGATCAGCTTGCCGATGGCGTAGAGCACATAGACCGTACCAAGCAGCGCCACCACACCCACCGCCGTCGAGCTCCGGATCGGTAGCAGCAGCAGCGCGTTCAGCACCAGGAAATGCCCGGTCAGCCAGTAGGTGGAGCGTCGCGCCATGATCGCGAAGCAGAACATCGTGGCAGGTATCAGCACCAGCAATGCGCCGCCAAAGGTCATGCCGATGCTGGCCAGATCAGTGATCTGCCAGGTCGCGTAGTCCGGGTAGCTGCCGAGCGCACCGTCCCATTGCAGCACCGAATAGAGCAACGCGCTCAGGATCGTGAAGTTCGCCGGCACCGAGATCAGCGCCAGGCCGAAAAACACCCGCGCGCCTTTGGTTTCCTTAAGGCCATAGGCCAGGGCGAAACCGGCGGCTGTCAGCAGGCCGGTTTGAGAGAGAAGCAGCAGGTAGCGGCTGATGTCGTTGCCTTCGTTCCAACCCTGCAGAAGGAAGACCGACATGGAAGCCACCAGCACACCCGCGCCGAGGAGACGCAGCGCCTCCGAGACCGTCGCAAAGCTCTGCAGCGACTGCAGAATACTGTCCATGCTGTAGCGGGAACCACTCTCATCGACGACGGCTTCGTCGAGAGCGACCGCTTGATTGAGCGTACTCATCCCTGCCTCCCACTCTGTTGTGTGTTATCGCTTTTCGGCTCGAGCAGAGCAGCCAGCTCCGCGCGCAGCTCAGCTTCGTCCTCTGCCTCGAGGAACTCGGCCTCCAGTGGATCTTCTACCGCCGGCCCCATCAGCACTTCGGTTTCGCCGAGATTGATTTCCCAGCGGTCGAAGGTGTCTTCGATCTCGCCGTAGGAGACGCCCTCGATGTTGTTGATCACGCGCATGGCTTCAGCCACGGACTGGCGCGAGCGCATCATGTTCCGCTGATGGGATACTTCGCCGATCCGGCCCTCGATCTTCTTCAGATTGTCCGCGACCTGGCTTTCCAGCAGGTTGTGTTTGTCGATGGAGTCCTCCAGGGCAGCCAAGCGCGTTTCGCACTCGTTCTTGCGCCGGAGACACTCGAGCGCTTTGCGTTCGTCGCGCTCCGCGGCATCCCGGGCACGCTCGGTCCACTGGGAGACCGCCGTTTTCAGTTCCTTACGGCGGGATTTCAGACCCTCGCCGTCTTTCCGCACTCTGGCCAGCCGCACCCGGGAACGGGCGGCGGCCGTCTGCGTCTCACGCAGGGCGGCATTGATGATGGCATCGTGGTTCTCGACCTTGTTCACGGCCCGCTCGACGGTCGTGGAGACGGTCGTGGATATTCGTTTGAACAGACTCATGTCGGCTCCTCCATTCCTTCAAGTTCGCTTCAAGTTGCGGCTTCGACCCTAGGCAATGGTACAATCTAGAGCAACTATTTCTGGACAAGTGCATATATACGGACCTGAAGTATAATTTATTTGCACTACAAGGAGTTAAGATGCCCACCTCAACCCAACTCGTCCGGGCGCTGAAACTGGCGCTGAAAACGCGTGGCATCACCTACAAGGTCCTGGCCACCCGTCTGGATCTGTCCGAATCCGCTATCAAGCACATGTTTTCCACCGGCAATCTTTCGCTGAAAAGACTGGATGAGCTCTGCGCCGTGCTGGAGCTCGATATCTCGGATCTGGTGAACCTCAGTGGGGCCGACGAACCCAGAATGGAGCAGCTGCCGGCCGAGTACGAAGAAGAGATCGTCGCGGACAACCGCCTGCTGCTGTTTGCCTACTGCCTGATCAACTACTGGCAGGTCGATGAGATTCTGGACCGATATCAGATCACGCCGGAGGAAAGTCTCCGCTTCCTGCGTCGCCTCGATCAGATGAAAGTGATCGAAGCGCAGCCCGGCAACCGGGTACGACTACTGATCGCAAACAACTTCAAATGGCGCAAGAACGGCGCCATCGAGCGGTTCTTCAGAAGCAAGGTGCAGATGGAGTTCTTCGATTCGGACTTCACCGACGACGGTGCCATTCGGATCGTTAAAAACGGCATGCTGTCGAAGAAAAGTCAGCTGCAGCTCGCCGAGCGGCTGCAGGCGATTGGGGAGCTATTCGACGACGCTTCCAGAGAAGAGCGGAAGCTGCCGGCCAATCAACGCCAGGGCACGACCATGGTGCTGGCGATCCGCAACTGGTTCTTCGAAGGGTTCCGGGAACTGGAGCGTTAGGGGCTAACTACCCGGCGTGCGGTTCCGACCGGCCAGAGGACCGAAGTCCACCAGTCCCGCGCCGATGAACGGCAGCGCCACAACCCAGAGGCGTACGCCGGTAAAGCCTTCCGAGCCGATCCCGCCTGCCGCGGTCAACGCCAACCCCCCACTGACGAGCACGACGCTGCTGAGCAGCCGCCAGCGCGAGACCTTTTCGGCAACGGGCACCATGCCCCGCTCGAAGCGGGCAAAGAGCCCGATCGCAGGCAGCAAGGCCAGCACGGACAGACCGAGCCACACCGGCCGTGCGGCCCACCAGGCGCCACTGCCGGGTTCAACCTCGAGCCCAATCCCCAGCCAGTAGGCGAGCGCGACTACCAGAACCATGGCGGTCAGATGCCAGAGGTAGACGGTCATGATCATGCCGTTCATCAGCACCACCGTCGTCCAGGCCCGGAGATTCTCCAGCGCACGCCGACCCAACGGCTCGAGAACCAGAACGAGGCCGGCCTGAAAGATCCCGAGCATGAAGAGCGCCATGGTGGGCGGCTGCGAGTTGGTGACCGGCTCTCCAGGCACCCCGATCATGGACACCGGGTAGGGTCCGAACCCCACGAGCATCACCAGCGAAAGAAATCCGGCCGCGCTCAGAAACACCGCCCGCAGGCCGTTCCCGAGCCGACCTTCATACCACGCATAACCCAGCTGGTGGATCGCGATCCAGACGATGGCAAAGTTCAGGTAGCCGACCGAGGTGAACCCGAATCTGAAGACGGCGATGTCGACGAGGATCGCCAGCGCAAACAGCATCCAGAAGGAACCGATCCCGAAACGCTGCCACAGCTTCCAGGACCAGGGCACGAGCGCGACCACCACCAGATATACGGCCAGAAACCAGACCGGCACCAGCGCGAGCTGAGAGGTCACCTTGACCATCTCTGCGCTGACACCCATCGCGGTGCCGAAGGCCGCAAAAGCGACCCAGAAGAGATATAGCGGCATGACCGGATTGATGAGTCGCTGCAGGCGGCTCACGAGCCAGGTGGCATAGGTGCCCCCTCGTGACTGGACTGCCGACCAGGAAACGCCGTTGGAGTAGCCGCCCACCAGAAAAAAGATCGGCATGATCTGAAACAACCAGGTCAACGAGCGGGTCCAGGGCTCGAGCTCGAGGAGATGATCGGCAATGATGAGGTCGCCTTCCACATGCGGTGCGGCGATCAACCAATGGCCGATCACCACGAAGGTGATCGACAACGCCCGCAGAAAGTCGACGTAGCGGTTGCGCTCAGCGGGCGTCTGCGCCGCCATGGCGCTCGCTTGGGCCCAGAGCCCTTTCGCCTCGGTTACCGAACTCGCAGTTTTTGCTGGCTCAGTCATTTGAGCCTCCTTTGTCGTTTCGCGGCCGCTTTCTCAGACGCTTGCTTCTTCGCTTAGGCGCGTACTTATTGTGCTCAAGCACGTCTTCGCTGGTAAAAGTCCCGCGCCAACGCCGCGTCATCGGCCAGCAGCTCATCCAGCTTGCTGCAGATCGAGGAGTTGTCACCGGCGGCGTAGGTCGCGAGACGCTCACGATACTCGGGCAGCCGGTAAAGGAAATCGCCGATCATCGCTGCGTCCGGATCGTGCGCGTTCTTGCCATAGCCGCAGCTGGCGAGCAGCAGGCCGTTGAGCTCCTGCTCGAACTGCCCGCCCATGGGCAGCGCCAGATAGGGTTTGCCGTAGTAAAGCGCCTCGGTCATCAGAGTGAAACCCGCCGTTGCGATCACCGCTTTGCAGCTTGCCAGATCGGCAATGAACCCATCGGCGTCGAACTGGCGATAGCTGACGTTTCCACGATCCATGGACTTGTCATGGCCGTATACGATGAAGCGCTCGCGAGGAAACTCGGCAAAGAGCTCGAGAACGGCATCGAAGGACTGCGTTAGATAGACCACGATATGTTCTTTTCTCGTCGGCGCGACCTCCGTGATCGCCTTTCTCAATATCGGAGGAAACAGAAACGTCCGATCATTCGTGACTTCGCCGAAGTAAAAGGTCGTGACCAGCGACACGTCCGGCCGAGGCACCATCAGACGGATGACGGTCTCGGTGATCTTAGCGCTCTGGCGCAGCTCGTCCGGGCAGGGATAGACCATGTAACGCATGCGGTGCTGATTGTCGATGGTGATCAGCGGCAGCTCGTAGTGGTTCGCGAGATAAGCGGTCATGGGCTCGAAATCGGAGATCACCACGTCCGGCTGAAAGGCCTTGAATACCTCGTGGCGAAGGGCGCGGAGTCTGGACAAGCCATCTGACAGGCGCGCGATGTTGTCGACGAACGTCCTGGTCACCGACACCTGATTCTCGACGCTTCGGATGTGCAGGCCCTCGGTTTCGAAGACCTCAAAATCGTCCTTGAGGTTCGCATATCCTCGGTCGTAGCTGACCACTCGACACTCGTGACCTTGCCGCTCTAGATGATTCAGCATTTCCCTGGCGCGGGAGCTGTGGCCGGAGCCTTCGCCCGATACGCCGTAGACTATTTTCGCCATGGTTACAGCCTCCTCGGGTGAGTCTACCGGTCTCCGGTCGTGGAGACTTTGATGGCGTGCGCACTAACGCGTAGCGCGAACGCCTCCTCTGCCAACGCTATACTTGACCGATCAGACTGTGAGGGAGGGGAAGTGGCACTGCAGAACCTGGAACCGATTAACGATCAGCTCGCAGACATCATCGTTCGCGCGAACGAACCATGGATCGAGACCGAACCAGGCAAGGCCTGGATGAAAGTGCTCTGGGTTGGCCCGGAGACAGGACGCTGGGTGGCGCTGTTCCGCTGGAGCAAAGGTTACGTGGCGGCCCCACACAAACACCTGTCGGATGCTCACACCTACGTGCTCAAAGGCAGTCTCAAGGTTCGCGACGGCGTGCTGAGTGCGGGAGACTACGACTATGAGCCAAATGGCGTGCTGCACGGCGCGACCGAAGCACTGGAAGATACCGAGTATCTGTTTGTCTGCGAGGGACCGGTGCTGTTTTACGACGAGCACGGCTTGACGAGCTATCTGGGGTGGGAGGACATGGCGCGCCTGCGCGAAACAGCAAAAGCAGAAGCCGCCCCTGCCCAGTGACCAGCGCCCGTCAGGTGGTGTAGCGGTTGATCGAGCGATGGCTTTTCTCAGACGCTTGCAAGGCTCAGAATTAAGCCTCTTGCAAAAAAGAGGGGAAGACTGTGAATCTCTGGGTAAAAATCCTGCTGGTGGTAGCCATTCTCTACGTAGGCCTGGTTGTCGCATTCGAAACATGGCTTGGGTATACCCAGCCGCGCGGTGAGCAGAATCTGGTTTTGACAATGACGGGTGATGATGGCGCGGAGATTAAACGCGTCCTATCGCTGTTCCAGAGTGAAGGTGAGCTATACCTCGCCGCAAATCATTGGCCTCGCGCCTGGTTTCGGCAGGCAAAACGCAACCCGGAGGTACACATAGAGTTCGGCGGTGAGCGCGCTGCAGAAAGCGGCGACTACACGGTGGTGCCCATTGATGAGGCTGATCATGAGCGAGTACTCAACGACAATCCCATTGGGCTCTTTGGGCGATTCCTCATGGGATTTCCGCCCAGGGAGTTTTTGCGGCTCGAACCGAGGATCACACACTAACCTGAGGCCAGCCCGCGCCATCCCCCCACCAATCCCAATCGGCCAATCCTCCATCACTCAGTCTCCCTTCTGAATCCCGAACTCCTCGAGTATTTCCTCGTTGTGCTCACCGAGTTCAGGCGCCGGGGACCTTACGCGTGTCGGCGTTCTCGAAAACTTTACAGCGGGCCCGGTGATCGGAACGGTTGTACCGTCCTGTAGCTCAGTCGGCTGCAGCATGTCCCGTTCGAGCACGTGGGGATCCTGCGCTGATTCCACAAACGTCTGCACCGGTGCGATGGGAAGCCCCGCGTCGCGCAGCTGGTTGATTGCCTCATCTCGCTTACGCAACTTCAGCCAGTCTCCCAGCATCATGTTGCACACATCCCTGTTGGCGGCGCGGTCATCCCGGGTCGCAAAAGCCGGATTCTCTGCAAGATCAGGCTCTCCAAGTATTGGCGCCAGTATCTGCCAGTGCGCATCCAGCAGAATGCCCACATAGACCGGACCGTCTTCACATTCATATACGTTCGCGGGCACTGCAAAGCCGAACTCGTTCCCCATCCTTGTTGGTTCGATGCCCATCGCGCCGAGCGTGGGCAAGCCGTTGCTTTGAAACAGCATCGCATCCAACAGGGCCACATCCACATGCTGCCCCTCACCTGTCTGGTCACGGTGCCGCAAAGCGGCCATCGCCCCGATGGCGCCATGTAGACCGCTGAGATCGTCCGCCAGAAAAGTGCCGGCTTTCGTCGGTGGGCCTTCCGGCCCGCCGTTCACCGATAGAAATCCCGAAGCCGCTTGCGCCAGCGGATCATACCCAGCTGCTTCGCAGTTCGGCCCGTACTGGCCCCACCCGGTGATCGAGACATAGACAATGTCTGGTTTCACCCTGCGCACATCATCAAAGCCAAGGCCATACCCGGCCATCGTTCCAACTTTGAAGTTCTCGACGAAGATGTCGGTCTGCTCAGCAATTTTCAGTAGCTTGGCGCATTCCTCTTCCTGCCTGATATCCAGCACCAGTGACCGTTTATTCCGGTTGACGGTGGCATGCATGAAGCTCACCTGAGTCCCTGGCAGGCTGGGAGAAACCGCGCGAGACACATCACCGCTCGGTATCTCAACCTTGATCACATCCGCACCGAGGTCCGCCAGGACATTGCAGCACATGGGCCCTGCCCATGAAGTCGTCACGTCCAGAACGCGGACGCCCGCCAACGGTCCGGTCAGATCCGTTCGCGCTTCTTTGAAGAAGTCTTCTTTTTTCATAGCCACTGCCTCTCTCAAATAGCCTGGCGGATCCGCTCTGCATCCGAGTCAAGTTGTGCTCGATCAGCGATCGCTGCCGCATGCAGTTTCAGCTCGATGCCCTGGAAGCGGGGCATGATGTGGAAGTGCAGATGAAAGACCGTCTGACCGGCTACAGCGCCGCTCAATTGCGCGATCATGATGCCCGGAGCGGCGAACGCGTGCTTGACCGCCTTCGCCACGATCTGGGTGGCGCGAATGGTTCCAGCAAGAGCCTCTGGTGATATGTCCATCAGGTCCACGCAGGGTTCTCGCGGGATCACCAGCGTATGCCCCTCCACCTGAGGCATGAGATCCATGAACGCGATTGAGTGTTCGTCTTCATAGACGATTGAAGCGGGTGCATCCCCGCGGATGATCATTGCGAACGGATTATCGGGATCGTAGCTCATTGGCGGTTCAGGACTAAGGACTGTGGCCGACATGGCTGCAGGGCATGGCCGCCAATCACGACAGTGGCCATCAGTCAGCCGCCAGGTGTTGTTCGAACCAGCTCACCATTGCACTGGTGGCCTGTTCCCGGTCCGGACCCTGAAAGCCATGGCCGGCGCCTTCTATGGTGACAAAATCATGCTCAACCCCAGCGGCATCCAACGCCTCGGCCAGGATCTCACTGTTGCTTATCGGAACCAACTCATCCGCATCGCCATGCACCAGCAGGATGGGCGGATCGAGATGTCCGCCGGCACTGCCGCCGTAAACGCCAAGACGATCCGCCTCAACGCCATAGTCGGCGGCATTGGTCTTCACATGACGAACCGCTGCACGCACATCCGAGACGGCATCGGGTACTTTGAAGCGAGGGGCGCTGCCATGATGCACGGCGATGACCGTGAAGCCCCTGTCCAGCAATGCCTGAAACCACGGCAGCCGCTGTTCTGGCGGCATCCAGACCGAAAACCATCCACCGCTGACCATGAACAGCACCGCCGCACCGTTGGGCTCCGCTGCGTGGAAAACGTCATAGGTCAACACCATGCCGTCCTTGTGCCCATAGATCACGTTGGGCTGTATCCTTGCCTCCTCGGCAGCGCTCGACAGCGCAGCACCGAGGAGGGCCAGCGTCGCTAGAAGTCTGATCATCACACTCTCCCCAATAGAACCGAAACTCTAACCCAGCAGACGGGAATCGTCTGCGATCTCCCACCTGCCCCGAGGCCAGAACAGCAACTGCACATTCTGGCCCGCGCCTTTCGGGAGCGATATCCTGCAGCCATGACGTTCGAACTGCACCCCAAGACTGAAGCGGGACGGCGCTTCGTCGCTGCCGCCACCGATCTGATCCCTGCACTGCGCGAAACAGCACCAATCGCAGACCGAGACTCTAAGATGTCCGCGCAGGCATTTCGCACTCTGCAGGATGTCGGCATCGCCGCTGCCTGCGTACCCGAAGAACTGGGGGGTTGGGGGCTCACTTCCGTATACGACTGGATGCTGGGCATATGCGCCCTCGCCCAGGGTGATGGTGCCGTCGCGATTGCGATCAATATGCACCTGGCAGTCACGCGAGGCATGGCCCAGGCTTACAAAATGGCGGGAGGCCGTGCGGATTCTGGCGCTGCCATCCCGCTACGGGCAGTGGCGGCAGGTGAGATGCTCATCTGCGCCACGGCCACCGAGCGCGGAACTGACAATCTGCACCCTTTCACGGAAGCGACAGCCAGCGAAGATGGGTGGCTGATCAACGGCCACAAGATGTTCGTCACCATGTCGCCATTGGCCACCCACCTGGCAATGAACCTACGCCTGCGCGATGAGGAAGGAGATTTCCTTGCAACCACAATGTTGCCAATCGACTCCCCGGGATTGATTCCGCAGGACGACTGGGACGCACTCGGCATGCGGGGTTCCGGCAGCCAATCGATCAAATTCGAAGATGTCAGAGCCGGAGCCGGTACGGTTCGTAAACTCGGGCGATGGGGCGAGTGGAGCACCTCAGTGTTGATCAATCGCACGCTGGGAAACCTGACGCTGGTGGCTGCATTCCTCGGAATAGCAGAACATGCTCGAGCACTCGCGCTGGAAACGCTGAGCACCCAGAAAAAACTTGATCAACTGGTAAGAGACAACCCAGGCGTGCAGCAGAGCGTCGGCGAGCTCGAAATCGAACTCACCCAATGCCGGGGCACGCTCGCCCAAGCGGGTTCAGGCGTGGACGAATGGCTATTGAACGCGGCTGAGCACCCTCCCTCTCTCGAACAGGCTCACGAACTCATGCAGTCCTATCAGGCCGCAAAGTGGGTTGTGAATCGCGGCGCCATATTCATCGTCGATAAAGCTATGGACCTTGCGGGTGGCTCAGGATTCATGGCAGGCAACGCGTTGTCCCAGCTTTATCGAGATGTCCGCGCCGGTCCCTTCATGCAGCCACATGCAGCAGTGGACATTCGCGGGTACGTCGGCCAGGTAGCATTGGGAATCTACCCGGAGTCCTAACAACGATTCAGGGCTTCTACAACGTTTGTCAGCATCGGGGCAACCGTCTGGTGACAACCGAGCGTGGTCCCACATCTGCTTCAGACTGCGGACGTATCACGTGTATTCTCTATTGGGAAACGCAGGAGGACCTACCGTGAGTGAGATCGAAGCATTTGAAATCCGCATCAGCGACGAGGATCTGGATGACCTCCGGACCCGGCTGGAACGAACCCGCTTTCCAGAAGCGGAAACCCCAGACGACTGGAGTCAGGGTCTGCCGCTTTCCTACGCCCGGGAAATCCGTGACTACTGGCTGAACGACTACGACTGGCGAACCCGGGAGGCGTACTTCAACCGCTTCCCTCAGTACAAAACCGAAATCGACGGACTGGCCATCCACTTCATCCACTGCCCGAGCCCGCACGCTGAGGCCGTGCCACTGGTGATCACCCATGGTTGGCCCGGCTCCATTGTCGAGTTCCACAAGGTGATCGATCCGCTGGTGAATCCCACCGAGCACGGCGGCGACGCAGCAGATGCTTTTCATGTGGTCTGCCCAACGCTGCCGGGCTACGGCTTCTCCGGCAAGCCGACCGAAACCGGCTGGGGTGTGGAGAAGATTGCCGGCGCCTGGAACACCTTGATGACGCGCCTCGGCTACGAGAGTTACTACGCCCAGGGCGGCGACTGGGGGTCTGCGGTCACCACCGCCATCGGCATGCAGAATCTCGGCCCTTGTGCGGGTATTCATCTGAACATGGTTAGCGCACCGCCCTCGGAGGAAGCCAAGAACAACCCGACGGAACGCGACCTGCAGGCCTTCGCCGGTGGTCAGTACTACCAGGAGTGGGGCGCTGGTTATTCCAAGCAGCAGGCTACCCGGCCGCAGACGCTGGGTTACGGGCTGGTCGATTCGCCCATGGGTCAGGCCGCCTGGATCATCGAGAAGTTCTATGAGTGGACGGACTGCGACGGCTATCCGGAGAACGCACTGACCAGGGAAGAGATGATCGACAACGTGATGTTCTACTGGCTCACCGGCACCGGCGCGTCTTCGGCCCGCCTCTACTGGGAAAGCTTTGGCTCTTTCGGCAGCAGCGATCCGGTAACGCTGCCAATGGGTGGCAGCATCTTCCCGAAGGAAATCGTCGCCACGCCGCGCAGCTGGGCGGAAAACCGCTTCTCCAACATCGTGTACTGGAACGAGCTCGAGAAAGGCGGCCACTTTGCCGCCTTCGAGCAACCGGAGCAGTTCATCGCAGAGGTGCGGAACTGCTTCCGGTTGATGCGCTAAGCGGCGGCCTTCGCCCGCCGGCGAGGTCTGCGCCGGCGTCGGCGGCGCCCGCCGTTGCCATTCGCCTGCGACGACTTATCGTCGCCACGGCGATGGGATTCTTTGGTCTGCGGACGTTCTTCTTCCGCATTACCTGAGCGCACGGGCGTCTCGATGGAGAGCTCACCCGGCTTGATCCGGATCAGCCGCTCGATGGCGCGCATGCGCTTCATCTCTGACGGATCAATCAAAGACCAGGCCACGCCACTCGCCCCCGCCCGGGCCGTCCGGCCGATCCGGTGCACGTAGCTCTCCGGCTCGTGGGGCAGCTCGAAGTTGATCACATGGCTGATGCCGTCGATGTCGATCCCGCGGGCGGCGATGTCGGTCGCTACCAGCACCCAGGCCTCGCCATCCTTGAATGCCTCCAGGGCCCGCTGGCGCGCGTTCTGTGACTTGTTGCCATGAATGGCCTCGGCTTCGATGCCAGCCTTCACCAGCTTCTTCGCCACACGGTTCGCACCGTGCTTGGTGCGGGTGAAGACGATGGTCCGGCTCACCTCTTCCCGGAACAACAGTTGCTGGAGCACGGCCTGCTTGTCCGCATTGTCCACCACTGCCATGTACTGCTCGATCTTCTCCACCGTCACTTTCTTCGGTGTGACTTCGATCCGCACCGGCTCGAACAGGATCTCGTCGGCCAGCGACTGCACCTCCCGGGGCATGGTGGCGGAGAAGAGCAGTGACTGGCGGTCTTCCGGCAGCAGACGCAGGATACGGCGGATGTCGCGGATGAAGCCCATGTCGAGCAGCCGGTCAGCTTCATCGAGCACGAGATAGTCGATCTCGCTCAGATTCAGATGGCCTTCCCCTTCCAGGTCCAGCAGCCGGCCCGGCGTGGCGACGAGTATCTCAACGCCCTTGGCCAGTGCCTTGATCTGCGGGTTGGCGCCCACACCACCGAAGATGCAGGTGTAGCGAATGCGGGTGTGGCGCGCATAACCGGCAATCTCGTCGCGGATCTGGCCAGCCAGCTCCCGGGTTGGGGCCAGCACGAGCACCCGCGGGCACTTGGGCGCCGCTTTCACCCGATCGGCCAGCAACATCTCGAGAATGGGCAGCGAGAAAGCGGCCGTTTTACCCGTTCCGGTCTGAGCCAGACCCAGCAGATCACTGCCATCCAGCAGCGGCGGGATGGCCTGATTCTGGATGGGCGTGGGTTGTTTGTAGCCGATCTCTTTGAGGGCACGGCAGAGGGAAGCACCGATGCCGAGGGCATCGAAAGTCAGTTTGTTCAATTTCTTCTCAGTCCAGACAGCCTGAGACGGTGCCTCCTGATACAGGAAGCTCCTCGAGAGGCACCTCAATCCAGGAAGCGCCGCGAGCGGCGCTTAGGGTGCGTCGGTTCAGGCCATGCCGCAACTGCTACGCGCGAGAGCGAATACGGCATGTGATAAATAAGTCGAGATGGCCGCCCGAATGGGCGTACCGCGCGTTCGACGGCGGGCACAGTGCCGCCACGCACCTTTTAAGTCAAGGACTAATGCCGGCGGATGCGATAGGGTGCGCAATCTGATCAAAGGCCCACCTTTCTTGAACCCGACCCAGTGGCAACCCCTCGGGCCTCGCGTACCCCGTCGCAACAACCCCCTCACCCGCGCGATCGGCCGGTTGGGACTGCGCCTGCTCGGCTGGCAGATGCAGGGCAACTGGCCGGACGAGCCGAAGCTCATCGTCGCGCTCGCGCCGCACAGCTCAAACATGGACTTCATCCTTTCGGTGGCCGTGTTCTGGGGCCTGAATCTGCGCACGGCCTATCTCGCCAAGAATTCTCTGTTCTGGTTTCCCCTCGGCACCATCATGCGAGGTCTCGGCGGCATCCCCGTGGACCGGTCGAGTCCCCAGGGCATGGTGGATGATCTGGCCAGGCGCTTCCGAGAGGCGGATCAGCTGGTGATCGGCATCACCCCGGAAGGCACCCGAGGAGGCGAAAGCACCTGGAAATCCGGCTTCGCGAGAATTGCGGCGGCAGCCGAAGTGCCCGTGCTGCCTGCCATCGTTAATTACGAAGAGAAGATGATCTACTTCCAGCCGCTGATCCCCGGCGATCAATCCTCCGAAGCGATCCTGGCAGCGACCCGGGACGCTGCCTCAGTCGGCAGCCCCAAGCGCCGCTGACACGTTTCGAAACTCGCCGGACTTCAGCGTCGGAAAACCCGCCGGCTGATAGGTGATCACGATGGCCCTGCGCGGCGTATCGGACTGATTCGGCAACGAGCCGTGCACGGTGTGCGGATCGAAGAAGATGGCCGAACCCGCAGGCGCTTCCATCGGCACCTGCTCCGTCTCATCGAATACGGCCGGATCCGTGTAGAACCCACCGAGCTGACTGCCATCCGCCCTACCCGGCAGGCAGCCCTGCCGATGGCTGCCCCGGATCACCCGGAAGCAGCCGTTCGTCTCGGAGGCATCGTCGAAGGTGACCATCACGTTCGGCAGCTGATCAACATGATCACAATCGTGCACCCAGTAGGGGGAGTCCTGGTGCCAGCCGAAGGCGGAACCTTCCCGGGGACGCTTCAGATTCAGCTTGTCCGTCCACAACGCCAGCTCATCCGCGCCGACCAGTTGCCGCATGGGCGCGATCAGCCGCGGATCGTCGATCAGCGCATCGAAGGCCGAAGCCAGCTCGTGAACCGGCTCGATCACCCGGATCAGATCGCTGCCGGGGCTGTGTTCGTACTGCACGGTCATATGCCCCACATCCACGAACCGCTTGCCATCGAGGTGATAGGTGTTGCCGCCGGTGCAGGCCTCGTGCGCTCGCCTCGCGGCTTCCTCAGCCGCCTGCTGAAAGGCCGCCACTTCCTCCTTACTGAAGATGCCGGGACGGATGAGATAGCCATCGCGGCGGTAGTCGTCGAGTTCCTGAGCGCTTAAGCCGTGATGGGGTACTGCGTGTCTGGCGGGCATCTGAGGTTTGTCTGAGTTTCGGGTGGGTGCTAGCGTACTACGGTCACAGAGTTTTGGAATCTCCATGATGCCGCTACCGTGGCGGCGCCTGCTGCCAGCGCTGCTGGCGCTCCTCGCTATTCAATGCTCCGCCGCTCGAGCCGATCAGGCGCTCATTGCCGTCGCCGCCAACTTCAAGGCCACCGCTGAGGCTCTGGTGGCGGAGTTCGAAGCCAGCAGCGATCACGAGCTCATCATCGTTTCCGGCTCCACGGGCAAGCTCTACACGCAGATCGTGAACGGCGCGCCTTACGATGTGTTTCTCGCGGCTGACAGCGAACGACCGATGAAGCTTCATGAGGCCGGTGCGAGTGTGCACCCGCCCCGGACCTACGCCAGCGGTCAGATCGGTATCTGGATAAGGGGATCAAGCGCATCGGATCAACACACAGACAGGCTCATCGATCTGCGCCGTATCGCGCTGGCCAATCCCAGCCTCGCACCCTACGGCGCCGCCGCGATAGAGGTAATCGATCGGCTGACCATCCGCGACAAGCTGGCGGACCGCCTGGCTTACGGCGAGAACGTGGCACAAGCCTATGCCCTCGTAGCTGCGGGCGCCGCGGAAGGCGGATTGATTGCCTGGTCGCTGTTGAGTGATGGCGGCAAGATCGGCGAAAGCTGGCGGGTACCGACGGACTGGCATGCGCCCATCGATCAGGACGCGGTGCTGCTCCCTCATGGCGCAGAGAATCCTGCGGCGATCGCCTTCTACGACTACCTCTACTCCGCGGACGCTCGGGCACTGATCCAGTCACGAGGCTACAGAACGGGGGCCTCAGACTCCTCCGACAGACCGGATGCCCTCGATGCCACTGCTCAGGACTGATAAGCATGCCTGACCTTGCACCCCTCTGGCTGACGCTGCAACTCGCCGCAATGACCACGCTGATCCTGCTCGTGCTCGGCACGCCCGTTGCCTGGTGGCTGGCCCGCACCCGCTCGCGGATGAAGGTGCCGGTGGAGGCGCTCACCGCCCTGCCACTGGTGCTGCCACCCACCGTGCTCGGTTTCTACCTGCTGCTGATCATGAATCCCACCGCGCCGCTGGGCAGCTTCTGGGTTTCACTCACCGGCGACTCACTCACCTTCTCGTTCTCCGGGCTCGTGATCGCTTCCGTGATCTACTCCCTGCCCTTCATGGTTCAGCCGCTGGCGACGGCGTTCGACGCGGTGGGTCGCGGACCGCTCGAAGCTGCCGCGAGCCTCGGTGCATCACCCGTGGATGCGTTTTTCTCCGTGGTGGTGCCGCAGTCAGCACGTGGTTTTCTGAGTGCCCTGGTGCTTACCTTCGTGCACACCATCGGCGAGTTCGGTGTGGTGCTCATGGTGGGCGGCAACATTCCCGGCGAGACCCGGGTGATCTCCATCGCCATCTACGAGCAGGTGGAAACCCTCAACTACCAGGATGCACACATCCTCTCACTGTCTCTCGTGGTCTTTGCGCTGGTCGCGCTGATCATCACCTACAGCTTCGGCGGACGGCGTCATGTCGGCTGAACATCTAAGCCTCAACCTGTCTCTCTCCCTGGATGAGTTCGATCTGAGTCTCGCGGCAGAGATCGCCCTCGATGGCGTGACCGCCGTGTTCGGGCCGAGCGGCAGCGGTAAGAGCTCGCTCTTGCGCACCATTGCCGGTTTCGAGCGCCCGGATTCCGGGTTCATCCGCTGCGGCGGTGACACCTGGTTCGATACCAACGTATTTCTGCCGCCCCATCACCGGCCCGTGGGCTACATGTTCCAGGAAGCACGGCTCTTCACCCATCTCGATGTGAACGGCAATCTGGCTTACGCGGAAAAGCGGGCGGCCGAAAGTCCGATCCGGCGATCTCAGGTGGTGGAAGCCTTGGGGATCGGTGATCTGCTGGACCGTCGGGTGGCAGCACTATCCGGCGGTGAACGGCAGCGGGTGGCTCTCGCCCGCACTCTGCTCACCGGGCCCAGGCTTTTGCTCCTCGATGAGCCCCTGGCCGCCCTGGATCAGGGCCGCAAAGAGGACATTCTTCCGTATCTGGAACGACTGCCGGGCGAGTTTCAGGTGCCCACCCTCTATGTGAGTCACGATATCGACGAGGTCGCGCACCTTGCCGATCAGGTGCTGGTACTGGATCGAGGGCGGCTGCAGGCGTTCGCCCCCACTGCCGGTATTCTCGAGCGCTTCGATCTGGCGCCCTATACCGGGCGCTTCGAAGCAGGCGTGCTGGTGGAAGGGGAAGTGGCGAGCCACGATCAGCGCCTCAAGGTCACACGCATCGATCTGCATGGTGCGACGCTGGCGGTGCCGTTTGCGCCGGAGCTTGCGATCGGAGAATCGGTTCGCCTGAGAATCCGGGCGAGAGACGTGGCGGTGGCCACCCGGGAGCCGGAGGGACTCAGCATCCGCAACCAGCTCCCCGGCACCATCGCCAGGCTCGAAGCCGACGAGGAGGCCGGCTCTGCCGAGCTCCTGATCGACATCGGCGGACCCAGGCTTCGGGCCAGGCTGACGCTGGCCGCCGTGGAGGATCTGGACCTCCGTGAAGGACTATCGGTTTATGCGCTTGTCAAAAGCGTGGGGCTCGAGGGATCGGTGGGTACTCACTGATCCGGAACCAACTCGGTGCTCTCCTGTTCAAACACCAGCCGATCTGCCTGATAGGCCTTTAGCGACTCCGCCACCTGCAGCCCGTTTGCGACCCGCTCCAGAGTAACAGTGGCTTCCACCGCACAATCCCACTCCAACCGCTGCCAGCCCCGACGCGCACTCACCTCCCAGCGCGACTGTCCGCCAGGACCCAGCTCGGCGATGAACTCGCCTTCTCCGCTCAATCGAGTACCAACGCTTTTCACCTCGTACTCATAGGCGGGTTGTGTCACCTCGTAGCGGTAGCCACCTGAGTCCGTTCGCACGATCTCCGGCAAGGCTTCGGGTGGCGCCACTTTGCGGACTTTTTCTTCCACTAAAGAACTGGCCCCAACCGGATCCTGCAGCACAGGCAGTTCGAATCGGCAGGATTCCGTATCCAGCGCCAGACTGAGCGGCTGCTCAGCCGGCCAGGTCATGGGCCAGAGCCCACCGGAGATCGCGAGTCGGAGCCGATGGCCGGGCTTGAAGACATGGCCGGCCAACCTGAAGGTGACGGAATTGTCGGTATCCAGTGATGCATAGCTCACCAGCCAGGACCGACCGTGTTCATCCACATCACACAGACGCACGGTCAGCACCGGGCCGGTGACTTCAGAATTCCCGAGTGTGAGCGTTGCCCGGCCCAGTAACGTGAGCGGCTCTGTCAGCGGCTCGGTATCGAAGCAGAGTGACAGTGCGTCATCCCGGCTCTGTTCTTCCGGTAGCCGGTCCAGCCACTCGGCCGTGTTGAAGCCAACGGGCTCGGTCTCTGCCCAGAGAATCGTTTTCTGCTCAACAGAACTGGCTGCAGTCGTGCCTTTTACGATCAACGCGCCCCCTGCCAATCGGAAGACTCTGCGCGTTTGCGGAAGGCCATCGAGCGACCGCCAGGCACCCGGAATGGGTTCAGGATGGCACTGCCTGGCGGTCTGCTCCGGAAGGAACACGTGCACCCGTGCGCGCAGTCGTCCCCCGTCGTCATCGCCTTCGTCTCCCAGCAACCACCGGCGCCAGAACGCTACTTCTTCTGCCGCCCAATCCATGCTCTGAGGTCGAGCGAGATTCGGGTAGGTGTGCCCCCAAGGCCCAATCAGCGCCCGCGCCGGCACGGTCAGTTCGCTCAGCAGCGAGCTTATGAAATTCAGATAGGTATCCTGCCAGCCGGCCACCAGATAAACAGGGCAATCGATCGCCGTCTGATCAAGGCACAGCGAACCGCGCTGCCAGTAATCGTCAAATCTCTGATGTCGCAGCCATTCGGTCACGACGGCGGGCGTGGCCGCGAGCCGTGCCTGCCACATGGTCTCCCAGGCATCCCCCACCACCTCCGGATCCGGTGGTCCGGCCAGCACGGTCTTGAACAGCACGCCCCAATCCAGGTTGGGCTTGCCGATACGGCCGCCGATGTAGTGGGCATCATCGGTGAATCGGTTGGCAGAAGCGGCCATGGGCACGATGGCATTCAAAGCAGGTGGCCTTCGGGCCGCTATCATCAGGGTGTTGATGCCACCCCAGGAGATGCCGCGCATGCCGACGTTGCCATTGCACCACGGTTGAGCGGCGAGCCAGGCGATACAGGTTTCGCCGTCCGCAAGTTCCGCCTCCGAATACTCGTCCGTGAGCACGCCTTCGGAATCGCCCGTGCCGCGCACGTCCACCCGGGCGAACACGATACCGGCTGCAGCGAGCACCGCGCCCCAGGCATCATCCACGTCGCGGTAGCCGTCCCTTTTTCGATACGGGATCAGCTCGAGCACGGCCGGCAGACGTTCCGACTCAGCCCGTTCCGGCATCCATATCCGTGCCGAGAGCCGGACGTCATCTGCCATGGCAATCCAGACGTGTTCAGTAACCTCGAAAGTGCGTGGCACGTTCAGCCCCAATCAGGTAGTCAGCCCTCTTCGCCCATCAGTTCCAGGAGCGCCACCACGGTGGACTCCACACCCCGGGTCACAGAGGGCTCAGGGGCGATCTTGAAGAGCGGCGAATGATGGCTGGGTACGGGCGGACCACCCGCCTCTGCCCACTCGAGATCTTTTACCGGCGTGCCACCGATGGCCCAGTAGACGGCGGGAATATCGGGATCGGTGCTGAAGAACGGAAAGTCTTCCGCGCCCATGCCCTTGGTGGCGATGGTGACGACCTCCTCCTCGCCAATCTGGTCCTTCCAGGCGCTTCTGAGACGCTGCGCCAGCTCCGGTGTGTTATTCACCGGCGGCACGCTCTCGTCCGAGACGATCACTTCCGGCAGCTTGTCTTCCGGCAGTCCCGCCACACGACCCATGTTCACGGCGATCCGCTCGATGCCTTCGAGCAGCAGGGTGCGTGTCTCCTCGTTGGTGTTGCGCACGGTCAGCTGCAGATGGGCCCGGTCGGAAATGATGTTGTGCTTGGTGCCTGCATGGAACGAACCCACCGTCACCACGCCTGGCGATCGGGGGGAGAGCTCCCGGGCGACCAGGGTCTGCAGGGCCAGCACGATCTGGCTACCGAGCACGATGGGATCTTTACCCGCATGTGGACTCGCGCCATGGGCACCTACCCCGTGGATGATGATGTCCACCGTATCCGCGCCTGCATAAGGGCTACCGTCGGAGACATTGATCTTGCCGGCTTCGAATTCGGAGGCGACATGAAAGGCCAGGGCATAGTCTGGCTGTCCGAACCGCTCCCACAGATCGTCTTCCTTCATCATGCGTGCACCGAGCACCCGCTCTTCCGCCGGTTGCACGAGCAGCATCAGGGTGCCGGACCAGTCGCCACGCCTTGCCGCCATCTGCCGGGCGGTGCCGACCAGGCTGGTAATGTGCACGTCGTGGCCACAGGCATGCATCACCGGCACCATGTCGCCAGTGATCGGGTCTTCCTGCAGCACCCTGGAGGCATTCTCGAGACCCGACTTCTCCTCCACCGGCAGTCCGTCCATATCGGCCCGCATCATCACCATGGGCCCATCGCCGTTCTCCATCATCGCGATCACGCCGGTACCGCCAACCCCTTCGGTCACCTCAAAACCCGCATCGCGAAGCTCCGTTGCCATCCGCGCCGCGGTCTTGTGCTCCACCAGGGAAAGCTCGGGATTCCGGTGAAAGTGATCGAACAGCACGCCGAGGTGGGCATCGTAGTCGGCCTGGATGGACTCGCTGAGGCTTGCGGCCTGAGCACTTTGCGCAGCCAAAAACGCAAACAAGAACATCGATAGCATCTGAAGCATCCGGGAAAAGCAGCGCATGAAGTCTCCTCGTCAGTGTCTGGGAGGCATGAGCATATTTGTTATGGTGGCGAAGCGAAACGACCGCCGGAAAACCGCGATGACACCTGAAGCGAGAAAGATGCTGAGCCGACACCTGCTGGCCGCCGCGGCGGTAGCCCTATACGCCGCTTGTGCACCGGCGCCTACCGGCCTCGCCATCGAAAACGTGACCGTGATCGATCCGGTTGCAGGCGCCATCGCCGACCAGCGGGTGGTTGTTCGCGACGGGCAGATCGTCAGCGTCGCCAATCAGAGCGAAGTGGCCGAGCCGGTCGCGGAGACGCTGGACGGCACAGGCAGATTTCTGATCCCCGGCCTCTGGGACATGCACGTGCACTTTCTCTACGAGCTGGCCCTCACCGATGCAATGGCCGGCCTCTTTCTCGACTACGGCATCACCAGCGTCCGGGACACCGGCGGCGACCTGGCCGAGATGCAGCGCATGACCCAGGCCATGGCGGCCGATCCAGCTCCGGAACCCAACATTTACTACTCCGGTCCCTTGCTCGACGGCCGCTTCGTGGTCTATGACGGCGGTGATCCAGGCCGGCCGAAGCTCGGCACCGGCATCCCGGATGCAGAGACGGCGCGGGCCTACGTCGCCGAGCTCAAATCAGCAGGCGCAAGCCTGATCAAGATCTATGAGCTGGTGAGCCCGGAGGTTTTCGAGGTTCTGGCGGCGGAGGCGCGAGCCGCCGGTATGCCCATCGCCTCCCATGTGCCGCTGATGATGACGGCGGATGCCGCCGGACCGCTGGCGGATTCCATGGAGCATCTGCGCAACATCGAGCTCGCCTGCGCCAGCAACTGGGCGGATCTTCTCAGCGAGCGGCAGCGCATCATCACGGAGTTCGTGGAAGGACGTGGCTACGATCTGCGTCGTTCGCTGCACAGCCTGCAACGGGTACCGGCCATCGAGGCCTACGACGAAGCCCGTTGCGACGAAGTGCTCGGCACGCTGACGGAGACCATTCAGGTGCCGACGCTCAGATTGAACACGGTCGCTATCGAGCTGCCGTTCAAACATCCGGACTGGCCGCGGGCGTTGGCCGAGCTGCCAACCGAGGTTACCGACGCCTGGCAGACCCAGGCTGCTGACATGGCTGCCAACGCCCAGCTGGCCGATCCGACCTTCAGCCGTTGGAGTCAGTTTCTGATCACACGCCTGAAGGCGAACGGCGTGCCCATCGGCGCCGGTACGGACACGCCCATCGGTATCGGCATCCCGGGCTGGAGCCTGCACACGGAACTCGAGCAGTTGGTGGACGCCGGGCTGACCCCGCAGGAGGCCCTCTACGCCGCCACGGTGCAGGCGGCCCGGTTCCTGAATCTGGAAGAGGAAGTGGGCCAGATCACGCCAGGCATGCGTGCGGACCTGGTGCTGCTCACGGCAGATCCGCTGGAAGACATCAGCAACACCAGGAAAATAGGCCGGGTCATGCTCGATGGCACCTGGGTGCGTTGAGGGAGTTCAGGAAATTGAAGTCTTTAGACTCAGGGAAGCAGCACCAGATCCCCTTCCGCTCCCTGGAAGGTTTCGACGAGCTTCAGACACTGCGCTTCGGAATCTGTCATGAAAGATCTCCTGCTGCCTCCCGCGCGGTGGCGATGAACGTGGCCAGCGACTGTTTCTGGCGGCCTTCTTTGTCGAAGTTGGCCGGGTCGAACCAGGCTTCGTAACCCCGCCGGATGGCTGGCCAGTCTCTGTCGATGATGGCGTACCAGGCCGTATCCCGATTCCGACCCTTGTAGACGAGCGCTTGGCGGAAGATGCCTTCATAGCTGAAGCCGAGTCGCTCGGCCGCCCGCCGGGATGGCTCGTTCAGTGAATCGCACTTCCACTCATAGCGCCGATAGCCCAGCGTCTCGAAAGCATGCTGCATCATCAGGTACATGATTTCCGTCGCCACGGCAGTTCGTTGCAGCCTGGGTGAATAGAGGATGCTGCCCACTTCAATGGCCCCCGCATCAGGTGCGATGCGCATGTAGGCCGCCCGGCCGAGGCAGCGTCCCGTGCCCCGCTCAATGAGCGCATAGTAGGCCGGGTCGGGCTTATCGCTGACCCGTTCCACCCATGCTTGAAGCTCGCCGAGATCGGCCGGTGGTGACTCCGACAGATAGGTCCAGAGCACGCCGGTCTCATCCGCCCGCAGCGCCTCAAACAGATCCTGACTGTGCGCGGGTGTGAGTTTCTCCAGACGACAGAAGCGGCCTTCCAGGGTGACCATTTCCGGCCGCCGGGCGCCGTCGAAGCCCGGTACGGGCACACCGATTGCCTGACCAAGGTCGTTGGTTCTCATGCTGGCGTCTCTTCTGCGCCGACGCCGAACATGGCGAACAGGTTTGCGTCTGCCTGCCAGGAGGCCGCCAGCGATGGACAATCGGCCACGACCGGAGCAGCGGCTGCGAGCGCTCTGGCGGTCAACCTCCGCATCTCGGCGAGGCCCGGCAGAATGGCTTCTTTCTCAGCAAGCACGTCGGGCAAGCTCCGGTCGTGAACGATGGCCTGCTCCGCGAGAGCAGCCAGCCCTTCGTTTCCTGCCGCCAGGGCCCGGGACTGCAGGCAGGCATTCAGCGCCAGCGTCACGTAAAGCGGCTCCGCACCACGAAACCAGAGGCCCCGCGCCGGTTCGTTCACCACGGTCGCCACCGGCACCCGATCAAATCGCGCCACACCCTGACTCATCTCGCCGAGAAAACCCGGCGTGCGCGGCAGCTCGATGGCCACACCGGTCGCAGAAGCCTCAACGCCGGCGAAGCAACGCGAGCCGCCCTCACCCACGGACACGACGAGGGACTCGAGCACGCCCGCACCGGCAATCCAGGACTTCTCGCCGCTGAGCAGATAGCCGTCACCCTCCGGCGCCAGCACGCACTCTGGTCCGCCGCGACCTTCCGCAGCGGCAAGGCACGTCCAGCCCGAGCCCGATACCAACTCCGGAAAGCACCGGCGGACAGCCGCCTGGTAACCGCTGACGAATACCCAGGCCAGCCGGTCCGCAAGGGCACCGCCCGCCAGTGCGAGTTCAACCTCATCCGCCAGCAAGCCGCCATCGGCACCCGTGCAGGCCGCACGCCAGGCTGAATGAAAACCGTCCTCATCCGGGTAGGTATCACCCGCCGCCATCGACTTCTCCTTTGTTACCACTACCAGCGCTCGTAGTGTGTCATATCCTCGGCCGGCTTCCGGGTCACCGGCCCGAATTTCCCCATGGGCCAACCGATCGGCATGCTCACCACCACGCCGTACTCTTCCGGGATGCCGAAGCGCTCGTGCAGCGCATCCTCGAACACCTGATGCATGGTGGTCAGTGCAGCACCCAGACCCACGGCTCGACAGGCGAGCAGAATGTTCTGCACGCAGGGATAGACGGCGCCGTAGTTCGGTGGTGCCAGCCCTACCCTGTCCTCCTCCGCCACCTTGAATGGCCAATCCCGCAGGCCGCAGACGAGGAGCACGTAGGGCGCTTCGTGCAGATGATCGATCTGGTAGAAAAGCGTTTTGAGCTGCCGACCGATCCTCATCCCCTCACGCTTTGCCGGATCGGTTGGCAGGCCGAACCGGTCCTCCATCGCCTTCGCGTAGTGTTCGGCAAACCACTTCTTTGCTTCGGGTTCGCCGAGCAGCACAAACTGCCAGGGTTGGGTGTTTTGACCGGACGGCGCCTGCACGCCGGCGTTCAGGACCTTGTGAATGAGCTCCAGCGGCACCGGGTCGGGCTTGAGCCGACGCATAGCCCGCACGTTGCCCACCAGATCGAAAAACTCAGGAAACTCATCGTTCATCTGTTCCTCCCGTTGCCGCCGTGCTTGCTGTTTGCTGGCGGCTCTCTCAAATTGCGCGAGGACGCCGCTCGTAGCAGTATGGAGCGGGCCTGAACCTGAGACCAGAGAAGCAGATCAGAGAATGCCTCTAAGCGTGGAAACCCATCTGGCACTCGGCCTGGATCAGCCGCCGCCGGAGGAGGTCAACGGCCGCTCGAACATGGACATCATGAAGTCCCTAGAGCACGCTGGAGACGCACCTTACCATCCCTGCCCGGAAGCCCGGGAGGTTGGTACCGTGCCGGAAGGCAGCCTCACGAAGCACGCCGACTGGGAAGGGTCTGAGATCTACCCGAACACCCGTCGAGACATTTACGTCTACACACCCGCGGGCTTTAATCCCGAGCAATCCGCCCGGCTGCTGGTCTGTCAGGATGGCTTCGGGTATGCATCGTGGAACGGCTCCGTGCGTGCGACCCGGGTCCTCGACACCCTGCACGCCCGAGGAGAAATCACCCAGACGGTAGGCGTATTCGTCAATCCTGGTGTGCCGGAAGGGGTGACGGTGGTGGAGGGCGAGCGGAGTGCGGCGTTCATGGCCCAACGCAGCTACGAGTACGACTCGCTGACGCCGGACTACGGCCGTTTTCTGCTCGACGAGGTGCTGCCCTACGTCTCCGGCGCGCACAGCATCCACTTCACCGAAGATCCCGCCGAGCGGACTATCTGCGGCATATCCAGTGGTGGTATCTGCGCTTTCACCGCGGCCTGGATGCATCCGGCGAGCTTCCAGCGGGTGCTCAGTCATTGCGGGTCATACGTTGCCATCCGCGGGGGCCAGAACTATCCGTACCTGATCCGGACCACCGAGCGGAAACCCATCCGCATATTCCTGCAGTCCGGTGAGAACGATGCAGAGACTCTGGCCGGTGACTGGCCACTCGCTAACAGGACGATGGCCAACGCTTTGGCCTATGCCGGTTACGATCATCAGTTCGTGTTCGGCAGCGGCGGCCACAGCCTTCGGCACGGTGGCGCGATTTTTGCCGATTCCCTGCGCTGGCTGTGGCGACCGGCCGAGCAAAAGCAGCTGGAGGGCAACTGATGCGATTCAGAGAAGCGGATGTGGAGGCATGGCAGCGCGACGGGGGCGTGCTGATCGAACGGTTCTTCACCCCGGAGGAAGTGCAGGCCGTGCACGACGACTTCGTTACCGTCTTCGACCGGCGTGGAGGTGCTGCGGAAGGGATGGTGAAAAAGGCGCCTGGAGAAGTCGGCCGCTTCAACGCAGCTCAGTTCAGCACCTTCGCCGCCATCCCCTTCGACTGCTCACCGGCCCTCAACCTGATCGGCGTACATCCGGAGCTCATCCGTTTCGCCAGAGCGGCACTCGGCACGGATCACATCCACATCTATCAATGCCAGGCCTGGGCCAAGTTCACCGGTGACGCGGACTATGATCAGCCGCTGCACACGGACTTCGTCAACCACACATTGACCGTGCCTGCTGAAGACGCCCGGGACAACTCGGTCACCATCCTCTGCTACTTCACCGACGTCACCGAAGCGCACGGCCCCATGCACTTTGTGACTCGCACGGAAAGCGAGCCGCTGGTCGGTCCGGAAGCGCAGTTCCGCGACGATCCGGATCTGCAGGAGAAGCTTGCCCCCTTCGAGCGATCCAGCGCCTCGCCCGCCGGCAGCATCTTTCCCTACAGCATCGACGTCTATCATCGCGGCACCAATCTGACCGCGCCGGGCGGCTACCGCTTCGCGGTGATGGCCTGCTTCAAGCGGGCGGACAACGACTCGATCGGCTATCACGCCTGGCCCTATCACCACACCCAGCCCTGGGCGAACGTCTTCGAGCACGCCAGTCCTGATCAGCTGAGCTGCTTTGGCGTGCATCCGCCGGGGCATCCGTTCTGGACTCCGGTCACACTGGAGCGTGCCGCGGCTCGTTATCCCGGTTGGGATCTCACCCCGTATCGGGAGGCGGCCGTGCACCGGGGCGCGGTGCAGCAGGAAACGGTGCGCAGCTGATGTCCTTCACCGTCTGGATCGATGCAGACGCCTGCCCGAATGCGATCAAGGACGTGCTGTTCCGCGCTGCCGCCAAGCGCCAGGTGATGGTGACGCTGGTGGCCAATCAGTTTCTTCGCACACCGCCCTCCCGTTTCATCAGCAGCGTGCAGGTGGAACAGGGGTTCGATGTGGCGGACAACACCATTGTCGAGCGGCTGGAAGCGGGCGATCTGGTGATCACCCAGGACATCCCGCTGGCCGACGAGGTGATCCAGAAAGGCGGCAGCGCCCTTTCGCCGCGCGGAATGCTCTACACGAAGGAGAACATCAAAGACCACCTCAGCCGCCGCGACATGCTCGATGAGCTGCGCGGCAGTGGGGTGATCACCGGCGGCCCACCGGCGCTGGATAAGAAGGACGTGCAGCAGTTCGCCAATGCCCTGGACCGTTTTCTGACCCGCGCGCAAAGTGCGAGCGTGCGCGAGAGCGCGCGCGAGCGCCAAAACGCGGATGAGCAAAAGGACGCGGGCGGACATCAAAGCCCGGGCGGGAGTTCGCAATGAGCTCCATTCCTGTCTTTGACGCCGAGGTAGTCCGGCAGCGACTGCCCATGTCTCGTTGTATCGATCTGCTAACCGACCTGCACGCGTCGATCAGTCGGGGCGAGGTGGAACTGCCACTGCGTTCGGGCGTACCGCTGCCGTTCGAGCCGGAAGGATCAAATACCCTGCTCGTCATGCCGGGTGCCCTGCCGGACCCGGCCGTATTCGGCGCCAAGCTGTTGAGTATTTATCCGGACAACGGCAATGCACAGCTGCCGTTGCCGGTTATCCAGGGGCACGTGCTCCTCTTCGACGGCGCGAACGGATCACCCCTTGCTCTGGTGGATGCGGCAAGCCTGACCGCCATCCGCACTGCGGCCGCCTCGGGTGCGGCGTCCCGGGCACTCGCCAGGTCCGATGCGAGTACTCTCGCCCTGCTCGGCTACGGCGTGCAGGCCGAATCCCACCTCGAAGCCATGCGTGCCGTGCGGTCTGTGGAGCAGGTGCGAGTCTGGGGCCCGAACCCGGAAAAAGCGGCCGCTTTCGCGGACAGATTCAGCGATTCAGAGCTACGTATCGAGGCCGTATCTTCCGCGGAAGATGCCGTCACCGATGCGGATCTCGTCTGCGCCGTCACTGCCTCCACCACACCCGTTATCCAGGGGCAGTGGCTGAGCCCAGGCTGTCACCTCAACCTGGTCGGCGCCCACTCGCCCAGCACCCGGGAGGCAGACGGCGCCACCCTGGCCCGGGCCCGGATCTTCACGGAGATCACCGAGTTTGCCTTCGCAGAAGCGGGCGATCTGCTCCTCGCCATGAAGGAAGGCGCGATCGAGCGGTCGGCCATCGCCGGTGAGATCGGCGATGTATTCAATGAGGAGATTGCCGGACGCGAGCGTGATGACCAGATCACCCTTTATAAGAACCTGGGAAATGTCGCTCAAGACCTCGTTGCCGCCTATCATGTCTGCCGCAACTGAACCGACCAGACCTACGGAGCACTATGGAACTCATTCTCATCCGCCACGGGCTGCCCCAGCACGTTGAAACCCGGGACGGCAGCCCGGCCGATCCGCCTCTCTCCGAGATCGGCCACGCCCAGGCCGGCCAGATGGCCACCTGGCTGCAGCACGAGTCCATCGATTCGCTCTATTCGAGCCCCATGGCGAGAGCCCATCAGACGGCGGAGCCGCTGTCTAGAGCTCAGGGTCTGGAGATACAGGTCCGGGATGGCGTGGCGGAGTTCGACCAGCACTCGGATGCCTACGTGCCGGTGGAGAAGCTGAAAGAAATCGATTACGAGCGCTGGCAGCGACTCATGCAGGGTGATCTGGACGTGGATATGGGCCTGTTCGCCGATACGGTGATCCAGACCCTGGAAGAGATCGTCGGCGCGAACAAAGGCCGGCGGGTGGCCGTCACCTGCCACGGCGGCGTGATCAACGTCTGGACGGCCCACGTGATCGGCTTCACGCCGAGGATGTTCTTCAACCCGGACTACACCAGCATCAATCGCTTCCAGTGCGCGTCCAGCGGTGAGCGTTCGGTGATCACCCTGAACGAGGCCATCCACCTGCGCGAGGTGCAGGGCTGAGAAAGCTCATGCGCGAGCCGCGCTCGCCGCTGCGGCTTCGATTCGGCCGTAGTAACCCCAGAGCATGAGCGAACGGGCCGCCATGAAGGCGATCATGGCGATCCAGATGGCGTGGTAATGCCAGATCGGCAGGCAGAGGTAGAGCACCACCCCCCAGACCAGCGCCGAGCCCGCCATGGCGTTGCGCATCTCGCGGATGCGGGTCGTGCCGATGAACACGCCATCGAACAGAAAGGCACCCACACAGGCAAAGGGAATCAGGACCACCCAGATCAGATAGTCGGCCGCCGCCCCTCGCACCGCAATGGCTGTGGTCAGCCCATCCACGAACACCTGTCCGAACAGCAGATACACCAGCGCCATGGCCCCTGCCACCACGAACCCCCAGAACATGGTCAGAACGGTTGCCCGGCGCAGCTCTGGCACCCGACCTGCACCATAGGCGTAGCCCGTCAGGGTCTCCGCCGTATGCGCAAAGCCATCGATGCCGTAAACGGCAATGAAGAACAGCTGCATCAGCACCGCGTTCACCGCCAGCAGCACATCGCCCATCCCCGCCGCAACCAGCGAGTTAACGAAGAACGGCAGGTTGACGAAGAACGTCCGCACGATGAGATTGCCGCTGATATCGAACAGGCGGACCAACGCTCGGCGATCCGTCACATTCACCGGTCGCGTGCGCCGCCAGCCCATTCGACCCAATGCCCGGCCAACCAGAAACAGCCCCAGCACCGCCGCCCCCCACTCTGCCAGCACCGTGCCAAGGGCTACCCCTTCCACCCCTAAGCCAAGCCCGAGGACGAAGAACACGTCCAGCACCAGGTTGGTCACCGACAGGATCAGGTTCAGATACATGGTGGCGCGCATCTGCTGCAGACCGAAGAGCACGCCGAGATTGACCAGGTGGATGAGGAATCCCGGCACGCCGAAGATTCTGAGCGCAAAGTAGCTTTCCGCCAGAGACTCCACCCCGGCGCTTGCCTGAAAGAGGCTGAACATGCCAAGCGCGAGTGGCCATTGCAGCAGCACGATCAGCACACCCAACGCGATTGCGATGAGCATGGCCCGGGTAGCAATGGCCACCACCTCAGCTGCCGCCTCTGCGTCGTCATGGCCGTGCGCCCCGTAGGCCTGCGAAACCAGGCCCGTGGTACCCATGCGGAGAAAGAAAAACATCCAGTACAGGGCGCTGAAGATGGCTGCCCCCACCGCAACCGCGCCGATGTAGGCCGGATCCGGCATGCGACCCATCACCCAGACATCGGCGATGCCGACCAGGGGAGTCGTCACGTTGGCGAAGATCACCGGCCAGGTCAGCGACCAGATACGATTGTGGCTGAGCTTCCCGGTGGGTCCGAGCGGAGCCGCCTCGGGCACTAGGGCCTGTTCACACTAGGTGACCGGTGAGCGCGTGCAGCGAATACCAGGCGCTGGCGGTGTTTCCGGCGGCCCGGCAAAACACTGGGCTTTGCTCATCCAGTCCGTGGCCACCGTGCCGGTGACCTTGAGCTCGGTATCGGCAATGTTGCGGACCTGGGTCACCACCTGGCAGAACTCTTCGGCCAGCCCGTCTATTCTCTCTTCGTCGCTTGGCTCGTTAAAGGTCCAGACCTCCCCTGAGGGCGCGGTCAGCACCAGATGTGGGATCGGCTCCGGCGCCTCTTCACCTCGAACGGCATAGGTCCAACCGAAGGTGTTAACACCGAGCACCACGATGTTACGGATTCGATCCGCGTTCTCACGCACGACGCCGAGCTCGTCGTAGACCTCCTGACCGTGGGCCCAGGTCTCCATCAACCGGGCGGTGATCGACGAGCGCGCGCTCATGCTGGGGCCGGCCCATTTCACTCGCTGGCTCGGATCGGCCGTCCGGAAGTGTGCCGCGATCGACTGACAACCCTCCCGCCAGGTAGTGAGCAGCGCAGGTCCGGCAAGACCCTCCAGATACCGCTCTTCGAACTCTGTCAGACCACCAGAGACGCTTTCCCCCACTTGGGCAAACAACGCATCAAACCCCGCCTCATCGATGAGCGATAGCTCTGCGGCCAGATTCCAGACATGCAGATGCCGAATCACGTTGTTCAACGTCCAGCCCTTGAATGCCGTTGCCCGATCAAATTCCGCTGCCTCGAGGTCTTTCAGCAGCCCATGCAAAGCTTCGCTCTCCGCGAAAAAGTCGTCTGCCTGCTGCATTGCTGCCTCCTTTGGCTGGCTCCCAGTCCTTGTCTTCTACTCTTCACCCGAAGGCGTTATCTCGAGAATCTTCTGATCTGCCGTGATCTGCACGCCGGCTTCCGCCAGCACCGCAGCCACCACGCCATCCACCTCAGCGAGAATCTCATGCTGCATCTTCATGGCTTCCAGCACGGCGAGCTTATCCCCTTTGGACACCGCATCACCCGCGGTGACCAGTATCTCCAGCAACTGACCATGCATGGGCGCCACCACCACCCCATCACCACCGGTCTCTTCAATCGCCGCCAGCAGGGCCGCGTCCATCAACTCCAGGTTTCTATAGGCCAGGGCCAGGTGCAGCCTGCCGTCCGGTGCTCGCCAGAATCGCACTGTCTGGTGCGCGCCCTGCAGTGAGATCAGCGCATGGTCTTCAAACAGGCTGAGAACTTCCGCCTGCACCGAAGCCTCATTTACCTGAACGCGACATTCACCGGCCAGGCCCGCGTGCACGCTGACCCGATGAGACTCGCCATCCAGCTCGTAGCTGAGCACGGTGGCGAGGTCCCGGGCGCTGGACCAGTCAAGCAGCTCAGCGCTGACGTCTCCGCTCTCTGCCAGCGCTGCCCGCTGCCCCAGCGCATGTTCGAGCAAGCCCGCGACTGCCAGGGCATCACCCGCCACGGCCGCCTCCGACCAGCCCGCCTCCCCATAGGTTTCACCGATGAAGGCAGTGGTTGCCGATCCGTCGGCGAAGGTGGGCTGACCCAGCACATCGATGAGGAAGTCCCGATTGGTGGCGATCCCGAACAGCGCCGTATCACCCAGGCCCTCGATGAGCTTGCGCCGGGCCGCATCCCGGGTGTCGCCATAAGCGATCAGCTTGGCGACCATGGAATCGTAGTACGGCGATACCTCGCCGCCGGATTCGATGCCGGCGTCCACACGCAGCAACTCGGACGGATGCCAGTGGTGGATCGGCCCGGTGGCCGGGAGAAAGTCCTGAGCCGGATCTTCCGCGTACAGACGCACCTCGATGGCATGCCCGGTCAGGTTGATGTCTCCCTGGCTGAGATTCAGTGGCCGCCCCTCGGCCACCGCGATCTGCAACGCCACCAGATCGAGGCCCGTCACCAGCTCAGTGACCGGGTGCTCCACCTGCAAGCGTGTGTTCATCTCCAGAAAGTAGAAACGTCCGGCTTCGTCGAGCAGGAACTCCACCGTCCCAGCCCCGCGGTAGTCAACCGCTCGGGCTGCCTCTACGGCCGCACTGCCCATGGCTTCTCTGAGCTCAGGGGTCATCACGGGACAGGGCGATTCCTCCACCACTTTCTGGTGGCGTCGCTGCACCGAGCAATCCCGTTCGCCGAGATGGATCACGTTGCCATGCTCGTCAGCGAAGACCTGCAGCTCGACATGTCGGGGACGGATGATGGCCTTCTCGAGAATGAGCTCGCCTGAACCGAAAGCGTTCTCCGCCTCGGATCGGGCTAGCTTTAACGCATCAGGCAGCAGAGAAGGATCATCGACCAGTCGCATGCCACGACCACCGCCACCGGCGGCGGCTTTCACCATGAGTGGAAAGCCGATGTCAGAAGCCGCCTGAATGAAGCGATCGTCAGCCTGATCTTCACCTTCGTAGCCAGGCACGCAGGGCACGGCTGCCTCGATCATCCGTCGCTTCGCCTGCGCCTTGTCGCCCATCACCTCGATGGCGTCTGCCGGTGGGCCGATGAACGTGATGCCCGCTGCTGCGACGGCTCGGGCGAATTCGGCGTTCTCCGAAAGGAAGCCATAACCCGGATGGATAGCGTCGGCACCCTTGTCAACGGCCGCCCGGATCACTGCCTCTCCATTGAGATACGACTCGCCCACCGGAGCCGGGCCAAGCAGCACCGAATCATCTGCGTACTGCACGTGCGGGGCGCTCGCATCCGCGTCTGAGTACACGGCAACCGTATGAATGCCCTGGGCTCGAGCGGTGCGCATCACCCGAAGCGCGATCTCGCCCCGATTGGCCACGAGTATTCTGCTGATCTTCCTGGTCGGTTCGGACACTATTCTCTCCGTCTATACCCGGGCCACGCCGAAGCTGTTCGGCTTCAGTTCACGGTTGCGCGCCTCGAGAACCGTCTCCAGTGCAAAACCGAGCACCCGGCGGGTATCTCTCGGATCGATCACGCCGTGGTCGAGATTTCTGCCGGAGGTGTAGAAGGCACTTTCCTGACGGCTGAAGATCGCCTCGATTTCCGCCTCCTGAGCGGCGATGGCCTCTCTGTCCACCGGCTGGCCACGCCGCTCGGCGGCCACTTCCGCCACCTGACTCATGGTTCTGGCTGCCTGTTGCCCGCCCATCACGCCGGTGGAGGCATTCGGCCAGGAGAACAGAAAGTCCGGCTCATAGGCATAGCCACACATGCCGTAGTTACCGGCGCCGTAGCTGGCGCCGATGTAGAGCGCGATGCGCGGCACGCGCACGTTGGTGACTGCCTGAATCATTTTCGAGCCGTGCTTGATCATGCCCGCATGCTCATACTCCGTGCCGACCATGTAGCCGGTGATGTTGTTCAGGAAGATGATGGGTATGTCGGCCTGATCGCAGAGCTGGAAGAAGTGGGTGGCTTTGTTGGCACCGGACGGATCAAACGGACCGTTGTTGCCGATGATGCCGCAGGCAAAGCCCATGATGCTCGCCTGCACGCAGATGGTGGCCGGGCCGTAGTTCGGTTTGAACTCCTGGAAGTCGGAGCCATCCACGAAGCGTGCGATCACCTCACGGACGTCATAGGGCACCGTGTAATCCACCGGCACCACGCCGGCGATCTCTTCCGGATCGTAGACCGGCGGCTCGAAGGACCGGCGATGCAGCGGGCTCAGCCGCGCATTCCAGTCGAGCCGGCCAAGCACGTCTCGAGCTATGGCCACACCCTGAGCATCGTCTTCCGCCAGATACTCCACCGTTCCGGTCACCGAGGCGTGCATCTCGGTGCCGCCGAGCTCCCGCTCGTCGGCCACCTCACCGGTCGCCGCCCTGACGAGCGCTGCACCACCAAGGGCCGCCAGGCCGTTGTTTTTCACACCCACCACGTAATCACTCATCCCGGGCATATAGGCGCCGCCTGCGGTGGAGGGACCGTGCAGGACCACCAGGGTAGGGATTCCCGCCGCCGACAACCGGGCCAGGTTGCGGAACAACTTGCCGGCGTCCGCCCAGAGCTCCACCTGATACTCCATCAGGTTGGCACCCGCACTTTCCACCAGGTGGACGAATGGCAGCTTCAGCCGGATGGCCATTTCCTGAGCGTTGAGCGCGGCAAGCCAGCCGCCCCGGGTAGCAGCACCTGCACGTATCCCGCTGTCGTCCGCCCAGATCATGCATCGCACACCACGGATGAAGCCGATGCCGAGAATCACGCTGCCGCCTGGGAGGCTCGTTTCCGGATTTTCGTCCTCGAGCAGATAGTTGGTGAGGGTGTGCAAGCGGAGGAAAGGCATTCCTGGATCCAGCAGGCGTGCCAGCCGCTCCCGCGGCGGCAGCTGACCGCGCGCGGCAAAGGTGGCAGCGCGACGATCGGACGCGGCGACCGCTCTGCCCTCGAGACTTCTCAACTCATCGACAAGCGCAAGCATGTCGGCCCGGTTGGACGCATAGGCCTCCGACGCCGTGTCGACGCGCGACTTGAATACCGGCATGAATATCCCCCGCTACAAACTAACCGGGCTCCAGTCTAAAAAGGAGTCCCGAAAAGACAGCGCCTAGTATAGCCGTCGCGACCGGCACACACAGGATATAGACTTCAATCCTGTCACCTGCTGATACCTTATTGCGAAACGATATGACCAAACTGCTATCACTGGACAACAGCTTCGATCTCATTTTCGCCATCGCTGCTGCCATCGGCGTTCTGGCGACGCTGCAGACCTTCATCATCGGCCAGCACTACATCATTCCAACAGGCATCCTCAGCGTCACTGTGCTGCTGGGTAACATTGCCCGTTACGGCCTGAACGGCGCACGCTGGGCGAAGGAGATCCTGTTCTGGTGCGGCTTCCTGTTCAGCGCTCATCTGCTGTTCGCCATCTTCTTCTCGAAGCGTTATCCGGAAGTTCTCGGCGCTGCTTTTTACCCCGTCACCGTCGGCGGCTTCGGATTGTTCGCCTATCTGAGCTACCGCTACGCCAGTGGGAACAAGCTGTTCAGTGACGATTGAACTGGTCCCGATCACGCCGGCCAATCACAAGGCCGTCCGGGCCCTGTCGGTCCGGGAGGATCAGACCCATCTTGTGGCGGGTGTTGATGCTTCCCTGGCAGACGCCTACGTCTGGGACGGATCTCTGTTTCGGGCCGCGCTGGCGGATAGCGTCCCGGTTGGCTATGTCCTCGTGTATCCGTTCGATCAAGACGGTTCGCGAATCGTGAACATCGTGCGGCTGATGGTGGATGCCCGCTACCAGGGACGCGGACTCGGTCGGGCGATCCTCACGGAGACATTTCGCTGGATCGGCAGCTTCTCACCTCCCGCGGATGTGCTCAGAATTTCCACGCTAGCGGAGAACGAACCGGCGCTCGGCCTCTATCTGAGCATGGGATTCGAGATTAAGGGCACCGAGGACGGCGAGGTTGCCCTGTACCGCCGTCCGGAGCCGCCAGGCGGCTAAACCCGATCGAAAACAAGGGTGGCATTGGTGCCACCGAAGCCGAAGCTGTTGCTCATCACCCGATCGAGCGTCACACCCTCCTGATGCTCGAGCACGATCGGAAAACCTTCTGCCTCCGGATCCAGATTGTCCACGTTCGCCGACGCAGCAAGAAACCCGTGCTTCATCATCAGCAGAGAGTAGATGGACTCGTTGACGCCCGCGGCGCCCAGGGCATGGCCGGTGAGCGACTTCGTGGACGATATGGCCGGCACCGCGTCACCGAACACTTCCCGGATGGCCTTGAGCTCCGTCATGTCACCCGCGGGCGTGCTGGTGCCATGGGCATTGATGTAGTCCACCGGCCCGTCGATGCCTTCGAGGGCCATCTGCATGCAACGCACGGCACCCTCACCGGAAGGCGAAACCATGTCTGCGCCATCAGAGGTTGCACCATATCCGGTGAGTTCCGCATAGACAGGCGCGCCTCGGGCCAATGCCCGCTCCCGCTCTTCCAGGATCACCACCCCGGCACCGCCGGAGATGACGAAGCCATCCCGGTCCGCATCGAATGCCCGGGAAGCGCGTTGTGGGGTGTCGTTGTAGCCTGTTGAAAGGGCGCCCATGGCATCGAAGGCAAAGCTCATGCACCAGTGCACCTCTTCTCCGCCACCAGCGAAGACCACATCCTGCTTGCCCATGCCGATCAGTTCCGCACCGTGACCGATGCAATGCGCGCTGGTGGCGCAAGCAGAACTCAAGGAGTAGTTCACGCCCTTGATCCCAAATGGCGTGGCCAGGCAGGCCGAATTGGTGCTCGACATCACCTTGGTCACCACGTACGGACCCACCCGACGCATACCACGCTCACGCAGGGTATCGGTCGCCAGCACCTGATTCGCCAACGACGGGCCGCCTGAGCCCATGACGAGCCCCGTCCTCGAGTTGGAGACATCGGACGCTGGAAGGTCCGCATCGGCAATGGCTTCCTCCATGGCAACATAGTTGTAACCGGCACCCGCACCCATGAAGCGACGAACCTTGCGATCTATGCGATCTTCCCAATCGAGGTCGATCAGACCGGCGATCGTGGAGCGCATGCCGTACTCGGCATACTCGGGCTCGGGAACGATGCCGGACCGCCCTTCCTTGAGGGAGGCGAGCACCTCGGCCTTGTCGTTGCCGATGCTCGAAACCACACCAATCCCAGTCACCACCACTCTGCGCATCTTCGACGCTCCTACGGTCCTCACAGGCCCCAATATACTGGAGAGCACGCATCGGACGGTATCTTGAACCCTGGACCGGATTTCACCGGGATATAGGCCCGTATCCGAAACCGCCCACCCGAAAACGCGGCTCAGTTCTCAGTTTTCCGCCCCGGCATCAAATGTAGGCGCGAACTCGCCGATGCGAAGGTGACGACGAGAATCCCCTGCTAGCGGACCCATCGATCTTCGTGAACATGTTGCGCTCAAAACTTCTGATGAGTTTCGTGCTCTGCCTTGCCCTGCCCGTGGGGTTGAGCGCGATCCTCCTCGGCTACCAGAATGAGCGGGCACGTCTGAGCGAAGAAGTTCACCAGCTGGAGGCCGGACAGCTCCACCTCACATACAGCTATCAGGCCATGCGTGATTTCTTCAGCTTCAGCCAGCACGACACCGTGTTCTTCGAAACGGGGCAGTCCGAGTTTCTCGATCGCACAGACGAATCCCTTGATCAGGTGCGCGCCACCCTGCGCGGGCTGGAACACCTGGACGACGTGGAGCTGAATGCGCGGGTAGCCCGGACGCAACAGGAAATAGACAGCTACCAGGGCCAGCTCATCGTGCTGGTCGACCTTGTTCGCTTACGCGGCCTGGAGAACCACGGCATCGTCGGTGAGATGAGAAGCGGAATCCACCGCTTCGACCGTGCGGACCTCGATCCGGAGATCCGAGCCCAGATGCTCGCACTGCGCCGCTCAGAGAAGGACTACATCATCCGCAACCAACAGCACCATGTGCAGGCACTCAGAGCCGGCAGCGAGTCGTTGAGCGAACGTCTGCTCCACGCCGAAGAGCTCGGAGACCAGACCCGGGCACTGCTCATTGCCGGTCTTGACAAATACACGAACGCCTTCAATCAGATCGTCGAGCTCAACGAGCGGATGGGATTGAGCAGCAACTCAGGACTCTACGCTGCCCTGACCGATACAGAAGCTCGACTGAGCCAGAGCTATTCAGATGTGCAGACACGCAACGCAGAGGTCCTGCTGAGCGCCCAGAACAACCTGACGAACAAACTCTACTACGCCATCGGCCTGTTCTTCCTGCTTGGTCTGGCCGTCAGCATCTTCCTCACCAACACCTTGACCCGTCGACTCAGAATTCTCTCCGGCAAGATCAGGAAGTTCATCCGCAGTGATTTCAAGGAGCCAGTACTGCTTGGCCGCGCCTTGAGCACCAACGACGAAGTCGGACTGATCGCCCGGGATTTCGAGGTGCTGCAGGAAGCGTTGCAGCAGCATGTTTCCTCAATCCGCCAGATGGCGTACTACGACATGCTCACCGGACTCGCCAGTCGCAGCTATCTCAATCAGCGCCTTACCGAGATGATCAGCGCAGCAGCACGCAGCGGCGACGGTTTCGCGCTGTTCTTCATCGATCTGGATGCCTTCAAGGATGTCAACGACTCTCTCGGCCATGACGCGGGTGACCAGCTGCTGGTCGAAATCGGCCAGCGCCTCGCGGAGGCGGCTAGAGCCAGTGATTTCGTTGCCCGACTCGGTGGCGATGAGTTCTGCATGCTGCTCGATGGTCTTCAGGACGAAGGTGACATCGCTCAGGTGGCAGAACGGGTCATCAACAACATCGAGCAGAATGTCGTTGTGCACGAACGCAACTTCAAACCCCAGGCCAGCATCGGCATCTCCCGCTACCCGGCCGATGGCGAGGACGCCCGGACACTGATGCAGGCCGGTGACAACGCCATGTACGCTGCCAAGAATGCTGGCCATCACCGATTCGAGTTCTTCAACAGAGAGATGACTCAGAAAGCGGCAGAGAGATTCACGCTGGCCCAGGAACTCCGCAATGCCTTCAAGGAAGAGCAGTTCCTCCTCCACTACCAGCCGCAGGTTTCCGTCCAGACCGGTGAGATTCACGCCTGGGAGGCACTGGTACGTTGGCAGCATCCGGGCCGCGGCATGGTCCCCCCGGGGGAGTTCGTCCCCGAGATCGAGCGGCTCGGCCTGATAAAGGATCTGGGCGACTGGGTCATCCAGGAAGCCACCCGTCAGATCGTACGCTGGCAGGCAGATGGCATGACGCGGGTGCGGGTCTCCGTCAACATCGCGCCACGCCACTTCGACGACCCGAACCTGATCTCCACCGTGCGCCAGGCGTTGGACGAGTCCGGGCTTGCGCCCTGGCAGCTCGAGCTGGAGGTGACCGAAACGGGCATTCAATCCTCACCCATGGCCAGAGGCGTGCTGGAAGAACTCCGCAAGATGGGCGTGCCGGTGGCCATTGACGATTTCGGTACCGGTTACTCCTCGCTCGGTTCTCTCAAACATCTGCCCGTGGACTGTCTGAAAATCGACAGGACCTTCATCGACACCGTCGGCAGCACCCAGGACGAGATCCTGCTCGGCACCATCATGAGCCTCGGTCACGCGCTCAACTTCAGAATCGTGGCCGAAGGGGTGGAAGATCTGGAGCAGCTGCAGATGCTGCAGGGAATGGACTGCGATCTGGTGCAGGGTTATTACTTCAGTCGCCCCATCGCCGCCACCGAGGTTCCGGCAATGGCCCGAAATGGGTTCCAGGACAGAGCGAAGCAGATCAACAGCACAGCTGAACCGGCAGCCGCCACCCGCTGACTCAGGCCAGTACCGAGCGGGTACCCTGAATCTCCCGATTTCGCGAGTAGAAATCCAGGCGGACGGTACGCCCCAGGGCAGGAAGTTCGAGCACGGCAGGGTTGGCGTCGTGATCTGCGCCTTTCAGAATCACCTCCGCCATCAGCTCTCCCACCACCGGCGCGTTCTTGAACTGATTGCCGCTGGTGCCGATGGCCAGGTAGTAGCCTTCCAGCTCTGTCCTGTCGTAGACGGGAATCCAATCGTTAGATACATCGTAAAGCCCCACCGTGCCCCGCGCCGTATTCTCGATCGCCAATGAGGGAAATCGCTGCGCCGCACGATAGACCTGAGTCGTCCACTGCTCTGTTAACGAGGCATTGTAATCATCCGGCTCCACCACATCCGGGGGATCGCACTCCGGATCCGCGGTTCCTATCAGAACATCTGGCCCATCCGCACGCATGTAGATACCCGAGTCCAGGTCCACGAGGAAACCGTTGCCACCTTCCACGTAGCCTGGTGGTGCTGCCAGGTACGCCACCTCATGACGCTCGGCTCGAGTCTGAATCGGCAACGAATCAGCCACACCGGCCAGCCCGTTGACGGCGGCGGAGTGTGGCCCCGCCGCGTTGATCAGGATGGGGGCCAGCAATCGCTCACCCTCCGCCAGCTGAACGCCCTCCACTCGAGCATCCGTCCTGACAATCCCAACCACTTCCACGTTGAAACGGAACTCGGCACCCGCAGCCACCGCTGCTGCCATCAGATTGTGAGCAGCAAGCTGAGGATCGGAGACGTAACCGGCTGCACTGATCAGGATTCCCCCGCAGATCCGGCCGGGTACCGGGATGCCGAAACCAGGGTCATGCGCAGGCTTGGCCGGACCAAAGGCATCGAGGCTGATCCCAGGATAGAGCCGGGAAAGTCCCGCTTCGTCCAGCACTTCATAACCCACGCCGATCTCATCGAGCACCGCCAGGTTGCCGGCGTAGGCTGACTCCTCCCCTTCGCGCATCAGCACCAGACCGCCTGATTCCGTATAGCGGGCTAGACCGGCCGCGTCCTCGTGCTGCAGATACTCTCCCCAGTCCAGCCAACGATGCCGCGCCTCATGGGCAATGGCTGCAGCGGTGACGTGGGAGTAGAACGGCCGGATCACGGCAGACGAGTGACTTGTGGAGCCGTACCCGGCGGCGGGCAATGCGTCCAGATTCAGCGTTTTCAGGCCCCTGCGAGCGAGGGCCAGGGCAATGGCGGAGCCGATGACACCGGCACCGATGATGATCGCGTCTCGCGAATTCTGTGAACTCATCCACCTTCTCAGCGTTGGTCAGTGGGCGAATGCTACCCCAGCCGCCCTGAAACGGGCCCGATCGTGCGGGATCGTGGAGGAGGTCGCAATTTTTCCGCTGCCTTCTGCGTAATCTCCTGAAATTACAGGAATTTCCACGTACGGATAGCACATGCGCCGCAAAACTCTGGCTGTACTCACCGCCCTGCTCCTTGCCACCGCCACCCTTCCCGCCAGCGCTGGCATGACCAGCATGCGGGCACCGCTGTTTGGCGCTGCGGACGAGGCCCGCGCGGCGGCCGAGGCGCTCGATGCTCGAACGCTGGCACCCATCAGCTATGCAGAAGGCGCGAGTCTTTACGAACGGGCGGACGACACGTTCAAACGGGCAGGCAGCGTGGACACCATCCGCCGTTATCTGGCTAAGGCGGAAGCTCGTTTCGTGAGATCCGCAGAGGTCGCCGGGATCGCCGCCCAGGCGTTGGAACCCACCATTCGAGCCCGTGCCGATGCCCTGAAAACGGACACCGCGACTTATGCCCCAGAACAGTGGAAGGAGGGCGAGAACGCGTTTTCTCAGGCGACCAGGTCGCTCGAACGGGACAGCTTGAAATCCGCCAAGCGCTACTCGGAAAAAGCGGAAAAGGCGTATCGGGATGGTGAGCTGATCGCCATCAAGGCCAACTACCTGACCGAGACCCGGGACTTCATCGCTATGGCGAAGAAGCTGAAAGCCGAACGCTATGCACCCACATCGCTCAGCAACGCCGTCTCGCTGCTCGAAGCCGCAGAGAACGAGCTGAACAACAATCGCTATGACGCGGACAAGCCCCGCAGCCTGGCCGCAGATGCTAAGCACAACGTGCTGCACGCTATCTACATCGCCAAGCTCGAGAACCGAATCAGGTCCAGGGAGTTGAACCTGGAGACAATTCTGCTCGGCTGGGAAGCCTCGATCAGCCGGCTCGGTGATGCACTGGATACCCCCGTTTACTTCGACTACGGCGAGACGGACGCCATCGACACCCTGCTGGAAGGCATGACCCGCATGAGATTGGAGAAGGAGGCACTGGCTCAGACCATCGAGGACAAAGATCAAACGCTGGCTGGATTGAACGCTCAGGTCGCCAAGATGCAGGAACTGCTTGGCGGCGGCAATCAGACCATCGATGAGCTGGAAGTGCTGCTGGCGGAGCAGCAACAGCGCCTCGAGCAGCAGGCACGGCATCGCGAGCGGTTCGCGGCGGTGGAGCGACTGTTCAAACCCGACCAGGCGACGGTGCTACGTCAG
Organism: Candidatus Azotimanducaceae bacterium; assembly: GCA_965215995.1. Taxonomy (GTDB): domain Bacteria; phylum Pseudomonadota; class Gammaproteobacteria; order Pseudomonadales; family Azotimanducaceae; genus SZUA-309. The sequence continues at coordinate 3,841,856 of OZ244128.1, read as the reverse complement.
GGCGATACGGTGATCATCCGCATGATCGGACTCAACTTCGACAGCGGCACCGCCACACTCACGAGCGAGCATCAGCAGATACTCGCGGTGCTCGAAGAGGCCATCGCCGAGTTCCCGGAGTCCAGGGTGGTGGTGGAAGGTCACACGGATGCCTTCGGCTCCGATGCCGACAACCTCGGCCTTTCTCAAGCTCGGGCGGACGCCGTCGTCCAGCACCTGCTCGGCAAGCTGCCCATCTCTCCGGCCAACCTGAATGCCATGGGTTACGGTGAGACCCGACCGGTGGCAAACAACGAGACAGCCGAAGGACGCAAGCGCAATCGCCGAATCGATGTGGTGATCAAGCCACAGTGGATCGACACTCAGACCATCGCTCGGGTGCAGGTTCCGGAGCCAGTCCAACTGCCGGATCTGGTCCTGGACCGGTAAAGCCGGTTTTTAGTCGTCAAACCGCTACCGATCAGCTGAATCCTCGAAACGGCGTATCGATACGCTGAATGTCCTCGATCAGCTCCGGCGGCAACCCAGCTGGATCATCTACCGGTGTTCCTGCGGAGACCGTGTCCACCAGGCCACCGAACCGGGCTGCCATGGCAGCCGCGAGCTCATCGTGGCGGCCGACGGCAGCAAAGAGATGCACCACGTCATCGCTCACCGCCTTGGTCATCTGCTCCCATTGCCCCGTTTTCGACATGTGATTGAGCTTCTCGCCTAGATCTTCCAGGCCGTGCGCCTCGAAGACCGGCCAGTAGGCACGGGTGGAACCATAGAAACCTACCCGCATGCGAACCCACTCGAAGGCTTTCGCTACCGCGGCGTCCGTGGCACCGGTGGCGACGAATCCACCCCCTGATATCTCGAATCGGCTTCGATCGCGGCCGGATGCCGACATGGCTGCCTCCAGTCGAGGCACCGCCACCTCTTCCAGATACTTCCTGGTGCAGAAGCCATGCAGCCGGGCGCCGTCGCAGACCTCACCAGCCACCCGCATCATGGCCGGTCCAACCGCGGCTATGGTGATTGGCGGAGGTAACTCCGCCATGGGTTCGGGCGTGAAGTTCGGCGTCATCAGGGAGAAACGATAGTGGTCACCCTGGAAGTCCAGCCTCTCCCCGTCGCCCCAGCAAGCCCAGATCGCCCGGATGGCTTGAACGCACTCCTTCAGTCGCGGCGCAGGCGCCGACCAGGGCACGCTGAAGCGACGTTCGTTGTGTCCTTTCACCTGCGAGCCGAGACCAAGCACGAACCGGCCGCGGGATGCCTTCTGCAGATCCCAGCCCAGATTGGCGAAGACCATGGGGCTGCGGGCGAAGGCGATGGAAATGCTGGTGGCCAGCGTGACCCGTTCGCTGGCCACCGCCGCCACGGCAAGCGGCAGAAACGGATCGTGGCGATTCTCCTGAGTGGTCACCACGTCGTAACCGGATGCTTCGATGGCGCGAATGGCATCCGGCACTTTGGTCAGATCATCGTTCGGGATGCCGGTCACCAGGCGCATGTAACTCCCCTCGTTGGATGGCCGATTGAGAATAGCACGCGCACCAGCGTCACCGATCTCTGTGCCGCTCTTCTGCTGGCGCCGTGTAAAGCTGTCCGCTCAACCGTTCGATCCGTCGTCAGGCGGTTTCAGGATCTGCATCCAGGCGAGGGTCGCCTCGACGATGCCTTCATCGAACGCACCCGTCCCGCGCGCGGTGAAGCTCTCTTCCAGGCTCTCGTAGTGCAGGAAGCCATGGTCCATCCCCGGAACTGACTGGAACTTCCCGCCGGTAAGCCGCGCGATCTGCTCGTGATCGGCCCGAGCGCTGACCCAGTCGTACTGGCCATGCAGCGCCAGCACCGGCTGCCAGACCTGGCGCCAGGCTCGAGCCGGGTTCACCGCGGCCAACTCCACGAAGAACGGTGCCGAACGCCCGTAGTAGGTGTCGTCGTCCGCGAGCTGAACATCCGGCAGATACTGACTATCCGGTATGCGTGCAACCAACTCCGCAGGGGTTTCCCCGGCATAGAGCAGACCTTTCTGGAACTCGGCCCGGAGCGCCTGGCGTTCCGCGATCTCCCGGTCATCCAGGCCGGCAAGCCGATCCTGGCGATCGAAGTTCTCCATCATGTAGTCATACCAGGGCTTGCTCACCGTGCCGAAGACCATCACACCGGCCACCGCATCGCTGACCACCAGCGGCGCGATGATGCCGCCCAAACTGTGTCCAAACAGGAAGATGCGGCCTTTGAAACCCTGTTCGCTCAGGTGTTCGAGCGCAGCTGCGTAACCCCGACGCTCATCCTCGAAACCAAGCAGGCTGCAGTCCGGTCCTTCACTGTCACCTTCACCCCGCTTTTCCAGCCTTGCCGTTGCAAATCCGGCCGCCGCCCAGCCATCGAGCAGGCGTTTGATCGGGCTGGCTGTCTGGAACCAGTAATCGTGGGAGGTGCAGCCCAGCCCGGAAAGGTAGAACACCAACCCCCTTGCTGCGCCGTCCGCCGGCTCGCTGAAGATCAGCCGCTGTTCAATGCCGTCCACACTGACCGCCTGGTAGCGAACCAGGCTGCCTGGCATTTCCTCGAACGGCAGGGTTGCCAGCGGTGGTGCGGACCGATAGACCCGGTTGCTGCCCCGATACCAGCGCAGCGGAATGCGCTGTCCTGCCGGCGTTCTCTTCAGCTCCACACGTAACTCGTCAAATTCCTTGAGCACTTGCACCCGACCCACGGAGGTGAGCCGATCGCCAACCCGCATGCCGGCCGACTCCGCAGTGGAACCGGGAAACACTCTCTCGACCAGCAATCCCGGGCCGCTTTGATCACCGAGGTCGAACTGCAGGCCGAGGTAAGTGCGACGGGCGAGATCGGCACCTGCAAACGATGGCAGCAGCAGAATTCCTAGGAGCCAGACGGATCGTGGTAATTGCATTGGAGGATCTTACCTCTTGCTGCTGAGCTAGGAGTTCATGCGCAGCAGCGAAAAAAAGTGCTTACTCGTCTGTAATGTCTGTAATAAAGCTCCGCTCGAGTCGTAATCCTCAGTAAGCAGCCCGGGCTGCGAAACGGAGAATCATGGACAAGGCCGCATTCGACGCCTACTACCGAGAGCACTACCGCCGTGTGCACGGCCTGTGCCGACGGATGCTGGGGCAGTCGGCGGATGCGGAGGATGCGACGCAGGAGGTTTTCATGCGCGGCTACCGATCATTCGGACGCTACCGCTCCCAGGACCCTTTCGGGCCCTGGATAAACACTATCGCCACCAACTACTGCATCGACGTGCTGCGTGGCAACCGAAGGGTCCGGGACCTGTTCAACGCGGAAGCGGAAGCAGACCAGGCCGAGAGCCCACTCGAGAACGGGGCTGCTCCTCTGATCCGGGCAGAGGACTCCGAGGCGGTCAACCGGGCAGTGGAAGCTCTGCCAGAACAGTATCGGCTGCCTATCGTGCTGGCCTATTACTCTGACGCCAGCTACGACGAGATCGCCGAGACGCTTGGCATCACCCGAAATCATGTCGGCGTGCTGCTGCTCAGAGGCCGGAAGAAACTCCGCGCGCACCTCGCAAACCCGACCGGACAGGAGAACTGATGATGAGTTGCCCAAGCGAACTGACCTGTAGCGCCTTCGTTGATGGTGCGCTGACCGGCGACGAAGCCCTCGGCGTGGAGCAACACGCCGCATCCTGTGCGGATTGCCACGCCCTGATCGAATCACTAACGATGGAACGGACACTGCTGCGGACTGCCCTGCAGAATGCGAGCGCAGAAGGCGTGATCCCCGCATTCGTGCCGCGACCAACCATCTCCAGGCTGCTGGCCTGGCTTGGCTGGGCGGCCATCGCAATCTGGGGGGTGAGCATGGCCTGGAGCGGCCTGATGAGCACACTGACGCTGCCGACCTGGCTGGCCTGGCTGTCCCCAACCGCCATCGGCAGCTCCATCGAGCTGCTCAGCGTCACTCTGCTGCCCGGCACTACCGTGGCAGACCTTACCGCCAGCCTGACCGGTGCCATGCAGTCGGTGATCGTTGCCCTGATCGCTCTGGCCGGCTTCGGTTGGCTGGTCCGTCATCAACCCGGTCGGGCTGCAACGCCTCTGATTGCCGTTTCGGCCTTGAGCCTGCTGCTCACTGCCGCGCCGGAATCACAGGCTTTCGAGCTTCGCCGCGACGAGCAGCGAGTGGTCGTTGCTGCGGATGAGGTGGTGGATGACACCCTGATCGTGACTTCCGAAGACATCGTGATCGATGGCACCGTGACCGGAGATCTGATCGCGGCAGGAGAATCTCTCAGCATTCGGGGCCGCGTCGACGGCATCGTCGTGGTTGCGGGCGAGTCCATCCAGCTTGAAGGTGACTTCGGTGGCACCGTCATCAGTGCAGGAGAAACGCTCGACCTCCGGGGTGCGTCTTTAGCGGGCAACTTTTTCGGCGCCGGTGAGAAGCTGGTGTTGCACGCAGATACCGAAATCAGCGGCAATGCGGCCGTGGCGGGAGAAGAGGTCGACGTTCAAGGGAGCATCGGCCGGGACCTGCGAGCAGCGGGTGCCCGGGTGACCGTGCACGGTAGCGTTGGCGCAGACATGCGCGGTTACGGTGCAACAGTCGAGCTCACTGACACTGCCCATATTGCCGGCGATCTGACGCTGAAAACAGAGACGGAAGAATCTGCCGTGATCGCACCCGGGGCGACCATCGATGGAACCACAGACATCGAGCGCTGGCCGGAAGAACCGAACAGATACTCGACACCGGACTTTTACCTGGGCGAGATTCTGCACATCCTGGCCGCCTTTGTAACCGGCCTGGTTCTGTTCCGCTTGCTGCCTGCGCTCGGCCAGGCTGAACTGGAAGGCAGCTCTGATGCGCTGGTGACCGCCGCCATCGGCGCTCTGATCCTGATCGGCACACCGATACTCGCCGTTATCGCCATAGTCACCCTGATTGGCGCACCCCTGGGCCTGCTGACTCTGGTGCTCTGGTTAGCCACTCTGTATGCCGCCGGAATCGTCATCGCCTGCTACATCGGGCGGTTGATCCTGCCGAACCGTGACGGCACGACCCTGCCTCTGCTGATTGGCCTGGCTCTGCTGGTTGTGGTCACCAACCTGCCCATCATCGGCGGGCCGATCCAGCTGGTGGCCGGTATTCTCGGTCTCGGCCTGATCGGCCAATGGCTGCGGACACTCTGGCAGGAACGCACCGCCTGATCCGCCACGGGCGCATTGTCAGACAGCGCGCCCACGGCCTGACACGGACCACAGCCCTGACATAGGATGCGGTCTCCCAAATCGACCAGGACCGAAGACCATGCCGCGACCCTCGAGCGCCTGCACCGCCGCCTCCCTGATGATCCTCGCAGTTGCGGCGATCAGCTTTCAGGCACGGGCTGAAATGAATTCAACCACCCGGGCACTGGTGGAAGAGGCCATCGCAGGCGAACACCGCGACGCCGCGAGCAAAGCCCGGGACAAATACCGAAAACCGCTCGAGACGTTGGATTTTCTTGGCCTTGATTCCAGGATGACGGTGGTGGAGATCTGGCCAGGCGGTGGCTGGTACTCGGAAATCCTGGCGCCTGTTCTCAAGGACGATGGTAGATTTTACGCCGCCCAGTTCGACATCAACGGACCGTTCGGCTTTCAGCGCAAGAGCCTGGGTGCCTTCCTCGGCAAGGCGGGTGCGGCGCCCGACATCTACCGGGACATGCTGATCACCGAATTCGAGATGCCCTACAAATTGAACATTGCACCCCAGGGTAGTGCCGACATGGTTCTCACTTTTCGTAACGTGCATAACCTTGTCATGGAATACAACGGCAGTGGCCGTTATGCCGATCTGGCTTTCCAGGTCATGTTCGATACGTTGAAGCCAGGCGGCATTCTCGGCGTGGTCGATCACGAGTGGGATGATGTTGAGAATGAAGATCCGCTCTCCGCCAACGGCTACATCTCTCGGGCACGGACCATCGCTTTTGCCGAAAAAGCGGGATTCGAGCTCACAGGTGAGTCAGAGATCCTGCACAACCCGCTAGACACGAAAGACCATCCCGCTGGCGTCTGGACCCTGCCACCCAGCTACGCACAAGGTGAGGAGGACCGGGCCAGGTATTCGGCCATCGGTGAGAGCGACCGTTTCCTGCTGAAGTTCGTCAAACCGGCAAAGTGAAAGAGCCTGGCGGCGCGGCAGAGGCGCCGCCTGCAGCGCCGGAACACCGAGCAGAGCGCTGCTATACTGCGGCGTTCGATTTTTCAAGCAACTGGAAGTCCCTATGAGTCACCAGGACGTCATCATCGTCGGCGCCGGCCTGTCCGGCATCGGCGCCGCCTACTACCTGCAGAACAGATGCCCAGGCAGAAGCTACACCATTCTGGAAGGCAGAGAGGCGATCGGTGGTACCTGGGACCTGTTCCGCTATCCCGGCATTCGCTCGGACAGTGACATGCACACCCTGGGTTACGAGTTCAAGCCCTGGACGGAAGCGAAAGCCATCGCCGATGGGCCGGCCATCTGGAAGTACGTCAACGAAACCGCCGATGAAAACGGCATCCGCGAGCACATCCGCTTTCAGCACAGAGTCATCGCAGCAGCCTGGTCCACTGACGAGGCAACCTGGACGGTAACTGCCCGGAACGGAGCTGGCGAAAACGTCACTCTCACCTGCAACTTCCTCTACATGTGCAGCGGCTACTACAACTACGATGAGCCGTTTGATCCCGAAATACCCGGCCTCGACGACTTTCAGGGCGAGGTGGTTCATCCTCAGTTCTGGCCGGAAGATCTGGACTACAAGGGCAAGCGGGTGACCGTGATCGGTAGCGGCGCCACGGCCATGACCATCGTGCCGGCCATGGCGGAGAGGGGTGCGACCGTGACCATGCTGCAGCGCTCACCCACCTACGTGGTCTCACGTCCGGACCAGGACAAGATTGCCAACGCCCTGCGCAAAGTCCTGCCGGAAAAGTGGGCTTACGCCATCACCCGCTTCAAGAACGTGCAGCTGGGCAACTGGTTTTATCGGCAGACGCGCACCAATCCGGAGAAGGTGAAGCGGCGGCTGCTCGGAATGGTCGAGACCGCTCTTGGCAAGGAATACACGGCCGAACACTTCACACCCAGGTACAATCCCTGGGATCAGCGCCTCTGCCTGATCCCGAATGATGACCTTTACAGCGCGATCAGAAACGGCACTGCCAGTGTCGTCACAGATACCATTGAGACCGTGACCGGTTCAGGGATCAAGCTCACCTCGGGCGATCTGCTGGAAGCCGACATCATCGTCACCGCAACCGGTCTCAAGCTCTCGGTGCTTTCCGACATCGCCTTCGCTGTGGATGGTAAGGACGTGAACTGGCCCGACACCATTGCCTACAAGGGCATGATGTACGCCGACATTCCAAACCTGGTGCAGACCTTCGGCTACATCAATGCGTCCTGGACCCTGCGCGCCGACCTTACCGCTGCTTATGCCTGCAGGGTGCTGAACCGGATGGACGAGCTCGGGATGCGGATCGCCGTGCCGCGTCTACGGCAGGAAGACCAGGACATGGAGCTGAAACCCTGGATCGATGATTTCTCCGCCGGCTACATGCAGCGCCTCATGCACCTGTTTCCCAAGCAGGGTGCCAAAGACCCTTGGCGGAACACCCAGAATTACCTGCTCGACAAGAAGCTGATCCCGAACGCACCACTCGAGGATGGCGCGCTCACCTTCAGCCATCCGATAGCAGAAGCAGACAAACCACCGGCGACCGAGGAAGTGCGTACGGCCGCCTGAGACAACACACATCCAGGGAAGAGAGAGCGAGATGACCGTGAACGCGCGAGCTTTGCGCTGTGAGTCCGATCTGAGTCTGTACAACCAGCTGCTGGAAGACATCACCGTCAAGCGGGTCAACGAGCAGCTCGCCCGGCTGGAGGAATCCTCCTCCGAGCGCTCCAGCATCCGAAGGCACCTGCTTGCCACTTCCGTGCGCATGAGCGAGACCATGGCGCCCGACCTGCATGCCATGGCCAGGGACTGCAGCGACCGACTCGATCTCGGCATCGATCTCGAGCTCTACGTGTTCGCCTCGCCGGTTTACAACGCCATGTGCTTCAAACCGGAGGACGGACGGCTGTTCGTGATGTTCGCATCCAGCCTGCTGGAGGCTTTCGATCCGGCGGAAATCAAGTTCGTGATGGGCCACGAGCTCGGTCACCACGCTTATCGCCACCACGACATTCCCATCGGCTATATCCTGCGTGGCCAGGAAAGACCGGATCCACGATTGGCACTCGATCTGTTCACCTGGTCCCGCTACGCAGAGATCTCTGCCGATCGGGCCGGTGCCCACTGCGCCGAAGATCTGAACGCGGTGGCTCGGTCACTGTTCAAGCTCGCCAGCGGCCTCACTGGTCGCAGCATTCAGTTCAACCTGGACGACTTCCTCTCGCAGGTGGACGCCATGCAGGTGGAAGACGCTCAGCCCGGACAGGGCGCACCCAAGGAAGACTGGTTCTCCACCCACCCTTTCAGCCCGTTGCGGGTAAAGGCTCTGCAGCAGTTCTACGGTTCGGAACTGGCCGGTGGCCCCATGTCCAAAGCTGATCTGGAAGCCGCGGTGATGGGTGTAATGAGCCTGATGGAGCCGAGCTATCTGGACGGACGGACAGAGACCGCAGAGAACATGCGCCGCCTGCTGTTTGCCGCCGCCCTGGTGGTGGCCAACGCGGACGGCGAGATCAGCGACGAGGAAGTCGCCGTCTTCGAGAAGTTCTTCGGCAATCACGCCTTCAAAGAAGACCTGGATCTGAAGAAACTGGAAGCGAATCTGGATGACCGGATCAGCACGGTCAAGGAGCAGGCGAGCGTGCCTCAGGCCATGCAGGTGGTACGCGACCTTTGCCTGGTCGCCAGGGCCGGCGGGCACATCAGCTCTGCGGAGGAAGAGGTGCTCGACAGAGTCGCAGACGGCCTGGACGTGCCTCGTGAGTTCGTCTGTCAGACCATGGAGAGCGAGCTGGAGCCGGACTGAGCTTCAGCCAACTCGACTGAGTCAGGCGATTTCCGTCCGCCACTCGGCGATCGCCTGGCCAATCTCGTGTGGCGAGTCTTCCTGCAGGAAGTGATTACCCGGCACCGTAACCTCCTTCTGGTTCGGCCAGCTGCGGCAGAACTCACGCTGGTCGTTGATCAGGATGGCGCCCGGCTCGGCATTGACGAAGAGCTTAGGCAGATCGGACCCGGCAAGCCATACGGAGTAGTCCTGGACGATCTTCACCACCTCCGATGGCTGCCCGGACAACGGGATCTGTCGTGGCCAGGTCAGCGTCGGCCGACGATCTTCACCCGGATTCAGAAACGGCCGCCGGTAGACGCTCATCTCTTCTTCCGTCAGGTCGCGAAGCACAGATCCCGGCAACACGGCTTCCACGAACAGATTCTTCTCGAGGATCATCTCCTCGCCCGCATCGGAACGGAAACCCTTGAAAATTCCGGCGGCTGCCTCGGGCCACTCTTCCCAATCCATGGGCCGGACGATGGCTTCCATGTAGCAGATGCCCCTCACCTGCTCCCGGTGTCGATTGGCCCAGTCAAAGCCGAGGGCCGATCCCCAATCGTGAATGACCAGGATTACGTTCTCCGCCACGCCAAGTGCCGAGAGTGCAGCATCAAAGTACTCCCGGTGCTCGGTGAACGTGTATCTGTCCGGACCTGAGCCATCGAGCTTCTCCGAGTCTCCCATGCCGATCAGGTCGAGGGCGATGCAACGCCCCTGATCGGCCAGGTGCGGCATGACGTTCCGCCAGAGATAGGATGAGGTGGGGTTGCCATGCTGGAAGACAATGGGATCACCTTCGCCCATTTCCACATAGGCCATGGTTTTACCGAGGACCTCGATGGTTTTCTTCGGATGTTCTTCCGCGCTGATGCCTGTGCTCACATTCATTCTCCCTTGAATTGCGGCTGTCGCTTCTCGACGAATGCAGAGATACCCTCATCACCATCAGCAGAGACCGAGAGCTCGGCGATCGCTCTGGCCTCCAGCTCCATCTGTGATTCCAGAGTCTGATCGAAGGTGCCGTTCAGCAGCGTCTTCACCGCTCCGAAGGCGAGGGTCGGCCCCACCGACAGCTCCCGAGCCATGGACTGTGCACGTGCCAGCGCTTCGCCATCCGGCACCACCTCATTGACGATGCCCCAACCCTCGGCTTCTGAAGCCTTCAGAACCCGATTGGTCAGCATCAGCTCCCGGGTCCGCCGGTCGCCTATCTTTCGCGGCATGTAGAAGGTGGAGCTGCCGTCAGGTGCCAGGCCGGCTCGGGTATAGGCCATGGTGAACACGGCAGATTCCGCGGCCACGACCAGATCACAGGCCATCACCAGAGACATGCCCGCACCGGCAGCGGTGCCGTTCACGGCGGCGATCACCGGCGCATTGCCACGCGCCAGCCGGGACAATCCCATATGCAGATCGCCGGCCATCTTTTTCAGCAGGCTCTTTCGGGCCATGCCAGTTTTTTTGACGAAGACGCCAAGGTCTCCACCGGCACAGAACATCCGGCCCGCACCCGTGATCACCACCGCGCGCACCGCCGGATTGTCATCGCAACGGATGCCCACCTCGGCAAGTTCCAGCGCCATCTGCGGGTTCATGGCATTGGCCCCTTCCGGCCGGTTGATGGTGATGGTAGCGACGCCGTCGCTCACCTCGTAGAGAAGCGTCTCGAAACTCATGTGTCCCCTTTTCAGCCGGCCAGGCGCCGTGCGGTACCCCGCAGATCGCGTTCAGCTTTTTACCGCATTCCACGCCGCTTCGGCAAACAACGCCTTTACTTCCTCGGGTCCTTTGTCGTGGTGCCCGGACAGCCACCGCCTGACATATTCCTGAGTCGCCCCGCTGATGAGAGGCACGTAGGTTTCCACCGGCAACACACGCATCTGACCCTCGGCCACGAAGGGCGCAAACCAGCTGAACACCGCGGTGATGTAGCTGTGGTGAATCTCCCGCAACCGCTTTCTCGCCTGCTCGGAAAAATCTATGTCCCTCGAGTGCAGATAGCGGGCCAGGTCACGATTGCGGGTAGACCAGTCGCAATAAGCACTCACCACGGCATAAACGCTCTCCCGGGCGTTCGCCGCCGATCGAATCTCCTCTAGCATTGACCGATTGAGCTTCTGCACACCTTCGAGAAACAGCTCCTCGGCAATGCCTTCCTTGCTGCCGAAGTGGTGGTACAGACTGCCGATGCTGCACTTCGCCCGGGCCTGGATCTGGTGGATGGTGGTGTGGTCTATGCCGTGCTCGGAGAAGCACGCCAGCGCGGCCTTCAGAACGCTGTCTTTTCTGGCCCGGGTGGCTGCAACCCGCCCGCCCGGGGCAGGCGGGGCGTCTGATCGATCAGGTTCTGACGGGTCGGCAGGAGTCATGGCGTCATCTCAATATGACGCATCATCCTAATATAGAATAATGTTCTAGTAAAAAATTCTAGTTTTGCTAAGCTGCCCACCTTCTCTAAGCGGTGGAACGACACTAAATAGATGGATATCGAACTGAGTGCTGAAGACCTGGCGTTCCGGGAGGAAGTCAGAACTTTTTTCAAGGAAAACGAGTACAAGCCTGGCGAAGATTATGCCCAGTGGCGCCTCGACTGGTTCGCCAAAGCCCGGGAGAAAGGCGGTTGGGACGTTCCCAAGTGGCCGGTGGAGTTCGGCGGACCCGGCTGGACCCCCACCCAGCACTACATCTGGGAGCAGGAAACGGCGGTCGCCGCCCTGCCCTGGGACATGCCGTTCGGCATCAGCATGCTGGCGCCCGTGCTCATGGCCTACGGAAACAAAGAGCAGCAGGATCGCTTTCTGCCGGACATCCGGGCGCGTAAGGTGAACTGGTGCCAGGGCTACTCGGAGCCGGGGGCCGGTTCGGATCTGGCCGGCCTCAAGACCAAGGCAGTGTTGTCCGAGGACGGCAGCGAGTACACCGTGAACGGTACCAAGATCTGGACCACGGCAGCCCACATCGCCGATTGGATCTTCTGCCTCACCCGAACCGACGACTCAGGCAAGAAGCAGGAAGGCATCACTTTCCTGCTGTTCCCCATGAAGCAGGATGGGGTGGAAGTGAAGCCCATCATCACCCTGGGTGGCGCACACAGCGTCAACACGGTTTTCATCACCGATGTGAAAGTCCCGGTCGAGAATCGGGTTGGTGAGGAGGGCAAGGGCTGGACCTACGCCAAGGGCCTCCTTCAGCACGAGCGCACCGGCCTCGCCGGCCTGTCCCGCTCTCTGGTCGCCCTCGAGAAGCTGAAAGGCCAGGCCCGCACCGTAACCCGCGGCAACGGCACGCTGATGGACGAACCGGCTTTCCGGGCCAAGGTCGCCGAGCTCGAGGTGGATCTGATGGCCGCCGAGTACACGGAGCTTCGCTCGCTCGCCAGCGCTTCCGCAGGCGCCGCACCCGGTCCTGAGTCTTCGATCCTGAAGCTGAAGGGCACCGAGATCCAACAGCGCATCCAGAAGCTGACGGTCGAAGCCGGCGGTATCTACTCCGCCGCCTGGGGAGCGACGCAAGCCGGTCCAGGGTTCGCTCGTTCCGGCATGTCCGGATATCTCGCCAGCCGCGCCTATACCATCTACGGCGGTGCCAGCGAAGTGCAGAAGGATGTGATCTCGAAAAACGTACTTGGCATCAAGAAGTCCAAGTAACTCGAAGGATGAATCAGACGTGAACTTTGAATTGAGCGAGGAGCAGCAACTGCTCCAGGACAGCGTTGCCCGCTTCGTGCAGGACAACTACGAGCTGGAAAACCGTACCAAGCTGGTGGCCAGCAAAACCGGCTTTTCCGAAAAGCACTGGCAGACAATGGCCGAGCTGGGTTGGTTTGCCCTGCCCTTTGACGAGGCCCAGGGCGGCTTCGGCGGCAACCAGATCGACACCATGGTGGTGATGGAGCAGATCGGCAAAGGTCTGGTTCTCGAGCCGTTCTTTGCCAGCGTCGTTCTCGGCGGCGGGGTGCTCAAGCGTGCCGGTAGTGAAGCGCAGATTGCCGAGCTCGTGCCCGGCGTCATCGATGGCACGAAGCAGCTGACGTTAGGCTACGCCGAAGAGCAGGCCCGGTTTGATCTGCACGACGTCACCACCACGGCGCGTGCCGAAAGCGACGGGTTCGTGCTCAACGGTCATAAATCCATGGTGGCCAACGCGGAAACCGCAAGCCACATCATCGTTTCCGCCCGCACCAGCGGCGGCCAGATCGATGAGAACGGTATCAGCCTGTTCATCGTCGCAGCAGACTCTGAAGGTGTGACCAGAAAGAACTTCCCCACCGTGGACGGCCTCCGGGCATCTGAGGTGACCTTCGAGAACGTGCGGCTCGGCGCCGACGCGCTGCTGGGTGAGCTGGATGGCGGATTCCCGATACTCAACGCAGTCGCCAACGACGCCATCCTGGCGCTCTGCGCGGAAGCCGTCGGCTGCATGGAAGTGCTCTACAAGGACACCGTCGAGTACACCCAGGAACGCGAGCAGTTCGATCATCCCCTGTCCGACTTTCAGGTGCTGCAGCACCGGATGGTGGAGATGTTCATGGAGTACGAGCAATGCAAGTCACTGCTGTTCCGCGCCACGCTGGAAGCCGCTCAGGGCGACAGCGACGAAGCGCAACGCTGTGTGCACGCACTCAAGCACCTGATCGGCAAGATGGGCATCTTCATCGGCGAGAATGCCGTGCAGCTGCACGGCGGCATGGGCATGACCGAAGAGCTGCGTATTGGCCACTACTTCAAGCGTCTGCTGGTGATCGATGCTCAGTTCGGCAACGCCGACTATCACCTGCACCAGTTTGCGGCTTAGTCGCACACAGGCCTTTGCATGCGTTGCACTAAACGTATGCCTGTTGAGCGGCAGCGGACTTAAACGTATCCGCAGGCGCTGCGGCGCCTCGCTCAAGCCGCCCGTTTGGGCGGCTTTCTTTTTCTCGATCTCTTTCGGGTAGAATCCGCGACCCATGCGATACCTGAAAGATCCACTCGTACTGTTCCTGGTCTTCGGCCTGGTTATCTTCTTCGCCGAGCGCACCTTCTCAACCGCTACCGAAGGCGACTACCTGATCGAGATCACCCCGGGCCAGCAGGCCAGGATATTCGATCAATGGCAGGCCCAGATGGGCCGTCCGCCTACAGAGCAGGAGGCCAGCGGGCTCCTCGAGCAGTGGATTCGGGAGGAGATCTTCTACCGGGAGGCACGCAAGCTGGGACTGGACGACAACGACACCATCATTCGCAGACGGCTGGCTCAGAAGCTGACCTTTCTGAACGAAGACCTGGCTAATGCGGAACCACCCACCGAAGCAGCACTTACCGAGTTCTTTCAGGCAAACCTGGATGACTATCTGATCCCCGAGCGATTCAGTTTCGAGCATCGCTACTTTTCCAGCGACCGGCGTGAGAACGCCGAGGCAGATGCCAGAGCCTCGCTGGCAGACGCGGAAGGCGCCGGTGACCCGTTCATCCTGCAGAAGAACTACGCCGAGCGTTCCGCCCGGGAAATCGGCGACCTGTTCGGCCGGGATTTCGCCGAAGCACTGGCGGCGCTGGATCGTGCGCAACCGAAGCGCTGGCAAGGGCCCATTCGGTCTGCTTACGGCTGGCACCTGGTTCGTCTCACCGGCGCTGAGAACAGCCGGGAACCACTCATGTCCGAAGTCATGGACGCAGTGCAGCGTGACTTCCTGCAGGAACGCCGGAGAACGGCAAACGACGATTTCTACAGAAGCCTGAAGAGTCGCTACGAGATCGTACTGGTGGACCCGGCCGCGTGAGGACACGCGAAGTCAGCCGCATGAGAACACGCGAGGTCAGTCTCGCTGCCTTGTTACTGCTGGCCGTCATTGCGCCGGCGGCCGCCCACGAAGTGCGCCCTGCCTATCTCGCCATCGAGGAAGTCTCAGAGGGCCTGCATCGAGTCACCTGGAAGCAGCCCGTGCTCGGTGACCGCAGGCTGCCGCTGGACCCGGTTCTGCCCGAACACTGCGAGGTGCTGAATGACGGGTTACCCGAGCATACGGGCGCTGCCCTCATCATACGTTGGGACGTCCGCTGCGATTTCAGTCACGGCATCATTCTCATCGACGGTCTGTCACGAACGCTCACTGATGTGATGGTCCGGATCACGCCGCTCGATGGTGACCAGATTAATCGCATGCTGAAACCGGCGGAGCCGTTCATGGACCTGTCAGACCCCGCACCGCCTATCGCCGCCTATCTATTCCTCGGCGTGGAGCATCTGCTGTTCGGCATCGATCACATTCTGTTCGTGATCGGGCTCGTGCTCTTCATCCGGGACAAGTGGATGCTGCTGAAGACCATCACCGCTTTTACCCTGGCCCACTCCATCACTCTGGCGCTGTCGGTGCTGGACCTGGTCCGCCTGCCGCAGGGTCCGGTAGAAGCAGTGATCGCGCTCTCCATCCTGTTCCTGGCCCGGGAACTGATGCTGTCCGAGGATGATCGCTCTGCGCTCATGCGAATCCGGCCCTGGCTAATGGCTTTCGCCTTTGGCCTGCTGCACGGGTTCGGCTTCGCCGGCGCCCTGGCGGACATCGGTCTGCCCCGGGACGATCTTGCCCTGTCGCTGTTCCTCTTCAACGTGGGTATCGAGATCGGTCAGCTGCTGGTCATCGCCGTGATGCTGGCGGCGGCCTGGCTGGTCGGCAAGGCAGGTGCGCTGCGGACACCCGTCTGGCAGCAGGCGTTCACCGTGCTGATGGGGGTGGCGGCCGCCTACTGGACCATCGACCGAACCTGGGCCGTTTTCTGAGATAGCGTTCGGCAGAGGCATGGGCACCCGCCCTTCCTTCCGCTAGACTGCGGCCTTCGCGCTGAGATGCCGCCTCCCGGATGCGTCTCACGACCACTCGGAGGGGAAACATGAACTCGACTCGTCTACGTCACGCCGCCGGTGTTGTGCTGACTGCTGCACTCATCGCCGGTTGCTCGGAGCAATCCGGAACGCCGGAGCAGAGTACCGCACCCGCACCGGCAGAGCCCTATGAAGACTCCCTGCGACTCGCCCTGGAAACGGCAGAGCCCGGGGATGTGATAGAGATACCGGAGGGTCGCCATACGTTCACCCGGGGCCTGACGCTCAATGCGGACGGGGTGACCATTCGCGGTGCGGGGATGGATGCATCGATACTGGACTTCTCCGGACAGATTGCCGGTGCTGAAGGGTTACTGGTAAACGCCAGCGACTTCACCATCGAGGACGTGGCCATCGAGGATACTCCCGGCGATGCGCTCAAGATCAACGAAGGCAGCAATATCGTCGTACGCCGGGTTCGTACCGAGTGGACGCGTGGACCACACACGGACAACGGCGCTTACGGCATCTATCCCGTGCAGACTGAGAACACCCTGGTGGAAGGCTCCGTTGCCATCGGCGCATCGGATGCGGGGATCTACATCGGTCAGTCCCGAAACGTTGTCGTTCGCGACTCGAAGGCGGAGTTCAACGTCGCCGGCATCGAGATCGAGAACACAGTCGGCGCCGATGTCTACAACAACGTCGCCACCAACAACACCGGCGGCATCCTGGTCTTCAACATGCCGGACCTGCCTCAGGAAGGTCACAGCACCCGGGTATTCAACAACCAGGTCACCGGCAACAACACCGGCAACTTCGCGCCACCCGGCGGCGCTGTGTCCGGAGTTCCGGCGGGCAGCGGGGTGATCATCAACTCCAACGACAAGGTTGAGATTTTCGAGAACGAGATCAGCGACAACCGGACGGCCAACGTGCTCATCTCCAGCTTCTTCTCCGCCTCCTACAGCGCCCGGGAGACAGCGCCTCACTTCGATCCCTATCCGGAAACCATCTACATCTATGACAACACCTTCAACGGCGGCGGCGATGCGCCGGACCGGGAAGAGCTGGAACAGCTTCGCGCCGCCATGTTCGCGGAAAGCGGCCGGCTGCCGGATGTGGTCTGGGACGGCATAGCCAATCCGGAGAAAGCGGGTGGCGACTATGCGATCTGTGTGAACAACGGTGCGGCGGTGCTGCTGAACGTGGATGCAGGCAACAACTACGAAAACGTCAGCACGGACATGGCCGGGCACAGTTGCGATCACGAGAAGCTCACCGAGATCGTGCTCACCACCGGCGGCTAGGACCCCATGAGCGGACGGGACTTCGCTGGTCAGAGTGGGCGGATCGTTCGCTGTCTCCAGAAAAGCGTAACGGCAGCCATGGTGATTGCGCTGCTGGCCAGCTGTGGCGGTGGCGACCCGTCCGTTCAGTTCTTCGCGCCGGACGCATATCCGCAGAACCTCTCCGAGTGGGGCCTGATCGACGTCCAATCGGATCAGTTCGTGCTGGCCGAAGGCGTTGAACCTTACGACCTGAACGCACCGCTTTTTACCGACTACGCTCAGAAGTTGAGAGCCATCTACCTGCCACCGGGCTCAGCGGCCGTTTATGAAGAAGATGCAGCCTTCGAGTTCCCGGTAGGTACCATCATCAGCAAGACGTTTTTCTACCCGAAAGGTCACGGGCCTGGTCTGGTGAAGGCGAGCTACGACTGGGCAGAAGGCCAGTCGAGTCTGGATCGCCGCGAGGTAGAGGTGCTGGAAACCCGGCTGCTGGTACGTCAGGCCCATGGCTGGGATGCGCTCCCCTACGTCTGGAACGGGGACGACGCCCAGCTCAAAATCGCTGGCAGCCTGGTACGACTCGAGCTCGTCTTCGACTCGGGCGAGGTGACCAACCTGCCCTATATCGTCCCGACCAGAAACGAGTGTGCGGCCTGTCATGCAACCAACCACAGCACCGGTGAGCTTCAGCCCATCGGCCCGAAGGCACGACATCTCAACCGAGGCTACCTGGGTGGCAGAGGCAATCAGCTCACCGAGATGGCTGCTATGGGACGACTCATTGGCCTGCCTGCATTGGCCGACGTGCCAGCCGTTGCAGATGTGAACGGCAACGCGCCGGTGGCTGCGCGAGCGAGGGCCTATCTCGATATCAACTGTGGCCATTGCCACAATCCGAGAGGTGCCGCGGATACTTCCGGGTTGTTTCTGGATACCGCTACGGTAGACACCCGGCCACTCGGCATCTGCAAGCCACCGATTGCCGCCGGTCAGGGCACGGGGGGTCGCGCCTACTCCATCGTGCCAGGGGATCCGGACGACTCCATCATCGTCTTCCGCATGGAAACCAACGATCCGGGTGCCCGCATGCCTGAGCTCGGCCGATCGCTGAACCACCCGCAAGGCATAGCGCTCGTCAGCGACTGGATCGCCGGTCTTGGCGGTGAGTGCATTGAGCAGGGCGGTGCTTCTCTGACTGACGCCACGGGCGCCTGAACGCTCGCAGCTGCCGAGGTTATTCCGGGTCGTCCACCTCCGGATGGAAGCGGTAGACGAACGTCCGTACCAGCAGAAAGTTGTTGATCACTGCCAGCACGTTGCCCACCACCATGGCGATGAGTGGCCGGTCCTGAATCGGGCCGACCAGCATCAGCAGGGTGAAAGATCCGATATTGATACCAGCACCCACCGCCTGAATGAACAGGTAGTTCACGAACCGGGAGTGACGGATCGACGCACCGAAAGTCAGCTTGGCATTCAGGAAGTAGGTGAGCACGATGGCCGCTGCCCAGGCAACCACCCGGGCACCGATCAACTCCTGGCGGGTCTGGGCCCACTCCAGCCCGTAAATCAGGCTCCACATAACCGCCAGATCGAGCAGAAATCCGACGAAGCCAACCAGCAGGAAACGGCCGAGCTGATGGTGTATGCGCGCTTCCGGGTCGGAAGCTATTGTTCGGGGTTTCGTGCTCAAATCAGAGTACCGGACGGCGCCGTGGCGACTTCCGTCAGCCGCCGCTACCGGTTGCCTGTTCCTGCCGGGCAGAGGCATTGCGACGTCGGATTTCGAGCTCCGCAACGATCTCCTTGTGCCGATGACGATCGAGGCGATGCTTGGAATAGCACCACACGCTCACCACGGCGAAGCCGGCGACGATGGGGCCATAGACGAGCCCCAGCCAGGTCACCGTTTCCGGCGGCACATCAGCTGCCGACTGGATTTCTACGCCTCTCGGCCAGCTGATGAGATCCAGCGCGATCCCGCCCACCACGTTGCCGATGCCCGTGGTGAACTTGCTGGAGAAGGAAACCGATGCGAAGAAAATACCCTCCTGTCGCTTGCCCGTGGTCAGCTCGTGCTCATCGACGATGTCGGCGATCATGGATCCGAACGTGATCAGCGCCTGCACCACGCCCACACCCTGCACGAACTTCACCACCACGAGCGTCCAGAGCAACGCATCGGTGCCATTTTCCGGGAACCAGCCGAATATGCGGAGCACCACCGGCACGATCTGACAAAGCGCCCACCAGCTGGTGCCGAAGACAACGGACGGCTTTTTGTCGAACAGGGTGTTGAGGCGGCGGGCGATCAGCGTTCCAAACATCACGCCGATCGGCGAGGCTGCAAAGAACAGGGTGTTTCCGGTGGCCGACAGTTCCCAGAAATAAGTGTTCATGTGCAGGTTCAGCGCGCTGTCCACACCGACCATCATGAAAACAATGAGCACGCCGGAAAACAGCCAGGCAAACGACCGGTTGGTAAGCGCCTCCCGGATCTCGCGCAACATTCTCATCACCATGCCCAACGCGCTGAGCTTCTCCTCCACGCCACTGGCCTGCGGCAGGTAGGGGATCTGGGATCGGGTGCCCCAGGCTGAAGTGATGATCGATACCACCATCAACAATCCCAGGGTCATGGCGAACGGTGCGTAAGCCTCAACCCGGAACTGTCCTCTCGGCAGCTCAGGCGTGGAATAGAAGAACAACAGAAAGCCGATGATGTAGGCCGCCAGCGTGCCGAAGGTGGAGAAGAACTGACGGAACGCCACCACCGTGGTCCGCTCCTCGAAATCCTCCGTGAGCTCGGCTCCCAGGGCGATGTGCGGCACGTGGTAAAGGGTCATGGCCGCACGCGTCAGCACAGCGAACACCAGCAGCCAGGCAAACAGCCCTATCTGTCCGAGGCCTTGGGGCGGGTTGAAGAGCAGGAAAAAGGCAATCGCCAGCGGAGCTGCGGCGAGGAACATGAATGGATGCCGACGGCCCAACTTCGAGCGCCAGTTGTCCGAAACGGAGCCGGCCATGGGGTCGGTAACGGCGTCAAAGACGAGAGCGATCCCGACGGCAAGTCCTGCCAGCGTGCCGGACAGCGCCAATACCTGGTTGTAGTAAAAGAACAGGAAGACACCAAATGCGCCGTTTTTCAGGCCTTCCGCCGCCTGCCCGAAACCATAGGTAAACTTGGTGACGAAACCGAGTGGCGGGCGCCCCTGCTCAGATGTGCCTAGCCCGCTATCCTGATCGCTCACGCTCGCCGTTGCCCCTGATTAGCCTGGTCCTCCTGCACAGCGCAAAGATGATCAATGCTCCCAATCAGGCGGTCAAGGTATGATGAAGCCGCAAAGTAGCGTAGGGGTATGGCAGAGCAATGTGGCAGGCGCCGTTCACGGCTGAAGATCAGACGATCGAGGAGGATTGGATTGACTACAACGGTCATCTCAACATGGCCTTCTACAACGTGCTCTTCGACCGCTGCGTCGACCGTGTCTACGATGAGCTCGGTTGCGGTGCAGCGTACGCGAACGAAGGGGAAGGTTCCTGCTTCACCCTGCAGGTTCATCTGAACTATTTGGACGAGCTCTCCCTCAACGATCCGGTCTCCGTGACGCTTCAGCTCATTGACTACGACGAGAAACGGCTGCACTACTTTCAGACCATGACAAACCGGACCACGGGAGAGCTGGCTGCCACCAGCGAAAACCTGGCCATTCATGTAGATATGCAGACGCGCCGGAGTGCGCCTTTTCCTGACGACATTCTGCAGCGTATCGAGGTGCTGCACAGCGCCCACGCAGACCTGCCTACCCCTTCGCAACTCGGTCGTTCCATCGGAATCCGGAAAAAGAATCCGTGAGCGAGCCCGAGGTACAGCGCCCGATCGGGCGGTTTTTTTATGGCTGGGTGGTCGTGTTCGTCGCCGCCTGTCTGGGTTTTCTCGGTACCGGATTTTACTCCTATTCTCGCGGTGTCTTTCTGCCCTCACTGGCCGAGGAGCTGGCCGATGGTAGCCGGTTCGCCATCGCCATGGGCTTTTCGGTAGCTGGGGTGACATCAGCCCTGCTGGCGCCCTTTCTCGGTCAGATCCTGGATCGGAACTCGCCGCGGCGCGTCATCCTGATCGGTATCGTCGTGGTCACTTTAAGCTACCTGCTGCTCGCCAATGCGACCGAGCTCTGGCAGTACTACATCATCGTCGGTGTCTGCATGGGCATCGGCATGGCCACCATGGGTGGGCTGGCATGGCATCGATCGGTGATCAGCTGGTTCGATCACTGGCGCGGCCGGGCCATCGCCATAGCGGTGATGGGCGCCTCCCTGGCCGGGGTGATGATGCCGCCGCTGGTCACTGCACTGGTCGCCGAAGTAGGCTGGCGTGGCGGCTACACGGCCTTTGCGGCGATCACCGGCATCACCCTGTTTCCTCTGGTCTGGTTTTTCATGAAAGACAGACCGGAGGAGATCGGTGAAGTCCGAGACGGCCACCGCTACGTGCAGACGAATGCCGCAGAAGTTCACCAGGATCCGGTGGACGCCCGGGCTTGGCACTGGCAGGAAATGTTGAAGGCACCGCCTTTATGGGCGATTGCGCTCATCTTCGGCTCCATGACCTGTGTGTTCTCCGCCGTCATGCTGCATCTGTTCGGGCATCTGCTGGATATAGGCATCGATGCCGCCGATGCCGCGCTGGTGCTGTCCACGACAGCGCTTTTCTCAGCGCTCGGCAAGCCGGTGGTTGGCTGGATGTCGGATTACTTTGGCGCAAGGATCACCATCTGGATGGCGTTGATCGTTCAGGCAGTGGCGTTGCTGCTGTTTGCAACCGCAGATTCGCTGCCGCTGGCTTTCCTGGCAGCCGGTACCTACGGGTTCGGCTTTTCCGGCATGTCGCCACTACGCACCTTCGCCATCTCCACAGCCCTTGGCAGCACGTCCTTCGCCACCGCTAACGGCGTGCTTCGCATCGTCGAGCTGCCGTTGGTGATGTCTGCATCACCTCTGGCCGGTTTCATCTACGATGCTACCGGCAGCTACCGGATCGCCTTCCTGATTCTGACCGGATTGCTCCTCGTCGCCTGCCTCGCGCCCTTTTTCATTCGCGCCGGCGGCGCCAGGGAGCGTCGCCAGGCCCTTGCATCCAGCTGACTTCAGCTTCCGGTAATTTCCAGAATGCTGTGGGCGTGATGCTCTCGACCGAACTCATCGGTCGCCCGCACTGACAGAGTGTAAGTGCCTGGAGAAAGATCATCCGGCAGATCGGCGCTCCACAGATGCGAAGAGGGCGCTGCTCGTAGCCATGACTTCCTGGTATTCACGTTGCGGGTGAAGTTCTCGATCATGTAGGGATCAGCACGACGGACCTGGGTCATGGGAAGCTCCGGACCCTCATCGATGCGGAAACTCACCGTCGAGTTGGGGCCACCATCGAACAGGTTCACCAGTATCTCCGCTGCAGGCACCGAGGCTACAGAGAAGCGGCCGTCATGGAGCTCACCGGTACGGAAATCGCGTATGCCATCCGGTCGAAGACCATGATGGGCCACGTCGTAGAGGATGCGCATCTGGTAGTCGGCCGGCTTTCCGGCAGCCTTGAACCGCACGCTCACCGCCACCCCATCCACTTCCAGCACGTGATAGCCGTTCGGTGTGCCGTCTGCCTGGGTCGTGGTGGGAATGCCCCGCGGATCGAAAGGCCCGCTCCACCAGGCACCGGATACCGTTGCCAGGATGTGGTGATGCAGTCGGCCAGGCCCCTTGAGACCGTCTTCTTCGTCAAAGTAGTGGTGCTCCGTGGTATGCGTATGCCCCGCCACCGCATAGAGATTTTCGCGACCGGAGATCAGCTTGAAGAGCTCCCGCCTGTCCTGGGTGGTCACACCCGGGCCATCCGAGAGGTAGGTTTCCAGTGGCGAGTGCATGGCCATGAAGATGAGTCGATCCTCCGGCACGTGCTCGAGCTCCCGACGCAACCAGGTGAGTTGACGTTTGCCGAAGTTGGCAATGTAACCACCGCTGCCACGCACATCACCGGGATCTGCTTCACCGTTGCCCTGGTATTCGATGTTGTCGAGCACCACGAACAGCGCATCGCCGTACTCGAAAGCATAGTACGGTGGTCCGTAGTAGCGCTTGAACGTCTCCAGAGAATAGCGGTCGTCTACCGCATCGAAGTTGAGCTCGTGGTTGCCCGGCACGTTGTACCAGGGGATTCCGAGCTGCGCGATAAGGGCATTGAGCCTCGGCATCATGGAAAGGTCGTCGAAGGTAACGTCTCCCATGGTCATGCCGAACTTAGCTTCCGTACCGATGAGCTCGGTGAGCACATCATCGCGAATGTAGTCGAGCTCGGCAGTGGTCATGGGTTGAGTATCCGCGAAGAGCAGGGCCTCAAAGCGGCTAGGCTCGGATTGGGCGATGAGAGGGAAATCGATGTTCGCTGGTAACGGGCCGGTCGGCGCCACACCCGGATAGCGCGATGGCGGCGAACCCTCGGGCTGATGAACGTAGTAGAACTGGGGCAGCTGATGGGCGTTCACCGGTGCGGCATAATCCCGCGGCTTGGTGATGAAGATCACTGCCTCGGCCCCAACTTCCAGCCGATAGCGGCCGGACTCGTCGGTCAGTCGCACGCTCTCGCCATCGGAGACCCGCACACGGGGAATTCCGGGCTCACCGGCATCAAGCACGCCATTGCCATTCAGGTCTTCAAAGACGGTACCGGTGGCCAATTCCGCGGCGGCTGGCAGGGCCACCAGGGCCACTGTTGTCAGTGCAACCGCCAGTGCGGTCGATCCAGCTTTTCGTATGATTCCTGATCTCATCCCTTCCTCCGTGACAACGGGGCGCGCGAAGGCGCGCGTAGCCTCGCCTGGACACCAAACTCCCGGTAAATGACCAGCCAACAAAAAAGGGGAGCACCAAGGGCTCCCCTTCTTTTTCCATGCGATCCGAAACGGATCAGTAGCCTTCCAGCTCGCCGTACCGGTTGCGGTGAAAATTGACGTCGCCAAAGGTCTGCTCGGTGACCGCCGCGCGCTTGATGAAGAAGCCGATGTCGAACTCATCGGTCATACCGATACCACCATGCATCTGAATCCCTTCGCGGGAGACGGTGTGGAAAGTTTCGCCGACCTTCGCCTTGGTCAGGCTGGCGAGCTTGGCGATCTCATCCGCGTCCCGTCCTTCGTCCAGCGCCGTCAGGGCTTCCAGCACGCAGGACTTGGACAGCTCGATCTCGCAGAACATGTCTGCCGCACGGTGCTTGAGCGCCTGGAACGAACCGATGGGCACGCCGAACTGCTCACGCTCCTTCAGGTACTGCACGGTACGTTCGAAACACTCCTGGGTTGCGCCCAGCATCTCTGCCGATAGGCCGATGCGGGCGATGTCCAGCGTTGCATCGAGCACGTCCGCGCCCTTGCCCACCTCGCCGATCACGCCTTCCGCTGCTGCGTTGGAGAACTTGATGTTGGCCGCGTTTCTGGAGTCCGCCATCAAGGTGCGGGTGATCTCCACGCCATCCGCGCCGGCATCCACCAGAAGCAGGGTGAGGCCTTCCCGATCACCCGCGTTACCGGCGGTGCGCGCAGCCACGATCAGCTTGTTAGCCACGTGGCCGTCGAGCACGAATGTCTTCTCACCGGATACCTGCCAGCTGCCACCGCTCTCAGTTGCAGTTGCCGACACGCCATAGGGGTTATGCCGATGGGACTCTTCCAGGGCCAGGGCCAGCAACAACTCACCGCTGGCAACCTGCGGCAGCAGGGTCGATTTCTGCTCATCGCTACCGCCGATGTTGATGGCGGTTCCACCTACCCAGACCGAAGCGAACAGCGGGCTTGCTGCCAGCGTCCGGCCTGTCTCTTCGGTAACCACGCCGAGGCCCTTGTAGCCGAACGCCAGGCCACCATGCTCTTCCGGGAAAGGAATGCCTGCCCAGCCGAGCTCGACCATGGAGGACCAGGTGTCGCGGTCGTAGCCGTCTGCATTGTTCTCGTCTCTGAGCTTTCTGAGCTGCTCAATAGGCGCGCTGTTGGTACAGAAGTCCTTAGCGCTGTCTTTGAGCATATTCTGCTCTTCGTTCAGAATCATTGGCATGGTGTGCTTCCCCGAATACCCATCAACAAAGCCCTCTATTCTACGGCTTTAGCGTAGAAGCCTTCAAACCAGGGCTGCCATTTTTCTTCACCCGTCTTATCCGAGATCAACTCTTCAAAATACTGGCGGACCCGGCCGTCCGGCAGCGGCGTCCACCTCGCCCGGAACGGGCGAACGGGGCCGACGCCGACCGTTCCAGCCGGTGCCTGCTGGTAGCGGATCTCTCCGCTGAGCACCATGCTGCCATCAACGACAGAGCCATCGATCTCGATGATGGCACCCGCCGATACCCAGATCTGGCGCCAGCGCTCTGAGCTCGGCTCGTAGAAGTTCATGCTGAAACCTGTCGAGCCCCTGGCTCCCTGCCAGCGCTCGGTGATGAAGCAGCCGTCTGCAGAAGCCACTATCCGGTTCTCACCGGCGAACGTGCCGTCGGCCAGTTCAACCCGCCAGTGGCCGAGCCAGAAATCGAAAGCCCGGTGGTCGGCGCTCGCGCAGGGGGCAATGGCCGTCTGACTGGTCGCGGCGGCGGAATCCCCGGCCTCGGACACTGCCTCGGCAGCGATTGTCAGGAGGCCTGCAAGGCCCATCAGCAGGGCCTTTGCCAGCGACTGGCCAGGCAAAATTACGTTCGCTTTACAGACCATACATGCACCTCGCTGCATCCGTTCCTTGCCCTTTCCTAGACTTCAAACCGATGAAGATTCTCGCAGCAACAGTACTGGCCCTGCTTCTTGCGGTCACGCCCTCTTCAGGCAAAGAAGGAGTGATTGCCGCGGAAGGACGTGCTGCGCCAGAAAACACATCAAGTATCCTGCCATATTCTGAGAATCTGAGATCTACCGAGCGCGACTCGACCACACCTGTTGCCTCCGCTCTGGATTTGTCACTGTTCGGCATCATCTCCCTGGGTGTGCTCGGCCTGTTCTGGATCCGCCGCCACACATCCGAGCTGTAAGCTCGGGCCTGAGCGGCAAGTGCCCCAAAAACCGGTATTCTGCCTGGATGTCCATGACCGAGCTGGAGCAGGCGCTCCGAGAGACCCTACCTGATGCCCGGATCGAACCGGTCGCTCTGCCCGACTGCGCTGTCATTCGCCTCGGCCTGATCAACAGGGACTATCAGACCGGACCGCTTGATCCCGAGGTGATGCAGGCGGTGATCCGTGCACCCGCCTACTGGGCTTTCTGCTGGGGCAGCGGCCTGGCGCTCGCCCGGTATCTGCTCGAACAACCTGAGTGGGTTCGTGGCCGATCGGTCATCGATCTGGGCTCCGGATCCGGAGTGGCAGGCATAGCAGCCGCCCTTGCCGGTGCGGAGGCGGTCATCGCCTGCGACACCGATCCGCACGCACGGCTCGCCACGGCGCTGAATGCCGAATTGAACGGGGTGCAGATACGCGTGCAGGACACCCTCCCGGCGGATTGCGATCTTCTGCTGATGGCGGACGTGCTCTATGACCGAAGCAACCTGCCACTGCTTGCCCTGGCTCAATCCCACGCATCCGAAGTGCTGGTGGCAGATTCCCGGGTGACCGAACTGCCGGATCCGAGCTACCGGGAGATCGCTCGTATCGAAGCGTTGACCCTGCCAAATCTGGGCGAGTTCGATGAGTTCCGAACCGCGCATCTGTTCCACTGGCAGGTCAGCAGCCCCGCCGACAGGGCAGAAAGACCGACCATTCAGCCTGAACGCAACTCGAGCATGGCTTCATCGCCATGCTGACGACGGACCAGCGCACGGTCCGTGCTGGTCGACGGGGCAGCCAGCCAGGCGCTGAGCGCACTGTCACTGGGGAACGCGATCAGCAGCGCGTGGTTCCATAACCGGTCGCCATCCAGGACGTCGATCGGTGCCGACCAGATCAGTTGTCCCTGAAACCCCTCCGAGGTAGTCCCCAACGCTTCCAGCTCAGCCACGTCCCCGTCTTCCACCACTTCAACGAGCCAGAGCACCAGGCTCTCATCATGAGCAATGGGTCCCGGAGCCAGGGCCGTGCCCAGCAGGATGGGCTCTCGAGGGGAGGTCAGTTCCCGATAAGCGCTGCTGGTAAGCATCCGCACCACGCTCGACCCCACACCGAACTCAATGAGCGCCACATCGTCTATTTCGTCCTGCGTGCGGCCGCTGTGCAGGGCCTGCAGACTGCCGCGCCAGAGCAGTTGAGCCTCCTCCTCGCGGAGAAGCCCTCCGAACGTCTGAAAGTACGCGGCAGGGTCTTCCGAATCGAGCAGATGGATCACGTAGTACGGTGCGTCCCGCCGCTCGTCATCCAGTGCCAGGGAGATCATCGCCGGTCCTGCCCACCAGGCGAGCAGAGCGGCACCCCCGGCAAGCAGGCATAGGAATGACAGGAAAGTACCAAGCGAACGGTTCAACGGCATCAACGGGCAGATCGACAACCGGGGATATTAGCCCATTAGACGTTCTGACTCCCGGTGCGGTACATTCGAGCGCTTACGGCCAAACCCCTATGACTGCCCGCACATAAGGGCATGAATCAGCATCGGAGATGAGATGTCAGAACCTGTTCGGCTATCGGTATCCGCCAACGGTGTAGGACTGAACGTCTATCGCCTCGGACCGGAACAGAGCGAGGCAGTGCCTCCCGTGGTCATGCTGCACGGGATGCGGGACGTCGGCTTGAGCCTGCTGCCAATCGCCGAAGCCGTGGCAGACACGCACCCGGTCTTCCTGATGGACTTGCGCGGTCACGGCGAGAGCGACAAGCCGGGTGGCTACACCATGATCCAGCTCGTCTACGATCTGCATGTGGTGGTGAGCGAGCTGGTGGGTGCCCCTGCGGTGCTGTTCGGTCACAGTCTTGGCGGGCACGTGGCCTGCCGGTTTGCTGCCCTGTTTCCCGATCTGGTGCTCGGGGCGATCGTGGTGGAAGGCTTGGGCCCTCCAGACGGGCGCACACCGGACGATCCAGGCACCCGCCTGCAGATGGAAGGAGAGCGACTCCTGGCCAGCCTGTCGATTCCAGAAGAGCAGCGACCACTGCCGGATCTGACCTTCGCCGCAGGACGTTTGCAGGCGAACAATCCCCGTCTGCCTGCCGATCGAGCTTTGCAGCTGGCCCGGCGAGGTACCCGACTACATAATGGCCAGCTCGAGTGGAACTTCGACCCCAGAGTGCAGACGGTATTCGTCGGCTCCGACGCCGACTCGAGCGATCGTTACTGGGCGAACGTTCGCTGTCCTGTCAGAGTCATCGCCGGGGATCTTGCCGGTGAGTACTGGAGTCGGGCAATGCCTCCCGGATCAGACTGGAGCGGTGAGTTCGCGCCTGGTGAGCTGGAAGACCGGGTCGCCACGTTTCCCGACGCGGAACTGGTACGCCTGCCCGGCTCGGGTCACATGGTGCACTTTGACGAGCCCGAGCCGCTGGCGGAGGCCACCCTGGATTTCTTGCGGAGAAGACTATGAGCGAGCTGATCGCTAGCGACACCACGAACCTGGACTACGGCGAATTGGTCGCCGGTCTCAATCAGTACCTGCGGCTTCGAACCACGCCGATCGGCATGAAGCTCTTCGAAGCCACCGCAGACATGGAAGCCATTCCCCGGATCCGCCGACCCAGCGCCATCCACACAACCGATCAGATCGTCGGTATGGCCAGTCGGAACGGCTGGACCGTGGGCATCACTGCCGACGACCTGGTCGGCGCGCAATGCAGCACAGTGATCGGCCTGCATCCACGCAACGACGAATGGCTGTCCGGCGATCGGATGAAGGGCGTCTGGTTTCAGGAATCCGAAGATGCCGCAGCGCACCAGGAAGCCATGGATGTGGTGCCGCACGGGCAGTTCGAAGCCATGGCCGTAAGCCCGCTGACCAGCGGGCGCCTGAATCCACCTGATATCTGTCTGATTTATGCCACACCCGCACAGATGATCCTGTTCATCAACGGGCTGCAATGGACGGGCTATAAGAAGCTCGAATGGGGCTGTGTGGGCGAATCCGCCTGTGCCGATTCCTGGGGTCGGGCGCTGGCGACCGGTGAGCCATCACTTTCGATCCCCTGCTTCGCGGAGCGCAGGTACGGTGGGGTGATGGAAGACGAGCTGCTGATGGCTCTGCCGCCACACTTCCTGCCGAAGATCATCGCTGGCCTGGCAGCGCTCTCCAGCAATGGCTTGCGCTACCCCATCGCACCCTACGGCGTGAACAACGACGTTCGTGCCGGGATGGGGGTGAGCTACGACAGCTGACGTTTCAAGCCGCTGAAGGCTCTTTTTAAACCGCTGAAGGCTTTTTTTTAAGCCGCTGAAGGCTCCTTCAAATCACTGATCGCGTCGAAGGATTCGAGAATTCGTTCGCCGTCCGGGTGGGCGAGGATGGTGGGTTTGAGGCCTTCGTAGGCGTTTCGCGCCGCGATGGCCGGCTGCTCCACGGTCGCCCAGCGGACGAGACCGTCCCAGAACCGGTCGATCACCTCTGCGCCGCTGACAGTGCCACCATCCACGGTTTTCAGGGTCAACTCACGCAGCTCGCCAAGATAGAGTCTGAGGGATTCCACGTGAATGAGCTCGTCCTCACGGATCCTGCCAACGAGATCCGCCGCCTCTTCCGCTTCAGCACGCCGATCCTGGAACAGACGCTCGTTGCGTAAGGTTTCCTGAGTGGCGGCAAAACCGATCTCGGCCCTGAACTCGATCAGCAGCAGGTTCATCAGGAAGCTGAGCATGCTTTCGTACTCAGGCGCCAGCTCAGGCATGAGCCGCTGGCCAGCCTCCGGTCGAGCGATGTTGTCCGGTGGCTCCACATCCGGGTAGGCATTCTTGCCCATGGCCAGATCCCGGGCGACAAACCACATCACGTCGTGCCCGCCAATACCTTTCTCCGGCTCTCCGCCCTCATCGATGCCATGCATGACAAGCAATCCCTTGTTCAGGTGGCCGAGGGCCATGCCGGATATGTCCTCGACGATGATGTCCTGCAGATCAGGGAAGGTCATTTCGGCCAGGACTCGACCGCGGGCTTCGATCTTGCCGGTGATGGTCAGACCGTTCCAGAACGGTTGAGCAATACCGTTCTCCAGCAACAGGGCCTGCTGGGCAACGTTCGGCATGCGTGCACCGGTCAGCAGAGACGCATCTGCAGCAAACAGATCACCACCCCGTTCTCTCAGCGCCGCTGTCCAGGCCTCCATGGCTTCCCTTCGGCCACCGGACCGCGGCGGAACATAGGTCCCACTGTCATCAAAACCGCCATGCATCCGCACTCCGTCCCGCTCGTGGGGTATGGTGGTAGGTGCTTCTCGGTATAGGGATTCTTCGCTGAAAACTAGCTCCGCCATCGATTGCTGCCTCCGTCGATAGAAATAGCGACCAATGGTTATAGCAGAATCGAGAATCTGTCGCTTTGATCCACTTTTGATCCACTCAAGGAGCCGGTTGAGCAGTTCTATCCTGGCACTAGAAGGTAGTGTCAGCAGTGCTATCTGGCCAGATCGGCGAGTTTCCGACAGGTCATGGCAAACATGGAGAAGTCCTGCTGGGTGGCGTGTTGCGCATCACCAATCACCCGTCGCCACTCGCTCACGAACCGCTCACGACTCTCGAGCCAGGCATCCAGATCACCCTCAGCATCGGTCAGCACGCTGACGGCCAGCAGGCTCTGCTGTGTCATCACATCATCGAGCAGGGCATCTCGCTCCATGGCCTGCCAGTGGCTTGACGCCGAGATCACCGCCAGCTGATCCGACAGCCAGTCCGTCTGCAGGCGATCTGACAACTCAACGAACACCTCACCCACCGCGATGGCATCCAGACCGGTGGTGTCCGCCGCATCGATGATCGACAGCGCATCGGCCAGCCGTGAGGCGCGGGCCGTGCGTTTAGCCAGATCTTCGCTGACACCGGCTGCAATCAGATCAGCGACCGCAGCCTGCCAGTCATCCCGGTTGCTGCGGCTCATGAGCAGCTCACGTCGCTCGATCAGAGCACCAACCCGACCCTGGCAGCTGTCGACAAAGTCCTGCACGTTATCGACGCTGCGCCGATGACGGAGAATCCAGCGCGTGGCTCGGCGACCAAGACGGATGAGATCGAGCAGCATGCCGAGCCGAACCTGCTCTGGCACCCCCTGTTCTGCCTCTACGGCGTCGAACCAGTCCCGCACACCAAACGCCTCGACGAATCCGTAGTAGGCCCGGACCATCTCCTCCATGCTGCCTCCCACGAATTCCAGCAGGTGGACAACGAAGGTGATGCCCATGTGATCCACGATGCTGTTGGCAACCTGGGAGGCAACGATCTGCCTGCGCAGCGGGTGCCCGAGAATGACGGGCTCGAACTGTTGCCGAAGCGTATCGGGTACCGCGCCGAGAATTTCCCGGTGCACAACGGGATCCTGATCGATTTCGGTGTCTACCAGGGCCTGCTTGATGTGGATCTTCGCGTAGGCAAGAAGGACGGAAAGCTCAGGTCTCGTCAGCCCCTGACCGGGCCGCTCGGACAGCTCCTCATCAGTCGGCAGAAACTCCAACGCCCGGTCCAACCCGGCTGCCGACTCCATGAAGGTAATGAACCGCCGGTACTCCGACTTCCGGGTGCCCGCATGCAGTCGGGCGAGGCTAAGCGTCCGAGTCTGGCGCTGATTGTTCGACAGCACCAGCTCCGCCACGTTGTCCGTCATGTCCTCGAGCAGCTGATTTCGCTGCTTGGCCGTCATGTCCCCGGCAGCCACCAGGCCATTCAGCGCGACCTTGATGTTCACCTCATGATCCGAACAGTCCACGCCGGCCGCGTTGTCAATGAAGTCAGAGTTGACCGAGCCGTCACTGAGCGCGAACTCAATGCGCGCCCGTTGGGTGAGACCAAGATTGCCACCTTCGCCGAACACCCGGGCCCGAAGCTCGCTCGCATTCACGCGCAGGTGATCGTTTGCCCGGTCACCCGCATCCGCATGGCTCTCCGAGCTCGCTTTCACGTAGGTGCCGATACCGCCGTTCCAGATCAGATCCAGCGGCGCTTTCAGCAACTCGTGCACCAGCTCATCCGGTGCCATGGAATCCACGGACAGATCAAAGCGCGCCTTCATCTCTTCTGTCAGGGCGATTGATTTGTCCTTCCGCGAGAACACGCCGCCACCTTGAGACAGCTTCCCGGCATCGTAGTCTGCCCAGCTCGACTGCGAAGCGGAGAACAGCCGCTGCCGCTCCGCATAGCTGACGGCCGGGTCCGGATCCGGATCAATGAAGATGTGCAGATGGTTGAAGGCAGCTACCAGCTTGATGGATTCACTCAACAGCATGCCGTTGCCGAACACGTCGCCGCCCATGTCACCGATGCCGAGCACGCTAACGGGTTCCGACTGCACGTCCACGCCAAGCTCGCGGAAGTGCCGCTGCACGGAAATCCAGGCGCCACGGGCGGTAATTCCCATCTTCTTGTGATCGTAGCCATTCGAACCACCAGAGGCGAAGCCATCGCCTAGCCAGAAGCCGTATTGCTCGGAGATGGCGTTGGCCTCATCGGAGAAGGTCGCCGTGCCTTTGTCCGCTGCCACTACCAGGTACGGATCGTCCTCGTCGTAGCGCACCACGTTCTCCGGCGGCACCACCTGCCCGTCGATGAGGTTGTCGGTCAGATCCAGCAGGCCGCTGATGAACTGCCGATAGCAGCTGACCACATCGTTGGTCGTTCCGCGCACTTCCTTCAGCACGAAGCCGCCCTTGGCGCCGGTGGGCACGATCACGCCATTCTTGACGATCTGCGCCTTCACCAGACCGAGGACCTCGGTGCGGTAGTCTTCCAGCCGATCGGACCAGCGCAGACCGCCGCGAGCAATTCGTCCACCGCGCAGGTGCACGCCTTCGAAGTGCGGTGCGCAGACGAAGATCTCGAACTCCGGCATGGGCCGCGGCATGTCCGGGATCTCGGAAGGCGAGAGTTTCAGGGAAAGATAGGCACGCGGCTGCCCATCGGATTCCCGGTAGTAATTGGTGCGCTTGGTCGCGTTGATCAGATCCAGAATTCGCCTCAAGATCCGGTCTTCATTCAGCAGCGCCACACCTTCCAGCGCCCGCAGAATCTGGCCCTGCAGCTTCGCCGCCGCACTCGAGGTGCCGCCCACCTCGAATCGGGCCTCGAAGCAGCGCAACAGAAGCTGCGAAAGATCCGGATGGCT
This sequence comes from Candidatus Azotimanducaceae bacterium, assembly GCA_965215995.1. Taxonomy (GTDB): domain Bacteria; phylum Pseudomonadota; class Gammaproteobacteria; order Pseudomonadales; family Azotimanducaceae; genus SZUA-309. The sequence goes on along the minus strand of OZ244128.1, from coordinate 3,808,501 downwards.
GACCAGCGTATCGCTGATGAACGACTGGCTGAAACCAAAACGGATCTGCTGTAAGTAGCGCGAGTAGCTCCGCAGCACGGTGACCTGTCGCCAGGTCAGGCCAGCGGCAAGGACCAGGCGATTGAAGCCGTCGTCTTCCACCTGCCCTGTCCAGACGCGTTCAAAGGCGTCGTTGAAGCGCGCGCCCGCTTCCGCCAGATCGATGCGACCCGAATAAACAAGGAGGAAGTCGTGCAGAGAAACCACCTTCCCCCCAGCGGCTTGAATCCGGTGCGGCGATTCCTCAGCCACTTCCAGTCCCATGTTTTCAAGCTTGGAGACCAGATCGGACAGCGGCAACGGCCCGCCCATATGAAACACCTTCAGCCGCAGCCTGTTCTCCTCATCTTCCGGCAGATGATAGAAACGTGTCAGCAGTGGATGCTCGGTCGAAAGCTGCTCGATGCTGGCGACGTCATCGGCAGCGGCACGCGGACTGTAGCCTTCCCGATACCCGGCCGGAAAGGCATCCGCATACTCTCGCTGGTATTTACGACCTTGCGCCTCCCCGAAAGCCGTCTGCAGTGACTGGCCAAGCTCCGTACGCCAGTCGCTGATCAGCTCGCTGATTCGTCGCTCAAGAGCCACCTGATCGATAGCAACTTCCGCGCCGGGCTTGATCCGGATGGTGTACTGCAATCGCAGCAGAATGGACTCGGACAGATGGATGTCGTAGTCGATATCTTCGGCATTGAAGGTCTGGCGGAACAGCTCTTCGATCTTGGTCCGGGCATAGGTGTTGTAGAGATCTCGAGGCAGGTAAACGAGGCAGTTGACAAACAACCCGTAGCTTTCCTCGCGGATGAACACGCGAATAATTCGCCGTTCGTGAATGTTGGTGATTGCCACCGCCGTCTGCAGCAGCTCCTCCGTGCCGATCTGGAACAGCTCGTCCCGCGGATAAGTGGAAAGCAGGTGGGCGAGCACCTTACCGTCGAATCCGGCGGGATCGAACAGCGACTTCTCCATCACTTCCGCAATCTTGTTACGAACCACGGGAATATCCGTGGCGTCCTGCCGGTAAACGCGGGAAGTGTACAAACCCAGAAAACCGTCTTCGCCGATGACGTTGCCATCCGCATCGAAGCGACGGATCCCCACATAGTCCGGGTAAGCGGGCCGATGAACCCGGGAGCGGGTACCGCTTTTGGAGAACGCGAGCAGTGCCGGTTCGAGCAGAAACGCTCGGGTCCGCTCAGGCTGATCGGAGAGTTTCCTCTCACTCGCACGATTACGCATCCTGAGGATGCCCAGCGGGTCCCCCACCTGGCGCATGCAGTCACCCGAGTACTCGAAAGAACGGAAACCGAGAAAGGTGAAGTTGTCCGCAGCAAGCCAGTCCAGAAAGGCCAGCGACTCCGCATCCGCCGCCGCCGAACCTTCTGCCTGGGATCTCAGCTCGGCGAGCTTTCCTTTCATCGCGCCAAAGTCACTCACCACCGCTTCCAGGTCACGGATCGTTGCCTCAAGGCGCGTCTTCAGCTCGGCAAGATCCCCATCAGCCAGCCGATCCACCTCAGCGTACAGAAGAAGCTCCCGGTTGGGATGATCGAGGGCACGGGTGAGGCTGGTGATGCTGCCGTCATCGGCCCGATCCACGCCAAAAACAACGTTGTTCAGGTAGTGAGTGATCTGACCGTTGTGCGACAGAGCCATCAGCACCGAGTCGACCACAAATGGCATGTCCCGGGTCATGATAAAGACGATCGTATGCTTCGACTGCCAGCCATCCCGGGCATGGACCGGATTCGCCACGAGGATCTGTATCTCGTCGACATTGCGACGCTGGAAGCGCTTCCAGGTATCGATGGTGAGAGAGGCGTCGTCTTCCGGGCTGCGGCCATCGAGGTCGGCAGCGGCAACCCGCTCAGAGGTGAGTCGGGAGTATTCCTGAACCCGGCTCCGTTCCGGCTCCTGCAACCGAAGCGCTATCTGGCGCTCTAGCTGAGTGAGATACGACTCAACGATTTCTGCTTCAGCAGCCAGGCTCGTCATGGGCCAACATCCTTATCCGCTCGCGACGCATTTTCTCCTTATCGGCCTGCCCGGTCGATCCTTGATTAGCGCAAATGCGAACCGGTGCAGGTCATCTCAGGGATCGAACCTTCCCTTGTCGCCTTGCAGGGTCAGCCACTTGAGGATGTCCGTGCCACGCAGCAATCCGACCACCTCGCTACCGCGAACGACGGGCACCGGCCTGTCCTGCCGGGACGCGAGCGCCGTCATCGCGTCCGTGGCCGGCAGTCCGGCATCCAGGGCCCCACTATCCGCCAGTGACAAGGCGATATCCCCCACCGCCGTACGCGTGCGCGCCTCGACCGGAAGCTTGAGCACCTCGTCCAGCGAGGCCGTGCCGATACAACGTCCATCGTGCATGACCGGCCAGAGCAGCTGGCTGGATCTGAGCAGACACTCGTCTACGAAGTAGGCCACGGTTGCCTCTGCCGATACCCGCTCGAAGTGGGTGCGCATGAGCTCCGCCACGGAAAGCGGCTCGAGCTTTGCCTGGGTAAACGTCTGCGCGTAGCTCTGCACAGCGAGATGGCTCAGGAACCAGCCGATCAGCACCAGCCAGAGACCGCCCATGCTCCTCAACACGAACAGCTCCCAGAAGCCGAGCCCTATGATCAGCCAGCCAAAGACCCTGCCGGCATTGGCGGACAGCTGAGTGGCGCGCATCCTGTCTCCAGTCAGTTGCCAGATGGCTGCACGCGCCACCCGGCCACCGTCGAGCGGAAATCCCGGCACCATGTTGAAGACGGCGAGCATCAGATTCACCGAGCCAAGCCAGAGACAGACGGTGACAAACGGCCCGATCTCAGCCATCGCCGCCTCCGGATTCTCCACCAGCAGCTCCATCAGCGACTCATCGACCGTAGCACCTGCATAGGTCATGCAGACAAAGGCAATGGCCAGACTCATCAGCGGCCCGGCAATGGCAATTGCGAACTCGGCGCGGGGAGTTTCAGCTTCAGTCTCGATTTCCGCCATTCCGCCAAACAGAAACAAGGTGATTCTCGGCACCCGGATACCGAACCGACGAGCGACCAGCGAGTGAGACATCTCATGCGCCAGCAGAGAGGCGAAGAACAGCAGTCCAGCCAGCACGGCCATGGTCCAGATGGTGACCATCGGCCAGTCCGGGTGCCAGCTCGGAAAGATGCCCGTGCCGAGGCTGTAGACGATCAGGCCGAAGATGAAGACGACGCTGAAATCGAGCCGCACCTCGATACCGAAAAGGCTGAACAACTTCATCAGGCAGTCAAGGGCAATCGTGAATTAATCAGAGACTCCTTAAGCCTCGATGGGCTTTTTCTTCGGCATGATGGAGATCTCCATGGGCTCGAAATGCTCCATGTCCACATCCACCAGGTAAGGACCAGCCGTAGTCAGGCCGCGGTCGACGGCCGCCTCGAAGGCCTCCACGCTCTGCACACGCTCGCCGGGCACACCCATGGATTCCGCCATCTTCGCGAAGTCCATCTTGCCGAGATCTGTTTCGTTGACACGGCCGAAGCGGGTGTCCTGCAGCCAGCGCAGCACGCCGTAGCCACCATCGTTGAACACGCAGACCACCAGCGGCACCTGATATTGGGCTGCAGTCGCCAATTCCGTGGCGTGGAACATGAAGCCGCCATCGCCGTTGATCAGGATGCCTGGCTTGCCGCTGCCGATCACCGCGCCCAGTGCGAAAGGCAGACCCGGACCGATGGCGCCCGAGGAAGGATTCACCGAGGTGCGCGGCTCGTAGATGGGAAACAGCTGGTTACCGAAGTTGTAGGCGGCAATGGTCGAATCCCGACACCAGAGACCGTCGCGCGGCAACTTGGCGCGCAACATATCCATCACACGGGCATAGTCAGGCCCGAGCCGGGCGCGCATGGCTTTGTGCACACCATCTCGGGACTCGAGCACGCTCTGGTTGAACTGAGCATCATTGCCTGAGGTCTCGGCCAAACCAGCCAGCAGCCCCTCGAGGGTTGCGCCGGCGTCAGCGACGATGCCGAGATGCGCATGATGCGTGCGGCCCACCATGTTCGGATCTATGTCCACCTGGATCAGCTCGCCCGGTGGTGTGAATCGGGCGCTACCCCCATCCACGCCCACCGCGAATTTGGTGCCCACCGCCAGGGTCAGATCCGCATCGGCAATGGCCTGATAGATGCCGGCGCTGCCGTAGTAATTGCCGATACAGAGAGGATGATCCTCAGGTATCGCCCCGCGCCCGTCCACCGTGGTGATCACCGGAGCATCCAGCTTCTCGGCCAGCGCCGTCAGCGCCTCGCCCGCACCCGCTGCAATCACACCACCGCCAGCAACGACAACCCGGCGACTTGCTGTACCAAGCTTGCCGATGGCTTGCTCAAGCACCTCTGTCGAGGGTGCCGGCGGATTGATCGACAGCGGCGGAAATTCATGCTCGCCCACCTCGGCATACTGAAGATCTATCGGGATCTCCAGCGCGCCCGGCGCCAGTCGGCCGGTGTGCATGTCTGCAATCACCCGAGCAAAGCTATCGCCGAGTTGCTCGGCATATCGGGGGCTCTCGACCCTGCGGCACACGGTGGCGAGCATGGGCACCTGATTTTCGGCCTCGTGAACGTAGGAAACACCCTTGCCGTAGAAGGCCGTTTCCGCCTGACCCGTAATCACCAGCACGGGCGAAGAGGCGTATTGAGCCTCGTAGAGGCCGGTGACCGTATTGGTGGTACCTGGCCCGGTACTGGCGATCATGACGCCCATTCTGCCGGTGGCCCGGGCGTACCCGTCCGCGGCGTGCGTACCGGCCTGTTCATGACGTACATCGATGATGCGTGTTTTGCCAAGGCGATTGATGGCATCCAGGATCGGCATGTTGTGAATGCTGACGATGGCAAACACGTGCTCCACGCCATAGGCCGCCAGGCCTTCCGCGATCAGATCTGCGCCGGTTCGAGTCATACCCTTCCCCCTTCAAGTGGTGCTCAGCATAGCGTAAATCGTTACAAGCATGCCGTGGCGGAGCAGCTGCACCTTAGGTAGATTGCCCGGCTTTCGAATCGGGAAATGGCAATGATCGAAGAAGGCAAGGCGGCACCGCTGTTCACACTGAAAGACGCACGTGGCGAGAAGGTTTCGCTCAAGAGCTTGCGCGGCAAAAACGTCGTCGTCTTCTTCTACCCGAGGGACAACACGCCCGGCTGCACGAAGGAAGCCTGTGGATTTCGCGATCTGCACGATGACTTCGAGAAAGCAGACACGGTCATCGTCGGCATCTCTCCGGATGGTGCCGACAGCCATCAGAACTTCATCGAGAAGTTCAACCTGCCCTTCACCCTGCTTTCCGATCCCGACCGGAAAGTCATGGAGAAGTACGGCGCTTACGGCGAGAAGATGATGTATGGCAAGAAAACGATGGGCGTGATCCGCTCCTCGGTCTGGGTCGGGCCCACCGGACGTGTGCTGAAACACTGGAAGCGCGTTTCCAAGGCAGCCGATCACCCCGCCAAGGTGCTGGAAGCGCTGAGGCTCGGATCGTGAGCCATGACGTGCAGGATTCCCGGATCCGCAGCCTGCTGAAAGGAATCACCTGGCGCATACTGGCGACCCTGACCACCGTCATCATCGCCTGGCTGATCACCGGCGATGTCTCTGCCGCGTTGCAGATCGGTTTCATCGAAGTCTTTGCCAAAATCGCCATCTACTATGCCCACGAACGGGCCTGGGCGCAGGTGCCGCACGGCACCTTCTCCCGAAGCAACGCGCCTTGAGCTTGGCCAGCCGTGGGCGAGAACCAGCTCTGAGTCTTTCCCGGGGGGCGACGAGAAGCTAAGCGAATCTGCTGATTGGACTCGGTGCGATCCGTCGTGCCAGACTTCTGCGAGGGATGGTATTGAAGGAAGAGATCAATGAAGTTCGGCATATTCTATGAGCACCAGTTGCCGCGGGACTGGAACGAGTTCAGCGAGCACAAGCTGCTCAATGACTCACTGAAAGAGATCGAGCTGGCTGACCAGCTCGGCTTCGACTACGCCTGGGAAGTGGAGCACCATTTTCTCGAGGAGTATTCCCACTCCTCGGCACCGGAGGTGTTCCTGGCAGCAGCGAGCCAGCGTACCAAGAACATCCGGCTTGGCCACGGGATCATTCAGCTCACCACGAACCACCCGGCCCGGGTGGCGGAAAAGGTTTCCACGCTGGATCTGATTTCAAATGGACGAGTCGATCTCGGCCTTGGCGAGGGGGCCTCGGTCACCGAGCTGCATCCATTCAACCTGAAGTACCGGGACAAGCGAGACGTCTGGGAAGATGCCGTGCGCTGCGTGTTGCCCATGTTCTACAACCACGGGTGGGAATACGACGGCGAGTACTTCAAGTTTCCCTTGCGGGCGGTGATTCCGAAGCCCTACCAGAAGCCGCACCCGCCGCTCTGGGTGGCCTGCTCGCAACTCGACACCATCAAGTACGCGGCGCATCGAGGTATGGGCTCACTCTGCTTCAAATTCGTCGATCTGGCAGCGGCCCGGGCCTGGGTGAACGCCTACTACAATACTTATCTCAATCATCTGGAACCGCTCACCGACTACCAGACCAACCCGAACATCGCCGTGGTCGGTGGCTTCATGTGCGCCGAGACGGACGAAGAAGCCTGGCAGAAGGCCGAAGGCTGGACCTTCTTCCAGTTCGCTTTGCAGCTGTACGGCAAGGAAGGGCCATTCGAGCCCGGCACCGTGAATTTCTGGGAACGCTACGAGGAATGGAAGGCCACACCGGAAGGCAGCCGCAGAAGCGGCAGCGAGCTGATCGGCTCACCGGACACCATCCGCGAGCGTCTCAAAGAGCTGGAAGACGCCAACGTGGATCAGGTGATCCTCTTGAACCAGGCTGGTAAAAACACGCACGAAGACATCTGCGCCAGCCTCGAGCTGTTCGCCAGAGAGGTGATGCCTGAGTTCCAGGCGCGCCACAGCGAACAGGATGCTTGGAAAGCAGCCGTGCTGAACCGGGAGATCGAGCTGGAGGACATCGACACGGAACCCTTCAACCTCACCCGGGGCCGCAAACCCACCCTACCCTCCACCAAGGAAGCCAGGAACATGGTTTCCGGGACGGTTGGCAGGCCAGACGCCGCCAGCGAAGGATGAGGAGAGACGACATGGCAGAGTTCGAGTATCTCGGTATCAATCACCTGGCCCTTGTCTGCGAGGACATGGATCGTACCGTGGATTTCTATGTCAACGTGCTCGGCATGCCGTTGACCAAGACCATCGAGCTACCAAACGGGCGCGGCAAGCACTACTTCTTCGACTGCGGTGGCGGCGATCAGCTTGCTTTCTTCTGGTTTCCCGATGGGCCGGAAGCCGTAGAGGCTAGGGAATACCGGCGGATCACGGCCACACCCGGCACCATGAACCACGTCGCCTTCAATGTGGCGCCGGATAAGATCGATTCCTATCGCGAGAAGCTCGTCGGGCTCGGCATAGAGGTCACCGAGGTGGTGAACCATGACGACAGCGAGACCCAGGCCAGCGAGGAAATCTCACCCAGCACGTTCGTGCGATCCATCTATTTCAAGGATCCGGATGGCACGCAACTGGAGTTCGCCGCCTGGGCGCGACCGTTGACCGACGCGGATGTCACCTATCCAGTGTGAGATAGCTCGCGCCCGCGGCTCCTGAGGGTGCAGCAGGGGGTGAAGGGAGCAAAACGTTTTCATAAACGTGTAAGCGAGGCCGAAGGCGACGATTTGACTTGCGTTAGCAAGGCAACATCGTCAACTGAGGGAAGCGCGGAGCGCCCGAGCGCAGTGCACTGAAAACGTTTTGCTCCCTTCGCGCGCTGCGGGATGGTCGAAACCGCTGGTATAACGGAGCTAGCCCACCACCACCGGATTCGATAGCGTTCCGATCGGCTTCACCTCTACCTCGATGATGTCCCCCTCGTCCATGAACACCGGCGGGTTGCGTGCGGCACCCACGCCGCCAGGTGTGCCGGTGACGATCACGTCACCAGGCGCAAGGTCTATGAACGTGGAGCAGAACTCGATCAGCTCAGCGAAGCCGTGGACGATGAGCGAAGCCTTCGAGTTCTGCATCACCTCACCATTGAGGCGTGTGGTGATTTCCATCTCGTCCAGATCGCCGATCTCATCCGGCGTCATCATCCAGGGACCAAAGCCACCGGTGCTCGCAAAGTTCTTGCCCGGTGTGAACTGAGACGTGTGCCGCTGGTACTCGCGGACGCTGCCGTCGTTGTAGATCCCGAATCCGGCCACATGCTCGAGCGCGTTTTTCCGTGCGATCCGTCGCCCGCCCTTACCGATGATCATGGCGATCTCGCCTTCGAAGTCGAGCGTGTTGGACTCCCTGGGCCGAACCATAGGCGCCTGGTGCCCCATCTGGGCAGCGGCAAAGCGCACGAAGATGGTCGGCACTCCCTCGCCACCCCGCCCGGTCTCCTCCTGGTGCGCTTTGTAGTTCAGCCCCACACAGAGAATCTTGTCTGGATTGGTAATGGTCGGCAGGTAGGTGATTTCCGCCAGGGCGTGGTCCGCCTCATCACCCTGAGCGGTCCCCTGCTCCAACAGGCCCGCGGCAATGGCGCTTTTCAGATCCGCAAGCTCCGTGCGCCGGCCCACGTCAACCACGCCTTCCCCGTCCCCGGTCAGATAGCCAAAGGTTGCCTGTCCACCTGCCGCGAAGGACAGCCAACGCATCAGTCGAACATGATCACGTTGCGGGCGATCTCACCGGTCTCGAGTGCCTTGAAGGCATCATTGATGTCGGACAGCTTGATGTGGCTGGAGACCAGATCATCCAGGTGCAGCTTGCCCTGCAGGTAGAGCTCCACGAACCGCGGCATGTCCACCCGGAACCGGTTGGAGCCCATGAAGGAGCCCTGGATCTTCTTCTCGAACAGAAAATCGGGGCCGTGCAGGGACACCATGTCACCCGGCGGGATCATGCCGATTACAGTGGCGGTGCCACCGTTCATCAACATGCCGAAGGCCTGCTCGGCCGTGACCTTCAGACCGATGGCCTCAAAAGAGTAGTGCACACCGCCGCCGGTCATTTCCTTCACCTGCTCGATGGGATCCCCTTCCGAGGCGTTCACCACATCGGTGGCGCCGAACTTACGCGCCAGCTCGAGCTTGGAGGGCACCATGTCCACTGCGATCACCCGGGCAGCACCCGCAATGGCGGCGCCATTGACGCAGGACAAACCAACACCGCCGCAGCCGATCACCGCCACCGTGGAGCCCGGTTCGACTTTGGCGGTATGGATGACAGCACCCACGCCAGTGGTCACGCCGCAGCCAATCAGCGCAGCCCGGTCCAGGGGCATGTCTTCACGGATTTTCGCGACAGCGTGTTCGTGAACCAGCATGTGCTCCGCGAACGAGCCCAGGTTCGCAAACTGCTGCACCTCACCCCCGGCGTGGCTGATGCGCGGCTCTTCGTCCTGAGAGCGCTTGGTCTCCGGTTCCTGGCACAAGGACATGTGGCCGGTCAGGCAATGTTCGCAATGCCCGCAGAAAACAGACAGGCAGGTGATCACATGGTCGCCCGGCTTAACGTAGTGAACGTCGGAACCGACCTGCTCGACGACGCCGGCGCTCTCATGACCGAGCACCATGGGCGTAAGCCCCGGATAGGTGCCGTTGAAGAAATGCAGATCACTGTGACACACGCCAGCAGCAGCGGTGCGGATCAACACCTCCCGCGGACCCGGCTTGGAGATCTCGATCTCCTCCACTTCCATTGGCTGGTTGACTTCGCGGAATACGGCAGCCTTCATGCTTCCCCCCTATTAGGATTCTTGAATTTGTTGGAATACGTAAGCCAGGCAGTTTGCCCCACGCTCGAGGCCCTGGCAATTCGATGGATTCCCCAAGCCGATGGGGCTCCTGCCGGGGCTCTAGAGTCGCGCCAACTCGCCGCCCGCCAGCGCTTGCGCTGCAGCGATCGCGGCTTGCAGGCCGCGCGGATCGGCCTTGCCCGTGCCCGCGATGTCGAAGGCTGTGCCGTGGTCCACAGACGTGCGGATGAACGGAATGCCCAGGGTCGCCGTGGTGCTCTGGTGGAAGTCGTGCACCTTGATCGCGATGTGTCCCTGGTCATGATAGAGCGCCAGCACCACATCGAACTCACCCGCTATGGCCCGGTTGAACACCGAATCAGCCGGTATGGGTCCCGCGGCATCGATGCCTGCTTCCCGAGCCGCCATGACCGCAGGGGCCAACTCCTCGATCTCCTCCCTGCCGAGCAGACCACCCTCACCGCCGTGCGGATTCAGCGCCGCAACCGCGATAGATGGCTCGGTCAATCCCCACGCCGACAGGGTGCGCTGCATCAGCTTCAGTTTTTCCAGCACCGTATCTCGCCTGACGTATCTTGCGGCTTCGATCAGCGATTTGTGTGTTGACAGGTGTACGACCTTGAGCCCGGGCGTCATCAGCATGGTCGCCGTCCACTCGGCATCCGTCATCCGTGCCAGGATTTCCTGATGGCCGATAGCGTCCACATAGCCGGCAGCATGAATGGCCTCCTTGTTGATCGGACAGGTGACCATAGCCGCGGCGGCTCCATCGATACAGGCTCTGGCCGCATGCTCCACCGCCTGCACGGCCAGTTTTCCGCAGTGCGCATCCACCCGGCCAAACTCGAACACTTCCGGCTCGCCACCCAGATCAAGCAGCGACATCCCTGGCGCCGCCGCCCCCACCGCACTGACGACCGGTAAAGCCGGCAGGACCATACCGGCGGCTTCCGCACCCTTCTGCAGAGCCCAGGCACTACCAACGAAGAGAAGGGGCGCTGAGTCCATCGGATCAGCCCGGCGGGCGTGGATCACTTTCGCCGCCACCTCGGGACCCACACCTGCCGGATCACCCAGGGTGACTAAGATCGGCTTAGTCATTGCAGCCCATCACCAGTATCTGACAAGCGATCAGACACTCCATTCAATTGTCCAATTGTCGAAAATCGGGACCATCCTGCTCATCGTACCCCGATTGACCTTCCCGGCCTCATAACTGTATAAATATACAGCATGAAGACCATGGCTGACCTGATCGAGAGCTTCCAGCTCTATGCGGTGTGCACGGATTGTGAGCGCATGGAACGGGTTTCGATCCAGAAGCTGATCGATGCGCACGGCGAAGACCTGAGCATCGAGCAGGTTCGAACCCGGCTCCGTTGCCGTGGCTGCGCCGTGCGCACGGGCGATATCCGTATCGTCTATGTCGGCGAGAAAGGCAAGCTGGCCGGTTTCCACTATCGCGGCAGCACACCTCAACCACCGCCGAGATCGGCGGATGCCGCTGGCTACCGCGGCGAGCACTGAAGCGAGCACCAGGCTGTGATCAGCCGGTCAAGAGCTCCGTAGACTCCAGTGTCAGGCCAAAACCCTCAACCCCGACGTAGTCCACCTCACGGCCTGCAATCAGTCGGATCCGGCTCAGGCCAAGATCACGGAGAATCTGAGCACCGACGCCGATTTCCAGCCATTCCGCCCGCCGGCTTTCCTCCCGGCTCTGATCGGCGAGGGATTCCAGCGGCACGCCAACGAATCCGGAGCGCAGATAGATGAGGACACCTCCGCCAAGCGCCTGGATCCGGTCCAGAGAGACGTCGAGCAGGCCCTGCTCGTGGTTGCTCTGTGGGCCGAACACATCGTCCAGCAGCTTCTCCCGATGAATGCGCACGGGTACGGAGTCGCCGAGCTCACCGAAGACCAGGGCGATGTGCTCGGCATCCTCGAATTTGGTTTTGAAGGCGAAGGCGCGGGCGATGCCGATTCGCGTCTTCAACTCGAACTCCATGGTCCGCTCCACCAGCTGCTCACGGCGTTGCCGGTAGGCAATCATGTCGGCAATGGAGACGATCTTGAGGTCGTGCTCCTTGGCGAACTCCAAGAGCTGCGGCAGCCGTTGCACGGTACCGTCATCGTTGACCAGCTCTGCGAGCAGCCCCACAGGCGGCAGGCCGGCCAGCTGAGCCAGATCAATGCCCGCTTCGGTATGTCCGGAACGAACCAGCACCCCACCGCGCCGCGCCACCAGCGGGAAAATGTGACCCGGTCGGACAAAATCATCCGCCACCACATTGCTGCTTGTCAGCGCCTGCACGGTGGCAGCGCGTTCTTCGGCGGAGATGCCCGTGGTGAGTCCGTCCTTGAAGTCGATGGAGACCGTGAACGCTGTGCTCATCGGTGCGTCGTTTCGCGCCACCATGGGATCGAGATGCAGCTTCGCGGCCTGCTCCTCGAGAATGGGCGTGCAGAGGATGCCGCTGGTGTGGCGAATCATGAACGCCACCTGTTCCGGGGTGGCTTTGCTCGCGGCCATGATCAGGTCACCTTCGTTTTCCCGATCGTCGTCGTCCACCACCACGACCATCTCTCCGGCCCGAATGGCGGCGATGGCATCTTCCATGGAATCAAAAGGCGTGCTCATGCTCTGGAGCTTCTTTCCGCTGCAAATTGAGGGCGGCAAGCCTATCACGGCAGCAGTTCAGCCCGAAATGTGCGGCAGGATGAACACGGTGACGAGGCCAAGCAGCAGCCCGGTTCGATATGCACGGGATTGGAAGTTACGCGGCAAGGCTTTCGCGGCCGCACTCTCGGCGGCGTGCCCCTCTGCCTCCGGTCGCTCTTCTCCAGCGTGCTCGTGATCATGATCATGACTCACGCCAAAGAGGGCCACATGAACCAGCGAACCCGCCACGAAAGCCTGGAAGAGCGCCAGGGACCAGGCAGTCGAGGCTAAAAACTCACCGCCGAGCAGATAGCCGATCGCGGTGGTGATGATCACCACCGTGAAGGTTGTTACTGCCACTGCGGTACCGAATTGCGGTCGCAGCACCCACCAGATTGCCATCCCCACCGGCAGCCGGTGGATGATCACACCGACGGCCAGGGCACGGCTGCCCGATTCTGAGGATTCCGTGACCAGCGGCAACAGGGCAATGCCGTCCAGCACGGCATGCACCACGATGCCTGCCGCCGCTACGGCCAGCACCACCAGATGGGCTCGGGACAGCGCAGATCGGAAGATGCCTTCCAGCAGCGTAGGAAAAGCCAGACCCAGAAGACCGGCCACCACGCTGGCGAATCCGGCCACCCGCCAGGCATCCGGCACGATGTGCAGGCAGACAATGCCGGCCAGGGTGACCAGGATGAAGCCTTCCAGACCTTGCCGTGCTGCCGCACGGCGGGATGCCCATGCGAAAACGAACGGGCCCGTGATGAGGGCAACAGTGCTGAGCAGCAGGTAGATCAATGCCGTCTAGCCCTGCGCATCCAGGCCATCGTGCAGTGACAGACGGTAGGCCTGCCACGCCGGCAGGCAGCCGGTCAGGAGTGCCAGACCGAAGACGCCACCCATCAACAGCAGTTCCCGTGCAGCCGGTAGAACCACGGAAAAGCGGACACCGAGCTCAGAGGCCAGAATCGGGTTGGCGAGCAGCATGACAAGGGAAAGCAGCAGGTAGCCGCCGATGGCTCCGGCGGCACCGATCAACCCGGACTCCAATAGATAGAGCCCGAAGATATCACCCGGCCGGGCCCCGACAGATCGCAGAATCGCCATCTCACGACGCCGCTCGTTCAGGGTGGACGTCAAACCGACCACCATGCCAATCAGCCCGGTCACCACGGTCATGGCGGCCACGCCAAGAAGCCCCAGCTCCACTCCGCCGAACAGATTCCATAAGGCGTTCAACGCCACGCCTGGCAGGATGGCCGACAGTGCCTCGTCCGGAAAACCATTGATCGCCCGTTGCAGGGTCAGTGCATCTGAACGGCGATTCAGCCCGAGGAAAAAAGCGCTGATCGACTCCGGATGCAACTCGGCATGCTCCGCATGATCCGCATCCAGTTCTGCATGCGGGACCCGGACCCCCGACTCCCAACCCACATGAATGGCTTCCACCGCGTCGAGCGATATGTGCAGAGATCGATCTACAGGTGTTCCTGTCGGCTTGAGCACACCGACCACGGTGAACGGCAGGTTCTCATGCCCGGACAACCCATCGTCCCGGGTGCCATGTGCAATCACGATGCGGCTGCCCAACTCATAGCCGAGCGCACGTGCGACCTCAGAGCCGAGAACCACCTCGAAACGGTCTTCGAAAACCTGTCCAGCAACGAACTCGAGCATCTGATCCCGGCCATGCCGGATGTGCTCGAAATAAGCTGGAATGGTTCCCACTACCCTATAGCCGCGGTGCGAATCGCCGAGTGAGATAGGTACCGCCCATGAAATCGTCGGGTGACGACTGATCTTCTCGAAGCTCGAGTAACTCAGATTCGTGGTGGCATCACCGATTCTGAACACGCTGTAGAGCAACAGCTGGACGGGACTGGTGCGAGCGCCGACGATCAGATCCGTGCCGGAGACGGTCTGGGTGAAGTTCTCCCGCGTCTCCAGCCGGATTCGCTCGACCCCCATGATCATGGCCACCGACAATGCAACACCCGCCAGGGTCAATCCAACCGCCACCCGCCGACTCAACAGGCTCTTGAGACCAAGCTGCAATCTGCTGGTCATGACGGAAGCAACCTCCCGTCCAAGAGCTCGAGATGACGACCGAAGTGACCGGCCAGTCCGACATCGTGACTGACGAATATCAATGCAGCGTGACTGGCTTCCACTGAGCGGATCAGGAGTCGCATGAAATCTTCCCGGGCATCGGCGTCCAGCGCCGAGGTCGGCTCGTCACAGATGACGAGCGGCGGGCTGCCGAGCAAGGCCCTGGCGACCGCCACCCGCTGCTGTTGGCCCACCGACAGTGCGCCGGGTGCTCGATGGGCCAGCTTTGCATCGAGCCCCAGATGCTGAAGCAGCGCCAACGCCTGCTCATCTTCAGGACCCTGTACCCGGGCGCGACGATCGGCTGAGAACGTCAACGGCAGCAGCACGTTTTCCAGCACGCTGAGATAGGGCACCAGGTTGAACTGCTGGAAGACATAGCCGAGCTCCGAGCCACGAATCCGATCCCGGTGGCTCGCCCGCAGCCCCGACACTTCCTGATCGTGGATCCGGATGTTGCCCGATTCTGGAGAGTGAATGCCCGCAATCAGTCCCAGCAAGGTGGACTTGCCGCTGCCGCTCGGACCATGCAGAAAAACCCGCTCACCCGGAGCCAGCTCGAACCGATCAATATCGAGCAGGATGGGACCGCCCGGCCAGCGGAACCGCACGCCGGAGAGGCTCAATATGAATTCCGTAGTCGATTGCGCACTCATCAGGGCGCAGGATTCTAACCCAAGGCGGCATCGCTCAATCGGCTGAATGTGTAGCGGTCGATCTGGATCTGGCGCACCTGGTAGGACTCGAACCTACAACTCTCGGCTTCGAAGGCCGATGCTCTATCCAGTTGAACTACAGGTGCGTGAAGGCGGCAGCATACCCCAGCGGGCCGCCTGGCAACACCTCAGCCCGCCTGTCCGGACCGGCGCACAAAGGCATTTCTGGGCCGGTCTTTGACCACTTCCGAGGCCCTGAATACCTGGCCATTCATGCAGATATAGACGCCCGCCGGCAGCGCCTGCACTGCGCCAAACGCCATCCCCACGTTGAACACCGCGTCGCTCTCGGCAAATCTGGCAGGTGCCAACGCGCCGGTGAGCACTATGGTCCTGTTTTCCAGGTCAGCCAGCGCCGCTGCCGTGTCGGTCATGGTGTCCGTGCCGTGCGTGACCACCACTCTCGATTCCGCCCGATCCGCTATGGCGTCGCGAATGACCGCCCGATCCGCATCGTCAAGGTCCAGGCTGTCCTTCCGCATGAGCGGCACGATTTCATAGGCCTGCCGCACATGCGCCTGGGTGAGCAGGCGCTCGACCACGGAGTCTCCCACCTCGAACTCGCTGTTCGCGTCGAAGTACACCTTGTCGATCGTGCCGCCCGTGGTAACAATGACGATTGAATCCGTCACCGGCTGCTCCTCATTCCGCGGAGGAGCGGATCATCCGGTACCCTGTGACCATTGAGCAAGAGCGAAAATACTTCCGGTGATACTTCCCGACTGGCAAGTGCACGACGGCAAAGGCCCTCACCTGCTGCTGGTACACGGCTTTCTGTCCAGCAGATCTCAGTGGCTGATGAATCTGGAGGCGCTGGCCGAAGGTTACACGCCCGTGACCGTGGAACTGTTCGGCCATCACAATTCGCCAAGTCCGGAAGACCCCGACTGCTACCAGCCCGACTACTACACACGCGCCTTCGAGGCCATTCGCGAAACGCTCGATGCCGAACGCTGGTTTCTGCTCGGCTACAGCATGGGAGCCGGGTTGACCCTCCGCTACGCATTCGATCACCCGGACCGGGTGATCGGCCACCTGTTCACCAACTCCACTTCCGGCCTGGCAGACCTAAAAACGCAGGCGGGACTCAAGGCAGGGGCTGTTGACTCAGCCAGGAGAATTCGTGAAGGCGGTCAGGCAGCCATGGTCCGCATCCCCGTGCACCCGCAGCACGGCTGGCGACTGCCGAAGCCCGTTCGAGAGGCTCTGGTGAATGACGCGCACCAGCACGATCCGGCAGGGGTGGCGAACACAATCGGCATCACGATACCGGCCATCACTCAGCGCCAGCGCCTGGCCGAAAACGTGCGACCGGCCTGCATGATCTGGGGTAGCAAGGAAAAGCGCTTCACGGAGATGGCCGAGTACGCGAACCGGAATATGCCGCATCTGACCACCGAGAAGCTGGATGCGGGCCATGGCATGAACATGGAGGACCCAGACGGCTTCAACGATGCCGTCCTCAGATTCCTGAGCCGCTGCAATCCGGACAGCCAACATGTCTGAGCATTCGTCCGAACAACCAGAACTGCCACTGGAGGTGGAAGAGAGGGACGACCCAGACAAGCACATCGTCGACGTGCTGATCGAGGAACGGGCGGCGGGGCTCATCGCCCGGCCACTGTTGTGGCGTTTGCTGCGTCCTACCGTGCTGCCTATCCTCGGCTACCGGCAGGCCATCGAAGCGGTAGACTACTCAGCGACGTTGAGCGGCCTGGACGTCTTCCACTACGTCAGCGATCGCATTCGCATGAACGTCCTCACCGAAGGCATCGAACACATCCCCCGCCAGGGCGGTGCCATCATCATGCCGAACCACCCGGCCGGGATCGCCGATGGCATCGCTGTGTTCGATGCGCTCAAGGAGATCCGCGAAGACGTTATCTTCTTCGCCAATCGGGATGCCATCCGTGCCGCTCCGGGTCTCGCCGACATCATCATCCCTGTGGAGTGGGTGGACGAGAAGCGCACGCACGGCCGGCGCAAGGAAACGGTGAAGAGCATGGTGCGGGCCTTCCGGGATCAACGCCTGGTGATCATCTTTCCTTCCGGACGGCTGGCCCAGCCCACAATCCGTGGCTTGAAGGAGCGCCCCTGGCAGTCAACGGCCATGAATCTGGCGCTGAAGTACGAGTTTCCGGTGATTCCAATGCACGTGCACGGCAGAAATTCCTGGGTCTACTATTTGTTCTACTTCCTGCACGAGGAGCTCAGGGACATGACGCTGTTCCGCGAGCTGTTCAACAAGTCGGGCCAGACTTATCGGATAACCGTTGCCGAAGGTTTCAGCCCCCGAAAACGGCTCGAGGACTTCGACAACGACCTGGAGGCTCTGACCGAAGGCCTGCGCCGGTTCGTCGCCGAAGGCATGCCGGCCGGTGAGCGGCGATTCAAGGAACCGACTCCAAGGCGTTAGCTGCAACTGTCGGACGACCCGGACCTGATCTCAGGCCCGCACGAAAGGGAATACCTCCGCCTGCGCGCTGTCTCCGCAGCTCTTCAGCACCCACTCCGCTGTTCCCGCCTTTCGCACCTCGATGCTGTGCTGTTTCGACTCGTCAGCGAAACGAACCCGCGTGATATCCTCCGCTTGCTCCACATGCAGCAGACGCAGATCTTCCAGACCGAGGAGCACCTCGGCGGCCTGCACTGCAGCAGGATAACAGGTCCGGCCACGGAGCTTTGCAAACGCGATGCGACCCTGCTCGGCAAAGCCGAGAAAACCGTCCACGTCATCTGCGCTCACCCGGCCATAAAGGCAGGCATCCGGCAAGCTCAGAAGATTGGGGGCGAATCGGTGCCCGCCGAGATGAGTCACCTGCCAGGCTCTGGTCCCTACCCGTTCTTGCAACGCCGCGTAGACGGGCAAGCCGAATCGGGCGCAGCAGAGGTCACGCTGGCCATTGGTGCAGACCAGATACTGCGGAGCCATCAGTCGTTCAGCGGCCGCCGCCAGCACCCCGGGCGCCGCAGCGTCCATTCGCACCAGCTCGGGCAGGTTCAATGAGCTGAGGTAGTCATAGCCAGGCTCCGACCACTGATAGGTCTGCCCGGCAACGGTCAGCAGCAGACGCACCGACTCTGATTCCGTCTCCGGCTGGCGGATGAATTGAGGCCGACACTTCAATCCGTCTGCCTGAAAACCAGCCAGCGTCTGCTCAAGCCAGTTCGTGGTCTTCTCCGACAGCGAATTGTCGGTCTGCGCCCTGGCCTTCCAGGTGGGCCGATACTCAAGACAAAGCCACACATCCACCGTATCGGCAGTGCCCGCCATGGGCTCCGAGTCGTTGTGCTCACTGCAGTAGATCCGCGCGGGCGGCTTGCCAGCCGGTCCAGCTTCAAGGGAATTTGCCATGTGGTTCCTTACGGGCTAGCTTGGATAGTCTGCAAAGGGGGACTGATAATGCAAGCGACCATGGCGCTGGCCGAGCGCGTGTCTTCGGCCGACTTTGAGGCGATACCCGCTTCGGCACGGGAAGTGGCGAAGCAGGCGATCATGGACTTCATCGGTGTGACCCTGGCGGGTTCAGGCGAGCCGCTGACCCGGATCCTGCAGGAGGAAGCCGAAGAACAGGGCGGGCATGCCCAGGCGAGCATCATCGGTTCTTCGAGCCGCACTTCCACAACACAGGCAGCACTTATCAATGGCGCTGCCGGCCACGCGCATGATTACGACGACGTGCACACGGCAATGTCCGGTCACCCGACCGTTCCAGTTGCCCCGGCAGCGCTGGCGCTTGGTGAGCATCTGAATGCCAGCGGCCGTGATCTGATCAGTGCGTTCTGCACCGGGGTGGATGTGGAGTGCATCCTGGGTCGTTACGCCGGTCCTGCCCACTACGCGGACGGCTGGCACAATACGGGCACCCTCGGCACCTTTGGCGCTGCTGCCGCCGCCGCTACGCTGCTCAACCTGGATGCAGAGCAAACCGATCAGGCACTTGGTATTGCCGGCACCCGCGCTGCTGGATTGAAGAGTCAGTTCGGCACCATGTGCAAACCTCTGCACGCCGGCCACGCCGCCGCAACCGGCCTGCAGTCCGCGAGCCTGGCGGCGAAGGGATTCAGCAGCTGCACGGACATTCTGGGGGCGACCCAGGGTTTCATGGACACCCAGGCTGCCAGCGCCAGCCTGGATCGTTTCCACGAGGCCATGGCAACGGAGGCGTTCACCCAGGATATCTGCTTCAAGTATCACGCTGCCTGCTACCTGACGCATTCCTCCATCGAAGCAACCCGGGCGCTGGCAGCAAGCAACCGGTTCAATCCCCAGGACATCGAGGCCATCGACATCTACGTGGACAAGGGACACCTTCGAGTCTGCAACATCGAGGAACCGAACAGCGGGCTGGAGGCAAAGTTCAGCCTCAGGCTCACCGCGGCCATGGCACTGTGCAATCTGGACACGGCAGCCATTGACCTGTTCGACGATCCGATCACCCGGGATGAGCGTCTGGTGAGCTTCCGAGACAAGGTCACCGTGCATGCTCACGAAAATAGCAACCCGGACTCTATCGTGCGGATCACCACCACCGACGGTCAGCGCTTCGAGGAAGCGGTAAACGTGGCCATACCCTTACGGGATCTGGATCAGCAATGGCAGAAGCTGACGGACAAATTCCTGACCCTCGCCACCCCCCACCTGGGCGACGCGGGCGCTGCCAGACTTGCTGAAACCTGCAAACACCTGGAGACACTTTCAAGTGCGACCGATCTGATGGCTCAAGTCGGCAGCCCGGCATGAGCGACTTCGAAGCCGTTCGCGACAAGGCGGTCCTCAGAGCCAAGGGCAATCGCTACGAGGACATGACCGAAGGTCGGGTATTCGAGCACCACTGGGGGCGAACGTTGACCCCCGGAGACAACGCCGCCTTCACCACCCAGACCCTCTCCTTCTGCCCGCTCTACTTCAACGAGCCCTATGCCCGAGCCGAGGGACATCCGAGATTGGTGGTGAACCCTTTGCTGGTGTTCAACACGGTGTTCGGCATGTCCGTGGAAGATCTCAGCGAAGGTGGCGGTCCGTTCCTGGGTGTGGATGAGTGCGAGTTCCGACAACCCGTGTATGTCGGGGATACGCTCACCGCCCGCTCAACGGTGATCGGTGCCAGGGAATCGAAAGGTCAGGCAGGATTCGGCATCGTCACCTGGCACACGGAAGGGTTCAATCAGGAGGGTGAGCTGATCATCGACTTCAAGCGGACAAACCTCGTGCGCCGCCGAAACCCAGCGGAGACAGCACAATGAGCCTCACTGGCGCCGACAACTACTTCGAGGACTTCGCACCTGGCCAGGCCATGCGCCATGCCCGTGGCAAGACCATGTGCGAACAGGACAACGTGGGCATCACCCTGCAGGTATTGAACACGGCCGATGCCCACTTCAACGAAGACATCATGGCTAAGAACGCTATGGGTCGAGATGGCTGGAACTCACGGCTGCAGTTCGGCGGTGTCACCATCTCCATGGTGATCGGGCTCGCCATGCAGGACACCGGCGAGAATGCCGTCGCCGAGCTCTCGCTCGACAAGATCCGTCTGAAATCACCCGTCTTCCACGGCGACACCCTCTATGCCTACACGGAGGTGCTGGCAACTGAGAATGCGGATCGGGACGATGCCGGCATCGTCACATTCAAGCATTTCGGCGTGAACCAGAACGACCAGGTGGTCTTCGAAGGCGAGCGTCGCGTGTTGATCAAACGTCGACCAGGCTGATCTTCGCCCAACCAGTGAGTATCGAAACAAGGTAACGAACATGACCCAACCAAAACGCGCCCGACGCTGCCAGCTCTCTGTGCCCGGCAGCTCAGAGAAAATGATGACGAAGGCTTCGACGCTGGATCTGGATCACGTCTTTCTGGACCTGGAAGACGCGGTAGCGCCAAGCGCCAAACCGGGCGCCCGTGGTCAGATCGTGGCCGCACTGAACGGCCTGGACTGGAAGCCGGGTACCGTCTGCGTGCGGATCAACGACGTGGAGACCGAGTGGTGCCACGACGACATCCTCGAGGTGGTTACGGGTGCTGGCGAAAAGCTCGACACGATCATGCTGACAAAGGCCAAATCCGCCACTGATGTGATGTTCGTGCACCTGTTGCTCGACCAGCTCGAGCGGAAACTGAAACTTACGCGACGCATCGGGATCGAGTGTCTGATCGAGGAAGTGGAAGGCATGATGAATGTGGAAGAGATTGCTGCCTGCTCGGACCGGCTCGAGTGCCTTATCTTCGGCATGGGTGACTACTCGGCCAGCCAGCAGATGCAGCTCGGTCACGTGGGCGAGACCGGCGGCTACCCGCCTGACGTATGGCACTATCCCCGTTACAAGATGACCATCGCCTGCCACGCCAACGGCATCGATCCGGTGGATGGCCCCTACGCCAACTTCAGAAATCCAGAGGGCTACACCAAGGAGGCGGAGCGGTCGTACGTGCTCGGCATGGTCGGCAAGTGGGCCATCCACCCGAGCCAGGTCGAGATCGCCCAGAGGGTTTTCTCCCCGGACCCGGATGCGATCGCTTCCGCCCGGAAGCAGAAGGCAGCCTACGAAGAGGCTCTGGCCGAAGGACTGGGGGCAATCAACGTGGATGGGGTGATGGTGGATGCCGCCAGCATTCGCATCGTCCAGAACCTGATCGATCGAGCCGATCTCTACGGCATGTGAACCGGCGATCAGTCCTCAGCCTAACGAGATCAAGCAGTAACCAGGGACAAACAATGACAGAGCACTACCTCAATGAAGAGCGTCGGATGATCCAGGACGCGGCCCGCCAGTTCACTCTGAATGAGGTTCTACCGGTGGCGAACGAGCTGGACCCGGTGAAGGGCGACATCCCCATGGACCTCCGCCAGAAGATGGCGGACATGGGCTACTTCGGCATCCGCATGCCGGAGGAATATGGCGGCCTCGGTCTGGGTGTTTTCGAGTATGCGCTCATCGCTGAAGAGCTGGCGCGAGGCTGGATGAGCGTGGCCAGCATCATCGCCCGGGCCAGCTCGATGATGGGTGTCGGCGGCTGGCCCCTGGAGAAACGTCAGGAACTGACTCAGAAGGCAGCCCAGGGCGAATACCTCTCCGCGGTTGCGCTTTCCGAGCCGAACGTCGGCTCCGACCTTCGGGCGGTTTCCTGCAAAGCCGTGCTCGAGGGGGGCGAGTGGGTGATCACCGGCAACAAGTACTGGTGCACGTTCGCGGACGGCGCGGACTATATCAACCTGCTGGCCAGGTTCGATGGTGCGGAAGCGGAAGCCGCCGGACACAAGGGTACGGCTCAGTTCATCATTGAAAAACCCCGCGGTGAGTTGCCGAAAGGTTGTCAGGGCGCTCCGATTCCGAAGATCGGCTATCACGGCTGGCGCACCTGGGAACTCGCCTTCGACGGCTGCCGGATTCCCAAAGAGAATCTGATCACGGGCGGTGCCGGTGGCGGTGAAGGGTTCAAGAACGCAGTCAACTGGTTGAATGCCGCCCGGGTGCACACGGCAGCCCGATCTATCGGCCTGGCCCGCGGCGCCTTCGAGGATGCGATGGCTTACTCCGGCGAGCGAGTGCAGTTTGGCGTGCCTATCTCCGACTTTCAGGAAACCCGGTTCAAGCTCGCTCGCATGGCCAGTGAGATCGAGGCCGCCCGGCAATTGATGTATCACGCGGCGACGATGATGGACGGTGGCGATACCGCAGACAAAGAAGCCTCCATGGCCAAGTGGTACGCGGCGGAGATGGCGGAGCGGGTTACCTCAGATGCTTTGCAGATTCTGGGCGGCTCCGGCTACACCACGCTGCACGCGGTTGAACGTCACTGGCGGGATGCCCGACTGACCAAGATCTTCGAAGGCACCAGCGAGATTCAGCTCAGAATCATCTCGGATCGCATGCTGGGCAAGCCGACCTCACGCGGCGCCGTTTAAGGCGCCACCTGCGCCGGCGAGGGTGCCCTCTAAGCCCAGAGCTTCGATGACGCCTTCATGAATCGCGTCATCATGATCATGGTCAGCACCCGCTCATCGCTGCCAGGCTCATGCAATGTCGCCTCGTAGTACAAATACTCGGTCTTCGGCGTCTCCCCGACGCCGAGCACCGTGCACTGACACTCGTAGTCATGCTCAACGAACACCGGCGTGCCATGCAGCTGCAATTCGATCGCACCAAACAGACCGACTCCGAAGTTGCCGTCTCGGGGTAGCATGCTCCTTTCGCCGGCTCGAACCACCTGCACCTGCAGCGCCGGGGTGGCAATCCGCTCCCCGAAGATACCGGCGTCCGTATAGGCCGCCAGCGGTTCGGTGATGACCGCAAGCCGACCTGCCTGGGCGTCATCCGATATCCGCGTCGGCTGCCGCTCCCCCTTATCGCCCGCCTTTACATTCGCGAGGATTCTCAGATCTTCAGGCACCGGCATGGCAGCCATGCGCTGCTTGAGCGTCGAGTCGGGATCGGGTCCACCCACGTTTGCGGTGCCGTCCGCCACCCGGTTGCCGGCCGAATCGTCCATCCACACCTCGGTACGGCGCCCTGACGGTTGCCGGGCAAAGGCCTGCACCGGCTCGCTATCGGTGGTTGCGTACTTGAAATAGAGGGACAGACCACCGCTTCGCAACCACTCTTCACCGAAGGCTTCGACCAGCAACGGCGGGAACTGCTCCATGTGCAGCGAGCCGGCCACAGTGCCACCACGAAAGCCCAGCTTCTGGGCGGTGGCATCATCGTGAATGCTCCCAGCACCCAGGTGCCTGGCAGTGTTCTTCGGTGAGCGGACAGGGCCGATCAGCACCCCGTCCCGTTCTTGATAGTTGAATGCTTCACTCATTTCTCTTCTCCGTCCATGTCTCTAATCGGGCAGACCGAGCACCCGTTTGGCGATGATGTTGCGCTGAACTTCCGAGGTGCCGCCGGCAATCGAGCCTGCCTTCCTGCCGAGCCAGAATCGTGTCTCTTCCAGCTCCGCATCTGAAAAAGCCTCTCCAGACCAGCCGACCCCCTG
Organism: Candidatus Azotimanducaceae bacterium; assembly: GCA_965215995.1. Lineage (GTDB taxonomy): Bacteria > Pseudomonadota > Gammaproteobacteria > Pseudomonadales > Azotimanducaceae > SZUA-309. The sequence goes on along the minus strand of OZ244128.1, from coordinate 3,784,191 downwards.
ACTGCCCATCATGGCGACGATCATCTCAGTTCGCCGTTGCGTCAGCTCACTGCGATAGAGCTTGAAAATCGAGGTCGCAAATGTCGGTGTGCCGCCTTCTGCATTTTCCTCCCGGGAACGGCGCTGAGTGAGCGCGAATGCCCGGGCATCCATCTCATGCCCAATCACCTCGGCTCGAACGGCTGGATCCGAGATTCTGCCATCGGCGGCTCCTACGTACTGACGCGCCACCTCGGTGACGGAACGGGTCTGCGGCTGAGCGCCGGATATGGACGAACGCTCGTGCTGGAGCAGACGCTTGGCGATGGTCCAGCCCCGGTTCAGATTGCCAATCAGGTCTTCCTTGCGGGCAATCGCGTCATCGAAGAAACATTCACAGAATGGCGATGCACCGCTGATCAGCAGGATGGGCTTGACGGTGACGCCTGGCTGATCCATGGAAAAAAGGACGAAGCTGATACCGTCGTGCTTTGGCACATCGAAGTCCGTGCGCACCAGGCAGAAGATCCAGTCGGCGAAATTCGCACCCGAAGTCCAGATCTTCGAGCCGTTGATCACGAAGTGATCGCCCTTATCCTCCGCACGAGTTTTCAGGCTGGCCAGATCCGAGCCGGCACCCGGCTCCGAGTAGCCCTGGCACCAGCGCTTTTCCCCGGAAGCGATCTGCGGCAGGTGCCGGGCCTTCTGCTCGGCAGTGCCATGTTCGAGCAGCGTCGGCCCGATCATGGTCGTGCCCATACCGGCGAGCGGCACCGGCGCTCCGGCCTCCGCCATGGCCTGGTTCAACGCCTGGTGCTCGTCCGATGAGAGCCCGGCGCCACCGTATTCCGCCGGCCAGTTCGGCACCGTCCAGCCCCGTTCGAGCATGGCATCGAAGTAACGCTGCTTGTCCGGGTCCTTGAGTGGCGCCTTGCTGCCGCCTCCCCAGACCGCTTCGTTGTACCCGATCAGGCTTGCCGGGCAGTTCTCGCGCAGCCACGCCGCTGCCTCGGCTCGAAATTCTCTCAGACTCATCGACCTTCCCCACAATCGACGCCTATCCGTAGCGATCAGTTAACCGCAACCGCGCGTAAATTGCGACGTCAGACAAGCCTATTTGCCAAGCAGCCAAGTCGTGAGAGACACTGACCGGAGGAAGCATCTTTGGAGCAGAGACGATGGCTGAAGCATCCCCTACCGCGCCTGACGGGCTGGCAAAGACCTTCGGGGAGCTGAAGGCTTCCGACTACCAGATCCTGCCGGTGAAGGCAGAGGTACGCCGCAACCTGATCAACCGACTGCGTGACAAGCAGCCACTGTTTCCCGGCGTGATGGGCTACGACGACACTGTGGTACCGCAGTTGACCAACGCCATCCTCGGCCTCCAGGACATCATTCTTCTGGGGGAGCGTGGTCAGGCAAAATCCCGCATTGTTCGAGGTCTGACCAGCTTGCTCGATGAGTTCACACCGGTGATCGACGGTACTGAGATCCCCGAGAGCCCCTATCAGCCGATCTCCGTAGAAGGCAAGACAATCATGGCCGAGCAGGGCGACTCGGCCCCCATCCGCTGGATGCACAGAGACGAACGCTACGCCGAGAAGCTGGCCACCCCGGATATCACCATCGCCGATCTGATTGGCGAGGTAGACCCGATCAAGATCGCCGAAGGTCGCTATCTTTCAGACGAGCTCACTCTGCATTTCGGCCTGGTCCCCAGAGTCAATCGCGGCATCTTCGCCATCAACGAGTTGCCGGACCTGGCCGAGCGCATCCAGGTGGGTCTTCTGAACCTGCTCGAAGAGCGGGACGTGCAGATCCGCGGCTTCAAGGTCCGCCTGCCACTGGATGTCTTCATCGTTGCCACCGCGAATCCGGAGGACTACACCAATCGCGGCCGCATCATCACGCCATTGAAAGACCGCTACGGCGCTCAGATCCGCACCCACTACCCAATCGAGGTGGAAAAGGAGGTGGAGATCATGGATCAGGAAGCCAGCGTCCTGGATCTGGGTGACTATCACCTCAACGTGCCGGACTTCATGAAGGAAATCGTCGCCGAGATCACCCACCACGCCCGACGCTCTCCGGACATCAACCAGCGCTCCGGGGTCTCGGTACGCACCTCGATCTCCAACTACGAGGCCCTGGTCGCCAACGCGTTTCGCCGGGCGCTCAGGCTCGGAGAAGCCGAAGTCGTTCCACGCATTTCCGATCTCGAGTACGTGATTCCATCCCTGCAGGGGAAGATCGAGTTCGAGGCCATGGAGGAAGGCCAGGAAGACAAGATCACGGCGCGGATCATTCAAGGGGCGGTGAAGGACGTATTCGATCGCCGCTACGATGTGAACGACCTGGAGCCCATCGCCATGGCCTTCAACGAAGGGCTCACCGTCGATACCGGCGAAGCGGCGCCGGCGTCAGATTACGCTGCCATCGCTGAGCGGATTCCTTCACTGAACGACATCTTCCCCGACCGGGACTCGGTGAGCGACATCATGCGTGCCACGGTGATCGAGTTCGTGTTGGAAGGGTTGCACCTGCACAAGCTGCTGAACAAGTACGACCACGCCGGCACCAGCACCTATACCGGCTGAGGAACCAAGAATGCGCCATCCCGCCCCCAAACATCGCTTCAGCGCCTGGGACGGCAGTCAGAGTCTGCCGCTCGATGCAGACCAGATACTCGAAGCCCTCGCCGACGATCTGATGGAGTACGGCGATCTGCGCTGGGCCATGCGCAACCTCATGTCCCGCGGCATGCAGATCCCTCAGGGCGGCTACATGCAGGGGCTGCGAGACATGCTGAAGCAGCTCCGGGATCAGAAACGGCAGCGGCTCGAGCAGTTTGATCTCTCCAGCATCTTCGACGACTTCCGTGAACGGCTCGATGAGATCGTCGGCATGGAGAAAGAACGAATCGACGAGTGGCTGAACAAAGAAGCGGACGACTTCTCCGGCGACGTGCTGAAGAACATTGCCGAGCGTAATCAGGAAATCCTCGAAGAGATGCCCGAGGATGTTGCCAGTCAGGTCAAGGAGCTGGAGAAGTACGAGTTCCTGAATCCAGATGCGCAGAAGAAATTCCTCGAGCTGCTGAACGACCTGCGCAAATCCATGGCGAACACCTTCTTCAACAACATCGAGAACATGGTCAACAACCTGTCCGACGGTGATATCGAGCGCATGAAGGACATGATGAAGGCGCTGAACGACATGCTGGTGAAGAAGATCGCCGGGGAAGATCCGGGCTTCGACGACTTCATGAAAGAGTTCGGCGACATGTTCGGCGACAACCCGCCGCAGAGCCTCGATGAGCTCCTGGAACAGATGCAGCAGCAGATGGCAGCTGCGCAATCGCTGCTGAACAGCCTCTCACCCGAGCAACAGGCCCAACTGCAGTCCCTCCTGTCGGATCGCTTCAGCGACCCCGAGCTCAATGCGGAGATGGCCAAGCTGGCAAAGGAGATGGCCTTCCTCAATCCGGACGGCAATCAGTATCGCTTCAGCGGCGATGAGCGCCTGGGCCTGGATGCGGCCATGGAGCTGATGAACGAGATGAGTCAGCTCGACGAGCTCATCGAGCAGGTGCAGAGCGCTGAACGTGGCGGTGATCTGGACCGGATCGATCGGGATCTGCTGAAAGACCTGATGGGCGATGAGGCCGGCGAAGATCTGGACAAGCTGAACGAGCTGCTGAAAGCGCTGGAAGAAGCCGGCTACATTCGCCCCACGGGGGATGATCGCTGGGAGCTGACGCCGCGGGGCTCACGGATGATCGGTCAGAAAGCGCTGGGCGAGATTTACGAGCGTTTGAAGCGGCAGAGCATGGGTAACCATGCATTGCCTGAAGAAGGCCGGTTCGGCGAGCGTCTGGAGCAGACCAAGCCTTACGAATACGGTGACCCCTTCCACCTGCACATGCCGCGCACCTTACGCAACGCCATCGACCGGGACGGGCCCGGCGCGCCCGTCCAGCTGCAGCCGGACGACTTCGAGATATATCGCAGCGAGATGATCACCTCCACGGCCACTGCCATGCTGGTGGACCTGTCCTGGTCCATGGCGCTCCGGGGTTCGTTCCAGGCCGCCAAGAAAGTCGCCCTGGCGCTGCACAACCTGATCACCAGCCAGTACCCGAAAGACAGCTTCTACATCATCGGCTTCGCCGCTTATGCGAAGGAGCTGAAACCCCACGACCTGCCCTATCTGCAGTGGGACGAGTACGTGCTCGGCACCAACATGCAGCATGCCCTGCTGCTGGCCGAGAAACTGCTGGCGAAGCATACGGGCGGCACCAAGCAGATCATCATGATCTCGGATGGTGAGCCGACGGCTCATCTGGAGAACGGCCAGGCTCAGTTCGCCTATCCGGCCACACCGGAGACGATCCGGGCCACTTTCAAGGCGGTGAAGCACTGCACGACGCGGGGGATCGCGATCAATACCTTCATGTTGGATTCTAATTACTACTTGAAGGCTTTTATGGATGAGATCGCGAAGATCAATGGCGGACGGGTGTTTTATACGTCTCCTGAGAAGTTGGGGGAGTATATTCTGGTGGATTATGTGCAGCATAAGCGGAAGCGGTTGGCTCGGCGGGCTTGAGGGTTTCGGTTCCTATACTTATTGGTTTCGATAGGCCCCACATCTCGTGAGTTGCATAGGTGTTTCGCTCCGTACGTTTCCTAGATTCATGGGTTTCGATAGGCCCCGCATCGTGCGAGTTGCACAAGTGTTTCATGCGCTCCGCTCGGGCGCTCCGCGCTTCCCTCCCTCCGCGAACTTGCCTCGCTAAAGCGAGTCAATTCGGCTCACTCGGCCTCGCTCAGACGCTTATGAAACACTTGTGCAACTCGCACGCTGCTGCGTTTTCGGGCCATGAGGGTGTGGAGCTGATCAACGGTCGTAGTCACCCGACCACTGTCCAGGTGTGGGTGGCCACACCGACACGCTGTCGATGATTCGCCCTTTCGGCAGACCCATGCGCAATCAACAATCCGCCACTCTGATCCACCCATACGCGGTCCACGACTCGCTACCTCGACACCTACACACACGACGATCCAGCGATTGAATTCATTCCCGCTCGGGAGAGGGAGCGTGGGGTGCGCATGTTGTTATCAGAAACGTCTGAGCGAGGCCGAGGGCGCGGTTTTGACTCGCGTAGCGAGGCAACAACTGCAACTGAGGGAAGCGCGGAGCGCCCGAGCGGAGTGCCTGAGAACAATATGCGCACCCCGCGGTCCCGGTCTCAGACTGAACTGAATGCAACCCAAGCTAGATCAGTAGGAACGAGGCAACCCGAGCACGTGTTCGGTCACGTAGTTAAGAATCATCTCCTGAGAAATCGGCGCAATCCGCATGAGCCTGGCCTCCCGCCAGTACCGCTCCACGTGATACTCCTTCGCATAGCCGAACCCACCATGAGTCTGCATGGCCTGGTCCGCCGCCTGAAAGGCTGCATCCGCGGCGAGCCACTTGGCCATGTTTGCCTCGGCCCCGCAGGGCTCACCATTGTCGAGCTTCCAGGCCGCTTTGCGAACCATCAGCTCAGCCGCGTCCAGCCGCATCTTCGCTTCCCCGAGCGGGAATGCGACACCCTGGTTCTGGCCGATGGGGCGGTCGAAGACTACCCGCTCATTGGCATAGTTCACGGCGCGATTCAACGCCGCCCGGCCGATACCCAGCGCTTCAGCGGCAACCAGAATCCGCTCCGCGTTCAGTCCGTCGAGCAGGTACTTGAATCCCTTGCCTTCCTCGCCGACACGGTCGGCCACTGACACTGGCAGATCGTCATAGACCACCTCACAGGTAGCTACGGCATTTCGGCCGACCTTGGGGATCGGCGATATGGTCACCTCCGGCCGCTGCAGCTCGGCGAGGAGCAGCGTCATGCCGTCCGTCCGCCGAGCGGCCGCCTCTTTCGGTGTGGTTCTCACAAGCAGCAGCACGCGCTCGGCAATCAGCGCCTTGGTGGTCCAGACCTTACGGCCGCGAACGATGTACCCATCGCCTTCGCGGCGGGCGGAGGTTTCTATCGCTGTGGTGTTGGTGCCCGCGTTCGGCTCGGTGACCCCGAAAGCGACGTGCAGATCTCCACTCGCCACCCGAGGCAGGAATCGCTGCTTGAGGTCTTCGCTGCCATGGGCCACCACCGGGTGCATGCCGAACACCGACAGGTGCAGGGCCGTGGCACCGTTCATCGCCGCGCCGCTGGCCGCGACCTCCTCCAGCACCAGGCTGGCCTCGGTGATACCGCGCCCGCTACCGCCGTATGCTTCGGGAATGGCAACGCCGATCCAACCGGCTTCCGCCATGGCGTTGTAAAACTCCCAGGGGAATTCGTGGGTCTCGTCTTTTTCTGCCCAGTACTCATCCGGGAATCCGGCGCAGGTCTTGCGCACCGCGTCGCGGATCAGTTGCTGCTCTTCCGAGATCTGAAAGTCCATGCTGCCTCCGATTCAAGCTGACGAGTTTCGCCGTTTCCCGATGGCTTGGCAAAGAGGGCGGAAACAGAGACCGCGAAGCGCAGGCACTGGCAAAGCCTGCAACAAGGGTTTACCTTCTCGCCTTTCCTTCAATTTGATCAGGGCAGAGGACGGACAGCCTCATGGCGCGAGAACTCGGGTTGCAAACCAGCAAGATCATCGGCCGGATCGATGATGACGGCATCGGCTGGTTGATCTTCAATCAACCCGAGCGGCACAACGCACTCTCTCTGGAGATGTGGCAAGGCATCGGCGATGTGCTGGAAGCCTTTGATACGGATCCCGAGGTGCGGGTCGCGGTGCTTCGAGGCGCAGGGGGCAAGGCGTTTGTCTCGGGCGCGGACATTTCCGAGTTCGATACCAAGAGAAGCAGCGCCGCGCAGAAGGACGAGTACGGTAAAACCGCAGGTCGCGCGAACCGCTGGCTGGCAAGGTTCGAAAAGCCGATGATCGCGCTGATCGAGGGTTACTGCATTGGCGGAGGCCTTGCCACGGCGTTATCGGCAGACATCCGGATTGCGACCCCGGATTCCACGTTCGGCATACCGGCGGCGAAGCTCGGTTTGGGCTACGAGTACGAGGGTCTGGCAAAGCTCACCCGCCTTGTCGGCCCGGCCCGTGCCCGCGACATCATGTTCTCAGCCCGCTTCATGCAAGCCGAAGAAGCCTACGACATGGGACTGATCAACCGGGTCTTTGCCCAGGAAGAGATCGAGCAGGAAACAGTCGCTTACGCGGAACGAATAGCCGGAAACGCACCGTTGACGGTAAAGGCGGCGAAGGCGGCAATCAATGCCTGGGAGCGCGGTGAACGGGAAGAAGATCTGCGGCGTGTGCACACGCTGGTGGATGAGTGCTTCGATTCAGAGGACTATAAAGAAGGACGACGTGCGTTCAGGGAAAAGAGAACCCCAGATTTCCAAGGCCGCTGAGGGTGAACTCAACGACCGCTCCCCGTCCGCACGCCGTCCTTACAACCGAAGAAATCAGACTTCAGCTGAGTTGACGGACCTGATCTAAGCTCCATTCCTCATCATCGAGGAGATTCGCGACTTCATCGGTGTCCACCACCGGTTCAGTATTCTTGTCTCCACCCAGATTGTGGGCGCCGTTCTCCATGAACTCGCGGATGATGACGTGGGCTTCAGTCTCGTCGACACCCACCAGCAGCGATTTCAGCATTTCGGCGTCCACATCAGCGGCAAACTTGTCGCTGTATGGGCCAACGGCAATGCCTTCCCGGGTATGGATGAACCACTCCCCATCCACGCGGAAGACTCTTTCGGATCGAAACCAGGTCTTCGGTTCTTCGTCCCGTCTGTTTGCCATTGGCTTTTTCTGCTCCTGGTGGGTTCTCTTAATCTGGATGCTCATTGTTGGCGAGTGACCGGCCAAGGTCTGTGCCCCCCATGTTGCTCAACTGTGACACCGCTGTAGGAGTTGTAAGCGCCTCGTCGAAGCCGTCCGCCAGGCCTGGAAAGGCGGTATTATTGACGCCGTATCCGCAGCACCTGCTGCTTTCATTGCTTTGACTGGAGAGATCGAGGAATGGGCACATCACAATTTAATTTACTGAATTTCCGTTTTGGAACCTTCCTATCTGGTCTGCTCGTTTTCGCCCTGGGTGCCTGCAGCACTTCGGCACCGCCACCGGCGGCAACCGATACCGAACCGGAGTTCACCGCTGAGTACCGGATCGGCGTGGGAGATACTCTCAGCATCAACGTCTGGCGCAATGAGGATCTGAGCGTGGATGTGCCCGTTCGACCAGATGGCAAGGTTTCTGTGCCGCTGGCAGGCGACGTGGTTGTGGGTAATAAGACGCCGGAAGAAGTTGCCACTGATATCACCGAACGTTTGGCTACGTTCATCCGCGACCCCTATGTGACGGTGATCGTGACAGAAATGGGTAGCGACCAGTATCGCTCCAGAGTACGGGTTACTGGCGCTGTCGAGGAACCGCTTTCTCTCCCGTACCGTCAGGGTATGACCGTTCTCGACATCGTCCTCGAAGCGGGCGGCACCACCGAGTTCGCCAACGAAGGTGGCGCCGTGCTTTATCGCCGTAGCGGCGAGCGACTCGACATACGATTGAACCGTATTCTGCACCGAGGCGAAATGGCCACTAACTACCCACTGCAACCCGGTGATGTGGTAACGGTGCCAGAACGTGCCTTCTGAACGGCCAGCAAGGTACGGGTCACTGGCGATGGCTTTCACCACCACCCTACTGGGTGGCGGACTGGCAGTGCCACAAACCGCTGTTGCCATCGACGTGCAAGCAGCGGTTCATTACACGGCCGAATACACCAGCAATACGCTGCGCACGGACACCGGAGAGATTGGCGAGCTGGTGCATGTGCCTGGCGCGGATATCAGTTTGGCTGAAGGCACCGCGACGCTGGATATGGACGTGGACTACAGCTACGAGCGTCGCCTCTACACAGAAGATATATGGACGGATGAGGACATTCTCACCGGCCTTGCAGCCATCGAATGGCGCGCAATACCGGACCGGATTGACTTCTTTGCGAACAACACCCGAACGCTATCGACCGTACGGGCACTTCAAACGGCGACACAGGACAACCGGCAAACAATATCTACGACTGAAGCAGGCGGCAGGCTGTTGTTGCAGCCGCGCAGCGCAGATGAGTTCCAGATCGAGTATCTGTTTCGGGATGTGCACACTACCGAAACTTCCACAGACAGCCAGCGCCACAACGGTACGCTACGCTACTTGTTGGGCCTCTCGGAGAACCGCACGCTGGTAGCCGCCGGCACCTACAGCGACATTGAGTATGAAGGCATTTTCCCGCACGCGGAGTACGCCGTAGCCACGATCGGCTACCTGCAGGACAGTGGCCCCGTCGTTCTAGAGATCAACTTAGGCTACAACTGGTACGAACGGGAGGGTCGTGGCGAGACTGACGACCCCATGTTCTCCGGCTCGATCACCTGGGAAGCAAGGCCATCGACAACCTTCTCGCTGATCGGTTCCAGGATGATTACGGACGCAGGCAGTGGTCTTGCAAGTGGCGATTCCGCCTCTGAAAACACAGGTATCAACGCCGCCTTCGAAGAGACTATCGGTACCCTTAGCGCCACCCAGAGCGTTGGCGCCAACACCTTCACTCTGTCGGGATACTATACTCGGCAGGAGTACGCCGAGGACATTCCGTTGACCAATACTCTCATCGGTGGCCGCTTGGAATATCGCCGCGATCTGACTAGAACTACCACCCTGCTGGCTTCCGCCGACCTATCGAATCGTGACTTCCGTGATCGAGACGATCAGGATGAGCTGCGAGCTGCATTTCGAGTCGAACACCGACTTGGTCGCTCACTCAACCTGAACTGGGGCGTTCGCTACGAGAAGCGGGAAGCTCAAACCACACAGAGCTACGATGACTGGATTGGCAGCATTCAGATCTACTGGACGTTCTGGGGTGCACGAAGCGATCCAAGTATCTGATACGCTGGTCACAGCATAGTCCTAATCAGCTTGGATATCGCCACCTGACTCATCGCCACGAAGCCTCAGCACACAGGCCCCAACCCGCTATACTCTCGCCTCTTCTCGCATCTGGACCAGAACATGGACGACCAGGCCGTCACCGCCTGCGTGCTCATCATCGGCAACGAGATCCTCTCCGGCCGAACACAGGACGTGAACCTCAATCACATCGCTCTGACCCTGGGCGGCTGGGGCATCCAGGTCCGGGAGGCACGCGTAGTGCCGGACATCGAAGAGGCCATCGTCGACGCGGTGAACTACGCGCGCACGACCTACGACTACGTCTTCACCACTGGCGGTATCGGTCCAACCCACGATGACATCACCGCCGATTGCATCGCCGAAGCCTTTGGCGTGCCCGTCGTCATCAACGAGACCATCGCCGATCTGATCAGACAGCGGCCCGCGCCGCCGGACGTGATGGAAGCACGCATGCGCATGGCTCGAGTTCCGGAAGGGGCACAACTGGTCGACAACGCTACCGGCGGGCCACCCGGCTTTCGGGTCGACAACGTCTATGTGATGGCCGGCATCCCGGGCGTCATGCAGGCCATGCTCGCAAGCCTGGAAGGCAAGCTGAAGAGCGGTCCCATGGTCAGGTCCCGCTCCGTCACCGCGTTTCTCGGTGAGAGCCAGATTGCCGGTGCGCTGCGGGAGATTCAGGAAGAGTTTCCAACGGTGGATCTCGGCAGCTACCCGTTCTTCAAGCAGGATCGCTACGGCACATCTCTCGTCATGCGAGGTACGGACGAAGCTCTGCTTGATCAAGTGCTCGATGCGGTGAAGCAGGCCATTGTTGCCGCCGGTGAGACACCTCAGGACGTTCAGCACGGATGAAACGGGCCCTCACCTCTCGGCTACTGCGCCTTACGCTGTTCGTCAGCCTGGCAAGCACCGAAGCAGCGGGTGCTGCCACCGCGCTGGAGCCGCTGAACGAGGTGCTCAGCTACGAGCAGCTCAGCATCAGCAAGGCACTCGCCGTCATCCCCGGCGTGCCGGAATCGGGCACCTCTAGCCACAGCCAGCCCAACGATCTGATGGCAGCGATCACCGCGCTGCGAACCTGCGAGGCGAGCCGGTCTCCCGAGCAACCCGCTTGTGAGCTGAGGAAGCTCAATGACGAGAAGATCACCAGCGGTGAGGAAATCCGGGCCCAAGTGCCAAGCGGGGAGCATCCGCTCTACCTCTGGCAGATCGAGAGCCCGACCAGCACGGTCTATCTGGCCGGCTCCGTGCACATCCTGAAACCGAGCCTCTACCCGCTACCGCCAGCCTACGAAGCGGCGTTTGCTGCGGCAGATACGCTGGTGGTGGAGGTCAACGTTGGCGCGGTGGAGCCAAGCGAGCTGCAGCTGAAAACCATCTCCTACGCGACGTTGCCGGATGGGCAACGAATCCAGACAGTCCTGCCTGAACCGCTGACCGCAGAACTGGCCACCAGCCTCGGTCGCTACGGCGTGCCGCTGAACCAGGTGGAAACGCTCAAACCCGCATTTCTTATGAATCAGATCGTGCTGCTCAGGCTGACCAGCCTCGGCTACCAGGGCGAGCACGGCGTCGAGCAGCACTACCTTCGCCAGCTTGGCGAGCGGCGGCTCCTAGAGCTGGAAACCCTGGATGCGCAACTGTCGCTCCTGTTCAACCAGCCCATGGACCTGCAGAAGCAGCTGCTGATCGACACCCTGGAACAGGAAGCTGGAATCGAACCGCTGGTTGCGGGAATGATCAGCGCCTGGTTCAGCGGCGACGACGAGCTGTTCATGGAGATGTTCGAAGCACAGTCCGGGGACTCGGAGCTGACCAGGCAGTTCACGGAGCAGTTGCTCGATGAGCGCAATCTCGGCATGGCCGACACGATTCAGGGTTATCTTGCAACGGGAAATCCCGACGCTCCAGATACTTACTTCGTGCTGGTTGGTGCCGCCCATCTGATCGGTGAGAACGGCATCATTGCGCTACTGGAAGATCGCGGCGTGCAAACCCACCGGCTGACTTCCCGATCGAACATTTAGCCAGGCGACAACCTCGCAGACTGAATCCAGTCGCAGAACTCACATCAGGAGGACTACACAATGAATCTGAACGGAAAACAGGCCCTGGTACTTGGCGGCACGTCCGGGATCGGTCTGGCTGCAGTGAAGATGATCCTCGAGAAAGGCGCGAAGGTGGTCGGCTTCGGTCGTTCGGAGGCAAACATCGAGCAGGCGACGGCCGCGGTACCGGGCGCCGATTTCAGAGCGCTGGATGTGCTGGATCGAGATGCCATGTCCGCTGCCTTCAGCGAGTACGCGCCGATTGACGTGCTCGTCAACGCAGCAACCGGAGGCGAGCGGGCGACCGGACCGTTCATGGACATGGATCTGGATGGCTTCACCGGCTCCTTTCGTAAGCTCTGGGGCTACGTGAATTCCGTGCGCCTGGTCGGCGAGCACCTGTCGGAGGACGCCTGCATCACACTGGTCAGCGGTTCTCCGGCCAGAAAGTGCAACCCGGGCATGTCGGCGATCTCCACCGTCGGCAATGCCGTCGAGGGATTCACTCGTGCCATCGCCGGTGAGATCGCACCGCGACGCATCAACGTCGTCTCACCTGGCCTGATCGATACCCCCATGTTCCCCGGCGAAGGTGATGCCCGGCAGGCTTTTCTCAGCCAGGCGACCGCGGGCAATCTGATCAAGCGGGCAGGCACCGCCGAGGAGGTTGCTACCGGCATTCTGTTCACCATCGAGAACGATTTCGTCACTGGCACCACCATCGACGTGGACGGCGGCGCGCTCCTCCCCTGACGAACGTTCAGCCGTGATTCCGGCATTCAAGCCCGGGCGGCCGCTGCGCTCGCCCCATGTGCAGACGATCCTCGGCAGCCGCGGGCGCGGCCGCTGGGTGAAGCGTCGCGCGACAGCACTGCTCGCCGCTGCCGAGCAACGGATCATCACCACCCGCGATGGCGTGCAACTGGAAGCCTGGGCTTCGCTACAACCCGATACGGCCCCAGGTATCGTCCTTATTCACGGTTGGCTCGGTCATGCGGACTCGAGTTACGTGCTCTCTGCGGCGAGCGAGCTATTTGCCAGCGGCTTCAGCGTGGTCCGCCTCAACCTGCGTGATCATGGCGACACGGCGCACTTGAACGAGGAGATGTTTCACTCCGCACGCACCGCAGAAGTCGTGGAGGCCGTGCGCCAGATCGAGCGTATGGTCAGCGGACCCGTGGGCATTGCCGGTTTCTCCTTGGGCGGCAACTTCGCACTTCGAATCGCCAGAGACACCGGACTGCCTGCCGTCGCCATCTGCCCGGCCATCGATCCACCGGCAAGCATGATGAGCATCGACAACGGCCTTGCGGCCTACCGGCTGTTTTTTCTGCTCAAGTGGCAGCGGGCCCTCAAGCAGAAAGAGACTGCCTTTCCCCACCGCTACCAGTTCGCCCAGGCCCGCAGACTGAATACCGTCAGCGATCTCACCGACCTGTTCGTTCGCGAGCACACGGACTATCCGAACACGGAAAGTTACCTGGCCGCCTACACCCTCACCGGGGACGCCCTACGCAACACGGAAGCAACGGTGATCTACGCCGAAGACGATCCGGTGATTCCCGCTGCAGGGTTCGCACGGTTACCCTCCGGCATCGAGACCGTGCCCAGTCGGTACGGCGGTCATTGCGCCTTTGTTCGGGGCATCCGGCAACCCACCTGGGTGGACGAGTATCTGGCACGGCACTTTGAAGCCAGGCTGGGCTCTTGAGGACAGAGGCGGGGGTCCTGCATTCCAATCGGCGAGCAGGGCTCAGCCGTTCGTCATCTCCCGCACCAGCGGCAACAGCCTGGTGCCGAAGTCGCGGGCATCGGCCAAGGGGTCAAACCCTCTGAGCAAAAAGCGCTCCACCCCGAGCGCGTGATAAGCGGTGATCGACTCCGCCACCTGCTCCGGCGTGCCGACCAGACAGGAGGTATTGCCCACCGCGCCCGTCGCCTTGGCAATACCCATCCAGAGGCGCTCGTCGTGCACCTCACCTTGATCTGCATGCGCGAGCATCCGCGCCGCGCTCTTGTCGAGCGGCTTGGTCGGGAAGCGGGCATCAGAGGATTCGATCGCGGCGAGAATGCCATGGGCTCTGTCCCAGGCGTCTTTCTCCGTCTCCCCGAGAATGGGTCGCAGCGATACGGAGAAGCCGACTTCCCGACCCACTCCGGCCGCTACCTGGCCGATCTCGGCCATCCGCTTGGCAACCGCCGCTCTCGGCTCACCAAAGAGCGCGTAAACGTCCGCTACCTGACCGCCGACCAGGGTGGCCGCGGGAGATGAGCCACCAAAGAAAAGCGGCGGGTGTGGTGATTGCAGTGGGCGGATATCCGAGTGCGCCCCCTGCACGTGATAGAACTCGCCCTGGTGATCGAATCGACCGGTATTCGTCCAGCTCTTTCGCAACAGTGCCATGTACTCGAGCGACCTGCGGTAGCGGTCGTTCTTCGCCAGGAAATCGCCGTCACCGGCCTGCTCGGCATCGGACACGCCGGTGATGATGTGCACGGCGATCCGTCCCCCTGATAGCTGATCGAGGGTGGCGAACTTCCGGGCGGCCAGGGTGGGTGCGACGAATCCGGGCCGATGGGCGATGAGGAAGCGCAGTTTGCTGGTGCCCGCCGCAGCATGCTGGGCAACGGCAAGGCCATCGGCCGCGCCTGAGGTGTACCCCACCCAGCACCATGTCGAAGCCGGCTTCCTCATGGGCCCGGGAAAATTCGACGATATAGTCCGGATCGATGCTGCCGTCGATCACGTGCACCCGGGAGTTGCCGCCTTCGGGCGAAACTCCGATCATGCCGATGAATTCCAAGCTCATCTGCTCTCTCCCGTTCCTGAAGCCCATGTTAGCCCACTCACCTCTGGAAGACGCGTCTTCGGGGGGAGGTGTACTCCTAAAGAGGCCTCCTCCCGAGAAGGTGCTGGTTTGACATCAACACACAAGAACCGGGACCATCCACCGCCGAGCGGAATCCTCGAGAAAGCAGATGGCCGAAAACGCCCACTACCAGCTGATTGGCGCGGAAGAATCACCTTACTCCGTGAAGGTAAGGGCAGCCCTGCGCTACAAGTCCCTGCCGCACCAGTGGCTGACCCGCATGCAGGCGGCTGAACTCTTCCAGAAGCATGCGAAGCTGCCTCTGATCCCGCTTCTGGTCACGCCAGCCGGCGAAGGGATTCAGGACTCCACGCCCATTCTCGAAGCGCTGGAAGCCGCACACCCGGAGCCGTCCATCCATCCCGAAGACCCCGTGTGCGCCTTCATCTCCTACCTGCTCGAGGAGTTCGCGGACGAGTGGGGCAACAAGTGGATGTTCCACTATCGCTGGGCAAGGGAAGTGGATCAGCGGGCCTGCGCCAGCCGGTTGGCGGCGATCATGCAGCCCGATGCGGACGATGCGACCCTCTCGAAGGCAGCCGATGCGATCCGGGAGAGAATGGTGGATCGGGTCTGGTTCGTAGGCTCCTCGCCGCAGACGGCACAACAGATCGAAGAGTCGTTCAAGGACTGCATCGATCTCCTGGAAGCACACCTCTCCATTCGTCCCTATCTGTTCGGCAGCCGGCCGGCAATGGCCGATTTCGGCCTCTGGGGCCAGCTCTACAACGCCTTTCGCGACCCCACCCCGAACGAGATTCTGCGCAGGCGCGGCCCGCATGTGGTTGAGTGGATCGAACGGATGCATGAACCCGGCCCGTTGGGGCCGTTCGAGAGCTGGCACGCCGTGTCCCGAACACTTCTGCCGCTGCTCACCGACCAGGTCGCCGGGCTCTTCCTGCCCTGGAGTCAGGCCAACGCTGCCGCCATTGAATCCGGCGAGAGCGAGTTCAGCGTTCGGCTTTTAAGTGGCGTCTGGGAGCAGAAACCGCAGAAATATCATGCCCGGTCACTGCTTGCTCTGAAGGCACGATACGCTGACTGGCCGGCCGACGAGACGCTGGAACAGGTGCTGACGCAAACCGGCTGCTCGGCCTTTCTCCAATAACCTCGGCCTTTCTCCAATAGCGTAGCTGCAGACCTGTCCACTGCTTCGTCGGCCACGACCAACCATCACGTGCCGGGAAACAGAGCGTTTCCACCTGAGAAGATCACGCCAGCTCGACGACCGCGATAGGTCTCAGGCTCTGCCCTGGCTGCAGCCAACAGACCAGCCAGGGGAACGGCCCCAGACGGCTCGACGACGAGCTTCAAGCGCTGCCAGACGAGCGCTTGGGCAGCAAGAATCTCTTCCTCGCTCACCCGACTGATTGCCAGTCCGTAGCGTTGAAAAACGCCAAACGGTATCTGGCCGAGCGCCGTGCGCAACCCATCTGCCACCGTCACCGGCGGTTTCTGGGGCTGAATGCTGCCCTCGATCATCGACCAGTAGGCGTCGTCGGCCAGCTCCGGTTCCACACCGCGCACGGCAATTTCAGTTTCGCTCAACGCCAGGAGCGTCCCGCTCGCCAGCCCGCCACCGCCCACAGGCACCCAGACCTCATCCAGGTCACTCACCTCCTCAGCAAGCTCCAGCGCCGCCGTACCCTGCCCGGCAACGATGTCTGAATGATCGTAGGGCGGGATGAACACCGCCTCATGCTGCT
Source organism: Candidatus Azotimanducaceae bacterium (assembly GCA_965215995.1). Classification (GTDB taxonomy): domain Bacteria; phylum Pseudomonadota; class Gammaproteobacteria; order Pseudomonadales; family Azotimanducaceae; genus SZUA-309. The sequence goes on along the minus strand of OZ244128.1, from coordinate 3,767,595 downwards.
CGATCACGCCTTGCAGGCTCGCCTCCCGTGCCGCCAAGGTCTCACCGCTGTCGACGATCTGACCGCCATAGCGCTTGATGGCCGCTCGTTTTACCGGGTTGGCACCTTCCGGAACGACGATAACTGACCGCAAGCCAGCCTGACCGGCGGCGAGGGCGAGCGCAGCCCCGTGGTTCCCTGAAGAGTGGGTGGTCACCAATGGTCGGTCCGCGTCGGCCGGCAAGGACTGAACAAGCCGGGTGATCGAATTGCTGGCACCGCGGAATTTGAAAGAGCCCGTGCGTTGCTGGTTCTCACACTTGAAGAACGCCTCGAAGCCGAGGGTCTCACTGAAGCTCGCCCGACTGAGCACGGGCGTGCGCAGTACGAGCCGGGAGATCCGCTCCGACGCCGCCAGCACATCGCGGCGATCGGGTAGCTCGAGGCTCATCAGGCCACCGGTGTCTCTGGGATGAAATCGCCTGCCCGAAGCAGGCTGGATGGAACCGGCTTGCCGAGCACGCCGGAGACCCACTCAGCCCCATCGATCAGGGTTGGCAGATCCAGTCCGTGCGCCACGCCGGAACGGTTGAGCATGTAGACCAGATCTTCGGTGGCAATGTTTCCCGTCGCGTTGGGTGCAAAGGGACAACCGCCGATGCCACCTATGCTCGCATCCAGCGTCTGCACGCCGGCGACCACCGCCGCATCCGCATTGGCAATACCCGTGTTGCGGGTGTCGTGGAAGTGCGCTCGCAGCGGAATCTCATCACCCAGCTCCGCGCGAAGAGCGCCGAAGAGATCGCGCACCTGAGCAGGCACCCCTACGCCGATGGTATCGGCCAGACCTATTTCCACCGGGCCCGCTTCAGCAAGGACGCGGGCCATGTCGAGCACGGTTTCACGGTCCACGTCCCCCTCGAAGGGGCAGCCGAAGGCCACCGCGATGGTCACTTGCGCCCGGAACCGGCGGCCTCGAGCATCGCTTAAGATGTCCGTCGCCATGGCGAGCCCCTCGGCAATGGTCATCCCCTGATTTCGGACACCAAAGGTGTCGCTGGCAGGAATCACGATGCCTGCCTCGTTCAGCCTTTCGGTCGCCAGCAGCCGTTCGTAACCCCGTCGATTCAGCACCAGACCCGTGTAGGTGACATCGCCGCGCTGGGGCAGGCCCCGGGCCACCGCTTCCGCATCCGCCATCTGCGGAACCACCTTGGGGTGCACGAAGCTGGTCACCTCGATACGCTTGGCACCGCTGGCGAGCGAACGATCGATCAGCTCGAGCTTGTCATCCGTGCTGAGCAGCGCGGACTCGTTCTGCAAGCCATCCCTTGGGCTCACCTCCATGACCGTGATCTGTTCCGCCCTCTTTTCCATTTAGGCTCAACCTCCCGGTTTGTAGCTGTCGCGCAGAGTCACGGTGCGATGATAAAGATCGGCGTTGTGCTCATCCCGACAGAAATACCCCTGACGTTCGAACTGAAAACGGCTTTCGTCGGCCGCGGCCACGGCCGGCTCGATCAGCGCCTGGGTCTCTGCAACGGAATCCGGGTTCAGAGCTGCATTCAAATCCGTGAGATCAGGCTCGGCTTCCGTGAACAGGTGCTGATAACGCCGTACACGCACGGGCACCGCTCCCTTGGCATCCGCCCAGTGAACGACGCCTTTCGGTTTCAGGCCACTGGTATCGCTGCCGCTTTTCGACTCCGGGAAGTAGCTGCAGTTAAGCTCGATCACCTCGCCCGCATCGTTCTTTATCACCTCATCGCAGCGGATGATGTAGGCATAACGCAACCGAACCATCTCCCCGGGTGAAAGCCTTTTGAACTTCTTCGGCGGGTCTTCACTGAAGTCTTCCCGCTCGATCACGATCTCAGCGGAGAAGGGAATCTCCCGCTCGCCCAGATCCGGCTGCTGCGGGTGCCAGGGCGCGGTGAGCGTCTCACCATCGCCCTCGTAGTTCGTCAGCGTCACCTTGAGCGGGTCGAGAACGCCCATGCCTCGGGGTGCTGCGCTCTCCAGGTCCTGACGCACACAGAACTCCAGCAGCTCCACCTCGATCACGTTGTCCTGCTTGGTTACCCCGATCCGGCGGCAGAACTCACGAATGGCTGCCGCGGTGACACCCCGACGTCGTAATCCGGCAATGGTCGGCATGCGCGGATCGGCCCAGCCATCCACGACCCCTTCATCCACCAGCGTGTTCAGCAGTCGTTTGCTCATCACGGTGTGGGTGAGGCCCAGCCGCGAGAACTCGATCTGCGGCGGATGGAAGTTGATGTTGATGTTCTCCAGCACCCAGTCGTATAGCGGCCGATGGTCCTGGAACTCCAGGGTGCACAGCGAATGTGTGATCCCCTCCAGGGCATCACAGATGCAGTGCGTGAAGTCATACATCGGGTAGATAACCCAGGCATCACCCGTGCGCTGATGTGGGGCATGACGGATCCGGTAGAGGATCGGGTCTCGCATGTTGAGGTTCGGCGAGGCCATGTCGATCTTGGCCCGCAGCACGTGCTCGCCGTCGGCAAATTCCCCGGCCCGCATGCGCGTAAAGAGATCGAGGTTTTCCGCCACGCTGCGATTCCGGTATGGGCTGTCCGTGCCCGGCTCGGTCAAGGTGCCTCGGGTCGACCGAATTTCCTCGCCATCCAGCGAGCAGACGAAGGCCTTGTCCTTCTCGATGAGCTCGATCGCGAATTGGTAAAGCTGCTCGAAGTAGTCGGACGCAAAGGTGAGCCTGTCCCCCCAGTCGAAACCGAGCCAGGCCACGTCCCGCTGAATGGCTTCCACATACTCCTCGCTCTCCTTCAGCGGGTTGGTGTCGTCGAAGCGCAGATAAGTCTGGCCACCGAACTCCTCCGCCACGCCGAAGTTCAGGCAGATGGATTTGGCATGACCGATGTGCAGAAACCCGTTCGGCTCGGGAGGAAACCGGGTAACTACCCCCTGGCTCACCACGCCATCGTCCAGATCACGCCGAATACGCTGGCGGATGAAGTCCTGAACCTCCGGGGTGGTGGTGCTCATAGTCGCCTCAACTTGCTGCAGGGCTCGACATCCGACCGAATGGGTTCTTTACGGCCAGGTTGCTCGAGGAAGCCCGATATTCTAGCCCAGCCGGTGAGTCCACACAGCAGGGGCCATTGCCCCGTGTCATAATCTGCCGCCCCGCACTCTGGACACCTGTTACGGGCAGATGGTTGGCAGAATTGTCATTGCCGCGCTGGCCTGCGCCCTCATCGCAGGTCTGGCCCTGTGGCTTGCAGAACCTCTGACCGACCTGACCCGACAGGCGAAGGCGCTGGCCGGAGAACGCTGGTATGCCCTCACCCTGGAGGCACGACACTTAGGCTACCTGCGCACGCACAACTACCGGGACCGTGACGGCAACTGGGTGTTCGAGAGCGAGCAACGATTTGCCATGAACCCCTACGAACCTGCAACGACCACCAGCCGTCGAACCTTCGCAGCAGACGAGCCCCACGCTCTGATCAGTGCGGAGCATCTGCAGACCCGCCGTGATCGCCTGGAAGGTGTGCGGATAGATGCCACCGACACAGGCTACCTGGCGAGCCGCCTGCCGCACGACGGCACTGCTCCCTCACCACTCGCCTGGCAGTACAGGCTTGCCGACTACCTGGACTTCGAGCTCTGGCTGGCCAAAGCACGCCCGGAGGCTGGCCGCTCCCGCTCGGTGATGTCGCTGAACTTCGATCGCCTGGAACCGGTCAGGCGAACGTTCGACGTTGTCGGTGTGGATTCAGGGAACTACACCATCGAGAACGGCGCGCCCTTTTCGGCCACCCGCATTCAGCTGGACCGCCGACTCGCACCAACGGCAATGACAATCGCCGGACTCTTCAACCTGACGCTTGTGCCCAGAGAACAGGCGCTGGCGCCACGAAGCACACTGCAGGCCGCCAGTTACCACATCCCGCTTGACCGTCGCCTGCCGGATCACACGCAAATCAGCGCCCTTAAGCTCGCGATTCTCGGCCATGAGTCTCCTGCCGATCTCTTCCCCGATAGCAGGCGTGTGGACGATCAGTGGACCCTGACTCTCGAACACAGTGCCCGTGCGAATGGCCGAGCGGGTCCGGAGCACGAAGAAGAGACCGTGCAGATCCCGGCGCGGCATCCGGACATTCGCGGGCTCGCCGGAACAGTCGCGGCAGAGCATACCGATGATGCATCGAGAGCCCGGGCGCTGAATCGATTCGTGCACGAGTTCATCCGGTACAAGCCCGGGCACCCTCCTCAGAGCGTGCTGACGATTCTCGAGAGCCGGGAGGGCGACTGCACGGAGTTCGCCGACCTGCTAACCAGCCTGGCGCGCAGCATCGGACTGCCGGCCCGAACGGTGTTCGGCCTCGCCTACTCAGACGGTCAGGAGCCCGCGTTTGCCTACCACGCCTGGAACGAGATACAGATCGATGGGGCCTGGCACCCGTTCGATCCAACCTGGGGCCTGGAACGTCTGGATGCCACCCACATCCCGCTGCCGGACGATGAGACCGCCGCCATGATGCTGCTCACCGGTGCAGTCCGGGTGCAGTTCAAGGTGCTCGATGTGCAGTACTTTTCCGACCGTTAACGATTCGCCGGATCCCGGAGCTCCCGCACCAGGCCTTCCTGGGTCACGGACGCGAGCAACTCGCCACCCGATTCATAGAACGCCGCATGGACCAGCCCCCGGGCGCCCGAGGCGGTGCTCGTGTGCTTGTGGAACAGCAGCCACTCATCCATGGGCGCGGGTGCGTGAATCCAGAGGGCATGATCCAGGCTCGCTAGTTGGAACCTATCCCGAGGCTGGCTTCGGGCATGGGGCAGCAGCGAGGTGGAAACCAGCCCCATATCCGAGGCGTAGGCAAGCAGACACCGGCTCAAAGTGCCATCGTCCTCCGGCAACGGCGCCGCAAAGCGGATCCAGACAGGGTTCCAGAGGCGGTTTTCTTCCCAGGCCGGCGTGCCCAACTGGAACACAGAACGGATCTCAAAGGGCCGGGGCCGGCCGGCCATCGGGCTCAGATTCGGCTGCTTACCCGTGAGCCGGGCTGCAACGAGCATGTCATCTTCCAGCTCCTCCGGTGGCGGCACGTTTGGCATGGAGGCCGCATGCTCGAAACCTCCCTCTTCCACCTGGAAGGAGACGCTCATGCTGAAGATCGCCTCTCCTTCCTGAATAGCGACCACCCGACGTGTGGTGAAAGATCGGCCATCGCGGATTCGATCCACCTCGTAGAGCACGGGCAGATCAGCGTTTCCGGCACGCATGAAGTATCCGTGCACGGAGTGTGGGTGCCGTCCGGCAACCGTCTCACAGGCGGCCTTGAGCGCCTGGGAGAGCACCTGGCCACCAAACAGCCGGTAGTTTCCACGAGCTTCGTTCAGGCCTCGATAGAGATTTTCCTCGATGCGCTCCAGCTTCAGTATTTCCAACAGCCGTTCAGCCCGCGCCAGCCGATCGGCCTTGCTCTCATCCTTGTTTGTCACGCTGCTCTGATCACCCGAATTCCTGTCCTGACTTCGTTTATCGGTTGCCGGCTTCCGCACCATGGCGCACCATCGGCATTACCTGATGCCTTAGAGGATTCATGATAGTGGTTGCGACAATTTCGGTGCAAAGTTCCCCCGCTGCAATCCTCATCTGGCTGATCCGGCGCGCCAGCCATGTCTGCACGCTGATGGCACTGGCCATTCCGCTGACCCTGACCGGCGGCGCCTCAGCGGCCAGTCTCGAGGCAGTGCTCGCCTCGCCGGAACGACCGGCCACTGACCTGGAACGGGATGCCAGCAGCCGACCGGCCGACGTGCTGAGCTTCTTTGGCGTGCCCGAAGGAGGTGTGGCCATCGATCTCTTCGCGGGCGGCGGGTACTACAGTGAGATCCTCAGCCGGGCCATGGGGACGGACTCAACCGTCTATCTGCACAACAACAAGGCTTATCTGAACTTTGCTGGTGAGGCGCTGGAAGCACGCCTCGCAAACGGTCGACTGCCTCGTGTCGTTCGCTACGACAGAGAGCTCGACGACATCGATCTGGCGGACGCATCTGTGGACCTGGTGCTCATGGTGATGACTTATCACGATCTCTACTACAAGACAGACGGCTGGGACCTGGATCCAGATGCGTTTTTCACCATGGTGCGGCGAATTCTGAAGCCCGATGGCGTCCTGGCGATTGTTGATCATGCTGCCGCCGAAGGCTCAGGTAAGACGGCGGCTCAGGACCTGCATCGCATAGAGGCCGCGTTCGCTCTGGCAGACATTTCCAGTCACGGATTCAAGCTCGTGGCTGTTTCTGACCTGCTGCACAACCCGGACGATCCTCTCGATGTGAGCGTTTTCGACGACAGCATTCGCGGCAGAACGTCGAAATTCCTGATGAAGTTCGTCGAGGCCGCCAACTGAGAGACGTTGAAGCCGGCAACTGAGAGACGTTGAAGCCGGGGCCCGAATAGGTTTAAGATCCGCGCACTTCGCTCGCCTGACCCATCGGGCGTGCCTTTCACTCAGGGAAGGGTCCGAGAGGATCCGCGACCAGATGTATAGGGGTGTACTACATGTTGTACAGAGAGACATACATCAGAATCCGAAAGCCGGCTTATCTGCCCGGCTCCGGCGGTACGCCGGCGCACGGCATCGCACCGGTGATGATGGCGCTTCCCTGAGCTGACCCGAACGCTCCCGAGGAACGCGCCCAGGCGGTTCCTCGAAACATCGTAAAGTCCCGACGTTCATCCGAACGCAGACATTCGAATAAAAACGCTCGAGGCGCCCCGGCAACCGGTTCGGCACCCAGCCACTTTCTGTTTCGAGCTGTTACGAATTTTGGACTTGAGCGATGAGCAAACCACAATCTTATAACCTCTGGCGGATCACCGAAGGTCAGCGTCTGTCTTACGTGGGCGCGGTCATTTCCATGGCGCTGATGAACGCCTTCATGTTCGGTGCACCGCTGATCGGCAAGTTTGCCATCGACGTGGTGGTTGAGCGGGATTTCGGCTTCGCTCAGCCGCAACTGCTGAGCCTTGCCCAGGCTATGGGTGACAGCTCGCCGTATCTGAACTACCTGGTACTGTCTTCCCTGCTGGCGGTGCTGGTAACCGCCATGGGTGGGCTGTTTCTGTTCTTCCGCGGTCGGCTCGCGGCGACCGCATCCGAGAACATCGTCCGCCGGCTTCGCGAGACCATCTATCAGCGCATGCACAATCTGCACGCGGCCTTCTACGACACAGCGGACACCGGCGACCTGGTCCAGCGGTCCAGCTCGGATGTGGAAACCCTGCGCGTCTTCCTGTCCAGCGACGTGGTCGAGATCGGTCGGGCCATCATGCTGCTTCTATGCGTGTTGCCGTTTCTGTTCTACATGAACAGCGATCTGGCCTGGCTCTCCCTGTGCATGATGCCGTTCCTGGTGGTCGGCGCGTACATCTTCTTCTCGAAAGTGAAAGAAGTGTTTCAGGTGACCGATGAAGCGGAAGCGGAGATGACGGCAACCCTGCAGGAGAACCTTACAGGCATCCGCGTCGTACGTGCGTTCGCCCGTCAAGCCTATGAGACGGAAAAGTTCGGTGCCAAGAACGCCAACTTCCGCAATCACAACTACCGGCTGATTCGCCTGATGGGGTGGTACTGGGGCATCAGCGACTTCTTTGCCATGACGCAGATCGGTGTGGTTCTGATCGCCGGTGCGACGTTCATCATCACCGGCACCCTCACCGTCGGCGAGCTGTTCGCCTTCATGACTTACGTCTCCATGGTCATCTGGCCGATCCGCCAGCTCGGCCGGGTGCTGACCGACACCGGTAAGGCCGTGGTTTCCATGGGCAGGATCAACGAGATCCTGGATGAGCCGGAAGAAAGTCAGGAGCTGGCACCCGTGGATGGCCGAGCCCGCGGGGCTCTGGTCTTCGAAAATCTGACCTTCGGCTACGATCCGGCCAAGCCGGTGCTGGATGACGTGAGCGTGACCATCGAGCCCGGTGAAACACTGGCGCTGGTCGGACCGCCCGGATCCGGAAAGTCGAGTCTCATTCGCGTGCTGCTGCGGATGTATCCCTACCAGTCGGGGCGTGTTCTGCTCGACGGCCAGGAGATCACCGAGGTGAACCGGCAGTGGCTGCGCGCACAGGTGGGCGTAGTGCTGCAGGATCCGTTTCTCTACTCGCGCAGCATTCGGGCGAACCTGATGGTTGGCCGGCCCAATGCGCCCGACGTGGAAATCATCGAATCCTGCCAGGACGCTGCCATTCACTCCTCCATCGAGAGCTTTCCGGAAGGTTTCGAGGCCATGGTCGGCGAGCGGGGCGTTACTCTATCCGGCGGTCAACGGCAGCGTCTGGCTCTGGCTCGCGCATTGCTGAAAGACCCGCCCGTTCTGGTGCTGGACGACTCTTTATCTGCCGTGGACACGGGTACCGAGCGGGAAATCCTGGCCGCCCTGGCGCGACGCAAAGGCCGCCAGACCACGCTGATCATTGCCCATCGCCTGTCGAGCGTGATGCACGCCGATCGAATCCTGGTACTCGACCGGGGCAAGGTCGCCCAGATTGGTGATCACGCAACGCTGGCTGCCGAAGATGGCCCTTACCGACGACTCTGTGAAATCCAGGGTGCGCTGGATGCGTCCATCGAGGCGGACATGCGGGGAGATGATGCACCGGTGGACGATCCGGCAGGAAAAGCCGCGTCTTCCGAAGGAGGTAGCACAGGTGGATAACTACGACGACGAGAATTTCGACGACGGGTTCGATGATGATGCGCTCGCCGCACGGATGAACCTGGATCTGTGGAAGAAGCTGTTCGGCTACGCCAAGCGCTATCCGAAAGATCTGACTTGGCTGGGTGTCTTCGCCTTCACCACCGCCTGCGCCGAGGTGTCCTATCCCCTCATTACGAAGGGCGTGGTGGACGAGGTCTCCGAGCTCGGCGCAGATGCCTCGCTGATGCCATGGATACTCGCTTATCTGGTGTGCACACTGGGCATTGCCGTCTCTATCGGCGGTTTCATCTGGATGGGCGGCAAGATCCGCACCCACGTCAGTCATGACATCCGCAAAGATGGTTTCGCCAACCTGCAGCGGCTGTCATTCAGCTTTTACGACTATCGTCCGGTCGGCTGGCTGATGGCCCGGATGACGTCGGATTGCGAGCGGCTGTCCAACATTCTCGCCTGGGGCTTTCTGGATCTGGTCTGGGGCAGCACGATGATGCTCGGTATCGCCGTGGCCATGCTCTTCATGAACCCGAAGCTGGCTCTGGTGGTGCTGGCCATCCTGCCGCTGCTCGGCTGGGTATCCACCAAGTTCCAGCGACGGATCCTGAAGTCGGCACGACAGGTTCGGGCCACCAACTCCCGGATCACCGGCTCCTACAACGAGGCCATCATGGGCGTGCTCACCAGCAAGGCGTTCGTCCGCGAAGAAGCCAACCTGAACGAGTTCAAGTCGCTGACCGACCGCATGTACGGGGCCTCGGTCACCAATCTGACCCAGGCAGCCATCTACGTGCCCATCGTCATTACCCTCGCGAGCCTGGCGACGGGACTGGCCCTGGCGATCGGTGGCATCGATCTGCTGGACGGGTTGATCAGCGCCGGCACGCTCGTCGCCTTTATGGCCTACACCCGGCATTTCTTCGATCCGGTGGAGCAGCTCGGTCACTGGTTCGCCGAAATGCAGATGGCCCAGGCCTCCGCGGAGCGGATCCTGTCGCTGATCGAAGCGGATCCCGCGATCAAGGATTCGGTGTCGGTCGAGGAAGCCATGGCGCGGCGGCAATCGGTGGACGGCCGTTTTGCCGTCGATGGCGGCGAAGACGACATCCATCAGATCGAGCTGCGCAACCTTGGCTTCGCCTACGATCCGGCCAAGCCGGTGCTATCAGACATTAATCTGACGGTGAAACGCGGTGAGACCATTGCCATTGTCGGCCCCACCGGTGGCGGTAAAAGCACGCTGGTGAATGTGATCTGCCGCTTCTACGAGCCGACCCAGGGCGCGGTGCTCATCGACGGCATGGACTACCGCAACAGGAGCCTGCACTGGCTGCAGTCGAACCTGGGCATCGTTCTGCAGAACGCCCATGTTTTCAGCGGCTCGATCATGGAGAACATCCGCTACGGCCGCTTGGACGCAACGGACCAGGAAGTCATCGCGGCAGCCCGGCTCGCAGGCGCGGATGATTTCATCACCGAGATGGAAGAAGGCTACGACACGCCAACCGGTGAGGGCGGCAGCCGCCTGTCTGCGGGACAGAAGCAGCTGGTTTCTTTTGCGCGAGCGATTCTGGCGGATCCGCAGATCCTCGTGATGGACGAAGCCACCTCTTCGGTAGACACGGAGACGGAGCAGCACATACAGCGCGGTCTCGCCAACGTGCTCGAGGGACGGATCGCCTTCGTAATCGCCCACCGCCTGTCCACCATTCGCAATGCGGATCGGATCATGGTGATTGAGGAGGGCAGGATCACGGAGGCCGGCACGCATCAGGCGCTGATGGATGCACGAGGCCACTACTACGATCTGTATCGGCAGCAAAGCCTGCAGGAAGCGTCGTCAAAGCTGAAACCGGACAGTGATCCGCTGCTGGCGTGATCTTACCCGGCTGTTCGCAGACGGGTCTGGGAGGGCAGTTCGCCGAACATCGCTCGATAGTCTCGCGCGAATTGCCCGGAGTGCGTGAAGCCAAAAGAGGCAGCGATATCCAGAACGCCATCCACTTCACCACGCAGCAGGCGGTCCCGCACGGACCTGAGTGAGACCGCCTGCAGATATCTTTTCGGGGACACACCAAGGTGCTCCTGAAAAGCATTGCGCATCGTTCTTTCACTGACCCCCGTTCGCACGCACAGCTCCACCACACTCAGTCGTTGTGCCCGTTCGCCGTGAATCAGGTCCAACGCTTCGCGGTAAGCCCGATCCCGTGCTCGACGCGGTACGCGATGGGCATCGCCGCAGTCGGGGCCAAGTGCTTCCAGTATCAGTCTGGCGAGGGTGTGTTCAATCACCGGAGAGCTTGCACCGCTACCGATCAGCGCCCGAAGGGCAACTCTGATCGCCTGCGTACGGCGAGGATCGATCCTGATGCCATGGCCGAACTTCGGCAACTGCTCAAGCTGGGTGTCAAGCTGGTGGAGTTCCGCGACCGACTCCAACAGCCCGTCGCGTATCGTGATCGATGCCGCATCGAAACCGGGCTCCGAGACGCACTCGAAAGCCCCATCGGCAGGGAACAGGCAAAGATCATCACCGCCAAACTCCCGGCCAAGCCAGCGGAACGGGGTCGGCGCCAGAAACAATGCAAAGGTTCTGGCCTGCTCTGATATCTGTCCCAGCTGTCGGAACCTGCGATTGAAGCAGAAGTGGGTTATCCCGACACTGTTCCCATCAACCTGCTCAACCAACCCGCTGAACTGACCTTTGTCCAGCTGAACGAACTCGAAGCTCCAGCCACTGGCCGCGGCGCTAAGTGCGTCGTAGTTGTCAAACGTGAGCTGCATATTGCCGGTTTTCGATCACGTCGCGGAAAGGCTCCATGTTAGATTTCAGAGCTTCCCAGAACCAGGAGGCATGGCAACTATGAAAAGCAACCTGTCCATTTTCCTTCAACGAGCCTCTGTTCTCATCCCGCTTCTGCTCTCCGGCGGACTGACAGCCAACATCGTCCACGACCCTGAATTCGTGCGGATGAATCAGGCGTTTGCCGAAGCATGGCTTGCCGATGACCGGACGGTGCAGCAACGACTGGAGGAGCTGGAAAAACGCTTCGGCAAGAAACCCAACATCGTCTACATCCTCGCCGACGACGTTGGCTACACGGAACTTGGCAGCTATGGGGGCGGCAAGATCCGTGGCGCGCCCACACCCAGCCTCGATCAGATGGCACGGGAAGGTATGCGCTTCCTGACTTTTTACTCGGAAGTCGAGTGTTCCCCTTCCCGCGGTGCGCTCATGACCGGACGGCACCCAATCCGCAACGGGCTCTACAACATTACCCTGCCGGGCGAAACCGGATCTGGCCTTGCCGGCGACGAGGTGACCACCGCCGAGATACTGTCTGCGGCCGGCTACTACACCGGACACTTTGGAAAATGGCACATGGGTGGTGAAGAAGAGCACTACCCCACCAGCCAGGGCTTCGACGAGGCCGAATGGTCGGAAGGTAATCCGCCGTGGTGGGTGAACAACAAGGACGCGAAAGCAACGGACGATGTCGGTGGTTTCTCGCAGCGGGCGCTGATGAGCAGCCCCGGCCCGGAAAACTTCCCTTACGACACCGGTGGCGTCATGCGATCACGCAAAGGCCAGACGCCGGAGATGGTGTATCCCTACTCGATGGAGAAGTACAACACCTATGACTCGGAAGTGGCCGACAACGTCATAGATTTCATCAAGCGAAGGGCCAACACCGATGAGCCTTTCTTCGTCAACTTCTGGGGCAAGGGGAATCACTTCTGGGGTGCCCATCCGGACTTCAGGGATACGCCTGCGGGCACCAACACCTCCGCCCAGATGGTCGAGCATGACTACAACACCGGCCGCATCCTGCAGACGCTGACGGAACTCGGGATCGCTGAAAACACGCTGGTGATCTGGTCTTCGGACAACGGACCCATGTACACCGTGCATCCGCATGGTGGCTATTCCCTCCTCCCAGGCGGCAAAGGGGAGACCCGGGAAGGCGGTATCCGCGTCCCTGCGATCGCGTGGTGGCCGGGAATGATCGCGGCGGGTCAGGATCCACTCGACATCGTGCAGATCACCGACTGGTTTCTGACCATTGTCCGGATCGCCGGAGCGCTGGATGAGGTGCCCACCGACAGGGTAATCGACGGAATCGATCAGTCAGGCTTACTGCTGCTGGGTGAGGGCCACGGTCGGCGCGACTACGTATTTCACTACAATCGTGAAACCCTGGAGGCCGTGCGGAAGGATCAGATCAAGTTGAACCTGAAACCGCGCAATCCTGACTTTCACTTCTACGAGGTCTACAACCTCTATCATGATCCTGCCGAGCGCTTTCCGAACGAAGCCCAGAACGGTATCTGGGCCGGACCCGGCATCACCAAGATGATTCAGGAACACATGCTGCAGATACGGGCCTACCCGCATCGAAAGCCAGCTCAGCCCTACTACCGGGACTTCGATCAGTCATTCGATCCCGAGCCCTCTCCCGTTTACGAGCCAAAGAAGAAAGCGCATTGGTAGATTGGTAGGAAGGCGGCGCTCAGTTCAGAGACCGCGCCGCAAGGCGGCGCCGGGCGGATGGGGATCCAGATAGGTCTGGTAAAGAACATAGTCGTCCGGGTGCCGGTTGAGGTGGTGTTTCAGCACCGCCATCGGCGCCAGCAGCGGCTGTTCTCCCCGCCGGTATTCGGCGATGAGGGTCGCCAACTCCCGGCGACTCGGCGCATCCAGCACCCGTTTCAGATAGCCCTGCAGATGCGCGAGCACGTTGGCGTGTCCGCCTCGCGATGCCGGTCTGGCGAGACCATCCATCAGAACCCCGATGTAACTCGCTGCGATCCCATCTAAGTCGGTCTTCAGGTTCGAGAGCAACCGGCCGGCTTTCTGATAGGCCGGCACGCTGTGTGCCATCAGCAGGTATTTGTAGCGGCTGTGAAACGCCACCAGCGCCGGTGCGCTGAGTCCAGCGGTGAGCAACGCCTGCCAGTGCGCATAGGCAAAGGTGCGGGTGACGAAGTTCTCTCTAAGCACCTCGTCATTGAGCCGCCCGGACTCTTCCAGAGGCAGATTCGGCAGCGCGGCGGCCAGACCTGCCGCGAAGATGCCGCGCCCTGTCCGTTTCGGCATCCCGACGGTGCCATCCGGTTGCTCCGAATACACCTTCACCCGTTCCAGACCACAGGAGGGCGAACTTTTCATCAGCACGTATCCTGCCAGTCCGCCCAGTCCGGGTGCCGTATCCCGGGCGAATCCGGCCAGCGCATCGGTATAGTCCAGATCTCTGTCGGCCACGCCAACGGCCCGAACCTGCCGGGTTTGGTCGGCCGATTTCCTGGCGATGAGACGTATGGGTGGGCGAGGTACCGGCATGCCAATGCCTACTTCCGGGCAGATACCCTGATACTCGAACAACCCTTCCAACGCTGCATGTGGAAATGAGGAACGGGCGCCGGTGCCGTCATAGCGCACCTCGTTGCCGAGCAGGCACTCGCTGATTCCCAGCGGCAGTGGCGGCGGCGGCCGCTCGGGTAAGTCCTGCCCGCTGTCAGCCACGGGTAGCGATGAAATCCCAGAGCGCATCACCCCCCTGGGCCGCGACCCGGCGAGCGAGGGTGGCGCCAAGCTGCTGTTGCCAGATCTGCTCCGTTCCGTACTCATCCCGCCAGGCCCAGAGGCGCCGGGTGGTGTGATGCAGCTGATGCTCATGGGTGTAGCCCATGGCGCCGTGCACCTGGTGGGCGAGCTCAGCGACGACACCAACCGCCTCGCCGATTCGCGCTTTGGCGACAGCAACCTCCTCGAGCATCCGCTGGGAGCCGACGCCGGCTAAGCCGGCATCTGCCGCGCGAATGGCGGCGGCTGTTTCGGCGGCCATCACGGCCATGTGATGCTGTATGGCCTGAAACTTGGAGATAGGACGGCCAAACTGCTCCCGCTCGCTGACGTAGTCGAGAGACAGTGACAGCGATCGCTCCAGCCCACCGGCCATCAGAACTGCCCTGCTCAAGGCCAGGAGGGCATAGGCGTCTTCCTGGAGGGTCAACGACTCCGAACTGCCTGCCCGTACGCGATCTCGCGCTTCACCCGCAAGGTTGCTGCCCTCTTCAACCGAGAGATCTGTCAGCAGGTGTGCTCCTCCGCTCGGCGTGAGCGCGATGACCGCATCCACTGCCCGGCCCCAGGGAACGCACTCAGCACCGGACGCATCACCCATGCCAATGGATACCGTGCGGGCATCATCGTCCAACCAGCGATTGGCCAGCAGCATTTCCGCCAGAGGTAGCGGCAGCGCGTAAAGCCCTGCGACGCGCAGGACCGCCAGGGCATCTGCCAGCTCCACGCCGGAGCTCGGCATGGCCAGCTGCTGGAACCCACCTTCACGAATCACCCCGAGCAGGGCTGCTGGAAACTCACCCTGTTCGGCCAGATCCAGCAGCGGCTTATCACAATGGTCGGCGAACATCTTCTCCGCCGTATCCAGAAGCATCCGTCTCGTGTCCATCAGCGCAGCCCCAGACCGCGGGCGATCACCCCACGGAGTATCTCGCGGGTGCCCCCGCGCAATGTGAATGAAGGAGAAAGCAGGAGCGT
The DNA here is from genome assembly GCA_965215995.1 of Candidatus Azotimanducaceae bacterium. Classification (GTDB taxonomy): domain Bacteria; phylum Pseudomonadota; class Gammaproteobacteria; order Pseudomonadales; family Azotimanducaceae; genus SZUA-309. The sequence goes on along the minus strand of OZ244128.1, from coordinate 3,752,333 downwards.
ATCCGCGTAGCTCTGGCGGAAATCTGACCAGGCTGGATCGGACATCGCCGCACCGGACAGGGCCAGCCGAACCATCTCCGGCAGTAGCTTCTCGAAGTCGTTTCCGAGCGCCTTTACCAGCGCTGCCTCCACGTCCGGGCTCTTGCCTTCTTCGAGCATGCCGGCAACAGAAATAGACATTCGCCGCAAGGTCATCAGGTGTGCAACCGCACGTCCAATCACCGCTGCCTCGGCGGGTGTCGGTTCGGCACCGGCGGCGCGGGTGAACTCCACCAGCACCCGGAAGGCGGACAGAAAGCGCTCAGGTCCGCTGCGCTCGTAGGCGAGCTCACTGGTCACCTGCTGCCAGCCGTTGCCCGGATCGCCAACCACGCGATCGAGTGGCACCAGCACATCTTCGAAGACGATCTCGTTGAAGTCTTCGCCGCCACCGATGTTCTTGATCGGGCGAACCTCAGCACCATCGTTTTTCAGATCAACGATGATCTGGGACAGACCTGCGTGTCGTTCCGATCCAGGCTCCGTCCGCACCAGCGCGATGATGAAGTGGTTGCGGTGCGCATCCGTGGTCCAGAGCTTGGTGCCGTTGATCCGCCAACTGTCCCCTTCCTGAATCGCCGTGGTGCGGACACTGGCCAGGTCCGAGCCAGTATTCGGCTCGCTCATGCCGATAGAAAAGTAGGACCTGCCACGGGTGATGTCCGGCAGGTACCGAGTTTTCTGCGCCTCGCTGCCGAACCGAAGCAGCAACGGCCCGCTCTGCCGGTCGGCGATCCAGTGCGCGCTCACCGGCGCACCGGCAGCAAGCAGTTCCTCGGTGACCACGTAACGCTCGAAGAACGTCCGCTCTCCCCCGCCGTAAGCCTTCGGCCAGGTCATGCCGATCCAACCACGCTCGCCCAGACGGGCGGAGAAGTCCGGATCGTGACCGGTGGAAAAATCGGAGTTAGGCCGACCAATCAGCGCCTCGTTCTCCGCGATGAATGAGCGAACCTCCTGGCGCAGTGCCTCCGCGGCGTCCGGCAACTGCTTGGCATCCAGCTTCAGCACCTCTACATCTCTCCCGAAACCTGAAAGGCCGGCTACGTTAACCGACCCCGGCAGTATTGCAAATCCACTCGCGCCGGCCTCGATCCGGCGGTTACACTCCGCCCATGAGCGATGCGGAACTAGACAGACGATTTGCTGACATTCTCGACGACATAGAGACGCGATCCTGCGTCACCGAGCGGTTCGTCGATCGCGATCTGTACCGCCTCTACCTCGCCACGCTCTGGGCGAACGTTGTGCTCAATCCGGATGACGTGGGTTTGAACGAAGATGACCTGGAGCCCCTGCACGACTATCTGAATCGACGTGCCAGCAGGGTGCTCGGTGGGGAAAGCAGCCTCACGGAATGCTTCCGATTCGTTAACAGCAAAGCCGGCGAGCAGGCCATGCAGGCGGCACGACTGAACCAGACACACCGGGAGCTGCTGCTTTACTTCGCATCAATGATTCTCGATCCCGACGGTCACAAACGCTGGATGGATGTGGTTCTGGAATCCGGCCTGGATGGCCAGGGGCGACGCTGAATCCCAACTCGTCAGCCCATCAGGCTGACCACGACCTGCCGATCGCCGCGATGGTGGCGATGCTCCCAGAGAAAGATCCCCTGCCAGGTGCCGAGTACCATTGCCCCTTCGGCGACCGGAATGGATAGGCTGGTGGCCGTCAGAGCTGACTTGATGTGCGCCGGCATGTCGTCAGGACCTTCCGAGGTGTGCGTGTACAGCGCGTCATTCTCAGGCACCAGGGCGTTCAGCCACCGCTCCAGATCCTCCTGCGCGGACGGATCCGCATTCTCCTGAATCAGCAGGCTGGCAGAGGTATGTCTCACGAACAACGTGACCAGGCCCTCATTTAATCCGGAACTCTGCAACACATCGGCGACTTTGTGCGTGATGTCATAGAGGCCCTGACGGCCGACGGATACTTTCAGCGTGTAATTCATGGACGACTTGCCGCCTGGTTGTGCACAAGGATAGACGCGCATAGCCAAAAGCAACAGACGATGCTGCACAACCGATACCTATCCGGTGTTCTTCTGGGTGGCCCGCCGGCCGCCGCAGCCGCTGTCGCCTGGGTGGTTGTCTCTCATCCTCAATACATCTGGCTGGCTCTGGCATCGGTGGGCGTTCTCTGCCTGATCGGCTACCTGATCTATCGCATCAGAAGCCGCAAAGCAGCATTCCGATTCGTGCAGACGTTCGCTGACGCACCGGCGGGCCTCCTGTTGCTGGACCTGGACGGTGTGATCGTCTGGGCAAATCGGACCATCGAGGCCATCAGCGAGCTCGGCCTGGAAGAGCTTCGCGGTCTGCCATTGAAGGAACTCCTGTCAGGTGCCGCCTGGGAAACGGTACAGAGCCGGCGGCAGGCACTGCTGGATGGCAACACCATCGATCTGGAAGGTCACCTGAGCACCACCACGGGTCGCACCGTCTGGACCAGCTCTCATGCCAACCTGCTGCGCAACGACGCCGGCAAACCCGAGTACATCATGGTGCAGGTGCTCGACCACTCCGCTGCCCACAATGCCCAGTCCGAGGCCAACCTCTCTGAAGCCCGCCTTTACCGTACGCTCGATATCTCCACCGATCTGATCATCAACACCGATCACAGTGGCCGAATCACCTATGCAAACGCTACCGCCATGGACCTGTTGGCTGGCGGCGGCTCACTGGATGGAAAAAACGTCCTCGACTTCATCGCCGCCGATGAGCACAAAGCTTTCGTACCGGCGTTCAAAAAGTGTCAGGCCAACGCAGGTCGGCCTGCAGAGTTCTCCAAGCTAAAACTGCACCCGGGCGGACGCGGATTGCGCAACCCGAAAGTCCGCTTCGTGTCTGCAACGCTGATGGGAATGGGCGACCGCGAGAACGCCATCGCGCTGGTTCTGAAGGACACCCATGAGCAGATGGCATCGCTCGCCCAGCTGCGAAGTTCGGAAGCCCGGTTCTCGAGGATCTTTCACTCGAGCCCGGATGCCATCCTCATCGTCCGCCAGTCGGACACGCTCATTCTGGATTTCAACGCGGGTTTCACTCGTCTGCTCGGTTACAGCCGCGAAGACGCCATCGGCTGCATGGAAGTAGATCTGAATCTGTTCGCGGATCCTGACGAACGGACGACCATCATCCGCCAGCTGGAACGGTCTTGGGAAGCGACAGACCTGGAAACCCAGTTGCGCACCAAGGACGGCGAGATCGTCAAAGTGGAAATCTCGCTGCGTTACGTTGAGATCGACGGCGAGCTCTGCACCCTCTGCATCGGTCGTGACATCACCGAACGTCTGGCAGCAGCCGCAGCCTTGCAGGCCAGTGAGGAGAAGTTCGAACAGGTCTTCAGACGCAGCCCCGACGGCATCGTCATTCTCAAGCAACGGGATCTGACCATCTACGACATCAACGACTCGTTCTTGCTCGCGGCCCAGTATGGTCGGGAAGAACTGGTCGGTCGGTCCATCTACGAGTTGAATGTCTTCGAGGACGACAACGCGCTGTCCGAGGCAACCGAAGCGTTGAGCCAGCAGGGCTTCTTTCAGAATCGGGAAATGGTCTTTCACACCAAGAACGGTTTCAAAGTGCAGGCGCTGGTCTCTGCGACCTACATCGAAATCAACGGCGAGCCTTGTGTGCTCTGCATCGCCAAGAACGTCAACCAGCTCCGCCAGGCTGAAGAAAAGCTGCGCGAGTCTGAACAGCGCTTCAGGAGTGCGTTCGAAAACTCCCCCATCGGTATCGTGCTCATCGACCTGAAAGGCACGATTTTCCAAGCCAACAACTTCGCTGCCGAGGTGCTCGGCTACGAGCGCAATCCCCTGGCAGGAACTCACATATCCCGGCTGGTGCCCGCAGAAGACCGGACCCAGCTGAAACAGACGATCTCCCGCTTGAGCAGCGGCGAGGATGAAACCGTGCGCACCGAGTGCCGGATGCTGCGGGAAGACGAGCTGGAGCTCTGGACCAATTTCCATGTGGTCGTGCAGCGGGATGCCCAGGGCGAACCCGCCTATCTGATCGGTCAGATCGCCGACATCACCGAGATGAAGAGCAGTCAGAGCCGCATGGAGCGTATGGCTTTCTACGACACGCTGACAAACCTGGCCAACCGACGCCTGTTCTATGACCGCCTTGGTCAGGCCGTCGATCACGCCCAGCGATCCCGACATCTGTCCGCCCTGCTCTATCTGGACCTGGATCAGTTCAAACGCGTCAATGACACTCTGGGCCACGAGATTGGCGACGTGCTGCTGCAGGAAGTTTCAACCCGGCTGACCAGCTGCGTTCGCCAGGAAGATACCGTGGCGCGACTCGGTGGCGATGAGTTCACCGTGCTGTTGTTCGACATAAAGACACCGAGTGATGCGAGCCTGGTTGCGGACAAGATTCTCGCCACGCTGCGCCAGCCGCTGAATATCTCCGGCCACCAGCTCGTCGTGACCACCAGCATCGGCATCACCATCGTGCCTCAGGATGGCACCGATCCAAACTCGCTGATGAAAAACGCGGACCTGGCCATGTATCGCGCCAAGGAGCATGGACGCAATACTTACCACTTCTACAGCGAAGAGATGAACACCAACGCGATCAAGCGGCTGCGCACCGAATACGAGCTCCGCCGCGCTCTGGAACGAAACGAGTTCGCTCTGCACTACCAGCCGAAGGTACGCCTCTCCGACCAGCAGATCGTCGGCGTGGAATGCCTGATCCGCTGGGAGCATCCGGAACGGGGTCTGCTTGCGCCTTACGAGTTCATCGAGGTCGCTGAAGAGACAGGTGCCATCGTCGACATGGGCAACTGGATCATCCAGGAAGCCTGCCGCACGGGCCGCGATCTGTCTGAACAGGCCAAACGGAACATTCAGATCGCCGTGAACATATCGCCGCGCCAGTTCCGGGACCCGAACCTGGTGGCAACGATCCGCAGAAACCTGCGGGAATCCGGACTGAATCCTTCAACCCTCGAGCTCGAGATCACTGAGACCATGCTCATGGGCGACGTGGAGGCGGCGAACACGACGGTTCGTCAGCTACATGAGCTCGGTGTGCGCATGGCCATCGATGATTTCGGCACAGGTTACTCATCGCTCAACTACCTGAAAAAGTTTCCGATCAACACGGTGAAGGTGGACCGAAGCTTCATCATGGACATCCCTGAAAGCGCAGATGACAAGGCCATTACCTCAGCGGTCATTGCGATGGCGCACCGGCTGAACATGGAGGTGGTTGCGGAAGGTGTGGAAACCCAGGAGCAGCTGGACTTTCTGCTCGAGCACGATTGTGAATACGCACAGGGATATCTCTTCGCCAAGCCCCTTTCGCTGACTAATCTGCGTCCGTTGATCCTGCCTAACGTGCGCGTCCTGCGCAGCCGGAAGTCCTGAGTCTAGCCACGATCGCGGCCGCGGCCTTCAGTCAATCTGAGCAGCGCCGGAACCACCGTGAGCGTGGCGATGAGCATGGTTGAGATGGCAATGCTGAGCAGCAGCCCCACGGAGGCCGCGCCTTTGTGCGGCGAGAAAGACAGAGAGAAGAACGTGCCAATGGTGGTCAGCGCGCTGATGATCACGGCACGGGTCGTGCTCGACGTCATCATCTGTGATACGTCACCAGCCGCCGCATAGCGGTGCACGACATGGATGCCCGTATCTACACCGAGACCGAAGATAAGTGGCACCACCAGGATGTTCGCCATGTTCAGGGTCAGCCCCGTCAGCTCGATCACTGCAAAAGTGATCACGGTGGTCAGAGCCAGCGGCACGAGCACCACAAGCGGTAGCATCAGGCCACGAAAGTAGAGGATCAGAAACAAGGCTATCAGCGTCACGGCCAGGGTGACCGCGTCCAGAAAGGACTGCACCGCCACACCACCCACTCCCCACTCGACCACGGCCCGACCACCCACCTGAGGATTCACACTCATCACCGAACGGACGAAAGCATCCATGGCCGGACGGTTGTCTATGGCCCCTTCAGGCATCACGGTGACCAGCAGCCGTCCATCAGATGCAACAAATCTACGCCGCAGATCTTCCGGAAGGGCAGCGAAGGTAAACGGCGTCGCGGAAGTGATCCGAGTCAGCGTCTCGAGCTCAGAGTCGAGCGCCGACTTCAGCTCTGCGTTCAGTGCCAGCAAACGGTCCGGCGTGGCCTGAAGACTGGTCATGCTGCTCAAGTAGCCGGCGATGAGAACCGCATCGTCCGCGGCCGGCGCCCAGCCTTCCTCCCGGCGCAACTCGTCGATGTACTCGAGCGCCCCGGCAAGGTCCTCCACGGCATACGCTTCTTGTGCAGGGTGAACCTCAGCAATGGTCTCCAGCAGGTCGTGGAGCTCAGCCAGCAGCTCTGCCTTTTCCCTCTGATCCGCCGGCACCAGCGTCTGTGGCGCGATCACAGCACCCACCTCTTGCAGCGACTCCAACCGTCGAGCGAGTTCGATCGCGGCATTCGAGTCGGCCGCCAGCAGGTTGATGCTGTAGTCCGTCGAGATACCGTTGTTCTGGAGCTCGAGCAGCGTGCTCATCGCTTCCGTGTTCTCGTCGCGCATGGCGAGCACGCTGTAGTCGAAGCTCAGGTCTTTCGCCGAGAAAAGCGCGACCATGGCGATGACGAGGGCAAGCAGAAGAGTGGTCCCCGGACCCAGACCACGACCCAGCCTCAGCCTTTGCAGCCGCGCAGGGCGTGGCAACGGTAATCCCGAGAGACTGTAAAAAGCCGGTAGTAGCGACAAGGTGAGAACCAGCGCGATCACCATGCCACCCGCAGAAATAATGCCGAGCTCGCCGAGACCGAGGTAGTCCGTTGGCAGAAAAGACAGAAAGGCGATAGAGGATGTCAGCATGCAGAGCAGCAACGCGGGGCCGATTTCCCGGACCACGTGCACTTCCGCATCCTCGGAATCGCCCGTGCCCATACCTTCCTGCATCCGAAGCGAGAAGTGCACCGAAAAATCCACGCCGAGGCCAAAAAACATGACCACGAAGATCAACGCCAGCGTGTTGAAGCTGCCCACGGCGAAGGTCGCGAAGGCCAGTGTCCAGACAACGCCCACGCCGAGCAGAGCGAAGGTCGCGGCAATGATCCGCCATGAACCCACACCCAGATGCATGATCACACCAAGCAGTACCAGCGACAACGTACCGGCGATGCCGATGCCTTCGAGTGCTGTACCTATTTCCTCATGCGCGAGAGGTATCTCTCCTGTGAGCCGCACGTTGACCCCTTCGTCCACGTCCGTGCGCTCGATCAGCGATCGGATTAGCCCCACCTGGGCTTCGTTGGGCAGGCGCCGGTCGTGCTCCTGAACACCTTTCAAAATGAGCACCACATAGTGGGTGTCTGCGTCCGGCACCAGGTGTGGATAGGCTTCCAGATCGAGCGACCCGGGGACGCCGTGCTGGAAAGACTCCGCAAGCGATCTGATTGAGGTAGGAAGGCGCAAACCATCAGTCGCCGCCACTTGATCGGCCAGCGTCACCGTGGCGTTGGCAAGCCCGGCGCTATCCGCCAGCCGAAGCATGGCGCCATAGTCGTACTGCACACCACGCACCCAGTCCTCGAGCAGGTCGACATCTACGAAGTAAGCCCGGTGATCCCTGAGAAAGGGGTCCAGTGCAGGGGCAAACACGAACTCGAAACCGGGCTCCCTCCTGAGGGCGTCACGCAGACGCATCGCCGTGTCGTCCACCCGATTGGCTTCCGTACCTGAGACCACGACCACCGACGTCTGCTGCAGCTCCGGAAACAGCTTCTTGTGCAGCTCATTGGCTTCGAACCAGCCGTGCTCGCCGCTGGGACGGATCAGCTTGTCCAGGCTCGAGTCGATGCTGAAGTTCAATGCGACATAGATACCGGCGCATGCGGTGAGCAAGCCGAGCACCGTCAACACCTGGCGAGGCCGATGCTCACAGAATTGCACCCAGCGTCCGAGCACCTCACCTATCGCAGTCAAGCGGCTACCTCAAAGCGTGCCGGTGAGTCGTGGCTGGGACTCCTCAGGTGCATCCGTCGCAAGTACTTCTTCATAAAAGCTCATGAGCTTTGCAGAAGTCTTGTCGTGCGCGTGCGCCTGGGCAAAAAGGCGGTTGAATCGTCCCTGACTCCGTCGCAGGTCGGGATTATCCATCCAGTAGTCGATCCGCGCAGCCAGATCGGCTGCATCTCCCATGGTAAAGCGGGCATTGGCTTCATGGATCAACGCGGCACAGGCGCTCTCTGCGGAGTCAGACACCACCACTGCATTACCTGCCGCCATGGCTTCGAGCACAGACATGCCTTCCAGCTCTATGGTTCCCGCATGGACGAAGAGATCGGCCCTGCCATAGAGCGAGAGCAACTCCTCATCATCAACCCAGCCGACCCGGGCGTCGATATGGAGCTCCGTCGCCAGCTTCCTGAGGTAGTTCTCCCGCGGACCGACACCGGCCAGCACCACTTGCAGAGCTTGCCGATATCGGGATTGAGCAACGGCCCGAAGCAGCGTCTCCTGCTGTTTCTCGCGTGCCAGGCGGCCTACGGACAACAGTAGCCGCCGCTTGCCGGGTGGCTCAGGCTCGACGCCGAAAAAACGATCCGGCACGCCGTTTGAAACCACCGAGATCGGACCATTGTAGCCGTGCTGTTCGAGCAACATGGCGGCAAACGCGGATGGTGCGATTACGTGATCGGCCTTGTTGTATATCGTGCGGATAAGGAATCTGTACAGCAACCGCGCGAGCGTGCGGCTGGGCAGGTGGAGATTCTCAAGGATGTTCTCCGGCTGCACGTGAAACGAGCAGACCACCGGCATGCCCATCTCACGCGCCTCTTCTATGGCTGCCCAGGCCAGGAAGAACGGATATTGCACATGCAGCAGGTCACAACCTTCCAGCAGGCGCCGGATCTTCTTCCGATCCGGCTTGGCCAGTGGGGCTTTCATCGCGTCAATGATGCCGTTCACCCCGGGAATGGAGAGCTTGGTGAAGGCTTCGCTTTCAGCCACCCCCGGGCCGGGCAGAGCCAGCAGCTGAAAACAGTATCCGGCTCGGGTCAGCGACTCTATGAACCTTCTGGTGGAGACAACCGTCCCGTTGTACGGGTAGTCCCAGGGGTCTATGACGACGGCGATGCGGCTCACAGCATTAATACTCGACAACCCAAACGTGACTCCCCTCTCGAATCCGCAATATCTATCTGATCAGCGCCATGCTGAACCAGGGTACGTATGTGATCAACATCAACGCGATCAGCAACACGACCATGAACGGAACACAGGCGGCGTAGAGCTCGAGCAATGGCCGATTGAAGCGGTAGCTGGCAATGAAGAGGTTCATGCCCACAGGCGGCGTAAAGTAACCGATCTGCATGTTAGCGAGAAAGATGATGCCGAGATGGACCGGATGGATGCCGAACCCGGCTGCCACCGGCAGGATCAGCGGCACCACGATCACCAGCGCGGAGAACACATCCAGCATGGCCCCGAGCACCAGCAGCATGATGTTCAGAAGCAGCAGGAAGGTGATGGCGCTGTCGACATGGGCCTGCATGAAGTCGAACAGCGCCTGGGGCACTTCGGCATCCACCAGGAAGTTGGTAAACGCCAGCGCCACGCCCAGAATCAGCAGGATCCCACCAACCATCACCATGGAATCCACCATCACCTTCGGCAGCTTGGCCAGCGGAATCTCCCGATACAGAGCAACTTCCACGATGGTCACGTAAACGGCAGTGAGTGCGGCAGCCTCGGAGATGGCAAACCAGCCGGAGTAGATGCCACCGAGGATGATGACCGGCAGCGGCAGCTCCCAACGGGCGGCCCAGAGCGCTGCCAGAAACTTCTTTCTCGAGAAAGCCTGCCGCGGGATTTCGCCATGCCGGTGGTGCCAGAGCGTGTAGATCACCAGCGCAGCCAGCATCAGCAGCAGAGGCATCACACCGGCAAGAAAAAGCTCAGAGATGGTGAACGGCTCTCCCACTTCCATCTGCTGAGCGATGATGCCGTACAGGATCAGCGGCACAGACGGTACCAGCAACAACCCTAGCGAGCCGGAAGTCGTCACCAGTCCGAGTGAGAAGCGGTCTGAGTAACCAGCGCTCTTCAGCGCAGGCAGCAGCAGAGCGCCGAGCGCGACGATGGTCACACCCGAAGCCCCGGTCAGGGCGGTAAAGAGCGCACAGGCAATGAAACCCACCAACGCGAGCCCACTGGGCAACACACCAAACACGCTCTGCACGAGGTTGACCAGTCGTTCCGAGGTGCGAGCCTCCGCCAGCACGTAACCAGCGAAGGTAAAGAGAGGCAGCGTGACCAAGAGCGGTGTATCGACGATTCGGTATACCTCGATGGCGACCACCGCCAGCGGGATGTCCGCCGAGAGAAAACCGATCATGGCCGCGCCCATCAGCACCGCGAACAGCGGTGCGCCTGCGAATGCGGCGACCAGGAGACCTGCGACCAGCAGCCAGGTAATCATCGGATGGTCAGTGCCCGAATCAGGTAACGCAGGCAGATGAGGGCAGCGCCCACCGGCATGACCACCTCGCAGACCCAGGCAGGTACCGAACCGAAGGCGATAATCCCATCCTCGTAGTCAAGACGAACGAATTCGTAGGCATACCAGGCAAACAAACCTGCAACGAAAGCGGTGAACAGAGAACGGAATCGGTCCAGCCATAGCGACGAGCGCTCTCCGGTAAACCGGGTGAACAGATCAATGCGGATGTGCTCGTCGTTACGCGAGGCGATGGTTGCACCGATAAACGTCACCCACAGCACCAGCACTCTGACCAGGGCGTCCCCCCAGAGAATGCCGGTGTCGAAAAAGTTTCTTGCAATCACCTGGTAGGCAGCCAACAGGATCATGCTGCTGAGCAGAAGCACCAGGAGGCCGCTCTCGATGAAGCGGATTCCTGCGAGCAAGCGATCAGTCAAGTGAAGCCCGGTACTCGGTAAGCATGCCGTTGAGCTTTTTCACCAGATCCGCTGACAAGACACCCTGAGCAGTCATCTCGTCCGAAGCCTGGCCGGCCAGGCTGATCCAGCGATTCCTCTCCTCCGGGGTTGGTACGTTGAAGCTTAAGCCCTGCATCTTCAGCACTTCAACCGCCCTCTGATGATCTGTCCGATTCTGCGCATTGACTCTCTCGACCACCCCACCCATCACCTCTCGCACAACCGCTTGATCGCCTTCTTCGAGCCGGTCGAACTGACGATCCCGAACGGCCAGCAACCCGTAAACGTACAGAAGCGGCAGATCGAATACGTACTTGAGCTGGGTGTGCCACTGCAGGGCGATTGCACCCACCGGCGGCACCGCCACGGTATTGATCAGACCCGTCTGCAATCCGCCCAGCACATCGGCGATGGACAACGGGATGGGCGAAATGTCGAACGTGCGTATCGCGAGCTCGGCACCCGGATCCCCATCCGGAATCCAGACTTTCTGCGCGCGTACTTCCTCGAAGGTCGACACGCTCTGCTTGGACATGGCATAGGCAAAGCCCACCTCCGCGATGCCGAACCCGACAAAGCCCTTCTCGGACAGACCCGTCAGCAGCGTCTCGTCCATCTGACTGCGCACATGATCCACTTCCGTCGTGTCGTTGAAGACCATGGGCAGGCCGTACAGCTCGATATCCGGGTAGATCTGATTGAGCCCACCTGCTGTGAGCACGGCCCCATGCAACTGGCCGGAGCGGATCTTCCGCAGGACGGCCTTGTCGTCACCCATCACTCCGCCGGGGTAAAACTTGAAGGTCACCCGGTCGTCGGTTCGGCCGGCAATTTCTTTTGCGCCTTCCCGCAGCTGCTTCATCCACATGGAGCCGTCCGGTGATACGGTTGCTACTTTGAAGGTGACGGCAGCTGCAGGGGTGCCGCAGAGTAATGCAGCAAGCAAAGCCGCAGCTACAAAACGCGTCCTGAACGCAACGGCAGCTCGGACCGGGAGGAGGCTAGAAATAGGCATCGGCAGTGTCCAGCAGTTCTTGGGCGCGCCGTTGGGCGACGGTATTGATCAGGGTTAATCCGGGCTCGGCGGGATCGGAAGCCACCACCTCGCTCAGCAGTTTGTCGTGCAGCTCCCGATCGAACAGCAGGCGCGCATACTGATCAGCAAACATGACCTTGGTCATCAGGTAGCGGCCTTCTGAGATTTCGATGGCCTTCTCGAAGTGGGCCCGGCCGATTTCCGGGCGTCCGCCAAGCGATGGCGGTAACAACGTTTCGAATACCCCAAGGTACAGGTGCGGCCCACCGTGGTCGAAAGTCTCATCAAGCTCCGCGATTCGCAACATCAGCGCTTTGACCCGTCCAAGCTCCGCAATGGCTGCGAAATCATGGCTGTTCGCCTGAATCCAACCGGTCCAGACACTGGCCAGCTGATAGAGCTCGGGTACCTCAGAGTGCGTTCTCGCGTTCACCCAGGCCTCGTATTCCTCATACGGTCGGGAGCGCAGTTCACAGCCGTTCCTGACACTGAGGCAAACGGAGCGCTGCATGTCCTCGAAGGCCTTGTCCGCCATCAGTCTGGCCCGTTCCGGATCGCTGACGAAGGCAGCCGCATAGGCAGATGTCAGACGTGAGGACTGCAGCAGAAGATTCGCATTGTCGGGGCTCTGAGCAACCAGGGCGTCCATCAGCAGTAGATAGGCCGGCGCACCTTCCTGCACCATCTCCACATCGGGATTGTCCAGAATGGCGTTGCCAAGATCTTCCGCAAAGCCGGAGGTGAAGGATGAGACCATCGACATGCAGCCGGAAAGGGCCAACAAGCCCGCGGCTGCCAGCAACCGGATGCTCCATCCGAGTGACAGGCCCACCCGCCTCCAAAGCTGGAAAGGCCTTGCAAAAACAACCGGGATCGAGCTATTCATTACCACTGATTCTGATGTTCGGCAGCCGCGAGCCATGCGAGGCGCATTTAAACGGGGCCAGCCACGTTATTCAACCGCACCGACGCGCCTGCCCAGCCGAACCAACAGGAATTGAACAGGCTGCTAAGGCCCCTGGCTGCCGATTGCGTCACTGACCGCCTGGTAGATCTCTTCGAACGGCGGTCGCGAACGGTAACCCGGCACGGCGAACTTGGCCCGGATCACGCCATCCGGTCCGATATACAGAATTCCGGGTTCGGGAATTCCATAGCCACCATCACCCGGTTCGTAGCTCATGTTGCGGACGCCATAGGCGTTCACGTGTTTGACGTCCACGTCCTGCAGCAGCGGATAACCGAGCTCGTTGTCGGCGTGGAACTTTGCCAGCACGGTCTGATCGTCGTACGTCATGCCCGCCACGTTCACCTGAAGCTCGGCAAACCTGTCTCTCCAGCTTGCCAGTTGGACCAACTGGCGTTGGCAGAAGGGTCACCAGTCTGCGGATCGATTGAGGAACAGTAACAGGCCCTGCTCACCGGCTAGATCTTCCAGGGTCCGAACGGTGCCGGTCTGATCCGGTGCTTCCAGAATCGGCACCGTGCTACCGACTGACGGCCCCCAGGACTGGGCAAACTCGTCAGCCCAGGCTCCGCTCGAGCCTAACAGCAGCCCGCCAAACGAGAGCACACCGCCGACTATCTTTCTGAACACGCTCACTCGATCTCCTCTCAAGGTCTCCTCTCCTGCAAACCCGTTCTCAAATCGATGTCAGCCCAGATCCTGTTCCGTTCTGATCCCTGCATCGAGCGGCAGCAGTGTTATCTGTTCGAGCCGCAACTCGGCCACGGCTTCCATAACTTCTTTCCGATAGGCGTCGGGCCCACCGGCGAAGGCACCCAGGCTCAACTTCTTGCGTTGGGTTTCCAGCCGCTTGCGTTGCGCTGCAATCAGCTTGCCTAGCCGGGCGGATGCTTTCGGCCGCAAGGCCATCACCACCGCCGTTCTGGCAAGCTTCTCCAGCGCCCACTGCTCATCGAGCTTGGCAGCCAGCCGGGTCAGATGCCAGCGCCGGGCTCTTCCTGGTTCAGACAACGCCGGGCGTAGAAGTTCCAGATGATTGACGGTGTGGTGGACCCAGCGGCCGGTTCGAACCAACCGCTTGGCACTCGCCTTGCGGCCCGAATCACTACTGATCTCGTTCAGCCGCCCCGTCAGAGCCATGGCTTTGCCGAACGCTCGCAGCATGCCGTGCTCAACCAGCGCTTGCTCCTCGATCTGCCGCAACAGGCCATATTCCCGCCAGCGGGTCGACTCGGCCTGGAGTAACTCGTTCAGCCGGTCCCTGATGAGAGGTCCTTCGGCGTCCTCTTCAACCACGGCCCTGGAAATCTCCTCCAGCAGACGAGCGGCTTTTCCTTCCGCCCGTTCGAGCAATCTTTCCGCCGCCAGTCGCTCTGGAACGCGATCTCCTGTTGCCAGGTCGATGATCTGTTTCAGATCCGCCTGGGCGCGTTTGAATTCGACCTTGCCTACGGACCATTGCATCATCTGCCAGAGGGAGAAGATCTGTTCGGCCGTCCGGGTGAGTGCTTTCAGGTCACTGGGTCGTAGGCTTGCGCCGGCCGTGACCTCGCCCAACTCCGGGCGGCTGGGGTCACTGACCTTCTGCAGGCTCTTGGACAGAGCCTGTAGTACCCAGCTAACGACGAAGTCTGCAAACTGCATGCGCCCGTACACGGGTGATGACCTCCGAGGTCAATCGGTTAGAGTCGTATCTGGGGACTCCCATAATACGTCAGCAGGCCCATTGGTGGCAAAGCCGTCAGTCCGCTTGCCAAACATGGTAAAGTGCCCGATCCCCAGATCCAGAGAGGTACCCGATGACCGAGCCGCTGGTCCTTACGGAGAAACAGGAGGGTGTCTGCCTGGTCACGCTCAATCGGCCGGAGGCACTGAACGCGCTCTCCAGCGCCCTGCGCGCGGCGATATCCGAAACGCTCAGCCAACTGGCAGAAGATCAGGACACCCAGGTGATCATCCTCACCGGTGCCGGGCGGGCGTTTACCGTCGGTCTGGATCTGAAGGAGTTGGGGGGCGAGGTGGACCCGGCAAGCACCACCACGAGTCTGGATCTGAGCGAGGCAATGGATCGACTACCCCAGCCAGTGATCGGCGCGATCAACGGCTTTGCCATCACCGGCGGATTCGAGCTGGCACTCATGTGTGACTTTCTCATCGCGTCTGAAGAAGCGAAGTTCGCCGACACCCATGCCCGGGTTGGCGTGGTGCCCGGCTGGGGCCTTTCCCAGCGGTTGCCACGCCTGATCGGGATCAATCGGGCCAAAGAACTTTCACTCACAGGCAATTTCTTGGATGCCTCGACCGCGGAAGCCTGGGGGCTGGTCAATCGGGTGGTACCTGCCGAAGAGCTGTTGCCCCTCGCTCGGTCTCTGGCTCGGGACATCGTCAGCACCGAGCCGGTGACTCGAGGCGAGATACTGAGGATCATGGACGAGGGCTGGGCCACCAGTCTGGAGGACGGATTGCGAATCGAGCAGATGGCCAGCCAGGCTCACAGCAAGCGTGAAGTCCGCGCCGAGAAAGTAGCTGAGCGCAGGGCCGGCATTCAGCAGCGCGGTCGTGAGCAGCAGGAGAGATAGGTGGCGCTGATGAGGAGATTCCGCTCGCATCTACTGCTGTCAGGACTGCTTCTGACAGGCTTGCTCACGGGTGCTCCAGGTACCGCGGGCGCTATGCCGGCAAGTCGCTATCAGCTACCCGCCGGGGTTGCTGAATATGGCGATCCTTACATCGCCGCCGGGTTCCGGGCCCTCTTTACCTGCTCGGCACACTTCATCATGGAGCGACCGTTATCGGACATCCTGGCCGTCGAGCTTCTCGATACCACCGCGCTCGGCTTGCCGGAGCCCGGCATAGATGAGGCGCGAGGCCTGGTTCGCGCGGGAGACGGCACCGGTCGCCAGGTCACCGCCGTCTACAGGGCACCCATGGGCTGCACAGTCCTGCCGCCGGACTGGACCGATGCGCATATCCCGTTTCTCCCCGACATTCGGATCGATCGCTCGGCCGGTGACCAGGACGACCTGTTCCCAGACGCTCAGCCACTGGAGTCATCACTGAACCGCAGTCAGCGCGAGCTGCTGGAGCGCGCATTCGATGCCCGGACCTACGGTGAGAAGACGCTAACCGCCAGCGTCATCATCCTTCGCGACGGCAAGGTGCTCGCCGAACGCTATCGGGATGGGTTCGGCCCAACTCAGGGGTACCGCACCTGGTCCACCGCCAAGAGCATCAGTGCAACCCTGATCGGAATCGCCGCCGGCGAGGGTCTGCTGGAAATCGATGACCCACTCGCGCTGGATGCCTGGACCGGGCCCGGCGACGCTAGAGCGCAAATCACCTGGCAGGACCTGCTGTGGATGTCCAGCGGCTTGCACAGCGGCGGCAACAATACCTACGCCGTCTACTTCGCCGGCCAGGATGCGGAAAGTGCCGCGACAACGACCCACCTCGAGGAAGAACCCGGGACCCGCTGGAAGTACGCCAATAACGACACGCTGCTCCTGTTGCTGGGGCTGAAGCAGTTGCTCGGCAACGATCTGGAATACCTCCGCTATCCGTACGACCGGCTGCTGCAGCGGATCGGCATGAACCACACGTGGATGGAAACCGATCATGCCGGTAACTTCATCGGCTCCAGCCAGGTCTACACCACGGCGAGAGACCTGGCCCGGTTTGGTCAGCTCTACCTGCAGGACGGTGTCTGGAATGGGGAGCGGATCCTGCCCACCGGCTGGGCGGCTTTCGTCGCCGAACCAGCACCGGCGTTTCAACGTGAGCTAAGTCGGCAAGGCTATGGCGCCCAGTTCTGGCTCTATGACGGCCTGAGTGGTCTTCCAGCGGGCACCTACTCAACAGCCGGCAACAAGGGCCAGCACGCTACCATCATTCCGGCCAGCAACATGGTGGTGGTGCGGACGGGCGTGGATCCCCTCGGCCACCGCTTCGACCAGCCGCGATTTGCTGCCGATGCCATGCGCGCCTTCAGCGACGACTGAAGCTACCCGGGTCTTTCGCAACAGGCCGCAGCCCCGATCAGTCCCGGATCTTCATCCAGAATCAGAAAGATCGGAATGTCCGCCACCAACGCACCCAGCTCCACGCGCTCTTCGAACCGGCGCCGCAATGGGCTCGACAGGGCGAACTCGGCCAGCCCCGGGACGATGCCGCCACCGATGTATATGCCGCCATGGGCGCAGACGGTCAATGCCAGGTTGCCTGCCACAGACCCGAGCAGGGCAAAGAAGAGTTCCAGCGTTTGATGGCAAAGCGGATCTTCCAGAGACCGGCCTAGCCGGCTGATGTCTTCCGGTGCCAGATCGCCGGCGGGCATGCCCCACATGACCGCGACCGCCTGATACAGGTTGACCAGGCCAGGACCAGACAGCACCGTTTCCCAGCAGACCCCGTCGTGTCGACTGTGCAGCACATTGAGCAGTTCCTGCTCGAGCGGATTGCCTGGCGCAAGATCCGCGTGCCCGCCTTCGGACGGCAGTACCTGCCAGCCATCCACCCCCTGGGGCAGCAGCACGCTCATTCCCAGACCACTGCCGGGACCCAGCACGGCCTTTACCCGACGCTGGTCACCTCGGCCCGGGTCACCACCGATGATCTGCAACTGTTTGAGGCCCGGCACGGCCATGGCGAGCGCATAGAAGTCGTTGACCAGACGGACCGGTGCATTCAGCGCCTGGCTCAGGGTCTCCTCCTCGAACAGGAGGCCGCCGTTGGTCACTTCCACCCGACCCTCGCTGACGGGCCCTGCCACGGCAAAGCAGGCGGCAGTCACCTCCTCAACAGCAAGTTGCCGAACTGCCGAGCGCACCAGATCCGTGGTATTGGCCTGATCTCTGGTCGCCAGTACGGTCTTGGCACCGCTCGGCACACCATCGCGGGCCAACGCGAAGCGGGCATGGGTGGCGCCGATGTCGGCGATGAGCTGGCAGGGTCCGGAAGTCATGGCGGCGCAGTATGCGTGAGCCATGCCGCCCCCTCAACGTGGCGAATGCCCTGCCCCTTCCAGTATGGTTTCCGCCATGAAGTTCAGACAATTCGTTTACCTCGTTTTCGCCATAACTTCCCTCGGCTCGCCGGTTGCCACTGCCGGTCAGGCGGACACCCTAGTGCTCGGCAACGCCGGTGAACCCCAGACGCTGGATCCGCACCGCTACAATCTGCGCCTGGAAGAGACCATCCTCACAGACCTTTTCCTCGGGCTCACCGCCATGGACGCCGAGGGAAACATCGGCCCAGGCGCCGCGGAATCCTGGCAGGTGAGCGATGACGGTCTCACATGGACATTCCGCATTCGCAAAGACCTCAAGTGGTCCGACGGCAGACCTCTGGATGCGCACGACTTCGTCTATGCGTTCCAGCGTCTGCTCGAGCCCAGCACCGCGGCCAGCCTTGCTTACTTCATGTATCCGCTGAACAACGCGCGAGCCGTCAACGCGGGCGATTTGCCGAGCACCGAGCTCGGAGCCGACGCAACAGACGATCACACGCTGATCCTGACGCTGGAAGCGCCGTATCCACACCTGCCGGAACGCCTGCTCTACCCGACCGGGTTTCCCGTTCCCCGCCACGCGATCGAAACACACGGCGACGACTGGGTGAAGGCTGAGAACTGGATCAGCAACGGCGCCTACGTGCTCGAGGAGTGGCGACCCCAAGCTCATGTGGCGCTGGCTGCAAATCCCCACTTTCATGAGCCTGTTCTCATCCGTTCGGCGCGCTACCTGCCGCTGGCTAACGAGCAGAATGCCTACAACCGCTATCGAGCAGGTGAAGCGCACGCGATCGGCGGCTTCCCGTCCAATGAGCTCCAGCACGTGCGGGAGACCATGGCCGAACACCTTCGCATCTCGCCGCTGCTTTCGATGATCTACCTGGTCTTCAACACCACCAGACCGCCATTCGACGACGCTCGGGTTCGGGAAGCGCTCGCTATCGTGGTGCAGCCGCGGGTCATCACGGACAAAGTGCAGCGCACCGGAAACTACCCCGCCCATAGCTTCGTGCCGCAACTTGTCAGCGACTACGACGCGGCCATCCACACTCACCACGACCACTCCGTGCAGGAGAGGATCTCCCGCGCCCGTGCGCTGCTCGACGACGCCGGCTTCGGACCTTCCAACCCGCTGGAGCTGACCTTGCGCTACTACGATGACGGCGACGGCAAGCGCACCAACCTTGCGATCGCCAGCTTCTGGCGCCAGATCGGCGTGACCACGAAACTGCACCACACCGAGCTCAAGGTGCACTTCAGCGATCTTCGCCAGGGTGACTTTCAGGTTGCTCAGGCGGGATGGATCGGTGAAAACAATCCAGGCCACTATCTGGACCTGCTGGTCTCTGACGCGGGCAACGTGAACTATGGCCGCTACCGCAATCCGGCTTACGATGCCCTGATGAACGAGGCCAGGCAGCAGGCGGATCTGGAGGTCCGCAACCGGTTGATGGGGGATGCAGAAGCGCGCGCGATGGCCGAGCATCCTGTGGTTCCGCTCTACAGCATCGCCGTTAAGCGCCTCGTCCACCCGGATCTGAAGGGCTGGCACGAGAATCACCGCGATGTGCACGCGTTACGCTATCTTTCCTGGTAACACCCGCCAGCCGGGGTTACCTCCGGATTCCGCCAGGAGATGAGCAGATACCTGCTCACCCGAGCTCTGGTCAGCCTCCTGACCTTCTGGGTCATCGTCACCCTGGTCTTTTTCATGGTCAGAGCCGCACCCGGCGGCCCGTTCGACGGCGAGCGGCGTCTGCCACCGGAAGTGGAGGCGAACCTGCTCGCCGCCTACAACCTGGACAAGCCTCTGCCTGAGCAGTATCTGGACTACCTCGGCATGCTGGCCGCCGGCGACCTGGGCCCGTCTTTCAAACAGAAAGACTTCAGCGTGAACGACCTGATCAGCGCGGGTCTGCCGGTGAGCCTGGGAGTCGGTCTCAGCGCGCTGGTCATTGCATTGACCTTCGGCATCGGCATCGGCCTGTTTGCCGGCTTGGCACCCGGCTCAAAAACCGACGCCGCCCTGATGGGCGCAGCAAACCTGGGACTGGCTCTACCTTCCATCGTTCTGGCACCACTGGCCGTGCTGCTGTTTGCAGTCTGGCTGGGTTGGTTACCCGCCGGCGGTATCGGCAGTCCTGCGCACTTCGTGCTTCCGCCCATTGCGCTGGCGCTGCCATTCGTCGCCGCCATTGCCAGGCTCACTCGCGGCAGCGTTGCCGAAACCCTGCTCGAGCCGCATGTCATGACCGCCCGGGCGAAAGGGCTGCCGCAACGGCGCATCGTGATTCGGCATCTGCTGCCAACGGCCCTACTACCCGTACTGTCCTTTCTCGGCCCGGCCGCAGCGGCACTGCTCACCGGCTCCGTCGTCATCGAGCAGGTCTTCGAGCTGCCCGGCATCGGCCGGTACTTCGTGCAGGCGGCACTGAATCGCGACTACACCCTGGTGATGGGCGTGGTGGTGGTTTACGCCGCCTTCATCCTGCTGTTCAACCTGCTGGTCGACCTCTGCTATGCCAGGCTCGACCCACGTATCCGGCTGCACGACTGATGCTGACCGCCTTGTCCAGAGCACTGTTTGGCTCAGCGCTGGCACGAGTCTGCAGCCTCTGGATCGTCCTGGTGGTGGCAGGCGCCCTGTGCGGAGCCGCTCTGTCCGGCTGGGACCCGGAAGCCATCGACTGGGAGGCGCTGGAAGCGAGCCCGAGCGCCACGCACTGGTTCGGCACCGATCTGATCGGCCGGGATCTCTTCGCACGGATCATGCTCGGTGCCCAGGTAAGCCTGATGGCGGCGCTGATCGCCACGTCCGTGAGCATTCTGATCGGCGTGCCGTATGGTGCTTTTGCGGGACTACGCGGCGGTCGCACAGATCAGCTGATGATGCGCATCGTCGATGTGCTTTATGCGGTGCCTTTCATTCTGGTCGTCATCCTGCTCATGGTGGTCTTCGGCCGAGAGCCGCTGCTGTTCTTCTTCGCCCTCGGCGCCATTTACTGGCTGGACATCGCCCGCATCGTCCGAGGGCAGACCTTGTCGATCCGGGAGCAGGCCTACATACAGGTGGCCCGCACCATGGGCGCCGGACGTGGCTGGATACTGCGCCGGCACGTGGTGCCGAACGTGGCTGGCCCTGCGCTGGTCTACGCGACCCTGACCATTCCCGCGGTGATCCTGGCCGAGAGCTTCATCAGCTTCCTGGGTCTCGGCATCCAGGAACCCCAGACCAGCTGGGGGGTGCTCATCGCCGATGGCACTCGAACCATGGAATCTGCACCCTGGACGCTGTTCTTCCCGGCGCTTTTCCTCGGCCTAACGGTCTGGAGCTTCAACATGCTCGGCGACCGATTGCGCGATCAGTACGATCGGGAAACCCGGGGGTATACTCGAAACCTGATCAACCGAAGAGCAGTCAGCGAATGACCATCGGTGCCGGCATCGGCATTGCCAACTATCCGTTCGCCCACGCGGACGATTTCTGGGCCTGGGTGGATCTCTGCGACGACGCCAGGGTCAACTCGCTGTGGCAGAGCGATCGGATCATCGGCTCGGATCCATTCCTCGAGTGCATGTCTGTGATGGCGGCACTGGCGGGCAGAACGCGGCATGTGAAATTCGGTATGAACGTGGCGAGCCTGGGGCTCAGGGATCCGGTGCTCACCGCCAAGGCCTGCGCCACCATCGATGTGCTCTCCAACGGTCGGCTGCTCCCGGCCTTCGGAATCGGCAGCGCCAGGTCCCGGGACTATGTGGCCACCGGCACCGAGACCCGCGGTCGGGGTAAGCGGATGGACGAAGGCCTCGAGATCATCAGCCGGCTCTGGACCGAATCCAGCGTCAGCTTCTCCGGTGAGTTCCATCAGCTCGATGAGGCCGCCATCGCGCCGCAGCCGGTCCAGAACCCCATGCCGCTCTGGGTGGGCGGCTCGGCACCGAAAGCCGTGGAGCGTACGGCCCGCTGGGGCACCGGCTGGCAGGCGGGTCTGGAGACGCCAGACGAGGTGGCACCGGTGATCGAAGCCATCAAGGCCGCCCTGCCACGCTACCAGCGGGACATTGATGATGACCACTACGGTGCCGGCTTCGCCTTCCGCTTCGGCAGCGAAGACGAGGCTGTGGTTGAACGAAACGATGCCGTTCTCGGCAAGCGCCTGAACAAAGATCCGAGCCGCCTGCGGGCCGTGGGTGGCACCGAGGAGATCATGTCTCTGCTCGGCGACTTCCGCGTTGCCGGTGTGCACAAGTTCATTCTCCGTCCCATTGCCACAGACAGCCGGGATCTGATCAGCCAGACTCAACACCTGATCGACGACGTGCTGCCGGAAGTGAAGGCTCTGAATGATTAAGTCCAGCAACGCCGCTCAGGGAGGATCGCCCCCATGCCGACGATAGAAACCAACCCTCAGACCGGCGATCTGCAAACCGGGCCAGACAAGGTCACGGCGGAGGCAGTCGCCACCATTCGCGACCAGGGCTACGTGATCCTGGAAAACCTGCTCAGCCAGACGCAGGTGGACCGCATCCGAGGCGAGCTGACGCCGTACCTCAAGAAGCAGCACATGGGCCGCAATGACTTCGAAGGCTTCAGGTCCGAACGGGTCTACGCCCTGTTGGCCAAGGCGCCCGCCGTCGCTGAAATCGTCGAGCATCCGAGTGTGCTGCCGATCATCGATGCACTGCTGCCCCGGAACTACCTGCTTTCTTCGGCGCTTGCCATCAATCTGCACCCTGGTGAGACGGCTCAGAGTTTTCATATCGACGATGCCCCCGGTGGCGGGCCGGAAGTCCCCAAGCCACGGCCACCATTCGGGATCAGCACCATCTGGGCATTCGACGATTTCACCGATCGCAACGGCGCCACGGAAGTCGTCCCCGGCAGCCATCGCTGGTCTGCCGGTCGAACGGCGCTGGAGGAAGAAGCGATCAAGGTGCTGATGCCAGCGGGCTCGGTCGTCGTGTTCGCCGGCAACCTCACTCATCGCGGCGGTGCTAACCGCTCAGACGCTACCCGGCTCGCCATCACGCCCCAGTATTGCTCGCCCTGGATGCGGCAGCTGGAAAACATGACCCTGGCCGTCCCGCCCGACGTCGCCGGAGGATACAGCGACCGGATTCAGGCACTGCTCGGTTACAGCGTCAACGACCCTGGTTTCATGGGCCATGTGGATGGGCTGCACCCGAAGCGGCTGATCCGCCCAGACTACCTGGGCAGAAAGTATCGCGACGATCTGCCCCCCTCCTGATCGCCCACTCCGTTACTTGAGGCTCGCCAGGAACTCCATGGTGCGAGCTCGCGCACCTTCTTCCACATCGACGATGGCGGCATTGAAGTCTGTCACCCCGATGCTCTCCAGGCGCTGAATCTCGCCACGCAACGCGTTCTCATCGCCCAGCAGGGCTATATCCGCCGGCCCGGCGGCGCCTTCCTTGTCCAGCATGGCTCTGTAGCTAGGCAGCTGACCGTAGATTGCCAGCTGCTCGTTGATTTTCTCCTTGGCCGCCTCCACGTCGGTGGTCAGCGCCATGGGAAAGCCGCCGACCACGCGTGGTGTCGGCTTGCCGGCATCGGCTGCTGCTTTGTGCAGACGAGCAACAATGTGAGTCTCCATCGTGTTCGGTCCCACCATCCAGGTGTTCGTGCCGTCCGCCAGCTCACCGGCCAGCTTCAGCATGACGGGCCCGAGCGCGGCCACAACCACCGGCGTGGGGGAGCCACCCGGAACATCCAGCGTCACCCCGTTCACTTTAAACTGCTCACCACTGAACGCTACCGTCTCACCGCGGACCAGCGGCATGAGCACGGAGAGGTATTCGCGCATATGCCGGGCAGGCTTGTCGTAGCTCATCCCGAGCATGTTTTCGATGACCACCTGGTGGGACAGACCGATCCCCAGCGTGAATCGACCATCAGAGGCAGCTGAGGTGGTCATGGCCTGCTGAGCGATGGCGGTCGGGTGACGCGGGTAGGTCGGGGTAACGGCCGTGCCGAGCTGAATCCGGCTGGTTTCCCGGCCCACCAGAGCCAGGGTTGAGATGGCGTCATAGCTGAAGATGTTCGCCATCCAGATGCTGTCGAGACCCGCATCTTCCGCTGCCTTGGCGGTATTGATCACATCGTCCAGCGTCATGCCTGTGCCGTCCGCACCCAGCATGGTGCCGATTCTCATTTCCGTACCCATCTTAAAAACTCCCTTTGGTCCGTAACAAAGCGTGGATCCGGCATGGTACGCATCTCGAGCTGGGAAGCCAGTCGACACTGCCCGCTCCGGCGGCCAACGGCACTCCTATCGACGGGCAAAGCCGAATGACGGCATAATCGCCGGCTTTTCTTACGGGAACTAGCATCATGACGGACGGCGGCAACGAAACCATCGCCATTCTCGGCGGTACGGGCGATCTGGGCACGGGCCTCGCCATTCGCTGGTCGAAGGCAGGACATCGGATCATTATCGGCTCCAGAACCCTGGAGAAAGCCCAGAACGCGGTCGCCGAACTGGCCAAGATCAGCCCGGATACCCCGGCGGATGCCATGGAAAACAGTGATGCCGCGAAAGCCGGCGATATCATCGTGCTGACCGTCCCGGCAGAGCACCAGCTCTCCACACTGGAAGGTGTCCGGGAGGGCCTTACCGGTAAAATCCTCATCGATGTGACCGTGCCGCTGGTGCCGCCAAAGGTCGGCACCGTGCAGCTGCCCCCGGAAGGCAGCGCCGGCAAGCGGGCTCAGAATCTGCTCGGCGATGATGTGATGGTGGTGACTGCCTTCCAGAACATTGCCGCGCATCTCCTGCAGGAGGAAGTAGATATCGAGTGCGACGTGCTGGTCGCGGGCAACAAGAAAGCTGCCCGGGATCGGGTGATCGAGCTTGCCGCGGAGGCCGGCATGAATGGCTTCCATGCCGGCCCGATCGAAAACTCGGCAGCGGCGGAAGCCCTCACTTCCATCCTCATACAGATCAACCGCCGCCACGACATCTCCCACTCGGGCATCAAGATCGTCGGCCAAGCCGACCACTGATCTCGGAAGCGGCGAGCAAGCGTGAGCAACCTCCAGCCAGGTCAGTCCTTCAGCGTTTTCGGCGTGCCCGGTCTGCCCATGGTAGTGGCAGGTAGTGATCTTGCCGGCCTGGTCCTCGATGCGCTCACCAGCAACGGTCAGAGCCTGGAAGATGGCGATTGTATCTGCCTGGCACAGAAGATCGTCTCCAAGGCCGAAGGTCAGCAGGTGGCGCTGGCCGACATCATCCCCACACCGGAAGCTGAGAAACTGGCCGATGAGACAGACAAGGACCCGCGCCTGGTGCAGCTCATCCTCGATGAGTCCACCGAAGTGCTGCGGCAGAAACCGGGTGTCCTGATCATGCGTCACAAGCTCGGCCTGGTCGGTGCCCACGCTGGCATCGATCAGTCAAACATCGAGCACGAGGGCGGCGAGCAGGCACTGCTGTTGCCGGTCGATCCGGACGCTTCCGCTGAACGATTCAGGGCGGATATCGAGTCGCGCACGGGCAGGAAGGTGGGTGTGATCATCACGGACAGTGCCAACCGCCCCTGGCGGCTGGGCACCATCGGCATCGCCATTGGTGCGGCTGGTCTCACGGTTCTGGACGATCACCGTGGTGGCACCGACAGCTTCGGCCGTGAACTCAAAGTCACCCTGATCAACCGGGCCGACGCCATCGCCAGCATGGCCACCATGGTGATGGGTGAGACCACGGAGCGGATACCCGTTGCGGTCGTCCGCGGCCTCCCGCTGGTTGTTGGCAAGAATGGCGAGCAACCGGCCGCCATGATCAACCGGCCTCTGGAAGAAGATCTGTTCCGCTGATGGTGGACTATCTCGCCATCACCGGTGGGGTGGGCGGGGCCAAGCTTGCCCTGGGGCTCGCCCATGTGCTGCCCGCCGACAACGTGGCGTTCGCTGTGAACACCGGCGATGACTTCGAGCATCTCGGTTTCTACATCAGCCCCGACATCGACACCCTCACCTACACCCTCTCGGATCTGGCCAACAAAGAACTGGGCTGGGGCAGGCAGGATGAAACCTGGGCGTTCATGGAGGCGCTGGAGCAGCTGGGTGGCGAAACCTGGTTCCGTCTTGGCGATCGTGACATGGCGTTGCACGCATTCCGCACCGCTGCGCTGAAGGCAGGAAGAAGCCTGACCGAGATCACCGCCGAGATCTGCACCCGGCTGGCTATCCGCCAACTGGTGCTACCGATGTCCGATGATCCGGTGCGCACCACTGTGCTCACGGCAGACGGACCGCTCGCTTTTCAGCATTACTTCGTCCGTGACCGCTGCGCACCCTCCGTCACCGGGTTCGAGTTCCAAGGGGCAGAAACCGCCACCCTGAATCCGAGAATCGAAGCCCTGATGCCGGGCCTGAAAGGCGTGATCATCTGCCCTTCAAATCCTTTCGTTTCCGTCGACCCGTTTCTCAGCATTGGCGACACCCGGGAGAAACTCGCCGCGCTCGACGTACCCGTGGTGGCCGTCTCCCCTATTGTTGGCGGCACCGCGATCAAAGGCCCCACCGCAAAGATGATGGCAGAGCTTGCCATTCCTTCCACCGCCGCGGCCGTCGCCACCCACTATGACGGGTTGATCGACGGCTTCGTGCTCGACAGTCAGGACCAGGCCCTGGTCGGCACTCTGAACGTGCCAAGTACCGCCACCCAGAGCGTCATGCTAACGTTGGCCGACAGGATTGCGCTGGCGGAAGCGACCTTGGAGTTTCTGACCAGCCTTCATTGAGAGGCGATAGAAAACCAGGATGTGGGCCATCGTTCCCTTCAAGGCTCTTGAAGATGCCAAGCAGCGTCTTGCCAGCCTGCTGACCCCAGCGGAGCGTCGAGACCTGATGCTCGCCATGGCCCGTGATGTGCTTGCCGCGCTCTGCCAGTCTTCCGCGTTGAGCGGCGTTCTCATCGTGTCCCGCACCACGGAAGCGGATGCTCTCGCCCAGGCCTTCAGCACGGAACGGTTCGCCGAAAGCCCTGATGCGGACTTGCCCGGCGCCCTCACTCAGGCCAGCAAGCACCTCCTCGAGCACTTCGGCGCCCGTGGTGTGATGGTGGTTCCTGCAGATGTACCGCTGATCAGTGCCCAGGAAATAGACGAGATCCTGAGTGGCCACGACCTGAGCGCCACTCCCGGTGCGGTTACCGTGGTCCCGGATTCGGAGCGCTCAGGGACCAACTGCCTGGCCCTTTCACCGCCCGGGGCTATCGACTTCATCTTCGACGGCAACAGCTTCAAACCCCACGTGGATGCGGCCTTCGCCCGGGGCATCACCCCCAGAATCGTCCCCAGCCGGGGCTTTCAGCTCGATATCGACACCGCCGACGATCTTCGGACGCTCCTGTCCGTTGGACGACCCACACAAACGGGCACTTACTTAGAAAAATCGGGTATAGCCGAAAGGCTGAATGCCATTGATAATGATCGGCCGGAATCAACCACTTAGCGCTGGCTGACCGCCAGCGCCACTAACGCCCTCAGCGCTCAAGCAAGGTGATCAAAGGTGAGCGATAGGGCCAATGAGGTAGAAAACTTGAACGACACGACCACGCTCATCGGGCGGCTGCGCGCCTCTCACCAACAGGGGCAGCTTCCCTCCGAAGCAGACGCTCTTTCGCTTGCCCGTGTCGAAGACACCGCCGCCCTGGCAGAACTGGCCGCCGAGCTACGCGACCAGGGATTCTCGAACGTGGTCACCTACTCGCGAAAGGTCTTCATCCCCCTCACTCACCTCTGTCGAGACGTCTGCCACTACTGCACCTTCGCTCAGGTGCCGCGTAAGGTGCAGGCGCCCTACCTGTCCATTGACGAAGTGCTGGAGACCGCTCGCCACGGCGCCGAGATGGGCTGCAAGGAGGCGCTGTTCACCCTGGGTGAGAAACCGGAGCACCGCTACAAAGCGGCCCGGGAAGCCCTGGCCGAGATGGGGTTCGAATCGACTCTCGACTACCTGCTGCACGCGGCAGAGCGCGTCTACGAAGAAACAGGCCTGATGCCACACCTGAATCCGGGCACCATGACCCCGGAAGAACTGCGCAAGCTTCGGCACATGTCCCCGTCCATGGGCATCATGATCGAGTCCACCTCCGACCGGCTCTGCGAGAAGGGCATGCCCCACTACGGCTCGCCGGACAAGGTACCTGCCGTGCGCCTGCAGACGCTGGCGGACGCCGGCAAAGCGAAGATCCCGTTTACCACCGGCATTCTCATCGGCATTGGTGAGACCCGCACCGAGCGTATCGAATCGCTGCTCGCCATTCGCGCCATTCACGCCGAGCACGACCACGTGCAGGAGATCATCATCCAGAATTTCCGGGCCAAGCCGGAAACCAAGATGGCGAACGCGCCTGAGCCGGATCTGAACGAATTGCTCTGGACCATCGCCGTGGCGCGCATCATCTTCGGGTCCGAAATGAGCGTTCAGGCACCGCCAAACCTCTCGCCCGGCGTGCTGGAGCAGATCGTCAACGCCGGCATCAACGACTGGGGCGGGGTTTCACCACTCACCCCGGATTTCGTGAATCCGGAAGCACCCTGGCCTCATGTGGATGACCTGGCGACGCAAACCCGAGCGGCCGGCAAGAGCCTGCACGAGCGGCTGACCATCTACCCGCGCTATGCCCGGGATCTGGATACCTGGGTAGATTCAGAGCTGCACGAGTCGCTTCTGAACGTGACCGATGCAGACGGATTTCCGCGCACAGACCGTTGGAGCCCGGGCGAGGAAGTCGACCCGCCTCAGGACGTGCTCGATGCGATTCGCACAGAACCCCGACAGGTGTCTCGAGACATCCAGGCGATAGTTGCGAAGTCCGCGGCGGAGGATCCACTGACTGAATTGGAAGTGATCCGGCTTTTCGAAGCCCGGGGTGAAGATTTCAATGCGGTGGTGCAGGCTGCCGACCGGATGCGGCAGAAGCTGAATGGAGACACCGTGAGTTTTGTTGTTAACCGCAACATAAACTACACCAACATCTGCTACTTCAAGTGCCAGTTCTGCGCCTTCTCGAAGGGCAAGTTGTCAGAGAACCTTCGTGGCCGTCCGTACGATCTCTCTCACGAGGAGATCCGGCGGCGCACGGAAGAAGCCTGGGCCCGTGGCGCCACCGAAGTCTGCATGCAGGGTGGCATCCATCCGGAATACACGGGTAAGACCTATACAGACATCGTCAGAGCCGTGAAGGAAGCAGTGCCGGACATGCACGTGCACGCCTTTTCACCGTTGGAAGTCTGGCAGGGTGCAGCCAGCTCTAACAAGGATCTGAAAGGCTATCTGGAAGAGCTGAAGGAAGCAGGACTCGACACCTTACCTGGCACAGCGGCCGAGATACTCGATGACGAAGTGCGCCAGATCATCTGCGCGGACAAGATCAATACCGCTCAGTGGCTGGAAGTGATGGAAGCCGCTCACGAGGCGGGCTTCAAAACCACGGCCACCATCATGTATGGCCATGTGGAGCGGCCGAAGCACTGGGCCCGGCATCTGATCCGGGTCCGCGACCTGCAGCGCAAAACCGGCGGCTTTACCGAGTTCGTCCCGTTACCCTTCGTGCACATGGAAGCGCCCATGTACCTGAAGGGCAAAGCACGAAAAGGCCCGACCTTCCGCGAAGCGATCCTGATGCATTCGGTGGCGCGACTGACCTTGAGCCCCTGGATCACCAACATTCAGTCGAGCTGGGTGAAGATGGGACACAAAGGTGTGGAAGCGAGCCTGAACGCGGGCTGCAACGATCTGGGCGGCACACTGATGAATGAGTCAATCAGTCGGGCAGCCGGCACGGAGCACGGCCAGGAAACCTCCCCACAGAAGATGGCCGAGATGATCGAAGCAGTCGGCCGTGCGCCCCGGCAGCGGACCACGCTCTACGAGGATGCTCCCTCCGAGCGCATCGCTGCCGGTCTGGCAGCGGGTGAGCTGACCGAGATCATCAACACACCTGCGCAGAAGTACGAGCGCAAGGGTGGCAAGAAGGCGTTGCTGCGACCCGGGCTGATTGATGCGGTATCCGTCGACTGACGTTGTCAGTCAAATCCGTCGACTGACGTTGTCAGTCAAATCCGTCGACTGACGTTGTCAGTCAAATCCGTCGACTGTCGACGCTAGTTGACCTCAATCGCACCCACATCACCCATACCGTTCGCGGGCCGGGGCAGGCCGCTCTGATCCACCTGCTCGAGGCGAACCTGATACGGCTGGTTGCGATCCATGCTCATGACGATGTCCGGGTTCTCCAGCAGAGGCCCGGACGAGAAGAGTAGCTCCCAGGCTTCATCCGCCAGCGCCTCCGGTCCCATGCCTGGAATCCCTTCGTCGAGCAACGCCGCGTCGAGCCGATGCCAGAACTCGATGTAGGGCCAGTTAGCCACTTCTTTCGGCCACGTCTGAGCCGGACCGAACCAGCGCGTATCCGCCAGTGTGAGGATCGGATCCCCGACCGGTGACGTGTAGGGTTGATTGCCTGCTGTAGCCTCATCCGTATCCACGCTCTGGAGGAACGTCTCGAACGCCGCGGTGAATTCTGCAGCGAATCCCGGCAAACCGTAGGCAGACTCGATTCGGCTGAGCAAAATTGAAAGGAAATTATCGACACCACCGCCACTGACAGAGTACTCGCCCAGAATCTCACTGACTGGATATGCGGATGTCGGGATCTGTTCTACCGCTTGATCCCAGGGCTCATAGGCGAGCACAGCAGGCTCCGTGGCATCCACGCCCACCGACTGAATGTGCGTTGAGCGGCTCACACCGGAGACCAGGTTGGCCAGCGCATCCAGTTCAAGTCCGTCCTCATCACCTTCCTTGGGGTAGTGGCGCCGGGACAAAGACGCCCAGGTGGGTTCGCCCACCGGCACCAGCATCTGGCTGAAATCGAGCACACCGAAACGGTTGAAGCCGAGGCTCTGGAAGTGGAACGTCGAGCCGGTGAAGACATCATGAGCGTAACTCGCGCCTCCGATCTCGTGCACCATGTTGCCGGCGATCAGTGAATGGCCAATCAGCATATCTTCGATCGCATGGGCATTGCCGATCGTGGCGGCCACACCACCCGCCAGATTGGGTTTGCCCAGTGAATCT
Organism: Candidatus Azotimanducaceae bacterium; assembly: GCA_965215995.1. Classification (GTDB taxonomy): domain Bacteria; phylum Pseudomonadota; class Gammaproteobacteria; order Pseudomonadales; family Azotimanducaceae; genus SZUA-309. The sequence goes on along the minus strand of OZ244128.1, from coordinate 3,721,240 downwards.
GTTCTCGGCACGCCGTACACAGCGTTTTCCACGATGGTCACGCTTTTCAAGGTCAGGTAGCCGTTCGACATGTAAACACCACCACCCCGCCAGTACCCGGCGGCCAGAACAAAGGGTGGCAAACCAGGCGCCGGTTCAACCAGATTGCGGGCGATGGTCGAGTTGTGAATCTCTAGCGTCTTACGATTGCCGATGCCACCACCGTCCGAGTACACACCGCCGCCATAGGTGAACAACCCGCTTATCCGATTCCCACTGATTGAGGACTGAGAGATGCTGGACATGGTGCGAGAACTGTCCGCACCGCCAACCGAGAAAACGCCGCCACCAGCCGCACCACCGCCGACAACGGAGTTACCACTTACCACGCACCGCTCGATGTCGACGTTGTTCGCATAAACACCCCCACCGAACGCACCACGATCCCTGGAAGGATCAAAATCGCCTTGCACATGGTTGTCGTAGATCTCGCAGTCGCTGAGACGCGCCAGACCCCACACCGCGATGCCACCGCCACGTGCCAGCGTCCAGGGTTGGGCATCGGGATCTGCTGTCGCTATGTCCTCAGCGACGTTCAAACCACCCCTGATGGAGACGTTGCGCAGCGTCAGATCACCGTACACCGCCAGCACCCTGGCAGGATCCGATGCGCCGCCGGTCCAGGCGATGGTGATGCCTGACGGCAGGTCGGAAGCATCGATCACCACGTCTTTCTGCGCGTAGAGCGCCGATCGGCCGTAGTCACGATCGAAATAGCCTTCGAGGTAAGAGACCGGGCCACTGGGTTCGTTCCGAATACCCATCACCTCCCCTTTCAGGATGGTATGCGATTCACCCACAGCGCTGAGCTCGACAGTACCGCCGTCCAGGGAGGCATCGAATTGGATCGGCTGGCCACTCCGGGCGTCTGCCAGCGCCTGCCGGAGTGTCATGCTGCCCGATGGTGCAGCGTCATCATCAAGTAGCGTGTCGACGACGATCGGGTTACTGCTGAATGGTGTACCACTCGAGCCACCATCCCCGCCGGAACAGGCCGTCAGTAGGAGCAAAGATGCTATGAGCAGAACACGCATTTCGACAGACCTCGTCGTAGTTTTCGTCAATTACACCTTAAAAAGCCCACTGCCTGCCCGCAGGTCTTCCGAGGCCTGAACCCGATCATCTGAACGTTTTCGACAGGAAAAAAAGCCCGGCACCCCTCCCATTGCAGGAGGGGCCCGGGCTAACGGCCCATGGCGGTGCGGGGAACCACCACCGGCCTGACAGCGCGGACCCGCTCAAGGTGAGCAGGTGCGCCGATTCCGGCCCCGGTAGACGGCAGTATCAACCGCCGGGCACGCAGGCACGCTCATCGTCAGCGGCACCCTCTTCAGCCTGAGCTGCAGCAGCCCTGTCCACCTCACCGTTGGTAGGTAACCCGCGAACGGCAAGCAGCAAGGGCAGCACGAGCATCACAAAGATCACCAGGGTCGCCGCGGCCAGCAGATACAGCGTCGCCGTCATGCCCCAGAGATCCAGGTAGTACCCGACCAGCGGTCCGGTGAGCATGAACGCACCGCGGAAACCGAAGCTCGTCAACGAGTTGGCGGTCGCGCGATACTCACTGGGTATTCGCTTGTTCAGCGCATCCCTGAGCACCACCAGACCAAACCCCCGGCTGATCATGAACGTGGCGCTGGCTATGTAGCCACCCAACATCCCGAACAGCTCGAGCCCCAGATAACCCACCGCCGGGGAGATGCCGATGAAAAGCAGCAGTCCGGTGGTGCCGAGCTTGTCTTCCGCCACATGTGCGTAACGCCCGGCAAGCGCCGCGATCACGGTCAGCCCACCCCAGAGATAGCCGAAGTGGACGAGCTCCATGCCGTGCGACTCCCAGATCTTCTGCAGCAGCCAGACCGCATAGAACGTGGTCAGGCTCCAGATGCACAGTGCGAGCACGATCAGGCGTAACAGTCGCGAGCGGGTCAGCAGCGCCTGGCAGATCTCCATCATGTTGCCGAGATGGTCATCGTTGTTCAGTCGTTCACCCGGCGGCTCTACCAGCAGTAAGGCCAGCACCAGCGGTAGCCAACCTGCCGCGGCCTGCACCCAGATGACCAGGTCCATGGAATGCATCAGCAGCAAGGTGCACAGGAACGCCGCGATCGACTCCGACACCGTCCGGAAACCGTACAGGCGCCCGACGATCTGCCGCTGCGCCTGCTCTCCGCGACCCATCGCCAGCTCCGTATCGTAGAGGATGGCGATGTCCGCACCAGAGATCAGGCTGTGGGCAATACCCAGGGCCAGCTCGAACAGAGCGAGCCCCCAGAATCCGTCCGCAACCAGCAGCAGGCTGTGACCAACACCGGCGATGGCCGCACCAATCACCAGCGTTGCTTTGCGCCCGAATATGTCGGCCACGTAGCCGCTCGGCACCTCCGTGATCAGCACCACAAGACCAAAGAACGCCTGCAGGGTGAACACGTCCGCCATGGACAGGCCCTTCGACTGGAAGAAAGGCACGGCAATCGGCATAAACACCAGGAATACCTGGAAAAAGCCGAGCCAGAGCGTGCGCAGCAGGTTCTGCTGAAGCTGTGCATGTGTCGCGTTCATTTTTTCCTCTCCTAAACGAAAAACCCCGAAGGCTTTTGGCTCTTCGGGGTTCCTGATCGTTCTCTCGTTCTACGAGTCGATGGGCTATCCGCTAGAGCCTGGGTCTCCTTGAATGGTCACCAGATCGGTACGCAGCATGTCGAAGGACACATGGGACCAGGTGCCACACGGGCCATTGGCATACGCCACCGCGTTCGCAGTGCGCACGCCCGCGCCCGCTTCGCTGAGAAGCGTGCGTTTCGCGCTGTGGTTGGTTATCGGGTTCATACTTGTTGGTTCAGTTATAAATCCAGCTTTGCTCAGCTTCCGCTCAGCTCTAATCGTCCAAACTCGAACTCGAGGTAAGCCTCGAGTGGCCGCGCATGTTGCGCCTGCCGACCGTTCAAGTCAATGACGTTCCTCTGAAATTGCTAGGAAAATCACGCCGTTCGTCAATCCAGACCGAGAATCCGGCGGTTCGCCGCCTCATCCGTGCCCGCAGAAGCGAAATCATCGAATGCTTTGTCCGTCACCCGGATGATGTGCGCTTCAATGAACTTTGCCCCTTCCCGGGCTCCGTCTTCCTGATGCTTGAGCGCGCACTCCCACTCGAGCACAGCCCAGCCTTCGAAATCGTACTGGGCGAGCTTGGAGAAGATCGCCTTGAAATCGATCTGGCCATCACCCAGCGAGCGGAAGCGTCCTGGCCGTTCCACCCAGCCCTGATAACCGCCATAGACGCCTGAGCGTCCGCTTGGCCGGAACTCCGCGTCCTTCACATGAAAGGCTTTGATCCGCTCGTGATAGATGTCGATGAACGCCAGATAGTCGAGCTGCTGAAGCACGAAGTGGCTCGGATCGTAGAGAATGTTGGCCCGGTCATGACCATCCACCGATTCCAGGAATCGTTCGAAAGTCACGCCATCGTGCAGGTCTTCGCCCGGGTGCAGCTCATAGCAGCAATCCACGCCGTTCTCTTCGAACACGTCGAGAATCGGCCGCCAACGCCGGCCCAACTCCTCGAAACCCGCTTCCACCAACCCGGGTGGTCGCTGCGGCCAGGGATAGAGCATGGGCCAAAGCAGCGCACCGGGAAATGCCGCCTGGGCAGCCAGACCCAGATTGGCGCTCGCTCTGGCAGCAAGCTTCACCTGCTCGGTTGCCCACTCGGTCCGGGCTCCGGGGTTGCCCCGCACCGACCTGGGCGCAAAGGCATCAAACATCTCATCGTAGGCCGGATGCACGGCGACCAGCTGACCTTCCAGGTGGGTGGAAAGCTCTGTGATCGTCACGCCGCAGTCCTCTACTCTGCCCTTCAGGTCATCGCAGTAGTCTTTGCTCTCCGCCGCCTGAGCCACGTCAATGAAAGCCGGATTGCCGATCGGCACCTGAATACCGACGAAGCCTAGATCGGAAGCCCAGCGGGCCATGGCTTCAATGGAGTTGAACGGCTCTTGGTCCGCGATGAACTGGGCCAGAAAAATGGCCGGGCCTTTCAGCGTTTTCAATGTCTTCTCCTCGTTGGTGTTCTTGTCATGACTCAGATCTCGAGCCAGGTCGCGCCGGCGGCGGAACTCTCCACCACCGCCTCGATAAAGCGCATGCCACGCACGCCTTCGGCGATGCCAGGCACGTCCAAGTCAGGCTGCCTACCGGCCTCCTGCGCCAGCACCGCACGGGCGTAATCCCGATACAGCACCGCGAAGGCCTCCAGATAGCCTTCCGGATGACCGGCCGGTATTCGTGTCACCGCAGAAGCGGCGGGCGACGTTGATGGTCCACCCGTGCGGCGGACCTCCCGCGATCTGTCCGGCCAGGTCAGCGTCAAGCTGTTTGGCTCCATCTGTGACCAGCTCAAGCCTCCTTTCTCCCCGTACACGCGCAACCTCAGCCCATTCTCTTCACCTACGGCTACCTGCGAGGCGCTGATCACGCCGCGCGCGCCACCGGTCATCCGAATCAACACATTGCCGTCGTCGTCCAGCGCTCGTCCGGGCACCCAGGTGTGGAGATCCGCGCACAGCCGGTTGATGGTCTGGCCGGTGACGAACTCGAGCAGGTTCTGGGCATGGCTGCCGATGTCGCCAAAGCACCCGGCAGCACCGGAGCGTGCGGGATCCGTACGCCATTCGGCCTGCTTGTTACCATCTGCCTCCTGGTTGGTGGCAAGCCAGCCCTGCAGATACTCGCAATCTGCGCGACGAATGGCTCCCAGAGCACCAGACGCAACAAGGGAACGCGCCTCCCGGATCATCGGATAGCCCGTGTAGTTGTGGGTCAGGCAGAAAAGACGGTCGCTGTCTTCGAGCAGCAATTGCAGAGCTCGGGCATCGGCAAGTGTATGGGTGACCGGCTTGTCGCAGACGACATGAAAGCCTGCCGCGAGCGCAGCTCGAGCTGCATCGAAGTGCACGTGATTGGGGGTGGCGATGGTGACGAAATCCATACGCTCGTCAGCCGGGAGACCCGCCTCCGCCTCAAACATTGCCGGGTAGTCGGGGTAACATCGTTCCGGCGCCAACCGGTACAGGATCTGTCCCGATCGCACAGAGCGCTCCGCGTCTGAGGAGAAGGCGCCACAGACTAGCTCAATCTCGCCGTCGAGCTCCGCCGCCATGCGATGCACGGCGCCGATGAAAGCCCCTTCGCCACCACCGATCATTCCCATCCGGACCTTTCGGCTAGACTGCTCGTTGCCAGTCACTCACGTCCCCTATTCAGTGCACTTCAGCATGCTACGATAACCGATTCGCAGGGGATTTCAGGGGACATGAGCAGCATTCGACTCGGCATGATCGGCGCCGGCCAGATCGCCCTTTTCACTGCACGGGAATTCCGTCGCCACGCGGCGTGCAAAGTGCTCGCCGTGGCTGACCCGAACTCTGACCGTGCCGAGGAGCTTGCGGCCATGGTGCGCGCGGAGCACACCTTCACCGACGTAGATGAGCTGTTGGCTCGGGACGATCTGGATGCCGTCTATATCGCCGTGCCGAACGCCTTTCACGAAGAGGTGGCGGTGAAGGCTTTGCAAGCCGGCAAGCACGTGTTGCTGGACAAGCCTTTCGCACTCAATAGCGAGGCGGCCGGGAACATCATCGCAGCAGCCGAAACAGCGGGACGAACGCTCATGCTCGGTATGAACCAGCGGTTCGAGCGCAACGTGCAGAGCGCCAGAGCGCTGATTGCAGAAGGCCGACTCGGTGAGGTCTACCACCTGAAGGCCTTCTGGCGCCGGCGAGCCGGTATTCCCCGCCTGGGCAGTTGGTTCACGAGCAAATCAGTCGCGGGCGGGGGCGCGCTTCTGGATATCGGCGTGCACGTGCTGGACGTGGCCCTGCACCTGATCGACAACTTCCGCCCGGTTTCCGTCAGCGGGGCCACCTTCACCCGATTCGGCAATCGGGGTCTGGGCGAAGGAGGCTGGGGCCGCTCTGAGCGGGAGTTCGATGACTTCGACGTGGACGATTTCGCCACCGCGCTCATCCGCCTGGACGGCGGCGCCGTCATCACTCTGGAAGCCTCCTGGGCCTTGCACCAACCCAGCGGCAACGATCACGATGTGATCGCCTATGGCGAAAATGCCGGGATGGCGGTCTATGGCGGCCAGCTTTTCGAGCCCGGCGAAGGCAGCGAGTACCACATCGTCCAGAATCCGAAGGCACCTCCCATCGCCTACCCGCACTGCTCCCGGGCCGAGCACTTCATCAACGTGCTGCTTGGCGAGGAGGCACCCATCATCCACTCCGACCAGGCGCTCGCCGTGCAGCGGGTGCTTGACGGTATCTACGAATCAGCCACCACCGGCAAGGAGGTTCAACTGTGACGCCGATTTCCGTGCAACTCTACTCGCTCCGGGAAGCCTCCGAGCAGAACTTCGACGCCGTGCTCGAGGAGCTGGCCGCCATCGGCTACGCCGGTGTGGAGCCGTTTAACCTGTTCGGTAAATCACCGCAGGAGTTTCGAGCCCAGGTCGAGTCTCTCGGCATGAAGGTCTCCTCCAGCCACACGCCCTGGGCCAATCGCAGCCCGGTGAATGAGGTGGTGGACACGTTGCGCGAGCTCGGCCTCAACCGGGCGATCGGTGGCTTCATGCCTGATGACTTCAAGGACCTGGACGCGGTCCGCCGCACTGCCGAAACCTGTCAGAGCCTGATCGACCAGCTTGGCCCGCAGGGCATAGAGCTCGCCATTCACAATCACTGGTGGGAGTTCGAGCTGATCGACGGCCGGCCGGCAATGCATCATCTGGCGGACATGGTTCCCGATCTCAACTACGAGCTCGACACCTACTGGGCAGCCAACTTCGGTGCCTGCGATCCGGCGGCGGAGCTTTCCCGAATCGCCAGCAAAGCGCCCCTGTTGCACATCAAGGATGGACCACTCACGCAGAAGCAGCCCATGGTGGCCGTGGGTCAGGGCAAGGTGGACGTCCCGGCCGTGATCGGGGCTGCTGATCCAGACACCATCGAGTGGCTGGTCGTCGAGCTCGATGCTTGCGCCACGGACATGATGACGGCCATCCGGGAGAGTTATGAGTACCTGATCGGCAACGATCTGGCGGAGGGCAGACAATGAGCGGGATTCTCTACGACTTCGGCAGCGGCCGATCGAATCCGGAGACCTTTCCGGTCAAGGCACTACAGGATGCGGCCGTAAACGTCATCGAGCGCGAGCTCGATCAGCTGAACGACTACCCCGGCAAACTGGGTTTCAAACCTCTCCGGGACGCCATGGCGAAGCGGGAGTCGGACCGGGAAGGCGTGCCGGTGGATCCGGACCACATCATGCTCACCAACGGCTCCATGCAGGCAGTGACTCTGGTTGCCGAAGCGTTGCAGGAGGCGCCGGGGGACACCTGCATCGTCGAAGAGTTCAGCTATCCGGGCACCCTGGCCGCTTACCGCAGTCTCAAGCTCGACATGGTGGGCATTCCCCTCTCGGAGGAAGGCATGCGGCTGGACGTGCTGGAGAAAGAACTGGATCGACTCGCCTCGGAGAAACGGCTACCGAAGTTCATCTACACCATCACCACGTACCAGAATCCTACCGGCTTCACCATGCCGCGGGCCAGGCGGCAAACCCTGATCGACATCGCCCGTCGCTACGACGTGCCATTGGTGGAAGACAACTGCTACGGCGACGTGCACTACGACGGTCCGGTAGAACCCTCCATTTACGCCATGGATGATGACCCGCGCCATATCTACATGTGCTCACTGTCGAAGATTCTGGCGCCAGGACTTCGTCTCGGCTACGTGCTCGCGCGCCCCCCCATGCTCGAGAAGATCATGGACCGACGCCACGATGCCGGCAGCAACACCCTGGCGGCCGCCATCGTCGCCGAGTTCTACAGAGACGGGATCTGGGAGCACACCAACTTCGGTAACGATGCCCTCAAGGTGAAGCGGGATCTCACCTTGTCCCTGCTGGATGCAGAGCTTTCAGATCAGTGTGTCTGGTCCAACCCGGTCGGCGGCCTGTTCATCTGGGTGCGGGTACCGGACGACATCAACGGCAAAGAGCTGCTCGAAACCGCCATGGCACGCGGGTTCATGTATCTGCCGGGAATATCGTTCCACTACCAGAACGCCAAGGTGCCCTACCTGCGACTCGCCTTCGGCCACCTGACGAAAGAGCAGATCGAACAGGGTATTCCCATACTGGCTCAGTGCATTCGAGAAGCGAGAACGAGCAATGAGCCGAAGGACTTCGACTCGCTGTTCTAGAGCACCATCGGGATCAGATACCCAGCCGACCGAGCGTGCCGACCAGCTCCTGGAAGAACCGCTCGGTCTGCGGATGACGGGCGGCGAAGTCCGCGCCCAGCTCTTCGATGCGCAGCATCAGGGCGCTGGTTTCTTCTTCTCGAGGCGCCTGAGCCTCAAGCAGAGAGTGGATGTCCCCGTCCACTTTCTTCAGCAGATCCAGCATGGCCGGATCAACGCTATCGACCTCCTCGAGTGCGTCGTGCAGCTCCGACAGCGCCTTTTTTACCTTGTCCGGCATCCCTATTACTTCTCCAACTCTAAAGGAACCTCAGAGACCCAATCAGGTCACTCACCGTCCGGCCGTGCCCCTTTGACGAAATCCCGCACCCTGTCCATCAGGGTGTCGTATTTCAGATCCGTGAACTCGCCCGCATCGAAGAACATACCGTTGCACTCGGGACAGGCTTCGTACCAGATATGAGTCTGGCGCTCGTCGGCCTTTTTCTCCATGGCGGCGCCGTCTTCCGGGCAGGCGATGTTGTCCAGCTTGTCCAGCGCGGCACCCACCTTCGGATCACCCGAATCGAGCACCGCCTCAGACATCCACTCTTTCTTCATCTCCAGCAGCACGTCCGGCTTGCACCAGAGCCCACCGCAATCCGTACAGCGGTGCACCTGGATCTTGCGCCCATAAGTCTTGGCAACGAGCTCGCCCGGGCACTTCGGGCACTCAAGCGTTTCCATGGTCATTGCCGACTTCCCCAACTACCAGGCACATAATACCGCTCATGCCAGATGCCTTCCTGAGGCTCTCCTTCGAGCGGCATGCGCCAGGTTTTGACCCGAGCCGTATCCAGATTCAATCGATACAGACCCCGCGGCTGCTCAATGGTGTTCTGCACGTAGGCCTCCGCAGCCTCTGGTGGCACATAGCGGCCTGCGATCTGCCGATACAGGTCTCGCCATTCGTCGTCCCTGCCTACGTCGTAGAGGAGCTCTGCCACCCCTTCCGCAATCACCTTCCGGTAGGGTAGTGGCTGCTCATCGATGCACAGCGCAACTCTGGGATCACGTCGCAGGCAGGCGAACCACTCGGACTTCTCGCGCGGCGTGAAGTAGATGAACTCCCCGTCCTCTTCCGGGCGATGCAGAAACCAGATGGGTGTGACCAGAGGCGAGCCATCGGCACGGACCACGGAAACCCGCATGAGCACGCCAGGCTCAGCAAGAAATGCCGTTCGCTCGGAGTGCGTCAATACCGGCACGGTCCGCCTCTCATGCCATCAGTTTCCGAAATCCCAGTTCTCGCCTGCGTGGTAGCGACGCAGGATGTTCTTGGCGATGAGGATCTTGTGCACCTCGTCCGGACCATCCGCGATACGCAGGGTGCGAGCACCCGTATACATGCCGGCCAGGGGCAGATCACCAGACACGCCTGCCGCGCCGTAGACCTGGATCGCCCGGTCTACCACCCGGTGGTAGGCCTCGGGGACGAATATCTTGATCGCAGAGATGTCCGTGCGCGGATCCGCCCCGCTCTCCATCTTCTCCGCGCAATGAATGGTCATGAGGCGCGCGCTCTGAATGTCCATGTAGCTGTCGGCAATGAAACCCTGCATGAACTGCTTCTCCTCCAGCTTCTCACCACCGTGCACTTCCCGGGTGGTAAGCCGGTCGATCATCAGGTCGAAGGCACGCCACATGGAGCCGATGGAATTCATGCAGTGATAAACCCGGCCTGCCCCGAGCCGATCCTGGGCAGCCTGGTGGCCCGTGCCCGTCCGGCCGAGCTGGTTTTCCTTCGGCACCCGGACGTTGTCGTAGATGATCTCGCAGTGGCTGGATGCCCTGCCCCAGACCGGCACACCGCGAACGATGTTCACCCCCGGTGTGTCCTTGGGCACGATGATCTGCGTCATCTTCTCGTTGGAGCCGCCCGGATCATCCGGATCCGCCGTCCGGCACATGACGATGTAGAAGTCCGCCGCGTGACCGTTGGACGTGAACCACTTATGGCCGTTGATCACCCACTCATCGCCCTCGAGCACCGCTTTGGTCTGCAGCGAGCGTGGGTCGGAACCTGGATTATGCGGTTCGGTCATGGAAAAGCCTGACTGCATCCGGCCTTCCGTGAGCGGCTTCAGCCACTTCTCGTGCTGGTCTGGAGTGCCGTACTTCACCAGTATTTTCTGATTACCCGAATTCGGTGCTACCACCCCGAACAGGGAAGCCGCCCCCGGGCTGTAGGACAGAATTTCGTTCATGTAGGCATGCTGCATGAAGGACAGGCCCATACCGCCGAACTCCGGCGGCAGGTGCGGCGCCCAGAGGTTGGCCTTTTTCACCTTGTCTTGAACCTGATGGCGAAGCTCCCTGGCTTCCTCGATCACCTCGTTAGGGGCGTTGGCGCTGTCGGAGAGCCACCCCCAGAGCTTGCCTTCGTTGGGCACGATGTCCTGATTGACGATATCCGCGGTCGCGAGACGGATCTCGTTCACCTCGTCATCGAGCGTCGGTACCGGCTTAACGTTCATCGCCATGCGTCTTTCTCCCTCCTGCAAGTGTTCTCCTAATCTAACGAATCGGGCCCGGCTTTTCAGCGCTCGTTTCTGGCCGCACCTCAGGCGAACGCCGCGCACCCCATTCCGATATACTCGCTCGTTCCCTGGCCAACCTAGCAGGCGCGGTAGTGTCCAACCTCCGATATCCGCACGATTCCCATCCAGCGCCCGGTACCACCGTGGAGGTGGCGCCCGGCGTTCGTTGGCTGACCATGCCCATGGGCGGCGGCTCGCTGAATCACATCAACCTCTACCTGCTGGAAGACAATGAAGGCTGGTGGGTCGTGGACACCGGGCTGTCCCTGGAGGAGACCCGGGACTACTGGCAGCAGATCTTCAGCCAGGAGCTCGGTGGCAAGCCCGTGGTGGGCGTGGTCTGCACCCACATGCACCCGGACCATATCGGCCAGGCGCTGATGATCACCGAGCACTTCCAGTGCCCGCTGTACATGACCAGGGCCGAGTACTACCAGGCCCGAGCGTTCTCTGCCGGTGGCCCCTCCCACCACACCAACTGGATCGGCCAGCAGTTTTATCAACGCGCCGGCATGCCTGCCGAGTACCTGGAGGCGCTGAGAAAAAGCTGGGAGGAACGCTCCTCTGCTGCATCGGCAATGACCATGCCGGAGATGCCCGCGGGTTACGTACGTTTGCAGGACGGAAACGTGCTCACCATTGGTGGCCGGGATTGGCGGGTGGTGGTTGGCTCAGGACATTCCCCCGAGCACGCATGCCTTTACTGCGCTTCGCTGAAGGTGATGCTCTCCGGCGACCAGATCCTGCCCGTGATCACCTCAAACGTGAGCGTGCATCCGACGGAGCCGCTGGCCAATCCGCTGCTGGACTGGATGGAGTCGCTAGACAAGTTCCTGAACACACCAGCAGACACGCTGGTCCTGCCCGCCCACAACCTCCCGTTCTACGGCGTGCGTGACCGATTGAGCGAGCTGATGGATCACCACGAGGACCGGATGCTCGCCATCGAGGAACACTGCGCGGAGACAACGGCCACTGCCAAAGACCTGCTGCCCGTGCTCTTTGCTAGAGATCTTGATCCGCGGCAGATGATGATGGCGCTGGGCGAAGCCATCGCCCACGTACACCTGCTGCAGCACCGCAACCGGTTGGAACAGACGCTCAGCGAAGACGGCTGCTATCACTACCGATCGATAGATCCGAACCTGTCCCGTCGCGCCCATCCGGGCAGCCACGATGCCCCCAGCGACGGTCCGGTGCTGGTCTGAGCGCTTTCCGAAGCGATGAACAAGACGGAGCTGAAACGCAAAGTCGCCGAGTACACCTACCGGCTCATGCACTGGGGAAACCGGCGGGTGCCGCCCGGCCTGCGCACGCTGGTCGGCTTCCTGTTCATGGTCGGCGGTGTTTTCGGCTTCCTGCCGGTGCTTGGTTTCTGGATGTTTCCGCTAGGCGTTGCCTTCGTGGCGCTCGACGTGCCGCCGGCGCGAAGGCGCCTCGACGGCTGGATGGAGAGGTTGCACCGCGAGTCAGAGATCGACGATGACCACGTGGGGCTCGATCACCCCACGTCCAACCAGTAACCGCCCACCTCTCGCGGCTTCACATGACCCGCTGTTGGCGTAGCGAAGTGGGTGCCAATGATCAGCACATCCGAATCCGAATACTCAGCAAGGAACTTCTCCCGGGTCGCCTGACCTGCACCCTGGTCGAAATCAGCGGACGAGCACCAGTCCACCCGGCTCATCTGACAGGGGTGATGGAAACAGTCCCCCGTGATCAGAGCGCTCTGGCCCTCTGAACGGATCAGGATGCTGACATGACCAGGGGTGTGACCCGGCGTCGGTGTCAGCGACACTTCCGGGCAGACCTGATGCTGCCAATCGACCAGGTCGACCAGTCCCGCTTCCACCACCGGCGTGACCGAGTCCGCCATCACACCGTCGTTCAGCGCGTCCGCATCCACCCCGTTCCAGTACTGGAACTCCTTCTCTGCCAACAGATAGCGAGCGTTAGGAAAGGTCGGAATCCATTCACCGTCCACCAGCATGGTATTCCAGCCTACGTGATCCACATGCAGGTGGGTGCAAAGCACCGTATCGATGGATTCCCGTGGATAACCGGCTGCCTCCAGATCGGCCAGAAACGAAGTCTGCAGATTGGTCCAGTTCGGAATCGAACGCTGCTTGTCATTACCTATGCAGGTGTCCACCACGATCCGGCGATCACCCGTGTCCACCACCAACGCGTGAATGCTCATGATCAGATTGCCGTCGCCATCCATGAAGTGTGGAGCCATCCAATCCATCCCCCGGCACGCTTCCGGCGTTGCATCCGGCAGGATGAATTTCGATCCGCCGGTCACCTCCATCTCTACGATTCGGGTGATGGTTACCTCCCCGATTCGCCATTGCCGTCCTCTCGTCAACTCTTCCATTCCGGCCATCTGCCTCACCCTGACTGGTTGCTAACCAGAGGATGACACAAGGTGCTTGATGGTGGGAATGGCGGCCGCTATGTTGAGGGTATTGGACTGGAGCACTCTGACTCATGGGCATCGTAGACACCGCACGCACGCTATCGAATCTGCCGACGTTGCTGACCTTGAAGAAAGGCATGGCACCGCGGCCGATCACGGATAGAGACTGCTTTGGCGCGCAGGTGCAAAGAAACGCGGAAGCCTATGGCGACCGAATTGCCTTCCTCTTCGAAGGTGAGCAGGTGACCTGGTCTGAGTTCAATACCCTGGCCAACCGCCTCGCCCACACGCTGGCCGAGAACGGTCTGCAACGTGGCGATACCGCCAGCGTGGTGATGGAGAACCGGATCGAGTTTCTCGCGACCATCGTGGCGCTGAACAAGATCGGCGCGGTCGGCGCGCTGATCAACACGAACCTGCGGGGTCGGCAGCTCACTCACTGCATCACGGTCACCGATTCGAAGAAGTGCATATTCGGCGAGGAACTCGCCGACGCCATCGCCGAAGTGAAAGGCGAGCTGCCGCTGGAAGAAGGCAGCGACTACTTCTTCATGCCGGACAAAGGTGCCACACCGGCGCCCAACTGGTGCCGGGATCTGCTTGCCGAATCGAGTGGTGCACCCGCTTCGAACCCGGCCGTGACCGACGAGATCACCCTGGGCGAGAACTGCCTGTACATCTACACCTCGGGCACAACGGGCCTGCCGAAAGCAGCGGTGATGTCCAATCGCCGCTTCCTGCAGAGCACGGGTCTTTCGCATCGGGCCCTGTACCGTGCCACCGAACAGGACCGCTTCTACGTCTGCCTGCCGCTCTATCACGCCACCGGCCTGATGATCGGTGTGGGCGCGGCCATGTCGTCCGGCGCCAGCTCCTTCATCCGCCGGAAGTTTTCAGCCAGCAACTTTCTACCGGAGGTCCGCGAGCACAACACCAACCTGCTCATCTACATCGGCGAGCTCTGCCGGTACCTGATGAACACACCGGAAAAACCGGACGATGCCGACAATCCACTGCACACCATGACCGGCAACGGCATGCGGCCGGACATCTGGATTCCCTTCAAAGAACGCTTCGGCATCAAGCGGGTCAGTGAGTTTTACGGGGCCAGCGAAGGCAACGTGGCGTTTGCCAACCTGTTGAACAAGGACTGCACCGTCGGCATGACCAGCGCCAGGGTGGCGCTGGTGAAATACGACGTGGACGCGGACGAGATCGTCAAGTCGGAAGACGGCCGCTGCATAGAAGTCGAAACCGGCGAGCCCGGCCTGCTGCTCGGCCACATCAACGAAGAGGCTGTCTTCGAAGGCTACACGGATCCGGAAGCCACGGAAAAGAAGATCCTCCGCAACGTGCTGGAAGAAGGTGATGCCTGGTTCAACACGGGTGATCTGATGAAGGTGGTCGATCACGTCGGCTACACCCTGGGCTACGATCACTACCAGTTCGTCGATCGGGTAGGCGATACCTTCCGCTGGAAATCCGAGAACGTTTCCACCAACGAGGTGGGTGAGATCGTCAACGGTTTCGACGGCATCAAGTTCTGCAATGTCTATGGTGTGGAGGTGCCCGGCGCGGACGGCCGTGCCGGTATGGCTGCGGTCACTCTGGCAGATGATGTCAGCGAGCTCGACGTTGCGGCTTTCTCTCAGTGCGTGAACGACAACCTGCCGGTCTACGCCCGGCCGGTGTTCATTCGCGTGCAGCCGGATCTGGATGTCACCGGCACCTTTAAGATGATGAAGGGAGATCTGAAAAAACAGGCATATGACCTGGAACAGGTAGAGGACCCGATCTTCGTGATGAAGCCGGGATCCACCACCTATGAACCCCTGGATGCTGAATTTGCGGCCAAGATCGCTCGCGGCGAAGGCGGTTACTGATCGGAAGTCCTCCGTAGTTGGCGCTCACAGCACAGCCGACGACCGCCGCATCCGCTACAGCGAAACCGTCAGCCGGAATCCGATATAGAGCAGGTATCCTCCGAGCAGCACCGAGCTGGCGGTCCTGCCCAGAAGGCTGTTGCCGATCAGAAAAACCGGGAACAGGGCGAGCACGAACAGCAGGGAGATGCCGAGATCAACGACCCCACCAGCAGGGACAGCGACCGGTGCAACCAAGGCACCCGCCGGTAACACGAACAGGCCGTTGAACAGGTTCGAGCCCACGACGTTCCCCACAGACAGATCTGGCTCGCGGCGCAATGCCGCAATCACCGAAGTGACAAGCTCGGGCAGCGAAGTGCCGACCGCAATGATCGCCACGCCGATCACGGTCTTACTCACCCCGAGCAGGCTGGCGAGTTCGGCGCCATTGCTGATTGTCAGGTTCCCGCCGACGGCAAGGCCGGCCACACCCAGCACGGTGTAGATCCAGTCCTTCAGCGCGATGGCCTGGCGGGAAGGTACGGGCAGCTGCTCCACCCCCTTGAGCAACACGTCTTTCCTCTGCCGCACCACGTCCAGTGCAGACACGTACACGAATATGCCGAACAGCAGCAACAGCACCAGCGCATCCGCCCGGTCGATGAACGTGGACTCACCGCGCAGCGGTGCGTCCAGCGCCATAACCACCAGGACACTGGTTGCCAGCAGCAGGAGCGGCAACTCCCGCACGACCAGCTGGCCCTGCATGGCAATCGGTGCGATCAGCCCGGCGATACCCAGCACGAGGCCCAGATTCGCAATGTTCGAGCCGACCACGTTGCCGAACGCAAGCGCGGACTGGCCCTGCACCGCTGCCAGCACGTTCACAACCAGCTCGGGAGAGCTGGTGCCGAAGGCCACGACAGTAAGGCCAACCACCATCGGTGATATGCCGGCGCCGGACGCTATCGCTGACGCACCGCGCACCATCAGGGTGCCGCCGATCAGCAACAGCGCGATGCCGAGCGCCACGCCGCCGAACGCAATCATTCCTACCTCCCCTGCGGTTGGCGTTCCAGCCACTCCATGAGACAGTAGACAGGCTGCCATCAGAATGGAACTTCTGATCGCACGCACAGGCTCACTCACGTCGTCGGATCCTACGGAGCGAATCCCCTATGAAGTTGGCAATACTCTCCCGGTCGCGTAATGCCTACAGCACCCGACGCTTTAAAGAAGCGGCACTCGAGCGTGGACATGCAGTCAATGTGCTGGACACGTTGAAATTCGCCATCGACCTGCAGCGGGGCGTTCCGGACCTCTACTACCGGCAGAAACCACTCAGCCACTACGACGCCGTGCTGCCGAGAATCGGTGCGTCCATTACCTACTACGGGACTGCCGTAGTTCGTCAGTTTCAGGAAATGGACGTTTTCTGCGCCAATACCGCTTCCGGCATTTCGGACTCGCGCGACAAGCTCCGCAGCCTGCAGGTTCTCAGCAGGCACCACATAGGCATCCCGCGAACCACGTTCGTGAAAGACAAGCGTGACGTCCTGCCGGCCATCGAACGGGTTGGC
The DNA here is from genome assembly GCA_965215995.1 of Candidatus Azotimanducaceae bacterium. Lineage (GTDB taxonomy): Bacteria > Pseudomonadota > Gammaproteobacteria > Pseudomonadales > Azotimanducaceae > SZUA-309. The sequence goes on along the minus strand of OZ244128.1, from coordinate 3,704,491 downwards.
GGAGCACCCGTCATCATCAAGCTGATCGAAGGTACACAGGGAATCGGCGTGTTGCTGGCGGAGTCTGTAACGGCGGCTACGTCGATCATCGAACTCCTCCAGAGCCAGAAACAGAACGTGCTCATCCAGAAATTCGTCGCTGAGAGCAAAGGCAAGGACATTCGCGCCTTCGTGGTTGGCGATCGTGTCGTGGCGGCCATGCGGCGTGTGGCACAGGGCCAGGAGTTTCGAAGCAATGTCCACCGCGGGGGTGTGGCGGAGCGGGTTGAACTGTCGGAGGACTATGCCGCTACTGCCGTCCGCGCAGCCCAGATTCTGGGATTGAGGGTGGCGGGCGTGGATATGCTCGAGAGTGAAACCGGCCCGCAGATAATGGAAGTCAATTCTTCGCCAGGATTGGAAGGCATCGAGACGGCGACGGAGCTCGACATCGCCGGCGCGGTGATCGACTACATTGCCGCTCAGGTCGACTTCCCCGAAATCGATATCCGCCAGCGGTTGACTGTGAGCAGAGGTTACGGCGTCACCGAAATCTATGTGCCCGAGGGTTCTAATTACATCGGCAGCACTATCCGGGAAGCCGAGTTACCGGACCAGGACATCAATGTGCTGACCCTCTATCGGGGGAACAAGGTCATACCAAACCCTCGTCTGGACAGAGTTCTGGAGGCCGATGACAAGCTCCTCTGCTTCGGCAAGCTTGAATCGATGCGGGAAATGGTTCCGCCTCGTGCCCGCAGGCGCAGACATCCGCGCGTCAAAGACCTGCCGGAATCTGCCGCCGATGCCTAATCCCTCCTGCGGCTGGCGGGAATGGGTCACGCTGCCGGGCCTGGGCATCGACAAGATCAAGGCCAAGGTAGATACGGGTGCGCGCACGTCTGCCCTGCACGCCTGGCACATTCAGGAGATCGAAAGAAATGGTGATCTCTGGGCCCGTTTCTGCGTGCATCCCAATCAACGGACCATGGCAGGCGAGGTCTGGTGCGAAGCGCCCATCATCGATCATCGGGAGATCCGCAATTCGGGCGGCCGCGCCGAACACCGCTACGTCGTGGAAACCGACCTCGAGCTCGGTCCGGATCGCTGGCCCATCGAGCTGACACTGACATCGCGGGACAACATGGGCTTCCGCATGCTGCTCGGCAGAACGGCCATACGCAGCAAGCTGCTGGTGGACCCCGGGCGATCGTACCTGCTCGGCAAGAACCCGAAACCAAAGAAAAAGAAGAAGAGGAAAAGTGGCAAGAAGTCGCGCTCGAAGCACTGAGATCCAGATCGCCGGACAGACGCTCTCTCCAGGTGAGCGGCGTCGCTTTGATCTGACATCACCCAATCTCTATACCAACACGCCGCTCGGCCTGCCTGTTGAGATCATCCACGGCCGCTACGCAGGTCCGGTCCTCATGGTCTGTGCAGCCATCCACGGCGATGAGCTGAACGGTGTGGAGATCATCCGCCGCTTGAGCGGTTTCAAAAACATAGACCGCCTGCACGGCACTCTGGTTCTGGTGCCCGCGGTGAACATCTTCGGCTTCATTCATCAGTCCCGGTACCTCCCCGACCGGCGCGACCTTAACCGCTGCTTTCCAGGCACGGAACGCGGTTCGCTTGCTTCACGGGTTGCCTACCAGTTCTTCAATGAGCTGGTCGTTCACTGCACACACGTTGTCGATCTTCATACGGCTGCCGTGCACCGGCACAACCTGCCGCAGATCAGGGCAGCGCTCGATGACGAAGCGGTGGCCAGTATGGCCAATGCCTTCTCCATACCTGTGATCATCAATGCCGGTCTGATCGAGAAAAGTCTGCGCTACGAGGCCGGGAAACGGGGCATACCCGTGATCACCTACGAGGCGGGCGAAGCCCTACGGCTCGATGAGCGCTCCATCGTCACAGGGGTGCGAGGTATCGTCGGTGTGATGCGTAGTCTGGGTATGCTGCCCAGCAAACGCATCAAGACCGTCCCGGCAGAGCCGTACGTTGCCAGATCATCCTCCTGGTTTCGGGCACCTGTGGATGGTGTCTTTCGTCCGCTCGTCGATCTGGGTACGCGAGTGGCACCTGGCGACTCGCTCGGCGTGATCACCACCCCCTTCGCTTCCGAGGAGAGCGTGCTCAGCGCCGATGCAGACGGCATTGTTATCTGCGTGAACAATCTACCGCTCGTTTACGAAGGAGATGCGCTCTTCCATCTGGCAAGATTCGGTGAGCCGGGTGCTGTCGAGGATGAAATCGCGGTGCACGAAAGCAACATCGAAGGAGACCGGCTTTTCGGTATCGAATCGATCAACGAGCAATCCTGAGGCAGGACCATCACAGTGAGACCACAAGTAAAGCCACTCATTCTGCTTCTCGTTCTGCTGCCAACCGCCGCTCAGGGAGCGGAATATCCAGATCCCAAGCTCTGGGAGCGAACCATCTACGGATTCGTTCTGGAAGACGAGATCATCGGCGAGCGGCCCGGTGCCATCGTCGCTACCGGCAGCTCCAGCATGGTGTTCTGGGATCACCGCATCCGCCAGGACCTGGCACCCCTGACCATCATTTCCCGCGGTTTCGGTGGCAGCAACATGAACGATCTGCTGCACTTCCTGGACCACGTCGTCCTCAAGCACGAGCCACGTGCAGTGATGATCTACGAGGGAGACAACGACGTTGCGCAGGGCGTGCCGGTCGAGACGATCCTGAAGAAGTTCACGGAAGCGGTGCGCCGCATTCACGACCAGGACCCAGCCATTCGGATCTACCTGCTGGCCGTTAAGCCGAGCATCTCACGAGCCTCCCTGTGGCCGACCATGCAGGCAGTAAACGCCGGGCTGCAGACACTCGCCGCTGGCGGTGAACGCATCTCCTACATCGACGTGGCCACGCCGATGTTGAACGACGACGGCAGCATTCGTGACGATCTGTTCGTGGCTGATGAGTTGCACATGAATCAGAAGGGTTACGACATCTGGCGGAATACGGTGGCACCTGTCCTGATCGAACGGGAATTACGCTACGAACCCACACCGGCGGCTCAGTAGCCGTTCAATCAGATGCCTGGCAAACCTCGTGCAGGAACTCACACATCCGTGCCAGCGATGTAAGTGCGCTTCCGAGGAACTCCATCTGCACGAATGCATGGGGCATGTCCTCGTAGATGTGAAAGTCGTGCACCTGACCGGCTCGCGCCAGCACCGCCCGTAGTTTCTCTGCATCCTCAATCAGCGGGTCCGCATCACCCACCGCGATGTGTGCAGGCGGCAAGCGGGCGGCTCTACGCAGGGGGCTCACCCGCGGATCGTTCACCAGCCCCCTGTCCGGCAGGTAAGCATCCATCAGCTCTGCCGTCATGCCGTCCGCCTCGAAGCCCGAGAAGTCGAAAACGCCATACAGCAGACCCAGGCCACGAATCACCGGGGCACCGGTGGAACCGGAGAGCTCGATGGCGGACGCCGCCGCCAGATTGGCCCCAGCGGAGTCGCCAGCCACTACCAGCCTCTCTGGGTCTCCACCCCAGCGATCGGCATTGCGGGCGGCGAAGTGAATGGCATGAACGCAATCGTTCAAACCGGCAGGGAACGGGTGCTCGGGGGCCAGCCGGTAGTCCACGCTCAGGGTCAGAAACCCCTGCTCCGCGAGCCGGTAGGTAAGCTTGCGGTGGGTGGCCGGTGAGCCCCAGACCCAGGCGCCGCCGTGCAGATACACGAGCACCGGAAAGGGGCCTTCACCCCTGGGCACCATCACGTCCAGCGTCAACGCTTCGCCGTCCACTTCGCGATAGGTAACCGCCCCTTCGAAAGTGCCGATCTCCGGCAGGTCTCCGTTGAGCAGAGAGGCAAACAGATCCAGCACCTTGCGCAGGCCCTGAACATCTTCCGCCTGATCTCCATCCAGGAACTGGCCCATGCTGGCGAATATGGTATCGAAGTCCATCCTGCCTCCTGGCATCTGCCATAACGCTTCAGGCTGAGTAATTGTCTCACGTTCAACCAACGGGTCCCGTCAGATCAATGCCGAGATGTCCGCCCAGCCAAACAGGATCTCTTCCGTCTGATAGGCATCGACACGCGCCGGACGACGCCCGATTTCCACGCCACCGCAGCGGCGATAAAAACCGCAACTGGGGTTTTCTTTAACGCAGCCGATCTCGATAGATTGAGCCCCGTTGCGAGCCTGGATCGATGCAGCGTCAGCCAGCAGCAGCCGCCCTACGCCTTTTCGCTGCCAGGTCGGCAACACATACAAGCCCAGGACCGAGGCATCGTAGCCACTGGTGTCAGCCCAAGGTGCGGACCAGGCAAAACCGACCACCTTGGCATCCTGCTCGAGCACACGAAAAGCCTGACCTCGATCTGTGCTTGCCGCAAACGAGTCACGCCAGCCCGCAGCGCTCTGTTCGGGAGTCCACGAAAAATCGAGACTTTCTTCCGGGATCGCTCCGATAAATACAGAATGGGAAGCCGATACCGTAATCAGGCCAAGCCGAACACAATCTTCGATCAGGGCAACTCGAATCAAGCGGGTGTCATCCATCTCCACAACCAGCTCGCAGAATACGCACAGTATGATAAAAGGACGGCGGGGATGGTGACGACACCGCGCCCAGAGAAGAAACAACCATCAAGGACAGGGCAGAATCACTATGCGGCGAATGATAACCACGGTGCTCGCTCTCACAGCCAGCTTCTCGGCAGCAGCCCAGGAGTTCGAGGCTTCTGATCAACAGCTCTCGGAGTTTTACCAGGGCGAAAGCTACTCACCCTACGCAGGCAGGAACTATCCGGAACGACCATTGTGGGGCGACTCTCACCTGCACACGAGCATGTCACTCGATGCTGGGATGTTCGGCAATCGACTGGGGCTCGATGAGGCCTACCGCTTCGCCAAAGGCGATGAGGTGATCGCCTCTTCCGGTCAGAAGGCCAGGCTCGGTCGGCCCCTGGATTGGCTGGTGATCACCGACCATTCTGATGGCCTGGGCTTTTCCCAGGATGTGAACAGCGGCTCGCCGAACATCACCCAATTCGAACAGGGCAAGCGTTGGGCCGATGGGGTTGCCGCCGGTGGTCAGGATGCAGTCAACGCCGCGCTGGATCTGATCACCACCTTCAGTCAGGGAGAGGTGAACCCGGAGCTGATGGCCAACTACTCGCCAGGCGCGCGCCGCTACGCGACCATGTGGGACGAGATCATAGACGCCGCTGAACGTCACGACGACCCAGGCACGTTCACCGCCTTCATCGGTTTCGAGTGGACGTCGCTGGTGAAGGGTGGAAACATGCACCGCAACGTGATTTTTCGCGACGGCGCAGATCGGACCCGGCAGGTGGTGCCATTCACCACCACACCGCCCATCGGCAGCCCGGATCCACTGGACCTGTACGCCTATCTGGAGGCCTACGAAGAGCAGACCAATGGCGCCGTATTAACGCTCGCCCACAATGGCAATCTCTCGAACGGCATCATGTTCCCGGTGGACAAGCAGTATTCAGGTAAGAGGATCAACAGAGATTACGTTGAGCAGCGCGCCAAATGGGAGCGCAACTACGAGGTCACCCAGATTAAAGGCGATGGTGAGACGCACCCTTTCTTATCGCCCGATGACGAGTTTGCCGACTACGGCACCTGGGACGAAGGCAATCTGGACCTGTCCGCAGATAAGGAGCAGAGCATGCTCCAGTACGAGTACCTGCGTGAGGCATTGAAGAACGGATTGCAGCTGGAAGAAAAGCTCGGAACCAACCCATACAAGTTCGGCCTCGCAGGAGCCACCGACAGCCACACGAGTCTTGCCACGGCGGAAGAAGAGAACTACTTCGGCAAGCACGCAGGCTACGAGCCATCTCCCGGGCGTCTTACCCACCCTTTTATGAGCACCGAAAACGGCACGCTCTTCAGCTGGCAGCAGGTCTCAAGTGGGTACACGGCGGTTTGGGCAACGGAGAACACCCGGGCGGCCATCTTCGATGCCATGGACAGGAAAGAGATCTACGCCACCACCGGACCGCGCATGCTCGTGCGTTTCTTCGGTGGTTGGGCATTCCAAGAAAAAGACCTCAACAACCGCCAACCGGCGTTGCTTGGCTATCGCAAGGGCGTACCCATGGGCGGCGATCTGACACCGGCACCTGAGGATGGCGCACCCAAATTCATGGTGGTGGCAGTACGTGATCCGATCGGTGCCAACCTGGATCGGGTGCAGATCGTCAAAGGCTGGCTGGACGCAGATGGGGTTACCCATGAGAAGGTTTACGATGTGGTCTGGTCAGGTGATCGCACACCTGACAACGACGGCAAGCTTCCGCCCGTGGGTAACACCGTAGATGCAGCGAATGCCAATTGGACCAACAGCATTGGCGCATCTGAGCTCGGCACGATCTGGGAGGATCCGGATTTCGATCCGAACGAGCGAGCGTTCTATTACGCCAGGGTGCTCGAGATCCCGACACCGCCCTGGTACGTCTACGATGCGTTCCGATTCGGCCTCGAGCTACCGGAGGATGCGCCACGCAGCCAGCAGGAGCGTGCCTACACATCGCCGATCTGGTACACACCCTGAGAGAACGAATCCGAAAACATTTAACAGGATAGGCCACTCCAGGTTCGCCAATAGCACTGGCCATACACACCTTTATAGTGGAGACTGCAGTTCGGGAGAGGCTGAACTCGGGTGTGGCAACAGGCCCGATTGAGCGGGAAACCCAGCTCTGCATTTTCGGCAGGTACTGCGAATAGAACTGACAGCAAGCCGTACCGTTCTTCTTCAACCTCCTTCGAGCGTATCGCTTAACAAGGAGACAACAATGACAATCTCATCGACGCGGCTGGCGTACCTGCTGGCCTCCGTGCTTGCACTGACGGGTTTCGGCGCGATAGCCGACTCACACGAGCCGGCGCCACAACCTGCTCTGGAATCGTTCCTCTGCACCTACGTCAGTGGAAAGGACAGAGACGATCTTGACTCGGCCACCGAGTACTACCTGAAACAAGCGGAAAGAGCCGGCATCAGCCCACCACCCGCCTACCTCTGGACGAAGATCAAAGGCACCGGCGGTGATTTGATCTGGCACAACGTCTACGAAAGCGTGCAGGCAATGGCCGCTCAGCTGGATACAACCGGTGCATCCAGCGAGATGGCCGGTGTTTTACCACGCTATGACACGGTGGCGAGCTGCATGCCGATGGCCGGGCGGGTGACCACCGTTCACCAGCGGGACGAAGAGGACGGCAGTGGAGCTGCATTCGTGGTCTCATATGCCTGCAACACCCGCGGTGCGGCAAATGCTGCTGCAATGTCTGACCTGAACAGCCACATTGGCGGTGTTCTGGGAGCCATGGGCGATGCGTCACCGGTTGCCACCTATGCGATAACACCCATCACCACTGACATGAGTGGCCCTAATGCCGTGTACTTCAACATTTTCGACAGTGCCTCTCACTGGGCGGCATTCGACGGCGCGTTGAACGGCTCGGGTTCCGGGCAGATGCTGGCGCGACACTTCACTTCCATGCTTCAGTGTTCCACGAACATGTGGGCATCAGAGCAGGTGGTCGGCGAAAACTGACATCCGCAGTTGCAGCACACGAGCCAGGCGCGCTCAGGGCGCCTGGCTCGGATTCATTCGCGGACGTGAATCAGCAAGGTCAGGGCGCCTCTAGTCGATAGGCCCGCGCGGCCGTGCCGCTGAAAACATCCTTCTTTTCCGCATCGCTCAAGCCGAGCTCTCGCGCCATCTTCTTGAACAGGTTCCACAAGGTTCGATAGGAGATGCACTCCCGGTCAACCGGGAAGTTGCTCTCGAACATGCATCGCGAAGGGCCAAACGCTTCCAGGGCGTACTGATACCAGGGCATCAAGGTGGCGAGGAAGTCGTCGGACGACATTGGCGCGTCGACCACGTGCATGTGATAGGGCGGCTCCCAATCCCCCACTCGCATCTGCGCCCCACCGAGTTTCATCACGGTGTTGGGGCAGGCAGCCACGGCATCAATGCCTGCTTTCCAGGCACTTACATCATCGTCACTCGCTGCCGGATCAATCTGCCCGCCAAGATGGTTAACGATGACCGTGACCCCGGGAAAGCGGCTCGCGAGCTCGGCGAGCTTCGGCAGCCGCCGGAAATCCGGTGACCAGTTATCGTAGCTGAGCGCCAGCGCTTCGAGCACGGCGAACCCCTCGAGAAACTGCTCGTTCAGGTCATGCGGGAACGCGGTGCGAATACCACGAAAGTACTCCGATGCCTGCATGTGCGCCTCGAGCACCGCCTTCACATCACTGCCGAGACGCAGATCCGCTGCGCTGAAAATCCCCGTACAGAGCCGTGACGGGCCATAGATGCCGGAACGGCTCATCGCCGCAATGCCGTGCACGAACTCGGTCTCACCCACCGGGCGCATCTCCTCGGGGCCATCGGCTCGATAGAACGCCCCGCACTGGGCAAAGACGGTGTGCACGATGTTATGCCCACAGCCATTTACGTCGTTGGCGATCTCTTCACAGAGATAGACCTTCTGTCTAAACGACCGGTGCGGCTGACCGGGTGCATTGCGGATGTCCCACAGGTGATGGTGCGGGTCGATGATGGGTAACTCGGGTTCGATGACAGGTTCGGCGGTTTCTTTCGCCAGCCAAGAGTCAATGTCGCTGTTTTCCGGAATCGGCATCTCAGAACTCCCCCTTGAGTGCTACCAGAATCGCTGCTCGGCAGCCAATGTCAATGGTCTCACGATCGATCGAAGATCAGGGCTCAGACCGGGTTGAAGACTCTAGCCGCCCACAGAGCAAGCCCCTGAGTCACGCTGGTGAAGTGATCCGAATCAATCAGAGGAACGTCGCCGCACACCCGTGCCAGGTGATCGCGCACCACCTGCGATCGAGCCATTCCGCCGGTGAGGTAGACCGCATCCGGACCGCTCATGCCCTGCTGGCGTGTTTCCCTAATCAGTCCGGCAAGATGCTCGAGGAGCCGCTCGCTGCTCTCAGCCAGATCCTTCCGGCTGCAGAGGAGCGACAGATCCGGATCGACGAAATCAAGATCAGCGGTCACTTCCCGGGCATCTGACAACCCGATCTTCGCCAGTTCCGCTGATCTCAGCAGTTGGTAGGTACCCCGCCCCTCCCGCAGCCGCACCAGGCGAACGAACTTTTCCGGACGAACCGCATCCCGCCGGATTTCCTCGAAGCGCTCTCCCGTATCGCGGCTGTAAAAACGCTGCTGGGCATTCACATCGTTTGTGCTCACCGCATCGACGAAGTAGTTGTTGGCGATGGGCAGACCCGAGCGAAGCTTGTCGCCCATACCGAAGGCAGGCATCAAGGTCTTCAGCGCCAGCATCTGATCGTAGTCGTTACCACCGAGGCGTTCACCGCTGTGACCAAGCACGTCTGCTTCCCTGTTACGCGCTCCCATCCGCTCCGGTCCCACCCGCACGAAAGAGCAGTCGGTCGTGCCGCCGCCGATGTCCACCACCAGAACCCGCTGCTCCTGATTGAGTGAGCGTTCGTAGTCGAACGCCGCCGCCATGGGCTCGAACAGAAACGCGGTCTCTTCGAAACCGGCTTCCCGGGCTGCAGCCACCAGCATGCTCAGCGCCTGCTGATTTTCGGCCTGACCTTCCGCCCCCTGAAAGTTCACCGGACGGCCGATAACGACTTGCGCAACGGAAGCACCGGATGCGTCATCTGCTTTCGCCTTCACGTTGCCCATCATGGCGGCGACGATCGAGATGAATCGCTCCTTCACCATCTCCGAAAGACCAGGCGCACCCAGAAAGCTCTTCGGACTCTTCACGAAGTAGCCTTCGGTAGGATCCCTCAGATACGCATCCAGTGCGCCCTGGCCGAAACTGAGGTCCTGGAAGGACTGGGCCGTCATGTCGAGCACCGCATCATCCCCGAGATCGAGCTCGAAGTCGGCTTTGGGGGCATAGAGCGTAGAGGCAATCAGCGGCCGATCACCTTCCAATGGGACCATGTCGATGGGCGGTGCGGACTCTCCCCTGGCAGCCGCATCGATCAGAGCGATCGCGCAGTGAGAAGTACCGTAATCGAATCCAGCAACGATGTGGGACATCAGCGTGTGGTCCGCCGCGGGGGGCCGCGCAGTTTAGCGTCAGACGCCGATTCTGCAAGTACGGAGGCAGGGCCTTGAAAAAGAAGCCCCGGGCAGAGCCCGGGGCGAAGTTCGCTCGGCAGGGGACGGGAGGAGTGCCTTGGAGGCAGGGACGCCGTCGCGAACTTGGTGCCATACTAGATGGCCGTGAATGAACGGAACCTGAATGCCCAGGACGCTGACATCATGCAGTTCACCAAGGAGTTCAAGGCCGCCATACGTGCCGGAGAGGTGACCAGAAGTTACAGGGTCTGGAAAACACCTCAGGCCAAGGTGGGCGGTCGATACAACCTGCACCCGGATGGCGTGATCGAGGTGACAGCCATCCGTCAGGTCGATCCTGCCAGCATCACCGATAGCGAAGCCTCCGCTTCCGGCTTCGAAGATGCTGCTGCGCTCCGCCGCTTTCTCGACACCAGAGCGAAAGTCACCCTGGTGGAGTTCAACTATCTGGGCGCAGGCCTGGTCGGACAGCCCGAGCGCGAGCGGCTGACGGGTGCCGGGTTGGAATCCCTGATCGGCAAGCTGGACAACATGGACGCTCGCTCGGGCAATACCTGGACGAGTCGAGTCCTGAGTGCCGTTGCTGACCATCCTGGACGCCGCGCAGGCGATCTGGCGCCCGCATTCGGCTGGGATACTCCGACCTTCAAACGCCAGGTACGCAAGCTGAAGGCGCTGGGCCTCACCCACTCTCTCGACGTGGGTTACGAGCTGACCGAGCGTGGTCAGCAATTGCTGAAGGCCCGGCAGTGAGTCGCATCGCCGCCATTCTCTTCGATCTCGGCAATGTGGTGGTCGAAGTGGATTTCCGCCGCACATTCCGGCATTGGGCACTCAGCGCCGGCGTGGATGAAGCCGTCTTCTACGAGCGCTGGTCGGAAGATGCAGCCTATCGCGCCCATGAAACAGGAGAACTGAGCTTCGACGAGTACGTCGGCGCGCTGACCGAGTCCCTCGGCGTCTCCATGAGTCACGAAGACTGGCATGCCGGCTGGAACGAGGTGTTCGTGGGCCCTTACCCGGGCGTTCAGGAGAAGCTCAGGGAACTCAGTGGCACCTTGCCCCTGTTTGCATTCACCAACACCAACCCGACCCACGAGGTGGTGTGGCGTGCTCGATTCTCCCAGGCAATGAGCCATTTCGAAGACATCTTCGTCTCCTCCACCATCGGCCTGCGCAAGCCGGATGCGGAGGCCTTTGAGTGGGTGACCGAAGCCATGCAGATCCCACCGGAGGAGATCCTGTTCCTGGACGACAATCCACATAACGTGGCCGGTGCCGAGCGCTCGGGTCTGACCACGGTGCAGACCCAGGGCGAGGATCAGGTGCTGGCCGCCCTGGCTGACTTTGCCGACTGCTTTGGGCGCTGAACCTCAACCGGCGTTCTGAATCTCGTAGGCGATTGCCGCGTAGTTATCGAGCATGGGCAGCACGGTATCCGCATCAGCCGGCGGCAGGGCGAAGATGATGCGATTGAACCCCATCCCGATGAGTTCCCGCACCCGCTCACCATCCGGGCCCACACCGAATATGCTGAAGTCCGGATCACCGCTTCTGCCCGCTTCCGCCCAGGCCGAGCGGATCGCCGACATGCCGGCAACGTAGTCCACGGCCCCTGAGGCAGCCGCACGGCGCGAGTCCTGATGGATGGGGAACCAGCCGTCGCAGTACTCGGCAACCCGCTTCCAGGTATATTTCGAGGAAGCGCCCATGAGGATTTTCGGCCCGCCCGGCTGCACCGGCTTGGGCCAGGACCAGACCGGATCGAAGTCCACGAACTCACCGTGGTACTCCGGGTCGTCTTCCGTCCAGATCTGCCGCATAGCGAGAATGCGTTCACGCAACACCTTCCAACGCGTCGCATAGGCCACGCCATGGTTCTCCATCTCCTCGGCGTTCCAGCCGGCCCCCACCCCGAGCAGCAGCCGGCCTTCAGAGATGGTGTCCAATGAAGCCACCTGCTTAGCCATCAGGATTGGATCCCGCTCGGTGACCAGCGTAATCCCGGTGCCTACTTTCAGCGTTCGGGTTGCCGCCGCAGCGGCCGTCAGGCTGACAAAGGGGTCGTGGCTGCGCCAGTACTCCTGCGGCAGCTCCGCGCCGCCCGGCCATGGGCTCTTCCGGCTCGCCGGAATGTGCGTGTGCTCAGGGAAGAACAGAGATTCAAATCCACGCTCTTCCGCCGCCCGGGCAAGCGGGATGGGCTGAATCGCGTAGTCCGTCGGGAACATGAGAACGCCGAAATCGGTCATGATGATCAATCCTCCAGGTGCCTTGAGGCACTCAGGCGATCATACAGGAGTGTTTCGACTTTCAGTCGCCCGGTGGACGCCGATAGAGGGAAATCAGAGGGGGTACTTGCGGAGCGTTTCCGTGTAACGACCGACCTTGGAGACGTAGCGGCGCCCTGCCTGCTTCTCTTCGCCGTATGGGCCGATGTTGTAGGCCGTGAGTGCACAGGTGGTGTCGTCACCACAACGATCCATCAGGTGCGAAAGCACCTGGGCGCCGCAGTATATGTTCTCCGCAGGATCCAGCAGATCGCTGCTGCCGCAGAACCCGCTCCAGTACTCGGGCCGCACCTGAGCAGGACCAATGGCGCCCACATGAGAGACCACGTTTTTCCGGAACGAGCTTTCGGTGAGCACCAGACTTGCCAGGAGTTCCGGCTCCAGACCCTGCCGTTCGCTGGCTTCGAGAATCCAACCGGCAAATTCGGTGGCCGTATTGCGGCGAACGCCGAAGGCCTGGCTCACCTTGTGGCCGAATGCGTCCACTTCCGAGTGCCAGGGCACGTTCGTATGCTCTACCGCAGGCAAAGCGAATGCGATTCGCTCATAGCCCTTGTTCGTACCGTTGAAGGACACCACCAGAGCCGTTGCGGCCAGCAGACCGATGAGCGCCATGTGAGAGTAGGCGACGCGACGCAGATTGCCAGGCACCGCCAGCCAGCGGGCGCTTACCTTGACGAGCGCCCGGGAAACGATCTTCTCAATGCGAGAGATGCTATCGGCGGCCAGCTGCCAGAGCTGATTTCTAGACTGCGTGCTCAAAACTTGCTCGTGTCTCGTTTAGGGGTTCAAAACACTCGTTGACGTTCGGGTAGGGAGAATGAAGGTTGCTGCCTGACTGGAAGCTGAACGGGAATCCCGTTTCAGTCGCGCTTTTCTTTCGCGCTCTTCAGTCGCGTCAGTCGCGCTTTTGCGCATCCCTCTATGCACACCTTCCTGCATAAAGAACGCAACAGCCCTGCAGCTCTCTTCTCACCCCTGACCTCAACGGTCGTCGGGCATTTTACTGATGTTGCAGCACACAATAAACCGGAAATACGTCACAAACCGTTGCCGATCTGTCACACCCTTGTAACGGAACGTCAAGTGAGTGGCCGCTTACTTTGAAACCGATCACAGATAAGGTGTGCGATTACGCACACTGGGCCCTTGCGGACGAGCCTAGAACGAAACGATCTAAACCTGGCCATGCGACCAAGCAAAACGTAAAAAGGGGCTATTCGCCCCTTTTTTCTGAGCAGACAGCTCCCCCTGGCGCTCAGCCAGCACGAAGGGCCGCGATGATGGCATCCCGCTCACTGGCGTCCGCTACCGGAAAGCTGGCGGAGGTGCGATCGGTGAAGCTCGCATAGCGCTTGAGCATCTCAGGCGCGATCTCACCGGGTTCCCCCATTACTCCGAACGCATTGATGATCTCGTCGGTGATCAACTCGCCCATCTCCTGCCAGCGACCCTGCTTGGACATGGCATTCAACTCACCCTGCAGCTCGCCCACGCCGATGGCGTCCAGCACACCCTTGTAGGCAGGCGTGGAGCCGTAGAAGGCGATCCGCTCCTTGGCCGCTTTCTTCGACGCCGCAAACTCAGCCTCGTCCCGACCGGTGACCACGAAGCTCGAGTAGGAGATCTCGAAGTCGTCCCGGCTCCGGCCAGCCTTGGCCAGGCCACGCTCGATGGCAGGCAGCGTCACGGACTCGATGTACGGCACGTTGCTGAACGGATGGATGATCATGCCGTCGGCCACCTCACCGGCCACTTCCGTCATGGCCGGACCCACTGCAGCCAGGATCACCTTTGGTGCGCCGTACTCGGTGTCCTGCGGGGTGAAGGCAGGTGTCATCAGCGTGTGGCGATAGTACTTGCCGACGAACTCGAGCGGCTCACCGTCATACCAGTTGGCCCATATGGCCCGCATGGCGAGAACCAGCTCACGCATTTGCGCGGCAGGTGCACCCCACTGCATGCTGAATCGCTTGGTGATGTGCGGCTTGATCTGAGAGCCCAGGCCGAGTGTGAATCGACCCTTCGAATATGCATTCAGGTCATGGCCGATATTCGCCAGATTCATCGGGCTGCGGGCAAAGGCCACCGCGATCGACGTGGCAAGTTCCAGCTTCTCGCTGTGCTCCGCTGCGAGCAGCAGCGGGAAGAACGGATCGTGATTCATCTCCGCCGTGCGCACACCATCGTAGCCGGCTGCCTCAATGGCCTTCACCTGCTCCGGAATCTTGTGCAGATCGAATCCTATGCCGCTATCTACTTTCATGGTCTCTCCTGTTTGCGATTCTAAAACGCTATTGACTCAGGCAGCGGTGAGCTCGCTGATGATGTTGGCCCGGTCTTCCTTGCCGATGTGCGCGTACGCTGCGGACGTGCGATCGATGATGTCGCCATAGCGATCGATGATCTGTCCGGCAATGGTGGAAGGCTCACCCACCACCGCGAATTCCTTGAGGATGCTCTCATCGATCAGGCCGCCCATCTCTTCCCAGCGACCCTGCTTGGACATCGCGTTCAGCTCGCCCTGCAACTCGCCGGCACCGATGCTATCCAGCACCGGCTTGTAGGCCGGTGTGGAGCCGTAGAAAGCAATCTGCTGCCGGGTAGCCACCTTGGTCTGGTCAATCTCCTTCTCATTTTTACCGGTGACCACGAACACCGGGTAGCTGATCTCGAAGTCCGCCCGGGACTTGCCTGCCTTGGCAAATCCCCGTTCGAGCGCCGGCAACGTGGTTTCGCGCAGGTATTTCTCGGTGGTGAAGGCATGGCAGATCACGCCGTCTGCGACCTCCCCCGCCACTTCCGTCATCAGCGGGCCTACGGCCGCCAGGAAGACGCGCGGCGCACCAAACTCGGTATCCGTGGGCGTGAAGAAGGGGGTCATCAGCGTGTGCTGGTAGAACTTGCCGGTGAAGGCCAGCTCCTCGCCTTCGTGCCAGTTCGCCCAGATCGCCCGCATGGCAAGAATGAACTCCCGCATCCGCGCCGCCGGTGATGACCAGGGCATGCTGAATCGCTTGGTGATATGCGGCCTGATCTGCGAGCCCAGGCCCAGAACGAAACGCCCCTTGGACGCGGCATTGAGATCATGACCGATATTCGCCAGCGTCATCGGTGTGCGCGCAAACGCAACCGCGATGGAAGTCATGAGATCTACCCTTTCGGTGTTCTGCGCGGCCACCAGCAGGGGGAAAAAAGGATCGTGGGAGGTTTCGGCGGTCATCACGCCGGAGTAGCCCATCTCTTCCAGTTCCTGCGCCTGCGCGCCTACCTTGTCGAGCTCCCAGCCGACCCCACCGTCTACTTTCATGTCCAGTCCCCCAAAGTAAAATGCATCCGGCTCGAATGGCGTTGCAGCAACCTTCTGTGAGGTTCGTTCAAGCGCTCAGCGTGGCCGGTTCAGCGGCGGAATTGTTTCACCGTCACCGTGGTGAAGCAAACCGTCGTATGGACCTCGACCTTCCAGGAAGTAGCTGGCGGACCTGATCTCACCGACGTTGATCCGGTAGAAAGCCTCGTTCGGGTGTATGACCTGGACAGTCTCTTCCGGGCTCAGTGCCAGCAACTGCCCGACGATTACCCGCGACATCACCTGGTGAGTGACCAGGGCCACGTTCATCGCCGGTCCAGCCAGCAGCGCTTCCAGGAACGGCGCGCACCGCTCGCCCATGTCCTTGAGGCTCTCGCCTTCCGGAGGTCGGTGATTGAATGGGTCGTCCAGTCGAGCCCGCCAGGCTTGTGGAAAGGCATCTTCGAGCTCGTCCACCGTCAACCCGGACCAGAGTCCGACGTCGCGTTCCAGAAGCGCATCCTCGAACTCGACAGGCGCGCGCACGTAGGAGTTGATGATGTAGGCCGTCTCCCGAGTGCGCCCCGAAGGAGACACATACATGACCTCAATGGGTGTCAGGCCTTTGAGGGCCTCACCATGGCTGTGCGCCTGCTCCGTGCCGGCATGAGTGAGCGGCGAGTCGAGCCGTCCCTGCATTCGGCGCGCCATGTTCCATTCGGTCTGTCCATGCCGAATGATGAAGATCTGCTTCATCGACTTCCTTGTGATGCTTCCTGTAAGACCGGGAGGGCCTGATCAATTCCCTTTGTCGCTCGACTCCGTCCGGTAG
Organism: Candidatus Azotimanducaceae bacterium; assembly: GCA_965215995.1. Taxonomy (GTDB): domain Bacteria; phylum Pseudomonadota; class Gammaproteobacteria; order Pseudomonadales; family Azotimanducaceae; genus SZUA-309. The sequence goes on along the minus strand of OZ244128.1, from coordinate 3,687,976 downwards.
TCACCGAAGGCGGCATCCCGCTTGGAGAGCGCTTCCGTAAGTCCCTGCCTCAGCTCGGCGAGGTGGGCCTGAGTGGATGCCGTGAAGGTAGCCAGCTGCTGCATTTCAGTGCCAGCACGGATGCCAGCACGAATGCCCATTGCGTCCATCTGCCGGTGTACGGCCCTCTTGTTGATCTGTTGCAGGTCTGTAGGCACCTGTGCAACCCGGCTGGCAATACCAAGCACCGACGATTCCAAGACATCACTCGGGAACGCCCGATTGGCGAACCCACACTCTGCAGCTTCGATACCGGACATATGGTCGCCGGTGAGCATCATCTCCATGGCTCGCCGCAGGCCCACGATCCATGGGTAGAACTGGTTGTCTGGTGGCGAAATCGCCCGTACGACCGGATAGCCGATCTTTGCATCCTCCGCCACATAGACCAGATCACAGGCGGTTGCGAGCTCCGTACCGCCGGCCAGGCAGTAGCCATGCACCTGGGCAATGACCGGCTTAGCCAGATCCCAGATCCGGAAGAACCCCTCCACTACATGCCGTGGCCAGTTACCAAGTCCACCCGCCGTGTAGAACGGTTGACCTTCCGCCACATTGCTCTTCAGATCATATCCGGCTGAGAAGCAACTGCCGGCACCACGGATGATGCTCACCCGGACCGTGTCATCCACGTCGGCGGATTCAAGTGCCTGAAACAGCTCCGTGCGAAGCTCGTTAGACAACGGGTTGCGTTTGTCCGGCCGGTTGAGTGTCAGGCGACGAACACCTGGCTCCGGATCATCGATGAGAACCAGTGGTTCGCTCATGAGTGCTCCTAGTGTCCTGTTCGTTTGATTCGTTGTGGCGACTAAAACTGAAAAACGTCTGCCCGGAAGGTATCGAACGTGCGTTGCGCATCCTCAGGGTTTATCCCCAGCGGCGCGATGATGGAGGTGTGCACACCACCGGCGGCATCTTCACGAATGCGCTCACGGATCTCGTCCTCTGTGCCGATGATGCCGATCTCGTCGATCATCTCATCGGTGAGCGCACCGGAGGTTTTTGCCCGGTCCTTCTCCGCCCAACCCTCCGTGATGGTGTCGGCAGCATCGCCATAACCCGCCCAGGCCAGAAACCTGTTGTAGACCGGCGTGGCGTAGTAAGGCGCGAACGCAGCCCGGAACAGATTCCGCCCCGCTTCCTTGTCGTCGGTCGCGAGCACCATGGCCCGATTGACGATCTCCACGTCCTCGGGCTTCTTGCCGGCTCTCTCAGCGCCGATAGCCACATGCTCCATCATCTTGGGCAGTGCTGACTTAGGCCAGAGATTGAAGATCACACCGTCGCCATACTCGGCTGCCATCTCGATCATCTTCGGCCGCAATGCGCCGATGTAGATGGGCGGTGGATTTTCCAGCGGCGCCTGCCGGTAGCCGCGGCTGAACAACGTCTCACCCTGAAAGTCCGTTTTCTCACCAGAAAGCATGGTCCGCACCAGCTGCGCCGTTTCCTTGACCCGGGTGAGCGGCTTATCGAGCGGGATGCCGTTCCATTGACCCATGATGGTCTGGCTCGAAGAGCCGAGCCCGACCACGAAGCGGCCAGGCAGCAGCTGGCTGATCACGTTGGCGCTGGCTGCAATTACCGACGGGCTGCGGGTATACACGGGCGTCACCGCCACGCCGATCCGGATGTTTTTCGTATGGTGGGCCACCGCTGCGACCTGCGTCAGAGTGTCCGGCGCGCCGGAATCGCTGAACCAGGCATCCGGATAACCGTTGTCTTCCGCCCAGGTTAGCCTGTCGATGGTGTGTTGGATGTTCGGACCGGCCGGCAGAGTGACTGCTACGCGCTTTTCGAGCGACATTTCGTGTGAATCCCCAGTTGCTGTAGTCGAGTGTCCTTTGCAGAACATCCGGAAGCGTCGCATTTTGCCCCGGGCCAGATCAAGCCGTATGCTCGTCCGTCCCGTATTCGAAACGAAGGAAAGACCATGAGCGATGTGGCGCTGACACCGGTTCGAGAAGCGCACCGCTTTGATGAAGCAGCTCTGGCTGCTTATCTGGAAGCCAACGTGGCGGGCTACGCGGGCCCTCTGACCATACGCCAGTTCGAGGGAGGACAGTCGAACCCCACCTTTCAGCTGGATACCCCCGAGCGGCGCTACGTCATGCGCAAGCAACCGCCCGGCGAGCTGCTCCCTTCCGCACATCAGGTGGACCGGGAATTCCGGGTGATGAAGGCCCTGGCCGGATCCGACGTGCCGGTACCGGAGATGTTCTGCCTCTGTGAAGACAACGCCGTGATCGGTACCAAGTTCTACGTGATGGAGAGGGTGGAAGGCCGGGTCTTCACCGAGCTCCTGCTGCCGTCCTTGAATCCTGAGGAGCGCCGCGCCATCTATCTCGACATGGCCCGGGTGCTGGCCGCCCTGCACACCGTGGACGTGGACGCCGTGGGTCTCTCCGAGTTCGGCCGACCCGGCAACTACTACGAACGCCAAGTGGGACGCTGGTCAAAGCAATACGTGGCTTCGAAGACCGACGAGATCGACGCCATGGAAAACCTGATGGCCTGGCTGCCGGAGAACATCCCGGAACAGAAGAGGACGGTGATCGTTCACGGCGACTTCCGCCTCGGCAACATGCTCATCCACCCGAGCGAGCCGAAGATTGCCGCCGTGCTCGATTGGGAGCTCTCTACCCTGGGCGATGGCCTGGCCGATCTAGGCTACATCTGCCAGGACTACCATGGGGATTCCTACTTCACCGAAGGTCTCGCCAGTGCCGACCTGCCCTCGCTCGGCATCCCAACCGAGGAGGAGTTCGTTGCCGAGTACTGCAGGCACGCCGGCATCGATGCGATCGAGAACTGGAACTTCTACCTGATCTACAACATGTTCCGCTCGGCGGCGATTATTCAGGGCGTGTACAAGCGGGGGCTGGATGGGAATGCCAGCTCGGAGACGGCTACGCAGTATGGTGATATTGCTCGAATACGATCGGAACGAGCTTGGGGGTTGGTGGAAAAGCTCTGATCTTCAGTCGAGGAGGGCGGATCCCCTCTTCTGTAGCTGGGAGCGGATCCCCTCGTGGCCACACATTGGTTTCGTGGCACGCTTGGCTTTTTAACGCCCGCTCCCGCGGGCTAAAGCCGACATCCTGTCCGCTCTTAGTAGGAGGCTGTTCGCAAAGCGAACAGCTTAGGAGAATTCGCTACGCGAATTCTCCCCACATCCATGTGCCTGCGACGGCCTCGAAACCAATGTGTGGCCACGAGGCGCTCCTTTTCCAAGACTCTAGATCACTGCTTCAGCCACCAGGTCCGTGGCTTCGCGGCGCGCCCTCCGCCTTACAACACAGTCTCAGCAACCAACTCCAGGGCCTTCGGATCCTGGCAGCCGAGCAGCATGCTCGATACCTGGCCCTTGTTACCGGCAGCGGTCCAGCGCTGCAGGCGTTCCTTGATCCGGTCCGCCGGGCCGACCAGGTGGCAGGCGTCGATCAGCTCGGCAGGGACGGCTGCCATGGCTTCGTCCTTCCTGCCGGACAGGTACAGATCCTGGATCTTGACGGCGGCTTCCTCGAAGCCGAGACGCTTGGCGTAGTCGTTGTAGAAGTTCTTGTCCCGTGCGCCCATGCCGCCGATGTAGAGCGCCATGCTGCCGCGGATGGGCATCATGCACTGCTCCACGTCATCGCCCATGACCACGGTGACGAACGGCGCGATGTCGAACTTGGTGAGGTCCTTGTTGTTGCCGGCGGCAGCAAAGCCCTTCTGGATCGGCTCGTCGAAGACGTGGTACTGCTCCGGGTCCATCCAGACCGGGAAGAAGCCGTCCGCCACTTCTGCGGCTGCGGCCACACCGGCCGGGGTGATGGTGGCCGCGTAAATCGGCACTTCTTCGTGCAGGTGCATGATGCTCTTCAGCGGCTTGCCGAGACCGGTCGCCCCTTCACCGGTATACGGGAGTTGGTACATCTTGCCTTCGAAGGTCGCCGGCGCTTCACGAGCAAAGATCTGCTTCATGATCTGGATGTATTCCTTCAGCCGGGTCACGGGCTTGCCATAGGGCAGGCCGTGCCAGCCTTCCACCACCTGCGGGCCGGAAGCGCCGAGGCCGCAGATGAATCGGCCACCGGACATTTCCGCCAGGGTCATGGCCGTCATGGCGGCCATGGCAGGCGTTCTGGCCGGCATCTGCATGATGGCGGTGCCCGCCTTGATCTTTTCGGTCTGGGCGAGGATCCAGGTGGCGGGTGTCACCGCATCGGAACCATAGGCCTCGGCGGTCCAGACAGAGTCGTAACCCAAATTTTCAGCATGTTTGATCGCATCGATGGGAATACCCATGCGGGCGCCGGAGTATCCGGTCAGCAGTCCTAGTTTCATGTGTCCCCCTTTTTAAGGAATAAAGTTCAGGTCAGGAAAAGTCGTTCAGCAGAATTCAGTTGCGTGAAAAAACTCGAAAAATCTATAGCACCGTACGATTCGACGCAATATGTGCGGTTGTCATTGCCTCCCGGCAGCCCCCGCCGCCTGCTTCCTGGACTCTAGGTAATTAATGATATCCATCGACTCGTACATCCAGACCACCTCCTCACCCCGAGTGATCTTCAGACAGGGCACGGTCGCTTTGCCGCCACCCTCAATGAGGGCCGCCCTGGCACCCCGGTCCCGTAGCGTATCCAGCAGCGGAAATTCCCAGCCGGCGCCCGTCATGTAACGACGCACCCGGTGGCAGAAACCACAAAGTTCGGAATGGTAAAGCTCATAGGTCTCGTTCATTCGCCTTCAGCATCCGTGTGGATTGAAGCAAAGCGCCGAAGTATGCCAGATGCCGTTTCGAAGCGCCTCGTGACGCGGGTAGAATCGGCATCATCGCCAGCAGGAATCATGGGATGTCCAAGAAGAAGTCCAGCAACGTGACCCTGATCCGTCGCCTCATCATCGGCGGCGTGGTCCTCCTCGGGGTGGTCGTCATCGGCTATGGCCTCCTCTACACCACCGGTGCCACTCAGGGTGAGTTCGTGGCAGGCGAGCACTACGAGGTGATCGAAACCGCCGAGCGGCGACGACCCGGGGCCAAGGTGGAAGTGGTCGAGTACTTCTCCTATGCCTGCGTGCACTGCAAGAACTTCGACCCGCTGATTCACGAGTGGCTGGCGACCAAGCCGGAGAACGTGGAGTTCACCCGGGTGCCGGTTACTTTTTCGCCGCAGTGGGTACTGCTGGCCCAGGCTTACTACACCCTGGTCGCCCTGGACATCCTCGACGAGAACCACGAGCGGATATTCCGGCGCATCCACAACACCCGGAGAATGTTCTCAAGCCCCGACGACGTGGCCGAGTTCATCGATGGCAACGGCGCCACCGCAGCGGAGTTCCTGGAAGCCTGGAACGGCCCGGAAGTTCGCCGGATGCTCCGCGAAGGAGAGGCGGCACAGCGGCAGGTCGTGGTCAACGCAGTGCCGGCCATGGCAGTGAACGGTGCTTACCTGGTCTCCATGAATGTGGGCCGGAAGGTGGCCCTTGAAGTGGTCGACCACCTGATCACCCTGGAACAGGGGGGTGCTGCTGGCAATGCTGGCCCATCCGTAAGCACAGAGAGCACGGACTAGAACTTCACGTTCAGCGTCACCCCGTATCGCCGGGGATCGCCGTACTGGAACCAGCCCCGCTCGGTGTAGAAATCGCGCGGATCGTTCGGGAAGTAGAAACCACGGATGGCGTATTCCTCATCGGCGAGATTGCGCCCCCAGAGCCGGATGTCCCAGCGCTCTCGCTCGTAGCCGATCGACGCGTTCCAGAGCTCATAGGCATCGGATACCAGATCATCCGGGCGTTCTGAGAAGCGGCGGCTGTCGCTGAAGTAGAACTCGTCCTTCCCTTCCAGCTCGAGCCTGGCGTAGAAACCGATGGGCGAGCGATACTCGGCGCCGATGAAGAACTGATAGCGCGGCGCGTGTGCCTGTTCTTCGCCATCCAGGTCTTCACCCGAGGAGTTTACGAAGTCATTGAACTCGGTATCCAGGAGACCAAGAGAGCCGAACACTTCGATGCGTTCGGTCACCGCCCAGTTCAGCTCCATCTCGAGGCCGCGGTTGGTGCCCTCAGCCGCGTTACTGGTGTACTGGATGAATTCAGTGCTGCCGTCCGGGCGCTCGCGACTGGTGGAGGTGCCGATCTGAACGTCCTTCCGGTCCATGGTGAACATAGAAAAGCGGCCGATAAGCCGATCTTCAAACCAGCGGCCCTTGAAACCCAGCTCGTAGTTCCAGAGCACTTCCGGGTCGAACTCACGGAGGTCTTCATCCAACGAGCTGCTGGGATTGAAGCCACCCGCCTTATAGCCCCGCGTCACGCTCGCATAGATGAGCGACTGCTCGTTCAGGTCCCACTCGAAGATGAGACGCCCACCCCAGAGATCGTCGGATGGATCGAACTGCACGCCTTCCGAATCGTCGTAGGTCGACTCGTGTCGTTCTCCTCTGAGGCCCAGGGTCAGGCGCGCCCGCTCACTGAGCTCGGACGTGATTTCGCCATAGAGCGCCACTCGGTCGATCTCGAAGCTCGACTCGAACGGTGCGGGCAGGTAGGTGTAGGTCCGGGTCAGATCCACTTCCTGGTTCAAGGCGTATACACCCACGATCCAGCTGGTGCTGTCAGCGAACAACCGACCGGCTTCCCCGGACAGGAGGCGCAGATCCAAGGTGGTGGTGTCCCGATCCCGCTCGTACCGATCCGTCGACGAGTACTCCCAGGGATGGAAACCCACGTAGGTCCAATCCTCATCGTAGCCGTAGTCGATCTCGCTGGTGGCGTGACCAACCGCACCTTCCAGAGCGAGGGCATCATTGATCAGCCAATCGGCGGTTATCGCGCCGTAGGTGGACTTCTGCGCATCCTGACCAGGCTGGTCCGAGCGCGTGTGCCGATCGTTGTCGAGCGAGAAGGCATCGTAGCCATTCTGAATGTCCACATGACCCAGGGTAACACCCAGGTCCAGCCGTTCTGCGACGGCCCAATCCAGCCGGCCCCGCACGGAGAGCTCATCCCGATCATTGGTGTCGCTCTCGTTCAGATGGGTATTTTCGTAGAAGCCGTCATCCTGATATCTGCGCATCGCCAACCGACCGCCAAGGCTCTCGCCAAGCGGTCCTGACAAGGTCAGGCCGAGGCCAAGAGCATCGTAGTTTCCCGCGTCCAGCGACAGCCCCCCTTCGAATTCAGGCGTCGGATCATTCGTTCGAATGCTCATCAAGCCAGCCAACGCATTGGCGCCGTAGATGGTACCCTGGGGACCGCGCAGCACTTCCACCTGCGAGACATCGTGCAGGACTGCCGCGGTACCGATGCCGCTGAAGTCCACGCCGTCGACAAGCAGACCCACCGAGGCATTCATCGGCTCCTCGAACTGGCCACGCTCACCGATACCGCGGATCTGATAGAACCGGGCGCGGCTGCTGCCACCGGCAAAGTTCACGTTCGGCACCTGAGCGAGCACATCCTCCAGGTGCTGCACCGCCCGGCCTTTCAGGTCGCCAAGCTCTACCACGCTCACGGACGCCGGTGTTCTCACGACAGAGGTGGAACGGAATTCAGCCGTCACCAGTATCTCTTCGATCACAGGGGTGTTTTCAGCGGCGATCAGGCTCGGGCCGAAGGTCAGGCAAACCAATCCCACCATCAGGGCAGAAAAGGAGGCCCTTCCGCGGATGGATCTGCCTTCAGAAATAGCTCGGAAATTCATGTCTGCTCCACTTAGCTGTATGGACCTAAGTGAGCAGCGACTGATCAGCGGCGATGACGTTGCGCAGCTATCGTCTCTGGAGGAGAGAACGCCTATTCCTACGCCGGCATGATCCGGATCAGGTTCGAAGGGTCCGCGGTTCTTCCGCGTCTCAGGTGCACACCACCCCTTAGGTCGAAGGCCATTCTCCACCACGAGCGGTGCCCGCCGCAAGCCACATTCACCCGCCCTTCAGTATTCGTTCAGGATTCCTGACTTAGCCTGCCGGACAATCTCGCCAGAAATGAAGGCTCCCGGACATGGGCGAATATGCCGATCTCATCCAGACGATATCTCTGACCCTCGGTGTTGCATGGGCCAGCGGTATCAATCTTTACGCCGCCGTCGCCATGCTCGGCATCGGCGGTGCCACCGGCTATGTCGAGCTGCCGGACAACCTGGCCGTCGTGCAGGATCCCCTGGTGATCGTCGCTGCGTCATTCATGTACTGCGTGGAGTTTTTTGCAGACAAGGTGCCTGGTGTGGACAGCGCCTGGGACACTCTGCACACCTTCATCCGCATCCCGGCTGGAGCGATGCTGGCGGCTGGCGCAGTCGGCAGTGTGGACCCCGCGATTGCCATCGCGGCTGGTCTCACCGGCGGTACCCTCACAGCGGCGACCCACGCCACCAAGGCAGGCAGCCGGGTGCTGATCAACACTTCCCCGGAACCGTTCACCAACTTCGGTGCCTCGGTGCTGGAGGACGTGGCCGTGTTTGCAGGCCTCTGGGCAGCGCTTTCAAACCCCGTGTTATTCTTGGTGATCCTCGCAGTCTTCCTGATTCTCATATGCCTGCTGTTGCCAAAACTCATTCGTGGCATCGCCTCCGTCTTTCGTCGCGTCGGCGGTTGGCTTGGCCTTCGCGATGTCCAAGCCAGCAAGACCAGGTCCAGCGTACCTGCACCTTGAGCAACCAATGACAAGTAGCCTGCTCCGTCGGATACTGATCGGTGCAGTGGCTTTCGGCGCTATCACGCTGATCGCGCTCACGGCTTACTTCCTGCACCTGAACCGACTGATCACGGAGACCTTCGAGGGCCGACGCTGGTCCGTACCGGCTCAGGTCTATGCGGCACCCGTGGAGCTCTACGCAGGTGCCGAGCTCAACCTGGCCGACATGATCGAGGAGTTATCGCGGCTCGGCTACGCGGCAAATGCCAACCTGCCCGCTCCAGGCACTTACGCACGTCGTGGACATCTGCTGGATGTATACCTGCGCGCCTTCGAATATCCGGAAACCGTGCGGGCCAGCCAGCGGATCCGGCTGGAGTTCGACAATCGGGGCATCATCGGCGTGGAAGACGGCAGCGGCCGACCAATACCGCTGGTTCGTCTTGATCCGTTGAACATCGGCAACTTCTTCCCGAGCCATGGTGAAGATCGGCTGGTGCTGCCGCCTGAACAGGTGCCCGAGCTGCTCACAGGTGCCTTGATCGCCGTGGAGGACGCTAAGTTCGACAAGCATTTCGGCTTCGATCCCATAGGCATTGCCAGAGCTGCCTGGGTGAATCTGACCAGCGGTGAGATCCGCCAGGGTGGCAGCACGCTCACTCAGCAGCTGGTGAAGAGCTACTACCTGACCAATCGACAGACGTTCGAACGAAAGCTCAAGGAAGTGGCCATGGCCCTGATCCTGGAGCTCAAGTTCGACAAAGAGGAGCTGCTGAACGCCTACGTGAACGAGATCTACCTCGGCCAGGATGGGGTGCGAGCCGTGCACGGCTTCGGTCTTGGTGCCCAGTTTTACTTCAACCGGCCGCTTTCCGAGCTCAAGACGCACGAGCTCGCCACACTGGTGGCGATTATCCGTGGTCCCTCGTACTACAACCCGTATCGACACGAGGAGCGCGTGCACAAGCGCCGGGATCTGGTGCTGGACAAGATGTTCGAGGCGGGACTGATCGATGCGGACGAGCTGGCGGACAATCAGGCACGCCCGTTCAACGTGGTCCGCGGCGCTCGCAGTGGCGGCGCTTACTATCCCGCCTTCATGGATCTGGTGCGCACCTCCCTCGGCGATTACAACGAGGAAGATCTGACCAGCGCAGGCCTCCGGGTGTTCACCACCCTGTCACCCAGAACCCAGGACGCGGTGGAGCAGGCTCTGGAGGACACGCTGACCCGACTCGAAGAGCAACGTCTGTTGCCACCAGGTGAGCTGCAGGGCGCTGTGGTAATCGCGGACACCCAGACCGGGGAGATTCAGGCGGTGTCCGGCGGACGGGCGGCTGGCATAGACGGCTTCAACAGAGCGCTCAACGCACATCGCACCATTGGCTCGCTGATCAAACCGGTGATCTACCTCGCCGCCCTCGAGCGCGGCTACCACCTGGCCAGCATCGTTCAGGATGCACCTGTCTCGCTCACCTTGCGTGGTTCGGGCGATTGGAACCCGCAGAATTTCGATAACGAGGTTTACGGCGCCGTGCCCATGGTCCGCGCCCTGGGCGACTCCCTGAATCTGGCTACCGTGAACCTCGGTCTGGCCCTGGGCGTGGATCAGGTGGCAGCCAGGTTGGAATCCCTGACAGGTCAGAGCACGGACAACCTCTATCCTTCACTCCTGCTCGGCGCCGAGGCACGCTCCCCTCTGGAAGTGCTGGGTCTGTATTCCGCCTTCGCCAGCGGTGGCTTTCACATGGCGCCGAAGTCGGTGGTCACCGTGCTCGACGAGCAGGGTCTGCCCCTGAGCCGCCAGCCCTTCTCATTCGATCAGCAACTAGAACCGGAGACCGCGGGGGCGATAAACCGCGCCCTGGAAGTGGTCATGGAACGCGGCACAGGCAACTCATCCCGCTTCAGCCAGCTCGGCACAGCCGGCAAGACGGGAACATCAGATGACTACCGCGACAGCTGGTTTGCCGGCTACGATAACGAGCGCCTGGCGGTGGTCTGGGTTGGATTCGACGACAACCGACCGACCGGCATGACGGGCGCTGCCGGCGCGCTTCGTGTCTGGGACGCGATATTCACCCGGCTTGGCGTGAGCCCGCTGCCACCGCCCACGGAACCCTTTGATACGGTGGAGTACGAGACCGGACTGCTGGCAAACGAAAGCTGCGCGGAAGTGGTGGCTCTGCCTCTCCCGGCAGACGCAAACAACAAGGTGAAATCCGGCTGTGGCATCGATGTGAAACGTCTGGCAAACCGGCTTGGCCGGAAATTCAAGGAATGGTTGCAATGAAGGCCAGTCTGATTCTGTTTATCGCCCTGGCGCTGTTGGCGGCTGGTTGCGCAACCTCACCGGCACCCGCCTCCGACTCCCAAGCAGCAGAGGAGTCAATCTCAGGCGCCGGCAACCTGCCCGAGTCGGACATTCAGCCGGCCGAGGCAACCGCTCAACGGCCTTCATCTGACCAGGCTACGCTTGCGCTGCTGAATCAATCCGAGCGCGCCGCAGCCAGTGGCGAGATTGATGAGGCGCTTTCCTACGCAGAGCGCGCCGTGCGCATCGAACCGCGTCGGGCGGACCTGTGGACGGGCCTGGCGCGTCTGGAGCTTGCCAACGAAGACCCAATCACGGCTATCCGCTACGCACGGAAAGCGTTGTCGCTGGCCGGCAGTCGAGCGGACTGGAAAAGAGAGGCTTGGCTGGTGATCGCCGATGCCAAGGAAGCACTGGGGGAATCAGCGGAAGCGGCAGACATCAGGGAGCGCTGGCAAACGGTGCGCGGCTGAACCCGCGCCAACGCAGGTGCGCGGCTAACCCGGCGTTTTCAGGTCCTCAAGTCGAATCGCGCCATAAATCCGCGTGTCTCGCAGACTGCCATCCGGCACCCGAACCTCGTTCTTCAGCATCGCTTCCAGCTCGAAGCCGAAGCGTTCGGCCACACGCCAGCTTTGCCGGTTCCGGTCGTCCATCCTGAGCTCAACCCGATTTGCAGCCAACACCTCAAAGGCGTGCCGTGTCAGCGCCCAGGTTGATTCGCTGGCATAGCCCCTACCCACCCGGTCGGAGCGTACCCAGTAGCCGATCTCGAACTTTGGAACATCCCAGTCCAGGCGCGGGTAGCCCGTGGCGCCGACGATTTCACCCGACGCTCTTTCCACCATCAGCAGGTTGAGCGCCGTCTCCTCCTGCCAGCTTTTTTCACTCCCCTGAATAAATTCGGCGGTCTGCTCCGGCGATTGCGGCTGCACCGCCCAGTCCATCCAGACCGTCAGCTCCGGATGCGAGGTGACGATGGCTGCGTTCAATGCGGCCACGTCTTCCGGAACCGGAAGACGCAGCAGCAACCGCTCGGCACCGATCTGCCTGGGGAGGCGGCTCATTCGGCAACCTCTTCCGGGGCAAGCAGCTCCAGCCAGTGTCGAACGGGCACACCCGATTCACCACCAAGATGCATCTGGCAGCCGACGTTCGCAGTCGCAATCAGCTCCGGGTCGCTGCCGGTGAGCGCCGCGATCTTGTCAGCGCCCAGCTGTTCGGAGATCTCTGGCTGCAGCAGTGCGTAACTACCGGCCGATCCGCAACATAGGCGATCGTCTCGCGTCGCCACCAACTCGTAGCCGGCGCTTTCCAGGATCTCTCTGGGACGATTCCCCTGCCGCTGGCCATGTTGCAGCGTGCAGGGAATGTGCACGGCCACCTTTCTGGCTGTCTCGGCACGACCCCATTTTCCGCCAAGCTTTGCAAGGTATTCACCAGCGTCCAAGACCTTGTCTGACAGCCGGATGGCTTGCTCCCGTCGCGCATCGTCACCGGTCAGCAATCGACCGTAGTCCTTCAGAGTGACACCGCAGCCGCTGGCGGAGGAGATCACCGCGTCCACCTCTTCCAGCACCGGCATGATCGCATCGAGGCTCTTCGCCATAGTCGCCAAGGCGACCGCTTCCTCGCCCAGATGCAGCGCAAGACCACCACAACACCCCTCGTCTTCCGCCCTGATAACGCGTATCCGTCTGCTCGCAAGCAGACGTTCCAGCGCATCGTTCACACCCGGTGTAGCCGTCCGTTGCACACAGCCATCGAGCAGCAACACGGTACCGGCCGGATCCGTCACAGGAGCGATCGGCATCTTGCTGCGCTTCGCCTTTGCAGGCAGCTGACGCTTCAGCCGGGCGCCGAGAACCGGCTTCGCCAGTCGGCCAAGCGAGCTCCAGAAGGCAAACGATTTCGGGTTCGGCACCACTCGAAGCAGCCAGCGGCGGACGAACCGCTCCGTAAAGGTCCGGGGACGATTGGCTTCCAGATAGTTCCGGCCGATCTCCAGCAACTCACCATACGCCACCCCACTCGGACAGGTGGTCTCGCAGGCACGGCAGGTGAGGCAGCGGTCGAGATGCTCGCTGGCCACGGCAGTCGCCTCGCCTTGCTCCAGCATGTCTTTGATCAGGTAGATACGGCCACGCGGCCCATCCAGCTCGTTGCCGAGCAGCTGATAAGTCGGGCAGGTGGCATTGCAGAAACCGCAATGCACGCAACTGCGCAACACGGATTCCGCCCGCTTGCCTGCATCGGTGCCGATGAATGCCTCAGGCAGCGACGTCTGCATCGCTCAGCTCCGGGTTGAACAGGTTATCCGGGTCGAAGGCTGTCTTGATCCGCGCCTGGTACTCGGCGACGACCGCATCGCCCCCGCCATCCCGGCAGCGGAAACGGGCATAGCCATCTGCAAATCTTCGATAGCCGTTCGAGCCCACATCGGCATCCGACCAACGGCGCGCGCCATTCCACTCGATCAATTCATCCTCAGGAATGAGTGGGCTGGCAGGTGCTGGATGGCGACAGGCACTGGCCCCGGACCGAAAAAAAGGCAGGTTGTGATCCCGCAACGCCTGCCAGAAATCATTGTCCGGCTGCAGCTGACCACCAAAGGCGGCCACCGCCTGGCTCACCGCTGTTTCCGCGCCGGACAAGCGCACCCAGAGCACGCCGTCCAGCCAGGCAGTGGCTGTGATTGGATGCGATTTCCGCGCCCACTCGAGCATTCGGCTGTGCGCATCACCCGCCGAGAGTTCCAGGCACAGGGTTTGTTCTGCCTGAGGCAGCGGCAACACCTTGAGGCTCACCTCCAGCAGCAGGCCAAGCGTGCCGAACGCACCGGCCTGGAGCCTGGACACATCGAAACCGGCCACGTTCTTCATGACCTGACCACCGAACGTCAGCCTTTGTCCCAATCCGTTGACCATCTGCACACCCAGCACGGCGTCGCGCACCCCACCTCGCCAGGTGCGACCCGGACCAGCGATACCCGCCGCCACGGCGCCGCCCACTGTACCCAGGCCACGATACTCCGGCGGTTCGCAACCGAGCATCTGTCCCTGGCGGGCAAGGGTCTGGTTGAGCTCCTTGAGGGGGGTGCCCGAGCGTGCCGTCACCACCAGCTCGTCGGGCCGGTAATCGACGATACCGGTGTGCTCGACAGTGGAGAGTAGTCGTGCATCCGAGTTGTCCGGATCACTGCGTAATCCGGACTTGCTGCCGGTACCGACAATGGACAACCGCTGATTCGAATCACGGGCGCCGGTAACCGCCTCTAGAAACGCTTCGCCCAGGTCTTTCACTGCACTCAGAACCGCTCGAGGTTGGGAAACGGCAGCCGGCCATCGTGCACATGCATGCCGCCGATCTCAGAACACCGGGTGAGTGTGGGAATCGCCTTCCCCGGGTTCATCAGGCCGTCCGGATCGAACGCGTTGCGCAGCCGAAAAAACTGCTCGAGCTCTGCTTCTGAGAACTGTCCGCACATGGCGTCGAGCTTCTCGAGCCCCACGCCATGCTCGCCGGTCACGGTGCCACCGGCGGCAACGCAGGCCGCCAGAATGTCCGCACCGAACTGCTCTGCCCTGTCCAGCTCACCGGGCACGTTCGCATCGTAAAGAATGAGTGGGTGCAGATTGCCATCGCCGGCGTGAAAGACGTTGGCAACGCCCAGTCCATATTGCTCTGACAGTGCTGAGATCTTTTCCAGCACATCGGCAAGACGTGCACGCGGAATGGTGCCATCCATGCAGTAGTAGTCCGGCGAGAGCCTGCCCACTGCCGGGAACGCCGCCTTGCGCCCGAGCCAGAGGCGCGCCTGCTCTTCCGCGCTTCTGGCCACCTGAATCTCGCTGGCGCCGAACTCCTCGAAGATCCGCTCGACCAGGCCGGCATCGGACTCGACCTCCGCTGACACACCGTCCAGCTCGCAAAGCAGAATCGCGCCCGCGTCCGTCGGGTAGCCAGCCTGCACGAAGGCCTCCGCCGCCTTGATCGCCGGCGTATCCATCATCTCCAACCCAGCTGGAATCAGGCCACGACCGATGATGGCGGCCACAGACTGGGCGGCACCTTCCACGGTCGGAAAGCCAGCAAGCAGCACCCGCCGTTCCGGTGGCTCGGGCAGCAGGCGCACCCAGACTTCCGTCACCACACCGAGGAGCCCTTCCGATCCGCAGAACAGAGCAAGCAGATCGAGTGACTCAGGGTCGCCACCCGGACCGCCAATGACCAGCTCATCACCTGCCAGAGTAAGCACTTTCAGACCGAGCACGTTGTTCACCGTGAGGCCGTACTTCAGGCAGTGCACGCCGCCGGCGTTCTCAGCTACATTGCCGCCGATGGAGCAGGCGATCTGGGAGGATGGGTCTGGTGCGTAGTAGAGATCATGCTCCGCCACCGCCTCCGAGATCGCCAGGTTCCGCACACCGGGTTGCACCCGGGCGGCGCAATTTGCCAGATCGATCTCCAGAATCTGATTCAACCTGGAAAGCCCGAGCAATACACCGTCAGATAGCGGTCTGGCGCCGCCTGACAGCCCCGTTCCCGCGCCACGCGGCACCACCGGCACACCTTCCTCCCGGCAGATGGCAAGCACATCTGCCACCTGTGCCTCGTTTTCGGGCAGTGCAACCAGCCAGGGCACTTCGCGAAGCGCCGTCAGCCCATCCGATTCAAACGGCTTCAGCGCCCGCGGATCGGTCACCAGGCATTGCTTCGGCAATCGGGATTTGAGCTTCTGCAAGGCACGGGCAAGTGCCTCCGGTGCCACTTCATGGCGGCCGGAAACGGTGTTCAGACGCTGGCTCTCGGCTTCGCTCATGGTTGCGAACCCTACACGGAAAGCGGCAAAGCGGACAACGCAAGCCGTGGCCGTTAAAGTACAGGCTACTCCCGATCAGCACCCGAAGGAGTCGCCAATGGCTGACACCGCCGAAACACGGCTGGCCGAGCTCGGACTTGCCCTGCCACCCCCGATGGACACCTCGAGATTGCCCTTCGATCTCATTCGCATCGACGGCCAGCATGCTTATCTTGCCGGTCACGTACCCCTGGCATCCGACGGCAGCGGCATGTTGAAACCGCTGGGAAAAGTCGGTGCAGAGGTTAGCGAAGAAGCCGCCTACACCGCCGCACGCCAGGTCGCGCTTGGCTTTCTGGCGACTATCCGCCAGGCGGTGGGCAGCCTGGATGCGGTGGACGGTTGGCTGAAGCTGTTCGGGATGGTCAACGTGGCACCGGGCTTCAACAACATCCCAGCAGTAATCAACGGCGCCTCGGATCTGATCATCGAGGTGTTCGGGTCTGAGGTCGGGGCGCATTCCCGCTCTGCCGTCGGTATGGCAGAGCTGCCTTTCTCCGTGCCGGTGGAGATCGAAGCGGAGCTCAAGCTCAGAGCATGAGCAACGAGGAGCTGATCATCCGGCGTCCCGACGACTGGCACGTCCATCTGCGCGACGGCAACATGCTCTCCCTGGTTGCCGATCACACCGCCCGACAATTCGGCCGGGCCATCGTGATGCCGAACCTCGTACCCCCGGTAACGACCGTCGCGGCGGCTGAATCTTACCGGGACCGTATCCTGGCGGCGCTGCCGCCAGAGCGGGAGTTCACGCCACTGATGACGGCGTACCTCACCGACACCATTGCAGCCGACGAGGTAACTGCCGGTTTCGAGCTTGGTGCGTTCACAGCCTGCAAGCTCTATCCGGCGGGGGCCACCACGAACTCTGATGCCGGTGTGACCGATGTGCAGAACATCTATCCCGTGCTCGAACGGATGCAGGCCATCGGCATGCCGCTTCTGGTGCACGGCGAAGTCACCAGACCCGAGATCGATGTGTTCGACCGGGAAGCCGTGTTCATCGACAGCGTGCTTTCGCCGCTGCTGGAAGCCTTTCCCGAGCTGAAGGTCGTGCTGGAGCACATCACCACGACGGAGGCTGTGCAGTTCGTCGAGTCGGCCGGTGCCCGCCTGGCAGCCACCATTACCGCGCATCACCTGCACATTGATCGGAACGCTCTGTTCGATGGCGGTCTGCGACCCCATGCCTATTGCCTGCCGGTGGCAAAAAGGCGGGAACACAAAGCTGCGCTGCGCAGAGCGGCGGTCTCCGGAAACCCGAAGTTCTTTCTGGGCACCGACACGGCGCCCCACCCCAAAACGGAAAAGGAAGCCGATTGCGGCTGTGCAGGCATCTTCAGCGCACCCGCTGCACTTGAAAGCTACCTGCGCGTCTTCGAGGAAGAAGATGCCCTGAATCGATTCGAAGCATTCGCATCGGAATTCGGGCCCGCTTTTTATGGCCTGCCCCCGAACGAAAGCCGTGTGTTGCTCCGCAAGACGACCCACCAGATTCCGGATCTGATCACGAAAGCGGATGAGCAGGTGGTGCCATTCCATGCCGGCGAAACACTGGGGTGGAAGTTCGAAGGCGTGTTGTAGGCGACCTCTGCAAACGAACAAGGAGAGATGACCATGTGGCAAGGACCCTTTGACCTGGACAACAGAAACGTCGTCATCACTGGCGGTGCCAGCGGAATCGGCTTTGCGATCGGTAAAAACCTGGGTAAGCGCGGTTGCAGGATCATGATCGCCGAGCCGGACGAAGGCCGGCTGCAGTCCGCGGTCGAATCGCTCCGCGGCGAAGGTATCGACGCGACCTATCAGATCTGCGACGTCACCCAGCTCGAACAGGTCGAGCAGTTGGCGGAGCGCGCCTGGAGCGAGTTTGAGCGCGTCGACATGGTCTTCAACAACGCAGGTATCGGTATCGGCCAGGTGCCCATCATTGACACGCCCATGGAAGAGCTGCACGCGGTGTTCGACGTGAACTTTTTCGGGGTCTGGCACGTCTGCCGTGTGTTCGCTGCTCGCCTCGTCAAGCAGGGATCACCCGCCGGGATCTACAACACCGGCTCGGAAAACTCCCTGTTCAACGCGGTGCCGAACAATGCCGCCTATCTCGCCACCAAGCACGCCGTGCTCGGCATGACCGACAACCTGCGTGAGCAAATGCCGGACTTCATACACGTTGGCCTGATCATTCCGGGCTTCGTGAAGTCAGGACTCACCGAGGCGGTGGCGCATCTCGCCATGGATACGGACGAGTTTGCGGCCATCGTGCTGAAGCAGATCGGCGACGGCCAGTTCTACATCGTCTCTCATGCGTACAACCTGCAGCATATCGAGGAGCGTTACGCCGAGATTGCGAAGGCCTACGAAAGTTACGCCCCACGCTATGAGGGTGACGAGGAGTACGACGTACGCTATCTGATTTCACAGATGGGGCAGTAGCTCGATGTAGACGTGCGGGGAGGCACAAGATGATTTCACGCCGCCTGATCACATCGGTACTCCTGGCAGCACTGGCGTGGTCCCCGTTTGCTCTTGCGAATCCTCAACGTTTCGCTGAGTCCGTCGAAGTCACGATCCTCTCTTCGAACCTGGCCAACGGATCGACGATTGGCGAGTGGGGGTTTTCCGCATTGGTCCAGGCTGACGGGCACTGTCTGCTGTTCGATACCGGTAACTATCCGGACACTGTGCTGCGCAACACCGACGCTCTGAAGGTCGATCTCTCCTGCGTGACCGACGTGGTGCTGTCCCACTGGCATCCCGATCACATGGGCGGCCTTGTCACGCTGTTCGAAGCCACCCGTGCCGCCAATCCGGATGCGATTCAACGGGTGCACGTTGCACAGGGTTTCTTCCAGCCACGTCGTGTCGCGGCGCGGTCTGAACAGGGCGAAGTGAATCAGATGATCGTCATTCGCGAGCAACTCGCTGCCCAGGGCGTTGGCTTCAACGTTAATGCCGACGCAACAGAAATCCTGCCGGCAATCTGGGTCACCGGCCCTATCGAAAGAACGCACGCGGAAAAGACCTACTCACACAACATCGAAATCCAGGAGAACGGTAAATGGGCGACCGACTATGTGCCGGACAGCCAGGGACTGGTCATCGTCACTGCCAGTGGCCCGATCGTCCTCCTCGGTTGTGGACACTCAGGCTCTGTGAACCTTCTCGAGCAGGTTCGGCGGGAGGTCCAGGATCGACCGATTCATGCGCTGATGGGCGGCATGCATCTGTTTGCGGCGGATGACCAGACCCTGCGCTGGACGGCCGACAAGCTAAACGATGTGGGCATCGAGCACCTGATGGCCGGTCACTGCACCGGCGTCGAACCCATGTTTCGGTTGCGCCAGGGCCTTGGCTTGGATCGGACAAGTGCCGTGGTCGGCGCGGTCGGCTCCCGCTTCGTGCTGGGAGAAGGTATCCATCCCACCGAAATCGCCAGATAACACCGGTCGCAACCAACCATGAAGGCCGTACTTTTCGACCTGGACGATACGCTGCACGACAAATCCAGCACGCTGAGCCTGATGGCAGCGCGGCAGTACGAGAGCTTCGAGCTGAATTCGTTGGGCGTGGATGAAGCAGCGTGGCGCGAGCACTACCTGCGACTGCACAGCATCAACATGCCTAAAACCGAGGTCTTCGCGCGGCTGGCCGCTGAATGCTCCCTCCCGGAATCGATGCCGGAAGACATGCTGACCGAGTTCGATCGCGACTGTGGCGGACAGGCTCAGCCTTTTCCAGGCATGCAGGAGTTACTCGCAACCTGCCGTGACGCCGGCCTGGTGCTGGGCTGCGTGACAAACGGTCGCGATCACATGCAGCGCAGCAAGTTAGATGGACTCGGAGTCACTGATCTGTTCGATTCCATCGTCACCTCCGGCGGATTCGGGGCGAAGAAACCCGACCCATCGATCTTCGACCGGTGCCTGTCTGAACTCGAGGTGCAGCGGATGGATGCCTTCTTCGTTGGTGACAACTTCGATGCGGATATGCGGCCTGCCATCGATCTGGGTATGCACGCGATCTGGAAATCCAGTCGCGGCCACGAAAGCGTGCCCTTTGCCAGCGATTCACTGCACGAAATACGTGCCTACTTGTGTGATCTAATTCAGGGCTGAGGAATCACCGAGGCGGGCATGGCGGAAACCAAGCTCACTAACGGTCAGTGGACGTTACAAGCGCTGACCAACTTACCCATCGAGAACGGTATTCGTCTGCGTGGTACACATACCACCCGACTGGATACCTTTGTTGACGCCGCATTCGCGTTCGCCGTCACCTTGATGGTGATTTCGGTAGATGAGGTGCCAGGCAGTTATGACGAGTTCATGGAGGCCCTGGCCCAGGTTCCGGCCTTTTTGGCCTGCTTCGGCCTCCTGATGCTCTTCTGGTGGGGACACCACAGCTGGAGCCGGAAGTTCGGCCTGCACGACCTGGCTTCCAGCATTTTGAGCCTCACTCTGGTTGCGCTGGTGCTGATTTACATCTACCCGCTCCGCCTGATCTTTGGTGCGTTCTTCTCCAACGCCAGCGGCGGCGCGCTCCCATCTGGTCTGAGCCTAACACTCGAACAGCTCGCGGACATGTTTGTTGTCTTCGGCATCGGTTTCAGCGCAATGAGCGGTGTTCTAGTCGCCTTGTACCTGAGGGTCAGCAAGCGCCGGGACCAGCTTCTACTCGACGAGTGGGAGCGCTACCACGCCCGGTCTGAGGCAAGAACCTGGGGAATTCTGGTCGCCACCGGCCTGGCTTCCACGGTGCTGGCGTTGCTGTTGCCGGCCGATCTCGGGCCCGTGTCCGGGTTTGTCTACTGGTCGCTCATCATTACCATGCCGATTCAGGCCCACTTCATTGATCGGGGGCGGCGGCGACTCAGAAGCGGCTAGCAGGCCTTGAATCTCCGCCCTTAGGATTTTCGGCCCACAAACAGGATATGGTCAGACCCATAGATGGCGGCGGGGGTGTCCGCTATCGCGATGGCGAAGTCGATCCACGCCTTGAGCACATGATCGTCAGCCTCGGAGAGGACACTATCGCTTTGCGACGTCATCCCCTCGACGCCGAGCAACGCCAACTGCTCGACGGGATAACGGCTCATCAGATCCCCAACCTCAGCCGGCTGCACAAAGTAGGCATCGGTAAATCGAGGTTCCTTGTCACTCGCGATGCTTGGCCCCGTGATCACTTCGATGTAGCCATCCACATCGGCCGCCAGCTTCTCCGGGTAATTCCTGATCAGGTCGAAGACTCGACCGAGCACGGAAACAAACGCCACCACCAGCAGACCATCCGGCCGCAACACCCTGAGGCACTCTGCCATGGCCTGATCACGCTCACTCTCATGGGTCAGGTGATACATCGGCCCCATGCAGAGCACCGCATCGAACGAATCTGAGGTGAAGTTTGAGAGATCGGTGGCAGAGGCGAGTTGGAATCCGGCCATCGTTTGTCCTGCCTCTTCTGCCTTCTGCCTGGCGAGTGCCAGCAGCTTCTCGGAGAGATCGACGAGCGTTACCTCATGCCCAAGTCTGGCGAGCTCAATGGCATATCTACCTGGACCAGCGCCGACGTCCAGAATGCGCGACTCCGGTTCGAGGTGTTCTTTTAGGTAATGAAGCGTTACAGGAAATTCGAATAGATGACGGTCGAACCTCTCCCACTCACGCTCAGGATCGAGGTTGTAGTAGCTGGCAACCCGATCTCGAGACTCACTCATCTGAAGATTGCGCTGGCATCTTGTTGAGCCTGTCTCAACATCGGCGTGATCACCGGGCAGTCGCCGATTCCGATCTCATCCAACGTCTCAAAGCCATGGCGCTCATAGATCGACAGGTTTCTGGGATTCGACGGCTCCAGATAGAACATCGCTCGACCCGCCAGGTATTGGGTCGCATCCGGACCCATGTAACGCGCAAAGGGATCGGTGACGAAGGCAACCATCAAGGTATCGACCAGCTGATTCTGGTCTTATGCAGTGGCGGCTGTCAATTCAGGCATGGACATGCGTAAACCCTCTACAGGTATCTCTCGCTCATCGCCGCAACCGTCTCAAAGAACTCCGCCTTCACCTCCTCGATGATCTCCGCCACTGGCCGGACGGAATCGATCCGCCCCGCCACCTGACCGGTGAGTGCGATGCTCGCTTCCATATCACCGCCGAAGTACAGATCCAGCGCCGTGCCGAATTCGGTCATTGCGTTGGTTTCCATATCCATCTCCAGCCGGGTGGTCTTCTCGGTTCGCAGCGCTCGGAGTGCCGGGGAGTGCGCCCGGTTCAGGAACACCGTATCCGTTTCCTTGGCGCCGACGATGGCGTTCTTCCAGTTATCGTGCACGGGTGATTCGGCAGCGGACACCATGCGTGTGCCCATCTGCACGCCCTCGGCACCCAGCGCAAAGGCAGCGGCCATGGATTTGCCATCCACAAAGCCACCGGCGGCAATGATAGGCACGTCCACCTTGGAGCGGACCAGCGGCAACAACACCATGGTGGAAACATCCCGCGGATTCTTGAAGCCGCCGCCCTCACCGCCTTCGACAACAAGGCCATCCACACCGCACTCCACCGCCTTCAAGGCCGCGCCGAGACTCGGCACCACGTGGAAGACGGTGAGGCCCGCGGATTTGAGCTGTTCTGTGTAACGCTCGGGATTTCCGGCAGAGGTGGTCACGAATTTCACCCCTTGATCGATCACAAAGCTCACGATGTTCGGGTCGCGAACGAACGCCTGCGCGATGTTCACACCGAACGGCTTGTCGGTGAGTGTGCGCATCTTCTTGATCTCTTCTCGAACGGCATCCAGCTCGCCGGACGACGTTTCGATGATGCCGAGACCTCCCGCCTCAGAGACGGCGGAAGCCAGCTGCGAGCGGGCAATCCAGCCCATGGGTGCCTGTACGAGCGGCACCTCCACGCCAAGAAGATCAGTGATTCGGTTCGAGAACTGCATTGGTTTTCCTTAGTGGATTAGGTATGTGTCCATTCGCGCCTCAACTGCACCTTCCGGCACCTCGCCGCGCCTCAGAGCGGCACCGGCAACTCGAGGTGCCGTTCGTAGATTCGTTCCTGGTGCGTCTTGAGCGCCGGCGTCAGAGCATCGAGCACCCGCTTATTGCGGCTGGTGTACACGCCCCGCATGTACTCCGGCATCGGCAAACGCGCATCGTCCAACGGGCTGATCAGATTGGCCATGGTCGCCCAGTAGATGTCGAGCGCCGTAAGCTCGTCACCCAGAAAGTACGCGCTGCCCGCCAAGGTTTCGTCCAGCAATCGTAGTACAGCCACTACCCGATCCTCGGACTCCGCGACATGGGCAGGATTGAACCCGTACTTTCCAGCCAGCCTGGCTGCCGCGCTCGAGTCCACACTGGTCTCATCACTGTGATCCATACCCGCCTTGAGTATCAGCAGCCGCATGCACCAGCCAACACCCATTTCGCCGCAGATCTCGTGAGCGAGCCCAAACATCTTGGCGCGCTGACCCGCGTCCGCCGGGATCAGTGGCGGCTGCGGTGCCAGGCGTTCGGCAAGCATGAGAATCTCCACCCAGCCTGTCCGCAGTGGCTCCTTCCTGTACGCAACCACCGGCGCGGATGAGTCTCCAGCCCAATCGGCGATGGCCTCTTCAACGTCCCCTTCGGCCTGACCCGCATACTGACAGTCGAGGCCTTTGACATGGAAGATGCCTTTGGCTGCCTCCTGCCAGGGGCTTGGAATGTGCCGCAGGCAGGCCATGCGCAGCCCATCCGCTGCCCTTGCCTCAGCAATGCTCACGAATCGACTCATGATTCCCTCACCCCTTGAAGAAGGACGAGCCTAACTCAGCTCCCGGTGGACGTGTAGTGGCATATGCCGAAACGCCAGACGACGATGGAGACCGCGAAGAACAGATAGCCGGCAAGCGGTGCCGCCAGCTGCATCCACAGCTCGCTCCCCAGTGGATCTTCGATGCCGAGGATGGCCACCGCCGGGAAGTAGCTGATGCAGCCGAGGGGGACCACGAAGGTGAAGAAGCGGCGGAAGCCCGGCTGGTAGATGGCCAGCGGGTACTGTGCAGTCTCCACGCCGCCGTAGGTGAGCGTGTTCATGATCTCCAGCGACTCGACCGTCCAGAAAGACATGGCCGCCTGGAAGATGAACAGTGCATAGAAAAACACCACGCCAGAGAGGATCGTGAAGATCAACAAAGCCAGGCGCCACGCCGTCCATTCGATCGGCAGCAGCCACATGGCAATGCCGAGCACGATCAGCCCCTGCAGCAGTCGGCCGATCCGATGTATCTGAAACTCATAGCCAGCGAGCTGCAACACGGTGCTGCGTGGACGGAGCAGCACCCGGTCGAAATTGCCGGTCTTCACGAACTCCTGACCGAACACATCGAAGCCGCGAGCCAACGCTTCGCTGATCGGAAAGGCCACGTTGACCATACCGTACAGCAGTGCCACTTCGGCCAGAGACCACTGACCCAGCATGCCGAAGCGATCGAACAGCGCCCAGACGCCGAGGGCTTCTACAACGGAAGTAACAAAGTGACCAACGGCCATCAGCACAAAGGACAGCCGATACTGCAGCGTCGCACGGATCGACTGGCTGACAAATCGTCCATACAGCGACAGCGCACCGGGGCCACCCGCCGCGCCCATGCTGATTCGTGCCGCGACCGGCTCAGCCACCCTGCACCACCAGATTGCGCCGCGCCCGGGTCAGCAGCAGCACGCCGAAACCAATCAACAGCACCGACCAGCCAAGCTGCATGCCGATCTCGAGGAGCGCTGCATCAGCGGGAATGTGGCCGCTGTAAATTCGAAACGGTACGTCAGCCAGACCTCTGATCGGCTGCCAGTAAAGGAATCCCTGCAGCCAATCCGGGAACAAGGGTAGCGGCACGATCAGGCCCGCAAACAGCGGCACCACCCCGGGCATCATCCGGTTGAATCCTTCCCCGGAGATCGTCCACATCAGGCTGATGTGCAGAATCATGGTCACCGCGGTTGAGAGCACGAGAGTCGCCAGAGCGGAGAGCAGGAACAACCAGCCGCTGGCCGCACTGTCCGGTGCCGGCAAAGCCCAATCGCCAAGACCCACCCAGCGCATCATGAAGTAAGTGAAGACGAGCATGGGCACCATCCGAAGCAGCGTCGGTGCCAGGCGGAAGGCCAGGGTCCGGGCAAACCAGAAGCCATACAGATCTACCGGCCGCAGCAGCTCGTAGGCCACGCCGCCGCTTCGTATCTGCTCGGCGATTTCCTTATCCACGTTCCAGGGCAGCAGCGCCAGCAGAGCCTGGCCCAGCCAGACGTAAACGAGTACCTGGGAGAAGGTCATGGGCGGATCGGCAACCGCAGATGCGTAGAACGCCACGAAAACCATCACCTTGATGAAGCCCCAGAACAGCTGGGTGCCAAAGCCCGCCAGCGCGGCCGCACGATACTGCAGCAGCATCTTGCAGCGTACGGCGACGATGGCGAGAAAGGTTCGGCTATTCATCTGCCGCCCCATCCAGCGCCTGTCCGGGGTTCTGCCTGTAGAGCTCGGCCACCGTCTCTTCAATCGGCGGATGACCGACTGTCAGGTCGTGCACCGGATAGCTGGCGGTTATCTCCGCGACAAACTCACCCACCCGGCTGTCCACCTCGAATATCACCTGCTCACCGTTCTTGCTGACGACTCTGTTCTGATGCGCAGCCGCCAGCTCCGGCACGACCTCGAAGTCCACCACCACACGGCGCCGATCCGAGCGCAGATCGGCAACGGTGCCATCCATCAACAGGGTGCCGTGATTGATCAGCATCACCCGGCTGCAGAGCGCTTCCACATCGTCCATGTCGTGGGTGGTGAGCAGCACCGTAGTGCCCCGCTCGGCATTGCGTTCCTTGATGAAGCTGCGCATGGCGAGCTTCGAGATGGCATCGAGGCCGATGGTCGGCTCATCCAGGAACAGAATGTCCGGATCGTGCAGCAACGAAGCCGACAGATCGGCCCGCATGCGTTGACCGAGACTCAACTGCCGGACCGGCACGTCGAGCAGAGGCTCGAGATCGAGCAACGCCACCAGCTCATCCCGCTCTCGAACGTACTTCGCCTCTGGCACCCGATAGATGTCGCGCAGGAGCTCGAAGGACTCGATCACCGGCAGATCCCACCAGAGTTGAGTCCGCTGTCCGAACACCACACCGATCCTGGCCACGTGCTCGACCCGGGACTTCCAGGGAACGAGGCCCGCGACGCTGCACTGGCCACTGGAAGGGACCAGAATGCCGGAGAGGATCTTGATGGTGGTGGACTTCCCGGCGCCGTTTGGCCCGATGTAGCCCACGAGCTCACCCCGGCCAATCTCGAAGCTCACGCCGTGCAGGGCTGCCACAGACCGGTAGCGGCGATTGGCGATCCCTTTCAATGCACCCCAGAGGCCTGGGTCCCGCTCGGCGATTTGAAATCGCTTCGCCAGGTCCTGGACGACGATATAAGGCTCGGACATGCCGGCTCACCGATCGGGAGGGCCGCGCATTCTATGCAGGCTGCGCTTCTCCCTCAAGCGTCGATCGAATCGAACTCGAGCGAGGAGCGTCGTAACATGGCAGCGTTCGGTTTATAGGAGGTGGTGCATGCGGGGACATCGGCGAAGATTGAGAACAGACGGGAGATGCAGGGGTGCATTGTGGTGGTGTGGAGTTTTCGCCCTGTTCCTCGGCGGCTGTGATTCGCCTCGGCCGGACGCTCCAGATCCCGCGGCTGAGAGTGGTACCAATCAGGTCTCGGTGGCCCCACCATCGATCGAGCTGCCTGGGACGGGCCAGGACTCAGGCAAGACCGTCATATACCGGGACACCTATGGGGTTCCGCACATCTATGCGCCAACGGTTGAAGCCGGCCTCTACGCACAGGGTTGGGCTCAGGCGGAGGACCGTCCAGAACAGCTGCTGATGAATCTCAAACTCGCCATGGGCGAGTTCACCGAGGTTGCCGGGGAAGACGGCGTGCAGATCTCGCTGCTGGCGAGAATGTTCGGGCACTATCAGAACGCAACCGCCTCTGTCGCTGCCATGAGCGAACAGGAGCGCGCCCGAATCACAGCCTTCGCGCATGGCATTACCGACTTCTATGCAGCCCATCCGGAAGACGTGCCCGACTGGTGGGGAGATCAGCCGGTTACGCCGGAGATGGTTGACGCGTTCGGCCGCATGTTTCTCTACAACTGGTCCATCGACGAGGCTCTCGGAGATCTGCAGCGGGGCGGCATTGATCCGGATTTCTTGATCACTCAACGCGGATCGAACCAGTGGGCTGTCAGCCCTGGCCGCACAGCGGACGGCCACGCGATCCTGCTGATCGACCCGCACTTATCCTGGTGGGGACCCAGCCGGTTTTGGGAGATGCGCATCCATGCAGGTGAACTCGAAGGGAGCGGCGTGGGCCTGGCCGGTTCGCCATACATCGGGCTCGGCCACAACGGCAATATCGCCTGGGCCATGACCACCGGCGGACCGGACACCGCCGACGTGTTCGCTCTCACCCTCGACCCGGACAATCCCAGCCGCTACCGCTACGATGATGACTGGCGTGAGATCGAAACCCACGCGGTAAGCCTCAAGTTCCCCGATGGCAGCGTTCAGGGCTACCAGTGGGAGTCGAGCCCGCACGGTCCTATTGTCGCCCGCACGGATGACATCGCTTACGCGGCCAGAATCTCCTACGACGCCAGCACCAATCGCAACAGCGCCTGGGAAGCGTTCAACTTCGCAGAAGACTATCGCGGTGCCGTGGCAGCCTGCGAGACCCTTTCCCTGTTTCCGCAGAACGTGATGGTCGCGGACACCGGTGGCAACATCTACTACCAGAGAACCGGACGGGTGCCGGTCAGGCCTGCCGGATACGACTGGTCCCGGCCGGTGGACGGCAGCACCTCGGCTACGGAGTGGCAGGGCATACACCCCGCCAGCGATCATCTTCAGGTGCTGAATCCGGAGTCCGGTTACCTGCAGAATTGCAACATTCCACCGGACGCCATGATTCCCGACTCTCCGTTCTCGCTGGTGGCACAACCTGACTACCTGTTCTCCAGTGCCGATCACGGCGAGTCATTCGATGGCTGGACGAACCAGCGCGGCGCCAGAGCCATCGAGCTGTTGCAAGCGGACTCAGACGTTACGGTGGAAGAAGCTCTTGCCTATGCTGTGGATGTGTCTCCCTTCGGTTACCAGCGCTGGCTTGAGGTACTCCGTCTGTCGAGCCCGCCGGACTCACCGGACCTCGAGGAACTGCTCGCCTGGGACGGACGACTGGCAAAGGACAGCACGGCAGCCCTCAAGTACTACTACTGGCGCAGCACGCTGCACGAGATGGAAGGGGGTCCTGCCATCCGTGCTCAGGTCGACGACCACTACGCCATCGTCGAACAACGGGCACCCAGAACAATTGAGCTCGACGAGCAGGAACTGGCGCTGGTGGCCGAGTCCTGGGTTACCGGCATCGAGCGAATGCAGACGGAGCTCGGTTCCACATCAGAGGCCTGGGGACGGGTCTTCCGCGTAGGTCGGGACGAGCAGAGCTGGCCGGTAGGCGGTGGTGGTGGCGACCACCTTGGCCTCACGACTCTGCGATCCATGGGTTATGCCGAGGCAGACGATGACTTTCAACGGCACGGCAATCGAGGCCAGACATCAACCCAGATCGTCGTCTTATCCCAGCCGATCCAGAGCTGGATCTATCTGCCGGTAGGGCAGTCGGACCGGCTGGAGTCGCCCCACTACCGTGATCAGGCGGAAACGGTCTTCAGCGAGCGGACCCTGAAGCCGAGCTGGTGGACGCCTGAAGAACTCAAGGACCACATCAGTTCCCGGGTGGAGCTCAATCCGCGGCTCTAGGCTTAGCAAGGCAGCACGCGGCATCTCAAGGGAGACATAGAATTGGCGGACGTCATCGTATACGACCACCCGCCTTCACCGTACGCGCGGAAGGTGAAGCCCTTCGACCAGGCGCCCCGGTCTTGACCGCGGAGACAACCCAGGCCGTACCGCTCAGAACACGCATACTGTTCGGCGCGGGTTCAGTCGCCGATGGGGTTAAGAACACCACGTTCAACATGTTCCTGCTGTTCTTCTACACGCAGGTGGCAGGGTTGTCCGGATCTCTGGCAGGCACTGCGATACTCGTCGCCCTGATCATCGACGCAATCACCGATCCGCTGATCGGCAGCTTCTCCGACAACGTCCGCACCCGCTGGGGACGGCGCCACCCGTTCATGTATGCGGCTGCTCTACCAATGGCTGCCTGCTTCGTGTTGCTCTTCCATCCGCCGGGGGATATGAGCCAGGCAGGACTTTTTGCCTGGATGCTGACCTTCGCGGTGGGCGTGCGCTTCTCCATGACTTTCTACCTGGTGCCGAGCAATTCGCTGGTCCCGGAGATGACGCCGATCTATGACGAACGCACGTCCATCCTGAGTTTTCGCACGCTGTTTGGCTGGCTGGGTGGCGTTGCCATGGCCCAGCTGGGCTTTCTGTATTTCTTCGCCGAAACCGATCTGGGCGATGGTCGGCTCGACCCGGGGGCTTATGGAGCCTATGCCCTGACCGGCGCTGCCGTGATCATCACCGCCATCCTCACCTGTGCGATCGGCACCCACTATCTCATTCCCCGCCTGCACGCACCGGACCCGGTGCGCTTCACCTTGCGGCAGTTCTTTCGCGATCTGAAAGGCGCTTTCACCAGCCGGAACTACGTGATTCTCGTGCTGACCATTCTCACGATCACACTGGCGACAGGATTCACCGATGTGATGAACCTCTACGTGAACACCTATTTCTGGGAACTGAGCGCGGCGCAGATCGCCTTGACCGTCTACGGCGCGCTGGCTGGCGTGCTGCTCGCATTCGCCATCACGCCAGCTTTCTCTACCCGGACCGATAAACAGTCGGCAGCTATGGTCTGCGTGCTGTTCGTGATCCTGATCGGACCAGCACCCATCATTCTCCGTCTGCTCGGCGTGATGCCACCGAACGGTCATCCGGCCTTGCTGCCCATTCTGGTCGCCTACACCATCTTCATCGTGTTCATCGCCGTCACCCTGACGATACTGGCGGGTTCGATGATTGCAGACACCATCGACGAGAACGAGCTCAGATCCGGCAAACGGCAGGAAGGGCTTTTCAACGCCGCCTTCGGTCTGACTGCCAAAGCAACATCGGGATTGGGTGGATTCGTGGCCGGCATCGTGCTCGATGTGGTCGACTTTCCCACCGGTGCAGCACCCGGCGAGGTGCCGCCGGAAACGATCACTGCCCTGGGTCTCGGTGTGGGGCCGGGCATTCTTCTATTCTGGGTGACTGCAGCAGCAATCCTGTCCCGCTATGCGCTGAAGCGCGACGATCACGCGCGCATCATGATCACGCTGCAGGAGCGACGCTCCCGCTCAGCCTCTTCGTAGATTGAATATGTAGGCTCGCCGTGATCGATCTGATGTCAGGTTGCCTCCGGTGAAATGAAGAGTGCCCGTCGAGTGGACGGTGCAACCTCCTGCCGGCAGGGGGCAAGCCACCGCCAGTGCCGGGTCCACGTCATCCGTTGCCAGCAATCTGCCCGGATCGTCCGGCGCGCCGCTGGCGACGTAATGTTCGGGTGACGGCGCAAGATGAGATCCAGGAATGAACTGCATGCACCCATTGCTCTCATCCACATCATCGAGAGCCACCCAGAACTGCAGACTCTTGAGCTTCGAGACGCGACCAGCGGGTGCCACCGGCACGCCAGCATAGGCATAGTCGTTGTGCCACGGCGTCTCGTTCAGCTGACCGGATTCCTTGCTGATGAGCATGTCGAAGTAGAAGTCGACCCGGTCGGTATCCATCAGCAGCCGGGCGACTTCCCGCCCCGCCTTCAATGCCGGGTTGTCGCGGAAGTACTCCAGCTCCGCGGATGGCACCATCACCTGCCGAACCAGGCCGCCAAGCATCCGGTCACCAGGGATGCGCAGCTCGCCGGTAAGGATCCGGCCATAGTAACCCCTGAGCGTGGCGACAGTCGGAGCATCGATGAACTCATCGATCGCCAGGAAGCCATTCTCCCGAAACGATGAGATCTGCCCGGCGTTCAACATCGTGGCCCCCGCACGTCTTCTTTCCAAAATCCCGACCTGATGCCATGCTACCCAAGTGACGCTCTCAGACATACTCGACTTTCTGAACACCGTCGTCCTGCAGCTGGGCGAACGATCCATCACCGTGATGCAGGTGCTCTCTGTGCCGGTGCTGCTGATAGTGGGATTCCTGCTGATCCGTTGGGGCGGGCGGCTGATCTCGCGGCGTTTGGAGAAGAGCTCGGTCAATCCCGATCTCGTACACCTGATCCGGCGTGTGTTCTACATACTCGGTATCGCGCTGCTGGTTTTCACTACCCTTGATCTTCTGAACGTCCCGCTCACAGCCTTTGCCTTTGTTTCCGGCGCCATCGCCATCGGTGTCGGCTTCGGTGCTCAGAACATCATCAACAACTTCATCAGCGGCTGGATCCTGATGTGGGAGCGGCCGATACGCATCGGCGACTTCCTGGAAGTAGGAGAGACCCGGGGCACGGTTGAGGCCATCAACACCCGATCCACCCGCATCCGTCGGGTGGATGGGGTACACCTGCTCATTCCGAACAGCCAGCTGTTGGAAAACACGGTGGTGAACTGGACCCTGGTAGACCGACGCACCCGGACGATCGTGCGGGTTGGCGTGGCCTATGGCTCGCCGGTCAGAAAGGTGGCCGAGCTGATCGAGCAGGCGGCGACCGAGCAGGATGGCGTGCTGGATGATCCAAAACCACTGGTCGTGTTCGACGACTTCGGCGATAACGCGCTGGTGTTTGATCTCTATTTCTGGGTGCTCGCGGAAGCCGATCGGGACCTGCGCAAAATCCGCTCAGACATTCGCTTCCGTATCGATGAGCTGTTCCGTGCAGCGGGCATCGTCATCGCCTTCCCGCAGCGTGATGTGCACATCGATGGCGCCCTGACGATCAACCAGCCACTACCGGATTCAGCCTAAAGCGATGCAGCCTGAGAACTTCGTATTGGGCTGGAATCTCGACGGTTCGGGCGGCGGCACACCAATCAGCGAGCCGGACAAGGCACAGCCGGGTCCGATTTGGCTGCACTTCGACTACTCAAATGCAGGGGTGGAGGAGTCTCTGCTGGCGCTGGATCTGCCGCCATGGGTCGTGGAGAGTCTTGTCAGACAGGACACGCGGCCCCGAACGGCGATCGTCGGCAATGGCTTGCTCGTTCTTCTGCGCGGGATAAATCTCAATCCGGGTGCCGAGCCTGAAGACATGGTCTCACTCAGGCTCTGGCTCGAACCAGGTCGACTGATCAGTGTCCGCCAGCGCAGGTTGTTCGCCGTGCAGGACGTTTCGGCGGAACTGGCAGCGGGCAACGGCCCAGACAGCGTGCCCGCCCTGGTGGTGGCAATCGTCGAAAAGCTGGCCGATCGCATCAAGGATTTCGTCGACACGATCGAAGACCGGGTGACGGAGTTCGAAGGGCTGGTGGAGAAGGATCGACCGGAAGCGGTGCGGGCCAGCGTCTCAGAGATCCGTCGGCAGACCGCTGTGGTGAGACGTTTCATCTCGCCGCAGCGGGACGCACTGGATGCGCTCTATCGGGATTCTGCCGGCATACTGAGCCAGAATCAGACCTTCATGCTGCGTGAGCAGGCAGATCGCATTGCCCGCGACCTGGAGGATCTGGATCTCGTTCGCGAGCGCTCGCTGGTGATTACCGAAGAGCTGCTGAACCGGATCGCTCAGGAGCAGAACAACCGGATGTACGTGCTCTCCATCATCGCCGCCATTTTCCTGCCGATCACGTTCATCACCGGCCTGTTCGGAATGAACGTTGCGGGCTTGCCGGGGCTCGAAAACAAGGGCGCCTTTCTGATCGTGGCGGCGGCAATGGTCGGTACCACGGTCGGCACCCTTGCCTTGCTGCGCGCAAAGCACTGGCTCTAGGGCTCAGCCACTACCTGGCACAGGACGCCTGCCACGGAGCCCCCAGCGAAGCACAAACAAACCTATAAGCAGTGCAAGATGCACGTAACCCACAGTGGGATCAAAGGCGGTCAGTATCCAGTGGCCCACCGAGAGCAGCGCGATTCCGTACACCAGTCGATGCAGGGCCTTCCAGCGTCCAGCCAGCCATCTGACAGATCGGTCATTGCTGGTCGAGGCGAGCAGCAGCATTCCAACCAGCGCCAGCCAACCCACGGACATACCCGCACTGGCTGCCTCGGTGAGAATCCGATCAACGTCCGCCTTGCGGACCAGGTAGGCAACGGTATGCGCCGAGGCATAGAGAAACGTCGCAATACCGAGATCACGACGGGCCTTCATGAGCCATGCCAGCCAGCCAGCTCTACCGATGAGCAGCCGCAGCGGCGTGATGAGCAACACCAGCAGCAACAACCAGACGGACCAGTCACCTGTCCAGTGCAGATACTCTCCGTAAAACGCCGCCCCGGATTGATACCGATAGGTCTGGATCAGCCCAGGGATCAGGAGGACGGCCCAGAGAGCCGCCCGTGGCCAGCCCCGCACGGCCTCTGATCAGTCGAGCGTGACGTAGCTTTCCAGCCGAGCCACCTCGTCCGCGTCCACGTACTTACCTATCTCGCGGCGGAATTCTTCGATGTTCTCGTAGGGCTGATACTCCTCGAACTCGTGAACCATCTTCGGCGTCATGCCGGGGATTCGTTCGAAGTCTTCCTCCGTGCCTTCATTCAGATGGGCCGGTATGAACACGTACTGTTCGAGCCGCGCCACTTCCTCCTCGCTCACGTACTTGCCGATTTCTCGACGGAACTGGTCCATCGAAGTGTATGGCCGGTATTCCTCGAACTCGTGCGCCATCCTCCCGTTCATGCCGGGGATCAGCAGGATCTCGGACTCCGGCGCGGTGTTCAGGTTGATCCGGCGAAACAGCTTGCCGTACAGCTCGGCGCGCTGGGTCTCATCAAGCTGCGCTGACACCACATTATCCAGGGCCAGGGCGTTCAGGTAGGGTCGACCGGCAACAATTGCGTCGGCCAGCGCCTGATCAACGTGCGGCAACGAGGTGAGCACCGTATCCTCGATGAGATTCGGGTTGGCCAGGCCATGATTGTCTGCCTGAGCGGCCACGGAAAGAAGGACAGCCACTGCGGTCGGGATCAGATAACGCATCCGGGAAACTCCAATTCCTGATTAGTCATGCACGCCATACAGGCGCGACCCGCACGTTAATGGCAATTATTCCTATTTGCAAATAATTCCCAGAGAACCTGGCTACCCGGGCCTAGAACTGCTGTTCGTAAGACTCCACCGAGGCGTACACCTCGACCTCGCCATCCTTCTTCAGCAGCAGGACGTCGTAGGGATTGAACATGTCCTTGTATTCCATGCCCGGGCTGCCGACGGGCATCGCAGGTACGGTCAGACCGATCGCATCAGCCGGTGGGTTGGCCAGAAACTGCGCCACGTAGCGGGCAGGCACGTGACCTTCGAACACATACCCTTGATCGGTCACACCCGTGTGACAGGAGCCATAACGGGTCGGCACGCCCAGCTCGCCTTTCAATATCCCCAGATTATCCGGATGGTGACCGGTGCTGGTGAAGCCATGTTCCGCCATGTGATCCATCCATAGCGTGCAGCAACCGCAGGTTGGAGACTTGTGCACATCCAGATGGATGGCCGCGGCACGTTGATCAGCGAGGCTCACGCACGGCAGACCCAGCCAGAGACCGAACAACAGAACAGGTAAAGCATTTCGAATCAACATTGCGGGCTCCTTCGATCGTCGCCCGGAAAACTACTTCCTGGCCTTCGCCAGCGCAATGACCTGATCCACATACCTGGCATATTGCTGCGCCTGCGCATCGTTCACGAACTTGCCTGAATCATCGAAAGCAGCGGCCGCGTTCGGACAGGCGGTAAAGCCGGGCACCACGTAGGCGCCAAGATTCGAAAACATCTGCCTGAGGTGGGCGAGTGCCTGCATGCCGCCGGTGGAGCCAGGCGAGGCCGACATCGCACCGAGCACCTGGCCGGATATCCCGGAGAGCCAGGGCACACCTTCCACCGGTCGACTGATCCAGTCGATGGCGTTCTTCAACACCGCAGGCAAGGACGTATTGTATTCCGGTGTCGAGATCAGCAGCGCATCAGCGCTCTGGAACTTCTCCTTCAGCTTCATTCCGTTGTCCGGAACACCGGAGGCATCCTCCAGATCGCCGTCATACAGCGGCAGCGGGAAATCCCTGAGATCGATCACCTCCACCTCGGCGCTCGCCGGGTCGACCAGCGCTGTCACCGCTTCTACCAGGCGCTTGTTCAGCGACTCACTGCGAGTGCTGCCGGCAAACGCCAGGATCCTCACCGACTCCGTGCTCAATTCCTGCTCTCCTGCTGTTCAGATGCATTCGAGCCTACCACGCCTGACGGCGCGGCCGGCTCCTCGGCGGATAAATGAAGCACATGAAGACGCTCACCGGTCTTGGTGAGTTGCTCCGCCATTTTCAGGTAGCTGCGTAGTCCCTCCGTGGCGGAATTCAACGGCTGGATTGGAACGCTCCTGGCAGCAGCTGCGGTCAGCAGTGTGCTCTTCAGCTCATGCCACTGCCCGCGCAGATCTTCATAGCTGGACTCGAGCTCCGCAATTCCAATCTCACCAACCTCGGCTGAACGGGCAATCTGCGACACCACTTGTGCCTGAAAGGCAGCGATGGAATCACCGATGGGCGGTAGCATTAAGGCCTGGATGTCTGGGCTGTGCGCCTCCAGATCAACCACCAGACCGATGGTCTCCTCCAGGTAGCCTGTCACCCGCAAAGCGATGGGCAGGTTGCCACGGTGAGATGCCGGTAATTGCTCCAGTTCCAGCTCGGTGACGAACTGCTCGATAGAATCGATCAGTGCCCGTAATCCCTGGGCTTGCGAGGTCACTGCGGCCCCACCCCCTCCGCTCACCGCGCTTTCAACCAGATCGCGGACCTTCTCCGCGAGCCGATTCAACTCCAGGCTCAACGCATCCATCGCCAGGGCCGGTGTGGCCATGACGTTCCTGTCCAGAAACGCGGGCCGGGACAACCGTTCCTCATCGGTCGTGAAACGACCGGCCAGGTAGTCTGCCAGCCGGTTGGTGATGGGCCACATGAGCAGCACGCCGAGCACGTTGAACACGGTATGAAAGAGCGCCAGGGAGACCGCGGGTATGTCCTGCAAGCCGAGCAGATCACCCGTTGAGCGCACGACCAGCATCAGAACCGGCAACAGAGCAAGCGCAACCACACCTGTGAGCAGGTTGAAGACCACGTGCACGGCCGCTACCCGCCGTGCGTTCGCCGTAGCCCCGATCACGGCGAACGCCGCCGTTGAGGTGGTGCCAACGTTGGCGCCAATCACCATGGCCGCCGCCGCATTGATGCCGAGCACACCGCCCGTTGCTGCAGTCAGGGTGATGGCGATGGCCGCGCTGGAGGATTGCGTGACAACGGTCATGAGGAAGCCGAGCGCCAGATACAGAACCACGCCGAGCCCCCCTTGCGGCGCGAAGCTGGCCACATCCACGCTCTGCGAGAACCCTTCGAATGCGTCCCGCAGCAGATCGACGCCGATAAAGAACAGGCCGAACCCGGCCAGGGCCTCACCCAGGGGCGCGAACCTCGATCCCGGGCGCAACATCCGAGCCAGCATGCCAACGCCGATCAGAGGCAGCGCCAACGCTTCCACCTTGAAGCTGAAGCCCACCGCAGCGACGATCCAACCGGTCATCGTGGTGCCGATGTTGGCGCCGTAAACCACGCCCAGCGACTGATTGAGCGTCAACAGCCCGGCATTCACGAAGCCGATGGTGGCGACCGTGACCGCACTGGAGGACTGCACGATACCGGTGACGAGCACCCCGGAACCCACGCCACGCAGCCGGGTCTCGGTGGAGCTTGCGAGAATTCTGCGCAGGGCATCACCTGCGGCCAGCTTCAGACCGTTGGTGATCATGGACACCGCGAGCAGGAAGAAGCCCAGACCGCCGATGAACGTACCGAGAACCATGAACATCTATACGTACTCCGACTCGCCAATTCCTGTCAGCAGGCGGTTGAGAATGTCCGTACCGGTGATGATCCTCGGTTCGTTTATCCAGATCAGCACCACATCATGATCGATCTTGTCGCCCTCGCGGGATTCTGCTTTCAGCTCCCGGATCACATCGCCCAGCGTCGTGGTGCTGTCCCTGACGACGATCGGGCGATGACAATGTGCGTAGGGATCGAGCGATGCGTTGCGGTACAGGGCCGCGCGGGTGAAGTCGTCCACGTTCAGCACAAGATGCGGCTCCCGTTCGCTGTCTGCAAGAACGACCCACTTCTTGGCAGCGGCATTGATCTGGAGAAGAAAAGGATCATCAGCCCGCGGTTCCACATTCGGAAACCGAGGCAGATCAAGGTCCACCGGCATCTCGATGATGCTGTCGTCACTCAATGCTTCTCCTTCCCGCATCGTCGAGAGGTCGTCGATATTGAGGAAATTGAGCGCCCCGATGCCTTCCACATCGCTCACCTCGGTTCCCGGAGAGCGCACATGCGCCTTCAGGATCTCGCGCAACAGAGGCTCGTGGAAGTACTCGATGGCCTCCTTGCCCAACCACCAGTCCAGGAATATGGCCGTGGGTCTGGCCACGGGGTAGAGCAGAAACTGATACAAACGAATCAGCGGCGACAGCGCCGCAGCCGTCTTCAGCGGATGCCGAGAGAAGTAGGCCTGCGGCATGATCTCGCCAAACCAGGTGATCACGACAGTGGAAAACAGAAACGCCAGCACGCCCAATAGAACTGAATTGGCCAGCAACGAGAGCAGTACGTTGGTGGCCACGTTACCCCAGAGGATGGTCGCAAGAAGGAAGTTGGAGTCCTTCCTGAGTAACAGCACCCGGTTGGCTCGAGCGTCCCGCTTGGACTCCACCTCGAGCCGCAATCGGCTCAGACGATAGAACGCCAGGTTGCTCCCTGAGAACATTGCGCTCTGAGTGACACAGAGCGCAATGCCTATCCATGTAAGCAGTTCCTGCATATACATCTTAATCCAACAAGCTCAGCTTAAGGTGACCTGCGTTCACGGGAGTGGTAGCGCCGCTGAACAGCCAGCTGCTCGGCTCCGTCAAGCACGGTCTCCAGCTCTGAGTCGAAACCATCCGATCATAGCAATCAACCGCGCCCATCGACTTCACGATCCTCACTAGTGTCCTAGGGGGTTTTCCTGGTTGCCCGGGTCAGCACGGCAACTTCTCATAACCCTCTCTCAACGGAGGAACCATCAGTGGCCGAACAGCGACAACCCATGCGCTATCTCGAGCTGCTCAATCTTCGGTCGCTCAAGCATCTGAGCCACTACCTGGCCTCCCTGGTAGAAGGCCGGCTCTGGTTGAAGGTGTTGATCGGCATGTTCGCCGGATTGCTGGTTGGGGTGCTTCTGGGCCCAAGTGTCGGTCTGGTGGAAGTACGAACCGGCGTGCTTGTCGGCAACTGGCTGGCCCTGCCCGGTCAGCTCTTCCTGGCGGTCATTCAGATGATCGTGGTGCCTCTCGTGGTTGCCTCTGTGATTCGCGGCCTGGCTGCCAGTGAGAACCTGGAGCAGCTGCGTCAGATGGGGCTCTCGGTGACTGCTTTCTTCATCGTCACCACAGCTATCGCGGCGTTGTTGGGGCTTTGGGTCGCTGCGCTCCTCGGACCAGGGACAGGGTTGACCGGAACGATCGAAGCGGCGGCAAGCGCCAGCGCCGAAGCAAGTGCCGTGCCCGTGATACCGGGGATGGCCGATCTCCCCACCGCACTTGTAGGGTTGCTACCCGGCAACCCTCTGAGCTCGATGGTGCAGAACGAGATGCTGCAGGTTGTCCTGTTCTCCATGATCGTCGGGGTCGCCCTGGTCTCCATGCCACCGGTACAGTCCCGACCCCTGCTCGACCTGCTCGGATCATTGCAACAGGTCTGCATGACGGTTGTCCGATGGGCCATGCTGATGGCACCGGTTGCCGTGTTCGGTTTGATGGCGCGTCTGACCAGCCAGATCGGGCTGGATGCACTGATCAGTATGGCTTTCTACGTGGGCACCGTACTGCTTGGGCTGCTCATCATGCTGGTTCTCTATCTGGTCGGTCTGCTCGTCACAACGGGGCAGTCCCCTGCGGGATTTCTCCGCGCCACCCGCGAGTTACTGCTGCTTGCCTTCTCCACCTCCAGCTCCGCCGCGGTGATGCCACTGTCAATCAAAACGGCGGAGGAAGCGCTGCACGTCCGCCCGTCGATTGCCCAGTTCGTAATCCCACTCGGGGCAACCATCAACATGACCGGAACGGCCCTCTACCAGGGCGTGGCCGCCATGTTCCTGGCACAGGTCTACGGCGTGGATATCGGGTTAGGAGGCATGTTGCTGGTGGTGGCTATGGCAGTCGGAGCGGCCATCGGTTCACCCGGAACACCGGGCGTTGGCATCGTCATCCTGTCCATGGTGCTTGCCACGGTGGGCATTCCGGCGGAGGGGATCGCACTGATCATGGGCGTGGACCGGATACTGGACATGAGCCGAACCTCGGTAAACGTGGCAGGGGATGTGGTCGCCGCAAAACTCATGGACCGCTGGGTAACAGGGGGTACCGATCAGCCCCTTTCGGAGATGACTACAACATGAAGGAAAGCAGGGTGGCGGTGCCGAGAAAGGAGAAGAACCCCGCCACATCCGTGACAGTCGTGAGAATGATGGACGAGGCAGTTGCCGGGTCCTGGCCGAGCCGGGTCAGTATCATCGGCACCAGAGCACCGGAGATGCCGGCGGCGACCATGGAGAGAATCATCGCCACGCCGATGACGACCGCCAGGCCAACTGACTGACTCCAGACGAAGACGCCGAGTCCGCAGGTGACCGCAAGGGCCAAACCGTCGACCACGCCTACCTGCACTTCCTTGCGCAGCACGCGGCGCCACTCCCGGGTGCCGATCTCCCGCAGAGCCAACCCACGGATGGTCACCGCTAGAGCCTGAGAACCGGCATTGCCGGACTGGCCAGCCACCACAGGCAGGAGCACGGCCAACGCCGTGAACTGGGCAATCAGGTTTTCGAACAGACCAACGACAGCCGCTGCCAGAAACGCTGTGATCAGGTTGATGTGTAACCAGGGCAATCGGCGCCGCACCGCGTAGAAGGCGGTCGACAGAGCCCGCTCATCCGCGCTTACACCCACCATGCGTTGCAGGTCCGCCATCGCCACCGACTCGATAGCCTCGAACAGACGCTGGTAGCGAACCACCCCGACCAGCCGATCTTCCCGGTCGACCACGGGCACTGAATCCACCCGGTACTTATCCAGCTGCGCCACCACCTCTTCGCGACTTGCTGTCAGAGGCAGGGCAGCTTCCACCGGAACCAGCATCTCCCCCATGAGGTCGTCGGGCTGCGCAAGCGCAACCGCCTGCATATCCACTCTTCCAGCGAGCCGATTGTCCTCGTCGACAACGTAAAAGGAACGCAATCGTTTGAGGTCTGAACGCCTGAGAACCTCCAGCGTCTCCGCCACGGTCATGTCCGCCCTGATCGAGTCCAGGGGCCGGTCCATCAGACGACCGGCCGAATCCTCTTCGAAATGCCAGAGCCTCTCGAGATCGTCGCGGAGTCCGGCCGGCAACGTCTCCAGCACTGCCTCCCGGTCCTTTTCAGATAGACCGTTGAGCAGCAGTAGCGCCAGACGCGGCGAGGCGACTGTCAGCACCGCTGTGCGCTCGTCGCTGCCGAGGCTGCGGAACAGAAGCTGGGCCCCACCGATTGCCATCAGCTCCAGCGCCGCGGTCAGCTTTTCTGCATCCACACCGGACAGCACCGATTGAACCTGATCATCACCGAGCGCCTCGAGCGACCTCGCCGCAGCCCTGGGCTGCTGCTCCAGATAGGCATCCAGCAGGCTGGCAACCATGCTCATGGTGATGACCTCCGCACGAGCAGGCGTTCCAGCAGCTCGGCAAAGACGTGAACCATCATGCCACCGGCATCAGCAACGCCTGTGATGAGCAGGTCCTCCGGAGCTGCATCCGCCTGAACCAACGCCGACCGGCTGACCGAACCCAGGACACGGCCGTTCTGATCGGCCACCGGCAGCCAGCTGTGCATCTCCCATTGTGGCACCTGCCGGGCACTGACAATGGTCATCTCCGGCAGCAGCGGCTCAACCCTCTGCACGTACTCGCCCACTCGATCGCCGGCCGCGGCCCGAAGCAGTGCTTTCCACGGATCCAGTTTGCCGATGTAGCGCCCTCGTTCATCGAGCACAACTACCGCAGGATCGCCAACGGCTCGAGTACCGCGCAGATCCTGAAGCAGTTGGGCGAGCGGTAAGCTGCCGTCGATCTGCACCAGCTTTGACCCCATGACGGCACCAACACAGTGG
Source organism: Candidatus Azotimanducaceae bacterium (assembly GCA_965215995.1). Lineage (GTDB taxonomy): Bacteria > Pseudomonadota > Gammaproteobacteria > Pseudomonadales > Azotimanducaceae > SZUA-309. The sequence goes on along the minus strand of OZ244128.1, from coordinate 3,646,692 downwards.
TCCGGATAGCGGACCACCTGCATGAGCCGGCGGTTCAGCTTCGGGTCTTCAACACCTTGGATCAGCGCGACCGCCTGGTGCTGCCGCAAGCGCCCGACAAACATCAGCGCATGATCGATTTCTGCCGCCACCAGCCAGCCTCGCAACCGGTTCGGGTCTAACGCGGATACTTCCATGAAAAGCCTCTGGGACAACCTGGCCGCAACCGGAATAACGAGCCTTTCCGGCAAGCTGTCGAGCACCTCCAGCGCCTCTTCCGTCGTCCCGGCACTCAGGGTCGCTGCGAATTCGGCGGGGAACTGCTCGGCAAAATCCCTAGTCAGGACATCATCTGTCGTCATCTCTCTCCTCTGCATATCTCAGCACCGGCACCTCGGAAAACCGTGCCGCAGGAATTGTCACGGTGCCGGAGTCGGTCGCCAGCTCCAGACCGGTGCCATGGATATCCACAATGACGCCTTCGATGCCATCGATCCGGATCCGGTCTCCGACCGCGAACCGGCTCAGATCCGAGCGGGCAATGAGATTCGCAACATAGGTTCTGGCGCCAAGCGCGAATGCCAGGGACATCCCGCCTAAGGTAACGAGCAGCAGCAGCAGGACGAGTTGGGTGATGAAGCTGACGTCTATGCCCAGCTGTTGGATCGCCATCAGCATGGCCAGCAGCACAATGCCCAGATGCGCCATCTTGGGCACTATGGTATCCGGTTGGATTACATCGCCCAGTGTGGGCAGCAGTCCGCGCGCCAACAGCCCCAGCAGGTGACCGGCGACTATGATGACGACTGCAATCAGCAACCGCGGCACGAACGCGGCAATCCCATCGAAGAGGTTGCCGAACTCTCCGATGCCGAGCACCCGCAGGGCGGTGAATACTGCAGCGACGATAACCAACCAGAACACTGCGCCGACAATCATGCCGAACGTCGCCGGTGAGACCGGCGCTGACTCCGCCGTGGAACGCCTGGACATCCACTTGTCCAATGCATCGAGCCCTCGGCCTGTCCAGCGCTCGGCCAACCGGGCAACCACAAACCCCACCACCAAGACCAGCACGGCGGTAGCCACGGTCAGGACGTCCGTTTGACTGGCGTCCGGTTCCATTTCACAAACCTCCTGAATGCAGACGACATGAGCGTAACATGCGGGGAAGCTGGGGGCGGGCCAGGGCGGAAAGGGGCTGGGATGCTGACCGTAACATCGACCCGGGACGCTTTACTCGCGAACGAATACCTGTGCTTTGATCTCCCGACGAGACTCGAATCCAAGCCTCCGGTATGCGCTGATCGCAGCCTGCTCAGACGGGCTGCCTATCCGCACATGCAGATACGGTGTCTGGCCAGCCGCGACGATGCCGCTCATCAACTCGGCGACCAGTGACTTCGCCAGTCCCCGGCCTTCCGCCCGCGGGTGCGTGCAGACCCCACTGATCTCGGTCCAGCCATCCAGGCAAAAGCGTTCTCCGGCCATGGCGATCAGCTCACCGTTTTCTTCCACGCCCAGATAGCGGCCCATCTGAATGGTGCCCGGGAGGAAAGGGCCGGGGTCGGTCAACTCGGTAAGGGCCAGCATCCCCGGCACATCATCGGCGCCCAGCTCACGGCCAACGAAAGGATAGCCGTCGGCCACCGATTCGCGGCCGATCATCTGCAGGACGGGCACCTCTGCTGCCTTTTTCCAGCCGGACACCTCTCTGACTGCCGTTGCACACATGAAGACCACGCCCTGCCCTGGCGCCACATGCGCGTTCAGGTCCGCCAGAGAAGCGCCCTCCGCGAGCGCGGCAAACGGCGAGATGCCCCGCCGGTAGCGGGCAGCTTTCGGACCGCCAATCGCCAACGCCTGCTGCCTGCCCACTAGGGCATGCCAGGCCGGATTATCGAGCAGATCTGGATTGGACACGTTTCACCTCAAACCACCAGCCGACCAGACACACCGTCGCCAGCAGCAGAGTTCCGTTCAACACGAACGCAAGCTCCGGCGCCCAGTGCTCATACACCCATCCGCCGGCGGGTGGTCCGAGCGCCGCGCCGAAAGCAGCAGCCGTTTCTTTCAAACCCATGATACGACCTCGATCCGCCTCCGGGGCCGAATCGGCCACCATCGCATCCTCGGCAGGCATCGATAAGGTGCGCCCCACCGCAGACAACGTGTAGGCAATGGCGATCCAGAGAATGCCCGGCAACCACGGAAGGGCAATGGATACCAGTGCAGCGGACAGGAAGCCTACGGCCAGAAGCCTCGGGCCCCCATAGCGATCCACCATCCGGCCCGTGTAGTTGGGCAGGATGGCAAACACGATTCCGGCCGGGAAAAAAGCGAACGCGAGTGCCTGAACCGAAAGCTCGAAGCGGTCCTGAATGAATATCAGGTAGATCGGCTCGATCAGTGCGGCTGCAAATCCAGACAGGGCGACGATCACGAATAACCGTCTCAGATCCGCCGACAGCGGCAATCGCGGTTGCCTATCAGACGCTTCTATCGGAGCTCTGGTTTCCTTAACCCGCGTCAGACTCAAGGCCAGACCGAGCAGTGCGGCAACCGCGTAACCCGCAAAGGAAAGCTGCCAGGCCTGGGCCATCGGGTACATCCCCAGCAACGTGAAGCCATAGACTGCGCCCAGCATGGAACCAAATACCGAGCGGCTGGTCAGCCGCCCCATGGCCGCGCCGCGCCCGCCTTCGGCGGTCAGATCGACAATGATTGTGCGGGCAGATACCCACATCAGTGAGGCGCCAATGCCTTGCAGCGCCCGGGCGACGAAGAAGTCAGATATGGACGCCGCACCACTGAACCGCCACATGGCCAGCACGTAGAAGAGAAAGGCAGCGGTGAAAAACCAGCGCCGCCCGAAGCGGTCGAGCGCCATGCCCACCAGCGGCCGGAAAATCAGCATGCTGACCACAAAGGCTGTATACATGCCGCCGATGGTGACCGCGTCGGCACCCAGCTGGCGGGTGTACACCGGCAGCAGGAAATTGATCAGCACGAAAGCAAGAGAGCCGAGAAATACCGGCTGGTAGACCGGGATTCTCGGCTCCCTGGTGGCGGGCGGTGCCAAGCCCAGGTCAGCTACGGAGCTGCCTGCGTCGCCCGCTCAATCAACCGGCCTGCTCCCGGAGGTCCGGCAGGGTGTACCCCTGCGCATCCAGATCGGCGCGGACCACCTTCTTGTCCATCTTGCCCGTAGAGGTCAATGGGATGCTGTCCACGAACAGCACGTCATCTGGGAGCTGCCACTTGGCAAAGGCGCTGGCGCAATGCTCGATCACCGCTTCCGGACTCACTTCTGCACCTTCGGCAAGCACGCAGAGGACCACCGGACGCTCGTCCCAGCGCGGATGCGGCTGCGCGACCACGCAAGCCTGTGCCACACCCGGCATGGCAACCACATGGTTTTCCAGATCCACCGAGGAAATCCACTCGCCACCACTCTTGACCAGATCTTTGGAGCGGTCGCTGATGATCAGGTACTCCTCCGGATCGATCTTGCCCACGTCGCCCGTGATCAACCAGCCATCGTGGAATTTCTCCGGTTGCGGATTGTTGTAGTACTCAGAGCAGATCCAGGGACCACGGATCAGGATCTCGCCAACGGTCTCGCCATCGTGCGGCAGCTTGTTGAACTCCTCATCGAAGATCTCTACCTCGATGCCCGGCATGATCTGCCCGGCCTTGGCCACGTTGTCGAACTTCTCATCTTCCGAGATATCGATCTGGGAGCGCTTGGCAACCCGGCGCGACAAGGTGGCTAACGGGGAGGTCTCCGTCATCCCCCAGCCCTGAATCATCTCCACCCCGAAGGTATCCCAGTACCAGCGGATCAGGGACGGTGGCGGTGCTGAGCCACCGCAGGTCAGGCGCTCCAGGCTGGACAGGTCATAAGCATCCGGATTGGCTTCGACCAGGCCCTTGATGCCTTGCCAGATCGTGGGCACACCGGCGGAAATAGTGACTTCTTCAGAAACCATGAGGTCGAGCAGTCGGGCAGGATCCATGAACCGGTGCGGCATCACCTGCTTGCAGCCGAGCATCAGTGCAACCCAGGGCAACCCCCAACCCATGGCGTGGAACATGGGCACGATGCCGCACATGGAATCCCGGGCGGACAACGCGATGCTGTCCGTCATGGCGATGGTCAGGGTATGCAGATACTGTGAGCGATGCTCGTACTCCACCCCTTTCGGGTTGCCCGTGGTGCCACTGGTGTAGCAGAGACCGAGCGGTGAGTTCTCATCGATCTGCGGCCAGTCATACTTGGTTGGCTTACCGGATATGAACGCCTCATAGTCAACCGGGTTTGGCAGATCCGTATCCCAGTTCTCGAAGCCTTCTTCCACGGCGACGATGATCCGCTCGACGCTCGGCATCCGCCCCTTGAGCTTCTCCAGCAGCGGCAACGTGTCAGCGTCAGCAATGATCACCTTGTCCTGAGCGTGCTCGATGATGTACTCGAGGTCGTTGTCGGAGAGCCGGACGTTCAGCGTGTGCAGCACGGCACCCATGCCGGCAGCCGCGTGATAGGCCTCCAGGTGCCTGGAGCCGTTCCACATGAAGGTGCCGACCCGATCACCGACTTCCACGCCTGCATCGCGGAGCGCGTGCGCCAGCTGGTGGGCGCGATCGCGGGTTTCTTTGTAGGTCTGGCGACGAACGCCGTTCTCGGTGGCGGTAACGATCTCCTCATTCGGCGCCACGGTGGCCCCTCGATCGAGAATGTTCGACATCAACAGTGGCGTATGCTGCATGGCCATTGGCATGCCCTCCCATCAGGTCAAGTGAATTCGGGAGTGTACCATCGGAATCACAGGCATTTCGCTGCACTCGCCGATGGTGCCGGACGCCTGCTAGGGTGGCTGTCCAGGACCGTTTTCAGGAGGAGTTGCGATCGCATTGGAGATCTCATGGTGAGCCTGCTGCCCAGCGTTCTCATCCTCGGGGCGATTGCCCTCGCGGCGGTATTCGTGGCACGCAGCCGCTCAACTCGCCATGCGCTGAAGGCTGCGCGGGCAAAGGCTGCAGCCGCGCTCATGCTGGCCACTGCTGCGCAAAGCCTCCATTTCGCCGAGGAAGCGGCAACCGGTTTCCACCGTCTGTTCCCCGCCCTGTTCGGGCTTCCGGAGATGCCCTTCGCCCTGTTCACTGCATTCAATCTGCTCTGGATCGGGATCTGGATCGCGTCGGTGAAAGGCATCCGATCAGGCAGCACAGCCGCCTACTTTGCGGCCTGGTTTCTCGCGCTCGCCGGCATCGGCAATGCGATCAGCCATCCCCTGTTTGCGATCGCAACCGGTGGCTACTTCCCTGGTCTGTTCAGCGCGCCGGTCATCGGTGCGGCGAGTGTCTGGTTGAGCGTTCGATTACTCAAGGCAACGGAATCCATTCGGGGCTGACCGGGCTCAGACAGAGGGAAAGCGCAGGTCCTCACGGAGCCGATCCCGGACCGTGCGCAGCTCCATATCGGTGTGCTGACCATCCCAGCCAAGCATCTCCGCCATGATGTCTGCTGCAGCCAGCGCCACGTTCTGAGACTCACCCGGGCGAAACCAGGGCACTCGAAGACGCCGATAGACCACGTCTTCCAGCGTGCGAGCGCTCTCTTCCCGAACCGCCCAGCGAACTTCCTCCGCGAACACGCCACCTGCGATCTGCTGAGGCGCCTCACCAAGCATGGTGGCAGCCTCGCTGCCATAGAGCCGCACGAGCCGCAGGGCCACCCGTTCGCTCTGCTCGTAGCGAGCACCGGTCTCGGCTACTGCCGCATTCACGTCCGTCACATCACCGCCGGGCAAGGTCGCCAACGGGTCATCCAGGGCAACGTCTTTCTTCAGCACTTTCCCCACCCGGGCCAGCACCTGCTCCGCCATCTTCCGATAGCCGGTCAGCTTGCCACCGGCAATGGAGATGAAGCGGTCGGGTTTCTGCCAGATCTCGTCACGCCTGGACATTTCCTTCGGCGCCTTCCCTTCTTCCCGAATGAGCGGGCGCAGGCCTGCCCAGCTGCCGACCACATCACTGCGGTGCATGTCCACATCACGGAAGTGATCGTTAACAGGCGCAAGCAGGTAGTCGACGTCTTCCGCCGTTACTTCCGGCCAGTAACCGGGACCACCTTCATAGGTGGTATCCGTCGTCCCGACGTAGACCACCTGGCCCCGCGGAATGGCGAACACCGGCCGGCCGTCCGCCGTTGTCATCATCACCATGTTGTTCAGCGGCAACCGCTCTCTCGGTAGGGCGATGTGCACGCCTTTGGAAAGATGGAGCTTCTGTCGGCTGGGCGGCGCGCCAGAGCCGCTCATTCCGAGCACATTCTCCACCCAGGGTCCGGCAGCATTTACGACTACAGATGCACGCGCCCGCAGACGCTCGCCACCGAGCATGTCGGCAAGATCCATATCGACGCCCGAGTCGTCCACCTCGAAGCCCATCAGCCGTACGTGGTTGAGCGCCACCGCACCCTTCGCTGCCGCGCCTCTTAGCGTGGCCAGAACCAGCCGGGCGTCGTCCGTCAGGTATTCCCGGTAGCTGCAGGCATACGGGAATCGCGACTGATTGAGCAGCGGTTCCCGATTGGCGATGTCTTCTGCAGCCCAGTTCTGATGCCGATCATCTCGCTCAACCGCCCCCAGGATTTCATACAGGCCGATGCCGATCTGCAGTTTGGCCATGGCCATCCGCGAGTTGGCAGGCACCACCATCCACTGGGGTTGGGTGAGATGCGGTGCCATCTGCTTGAGGCTCTTTCGCTCCAGCGCGCCCTCCCGGACCAGGGCGAAATCTCCCATGGCCAGGTACCTGAGGCCACCGTGGATCAGCTTGGTAGACCGGGACGATGTGCCGGAAGCAAAATCAGACGCTTCCACCAGCAGGGTGGAGAGACCGGCAAGCGCCGCATGCCGGGCGACGCCGGCCCCGGTGATGCCACCGCCGATCACTGCCAGATCAAAGGTCTGATTTTCAATGGCCGCCAGATCGCGACCGAGGCCCGTCATGCGCCAATCCTTTGGCCGGCGTGGTGCCGGCGCTGCGCTACTGCTTTCCCGGAGATCAGCCCACTACACCTTCCGACTTGAGAGCGCCAACATCGAGTCCTAGCTCCGCCAGGATCTCATCGCTGTGCTCGCCGAGGGTAGGGGCGTGTCGCTGCATGGCTGCCGGCGTTCGGTCGAACCGGGCAGCCGGCCGCGGTTGCCTGATTCTACCCGCAACCGGATGATCGTGCTCGGCCACCATCTCGTTGATCCGGATCTGCTCGTGCTCGAACACCTCATGTCTTTCAAGCACCGGCGCGCAGGGCACCCCCTGCGCATCCAGCCGCTCGAGCCACTCTTCGCTGGATCGGGTAGCCAGCACTTCCGCCGTCATGGCGAGCCGCTCGCGAACATTCACGATTCGATCGTTCGCCGTCTTGAAGCGCGGATCTTCCAGCCACTCCTCATGCGCCAACGCCCGGCACATGCCCTGCCACTCCGCATCTGAGACCGCACCGGCCGTGATGTAGCCATCCGCGGTCTGGAAGATCAGGTCCTGGGCGAACTGGGCTCGAGCTGATTTTACCTCCTTGCCGATGAAGGTGTAGCCAGCCATGCCTTCCGGCCAGAGATAGGCGACCATGGTATCCAGCATGGCGAGCTTCACGTGCTGTCCGCCCCTGCCCCGCTCCCGAGCAAAGAGCGCAGCCGTGATGGCCTGGGCGGCCGTCACCGCTGTGGTTTTGTCCGGGATGATGGTGCGGATCATCTTCGGCCGGCCGGTTTGGCCGTCCTTCTGAATGTCTGCAAGTCCCGAGAGCGCTTGGATCACCGGGTCGTAAACCCGCTTGTGCGCGTAGGGGCCCGTCTCGCCGAAACCGCTGATGGAGACATAGACAATGTCATCCTTCAGCCCGCGCACGACGTCTTCACCGAGTCCCATCCGGTCGATGGCGCCGGGCCGGAAGTTTTGCACGAAGACGTCTGCCGTGCGGATCAGAGACCGGAGCACCTCCATGCCCTTCTCGGTCTTCAGATCCACCGCCAGGCTGCGCTTGCTGCGATTGGCAGATATGAATCCGGAGGTGAGCCCCTCGCGGTTCGGGCCCATGTAACGAACCAGATCGCCGTCGATCGGCTCCACCTTGATCACGTCCGCACCCTGATCGGCCAACATCATGGTGGCCACCGGTCCGGAGATCATGCTGGTGAGATCCACCACGCGAATCCCGGCCATGGGTCCCTGGCCGCTCTCCAGGGCTTCGCTCATCGCCCGCCTCCGTAGGCCGCTTCGGCTGTCCGCTTGGCCCATTTGTAGTCGGCCTTGCCGTTCGGCGCGCGCTGCACCTGATCCACGAACAGCACGTGTTTCGGCAGCTTGTACCCGGCCAGATGATCCCGGGTGAAGTCAATCACCGCCGATTCGTCGCAGCTCTCGCCGCTCTGGTAGGAGGCAACCGCAACCACACGCTCGCCAAAGCGTTCGTCAGGAACCCCGACCACCAGGCAGTCGAACACCGCCGGATGCAGCTTCACCGCCTCCTCCACCTCCTCCGGGAAGACTTTCTCGCCCGCCGTATTGATGCAGACACTGCCACGGCCGAGCAGGGTGATGCTGCCGTCCGCTTCCACCTGAGCGTAGTCACCCGGGAAGCTGTAGCGCACTCCATCGATTTCCTTGAAGGTTTCCGCGGATTTGACCGGATCCTTGTAGTAGCCGATGGGCACGCTGCCACTGGTCGCGATCTTGCCGATCTCTCCGGAGCCGGGCTCGACCCGACGGCCATCGTCGGTGAACACCGCCACCCCATCGTTCAGCTCGAACTTGGCCGTTTTCGCCGCACCTTCTCGGGTGGTGATGGAAGAACCCATGCCGCCTTCGGAAGAGCCCATGATGTCCTGCAGAATCATGTCGTGGTGGCGCAGCAATCCCTGTTTGATCTCCGAGCTCCACATCACCCCGCTGGACGTGATCCGCTGCACCGAGGAGACGTCGTAGGCATGCCCACGCTTCTCCGCTTCATCCAGCGCACTCAGCAGCGGCCGGGCGAAGGCATCGCCAACGATGACCATGTCGGTGACCTTGTTTTCCTCCACCAGCCCCCAGAGCAGGTCCGGATCGAGTCCAAGCTTCGACGTAAGCACAACGGTGCCACCGGCAGACATGGGCACCATGGCGCCGAGCCACATGCCGGTGCCGTGCATGAGCGGACAGGCAACCAGCGACACAGGCGGCGTGGGCACGCTGGCCAGATAGTCAGGCAGTGTTTCGATGGAGGCAGGTGGTTCAAGCTCCCGGCTCATCGCACCAAGCGCGGTCAGGTTGAAGCAGAATTCGCCGCCCGGGTACATCACGCCTTTCGGCATGCCTGTGGTGCCGCCGGTGTAGAGCATGTAGACGTCCGCCGCTTCGCGCTCGATCCTCGGCATAGGATTGGTTCGGGTAACGGCCGACTCGTAGTCGATCGCACCATCGAGCAGCGCTTCGGTGCCGTCGTCCACCTGGATGAACACCTTCACCTTCGGTAGCTGATCTCGGATTTCCCAGATCCGCATGGCGTAGGAGGCCTGGAAGATCACAGCCTCCGCATCCGCGTTGTCCAGCAGGTAAACGAGCTCATCCGCCTTGTAGCGGTAGTTCACGTTGATCGGACAGCCCCTGATTTTGAAGGCGGCAAACTGCGATTCGATGTACTCAGCGGAGTTGTGCAGATAAGTGCCTACTTTCGAGTCCACCCCGAGGCCATGCTCCGTAAGCACCTGGGCGATGCGGGCCGCCCGGTCTTCAAGATCCCGCCAGCTTGTCCTGCGGTGATCGGTGACCACGGCCAGCCGATCACCGCAGTGATCGGCAGTCGCTTCCCAGGCCGTTGCAAAGTGAAACTCCATGATTTCCCCCATGAGAATCGAAGAACGGAATCAACGCCCATCTAACTAAATGAGCGGGACGCAGGGCAAGCGCGAACAACCCCGAAATCTCCGATGGTTTCCATCGATCACCCCGATTTAGCCAACACTTGGCAAATCTCACCAGCCTGACCACCAGACTGTCCGCCAGGCCCCAGAACTCACGGGCTCTGAGAGGTTGGCACGGCGTTTGAATAGAAGAACCTGCAAAGGGATTAACCTCATGATCAGACACAGAGATAAGACAGTGAACACCAGGACCACCCAAATCGAGTACGGCCCCACCATTTCGGATATGCGCATGTCGCGGCTCAGCCACCCACGTGCCTCCCTGGTGGCCATGATTCTGCTCGCTGCCGTGTTTCTGCTGTTCGGAATGTTCGCAAGTGCTGCCGCAGAGCCGGGCTACACCCCGGCACCGAATACGATCAATGGCGCGGCCTGCCTGATCGGTGACTGGGTGCTCGCTCACGTCGGCTTCACGGCATAAGCGGCAGAAAACCACAGGCGAAGAAATCACACGCGAAGATGTCGGAAGGAGCAAACAGAGACATGGCCAATTCGACCCTCGATCGGATCAGAAAGCGCATTACGCTGGACAGCCGAGAAGGATGGATTGCGGGTGTCTGCGCAGGTCTTGCCCGCTATCTGAACACGGACCCGGCGTTCGTCCGGGTGGCGGTAATCATCAGCGGGTTATTCATGCCGAAGGTGACGGCCGCCGCTTACCTGATCGCCTGGCTGGTGCTGGACGACGATCGAAAACTCTAGGCGGTCGGTACCGCAGTCCGATTAGCAACACCTGAACCAGGAGGTCATCGCAGGAACTAGCAGGTGACCAGACAACCCCCACCCTGAGGGATCTCATCAGGTACTTCGGCCGCCAGCTCGCGGAAAACCTGCGCCATTTCCCCGATCCGCTCGTAAAACCGTTCCCGCTGCTTCACCGTCAGGTTGTTGATCAACCAGGCGGTCACCTCGGAGGCCAGCTTCTCGTTGGTATCGAACACGGCCGTCAACTCCTCACCGTAGTAAGACTCCCGGCTCTTGGAGATGGCGATGAACGCCTCGGTGAAGGCTTCAGGATCCTGGCGTTTGGTTAGCAGCAGATCCATCAGATCCGCCTGCCACCGCGCCCGGTATTCCGCCCAGAGCTCGAATTGCGGCACATACCTTACGGACTGATCTTCCAGGTAGGCCTTCTGCTCCTTCGTCAGGCGACCACTGAATCGGCTGATCGCATCTGCATACTCCTTGCGCCAGTCCGCCTGCACCTCATCGAGCGGCTTGTCGAACTCGTCCTCGAAGAATTTCTCGTTGTCTTCATCGAGCCGTTCCGGCAGCCGGGCAACCTGCTCATCGGACAGCGACAACATCATCTCGGTCACGAACGGCAGCGTCTTCGCCTCGAAAACCTCCCACCAGGCATAGAACGTATCGAAGACGTCCTGCACATCGCTTTCCTCGAGCTCCTTATCGAAGGTTGTCGGCAGGGAGTCCAGATAGTCCGCGTATAGTGGCAATTCGCTCGTCCGGTGCCAGTAGTGAATGGCGTCCACTTCAGCAGTGAAGTAGGCCTCCTGGGCATCGTCCATCTGGATGTAGTCGTTCACCGCCCATCGCGCAAAGCGGTCCGCGTTGTTGTACATCATCTTGATGCTGCAGCCACTTGCAGACGCCAGCAGGCAGAAAATCGTTACGGCTTTAATCAACTGGCTCATGGGGCGTTGGTTCCGCTGCATTCGTGTGACTCGTCCGCTCCTGAAGCCACGAAGTCGATGATCCAGTGTCCCACCTTCTCATCGTCCGTCTCGTTCGCAAGCGAAGCCACACCGAGCTCGAAGACCTCTTCGCCAAGCATCTCCCGACGCATCACCATCAGATCCCGGGAGTAACCCTTCTGGAACTCGGGATGACCCTGCAGGGTGAGCACCTGGTCACCCATCACAAAGCCGCCTACTGGACAGAAGTCGCTGGTGGCGATGAGCTTCGCGCCATCCGGCATCCGGCTCACCTGGTCTTTATGGCTGGCGAGAAGGTTCAACCGATCATCGCCGTCGCCCATCCAGGGTTCACGGGCAACGGTTCGATTCTCCTGCACGCCAACTCCCCAGCCCTGCTCGGCAGGCTCGGTACGACCGCCGAAGAAGTGGGCAATGAGCTGGTGCCCGAAGCAGATACCGATCACCTTGCCACCGACCCGGAGCACCTCCTCGAGGAACTCCGCCAGTATGCCGATCCACGCTTCATCGTCATACACCGACACCCTGCTGCCCGTGATCAGATAGGCAGGATGCGCATCAGGCTCGGGAAACTCCGATCTCCGGGCGTCGTAGGTGCTGAGCTGCAACGCCACCGGCACGGGCCGATTGCTCGCGGCCTGCTCGAGAAGCGCTCGAAACATATCCGGGTAATCACCGTGCGCATCGACGTACTCCGCTCGGACCTCGTCGGTTGCCAGAATGGCGATATCCACCTCAGATGATTTCAAAGTAGCGCTCCAGCTGCCAGCTATCCAGACTGCGGTCCCGCTCCCGACACTCCCAGAAGCGGGTCATGGCGAAGTGATCGACGAACTCTTCACCCAGATACTGCCTTGCGACACCGGAATCGGCGAAGCGTTCGGCAGCGGCGCGTAGCCCTTGCGGGAACCTGAGTCCCTCCGGCAGATCATCCTCCACGTCATACGCATTGCCGACGATCGGATCCATGGGATCGTACTCCCGCTCGATGCCGGCGAGCATGGCCGCCCCAACCGCGGCCGCAACCAGATAGGGATTCGCATCCGCCCCCGGCACCCGGCACTCCAGGCGTTGCGATGACTTGCCACCGGGAATCACCCTGACTGCAGCGGTCCGGTTTTCGATACCCCAAGTAGACGCCGTCGGCGCCCAAGCGCCTTTCACGAGCCTGGTATGCGAGTTGATGGTGGGTGCCAAGAGCACGAGCAACTCTGGCAGGAACTGCTGCAGGCCGGCCAGAGCCCTTTTCTGCAGCTCACTCATCCCGGCAGGGTCTTCCGGATCATGAAAGACGTTGGCTCCTTTTTCGTCCACCAGGCTGACATGGAAGTGGCCACTCTGACCCGGGTAATCCATGGACCACTTGGCCATGAACGTGGCCATGCACTCCTGCTTCTGGAAGAACACCTTGGCGAAGGTCTTAAAGAGATTGGCACGATCGGCAGCAGCCAGACCATCCGCCACCTCAAGCGCCGCTTCCCACACACCAGGGCCGGTTTCGCAGTGCAGTCCTTCCAGCGTCATATCGAGGCTCCGACAGAGATCCAGCAGCCCACCGAAGCGCTCCGATTCGCTGGACGCCCGCAACACCGAGTAGCCGAAGTTGCCGGGGGTGAGTGGGGTCAGATCCCGATAGCCTTTATCCCGCACCGAGTGCGGCGTTTCCCTGAACACGAAGAACTCGAACTCGAACCCTGATCGCATGTGCAATCCGCGCTCGGCCAGGTTCTCGAGAACCGTCCTGAGTCGCGTTCTTGGACAGAGAGGGTGGTCTGTTTCGTCATCACCGACGAACTCACCGAGAAAAAGCGGGCACCCTTCATCTTCCAGCCAGCGCTCACTGTCACTGAGCAGCCGGAATCTGGCATCCGGAAAGCCTGTGTGCCAGCCCGTGAACCGACCCTCATCGTAGAGCTGATCGTCCACGTCCCAACCGAACACGCAGTCGCAGAAACCGCCGCCTTTTTCGAGCAGACCCTGGAACTTGTCGAGGCCGACGTACTTCCCGCGGAGGACGCCGTCCATATCGGTCAGCGCGAGCTTGACACGCTCGGCGCCTCGCTCCCGGTAGTTGGCTATCTTTTCGGCAAGCACCTTATCGTCAGCACCCGAATCGCTCATCCCGCCTCCCGATGAGGTTTGAAAGGAAACGGCTACTGTAGAGGCCGGGGAGAATGACCGCCAGCCTGTGGATAACTCTTTGGATAACTGACGCGGTGGTGGGGGTCGTTTATCGGTTGTGGAAAGCAGCCTAACAAGACCGTCACCGATCTGTAACTAAATATTCTGTTTAAAAACAGTATCTTATATCGTTGACATAAAGCGGAACGCGAACGAATCCGCCCATCTTTGCGGTTTGACGACCTATTCTTTCGACGTGTGTATAAAGTCCGGCTCAGTGTTCCTGATCTGCCGGCAGCGCAACACCAATTTCCGGGATCGTCAAGGGCGAAATCTCGGTAAAAATGGCTTCGTCCTCACTCCTTTCACCCTCTGAAGGTCTGTCACCGGAGTTTCCCTTCAGATCCTGGTGCGCTGCTTCCGCCTCCGGCGGCGGCGGTAGCGGCGCTTCCGCCGCAACCGCACCGAAAGTCGGGAACAGAAGGACAAAAACCAGCAGCCCCCCGGGGAGCCGCATCCGGACCGTACGATCAGCGTGCATAGCGCAACGACCAGAAGAACAGGGTGCCGTCATCGTCCAGACCTCCGGATCCTTTGTGGGTGATAGGCTTGGCCAAAGAGAGTGAGCTCAAGAGATGCTGACTCAGCCGCACATCCCAGGCCATGCCCAGATTCGCCAGGTGAGCCCAGCCTGAGTAGATCTCGTTTCTGTTCTTGCCGTAGGCAATATCTGCGAAGAGCGCCAACTCACCAAGCGGCAGCGGCGTCTTCAGATCGCCTCTAAGCACCATACCCTGGTCCGCCAGGTAGGCATCCCGGTCAAAACCCCGGGCTGCGCCAATGCCGCCAAGCGCCATCCTGCGAGTGCTTGGCAACTGACTGCCTGCCAGCTGGCCTTTCAATTCCATGGAGACCTTCTGGCGCCCCGGCAACCAGCCGAGGTCGAACGGATGCCAGCCGAACAGCGTGAAGCCGATGTCCCAGAACGTGTCGTCCTGGCCTTCGAACGGATCACCATCGATGCTGCCCACGTCGGCATAGAGCCGAAAATCAGCCGCGACCCGGGACTCATCCCAGACCCGGCGTGCATTGAGCGCGGCGGATAGAAGATTCACCGACTGATCCACGTCCCCACCGTCCGCGGCCCAGTTGAGTTCGTGCCGGCCAAGTCCCAACTCCCAGGAAAGACCTGTGAGCTGATCCCGATGCAGGTAGGTCTCGAGCACCGCGTCCAGCAACCAGCCGTCGCCCTCGATGTCATCCGTGCTGAAGTCGTTTCTGGCCAGCCGGGACCGCAGCAACCGGCGGTTGCCCACCGGCGCGGCATAGTCCAGATAGCCGAGGAACTGATTGTCAGGATCAATCGCGGCAATCAATCCGGCACTCAGCACATCACCGCTGCCCGTCGGATTGATCAGATCACCATCCAGCACCAGCCGCTGCTTGCCGGTGTGGTCATCGCCATAGTTGTCCAGGGCGATCTGGCCACGCAAGGCGCGGGATTCCAACACATCCAGATTCAGTCGGGTTTCTCCGACCGCATCCCCCGGTTCGAAGCTTGCCCGGGCAGAGAAGCCCTGGGCCTGATTCAACGCGTACAGGCGGGTGTTGATCTCGCGGCGAGTTACCGGTCGGCCGATCAGATCGTTGAAACGCCTGCCGATGCGGCCTTTGCTGCCTGCAACCTGAACATCGCCCAACACGCCGGGCAACACACCAATGGCCACCTCGCCAGCCACGACCTCCTGGGCGGGGAGATAGGCCACCGCGAGAAAATACCCGGCCTCACGCAGATGGACCTGCACGGCACCCGCAATCTCCTCCAGCTCGATCACGGAGAGTCCTCGCCGTGCCTTCTGATCTTCCAGCAGCGCGGACAGATCGGCAGCGTCACGAGCGCTGAGCTCAGCCTCCGCATCATGCGCACCGAGCGCATTCAGGAACCGACCCACCTCTTCCAGCTCGGCAGCGGTGAAGCCATGGTGACCGGGTGCATTGCGCTTTCTGATCTCCTTGAGCTTGTCGTCGATCACTGCCTGCAGCGTCTCGTCCTGCACGCCGTCGATGGCTTCCAGAGACTGGCTCAACAGGACACGACTGACCGGAAGTCGGGGGCTGGTTGCGGGATTCGGATCGCGTTCCACCACCACGGGAATCGTGTAGCTGGTATCCATTCCGGCTTGCTCCGCGGCGAACAGACGGTTCGCGGTCAGCAGGCAGAGCAGGATCACGCCGCCACCCAGCCAGAGCGGCCAGCGGCGTTTCTCGGAGACCGGTTGGGTCGAGAACGACTGAAGCGCATCCGGGGTCTGGGACGCCTGTCGGGGTTGGGTATCGTCTTCCGCCACCCGATAAGGCTCGAAGTTCTCGATCACCTCCCGACGAGCCTGCCGGTATTCAGCCATGGAAAACTCCCCCATGGCGTGGGCCTTGGCGACGCGGCGCAAGCGCACCGTCTCCGGCGCCAGCTTCATCAGGCTCATGTCAATTCCCTCACCAGGCGGAACCCCGTATCCGCTGCCCCTTCACCGCTGTGTGCCCGTACGGTGGAGGCCAGACACATGCCGATCGGATCCACGAAGGAGCCTCCGGCGGCGTTCAGCTCGCCGTCATCCAGAACCCACTCCTGGGCGTTACCCAGCATGTTTCTGAGCCCGTAGTCGTTGACCTGGCCGATCTCTGTGGCCACAGGGGACAGTCCACGCTGCACCCCATCGATGCGCACGTGGCAATTCCGGTTCGGGTCCGGTTCGCCTTGTGCCGCCAGGAGCCACTCCTCACGAGTGGGTAACCGGTAGGAAAAGCCCGTGCGTTCGCTCAGCCAACGCGAATACGCCTGCACCGTTGCAACGGATATCCCCGTCACCGGCAAGCGATCGTCCACAGCAACCAGCTCCAGCTCGGCCTGGGTACAGCCTTCCAGCTCGAAACAGAACTGCCGGAACTGGGCCCAGGAAATCTCCTCCCGGGTCATGGCAAATCGCGCGGCACCGGTCTCATCCGGCAGCACGACGAGCTTCGGGCCATGATCACCACCAGGCACCACGTCCTGGCAGTAGCCCTGGCGGCCACTTTGCGAACCATTGCCGATGAGATAGCTCGGCCGGCAGGGATCGACTGTGGCGACGAGGGCCAGGTCAGCCCCGAACGCCTGCTCAGCCGACAGCTTCAGACTCTGGGCCCGATCCGGATCCAGCTCGGCCAGTTGAGTCAGGCAATCCGAGAGTCGCTCCGAGATCTGTGCCATTGCAGCGGGCTGATCGCTGAGATCCACGCTCAGCGACTGAATCTGCTGCACGTCGATACGCAGGCAGGACGCATCGAGTGCTGCGTTGAGCGCCTGCATGCGACGCTGCTCGGCCTGCGCCAGCTGCCGTTCTTGCTGAGCCGCGGCCAGTCTGGCCCGAACCTTACTCAGCGAGCCTTCCAGCTCTTCGAGCACCACCGCATCGAAAAGTCTGGGTCCGAGCACGGCAAGGAGCATCTCCGCTTCGTCTGACCGGTTTGCCTCCAGGGCATCCAGGGTCAGTAGCTCCAGCGTTTCCGTCACTTCGAGCTCCAGCTCAGCCAATGCCAGGCTGTCCGGAAAACCCCGATGCATGCGGGTCAGCTCGTCCGTCAACGAGGTGAGCCAACCCTGATCTGGACGCGGGTTGTCGAGCAGGAACCGAACTCGTGCCACCGCTCTGGCTTCCAGAACGCTGGCAGTTGCCGACATGTCTCCGTAGTCAGCACCGTGCGCGATCAGCAACAACGCCCGATCAAGATCCTCCAGCGCCAGAATGTACTCGGCATAGATATCCCGGATCTTCAGCGCCATGGTTTTCCGAGCTACGCGGACGGACGCAACACCCTCTGAACCGCCTTCTGCATCACCGTCATGCGCCACCAGCGCCGAAAGCGCCGCGAACTCACCGGCCACGCTGTCTTCCCAGCTGTCCGTGAACTCCGGAATCGCCAGCAGCGTGTTCAACCGGTCCAGCTGTGCATCAATGAGCGTGCTCTGACGGACCTCTTCCTTGACTTCGGTGAGCTCCGCATCGCCAATCAGGTAGTTCGCCCCCAAGGCCAGCACCAAGGTTGCCGCAGCCGCCATGGCGCTTCGAGAGCGCCAGGGCGATGGTGTGAGCAGAAACTTCTCCACCTCCGCCACGCTGTCCGGCCGGTTCTGCCGATGGAATGCCAGGCAGCGGGCAATCACCTGCCACTGACGCCGACTCATCCCTTTCGGGCGTTCAGGCTTCAGACCTTCCCTCGCCGCATCCTCGGCTGACAACCGACCGTAGGGGTGATGGCCGGTGAGAATCAGATAGATGACGATACCAAGCGAGTAGAGATCGTCCCGCGGCTCCGGATTGTCCCCGGCGAGCATCTCCCGACTGGCGTAAGCCGGTGTCAATGCCGCCAATCGGGCAGGGTCGAAAAGGGTGTCGTCACCCTGCACATCTGTCAGCTGCACCGCTCGGGCAATACCGAAATCGAGAATCTTGGGATTGTTGTTGGAGCCCACGTAAACGTTGCCGGGCTTGAAGTCCGCATGAACGATGCCGGCGTCATGGGCATGGGCCAGGCCCGAGCAGATCCCACGTATGACAGACCAGGCCACGGGCTCCGGAAGACCGTTCGGATAAGCGCGCAGCAGCTCCGCCAGCTCCTGCCCTTCCAGCAACTCCATGGTCATGAAAGGAATGTCGCCATCCTTGTCGAAGTCGAAGATGGAGACGATGTTCGGATGGGAAAGCGTCTGCGACTTGGCCGCTTCACGTTGCAGCGCAATGAAAGCCTCGGGATGCTCGCGGAAGTCGTTGTTCAGCACTTTGATCGCCAGGTACGGCTGCCGGTCTCGGGCTTCCACCTTGCGCAGATCCTTGGCCCGGAACACGGTCCCCATGCCGCCGCTGCCGAGCTTTTCTTCCAGCACGAAGCGTTGCTTGAGCACTCGCGGGGCATCCGCCTCACCAGCGCCTTCGCCGGAAATGCTCCTGGAGACGCTCGAATCAGAACGCAGGACGGTGATGTCGTCTGACGGGACGTGACTCATCAGCCAGCCACCTCTGGTCTCGCCAGCACCAGGGATACGTTGTCTTTGGCCGTGCCCGCCAGGCATCGGGACAGGAGGCTGTCGGCCGCGGTTGACAGGTCCTCGCCGGCCATGGCGGCACATAGCACGTCCTCGTCCACCTCCCGGTAGAGCCCGTCGCTGCACAGCAGGAGCGTATCGCCTTCGTCCACATCGAACACCGCCACGTCCAGGCTCAGATTTGCCTGTCCGCCTACCGCACGGGTGATGATGTTGGTGTCCGCCGCCAGTGCTTCCTGCTCGCTCACCGCACCGGAATCGAGCAGATCGGAGACCGGGTTGTGGTCCCGGGTCACCTGTTCGAGGCGGCCTTTGCGCAGCCGGTAGAGGCGAGAGTCTCCGGCCCAAAGCACCACACCAACCTCTTCTTTGGCGATCAGCGTCACGACGGTGGAACCAACGGTCCCGCCGCGGCACTCGTTCTGCGAGTGCAGGCGCAGCTCGTCGTTCACCGAGAGCAGGGTGTCTTCCAGCCGGTCCACGTCATCGGAGAGCGGGCCACCCAGCGGCAGCCGCGCCAGGGCATCCGTAATGGCCTGACTGGCCACATCACCCGCCATGTGTCCGCCCATGCCGTCAGCCACGGTGAACAGCGGCACCTCCGGACGGCAGAGCACCGAGTCTTCGTTGTTCTTGCGCCGGTTGCCGCGATGGCTTTCCTGCGCTGCCTGCCATTGATAGCTCATGAGATCAGGTATGCCGGAAGCGGATGGCGGTTTCAGAGGACAGCGGCGAGCCGAGCGCGATCCAGCCGTCGCCCCACAACCGGAGCTCGCCTCGGCGCAGGAAAGTCACCTGTTCATCCTCTGTCTGCACGAAGGTACCGTTGGTGGAGTGGTCGACCAGCACGAAATACTGCTTACGGCGCTCGATATGGGCATGAGAACGGGATGCGGTCGAGCAGGGAATCGTCAGATCAGCATCAGCCGCAGTACCGAGCTCCACGCAGTTGTCACCGTCCAGCGTGAGCTGCCGGTCGTGCCAGTCCAATACCAGCTGAGATGCTTCGCGCGCGTCCATGTCGCAGCATGCCTCAAGTTAAGACGTGAACGACAAGCATAGGTAATAGGTGCTGCCCCGGATGGGACATCGATCACACTTAGCTATCGGTAGCCTGGTGGAGAGGCGGACTCAGTGCATGAAATTGAACATCCGCCGGCGGTAGGCGGTTGCCAGCTCTGAGCCTTTACCCAGCAGTGTGAAGATGCGGATCATGGTGGTGCGACCAATATCATCCCGGAACTTCCGGTCCTGCTGCAGGATGACCATGCACTGATCGAGTGCGCCTTCGTACTGACGATTGGCGGCGAGGACCACGGCCAGCCGGTAGCGGGACTCCAGATCGTCCGGATCGGCGTCAACGGCCGACTCCAGCGCGGCAGCATCACCCATGCCCGCGGCTTCTTCGGCGAAGGCCAATCGGTTGGCCGGTCGATCACGGTCTGCCGTGTCTTCGGGAATGCTCGCAAGCACCGTGCGGGCGTCCTCCAGAGCGTCTTTCATGATCAGCACGTCTGCCAGCTCCACCCGGAAGGCGAAGTTGTTCGGCTCTTCGTTCACGGCCTGCTGCAGCACCTCGACGGCGGTGTCCAGCTCGCCTCGCTCGATCATCAGAGCCAGCTGGTCCTTCAACATCTCGGCCGGTGAGAGTGTGAGTTGCTCGACCATGCCGCGCAGGGCAGCCTCCGGCTGCGGGCCGTCCACCTGGTCCACGAGCTGTCCGTCCTTCACAACCCGAATGCTCGGCAGGCCCTGCACACGCAGGTGCTGGGCCAGGGTCTGATCCTGGGCCACGTCCACCAGCCCGAGCAGAATCTTGCCTTGAAATTGAGCGGTGAGCTGAGCCAGCGTGTCACGGGTCTCTACGGAGGGTGCCACCTGGTCGGCCCAGAAAAGCAGCAGCACGGGCAGTTGCTTTGAGCGGTCGATCACGTCCGCCTGGAAGTTCTGCGGGCTGACCTCGAAAACTGTGCTTTGTTCTGCCATGACTACGACTGATCTGTCTCAGGGAAAGGCGGGGATTTTACACATCTCACAGGGACGCTGGCAGGTACCGGGCACTCATAACAGACTGCGTCGGAACCGCTCGCCAATGCCTCGCAGCCGCGCTACGGGTTCGTTGCTGAACACCAGGCGGACGTATTGAGCGCCATGCACCGCCCCCCAGCTGTCCATGGGTGTGGCGGCCACCTTCCCCTGCTCGAACAGCCGGCTGGAGGCAGCCGCCCCGGTCATGCCGAGCGCGCCCGCATCGAGCAGCATGGACCAGCTGCCCGCCGGTTTGCGCAGGGGCAATCCTTCGAGTTCAGCAACGATCAGATCCCGCCGTGCCTGCCAGATCGCCACTGCATCGAGCACGTCCCGTTCGGGCTCCGCCAGGGCAGCAGCCACTGCGCTCTGGGCAATCCCGACCGGCACCACCACATCGGAAATACTGACCAGACCGATCTCCCGCATGATGGCCGCGGGGCCGATCACCCAGCCAACCCGCCAGCCGATCATGCGCAGTTCCTTCGAGGCGCTGCCGATGGTGAGGGTCCGCTCCCGCATACCCTCCAGCGCCGCCGGATGCCGGTAGGGCCTGCCATCGTAGAGAATGCGCTCCATGGCCGCGTTGTAGATGAGCCACAGATCGTGCTGCCGGCAGAGCTCGGCGATCAGCGTCCAGGCCTCGTCGCTCAGGCAGGCGCCGCTGGGCATCGAAGGATTCATGATGAAAAGTGCTCGGGTCCTCGTTCCTACGGAACTCCGAAGCTGATCCAGATCCAGCTGCCAGGTCTCATCCAGCCATTGAAAAGGCACCTGCACAGGTACCCCGCCGGCTATCCGGATGCGATTCAGCATACCTATGTAGGTGGGATCTGTGACAACCACTTCATCACCTGGATCAAGCAGTGCATTCAGAGTCACCATCACCCCATTCAACCCACCGGCCGCGACGATGCACTCGGCTTCCGGGTCGTAGGCATGACCGGACAGGCGCTCGACGTGCGCCACCACTGCTTCGCGTAACACTGCCTGACCCAGAAACGGCAGGTAGCTGTTGGCATCATCATCGGCAATCGCCGTCCGGGTCGCTTCCAGCGCCGCCGGCGGTGGTCGCAGGTCAGTGTCCAGATTCTCCAGGCGCAGGATTGCCGGATCGCCTGCCGCATCCGCCCGCGCGCCCATGGCATCCACCCCGATGGGCGGTACGCCAGTCAGTCGTTGAACCCTGTCTTGGCCCGGCATCCGTAGAAAGCCTCGCAATGAGATTTAGCGCACAATAGCGCCATGCGACCCATGCGCTCAAAAACTCTTGCCGCTGTCGTCCTGCTGACGGCGATGGCGGCAGCCGCCCTGCCCCTATGGCAGAGCTGGCAGACCAGAGCACCGGATTTCGCCCTGTACCCGGCCGGAGAGGCGCGCAAAGGAGCTTTTTTCGGCTACCTGGGCCCCTTGATTGTCGCGGAGAACGGGCGCTGGCAACGGGACCGGCAACGGCTCGAATCGCTGGCACGCGAGCACGAGGCTGGCAGGGCAATCGGCAAACGGGATCGGCTCTGGCTCGAATCCCAGGTCGAGTTCTTCGATGTGGCGCCGGATCAGCCCATCGACCGTCAGATCGATGCCCTGCGCCAGTATGTGGACGAAGTGCCTCGCTCGCTTGCCCTGGCTCAAGCCGCAAAGGAGTCAGCCTGGGGCACATCGCGTTTCGCCGCCGATGGAAACAACTACTTCGGTCAGCGTTGCTACAACAAAGGTTGCGGTCTGGTGCCTGAATCCCGAGCCAGTGGCGCGAAGTTCGAAGTGCGCCGCTTCGATTCTCCCCAGGCGTCCGTCGCAAGCTATATGAACAACATCAACAGCCATCCGGAGTATGCAGGGTTCAGAGCCTACCGTGCCCGGCAGCGGGCGTTGGACAAGCCGCTCAACGGCATCGAAGCGGCAGAACAGATCACCCAGTATTCGGAGCGCCGACAGGCCTATGTGGATGAGATCCAATCACTCATTCACTTCAATCGGCTGGATAAAAAAGTGCAAAAGCAAAGATCTATCCATGTGTCGATCGAAGCGACTGCAGACGCAGCCATCGAGCCATCTATCGACTCAAGTCAGAATCAGCCCGACACGGCCGGTGCGGAGACGGCAACTCAATGAACTACAGCCACCGAACTGCACTCCTGTTTCTGATCATCCTGCTGGCGGGGGCATCGGCCTACGCAGGGAGCCCGAAGGTGCTTCTCTACCATCATGTCTCCGACGAGACCCCCGCTTCCACCAGCGTCTCACCGGCCACCTTTACCGAGCACCTGGCGCTGCTCGAGCAGGAGGGTTATGAGGTCGTCCCGCTGCACAGGATTGTCGATGGGCTTGTTTCGGGCGCCGAGCTTGACTCCCGCTGGGTCGCCATCACCTTCGATGATGCCTATCGGAGCGTCGCCACGACCGCCGCACCTCTACTTTTCGAGCGAGGCTGGCCGTTCACGATCTTCGTCAGCACGGACTACGTGGATGACGGCTACAACCTATACCTGAGCTGGGACGAGTTGCGCGACTTGGAAGCCCGTGGTGCCGCCATCGCCAGCCACACGCTGACTCACGAGCACATGGTTAGGCGCAGGGACGACGATTCCCCGCAGAATTATCTGGAACGGTTGGCGCGCGAGGTGATCGGTGCACACACGCGTCTCGAGGAAGAACTCGAAACCCCACTCCGCTTCTTCGCCTATCCTTATGGAGAGTTCAGCGTGGAGGTCGCCAAACTCATGCAGTCACTCGGCTTCATCTCCTTTGGTCAGCAATCGGGCCCCATTGGTGCCAGCACCAGTCCTTATGCAATCCCGAGATTTCCATTGGCAAAGGGCTTCGATTCGGTGCCGAGCCTGGCGGAGAAGCTGAGAACCGAGCATCTGCCGCTCGTGGACTCGGAAGCACCGGCCTCATTGCTGACCGCGGAGGCGGGTCCACCGTTGCTCACCCTCAACATCAGCGAAGCAGCCGGAGTTCGACCGGGGACTTTCAATTGCTTCATCGCTGATCAGCCGAACGCAGAAGTAACCTGGCAGGATCGGACGCGGGTGCAGATTCAAGCGAGCAAGCCGCTGCGTCCGGGGCGAACGAAATACACCTGCACCGCACCCCACCCGACGATTCCGCGCGCCTACTACTGGCACTCTCATCTCTACATCAAGCCTCTGGCAGACGACAGCTGGTATGACGGCTAGCAGCCGAGCCCTGAAGTCTCGAGCTGGCCAATCAGTTGCGCCACCTCTTCGTCTGTCAGCTCACCGTTGCGAACGGAGGAACCGCAGAGGTTGATGGCCTGAGGCAACACGGCTGAGCCACTCAGATAGCGATCCAGGGCCGAACCACCACCGGCGAGAAGATCTAGTGCAACCAGGGGGCTCAACATTCCAGCTTCTTCGAGCACATCGAATCCAATGGCGTTGTGCAGGAGCGTGAGCAGCTTTGGCCCTATGAGCTGCGGCACCATCGGACCTGAGCCCGCCTCGTAACGGCTTAGAATGCGCTCCGCACTCATTCGGTAAAAAGGCAGCACGGGCTCACCGGCCACGAACGCCATGAAGGCGTTGTGAATCCTGCGATAGGTTTTCAGCTTCCGCCCGTTGTCACCGTGCTGCTGCACCCAGACTTCCCTTCCGAACAGAGCATCCGCTGCAGGCAGCTCGAATGTTCTCGGGTTGATCACGAACACGTCCGCATCCACCCAGATGGCTCGCCCGATACCCTCTGCAAGCGCCTCCTGCAGCACGATCAATCGGGCCAGATCGGAAGCCACCACGGGCTCGTTGGCCAGTTTCGATCCGAGCTCACCCGGCAGCCGATCGAAGATCTCGTCGCCCATCCAGCGATATTCAAAGCCTCTGGCTTGCGACCAGTGACGGACGGAGTCAACGCAACACTCGTACCAGGCTGCCGGTAACGGCGAGCGGTGAGACTGGACAACGAGTGTCGCCACTCAGCCGTTGCCGCGAATCAGGAAGTCTTCCAGAAGCCGGTTGAACACTTCGGGCTGCTCGAAATAGGGCGAGTGACCAGCATCTTTCACCACTTCCAGTCGGGCATCTGGAAACCAGGGTACGTAGCTTCCGAGCAAATCGGCTGGGAACAGAGGGTCCTCGTCACCGGCGATGAAGAGCACGGGTTGCGACACACCTGCAACCATGTCGCTGGTGATGATGAACTCGGGCGCGCCAAGGCTCATCAAGCTCGTCATCGTGAACTCTGTGTTGAAGGCATTGATCGACTGATAGAGCTGCATCCGGGCCGGGTCTTTCGCTGTGGCTTTCGACATGGTCGCCATCACCCCGCTGGTGCCCCGGTCATCGTTGGCGGTGAGGTTTCTGGCCGACTCAGTGGGTTGGGGGTTGTGCAGTCCGCCCGGCGTGCCGCTCATGACCACGGAACGAACACGCTCCGGCGTATCGAGGAGCATTCGCAGTGCTGTCCAACCACCCATGGACTGAGCCACCACATGTGCTTGCTCTACCCCCACCGCGTCGAGCACGGCAAGCGCATCATCACGGAACTGTGCGGGAGATAGGGTCGTTGGGTCTGCGGAGGAGCGGGCAAAGGTGCGGTGATCGAAGCTGATGCACTGGTAGCGATCCGAGAATGCCGCCACCTGCTCGAACCAGATCCCGGCGTTTCCGCCCGCGCCGTGCGCGAAGAGAACGGCATCTCCCGATCCCTGCGACTCGAAGTAGATTTGCGTGCCCGCGCTGTCTGCATAAGGCATGAGGTCCCTTCCCTATCGGTTTCCACTTGCGCATTATCGCCCACAGCGACGCCACCACCACAACCGGAGCCCGTCATGACCCGCAATCTGATCGTCACATCAACGCTCGTGCTGCTTCTGTCCGGCTGCGGTCAGACCGGTGGGCAACCGGTCGAAGATACGGCGGCAGATACGGAAGACATTCCTGGCCTGAACCTCTGCACCGCGCCCCGGCCGGAGATCTGCCCGCAAAACTACGCACCCGTCTGCGGCGTGCACGACGATGGCAGTCGGCAAACCTACTCAAACGGGTGCGTCGCCTGCAGCAAGGTTGAAGTCGTCGGCTGGCTGCCTGGTGCTTGCCCGGACTGATCCGGATTCATTCCACCAGCGTCTCATCCCGCTGCAGGACCTGCCGCGCTTCCAGCTCCGCAACCTCTGCCGCTGACAGCCCGAGCCAGTCGGCGAGCACCGTCCGATTGTGCTCGCCTCGATGCGGTGCCGGCCCCCGAACGCCGCTAACTGCCCCGGAGAAGCGATAGGGGGACTGAGTAATCGGTCGGGTGCCCCCTTGCCGATCGTCCACCTGAACAACAGCACCTCTGGCACTGATGGTAGGCTGGTCCGGCATGGTTGCCGCATGGCGTACCTGCCCCCAGGCCAGATTCATCTTCGCCAACGCCTCCTCGACAGCGTCCCAATCGGCAAGCCCGCGCATGAATGCATCCACCCAGGCACGACGAAGGCGGATCTTCTCCTCGAGCTCTGCTTCCGGTCCGGCGGGATCCTCCACACCGTAGACCGCAACCAGTTGCTTCCAGAGGAATCGGAAGTCTGCCGAGAGCAGAATCGTCCCCGCGCCAGTCTCCCAGGTGTCGTTTCTCAACGGGCCGGTGTGTTCCGAATCCTCCAGGTCGTAGTGCATCTGATCGTCGGTGGCGATGGTGGCGTCCATCATGGCGATGTCGATGTGCTGACCGACGCCCGTCCGCTCCCGCTGAATCACAGCCGAGAGCACGCCTACCAGCCCGTGCAGCGAGGCGTTGGTGTCGGCCACGGACAATGGCAGATCGGTCGGTGCAATTCCGCTGCGCCGTGCCTGCCGATCCATCAGCCCAGCCTCCGCGTGCACGATCGGCGCATAGGCGGGCCGATGAGATTCCGGACCGCCGTGCCCGAATCCCGAGATGGAAAGCATGATGAGACGTGGGTTGTGCTCAGAGAGGGTCTCGTAGTCGAGACCCAGCCGGCCCATCACATCCGGCCGGTAGTTCTCTATCAGGATGTCGGCACTCCTCACGAGCTGGTAGACCAGCTCTTTGGCACCGTCTGCCCTGAGGTCGATGCAGAGGTTCCTTTTACCGGCATTCTGCTGGTGGTAGTAACCGGGCACACCGCCTGCCACCTTGCCCCAGAGCCGGGTCACATCCCCATCCGGTGGTTCGATCTTGACCACGTCGGCACCCAGGTCCGACAGCATTCGCCCGGCGAACGGTCCTGCCAGCACGCGGGAAAAATCCAGCACTCTCAGACCGTCGAGCGGATATTGCCCTTGCTCAGCCATCTCCCCTCCTCGAGAAATCACTCCAGCGACTATACACCGCACAATGGATCTCAGCCCGATCGAATCTGCCACGTTTGCCGCCATACGCCGGCGTCCGTATGCTCGACCAGGCTAAGAAAAGGAGGAGAGATCTTGCGCAAATTACTCCCTGCAGTCGCCGCCCTGGCGCTCTGCCTGATCGCAACCCCCATATACGCTGCGGCGCTGGAAGAAGCGAAGCCCGAATCCGTCGGCATGTCGGCGGAGAGGCTTAAGCAGATAAAGGACATCACTCAACAGTATGTGGACGAGGGCAAACTGGCCGGCGTGATCACCATGGTCGCCCGCCATGGCAAGCTCGTGCACTTCGAGACAGTGGGTCAACGTGGCGCCGATGACGACCGGCCGCTCGAGAAAGACGCCCTGTTCCGCATCTACTCCATGACCAAGCCGATCACGGCGGTCGCCGCCATGCAGCTCTACGAAGCGGGGCTCTTTCAGCTTTCCGATCCGATCTCGAAGTTCGTGCCGGAGCTTGCAGATCTCACCGTGCTGAATGAAGAGGGCGAAGAGGAACCGGCCAATGGTCCGATCACCATGCAGCAGCTGCTCACCCACACCGCGGGTTTCTCTTACGGCTTCGATCCCGATGACCCTGTGGATCAGCTTTATCGGGAAGCAGCGACTCTGGGTGCCGCTGATCTGGATGAGTTCGCCGAAAAGCTGGGCACCCTGCCGTTGAAATACCACCCCGGCAGCCAGTGGCACTACAGCGTGGCTGTGGATGTGACGGGACTGATCGTGGAGCGCCTTTCCGGCCAACCGTTCGACGAATACCTGCAGGAACACCTCTTCGATCCGCTCGGCATGACGGACACCTTCTTCTCAGTACCCGAAGAAAAGTGGGACCGGTTCCTGCCCAACCACACCTGGGACGGGGAGGTGAAAACACTGAAGACCCTGGGCCCGAACTCCTATGACCGGTTCCGTGACGTCACCCTGCACTCCGGCGGTGGCGGTCTGGTCGGCACAGCCATGGACTACATGCGATTCGCCGAGATGCTGAGAAACGGCGGCAGCCTGGATGGGCAACGGATTCTCTCGCCACGCACCGTGGACTTCATGACCATGAACCACCTGCCGGCCTCCATCTCGTCCGGTGGCACCGGCGAATCGCCAGGAATTGGAGGCAATACGTTCACCGGCTTTGGTTTCGGTCTGGGCTTCGGCCTGGTCACTGACGTGCCTGCTTCCGGAGTGATTGGCTCTGTCGGTGAGTACAGCTGGGGCGGTGCGGCGGGCACCATCTTCTGGGTGGATCCGGTGGAAGACCTGGTGGTGGTGAGCATGATTCAGCTCATGGGCTCCCCCTGGCCGCTCCGCTCGGATCTGAAGGTCGCGACCTACCAGGCCATCGTCGGCGACTGAAGTAACACGACGCATCACGAGAGGAGGTATCCGCCGCACGATGTGCTGAGCATCTCGCTCGCTCAAACCTGATGGCTAAAGGAACCGCGGTCGCGGTCGATATGCTCGTTAGCCACAGTTGGCAAGAAGGATGTCACATGTCCATCAACGGCGTTTACTTCCAGGTCTACCGGCAGATCACCGCTGGCGAAATCCAGCTCCCCGGACTGCCGGACGTGGCCATGCAGGTCCGCCGGGCCGTGCGCGATGAGCAGAACGATGTGAGCAAAGTGGTCCGGATCATCCAGGCTGACCCCGGCCTTTCGGCACACCTGGTTCGCGTGGCAAACAGCCCCCTCTACCGAACCCGGGTACCCGCGGAGAACCTGGCAAGTGCGGTGCGCTGCTTCGGGCTGGAAGGTACCAGCAACCTGGTGACGAGCTACATCCTGCGCAGCATGTACATGAGCCGCTCCAAGGTCATCAGAGAGCTGCTGGCCGAAGTCTGGCGGCAGAGCGTGAAGGTTGCCTCGATCAGCTCCGTGCTCGCGAACAAGTGCCGTGGCTTCGATCCGCACAGCGCCATGCTTGCCGGGCTGATTCAGGAGATCGGCGCCCTGCCCCTGCTCAACCAGCTGGAGAAGCAGGCTGACCTTACGGAAGACAAGAATGAGCTCCGCGAACAGGTCCTGAAGCTGACCCCGCAGATCGGCGCTATCCTGCTCGAGACGTGGGGCTTCGATGAGCGCTACGTGGAAGTGGCCCGACGCCGTGATGCCTGGGATCACGATCCGAAGGCGCCGGTGGATCTGGCAGATCTCGTGCTCATGGCCCGTCTGCACAGCTTCATCGGCACACCCCGAATGCACAAGGTACCACGCATCGATCAGGTGACCGCCTACCACAAGCTGCCCCTCGGAGAGCTCTCGCCGCACATGAGCCTGGTGATGCTGGACGAAGCCGGCCAGGACATCGAAGAGGTCCGCGAGTTGCTGGCCGCCTGAGTCAGCGTTCTCAAGTAACATACTTCTGAGCCGATCAGGGTTTCAGGAGCACACATGGATCGTCGATCTTTTCTGGCCACCGGCTTTCTCACCTCGCTTGCCGGTCGAGCAGCTGCGGCACAGACACCAACCTGGCAGGCAGCTGCACCTGTTCCCTTCGCCACTCAGGAGATCTACCCCGCCGCACACCGTGGTCGGCTCTATCTGGCGGGTGGCATTGCAGCCCGGCTCGGGGTGCCATACTTCACCAACCGCTGCGTCTCCTACGATCCGGCGACGGACAGCTGGCAGGACGAATCACCGCTGCCGGAAGATCTGCATCACGTTGCGCTGGTTTCCACAGGCACAGATCTCTATGCGATGGGCGGATTCAATGGCGGCTACAGCCACGTCTGGCGAATGCGGGATGGGGTGTACCGACTGACCAGTGAGGGTTGGCAGCCGGTAGCCTCCTTGCCGAAGCCGCAAGCGGAAGGCGTGGCCACATTCGGCCCAACCGGCCTCATCCATTACGTGACAGGTCAGCGCCAGCGTGGAGAGGCCAACACTGAGCGGAGCGATCACCAGGAAGTAGTCGAGCATCTGATATTCGATCCGAGTGACGGGCAGTGGCGCAATCTCGCACCGATCCCGACGGCCAGAAACAGCGCAACCGGAGGTTGGCAGAACGGGCTCCTTGTGATCACCGGTGGCCGGACAGCACGCGGCAACATGGCGGTCACCGAAATCTACGACCCAGAGGCTGACGCCTGGCACTCGGCAGCACCGCTGCCACTGCCCCAGGCTGGCACTGCCGGTACTATCGCTCGCGGACGTTTGCATGTCTTCGGCGGCGAGATCTTCACTCCGCAAGCCGGTGTTTTTGCCGAGGCCTGGCAGTACTCGTCGGACGATGACCGCTGGCAGGCACTGCCCGATATGCCGACGCCACGCCATGGCGTCGGCGCGGTCACCCTGGCTGATCGAATTCATGTGGTCGGCGGCGCAACGAGTCCCGGCGGCAACGGCACGAGCGACAAACATGAGGTGCTGAGTTTCTAGCCGGAATGTCGGTGGGCAGCGCAACCCGAGCGTTGAACAACGCGCAACGCCTAGTACAATCCCGACCCCTCAGCGGAGAGGTGCCGGAGCTGGCCGAACGGGCTTGACTCGAAATCAAGAGTACGGGCAACCGTACCGAGGGTTCGAATCCCTCCCTCTCCGCCATCTAAATGAATGCGGGGCCTTGAGCCCCGTATTCATTTAGATCGTGGACAGGCGAGGTAGCAGGAGAACCCTCCCGGGTTCGACTCGGAGCCGAACGAGCGCCACCACCTTGTAGTCTTAGGTCCGAACGAACTTAAGCAGCGCTTCGTAGTCATGCTCATCCGCCGCTCTTAGTGCAGTGATGTATTGAGAACGCGTTTCCCCAGCATCGATGAGGTTCTTACTGCCCCAGGTGAACGGCTCCTGACCCATTGAGCGCAGCAGCAGGTCTGCAGCCATGCGTGCGTGACGGCCATTACCGTTGGGGTACGGGTGGATGTAGACCAGCCGGTGATGAAACCTTGCGGCTATCCCGTCAGGCTCGAAGGTTTCGTTGTCGATCCAGAACTGGGTATCGTCGATTAGATCTTTGAGCGCGCTGGGTATTTGGTATGCATCAATACCAATGTTTTTTCCACTGTGTCTGAACTTACCCGCCCATTTCCATACCCTGCCGAACATCCGGCTATGCAGGTCATTGAGGTAATCAATGCTGAGCACCTTGTTCTTTCGTTCATAAGCCCAGGTCTGGGCAGAGACGATGTTGGCTTGCTCAGCTTCGTTTAGCTCACCACGCAAGGTTATGTGTGACGGGATGAGCCCCTCCAGCTCTTCATGATTTAGAGGGATCTGACCATCTTCTCCTGGAAGCAGCGGATCACTCACTCCTCCTCCCAGATCGCAGAGGCACGTCCGCTGAGCAGTTCTTTGGTGAGTGCATCGACTTGTTCGCGCAAGACGGTCTCATCAAGTGCCTGGTTTTCCAGCGCCATCGTATGTGAGGCAGCACGCACGCGTTTTTTTGCCTCAAGCAGCGCACGCTGCTCAACCATTTCTTGTAACGGCTGGCGCGGCACAAAGGCATAGACGAGCTGGCAATCCAACGCATTTGCTGCGCGCTCGAGGGAGCTCAGCGTAATGGAGCCCGAAAGCTCGGATTTTTCGATTTCATAAACACGAGGCGTGGCGACGCCGATGCGGCGGCCCAACTGGCTGGCCGTCATGCCTAACGCTTCGCGCACCGCCTTCACCCATCCTTTCGGCGGGCGCAGGTAATCCCTGGAGTCCCTCAAAGGAGCCAGCTTCTTATCCAGATGCTTTCGGGCCATCGCCCGGTCTTCGCTGCGCATGGTATCGCCCATAGCATAATCCTAACCTCACTGTAGATAAGGTATATCTGATATTTTGTCAACTTAAAAATAAGATATTCCTTATCTATAGATCTCAGAAATAGAAGATATTTCTTATTTTAGCCAAATCCCTGCTGGGACCGGGCACTACTCGCCCTTTTCTTCGTTCCGCAAGCCCTACGGTCTTAGCACTACGGAAACCATCCCTCGCGAATCACAGAGCTTCGGGGCAGCTGCCCCTGGCGCAGGACAAGCCGTTTCCCCAACCTTCCGCGTGCGCTTTCGTCCGGGGAATGCGGCTACAACAGCACGACACCTACGGCCGCGCCCAGGTAAATCACGAGCACCAGGAAGCTCTCGAATCCCATTCGGGCAATGCCGTAGCGCTCCCGCCGCAACAAACCCAGCAGGAGTATTCCGGTGAGCAGAATGGCGATCACGGCCCAGATGAGCTGCTGACTCGTGAGAGCGTGGTAGATCGACCCACCTCGATAGGCAACATCGGCTGCGGCGATGACCATCACATTGAAGCAGTTGGTACCAAGGATGTTTCCCACCGCCAGCGTAAGCGCCCCATAGCGGATCGCTGCGAGCGTGGTCACCAACTCAGGCAGCGACGTGAATACTGCGGTAAGCAGTGTGCCGACGACAGTCTGAGACAGCGGTGTCCGTTCGACGAGGATTTCTGCTGAACTCATCAGAAGCCAGCCGGCTACTCCGGTCACCAGCGCCACCAGAGCGAACCGCACCCAAAGAACCAGAAGCGTCTGGTCGCGAGATCTACTCCTGTCCGGTGTGTCCATCACCGTTTGCGCCGTGCGCCTGGGTTGCCACATGGGGGTATCCAGATCCCGTCGAACGAGGTGGTAGCCGAACAGGTAGGCGACTAGCAACACGGGTGTCACGGGATGTATGCCCAGCATGGCGGAGGTTGGTGTGAGCATCGCCAGCAGGGGTATGGTCAGGAGCACGATGAGAACACCCGCCTGGACCAGGTTGCCAGAGGAGGCGGCCGCGTGTTCGAGGTTGGCTCTCCGGTAGGCCCACCCAGCAGCGCCTCACCCCAGCCCGTCTTGTCTGCGAGTTGATCCGCGTAGTCGGACAGCCGGATGCCGCACACCGTGATGACGGCAGCGGTGCCGGCGAACATGGCAACACTGCCAGCGATCGAGTCAAACATCATGCGTTTCTATTGTCAGCTGGGTATGAACTGTTGCATGGGGGCTGGCGGTTGAGCATTTCGATGCCCTGGTCAACGGGTTCAGTCCAATCCTGCGAAGCTTTGCCCGATACATTGCACATTATGACTCACAATCCGCCCGGCCACTGCCTCCAAGGTGTGTGGCCCTGCGCGCAGCGGTATAAAGTGCGACCTCCATCTGCGAAACACACCCTAATGACCAGCGACAGCTCACCCCTGAATCAGCAGCAACTCCAAGCGATGATGGACGCTTCGCCGTTCATCAAGAACTCCGCCATGCAGATCACAGAGGCGGACTCGGCAGCCGAGAGCCTCACAATCACCATGCCGCTGAAGCCCGAGTTCGAGCGGGCAGCCAATTCCGGACAGTTCCACGGCGGCCCTATCGCCTCGCTCATCGACACGGCCGGTTGCTTTGCGCTGGTGATGCTGCTCGGCACTGGCGTACCTACGGTGAATTTCCGCACCGACTACCTGCGACCGGCGTTCAACACCAGCCTCAAGGCGGTGGCGACCGTACGTCGGGTCGGCCGCACGGTGGGGGTGGTGGACGTGGATGTGTTCGACGATGCGGCCAGGCTAGTCGCTGTCGGGCGAGGCACGTTCGGCAGCCAGGGTGGTTACTGCCTGGCGGTCGATCTTGTTGGTGCCTGCCAGTGGCATGGTGTCGACGAAATACACCGCTCGCGGGTGCATGTAAGCAGGGGCGCCTGCCAGCGCGATGCCCTTGACGTCCTGCTCGGTAAGTCCGCGGCCAACCGCGGTCACCACAAACGCAACCGGCTTGTGTCCGCGCACCTCATCGGCAACGGGGATCACACAGCACTCCGCTATCCGCGGATCTGACTCCAGCACCCGCTCCACTTCGCCGGGATAGACGTTCTCGCCGCCGCAGTTGAACATGTCGTCGTCGCGGCCGACAAAGTAGAAAAATCCGTGCTCATCCCGGCGCATGATGTCGCCGGTGTTGATCCACCCGTCGGTGCTCATCTTGTCTGCCGTTTTCTCCGGCAGGTTCAGATAGCCGTTCATCGCCGCCGGTGTGCGCACCTCCAGAACCCCTTCGTCCGGGTTCGCTCCCCCGACGAGCCGCACCTGCACATGTTCTTGCGGGTGCCCGAGGGCAAGGCTCGGCACCGGGATGCCATCCGGATGCGGACCGAACATACCGGCCCCCGCTTCGGTGGTGCCGTAGCCGTTGCTGGAGGGCCTGCAGATAGTTTCTCGCTTCGAAACGCGGCATCAGTACCACCGTGCCGCGGCCGGCAAACAGCGACATGAGCATCAACAGGCCATTCATGTGGTACAGCGGCGCGGCAATGATACCCACGGCGCCTTCGAGTCGTCCGCCCATCCGGTCGATCATGGCCCATTGGCTCGCATGGGAGAGTTCGACACCCTTTGGCGTGCCCGTGGAACCGGAGGTATACAGCACCAGCCCGGCTTCCCTGGCTTCCGGCTGAACGCTCTCAGTAAATGCCGGCGCATCGCTGGGTTCGATACTGCCCAGCGGCACCTGCTCGAGTGCCTCTGGCAGCCTGCCCTGATTGTCCCCATCCACGTAAGCGCAGGACAGCGCCGCATCCGCACAGATATACGCCAGCGTCTCGTCGGGAAATTTGGTGTTCATCGGAACCGCCACACCGCCCCGGCGCATGATGCCGAACAGGGTCGCCACGAACCGTGCCGAGTTCGCACCCAGCACCCCGAGACGCGCACCTCGCTCAAACTCCATCGTTCCGGCAACGTCGCCAATCAGGGCGTTCAGCGCATCGTAAGTGTACGGCCGCGCTTCATCGGCCAGATCGACCAAGGCGAGGTGCGAGCTCCCGCCGGTGAGCGTATCACCCAGATTGCGGTCGGCAGCAGGCGTGTTCATGGACGAGTCGCGAACTCGCTCTCGAGCTCAGATATGCCTAGTATGACCCCAACCTGGAACATCGGTCATACCTTTGTCGGAAACACTCGTAGGATCATCAGCCGAACTCGCGCAACTGGTATCCAGTGACATGCTGGCCGCTCGCGTTGGCAGCGGGTCCGTCAACGTGTTTGCAACGCCCGAGCTCATTCTGCTGATCGAGAAGACGGCCGTTGCGGCGCTCGATGGCAAACTGGAGAGTGGCACCACCACTGTGGGTTCTGGACTTGATGTTACTCATCTGGCGGCAACACCGGAGGGAATGGAGGTACGGTCCACAGCAAGAGTGGTCGAAGTCGAAGGCAGAAAAGTCACCTTTCAAGTGAGCGTGCAGGACGCGCGCGAGACCATCGCCGAAGGAACGCACACCCGGTTTATCGTCGATGCAGCCAGATTTCAGGACAGAGCAGAATCAAAAAAGAACGCTCCCGACTAGGGGATTTTCTCACACGGCTGACATCAACCCAGCACACCCTCTGAGCGCAACCCGTCGAGCGCAGCAGCATCCAGCCCGAGCTCGGCCGCCAGCACGTCGTCCGTGTGCTCACCGAGCAGCGGTGCCCGTTCGACTGGCACCTCGGATGCGGACAACTGCGGCGCAAAGCCCATCAGCGGCACATTGCCGTGAACAGGGTGCTCCACGTGCTTCACGAATCCCCTGGCAAGAAGATGCGGATCATGGTGCAGCTCAGCCGTATCGAGGCACGCGGAGCACGGCACGCCTGCCTCACCGAGGATCTTCATGACCTCGTACTTGGTGTGTTGACGCGTCCAGTCAGTGAAAGCCTGATAAATCGCCGCACCGTTTTCGATGCGGTTCTCTCTACCCTGAAAGCGTTCGTCCACGACCATTTCCGGCATGCCCGTGGCGATACACAGCTGATCGAAGTGTCCGTCTGTGACCGGCATGAGGAACACCCAGTCGTTAGCTCCAAATGGTTTGCAGGGATAGGCGGTGACCGGCGGCAAACCCTGAGTGTTACCGGTTCTCGGCGTTGCCGCACTGCCCCACTTGGCACCAATCGCGATCCGCGTGCGCATGTAGTAGGTCATGGCCTCCTGCATGGAGATCTCGATCTTCTGGCCTTCGCCCGTGCGCAGTCTCTGCACGTATGCGGCCAGAATGGCCATGGCCAGTTGCACACCAGTGCCCGAATCACCCGTCGTTGGTCCAGGGACCATCGGCGGCCCATCGCGCTCACCCGTTACCGAGAACGCTCCGGCAGCGGCCTGCGCGATCATGTCGTAACTCTTGTACTGGGAATAGGGACCTGAAGTGCCGAAGCCTTTGATGCACGCGTAAATCAACCCGGGGTGCTTCTCCCGCAACGACTCGTAGCCTAACCCCAGCCGTTCGATGACGCCCGGACCGAAGTTCTCGACAAACACGTCGAACTTCGGGGTCAACTGCAGGAGGAGCTCCCGGCCGGCCTCGGTCCGCAGATTCAGCGCCACGCTGCGTTTGTTTGCGTTCCAATTGCAGAAGTAGCTCGAGTACGCGACTTCGTCGCTGAGGCCCACGCCTCGACCCGGATCGCCCTCCACCGGTGGCTCTACCTTCACGACTTCGGCCCCCAGCCAGGCGAGTGCCTGGGTAGCCGATGGCCCTGCCTCGTACTGAGAGAGATCGAGAATACGAAGTCCATCCAACGCAGCCATGCTTTGCTCCTCAGCCGTGTGCAGGCCAGCTATCCGTAAACTACCGGCTCACCACCTGCTGCCGTTCTCTGTCCGCCGATGATACATCGCATCAGGTCGTCAGCCATTCGAACTGCTGTGGCTTGCGTCCGGCGCGCGGATGAATCAGCACATTGACCAGCGCGGGCCCATCGAATGCCATGGCTTCATCGAGCGCGGCGCGGAGGTCTGCGGGATCAGCAACGTAAAGGCCCTTCCCTCCGAACGCCTCCATCATGCCCTCGTAGTGCGCGCCGGGAGTGAGGACCGAAGGCGGTATCGGCCGGTCGTCAGGCAACTCGGCCATCCCGCCACCTATCCCACCGTTGTTCAGCAACACCAGTTTGACCGGCAGCTTGTTACGACAGATCGTCTCGAGCTCCATGCCGGAGAACCCGAAGGCCGAGTCCCCCTGCACGCCAACGATCGGGCGGTCGGGATGCACCACGGCTGCCGCAATCATGAATCCAAGACCGATGCCCATGGTGCCGTACGTACCGGCATCGAGGCGCTGGCGTGCCCCGCGGTTGGGCATCTGTGTGCGACCGATATCCATGGTGTTGGCGCCCTCGCCGACGATGATTGCATCCTCGGGCAGCCAATCAACGATGTCTCGGTAGGCCCTGTAGTAGTTCATCGGCACCGAGTCGTCTTCGACCATCGCCTGAACGGAGGTCTGGTTCTCGGCCGCCTTCTGCTTCAGCGCGGAGCGCCATTCTGTGTCGGCCGGATAAAACCACTGCCGCTCATCCAGCGCGCGATTCAGCTGCCGGGCGACAGCCTTACCATCTCCCAGCAACGCCACCTCCGCCGGCACGTTGGTACCGATCTCCTCGGGCGCGATGTCCATCTGGATGATGCGCACGCCTTCAGCGAAGCGAGGCGGCAGCCCGAAGTGCATGATCCAGTTCAGCCGGGCACCCATCAGAAACACCAGATCCGCTTCTTTCAGCGCGTGACTGCGGGCAGCGCCCACGGACAGGGCATCATCATCCGGCAAGATGCCTTTGCCCATGGGAGAGGCGAGGAAAGGCAGCTGCGTGCGCTCGATGAATTCCCGGACCTCACTTTCCGCCCGCGACCAAGCCATGCCTTTGCCCACCACCACCAGCGGACGTTCCGCGGATTCCAGCGCAGCGAGCGCAGCCTCCACATCCTCCGGATGCGCCTGGGAGCGCGGTGGATCTCCAACCGTGCCTGCGCGGACGACTTGGTTTTCGTCCGCCTGTCCTCGGATGATGTCATCGGGCATGTCCAGATACACGGGTCCCGGCCGGCCATAGAGCGACGTGCGGATCGCCTGCTCCACGTAGTACGGAATGCGCTCCACATGCTCGACTGCGTGCGCGTACTTACAGTACGGCTCGGCCAGCGCGACCTGACGATCTTCCTGAAACGCGCCCATGCCGTTCTGGTAAGTAGGTGATGCGCCACCGATCAGGATCATGGGCCAGCAGTTCTGTTGCGCGTTGGCGAGTCCGGCGAAGGCGTGTATCACGCCGGGTCCGGACACCACTAGGCAGGCCTGTGGACGCCCGGTGAGATAGCCTGCAGCCTGAGCCGCATAGCTCGCGGATTGTTCGTTGCGCATCCCGATGAACTTGATTCCTTCTTTCTGGGCTGCGGCAGCAATGCCGAACACCGGAAAGCCAACGATGCCGAACATGTACTCCACACCCTGCTGCTTGAGGCTTCTCGCAAGCAAGGTTGCACCATCGATATCTGCCAAGGTCCCCTCCTCGTTCTGTGTCGCTAGGTCTGCATCTTAACGCATCAGGCGCGCGCGCCTGGAAGCCAGGCCGGAAGACCCCTCTCCCCATCGTGATAGCATCTGAGCGGATTATGGGACGGGAGAACTCAGTATGAACGTACACGGTGGGAAGCTGGCTGCTCGAGCGCTGAAAGAGGCGGGTGTGGAGTGCATCTTCACCTTGAGCGGCGGACACGTCATGGCCATCTACGATGGCTGCCTGGACGAGGACATCAGGGTCATAGACGTGCGCCACGAGCAGGCCGCCGTTCACGCGGCCGATGCCTGGAGCCGCCTCAACCCGGGCAAGGTCGGCTGTGCCGTGCTGACGGCAGGCCCCGGTGTCACCGACGGTGTGACAGGAGTCGCCAACGCCTGGCGGGCAAACAGCCCGATTCTCGTGATCGGTGGCCAGGGTCCTTTCAACAATCTGCGCCGTGGCTCGCTCCAGGAGATGGACCATGTGAGCGTGATGAAACCCATCACCAAATGGGCGGACGCCTGTTACGACACCCGGCGCATTCCCGACTACATCGAGATGGGCATCCGCCACGCCGTTTCGGGCAATCCCGGTCCCGCGTTTCTTGAGATCCCCATGGATGTTCTGGGTGCTGAAGTGGACCTCGATACTGTGCGCTTTCCCACCATGCGACCGCAGCAACCCGTGCTCACGCCCGCGGAGACCGACGTAGATGCGGCGCTCGCCATTCTTGCCGAAGCAGAACGCCCAGTGATGATGGCTGGAACGAGCGTCAAGTGGTCGAACGCATCCGCCAACCTGCAGGCGTTTGTCGAACAGACCCATATCCCTACGTTCGTGAACGGCATGGGTAGAGGCATGGTGAAACCAGGCACACCGGAGCTTCTGAACCGTGTGCGCAAGGAAGCCATCCAGCAGTGTGATGTCTTCATCTGTGCCGGCGTGCTGCTGGATTTCCGGCTGGGCTTCGGACGCACAATTCCCGAGGATGCGAAGATCATTCAGCTCGACGTGGAAAACGAGCTGATCGGCACCAACCGCTCTGCAGATGCGGCGGTGGTGGGCAATCTCTCTGCCACGTTCGGCAGCCTCCTGGACAAGGTCGGCGATCTCGATTTCAGCAGCTGGCGGGATGGACTCATCGAGCGGGAGGCGGCACTCGAGGCCGAGTTCGCCACCCAGCTCAATTCGGACGAGGTACCCATCGATCCGCTGCGAATGTGCCGGGAGATCAGGGACTTCGTGGCGGACAAGGATGTCATCCTGATCGGCGACGGCGGAGATATCGTGGCTCAGGCGTCCAAGGTCCTGCCCGTGCCGGAAGAGAACTGCTGGATGGATCCCGGTCCGCTGGGCACCCTGGGCGTCGGGATGCCTTTCGCGCTGGCCGCACAGATCGCCCGACCGGACAAACGCGTGCTGATCATCTACGGCGATGGCTCCTTCGGGCTGAACGGTTTCGAGTACGACACGGCGGTGCGCTTCGATCTGCCCATCGTCGGCATAGTCGGCGTTGATGGCGTGTGGGGACAGATGGTTCGGCCCCAGGCGGCTATCTACGGTGCAAATCGGGTGGTCGCCACCATGCTGAACTTCACCCGCTACGACAAGATCGTGGAAGCCATGGGTGGGCACGGCGAGTACTGTGAACGACCGGAAGAGATCGGTCAGGCCCTTGAACGAGCCTTCGCTTCGGGCAAACCAGCGCTGGTCAACGTCGTGATACGACAGGACATCGGAACCGGTATGAAAGGCAGCACTTACACGTAGGAGGGAAACCATGGGAAGTCTTGATGGAAAAGTAGCTATCGTCACCGGCGCGGGCGGCGGTCTCGGTCGCGCGCACGCCATGCTCCTGGCGCATGAAGGCGCTGCGGTGGTCGTAAACGACTTAGGCGGTGATCGCCATGGCACCGGTAGCGGCACCAGCATGGCAGACAGTGTGGTGGAGGAAATCAAAGCCGCCGGTGGTAAGGCCGTCGCCCACTATGGCTCGGTCACCGACGATGGGGCCGCAGCAGATATGGTGAAGACAGCGGTAAGCACCTTTGGTCGGCTCGACATTCTGATCAACAACGCAGGCATTCTGCGCGACAGGTCGTTCAAGAAGATGAGCGATGAAGAGTGGGACATCGTCATTGACGTGCACCTGCGCGGTACCTATCTCGTCACCAAGTACGCCTGGCAGCAGATGCTCGATCAGGGCGAAGGCGGCCGCATCGTCATGACCAGTTCGACCTCCGGTTTGATCGGCAATTTCGGCCAGACCAACTACGGCGCCGCCAAAGCGGGGATCGCCGGCTTCATGCGCGTACTGGCGCTGGAGGGCATGCGGTATGGCATCACAGTCAACGTGCTTGCACCGGGCGCTCTGTCCAGGATGACCGAAGACGTCATGCCTGACGTACCAGATCTGGGTGATCGGATGGCGCCGGAAAAGGTCTCGCCCACGGTGGTGTGGCTGTGTACCGACGATGCTGCAGGCGTTACCGGACGTCAGTTCTGTGTTAGCGGCAATCGAGTGTCCCTGTTGTCTTGGCAGGTCGACGTCATCACCGAGAAGGACGGTCTGGAAAAGCCCTGGTCGGTCGCTGAAATCGGCGAGGCCATGGCCGCTTCCCAGGGAAGCTGGCCCAAGCTGCTCAAGCCGATGGAGGTCTGAGCGCAGTAGGATCGATGCTAAAAGAACTGCGGCCGCTCGATGGTCTGAAGGTGCTCGATCTGTCTGTGGGCATCGCCGGACCGTTCTGCGCCAAACTCCTTGCGGATCTGAGTGCTGACACGATCAAGGTGGAGCAACCGGAAACCGGTGACATCAGCCGAAGTTTCGGTCCCTTTCCGGGTGCGGTACCAGACATCGAGCAAAGTGCCAGCTTCTTCTACCTGAACACCGGGAAGAAGAGCGTGCAGCTCGATCTGACGGATGCCGAGTCGCAGCCAATTCTCGAAAAACTGGTGCAGCACTCAGATGTGGTTGTCGGCTGCGAGCACCTGAAAGAGGCAGGGATCGACGCTGAGCAGATCCGGGCCTGGAACCCGAGCGCCGTGTTCACCTCTGTGACCGGCTTTGGCGATGACGGACCATACACCGGTTTTCTCAACTCCCATCTCGTGGCCTGCGCGATGGGCGGCTGGGCGCAGCTGTGTGGCGTTCCTGAGCGTGCGCCCCTGCAGACGGGGGGTGCCATCGCTGAAACCCTCGCCGGTGCATACGCAGCAGCGGCGACGCTGCTTGCTGTGGCCGGTCGATCCCGTCACGGTGCCGGTGACCACGTGGACGTGAGCATCCAGCAGGCGGTGCTGTGTGGCGCTCAGATCCCGAGCCTTCTTTACGAGAGCCGCGGTATCGTGGCCGAGCGTTATTCCAGCGTAGGATCCGGTGCCGGCGCCGGATACATGTTGCCAACCCGGGATGGCTACATTGGCCTGAATGCCTTGACCCTGCCGCAGTGGCAAATGCTCTGTGCCTTTCTCGGCCGGGAGGACATCGCTCTGGATGAACGCTATCAGGGCATCTCCTGGGCTCAGCCGGATGAGCGCCTGGAGGAGATTCGCGGGATGTTCCTCCAGGCACTGGAAGGCAGATCGGCGGTTGAGCTCTTCCACGAAGCCCAGGCCGTACGGGTGCCGTTCGGGCTGGTACCGGATCTTGCTGCGCTCTTCGAGCTGGAGCCGCACCTGGAGCGGGGATTCTTCCAGAAGATAGAACACCCGGTTTGCGGCTCAGTGAAGGTGCCTGGTGTTCCGTTCAAGTCGCCGCTGGGATCCGTGCGGATCTCCCGGCCACCGCTGCTCGGTGAGCATACAGAGGCAGTACTTGAAAAGATCCGAGCGCCGGTAGCGGAATCATCCACTGAGACAAAACCGAGCGAGCCCAATCCATTACCGCTGACGGGTTTGCGAGTTCTGGACATGTCCATGTTTTTCGCCGGGCCGTCTCTGGCTCAGATATTGGCGGATGCGGGCGCGGACGTGATCAAGGTCGAGTCCGTTCAACGAATCGACGGTTGGCGCGGCAGCGGTACCCAGGTGGAAGGCGAAGCACCATCCTGGGAGTCTTCTCCCTACTTCAACTGGATCAACCGCAACAAGCGCGACGTCACTCTGAATCTCCATGACCCGCGAGGCGTGTCGGTGGTGGAGACACTGGCACGGAAGGCGGACGTGCTCATCGAGAACTTCACGCCCAGAGTGATGGCGGAATTCGGGCTCGACTACGCACGGCTCAGTGAGATCAATCCGAAGCTGATCATGATCTCCCTGTCCGGATTCGGTGCCGACGTCTCCTGGCGCGACTACGTCG
The DNA here is from genome assembly GCA_965215995.1 of Candidatus Azotimanducaceae bacterium. Classification (GTDB taxonomy): domain Bacteria; phylum Pseudomonadota; class Gammaproteobacteria; order Pseudomonadales; family Azotimanducaceae; genus SZUA-309. Next base: position 3,603,989 of record OZ244128.1, on the reverse strand, counting down.
CCTTCGGCATGTCCACCGAACAGATGTCCGGTGTTGCCCATCTGACCGGTTATGAGGGTGAAGGGCCGCTGTACACGGGTATGACAGGGGGGGACCTGTTCTCCGGTGTCATGGGTGCCGTGGATGTACTGGCAGCTCTGCTGCACAGAGAGCGTACCGGTCAGGGGCAGCATCTGGATTTCAGCCAGATTGAGGCCTGCAATGCCTTCATCGGTGAAGCGATGACAGGTTTCTCTCTCGCGGGCGTCGATCCGGGCAGACGGGGCAACCGGCATCCGGGCTATGCCCTTCAAGGGACCTTCCCGTGTCAGAACGATGGGTGGATCGCCATCTCCTGTAAAACTCGCGATCAGTTGAATCTGCTCTGCGGTCAGGCTGGTATCGACCCTGAGTGTTCAGATCCGTGCTCGGCAGTTCGCGGTTGGACTACTTCCCAGGACAAAGTGGACCTCATGCACCGCCTGCAGTCTCTCGGCGTTCCGGCAGGCGCGGTGCTGAATGGCCCGGACCTGTTGAACGACGTGCACCTCGAAAGCCGGGGAGCATTCATGGCCCAGGATCGTCCAGGCGTAGGTGTGCTGCACTATCCGGCTCAACCGTTCCGTCTGAATCGCAGCGTCTCTCCGCCGAACAGGCGCGCGCCCCTGCTGGGAGAGCACCTCGAAGAGGTGCTGGCAGAAGAGGCGGGTCTGTCCTCGGAAGAGATTGCCGAACTCATCATCGACGACGTGACGGGAACGGTGCCGATCGCTGCTCGTTAAGAGACTTACTCGTATCGATCGCATTTCCGAGGTTCCCAAACCGATCGCAGCACCTGAACGGGCGATGGCTCCGCTCGGCGGGCCGACACCGCCATTCGTCTGAAATCGGAACGCCGTCAGGCCATAGCGTCGAAGGCATCACAATGCGGCGTACTTCGCTCCTTAAACTCCTACCCGCTGCCGTCGAGTACCCGCCATCCGGTCGGTCTGCAGTATCGCGATGCCGTGCGGTGATCGACGACAAGCCACCCCTGCCTATCAGTCAGGAAGCGAAATGTATCGAAGTCTCACTCTGCTGCTGCTGTTCTGCTGCTTGCCCGCACAAGCTCAGATGAGCCTCAGTGCCTCCTACTTCGCTGATAGCGATACTGCCCATGAATACGGCGCAATGGCTGCCTTAGATACCGCGGGATTCGGCTTCTCACTGGGGGCCTACAGAACTCGCTACGAGCAGCTGATTCCACTGGAATCCGGTGACCTGATCCAGGGCGTGGCGGATGGCTCGAGGGTATCGGCAGGTGCCTACAAGGTCCTCGGCAACTGGGATCTCTCAGTCTCCGGTTTTTCAGCAGACTCGGAAGACGGCATTAAAAATCAGGAGCTGTCCCTGGGCGCAGCGTATTACGGTGGCAGTTGGATGGTACGCGCTTCCGCCATCACCGCGGCCTTCGAAGCCGAACAACTGATTGAATACTCCATCGATCAGTTCTCTACCAGGAGACTGCACGAAATCTCACGGGATGGACTGGGAGCCGGCCTGGAAGCGGGGTACTTTTTCACGGAGCGCTGGTATGTCACCGCTGGCAGCCGGTTGATGTTCTACGACGACGCCGAGGGGCTGGTTGATCGGACCCGGCTCGTCACCCGCACGCTTTTGAACCAGTATCAGCGACCGAGAGAGTCTGTCCTTTACCTCGGCACGACGCGCTTCGGCAACTACGCGGACTGGTCGCTCGACTACTCGTACGACAGCACCGTCGATGATGGCTACCGGACACACACTCTGTTCAGCGCGCTCTCGGTTCCCCTTGGCGAGCAACTGCGCCTGATCGCCAGTGCCGGCGCCAGCCACGGAGATTGGGGGGATACCAGCCTGTTCGGCGGCCTCGACGTGGTGATTCGTCTATCGAAATGAACTCAGTCACCCTTCAGACGGCGAGCCAAGGGTGCAGAACTGACTGGACACACCGTTGTAGTATCTGCCGCGAGGGAACCATCAAGAACTGAGGGGGAGAAACCATGCCGATTCCTGACATCACTGTACTTTATGCCGGTGTGCTTGGGCTGATGGCCATCGGTCTCGGTGCGACTGCCGGTACCATGCGCGGGCGGGAAAAGATATCCATCGGCGATGGCGGGAACACGGAGTTGCAGTTGCGCATGCGTCGACATGCCAACTTCGTGGAGAACGTGCCGTTGGCACTGATTCTGATTGCATTGCTGGAGATGCAGAGTGTGCCAAACCTGGCCATTCACGGGATGGGTGCTGTGCTGGTGGTCGGTCGTATCCTGCACTGGATCGGATTTGACGAGAACATCGGTAATCCAATGCGGGGAATCGGTGCAGCGCTGTCGGCACTGACGATCCTGGTTGCTTCGGTGTGGTGCATAGTGAGTTTCTTCTAACAGTCACGAATCGGGCGCCGGTGACCCTGAGGGCAGATCCCATCTCGTAGATCCCGACCTACCAGCTATCCACCGGCCGCCTCTTCTCACGCCTCTGTCGTTCCCGCGGCATCATCGCCAGCAGACGCACGAGCAGCGCTCGGGTTTCCGCCGGATCGACGACGTCATCCACCGCGTTGGCATCCCGGACCATGGCATAGCCATCGGCGCGGTTGAGCTCCGCCGATGGCCAGGCTGAGACGAAAGCGGGCACGGTAGTTCCCGTGGAGTAACCTGTCATCAACGCGGGGGCGAGACCGCGGCCAAGGCGTAGCTGCACGCTCAGCAATGGCACTTCGCGATACTGGTGCGCCACGAGCGTGCGTAAATGCATTCTCGAATGACCGGGCTCCACAGTCACCGATCCGTCTCGCGCTACCCAGCGGGTGGCGGTACCCGCCGTATCCACCAGCGCGACGATGGGGAGTTCCCAGGCATCGCACAGCTCCACATGGCGCGTAATTTTCTGGGCCGCATGCTCGTCGATTCTGCCTTCGGCCACCGCCGGATTGCTGGCGATGATGCCGACATTGTGATTGCCGAGCCGGGCAAAACCCACCACCACCGAAGATCCGAAAGGAGCGCGGAGCTCGACGAACGTACCTTCATCCACCAGCGCTTCAACCACCGGATGGATGGGATATGGGCCGGACGACGGTACCAGGTCGGCTATCGCTCCCGCGGCGAACGCCGGGGTCGCGGGTGTGTCTCCGGGCATGTGCCAGAACCCGAGCAGACGCCTGGCCATTTCGATGGCTTTCTGCTCATCGTCCACCAACAACTCGATGCCGCCGTTCTCGAGCTGCATCTCGGCAGGGGCAAGTTCGTGTGGTGTGAGGCGTTTGCCGATTGCCGCCTCCACCATAGGCGGTCCGCCCATGCCGATGGACGAGCCCCGGGTGGCAATCACGATATCGGAAAAGCCGGCGACACTTGCATGACCGGCAAACGAGGGTCCGGAAACGATGGTGATGGTCGGCACCCAGCCGGACAGCTCCGCCATGCCGTCGAACAGCGTGTAGGGCCCGATCGCGCCGGAGAGCTCGATGTGTCCCAGTCCGGCGCGAGGGTGTCTCGCACGGCTCCCGCCACCATCCACAAACGCGACGAACGGCCAACGCCGTTCACGGGCCAAGGCAAACAGCCGTCCAAGCCGCGCACCGCCATAGCCGCCGCCATGGTCGGTGTAGTCGGTTGTGGATACCACCGCCGGCTGACCGTCGATAGTGCAAAGCGCATCCAGCCCGCCGGTCTCGGCAACCCATGGATTCCCATCAGGGCCCGCACCGGGATCAACGGCTGCGATGGTGCCGTAAGGAACGGCGCTACCCGGATCCATGAGCAGCTCGAGACGTTCCGCCGCCGTGAGCCTGCCGTTGTCGTGCACGCGCGTAACGATATCCGGCCGCGCCGCATCGCGCTGGGCTCCCCGCGCGCGTCTGAGCTGTTCGAGGCGATCCGAGTCCACCGCGCCTCCTAAGTCAGGTCGATTGCGTGGCTGCGCCCGACACGCGGACGTCGCGGTATGCGTGCCAGCATGGCGCCGATGTGCTGACGCGTGCTGTTCGGTTCTATCACGTCATCGAACAGGAACGCCCGCGCCGCACGCAACCCGGACTGGGTGTCCCGCATCCGGTCCGCATACTCATTGCGGATTCTCAGTGCTTCCTCAGAACTGGCAGCAGCCTGAATCTCCTTGCGCTTGACCAGGTAGGCAGCACCTTCCAGCGACATACCGCCGGATTCCACCGTCGGCCAGGCAAGCTTGAGCAGAGGCGCGTTGTGACTGTGACCCCATCCGGACATGGCGTAGGGGCCCAGACCGTAAGCTTTGCGGATCTGCACAGAGCAGAGGGGCACGGAGCGATGGTGCAGCGCGGACAGGGGACGGGCGTGGTGCCGGGCCATTCCCTCCGCTTCCGATTTGGGCCCCACCATGAAGCCCGGGTTGTCGATGAAGGAGACGAGCGGAAAGCCGTAGGCGTCGCACAGCTCGATGAAACGCGATGACTTATCCGCCGCCTGGGTGTCGATGGATCCGGACAGCGGGGATTTGGGTTGGTTTGCGAAGATCCCGATGGTGCGGCCGTCGAGACGGGCGAGCACGGTGAGCATGGAACGACCGTAGTCGGGCTGCAGCTCCAGCGTGCTGCCCTGATCGGCAAAGGCCGCAACAACCTCCCGCATATCGTACGGCCGGCGCCGATTCTCAGGGATGATATCGGCGATATCGACATAGTCATCAGCCTGCTGACCGGAATCCATGTCCGGCGTATGAAAGCCGAGGTAGGCTCGCGCGGCCGCCAATGCCGATTGCTCGTCGTCTTCGAGGCGATCGATATCGCCACGCTTCGCGTATTCTCCGACCGGGCGGGTCACCACGGCACCCTGGTCGTCGCGCGCGCCCATCTCGGCATCTCGAACCCCGACGGAAAAATCGCAGAGCATCGCCGTCCCGGTCTCCGCATCCAGCGTTCGACCGAGCACGCAGGCAATCGTGGGCACCAATCCGTTCAACTGGGCCAGGCCGTCGTAGAGACCGAAGCGCCCCCTGGACATCACCATGATGGGTGGCGGCGGCATCGAATCACCCGGCCGCGCACCGTCACCATCCAGGAGCAGCACAACGGGCCAGCGCTCCCGCTCGGCGATCTGCAAAAGGCGAGCCATCTTGCGCTGATTCCGATCGCTCTGAGTTCCGTCGAACACACTGCGTTCGGTTGCCGCCAGCACCACCGGCATGCCATGCACCAGTGCGCTCCCACACACCAGTCCGTCTGCGGGGCAGTCGTCGTCCTCGGCCCCGGTGCGGCCGGCCAGGGCGCCGTACTCGATGAACGACCCTGGATCAATCAACTCGGCGACCCGTTCGCGCGCGGTCAGACTGCCACTGGCACGTGCGCGGGCCAGTGCTCCGGAACGAGCGTCATCCACTGCGGCTGCCGCGGCGTTGCGGATCTTCTCCCGTAGATCGTCTTCCACTAGACGCTTTCCGGCTCCGAGAAGCCGTTCTCTGCTTTCATTCCACCATGGTAGCTTGAGTGGAGCAGACCCGCAGGTCCGGCTCGCCGATCCGATTACCGGAAAGCACCCACCGGCAACAGATCTATCTCCTCGAGCACGGCCGTGACGGCGGTGCGCGCCGCATCCTCGGGGCACAGGTTCTGCTGCTTGAGCAGGAACGCCGCCTGATAGGCCATGGCCCGGACGTCCCGGCCTCTCACGGACAGCAGAGACGCCATGCCCAGGTATTCGATCAGAATCCGGGCGGCGTGAAACTCGAAAGATAGATACCAGAACATCCAGCTTCTCCCCTGTCTGCCTGATCAGTATGTCGGCCGTATGCCCGGAATCTTGTGAAACACGTCACTATTCGCACTTCGCGGCCAGGCGCCGTCCGCCACGGCGGCTGGAAAAGGCGGGGTAGCGCTAATGCACGGAAATGTGATCCAGGTCTCACACGAGCTGCCAATCAGTGCCCATAATCTCCGTCAGGCGCCCATACACGGAAGTTCAAGTGAACTGGTTCCGCAATCTCTTCAAATCCCACACGCAGAAGCGAATTGAGGCCCGCCACCGCGAGGAGGAGGCGTGGCGGTCCAGCCATCGTGCCGCGGGTCCAGAGCTTCCGATCACCCCTGAGTCCGAGACGCCGGCCACCGACGACTCGAAGCCGCACGCCAGGCTGGACAAAGCCAGCTGAGCCGAGAGGCCTTTGTTACGTGCACGTTGCCAGATCAGAACCGCACCTTTCCCGGCTGCAGAACCTTTACCGCAGCGCCATGCTAAGGTTGAAGCCTTGGCTCTTCGTATCGGTGATCTACGCACGGGACTGTCGGACGGAAGCGCAGAAGATGCCACCGGACGGCTACACGGCCCGGTTCGTCGGCGAGGAAGAACTGCTCGAATACTGCGGTAACCAGGAACTCCAGCTCTCCCCGAAAGCGGTGGCGGGCGCGTTCGCCAGAGGGGACGTCTGCACGGGCATGTTTCACCAGGGCACTCTGGTGGCCTACATGTGGCGCTCCACCTCGCTGGCACCACACACGGATCGGGTAAGCGTCGAGACACGCAAACCCTACCGGTACGGCTACAAGGCGCTGACGCTACCGGCCTACCGCGGCCGGCATTTACCGGAATATCTCGCCCCGGTCAGCGGTCCGTACTACATAGAGCGGGGCTACCCTTTGTCCATCGGCTTCGTGGAAACCCACAACTTCGCCTCCAGGCGATCGGAGCGCCGCCGTGGCTCATACGCGGTTGGATTTGCCGGTTACCTGACCCTGTTCAACCGGACCTTCACCTTCAGGACCTGGGGTGTGCGCGCAACCGGCTTCCGCTTCGTGGCGCGTCGCTCCTCAACGGCCGCCAGTGCTGCTTAGTCCAGCACCTCGATCCTCGGAATGGGGACCACCCACTTTCCGCCCCACTCCCGAATGTAGCTGGTCTGCGCCATGATCTCGTCTTTGAGATTCCAGGGGAGAATGAAGAGGTAATCCGGTCGCGTTTCTCGGATTCTATCCGGGTGATAGATGGGAATGCGGGTGCCGGGCGTGAAACGCCCGTGCTTGTGCTCGCTGAGATCCACCGTGTAGTCCAGCATGTCTTCCCTGATCCCACAGTAGTTGAGCAGCGTATTGCCTTTTCCGGGCGCGCCATAGCCAACGACGGATTTTCCCGCCCGCCGTTGCTGAATGAGAAATTCGAGGATGTCGCGCTTGATGCTCACCACCCGGTCGGCAAAGGCACGATAAGTCCCTGGCTTGTCCAGACCGGCAGCGAGTTCCCGCTCGATGGTTTCCTTCACGATTGGTGCAGCCGGTGCGTTCTCAAGCCGGATGTGCCGCACATAGAGTCTCAAGGAGCCGCCATGCGTACTCAACAGATCCAGGTCATGGATCTCCAGGCCGCAGCGGTCGAAGATCTGCCGGAGTGCTATGACGCTGAGATAGGAAAAGTGCTCGTGGTAGATGGTGTCGAACTCATTCCGCTCAATCAGATTGAGCAGATGCGGGAATTCCAGAGTGATGGTGCCCTCCGGAGTCAGCGCCACACCCAGTCCGGCAACGAAGTCGTTGATGTCCGGCACATGCGCCAGAACGTTGTTGCCGATCACCAGATCGAACCGCCCTCGTCGCTCGACCAGATCTCTCGCCGACTGCTCGCCGAAGAAAAAACTCTCCGTAGGAATGCCGGCCGCACTGGCAACTTCGGCCACGTTTTCGGCTGGTTCGACCCCCAGCACCTTGAGGTCCCGGTCGATGAAGTGTTTCAGCAGGTAGCCGTCATTGCTTGCGACCTCCAGCACCTGGCTGTCCTTGCCCAGCGACAGACGCTCGACGATCTGCTCGCAGTAACGGCGTCCGTGCTCCAGCCAGCTGCTGGAGTAGCTGGAGAAGTAAGGGTAGTCCGAAAAAATCTCTGAGGGTGAGACGTATTCCTGAAGCTGTACCAGGTAACAGTTGTCGCAGAAATAGACGCTAAGTGGATAAAAAGCTTCCCCTTTGTCCAGATGACAGGGCTCTACGAGCGTCTGGCAGAGGGGCGATGTGCCCAGATCCACTACCAGGGTACTGAGACCGGCGTAGCATGAGCGACAGCGCGGTTGGTGGATGGATTCAAATTCCGGAAGACTTGCCACTGCCTGGCTCCCGTGTACTGCATTGATCACTGCTGCCAATGATAGGACCAATGCTGTGAGCGGAGGATCGGAAAACGTTAGAGAGATGCAAATGTTACTTTAGGAGAACAGTGGAGGCACTACTTTGACCGCGATCAGCAGTAAAAAGGACGGACGGCAATGACCCTGGAGCAGATCCTCCTGTTCAGCCTGCTGCTCGTCATTCTGGGATTCCTCGTCTGGGGACGCTTCCGCTACGACCTAGTCGCTTTCACCGGTCTCGTGGTTGCCTACATCGTCGGCGTGGTGCCCGCGGATCAGGTGTTTTCCGGATTCGGCCATCCCGCAGTAGCCATCATCGCGCTGGTGCTGATCGTCAGCCAGGGGCTGTCGCGCTCCGGTGCCATTGAGCTGCTGGCTCGACGCCTGCTTGACAGCTCCCGCGGTCTGCGGGGCCACGTCGGCATCATGGCGGGCGTTTCCGCGGCGCTGTCGGCGATCATGAACAACGTCGCCGCGCTCGCCCTCCTGATGCCGCTGGATCTGCAGGCTGCCCGGCGCGCCAAACGCAGCCCCGCGCAAACCCTGATGCCGCTGTCTTTTGCCTCCATCCTGGGCGGCATGATCACGCTGATCGGCACACCGCCGAACATCGTCATTGCCACGTTCCGTGAGGATCGGCTGGGGACGGCGTTCAGCATGTTCGACTTTGCCCCGGTCGGGCTCGGCATCGCCGCCATCGGCATTCTCTACATCGTCTTCATCGGCCAGCGCCTGATCCCCAAGGAACGGTTGCAGCACGATACGGGGCGGGAACTCGAAGAGCTGAATGGCTATATCGCGGAAGTGCTGGTCGCGGAATCCTCGCGCATGATCGGCAAGCAACTCAGAGAGTTGGATGAGCTGGTGGACGAGTACGGCGTCAGTGTGGTGGGGCTCGTGCGTCGCGGTAAGCGTCTGCCCGGACTGGCGCGCAATGAGATCATCCACAAGAGTGATCGGGTGGTGCTGGAAGGTGGTCCAGAGGCTATCGATCAGTTCGTCGGCGCCGCAGAGTTCAAGCTCACGGCCAGCGACAGTAAAGAAGGGATTGCGGCAGGGACGATGACGCTTGCGGAGGTCGTGGTGCCAGATGCCGCCCGCATCGTCGGCCGCTCGGCAATGGACGTGCGTCTGCTGTACCGGCACGGCGTCACACTGCTCGGCATCTCCCGCAGCGGCACCCGAATCCATGAGCGCGTGCGCAAAACGGAGATTCAGTCAGGAGACATCCTGTTGCTGCTCGGTCCGGAGGAGCAGCTCCCCGACGTGATCGACTGGCTCGGCTGCCTGCCATTGGCAGAGCGTGGACTTGCCGTTACGCAGCGGCGCCAGGCGTGGACGGCCATCGGCGTTTTCGCTGCCGCGATCATCACCGCCAGCTTCGGATGGATCTACCTACCGCTGGCACTGGCCGCGACGGTGGTGATCTACGTCGTGCTGAACATCGTGCCGTTGAGCCAGGTGTACGAGTCCGTGGAGTGGTCGGTAATCGTGCTGCTTGGCGCCATGATCCCTATCGGTGCGGCCATGGAAGCCAGCGGCGGCAGTGCGCTGATCGCCACCGCCTTAGTGGGCTGGACCGAAGGGCTCTCGCCCGTTGTCGTGCTGGTCCTGCTCATGATCATGACCATGACCTTGTCTGACGTTTTGAACAACGTGGCGACCGCATTGGTCGCTGCACCTATTGCTATCGCGATCGCCGAACGGCTCTCGGTCAGCCCCGACCCGTTTCTGATGGGCGTGGCAGTCGCCGCCTCATGCGCATTTCTCACACCGATCGGGCACAAGAACAACATCATCATCCTGGGCCCAGGCGGCTACCGCTTCGGCGACTACTGGCGCATGGGACTGCCATTGGAGCTGCTGGTGCTGGCGCTCGGCGTTCCGCTCATCCTGTTTTTCTGGCCTCTTTCCGGTTGAGCGCCTAGCCCTCAAGCTTCTACGCAAAGGCAGCCGTTGCCGTCGGGGTGCACAGAGACAGTTGGATGAACTCTTCGCCAAAGGTGGGTCAAACTCATAATGAGAAGGGGGTACCTGATCCGTTTTTGTATCGGTTCCATGGCGGTGTTTCTGCTGCTCGCTAGTGCCGACCCGGCGCAGGCTCGAAAGAAAAACGGCTTCGATCTCAGTAACGCCAGCGTGCCGATGGTCGATATTATTCCAGGCGGTCCATCGCGCGATGGCATCCCCAGCATCGACAGGCCCGCTTTCGTCACCGCCTCAGAAGCCGGTTTTCTATCCAGTGAGGACCGGGTGATCGGATTGGAGATCAGCGGTGTGGCGCGCGCCTATCCGATCAAGATCCTCAACTGGCACGAAATCGTCAACGACAAGGTGGGGGCTCAGCACTTCGTGGTCACCTACTGTCCCCTATGTGGCACTGGAATGGTCTTCGCCTCCAACGCAGGCGATGGTGCCCTGATATTCGGTGTCTCCGGCCTCCTCTACAACAGCGACATGTTGTTGTATGACAGAAACACGGAGTCGCTGTGGTCACAGATCAAGTCGCAGGCCATATCCGGCAGGCTCGAGGGTACGGTGTTGCCGCAACTGCCCGCCCAGCACACTACATGGGCCGCGTGGCGTGAGAACCACCCTGATTCAGAAGTCCTGAGCGACGACACCGGATTCCGGCGCAACTACGAAAGAAGTCCGTATGTGGGCTATGAACGCTCCAGGAAGCTGTATTTCCGAGTAGCAAACAAGGCACCGAAAAGGTATCACCCGAAGTCGCTCGTGCTAGGTCTAGAGGTCGACGGAGTGTACAAGGCTTATCCTTTCGAAGAGTTGGCAGACCAGAAGCAAGCGGTGATTGCCGACAGGATCAGTGGAAAGACCTTATCCATTCATTGGAATGAAGCTGCACAAAGCGCCTACGCAACCGATGCTGAGGGTGGTGCATATCCCACGACAACCGCCTATTGGTTTGCCTGGTATGCATTTCACCCTGACACGCTCGTCTTTCCAGACCTGTAGCCGGTACTGAGCATGGGCTCACGCCAATTCCAACATCACCTTCTTCAGTTTGCTCGAACCCTGCGGGTTGGATAACTTCAACGGTGGGGAGAGAGATGATGACATGGGAGGACCGATGGTGGGCAGATTGGAGGGACGGGTGGCAGTCGTCACCGGCGCCAGCCGCGGACTGGGCCAATACTGCGCCTTGGGCTACGCTCGCGAAGGTGCAAAGGTCGCCATAGCGGCGAGAAGCGTTGAAGAGAAAGATCCGCGCCTTCCCGGCACCATCTATCACACCGCCAGCCTGATTGAAGAGGCTGGTGGCGAAGCGCTGCCCGTCGTCTGCAACGTGGCGGACGCCGCCTCCATCGAGGAGATGGCCCGCCAGGTGCTCGAGCACTGGGGCAGGATTGACATCCTCATGAACAATGCAGCCATTCAGCCACCCGGCGTGAACTCGACCATTGCGCCGAAGCACTGGGAACTGCAGTTCCGTGTGAATGTGCACGGCTCCTTCCACTGCACTCGTGCCGTACTCCCTGCCATGATCGAGCAAGGCAGGGGGCACATCATCAACATTTCGTCCGCGGCCACAAGCGGAGGCACTCCATACGGCGGCAGCAAGCGGGCGGTGGAAGCAATGACGGAAGGATTTGCCGCTGAGCTGAAAACGCAAGGAATCGTCGTGAATGCTCTGAAACCCGTGAGCATCATCGAAACACCCGGCTATTTGTTCGCGCAACTGCCGCGGGGAGAATCTTCGGGCGAAGCGCCGGAGATCCCTCCCTCCGACAGCTACGTGGAAGCCGCCGTGCTGCTCGCTCTGCAGACCACGGAATCGTTCACGGGTCGGGTGCACAACGATGCAGAGGTCATCGGCCTTCTGGCCGATCAGGCGTCGAAGGACCGCTTCCGGGCGATGAATCCGAACTACTGGTCAGTCAGCATGGACGCCGCTGGTCAGAACGACCACAACTCAATACGCGAGGCACCCCAATGAACTTCGAATTCAGCGAAAGGGTTCGCGTCCTCCAGGACAAACTCTCGAGCTTCATGGACACACACGTCTACCCGCTCGAGGCTGAGTATACGCATCACGTCGAGGAGGCAGGAGGCTGGGCCACGCCACCGATCATGGATGAGTTGAAGGCAAAAGCGAGAAAAGAGGGATTGTGGAACCTGTTTCTGCCTGACGAGGAGCACGGCGCGGGGCTCAACAATCTGGAGTACGCACCGCTGGCGGAGATCATGGGCCGGGTGGCCTGGTCGTCGGAGGTTTTCAACTGTAGCGCGCCGGATACAGGAAACATGGAGGTATTGGCCCGCTATGGTTCCGAGGCGCAGAAGGAACAGTGGCTCGAGCCGATGCTGAACGGCGAGATCCGGTCCTGTTTCTCCATGACGGAACCGGCGGTGGCTTCAAGTGACGCCACCAACATCGAGTGCCACATCAGGCGTGAGGGCGATGAATACGTGATCAACGGGCGCAAGTGGTTCTCGTCCGGCTTCTCAAACGAAAGGTGCAAGTTCGCCATCGTGATGGGCAAGAGCGACCCGACCAACGAGAACCGCTACCTGCAGCAGTCCATGATACTCGTACCGAAAGACACACCGGGCCTCGAGCTGGTCCGCAATATCACCACCTTCGGCTACAGCGGGATGCCAGGTGGGCACCCTGAGATCCTCTTCGACAACGTGCGCGTGCCAGCGGACAACATACTGCTGGGCGAGGGTCGCGGGTTCGAGATCGCCCAGGGTCGGTTGGGTCCCGGTCGCATTCACCACTGTATGCGCTTCATCGGCTCAGCTCAGCGCGCGCTGGAGCTGATGTGCCAGCGCGCTGAAAGCCGCACCGCCTTCGGCGTGAAGCTTTCCGAGCACGGCTCGCTCCGGGAAGACATTGCTAATTCATTCTGCGAGATCGAGCAGGCGCGCCTCCTGACCCTGCGGGCTGCAGACAAGATGGACAGGGAAGGCAACAAGGCGGCGAGGGATCTGATCGCAGCCGCCAAGATCGTGGTGCCTGCCATGGCAGCACGGGTAATCGACCGGGCCATCCAGGTGCACGGGGCCATGGGATTCACCCAGGATACTTTCCTGCCTTCCGCCTACGCAGCAGCCCGATACATCCGCGTGGGAGACGGGCCGGACCAGGTACACCTGTCTTCACTGGCGCGCCAGCTGCTGCGCCGCTTTTCCTGACGAGCGGACGGATGCGGCGAATGGAGCCCAAATGAACGTCGATGTGGGCGAAGATCCGCTCGCAGCCGAGCTCAACGAGGTGCTTCTGGACAGGATTCGGCATGCCCATGGCAGTGATTGGGCAATAGAAAACCTCACCAGGCTGTCCGGAGGCGCAAGCCGTGAGACCTGGTCGTTCGACGCCGTTGGACCTGAAAACCAAAAACGTCCGCTCATACTCAAGCGCGACCCGGTGCTGTACAAGGCGGACGGCGGCTTCGCCACGGAAGAATCTCGTCTCGGCGTCAGCAGGGCTACCGAGGGTCGCCTGATGGAGCTCGCTGGCGAAGCCGGCGTTCCGGTTCCGGAAATCGCGTTCTATCTCCACGAAGACGACCGAACGACAGAAGGTTTCGTGATGCAGCGACTGGAAGGAGAAGCGCTGGGACTGAGGGTAATCCGAGCGTCGGAGCTGGCCGAGGCCCGGAAGAACCTGGCTTTTCAGTGCGGTCATGCGGCCGCACGACTGCACGCCATCCCGGAGTCGGCACTGCCGAGTCTGAAATCCATGGATATACACGAGGAACTCGCCTACCACCACGAGCTGATGAGCGATTCGAACCACCCCTACCCCGGCTTCGAGTACGGGTTCCGCTGGCTCGAGGAGCGTGTGGAGCTGGCAGGTAATCAGCACGGTCTGGTGCATGGCGATTTCCGCAATGGCAACCTTATAGTGGGGCCCGATGGCCTTCGTGGCGTGCTGGACTGGGAGATTGCGCACCTGGGCAATCCCCGCCAGGATCTCGGCTGGATCTGCGTGCGCTCCTGGCGTTACGGTTACCTACAAAAACCAGTGGGTGGTTTCGGCGACATTACGCAGCTTCTTGCCGGATACGAAGCCGGCGGTGGAACGGCACCGGACCTGGAGACGCTACGCTTTTGGGAGGTGTTCGGAACGCTGCGCTGGGGCATGCTCTGCATAAACATGACCTTCAACCATCTCACCGGATCTCACCCATCTCTGGAGAAGGCCGTCATTGGTCGCCGCACCGCCGAGACGGAATACGACCTGCTGCAGCTGATAGACTGACTCGGGAACACCGCCCTATGCCTGTTGACCGCCCCACCCCCACCGAGCTTCTGAACGCTGTTAGCACGCATCTCATCAAGCATGTGGCGCCGCTGCTGGATGGGCAACCGGCATTCCACCTTCGCGTTGCCATCAACGCGCTGTCGATCATCGAGCGCACACTGACTGAAGGGGCGGCTATGGATAAGGCAGAGCTGACTCGCCTTCAGACATTGCTGGGGAAGGATGGCGATCTGATTGAGCTCAATCGACAGCTGGCGGACGCTATTCGCACCGGGGAGCTGAGTGATGAGCGCCAGGCCGTGCTCCACCACCTCCGAGAGACCGTTCTGGACAAGGTGCGTCTCGCCAACCCACGATACCTGATCCCCCGGGACCGGGAGTGAGAAGTTTCGCTTTGTCCCGGTAACTTAGGATGGAACGGGTAATGACCAAAGCCATGCACAATCAGATGTCGGTCTCCACACAACGCACTTCAGTACTTCCCTCGATGCATGCCAGCCGTGCTACCAGCAGCTGCACCATGGCGATCTCGCCCTCGATCTGATTGCGCAACATCTCCAGCGCGTGAGCCGCTTCAGGCAGCGCCAGGTTTTGCTCGCCCGACTGGTGATAAGCGAGAGATCGTCCACTGTGCAAAAGCGCCAGCCACGAATCTGCCGGTTGGCCATGTTGTTCGTACATGTCGATACCTCTGCTGAAGTGATCGAGCGCAGCCTCGACATCTTCCTCCAGGAGGGCTAACTCGCCGGCAACCACAAGGAGACTCCTTCTCTTGAGCGAATCTTCCGGTAAGTCAGCGGGCACCTCCACCTGCGACCAGGTTCGACGTGCAACCGACCACTCTTTCAGGCGGATTTCGATCAGCGCTTTATGGGCCTTGAAGATGTAGAACAACGGGTGTTCGGGACCGCCCGATTCGATGAGTTCCAGAAGAGCGCGATCGACACTTGCAAGGCCCTCTGCGTATCGACCCAACATGCGTTCGAAAGCACTACGATTGTACAAGCTAATGGCGAAGCCCTGTGGCATCGCGCTTTCCGTGTCGTATAAAGCGATGCTTCGATTGATGTCATCCAGCCCGTCCTGAATGGCGCCTCTGCGCATTGAGAGGACCGATCTGTTACCGAGCCCAATGGCCAGAAGCTTCAGGTGATCATCGTCCTTGGGTGGCAGATTCAGCTCGATCGCCTGATTCAGATACGGGACGGCCTCGTCCACCTGACCGGTCTCCAGAAGGTACAAGGCATAGTCGGTCAAGGTCATGATGCGCATGAGGGAACTCACATCCTCGATTTCCTCCAGCAGGGTCATTGCCCGAGTTATGTGATGTTCGGTGGTGTCGAGGTTGAGAGTGGCCGAGATGCCGTACTGCAGATTGAGCAGGTTGAGGTGCTCGTTGGAAGGCGCGCAGCAGTCGGCAACCGATTCCGCGAGCTGCGTGGTTTTGTGGGCTCTCCGATAGTCGCCGTTTTCCAACTGCGCCCAGCCGATGGCAGTAAGCAGGGCGAGCTGTTGCGCGGGATCATCAACGAAGTGTGACTCTATTGCCTCCGGTAGCAGATTGATCAGTTGGGCCACCGTCAGATCACGCCCGCCTTCGAACTTCGACAGAAAGGTGGTGCCGGAAGATAGAAGCACGTCGGACAGGAAGTCATTAGCACGATCAGTCCGATCTCGTTCTGCCCGGGCCACACCAAGCTGCTGCAGAGCGAACAGGGTCGTGCCGGTCAACAGAACGGCAACACTTGCGGTGATGATCGTGCCGGCCAGATGACGAGCAACGAATTTCCTGCTTCGGTATCCCCAGGAATTGGCCCGTGCTGAGACCGGCATCCCTTCAAGGTATCGCTCGATGTCCGCAGACAGTTCCTGAACCGATTGGTAGCGCCGGGCGGGGTCCTTCTCCAGCGCTTTCGCCAGAATGTTGTCAATATCCCCGACGATCGCCCGCGACCACTTTGCTCGATGCACATCAACCGTATCGCTCGCGCGTGGCGCCGTTACCCGGCTGGCCAGATCAACGACCTCCGCGGGCCGCGCGGCGCTCATGTCATGAGGTAGCTTGCCCGTCAGCAGCTCGAAGAGCAGCACACCCAGCGAGTAGACATCGCTCGTCGTCGTCAGTGGCGCTGCCAGGAGCTGTTCCGGGCTCGCATAGTTCGGAGTGAACGCGACGTTGGCTGCAACGGTCTGCTCAAGATCTTCCAGGGAAAGCTGTTTAGCGATGCCGAAGTCGAGCAGCTTTGCGCGTCCGGTGTCGTCCACCAGGATGTTGCTCGGCTTGATGTCCCTGTGCACGATGAGCCTCGAGTGTGCGGCCTGCACCGCGTCGCAGATGGTGCGGAACAGATGCAGTGTCTCGGTCAGGGTGAGCGATCGATTGATGCAGTACTCGTCGATAGGTTCTCCGTGCACGAGCTCGAGTACAAAATACGGCAACCCATCCGTCGTGGTGCCACCGGTATACAACGCTGCGATATTCGGATGCTTGAGCTGCGCAAGCAGACGCCGTTCCGATTCGAAACGCCGCAAGGCTTCATCACTCATAGCCCCGGTGGGTATCAGCTTCACAGCCACATCATGGTCGAAGCCGCTGTCACTGCTGCGTGCCCGATAGACTTCGCCCATCCCACCAACCCCGATTCGTTCGATGAGCTTGTAGTCACCAATCGTGGTACCGGATCGATCGCTGGCTTCGTTGCGAGGGAATGGTCTGCGTTCCAGGAACGCCTGTAAATTCAGGCTCCTTTCGGATCGCGAGCGATTGTGGCTCGTGCAGAATTTCCGATCTGCGTCGTAGAGCTTCCGAACTTCCTGCGCAAGCTCGGTATCGTCTTCGCAGGCAGCTTCGAAGTGCTGCCAGCCGGCCTGTTCATCCTGCTCAATGACTTCGAAAAAGACGACAAGCGCCCGATTGGATTTGTTCATCGCGTCTGCCAGCGAAGGTGCTCTATCGTCACGCTCCGTCCTCTTCGCTCAGCTCGTTGTACAGCCAGGCGCGTGCGGATCTCCACCGTCGCTTGACGCTGGCCTCGGATACGCCGATGACTTCTGAGACTTCCTGGTTGGTCAGGCCACCGAAGTACTTGAGCTCCACAACCTCGGCCAGATCCGGTGACACCCGGCTGAGCTCAGTGAGCGCCTCATCGACGTCGGTCACGTTGAAGTCCTGGGCACCCTGGCCGATATTCGCCGTCACCAGCGTCACCTCCAGGCCATCCCGTTTTGCAGCACTGTTGCGTCGCGCTTCGTCGACCAGCACCCGGCGCATGGTGGTCGCTGCAAGCGCTGCGAAGTGGGCCCTATCGCGCCAATCGATGTTCTCCAATCCGAACATGCGGATCGCGCACTCGCTGACGAGCTCTGTGGCTTGCAGCACATGCCGCTGCCTGTCATGTCGCAACAGCCCCGCGGCTATCTGGTGCATTTCGCGATAGGCGGATTCGAACAGCTTCGCGCGTGACTGCTCGTCACCATTCATCCACGCCCTGAGCTGCGCTGTTCGGTCTTCACTCGAGTTCATTGCGTGTCGATCATTCGACTAAATAGTGTTCCATGGAAGCTCTGCCGGGCCGCTGAGTAGTCTGCACAGAGACTACGCACAGCGGTGGCTCGACTTTACCGACAGCGTAAACAGGTTGTATCTCCGCTGCGCCGCTCTCACGGGGTTCTGCAACTACTTCCCCCCGACTGACCCTAATCACATGATTTTTCCGCCTATGAAAGAAAGGCGCCATTTCCCCTGGAATTCGCGTCTTCGATTCAACCTGGCGGGGGTAGACATGCAAGCAACCATACGAAACCTGTTGGTCCTGACACTCGGTCTGTTGTCATGCACAACAGCCTATGCGACTGGGGGCCACGGTGGCGAGCATCCCGGTGGCCTGAAAGTCGTCGGCAAGCGAATCGTCGGGGTTGAACGCATTCAGCGCGGATTCGTCGACGTTACCTACCGAATCAAAGTCAAGAACACCGGCGAGCCTCAGTCGAACGTGGTCGTGACCGTGCTGAGCACCACGCCAAAGATCGAGGTTCTCGATGCCGAAGTCGTGCTCGGCGAGGTCGGCAAGGGCCGCATGACGAGTTCGGACACCTTCACCATCCGTAAGAAAAAGCGCAAGCGGGTACGCGGTCGCGATCTCAAGTTCATCTTCTCCACCGATGAGAACACGAACCTTCCACCCGAGGCCAATGCAGGTATGGATCGGACCGTCGATGCAGGCACCCTGGTGACTCTGGACGGCTCAGCGTCAAGCGATCCGGACGGTGATGTCCTGAGCTACACCTGGGTGCTGACACCGCCCGAAGGAAGCAACGCAACCCTGGACGATCCAACGCGGGTGAATCCATCTTTCACAGCTGATCTCCCGGGGAACTACCTGGTGTCGCTGATCGTCAACGACGGCACCGTGGATTCAGAGACGGACACGGCAACCATCTGCGCGACAGAGGTGAGCCTCAACACACCGCCCGTCGCCAATGCCGGTCCCGATCAGGCGGTAGATACTGGAAGCACCGTTAGCTTGAACGGTTCCGATTCGAGCGATGTTGACCAGGATCCTCTTTCCTACAGCTGGGCACTGCAGCGCCCCGCGAGCAGCACCGCGACCCTTTCAGACGCGGGGTCTGTGAATCCTACTTTCGTTGCCGATACCGAAGGCACCTATACCGCAACCCTGATCGTGAACGACGGTACAGAAGATTCTGCGCCAGACTCCATGACGGTGGTCGCAACCGATGTGTTCGTCAACACGCCGCCTGTGGCCGTTGTCGGATCAGATCAGGACGTTCAGCTCGGCGCTACGGTCACTCTGGATGGATCCGCGTCGAACGATGCTGACCAGGATCCCCTGACCTATACCTGGTCACTGCAACGACCGCCTGGCAGCAGCGCGGCTCTTTCGGATGCGTCATCGGTCAGCCCGACATTCGTGGCTGACGTAGCGGGCGACTATCTGGCCACGCTGATCGTGAACGATGGTCTGGTGGATTCGGCACCAGCCGAAACGACCGTAAGCGCCTCGTTCGCAGGAGAAAACCCACCATCCATCCTGTCGACACCAGAGACCTCGGGCAGCATCAACGTCACCTACTTCTACGATGTTGAGGCCACCGACCCCGACGCCGGTGATGTGCTGACGTACTCCCTGTCCCAGGCACCACCAGGGATGTCCATCAATCCGTCCACAGGCCTGATCGATTGGTTGCCGGGTAATGCCGGTCCGGCCGATGTGGACGTGCTGGTCACCGACTCCACCGGCCGCAGCGATCGGCAGCTCTATCTGATACTGGTCAACAACGGCTCGGATGATCAGCCTCCCACTCTCGCCCCGATCGCTGATCAGTCAACCGTGGTGCAGGAGACCATCATGCTCACGGCGGTGGGCACCGACCCGGAAGGAGAGCCGGTGAGCTACGGACTATCCACATTGCCACCGGGAATGGTCATTCACACAGACACGGGCGAGCTTCTCTGGTCTCCGGACATCGGACAGGTAGGCAACTTCTCGGCTACGGTCACTGTAACGGATCCCGGTGGTCAGAGCGCTTCGCAGAGCTTCAATGTCAGCGTCACCGCTGAACCTGCCAACAACACACCGCAGATCCAGGCGGTGCCGGATCGAGTTGTATCACCTCTGGAGAGCGTTCAGATCACGCTGGCCGCTACGGATCCGGATCCAGGCGATGTATTGACATTCAGCCTGAACGGAGCGCCTAACGGGATGCAATTCGACATCGGTGCTGGCGCAATCAACTGGCTACCCGATCCGTCGACGGCCGGCACCTACAACCTGACGGCAAGCGTCACGGACTCCGCCGGTGCGTCGGCGTCAACGGAGTTCGCGATTGTGGTCACCGAACCGGCCGGCCCGCCGGTGGCCGTCGACGATGCCTACACCATCGATCGCAACTTCCAGCTGCAGATCCAGGCCGATGGTGTGCTGACCAACGACACCGATCCGAACAACGACCTTCTGGTTGCTTCGAACACCTCTCTTCCCGGTCTCGGCACCCTGGACAGCTTCCCCGGCGATGGCGGCTTCAACTACACACCGCCCGCTAATCCGAACATCACCATCGGCTTTCGTGAGCAGTGCCGCTCCCAGACGCCAACGGTCGCGCGTTTTGGCGCACCGCTGGTCGGCGACATCGATGCGGACGGAGAACCTGAGATCATCGGTGTGTCGAACCTGGGAACCAGCCTGTTCAATTATCGGATCTGGGTGATGGAGGGTGCGACCTGCGCTCTGGAGAGCGACATTACCGTGAACTATCTGGATGTGGGTGTGCCGGACGTTTCCACTATGCCAACGCTGGTCAACCTGGACGGTGACCCACAGCTCGAGCTGCTGTTCGTGCGCCGAGGACCGCCGGAACTCGGTGTGGATCTCGCCGGGCTCGTCGCTCTGAATCAGGACGGTAGCCTGGTCTGGGACATTACCCCGGACGGCTCCAGTGAGGCCATCAGCCTGACCACGACCAACCCCGGCTTTTCATACTACGCGGGCCAAGGTCCGACTGTAACGGACCTCGATGGGGATGGCGCACCCGAGATCATCATGGCGCTGCATTTCGGCAACGCGGGCGCAAGCCAGTTCTTCTCGGGCGTTGTCGCCTACAACACCGACGGCTCGATCCGCTGGGAGTATCAGGGCGTCCCTCAAGGCGGGGATGCCGACAGCAAGGGTGTGTACATCGCCGATCTCGATCTTGACGGTACAGTGGAAGTACTGCACCACACGAATGTTCTGGACCACAACGGCCAGCTCGAATTCACCTTGCCCGCGGAGTTGGACATCTTCGGTGTCGCGTCCAGCCACCTCACGCTGGCCATTGCCAACCTCGACAACGATCCGTTCCCAGAAATCCTCGGCCGTGACATGGGCAACAACTACGTGTTCGAGCATACGGGTGCGCTGAAGTGGTCTGTACCGACCCCAAACAACGCGCGCGCGGAAATCACCGTGGCGGAACTCGATGGTGATCCGCTCCCCGAGTTCGTGTATCACACGGGCCAGGGCACTGGCAGCAATGCCAGCTGGCTGACCGCCTACGACACGGACGGATCAGAGCTCTGGTCCCATCAAGGCACCGTATACGACGGACCGGCAACGGCGCTGGACAACTACCACGGCGCCACCGCATTCGATTTCGATCAGGATGGCATCGACGAGATCACCATTGCACTGCCAGCGAACAACGGTGCGGGTGTCTATATGTTCCGCGGCAACGATGGCTCGTTGGTGGATGCGTTCATTGATGGAGGCGGCACTGACGGTGTCGTATTCGTCACCATCGCCGATGTAGACAACGACGGCGCAGCAGAAGTCATCTACAGCGACCGAGCAGGTTCGGGTAACGATCCGTACGTGGTGCTGGAAGGTCTGGCCGGTAACCCCTTCCCGCCGGCGCGTCCGGTACGGCACCAGTACCTTTACCAGCCCACCCATGTGAACACTGACGGTACGTTGCCTCCCTACCCGCAACCCCACTGGCTTATCCCGGGATTGAACAAGTTCAACGCCGCACCGGTCGTCCCATTCGAGGATCCGGGCGCCACGGACAGCTTTAACTACGTGGCGTCTGACGCTACCACCACCTCAAACGAGGCGACCGTCACCATTGCCATCACCAATGTCAACGCACCGACCATCATCTCGCAGCCGCAACTTGGTGCGTCTCCCGACTTCTCCTATCAGTACGGGCTGCTGGCAACCGACGGCGACTTCGGGGACAGCTTCACCTGGACGCTGGTCGACGCACCGGCAGGCATGACACTGAGTCCGTTCGGCATCATCGATTGGCTGCCGCAATCCAGTGACCTGGGTCCAAACCGAGTTCACGTCGTGGTTACAGATGCTCAGGGCAATAGCGATGAGCAAGCCTTCACCATCGACGTTGTCCCCGCCGTGGTGGTACCCGACATCCTGGGTGCCGATGAAGCCGCAGCTCGCGCGTCCCTGGAAAGCGCGGGGCTTGCCGTGGGTAGCGTCACCCAGGGTTTCAGCCTGACCGTGCCTATCGGTGAGGTGATCTCACAGAGCGTGAGCGGTGGCGACGACAGCGCCGCCGGAGAGTTTATCGATTTTGTGATCTCTCTCGGCCCGCAACCCATATTCGTACCCAGTCTGCTCGGCATCACCCCATCCGTGGCGGGTGCAACGCTTTCGAGCCTTTCACTCAATCTCGGCGTTGTGACCTTCGTGAACGACTCGTCGGTTCCTAGAGGTTTGATTCTTTCGCAGAGCCTGGCGGCCAACACCGAAGTGGCGATCAACACCCAGATCGATGTGACCGTTTCCGGTGGTCCATCACTGGCGTTATCACTGGCGCGTAACTTCCTGGGGCCGGATGAGTCGGTTGCCTTCGGCCTGACGTTTTTCGACAACGCCGGTAACCCTGTCGCCCAACCGGCAGACATGGTTCTGAGCGTTATCCCGGATGCAGACGCCACCGGCGCAACACCAGCCATCACCGGCACAACGATCTCCACCTCTGCCGACACCCGCGGTGCATTCGCCGTACGTGTGCAATCAGGCAGTCTCGGTGTAGACGTCTCCGAGGAGATCCTGGTGTCCTCAACCCTGGCCAATGATGGTGTGCAGGCGCCCTATATGGTCATGTCCGCACAGATCAATCGTCTGGTTGAGCTTTTTGATGCGCTGGCCCAGGCAGTCGTCGACAACGATCTCCCAGCAATCCAGATACTTGGCGCTAATCTTGCGACCGAACATGCCGCGATCGACCTGGAAGCGCTGCGCACCACACCTGCGGCTGCCCCGGAGACCGGCTTCTTACCGCTATCCGCCCCGGGGGCGCCAAGCAGCAACGACGCCGCTTTCCCGCAGATCCTGGCTGGTCTTATCTCACAGGTAGATGAAACGGGAGCGTTTCTGGGAACGCTCGATCCCAACATCGCTCGAGATGACGATCTAAGGAATCGCTTTCTGAGTAACGCCTTGCAGGCAAGCGTTGATCAGTTCGACCCCGAGCTCCTCACTCGGCGTGGCTCGGTGGCATTCGCTTCCGGTCTCCATGAGCTTCTGTCTGTCTCGACGCCTGAACTCGTTCTTGCCGAAGTGGACGCAGCATTGAGCGCCTTGTTTGACGCAGGATTGCTGGCTGACAACCACACATCCGCGGAGTTTTACCAGCAGATCGCGCATGCAACAGCGACGGACTCGACCATACGCCCCACGTTTTTCACGCTCGGTGGCCTCATGAGCGGCAGCGCCGTGCGTATGCGCATCATCAAGAACTACTACTTCCCGATTGTGAAGAAGATCGTTTTCCACATGCAGAATCTGGTGCTGGAGGACCTGATCCGACAGCTGATCACGGTGGAATCAATACCTGGAATCGTGACTGGTGCGTCGCTCTCCTTCCACAGCTTTGCACTCGGCAACTCGATCATCGAAGCAGATACCGCAGCGGAGTTTCCTGACGGCAACATCGTTCTGCTGATCGGCCCTACGCTGCTTGCTGACGTGCAGGCGGCACTCAACGGGCTCAACGTATCGTTTGGCTCACTACGCGAGGTGCGAGAAGCTTATGAAAACGTGCGTGATACCGCGCAAGCAGCCCGGGATGCCGTGGCGCAGAATTATCAGCAGCTGACTCCCGATCAGAGCGTCAACGGCTGTGTGTTCTCCACTGTCCCAGGCTGTCGCCAACTCGGCATCAGCAACGGGATACCAACCGTCTCTACGGAAGGCGCCTTTCCCGCACCGGTGCTGATATTGGCCTACAACGCCACTACCGGCGAGTTGTCCATCGGCAACTTCCTGTTCTACTCACGTCCTCAGGAGACGACACCATAGCGTCGCCACGGAGAGCAGGAGGGTTTTGTGATCGGACGAGGTGGTATCGGGTTGTTGGTCTTCATTGGCTTGCTGCATGCCTGCGCTGGCGAGAACCCCCACAGCTTTTCGATCGTGCGTGTCGCCGACAGCGTGGTCAGCATCGGCAACGACCAGGCCGCCATCGCCAGCGGGTTCATGGTCGAGGGGGGTTGGTTGCTGACCAACCATCATGTGAGCAAGGCGGGGCCACTGTATATCGTGCATCCTGACGGCGGCCGGACACTGCTGGCATTGCGCTCCAGCGATCCGGCCAACGACATCGCGGTTTACGTGACGGAAGTGTCGCTGCCTGAACTGAATCTGACGACCCAGGAGTCAAGCGTCGGCGACCCGGTGACTGCGCTGGGCAACCCGTTGGGCCTCGGTATCACAGCAACCCGTGGCATCGTCAGCGCGCTTCCCAGGGCCATCGGTAAAACCAACCTGCTGCAGACCGATGCGGCGATCAACCCAGGCAATTCCGGCGGACCATTGCTGAACGAATCCGGTGAAGTCGTTGGCATGGTGACCAGCCGAGGTGCGGTCGGCAGCGGGATTGGTTTCGCAGTTCCGGTAACATTCCTACATCGCGCAATCGAGGATCTTGAAGCCCACTGAGCCATCGCCCGAGTTGTCGAAAAACACGTCCATAAGCATGGTCTTGCCTCGACCGACCGGTCCCCAGAGGTACAAGCCGTGCCCAGATCGGTTTCCATGTTTGGCACGTCTGATTTCATCAGCAAAGGATTGCATCTCGACGATTACCTGGATCTGGAAGACGTCCTCATCAAGCTGGTTATGAAGACAGTGCTGCTTATAGGCGCTGGTCAGGTTCATGTCAGAAGACCGGGCAGTATTTGTGGATTCAACCCCCTAAACTGGACACCCATGCACGTCCCAAGATGGAAGAACTGAGCCATTACAGATATAATGTCGGATATATTGATCGTTCGATCACTGTTCCCAAGCTCCACACCTAGTCCGTTCTGGGCATAACTCCTTCTCACCTAGCTGCATGCGTTTTCGCGTGGAAGTCTCTGCCACCACGAGACCGGACATGACGAAAAGCACAGTAGCCTCCATTCGAAGATCGGCACAAAAAGCCAGAGGCTGGAGCAAGGGTCTTGCTCCTTATGTTCTCCGCACGATCTCCCTACAACGACCCTTAGCAAACCGGAGGATTCGTCAAAGCATCGCTCGTCGCGCAATCGATGAGTACTTCGCAATCAATGTCAACGGCCACGATCAATGGCTGAGAATTCGTAGCGAGAAAGCTGAGAATCCGATAATTCTCTATCTGCATGGTGGGCCGGGCGGATCACAAATCCCTTCGTATCGCCACTATCAACTCGGTTGGGAACGGTCCTTTACCATCGTGCACTGGGAGCAAAGAGGTGCGGGGAAGAGCTACAGTAGCAAGCTCGACTTGCAGAGCATGACCCTACCCCAGCTGATCGCCGATGCTCTCACTGTAATCGACTACTTGAGCGCTCGATTCGACAGGCAGGATATCATCCTGCTCGGCCACTCGTGGGGCACACTCCTGGGCATTCACGTACTGCAGGAAGAACCTGCAGCTGTTTCCTCATACATCGGCGTTGGCCAGGTTTCAAATCAGATCGAATCCGAGAAGCGCATGTATCGGTTTGTGCTCAACAAAGCGCGAGCCGAAAAGGACAGTCTGACAAAGCAGCAGCTCAGCAGACTTCATGGTTACCCTTTGCAGAACAGCGCACCCGCCAACGTTGCACTTGTGCGACAACTGGCAAGGCACGCTGGGTATCTGGGCAGCAACAGTGACGACGTGGCACGAACCTACAATCGACTGATGGAAACGCCGGAATACGGCCTGGCTGACATCTATCGCTTCCTCAAAGGCACTCTGGTTTCCTCTGCGACACTGGCCAGAACCATGCTTACGAATCCCGATTCGCAACCTACGGCGTTATCGCTCCGATTCGGTATCCCCGTATTCTTCATCAGCGGCCGACGGGACCACTTCACGCCTGCAGATCTTGCCGATGACTACCTTGAATCACTTGAAGCACCAGACAAGCGCCACATCATCTTCGAAGAAAGCGGGCACTATCCAAACGAAGACGAACCAGAACGCTTTATTCAGATTGTTGAGGATCTGACTGCCCCCTATCTGCATCGGTAGGCGTGACCTGTTCCCGCCATTCGGAACTTTGGCGGTAAGTAAGTATTCAGACAAGGTTTGCTGAAAAACTTGCCCTACCAGCTGTCTCTAGGGAAGGCTATCCTGTGCGGCTGCAATGCCTCAGATTGTTCTCTCGGTACGGTTGAGGAGAGAGATTGGACAAAGTCTCCATAAACGACGTACTCGCTGCATCTTACCGTGCTGTCAGCGATCCCGTTCCGATGACCCGGGTCAACACCGCCCTGCTTCTCGTGGACATTCAGGATCTGGCCACGCCGGGCCACCTGGCCAAACGGGCGGTTGAGTCGGGGTTGAATGCCTCCGCCGTCGATCATGCGCTAGCCGACTATGCGCAACGTTTTTACGCCGCCGTAGCGAACTGCGAGCTTCTGTTGGAGGCTGCCCGTACTGCAGAGGTCGCCTGCATCCACGTCAAGATAGAAGCCTTGTCCGGCAATGCCAGAGACACCGGGCCATCTCATCGAAGATTGGGCTGGTGTTATCCCCCAGGCAGTGAAGAGACACGGTTCCTGACGCAGGTGATCCCGGCTCCGGGCGAGATCGTCATCACAAAGACGGTGAGCGGGGCTTTCACTGCGACCAACCTCGACGCAGTTTTGCGCCACATGGGCATACAGTGGTTAATCGTTGCGGGGTTTGAAACGGATGAATGCATCGAAGCCACCGGGCGCGCCGCTTTGGATCTGGGATATATCGCCCTGTTTGCCGAAGATGCGTGCACTGCTTACGAGGCTGACTCTCATGACGCATTCATGGGCAAGTATGCTTCATGGGGGCTCGCACGCTCGACGGACGCTTTGCTGGAAATGCTCTCCGGTCTCTGACACACATTCGACCGAGACCGCAACCCTGGGCGGTGCAACAGCTTTCAGACGGCATCGATTTCAACTGGCTTCGGGGGTAATCCTGACTGGATGATGTCCTGCAGCCCTTCTGCGATGCGTATCGGCTCAACAGCGATGTCTGACCGCAGCAACGCCGCTGCAGACCACCACCGATATTCTCTCACCCACTCCATTTCGCGCTCAGAAAGATCAGTGGCTTTGGCGTCAAAGCGAGCAGCCCGGACCAGAAAGTAGCGTTGCTTAAGATGGGTGCGGGTCTCTTCGACAAACGACTCGCGGCGCCAGACTTCGCCAACTATCTGGATATCAGTCCCGCCGGTTTCTTCGAACACTTCCCGCGCGACGGCGGCTTCAACGTCCTCTCCGGGTTCTATGCCTCCGCCTGGAAGTATCCAGACATCTTCTTCCCGCCAGGGAAAAGCCATCCGCATGAGCAAGACTTCGTTTTGCGGCGTCAGGATGACTGCCCTGGCTGCTTTCCGTACCGAGTAGTCCATGCTGGGAGTGTATTCCAGGGCTGCTGCCGAGAACCAACGGAGTTGCACGCAATGTCACATTTACGGTCAGCCTCACGTCTGATAGGTAGAGGCCTTCAGTTCCTTCTCGCTCTTCGGTCTCAAAACAGGGAGATGCTTCATGATTCGACCTCTGATCTGGGTACTTGCGGCCTACTATCTGCTCACGGGCGTGTACATTGCCGTTCTACCGAATGACTTCTATCTGAACGCTCCGGGAGCGCTGGAAACCGGCCCTTACAACATGCACTTCATCCGTGACGTAGGATTTGCCTTTTTGACCAGCTCTGTGGCCATCGGCTATGGGCTTTATGCCAAAGAGAAGGCTGTGATGGTCTTCGGGTCGTTGTGGTTACTGATCCACGGACTGTTTCATCTCACCCTCTGGGTGATTCACGGCATGCGGTTTGACGGTGCCGCGATGGTGGACGCTGTTCTTGTCTCGCTCCCCGCGATCGCAATCTTCACACTTTGCCTGCGATACAGGACTGTCTGAGGCCGCCGAGATGATGATCCAACCTAGAGCAATCGCTTTCTTCATCGCAGGTCTCATGGTCGTGGTTGCGCTGGTTCTGATCATCGACCGAAGTGGTCTGATCGCATGGGGTGCTCTGTTCATTGGCCTCGCGCTCCTTACGAAAATCCGGCTCAGACCCTCAAAACTTGATCCGGGATTAGCTGTCGGGCTTGCTGCATTGCCGATGCTGGCGTGGGTCGGTACCTTGAACTACGTGATCTCCACCTGGGAGTCCGGCGAGGTTGTGGAGCTCACGATCGATACGCCTACGGGCACTCAAACAGTCAGACTGTGGGTGCTCGACATCGGACCACATCCACTCGTTTATTATGACGCTGAGCCGGAGGCGGCGAAGTCCTTGCTGGCAGGCACGCCGCTGCAGTTCACACGTGCAGGCAAGGCAAGCACTCGGATCCCTGAGGCAAGACACGCCGTTTCGTTACCGGAAGTCGAAGCCAATCTGATTCTCGAAGCAATGGGCACCAAGTACGGTGATCGAAACGGTGCTGCCGACATCTACTATCTGATGCTGGGGCGTTCTCGAGACCGCGTCGCACTGGTTGTCAATCTCGTCGAAAAATAGTGCGGCCCTCGCCATGTGTTCCCACACCTCCCTCGCAACGACCGTCCGTCCGCTATACTCCCCGATTCACTCGAAGGGGATAGTTCATGCAGGAGTTCGAAGGCAAAGTCGCAGTAGTCACAGGAGCTGCGAGCGGCATCGGCAGGGGGCTCACCGAGAAGTGCATCGCCGAGGGCATGCACGTGGTGATGGCGGATATCGAGGAAGCGGTGCTCGAACAGGTGGCAACGGAGTTGCAGGCGACCACCAACAACACCGTGCTGCCGATCGTCACCAACGTCGCCATCGAGGCTGAACTGCGAAACGTCCTCGATCAAACGGTGCAGGAGCTCGGCGGCGTGCACCTGCTGTTCAACAACGCAGGAGTCGGTGGCGGCGGCAACGCCTGGACTGCAACCCAGAAGGACTGGGATTGGGTACTCGGCGTGAATCTGTGGAGCGTCATCTACGGACTACGCGTGTTCGTCCCCCAGATGATTGCCCAGGACGAGCCGTGCCACATCGTCAACACCGCCTCTGTGGCCGGCCTGCTCGGCGGCAGCACCAATGCGCTGTACTCAGTGACCAAACACGGCGTAGTAGCGCTCACAGAAAATCTGGCCGTGGATCTCAAGGCAGCGGAAGCAAAGATCGGCTGCTCTGTGCTGTGTCCGGGCTTCGTCAACACCAACATTTTCGATAGCGGCAGAAACCGCCCCGCAAATCTCGCCAACGAGGCGGAAGCCCCGCCACCGACACCGGAAGATGAGCAACGTATCGCGATGTTCCGGGAGATTCTGCGCCAGGGCATGCAGCCTGCGGAGATCGCCGAGATCGTCTTCCAATCCATTCGCGACAACCGACTCTACATTCTCACCCACGATCACTTCGACGAGATGATCCGGACACGCGCCGAGAACATGGTGACCGGGACAAATCCGGTGATGGGCGAAGCCGCCCTGGTAAACCTCGTGAGGCCCGAAGATTGACTGAGCCTGCCACGCTTTCATGACCGATGTTCGAAGCCTTTACACAACTCATCGAGCAGAACTATGAGGTGAAGGCTGCGAGTCTCGAATCGATTCACCGTTTCGAAAGCGATGTCCGTGGAGTTTACAAAGTGGAGCAATCGATCGGGCCGGGGCTTTTGCTTCGGGCTATCCGGGCAGGCACATTGGCCAGAGAAGATCTCACCGGCATAGCCGGTGCATTGGAAGCGCTGGCTGCTGCCGGTTATCGCGCCCCTCTCGTTCAACGTACCCGTTCGAACGCTCTGGTCGCAGAGCACGACGGCTGGCTCGCCCTGCTTCTAACCTACGTTGAAGGCGAGCTCATCTCCGGCTGTGTCGACGACATGACGGCAGTGGGCGAAGCGCTTGCGCAACTGCATGTTCTCTCACCTGATGAGCTCCGAAGGGCCAGGCCGGTTGTTCCCGACGGTCGATATCATCCCAAAGAGAAACTGAAACCGTGGCTGGATGATCTGGAAGCGGCCGCAGAGCGCATTCCCGCCGAACTCGATAGCCGCTACGCGAGCTGTATTCAGACCGTGACCAACGTACTTGCCTGGCCGGAGCTGCCGATTTCCTTGCTGCATTCAGATTGCAATCCACAAAACGCGATCAAGGCTCCGAACGACGAGGTGATCTTCATCGACTGGGACGGTGTCGGGTTCGGACCCGCTGTCACGGATCTCGCCTATCTGCTGTTTCATTGCCACATCGTCCAGACAAGCTGGCCGGTGATAGAGCCCAGCCAGGGGTGGATCAACGCCATCCTGCGAGGCTATGAGCAGCATCGACCACTATCGACGCCGGAAATCGAGCACTTGCACGATGCGATTGCCCTGGCTGAGTGCCGCCACCTGGCCCAACGGCTTCCGAAGGCGGTTCGAGCCGACTGGCGGGAAGACAGGGGCCTGACCCGATTCCATGGTCGAGAGCTTCTCTTTGATCCGATCGCTGAAATCGCTCTCGCGTACTACGAGGAGACCAGCAGATGAACAGGAATTGCGCCACTCTGCTAGGGTGCTCACTATTCGCGGTGGCAGTGGTCAGCCATGCTCAGGGGAGAGAGGTCATGTCGGCACCAGATTTCGTCCAGCAGTACGAGGAAGCACTAGCGACTCAGGAGTGGGCTAAGGTCAGCCCACTGATCCACGACAATGCGCGCGTCGTCTTCTCCGATGGATCCCTGCACGCCGGGAAATCAGCCGTACAAGCTGCCTATGAACGGAATTTCAATGCGATAAAGAATGAGATCTACCAGATCAGGAACGTCCATTGGCTTACTGAGTCGGGCGAGACTGCAGCATACATGTTCGATTTTTTCTGGACTGGGGTGGTTGCGGGCCAGGAGGTGTCAGGCGCCGGTCGCGGTACTGCTGTGCTGACGAAGGAAGACGGCAAGTGGGTGTTGCTGGCAGAACACCTGGGGCCATATCCGAAACCACCAGATGCTCCGACGGAGTAGCCCCCTGTTTTTTAGATTGCCCTCGAGACGATATGCCTGACGTGGAAACCGACCATCTCACTGTCGAAGGACGTTGCCTGTGTGGCGGTATTCGGTACCGAGTCGAAGGGATGAGATCGGGGCTCATCGTCTGTCATTGCCAGCGCTGTCGGAAGCACATGGGGTCAACATTCGTAAACTTCACCGTATTCGAGTCGGGCGAGTTTACCTGGTTGGCAGGTCGGGACTCTCTGGTCCCCTATCCCACAGTGCATGGCGAGGACGGCAGATCGTTCTGCGGTGTTTGCGGCACAAGCATGCCGGGTCCCTCGCGCGGTGGTGAGACGCTGGGTGGCGTATTGGCCGGTAATATCCTGGAAATGCCGCCGGTCGGTTTGATCTACCATGTTTACACTGCCTCGAAGTGTCCGTGGATAGTGATTCCGAAAGACGCACACCAGTGGCAGACCGTCCCGCCAAACTTCCACGATCCAGAACTGCCAGAGATGAATCGTCACACCGACCCGGAACGGATAACGGGGAGTTGTCTTTGCGGGGATGTTGCATTTGAGACCAGCAATCCTATTCGTATGATGAATTGCCACTGCTCGCGGTGCCGTCTGTCGCGAGGGTCGGCGCATGCCACGAACCTGGCTGTTGCTGCAGACGACTTCCGGTGGCGTGCCGGTGCGGACCGTGTCGTTGACTACAGCTTGCCGGATGCGGACCGATTCGGGACTGCGTTCTGCCGTCGCTGTGGTTCTCTCCTACCGCGTCGATCAGGAGCCCGTGGCGATAGGGTCAACATCCCAGCAGGCTGTCTCGACTCAGATCCAGGGCTAGGTCCAACTGGCCACATCTACGTAGGTTTCAAGGCTCCGTGGTTTGAGATCACCGACGACCTGCCCCAATGGGAAACAACTCCGTGAGGACTGCCGCCATGTCAACGCTTCCATCCGCAATCCGTTTGATGGTCACCAGCTGGGCCATCGGTCTTACACTGCTCATACCGCCATCATCCGCAGCAACCGAATCATCCAACAGTGGAATCGGCGCAATCAGGAATCTCGACTACGCTATCATTATCTGTAAAGACATTGAGGTGATGCGAAGCTTCTACAGAGAAGTCATGCAGTTCGAGATATTTCGCGAGACACCCGGGCAGTGGGTGGAGTTCAAGGTCGGATCCTCACTACTCACATTGCGCCCGAGGAACCGCCCTTACGACGGTTCCGCTGTACTAGCTGACTCAGCCTCCCTCCAGCTTGCTTTCCGGGTACCACCGAACGATATCGACATTGCTTTCGAGGCACTGAAAGCGGAGGGCGTGCAGATCATCGAGCCGCCAAAGGATCAGACCTGGGGTCATCGCACGCTGTTTTTCTTCGATCCAGAAAGCAACGTCATCGAGCTGTATGCAGACATCTGATGGCCACGATGAAGGCTGGAGATCTCGGCTTTACCTTCCGACTCGCTAACGGCGAGTGCCTGATTTTCCACCGAGGCAGAAAAGCAGCCACACTGCGAGGGCGCAAAGCCGACGAGTTCAGAACGGACATCAACAACACCGGATTCGCCGAGCAGCAGCAACTGATGGCGCGACTGACGGGTAACTACAAGCGTGGTAATGAGCGAGCGGCACGAAACCACCCGAGAAACCAGAGATAGAGAGATCAACAGCCGGGAGTAGAAATGACAGGAACCTGTATTTGTGGCGCTTGCATCGTCACCATCGAAGAGCAACCGGAATTCATTCACGACTGCGACTGCAACCTCTGCCGTAAAACGGGCGCAGCCTGGGGTTACTTCACCTCCACCTCGGTCTCCATCGAACCCGAGTCCACCCTCTCGTTCGTGCGCAACGATAAAGAGAACCCCACCGCCGTAGTACACTCCTGCGAGGTGTGTGGTGCCACAACGCACTTCACGCCTTCTGAGTCATATCTAGAACAGAATCCGGCCGCTGATCAGATGGGCGTAAATATGAAGCTCTTCGACCCGGCCGAGCTCACGGGCGTCGAGGTTCGGTTTCCGGACGGTAAGAACTGGCCGGGCGAAGGGTCGTTTGGTTACCGACGTGAGGCGATGACGATCAGCGACTCCCTACCCTGGTGAGCAGCGCGTCTGACTAGAAGTCTTCGCCACGCACCAACGCATACACCTTGTTGCTGCACAGGTCGCCAGCTGCATCTCGTTCGTCGTTACGCGCCACGCCCTCGAACGTAAATCCCAATCGTTCCAGCAGGCGCCATGATCGTTCGTTTCTCACATCGCATCTCGCTTCGATCCGCTCCACCGCAAGCACCGCTTGCGCGATCTCGATTGCTGCGGCTACGAACTCCTGAGCCAGCCCCTGACCCGTTCGGTCAGATCGCAGCCAGTAACCGATTTCACAACTCGGCACGGCGCGATCAATCGAATGCAGATCGACCGATCCAACAAGCAAACCATCCGGCTCCCAGACACGCCAGACGTAGAACTGACCGTCCTCAAATCCCTTCTGTCCTGCTTCAGAGACACGCTCCATCGCCTCCAGATCGCCCAGTTCCGTTGAAAATGAGAGCCAGGGAAAGAAGTCGCTGAGGGAAACCGCGATGGCTGCCCGCAGGGCAGCACCATCACCAGCGCGTGCCGAGCGAAGAACCAGGCGTTCGGTGCGGATCTCACGAGGTGGATGTTTCGGGTCAGCCATTCCCGCGGAGTCTATCAGCGCGACACGCCATCAGCTGCGGCTACGGCGACTCTGTGCTGCCAGTAGATCATGGCCGGTACCAGCGGCACTTCGATTACCGCAAAGGCAATCATCGGCAGAGGCGGCTGACCGACGAGCACCGCAGAAGCAATTCTGCCAATACCACCCAGGAGCGCGCAGATCCACACGACCCGAAACAGCAACGTGTGTTTCTCGATCGAAGGAGTGATCCAGATCAGCGCCAAAGCCAGACCAAGCCCCATGCCACCCATGAACCGCAGGTTGCTGTCCAACGCCGGTAGCGATGGCACAGACCCCGGCTCGTATATCGGGCTGCCACTCCCGAATATCAGTGAGTTGCCAGCGAGGAATATCGTCAGCAGGGCGAGCGCCAGGTTCACGGTTTGTAGCAGCCTGCGTGACATCGCCGTCAGTCCCGATATTCCATGCGAACGAGAAGGATGAATTGCTGAAAAGCACCAATCACCGTCAACACCAATGCCAGGAACAACGGCCAGGCTTCGGCCAGATGGAGCCAGTTCACCAACTGCAGAATGACCATGGCCACGGCCGCCAGGTTGAACGTGATCAGAATAACAGGATTGACCTGTACCCTTTCCTGCTTCTCCAGGCGACGAACTCTCAACACATCCCAGACCAGCCAGGGTGCGGCAAGTAGAAAGAGAACGGCGCTGCCCACTCTCCAGAGAGATTCCTCAGCTAACGACTCCAGGTGGAGCAACGAGACCCCGAGCAGAGATACGAAAAGCGCAAGGCCGGAGAGTATGAACAGATTAGTAAGCCTGCGCAGCTCCAGCTGGGACAAGTCGGATACGGTTCGTCGTCCGAAGGTAATCACAATCCCGGAAAAACCCGCCAGAGCGACAGACACCTCCGCGAAGATGGAGAAGGTTGCGTGCGGATCAGACATCGATCGGTGAAACCTATACCCGCCGCATGAATCCCCACAAGTAACCAAACGGGTCCGGCACGCTGAGCATCTGCACGCCGAAGTCCCGGGTCACCAGAGGATCCGCCTCAATACCCGCCGTCTTGATCAGCTCATACATCGCATCCACATCGTCCACCCATACGCCGATCCACCGCGGCCGATCATCGCCTTCCCGCGGAAACAGCTGGCGGCCACCGCCGTCCATCCAGATCTCGGTGTTGCCAACACGCATCTCGCCATTCTGAACTTCACCCGCTTCATTCTTCCAGCGGCCGATGTCCTCGAAACGGAACACACGCGCGTACCAGTCCATGGCGGCCGCCGCATCATCGTAAAAAAGATACGGCACGACACCTGCGAATTGAACGCCCATCTTCTTCCTCCTCTGTGCTGCTAGAAATCCAGCGGCAATCCCAGGTGCTCGGCAAACATATGATCCCGATGTTCAAGCAGGATCGGGTGTTTGTGGTCTTCCAGACCCGGGCCGAGATAACTGTAGCTCACCCTCAGCCAGTCCGGCATTGGATTCACCTCATGCGGTAACGGCTCCAGGAGGGCCGAGAAACAGGCCCAGTGGATGTCACAGGCAGTTGCCGAGTTGCCGACGAAGTACGGTGAACCTCGCACCTTCTGTGCCTCGAGTCGTTCTGCCAGCGCATCGAGCATTGCAGCCAGATAACGGGGAGCATCCTCGGCTTCCGCCTCTGTGCCACCGTAGGCTCTGGCCATCGTCTTCCGGTCCAGGCCAGGATTACCGACGGGTGGCGCATCAGCAGGGCGTGCCGCGTGCGCACCGCGCATCACGTGCCGCCGCTTCCAGCCAAATCCGCCTTCACCGCAGATCTCAGCAGAAATACCGAGACACAGAAGCCGATCTTCCGGATCATCCGGAACGAGCCGCGGCTCCGGTTTCAGTCGTTCTGCGAATGCCACGATGTCTTGAAAGTTGGTCCGGGGCGGTTCGTCATCGAAGATCAGGATGGGGGCATTGCGTATCCCCGTCCAGGCCACCAGCGCTTCGTTCGGCCGGCTGGCATACTGGGCCACGGGGATGTAGTCGATGCCCTTGAATTCGAGGATCTTCTTCGCGGACTCCCCCCAGGGCCCAGGCACGCCGGTGGTTAGTGCCAGCTTCAAGCCCGGCATGTGCCTCGCCTCCTCCGGTTCCCGGTACTCCATCGCCTTCTCCTCGAATGCCACAATGATCAAATATCGACAATCAGCATTCCTTCGGTCAACAGCGGAAGCTGGTCCAGCACCACACCGCTCGGATCAATGACCGCCGTGGGGCCATAACTCACCTTGCCATCCCGCTCTCCCGTCACATCTGAGCTCACGAGCCAGAGACCGGATTCCCGGCAACGCAGGGCGCGAATCGCGTTGTGCTTCTCTTTCCAGGATTCCGCGTTGGCACGATCGAGCATGTTGTTGCATGGACAGAGCAATACACGAGCCCCCTGATCCGCCAGGCGCCGGGCGGGCTCAGTGAATCGCAGGTCGTAACAGATGTTGATTCCAATACGACGGTCGGCAATCTCCAGCACCGGGAAGTCGCATCCAGGTTGGAACACCCGACTTTCGCTCTCGAGCAGCGCGTTCTTCCGGTAGCGTCCAAGCACATTGCCACCTCGCAGTACCACCGCGGTGTTGTAGCAATGATCTGCGGCCCTTTCGATCACGCCGACAATGAGCGTAACCGGTATGTCAGCCGAGAGCTTGCGAACCGGCAGAAAGTCCTCGCCCTCGAGATCAATGGCCAACCGCTCTACGGACGATTGGTCGGTGAAGTAACCCTGCAGGAAGCACTCGGGGAAGAGGACGACGTCGGCGCCTTGCGAGCTTGCAAGCGAAGCCTGTTCCCGAATAATCACCAGCGCCCGACGCACGTCGGCACGTACGTCAGGGACCTGACAGGCAGCCACTCTCATCGCCCGCTCAGGACTGCGCGTGCTTGGGATTGAACACCCGTTCCTTGGACGCAGGAAACTTCTCGAGCAGCGCTGCCGGTCTTACCGGCCGCACCTGAAAGTCGCCGCCGCAGTTCGGACAGCGTCCAGCAAGCACCCCATCCACGCAGTCTCTGCAGAAAGTACACTCGAAACTGCAGATCAACGCCTCTTCACTCGCTGGCGGCAGATCCTTGTCGCAGCATTCACAATTCGGCTTGAGCAGCAGCATCGGTCCTCCTCTCTAGGCTGATCTTCAACCAGTAATCTCCCGAAGCCGGGCAGGACCATCGTGATCCAATGCGGCCTGAACATGTCTTTGGGCCATGGTGGCAATCAGCGTCCGAGCCCGGTCATTGCTCAGATCCATGGAGCCACCGGTGACAATGGAAACCGCGAGCCCGCCCATCAGCTGGGCATGCGCATAGTCTTCCCAGGCCGCATCGAAGCCATACCCCTGCACACCGGCTGCCTCCAGCGCGGCATGATAAGCCATCACCAGTTCCCGTTCGTGGCTGCGCCGCAGCTCTGAGGTCATGGAGCCACCAAGCACGTAGGCGAGGTCATAGGCCCCCACGCCGCGCCCGAGCCCCTGCCAGTCCAGCACCACCACTCTCCCTGAGCCGGGAGCTCCGAAAAGCAGATTCTCGATCCGGTAGTCCTGATGGGCGATTGTCCACGGGCTCCGGGCGCAGATGATCTTCATGATCTTCAGGTAGTTGCCGATGAACTGCTCGTACAGCGCAAAGCCACCTTCGGGCAACTCATCGCCAAAATGCTCGGCAAAAACCGGAAAGATCTGCCCCATCATGTTGTCGACGAACTCGATTCTTGGTCCGGTCTGGGTTGGAATCCAGTCGAGCTCAGGCTTGTCCACATCATCCCAGAAGGCGGCGTGCACACCTGCGAGCACCTCCACCGCGGACTTCGCCTGCGCCACGTTCATACCGACGCTTTGATCAACCATGTCGAGCGCGCTGAGGTCTTCCATGACGATCACGAACTCAGCACCACTCTCACCAGTGGCCGCGAAATAGATGCCCGGCATGCCGACAGAGACGCGGGGTGCCAGCTGATTGTAGAACGTCACCTCGGCCGCGAACATTCCGAGCGCCACACCTTGTGCGCGGTTATCCTCATGGGAGGAAGGCAGCTTCACCACCACACTCCGAGGTCCAGCCGTCTGGCCTTCCGCATAGTCGAGACGGAGCCTATAAATGTCGCCCATCAGGCCGACACCTTCGCCGATCCGCTTCCGCTCGTGATCTCTCACCTCAGCCTCGAGCACCTGGCTGAGCCAGCCATCGGTCACTGCTTCAATGTGCTTCGGAATTTCTACCGTCATCTCCATCACGCTAGCTGACGGTCCCCGGACCGTCGTACGCAGCGATCAGCTCGTACCAACCAGAGCCCCTAACCGTGAGCGGCACACCGCCATGCTTCTTCGCAGTGGCCCAGTGATCACGTCTGCCCTCCCAGGCATCCGGATCTGCCTGCCACTCGTTCAGCACCCTTTCGGCTGCCTCATAGCTTTCCGCCTCCACCTCATAGACCGAGAGATAGTCAGACACTGTCTCCCCATCCAGATGCGGCCCGGACAACTTGTAAACGCTGCCACGAACGAAGTTCGGGCAACGGGCTGTATCTTCAATGTGCTGGCCGACGAACCACTCATCGAAGGCCGCCTGGCCTTCGGCATTCGGTGGATCGCAGAGGCCAATGAGAACGAATTTCGGCAAGTGCATCTCTCCTCTCTGCTGCGGCTCCTTGCTTATACCACGTCAGCATCGCCACCGGGCCGGAGCTGACCTTTCAGTAGCATCCGGGCAAGGAGAGCAGGTTAAATAGCAGTCCGATCAGGGAGGAGGACTCTTAGATGAGTGATGCAAACCCGCAGGCCGAGATAGAGGCCCTTTCGGCCGAGATCTATGAGCTGACGAGCAAGCTGCATGCATTACAGAAGGCAAACTCGGGCGATTCGGTACCGAACTACCGTTTCGAGACCCAGAACGGCGCAACGACGCTGCTCGATCTGTTCGGCGATCAGGACACTCTGATGCTCATTCACAACATGGGCCAGGGGTGCCGCTACTGCACGGTCTGGGCGGACGGGTTCAATGGCTTCTTGCCGCACCTGGAATCGGCCATGTCCGTAGTGCTGGTCTCGAAAGATGCACCGGATGTGCAACGGCGCTTCGCCAACAGCCGTGGCTGGCGGTTCCGACTGGCATCTCATGGCGGCAGCGACTACATCCAGGAGCAGTCGGTACAGGCGGGCGTGAACAACATGCCCGGCGTGGTGACTTACCAACGCAACGGCGAGACCATCACCCGCAAGAACAGTGCGGTGTTCGGTCCCGGTGATCTTTACTGTTCGCTCTGGCATCTGCTCGCCCTGGCAGGATTGGGCGAGCCGGCGTTCACACCCCAGTTCAACTATTGGATTCGACCCGAACAGCTGGACGACGGCGGCCAGAACCTGCTGGGCTGACTCAGAACGTCGACTGCATTCGATCAGCGAGAGTGCCGATCGCCACCGCCAGCGCCACCGGCTGGTCTACCATGATGTGATGACGGGCGTGGGGAATGCCCGTCACGGCGACCGGTGCGGATGAGGCATCCGCAATAGCAAAGGCCGTGCGCGAATCGATGAATGCACTCCGCTCGCCGAAGACGATGGCCTTCGGCAGGTCGAGTGCCACGAAGTCCTGGCTGTGCGTCACCCACCAGTCGTTGTGGCCTTCCTCGAAGCGGGAGTAAACCCTGGGATCGAATTTCCACGTCCAGCCTGCATCGACCGCTTTGAGAGAGTGACGGGCCAGGTAACGAAGTAGAATGGGCATTTCCACGTCCTGCGGCGGCGCCAGGCGATACCGGCTGATGGCAGTTTCCAGGTCACCATATGTGCGGTGCGGCTTCACCGCGTCCTTGTCTTCCACACGGGGGGTCTGTTCGGCCCACTCGTCGGGATGGTTGAACGAGGGATCACAAGCGATGAACCCGGCAAAGCGAGCAGATCTGTCCAACGCCCGCTGGGCCACAACGGCACCATAGCTGTGAGACACGAGCAGCGCCGGCCGGTCAGCCTCTGTGGCCGCGGCAGCCACGGCCAGTACCTCCTCCGCCCGCACATCGACTGCATAGTACTCACGCCGGCCGGAATCGCCCATGCCGGAAAGATCAAAGGCCACGCAGCGGTATCGATTGGCCAGCAACGGTGCGACAAACGCCCAGCAGCGGGCGTGGGACATACGACCGTGGGTGAGGATCAGCCCCGGGAGATCCCGATTGCCCCAGGCCAGGTAGTGAATGGGCGTACCTTCAACTTCGATGAACCCAGACTCCCGCTCGGTCGAGAGAGTATCGATCAGCCAATCGGGAATCTGACCGCCGAGATCGGAAAGATCTTCCGGAAGCGATTCAGCAGTCATTGCTGATCAGCCGTGAGCGATCCGGCGATGGCACCGCCGAGCTGGTCGAGCAACACGCCATGCGCAGCCACCAGCGCCGGGTATCCATCCGCAGACTGGGTCACCGACTCATCGAAGTTGAAAAGCACCGGATCCTGATCCGGCCGGTCCAACTTCCAATCTGCTACCAGGTGCACCCGGCCTGCCTCCGTGCCGTGCAGCTGATTGATGCGAACGGTTACCGTTGCCGCATCCCCCGACGTGGTCAAAGGCGCTGACTCGACGGTGATACCCGCTTGATTCGCGATGCTCACCTGCAGGTAGCGCTCAAGCGCCTCACCGAGTGGTTCAGCCCAGCGATGGTGCTTCGCCACTCGAATCTCCGAGCCGTTCGTTTGCACAACAATGCCCTTCCGATCCAGGTACGGTGCGACGGTCACCGACTTCAACAGCACCGAAGACCCGTTGTTCGAGGCGACCATGAGCTGCTGCGGCCTGATGAGGTAATCGTGATCCTGCACGCTCGGTGAGCCGGCACAACCCGAGATCAACAAGCCTACGCAGACGAGGCTCAGAGATGGGCGTTTCACTATCGTCATTGGTTTACTCTCGGTTCCGGATCCGGGGTCTGTTTCTGCGGGAAGACGAGCGAGTTCGGCTTATCACTCAATTGCTCGGCAAAGGCGTCGACGCTCTGCAGTGCGCTCTTCAGCTCTTTGATGGCTCGGATCAACTCCTGCTGAAACTCAGAGTGGGAATCGAAACCTTCCAGCACCTCGTTCAGCTCATCGAGGGTGGCCTGCACTGTCACCGGCAGAGCCTGCAGATCCTGACTCTCGGCGAACCTCCGAATCGCCTGCAACGTGCCCTCGAGCTCGATGAGGGCACCCTCGGCCCGATTCAGCACCCCTGCAATCTGCAACCCGTTCAACTTGTCCAGCAACTGACTGATCTGCACCTGGATGTGCGCAAGCCCGCCACTGATGGTCGGTATGGTCGGATAGCCCAGGAACTCGCCAAGCTCTTCGGTGGTTTCCGTATCGAAGATATCCAGCTCGATCAGTTGCGCACCGGTGAGCAGGTTCCCCGATTCCAGCGTTGCCCGCATACCGTTCTGCACGGAGATGGCCACGGTCTCTTCCATGATCTCGATGCCCTGGAACGAATCCTCAATGGCCAGTCGGCCTGGTTCGAGCCTGATCAGGACGGGAATGGCCTGGCCGCTCTCACCGGGGTCTGCTTCCGGGTTTTTCGCCAGATCCACCAGCATGATCCGCACGACACTGCCGATTCGGATGCCCCGGTAATTCACCGGCGCACCTGGGTTGAGTCCGCGCAGGGACTGACTGAACGAAACCACGTACTCCTTCGCGTTGCGGAAGGGATTCTGGTGAATCGAAGCCTCATCCGGGTAGAGGCGGAATACCGTATCCGGCTCAACCTCCCGGCCGATGCTCGCGTTGCGCGGCAGATCGAAGGCAACCCCACCCATGAGCGCCGACTGTAGA
The DNA here is from genome assembly GCA_965215995.1 of Candidatus Azotimanducaceae bacterium. Taxonomy (GTDB): domain Bacteria; phylum Pseudomonadota; class Gammaproteobacteria; order Pseudomonadales; family Azotimanducaceae; genus SZUA-309. Next base: position 3,562,247 of record OZ244128.1, on the reverse strand, counting down.
GAGCCAACGCTCACCTTGACTCCCTCGGTGGAGAGCTCGGCGGAAATTCCGCTGGCATTCCAGAACCGGGTGTTGCTGGAGACGAGCACGTCATACGGCGCATCGACGAATACAGAGTAAACGACCTGTTGATTCTCCACCTGCAGCTCGATGCTCTCCACCGTGCCGACTTTGTAGCCTCGATAGAGGACGGGGCTGCTGACATTTACCGAGCCGCTGCTCTCACTGACGAGCTTGAGCCGTTTACCTGGCGTGCCTACCGGCGAGACAGGGCGACGGTCCAGCCCCTGAAACACCCGCTCGCTTGTCAGCTCACCCGTTCCGGGCGAGATTTCGATGTAAGCACCGCTCAGCAACGTGCCGATCCCTGTTACCGATGCGCCGCGGACCTCTGCCCGCATCACCCAGAACTGGCTGTCTTCGCGGAGCAGTTGCCGGGCCTGTGGCGTGAGCTGCGCGGTAACTACAACCCGTTCCAGATCATCCGCCAGTTGCACACTGGTGACCGTGCCCACAGTAACGCTGCGGACTTTCACCAGGGTCTTGTCCGCCTGCAGCCCTTCCGCGTCCGAGAAGTACAGGGTGATCGTTGGCCCCTGACTCAGGTAGGCATCCACTGCCAGCCAGAGCCCGAGAGCCACTGCCACCAGCGGCACAACCCAGATGCCCGAGATTTTCCGCTTCCGGGTTTCCACCACCACAGATTCGCTCAAGGTGACTCCTCCAGGCCAACCTCGGCCTTTTCTTCTTTTTCTACCTCCCGATCGACATCATCCCAGATCAACCTGGGATCAAAACTCTCGGCCGCCAGCATGGTCAGGATCACCACACCGGCGAATGCCAGCGCTGCCCCGCCGGGGCGGATGACGATGATGCCCGTAATCTGAATCAGCGCCACCAGAATCGCCACGACAAAGACATCCACCATGGACCACTTGCCGATGAAGTCCGTAATTCGGTACAGCGTCATGCGCTGACGTGGCGAGATGTGCTGGTGCCGACCCACGGTCCAGCAAAGCATCGCCACCGTCAGGATCTTGCCAATGGGCACCAGAACGCTGGCGATCAGGATCACCAGGGCCACCGGATAGGAGCCCATGTTCCAGAGCAACACGACGCCGCCGATGATGGTGCTGTCCACCGAGCGATCGAACTGATCCGTGGTCATGATCGGAAACAGATTGGCGGGGAAGTAGAGCACCACCGACGCGATCAGCAGGGCCACCGTTCTCTGCAGGCTGTTCGGTATTCGATCGTGCACGAGTGAGCCACAGCGATGGCAGTGCGTACTGCTGGAAAGGTTGAGCGCCAGGCAGGTGTGGCAGACATCGTAGCCCGCTTTGCTGGCACTGATCACGATCTGGCTCCCGTCAGTCGCTCGATGTCCCGCCACACGCTCAGCCGATCCATTGCAGCGAACGCGAACAGAAACAGGACGGTAAACGCAAGGTAGGCCCAGAACGATGGACCCAGGGTGACCTTCGCCATCGCTGCCAGCTTCACCAGACTGACGATCACACCAATCGCGAACACCTCCACCATGGACCAGCCATTCAGATGAAAAAGCCAGCGAGTGGGTGGTATCAGAAGCGTATGAAACCGATCAAGGCGCAGCGCCGTTGCCAGCACGACCATGAATATGAGCATGACCAGCGGCACTATGATGACGAATACGGAGACCAGAACGGCAATGATGTGCGCACCGTACTGAGCCAGATAGAGCACGGTCTCCACCAGGGTCATCGAGTTGGTCACGCCCGCTGCGGTGATCGATAAAAACGGGAACGAAAACGCGATCGCGAGCACGATGAGCGCCGAGGTGCTGTAAGACCACGCCCGGTCATAAGGATCCTCGAAGCAGACACTGAGCACGCAACCGCAACGGGCACACACGGCCCGTTCGCCCGGATTCAGACTGCCCAGCTCACCGAGAAGATCACACTCGGGACAACCGACGGAACCTTCAGTCAACAGCACGGCCTCTTCAGCCAAGGCCGAACGCCTCACCTGATTCAGCACGCCGCTGGACAGGAGAGCCGGCACCGACTTCCATGGTGCCTGGCGGCAGGACCGACTGCCAGCCAGCCCCTTCGTCCTGAGTCGCAAAGGTGAGACTGCACACCACTTCCTGATGCGTGCTGAAGGATTCGCTCAGAAGGTCCGGGTGGTTGTTCTCTTCACTCACGTGACCGACCACCACCGTCAGTCCCGGATGCTGAATCTGCTCGAGAAAGCTCGCCGCCTGCGCATTGGACAGATGCCCGAGCTCGCTGGCGATGCGCCGCTTTACCCGTTCGGGGTAGCGGCCGTTCGCCAGCATCTGTAAGTCGTAGTTGCTCTCCATCAGCAACCCATCAAGGCCGCTGAACTGCTCCACGACAAAGGGCGTCACACAGCCCAGATCGGATATCACACCCACCGAGCAATCGCCGTGTCGGAAAACGAACTGAGTTGGCTCCCGGGCATCATGAGGGACCACCACCGGCATAACTTCAACACCACCCAGGAAAAACGGGCTGTGGGCGCTGATCGCGGTGCCGACCACTGATGCACTTTCTCGTGCAGACGCCAACGTGCCGAAAGAGGCATACACGGGAATGGCGTACTTGTAGGCCAGGGCACCCACACCACCAATGTGATCACTGTGCTCGTGGGTCACCAGGATAGCCGTGAGGTCTGCCGGCTTCAGATCGATACGCGAAAGCCTTGCTTCTGCCTGCTTCAGCGTGAAACCACAATCAACCAGGATTCGCTCGCCTCCGATCTCGACAACGGTGCCGTTGCCTCGGCTACCGCTGCCAAGCGAGGCAAATCGCGTCAACTGGCAAACTCTCGAATCATGGTGAGCACTTCCTGACCGAACTCCCGGTCCACCGGTTTTTCATCCTCATCGGTGACGCTCACATGATAGACCGAGTCATCAATCTCGTTGAGATGCAGCTGCAACTCATAGCCTTTGTTGCCACGACCCAGAATTCCGGAAAACCAGCCTTTCTCTTCACCTGTCAGCACGTTTTCGGGAACGCGCACAAAGTAAACGCCTTGCAGCTGGTCCTGGTCTTCCACCGGCACCTCGGCGCGAGTGAGCGCCTGACCGACCGTGGCCCAGGCCCGTTCCCGATCGAGACGCAGTTCCAGCACAGGAATGCCTTCCGGATTCCGCGCGACGGAAGACTTCACCCTGCCGGTGTTGTCTGTCGCCACCATGGAGATGGTCTGCTCGGAGACCTTGGCGGCGATATAGGCTCCGATCTCCGAAAGCACGTCGATCTCTGCCGCCGGGATCAGCGAGCGAATGCTGTTCAGGTCTACCACTCCCACACTCGGCAGGCCGAGGGCATCGTTTTCGTGCCGCACGTAGACTTCCGAGGTCGCTTCGCGGATGCCCGGTTCCACCCTGATCAGCAACCGGTCCTGACCGTCCAGAAAGCCGTCCTGCTCTTTCGCTTCGCGGATCACGGTACGAATGATGTCCCGATAAGCTTCCTGGGAAGTGTCCAGCCACTGGGTGTCCAGGCGCCCGAATTCGGTCATTTCGGATGCCACCCGGATGCCGTTTTCCGCCAGGAACTGCTTCACCTTCGGCCACACCGTGGTGGTGTCTTCCGGCACCACCAGCCAGGCACGTTCGCCGAGCCGCTGTATGCGAACTTCGTCCCGATTGTCGCTGGCGAAAATAGCATCCGGGCGCGGCGGCTGGTTGGGGTAGAACTCCGGATTCAGCTGCCGTGGCGTGCGGGGTATTGGGTACGGATCTGCCACCCGCTCGGTCTGCAGATCGGTCGGCACCACCAGCGCCTCTCGCTCGACCATGTCGATGTAGTCATCGTCTCGGTTGACGAATATGCCTTTATCGTCATTGAACCAGCCGCAGCTGGAGAGACTACCGACGAGCAACGCGGCGGCTACCGACAGTAAAGCAAACCGGGAGGCGCTCACGACAGCGCGCCAATGTCTTTCAGGCAGGCCACCAGCGCCGGGCGCGCGCCTTCGGAAAGCTCGATCAACGGCAGGCGAATACCAGGCTGCACACGACCCATCTCGTGCAAGGCCCATTTGGCCGGCTGCGGATTGGGTTCCACGAACAGCGCCGCATGCAACGGCTGCAACTTGCCATCCAGCGCCTTCGCTTCTTCCATTCTACCGTCGAGGAAGGCCGTGCAGAACTCACTCATCAGTCGCGGCACCACGTTGGCAGTCACGGAGATGGTGCCCACCGCCCCCAACTCCATCATCCGCAGCGTCTGGGCGTCCTCGCCGGAGAGAACGACGAAATCATCAGCAACCACGGGGACGATCTCTGCCACCCGTTCTGCATCGCCGCAGGCTTCCTTGATGCCGATGATGCGCTCATGACCAGCAAGTCGCGCGACCGTCTCCGGAAGCATGTCGCAGGCCGTCCTCGGTGGCACGTTGTAGAGCACGACGGGCAGCGAGGTGGCATCGGCTATGGCCATGAAGTGCCTGTACAGGCCTTCCTGGGTGGGTTTGTTGTAGTAAGGCACCACGGACAGACAGGCATCGGCACCCGCCGCTTCTGCCTGCCGGGTCAGATGAATGGCTTCTGCCGTGGAATTGGCACCTGTCCCCGCAATCACCGGCACTCGGCCGGCAACCGCTGCGACCGTTTTCTCGATGAACTCCAGATGCTCATCCACGGCCAGTGTTGCCGATTCACCTGTGGTGCCCACAGGGATGATCCCATGGGTGCCCTCATCGATGTGCCAATTGATCAGCCCAGCAAGCGCAGGCCAATCGATACTGCCGTCCGGATGCATGGGTGTGATGAGCGCGACGAGGCTGCCGCGGAGGGGATTATTCAGCATTTGCTAGGGCGACGAGGGCCGCGGACTAAAACGGCGCCATGGTACTTGCTTAGACCCCGCGCCCTCAAGGCGCTTCCGGCTCCAGCCCGACGGCCCCACCCTGGCCTGCCTGAATCTCTCGAGATTCAGGCAGAGCCTCCGGCGGCGGCTGTTCCAGCTCGACGGTCGGCCAGGCGTTGTAGATCGCCTTGACCAGGGTCGCCAGCGGAATGGCAAAAAACACGCCCCAGACACCCCAGAGGCCCCCGAAAGCCAGCACGGCAACGATGATGGTGATCGGGTGCAGATCCACCGCCTCGGAAAACAGCAGCGGTACCAGCACATTGCCATCCAGCGCCTGGATGATGGTGTAGGCGATCATTATCCAGGCCATCTCCCAGGTCCAACCGAACTGAAATATGGCCACCAGAGCCACCGGTATGGTTACCACGGCGGCTCCCACGAAAGGCACCAGCACAGACAGACCCACAACCAGCCCCAGCAAGGCCGCGTAATTCAGACCCAGCAGTTCAAAGACAACAAAGGTGACGGAACCGACAATGAGGATCTCGATGGCTTTACCACGCACGTAGTTGGCAAGCTGCAGATTCATCTCGTTCCCCACCCGGTCCAGCAACGGCCGTTGCCTCGGCAGCAGGGATTGAAACCACGCCATCAGCGACTGCTTGTCTTTCAGAAAAAAGAACACGGAGATCGGCACCAGGATCAGGAAAATCAGAATGCCGATCACCGATGGCACCTGGGTGAGCGCAGCGTTCAGCAGGGACCCGCTGGCACTGCCGACCTCGCCTGCTGCCAAGTTCAGCCACTGGTCCACCTGTTCGGCCGTGACGAACCCCGGTGCCACTTCCGGCAGATCTTGGAGCATGTCCTTTAGCCGGTTGATGATGTTGGGCAACGCGGCGCGCAGGGCAACCAGCTGTTGCCAGATGAGCGGCACCACGAACAGCAGGATGGCGGTCAGCACGCCGAGAAAGAAGACGAAGGTGAGGTAGACGGAGGGCTTTTCCGGCACCCCCCAGCCGACCAGGCGTTTCACCAGCCCCTGCAGCAGGAAGGCCAGCACCAGCCCGGTGAGCACAGGGGCGAGCATCCCGCCGAACACAAACAACAGGGCGAAGCCGACCACGAGAAACACCACCATGTAGATGGCTTCCTCGTTGGAAAAATGCCGGTTGATCCAGCTGCTGATGACTTCCAGGAAGCGCATGGGCTATGCGTCTTTCTTCCTGAGCAGGTAGATGAACTCGTCCTGCCGGCGCTCGAATTCCAGCAACGCGTGGCCGCTCTGCGCGGAGAAGGTCTCGAAATCCCGCTCCGATCCGGGATCCGTGGCGATCACGCGCAACAACGCGCCAGGATCGAGCTCGTTGAGCGCCTTTTTGGCCTTCAGAAGCGGCATGGGACACCGCAGGCCTTTCACGTCCAGCACGGTCACATCCAGGTTGGGCTCCGGAGCATCACCTCCAGTGGTTCTATCTGCAGTATCAGCGGGGCTTTCAGGGTCGTTCACGCGATTGAGAAGCATGTCGGATGGATGTATGGCCATGATAGCCGGTTTTGAACTTTTGGTGCCCGGCATACGTCCATCAAGTATGATCAGAAGAGAAGTCGCCTCCACTACCGCCGATCAGGCAAATTCAGACAGACCCGAATGAGATACGCCCACGGACAGGTTGCGGATTCGAACCTTCGAACCATCGCAACCAGGTTTTCTGCGCCAGCTTCCGCGAACGCCGGAACGCTGGCGGGGCTCGCGCGCGTCCGTTCGCTGTTGCTCGCCCTCTGTCTGGCCCTCTGCGCAACCCCGGCAATGAGCTCCGATCCGACAGCCGACCTGCCCACATTGGGCGACGGTTCCTCAGCCATCGTCTCCCCGGCCATGGAAAAGCAGATCGGCCGGCAGTTCTTGAAGCAGATCAACGCCGTATTGCCCACCATTGACGATCCGATCCTCAAGTACTACGTGGAGACCCACATTGCCGATCTCGCCCAGTATTCCCAGCTGAAGGAGAAGGTGCTGGAGGTGGTGCTGATCGACTCACCGGCAGTGAACGCCTTTGCGGCACCCGGCGGCGTGGTGGGGGTGAACCTGGGGCTTCTGCTCACCGCCGAGGACGTGCACGAATACTCTTCGGTGATGGCCCACGAGCTCGCCCACCTGAGCCAGCGCCACTTCGCACGCGGCATCGAAGAGCAGCGGGAAGCCATGCTGCCGACCATGGCTTCCATGATCGCCGCCATCGCAATCGGCATGGCTGCTGGTGGGGATGCCGGTATTGCGGCCATGTCCGCCTCTCAGGCTGCTGCTCAGTCGAGTCAGCTCCGCTACAGCAGAAGCCGGGAGACGGAAGCCGACCGGATCGGCATGAATACGCTGGTCAACGCAGGCCTGGACCCGGACGGCATGGCCCGGATGTTCGAACGCATGGGCCGGGCTTACCGCTACTCCAGCCGGCCGCCTGAATTCCTGCTCACCCACCCACTCACCGAGAGCAGGGTGGCTGATGCCAAGACCAATGCGCTCAAATACCCGGCCCGGCAGTATGACGACTCGCCCGACTACACCCTGGCCCGTATGCGCGCCGTGGTGCACTACTCCGACAGTCCGGAGGTGGCCGTGAAGCACTTCCGCAAGGAAGTGGATGACAACCCTGATTCTTCAGCTGCTCAGTACGGCCTGGCCCTGGCGTTGTCCAGAGCCGGTGAGCACGACGAAGCGGTGCCCCTGGCGGATGCCCTGTTTGCATCAGCACCCGACCGGCTGCTGTTCGTGGCCGCCTACGCCGAATTCCTCACCGCCGCCGGGGAGCTCGACCAGGCACTGACCCTGCTCGAGCGGCAGTTGCTGCTCAACCCGGACAATCCGCCGCTGGCCATGCTTTACGCAGAGGCGCTGATGCAGAACGAGGAGTACGACATCGCCGAAGAGATCCTCACACGGCAGAGCAAGCTAAGGCCGAACGACATAGACGTGTGGTACGAGCTGGCAGAAGTCGCAGGTAAAGCGGGAGATATCGTAGCCGTGCACCGGGCTCGGGCGGAGTTCTTTGCCCTGCATGGCGCCTACACCCGAGCCATTCAGCACCTGGAGTACGCGCGGCGCCTGGTAAACCGGGACAACGCAAAGCTGCAGGCCATGCTCGATCAACGAATCAACGATCTGCGCACCGAGCTCAGAATCGCCCGGTCCTGATCAGCCGGCCTGAAAGGCCAGCATCCTGTTCAAAGGCACCATCGCTCTTTCACCGATCTCCGGGTCCACCAGAACCTCGTTCGCTGCGAAGATCGCATCGTTTCTCAACATTTCAGCCAACGCTGTCAATTCGTTCATGGCCATCCAGGGGCAATGGGCGCAGCTGCGGCACATGGCACCATCACCCGCGGTGGGTGCCTCGATGAAGCGTTTGCCTGGATTGCGCTGCCGGAGCTTGTGGAAGAGGCCCCGGTCCGTGGCAACGATGAAGGTCTCGTGCGGTAACGATTCAGCCGCCTTGAGGATCTGGCTGGTAGAACCCACTGCGTCCGCAATATCGATCACGGCCGCCGGTGATTCCGGGTGCACCAGCACGCCGGCGTCCGGGTAGACGGCTTTCAGGTCGAAAAGAGCCTTGGACTTGAACTCCTCGTGGACCACACAGGCTCCGGACCAGAGCAGCATATCTGCGCCTGTCTGGTGCTGAATGTAGTTGCCGAGATGCTTGTCCGGTGCCCAGAGGATCTTCTCGCCTTTCGCATCCAGGGATTCGACGATGGGCAGCGCCACGCTGCTGGTGACCACCCAGTCGGACATGGCCTTCACCTCTGCGGACGTATTGGCATAGACCACCACGGTGCGATCAGAGTGTTCCTCGCAGAAGGCTTTGAACTCGTCCGGTGGGCAACCGAGATCCAGCGAGCACTCCGCTTCCAGCGTCGGCATCACGACCCGCTTTTCCGGTGACAGGATCTTCGCCGTCTCACCCATGAACCGGACACCGGCAACCACCAGGGTGTCGCCACCCTGATCACGACCAAAGCGGGCCATTTCCAGCGAGTCGGCAACCGTGCCGCCGGTCTCTTCGGCCAGATCCTGCACGTCGCCGTCCACATAGTAGTGGGCAATCAGGGTCGCGCCGCGGACCCGCAGCAGCTCAGCGATCTCTGCTTTGAGCTTTGCCTTGGTGTCGCCATCGAGGTGTTCGGGCTCAAAGAGCGGCACCCGCTCCTCGGGCAGGCTGTAGTCTGGTATGTTGCACTGGTTTTCCATTTCCATTCGTCATTTTACCACGCATGCCGGAATTGCTCCTGCTGCTGGGCGATGCCAGCAAAGCCCGGAACGACAACCACGAGCGATTACCGGCCGCGTTTCGAGCGGCTGGCTGGCAGGTTCGCGTCGCCGACCACGACGATATCGAGATCACGGCCGGTGCTCTCCACCTCGCTTCGTCAGCAGAGCAGGATGCCCAGCCGCTGCATAGCTTTGATCTGATCTGGCCACTCGGGTTCGGTCGTCTGGTCACCTGGTTCGACCGCATGCAGATGCTCTCGAGCCTGCCGGAACGCCAGTTCGTGGTCAGCCCGGGCGCCCTGGTCTGGCTGCACGGGAAACACCGTTGGCACGCCCTGATGCCGGAAACCCACACCAGCGCACGTGCGCAACGTCTCCACGAAATAGTGACATCCGGCGGCGACTGGGTGCTCAAACCACCTGCCGGAAGCTATGGCCGCGATGTGCGTATCGTGCGTGGTGGCGCGATCAGTCTCAGTGAGGTGCGGGCCCACCTGAGCCAATCCGGCGACGGTTATCTCATGGCTCAACGCTATCTGCCCGAGGTGCAGGAGGGAGAGCAGCGGACACTGGTGGCAGGCGGCGAACTCATCGCAACCTACACGCGACTGCCAGGCGCCGGGACAACGAGCAACCTGGCCAGCGGCGGGCAAGCGGTTCCCGGTGAGCTTACCCAGCGGCAGAGAGCACGGGTGGAATCTCTCAGCCAGGAGCTTGCGAATCTCGGCGCGGGCTTCGCTGCCATCGATCTGGTGGGCGAGCATCTCATGGAAGTCAATGTGGCCAATCCGGGCGGCCTGGGCACACTGGCAGAGTTGGGCACGGCTGACTGCTCGAGTACCGTGGTGACGGCCATTCTCCGCTGGTCGGCCGACCGCTGACTATCGCCGCCGCTTCCGTGCCTTCTTTCGCTGCCGCTTCAGCGTCCGCTGGTGGCGCTCCAACGCCGGCTGCAGCCAACGCAGAGCCTCGATCCGGGCAGGGTGGTCCGAGCGTTCATACGCGTCGAGGAAGACCAGCAAACGGTCCAGGTCTCGTTGCAGCACGTGCAGCGTAGCCGCCAGATCGGTCCGCGCATACGCGCCTTCCGGACGGGGGCCTGACATCGCTGTGGCCTTGTTTTTGTCGGGTCTCACCGTAGACTGCACCGTTCTCGAATAAAAGCACTCGAAAGGAGTTAAGCATGGGAATGCTGGATGGAAAAGTTGCGCTGGTCACCGGCGCTGGTGGCGGCCTCGGCCGCGCACACGCAATGCTGCTGGCGAAGGAAGGGGCTTCCGTTGTGGTCAACGACCTGGGCGGCGCTCGAGACGGCACCGGCGCCGGTTCCTCCATGGCAGATGGGGTGGCCGAAGAGATCAAGGCTGCCGGCGGCACCGCGATCGCCCACTACGGCTCGGTCACCGACAAGGACGATGCCCAGGGCATGGTCCAGGCAGCCGTCGATGCTTTCGGCAAGCTGGATATCCTGATCGCCAACGCCGGGATTCTGCGCGACAAGTCTTTCAAGAACATGGAAGACGACATGTGGGACATCGTGCTGGACGTTCACCTGCGTGGCACCTATCTGACCACCAAGGCAGCGTTTGATCACATGATCGGACGTGAAGGCGGCGGCCGGATCATCGTCACCAGCTCGACCTCCGGTCTGCTCGGCAACTTCGGCCAGACCAACTACGGTGCGGCCAAGGCCGGCATTGCCGGATTTGCCCGCTGCCTGTGGCTGGAAGGTGCCAAGTACGGCGTGACGGTGAATACCCTGGCTCCGACCGCCATGTCGCGGATGACGGAAGATATCCTGCCGGAAGGCGTTCAGGACCAGTTCCCGCCGGAATGCGTATCTCCCGCGATCGTCTGGCTCTGCACGGACGAAGCCAAGGACATTTCCGGCCGTCAGTGGCTGGTCGCCGGCAACAACGTTCAGCTCCTGTCCTGGCAGCTCACCCCTATCGCTTCTCGGGATGTGTCCGAAGGTCCGTGGGATGTGGAAGAGATCGGCGAGCAGATCCTGGCTTCCAAGGACAACTGGCCAGCCATCAACCCGCTGCGGGGCTGATACGCCATCGATCTCCGGAAGCCGGACCACCGGCTTCCGGGGACGCGTTTTTCAGCCTTCAGCGGCTGACCAGAACAACCCGCCGGTTCAGGCTTCTACCCGCTTCATTCGCATTGGTGGCTTTAGGCGCTAACGGTCCGACGCCGTGGCTATCCAGTCGCTCCCTGGCAATCCCGAAGTCGGCGACCAGCGCTTCCAGCACCGCTTGCGCTCGCGCCTCTGACAACGCCTGATTGTGGGCGAAACTCCCTTGCAGGTCCGTGTGACCGACCACGAACACGCGGAGATCCGGTCGGGCACCCAGCAGTCCCGCCACCTCGGTCAGCGCTGCGGTCGATTCCGGCTTCAGCGTGGCTTTGTCCGTGTCGAAGTAAATGCCTTCAACCACCACGTAGCCCTGTCGATCCAGCCCTTTGCCCAGCGCGTCCGCATCCAGGTGAACCATGCCGGTCTGCATGGCTTTCACCTCGATCACGTGAATGTCGGTGGATGACTGACCCACCGCAATGGCCACGTAAGCCACTTCCTCTCCCTGGTTGACCCGAGCCAACAGATATCGACCCGCCAGGTTTGCCATGGCATGGATGTCAGACGTCTTCTGGAAAGTCGGGCCGGCGTATCGCTCCACGCATTCGCGCTCATCCTGGTTGCACTGGTAGAGGATCTCGGCACCGGCGCTGAGAACGGCTGCTTCGTAATTCCGGATCATTTCCAGCCGCGAACGATCTTTCGGATTCACGTAATTGATCTTGGTGATTCGACCCTCGAGATCAATGGTCGTCGGCTCCTTGCCGGATTCATCCATGCCGGTGAAGGCATGGTACTCATCAAACTCCAGTACTTTCTTGCGACGGATCGTCGAACCTTCGTACGGACTGACCAAAGGATGATCCGTGTGCGCCTCTCTCGTCTGAGCCGTATTGGGCGAAAAACCGGCGAAGAGCACCACCATCACGACTGCAGGCAAGCCGCACTTGAGCGAGGCTGGAATCCCTGGCACGAATACCTCCATAGGACATTAAGAGTGGAGCGCCGAGGATGCCTGGCGGCTGTGGTCTTTGCCATCGGTCTTTGCCATGGCTGTCAGATAGCTATGATGGCGCTACCGGATAGCCTTGCGAGAAGCCCTTGCAGTCAGACATCAGATACTCGGCACCGGCCGAGAGAAACAGACAGTTCATTCTCGACGTGCTGATCCCGGAGTTGCCGGATCGAGGTACCGTGCTCGAGATCGCGAGCGGCACGGGCCAGCACGTAACCTACTTCGCTACGGCACTTCCCCACCTCAACTGGCTGCCGTCCGACCCGGACCCGGAAGCACGTGCATCTATCGCTGCCAGGATAGCGTCGGACGCCCTCGGCAACGTGGCACAGCCGCTGAACCTGGACCTGCTCGAGGATTGGCCAGCGCTCGAGGTCGACGCCATCATCACTGCGAATCTGCTGCACATCTCGGAACCCGAGGTGCTGCCGGCGCTGATGAAGAAAGCCGGCAACCTCATTCCCTCCGGCGGATTGCTGCACATCTACGGTCCATTCAAGGTGGATGGCGCGTTCACGACCGAAAGCAACGCGGCTTTCGATGTCTCACTCAAGTCCCGCAATCCGCACTGGGGATTGCGGGATCTGGAGGCCGTCACCGCACAGGCAGCAGCGAACGGATTCAGCGAGCCTGTGGTCCGTGACATGCCGGCCAACAATTTCTCGCTGTCCTTCCGCCGGAGCTGAATCAGCGCTTGCTTGCGCGTTCCGGAAAAGCGGACTCGACCGGCACGACCACGGTAACGCCGGTCAGCCCGAAGGCGGTGGCCCGGAAGTGCCAGAGCAGCAATGCTGCCAGCAACAGAAAAGCAACCGCGTCCCAGGGTTGGGCGTCCGGAGTCAGCGGGTTGTTCAGCTGAAAATGCATGAGCACCGGAAGCAGCAGGCTACCCGCGGTGGCGTTGAACATGATGGTCATGATCATGGCAACGGACATGGTGCCAACCACGAATGGCACGAAGTCGAATCCGCTCTGCGGGGTGCCGCTGAGGAGAAACGCCGGCACGTGCCAGAGCGACCAGACCCCACCGACGATGAGGCCTGCCGAAAACGGCGTGTATCGCTGCTGCAGGAGCGGCAGCATCAACCCCCGCCAGCCAAGCTCCTCCACCGGCCCGATCAGAAGCGTGCTGGCCAGCGCCGCCAGCACGGCCAGCAACGTTGGATACGGCATGGACCACTCGGCCAGCCCACCCCCCGGCCAGGCGGCTAACGTCATGAGCAGCGGCGGCCCAACGAGCACCAGCAGATACCAACCGACGTGCACCCGCCAGATTAGTAGTCGGCCAAGGAAACGTTTCAAACCTGCAGTACCCGCCTGCTTGAACACCAGCAACAGCGCGGCAATGGCAGGCGCGTACACGGCCAGCAGAAACAGCGGATTGGTCAACCTCAGAGGACCGAACACCGCAGCGACCTGCTCCGGGAACAGGACCATGATGGTCGCAAGCCCCCAGGTCAGTCCGAAGCTGATGACCAGAAAGGGTAGCAATGAAGCCGGTGACATCCCGCTTTTAAGTTGTGCTCAGCGTGCCGTGCTGGACAGGAACAGCAGGATGAGACTTTCAACCAGCTGTGCGAAGGGCGGCACGAACAGCAGGCCAAGCACCCAGACAGCGGCGAGGCCGGCACACAACTTCAGATAGGTCTGATTGCTCATGAGTCGCTGCTCCTCGGTGCCATTTCGAATATCCAGGTATCACCATCGGCCACGCTCTGCGTGATCTGCTGCACCGTTTCCGGCGTTTCCCCGCCCGCATACTTCATGGCCAGCTTCCGTGCGACGCCCTCGATGATCCCAGGGTCCATCACCCGCACAAGCTCCCGTTCATAGCGAACACCATCAATCCGCGCCACCGCCAGCTTGCTCCCTTCCTCCACGTCAAAGGCCCAGTCTTTCCAGAGACGGCCTAGAAACGAACGCATGTAACCCGACGGCACGTATACTTTGCCGTCGCTCTCCATCACGAAGATCCGCCGAGAGCTGAGTGGATCGCTGGTCTCGAGCTCAATGGTGGCGACGTCGTCGGTGAAGGACCAGTCGGGATCGGGTCCTTCGTGTAACGTGCCGGAAACCAGTTTGCCGCCGGGAAACAGCACGGATGGCCCATCGTCGTCCTGATGCTTGAGCCTGAGCGTTACGAGTGTCAGCAGGAGCAGCATCACAAAGATGCCGACGATCTGTGCAATGAGCTTCATCTCCCCCTCCGAACCGTATCTGTCACCCGTCAGCATAACAGGTGCTTGTACTCAGGGAAGATCAGTTGGACTGCAGTCGTCGGGAGATATCCATGTGCAGGGCGAAGTCGGGCATGACCCGGGAAAATCCGTCTTCGACGATGCCCAACCGGACCTGCCAGCCGCTGTCGAAGCGGTAGTCACCGCCGAACAGAAGCTGAACGGTTTCGTCTCCTATGCCGCCGATATCGGTGTCGTAGTAGGAGCTGGTGGCCTGGACACCGCCGATCAGCGACAGCTTACGGCTGAGCCGCAATGACGCCTGCAGCCCGGCAAAGGCCACCGAACTCCGTTGAATCTCAGGCAGTACCTCACCCTCACCCAGCAGCACTACGCCGACGTTGGCAGACAAGCTGGTTCTGATCATCTGCAGGGTCACCGGATCAGACAGTCCGAGGCCAAGCGAGACGTCGACAGCGCCGCTGCCGGTCAATCGATCCGGGTCACCCGTCGGCAGTTTGATCCCGCCGTGCACTGCAGCCTGACGGCCGGCCACATGGCCGGACAACTGGTAACGCGTCCAGAACTGCATGTCGCCGATGCCGGTTTCCGTATCCTCCAGACGATAGCTCACCCCCGCACCATCATCGAAGTAGAGCAACAGGGCGTCCCGCGGCTGCTCATCCCGCTTACCGTTCGGCACGCCGAGCAGACTGTGCCAGTCGGTGAGCGGCTCATCCATCCAGCCGCCCGTATAGTGCAGCACGGGCAGGCTAGCGCCGATTTCCAGCCTCGGCGCCAGCACCTTCTGGTAGCTCAAGTCCAGGTGATAGGACTCTCCGTCCAGCTCCAGACTGGCCCCATCGGCCTGCTCGATCTCCGTTAAGCTGACCACGTTCAAGGCACCACGAAGCCATCCGACGCCGGGATCGCCCACCCGACCGGCAAAAAACTCGGGTCGGCCGTAGATCTGCGTGAAGGGGTTATAGGTGCGCACCTGGAGAAAATCATCGGCCGCTGTTGCGATGCTTGGAACGAAGAGGAAAATCAGGAACAACAGGAAGGCACCAGCCAGTGCAGGCAAGGGCAGTCGATCTATCTGCGCAGCTTCCATGGGGGTGTCGCCTCCCAATCGAAGGGCACCGTGCCCTCCTCTGTGATCAGGTGCACGCTGGCGTGTGCTTCGCCATCATCCAGCGTCAGATAGCCAATGGTCCCATACTGGGTGTCGTAATTATGTGGATAAGTTGGCGATCCGGGGTTGACACAGAAAACACCCTGCACCTCCTCGATGCACTCCCTGTGGGTGTCTCCGGAGACGATCACGTCCGGCCGGCGTTCCGGGAAGAAGCGCTCTATCCAGCGATCCAGCGTGAAGTTCGGTGGCCGCTCGGGAACCGGCACGTAGTGCGTCAAGCCCACACAGAGACCTTCCAGCTCGAGCAACCAGGCATACTTCACCCGCGGATCTTCCGGCTGCACCGGCCGGCCGCCACTGCCATCTTCACCGTTGCCCCGTGCGGCATAGACCGGCGCCAGCTTCTCCAGCTCGTCCAGCACGTAGAGCTCATGAATGTCACCGGCATGGAAGATGAGGTCCACGTCTGCGAATGCATCGTAGATCTGCGGCCAGAGCGTTTCGCGCGCTTCCGGAATGTGGGTATCGGAAATGAGCCCTATGTTCAGGGCCACTGGTGTCTCAGCATCTGCGCTCAACCACCATTCAGTGGCGGCAGAGGAATTGGTCGTGTCTCCGGGGCCTGCGGTGGAGGCGCAATGGGATGTGCTGGTCTGCCGGGACGGACTGGATAACCCGGCCAGCCCCAGGCCCATCTGCCGCCCACGTAGCGTGTTCTATCGTCTTCGCGATAGTAGACGGTCTGCGGCTGCGACCTGACCTGAGCTTCCAACCGTCGAATGCGCGCCTCTTCCCTGGCCAGACGGGATTCTTCCAGGGCCCTGGCGACGGTCAGCTGCTGCTCGATCAGAGCCTGCTGCGCATCCAGGGCGTTCTCTGGCGGAGCGCTGACTTCCAGCGTCATGGTCTCTGCGCCCTCCGTTTCCACATCCGAGAAGGACACGACGCCGTTCTCGTCCACATGCCGGTAGACGGTCTGAGCCAGTGTTGGTGTGGAGGCGAACAGCAACGCCAGCAAGGTGCTCTTGAAGTAGAAGGCGGTACGGTGGCGGCGATCACGTGACTCAAACATGGTTCTCAGCTTGCTACGGTCAGCGCCTGTCCAGCTCGCTCCCAGCCAAATGTTTCGGTGAAGGCCGTTCCCTGCCACACCTTTTTCCTGCTTCCAACACCCCTTCTACCACACTTCCATCGCCTGTCCTAAGTTCGTTCAGCACCGGCAATGGGGGCGCCGTTTTCCGCTGCCGCACGCTGAGCGTCTTCCGTATCAGTGGGAGTTTCTATCGGTGGCATCTCCTCGTCCACGTTTCTCACCGAGCGGGAAAAGGCGGCCAGCAACAGCACGGTGACACCGAAGGCAATGCCTGCACAAACCAGCGCCACCGCCACGTCATAGGCTTCCGCGATCAACGAGATGGGGATTACCCCAAGTGGCATGAGCCCGTGCGACATCATGTCGATGCTCATGATCCGCCCACGCATATGGTGCACCACCTGCATCTGCAGAAGCCCGCGGTTGAGTGACATGTTCCAGGCACTGATAAAGCCGATGAAGCCCACCAGGACCGCAGCCACCGGCACGGCGACTGCCAGGCCGAAAGCAGAGGTGAAGGCGCCCCAGGCGATGCAGGTGCCGATCAGCCAAAGCGCTTTGTGTCGGATCTCGCCGATCCAGGCCAGCATCAGCGACCCACCGATGGCACCAATGCCCATGGCAGACATCAGGATGCCGAGGTCATCGGGACCGCCACCCAGGATGTCTTCGTTGAACGCCGGTAGCAGGGTATTCAACGGCATGCCGAACAGGAACGGAACGATGGACAGCAGTATGAGCCCTAATACGGGGGGGTTCGCCCAGACATAGCGCAACCCATCCGCCATGTCGGTGAGCGCGCTCTTCTGCTCGCTCGCCTGCTCGCTCACACCGCGCTTGCGCACCATGAGCATGGTGATCGCAGAGATGCCGTAGAGGGCAGCGATCATGAAATAAACGATACCGACGCCGTAGGTGGAACTGGTATCTCCGCCTGCCACCCAGGCGATAAGGAACCCGGCCAGGGCCGGGCCGAGGATCCGGGAGAGGTTCCAGCTGGTGGTATTTAGCGCCATGGCCGTGAAGATGAGCCGTTCCGGGATCAGCTCCGGTACAAACGCCTGCCGGGCTGGCATGGACAGGGCCAACACCGCGCCGTTGAAAAAGCCGAACCAGATGAAATCCCAGAACGTGACCCGGTCGCCGATGATGATGACGCCCATGATCACCGTGGCCAGGCAGTTCAGTGTCTGAGCCATCGTGATGATGGTCTTCTTCGGTAGACGATCGGCGATCACACCACCAAGCAGGGAAAAAGCGACGGTAGGCAACATGAAAGAAAGGGTTACCCAGGCCAGGTCGAGGGCGGAGGAAGTGAGTGTGTAGACGAGCCACCCTCTGGCGATGATCTGCATGTTCATCGCGAATGACGAGCCGAGCGAGCCTACCCACAGCCAGCGGAAGTCCGCGTAGCTGAGCGCTTTGGTGATGTTACGGTCAGCCACGTCTGCGGGGATTCCTTCCGGGAAACCCTCAATTTTAGCACGGCTACAAAGTATTCGAATTCTGGTTCAAATTTCGCCTTGCCCAGTCCAGTGTGTTCGGCTCAGATCCAGAAGCTGAAGTAGAGGTAGAAGCCCGCTACCAGGCCAAGAACGCCCGCCGTTGCCAGCACATCCACCGCCGACCAGGAAGCCCGCACAGCGGCCTTGTCTTCCGCGGTCAACGACCCGTAGGTGAGGCCGCTGATCCGCTCCGCATCCGGCGCCGGCGTGCTGATGGATCGAAGGACGACCACGGACGCGCTGATCAGGAGCAGCACGCCCGAGTAATAGAGAAAATTGAAGTCCGCAAAACGGGCCAGCAGTGTGCCCGGCTGAAACGGCGTGCTGCCGTGCAGGGCTTCCACCGTGAGCTTGGCCATGCCGAGAACGAATCCGGTCACCAATCCCCAGAACGCACCCTGAGCATTGATACGACGATTGAACAGGCCGAGCAGGAAGACCGCGCTGATGGACGGGGCCAGATAGGACTGCACCCCCTGCAGGTAGCGATAGAGCCCGCCACCAGCCATGTTGTGCATCACCGGTATCCAGAGCAGGCCACACACCACCACCACGCCGGTGGCGATCCGGCCTACGGTCAAGAGCTCCCGTTCCGGTCGCGCCGGACGCAGCTTCTCGTACACGTCCACGGTGAACAGGGTTGCGCAGGAGTTGAAAAGAGACGCCAGCGAGGACATGAGCGCGCTCAACAGGCTCGCCACCACCAGACCGCGGAACCCTTCAGGCAGCAATGTCGTGACCAGCAGCGGGAAGACCATGTCGCCATCGAGACCGCCGCCGTCTTTGCCGGGAATCACCAGCAGCCCTTTCTGATGCAGTGCCCAGCCGATCAGGCCGGGCACCAGAAAGATCATGATCGGCCAGACCTTGAGGAAGCCACCCCAGATCGCCCCTCGGCGGGCGTTGGTCAGGTCCTTCGCGGCCAGCGTGCGCTGCACGATGTACTGATCCGTGCACCAGTACCAGATGCCTATCACCGGCGAGGCGATCATGATCCCGAGCCAGGGAAACTCCGGATCCGAGAGCGGCCGCCAGAGCGCGAAGGCTTCCCGGTTCTGAGCGGCCAACGCCTGCAATTCGCCCCAGCCACCAAGCGCTTGCAGGCCGAACCAGGTGATGCAGAACGAACCGAGCAGCAGCAGCGCCGTCTGCGCCACCTCGGTGTAGACCACGGCACGCAAACCGCCGAGCACCGTGTAGATACCGGTGAGAATCACCGTCAGAAAGGCGCCGATCCAGAACGCATTATCCGGCGTGCCGAAGGTGTCCGGCAGCAGGGTTCTGAATACCAGCGCCCCGGCAAACACCGTGACCGACACCTTGGTGAACACATAGGCGACCAGCGAGACGAGGGTGAGCGTCCAGCGCACCCGGGTGTCGAATCGCCGCTCGAGAAACTCCGGCATGGTGAACACACCGGCCCGGTAGTAAAAGGGTACGAACACCCAGGCCAACACGATCATGATCCAGGCGTGCAGCTCGTAGTGGGCCATGGCCATGCCGGAGGTAGCGCCGTTGCCGGCCAGGCCGACGATGTGCTCCGAGCCGATGTTAGAGGCGAACAGCGATGCGCCGACCACGAACCAGCTCAGGTGCCGGCCAGCCAGGAAGTAATCGGCGGTATCCGCCACCCGCCTGCTGGAGGCAGCCACAATGACCGCAATGACCACGAAGTAGCCGGCTATGAAGATCCAGTCGATGAAGACCAGACCCGTTTCAGCTCCGCTCACTGGCGACCCTTGTGATTGAGATCGTTGACGGAATTCTTCGTTACCTGATGCGGCCAGAACAGACTGCAGCGTGATCGGAAGGCGCGCTCGAGTCCAGCCTTCACTGAAAAGTGCAGGTGCTCTGAATCCATTTGTACGCTAACGTCGGATGGGCGACGAAACGGCATGGGGGTTAGAGAGAGTGACCGAAAGCTACACGTCTGAATTTCCGGAGCTTGGGTTTTATGGGTTGCCCGGCCACAGCCGAACCCCGCGGGACATACTCAAGCAGGTGCAGGATGCCGAGGCGCTCGGTATCGGCAACGTGATGATCTCCGAGCGCCCGGACTACAAGGAGATCTCTGCTATCTGCGGCGCCTGCGCGGCGGTCACCGAGTCGATCTACATCGGCACTTCCGCCACCAACCTGAACGCCCGCCAGCCTGTGATCACCGCCTCCATCGGCAGCACGCTGAATCGGCTGTCCAATGGCCGCTTCGCGCTGGGACTCGCAAAAGGCAGTATTCATCGTGCCAGAGCCTGGGGAATTCCTTACCCCACCTATGCCAGAGAGGCGGAGTTCGTGGACCTGATGCGCAAGCTCTGGCGGGGAGAGACGCTCGCCAATTACGAGGGTGCGCTCGGCAGGTACGCCGCACTCGCCCTCGCCCCGTACGTGAATGAAGACATTCCCATCCTCTACGTCGGCTTCGGTCCGAAGAGCCTGGAACACGCCGGCCGGATCTACGACGGCGTGCACCTGCACACCTTCATGGGTGACAAAGCGCTCACCGATGCGGTCGGGTTGGTGCGCCGCGGCGAAGCCGCCGCAGGCCGGGACCCTGGCAAGGTGAAGGTCTGGTCCGTGTTCGCCACTGCCTGCGATGTATCCGAAGCCGTCTATCTCAAGTACATCGTCGCCCGGCTTGCCACCTATCTGCAGATCCCGGGCTACGGAGAGCTGTTGGTCCGCGTGAACGGCTGGGATGAAGAGGTGCTGAAGACGTTCCGCGCACACAAGGCCGTCACCAGTGTGGGCGGGCTGATCGACAGCGTGGCCAGCACCGGGCAGCTGGCAGAAATCGAGAAGATCCTGCCGATGGAATGGCGACCTGCTGCCGTGGGCTCCGCCCGCGAGTGCGCCGAGGCCTGGGTCGGTCAGTTCGAAGCCGGTGTGGACGGACTGATCATCCATGCCAGCACACCGGAGGAGTTCGCACCCGTGCTCGAGGAATATCGGAAGATTCGACCGAATGAGCGCTTCGAGAATCGAACCAACAGGCCGGGATGATGAAACTAGCGATAGAACTTGGCGGTGTGCAGCCCGACAACCTCGCGCTGACCACACAATGGGTTCAGCATGCGGAGAAGCTGGGCATCAGCATGGCGTTCTCCGCGGAAGCCTGGTGGAGCGATGCGGTCACACCGCTGGCATACCTCGCCGACAAGACAGAACGCATCAGGCTTGCCACCGGCATCATGCAGGTGACCGCCCGCACCCCGGCCATGGCTGCCATGACAGCGCTGACCCTGCACGATCTCACCGGTGGCCGATTCGTGCTCGGCCTGGGCGCCAGCGGCCCACAGGTGGTGGAAGGTCTGCATGGCGTGCGCTACCACCCACCGCTGACCCGGCTCAGAGAGACCGTTGACATCTGCCGAATGATCTTCGCCGGAAACAAGGTGCACTACGACGGCAAGGTCTATCAGCTGCCGCTGCCGGACAGCGAAGGAAAAGCCATCCGGATCGCGCACGAGCCGGTGGACATACCAATCTATCTGGCCACCCTCGGCCCCAATGCATTGCGCTATACCGGAAGCGCTGCCAACGGCTGGCTCGGAACATCCTTCTCCCCGGATCATCCCGAGGCGCACATGGACTACCTGCAGAAAGGTGCTCTCAAAGCGGATCGCCCTTGGAGCGAACTCGATCTCTGCGTGTCTGTCAGGGTCGAGATCGGCGACGATGTGGAGGCGATGATCGATCGCCGCCGATCCCAGGTGGCGTTCAACATGGGCGGCATGGGCTCGGCCACCACCAATTTCTACAACGATGCCTTCAAGCGCGCCGGTTACGAAGAAGATGCGGAAGCCATCCAGGCTCTGTGGCTGGAGGGCAAGCGGGATGACGCTGCAGCCAGGGTGCCGGATGCGATGGTCACGCAGTTTCAGGCGCTCGGCACACCGGATATGGTCCGGGACAGGCTCCGGAAATATCAGGAAGCGGGTATCACCACGCTAAAGCTCGGACTCGACAGTGCCGGACCCCTCGGCCCTGCCCGATTCGAGCTCCTGGAACAGATCGTCGACATCGTGGAGAACCTCTGATGAAGCTATACATGGTGCCGCTGGCACCCAATCCGACCAAAGTGATGCTCTACATCGCCGAGCGGGCAGAGCTCGGCACGGACATGGACATCGAGCAGATCGTGGTGAATACGGTGAAAGGCCGGCACAAGGAACCGGAACATCTGGCTCGAAATCCATTCGGCACAGTGCCTACGCTGGAACTGGATGACGGCACTTTCCTGGTTGAATCGCTTGCCATCATCCAATATCTGGAAGACAAGTTCCCGGACGGAGCGTTGATCACCGGCACGCCGGAAGAGAAAGGCCGGGCTCGGGATGTGGAGCGCATCATCGATCTTCGACTGGGAGGGCCGATGGGCAGCTTCGGTCATCTGACCAACTCACCACTCGGCATCCCACCGGACCCCGAGGGCGCGGCCGAGATGGAGAAGAAGATGCAGACACCTCTGGATTATCTGGAGACCCTGCTCTCGGACGGCAGGCCACTCCTGCTAGGTGATCGAATCTCTATCGCCGATTGCACGATGCAGGCGTCACTGCAGTTTGTGCGCTTCGTGGAAGCGGACGTCATCGGCGACCGCCCCCTGCTCAGGGCCTGGGACGAACGCTACCGCGCCCGGCCGGCGGCGCAATCCGTACTGCGCTGGTAGGACCAGGTCAGTGGCGAGTATCCCGGAAGCAGCTGGCGCCGATACGTCAACCGCACTGACGGAGGACTATCCGGGTATCGGCTCCGCCAGCTACTGTCTGGCGCTGCTCTTCATCGCCTACATCTTCTCCTTCATCGATCGGCAGATCCTGGCCCTCCTGGTCGGCCCGATCAGGGAAGACTTCGGCATCACCGATTTCCAGTACTCACTCCTGCAAGGCGCGGCCTTTGCCCTCCTCTACACTTTCGCCGGCCTACCCATCGGCCGGCTCGCGGACAAGCACACGCGAAAGCTCATCATCTTCGTCTCCGTCTCTTTCTGGAGCCTTGCCACGGTGGCCTGCGGCCTGACAAAGAACTTCACGCAGCTCTTCGTCGCCCGCATGGCCGTTGGTGCAGGTGAAGCCGGCCTGGCGCCGCCTGCCTACTCGATGATTCTCGACAGCTTCCGGCCGCATCAGGTGGGCTACGCCATGTCGATCTACAAGCTGGCCGTGAAAGTGGGCGGCGGCCTGGCGCTGATCGTCGGCGGAGTTCTCTATGACTTCTATGCCGGATTCGAAAGCCTGAGCCTGCCGCTGTTCGGAGAGATCAAAGCCTGGCAGGCCACCTTGATCACGGTGGGTGCGCCCGGGCTTCTGATCGGCCTGCTGATGCTGACGGTTCAGGAACCGAGCCGTAAGGACCTGGCCGAGCACGATGGCGTCCAAGGCGAGCAGATTCCCATTCGCGATGTGGCACGGTTCATCTGGGAACGGAAGCGCCTCTACCTCTCCCTCTTTCTGGGCTCATCCATGATGGCCATGGCCGGCTATGGCGCCGCTGCCTGGTACCCGGAGTTCTTCACCCGTGCCTATGGGTTCAGCAAATCGGAAGCCGGTACCTGGTTCGGTACGATCATCCTCGTCGGCGGCGGCCTGGGGGTCTTCTTCGGTGCCTGGCTCGCCAACTTCCTGGCCGCCCGTGGCCACACGGACTCATACGTGCGAGCCATGGTGCTGACCGCATTGGCTGCCATCCTCCCTGCCGTCGCTGCCCCGCTGGCAGGTGACGCCACCCTGACGCTGATTCTGCTCGTTCCGGCCACCTTGCTATCCGGCTCTTACCTTGGGGTGATGGCCGTTTCTTTTGTGGTGATCTCCCCGAACCAGCTCCGCGGCCAGCTGACTGCCGTGTATATCTTTGTCACCAACATTCTCGGTATGGCGGTGGGCACCAGCGTGCTGGCCGCGTTCACGGATTTTCTCTATCAGGATGACGCGCTGCTGCACTACTCCATCGCCACCGCCGTGGGGATCTTCTATCCAAGCGCGGCGGCACTGTTCTGGTACTGCCTGCCCGCCTATCGACAGGCAGCGGCGGAAACAGGGACTTGGAAGCTTGGGAACCTCTGATTAACCAGCCTCGAGTTCTTCCGACAGAGAGGTTGCCGCTGCAACCGCTATGGCATAACGCCGGACCACTTCCGCCTGGTGCCGGAAGCCCGTTTCGAACAGCATTTCCAGCGTGCTGAAGTAGAGGTCCGTCGACAGGCGTGTACGGACCCTCAGCACGCTGGGGGAAAGATGCGGATAGTGCTCCTTTGTCGCGTCGGCGAGCAGCCTGGCCATCTGCTCGTGAGTGGCAAGCCGGATCTCCCGTAGCTCCGGCAATGCTCGCATCAGCACGAGTAACTCCCGGGTAGCGGTGAACGAACGGGATAACTCAATGTCGGCAAGCAGCAGCCGTTCAATGGCATCAACCGAACTGCCGAAACCTGCTGCGACCGGTTCCAGGGCCGGCCCTACCAGCTCGTTCTGAGCCGCAAGAAGCCGTTCGGCCAGGATCGCCAGCAGCATGTGCTTGTCCCGGAAGTAGCGATAGAAAGCGGGCGGCGTGAGTCCTGCCCGCTCGGCAATCGCGTTGGAGTTCAACGCGTCGTACCCCAATTCCGCGAGTATCTCCTGAGCCGCTTCGAGCAGCGCTTCGTAGGTTTTCTTTGCCCGCGCCTGAATGGGTACGGCAGGCAGCGCTTCACTCACTGCACGAGACCCTGCGTCGGAGGCTGGTAGCCAACGGCCTCTTCTGCCTGCCGGGTGCCCCGCTCAGCGCCCTGCTTCGGGTCGGAGTAGTAGCCGATGGTATAACCTCCTGCCGTGTAGCCGATTCCGCGAAGACGAGCGACCCGATGTCATGCTTCAGTAGCTCAGCCGGTAGGTTTCCCCATCTCGAACGATGTGCCCGGCGGTCGGCGCGGCGAAATGCGTGCCGATGATGAGCACCGGGCGGTCTGTGTAGCGCTGCAGAAAAGCCGTGCGGGTCTCCGCACTCAACGTCTGATTCCAGTCCGCCGTGCTCGACCACTGTGCATGCGCAATCTGACAGGGGTGATGGATCATGTCGCCGGTGATCACCGCTTCTTCACCATCTGACGCGATGTGGATGCTCACATGACCCGGCGTGTGGCCCGGAGTGGGTTCCAGCCAGACTTCGTCGGTCACCCGGTGGTCGGGTCGGACCAGATCGGCGAGCCCCGCATCAAAAATAGGCTGCACAGAGTCCTCGATCACCGGGCCGTATTCCTGAGGCTCTGTGCGCCAGTGCGCCCACTCGTCTTCCGAGTACAGGTAGCGGGCGTTGGCGAAGGTGGGCTGCCAGGCACCTTCTACCAGACGGGTGTTCCAGCCCACATGATCCACATGCATATGGGTGCAGAGCACCGTATCGAATTGCGCCGGTGTGAAACCGGCGGTTTCAAGCTTCTGCAGAAAGTCGGTCTGCATCCTGTTCCAGCGCGGATAGGTGCGTTCCTTGTCGTTACCGATGCAGGTGTCCACCATCAGCAGTCGACCGTCAGACTCCACGATCAGGCTGTGCATGGACAGCACCATTCGCTTCTCCTCATCCACGAAAGGATCGATCCAGGGCAGCGCAGCCAACGCTTCCGGGGTGGCCTGAGGCAGTAAATAAGGTCCAAGCGATGCCGTGGTGAGCTCCACGACCTGGGTGATCTTCACCTTTCCGACCTGCCACTTGAGCATGCGCGCGTCTCCTGCGGAAAAAGTCTCATTTTGAGGTGTGTACAGATTGTCTCAAGACTTTTTCAAGTACCCCTTGTGTCAACTTGTCGACACTAGCCGTGGACACAAAAACCAAGATCGGGATTGGACGCCATCATGTACGTCACCGGGCGACAACGTCATAATCAGGCCCTATTGGCCCCAAGCCGCAAGGACGAGAAGGCCATCGTTCAGATGCTCCGTGGTCTGCAGGAATACCAGCAGATCCTGGAATTGAGCGACACCGAAGCGGCGCGTGCGGTACTGAATCAAGGATTGTCAGACATTGCCCGAGGTTTACAGAAACTCGCCCAGGGGCCGCTCGGCCGGCTTGATCCCGAAATGCTCCTGGAAGACCTGGAACCTTTTGTTCAAGGCACGTCGCTCAGCCTGGTCCCTAGCGACTCGGAAGACAACCTCGAAGCCATCTGAGGCGCCACGGGCAACAGCGACCAATCCCGGATTCCTCCGTCGGTCGTTGGCAGGCACGCTGCTCGGTCTGCTCACCGGCACGACCAGCCTGCTGACCGGCACCGCTGCCGCTGAAGAGTCTCCACCACCCATCGATCAGGCCGCGTTTGAAACCTGTCTGGTCACCTTCAAGACAGCGGCCATTGAGGCCGGCATCTCAGCGGAGACGACTGAACGGGTGCTCGGGCAGGTCGAATTGTCTGAACGGGTGCTGGAACTGGACCGCCGCCAACCCGAATTCACCCAGACCTTCGCAGACTACTTCAACCGTCGAGTCACCTCTGCCCGGGTCGAGACAGGACGTGAGATGCTGGCCACTCATCGCGACCTTCTCGAGACCATCCGAGACCACACCGGCGTGCCGCCACAGTACCTGGTTTCTTTCTGGGGCCTAGAGACCAACTTCGGCAGCTACCTCGGCAAGATGGCCATCCCCAGCTCTCTTGCCACGCTGGCCTGCGACCGACGCCGGAGCCGCTACTTCACAGGCGAGCTGATCTCCGCGCTCAGGATTATCGATGGGGGCGATGTGGCAGCCGATGACATGAACGGTTCCTGGGCCGGTGCCATGGGCCACGTGCAGTTCATGCCAAGTGCTTATCTCAAGTACGCCGTTGACTACGACGGCGACGGCCGCCGTGATCTCTTCGCCAGCACGGAAGATGCCCTTGCTTCCGCCGGAAACTTCCTCAAAGCACTGGGCTGGGAAGCCGGCCTGCGCTGGGGCCGGGAAGTGCAACTGCCGGAAGCGTTCGACTACGGCCTGACTCGTGGCGCGGTAAAGCGACCGCTCGGCGACTGGCGAAAGCTCGGGGTGACCGATGCTTTCGGCCACCCGCTGGCAACGGTGCCTGTGGACGCAGCGCTACGACTACCTGCCGGGCATCGTGGGCCCGCGTTTCTGACTTACGAGAATTTCGATGTGATCATGGGCTGGAACCGATCCGTCTACTACGCACTGGCCGTGGGCCATCTTGCAGATAGGATTGCCGGTGCAGGCAGGCTGCAGACCTCACCACCCGAGGACGATCTGCGGTTCTCCAACGACGATCTGATGGCGCTGCAGAAACAGCTCAAGCATCTCGGCTACGATCCGGGTGAACCGGATGGACGGCTCGGACCGGCGACCCGAGGTGCTGTGAGTCTCTTTCAAGCCGACAACGGGCTCATCCCGGACGGTCATCTGGATCCGATGGTGGTGGAAAAGATCCGCTCGATGGCAGACACCGCCGGTGATTGAGTGATCAACCCGCGCCGGTCGCGGACCGTTGATCCAGCACCTGACGGATCTTGGCGTGCTCTTTCTCGTCCAGCTTGAAGCGGCTGAACAGCGCTGCCCCAATCACGTAACAGACCAGCGGAAACAGCCCGTAAAGCGTGACCATGGAGATCTGCACCGTCATGGTCTGGTCCACGTTGGGCACAAAGCCGGCGAATTGCAGAACGAATCCAGTGAGCAGCATCATTACGCCCGTCGCCCCTTTGTAGACGAAATTCCAGGCAGCAAAGTAGGACCCCTCCTTGCGCTCACCGGTCACCATCTCATCGTAGTCGATCACGTCCCCTTGTATGGAGGGTGACAGCGTGCCACCACAACCGGCTGCAAGCCCGGCGGTGACCGCGAAGAAACAGATATAGAAGATCTTGAAGTCGACGCTGTCGAGGAACGGCAGCGCGAACATGGCGCCGAACGAGAAACCCGTGAGCAGCATGGAGAACATCCAGAGCCGGACCTTGCCGAAACGGCGGGACAGGGGCAGCCATAGAGGCACTGAGAAAGACGACGGCACCATGTAGCAGAGGATGATGATCGGCGCCCAGAGCGGTGCACCGACAACGTACTGGGTCACGTAGAGCGTCAGCACCCCGATGGCCGCAGAGCCCACCTGCTCGATGAAGGTGACCACGATCAGGAGCCTGGCATGAGGGTTTCGCCAGACATCCCGGAAAGCCTGAAACGGATTGTTGTTGACCCGACCCTGATACTCCGGCCGCTCTTTCAATCTTCCGACCGAAACCACGATGAGCACCACCATCACCCCTGCCGCCAGCAGGGCCAGGTCGAAGGCCTCTGCACGGACGACTTCACGACCTTCCTGTTCCGCCGAGATGAGCAGGTAGAAACTGATCAGTGAGAGGATCGAGCCGAAGGTGTAGAAACCATGACGCATCCCGAACAACCGGCTGCGTTCGTGATAGCTGCTCGAAAGCTCCGCACCCAGCGAGAGGTGGGGCACGAAGAAGACCGTCATGGCCGAGTAAAAACCGATGATGGCAACAGCCATCCAGATCACCAACCCGGTATCAGAGAGGCTCTCCGGCGGTGCGAAGACCATGATGAACGTGGCCCCGATTGGCAGGCAGCTGGCCACGATCCACGTTCGCCGGCGACCGTAGGTGGTTTTCGTTCGATCCGAAAGATATCCCACCACCGGATCCGACACCGCGTCCCAGATCCGCGAAGCAGAGAAAATGATGCCCATGATGGCAGGCGCGATCAGCAGCACGTCCGTCGCGAACTTCATCACGTACAGCGCCAGCATCAGATACATGTAGCCGGCGCCGGTACCCGGCGTGCCATAGGCGAAGATCGTTGGCCAGGAGACCCGGTCCGGCAGCTCAGATGCCGGTGCGCGCTGCGCTTCTGCCACGATCAGGCGTTCCGGATGGTGAGTCCACCATCCACGGGAAGCGCGACACCCGTGATGAAGCTGGACGCCGGCAGCACCAGGCTGAGCGTTGCCTGGGCTACCTCTTCCGGATCCGCGTAGCGCTTCAGCGCCACCCGCCGCCGGGCGAACTCCGCCTTGGCGTCATCGGGAATGGCCGATGTCATGCCGGTGTGGATCGGGCCGGGACAGATGCAGTTCACGGTAATGCCTTCGCTGCCGAGCTCCACCGCCAGCGAGCGGGTGAGGCCGATTACGCCCGTCTTGGCTGCCGTATAAGGGCTGCCGAACTTGGTCGCGCCCAGGCCTTCCGTTGAGGCGATATTGACGATCCGGGCGTTCGCCGACTGACGCAGATACGGCAACGAAGCGCGGATCGTGCGAGTGTGCGCTGTCAGCAGCACGGACAGCGAGAGCTGCCAGGCATCCTCGTACTCATCGCCATCGATGGGCGCAAACATGGAGATACCCGCGTTGTTCACCAGGATATCCATGCCGCCAAAGTGGGTGCCGATGTCAGCGAAGGTGGACTTGATCGCCTCGCCGTCGTCCAGATCGACGGTCCAGGCCTTGGCGACCTTGCCTGCCGCCTGGATCTCGTCGACCACCGCCGCCAGCGGTGCTTCATTCAGATCCAGCGCCGCCACCCGGGCGCCCTGCTCGGCAAACAGCTTCGCGGTGGCCGCACCCATCCCGCTTGCCGCTCCGGTGATGATGGCTACCGATCCTTCAATGGACCGGCTCAAGTTACTCAGGCGACTCATGGCTACTCCAGAGAATTGAAACGGCCAGCGGTGATGTCTTCACCAAACATGGCCTTGGAAAAAGTGTCGTAGTTGGGGCCACGGCGCAGATGGTGACCGCCATCCACAGGAAGATTGACCCCGGTGACCCAGGAAGATTCCGGGCCACACAGAAATCGCACGGCCCGGGCAATGTCTTCCACCACCCCCGTGCGGCCGAGCGGCATGCAGTCCAGATAGTCCTGGTGAACGTCCTCGGTGCCGAACAGGCCCTGAGCAATCTCTGTATCCACCAATCCGGGGCAGACGCTGTTCACCCGGATGCCGGCAACGCCGAGCTCGTCAGCTGCGCCCCGCACCAACATATCGATGCCTGCCTTGCTCACGCAGTAGGCATGCATGAATCTGTGGGTGCGCAATCCGGCGATCGACGAGATCGCGCATAGGGCTCCACCGCCCGCACGACCAATCACCCGCGCGGCGTGCTTGAAGGTATACATGCAGCCATCCAGGTTCGTCGCCAGCACCGAACGCCAGCGCTCGCTGTCGGTTGCCACCAGCGGCGCGATATCTCCTGTGCCTGCGTTGGCGACCGCGATGGTCAACGACGCCCGGGCATCCGCCTCGCGAATGGCCGTATCGACCTGGGCTTCGTCCGCCACATCCGCGACATGCACATCCACCAGGGCACCTGTCGGGAAATCGCCCGCGGCCGCCGTGAGTTTCTCCTCGTTACGTCCAACCAGTGTTACCCGCGCACCATCTGCCGCCAACGCCCTAGCGCTGGCCAGACCGATACCACTGCCACCCCCTGTGACAAGCGCGTGTTGTCCTTCCAGGCTCATGCCCATGTCTATTCAGCGCCCTGATGAATCCCCGAATCCTTCACTCTAGCAATTGCATGGAGGGCTGGGCTACCTTTGCGCCTCGTAACCGCATCGAAGCACCAGGCCCGAATCCTATGTCAGAAGCCCAGGAAGACCTGGCCACCCGGCTCGTCGATTACCTCTCGAAGACCTGGCAGGCAGACGTCCGCCATGAGCACATCGAGCAGATCCCTGGTGGCGCGTCCCGGGAAACCTATCGGATTCGCCTGACCGTTGATGGCAGTTCCCGCGGTGTGATCCTGCGCCGGGATCCGCCATCCAGTCTGATCGATACGGAGCGGGCACTGGAGTATAAAACCTACGAAGCTGCCTGGCGGGCAGGCATTCCCGTGCCTGATCCTCTGCTGCTGGAAGAAGACGAAGCGGTGCTCGAGCGACCGTTCTCACTGATGGCGGAAGTGACCGGCTGCGAGAGCGCCATCGCCAACCTGGCGCTACCCGAGTATCAGTCCGTGAGTGCTCAGATCGCTGAACGGAAGTGGACGTTGCTCGGTGAGTTGGCCGCCAAGGACATAGCAGATCTGGGCGTCACGGAGTTCATGGAGGTGCCCGGGCATCCCGCCAGGCGTGAACTCGAGTACTGGGCAGACGTCATTCGCCAGGACGCCCTCAACCAGCAGCCGGTCGCCGAGGCCACTATCCGCTGGCTCACCCGCAACCTGCCGGCGCCTTCCGGGCAACTCAGCCTGGTCCACGGCGACTACCGGTCCGGCAATTTCCTTTATAACCAGGCCGGAGAGATACCCGCGCTGCTGGATTGGGAGATGGCCCACATCGGCGACCCGCTGGAGGATCTGGCCTGGTCACTTGACCCACTGTGGGGCTGGCCGGACAGGAATCTGGCCGGCGGCCTGCTGCCCCGGGAAGAGGCCATCGCACTCTGGGAGAAAGCCAGCGGCTTCAAGGTTGACCGGCAGGCCTTCCGCTGGTGGCAGGTGTTCGCCTCACTGAAAGGATTGGCAATCTGGATCTCTTCCAGCGAGGACTTCGCCAATGGCAGCACCAAGGAGCCGATCCTCGCAATCGCGGGTTGGATGATGACTGACCGACAGAACAGAATCCTCGTCGATCGCCTGCGGCCTGATTCAGAGCATCAACTGACGGAGCCGCTCGTATGATCCCCCGATCCCATCAGGCGATAAACGATCTGGCCGGTCGACTTGGCGCCAGAGTCGTTCCGGAACTCAGCGATCCATTCACTCAGGCAGATACCGGACTGATCAGCCTGCTTCTGTCGCTCCTCGGTGAGGAGCTGGAAAACGGTATCGCCAACCGCCTGGCGGATGGCGAGGCGCTGAAGGCGCTGTTTGCGAATGCCAGCACCGAGGCCCCCGGTGCGGCAGAGAGAGCCGCATTTATCGACAGCCAGCCAGATTCACTCACGCTGACTGGCGTCACTGAATGGCTCGATCAGGGCCTTGGGTTGCTCATCGACCTGCACGCCTGGGCGGAAGACGCAGACGACACCCTCAACCGCCAGATCTGGTCGTTCCTGGCAGAGCACACCGAACGGCACAAGTTCGATTTCTGATTCGCCTCACCCCGCCACCGGCTCAACCTCAGCTGCACGGATGCTGGCATACAGGTAGGCCGGCAGCGCACAGGACAGGCCAATCGTCAGGTTCAGCGCCACGAACAACCACGGCGCCGGCCCGTCCTGCCGATTGAA
This sequence comes from Candidatus Azotimanducaceae bacterium, assembly GCA_965215995.1. Lineage (GTDB taxonomy): Bacteria > Pseudomonadota > Gammaproteobacteria > Pseudomonadales > Azotimanducaceae > SZUA-309. Next base: position 3,529,995 of record OZ244128.1, on the reverse strand, counting down.
CATGTATATCCAGAACACCAGCGAGGTGATCAGCAGATCCGCCGTGAAGCCACCCGCTGCGCCATTGGCGAACAGCGCGCCGACGAAACCCAGCAAATCGACGCCTGATTCGGCGAAGAATCCAAAGAAGAACAGGTACGGCACCACGGCACCCACGATGGCCAGAACGAGGTAGAGGTTTTTCATTTCAATCTCCCGCGGAAGATTCTCTGACGATGATCACCACACTAGCCGTCGGAGGTTATCCAGCCAATTACCTTGAAGGTAATGGATTCCCTCCGACGCACAGCTAGACTGGGATTCGTCATCAGATCGACTGCCCGAGGAGCCAGCCATGAGCGTAGCCACACTCGACAGCCCCGTCGTCGACTTCGGCGCGTTGCTCAAAGACTGGCGTCAACACCGTCGTGTCAGCCAGCTCGGGCTCTCCTCCCTGTCCGGCATCTCCCAACGGCACATCAGTTTTCTCGAGACCGGCCGCTCCCGGCCGAGCCGGGCCATGGTGCTCGCACTCGCCGATTCGCTGGACGTGCCGCTGCGGGAACAGAATGCGCTGCTGCAGAGTGCGGGCTTCGCTCCGGCCTGGTCCGAAGGCCCGCTGGAAGGTCAGGGCACCGAGCTCTTTCAGGAAGCACTACAGGCCACCCTGGACCACCACGAGCCTTACCCCGCCATGGTCCTGGATGGCCGCTGGAACATGGTGATGGCCAACCAGGGAGCACTGAGCTTCTTCGGCCAGTTCGTGGACGTTTTTACCGCCCTCGAGGCCATCGGCTCGCCTACTGAGTTCCAGGTGGTCCGCCTCTGCCTCAGGGAGGAAGGGTTTAAGCCGTATATTGGCAACTGGGAAGCGCTGGTGTTCAGCTTTCTCGCCAGGGCCCGGCGCGCCCTGCTGCTCAACCCGCGAGACCCTTACCTGCCCGCGCTGATTAGGGAGATCGCGCATCACCCTGATGCACCGGCTGAGTGGCGCCAGCCGGACTGGACCTCCGCCCCGGAACCCGCACTCGCCATGACCATGCAGAAGGACGGTCAGACCTGGCGCTTTTTCACCATGCTGGCCCACTTCGGCTCTGCCCAGAGCGTGACCTTGGAGGAGCTCTCCGTGGAGACTTTTTACCCTGCAGACGAAGCGACGCGGGCCCATCTGGAGCGCAAGAGCTAGCGCCAGATCGACCTTGCCTTACGCTTGCCTTACGAAAGACGCCTTGTACAATGGCGCTCTTTTTCGCAGGGTCGTTAGCTCAGTTGGTAGAGCACCGGGCTTTTAACCCGTTGGTCCTGGGTTCGAGCCCCAGACGACCCACCATAGTCCCATCCCGCGAACAGCACACTACTCAGGCCGACCTGGCACCTCTCTCGCTGCGTAATCCGGCTCCGGCTCATCGTGATTCACCGGCCGCCCGGCCAGCGCTTCTTCCAGCCGATCCAGATAGTGGTGCCAGCCACCGAGCACCGCGTTGGTAATTTCTGCATCGCTGCGCTCACCTTCGAAGACGAGGATGTCAGTGAACGTCAGCACGCATCCACTCTTGGATTCGGAGAGCTCCCAGCGAATGGTTCCCAGCTGGAGCACGTTGGGCGGCTCGAAGGCTGCCACCGTGCCGCTGACATGAGCGGGCCCTTCGCAGTCGCCGCCAAACCAGATTTCGTACTTACCGCCCTGCCGCGCTTCAAAGCGTACGCCCGGTATCCAGGCGTCCAACTGCTGCTGCTCGGTCAGTGCGGCCCAGACCGTCGCCACCGGATAGGGTAGCCGCCGCACAAAGCGCACCTGCACCCGGCCGTCCGGCAGATGGTGGACCGTGCCGTAACGGCTTTCGTCCGGATCACTCATTCCTTCTCCCCTCTGTTATCGGCTGTTCTGGCCAGGTGGGCTTCCAGCGCATCCAATCGGCTCGACCAGTACTGTCGATACGGTTCCAGCCACTCATCGAGTCCTTGCAACGGCCCCGTCCTCAAGCTGTACAGTCGGCGCTGACCTTCCGGGCGCATGCCGACCAGGCCGGCCTCCCGCAGGATCTTCAGATGCTTGGACACCACCGGCTGACTCATGCCGGAAACATCAACCAGCGTCTTTACCGGAGCTTCCCCACCAAGAAGAGCCTCGAGCAGCACCCTACGGCTGGGTTCTGCAAGGATCTGAAACGTATCCGGGGACTGGAGCATGGGCGAACCCTGAAGCGTGAGTGTCAGGGGTTATATTGCATAATCGATATATATCGATCAAGTGATATTTAGTTCAACAGCGACTGTTCTTCGCTGACCGGTGCCATGGCGCCGGAATTGAGATCGGGTGTGACAGCCACCGCAACCCCTTCAGATCCGCTCACCCACCTTGCGTAAAAACCCGTCCAATCCGGCGCTGGCAAGCGCCTCGATCGGCAGGCTCGCGAGCACGTCCCTGGCAATACCTTCCGCATCGGAAAGGAGCTCCCGGCCGCTGTCGGTCAGACAGGCCAGGCTGCGCCGGGCGTCCCGGTCGCTCTTAAGCGTTTCCACGTAACACAGCTTCTCCAACGGCTTCAGCGCCCGGGTGACCGCAGACGGGGTAAGACCCACTGCCTGGGCAAGCTCGACCCGCATGGCCTGCGCCTCTGGCTGCGCCGCCAGCGCCCGCAGCAACCGATACTCGGAGAAGCTCAGACCGCGAATCGTGGAGAGGGCCCGGTCAAGCCTGTGCTCCAGAAAGCTGGCTGCATCCAACAGCTCGAAGGCCAGATTTTTTCTTGCCTCCGCTTTATTTGGCGTATTCATGCATGAATAATACGTGATTAGTCACGTATATATCAAGCTCTGTCAGCGGCGGGCTCTGTACTCCGAGGGCGTCACCCCCTTCAGCTCCTTGAATGCGCGGTTGAACGGGTTGATTGACTGGTAACCTGCCGTGAGGGCCAGGGTCAGAATCGGAATCTGATCCTGCTGCTCGTCCTCCAGCGCCGCCGCCACCTCCGCGATCCGGTAGTGATGCAGAAAGGCATTGAAGTTGCGGAAACCAAGCTCGTTGTGAATCAGATCCCGCAGCCGATACTGCGGTATGGCCGCTGCCTTCGCGAGCTCCGCGACGGTCAGCCCCATTTGTTGATAGACGCGCTCCTCCTCGAGCAGGACGCGCAACCGCTCGACCTCCCTGGTCTGATCCCCCTGCCCGGATGGTTTTCTTTCTTCGGCCGGTGGACGATCCAGGAATCCCAGCACATCGCGCCTGAGCAGGCTAACGACAATTACCGCGCCTACGACTGCCTGGACCGCGACCAGAAACTGGTGCGTCGGATACATGGCCCAGAATGGCAACAGCTCGCCGGTGAAGGCGATACGCTCAACCAGCAGCGAGAGCAGACCCTGACCTACGACAGCAGAGAGCATGAGTATTCTCGCCACTCGTCGCCGACGGATGAGATCAAGATGGAGTTCCTTCACGACCCAGTACGCAGCCACCAAAAGGAAAGTCATCTGCAGACAGGCTGGTAACGCCTCGTAGAGTAGAAAAACCCAAAATGGGTGAGCCTCTTCCCACGCCTCGCTGACAAGCCAGCCAACAGGCTCTTCAAGGATCAACTGAACCAGGATCAGGGCAGCCAGTATCGGGGGAAACCGCTTGTTGTCTCTGAACAAAAAATGGCTGAGCAGCAGAAACAGGGCTGAGATGCCGTTCCGAGCGATGTTGACCAGTGGGTATAGCGCCCCGAAGTGCAGCTGAAACTCCTGTGGTATGTAGTAAGCATAGTCCTGCCGCGCGCTAATGAGATAGGCGATGTAGCTGATGCAGATCAGCGCAATCAACCAGGCAATCGGGCGCGTTGGGGCGGACACCGCGAAACCAACCGCTATTATCAGAAACAGGGTGATGGCCACGGTGTCGTTGACTACATAAAGGACGTCCAATCCGCCTCCTCTCCCAGTATCCTTAGCTCCTGCCCCGCAAAGCCACAGCAATCGACGCTCTGGCCACCCTGAGCGCCGGCAGCAGGCCGCCAACTATGCCCACAACAAGCGCGCCGACCAACCCCTGCCAGAGTATCTCCGGTGTCACGGTCAGTGCGAAGCCAACCTGGTTCCCGGCCGCAGCATTCTGGGTGCTGGCAACGTATCCATCCAGACCCAGATAGACCAGCCCAGTGGCTATCCCGGCGCCTGCAATCGCCAGCAGCGCAGACTCCACGAGCACGGCGGCAACGACACTGCCACCAACAAAGCCCAGAGCTCGCAAAGTAGCTATCTCTTTCGACCGCTGATCCACCACGGTGAACATGGCGTTGAGCGCGGCCGCAATCGCACCCAACGCCATGATGCCGGCAATGACATAGGCGAACGTCTGAATCAATCCTGCGTGCACCCGGGACTGCTCTGCATAGAACTCAATCTCCGGGATGAGAACGAGATCCAATCGGGGGTCTTCGCTGACGAGGTTCTGCATCTCTTGCATACGACCAGGCAGTACGCTGACCCTGGCCAGACTCAGCGTCCGCCGGAACACGCTTTGAGCGATCGGCAGATCCACCCAGATTTCCGACTCAACGGACGTGCCCGCAGCACTGAAGTGCCCGACGATCTGCCATCTGCTGCCACGCACCTCGATCTCGTCGCCGATCTCGAGCCCTTCGTACAATGCCGCCGCCTTGCTACCGACGATGGCTTCGTTCCGGCCCGGCTGGTGCCGTCGGCCACCCGAGACAGCGACTTCCGGCCGCAAGGCAAAGGCAGCGTCGCTCACCCCACGGACAACCACGTCAGCGTCCGTGCCCGCACCGCGGTGGATCGCATTCACCGTCACGTAAACCTCACCGCTGACCACCGTCAGCTGCTCTAAGCTCTGCAGCACAGCGAGCTCTTCCGGGGTCAGCCAGCCATCCATCTCGTTGCTGCTGCTTCCTCGCAACACCAGTGCCCGATCCTCCTTGGCGGTATCAACCAGCGCGGCCCGGAACCCCGCGGACATGGCAAGCAGGCCAACGAAGATTGCCACCACACCACCGATGCTGGTGACGATCACCGCTGCCGTGGGCAGGCGCCCGCCGATGCTCATGAGGCTCATCTCTATCAGGGCCAGTGTCTGCTTCATATCAGTCCACCTCGCGAAGCGTTTGCGCAACCGGCAGCCGCCAGGCTCTAACTGACGGCGCGAGCCCCACCACGCAACCGAGCAGAGTCGCCACCAGCAGGCTCTCGAGAAGATGCCATGGTCGAATCTGAAAGCTGCCGAAGACGTCCATCAGCAAATCTTCAATCAGCGGTTCAACGGCATAGGCAACCGCGATGCCGATCACCGCACCGAGCGTGCAAAGCAGGAGCGACTCGGCCAGCACCTGCGCTGAGATGCGTCCGTCCTGGAAGCCCAGCGCCTTCAGCGTCGCAAACTCTGTGACCCGCTCTCTGAAGCCTAAGGAAACCACGTTCGCTGTCAGAAGCAGCAAGGTAAAGAACACGGCCCCGAGGATCAGCCCGGCGATGAGACCGAGATCTCCCAGCTGGTTGGCCATCTCCTCGGCGTAGGCGTCAGCAGACATGGTCTTGGTCGGATCGGTTGAGTTCTCGAAGCGATTGTCGATCGCACCAATCACTCTGGGCGCCTCGGCACCTTCGGCCAGACGCATGACGACCCAACCGGCCTGGTCTTTCGCCCACCAGATGACGGAATCGTGAAAGTAGTCCAGGTTCAGTAGGAACGCGCTCGGAATCCGGCTCCCCGCCGGTACGGTGTAGCTGCCCGCCAGCACGAATTCCCAATCCCAGCTGCCGTCTTCCTTCGGCCAGATGTCACCGATCAAAGGAATCAGCTGGCCGATCTGCCAACCGTACTTACGGACAAGGGAGTCGTGGACCAGTACCGCCCGCCGCACCTGCCGGAATTCAGCCAGCGCAGCCGGGTCGGCTTCGATCTCGGAGAACACGCGCAGATAAGATTCGGAATCCACCGCCAGTGTCGTGAACGACTGCGTCGGATCCTGGTAGTAACCACCGAACCAGACCACCGCGGCAGCGGCCGCAACCCCTTCGATTCCTGCAATGTTGTGAACATGAGCCATCGGCACGTTGTCGGTCATCGAGTACTTGGCATCGACAATCAGGCGACCGTCACCGGCGGCTGACGTGCCACCACTCAGGCCGTCGAGCAGCGCGCGCAGCAGAAGGAAAAGCAGAAATGCCACGGCGAGAGAGGCAACCGTGAGCAGTGACCGCACCGGATTTCGCCGCAGGCCCGTCACCGTGAGCGCGAGCGGACTCACGCCGCCATCTCCAACAGACCTTTGTCCATGTTCATCCGGGTAGTGGCAAAGCTAGCCGCCCGGACATCGTGGGTGACCATCACGATGGTCTTGCCCAGATCCTCGTTCAGGGACTTCAAGAGCTCGAGGGTCTCATCTGCCGTCTTTCGATCCAGATCCCCGGTAGGCTCATCGCAAATCAGAATCTGTGGGTCGGAGACGATCGCTCTGGCAATCGCAACCCGCTGCTGCTGCCCGCCGGACAGCTCCGATGGCCGATGCCCCGCACGATCGGGCAGGCCTACCAGGGTGAGTGCGGCATCGACCCTGCGCCGTCTCTCTTTTCGCGACAGCCGGGCCAGCAGCAGGGGAACTTCCACATTCGATCGAGCACTCAGTACGGGCAGCAGGTTGTAGAACTGAAAGACAAAGCCGATGCTGCCGGCACGCCAGTTCGCCAGCGCTTTCCCGCGCAGACGGGCAATGTTCAATCCCTGAACTTCGATCTCGCCCTCCGAGGGCTGCTCGAGCCCGCCGAGCAGGTTCAGAAGTGTGCTCTTGCCGGAACCAGATGGGCCCATGATGGCGACGAACTCACCGGACCTGACTGAGAGCTGGAGCTGTTCGAATACGGTGATCGTTTCCTGCGCCCGCTGATAGCGGTGCGTGAGGGCCCGACAGCAGATTATTTCATCGCTCATATCAATGCCTCGTTGGACTGCCGACGTCCTCATGACCCGGCGGATTTTCTTTCGAGAAACGCAACCTGGAGACCCATGTTCGGCAGCACCCGGCCGTCCGTTTCAAGGAATTTCAAACGGACCCGTATGGTGGCTTTGTTCCGATCAGCGGTGGGAATGACCGCCAGCACCTCGCCGGGGTAACCGTGCTCCGGATAGGCGGTCAGACGGATGTCCACAGGCTGCCTGGGATACACACGATTGATGTAAGCCTCATTGACGTCCACTTCGACCTCGAGCGAGGTCATGTCAACGATCGTGCAGATGCCGGTGCGGGTGTAACCACCACCGGCCGAGATCGGCGAGATCATCTCCCCCGGCTGCGCCGATTTCCTGACCACCGTTCCCGCAAACGGCGCCCGGATGGTCTGATCGTTCAACCGAACCTGCTGCATGGCAACCCGCTGTCGGGCGATCAGAATGTCCTTCCCGGCCCGGAATTGCCTGGAAAGCAGCGTGTCCAACTCCGCATCGAGCTCATCGAGCCGCGATTGGCTGGCCATGCCCCTTTCGTGCAGCGCCTGCCAGCGAGGCAGTTCCGCTTGCGCACGCTCGATCTCCGCATCGAGTTCAGCGCTGCGCGCCAGGGCAGCCTCCACTTCAGCCTCGGCAAGCGCCAACTGCGCTTCTTCCAGCGTGGCGTCCAGCCTGGCGAGCACTTGTCCGGCCGCGACGGACATCCCCTCCTCGACCAGCACGGCGTCCACCTTGCCCGTGGTCTTCGAGCTTACCGTCGTCGCTCGCCTGGCAATCACGTAGCCGGAAGCATTCAGCACGGTGGTCCCAGCAGCAGCGGCAGGTGGGGTCTGAGAGAGCGCTCGAGCAGAGGTGTTGCCCGGCACCGGGGTTTTCTCTGGCGCCACTTCGGGCTGTGCACCCGGGTGCGCCGGATCGGCTGCAATGCCCGAGCGATCCAGAACGACAATCAGCACGATGCCAATCAGAAGGACGGGGACGGCGTAGATCCACCAGCTTCGATGGCTGTTTCTGTGAATCTCGTTGTCGGATTCACGATCGATGGTCAGACTGCGGAGCAGATCCTCTCGCACTCCGGTCTTGACTGGTGTTTCCGCCTCGTTCGGCATCGGTTGTCCCGTTGCATCACTTGCAGGGAACAACCTAGCGGTGTCCGGTCACCTCGGCTCACCGGAAACCCCGAAGTCACACGGTTTTTCGCAATCGACCAGCTATTTCAATAGTCAGGAGGCCCGAAAACCCGACTCGGTGATTCGATCACCGAGCCGAGCTGGGCGAGATATCGTCAGGCAGCCTCCGGCGCTCGGCTCTGCAACCAGACCTCTAGCTCGTCCGCGCCACCAATCAACTCACCATTGACGAAGATCTGGGGCACGCTGGTCCGGCCGGAAACGGCCCGAAGGGTACGATCGCTGAAATCTCGGTTGAGCAGCATCGCATCGTAGGCGACACCGGCCGCATCCAACGCCTGCTTTGCACGGCTGCAGTGTGGGCAGCCCTTGCGGGTGAACACCGCCACATCGAGCACCGCAGGCGCGTTCGGAGCCAGATGGCCGAGCATGGTGTCCGCATCTGAAACCCCGAAGGGGTCGCCTTCCACTTCCGGCTCGATAAACATCTTCTCGATCAAGCCATCGCTCACCAGCATGGCGTAACGCCAGGAACGCTTGCCGAAGCCGAGCTCGTCTTTGTCGACGAGCATGCCCATTCCTTCCGTGAAATCGCCGTTGCCATCCGGCAGGAAGGTCAGGTTCCAGGCCCGCTGGCTTTCCTGCCATTCGTTCATCACGAAGCTGTCGTTCACCGATACGCAGACGATGTCGTCTACACCATGGCGCTTGAAGGTTTCCGCCAGCTGGTTGTAGCGCGGTACGTGCGAGGAAGAGCAGGTGGGGGTGAATGCACCTGGCAGGGAGAACACCACCACCGTCTTTCCCGCAAAGATGTCGTCACTGCTCACGTCTTGCCAATCGTCACCATGGCGCACTCGAAACTTAACGTCCGGGACTCGCTGCCCTTCTCTATTCTCCATGCTCTGATCTCCGTTCAGGTGTTGTTGAAGAGTTCGAGGAGATCTTACGGGCGAGTTATTAATAGATACATTCGATTATATCTATCTGATCAATAGTCAAAATAGATTGTCAGAAGTAGCGGGTTGGATCAGCCACACCGACGCTGTCAAAGCCGTCTCTGCGCAAGCGGCAGCTGTCGCACTTACCACATGCCGCACCCGTCGCATCCGCCTGATAGCAGGATACCGTCCGGCTGTAGTCCACACCGAGCTCGAGCCCCAGCCGGATGATGTCGGCCTTGGCAAGATCAATCAGGGGGGTATGCACCGTGTAGGCGTCTCCTTCCACACCCGCCTTGGTGGCCAGGTTGGCCAGCCGTCGGAAGGCTTCGATGAATTCCGGGCGGCAGTCCGGATAGCCGGAGTAGTCGACAGCATTCACCCCAATGAAGAGATCGGTGGCACCCAGCACCTCTGCCCAGGCAAGGGCAAGAGATAGAAAGACGGTGTTGCGAGCCGGCACGTATGTCACTGGAATTTCGTCTGGCACCACGCCGGTCTCCGGCACAGCAATGGCATCGTCCGTCAGCGCCGATCCGCCGAAAGCCGAGAGATCAATGGGAACAACGCGATGCTCCACAGCGCCAAGCGATTGGGAAACCTGGTCGGCTGCTTTGAGCTCTGCCCGATGCCGCTGACCGTAGTCGAACGAGATGGCGTAACAGGTGAAGCCATCGCGCCGGGCCACGGCCAGCACGGTCGCGGAGTCGAGCCCGCCGGAAACCAGAACGACGGCCTTCTTGACTGCCACCACCATCAACGCCCCGGCTCATCCCCCCAGAGCAACTTGTGCAGCTGGATCTGAAACCGGACCGGTATGCGATCGGCGACGATCCAATCCGCCAGCGTTCGCGCCGGTAGCGTGTCGGTCACAGGGGAGAAAAGCACTTCAGCTGCATGCTCGTAGAGGCCGAGCTCGTCGCACTTCAGCTTCGCCCAGTCATAATCCTGACGGTTCGAGAGCACGAACTTGATCTCGTCGTTGACGCCGCAATGATCGAGATTCGACCAGAGATTGCGGTGCATCTCGCCGGAGCCCGGCGTTTTCAGATCGAGCACTTTGCGAACCCGCTCGTCCACCTCGGAGACATCCAGCGCGCCGCTGGTTTCAATGGCAACGGAGTAGCCTCGATCGCAGAGCAGCCGCATCAATGGCAGCACACCCGGCTGCGCCAGCGGCTCGCCCCCGGTCACTGTCACATGACGGGCACCGTAGCTCTCCACCTCTTCGAGCACCTGTTCGATGTGGAAGGAGGTGCCGCCATGAAAGGCATATTCCGTATCGCAGTAGCTGCAGCGCAGCGGACAACCGGTCAGACGCACGAAGACGGTCGGCAGGCCGACCGATGTGGACTCACCCTGCAGGGACAGGAAAAGCTCCGTCAGCCGTACCTGGTCGCTCCGATTTTTCGGAGCAACCCTCTCGTCCTGGACGGTATTCATCTGCGAGCTTTCGGCGCGTGAGCGTCCGGCTCAGCGGAGCTCCTGTTCGTAGCTGGCAGCAAGACCGGCTGCAGAGCTCTGCGGGTAGCGGGACTGCACGTCGGAGAAATACTCGAGTGCCTTGTTGGTATCACCCAGTCGATGATAAGCCACACCCAGCTTATAGAGCGTGTCCGGAACTTTGGGGTGATCCGGATAAAGCGCGATCACCTGCATGAAGGACTGGCGTGCCTGTTCCGTATCCTGTTGCGCCAGATGCAGCTCACCCAGCCAGTAGAAGGCGTTCGGCGTGTACTGGCCATTCGGATAACGAACGATCAGATCGTTAAAGGCAGCAATGGATTCTTCGAACTTGCGCCCTTTCATCAGATCAAAGGCATTCTGATACGCCTCGCGCTCGGACACACCACCCACAGCGGGTACTGCAGCCACCGCGGCTGAGCCGGAGGTGCCAGCCGGACTGGACGTGCCGGCCGGAGGGGACGTAACACCCGAACTGCTGGTCGCGCTGGCCGCCGGCGTGCTCTGGCTGCTGCCGGCAGCAAGCCCAGCACCTGCAGCCGTACCGGTGGTCAGCCCGGCCACACGGCGATCCAGGTCGATGTACTGCTCCTTCTGATCCCGGGCCAGACGGTTCAGCTGGTAGGCCTGCTCTTCAACCAGTCCGCGTAGCTCCTGCACTTCCTGCTGCAGCACCTGGATCTGATAGAACAGTTCCGAGAGCTGTCGGCTGCTTGCGTTGGCCGTCTGCGTTGCGGCCGGCTGCGACGCTGTCTGGGCTGCTTCCTGTGCGAAGGCGAATCCGATCGGCAGCACGCCGCTGAGCAGCGTCGCAATCAGCGCGGCCGAGCGCACGGCTATGGCGTTCCTTTGCTTGTGAGTATCCATGACGGCTACCGGTAGATCAGCACCGCACGGCGGTTGCGGGCCCAGGAGGCTTCAGCGTGGCCCGGGTCCTCCGGGCGCTCTTCGCCATAGCTCACCGTCTCGATCTGCCGCGCCGAGACGCCAGCTGAGGTGAGATAGCTGCGAATGGCATCCGCCCGGCGCTCACCGAGTGCCAGGTTGTACTCCCGGGTGCCACGCTCGTCGCAATGCCCTTCGATCACCACGGAGCGGTCCCGGTTGTTGCGCAGCACCGTGGCATGCATCTCCAGGGACGCCAGATCGTCCGGGCCGATCACCGCGCGATCGAACTCGAAGTAAAAAGTCCTCGGCAGCAGCCGGTTGGTGCCGGGTACGTAGGGATTCAGATCAGGGTCGAAAGCCTCGAACTCCTGCGGCGGGGGTACAGGCTCAGGGGCCCTGTCGATGACTTCCGCTGGTGGCTCGACCACCTCGTCGTCAACGGGATCCTGTGCCGTACTCGCACAGCCTGCCAGCACGAAGGCAAGCAACAGGACAAAGATCTTCTGCGTGTTGTTTGTTTTCAGGGATCTCATAGTTGGGGGTTCTCCTTAGAGGGTCTCGATGAACGGGGACCAGGCCGGCTCTCGGACATCTCCAGCGGATGACGGCAGTCGGTACTTCACGCGGCCATCGATCGAGACCACGGCAAGTATACCTCTCCCCTCCACCTGCGTCGCATAGATCAGCATAGTGCCGTTGGGGGCCACAGATGGCGATTCATCGAGGGCGGTCTGAGTGAGCACCCGCACGTCATCCCGAGCAAGATCCTGCCAGGCCACGTGATCAACTCCGTTCCTGCGATGCACGTAGACCAGGTGCTCACCATCCGGCAGCAGCGTGGCGCTGGCGTTGTACGTTCCTTCAAAGGTGAGCCGTTCGACGAAGTTGCTGGAAAGCTCCACCTTGTAGATCTGCGGGCGACCGCCCCGATCCGAGGTAAAGATCAGGTGCCGGCCGTCCTCGGTCCAGCTTGGCTCCGTATCGATGGCGTGATGCCTAGTCACTCGTCGCAACGATCTGTCCGCCAGGTCCATCACATAGATCTCGGGGTTACCATCCTTGGAGAGCACCATAGCCAGCCGCCGTCCATCCGGTGAGAGCATGGGCGATCCGTTGATACCGGAGAAGTTAGTGATCAGCTGCCTGTTGCTGGTGGTGAGATCCTGCAGCACGATGGACTGCTTGCCGGTCTCGAATGAAACGTAGACCACCGACTTACCATCAGGCGCCCAGCTCGCAGAAAGCAGCGGCTCGGTCGACGTGAACAGGGTCTCGGCCCGCTGGCCATCCGAATCGGCGATCTGCAGGCTGAAGCGCTCGCTGGGCGTGCTGACATTCTGAGCCAGAACGTAGAGGATCCGAGTGGAGAAGGCTCCTGGCACACCAGTTACGGATTCGAACACCTTGTCCGCCACATGGTGCGCCGCATCCCGCCACTTCGAGCGTGAGGTGGTGACTGAATCCACCACCATTTCCCGCTCGTTGAACACATCGAACAGGTGGTAGTCGACCCGCAATCTCCCTGTGGGGTCGATGGCCGTCCGGCCGATCACAAGATACTCAACGCCGAGCACACGCCAATCGCGAAAGAAGACGTCTTCTCGCCTCGAAGGAAACGAAAGCATGTTGTCCCGGGCCGTGGGCGCAAACTGACCACTACGTGCCAGATCGAACTCGACGATCTCCGAAAGCGGCTGCAGGCCTTCGAACTCGGGACCCTGGCTGAACGGGACGATGGCGATGCTGGTCTGCTTGTCGTACCCGGCGTCAATGATGATGGTATCCAGGCTGTCCGCGGCACGGGCCACCGCCACCATGGCTGTCAGCGACAACGCCAACAGCACCCGGGATATCAGGAGAGCGCGTCTGCTTGCCGACGCATGGGCGTAAGAAACTGATGGAATGCTCAACGCAACAGGTCCTCTGGTCTGAACAACAGGGTAAAACGACGGAAATACTGCTCGAAAACCACCGCCTCGTTTGGTACTTCAAAACGTCTTGCTTTTTTCACGGCCTGTTCCGCAGACCGATCGAAGGCGGAACTGCCGCTCGACTCGAGCAGCATCACCGCAACCACATCGCCGGTGGGTACAAGCTCCACCTGCAGTCGAGCCTGCATGCCGTTCCGTGCACTGGGTGGTCGTGACCAGTTGGCCACCACCTTCTGATAAATACCGTAGCGATAGGACTGGGCCACCGCTTCCGCATCCGCGCTCGCCGCCTCGGCGAGATCAACCGCCTCGTCTTCCAGCGAGTTCAGAAACGAGCTGTCCGCCAATGCCTGCAGGCGCTCCTGTCGAGCCGCCTCCTGCCGGGCTGCTTCCTCACGGGCGGCCTCCTGACGGGCACGTTCCTGAGCTTCCCGCTCCGCACGAGCCTGGGCTTCCGCCTGCTCAGCAGCTTTCCTCGCGGCTTCCTCCTGCCTGGCCTCAGCCGCTCTATCCGGTTGAGGTTTGGGTTGTGCTTTCGGCGGCGGTGTCGGTTTGGCCTTCGGCTCCAGCACCAAGAGGGTCGAGTTCACGACCTTCGGCTTGAAGATGTTCGACTCCGTCTGGCTCGGTTGCCAGATGCCCTGCAGCCAGACCCCGAGCGCTGCGTGCAGCGCTAAGGCGAGCAATAGGGGCAGCCCGTACTGGCGCACGGTCCAGATCATGTCAGGGACTCCCCAGATCCGGCGGGTCGGTAATCAGACCAACGCTCTCAGCGCCTGCCTTTTGCAGCACCGTCATCACGCCCACCACCTGGCCGTAGTCCAGAGTGTGATCAGCCTTCACGTACACGGGCACCTCCGGGCGCGCCCGCAGCACCTTGCCAGCCTGGTCCTCGAGGGAAAAGATCGTGACTCGCGTCCCTTCATCTTCCGCATCGGACATGCCGAGATTCAGGAAGATGGCGCCGTCCGCCCGCATGGAGACCACCAGCGGATCGTTCTGGGCCTCGTCGATGGGCTCGGAAGGTGCCTTGGGCAGATCCACCTGCACGCCTTGCGTCAGAAGCGGTGCAGTGGCCATGAAGATGACCAGCAGCACCAGCATCACGTCGATGTAGGGCACGACGTTGATCTCAGACATGGGTTTGCGTCGCCCTGCCACGATAACTACTCCGCCTCAGCGTTTGGCATGTGCAGCACGATAAAGGATGGCGGTAAACTCCTCGGTGAACGTCTCATAGCGCTTGATGAGCACTTCCACCCTGGCGGAGAAGCGGTTGTAACCGATCACCGCCGGGATAGCTGCAAACAGCCCCATCGCGGTCGCAACCAGCGCTTCGGAGATACCGGGTGCCACGGTGGCGAGAGTCGCCTGGCTCATGTTCGCCAGGCTGCGGAAGGAGTTCATGATCCCCCAGACCGTGCCAAACAGGCCAATGTACGGGCTGGTGGAGCCGACGGTGGCCAGGAACGCGAGATGGGTCTCGAGCTTCTCTTCTTCCCGGTTCAGCGACACCCGCATGGCCCGCTGCACACCCTGCATGATGGAGTCCGTGTCGGCCCCGGACTGCTCGGAGAGCCTCGTGTACTCCTTGAAGCCGGAGACGAACATCCCTTCAATGCCGTTCAGATCGTCCTCGCTTTCCAGTTCCCGGTACAGCTCGCGAAGATCGATCCCGGACCAGAAATGGTCTTCAAAGGCATCCACCTCCACCGCGACTCGACGCAGATAGATCCAGCGCTGGAAGATCATCACCCAGCTGGTGAGCGAGGCCAGCACCAGCACGGCCATGACCAGCTGCACCAGGGCGCTGGCATTGGCAATGAGTTCAAATATGGATAGCTGTTCGGGCAAGGGTACTCCTGTCAGTCCAGATCGAGCTTCGGCTGTGCGGGAACTTCTGCACCTTCCGGGGTGGGCAGGCCGAAATGCTCATAGGCTTTGTGGGTAGCCACGCGACCACGGGGTGTCCGCATCAGAAAGCCCTGCTGAATGAGGAAGGGCTCGAGCACGTCTTCGATGGTGTCACGCTCCTCGCTTACTGCCGCAGCCAGGGAATCGAGCCCAACCGGTCCACCGGAGAACTTCTCCATGATGGTCATCAGCAGGCGCCGGTCCATGCTGTCGAAGCCTTTCGCATCCACTTTCAGCAGGTTCAACGCGTCATCGGCCACCTGCTGATCGATCTCGCCATCCGCCTTCACTTCAGCAAAGTCGCGGGCCCGACGCAGCAGCCGATTGGCGATCCGCGGCGTGCCCCGGGAGCGCCTGGCCACCTCTTCTGCGCCATCGATCTCGATGGTCAGTCTGAGCTTGGCCGCCGAGCTGGTGACGATCTCGGTTAACTCTTGGACCGTATAAAACTCGAGACGTTGCACGATGCCGAAACGATCCCGAAGCGGCGACGTGAGCAGGCCTGCCCGGGTGGTGGCGCCCACCAGGGTGAACTTTGGCAGATCGAGTTTCAGTGAGCGGGCCGCAGGGCCGTCACCGATCATGATATCGATCTGAAAATCTTCCATCGCCGGATAGAGAATCTCTTCCACCACGGGCGAAAGACGATGAATTTCGTCCACGAACAAGACGTCACCCGGCTCCAGATTGGTGAGCATGGCAGCCAGGTCCGCCGCCCGTTCCAGCACCGGGCCGGACGTGGACTTGATGGAAACGCCCATCTCGTTGGCAATGATGTTGGCGAGCGTGGTCTTGCCGAGCCCCGGCGGGCCGAAAATCAGCGTGTGGTCCAGGGCTTCGTCACGCTGCCGGGCGGCCTGGATGAAGATCTCCATCTGCTCTTTCACCGCGGACTGGCCGACGTACTCGGACAACCGTTCCGGCCGCAGGGCGTGCTCGATTCTGGCCTCGTTGCCGTCGGAAGTAGCGATACCGGCCGAAACCAGGCGATCGGGCTCAATGCTCATCGCGCCTCACTCCTAGCGGTAGCCGCTTCTGCCTGCCGGGCAATCTGCTTCAATGCGGCCCGCAGCAGCTCCTCACCGCTGGCCATCGCCAAGTGCTCGGCAACGGCTGCCACCGCACGTTGAGCTTCCGCCGGGCGGTAGCCGAGGGCGACCAGCGCCTCTTCTGCCTCCCGCGTGGCCTCGTGATCTGCTCCCACGGAGACCGGCTTCACCACCACGTGCAGATTGCCGAGCTTGTCTTTGAGCTCCACCAACAGCCGCTCAGCCGTCTTCTTGCCCACGCCCTGGACCCGGGTCAGCAGACCCACATCGTTGGCTCGGACTGCTTCAGCCAGCGCTTCCAGGGTCAGTCCGGAGACAATGGCCAGGGCCATCTTCGGGCCAACGCCATTGATCCGGATCAGGTCCCGGAACACGTCCCGTTCGGTTCTGGAGCCGAAGCCGTAAAGTAACTGCGCATCCTCACGGACCACGAAGTGGGTAAAGAGGGTGATATCCACACCCGGAGCGGAAGCCGCGGCCAGCGCCGCGCTGGTGGCCTCCACCTCATAGGCGACGCCGCTCACATCGATGAGCAGGAGGTTGTCGCTTATCTCCAGCAATTTGCCCTGGATTCGGCCGATCATCTGGACATCTGCTTCTATGTTCCGGGGGGATAACGGTCAAGCCCGAGAGTATTGACATGACAAATGGCAATCGCAAGCGCATCCGCTGCATCCGCCTGCGGCTCGCCGGGAAGCTTCAGGAGCACGCGGACCATATGCTGAACCTGCGCCTTGGTCGCCCGGCCTGTACCCACCACGCCCAGCTTCACCTTGCGGGCCGCGTACTCATGCACCGGCAGCCCGTGCGCCACACCAGCAGCGATGGCCACGCCCCGAGCCTGACCCAGCTTCAGCGCCGAGTCCGGATTGCGCGCCAGAAACACTTCCTCAATGGCCATGGCTTCCGGGTCATACTCACCGATCAGCGCATTCACACCCTGGTAAATCTCCGCGAGCCGCTCCGCAAAGGGGCCCCGACCGGTACGAATACAGCCGCTGGCAAGATAGCTGAGCCCATGGGCATTGACTTCGATGACGCCGTATCCCGTCAGGCGGGAGCCGGGATCGATACCGATCACCCGAGACATGAGCAGCCCGTCAGCCTTCGAGAGCGCTTTCTGGAATATCGGCGTTGCTGTAGACGTTCTGCACGTCGTCCAGCTCTTCCAGGGTATCGATGAGCTTGAGCACATTCTCGGCCAGCTCATCGTCGCAGGGTGCGTAGGTGGAAGGCACCATGTCCACTTCTGCATTGTCCGGCTCCAGAGACGCCGCTTTCAGGGCATCCACCACATCACCCATCACCTCCCAGGGGGTGGTGACCATGATGGCACCGTCTTCCTCGCTCTCAATGTCCTCGGCACCTGCGTCGAGTGCCACATCCATGATGGCTTCCTCGTCCGCACCGGGCGCGAAACTGATCAGTCCCTGCCGATTGAACAGATAAGCCACAGAGCCATCCGTGCCCAGATTGCCGCCGAACTTCGAGAAAGCGTGCCGAACCTCCGCCACCGTGCGGTTCCGGTTGTCCGTCATCACTTCCACAAGCACGGCCACGCCGCCATTGGCATAGCCCTCGTACGTCAGCTCCTCGACGTCGCTGCCGTCTTCACCACCGGCACCTCGAGCAATGGCTCGCTCGATGGTGTCCTTCGGCATGTTGGCGCCGAGGCCCTTGTCCACAGCGGCTCTGAGGCGCGGATTATCGGCTGGGTCGCCCCCACCCAGGCGAGCGGCAACGGTGATTTCGCGAATGAGCTTGGTCCAGACCTTGGCCCGTTTGGCATCCTGGCGCGCCTTGCGATGCTTGATGTTGGACCATTTGCTGTGGCCGGCCATCGATCCTCCGAATCAGCTCTCTTTCTGAGTTTTCAGCGTACGGACATGCAACTCCCGAAGCTGATGCTCGTCAACCGGCCCCGGGGCGGCCGTCATCAGGCATGCGGCGGTCTGGGTTTTCGGAAAGGCGATGACGTCTCGGATGGCATGGGTGTCCGTCATCAGCATCACCAGCCGGTCGAGGCCGAGGGCGATACCGCCATGCGGTGGGCAGCCGAGCTTCAACGCGTCGAGCAGGAAACCGAACTTCACCTCCGCTTCCTGGCCGATCTTCAGCGCCTCGAATACTGCCTGCTGCATTTCCTGGTCGTGGATCCGGAGGCTGCCGCCGCCGATTTCGTAGCCGTTCAGCACCACGTCGTAAGCCGTGGAGCTGGCTTTCAACGGGTCTTTCTTGAGAGCCTCCGGAGCGCACAGTGGTTTGGTGAAGGGGTGATGCAATGGGGTAATGGTGCCGTCGCGGCCCTTCTCGAACATCGGAAACTCGATGACCCAGCACGGTGCCCACTTGTCTTCCGCCGCATCGCTGATCAGGCCGAGCTCGCGACCGAGCTCGTTTCTCAGCGCGCCCATGGAATCGCAGACCACATTGAACTTGTCGGCGCCGAAGAACACCACATCACCGTCCGTGGCCCCCGTGCGGTCCAGCACCTCCATGACCACCGATTCAGGCAGGAACTTGAGGATGGGGGATTGCAGCCCCTCAGCACCGGCCGTGCGGTCGTTTACCTTTATGTAGGCGAGGCCCTTGGCGCCGTAACGCGCCACGAAGTCCGTGTAGTCATCGATCACCTTTCGTGACAGCGATCCACCACCCGGTGCCCGCAACGCCACCACCCGACCATCAGGATCGTTCGCCGGACCGTTGAATACCTTGAATTCCACGGCCTGCATCAGGTCGGCGATATCCGTCAGCTCGAGCGGATTTCTGAGGTCCGGCTTGTCGCTGCCATAGCGGGACATGGCTTCTTCCCAGGTCAGCACCGGGAAGTCGGGCAGGGTGACGTCCAGCACTTCCTTGAACAGGCTCTTCAGCATGCCCTCGGTCAGAGCCATCACGTCCTGCTCGCGGACAAACGACGCCTCGATGTCGATCTGAGTGAACTCCGGCTGCCGGTCGTGACGCAGATCTTCGTCCCGATAGCAGCGGGCGATCTGGAAGTACTTGTCCATGCCGGAGATCATCAGCAGCTGCTTGAAGACCTGCGGCGATTGGGGCAACGCGAAGAACTCGCCTGGATGAGTGCGGCTCGGCACCAGGTAGTCGCGAGCACCCTCCGGCGTCGCCCGGGTGAGAGTCGGGGTTTCCACCTCCCAGAAACCTTCGGATTCCAGGAAGCGCCGGGTGGCGCTGGTGATCCGGGCTCGAGTTCTCAGCCGCTGCTGCATCTCCGGGCGACGCAGATCCAGATAGCGGTAGCGCAGCCGGATGTCCTCACCGGCCTCCGAGTACTCGTCTAACTGGAAGGGCGGCGTCTGCGAGGCATTCAGAATTTCCAGGGTTTTGCCGAGCACCTCGATCTCGCCGGTGGCCATGTCGGGATTCACCGTCCCTTCCGGGCGCGGCCGCACCCGGCCGGACATGGCCAGCACATACTCGTTCCGGACTCTGTCGGCGGTGGCGAAGCTCTCTTCCGTATCCGGGTCGAAGACCACCTGCACGATTCCGGTGCGATCACGAATATCTAGAAAGATCACGCCGCCATGGTCGCGGCGGCGGTGCACCCAGCCGACAACCTGTACTTCCTCTCCCACATGGGCAGAGCTAAACTCACCGCAATAATGGCTGCGCATCTTCTCTTTGTTCCTGGTCTTGAACCGTCCTAGCTGCCAGAGGAGCCAGACGAACTGCTGGACGAGCTGGAAGTTTCCGAGCTCGATGAACTGCTGCTGCTCGATGAATCGCTGCTGCTCGATGAATCGCTGCTGCTCGATGAATCGCTGCTGGATGAGCTCGATTCCGAGCCGGCCACATTCTTTTTGTTCCCGGATTTGAAGTCAGTCTCGTACCAGCCACCACCCTTCAAGCGGAATCCGGCGGCCGACACCTTTTTCTTGAGCGCCGACTTGCTGCACGCAGGGCAATCCGTGAGCGCTGCGTCACTGACCTTCTGCAGGGTGTCGAATTCGTGCCCGCAGTTGTCGCATCGATATTCGTATATGGGCATTTGGAGTCGTCTGGTTTTCGTGAAGCGGCGCATGATCTTAAAAAACCCCGTAAAAATACAGCCATATCGCTGTTTTTCTCGTCCGGACTGTTGCCTGCATAGAGGCGATGGGCTATAAAGCGCGACCATCGATGAGGGAGAAAAACCAACGTTTTTGCTGCTAATTCATCGATTCAAGGAACAGGGTGAAACCCCGAAGCATGAAGCCGGTGTGGAATCGCCTCGTTTTAATCAAACCTCTATAGGGACCAGATATTAATGGCGACCAAGAAAAAGGCCTCTGCCAAGAGAAAGGCACCGGCTAGGAAAAAGGCAGCGGCTAAGAAGCCGGCCCCTGCCATCACCACCAAGATGACGAAGACCGCCATCCTCGGTGAGATCGCAGACAAAACCGATCTCACCAAGGTACAGGTTGGCGCTGTCCTCGATGAGCTCGAAACCCTGATCGAGCGGCACATCAAAAAGCGCGGTGCGGGCGAGTTTACGCTGCCGGGCCTGATGAAGATCAAGTCCGTGAAGCGTCCGGCCACCAAGAAGCGCATGGGTCGTAACCCTGCCACCGGCGAAGAGATCGTTATCGGTCCGAAGCCGGCCAGCATCCGTGTTCGGGTGACCCCGTTGAAGAAGCTGAAGGAAATGGTTGGCTGATCAACCTCTCGAGCTTCTCAAGAAGGCCGCCCGGAGCGGCCTTTTTTTGTTGGAGAACTGATATCTTTTTAACGTCAGATCAGGAAGTCACATGCGCCAGAGCCAGCTACTGCTACCCACCCTGAAAGAAGATCCCGCGGATGCGGATGTGGCCAGCCACAGGTTGATGCTGCGCGCCGGTCTCATCCGCCAGGTCGCCGCCGGCATCTACACCTGGTTGCCGCTGGGTCTGCGCGTCATCCGCAAGCTCGAGACCATCATCCGGGAAGAGCTGAACAAGAGCGGTGCCCAGGAAGTGCTGATGCCGGTGGTCCAACCCAGTGAGCTCTGGGAAGACTCGGGCCGCTGGGACAAGATGGGGCCGGAACTGCTGCGGTTCAGCGACCGACATGAGCGGGATTTCTGTCTGGGACCCACTCATGAAGAGATCATCACCGACCTGTTCCGACGCGAGATACACAGCTACAAACAGCTGCCCTGCAACTTCTATCAGATCCAGACCAAGTTCCGGGACGAGATCCGGCCCCGCTTCGGCGTCATGCGCGCTCGCGAGTTCACCATGAAGGATGGCTACTCGTTCGATCTGGATCAGGCTTCCTTCGATCAGACCTACCAGGAGATGTACGACTGCTACAGCCGCATCCTCAGCCGCATGGATCTGGACTTCCGGGCAGTGGAGGCGGATGCAGGCAACATCGGCGGCACCAACACCCACGAGTTTCAGGTGCTGGCTGAGTCCGGCGAAGACATCATTGCCTATGCCACCGAGGGCGACTACGCCGCCAACCTGGAGCGCGCCGTCGGCGCACCTCCGCCACCCAGAGGCGAGCCCGGTGAGGCCATGAGAACGGTCGATACGCCGGACTGCACGACGATTGCCGCGGTGGGAGAACTGCTCTCGCTGCCTGAATCCCAGTGCGTCAAGACCATGCTGGTGCGCGGTGAGGAAGGTCTGATCGCCATCGTGCTGCGCGGCGACCATGAGCTGAACGAGATCAAGGTGGAGAAGCTGCCCGGTGTTGCTCGGCCGCTGGCGTTCGCGGAAGAGGCCGAGATCGTTGCGGCGCTCGGCACACGACCCGGCTCCATCGGTCCGGTGGATCTGACCGTACCTTTCTATGTGGACGAATATGCCTATGCAGTCACCGATTTCTGCTGTGGCGCCAACGAGGAAGGCAGGCATCACATCAACGTGAACTGGGAGCGCGACCTCAGTGTGACCGCCGAGCGGGTCGTGGATGCCCGCAATGTGGTTGCCGGGGAAGCCGCGCCCAACGGCCAGGGAGAACTCAGATTCCTGCGCGGCATCGAGGTCGGCCACATCTTCCAGCTCGGCCAGATCTACTCCGAGGCCATGGGCGCTGACGTGCTCGATCATGAAGGCAAGCCGCTGATTCCCATCATGGGCTGCTACGGCATGGGGGTGACCCGTCTGGTGGCTGCCATCATCGAGCAAAACCATGACGAAGTTGGCATTAAATGGCCGACGCCCGTTGCACCCTTTACGGTGCACATCGTTGCGCTCAACTACGGCAAATCGGATACCGTTCGCGAGGCAGCGGATGCGCTTTACCAGACGTGTCTGGACGAGAACCTGGAAGTGCTGCTCGACGACACCGACGACCGCCCGGGCGTTAAGTTCGCCGATGCGGATCTGATCGGCATTCCGCACCGGATCACCGTTGGTGATCGGGCGCTCAAGGAAGGAAACGTCGAGTACAAGGCCCGATCCGGCGGTGATGCCGAACCGGTGCCGCTCGCCGACGTTCTGAGCCGGATCACACAGGACGCCTGAATCACGAGCCGGATATGACAGCCAACCCTCGCCGAAGCCCAGCCCTGATCAGAAGCCGTATGCTTCTGGCGGCGGTACTCGCTCTGCTGCCGCTCGCAATCGCCGCTGCAGAGGGCGGGGTGACAAACGCCACTGCCGAGATGCTGGTGGTCTCACAGACAGCACCGGAGGCCGATCAGGAACTGCTCGACAAGCTGGCGGCAACACTGGCCGCCAGCCACGTGGAGACCGACAAGTTCGATGCCCAGGTCTGGCTGATGGCGAGCGAATCTCGACTCGCCCGCTACATGGACCGGAAATCGGAACGCCTGGCACTGCTGCAACTGGTTTATCGGGAAGCACACCGGACCGAACTGGACCCGGACCTGGTGCTTGCTGTGATGCAGGTTGAAAGCCACTTCGACCGCTACGCCATCTCCAGGGTTGGTGCTCAAGGTATGATGCAGATCATGCCGTTCTGGCGTGCCGAGCTCGGCCGACCCATGGACAACCTGATGGACGTGGAAACCAACGTCATCTACGGCACGACCATCCTCGCGCACTATCTGGACGTATCGAACGGAGATCTCGTAGAAGCACTCGGACGCTACAACGGCTCCAAGGGCCGGCTGCGTTATCCGGAAAAGGTGATCAGCGCCTGGCGCAAGCAGTGGCGACACAAGTCATCCAGCGAGCTGCCGGAACTGCTGGCAAGTTGCGCCACCTACGGTTTGAAGGCTTGTCGCTACCGCTAGATCAATTCGTCGAATCTATCGAGCCGCACAACGCCGTATCACTCAAACTGCTCGATCTGGTCCTGATAGTTCAAGAACAACTCGTAGTTGTGTGCCGTCACATCGTTCAGATCTTGCTGAATACGGGCCGTCTCGATCTGACCACGCACCCACTGATGTTCCGCCCAGTTACCTCCGGCTGTCTTCACGACTTCCATCTCGGCTGTTGACAGCCTGACCACACCCCCCACGCCGCTCATGAGATCACCCAGAGACGGCTCTTCGTTTTCCATGCTCTCCAACGACCCGCCGAGACGCTCTCTCAGTGCCTGGGTCTTGGCCAGCGTGTCCGCGAAGCGCGCAACCTGCGCATCCGTCAGCCTGCCGTCAGCGGGTGGTTCGTAGGTATCTTCTGAGGCCGCCTCCACGATCTCCGCCTGGCGCCCCAAGCCACCGCCGAAGACACCGATACCGGCATCCTCACTACCGACATTCTCGCTGCCAGCGTCCCGCATCACCTGATCCACGGCGCTGCTCAGAAACAGTGGCCCCACCGCCATGCTGACGATGATGTTGACGATCAGGGCGGCAACGATCGATAGCGCAAAGTGCTTCACCCGGTTGTCCTCCGGGATCTCGAGGAACAGGGGCAGGAACCTATAGGCGAGCATCAGTGAGTAGATGCTTGCGGCGAGGCTGATCAACCAGCCGATCCAGGGAAACGGCCCGATCGCCGTGCCCGCTGCGGCCGGTACGATAGCGAGCCCGACAACCGCATAAGCTGCATCGAAACTGCGCTTGCCACCGAACCGCTCCGACAGCCAGTCGAACAGGACAGCGATGACGAACGTCCACAGGAGAGACCAGACAATCGCGAACACGGCAATGCCGAAGCTCAGCGATCCGAAGAACAGGCCGCCACCCGTCACGAGAGACAGAATGACCGCGATCAGGTATGCACCCACATAGAGCGGCAGGGTCAGGACGAAGAAAGTGCGCTGCCAGTTCGGACCGGTTTCCCGATACGCCCGGGCAGTGGCATCCGGGTCGGTGATGACACCGGTCACCCAGCGTCCGGTTGCTTGCAGGTCGATCATGTCCCCCTCCTCAGGAGTATCCTCAATCACCGAGTCTATTCGTCAACCAAGACCATGAGAAGTCGCTACTCCCCGGCAACACCACCCGGTTGAGCGCCGATCGCCTTGATCAGATCCTCGTAGTGCTGGGGCCCAACCAGCACCTCTGAAAGCTCGCCCGTCGGTTTGACGATGATGGTGCTGGGCAGCACGGGCGGTTGCTCCACCGCCCAGCGTTCGCGGGGATCTGCCACCAGAACGGGGAACTCGATGCCCATCTCATCGATGAGGCTGGTCAGGGATTCGCCGGTCAGCGCGTCGTAGTTCACGCCGAGCACCACAGCGCCGGTGCTCGCCCGTTCGGAGTGCATCAGGTTCAGCTCCGGTATCTCCTTCCGGCAGGGGGCACACCATTCAGCCCAGTAGTTGATGATGAGCCAGCGGCCATCCCAGTGCTCGAACGGCACCTTGCCACCATCGGCAAGTTCCACCACGTCCTCCCGTTCGCAGCTGCTCAATATCAGCAGGGTCAACAGCGCAAGCAGGGGGTAAGTTCTGAACAAGAGCATTCGCTAAGACTCCCGAGTGCGTAAGGCTTGCGGCTGCTCGACCCGGGCAAATACCGTGTCCAGGGAAACCGACATCTGATTGGATCCAAACTGAACCAGCGACTTCAGCGGCTCCACCACGTGATTCATGTCCTGCACCCGTTCGAGCCCAGCCACATCCACCCCTTCCGGCAGCCTTTGATAGAGATCCCAGAGGGTCAGACTCTTCAGGCTCCGTCCGAGTATCCAGGACTCGTCCGCATAACGCAGCACCTTGAGCTCGAGCAACACCCTGAACAGCTGCTCCCGCTCGCCGGTATGCAGGGTCACCGCCTCTTCGATTTCGGAGTCCGTCACCCCGCGGCCTTCGACATGCGCTGCATAGAGCAGCTCCAGGACCCGTGCGCATTTCACCAGCAAGGGTTCCGTTGGTCCAAGCTCGATTTCAGGCTTGAGACCCAGGGTGCGTACAAAGATGGCGCCAGACAGGATCAGCACCCAGACCATGTACATCCAGGTCAGAAAGAACGGCACGGCGGCGAAGGCGCCATAGATGGAGGCCACGCTGGAGTTGGCCACCACCAGGTTGAAGATCTGCTTTGCCCCTTCCAGCGCCGCCATGGCCAGCACCCCGCCGACCAGCGCGTGGCGCAACTTCACCGAGGTGTTGGGTATGGCGAAGTACATGACCGTGAAGCCGAGACAGGTGAGGATGCCGGGCAGGTAGCTGAGCAGCAGTGTGCCGATGCCGAACACATCCAGGTCGGTGAGCAGAGGCAGCGAGGTCACGTAGACACTGATCAGTATTCCACCAAGAATCATGGGCGGTCCTAAAGACATCACGCCCCAGTAGACGAGCAGACGCTGCATGCCGGTGCGTGGCTCCGCCACTTCCCAGATGGCGTTGAAGGTGCCTTCGATGGTCACCAGCAGCAGGAAGGTGATGATGAACAGAAAGCCGAAGCCGATGATCGACAGACCGCGCGCGCGCTCTGAGAAATCGGACAGATATTCACGCACCATCTCCGAGCTGGCGGGCACGAAGTTCTGGAAGATGAAGTTTTCCACCCTTACGGCAACGCCATCGTAGGCAGGCAGGATGGACAACATGGCGTAGGCCACCGTCATCATCGGCACCACGGCAAAGAGCGTGGTGTAGGTGAGGGCACCGGCGCGCGACGGACAATCGAACTCCAAGAACTGCCGGATCAGCTGCCGCACGTACCAGCGCAGCGACAGCCAGAACCGACTGACCAGATCCCTTGGATCCAGCACCTCGGCGACTGCCGTGCCGGATGAATCCGTTCTAGCCATTGTTTAGAGGTTCCTTACCCACAAACTCGATTGTGCCTACAATGCCCGCCGGTACGCGATAGTGATCTCAGCAACACGGGTTGTCCATGACCGAAGCCAGTACGCCCTTCGTCCTCGTTCTCTACTACTCCCGCTCCGGAGGCACCGCCAATCTGGCCCGTCACATTGCTCACGGCGTGGAACGGAAAGGGGTCATGGAGGCCCGCCTGCGCACGGTACCGCCGGTGGCCGCGGAAACCGAGCAGACCCTGCCGCCTGTGCCCGAGGAAGGCGCCGTCTACTGCACGAAGGAAGATCTGGCCGGCTGCGCAGGTCTGGCGCTGGGTTCACCCACCCGGTTCGGCAACATGGCAGCGCCTTTGAAGCACTTTCTGGACGGCACTGCCGATCTCTGGATGCAGCACACGCTGGTTGGAAAACCGGCCGCCGTGTTCTGCTCGACTGCCACACAGCACGGTGGTCAGGAGAGCACGCTGCTGACCATGATGGTGCCGCTGCTGCATCACGGCATGCTGATCACCGGCATCCCCTACAGCGAGCAAGCGTTGCATGAAACCAGAGATGGTGGCGCACCCTATGGGGCAACGCACCTGGGTGCGGATGGCAACGCTACGCTCAGCACTCACGAGATGATGCTTGCGGAGGCCCTCGGTGCAAGGCTCGCTCAGACGGCCGCAAGGCTCCTGGCATGAACCTGCGCGGACTCCAGTTTCTGACCCTGCTCGCCATCGGTTCCCTGTTCGCTCTGACCGGTCTGCGTCAGTTCTTCGTCGAGCCACTCGCATCAACGAGCTCGAACCTGATCTGGTTCGTCATTCAGGTCCTGCCGCTGCTACTCGTGCTGCCAGGCGTTCTCCGGCTGTCAGCCCGGAGTTACCTGTTCGCAACGCTCGCGGCCATGCTCTATTTCTGTCACGGCGTGCTGCAGGCAGTATCGGTGGAGGACCGGGTGATCGGGCTGTGGGAGGTCGGTTTCTCGCTGGCGCTGGTGCTCACTGCCGCCCTGGCGCTACGCCACCTCAGAATGACTCAGGCAGGAGCAGAGTCAGCGTCGGCTTCTGCATCCTCTGAATCCGGAAACGCGACCGATCAGTGAATGACCGGAGGCGGCGGTGCCGCCTCCTCCTGGTCTTCCTCGATGGTCTGCACGGCATAGCGGCGGGTGATGATTTCGCCGGACACCACATTCGGCAGCGCCTGCAGAAACTCATCCATATGCTCGGTCTGGAAGTGCTCCATCAGCGCCTCCATGGACTCCCATTCCTGGAACAGCATGAGCGTGTTCGGGTCGGACAAACCCACGTAGAAGTCGTATGAAATGCAGCCCGGCTCCGCTTGTGTCGCCTCGGTCATTCGCCGCGCCAAGGACAGGGCTTCCTCTCGACGCTCCGGCCGAACCGGGATGGTCCCATGCACGATGATCACATCACTCCCCTCTCTCTGAGGTGCGCTTCGATTTCAGGGATGATGGCGGGATCATCAATGGTGGAAGGCACGGTGTAGGCGACGCCGTCGATCATCTTCCGCAGGGTTGCACGAAGAATCTTTCCGGAGCGGGTCTTCGGCAACCGCTCCACGATCACCACCCATTTGAAGTTTGCGAATGCGCCAACCGCCTGCCGGACCCGCTGGATCAGCTCCGCCTGCAGACTATCTTCGGAGACGTTCACACCATCTTTCAGCAGAACCAGACCGAGCGGAATCTGGCCTTTGTCCTGATCGGCGATCCCGACCACAGCACACTCGGCCACCGCCGGGTGCTCCGCCACCACCTCTTCCATCTGGCCGGTGGATAATCTGTGCCCGGCGACGTTGATGACATCATCCATTCGACCCATGATGTAGACGTAGCCATCTTCATCCCGATAACCTTCGTCGCCAGTGAGGTAAAAGCCCTCGTAGGTGGACCAGTAGGCATCGTGGTAGCGCTCGTGATCGCCCCAGACCGTGGGTAAGGCACCCGGCGGTAGCGGTGCTTTGATCACCACCGCGCCCTCCTCGTTCGGACCGACCTCACGCCCTTCTTCATCCAGCACGCGCAAGTCGTAACCCGAAACCGGCAAGGTCGGCGAGCCGGGTCTGGTCTCGAGCAGCTCGACACCCGCCATGTTGGCGCACATGGACCAGCCTGTTTCCGTCTGCCACCAGTGGTCGATCACAGGAATCTCGAGATGATCCTTCAGCCAGTGATAGGTAGGCGGATCAAGACGCTCACCGGCCACGAACTGATATTTCAGTGAGGAAATGTCGTACGCGGCTTTCAGCGCGCAGTCCGGATCTTCTTTCTTGATTGCCCGAAACGCCGTTGGTGCGACAAAGAAGCTTCTCACCCCGTGATCCTGGATCACCCGCCAGTACACGCCGGCATCCGGCGTACGGACTGGCTTGCCCTCGAACAGAATGCTCGTGCAGCCACGGATCAGCGGGCCGTAGACGATGTAAGAATGACCGACCACCCAGCCGACGTCCGATGCAGCCCAGAACACATCACCCACATCGCAGTCGTAGATGGCCTTCATGCTGTAGTTCAGCGCCACCGCGTGACCGCCGTTGTCACGTACCACGCCCTTGGGCTTACCCGTCGTGCCGGAGGTATAGAGAATGTAGAGCGGATCGGTGGCTTCCACTTCCGTGCAACCAACCGGCTCGGCCCCGGAAAGCCAATCGGCCCAATCCAGATCACCCTCTCTATCGAGATCGGCTTCCGCTTCAGGACGCTGCAGCACCACCGTGTGCGCCGGCTTGTGCGCCGAAAGATCGATGGCTTCATCCACCAGAGGCTTGTAGGGGATGACGTTGCTCACCTCAATGCCGCAGGAGGCGCAGAGAATGACCTTGGGCGTCGCATCATCGATGCGGGTAGCGAGCTCCGGCGGCGCGAAGCCACCGAACACGACCGAATGAATGGCGCCAAGCCGTGCGCAGGCGAGCATGGCGATGGCCGCTTCCGGCACCATGGGCATGTAGACGATTACCCGATCACCCTTGCCGACGCCAAGCGCAGCCAGAGCACCGGCGGTACGAGCTACCTGATCGGTCATCGCCTGGTAGGTGAATTTCTCCACCTTGCCAGTCACCGGCGAATCGTAAATCAACGCCAGCTGATCACCCCGGCCTGCTTCCACATGTCTGTCCAGCGCCAGATAGCAGGTATTCATCCGGCCACCGGCGAACCAGCGCCAGACATCGTTCTCATCTTTGCTGAGAATCTCCCTGGGCGCTTCAAACCAGGGCAGTGCCTCGGCCTGTTCCGACCAGAAGGCCTCCGGGTCGGTCAGCGAGCGCTGGTATTCGGTCGCGTAGCTCATCGTTCGATCAGCCCACCGCTCCGGCATCCTTCAGTGCCGCGACCTCATCTTCTGAAAAGCCGCAGTCAGCGAGCACTGAATCCGTATCGGCACCCGGCGCCCCAGCCATATGAGAAACCTCCGGAACCGTTCGCGAGAACCGTGGCGATGGGGCCGGCTGGACGATGCCATCCAGCTCGAGAAACGAGTTCCGCGCCTTGTTGTGCGGATGATCGGGCGCTTCGAAGATCGACAACACGGGCGCGAAGCAGACATCGCTGCCTTCCATGATCTCGCACCACTCGGCCTGGGTCTTGGATTTGAACACCTCTATGAGCTCGGCCTTGAACGCCGGCCACTGGCTCGCATCCATCTGCGGCGCGAATCGTTCCGCATCCAGTCCCGCTTTCTCGACCAACAGAGCATAGAACTGGGGCTCGATGGAACCGACGCAGATAGCCTTGCCGTCACTGGTCTCGTAGGTGTCGTAAAAGTGGGCACCACCATCGAGCATGTTGGTGCCACGCTGGTCGCTGAAGCGGTTGGCTGCGGCCATGGTAAAAAACATGGCCATGAGGGAAGCGGCTCCATCCACCATGGCGGCATCCACCACCTGACCCCTCCCGGACTTCTGCGTCTCCAGCAGTGCACAGACGATGCCGTAGGCCAGCAGCATGCCGCCACCGCCGAAATCGCCGACCAGATTGAGTGGGGGAACCGGCCGCTCCCCCGGCCGGCCGATCGCATGCAACGCGCCGGTGAGCGCGATGTAGTTGATGTCGTGCCCGGCCGCCTGTGCCATCGGGCCTTCCTGACCCCAGCCGGTCATGCGACCGTAAACGAGCTTCTCATTCCGGGCCAGGCAGTCTTCCGGACCCAGCCCCAACCGTTCGGTGACCCCAGGGCGGAAGCCTTCGAAAAGCGCATCGGCGCTTTCAACCAGCTTGAGCACGGTCTCGACCCCTTCCGGACTCTTCAGGTTCACGGCCACGGAGCGGCGATTTCTCGCCAGCACATCACGAGGCGCCGGTGCACCTGGGGCAAGCCGATCGATGCGAATCACTTCCGCTCCCATGTCCGAGAGCATCATGCCGCAGAACGGTCCCGGACCAATGCCGGCCAGCTCGATGATACGAAAACCCTGAAGTGGCCCCATAGGAATCCCCCCTTTTTGAAAGTCTGTGGACTGAACGATGTTCGTCAGGACGCGCCTAGTCGTCTTTGCTCAACCAGTGTAACGGTGGGCTGGACTCGTGGACACCTCCGCCGCTTCGACATCCAGAAGCGGGCCGACTTCGGCGCTGGTGTCTGCGCCGGCATCCTCGACAACGTCGATTTCCGCTTCTACGCCAGCCGCTGCACTGGCGAACTGTATGCGCACGAACCGGGCGTACAACTCGCTGGAAGCAAGCAGTTCCTCGTGAGTACCTGCCGCTACCAGCCGGCCCCCGTCGAGCACCAGAATGCGATCCGCCTGACGAACCGTCGACAGGCGATGGGCGATCACGATGATGGTCCGCTCGCCCTGCATGTCCTTCAGGCTCTCCCTGATGTGTTCTTCACTCTGAGCATCCAGCGCGCTGGTTGCCTCATCGAGCAGGAGAATCCGTGGATCGATGAGCAGTGCCCTGGCAATAGCCAGTCGCTGCCGTTGACCACCGGAGAGCCCGACCCCGCCTTCGCCCACGCGGGTCTCCAAGCCTTCCGGCAGCTCGGCAATGAACTCCGCTGCATGGGCGAGCTTCAGGCTCCGGGCAATGGCTGCCTCGTCTGCTTCCGGGTAGCCATAGCGCAGGTTGTCTTTCAGCGTGCCGGCAAAAAGCACAGGGTCCTGGGGTACGAAGCCGACCAGATCACGCAGCTCGGTCAAGCTCATGTCCGTCAGCGGCACGCCACCGATCTCGATCTCCCCACCGGACGGATCGTAAAAGCGCTGCAGGAGATCCAGCAACGTGCTCTTACCCGCCCCGGATGGACCGACGATAGCCAGCATCTCACCGGGGGCCACAGTGAAAGACAGATCGGTAATCACCGGCTCCGTGGGCCGGGTGGGATAGAAAAAGTGCACCTTCCTGGCCCGGACCTTCAGCGGTTCTTCCGGCGTGCGCGCCACCTCCGGCTCCGGCAGCTGGCTGTCAGCCCCCAGCAGCTCGAGCAGTCGCTCCGTCGCTCCGGCAGCGCGCTGCAGATCACTGTAGACCTCACTGATCGCCCCGACGGAACCGGCGACGATAAAGGCATAGAAAATGAACGCGGCCAGCTCGCCTGGCGTGATGTTGCCGCTCAGCACGTCCTGACCGCCGACCCAGAGCATGGTGGCGACAGCGCAGAGCACCAGCATCATCACAACGGCAACCAGCACCGATCGTTGACGAATCCGCCGCACCGCCACCCTGAATGCCAACTCCACTCGCTCGCTGAAAGCCCGCTCGTCTTCTCCCTGATGATTGAAGGACTGCACGATCTTGATCTGCCTTAAAGCTTCCCCGGCATAGCTGCCCACGTCCGCCAGACGGTCCTGACTGGACCGGGACAACCGGCGCACGCTTCGCCCGAAGAGAATGACCGGGGCAACCACGAAAGGCACGCTGGCTACCACGATCAGGGAGAGCTTGGCGTTGGTGACGAACAGGAGCACGATACCACCCAAGAACATGAGCGCGTTACGCAGGGCGATGGAAACGGAGGAACCAATCACCGTTTGCAGCAACGTGGTGTCCGTGGTGATCCGGGACTGAATCTCAGTGGGCTGATTCTGCTCGAAAAAGCCTGGATGCAGGCGCAGAAGGTGAGAGAACACCGCCTGACGGATATCCGCGCTGACCCGCTCACCAACCCAGGATACGAAGTAAAAACGGGCAAACGTGCCTACGGTCAACAGCACCACCAGTACCGCAAAAACGCCTATGCTCTCCACCAGCACCGCGCTGGAGCCATCGCCAAAGCCGCGGTCGATCACCAGCCGCATGCCCTGACCAATGGACAGGGTGACAGTGGCGGTCAGCACGAGTGCTACGCTGGCGAAGATCACCTGCGCCCGATACGGCAGCAGGAACTTCCAGGCACCACGGAGCTTGGTGATTTCGCGGCTGGCCGGCCTGTCCAATCCTTCATCCATCAGCACATTGTCTCACGGATAGTCCACCGGCTTTCAGGCAAATTCCTGAAAGCCGTCCACAGCCCGTATACTTCCGACATGAACGAATCACTCGACACTCTCGTCATCGAAGCAGATGGCTCCCCGGCAGGGACGGTCATCTGGCTGCATGGTCTGGGCGCAGATGCGCATGACTTCGAACCCATCGTGCCCCTGCTGAATCTGGACCAGCCGCTGAAGTTCGTGTTTCCGAACGCCCCGGTCAGGCCGGTGACCATCAACGCCGGCATGGAAATGCGGGCCTGGTACGACATCGACCCAGGTGCGCCTCTGGCTGGAGAGGCCGATATCAGGGAATCCGCAGCAGCCATTCAGGTACTGGTCGACGCGGAGGTTCAAGCTGGCGTCAGCCCGGAGAAAATCGTCCTGGCAGGGTTCTCCCAGGGCGGGGTGATCGCGCTCAAGGTCGGACTGCGGGCAGAAAACCGGTTCGCCGGCATCATGGCGCTGTCCACCTACGTGCACGACCACGAGCACCTTGCCGACGAAGTGAGCTTCGCCAGCATCGACACGCCCATCTTCATGGCCCATGGCCTGGCCGATCCCATGATTCCCATCGCCCGTGCCGTCACCTCCCGGGAAGCCCTGACCGCCTTGAACTATCAGGTAGAGTGGCACGAATACGGCATGGGCCATCAGGTCTGCCCGGAAGAGATCGAGCACATCGCCGGCTGGCTGAATCACGTGTACCGCTGAACGTCAGTCGACCGGCCGCTCTCGCTTGGACAACAGGTGATCGACCTCGAACTGACACCGACCCCACCCGGCTGGCTGGATGCGGTCTTCGCCGACTTCGACACCTTTCTCAAGGACCACGCTTCCTGCGAGAAGAAAGCGTCCGGGATGGCCCTGAACATAGCCTCCCACTACCCGGATCAACCCGCACTGGTATCCGCCATGGCCGACCTCGCCGTAGAGGAGCTCGGCCACTATCGCGAGGTGATCCGTCTCCTGATCGAGCGCGGCGTGCAACCCGGGCCGGACAGAAAGGATGCCTACATTCGCGCTCTGAACCAGGAGATCCGCCGAGGACCGGAGTTCTATCTCCTCGACCGGTTGCTGGTGGCCGCTATCATCGAACGTCGCGGCAATGAGCGCTTTGGCCTGATAGCCCAGCGGCTACCGAGCACACAGCTCCCAGGCGCAGAACGATTAGCCGCCTTCTACCACGCCATCACCGCCAGCGAAGATCGGCACTGGCGGCTCTTCCTCGATCTCGCCATCAGCCATTGCCCCGGCCGGGCCATGGAGGCGCGCCTCGGCGAGCTGATCGCGAGCGAGCGTGAGCTCATGCTGGCTCAGCCATTGGAGCCGGCTCTGCACTGATCTGCACCTGCAAGATGACTTTAATGGTCAGCGTCCAGGAACAGACAGGCGTACCAGACAGAGTGTGAGGCGCATCACAGATCCATGCGCCAGCACCAGATTTCCCTCCAAAGGCAGCCCAAACCTCCTAAAATCCGATCAGTCGGAATTGACGGGTGTAGGTACCACTCCCTTTCGACAGAGGCGAGGCAAGTTCGCAGGCAGCGTTTCACATAAAGGATCATGTGAGCATGGAAGAAACACAGATGGAGACCGACCTTCCGGAAAACCCGGACCTGGCCTGGGACCTGGACGATTTCAACAATCGTCAGCGGGCCATGGACTTCGTGATGCAATTCGAGCAGACGCTGTGCGTGTACTCGCCTTCTGTGCAGCAGCTCTACACCAACTACAACATGTACTTTCCGAAGGAGTTCGAGCGGAAGATGGTCATTCTGCCGGACCCCACCGCGTTCCATGACACTTTCTTCTATATAGACACCGAAGCGGTGGTTGCCACCGGGCTCTACGTGATTCCGGGCGAACTGATCGACAAGACCGGGCTCTTTCTCTCCAATGTTGCCGAAGACAGAAACCTCGGCAACCGACAGATCCCGTTCGAAGCCGGCATGCGGGCGATCATGAAAAACCGCCCGCTGGATGATCCGTTCCTGCCGGTACTGGCCAAGGGTGATCTCCGAAGCTTTGAGCAGTCCTGGCCGGTCATGCACCTGCATCGGGTGAAGCCGAAGGTGCTGGCAGAAATCTCTGATCTGGATCGGAACCAGCTTGGCAACGTGATCTCGGAGAAGCTAGAGTCGCTGTTCATCGAGCAGCAGAAAGCGAGCCAGTTCCTCTGACCGACCTCCCCACCGGCGTGCCAGATGCGCACGGCGCAAAGTCCGAGCCCAGCCTGAGCCTCTGGCAACGTCTGCTGATCACCGCGTTGGTCATCGGTCTGGTCAGCCTGTCCTGGTCCGGCCTGCTCGAACGAAACGCCGACGCCCGGCTGACTACCGTGCTCGAACGGGCGCTCATCACTGCGGCGATCGCCAGAGGCCTGAACGGCGTGATCTCCGTTGCCCAGGGCACTGAGATCGCCGTTCAACCCATCGGCGTCGGTGTCACCATCACTGCCGGCCAGATTCTCGACCCGTTGAACGATCTGGTGGAGCGGTTCAGCTGGCTTTCGCTGGTGGCCTCCGCTTCGCTGGGTACGCAGCTGCTGCTCACCGAGATTGCTACCGAGCCCGCTCTGAACATCGGTGTTTCCGCCCTGGCAGCCGGCTTTCTACTGCTGCTCTGGTGGCCCGGGGCCGCCCGCGCAGCGGGTTGGCTCATGCGGGCACTGGCGCTGGCGCTGATGATCCGCTTCCTATTCACCCTCGTCAGCCTGACCGTGGGTTGGGTGGACGCCTGGGTGCTGGAACAACGCCAGCAATCCGCCATGGCCGAGCTGACCCTGGCGAAAGAAGACATCGATGCACTGCAGACGACCCCGGATGTCCCAGCCACCGGCACCGAGTCCTCCATCCGTCAGCGCTTCAACAATCTGGTGGACGAGGGTAGGCAGTTGCTGGATCTCGAAGCCCAGATCGGCGCGTTGGAAGAGCGGACCGAATCCGCCATCGAGCACCTGCTGGCGCTGACCGTGTTGTTCCTGGTGCAGACCCTGCTGGTACCCATCGGTGCTTTCTGGCTGGCGATCAGCGGTTTCCGGGCCTTTCTCCGCTGGTTGCGAACCTCTTCGGCTGGATGACAGGGCGTCTGTGTAAATTTCGCGGCTAGGAGACCCGCACTAGGCGTTCCGCGCCAGATTCACTAGAATCTCGCGCCCAAATCAAAGTAGTTTCCTGCTTTTGCTCGAAAGCAGGCTTTATTCCGATGCCAACCGTATTCATAGATGGCCAGGCCGGCACCACCGGCCTGGAAATCAGCCAGCGGCTCAGCGGCCGCCAGGACATCGATCTGCTGACGATCGAGGATGCCCTGCGCAAGGATCCGGCAGCCCGTCTCGCGCGGATGGAGCAGGCAGATGTGACCGTTCTCTGCCTGCCGGACACCGCAGCAATGGAAGCGGTGACGCTGGGGTCTGAGAAAACCCGATTTCTCGATGCCAGCACGGCTCATCGGACCGCGCCAGGCTGGGTCTACGGCTGCCCCGAGCTCGAGTCAGGTCAACGCGAGGCGATCGCGACAGCGGATCAGGTATCGAATCCGGGTTGCTACCCGCAGGGCTTCATTTTGCTCATCCGCCCCCTGGTGGAAGCCGGGGTGATCGAATCGAGCGCCCTGCTCAACGTATTCGGCCTGTCCGGCTATTCCGGCGGCGGCCGAGCGATGGTCGAGCGCTACCAGGCGTTCAGCGCCGCGGAAGCAGATGCCCTCTGTGCCAGACCTTACGGTCTCTCCCTCGAGCACAAGCACCGACCGGAGATGCAGGCTTACACCGGGCTTACGGCTGCCCCTCTGTTCAGCCCCACGGTGGCCAACTACTACCGGGGCATGCTGATCGAGATTCCGCTGCACAGAGCTGCGTTGGCACAATCACCGAGCGGCACCGAAATCGGCGCACTGCTGGCAGAGCGTTACGCAGATGAACCATTCATCGAAGTGCACGGTTTCCAGCCCGAATGCCTGCTCGATGGCGGCTATCTGGATGCCACCAGCACGAACGGCAGCAATCGAATGGAGCTGATGGTGTTCGGCAACGACGACCAGTATCTGCTGGTTGCCCGGTACGACAACCTGGGCAAAGGTGCATCGGGTGCCGCGGTACAGAACCTGAACCTGATGCTGGGCTTGGATGAAACCCTGGGACTGAACGGATGACGCGACTGGCAGACTTGGACAAGCAGGCGCTGACTGCCCTGGCTGAGCAACTCACCCAGGAACTCGAACTGCAGAAGGGCAACCGGCTCTCTCTGGATCTGACCCGCGGCAAGCCCGCCGCGGAGCAGCTAGATCTCTCGAACGGACTGGAAGCGGCCATCGGCGGCAACTACATCGCCTCCGACGGGACTGACACGCGGAACTACGGCGGCCTGCGCGGTATTCCGGAGGCCCGCGAGTTGGGTGCAGAGATCATGGAGGCGCCGGCGGAGCAGATCATCTGCTGGGGCAATTCCAGTCTCAATCTGATGTATCTCTGCGTCGAGCTGCTCATGGAATCCGGGATCTGGGGCGATGAGCGGCGCTGGGGTGCAGCCGATGAGCCGAAGCTGCTCACACCCGTACCCGGATATGATCGTCATTTCGTCCTCTCCGAGCGGCTTGGCCTCGGCATGATCAACGTGGACATGAACGCGTCGGGACCGGACATGGATGCCGTGCGGGAACTGGTCACCACCGATGCCAGCGTCAAAGGCATCTGGTGCGTACCGAAGTTCTCTAACCCGACCGGCTGCACCTACAGCGACGACGTGGTGGCCCAGATGGCTGAGCTTCCGGAGGTGGCTGCAGCGGACGATTTCGTGGTGCTCTGGGACAACGCCTACGCGGTGCACGACTTCCAATTTCCAAGGAAGCCACTGGCCAATCTGCTCGAGCTGGCGGAAAGAGCAGGCACCGCAGACAACGTGCTGCTGTTTGCCTCCACCTCGAAGATCACTTACGCCAGCGGCGGGCTCGCCTTTGTCGCCGCCAGTCCAGCAACTCTGAACGCGCTGGAGTCCCGGCTAAGCGCCGCGAGCGTCGGTCCAGACAAGGTCAACCAACTTCGCCACGCCCGCTTTCTCGGCGGTCGGGTGGAAGAACACATGGCCAACCATGCCGCCATCGTCAAGCCCAAGTTCGACATAGTGGAACAGGTACTGAATGACGAGCTATCGAGTCTCGACATCGCCAACTGGACGAAACCCGAAGGTGGTTACTTCGTCTCGCTCGACGTCCGCCCCGGGCTTGCCGGGACGATTGGTCAACTCGCGGCCGACATTGGCCTGGCATTGACGCCACCCGGCGCCACATTTCCTTACAAAGACGATCCGCAAGACACCAACCTGAGGATCGCACCCACCTTCGCCAAGCTCGAAGACATCAGAACAGCCA
Organism: Candidatus Azotimanducaceae bacterium; assembly: GCA_965215995.1. Classification (GTDB taxonomy): domain Bacteria; phylum Pseudomonadota; class Gammaproteobacteria; order Pseudomonadales; family Azotimanducaceae; genus SZUA-309. The sequence continues at coordinate 3,491,857 of OZ244128.1, read as the reverse complement.
TGGAAGTACTCGTGCTATGCGTGAAGATTGCAACCATCCGAGACGAGATCAGCAAGCGGTGAGCGAACAGTCACCAGAAGACAAGCAGCCTGAAGAGGTGGCGGAAGAGACAGAGTGCACAGAAACTGCACCTGAGGAGGCACGCAGCTATGCGTTTACTGAGTTTGCCCTGCCTAAGCCACTGCTCGATGCCATCAGCGATTTAGGATTCACTCATTGCACGCCTATCCAGAGCGAAGTGTTGCCTGCGAGCCTGGCCGACTATGACGTGACCGGCCAGGCCCAGACCGGGACAGGCAAAACGGCCGCCTTCCTGATCACCATTCTCACCCGTCTCTGGGAAGATCCGGATACCGAACCCCGCTCCACCGGCAATCCCCGTGCCCTGGTTCTGGCGCCGACACGGGAGCTGGCACTGCAGATCGAATCCGACGCCCGGGACCTCGCCAAGTACATGGATGTGGGCATCCAATGTGTGGTGGGCGGCATGGACTTTCAGAAGCAGCTCGACAAGCTCACCGGCGAGACCATGCACCTGTTGATCGCCACACCCGGCCGCCTGATCGACTTCATCAACCGCCGCAAGATTCGCCTGCGGGAAGTGGACATGCTCGTCATCGATGAAGCAGATCGGATGCTGGACATGGGCTTCATTCCGGACGTGCGCAAGATCGTTTATCAAACCCCGCACAAGCGGCAGCGCCAGACCCTCTTCTTCAGCGCCACCTTCAACGATGACGTGATGCGGCTGGCCGGATCCTGGACGCTGGAACCCGAGCATGTGGTGATCGCGCCGGAAACCGTGGCCACCGAAACGGTGACTCAGCATTTCTGGCTGATCAGCTCTGACAAGAAGGCGCACCTGCTGGCGGAATTCCTGAGCCAGGCCAAACCCGGGCGCGCCCTGATATTCGCCAACCGCAGGGATCAGACCCATCGTCTGCAGAGCTACCTGAGCAAGCAGAACATCCGCTGCGAATCGTTGGCCGGTGATGTGCCCCAGCGCAAACGCCTGTCTACCTTGAATCGATTCAAGGACGGAGACGTTCCCTACGTGGTGGCCACCGACGTGGCCGGCCGAGGCATTCACGTGGATGGCGTGACCCACGTGATCAACTTCGACCTGCCGGAAGACCCGGAGGATTACGTGCACCGGATCGGTCGTACCGGCCGTGCTGGGGCGGAAGGCATCAGCATCAGCTTCATCTCCGAAGACGACGCGTTCAATCTGCCCGCCATTGAGGAGTATCTCGGTCACAAGGTAGTGTGCACCCAACCGGACCAGGACCTGTCCAGCACCTGATGCCTCACCGAGTCGCGCTCGCCCAGCTCTGCGCTACCACCGACGTCGCAAAAAACCTCAAGGTAGCAGAAACCCTGGTGCGGCAAGGTGCCGAGGGAGGTGCGGGTCTGGTTCTGCTACCGGAAGCCTTTTCCTACATCGGCCCGGACGCAGGAAAGCGTGAGATCCTGGAACCGCTCGACGACAGCGCCGCAAGCCCCATACTCGATCAGTTCAAGTCGCTGGCAGCGGAACTCGGCACCGAGATCCTCCTGGGTGGCCACCACGAGCGTGGTCCAAAGGAGGACAACCCCGATGGAAAAAGCTTCAACACCTGCGTACATCTGAGTCCGGTGGGTGAGATCGGAAAGGTCTATCGGAAGATCCACCTGTTCGACGTGGCTCTCGAAGACGGCACCCAGCTGAACGAATCAGCCAGAACTCTGGCCGGTAACGAAGTCGTCAGCGCAGATACAGCGATCGGCACCCTGGGGCTGACCATCTGCTACGACCTGCGCTTTCCCTACCTTTTCCAGCAGCTCGCGGACCAGGGCGCCATCGCCATTTCGGTACCATCCGCCTTCACCGCCAGCACCGGCGCTGCACACTGGCACACCCTGCTCCGGGCACGGGCCATCGAGTCGCAGTGCTACATCCTGGCCCCGGCCCAGCACGGCCAGCACAACTCCCGGCGACGCTCATACGGCCACAGTCTGGTGGTCGATCCCTGGGGTGAGGTGATCGCGGAGCTCGAGGACGGCGACGGCGTGCTGTTCGCAGACATCGACCCCGAACGGGTCGTTTCCGTTCGGCGGCAGCTGCCCAGCCTCCAGCACCGGGTCTCGCCCGGCGAGCTGCTCCGAAGCAATGAGGAACCCGGCAAATGAATTCCACCACCCGGGTCCTGCTCACCCTGGCCGCCGTGGTGGTCATCGCGTTCGGGTTGAAAGCAGCCCAGAGTGTTGTCGTAACGTTCCTGCTGTCAGCCTTCATCGCCATCATCGCCGCGCCACCCATCTTCTGGCTGGAGCAACGTCGGGTGCCCGACGCTCTGGCGATCACCGGTGTGATGATCGCCATGGTGGGTGTTCTTGTCACCGTCGGCGCACTGCTGGTCCAATCCGGCACCGCCTTCACCGATCGACTGCCGTTCTATCAGGCGCGAGTTACGGAACTGGTGAGTCAATCCATCACCTGGCTGATCAGCGTCGGCGTGGAGATCGACTCGGATCTCGCTTTGAGCTTTCTCAACCCCGGTATGGCCCTGGACCTGGCAGGCAACCTGCTGCGGGCGCTGGGCGGCGTAATGAGCAACAGCTTCTTCATCCTGCTCACCGTCATCTTCATCCTCGGTGAGGCTTCGAGCTTTCCACGGAAGCTCAGAGAGGTGCTGACTGATCCGGACGCGGAGATGCCCCTGTTTTCCCAGTTCGCCGGGAACCTGAACCGCTACATCGTGCTCAAGACGTCCACCAGCCTGGCCACCGGTCTTCTGGTCACCTTGAGCCTGTGGGTGATCGAAGTGGACTTCCCCGTGCTCTGGGGCCTGCTCGCCTTCCTGCTGAACTTCGTGCCGAATATCGGCTCCATCATCGCCGCGGTCCCAGCGGTGCTGCTGGCCCTCATACAGCTGGGACCGGGTGCTGCTGCCGCGGCCACGGCCGCTTATCTGGCCATCAACATCATCATGGGGAACGTGGTTGAACCCCGATTCATGGGTAGAGGGCTCGGTCTCTCGACGCTGGTGGTTTTCCTCTCCCTGGTGGTCTGGGGCTCGCTGCTCGGCCCGGTCGGCATGTTTCTCTCGGTGCCCTTGACCATGACGGCCAAGCTCGCCCTGGAGGCAAACCCGACCACTGCCTGGATCGCCGTGCTGCTGAGCCCGGCAGATCCCCCGGAAGAGAGCCCCGCTGTCGACGAGGCTAACATCGTTGACGAGGCCGGCGGCGAAGCCTGAGTATCCCGCCATGAGCTACGAACGCGACAACATTCGTCGGATGTCCGCCTACCAGTGGGGTGAGCAGCCGGAATCGGAAGCGATTCTCAAGCTCAACACCAATGAGAATCCCTATCCACCGAGTCCGGCCGTGCAGCAGGCACTGGATACCTTCACCGTGGATCAACTGCGGCGTTACCCGCAACCCACAGCAGACGGTCTGCGCACCCGGCTGGCGGAACTGCACGAGGTGGCCATGGAGAACATCGTCGTCACCCACGGTGGCGATGAAGGGCTGCGGCTCGCACTGACCACATTCGTAGAACCCGGCAGCACCTTCGGCATGCTGGAGCCGAGCTACTCACTCTACCCGGTGCTCGCTGACATACAGGGTGCCATCATCGTCCGCGCTCAGCTGGATGACCACTGGGAACTGCCCAGGGACTTCGCCCATCAGATGAACGAAGCCGGCGCCAACCTCTGCTGCCTGGTCAATCCCCACGCACCGTCCGGCACTCTGATCGATGTGGATCGAATCGGCCGTCTGGCCAGCGATCTGAACGGCGTGCTGCTGGTGGATGAGGCCTACGTTGACTTCGTGGATCCGGCGCTACGGCATGATCTGGTCCGGTTGATCGATGCATTCGACAACCTGCTCCTGCTGCGTACCTTCAGCAAGGGCTACAGCCTGGCCGGTTTGCGGCTTGGTTATCTGCTCGGCAGCAGCACGGTAATCGAGCCCATCATCAGCAAAACCCGGGACAGCTACAACGTGGACGGCATCAGTCAGCGCCTGGGTGAGGCAGCCATCGGCGACCAGGCCTATGCCGAGGAGACCTGGCGAAGGGTTCGTTCCGCACGGCGGACATTACGCGACAATCTGGTCGATCTGGGGTTCAGCGTTGGCATCTCCCAGACAAACTTCCTGCTCGCCGAGGTCCCTCTTGATGCGCCCATTTCCGCCGAGGAGATCTACCAGGCACTCAAGGCTGAGGGCATCCTGGTGCGCTATTTCTCGAATCCAGCATTGGAAGACAAACTACGCATCTCCGTGGGCAGCGAGCGGGACAACGAACGGCTGGTCAACGCCCTTTCCCGGCTACTCGGAAAGCTCTCCTAACGACGGGCGGAACCAGTGAAGCGACTGTCAGCCAAGCAAATCGCTGCCATGTCGGAGCGGTTCCACCAGCACCAGTTCAATGACAAGGCGATCAGAATGACACGCACCCTGGGCGTGCCCACCGGCCTTGCCCGGATGGGCGTGCATCTCGTCCGGCTGGAACCAGGAGCACACAGCACCCAGTTCCATTATCACGATGCGGATGAGGAGTTTCTGCTGATCCTCGCCGGCAGCGGTCAGGCCTACATCGGCGAGGAGACGTTCTCGATTGGTCCCGGTGACTTCATGGGCTTTCCGGCCCCCTCCCCCGGTCACAGACTGCACAACGATTCGGACCGTGATCTGGTTTACCTGATGGGGGGCGAAGCCAATCCATCCGACGTGGTGCACTATCCGTGGATCAAACGCACGCTGATCAAGTCCCACGGGCGCCGCGCCTGGGTCGACTGGGCCGATCTGCATGATCTCTGAGTTGATCTGCGAACGCACTGCGGGATAGCGCTGGCACCATGTTCCCGCTGTCAGACGACAACCCCACCCGCCGGCCGCCAATCGCCACCATCGCGCTGATCCTGATCAACGCCCTGGTCTGGACATTCGTTCAGGGGCTGGGTGCGGCTGACCCGTTAGCCGAATCACTCTGTCTTTACGGTCTCATCCCTGGCGATCTGCTCGGCACCATCACGCCGGGGACCCGCCAGCAGGTCTCGGACACCCTGGTCTGCGTGCTGAGTGGGGACGGTAGCGCCACATCCATCGTTACCTCCATGTTCATGCATGGCGGCTGGTTCCACATCATCGGCAACATGTGGTTTCTCTGGGTGTTCGGCGACAACGTCGAGGACGTCATGGGTCCCGTGCGCTTCGTTGTTTTTTACCTGCTTTGTGGGCTGGGCGCAGCCGCTGCGCAGGTGCTGACCGACCTCTCCAGCACCCTGCCCATGGTCGGCGCATCCGGTGCCATCGGCGGCGTCATGGGTGCCTACGCGCTCCTGTTTCCGCGAGCCAGGGTAAGGACGCTGATATTCCTGGGTTTCTTCATCACCACCATCAGCGTGCCGGCCGTGTTCATGCTCGGCTACTGGTTTCTGCTGCAGCTACTCGGCGGGCTGCCAGCGCTCGGTTCCGCCAAAGGTGGTGTGGCTTTCTGGGCACACATCGGCGGCTTCGTGGCCGGGGTCGTTCTGATTGGCCTGTTTGCGCGCACCGACTACCTGGAAGCCTACCGCAAGGTGCTGGGTAGGCGTGCAGCTCGAAGCAGCCGGAACGACAACGGTCGCTGGTTCTAAGCCTGAGAGACCCTCGTAGCCCGAGCGACTACAGCCGATCTTTTACAACCCATCGATCCAGTCGCCGATGACGGCGAGGGCGATGTCGTCGACCTTGTGGCTACCCAGCGTCGGCATCCGGTTGCCATCCAACGCAGCCATGCGTAACCAGAGGACGCTTCTGGAACGATCGCCCGGTGCCACGATCCGTGCGTCGGTTACGCCAAGATCCCCGGCGCTTGGCAGCACATCCAGCACGTTCATGGCTGCTGGATCGGTATCGAAGCGGAGATCGATGTCTGTCGGCGCCGGACCGCCGGGTTGATGGCACTGCGCGCAGTTCACATCCAGATAAGCTCGGGCCCGCTCCGCCACAGCCACCGAACCATCGTCCAGCGCCGGAAATGCCTGGTAAGCATCAGCGGTGCCGATGTCCGTGCTGAACAGATCGATGTTGTTCCAGCTCCGTAGCTGATTATCTGTGGCTGCTGAGTAAGGAAAGTCCCGATTGAGCTGCCGGGTGCGAGGCCCGAGCACGAATCCCGCCGCATCGGTGTGGCAGCCGAGGCAATCCGTACGGGAAGGGTATTCGTAGAGCTGATCTTCGCTGCCACCTGCCGCCAGGGTCACGGTGATTGTCTCCGTCTCCTGCCCGGTGAGCAGATCAGCTTCCGTCTCTGCCCCGTTCCAACGGTAGGTAAAGCCGTGCCAGCCGTCTTCCCGGTTCACCAGCAACCGCGTTTCCAACCGTCGCTGGCTGTTCGGATCACCCTCGGTAAGCGCGATCTCGAAGTGCTTGACGATGACCGTGCCTGCCGGGAACGACCAGGCACCTGTCGCATCGAACGCGATCCGTTCGCCGTCCGGCACGCCGATCCAGCGCCGCTTCACGGTGCCATCCGACCAGAACGGCTGATTCAGCTCGTACTCGATCAGGCCACTGGCCGGTGCCAGCGTTGCCAGGTCCGTGAACAGGCCTGTTTCCGACAGGCGCGCTGGCGGATCTGAAGGTGCGCCGCTGGTCAGCTCCCGGAACTGATAGATGGTCCCGCCACCGGTGACCACGTGCACATCGGCGCTGGTGTCTTCGCCAAACGAGGTCACTCCGCCGGTATTGGCAATCAGCTCATTGGCAGTAACCGAGCCACTGCCTGCATCCCAATCCAGGGCCCAGATGTTGCCCGTGCCATTATCGCCATAGAGATAACGCCCCTGCAGGGAAGGCACCCGGGTGCCGCGATACACGTACCCGCCGATCACCGCCTGACCTTCACTGCGACCGTAATCGAGCACAGGAAAGGTAAAAGCCGAGACCGGCAGAGTGTTCGCCGAATCATCGTAGAGCAGGTTGCCCTCGTAGACGCGCCAGCCATGGTTTTCTCCGGCGTCGACGATCGCCACTTCTTCCCGGGCACCCTGGCCTACATCACCTACCCAGAGTCGGCCGGTGGCCCGGTCGAATGAGAAGCGGAAGGGATTGCGGAGACCATAGGCATAGATTTCGGCAAGGAATCCTGCCTGGCCAACGAACGGGTTGTCGGCAGGCACGTCATAGGCATCGAGAGGATCGGCAGGATGCACGTCAATGCGCAGCATGCTGCCGAGCAGGTTGCTCGTGGTTTGGGCAAAGTTCTGCGGATCGCCACCGCTGCCGCCATCACCCAGAGCGATGTAAAGGTAGCCATCCGGACCGAAGGCCAGCGCACCGGCATTATGGTTCGAGTACGGCTGATCGATCTCGATGATCACCTTCTCGCTGCCCAGGGAGACCGAGTCCGTGCCCGCATCCCAGGTGAATCGGGAGATACGCGAAACGTGCTCCACGCCCGGCCCGCTGCTGCCGGCCATGGACTGGTGCACGTACAGGTAGCGATTGGTCACGAAGTCCGGATCGAACGCCATGCCGAGCAGCCCCTTCTCGCCGCCGAAAGAGATCCGACTGGAGACGTCCAGCACCAGCGTGCTGCCCGTCACCCCAGCATCGTCCGTGAAGGCCCGAACGAAGCCCGACTGCTGGGCGACGACCAGACGGTTTTCACCTGGCACGGCACCAAGATAAATGGCCGCTGGAAAGCTCAGTCCTGGAAAAGAGGCATCCAGATCGTAGCTGCCGATGGCGCCGCCGGTGAGCGGTATGGAAAGCGCCGCAAGCGGTGCCCGCGTGTTGAGTCCGAAGGGATCGGTGCCGGCTGAGCCGCCCGTGCCGGGTCCGGTATTGGCTGCCCCTCGATCGGATGATCCGCCTCCTCCACAACCGGCAAGGCATGCTGCGACCAGAAACAGCAGCGGGCGAAACGTTCGGATGGCCGGATCTCGCTTACACCGCATCAGTCATCTCCGAAGTGCTGGACCCAGGCCTGATTGGCTGGACGACCAGGTTGGCTGATAGAGCTCTCGGTCATGCTGATTGCGATCGATCCTCAGTTCGGCGAACCTGTTCTCTTTAACGCACTTTTGACGCGCCCAGCGCGTCCTTTACCTCAGTTTCCCAGGGGAGAAACCACTCATGACTCAGCTACCCGCCATCAGCTTAGCCGCCGTACCCGGCCGTCGCCTGGCCATTCTGGACATCGCCAGAGAGGTGGACAAGCGGGGCTTTCCCGGCATCTATGGGCCGAGCCTGTCCGACAATCTGGCCCTGTGCGAAGCCATCGCTCTGGTCACCGATCGGGTCGAGATCGGGACCGCCATCACCCCCATCTACACCCGCAACGTCAACGACTTCGCGCAGAGCGCCGGTTTCATTCATGAGATATCCGGTGGGCGCTTCCGCTTCGGCGTGGGTGTGAGCCACGAACCGGCCATGAAGCGGATGGGCGTGACCCAAGGCAAGCCACTGGCCGACATGCGCAAGTTTGTGGAAGATCTGCACGCTGTGCCAAGAGCGGGTGAAATGCCGCCCATCGTGCTAGCCACCCTGCGCGACCGGATGATCCGGCTGGCCGAAGAGATTGGCCAGGGCATGGTATTCGCCAACGGGGCCCGTTCCCACATGGGCCACTCGCTGTCCCAGCTTTCCGAGCGCACCCGAACGGGCGGTGAGTTCTTCATCGGCAACATGATTCCCACCACCGTCTCCGACGACGTGGATGCCGCCATGGCGGTGAACCGACGCACCCTGACCGGCTACGCCGCCCTGCCCAACTACCGGAACTACTGGAAGGAAGCCGGCTACGAGCAGGAGATGAACGACGTGGAGGTGGCCCTGGCGGCCGGTGACATGGAAGCGGTGTCGAACGCCTTGTCTGACCGGTGGCTGGCGGACACCACGCTGTTCGGGCCCAAGAGTCAGGTCCGCGAAGGGATCGAAGCCTGGTTCGACGCCGGCATCACCACTCCCATCATCGTGCCGTCCGCGGTGAAAGGCGGGCAGATGCAGGCGCTGCAGGAATTTTTCGACCTATGGGATTAGATTGGGAATATCTCCCAATACAAAACTGATTTCTGAGTTATTTCGAGACAATCTGCCGAAACCACTGGGATAGGATTTCGTTCAGATCATATGGCTCGAATCAGACAACGAACGAGGAAATCAGATGTTGAACAAACTGCTCATGGCGCACCCGCGGGATATCGGTGAGACCTACGGTGAGCATGCCGGGCACGCGCTGTATATCGGCCTGAGAATGCTCGGTGGCGGGCTGGCGTGCCTGGTGCATGCGCTGCTGCCCGGGTTGTTCGTTCGCACGGCCAGCAATGCAGTGGACGACATCCAGAACCTGATGACCAAGCGCACGAGCCAGCCTACCCGCCCGACGAGGCCTGGTCGGAAGCCCCGGTCCCGGGCACCCCTTCATCAGCCACGATGATGGAAAAGTTTTCGAATCGATACTGTCGATTACCATCGGTCACCACGAAATCCTCTCCGCCTTCGGCCACCTGATCGAAGGCTTCCGCCATCCGAATCAGATACTCGCTGCCCAGCAAACCCTGGTTGTGCCCGGGCAGCAGGTGACTCACCAATGGGGCCATCGCCGCCAGCCGATGCGCTGACGATCGATAGTCGTCGAAGTTCGAGCCGGGAATGTGGGTGTACAACGGTGCCGGGTAGAACGTATCGCCGGTGAACAGCAGTCGCCGCTCCCGGTCCAGAAGGCAGAGGGAGTCCGGCGCATGGCCCGGCGTCATCAGCACTTCGAGAATCCGCCCGCCCAGATCGATCTGGCTGCCTTCGGCAACGAACTCGTCAATCTCGTAGCCGGGATTGGCAAACTCACCCGGATCAAACCCCGCCGGTAGTGGTTTCCAGATCCACCCCGGTGAAACGGCTTCTTTGATCGCATCGTGATCAAGCCCCTTCATCCGCTCCCGGGTGTAGGGGTGATTCGGCCCGTAGATGAACTCGAACTGATAGTTACCGCCAATATGGTCGTAGTGACTGTGCGAATTGAGCACCACTACGGGCTTGTCGGTGAGCGTCGTGGCAACGCCATGAATGTCACCAATGCCGAGCCCGGTATCAAACAGCAATGCCCGTTCCTCTCCGAGGATCAGATAGGAGACCACCTCCTCGAACTGACCAGGCTCGTATATGGCAAGCACGTCCGCCCGCACCTGGTAGACCTCAAACCAGCCCTCACCATCATCCAGCCGCTCAAACGCCGCCCACTCCGGTCTCGGCAGGGCATCCCACCAGCGCTCGGTATCTGCGCCCCGGTTGACCACGCCTTCGTCATCGGCGCTTGCCGCCAATTCAGTTTCCGGTTCGGATGCGTCGTCCGGTTGATCCGACGCTGAGCAGGCGGCGAGACCGAGCGTCGTCGCGACCAGAACCAGCAGGAGCCAGCGATCCCGCATGGGCTGAGGCTGATGGCATGATGAAAGTCCGGGCACATCGAGTCCTTTTGGCGAGCGGCGAAACGGGAGGCCACTTTATCAGCCTGGCCCCTGGTGTAGAATGACTCCGGGGGGTACCAAGACGTGACATCAAACTTATCTCGACGCCATTTCATCAAAGGCGTCATCGCCTCGAGCGCTGCTGCCGCTTCGAGCAGCGCCTGGTATTCCGCTGCCGCAAACGATCGGCCCGCCGGTGCTGTGGAGCGACTTGTGACGCTGAACGTGAACGGTCGCAAACGACCAGTGGACGTGCTGCCACAAGAAACCCTCGCTCACACACTGCGCTATAAGCTTGGCCTGACCGGCACCAAGCTCGGCTGTAATCGTGGCGAGTGCGGCGCCTGTACGGTGCTGGTGGACGATGTGAACCACTACGCCTGCTCGATGCTCACCCACAGCGTTCGCAGCAGAGCAGTGCTGACGGTCGAAGGATTGCAGGACGCAACCGGCACCCTGCACCCGGTGCAGCAGGCATTCATCGACGAGCTCGCACCCCAATGCGGTTTCTGCACCCCGGGCCAGATCATGTCAGCGGTCGCTCTCCTGAAGGAAAATCCGAACCCGACCCGGGAGGAGGCCCGCCAGGCCCTGGCCGGAAACCTCTGCCGCTGCGGCGCTTACGATCACTACTTGAACGCGGTTGAACGGGCGGCCGGCAACATGCGGGAGGCGGGACAACTCACATGAGCTATCTGCACATCGGCAAAGATTTCACACCCCCGGACATCTACGGCAAGGTCACCGGCAAGGCGAAGTATGCGGAAGACTACACGGTCGACGGCATGGTCTATGCCCGGTTGCTCACCTCGCCTATGCCGCACGCCCGGGTCAGAAACATCGACGCCGCCGAAGCCCTGGCCATGGATGGGGTGGTCGGCATCCTCACCGCCGACGACGTTTACCCCACCGAAGCGCCTTCGCCCGCGCTGCTGACCAACGAGCCCGTCTTCGTCGGCGACCCCATACTCGCCATCGCTGCCGTCGACGAAAAAACGGCAGAGAACGCCATCGCAGCCATCAAGCTCGACCTGGAACCACTGCCGTTCACCGTAGATCCAGTGCATAGCCTGCGGCCAGGTGGACCGAGCGCCCGTCAAGAAGGCAACGTCTTCTCCTCCCGGGAAATGAAAGCCGTCTCCTGGACCCAGGAAGACGTGGAGCGTTTTTTGACCGGCCAGGAACCCAGCGCACCAGCACCCTACGAGTGGAGCTACGGTGACCTGGAAGCCGGTTTCGACAACGCGGAGGTGATTCTGGAGGAATCTTTCGTCACCACCGGCTACGCGCACATGTCCATGGAACCCCGCTCCGTGCTGTCTTACTGGCAGAACGGCAAATGCCACGTGCATGGATCCACCCAGTCCCAATCGTTCATCGTGCCGTTCCTGGCAAAGATGCTCGGCATCGAGCAGGCAGATCTGGTGTTCGTGGCCGAGTACTGCGGCGGCGGTTTCGGCTCGAAGATCGGCGCCTATCCGGTGCTGGCCATCCCCGGCTACTTCTCGAAGAAGATCGGCCGACCGGTGATGCTGCGTATCACCCGGGAAGAAGAATACTACGTGGGTTCCGCCCGGGTTGGCTTTCAGGGCTGGATCAAAGCGGGATTCACCGCGCAGGGGAAGGTCTCCGCGGTTGATCTCTACATCGTCCAGGATCTGGGCCCCAAGGCCACCGGCGGCGACGCCTCATCGGCCGGCGGCGCGGTATCCATCCTCTACCAACCCGATGCCATGCGCCTCAGAGACGTGCCCGTGCTCACCAACACCACCCCTCGCGGTGCCCAGCGCGGTCCCGGACAGAACCAGATCGCTGCCGTGTTCGAGCCTCTGCTGGACAAAGCCGCGAGAGAGCTCGGCATCGATCCGTTGGAGATCCGCCGTCTGAACGCGCCGGACTCGAACACCACGATCAATGCCGACCAGAGCCCGATCACCAGCGCGTTCATGGAGGAAGCCCTCGTGAAGGGCGCGGACATGTTCAACTGGTCCGAGCGAATCAAGAAAAGCGGTAGGCGAAACGGCTCGAAAGTCACCGGTATCGGTGTCGGCCAGGGCTATCACTCCGCCGGTGCCAAGGGTTTCGACGGTTTGGTCCGGCTGACACCGGACGGCAAGATCCATCTGCACAGCGGTGTGGGCAACCTGGGCACCTACTCCTATGCCGCCACCACTCGCGCGGCAGCGGAAGCGCTGAAGTGCAGCTGGAGCAATTGCGTCATCCACCATGGCGACTCCACCCTGCACCTGCCCTGGTCCAGCTACCAGGCGGGCAGCAACACCATTTTCACCCACACGCGGGCGAACTACGTTGCTGCCATGGATCTGCTGGCGAAGATGAAGCGCATCGCGGCCCAGTCTCTCGGCGGCGAGCCAGAGCAATATGACGTGGCCGATGAGCGGGTATTCGATACCAGGAACGCGGCCCGTTCCCTAACCTATGCAGAGGTGGCGGCCCGAGCCATCGAGCTCGGCGGCGAGTACAGCGGTGCGAGTTACCCGGAGGACATTCATGAGGTGACCCAACGCGCGGTCACCGCCATAGCCGGCACCGGACTGATCGGTGTTGCCAAAGACACCCTGCCGGTACGTGGCACGGTACCGGGACTGACCGTCGGCTTTGCCGAAGTCGAGGTGGATCTCGAAACCGGCAAGCACGAGATCGTCGAGTTTCTCGCCGTCGCCGATTGCGGCACGGTCGTGCATCCGCTGGGACTTGCCGGCCAGCTGCGCGGCGGGGCCGTCTGGGGTTTCGGCATGGCCTCTCTGGAACGCCACGTCTACGACCCGCACAACGGTCTGCCGGCCAACGTCGGCTACTACCAGACCAAGCCGCCGAGCTATCTGGACGTGCCCAGCAGCATGGAGTGGGCGGCGGTGGACATTCCCGATCCCGACAACCCGGTCGGCGCCAGGGGCGTTGGCGAGCCTGCCATGGGCTCAGCCACGGCAGCGGTGATGTGTGCGATCTCCGATGCGCTCGGCGGTCACCTCTTCAACCGTACACCGATCACACCGGACGTGGTGCTGAACCATGTAACCGGCACCGGTCAATCGTATGGCCCGCTGGCCATCAACACGTTTTAGGCGAGAGCGCATATGGCCGCACATGACGTAATGCCCGATATAGAGCTCTTCCAGCCGGTCACGGTGGAAGATGCATCCGCCATTGCCAGGCGGCTCGGCAGCAAGGGCTGGATCCTGGCCGGAGGCCAGGATACCTACGGCTGGTTGAAGGACCGAGCCAAATCGCCTCATGCCATGGTCGATCTGGCAGCCATCGAGGGTATCAGTGGCATCGAAGACACCGCCGGTGGATTGCGCATCGGTGCGATGACCACACTTCGGGAAGTGAGCAGAAATCCGCTGGTCCGGGAACGCTTCTCACTGCTCGCCGAGGCTGCGGGTAAGGTGGCCAGCCCGCAGATCCGCAATCAGGGCACTCTGGGCGGAAACCTGGCTCAGGACACCCGCTGCTGGTACTACCGCCGTGGGCTCTCCTGTTATCGCGCCGGCGGCAACATCTGCTACGCAAACAGCCCGGAAGGTATGAACCGCGAACATGCCATCTTCGACGCCAGTCGCTGCGTGGCAGTCAGCCCTTCGGATACGGGTACCGCACTGGTTGCCCTGGATGCCACCCTGGTCATACAGAACGGTGAGCAGACCCGCAGCGTGGCCGCTCGCGACTTCTTTGTCGGGCCTGCCGTGAACATCACCCACATGACCGTGCTCCGGGAAGGCGACATCCTCACCGCCGTCGAATTGCCAGCCAGCTGGGCGGGTGCTGAGTTCTACTTCGAGAAGGTAGCCGATCGTGACGTGTGGGACTTCGCACTTGTCAGCATCGCTGCCGCGTTCAAAACCGATGGTGGCAGTATTTCTGACGCACGTCTGGTCTGCGGCGCCGTATCCTGCGTTCCGCACCGGCTCGAATCCGTGGAACGCGCGGTGATCGGCAGATCCCGGTCCGCAGAAACCGGCGAGGCGGTGGCCGGCCTGGCCAGCCAGGGCGCCAGAGCACTGAATTACAACCACTTCAAAGCACCGCTGATGGAAAACCTCGTCAAGCGGGCGCTGCGCGCATAGGGAGCCGCCATGAACCTGGTCGAAGTCAAAGAGGACATCTGGGGGCGCGAGGTATTGCTCGGCGTTTCCTGGGATCTGCTCTGGGTAGTGCTCGCGCTCACCGCTGCTGCCATCGTCATTCACCTCCTGGTGATGGCTTTTCTCAACAAGGCCGAACGTCCTTCAGCCGAAGGTGCCCATCTCACCCGCCATGCGGGGGTAGACCGGAGCTTCCACTGGATCATGGCCATCAGCGTCTTCGTCCTGCTGTTCACCGGCGTGCTGCCCATCGTCGGCGTGGATTTCGACTGGCTGACCATCCACTGGGTGGCCGGACTCATACTCACCGCGGCCGTTGTCTTCCACACCATCCGCGCGCTCTTCTGGCAGAGCCCGAAGGAGATGTGGGTGAGCGCCAAGGATTTCCAGGAACCATTCGATGAAGCCGTTAAGCCCGGCAAGTACTCGTTCCTGCAGAAGGGTATGCACCACGCCATGACGGTGCTGGTGCTGCTGGTGATCGGTACCGGCCTTGCGCTCTTCGCAGTGATGGACACGCCCTGGTGGTCGCGCTCCAACGCTATGGAGGAGGCAACACTCGGCTGGATGTTCCTCCTGCATGGGGCCTCCACGCTGGGACTCATCGTGCTGACCGCACTGCACGTATATTTCGCGCTGCGGCCGGAGAAGCGTTTCTACACCCGCTCCATGATCTCCGGTTGGATATCCGAGGATGAGCACCGGGCCAATCATGACCCGGGCCGTTGGACTCCGGATCAGTCCGGCTGAGCACTACCCAGGGAAACACGATGGAAGAGGAGATCGAGGTGGTGGAAACCGCCTACGAGTTTCTGCTCGCCTACGCGGCCCAGGGTCGGGAAGACGATCAGGAAGGTCCCGGCACCAAGTCCCGGGACGTGCTCACTGATCTGGACGAAACCCTCACCGCTCTGCAGCAGAAGCTGGGCGATGAGCCTGCCTTCCATTCGGTGCTCGCAGACGACATCGGCAAGACGCGCAAAGCCCTGGCGCTGGTGCTCGCCCAGCCGCGGATCTCCAGTGAGCTGGTCGACAATCTGAACGCGTCCATGCACCTGCGCGCGGTGTTGACCGACCTGTTTTTGATCAGCGAGGCCGCACGCATCAGCGGCCGATAACGGTGCGTTACCAATAACGCGTCGCTACGAATCGGATAGGCAACATGAAACTCTGGTTGATCCGCCACGCAAAATCCGCCTGGAACGAACCGGGCCTGGCCGACTTCGATCGGCCACTGAATGCCAGAGGCAAGCGGGATGGACCGAACATGGCGAGCTGGCTTCAAACACAGAGCGATCCGGCCAGCTGGATCTGGACCAGCACGGCCGCTCGAGCACGGGCGACGGCTGCCTTCGTGCAGAGGGGTTTTCAGCTCTCTGACGATGCTCTGGTGGCGCTGGACGAGCTCTATCACGCCAGCCCCGAGCAGATCCTCGAGGTGGTTCGGCAAACACCGAGCGAGCTGAGCAGTGTGGCCGTGGTTGCCCACAATCCAGGCATGACCTGGCTGGTGAACGGCATGGGGACCGATGCGGTCACCGACAATCTACCTACTTTCGGCGTCGCCCGCTTCGACTGCAGCGGTGACTGGTCGACGCTCCGGGCCGGCAGTGCCCGGCTGGATTTTCTGATCAGCCCGAAAACGCTACCGGACCCTTCCGGATCCGTGCGATGAAGAACCCATCGAACAGGTCATCTGGCAGCACCCGCCGACAGGCCGACAACCGAGTGTCCAGCGCTTTGCCTCGCCAGCTGGTCAAACCCGGCAGGCTGTATCGAGTTGGCACTTCTGGCGCCAGCAACTCGGCCTCGGGTGCCCTGCGGAGCAGATAGTCGACAACGAGCTCGTTTTCCTCCGCCGAGAAGGCACAGGTGCAGTACATCATCTCGCCACCAGCCTTCAGCGCCAGATAGGCCGAACGGATCAGACCACGTTGCTTCCTGACCATCTCCCGGGTCTTGCGCGGTGACCAGTGCCGATAGCTGGCAGGATCATCCAGGCGGATCCTGGATTCAGAGGAACAGGGCGAATCCAGCAGCACCCGATCGAACCGCTCCGGCACTTTCCGACCGATTGTCCGCCCATCTGCCAGATAGAACTCTGCGCAGGTCACACCGCAGCGGGCGAGGTTCGCCCGCATCCGGTGAAATCGCCCTTTCACCGGCTCCACGGCGGCGATTCGGCCCTGATTCTCCATCCCGATGGCGAGCTGCAACGTTTTGCCGCCCGGCGCGGCAGCCAGGTCGAGCACTTCCTGACCCGGCTGCACGTCCAGCGCACGAGCTGCGAGAACGCTCCCGGGATTGGTCGGGTAGGCGGCACCGGCAAGCACCGTTGCATGAGACATCAGCCCGGCCCGCTCTCGAGACGGCAAGACGAAGCAATCGTGCAGATCCGGGAGAGGCTCACCCGGCGGAAGATCCTCAGCAAACACCAGCGGGTTTCGCAGCCAGGTGACCCGCTTGGGCTCGCTCATCGACGCGGAGATCCGCTGCCGAGCCTCAGCACCATAGATGGCATCCAGCCGTTCGACGAGCGGCGCGAGCTGAATCGGAACAACGCTTTCTGCCCTGTTGGCCATCCGGCGCAGTTTAGAGCCGGTTGCAGCGATCAGCGAGTCCATCTGGACTCAGGTCCACGCAGCCGGTATATCTACGCACCCGGACACCAAAGGAAGCTGTCTCCCATGGGATTCTTTTCGTTTCTCGTACTTCTCGTTATTGCCTATCTGCTTTGGCGGGTCACCGACCAGCTGCCGGACCTCATCTTCCGGATGAGCGAAGTTCAGCGGGACGTCGCAGAGCTGCGCCGCGGGCTATCCGAGTCCACTGACGACAAAGCTGCCAACACCGCCGCTGCACCGGCTGCACCGGCGGCGGAACAAGCACCCGCGGCGGATAAGGCAAGCGACTCAAGCGACGGCGACGCCTGACCCCGACCAGCCGGCAGTCCGGCTGAAGGCGGGCGATTAAGAGGCCAACGTTGACACGGAAGACACCCGACTGGCGCATCTGGCTGGGTCTGATACTGACCATCGCGTGGCTGGCGTTGGGTGCGGTGCGCATTTCTCTGGACGGGTGGTCGAGTTTCACCGCCCTGCCCGCCGCCGAGCTCGGCAGCTTTCTGGAAGGTGCTTTCGCGCCGCTGGCCTTCCTCTGGCTGGTGATCGGTTACTTCCTGCAGCAGAAGGAGCTCGAACAGAACACCGAGGCGCTCAAGGCTCAGGCGGAAGAAATTCAGCGCACGGCGGAACAGGCGGTGATTCAATCGGAAAAAATGGCCGCCTCGGAGATCCACGCCCGGCAGGAAGCCTTCCTGCAGGTGTACCGGGCGGTACGCAACCAACTCGGAACTATCATGGGTTTTCTGTTCATCTCCAGCCAGGCCAGCGCTGCGGACGGCACGGTGACCCCCGAGGAACAGAGTCGCCTCTTTTCCGGTTCGGGCCGAGACCCGGAGTTGTTTTCCCGAAAAATGCTGGAGCTGCACTTTTCTCTGGCCGACTCTCCTCAGGAGCAATACGAGCTCTTCTACGGCACGCCGATTCGCGCCCGCCACTCGAACAGCTTCATCTACACGTTCGAACGGCTGATTCGCCGTGCCGCAGAGGTGGATGAAGAAGACATCATCCGCGACGCCTTCCTGGGTGGTGGGCATGGCATGGTCTACCGCCTTGCCAAGGGGCACCAGCGGAAGGCGCCCGCCGAGCTCGCGTCCCATGAGAACACCGGCCTCTACTTCGAGCTCAGTGCCGAGGTCGAGGCCATCAAGCAAAAGGAGCAGGTCCCATGAGAGATCTGATGAGCAAGCTGATCCGGACCACCAGGTTCGGGCAATTCACACCCAGGCAGAGATCAATCCCGGCTGCAATCGGGCTCTCGAGTCTCCTGCTGCTATCGGGATCTGCTGCAGCCGGTCCCGCCGATCGATTCAAAGACGTGGAGGTTTCCGCCGAGCCTGTTAGCGGCAGCGTGCATATGCTGACGGGCGCCGGGGGCAATATCGGCGTTTCCGTCGGTGACGACGGCACGCTGATCATCGATGATCAGTATGCACCACTGGCAGGCCGGATCCAGGCGGCGCTGGACGGTCTGGGCGGCGACAAACCGAAGCTGATCCTGAACACGCACGTGCACGGCGATCACACCGGCGGCAATGCCCACTTCGGCACCAGCGGCACCATCATCGCCCACGACAACGTCCGCATCCGGCTTCTGGAAGGCGATCCTGAACGGAGCGCCCTGCCGCTGGTGACCTATGCCGAACGGGTGCGGGTGCATTTCAACGACGAGCTCATCGAGGTCATTCATTTGCCCACCGGCCACACGGACGGCGACAGCGTGGTCTGGTTCAAGACCGCCAACGTGATCCACATGGGCGATCACCTGTTCGTTGATCGCTTTCCGTTCGTGGACGTTGGCAGCGGTGGCAGCGTTCGTGGCTTCATGCGCAATCTTGCGACCGTGCTGGAAATGGTGCCGGATGATGTGCACGTGATTCCGGGGCACGGCCCGCTCACCGACAAGGCGGCCATCCGCTCGAGCCTGGCAATGATCCGCGAAACCCGGCAGATCGTGGCCGATGCCATTGCCGATGGGCTCTCCGCAGACGCCATCATCGAGCAGGGCTTGGGCGATGAGTGGACCAGCTACGGTGCCGGCTTCATCAATGAGGAGCGCTGGATCCGCATCCTGTTGTCTGATTTCGATTAGCGGATTGAAGACGTGAGAGATCCACTCAGCAGAATGGCCGAAGACCGCCGGCGCGCCTTCGAGCAGGATGACCCCTGCGCCGGACTGTGCACGCTCGCCAGCCTCGATGCTGACGGCTGGCCAGACGCCCGCACCCTGGTGCTGCGTGACCTGGAAGGCCGGCTGGCCGTCTTCGTCAACGCTACCAGCCCCAAATTCGCCTTCCTGAATCGGGTCAGCGTGGTGGTCTGGTTGCCAACGGGAAATGTGCAATATCGGCTGCGCTGCCTCACCGCACCGGTACCCCAGGATCTGGTTGCACAGAGCTGGCAGCTGCGACCGGATCCGCCGAAGCGCATGGACTGGCTCTATACCCTCAAACAGGGTCAAAGTACGGCCATCGACAGCCGCGAGCGGCTGCTGGAGACCTTAGCCGGCCTGGATCTGCCGGACCCACTGACCGCTCCGGAAACGGCTCGAGGTTTCTACCTCATGCCGGAGCAGATTGATCGACTGGATCTTGGCATGGACAACGGTGTGCACGATCGGCGTCGCTATCTGCCAGGAAACCCGGGCGGCTGGATCGAACAGGTTCTGGTGCCGTAGACCATCTGCCCGAGTCGGTCAGGCTTCGATCGAGAGCATTCAGATCTCTGCGGTGACAATCCCAATCAGGTTCTTGAAGCACGTCCGTTTGGCCACATCCACGAATCCCTCGATGAAGGCTGCGTCCGCTTCGTCCTTACGCACCGCTGCGTAGAGCGTCGGCCAGATCCCTTCTTCCCCCAGCGACTTCACCACCACGTAGTCCCGCTCCTGATACTCGTGCAGTGCCCAGTTCGGCAGGCAGGCGACACCCCGGCCGCTGGCGACCAGCTGGATCATCATCGTGGTCAGCTCGGCCTGGCGCACGTTGGCGGGTTCGACACCCGCCGGGTCGAGAAAGGAGCTGAACACATCCAGGCGGCTGCGATCCACCGGATAGGCAATCAGGGTCTCACCGGCAAGATCCTCCGGCTCAATCCATGGCCGCTCCGCCAGCTCGTGATCACGTGCCAGGGCCAGTTCCGCCTCGTAGCTGAACAACGGCAGGTAGGCGAGACCCAGATCCTCCACCGGATCGGCGGTGATCACCAGATCCAGATCTCCTCTGGCCAGCGCGGGCAGCGGAGCGAAGTGAAAGCCACTGGATATATCCAGCTCAACGTCGGGCCAGTGTTCGCGATACTCGTTGATGGCCGGTAGCAGCCATTCGAAGCAGCTGTGACACTCTATGGCCATGTAGATGCGTCCGGACTCTCCGCCGGCCAACCTGGCCAGATCCTGCTCGGTTCGGTGCACGGACGGCAACACTTCATCCGCCAGCTTGAGCAAGCGTTTGCCGGCGGGTGTGAACCGCACCGGCCGGGTCTTGCGGATGAACAGCGAGCAACCGAGCCGGGTTTCCAGATCCTTGATCTGGTGCGACAGTGCCGACTGGGTCAGGAACACCCGGTCTGCAGCCTCCACCAGGCTGCCGGTATCCCGCAGCGCGACCAGCGTCTTGAGGTGTCGGAGCTCTACGTGCGACATGACAATCGCCCCCTGGTAAACATGAGAACAGTTCACAAAAACTGATTTCAACTTGCAGTATATTCATATATAGGCCCGCTCGCCAGTTGCCGAAAGCCCCAGCGGCCGGGAAGTTCGGGCCAATTGGCTCGGTAAATGAGGCACAGAGCACGATGAGAATTCCGAGCCTCCACTACACTTGCCCGACACTGCTGGATAACCGATGTTCAACCCCAACGGCACCCTGATTGAAGCGTTCGTCAGCCACTGCATCGACCGCTACCGCGAGGCCTACCCCAATCGGGACCTGGGCCACGAGGACGTGCTCGACCAGGCCGCCCGAACAGCTCTGGAGACGCTACTCGGTTGCGATTGCCCCTATCACGATCTGGAACACACGCTTCTGGTGACGGATGTGGGCCAGACGATCCTGCGCGGACGACTGATTTCCCAGGGCGACGTCAGTCCCCACGAGTGGCTGCACGCCGTCATCGCGCTATTGTTTCATGACATCGGTTACGTACGCGGCCTGCTCCGGGACGACGAGCCGGACAGTTTTCTCACCAACGAGGAAGGCGGCCGGATCACACCACCGACAGGCAGCACAGATGCCTATCTGATGCCCTATCACGTAAGCCGCAGCTGTATCTTCATCCGCGAGCGTTTCGCCGGAGATCCGGCCATCGACGTTTCGACGGTCTCGAGCTACATCGAGATGACCCGGTTCCCAGTGCCGGATGACGGGCACTACCAGCGGGTCGACACTTTCGCCGCTCTGGTCCGGGCCGCAGACCTGATCGGCCAGATGGCTGATCCGCTGTACCCTCGGAAACTGTCGCGACTGTTCTCCGAGTTTGTCGAAACCGGTGAGGCACAACGGCTCGGCTACGCCAATTCCGCGGAGCTGAGAGCCGGATTCCCGGATTTCTTCTACAGCCAGGTATATCCGTACATCACCGAGGGGCTACGCTATCTGCGTAAAACCCAGGAAGGCCAGCAGTGGATCGCCAACCTCTTCCACCACGTGCATGAGCTCGAGGCGGAAGGTGGCGAGGCCGCGAGCGAGACCCGCCCACCACATCCGATGCCGCATATCGCGGTCAACAACAACCGCTAGCCAACTTCGGCAGGTCCGCGCACAGGCTCCCCGGATCCCCGAGACTTTTTCCACAGCCTGCTAACCAGTAGAATCCCCGCTCTTGTCTGGGGTTTTCATGTCCGAACCAGCTTTAAACGGCTCTTTTGGCGGAAGGGCAGACGCGGCCGGTCGGCTGAAAATCGCCCTGCTCGGTTATCGGAGCAACCCCTACAGCGGCGGTCAGGGCATCTACCTCCGTTACCTCTCCCAGGCACTGGCCGACGCGGGTCATCAGGTGGATGTGATCTCCGGTGAGCCTTATCCGGAACTGGCCGATGAACGCATCAAGCTCATCAGGCTGCCGGGCCTGAATCTCTTTGCTGAAGACAACCACCTCACGGCGTTACGACCTAGGCACCTGAAGTCGTTTACGGACACCTTCGAGTGGTACTCCATGGCCACGGGGGGCTTTCCGGAACCTTATACCTTTGGCCGGAGAGTGGCCGCCTATCTTGCCGAGCATGGCAACACCTACGACATCGTCCACGACAACCAGTGCCTGTCCTGGGGCACCCTGTCGATTCAGACCTCGTCTACGCCGCTGATCACCACCATTCATCACCCGATCACCTGGGACCGGGACATCGCGCTTGCCCATGCCCCGAACTTCAAGCATCGGCTGCTGATCAAACGCTGGCACCTGTTCCTGCGCATGCAGACGAAGGTGGCCAGCCGGCTGCAACATATCGTCACGGTGAGCCAACGGTCGAAGCAGGACATCTGCCGGGCGTTCAGCATCGATCCCGAACGCATACAGGTGATCTACAACGGTATCGATACGGACACCTTCCGGCCTGAGCCCAGCATCGCCAGAAACCCATGGCAGCTGATCACCACGGCAAGTGCAGATCAGCCGCTCAAAGGCACCCAACATCTGATCCCCGCGTTTGCTGAATTGACCCGGCAGTTTCCGAAGCTGCGGCTGGTCTTCATCGGTAGACCAAAACCGGGTGGCGAGACGGAGAAGCTCATCGACCGTCACCGCGTCGCAGACAAGATCCGGTTCGTGCATGGCATCGGTGCAGACGAAATCCGCCATCTCTACGCCAGCTCCGCAGTCGCCGTGGTGCCCTCTGAGTACGAGGGCTTCGGTCTCCCCGCCGGTGAGGCAATGGCCTGCGCCGTGCCCCTGGTTTCGACCGATGGCGGGGCGCTGCCCGAGGTGGTCGGCAACGCCGGCCGGATCGTGCCGGCCGCAGATTCGCCCGCTCTGGCAGCCGCCATTGGCGATCTGCTGGGTCTCGACCCAGCCACCCGGGAGCAGGTCGGCCAGGCCGGACGGCAACACATCCTCGACAACTTCTCCTGGTCCCAGGCCGCAACCGCCATGAGCCTTGTTTATCAACGCGTCCTGGCCAACCGCAAGCGCGCAGAGGTCTCATGAGCCTCACCACCGTCGACTTTTCCCGCTTCAAGCTGAGACCGGGTGACCGTGTTTTAGACCTGGGTTGCGGCGAGGGCAGGCACTCGATCACCGCCTATCTCGATGATCGAGTCGATGTGGTCGGTCTGGATCTATCGCTCGACGATCTGGGCACGGCCAAGGACCGCTTTGCAGAATTCGAAGATCCGGATGACGAGCGCCGCAGCGTCAACTTCACCTGTGCCTCAGGGCTGGCTCTGCCATTCGCCGATGCCACCTTCGACAAGGTGATATGCGCCGAGGTTCTGGAACACATTCCCGAGTACCAAGGTGTGCTCATGGAGATAAAGCGGGTGCTGAAACCGGGAGGCCAGTTCGCCGCCAGCGTCCCTCGCTTCGGCCCCGAATGGATCTGCTGGCAGCTTTCCGATGCCTATCACGAGGTGCCCGGCGGGCACGTGCGTATTTTTCGCAAGCGCGCTTTGAAGAGCAATATCGAATCCATAGACATGGTCTGCTTCGACGAGCACTGGGCACACGGTCTGCATTCCCCGTACTGGTGGTTGCGCTGCCTGTTCTGGGAACGGGGCGAGGATGTCTGGCCGGTCAAAACCTACCATCGCCTGCTGGTCTGGGACCTGATGCAGAAGCCCTGGATCACCAGAGCGCTCGAGCGGATCATGAATCCGCTCTGGGGCAAGAGCAACGTCATGTACTTCGTCAGAGGCATATAGAGGCGCGTCGGATGCAGAACCTCATCCAGCGCACCACGGACTACATTGCCCGCAGTCAGCAACCGGGCGGCGGCATCCCCTGGTTCCCGGGCGGCATCATCGACCCCTGGGATCATGTGGAGTCCGCCATGGGTCTCACCGTCGGCGGCCGCATCCGGGCGGCGGAAGCCGCCTACCGGTGGCTGAAGACGCATCAGCACCCGGACGGCTATTGGCTGGCTGCCTACGACGGCGACGAGATCGCCGATGGCACCAGGGCAGAAACCAATTTCGTTGCCTATGTGGCCACCGGCGTCTGGCACCACTACATGGCCACCGGCGAACGAGCATTCCTGCGCGAGATGTGGCCGGTGATCACCGCTGCCCTCGACTTCGTGCTCAGCCTGCAGGCGGAAACCGGAGAGATCTACTGGGCACTCGACACCCGCACCGGCATCAACAAGGATGCCCTGGTCACCGGCTGCAGCTCAATTCACAGAAGCCTGGATTGCGGTATCGCCATTGCCCAGGTGCTCGATGAGCCCTGGGCACACTGGCAACGAGCCCGTACTCGGCTCGGCGAGGCGCTCGAGAGCAAGCCGGAGCGATTCGATCGCACCTGGGCGTCCAAGGCACGCTACTCCATGGACTGGTTCTATCCGATCCTGTCCGGTGCGCTGAGTCTCGAGGCGGGACGCAACCGGCTGTCCGAGCGCTGGGATGAGTTCATCGAGGACGGGCTCGGCTGCCGCTGCGTAGCGGACCAACCCTGGGTGACCATCGCCGAGACCTGTGAGCTGATCATGGCGTGTGCTGCCACGGGAACGAGAGATGAAGGGGAACGGCTGTTCACCGACCTGGCCCGATTTCAGGCAGAAGATGGTTCCTGGTGGACGGGCTACGTCTTCACCGATGAGGTAATGTGGCCCGACGAGCGACCGACCTGGACGGCAGGTGCCATCCTCCTTGCTGCGGATACCCTCTACGGGCTGACAAGCGCATCAACGATCTTCACCGTACCTCATCACCACGACCTGCCGGTCGCCGAGGCTTCTCCCCTAAAGACGTTGCAGCGCGCCTAAGGTCTTCACCATCGGCAAGGGCTCGAAGAGTCCGGAGGCAATCGCCAACTGGTAGATGTGGTGGGGCGCCTGGCCGCCATCTGCCGGATCCGGAAAAATATCGTGTATGGCCAACACGCCACCAGGGACGATGTGCGGCGCCCAGGTACGGTAGTCCGTTAGCGCAGCCTCTTCGCTGTGGCCGCCATCGATGAAGACCATGCCGAGCGGCGTGCGCCAGTGCCGGCCCGCGATACGGGTCCCTGCCACGATGGGCACCACGGAATCGGACAGACCTGCCCGATCCAAGTTGCGCCGGAACTCCGGGAAGGTGTCCATCTTCTGCACCTGATCATCATAGAGGCTGCTGTCGTGGTACTCCTCGCCCCGCTGGTGCTCTTCCGAGCCACGATGGTGATCGATGGCATACACCTGGCCACCGGACTCAGCCACCGCTGCCGCCAGGTAGAGCGTGGACTTGCCACAGTAGGACCCCACCTCAAGGCAGGGGCCGAGGCTGGCGCTCTGGGCTGCCAGCTCGAAGAGCCTGGCACCTTCGGCCGGGTCGAGGAATCCCTTTACGGTCTCCGGATCAATGGGCAATTTCATCGTCTACCTCACGTTTTCGGGCGGAATTAGCCCATAAATCAAGCAATTAGCGTTGCAATTTAAAACAAGGAGCATAAACTCCGCTCGCATGGGGCTGCGACCAGCCCTTAAATGACTGACATCAGGTATTTTGAGATGAACCGCGCGCCAGAGCACAAGATCGATGAGATCCCCGCAACAGAAGATCAGAAGGAGGAGTACGCGCCTCTGCTTCTGGCCTTCGGCCCTGCAGATCACCATTTCGAAGAAGAAGGCACCGACGACGCCGACGCATATGTGGTGGGCTACAACTAGTAGCCTGCTGAACAGTCAACCAGCCGCCATCAAGCTACGCACCCTCTTGCCTAACGAGGTTCGCTAGTTCCTGTCGAGCAGGTAAAACACCAGCGCAAACATCGGTACCAGCGAGGCGGCCACGTAGGCCACCAGATTCAGCACTTCGTTCACCTCTTTGTCTGCATTGAGCGGCAGGCGTGAGCCGGCCAGCAACCAGAGCACGCCTCCCACGAGAAACGACAACACCAGCGTCAGCACAACGGCAACCATGGCTTCAACCCAGCCTCCGTTCCGTTAATCCACAGCGCTCCACTCGGTGACGATGGCCACCTGGCGAAAACAATAAGTCATGAGTCATTCCTGACAACACCAAATGAGCAGCCGAGTCAGGGCCGCATGGGAAAATGAACTTCGCCGGGCAAAGTCTCGAGCTGAGGTTGGATCCAGTCTATCCACTCGGCTAGCACGGGCCGCGTCTCCCGCGGATCTATGAGCTCATGCACCGAAAACGACTCCGCCCGCGGGAACGGCGAACGAGCCTGACGCAGCCGGTCTTCGATCTCCTTGCGCTTGGCTTCCGGATCTTCCGCCGCCGCAATCTCACGATGAAAGGCCACTGCCACCCCACCTTCCAACGGCAGTGCACCGCTTTCCACGGATGGCCAGGAAAGCACGTAGGCGTTGTCGCCGAAATGTGCCGCCGTCGCCACGCCAAAACCCTTGTGCACCTGTATGGCAGCCCAGGGCACCCGGGCTTGAACGGCTGCTGCCACCGCTGCCATGCCATAGCGAATGGTACCGGCCTGCTCGGACTCCGGACCTATCATGAAGCCAGGCTGATCCACGAAGTTGATGATGGGCAGGTGGAACATGTCGCACATTTCCACAAATCGACGATACTTCTGGGCAGCCTCAGCGGTCATGGCACCGGCGTAGAAATTGCAATCATTGCCGAGCACACCCACCGGCTGCCCATCGAGCCGCGCCAGTGCGGTGACCTGACTCGGACCGTAGCTCCGCCCCATCTCGAAGACGGACCCCTGATCCATCACCATCTCGATGATCGCGCGCATCTCGAATGGCGCATTCGAATCCCGCGGCACGATGTCGAGCAGTTCGGGTTCCATGCGATCCGTAGGGTCATCACAGTCGATACGTGGCGCACATTGCCAGACATTGCTCGGCAGATAGCTCAAGAAACGGCGGATCTGCCGGAAGGCGTCGTGCTCGTCCTCGGCGACGTTGTCGACGATGCCTGATCGGCTGTGCACGTCCACACCACCCAGCTCCTCCTTGCTCATCTTCACACCGAGCGCCCGCTCTACCAGCGCCGGGCCACCGATGAGAATCTGGGAGGTGTAGCGGGTCATCACCGAGAAGTGCGAGGCCACCAGGCGGCCAGCAGGAAAACCGGCCACGGCACCCAGGGCTGCGGAGGCAATCGGTACCTGACCCATGGCGTCGGCAATGATCTTGAAGCGCGGTTCCGTGTACACAGGCTCGCCGACGGTGCCCCCCTTCCGGCCGGATCCCTTGACGCTGCCGCCGCCCCCTTCGAGCATTCGCACCAGCGGCACCCTGAAACGGCTGGCCAGATGTTCCGCGTAGACGCTCTTACGCAGTCCGGCCGCATTCGGTGAACCGCCCTTGAGGGTGAAGTCTTCTCCGCCAACCACCACGCGGCGTTCGTCGATGCGCCCGAAACCAACCACGTAATTGGCCGGCACGTAGCCGGTGAATGTTTCGTTGTCGTCGTAGTCCGGCAGCGCGGTCGCTTTGCCATGCTCGGAAAAGGAGCCCGGATCGAGCAGCTCGTCGATCCGTTCCCGTATGGTGAGGCGGCCTTTGGCATGCTGCCTGGCAACACCTTCCGGCCCGCCTTGCTGCTTCGCCAGGTGCCGCCGCCGCTCGAGCTCAGTGACCTCTTTTTCCCAGCTCATCGCTAGTCGTTGAACTCAGGCGTGCGCTTCTCGAAGTTGGCCATCACGGCTTCCACCTGGTTGGGCTGGCCGATCAGGCCGGTCTGCAAACTGGCTTCCAGCGCAAGCCCCGTCCTGGCATCGGCGTGCCAGCTGTCTTCGTAGAGCTTCTTACCTGCCCGAATCGCATCTGGTGACTTCCCGGCGATCTCCCGGGCCAGCTCCATGGCCGCCTGGTGCGGATTCTCCGCCACTCGAGTGACCAGACCAAGGTCCCTGGCTTCTTCGCCGGACAGGACCCGGCCGGTGAAGGTGAGTTCCTTGGCAACATCGAGCCGTACCACGTCACGCAAGGTCTGGGTCAGGCTCATGTCCGGCACCAGACCCCACTTGATCTCCATCACCGAGAACTTGGCGTCGGGTGCGGCAATTCGGATGTCTGCACCGAGCGCGATCTGGATGCCGCCTCCATAGGCGACCCCGTGAACCGCTGCGATCACAGGCACCGGCAACGTCTTCCAGACCCAGGCAGGCCGCTGAGCGTGGTTTTCCGGGCTGTCACCGCGGGCGAGGAGCGAGCTGGTCGCACCTTCCTGACCCGCCTCAGAATTCGCCAGTCCCTGCATGCTCTCCATATCGAGCCCGGCGCAGAACCCCCGGCCATTGCCGGAGAGCACCACTGCCCGCACATCTTTCGCCTCAGCGAGTCGCTCACCTGCGTCGATGATGGCCTTGAACATGTCAGGCGACAGCGCGTTGTATTTTTCCGGACGGTTCAGCCGCACGTCGGCGACGCCATCCACCGTATCGATGGTGACCAGATCAGTCATTGCCTATCCCCCTAAAAGTAAGTATTCGGCGATCGGGCCGCACACCTGCGGCCCAGGGCTCGCAGCGTCGTGTGCGCCTGCAAACTGCTGAATCTATCATGCCGGATCCCCGCCGGCAGCTACTCTGCAGGAACGGCACACCTACCGGAACCTCCGGTCGCCGGCACCTTCAGCTGCCCGTTGAGGCCGTATCAATCACCGCCTTCGATGACGGCCAGCACCTGATCCTCGACAACCGGATCCTCCGGCGCCACCGTAAGCTCGACCACGGTGCCGCCCACTGGTGCTTCCACCGGAATTTCCATCTTCATGGACTCGAGGATCATGAGCACGTCTCCTTCAGCAACGCTGGCCCCCGGCTCCACCTCGATTTTCCAGACGCTACCTTGTACTTCGCTCTCCACTTCTACCCGCATGAAATCCCCTCGTTCACCTCAATTCGTTTGAAACTATCCAGATCTGGCCAGGTAACGGGCCAGATATCCCGTATCTACCCGGCCGGCAAGGAACTCTGCATCACTCAGCACCCCACTCAGCAACGGAATGTTGGTGTCCACCCCGATGATGGTGAACGCCCGCAGCGCCACCAGTACCCGGCCGATGGCCTGCTCCCGGGTACGTCCGTGGGCAATCACCTTGGCCAGCAGCGGATCATAATGGGGCGTCACCCACTGACCCGCCTGATATCCGGTATCCACCCGCACGGCGTGCAGTCCGAGCGGTGGCTCAAAAACCGCCAGCCGACCGGTCGAAGGCAGCTGAGTAACCGGATGCTCCGCGTAGATGCGCACCTCCAGCGCGTGCCCGTTCACGGGGCGGGATTCCGGCAGCGGCGCCCCTGCCGCCAGTCGAATCTGCGCGGCGACCAGATCGATCCCGGTCACCATCTCCGTCACGCCATGTTCCACCTGGATTCGGGTGTTCATCTCCAGAAAACCGTAGTCGCCTGCACCGGCACGAAGCGTCTCCAGGGTGCCAACGTTGTCATAGCCGAGCTCGGCGACCAGCCGCTCGGCCCGTTCCGCCAGCACATCGATCTCCGCCCTGTCGAGCCCTGGCGCCGGGCTTTCCTCCAGCACCTTCTGGTGCCGACGCTGCACTGAGCACTCCCGTTCGTGCAGATGCAGCGCCCCACCATTGCCGTCGCCAAGCACCTGAAACTCGATGTGCCGGGCATCCGCCACCCAGCGCTCAAGGAAGAGGCCGCTGTCACCAAAAGCCTGGCCGGCCAGCGCGCTGGCCTGTCGGACGGCGCTCTCCAAGTCGGCTTCCGAGCCGACTACCCGCATCCCTATGCCACCGCCGCCGCCAACGGGCTTCACCAGCAACGGAAAGCCTACCGCTTCAGCCGCGGCTCTGATCTGCATGGCCGTTGATGTTTCACTGAGCCGATCGCTACCCGCAAATACAGGGAAGCCATGGGTCTCGGCCAGGTCCCGCGCCGCCACCTTATCGCCCATGGTGGCAAGCCATTTCGGCCGTGGGCCGACGAAGCGCCTACCCGCCTGCTCTACGGCTTCGGCAAAAAGGTCGTTTTCTGCCAGAAAGCCGTACCCGGGATGCACCGCATCGGCGCCAGTGGCTTCGATCGCATGAAGAACGGCGGCCTGATTGAGATAGGTTTCCTGAGCGGTCACGCCAGGCAGATGATGGGTCTGGCTCGCTTCCTGCAGATACGGTGCATCGGCGTCCGCATCCGAATAGACGACCACCGACTCTATTCCGAGTGCCTGACAGGCCTGCACCACACGACGGGCGATGGCGCCGCGGTTGGCAATGAGAACCTTAGAGAACACTGGCTGCGTTCAGATGTTCGAGGTATTCCCGCCAGGCTTCCTCGAAGCCGCCAAGGCCGCGGGTCCGGGTGCCGCTGGTGGTGGCACCGGCAGCCACCGCCGCTGCCACACAGGCATGCACCTCCCGAGCCTGTTCCGGGGCCAGGTTGAGCTGCAACATATCCGTGGCGGCACCGCCGGTGTGATCATCCGGTTTCGGTAGCGGCGCACTCTGAAGGGCGTTCTCGAGCTCGCTACGCAAAGGAGCGGTGAGCAGCTCCGCCGTCTGCTCCAGCATCCAGCGTGACAGCACATCAGGGGTATCGCACACGTGCTTGTAGGCATCCCAGTCCAAAGCTAAGGTCATCCGCCGGCTATCGAGGTGAACGGGCGATCTTACCAAAAGCCCGAGCGCAGGGATCCGTGCAGCCCCGGACACTAGCAGACAGGAATTGAACATGCCGATTAGCAAACGCAAACTGGTCACCCACCTGGGCGCATTGAGTCTCTACGGAAGCACGCTGGGTTTCGGCAGCCAGGCATGGGGAACGTCACACACCAAACCACTGTTTCCTGTCTCACTCGCTCAGTGGTCGCTGCACCGCACCTACTTCGGTGACAGCCTCAAGCCCGACTTCTTCAGGAACTTCCTCAAGGATCCGGACTCCGTTCTTAACGGAGAAGCGGACCCTCTGGATTTCCCTCTGCTCGCTCGAGAAGCATTCGACATCAGCGCGGTGGAGTACGTGAACACCTTCTACTTCAGTCGGGCCCGGGACGACGCTCACTTTGCCGAGCTGAAACGACGGGCAGACGGCGAAGGTGTTCGCTCACTTCTGATCATGTGTGACGCCCTCGGCAACACGGGCGATCAATCTGAGCAGACGCGCAAACAGTCGGTTGAGAACCACAAACCCTGGTTGCAGGCAGCGGCTGGCCTCGGCTGTCACGCAATTCGCGTGAATGCCGCTGGCCAGGGTGGTCGAGAGGAGGTTGCCAACCGGGTGGCGGAGAGTCTCCATGCCCTGGGAGATCTGGCGACCCCGCTCGGGCTGTCGGTGCTTGTGGAAAACCACGGCGGCTACTCAAGCGACGGCGCCTGGCTCGCAGAGACCATACGCCGCGCCGACCATGACGCCGTTGGTACCCTGCCGGACTTCGGCAACTTTCAGATCTCACCCCGGGGTGAAGCCCCCATCGTCACGTACGATCGCTATCGCGGCACGGAAGAGCTCATGAGCCAGGCCCGGGCCGTGAGCGCAAAGTCATATGACTTCGATGATTCTGGCGATGAGACCACCATCGACTACCGGCGCATGCTCCAGATCGTCGCAGATGCCGGCTATCGGGGTTTCGTAGGCGTGGAATACGAAGGGCAGCGGCTATCCGAGTTCGACGGCATCCGCGCTACCCGGGATCTCATCCTGCGGATAGGCGCAGAGCTTTCAGCTAGAACCTCAGCTACCCAGTAAGCCCTCGTAAAAGGCGTTGCCAAGTGAGCCGCCCCGGGGATCGCCGGTGATGGCGGACACCATCTGATTCATCACGTAGGAGAAACAGGCCCGATTGGTCTGATCAACGATGATGGTGGAACCACCCGCACCACCCCAGAACATGCCATCCTCTGCCGGTGACATGAACATCAACGAGTTCGGGAAGGCATAGCCCATGCCGAAACGGATCGGCATGATCAGTACCGCATCCGGGCCGTTGGTCTGCTCGTCGACGATGCGCCGAGTGCCGGCTTCGGACAGCAGGTCGACGCCAAATGCTTTGCCACCATTGGCCAGCGGTGTCTGCGCACGGACAACGGAACGGGCATTGCCGTGGCCATTGGCAGCGGGTATCTCCGCCGTTCTCCAGCCGGCCGAGTTTACAACGTTGTCGCCGAGCTGCGCGCTGCCGAACACTCTCCCGGGTATGGATTCAGGATCCGGTGCTGGCGGCGTGATGTCCTCCCCGCCGACAGCCGGAATCATCTCCGCCACCCGGTCGAACTCGCTTTCCGGCACACCGATGTGGAAATCCGCGCCGAGCGGCCCGGCGATTTCTTCCCGGAAGAAGGTGCCAATGGTCTTACCTGTAACCCGCCGCACGAGCTCACCGATCAGATAGCCTTGCGTGATGGCGTGATAACCGCTCTGACTGCCCGGTTCCCACCAGGGAGCCTGGGCGGCCAGATTCTGAATACAGACCTCCCAGTCATAGAGCTCCTGGGCAGTGAGGGCGGGCGAGAAACCGGGCACGCCAGCTGAATGGCTCATGAAGTGCCGGACCTCGGTGCTCTCTTTGCCGTTCTGCCCATACTCTGGCCAGTAGTCGGTGACCTTGGCATAGAAATCGAGCTCGCCCCGATCCACCAGCACCAGCGCACAGAGGAAACTCATGGTCTTGGTGGTGGAGTAGACATTGACGATGGTGTTCTCGGTCCAGGGCCGGGTTCTGGCGGCATCCGCATGGCCGGCCCAGATATCGATCACGTACTCCCCTTCCACGGTGGCCGCAAAGCTGGCGCCCACCTCGTCGCGCTTAGCGAAGTTCTTCTCGAATGCCTCCCGCACCGCCGCGAAGCGTTCGTCGCAATAACCATGAATCTCCATGTGCGCCTCTCCTTCTGTTGTTTGTATCAGATGCTGAGCTTGTCGCCCGTCAGCCGTTCGTACGCTTCCAGATATCGGGCAATACTGCGCTCCACCACCTGGTCCGGCAGCACGGGCCCCGGCGGGGTTTTGTCCCACTCACCCGCTTCAACCACGGTTTCCAGGTAGTTGCGCACGATCTGCTTGTCGAAGCTTGCCTGCTCACGACCCGGCTCCCAGTCATCGGCGGGCCAGAAGCGTGAGCTGTCCGGGGTAAAAATCTCATCGATCAGAATCGGCGTGCCCCGACCGTCGATCTGACCAAACTCGAACTTCGTGTCCGCCAGAATGATGCCTCGCTCGAGCGCATAATCCCGGGCACGGCCGTACAGGTTCAGGGTGGTCTCACCCAGCCAGGTCATAAGCTCCTCGCCGACGATTTCAGCACCCTCCGCAAACGAAATGTTTTCATCGTGGCCGGTTTCGGCCTTGGTGGAGGGAGTAAACAGCGGCTCGGCAAGCCGATCGCTGTTCCTGAGGCCTTCCGGCAGCTCAATGCCGCAGACGCTGCCAGAGCGCTGGTAATCTTTCCAGCCGCTGCCGGTAATGTAGCCACGGGCAATGCACTCGATGGGCACGACCTGGGTCTTCCGGCAGAGCATGATCCTGCCTCTCAGGGCACCCTGCTCGTCACTGCTGAGTCCGGGCACATCCGCCACGTCCGTCGAGATCAGATGGTTCGGCACATCTGAGAAGTGATCAAACCAGAACTTCGAGATTTGCGTGAGCACCACGCCCTTGCCTGGCAGGCCGTTCTGCATCACCACGTCGAACGCACTGATCCGATCTGACGCGATGATCAGCAGTGCCTCCGTGCCGTCGGTCAGCGTCACGTCGTACAGGTCCCGGACCTTGCCACAGCGCTTGTTCGGTAGGCTGAGATTGGTTTCGAGAACCACGTCTGCCATGTCTAACTCCCAATCACTAGAAGGTCTGCGGGATGGGCGGCTAGGCCGTCATCCCTCCGTCCACGACGTTCACCGAGCCGGTGATGAAGTCGCTGTCGTCACTCACCAGGTGCAGCATCATCCGGGCGATGTCGTCTGGCTCTCCGTAGCGCTGCAACGGGATCCGCTCGGCCATTCCCGCCTTGACCAGCTCAGCACCTTCCTCGCCGCCTATGCCGGACTCCAGCCGACGCATCATGTCCGTTTCCACCGGCGAGGGGTTTACCGTGTTGACCCGGATTTTCAGCGGCGCCAGCTCTTTGGCGGCAGAGCGCATCAGGCCGATGACCGCGTGCTTGCTGGTGGTGTACGCGGAGAGGTTCGGCGTGCCCATCAGACCGGCCACGCTGGACGTGATGACCACGCTGCCACCACCCCGCTTCTCCATGGCCGGCGTGACCGACTTCAGACCGAGGAACGGTCCCTTCACATTGATGGCCATCACCTGATCGAATCGGGCTTCGTCATAGTCGGCAATGGAGACAACGTCTCCTTCGACACCAGCATTCGCCAAGAAACCATCCACGCCGCCATAGCGCTCTTCCGCGCAGGCGACCATGGCGTCGTTGTCAGCAGCGCTGGTGACGTCACCGACGAAGTAGCTGGCGGCATTGCTGCCGATCTCAGCCACCGCATCCTGCAACGCCTCTTCGTTCAGGTCCACCAGCAGCACGTAAGCACCTTCCTCCACGAACAGCTTGCCGGCTGCGCGTCCGATGCCGCCAGCACCACCGGTGATGATGACCACCTTGTCCTGTAGTCGTCCCACGATTTCCCCCTGTTATCAAAGTCATCAAGCCTCACGTAACCGATCACCAGGTCACGACGGCGTACTAAATCAATGTCCCTCGCTACAGTCGCTCAAGTCGAAGCTGCAGCAAATGCCCGTTCGAGATCGGCAATGAGATCCGCTTCGTCCTCGATGCCCACGGAGATACGGATCAGCGAGTCGTCAATGCCCATGCTCGCCCGTCGTTCGGGACCCATCTCGAAGTAGATCGTATGCGCCACCGGGATGGCCAGCGTCCGGTTGTCACCCAGATTGCTGGACTTCACGATCACCTCGAGGCGATTGAGAAAAGCCCAGAGATCCACATCGTCGGTGAGCTCAAAACTGAACAGCGCCCCGGGATGCCGGAACAGGACCTTGGCCCGCTCGTACTGCGGATGCCCGGCCAATCCCGGATAGTAGACGTTCTTGACCTGGCCGTGATCCGCCAGGTACTCGGTCATGGCCCGAGTGTTGGCGCACTGCCGTTCCATTCTGAGCGCCAGAGTCTCAGCCCCAACCGCGATATGGTGTGCCGCTTCCGGTCCCAGCGCCGCGCCGAAATCCCGTAGACCCTTTTTCTTGATCTGGGTGATCGCCCACTTCTGCGCATCACCTTTTCTGTAGGTGTCATAGATGTTCTCGTACCCGGACCAGTCGAACTGACCCATCTCCGTGACCACGCCACCCAAGGCGTTGCCGTGGCCGCCGATGTATTTGGTCAGGCTCGAAATCACCAGGCTCGCCGCCACTTCCTTCGGTTGAAAGAGGTAAGGCGAGGTCATGGTGTTGTCGACGAAGTAGATGAGCTTTTTTGCAGCACACAGGCTGCCGATCTCTGCCAGCGCTGAAACCTGGGTGCGCGGGTTGGCGATGGTCTCTACGAACACCATCTTCGTCCGTTCGGTGATGGCGGCTTCGACCGCAGCCACATCCGTTGCGTCGACAAAGGTCACGTCGATACCCTGGGTCGCGAACGTGTTGAACAGGCTGTTGGTGTTGCCAAAGAGAAATGACGAGGAAACGAAATGATCACCAGCCCGCAGCAATGCGAAAATGCTGGTGCCGATAGCCGCCATACCCGTACCGAAACAGACTGACTGCACACCCCGTTCCATGGCCGAGACCTTGTTCTCAAGGGCCTCCACCGTCGGGTTCACCTGACGTCCGTACGTGAACCCCGGCTTTGTCCCCTGAAAGGCAGCGGCCAGGTCCCGGGCGTCCTCATAGCCATAGGCAACGGTCGCATGGATGGGTTTCTGCAGCGACCCGTGCTCAATAGGCTGGAGTCGATCGCTGTGCACGATCCGTGTCGTGAAACCTTTCATCTGCGAGGGTCTGTCAGACGGTCTCGACCGGTGCGTCAGCGCCCGCCTCGGCGGTGCCTTCCCGAACCATATCCACGAACGGATTCCGGCGAATCATCTTCGAGATGTCGTTGGCCGGAACCGGCTTGGAGAAGATATACCCCTGACCTTCGCTGCAACCCTGGGCATGCAGATAGCGAAGCTGCGTCCGGTTCTCCACGCCCTCAGCTATCAGATCGAGCTTGAGCCCCCTGGCCATGGCAACGATGGCGTTGACGATGCTCGCATCTGTCTCGTCCTCACGGATGTCGCCGACGAAGCTGCGATCGATCTTCAGTGTCTGAATCGGGAACTGCTGCAGATAAGAAAGGGAGGAGTAGCCGGTGCCGAAATCGTCGATGGCAATGCGCACGCCGAGACGCCGCAGCTCTTTCAGCTTCGGAATGATCACTTCCATATCCTGCATCAGGGTGTTCTCGGTGATCTCGAGCTTCACCGCGCTAGCTTCCAGGCCGCTCTGCTGCAGGCTCGAAACAAAGCGGTCAACGAAGCCTTCCTTTTCCAGTTGAACCGCCGAAAGGTTTACCGACAACCGGATGTTGCCATGCCCTTTGGAACGCCAGTAAGACACGTCCGTGAACGCCTGAGCCTGCACATACTCATCGATCTGACAGATCAGACCGGTTTCTTCCGCCATGGGCAGAAAGTCATTGGGCTCAACCAGCCCACGGATCGGGTGCTGCCAGCGAACGAGTGCCTCCACGCCAGTGATCCGCCCGTCATTCAGAGAGACCTGGGGCTGGTAGTAAACCTTGAGCTCACCTTGAGCCAGACCGTTGCGAAGCTCCCGCTCGAGCGACAGTCGGGTGGAGAAGCTGTGATTCATCTCTTCCGAGAAGAACTGATAGCCGTTCTTGCCCCGTCCTTTCACCTGATACATGGCGATATCGGCGTTCTGGATGAGTGCCTCTTCCGAATCACCCGCCTCCGGATAGATGGAGATGCCGATACTGGCCCCGACGAACAGCTCATGGCCATCAATGACGAACGGCGCGTTCAGACGATCGAGAATCTTTGAAGCGATCACCACCACGTCATCCTTGGTCCGCACCTCCGGCAGCAGCAGCGTGAACTCGTCGCCGCCGAATCTGGCCAGGGTATCCCCCCGCCGCAGACAGCTCTGCAGCCGGTTCGCCACGGCCTTCAACAACCGATCTCCCATCGTGTGACCCAGGGTGTCATTGACCAGCTTGAACCGGTCCAGGTCCAGGAACATCACCGCCAGCTTCCGCTTGTTCCGTCGGGCATGAGCGATGGCAAGAGAAAGACGGTCTTTCAGCAGTGCCCGGTTCGGCAGATGGGTGAGCAGATCGTGGTAGGCCTGGAAGTTGATGACTTCTTCCGCCTCTTTCCGTTCGGAAATGTCCCGCGCCGTGCCGTAGGTGCCGACGAAGTTTTCCCGCGTTCGCTCGTTCGGATCGGAGTAGACGCCTTCTGCCGTCAGCTCCATCCATAGGGACTGGGCGTGAAACAAACGTGGACCGCGCCGGTTCAACCGGCTCTTCAGCCTGAGCTCGACATTGGTGGCCGCCCGCTCACCCATTCGGCGCTCATTGAAGATGTTACGCGCCTGCTCCAGATGATCGTCGTCCACCAGCTCCGAGTAGTGTCGGCCAATCAGCTCATCCTTCTTGTAGCCGAGAAGCGATTCCAGCCGCTCGTTCAGGAAGATGAAGCAGCCATTCCGATCCAGCATGTAGACCAGATCCGGCGAGTTGTTGACTATGAAACGGTGCAGCTCTTCGGAGTCCTTGAGCTTGGCCTCCATCTCCTCGTTCCGATCCTCGAGCTCACACTGCCTGAGCGCCGTCTCCATGGTGGAGATGAGCTCACCGGCTTCGTAGGGTTTTTTCACGAAATCGAAGGCACCGCAATGCAGAGCGTGCTTCACCCCACTGAAGCTGGAATCTCCGGATACCACGATGATCTTGCTGCTCAAACCTTCGCGGGCCGCGAAGTCGAGCACATCGTGGCCGCTGACACCCGGCATGATCAGATCAAGCAGCACCACGTCGTAGTGTTTGCGACCCAACGCCTCGAGCGCTTCCTGACCACCGAGCGCTTTGTCCGCCTGATACCCATGCAGGTTCACCAGCTGATGCAGGCTGTTCAGAAGCTCTGGTTTGTCATCAACAATCAGAATGGCATGTTGATTCGCACCGCCGGCCATGGGGCCTTCGCCACTGGTGGCTTGCGCGTTGCGCAGCCTGGAAAATGACTCACCCGGGCTCACTGCATGCGCGGCGTCATGATTCCTCATCTGGTCTCCACAGGTCGCTGCGAGTCGCCCACAGCCGATAGTCACCAATGCGCCATTGTGACGGACTTTTCGGGCTGATCCTAGTCACCGTGCGCAGGAGATTCCGATCCCACCCGGCGATGTATTGGTGCCTGCTCGAACGGACGCGGCCACAGGTCGAAGACCCTGGCCAGGGCAGATAGTGCCAGGGCATGACGAAGCGTCCCATCCTGGACCGCGGCTCGGACCTCCGACTCGCTCATCAGGGTCACGTGAATGTGTTCCCCGCCCGTATTCGCCGGGGCTCGGGTCCGTTCCACCCCTTCAGCCAGCCAGTGATGACAAAGGTGATCGTGAATGGCCGGGTTCGGCTCCACGGCACCGAGATACCGCCAGCGGCCACCCGTGTAGCCGGTCTCCTCCAGGAGCTCCCGACGGGCGGCGGTCAGCGAATCCTCTCCCGGATCCACCATGCCACCGGGCGTCTCGAGAGTCGGGTAACCCACACCGAAGCGATACTGACGCACCATCACGGATACGCCGGCACTGGTGAGGGCAACCATATTCACCCAGTCGACACTGGACAGAACCAGTCGGGACAGCACATCCCCGGACTCCGGGTGCTCCATCTCGTCCAACCGCACATCGAACAGCGGCAATTCCGGGCCAGCCTGGCTGGACAGCCGGCGCCAGCTCAACTCATCGTCGGTCACGCAATCACTCCTTGGTCGTTTTCAGCTGCCGGTCCAGATGGTCTTAACCGCCGGGACCTGCCGGGCCATCGTAGCCGGTCAGCTCCAGATAGCCCTGACCGATGCGTTGCCCTCCGTCATCCAGAACCACCACCATACCCTCCCAGTAGCGGATGCTGGTGTGCATCAGCTGGTCGTCCAGGACCGCCACTACCTGAAAGACTTCATCAACCAGCTCGACTCGCCAGGCAACGGGCCAATCGGTGCCTTCCGCATCGGACCAGTAACGCTCCGGCGTGAGGGTGAAATCCCGGGCCTGAAGCGGTCGTGTCGAGCCGTCTGCGTTGACCAGCATGCCCTGATCGAACCCATCCCGCCTGCCGTCACCACGACGCAACTGAAAGGCCATGAGCCGTCGGCCGTCATCGAGTTGCAGGGCAAGCCAGTCCCAACCTACCTGACCATCAGAGAGCACACTGGTACTCCACTCCCGATCCAGCCAGCCAAGCCCGCCTACTGCTCGCGGCTCACCATCGACCCAGATCCTGCCTGACGCTGGAATACCTGGCATGGAGTAGTAGTAGGAGGCCTGATCTGCTCCTTTGCGACTCAAACCGGACTCGCCCTGCAGAACGATGGGGACAGCCATGTTCAGATTGATCTCCACCCGTGTGTCCGCCGCCGAGGCGTGCAACCGCCAAACGTCTCCCACCTCCCGGAGCCACCAGTCTTCGAGCCAGAGTGAAAACGGTGAGGCCTGCACACCAACCAGGTCAGGATGACCGCGCGCGAAGCGCTCGTCCGAGATGTGTTTTCCGCTGGCTGTGTCGCTGACGGCAAAGTGTGCGAGGAATATCTGATTGCTCCGCCAGCGATTGGCAGCACTGCCTGCCACAGGGGTCAGAGCCTGGCGGAACAGGGTGAACTGCACACCCACGTCCCGACCTGTTTCATCCGCGAGCACCAGGGTCAGATACCACCACTCGCTGCGGAAACTCGGGTGTGCTCCGTGATCATCCGGGAAATTAAACTCCCTCGGCGCTTCCGCTCGAGCAAAGCCCTCGAGCGCAGTCTCACCAAGCACGCTGCCGAGCCGCAACTGCCCCCCGGAGAGCGGAGAATCTTCTGCTCGCTCGCTGCAGGCACTGGCCAGGAACGGCAACGCCAGTAGTGACAGCACCGGAACGACCATCCGCAGCAGCGCTCGATCTCGCCGATTGCCGAAGCGATCAAGCCGGCCCATCGAACTCTCCTGTCTCCAGCGAGCCGCTCTCACCGGCCTCTTCGGCGGGCAGAGGGGCCAGGCCGACAACGGTCATCGCAAATACGGCGGACACGACCGGCCAGAAGAACGACCCGGCAGACACCGCCAGGGTTAAGCTCCAGCCGAAGGCTCTGGGATTGATCACTCCACAAAGCAACCAGCCCATGAGTAGCCCCAGTGGCAGCGCCAGCAGGAGGGCGGCCACCCCTACCCCAACGACCCGGTAGGCGGCAACCAGCTTCTGCTCTCCAGCCGTGGTTCCCATGGTGTGCAGCAGGCGCCGAGCCGGTTGCTGAAGCAGCTCCAGGGCAAGCAAAGCGTTGTACAAGCCAACGCTCGCCACCATCAGCGCAAGAAAGGTGAGTGCCCGGGTGATGGCGAAGGTCTGGTCGAATATCCGTAGTGCCTGCGCGCGAATCGCCCCTCGCACCTCTACGCGAAGACCAGGCTGGTAACGGGCAACGGCCTCTAACACCACCGCTTCATCCACCGCGTCGATACTGAGCCGGTCGTAACGCAGGGGTACGCCGATACGCGCCGCATCTGCATCGTCCAGAACGAGGCGCAGGGTAGCGTCGCCATAACCCGGGAAAATACCGGCAATCCGAAAGCTCACTCCAGCCACAGGCAGCACGTCGCCCACCTGCAGGGAAAGCTCCCTGGCCAGGCGCTCACTGGCTATCAGCCCGCCGCTGGGCAGCGCTGATGTCAGCCCGTAACGGGCGCTTTCCCGAGCATCGAGACGGCTGAAGCCGAGCACGACCCGCCGGTCCGCCACCGACTGTTCCTGCCGGCCGTAGCGCTGCACGCGTATGACCCCGTCGAGCGCTTCGAGCCTATCCGCCAGCTCGGCCAGATCCTCGCCCGACTGGGCGTTCACGAATACGTCGTGCACGACACGCTGATCGAGCATGGCTTCAAAGTCCACACGGAAGCTGTCCACCATCAGTGCCATGGCAACACTGGTCGCCAGCGCCAGAACCAGCGCGCCGATGGCGATAGCCAGATCACCCGGATACCAGAGCAGCTCACGCACGCCGATTCGACCGAGCAGCCCGCCGCCCGAGATGGGATAGCTTCGCGGCCGGATAGCGAGCCGTTTACATCCGGTGAGCAACGCGGGGATAGCAACCAGCGTGAGCAAGGCTGCCGCGGCGATGGCGGCGAACCCACCCAAGAGAGAATCATCGAAGAAGAGCCCATAGACGCCCGCCAGCGACACCAGCAGCCAGATCGTGCGGAACGCCCACCGACCGGCCGTTGGATCGGCCTCTTTTTGACAAGCCAGCCAACCGCCAACCAGACAGACGAACAGGGCACTGCCGACGGCCTTGGCAAGCACCCAGCGATCCAGGCCCACCGTGGGCAGGGCATCACTGAATCCCGTGGCGATACCGGCGAGACCACCTGCCAGCCAGTCGCCGAAGAGGACGCCCAGAAGGCTGGCCAGCATGCCCAGCAGCAGCAGGTTGAACAGGAAGACCCGGCGCAACTCCCGTTCGGACACTCCCATCTGACGCAGCCTGTTCAGTGTCATCGCCCGCCGACGCAACCAGATCACGCTCACCTGATAGACGAGCAACCAGGCCACCACAAGCGCCAGGCTGCCCAAGGCACCCAGGTTGAACAACACCGATCTGGAGAAGGCCAGGGTTGGCTCACTGGCTGCCGCTTCGGTGACCGTCCAGCCCGGCACTGCCAGCGTCTGGAATCCAATCCCGGCGGAGAAACCAGGCAGAAACCGGTCGAGCCAGGCAACGATCTGTTGGCTCGGTGAGCGAACCACTACAGCGACGGCATCCAGCGCCTCGTCGCTACGCCCCAGCGCCAGCTGCGCGGTGCCGATGTCCGTCACCAGCAGGTTCTCCGGCAGGCCAGGCACCAGGTGGATCACTTCCAGCAGCCCACCGTCCGTGGGAATCTGCTCGCCAACCCCTCTGCCAGAGCGTTCTGCGGCCAGCACCTGATCGGGTAACAGCAGGGCAAGTCCCAACGCAGCTGGCACCCCGGAGAACGCATCCACCCCCAGGAGCTGGCCACCTGCCAGGTTGCCTTCGACGATGGGCATGAGAGCCGACACCCCTTCGAGCTCTCCGGCCCGCCACTGCGCCCTCAGCTCGAAGTAATCCCTCATGGTCATATCGGCCCGGCTCAGCCTATGGGTGATCCCTGCGAGGTGCGGGGGTGTGACCGCGGCAAGGCTCACGACCACGCGCTGGCTGATCTGGTGCACGGCGACGATCGAGCTCACCGCCAGCGTCACCCCAAGCAGCACGGTCAGAGTGCTCCAGGGTGCCAGCCGGAAGAAGCGCAGCTGGCTGAGTGTGAGCAGCTTCATGGCCTGTTCAAGCCGATATCTCGTCCAGGCGCACAACCCGGTCCGCCAGACTCGCGATCTGCTCGCTGTGGGTGGCCATGACCAGTCCGCTGGAAAGACTGCGCACTTCACTGAGAAGCCGTTCTGCCACCTGGCTGGCGGTATGAGCGTCCAGGTTGCCGGTGGGCTCATCGGCCAGCACCAGCCGAGGCCGGTGTGCCATGGCTCGGGCTATCGCCGTGCGCTGTCGTTCCCCACCGGACAGATGCCCCGGAAAATCATCCAGACGCTCAGCAAGCCCCAGCGCGGTAAGGCGGTCCAAGGCCTCGGACTCGAGGTGGGCCAGGTTGTTCAGCTCCAGCGGCAGCAGCACGTTTTCCCTTACGGTCAGGGTCGGTACCAGATTGAAGAACTGAAAGACGTAGCCGATCTGGCGTCGGCGCAGCCGGGTTCTCGCCACCTCAGACATTTCTGTCAGCACCTGCGGTCCGTCCGCCAGAGTCAGGACGATAGAACCGGCGTTCGGCTCGAGAAGCCCGGCCAGCAGGTTCAACAGCGTGGATTTCCCGGAACCGCTCGGCCCCATCAGCGCCAGCACCTCCCCACTGGCCAGATCCAGGTCCACACCCTCGAGCACCGCCCGCTCCACATCGCCATCAAGGAAGGCTTTGCCGAGCGAGCGAACACTCAGGACCGGACTCATCGGAGCGACTGCATCCCCTGGAAGGACAACTCTTCCGTGAGCGGCGGCAGGTGGGTTTCCTCTGCCACGGCAGAGAACGCAGCGTCGACGGTGGCAAAGGGTCGTAGCGTATTCAGGGTGGTGGTGGTCGGTGAGATCATCTGCCAGCGGCCGGCCC
Organism: Candidatus Azotimanducaceae bacterium; assembly: GCA_965215995.1. Classification (GTDB taxonomy): domain Bacteria; phylum Pseudomonadota; class Gammaproteobacteria; order Pseudomonadales; family Azotimanducaceae; genus SZUA-309. The sequence goes on along the minus strand of OZ244128.1, from coordinate 3,448,288 downwards.
GCGCCTCATCAAGCGCCGCCTGTGGAGATACCCAGTGCTCACCGGCCGTTTCTTCGGCATGGGCGGCCGTGTCCTGGGCTACCGGCATCCGGGCGACGAAGAAACGGGTATCGAAACGGCGTGGCGCCGATTCCGGTGTCAGCCAGTGGCTGTGATAGAGCAGACAATCTGCCGCCAGCACCAGAGACTCCCTCTGACAGAGATCCGCCATGGTCATTCGACCTTCGATCAGTGCCTGGCGATAGCCGTCGAAACGCGTCAGTTCCACCTCATCCGCTAAGGTGACGAACTCGCCGCCGCGCCGGGCCAGGAGCACGCCGCATTCTTCAAAACATTCGCGGATCGCCGTGACCCAGTATCTGAGCCCGCCCGCCTTGAGCCCCAGCAGACGATTGGCGGCAGCTTCTGTGCAGCCGCGCACCTGCTCATCGAGCAGGTCCTGTTCGTCCACCTTGCCACCGGGAAACACGTGCAGGTCCGGAAAATCACCTCCGCCGGGGCGTTGCAGCATGAAGACTTCTGGGCCCGTGTCCGTATCCCGCATCAGCACGACGGTGGCAGCGAGCCGTATGTTCTGACGCTCAAGTGGCTGCATTTCCTGACTCAAAGATCCTCCTCGCAAGCCGTTGTGCGCCACGTAAGTGATATCAGATTGCCACCCTTGTCCGGATCGGGCAGCACCGCTAGATTTAGTCAGGCGCTTTGACTCTTTGACTGGCCGTACTCCGAACCTCACCTTCACCTTACGCATCCAACCGGAGCAAGCAGATTCAACAAGAACCAGAAACGCCCGACGAGCCGAACATGAAAGAACAACCGCACAAGTTCATGGTCCGCCTTCCACCAGCCATGAGGGATCAGATTCGGGAATCCGCTCGCCACTACAGACGCAGCATGAACTCCGACATTGTAGCGCGGCTGCATCAGACCTTCAGCGGCCTCCCGGATGACGCCCACGCCGGTGACCTGGATGTTGCCCTGCACGAGCAGATCGAAGGTCTGTTCCGGCGCGAGCTCAGCAAGGAAGAGGAAGCCCTGATCCGTGCCTATCGCCGGATGTCGACCAGGAAGCAGGAAGCCCTGCGCAACCTGCTCTCTTAGCACCCTGCAACACCTGAGAGTGACAATGAGCCCGGACATCACCCAGCTGACACTGGCCCCTTACTACCATCCCACCACCATCTGCTTCGTGGACGACAACGAAGCGTTTCTCGCCAGCCTGGAGCTGGAGCTGCCGGGCGAGTGGGCCTGCCGCACGTTCAGTGATCCCGAGCAGGCGCTCGACTACCTGAACCAGCCGATCGCGCTGGAACCTCTGATGGACCGGTGCTTCTCGCTGCAACGGGAAGCCAGCCACGCCGTTATCCATCTGGATCTGAGCCTGATCGAGAAAGAGATCAGCCACGTGGATCGATTCCGCCGCAATTCCGTGCTGGTGGTGGACTACGCCATGCCATCGATCAACGGCCTGCAGTTCTGTGAGGCGCTCAAGGACTCGCACATCCGCCGGGCCATGCTCACCGGGGTGGCGGATGAGAAAGTGGCGGTGGAGGCATTCAACGCCGGACTCATTCATCGCTTCATTCCGAAGCAGAAAGACGATCCGATCCTGGCGACTCACGACTTCGTCGAGGAGCTCGTTGCCGAGTACTTCAATCAGTACACGGTACGCCTGAAGTCGGCGCTCGCCATCGATCCACCCGCCTTCCTGACCGATGCCGTGGTGGCGAACTGGCTGCACGCGCTGATGGCGGAGAACAACCTGGTAGAGTACTACCTGGTGGATGACCCGCCCGGCTTTCTCATGCTGAAGAGCAATGGTCAGATCTGGCGTCTGGCCGTCCTCTCGCCCACCGATGTGGCGCAGCAGGCCGAGCAGGCTCGCGCCTACGGCGCGCCTCAGACCCTGGTCAACGCCCTGGCAGCCGGGGATAAGGTGGTGTTTCTCTCGGGCTTGTCTCCGGAAGACTATTTCGGCGACGAGGACTTCCCCTGGAGCGAGTTCATTCACGGATCCTCGCGGCTGGCAAACGACTGGACGGTCGCGATCTGGAAAGATGCACCGGGCGATATCGACTTCGATCCCGCCGTCGCCTCCTACGATGCCTACTTGAGGACGCTGTAGGGCCTCTCAGACGATGCTCAATCTCGGAGGGAGGCCGGTATCAGCCAGCGCTCCAGACCTTCGAAGACCAGCTCCGTGAGCACCGCCAGCAGCGCCGCAGGAATCGCGCCCTGCAGAATCAGATTGGTGTCGTTCAGAGCAAGCCCGGTGACGATGGGATCACCCAGGCCCCCGGCGCCAATGAAAGCGGCCAGCGTCGCCGTGCCGATGCTGATCACCGCAGCCGTGCGGATACCGGCAAACATGCTCGGCGCGGACAGCGGCAGGTAAACGTGGCGCAGCTGCTCGCCGGACTTCAGCCCCATCGCTTCGGCCACCCGAATCAGGGTGGGATCAATCGTGGTGAGCGCCGTCAGCGTATTTCTCAGGATCGGCAACAGGGAATAGAGGAAGAGCGCCAGAACCGCGGGTGCCATGCCGATCCCGAGCAGCGGGATCAGCAGAGCCAACAGGGCGATGGACGGAACGGTCTGCAGCAGGCCGCAGAAATAGGTGACCGCTCTGGCAACCATGGGTCTTCTGAACACCGCCAGGCTCAAGCCGATACCGAAGATCACCGCCCCGACCAGCGCCGTTGCCGTCAACTTCAGGTGCTGCAGGGTGTTGCGACCAAGCGCTCTGAGAAGACTACCGGTTTCGCTGCGCACGTCTGACAGCCCTTCCGCCACCAGAAACTCATTAGCCACCGATGCGAACGAACGCTTGGCAAAAACGACTTCCGCATTCATTGCCTGCATGCGGGCTGCATCAATCCGGCCGGACAGGGAGTTGATGACATCGAGCACGGGCGTTGGCAGGGCGGTCCTCACCAGCGGCGCAGCCAGATACTCCGGGAAGTAGCCGAGATCGTCCCCTAGCACCTTCAGGTCGTATCGCTCCAGCTCGCCATCTGTCGAGTAGGCATCGGTCACATCAATGCTGCCTTCTGCAATCGCCTGATAAGCGAGGCCGTGCTCGATCCCCGTCACCGGCATGCCGAGGTCATAAGCCACAGAAAGCCCAGGCCAACCATCTTTCCGCTCCAGAAACTCATGGCTGACTACGATCTTCAGGTCTTCGTGGGCGGCCATGTCACCAATCCGCTCGAGCCCCCGCGACTCCGCCACCGCGCGGGGTGTGGCCATGGCGTACGTGTTGTTGAAGCCAAGGGGTGCCAGCATGGCAAGGCCACGGTCTCGAATGAGCGCATTGAGGGCATCGAGCTCGGTCACGCCCGGCGATCCTAAGATCGCCTGGCTGAGCGTGCCCGTGTACTCCACGTAAAGATCGATTTCACCGGCTACCAGCGCATCGAAGCAGATCAGGGTGCCGCCGAGGCCGAACCGCCTCTCTACGACGATGCCCTCCGCTTCCAGGCGCTGGGCAATGATTTCAGCAAGGATGTATGACTCGTTGAAGTTCTTGCTGGCTATGCGCACAGGCTCAGCACTCGCCGCGCCGCCCGCGGACAGCGCTGCAAGCAGGGTCAGCGTGCAGCCGAGCAGCAATCGGTTCATTCCAGTTGCCCTCTAAGCAGTTCTGCCACGTAGTCAGTCGCCGGATTGGCCAGCACTTCGCTCACCGGACCTGCCTGAGCGACCTGTCCCTCCGCGACGATCACGAGCATCTGAGCGAGCTTCACCGCTTCCCGCATATCATGCGTCACCAGCAGGCTACTCACCCCTTCATGAGCTTGCACTTCCTTGAACCGCTCGTAGATCCCCACACGGGTGATGGGGTCCAACGCGGAGAACGGTTCGTCCAACAATAACAGCCGGGGCTTGAGCATCAGGGCCCGGCAGAGGCCGACCCGTTGCTGCTGACCGCCGGACAACTCCCTTGGAAATCGGTCAGCGACCTCGCCCGGCAGCTCCATCTCATCGAGCATCTCCGCAAAGCGCGCCGCAATCACCTCTGTCGACCAACCCTCCAGTCGGGCCAGCAAAGTTACGTTCTCCTGACTGGTCATGTGCGGGAACAGACCGGCGCCCTGCACGCTGTAGCCGATCTGGCGACGGAAGCGGATCGGGTCCTCGGGAATCGGCTCACCAAAGACGCGAACGCTACCGTCATCCGGTTGTTGAACCGCATTCACCAGCTGCAGCAGCGTCGTCTTTCCGGAGCCGCTCTCGCCGACAATGGCAGTTGTGGCACCGGCTGGCAGAGCGAGACTCACATCCTTCAGCACCGGCTCATCCGGCACGTAGGATTTCCAGACATTTTCAAACCGCACGCACTCACTCATACGGCGGGGTAACACGCGGCCAGGCGCTCTCCATGACCGATGAGCGCATCGAGCAGAGCCAGATCCCGGCCGCTCGCCGGTTCCTGCGCAACTGCCGCTCGCATCTCCCGCACCTGCTGCAGGTATCGCTCGAGCGTCAGCCACTCGGCGTTTTTTTCGGCATTGAGTTTGGCGGACACGAAAGCCTGCCAATCGCCGCGCTCCTCGTCCGACATCCGCTCCGGAAAACTGCGGGCCTTGAGCCGTGCAGCCAGCACATGCAACCGATCGTCCTGGTAGTCCAGATCCTGCCAGCCACCTTTGCGCACCGACTCCAGGAAGGTATTGCAGCGGGACCGGTCCGCGTCCTGGAGGAAGGCATTGTAGAGCGCCGCATCCGGGTCATCCGGATTGGCGAGCCTTCGACCGGTGTAGACCCGAGCGATCTTCTGGGCCAGACCCGGCTGCTTGAGCCGCCGCATTCGTCGTTCCGCATCCTTCCTCCGGTAACCGATCCGCGACCAGTTTTCCTCATCGAGGACCTCGATGCCGGCAACAAACGGGCAGCGGTTGATCTTGATTTCCTTGAGTGGTGGGCGGTCCGGTTGCCGTCCCGGCAGGAAGAGTTTTTCCCGGATCTGATCTTCCGGCCATTGCAGCAACGATTCCACGTCCTGGGAGAGATCGGCCACGATGACGGAGTTCGAGTTGGTCGGATGGCGGCATAGGGAGACCACGGGTGCCGAGCAGAGCTGCTCCCGCGGGTACATGCCGGAGACGTGCACGCAGAGCCGGGAGCCATAGGGCTCGAGAAGATTTCTGACCGCCTTTTTCCGCCGCAGGTTGTAGTAGTAATCGTACAGCCGCGGCTGGGCAGTCTTGATCATTCTGGCAACGGCAACGGTTGCACGCACGTCTGACAACGCATCGTGGGCATGCCCGTGATCGAGCCCGTTGGCGTGGGTCATGTCCTCCAGCCGATAGGTGGGAAGACCCTCCTCGTTGACCGGCCAGGAGATGCCATCGCGACGCAGCGCACCCGTAGCACGAACCAGATCGATGATGTCCCAGCGGGAATTGCCGTTCTGCCACTCCCGCGCATATGGATCCATGAGCATGCGATAGAAGCCATAGCGGATGAACTCATCATCGAACCGCAGGCTGTTGAATCCAGCGACGCAGGTGTCCGGCTCACTGAACAGTTGCCTGATCTTCTCCAGGGCGGCGAACTCGCTGATCCCCTCCTCATGTGTTCGCTCCGGCGTGATGCCGGTGACCAGGGTGGCCTCAGGGTTGGGCAGAACATCGTCAGGGAGCGACACGTAGCTGCAGAACTCATCACCAATCGGGTTCAGATCCATATCGGTGCGGAAGCCACCGAACTGCACGATCCGATCCCAGCGCGGTTCGGTCCCGGAAGTTTCCAGGTCGTACCAGTAAAGAGTCTGGGACATAGCGTTCTTATCACGCTCCTCGTCGAAGGTAAGTGATTTGCGTTCCGACGTCGCCGGAGGCATCTTCCGTACCCGATGACGAGTGACCGGAAAAATGGCGGGCTATCCATCCGCGAGGATGGGACGTCCACCCGCCAGATCGCGTTGTATGCGGGCCCCGTGCTCGCCGTCCTTGCAGCATACCTCATGTACGCCAACGGGTTCTCGAACGACGTGGCCTTCACGCTGGGCATCACGGTGATCTGTGTGGTCTGGTGGGTGTTTGAACCCATCCCGATCCCGGCAACGTCCTTCCTGCCACTCGGGCTATTCCCTCTGCTCGGAGTGCTCACACCGGTGCAGGTGGCCCAGTCCTACGGTCACAGCCTCATTCTGCTTCTGCTGGGCGGGTTCATCCTGGCCACCGCGTTGGAGAAGAGCGGTGCTCATCGACGCATCGCACTGACCATGGTCCGTGCCTTCGGTGGCCATTCCAGCCGCTCCCTCGTGTTCGGCTTCATGGCCGCCGCGGCCGCGCTTTCCATGTGGATTTCAAACACCGCCACCAGCCTCATGCTGCTGCCGGTAGCGCTCGCCGTGCTGGAGAAAACGAAAGATCCGAAGCTGGCCACCCCATTGCTGCTCGGCATCGCCTATGCCGCCAGCCTCGGAGGCGTCGGCACGCCTATCGGCACACCACCGAACGTGGTCTTCATGGGTGTGTACGAGGCAACGACCGGCAAGAACATCCCCTTCCTCACCTGGATGACCTGGGCCGTTCCCATCGTGCTGGTGTTCCTGCCGGTGATGGGGCTCTACCTGACCCGCAATCTGACCTATCGCGGCAAGGTGGAGCTGCCGGTGGTCGGCCATTGGCAGAAAGCAGAAGTCCGCGTGCTGCTCGTGTTTTCACTCACCGCCTTCTTCTGGATCACCCGCCAGCAGCCCTTTGGCGGCTGGACGGCCCTGTTCGAGCTGCCCAGGACAAACGACGCCATGGTCGCGCTGCTGGCCGTGGTGGCCATGTTCCTGGTGCCCGATGGCAAAGGCGGCAGGCTTCTGGACTGGGAAACGGCGGAGCGTATTCCCTGGGGCATGCTGGTGCTGTTTGGCGCTGGTATCAGTATCGCCACCGCGTTCACCGCCTCCGGTCTCTCGGAGACCATCGGGGCGGCATTATCCGGCATCGCTCACCTGCACCTGCTGCTCCTGCTGCTGATCATCTGTCTGTCGGTGACCTTTCTCACGGAGACCACCAGCAACACGGCCACCACCACCCTGCTGATGCCCATCCTCGCCGCTGGCGCTATGGGTGCGGGTATCGATCCAAAGCTGATCATGATTCCTGCGGCCATGAGCGCCTCCTGTGCCTTCATGCTACCGGTCGCCACCGCCCCTAACGTGATCATGTTCTCCACCGGAAAGTTCAGCATCGAGACCATGGCGCGCGAGGGCTTCGCACTGAATCTGATCGGTGCCTGCATCATCTCCTTCGGCTGCTATCTGCTCCTCGCCTGAGCGACTGACGAGCGACTCGACGCGAGACTTACGATCCTCAGCGTCAAGCGCCGCAAGCTCATCCACCGCTTGAAAAAACGCCTGCCACTCCCTGCCAGAGTCCGCAAACAGAGTTGCAAACGCAGGCTGCTGATCCGTGTAGGTCGCCAGCGATGCCAGGTAGGCGTTGTTGAGACGCGGGGCGAGGCGGCGGTAACCCTCGTTGCCGGTTTCCTCACTCATCGTCGACAGGCAGTCGGTTGCCGCGCGAAGAATGCGCCCCTTCGCCGCCCGCTTCCAGGTTTCCGACTCAACCGCCTCGAAGGTTGCCTCCAGCGCCCGGCGGACTTCCTCGAGCAAAGCGCGCGCTCGCGCCCAATCGGCTTCACCGCTCAGGTGAGCTTCGAACTCGGCTGCCCGTCCCTGTCCGGCAAACCAGGCACGCGCACCTTCTCGACCAACGAAGCTGGCGAAGGACTCGTTGAACGGGGCATCGTCTTTCACCCAGACGCGGCTATGAGACAGCTCGTGAATCAAGAGCTCGACGAAGTCCGCCTCAGAAAGCCCGATGAAGGTGCTCAGGATAGGATCGTCGAACCAGCCGAGGGTGGAGTAGGCTCTGACCCCGCCGACGTAGGTGTCCAAACCCTCCGCCGCGAGCCGAGCTCGTGCCTGCTCAGCTCTTTCCCGATTGAAATACCCGCGATAAGGCGCGCAGCCGACGAACGGATAACACCAGGTATGTGCGCTCAGAGAGAGCTCGGGCGCAGCGAACAGATTCCAGACCACCGAGTCCCGATCCAGGGCTACATAGGTGCTGTACCTGTCGCCCACGGCCAGACCAAGCTCATTCTCGGCATACTCGAGCAGGCGCTGACTGAGCTGAAGACGCTCGCTCAACACCGTCGCCGCTGGATCTGGCTCATCCGCCAGCGAGGCGATCACCTTCTCCACCGGCTGCCGTTTCGACAGCAGGCTCAACTGACCGCTGCTGACGTGGGTGTAGTATCCGAGGCTCTCGCAACCTGACGCCGCCAGCAGGGCAAGCACAGCCATGCCGACAGGAATCAGTCGTAGAGTACTTCCCACAGTGAGCATGACCCCTGGTTTCTGCTAAATTCCGGCTATGCGTCTGATCATCGGAATACTGTCAACGGCGCTCGTGGTAAGCAACCTGATCATCAACAGCGTGCCGCTGTTCCTGATGACACTGCTGCGAGTGATCGTCCGCCTCCTTGGGCTCAAGCAGGCCGAATCCTACGTAGCCAGATGGATGGACATCGTCATCGACAGCTGGGTAGTGATCAACCGGTTCACGTTCCGCACGCTGGGGCTGGCCAAGGTCGAGGTAAGCTGGGAAGGCGCTACGGATCTTGCCAAGAACCGATGGTACCTGGTGGTGAGCAATCACCAGAGCTGGACCGACATCTTCATGCTGCAGACCGAACTCTACGACGCTCTGCCGCCGCTCAAATTCTTCACCAAACGCCAGCTGCTCTACATCCCCATCTTCGGTCAGGCCATGTGGGCACTGGACTTTCCTTATGTGCGCCGCATGAGCCGGGCTCAGATCGAGGCCAATCCGGCCCTTCTGGAAGTGGACCGGCAGGCCATTCGAACGGCTTGCGAGAAGTTCAAAAACCACCCCACTACAGCGCTGAACTTCCTCGAAGGGACACGCTTCACAGCACAGAAGTACGCCGCTCAGGAAACACCCCGCTTTCAGCATCTGCTCAATCCGAAGACGGGCGGGGTGACTCAGGTACTGGCCGCGCTCTCCGACCGCCTGGACAAACTCATCGACGTGACCATCAACTACCCCGAAGGAGTACCGAGCTTCTGGGAGTTCATGCAGGGTCACTGCGCACGGGTGACCATGCACATCCACTGCGTCGACATCCCCCCTGCCATCACCGACATGTCTGATGAAGCGTCTCAGCGTGGCGCGGTAGGCGATTGGGTGGAGGCGCTCTGGCAGGCGAAGGACGAGCGCCTGGACAACGTGCGCGAGGCTGCTGCCTGATGTACGAGAAGCATTTCAATCTCAATCAGCTGCCGTTCTCCATCGCGCCGGATCCAAGTTTCCTCTATCTCTCGAGCGCCCACCGGGAAGCCCTCGCCCATCTGATGTACGGCTTCAGCCACGGCGGCTTCGTCATGGTGACCGGCGAAGTGGGCACCGGAAAAACCACCCTGCTCCGTAATCTGGTCAAGCAGACACCGCCGGATCTGGATGTAGCCTTCATCCTCAATCCCAGGCTGACCGTACGGGAACTGCTCGCGTCCCTGTGTGATGAGCTCGGCATCGCTTACGACCCGGACACCACCACCAGCGTCAAGCAGTACGTCGACCTGATTACGCGCCATTTGCTGGCAACGCACCGGGCCGGCCGGAGCACGGTGATGATCATCGATGAGGCGCAAAACCTGTCGCCTGCGGTGCTGGAACAGGTCCGCCTGCTGACCAATCTGGAGACCGACGACCGCAAGCTGCTGCGAATCATCCTGATCGGCCAGCCCGAGCTGAAGGAAATGCTGGAGCGGCAGGATCTCCGCCAGCTCGCCCAGCGGATCACGGCCCGTTACCATCTGGGCAGCCTCAGCCGGGAGGACACCTACGCTTACATCATGCACCGGATGAGCCGGGCCGGTGGCAATCCGCAGGCATTTTCCGCCGGCGCCTTACGGCGGATCTACGCCCTGTCGAAGGGCACACCCCGTCTGATCAACGTCATCGCCGATCGCTCGCTTCTCGGTGCATACACCCTCGGCAGACATCAGGTGACCACCCGTATCGTCAGTCGAGCCGCCAAAGAGGTGCTCGGCCAGACGTCGAATCAACGTGCCTGGTGGATCGGCGCGGCAACCGCCCTGTTCGCCGCAGGTGCGGCCTGGGCAATTCTGGTGCCTTTCGGCCAGAACCCGTCACTCGGCGAGCAGCAGGCAACCGCAGATCCGATCGATGAGGCATCTTCGGCGACTACCGAGATGCCGCCTACCAGCTTCCGGGTTTCGGACGCCACGCCGATCGAGGAGCCGCCGGTCGAACAGCAGCGTCCGCTCGAACCGGCCACCAGGATCGTTGAAGAGCCCGAGGACGTCCTCGAAACCGCGCAGCCAGATAGCTCCGAGCAGCACCCCGATACCGGTGAGGAAATCATCACACCAGAGACCTATGAGCGGATGCAGGCAGCACGCAACCCGCAGCCGGCACCGACGCTGAATCCTCAGTCCCTGCCCGATGCCAGCACCGCCCGAGCAGCCAGCAACGTCATCCGCCCCAACGGCAGCAGTTTCGCCAATCAGCGGCTCGCCTATCGTGCTGTGTTCGAGCGCTGGGGGGTCGCCTACGACAGTGAGTCCACCCAGATACCCTGTGACTTCGCGCCCTCAGCCGGGCTCCAATGCCTCACGGAGCGTGGTACCTGGACGCAGATCGCGCAGATGGATCTGCCGGTCGTTCTGGAGCTCTGGGACGGTCAGCCAGCGCCTTTCCACGCTGCCCTCCTGGGTATGGAGGGCGGCATGGATGGCGGCAGGATCCTACTGGGCATCGGCAATGAGACCGTCGAAACCACGCAGCATGCCTTGAGAGATCAATGGACCGGCAGTTTCGTCGTGCTCTGGCAGATGCCACCCGGCTACTACGGCAGCTTACGGACCGGTCAGCGGCACGAAACCGTGGGCTGGTTGCGCCTGCAACTCGGCTCTCTGATGAACCGCCCGCTGACCAGCCCCACGCCCAATCTGTTCGATGAGGATCTCGAGCAGGCGGTGCTCGAGTTTCAGGCCGCAGAGGGCCTGACCCCAGACGGTATTGTAGGACCAGACACCTGGATCCGGCTCGCCACCCGCTTGAACCTGCCGCAACCGAGCCTGGCGGGCTGATATGTCCTACATCCTAGACGCGCTGAAAAAAGCCGAAGCGGATCGGGATCCGGAAGCCCGGGCGAGCCTGGCCATGGCCCAGCACGAGCGACGGCGCAGCCGCTGGTTGATCCATGCCGTGGTGATCGCTCTGATCGCGAACGCCGCCATCCTGCTCTGGTTGTTTCTACCCGAGCAGAGTCCGCGAACGGCTGCACCGGCTCCCTCGGAGCAGCAGGGACGTCCAGACCGGGTAACCGCCGAAAGACAACTTCCTCCACTGCAGGCATCACCAGCAGAGCAACCGACGGCTCCACCACGGCGTTCCGAAGCCAGTCCGCCCCAGCCGAGCGCCCCGAACACCATGGCCGCGGAATCCGCTACCGGCGAGACCATCATCGGGCCTGGAACTGCCCCAGCATCGCAGTCTGCATCTGCACCTGGTGCACAGCCAGCGAAAGTCGTACCGACGCCGGTCAGTGGCTTGCCCAGTGCTCAGCGGGCGCGTTTCCCGACCCTGGAGTTTTCCACCCATGTCTATGCGGACGATGCCGATCTCCGGGCCATCGTGGTCAATGGAACCCGTCTGCAGGAAGGAGATCCTCTCGGCGATCTGCGCCTGGAGGAGATCACCGAAGAGGGTGCGGTGTTCCGTTTTGAAGGCCGGCTGGTGTCGGTGTCCGTGCTGGACGCCTGGAACTAGAATCAGGCAATCCAGGAGCTACGCTCGCAGATTGACCGCCTTGCGGCGACGCTCTTCTTCCGCGAGCGTCTGCTGGTAGATGCGGCTCTCGATGAACACCTGGACCATATCCGTGTCCAGCAGACCCTGACCGGCTTCGTCCTCGAGAATGCTCAGCGCCCGTTCAACGGGCATGGCTTTCTTGTAAGGACGATCCATGGCGGTCAGCGCGTCATAGATGTCACACACGGTCATGACCCGGCTGGCCAGTGGTATCTGTTCGCCAACCAGGCCCTCCGGGTAGCCGCTGCCGTCCAGCTTTTCGTGGTGAGCACCGGCAATCTCAGGCACACCGGCAAGCTCGGGTGGCCAGGGCAGTACCGAAAGGAATTCCCGGGTGTGGGTGACGTGGGATTGAATCTCACGACGCTCGTCCGGCGTCAGGCTACCTCTACTCACGGATAGGGCCAGCAGGTCTGCATCCGTGATCAGACCGTTCAGCGTGCCGTCCAGCTCACGATAGGCGTAGTCCCGGATCTCGCGCAGTTCCGCGGCCACACCTTCTTCGAGCACCGACGGCTCGTTGGCTTTGATCACCATCTCTTCGAAGTCACCGAGCAGACTGAGCTCGGCAGAGAGATCACGATGCACTCGACGGCGGGCAACCTCGATATCGACGGCCTGGTGATGCAGAAGATCCAGCTCCCGCTCCACCGCTCGGCGGCGCAGCCGTTCTTTCTGCAACTCGATGCGGTACTGAATCAGCTCCAGGCGATCATCCGTCAGCTTGTTGGCTTTCAGCAGCACGTTCTCGCGCACGCCCACCTTACCGAAGTCATGCAGGAGAGCGGCGTAGCGCACCTCCTTGATGTGTTCGTCACTGAAGATGAGACCTTTGAATCGAGCAAGACCGGATTTCGGCAGAGACTCGAGCAGCGATACAGTGGTATCCGCCACCCGGAAGGAGTGACCACTGGTGCTCGGATCCCGCTGTTCGATGGTCTTCACGGATGCTTGCACGAAGCTCTCGAACAGCCGGTTCACATCCCGGATCAGCAGGTTCTTCTGGATGGACACGGCGGCCTGACTGGCGACCGCACGCAGCAGCTCCACGAGTTCCTCACCAAAGGGGATAGGTGCATCGCTGATCGGGTCCATGCGATTGATGAACTGCAGGACGCCAACCACCTTGCCGCGGTGATCGCGCATGGGCAGCACCAGCATGGACACCGACCGATAGTTGTTCTGATCGTCGAAGCTGCGATTGAACTTGTAGGGCGCATCCTTCGGCAGCTTGTAGACGTCGGGTATGTCCAACTCGTCGCCCATCAGGGCCACATAGCCGGCCAGGGAATCTGCGGTCAGCGGCAAGCGTTTCTCCGTAAAAGGGAATTCCCGGGAATCATTCTGGGTGAGCTTGAAGACAAGCTCCGGCTCTTCTTCGGAATCATCAAGAAGATAGAGGGATCCCGCATCACATCCTGCCAGACGCCGGGCTTCGAGCAGGATGGTCTCGAGCAGGTCCGAATACTCCATCTCGGTGGATAAGGACAGGGCGATGTCGGACAGCTGCCCCATGCGTTGTCGGCGGGCTCCCACCTCCCGGAACAGCTCCATGACTTTGAGGTTGCGGCGCCAGTGGTTCTCACCATGCACAAGAAGGGCCTTCAGCGCGTTGTCGTCCGCTGCTTCAGGACAGACCAGATCCAATCCATCCGCCGATTCGCCGGAAACCAGCAGCGCATGCGGAAAGGCTCGGCGAATGCCATGGGCACCGGCGTCAGTGGCGAAAACCAGGGCCGTTGTCTCATCGATCTCGTCGCCTTGGCGGATATCGAATTTCTTTACCTGCCAGCCCCGCGCCTCGGCAAGCGTCGCCAGACGGCCGGACAACGCCCACGCGGCAGCCGCACGCTCAGGCGCGCCACCTTCGGGTATGCCACCCTCGGGTGTGCTCCCGGCGATGCAGAAAATCGGGGCGCCGTTCTCTGAAGCCATAGCAGCGGTGAGTATCCAGCCAGAAAGAAGCCGCAGTATGACGCGCGACGTGCAGCCGGGAGGGGACGGAAGTCACAACCTCCGTGCGTACTGAGTCAACTAAGTGGTATGAATCGACCAGACGCCGGAAGGCGCTGTGGACAGGGCTGTCGTGTGCCGGCGCCCTGGCCCCGGCAGCGCGGACTAGAGCGGTGCACCGCTCATGCTGTCAATTTTTCTTTCTATATCGGCCAGGCGCGTGTTCACCTGGACCCGATATGCATCGATGGCAGCCACGGCCTGCTCGTTTTCGCTCACCCGGTTCGCCAGCCCGGCATTCAGGGAAGCGACGCTCTGGCTCGCGCTGTTCACGCGATCGACGATGTCACGTTGGGTGCTGGCCATCTGCTGGATGGAGATCTCCAGGCTGGTCAGCTGATCGATGATCGCCTGTTGCTGCTTGAATGCCGCCTCGTGGCGGCCGACCGCGGTGCCGAGATCCCGGTTGCTGGTCTCAATGGCGGTCAGGGTTTTGGTGAGCTTGGCCAGCGCCGCCTCGTTGTCCTTGATCCATTTTCGGTTGCGCTCGTTCGAGACCGCCCACAGCTTTCGGATCTCCGACTCCCAGAAACCGATCTGCTCCTCTGTTTCCTGCTCCGAATCGATGAGCGTCTCATCCGTCATCCTGAGCCGTTCTTCGAGCAGGGCAATTCGGCTTTCGGCAGAATCGAGCGCCTTTTTCTCCGCCGTCAGCAGCTGATGCTGATTGGCGATGAACCAACCGGCGACCACCAGGCCGGCGATCAGCACGGCCAGAATGAGGTTTACGCCCAGCGAGCGGCCGCCACCGCCGCTGCCGCCTGCAGACCTGCGCCGGCCAGAGCCTCCGCCTTTGCCGCCGCGACGGTAACCTGTGGAATCGTCCGGGTTAGCGGACAGTGACGATGTTTGGGGGGAACGATTGGCCATCTGGGTTTAATCCTGCGATATCTAGAAAAGCCTGCCAATCCGGGCAGCGAAATCGGACAGAAGTATATAGAAAGAAAAAGGCCTGCACCCGGCAGGCCTTTGTGCTGAAGTTTGGCGTCCACAAGCTACAGCCACCGATCAGTGCCTGTCGGCCGGGATGCTGCACGCTCAGACCAGGGCAACCACCGCCCAGAGCACGGCTGTCAGACCAAGGCCGCAGCTGATCACACCCCGAACGGTCGTCATCGGACCCTGCTTGCCGAATATGGCATTCAGCTCGAGCGCTGCGATGATGACCAGCGACACGATCAGGGCCGTGGTGTTGCCATTCAGACCACCGTGGGCGTAATGCGCGGAAGATCCCATGAAAAACAGCATAGGGATGGAGAACAGGGTGTTGGTCCGGGAAGCAAGAGCCGCTTTCGGCGCCGCGCCGGCTGCTTCCGGTAGAGCCTCACCACCGGCTTTCACCTGGGTGTTCGACTCGATCACGATCTTCTGATTGGGCCAGATGATCAGCCAGACGTTCAGGAACATCAGGGTGCCGAGCACCGCGCCGACGGTTATGTCCAGAGTGACGCCCGCACCTCTGAGACCCAGCATGATCAGACCGGTGAGGAAGGTGAACATCGCACCCCAGCGGAACCACCACAGCGCACGCGGCACCAGCTTGGTGAACGCATCGGTGCGCGCATCTCCATCCGCCTCTTTGAAGTACTCGGTCTGGACGAAATTGAAGTAATAGAGCAATCCGATCCAGGTAATACCGAACAGGAAGTGGCCCCAACGAGCCAGATAGTCGATCAGCACTTGATCCATGGTTGTCTCCCCAACGTATAGCGTTTCTATTTTTTTGCCGCGTTCAGCCTGGCTGACTGCCGGGCCGTACGTCACGTCGGGCGGACTATAGCAAAACTCGGGATTCCGGGTCAGCACCGCGGAGCCCTGGTCGAAGCACGCAGAAAAAAGGGTAGCCGGCCGAAACCTGCTACCCTCCTTGATGCAACTTCAACTACCCTTCCGGATCGTTAAAGGCCCTGAAAGCCCTTTCTACAGGGCTTTCAGAACACCTGGCTTGTTACATCATACCGCCCATGCCGCCCATGTCCGGCATGCCGGCCGGCATACCGCCACCGGCGTGGTCTTCCGGAGCATCGGCGACCATGGCTTCCGTGGTGATCATCAGACCTGCCACGGATGATGCTGCCTGGAGCGCGGTGCGGGTGACCTTTGCCGGATCCAGAATACCCATGGCCAGCATGTCGCCGTACTCACCGGTCGCAGCGTTGTAGCCTTCGTTGCCCTTTAGCGCAGCAACCTTGTCCAGCACAACCGCACCTTCGGCACCGGCATTGGCCGCGATCTGCCGCAGCGGAGCGGTCATGGCCCGCTGGGCGATGGCGATACCGACGTTCTGGTCTTCGTTGTCACCGGAGATGCCTTCGATGCTGGACAGGGCACGTACCAGGGCAACACCGCCACCGGCTACCACGCCTTCCTCCACAGCTGCGCGGGTGGAGTGCAGAGCATCTTCCACGCGAGCCTTCTTCTCTTTCATCTCCACCTCGGTCGGTGCGCCGACTTTGATCACGGCAACACCACCGGCCAGCTTTGCCAGACGCTCCTGGAGCTTCTCACGGTCGTAGTCGGAAGAGGTGTCTTCGATCTCGGAGCGGATCTGCTTGATCCGGCCTTCGATGTCGGCCTTGGCACCAGCGCCATCGACGATGGTGGTGTTCTCCTTGGTGGAAGAGATCCGCTTGGCGGTACCCAGATCATCCAGGGTAGCGCCTTCCAGGGTCAGGCCCACTTCCTCGGAAATCACCGTGCCGCCGGTCAGGATCGCAATGTCCTGCAGCATGGCCTTACGACGATCGCCGAAGCCGGGTGCCTTGGCAGCGGACACTTTGACGATACCGCGCATGTTGTTCACTACCAGGGTCGCCAGCGCTTCGCCTTCGATGTCCTCGGCGATGACCATCAGCGGCTTGCCCGCTTTGGCAACGTTCTCGAGGATCGGCAGCAGATCGCGAATGTTCGAGATCTTCTTGTCGCAGAGCAGGATGTAAGGATCTTCCTGATCGGCAGACATGCTGTCCTGGTTGTTGATGAAGTAGGGGGACAGGTAGCCGCGATCGAACTGCATGCCTTCAACCACGTCCAGCTCGTTCTCGAGGCCGGAGCCTTCCTCAACGGTGATCACACCCTCCTTGCCGACCTTCTCCATCGCCTCGGCGATGATGTCGCCGACCGCGGTATCGCTGTTGGCAGAGATGGTGCCGACCTGGGCGATGGACTTGGAGTCCTCGCACGGGGTGGACATCTTTTCGATTTCTGCCACGGCAGCGGTCACTGCCTTGTCGATACCCCGCTTGAGATCCATCGGGTTCATGCCAGCGGCGACGGACTTCAGGCCTTCCGTCAGGATGGACTGCGCCAGCACGGTGGCCGTGGTGGTACCGTCACCAGCTTCGTCGGATGTCTGGCTGGCGACTTCTTTCACCATTTGCGCACCCATGTTCTCGAACTTGTCTTCGAGCTCAATTTCCTTGGCCACGGAAACACCGTCCTTGGTCACGGTCGGCGCGCCGAAGGACTTGTCCAGCACCACGTTACGGCCCTTGGGGCCCAGGGTAACCTTCACGGCATTGGCCAGTACGTTCACGCCTTCGAGCATGCGGCCACGCGCTTCGTCACCAAAAAATACGTCTTTAGCGCTCATCACTTATTCCTCTATATGTCGCTATCGCAATATCGTTTTGAAATAGACAGGGTCGGCTCAACCTTCGAGCACACCGAAAATTTCAGATTCATTCAGGATCAGAAGCTCTTCACCGTCGAGCTTGACCGTGCTGCCGCCGTACTGGCCGAAGATGACCTTGTCGCCCACTTTCACGTCCAGCGGCTTTACGTCGCCGTTGTCGAGGGTTTTGCCAGGGCCGATCGCGAGCACTTCGCCCTGAGACGGCTTCTCGGTCGCGGAATCAGGCAGAACGATGCCGCCTGCGCTGGTGGTTTCTTCTTCCAACCGGCGCACGACGAGACGATCGTGTAAGGGTCGAATGTTCATTACCTTAAATCTCCCAATGGATGGTTGTGCTAAATGAGCAGCCCTCTTTGTCAAGAGTTCCCGGCCGGCTCCATCTTTATTAGCACTCTCCACTAGAGAGTGCTAATGCAAGGGCCGCATATGATATGTATCCGCGCTTCGGTTGCAAGACGGACACGCATCCCTTTACCGGGCGACCGGTAAGCTGCTTGAGCACTCTATCTGGGCGCTATCGGGAAAATTTCAAGGACTCGGCTGAAAAAAAGTCGGGCAGGCCGCGCAAGCCGTATGTATCACGCAGCTAACTCGCTGATTCACCGGGTGTTTTCAGGAACGGGAGGCACGATCCGGATCGTCGTCGAGGCGCTCGAACTCACCTTCCAGAGCACCGTTCCCCGGCCGAGGTCCGTCCCCCGGTTGCTGACCGAAGCCTGGCCCGCCGGCGGGGCCACCGCGCATACCGTAGATACCCTGGGTGGCGTCCATGACCTGTACCCGAGCCAGCACCCGCTCGGCGATGGCTGCCCGCAGCGGCGGCGTGAGCAGAATGAAGCCGACGGCGTCCGTGATGAAGCCCGGGGTCAGCAGCAGCGCGCCCGCCACTGCCAGCAGGAGACCTTCCACCATCTCCCGGGCAGGCAACTCGCCACCCTGCAACCGGCCCACCCCACGGGTCAGGGTGGAGAGCCCCTGAATCCGTAACAGGGTGACGCCGATCATGGCGGTGATCATCACCAGGGCGATGGTCGGCCAGGCACCGATATAGCCACCCACTTCGATGAGCAGGTACATTTCTACAATCGGGGTGATGAAGAAGATCAGCAGCCACATGGCAAAGGCTAAGTCGCGCAGCAAGGGTGAGAATCAATCTGGGGGTCAGCCCGACGAAATGCAACCCGAGCCTGCTGAGCGCATCTGGCAGGTAGTGGCCATGATTCCGAAAGGCCGGGTCGCAAGCTACGGGCAGATTGCAGCCCTGGCCGGCATGCCCCGGCACGCCAGGCTGGTCGGTCGAACCATGCGGGACCTGCCCAAGGGCTCAAAGCTGCCCTGGCACCGGGTGGTCAACGCCAGCCTGAAGATCTCCCAACGACCGGGTAGCGGCGGCCACCGGGAGCAGAAGAAGCGTCTGGTGGCGGAGGGCGTGGAGTTCGTCGGCGAGCGGATTCCCAAGGCCTACCGCTGGGAGGCTTCCGCCTGATCTGGTTACCCGGGCCGAAAAGTCACCGGTAGAGACCAGCAGGTATGCATCTCGCCCACGCTCAGCGAAGTCAGTAACGGCTCTGCCCCTGGTCGCAGCTTGAGATCATGAAGCCCCGCCAGCAGTATCATCGAGGCCTGCACGGCCAGATCCCTGTTCTGGGCGTAGCGTGAGCGTGGCCGATCCTCCGGCACCGCAGGGTACCGGGATGGCCGGCCGCTACCGAAGCTGATCCCTGAGGCCAGACCATCTGCCCGATATTGCCCTCGGGGCTCCCGCTGGGTGAGATCCGGCCGATCCAAAATGAACCGATCCGGATCGGCGAACACCCGGGGATCCCGATTGGCGGCCGCGGCGGAGAGGATCACCAGTGCGCCTTCCGGCAGCAGACGGCCGAACCGTTCCACCTCATGGCGGGTGAAGACCTGCGCGGAAAGGACGGGCGGCGAGTGGCGCAGCGTTTCCAGATACGCCTGTTTCATCAGTCGCGCGTCATTTCCGATTTCAGCCAGCACTTCCGGGTGCCTGAGCAGCAGCCACCAGAGGTTGGCGAGCGCCCCATGCAGCGTCTCATGATCCCGCTCGAGCAGGGTGACCACCACGTCCCAGGCCGAGACGGACGGATCGACCTCGAGGCAGGCAGAGAGCAGGTCCTCATCATTTCCAGGCTCCCTCCCGGCGAGCATGGGCTCGATCATGGCTGCCAGGCTTTCCAGCGCCGCACGACCCGATTCCCGCAAGTCGGGCTGCCAGGAAATCCCACGCTGAGCGCGCCAGTAAAACGCGCAGAAGTCATCCGCCTGCTCATCCGGCACCCCGACCAGCGCCACGAGCAGGGCCAGCGGCAAACGGGCCGTGAAGTCCCGCACCAGATCCGCGCTGCCTTCTTTCTGAACGCGAGCCACAAGTTTCTCGGCCACGGCGTCCAGTTGCCGGTCGAAGCAGTTCGCTTCGGCGCGCAGTACAGGCAGCTCATGGCCCATGTCGCGCCCCGGTTGTTTGAGCCCATAGCGCCAGGCCTTCGATCGCCGTGAAAAGTTTGCCTCGTCGGTGAACACGCTCGTCACATCGTCGTAGCGGGTCAGCCAGTAGGCGTTGGCCTGCCAATCCCGGTAACAGGGGTAGTTTTCCCGAAGGATGGTCAGTAGCGGGTACGGGTCCGTCCTGTAGGCCTCCGAGATCAGACTCCCCGGCCTGATCTTCTCCGTACTCTCGCCGATCCGTTGCCGCTGGTACACCTCATAGGTGCGATAGCCATCCTCCCCCTCGTGCCTTGCCGGACCGGCGGGTGCTGCGACGCCGTTTCTGCCCATGATGGGGATGTTCTCGTCACTCACGGCAGGTCGTACTCGAGCCAGAGATCCCGGACCGACACTATCCCCATCGGGCTCGGTCGCTCACCATCCGTATCCCTCGGCATCAGGTCTTCCCGGATACGAACGTTCTTCATCTCGGCGGCAAGCAGCTTCGAGCCTTCCACCGTTTCCTGGTGCGAGATCCAGGCGCCCGGGCAGAGATGAGGTCCGACACCGAAGGCCATGTGGCTGCACTTGCCTTCCTTGCGGTAACCGCTGCGTAGAAGTTTGCCCGTGTACAGATCGTCCCGGAACAGATCGAACCGTTCCGGATCCCGGAAGATGCGCTCATCATGGTTGGCGGAGAAATCCACCATCTGCATCAGTGAGCCCGCCGGAACTTCAACCCCGTGCATCACCACGTCATGAGAGTTATGCCGCGGCTGGCCACCGATGGATGAGGAGTGCCGAAGCATCTCGTGGAAGGCACGATCCCAATTGGCTTCGTCGGCGAGCACCGCCTGAAACTGATCCGGGTGCCGAAGCAGAAGGCACCAGAGGTTCATGATCGCCCCGCGGGTGGTCTCGCCGCCGCCACCGACGATGAGGGCGATGTTCGAGGTGATTTCCTCCGTGGATAGGTAGTCCCCATCTATCTTCGTCTCGCAGAGCTTGGAGATGATGTCCTTGCCGGTCGGGTTTCCCGCTTCGTCGTGAAGATAGGTGGGTTCTTTGCGTCGGGCTTCGACGATGCCAGCAACGTAGTCCTCCAGATGCTGCCGCGCCGCCAATCCCTCTTTGTGCCGCTGAGAGCCACCCAGCCCGCTCATCATGGAGTTGTACCAGTAATAGAAATCCGCCTGGGCTTCCTTGGGAAAGCCGAGCACTTCGCAGACCACCCGTATCGGATATTCATTGGCAAACGCATGGCCGAGCTCGACCAGACGCACGCCGTTTTCGTCACGAACGTAGTCGGAGCCTCGAGCCGCCGAGTCGCCCCAGCCGTCGATCATTTCGCCCGCCAGGCGCCGAATGGCGGGGATCCGCTGGTTGAGTGCGCGCCCTACCAGGTGCTGACCGTAGAGGTTCCGGCGGCGGCGGTGCTCCACGCCGGACAGCTCCAGCTGGGTGTTGCCGAGCACGCCGCTGGAGCTCCCCTTCGGAATGGTGTTGAAGCCCTCGTCGTCGAAGTAGCACTCGCTGATGTCGTCGTAGCGCGTGACCCAGTAGCAGTTATGCAGCTTGTCGTGAAAGACCGGGTAGTGATCGCGAAGGATCCGGTAGTAGGGATAAGGATTCCGGAAGAACTCGGGCGAATCGAAGATGCGGGGATCGACCAGCGGCCTGCCGTCTTCCGCATGCCCCATGTCCACCGCCTCGCCCTCAGGCATGAGCGGGAAGGCATCTGGCCCTGCCTCGCTGCTGACCCCGATCAGCTCATCGATGATGGTCTCCATGCGCCCTCCCGCGGGAAACTGTAGTCAGCTTCAGATATTGGTTAGGCTACCTGCTGAGGAAGCCCGGAACAAACAGCGGGCACGGGGAACACCATGACGTTTGTCATCACCAGCGCCTGCATCGATGTCATCGATCAGTCCTGCATTGAAGTCTGCCCAGCGGACTGCATCTTCGCCGATGAAGAGGACCGCATGTGCTTCGTGGAGCCGGATCTCTGCATCGACTGCGCGGTCTGCGAGGCCGCCTGCCCGGTCGGCGCCATCTTCAGGGACACGGAGGTACCCGGCGACGAGGCGGCTTTCACCGAGATCAACGCGCTCTACTTCAACGACAAATCTCTTGCCCGCACTCGGCTGAACGAGCTCATGCCACCGGATTGAGGAGCCAGCCCTTGAGTACTGAGCCTTACGAACCTGTCGTTCCGGAAACACTGGCGGAGATCAACTTCCTCGATCACCGATTACAGAACTGCCCGTATCACGCCTACACCCTGCTCAGGAACGAAGCGCCGGTCTGGCAGGACCCCATCACCGGCTT
The DNA here is from genome assembly GCA_965215995.1 of Candidatus Azotimanducaceae bacterium. Taxonomy (GTDB): domain Bacteria; phylum Pseudomonadota; class Gammaproteobacteria; order Pseudomonadales; family Azotimanducaceae; genus SZUA-309. The sequence goes on along the minus strand of OZ244128.1, from coordinate 3,425,995 downwards.
TTTCGTGGTCAGCCGTTTCGAAGATGTCCGTGATGTGCTGCTGAACACGGAGGACTTCATCAATCGTATGGGGGCTGGCGGCGGCGGACGCAACCGCCTCGATCCCGACAGGGCCAGGCGGATGTTCGAGCTCTATGAAAGCAAGGGTTGGGTACCGGCACCTACGCTGGCCGGCCGCGACGATCCGAATCACAAAGAGATGCGCGCCATGTTCAATGAGGCGTTCCGGCCTGGGCGCATCAACGGCATGGATCCCTTCGTGCGGGACACGGCCTATGAGCTCATCGATGCCTTCGTGGATGACGGTCACTGCGATTGGGTGGCCCAGTTCGCCGTGCCTCTGCCCCTCATCGTCATCGGCCATCAGATGGGCGTGCCGAAGGAGGACATCTGGCAGATCAAAGCCTGGACGGATGCCTGGGTGCAGCGGCTCGGCATGATGCAGACGGAAGAGGAAGAGCGCTGGTCCGTTGAGATGGAGATCGAAGCTCAGCACTACTTTCAGAAGGTGTTCGAGCGTCTGCGCAGGCAACCGGACGACACGCTGCTCTCGGATCTGGTCAATCGGGAGATTCCGGAATGGGGCCGGACGCTCACAGACAACGAGCTGCACGCGGAGATGATGGCAGACACCTTCGTCGGCGGCAGTGAGACCACCACCAATGCCATCGCCTATGGCGTCAAGCTGCTGATCGAGAATCCGCCCGTCTGGGAAGCGTTGCAGGCCGATCCGGACAAGCACCTCAGGACCTTCTGCGAGGAGGTCGTGCGCCTGGAAGGTCCCGTTCAGGGGCTGTTCCGGATGGCGGCCAGAGACGTGGAGCTTGCCGGCGTGCTGATTCCTGAAGGCGCCACGATCAACATCCGCTATGCCGCGGCCAATCGGGACGAGCGGGCATTCGAGTGTCCCGCGGAGCTCGATCTCGATCGCGCCAAGCCCGGTCGCCATCTGGGCTTCGGCTCCGGTGTCCACCACTGCGTGGGTGCGCCGCTGGCCCGCAGAGAGCTGTACTGGGCATTCCGCGCCCTCGTGGACCGCGTGCAGACAATCCGATTCGCTCCGGGGAAAAACTCGTTCGAGGTGGCGCCGAACTTCGCGTTGCGGGCGCTCAAAGCCCTACACCTGGAGTTCGATCCGATTCCGCCGCTTAAGCGGGTCGCGGTGGCGGAGGTCTCCGGGGCCTCGGAAGCCACCGGCGAACGCTAGCCGCCTCTGAACCTCTGCCATCAGAAGTTGCCTAGCGGCGTTTCAGCAGCATCTTCAACCAGGTCGAAAGCTTGATAAATGGGATCAGGAGCGGTAGCACCTTGAGCAGCTTCTCGATCTCCCAGTCGACAAGGGCCGCATCGAGCCGCGCGTAAAACTCATGGAACAGGGCCTGGGCCCGCTCCGACGAGCGATCGACGCTGTCTATCGACATGGAGAACATCACCAGGATGACCACCAGATTCATCTTGTAGGTATTGATGAGCTTCCGGTAGCTGAATCCACGCACCCCTTCCTCGATCAGCACATCATGGTAGAGCTTGAGCAGATCCTGTTCGGTCTCTCGGCGGTCCTTGATGGAAATGCTCTGCGCGAGCCAGCGGACGATGTCGTTGATCGGGTCGCCTTTGCCTGCCAGCTGCCAATCGATCACGCAGAATTCGCCACCCGCCTCACTCGGCGCGATGATGTTGTCCGAACGCAAATCACCGTGGGTCAGCGAGAAGGGAAACGGCGGCGCCGGTTCCAGGCGGAACAGGGGCGGCAACAGCGGCATCAGCCGCTTCATCTCCGGATACGCATCGAACCGGCCACTCTCCTCCGCTTCCGCCATGCTTTCCTTCAGGCGGGTCAGCCCCTCGTCCATGGACATCTCGTTGATGATCCAGCGCGCCCACGGGTAGTCGTTCAGCGCCTCGTTGTTCCACCACTTCGCGTGCATTCTGGCGAACTGCTCGATCACCTGCCGTGAAGTCTGCGGGTCGGCACCCACCACCTGATCGCTCGGCACCCCTGGGGCCATGTCTTCCAACAGCATCACGAAGTGCTGATCTTCCGGTTCGAAGTCGCTGTAGTAGCAGTCCGGTACCCTGAGGCCCACCTCGCTGCCGATGTCCCGGTAAAATCCGATCTCCCGCTCGTAGAGGTTCTGGTCTCGAGCCATCTCCCGGGTATCCGCCCGGGTGGCAGCAAATTTGGCGATCAGACTCGTCGGCGCCACGCCAACCTCATCCGAGTAGTGGAGCGTAATCCGGGCAAGCTGACCCATGAACCCCTCACCAATGCCGATCACCTCAGCGCTGAAGCCATCAATGCGCGCACTTCCGAGATGGGGTGACATGGCCTGCTGCAGCCAATCCACATCCAGATCGTCGATCGACTTGGGCAATGCCAGCTTAACGACCTCTGAAACAGGCTCTTTCTTCTTCCTCCGTGCCGTCGGGCTGATCTTCAGATCCTCAGGCAGATGCTCGTGAAAATTCAGCGTCGACAGCTCCGGCCGCTCATCGCTGCCGTGAAAGGTGAGTTCCGTGACCGCAGAGTTGTGCATGAGGTACTGGTGACCGAATGCAGGCGCGGTGTCCATCAGCCGGGCCAACAGGTGCGCGATGGCCGCCCCATGGCTGACGAAAATGATGTTCTCTCCCGGATGACGATCGCGGATCTCCTCCAGCGCTCTGGCCATGCGATCGGCGAGCTGATTGGGCGACTCGCCATTGTGGCCCCGGAAGTCGTCGTCCTGGATGGAGCGACGGGCAAACCCCACCTCATCCAGCTCCTCGTAGGTGATGCCTTCCCAGTCGCCGAGGAAGCCTTCCACCAGATCGTCATGGGTATGCAGCGGCAGACCGAGGGCCGCGGCGATCCGTTCGCCCGTATGGTGCGCGCGGGACAGGGTGCTGGCATAAACGCGCTGATATTGCGTATTCCACTCACGCAGCATTTCTGCCGTGATCTCCGCCTGCCGCACCCCCCTTTCGTTCAACGGGGACTCACTCTGCCCGTGTGCAATCTGCTCCAGATTTCCCACCGTTTCACCATGCCGGACAAACAGGAAGTGCTGTTTTTCGGTCATGCCGAAACCCCACCAGGACCAAATGCTTCAATCTCCTTCAGGCTGTCCTCTCGCGGGGTGCCAGTGACCCCGAACACCCGGATCTCACCACTCGGTCCTTCCGGGCCGTGCGCCAGCACGTTGATAACCGCCTGGCCGATGTCCGCAGGCCGCATCGCCTTCTCGGCGAAACCAGCACTCGCCACTCGGCGCAACAGCGGCGTATCCGTGGCACCGAAGGCCAGACCATGGACCCGGACGTTTTTTTCCCTCAACTCATCGGCCCAGCTCGCCACCTGCCGCCAGAGGGCAAACTTGGCACAGTCATAGCCCAGGGCGGGCATGTTCTTCAGATGATGGGCCGGCTCGATGTGCTCGGTGATGATGTTGATCACGTCCCCTTTCGACTCGAGCAGCATCGGCAGACAGGCCGCCATGCAGTAGTAGGCACCCAGGGCGCAGGTAGCCATGGAGCGTTCGTATTCGACGGTCTGGTTCTCAAAGGTGCCCGCCAGCAGCGTTGAGTCTTCCCAGACGGCGGCGTTGTTGACGAGCACATCGATACGACCGAAGCGTTCGCCGATCTCGTCGCTTGCCCGCCGCACAGCCGTCTTGTCTGAAATGTCGCAGGACACGGAGAGAAACTCGCTGCCCAGCGCTTCGACCTGTCGACGGGTTTCCTCGTTGGCTTGTTCGTCGATATCGAGCCCCGCAATCCGCCCGCCGCGTTCAGCCAGCGCCAGGGCTATACCACGACCAACACCCATCGCTGATCCGGTGATCACCGCGACCCGACCATCCAATCTCATCACAACCTCCTCAAGCGCTGACCAGGTTCCGCCCCAGGATCGTTGGCAGATCGAGTAACGTCCGGATACCAGCCGACGCAGCGCACACGTAGGGAATCGCATTCACCGCGTGCATGCCAGTGGCGAGCAGTCCGTCACTGATCCAGGCCGCATCGAAGCGGATCTCGATTTTCGGCTTGCCTTCGATCGTCACCGTGTGGTCCCCCGTCGGCCAGTCCGGCGCCACACTCGAGTGCATGCGCCAGACCGTCTCATGCACGATCAGCTTGCGGTCGGCTTTCATTCCCGCCCATTCCCAGCGCTGACCGGCAACGGTACCGGCAACCACCCGGCCCGCGGCAGGCGTCAGATCCCGCTCAGCGTAGGCACGGGTGGTGGTATCCGTGATCTGATCCAGCTCCACACCGAGCCCGTCCGCGACCATGAGGATATTTTCACGGAACAAACCCGTCAGCCAGGCGCCGTAACGTGCCACGTCCTGTTGGAACTCGTCCTCCGTCTTGCCGAACCCCATCATGTCGAACATGACCTCCGGGGATGGGTAGAACTCGAAATTGGTGATCTCACGCACGTAGACCTGATCAATTCGGCGGGAGAGGCTGGACATGCTGAGTGGCAGCACGTCGCCCATCCAACCTGGATTGAGACCGGTCGAGTGAAACGTGCTGTCCCCTTCCCTGCAGGCCGCCTCTAGCCGATCCGTGAGCGCGGTGCCGTGGGCTTTTGGATACATGTAGCCGACCGTGGTGATCACGTCCTTACCGGACGCCAGCAGGCGGCAGAAGTCGCGCACATCCGCATCCGGGTCATCCCCGTAAACGAGTGACGGCAGTGGTGAGTGGATGACCACGTCTGCATCCAGCGCCAGGATCTCATCAATGTCGTTGCTGGCCGCCACACCCAGCTCGCCGATCCCGGCGATAGATCCAGCATCCCGCCCGGTCTTACCGGCGGAGGTAACAAACAGGCCCACGAGCTCCAGATCCGCTCTTTCGGCAATCGCCTTGATCGCTCCTCTACCCACACTGCCCGTAGACCACTGAATCACGCGGGTAGTCATATTAAGGATCCTCCCGCGCCTGATCATCCACGGGCGCATTGAAAGGTGCCACCCAGTAGAGCAGCAGCATGCCGGGTACGGCCAGGATCGCGCAGAGGTAGAAGAACTGGGTCCAGCCGATGCTGTCAACGATCAGACCGCTGACGCTGGAGGCGATCACCCTGGGCAGGGCCGCCAGGGCGGTGAAGAGCGCGAACTGGGTGGCTACCGCCGTTTTTGCCGTCTCCCGGGCGATGAAGGCCACCGAGGCTGCCGTGCCAAGGCCTACACCCAGATACTCGGCGCCAATCACTATGGCCAGCACCCAGGGCACCGCGCCTACCTCGGAGAGCCAGACAAAGCCGAAGATGGTGGCCAGCTGCACGAAGCCGAACAGCCACAGCCCTCGGTTGATGCCGATCTTGACGATAACGATGCCGCCGAGAATGCCTCCGATGATGGACGGCCACAGGGCAGCATTCTTGGCGATGAGGCCGATCTGGGTGGTACTGAAGCCCAGGTCGATATAGAAAGGCGTAGCCAGTGCCGTGGCCATGTTGTCGCCGAGCTTGTAGAGGAACATGAACGCCAGCACGGCCAACGCTGCCTGATAACCCCGGCGGGAGAAGAACTCCCTAAATGGCTCGGTGATCGCCGCCTTCAGGCTGCCGGGAATCACCGGTTCGCGCTGCGCCTCGCGAACGGAAAGCGTCAGAACAATGCCCACGCACATGAAGGCCGCCATGATGGGAAACACCCACTGCCAGGGCATGAAGCCTGCCAGGATCATTCCGAGCGAACCGGGCACCAGTCCAGCCAGCCGGTAGGCCTGCACATGCACGGTGTTGCCAAGCGCCAGTTCCCCTTCCGTGACCAGAAGCTCCCGCCGGTAGGCGTCTATGACGATGTCCTGCGTGGCGCTGAAAACGGCAATCAGCACGGCGATCAGCGTCACGGCCAGCAACGCATCTGCCGGCTGCCAGAAGCCGAGCACGCTTATCGAGAAGATCAGCAGAAGCTGGGTGAGCAACATCCAGCCCCGCCGCCGACCGAGCCAGGGCACGGAGTACCGCTCCACCGCCGGTGACCAGAGAAATTTCAGCGAGTAGGGATACTGGATCGCCGTGAAGAAGCCGATGGCGGTAAGGCTCACGCCCTCGAGCCGGAGCCAGGCCGGTACCAGCTGCACCAGGAGGAACAGCGGCAAGCCGGAAGCGAAGCCCAACCCCACGCAGATGAGCATCTGCCGGGTGAAGAGCACGTCCCAGATTCTGGTCTCCTGTGCCCCGCTGGCCGACCCGCGGCGGTTCTCGACGCCAGCTGCGCCGGTTTGGTCAGTCGCGGAAATTGTTGAAGTCCAACGGCATGTCCAGATCGGCATCCTTCAGCGCCGCAATCACCTGCTGCAGGTCGTCGCGCTTCTTGCCGGTCACCCGGACCTGCTCGCCCTGTATCTGAGACTGGACCTTGAGCTTGGAATCCTTGATCAGCTTGACGATCTTCTTGGCAGAGTCCCGGTCGATGCCTTGCTTGAGCCCGAAACCCTGTCGCTTCTGCTTACCGGAAGCCTCGATCTCACCGGGATCCAGAGCTCTGGTGTCCACCCCGCGCTTGACGAGCTTATCCCGGAGAATGTCAAGCATTTGACCAAGTTGGAATTCTTCCTCCGCGTGCAGCTGGATCCGATCCTCCGTCAGCTCGAATCCCGCATCCACGCCGCGAAAGTCGAACCGTGTGCCCAACTCGCGCATGGCCTGGTCGACCGCATTGCGGACCTCCTGAAAGTCTACTTCTGAAACAACGTCGAATGACGGCATGGGATTGGGATCCTCTTCGGTAGCTGCATAACCCACCTACGGATGGTGCCTTCAACTCTTACAAAGGCAAGGGAAATAATCGGCAAAACGCTGCCAAACTGGGTCACGGGTAGGCGATATGCACCATGGTAGACTTCTATACCGATTTGATCGAACCCTCATGGAAAGACCCCACAACAAACCGCAAGCGTCTTCGCCAGGCAATCTGGAGCGGAGCCAGGCACATTCACCGGCCGGTGCCGGCGGGTCTCTGCCGGGCGGTGGATCCATCCCGGGCGGTAATCGTTCACTAGACAGCATGTCGCATGAGGACATCCCAATTCTGGTGGTGGATGACGCCAAGTTCTCCAGCGCCATCATCGCCAAGGCACTTCGTGGCGGAGGCTTCAGCAACGTCCGCTTCACCAACAATCCTCTGCAGGCGCTTCGTTCTCTCGAGAAGCGTCCGGCCCAGATTCTCATTGCCGACTGGCTCATGCCGAGCATGGACGGCCTCGAGCTCACCCGACGGGTAAAAAAACTCGATGAAGCGAACGAGCACTTCACCTACGTGATGCTGCTGACGGCTCGAGACGATATGGGGGCAATGAACGATGCCTTCGACGAAGGCGTTGACGACTTTCTGAACAAGGCCAATCTGCGCGCTCAGCTGTTGCCCAGAGTCATCGCCGCTCAGCGGATCGCCAGCCGCCAGAATCAGCTGCTCAGGACCAACAAGCTGCTGCGCAAGAAGATCAGGGAGCTGCAGACCACCGACCTGGTGGATCCAGTCACCGGTCTCGGCAATCTCAAGTTCACCTTTGAGCGGATCGGCGACACGATCAAGCATGCGGAAACCAGGGGCGGTGCCGCCTGTCTCTTGCTGGTGGGGATCAACAACCTCGAGGTGATTCAAGAGCAGTACGAGCAGGCCATCGTCGATGAGCTGATGTCCGGCATCGGCGCCAAGGTGCGTCAGCTGGTGCGGCCGCTGGACGTGGTGACCCGGCCAGAGACCAATATGTTCGCAGTGATCACCCTGCAGCCGGACATTCACAACTGCACCTCTCAGAGCTTCCGTCGAATCTTCGACAATCTCTACATGCACTCCTTCAAGACCAGCGAGGGGTACATACCCGTGGTGGTGGGGGTCAGTATTTCCGCGGCAGACTCCGGCACCGGCTTCCCACATCCGAAGCACTTCATGCGCCATGCCTACGACGGTCTGACCCGATCTTTCGATACGGGGTTGATCACCGTGCAACCCTTCGATCCGAACCACCGACCTGCAACCTGAGCAGTCGGGCTTAACGCTCAGGCCAGAAGAAAGCATTGGTTAAGAAGAGAATCACCCGGGTCACCACCCGTCGTGGCGATGCCGGCGAGACCTCATTGGCCGATGGCACCAGCATCAGCAAATCCAGCGATCGCATCCACAGCATCGGGGCGGTGGACGAGCTGAACAGCTTCGTTGGCTGGCTCCGGGCCAAGCCCGACGCGAGTCCATTCGATCACGTTCTGGGACGGTTACAGCAGGAGCTCTTCGATCTTGGCGCTTATCTCGCTACGGTCGGGATGGTCCCCGCGCCCGAGCCGGACTGGATCGAAGAAGAGGTGGGCCGCCTGAACGATGCGCTCCCACCGCTGACCGAGTTCGTGATTCCTGGCGGCAGCGAAGCCTGCGCCCTGACCCACGTCTGCCGGACGGTCTGCCGGCGCGCCGAGCGGCACGCCTGGGGCACAGAAGACGTGGACGATGCTGCCCGCTACCTGAATCGGCTGAGTGATCTCTTCTTTGTGATGGCCAGGACCCTCGGACAGGACGGTGAGTCCGAATGGCGGGGAATCAAAGCGCCAGACGCCTGATATCCCCCAGCAGTTCTGCAAGCATGGCCATGAACCGACCCGCCTCAGCGCCGTTGATCGCCCGGTGATCGTAAGACAGTGACAGGGGTAACATCTGCCTGGGTTCGAACTCCTGACCGTTCCAGACCGGTTTGATAACAAGCTTGGACACGCCCAGGATCGCCACTTCTGGCGCGTTGATGATGGGTGTGAAGCCTGTTCCGCCGATATTACCCAGGCTCGAGATGCTGAAGCTGCCACCCTGAAGATCGCTCATCCCGAGCTTGCCGACGCGTGCCTTTTCGGCAAGGTCGATAATGGCCTCCGAAAGGTCCCACACCCCCATGCGATCTGCATCCCGGATCACGGGCACCACCAGTCCATCCGGCGTGTCCACTGCGAAGCCGATGTGATAGTACTTTTTGAGAACGTAGTTCCTGATCTCCGGATCGAGCGACGCGTTGAAGTTCGGGAATTCCTGCAGCGCGTAGCAACAGGCCTTGATGATGAAGGCCAGCGGCGTGATCTTCACATCCCGTCGGCTCGCCTCTTCTTTCAGCGTCTTCCGAAAGGCCTCCAGCTCGGTAACGTCCGCCTCTTCAAACTGGGTGACGTGCGGTAAATTGAGCCAGCTGCGGTGCAGATTGGCAGCGCCCGCAACCCGAATCCTCGACATGGGAGAAATCTCGACCGGCCCGAAGCGGCTGAAGTCCACCGCCGGGATGGCCGGGATGCCTGAGCCCGAGCCTGCGCCCTGGGATCCCTTGCCCGTCATCGCCGATTTAACATGCAGCTTAACGTCGTCTTTGAGAATCCGGCCTTTGGCACCGGATCCCTTCACGTCGGCCAGGGTGACGCCCAACTCCCGGGCCAGCCGCCGTACTGCGGGGCTTGCGTACACACGGCTTCCGGTACCTTTCTCCCCCGCGCCGGCTTTGGCCGTCTCGGCAGGGTGTACGGCTTTCGGCGTTGGCGTTGGCGCAGCAGGTGAGGCAACAGGCGCCGCAACCGAAGGGGCTGCTTCTCCCGCTGCCTCTCGAACGGCGCTCGGCGTAGATTCTATAGTGGCAATGAGCGTGCCTTCGACGACCTCGCTGCCTTCCTCCACGTGAACGGCGGTCACGGTACCGGATTGGCCCGCAGGTATCTCCATGGAGGCCTTGTCCGATTCGACCACGACCAGTAAATCGTTCTCACCGACCTTTGCACCGGCGCTGACTGCCACCTCGATCACCACCACATCGGTGGCTTCACCGATATCGGGCACCCGGACCTCGACGATGCTGGATTGAACCTGTGCAGCCGATGGTTCTCGAGGAATCGACGAGCCAGACGTGGAAGGCCCGGCCTCACCGGATTCGCTGCCTGCCTCAGGATCTGCTCCTGCCGCCGCGATTTCCTCTGCAGCATCTGCAGGATCTGCAGGATCCTCTCCGACATTTCCGGAGTCCGCTCCGACACCACTTGCAGCAGGCGCCAACGTCACCACCAGCGTACCTTCGGCCACCTGATCACCCAGCGCCACATCGATACTGGCAATGATTCCGGCGACGCCCGCGGGAACCTCCATGGAGGCCTTGTCGGACTCGATCACGATCAGCGCGTCGTCCGGACCAACCTCGTCACCGACGGTCACGCAGATCTCGATGACCTCCACCTCGTCGATATCGCCAATGTCCGGGATTCTTACTTCCTGTGCCACTCTCTGAATGTCCGTTCCTGATTGCTAGACGAGCCGCGGGTTGGCCTTGCCCGGATCGATACCGAACTCATCCCGCGCTCTGGTTACCACATCCAGGCCGATCTTCTGCTGGCCTGACAGCATCTTCAGTGCCGCCAGCGCGACGAACTTCCGATCCACCTCGAAAAAGTGCCGGAGTCGCTCCCTGGTATCGCTACGGCCGAAGCCGTCGGTGCCGAGCACGTGCAGATCCGCATCGACCTGTCCACGGAGTGGCTCCGCCAGGGACTTCATGTAGTCGCTGGAGACCACGATAGGCGCGTCACCCGCCAACAGGGATTGCGCGTGGCTCACCCGCGGCTCCTCCTCCGGATGGAGCAGGTTCCAGCGCGCTACGTCATCTCCTTCCCGGGTGAGCTCGGTGAAGCTGGTCACGCTGAACACCTCGACAGTGAGACCGTGCGACTCATTGAGCATCTCTGCCGCTGCCTCCACTTCCCGGAGGATCGTCCCTGCGCCGAGCAGACGAACGGTTGGTCCATCACCGGCAAGCGTGCGCAGCAGATACATCCCTTTGAGAATGCTCTCTTCCACACCTTCCGGCATGGCAGGCTGGCGATACGCCTCGTTCATCACGGTGACGTAGTAGTAAACGCTCTCGTGCTCTTCCACCATGCGCCGCAGCCCTTCGCGCAGGATCACGGCGAGCTCATAGGTATAGCAGGGATCGTAGGCCACGCAGTTCGGAATGGTGGACGCGAGCAGGTGGCTATGGCCGTCCTGATGCTGCAGCCCTTCACCGTTCAGCGTGGTCCGCCCGGCAGTGCCGCCGAGCAGGAAGCCACGGGCCTGACTGTCACCCGCCGCCCAGGCCAGATCGCCAATGCGCTGAAAGCCGAACATGGAGTAGTAGATATAGAACGGGATCAGCGTGTACTGATGGGTGCTGTAGGAAGTGGCTGCCGCCAGCCAGGCCGAAAACGCACCAGCTTCGTTGATGCCTTCCTCGAGCACCTGACCGTCTTTCGACTCCCTGTAAGCTGCGATCTCGCCGGAGTCCTCCGGCTCGTAGAGTTGTCCGGCCGACGAGTAGATACCGAGTTGCCGGAACATGCCTTCCATACCGAAGGTCCGTGCCTCGTCCGGCACGATCGGCACCACCCGCTCACCGATGCTCTTATCCCGGAGCAGCGTGGCCAGGAAGCGCACGAATCCCATGGTGGTGGAGTTTTCCCGCTCTCCGGTGCCTTCCAGCTGGTTCTTGAACGTCGACAGCGGCGGCACTTGCAACGTCTCCGCAGCCACCACCCTCTTCGGCAGCACGCCACCCAGCCTTTCCCGCTGGGCCCGCAGGTACTTCATCTCCGGACTGTCTTCGGCCGGCCGATAGAATGGGATATCTTCCAGCTCCTTGTCGGTAAGCGGAACATCAAAGCGATCGCGGAAGTGCTTGAGCTCTTCCAGGTTGAGCTTCTTCACCTGATGGGTGTCGTTTTCCGCTTCACCGGCATCGCCCATGCCGTAGCCTTTCACCGTCTTGGCCAGAATGACCGTGGGCTCACCGGTATGATTCACAGCCGCATGGTAAGCCGCATAGACCTTGAACGGATCGTGGCCACCCCGATTCAGGTGCATGATGTCGTCGTCCGATAGCTTGTCAACCATGGCAGAAAGCTCCGGGTACTTGCCGAAGAAATGGTCCCGGGTGTAGCCGCCGCCCTTCGCCTTGTAGTTCTGATACTCACCGTCCACCACTTCGTTCATGCGCTGTTGCATGAGGCCTTGGCTGTCGTTGGCAAAAAGTGGGTCCCAGAGCCGACCCCAGACCACCTTAATCACATTCCAGCCGGCGCCACGGAAGGAACCTTCCAGCTCCTGGATGATCTTCGAGTTACCGCGCACAGGACCGTCCAGCCGCTGCAGGTTGCAGTTGACCACGAATATCAGGTTGTCGAGCTTCTCCCGGCCTGCCATGGATAGCGCGCCCAGCGCTTCCGGCTCGTCGCACTCGCCATCGCCGAGAAACGCCCAGACCTTCCGGTTGCCCCGCTCCACCAGTCCGCGGCTGTCCAGGTACTTCATGATGTGCGCCTGGTAGATGGCCTGAATCGGGCCGAGCCCCATGGACACGGTGGGGAACTGCCAGTAGTGAGGCATCAGCCAGGGGTGCGGGTACGACGAGAGTCCCCGGCCATCCACTTCCTGGCGGAAATTGTCGAGCTGGTCTTCCGTCAACCGTCCTTCCAGGAAGGATCGCGCGTATATTCCGGGCGCGGCATGACCCTGAAAGTAGATCAGGTCGCCGGTGTGATCCTCCGTGGGCCCGTGAAAGAAGTAGTTGAAACCCACATCGTAAAGCGTCGCCGAGGAGGCGAACGAGGAAATGTGACCGCCGAGCTCTCCGGGGCGGCTGTTGGCCCGCACCACCATCGCCAGGGCGTTCCAGCGGATGAGGGAACGGATCCGGCGCTCCATGAACAGATCGCCGGGCATGAAGGCCTCGCGGTTCGATGGGATGGTGTTCCGGTAAGGTGTGGTGATCGTGTACGGGAGCCGGGCACCCGTCTTCGTCATCCGCGCAGAGAGCCGTTCGAGCAGGAAATTAGCCCGATCAGTACCTTCGTTCTCGAGCACGTACTCCAGAGAGTCGAGCCACTCCCGGGTCTCCCCTGGATCTGCGTCAGTCAGCTCACGCGGGTACGCCATGAAATCGTCCTTGTTTTCCTTGTCTGCAGGTGGGCTTCAGATGAGCGTCAGATGATATGGCGCCATTGTCTCATCAGGGCTCGTCAGGCTGCCAGAGCCACGCCGCCCCCCGAACACCACTGGCCGCACCGAACTTCGGTGCCAGGAGCTCGGTTTCGAACACCTCACCAAAAACGTGCGCCTGCATCAGCTGGCGCACGATCGGATAGACTTCCAGCATCTGAGACAATCCACCTCCCAGCACGATGGCGTGGGGGTCCAGCGTGTTCACGATTCGTGAGAGGTTGGCCGCCAGCATTCGACACCAGGTTCCGAGCGTGGCGCGAGCCTGCTCGACGGCCTCATCCACAACCGGGTCCGTCGCAGGAAATCCCCAGTCCCCGGGGGCTTCTTCCAGCCGAGCCCGCTCGTAAATTGCCTGCGCGGTCTCGGGCGGATGAATCGCCTCCGGGAACAGGACGCGATGGCTCTCGAGCAGTCCCGGACCGGAGAGGTAAGTCTCGACACAGTCTTTCCGACCGCAGTAGCAGGCACGTGGCGGCATCGCCGGCTCGGTCTTGACCAGCGGCGTGTGGCCCCACTCGCCCGCGAGGCCATTCGGTCCCTGCAGCAGGTGGCCATTCGCTACCACACCACCGCCAACACCGGTGCCGAGAATGACACCGAACACCACCTCTCTACCTTCGGCACTGCCGCCATGCGCTTCGGACAGCGTAAAACAGTCCGCATCGTTGGCGATTCTCACCCGATCGCCCAGGGTCTGGTTCAGGTCCGTGAGCAGCGGACGCCCATTGAGCCAGGTGGAGTTGCAGTTCTGCATCAAACCCGTGGCAACCACCCAGCTGCCTGGGGTGCCCACACCGATCTTCGCCTGTTCCGACGGGTCCAGCTTGCGGGCCAGTTCGGCAATCGCGCGAACCGTTTCCGCATAGTCGTTTCTCGGCGTCCCGACGCGGATGCGCTCACCGAGCTCACCATTGCCGCCCTTTCCATCGCCACGCAGAAGGATCCCTTCGATCTTCGTGCCACCAAGATCGATCCCGATCCGCTCAGTCATCGACCGGTGCTCGGGAACAATCCAGCCAACACACGCCGCCAGTCGAATATCGGCCCAGGATCCGTCTTTCGCCCCGGCGCCACCTCCAGGTGGCCAACGATGGCGGCCCGGGAAAGCCGAGGATAGAAATCCACAAGGGCGCTCAGAACTTTGCCAAGGCGCACGTACTGAGCCTGGGTGTAAGGCCGGTGGTCTTCGCCTTCGAGCTCGATCCCGATCGCGAAGTCATTGCATCCGTCCCGGCCCCGCCACCGAGACACACCCGCATGCCAGGCACGCTCGTTGAAGGGCACAAACTGGGTCGTCCGGCCTCGGCGGTCGATAAAGAGGTGCGCAGAGACCCGAACGTCTTTCAGGTCGGCCAGCCGGGGATCCTTGGAGACATCCAGCGTGTTGGTGAATAGCGCCTCCACATCACCGGTGCCAAGCTCCCCAGGCGGGAGTGTAATCCCGTGAATCACCACCTGGCTGATCTCCGCCGGCTCCGGACGGGCATTGCTGTTGGGTGAGCGCACGAATCGCGTTCTCGCCAGGCGGTGGTTGTTTTTGACGTGCAATGCTCGCTTCTCACTCAATCGTCGGATCGTCTGTCTTTACCTGAAGGCGCGAGCGCCTTAACGTGCGCAGGTTACGCAGTAATCGGACTCCGACTCAACATGCGATACCTCCCCAACGGCGTGGATGAACAAAACTTTCGCGCCACCATCGTCGACAACGTACGAGTAGCGCTTGCCGAAGATGTGGGCAGCGGCGATGTCTCCGCAGGACTGATCGACCCGGACAACTCGGCAACCGGTCGGGTCATCACCCGCGATCAGGGCGTGATCGCGGGTCTCTGTTGGGTAGCCGAAGTCTGCCACCAGGTCGACGAGCGAATCCAGTTTCGTCCGGACGTGGCGGATGGAGATCCTGTTTCAGCGGGACAGCAGTTGTTCACGCTGAAAGGTCCGGCAGCTTCACTTCTGACCGCCGAACGCCCGGCGCTGAACTTTCTCCAGCTGCTTTCCGGGACCGCGACGCTCACAGCGCGCTACGTCGATCTCATTGCCCACACCGATACCCGGTTGCTGGACACCCGAAAAACCGTACCTGGACTACGCCTGGCTCAGAAGCACGCCGTCCTTTGCGGGGGCGGGCACAATCACCGCCTCGGCCTCTATGATCAGTTCCTGATCAAGGAAAACCACATCGCTGCTGCCGGTGGCATCACCGCCGCTGTGCAGCGAGCGCGCGAGATGAATGCGGATTTGCAGGTTGAAGTCGAGGTGGAGAACCTCGATGAGCTGAGCGAAGCGATCGATGCGGGTGCCGACATTGCCATGGTGGACAACTTCAGCATCGATGAAACTCACAAGGCCACGCAACTCGGTCGCGGCCGGATTCTGCTGGAGGCCTCCGGCGGTATCGATGATGTGACAATCGTCGCGGTCGCCGAAGCCGGTGTTGACTACATTTCCGTAGGTGCGCTGACCAAGTCCGTGCAGCCTCTGGATCTCTCCATGCGCCTGGATACGGACTGACAACCCGAACACGCTCTGGTGTCGCTTCTAATGATCGAACGAATGAATCGCTTTGGCGCTTTTGCCATTCACCTTGGTATCAGCCTCATCATCTTCATCTTCCTCGGCTACCTGGTTCTCTTTCACTGGTATCCGGATTTCTTCTTCGCATCCGATGGCGGCTGGCAGGGGATTCGAATCATTGCTTTTGTCGACTTCGTGCTCGGACCGGTACTGACGCTCGTCGTCTGCAACGTCAGCAAACCAAAGACCGAGCTGCGGCGTGACCTGACGATCGTCGCCACGATCCAGGCGGTCTGCCTGACGGCTGGCGTCTGGGTCGTCTACTCCGAACGACCGATTGCCATGGTGTTCTCAGACGGCAGCTTTCACAGCATGACCATCGATGACTACATCGCTGCCGGGCAACCGATTCCAGACATGAACGCCTTTGGCGGGACCACACCGAAATGGGTCAGCGTCCGCCTGCCTGAAGATCCTGAGGAACAATCGAAGATCAGAGTAGAAGCCATGGAGTCCCGTGTGCCGATCAGCACCCTGTCCAGGTTCTACCAACCCTTTGAACCCACCCACATCAATCCCCAGCTGGACTCAATCAGGTTCAGAACGCCTTACGCCGAGTTCCTTAACGAGTTTCTCGCGCTGCACGGCGGCACAGCGGAAGACTATCTGTTCGTTCCGTTCGGCACCCGCTACACCCTCGCTTTGATGGCGATGAGAAAGGCGGATGAGGAGATGATCTTCCTCGCCGTTCCTGGCGGGCTGACCACCACTTCCTCGACGAGTCAGCTGCCTCCTTCCTGAGGAGCGAATACTGTTTATGGGGTGACTTGGCTGTTGTTCACAGTCCGGGTTACCACCCCACTGAGTAGTGCGGATGATATCTGACGTGCCCCAGGTTCTGCGTTCACCGGCCTAAGCTTGTTTAGCTCGTTTTTCATACTCGACTGGGCTAAGCCCACCCAGAGTCGAGTGCCGTCGCCTCGGATTGTAGAACCTCTCGATGTAATCAAAGATATCAGCTCGGGCTTCATCACGTGTTCGATATCGGCGCCGGCTGATTCGATCGTCTTTCATTCTCGAGAAGAAGCTCTCCATGACAGCATTGTCATGACACTCACCCACTCGGCTCATGCTGCACTCGATGCCGTTGTCAGAGAGTAGCTTCTGGAACTGATCCGCCGTGTACTGGCTGCCTTGATCGCTGTGATGCAGCAGCTTCGTATCAGGCCGTCTGCGCCAGATCGCCATGATCAGCGCATCCGTCACCAGGTCGACGGTCATGTGTGATTTCATGGACCAACCAACAATACGGCGTGAGAACAGATCCAGGACCGCAGCGACGTACAACCATCCTTCCGAGGTCCAGACGTAGGTGAAGTCCGCCACCCACTTCTGATTCGGCGCTGTCGCAGCAAATTCTCGATCCAGTGTATTCGGCGCAATGGAACTCTCCTGGCGTTGCCCATTGTCCACCGGGCGTTTACGACGCTTTGGCTGAGCCACAAGCTTCAGAGACCGCACCAGCCGTCCTACGCGTTCTCTTCCCACGTCGTGACCCCAGTCCAAAAGATCCAGCCAGATACGTCTCACACCGTAGGTCTTACCGCTGTCTGAGAAGCTGCGGCGGATATCGCGGATCAGATTCTCATCGTACAAAGCTCGATCGCTTAGCGGTCTCGAACGCCAGCTGTAAAAACCACTGGGCGAGACATCGAGCACCCCGCACATCCATGTTACCGGCCAGATCCCCCGATGCTTCGCAATGAACTCGAACTTCACGTTGAGTCCTTTGCAAAGTAGGCCGCGGCTTTTTTTAATATGTCCCGCTCCGCTTTCAGTTTGCGGATTTCTTTCTTCAGCTGGGCGATCTCAGCCTGCTCGGGTTTCATTTGACCTGCACCTGGAAACGCCTGTGCAGGATCGTCTCGATAAAGACGGACCCATTTGCGCAAAACATTCTCGTGAAGATCCAGATCTCGCGCTGCTTGAGCAACACTGAGTCCTCTCTCGCTAACCAGCCGAACTGCTTCTAGCTTGAACTCTCGGCTGAAACTCCTTCGTGCCATTGTCGTACCTCCAGTTTCATCTTCTCACCTTATCTTGGTGAACGTGAAACCTGGGGCACGTCAATCAGCGTGGTAAAGGTAGTGATTCGATCCGGCCATCCACCGAGTGCAGCACGTCGTAGGCGGGGTGCGGTTCAATGGAGTAGGTGCGTGGCAGCACCACTCCATCTATGAGGTCGTCGTCCGTAGACCAGACCAGGTAATCCCCATCCAGAAGGATAGCTGAGTAGCTACCATCCGGCTGTACAGCAATGTCGCTGACCTGCGCGAAATCCCCGCTTTGGCTAGGTTGTAGGATGCGGATGAATGGGATGACACCTTCCTCTTCGATCCTGCCGATCCACCAGTCGGACTCCACGCCACCGCTGATGATCAGATCCCCGCTGGGATGTCGGGCGGTAGCGCGCAGTTCACCACCATCCGGAAGCACTGCTGTGAACCTTATGGAGAACGGGCGCACGACTAACTGGCCTCCCTCAAGGGATGACGATGCCAGGTAAGTACGCACACCTTCTCCCACAACCAGATGAGTCGTCTGAACCAGTCGCGCGGTGGACTTTGATCCGTGACGGCGAAGCCGTCGCACCTTGGACTTGTGACACTAAATGTAGATTTGAAGACGATGGAGCCGGGAATCGTCGAGGGCCACCCACTTAATCGACGACCATCAATCCGGATGGACGTCGAGCTGAGCTTTAGATTTCGGTCTTTTCCGCTAGTTCAAGCGCATCATCCACCTCCACTCCCAGATATCGAACCGTACTTTCTAGATTCGTGTGACCTAGAAGCAACTGCACTGCCCGCAGATTTTTCGTTCGCCGGTAGATCAGGGTCGGTTTCGTACGGCGCAAAGAATGGGTGCCATAAAATGACGGATCAAGCCCGATACTGGAAAACCACCTATGAGCAATGCGCGCATATTGCCGCGTTGAAAGGTGCAAGGAGTTCGCGTTTCGGCTCGGAAATAAATAGTCGCTCGGACCAAGATTCGCCTGGTCGATCCAACAGGACACCGACTCCTGCGTTTCTTCCATTATCTCGAACTGCACCGGGTGGTTCGTTTTCTGCTGGATGACACTTGCTCTCGAAAGCATGCGGCCACGATGCATCACATCAGACACGCGCATCTTGACCAGGTCACAGCCACGGAGTTTGCTGTCAATTGCCAGATTGAACAGCGCCAGGTCCCGTACTCGTTTCGCGATCTGGAGTCGTATTCGAATCCCCCAGACTTCTCGCGGCTCTAGCGGTCGTCTTTGGCCAATGTGCTTGCCTTTATTCCACGGCTCGCGGCACCGCGCACCATCGACCAGCTCGAAAACAATCATGCTTTTACCCTCCCTCGCTATAAGAGAGTCGATTGTGGAAAATCGATGGGCTAGCAGCGAGTATTCAGTATCGATTACCGCAATCTGAGAGTCCGCTTCCGACCCGGAAGCAGACGCTCGCTGCGTCCAGCTAACGTTGCCCAGGTGAGGCTTTCACGGGGCGAAGAGCGGTGGTTTCGTTACCCACAATGTTACCCGAGATCGGATTTGGTTAGTGGGCACTATCGCCAAGAGGAGCTAAATTCTGGTGCCGGAACGCGGAATCGAACCGCGGACCTACTGATTACGAATCAGTCGCTCTACCAACTGAGCTATCCCGGCACGCCAGGTACGCCTGGAGGCGGCGCAGGATACCTGCTTTTTAACGGGCCGGGAAGTTCTGCGGATTAGCAGCGCACGCCATCCGGTAGCCGGAGACAGACACTGAAGCCATCCGCTGTAGCAGTCACGTCGTAGCTTCCCGCCGGGCCTGCGGCGATGCTATAAGTCGTGCCCGGGGTATCGCCTTCAGGTTGCCAATCAATCGCGGCGGTAATCGCGGCTTCGTTTGCAGCAACCGTTAAATAGGCGCCCGTCCGCAGCCGGAAATCCTCCTGGAATACTTCAATCGTACGAATGTTGTTGACCAGTACCGCTTCTCTCGATGTGATGATGTAGTTGTTGTACAGCGGCAGCGCGATTGCCGAAATAACGGCTATGATCGCGATAGCGACCATCAGCTCAATCAACGAGAACCCTCGAACCTGTTGCTGCATCTTGAAAACCCTCTTCTTTGAACACGAAAAGGGGCCCATGGGGCCCCTTTCTGTCTACAGATATCAGCTGAAGCCGATTAGATCTGAGACCAGTCGATGGTTGCGGTGGCAGTCGTAACAGCATCGTAGTTCGGACGGATGATCGTGTAGATCAGATCCGCGGTACTGGGCAGACCAGAGGTCAGGTTGACCTGGATTACACCAGCAGCAGCGTTAGCCGCGTTGGCGTAAGCAGGAACACCTCCAGGAGCCAGCGCGCCTTCACCCAGCAGACGGGTGATAACCGTAGCTTCTGCCATCTGACCATCGGCAACAGCCGGGGTCAGCGTACCCATGGCCATACCAGCCTGCACGCGACGCATCTCGTTAGCAACGTAGCGTACGCCTTCGTCATAGTGGGAGGTCACTTTCGCCATGTTGGCGTTAGCGATGTAGTCCTGATATGCGGGAAGCGCGACAGCGGCGAGAATACCGATGATGGCTACCACGATCATCAGTTCGATCAGGGTGAAACCCTTCTGAATCGTGTTTTTCATTTTGAACGTTACTCCGTCATTCACAGTGTAAAACTTCTAGTCAAAACGTGGCAGCCGTAGCTCGCCGCGAGTCACTGATGAGGGGTGCAATCCGTGTGCCACTTTCTAGTCAGATGGCTCTCTCACGTTCTTGCTTCCTCCAGAAGCTGTTTAAAGTCAGCAACTTAGCGTTCATCTGCCATCCAGGATCATCCGCTTTCAAGGCTTCAGTTCCCTGTAGATCCGGTGCTATTCCATCGCATCCGCCTGCTGACTTCTGTCACATGCTGACGCTCCCCGTCATCGGGTGCTTTGCTCCAGGCGCCGAAAACGGCAACTCAGGCAACGCATCGAGATCGCGCGAATCCTCTGACAGAGATGCTTGCCCCAACGCCCTTCAAGGCCGTCATCACCGACCGGAAGGTCGTCAATGTCGACCCGCTGAGCGGCAGCAGTCCTCTGACGACCGACATCATGCAGAAAGAGCCCTGACAAAACTGTGATCGGCTTATCGGCTGTTGGGTGATCTACGATTAGACTTGGCAAGCTCGCGAACTGTAAGGTTTGCCTTCTTAGTGAACTTTTAAGGTCAGGACAAGGACTGCACGCCTTATGGCATCAGAACCCGTACCGCTCAACGGTCTGGCAAGACGCCTGGTCGAAGAGAACATCATCCCGACGGACACCGCCTTAAACGCGACCGAAGAAGCGCGAAAAAACGGGGTGCCTTTCGTCAGCTATCTGGTTCAGAACGGCCACGCCGAAGCTCGAACCATCGCCGCCAGTGCCTCCGAAGAGTTCGGTGTGCCTTTCATGGACCTGGCCGCTTTCGATCTGGAAGCCATCCCCAAAGACCTGGTCAAAGAGAACCTGATCAGACAACATCACGCGTTGCCATTGGTGCGGCGCGGTGTCCGGCTGTTCGTCGCGGTGTCCGATCCGACCAACCTGCAAGCCCTGGATGAAATCAAGTTCCACACCGGCGTCTCCACCGAAGCCGTGCTGGTCGAGGACGACAAGCTCACCACGATCATCGAGCAGTACCTCAACGCTGCAGAAGATGATGGCTTAGGGGATCTCGATGACGACGATCTCATGGATCTGGATCTCGAGGCCGGCGATGACGACGTGGAACCGGACGACGACGGCGCTTCCGGTACGGACGACACGCCAATCGTGCGCTTCGTGCACAAGATGCTGCTGGACGCGATCAAGCTCGGTTCCTCGGACATTCACTTCGAGCCGTACGAGCGCAGCTATCGGGTCCGATTCCGTACGGATGGCGTGCTGCATGAGGTCACCTCACCACCCGCAAACCTGGGCACGCGTCTCGCGGCTCGCCTCAAGGTCATGGCAGAACTCGATATCTCCGAGCGCCGTGTCCCCCAGGACGGCCGGATCAAGATGAAGCTGTCCAAGACCAAGGCCATCGATTTCCGGGTGAATACCCTGCCGACTCTGTGGGGCGAGAAGATCGTGCTCAGGATTCTGGATCCTGGCAGCGCCAAGATGGGTATCGAGGCGCTCGGTTTCGAAGACATCCAGCAGGAAATGCTGCTCGATGCCATTCATCGACCCCAGGGCATGATCCTCGTTACCGGTCCAACCGGTAGCGGCAAGACGGTCACCCTTTATACCGGCCTCAACATCCTCAATACGGATGAGCGAAATATCGCTACTGCGGAGGATCCTGTGGAGATCAACCTGGAAGGTATCAACCAGGTCAACGTAAACCATAAAGTAGGGCTGGATTTTGCGTCCGCGCTACGGTCGTTTCTCAGACAGGACCCGGACGTGGTCATGGTCGGTGAGATCCGGGATCTGGAAACGGCCGAGATCGCCATCAAGGCAGCTCAGACGGGTCACATGGTGCTCTCCACCCTGCACACGAACTCGGCGGCTGAAACCCTGACTCGTCTCAGAAACATGGGCGTCCCGGCATTCAACCTGGCGACCAGCGTGAACCTGATCATCGCCCAGCGTCTGGCAAGACGGCTCTGTCCGAGCTGCAAGGCACCGATGGATGTGCCGAAAGAGACGCTATTGGCAGAAGGCTTTACAGAAGAAGACCTCGGCACGGAATTCGAAATCTTCGAGCCGACCGGCTGCTCGAAGTGCAAGGAAGGTTATAAGGGCAGAGTCGGAATCTATGAAGTAGTTAAAATTACGCCTGAGATGCAGCGTATTATCATGGAGGACGGCAACAGCATGGAGCTTGCTGCCCAAGCCAAGGAACTGGGATTCAACGATCTGCGACGATCAGGCCTGCTGAAGGTCATGCAGGGCGTCACCAGTCTGAAGGAGTGCAACCGGGTCACCACCGGCCACTAGCGGAGCCAACAGGAAGTAAATCATGGCCGAAAGTGCGATTTTCCTCTGGGAAGGAACGGACAAGCAGGGCAAGAAGACCAAGGGAGAGATCAGCAGTGCCTCTCCGGCAATTGCACGTGCGGAGCTCCGTCGGCAGGGCATCGTCGCCCAGAAGGTCAGAAAGAAGTCCAAGGGCTTCTCGCTGTCGGCAGGCGGCGGCGTCAAGCCCGCAGATGTGGCGCTGTTCACTCGGCAGATGGCGACCATGATGCGCGCCGGCGTGCCGCTGGTTCAGGCATTCGATATCGTTGCCGACGGTCTGGACAAGCCGAAAGTGGCTGATCTGATACGCTCAGTGAGGAATGATGTTGCCGGCGGCAGCTCATTCGCCGGTGCGCTACGCAAACACCCCGTCTACTTCGATGAGCTGTTCTGCAACCTCGTCGATGCCGGTGAGCAGTCCGGTGCCCTCGAGACGATGCTGGATCGCATCGCCACCTACAAAGAGAAATCCGAATCGCTGAAGGCGAAGGTGAGGAAGGCAATGACCTATCCGATCGCCGTACTGCTGGTGGCTTTCATCGTCTCCGGTATTCTGCTGATCAAGGTCGTGCCACAATTCCAGGAAGTGTTCCGAGGATTCGGTGCCGATCTGCCTGCGTTCACGCAGTTCGTGATCAACATTTCCGAGTTCACTCAGTCCTACTGGCTCATCATCGTTGCCGGTCTTGGCGCCAGCATCGGCGGATTCATCGCAGCGCGGAAACGTTCCAAGAAGATGAGAGACACCCTGGATCGGCTGGCTCTGAAAGCACCGGTCGCAGGCTCCATCATCGAGAAGTCATCCGTCGCGCGATACGCACGAACGCTTTCCACAACCTTCGCCGCGGGTGTCCCGCTGGTGGATGCCTTGAACTCCGTGGCCGGATCCACCGGTAACACGGTTTATCAGGAGGCAGTTCTGAAGATTCGAGACGATGTCTCAACGGGTCAGCAACTCAATTTCGCCATGAAATCTACCGGCGTCTTTCCGAACATGATCATCCAGATGGTCGCCATCGGTGAGGAAGCCGGTGCGCTCGACGACATGCTCGATAAATCTGCCAGTTACTACGAGGAGCAGGTGGACAACGCGGTAGATAACCTCACCGCGCTGATGGAACCAATGATCATGGCTGTGCTTGGTGTGCTCGTCGGCGGTCTCATCATCGCCATGTACCTGCCGATCTTCCAGCTGGGTGGTGTTGTCGGCGGCGGCCACTAAGCCGCAAGAACCGATTTCTCCTGATAAGGACTATCAGGTATGCCGGATACCCTGCTGACCTTCGGCTGGACGGGCCTCATTGCCGCCTTCTGGGTGGCGCTTTGCGTCGGCAGTTTTCTCAACGTGGTGATCTATCGTCTGCCGGTGATGCTCAATCGTCGGTGGCAGGCGGACGCACGCGAGTTCCTCGACCAACCGGCACCTGAAGACGCCAGCCCCGCCGGTTCCGACGAAGAGACTTTCAATCTCGCCACACCTCGTTCCCGCTGTCCCGCCTGTGGCACTAAGATCAAAGCCTGGCAGAACATCCCGGTGTTGAGCTGGCTGCTGCTGCGGGGCCGCTGCGGCGGCTGCTCGGCGCCGATTTCCGCCCGTTATCCCACCATCGAGCTGCTGACAGGACTGGCTACGCTGGCCGTGCTGCACGTCTTTGGCTTTACCTGGTTGGGTTTGGCGGCGGCGATCTACACCTGGGTGCTGATCGCCGCAACCTTCATCGACTTCGACACCCAGCTGCTTCCGGATCAGCTCACCCTGCCCCTGCTCTGGCTCGGCATCGTCGTAAACATGTCCGATGGCTTCGGCACCGGCAGCATCGTCGATCTGAACTCGGCGATAATTGGCGCCATGGCCGGCTACCTCTTTCTCTGGAGCACGTACTGGGCATTCAAGCTGATCACGGGCAAAGAAGGAATGGGCTATGGCGACTTCAAGCTGCTCGCCGCCATCGGCGCCTGGCTCGGCTGGCAGATCATCCCCGGCGCGATTCTGATCGCCGCGGTGACAGGCCTGCTCTACGCCATGGTCAGTTCGCTACGCGGCAAGCGCGAGGCGGGTAAGCCCATCGCCTTTGGACCGTTCCTCGCGGTCGCTGGATGGGTTTGCCTCGTGAACCGTGATACGGTGCTCTCTTTTTTCGCCGCCTGATCCGGACCTCAACCTCTCGAGCCACCGGTAACGGTCGGTTGAGCTGACAGTATCGGGTGAGGTTATGAGCAAGTTCGTGGTCGGGCTGACCGGCGGCATCGGCAGCGGCAAGTCTGCCGTATCCGAACGATTCGAGAAGCTGGGTATTCGGGTTGTGGACGCAGACATCGCTTCCCGCGTTGTCGTAGAACCGGGCCGACCGGCCATAAAAGCCATCGAAGAACACTTCGGCGCCGACGTGATCGCCGAGGACGGATCCCTGGACAGAGCAGCGCTGCGTAAGCTCGTCTTCGAGGACGAATCCGAGCGCAAGTGGCTGGAGCAGCTCACCCATCCGCTGATCAATGCCTACATCGCAGAGGAGCTGGCAGCCGCCGAATCGCCTTACGCAATACTCGCTCATCCCATTCTGATCGAGACTCGAGGCACGGAAGGCTGTGACCGGATTCTTGTGGTGGACGTGCCTGAGGAGCTGCAGCTGTCCCGCACGATGGCCCGGGATGACAACCCCGAATCCCAGGTGCGCGCCATCATGGCGGCCCAGGCCAGCCGGGAAGAACGCCTCGCCGCCGCCGACGATGTGATCGTAAACGATCAGGGCCTCGAGCACCTGGATGCGGAAGTCGCCCGTCTGCACGAGCTCTACCTCGAGCTTGCAGCCGGCGCTTGAGGCAACCGATCATGGCCGACAGCACCCCCCGCATCGTCCCCTGTCCGACCTGCAACAGGAGCGTGAAGTGGACGCCAAGCAATCCCGACCGCCCCTTCTGCTCTGAGCGCTGCAAGCTCATTGATCTGGGCGCCTGGGCAGACGAGCAGCACACCATCCCGGGCGATGTGGATGCAGATGAGAACGACGTGCTGTCAGGTGACCTGGAGCCCTAGACCTCAGGTCCGGTACTCGGCATTGATGCGCACGTACTCGTAGGAAAGATCGGTGGTCCAGACTTCCGCAGCAGCCTCACCACGACCGAGCGCTACTCTGATGGTGAATTCGTCCGCGCTCAGCACGCCCGCACCGGCTTGTTCGGAGTAACCCGGATCCATCAGGCCATCCCGCATCACCTGAACCTCGTCGAAGAAGACCTGCACCCCCGCGGGATTCAGGTTCTCCACACCCGCACGACCAATGGCCATGGCCAGCCGACCCCAGTTCGGGTCGCTGGCGAAGAGGGCTGTCTTCACCAGCGGGGATTCAGCAATCGTATAAGCCACCTGCAGGCATTCCGACTCGCTGTTGCCTCCTTCCACCGCGACGGTAACGAACTTGGTGGCTCCCTCACCATCCCGGACAACGGCTTGCGCCAGTGAGCGAGCGACCGATTCCAGAGCGTCGAGCAGAACGCTGGCTTCCGCCGAGTCGACCTCTTCAATCACCGGATTGCCTGCCTTGCCGGTCGCAGCGAGGATGAACGCATCGTTGGTGGACGTATCTCCATCCACGGTAATCCGGTTGAAGCTTCCGGCCGTGGTTTTCTCGAGCAGCTGCTGCAGACATGCCGGGCTGACTGCTGCGTCGGTGCAGGCGTAGGCCAGCATGGTTGCCATGTCCGGCCGGATCATTCCGGAGCCCTTGGCCATCCCAGTGATGGTGACGGTCTGACCTGCCAATTCGACTTGCCGGCTTGTCGCCTTCGCCACCGTGTCCGTGGTCATGATCGCTTCAGCCGCTGCCAGCCAGTTACCTTCGTCCAGATCGTCCGGCAGAGATCGAATCACTGGCACCATGCTGGCCACCGGCAGCCGCTCACCAATCACGCCGGTGGAAAACGGCACGACCGCTTCTTCAGGGACATCGAGCACCGCGGCTGCACTCCGGCACAGCGTTAGCGCATCGTCGATGCCCTCTTCTCCGGTGGCCGCATTGGCATTGCCGCTGTTGATCAGAAGCGCCCGGGCGCCACCGGTCCGCACCCTGGGTTCCGCAATCAGGACGGGTGCGGCGCGAAAAGACGATTGGGTAAAGACACCCGCCACGCTGGTGCCCTCAGCAAAGACCATGAGGGCAACGTCATCACGATCCGCGGCTTTGATCGCCGCAGCGCCGGTTGCGAGCCTGACGCCGGGCACGGCCAGCAGCTCTGCCGGTGGCGCCAGATTCACCGCCATTTCAGGCAGCCTTGCCGTGGCAGTGCTTGTACTTCTTGCCGGATCCGCACGGGCAGGGCTCGTTCCGCCCGACCTTTTTCTCTTCGCGCACGAAGGTTTCTACCCGTGCCTCTTCCCGAGGCGGCGGCTGACCGCCGGGGCCAGGTTGCGGAGGCGTTTCCGGTGAGGCCAGCGCCGATGACTCCGCATGAGTGAAGCGCATGCGGGCTTCCGCCTCCTCGCGGCGTTTGCGCTCAGCCTCCTGCACGGCTTCCGGCGCTTCAATCTGTACTCTCGATAGGAGCTGCACAACATCCCGCTTGATGTGGCCGAGCAGCTCCTGGAAGAGCTCGAAGCTTTCCCGTTTGTATTCCTGTTTCGGCTGCTTCTGGGCGTAGGCACGCAAGCCAATGCTGGCCCGTAGATGGTCCATGGTGGCCAGGTGCTCTTTCCAGCGTTGATCAAGGATCTGCAGCATGATCTGCTTTTCCACCATCCGCATGTCCACGCCGTGTTCGGCCCAGGTCTGCTCCTTGGCTTTGTACTCTTCCTCCACCTGCTCGAGGATCTTCCTCGACAGGGTATCCTCGTTCAGCGAGTCATCTTCATCCAGCCAGGCTCGCAGCGGCTGCTGAGAGGCGAACTCGGTCTGCAGCGCCTGTTCCAGGCCTTCGATGTCCCACTGCTCCTCGATGCTCTGCGGCGGTATGTACTCACTGATCAGATCGTAGAGCACCTCTTCCCGAATTCCCTCGATGGTCTCGGAGATATCGTCGGTGGCCATCAGATCCCGTCGCTGCTGATAGATCACCTGGCGCTGGTCGTTGGAAACGTCGTCGAACTCGAGCAGGTTTTTCCGGATATCGAAGTTGTGGCCTTCCACTTTCCGCTGCGCTTTTTCGATGGCGTTGTTCACCATTCGGTGCTCGATCGCCTCTCCGTCCTCGAGACCAATGGACTGCATGAGCCCCCGGACCCGATCGTTGGCGAAGATCCGCATCAGGTTGTCTTCCATGGACAGATAAAAACGGGTGGAACCCGGATCTCCCTGCCGGCCGGAGCGACCCCGAAGCTGATTGTCGATCCGGCGGGACTCGTGCCGCTCGGTACCGATGATGTGCAGGCCACCAGCATTGATCACCTGATCGTGGCGCTTCTGCCAGTCCGCCTTGATTGCCTCGATCTGTGCGTCCGTTGGGTTGTCGAGCGCCGCCACTTCCGCTTCCCAGCTACCGCCCAGCACGATGTCCGTGCCGCGGCCCGCCATGTTGGTGGCGATGGTGAGCGCACCCGGCCGCCCCGCCTGAGCGATGATGTCCGCTTCCCTTTCGTGCTGCTTGGCGTTCAGCACGTTGTGTTCGATCTTCCTTTTCTTGAGCTCAGCGGAAAGTCGCTCCGAGCTCTCGATGGACGCGGTACCCACCAGCACTGGCTGACCCCGCTCCATGCAGTCGTTGATGTCTTCGACGATGGCGTCGTACTTCTCGTCAATGGTGAGATAGACGAGATCGTTCTGATCGTCCCGGATCATCGGTGCGTTGGTCGGAATCACAACCACGTCGAGGCCGTAAATCTGCCGGAACTCGAATGCCTCCGTATCGGCGGTGCCCGTCATTCCCGCCAGCTTGTTGTAGAGACGGAAGTAGTTCTGGAAGGTGGTGGATGCCAGGGTTTGAGTCTCGTTCTGAATCTGCACCTTTTCCTTGGCTTCCACCGCCTGGTGAATGCCTTCGGACCAACGCCGGCCAGGCATGGCTCGACCGGTGTGCTCGTCGACAATCACGATCTCGCCGTCCGAGACCATGTAATCCACGTCCCGCTTGAACAGCGCATGCGCTTTCAAGGCAGCATGCACATGATGGAGCAGGTTCAAATTACTGGCGGCATAGAGACTGTCACCCTCATCCAGCAGACCCATACGGATCAGCTCGTCTTCCACCTTCTGATGGCCAAGCTCGGTCAGCTCCACCTGGCGGTTCTTCTCGTCCACCACGAAATCGCCGGTGGGCTCTGCTTCCAGCTCGAACTTTGACTTCTCGACGAACGGCTGCTGCTTGAGCTTGGGCGCCAGGGTGTTTATCTGCTTGTAGAGCTCGGTCGACTGCTCGGCGGGGCCGGAGATGATGAGCGGTGTGCGCGCCTCGTCGATGAGGATGGAATCCACCTCGTCGACGATGGCGAAGTTCAGCTCCCGCTGGTACTTGTCCTCCAGGGTGAACGCCATGTTGTCACGCAGGTAGTCGAAGCCGAACTCGTTGTTGGTCCCGTAGGTGATGTCTGCCTGGTAAGCAGCTCGCTTTTCCACAGGCGGTTGCCCGGACTGGACCACACCTACGGTGAGCCCGAGTCCTTCGTAGATCGGACTCATCCAGTTCGCATCGCGCTTGGCTAGATAGTCGTTCACCGTGACGATATGAACCCCGTCGCCGGTCAGTGCGTTCAGGTAGACAGCCAGGGTGGCCATCATCGTTTTGCCTTCACCCGTGCGCATCTCGGCGATCCGCCCTTCGTGGAGCGTAATGCCACCGATCATCTGCACATCGAAGTGGCGCATGCCCATGAAGCGACGACCCGCCTCCCGCACTGCAGCAAAGGCGTCCGGAAGCAAGGCGTCGAGGTCCTCACCGGCCTCGAGGCGCTCCTTTAGGGTGTGTGTGGTGTTTTTCAGGGCCTCATCACTGAGGGTCTCGTAGTCGGACTCCAGAGCGTTGATTCGATCAACGATCTTGCCCATTCGCTTCAGCTCACGGCTGTTCTTGGTTCCAAAAAGCTTTTTCAGCACGATTGAAGGGATTCCGGTTTGATCTGGGGGGCGGAGCGGGAGTTTACCCGTTTTTATCCGGCCTTACTCTTCAAGCCCGCGCCTTTCTTAAGGCCGCCTTAAGGCCGCGCTTGCCTTAAGTCCACGTACCGCTCAAGCGGCAACAGACCGGAGAAACCAGGTGGGCGACGATGAGCGAAGTGTGCTGGGAAGAGTCTTAGTCTCAGCGACGACGGGCCACGTAACGGGTGGGATCCACGTGTTTGCCGTTCTTCAGCACCTCGAAGTGCACGTGCGGGCCTGTGGAGCGGCCGGAAGAACCCATCTTGCCGATCACCTGGCGCGGCTTGACCACGTCACCCACGGACACCAGCACTTCCGAGTGATGACCATATCGGGTCACGTAGCCATCGCCGTGGGTGATTTCCACCATCAGGCCGTAGCCATAGCGCTTTCCAGCGTGGGTTACCACCCCGCCGGCGACAGCGACCACATCGGACTTTTCCTTCCCGGCAAAGTCCACGCCCGCATGCCAGGCGGATTTACCGGTGAACGGATCCAGGCGCTGACCGAACTTCGACGACATCCAGCCCCAGGTCACCGGTCTTCCGGCGATTTCCTTGGCCTCGCGGATGTCCCGGTCCAGCAGCATGGATTCGAGTATCTCGAGCTCGCTCTCCCGGGCTTTCAGCCCAGCAGCCAACTCATCCATGCTCGATTTCAGCGACGAGAAATCTGGCGCTGAGGTATTCCGGCTAACCGGGCCACCTTGCGGTGCCGGTTCATCGAAGGAGAACTCCCCCTCGTCCAGATCGGCGACCTCCGTCACCCGAGCGCCAAGGGCTTCCATTCTGTGCAGGCGGGCCTGCATCTGGGCAAGCTGACGACCAACAGCCACTGACTCGGCCGTCGAGCGGCGGCGCATAGCATCCACCTCCGCCTGCTGGGCTTCGAGACGGTCCTGCCACTCGCTGACGGTTTCCGGACCCACGCTGGATCTGGTGGCCAGATCAACCAGGAAGTAACTGCCGAGCGCCAGGCCGACCAGCAGCGCCAGTGCACCCACCACGACCGTCTGACGTGACAGCCGGATCGCGCGAGCGTCGCCCTTATCGCCTAATAGTATGATCTTCATGCGCATGCACCGCCGACAAACGGTACGCTACGGGAAACTGCAAAACTCGGATCGCCCCCGGAGATCCTGTCGGCGAAGAAATTGTCCTTTCTCAAGCCTGATGTTTTTATACTGTGGCGGTCACGGATCTTTCGGCCGCTTTCACTACGCACCGTTGTTTGCGCTGTTGTTTCTTTAATGTGCGCAGGTGCGTTCAGCGCCGACCAGAGCAGGACCGTCAAGTGCCTAAAGCAAAGATAAATGAACTGCTCAGCGAACGCCACCAGCGTTTTACTCCTTTACAACGTCTTCTGCAGCAGGCCAGCAACCAGGAAAACTGGACCGCTGAGCTGCGCGCCGTGCTGCCGAAGGCCCTCGCCAGAGAGTGCCGGGTCAGCGATGTGCGTGGCTCGGTGATCGTGGTCACCTGTCGCAATGCCTCCAGCGCTACCAAACTGCGATTCATGGCCGGCGACATCATCGACAAGCTCAACCATCTCGCTACGTTCAGCGACGCCCGGGAGCTTCAGATCCGCGTCACGAACTGAGAATCCCGCGCATTCGTGGGGCTCGCTGGTGTGCGAGCACTCACGATCCTCATTATTCCAGCCAACGCACAGCGGAAATGAGACCCACGCGGCAGAACGGCTGGCGCTGGCGAGACTCAGTTCACTTTTTGCCGTTCAGTTGTGGGCAGGTACGGTGAAGAACGCCGACTTTCAGTCGGTCTCTCTTTAGGTACGCCGACTTTCAGTCGGTCTCTCTTTAGGATTACGCCGACTTTCAGTCGGCTAGGGCCGGTCTGGCGAAGGAGATCGGGGCGGCTTCGGCATTGTCGAAGGTCACGATCTCGAATGCGCCATCTTCATTGAGCAGCTTGCGCAGCAGCTCGTTGTTTGGACCATGGCCTGACTTGAAACCTGAGAACGCACCGATCACGCTGTGTCCGAGCAGGTAGAGATCCCCTATGGCGTCCAGGATCTTGTGCTTCACGAACTCGTCTTCCTGACGCAACCCTTCGTTGTTCAGAATCCGGTAGTCATCCACCACCACGGCGTTGTCGAGGCTACCGCCGCGGGCCAGATTCATGGAACGGAGTTTCTCGTAGTCGGCCAAGAAACCAAAGGTGCGCGCCCGGCTGACTTCTTTGACGAACGCCATGCTGGAGAACTCGACCGCGGCACGGCGCCGGTGATGATCAAACACCGGATGATCGTACTCGAGGGTGTACTCCACCCGGAACCCGTCATACGGGGCGAGCTCAGCGGTGATATCACCATGGCTGTAGCTCACCTTGTCCAGAATTCTCAAGAATTTTTTCGGCGCTTCCTGCTCTTCGATACCCGCCGACTGCAGCAGGAAAACAAAGGGGGCAGCGCTACCATCCATAATAGGTAACTCCGGTGCGCTTACATCCACGTACGCGTTATCGATGCCGAGACCGGCAAACGCAGACATCAGGTGCTCGACCGTTGAGATGTTTATTGTGCCATCAGTCAGCGTGGTGGCCATGGTGGTGTCGCCGACGTTTTCAGCCCGGGCAGGGATGGTCACAGGTTCGTCGAGATCGGTACGGACAAAAACTATGCCGGTATCCACCGGTGCCGGGCGCAGTGTGAGATAGACCTTTTCACCCGTATGCAGACCAACACCCGTTGCACGGATGACGTTTTTGAGCGTTCTCTGGTTTAGCGCGGCCATTGCGGTCCTATTCTTCTAGTTGGACGAAATCCGTATCGACCCTAAACGCAGCAACCTTAACGGCGGCTTAACAGCAGGCCCCTGGCAAGTCTCTTCTGGCTGTCCTGTCCGGGAGAAACCCGGTGGAATTCCCGCGGCGAGAAAAAGACGCCTCGCCACGCAGGGGTCTGCGGTCCTGCGCGCGAGGGATGGTAGCAGAGGGGGTACCCTCAAATATGGCTGAGGATCACAGTTTTGTTACATTTTGTTTCCCGGCGGGAACGAAAAAGCCGGGGCGTCCTACCGGCCCGCTCGCTACCGCCACTGGCGAAATCTCAGTCAGCCTGTCGACGGAGAAAAGCCGGAATGTCCAGGTAATCCGGGTCATCCACCAGCAGATCTTCCGCCAGGTTCTCCTGCTTCAGCGCCGCGTTGTGCCTGAGATACGCCGGTCGATCGAGGTGATCGAATCCCTGTACTTCCGTGGGCACCTCATGAACTGCAGGTTCCGGTAGAACCTGGACCTTGCCCGTATCGCCAAGCCCGGTTGCAACCACCGTCACCTTGAGCTCATCGGAAAGCTCCTCGTCGATCACCGTACCCACGACCACCGTCGCAGAATCAGACGCAAACTCTTCCACGATCGCACCTACGTCGGTGAACTCACCGATGTTCAGATCCGGACCAGCGGTCACGTTGACCAGGATGCCCCGAGCCCCGTGCAGATCCACATCTTCCAGAAGCGGCGAGCGAATTGCGGCTTCCGCCGCATCCCGGGCACGATTATCGCCAGTTGCTCTTCCTGTCCCCATCATGGCCATACCCATCTCGGACATCACCGTTCGCACATCGGCAAAGTCGACGTTGATCATCCCGGGTCGGATGATCAAATCCGCAATACCCTGAACCGCACCCAGCAGCACATCATTTGCCGCGCTGAACGCTTCCAGCATGCTGACGCGCTCACCGAGCACGGCCAGCAGCTTCTCATTCGGGATCGTGATCAGCGAATCAACGGTCTCTCTCAGCTCGTGCACGCCCCTGTCGGCGACGACCGTACGTTTCTCGAAGCTGAACGGCCGTGTCACCACAGCCACGGTCAGGATGTTCATCTCCTTCGCCACGTTGGCAATCACCGGTGCCGCCCCGGTACCGGTGCCACCGCCCATTCCAGCAGCGATGAACACCATGTCCGCACCTGCAAGCACCTCGCCGATCCGGTCCCGGTCCTCGAGCGCCGCCTGCCGACCGATATCCGGATTCGCACCTGCGCCCAGGCCCTTGGTGATGGAGCTACCGATCTGCAGCACCGTTTTCGCCTCGCAGCTCTTCAATGCCTGCGCATCGGTGTTGGCCGCGATAAAGTCCACGCCCTCCACCTGATTCGCCAACATGTGCTGGACCGCGTTGCCGCCACCACCGCCAATGCCGACCACCTTGATGATGGCGCTCTGGGGTGCACTGTCTACCAATTCAAACATCTGGAATTCTCCTGATCAGAAATTTTCACCGAACCACTTCTTAAGGCGGGCAAGGGCCCCGCCAGGTCGCAGACCACTTCCGCGTTTCGGCTGCTCTTCCTCTTGTTGCATGCCGTACTGCAGCAGGCCAACACCTGTCGCATATACGGGGTTCCTTACGATGTCCTTCAATCCCGCCACACCATGCGGCGAGCCCAAACTGACCGGCATGTGGAAGATCTCTTCCGCCAGCTCGATCACCCCTTCCATCTTTGATGCTCCCCCAGTGAGCACAATTCCGGCCGCAATGAGATCCTCGAAACCACTTCGCCTGAGTTCAGCCTGAATCAGGGTGAACAGCTCGTCGTATCGAGGCTCGACCACCTCGGCCAGCGCCTGGCGCGACAGCTCTTTGGCTGGCTTGTCACCGACCCCCGGGACCTTGATGGTCTCGTCTGGCTGGGCAAGCTGTGTGAGCGCACAGGCGTATTTGATTTTTATTTCTTCCGCGTTCTGGGTCGGTGTTCTGAGCGCCATGGCGATGTCATTGGTCACCTGATCACCAGCGATCGGTATCACCGACGTGTGTCGGATTGCGCCGTCCGTAAACACGGCGATGTCCGTGGTGCCGCCACCAATATCGACAAGGCACACGCCCAGGTCCCGCTCATCGTCGGTCAGCACCGAGTAGCTCGATGCCAGCTGCTCCAGAATCACGTCATTGACGTGCAGGCCACAGCGCTCGATGCACTTCTCGATGTTCTGGGCGGCGTTCACCGCACAGGTCACCAGGTGCACCTTTGCCTCGAGGCGCACGCCGGACATGCCGAGTGGCTCCTTGACCCCCTCCTGATCATCGATCACGTACTCCTGCGGCAGAACGTGCAGAACTTTCTGGTCCGCCGGAATGGCCATTGCTTTGGCTGCGTCAATCACCCGCTCAACGTCCTGAGGCAACACTTCCCGGTCCCGGATGGCGACAATTCCATGCGAGTTGATGCTGCGGATGTGACTCCCGGCGATACCGGCGTAGACCGCATCGATCTGGCAGCCGGCCATGAGCTCGGCCTCTTCCACCGCCCGTTGAATGGACTGAACCGTGGACTCGATGTTCACGACCACGCCCTTCTTCAAGCCTCTGGAGTAGTGCGAGCCGATCCCGATGATCTCGAGCTCCCCCTCCGGAGTAACTTCGGCAACGATGGCAGCCACCTTGTTGGTGCCTATATCGAGGCCGACCACCCGCTTCAGTTCGTTTTCAGACGCCATTTGTCACCAATTCAAAGAAATATGAGTTCACTTCGGATCGACTCCCGGCATCCTCGATCGAGGCGCCTGGGCGAGGGCAAGCAACGCTTCTTCCGCTACCCAGCTGACAGCCACGCCGTTGTCATAGCGGGCATCCACCGAGTCGATCTCTGCCGCCCTGCCTGCCAGCTGTTGCCGATAGACAACGGTGAATCGGCTGAGCCGCTCATCAACACTCGCAGCACCAAGCCGGACCTTGAGGGATTGTCCGTTCGGCGTGCGAAAGGTCAGATCCCACTCACCGAGGAGATTCTCCTCCAGTACCGAAATCACGAGTCCCGCATCGGTGGCGATCTCGTTCAGGCGGTGGTACACCTCCATCGCCCGCTTGGGTTTCGAAGCAACGCAATCAAACCGCGGCAGACCGCTATGTTCGGTGGGCAGCCGGATCACTCGACCGTCGCTGGCGAGATAGGCGTCCTGCCAGCGTGCAAGCACAGCCGGTTTTTCCACTTCGATCAGGAGCGCGCCCGGCCAATTCCGGCGGATGGCTACGCTACGCGGCCAGCCGAGCTCCAGAATGCCATCGGAGAGTCCATCCAGATCACTGCTGAGCAGACCACCGTCCAGCGATCTCTGCACCGCGGAGCGTACCTGCTGGCGTTCCGCAGCATCGAGCTGACCACGGATGAGCACCCGGTCCACAGGCTGGTCGAGCTGGATGTAGACCACCAGAGCCAGACCGAACGTGCACAGGATCAGGATGGCAGCAACAAACTTAGACATCGGTTACCCCCGTCAGCACGTTGGAGATGACGTTCACATTACCGGCACCTTGAACGAGCACCACATCACCGGCTTCCAGCACGTCTTTCAGCACGTCCAGCGCGTCCGCAGGATCTTCCGCATACATGGGAATGAGGTTTGCCCGCTGTCGGATGCCCTGACAGATCGCCCTTGCGTCGGCACCCGGGATCGGAGATTCGCCGGCAGCGTACACCTCCAGACAGACAAGCACATCCACGCCGGAGAGCACCCGGACGAAGTCGTCATACAGATCTCGAGTTCGGGTGTAGCGATGCGGCTGGTAACACATCACCAGACGCCGTTTCGGCCACATGTCCCGGGCGGTGTCGATCACCGCCTCCACCTCTGTCGGGTGATGACCGTAATCGTCCACCACTGCGAACGTTTTCCCATCCAGGCTGACCGGCTCACTGATCTGAAAGCGCCGGCCCACTCCGCTGAACTCTCTCAGTCCCTCGATGATGGCCTCGTCTTCGAGTCCTTCATCCGTTGCCACCGCGATCGCCGCCAGCGCGTTCAACACGTTGTGCCGGCCAGGAATGGCCAGCGTCACGTCCAGAGCTTCTGCCTCAGGCCGATTGACCCGAAACTGCCAGCGACCTTCGCTGATTCGAACGTTTTCTGCCCGGAAGTCACTCTGGTCATTGAAGCCATAGGTGAGCATGGGCCGGGAAAGCTCGGGCAGGATGCCGATCGTCTCCGGATCTTCGGCACAGAGCACGGCGGAACCGTAAAAAGGCAGCTGGTGCACAAACTCGATGAACGCCTTCTTCAGCATGTCGAAGTCATGACCGTAGGTGGCCATGTGATCCTCATCGATGTTGGTGATCACCGCCGACATGGGCTTGAGCTGCAGAAAAGACGCATCACTCTCGTCCGCTTCGGCGATGATGTATCGACTCACACCCAGGCGGGCATTGCTCCCGGTGCTGTTAAGAAGACCACCGATCACGAACGTCGGGTCAAGGCCCGCCGATCGGAACACAGAGGTGATGAGGCTGGTCGTGGTGGTTTTACCATGCGTGCCGGCAACCGCTATGCCATGCCGATAGCGCATCAGCTCACCCAGCATCTCCGCGCGGGGTACCACAGGGATGCGCTGATCGTGCGCGGCCACCACTTCCGGGTTCTCCCGGGTTACCGCGCTCGACACGACCACCACGTCAGCACCGGCAACGTTCTCTGCCTCGTGGCCGATGAGCACTCGCGCACCCATATCAGTGAGACGCGCTGTCACTGTTGTGGCGCGTAGATCGGAACCACTGACTGCGTAGCCCTGGTTGAGCAGCACCTCGGCAATGCCACACATGCCGGTGCCTCCGATCCCGACGAAATGGATGCGTCGAATGCGGCCCATCTCCGGTACCTGGTAGGCGCTCGCTTCAGCCATCCTGCGCCTCCCAGCCCGCCCGGCAGACGAGGCCGAGCATGGCGCAGCTGACAATCAGGCTGTTGCCGCCGTAGCTGACGAAAGGAAGCGTCAGACCCTTGGTCGGCAGGACGCCGGTGTTCACCCCCAGGTTCACCATGGTCTGCAATCCGAACAACAGAGCGATGCCGTAGACCAGGTAGCCTGCAAATCTGTTCCCTGCCTCGAGCGCGCGTCGGCCAATGCGCAACAGGCGCAGGATGAAGAAGGAAAACAGCAGGATGACGCAGACCGCGCCCACCAAGCCGAGCTCCTCGGCAATGACCGCGTAGATGAAATCGGTTTCCGCTTCAGGCAGGTAGGCCAGCTTCTGTATGCCCTCGCCAAGCCCGAGCCCGAAGGTCTCGCCGCGGCCGAAGGCGATCAGCGCTTGGGTAAGCTGATAACCGCCACCCGTGGCCTGAGCCCAGGGATCCAGGAAGCCCAGCACACGAGCCATTCGATATGGTTCGAGATAGATCAGCAGAGTAAAGGTCAGGCCACCCAGCACCAGCACAAGCAGGTAGTGGCGGAGCCTGGCACCTGCCACGAACAGAAGCGCACAGGCGGCAGCGGCCAACACGACAGCGGTACCGAAGTCCGGTTGCAGCAGCAGCAGTATGACAATGACGCCGACCATACCAAGTGGTTTGATCAACGCCAGCGAATCATCGGCGATCAGCTCATCGAAACGGGCCAGATACCCGGCCAGGTAGATCAGCAGCAGCAGTTTCGACAACTCTGCCGGCTGCAGCGTGAAGGCGCCGAGCGGAATCCAGCGTTGCGCTCCTTTGGCTTCGAGGCCAATGCCGGGGATCACCACCAGCGCACAGAGCAGCACGGCGCCTAGCCAGGCAAAGCGATGGGTCGCCTGCCAGACCTTGAGCGGTACAAGCGCAAATCCGGCGAAGACCATCAGCGCCAGAGTCAGGTACACGACCTGTCGGGGCAGAAGCCCCGGATCCACCGCGATCCCCGTGGAGGTAACCATGACGGTACCGAGCGCCAGAATCAGCAGCCAGGTCATGAGCAACGGATAGTCGATCCGATCGCTTGTGTGACCAGTTCGCATGCTCATGCCGCCAATGCCTCCACGCAGCGGCTGAAGTCATCACCTCTGGCGGCAAAGCTCTCATACATATCAAAGCTGGCACAGGCGGGCGACAGCAGCACCAGATCACCTGCTTCCGCGAGTCGAGCGGCCAGTTGCACCGCCTCTGACATGGTCGCTGCCTCATGTCGGGCAATCCGAAGCTCGGCCAGCTTCTCACCCAGAAGAGGACCGTCCCGTCCGATCAGAATCACGGCCTTCGCGTAACGCTCGACCACATCCACCAGGGGGCTGAAATCCGCACCTTTGCCGTCGCCACCCGCAATCAGCACGATGTGCGACGTATCGCTCTCCCGAATGTCTCCGAGCCCGATCAGCGCGGCACAGGTCGCGCCCACGTTGGTGGCTTTCGAGTCATTGATGTAGGTCACACCACACAACTCAGCAACCCGCTGGCAGCGATGAGCCAGACCCTCGAAGCTGCTGATGGCGCCAGCCATTGCTTCGGTCCCTGCACCCATGGTGTGCGCAAGCGCCATGGCCGCCAGCACGTTCAGCTCGTTGTGCGCACCCGCAATGGGTAGCTCCCGGCTGGCGATGATGATCTCGTCACCCCAGGCCAGAGATCTGCCCCCTGCAGCCGCTACGATGCCCCACTCCCCCGCGGCCGGTGCATCGCCACCGAATGTGGTGAGCTCGCAGCTTGACCCGGGATAGGTCACCGGTTCGCCCCGGTGCGCCACTGCCAGATCGCAATCCCGGTAGATTCGTTGCTTGGCCGCCACGTAGGCCGCCATGTCGCCGTGCCTATCCAGATGGTCTTCGCTGATGTTGAGTATGGTCGCGGCGGCGAAGTGGTGGGTCGCCAGGCGCTCGAGCTGGAAGCTCGAAAGCTCGAGCACATAAACGTCGGCCGGTTCCAGCAGGAGATCCAGGGCAGCCCTGCCCAGATTGCCGCCGACCACGGCATTGATGCCCGATCCCTGCAGCAGGTGGCCCACCAGCGAGGTCACCGTGCTCTTACCGTTGGTGCCGGTAACCGCAACGATAGGTACCGTGGCTGCTTCGCAGAAAAGGTCAACATCACTGGAGATCTGCACTTCGACCGGAATACCACTGAGCACATCGTCAGTCAGTGCAACCCCGGGACTGACAACAAGGCGTGTCACGTCTTCGAAGTTTATTTCAGAGATCCCGGTCTGCACCGGCACGTCCGGAAACTCGGCACGCAACGTATCGAGACCGGCCGGAGCCGAACGGGTATCGACCACGGACAGGCTGGCTCCTTCGCCGCTCCTGACGATGTAGCGGACACAGGAAAGCCCGGTAATCCCGAGCCCGACAATGATGGTTCTACCCGACTGCAACGCTACCTCAACTTCAGGGTGGAAAGGCCGATCAGCACGAGTACCAAGGTGATGATCCAGAAGCGGACGATCACTCGGGGCTCAGGCCAGCCTTTCAGCTCGAAATGATGATGAATGGGCGCCATCCGGAAGATCCGCTTACCGGTGAGCCGAAACGATGCCACCTGCAGAATGACGGACACGGTTTCCAGCACGAAAAGGCCGCCCATGATGAACAGCACGATCTCATGCCGGATAATGACAGCCACCACACCCAGAGCGGCGCCGAGCGCCAGCGCTCCCACATCACCCATGAACACCTGGGCGGGATAGGTGTTGAACCAGAGGAATCCGAGTCCAGCACCAATCAGCGCGCCGCAGAAAATGGCCAGCTCCCCGGCCAACGGTATGTAGGGAATCTGCAGATACTCGGAGAACTCAACATGCCCGACCAGATAGGCAATGAGGCCCAGTGCCGCGCCCACCATCACCGTCGGCATGATGGCCAGCCCGTCCAGACCATCCGTCAGGTTCACCGCATTGCTGGTGCCGACGATGACGAAATAGGTGAGGAACAGGAAACCGATGCCCAGCGGAATGGCCACCTCCTTGAAGAAAGGCACGATGAGTTCCATTTCCGCGGGCAGCGTCGCGGTGCTGTAAAGGAACCAGGCAGCGCCAATGGCAACCACTGATTGCCAGAGGTACTTCCATCGGGCGATCAGCCCTTTGCTGTTCTTTCTGGAGATCTTCAGGTAGTCGTCCACCCAGCCAATCAGGCCGAAGGCCAGGGTCACCAGCAGCACCGTCCAGACGTAACGGTTGCTGAGATCGCCCCAGGCCAGAGTGGTGAGCAGGATCACTATGAGGATGAGCGCACCGCCCATGGTGGGCGTGCCCGCCTTGCTGAAGTGGCTCTCCGGACCGTCGTCACGAACCGTCTGGCCGATCTGATGATGAGAGAGCTTGTCGATCACATAGGGGCCGATCAGGAGCGACATGGCCAGCGCGGTGACAACACTGACCATGGTTCTGAAGGTCAGATACTGAAACACCGAAAAGCCTGATATGTATCCGGAAAGGAACTCGGTCAGCCAGAGCAGCATCAGCGACCCTCCGTCAGGGCGCGTGCGATGGCCCGGTCATCGAAGGGCAATCTCCGCCCGTTTACTTCCTGATAATCCTCGTGCCCCTTGCCCGCGATCACCACCAGATCCGAGGGCCCGGCGGAGCGAACGGCGGCCTCAATGGCCGCCCGACGGTCGACGCACACTTCCACCTGGACAGAGTCCGGGACCCCGGCGAGCATGTCGCCGATGATGGCAGCGGGATCCTCGCTACGAGGGTTGTCGCTGGTCAGCCAGACTTCATCCGCTTCGGCACAGGCCGCAGCCGCCATCAGCGGCCGTTTACCTCGGTCCCGGTCGCCGCCCGAGCCGCACAAACAGATGAGTCTCGCTTCCCCGTCTGCCGAGCCGCGCTCGAGATGAGGTCGAAGCGCTGCCAGCATCTTGGACAATGCATCCGGGGTGTGGGCATAGTCGACTACCAGGGTCGGCGCCCCCGTGAAAAACTCCATCCTGCCGGGTACCGGCGTCAGCTCCCGCAATGCCGCAACGACGGTTTGCAGCGACCAGCCCGCATGACAGAGCACGGATAACGCCGCGGCCACGTTGGCAACCGAAAAGTCGCCATAAAGCGGCAGCTCGAAATCAGCTTCACCCCAGGGGCTGTGCAGGCGTCCGCGCACACCCACGGGGTGAAAATCGAGATCAGACCAGCGAACGTCGGCTGCTTTGTCTACCCCATAGCTCAGCACCGGGACGGCATCCTCGAGCTCGATAGCCAGCTGCCGGCCGAACTCATCGTCCAGGTTGATCACCGCAGCAGCCAGGTCCGGAAAGCGGAACAGGCGTGCTTTGGCTCTGCCGTAGCTCTCGAGATCTGCGTGATAGTCCAGGTGATCGCGAGACAGATTGCTGAATACCGCGTAGTTGAAGCGAACTGCATCCACCCGATGCTGGTCCAGCGCGTGGGAGCTCACCTCGAGCACCGCCCAGTCCAGATCCCGGTCCCGAAAACCGGCCAACCGGGCTTGCACCATGATTGCGCTTTCCGTGGTCAGGCTTGCCGGAGATAGATCACCAGGTTGACCCCAACCGATCGTGCCCATATATCCCGCACGTTTGCCGAGCTTCT
The DNA here is from genome assembly GCA_965215995.1 of Candidatus Azotimanducaceae bacterium. Lineage (GTDB taxonomy): Bacteria > Pseudomonadota > Gammaproteobacteria > Pseudomonadales > Azotimanducaceae > SZUA-309. The sequence continues at coordinate 3,384,171 of OZ244128.1, read as the reverse complement.
CAATCAGCTCGGCAATGAAGCAGGCGATGGACGTCTTGCCGTTCGTGCCGGTCACACCCACGCAGGTGAGCGCCGCACTTGGCGCACCGAAGATGCGGTCTGCAATGGCGCTCCGTTGCCGCCTCAGATCATCCGCGACCACAACGGGCACTTCCGCCTGCACAGGTCGCTCGGCAAGCACGGCAACTGCGCCGGACGCAACTGCCGCCTGCACATGGTCATGGCCATCGCTGGCTTCACCTCGCACCGCGACAAAGAGATCACCCGCCGACACGGCTCTGGAATCGTCACTGACGCCGGATACCGGCAGCGAGGGTACCGAGTGAGAGGCACTGATCACATCCAGATCACGAAGCACTTCGGACAACGACACGGCCGCCGGGCTCATCCCGAGGCCTCCGCAAGCTGCAGACCATCCGGGGGTATACCCAGCAGATGCACGGCCCGGGCCATCACCCGACCATACACCGGCCCGGCCACACTACCGCCGTTGTACTCCTCACCCTGAGGCTCGTCGATCAGAATGATCGTCACGATCCGCGGTCGCGTCGCCGGGATCATGCCGGCGAACCAGGCAGCGTGCCGACCGTCGTCATAGCCGCCGGGACCGACTTTGCGAATGGTGCCGGTCTTGCCCGCCACCCGATAGCCTTCCACCCTGGCGCTCGGTGCGGTGCCGTCCTGATCGGTCACACCTTCCATCATGCTGACCAGCTCGGCCACCAGATCGGCGTCATAGACCCGCTCTCCCGCCGGTGCCACCTCCTGGCGCAGAATGCTGACGGGTCGGCGAACACCGCCGAGGGCCAGCGTCATGTAGGCATCGGCCAGCTGCAGCGGCGTGATAGCCAGGCCATAGCCGAATGCCAATGTGGTTCGGACGATGGGCTTGTCGAGATCTTTGTCCGTCAGCTTGCCGGTAGCCTCACCAGGCAGCCCGACGCCGAGATAATCTCCCACGCCGCCGCGGGTCATGAGCTCGAACACGGCCCGCTGATCGAGCGCCATGGCGATCTTGGCAATGCCTACCTGGCTCGATTTCTTCAGCGCCGTCTCGAGGGTGATCCGACCGCGGTTCTTACCGCGTACCGTATCCCGACCGACGCGGACCCAACCGGGCGCCGTGTCGATCAACGTGTTCCTCTCGTACTTGCCGCTTTCCAGCGCGGCCAGCACGGCGAACGGCTTCATGGTGGAACCAGGCTCATACAGATCCGTCACCGCTCGATTGCGCATACCGCGAGTGCTGGTGAGCGCATCGTTCGGGTTGTAGGCCGGTTGGTTGACCATCGCCAGGATCTCACCCGTGGCAACATCCAGCATGACCATGGCACCGGATATCGCGCGGTGACTCTGAACCGCCGCCTTCAACTCCCGGTAAGCCAGGAACTGCAGTCGCAGATCGATGCTGAGCGTCAGATCAGCGCCGAACCGGGCGGCCTGGCCGGAACCCAGATCCTTGATCACGTTCCCGCGCCGGTCTTTCAGCACCACCCGCCGACCCGGCTCACCCCGCAGCGACGCCTCGTAAGATTTCTCTATACCTTCGATGCCTACGTCATCGATGTCCGTGATACCGACCACGTGCGCCGTCGTCTCGCCGGCGGGATAGAAGCGCCGGTATTCCTTGATGAAGTGCACGCCGGGCAGCGCCAGCGCCTTGAGCCGTTGCACGTCTTCCCAGGCGACGCCACGCTGTATATAGGCAAAACTCTGGCCGGCCTGCTTCGCGAGCTCACCTGCCAACCGAGCGCAGTCGAGTTCGAGCTCGGCGCATAGGATCTCTCGACTTTCCGGATCCAGCGCACCGGAACGGGGATTCACGTACACGGCTGAGACCGGCGTGCTGACCGCCAGCGGCTCGCCGAAGCGGTCGTAGATCACCCCACGGTGGGCAGCAATCTCCTGGGACTTGATCGAACGTCGCTCACCCTGGTCGATCAGGAACTGACCTTCGGTCACGTTCAGATAAACCACCCGGAACAACAGACCCAGGCTGGCCAGCAGAAAGAAGCCGACCAGGGTGAAGTGGCGCCAGGCCATCAGGGCGAGATCCTCTCGACTTCTGCAGGGAACGACATTCCAAGAGATTCTTCCGCCGTGCGCTCGACATTCTGATAAGCGGCGATGGCCGCCAGCTCGATCTGCAGGCGACTGTATTCCTCTGCTGCCTGATCGAGCTCGAGTTGCAATGCCTGCAACGCTCTGTGCCGCTCACGAACGTCCTGGCTCGCAATCGCAACCTGGACCCCGGAGATCACCACGAATGCAAGGGCCAGGGTGAACAGTGCAAAGCGCCTCCCATTCATGCGGTCACTCCCGACGTTGCCGATCTCTCCAGCACGCGCAGAGTTGCACTGCGGGCCCGCGGGTTTGCCTCGACTTCCCGAGCACCGGCGCGAATGGGACCACCGATCACTCGGCCTGCCGGGGCCGCCTCGGAAGCTCTGACCGGCAAGCCCCTGGGCAGCCTCGGGCCGCTGGTCAGGTTTCTGAACGAGCGCTTCACCGTCCGATCTTCCAGCGAGTGAAAACTGATCACGGCCAGTCGACCCCCCGGTTCGAGCACCTCGAAGGCCGTCTTGATGCCTGCTTCGATCTCCTGGAGCTCTTCGTTCACATGCATGCGGATCGCCTGGAAGGAGCGAGTCGCGTCATCGCTCTTCTTCTCACCTCGAGCCCCGCGCCGTGCCTGCGTCTTGTGGCGTTGGGGAACGGCACCTCGAATGACTTCCGCCAGAGCCTGGGTGTCTTCGAGCGGCCGGGCCTGAACAATTGCCCTGGCAATCCGGTTGGCGAAGCGCTCCTCTCCGTAGGTGCGGATCACCTGGGCAATCTCCTTCTCTGCGGCTCTATTCAGCCAGTCACCCGCCGACTCACCACTGTCCGGGTCCATTCGCATGTCAATAGGACCGCTGGCGCGGAAACTGAAGCCGCGCGCCGCATCGTCCAGCTGCGGAGAAGACACGCCCAGGTCCATGATCACAGCCCGCACCTCGGTGATGCCTTCCTTCACCAGCACCCTGGCAAGTTCGGAGAATCGCGCCTGCCGCACGGTCAAGCGAGGCTCTTCGGTCACAAGCCGTTCGCCAGCCAGAACCGCCGCCGGATCACGATCGATGGCGAGCAGACGATCATCAGGGTCGAGCTGCGCCAGCAGCGCGCGGGTGTGACCACCACGACCAAAGGTGGCATCCACATACACTCCGGCGTCGTTCGCTACGTTCCAGTAAGGCGCCCGAATGGTCACCGCCTCGATCGTCTCCTTCAGCAGTACCGGCAGGTGTGATGCATCACTCACACCGATAGGCCGGTAAATTCGTCCGCATCCGTAACCAGCCCCGACTCATCGGACAGCCAGTCGTCTCGCCGCGCCTGCCAGATGTCGGCGCTCCATATTTCGAGCTTGTTCCCCTGCCCAACCAGCACCAGCTTCTTTTCCAGACCGGCGAACTCGCGAAGCATGGCGGGCAGCAGGATTCGCCCCTGACCGTCCATGTCCACGTCGGTGGCGTGACCGATCAGAAGTCGCTGCAGCCGGCGGGCGTTCTCCACGATGTTCGGCAGCCCTTCCAGTTTCCGCTGGACGATCTCCCACTCGTACAGGGGATAGAGCAGCAGGCACTTTTCGCCGGTATCGATGGTGATGACGATCTTGCCGCCGGAGGCAACCATGAGCGACTCCCGAAAACGGGTAGGGAGCGCCATGCGCCCCTTCCCATCGAGGGTTGCTGAGTTGATCCCGCGAAACATGTTCCCCGCCCACTGTTTTTCTCAAGGCTGACGCCCTTCTGAAGACGTCGAGCCTGTGCCGTCTCGGGATTGCTTACGTGGAAAAACCACTTTTTCCCACAAATTCCCGGATGGTCACACTATATGGCGGCCAGAAACCCTGTCAACTGCTTGGAAACCCATAACTCTCGGATTCATAAGGGTTTTTTTGGCTATTTCGAGTGGGGGCAATGGGTTATTCGTTAAAAGACCTCTACTAGGCGGGAATATCTAGAAACTACATTAACTATGAGAACGTTTCGGACTAAATGGGAGGCTTTTTAGTTCGAACTAGAGTAAAAAGGAGAGCTGGCCGATAAGCCGGGTTCTGTAATCTGGAAAACGCGAGCGTCTTCGAGATCTGACAGTCATTCATCTAGGATGCCCGTCGCCGGACACCTCGAGCAGCCTACCCGAATCCAATGCGGACCACACCAGATGGATTCCTATTTGGCCTTGCTCCGGGCGGGGTTTACCCTGCCACACCTGTTGCCAGGTGCGCGGTGCGCTCTTACCGCACCCTTTCACCCTTACCGTGCACGATCCCGGACTACTTGTGATCCGACGATCACGTGCAACCCGATGACCGCGCCTTAGGCGGTTTGCTTTCTGCGGCACTTTCCGTGGGCTTTCGCCCCCCAGGCGTTACCTGGCGCCCTTGTCCTGTGGAGCCCGGACTTTCCTCTCGCGGGCGCCCCTCATCTGAGGAACCACCGCCAGCGACTGTCTGGCCAGCTCAATCGGAAGTATAGCGCCACTCAGGTATCGCCGCTGCCACGTCCGTACAAGTCCTTCTTCTTCATGCCGAGTATCTGAGCACCGATCCGGGCAGCCTGGGCGGGAGGCAGCTCCGCGCTGAGGATGCGCATCACCCGCTGCTGTTCGGCTGCACCGGCTGCCTGATCCGCCACGCCTTCCAGGATACAGACCACTTCACCACGCCACTGCTGGTCGGCATCCATCTGCACGACCAGATCGGCAGGCCGCCCGACCAGATAGGTTTCGAATCGTTTGGTCATCTCCCGGGCAACGAAGATCTGCCGCCCGGGCGCCAGTGATGCCAGGGTCAACAGGCAGTCCCGCAGGCGGTGAGGCGCCTCGAAAAACACCACCGGCTGACCTGATTCCAACAGGGTCGTCAGCGTGCCTTTCCGGGCACCGGAGCGGGCCGGGATAAACCCTTCGAACCGGCAACCGGCCAGCGGTAATGGGCAGACGCTCATCGCAGCGATCAGGGCACTCGGCCCCGGCACCGGTCGCACGGGTACCCCGGCTGCATAACAGCGTCGCACCAGATGAAAGCCAGGATCCGAGAGCAGCGGCGTGCCGGCGTCACTCACCAACGCCACCGAACCACCCTCCAGCAGCCTCTGTACCAGGCTTTCCACGATTTTCAGCTCGTTGTGCTCATGCAGAGCGATGAGCTTCGGTGCTTCCAGGGCGAAGGCGCGCAGCAGCGCCAACGTCCGTCTGGTATCCTCCGCAGCGATCGTCTCAACGGCACCAAGGACATTCACCGCTCGCTGGGAGATGTCGTCCAGGTGTCCAATCGGTGTGGCCACCACGTACAGCGCACCTGCTTCCAGGCTCGGCTCAGATTCAACAGTCATGTTCAAGAGTAAACACATCCTCAGCGCGAACAGGAACCCCCGCCCTTTCGGTGTCGCGTTCTTCGCCGTTCTCACCCTGGTGCTGGGCGCCTGCGCAACAACCGCACCGATTGAGACCGCGCCACCCAGCACGCCGACAACGACAACTTCGGCAACGGCCGCAGCGCTCATGGCGCAGGCAGCGCGAGCCCCTGCTGATCGGGCCGCCGCCCTCTACCTCCAGGCAGCCTGGGCATACCTGGAGGAACCTGCGGCGTCGGAAGCGCTTCCTGCTGAACTGCCTCTGCCGGATGGAAATGAGCCGCCAGCGGCGGCGTATCCGCAGACGGACCCTAGAGCGAGCCCTCTGGGCTCGGCCGGCCCGGACTACGCCGGTGCTGAACGTGCCTTCGCCCTGCTCGAGCCGGGCTGGCTGGATGAGGCATTGCTACCGGATTACCAGCTGCTGACCGCTGCCCTGGCAATTCATCGCGGGGCATTGAGTGAAGCACGCACTGCCATGGCTCTCGTTCCCTACCAGCATCGCCGCTCGCCGCGCGCCTTGCGCAATTCAAGTGCCCTCTGCGCAGCAGAAGGAGATTATGACTGCGCCTTGCGAGACAGGGTGGCAGCTGCGGGTGACGATCCGGCAGACAACGAGCAGATCTGGCAACTACTCAACCGTAGCCTGACGTTGTCCGCGTCGAGCCAGCCCAAGCCAAGCGACGATCCGGATCTCAGGCAGCTGGCAGGCTGGCTGAGCCTGCGTCAGGCGGTTGTGGCACCCTTCTCACGAACAGCAAGCCGTCGGGCGGTAAATGCCTGGCTTTCCGCCCATCCTGATCATCCGGCAGCACTCATTCCACCCAATGGGATCAGCGCGCTGCTCGTCGATGAGGCGAGACCCACTCACGTGGCCTTGTTGCTGCCCCTCTCCGGTCCGCTTGCCCGGGCAGGTGAGTCTGTACGGGATGGCTTCGTCAGTGCCAGCCTCAGCGCCGGTGCCAGCGATCAGCTGACTATCACCATCTACGATTCCGCAGCCGAGCCGCTCGCCACACTCTATGAACGCATTCTGGCCGACGGTGCCGATCTGCTGGTTGGTCCGCTGCAAAAACCAGCAGTCACCGCCTTGAGCGAGCTGAACCCGGAGATACCCGTGCTCGCACTGAATTATCTGGATCAGGAAGTGGTGCCTGCCGTCGGCTTCAACCAGTTTGGTCTTGCCATTGAGGATGAGGCAAGGACCATCGCTCGCCGGCTCGAGGTAGACGGAATCTCCCGAGCGCTGCTGTTCCACAACTACGATGACTGGTCACTCAGGGCGCGGCGTACCCTGAGTGACAACGCAGACAGCAACGACCTCAATCTCACCATCCAGCCGTTCACGGATCTACGAACCATCACCGAGTCAGTGGGCAGCGCCATGCACGTTGCCGGCAGCCAGACCCGCAGAGATGAACTGGCCAGCCTGCTCGGTGAAGAGCTCGAGTTTCTACCCAGAGCCCGTGAAGACGTGGATGCTGTGGTCGCACTGATCGACAACACGGAAGCCAACGCGCTGGTGCCGGCACTTCGGTTCCACTTCGCCGACCACCTGCCTGTTTACGCCAGCTCACAGACCACCCGCAGAGCCCGGGCAGGGCAGCTCGCCGAGCTGAACGGATTTCATGTCAGCGAGCTCCCCTACTTTCTGGCAGGCGATCGGGTTTATGCAGCGCTGGCGGATCCGTTTGCTCTATCAAGCAATCCATTCGCCTCACTCATGGCCCTCGGCTCGGACGCCTATCGGCTCGCAGAGCGGCTCGATTTGGACATGGGATTGCTCGGTAGCACGGGACTCTTGAGACGCCAGGCCGACGGGCGCATCGTCAGAGAGCTCGCCTGGGGAGTGATCTCCGGCGGCGAGGTCCAGAGCACTGCGGCGCCCAGCATCAGCACCGGAGCAGGCGACTGACCTTTTCAGAAGGCAGAACCAGCACCGAGACAGGCAATTGGGCTGAAACCCGGGCCCTTGAGCTGATTTCTGACCAGGGGCTGATCCCACTGGCGCAGAATTTCCGCAGGAAGTGCGGCGAGCTCGACCTGATATTCCAGGACGGCAAGACGATTGTATTCGTGGAAGTGCGTTACCGGGCCAGCAACCGCTGGGGCGATGGCCTGGCCAGCATCACCCCCGCCAAGCAACGTCGGCTGACCAGAGCCGCATCCAGCTGGCTGAAACGCCATGCCAGGTATCGCAGCGCCCCCTGCCGGTTTGACGTGGTATCGGTGAGCGGACCGGAATCGGATCCTGCACTGAAATGGATCCGCGGCGCCTTCGAGACTTCCTGAAGGCTCGGTAACAACAGCCTGTCCTAGCCGTCCTGTTACTTCACCACCTTCAGATGCCCACCCGACGGTGAGCTGTCGGAATCCGGAGGACCGGACGCTGGTGGCTCCGGATCCTCGGGCGGTCCTGCATTCTCGGCTTCGAACATCATCCCTTCACCCGTTTCCTTGGCGTAGATTGCCTGGATGCTCGACATCGGCAGGTGAATGGGAAACGGTCGTCCACCAAAACGGCCGGAGAAAGCCACCGCATCCTGCCCGAGGTCCAGATCCCGAACCGCCATGGGCGAGACGTTCAGGACGATCTTCCCCTCGCTCACATACTCCATGGGGACCTGAACGGACTCGCTGTCCACCGTAACCAGCAGGTAGGGGGTCAGCTCGCTGTCGACAATCCAGTCGTAGAGCGCCCGTAGCAGGTAGGGACGCTTGGGTAGCTGGGGCACGCGCTACTCGCGCATTTCCAGTTCGGTTTCGGTGAGGCTGGCTCGGAAACCATCCCGTTCGAACATCATCTGCATGTACTTCTGCAGCGGTCTGGTCGATTTCTCAGGCAGGTTGATGTCCACCTCTTTCAACCGCCAGAGAATGGGTGCCACGCAGCAATCGACCAGGGTGAATTCTTCATTCATGAAGAACGGCTTCTCCGCAAAGATGGGTGCGATGCTGATGATGCTCTCCCGGAGCTCTTTCCGCGCTTTGGTGATCACCGTTTCGCGACCTTTACCCGCCATGAGGATATCCAGCCGGCCGCTCCACTCCCGCTCGACGCGGGTGATCCAGAGCCGAGATAGGGCCCGCTGAACCGGATAGACCGGCAGCAGCGGCGGGTGCGGAAAGCGCTCGTCCAGGTACTCCATGATCACGTTCGCCTCATAGAGCACCAGATCCCGATCGAGGAGCGTGGGCAGGCTGTTGTACGGATTGATCTCAGCCAGGTCTTCCGGCTTGTTGGCCGGATCCACGTCGACGATGTCCACCGTCACGCCTTTTTCCGCGAGCACCATCCGTACCCGGTGCGAGTACTGGTCGCGCGCATCTGAAAACAGCGTCATGGAAGATCGTTTTGTCACTACGCTCATACTAAACCTATGGGAGTCTCTTCGATGGGCGCCGGCAATACTGACACCGGCTTTGGAAAGTCAGTCAGTTCGGCGAACGGGTGCCGAACCATTTAGCGGGCTCTTACTTCACATCCTTCTGAAACTCACGACCCAACAGGAAAGTGAATACATAGAGAATGACGAGGAACAGAATCACGTACACACCGGTCCGGTGACGCTCGAGGCGGCTCGGTTCGCCGGTGTAGTAGAGGAAGTTCACGATATCGTAAACAGCCTGATCGAACTCCTCCGCCGTGTACTGGCCGGTACCTTCATCGACGACCAGCTGGCCACAACGCTCTTCGGTCACGGAATCACCGGTGAGTGGGTCCCGCCTTTCACCGCCGTTCTCAGCGATCTTCGGCATTTGCAGGCAGGCAGAGCGCTGCACACCTTGCAGTTCAGCCATGACGTTTGGCATGCCGACATTCGGGAACACTTTGTTGTTCACGCCAAAAGGCCGCGACTCGTCGATATAGAACGTCTTCAGGTAGTTGTAGAGCCACTCTTCGCCACGGGTGCGTGCCACCATGGTGAGGTCGGGCGGTGGCGCGCCAAACCAGGCCTTTGCCAGCTCCGGCTGCATGGCGGTGGTCATGTGCTCACCTATCTTCTGACCGGTGAACACAAGTTGCTCCAGAGCGATGTCGTGCGGAACACCCAGGTCGTCGGCTGTTCGCTCGTAGCGCTGATAGGCCAGCGAGTGGCAGCCCAGACAGTAGTTCACGTACAGCCGCCAGCCGTTCTGCAGCGAGGGCAGATCCTGAAGGTTCGGCTCCATGGGTTCCATGGGCCAGTCGCTGGTGCTCGCTGCCAATGCCACACCAGGCGCCAGGAAGATGATCAACGCGGATCGCAGGAGCGCATTTTTCATGTTGCTCGTTCGGCTTTTGCTTTGGATTTTTCTTCGGTTGCTGATGCTCTGCATGCTTACCACCGCCTCAGTGCGATACTGTTACACGGTCGGGGACCGGTTTCGTCTTCTCAACCCTGGTGTACCAGGGCATGAGCATGAAGTAAGCAAAGTAGATGGCCGTGCCGATTTGCGCGATCAGGGTGGCGATCTCCGACGGCGGGATGGTGCCCAGATAGCCGAGCACGAAGAAGGTCACGACGAACAGCCCCAGCATGACCTTGGAGATCATTCCCTTGTAGCGAATCGACTTGACCGGCGAACGATCGAGCCACGGCAGCGCAAACGGAATCACGATGGCGCCCGCCATAACCACGAAGCCCCAGAACTTTGCCGGGATGCCGAACAGCGGAAAGGTCGCGGCGCGGAGCATCGCGTAGAAAGGTGTGTAGTACCACACCGGCGCTATGTGCTCCGGCGTCTTCAGCGGGTTGGCCGCCTCGAAGTTCGGTTTCTCGATGAAGTAGCCGCCCATCTCCGGCGCGAAGAACACCACAGCGCAGAAGAAGATCAGAAACAGCGCGATGGCAGGCAGATCATGACCGATGGTGTAGTAAGGGTGGAACTGAATGCCGTCCAGGGGAATACCGTTCTCGTCTTTGTGCTTCTTGATCTCGACACCGTCCGGGTTGTTTGAGCCAACATGGTGGAGTGCCACGATGTGCACAAACACCAGCATCACAAGAATCAGCGGCAGCGCGATCACGTGCAGCGCGAAGAACCGGTTCAGCGTGATGTCCGACATCAGAAAGTCGCCGCGGACCCACTCCATCAGATCGGGACCGATAACGGGTATGGCGCCAACCAGTGAGACGATTACCTGACCCGCCCAGTAAGACATGTTGCCCCAGGGCAGCAGGTAACCGGCAAAGCCTTCGATAATCAGTACTGCGAAGATGGCCATCCCGATGATCCAAAGCAGCTCCCTGGGCTTGCGGTACGAGCCGTACATCATGCCGCGGAACATGTGCAGATAGACCACCACGAAAAAGGCCGAGGCACCGGTGGAGTGCAGGTAGCGAAGCAGCCAGCCGTACTCCACATCCCGCATGATGTACTCGACCGAAGCAAACGCAGTGGCTGGTGAGTAGCTCATGGTCAGCCAGACGCCCGTGAGCAACTGGATGACGAGCACCACCATGGAGAGCACGCCGAAGTAATACCAGAAGTTGAAGTTCTTCGGGGCGTAGTACTTCGACATGTGGTATTCGAAGGTTTCGGTGAGCGGAAAGCGCTCATCCACCCAGCCAATGGCGTCGTTCCAGATCTTTTCCATCTTTCCGGAGTTGCCCGGGGCTGCGTTCTGATCTGCCATTACGCCGTCTCCTCGTCTACGCCAACCTGGATGACGTTGTCACTCAGGAACTGATACGGCGGCACTGGCAGGTTATCCGGTGCCGGAACACCCTTGGTGACCCTTCCCGCCAGGTCGAACTTCGAACCGTGACACGGGCAGAAGAAGCCGCCCTGCCAGTTCTCATCGAACGGCTCCGGTTGCACCTCACCATGAAACTTCGGTGAGCAGCCGAGGTGAGTGCACAAGCCAACGAACACCCCGATCTCGGGACGCTTGGAGCGCCAGGGGTTCTTCGCGTACTCGGGCTGCATCTCCGGGTTGTCGGAGTTCGGATCCGCAAGATCTTCCGTCGCCTGCTCGAGCATCTCCAGCGCTTCCGGCTTCCGGTAAACGACGAACACCGGCTGACCGCGCCAGGCAGGCACCGGACCGAGCATCTCGCCCGGTTGCAGCTTGGAGATATCGATGGTGATCGGTGCGCCAAGTGCCCGGGCTTTCGCCGACGGCATCCAGGAGGCGACGAAAGGCACAGCTGCCCCAACCACACCAGCCCCGCCAACCACTGAGGTAGCGCCGATGAGGAAGTAGCGTCTTTGCTTGTTGAAACCCGTCTTGTCGATGCTCTTCGGGCCGGGTTCTGACTCTTGAGTCGAAGGGGTATCTGGCTCGCTGCTGCTCACAGCTTCTGGCTCCCGCAGTTGGTAAAAAAACGCCCTAGTCTAGCATAGCTCGCCCACCAGCCCGGCGGTCCCGGGCATACCGAGGGCCTCTTTTTCGTTCCGAACCTTCATCTTGAGCACGGGCCGGGACAGCTGGTCAGGCGTCATACACCGACCCGCGGCCGGAGGAGAAATGTGTCACCGCTTGGAAAACTGCGGACGCTTGCGCGCCTTTCTCAGACCAACCTTTTTACGCTCTACTTCACGAGCATCCCTGGTGAGGAAGCCTGCACGGCGCAGAGGCACGCGCAAATTTTCGTCCTGCTCAACGAGCGCACGGGCGATACCGTGTCGGATGGCACCTGCCTGGCCTGAGTTGCCGCCACCGCGCACTGTGACCTTGACGTCGACCTTGTCGGTGACCTCAGCGACTTCAAGCGGCTGGCGGACGATCATCCGCGCCGTTTCCCGACCAAAGTACTGGTCGAGCGGGCTGTTGTTGACCAAGATGTTGCCGCTGCCTGGCGTGATGAAAACTCTGGCAGCCGAAGTTTTGCGGCGACCTGTTCCGTAGTTCTGCATGCCGATCCTACTCAGATTCCTTTGTTAGATTTCCAGGGGTTGGGGTTGCTGGGCGGCGTGCGGGTGCTCGGCACCGGCGTACACCTTCAGCTTTTTGAACATGGCCCGCCCGAGAGGGTTCTTCGGCAGCATGCCTTTGACTGCCGTCTCGACGATCCGCTCAGGATGCCGGTCCTGCATGTCCTTGAAGTTCATCTGCTTGATGCCGCCTGGGTATCCACTGTGCCGGTAGTACATCTTGTCGTTGAGCTTGTTTCCCGTAACCCGGACCTTCTCGGCATTCACCACCACGATGTAGTCACCCGTATCCACGTGCGGCGTGTACTCGGGCTTGTGCTTGCCTCGGAGCCGGTGGGCGATTTCCGTCGCCAACCGACCCAGAGTCTTGTCTTCTGCGTCCACGACGAACCAGGTGCGGTCGACATCTTGCGGACGGGTGCTCACAGTCTTCATCTGGTGCTATCTAATCTGCTGTTTCTATTTATCTAGTTGTTTTTGTTTGTTCTGCGTCCAGCGCCCGCGTTCAGGGGCCGGATTTTTGGGAGCGCGAATCTTAGCGGAGCAACTGGCCATTTACAACAGAATCCTGAAGCCGGACCCGAGGCCTTATTTCCGGACGAATCGCCCATAAACAGGCGCCTGCAGCCCGACACAGAGCCCGTTTGGGGTGCTCGGCAAAGGAGAACGGCATTCAGCCTGCTAGGCCAAATGGGAGCGGGCCAGATATTCGTGGGACTGCATTTCCAGCAACCGGCTCTTGGTCCGCTCGAACTCGAAGCGAAGCCGCTCACCACCATAGAGATCTTCGATCTCCGAGTCGGCAGAGATAATCAGCTTGACGTTCCGGTCGTAGAACTCGTCCACCAGGGAGATGAAGCGCCGCGCCGCATCCTCATCCCGGCTGCTGAATCGGCGTACGTTGCTTACCAGCACCGCATGGAAGATCCGAGACAACTCAATGTAGTCATTCTGGCTCCTGGGACCTTCACACAGCTCAGCAAACTCGAACCAGGCCACATCCTCCGCCACCATTCGGGCGTTGATGATTCGATTCTCAATGTCGAGCGCGACCTTTTCTTCCGGCTTCTCCGGCGCCAGCGCGTGAAAGCTCTTCGACAGGCTCTGCTCGGCAGCCGCGTCGAGCGGCACGTGGTAGATCTCTGCCCGCTCCAGTACCCGTAGCCTGTAGTCCGTATCCGAATCCAGGCAGTGCACGCGGGTGTGGGTCTTGATTGCCTCGATTGCCGGCAGGAACCGTCGCCGCTGCAGGCCGTTCTCGTAAAGCAAGTCTGGCGCCACGTTGCTGGTGGCCACCAGCGTGATGCCCCGCTCGAAAAGATGCTCGAAAAGCTCACCCAGAATCATCGCGTCACCGATATCCGAGACAAAGAACTCATCGAAGCAGATGACCCGGGTCTCCTGGGCTATCCGGTCCGCCACCACCTTGAGCGGATCGACAGTGCCGGACAGCTCGTTCAGCTCCTTATGCACCCTATGCATGAAGCGATGGAAGTGCATGCGCAATCGATTGCCCGGTGGCAGGCACTCGTAAAACAGGTCCATCAACATGGTCTTGCCGCGCCCCACGCCGCCCCAGAGATACAGACCCATCACCGGAGTCTCCGGCTTGCGGCTGAACCTCCCGAGCTGGCCAAACAGCCCCTGGCTGCGCTTCCCCCGCGCCCTCAATATCTGATACAGGGCCTCGAACAGATCCACCACCCGGCGCTGCTCGGGGTCATCGAAAAACTGAGGGTCGGCCAGTAGTTGTTGGTATTTTTCTACTGGTGTCATGCCCGCGACTTTAGCTGCTTGCAGGATGCCGAACAACGTACTAGCGGGGTCGTGACGCCACCCAGACCGGCATTTCGCAACCGTGTTGGCTTCTATATGGTTTCGCACGTGATGGTGCGCAACATGGAGCAACATGAATAAGATCCTGCGCCAGTGGCTGCTGCCTGTGTTGGTCGGCCTGGTCCTGGGCGGTGGTCTGGTGGCGATCTGGAATGATCGCTCCGGAACCCAATCGGAGACGGGCACGGCTCAGGAATCAGTCGGCTACGCAGCAGCCGTTGCCCGCGCTGCCCCCTCAGTCGTTAACATCTACTCGACAGTTCGGGAGATACCGCCCAACTGCCAGAGCGATCCACGGCTTAAACCCTGGTGCGATCGGCTCATGGGTGTGGATCGGACCTCGCTCGGCTCCGGCGTCATCGTTCATCCGGACGGATTCATCGTCACCAACGCGCACGTCATCGAAGGTGCAAACGAGGTGCTGGTGATGCTCGCCGATGGCCGTACCGCAGCTGCCTCTGTCATCGGCAGCGACCGGCTGACCGACCTGGCGGTAGTGCGCATCGCACTGAAGGATCTCACCGCCATCACCCTCGGTGACCCTTCCGGTGTGGCCGTTGGTGATGTGGCACTCGCCATCGGCAATCCGTTCGGGATCGGCCAGACGGTGTCTGCCGGCATCATCAGCGCCACGGGCAGAGCCAGCGTCAGCGCCAGCCCATATGATGACTTCCTGCAGACGGATGCAGCCATCAACCCAGGCAACTCCGGCGGTGCGCTGATCGATGCCAGAGGCCGCCTGATCGGGATCAATACGCTCATCCTGAGTCCGAGCGGGGAAGCCATGGGAGTGGGTTTCGCGCTTCCGGCTGATCTGGCTTACGGGGTGTTGGAGGAAATCATCGAGCACGGCCGCGTGGTTCGCGGCTGGCTCGGGCTGACCCTGGAAAACACCTTGACTCCGAGATCAGCGGCAGGGATCAGGGTCAGTGGTATCGAGCAAACCGGCCCGGCCCATCGAGCAGGGTTGCGCACTCAGGACACGATCACTGAGGTGAACGGAGAGCCGATCCGAGATCCGAACGTGTTCTCGAGGCTGGTCGGCATGACCCGACCGGGAGAGACAATCGCTCTTGGCGTCACCCGCTCCCTACCGGACGGTCGTGAGCAGAGTCTGGCGATCGAGGTCGAGGCGGGTCGTCGGCCGGAAGGCTGAGCAGCCAGCTGCTAGCTGCCCTTCCGCCCCTGATTGTGGTCCAGCCCGGACAGGCGCGCTTCCGCAGCCCGGGCATGGGCAGCCAGTCCCTCGCCGTGCGCGAGGACGGCCGAGGCACGGGCCAGATGTTCACTGCCTTCTGCCGAGAGCTGTATGACCGAGCTCTTCTTCTGAAAGTCATACACGCCGAGAGGTGATGAGAACCGGGCCGACCCGTAAGTGGGCAGCACATGACTCGGCCCTGCCGTGTAGTCACCCATCACTTCAGGAGAATGCGGACCCAGAAAGATGGCACCCGCATGACGGATTTCATCCAGCCATGTCTCGGGTGAGGCAACGCAGAGCTCCAGGTGTTCAGGTGCGATCCGATTTGCCAGCGCCATCGCCTCGGGGAGATCGGCGACCTTGATCAACGCACCTCGACCGTTCAGCGATGCACGGATGGTGTCTCGACGCGGTGCGTCCTCGAGATGCATCGCCATGGCGTCCGCCACGGCGTCCAGATAGTCGCCGTCCGGGCAGAGCAGCAACGCCTGCGCCGCTTCATCGTGCTCGGCCTGCGAGAACAGGTCAAAAACAATCCAGTCCACGGGTGAGCTGCCGTCGGCAATCACCAGCACCTCACTCGGTCCCGCTACCATGTCGATGCCTACCTCGCCGTAGACCAGGCGCTTGGCAGCAGCGACGAACACACCGCCGGGCCCGACGATCTTGTCGACCTTTGGAATGGTGTCGGTGCCGATGGCGAGCGCTGCGATCGCCTGCGCGCCACCCACGGTGAATGCCCGATCCACACCGGCAACGTGCGCTGCAGCCAGCACCAGATCACTGCGCGTCCCACCCGGTGTCGGTACGGTCATGATTACCTCACCAACCCCGGCGACCCGAGCCGGAATCGCCGTCATGAGCACTGTGGACGGATAGGCTGCCTGGCCACCAGGCACATACACGCCAACCCGGTCCAGTGGCGTTACCTTCTGCCCCAGCCGGTTGCCGAGATCATCGGTGTAGGTCCAGGGCTCCGATTTCTGATGCTCGTGGTATGCCCTGATCCGCTCTGCAGCAGTGGAGATCGCATCCCGCTCCACCTCACCGATCCGCTGCCAGGCGTCAGCGAAGTCGTCAGGCAGAAGCACCATCGCCGCAAGGTCCGTCGCCTCGACGCCATCGAAACGACGGGTGAACTCAAGGACGGCCGCATCGCCTTCTGACCGCACTCGCCCGATCACATCCCGAGCGATCTCGAGCACCTCGCTGTCCTCTGCCACATCCCAGGCAAGCAACGTTCTCAGGTGATCCTCGAAGTCCACGTCGGTGGTCGCGAGACGGGCGATGGCCAGTTCAGTCATCGCCGTGTGCTGCTGTGGTTTCGGCAAGCACCGCCAGAAGCGCCTGCACTTCATCGAACCGGGTCTTCATGGACGCCCGGTTGACGATTACCCGGGAAGAAATGTCTGCGATGGTCTCGAGCGCAACCAGACCGTTGGCTTTCAGCGTGTTGCCGGTATCGACGATATCGACGATGCAGTCTGCCAGATCCATGAGCGGCGCAATCTCCATTGCGCCTGATAGTGGAATGATCGTTACCTGGCGACCCCCGGCCTCGTAGTAGTGCCGGGTCACGTTGACAAACTTGGTCGCAACCCGAATGGGGCCCCGCACGTCACGTCCTTCGGCCAGGTCGCTGCCCAGGGGTGCTGCCGTCATCAATCGACAACGGCCGATGCCCAGATCAAGTCGCTCATAGAAGTGCGCGCCGCCACCGTACTCCATGAGGGTGTCCTTGCCCGTGACGCCAACGTCGGCAGCGCCATACTCCACGAAGGTGGGCACATCGGAGCCGCGCATCACCACAAGCTGGTGATCGCCCGTGCGGCTCTCAAAGATGAGCTTCCGGCTGGCTTCCGGATCTTCCGACGGTTCGATTCCCGCCTGCCGAAGCATGGGTAGAACCTCGGCCAGAATCCGACCCCGATTCAGTGCAATTGTCAGTCCCATCGTCTTACTTGATGCCTGAAAGTTGGTTGCTGACGCGTTGATAGAAACCGGTTCAGCGCACCCGCGCGACGTCCGCGCCAAGCAGCTGCAGCTTCTCTTCTATGGTCTCGTAGCCACGGTCAATGTGATAGATCCGATCGATGAGCGTGGTGCCTTCTGCCACCAAGGCCGCCACCACCAGGCTGAAGGAAGCCCGCAGATCGGTCGCCATCACCGGCGCTGCCTTCAGTTGCTCCACACCGTGGATGATGGCCGTTGAAGCGCTTTCGAGCTCAATGCTCGCGCCAAGCCGATTGATCTCCTGCACATGCATGAAACGGTTTTCGAAGATGGTCTCGGTCACCCGGCTGGTGCCTTCTGCGACCGCGTTCATAGCCAGGTACTGAGCCTGCATGTCGGTGGGGAAACCGGGATATACGCCCGTCTCAATGTCCACCGCCTTCGGCCGCCGACCCCGCATATCCAGACTCACCGTCGATTCGGTGCAGCTGAGGTCTGCGCCGGATGCTTTGAGCTTGTCGAGCACCGCGGTGAGCGTTGCCGGTGCCACGTCGGTGAGCTTCACCTGTCCTCCGGTTGCCGCAGCAGCGATCAGGTAGGTACCTGCCTCTACCCGGTCGGGCATCACATCGAATTCGCAACCGTGCAGTTCGGGCACACCTTCCACGACGATGGTGGACGTACCCTGGCCACTCACCTTTGCGCCCATGGCGTTGAGAAAGTCAGCAAGATCGACGATCTCCGGTTCCCGTGCGGCATTCATGATCCGGGTGGTCCCCTCTGCCAGAGTCGCTGCCATGAGCACGTTTTCCGTACCCCCGACGGTGACCAGATCGAAGGTTACATCGGCACCTTTCAGCCGACCCTCCCGGCTCGCCCGCACATAGCCTTCCTCGACCTCTATGGCAGCACCCAGCGCCTCCAGACCTTTCAGATGCTGGTCCACCGGACGAGCGCCGATGGCGCAACCCCCGGGGAGCGATACTTCCGCCCGACCGAACCGGGCCAGCAACGGGCCGAGCACCACGAAGGAAGCCCGCATGGTTTTCACCAGCTCATAAGGCGCCTTCACGGACTTGAGTTCTCGAGCCGTGACCTCCACCCGCATCTTTTCATCGAGCACCACATCAGCACCCAGACAACCGAGCAACTCGATCATGGTGGTGACGTCGTGCAGGTGCGGCACGTTACCGATGCTGACCGGCTCTTCGGTCAACAGCGTGCCGGCGAGTATTTTCAATGCCGAGTTCTTCGCGCCCGACACCTTGAGGCTGCCGGCCAGAGTCTTTCCGCCGGTAATGAGGAGCTTGTCCATACTGAATCAGTCTTCCGGCGTTTGGGCTCGAATCGTCACCGCGTGCAGGCTGCCGTCTTTGATGAAGGCGTCGATGCAGCCATAAACCTTCTGCTGCTTCTGTACTCTGGACAGACCTTCGAACTCCGGGCTCACCACGCTGATCAATGCCCGGTCCCCATCCAGCACCACGTCCACCTCGGCATTCTCGATGCCATCGGTAACGGCCTGGCGAATGGCGTCAATCACGCGACCTCCGGCGTCGCCGCCGCGATCGGCAGGACTTCAGCAAGCTCGCTGACTTCGATGATGTTCATGATCGCCGCCGGTACGTTCAGAAAGCGCACCACCTTGCCATGAGCGTGCCCATAACGAAACCAGGCAATCAGCAGGGCCACTGCCGCAGAGCTGGCATCGGTGAGACCAGCCAGATCGAACTCGGCAACATCGGTATCGGCAACGAGCGAATCGATATGATGCTTACCCGCCTCACGAGTGGCCACCAGATTTTCAAAAGAGACCTCTTTCGGCAGCTCGAACGCCATTAGAAACTCCTGGTTATCCACCCGATGAGCTGGCGGCGCCCACCGACTCCTCGCTGGCCGAGGTATCGATGGCTCCAAGCGACGATACCCAGCCATCAATGGCCTGATCCATGTCGCCGCCGTAGGCAGGGTCTTTCACCGCACTGGCGAACTGGTTGCGGTATGTGAGACCCATGTTGATGCCATTGATGATGATGTTCATCACCCGCCACTCGCCTTCGGAGTTCTGGGCCATGGAGTAGATCACCGGGTAGACCTCCCCTTCCGAGCGGATCTCCTGCTTGACGCTGGCCCGATCCGGACGTTTGGGTGGTCGGTCCGAAGGAACGATGTTCACTCCGCCATCGTTGAACTCGGTCAGTGCCAGCGCATAGGTGCGCACCAGGCTCCACTTGAACCCTTCCGCAAAGCGCTCCCGCTGCTCCGGGGTGGCTCGTTTGTAGTGGGCGGCCATGACGCTTCTGGCGAAGCGTGGAAAATCGATGACCGGGTTCAAAAGCGCCTCGACTTCCACATAGAACCGCTCCGGATCTTCATCCACGTAGGTCTTGGCTTCCTCGATCAGATCCAGCATTTCAGCAGTGGTTTTTTCCACCAGATCTTCGGCCTCGCGGATCTGAGCCGAGGCGTTGACGGTTGGCAGGATGAGAACAAGCGCCAGCAGCCCGGGCAGGCTGGCGCGCAGGAATCTGAAGCTGAAGTGTGCCATCACATTATCTCCGTCAGGATGCAGCCACGGATCAGGAGGAACCCAGGCGGGTGATGAGGTCGCCAACCAGGTTTTCCAGCACCAGTGCACCCTGGGTTTCCTCGATGAAGTCGCCATCTGCCAGCGTTTCCTCGTCGGCGCCGGGCAGCAGGCTCACATAGCGGGCGCCGAGTATACCTTCAGTGAGAATCTGCGCACCGGTGTCCAGCGACAGATTGCCGGGCTGACCATGTATTTCCAGGGAGACCACGGCTTCTCCGTACTCCATGTCCACCTCGATGTTCGCTACTCGACCGACGGTGACGCCGGCCATGCTTACCTTGGCACGTGGCCTCAAGCCCGCCACATCGTCGAAACGAGCCTGCACGATATAGGAGTCGCTACCCTGGGTGAGGTTTACCCCACTGACCTTCACGGCAAGAAAGATCAGCGCCAGGGCGCCTGCCAGCACAAAAGCGCCAACGCTGATTTCAACGGTTCGCATGCGCATTATTTGAATTCTCCGTACATGCTGAGTGTCAGTATGAAGTCCATGGCCAGAATCATCACGGATGAGGTGACCACCGTGCGCGTGGTCGCAAGTCCTATACCCTCTGGTGTCGGCACCGTGTCGTAACCCTGAAATACCGCGATCCAGGTGACGACTACCGCAAATATGACGCTTTTGACCATGCCCTTGCCTACGTCGTTCCAAAGTTCCACGGTATCCTGCATGCCGGACCAGAATGAACCGGCATCCGAGCCGAGCCACTCCACAGCAACCACCATACCGCCGTAGATGGCCACCACGTTGAACACCGCGGTCAGCAGCGGCATACTGATCACGCCGGCCCAGAGTCGGGGGGCAACGATGCGCCGCAGCGGATCCACACCCATCATCTCCATGCTGGAGAGCTGCTCGGTGGATTTCATCAGGCCGATTTCTGCAGTCACTGCCGAGCCGGCCCTGCCGGCGAACAGAAGCCCTGTCACCACCGGTCCAAGCTCGCGCAGCAGCACCAGCGCCAGTCCGAGGCCCACCGCATCTTCCGCACCGAACCGGGCCAGCTGAGTGTAGAACTGCAACGCGATGACCGCACCGATGGAAAAGGCAGACAGGACGATGATGATCAGCGACAGCACACCCACGTTGTAGATCTGGCGGATAACCAGCGGCAGCTCCGAGAATCGAGGCAGCCCCCACAACGCGGTCGCCCACATGATCGTCGCCCGACCGAGGCTGGAAAGACGATCGAGGCTCCTGTCTCCCAGGCTGCGAACGAAATCGATCACGGTTCGCCCACCCCGAGCAGGTCGAACGCCAGATCATCCGCCGGATAGTGAAACGGCACGGGGCCGTCCGGTGAGCCGGTGATGAACTGACGGACCCGGTCGGACTCGTGGTTGGCCAGCGCTGACGGCTCCCCGCCGGCAACGACCTTGCCCGCGTCCAGGATGAATATCTCGTCCGAGATACCAGCGGTCTCGTGAATATCGTGGGAGACCAGAAGGCTGGTCGCACCCAGCGCCGAGTTCAGACGCCGGATCAGGGATACCACTACCCCCATTGAAATCGGGTCCTGCCCCGTGAACGGCTCGTCATACATGAGCAGGCAGGGGTCCAGCGCAATGGCGCGGGCCAGTGCCACCCGCCGAGCCATGCCACCGGAAAGCTGGCTGGGCATCAGGTCTCGAGCACCCCGCAACCCGACCGCGTTTAGTTTCAGCAGCACGAGATCCCGGATGACGTCCTCCGGAAGGTCCGTGTGCTCACGCAACGGGAAGGCGACGTTCTCGAACACGGAGAGATCGGTGAACAGGGCCGACGACTGGAACAGCATGCCGATGTCTTTGCGCAGCTCCAGGAGCTCACCCCGCTTGAGCTGGCCCACATCCTGACCACGAACGCGCACGGAGCCGGCATCCGGTTTCAGCTGACCGCCAATGATCCGCAGCAACGTGGTTTTGCCGCAGCCACTCGGTCCCATCAGGGCCGTGATCGATCCGGTCAGCACGATCATGTTGAGACCATCGAAGATCAGCCGATCGCCACGCCGAAATGTCAGGTTCTCGATCTCGATCAGCGGCTCTCGAGGGGGGGTCTCAACCGTGTGGCCGATTGTTGATTCGGTCATTTACCGGTTGCCTCGTGAACGACCCGCAACTATAACACCCCGCTGATTTGGAAAACCCGCACTGTTACCATCCGAAACACGTATCGACAGAAAACTGGACTCCTGCGCCAATCGACCAGAGTGACCGATTGATCCAACTAACTGACAATTCGACCGCGCGTTAACCGATGTGGTTTCTGATCCTGGCGCTGATCCTGGGTTTCATCACCCTCGTCTGGAGCGCGGACAAATTTCTGTCGGGTGCAGCCAGTACGGCCAATCACATGGGCGTCTCGAAGATGCTCATCGGCCTGACGGTCGTATCCATCGGTACATCCGCACCAGAGATCCTGGTGGCTGCCGCCGCTTCCATCGAAGGCACCCCCCTGCTTGCCGTAGGCAATGCCATTGGCTCAAACATTGCCAACATCGGCCTGGTCCTCGGCATCACCGCACTGATCGCCCCGCTGCCGTTTTCTCAAACCGTGCTGAAGGCCGAGTTGCCCTGGCTGCTGGGTGCAACCTTACTCGCCCTCATCCTGATGTTCGATCTGCATCTGTCCTTTCTGGATGGCGTCCTCCTGCTCGGCGGACTCGGTCTCATCCTCTGGCGACTGGTCATGAACCAGCAGACGGCAGGGGCGGAGGTTTCCGAGAGCATCCAGGAGGAACTGGACGAGCTGCAGCATATGCCCAGAGGTCAGGCCATCTTCTGGCTGATCACCGGTCTGCTGGTGCTGCTGGTGAGCGCCGAGGTACTGGTCTGGTCTGCGACCCAGATCGCCGAAGCCCTTGGCGTTTCCGAGCTGATCATCGGCTTGACCATCGTCGCCATAGGCACCAGCCTGCCCGAGCTCGCGGCCACTGTCGGCTCGGCGATCAAAGGTCACTCCGACATCGCCATCGGCAACGTGGTCGGTTCGAACATTTTGAACATCCTGGCCGTGCTGGCTATTCCCGGTCTGATCGGTGGCACCGGCATCGACATCGTGGCGCTCTGGCGCGATTGCGGGATGATGCTGGCACTCACGCTGCTGCTGGCGCTCTTTGCCTACGCCATCGGCTCGAGCCCGGTGATCACAAGATTCGAAGGCGCCGTGATGCTGGCTGCCTGGTGTGGTTACAACCTGCTCCTGATCAACCAGTCCACTACCTGGCACGCCGCTTGAAAGCCGCTTGAAAATGACCCACATGATGACCGACGAACTCCGCACCGATCTCGCGCGCATCCGTCTGCTCTCACTCGATGTGGACGGCGTGCTGACCGATGGCCGCATCATCTACAGTGACGACGGCCGCGAGATCAAAGCCTTCAATGTCCAGGACGGATCGGCCATCAAGATGCTGGCCGCCACCGGTATCGAGATCGCCATCCTTACCGGCCGTGAATCGCCGATGGTGGACAGGAGGGCCCGTGAGCTCGGGATTCGCCACCTGGCCCAGGGGCTCGACGACAAAGGACCCGCTTTCCAGGCTCTCTGCGCGCAACTCCACATTCCCCTGAAAGAGACCGCACACGTGGGCGACGACCTTGCCGACCTGGTGCTGTTCGACCTGGCCGGTTTCTCGATCAGCGTGCCGAACGGTCATCCGGCGGTTAGAGCGCGGGCCGATCACGTTACCCAGGCGGCCGGTGGTGAGGGTGTTGTCCGGGAGCTCGCCGAGCTCATTCTCCGCGCCAGGGACACCTGGCCCTACTGATCCGGATGGATCGACTGCCACTCAGCACCGCGCGACTGATCGGCATTGCGTTGGTCGGCAGCCTGGTCATCGGCGCAGCCGTCTTCTTCCAACCTACGCTGCCGGAAGAGGAAGCCGAGCCTGTACTGAAGGCCAGCGATGAGCCGGATCTGCTCATCGAAGATGCGGTGATCCGTGACTACCGGGACACGGGCGCCTTGCGCTACCTGCTACGCTCGCCGCTGATCGAGCACTTTGAAGCCGATGCGCTGACGCTCCTCACTGAGCCAGACCTCACCTTGCATGACGCGCCGCAACCGCCATGGCAGATCACGGCCAGGACGGGGGTCATCAAGAACGCTTCGCAGAGCCAGCGAGCCGGCAACGAGAAGGTGGAGCTGGTCGATGATGTGCAGATGCTGCAGGTCTTCGAGGACGGTCGACGCTACGATCTGCGCACGCCAAGCATCACCATCTACCCGGATCGTGAATACGCCGAAACGGACCAGAATGTTATGATCACCACCCACGCCGGCCGGACCAAGGCCGTGGGTCTGCAAGGCAGCCTCAGCAAGGGACTGCTCAAAATGTTTTCAAGCGATGAGCAACGCGTACACACCGTCATCCTGCCGCATCAGTTCAAAGCCCCCGCCAGCTAGATGGTTGGGCACTGACCTGCGCAGCCGTATCTTCCCTGCCGTCGTGCGAGGCCCGCTTACGTTGGCGACAGGTCTGGCACTGCTGATCGGCGCGTTACCGGCACAGGCTCTGCCAGAAGATGCCGATCAGCCGATCAACATCCGGGCAGATTCGGTGGAGTACGATCAGACCGGCAACCGGATCATCTATCGCGGCTCGGTCCAGGTGGATCAGGGCACCTTGCGGGTGACCGCCGAGGTCATGACCATCGATCTTCTGGACGGCAACAAGGTCAAGCGGATCACCGCAGAAGACACCCCAGCCCGTTATCAGCAGCAGATCGAACTGGATGAAGCACCGGTCAAGGCGGAAGCCTTGACCATCGTCTACCACACTCAGGAGGAGCGGGTTGATCTCAGAGGTGCTGCTAACCTCGAGCAGGAAGGCAGCACACTGACGGGGGATCTGATCGTCTACGACATCGTCGCCGGCCGGGTGGATGCCAGCGCCACCGAAGAAGCACCAGTGACCATGGTCCTGCAACCATCTGCCATGGAATCGACGTCCCCGATGGAATCGACCCCCAGCGAGGAACCCGTAGAAGTATCCGACCCAGACGCATCGGCCGTGCCAGAGCCCGCCGACGGCCAAGTACCCTGATCGATGCCGAAGCTTGAAGCCAGGGCACTGCGCAAGCAGTACAGAAACAAAGTCGCCGTGGAGAGCGTCAGCCTGGGGGTCGAGAGCGGCGAGATCGTCGGACTGCTCGGACCGAATGGTGCCGGTAAAACCACCACTTTCTACATGATTGTCGGCCTCCTGAAAGCGGATGCCGGTGAGATCGATCTGGACGGTCGGCCGCTCACCCATGCGCCCATGCACATTCGAGCCCGGGAAGGCATCGGCTACCTGCCTCAGGAAGCCAGCGTCTTCCGCAAGCTCAGCACCGAAGACAACATCATGGCCATACTCGAGCTTCGTCGCGGGCTGAATGGCAGCCAGCGTAAGGAGCACCTCGAAGCGCTCCTCGATGAGTTCCACCTGCAAGGTGTTCGCAAGTCGATGGGCGAACGTCTCTCCGGCGGCGAGCGCCGGCGACTGGAGATCGCCCGTGCTCTGGCAACCGAACCCGGATTCATGCTGCTCGATGAGCCGTTCGCAGGCGTTGACCCCATTTCCGTCTCGGACATCAAAAACGAGATTCGGGATCTGGCCAACCGCCAGATCGGCGTGCTGATCACGGATCACAACGTCCGCGATACCCTGGATATCTGCGACCGCGCCTACATCGTCAGCGCCGGTCAGATCATTGCCGAGGGCGAACCTGGGGCCATTCTTCAGAACGAGCAGGTTCGCAGCGTTTATCTCGGAGATTCCTTCAGCCTCTGAAGAGCATGGCATGAAGCAGACTCTCTCCCTCAAACTCGGACAGCAGCTGACGATGACACCCCAGCTGCAGCAGGCTATCCGTCTGCTGCAGCTATCGAGCCTGGATCTGCAGCAGGAAATCCAGGAAACGCTGGAATCCAACCCGATGCTGGAGCTCGAGGAAGAAGAGAGCCCACCGGACGGCAACGAGCTCCCTGAGCCCGAGGGCGAAGTCTTGGATACCGGCGTGAGCGCCGATGGTTCAGAGGATGCGGACGATTTTCCCGAACTGCCCGGTGAAGGTGATGCCATGACCGCTGACGGTCTCGACGATCCCTTCGAAGATCGCTACGACGAAGGCCTGGCCAGTGGGGACATCGAGGGAGACGCAGTCGACACCACGACGGCCGAGGCCGTGGAACCAGCACCGGCTGAAGCCGCCGACGAGGTCCCCATTCCGGAAGATCTGCCCGTCGATACCAGTTGGGACGACATCTACGAGCCGGGTGGAGCAGCTTCCTCAAGCAGCACCGAGGACCTTGACTGGGGGCTGGACGAACGCAACAGCAGCGATGAATCTCTGCAGGAACATCTGCTCTGGCAGCTCAACCTGACCCCGATGTCCGACAGGGACCTGATGATCGCCACTGCCATCATCGATGCGGTCGAGCCGGACGGGTTGCTCGGCATTGACGTCGAGGATCTGCTCACGACCCTCAACGCCGACGAACCCGCGGATGCTGATCCCGAGACCCTGGTGGAGCTTGACGAGGTGCTGGCAGTGTTGAAGCGCCTGCAGCAATTCGATCCCACAGGGGTCTGTGCCAGAGATCTGGCCGAAAGCCTGACCTTGCAGCTCAGCGCTCTGGATCCGGAGACTCCGTGGCGGGCAGAAGCGCTGAGCCTGGTGGCAGAGCACCTGGATCTGCTGGCTGGTCGGGATTTCAATACCTTGAAGCGCCGTACCAGGCTCGACGAGTCGGATCTGGCAGGCGTGGTTTCTCTCATCCAGTCCATGAACCCGCGGCCCGGCTCGAGCATCGGCGGCGAAGCACCGGAGTACATCGTGCCGGACGTGATGGTCTTCAAGGACAATGGTCGGTGGCAGGTGGAGTTGAATGGTGAGGCAACACCGAAGCTGAAGATCAATGAGCTCTACGCCAGCATGGTGAAGCGAGCCGACTCCAGTGCCGACAACGTCTACCTGAAAGACAACCTGCAGGAAGCCCGCTGGTTTCTGAAGAGCCTGCAAAGCCGCCACGAAACCCTGCTCAAAGTCGCGACCAAAATCGTGGAGCACCAGCGCGGCTTTCTCGAGTACGGCGAAGAGGCCATGAAGCCACTGGTGTTGGCCGATATCGCCGAAGCCGTGGAGATGCACGAATCAACGATTTCCCGGGTAACGAGCCGTAAGTACATGCACACACCCAGGGGCATTTTCGAACTCAAGTACTTCTTCTCCAGCCATGTTTCAACAGCCAGCGGCGGAGAAGTTTCGAGCACGGCGATCCGAGCCCTAATCCGCAAGCTTACTGCTGATGAAAACCCCAGAAAACCATTGAGCGACAACAAGATCGCAGCAATACTGGCCGAACAGAACATCAAAGTGGCTCGCAGAACCGTCGCGAAATATCGGGAATCCATGGCGATTCCCCCCTCTAACGAGCGGAAACGCCTGGTCTGAAGCAGGTCATCTCCGACGAGATCCGAACGAGAGTCAGACAAGCGGCAGTAAGTAGCAGTAAGTAGCAGTAAGCGGTAGCAAGCAGCAGTAACCGGTAGACAGGAGGACTTTCATGCAGCTCAGCATCTCTGGACACCACGTAGACGTCACGGACGCACTCAAATCCTACGTCGAAGAGAAGTTGAAGAAACTTGAACGTCACTACGACCACATTACCAATACCCACGTCATCCTGACCGTGGAGAAACTCCAGCAACGCGCGGAGGCCACCGTGCACATCAGCGGCGCCGAGGTCTTTGCAGACGCAAACTGCGACGACATGTACGCGGCCATCGACAAGCTCACCGACAAGCTGGACAGACAGATTCTGAAGCACAAGGAAAAGCTCCAAGCTCGCCACCACGGCCGCTGAAGGAGACGCCTCCTGCGGGTTTAGCGTTCACGGTTTGCCGAGCTTTTATTAGCACCCCGATGAGTGACATTCCGACCATCCTCGAACGAAGTTGCACCAAAGTGAGCATTGCGGCCAGCTCCCGTAAGGCTTTGTTGCAGTACGCGAGCGACCTGCTCGCAGAGACCTACCAGCTACCGGCTCGAAAGCTCTTCGACGAGCTGATGAACCGTGAACGGCTCGGCAGCACGGGCCTCGGTGAGGGGGTCGCCATACCGCACTGTCGGATAGCCTGCGAGAAGATTCACGCGGCCTGTCTGACGCTGGCCCAACCGGTGGACTACGACGCGATCGACGGCGAACCGGTCGACCTGGTTTTCATCCTACTGGTGCCGCCCGAGGAAACGTCCGCCCATCTGGAGCTGCTGTCGGACCTCTCCCGGCTCTACGGCAGTGATGAGAACCGTATGCGGCTGCGGCACGCGGATTCCGACGATGAGCTGTATGAGACATTTACCGGGTTGATGAGCAGCCGGGCGGCATGAAGCTCATCATCATCAGCGGCCGTTCCGGCTCTGGTAAATCGACAGCCCTGAGAGCGCTCGAAGATGCCGGTTTCAGCTGCATAGACAACTTTCCCGTCGAGCTTCTTCCATCACTGGTCAGCAGCGTGCTGAGCGAGCAGAAGGGCGCAGGTTCACGGGCACCCGGCTCGGCAGCCTCAGATCCGGCCTATGCGGTCTGCATCGACGCCCGCAGCCACGGACTGGAAACTTTTCCTGAGTTTCACGCCCGACTGGACCCCAGCCGCATCCACTGCGAGATCATCTATCTGGACGCGTTGTCCGGCACGTTGGTAAAGCGGTTCAGCGAAACGCGTCGCCGGCATCCACTGACCAATGACGCGACCGACCTGCTTCAGGCCATAGAAGCGGAGAAGTCTCTGCTCAGCAGCATCGCCAATCTGGCTGACCTGACCCTGGACACCACGCTCATGCGTGGCAGCGAGCTGGTCGAGGTGGTGCGCAAGCAGATCGCGGAAGATCGGAGCCCGGGAATCTCCGTGCTGTTCCGTTCCTTCGGATTCAAGTTCGGCGTACCCGTGGATGCGGACATGGTGTTCGACATTCGCTGCCTGCCCAACCCCTACTGGGTGGAAGACCTGCGATCGCAGACCGGTGCCGATCAGGCGGTGATCGAATACCTCGGCAGTCAGCCCCAGGTGCAGGAAATGTTCGAAGACATTCGCAGTTTTCTGGATCGCTGGGTGCCGCGTTTCGAAGCAGACAATCGGGCTTACATCAATATCGCCGTCGGCTGCACGGGCGGCAGGCACCGCAGCGTTTACATGGCGGAAAGGCTTAAGGCCCACTTCGACGGGCGCTTCGACAACGTGCTCGTCCGGCACCGGGAAACAGAGCTTTAGGCGTGGTCGAGGCTACTCTCACCATCGTCAACAAGCTCGGTCTGCATGCCCGCGCGGCGGGCAAGCTCGTCAATCTCACCAAGACCTTCTCCAGCCAGGTCGCTCTGAGCCGGGCAGATGTCGCCGATGCAGAATCCGTCGACGGCAAGAGCATCATGGCCGTAATGCTGCTCGCCGCGCCGGTAGGCTCAGAGCTCAGTGTTCGCGTCGAGGGTGAGGACGAAGAAGCGGCCATGGCAGCCATCGCCGAGCTGATCGCTGGTCGCTTCGGCGAAGACGAGTAACGCACCCGTCCCCTTAACCTCCCCTTGAGCAGGCGCAGTTCTGGTACCCTTCCCGGCGCCAGAAAAGCGGGACTCGAGGGCATCAACCCAGCATGCAGATTCAGGAACAGATCAGCGATGTGATCCGTCTGCACGGGTCCGGGTCAGTGAACGAGACCCGGTTTCTGCTCGCCTCCATGCGTCCGCCCGAGCTCGCAGTGCTGCTCGAATCTACACCGCCGAAGGTTCGCCGAGTGCTGTGGGAGCTACTGGACGAGGAAGAGAACCATCAGGTGTTGCAGCACCTGCACGACGACGTGCTGGCCGAATTTCTCGAAGGTATGGACACCGACGAGCTGGTCGCGGCCGCGGACGATCTGGATACAGACGACTTCGCGGACATCCTGCAGCAGTTGCCCGCCACCATCTCCGCCCAGGTGCTCGCTTCGCTCGATGCCAGCGACCGCGCACGTGTCGAGGCCGTGCTCTCCTACCCTGAGGATACGGCCGGTGGCCTGATGAACACGGACACCATCACCGTCCGCCCGCGGCACTCGGTCGAGATCGTTCTGCGCTATCTCCGCTTGAAGAAGGAGCTGCCGGAAACCACGGACATGCTGGTGGTCACCAACAGCCGGGATGAGTACGTCGGCGTGTTACCACTGACCACACTGCTCACCGCAGATCCTTCGGTAACCGTCCGCGAGGTCATGAATTCGGAGGCCGAAGCGCTGCCGTTCGACATGCCGGATACGGAGGTTGCACGCACTTTCTCCGAGCAGGATCTGGTCTCCGCACCGGTGGTTGACGCCAACGGTCGGCTGATCGGCCGGATCACCATTGACGATGTGGTCGACGTGATCATGGAAGACGCGGAAGAAGCCGTGCTCGCACCTGCCGGCCTCGACACGGAAGACGATACCTTCGCCCCAATCCTCAAATCCGCACGCAGACGGGTGCTATGGCTGACGATCAACCTGTTCACCGCGTTCCTGGCCGCCTCGGTGATCAGCATCTTCGAGGAGACCATAGCGAAGGTGGTAGCACTCGCGGTGCTCATGCCCATCGTCGCCAGCATGGGTGGCATCGCCGGTACCCAGACGCTGACTCTGGTGATCCGCGGAATCGCCGTGGGCCAGATCGGCCGTGCCAACCTGC
This sequence comes from Candidatus Azotimanducaceae bacterium, assembly GCA_965215995.1. Taxonomy (GTDB): domain Bacteria; phylum Pseudomonadota; class Gammaproteobacteria; order Pseudomonadales; family Azotimanducaceae; genus SZUA-309. The sequence continues at coordinate 3,353,668 of OZ244128.1, read as the reverse complement.
TCTTTCTGCTGAATCGGGAGTTCCTGCTTGCAGCCTTGAACGGCGTTCTGCTGGCAGCCGTGGTCGCCATCGTGGCTGCCGTCGCCTTCCAGGACACAACGCTGGGCCTGGTGATCGCGCTCGCCATGGTCATCAATCTGGTGGTCGCCGCCATCTCCGGCAGCCTTCTCCCGAGCCTGCTGCTGAAGATCCACATCGATCCGGCCATCGCCGGTGGCGTGGTGCTGACCACCATCACGGACGTGGCCGGCTTCTTCGTCTTTCTCGGACTGGCTACCTGGGCGTATGCCTGAGATCGTATACCGGATCTGATAGGTTTGTCCCGATCCGGACAGCGACGGTTGCTATCTGGTTTCGCTATTCCCGCAGCGCGCGAGTGCAGAAAAGCGTTTTCCGTGCACTCCCGCTCGGGCGCTCCGCGCTTCCCTCGGTTGCGGATGTTGCCTCGCTTCGCGAGTCAAATCCGCGCCCTCGGCCTCGCTCTCACGTTTAGGAAAACGCTTTTCTGCACTCACCCCCTGCTGCACTTCCAGTAATCAGACAGCGAACGGGTAGTCAACGTGCCGCAACGTCAGACCAACTAGTCCCCGGCCAGCGTCATCCGATCAATCAGCACGGTCGGTGAGCGAACGTTGCTGCGGATATCCAGGTCGTCACCGACACAGACCACACCCCTGTACATGTCTTTCAGGTTCGAGGCGATGGTGATTTCGTCGACGGGATAGGCAATCTCGCCGTTCTCTACCCAGAAACCGGCAGCACCACGGGAGTAATCACCAGTCACCGCGTTCACGCCCTGGCCCATCAGATCGGTTACCAGCAGACCGGTGCCGAGTTCCTTCAGCAGATCCGGCACGGGCCGCGTCCGGCCGCTCACGGTCAGGTTGAAAACCCCACCTGCATTCCCCGTGGTCGGCATAGCGAGCTTGCGGCCGGAGTAGCTGGAGAGGAGGTAACTCGCCACCACGCCTTTGTCGATGAAGGCCTTCGCCGTGGTTGCAACGCCTTCGCCGTCGAACGCCGTACTGCCGAGCGCACCCATGAGGTGGGGTTCTTCGGCCAGAGTCAGATGCTCCGCGGCCACCGTTTCGCCCAGTGAGTCGAGCAGAAAGGAAGCGCGACGATAGAGGGCACCGCCACTGATGGCGCCAAGCAGATGACTGGCGAGTCCGCCCGCGCTCTGTGCTGAGAACGCCACAGGAAAACTGCCGGTGCGCACTTTACGCGGTGACAACCGAGCAGCCGTACGACGAGCCGCTTCCTCGCCGACCGCCCGCGCGCTCTCGAGCTGATCAGGCATACGCGAGGTGGTGTACCAGTAGTCACGCTGCATACCTGCGTCATCCGTGGCGATCAGCACGCAGGAAAGCGAATGTCGGCTGCCGAGGTACGAGCCCATAAAACCGTGGCTGTTACCGTAAACTCGACAGCTTCGCTGAGTACTTACGCTGGCGCCGTCAGAGTTCCTTATCCGGGGATCGAGATCGAGGCCAGCCGCTTCGCACTCGAGAGCCAGTTCTCTGGCCGCGTCCGCGTCCAGGGACCAGGGATGGTAGAGATCCAGATCCTTCAGATCAGTGGCCATACGGTCCGCATCCGCGAGCCCCGCACAGTCATCTTCCTGGGTGTAACGGGCAATGTTCGCGGCGGCCTGGACCGTCTCACGAATGGCTTCTGCTGAGCTGTCCGAGGTGCTGGCGCTACCTTTGCGCTGACCGAAGTACACGGTAATCCCGAAACCGCGATCGTGGTTGAATTCCACGGACTCCAGATCCCGCATGCGAACGGTAACGCCAAGCCCCACATCTTCACTGACCGAGACTTCTGCCGCATCGGCACCCTGCTTTTTAGCCTCGGCCAGGATATCGCCGACCAGACCCTTTAGCCGTTCTTCGCCGTCCCGGAGATCAGGCAGATGGTTCGTCATGTGGTTATTCGCTACCCTTTTCGAAAATGAACGACCCCGAAGAACCAACCGAGCCGCCAGAAAAGCCGACGGGAGCGCTGGGCGACGTCGTCACGTCGAAGACGCAGCGTAAACTGGAGGCGCTGGATCTGCAAAAACTCGGAAAGCGCCTGGTCGAGCTGGATCCCGGTGATCTGGCCAGCGTACCGTTGCCTCCGGAACTGGACGAAGCCGTCGCTCTGTGGCGGCGTATCCGCTCCCACGAAGCCAGACGCAGACAGCTCCAGTTCATCGGCAAACTCATGCGACAGATAGATCTGGATCCCATTCAAGCCGCCTTGGGTCGCATCGACGGCTCGTCAGCCGAGGCACGCTACGCATTCCACCAGCTCGAGAACTGGCGCGATCGTCTGATCGAAGACCCCGCCGCACTGACGGAGTACCTGGATTCACACCCGCACGCAGACCGGCAGGCACTGCGACATCAGATTATTCGAGTACGCAAGGCGATCGACGACAGCCATCGGCGTACTCAGTCGAAGGCGCTGTTCAGGCTGCTGCGCAGCTTCGAGGAAATCACCGGGTAGCGGATCTCGAGGGAACCTCTACCCGGTGCTCGTGCCGCCGACGACCACTTCGTCGATCTTCAGACTCGGTTGGCCCACCCCCACAGGCACTGACTGGCCGTCCTTGCCACACACGCCGACACCCTTATCCAGGGCGAGATCGTTGCCAACCATGGAGATTCGCGTCATCACTTCGGGCCCATTGCCGATCAACGTCGCACCACGGATGGGCGCGCCAAGACGCCCCTTCTCGATGCGATAGGCTTCCGTGGCCGAGAAGACGAATCGACCTGAGGTGATGTCCACCTGGCCGCCACCGAAGTTCACCGCGTAGATACCCTGGTCGACGCTAGCGATGATCTCATCCGGATCGTGCTGACCCGGTTGCAGGAAGGTGTTGGTCATCCGCGGCATGGGTGCGTGGGCATAGGACTGGCGACGACCATTGCCGGTGCAGGGTACGTCCATCAGCCGGGCATTCTGCTTGTCCTGCATGTAGCCCTTCAGGACGCCGTTTTCGATCAGCACCGTTGCCTGGCTCTGGGTCCCCTCATCGTCGATCGTCAGTGAGCCGCGACGGCCGTCCAAAGTGCCATCGTCCACCACCGTGCAGAGCTTGGATGCCACCTGCTCGCCAACACGGTTGGAAAACGCCGATGCGCCCTTGCGATTGAAATCGCCTTCCAGACCATGACCCACCGCTTCGTGCAGCAGCACGCCCGGCCAGCCCGAGCCGAGCACCACGGTCATGGGACCGGCGGGCGCCTCTTCCGCTTCCAGATTGACCAGAGCCGTCCGAACCGCCTCCGCCGCCAGAGCTTCCGGTTGCTCGTCCGCGGTCAGCCGCAGCAGATCGTATCTGCCACCAGCACCTGCAGAGCCACGTTCCCGGCGACCGTCCTGCTCGACGATGACGGATACATCCAGCCTGACAAGCGGGCGAACGTCTGCTGCCAGCGTGCCATCGGATGCGACGACGAGTACGCACTCGTGGCTCGCTGACAAACGGACATTCACTTCTTTGACGCGGTGATCCTGACCACGAGCAGCCACGTCCACGCGCGAGAGAACGGCCACTTTGGCTTCATCCTCCAGTGAGCGGATCGGATCTTCGACCCCGTAGCGCCGGGGCAGCTTTCGATCACTGATGACGGGCAGCTGCCCTGACTGACCCTGACGAGTGATGGAACGGGCTGCGTCAGCGGCCGCCTGCAGCGACGGCAGCAGAATGTCTTCCGCGTAGGCAAAACCGGTTTTCTCGCCAGCCACCGCACGCACACCAACACCTTTGTCGACGCTGAACGCGCCATCCTTGACGATGCCGTCTTCCAGCGACCAGCTTTCGTGACGCTGGTGTTGAAAGAAAAGCTCCCCCAGATCCACATCGGGACCCATCAGCCGACCTATCAGGCCATCCAGATCCCGCTGTTCGATGCCTGCCGGCAGGAGCAGCTGGGTTCGCGCTTGTTCGATCAGATTGGCCGTCATGTTAGGTAGTCGTTCCCATGCTCTGTGTCGTTTCGTCTTCTTCACCTGGCAGAGGACTCGGTTCCATCACGGGTTCATCCGGCTCCGTTCCGGCTTCCCCTTCCGGTATTTCCCCTTCCAACTGCTCCAGGCTCACCTGCGGCCGGTCCATGGTGGTATCCCAGACGCCGACGAACTTGAGTTCCGGATCGTCCAGGGTGCCGCTGACTTCGTACTTCGCGCTGGAGAACTGCTCCAGAGGTTTGCGCAGCACCCGTTCGCCGACCAGAACACCAAGGCCGGCAAGGGGGTTGGCCAGCGCAATGTAGGCCGCATACCAGGGCAGGCCTTTTGTCACCGGCAGCGTGACGATCATCTCGTTGTCCAGGGTGCCGCTAACCAGATCCACGCTCCCACCGATTCTGAAGTTGGAGCCGGAACCGTCCACGGCCATCGGCTCGAGGAACTGCATGGTACCTGCCTGGAACTCAGTGGTTGCCGTAAGCGTGTCAAAGCTCACGCCTTCCCCGACGACATCCGAGAAATCGAAATTGAGCCGCTTGGCGATGGTCGAGAAGTTGACCAGCGAGAAGATCTTCATCGCGTCCGCGCCCTGGGTGACCTCCAGGAATCTTCCGTTGTGCGCCTCAAAAGCAGAGTCCCCCACCAGCAGCGTCAGGTCCACGGCCGCTGGTGAGCCCTGCCAATTGAGGTCGGCCGTCATCTGAGCAGACTCGGTGGTGACGCTTGCTGCATATCCCCACTGCGGCAGGACAGTGGCCAGATCCTCAGCACTGAGCGATCCGATGAAATACGTTCGATCCTCACTGCCGTCCCAGAAAAGTCGATCTGCCGAGATATCGACACCGCGAAGCGTTGCCGCAAGCCCATGCAGAGAAACTCCGCCATTCTCGGGCACCAGCTGAAACGACCAGGCACCGTAGTCGGTCTCTCCGACCATGAACTTCTTCAACGTGACATCCGCATCGACCAGCTCCGGGATCACCTCCACATCGAGCGGATCAGGCGCTGGCCCGGCCCCAGCCCCCTGCTCAGCGGCCGCCTCGGACGCTGGTAATCGAAGAAAATCCAGGTTGAGTTGAAGCGGAGCCTCAGGCGCGATCGCCAGTTCGCCGACCACATCTTCGCTCTGCATGAACAACTGCAACTCGAGTTCGCTACCCGGCTCAATTCTGCCCTCGAGCTTCACGTTCTCGAAAAACACACCGCTCACGTCGATATGGTCTGCAATCAGGCCATCCAATTTCACCGGCAAGGCCAGATTGAGTCCGGTGCCATCGTCTTCTTCTGCCGTCGACGGCATCAGCTCGTCGAGGCTGAAGCCGCGCACCCGGCCACCGAGCACCAGCAACTCCTGATCGGCCTCGAAGCCTGGCGGCGGCATGGCAAATCCGATGGCACCCCTGAGCAGCACTTCATCGACGTGCAGCCAACCGCGAGCGGGTCCGTAGCGGAAACGTGCGGCCTGATACTCATCCAGAAACTGCAGGGTGAGCTCGGTAGGCACCGAATCGTCCGCTGTTTTCGCCAGCTCTCCAGGCAGCTCCAGGCCAAGGCCGGTAAGGTCCGACACCAGACTCAGCCGTGAAACCTCGTCACCCAGCTCGATGTGCAGATCAGCGATGAAGTCCAGGCCACCGTGCATGAGTCCTGGATCCTGCATGTCGAGCAGCTCGAGCACATCGGCATAGGGCGCCTGACCACTGACGTGGAAGACCACCGTGTCCGCATCTGAGCTCGCACCGAACACCGCTGGCCGGTCGAAGATCTGCCCTGCCACTTCAGCGCCACTGATCTGGTAAGGATAGGTGTAGTGCAGGGTACCGTTGAGCGCGCCCAGCGCCACCCCGTATCCGGGCAGATCAAGATCTGCACCAGCCAGCTCGATGTCGAGATCCACTTCCAACTCACGGGCTGGGTCCACCTCTCCGATGTGCTCGGCCTCCAGCTTCAGCGGCACACTCAAGGTACCGGCCATCCGCATCGGTCCGACCCCGTGCCAATCCGGCGTGACAAAGCTCATCCACTCCTGAAGCGGGGTGCTGCGGATGAAGGTCAATGCTTCATTCACCGTGGTGGTGGAGATCAGATCAATGTCTGCAATGCTGGCATTGTCCTTGAGATGGATGTGACTGCCGGACAGGTCGGTTGCCTCGAAGCTTACGCCTCTGGTGACGTCGATTCGGACGTCCTTGCCGCCTACGGAGATGAACCCCGAGAGATCGCGCACGGCTGGCCAGTCCGGGTGATACTGAACATGACCCTCCTCGATGTGACCAGACAAGGCAACTCGACGTGCCACCTCGAAGGGGCGGGTGTGAATCTGACCCTGATAGGCGAACGTCACATCGGATAGCTGGCCTGCCCGAGGCCCCTCATCGAGCCACTCAGGCAGCCCGCCCGGCAATTGGTAGGGAATATAGGCTTTGCCACGTGTTACGGTAGTGCCGTCCACGTTGATCAGCAACGCCAGGCGCTCCCGATAACGCTGACCTCGTGGTCGGCTGAGTGAGAAAGCACCGGACGCCTGAGTCTCGCCCAGGACGGCTTTCAGATGCGTGCCACGAAGCGCGAAGTAATCCAGGGAGACGTATGCCTGCAATCGCCCGCTGAGGTGGTCCATCTGCCAACGCTCCGTGAACATGTCCGGGAACTGAACCCCGACATCGTCGGCATTGATCTGAAGCTGCAGGATCTGATCCGCCCCCAGCAATTCTCCCGACGCGCCACGGATCCAGGGCGCACCGTTGTACCCGTCCAGTGAAACGTCCTGGACGGTAGCAATGTAGCCGGACTGCAGGCTCGGGATGCGCAGATAGCCATGCACGTTCAAGGCGGTAGCCTCTGCGTTGAGCGCGTTCAGCCAGCGGAACGCAGCCGACTGCCGCGGTGCCAGTGCGCTGAACAGACGAAACCCAGGACCCGTTTCCACGCGCTCCGTCCAGCCGGTGAGCATGCTGTCGGTCTCACCCTGCTCGAAGGTCAGCCAGAACACGGGCAGCGCCCACGCGCTGTCCACGTTGCGCACCTGCACATCCGAGAGCGTGATGTGGTGCACGTCCCCTACACCGCGGCTGGCCAGCGACAGCTCACCGCCAACCAGATCATCATCAACGGCGATCTCCGAGACGCTCAGCCGACCTTCGCCGCCGGACTCGTCACCGCTTTTCCACCAATGTCCACTGACCAGGGACAGCTGCCCGCCATCGGCAGCGATAACCGGTTCAGGAATGCGCAGATTGCCACCTGCCAGGCTTGCCTGCATGGCACGCTGGCGGAGCAGTGGAACCCGCTCGATGTCATCGAGATAAAACTGGACTTCACAATCGCCCGCGCACACCCGATTGGCAATACTTAGCCGATGCCTATGCTCGCCACCCCGATTGGTGGCTTGATAGCGCAGCATCAGGTCATCTGCCTCATCCGCCTCGCCTTCAGCACCGACGAAACCGATGATCAGATTCAGATCGATCTGATCGCTGTGGTAGAGCGTTGAGAAGGGATTGAAGTCACCGCCCGCCTGGGCACCCAAAAGACGCCAGCCACCTCCTTCGTTGGCGAGCAGCAACCTGCCTTCCGTCAGTGAGACGTAGCGCAGGACGATCTTGTTGCGCACCAGGCTTTCCAGCCAATCTATCTCGACGTGCACATCCTTGAGCGAGCCGGCTGGCAGATCGATTGCCGCAATACGAACCACAGGATTGATCTGCCGCCAGTCGCCCTCCAGACCGCTGATCAGAATCTGCTGCGGTGAGAGCCACTGGTTCACTGCCACCTCCAGCTCGTCGAGCACGGCGAACAGCAACCGCCCGGATACCTGGAAGAACGCCAGCACGATCATGGCCAGCGTGAGAAAAACGAACAGCGGCCGAATGACGAATCGAAACACGTCCTTCGTCCTTAACGCATGCCCACTCGGGCAGGCAGAATGCGGGCTTTAAGGTGGCTGGGGATCGTTGAATTCGAGGGTGGCAGAGCGTTCATAAGTAATTGGACCTTCAGGCCACCCTTATGATTCAACCGGGCTGTCGCATCGGTTGGACAAGCACGATATCGAAATCTCCCGGCTGACAACTTGGTTCCACCTGGATTGAGATGTCCCGGCCAATCTGCTCGGACAGTCGGTTCAGCTGATCCGCATCCTCATCCAGCAGGCGATCGACCACATCCGTGGTCGAACGGATCAGATAGTCCTGCCGGGGCCCGTTGCAGCGCACTCGGGCGTCTTCGACGATCGCGCGGAAAACCTCCAGACAGGTACTCTCAGGTGTCTTGACGAATCCAGCCCCGCCACACTGGGCACAAGGTTCGCAGATCTGCTGAATCAGACTCTCCCGGGTGCGCTTCCGGCTCATCTGCACCAGCCCCAGGGAGGAGAAGCCTTCGATCCGCATCCTCGAGGGATCGGCCTCAGCCGCCTTTTCCAGCGTCCTCAGGACCTGGCGCCGGTGTTCTTCCTCCTCCATGTCGATGAAATCCACCACGATGATGCCACCCAGGTTGCGCAATCGGAGCTGCCGCGGGATAGCTGCCGCAGCCTCCATGTTGGTGCGGAATACCGTTTCCTCCAGGCTTTTGGTGCCGAGGTAGCCGCCCGTGTTCACGTCGATCGTAATCATGGCCTCAGTCTGCTCGATCACAAGATGACCGCCGCTCTTCAGGCTGACCTTCCGATCCAGGGCTCGAGAAATCTCATCGTCGATGCCGTAGCGATGGAAGAGCTGTCGATCGTCATCGTAGTGTCGCATGCGCTCGGAGAATTCCGGTATGAACTCATCGACAAACTTACGCACCCGCTCATAGGTGTCGCGATGGTCGATGCGGATGGTCTCCACGTCCGGATCCGTGAGATCGCGAACCACCCGAATGTGCAGGGGCAACTCCTCATAGACCACCGCAGGACAGGAGGAATTGGCTTTCTTCTCGAGCACTTTGTCCCAGATTCGCGTCAACACACGCAGATCGCGCTCAATGGCGTCCCGGTCCACCCCTTCGACCGCGGTTCGGGCAATGAACCCCATACCGATCCCCTGCGCCTGACGCACCTCATCGATCAGCGCTTTCAGCCGCTGCCGCTCTTCTTCGTCCTCGATGCGCTGGGAGATGCCGATGTGATCGGTGAATGGCATCAGCACGGTGTACCTGGATGCGATAGCGAGCTGAGTGGTGAGTCGAGCGCCCTTGCCGGAGATCGGGTCCTTGGCGACCTGCACCATCAGCTGCTGGCCTTCATGGAGCAAATCACGAATATCCGGCGATTCGCTGGGCTCACCGTTCTCTGCCTGCATCAGCCGCGGGCCTTCAATATCACGCACGTGCAGGAAACCGGGACGCTCCAGGCCCACGTCCACGAACGCAGCCTGCATACCCTGAATGATCCGCTCGACTTTGCCGATGTAAACGTTACCGGTGAGGCTGTAGCCACTGGCGGGCGCAAGATGCAGCTCCTGAACCGCCCCTCCCGCCAGTTTGGCGACACGAGTCTCGAACTCGCTGACGGTGATCAGTAACTCTTCAGCCATATCTGAGGTCTTCAGTTACGCGGACGTCCCCTCCAGGTGTCGATGCCGAGACCGCCGAGCAGGCGCTCGGTTTCCGGTAGCGGCAGGCCGACGACGGCGCTGTAACTGCCTGTAATGCTTTCCGCCAATATACCCCCAATACCCTGAATCCCATAACCGCCGGCCTTGTCTGCCCCCTCACCGGTGGCCCAGTAGGCTTCGGCCAGAGATTCGTCCACCGGCACGAAGCGAACCCGGGTGCTGACCAGCTCGCGAGCCTCGCCAGCCATCGACCGTGCGGCGATCGCCGTCATCACCAGATGCTCCCGCCCTCCCAGGGCCTCAAGCATGGCAACCCCAGCCTGCCGGTCCGCCGGTTTGCCGAGTATGCGGTCATCCAGAACCACGACCGTATCCGCCGCCAGCACCACAGAATCGGCCTCGGCAGGAACGGCAGCGGCCTTGGTCCGGGCCATTCGCAACACATAGGATTCCGGGGCTTCATCGGTGCGCGGTGTTTCATCCACATTCGGAACCGAGATCTCGAATTCCAGACAGATCTGCCGGAGCAGCTCGGCACGGCGCGGCGAGCCGGAGGCGAGAATCAGCCGCTTACTCGACACGAACGAGAAACTTGAGCCGGGAGAGCGCCAGATAGAGGAAAGGCCAGATCATGAAACTCACCAGCGGCGGGAACAGCACACCCCAGCTGAACCCGCGATCGAATACCAGGTCCTGCACCACCAGGCGAATGCACTCCCCGGCGAGCACCAGGAAGAACAGCACCCCACCCTGCTGGACGATGGAATACATGCGGAAGCGTTCGTAAAAACGCCAGCCAAGATAGGTGACCGAGGCGAGAATCACACCGTTGAGACCAAGCGGATCGGCGTAGAGGACGTCCAGCAGAATACCGAGCAACCAGGTGGACACCAGACCCACTCGATGCGGCAGCTCCATGACCCAGAAGAACAGCACCATTATCACCCAGGCCGGGCGCAACCAGCCGAGCCATTGCGGCCAGGTTTCCGGCAGATGGACCACGGCCAGCAGCAATGCAACGACCAGGCTCAGCAGCATCAGCCAACCTCCCTGCGACGGGTTCACGGAGCCTCTCCTGGGCCTTCGGTCTCCATTTCCGGCTGCTCGAAATCCACCGGATCGTCAGGTCCGCGACCATTCAATGACCCACCCTCACCAGGCGATTCCTGATCGCTGGTCGCATCGGTGCTGGCCATCTCCTCCAGATAGGCTTCGGCTTGGCTCGGATCGAACACCAGCAATACGTGGCGAGACCGATCGAGCGCCGCCAGTGGCCGCACTTCCACACGGGCGTACGGACTGGTGTCATCGATCTCCACCGATGTGACGATGCCCACCGGATAGCCGCGCGGAAAGCGACCACCCAGGCCGGAACTCTCCATAAGGTCATTCACCTGTATGTCCGCAGTCACTGGCACGTTCTCCAGAACCAGGTGATCCAGCTCGCCAGTACCCGCTGCTACGCTGCGCACACCGCTGCGATTCACCTGCACCGGCACCGCATGACTCTGATCGACGATGAGCAGCACCCGGCTGGTGAACCGATCCACTTCCACCACCTGGCCAAAGAGCCCCTGGGCATCGAGCACCGCCTGGCCGAGAGTAACCCCGGAGTCCGAACCTTTGTCGATAATCACCTGATGGGTATTTGCCGTCGGCACAACGGCGACCAGCTCGGCCACCATCACTTCGGAAGGCAGTCGCGCCCGGCTGCCGAGCAGGGCCCGCAGGCGTTCGTTTTCGGTCCGAAGCGACAGGTACTGCTGCGAGATCTGGGTCAGCTCGAGAATGCGCCGTTCCAGCTCCGCGTTTCTGGCGCGCAGAGATTCATGGGTGGAAGCGACTTCCCCCACTTCGTCCGCCAGCAGGTAGGGAACTTCCGCCAGCACCTGCAGCGGGCTGACCAGAGTGCCAACGGTCGCGCGGACCGGCTCGAGCAGGCGGGTGGTAACGTCCAGCGTGAGAAGCACCGCCGACACCAGAACCAGACCACTCAACAGGTAGCCGGCACCAGACTCCCGGACGAACAGTGCTTTGATCGAAGGCTCCCCTCAGTCGGCCCTACCTTGGAACAAGGCTTTGGTTACGGGCATTCTATTCCGTCGAGAGCAGATCGGCATTGCCTGCCGCGTCCATCAGCTCGAGAGCCTTACCACCGCCCCGAGCCACACAGGTGAGCGGGTCTTCGGCGATGATCACCGGCAGGCCGGTTTCCTCCGCCAGGAGCACATCCAGATCCCGGAGCAGCGCGCCACCGCCGGTGAGGACCATACCGGTTTCGGCGATGTCGGAAGCAAGCTCAGGCGGACACTGTTCGAGTGCGCTTTTTACCGCCTGCACAATCATGGATAGCGGTTCCTGCAACGCTTCGAGGATCTCATTGGAGTTCAGCGTGAAGCTACGCGGCACGCCTTCTGCCAGGTTGCGGCCGCGAACGTCGATCTCGCGGATTTCTTTCTGCGGGTAGGCTGCGCCGATTTCCTGCTTGATGCGCTCGGCCGTCGCTTCGCCGATCAGGCTGCCTTGCGTGCGACGCACGTAGGCAACGATCGCCTCATCGAACCGGTCGCCGCCTACCCGAACCGTATCCGAGTAGACCACGCCGTTCAGTGAGATGATGGCGATCTCCGTGGTGCCGCCACCGATATCCACCACCATGGTGCCTACTGCTTCCTGAACCGGCAGCCCGGCGCCAATGGCTGCCGCCATGGGCTCTTCGACCAGCCGCACGTCCCGAGCCCCGGCAGAGAGGGCGCTCTCCCGGATCGCTCTTCGTTCCACCTCCGTGGACTTGCAGGGCACACAGACCAGCACACGGGGGCTCGGGCGGATGAAGGAATTCTCATGCACCTTGCTGATGAAGTACTTGAGCATCTTCTCCGTGACCAGGAAATCGGCAATCACGCCGTCTTTCAGGGGTCGGATGGCCGTGATGTTGCCCGGTGTGCGGCCCAGCATCCGTTTGGCATCGAGGCCAACGGCGGCCACCGTTTTCTGATTACCCTGCACTCTGATGGCGACCACCGAGGGCTCATTCAGAACGATGCCCTGATCGCGCACGTAGATGAGCGTGTTGGCTGTCCCGAGGTCAATAGAAAGGTCCCGGGAGAACAACCCACGGATATTTTTGAACATGTAGCTGGGGCTCTAGTCGATTCGAGATCGCAGGCCGAGAGTATAGAGATCTTGTCGGGTCATTAGAACTTCACAAACGATTAGATTAGGCTTGGCGCCCCGGCGCCAACCGGGCTCCGCGCTGCGCTTCGTTCGAGCTCATCGAGCAGGAGCCAGACGATCTCTTGAAACCGAGCAACACCTGGAAAGACCGAGCCACCATCATGAGCGAGATCGATATCCGTCACCTGTCAGCCCTGGCCCAGCTCAAGCTCTCGGACGAGGAGGCTCGTGCAGTGGCCGAAGATCTGGCCAGAATCATCGACATGGTCGATCAGATGCAGGCCATGGATACGGATGGCGTGCAGCCGCTCGCCCACCCACTGGATGACGCCGCACGCCTGCGGCCTGACGTGGTCAGCGAAATCGTCGACCGGACCCTTTATCAGCAGGGTGCGCCGGAAACCGAAGACGGCCTGTACCTGGTACCGAGGGTGGTGGAATGAGCATCGAGTCCTTCGCGAGCCTGACCACCCTGGCTGAAGCGCTGGAGACGGGAGCCATCAGCAGCGTCGAGCTGACTCGGCACTTCCTCAGACGGGCACACAGCTTCACCAGCCTGAATGCCTTTATCACGATCGACGAAGATCAGGCACTGAGTCAGGCGGAGGCTGCAGATGCGCAACGTCAGGCCGGTAACGGCACCCGTGTCACGGGCCTGCCCATCGCTCACAAGGACATCTTCTGCACGAGGAATCTGACCACCACTTGCGGTTCGAAGATGCTCGGAAACTGGCGAGCCCCATACAACGCGACCGTCGTCGAACGTCTGCTCGAGTCGGGCGTCGTAACCCTGGGCAAGGCCAACATGGACGAGTTCGCCATGGGCTCGTCCAACGAAAACAGCCACTTCGGCGCCGTGGCCAATCCCTGGGATACGAGACGGGTGCCGGGCGGCTCCTCCGGCGGTTCCGCCGCGCTGGTTGCCGCTGGTCTGGCACCCGCGGCAACAGGTACGGACACGGGTGGTTCGATCCGTCAGCCTGCAGCTTTCTGTGGTATCACGGGACTGAAACCGACCTATGGCCGGGTTTCCCGTTACGGCATGGTCGCCTTCGCATCATCACTGGACCAGGGCGGCCTCCTTGCGCACAGCGCCGCAGACATTGCGCTGTTACTGCCGCACATGGCCGGATTCGATCCTCGAGATTCCACCAGCAGCCCAACGACGGATGACTGGCTGGACGTTTGCAGAACCACTCTGCTGGAACCGGCTGACGGTCTCACCATCGGCTTGCCCAAGGAATACTTCGACAACCTGGGGGTTCCGGCGGCGGCCATCGAAGCCGCAATTGCCAACCTGACTGAAGCCGGATTCCATTTCCGAGAGGTCTCCCTGCCGCATACAACAGCGGCCATTCCGGCCTACTACATCATCGCTGGCGCGGAAGCCTCGACCAATCTCTCCCGTTACGATGGCGTTCGCTTCGGCCATCGCTGCGAGAACCCGGAATCTCTGGACGACCTGTATGAGCGTTCCCGCAGCGAGGGTTTTGGCACAGAGGTGAAACGGCGCATTCTGACGGGCACCTATGCGCTCTCCGTCGGCTACTTCGATGCGTACTATCTGAAGGCACAGAAGATCCGTCGCCTCATCCAGCATGATTTCCTCAGGGCCTTCGAAGACGTGGATCTGTTGCTCGCACCCACGACACCGGATGTGGCCTTCGAGCGTGGGACCCTGACCGACGATCCGGTTGCCATGTATCAGCAGGATATCTTCACCATTCCAGCAAGCCTGGCGGGCCTTCCCGCCATGTCTCTGCCTTGCGGATTCGACCAGGGTCTGCCGCTCGGGATGCAGCTGATCGGCCCGCACTTCGCAGAGCAGAACGTGCTGCGCACGGCCGAGACCTATCAGCGGGCGACGGACTGGCACACTCGGCATCCGGAGGGCTTCTGACATGCAGTGGGAACCTGTCATCGGCTTGGAAGTGCACGTGCAGCTTGCCACCGAGAGCAAAATCTTCTCGGCTGCCCCCAACACCTTTGGCGCAGAGCCCAACACCCAGGCCTGTCCGGTGGACCTCGGCTTGCCGGGTGCGCTACCGGTGCTCAATGAGGAGGTGGTTCGCATGGCGGTGAAGTTCGGCCTGGCAATCGGCGCCGAGATTCACCCCTACTCCATTTTCGACAGGAAGAACTATTTCTACCCCGACCTGCCAAAGGGCTACCAGATCAGTCAGTTCGCCGATCCCATCGTTGGCCGTGGTCAGCTGACCATCCAGTTGGAAGGTCAGGCCCCGCGCACCATCGAAATCACCCGCGCGCACCTGGAGGAGGACGCGGGTAAGTCCCTGCACGAAGCATTTCCGGGCAAGACGGGCATTGATCTGAACCGAGCCGGCACGCCACTCCTCGAGGTGGTCTCAGAACCTGACCTGCGCAGCGCTGCCGAGGCCGCCACCTACTTCCGGCAGATGCACAGCCTGGTCCGTCACTTGAAGATCTGCGACGGCAACCTGGCAGAAGGCTCCATGCGCTGCGACGCCAACGTATCCATCCGTCCCATGGGTGAGGAGACGCTCGGCGAGCGTACGGAAATCAAGAACGTCAACAGCTTCCGCTTTCTCGAGCTCGCCATCGACTACGAGATCGAGCGCCAGATCGGCATTCTCGAATCCGGCGGCCGCGTTGATCGGGATACGCGCCTGTACGATGCCGAGAGAAACGAGACGCGGACAATGCGCTTGAAAGAGCTTTCGAACGACTACCGCTACTTCCCGGATCCGGACCTGCTGCCTGTGCATCTGGACGAGGCATTCATCGAGTCGGTGCGGCAGACCCTGCCGGAGCTGCCCGCCGAGAAGCAGGCCCGCTATCAGAGCGACTTCGCGCTCTCTGAGTACGACGCCAACTTCCTGACCCAGGACCCGGACCTGGCTGAGTATTTCGAAGCGACAGCGGCCGTGGCAGGTGATGCCAAGCTCGCCGCCAACTGGGTGATGGGTGAGCTATCGGCCGCGTTGAACAGGGACGGACTGCGGCCTGGCGACTGCCCTATGCCACCTGCCGCTCTTGGCAGCCTCATCCACCGAATTCAGGACGGCACCATCTCCGGCAAGATTGCCAAGGGCCTGTTCGATACGCTGTGGCAGAAAGCCGCTGCCGGTGAGACGGTGGCGGTGGATGCGATCATCGAGGCAGAAGGCCTCACCCAGGTTTCGGACAGCGGCGAGATCGCTGCCATCATCGATGACATCGTCGCTGCCAATCCTGCCCAGGTGGAACAGTTCAAGGCCGGCAAAGAGAAAGTGCTGGGCTTCTTCGTGGGCCAGGTGATGAAGGCGACTCAGGGTAAGGCGAACCCTCAGGTGGTGAATGAGCTTTTGAGGGAAGTGCTCTCTAAATAGCCACCCGCTTTACGCATCACTTGGATTCTCGACGACCCCCTGGAAGGTTTTCCAAGGTCCGTCTGCCGAGGAGAGTGCTCATCGGGCACGCACCGCGGCCTTTGGCCGCGGCACGTCCCTGTGAGCTCAGGCGTGGGCCATCCATGGCCCACGACTGGCCCGCTGAGCACTCTCCTCGGCAGACGAACCCTCGAGGATCCACCAAGGTTCACCGCAGGCAGTAGGCGGTGAATCGCCACTGGCAAGCAGCGCCGTTACCGGGTGTTCAGCAGTCATCGCGCGCAATTCGCCAGTTCCCATCAAGCCAGCCGATCAAGGCGGATGGAGCATTGCCTCCGCCGAATGGGTCGTCCATAGCCCGAACGGGTGATACCGAATTTTCCCGGCATGGGCAGTATATGTACCCGAGGAATCTGAAAAAGCTCTAACAAATCAAATAGATAGGCAGTCGATAGGCGCGCAACAGCTTTTTTCGCGCTTCGGTGAGCAAAAAACGACCGCTTTTTCGCTTTGTAGGTTGGAGGCTCAGGAAATGGAGGATGGGTATGTCAGAACGCACCGCAATCGGATTAAAACCTGCAGGACTGCTTTCTGCTCTGCTGGCCACGGTGGTGTTTTTGCTATCCGCCGGTGTCCGCGCAGCAGATGTCCAGGCTGAACAGAATCATGCCGACGTACTGAGTGCGATCGGTGGCGTTCACCTGGGTGCCACGCTGACGGGTCTGGTCCCTGAGCCTTTCACAGCGCTGATCGCCGAGGGAGTGGCGTTCAGTTCCAACCTGGCGCTGAAAGGGTTGCAACCAGCGCTGATCGAGCCCTCCGACCGAGCGCGCTACCCTAACTCCTCTGATCAGTGCACGTTCGACTTCGAGCTGCCCCAGGCAGACTTTCTGTACTCCAATACCTTCGGCATAGAGCTATCGCCGGTCCCCTCGGACTGGGGGGCGCTCGGTACCCCGGACGTTTTTCACTGGGGTACGGAGGTTGCTCTCGGCGTGCACAATCCGATCATCCGACCGAGCCTGGTGCCCAGAGAAGACATCAGCTTCCCGGCGGGTAATCACCGGCTCGAGTGGCGGGCTCAAACCATCATCGACCTGGGATTCGATGTGGCCCTCCCGGCGGCCATGCTCTACATGAGCTACAGCAAGTTCAAAGCTGCCAAGGCGGCGCCTGCGGCAGCGGCTGGTAATGCCGATGAGGTCGCCAAGCAGAAGAGCATCTTCAAGCGCGCAGGCAAGTGGATGGTGGATAAGCTGAGGCTCGCGATCCGCAAAGGCCGGGATCAGTACATCAACTACGTGATTGATGAGGCAACCGGCTGGGAAACCCCGACCCGCAGTAAAAGTCACGATCAGATCTTTACCGTCTACGACGAGCTGGATCCGATCATTACCTATGACGATGTCGATCAACCGGCTGGCAGCACCATTCCAAGCATGGTGCTGGAAGCAACAGACATCGGTGGTGTGAGCTACTACCGGGTGGCCGACCAGATCCGCGAGCGGGTGGCGGCCTACGATCCCTGCGATCGCCCTGCCTCCATCGGTGCAGAGTTCCCCGAGCTGATTCCCATCGGCTCGAACCTCATCACCTGGACCGCTCGCGATGCAGGTCCAACACCGTCAGGCGGCCGGAACGAGGTTGTGGCTTACCAGTACATAGTCGTTGAGGATACCCAGGCACCTATCATGGTGACGCCGCCTGGTCGCGTTTTCGAGGTGGATCCCGGCGGACCCAACGGCCTCGGCCTGCCGGAAGCCCTGGTTGAGTTCGGTGCACCCAGAGTCGTCGATCTCGCGGACCCGGCACCCAGCGTGACCTCGGATGCGCCCGAGTTCTTTCCCGTGGACAGCCGCACGGCGGTTACCTGGACGGCCCGCGATCAGAGCGGCAACGAGAACAGCGGCACCCAGCTGATCACCGTCAAAGAGCTCGGCACCAACACCGCGCCGACAGTGGAAAACCTGTCTGCCACAACGCTCACCTCCCAGCCTATCGACATCGTGCTCGAAGGCATGGACATCGACGTGCTGGGCGGGGTTTCGGATCCCTTGGGCATCAGCATTGCCAGCCGGCCGGAGAACGGTGAGTTCGTCGCCCCACTGCTGCCGTTTTTCATCGAGGACTTCCGAACGGCCGTTGGCGGCCCTTATGGCACCGAGTTTGCCAACAGTGGCAACAAGCCGAACTGGCTGTATGACAACATCTGTCGGAACAGCAGCCTGCCCTCCAACCAACGTATCGCGGTCGACTGGGTTTACAACCCGCGCTTCGTCTACGTGCAGGACGACGGCACCTACTTCATGATCGATTCCTACTGGCGCTGCGGGGCCAGCGACGCCTCCACCACCGAGCGGATCTCCAAATGGGACGCTGACGACAACTTCATGGGGCACGTTCAATACAACGTTTCCAATGACGCTTTCGTAATGGACCAGGACGGTCTGATCTACACGATTCATCGAATCAGCGGTGGGTCGAGCAGCACGCTGCGTCTGGCACAGCTGCGACCCAATATCGAGGACGCCCCCAGTGGCGCTGATCTGACGGGTGACTCCTGGCGCTTCGACTTCAACTCCGCCAACAATCCTGCGCTCGGACTCAATCACTTCGTGGATGCTCAATCCCTGTCCTACGCACGGGTTGATAGCCGTGCTGGTCTCCTCTACGTGACCGACCGCCGTCGCGTGTTCGTATTCGACGTACGCGAAGATCTAACCAACGGCGTCGACGACTCGGACAACAGCATGGGCGATAAGTACATGGGCGCTCTGCACAATGCGGAGCAATTTCTCTGTGCGGCCGGTGGCCAATACGGCAACTCTTGGACCGGATTCACCATGGAGGTCGATTCCGAGGGCTACCTCTACGTCACCGACTCCTGCGACAACCGGATCCACAAGTTCGAGCCTTCGGGTTTCGACGGCAACGGCGACTTCATCGCCGGTGAGTACGTAGGCTGGCTGGGACGCTGCGAGAGCAGCACGAACAACGCCTGTGACGTTGAGAACCTACGCAGCCGCGGTTACGTCTGCACCAACGACACCTGTCAGGTGTCCACTTTTTACGAAGACGAGGAAACCGGTCTGAACGTGCGCGGCACCGGCGGCCGCCTGCCAGGTCAGTTCCGTACCCCACGCTACATCGATCTGGACCCGAACGACGTGCTTTACGTCGCGGACGCTGGTCGCATTCAGCGATTTGCCAGGGATGGCTCTTTCGGTGGTGAGGCCCGCTCCACGGGAACCGGGATCAATCAGGGTGAGCGTCCGGGATTCATCCTCGGAAACATGGGTAACGTGAAGGCGGTGACGGTGAACTCCACCAACTTCTTTGTGGTGGATACGGATGAGTCGTTCATCCACGTATTCGAAACGACGCCGCTCAAAGACATTACGGACGACTCCGCTACGGTGACCTACGTGTCGAATTTCAACTTCCACGGCGGCACCGACACATTCACCTATCGGGCCTCGGACGGCCTCGATGAGAGCAACCTGGGTACCGTCAGCGTGCGGGTGAACAGGAATTTCCGGCCACCCGAGGCTTTCGCCCAGAACGTAGAGGTACTGGAAGACGGCTCGCTCGGTATCGAGCTCACGGGCGACGACCCGGACGGGGTAATCGGAACGGACGATGTCTTTCCGCTCGACAGCCTGTCTTTCCGAGTCGTAGAACAACCCGAGCACGGTACGCTCACAGGTACCGGCGCCAACAGAACCTACACGCCGGACGCGGACTACTTCGGTGCAGACTCGTTCGCGTTTGTGGCGAACGATGGCCGAGACGATTCTCCACCTGCGGCCGTCGCCATCACCGTGCATCCAGTCGATGACGCGCCGCGTATGCTCTCCGCCCGTCTGCCCGCAAGAGTCGCCGCAGGATTCCCGATCGCCATGGATGCGGAATACACGGATGATGGCTCTGCCAGCGAGCACGATGTGCGGGTTGACTGGGGCGACGCCGAGGAAGGCGCCGGTGACTTCGTCGATCCGGATGGTCCCGACGGCGATGAACCGCCGGAGCTGATCGGCGTGAAGATCATCGAGCCGGTACTCCGGGACGGCGAAGGCAGCCTCTTCGCCGAGCACGTGTATTCAGCGCCAGGCACCCAGGACGTCAGCATCTGTATCAGCGACGACGTTGCTGAGGACTGCATCACGGACCGGGTTCTCGTTGAGCACCTCGTGAATCTGGGCATCACCATCTCCGACGACCCCGACGAGACCACCGGCGCTTTCATCGATCTCGACATCGAGGTGGAAAACATGGAGCCGGAGGGTATCTCCGGTGTGATCGCCGGCAGCGTTGAGCTCACTCAGGTGGCTGAAGAAGTGCCGGAGATCACCATCCAGAGCATCGTCTCGCAGTCCGGCGCCTGCTCGCTGACCGCTGGCGCCTTGCGCTGCAGCGACAGCCTGATGACGCCTGGAGAAACGTTCAATGCGACCGTGCGGGTGCGGCGAACCGAATCAGCGCCTCTGATCTATGACCTGGGGGCCCCGGTCGTGGTGGATGTCACCACCGCATCGGATGCGCTGCAGGACGTATATACGCAAGCACGTTGGGTGACATTTCTGGCGGATCAGACAGATACGGACGGCGATGGAATGACTGACGTGTTCGAGCAGACGTACGGGCTGAACACAGCTTCGGGCTCGGATGCTACGAATGACATTGACGGGGATGGCCTGTCGAACCTCGAGGAGTTCCAGCGGCGGAGCAATCCACTCCTGACTGATACGGATGGGGATGGCGTGGACGACGCTGAGGATTTCTGCCCTGCTGACCCAGGTGGGGCGGTTGAAGGAACCGACGGGTTGTGTGAACTCCACTTGAGAGGAAATCCCGTGCTACGGCTCATTCAGCTACTAGCCAATCGCTAGTCGCTGGTCTCTAGCGTACTAATGACAAATGGAGCGATAAGAACATGGATAAAACGACAAAGGAGCGAAAGAGCATGAAATCAGCAATGAAGACCATTCTAGTGATCGGCTTACTCACTGCGGGTAATGCTTGGAGTGATCGGGCGTACATAACCGCGAGCGTGGATAGGCTCCTACACATTACCACCAGCAGCTTTGGTGGCTGCATGGCTCAACTTTCGGTCACACCTGCTTCTGTAGGCCTAGCATGTCGAGGCAACTGGGTAAGCTTCAGCTGCAGCGGTGACTTTGCCTCTACGCAAGATGCGAAGACGAATTTCGAGATGGCCCAGCTGGCCTACGCTCTCGACAAGGAAGTGAAAGTCTGGGCGGACGATAGCCGCACCCACAACCAGTATTGTTTCGTATCCCGCGTAGATCTTCTTCCATAGGCAATCGCGTGATGCTAAGTAACAATCCCACTATTCCAGCATTGGTAGCCAGCATCCTGCTGGTTGTCGGCTACTTTGCCGGTAGACTCCATACCGAAATCGGAGTCAGCAGTTCAACACCACAGCCTATTGCTTCCTCATTTCAGGGGGCTCGCAGCAACATTGATCAGCCAGGCGAAACACCGACCCGCAGCCAACTCAACCCATCTCCCGTTCGTACGAACACAAGACGGCATGTAGGCTTCGAACAATACCCTCGTCCTGCACCCATGGAGCCAACGATTACTCGCCAAGAGTCGTTCGGCCCTGCACACATAGGAGGCTATCTGAACCCTGATGAGCCGCTTGCGGAAGCGTATTCCACTCCTCGACACATCGGGCAGCACATCGATCCGGACGAACAGTGGATAGAGGGATCGCTTCCTAATCCAGCGGCTCTCGGGGTCTTTATCGATCCTGAAGATTACGAGTTCGAGCTATGACTGAATCGCCTTGATCCGCGTTTCTTCCGCTCCGGGTGCATCAGAAAATCCTCCACTGCCCTGAGCACATCCCGTCGGGAGATCTGACCAACCAGCCTGTCGTTCTTCACGACGGGATAGCGACGCCGATGTTCCTTGTGAAACCGCTCCGCCAGTGAGTAGATGTCCATATCAGGATCAATCGTATCGACTGGCGTGCGCATGTAGTCGCGGACGATTCCCTGAGGTTCATCGTAGTAAGAGTCCTGGACGATCACCTCCATGAGATCTACCTCTGAGAGAACCCCGACCAGGTTGCCAGCATCGTCGATCACCGGCGCACCGGAAATTTGCTTGTCGAGCAGTACGGCCATGGCCTGCACGACGTTGTCACCTTCGTGGAAGGTCACCAGCTTTCGGGTCATGTAATCGCTGACTTTCACCGATTTCATGCATATCCCCTTATCTCGTCCCTAGAGCCCAACCTTGCGCCATTTCCGGGGAATCGTCCACTACAGCCGACGCCCGGCTCGGATTGTTCGGCTGCCGGGCAGATAGTATGCTCTGTCGGCTGACTTACTTGATTTTAGGGGGAAACTTGAGCGCACAACCATTACCCGTGGTGCCGTATCTGAAGATTCCAGAAGGCGGTGATCCGTATCTGGAGGGCCACAAGTGCGGCAGCTGCGGTGCGACTTTTCTTGGCGAACGAACCGTCTGCTCCAAGTGTGGGGCGAGAGACCAGATGTCCCCGGTTACGTTGCCGAACAAGGGCGAGCTGTACGCCTACTCAATCGTCCACCGGTCTTTTCCGGGCATCGATGTGCCCTACGTGAGCGCGGTGGTAGACCTCGAGGACGGCACGGCAATCAAGGGCAACCTGATTGACGTGGAACCCGATCCCGAGAAGATCCCATTCGGAATGCCGGTCGAAGTAGTTTTCGATGACGCCCTCGGTCGCAAGGACAAGGACGGCAATTCCTATCTCTCCTACTTCTTCAAACCTGCTTCCTAGGAGTTTCGACAATGAGTGACGCATATATTGTAGGTGTCGACATGATCAAGTTCGGTCGTTTCCCCGAGCGAACTGTTCCAAATATCGGCGCTGAAGCCGCCCTGCTCGCGCTGGACGATTGCGGCCTGACCATCCACGACATGCAGGCCATGTACTGCGGCAACCTGGGTCAGGCCAGTGCCATGGTTGGCCAGCGAATCCTGCAGGAAATCGGCCAGACCGGTATGCCAGTGGTGAACGTTTCCAACGCCTGCGCCACGGGTGCGACCGCCTTCCGTGAGGGCTGGGCAGCCGTTAAAGCCGGGCTTTATGACCTGGTGCTCTGCGTCGGTGTGGAGCAGATGGGCAAGGGTCTCCTTGGCGGCGCTGGTGGCGGTACCGGCATCCCGAAAGAAGGGCTGCTTGGTTCCGGGACCATGCCTGCCGTATTCGCGGAAGCGGGCATGGAGCACGCCCGCAAGTACGGCACTACCTTCGAGCAGTTCGCCAAGGTATCCGTTAAGAACCATCATCACTCCACCCTGAACCCGAAGGCGATGTATCAGATCGAAACACCGCTGGACGTTGTGATGAACGCGGAGATGATCTCCTACCCGAACACCAAGCTCATGTGTTCCGTGAACGTGGACGGTTCTGCCGCGGCGGTCATTGCTTCCGAGAAGAAAGCGAAGGAGCTGGGCCTGATGGACCGGGCTGTGAAAGTACGCGCATCGGTCATGAGCTCGGACCCCTGGCAGGAACGTGATCTGGTCATGCCTGACGTGAACAGCTGTACCCGCAAGGCAGCAAAAGATGCCTATGAAATGGCGGGACTCGGTCCGGATGACATCGATCTGGTGGAGCTGCACGATTGCTTCGCCACTGCCGAGATTCTCCACTACGAAAACCTGGGGCTTTGCGGAGATGGTGAAGCGGGCAAGCTGATCGACGATGGCGAAGTAGCCCTTGGTGGCCGCGTACCGGTTAATGTCTCTGGTGGCCTTCTCTCCAAGGGTCACCCACTGGGTGCAACCGGTATCGCCAATATCTACGAGGTGTCGACACACCTGCGTGGCGAGGCGGGAGGACGCCAGGTAGAAGGTGCCAAGATCGGTCTGACCCACGTGATCGGCCTTGGCAGTGCTTGTGGGATCCACATCCTCGAGAAAGCCTGAGACCAAACCTCGGCTGCAAAACGCCGGGCATTAAGCCCGGCGTTTTTGTATCTGGAAAACGGGTCCATGAAGATCGGCGTAGTCAGCGACACTCACAACAATCTGCGGAACGTGAATCGTATAGTCGAGCTGTTCAACGAGACCGGCGTCGAGCGAGTGATCCATACCGGCGATATCACTCAGGCCAAGACGCTGGATGTTTTCGCACACCTGGACATGCCCATGTATGGCGTCTACGGGAACAACGACGAAGGTGAGCGGGAGAGCCTGACCGCTGCAGTGGAAGCGCACGGATTTATCTTTCAGGAACCGCCTTTCGTACTCCAGTGGCACCAGCGCTCAATCATGGTGGTGCACGATCCGCTGGAACTCGAAGGGCATCTGGATCACACCCATGCACTTGCCCTGCACGGTCATACACATCTCTATCGTTACGAAGAGCTAACCGTCAGCGGCAACCGACAGGTGGTATTCAACCCGGGCGAGTGCGCCGGCCATATGAAGGGATTCAACGCAATTGGCGTGCTCGATCTGGAGACGCTGGCAGCTGAACTGTTGCGCTTCTGATTAAAGACGCCCGATCAACCTAATACCAACCGAATCGAACTCCAGCACTTCGAGTTTCTTGCGGCTGTAGCTCAGCTCCACCTCAAGGTGCTTGTGTGCACGCCAGCTGGCACCGAATCCAACAAAGTAGCCGGTCTCTCGATCAGGGTCGGCAAATGGGATTACCACGGATTCCGGGGGTGGAAATCGTGGAAAGGGAATCCCCAAGCTCAAAGTCAGCGCACCATCTGCCTCGAACTCTGTTCGGGTTACACCCAGGTGCCAGGTAGCGGCAAATCTATTGCCCAGCGGATACTGAAATTGCGCTTTGAGAAACACACTCTCAACCCCTAGATAGGGACCCTCAGCGCTTTGTGAAGGCAAGACACTGAGGGATGACCTCACCTCGCCCAGGTCTTCATATCCGAGTTCCACCGCGAAGAACTCTACGAATTGATACCCGATAGCCGCCGACCAGCCATTGGCGTCATCATCAAAAGGGAGGTTATCCATTGGGATCGATTCAGGGGGGAACTGCCTGGCAGGCGGGGTATCAGTCGACGCGGTGCTATTTGTCGACGAGTACTGATACCCCAGCCCTGCGTACAACTTCCGAAAAGGATTCGCATTCGCGTCGAGAGGCAGAACACAGCAGGTAGCCAGTACTGCTACCAGTGCAAGTTTCATCTTCGCTTGCACTCCTGATCAGCCTGCACCAAGCAGATTCAACAGCGTTGTGATCCTCGACGCATTGGCCCCGAGATCGGAGAGTCCAACTCTGGATACGCTTCGCACGTCAACCTGACTGCCATCTCCCAATGCCCGAACCCGAATCACCACGTCGTCCTTGAAGCCGAACCAGAAGGTAGTATCCGTTGCCTCCACAACACCACGCCCCTCATCAACAGTAACAACCTCGAGTCCCATTTCTTCCAACGCAGCCACGACGTTTCTCACCGTCTGCGCTGTGTCAGTTGCAACCCGAAGCGTTTTGACATCCGGATAGGCACCCTGCTGCACTACCGCCAGTTCCTCGGAGTCGTATACCAGCGGATTGCTGCCCTCTCCTCTCAACGCGACGATGGCCTGTGTGAATTGCGGTGGATCGACCACGTCTGTGGAGATGTTGTGAATGGCGGGCACCGAGGCGCCTTTCTGGAACTGCAGGCCCATTGCCACGACGATCAGCGCACAGATCGCGATGCTGATGAAGAGCGACGGCGGGTCACCGTCGAAGCCCCTCTTCTTCGAAACAAAGATTGAGACCAGTCCAACCAGGAGTCCGATGGCAGCGAGCAGCACACCGGCCGGCACGATCAGAAGCAAGCCGGTCTGGAAACCCCAGATACCCAGCCGAGTCCCCACTGGGCCGAGAAAGAGGAGAACCAAAGCGATCACCGATCCGACCAGCGTCGCCTTGGCCCACCAGGACTTGCTCGCCGCTGTTGTTTCGTCAGTCATCCTACACTCTCCTCATGTAAATTCATTCGATGCTCAGCGAGCGATCGTCGACCCACCATCCACCACGAAGTTCTGGCCTGTGGTAAAGGAACCCGCCCGGGAACCCAGGTAGACGGCAATCCCTGCAATCTCTTCAGGCTCACCGATACGACGCAGCGGATCTGCTGCCGTTGCCCGCTTCAGGATGTCCGGATTTTCCCAGAGCGCTCTAGCAAAATCCGTGCGGATGAGACCGGGTGAAATCGCGTTCACTCGTATGTTGTCCGGACCATGCTCCACCGCCAGGTTCCGCACGAGCTGAATATCCGCGGCCTTTGAGATGCAGTAAGCACCGAGGTCCGTACTGCCACGCAGGCCACCGACGGAGGAGATAATCATGATCGTCCCGTCCTTTCGCGCCTTCATTTCCGGCAACACCATCTGGCAGAGCCAGTGATTGGACTTGATGTTGATATCCAGAATTTTGTCCAGCGCAGAATCCGGCAGATCGGTCATCGGCCCGTAGTACGGGTTAACCGCGGCGTTACAGACCAGAATATCGATCTGCCCGAGCTTTTCCCGGGTTTCAGCAACTAACGCCTCTAGGGCGGCCTTGTCGCCAATGTGTGCCGGAATGACGATGGCACCACCCGGATCGCCTTCGCACTCCAGGTTGATTGCATCCGCCACCTCCTGGCACACATCCGCCTTCCGGCTCGAGATCACTACCTGGGCACCCTGACGGGCCATCTCCTCTGCGATCGCACGGCCAATGCCTTTGCTCGATCCGGTGATCAGGGCGGTCTTGCCCGTCAGGTCGAATAGGTTGCTGCTCAAGTCTGCATTCCTCGTGGTGGGGTATTGGTCAGTTCGTCAGCAACCGGCTTTTTTACCAACAGGTTCGTCATCGATGATCTGATCGAGAAACTCGGAGAGGCCATAGCCTGTATGACCGTCGCACCGGTATTCGGTCATACCTTCGGTGATACGTGTCATCAGCGACTCACCGTCCGGACTCTGCCGGCGATTCCGGAGTGGGATCAGCGACATGACGTCGCCACTCACCTCGTATTCTCGGTCATCGGTCTTCACCCAGGCCTTGAGCGACGTCTGACAGTCGTTCTCATCGTACTGGGCTTCGATGCGAGCATCCCGGATCGTCACGTATTCCCCGCCGCTGAGCACCATGCCGCCTGCCCTGGGAGCCTCATCCGGACGGCAGGTGATCGAGATCATCATCGCGAAATCTTCACTGAAGTTCATGGGCAGCCAGCGGTACCAGTGGATAGCCTGCCAGTAGCGCGGACCCCAGGAATGGTCTCTAAGCCCCAGGCCATCGATTTCAAATGACTCATCGCCCACCTGGATCCGGCCACGACCATGGGTGTGCTGTTCCGTATGCCCCCGAGCGAAAGAACTTCCCGCATCCTGCTTGATGGGTGAGCCATCCAGGTTCACCGGCTCGCCGCCGAACATCGGAGAAACACCTTCGAAGTCCAGATCGATCTCCGCCGCCACGATGGGATTGGTTTTGAAAGCCTTGGCAGGGTCAGCCATATCCTGAGGGTTGTCCAGAAGGCACAGCTTTCCTTGGTAGCGCACACTCAGCCGTTTGTGCGGCTCGACCACCGTAAACGTCATGCCACCGCCATCCAGGGCCTCGTTGTCGTGTCGCTCCGGCCGCTTGAACATGAAACCGATCCGGCCGTCTGGCAGATAGATGCAGCAGCTCATCTCACCTTTGCCCTCATTAGGACGGTTGGCAAGCCGAAACCAGCCGCCGATCTTGCGGTTACGATCAAACACGTTGAAATACATGCTTTCGTTGAAGTTCTCCGCTTCTTCGAGCGGGTGCATGTAGTCGTCTTCTGGTTCGAGCTTAATCTTGAATTCTGGATTTTCTGCGGCCATAGCCCTGCCTTCCCAAACGTCTGGTACGAACGGTCAAAGCTACCGAAGGGGCGCGACGGAAGAAAGGGGTTTCGGCGAGTGAATCAGAGATGGAAGCTATGAGAGGCAGAGCTCAGCAGCGAGCGCCGGAGGTGATCAGGCCTGGTTCTCCAGAATCAGGTCCTCGAGGGTCAGCTCAGGTTCTTCCGCTTTCGGCAGGATCTCCAGGACCAGATCTTCCGTGTGGCTCGGGCGACGCTGCCGTGCCCTCTGGAAGCTGTCAAGATCCTCGCGCTCACGGACGTAACGGGTAACCTCGTTAAGGGCAACCTCCCGCGTCCGGAACGGGCCAACATCACCTTCACGGGTAGTGAAGTACCACTGTCCATTCATGGAGAACAGGCGTTCCTGGGTCCGGAAATACCGCTTGTTCGTGTCCTCTGGATCTGTTCGGCGCATTTCTCTCTGTCTCTGATCCGGCGGTAAAGGGGTTCCGCCGGTTGTTGTCATTGGACCAGATCTCTGTCCAGGGCGTGCATCACCCTTGTCGCCGAACTGTTACATCGATGTTAAGGATGTAAGGGGTCCTCAAATGCCGGAAATGCCGGTCTGGTGCGCCTTTTTCACCAGGATCCGGTATAGTCGCGCCCTCACAAAACGTCAGGGTTTTCAGGTGCCTGCATCATCCATGGAAGCGCTCGTCTCGCTGTGCAAGCGGCGAGGATTCATATTCCAGTCCTCCGACATCTACGGCGGTCTGCAGGGGATGTATGACTACGGACCCCTGGGTGTGGAGCTGAAGAACAACCTCAAGGCCGCCTGGTGGCGGGCGATGGTCTATGAACGCGATGACGTGGAAGGCCTGGATGCCGCCATCTTGACCAATCCCCTGACTTTGAGGTACTCGGGCCATGAAGAGACGTTCACCGACCCGCTGGTGGACTGCCGAAACTGCAATGCCCGCCATCGCGCTGACCATCTCGAGAACGACGAGTGCCCGAACTGCGGCTCGAAAGATCTGACTGAGCCACGGCCGTTCAATCTGATGTTCAAGACCGCGGTTGGTCCGGTTGATGATGGCACGAGCTTCGCCTATCTGCGTCCGGAGACAGCCCAGGCCATCTTCACCAACTTCAAGAACGTGATCGACTCCACTGCGCGAAAGCTGCCGTTTGGTATCGCCCAGATCGGGAAAGCATTCCGTAATGAAATCACCCCGAGAAACTTCATCTTCCGGGTTCGCGAGTTCGAGCAGATGGAGCTCGAGTTCTTCGTGAAACCGGGTGAGGACGAGGGGTGGCACCAGAAATGGGTAGAGAACCGGCTCGACTGGTGGGTGGCGCAAGGTGTGGAAAGAAACGCGCTGCAGCTCTACAACGTGCCGGCCGACGAGCTCGCCCACTACTCAAAGGCTACGTTCGATGTGATGTACAAGTTTCCACATGGTCTCGAAGAGCTGGAGGGCATCGCCAACCGAACGGACTTCGACCTGGGATCCCACAGCAAGGCGCAGGACGAGTTCAGCCTGCACTCCAAGGTGATGGAAAACAAGGATTCCAACACAAAACTGGCCATTCGTGACATCGAGGCCAACGAGTGGGTCATTCCTTACGTGATAGAACCTTCCGCAGGCGTGGATCGTGGGGTTCTGGCGGTGCTGAATGAGGCCTATCGGGAGGAGGAGCTGGAAGATGGGAAAACCCGGACGGTGCTTTCCTTCAAACCTCATCTGGCGCCGATAAAGGCGGCGGTATTGCCGCTGAAGAAGAATCACCATGGAATCGTAGAGAAAGCGAAAGGCATCAAGCGGGAGCTGCAGGCCCTCGGGTTGGGCCGCGTCCTTTATGAAGACACCGGCAACATCGGCAAAGGCTATCGGCGTCACGACGAGGTGGGCACGCCGATCTGCATCACCGTGGATTTCCAGACCATAGAGGAAGATGACACGGTCACGGTCAGGGACCGGGACACGATGGAACAGAAGCGGATTCCTGTTGCCGACCTCCCGGATCACTTTAAAGAGGTGATCCGCTGATGACGAAAGCAGTCATTGCAAGCGTCGCCGAGGACCGGCCAGGAATTGTCTCCGAGCTATCCACGATCGTCCATGATCTGGGTTTGAACATCGAAGACAGCCGAATGACTGTGCTCGGGGGAGAATTCGCCGTGCTGATGAGCGTTGCTGGCGAAGACGATGCCCTCGCCGCGCTGAACTCAGCGCTTGGCGAGCAGGCAGCGAATGGCGGTTTCGCTTATCTGTTCCGGCGTACCGGTGAGCGGACGCAGACGCGACACGAGCTTTTCACCGCAACTGTCGAAGCCATGGACCACCCAGGCATCGTCTCCGGGGTAACACGGTTCTTCAGTGAGCGGGGCGTGAATATCCGGGAACTCACTACCGAGACTACGCGTGCTGCGCATACGGGTGCACCGGTGTTCAACCTGACGATGGAGATTGAAGTCGCTGCTGATGCCGCGATAGCGGAGCTCAGGGAGGCATTCGACGCCTTCTGCGCCGCAGAGAGCCTGGACGGGGAACTGATCGCTCTCTAACGCCAGACCCTGTCTATCGCCACTGAGAAACGCAGGGGATCTTGCTGGTATCGCACCTGTCGGCGTACTTCTTCGCAATCTCGGTGACTTCTTCGAGCAGCCCAGCTTGCAAAGTGATCGGATCAAGACCCAGGCCCAGAAACCGTGCGTTCTCCACATGCAGCTCATTCTCATCCGCTTCATTGCGTGGATTTTCAATGAAGCTGATATCCGTACCCGTGAGTTCCGAGATCATCTTCGCCAGATCCCGCACCCGATGGGTTTCCGTCATCTGGTTGAGGATGTTGACCCGTTCGCCGGATTGAGGCGGATTGTTGACCGCGAGCTCAATGCAACGAGCCGTATCCTGAATGTGTATGAACGCCCGCGTCTGCCCACCAGTACCATGCACGGTCAGCGGGTAGCCTATGGCTGCCTGCATCAGGAAGCGATTCAGAACGGTTCCGTAGTCGCCATCGTAGTCAAATCGATTGATCAGTCGTTCGTCCCGGCGGGTCTGTTCAGTCTGCGTACCCCAGACGATGCCCTGATGGAGGTCGGTGATCCGCAGCTGGTCGTTCTTGTTGTAGTAGAAGAAGAACAACGCATCCTGGGTCTTGGTCATGTGGTAGATCGATCCAGGGTTGGCCGGGTACAGGATCGCCTGATCGATCAATCCCTCAGGCGTTTCGATCTTCACGTCCAGGTAACCTTCCGGGATCTTCATCCCCGCCGTCCCGTAGCCATAGACGCCCATGGTGCCCAGATGCACGAGATGGGAATCGACGCCGCTCTCTACGATTGCGGCAAGCACATCGTTGGTGGCATTGAGATTGTTGTTGACCGTGTAGCGCTTGTGCCAGGAGGACTTCATCGAGTAAGGCGCAGCGCGCTGCTCGGCGAAATGAATGATGGTGTCCGGCTGCTCATCAGTGATCAGCTTGAGAAGCTTGTCGTAGTCCTGCCCGAGGGTCAGATTGACGGAGCGTATTTCCTTACCGGTGAGTTCTTTCCAGGCACCAAGTCTCACCGACAGCGGTCTGATGGGCGTCAGCGAGTCAACTTCCAGCTCAACGTCGATCTTGCGTCGGGACAGGTTGTCAACGATCACCACATCGTGACCGGCATCGGACAGATGGAGACTGGTCGGCCATCCGCAGAAGCCGTCGCCACCCAGAACCAGGATCTTTGCCATGAAGCGCCCCTATACCTAACTGACTGTTTTAACTGCATTTTTCCTTGAGCAAACAAGGACTATCAACAATCGGCAAGAACTGCTCGTTAGTTGGGGCGCAACTCTACGCAAACGAGGGTGTAAGGGCCAGCCTCGGCCGGTCATCCACTATGCCCGCGAAGCCCGTGAGGGGTTGTTCAGCCTTGAGTTAGCGGTTTCAGGATGAGTTCGACCCTGCGATTCAACTGACGGCCTTCTGCGGTCGCATTGTCTGCCACCGGATAGTGCGGACCGAATCCCTGGGTGAAGACCCGCTCACCAGCTATTGCCTGGTTTTCCAAATAGTCTGCCACGCTGCGGGCTCGACGATTGGACAGTCCCATGTTGTATTCCACGCTGCCGGTGCTGTCGGTGTGGCCATTCACATCAATCAGCGTCTTGTCGTACTCGTTGAGTACCAGGGCAACAGAGTTCAGAACCGGGTAGAAATGCGATTTGACGGCCGACTGGTCGACATCGAAGGTCACGTTGCCGGGCATATTCAACACGATGTCATCACCGAGACGCGTGACACTGACGCCAGTACCTTCCAACTGCTTGCGAAGTTTGGCTTCCTGGGCATCCATGTAGGCGCCGACCGCACCACCAGCAAGTGCGCCAACGCCGGCGCCGATGAGAGCGTTCTTACGGCGCTCGTCCGCGTCATCTCCCGTCAGAACACCAACCACAGCACCCGCCGCGGCGCCGACTGCGGCGCCCTTGGCGGCATTGGATGCCTGTTGTTCCCCGGTGTAGGGATTGGTGGTACATGCACCTAACAGGAGCAATCCGGTAAGTCCTGCAAATCTGACTGAACGCATATTCGGCCTCGATGTGAATGAAAAAGCAGCGGAGACAATCATATTGGATAAAGGCTGAACTACACATGAATTGTCTATGTCATCCACGGACCAAGCTCGCAATTTTATCGTCAAAGCGTCGGCCCTGCGTTAAAATGTGACTTTCTTCCCCAGACTAGCGCCTTTGAACCCCGGCAGATTGAAAACTCTGTGTGTTTTCGGCACGCGGCCGGAAGCCATCAAAATGGCACCGGTTGTGAACGCCCTGGCTCAGCACGACGGCATCGAGGGCCGGGTTTGCGTGACCGGTCAGCACAGACAGATGCTCGACCAGGTGCTTGAGCTCTTCAACATCAAGCCTGATCACGATCTGGCTGTGATGCAGCCCGATCAAGACCTCTCCGAGCTGACTGCAAGGATTCTCCTGGGCATGCGTGATGTCCTGGCGAGGGAGAAGCCCGATATCGTATTGGTTCACGGCGACACCACAACGACATTTGCCACCTCGCTAGCCTGCTACTACCAGCAGGTACCCGTGGCTCACGTGGAAGCTGGACTCCGGACCGGTAACCTCCTCTCCCCCTGGCCTGAGGAAGCGAACCGCAAGCTCGCAGGTGCTCTGGCGAGCATTCACTTCGCACCCACCGCCCGGGCCGAGGAAAACCTGATCAGGGAAGGCGTGGCGAACGACTTGATACTGGTGACCGGAAACACAGTGATCGATGCGCTATTCGAAGTGGTAGCAAAGATAGAGGCGACCCCGGATCTCGAAACCAGCCTAGCAGCCCGCTTTCCGGAACTGCGCGATAAGGCGAAGCTGCTCCTGGTCACCGGTCATCGACGCGAGAGCTTCGGCGGCGGGTTTGAACGGATCTGTACCGCACTCAAGCAGACGGCGCTCGCTCATCCTGACCTGGACATCCTCTACCCCGTGCATCTAAATCCTAATGTGCAGGACCCGGTCAATCGTGAGCTCCACGGACTCCCAAACATTCACCTGATCGAACCACTCGACTACCAGCCTTTCGTCTATCTGATGAATCGGGCACATCTCGTACTCACCGATTCCGGTGGCATCCAGGAAGAGGCACCTTCACTTGGCAAACCCGTACTTGTGATGCGAGATACGACCGAGCGACCGGAGGCCGTTGCCGCTGGTACAGTGAAGCTGGTCGGAACGTCTGTGAACGAGATCACCAAAAACCTCGACGCTCTACTGGAAGACGAACGTTACTACGCTTCGATGAGCTATGCTCACAATCCATATGGGGACGGCAAAGCGGCAGGACGAATCGTAGAGAGGCTGCTGGCCAATCCTTTCAAGGTATCTCAGTGTGATTGACACAATCTCTGTTGTCGGGCTCGGCTACATCGGCCTACCCACAGCCGCAATTCTTGCTTCGAGAAAAAAGCAAGTTATCGGCGTCGACATCTCTCCAACGGTCGTCGCAACGATCAATCGGGGCGATATCCATATCGAGGAACCGGATCTGGACATGGTCGTGCACGCCGCAGTGACCGAGGGTTACCTGAGGGCAACTGACACACCCGAGCCCGCGGACGTATTCATGATCGCAGTCCCCACCCCTATTGGCGAAGATAAATCACCCGATGTTTCTTATGTACGGGAAGCGGCTAAGTCGATAGCTCCCGTGCTGGAGCCAGGAAACCTGGTCATTCTGGAATCAACCTCCCCCGTGGGAACAACAGAGCAGATGGAGCTCTGGTTGAGCGACATTCGCGCAGATCTGACTTTTCCGTCCCAGGCTGGCGAGAATTCAGACATCCGGATCGCTCATTGTCCTGAGCGCGTACTTCCAGGCCAGGTTCTCAACGAGCTCGTACGGAACGACAGAGTAGTTGGCGGAATGACCACCCGGTGCTCGGAAGCTGCAAAAGAACTGTACGGTCTGTTCGTAGTTGGGGAATGCGTGTGTGCCAGCGTCCGTACCGCTGAGATGTGTAAGCTGGCTGAGAACAGCTACCGGGATGTGAATATCGCTCTTGCAAACGAGTTATCCACGATCTGTGACGAGCTGGAGATTAACGTTTGGGAACTCATCGCGCTGGCGAACCGGCATCCGCGCGTAGACATGCTGAATCCTGGTCCTGGTGTCGGAGGGCACTGCATCTCTGTGGATCCCTGGTTCATAGTGAGTTCGTCGCCGGAGCGTGCCAACTTGATCAGAACGGCAAGGCAGGTGAACGACTCGAAGCCGAAGTACGTCGCAGAGAGGATTCTGAGAGCGGCGACGGAGGGCGGAACCAATCAGGTCGTCTGTTTCGGCGCTACATTCAAGCCGAATATAGATGATCTACGCGAAAGCCCTGCCGTCGAAGTCATTCAGCACCTCTACGAGGCTGATCTGCAGATATCACTCGTCGAGCCTCACATCAACAAACTACCGCCCGCGCTGGAGGGCAGGTGCACCTTAGCCAATGAAGAAGAGCTGCGTAACTCTCTCGGCGAACTGAACGTCATACTGGTTGCTCACAACGAATTCAAAGCGGTACTCGAAGAGCGCAGTCACGAGATCCTCGATTTCTGCGGCGCTCTAGCAGGTCGATGAACCAAGAAGACCCCAACGCCAGAATCAGAGAGCTGGAGGCTGCTCTTAACAACGCTCGTTACAAACTGAACAAGAATCAGCAAGCACTCGCGAAGAGTAACCAGGAACTTAAGCTGATCCAGAAGAGTCGAACCTACCGCGCTCTCAAGCTGATCAGCGCTGCTGTACTGCGTGGCAGAATTCTAGCCCGAATGGCGATGCACCCTGGCCAGGTGCTGCAACGCTACCGCGATAAACAGGAAGATGCCCAAACAGAAGAACGCCAGCGCCATCTGCACGAAGAACTAGCAGAGCGCGCGCAGCAGATCCCTCAGAGCAATGGAGCAAGCTTCCCGATGACCTTTGCAGTCAACGCTGCAATCATCACCGATGAGTACATGTACAACTTCTATCGCGACTCGTTCCGGGAATTGTTCTGGCTAACTCCGCAGAACTGGGAGCAGATCTTCAATGACAACCAGATCGATCTCCTGATCTATGTGAGCTGCTGGCGCGGCGGATTGAAAAACGAATGGCGCGGGCACCTCAGAAACGTTCAGCACCTGGAATCGATTGATCGGATACTTGAACGAAGCCGGCAAGAAGGGATCCAGATGGTCTTCCAGACCATAGAAGACCCGAGCAACTTCGATCACTTTCTGCCGCTGGCTCGCCGGTTTCCGATCATCCTTACCTCAGATCGTGACAAAGTCCCCGATTATGAGCGGGAGTGCCCTGACGCCAAGGTCATTTACGGCGAGTACGGGTGCAATCCAAGATTCAACAATCCTGTCGGAGTCAATCGGGATCGGTACCTTGACTGC
The DNA here is from genome assembly GCA_965215995.1 of Candidatus Azotimanducaceae bacterium. Classification (GTDB taxonomy): domain Bacteria; phylum Pseudomonadota; class Gammaproteobacteria; order Pseudomonadales; family Azotimanducaceae; genus SZUA-309. Next base: position 3,317,894 of record OZ244128.1, on the reverse strand, counting down.
TTCTTCGCCGGTTCCTACCCAGCCAGATACAAAGCTCGACGATCCGACATGGATCTTATGTTCGACTCCATCCTTTCTTCAGGATCAAGGCTCACCATTGCTGACAGAAATGCAGCCTTCGATCTAGAGGACTACAGATTCCCACAGCGTTTTCGACGACATGTGGTGGATGCATACCCTCACGATCTGCTCCAGGCGGTGCACAAGCTTTTCCGCATCAACATCAATTTCAATTCGATCAAACAAAGCCCGACCATGTGCGCCATGCGGGTGTATGAGTTGCAGGCGCAGGCATCCGAGATCCTGTCCAACTACGCGCTTTCAGTGTCGAACCGTTTCCCCAACATCGGGCTGGTTGTCTACCCAAGGCAGATCTCTCACTACCTGGAACGTCACGAAACTGATCTGGCCTACGAGCAGAGATTGAGGGCAATGAGAACGCTGCTGTCCAGAGGGACGGCGTACCACCGTGTCAGAGAAATCCTCAAGCTCGCCGGAATCAACGCTGATCCCCAGCGACCCAGACTCCTCGTTGCGAGTAATCACGGGTCTGAGCAGACCGGTCTAGCGGGTGCAGGCGACCAGGTAGACCTGAGCTTCTGCCAACTTGATGAGTGGAGAAACGTCGATCTATCAGAGTACGACTACCTGGCACTCTTCTCACCAGACCTCCCATACGAAAGCCACTACCTCGTGGACATGATCAACGCATTCAAGTTTGTTGATGTGCCTTTCGTCACCCGCTGCGCCTACTACGCGATCGACGGACCTATCAAAGGCATAGAGCATGACTACACCTGGGAGGTTCCCGACCAGCATCGAACTCTGATCAACCTGCGGCGGCAGCCGAACCCTGCTGTGGTTTTCCAGACCCCCCCTGATGAAGCCGGCTACAGCGTCGATAGATTCGGCATCGGATACACCGATCATCTGACAGCAAAGAAAACGCTCTTTCGAAGTAACCCGGTGCTGTCCGTTATCATTCCGGTGTTCAACAACGGCTTCTATCTCGAGGAACGTTGCCTGCCCTCGTTGGAACGAAACAGACGATTCGCAGATTTCAAACTGATCGTGGTTGATGACGGCTCCACGGATCCTTATACGCTTGAGGTTCTCGAGCGCATTCAGCTGAGATACCCAAACCTGGAAGTTCACAGACAGTCGTCGCCGAGCGGCTCCGCTTCTCGACCACGTAATACGGGTATTGAGGCCGCTCGAACGGACTTTCTGACATTTCTTGATCCAGACAACGCAATCAGTCCCGGGGGGTATGACGCTCTGTTGGCGGAAACGCTGACAGATGACCAGCTGGATTGTGTTTGCGGCTTTCAGCTCAAGATCACCTCACATCGAGTCTCCGTGATCGGCAGGCTATTCAAAGAACCTGCCGTGCAGATCGAAGATCCACGTAAGCTCCTGGAAAGCGAAGACTTCCCTGTTGTTTCAACGCAGGCAGCCGTCATTCGAACAGATCTGCTGAAAAAGACCGGTCTGCGGTTCATCGAAGGAACCATTGGTCAGGACACAACGTTCGGATATGAACTGCTACTCATTAGTCAACGCGTCAAGTTCGTGCACGACTGCTACCTGGAGTACTTTGCAGAACGCGGCGATTCCGTGACCAATCGCGTGGGCACCGAGTTCTTCCAGCGATCACTGCGTCTGGAAGAGGAACAGAAAATCCGTCTTCAGAAGCATGGCGTCTGGCAACTCTACGCGAGCAATCGTTCTGAAAGCTTCGTTCGAGGCTGGTACATCCCGAAGTTGAAACTCGTTGAAGAGAACGAATTAGAAGCGTGCAAAGGTATTTTGAGGTCGATCGCAACGATAAACGACATCGACTCCGAAGAGCTTTTAGAAACAAGTGGAGAGCGTCGTGAGCAAACCTAAGGTTGGACTGGTAGGTTATTTCGGGTGGGGAAATTTCGGTGACGAGCTGTTTGTAGCGGCACACCGCGAGTTCCTGTCCGACAGATTCGATCTCGAGGTCGTTCATGATCTTGTCGAAGCTCCTTACTTCTCCCGAGCCGCCGAGAAGAATCTGAAGAGCTTCGATGCTTTCCTGATCGGTGGAGGAGACTTGGTTAATCCGTCAGTGGTGTCCCCACTCTACTGGCGGAATGATTACCTGGATAAACCCGTGTTCGTGTACGGTCTTGGTGTTCCTCAACCGAATCGCAAGCGGTCGGCTGCCATCAATCACTACAAGTCTTTTTTCGAGAGTTCGAGTGTCAAGCTTACCGTTATGCGGGACGTCGAAAGCATGAGGTATTTCAACTATGTTATGGAGCCATCGGTGCCGGCGGTGACTTTTCCGGATGCGGTGTGCGCCATGTCCATGCCTGTAGTGGAGCAAAAAAACGATGGCGACAAGATACTGGGCGTTTCGATCCGTAGCCACCGCTCCGTCGTTGGTGGCTACGAGCAGGTAAGAAAAGCCGCGGATACGGCCCGAGAGAAGGGCTATCGCATCCGTAACATCGTGATGGGCACCGGCTCAATCGGCAGTGCTGATCATGAAATCACGAAGAGCTTTGCCAGAGAGGACGAGGAGATCGTTTACAGCGAGGATCTGGGCACGATCTGTGAAGCGATTGGCAGCTGCAATCAGCTGGTTAGCATGAAGTTCCACGGAATGATCGTTGCAGCGCTGTACGGCGTCCCGTCCCTGCAGCTCTCTGCGACACCCAAGAACAGGAACTTTCTACGCTACATTCAGCGGCCCGACATGTCCTCCAACTACAGTAGTGAGGAGCTTTACCTCCAGATTCCGAGATATCCTGTTTCGATTCACAGTCTGCTGGTTGGAAAACTGAAACGCGATTCCAGGGCAGGCTATCAGACGCTGACCGACTCAATGTCGAAACACCTGCTCTGATCAGGAGTCGAGATGCTTGCGGTCTGGGAAACGGTACGAAAAATCGAGAACCTGTCGAAGCACTTTTCGACGGTTCCAGGCCTGCCCTACCGCCGCATGCTCACAGGAAAAGTCATCGAGCGGGTTTTTCGGTTTCTTTCGTTCCTACTTCCATTCAAATCTCTAATTCTTGCCACCAGCTCCGGCCCAGATTGGCAGATCGCTGCCACTTTAGTTTCCAACCAAACGCTGGCGCTTGTGCTGATCGTGATCGCGGTCATTTCGTTTGTTATCGCTACGATAACCCGGCGCGAACTAGACAGCACAATCGACTGGTCGATGATCGACGTGTTCGAGCTGAGACGTTCGAGCGATTCATATCGAGGTACCGATAAAACAAGGCTGCAGAAAGACCTTCGTTCCACCTTGGATTTCTATTCAGCAGTAGTCATCGTTCTTTCGGTCTTTGCTGTGATGCTTGCCGTTCTGCCATCCGCAGCGATGCTCAACCTGGCGCTTCTCCTGTGCGCGGTGTACTTGCTGAATGCAGCAATCAACCGCGAGGATTTCTCTAAGTTCCCAGAGTTCCTGGACAAGTACAGCTTCGGAACCCAGGTGGTCGTACTACTGAGCATTCTGGTGACGATGCTGTACCGGGAAGGGATCTCTTATCTGGCCGCCATTTTCGCCTTCGTCGGCACTAGACAGGCATGGACCAGCGTCTCGGACGCAGTGCGTTCCATTCTGTACATTCAGGGCTCGCTCCCACCCACCTATCTGGAACAAGACAAGGATCCAGCTGCACGCGGGGTACTGCGCGGGAACGTCCGGGAACCGTACCTGAAACCGGAGACCGGCCATGAGCTGTTGAGAGACTTGGTGTCATCTGCCCTTAACCAGCCCATTTCTAGTTTCACCTGCAGCTGGCGCGACCTGGCGGTTCGACATACCCACTCTTTTCTCCTAACGGCAGATTCTCACCATCTCCTCGTGAACCTCTTCAACGAGCGCAACCTTTCGCGCGCAGAGATGGAAGCCGAGCACTCTGCTGCCAGCCAGTTCAATGGAGTGACACGACTGGAATTCCTGGGATCACAGCAGACACCAGGCGGAGGCGCAGCCAATATCTATCGTCACGATAATCTCAAGCAAACCACTAGAAACAGGTATTTTGAGTCAGCGGAGCAGCTGTTCAGCGATCTGTGGTGTGTAGAGTCATACGATGGTCTGGCGAACATCCCATCTGCCACCGGTATCAGCGACTACGACCTGGACGTGCTGCGGCAGGTGACCACCAGCGCTTCAGAAGCCAATCAGATCGAGTTGTTCAGAGAGCACCTCACCGACGTGGAGGATCGGTACGCCAAGATACCAATTGCGCTTTACGTTGGAGACCAGTCATCTAAGACGGTCCTTTCAGATGAAGCCGGTAAGCTAGCACCGGGTCCTAGTGCCAACCTGTCGCTACAACCCGTAGGCAGCTTTCTCTGGAGGATCCATGACGGACGCCAATGCGACCTTAGACGAATCGCGTCGTCACTGAACCAACGACGTGGTTGCTGCGTATATCCAGACGATCTGCTGTTTGCATCAGCGATATTCGAAATCGGTATCGGCCTCAAGAACGGCATGTACGCGAATGCTCTGGCCGCGATCAGCAAGACCGTACGACAATTCGCCTAGCGGCATCAGCCGTTGCTAGCCTGCCTGTTCGCTTCCAGCACATCTTGGCAAACCTGAAGAAACTTCCTGGACTGAGACTCTCGACTGAAGTGTTTCGAAGCCTGAAGGCTGTTCTCAGCGATCCGAGCTAGCCTATCGGAACGCTGAAGCGTACGGATACCCTCTGCAAGCGCTTCAGAGTCTCCGGCTCTTATGTGAATCCCGCTTCCAGTCTTCTTGACGATTTCCGCAGCCTCACCTTCCGGTGCCGCAAGAAGAACAGGTTTACCAAGCGCCATCGCTTCAAAAAGCTTGGAAGGTATTGCCGAGCCCAGTATGTTGGTGTCCTTCAGTTGAACCAGTGCCGTATCGCACAGTGCGATCAAGCCAGGCATTCGATCTCTCGGCTGCGGACCAAGGAAGACCACGTTGTCGAGTTGCAGCTGTTCGGCCTTCTGCCGCAGCACCTCGGCCTCGGAACCCTCTCCCACGAAGAGAAACCGGACATCCTGCACCTGTGCCGCAGCTTCTATGGCGATATCAAGCCCGTGCGCAGCCCCCATTGTTCCGTAGTACCCAACCAGAAAATCGTTGGCTGGATTGATTCTCCGCAACGCGTCCATGTCCCTGGCCAACGGAAAGAAGCTGGCGAGATCCGCACCGTTTCGAACGACCTCCACTTTGCTCGTCGGAACACCACGCCCGAGCAAATTGCAGCGGAATGCTTCCGTCAGGCAGACAACACGATCCGCACATCGGTACATGAACATCTCCACCTTCTCCAACGCGACCACGACAGCCGATCGACGCATCTCACCGAGGCCCACGATGAAGGCAGGCCAGAGGTCACCTATTTCTAGAACGAAGGGAAGACGCTTGATTATCGATGTCATACAGCCACACAAACCTGCAAAGAAATTTGGTGATGTTGCCGCGACGACATCTACGTTTCTCTGAGCAAGGCTGGCTGGCAGTGCGACAACCAAGAAACTCAGGAAGTCCAATCCGCGCCTCCATTTGCCTTGATTCTCGGCAATGTAGGTCTTGACCCTGACCACGTGAATACCGCCCAGATTCTCCGTCTGATACCAGCGATTTCGATAGCCAGGGTACACTTCCCCCCTCGGGAAATTCGGCACACTTGTTATGACTGTTACCTCGTGCCCCCAACTTACCCAATGACTTGCTCGTTCGAACACCCGGCTTGCTGCTGCGTTGGTCTCAGGAGGAAAGAAGTCGGTTATAAAGAGGATGTGCACAACCGGCCTCAACCTTTCTCTGCGAACATCCGCTCATAGACCGCCAGCAACGCTGGCGCTTGCGATTCCCAATCGAGCTTCAAAGCCGCCCGCCTCGCTGCAAGGGACAGGCGCTCTCGCAGATCGGAATCTTCCACCAGTCGGTTCAACGCCTTGACCACTGCATCCTCGTCTGCGGGATCCACAAGCAGACCGAAGTGATGTTGATCTACGATCTTTCGAATCTCTGGGAAATCACTCGCTACCACCGCTAACCCGGCCATCGCGTACTCAAAAACCTTGTTCGAGTCCGTTGTGTAGTGATTGAGACACGTATTCTGCAGCAGTTGAACACCCACATCCGCCGAAGCAGTCCAGTCCGACAATTCAGCGAATGGAACCGAAGGCAGAAAGTGGCATCTATCACCAAGACAGAGCGACTCAACGAGAAGTTCCAAATCCTCTCGAAGATTGCCGTGGCCAAGAAACACGAAATGAGCGTGATCAACTTTAGCCGCCGCCCTGATGAGTTCAGGTAGACCGCGCCCCTGCTGAAGCCCACCTTGGTAGAGGCAGATGACCTCACGGGAACCCAGCCCTAGTGCCTGCCTCAACCGATCGTTGCGTCGCGGTGCGCAATAAATCGGGCGGTTCTGCACGACGGCGACAGAAGTAAGGTCATAAGTCGCCTGAAAATGGTCAGCACGCATCTGCGTCGTAGTGATAAATCCACCCGCACGTCGGGATAGTACTCCCTCCACACGAGATACCCACGATCGAAGGTTCTGGAAAGCTTCGCGATCGGTGCTTATCTCTCTAGCTTCATAAACGTAGGGTTTGCGGCGCAGCTGTGATACCAGCCACACCACCGGCAAGGGCTGTAGATCACAGGCGTGGTACGCATCCGCTTTGAGTCGCCAAGCTCTCCCTGCCATCTGAAGATGGCACACCAGGCTTCTGCAGTACCTCCATAGAGCTTCCAGTACAGAGGGGTAAGACACTCCTGAGTCCGTTCGCCTCAGAGGCTTGGGTGCCGGTCTCTTCACGCAATAGACATCGTATTCGGTAACGGCTCCGGGAGCAGTCGGAGGCATATCCCCGGCCACGGCTGCGACCACGCTAACCCTTACTCCCTCACCCGCTAGCGCGGTCGCTGTTCGATCCAGACGTGCATCGTAGGATATTGGGTGCCTTGTCAGCAGACAGACGTGTTTCCCTGAGAGCGAACGATAGGAAGGACTCCGTTCAATCAAAGTCGACTGCCTGAGCATACACTGATAAGAACGAGTGGACCTGCGATCCCCAGTCAAGCTGCTCCCGTGCGTTTATCGCATTCTGCTGGTAGCGTTTACGAACTATCGGCTCGCTGGCGAGCAGGGCAATGGCTTCGCTTATCTGCTTCACATCGTCGGGATCAACTAGGATACCCAGATCATAGTCGTTTACCACGCCACGAATTTCCGGGAAATCACTGGCTACTACAGCGAGTCCACCCATCACGTACTCGAACAGCTTGTTTGAATCTGTTGTGTAGTGATTGAGACAAGTATTGCGCAGAGTCTGCATACCGATGTCCGCAGAAGCTGTCCAGGTCGGGAGCTCGGATAGAGGCACCTGACCCACGAAGTGGACTCGATCGCTGATGTCTGCCGCGGCAGCCTCTAGCGAAGCCCTCTGCCGACCGTCACCCACGAACACGAGCTCAGCACCAGGTACGGATCGAATAGCCTCGATCAGATTGTGCAGTCCTCGTCCCGCTTGCAGTCCACCTTGGTAGAGCACCACCGTGTGTTCAGGCTGAATGGGTAAGAGCTCACGAATTCTGTTTCCTTCACTCACACTGAGTATCGGCCGATTCTGTACAACGCTGATTTGCTCATAGCCATAGTTTTTCACAAACCAGTCAGCGCGCGCCTGCGTCGTAGTGATCCTGCCACGCGCTTGACCTCCTAGATACTTTTCTGCAAGACGTACCAGCCAGATACGTCCATAGTAGCCTTCACGATCAGCGCTGATCTCGTGAGCGTCATAGATCAGAGAGGCGTCGGCCAGCCTCGCCGCCAGCCAACCAGGAAAAAGCGTGTTTACATCGTTGGCATGCACGAAATCAGGCCGGTAACTCAATGCCGCCCTAAACATGCGTAGGTTCCCCACCAGCAACTCCAACGCCATCGCCAGCTTTCGGTCCAGTTCCCACCATCTGGCTCGACGCGCGAACGACTCCCGCAACAGCGACCGCCGCTCACGACCCTTGAGCCAGGCCACGGCAACGTAAGCGAGACCCCGGGGGGCGAGCAGAATCATCGTCAGCCACCTGTTGCGACGGGACACCCGATGCACCTCCACACCACCTGGGGTAACTTCATCCGCTGGAAGACTCTCCTCGGTGCGCACGCATGTTACCTGTACATGCAATCCTTCCCCGACCAGCGTTTCGGCTTCTCTTGTGACTCTCGCATCATAGACAAAACCATTCCACACCAGCATGGACACCCGACGGCCACGCAGTACACCCATAGAATCCAAAGTACTTGTTTTCGGCATCAACCTGCTTCGCAAACAGAGGTTATGAACGCGCCGCTTTCCTTTCTGAGAACAACCCCGACCAGCCGTTCTCCTTCCCGCCAGCAGAACGCTGAATGATCTTTCCTGTCCTCTACACTGATCGGATCCAGCCACTGACCTCCATACCTGTCCGTCATCCAGCGAAAAAGCGTTGCGAGTTGAACCCTTCGTCCGCTGGCTTCAAAGCCAATCTGCCAGCTCGGTTCGCGTTGGTTGTAGTCAGACGAGTGCCAGCCGAGCATGGGCGAAACCTGACCCCGCACCGCGCGGCGTTGCTCATAACCGGAGAGAGAGGCCACCAAGAGCATCCGGTCGCTCTCCATTCGAATCACCCCGTTAGCACCTTTCCACTCGATATCGGCGTCAGGCGCGAGTTGGAACCATTGAGTATGTCTGGTCGGCAGGAACTCCGATATTTCGTCAACCACAATCAGCCACTCGCCCGGCTTGAACAGAAGCAGCCGTCTGTGATCTGCATCTACCAACCGTCGGGGAGCATCAAGCTGGAATTCGATGATATACGTCCCTTCGCTCTCCAGTACTCGAAAGGATGATACCGCGTCAGGAACATCACCAGGCGAGGGGAGGACACCATCCGTCACGATCACATTGTGGGCTTCCTGGCTCAAAAAATAGTCCCTCTCAGGACCCTCATCGTATGCCCATTTTCCGGAATCAATCAGCACCCTTTCTCCCCGATCAGACCACTCGAAGGATCCTGTATCCAGATGCTTGTGATTTCTGGAGTGGTGCGCAGTCGTCAGAACCAGCAGGCTTCTGGTAGCTAGATCACGAATGCTGACGTACCCGCTTTCAGGGAACGTGTGCATCCCAGCCTGCGGCTTCTCTCCCTCTGCACCTGAAGTAACAAGCCACAACGATTGCCTGTCAAATTTGCCGGCACGACGCGAAGCGGCAGCCGCTGTGTCTCCAAACTCTGCGAATCCCCCATCCGGATGTATGAAGTGCTGCAGGTTCTCCTTCGCGAGCACCAGGACCTTTGCCGCTTCTTCACTCATCGAAAGAAGATTGGATGACCTGTCGAACGCATTGAGTGCTAACAAGTGGTACTCGGGGGAGTGCTCGAGATGCATACCTTCGCTATTGAACTGCTTCCAGAACATCCGCTCGAACTGACGATTTGCATAACGCGTCCGCGCATCGCAAGACGACAACTGAGCAACCTCGCAAAGAGCCGCAATTCCAATAACCTGAAAAACGGCGTGATTGCTCTCAGCAAGACTATCCGGCGCCGAAAGCAGATCCAGGTGAAGTTCCGCCGCCTGTATCAGGCGTTCCCGAATCGCCTCCTCTCCTCCGTACTGATCTTCGTACCAGATCAGCTGAGCCAGATAAGCACTCCGAATTCCGGTAGCCATATCATTCCACCGGAACTCATGATCCCTCCCCTGCTCAATGTTAAATGCAATCCAGTCTAGGAAGATCGACCGGACGAACTCATGACGAGATCGATCATATCTTTGAGAGAGCAGGGTAAACGCCGGAGCTAGTGGATACATCGCGTTGAGCTGGTACCGCCAGTTAGAGTCTTCATGTGGGTCAGCTGACCAATCGATGGGCGGGATCATCGGCAGATCTTCGTACCCACGAATACTCCAACCCTTATCCTCTATGTGCTGGGCTTCAACAGCTGGACGACCCGGTGTCAGGTGTTGATAAAACCGTGCATCCCCTGCCGCGGATGCCAAACCCAGGATCACTGTCGAGCAGGCCATAGTTACCTGCAGTCTAATCAGACCTCTGCTCCTCAAATCTGCTCCACTGAATACCAAGCGCCAGTCCGACAGCCAACCAGTACAGAAACCAGGTCTCTCCAACCTTGTCCACGAGCTCATGACCATCCAGGAGGTAGGAGCTGAGCGCCATGGCCAGTAGGCCGAGCGCTAGCTTGGCACTAGGGAGGTGATACTCCTGTATGAGGAGCTTCAACGCCGCCACTGTGAGATACACGAACAGCGCCAACCCGATCAGCCCCCCCTGGAAGAAAACCGACACATACATACTATGCGGGTGACTGAACAATCGATCGTCGACTGGAATCTGATCCGGCGTCAGAATGCCAAACCCGAACCAACGAGCGTCCGTCCAGGTTGCCTCGATCGCATAGGCCCAGATTTCCAACCTGAAGCTATCGCCTCTCGGCAGCAACCATGCTCGACTCACCTCATTGGCCAGAATCGCACCCAATGCCACAACACCGATGACGAGCAGCGCGGCCACACCGGCCACGAAACGCTGCCTGTCCGGTGTGTTGTGTGCCAACAGAAGCACACCGGCGGCACAGCACACGCTGATCCAGGAGTTTCTCGATCCCGCGAGGTAGACAGCCGCAATCACGACGCCGAGGCTCACCCACGCAACAATACGCCAATGCTGTTCCGGCTCGACGAGCAGCATCTGCAAGACCAGAATAATCACCGCGCCGAGTACGAGCGCTGCGACCACAGGATTGTCTAGCTGACCAAAGCCGAACAGCCTGCCATGGCTGTTCGGCTCAACCACGAACCAGACGATCGCCGCTGCTGCTGCGACAGAGCCAACTATAGCCAGCGCTCGAGCCAACCAGCGTTGTACCTGCCCCCGCAGCTGACACTCGGCAAGTGCTACCGTGAACAGGAATACCAGCAACCCTCGAGTCAGTATGCCGAAGATATCCCGTCCGGAAGACGGCTCTGACCAGAAAGCACTGCTACAGAGGTAGACGAGCAGGGCTACGACCAGCCACACCAGTGAACTCGAAAATACATCGTTCCATCGGCGAACGGTGAGCAGCATCGAGACAGCAAGAAAGTAAGTCGGGTAACTCGCCGCGCTCTGCGAGCTTAAAACCAGGACAGATACAAAACACAACACGATCAAAATCGAGTTGATCTGTATCCGATCTCCGAGGAATTCAGTCAGCCAGGCTGGCATCTCGCAACGATGTCTCGATGGCCTAAGTTATCTGAGCATCAAGGCACCCTTCTTGCGACGTCACGCAGGTACCTGTTTGGTGGGCCCACCAGGACTCGAACCTGGGACCAATGGATTATGAGTCCACTGCTCTAACCAACTGAGCTATAGGCCCATATCAAGCGGCATAGCCGCTTGATGGCGCATTCTACGTCAATCCGGTGGCCGGTGTGCACCTGTCGCTGGCCTGCAGAGCCCACCGCTTCGGCACCAAGGTGCTAGTATCCCCGTCACGAAAAGTACGCAGAAGTTGCATGACCACACCCTTCGACATCGTCGAAGTCTCGGACCCGAAGACGCTCAAGGACTTCATCCGTACGCCAGCTGCGGCCCAGGGGCACGATCCCAACTGGGTGGCACCGCTCGAGCTGATGAAGAAGGAAGACTTCTCCCCGAAGCACCCCTACTTTCAACATGCCCAGTGGCAACCGTTCGTGGCCTACCGTGACGGCAAACCCGTGGGCCGGATCTCCGCTCAGATAGACCAGCTCTATCATGAGCACCATGACCCCAGTACGGGCTTTTTCGGCCTGATCGAGGGCATCAACGAGCCGGAACTTTTTCAGAGCCTGACCGAAGCCGCGGAATACTGGCTTCGCGGTCACGGCATGAACCGCATCCTCGGCCCGTTCAATCTGGGTATCAATCAGGAAGTCGGCCTGCTGGTCGACGGGTTCGACACCCCGCCTTACTTTCTCATGGGGCATGCTCAGCCTTATTACGGCGAGCGCCTGGAGGCGCTCGGCTATCAGGGCTGCCAGGACATGCTGGCCTACCTTTCACCGCCCGACTTCGAGCTACCCAAGCTGTTCGCCCGGCAGCTGCGCAAGATCGAGAAAGAAGCCGTTATACGGCCGCTGGATCGCTCACGCAAAGCCGAGGAGCTGGAAGCGCTCCGCGATATTTTCAACGACGCCTGGTCGGAGAACTGGAGCTTCGTGCCGTTCACGAAAGAAGAGTTCGATGCGGTCGGCAACGAGCTCATGTACGTGGTACCGGAAGACCTGGCCATGGTGGCCGAGATCGATGGCCGTCCGGCAGGCTTCATCGTCATGGTGCCGAACATCAACGAAATCATTGCCGGGATGGGTGGAAAGCTTGCGCCATTCGGCTGGGCCAAGCTTCTCTGGAAGCTGAAGGTGAAGTTTCCCCGCACGGTGCGGGTACCGCTCATGGGGGTGCGCAAGGAGTATCACCACTCCACACTGGGTCCGAGCATCGCCATCGCGCTGATCGAGAAAGTGCGCAAAGCCGGTTACGCCCGAGGCGCGCGCATGGTCGAGACCTCCTGGATCCTCGAGGACAATGACGGCATGCGCAAGATCATGGAGCATATTGGCGGCACGATCTCCAAGCGCTACCGGATGTACGAGAAAGAGCTGGCATGAGCATCCCTGCGATCGTGCTCGCCGGTGAGCGTCCCGGCGGTAGTGCGCTGGCGCAGCACTTTGGTTTGACGTCCAGCGTGCTCGTGGAGGTGGCGGGTCAGTCCAGCTTGAGCCGTGTGCTGACAACCCTAGCTGAGTCCAGTGCAGTCGACGGTGGTCGAATCTGCGGGCCGGATGAAGCGGTTCTGAGAGACAGCCAGGAAGCTCAGCAACTCATTCAGGACTCGCCCTTCTCCTGGACGCCACCCGAAGCCGGTCCGGCAGAAAGCGCGCTGGCCACTCTGAAATCGATTTCAGTACGGCCGGTGCTCCTCACCGCCGCCGACCACGCGCTGCTGACCTCGGAAATCGTCGACACCTTCTGCAATCTTGCTCTCCTGAGCGATGCGGACTTCATCGTCGGTCTGGTGCCATATGCCAGGGTGCGGGAGGCATTCCCGAACTCCAAGCGCACGCTGCTCAGGTTCGCCGACGGAGAGTTCTGCGGCAGCAACCTGTTCATGATCCGAACACCGAAAGGCGAACGCCTGCTGGATTTCTGGAAGACCATCGCTCAGCACCGGAAGCAACCGTGGCGGATGGCCCGGGAGATAGGCCTCGGCATGCTGATCCGCTATCTGACAGGACGGCTCACGCTTACAGAGACCCTCGAGCGCATCAGTGAAAAAGCGGGCTGCAGAGTCGCCCACGTTGAAATCCTCGCACCCAGAGCCGCCGTAGACGTGGACTCGCTCGCCGATCACGCCCTGGCCGAAGAGATACTCAGCACATGCTGAACGCCTTACTCATCGCGAACGCTGGTAGCGGCAGTGGCAATCAGACAAAGCAGCTTTCCCTCCCAGGACGATGGATACGGGATCCGTCCGTTGTCAGCGCTGAAGACGCTCGAAACGCCGACCTCATCGCCCTGCTGGGCGGAGACGGTACCCTGCAGATGACGTTGAGTCAGATCCTCCGCGACCTGCCGCTCACCGACCTTCCCCCTGTCGCCGTGCTGCCGTTCGGAACAACGAACATGAATGCCAGAGGCCTGAACCAGGCAAGAACCCGCAAGGCCTGCCTGGCTGCACTGCGAAGAATCATTCTCTCCGGCGATCTGATGACGCAGCCCAGGCCTCTCGTGCGAGTCGACAATGGCGAACGTCCAGAGTACGGCTTCTTCTTCGGCCTCGGTGCCATCGCCCAGGTTGTAGAGCGCTGGAACGAAGAGCGAAAGCCCGGCGCGTTAAGCAACCAGCTCCGATCCCTCTGGGCAATGCTCAGCGGCTTGAGCGGCATCTCCTCAGCAACGCCGATCGTTCTCAATGGTGAGGCGCGCTCGGTCTACGGGCTACTGGCCAGCACGTTGGACCGGCTGCTGTTCGGCAGCCGGCCGTACTGGGGCAGCGGCCAGTCCGGCGACCTCCGTCTCACCTGGGTCGATGCCGATGCCCCCGATCTCTTTCGACATGCACCCGATCTGCTCCGCGGCAAGGCGCACATGGCACTGATCCCCGGCTATCACAGCCGCGCAGCGGGCGAGGTAGCGCTCGAGTTTCAGGGTCCGTTTATTCTCGATGGCGAGATCTTCCACTCTTCCGGGAGATCCTTGACAATCGCTCCCACCGAACCCGTGCGCTGGCTATCTCTCTAACCCCATGTTGCAGGATCTGGCAGATCTTCCCGACCAAACCCGGATAGAGACCGACGTCTGCATCATCGGTGCAGGCGCCGCTGGCATCAGCCTGGCCAGAAGCCTGCTTTCGAGCTCGCTCAACGTTTGCCTGCTCGAGTCAGGGGGATTCGACCACGAAGCAACGGTGACCGATCTGGGCAGCGGTGAGAATCAAGGCCAGGCCTACTACGATCTGGTCGACTCACGGCTTCGCTTCTTTGGTGGCACCACCAATATCTGGGGCGGCCGTTGCGTGCCGCTCGATGCGGATGACTTCCAGAAGAAGCCCTGGGTACGCTACAGCGGTTGGCCCATCGACGCCCGGGATCTGGAAGACGGCTATCGCTATGCTCACGATCAGCTGGAGTTGGGCCAACCCATCAGCAATGACGCAGCCTGGGCTCGCATGCGCGAGCACCTGCCCGACTTTCTCGGCGATGGCTTCACCTCCAGCTTCTGGTACTTCGACGAGCAGGCCGAGCGTTTCAACGCCAGTCGATGTGACGACCTCTTCAGTTCCAGCAACGTTCGGGTGCTGACCCATGCCAGCGTCACCCACCTGCAGGCAGCCGAAAACGCGGCCGGCATTACCCATGTGCAGGTGCGCGACCTGCACGGTAACTCGGCCGAGATCGCAGCCCGTGTGTTCGTGCTGGCCGCGGGTGCCATCGAGAACGCCAGGCTGCTGCTCGCCAGTCGGGATGTTGAGCCCCAGGGGATTGGTAACCGCTGCGACCAGGTCGGCCGCTACTTCATGGAGCACCCTCATGGTCGGCTGGGACGTGTCGACGCCGATCAGGCGTTCGCACTGTGGTCTGCATTCAAGAAGCGTTTTCCGAAGGGCTCAGTCCCGCTGATGCCCGTTTTGCGCCCCAGCCCCGAGCTGCAGGCGCGTGAAGGTATCCTGAATACCGCGCTCACCTTCAAGTCGCAGAGAGATCCAGCGGCCGGTCTGACGCTGAACAAGCGGGCCTACATGACACTGAAGCACCAGCTGTCCCCGAATCGGGCCAATCGAACCCTGTGGCATGGTTACAACCGCGTACGTCGGTTCATCCAGCGCCACCGAACGCCCCTGGTACGTCTGGCCGGCCGCATGGGCACCCGCAACGTCTACGCCATGATTCGTGCCGAGCAGGCACCGAATCCCGATTCGAGAGTGCTGCTGTCGGGCAGCCGGGACGCCCTCGGCATGCTTCGAGCCGACCTGGATTGGCGGACCAATCGACAGGATAAGCACACCCTCGCGGTGTTGGCTCGTGAGCTCGATCAGGCACTGCAGAGAGCGGGCAGCGGTCGCTTCGAACCGGAAGAGTGGATCTCTGATGAATCGACGGGGTGGCCCGTAGACCCGACTGTGGGCAATCATCCCATCGGTGGCTATCACCACATGGGCACGACCCGAATGGCAGACAGCCCCAGTACCGGTGTCGTGGACAAGAACTGTCAAGTATTTGGCTATTCTAACCTCTTCGTTGCGGGTAGCTCCGTATTCAGCACCGCCGGATGGGCAAATCCCACTCTGACCATCATCGCTCTGGCCCATCGCCTGGCCGTGCATCTGAAGGAACAGCTGCGCTGATCAAGGGCCTGTGAAGCCGGTCATCTGACCGCCTGGGCCCGGTCGCGAATCACCACCCCGCTAAAGTGGAACCGTGCAGATTGCCGTAACGGCTGATGAGATGAACTGGACGGGCCTGGCTGCTAAACTCCGCCGCGCCCGAGACCGCCCCCTTGCGGGCCCTAACGGAGTCGGAGAACACCGTGAAGACCATAATACTGAGCGCTGGCCAGGGCCGGCGCCTGTTACCCCTGACGGAAGAAACCCCTAAAAGCGTCCTGCCGATCGGTGAGAGATCGGCGCTCGGCTGGCAGCTTGCAGCACTCGAGGAAGCAGGTGCCAGCGAGGTGGTGGTCGCCACCGGCTTTCACGCCGAGAAAATCCAGGCAGTGGTGGACGAGCACAACGAGCAGGGCGGCATGCCGGTGCGTACTTCCTACAATCCCTTCTACGCGAACTGCGACAACCTGGGCACCTGCTGGATCGTGCGCCACGAGATGCACGAACCGTTTGTGATCATCAACGGCGACACCATGTTCGAGCCGGAAGTCTTTCGTCGGGTGACTGCTGCCGAAGACAAGCATCCAATCAACCTGACCACCAATACCAAGCCGTCTTACGACAGCGACGACATGAAAGTAATCGCCGCGAAAGGCAACCTCAAGCGGGTTGGTAAGAAGCTCCAAGCCGAGCACGTGACCCACGAGTCCATCGGCATGATCCGATTCAACCAGGCAGGTGCCGCCCGATTCGTGCAGAAGATCGAATCGCTCATGCAGCATGAGTCGACGCTCGCGCGCTGGTATCTCTCCGCCGTGGACGAGCTGGCCGCTGACAAGCTGGTCGGCATCTGCGACATTACCGGTCTCGGCTGGTGCGAGCTGGACGACAGGGAGGACCTGGCATACGCCAATCGCGTCGTGCCGGGCTGGTGGGAGAGGGTCGCTCCTCTACACAAGGAACTCCGCAAAGAGAAGGCATAGATACGCGCCATAACCAGGAGACGAACGCATGAACCAGACCATCGAGAAGTTCGGCTACCCCGGCACCCTGATCAAGGAGTACGACCACTGGGTGGTCATGCTGCGCCCGGTTCAGGCAACGCTCGGTGCTCTTATTCTGGCCTGCAAAGACGAGGCAAACCGGTTCTCCGACATCACAGCAGAAGCCTTCACCGAGATGGGCACGGTCGTCGCCGACATTGAGCGTGGCTTGGCTGCTCTATTCAACCATCAGAAGCTCAACTACCTGATGCTGATGATGGTGGATCCGGACGTGCACTACCACGTGCTGCCGCGTTTCGAGGCCGACCAGACCTACGCCGGCACCACCTTCACCGATCCAGGCTGGCCAGGACCACCCAACGTCGGTCACGACAACCAGGCGGACGGCACCGTGAAGGACAAGCTCATCACCGAGCTCAAAGCCGCGATGAGTTGAATTCGGAACACGTGAGATTCCCGCCTGTCACTTCCATTGATGTCTAACGGACCCGCTCCAGCACCATTTCTACCCCATCCGTACCGCTCGAACGCAATCGCTCCGCCCCCACATCGAAGATGATCTCCGAGCTCGTCATGGAGATTTCGTCGCCCGCAAGCCGGGCATCCTGGCGAAGTATCAGCACGTCTTCGTCCCGTTGATATTCGATGACCAGACCCTCACCCTCGATTGTCTGATCGCCATCGAGAATCGTCAGGTAAGCAGGTGCGCCACGGGCGACGATTCGGGTCGGATCGTCCAGCGGACCAAAGAAATCGGCTTCGTCGGAGCGCAACTCCCAGTCCGGGGAGATGAGCTCGAAGTTGCCCGCGAAGTGCAGAATTTCGCTGCCGTCCGCCTCTTCCCAGGCCCGGTCGGCCCGGATTACTATGGTTTCCTTGTCCGCAGCGGCGCCAGGATCGGTCTCCGATCCCACCGAAACCAAGGGCGCCAACGTCAGCGGCAATATGACCAGCAACGGCAATGCCAAAAACGGCACCATCTTGAGCGCGTTTCGCATAGAGCATCCTCAAATTCGGCCAAAATGATACCAGCCCTTACCTTTACGGGTCCTGAACAGCCGGGCGCTGCAAAACCAGTTCCAGACCGACACCCGAACACCGCACCCGCATGATCGTTGATCGCTATCTGCTGCGCGAGGTGGCCACACCGTTCATCGCCATCACCTTCGCGCTGACCACGCTGTACGTGACGTTCAGCCTTACCCGCTATCTCACCGATGCCACGGAAGGCCTGTTGGCCGCGAACGCCGTCTTCACACTGACCATGCTGCGTGCGGTCATCGCGCTGGAGATGCTGCTTCCCGTCGCGCTCTACATCGGACTCATGGTCGCCCTCGGCCGGTTCTACTCGGATTGGGAGATCACCGCCATGAAGGCGAGCGGGATCAGTGAGCGGCGGATTATTCTGCCCATCCTCTGCCTGGCCATAGTGGTTGGCGTCCTGATCGCCAGCCTCTCGCTCTGGGCAAGGCCCTGGGCTTATCACGAGCTTTACGCCTTTCAGGCTGAAGCCCGGGCATTCAACGATCTGGAAGCGCTGGAGGCCGGTCGCTTTCACTACGATGACAAGCGCGGGCGGGTGATCTTCATGGAAGACCGGGATGGTCCCGGAGGACTGTCCGGCCTCTTCGTACGTACCCAGGATCAAGAGGCGACTCAGGTAATCTCGGCAAGCTCCGGTCAGTTTGAAGCTTTCGCAAGGCCCGACGCACACCGCCTGGACGTGTTCGATGCGCAGGTTTTCCGGATCGGCAGCAGCGGCCATGACCTGGTCGCCCGCTTTCAGGAGTTCACCCTTTACCTACCCACCGCCATCCCGGAATCCGTGGGCTTCAAGCCGAAGCGCATGAACAACAGGGACCTGGCCGCCTCATCGTCGCCACACGCCCAGGCAGAATTGCAGTGGCGCCAGTCCACTGCTGTATCGGCGCTGCTCCTCGCTCTGCTCGCCGTGCCTCTTTCCAGAACCCAGCCGCGTCGCGGCAGGTACTCGAAGATCATGCTGGCCGTGGTGATCTACGCGCTGTACTACAACCTGCTTGGCGTTGCGAGAACCAGCGTTGAACAGGAAGCCTCGCCTTATCTCTGGTGGGCACCCGGGCTGCTGCTCGCGGTAGTGGCCATCGCTTACCTGACCGCCGGAAGAAGATCATGAGCATCGATCGCTACCTCATGCTGTCGATGATCCGTGCCGGCATACCCATCCTCGGCCTGCTCCTCGGTCTGTTCGCCTTTCTGACACTGGCCGAGGAGCTGGAGGATGTGGGCAAGGGCAATTTCGAAGTGATCGATGCGCTGAACGTGATGGTCTACTCCCTGCCGAAGATCAGTCTCGAGCTTCTGCCTGTCACTTCCCTGATTGCCGTGCTGGTCGGCCTCGGCTCTCTCGCCAACCAGCAGGAACTCATCGCGCTGCGTGCTAGCGGCTGGTCCAACTTCCGCCTGGCGTGGCCCGTGCTGGTCCTGGCACTCGCCATACTCATCGGCGCCATGGCCACGCAGCAGTGGTTGATCCCCGTGCTGGAGGAACAGATCGCCGGGCTCAGAGCGAACGCGGTGGAAGATGCGGAGCTCGAAGGCGATTCGGAATTCTGGACACGCAACGAGCACCAGATCGTACGCATCGGCGGGGTGCAGTTCGGCCTCATGCCCACGGATGTGGAGATCTTCGAGCGCAATGATGTCGGTCATGTTACCCGGGTGCTCAGCGCCAATCGTGCCGACATCCTGAACAGCGAAACCTGGCAGCTCTGGGATGTGGTGAGCACCGAGATCGACACCATGGGCACCCGGGTTGGTCGAATGGAATCCCTGGAATGGCACAGCGTGCTGAGCCCGGATCAGATGGCCACGATCATCACTACCGCGGCGGCGCTCGCCCCTTCAGACCTCTTCGGTTACATCGCCCACCTGGAAGAAAACGACCTGGACAGCCACCGCTACCGGCTGGTGCTCTGGCAACAGCTCAGCCTGCCGATAGGCATTCTGGGCATGGCCCTGCTCGGGGTGCCTTTCGTGGTCGGCTCGACCCGATCGATGGCAACCGGAACCCGGATCAGCATCGGCGTGGTGATCGGTATCCTCTTCTATCTTGGCGAGCGCACGCTCGGTCAGGTCGCCCTGCTCTACGGCCTGCCTCCCATCCCGTTGGCGACGGGGCCGGATATCTTCATTCTCGTCCTGGCGCTTTACGCCCTCAGCCGCGCCCGCTGACCTGCCAGCGGCTGGTTTCGAGCGTTTCGAAGCAGCCTTTTCCCGCGCGGGCAACGAGACTCTGCTCGAGCTGCCAGCCACCGGCGCTGGCTTCGACGTCGAGTTGGCGGAAGGCGCCTGCGGCAGCCGATGCGGGCGCTGTGCAAAAAAGGCGGGCACCGAGGCGCTCGGTCGTCAGGTTGCGGTGCCGATGCCCGTAAAACACGAGATCCACCGGATGCGGATTGAGCACCTGCAAGAGATGATGGGCATCCCTGAGCCGCTTTCGAAACTGGACCATGCCGGGCAGCGGCGGATGATGCAGTATGAGTACTCGCAGTAATTGGTCCGATGACGCCAACTCGATCTCCAGCCGCTCGAGCTGCTCCGCGCCAAGGAGCCCGCAGGCAGAAACGGGTCGAGTCGGAACCGCACTGGTCAGACTGAGCAGAAGGACGTCTCCGATACGTTTGGACACGGGAAACCCATCGATACCACCCGCAGGCAGATAGTCGCCCCATTCAGCCAGCAGGTTCGGCCAGCTCTCACCGGCATAGGCATCGTGATTTCCTGGTGCCAGGCAGACTTTCTCTGGAGGGCCAAGAGACTCGAGCCACGACCGAGCTTCCAGGATCTCCTCAATCGTACCAATCTGCGTCAGATCCCCGGTCAGGAGAATCTGATCCGGCTCGCGGCCGAGCACCTCATCGCGCACCTCATCCAGCCACTCACGGCGCATCTTGAAACGACGATTCCGCATCCAGGACGTATGGCCAAGGAATCGTTTGCCGTAGTGAGATCGCCCGAGCAACGAGCGCCGATTCGGTGGTGTGGTCAGGTGCGGATCCGTCAGGTGGATAAGCCGCATGTTGGTCAGGCCCGGCTGCCGTTGCCCAGGGACACGTAGGACTCGCCTTTGAGGCGAACACGGGCACTGCGAAGGACGATGAATCCTGCACCGACAAAGGCAATGCAGCTGGAAATGATCGAGGCCAACCCGATCCCGTTCAGTCCGTAGAGCTGGATGAAGCCAACGAAGCTGATCAGATAGGCCGTTGTTGCGATGATCTGCACGTTCAGCAGCGTGCGGGCCTTGCCCATGACATAACTGGCTGGTCGGAATGCCGCCCCGGCAAGCTCGATGGAAGCCGCCAGCAGGAGCAGCGTCAGCAGCGGAGCAGCGGTGCCGAAGTCGTTCCCCGCCAGCGCGATCAGCAGCGGTTCGGCGCCGAAGTAGGCGACCCCAACCACCAGGAGACCAATCCCGGCGGTGATGGCGCCGGTCCGCCAGGTGACCCGCACGAACCGCGGCACATCGTTGCGCCACAACCGCGCCAGGTCCGGAAAGACCACCTGACGGAGCAGCACCACCGGCTTGGTCAGCACTTCGGCGAGTTCCCGTGCCAAGGCAAAGAGCGCAGCCCCGGCTGAACCGAGCAGCGTTCCCGCCAACAAGGTTGCCGCCTGCCTCGGCGCGGCATCCAACGTGGACTGCCAATACACGGTGAAGAGGAAGCTCCTGACCTCAGGACGATTCAGCTCGGGGGTGACGGTTTTGACATCGCCGTAGTAGTTGGCGAAAGCGCGATAGGCCCGCCACCATGAGTAGGCATGTTCCACCAGGTAGGCACCGCCCCAGACCAGCACATATAGCGAGGTGATGGCACTGTATGGCGACAACGACAAAGCCCCCACGCCAAGCAGCTTCAGAGCGGGTCCTACCGTCAGTTGGGCGGACAACGCACCGAATCGATCAAGCAGTCGCAGGGTTCCTTTGGCTGTGCCGGTAACTGAGAAGACAAGCACCAGCACGTAGAACACGGCAGGTAGCTTCAGTTCGCCAGGCAGCTCGAACCAGTGAGAGAAACCAAAGAGCAGCACCGCGCCGACGAAGGCAGCGATCAGTCCAGCTGTCGCATCGATGCGCGCAAACCGGATGATCAACCCGCGCAGCTCGCCAATCCGGCCCTCGTCAGCCAGCGGCACCCCGTAGCGGATGACGGCCTCCGAGGTCTTCACGTTGCACAGCTGCCGGATCATGAGAGCGGCGGCGTGGATGAGCACAACCAGACCAAATTCCGCCGCACCCAGTGCACGGGCGGCCAGGGCGGTGGCTGCCAACGCCATCAGCGCGCCGGTCGTCCTGCCTCCAGCCAGCCAACTGAAGTTGGTGAGCAGCCGGCCCGTTCGGCCTGGCTTCTCCACCACAGGCGGTGTCATTTCAGCGCACCCTGGCGGTACAGCCGCCAGACCAGCGGCCAGGCGAAGATCAGCGGATAACGCCGCTGCCGCTCGGTGGCGGTTACGGTCACGCCTGAGTGACGCTGCACTTTCCAGAGGGCGTAGTCGACAGGATCATCGAAGGTCAGAGAGGACTTGCACAGACGCAGCACCGAGAGCAGCTTGCCGGCCAGCTTGCGGATCGCCCAGCCCGTCTGTGGGGGCTGCTTGAGCCCGGCATAAGTAAGGTGCAGCGCGTCGAAGTACGGTGCATTGGCCTGGTAGAGCGATCTGTACCGGCTTGATCGCTCCGAGCGAAGTTCCGTGGCGTAGGTGAGCGAGAACGCGTGTATCCAGAAGTCTTCTGACGCCATCATCCCCGCACCACCAGCGGCAGCTGCGGCCACCAGACGCTCGGCAGCATTCGTGACCAGCTGTGCGTAGCGTTCGGTCACGGCATTGTCCGCCTGGTAGACCAGCGTGGTCGGCTGGGCGAAGCGGGCCCAGAAGTATGGCGTCAGATCGCTGCGGATACTCCTCTCCAACTGATCGAAGGTCATCACCGCCACCTTGGCTCGGCACAGATCCGTTTTCAGCTGGTAGACGTTGGGCGGGAGAATCCGGCCGAGCAGGCCCTGCCACCCGGGTACGGGTGAAAAATCGCGGAGCAGGATGTAGAGATCCAGCAGCGTATCTTTCTCGCCGCGGGTAAAGGAGCCATAAAGCACCACCGCTTCTATCGCATCGCCAAATCGGTCCTGAGCCGCTGCCACCAGTGAACGCACCTGAGGATCATCGACATAGCGTGCCTCTTCTGGGCGATAGCTCACGCGGACAGCAGGTAACACCTGGTCTGCTGGAGGCACAGGTCGTCGGTTACTCACCGTAGGCACTTCGGGTGGTGGAGAACGTGCGGAATGCAGATGGGTAGGTCTTCGCCGCCGCTTCAGGATCTTCCATCCATGAGGCAAGCGGCTCGCCACTGAACTGCCGCACGGCCAAGCCCATGAACACGCGAACGAACAGCACGAGCGTGGACAGCACGGTCCAGATCACCACGGACAGGAACGCCCATTCCGGCATCCCCAGCAAGGTGAAGACCGTTAGCAGGATCATGTTCGGATTGCGGCGACCGGTTACCAGCCTGAAGTACGAATCGAAAGGCTGCCAGGTGAAGATCGCCGTGTTGCCCAGCATATGGAAGACGCCTTCGGCCACACGCCCGCCGATATAGCCCGCAAACATCCAGACATACAGCGTGTTCGCCTCGAGCCCCCAAAGGGTTGGCGGCACAGCCAGGCCGAGCCCCCATAACCAGTACCAGAAGGGTGGATGAATGAGATCCATGCCGTGGTCGAGCAGATGCCCGGCCTGGCTCGATTTGACCGTGACCCGGGCCAGCTTGCCATCCACGGTATCGAGAAACGTCATGATCCAACCGGCAAGCAGACCCGCGAGGTACGCGCCTTCGTAGAAACACCAGCCGGCAAAGAGCATGAGCACCAGGCCCGTCATCGTCACCATGTTCGGTGTGATGTGTCGATCCGCACACCAGGCGACCACCCACTTGGCGGGTTTCGGCCACCAGAATTTAGTGACCAGGTCGGTCACGCCTTTATAGGCGCTACCGTAGAGCTGGTTGGACAAGGCAGTTTTGTCCTCCTCCCGCATGGGCAGCAGCGTAGGCGGATCTGTACGTCGCAGTGTGCGCTCGAAGGTCTGAATCTCGCTCGTCTCGAACCGCTCGAGGGTTGCTGCACCGACTTCGGCCGAATCAGTCGCACCATCGAGCGTTGCCAGAGCGACTCCCAGGTCGCTGCTGCCCACATGCGCAGCAGCCGGTTTTCCTTCGCAGGTGAGGATCCCTTTGCGCTCGAGCAGAGCAGTCAGCGTGCGCACCTCGAACAGATAGTCCGCCCGCAGCAGCAACACCGATTCGACGCCGCTGAGCGCTTCCTGACTCTCCACCAGGGTCAGCTCGGGAATGCTGCCGATCTGACGACCGAGTCGCTCCCGGGACGAGATCCCCCAGAGCACGACGTCGCTCTCGCCAATGATGTACGCGCGCGTGGTCATGATGCGGTCCTCACAAGCCGAGTGCGGCAATACGCTCAATGAGTGTGTCCACCTGCTCGTCCGTATGCGCGGCAGACAGGGAGAAGCGCAGCACGCTTCCACCTTCCGGTGCTGCCGGTGGCAACATCAGGTTGCAGTAAACGCCTGATTCCAGCAGGCGTTGCCAGGCGTTCAACGCCAGGCCCCGGTCTTCCAGCCGGATGGCCACCACAGGTGAAAGTTCGGGGCCAAGCCAGAGATTGCGTGCCTTGAGCGCGCCGTACAGCCGCTCGGCATTCCGCCAGAGTTTGGCCTTCAGCTCTGGTCGGGTGCGAAGTGCATTCAGCGCTGCCCGCGTGGTGGCAATGACGCTCGGGCAGGGCGAGGCCGTAAACATGTAGGGCCGGCTGGCATATTTGAACAGCTCCAGCTCCTCATGCCGGCTCACGCAGTAGCCGCCCGTGCTGGCCAGACTCTTGGAGAAAGTGCCGACCACGAAATCCACCCTGTCCTCCGTTTCGGACGACTCCACCACACCCCGGCCATGCTCACCATAGACGCCGAGGGAATGGGCCTCGTCCACCATCAGCAGCGCATCATGCTTCTGCTTGACCTCGACGAACTCCTGCAAGGGTGCCGTATCACCAAGCACGCTGTACAACCCTTCGATCACCACCAGGGTGCGGGCTGCCCGGTCCTTCAGACGGGAGAGACGCTTGTCCAGGCTGTCCGGATCGTTGTGCTTGAAACGGTAGATCCCAGCCTTGGTCATCGCCGCGCCGTCATACAGACTTGCGTGGGCGTCCGCATCCAGAAGAACCGCATCGTCAGGGCCCAACAGTGCGGATAGAACGCCAAGGTTGGCGGCGTAGCCGGTCGAGAACACCATGGCGAAGGGATAGCCGTAAAAGTCGGCAAGCTCCATCTCCAATGCCCGGTGACCGGAGTAATTACCATTCGCCATCCGCGATCCGGTAGTTCCGGTGCCCATTTCGGCCAGCGCCTGCTGGCCGGCAGCAATACAGTCCGGGTCGAAGGTGAGCCCCAGATAGTTGTTGGTTCCGGCCAGGATCGTGTGGCGGTCGTTGATCATCGCCTCGGTGGGCGAGAGGATCTCATCGATCACCACCTTGCTCGGATCCGCATCCGCCAGCGCTTCCCGCTGCACGGCCAGATCGCTGAATTTCGCCAGTAAGCTCATGCCTTCATCTCCTAGATGTACCGATCGCGGCCGGTCTGCCGCGGGGGCGGTTTTCAGCCGACATCCCCGGCTTCTAGCCGACCTCCGCGGCTCTCAGCCGACCTCTTCTTCCACCAGTTTGGCCAGTTCAGCCAGCGTGCGGATATTGGCGAGTCGATCCACCTCGATGAGGATGTCGAAGTGGTCTTCCACCTCGGCGATGAAATCCATGACTTGAATGGACTCCAGCGCGAGATCATCCACCAGATCCGTGGCTGCCGTCAGATCGGGAAGCTCTTTATCGAGCGCCGTTCTGAGCAACTGGCACAACTGGGATTCTGTCTCGTTCATGGACTCCACTCCGTTCCATAGAGGTCAACTTACGATTCAAACAGGCCGCTGACGCCTTCGGCAAGCTGTATCTGGGGCGCCCAGCCGCTCGCCCGGCTGAACGCATCACCACCGGCCACCCAGCGTGGATGGGTCAGTTCCTTGACTTTTCCCCGGGACAGCATGATGGCTCGTCCGGTGAGCATAGCCAGGCGCTCGTTCAACCACGCCACCGAGTCCAGAAGACCGGTCGGCAGGCGGACGAACAACGGCCGGCCATCTTTGTTCTTCATGGCTGCCCGCGCGATCTCGTGCCAGTCGTAACCGTCCGTCTTGCCGTCATCGATGCTGTAGACGTGATGTCGATGGGCAGCCGGTGCGCGCAACCAGGCGAGCACGGCCGAAACAAGATCGTCCACATGCAGCATGGACAGCCGCTGGCCTTTGTCGCCACCGGGTACCGGGACAATGCCGCGACGGGCCAGACTCAAGGCACCGCGCATTTCCGTATCTCCCGGACCGTACACTGCAGGCGGTCGAATGACCGTCCAGTTCAGCGCATCGAAACTCTCCAGCACCTCTTCCCCCGCCCGCTTGGAGCGCGCGTAGTGTGATAGCTCCGGCTGCGCTGCGGCGAGCGAGGAGAGATGCAGCAGAGCGGGTGCTGTGCTGAGTCGGCTGATGGCTTCACACAGCGCTCGAACCCCTGCCACATTGGCAGCGGCAAAGTCTTCGTAAGTCAATCCCCGCACGCTGCCGGCACAGTTGATCACTGCCTGGGTGCCCGCCGTACCGCGCGCCAGCGCGCTCGCATCGGCGAACGAGCCGTCAACGTGTTCGGCTTTCGGGTGCAGGTTTCCAACACGGGCGGATGCGGACCGGGCCAGCACACGCAGGTGCCAGCCCTCGCTGATGAGTCGTTCCTGGATGCGCCGACCGATGAAACCGGTGGCGCCGGTCAGGAGGATGCTACCTTTTGCCGTCTGTCCCGCGTCTGACTGTCTCGGGGGGCCTGCCTGTTCAGGCATTCGCCTCTTGGCGATCGTCAGATAGAGGGATGGGTTGACCGTTCTCGTCCCAGGTCATCCGCGCGACGAAATCGGCACAGGCTCTGGAACGGGACAATTTTCCGGAAGAGGTTCGGGGCAGGGTTCGCGGCGGCACCATGTCGATGTACGGCGTGACGCCAAAGTTCGAACGCATGAGGCCTGCGAGGGTGCTGGCCAGCTCAGGCTGCGGCTTCCTGGATTCCACCACCAGCACGGCCAGTTCCTCCCCGTTCGGACGGGTCACGGAGAACGCTGAGGTATCACCCATGCGCACGCCCGGCGTGGTCTCGGCGAGATGCTCGAGGTCCTGGGGCCAGAGGTTTCTGCCGTTGACGATGATCACGTCTTTCTTGCGGGCGGTGATCACGATGTGATCGCCAATCCGATAACCGATATCACCGGTATCGAGCCAACCGTCATCGGTCAGCACTTCAGCCGTCGTCTCAGGATCGCCAAAGTAGCCGCGCATGACATTCGGTCCGCGCACGCAGATCCGACCGCATTGACGCTCAGGCAAGGGAGTGCCGATCTCATCGCAGACCTTGGTCTCATAACTGGGCAGCGGTGCGCCGCAATCGACCAGCTCCAGATAGTCTTCATCCGCCGGTTCAGCACGACCGGTCTCGATCATCAGATCCTTGTTCACCCGATCGACAAACACGCCTTCACCCAAGGGGGCAAAGCTGATGCCGAGGCCGCACTCCGCCATGCCGTAGCAGGCGACAAAGGCGTTCGGATCGAAGCCCACCGGCTCCAGCAGCTTGGCGAAACGACGCAGCTGCTCGGGATGGATTCGCTCAGCGCCCACACAGGCTACTCGCCAGCTGGAGAGGTCGTAGCGCTGCTGATCCGCTTCCCGCAGCCTCGTCGCGCAAAGCGCATAACCCGTCGGCGGGCTCGAGGAAACGGTGCCTTTATTGTCGCTGATGATTTTCAGCCACAGGCGCGGCCGCATGGCGAAAGTGCGCGGGCTGAGGTAGTCGACAGACAGCTGGCTGTACAGAGCGCCCAGCACGAATGCCACCAGGCCCATGTCGTGATAGAACGGCAACCAGGACACCAGACGATCCGCATCGGTGACCTGGACACCGATGTCGCAGATCTCCCGAAGGTTGTTCATCACAGATTCCTGGGTCATTTCCACGCCACGTGGGAACCGAGTGGAACCTGAGGTGTATTGCAGGTAAGCCGGTTCGCCGGTGCTCAACG
The DNA here is from genome assembly GCA_965215995.1 of Candidatus Azotimanducaceae bacterium. GTDB lineage: Bacteria > Pseudomonadota > Gammaproteobacteria > Pseudomonadales > Azotimanducaceae > SZUA-309. Next base: position 3,289,757 of record OZ244128.1, on the reverse strand, counting down.
GCTCGAGCGCCACGTCTGCTTCCGGCAGCGCTTCAAACAGTTCGGTGCCCCCGTAAAGGGCAAGGTTCAGCCCACTGCCAGCCTCGTGCAGAAAATCCACATAGCTCGGCGGCGCGACGGCCACCGAGGCCGTGCAGCTCTGCAGCAGCAGGCGCAGCTGACGGACGTATGCGTCACTGCCCCCCAGCTGCAGGGCAGCCGGAACCGGCACCGGGATAAGACCCGCGTACTGACAGGCAAAGAAGTAACGATGGAACAGCGGATGCGTATCCGCCACGATGGCCATCCGAGCGCCACGCTCCAGACCAAGCGATTGGAGCTTGCGTGCAAGTACCATGGCATCTTCACGCAGCACCTCGTAAGGCAGCTCGTGCTCCAGCTCGCCTTTGGCGCCGTAGAAGTTATAGCCCGTGTCCCGAAGAGCGGCTGCATCGAGCGCATCCGCTAGGCTTGCATACTTACTCTGGGGTTCGACCTTAAAAGGTGTCGAGTTCATGGTCTCGTCACTTCAGTTGTTTAGTTGTTGTTATAATTATTCTTTTTCCTCGGACCCGCCGATCCCGGCAGGCCAAAAACGCCGCTATTAAACCACATCAGAAATCAATTAAAACTCCATTGTGTTTCAAGACTGATTCATTTTGTGACCTAAGAGCGACCCCCATCGAGCCATTCGTCAAGAAAACTTCTCAAATGCTCTGACCGGCTCGGGTGCCGCAGTTTACGCAGCGCCTTTGCTTCAATTTGCCTGATTCTTTCGCGCGTTACGTCGAACTGCTTACCAACTTCCTCAAGCGTGTGGTCCGTGTTCATGTCGATGCCGAACCGCATGCGCAGTACTTTGGCTTCCCGAGCGGTCAATCCACCCAGAACGTCCCGGGTTGCCTCCTTTAGACCCTCGCCCGTGGCCAATTCAACCGGTGAGCCGATGGTTATGTCCTCGATGAAATCGCCCAGATGGGAATCTTCATCGTCACCGATCGGCGTTTCCATGGAAATAGGCTCTTTGGCGATCTTCAGCACCCGACGCACCTTGTCCTCGGGCATCTCCATTCGCTCGCCCAGTTCCTCTGGTGTCGGCTCGCGGCCCATTTCCTGAAGCATCTGCCGGGAAACCCGGTTCAGCTTGTTGATCGTTTCGATCATGTGCACGGGAATCCGGATGGTCCGGGCCTGGTCCGCAATGGAGCGGGTGATCGCCTGGCGGATCCACCAGGTGGCGTAGGTGGAGAATTTGTAGCCACGCCGGTACTCGAACTTGTCCACGGCCTTCATCAGACCGATGTTGCCTTCCTGGATCAGGTCCAGGAACTGCAGGCCGCGATTCGTGTACTTCTTGGCAATTGAGATCACCAGACGCAGGTTTGCCTCCACCATGTCTTTCTTGGCCCGGCGGGCTTTCGCCTCACCAAGGGACATGCGGCGATTGATGTCCTTGATCTCAGTAACGGTCAGACCGGTCTCTGCACACACTGCCTTCAGCTTCTTCTGGGCCCGGACGATTTCTTCCTTGTGGGCTTCGAGTGCTGCGGAGTAGTCCTTCTTCTGCTTGATGAGCCGATTGACCCAGGCCACGCTGGTTTCGTTGCCGACGTAAGCCTTGCGGAAGACGTCACGTGGCACACGGCAGGTCCTGACGCAGGTGTTCAGGATGATGCGCTCCTGCCGACGGACCCGGTCCAGGCCTCTACGGGCCATGTCGACCATCTCGTCGAAATGACGCGGCACCAGCTTGAATGGAGAATAGGCTTCGCCCAGCTTAGCCAGCTGCTCGGTCCCTTCCTTGCTGTCGCGCCCCTTCTCCTTGATCACCTTCTGCGTCTTGTTGTACTGGCGCTTGAGCGCGGTGAACCGTCGCTTGGCTTCTACGGGGTCCGGCCCTTTGGGCTCGTCGTCATCGTCGTCGCTCTTGGTCTGCTGCTGGCCCGGTTGCACCTGGGCCGCCTGGGGTACGTGGTCGGTGGGATCAAGATAGCCGACCAGCAGATCGGACAACTTGTCTTCCTTGGTGACTTCGGCGTAAGTCTCGAGCAGGTATTCCACCGCACCCGGGTAGTAGGCAAGCGCTGAAAGCGTATCCCGGATGCCTTCCTCAATCCGCTTGGCAATGGCGATCTCGCCTTCCCGGGTGAGGAGCTCAACGGTGCCCATTTCACGCATGTACATGCGCACGGGATCGGTGGTTCGCCCCGCTTCGGTTTCTACAGCTGCCAGCGCCGCAGCTGCTTCTTCCGCTGCAATCTCATCCGCCGTGTTTTCACCGGTGGTCAGAAGCTCATCGCTATCAGGCGCGGTCTCGTAGACCGTGATCCCCATGTCATTGATCATCCGGATGATGTCTTCGATCTGATCCGGATCGCTGATGTCGTCGGGCAGGTGGTCGTTCACCTCCGCATAGGTGATGTAACCCTGCTCCTTGCCCTTCGCAATGAGTTCCTTGAGTCGAGATTCCTGCTGTTGGATTTGGTTGCTCATAGACCCTCTTTGGTAGATTTTCGCTTATCTGCCCAGGGTGCCAGTGGGAGGTGGATGGATGGTCTATCTATCTATCTACTGTCTGCTATCTAGCAGGGTCGGTCGCTTGCCGACTGATGATCCATCCGCCTCCTGTCACCACAGATAAACGGTCTTTCGAAAACGCTATGTCAGATTCGTCCGTTACAAAACAGCCGCGTAGGCTCAAGCCTGCCCCTCCCAGGCCCGGACAAACCGGCGATTATACTCATCTATATGGGTTTCGCCAAAGCCTATTGCAAGGCTTTTTACAACGCCTGATGGCGAGTCACTCCTTGTTGGACCCGTCGCTGGCCTTTATGTGCCCCTTTCCGTCCTGGTCCGGTGCGCTACCGCTCTGCAGCGAGCGCAGCGCCTTCAACTTCTCGGCGCTGGGTGCCTCCTTGAGCTCGGAAACCAGCGCTCGGCGCGCTTCCCTCGCCTTGCTGGCCACATAAGTTTGCAGCCCCTCGGCGAGCTCCCGGGCCACCGCCTCTTCAGGCAAGGCATGCGGTAGTTGTGCCAACTGACCGATCTCAGCCGCCAGCGGGCTGCCAGCCCAGCGTCCGATCAACTCACTGCGGTCGGCATCAGGATGACTGTCTATATACTGGACAACTTCCGCAAAAGGGTCTGACACTGCGTTTGCTGAGATCGCCCGCTTTGTTTCTGCGTCCACGCCCTGCAGCGCTTCCGGTACCCGCAGCAGATAACCCAGCAGACGCCTTGTGAGCGGGGTAAGGCCTCTGTCCGGAGAAGCACCCTGTCGAGAAGAAGGCGCCTTCACTCGGCCACGGGCAGCCGACTTCGGGGTGTCCACCAGGCCGGTAATCTGGTTCAACCGGTTCTGCATAAGCTGCTTCAAGACACCGGCCGGCACCTTATCTATATAAGGCTGCACCAGGCTCGCCAGCCTCGCCTGGCCATCCAGCTGGCGGAGGTCGAGTCCGGTCGAGAGCTCGGCAAACAGGTACTCGATGGCAGGAGCCGCATCTGCCACCCGCTCGAGAAAAGCTCCTTTACCTTCTTGTCGCACCAGCGAGTCCGGATCTTCACCCTCCGGCAGAAACATGAACTTCAGCTGGCGCCCGTCCGTGAGCGTGATCAGGGCATTCTCCAGCGCCTTCCAGGCTGCCCGGCGTCCGGCTGCGTCCCCATCGAAACAGCAGACGACCTCTTCCGAGTAGCGGTAGAGCTTCTGAAAGTGATCGGTGGTGGCGGCGGTACCCAGGCTTGCCACGCAGTTGGCAATGCCTGCCTGGGAGAGAGCGACCACGTCCATATAGCCTTCCACCACGATGAGCTGCTCAATCCGGCGGAGCGCATTGCGAGCCTCGAAGAGCCCGTACAGCTCGCGGCCTTTGTGGAAAACGGGGGTTTCCGGACTGTTGAGGTATTTCGGTCCGTCGGCGTCGCCCATCACCCGGCCGCCAAAACCGATCACCCGACCGCGCACATCACGGATCGGAAACATGATCCGATCCCGGAACCGATCGTAGATATTGCCCTTCTCGTTTTTGGTCAGCAGTCCAGCGGCCAGCAAATCTGCCGTTCGCACAGACTCATCGTTTCTGAATGCCTCTTCCAGGGTGTGCCAGGCGTCCGGAGCGAAGCCAAGAGCAAAGTCCCGCGCCACCACTCCGGTCACACCCCGGCTCTTCAGGTACTCCACCGCACTCTCCGCGGATCTGAGCTGGCGGCGAAAGATCTTCTCCGCCTTCTCGAGCACCTCGAAGAGGCGGGAGTGATCTTCGGGCGGCGGGCTGCGGTCCGCTTCCCGCGGCACCTCTACACCCGCCATCTTGGCCAGGGTCTCCACCGCCTCGACGAAATCCAGTCGGTCGTACTCCATCAGGAAGGTGAGTGCCGTGCCGGAAACCTGGCAACCGAAGCAGTGGTAGAACTGCTTGTCCGGAACAACGTTGAACGACGGGGTCTTTTCCTCGTGGAAGGGGCAGCAGGCCTTGAAGCTGCGGCCGGCTTTCTTCAGCGGCACCCGGGCATCGATCACATCGACGATGTCCGTCCTGTCGAGAAGGTCGTTGATGAAGCTCTGAGGAATGCGGCCAGCCATGCCATAAAGGTAGCATGCCGACGCGGCTCGTCAGAGGCTGGAGAACAGACTTTCGGCCATTTCGCGCAGCTAAACTGCGCACGGGATTGCCGCGTCAGCGGCCATACTCGTCCTGAAAGCGAACGATGTCGTCCTCACCCAGATAGGCACCCACTTGCACCTCGATCAGCTCCAGCGGCATGCGGCCGGGATTCGCCAGGCGGTGGGTGGTGCCGAGCGGAATATAGGTACTCTCATTTTCCGCCAGCATGAAAGTCTCCTCACCACGGGTGACTTCCGCGGTTCCCCGCACCACGATCCAGTGCTCGGCGCGGTGGTGGTGCATCTGCAGTGACAAGCGCTCACCCGGTTTCACGCTGATCCGCTTCACCTGATAACGATCGCCCTGCTCCACGGACTCGTAGCTGCCCCAGGGACGAAAGACTTCCCGGTGGCTCACATACTCCTCGCGCTGAGAGGCTTTCAGCTCATCTACCAGTTGCTTCACTTCCTGGACCTGGTGCTTGTCCGCTACCAGCACCGCATCCGAAGTTTCGACCACAATCAGATCGCGGATGCCCAGCGTGCCCACCAGTCGATGATTTGCCTGGACGAACGAGCCTTCCGTGTCCACCGCAACCACGTCGCCACTGGTGTGGTTGCCGTCACCGTCCTGAGAAGAGGCGTCGAGTATCGCGGACCAGCTGCCCACATCCGACCATTCGAACGAAGCCGGCACCATCCAGGCCTCGTCAGTCTTCTCCATGACGGCATAGTCGATGGAATCCGACGGGCAATCGAGGAATTCCTTGCCCGGCCGGAAGAAGTCAAGGTCCTCCTGGCCGCCCGCGACGCTCTCGCGAAGTGGCGCAGACATGGCAGGCGCATGCCTCTCCACGGCAGCGAGGTAGCCGGCCGCACTGAGCACGAACATGCCGGAGTTCCAGAAGTACTCGCCCGACTCCAGGTACTTCTGTGCGGTGGCTTCATCCGGCTTTTCAACAAAACTGTCCACGGGACGAGCCGCTGCACCTTCCCCAGGTGCGAGCACATAGCCGTAGCCGGTTTCCGGATGGCTCGGCGACACCCCGAACGTGACAAGGCCGCCCTTCTTTGCCGCCTTGTGGGCCTCTTTCACTGCTGCGGCAAAGCCAGCTTCATTAGTGATGAGGTGATCGGAAGGCAACACCAGCAAGGTAGCGTCCTCGGGAGCCACCAGTGCCGCCAACCCAATAGCAGGTGCCGTGTTGCGGCCTTCCGGCTCGAGAATGATCCGCTGCCACTGAATGCCAACGTCCCGGCACTGCTCGGCAACCAGGAACCGATGCTCCTCGTTGCAGACGACGATAGGAGGAGCGTCACTGACCTTTGCTGCTCGAAGCAACGTTTCCTGCAACAAAGAGTGTTCCGAAAAAAGCGGATGAAACTGCTTCGGATAGAGGGACCGGGAGAGTGGCCAGAGGCGACTGCCGGTACCGCCGGCGAGGATGACGGGAATCAACATGTAGCTTCAGATACCTTCAGTTTCAGACACTTTATGCCTCAGGCACCTTATTGCCACTGATACCCTATGCCTCTGGTACCGTGGGCCTCAGACACCATGCGGAGCCTCGACCGCCTTGAGGAATAGTCCCGAGTCTACCCGCTAGGCTTCCACCCGCGGTGCGAGTTCGTAAGGAGTTTCCAAGGGCTGGGCCTCAGGCTGTCAGGCGGGCTTTTACCTTGCTGCTGACCACGGCCATGTCGGCCCGTCCGGTGATCGCCGCTTTGACCGCTCCCATCACCTTACCCATGTCCTGCATACCGGCAGCGCCCGTGTCAGCGACGACTTGCTCCACCAGGGACTCGATCTCCGCTTCAGACATGGCGGCAGGCATGAAACTTTCGATAATCTCGATCTCGAAACGCTCTGTGGCAGCCAGGTCTTCCCGGCCTGCGTCTTCGAACTGAGACAGGGAATCGCGACGCTGCTTGAGCATGCGGGTCAGCACCTCGAGGACAGCGTCATCGTCCAACTCTTTACGCTCATCCACCTCGATGCGCTTGATCTCAGCGTTGATCATTCTGAGGGCAGCGACCCGCTCTTTGTCGCGCGCCTTCATCGCGGTCTTGGTTGCTTCGCTGATCCGTGATTTTAGTTCGGCCATGTTGATTACCTGAATCTGCGGTCGGCCACGACATCATACGCGGCTGGGCAAACCGCTCGGCAGATACCCGTTGAAGCGGTGCGCAAGTTTTTTTGGAGGAGTGTTTTGGATTCGCGAGCGTCTTTGCAACGCCCGCAGCTACCAGCCGATGGGCTAGGGCCTGTTCACACTAACTATGGAGTCGCGTTGCTGCCCAAAATCGTGCTCTGCTAGGCACGAGGAGCGAAGTTTACTTGCGGTAAATGAGCGACGAGCAACAACGCAGGGCACGATTTTGGGCGCAACCCTTCGGGCAGGGGCCATTTTTCCCCGACTCCGCGTTGTCGATCGCTCACGTAGCGTTGCTACGCCACGCTCACTCCGCCTTGATTCGGGAAAAAATGGCATCCTGCGCGATTCCATAGTTAGTGTGAACAGGCCCTAGTAGGACTTCTCGAACCGACGGGCTTCGCGCTGCAGCTTCTTCAGGTGGCGCTTTACAGCAGCAGCGGCCTTCCGCTTGCGAACGGCCGTGGGCTTCTCGTAGAACTCGCGACGACGGACTTCGGAAAGCACGCCTGCTTTTTCGCAGGAGCGTTTGAAGCGCCGGAGGGCCACATCGAACGGCTCGTTTTCTTTGACTTTTACGCTGGGCATCTATCCTTCTGCCTGGGCTCAACTCGGTTTGAAAGGCGGCGCATTCTACTGGGATCACCGGGCCTTTGCAAAGCGCCGGAGCCGGCCTGGCAGCGGATTCCCGGCATGGGATATCCGTCGCCATAAGCGGGTAAACTGCCCGCCCATGCGAGTTCTCGGCATCGAAACTTCCTGCGACGAAACCGGCATCGCCCTCTATGACAGTGACCGGGGTCTGCTGGCGGATGCCGTGCACAGCCAGGTAAGCCTGCACGCGGACTACGGGGGTGTGGTGCCGGAGCTGGCCTCCCGGGATCACATCCGCCGACTGATTCCACTTATACGTAATATTATTGACAAATCAGGTGTCAGCCTCCCGGAGATCGACGCCATCGCCTACACCGCCGGACCGGGCCTGGCCGGTGCGCTGATGGTGGGCGCCGGTTTTGCCGAAACGCTTGCCTGGTCGCTGGGCCTGCCCGCGCTCGCCGTGCACCACATGGAAGGTCATCTGCTGGCACCGCTCATGAGCCCGGACGAGCCGGTGGAGTTTCCTTTCGTGGCGCTGCTTGTATCCGGCGGCCACACCCAGCTGGTCGAGGTGGCGGCGGTGGGCGAATATCAGCTGCTTGGCGAGTCCGTGGATGATGCGGCTGGGGAAGCCTTCGACAAGGCAGCGAAGATGCTCGAGCTGGGCTATCCGGGCGGCCCGCAACTTGCCCGATGTGCCGAAGAAGGTGATCCGAGCCGATTTCGCTTTCCGCGGCCGATGACCGACCGGCCGGGGCTGGACTTCAGCTTCAGCGGCCTGAAGACATTCACTCTGAACACGGTCAATGACCATCAGCCCCTCAGCAGCCAGGACAGGGCTGACATTGCCAGAGCCTTCGAGGAAGCGGTGGTGGACACCTTGTTCATCAAGTGCCGGCGAGCGTTGGCAGCCACTGGCTGCAACACCCTGCTCATGGCCGGTGGTGTCTCTGCCAATCGACGCTTGCGCCAGACGCTGGCCGATAAGCTCGATGCCAACGTGGTCTACCCCGCACCGGAGCTCTGCACCGACAACGGTGCCATGATCGCTTTTGCCGGCTGCCAGCGGTTGCTAGCCGGTCAACGCTCTGATGGCACCATCTCAGTTCGCCCGCGCTGGCCGATGACCGAGCTACCAGCACTGAACGGAGGTTGACGTGGGCACCCTGTTCATTCGCGCTCTGCCGGTGGACTGCATCATTGGCATTCACCCGTACGAGCGCGCCAGCCGCCAGCGGCTGTTGATCAGCCTGACACTCAGCGCAGACTTCGATGCAGCCGCCGCAGGCGATGACATCGAGAGCGCCCTGGACTACACCACGCTCGCCGAGCGGGTCGAAACCTTCGCTCAGGCGGGCCAGTTCAGGCTGCTCGAAACACTGGCCGAACGTCTGGCGGATGAGCTTTTCGAACCACCCATGGATACTCTCGAGATCGAAGTGACAAAACCCGCCGCACTCGAAAAGACGCGGGAGGTCGGTGTGCGGGTAATGCGCGTACGAAGTAACCAGGAGGACCAGGCCGGATGCTGAAGCTACCTGACCCAAGCGCTGGGGCTCATACGGCCATAGCGTGGCTCTTTGTGCTGCTTCTCGCCGGCTGCGGCAAACCGACCTCGACCTCACCTACCTCGGAAGTCTCGATGAGTACAGAACTACGCAATACCGACACCCCCATCACCGGAATGACTGCCGCGGCCCTGGCAGCGGCGGTGGCAGGCGGCGAGCTGAGTGCCCGTGCGGTGACCCAGGCTCATCTGGATCGGATCGACTCGCTGAACCACGAGGGTCCCGAGCTGCGCGCCGTGCTGCAAATTAATCCCACGGCACTCGATGAAGCAGACGAACTGGATCGGCGTTTCAGCGAAGCCGGACCAGCCGGTCCGCTGCACGGGGTGCCCGTGCTGATCAAGGGCAACATCGATATTGCCGGGCTTGACTCGAGCGCGGGCTCACTGGCCCTTGCCGATGATGTAGGCCCGGCGGACGCAGACGCCTTTCTCGTCGGTCGCTTGAGAGCGGCAGGCGCGGTGATCCTGGGTACGGCAAACCTCAGCGAGTGGGCAAACTTCCGGGATCAGAAGTCATCGTCCGGTTGGAGCAGCCTGGGTGGGCAAACCCGCAATCCGCACGTGCTCGACAGAAATCCCTGCGGTTCCTCGAGTGGCTCTGCGGTCGCGGTCGCCGCGCGAATGGCACCCCTGGCCGTCGGTACCGAAACCAACGGCTCGATCGTTTGTCCCGCCTCGGCCAACGGGGTGGTTGGTATCAAGCCCACTCTGGGTCTGGTCAGCCGCCGCGGCATCATCCCGATCTCTTCAACACAGGATACCGCCGGCCCCATGGGACGCACCGTCACGGATGCGGCTTTGCTCCTTGCAGCACTGGTCCAATTCGATCCGGAGGATGCGGCGTCTCTACGAACGGACACCGAGACATTCTTCCCCGACCCAGAAGTGACACGTCTGGATGGCAAACGAATTGGCGTCTTCCGCAGCTACAGCGGCGCTGGAGAACGACCCCGTCTGGATGAAATCTATCAGCAGGCAATAGACCAGGTCGTCAACCTGGGCGCCACTGTTATCGATCCCATCGAGCATCAGCCGTCGGAGGAATCCCGCAGTGCCGCCTATCGAATACTACTGCGGGAGTTCAAGGCAACGTTGAACGACTATCTGGCAAATCGGCAACTGCCGGAAGATCGGGACAGCCTGGCAGATCTGATCGCTTTCAATGACTCGAACGCCGCGCGCATCATGCCCATATTCGACCAGAGCATCTTCATAGAGGCTGAAGCCCTGTCAGGGTTGGACGATCCGGAGTACGCGCAAGACATAGCCAATGTGCAGGAGCACCTGCGGGCAGAACTCAGCATGTTGTTCGAGGCTCATCAGCTGGACGCCCTGCTTCTCCCGGGCAACGCACCGGCCTGGAAAACAGATTGGGTCAACGGCGACCACTTCACCTACGGCGGCACTGCCTATCTGGCCGCCATCTCAGGTTACCCGAGCATCGTGCTGCCGGCCGGCAGCGTTTCACAGCTCCCTGTCGCTGTGGGTTTAATGGGACTTCCCCAGTCCGAGGCTCCGCTCATCCAGATCGCCTACGCACTTGAACAGGTATTACCCCCCGCGCTGGAACCCCAGTTTCTGCGGAGCCTGGAAAATCCCTAGCTTGCTGTCCGATCGATCTGATCGAACGGGACGTTAGCAGCCTGTTGAAAAAGTCTCGAAAGCTCAGAGGTTCTGGCGTGCGGGCTGACCAGACGGGTCTCGAAGGCAATGTCGGTGACCTTGTCGAGAGGCCCAACGCAGGCAGCGCGCACGCCAGAACCTCCCGCAAGGCGCGCCATACGGGGCCTGTGAGCTTCGTTGCCCTCCTCGACAAGGTCACCGACATTGCCTTCGGAGCGCGCCTTGTCACAGACCCCGTATGACGCGCTGAGCAAACGAGACTTTTTCAACAGGCTGCTAGCTTCGCGCTCGCGCTCGCAGCAATTGCTCACGATGAGCATCCATCAGCGCCTGACCAAGCCGAGGTCCGCTCAGGCCTTCAGAGCGCAGCTTCTCTACGCTGACCTGCTCGCGCGCTGATACGACGGCTCTGTTCAGATCAGCAATGTCCTTGCCACCCAGACTGGCGGCGACGTCGAGCATTCCGTCCAGGTGGCTGTCCGGCTTGAACGCCTGAACCTCACCCAGCGCCGCCATCAACGCGTCCGGCTCGGCCTGACGCCAATCGACCCAGACCGCTTTGTGCCGAACAATCCACAGCGCCAACCGCTGATGTACCCTCGGTGCCTTCAACCGCTTCGTCAGTGCAGTGATCTCTGCCTCGCTGAGAGCGTTCACATAAACTGCGAACGCACCAGCGTCAGTCAGTCCTGACGCTGGCGCCGTGGGGATCTGGCTTTCGAATTCCGGTAGCCAATAGGTGAGTGCGCCTACCCCGCTCAGCACTTCGACGAACCGTTCGGGCGCCTCCCCGGCGATGGCTTTCATGAGCTCTGCCCAGACCCGTTCCGCAGACAGCTCTTCCAGCACCCCGTCTGCAGCCATGTCTGCCATCAGTTTCCTCGTCTCGTCGGCCACTTCGAAACCCGGGAGCACGGCCGCAAACCGAGCCACGCGAAAGACCCGGAGTGGATCTTCGGCGAAGGCATCGGATACATGCCGCAGCAATCCGGCCTGAAGATCTGCCGCCCCCTGAAACGGGTCGATGATCTCGCCATCGGAACTTCGCGCCATGGCATTGATCGTGAGATCGCGGCGCACCAGATCCTCTTCCAGAGTAACCGAAGGATCCGCATGCACCTCGAAGCCCTGGTGCCCGGGACCGGTCTTACGCTCCGTTCTCGCCAGCGCGTACTCTTCCTGAGTTTCCGGGTGCAGAAACACGGGAAAATCCCGACCCACCTGCCGGTAGCCGAGCTCTTTCATCTCTTCAGCGGTGGCACCCACAACCACCCAGTCCCGCTCGGAGACCGGGCGCCCCATCAGCTCATCCCGGACCGCGCCGCCAACCAGATACACCTTCATGCACCGACGTTAGCAGAGGTCAACTCAAGTTGCAGAGTGCGAGATCTCCTACAGACGTCCATCGGCCGACCTCGGGAGAATTGGTCATCCACCAGCGGAGCGCGCAGACACAAACCCAACGCCACGACCGTGAGCGGCTTACGGAGATCGAGGTCGGCAGCCTCCTGTGCAGCTCTACGGACGGTGATGAACTGACCAGCCCCTAGTAAAGGAAAGACCAAGGAGAACAACGTGAATCGAATTCACACCACCGTCGCGATCGCATGTCTGTGCGCTGTGATCGTGGGCTGGCAGGTCTGGACGTGGCATTCCGCCGAACCGGGCCCACACTCCGTGCCACCACCCATCGCGGATAGCCAGCCTGCAGACCCAATCGAAGCACCAATCACACAGGAACAAGTCGAACCCAGCACGGTAGATCCGATTGCTTTCGCCGACAGGTTGGAAGCAGATCCCAACTGTTTCGTTGATCGGGTAGTCCTTCATCCGGAAACAGGCGAGCCCGTCGACGCCATCGCCTGCGACCCGGCCGTGGCAGAACCCAGACCCTATGAGAGCTGGAGCGAACCGGTCCTGGCTGGACTGGCGTACGGTGATCCGGTAGCTGCAGAAGTACTCGGCCTCAGACACATCCAGTCGGAAGATCCAAATCGGGAAGCCTTGGGCCTGATGCTTCTCTACCGTTCCGTTGCGCTCTCTGGAGAGACAGAAGCCCTGCATCGCGCAATCAGCGAGCGCTATGCAACCGTATCCAAGGATGGCGAACCCAACATCCACAACCTGAAGCAGCTGCTCGTTTTCGCGATCGTGGCGACGAGGCTCGGTGATACCAGAATCAGACCCGGCAGCATCGAAGCGAGACTGGCAAATGCTGATGTGCCGGATGCTGAGCTTTTGCAGCTGAAGCAAGCCGCAGAAGACATCCTGCTCGAAATGGCCTCCATCGAGAGCGAGATAACCGGTAACTCAACGATCAGGGAGGCGCTGACCAATGCGTAAGTTAGCACTCTCGATCGGCTTGCTGATCTTTACACTGCCAGCAATGGCCGGCCACCAGCTACTGATCTGCGCCGACTGCCGAGACGTTCGAGAACATCCAAGTGACTTCGGAAACTATGCGTTCAACAGCCTGATTGCACCATTGAGTGACGACTTCAGCATTTTTACCACTTACTCCACGAGTACCTATGTCTGGAACCGTCAAGATCAGTGGGCCCTGGTACTGCTGGAAGACGTGATCGCAGATACAGGCGCAAGCGTGTCGTTCGCCGGCATCACGATTCCTGTCCAGATATCGAGCGAGTTCACGAAGATCACAGTCCAGGACCAGTACGGGAAGATGATCGTCTACGAGGTATTGGAGACCTCGAATCCTCTCTCCGTTGGTGATGGAACGGTCTCCGCACCGAGCACGCCGGCACCACCACCGCCGCCACCTGAAGCGTCCGCCCTGCCAAGTGGCGGCCCTGGAGGCTACAGCACACCGTGCTGCCAGGATGGTGCGTTCTACTGGTACTACGGTATGCCGGAGTTCCAGATCCAGACTTTCAACGAGTAGGCCGCCTCACGCCGCATCCTGCTCGGCGGTAGGTTCCGCCGGGCAGCGATGCGTGCTCACCACCTCGTCGTTCCAGGTCGACTCCAACACCACCGGGAAGCCCCAGAGCCGATGCAGGTGTTTCAACACGTCGTCCGTCGTCGTACCCAAAGGCCGTCGCTGGTGCTGAGTGTGCGTGAGGGTCAGGCTGCGATCGCCTTTCACATCCACCTTGACGACCTGAATGTTCGGAGTTTGATCACCCAGGTTGTACTGGCTCGCCAGAAGTTCGCGAACACGCCGGTAGCCGCCGTGATCGTGAATGGCGCGCACTTCGATTTCCGAGTCCTCATCGTCGTCGAGGATGCCGAACAGCCGGAAGTCACGCATCACCTTAGGTGACATGAACTGCTGGATGAAAGACTCGTCCTTGAAGTCGCGCATGGCGGCTGGAAGCACTTCCAGCCAGTTGGCACCCGCGATGTCCGGGAACCACTCCCTGTCCTCGTCAGTGGGCTGCTCACACATACGCTTCAGATCCGAGTAGATGGCAAAACCGAGCGCGTAGGGATTTAGGCCGCTGTAGCCGGGATGGTCGAAGCCTGGCTGAAACAGCACAGAGGTGTGCGACGTCAGAAACTCCATCATGAACCCGTCAGTCACCAGTCCCTCGTCATAGAGCTTGTTGAGCAGGGTGTAGTGCCAGAACGACGCCCAGCCTTCGTTCATGACCTGGGTCTGTCGCTGTGGGTAGAAGTACTGGGCGATCTTACGAACGATGCGGACGATTTCCCGCTGCCACGGCTCGAGCAGCGGTGCGTGTTTCTCCACGAAGTAGAGCAGGTTCTCCTCCGGTTCTTCCGGAAAGCTGATCTCCTCGCAGGTATCCACGGACTGAGCTTTCGGCAGCGTACGCCAGAGGTCGTTCAGATTCCGTTGCACGTATTCCGCCCGCTCCGCCTGGCGACGTTTCTCCTCTTCCGCTGAAATCGGATAGGGGCGCTTGTAGCGATCGACACCGTAGTTCATCAGCGCATGGCATGAATCCAGCACCTTCTCGACCTCATCGATACCGTAGCGCTCCTCACAGCTTGCAACGTAATTTCTGGCGAACAGCAGGTAGTCGATGATGGCGCTGGCATCTGTCCAGGTTCGGAACAGGTAGTTGCCTTTGAAAAACGAGTTGTGACCGTAGCAGGCGTGCGCGATCACCAGCGCCTGCATGGTCATGCTGTTCTCCTCCATCAGATAGCTGATGCAGGGATTCGAGTTGATCACGATCTCATAGGCGAGACCCATGGCACCGCTCTGATAGTTGCGCTGCACTTCCACGAACTGCTTGCCAAACGACCAGTGACTGTAACCAAGCGGCATCCCGATGGAGGCATAGGCATCCATCATCTGGTCCGAGCGGATGATCTCGATCTGATTCGGGTAGGTATCCAGGCCATGCTCTTCAGCGATCCGGCCGATTTCCCGGTCGTAAGCTTCTATCAGCTCAAACGACCAGGCGCTGCCTTCGGATAACGGTTTGGTGCTCATGCTGCCTCCCGCTTCTGAAAGAGGTCGTGGAAGACCGGGAAGATGTCGCTCACTTCCATGATCTGACGCTGGGCAAAAGTCTCGGGAAACTGAGCCGCCACATGCTCGTACTCACGCCAGAGGGCCTGGTGATTTCGTTTGGTGATCTCGACGTAGGCGAAGTACTGAACCAGCGGCAGCAGCTGCTCCTCGAGCAGTTTGCGGCAGATCGGCGAGTCGTCGTTCCAGTTATCTCCATCGGAGGCCTGAGCACCGTAGATGTTCCACTCATTCGGCGAGTAGCGACTTTCAATCACCTCACTCATCAGCTTGAGCGCGCTCGACACGACCGTGCCGCCTGTCTCTCGCGAGTAGAAGAACTCCTGCTCATCCACTTCCTTGGCAACCGTGTGGTGGCGGATGAAGACGATCTCCGTACGTTCGTAATGCCGCTTGAGAAACATGTACAGCAGCAGATAGAAGCGCTTGGCCATGTCCTTGATCTGCTGATCCATCGAGCCGGATACGTCCATCAGGCAGAACATCACTGCCTGGGATGTGGGCACCGGGCGCTTCACATGCAGGTTGTAACGGAGGTCATTGGTGTCCAGAAAGGGCACCCGGTTTATCCGCCGCTCGAGTTGCTCGATCTCCAGCGCAAGCCGACGCTTTCCCACCTCGTCACCCTGCTCCTGGGCTTTCTCGAATTCGGCCTCAGCCGCCTTCAGCAGACGTTTCGACTCGCCGGACAGGGCGATTCGCCTCGCCTTGGCCGCCTTCAAAGAGCGGAGCACGGAGAGCTTGGCCGGAACGCCATCGGTCGTAAAACCGGCGTGCTCATATTTGAAGCTTGCATCGCCTTTGAGAGCCCGCTTGCTGAGATTCGGCAAAGCCAGGTCATCAAACAGGAACTCCAGAAACTCATCCTGGCTGAGCTGGAAGACGAAATCGTCTTCGCCTTCGCCGCTGTCTGACGCATCGCCTGCACCACCGCCGCCTGCACCACCTTCCGGTCTGGCGATGCGGTCACCCTGAACGAACTCCTTGTTTCCCGGATGAACGATGCTGCGGCTGCCACCCTGGCCATGGTGAAAGATGGGTTCTGAAACATCATCCGCCGGGATGGTGACTTCTTCGCCACGTTCCATGTCGGTGATGCTGCGGGCATCCACCGCATCGGAGACCGCCTTACGGATGTGCTTCTTGTAGCGCTCCAGGAAACGCTGACGATTAACCGTGCTCTTGTTCTTTGCGTTGAGCCTTCTGTCGACGATGTACGACATGATTCTCGCTCCCCTGAGCAGGCTGACCGGCGGCCTCGCCACCGGTCATTGCCTGACTACTGCGACTTTCTGACCCTGAGATACCATTCAGCAAGCAGCCGCACCTGCTTCTCGGTGTAGCCCCTTTCCACCATCCGCGCCACGAAATCGTCGTGCTTGCGTTGCTCTTCGCTGGAGGACTTGGCGTTGAAGGAGATCACCGGGAGCAGATCCTCGGTATTCGAGAACATCTTTTTCTCGATCACCGTGCGCAGCTTCTCGTAGCTGAGCCAGGAAGGGTTGCTGCCGTTGTGATTGGCACGGGCTCGCAGAACGAAGTTTACGATCTCGTTCCGGAAGTCCTTGGGATTGGAGATTCCCGCCGGCTTCTCGATCTTCTCGAGCTCTTCGTTCAGGGCGCTGCGATCGAGGATGTCGCCGGTTTCCGGATCGCGGTACTCCTGATCCTGGATCCAGAAATCCGCGTAGGTGACGTACCGGTCAAAGATGTTCTGGCCGTACTCCGAGTAGGACTCGAGATAGGCGGTCTGAATCTCCTTACCGATGAACTCCACGTACTTCGGCGCCAGGTACTCCTTGATGAAACGGAGCAGCTTGTCCCGGGTGTCCTGGTCGTACTGTTCCTGCTCGATCTGCTGCTCCAGCACATACATAAGGTGCACGGGGTTTGCAGCAACCTCGGTGGGATCGAAGTTGAAGACCTTGGAAAGGATCTTGAAGGCGAAGCGTGTGGACTGGCCACTCATACCTTCATCCACACCGGCAGAGTCCCGGTATTCCTGGATGCTTTTTGCCTTGGGATCCGTGTCTTTCAGGTTCTCCCCGTCATAGACGCGCATCTTCGAGAAGACGTTTGAGTTTTCCGGCTCCTTCATCCGCGACAGCACGGAGTACTGAGCCAGCATCCGGAGCGTATCCGGCGCACAGGGCGCGCTGTGCAGCGAGCTGTCCGCAATCAGCTTCTCGTAGATCTTCACCTCTTCGGTAACCCTCAAACAGTAGGGCACTTTGACGATGTAGACCCGGTCGATGAAGGCTTCGTTGTTCTTGTTGTTGCGGAAGGTCTGCCACTCGGACTCATTGGAGTGGGCGAGCACGATACCGTCGAAAGGTACCGCACCGATGGCTTCCGTGCCGTTGTAATTGCCTTCCTGGGTGGCCGTCAATAGAGGATGCAGAACCTTGATAGGCGCTTTGAACATCTCCACGAACTCGAGCAACCCCTGATTCGCTTTGCACAAGCCGCCGGAAAAACTGTAGGCATCCGGATCGTTCTGTTCGAAATCTTCCAGCTTTCGGATATCCACCTTGCCGACCAGGGCAGAGATGTCCTGATTGTTCTCATCGCCAGGCTCGGTCTTCGCAACTGCAATCTGATTGAGCAGAGACGGGTACTTCTTCACTACCTTGAATTGGGTGATGTCGCCGCCGAATTCTTTCAGACGCTTCGCTGCCCAGGGCGACATCACACCGCGCAGATAACGCGATGGAATGCCATATTCCTCCGAGAGGATGGCCGCGTCTTCCGATGGATCAAAGAGACCCAACGGTGACTCGTTCAATGGCGAGCCGGCGATGGCATAGAAGGGCATGCGCTGCATGAGCGCCTTCAGTTTCTCCGCCAGCGAGCTCTTGCCGCCACCGACCGGACCGAGCAGATAGAGAATCTGCTTACGCTCCTCGAGTCCCTGCGCGGCATGTCGGAAGAAGGACACGATCTGCTCGATGGCTTCTTCCATGCCGTAGAACTCACCGAAGGCGGGATACCGCTTGATGACTTTGTTTGAAAAAATGCGCGAAAGGCGCGGGTCTTTCGACGTATCCACGAACTCGGGCTCGCCGATCGCCAGGAGCAATCGCTCCGCAGCGGTGGCGTAGACGCTTGAGTCTGACTTACAGAGCTCGAGGTATTCCTGGAGGGACAGCTCTTCTTCCAAAGCTGCGTCGAATCGTTCCTGGTAGTGCTCAAATACACCCATGGCAAGCTCTCCTTTGCTGCTTCCGGTTGTACCGACTTTCTAAAAGACCCGAAGACGTCTCATCGGTTTTCGGAGTCTTCTACATTCGATCCGCAGACAGGATCACAGTTTCAATGGATACAGCAAAGCTGAAACAGCCAGACGGTCGTTCCTGGCGTATAAGCGGTTTTCGCAGCGTTTTGTCTGACAATTGAAAATCGTCCCGGAAATCGCACCATCCGGATACTTGTCAGAGAATCGTGTATTAGCTTGTCCGAATGGCCAATCAGGCCGTCTGTTTGACGGACTCCGTCTGAAAAAACTCGCCATCCTCGAGGCGCAATGCGGTAAGTCGTCTGCCCCAGACGCAACCGGTGTCCAGACCGATGAACCGCTCGTCTCCCGTGCATCCTTCCAGCGCCGCCCAGTGACCGAACAGTATCTTCTGACGCACTGGTTGCGGTCGCTCGAAGGCAAACCAGGGAGAAAGACCCTTCGGCGCGTCTTCCAACGCACCTTTGTGAGAAAAGTCCATCACGCCTTTCGCATCCACCAATCGCATGCGCGTGAAATAGTTTGTTATGATACGCCAGCGCGACATCCCCTCCAGCTCTTCGCGCCAGACCTCCGGCTCGTTCCCGTACATCTCCTTGAAGTAGCGCTCACAACCGGCGCCACGAACGACTTCTTCAACCTCACTTGCCAGCGCCCCTGCCTGCTTCATCTTCCACAGGTGCGGAACACCAGCATGCGCCATTACGTAACCCAGCGACTTGTCGCGGTAGAAAAAACGCTGGTGCCGATACCAATCGGAGATCTCATCAGCTTTCGGTGAGTCCAGAAGGTCGGTAAAGGTGTCGTTTCTGTTCGGCGTATGGCCGCCCCTGTGGACAGCCAGAAAGTGAAGGTCGTGGTTGCCCAGCACTACGGTGGCCGCATCCCCCATGCTCATCACCCGTTTCACAACGCTTAAGTTATCCGGGCCGCGATTGATCAGATCACCCAGCAACCAGAGGCGATCCCGGTCGGTGCGAAAGTCGATCTGATCGAGCAGGCGGGAGAACTCCTCGTAGCATCCCTGAATATCACCGAAGGCGTAGGTGCTCATAAACTCAGTGCACCACGTTCGGCTGAGAAAGGGAAAACGCAGGGATGGGCGCAAGAAAAGTCTCGCCGGTGTCCCGCTGAAACTCGTAGTGGCCTTCCATGCTGCCGACCGGTGTGGTGATTATGGCTGCACTCGTGTAGCGGAACGACTGGGTCGGTGGAATTCGTGGCTGCTTGCCCACCACGCCAGGCCCTTCCACCTCTTCGACCTTCCCGTCGGCGTCGGTGATCCGCCAGTAGCGGTTCATGAGCTGTGCCGGTTCCGCACCGCCATTGGTGATGGTAATCGTGTACGCGAACACGAAACGACCGCCTTCAGGTTCGGATTCACGCTCGATGTAGCGTACTTCCACCTGAATCTCGATCTCACCATCACTGGTTCTACTGCTGCCGCTTGTATTACTCATCACTATCTACTAACGCGTTGGCCAGACGCAGAAAATCTTCGACGCTCAGCACATCCGGACGGGCATCCGTGTCCACAGCTGCCCGCTGCCAGTCGACGTTCAGATCTTTGAGTCCATTCGCGATCCGCTTGCGACGGGAAGAGAAAGCACGCTGCAGCACCTGATTGAACCGCACCGGATCCACAGGGGCCAGCTCTTTCCTGGGCACCAGCCTGACAACCTGAGAATGAACCTTTGGCGGCGGTGCGAAGGCATCAGGCGGCACATCGAACAGCGACTCCACTTCACAATAATACTGCGTGAGCGCACCAAGTCGCCCCCAACTCTTGCTGCCGGGCGAGGCACCGATACGCGCACCCAGTTCCCGTTGAAACATGAAATGCATGTCCCGTATGCGCGGCAGGTGCTGAAACAACTTGAGCAGCAGAGGGGATGAGATGTTGTAGGGCAGGTTACCCACCAGGCGCCAGCCAGGTGGGTCCAGGATTTCCTCGAGGTCCACTCGGAGGATGTCTGCGCTGATCAGCTCCAGGTCAGGAAAACTGGCCTTGAGTGGAGCGATCAGGTCGCGGTCCAGCTCGACGGCCACGTAGCGCGCTGCCTCTCCATACAGATAGCTGGTGAGCGCACCCGGGCCCGGCCCGATCTCGAGCAGCCGATCGTCCGGCTGCAGACGCACAGCATCTGCAATCCGCTGCAGCACACCCTCATCGACTAAATAGTGCTGGCCGAACCGCTTCCGTGCTCGCGGTGCCCTGCTCATGTATCCAGGAGCCCGGTCGCCAGTTTGAGCGCTGCACGAAAGCTGCCGGGGTCCGCGCGGCCAGTTCCAGCCAGATCGAGGGCGGTGCCGTGATCCACCGAGGTGCGCACAAAGGGAAGGCCGAGCGTGACGTTTACCGCCTCTCCAAAGCCCTGCGACTTGAGCACGGGCAGGCCCTGATCGTGATACATGGCCAGCACCGCGTCTGCCTGCTCCAGGTAGGCCGCCGTAAACAGCGTATCGGCAGGCAACGGGCCAACTACCCCACGCGATGCGAAGCGGCTGCATACCGGTTCGATCACTTCTATCTCTTCTCTACCGAGATGCCCGCCTTCGCCCGCGTGCGGGTTCAGACCGGCGACGAGCACTCTCGGCGAAGGAATGTGGAATTGCCGTTCGAGCCCATCCAGCAAAATGCCCAGTTTCCGCTCCAGCAGGGATTGGCTGATGGCGTCGGCCACATCCCTCAACGGCAGATGGGTTGTGGCCAGAGCGACCCGCAATCCACCCGCGACCAGCAGCATGACTACCTCGTGAGCCCCGGCACGCTCGCAAAAGAACTCGGTATGCCCGGAGAACGGTATCCCGGCTTCACCGATGATGGATTTCTGCACCGGCCCCGTGACTATGCCGCTGAAGGTCCCATCCAGACAGCCGTCTGCGGCACGGGTGAGAGTTTCCACGACATACGGTGCGTTACGCACGTCCAGCTCGCCTGGCACTTCTTCCACCGCTAGACGTTGATCGAGAACTGTCAGCGCACCGGGCGCCGTGCTCGGTGAGTCGAGGGCGTCATCGGTTGCCAGGGCCAGCCCGAGCCGGTTGGCGGTGCGACTGAGAAGATCCGCGTCGGCAACCACCACCCACAGTGCGTCCCGCGCTTCCTGCGCCAACCGGACAACAAGCTCGGGACCGATGCCGGCCGGCTCCCCGGGTGTAATGGCCAGCCGGTGGGGGGGCGTCATTTCAGCAACCGTTCAGACCTCAGGTCTGACTCAGCCGTAAGTCCACAAAGGCCTCATCCCTGAGTTCCTTCAGCCACTTCTCCAACTCCTCCTCGAAGCGACGGCCGTGCAGGATCTGCAGCGCCATGTCTTTGCGGGCCTCTTCGCTCATGTCCTGCTCGCGCCGATCCAGCACTTCCAGAATGTGCCAGCCATATTCTGATCTGAAGGGTTCGCTCATGCCGCCGGTAGGTGTCGCAGCCATAACGGCGCGAAAGGCGGGTACGAATTCCGTGCCTGAAGTCCAACCCAGATCGCCGCCAGCCAGCGCGCTGCCCGGATCCTCCGAGTACTCCACTGCCAGCTCGGCAAAGTCTTCACCCGCCTTGAGCCGCGAGTACAGATCCCGGATCAGGGATTCTGTCTGCTCCGCTGTGCGAATCTCCGATGGCATGACCAGAATGTGGCGCAACAGTGCCTGTTCTTCTTTCTCCGTCCCCGCGCCTCTCTGTTCGAGCAGCTTGACGATGTGCAGCCCACTACCGCTGGCGATGGGCGGAGAAACGTCGCCCACCTCCATCTGCACCACGTACTCGGCAAACAGTGTCGGTAACTCCGCCGCCTTGCGCCAGCCAAGGTCACCGCCTTCAAGCGCGCGGGAGCCCGCCGAACGGGAGATGGCCATCTGCGCGAAGTCGGCGCCGGCCCGGAGCTCCTTGACGATCTCGATGGCGGCAGCTTCTGCTGCCTCGATCGTCTCCTGGCTGGCATTCGGTTCCAACGCAAGCAGGATGTGACCGACCCTGAACTCATCGGATAGAAGCTCCTGATAGTAGGGCGAATCCAGCAGGTCTTCGATGTCCTGTTCAGAAATGGAAATCCGACGATTGACCACCGCCTGCTGCAGTCGCTGCATGAGCATCTCCCGGCGAATCTGCTCGCGGAATTCCGGGTAGTTGCGACCGTCCTGCTCGAGGCGCTGGGCGAACTGCTCGATGGTCATGTTGTTCGATGCGGCGAAGCTGCCTACGGCCCGGGTCAGAGTCTCGTCATCCACCACCACGCCGCGGCGCTCGGCTTCCTGCACCTGCAAGCTTTCCAGAATCAGACGCTCCATGATCTGAGACATCAGGATGTCATTCGGCGGCAGAGGCTGATTGTTCTCAGCGAACTGCTCACGGACCATGTCCAGCCGCTCGACCAGTTCAGAAGCCAGCACCACATCGTCCTCCACCACGGCGACGATGGCATCGAGCTCCTGATACTGTGCAAGCGCAGGCAGCGAACTCCCCAGCAGAACAATCGCAACCAGTGTTTTTACTAAAGTCAGTCGATTCATAGTTCTTCCGTCACGTAGCCCCGGATACTCTCGCTCAACAGGGTTTCTACCGAGTCGTCGAGCGAGCCCAGGCCTTTGAACACCACCTGGAAAAAGATACCCGTCCGGCTGACGGCGTCAGCAAACTCGCGAGCAGACGGCGTATCCAGATAGCGGCGCCCTACCACACGAACTTTCCAGCAGCAGTCGTTGTACTCAATTCCAGCAAGCCCCTCAATGGTACGCTCCGAGTTCAGGTCGAAGTTCCAGCGGCCGATCAGCGCGAGCCGCTTGGCCACCGGCCAGATCATGGCCAGGTCGGTCTGATCGATGGAGTCCCGCTGATAGCGGTAGCCCATGTGAACGATCTTTCGGTTGCTGGTCCTGTGATTCACGAACACACCACCACGAGATACGTTGTCCTGAGTGGGGTCCCAGATCAGATCACCGCCCACCGACCACCGGCCGATGCGGCCGACGAGCTCACCGGCAAACTCGGAACGGCGGCTAAGATCGAGCTCGCTCTGGGAACCGCTCTTTGTGACCCGCCTGTTTTCAAAATAGCGGATCTGGCCGACGCTGGCCCGAAAAAACTCCCGTCCGGACGCCGCATTGAGGAGTCGAGAGGTCAGCCCGACGGAAAGCTGATTGGCATCGCCGATCCGGTCAAGACCGCTGAAGCGATTGTCGCGCCAGAGCTGATCATAGCGGAAAGTCAGATTGCTCACGTCGAACAGCGGCAGGTCGTCCTGGTCTTCGTACTCCTGATACAGGTAGTAGAGGCGCGGCTCGAGAGTATGGACTGCCGCCGAGCCGCGGACGGTCATATCCCGCTCGAAGAAGAGTCCCGTATCCACACTGCCGAGGGCAACGCCCCGTTCCGGATCGTGATCCACATCGTCGGCGGTATCCCGCAGATCGTAGGCCGTGTAGCGATAGCCACCGGTGAAGTTGAGGAAACCCCAGGACCGCGACAGCGGGAGGCGCAGGCGGGGTTCTATATGGGCTCGCTCACCGACGATCCTGTCAACGCCGGTCAGATCGTCGTTGTTCCGATCGAAGCTGACGGCAGAGGCGCCAATCGACCACGCCAGAGCACCGGGCAGTTCCCCCCGATAGCTGATGTCCAGTTCAGGAAGCCGCTGGTATGGATCTGTGAGCACCTCATCCAATCGTTGAAATCGCTGGGCCCAGAACCGCACGTCCAGCCCGCCCCGCAGATAATGAATCTCTCCGCGTCTTTCCAGCTCCCGTTGTGAGGCCACATCGAGCTCCGTATCCAGGTTGCGGAAATAGTCCCGGTCGCTGACAGCCGTGTAGTCGACCGTGGTCTGCCAGTGACCGGCATCGCCTTCGTGATACATGCCGTACAACCAGCGATCCGCAGGCACAAACGGTCCCTCGATCAGGCCGGCATCTTCCAGATCCTCGAAGTCATCTTTTTCGTAGGTCCCGTCGTATTGCTTATCCTCACCCAGAAAGGAGCCAACGAAACGGGAATGCTGCCATTCGGACAGGTGCCGGAACTCCGCCTCCGCGCCCCAACCGCGCTTCTGGAAATAGCGCGGTACCAGGGTGGCATCGTAATCGGGGGCCAGATTGAGGTAGTAGGGTGGCGCGAACTCCAGCCCGTTCTGACTGGAGAATCCCACGCTCGGGAACAGCCACCCCGACTTGCGCTCATCGTTCACGGGAAAGCTGAGATACGGCGTGTAAAAAATGGGTATGTTTTTGACTCGCACCACCGCATGCCGAGCGGTACCGAAATCGCTGCCGTCCCGGATCAGGAAAGAGCGGGAACCAATCTGCCAATTATTGTTGCCGGGTTCGCAGCGGGTAAAACGGCCTTCGTTCACCATCATGTCACCAGCCTCGTCCCGCTCCAGTCTGTCAGCCACCCCTCTGAGCTCCGGTTCGATCAGCAGAAACTCCGCGTCTTCGATCACGGTCGCTTTGCTGTCCAGATTCAGCGCTGCGTTGCTCCCCCGAAGGATTGCCGTCGGCTCTTCTATCTGCACTTCTGCCGGGATGGCGCCTTCCCGGCTGATGTGGTCCATCTCCACCCGGGGGGCTCGGAGCGTTCGATTGCCTTGCGTGACCACCACGTCCCCTTCCAGGATGACGGCACCGGATTCCCAGTACTGGGCACTCCGCGCTTCCGCGTAGACGGGCTGGTCGTCTGCGACCGCGTTCTCCGGTAGCGGGAAGTCGGGCCAGATGTAGGCACCGCTGCAGTACTCGGGTGCAGACCGCCGCTGGCTTGGAGTCAGCGCGGCCCTGGGCTGCCAGAAGTCCATGGGCAACGTGCCTGCACCGGCCTTGCCCTTGTGGTAGCCACCACTCGTATCATCCCCCTCGTTGCCTTCCGAAGGCTCTGCCGGTACGCCGGATTCTGCAGCTGACAACGTCGGCAGGAACGCCGACAGGCTGACCGCCAGGGTCAGCACTACGCCCTGGATGATCGGGAGGGTCTGAATCATGGGTCGCGATCATACCCCATTGCGTCTGCTTCCAGGCTTACACAGAGGTAATGGTCAGGCTCCGTGAACGGTAAGATAGCGGCATGACGAAGCAGGCATTTCTCTGGGCAAAAGCTCAGCTCACAGGATTCGAGTCCGCCACCCTCTCGAGCCTGCGCGCCGAAGCCAGCTTCAGGGCTTTCTATCGGCTGCAGTCCGCCGATGACTCCGTGGTGCTGATGATCTCCCCTCCCGACAAGGAACAGAACCGGCAGTTCGAACGCCTGGCCGCCGTTTTCTCTTCCGCCGGGATTCCAGTGCCGGAGATTCTGGCCGCCGAGCAGGCATCGGGATGGTACCTGCTCACGGATCTTGGCAGTGCGGAGTTGGCCGATGCCTACGGAACAGCGGCCGAAGGAGCCGGCATCGAAGCCGCGCTGACGACGCTGATTGAGCTTCAGGCCGTGGAAGATCCCGCCATCCCGCCGTACACACCCATCCGCTTTCGCGAAGAGTTGGACATCTTCGCGGACTGGTTTGCGAACGGTCTGCTCGGGACCCGCTTGCCGAAGGACGTCGACCCGGTTTTCAGGCTGCTCGTCGATCGGATGCCAACCCAGATGCAATGCTGCGTGCATCGCGACTATCACTGCCGCAACCTGCTGTTCGACCCTGACAGCGGCAGGCTGGGTGTGGTGGATTTTCAGGATGCGCTCACAGGCCCGGTGAGCTATGACCTGGCCTCGCTGCTGCACGACTGCTACCACAGCTTCAGCGATCAGGACGTGGTGCGCTGGCGCAACTGGTACCTGGCGCACACGCCGTTGCCACTGAACCCAGAGACGTTTGCAGAAGATCTGACGCTGACCGCGATCCAGCGACAGCTGAAAGCTGTCGGGATCTTCGCCCGTTTGAAGCTGCGGGATGGCAAGATCACTCACCTCCATCACATCCTACCGGTGCTCGAAAGCACTACCCGTCTGGCCAAGCCGCTCCCGGCTCTGTCGCCTCTGGCAGACTGGCTGGCCGGCCTCGACCGCACTACCATCGCCACGCGAATCGAAGCGCTGAAGGTCGCAGAGAAGGGATGACCGAACCCACAAAGGCAGCGGCGACAAAGGCACCAACGAAAGCCATGATCCTGGCCGCGGGCCGAGGCGAGCGCCTGCGCCCGCTCACCGACCACACGCCGAAGCCCATGGTCGAAGTGCAGGGGCGACCGTTGCTGGCCCATCAGATCGAGTGGTTATGCCGTGCCGGTATCGATGAGCTGGTGATCAACCTGCACCACCTCGGCGAGCAGATCGAAGCGCATTTTGGAGATGGTAAAGCCTTCGCGGTCAATATCTCTTACAGCAGGGAGGACACCTTGCTGGAAACAGGTGGTGGCATCGTCAACGCCCTGCCATTGCTGGGCACTGAGCCTTTCCTCATCCTGAATGGCGACATTTTCACCGATTTTCCGTTCGTCAGCCTGGAACCGCTACCCGACTGGGCGGACATTCACCTGGTGGTGACGCCGAAGCCGGACTTCCGCGAGCGGGGAGATTTCCAGTTTGCCGACGGCCGCATCACCGCCCGCGGTGACGACTACGTCTACTGCGGCATTGCCATTGTACGGCCCGAGATCTTTGCCGCCGATCGAGCGGAACCCTTTTCTCTTCGCGACAGATTCTTCAGCGCCATCGACGCCGGGCGGCTATCTGCCCAGGTCTGGGAGGGCTACTGGGTCGATATCGGCAGTCAGGCTCAGCTCGATGCGGTCAACGCCCGCCTGGCAGACTGACCGGAGAGAACGACAGCAAGCTTTCTTGCTTTCGGATCAGTAAAATGGCGCCGCTATGAGTTACTGGATTGCCCCCTCCATCCTCTCCGCCGACTTCTCCCGGCTGGGGGAGGAAATCGAAAACGTGCTGCAAGCCGGTGCGGACATCATTCACTTCGACGTGATGGACAACCACTACGTGCCGAACCTGACCATCGGACCATTGGTGCTGCAGTCCCTGCGTAAGGCGGGAATCGATGCCAGCATGGATGTGCATCTGATGGTGAAGCCGGTCGATCGCCTGATCGGCGATTTTCTTAGCGCGGGCGCGAACATCATCAGCGTTCACCCGGAATCCACCGAGCACCTGCATAGAACGCTCAACCTGATCCGCGAAGGGGGCGCCAAGCCGGGTCTGGTGTTTAATCCGGCAACACCCGTGGATCAGCTGGCAGAAGTGATTGATCTGGTAGATCTGGTTCTGATCATGTCTGTCAATCCCGGCTTCGGCGGTCAGGCGTTCATCCCGTCGAGTCTGACCAAGGTAGCGAACGTCCGGGAGATGATCGAAGCCAGTGGCCGTGAGATTCGCCTCGAGATAGATGGCGGCATCAAGGCAGACAACATTGCCGAAGCAGCACGGGCCGGAGCCGACACCTTCGTGGCCGGGTCTGCCATCTTCTCTGCGGGACCCGACTACTCGACCATCATCGCCAGGATGCGCGAGGCGCTGGCCGCCGTTTGAAAGCTTACGACGGCTATCTGTTCGACCTGGACGGCACGCTCGTTGATACAGCGCCGGACATCAACGCAGCCCTGAACCATGCGCTGACACGCCACGGTGCCGAGCCCGTGGGCGAAGCGCTCACCCGGCACTGGGTCGGGCACGGCGCGCGAGCGCTGGTGGCAGAAGCGATCAAGAAGCAGCAACTCCCCGGTGATCTGGCTGAGCCCATGTTCGAGTCGTTTCTCGAGTACTACCAGGGTCATCTGAGCGTGCTCAGCACACCGTATCCCAGCGTTGTCGAGACCTTGCGCATGCTCACCGAACGAGGTGCACGCCTGGCCGTGGTGACCAACAAGCTGGCGCTGTTCACCGAGCCACTCCTGGCCGAGCTCGATCTGACTGACTATTTCGATGCCGTCGTCTGCGGCGATACCACCGACAATCCCAAGCCGGCCGCCGATCCGGCACTGCACAGCTGCGAGGCTTTGGGCGTTCTACCGGCAAACGCTCTGTTCGTCGGCGACTCTGCTGCCGACGTGGGATGCGCACGGGCGGCCGGCTGCCCGGTGGTGGTGGTCCGGGATGGCTATAATCACGGCATTCCGGCCGCCGAGCTTGGTGCGGACGCGGTGATTGAATCGTTTTCAGACCTCGTTTAGTCTCAGCCGGCGTCAAACGGACCCCGTTCAGACCCGTCGGAACACCTGTTGCTACTTGGCGTTTGTTGATGAATCAGCCCAGCACAGCACGCAAAGAGAAGATCCTGCATCTCCAGAAAGCAGGCAGCCAGTACCGTTGGCGGGTCTTTTCGTGTCCGGAAGCAGCCTGACAGCGCCTGCTTCTTTCATCAGGTAACCGCCCAGGCGGACTCAAGACCACATCTGCCGCACACGCGGCACGCAAACGGTACACCACATGGACGCCACCACATTCTCAGACCTGGCCAATCAGGGCTTCAACCGGATCCCGGTCGTGCACACCAGCCTCGCCGACCTGGATACCCCCCTTTCCGTCTACATGAAGCTGGCCCGTGGGCCTTACTCCTATCTGCTCGAGTCCGCCCAGGGCGGCGAAAAATGGGGGCGCTACTCCATCATCGGCCTACCGGCCAAAACACTGGTCCGGGTTATCGGCGACCAGATCACCGTGGAAACGGACGGCGAGGTCGTCGAGACCCACGTCACTGACGACCCGCTCACCTTCATCGAGGACTTCCAGGCACGCTTCGTTGTCCCGCAGCTACCCGGATTGCCGCGCTTCTACGGTGGGCTGGTCGGCTACTTCGGCTATGACACCGTGCGCTATACGGAAAAGCGCCTGCAGGCCAGCACACCGCCGGATACCCTGGGCACCCCGGACATACTGCTGATGGTCTCAGAGGAGGTGGTGGTCTTCGACAACCTGCACGGCCAGATGCAGCTGATCAGCCTGGTCGACCCGACCGATCCGGACAACTATCAGCGTACCGTGGAGACCCTGCAGGACCGCGCCCAACAGCTTCTGCAGGCCGTGCCACTCGTCAACGAGACTCAAACCAATCAGCCGGTGGAAGAGTCTGATTTCGTCTCCGAGTTCGGCGAGGAGCCATTCAAACAGGCAGTGGAACGGATTCGGGAGTACACGAGGGCCGGGGACGTGATGCAGGTGGTGTTGGCGCAACGCATGTCGCTCCCCTTCGGCTCGGAACCCATCAATCTCTACCGGGCTCTGCGCAGGCTGAATCCTTCACCCTACATGTACTTCATGGACCTGGAGGAGTTTCAGATCGTCTCCAGCTCTCCGGAAATTCTGGCCCGGGTCGAGGATGGCGTGATCACCAATCGGCCGCTAGCCGGTACCCGTCGCCGTGGCCACACACCGGAAGAAGACGTCGCTCTGGAGGAGGAACTGCTGGGCGACCCGAAAGAGATTGCCGAGCACCTGATGCTGATCGATCTGGGCCGCAACGACGTCGGCCGGGTCGCGGAAACGGGTTCAGTAGAGGTGACGGAGAAGTTCGGCATCGAGCGCTACTCTCACGTCATGCACATCTGCTCGAACGTCACCGGCAAGCTGAAGGAGGGGAAGACGGCGATGGACGTGCTGCGGGCCACCCTGCCCGTCGGCACCCTCTCCGGCGCGCCGAAGATCCGGGCCATGGAGATCATCGACGAGCTGGAGCCTGTGAAGCGCGGTATTTACGGCGGCGCCGTCGGCTATCTGGCCTGGAACGGCAACATGGATACTGCCATCGCCATCCGCACTGCCGTCATCAAAGACGGTGCGCTCTACATCGAATCAGGTGGTGGCATCGTCGCCGACTCCATATCCCGCCTCGAGTGGAAAGAGAGCATGAACAAAGGCCGTGCCATCTTCCGCGCGGCTGCGCTGGCTGAATCCAGATTCAAAGATCTGGACAATGCCGAGGCGGATGACTGAGCCACTTGCCATCGACCTTGCCCGGCAGTCAGGTCAGGCGCTGGCCGACAAAGGCTGGCGACTCATCAGCGCAGAGTCCTGCACCGGTGGCCTGCTCGCTGCCACCGTAACCGAGATCGCGGGTTCCTCTGACTGGTTCGAAGGCGCCTTTGTGACCTATCGGCTCTCGGCCAAGACCGCCATGGTGGGTGTGAGTACCGAACTCTTAGACCAGCACGGTGCCGTCAGCGAACCCGTGGCGAGGGCCATGGCGGAAGGCGCGCTCGCCAGGAGCAACGCCGACATCGCCGTCTCTATCACCGGCGTTGCAGGACCAGGCGGTGGTGACGTCGTCTCACCGGTCGGTACGGTGTGGTTCGGCTGGGCGGTTCGGGAAAACGCTGCCATCCGCTGCGTGCAGACAGCAGAGCACCGCCTGTCGGGAACCCGTCAGGCGGTGCGATTGCAGGCCGTGAGGATCGGCCTTGAGGGTGTGCTCGAGCTCTGCTGAGTTGGTTGCCGGTCCTCAGGCACCGATCACCTGGATCTTCTGGGCCTCCGGGGCAGCCAGCTTCGGCACTTTGAGGGTAAGCACGCCACGCTTGTAAGTCGCCTCGGCGCCTTCTGCCGTCACTTTCTCCGGTAGCGGTATCACGCGCTGAAAACTGCCGAACGCCCGCTCGGTTATGCGCATGGCGCCTTCTTTGCGGTCATTCTCGTAACGCTTCGTACCGGTGACGATCAGGCGCTGATCTTCCACAGAAACATCGATCTCTTCCTTCTGCAGACCAGGCGCCTCCAGCTCGACAACGAACCCATCGGTCTGCTCGGTCACATCCGCAGCCAGGATGCCCCAGCGGGCATCCTCCACCGCTTCGTCAGACCGGGTCGGGTTGAAGTAGGTCAACGCGTGCGCTGCCTTGCCGCTCAAATGACGCCAGCCTTCAGCCAGGCGTTTCCAGGTGTTACCGAAATCTTCCTTAATCCGATCGGTATCCATGCTGCACCTCCTAGCTAGGTCAGGAAACGGTGACTTTTCGCGCGCCCTGCTCGGCACCCTTGGGCACCTGGATGGTAAGCACGCCGTCTTTCACCGCCGCCTGCAGGGCCTCTGCCTGGACGTTGGTCGGCACTCGGAACTGACGGCTGAAGCTGCCCTGACGCCGCTCCGTGCGCACGTAGCCCTTTTCTTCTTCCTTCTTCTCCTCGACGCGTGAGCCGCGAATCGAGAGAACGCCTTCATGAAGCTCCACATCGAGATCTTCCGGCTTCATGCCAGGCACATCCATGTGAAACACATACCCTTCATCCGTCTCTTTGATATCTACGGGTGGCAGCCACTCGGCCCGATTCGCGGGGCTGAAGAAAGGCTCCCGTTCGAACAGATCCCCAAAACGATTGAAGAGGTCGAATGGGTCATTTCGTCTGACTATGTCATTCATCTTTCGTCTCCTTTTCCTGATTCCATTCAGCTGCTGCTGAGCTGACCGGTACTGCCCGGCAAAGGGTTAATGGGTTCGCCGATCCTGAGTTCAACTAGGTAGATTCCGAAGTCGCCGTCATAATCCGCGAACGAAAATCCTGCCAGCCTTCCTGCCAATGCTTGACCAACCGACGCTGAACCGGCGACTCAACCTGCCTTTGCTGAGCATCTTCGGCCTGGGCACCATGGTCGGCGCAGGCATCTACGTGCTGGTCGGCGAAATTCTCATTGTGAGCGGCAACTTCGCGCCCTGGGCGTTTCTCCTCGCCGCCGTGGTCGCTGCCTTTACGGCGATGAGCTACGGGGAACTGGCCAGCCACTACCCGAAGAGTGCAGGTGAAGCCGTCTACGTGGATCAAGCCTTTGCCCGTCCCTACCTCACCCGGTTGACCGGTTGGGCGGTCGTGGCCACCGGTCTGGTCTCCAGTGGCACGCTGGCCAACGGCTTTGCCGGATATCTCGCCTTTTTTTCCCCTGGTGCGGAGGGCTTCGCTGCCACCGGTTTCATTCTGGTGCTTGGTCTGATTGCTGCCTGGGGAATCGGTCAAACGGTGTGGTTCGCGGCGGCGATTACCGTGACCTCCATCTTCGGCCTGCTGGCCGTGCTGGTCATGTCCGGACGCTACCTGGCAACCTTTCCCGAGCTGTGGCCCACGATGATGCCGACCACGGGGGGAGCCTGGCTTGCCATCACCCTGGGCGCCTTCGTTGCTTTCTATGCCTTTATCGGCTTCGAAGACATGGTCAACGTGGCAGAAGAGACACGGGAGCCAGAACGTGTCATGGCGCCAGCCATCATCCTGGCATTGCTCTGCGCTGCCACGCTCTATGTGCTCGTAGCAACGGTGGCCGTGCTGGCGAACGCAGAGCTGAATCTGGCCGGGCATTCAGCGCCGCTGGCAGCCATGGTGGCCCATACGGGCGATCGCTGGCCGGCGATCATCGCGGTGCTGTCGATGCTGAGCGTCACCAACTCCGCCCTGGCGCAGATCGTCATGGTCTCAAGGGTCGTTTACGGCATGGCAAAGACGGACAACGCACCGAGATTGCTCGCAATGGTGCATCCCAAAAGAAAGACACCCATCGTTTCCACGGTTCTGACGGTGCTGGTGATCACTCTGCTCGCGACCTGGTTCCCACTGCTGACCCTGGCCAAGGCCACTAGCTTTGTCATCCTCATCGTCTTCGCGCTGATCAATCTTTCCCTCATTCGACTGAAACTGCAGGGCAGAATTCGTCGGCGCGGCCTCTGGAGACCCGTTCTAGGCACCCTGCTGTCGATTGGTCTGATCGGAATGAGTCTCTTCTGATTCGTTGTGAGGCCCCATCCAATCGAGTATTTTCACTTCTGGGAGAGGATATCGATGAGATCAAGCTGCCTGCTGCCCGGCCTGAGGCCCGCTGTTGCGACAATCGGTTTATTGGTTTACGCGTTGGCCATTCCAGCCTTCAGTCAATCAGAAGCAACCGAGTTCGTCTCCCCAATCGACGCCATGACCGAGGCTGATCTCGCGAATGGCCGTTCACAGTTCCGAGTCCACTGCGCCCGCTGTCACGGCATGCTTGGCGAAGGTGGAGAAGGTCCCAGCCTGAAGCGTCCGCAGCTCGCGCATGCGCCGGACGATGCGGCACTGTTCGAAGTCATCAACGACGGCATTAACGGCACGGGCATGCCCGGCACGTTCGGTCCGAACGACGAAACGCTCTGGCAGATTGCCGGTTACGTGCGCTCACTGGGTCGCCTGCC
Source organism: Candidatus Azotimanducaceae bacterium (assembly GCA_965215995.1). Taxonomy (GTDB): domain Bacteria; phylum Pseudomonadota; class Gammaproteobacteria; order Pseudomonadales; family Azotimanducaceae; genus SZUA-309. The sequence continues at coordinate 3,256,469 of OZ244128.1, read as the reverse complement.
AGCGGAAGAGATGCCGGGGGATCCATCTCTCGGCGCGAAAATCTACCAGGGCAAAGGCGGCTGTCCTGCCTGTCACATCACCCGCGGCGTGGGCCACGGTGTTGGACCCGAGCTCACACAGGTGGGCGCACGCAGAAACCTGGAGTACCTGCGCCGGTCGCTGACCAATCCGGACGCAGACCATCCGATGATCTCCGACTGGCGGACCGGCAACATCAACGCGTTTCTCACCATACGTGTGGTGTCCGAAGCAGGCGAGTACGAGGGTTTGCGGATCAATGAGGACGAGTACTCGGTGCAGATGCGGGATCTGAACGGCACCGTTCACTCGTTCAACAAGCGGGAGCTCATCGATCTGGAGCGTGCTTTCGGGCACAGCCTGATGCCGGGTTACGACACCGTTCTGAGCAGCAGGGAGATCGATCATCTCGCCTCCTATCTGATGAGCCTGAAAGGTCCCGACGACCACGGAGACAAGCCATGAAGTCACTGATCACACTCATGCCTTTCACGATCACGGCCGTCTTGTCGGTTGCAGCGAGCGCTGCCGCAGTACCTTACGAGCGGCTCTTGAGTACCCAGGCCGATGAAAACTGGCTCACCTACTCGGGCACGTACCGCTCCGAGCGATTCCTCGCGCTGGACGAGATAAATCGACGAAACGTCGACCGCCTCAAGGTGCTTTGGGCGTACCAGATGCAACCCACCGACATCTCGGGGGCCGGGTTGCAGGAAACCACTCCGCTCGTGGTAGACGGCATCATGTATCTCACGGAGTCCCCCAGCAGCGTCTCGGCACTCGATGCCCGCACCGGTCGGCTGCTCTGGCACTGGGCGCCGGACATCCCTGAAGACGTGCTGCACATAGGTTTTCCAAAAGTGAATCGGGGCGTGGCCATACTCGACGATACCCTCTACGTGGGCACGCTGGACGCCCGGCTCTTTGCACTGGATGCAGGCACCGGTGCCGTACGCTGGGAGACACAGGTCGCAGACAACGCGATCGGCTTTTCCCTTACCCTGGCACCGCTGGCGCTGGACGGTCAGGTCATCGTTGGCGTAAGCGGCGCGGAGGCGGGCGTTCGCGCCTTTGTTGAATCCTACGACGCCGGAACCGGCGAGCTGCGCTGGCGGACGTACACCGTGCCGAGCCCCGGTGAGCCCGGTAGTGAAACCTGGGGTGGCGACAGCTGGCAGACGGGCGGTGGGTCCACCTGGCTCACCGGTTCGTTCGATCCGGACCTGAACCTGCTTTACTGGATGACAGGTAACCCGGCACCGGATTGGAACGGTGATCTCCGGCCAGGGGACAACCTGTTCACCTGCTCCATTCTCGCCTTGGACCCGGGCACAGGCAAAATGCGCTGGCACTTCCAGTTCACACCGCATGACACCCATGACTGGGACGCGAATCAGATACCCATCCTGGTGGACGGTGAGTTCAAAGGCGAGGCGCGGAAGCTGGTGGCCGTGGCGAATCGGAATGCTTTCTACTATCTGCTCGACAGGGAGACTGGTGAGTTTCTGCTCGGCACGCCGTACTCGAAGCAGACCTGGGCCGCCGGCCTGGATGGTGAAGGTCGACCCATTCTGCTGCCGGATACCGAGCCCACCGAGGAAGGCACCCTGGTCTGGCCGAGCCTGCAGGGCGCGATCAACTGGTTTTCGCCTTCTTACAGCCCGGAGACCGGTCGGTTTTTCATACCGAACCGGCGCATGGGTGCCATCTACTTCAAAGCAGATGTGGAATATGAACCCGGCCAGCCGTTTCTCGGCGGCGGTGAGCAGGCGCTCTCCGGTGACGATGCTTCCGGCGCTGTACTCGCCATCGATGTGATGACCGGAGAGCAGCTTTGGGAGTTCCCCCTGAAAGCTCCGCCCTGGTCCGGCGTCATGGCCACATCAGGTCGGCTGGTGTTCGGCAGCACGCTGGAGGGCATGTTCTTTGCGCTGGACGAAGAGACTGGCCAGTCGCTCTGGCACTTCAATACCGGCGCCCACATCCGCACCAATCCCATGGGTTTTTCGGTGGACGGCCGTCAGCGCGTGGCCATTACCGGCGGCAACACGCTGTTCGTATTCGGACTCGAATGAGTGACCTGCCACATCGTGATGCGACACGGTTACGCTAGCAAGCGACGTTGTCAATCAGCCGTACCACCCGATCGCCGCAGGTGAGGCTGGCGGCAGCAAAACGGCGACCATCCCGGCTGACGATGTAGTCCACGTCGAAACCGGCTTCGGCAAGGGCCCGAGCGACCTCATCGTCATCCATTGTTGAGCATATCAGGTCGTTCAGCATGCCCGCTTTAGCCCGACCGGCCTCATCCAGGTTTTCATTGCGACTGCTCATGGCAAGACCGTCCTCTTCCCGGACCGTCGCGCAAGGCACGATCTCCACATCCATGAAGAACGCTTCAGCCATGTCGCGAATAAGCAGGTACTGCTGATAGTCCTTCTCGCCGAAGTAAGCGCGGTCGGCTTGAACGATGTTCAGCAGCTTCATCACCACCGTGAGCACGCCGGTAAAGTGTCCCGGCCGGTGCTCCCCGCAGAGCGTGCTGGAGAACTGGGTCTCGTCCACCTGGAATCGGAATCCGTCCGCATACATCTGCTCGTAGTGCGGGGTGAGCACGAAGTCCACGCCGAGTTTCCGCGCCATCTCCAGATCACGCTCCAGCGTCTTGGGATAGCAATCCAGATCCTCCGGATTGTTGAACTGAGTCGGGTTCAGATAAATGCTCAGAACGGTGTAGTCGTTTTCAGCCACACTGCGCTCTATGAGCGAACCGTGACCCGCATGCAGCGCGCCCATGGTCGGCACGAAACCGAGGCTACCCTCGAGCGAAGATCGGCAAAGACGCCAATCCTCAAGTCGCTTGAACACCCTTGGCCGCTGGGAGTGCATCTGCAGAGGCGTGTGAGGCAATGGGTTGAGGCTGCTCATCGGTAGCTCTCCCTCGCGGTGGGGAAGCAGCCGTGGCGGATCTCCGCATCGAAGCGGTTCACAGCCGACGTAACCACTTCATAACCCTGGGCGTAGTGCTTCAGAAACTTCGGCTTGAAGTGTGGATTCATGCCGAGCATGTCCTGTAGCACGAGGACCTGGCCATCGGTGTGTGGCCCTGCCCCGATACCGATGGTGGGCATGCTGACGGCCTGGGTAATCTCCCGGGCGAGCGCCGTTGGGACACATTCGAGCACCAATGCGAAGCACCCGGCATCTTCCAGCCGACGGCTGGCATCTATCAAAGTCCGTGCCTCCGCTTCCGCTTTGCCCTGCACCTTGTGGCCACCAAGGCCATGTACGGACTGCGGCGTCAGGCCCAGATGCCCCATCACCGGCACACCGGATTCCACGATGTGGGCCATCAGTTCCAGCTGACCTTGCTCCCCCTCGATCTTCACCGAGTGGGCACCTGCCTGCATGAGCTGCTGCACACCATCCATCGCCTCTTTGAGACCCTTGCGTGCCGCCAGAAACGGCATGTCACCGACGATGAACTTGTTCGGCGCGCCTCGCGCCACCGCCCGGATATGCAGCGCCATCAGGTCCACGGTGGCGTGAACGGTGGAGTCGAAGCCGTGCATCACCATGGCCAGACTGTCACCAACCAGCAGCGTGTCCACGTCCGTATCGTTCAAGGCCTGGGCGGAGGTGTAGTCATAGCAGGTGACCATGGAGATCTTCTCTCGCGCGGCTTTACGTGCCGGGAAATCGAGGACGGAGAGCGGCCTGGCTTCTTGCGTTACCGGCTTGTGGTGCGACATACGTAGTACTCCCTTGATGGCCCACACGGGCCGCGGCTGCATGAACAGCGGAATGGATCTCGGGGGAGGTATGCCTCTACCGGGCTGCGGAGCGCGAAATGAGCGATCGTGCCAGCCCTGGTCCTCACCAGAGGCTGCCGACGCAAATCGTGGTACCTGTCCCGCCGGATCAAGTCCTTTCCCAAATTTTTAAGAATATCAGTCAGTTAGAGTCAGTCAGATCGCCGTCCGGGTTACCCGGATCGACGTCAACGCCGAATGTACGAAATCAGCCGCACGCTGTCTATCGCCGAAAACCGGGCTCCACACCGAGGGCAGTAGCGAGCAGCGCGCGGTCCTGGCCATTCGGCGCCGCCAGCATCAACCCCACCGGCGCCTCTCCAGGCTCATGAATCGGTAGCGAGATAGCACAGCCATCGAGGAAATTGAGTAGGCTCGGATTTCGAAGCAGGAGCAGATTGAGGCGAACGTATTCCTCGTCCGTCTCGAAGGCCGCGATCGGCGGCGCCACGATCGGCACCGTCGGCGCAAGCAAGGCATCGAAACCCTTCGCGGCGGCTGCAAAACCGGCAATCATGTTCTTGCGTGCGGTGACAATGCGGGCAAGTTCCTGATCCTCCACCGCCGCCCCGGCCTGAATCCGGCCAGCCACCCGTGGATCGTAGCGATCGCCTGCTGCCCTAAGTTGCCCGGCATGAAACTCCCAGGCTTCTTTTGCGGCGATCCCACCCCGGGCGTTAAGTTCCGGAAGCCGCTCGATTTCCGGCAACTGGATTTCTGTGAGCGTCGCTCCAGCCGCCGAGAGTCTGGTCAGTGCGTCTGCATAAACCCCACCGACTTCAGCATCTATCCCTTCCGTCACGTAATGTCCGAGTACGGCAAGTCGGAGATCGGCCAGTGCGCGTGCTGGTGGAACGGAGCCCGGACCACCCGACATCACATCGTCCAGTACCGCACAGCCTGCCACGTCCGAAGCAAGCACACCCACGGAATCGAGCGATTGCGACAGCGGATAGACGCCTTCTCTCGGAATTCGATTCGCACTGGGCTTCCAACCCGTGATCCCCGTCAGCGCCGCCGGTATCCGGCAGGAGCCGCCGGTATCCGTGCCGATCGCAGCCACCGCCATACCATCGCTGACAGACACCGCGGCGCCGGAGGAGGAACCCCCGGGGATCCGTCCGGTCCGCCGGTCCCAGGGATTCAGCGGTGTGCCGTAGTGCGGGTTGAGACCCACACCGGAGTACGCGAACTCCGTCATGTTGGTCCGGCCGATGGAAACGAGACCCGAGTCCAGCAGACGTTGAATGGCCGGTGCGGTGGCCACAGCCGGTGCTGACTCATCAAGAACCACCGAGCCGGCTCTGGTCACCTGTCCCGCCAGATCAAACAGGTCCTTTACGGATATCGGTACGCCAGCGTGTGGCGGCAGGTCGTCGCCCCTGGCACGCGCAGCATCGATCGCTCGAGCACGTTCCAGAGCGTGGTCATTGAGCTCGATAAAGACTCTGGCACCCTCGCCTGCCAGTGCTTCCGCTCGTGCCAACGCATCCGCCACCAACACCTCGGCGCTGGTTTCCCCGACGCGAAGCGCCTGACAGAGCTCATCGAACCGCTTCATCACTTCCTCATTCACCTGATAACTGCCGCATCGATGCCTTTTCCGCGTGACTCAATCTGTGTGCCTCAAAAAGCACGTGCAGCCTGCGGATTTTACCTGTCCGTCTGCTTACCACACTTCGAAAAAAAGCAGCCGAACAAACTAGACTAGCGGCAATTTCAGATTGAGCACCAGAGCATGTTGGCCAGATCAGCTTCCTGTTTCCTCGTCCTGCTGCTGATGATTGCTTCGCCGGGTCTGCAGGCGGCTCTTAGTTGCCAATCGTCAAAAGCGGAACGTCCGAGCATCGGGCTCGTACTCGGCGGCGGGGGTGCCCGCGGCAGCGCTCACATCGGCGTCATCCGGGCTCTCGAGGAGATGCGTGTGCCAATCGACTGCGTCGTCGGCACCAGCATGGGCTCTCTTGTTGGGGCGCTCTACGCCACTGGCATGAGCGTCCCGGAGATGGAAGAGACCATCGGCGGGATTGACTGGGAATTGCTGTTTCGTGATGAGACGCCCAGACAAGATCAGCCCTACCGGCGCAAGCGGGACGATGAGGTCTTTGCTTTGTACGGGCCTAAGATCGGCATCGGACCGGACACATCGCTGATCCCCACCGGTCTCATCTCCGGACAGAACATCAACTTCCTGTTCGAATCCCTGGTCAGCGAGCGGGTTCAGGTCGATCATTTCGACGAGCTGCCCCTACCGTTCAGAGCCGTTGCCGCTGACTTGTTGACGGGAGAAGCCGTTGTGATCGACAGAGGCAATCTGGCACTGGCCATGCGCGCGAGCATGTCCGTACCTGCCGTGTTCGATCCTGTGGAACGCCATGGCCGCCTACTTGTGGACGGCGGGATTGCCAACAACCTGCCCGTCGATGTCGCCCGCGCAATGGGTGCGGACGTTGTGATCGCGGTTGATGTGGGATCTGGTGGCCTTTCGAAAGACGAGGTGCGGAACATCCTCTCTGTGGTCGCACAGCTCTCAAATCTCATGGTGATGAAAAACGTAGAGGTCTCCCGGAACAGCCTGAACGCGGACGATCTGCTGATTAAACCGGCGCTGGGAGACGGATTCTCCGCCGCCGCTTTCGAGCGATCCAGCGAGGGCGCGGAGGTAGGTTATGCCTCGACCATGGCCAGTAGCTCAGCAATTTCACGCTTGAGCCTCCGCGAAGCAGACTACCAAGCCTATGCCGCGACGCTCATCCGCCGCCAACCAGAACCGCCAGTCATCGAGTTCGTAAATCTCGACAATCAATCGCAGTTCGCCGATGACCTCGTACTCCGTCAGCTGAATCTGGAGCTCGGAGCACCCATAGATCGTGCTCAGCTCGAGTCGGACATCCGCATGGTCTACGGGCTCGGATTCCTCGACATGGTGCGCTACGAGGTCGTGGAAGAAGACGGCAAACTGGGCCTGGACCTCCACGTCCGCCAGGATGCCCGCGGCGCCAACTATCTCGAGTGGGGTCTGGATCTGTTCGCCGATGACCTCACCAACGGCTTCAATCTGCGGCTCGGATATCTCAAGACGGATCTGGACGAACGCGGCAGCGAGCTACGGGTGATGGGTCAGCTGGGTCGTGAGAACGCACTGGTCTTCGACCTGTACAAATACCTGGACAAGTCCGCCAAACTGTTCGTCCTGCCTCGCGTCTTTGCCGAAACAAGAGAGTTCACGGAATTCGTCGACGACGAAGCTAATGGTGTCAACGAGCTGGAACAGTATGGCTTGGATCTGGCGCTCGGCCGGGAGTTCAGCAGACACGCGGCGCTGCAGGCAGGCGTTCGCTATTTCACCGGTCGAGTCGACACCCTCATCGGCGAACCGGACCCGACAGACGGCTCCTACGACGCGGGCGAGTACTTCGTCGATTGGACCTACGACCGGCTGGACGATCGCTACCTGCCGAACAACGGCATCTTCTACCGGCTCAGCTACTTCGGTTCAGCCGACTGGCTGGGCAGCGATGACGACTATGATCAGCTGCAGCTCAGCGGCGTCTGGAGCAAGTCGCTGGGACGCCACATCATCACCGGCGGCGTGAGCGTTGACGCGACCATCGACGGTCTCGCGCCCAAGTACGCACTCTACGGCGCAGGGGGTCTATTCAACCTGTCCGGCTACAACCTCGGCGAGGTTTCCGGACAGAATCTGGGTGTGCTCGCGCTCATCTACCAGTACGAAATCCTCGGCGGTTTCGTTCCAGGCAGGGTCGGCGGCTCGTTGGAATATGGCGGCGTTACGGACCAGTGGGAGGATCTGTTCCAGAGCGGCGAGCTTCACGGCAGCATTCATGCTGCTTTCAACACCCCCATCGGACCAGCCTATCTCGGCTGGGGCTGGGGAGAAGACGGTGAGTCCCGTTGGTTCATGAAGTTCGGCCGGGTATTTGGCAGTCCCAGTGTGATCCGCTAGCCCAGCGAGCAGTCGGGGAGGCACTCTTCCGGGCCAGGCAGCTATTGGGCTATGATCCCCCGATGAGCACGATCAACCCACCATTGTCTCTGCGCTTGCGGCGGCCGCCGTGGGGCACCCGCGGGTGGGCCCCGGCCCGTATCTGACTATTCACAGCGAAGACGCCTTCCGGCCGCGCTAACGGCCACACCAGAACGACGACGGGTACTCAGACCATGCTGCTCATGATCGACAACTACGATTCCTTCACCTACAACGTGGTGCAATACCTCGGCGAGCTCGGCGCCGATGTGGAAGTGCATCGCAATGACGAGATCACCCTCGCCGAGATCGAGGCGAAAGCTCCGGAAAAGATCGTCATCTCACCAGGACCCTGCACACCTAACGAAGCCGGCATCTCCATGGCCGTGGTGGAGCAGTTCGGCAAGCACATCCCCCTGCTTGGTATCTGCCTCGGTCATCAGAGCATCGGTCAGGTGTTTGGTGGCGATGTGGTCCGCGCCAGAGAGGTCATGCACGGCAAGACCTCCATGATCCATCATGCGGATACGGGCGTGTTTGCCGGCCTGCCGAATCCGCTCGAGGCAACCCGCTATCACTCGCTGGTGGTCGCCAGGGACACCCTGCCTGACTGTCTCGAGATCACGGCATGGACGGAAAAAAACGGTGAGTTCGATGAGATCATGGGCTTCCGACACCGGGAGCTGCCAATTGAAGGTGTGCAGTTTCACCCCGAATCGATCTTCACCCATACCGGCCACGACCTGCTCAAGAACTTTCTGACGAGGCCCTGATCATGGACATTCAGACGGCACTAGCCGCCCTTGCCGAAGGGCACGATCTCAGTCAGAGCGACACCCGGGAGGTGTTCAAGGTTGTGATGTCCGGCGAGGCCACCCCGGCGCAGATTGGCGGTCTGCTCATGGGGCTGCGCGTTAAAGGCGAGACTGCAGAAGAGATCGCCGGCGCAGCTGAGACCATGCGCGAGCTCTCCACCAAGGTAGAGGTGACCGCAGACTACCTGGTGGACACCTGCGGCACCGGCGGCAGCAGCGCCGCCAAGCTCTTCAACATTTCCACCGCAGCAGCGTTCGTCACTGCGGCGGCTGGAGCCCACGTTGCCAAGCACGGCAACCGGAAAATGACCAGTCGCTCCGGCAGTGCCGATGTGCTCGAAGCGGCCGGCGTCAATCTCAGCCTGACGCCTCGGCAGATCGCCCACTGCATTCAGGAAGTCGGCGTCGGTTTTCTGTTCGCCCAGGCCCACCACAGCGCCATGCGTTTCGCCGCACCCGTGCGCCAGGAACTGGGTGTGCGCACCATGATGAACCTGTTGGGCCCCCTGACGAACCCAGCCGGTGCCGGGCGCCAGGTGATTGGCGTTTTCAGCCCGATCTGGCAACAGCGCATGGCCGAGGTGGCCCGTCTGCTGGGCGCGGAACATGTTCTGATCGTGCACTCAAACGGGCTGGATGAGATCGCCCTGGATGGCCCAACCTTCGTGGTCGAGATGAAGAAAGGTGAGGTCAGCGAGTACGAGGTCAGACCGGACGACTTCGGCATCGTTACGCGGAGCACCGATTCGCTGAAGGCGGATTCACCTGAAGCGAGTCTCGAGGTCATTAGAGAAGCGCTCACCAAACCGGACTCTGATGCTGCCGACATCGTCTGCCTGAATGCGGGTGCAGCGATCTACGCCTCCGGTGTATCGACCAGCCTTGCCAACGGGGTGGAGATGGCTCAGGACGCCGTCGCTTCCGGACTTGCCAATGAGCGCCTGCAGGAACTCATCCGGATCAGCAGCATGATGGGCGAAGACTGACATGGCCGGTTCCATCCTCGACGAGATCCTCGCGCACAAGGCAGCCGAGGTGGAAGCACGCCGAGCTCGGCGGCCACTCAGGGAAATCGAGCAGGCCATCGTCGATGCTGCCGCTCCTCGTGGCTTCGTGGATGCCCTGACTGCGACCGTTGAGCATGGACGGGCGGCCGTTGTCGCGGAAGTGAAAAAGGCATCGCCCAGCAAAGGGATCATTCGCGCGGATTTCAGGCCGACAGAGATCGCCCGTAGCTACGAAGCAGCCGGCGCCAGCTGTCTGTCCGTGCTCACCGATGAGAAGTTTTTTCAGGGAAGTGACAGCTACCTGGAGGAGATTCGAAGCTGTGTCGAGCTGCCGCTGCTCAGAAAAGAGTTCATTGTCGATGCTTATCAGATAGCAGAAGCTCGACTGATCGGCGCGGATTGCATACTGCTCATCGCTGCCGCGCTCAGCCCCGAATCGCTCAGCAGCTTCTACGCGCAGGCACAGTCGTTGGACCTGGATGTGCTGATCGAGGTCCACGACGCGGCGGAGCTGGAATTGGCACTCACCCTCGAGCCTGCCCTGATCGGCATCAACAACCGCAACCTGAAAACGTTTGAGACCAGCCTTTCGACCACCTTCGATCTGCTCGATGCCATTCCTGACGACGTCCTCGTTGTGACCGAAAGCGGCATCAACAACCGGGAAGACGTTCAGGCCATGCGCGAGCGGAACGTGCACGCGTTTCTGGTCGGAGAGGCGTTCATGCGAGCGGCCGATCCGGGTGCTGCACTGAAATCCATGTTCGGCTGAGTGTCGTGACCGCAAACTGAAACGGGCCCCTAAGGGCCCGCTTCAGTCACATCCATTGTGATCTAGACCATATCGGTTGGCGTCAGCGCGTGCCGTACACCACCATGGTCTTGCCTTTCACGGAGACCAGTCCTTGGTCCACCAGTGTTTTCAGCACCCGTCCGACCATTTCCCGCGAACAGCCCACGATACGGCCAATCTCCTGACGCGTGATCTTGATCTGCATGCCATCGGGATGGGTCATGGCATCCGGTTGCTTGGTGAGTTCGAGCAGCGTCCGTGCAACCCGACCCGTGACGTCCAGGAACGCCAGGTCACTCACTTTCTGTGTGGTCCGGCTGATGCGATCCGCCATCTGCCGACCAACGGCATAGAGCAGCTCAGTGTGCTTCTCCGCCAGTTCCTTGAACTTGCCGTAGCTGAGCTCGGCAACTTCACATTCGGTCTTGGCCTTGACCCAGGCCGAGCGGGGGGTGTCTTCCGTGAACAGCGGCATCTCGCCGAAAAAGTCACCTTTGTTCAGATAGGCAACGATGATCTCGCGCCCGGACTCATCTTCCACCAGTACGGTGACGGAGCCTTTGAGGATATAGTAGATGGAGTCGCTCTTATCGCCAGCGTAGATCAGCGTGCTTTTGGCCGGATACTTACGACGATGGGCTGCGGCGAGGAAGGAATCGAGATGAGTCTCCTGTTCCGGAGTGTTCATCTGGAAACCTTTCGCGGCCAGCGGACGGGCAGAACCCATTCCGGCGACCGAAGAACTTTTCGGTGAACTTTTTTGGGCAAGCATTTTCGTAACGCTCCTTCGTGACATCTTGCGAGGGAGATACTTGCACAGTGATTTCACTCAGTGTGAGAACTGGTCGACAAACGGTACAAAATCACAGTTTGAACGGTCACCCATCACTCATTTCCGGGCGGGATCGTCACGGTATTACAAGTCTTTAAAGGATCAGAGCTAGCGCTCGGTTGCGTACTGCCTTGAATTCTGATGGGTCATAATCCGAAGCAGCACGCAACCGAGCGCTAACATGTACGCAAAGATAGAGTGGAAAAACGCAGTTCATTTCGAGGCAACCGCCGACTCCGGACACACCGTTCTCATCGACGGACCACCCGACGGCGGGGGTCAGAACCGCGGCTCGCGGCCTATGGAGCTCGTTCTGATGGGTCTCGGCGGCTGCGCTTCCTACGACGTGGTGGCCATCCTTGCCAAGCAACGACAAAAAGTGACGGATTGTGTGACCCATGTCACAGCTTCGCGGGTTGATGAGGTGCCGCAGGTCTTCGACGAGATCCATCTGAAGTTCGTGGTGACCGGTGATGGGCTGGATGAGAAGAAGGTGGCGCGGGCGGTTTCCCTATCAGCCGACAAGTACTGCTCAGCGTCGCGGATGCTGGAAGCTGGTGGCGTTCAGATCACTCACGAATACGAAGTCGTTCAAGACTAATCGGTCTCGAATCTAGGCACACCGCAGCATCGGTGACTCGCGAATACTGTTTACAGGGCAGTCGAGGCACAGGGATGTGCCTCGTCTGAGCGCCCATGGATGGGGACCTGAAGCGGAGCTTCAGGTCTAGCGTCCCGGTAAACAGTATTCGCGAGTCACCGATGCGGCAGCGACCTGTTCGCCGAGATCAATCAGCTAGGTGGGGGCGACTAGACCCGGTAGGTGGTCTCGGTCATCACCTTTGAGACCAACGTCATGAGATTCTTGACCGGCTGCGGAAACTCGGCACCACCTTTCTCCATGGCGTCTGCGCCGTGCCGTTCTTCGTCTTCGTGCATCTGCGTGATGATGGCGCGGCTTCGTTGGTCCTGCTCCGGCAGGGACTCCATGTGTGATTCCAGGTGTTTGCAGACCTGATCCTCGGTGGCCTCGACGAATCCTAGGCTGACCTTGTCGCCCAGGAGGCCGGTTACGGCGCCCATTGCGTACGATGCTACGTAGAAGAGCGGATTCAGCACGCTCGGTCTGGAGTCCAGTTCGGTCAGGCGGTCCTGGCACCAGGCTAGGTGGTCGGTTTCCTCCTGGGCGGCGGAGAGGAGGGCTTCTCGAGTGGCGTCATCTTTGGCGGTCAACGCCTGGCCCTCGTAGAGGCCTTGCGCGCAGATCTCACCGGTGTGGTTGACGCGCATGAGGCCGGCGGCATGTTGGCGCTCCGTATCATCCATGCTGGCATCGGCAACCGACACGCCAGGATTGGCGCGTTCGGCGATGGGTTCCGAAGCGACGGTCCGCAGCGCCCGATCGAGGCCGATGACGATGTCGTCTAAAAGTGCCATTTCTATCCGAGATTATCCGAGGTGGGTAAGCTGACGGCCACCCAGCAGGTGCAGGTGGATGTGGTAAACGGTCTGACCGCCTTCGGAGTTGCAGTTCATGATCAGGCGGTAGCCGGAATCTGCGATGCCTTTCTCACTGGCAAGGGCCTTGGCTCGCAAAACCAGCTTCCCCACCAGGTCCGCATTCGATTCGGTTAAGTCGTTCACCGTTGCGATGTGGGCTTTGGGGATAATGAGAATGTGCGTCGGAGCCTGGGGGCTGATGTCGTTGAAGGCGAGGAGCTCATCGTCCTCATACACCACATCCGCCGGCAGCTCCTGGTTGACTATCTTGCAAAACAGGCAATCCGATTCTGTTGCCATTCCAGGCCTCCGTCAGCACAGTTATTCATCGCCGCCACTCCTGTCTGGAAAGATGAGAAGAGGTGAGCGCCGCCCGACAAGTATAGTGAGACTGGCGTGGCAGACACAAAGGACCTGAGTCTGATCCTCGACGCGAAGATTCCCATCGTGGTGGTGGAATCCCACGATGAGCGTCGCGTGCTCGCTATGCTTCTGCGCTTCGCGATGAAGCGGCAGCTCTCCTTCTACGAGTGGCGGGTCACCCGGGGGCTCGAGCTCGGCGGTTTCGGTGCCGGCGTGGACAGCAAAGCGGATCTGAAGGACCCGGAGGCGCTGCTCTCCCACATTGCGCAGTCCAAGGGCCCCTCCCTCTACGTGCTCTGTGACTTCCATCCGTATCTTGCGAACGAACCCACGATCATTCGTCATCTGAAAGACATTGCCCTTGACCACGATCAGCTTGGCAACACCCTGGTGCTGCTTTCCCACGAGCTGTCGGTGCCGCAGGAACTCGGCCGGCTGACCGCCAAGTTCGACCTGCGACTGCCAAGCGATGAAGAACTGATGTCACTCGTTCGCGCTCAGGCAAAGGATTGGGCGGAACAGAATCACGGCAAGAAAGTCCGCACGGACAACGACACTCTCAAACGGCTGATCGCCAACTTGCGGGGCGTCTCGCACTCGGATGCTCAGGTGCTGATCCGCCACGCCATCTACGGGGATGGAGCGATCACGGAATCCGATATCCCAGAGGTGAATCGGCTCAAATTCGAACTGCTGGATTCCGAAGGCGTTCTCCGTTTCGAGTACGACACAGAAGATTTCGGAGCCGTGGCCGGGCTCGACAACCTGAAGTCCTGGCTTGAGCTCAGAAAAAACGCCTTCTTACAGGCCACCGAGGATCAGCCGAAAGGCGTGATGCTGCTCGGCGTGCAGGGCGGCGGAAAATCACTGGCCGCCAAGGCAGTGGCCGGCTACTGGGGCATCCCGCTGCTCCGTCTGGACTTCGGCACGCTTTACAACAAGTTCTTCGGTGAGACAGAGCGGAACCTGAGAAACTCGCTGAAGCAGGCTGAGTTGATGGCGCCTTGCGTGCTCTGGATGGATGAGATCGAGAAAGGTCTCGCTACCGGCCAGTCGGACAACGCCACCTCCAAGCGGGTCCTCTCTACCCTGCTCACCTGGATGGCAGAAAACGATGCACCCGTCTTCATCGTCGCCACCTCCAACGACATCAGCGAGCTACCACCGGAGCTGGTGCGCAAAGGTCGGCTGGACGAAGTCTTCTTCGTCGACCTGCCGGATATCGAGATCCGCAAAGAGATCTTTCGCATCCACCTGGAAAAGCGGGAGGTTCCGGCTGCCGACTTCGATCTGGCCGCTCTGGCAGAAATCTCCGATGGCTTCACCGGTGCGGAGATCGAAGAAGCCATCGTCGCCGCCCGCTATCTGGCGAGCTCCCGGGGGGAAGCCGTGGCTCAGGATGATGTGATGGCGGCGCTCAATCGCACCTACCCAATGTCCATCATGAGAGCCGAGAGCATCTCGTCTCTGCGAACCTGGGCGGAAGGACGTACGGTCAAGGCTTGAATCCAATCAGTTGAACGTCCAGCGAACGCCGAGCGACGGAATTCTCGGCAGCAAGGTTACCGGCTCTTTCGGCAGCAGGTAGCCGCCATTCTCCTCGTCTTCCTCGACGTCGTATTCGTAAGCACCCACGTTGTCGCGGTCCAGCGCGTTGGTCAGCTCGAAGAAGAGGGTGAGGGACTGATCCTGCCAATCCCAGCGTCGAGCTATTCTGAGATCCAACGACAGGTATTCGGGCAACCTGTCCGCGTTCCGTTCAAGAGTCGGTAACTCGTCCTCCCCCAGGCTGGGTGGCAGCAGCGTGGTCTGCCAGCCGGAGTGCCAGAGCACGGCAGCTGACAGGCTCCACCTTCCCGGTTCCCAGGCCAGCCCGGCGGAGATCGTATGACGCTGATCCCAGCCCCGCTTCACCCAGCTGCCATTGAGCTCATCCTCGGCATAGGCATGGGTATACCCCAGCCAGGCATTGATCTCGTCCACGGGCTGATAAGCCAGCGACAGCTCAACCCCATGCGATCGAGCCTTGTCGGGCGCGACGGGCACCCTGTCGGATGCCAGCTCAGGCATCAGCACCAGAGAATTGAACAGATTCTCGAAACGCCGCTTCGGATCGCTGAACCGCTTGTAGAAACCTTCGAGCCGCATGCTCAATCCCGATTGGCCGAAGCGGTGCTGCAGGCCGACGATGTAGTGATCGGCAAACTGAGCCGGTTGATACTGGTCCACTCCGTCCGCCGCCTGGAGCTCATGAATCTGCTCGGCCTGGTGGAAGCGACCGGCCGTCAAGCGGAGCTGCGTGTCGGCGCCGATGTCGATCAGCGCGCTCAATCTCGGGCTGGTTTGTTGTTCAAAAGCTTCACCGTAATCCTGGTAGTCCCAGCGAAGACCTGCCTCGAGGAACAACCAGTCGGCCGCACGGTACCTCACCGAGCCGTACAGATTACCGCTGGTCCCGCTTGGCTCACGCACCACACGTCGGACTTCCGTGATCGGCAAGCCGATCAGCTCTGCAAGTACACCCCGTTCGATGACGGCCAGCGTGTCGTAGCTGCCCTTCTGATAATTCAGGCTGCCGCCGAACTCGAGGCCCATCCGGTCGGTCACATCTAGCTCCTGGCGGTGCCCGAGCCGCCAGACCTGAAAGTGCCGCTCATCTTCCAGGCTCGAGTTACCCTCCTCCAGATCATCATCAGCGATGAAACCATCCCGATCGTTGGTGATATCACCGAAGGACAGCACCGTGCTGGAATACATCTGCCTATTCCACTGTCGATGCACCTGCACCCAGGCATAGGCATTTCTGTACAGCGAACGGGCCAGTTCCCCGTCGCCTTCATCCACGTCCTTAAGCTCTACATCATCGTCGTAGAAGATAAATCCGGTTTCGAGCCTGGTCTGCGCGTCAAACTCATAGTTGAAACTGCCATAGTAGTCGGAGTAGTTGGGCGTGCCCGCATCGGGATCGAGCACGTCCAGCACCAGGTCCAGATTGCCCCGTCTGGCTGATAACGCCCAGGCACCCCTGCCGTTACTTGTCGTGCCAACCACCGCCGCGGACGCTGTCAGAAAGCTGATCATCAGATCGGCGCCGAATCCACCCGCCACCTCCGAGGGGGCGATGTCCATCACGCCGCTCATCCGATCGCCGTAGCGAACGGGAAACCCACCCGTATATACATCCACGGTATCGACAACGCTGGGATTGAAACCGGAGAACACGCTCTGGAAATCTTTCAGGTGAAAAGGCTCCAGCAGCTCTACGTCGTTGAAGAGCACCAGCGTTTCGTCCTGCAACCCACCCCGTACATACGGTCGCGCGGATAGCCCGATCGTCGCCATACCCGGTAGGTGGTTGGCCACCCGCAACGCATCGTCACCAAACTCCGGGATCTTCTCGAAATCCTGCGACGTCAACGTGTGCACGGACGAACCGCCCGAACGCTCGAGTGCGTAGCGACTGGAAACCACCACCACCTCCTCGAGGGGGCCTTGCGCTTCTAGGCTGATCTCCAGCAAGGCATCCAGCCGGGCTTCGGGCGTGAGCTCGACCGGTTGATACCCCTGCCTGCTGACCTGTATCGCCGGCACGTCCGTCGGAGGTAACTCGAAGACCCCATTCGCATCGGTGTAGACCACATGCTCACCGATCTCTACCCGCACCCCCGACAGCGGCTGGCCGGTTTGGGCATCACTCACCCGTCCGGTCAGGGGTTTGCCAGCAGCAGGGACTGAATAAGCGGGCACGATGTAGAAGATGGTCTTACCGCTGCGGTCCTCGGTCCTGTCCAGACTGAAACCGATGTCGGCAAGCGCGGCTTCCAAGCCTCGTATGGAGAGACCGGAGTCGAGATCTATCCTGATCTTCGGATCACGTCTGACCAGGTCATTGGAGTAGACGAAACTGTGCCCGTCCTGCTCGTAGATACTGATGACGTCCACCAGCCGATGGGACCGGACCTCGGCACTCGGCTGCCCTGCCCAGATCAGACAGATCAACGCGGCATGAACGGACAGCCGCCTTATCAACGGCGCCCCATCGCCCGACTCACCCCGCTGATCTGAGCGCCACAATGATCTCATGCTCCTTCCCCGGCACCAGCTCAAACGCTGAAGTGGCCAGAACGCGCTTCACTGTATCTGCCTCCGCATCGACCTCACCCGTTGCATGCAACGTGCGCAGATCGGCTTGTTGCGCTGCGAGCGGGGTGGAAAAACGCAGCCGTTTCCCTTCTTCCCGGGCCGCCCACTCCAGATATTCCCGGAGGCTACGTCCCTGCACATCGAACAGAGGCCTGGCAAGCTGTGTCCATGCCCACCTGCTTCCCGTCGTCGGTGTTGACGCTCTGTTCACCAGCTCCAAACCATCAATTTTCAATGTTTCGCCCTGGCCTGGTTCGGCCTTCGAAACAAACTCTTCAACACCCAAGGCGATGCGAACCGTGCCTTCTCGTGTCGCAACAACGAGCGACTCGTCATCCACCGACACCTCAAACTGCGTGCCGATGTCCACGATAGATGCATTTTCAGTGACCACAGTGACCCCGCTGCCGCCGTTCGAATCCACATAGATGCGGCCACGATGCAACCAGATCTCCGAGCTGTCATGGAGGGTCATACTCGCATTCCTGTCCAGGCGCACGCTCCGCTGCTCACCCAGATCAATGAGCATGCGCCCACTGGCTGATGTTCGAATGATGGCGCCCGCGGTCAGCGTATCTCCGCTCGAATCGGAGCCACGCACCGTATAGGCGCCGCTGGTGAAGGCGATGACTCCGGCAGGGGGCACTGCGGACCGGGGTATCAGAAAAAACCCGGCCGACAAGCCGATGACCAGCATGGCAGCCACCGAGAGTCTGGGCAGAGACCACCAGGAAGCCACCTCGGACTCCGGGGGAGGTAAGGTTTCAACCACGGCCATGGTTGCGGCTCGGACCCTGGCTTCCACATCAGCGGGTGGCTGTCGCCGGGGACCGGCAACCGACAGTAACGTTCTGATGTCTTCCTCAGAATCTTCAGAATAGGATCGTGTCATCTCAACAGCTCCTGTTCTCCGCGCACTTCTGCGAATCCCGCTCGAAAGGCCTTTCTCGCCCGTGCGAGGAGCGATTGCACAGCCACGACCCCGTCACCGAACCGGTCGGCAATCTCTTCCACTGACAGCCCTTCCAGGTACTTCCATTCCAGCGCTTTGGCATACTTGTCAGGCAGATAGTCCAGAGTGAGCTGCACAACCTGGGTTACTGCCAGCCGATCCGATTCAGCCACTTCCCCGAGCGCAAGGCTCTCCAGCGCGGCGCGAATATTCGGATCGTCATCCAGGCTGACCAATTGTGCCTCCTTACGGCCGTGTCGACGATAGTAGTCACTGATCTCGTGCCGACTGATCTGGCACAACCAGGTAAAAAGCGCTGCTTCACCTCGGTAAGTGTGCATGTTTCGCACGGCCTTGATCATGACTTCCTGCACGATGTCCTCGCAGGCGTCTTCACGCGACACACGAGCAGCGACAAACCGGTATACCCGCGCAAAGTAGCCGTCAAAAAAAGTGGTGGCTGCCTGCTGATCCCGGGCAGCCACCTTCTCCGCAAGCAGACGATCTTCCCTGTGCAATGGACACCTCGCACAACCCTGTCCTCGATTAGACGCCGATCCTCGTGAGAATCAATCGCCGCTCTGTGGAGAATTGTGGTCCTTGCGTTCGGGTACCGTCCGGAGACCTGCCAGCGCCTCCCGTGCTTCTTCCCGGACAACCGCGCTCTCATCACCCCGGGCCTTCAGCAGCAGAGCAATGGCCCGTGGATCATTCGAGCCGCCAAGCACTGCCACGACCGACTCACGAACCGACTCATCCGGGTCCGTCATGGCGAGCTCGAGCAGCGCAAGGCGTTCCAGGACCACGGACTCCGACTCACCGAGCAGGGCATCAATGGCTGTCTGGCGAACTGCAGGGTTTTCGTCCAGCAGCGCGATGTTGAGTTGCTCCGTGGACAACAGGCCAAACTCCGCCGAGGCCACGTCGAGCCGAACGTCCTGCGCCGGATCAACCAAGGCGAGGTCCCGCACCGCTTCCTGGAATTGCTCGTCATGCCGTGAAGGTTCATCCTCCACAACGCTCACCAGCGGACTGGCGTTTTCCTGAACCGGATACCCGGATGCCGTGTCGGGAACATCGACCCCGTCACCGCCGCAGCCGGTCAGCAGAAAGACCGGCAACGCCATGGTTGCCAGCCTGACTGCAGCAGGTAACCTGCGACACATTACTAGAGCTCCACCTCGAACTCACCTTCAGTGAAGGTCTGGTTGCCGCTCTCCTCGCGAGCACCGATCTCGTACTTGTACTCCGTCACTCCAGCCTCGAGGTAAGCCTCGAGAAAGGACTCCGGGATTTCAACTTCGAGGTCGTCCTCGTCGAGATTGCCGGGCAACTGGACCATGAACACCGACTGGGCCATCCCCTCCGGGATCTGATCCTCATTCGGCTCGATGACGATCTCCCAGCGATGCACGGGCACACTGCCAGGGTCCGGAATCAGCCCGTCCGGATAGGCGCAGTTACCCAGATCATCGCCAACGGTCCAGCTGATCTCGACTTCCACGTCGTCTCCGTCCATCTCCACTTCCACTTCGATGTTGGCCGGAGCGGCGGGAAGGTTGTGGGTGAGTTCAGCCGACGCCTTCAGTCGGTCGCCTTCCAGGGTAAGACCACGCGCGTGATAGGTGCCCGCTTCGAAGCGTTCAACGAACTCCTCCAGCGTAACGATTTCTTCATCCGGATCGGCTTCCGGATCGTCCCAGCAGAGCGGCTCAGCACTCTCGATGAAAAGCTCGGTAACGCCTTGCTCTTCCAGGTCGTCAGTACCGCGGACACGCAGCATGCGATCCCAGTCAGAGTCATAGATCTTCGCGACGCGCCAGCCTTCGCCGTCCAGCAACACATGAAAGCCGATGTCGCCATCCGTGGAATTGATCTCCACGATTGGAACGAACTCATCGAACTCTTCGTAGTCACCAGCGATGAGAGCCGGAGCATGGGCAGCGCTCAGAAGCGCAGCACCCAGGGGTAGTATCATCCGCATCATCGGAATCCTCCTTGGTTGTTTCTGTGATGAATGCGTCCTGTTGGACGTTGAACTCGCACAGAAACAATCGGATCCGCGGCGTCAATCCTGGGGCGCTGCCCAGGCGGACAACCCCTGCTTGCGCATCAGAAAGACGGCCAGTGACCGCACCTCAGGCAGATCACTGCTGACCAGGTACTCACGCTCTCGAGGCAGCCGCTCAATCCGCTCACGCAGATCGCGACTCGAGCCGAAGCGAAGTAACGTTCGCTTGTTATGACCGCTGCCGTTTGGGCTTGCATAAACACCGTCCAGCAGCGCGCCAACCAGAAACGACCTGAAGTCCGCGGCCGAGAGAGACATCACCTGCCCATCTGCCTCCATCCGAACCGATGCATTCCTCGGTTCGTGGGTGATGAGCGCGTCTTCACCGAACAGATCGCCTGGTTCCAGGCGGGCAAGCATTCGACCCGTCCGCATCACGCGAGCTGTTCCGGCAGTCAGCACGTAGCAACTCCCCGCCGTCGTCTCTCCCTCACGAATGACCCAGGCACCTCGAGGCAGCACCCTCGGCTGCAGACAGCTCAGCAACCTTTGCCAGGTGGACGGGCGCAGCGTGGTCAGGAGGTCCGAGCCGAGAAAGCGGCTTTGCCAGCAGTCCGTCGACTCCCCAACCACGATGAGAGGACTTTCAGGGTGCGGCTCGAGGAGCTCGAAGACGGATGTGGGCACCTGCAGGAATTCGCAATCCGTGAGCGTGCGCAGTCCCGTTGCTCCAGGATAAAGCGCCTTCCGTGCTGCCGGTTGGTTGGACGTGATCACCTGAGTAGGTTGAACAGTCGCCACCGATCCCTTCAGAAGAAAGTGGTGTCCGCTCAGTCCTCTCCCGGGCCGGAGCAGCCAGCGACCACTGGGAATCAGGATCCGCCGGGTGTGTCTCGCAACCAGCTCCAGCTCAACGCGGCTGAGTGCACAGAAGGGCTCAAACAGGCTGATCTGCAGGCTCGGGTGGGCACGCATGCGCCAAGCTTAGACGCACGTCGCAACCTGTGCCGTCAGTCACTGACCAGGCGCTGGGTAGGAATTCTCCCTCACGAGCTCGCAGATACCTGCTCAGCCACGATCGATCGCCCGATACCCGATGTCGGTACGGAAATAGCGGTTCTTCCAGTCAATGGCGTCCACTCCCTGATAAGCCTTGGCCTGAGCTTCCGCTACGTCATCACCCAGCCCGACCACGCAGAGCACCCGGCCACCATTGGTCACGACCTGTCCGTCCGCCACACGGGTACCTGCGTGGAAGACTTTTACCGCCTCATCTGTCGCCGCCTCGAGCCCGGAAATCGCATCACCCTTGTCGTAGCTTTCAGGGTAGCCGCCAGCGGCCATCACCACGCCCAGCGCGGCTCGGGAATCCCAATCGAGCGTGGCACCAAGGAGCTCCCCGTCTATGGCCTGATTGCAGAGCCTGACCAGATCTGATTTCAGCCGCATCAGCACCGGCTGTGCTTCCGGGTCACCGAACCGACAGTTGAACTCGATCACCTTGGGTGTGCCATCTGCCATGATCATGAGACCGGCGTAGAGGAAGCCGGTGTAAGCGGCACCATCTGCTGCCATGCCACGGATGGTCGGACCGATCACCTCCGCCATGATCCGGTCGTACACCTCAGAGGTGACCACAGGGGCAGGAGAGTACGCCCCCATCCCGCCCGTATTGGGCCCCTTGTCCCCGTCATCGCGGGCCTTGTGATCCTGGGAGGTCGCGAACGGCAATGCCGTCTCGCCATCGCAGAGGCAGATGAAGCTGGCTTCTTCCCCGTCGAGGAACTCCTCGATCACCACCCGCGCGCCAGCCTGACCGAAGGCACCACCGCTCAACATGCTCGTGAGCGCCGCGTTGGCCTCTGCTTCCGTCTGCGCAACGACCACACCTTTACCCGCCGCCAGGCCGTCCGCCTTTATGACGATCGGCGCGCCCTTCTCAGCCAGGTACACCTGCGCTGCAGGGAGATCTTCGAAGGTCTGATACTCGGCTGTGGGGATGTCGTGCCGGGCCAGGAAGTCCTTGGTGAAGGACTTGGATCCTTCCAGCTGCGCCGCCTTGCCGCTCGGTCCAAAACAGCGCAGGCCTCGCTCGGCAAAAAAGTCGCAGATACCATCCACCAGCGGTGCTTCCGGCCCGATGATGGTGAGCGAAACCCCGTTGTCGGCGGCGAATGCTGCGAGCCCTTCAAAGTCACCCACATCGATGTCCACGTTCTCACAACCGGCTTCCGTTGCCGTGCCAGCGTTACCCGGCGCCACGTAAACCCGGCCCACGGCATCAGATCGGGCAGCACACCAGGCAAGCGCATGCTCACGCCCGCCACTGCCTACCACCAGTACGCTGTTTAGTTCCTTCGAATCAGCCATGCCTGTAGTCCCCTTGTGAGATTGGCTTGTCCTGGTTTGCACGGTGCTGGTCCCAGCACGCGCCAACTAGGGCCTGTTCACACTAACTATGGAGTCGCGTTGCTGCCCAAAATCGTGCCCTGCTAGGCGCGAGGAGCGAAGTTTACTTGCGGTAAATAAGCGACGAGCAACAACGCAGGGCACGATTTTGGGCGCAACCCTTCGGGCAGGGGCCATTTTTCCCCGACTCCGCGTTGTCGATCGCTCACGTAGCGTTGCTACGCCACGCTCACTCCGCCTTGATTCGGGAAAAAAATGGCATCCTGCGCGATTCCATAGTTAGTGTGAACAGGCCCTAGTCTCCTGAATCAATGTCTGAAATGACGTACCCCGGTGAACACCATGGCGATGTCATGTTGGTTAGCCGCCTCGATGACTTCCGAATCCCGCATCGATCCCCCCGGCTGGACGATGGCGGTGACGCCTGCTTCCGCGGCCGCGTCAATACTGTCCCGAAACGGGAAGAAGGCATCGCTCGCCATCACCGACCCTGACACCGTCAGCTCCGCGTCTTTAGCCTTGATCCCGGCGATGATGGCGCTGGTTACCCGAGCCATCTGACCGGCGCCCACGCCGACGGTCTGCCTGTCCTTGGCATAGACAATTGCGTTGGATTTGACGAACCAGGCCACCTTCCAGGCGAAGGCAAGATCAATGAGCTCGCCTTCCGTGGGCGCCCGTTCGGTCACCACATCCAGTCCGGATTCTCCCCAGCAGAGCTCGTCGGCGCTCTGCACCAGCAGGCCGCCGCCCACGCGCTTCAGCTCCAGGCCGCGGGAGCGGCCACCGAAAGGGCCGGAACGCAATAGCCGCACGTTCTTCTTGCGCCGGGCTACGTCGATGGCGGCCTCGTCCACTTCGGGCGCAATCACCACTTCCACGAACTGACGCTCCAGAATGCCGTCCAGCGTCGGACCGTCCAGTGGCCTGTTAAAAGCAATGATGCCGCCGAATGCAGACGTCGGATCACTGGCGAAGGCGCGCTCGTACGCCGCGTTGATGTCGGCAGCTTCGGCAACGCCGCAGGGATTCGCATGTTTGACGATCACGCAGGCTGGCGCATCGAACGCCTTCACGCACTCGAGCGCGGCATCTGTGTCCGCCACGTTGTTGTACGAGAGCGCCTTTCCCTGCAGCTGATTCAGACCGGCGATGGTGCCGTCCAGGTTGCCGCTCTCCCGATAGAAAGCCGCGGCTTGATGCGGATTTTCTCCGTAGCGCATTTCCTGTGCCTTGTCGAAGGTCAAGGTCAGGCTCTCGGGAAACTCGCCCACATCGCCTAAATAGGCGGAAATCATGGCGTCATAGCGCGCCGTATGACGGAACGCCTTCACTGCGAAGCGCTTGCGTGCCTCGTAATCCAGCCCGCCATCAGACAGCGCCGCGATCACGGTCTCGTAATCATCTGGATCCACGACCACCAGCACATCTTTATGGTTCTTAGCCGATGATCGGACCATGGCCGGCCCGCCGATGTCGATCTCCTCGATCGCCTGTTCAAAGGTGCAGTCTTCCCGGGCAACCGTTTCCGCGAACGGATAGAGGTTCACAATCACCGCGTCGATCGGCTCTATGCCATGCTCCCCCATCACACCTTCGTCCTGGCCACGCCGGCCAAGAATGCCGCCGTGAATCTTCGGGTGCAGGGTTTTCACCCGGCCATCCATCATCTCCGGAAAACCGGTGTGGGCAGACACTTCCGTGACGGGGACACCGGCTTCCTGAATGGCCTTGAAAGTGCCGCCCGTGGAGAGCAAGGCGATGCCGTGCCCATCGAGTGCCCGGGCCAGTTCCACAATCCCCGTTTTGTCGGAAACACTAAGCAATGCACGCCTCGGCATGCGGATCGTTGAGTCAGTCATGGTTCTCGTCGTTGTCTCGTCGCCAGGGGCGACACTTGTCTTGGTCGCCGCCGGCGACACGTATGTCCTCATCCAGCGCGATCACGCGCGCCCACTACGCTGCGAGTCTCGGGCCTAACCCGCTCAGAGCGTCAAGCTGAGCCTCGGTTTCCGTGAGCTGGTTGAACTCGGCAATCAGTGCCCGCCGCCACTGTGGTTCCCCGAGCTCCGGCATCTTTTCCAGATACCACTGCACGTGCTTACGCATGATCTTCACCCCGGGGCTGCCGTAGTACTCGTGCCCTGCCGCAACATGCTCACGCACCACAGAGAGCTTATCCGCAAGGGACAGGACTCCAGTCACCCCGGCAATCTGCCCGGGCAACCAGGGCGCACCCAGGGCAGCACGACCGATCATCACGCCATCGGCACCCGTCCGCTTCAACACCGATTCCGCCGCCTGAGGATCGGCAATGTCACCGTTGGCGAACACAGGTACGGCGATGGCTGCTTTGATCCGGGCGATGGTGTCGAACTCCACGGTGCCCTCGAACTTGCAGGCGCGTGTGCGGCCATGCACGGCGATTGCAGCCACACCCTCACCTTCCGCGACTCTGGCGATCTCTACGCCGTTGCGTGATTCAGGGCAAAGTCCCGTGCGCATCTTGATCGTGATCGGGATCGGCACAGCAGCCACCGCCGCGGCGATGATTTTCCGCACCAGCGTCGCATCGCCCAGAAGCTGTGAACCCGCAGCCTTGCGACAGACTTTTTTGGCCGGGCAGCCAAAATTGATATCGATGATGTCCGCACCGTCCTGCCAGTGGCGTCGGGCGGCCTCGGCAATGGCCTCAGGGTCTCCTCCGGCGATCTGCACGGCTACCGGACGGATTCCGCTGACCGTGCCTCGGCGCAGGCGCGATTTCTCGGTATCCCAGAGCTCCGCCTTGCTGCCCACCATTTCGGAGATCACATGGCCCACGCCAAACCGCCAGGTCAGAGTCCGGAACGGCACATCGGTGACACCGGCCATGGGGGCCAGCAGCACTTTGTTTCTCAGTTTGTGGGGACCGATTGCGACCAAAAGAGGCGCTCAGAAGCTCGGATTAGGAAGGGGCGCAATCATACTCCTGTGTTCCCGGGAGCTGAAGCTTTTGCGGCGCTGGATCTGCGTCCTGAATCACTGAATGACCGGGCACCCGTCAGCGGAATTTCAGTGTGTAATTCACGGCTTCTGCGCCGGGGTCAGAAATCTCCAGCGAGGCCTGTACCGGTGTATCTACTGGCATCAGATCGTCGGCACCTATCTCCCCTGCCAGGTACTCTTCAGGCTCGAACGTACGCCCCGCGACCAGCAGCCCACCGACCGATGTGAACTTGAGTTCCAGGCTCGGGAATCGTTGCTCGAATCCGGCCTGATTGACGATCACCACATCGATGACCAGGGCTTGTTCCAGATCCGGGTGGCTGCGGACCACCAGATTGCGCGTACGCAATCCGCTCAGGTCTCTGATTTCGGGCAGCTCGCAACCGATCAGACCACAGACGCTCTCATACAGACCCCGCGTTCCAGGATCACGGGACCACTGTGGCAACTGCAGGTAGAACACCTGCACCATGAGCAGTACGGCCAGCAGCGCTACCACGCCTATCACCCACCAGGGCCGGGGTTCAGGCGCGAAGCTGATCGGGCCGGTGACCGCACCTTCCTCTTCCAGGGCTTTCTCAACCGTCGAGAGGTGGAAACCATCGTCCGCGTCCGCAACGGATTCCTCCGCCTCAGAGGGAGGCTCCTCTGCAGGGGATGCCGGCCCGGTCTCCGCTTCCTGTCCTACGGCACCTGACGCGACCACCTCATCCACCAGCTGATCGATGTCGGGCGTACCGGGACGAATCCAGGCTCTGTAATCCGCATCCATGTCTGAGGCCGCTGCTGCAGCCTTGTCTGGGGCCTCTCCCTCACCTACCTCAGCTGTTTCCTCTGAATTCTCTGTTTCCTCAGATTCCTCTGTTTCAGATTCCTCCAATTCCTCAGATTCCTCCAATTCCTCAGATTCCTCCAATTCCTCTGATTCATCTGTTTCCGCTGTTTCCGCTGTTTCCACGGCCTCGAGATCTTCGGCAGGCTCGGTTTCCGTGTCCGATGCGGGCGCGTTTTCAGCCTCATCGACTGGTTCGTCAGCCTGAATCTGAGGTACGTCCTCAAAGCCTCCGTAGATCACCGGCCTGTCCTGTGCCGGCACAGTTGGATCTTCGGACGCCTGGTCCTCCGTGGCGCTGGACTCAGCGTCTGGCGCTTCGGCGGTTCCCAGCTCATCCAGCAGAGCGTCCAGGGCAGCGTCCGCTTCCATCCCATCGTTGAAGGTGGGATCCTCGTCCAGGATGAGGTGGTCGGTCCCCTCGAATACGGTCAGGCAGGCGCCACAACGCACCCGACCACCGGCAGCGGCAAGCTGACTTTCAGTCACCCGGAACTGCGTGGAGCAGTTCGGACAGCGGGTGATCAGAGGTTCGAGATCTTCATCGACCATGATCGAGGGGACGGTAATCCTGACCGTTTGTTTTTCTCAACCGGTGCGCCGGCCTTCCAGCCGCGCCCAGCGCCCGCCCTGCTCGTCTGATTCCACAACCGGCGCCGCGAAACGAAGCGCAGGGTAGGCCTCCATCACAGCCTGCACCTGGTCTTCCAGCAGACCGGCCAACACCAGCACGCCGGACTCATGCAGCGCGCCATGCAGCACATCGGCCAGTTCGATCAGCGGGTTCGCCAGGATGTTGGCCACTACGATGTCGTAGGACCTCTCACCCAGCGCATCCGGAAGCCCGACTTCGAGACCCGTTTTCCCGTCGCCTGGCAGGGCAATCGCATTGTATTCAGCGTTTTCCCGTGTGGCGAGCAGTGCCTGCGGGTCATGATCGATGGCGAGCACACGGGAAGCGCCCAGCTTCATCGCCGCCAACGCAAGAATCCCGGAACCACAGCCGTAGTCGAGCACCGACCTGCCCGTTACCTCCGACCGGGCCAACCAATCCAGACAGAGCCGAGTGGTGGGATGACTACCGCTGCCGAAAGCCAGACCCGGATCCAGGTGCACGGCGGGTTCACCCGGTGCCGGGGTATCCCGGGGTACCAGCCAGAGCCGATCGGCAAAGCAGAAGTCCACGGCATACTGACGCCAGCGGTTCTGCCAGTCCGCATCGTCCAGGAAATCCAGGGTTTCGACCTCCAGGCTCCCCAGAGCGCCCCGGAGCGAGGCGACGTCCAGTTCCAGATCGAACAGCGCTTCCAATCGACACGTCTGCCACAACGGCGTGGCCCCTGGCTGGGGCTCGAGCAGGGGCTCATCACCTGCATCGACCACGGTCACGGACAGAGGTGCGAAAGGCGCCAACAGTGACTCAGCAACAGGAACCGAGACCTGCTCCAGCCGGAGTGTCAGCTTGAGCCAACCCACGCTCAGCCTAGGGCCTGTTCACACTAACTATGGAGTCGCGTTGCTGCCCAAAATCGTGCCCTGCTAGGCGCGAGGAGCGAAGTTTACTTGCGGTAAATGAGCGACGAGCAACAACGCAGGGCACGATTTTGGGCGCAACCCTTCGGGCAGGGGCCATTTTTCCCCGACTCTGCGTTGTCGATCGCTCACGTAGCGTTGCTACGCCACGCTCACTCCGCCTTGATTCGGGAAAAAATGGCATCCTGCGCGATTCCATAGTTAGTGTGAACAGGCCCTAGTCGAAGCGGAAAAGAAGCTGGCCCGAGCCGATGGCTTCGCCGTTCTCCACCAGGATGGCCGTGCAGACACCCGCCTGCTCGGCCTTGATCTCGTTCATCATCTTCATGCTCTCAATGATGCACAGCACATCCCCGGGCGCCACAGACTGGCCCACCGTCACGAAGGGCTCAGCATCCGGCGCTGGTGAGCGGTAAAACGTGCCGGCCATGGGTGAGCGTACCTGGTAGCCGCTGGCTGCGGGGCCGGTGGAGGCTGCTCCTGCTGTCGCCGCGGAGGTTGGTGCCTCTGGCGCCTGCACCGGCAGTGGAGCCTGCGGCACCGCCAGCACCTGATTGCCATGCCGGGCGATGCGGATGGTCTCGTCGCCGTCTCGCACCTCGAGCTCGGAGATCCCGGACTCCTCGACCAGCTCGATGAGCTTTTTCACCTTTCTCAGATCAACGCTCATGCACCCTCCTCACAGATCGCAGCCGCCCGGTCCACCGCATACTCATACCCCTTTGCCCCCAGACCTGTGATGACACCCACAGCCACATCGGAGAGATAGGATGTCTGCCGGAAACCCTCCCGGGCGTGCACGTTAGACATGTGCACTTCGATGAACGGAATCGCTACGCCGAGCAGCGCATCGCGCAGGCCGATGCTGGTGTGGGTGAACGCTCCAGGATTGATGACGATACACCCCACCCCATCCGACCGGGCCTGATGAACGGCGTCGATCAACTCGTGTTCTGCGTTGCTCTGCACGAAGGAAATGGTGTGCCCCAGCGCTTCAGCCCGACTGGTCAGCCTGGCATTGATGTCAGCTAGGGTGTCGAATCCGTAGATTTCCGGTTCTCGGGTTCCCAGCAGGTTGAGATTGGGGCCATTAAGCACCAGCAGTCGGGCCATGAGCAGGCCTCTCTATGCAGTTGGAGGTTGTGCGAAGTTTGCCGGAGATATCGGCAGGATGCCAGCAGTTTTGCGCTATTTATCTGGAGTTGGCTGCAAGATCGCCGAATTTACCAACATCTATCGCATCCAGAACGGCCCCTAGATGAGCCGCAAGGGCGTCGGCACCGACCTCCCCTTGAATTCGAACATCGCTCAACTCGCGACTATCTCCGGCGAAAAATACCAGACTGGGAGGCCCAAAGAGCCCATAGGCGCCCATCAGTGCCTTATCGTCTGCGTTGTTCTCCGTCACGTCCGCGCGCAACAACCGGAACTGAGCCAACCGGCTGGCCACTTCCGGGCGCGGGAAGACCGTTCGCTCCATCACCTTGCAGGAGATGCACCAGTCCGCGTAGAGATCGAGCAGCGCCGGCTGTCCTGCTCGGTCGGCTTCGAGGAGCTCCGCATCCAACTCGGCGAGGCTAGCCACCGGATGCCAGATCAGCCCACCGCTGGTATGCGCAACACCTTCCTGGGCAGCCACGACGTTGGCTGCCGGTGCACCCGCAAGGCGATCCAGGGGCTTCAGTGGATCTTCCGCACCGGTCGCCGCTCCGATCAGCAGCATCACCCCGTAGATGAAGCTGAACGCGCCGCTGGCCTTCCACAGCTGACCCCAGCCCTGCCGCGGTGAGAAATCCATCGCTCCCAGATACACGCCGCAGCCAATGGCAAGCGCTGCCCAGAGAGCCAGGGTTGCCCCTGCTGGTATGACGCGCTCCAGCAGCCAGATGGCCACAGCAAGCAGCCCAACCCCGAACACGGCCTTCACCGCATTCATCCAGGCACCTGCCTTGGGCAGCAGATGCCCGCCGCTGGCACCAATAACAATCAGCGGCACACCCATGCCCAGGCCAAGGGTGAGCAGCGCGAGACCGCCAAGCACCGCATCACCCGTGGTGCTGATGTAGATCAGCGCACCCGCCAGAGGCGCAGAAACACAGGGGGAAACCACCAGGCTTGACAGCGAACCCATGACCACCACGCTGGCATGCTTGCCGCCACCGACCTTGTCGCCCATGGCGTTCAGGCGATTCTGCCAGCTGGCCGGCAGCTGCAACTCATAGAATCCGAACATGGAAAGGGAAAGAGCCACGAAGACGATGGCAAACGAAACCAGCACCGCTGGTGACTGCAGCGCGGCCTGCAGGTTCAGGCTGGCGCCGAACAAACCTACCAACACACCCAGTGCCGCGTACGTCACAGCCATGCCGAGCACATAGGCCACCGACAGGGTGAAGGCCCGACGACGGTTCATGTCCTCGGAATCACCGACGATGATGCTCGACAGAATCGGTACCATGGGCAATACACAGGGGGTGAAGGCGAGCGCCACGCCACCGAGGAAAAACAGCAGCAAGGCTGTTGCCAGACCACCTTCTGCCAGCGTCGACGCCAAGGCCTGTTCCTCGGTCTGCGGAACGATGCCTGCGGTGACCGCGGAAGCGGTTCGGGGGCTCACTGCGGCATCAGCGAACCGGACACCGGTGTCACCACCGGGTGTGTTGCCGCCCGGTTGACCCACGGTCAGCGCAACCCACTTGGTTTCCGGCGGGTAGCACAAACCGGCATCGGCACAGCCTTGATACTCGATACCGACCTCGACGATTCCCGCCCCTTCGGCCACCGGTACCCTGGCCTGAGCACTGCCGTAGTAGACCTCCACCTCGCCGAAGTACTCATCCACCTTCCGTTTGCCGGGCGGTATCTCTGCCTCGGCAAAGGTAACCGGCGAGGTTGGATGATCAGCATCGATCCTGGAGGTGAAGGCGAAGCGGTGACGATACAGATAGTAGCCGTCGGCGATTTCCCAGCGTGCCAGCACGGAACCATCCTGAGCCACCTCGGCGCTCAGAACGAAAGCTTCATCCACCGGCAGAAACTCGGGTTCTTCAAACGACCACTCGTCAACCTTGTCCGGATTCTGGGTGGCGGACGACTCATCCAGCAACGAGCCGGCAACAACGGCCGCAGGCGACAGTAGAGCACCCGTAAAGGCAACAAAAATGACACAAAATAGGCGTCTGTAAGTGGCCAATTTGCCCATGAAGTCTGTCCGCTGGTCCATTTGCGCTATCACTCGCGTTGTTTAAGGGACACGCCAAAGTCATTGGAGTTCGCCAGATGACCGGGCAATATAGTCCGTCCCTCTATGCACCGCCGTGAACTCGTGCATTTTAGTGAAATTATTCGCTTTCCGTGGCCAATTGCCCGGGAATTTTCTTAAATTGAGCCGGCACGCTGCCCGAACAACCCTGGCTGCCATGCTGGCGGCCATCCTGTCTGCCGGCTCTATCGCCGACGCGGCCCCCTCCGAGCCCTCGGATATCGACGTCATGCTGGATGCCGCGGAAGCCGCGGAGCGTCAGGGACACCTGATCTACCCCTCCCGGGGCAGCGCCATGTCAATCTATCACGATGTCCTCTTTCATGAGCCGGATAACGAGCACGCCGTGGCCGGACTCACCCGTCTGGCCGAACATTTTCTGGTTCAGGCGCAAACGGCGCTGGATCAGGATCAGCTGCTGAAGGCGGACTCCATGGTTTCCAAGGCCCGCATGATCTATCCGGATTATCCGCCCGTGGAAACCATGGCTCATCAGATCGCACTGGTTGAGTCCGCCCAGCGGACGCGGGAGACCCTCGATTGGCGTCTGGTCGCCGAGCGCAGCCAGACACTGACACCGAAGCTCCAGCGGCTCGGGGCAATCGCCAAAGCAGGTGATTGCCGGGTCACCATCAACGTCTCCAACGATGCCGAGGGTCGCTGGGTGTTTCAACAGATGAACTCAGCGCAAGGTGAGACTCGAGTCAGAGCCCAGGTGAAGATTGCCTCACCCGCAGCGGTGGACATACTCTGCTTCGAGGAATCGACCAGTGCGGATTGACCAGCCTTACGCGGAATCCAGCGTTCTCCAGCCGATTGCGGCAATTGCGCTGCTGACCGGCTTGCTACTGACCGTGGGTGCCTGCAGCCTCGAGTCGGAGGTGCTGATCGACAATGCCCGAGTCAGAGCGCTGATTCCCGGTCAGGACAAGACGGTGGCCTATATGGACGTGACCAACCGGACCCGGTCGACCGTCACCCTGGTCAGCGCGAGCGCCGAGCCCGTGCGGGCGATAGAGATACACGTGACGCAGATGGACGACGGGGTGATGCGCATGCGGCGACTGGAAGGCGTCGAAATTGCGGCGGGTGAGACCATCCGTTTCGAGCCGGGTGGACGCCACCTGATGCTGTTCGGGGTAAAATCACTGGATACCAGGCTGCCCGTGCAGCTCACATTCGCTGACGGCACCCTGCGCGTTGTTGAATTCGAACGAATCCCGGCAGGCGCGCAGTAAGTCGTAGGATTGCGTAACGAAGCGCAACATGCCGTAAACAGCAACGCTTAAGTCGCCACACGGAACGCAGAGGAAGAAGCATGAACTGGAAGTTCTGGCAATCAGCAGGCTCCGACACCGGTAGCCGCAACCTGATCGTGCGCACCGGCGGCGCGGCAATCGGTGTCTACTTCCTGATCGTGCTGCTGCTCGGCTGGTGGTGGGACTACGAGCCGGAACTGTTCGATGCCCGAGCCAATGCCCTGGAGCACGCCCGGGCTGAAAGCCGTGAGCTGGTGACCGGCTACATAAGCACCAGCACTCTGATCCGGCTTGCCGAAACCCTGCTCGACAAGCGCGGTGGCTATCTCTCCAACGATCTGTTCCCACCGGGCGTGTGGATGGACAACGTGCCCAACTGGGAATTCGGCGTGCTCACCCAGATTCGGGATGCAGCCCGCTCCTTCCGCATTGACTTCTCCCGTTCTCAGAGCCAGTCGGTTGAAGATAAGGACCTGCGCGAGGCGGAAGGGAAGTTCTTCTTCGACAACGCCAGCTGGGCCCTGCCGCCGTCTGAAAGCGAGTACCGGGACGGCGTGCGGTACCTGGAGGCTTACCTCGAGCGCCTGGCCGATCCCACAGACCCTAACGCCCAGTTCTACGCCCGAGCCGACAACCTGCAGCGCTGGCTACAGGGCGTGGAAACCCGCCTCGGCAGCCTCTCTCAACGTCTGTCCGCCAGCGTCGGAAAGCGCCAGCTGAACATCGATCTGGCCGGAGATTCCGCAGCCGCCATGGCCACCGAGGCCCCAGCCGAACAGGAAAACAAAACCCCCTGGCTCGAGATCGACGACGTCTTCTACGAGGCCCGTGGCCAGACCTGGGCGCTGATCCAGCTGCTCCGAGCCATGGAGCAGGACTTCGGCGACGTGCTCGACAAAAAGAACGCCCGGGTCAGCCTGCAGCAGATCATCCGCGAGCTCGAACCCACCCAGGACACCCTCTGGAGCCCCATCGTTCTGAACGGCGACGGCTTAGGCCCGCTGGCCAACCATTCCCTGGTCATGGCCTCCTACATCTCCCGAGCCAACGCCGCCATCATCGACCTACGAGCCCTCCTCGCCCAGGGATAGCACAGAACCGTGGCCTCCAGCATTGGGGGCCACATACCTACAGCCAACCCACCGAACCTCGGAATTCACCCACCGCCCATGGTGGATTCAAACTATGTTGATCGTGTAATGAATGATTTTGAGTGTCTGTGGAAGCGCGAAAGACGTTGGCGGGGCAGTCACGGCACATGGATGTGCCGTGCCTGAGCGCTCAGGGATGAACGAATCCGGCGAAGCCGGATTCGGAGCGTCCCCGAAAACGTCTTTCGCGCTTCCACAGACACCGAAACCCTCCAAAAAACCGAACAAACCCCAAGTTTCTAATCCCCAACCGATCCGTTTAGAATACGCGCCGCTCAAACCAGGCAAGCCTCACCGAGCCCACGCATCAGGCGCCAGAAGAAGCGCCAGGGGTCGGCTTCTTGCCTATTTTTTAGTTTTGGTCGTCGAGAGTTGGGGAATCCAATGATAGATACATCCTTGATACCGCCGATATTCGGTATCGTAGGCTTGATTGTGGCCTTCATCATCTTCGGGCTGGTGATGCGCTACGACGAAGGCACAGAGAAGATCAAAAAGATCGGTGATGCCATTCACTCCGGGGCCATGGTCTTCATGCGCCGGGAATACTCCATGCTGGCCATGTTCGGTGGCATTCTGCTGATTATCGTGTACCTGTCGCTGGGCGCGTCCACGGCCATTGCCTACATCGTCGGCGCCCTGGCTTCTGGCACCGCCGGTTGGATCGGCATGTTCACAGCCACCAAAGCCAACGTGCGCACAACCACGGCCGCACACCAGGACGGCGCACCGGCAGCCTTGTCTGTCGCTTTCTTCGGTGGCTCGATCATGGGTCTGACCGTTGCCTCCATGGGCCTGCTCGGCCTCGGCTCTCTCTACTACTTCTTCGGCGGGGATCCGGAAACGGCACACCACATCCACGGCTTCGGCATGGGCGCATCTGTGGTTGCTCTGTTCTCCAGGGTCGGTGGCGGCATCTACACCAAGAGTGCGGACGTCGGCGCGGATCTGGTGGGTAAGGTAGAAGCCGGCATTCCGGAAGACGACCCCCGCAACCCCGGGGTGATCGCCGACAACGTCGGTGACAACGTGGGTGACGTGGCCGGCATGGGCTCCGACATCTTCGAGTCCTACTGCGGCGCCATGATCGCGACCATCGCGATCGCTTCCACCCTGGCGCTGGCCAATGTGTCCGGTCTGGCGCCCGGCCTTGAAGAAAGCACGGCGCGCGGCACCCTCATGGCTCTGCCTCTGCTGCTGGCTTCCATCGGCCTCATCTGCTCCCTGATCGGCATCGGAATCGTTCGCGCCATGTCCGGCCAGGAACCTGGGGTTGCCCTGCGTTTCGGAACCATCGGCGCCCCGACCCTGTTCATCATCGCCGCCTACTTCGCCATCACCGGCATGGGCCTCGACACCGCTATCTGGTGGTCGGTTCTCTCCGGTTCAGTCGGCGGCATCATCATCGGCCTGGTCACCGAGTACTACACCTCCTCTTCGCCGATCGTGAAGATCGCTGAAGCCGGTGAGACCGGTTCTGCCACCGTGATGATCACCGGCCTGGCCGTCGGCATGCAGTCGGTTGTCGTACCGATCCTCGCCATCTGCGGCATCATTTTCATCTCCACCTCGCTGGCCGGTCTTTACGGTGTCGGCATCGCCGCGCTCGGCATGCTGGCGACCGTCGGCTACACCATGGCCATCGACGCCTACGGTCCGGTGGCGGACAACGCCGGCGGCATTGCCGAGATGGGCGGCCTGGGCGAAGACACGCGCAAGATCACCGACTCTCTGGATGAGCTCGGCAACACGACGGCGGCCATCGGCAAGGGCTTCGCCATCGGTGCCGCCGCACTGGCAGCACTGGCCATCATCGCGGCGTTCGTAGAAACCATCTCCTATGCGGACCCGACCTTCTCCCTGCACATCGGTTCGCCGGACGTGCTGATCGGGCTCTTCATCGGCGGCATGATTCCTTTCCTGATCGCCTCCATCACCATGACGGCCGTTGGCGACGCAGCCATGGACATGATCCAGGAGATCCGCCGTCAGTTCCGGGAAATCCCCGGGTTGCTGGACGGTAAGGCCGAGCCGGACACCGAGAAGTGTGTGGACATTGCCACCTCTGCGGCACTTCGCCGCATGTTGCTGCCTGGCACAATTGCCGTGCTTGTTCCGCCCATTGTCGGCTTCGGCCTCGGTCCGGCCGCTCTCGGCGGTACCCTGGGCGGTGGCCTGCTGGGTTGCGTGCTGCTCGCGCTGACCATGGCCAACGCCGGTGGCGCCTGGGACAACGCCAAGAAGTACGTTGAGAAAGGCAATCTGGGCGGCAAAGGCTCGGAGGTTCACGCGGCCGCCGTTGTCGGCGACACGGTGGGTGACCCGTTCAAGGACACCTCAGGTCCGTCTATGAACATCCTCATCAACGTGATGGCGATTGTAAGCTTGGTCATCGCACCATTGCTCGTGTAACGAGCATTGGGGTGATGACACGTGATCTGCGCCGCTGCTTGTGTAACAAAGAGACTCGTCTAGCTAGGTCTTTGACGAGCGAAAAACGAAAAAGGGAGCCACGACCGGCTCCCTTTTTTTACCCGCTGAAGACGGATAACCCACTCGCTCAGACCTTGAACGGTGGCAGTTTCTGCTTCACCAGCTCGTTCTTCAGCGTCACGTACTGCGGCACACCGCCTCTGTATCTCGGGTAGTCCTCCCCCGCGATCAGTGGCGCCAGATAGCGCTTACCTTTTGCCGTGATACCAAAGCCATCTTTAGTGATGTAGCTCTTCGGCATCTTGCGCTCTACGTTCGCCACCCGGGAGAGCTTCGCCTCACCGATCTTCCACCGATAAGGCACGTCGCTCGTGCGCACGATGGTCGGCATCACCTTGTCTTTACCGGCGAGGGCAAACTCAACGGCCGCCTTGCCAACCGCGTAAGCCTGCTCCACATCTGTTTTCGATGCGACGTGCCGGGCTGCACGCTGCAGGTAGTCGGCCACGGCCCAATGGTACTTATAGCCGTGCCTGTCCTTGATCATCTGCGCGATGGCAGGGGCTACGCCGCCGAGCTGGGTGTGACCGAAGGCATCTTTGCCGCCCGCGTCTGCCACGAAGGTGCCATCCTTGTACTGAGCGCCTTCGGATACCACGATCACGCAGTACCCGGTCTCATTGACCACCTCCTTGACCCGCTTCAGGAATTTCGCTTTCTGGAAGGGCACCTCGGGGAGCAGAATGATGTGTGGTGCATCTCCCGGTTTCTCCTGAGCGAGCGAGCCCGCCGCCGCGATCCAACCCGCATGCCGGCCCATCACCTCGAGCACGAACACCTTGGTGGAGGTCTCACACATGCTGGCCACATCGAGAGACGCTTCCCGGGTGGAAACGGCCACGTACTTGGCCACGCTGCCGAATCCCGGACAGGTGTCGGTGAGCGGCAGATCGTTGTCCACGGTTTTCGGAATACCGATGCAGGTCAGCGGATAGCCGAGCTGATCACCAAGCTGAGAGACCTTGTTCGCCGTATCCTGGGAATCACCACCACCGTTGTAGAAGAAGTACCGAATGTTGTGTGCCTGAAACACCTCGATCAGGCGTCGGTACTCACGCTCGTTCTCCTCGAAGGACTTCAGCTTGTAACGACAGGAGCCGAATGCACCTGACGGGGTCGAGCGCAATCCGGCAATGGCCGACTTGCTCTCCTTGCTCGTGTCGATGAGCTCTTCACTGAGCGCACCGATGATGCCGTTCTTGCCTGCGAACACTTTGCCGATGCGATCCCGGTTCGCACGGGCAGTTTCCAGCACACCGCAGGCGGTGGCGTTGATGACGGCGGTGACCCCACCGGATTGTGCGTAAAAAGCGTTTGGTTTCGGCATTGGTGTGATCGGCGTATAGGTTTTCGAGCGCGCATTCTCCGCGATGGCGCCTATTTGTGCGAGAATTTCTCACACTCTCAATACGAAGTTTCTCCTACCGGTATTCATGAAGGTCGTCCTCCAGATGTTCTGGCGAATCTGCCTGCTCCGCCAGAGCCCCGCCCATGTGCCATCGGAAAGCTGGTTTGTCGCCACCGTGGTGATCGCCAACCTGCTGACGAGTGTGCTGGTTTCTACGGCCATCGCCGATGATCCGCTGATCTCAATCACCACTCTGGTGCTTGTTAATCAGGCCGCCTACGCTGGCCTGCTCTGGATGGCCACGTACCTGCGCGAGGTGCCTGACCGTTTCACCACCACGTTGACGGCGATCTTCGGCTGTGACCTGCTCATCACCGCCCTCTACGGCATGATCGATGTGATCCTGCTGTCGAATCTCGAAGATCGCTTTCAGCTCGCCGTCCAACTCGGCTACGGTTTCTGGGGACTCGCCATCTCCGGCTACATTCTCTCCAAGTCCCTGAACGTGCAACTCGCGATTGGCGTGCTGCTGGCATTGGGTATCTCCATGCTGAGCGGTGCGGCCGGATACACAGCCATTGGCGCCTGACATGACGGATCAGAAACACATCTATTTCCTGGGCATCGGCGGTACGCTGATGGGCAGCCTGGCACAACTGGCGAAGGAAAAAGGCTATCGGGTTTCGGGGTCGGACAAAGTCCTTTACCCGCCCATGAGCGACCAGCTCGCCAAAGCAGGCATCGCCATCTACGAAGGATTCGATCCCGCGCAGCTGGATCCCGAGCCGGATCTGGTGGTGATCGGTAACGCCGGTCTGCCCCGCGGTCATCCCGGGGTTGAGTACGTTCTGGAGCGTGGCCTGCCTTACACCTCCGGTGCCGAGTTCCTGGGCCGGGAAATTCTTGCCAACCGCTGGGTGCTCGCCGTTTCGGGCACGCACGGCAAAACCACGACGGCCAGCATGCTGGCCTGGATTCTCGAGCAGGCGGGCCTTGCACCGGGCTATCTGATCGGAGGCGTCCCGAAGAATTTCGAGGTCTCGGCCCGGCTCGGCATGGACCCGTTTTTTGTGGTCGAAGCAGACGAGTATGACACCTCCTACTTCGACCGCCGTTCCAAGTTCGTGCACTACCATCCGCGCACTCTGATCATTAACAACCTGGAGTACGATCATGCGGACATCTTCCCGGACCTGGCCGCGATCCAGACTCAGTTCCACCATCTGATCAGAACCATTCCCGCCGGTGGTCTCATCATCGCGCCTGGCATTGACGACCACGTGCACGAAGTTCTGCAGATGGGTTGCTGGACACCGACCGCGCGATTCGGACCTGCCTCCCACCGGCCGCCGCTGGCGCAGGATAACGGTGAGCAGTGGCGGGCCGAGAGCACTCGCGGCACGGCCTTCGATGTCTATCTGAACGAGGACAACCTGGGCACCGTGCACTGGTCGCAGCTGGGCGAGCACAACATGATGAATGGCCTTGCCGCGATCATTGCAGCCAGGCATGCGGGAGTGCAACCGGAACGGGCGATCGATGCGCTGTCTGATTTCACCGGTGTCTTGCGGCGCATGGACCTTATCGCCGAGGTCGGCGAGACCTTTGTCTATGACGACTTCGCCCACCATCCGACAGCCATCCGCAAGACGTTGCAGGGATTGCGCAAACAGGTCGGCAACGATGAGATCATCGCCATAGTCGAGCCGCGCTCGCACACCATGTCGCTCGGCACCCTGCGTGATGAGCTGACCACCTGCTGCGCGGCCGCGGACGCCGTTTACTGGTTCCGGGGTGAGAACATCAAGTGGGATTTGTCCGAAGTGGTTCAGGCCTGTGTGGTACCCGCTCATCAGCACGACGATCTGGACCGTCTGATGGATGCACTGGCGAAGCTGCCGGAACGGCGCCGGCACCTGGTGATCATGTCGAACGGCAGTTTCGGCGGCATCTACACAAAGCTCCCGGAGCGGCTTCGCACAAACAAACCAGACAACTGAAGGATACGAACTCATGGGCATGCTGGACGGCAAACGACTCATCATCACCGGCGCAGGGAGCGGTATCGGCCGGGCAACCAGTCTGCTCGCTGCCGAGGAAGGAGCCGCCGTGCTGGCCGTGGATCTTGCAGACAGCGTTCTGGATACCGCGGCCTCGATCACGGATTCTGGCGGTCAGGCCATATCGGTACAGGCGGACGCGAGCGACGACAACGCGGTTCGCGGTTACGTTGCCCAGGCTGTCGAGACGTTCGGCGGGCTGGACGGTATCTACGCAAACGCGGGCGTCGGCGGTGGTGGCAAGCCCATGCTGGAGCTGACCGTGGAAGACTGGCAGCGCACGCTGGCTGTCAACACCGTGGGCGTCTTCCTGGCCGTGAAACATGCAGTTCCTGAACTGAAGCGCTCGGGCGGTGGCGCCATTCTCTGCACGGCATCCGTGGCTGGTTTACGCGCCAACGCCGGCGGCGTGGACTACAGCGCCAGCAAGGCAGGCGTGATCAGCATCGTCCAGACCGTGGCCTACCAGCTCTATGG
The DNA here is from genome assembly GCA_965215995.1 of Candidatus Azotimanducaceae bacterium. GTDB lineage: Bacteria > Pseudomonadota > Gammaproteobacteria > Pseudomonadales > Azotimanducaceae > SZUA-309. The sequence goes on along the minus strand of OZ244128.1, from coordinate 3,216,422 downwards.
CGAGCCCATCCGGATCAACGCCATCTGCCCAGGGTTGATCCAGACCGGCATGACCAAGCCCGTGTTCGATCGAGCTGTACAGCGAGGGACGATGGACCGGATCGGCCAGATCAATCCCACCCGCCGCTACGGTCAGCCAGACGAGATCGGCCAGATGGCCTGCTTCCTGCTCAGCGACCGGGCCAGCTACGTAAACGGTCAGGCTATTGCCGTGGACGGCGGGCTTTCCGCGTCTCATCCCTGGGCGTTCCCGAGGAAGTAGGATGATGCATCGTGCAGTATCCACCCTGGCGTTTGCTTTTTGCATGGTCGGCACCGCCTGCGCAGGCGCGAACGGTTCAGCTGCGAACGCAGATCCGGCAGTCGAGGCGGGGACTGCCGCCGACACCACTCAGTCAGGCGAGCAGCTCATCGGCCAACCACCGGCTGGCTGGCGCCGGATCGGCACAACCAACATCGGCAACCTGAGGAGGGCGGAATACGTTCCGGAGGACGAGCCGATCGACGACTCGAACGAGGCCTGGACTCGCCGCATCACCTTCGAGTCCATGCAGGAAGATCCGCTGCCTGACCCGATCGAGTTCATCGAGCTGATGAACTCGGACCGGGACTACGCCTGCGGTACCTTTCATTCCCATCCAACCTTCGCCGGTCTGGAGAATGGCTATCCCACTTCCGTTCATCTGCTTGTTTGTCACAGAGACAGAGTCACCGAACGCGCTGAGGTGAGCATGATCAAGGCCATACAGGGTAACGAGTACTTCTACGTGATTACCCGGGCATGGCGCGGCCCGCCGATCCCGAAAGACGAGGCACCGCCATTGGAGGAGTCGGAAATAGGTGGCTGGGCATTGTTCATGAAGTCGATCTCGGTATGCGATCCGAGCCGACCGGACACCCATCCCTGCCCGTGAGAGATCAGAACGCGTCTTCCGCCAGTCCCATCACACAAGCAGAGCTCGACAGAATGCTGGCTTCAAGCCCGAGCGTGCGAGGCAGAATGCGGGCGAAGTAGAAGGCCGCGCACTCCCGCTTGCCCTGACCGAACTCATCGTCCCCGGCTACAGTGCCCATCTGCGCCCAGAACCAGGCGTAGAGCGTGTAGCCAACCAGATCGAGGAAGTCCGTCGCTACCGCGCCGGGCAGGTCCGGGTCTTCATTAGCTCGGGCTTTCAGGTGATCGAGCGCGTTGCGTACCCGGCCAAAGGCGGCATCTAGCTCGGCTCGATAAGCTTCGTTGACAGCCCCGGAATCAAAACTCTCGAGCAGCGAGATCAACGTGGCCCCGCCGTCTCGCAGCACCTTGCGGCCGACCAGGTCGCTGGCCTGAATGCCATTGGTACCCTCGTAGATCTGACCGATCCGCGCATCGCGAACGATCTGCTCCGCGCCCCATTCTTTGATGAAGCCATGACCGCCGAACACCTGCTGTGACATGACCGCCGCATCAAAGCCCCGGTCGGTGAGAAACGCCTTGGCAACGGGCGTGAGCAGCTCGCTGATGCGACCAGCCTGCGCATCGCCGTTGTGCTTGGCCAGATCGAGCTGCAGGCCGGTGAAGAGGGCGAAGGCGCGACCTGCCTCGGTCAGAGACCGCACCGTCAGCAGCATGCGGCGCACGTCCGCATGCACGAGCAGGGAGTCTGCCGGACCCTGCGGGTTCTTCGGACCCGTGCTCGACCTGCCCTGCAGCCGATCCCGGGCATATCGTGCTGCCTGCTGGTAAGCGAGCTCACCGGCTCCGAGCCCCTGCAATCCCACGGACAACCGCTCGTAGTTCATCATGGTGAACATGCAGGCAAGCCCCTGGTTCGGCTCGCCCACCATGAAACCCACCGCTTCGTCGTAGTTCATGACGTTGGTGGCGCTGCCCCGGATGCCCATCTTGTGCTCGATACTGCCGCTGGCCACCGCATTACGCTCACCAGGCTCGCCGTTCGCGTCCGGCAGGTACTTCGGCACGATGAAAAGTGAAATCCCTTTGGAGCCAGCGGGCGCATCCGGCAGCTTGGCCAGCACCAGATGAACGATGTTCTCCGCCATGTCGTGCTCACCGGCGGTAATGAAAATTTTGGTGCCGGAGATCCGGTAGCTGCCGTCGGCTTGCGGGACAGCCCGGGTGCGGATGATGCCGAGGTCGCTGCCCGCGTGCGGTTCCGTCAGATCCATGGCTCCCGACCACTGGCCGCTGTAGAGCTTCGGCAGGTAGGTGCTCTTCTGCTCTTCCGTGCCGTGGCTGTCGATGCAGATGCAGGCGCCCGCGGTTAGCGTGCCGTAGAGATAGAGGCTCGTGTTAGCTGCCCAGAACATCTCCTCGATCACACAACCAAGCACCTTGGGCATGCCCTGGCCCTCGTAGGTGGGGTTGCCGGACAGACCCAGCCAGCCGCCACCCGCCATCTCGTCGTAAGCCCCTTTGAAGCCGGGCGGCGTTGTGACCGCTCCGTTTTCCCAGGTGCAACCCGCTTCGTCACCTGCCTGGTTGATCGGCGCCATGACCTCGCCCGCCACCCGACCTGCCTCCGAGATCACCGCCCGCGCCAGCTCCTCGGATATCTCGGTCAGCGCCGGAATCTCAGCCCAGCGTTCCTGGACTTTGAACAGCTCGAAGAGCAGAAACTCGATGTCCCGCTCGGGTGCTTTGTATTCCAGCATGTGCCTTCCCCTTACTTAGTTAAACCCTGACGCTGAACTGCTACTTCCAGGGGCCGAAGGTATCGATCGACCCACTCATCAGGGACTCCGCACCGGCTTCTATGGCCGTTTTGTGTGTTGCAGCACGCGGCAACAGCCGCGCGTAGTAAAACTTTGCTGCCGCAAGCTTGCTCTCGAGATACGGATCTTCAGCCGCGCCTCCGGTCACCGCATCGGCGGCAGTTCGCGCGATCCGCGCCCAGCAGTAAGCCAGGCAGAGATAGCCACTGTAAAACAGGAAATCCACCGAGGCCGCACCCACCTCGTCGAGGTTTTCCATGGCTTTGCCCATGAGCGCGCCCGCCAGGGCATCCCAATCAGCCGCCTTGGCCTTGAGGACTGCCGCCGTGCCGGCCACGAAGGCATCGTCGTGACCGGCAAGCTCTTCGGCGAGCTCGTTCATCATCGCGATGAACCGCTTCAATCCCGGCCCCTGGGTCTGCAGGATCTTTCGACCCAGCAGATCCAGTGCCTGAATGCCGGTGGTGCCCTCATAGAGCAAGGTGATCCGGGTGTCCCGGACCCGTTGCTCCATGCCGTTTTCCCGGATGAAGCCATGCCCACCGTAGACCTGCAGCCCCAGATTCACCGATTCGAAGCCGAGCTCGGTCAGCACCCCTTTGACGATGGGGGTCAGGAAGTCGAGCAGATCCTTGGCTGCCTGGCCTTCCTCGTCGGACCGTGCTGCTGCCACATCGGCAACCTGACCGGTCAGGTACACGAGCAGGCGACCGCCGTCGACGATGGCTCGCTGGGTGAGGAGCATTCTCCGCACATCCGGATGGACGATGATGGGGTCTGCCACCTCGTCCGGGGCCTTGGGACCACTCAGCGCACGCATCTGCAGGCGTTCTTTCGCGTATTCGGTGGCATCGTGCAGCGCGGATTCCGCCTGACAAACCCCCTGCAGGCCAACCACGACGCGTGCTGCGTTCATCATGGTGAACATGTTGTGCATGCCCCGGTTTTCCTCACCCACCAGGTAACCGCGAGCCTCTTCGAAATGCAGCATGCAGGTGGCATTGCCATGAATGCCCATCTTCTCTTCGATGCCGCCACAGAGCACACCATTCCGCGCACCGTCCAGATCGAATTTCGGCACCACAAACATGCTGATCCCCCGCGTACCCTCGGGTGCTTCCGGCGTGCGGGCCAGAACCAGGTGAACGATGTTTTCGGACAGATCGTGTTCGCCGGCGGAGATGAAGATCTTGGTGCCACTGATCAGATAGCTGCCATCTGCCTGCACATCGGCTCGGGTTCGCACCAGGCCGACATCGGAGCCCGCCTGCGGCTCGGTGAGGCACATGGTGCCCGTCCACTCGCCAGTCAGGAGCTTGGGTAGAAACTGGCGCTTCTGCTCTTTGCTGCCATGGTGCTCGAGCGCTTCCATGACGCCGCGAGACAGCGCCGGGTACATGGTCCAGGCAGGATTCGCCGCTGCCAACTGGTGCTCGAGTACCAGCCCCAAGCTGTCCGGAAGTCCCTGACCGCCATACTCAGTCTCACCGCAAAGTCCGGCCCAACCCCCTTCGATGTACTTCTCATAAGCCGCCTTGAAGCCGGTGGGCGCAGTCACTTCGCCGTCCGCAAAGGTGCAGCCCTCTTCGTCGCCGGAACGATTCAGCGGCGCGAGCTCACCTTCACAGAACCGCGCAGCTTCCTCGGTGATCGCATCGACGAGCTCTCGAGCAGGCGCGTCATTGCCATACAGGCGTTGATAGTGGCCTTCGTAGTCCAGCACGTCGTGCAGCGTGAATTTCAGATCTCGGGTTGATGCGGTCATCGGGTTCGGTTTCGTTAAGAATCCAGCGGGTCGGGAACCTTACTTTGCCCGTTCAACAGGTGTCAAAGCCCCTTTGGTGGGTACATTGGGTAAGCAGTTTCTTACGATCCGAGGCGCATATGGCGGCTACCCCGTCCTGCCGGCAGCTGCCAGGCTTCGGCGGATGTTGGATCAGCTCTGGCACCTGCTGCTTGGCAGCTACTGCGTACTGTGTCGAGAGCCGGTGAACGGCGCAGACGGACGCCGCCAGCTCTGCCGCTGGTGTCTGGCGTCACTGCCCTGGCGACCCTCGCCAGACAGGCAGGAGTCCCTTCCCGGCATTGATCGCACTATCGTGCCGCTCAACTACGAAGGCGCGCCTCGACAGTGGGTTCTCGACGCGAAGCATGACGGCGGCCTTGTCTCAGCGCGGACGCTGGGGGTGTTGCTGGCGGAGTCCCTGCTGGAAGCCTACCCCTTCCCGGCCGACCGGCCAGATCTGCTGATCCCTGTGCCGCTCTCGGCAAGAAGGCTGCGTATCCGTGGCCACAACCAGGCGGTGCTGATCGCCCAGCAGATTGCCAGAACCATGTCTATCCGACTCGACCGGCGATGTGCCAGAAGAACGCGGCATACCGCGATACTGGCCGATCTCGATCCGCGGGCGCGGCAGGCAGAGGTCACGGACAGCTTCGCCGTTTCACGCCCTGTTGAGGGTCGCAGGGTCGCCATCATCGACGACGTGGTGACAACCGGGGCCACTGCCGGGGCGTTGGCCCAGGCACTCCGCGCTGCCGGAGCCGCGGACGTGCACCTCTGGGCTGCCACCGCAGCGCCGCACCCTGACTGATGCGCTGCTACACTGCGCCCCCATGTCAGATACCCCCTATGACGGCCTCTCCCCGGATCTGATCCTGGATGCCATGGAAAGCGCCGGATTCGAGCCGAGCGGCGGACTGCTGGCGCTGAACAGCTTTGAAAACCGCGTCTACCAGATAGAGCTGAATGACGGGGCGTTCGTGGTCGCCAAGTTCTACCGGCCGGGGCGCTGGACCGATGCCACCATTCGCGAGGAACACGCATTCAGCCTGGAACTGGTCGAGCACGAACTGCCCATCGTTGCGCCCACCAGCAGAGACGGCGAAACGCTCTTCGAGCACGAGGGATTCCGTTTCGCGGTGTTTCCGCGCCAGGGTGGTTACCCACCTAATCTGGAAGATCCGAACACGTACGCCGTGCTGGCCAGAACCCTGGCCCGGTTGCACGAGGTGGGCCGCACCCGAACGTTCGAGCATCGGGTCCGCCTTTCCTCAGATCGGCTCGGTCATCAGAGCCGGGCTTATCTGCTGGAGGAGCGCTGGATCCCACCGGATATCGAACCCGCCTACGAAAGCCTGACCGAACACCTTCTGGCGGAAATCGATCGCCGGATGCCCGCGGACCTGCCCGGTCAGCGGATTCATGGTGATTGCCACATGGGCAACGTGCTCTGGCGGGATGAAACGCCGCACTTCGTGGACTTAGACGACTGCCTCACCGGCCCGGAGATCCAGGATCTGTGGATGCTGCTATCCGGCGAGCACCACGAGCGCCAGGGGCAGCTGAACAAGCTGCTGGATGCCTACCTGCCCTTCCACGAGCTGAATCTGGCCACCATCGACCTGATCGAGCCGCTGCGCACGCTTCGCATCATGCACCATGCGGCCTGGATCGCCCGGCGTTGGTCGGATCCGGCGTTTCCAACTGCCTTTCCCTGGTTCGACAGCGAGCGCTACTGGTCCCAGCACGTGCTTGAGCTCAGGGAGCAGCAGGCGGCGTTGCAGGAGCCGCCGCTGGCCTATCTGGGCTGATACACCCTGCGGATCAGATAATCTCGGTTTCCGCCCCGTGGGTCTGGGCCGTTGCCTCGATCCCCAGCTCCGTGCGATTGCGGATCAGGTTGCCGTAGCCGGCCAGGAGAAACGACCGCTCGGCGTCAGGGCAGGCGGCGAGGCGTGCATCGAACGCCTCCTTCACATCGCCCAGCCAAGGACCGGGATCCGGAACCCCTGCAAATCCGAGCAGCCGTGCGGCCTCGGCTTGCGTGGGATATACCTTGAGCCCGCCGACGATGGCTCTGTCGAGCGCGGCGGCCAGATCCTCCGCCGTCTCGAAGTCACCCTCGAGCGGTGCTGAGTAGTGCACGTGCACCCGACCCTTGAAGCCCGTCATGCCTTCTATGATGCTGGTGAGATCCTCGTTCTCAGCCTTCTGGTAGCTGCCCTCCCGATCGATCACCGACAGCTCGTGCGCCTTCCTGCCGTCGCACGGATCCAACTCATAGGAGATGGAAACCGGCACCAGCGCGAATTTTTCCATCAGCGCACCGAAGTTCTCCGCGTCCTTCCGCCATGCCAGCGCCAGCATCTTCAGCAGCGCCGGTTCCGTTCGATCGAACCCATCCTTCGAACGCCCCTCACGCTGGGCAATCCACACGGAGTGATCACGCTCCAGCGTGTGCCGGATGTAGCTCGAGGTGCGAGTGAGGGCCCGGTAAACCGCCCGCTTACCTTCCACACCCCGTTCGATCACAAAGCTCTTGTTCAACCGCATCAGATCTGTCGCCAGGGGATCCGTGAACAGGTTGTCTCCAACCGCTGCTTCCGGGGTGGCGAACCCGGCCTTGTGCACGCTGTAGTTGACCAGGCCGGTATCCATCACGATGTCGCGGTGGTTGGAGATGTAAAGATAGGCGCCTTCCGGATCCAGCTGATCCAGGCCGCTGACCGTGAAACCAGATACCGTGCCTTTCAGAAGCTGGGCAAAGTAGTGGGAGAGGAACAGCTGAAAGTCCTCGATGCTCGTGAACCCCCGGGACTTCCAGCCGATCACTGCGCGGGTCAGACCTCGGGCAAGCCACGGCGCGAACCGTGTCAGCCCTGGCGTGACCAGCCGGGCAGCGCCGTCGATGATCCGGGGATCGTTCCGCCAGCGGCCAACCACCATCGGTACTTCGTCATCGCGATAAGGCCGGATGGCATCGAAATCTTGCATGCGGGCACGTTAGCGGCTCTTTCGGAGAAAACAAGCTCTGCAGCCGGATGAGTACAATGCGCTATGAATATCAGAATGGCCGCGGCCTCTGACCTGCCCGCGATCACCCGGATCTACAACCACTATGTGGCACACTCCCACGCCACCTTCGATGTGGCTACGTTTTCTGTCACCGACCGGCAGCCCTGGTTCGATCAGTTCGATGGTGGCCGCTATCAGTGCTGGATCGCGGAAGCCAATGACGAGCTCCTCGGCTATGCCTGCTCCATGCCGTTCAAAGCCAAGGCGGCCTATCAGACGTCCGTGGAAGTGAGCGTCTACGTCGCGGCCAACAGCCATCGTCACGGTATCGGCACCACTCTTTATGAGCACCTGTTGCCATCGCTGGAATCCCAGGACCTCCACCGCGCCTATGCCGGCATTGCCCAGCCGAACGAACCCTCCATGGCGTTGCACGCGGCGTTTGGATTCGAACACGCCGCCCACTATCGAGAGGTAGGCCGTAAGTTCGATCGATACTGGGACGTGATCTGGTTGGAGCGGCCGCTCTAAGCCAGCGTCTCCAGCAGAACACCGGCCAGGATCCATATCCCCATCAGCAGCAACAGGGCGAAGGCGCCCTGTTTGATGTGCGCCTCGGACACCGGCGGCGGCATCTCCCGGCCGAGCCAAGTCCCCAGCACAACCAGGGGCACCGCCACGGCGGACAACCAGAGCACCTCGGCCGTCAACCCACCCTGAACGCCGACCACCAGGGTGCGGGTGGCGGTGGTCAAGGCAAAGGAGCAGAGCAGGGTCGCTCTGATGATCGCCAGCGACAGCGGTTGCCGGTAGTTGAACCAGCCCATGATGGGTCCGGAGGCGGAGAACATCCCGCCCACCATGCCACCGGCCAGCCCAGCCGTCAGGCAGGCCCAGTTCGGCGACGGTGAGGCCAAAGGTCGGGGCTTGAGCATCATGGAAAGGCTGCCGAGCGTGATGAACAACCCAAGCAGCAGCTCCAGCACGGTCTGCGCATCCCGATCGAGCCAGGTGAGAATCCAGACCCCGACGCCAATCGCAGGCAGCTGACCAGCGGCAAGCCAGAGGAAGATGCGTTTATCGATGTGTTGGGTGTGACCTTTGAGCGCCACCACCACGTTGACCATGGTGATCAGGCTGGCTGCCGCGGTCAGCACCGGCAGGCTGATGACGCCGCTGGCGCCCACCACGGCGATCACGATCAACCCCATGGCGAAGCCGGACACGGACTGCACATAGCTGCCCACGAAGACGGCTCCGAGAAATACCAACCAACCTGCGCCACCCATGGGCGCGGCAGTATACTGCCTGCTGGGCAGACATCGGGGATGGAAGCGAATCATGGAGCTGGGACTCAGCGGTAACTCGGTGCTCGTCACCGGCAGCTATCGGGGCACCGGACTGATCATGGCCCGGGCTTTTCTGGACGAAGGGGCCGAAGTCTGGGTGCACGGTCTCGAGGCGGGCCAGGCAGAAGATGCGGTGACCGAGCTTGGTGGCGGCATGCCGGTGACCGGCGACATCCGCACGGAGGAAGGCAGTGCCGCCCTGATCGAAGGCCTGGACGGCCGCTGCCCCGACGTGCTGGTCAACAACTACGGTGCAGCCGAACGGGGCAGCTGGGTTGGCTCCGACAGCGATGATTGGATCGCGGCCTATCAGCTGAACGTGCTCTCAGCCACCCGTCTCATCAACCATTGCCTACCCACCATGCGGCAGGCGGACCGGGCCCGGATCATCAACCTGGGCACCGTCGGTTCCACCCGCCCCAATGCCAGAAACCCTCAGTACTACGCCGCCAAAGGGGCGCTCGCCACACTGACCGTCAGCCTGGCAAAGGAAGTTGCGGGCACGAACATCCGGGTCAATCTGGTCTCGCCGGGAATGATCCTCACACCGGAAGTAAAGGCGGCGTACATGGCTCAGGCAGAACGCAAGGGCTGGGGCGACACCTGGGAAGCGGTGGAAGCGAAGGTGGCGAAGGACATCCCGATCCGTCGCATCGTCACCCGGGAAGAGGTGGCCGCGCTGGTGGTTTTTCTGGCAAGTCCCCTGGCCGATGGCATCCACGGTCAGAACATTCGGGTGGACGGCGGCGGCCTGGATGTCCTGACGTGAATCTGGATCGGCCTGTCCCGCGTCTGATTGGACTTACAATCGTGCTGGTCTGTCTCGCCGTCTACGACCCGGCTGCCACCAGCCCAATGCAGCGATTGGTACTGCCGCTGATGATGGCGGCGGGTGCCTGGGCGCTGGTGCAGAACCTGGCCGCCGTCGCACTGGCGGTCGCGGTGCTGGGCGCCGTTCACTGGGACCTGGCCACCGGCGACTGGATCGATCGAGTCGCCTGGCCGATCCTCACCGTCTTCGCCAGCCTTGCGTTTCTCTGGATCCTGCTCAACCGGTTCAGACAGCGGATCCGTGATACCCACGAAGCGCGTTGGCAAGGCCGGAGGGACTCATGAGCACGCCCTTATGCCTGATCACAGGTACGACCAGCGGCATCGGCCGTGAGACTGCAAGGGCATTGGCAGCGGACGGTCATCACCTTGTCATGGCCTGCCGCGACGAGATGAAAGCCCGCCAGTTCGCAGTAACTCTCAAAAACGAGACAGGCAACGAGCGCCATCGAGACGTTGACCTGCGATCTCTCGAGCCTGGCCTCCGTACGCCGGGCTGTCGCCGAGTTTCGCGCCCGGCATGATCATCTCGATTTGCTCATCAACAACGCCGGTACCATGACCACCCGGTTTCAGAAGTCCATGGATGGCTTGGAGCTCACCTTCGCCGCCAACTACCTGGGTCCATGGCTGCTTACCCGACTGCTGCTGGATTCGCTGGTGGCCGGCACTGAAGCCAGGATCGTGACCGTGGCTTCTGCCGTGCACCGCCGTGGAGAGCTGGACCTTGATCAGCTGGACGCAGAGCCCGGAGGTTTCAATGGGATGGCAGCCTATGCCAGATCGAAGCTCGGCAACGTGATGGCCACGATTTCTCAGGCTGAACGACTTTCAGGTACCGGTGTCACGGCCAACTGTCTGCACCCCGGCCTGGTAGGCACCAACATCACGGGGGATACCAATGCCTTCCTGAGATTCGGCATGAAGCTCATCTCGCCATTCATCCTGAACGAGGCTCGGGGTGCGGCCACCTCGCTGTACCTGGCTCGTGATTCAGCGGTGGCTGGTATCAGCGGCAACTATTACGACGAGCATCAGAAGATCGCCGAGACGCACCCGAGCGCGCAGGACAAGACCTCGCGGGAAAAACTCTGGTCCTGGTCCAGCGAGCGCTGTGGGCTCGACGCTGACTGGCAGCCAGGTATCTGAGCACGGCCGATGGGTAAGCCGGACGACCACCTGGTGCACACCGCCCGAAACGACGCCCCCGTGCTGGATCTCGGCGCCATGACCGGACTCGCCCGCCTTGCCATCGAGCGGCGCCGCCTGGAACACGGAGAACACAGGCAAATCAGCGCCGGTACGGAGCGATTCCTGTACGTGCTGGACGGAGCGGGTTCTCTGCGATCAGAAACGGAAGCCGCTACGGAATCCGTGACCCTTGGCGCCGGGGATTTCGTTGCACTAACTCCGGACGAGTCCGCGATACTCAGCACAGATCAGGGCATCGCGGTCCTGATCGGGCAGTCCGGATTTCACAGCGGCTGACAACGTCGCTGAAAACACTGCCCTGAAAAGGGGAGTATCCTGTCTCGACAGCCAGCAAGTCATGAGGTTCGGGAGATCAGGGAAATGGAAGGACTCACCAATCACGAGATCACCGTCTGCCTGAAAGGCGGTGCAATACTCGGGCCGTTCAAGGCCACCTGGAGCAAAGAGATCATCAGCGACGTGCGCGAGCTGACCAAGGAGTACGACGCCTATCTTCAGGGCGAAGAGCAGAAGCGCTTCAAGTATCACCTGCATGATCAGGAGCGCAGACTGTCGCACACGCTGATTCTGAAGTTCAGCCAGATCACGGCCATCTACGACAAAGTGGAGCTGGCGGACTGAGCCTGACCAGGTCTGCCCACGCCGTTCGGTCCGACACAGTTTGGTCTTTTTCTTTCCGCTCGGTCAAAATAGACGAGATGGGAAAGACCACGGCAGCCAGGAACGAGTTAGGACCACTGCTGGAGGCGCTGATCGTCCAGCTTGACGGTGAGGGCTCCATGACCCAGCGGGCACACTTCGACCGGATTCGTCGGTCCATCGACCTCGCTCGCACCGATACCGATCTGGCCCGGCCGATCTTTGCGCTCTCCACCAGCACCGCCTACGGCTTCAAATTCTCCAATGACGCGGATGCGCTGGTGAGCCGGATCGTCGAGAAGGTGGCGGAGCTGGAAGCGGATCTGGGCAGCCGCCCGCCGCACAATCACTGAAGGCCGGACGCCGATGAACGGCAGATGTCTCTGCGGACACTACCGTTTCGAAGTGCGCGCGGATCCACTCTGGATCGCCTACTGCCACTGTGAATCCTGCCGCCGGGCGAGCGGCGCGCCGGCCGCAGCCTACGTCGGCTTCGCCACGGACACCGTACACTTCGAGCCTGAACCACCGTTCTACGCATCCAGCCCACCGGTTCGACGGGCTTTCTGCGAACACTGCGGCACCCCCCTGTACTACGCCGCCGATTTCTTTCCCGGCGAGTTGCACCTGTTCCGGACCAACTTCGAACGACCGGAAGCCTACGAGCCCACCCGTCACGTGCTCTTCAACGAGCACGAAGCGGACTTCGACATCTATGACGACCTGCCGCGCTACGGCACCGAACGGGGCAAAGTCATCGCCTGGGGGCCGAAGCCCGCCGTTCGCGTACTTTTTCTGTGCACGGGAAACTCAGCCCGCAGCATTCTCAGCGAGGCGATACTCAACCTTAAGCAGGCGCAACTGGATGGTCTCAACGTGCGGGGGCACAGCGCAGGCAGCACACCCACAGGGGAGGTACATCCAGAGGCCCTCGAGCTGCTGGCACCGTACCGCTATCGGCTCGATCGGCCGAGCAGCAAGTCGTGGGATGCATTCACCGGCGCCGCGGCGCCGCCGGTGAGCTGGGTGATCACGCTATGCGACAACGCCGCGGCGGAAACCTGCCCGGTCTTCCCCGGCCCGGCCACGAAGCTGCACTGGGGGCTGCCGGATCCTGCATCGGGTGCGGCGACCTTCGCCGACACCTGGACCGCGATCGATGAGAAGGTGAACGCGTTCCTCAACGAGCTCGGCGCCACCTTCTGATCTCGTATCAGGATCCTGTCGGCACCTCACTGAAGGGAATGCCCTTGTCCACCCGCACATCCTGCGGCAGACCCAGCACCCGCTCGGCGATGATGTTGGCCATGATCTCGTCCGTACCGCCGGCGATCCGGAATCCCGGTACCGACATGTAGGCTTCCTGGTACAAAGCCGCCGCTTCAGAGAGCTTCGGATCACGAATGGCACCCGCCATCTCCTGCAGGTCGATGGCGAAGTTCGCCAAATCCTGGGTCTTGGGCGCACCAACCAGCTTGCCAATGGAGTTTTCCGGTCCCGGTGTCTCGCCCCGTGACAAAGCAGACAACGTTCGCCAGGCCGTGTACTTGAGGCCCGACTCCTGGCAATGCCAGTCCGCGAGCTTGGCTCGCACGGAGGGATCTTTGATGGCGGGCTTGCCATCGATCTCCACATCCTTGGCCAGTTTGAACAGGCTCGATACACCTGCCCCGCTGCCACCGGCCCCAATGGAGGCCCGCTCGTTCATCAGCGTGGTCAGCGCCACCTGCCAGCCCTGACCTTCGGCACCGAGACGCTGGCTGTCAGAGACACGCACGTCTGTGAAGTACACCTCATTGAAGTTCGCATCACCGGAAATCTGCTTGATCGGCTTGATCTCGATGCCCGGCGAGGCCATGTCGATCCAGAAATAAGTGAGACCTTTGTGCTTGGGCACGTTCGGATCCGTCCGCAGCACCAGAATGCCGTAATCGGAATAGTGCGCGCCTGAGGTCCAGATCTTCTGACCGTTGATCACCCACTCATCGCCGTCCTTCACGGCCCGGGTTCGGAGCGCGGCCAGGTCCGAGCCACCGGCGGGCTCTGAGAACAGCTGACACCAGATCTCCTCGCCGCTGGCCAGCTTCGGCAGGAACCGGGCCTTGTCTTCCTCGCTTCCCCAGGTCATCAGCGTTGGTGCGGCCATGCCCTGACCGATGCTGAACACGCCCTGGGGCAGGTCGTACTTCGACTCTTCCTGATTCCAGATCACGTTTTCGATCGGCGAGGCACCTCGACCGCCGTACTCCTTCGGCCAGGTGATGCAGGCCCAACCAGCGTCGTACTTGCGCTTCTGCCAGGTTTTGGCCGCCTCCATGCCATTCATTTCGGCCATTTCTTTCTTCTTCAACCGGTTGGCTTTCAGCCAGGCCCGGGCTTCTTTGCGGAACGCTGCTTCTTCTGCTGTGTCTTTGAAATCCATGATTCGCTCCCTTTTATGCGGCGTGTTGTTCGTAAGCGTCAATAAGTCGATCCTGCCAAAGCGCCTCGCTGCCGATCGCGACGGATAGCAGCTTTGAGCGCCGATAGTAGAACTGACAATCGAACTCCCAGGTGTAGCCCATGCCGCCATGGGTCTGGATGTTCTCCTTCGAGGCGAAGTAGTAAGCCTGAATGGCCGACACTCGCGCTGTCGCAGCAGCCAGCGGCAGCTCGTCCGCATCCGTGTTCAGCGCCCAGGCGCCGTAGTAGCAATTGGAGCGCGCCAGGGTGTTCTTCACGTACATGTTGGCCAGCTTGTGCTTGATGGCCTGATAGGAGGCAATGGGCCGGCCGAAGGCGTAGCGCCCCATGGCATATTCCTTTGCCTGCTCCAATGCCGCTTGCGCACCACCCACCTGTTCCCAGGCATAGAGCACGGCGGCCCTATCCAGCAGCGCATCGAGCAACTGCATGCCCTTGCCCGCTTTGCCGAGCAGCTCGACCTTGGCGTTCTTGAACTTGATCTGGCCGTGCCCACGAGTCGGATCCAGGGTGCTCACCGAGGTCACCGCCGTCTTGCTGCCCTGATCCATGTCCACCAGATAAAGCGACGTGCGCTTACCGCTCCTGGCAAGCACGATGGCTACGCTGGCAATGCCTGCGTCCGGCACTGGAATCTTGGTGCCCGACAGCTTGTTGTCCTTTACTTCACACTTGAGACTCTTAGCCGTCGGCCGGCCAGCGCCTTCTGCCATGGCCAGCGTGCCGATGGCTTCGCCCGCTGCAAGTTTCGGTAGCCACTCTTCCTTCTGTGCATCGGTGCCCGCCATCAGCAGCGCTTCCGTGGCCAGGTAGACGCTGGAAGAGAACGGCACCGGTGCCACCGCCCTGCCAAGCTCCTCTGCGATCACGCAAAGCTCGAGATACGAGAGTCCCAGCCCGCCGTACTCCTCTGGAATGACCGTGGCCGTCCAGCCCATCTCCGCGATCTTCTGCCAGAGCGATTCGTCGTACTCCGCGTCGCTCTCCAGCACTTTGCGGGCAGCAGCCGGTGGGCTGTTATCCGCCAGAAATCCTTGCGCCTGCTCACGGAGCAGGTTCTGTTCTTCCGAAAATTCGAAGTTCATCAGTCCCCCTATTCAGGTCCCTTGATTAATTGATCAGTTGATCAGTACAAATCGATATCTTACCGGGCGCCGTTGACGGCACCCGAATTCCGCAGTCCGAACCAATCATTTTGTCCGCTGGCGTCGGAAAAGGCGAGGCTTACGGGATTCAGCGAGCCGCTTGGAGTCGCCGACAATTCGTTGCGGTTTCTTCGCCCCCACCAGCCTAAAATAGGCCATGGACTACAGAGAATTCGGTTTCAATCGGATGGCTGCAGTGGCACCGGTGGTGAACCTTGCCGATCCCAGTGCCAACGCCCGCACTCATATCGAGCACATCCAGGCTCTCGAAGCCGAGAGACGTGGGCCTGGTGCTGTTCCCGGAGCTATCCGTCACCGGCTACAGCTGCGAAGATCTGTTTTTCAACCGCGACCTCCTCGCCGCAAGCCGTGCGGCACTGATCCGGATCGCCGAAGCCTGCACGAAGCTCACCGCGGTGGTCGGTGTTCCCTGGCAACTCGACGACGGACGTCTGCTGAACTGCGCCGCCGTGCTCAAGGACTCGCGGCTCGTCGGTCTGGTTCCGAAGGTTGCCCATCCGAACTACGGCGAGTTCTACGATCAGCGCTGGTTCGCCAGTGGCGCCGGTATCCACCTCGGTGGCGGCGATGAGCCTCTGATCGATCCGCAGCAGCTCTTTCAGACCGATGCGTTCACCTTCGGCATAGAGATCTGTGAGGATCTCTGGTCGCCGGAACCCCCTGGCATCCGTCACTGTCTGGCTGGCGCCGATGTGATCCTCAATCTCTCGGCCAGCAACGAGCTGGTCGCAAAGGCCGACTACCGCCGCTCGCTGGTCAGTAACGCCAGCGCGCGCGGCATCAGCGGTTATCTCTATGCGAGTGCCGGACCCACTGAGTCGAGCAAAGACATCCTCTTCGGCGGACATCTGCTGGCCGCCGAAAACGGCGTGCTGCTGGCCGAGAATGATCGTTTCGCGTTGCCGGGCAGTGAGCTGATCGTCGAGCTCGATCTGGACCGGTTGCGCCACGATCGCAGCCAGAACAGCACCTTCCGGGGCGCACCACGCCCGGAAGGCTACAGCGTGCAACCGGTTGGCGGAGCGACGTCACCCCCCATTCAGACGCTCCGCCGCAGCGTCGATGCCCATCCGTTCGTGCCTGAAGACGAGGGCCTGTTCGATGCCCGGGCGCAAGACATCCTGTCGATCCAGGCTACCGGTCTCGCCCGGAGAATGCTGGCAGCAGGCGACGGGCCGCTGGTGATCGGACTCTCCGGCGGCCTCGATTCCACCCTGGCTTTCCTGGTCTGTCTGGACGCCCTGGCGAGAAGGGATCTGCCCCTGGATCGACTCATGCCTCTCACCCTACCTGGCCCCGGCACTTCCGAGCGCACGCTTGGCTCAGCCCGGAAGCTGGCGAAAGCCGCCGGTGTCACCTTGAAAGAGATACCCATCGCCGAAGCCGTCAGCCAGCATCTCGCTGATCTCAATCATGTCGTGGAAACCGATGTGGTATTCGAGAACGCCCAGGCGAGGGAACGTACGCAGATACTGTTCAACTTCGCAAACAAAGTCGGCGGCATCGTGGTCGGTACCGGAGATCTCTCGGAGCTGGCGCTGGGCTGGTGCACCTACAACGCCGATCACATGGCGAGCTACAACGTCAACGCCAGCGTGCCGAAGACCATGATGGCCTACCTGGTGCGCTGGTACGGAGCCCATCGGGCCGGTGCTGCGCTGCGGCCGGTGCTCGAGGAAGTGCTCGACACTCCCATATCCCCTGAGCTGATCGCCCCGAAAGACGGCACCATCAGCCAGGAAACCGAGACCATCATCGGCCCCTACGAGCTGCACGATTTCTTCCTCTTTCACTTCATGCGCCATGGTGCCGGGGTAAAGAAGATTTTCGCCCTGGCAAATCTGGCCTTCGCCGGGCGCTACGAGCCCGCTGAGGTGCAGCGCTGGTTGCGGGTTTTCGTCAGCCGTTTCTTCAGCCAGCAGTTCAAGCGCACGACCTTACCGCCCGGACCCAAGGTGGGCACCGTCAGCCTGTCACCGAGAGGTGACTGGCGGATGCCGGACGAAGCCGGGGCAAGCGCACTCCTGGCAACCGTGGACGCCTTGATGGACACTTGAGTCACGACAAGAAGCAGACTGGCGACTACGCTGGCACGTCTTGGGAGGGATGTATTCGATGAGATGGCTTATGACGGTCCTGCTGGGCCTGGCGACCCTCGGTCTCGCTGGCGCGGCAAACGGGCAGGATGCGCCGTTCTGCGGTGACAACGGTGTCTGGATTCAGATCCTCGGCGCCGGTGGCCACGAGTTGGACGACAGCCAGGCCGGACCGAGCTATCTGGTCTGGATAGACAATCAGGCGCGGCTCCTGGTTGATACGGCCTCCGGATCCGCGGCTCACTACGATAAGTCAGGTGCGGACTTCAATGATCTGGATGCGATCGTTCTGACCCACCTGCACGCGGCGAACACCACCGACCTGCCGGCCTTCGTGGAAGGTTCCGTGAACTTCGGCCGGGAACGTCCCTTACCCGTGTTCGGCCCCTCCGGCAGTGATGAGTATCCGGATACGGAGACCTTTCTATCGCGCCTGATCGGTCCGCTCGGCGCCTATCCTTACCTTGCCGACTTCCTGACCTACAAATCCCGGGGCGGCTACAAGCTGAATCCCCGCAATGTGCCGGCCACCGGCCGCCGCCGTTGGGCGCGATTCGGCAACGAGCACTTCCGGCTGTCCGCCATACCGGTACAGCACGGCACGGTACCGGCGATTGCCTGGCGGGTGGAGATCGAAGATCAGCTCATCGTCTTTGCAGGTGCATTCAACAACGCCAAGAACGTGATCACGGAGTTCGCCAAAGGGGCGGACGCGCTGGTGGTCAGTCACGCAATTCCCGAGAACGCCCGCGGCCAGGCCGGTGAGCTGTTCGCTCGACCGAGCCAGATTGGCCGGGTGGCGAGCCAGGCCGGTGTGCGCATGCTGATCCTCGGCCACCGCACCAACCGCACCCGGGGTGTGGAAAGTCAGAGCCGGGCGGCCATCGAGGCGGAGTACGCCGAGGCGCTGCTGTTCGCCAATGACCTGGAGTGCTGGGGGCTTTAAGGTGGCCAACGCGCACGAGGCGGAAACGCTGCTGAAGTTCTGGTTCGGCACTCAGACGGACGGCTTTGCCGATGACGAGCACCGGCAGAAGTGGTTCTCCGGCGGGCGGGAGTTCGATGATCACTGCCGCACTGAATTCTCGAGCCTGGCGGCCCGCGCCGCAGACGGCGATCTGAACCACTGGCAGGATGAAGCCGGGAGTTGCCTGGCCTTCATCCTGCTCACCGACCAGATTCCCCGCAACATTCACCGCGGCACGCCGCTGGCATTCGCCACCGACGGTCCAGCCCTGAACGCGGCCAGAATCGGTGTCGAGGCAGGCTTCGACCGCACACTCAGTTTCGATGAGCGCTGCTTCTTCTACTTGCCTTTCGAACATTCCGAAGCACTGATTGATCAACATACGTGTGTTGGCCTGTTCACACAGCTCCGGGACGAAACGCCAGACGGCTTCAAGCACCACACCGGCAGTTATCTGCAGTTCGCCCACCAGCACCGGGACATCATCGGCCGTTTCGGCCGCTTCCCGCACCGCAACAGCGTGCTTGGCCGAACGTCCACCGAGGCGGAGCTTGCCTATCTGGAGAAAGGCCCCAGCTTCGGTCAGTCTTCAGAGCCGGACAGCAGAAGCACGGACGAAGGTGAAGTCTGACGACGGTCCGGACCGCGACCTGATCGCCGATCTGAAATCGGCGCTTCAAGCGGCAGCGGATCCTGAGCGCGCTGCCGGCCAGCAGGCGTACATGAAGTCGACCCTGCCCTACTACGGCATCCAGATGGCCGACCTCCGACGCATCTGCCGAACGACCTTCGCCGCGCACCCACAACGATCCCGGGCTGCCTGGCTGGCGACGATAGAAGCCCTGTGGTGGGGTGCCGAGCATCGGGAGGAGCGCTACGGCGCGCTGGAACTGCTGGCAGCGAAAGCCTACTGGAAACACTACGACCCGAACCTGCTCGATCTGCTCGAAACGCTGATCAAGAGCGGTGCCTGGTGGGACTACGTGGATCAGCTCGCAACCAACCAGGTCGGATGGTTGCTTCGGGATCATGCCGACGTCATTCAGCCGCGACTGCTGATTTGGTCGACGGGCGACGACATCTGGCTGCGGCGTGCCGCCATTCTCTCGCAGCTGAAATTCAAGGAGAAAACAGACTGGGCCTTGCTCAAGCGATTCATCAAACCCTCACGAGAGAGCAAGGAATTCTTCCTGCGCAAGGGCGTCGGCTGGGCGCTGCGTGAGTACTCGAAGACCGAACCGGAGCGGGTGCTCGACTACGTTCGGGCCAATGAGGCGATTCTCTCGGGTCTGACGAAGCGGGAAGGATTGAAGGTGTTATTGAAAGCTGGCGTCATTCACCGGGACGACGCGGTCTTCGCTCGGACCTGATGGTTATTCTACCTGCGGTTGCGGCTCTCTTGCGGCTCTAAAGGTCGAAACCGGCCTCGCGAAGTGCTGTTTCAAATCGTCTGCACAACGCTGGTGACACGACCTCGAAGCCACGGGTCACTTTTCGGGCGTCAAATTCTGGCGATGTTTCCAGCACCCGCGCTCGAAGGCTCGCTGCCTCGTCAAGATCGCCACTGATGGCCAGAAAACCAGCCAGAAATGCCTGTGGAAGCACAAGGTTAGGATTGATGGCAGCGGCCTTTCGGGTGATTTCGATGGCTGAACTCAAGTCGTCCATCATGAAGTAGGCGAAGCCGAGGGCACTTTGCGTGCTCCACGCGGAATCTCCCTGAGGATTGATGGCGAGCGCCTCCTCCAGAGCGGCGATCCCCTTTTCCAGATCACCGGCAAAGGTGTACGCCTGACCCAGTTCGCTGTAGGCCTGAGCGTTACTCGGGTTGAGCGTCACCGCCCGCTCCAGGTGCACGATGGCGTCATCCAGATGGCCGTTGACCAGACGGGCAAAGCCACAGATCTCCTGAGCGGCGGAGTCCGAAAGATCGAGCGTTACGCAGCGCTCGGCGGCACTGACGAAAGCCTGCATGTCTTTTCGAGGATCTACCGACCACTGATTGAACACCCGCTGATAAAGGCCCGCTGCTTTGGCATACCACGCGTAGACCAGGTGAGGGTCGAGCTCGATGGCACGCTCCCAGGCAGCCGCCGCCTGTTCGGAATCTGCGCGAGAACCGATGTAGATATGCCACATCGCTCTGGACGCTTCATTCCACGCGGGAAAGGAACGGGACTGGGTACGTTCGCCATCCCGACGCAGAAGCTCCGGCGCCATCTGCCCGACCAGCTTGCGTGCCGCCGAATCAACGAATCCAAAGAAATCATCGGTGGCTCCCGAGAACTGCTCTGACCAGAGCACTTCCGCCGATGTCGCATGGACCAGCTTCAGACTGATCCTCAAGGTGTCGCCAAGCTGCTGGATCTGACCGGCGACGCAATACTCCACATTCAGCTTATCCCGCACCATTGCATAGTCGATCCCAAGGGGACTCAGGTCTGCCGTGGCTTCATAGCCGAGTACGGGAAACCACTTCCAGGTTCCGATCCGGCTGATCAGCTCTTCCGTCAGCGCTCGGGACAGGTGGTCGAACTCAGATTCGCCGTTCATGGCCATCGGCAACACGGCGATGCCCGGGCGACCTGTAGAGCTTGCAAGTTGCAACTCAGTGCCGGTTCTGGAGGCGCTTGCCTTGTTCAGTTGCTCATAGATGAACACCGCCTCAGTGCGATTCGAGACGTCCAGCGCACTCATCAGCGCCGCGACGTGAACCTTGACGGTATTGATGGAGATACCCAGCACATCACCGATGTCACGGTTGCTCAATCCGCGGCCGATGAGATTGAGAATCTCCACCTGACGCGGCGTTAAATCGTACTCGGGTGCTGCAACGCTCGACACGTTCGGGACTGGTACTTCGGACAACTACAACTCAGAGTGGTCAAGTCTAACTTGGCCTAAATCGGGCTTCACGCGCCATATCACTACTGTACGCTCACACCCGACAGTCAATCCCAGAAAGTCGTGACTAGACCAACCAATTCCCCCGGCAGGTCAGTTTAGTGCTCCGTTCCACGGGGACGATCGCTGTTGGCACGATACGTGCCTTTTCCTCCGCATGACCATTCAGATGACCACAGCCCTGTTAATCGCCTGCGCATTCGGGTTCGGGAGCACCCAGCTTCAGCACGATGTGCCGGAAACCCTAGTGCAGACAGAAGAAAGGCAAGATACCAAGCGCTTTTTTCCCAGCCGTGCGCGCATCGATCATCTGCGACAACGTGGAATTCACATCCTCCTGACACCGGAGGATGCTGGCACTCAAATTTCTATTGATCGAAAGCCGGCTCCTGAGGACGCAAACCGAATCGCTCGATCTTCCGCCTAGAAAACGCCTCTCAGACCGAAGGTCAGCAGATGGGCTGTCGTATCCTTCAGACCGACCACCGTTTCCCACTGGAAAAACAGAAACATGGAATTCTGCATCTGGCTGGAGATGCCCAGCGCGATTTTTCCGTAGTCCTCATCCGGGTCGTCTGTCGGCATGTTGAAATCTATGTCCGACGCGTTCGGGTCTATCGCCTCCGCATATTGGACGCTGACGTCGCGAGCATCGTTTTCGAACTCATGCCGCCACTGCAGACCGAGGTACGGGGTCAGCACTCCTGCATTCGTAGCGATGGAGTGACGAACGACCACGCCAACGATGGACTGCACCGACTCCACGTCCTGCTTGTCGAAAGCCAGCGCCAGGCCGCCGCCTGCTGAAGGATCATTCTCCTCAAAACCATCAATCTTGATGTCCAGCACGTTGATGCCGGCAAAGACATCGAACGTCGTCGCGCCTGTACCGAACACCGCTCCAACGTTGAATTCAGCTTCCAGCTGATCCCCATCGGTGCTCGAGTCCATCACCCGGTCCGGCGCGGCACCCGGGCCATTGGACTCGAAGAAGACGTTCCGCTTGATGTCGTAGTCGAGCTGGCCCCAGCTCACGATGCCGTTGACGTAGATCGGGCTCTCACCCTGGTACTGAAAGAAGCCGGCCAGATCCCAGCCGTCAGCATTCAGCCGTCCGCCTGCAACACCCGGCACGCTCGTACCTTCATCATCGAAATCGATCTCGCTGTCATGGTAGGAGAAGGCTGCTCCGAGTACCCAGCCATTCGACATGGCATAGTCGGCACCGACGAAAACCTTCCACGCGTCGTAGTCGAACTGGTCTTCGTTGGCAGTGCCATCGCGATCACCGAAGCCATACTCGAAGTTGCCGAACCAACCCCAGCCGTAATCACCCGCACTTCCTGCAGCACCGCCGATCATGGGTGTTGCGTTGTAGCTCTCGGTCCCGGTTGCGAGAATTTCGGCACCCTGAAGATTCATCGTCACCCCCGACGCTCGCGCGCCCTGCCGGGCCGCGTTCATCCTCGCGCCAATGGCGGAAAGTTGGCGGTTGTTGTTCTCCGTCGCGTAGCGTGCCTGAGAGGACATCTCCTCACCAGAAAACTGTCGCAGTCCGTTGTAGAGCTCGGTGTCGGACTCAAAACCGTATTCGTTGACATCCAGCGGCCCGAGCACTGTCAACGTGGTTCTGACCATGTTGCCGCAGTTGTCGCGAAGATCTGCCTGGACAGACGTTACCGAGTCCCCGGCCGCAACCAGATCAAGGCAGGTCTCCTGAATTGCGTCCGCAGCATTGGCGGAGAACGTCGATCCTCCGGCAGCGCGTACTGCGTTTCCTGCTGCCGCTGCCCAGCTCACTGAAGCAGCGATCAGCGCCAGCAGCCCGAAGGCCGAGATGATCAAGTGTCTTAGTTCTCTGTGTAACATTCCCTGGCTCCTCGTCCGTGATTCTTTTTCGTTGTGCGCAGGTTCGTTGTGCTCAGGCTTTCGCCAGACAACGCCGGCCGCACGGGTGCAGCTATCGGCTTTCTTAACATCTCAATACAAGGAGTGCTCAGACGGTACGTCTGTCTGGCTGAGCCTTCCCAATCCCCGGCCTCTCTGTATAGCAGATTTTAGGGAAATCGGAAATTCCTCACCCAGGCTCAGGATCGCAAGAAGAGCGCGTGGATGACCCAGGGTCTTGCTTCCAGGTCAGCGAGCGCCTCTGCGGGCCAGACGGAAGCCGTGTCGGCGAGGCCCGGGTAGCGTGAAAGGTATTTCTCGGCCGAAGATCCGGAGATAGCCGCATAGCCCGATCCGCTCCGGCTTCAGTGCCCGGTGATGAAGCTTGGACTTGAAGTTGTGGCTGACGACGAATGAGACCGTTCGCCGTTTGTCGCCCAGAGGGAAGAGCTTCTTGTTCAGGCTCCCACGGGCAAGGCTCAGATGCTTACGACGATGATCCGGGTGTGTCCAACCCTTGTAACGGTAAACCAGGTTGTCGCTGATCACCACGTCGAGCTGCTCTGTGGCCCGGGCGCGGGCCGTGGTGACGAAACCGTACCCCGCGAGTTCGCCGTTGTAGAGATTGAGCACGCAACGGTCACCGTTTTGCGCCGACTCCTCGAGAAACTGTCTGGAGAGGCCGTACTCGGGCTCAGCCCATCTCATGAGATCCAACGGCGTTGCCCTTTCCAAGGTATAGCCAGGCGACATCTCCGGCACCTCCCGATTCGGATCATCATCGCCGAGCTGCACGGTGAACAGATGGAATCCCAGCCGCTCGAGAGAGCGCATAACAGCCGCATACACGGTCCTGCCGAATCCGAAGTCCCGGATCTGGGCCCGCTTGGTGCTCGCGAATCGGCGCGCGCTCCCGACGACGCTCATCCAGAGCTTTCTCCGAGGCTGAGTGCCTCTCTCTGGCGACGCACAGCCGCGACGAACCTGTCCGGCGGAAGCATCGAAACGATCTCCGAATCACTTACCTGAGATCGAATCCGCCCGATTTCGCGCCAGCCGGTCGCCAGCATCATGTCGAGCCAGCTGCCGCGGTTGCTCAACACATTGGACACCGGAAAGCGGCCGGACTCTATGGCGGCCCGCAGCGCGACGCGCGTGAGCTCACCGGCGAGCCCGTAGCCGCGCATCTGCGGATGCACGACCACCCGGCAGATCTCCACCAGGTCCTCGGGGTCACAGTCGAGCGCATTGAGCAGGCTATCGCGATACGGCGCTGGTTTTACGCTGCCGAGTCCGCCGTGACCAACGATCTGCGCCGCGGAATCCAGCGCCACCCAGCGGCCCTGGTCGGCCGCCTGGCCCAGCCAGGCTGCCAGGTCGCCATCCCGTGCGTACGACGGCGGCCAGCCCGGGTCCAGCGTCACGTGGGCCTGCATCACCTCTCGGAGCATGGGATCGTCCGTCGGCTGCCATTCACGCAGGGAGAACGACTCGCCGTTTTTCTCATAGGTTCTATTCATGTTTCATGCCTGCAAGCGTGCCTCGAGCTCGGCTTCGATCGATTCAGCCTCCGCCACCGTCGTGCCAACGATGATAAAGCTGGCCGCCCCAATGCGGAGCAGACCCGTGTTGTAGGGCACTACCCCGCTGGAAGTGTGGTGCCGGTAGAGCAGCGGTGCCAGTCGCTCACTCAGCGGCGCAAACCCCGTCAGATCGGTGGCAATTTTCTTGCTCGAGATCCAGGCGCCGAGCGGTGCGAGGTTCAGGTTCCTGCGAACCTGGTTTAGACGCTCGAACAGTGCAATCGCATAGGTGGCACCGTTGATGCGGCCATTCACTTCCACGAAGCAGTGCGAGTCACTCACCTCCCGAGGCGAAGCAATGAAATCGATGCCAAGCGGGCCCCGGTATCCCTGCCCGGCCAGCCACCGGCCCATAAGCCGTGCAGATGCCTCCACATCGGGCAGGTTCCCCGCTCGGTAGGGAAAGGAGTTGCCAAAGTGGGACAGGTCCGCGCCGAGACGCTGGTCCGTGGTCGCGAGCAACCGGCATTGCCCATCGTCCTCCACCCATAGCTGCACGTTGGGCGAGCCCTCGAAGGTCAGCAGGGACTCAACCAGGCATGACTCGACGTGTGTTCTCTCGGACAACCACGCGGACACCTCGTTCGCCGGCATGTCTCTAGTGAATATCCCGTTGTCCAAGCCGCCGCCCGACCAGGTCGCCCTGACCATGGCAGCGCCCGTAGATCTGCACTGTGTTGTTACTGCGGCGGCGAGTACGGAACCGGCGTCAGCACATCCGGAAAGGCGAACCAGCTCACCCGGCGCAACCGGAACACCTAGCGAAAGGGCAGCATTTCTGAGCAGATCCTTGCTGTTTGCAAGTCGGCTGGCGGGCGCCGGGCAGCCGTCCAGAGCGACAGCGCGTTCGAGTCGGGTCTCGAGCGCGGCTTGACATTTCTCGCTGCGGACGCCGCTGAAGAAGACGTTCAGACGCGGATGCTCCGCGTCCTGCAACAGCCTGCAAGCCCACTGAAGATACGCATCACTGCCGGAAACGGCATCGAGCAGCGATCCTACCGACGGGCCGAGCGCCAGGACCGCGTCAGCACCCGGACCCACCTCGACCTCATCAAGGTAAGCGAGATAGTCGGGATCGATCGACTGGTTGACCACGACGCCATCTCCTGCCTGAGCCATGACCACCGCACGCTCCGCACGGAAATCAGCAAGCCAAGCCATGCTGCGGTCAAGGGTGGAGATGTTCAGATCCGCGTAGTCGTGCACATAGAGACGCCTTGCACCTGGCGCCTGCAGAACCTCGAGAAGGCTGCCATCGGCCGACTTCCCGGGCACAGGTTCGGTATGTGTAATCAGACTCAACGCATCACCTGAGAAACAGCCATTAGGAGACATTAAGGGATATTAGGAGAACAGGGCCACAAGACCCGTCAGTCTAACGGGATCGCCGACAGACTAGCGTCACACTCTCAGTGTGAATGTAAGTAACCATTTACACGACAAGCTGCTTTCAGGCGTGTTACATGCGGCTCACAAGATCTGGTTGCTCCCGCAGGAGACCGATTTCAGACTTGTCAGCAGAAACTGGGGAGGTGGAAAAAGCTGCTCCGACCGGACACGGCGGCCGTTGATTCCATCGCGGTACCACAATGAGGGGAATGCACCGTGGACGAACGTTTCGATGCTGAGGTCGCCATACTGGGAATGGGCTCAGCCGGGCTGCTGACCGCTGTAGATCTGGCTAAGCATCTGCAGGAGGGGGGCGTTTCTCCTGACAACATCCTGCTCGCCGGCCGCCTGAGCGGCGGCTCTTCCGTGCTCTCTTCCTGGTACGTTGCTCAATACGATCCAGAGCCTCTGAAGCAACGCCTCATCAACGGACTCGGCGAGCATCCGACGGAGGAGCAGCTCAAGCTCGTCAGATACATCGCTGACAATCATGTCGCTGCCACCGAGCGATTCAAGGATGAGGTGATCCGTAACAGCAACTGCGGCGGCGTGAAGATCTTCGAGGACGGCTTCAGCGGCATAAAGGCGCTGAAAGGATACTCCACCAGGCAGTCGCTGCCCGGCGCCAAGGTTCTGCGTTTTCTGCGCAGCAAGGTGGAGGAGCTCGGTGTTCGCAAGGAAGTGGTCACCATCGACGATCTGGAGCGCATCGATGGCGGATATCGCATCAGCGCCTCCCGGCGCGGGGAGAACCTTGTTTTGACTGCCCGCAGGCTCGTGATCGCCACAGGCGGCATGGCACATACCAAAGATGTGGCGACGAGCGCCCGAGCAGAAATTCCGAACCTGCTCGAGCTTGCCAGGGACCGCCTGAACATCCAGGTGATGGATCTGGAGCGCGCCGTCTTCTTTCCTTTCGCGCTTCGCGAAGACGGCTACCGGCCAGGCTGCCTGTTACCACCTTCGTTCATGACACGGGCGGACGTCATCGAGGAGACGGCAGACGGAAAGCGCATCGATCTGCTGAGTGACGATTTGAAAGCTGCAGTGGCCAGCGGCGACTACCGACCCCAGTTCGCCGAGCTGGTGCAGCTCTTCCGCACCGTTCGCGCGCGCGGTTCCAAGGTGCTCATCGAGACCAGGATGACGCCCGAGGAATTCGAGCACTACCGGCAGAATGACCACTACGGATACGTTTTCAAAGACAAGACCTACGAGCAGGCGCTGAGCGTCGCGGTCGCGCCTGCCTATCACAGCGCACTAGGCGGCATTGTCGTCGACAGCCGTTGCGTGACGAGCGATCCGAGTGTCTTCGCCGTCGGCGAATCCGCTCTGGTATACGGTACGGATCGACCGATCGGCGGCGAGCATGTTTCAGCGATCACCCTGTCGCCGCTGATCGCGGAGGAGCTCGCCGAACAGATCCTCGCTGAGCAGGCAATGGCAAAGGCCTCGCTCGATAGCGCAACGGGTATCGAGCGCGCACTGGCCGCAGGGAGAACGCGGCTCGATCGCTGTGACAAGGTTCTGGTAACCAAGCTGGCAGCGACCGTCGATGTAGGAATCGCTAACGATGCCGCCAACGCCACCAATGCTGACGTGGCTCGATTCGTACGGCTCGTCTGCGAGAGAACGTCGCGCCGTGTGAACGCACCGAGCCTGCGCAGACCACTCAAAGCACTCCCGGACGACTCGCTCACGAGAATTCTCGAGGATGGCAGAGAGCACGCCATGGCCGATCACTGCTGGTCGATCAACAGAGTTGTCGCTGCGGTGGACGCCTGCCCGGTCGAGGTCCGCGAAAGCATCCTGGAAGCGATGGCAGAGCGGCTTGCCGTGGTCGGCGCCATCGCACCGGTCAAGCAACGGCAACAGGCGGACATCCGCGATCCGGCCCGTGAATCACAGGTCGTCAACCAGGCAATGACCTGCGTCCCTGGGGTTGACGCCAAAGGCCTCGTCGGGGGACTGTACCGGAATCTGCTGCTGCCCGTCGCTTTCGAGCTGCAGCGGCTCTATCGGGAAGCCCATCCGCTCGCAGCCGCGCGACACGACACTCCCACCCGAGCCCACGCTTGATTGCAGGCCGGCTCGAGCGCGTCGGCGGCTCCGTTAGCGTCGCTCAGTTCGAGCGGATTCGCGAGCTCCAGCGCTCCCGGCCGGATGTGATCAGCCTCACAGCTGGAGAGCCACACTTCGGCACACCCGAATTCGTCATCGATGCCGCAGAAAGGGCCATGCGCGAGCAGCGAACCGGATACACACCGGTCGCAGGACTCCCGGAACTGCGCGAGGCCATTGCCGCGAAACTGCGCCAGGACAACGATCTCGAGTACGACGTCCAGCAGATTCAGGTAACCGCCGGTGCCAAGCAAGCGATCTTCAACGCCATGCTGGCGACGATAGATCCCGGGGATGAAGTCATCATTCCCGCGCCCGGCTGGGTCAGCTACGCCGAGATTGTCCGTCTGTGCGGCGGCGAGCCCGTGTTCCTGGAGGCCGCAGAAGAATCAGGTTTCGTGCCTCGGCCGGCTGATCTGGAAGCGCTGATAACGCCGCGAACCCGGTGGCTCATTCTGAACAGCCCATCGAACCCAACTGGCGCTTTATACGATGCAGAAGCGCTGAGAGCGCTCGGCGAAGTGCTGCGCCTGCATCCTTCCGTATGGGTGCTGAGCGACGATATCTATGAGCATCTGGTGTTCGACGGCGCGGACTTTGCGGCCCTGGCCGGCGTCGTGCCCGACTTCGGTGAACGCTCGCTGATCGTGAACGGCTTCTCCAAAGCCTACTGCATGACAGGGTGGCGACTCGGTTACGCTGCCGGGCCGACCGAGCTCATCGACGCCATGGGTGTGGTGCAGTCTCACTCCACAACGCACGCCCCGTCCGTTTCTCAGTGGGCGGGGCTGGCCGCACTGAAAGGTGATCGAGCGTTCATGGCGGAAAACGTCCGACTGCTGGAACGAAATCGGGAGCTCCTGATGCAGACGCTGGAGAGCGTTCCCGGCATGCACTGCGTGAGGCCATGCGGCGCCTTCTACGCATTTCCCTCGTGCAGGGGCCTGATAGGCGCCACTACCCCGACAGGCGACCTGCTGGAAGATGACCGCGATGTGGCTGAATACTTCCTCACCAAGGCAGGCGTAGCCTGCATGATGGGCGCCGCTTTCGGGAGGAGCCCGCACCTTCGGCTCTCCTTCAGCCTGTCTCACGAGGCACTGGTCGAGGCATGCAAACGGATCGTCACCGCATGCGCGGACTTGAAACCCGCCACTTCGCCGGCCTGACCGACGACGCGACGTCCCGCGTGCCGCTACTGGTTCATTCAGTCGCCGTCGCTGCGCTTCGCCCCTTTGAACGACTGCATGCGGTTGATCAGCCGGTGTTCGTTGGCACTCGAGCTCTTCTTCATGGCGTGGTCGACCATCTTGTCGTACTTGGGATCGAGCTTGGCGGTCTTGGTGGCTTCCGACGCGTGGTAGGCGACGTTGGAGATGATCCGCCGGGTGTCTTCGCCGTCGCAATGCTCGCACCGGACGTGCTCCGGTGCAGCGCCCACCGCCGCAAGGTGGTCTGTGGTCAGGCCGCACTCGCTGCAGCGGTATGCGTAGATGGGCATGAATTCAGGCGTGCTGGGCGCCGGCGTCCAGGAAGGCCTGCAGGGACAGGTGGTAGCGGTAGAAGTCGAGCTTGCCCCGGGGATTGCCGGACCGGACGATACCTTCGGTGGTATCGAGCTCCATGAGTGACGGCCCGTTACCCTGACGGCGACCAGACAGAAAACGTTTCCAGGTCTCTGGTCTCATCTCGATCACGTAGTCTGCATCTCTGAGTTCAGACTCAGTCAGCTTGCGAACGCCGTGGCAGCTGAAACCGGAGAAATCTACGAGAAAAGCCGGCTTGCCGACCTTCAGCGCAACCCGGCTGTCGATGTTACCGAGCTTCCTGAATGCCGGATCCCCGTTCACGCTGTCCCCGGCAGCTTTGAGCCACTTGGCGGATAGGGTGTCGCTCATGGTAAACCGTCCTCGCTATTCGAAAGTCGTCTCGACGCGAGCGGAGGCGTCGAAGAAGTCCTGAAAATTCTGGTTGTACCGGTAGAAGAGGTCCTGCCGATACTGATCTTCTACCGGCGAGTAGGCGATGCTCTCTTCCTGGTTGAGATCGATGCTGTTCAAGGTGTGATTGAGATCGGCTTTTCCGTTGGCTTGAATGTTAGCGACCATATCGCACCAAAGGGCTGGTGGCATCTCGATGATGAAATCCGCTTCCTGCATCTCCTCGGCGCTGGCCGCTCGGGTTTCGGCGCAATCGAGCCCCTCGAAGACGATCAGGTAGTAATCGTCGCCTACCTTGAACCCGGATCGTGTATCACAAGCACCGCCGCCACCGCTGTGCAGGGTCTCGTCACCGTTATAGACATCGCGGACTGCCTGAAACCAGGCTTCTGAAGGGAATGCGGGCACAGTCAGAACTCCAGATACTTCTTCAGCTGCGGATGCAGTCTCTCCTCCCGCGACACGCCCAGCCACTCGCACAGCGCCAGGTAGTCGCGAACGAAGTCACCAACCATGTGCAGGTAGGAGGCCATGCCTTCCTGTCGGCCACCTTCGATGCTGCCGCCGAAAACGATGGCCGCTGCTGAGCGAAGCACACCGTCGTTCAGCTCGGTACCCATCATGGCTTCGCCGATGGTCAGCAGCGTCTGGAGAATGCCGGCCTCGCCCTCCTGGTGGGTCACCGCGTATTTCAGGTGATCGTAGCCGTAGGTCAGATGCCGGGCGTGATCCTGGATCATGTGCGACCAGATGAAGTGTTCCGCGTCGTTGTTGGCATGCCGTTCCAGGGTCCTGAGCAGCTGCATCATGTAGGTACCGCGCAGCAGGTACAGGTAAACCACCGACTCGGTCCAACCGCCGCGGCTCTCGAGAATCATGCGGTTGACCGCGCCCTTGCTCTCGAGGCCGAGACCCCCGCCGTTGGCCAGCGCCCGCTTGCGCAACGCCTCGATGTGTCGGGCGCAATCGAAGGTGGCGGAGGCCAGGTACTGCTTCACCTCGTAGTACCCGTAGGACATCTGATCCTGCCAGTAGGTGATGATCTCGATCTCGGTGTTGGCGAACTGCATGAGCTCGGTGCAGATCTGGCAGACGGCCCGTTCCACCTCCTCCGGCAGTGGCTCTAAGGTGTCCCAGGGGATCTCAGTGGCAGGAATCCAACGGCGCTGAATCGCCTCCTCGTAGAGGTCCGCGGCGCACTCAGCCCACATCTGATGCTTCGCCCGCAGATTGTAGGGCAGGGGTGGCACGCCCGGGCGCGGCAGAGCACCGCGTGGCCGCCGGGTCTGGTCGTCCCAGTACTCGGGGACCTCCCCATAGATGCCCACATTCAGGTCGCCCAGCCGCAGGCCGTGCTCACCGGGTTTCACCCGCACGCCCCACTCGTTCGATAGCCCCATCCACTCGAAAGACGGCTCCGGCACGCCGGAGACCATCTCGCCGCCGGCTGCCGCCGCGGCACCTGCGACGGCGGCGGGTACCGCCGCGGAGGTGTCTTTTTCAGCCATACGTCCCCCTCCCTCGGGTTGGACCGGTTCGGTCAGGCGCCTACTCAGTGAGCGGCGGCGTACTGGGCCGGGATGCTGGAGCGACCGCCGTCCTCGAAGCGATCGCCGAAGCCTGCGGACCGGACGCGATCCATGTACTCCTTGAGCTGCCTGCGGCGCACGGCCAGCAGCTTTCGATGCCCTTCATCGTAGTGCTCACGGCCACCACCGAGCAGAATCGCCAACGCCTCGCTGGTTTCCGCCTGGGTGCCGGCCGGGTTCTGCAGGCCGGCCATGATCTGCGCTTCTGCCTCGTCCAGATAGCAGTGGATCTCCTCGCGACGTTCCGGGCAGGCTTCGTTCAGGTAGCGCAGGTGCATCACTCCAAAGGCCACGTGACGGGCCTCGTCCTGGGCACAGAGCCGATACATGCGTTTCTCCGCCTCGTTCTGACCGAAGAGCTCACCCATCCGGAACATCGTCAGCACTGCACCTTCGCCGGAGACATGCAGCCGGGTGGACATCTCGGTGAAATCCCGCGCCAGGTCGATGCTGCCGACAAAGCCAGAAGTTGCCCCGGACATACGCATCAACCCGCCTCCGTTGGCGAGCGCCCGCTTGCGAAAGACGTCCATGTGTCGCGCCTCATCCATGACCTGGGCCAGCAGCACGTGACGGGGCTCCAGATAGTCCGGCGTGGTCTGGGCAACCCAGCGGGCAGGCACGTCGCCGGCGACGAACTCCACCTCGTTGAAGAAGGTACAGAGCAGGCACTCCGCCTCCTCGACGTCGTCATCCAGCGGCTCTATGGTTTCCCAGGGGATGTCGGTGGCCGAACTCCACTGTCGTTGCTGGGCTTCCTCGTAAAGAAAAGTGGCGTTGTTGAGCCAGATTTCAGCCAGGGTGCGCACGCCGTAGCCGCCTACCCGATAAGCGTCGGGCCGCTCGGCAGCGCCCCGTGGATGGCCGCTCATGTTGTCCGAGCGTTCGGGAAGATCGCCATAGCTGCCGATCCGAATCTCCTCCAGCGTCAGGCCCCGCTTGCCTGGTTTCGCTTCCATGCCCCACTCGCCCATGTTGTCCATCCAGGACGTATCGAGCTCATAGTCATCAATCGGCGGTGCTTCGCTCATGGCTCTCCCCTCTCAGACTTTCGTAATCGTTCGTACCACTACTGGATCTCTCGAGATTTTGCATCAGGGAATGTACTTAGTAAAACCACCCTCAGCCGCTCGCGTTCCAACCCACCCTGGAAGAGATCTCCTGCTCATACTCCGGGAAGTAGCCAGCAATATCGGACAGATCAAACTCCCTGAGAATGCTCGTGTTCGGCTCTCGCTCGAGCAGAAACTTGAAGGATTGAATGATCAGCCACTCATGGGTGATGGTGCCGCCGCAAAGCTTCTGATAGTACTCGGGCATCAGCTGCACCCGATGCTTCGTCTCGGAGACGGCTTCCGATCCTTCCACCACCACTTCGTATGTGTAGAGATCGACCAGGGTGGCGCTGATCACTAATAGTCCCTATAGCGGTCGTTGGCAGACAACTCGAAGCGCACGGTGCTGACCACGTTGTCTATGGCCACAGGCTCACCATCCTTGAGCGCCGGGTTGTAGCGCCAGCTTCGCACGGCGGCGAGCGCCGCGTCCTCGAACACACCCTCCGGTTCGGCGCTGTCAATCTGAGCATTGATCACCCGGCCATCCGCGGAGACGCTGTAGCGAACGACCACTGCCCCTTCGATCCGCTCCGCCTTGGCCATCGCCGGATAGATCGGACCTGAGCCGGACACGAGTTGCATGGGACGGTTCTGAGTGCCGGTGCAGCCGTGCAGAAAACTGAAGGCGGCGACGATCACCAGCAGGTTTCGCAACGACCGGTTGATCAACCGGGCATCGCCGTCAAACAGATGCGCTGTTGGCTGGATCATGGGTTCTCTTTCAAGACTTATATTTCAGGCTGTATGGCTTGGCGCGACGGCCTTGCCCCTTTCGAGGATCGCATACTGCCAGTTCGGATTGTCTGCCGCACGCGGCTCATCACCACGGGGATACATCACCGCACCGGTCGGCGCGTACTGAAGGATGTAGGCCTTCCTCGTCCCGTCCGTCAGGTTCGGTCCGGTCCGATGCGGCGTCAGAGAAGAAAATACGGCGATGGATCCGGCGCTTACCTCGAGCGGCACCGCACCTTCCGGTTCACGCAGACACTCGAAGCCTAGGTCCGTCCATCTGTGCTTGAGCGTGCCCTGCCGATGCGCACCCGGGACAATCCATGGGCATCCATTGGCCACCGTGGCATCCGTGAGCGCGACCCAGCAGGTGATGTACTGCTGAGGCTCGACGAAGGTGTAGCCATTGTCCTGGTGCCAGGGAAACTCGTCCGCCGTGCCTGGTTTCTTGTAGACGAGCTGATCCCAGTACAGGTGCACGTTCGAGCCGATGAGCTCCCCGGTGAGCTTCTGGAACACCGGGTGGGTGGAAAATGCCCGCAGCGCTTCCGAGCGGGCGACCAGATGGGGCGAAAAGATGATCTCACCAGCTCGGGCAATGCCATAGGTCTGCTTGCCGGCAGCCACCAAGGCCGCTTCCGCCTCGGCCTCCAGCGGATCTATTGCCGCCATCACCGCGGCCACTTCCTCCGGCGGAAACGCATTCTCCAGCACAAAGCCACCCATCTCTGAATAGGCACGCGCCTGTTCTGCCGTCAGGAATTCGAATGGTCCTGCCGGATCGACCCAGGTGAAGTCGTGACTGTCGGGATGCCGCTCCATCCTTTCGAGCATCGCACTGCAGACGAAGGCTCGCAAGACGCTGTGCTAAGCTCGCCGCATGCCGGATTCCGCTGCTCAACGTCAACGTGTGCTCGTGCTCTACCTCTCCTCGTCCGCGCTGGATTCCACCGTGATCGCCTGGGCGAACTACGACGGCACCGGACGCACCCGGCCCATGGCCGGCGAAGAATCCGAGCCACCGTACCGAACCGGTCTGGGTGCACTCCGGGACGGCTGGCGTCTCATCCAGGCCAGCCCGCTCATCCACCACGTGCAGGGTGAGGAGTTCAGAACCGGCTACCTCAAGTACGAGTTCTTCTTCGAGAAGCTCGAGGCGGTGGAGGCAGTATGAGCACCATGATCGAACCCACCCTGCTCAGCACCACCCAGATGGCCCGGTTCGCCGCTTCCGGCTATCTGCGCTTTGATGCCGTGGTCCCGGAATCGCTCAACCAGGCATTTCTCCACGAGATCGGCCACAGCGACCAGGTGGCAGG
The DNA here is from genome assembly GCA_965215995.1 of Candidatus Azotimanducaceae bacterium. Lineage (GTDB taxonomy): Bacteria > Pseudomonadota > Gammaproteobacteria > Pseudomonadales > Azotimanducaceae > SZUA-309. Next base: position 3,181,604 of record OZ244128.1, on the reverse strand, counting down.
AATCGGCGAGCACTACCAGAAGATCATGGGCAGCAGCGCCATACCCGTGGTTCCCGCCGGCACCCCGCTCGCAGAGGCCTATCCTGATGGTTCCGCACTCGCCAGGATCATGGCCCTGCCGGAGGTGGCCGGTACCGTGCGCTCACTGGTGGGACGAAAGCCGCTCCTGGATCATCATTTTCTGCACATCACCTTTCCGCCGAACATGACCGGCAAGCCCATGGCGGCGCAGCACACGCATCAGGACTCCACCATCGATCCGCGCCAGGCGTTCGATGTGCAGATCATGTATTTCCCACACGAGGTGACGCCGGAAATGGGTGGCACCCGATTCGTGCCCGGCACCCATCTCAGAATCGTTTCCGAAGCCGCCATTTCCCGCTATCAGAACATTGCCGGTCAGCAGCACATGGTCTGTCCCGCGGGCACGTTGCTCTTCATGCACCATGGCATCTGGCACGGCGGCGGTGCGAACCGGTCCGATCAGCTACGCTACATGTTCAAGATTCGCCTCAGCCCGACCGAACGGCAGTGCCGGCTCTGGAATACCAGCGATCTGGATACCAGCGCGCCTCAGAAACCCATCTTCTGGCTGGGAGAGGCACGGGAAGCCGAGGACGTGCACACGATTCTCACCACGCCCGATCCCTGGTTCGAAGCGGATACGGGCCGGCTCGAATATCTGAACCGGATCCGCTTCTGGCGATACCTCACCGGGGATGAAAATTTCGATGCCGACTACTGGCTGACGCGGGTCGAGAACGAATACTGATGGCACACAGGCAAGACGGACCATCGACCGACAACGCTGATCAGCCGGAGGAAACACCGGACGAAAGCGGGCTGACAATCCTGCAACTCATCGGCAGCGCGCTGGCCGCTGTATTCGGTGTACAGTCGAGTCAGAACAGGAAGCGGGATTTCGCCAAGGGAAAGCCGAGTCAGTTCATCGCCATCGGCATCATCTTCACGATGCTCTTCGTGCTGATCATGGTTGGGGTGGTGAACCTGGTGCTCAGCGCGGTTGGTTGAGCTGACTGAAGGGTAGCTGATCCCGCCAAGCACTCAGCCAACGCTCAGCTGGCGAACGCCTGGTTGGCCAATATCTCACTGGCCACCGCCTCGAAGGAAGCAATCGGCAGTCCCTTGATCAGATCAAACTGGCGACGTGCGCGATCCAGGTTTTCACCTGCTTTGCTGATTTTGAAGTAGCGGTCTCCCTCAAGGTGATCAGTGAGAAAACGTACGCCGAGCATGAACGCGACATAGACCGGGGCGACGGCCAGTGCTCGGGCGTCCAGGTCCTCTTTCCGCCCAGCCAGAAAGCCCTTGACCAGCGCCGCGAAGAGATCCAGTGCGTCTTGCGCCCCAGCGCCGGTCTGCCCGGGCTCACCTTCCGCGGCGCCGGTTAACACGGATCGGGCCAGGTCACCGAAGTCCCAGGCCCAGTGACCGACCATGATGGTGTCCAGATCCAGAACTGCCCGGACGGCCGAACCCCGTTGTGCAAACAAGAGGTTGTTCAGTTTGCAGTCACCGTGAATGACCGTACCTCCCCTGGGCAACTCCATCGCCAGGTCGCGATGGTTCTCGATGAGGGCCCGACCGCAGACTTCGTCGATCACCGCCTCTGCACCAGATGTTGCTGCGACCACGCCATCGAACCGTTCCAGGTACCCGGCAAGCTCGAGAAAGCCTGGAATGGTTGGCTCCAGGGTTGGCCCAGGCAGATCATCGAGCAGTCGTTGAAAGCGGCCGAAGGTGTGCGCGGCGGCGCGACAGATGGCGGGGTCCCGCGTCTGCTCGATGGTTCTGCCATCCGGCAGGTATTCCCAGAGCCGCCACCAGGCGCCCGCGTTATCTTTGAAGAAGCACTGCCCATCCAATGCCTCGATCAGGGCCGGGATCAATCCAGGCGCCACCTCGCCGAGGTGAGCCTGAACCCGCGCCAGGTTGCTCATCACCCGCCCCGGATCGGTGAACACCTGCTCGTTGATTCTCTGCAGAACCACAGCTGGCCGTCCGTCCACCTCGGCCAGCAGGGTGTCGTTGATGTGCCCGGCGCCCAGGGGCTGAAGCTTGGCGTCGGTGAAGCCCCAACCCGCTTCGAGCACCTCGACAGGATTCATGCCCCGCTCACGTGGCGAGCAGCCAGCGATAGAGCACCCGTGGTAGCGCCAGCATGAACTCCCCTTCCGGAACCAGCAGCCCGGCAATCGTCTCCGCCGATTGCGCTTCACCCTCCAGCCTTCTTTCGATCAGCCTGCCGAGCTCGGCAAGCTTCGACGCCAGCGGGCTGAGACCGACCGGCGCTTCGTCGCTCGCTTCGCCCAGCTTCTTCCAGAGCTTCAGATATCGCAGCAGAGTTTCCCGGGCGACCCCACGCTCGGCCTGCTCGGACGTTGCCTGCTCACAAAGCTCTGCAACCGCTCTTGCGGTCCGGCTTTCCACCGGCAGATGATCGATCAGTTGATCGAGAGCAGAGGCCACATCGTAAGGGCGGGCCTGGGGCATCTCCGTTCCCGCTATTCTGGCATTAAGCGCCTCCATCCCGAGCAGCCGGCCATACCACTTAATCGGCTCCAGCATGCAGACGAGGTCGTCCCAGGCTTCGGAGATTCCCAACGACCGCCATCGGGCAGAGGTATTTGCTGTCAACTCGATCCCTGACAGGGGCAGCGAGCGATCGAGAAACACATCCTGGCGGCGATTCACCTCCCTCGAATCGGTCAGGGTGGCCGGCGACCAGAACCGCTCGGCCACTGCCGGCAATCGTGACCAGAGACGCATATCGAGCACCTCCGGGGTGACAAGCTCGCTCCACAGGCAGGCCTCGCCACCCAGCAACAGCTCATCTGCGTCCCCTTCCGGTGCAGCCACGGCCCCTGCGCGCCATTGATCGGTCCAGCGGATACCCGCAGCGACGTGTTCGAATCGGGGATCCCGAGTGAGGGCGTCTTCCCGTTCCAGCAGCGCCGTCTGCGCGGCACCGGGATCGAAACCGTAGTGGACGTCAGTCGGAAAGTGGAGATCCAGATAGTAGGGCGCCGAGAGCAGCACCCGGTTACCGGCGGCGATCACCCGGTCCCGCATGGTGACGCCGCGCCAGGCCTGGATGATCCAATCTTCCGCCATGCCCGCATCAATCACTTCGTCCCAGGCAACCACCTGGCGACCGCGAGCGGCGACCATCTCCGCCACCCGGCGGTTGAAGAAACCCTGTACCGCCCGCACGTCAACAAGGCCTTCCGCCGCCATCAACGCCTGAACCTTCGGGTCTTCTGACCACCAGCGCGGGCTCACCTCGTCACCGCCAATATGCAGACAGGGGTCCGGGAAGATCTCCACCAGCGTATCCAGGATGCTGCCGATCACCGCGTAAACCACATCACTCGTCGGATCCAGACAGGCCGCATGCACGCCGAACCGTTCCGCCTCCTGCACCTGCTGATAGCCGAGCTCGGGGTAAGCCGTGAGCCAACTTGTCACATGCCCGGGCATGTCCACTTCCGGCACGACCCGAACACCGAGCGAAGCGGCATGCTCGACGATGCGTCGAAGATCCGCGGCCGAGTAGCACTGCGCGCTCGCAAGTCGTGGATAGTCGGACACCTGAAAACGGAAGCCCTGATCGTCTGTGAGGTGCAAATGCAGCACATTGAGTTTGCAGCGGGCCATGCCGTCCAGGGTGCGGAGAACGTCATCCAGCGGCAGGAAGTGGCGGGCGGGGTCGAGCAGCAGGCCGCGCCAGGAAAAACGCGGTCGATCATCAACGGCCACGTGAGGAATGCAGCCATCCGCGGTGACGAGCTGGCCGAGCGTAGCGATACCGCGAAGTGCACCCCAGGGACTTGCCGCATCTAGGTAGATCCCGGCATCGTCCACCACCAGCCAGTAGCTTTCGTCTTCCTCGAGCCGGGGCGCGGACGAGGCCGCCCCTGCAGTCCGAATTCGCACCGGCACGCTGTCAGCGGCAGGCAGCCCGGTCAGGCTGGCTACGTCTGCGGCTAGTTGCGAAACGGCATCGGCCACTCTCTCTGAGCTCGCTGCCTCGAACACGGCCGCCAATCGAGCACTCTCGAGTTCGAACCTGCCGAGCCCGGCATCAACCGATGCCGGCCAGGGGATCAGATTCAGCGACCTGGATTCCGGTTGACTCCCTAATTCGCTCAATTCACCCTCGCCTACCTCCCAGCAAAGACTAGCAATCCCACAGGACGGCAGCCAGATGAACATCCAAGAGCGCATGCGCGCCACCCTAGACGCCGAAGCAGACGCCATTCGCTCGGTTAACGTGACGGACCATTTCGTCAAAGCGGTAGAGGTTATGCAGGCCTGCGACGGCAAGGTGATCACCACCGGGATCGGCAAGGCCGGGCACATCGCCGAGAAGTTTGCCGCCACGCTCTGCTCGACCTGCACGCCGGCCGTGTTCGTGCACGCCGCGGAAGCCGCGCACGGCGATCTCGGCATCGTCGATGACCACGACGTCATGATCGCCTTCTCCACCAGCGGCAAGAGCCGTGAAGTGCTTGAGATCCTGGAGCTCGCCCGACACCTGGGCGTGGCCACGGTCATCGGCATCACCTCGCACCCGGATTCAGAGCTGCGCAACCTGTCCGACATCGTGCTCGACATGGGTGAGATAGAAGAACCCTGCCCGGTCGGCCTGACCCCGTCGGCTTCCATGGCGGTGATGCTCGCCATCAGCGATGCCATGGCCCTTGCCCTGATGGAGCAGAAAGGCGTGACCCGGGAAGACTGGGGGCTTCGGCATCATGGCGGCTACCTGGGCCGCGCGGCCAGGGAAGACAACGTCCCACACTAGGTGTGGGTGTCCCACACTAGGCGTGGGTGTCCCGCACTAGGTATGGGTGTCCCGCACTAAAAATGGGCCTCCCGCACCGAACGCACACTGGTGCTAACATGAGAACAGGCTCCCTGGAGAGAGGCCTTAGCATGTCGTTGCCTGTTCGAATTCTGCTCGGTCTGATGATCTTCCTGTCGATCCTCATCGCTGCTCATGCTTTTTTATTTCAGGCGGGGCTCTCGGGTGATCAGGAGTTCCAGCAGCGTTTCGCCGAGATTCCCCTTTACGCCGCCTTTCACGTGCTCGGCAGCGGCGTAGCGCTGTTGATCGGCGGCTTTCAGTTCCTTCCCAAACTGCGAGCGCGGCGGATCCGGCTGCATCGCTGGCTGGGCCGCAGCTATCTGATTGCCGTGCTGATCGGCGGCATCGGCGGCATCGTCATGGCGGCACGAGCAGATGGCGGGATGGCCGGCCAGTTCGGCTTCTTCCTGCTTGCCGTGATCTGGCTTGTCAGTGGCTGGCAGGCCTATGCGGCTGTCCGGCGGGGCGACATTCAGGCGCATCGGGTGTGGATGATCCGCAACTTCGCGCTGACCTTTGCCGCGGTTACCTTACGGGCCTATCTGGGCCTTTCCCAGGCTGTGTTCGGTCTCACCTTCGCGGAGTTTTACCCCGCGGTGGCGTGGCTCTGCTGGGTGCCGAACCTGATTATCGCGGAGTGGCTGATCATCGCCACACCGGCGATGGCCTGGGGTCTTGCCAAGGCGTCTCCCGACCGGCTGAGCGAAGGATCTCAGCCGGGCTGAAGGCTTTTCGTTGAACTGAAGGCTCTCTGACAGATGCCGATGAAGCGCTTGGCGCCTTCCGACAGGGCCTGATGCTTCTTGTAGTAGAGGCCCACTTCCCGCTCGAAGCTCGACACCTCTAGCCCTGCTATGGCATGGAAACCATCGATGTCGGCGAGCAGCCGGTCGGACAGATAGGTGATGCCCTTGCCAGCCGCGCACAGCGCCAGCCGCAGCTCCAGATGGCTCACCTCCCAGACGTCCTGCACCTGATCCCGGATACGCTGATTGCCCGGGCGCTTGCCCGGATCATCCAGGTAGCTGGCGAGCAGGGTCTGGCCCGCCATGTGGGATGCAGGATCGCGAGTCAGCTCGGTGAAATTGGGATGGTCCTGGTGCACGACCAGAAAGCGCGTCTCCTGGTAGAAAGGTAGCAGCTCGAAATGGCCGGGCATCCGGCTCTGGAAGGGTCCGAACCCAAGCTCCCAGCGATCCTCATCCACCCCGTAAACCATCTCCCGGCTCGGCGCCACGTCCAGCTTCAGCCGGGTCAGCGGATTCTTTTCGCAGAACTCCAGCAGCAGGCGTTCGCCGTGAAAACGGTTGACCGCGCTGGACATGGCCAGGTTCAAGGTGGATAAGGCGCCGGTGCGGATACGCTGAATGTCGTCCAGCGCCAGCGATTCCTCATTGATCACCATTCGGGAAAACGTGAACAGGCGTTTGCCAGACTCCGTGAGCGCAAGCTTCCGGCCGCGTATGAGCAACTGGGTGTCCAGCTTGTGCTCCAGATTGGCGATGGCCTGGCTGACCGCGGATTGGGAAACATCCAGCTTCTCCGCCGCGCGGGAGAAACCGTCCTCCTCCACCACAGCAGCGAAGATCCGGATCTCGTGCCGTTCGATCTGCATGAATTCAGACTAACAGCGCGCTCAGGGCACCTCCAGAAGGACATGGCTGGCTGCGCTTATGGACACATAAGCTCGACTTATTTTTTTCTCGTCTGGCAGCCGCTAAACCAGCGCGACCTGAGATGCCCGTATGCCGCAAACCCAGGAGGCCTATTAGCTGCACTTCTCATTCGGTAAGTCCAACGCTATGGGTTCAGCTCGCCTGCCTGCGTAGGCTGCCTTAACTGCCGGGGAAAACCTGCGACAGGAGGAAGATCAATGACGAGCAACAATGACATCAAACGCGGCCTGGAAGGAGTGCTGGTGGACACGACCAGCATCTCTCTCGTCGATGGCGAGACCGGCGTGCTGAGCTACCGTGGTGTGCCCATCGACGACCTGGTCGATGCGCCCTTCGGCGAAGTTGCCGCTCTGGTCGTGGACGATACACGCACAGACCAGTTGGCCCGGGAAGTGTCTGCCCACGCCGAGCTCTCGGATCGGGAGCGGGCGCTGGTGCTAACACTGCCGAAGGACACCCATCCCATGCACGTGCTGCAGGGCCTCGCGCCTCTGCTTGACCGCACCGATGCTTTCGAAGAACGCGGCGAAGCAGCCCAGGGGTTTGCCATTGCCGCCAAGCTGCCGGCGCTGGTCGCCACACACCTGAAGCGTGACGCCGTTCGTCGCGCCAGCTCAACCGATCCGGCGCTGCAGTTTCTCGAGCGGATCGGCAGCCCCGATACGGACATCGCCCGTCGTGCCTACAGCGTGACCCAGATCCTGCAGATCGAGCACAGCTTCAATGCCAGCACCTTCGTGGCCCGGGCCTGCGCCAGCACCCTGGCCCCGGTGGAGAACGCCCTGTCCGCTGCCTTCGGCACTCTGCATGGCGTGCTGCACGGCGGTGCTGACCAGGCCGCGCTGGAAACCGCTGACAAGGTGGCTGTTCCAGAGAAGGCTGCCGCCTTCGTCGACGAATGTCTGGCCAGCAAAACCAAGGTCATGGGCATGGGTCACCGGGAGTACAAGGTGCTCGATCCGCGGGCCCGCTACCTGAAGGCGCTGGCTGCCGATCTCTGCGCCGGCACGCCGCATGAGCAGACCTACCTGACGCTGGTCGCCATCGAAGATCGGTTCATCGAGCGCATGGCGGAGGAAGGAAAATCGCTGTATGCGAACCTGGAGTTCTACAAAGGTGTGATCTACCGGACCCTCGGCATTCCCACACCGTTCTTCACGGCCAACTTCGCGCTGGCAAGGGTCTACGGCTACCTGGCGCACTTCGCAGAATCGCGAGTGGACAACCGCCTGGTTCGTCCGAAGGCGCTCTACAGCGGCCGGCCAGTGGCTGCACCTGCGAGCAGCGCGGCCTGAGTCACTCCGGCATCAGCACCAGACGCAGGTCGCTGCCTTCCGGCTGAAAACCCGTTCGCTTGAAAAGCCCCCCGGCATCACGGGGGGCGTTCCGCACCAGAATCTCCCGGGCTCCCTTGGACTCGCTGATGCCGATGGCATGCCCGAGCAGCCAACGGCCAAGACCACACCGGCGCCAGGCGGGATCCACCGCCAGATTCCTGAGCACGTAACAGGTGGCTGATTCCGGGCAGATCACATAGGCGCCGATGGCCTGCCCCTGATACTTCGCGACGCGCATGTGGTCGGCTTCTGCATTCTCGAGCATCCGGTCCTGGTCCGGCTCCGCCATTGACAGAAGATCCCACGGGATCTCGTCCGGATACGGACGGTAGATCTCTACATCCTGCGGTCGGAAGTCGTCTCGTTGCGTCATTTCAGCCACCGCCGCCACCACTTTCCACGGCCCCCGGAGCGCTCTCTGTTGCGACGCGAATAAAGCTTCTTCCCGCGTCCACCGTCCCTCCAGGCCATGAAGTGCCTGGTCAGAACCGCGGCGATCCGATCGTAGTGTGGCCAGTCGTCGCGCACCGAATAGGGCCCATCCGGGAAGGTCGCCCGTAAGTCTTCCATGTAGCGATGGTAGTAGGCGCTGCTGAAGGCCGCACCACTCGGGCTCAGCTGGTCGAGCGTCAGGGTGCCCGTTGTGGTCGCGGTGAAGAACTCGGCCGGGCTCAGCTCCCGATAACGCAGGCGCAGCAGCGCATCTTCGTGATCCCGCTGGAAACGACCGGAGATGAGCTGCAGGTTGGCGCACCAGGCAAGGTACATTCCGAGCGGCACCGCTGCCTTGGCCAGGCTGCCTGCCTCGACCATGTGCCGGTCCAGATCGTCCAACACCCGTTGCGTCGACGGAGGTTCTTCAGGCACAGGCGAGCGCTCGCTCCAGATCCTCGAGCAGGTCGTCCTGTGTCTCTATGCCAACAGAGAGCCGCAACAGGCCGGGGGTGATGCCAACCTCCTGCTGCTTCTCCGGCGTCAGGCTGGCATGGGTCATGAGCCCCGGATGCTCGATCAGCGACTCAACGCCACCCAGGCTCTCCGCCAGGGTGAACACGGCAACATTGCCCATCACTGCCCTGGCCGCGTCCAGACCGCCGTCCAGCTCGATGGACAACATGCCGCCATAGCCGCTTGCCTGACGCCCTGCCAGCTCATGCTGTGGGTGACTCGGCAGACCCGGGTAGGCCACCGACCTCACCTTGGCGTGCCCTTGAAGATACTCGGCAACCGCCATGGCATTGGCTTCATGGGCCTGCATGCGAATTGCCAGCGTCTTCAGGCTGCGCAGGCACAGGTAGGCATCAAACGTGGATTGTATGCCGCCCATGGATCGGTTGAGAAAATCCAGACGTTCGGCCAGAGCTTCATCGTCCGTCACGACCACCCCACCGATCAGATCGCTGTGGCCATTGATGTACTTGGTGCTGGAATGCAGCACCAGATCGGCACCCAGCTCGATCGGCCTCTGGAAATAGGGACTCATGAAGGTGTTGTCCACCATCACCAGCGCGTCCGCCGCATGGGCGATCTCGACGACCTGGGCGATATCAATCAGCTTCATCAGAGGGTTGGTTGGGGTTTCCAGCCAGACCATTCTGGTCTCCGGCCGGATGGCGGCCTGCAGCGCGGTGCCGTCGGTCATGTCCACATAGGTGAAGTCCAGACCCGAGCGCCGGAACACCTCTTCGAACAGACGATAGGTGCCGCCATACATATCGTCGCAGGCCACCACGTGATCGCCCTGACTCAGTAGGTGCATGGCCGTGGTGGTGCCGAGGCAACCGGAAGTGAACGCAAAGCCGAAGCGCGCGCCTTCGAGGTTTGCGACACAGGCCTCATAGGCGGCTCGGGTCGGGTTGCCAGCACGGGAGTAGTCGTAACCGGCGTACTCACCAGGCGCCGTATGCTGATAGGTGGAGGTGAGATACAAAGGCGTGACCACGGCCCCTGTGGTTGGATCCGGCTTCTGGCCCGCGTGAATGGCGCGGGTCTCAAAGCCGAAGGCATCAACCGACCAGTCTGAATCATCCGTCACGAAGTTGGCTCCTGAAATGGCTCGTCGCTCAGGGTGCGAAGCTCGACCGGGCTCGAACACCCCAGTGCCCGTCCACCGGCTCGATGATGTAGAGCGAGTCGAAGCTGGCGATCAGCTCATCGTTTGCGTCAAACCGCGAGAAGGTGACCCGTACGTGCACTTTGCTCGCAGACGACTGAACGATCGCCATGTCGTCCCACGTGCTCCGCCGCCAGCCGGTCGTTTCGGCGAAGGCATCAAGATCCATGGCAGCAAGAAACTCCGCCCGCTCCCGGTAAACCACTACCGTGCCACTGGCCATGCGCACATGAGGGAAAACCAGAGTGTCCGCCCAGGCCGCTTCATCCCGGCCGTTGAAGGCATCGAGAAAAGCCTCCATGACCGCGAGCGCCTGGACTTCTGCCTCTGCCACGGCGTCGTTCGCCGCCGCCCACACCGACTGCACACCCACCAGGAGCACACCGGCAACTGCCAGCCAGCGCGGCACCCTGGAAATCATCAATCGCCGCATATCGGCCTCCTTTTAGACCACGTTCTGCCAGTGGCATCTGAATTCAGGGCCCGCACAGTAGCTCCCGGGCTCCCGTGCTTCAAGACCGGGCAGCCCCCAGGTAGTACACTCGGCCGATCAGACGGGTAGAGAGGGGACGAGATGAATTCATTCGGTAGAAGAACCTGCCACCGGATCCGGCACCTCCCCATCTTCGCGCTGCTGCTGAGCATCGCAGCTGCCATGACCACCTCATCCCTCCACGCCGCGGGTACTCCCGGTGCCAGCGCGGAAGAAGTTCCCGAGGGTCAGAGCGCGGGTGATACCGCCAGTGCCCACTACCAGCGGGGCTTGAGTGCCAAGGAAAGGGCACTGGCCAGGGCAGCGGCTGCCGAGCAGGCTCAGGACCCGGAAGACAAGGCGAGCCAGCAGGTGGCCGCCGACGCGGCCTTCGAGGAGGCCGTGACCTACTGCGGCAAAGCCCTGAAGCTTCAGCTCAATCATTACGAGGCAGCCAATGAACTCGGCTATGCACTGCGGCAAACGGGCGACTACCGGAAGGCGCTCGGTGCCTACAACTTCGCGCTGACCATCAAGCCGGACTTCTATCCCGCCATCGAGTATCGGGGTGAGGCTTATCTGGCCCTCGGCATGATCGAGCAGGCCAAGGGGGACTACCTCACCCTGTTCAGGAACGATCCGCAGCTGGCTGCGCAACTGCTCCAGGCCATGGCGAGTGTCGATGGGGACGCCGCGTTCAGCGACTGGGTGAAAGAACGGCAGGCAATCGCCGCAGCCACACCTGGCGCCGACATGCCGGCAAAAGCTAGCTGGTAGCAGCCGCGACCGGAGGCTCGCCTTTCAGAATGATCCGGTGCATTTCCCGCCGTTTGCCCGGGTAGTCGTTCAGCGGGTAATGCTGCACGGCCCGATTATCCCAGATCGCCAGTGTTCCCGGCTGCCAGTGCAGCCGGCTGACGTTGTCCGGCGCGATCACCTGCTCGTGCAGCGACTTCAGCAGGGGCAGGCTTTCCAGCCGGGTCATCCCGCGGAAATGGCTGGTGTGGATGAGACTGAAGAAGAGGGCCTCCCGGCCTGTCTCAGGATGAGCGACCACCAGTGGGTGGTCGGCTTCCGTTTCCTGATCTGCATCCTTCAAGGTCACGCTCTGACCGGTGACACCCGCATAGTTACCGTTTGCCTGGTGCACCAGACTGGCCGTGTTGTGCCCAACCAGGCGTCGGAGGGTCGCTTTCAGTCCTTCCGAGCAACCCTCAAAGGCACGCACCGTGTCGGCATAGAGGGTATCGCCGCCCACCTCCGGCACTTCCACAGCGTAAAGTAAGGTGGTGGCCGGTGGTGCGGCCACGTAGGCCGTGTCCGTATGCCAGTCGCCACCGAAGTTACTTTCATCCTCCGGTTCCTTGACCACCGCCACCACGTGCGGGTGTCCGGGAATGGGCTCTGCATAGGGGTACACGTCAAGCTCGCCAAGCCTGCCTGCAGCAGCGGTGAAGGACGCCGGATCGAGCTTCTGGTCACGCAGGATAAGAAGCTTGTGCTGGTAGAGCGCCTGGCTGATTTCCGCCGGATCCGCGCTGGCGAACTCCAGATCCTCCCGTTCCGCGCCGACTGGCCCGGTCAGGGGATGCCAACTGCTTGCCAACGCTCAGGCTGCCAGGCCGACCGGCCGGTCACCGGCGATGGTGACCCGATGCATCTTCCGATGCTGTGGGAAGAAGTCGTTTACCGGTTTGTGCTGCGTCGCCCGATTATCCCAGATGGCCACGGTTTTCGGCGCCCAGGACAGCCGCACCGTGTACTCCTCTGTGACAACGTGACGGTACAGGAATTCGAGCAACATCCGGCTTTCTTCCCGGCGGAGACCAACGATGTGTGTGGTGAACAGCGCGTTCACATAGATCACCCGTCTGCCCGTCTCCGGGTGGGTCGCGACCAGCGGATGCGTGACCGGCGGGTTCTCGGCGATGGCGGTCGCCAACCGCTCCGGTCCTCCCGGTTCCGCCAGGCTCTCCTGAAATCCATGGCGGAAGTCATGCACCGCTTCCAGGCCGTCCACCAGGCGGCGCATCGGCTCGGAGAGCCCCTCATAAGCGGCGCCGATGCTGGCCCAGAGCGTATCCCCACCGTATGCAGGGATGATCTGGCCATGCAGCAAGGTGATCGCGGGGGGTGCAGGGCGGAAGGTCATATCCGTGTGCCAGGCTTCGATTTTGCTCGGCGCTTCAGCCGTGCTTTCCAGGATCTGCACGTCCGGTGCTTCCGGCACGGTCTCATAGGCCGGATGACCTTCCACCTGGCCGAATTGCCGGGCAAAAGCCTGATAATCCACGGGGGAGATGTCCTGATCCCGAAAGAACAGCACCTCGTGCGCGAGCAGTGTTTCCCGGATCTCGCCGAACAGGTCGCTGGACGCTGCCGCATCGGCGAGCGACACATCCCTCACATAGGCGCCGAGCGCGCCCGCTGCTTTATCCACACGCAAAACGTGGCATCCTCAGGATCCAACTCGAGCCGGTCATTGTACCGACAATCTCAAGCGCGAAAACTGATCGGAACCAAACCGGTATGACGGATTCAGAGAGCGGGAAAAGACCGACGGACCAGGCCACGGAAGGTGCCATCCGCTTCGCCTACGACTTGAAGCCAGCGGCGACCCAGGTAGCCGGTGACGACATGCTGCTGCAGATCCGGGCCTGGCGGGAGATCCTCGTCCGGCTGGGTGGTGTGGGGCAGACCCCCGAGCGCTACCATGGGCTTGGTTTCGGCAATCTCAGCGCCCGGGATCCGGAGCAGCCGGAGGAGTTCGTCATCACCGCCAGCCAGACCGGTGGTGTACGGCACCTCACCGATGAGGATCTGACCCGAGTGGTCGGCTGCAATCTGGATCGATTCTGGGTCGACGCCGAAGGCCGGCAGCCGCCTTCTTCGGAAACGCTGACTCACGCCATGATCTACGCAGCAGACCCGCGCATCGAATGGGTTTTTCACTGCCACAGCCCGGAGCTCTGGCAAGCCGCCATCCCGTTGGCACTACCTACCACCGCACTGGATGTGGATTACGGCTCCCCTGAAATGGTGCTGGCCGTGGCGGAACTGATGGCCAGTCACCACTCCCGCCCTCTGGTCTTCGCGACGCTCGGCCACGAGGACGGCATCTTCTCCTGCGGCGCCACGGCAAGAGATACCGGTGGGCTGCTGGTTTCCTACCTGGCTCGGGCGTTGCAGCTCAGCGGTGCCGAGGCGCTGGAAGAACGCACGGCAGACGCGGCTTCGGACGAAACATGAGCGGATCCGTGCCACCGTCGGTGATCTGGGATGAGGGTCAGCTGAAGCTGCTCGATCAACGGCTGCTGCCGGTGCAGACGACCTATCTCGAGATCAGCGACCTGGATGAAGCCATCGAGGCCATCCGCACACTGGCTGTGCGCGGCGCTCCTGCCATCGGCATCGCCGCCGGATACGCCTTGGCTCGATCCTTGCGCGATGTGCCAGAAGCGTCGTTTGAGGCAACGCTCAATGCCAACGCCAAAGCACTCAAAGCTGCCCGTCCCACTGCGGTCAATCTGGCCTGGGCGGTGGACCGGCTGCTTGATCGCGCCAGGCGGACGCCGAGCTTCGAGGCGCTTTCAGACGAGGCAATCGCCATTCACCAGGAAGACCGACGCATCTGTCGGGCCATCGGCGAAGCGGGTCGGCATCTGATCACCCCCGGCGCCAGCATCCTCACCCACTGCAATGCGGGGGCGCTTGCGGTCTCCGAGCTCGGCACAGCGACCGCACCGTTGTACTTGAGCCATGCCGCCGGCGTGCCTTTCTCGGTCTATGCTGATGAAACCCGCCCCCTGCTACAGGGTGCCCGACTCACGGCCTGGGAGCTGGCAGCGGCCGGGATCGATGTGACCGTGTTGTGCGATAACGCTGCCGCAAGCCTGTTCGCTGCAGGGGCCATCGATCTGGTGCTGGTGGGAACGGACCGGGTAACCGCAAACGGCGACGTGGTGAACAAGATCGGTACGTTGAACCTGGCCGTGTTGTGCCGGCACTACCGCGTTCCCTTCTACGTCGCCTGCCCCTCTTCCACATTCGATCCGCACACCGAACGCGGCCAGGAAGTGATCATCGAGCAGCGGGCCGCAGAGGAGGTGCTCGGCCCGGCAACGGCCCAGGTGGCCGCCTACAACCCGGCATTCGACGTCACCCCGGCAGAGCTGGTCACCGGATTGATCACCGATCGGGGCCTGATCGAATCACCTGCCGGGGTGAATCTGGTCAGTGTGTTGTCTGCGGATAGACGTGCCGCGGGCTCTTGAACGGGTTGATGAACGTAGAGTCCTTGCCGCAGAAACGCACCCGCGGAAAGCCCATGTTCATGATCTCCCGCACTCGAGCTTTGCTCTCCTGGCGTACGTCGACCATGATCAGGTAGCGGCCCGCCTCGATCTCTTCGTGAAAGGGCTCGAGCTTGTAGTTCTCCCGGGACAGTCCGACCATGCCGCCGAGCCAGGCCCCGAACAGGGCCGCAACCAGGGTGACCGCAAACACGGCGAGCAACGGCAGCGCTGCGCTGAAGTACGCGATCAAACCGCCAGCAAGACCGACGGCTGCGCCGATCATGGCGAAGCGCTCACCGGTATGCACGATGTCGAGCTGCTGAATGGGTGTAGCCGAGTGGATGTGGTGCCGATAGAGACCGTCTTCATCCTTCGCCACCACATGGAAGTTCCAGTCCGTGATTCCCTCATCATGCAGGGTCTCGGATATGGCACGGGTGGTAGGAAGGTCGTCGGCTATGTAGTAAAGCCTGCGCATGATTTCCCTCCCGGATTCCGGCGCTCGCTTGAGTATACGCCCGCGAACGGCGGACGTTAGACTAGTTCGCTCTATGAAATCTGCTTGAAAGATCGCTGCCTGACAGCGGCGGCAAACCCACCGGATCCGAGCGCAAGAGAAGAGTAAAGATGAGTGACGAAACCGCCGGTGAGTACCGCGTGATGCAGGCAGCTGCCGAGAGCGACCGGCTGGTCACGCCAGCATCCATGACTCGAGACCTGCACCAACTCGGGGTCGAGCCCGGCATGCTCCTCAACGTGCACAGCGCCATGTCGAAGCTCGGCTTTGTGGTCGGCGGCGCTCAGACCGCAGTGGATGGGCTCGTGAACGCGCTGGGACCGGATGGCACCCTCATGATGCCCAGCCACTCCGCCCAGCTTACCGATCCAGCCCACTGGCAGAATCCCCCGGCACCGGAACGCTGGTGGGATCAGATTCGAGCGGAAATGCCCGCTTTCGATCCGGCCCGTACGCCGACTCGTAACATGGGCGCCATTCCGGAACTGTTCCGCACCTATCCCGGCGCGCTGCGGAGCGACCACCCGCAGGTCTCTCACTCAGCACTCGGTCCGCTGGCAGCTGAGATCATCGCCGAGCACCCGTTGGACTCTTTGTTTGGTGATGACTCCCCCATCGGCAAGCTCTACGCGCTGGATGGCTGGGTGCTGTTGCTCGGTGTCGGGCACGGCAACAACACGGTGTTGCACCTGGCCGAGGACCGGGCAGACTTTCCCGGCAAGACCACTCACCAGGAAGGCGCGCCGCTCGCTATCGGCGGTGAACGCCGCTGGCAACCCTTCCATCCTCTGAAGGTCAGTGACGATGACTTCCCGGACATCGGTTCGGCCTTCGCGGACACCGGCAAGCAGATTATGGGTAAAATCGGCGACGCCGATGCCCTCCTCATGCGCGCCCGGGACGTGGTCGATTTCGCCACCGACTGGATCAGCACGAACCGGAAATGAGCCGTTACCGTCCGCCCCGTCCCCGCTCGTCACCCTACATCACCGAGGCCGGTTACCAGCGTCTGAACGACGAGCTGAAGTACCTCTGGAAAGAGAAGCGTCCGGAGGTCACGCGCAAGGTTTCCGAAGCCGCGGCCCAGGGCGACCGCTCGGAAAACGCCGAGTACATCTACGGCAAGAAACAGCTGCGGGAGATCGACGGTCGGGTGCGCTTTCTGTCCAAGCGGCTGGATGAGCTCACGGTGGTCAGTCGACCACCGAGTGAGGTAGACCGGGTTTTCTTCGGCGCCTGGGTAACCCTCGAGAACGAACAAGGCGAGTGTTTCCGCTACCGCCTGGTGGGTCCGGATGAGTTCGATGCAGACCCGGCCTACATCAGCATTGATTCGCCCATGGCCCGTGCGCTCCTGAAGAAACGGGTGGATGACGAGATCTCCATTCGGCAGGGCGACGAGACCAACACCTACCAGGTGACGGAAATCGAGTACGAACCTTAGCGAGTGTCCTGTTCGATTGACTCGTTGGATTAATCGAACAGGACCAGCGACGGGTTTGCTGCTGACCTGCGTAGAAGCAGTGAACCCACAAAAAGGACAATCAACATGAAAACCAAACGAATCGTTGTCATCGCTGCCGCAGTTACCGGTACCGTTCTAATAGCTGCTGCCACCTTTTTCGTTGCCAGCGCACCACCGGCCCATGCGGCGAGAGACGAAGGCCGATACGACCGCTTTCCAATCTCAGTCGAGGCGTTGGATGCCCGGCGGGCAGAGGTATTCGCCAATGTGGATACTGACGGTGATGGCCTCATCAGTGCCGAGGAGTTTGCCGCAGCGGAAATGCCGAAACGGCCACGCGGAGGCCATCACAAACGCGGCGGCTGGCACGGCGGATCAGGTGAGCCGACCGAGGAAATGATTGCCGAACGCAGTGAAGCAATGGCCGGCATGGAAGAAGAACTGTTCCACGCTCTGGATGCGGACGCCGACGGTGTGGTCAGCCGGGACGAGTTCTCGCGAGAGGCAATGCATGAAGCCAAGAAGGCGAGCATGAAGTCGCGACTGTTCGAGCGGGCCGATGCCGACGGCGATGGCTATCTCTCACCTGACGAGTTTCCGCCCCGCCGGTTGGCAAACCTCGACGCCAACGGCGATGGCAAGATCACCCGGGATGAGCTGCCGGAGCGTACCGGCCGCCACCCCTGGGGCCGCAGTGCAAGCTGAGCGTTCGCCACCTTGTCAGATACGGCGGAGAGCGACAACCATGCAGACGATGAAGGCCCGGACGACAGCGTCCGGGCCGAGCGCGAGCATGGACGTGAGCGCGATGAACGTCTGCTGGCGGCCATCGCGGCCGGAGACAGCGTGGCCTTCGAATCGCTCGTCCGCCTGCACCTCGACCCGATCCACGCTTACCTCTTGCGTCTCACCGGCTCTCGAGCTGATGCGGAGGATCTGGCTCAGGAGACCTTCCTCAGGGTCTGGCAGAAGGCGGGCAGCTATCAGCCAGGGCGGGTCAAGGTGACCACCTGGCTGCACACCATTGCCCACCGGCTCGCCATAGATAGCTTCCGTAAAAAGCGAGAGCTACCCGGAGTGGACGGTCTGGAGATGGTGGACCCTCGAGCGGACCCGGCCGCACACCAGATTGCCGTCGAGCAGCAGCAACTCCTCAATGAGGCGCTCGGCGACCTGCCGGAACGGCAGCGCGCTGCCGTTCTGCTCTGTCAGGTGCTGGGCTTCAGCAACGCGCAGGCAGCGGAGATCCTCGGAGTGGGTGTGCGGGCACTCGAGTCACTCCTGACCAGAGGGCGCAAGGCATTACGCCAAGCCCTGTCCACCGCCGGAGTACAGGTGGCGCACAACCGCGCTGGCACCCGCAGGGACAATTGAGACTATTATGGAAGGGAACATGGACCTCAGCACATTCACCAACCTCCTGGACGAGCACGGACCGGTGCTCGAACGCTGGCCGGAGGCACTCAGAAGCGATGCCGAAGCCCTGCTGAGCACGTCATCAGAGGCCGTGGATGCATTGGCTGATGCTCAGACCCTGGCAAACCTGCTCGCTGCCATGTCGGAGGCACCGGCACCGTCCTATCTGGCCGGAAGAATCGTGGCCAGCGCGGTTGAGATGACAGACCCCTGGCTGAAACTGCTCAACTGGCTGCAAGGCAGGCTCTGGCGGCCCGTGCTCGCCGCAGGCTTACCGTTGGCCTTCGGTTTCGCGTTAGGCATGGTGCAGCTGCCAACGACTGAAGAGGATGCTTATCTCGCAGCAGATGTGGGCCTGATGGCCTTCTCTTCGACCTACGCGGAGCTGGCTGATGAAGAGTAAGCTCGCGCTTGTTATCGCCCTGATGGTGTCCGTTGCCCTGAACCTTGTGGCAATCGGCATGTTCCTCGGCAGTCAGGCCGGACCGCGTCCTGAGATGCATCGGGTAGATCCGGTCTTCGGCATGCGACGTTTGCTGGGAGATCTGCCGGAGCAACGGGCCCGGGAGCTCGCGCCCCTGTATCGGGCGTACCTCGGCGCCATGCGTCCCCGATTCCGGGAGATCCGAGGCACCCAGGAAGCGCTGCGGACGGCAATGCTGGCGGATCCGCTTGATGAAGCCGCCTTGCGCGCGGCGCTCAAGTCCTTCGAAGCACAGCTCTCTGGCTCCCAGCGTGCCTCTCAGGATGCCTTCATTGCCCTGGCCGCAGAGCTCACCGTGAACGAGCGTCGGCAACTGGTGGAAAACATGAGCAGGCGCCCCGAGCGCTGGCAGCCGAAAGGCCCACCCGGATCGAAAGAGGGGCCGCCGCCAGGTGAGCGACCGCCCTACCATCACATACCGCCGGAGCCACCGCCACAGTGACAGTCGGTGAGGCGCTGGCTGAATTCATGGACCATACGCTGAAGACCTACCCGGATCTTCGAGCACCCTTTGATCCCGATTGGCGTTCTGCCTGCGAAGTCGGTGAGCCGTTCGAGACCGATGCAGGAACGGTCATTGCCTGGCGGCCGGTGCCGCGTCATCCAGACTCCGTGGCAGAGGACTTCACCCCGCTGGAACGGGCCCTGGAGCTCACCATACACCCGGACATCAAAGCCTACTGGGGCGCTTACTGGGCTGCAGGGCTCGAAGCAGAGGCTGCTGACGGTCACGTCAGTCTGCTCTTCCCCTGGAACCCGGAAGACCTCGAACGGCTCAACGAAAACCTGATCGGCCATGCGCTCAGTAAGAAGGTTGCCAAGGGGCATACCATGACCGTGTTTTTTGCCTGCACGGAGCCGGATTCGGAACTGTTTCTCAGTGTGGACAACGACTCCGGCGCCGTTCTGCTGGAAAAGCCTGGCTTCAAGCCGATTCGACAGGTCGCGCCCGATCTCGCAGGGTTCATCAGCACCCTGGTACCCGCTCCGCCCGAGCTTCATCCCTGACGGACCGTCCATTCCGTGACCCCTTTCCGTTCCCTGCCGGGCGCATTGGGTAGCCTGTCGGGGATCAAGAGGGACACCATCATGTCTGTCAGTTTTCTAACCGAAAACAGGGCCATGCAGACCATTCGTGCCCGTGTGGCATTCCACAGTCGCCAGCACGGTTTCGACAAGCGAATGCAGCAGGTCGTCAGTTCGGAAGCCACATTCGGCACCAGCGAGATCAGTGAGCTTTATGCGTTCTGGGGCGATCCGCTGACGGCAGCGGACGAGCAATTCATGCGCAGCGCGGTGGCAGAAGCCAACGCCGCGGAAGGACCCATTCTGCTCGCCGGCGCCAGCTTGCTCACGCTCATCCTCGGGGCGCTCTGCGACAAGGATCCCATACAGGGCAAACAGGTCTGGTGCCTGGAGAACGACCGCCACTGGGCAAACCTGATCCGGTCCTGGCTGACCGAGTACCGGGTGAGCGGCGCTCATGTGATTCAGTCCCAGCCAAAACTATTCGATGACTTCGTCTGGTACGCCGTCGACACCGGCCGACTCGCCAAAACCTATCGCCTCATCATCTGTGACGGTGCCCGGTCCACCCCGAAAGGTGTGGTGGGTTGCGTTCAGCGTCTCGGCGACCGGTTCGATTCGCGCTTCACCCTGCTGGCCCGAAACGTGAAGGATGCAAGCGTGCTGAGGGAGCTGAACGCCTGGGCAAAAACACACAAAGCGAAGTTCGCCCTCATCGACAAGCAGGCGGGCTTCATCAAGATTTCCCGCAACGCCGAATCCAGCGTGGCGGATCAGCACCTGCCCGGGGTAAAGGTAATCAGCACTCCACCGCAGAAACACAAGTCCGCGCCTGCGGTGAAACAAGGGACAAGGCAGCCAGCCGCACAGCAGGCGACGGCAGCGTCCCAGGCGGAAAAGCCGCCAGCCAGGCGACCGGCGAGCAAGACCGGCAACCGGTCGAAGGCGGCCAACCAGAACGCCTGACAGTCGCGACCGCCCGGCGGCTGGTGTTTAATACGCCGCCATGCAGCAACTCACGTTAGCGCCAGCCGCCGCACTTGCCGGCGAGATCTCGATTCCCGGTTCGAAGAGCATTTCGAACCGGGCATTGCTGCTGGCTGCGCAGGCCCGCGGCCGCACCAGAATTCAGAACCTGCTGGATAGCGAAGACATTCACCACATGCTGACTGCCCTGGCAGCCCTTGGCATCAGCGTTGCGCACGACAACGGTGAACATGTCGTTGACGGTGTCGCCGGCCCGCTGGTCAATCGGGAGCTGGATGTGACGCTCGATCTGGGCCTGGCTGGAACTGCCTACCGGCCCCTGGTGGCGGCGCTGACTGCCGGTGCGGGACGCTACGTGCTGGATGGAGTCGCTCGAATGCGGGAGCGTCCGGTGGCACCCCTGGTGGACGGACTGCGTCAGCTGGGTGCCCGAATCGAATACCTGGGAGAACAGGGCTACCCGCCAATACGGGTCACGGGCACGGGCCTGGGCGGCGGCGAGGTGCGCATGCCCGGCGATATCTCCAGTCAGTTCCTCACCTCATTGCTCATGGCCGCCCCGCTTGCTCGGGATATCGTGCGGATCGAAATCGTCGGCGAGCAGGTCTCCAAGCCGTACCTCGCCATCACCGTGCACCTCATGGCGCAGTTCGGGGTGAACGTTCAGCACGACAACTACGAACGGTTCGAGATAGCGCCGGCCACCTACCAGTCACCTGACACGCTGCTGGTGGAAGGCGATGCATCGTCAGCCAGTTACTTCCTCGCCGCGGGTGCAATCGCAGGAGAGGGTGTCACCGTATTCGGCGTCGGCGAGGACAGCGTCCAGGGGGACGTTGCGTTCGTCGACGTGCTCGAAGCCATGGGTGCATCCGTTGAGCGGGGTCCGGTCAGCATCACCGTTCGGCCCGGACCGCTCAAGGGCGTCGACCTGGACCTGAATCCGATCCCGGACGCCGCCATGACGGCCGCCGTGCTGGCACTCTTTGCCCGGGGCACAACCACGATCAGAAACATCTACAACTGGCGGGTCAAGGAGACTGACCGTCTCGCCGCCATGTCCACGGAGCTGCGCAAGCTCGGTGCTTCGGTGGTGGAAGGCATCGATTTCATTTCCATCACGCCACCGGAGAAGATTGTCAGCGCATCGATCGACACCTACGGCGACCACCGAATCGCCATGTGCTTCTCACTGGCCTGCCTGGGCGGCGTGCCCATCACCATCAACGGCCCGGACTGCGTGCAGAAGACCTTTCCCACCTATTTCGAGCGCTTCGAGTCGTTGCGCATCGATCAGCTGGCTGGCTGACCCCGCCCGACGATCTCCCGAAAAAACACTACCGTCCGGAAGACGTGCCGGTTTTCAGCGCCGGACGCAGTTTCAGCCTGGGTTTTGGTCCGACTCGCGAGAGATTCCGTAGCGTTCGCCGCACGGCCTGGTAACGCCCCGGATCATCACCGGTCTCGTTGCCGAGCAACCGGTCGGCCAGATCAGGCATCAGGGCTGCCAGGAGCCTGATTCCCAAGGCGGGCGCGGCCTGGGCAGCGCCTATCGGTCTGTTCAGTGCTTCGAGTTCAGCGAGACGGCTGGTTCTGCCGACGGCGCATCCGTGACAGATCAGCCGCCATTCCGCGCTGTGCAGCGCCTCAGGGGAATCCAGGATACGGTCGAAGGCCAGGTTCAGAGTGGCAGTAAAGAGGGCTTCCTTATCGCCTACATAGTGATAGAGCAGGCGTTTGTTCATACCCGCCGCCCGGGCAATGGCATCTACTCTCGCGCCCTGCAGCCCGGCACTGGCGAACTCCGGCAACGCCGCATTCAGCAGAGCCGTGATCTTCTCCCGACGTTCATCGGGTTTTAATTCCGACGCCATTAATAACCTGCCGCTGTTAACGTGGCTCGGATAGTAACCATATGGTTACTATTCAATCAACCGTGCAGTTAGGAGGTGCCAGTTTCCCGTTAAGGGCGCTGGACAAAAGTGTGTCTAGCGGGTGCATTGAGGTGTTGGAACGATAGTGTGGCAGCATCTTTAACCATATGGTTACCTTCATTGAAATCGCCGTAAGAAGCGGCAAGAAAACGGTGATCAGCCTGGCAAAAACGCCCGGAAGCCAGATCATGCGCCCAGCCCCAATAGGGTAACCATCTAGTTACCAAAAAGCCCCGAGTTACTGGTTTCAAGATCCAGAAGAAAGCGTTTGCTGTCCAGGCCGCCACCAAATCCTGTCAATGTGCCGTTGCTGCCGATCACCCGATGGCAGGGAATGATGATCGGGATGGGATTGGCGCCATTTGCCCCACCCACCGCCCGAACGGCCTTCGGGTTACCGATTTTCTCCGCGATGTCCCGATAGGATCGGGTCTCACCGTAGGGGATCTCTTGCAAGGCAGTGAGCACGGAAGCCTGAAACGGTGTGGCATCCGGCGCCAGGTCGACGTCAAAAACCTTGCGCTCTCCGACGAAGTACTCGGTCAGCTGCGCTTTGACCTGACGAAACGGCTCATCGAATCGCTCCCAGTCCGCATCCGCCCCACGGGCCTTATCGCCACTGGAGAAACCAATCACCTTCAGGCTCTGCTTATCTCCTGCGAGCAGAAGTCGCCCTATGGGGCTGTCCATATAGGAATAAAACATCACTTGCTCCGTTTTCTTGCTACCCGTTGTTTCTGTGCCGGCTTCTTCCGCCTCGGCCTTGCCGCCACCCGCCCCGCGCTCGCACCAGCCGCGGCTGCTTCCCGACGCTCCCCTTCGATCCGCCACAGCGCCATGACGGCGTAAGATCGCCAGGGCCGCCAGTCTGCCGCCTGCTTTCGCGCCGCTGCCGGCGTCGTGTTCAGCACCTTGAGCACCACCCAGTCCGCGTCCGGGAAGGCGTCCGGATCCCGGGCAATGCGCATGCCGATGTAGCCCGCCGTCCAGGGGCCAATGCCCGGCAGGGCAGTCAGGGCTTCCTGAAGCGCCGCAGGATCGGCACTTTCATCCAGAGTAATCGCGCCGTTCTGCACGCCCCGGGCCAAGGCACGCACCGCCTCGCCCCGCTTGCCCGGCATGCCGATCGCTGACACATCCGCATCAACCAGGGCATCCGGCGTCGGGAAATCGCCGCCGCCGAAGCGCTCGCACAACGCGACAGCCAACGCCCGCGCTCTGGCCACGCTCACCTGCTGGCCGAGGATGGCCCGCACGGCGGTTTCAAACCCACTCCAGGCGCCGGGCACCCGCAAGCCGGGATTACGCGCCATGCAATCGGCCAGCAACGGATCTTCGCTCAGCACCGACTCTATGGCGCCGGGATCCGCATCCAGATCGAACACCCGCCGTACCCGGGCCAGCAGATCGCCAAGATGGGCGACCCCGGCCGGCGGCACCTCGAGCTGCAGCCCGTCGGCGATCCAGCGCACCCGCAGGATCCCTATCCGCTCACCGTTGAGGTATAGCGTGCGCCGATACTCACCATCCACCACTTCCTCGAGCCCTGGCAGCCCCCGGGCTTTGAGAAACTCGAATACCCAGTCGACGTGATAGGGACCGCGCACCGGCAATTGCAGGATGATGTCCTGATCCGGTTCTCCCGACCGCACCCGCCGAAGGTCCCGGGGCGAGCGACCGTAAGCAGCCTTCATCTCGTCGTTGAACCGGCGGATGCTGCCGAATCCCGCCCGCAAGGCCACATCCGACAGCGGCAGCGTGGAGCTGTCGATGAGACGCTTGGCGAGCTGCACCCGCCGCGTTCTCGCCAGGCTCTTCGGGGTTGCACCCAGCGCCTCGAGAAAGAGCCGGTTCAGATGCCGACCGGAGATCCCCAGCCGCTGTGCCATGCGCTCCACCGGGTTGGTGTCGAGAAATCCCCCATCGATCAGGCGCAGGCCACGCACCACCGTCTGGCTGGCCAGCGTCCATTCCGGCAGCCGCCGAGCGGTTTCCGGTCGGCAGCGCAGGCACGGCCGGAAACCTGCATCCTGAGCGGAAGCCGGCGTGGGGTAGTAGCGGACGTTGTCCTCTGCGGGCATTCGCGCCGGACAGACTGGCCGGCAGTAGATGCCCGTGCTGAGCACGCCAATGTAGAACCGCCCATCAAAACGCGGATCCCGGGCCTTTCGCGCCCGCTTGCAGACCTCCGGTTCTGGTAGCATCCCACCCAGCCTCAATGAATGTGTTGATGCACTATAGCCCCGGCCGACTGAAAAAACTCGCTGTAACCGGACATTAGAAATAGAACCCGAAACCAACCAGGACACAGGTCTAAAAAGCGATCCGCAGACGACGCGGAGCGTCGCCGCTGGCGATGATCTGCTCAGGCAGGCTATCGAGGCAGCGGAGGGAAACCCGGAACCGGAAGCCCATCGTCTGACCGTAGATCGGCACTGGTGCAACCCACCGCAGGTGGTCACGCAGGAGGTCATCTATCGTCGTGAGCCCGGAAGCGACATCCACCGGGCCGTTGTCGATGGGTTGACCGTCAGCCTGGATGACCCCCTGCGGCTCGTACCGGTGGAAATCGCCAAACCCTGGGGGCGGGAGATCTGGTTCACGGGTATCGAGGCCAGGGGCGAGTCACGCGTCGCCGTGCACGCACCCGATCAGGACGACCGTCCATCTGAGCTGCTGCTCGGCACCTACCTGGCACTGGCACCCGGTCATCTGACAAACGGACACACGCCCGTCCTGCTGAAAATCCTCGATCCGCTGCCCACAGCCGTGCTCGGCGAGCTCTATCTCGAGGTGCACGAAACCAAGCAGGAGGTCTACATCGTCACAGAGGTCGATCCGGACGCCTGGCCGGATGGCCAGGGCCGGATCCGTTTTGGCATCAACCAGCGCAAGCGCCGGGAGTTTGCCGACGATGAAGCGTTCAGAGCTGCCTTTCTCGACAGCCTCAGCGAGTACGAAGCCGTTCGTAAGGCCATCGATGACGGTGCCAGCGGGCTCGACGCGCGTGAAGCCAGAGCCAGAGCGGCATGTCTGACCTTCACCGACGAGCGCCGCCTCGAGGTTGGCGATGTGGTCCGGGTGCCCACCTGGCTGCCTCATTCTCTGCAGCACGGGGTGCAGGTCGTCGAGTTCCAGACACCGACGTACGAACGCTTCATTCTCTCCTCCACGCAGAAGGTATTGACCCAGGATCGCTGGGACAGCGCCCACGCGGTCGCCAACATGCGTCTGGACACACCCGAAGATGCGGTGCCCGAACGGATTGGTGAGCATTGCGAGCGCATCGTTCGCTTCGAAGACTTTGCTGTCTGGCAGGCTCGACTGTGCAACGCCGGACATATCACGCTACCGGGATCCCTGCCCTACGCCCTGGCCTTCTGCATAACGGGCAGGGCGATGCTCACCGGTCCCGGTACCGATCTCGCACTCGGGCGCGGCGAAGCCGCACTGATTCCGGCAGGATCCATCGGCCGCGAGGTACGCGGCGAACCCGATTGCCTGCTACTGCTGGCGGCACCCGGTCTGTGAGCGAAGCAGCCAGCCTTCCCGAGAGCAGACTGAAACGCGTCTGGCAGCGCCTGCTGCCACTGCTCGTGGTCAATGTCTTCTACTTCGGCACCCTCATCTATCCGGTGCTGCGGATCTGGGAGCTGCTCGCCGGACGTCTACCCGGCACACCGGCACTGATTGCCATCATGGTGGGACCACTGCTGGGCCGCCTTTCCTACGAGTTCTTCCCGGGCACACCAAGCCGCTGGCTGTCCAGCGCGGCGCTCACCTGGCTCGGCATCTGCTTCATGGGTTTTCCGCTGGTGCTCTGCTTCGAGGTGCTCCGACTACTGATCCCGCTGGCACCGTTCACCTGGGGCGTCATCCTGGCCGGCGCTCTGGCAGCGGTCGGCATCGGCGCCTTCGCCAACGCTCAACAGGTCTCCGTCCGCCAGATCCGCATCCGTTCAGAGCACGCGCCTGCCGGCGTTCGGCTGGCCCAGATCAGCGATGTGCACGTGGGCTCGCGCAGCGGCCGCTTCCTGAGCCGCGTCGTGCGCAAGGTGAACGCACTGAACCCGGACCTGGTGGCGATCACCGGCGACCTGATCGATTTCCGGGACATCAGCAGCCGGGAGCTCGACAGCCTGGCAACACTCAAGGCACCCGCCTGGTTCATCATCGGCAATCACGAGCGTTACGTGGACGTGGAAGAGATCTGCGATCGGCTACGCGGCCACGGCATCAAGGTGATCAGAAACGGTACGGCAGGCTCTGAGAACATTCAGTTCATCGGCATCGACGATGCAGAACCAAAATCTCAGGTGCGACGTGAGTTGCGCCACCTGCAGCCGGATCCGGACGCCTACCGCATCCTGCTCTATCACCGCCCGGACGGCGCCGAAGACGCCGCTGCCTGGGGCGCGCACCTGATGCTCTGCGGGCACACCCACAACGGTCAGATCGTGCCTTTCAACTTCATTGTCCGCCGGATCTTTCCGCGCATCCGCGGGCTCTATGAGGTGGACGGCATGTTCCTTTATGTAAGCCCCGGCACCGGCACCTGGGGCCCGATCCTGCGGCTGGGCTCGCGCTCGGAGATCACTCTGTTTACCCTAGGTCCCTGATATCAAGCGCCCACGGCAATTCAGGAGCACGTATGGCCGAATCCGCAAAGGAACATGAGCTCATCATCGAGCAGATCGAAATCGGCCCGATGCAGAACTTCACCTATCTGGTGGGCTCGCGTTCCACCCGAGAGGTGGTCATCGTCGATCCGGCCTGGGACATCGACGGGCTGATGAACCACATCGCGGAACGCGATTACCAGCTGAAGGGTGCGCTGGTCACTCACTACCACCCGGATCACTGCGGCGGTTCCATGGGCGGGCACAGCGTCGAAGGCATCTCCGAGCTGCTGGAGAAGCAGGGTCTGAAGGTCTACGTGCATAACGAAGAAGCGGACGGTCTGAAGAAAGTCACCGGCATCTCGGATACGGACATGGTCCGTGTGTCTTCCGGAGACACGCTATCCATAGGCGATGTGGATGTGGAGTTCCTGCACACGCCGGGGCACACGCCCGGTTCTCAGTGCTTCCGGATCAAGGAGACCCTCGTTTCCGGCGATACCCTGTTCATCAACGGCTGCGGTCGGGTGGACCTGCCCGGTTCGGATACTGAAGACATGTATCGCAGCTTGAGGAAGCTTGCCGAACTACCGGATGAGACCCTGCTGCTGCCGGGTCACAACTACGGCCACGTACCGAACGCCACCATGGGTGAAACCAAGCAGCAGAACACCTACCTGAAGATCAACGATCTGGATACCTGGAGGATGATCATGGGCGGCTGAGCAGCGCCCGTTCACTGACCTGTCAGAACCTTCCAATCTGCTTCAGTCACATAAAGCCAGCTCAGTGGCTGATGCCGCCAGCATCTCCGCCACCGCCGGTTCGCAGCCCTGCACCGGCTCGAAGTACTGGGTACGGCCCAGCATCGGAACGCCGATGTAGCCCCGCATCTTCAATCGATCCGCCGCGGGGTGCCCGGCTCGCCAAGCCCTTCATCCGGCAGGTAAACGGCGTCGCGAAGGGCCAGCACCTTCATGCTGAGGCGCTCCCCGTTCCTGGTGACTTGCACCAGGGAGTCACCGCCGGACCAGATGCCCAGCACCTCGGTTTCATCTGCCCAGGCAGCCGCCGCCACCAGTCCGACCATGAAGACGACAAATCCGCGGCTCATTCCGAAGCTACCAGAGCGTCATCACAGGGCGTGCCGGTCAGCTCCGCCTGCCGGAGCATGCGCAGGATGTTTTCGTTGCAACTCGCGAGCGGCTGGAATTTCTGCGTTTTGCCAAGCATCGGCATCCCGACATAGCCGCGAATCTGCAGCGCACCTTTCTTCACCTGAGCAGTAGACGTCCAGGTGGTGCCGTTAGACGGCAGGTAAAGCTTGCCCCGCCACTTACCGTTCCTGAATTCATAGCCGCTCAACATCTCCATGCCAATGAACGGGCGCTGATGCAGGGACTCGTCCGGGTTGTGCAGATCCGTCTTCGGCTCGCCAACCACACCGATCCCATCCTTCTCCCGCCATAGCGGATGCTTCAGGGCGATGATCACCGCGCTCAGGCCACCGTCCGCTCCCGGCCCCACCTCTATCATTGTTCCGGACGTTGCCCAGATGCCGTAAACGGCTTCTTTGCCACCCACTTCGGAAGCGCTCGTATTCGCAGTCAACAACAGTCCGGCAGCGAGCATGACCCATCTGGCTGTGCGGAACGGCATCCGTACTCCTGGCATCCATCGAGCAAAGACCGGATGATAACTGACATTGCTGACTGGGAACTGAACGTCGGTGACCGTCACGGGCACCGCAAGGGAGGGAAAGAATGGACAGCGGTCAATTTACGGGCTTCGAGCTCAGCGTGAAGTCACCGGGCATCGCCTGGTTTCAATTCAACACGCCGGAACGACTGAACGGGATGACCACGGCGATCAAGCGGGATCTGATCGAAGGGGTTACCCAGGCGCAGATGGACGACCGGATACGAGTGCTGGTGTTCACCGGCACCGGCCGGGCCTTCTGCGCCGGTGATGACCTGAAGGCATACCAGGGCGCGGACCTGCCGGGCGAGCCACTGGTGCCACCCATACCCCCAGGGCACAACAATGCGCTCGGTACCTACAACGGTCTCAGGACCATCTCACAGCAGCTGAATACCACCGTTCGCAATCTGGACAAGCTGACGGTGGCCGCCATCAACGGCGTCGCGATTCAGACCGGCTTCTCGCTGGCGCTTTCCTGCGACTTCCGGATCGCTGCCGACACGGCGCGCATGGGTTCCGCCACATTGCGCTTCGGCCTGCTACCGGACGAAGGCGGTCAGTACCTGCTGGTTCAGCAGATGGGGGTTTCCCGCACCCTCGAGTTTCTGATGAAGAAGCGCATCGTCGAGGCCAGCGAGGCACTCGAGCTCGGGCTGGTGAACGAAGTGGTGCCGGCCGACGAGCTCATAGAACGCACCGAAGCCTGGGCAACCGAGCTCGCCAACGGACCCCAGGCAGCCATGCGGATGTTGAAGCGCTCCGTCTACAACGCCGCCGAGCTCACCTGGAACCAGGCCCTGGATGAGATCGCCGCCAAAACGGCCATCACCGACCACCATCCGGATGCGCGTGAGGGCGTGACAGCCTTTCACGAGAAGCGGGAGGCGAGTTTCAATGCCTGGCTGGAGAACGACGCATGAGCGACGTCGTCACCTACGAATCGAGTGATGGCATAGCCATCGTCACCATCAATCGGGCCGACAAGATGAACGCTCTGAACGAGGAGGTGATCCAGGGTCTGAAAAACGCCTGGATCCAGCTCGACGAGTCGGATGATCGGGTGGCCATCCTGCACGCCGCCGGTGACAAGGCGTTCTCCGTTGGTGCCGATATCAAGAGTCCACCCGCAGAAATGTGGGAAGGCGTACCCAGCGTAGGTGTCGCCACCAGCAAGCCCATCATCGCCGCCCTGCACGGCTGGTGCATTGGTGGTGCTTACGTGATCGTGCAGATGTGCGACCTGGTCATCGCCTCCGAGACGACGGTGTTCAAGTACCCGGAGGCGCAGCTCGGCTTTACCGGCGGCCTGATCGCCAGCGCCGTGGCGCGGATCCCGCACAAGGCGGCCATGGAGTTCATGCTGCTCGGCCAGGACCTGCCAGCCGAACGGGCCCGGGAAATAGGCATGGTGAATCGGGTGGTGCCGAAAGGCGAGGAGCTGAACGCGGCCATGGAGTGGGCAGGCATCCTGCGCCACTCAGCACCCCTGGTGGTGGAAACCCTGAAGGAGTTCACGCTCGCCACGCTCAATCAGAGTCCGGCGGAAGCCGGTGCCATCAGCCGCGAGCGGTTGCTCGCGGTGCGTACCAGCGAAGACGGCGCCGAGGGCCGGCGTGCGTTTGCCGAGAAACGTACACCGGATTTCAAAGGCCGCTAGCCGGTCAAGAAGGTAGCAGGTGCGCGACCGCGTCTCTCTCTTCGATGAGCTCAGCCGCGGTGGCATCCATTTTCGCCTGACTGAACTCGTTGATCGCCAGCCCCTGGACAATCTGCCAGTCGCCGTTCGAGCAGGTGACCGGAAAGGAGTAGATCAGACCCGGCTCCACGCCGTAGCTGCCGTCTGAGTACACGCCCATGCTGACCACGCCGTCGCTGCCGAGCGCCCAGTCGTGCATGTGGTCGATGGCCGCGTTGGCAGCGGATGCCGCACTGGAGGCACCGCGGGCATCGATGATGGCCGCGCCCCGCTGCTGCACGGTGGGGATGAAGTCATTCTCATACCAGCCCATGTCCACCAGGCTCATGGCACTCTCACCGGCAACGGTGGCCTGGTGAATGTCCGGATACTGGGTTGCGGAGTGGTTGCCCCAGATCGCCAGATCCTTCACGTCCGTGACGTGCTTGCCCGTCTTGCCGGCCAGCTGGGCGATGGCCCGGTTGTGGTCCAGCCGAGTCATGGCGGTGAACTGGCGCGGATCCAGATCAGGCGCATTGCGCTGGGCGATCAGGCTGTTGGTGTTGGCCGGGTTGCCTACCACCAGAATCTTCACGTCTCGGCTGGCGTGGTCGTTGAGCGCCTTGCCCTGCACGGAGAAGATGGCCGCGTTGGCCTCGATCAGGTCCTTCCGCTCCATGCCCGGGCCGCGGGGTCGGGATCCGACCAGCAACGCATAGTCCGTATCTTTGAAAGCCACGTTGGCATCGTCCGTGGGGATCATGTCCTGCACCAGTGGGAAGGCGCAGTCCTCGACCTCCATGATCACGCCCTTGAGCGCATCCAGAGCCGGGGTGATTTCCAGCAGTTGCAGAATGACAGGCTGGTCTTTGCCCAGCATCTCGCCGGAGGCAATTCTGAAGAGGAGCGCATAGCCGATCTGACCAGCCGCGCCCGTGACGGTAACTCGCACCGGGGCTTTCATGCAGGATTTCTCCAATCAACGTGTCTCAAAGAGGGCGCGCATTGTAAGAAAACTCTCCCTTTAATCCCACTCCGTAAAACCCGCGCCCGCGCCTCTCTCAGTCCCAGTCCATCTCCAGATACCAATCACCCGTGCCGGAGAGCGCAAGAGCCGGGGGTACCCAATCGGCAGTTGGCTGCGGCAGCTTGTCCCGCGGAACCCAGACGAGCTCGGCAAAGAGCTCGGGCTCGTTGATCACCGGCTCGCCTTCCCACTTCAAGCAGCGAAACAGAAAGTTGGTGCCCTGATGCCGACCGGAACGATAAGGCAACACGCAAGCCGGCTCGATCTCCACCGCCAATACCCCTAGCTCCTCCATCAACTCCCGCCGGGCTGTCTGTGATATGGACTCACCCTGCTCCTGATGCCCGCCGGGTAACGCGTAGTAGCCATCCATGAAGCCGGTGTTCGCTCTTTTCAGGAGGGCCAGGTGGCCGTCCTCATTTCGCTCCAGCAGGATGTGCACCACCACGGGAAACCGTTCTCTCTGTTCAGCCATCGCCTGTTTTCCTTGTTAACCAGGATGCGCTAGATCGCCCTGGTCCTGCTAATGTCACGGCATGGCAGACGAGGAGAACATGAGCACCCGCCGTATCGAGGAGGCCTCGCTCAACGCGTGGCCGGCATTGCGCCAGACGTTGCTGGACGGCTGGCTGCTGCGCTTCTCGCACGGATTCACCAAGCGGGCCAATTCGATCGTGCCTTTATACCCGGTTCTCGAGCCCATGACAGACAAAGTGCGGCACTGCGAGAACCTCTACGCGCGGGAACGGTTGAAGACGATCTTCCGGCTCACCTCGCTGAACGACTGCGCGGCGCTGGATGCCTACCTGGAAGCTCGCGGTTACGAGCAGGTGGATCCAACTGAAGTGCTCACGGCCGCTCTGCCTGAGCTCACCCTGCCCGAGCCGACGCACGTCCGCTTCCTGCCGCGGGAGCAGTGGCTCGAAATCTATGCCGCCCTGACCGGCATGCCGGAGAGTGCCAGCAATCTGCACGGCGCGATTCTGAAAGGCATCCAGAACGAATGCGCCTACGCTGTGCTCGACTCACCGGAAGGCCCTCTCGCCTGCGGGCTCGCCGTCCTCGAGCAAAGGCTGGTGGGTCTCTTCGACATCTACACCCACGACGCCCACCGCGGGCAGGGTCATGCCGAGCTGCTGGTCGGCGACCTGCTTGCCTGGGGACGCTCCCAGGGGGCGGACACTGCTTATCTGCAGATGGTGGCCACCAACGAGGCGGCTCGGGGGCTCTACTCGAAGTTCGGATTCAGCGGGGCCTATGAGTACTGGTATCGGGTGTCTTCCCATTGAACCTCGGAGGACAAAGGCAGCCTTCCACGGATCCAACGAGAGGGCGCCTTTGCCGGATCATCAGATGCAGCCTGTTGAAGCCGATGCAACGTCAGTGCGATCTTTCTCAGCACCGGCTCTCAGAGGTCAGGTCAGGCATTCAACGGCCCGTACCGATTCGAAAACCGCCGTAAAACCCTCTTCCAGGAACCTGATAGCCGGATATGTCCACCTGCTTTTCATCGAACAGGTTTTCCGCCCGGCCGAACAAGGTAAGCCATGGCGTCAACGCGTACTCGCCGGTCAGGTTCACCAGGGTGTAGGCATCCAGCGTCACCGTCTCAACCGGGAAAGTAAACACCGTATCGGTCTGACTGCCCGTGTAGGAGAGGTTCAAGTTCAGGTTGCCACGCTTATCTAGGAACTGGTGATTGAGATTGATTGCGGCCTGATGCATGGGGCGGCGAATCTCACGCTCGTCCCCTTCCTCCGGCTCGGCCTTCGGCTGCTTGGAGTCGATGTAGGTGTAGTTTGCCGTCAGGGTCAGATCCTCCGTGAGCACAGCGTGCAACTCGAGCTCCACACCCTCCCGATTACTGTTGCCATCCAGATTGATGGGCGTGCTGGGAAAGCCTATCAGCTTGATCTCGTCTTCCAGCTTCTCGTTGAAGTAGATGGCCGAAATCCGCGCCCTGGCATTGAGAAACGACTGCTCGATGCCGAGATCAAAGCCCTTGTTCTTTTCCGGCTCCAGATCCGGGTTGCCGATAAAGAAGTCCGGGCTGAAACCGAATCGCTCCGTAAACGAGGGCCGCTTCTGACCGGTGCCGAAACTGCCCTTGAGCCGAGTCCCCGAGCGTTCGAAACGATAGGAGCCGGTACCGCGATAGGTGGTCACATCCTTGAAATCACTGTTGTCGTCGTAGCGGATACTCGCCGACAGGGTCAGCGGATCAATCGGTTGAGTGAAGTATTCGAGCACGACGCCCAGGTTGTCCAGGGTCTGGTCCTGATCTGCGAAAGAGGTGCGTTGCTTGTACTCCTCATCTTCGTAGTCCACGCCCAGGGCGAGACGATGGCGATCGATGCGCGGACCGCTGCCCAGGTTGAGCGTGCTCTGGAAGTAGATGCCGTCCTTCCTGGCCGCATAAGTGCTCGGAAACCCGCCACTGGTCTGATTGTCCGTATCCAGATAGGTATAGCGCAGCGTATTGTCCCAACGGCCTTCCAGCAGGGTGAGACCCGCATCCACACTGAATTGAGCCTGCTCCCGGTCCGTTTCGTCCTCCGTATCCACCGGTATGCCGCCGCTGGAACCATCGAACATGATCGTGTCATCCGTGTAGCGGGCAGACAGACCGACCCTGAAAGCCTCGCTGATCCGGTAACGGCCATTGAGCCCAAGCGTGGTGTTCTCATAACCGTCCTTTTCCCGCCCGGAGGCCGCAGCACTCACTCCATCGGTCTCATATCGGGAGGCGTTGAACGTCAGGTTGCCACGATCGTTGGCGACGCCGATGCGGCCACCACCGCTCAGAGTGCCGAAGCTGCCGCCTTCGAAGAAAACACCGGCAGATAGAGGATCGGAGCTCTGTCGGGTAGTGATGTTGAGGATGCCGGCCATGGCATCGCTGCCCCAGAGCGCGCTTTGCGGACCGCGCACCAGCTCGATCGAAGCGATGTCGTAATTCGTGAGCGAGCCGAAGTTGAACTCGTCTCCACCTGCCGGATCGTTCACCTCGACGCCATCTATCACCACCAGCAGATGATTGGCCTCCGCGCCACGCACGCGAACCTGGGTCAGGGAGCCATTGGTGGAAGCCCGGCTCAGGGCAACGCCCGGTAGATCGCGCAGCAGATCCGCCGCGAAGATCTGCTGACGCTCGATGATGTGGGCCTCGTTCAGCACGGAAACGGCACTTCCCGCCTGATTCAGCGGAATCGGCGTGCGATGTGCCGTGACGACCATGGTCTCGATCTCCTCGTCGGCTTTATCGTCAGCTTCAGCATCGACCGGCTCGGCGGCCCTGGCCACCGAGCAGTAACAGAACAGAAACAGTGCAACAGCCCGAAACAAAGTCATAGCCAGGCCGAAAGGTAGCGCGGCCAGGGAGTGCCGCAGTGTGCAAGTGAACATAGATCCCTCCAGGCCACGCTTCCCCGCGCGGCCGGCATTGGACAGTAAAACGTCGGCCATTCGGCCTGACACCCGATGCCAGGGTCGGTCTCCGGACTGACGAGAGGATGAATCCGAACAGGAGACGCCTTCCCACGATTATTCAATCGCAGTGGCCGGCTCTACCTATGAAATGAAGGGCGAGCCAGCCTCCCATTCGCGTACGCGACGTGCAGATAAGTGCACGCCTACGCCCTCGATCACCGTTGCGGGGGCAGTGTCGGCATTCGGCGCAATGCTTGCGAATCACGACCGTCACACGACTTCCCATGCGTCCTGAAAGGTAACGGGACGCACCCAGGCAAGCGGAGCAAGCTACCGGGACCCATTGCAGAACTCAAGTGAGCGCCGCTCACCGCAAACTTGATTCAAAGCCCCATTTTTGAGATGTTCCGTCCCTCGCGCGAAAATAGCATCGTCCGTCCGTCATTTCGCGGCAGAAAAAAATAATGAAAACAACTAGTTAGCACGATAGCTGACGGGGCCCGACGGACTTAACCCAACGCCATTTGAAGCTCGGTTTTCGCGAGCAGACGGCTATCTTCGTGCCTGCTTCCGGGTGGATTTCGGGACGAATCCACCCCTGCCACGGACCCCCTGGGCCCGTCAGCCAGTTTGGAATGAGAGATGATTGAGAACGGTAAGAACCAGAGCGCAGCTGGCCACCAGGGTGCGCTTAGGAGAGCAGAATCCCTGACGGCGTTTCCCGCCAAACAGGGACTGTATGACCCGGCTAACGAGAAAGACAGCTGCGGCGTCGGCTTCATCTGCGACATCAAAGGCCGCCCCAGCCGCTCCATCATCGAAGATGCACTGAACATGAACTGCTGCATGGAGCATCGCGGCGGTGTGGGCTACGAGAAGAACACGGGTGACGGCGCCGGCATCCTGCTGGGCCTGCCGCACAAATTCTTGAGCAAGACAGCCGAACGCGCGCTCGGCATCAGCCTGCCCCCAATCGGTGAGTTCGGCGTCGGCAACGTATTCCTGCCGAACGAAGAGCAGGCTCGGGCTCACTGCATTTCCGTGCTGGAAACGGAAATCGAAGCCGCCGGGCAGAAGCTGCTCGGCTGGCGGAAACTGCCCGTGCACCCGGATGGCGCCGGTATCGGCAACGCAGCTCGAGCGGCCATGCCGAGCTTCGCTCAGCTCTTCATCGGTGCGGTTGGCGTCGCCGGTGACGATTTCGAGCGCAAGCTCTATCTGATCCGCAAGCATGCCACCCATCGCTTGCGCGGCGATCACGATCTCGCCGAGCGGAAGGCGTTCTATGTCTGCAGCCTGTCTTCGAAGGTCATCATCTATAAAGGGATGCTGACGCCGGATCAGGTGCCGCTGTTTTATCCGGACCTGCAGGACAAGGACTTCGAGTCACACCTGGCCATGGTCCACTCCCGGTTCTCCACCAATACCTTTCCCAGCTGGGACCGGGCGCAGCCGAACCGCTTCATGAGCCACAACGGCGAGATCAACACCCTGCTCGGCAACCGCAACTCCATGAATTCCCGGCAGGGCACGCTGCGCTCGGAGCTCTTTGGCGACGACCTGAAGAAGCTCTTCCCCATCGTCGAGGAAGACTGCTCCGACTCCGGCACCTTCGACAACGTGCTGGAATTCCTGCTCATGAACGGCCGCAAGCTGCAGGAAGCCGTGCTCATGATGATCCCGGAAGCTTGGCAGCAACACCCTTATATGGATGAAGCCAAGCGGGCCTTCTATGAGTACAACTCCTGCCTGATGGAACCCTGGGACGGCCCGGCCTCCATCGCGTTCACCGATGGCACCTATATCGGCGCCGTGCTCGACCGTAACGGCCTGCGACCTTCCCGTTACTACATCACCAACGACGACAAATGCATCATGGCCTCGGAAGTGGGTGTGGTGAACGTGGACCCGGCCACGGTGATCGAGAAAGGTCGACTGCAGCCTGGCCGGATCTTCCTCATCGACTTCGAAGCCGGTCGGATGATTCCGGATGAAGAGATCAAACAGGAGTGGGCGGCTGCCCGGCCCTACAAGGACTGGCTGGATAGCCAGCGCATCGATCTTTCCGAGCTGAATACCGATCAGGAATCTCACGGCTTCAACCCGGAAACGCTCACGTCACGCATGCAGGCCTTCGGCTACACGGTGGAGACCATGCAGATCATGCTGCAGCCGCTGGTCACCGAGCTCAGGGACCCACTGGGCTCCATGGGTAACGACGCCGCACTCGCCGTGATGAGCGAAAAGCCGCGCATGATCTACGACTACTTCAAGCAGCGCTTCGCCCAGGTGACCAATCCGGCCATCGACTCCATCCGCGAGGAAGTGATCATGGCGCTTAACTGCTACATCGGTCCGGAGCAGAACCTGCTCGAGACCTCGGAGCAGCATGCGAACCGGCTGCGTGTGCCACACCCGATCCTCTCCAACGAGGAGCTGGCCGCGCTCAAGCACATAGACCATCGGGGCTGGAAGAGCAAGGTGATCGACATCACCTTCCCGGTGAGCCCCGGCAAGGACGGTCTGGTCGCCGCCCTGGACCGGATCTGCGCGGAAGCCTCCGCGGCCATCGCCGACGGCTACTCCCTCGTCGTGCTCTCCGACCGCAACGTGGATGTGGACCACGTGCCGATCAGCTCCCTGCTGGCGGTCGGCGCCGTGCACCACCATCTGAACCGGGAGGAATCCAGAACCCGGATTGGCCTGATTCTCGAGTCCGGTGAGGCCCGGGAGGTGCACCATCACTGCCTGCTGGTGGGCTACGGCGCTGATGCCATCAATCCCTACCTCGCCTTCGAAGCCCTCTGGGATTCCCGGCGCAAGGGCTACCTGGATGGTGCCTCGCACATCCAGTCCGACGACGATGTGGTCGCCGCGTACCGGAAGGGCACCGCCAAAGGCATGCTCAAGGTGATGGCCAAGATGGGCATCTCCACTCTGCAGTCTTACAAAGGGGCGCAGATCTTCGAAGCCGTCGGCCTGGCTGAAGACGTCATCGAGCGGGCTTTCGTCGGCACCGCATCCCGCGTGCAGGGCGTGAATCTGGACGTGCTTGCGGAAGAGATGCAACGTCGGCATCAACTGGGCTACCCGAGCCGCTCGCCGAACGTGGCCGTGCTGCCGAACCCTGGTGATTTCCATTGGCGCCGGCACGGCGACACCCACATGTGGGATCCGGAAGCCATCGCCGATCTGCAGGTGGCGTCGCGGACCAATAGCGAGGATGCCTACTGGCGCTTCGCCAGACACACCAACGACGAATCCACCCGGAAGAGCATGCTCCGCGGTCTGCTGTCATTCAGAGAAGGTGCCAACGGCGGCTCGATTCCGCTCGACGAGGTGGAGCCCGAGCAGGAAATCGTCAAGCGCTTCGCCACCGGTGCCATGAGCTTCGGCTCCATCAGTGCCGAAGCCCATGAGTCGCTGGCCATCGCCATGAACCGCTTGGGTGGCAAGTCCAACACCGGCGAGGGTGGCGAAGATCCGAGCCGCTTCATCCCGCTGGCCAACGGCGACTCCAAACGCAGCGCCATCAAGCAGGTGGCCAGTGGCCGGTTCGGGGTCACCATCAACTACCTGACCAACTCGGACGAGATCCAGATCAAGATCATTCAGGGCGCCAAGCCTGGCGAGGGGGGTGAGCTGCCCGGCCACAAGGTGGACGACATCATCGCCAGCATTCGGCACTCGACGCCGGGCGTGGGCCTGATCAGCCCACCTCCGCACCACGACATCTACTCCATCGAGGACATGGCGCAGCTGATCCACGATCTGAAGAACGCCAATCCCCAGGCACGCATCAGCGTCAAGCTGGGCGCGGAGATCGGTGTCGGTACGGTCGCCGCGGGGGTGACCAAGGCCCGGGCCGACCACCTGGTGATCGCCGGTGACACCGGCGGCACGGGTGCATCGCCTCTCACCTCGATCAAGCACGCCGGCGTGCCCTGGGAGCTCGGTATCGCCGAAACCCATCAGACCCTGGTGCTGAACAATCTGCGTTCCCGAGTCGTGCTGCAGACGGACGGCCAGATCAAGACGGGTCGGGATGTGGCCATCGCGGCGCTGCTCGGGGCCGAGGAGTTCGGCTTCGCCACCGCACCGCTCATCGCGCTGGGCTGCATCATGATGCGCAAGTGCCACTTGAACACCTGCCCGGTAGGCATCGCGACCCAGGATCCAGAGCTCCGGAAGAAATTCTCAGGCTCACCGGAACACGTGGTGAACTACCTGTTCATGGTTGCCAAAGAACTGCGCATGATCATGGCCGAGCTCGGCTTCAAGACCGTGAACGACATGATCGGCCGGGTGGATGCTCTGCATGTGGATGCGGCTGTCGATCACTGGAAAGCAAAGGGCCTCGACCTCACCGAGCTGCTGACCCCAGCAGAAGAGCCGCCCGAGTTCCTCGGCAGCTATGCCATCCATGAGCAGGACCACCAGCTCGACCGCGCGATCGACAACGAGCTGATGGAACTGGCGCTGCCGGCGATTCGCAGTGGCCAGAAGCTCTACGACGAGCTCACCATCGTCAACACCAACAGGGTGGTGGGCGCCATGCTCTCCAACCTGATCATTCGTGAAGTGGGCCCGGACATGCTTCCGAACGAGACCCTGCACTTCAAGTTCCACGGCTCCGCCGGACAAAGCTTCGGTGCCTGGCTGGCCAAGGGGGTGACCCTGGAAGTGGAAGGCGACGCCAACGACTACGTCGGCAAAGGGCTCTCCGGCGGCCGCATCGTCATCTACCCGCCAAAAGAAAGTCCCTTTAAAGCGGAAGAGCAGATCCTCATCGGCAACGTGGTGCTCTACGGTGCCACCAGCGGCGAGTGCTACTTCCGCGGCGTGGCGGCAGAACGGTTCTGCGTGCGCAACTCCGGTGCCTCCGCGGTGGTGGAAGGTGTGGGTGATCACGGTTGCGAGTACATGACCGGCGGCCGCGCCGTCATCCTCGGTCCTACCGGCCGCAACTTCGCGGCAGGTATGAGTGGTGGCATTGCCTACGTATGGGATCCGGAACAGGCCTTCGCCCGCCAATGCAAC
Source organism: Candidatus Azotimanducaceae bacterium (assembly GCA_965215995.1). Taxonomy (GTDB): domain Bacteria; phylum Pseudomonadota; class Gammaproteobacteria; order Pseudomonadales; family Azotimanducaceae; genus SZUA-309. The sequence continues at coordinate 3,141,500 of OZ244128.1, read as the reverse complement.
ATGGAGATGGTTGAGCTCGAAGCGATGGACGCACCGGAAGACGTCGCCGAGCTGAAGACCCTGATCGAGAAGCACTACAACTACACGGATTCGCCGGTGGCCAGACGGGTGCTCGAAAACTGGGAGCAGGCCTTGAGAGAGTTCGTCAAGGTGATGCCCACCGACTACAAGCGGGTACTGGAAGCACGGCGCACGGCGATGAGCGCAGGTTAAGCGGAAGCAACGATGGGAAAAGTGACTGGTTTCATGGAGTTCGATCGCAACCCGGCACCTTACCGGGATGCGGAGGCCCGCCTGCTGGACTTCCAGGAGATTTATACCGACCACGATGTGGATCGTTTGACCACCCAGGGTGCCCGCTGCATGGATTGCGGTGTGCCGTTCTGTCAGTCCAACGAAGGCTGCCCGATTCACAACCTGATCCCGGAATGGAACGATCTGGTTTATCACGGTCAGTGGCGGGAAGCCCTGGACCGGCTGCACAAGACCAACAACTTCCCGGAGTTCACCGGCCGGGTCTGCCCGGCACCTTGCGAAGGTGCTTGCGTGCTCGGCATCACCAGCCCGGCGGTGACCATCAAGAACATCGAAATGGCCATCGTCGATCGGGGCTACGCGGAAGGCTGGATCCAACCGAACCCACCGGCCGTTCGCACCGGCAAGACCGTCGCCATCGTCGGCTCCGGACCGGCTGGTCTTGCCGCGGCGGATCAGCTGAACAAGGCCGGTCACACGGTGACCGTCTATGAGCGCGCCGATCGCGTGGGTGGGCTCCTCATGTACGGCATTCCCAACATGAAGCTCGACAAGGCAGAGGTCGTGGATCGGCGTGTGAACCTGCTGCGTGAGGAAGGCGTGACCTTAGTCACCGGCACCGCAGTCGGCGATGGCAGCGACGGCTCGCTGGACGGCCGCTCCCTGCACGCCGAGAACGACGCGGTGCTGCTGGCAACCGGTGCCACAGTCCCCCGGGATCTGCCAATTCCCGGCCGCGATCTCAAAGGCGTGCACTTTGCGATGGAGTTTCTCACCGCAAACACGAAAAGCCTGCTCGACAGCAACTTCGATGACGGCAAATACATCTGTGCCAAAGACAAGCACGTGATCGTGATCGGTGGCGGCGACACGGGCACCGACTGTATCGGCACATCACTCCGCCATGGCTGCAAGAGCCTGGTGAACTTCGAGCTCTTTCCTGAACCACCGGCTGACAGAGCTCCGGACAATCCCTGGCCAACCTGGCCGAAGATCCTGCGCACCGACTACGGGCACCAGGAAGCTGTGCAGGTGTTCGGTGAGGATCCGCGGACCTACTGCATCTCGTCAACGGAGTTCGTCGGTGATGAGGACGGCAGCCTGAAAGCAGTACGCACGATCGATGTGGAGATGAAGGACGGCAAGTTCGAGAACATTCCAGGTACTGAGCGGGAGTGGCAGGCAGATCTCGTCTTCCTGGCCATGGGCTTCTTAGGGCCTGAGCACGCGGTCTCTGACGCGCTCGGTATCGACTACGACGAGCGCTCCAACTACAAAGCGGACTATGGTGTGTACCGCACCGGCGCGGAAAAAGTTTTCGTGGCCGGTGACTGCCGCCGCGGTCAGTCCCTCGTTGTACGGGCGATCAACGAAGGCCGGGAGGCAGCCCGGGAGATCGATCGGTTTCTGATGGGTTCGACTCAGCTGCCTTGAGCAGAGCATCGATGAGCTCGGGTTGCCGGGCCCGTCAGACTAATCAGAAACCTACGCTGACATACAGCATCGGGCCTGTGCCCTCGGTGTCCAGCTTGTTCGTTCGCGAGGAGGTTTCCTCGGTCACCTCTATATCAATGAACTGATAGCCGAGCCCGACGCCGAAGTTGCCACCACCGGGCCGCCACTCACCAAAGACAGTACCTGTGATCAACTCGCCATCCACGTCATCCAGCTCCAGCGCGAAGTAGCCCAGGTAACCGCCTAAGTAGAAACTGTCCCCGAACCGGTGGCCACCTCGAATCTGGAAATTCGGCAGCGGTGCCGTCACATCTGCGGTGGAGGCACCGAGCTCGACGGGCGTGATGGGATTGCCGTCAACATCCAGCTCGAGTGTTGCAGCAAGGGTCGTGCTCAGGTCTGCAATGTGCAAACCAAACCCGACCCCGAAATGACTCTGCCCTGTATTGATGAAATCCCAGCCGAGACTCACGATGTAGTACTCAATGTCGAACTCGGATTCGAGAGTCGCGTTTACCGAGTAATCGATGTCACCGAAGTTACCGTCTTCGGAAGCCAGTGCAACACCTTCACCATCGTAGGCCGAGTAGGTGAACGACAGTCCCCAATTGTCGGCAAACTGCCAGTTGAAGCCTAACCAGATGTTCGTCGCTTTATCATCCACATCGAGGTCGTTCAGATCCAGCTCCACTTCGGGGCGTCCTTCCCTGGTCGAACTGAATTTCGCATCGGCTTTGTAGTTCATACCACCGATCTTGAACTCAAAGGTATCTCCGAAGCGAGGTTTGTCCGCATTTGCCTGCGCCGTGACGAGGGTCAGAAACACGGCGGCCAACAGCCGCCCCGCGAACAATGGCCAGGTTTTTGTTTTGCCTTTCACACTTTTCTCCTAGGTGTCCTTGTCAGTCAGCGACTTTTCTCACCAGTCTTCCATCAAACCAGACAGCGAGCACGTCGGGCACTCTTCCAATGCGCCTCAAGTGCCTTTCGATCATACCTCCCCCCAGCAACCCGCCACCACTAGGTGTTTTCCCAGTATGGGTCCGGACAGCGGCCGGGATATGGCGTAGTGTCCTACTCCTGGCGCCAGCTTGACATCATCTTCCCGCGTAGTTCCGGTAGTTTTCCGAGTGGCAAGGGCCTCGATCGCTGGCAGTATGCGAACAACCCCTAATAAGGCAGCTTCAATGGCGATGATCTCCTCATACCGGCCGACGACCGGGAGGATGGGTCTCATGTCTGATTGGCGGGTGTGGTTGGGCCTCATCGGCATGCTCATATCGCTGTGCATGTCACCATCCGCATGGGGTGCAACGAATGGCGGCGAGGCAACCTGGCCGCGCGAAATCGATGCACCGACCGCCACCATCATCCTCTACCAGCCGCAGCCACAAAGTCACGAGGGCAACCGCCTGTCTGTCATCTTCGCCACGGCCGTGGAGCCCAAGTCCGGTGCCGACACGATCTTCGGCGCCATCTGGCTGGATGCGCGCTTGCAGATCGACAGAGAGGAACGGACGGCAACCATCATCGGTGTGCAAGTCACGGATACCCGTTTCCCGGTTGAGGATGAAGACGGACGCGCATGGCTGATCGAGGAAGTCGAGAACGCGCTCCTCACCTCGGACATCCCCATCTCGCTCGATCGGCTGATCGCCAGCCTGGAGCTCGAGGAGGGGCGTCAGGAGGCGGCGCAGGACCTGAGCATGGCGCCGCCCGTCATCCTGTTCTCCACCGAACCGGCGGTGCTGTTGACCATCGATGGCACACCGAAGCTGCGCGAAGTCGAGGACACGGGTATCGAACGGGTCATGAACACGCCCTACACCGTGCTCAAGGAAGGCGGCAGCTACTTCCTGGCCGCGGATGAAACCACCTGGTACCGGACGGACGACCTGCTCACCGGCACCTGGTCGGTGACCAGCAGCGTGCCGCCACAAATCGACGCAATGGCTCCGGAGCCACCGCCGGAGGCGCCAGAGCAAAGCACCCAGGAGGAGATACTGGAAGATCCCGGTCCGCCACCGGTAATCATCGTGGCCACGGAGCCGACGGAGCTCATCGTCAGCGATGGCAAACCGGAGTTCAAACCCATCGAAGGTACCGGCCTTCTCTACATGAGCAACTCGGACAGCGATGTGCTGATGAACATCGATTCGCAGGAGTACTACATCCTGCTCTCCGGCCGCTGGTATCGCAGCAACTCCATGTCCGGGCCCTGGACCTGGACGAGCGGCGAGACGCTGCCCGAGGACTTCGCCAGCATCCCGGACGACTCGGACATGGCTACGGTTTCCTACGCGGTACCGGGAACCGATGAAGCGCGGGAAGCCGTCCTCGATGCTCAGATCCCTCAGACGGCTTCCGTGGATCGCAGCAACGCAACGCTGACGGTCGAGTATGACGGCGAGCCTGTCTTTGAGCCGGTCGAAGAAACCGGTATGACCTATGCCGTCAACTCCCCGACGCCGGTCATTCGGGTGGAAAACCTCTACTACGCCTGTGACGATGGCATCTGGTTCGTTGCTGACAGCCCGCAGGGCAGCTGGCGAGTGGCCGACTCGGTTCCGGATGAGATCTACACGATTCCGCCGAGCTCACCGCTGTACAACGTCACGTTCGTGCGTATTTACGACGAAGACGAGGAAACCGTCGAAGTCGGCTATACCCAGGGTTACACCAGCACCTACGTCTACAACACGACCATCGTCTACGGCACCGGCTACTACTGGCCAGGCTGGTACGGCTGGTGGTACTACCCGCGCGTCGCCACCTGGGGTTTTCACGTGCGCTGGAATCCCTGGTGGGGCTGGGGCTTTGGTTTCAGCTACGGCTGGGGCCCGTTCCACTTTCACGTCGGCTGGGGTGGCTGGTACGGCGCCGGTTGGTGGGGGCCTGCACGCTGGGCTGGTTATCGACATGGCTATCGGCACGGATTCCGCCGCGGTCTCCGGGCGGGCTACTGGGCAGGCAATCGCATCGGTCAGCGGCCCGGACACCACAACAACATCTACCGCAATCAGCGGAATCAGAACCGGATCCGACCGCAGACATCCCAGGCCAACCGGCAACGGGCTTCCACCGTGGCTTCCAACCGGCCCAACAATCTGTATGCCGACCGCAGCGGCAACGTGCACCGCCGCACCGACGATGGAGCCTGGCAGCAGCGGCTGGGCAACGACTGGGCGGGCCTGGATGCCTCCCGCGGCGGGCAGGCAAGTCAGGCACGAACCGGTCAGGCGAGCGCCAGCCAGCGTCAGTCCAGCTTCGATCGGAGCTACACCAGTAGCCAGCAGAATCTGGAGCGGCAGTACCAGTCGCGTAACCGGGGTAACTACCGCGCACACAGCTACGGCGCAATGCGCGGTGGTATGGGGAGACGGCGCTAGCTGCTGAGTCGTGATTGAAGCACCGACAACCGCTTGGCGGCTGATCGAACGGATTGCCGTATTCTAGGCGCCGATCTCGTCCTCAAACTCGCCGACGGACGTTTCCCACCACTCGAAGGTCCTTTCGAATTGAGCACGGGTGACACCGCCTTGCATGTTCAGCACCAGCTCAATCCAGGGATCACTCACCTCATCGAGGTAGGCGCGGCCAAAGAGGCGAGTGGCGTTCCACTGGTTGATCACATCCATGCCAACCTTGTCGTTCAGCTCGTAGCCCGCCTTGAAGAGCAGGATCTGGCAATCGTCGTGCTGTTCGGAGCAGCCGTAGAAGACCAGCGCGAACTGGGTGCCGCCAACGCTGGAACGAATCAGAGGGTCACCTTCCCCATCCACTTCCAGCGTCGCCCGATAGCCGAGATCCTGGATGATGTTCACCAGAGCAGCGGGATCGCTGCCGTCAATGATCTGGGGATTCGGCTCCTTCGCCACAATTGACCCGGTGCTGACAAGCAGAGCCACGGCCATGATCAGTTTCCACATTGCTGCTACTCCTCACCCGGGCGGACTTTTCGTTCGGTTATCCGCGCGGCGCTACCGCAACCGTACGGCTCAACTTGTCGAGCTCCCGGGACTTCACCGCCAACTCGGCTTCGAGGTCGGGAATCTCCTGCTGCAATCGTGCCTGCTCATCCAGCAGACGTTGCACGCGGGCGCCGAGCTGGACGCGCTCTTCCAGCGATAGCTCCGTATTGAGCTGCGCCGCACCCGCCGAGATGATTTCTGACTTGATCGCCTCGAGCCGATCTGTCTTCTGATCGATCTCCCACTCCAGATTGGAGACGGTAACCCGGGCCTGATACAGACGGCGACCTTCAGCGTAGGCGGTCAGGAAACCTCCCTGCAGCTCCGGCGGGCAGATGTTGTTGTGCGACCAGCCCCGCTCACCAATGTGGTAGCCGTTGTTCGGCTGACAGTACTCACGCGCACCTTCTTCCCAACCCAGCATGTAGGCAGCTCGGTCCGGGGCAACGCTATGTTCCATGCAGGCATCCTGATGGGTCAGCAGGGCAGTACTGCGCTTGCCGTTGACCGCATCCCGGTAGCCCACGGTCTGCCAGTCACCTACCGCACACTGGTGCTCGCTCAATGACGGCTTGCCTGCGCAGCCACTCAAGGCAAGTCCAACCAGTCCAAGAAAAATCAGAGACCTCATCACACACCTCCGTTTGCCTCCTGTAGCCGGCAGTTCCTTGCCGACCACCAGGGTCTACCGCACGCTAGCGGATGCCGGTGGCATCCGCCGCGATGGGGGTCACAGATTGGAAGTTATTGACGTGTGACGAGCCGGGCGGCGTCCTGCACCTGGCCCACAGTCCTGATCCAGGGTTGGACACGGCCTACTTCCGCGGGAAGGCTGTCTGCGGCCGTCTCTGCAGCGCTCCGAGAGCTGAACAGCCCGTAGAGCACCACATGCAGTATGCGGCCATCCCGCTGCAGCTGATACACGGTGAACTCCGCCGGCGCCTGCTGGCGTGCCACAAACGTGCTGGCACTTTCCGCAGAGGAGACGGTGACGAGTTGAATCGTGAAGTAATCCGGATCCTGCGCCAGTAGCCAGCGCGAATCTTTCGCACCCGGTGGCAGATCGACAATGGCAGCCGGGGCTTGCTCGACGGCAGGCGGGCTTGTCACCTCCGGCTCGCTTTCTTCGGCTGGCACCTCGCTTTGTGCGCTTTCCGGCTCTGCAGCGACAGGCGCTTCACTGGCCTCTTCGTTTACCGGTTCCAGCGTGGGTTCCGGGACTTCGGTTTCCGTGGTCGTGATCTGTGGCTGCTCGAGGCTGGCTTCTATCTCCTCGGGCTCAGCCTCCGGCTCGATCTCTTGCTCAACCGGGGTGCCTTCCGGAGGCAGCTCTCCTATTTCTGAACTTGCACTCTGTTCCGACAGTGCGCCTGCGTCCGCCAGTCGTTCCCCGGCAAGGTCCTCGGCCGTCTCGGCAGGCTCATCCGCGCCGCCGTTTCCCAACACCAGGTAAAGGAGGCCTATCGCGACAACCAGCAGGGCGAGCAGCGCTGCGTGCACTTTCGGGAATCCACCCCGCGCCGAGCCACCTTCCCCCGTCTCCAGCTTCACCAGCAGCACGTTGGCCATCTGGTTGATGCGACCCGGCAAACCCTCGGAGAGCTTCACCAGATCTTTGACTTCGTTGTCGGTGAACGGAATTCGGCCCCGATACTTGGCCTGACCGAATCGCCACTCCAGATAATCCCGCGCATCCGCTTCGCCGTAGCCGGTCAGCCGGATCTCCTGCCAGCCCACCCCTTTGGCGCTGGCCGCCCGCTCGACCATGGGCACCATGCGCACCTCGCCAAAGAAAACCAGATGCAGTCCGGACTCATGGGCCAGAGTGATCAGCGACTCCAGCGCCTTGTTATCGAGCAGATGGGCATCGTCGACCAGGGCCAGACAGAGCCGCTCGGCAGCCATCTGCTCCTCTACATGCTCGGTGAGATCAAGGCGCAGGGACTGAGTGTTGGCGTCTCCCGGCAGTCCAAGGCCAAATCCCTGGGCGACGGCAGCCAGCACCTCGAACCCGGTGTTCACCAGGCTGCCGTTGATCCGGGCTGCTTTGACTCTGGGTTCCAGCGTCGCGGCCAGCTCCCGATACAGCGTGGTCTTACCCACACCCTCGGCGCCAGTGACCAGCAGCACCCGGCGTGACCACTCGGACAGGTGCCGGAGCTGTTCGAGGTAGGTCTTACGGCCACCGCGCTCGAAGAATCCCCGCTGAGGCTCCACAAACGGATTGTGGGTCAACCCCAGGAACGTCCGCTCACTTTCAACAGGCGGTTCAGCCATCGCAGAGATTCTCACCCGAGTTCAGGGTTGCCAGCAGCGTATCAGGGGGCACCTCACTGGAGACAAAAACATCACCCAACGAGCGGGCAAGGACCAGTCGCAATGTGCCATCCACCACTTTCTTATCCATGCCCATGGCATGCAGCATCGCCTCGGCCGCGAGTTTCGGCGGTGCCACCGGCAGATCAAAGCGGCTCAGCAAGGCGCGCAAACGGCGGGCGTCCTCCCAGGCCAGGAAGCCCAGCCGGGCAGAGAGATCGGCAGCCTGCACCATACCGATAGCCACCGCTTCCCCGTGCAGATATTCGCTGTAGCCGGTGAGCGCTTCGATCGCATGGCCAAAGGTATGTCCGAAATTCAGAATGGCTCGACGACCGGATTCCCGCTCGTCAGCAGCCACCACATCCGCCTTGGCCTGACAGGAGACGGCGACCGCATGACCGAGCGCCTCCGGCGCCTGCTCGGCAAGCGCTTCCGCGTTTGCTTCCAGCCAGCTGAAGAACTCGCCTTCGGAAATGACGCCGTACTTCACCACTTCGGCCACACCTGCTGCGTATTCCCTGGCCGGCAGAGTGCCGAGAAGCCCCATGTCTGCCAGCACAGCCACCGGCTGGTGAAAGGCCCCGATCAGGTTTTTCCCGGAAGGATGATTGACCGCCGTCTTGCCGCCCACGGAGGAATCCACCTGGGCAAGCAGCGTGGTTGGCACCTGAATGAAATTGACACCGCGTTGGTAGGTGGCCGCTACGAATCCGGTGATATCGCCAACCACCCCACCACCCAGGGCGATCAGCGTCGTGCCGCGGTTGTGCCGCTCGGCGATCAGGTGATCCATGATGGCGCTGTAGTTTTCAAGGCTCTTCTCACCCTCACCATCCGCCAGCGTGAACACGCTCACTCTGGCATTGCAGCCCTTCAACGTCTCGAGCAATTGCGGCAACGCGATGTCCGCCAGCACCTCGTTGGTCACCACAGCCACTTGGCTCCCGGCGATGTGATGGGCAAGCAGCGAAGGCTCTTCCAGAAGCTCAGTGCCGATGTAGATCGGGTAGCTTCGATCATCGAGGGCGACGGTTAGAGTTTTCTCTACGTTCATAGCACGATGCTCAGACGATGCCATCTGCTTCGAGGGCTTCTGCAATGTTCCTTGCCAGCGCCTTGGCACCCTGCCGGTCGGTAACGAAGCGATAGTCCGCCACCTCCGAATAAAGCGGTTCCCGTTCCATCTTCAGGCGCGACAGCGTCTCCTCCGGATTACCTTGCTGCAGCAGAGGGCGCTTCTTGTCTTTCTGCGTTCGTTCCAACAATCGATCCAACGGGCTGTCCAGATGCACCACGCAGCCCCTCGCAGCCAGCATCTTCCGATTGCAGGGTCGAAGCACTGCACCGCCTCCGGTGGCAATGACAACACCTTCGAGCCGGGTGAGCTCATCGATCACCTGCGTTTCCCGGTCCCGGAAGCCTTTCTCGCCTTCCACGTCGAAAATCCAGGCCACATCCGCTCCCGCTCTCTGCTCTATCACATGATCGGTATCGTAGAAGGTATAACCCAATTGCTGTGCAAGCAGGCGCCCGACGGTGCTTTTACCCACCGCCATAAGGCCAACCAGGATAACGTTTTGCTTGCTCATAGCACGGCGCGGGTCAATCCATCGACTTTGAGGAACCTCTGACTAATTCACGAAAGCTCAGAGTTTCCTTAACGGGCATAAAAAAACGGCGCCCGTCAGGCGCCGCTTAGTGTAGTCGATCCGGAGGAGGCTTACAGCGAGGTCAGGCTTTCCTGAATGATCCTCGGGGTTATGAAGATCAGCAGCTCCGTCTTGTTGTCCTTCTGCTCCGTGCGGCGGAACAGGCGGCCAGCGTACGGCAGATCGCCAAGGAACGGTGTCTTGGTGGTGGAGAACTGCTTGTCGGTGCTGAAGATACCGCCAAGCACGACCGTCTGGCCGTTGTCCACGAGCACCTGAGTCTCGATCTGGTTGGTGTCGATAGACGGCACACCGTTGAAGATCGCACCCACCGTATCCTGCTTCACGTTCAGCTCCATGATGATCCGATCATCAGGCGTGATCTGCGGCGTTACCTCGAGTGCCAGGGTCGCGTCCTTGAAAGACGTGGACGTGGCACCGGAGCTGGTCGCCTCCTGATACGGAATCTCCGTACCGGACTCGATCAGAGCCGGGTTCTTATCCGCCGTGATCACCTTCGGCCGTGCGACCACTTCTGCATGGCCGTCTGCCGCCAGAGCGGAGAGCTCCAGATCGAGCAGGTATCCGGCACCGGTCACACCAACGCCGAAGGTGCTCGCACCTTCCTTGGCCACACCGAGATCCACGACCAGGTGCTCGGGCGAGGTGATGTCACCTGTGCCACCGGCGGCAATGATGTCCTGCAGATCTTCCAGAGTGGTGAGCGAGCCACCAGCCTTTCTGAACCGGGTGCTGGACTGCTGATCCAGGTCAGCAAAGCCCCAACGGATACCCAGATCCTCGGAGAAGTCGTCGCTGGCGGTGACGATCCGCGCTTCGATCAGCACCTGACGTACAGGAATATCGAGCTGGTTGATCACCTTGCGGAACTCCTGCAGGCGGTCAGCCGTATCCGTAAGGATGATGGCGTTGGTACGCTCGTCCACGATCACGCTGCCGCGCTCGGAGAGCACAGACTGCTCGCTGCCGGCGGCGTTGCTGAACAGCTCAAAGAGCTGGGTAGCGCTCGCATAGCGCACCTGTATGAACTCGGTGTGCAGGGGCGCCAACTCGGAAATCTGCTTCTGGTTCTCGAGCTCCAGCTTCTCGCGGGCAGCGATCTCGGCGGCTGGTGCAACCAGCAGCACATTGCCCACCTGACGCTGATCCAGACCCTTGGTCTTGAGGATGAGCTCGAGGGCCTGATCCCAGGGCACGTTCTTCAGGCGCAGGGTAATGCGGCCGCTGACCGTGTCGCTGGCTACCAGGTTCAGGTCGGTGAAGTCTGCAATCAGCTGCAGCACCGAGCGAACTTCGATGTCCTGGAAGTTGAGCGAGAGCTTCTCACCGGAGAACTTGAAGATGTCTTCGCGCTCTTCGATCTCTTCCTCGGTAAGTGCATTCACGTTCACCGTCAGGGTGTTGTCTGCCTGATAGGCCAGGTAGTCGTAGTCACCCGCGGCAGTAATAGTGAAGGTGGTATGGTCGCCTTCCTGCAGCGCATCCACGATCTGTACCGGCGTTGCGAAATCGGTGACGTCCAGTCGACGCTGCAGCTCGCGGGGGAGACCCGTGTTGCGGATCTGCACCTTGATGCGGCCGCCTTCTTTGGAAACGTTCACCGGTGCTTTCGGATTGGAAAGCTGGATCACGATACGGCCGTCACCGTCCTCGCTGCGGCGGAAATCAACCGCGTTGATCTCGGAGTCCGAGATCTGCTGATCGGCAACGGTCGTGTCGTCCTGGCTCGCAAACGACTGTTGCGTCGGCACGCCCTGGGCACTGCCACCGCCTACCATCAGGTAGAGCGTGTTGCCTTCGATGTCGGTCTCATAGTTTACGAGCTCAGTGAGGTTCACAATCGCGCGAGTCCGATCTTTGGTGGAGATGATCGAAACCCGGCGGGCATTGCCGATGCCCAGATTGTGGTGCTTTTCCTCGAGGCTCGATGCCACGCCCGGCATGTCCAGCACGATCCGTGCAGGCTGCTCGATGGTATAGCCGGTGGGTTCCGGCGGCGCGCCATCGAAGTGCAGGCGGATCTCCGTCTTGTCACCCGGCAGTGAAGAAAACTCCACCGACTCGATATTCGCCGCCCAAACGGGCAGGGCGAGACCGAGTGCCATCGCCGCGACGAGCGGTCGGGCAATCCAGCGCGCTAACCGGCCGTTCTCATTAATCATCGTTTTCATCCTCTGTCTCCACCACCCAGCGATACGGTCCGGATACGTTCTACCCAGCTTCCAGTACCGTCGGGGACTATTTCGACGAGCTCGATCGCCGCCTCATCAATTGACTGAATCTTTCCGTGATCAGTGCCCATGTAATCGCCCATCTGCACCCGGTGCACGCCGCCATCCGAATCCTGAATCAACGCGTACATCGAAGGACCTTGAGAGAGGGTGCCGACCATGGCGAGCGAAGCGATGGTGAACTGTTCGAGATACTGCTTCACCCGGTTCGGGTTCGGCTTCACCTGCGGACCCTTGGGCCGCGGCCCCTGCTTCACCACCACCGGCGGCTCGAACGGGCTGCGCAGTCCCATCGCCTCGTAGGCGAACGGCTGGGCCGGGGTGAACGTCTTAAGGGGTGCAATCGGCGGCGCCGGCCGGGCATTCACTTCGTCCATGAACCCCTGCAGATCGGAGAAATCTCCGCCGCCACAGCCGGTCAGCAAGCTGCCGGCAAGCACTAGACCCGCGACGCGCGGGCTCGCGAACTTCGCGATGGGCTTAATTCCAGGTAAGCGCATCATGCTTCCTCATCCACATACCGGTAGGTCTTGGCCAGAATCTTCAGCTTCAGGTTCAACGGCGAACCTTGAGGCTCCAGCGTGAAGTCGTGCAGCGTGACGATCCGGGAGAGGGCCGCCACACCGCTGACGAAGGTGCCGATCTTGTGGTAGTTGCCTTCCACGACGATGTCGATGGGCAGCTCCACGTAGAACTCGAGCTGTCGCTCCTGTTGCAGGTCGATGCTTTCAATGGTCAGCTCGTTGTCCAGTGCCGTGCGGGTGATGTCGTCGAGCAGCCCAGGCACCTCGGTATCCTGAGGCAGCTGCTTGAGCAGGGCGCCGAAGGTGGCTTCCATCTGCTGCTTCTGGGCCCGGTACTCTTCGAGGTTGGCCGCCTTCTCAGCCTTCACTTCATAGTCGGCTCTGAGCTCGGTTTCCTTGACCTCTGCCCGCTCCAGCATCGTCTGCTTGTCGGTGAGATAGAAGTAGTAACCCGCGCCGATCACCAGCGCGAAGGCCAGCGCCATGAGAATGGCTTTCACCGGCGCCGGCCAGGAGCCGATGTTGTTGAAGTCCAGATCGTTGACGTCGAAGTTCTGGAGCTGCTCGAGGGTGTCCTGCATAGCCATTACTCGCCCTCCTCCTCGACCATGTTCGGGTTGTGCTGCACGAACGTGAGATCGAAGGTGCTGGCCTGCGGCCCGTAATCAGAGTTCTCCGGATCCTCCTTGATGCTGCGGAGGTTCGGCGACTGGAACCACTCAGACTCGTCCAGGTTGCGCATCAGTGACGAGATGCGGTTGTTGGACTCAGCGGTGCCGGTGACCTTCAGGTTACCGGCATTCATTGCCAGCTCCTGGTAGTGAACGCCTTTGGAAAGCGTACGCACCAGCTCATCGAAGACGCGCACAATCACCGGGCGGTTGCCCTGCAGCTCCTGAATCAGCGCCATGCGCTCCTCCAGGTCTTTCCGTTGCTGCTCGAGCTGAGCGATCTCGGCGATCTTGGTATCGAGCTCGGTGATCTTGCCCTGCAGGAAGTTGTTGCGGGCGTTCTGGTGGTCGATGTTGTTGTCGAGCATCCAGCCACCGGCGAACACCAGCACGGCGCCAAGAACGAACACCCCGGCCAGATTGCCGAGAAATTCTTTCTTCTTGCGCTCCCGCTCCCATTCGCGCCAGGGCAGTAGGTTGATATGTGCCATCAGTCGAAGCTCCTCATGGCCAGTCCGCAGGCAATCATCATTGCCGGTGCATCGTTCGCCAGAGCGTCCGCGTCGACTTTGCTCGACAGCGACATATCACCAAAAGGATTGGCGATAATCGTCGGCGTACCCAGTTTGTTTTCGATCATTCCCGCCAGCCCGTCGATGGAGGCGGTACCGCCAGCGAGCACGATGTAGTCCACATCGTCATACTGGCTGGAGGAGAAGAAGAACTGCAGGGATCGCGTCACCTGTTGCAGCACGGCTTCCTTGAACGGTTGCAGCACCTCGTCCTCGTAGTCATCCGGTAGGCCGCCCTGCTTCTTGGCAAGACCCGCCTCCTCAAAGGAAAGGCTGTAACGGCGCTGAATCTCCTCGGTGAGCTGCTTACCACCGAACAGCTGCTCCCGGGTGTAGATGGAGCGGTCGTCGGCAAGCACGGAGAGGGTGGTCATCGTGGCGCCGATGTCGATGATGGCGACCACCAGATCGTCCGCATTGGCACCCAGTTGCGGCTTGAGCAGCTCGAAGGCACGCTTCATGGCATGCGCCTCGATGTCGACAACCGCCGGCTTCACCTGGCCCAGGTCGAGCGCAGCTTCCCGCATCTCGACGTTTTCCTTCCGGCACGCCGCCAGCAGGACTTCCACCTGCTCCGGATTGCGCTCGGAAAGACCCTGCACCTCGAAGTCGATGGCCACTTCGTCCAGCGGATACGGAATGTACTGATCGGCCTCGACGGTGATCTGGTTTTCCATGTCGTCGTCGGAGAGCTCGGCGTCCATCTCGATGGTCTTGGTGATCACGGCAGAACCTGCCACAGCCACGGCAGCCTGGCGGGAGCCGCACTTCGAGCGGCTGATTACCCGCTTGATTGCTTCACCTACCCCTTCCACATCGCTAATATTCTTCTCGACCACAGCGTTCGGCGGCAACGGTTCCACCGCGTACGCCTCCACTCGATAGCGGTCGCTAGACTTGGAAAGCTCAAGAAGCTTTACGGATGTGGAGCTGATATCCAACCCGAGCATCAGGTTGGATTTCTTGCTAAGGAATCCCAGCACGGTTAAATTTCCTTACTTTCGCGGGCACTTACGTCCTTTTTATGGCACTCAACATTAAATACCAGGATTGCTACCTCCGCAATCCGATCCTTGTATCGTTGTCGCGCGTATGACACTGATGTCCCGACGCGTCACAGCGACTATTATGTGTCTGGCACTGTCCGGTTTATGTGCCGCAGTACTCAGTCTCGCAGGCGTTTATCTCTATCTGGACCCCCAGATCCCGAAAGCTGAGACCTATCGCCACGTTCGCCTGGAGACCCCACTCAGGGTATATACCGAGGATGAGCAGCTGATCGCCGAGTTCGGCGAACGACGGGTGATCCCGATAGCGCTCGCTGACGTGCCAGACCTTTTCATACGGGCCCTGCTGGACACAGAAGACAAGCGGTTTTACGAACACAGCGGCGTCGATGTGCTGACCCTGGCCAAGTCTGCCGTGGACCTGGTGCTGAACATGGGTGAGATCACCCGCGGCGGTTCCACCATCACCATGCAGGTACCCCGGAACCTGGGCACGTTCTCCCTCGACCAGCTGTTCATCCGCAAATTCAAAGAAATCCTCCTGGCGCTGAAGATGGAGCGGGAGCTCTCGAAAGATGAGATTCTCGAGCTCTATATCAACGCGGTTCCGTTCGGTAAGCGCGCTTACGGCGCTCAGGCCGCCGCTTATACCTATTACGGCAAGCCCCTTTCCGACTTGAGCCTGCCGCAAATGGCCATGCTTGCCGGTATTCCTCAGGCACCGACCGCCGGTAACCCTATCAATGGACCGGAACGGGCGGTGAACCGCCGCAACCTGGTCCTGCGTCGGATGCTCGAGCAGGACTCCATCAGCCAGGCCGAGTTCGATGCCGCCAGCGCCGCCCCGATCACCGCCGGCGTGCACGGCAGAGAACTCGATGTGCCCGCCGCCTTCCCTGCAGAATGGGTGCGCCGGGAGTTAGTGAGTCGTTACTCCGACCTTTATACAGGCGGTTACGAGGTGGTGACCACCCTGCGCGGCGAACTGCAGCGGGCGGCTGACACAGCTTTGAGAAAAGGCCTCCTCGACTACGACCGAGATCATGGCTATCGCGGCCCCGAAGACCAGCTCACCATCGATGAGGACAACCCACTGACCGAAGATCGGGTACGCGGGTTGCTGGCCAGCATTCAGACCTACGGCGGCCTGGCACCTGCCGTGGTCATGGAGGTGAGCCCGGAAAGCGCCCGAGTGATCGCTTCCGGCTGGCCGGACCCAATCTCCCTGCCGCTCGACCAGGTCCGCTGGGCGCGGACATTCATAGATCAGGATACGCGAGGACCTCGAATCCAGGCCGTCGACCAGGTGCTGAGCGTTGGCGATCTGATCCGAGTGCAATACCTCGGCAAAATCGCCCCTGAGGTGCCGGAGGCTGACGCGGAGGAGGGAGAGGACGGAGAAGATGGCGAAGACGCCGGCGTTCCTGCCCCGGAGCCGGTGGACACCTGGCGTCTGGCCCAGCTGCCGGAAATCCAGGGCGCATTGGTTTCTTTAGAGCCCACGACCGGCGCGGTGCTCGCCCTGGCCGGCGGCTTCGATTTCGGCATGAATCAATACAACCACGCCCTGCAGGCAGCCCGACAGCCCGGTTCCGGCTTCAAGCCCTTCGTCTACTCCGCCGCTCTGGACGCGGGCGTCACTCCGGCCAGCATCTTCATGGATGCACCGCTGGTCTTCGAAGATCAGAACCTGGAATCCGACTACCGGCCGGACAACGACAACAACCGCTACAACGGCCCCACCCGACTGCGCGAAGCCCTCTACCGATCCATCAATCTGGTCTCCATGCGCGTGCTGCTGGAGGTGGGTGCCGGAAAAATACTGAACTACGCGCCCCGGTTCGGCTTCGATACCCGCACGTTCCCGAGAAATACCCAGCTCGCCATCGGCGGCGGCACCATGGCTGTCACCCCGATCGACATGGCCGTGGCCTACTCGGTATTCGCCAACGGCGGCTGGCAGATTCAACCGCACATCATCCGCTCCGTTCGCGACCTGGAGGGCGAAGAGATTTTCCGACCTCGATACCCGATCGTCTGCGCCGACTGTGATGAAGAGGCGTTTGCTGCCGTTGCCGAGGTGGACAACACCGACCTCACTACAGGAGAACCGGCCAACCTGGAGGAGCTCTTTGCAGAAATACCCCTTGGCGATGGTGACGAGCAGGAGCTGCCGCCACTGCTGGCCAATCAGGCCATCGATCCCAGAAACGCCTATGTGATGCACAGCATGCTGCGGGATGTGGTCCGGCGCGGGACAGGGATCCGCGCTCGCCGCGAGCTCGGCCGCTCGGACATCGCCGGCAAGACAGGCACCACCAACGATGCGGCAGACACCTGGTTCAACGGCTACCACCCGGAAGTGGCGACCACGGTCTGGGTCGGCTTCCCCAATCATCAGGCACTGGGCGCTGTGGAGTACGGCTCCAACCGCCCGCTGCCGATCTGGATCGACTACATGCGGGAAGCGCTGAAGGGTGTGCCGGAGACCTTCCCGGATCAGCCGCCCGGCGTGGTCACCCGGAAGATTGACCCGGCAACCGGCATGCTGGCCAACGCCGGTGACCCCGACGCCATCTTCGAGTTTTTCCTCTCCGAGCACCTACCGGCGGGCCAGGCCCAACCTGCTGAAGACCCGGAGGAGGTGTTGAAGGCGGTGGATATTTTCTAGCGCCTGGGGGAGGTCCGCCATCATGCCGATCCCGAAGACACGACAGGCGCTCGTCGACCAGATCGAAGTTGCGTTCGAAAAGCTGAGCAGCGAACTGCAACAGGTGAATCGCGATGTGGCCAATCATATCTGCATCGATGATTGGTCGATAAAGGATCTGCTCGCCGTCCGCCTGTGGTGGACGACCCACGTCCTCGACTGGATCGACGAAGGCAGGCAAGGCAAGCGCCCTGTCACACCCGCCGATGGATATCGGTGGAATGAAACCCCCAGGTTGAACGCGAACATCGTGCTCGACTCGCAGGAGCGAAGCTTCGAGTCCATCGTCAACGAGTTGCGCCGCCAGTATGCTCGCCTGCGTCTGACCATAGATGAGCTGGACGATGATGAGTTGCTGGACGTCGGCGTTTTCCCGTGGGCGGGTCGCTATCCGGTTTCACGCTGGCTGTCCATCAATACCACTCGGCAGTATCAGACAGCACGTACCTACATTCGCCGGGTTACCCGAGCTGGCGGTTCTACTGAACGATCTTGATGTAGTCCCCGGCCCGCGGCTCCCCGTTCGGGTGCATGCCGTTGATCACCCGCAGCGTTTCCTCCGCGTACTGGGATACGGATGACTTCTGCGCGAGGCTTTTAAAGGTGTCGTCCGGTTTGGCCACGATCACGGCGATCCGCTGATCGTTGGCCACCTTGAGGTCTTCCGCCAGCATGGCTCGAAAGCCGCCGAGCACCGCGAGCCAGGCCTCCTCGAAGGCCTTCACATCACCACCGTTCGGGCCGAGCTCACCGCGAAAGAGATAGACGCCACCGTCTTTGTAGACCACGGCGATCTTCTGGGCGACCGCCGCCGCGCCATCAACCAGCTTGATGTCCGCCATGTGGCCGGAATAACCGTTCACGTCCACGTCCTGGCCGTTCTCCACATCATCCCGCTTCAGGGTCTCGCTGATGTACTCCGCCGGGGTCTGCTCGTCAGCGGACGGGTTCTGCCGCTGCACCGAGATCCGCACGTCGGTGCCGAACGGCGCCTGACCGATGATCTCCGTGGGCGTGTTGCGCACATCCCAGCCTTCCGGATAGGCGAGCACAACGCGAAGCCCACCGTTGTAATAGGTGCTGTCTTTGATCAATCCGGTGGTCGGCGCGCTGCCGTAGACCATGCCGTCCACCATCTCCCAGAAGTCCCGCTCAGGCTCCTTAAGCTCTTCCGGGAACAGGTGCAGGGACTTTTCCACCGCCTCGTGCAGACGCTTGTCGTTCTTCGGGTGGCTGGTGAACAAGCCGTGATAAACCTGCGGCTGATTGAGCACATTCTTGGCAAAGAGCGAGTGATCCTTGAGCACATGGATCACGTCTATCATCGCCAGCGGGTTGTAGCCAGCCAGGGCCAGAAACTCTGCACCGTACTCGTCCGACTCAAGCTCGTAGCCGCGGCCATACCCGGACCGGAGCGCGTTGGTGGCCGTGTTGGAGAGATCTGAGATGGCACCGGTGCCGGTCAGCACCGAGCCGACGATCCCGGCCACCGAGCCCATCATCCCCAGGAGATTGGAGCGCTTGGCATGCTCGCCCACCACGTGACCGATCTCGTGGCCGATCACACCGGCCAGCTCGTCTTCGGATCTGCAGTAGGCGATGAGACCACGGTGGATGAATATGTAGCCATCCGGCATGGCGAAAGCATTCACCGACGTCTCATCGATCACGTAGAAGTGATAGTCCTCTCCGGCGTCCGGGCTCACTGCCACCAGCCGCTGGCCGATCTCATCCACATAGGCTTGCCACTCTGGATCATCGTAGAGCCCGCCGTTCTCCAGCAGGGTCTGATACATGTCTTCACCGGGGCTGGCATGAGCAAGCGAAGCCAGAACGAGCGTGCTGCCCAGCGCCAGGCTGGCGAGTAATCCGGATAATCTCTGCGGCTGCCTCATTTCTTACGCTTGCGGTGGCTGCTTATTGGACCTGGTACGAATTAGACCGCAAATCCCGTCCCGGTTCCTACCAAGCGATTCTTCTCGGGTGCTGGGCCTTCAAGCCCACTGACCTAAGCCTATTGGACCCACCTCAGGCTTAACAGAACATGAACGTCGGATGCCAGCGCAGGGCTTCCCAAACGGGGGACGGCCTGAAAACAGGCCTGAAGACGAAAACGCCCGGCTGTTGCCGGGCGCTGAGAACGATGGTTCGCTGAGGATCAGCCTTTGACGCTGCGATTGCCGAAACGCTGTCGGAAGCGCTCTACCCGGCCGCCGGAGTCCAGAATCTTCTGCTTGCCGGTGTAAAACGGGTGGCAGGCGGAACAGACCTCGAGGTGGATATCCGATTCCAGGGTGGAACGGGTCTCGATGACGTTCCCGCAGCTGCAGGTCGCCTTGATGTCTCGATACTCTGGGTGGATGCCTTCTTTCATCACCAATACCCCCGAAAAAGGGCGCGAATTCTAGGCGGACCAGGCGTTAAAGGCAAATCTGCCTCGCAGCCCACCAGCACGCACGGCCAAGCTGGCTACCGGCGGACACCACCGCAGCGCCGGTATCGCTAAAATGTCTGCAGATGAACAAGCCACCCTCCAGAATCGCGCGGATCGCCGTGCCCGTGCCCCTGCACCGCCTGTTTGATTACTCGGTGCCCGACGCAATGCCGCTGCCCAAGGTCGGCGCCCGCGTGGCGGTGCCGTTTGCAGGTCGCCGCCTGGTCGGTCTGGTCACCGCGCTGAATCCCACCGATGCCCATGACACCGTCCGGCCGCTCAGCGCGGTGCTTGATGAGGAAAGCGTGCTCGGCGAAGAGGTTTTTCAGCTCGCCCACTGGCTTGCCAGTTACTACCAGCACCCTCTGGGCGAGGTGCTCACTACGCTGCTGCCCGGGGCCGCCCGAAAGCCGAGACCTCTAAAGATCCGACGTCCAGAGATCTGGGAGCTGGCCGTCGGTGAGCCAGATCTGAAACGGGCACCAAAACAGGCGGGGTTGTACGAGCTGATCCGCGCCAGCGGTGGGCGGCTTGCGGTGGAAGACATCCGGGCCGCAGGATTCGAACGGACCCATCTGCGCGGCCTGGCCGGCAAAGGCTTCATCAGGAAATGCACCGATCGGATCGTGCCCGGTGCGCCGCCAAGCGTAGAGGTCGAACTGCCTGAGCTCACCCGGGAACAGGCCGAGGCCCTGGCGGCGCTTAAGGACGGCCGTGGCTTCAATCCGGTGCTGCTGGATGGCATCACGGGCAGTGGCAAGACCGAGGTCTACCTCCGCTTCATTGCCGAGGTGCTGGACGCAGGTCGGCAGGTGCTCGTTCTCGTTCCGGAAATAGCCCTCACGCCGCAAACCCTGGCCCGCTTTGAAGCCCGGTTTGGCGCGGCAGCGGTGATGCACTCCAACCTCACCGACTCAGCCCGGCTCCAGGTCTGGCTCAAGGCACGAACCGGTGAAGCGCGAATTCTGATCGGCACCCGCTCGGCAGTGCTCACGCCATTTGCCGATCTCGGCCTGATCGTGGTGGATGAGGAGCACGATTCCTCCTTCAAGCAAACGGACGGTCTGCGTTACTCGGCCAGGGATCTGGCCGTGAAAAGAGCAAGAGATCTGAACATCCCGCTGATCCTCGGCAGCGCCACCCCGAGCTTCGAGTCCCTCAACAACGCCCTCGACGGTCGATACCAGCATCTGAAGCTTACCCAGCGGGCTGGCGGCGCCACCCTGCCTGACTTCGAGCTGATCGACATCCGTGGTCATAGCCTGGACGGAGGTCTTTCGGAGCCGCTTCTTCGAGCAATCGGAGCGCACCTGGCTGCCGGTGGTCAGGCCCTGGTGTTTCTCAACCGGCGCGGCTTCGCCCCTTCCATGGTCTGCGGCCATTGCCAGTGGCAGGCCCGCTGTCCGGGCTGCGACTGGCCCATGACCATGCACCAGCGCCCACCGTCTCTGATCTGCCATCACTGCGGCCGTCGCCAGGGACTGCCGGAGGAATGTCCGGATTGCCAGCAGAGCGCACTGATTGCCGTGGGCAGCGGCACCCAGCGCTGCGAAGACGTGCTGGCCGAGCGTTTTCCCGACCTGCCGGTGCATCGTATCGATCGCGATACCACGCGCAGCCAGCGACGTCTGGAGGAGCAATTGCAGGCCATAGGCAACGGCCAGCCCGCAATTCTGGTTGGTACCCAGATGCTGGCCAAAGGCCACCACTTTCCGGACGTGAGCCTGGTGGCTGTGGTCAATGCGGACGGCGGCTTCATGAGCCCCGATTTCCGGGCACCGGAACGAACCGCCCAGCTGATCGTTCAGGTGGCGGGACGAGCCGGACGGGCGGAGCGGCCCGGCACGGTGATCATTCAGTCCTATCAGCCCGACAGTCCGCTGCTGAACACCCTGATCCACGAGGGCTACGGTGCCTTTGCCCGCCAGGAACTGGAATCCAGGGCAGCCGCGGAGCTCCCGCCGCACACGCCTATGGCGCTCCTGCGTGCGGAGGCGGTGGATGGTGAGGATGCCCGGCGCTGGCTCGGTGTGCTCGCCGACCATCTCGGCCCCGGTCTGCAGGTGTTCGGGCCAGCACCGGCACTCATGCCCCGGGTTGCAGACCGGCTTCGGTTCCAGCTCATGCTGACCGCACCCACCCGGCGGGTGCTGCATCAGGCCCTGCTGCCGTTGAAGGCGCTGAATGAGTCGCCGCGAAACGTGCGTTGGTCATTGGATGTGGATCCGTACGACACTTATTAGCGACTGGAAACGTTTTGAAAGGCAGCAATTTTCGGGAAGTGCGTGCCAGTAAATAGCCGCTGACCTATGATTGCGCTCCATGACCCGTAACTACGCCAGCCGATCCACCCACCCGCGAAAGCCAAGACCCGGAACCGGGGGGCGAAAGCGTCCGGCAAGGGGCAGCGAAAGCCCGGAGCGGGGCATCTGGAGCGCACCCAGCTTCTCAGCCGGGGTGATTTTCGGCGCTGCTCTGGTGCTGCTTGCCAGCTACGCGCCAACCGTTTTCGAAGACACCGTTGCCTCGGCCCGAGGGCCGGTGACCGAGCCTGAGAACATCGTCTTCGAATTCGAAGACATCCTGGAGAACGGGACGGTCGAGGTGGATCCGAACGCCTACCAGGCCGAGTTTCCGGGTGAAGACCCGGATCAGCCACTGCCGGAATACCAGGTCCAGGCGATCTCGGTTAAATCCGCCGCCGATGCCACCAAGATCACCCGGGAACTCATCGCCCTGGGCCTGCCGGCCAGGTCCGAGCGGGTCGATCTCTCCTCCGGGCCCTGGTATCGCGTGATGGTTGGACCCTACCACTCGAAAAGAGAGGCTGAGCGGGTGATCAACCGACTCGAGGAGCGCAACATGCTGCCGGAGATCCGCTAACCCGCTTCTGGTCAAAGACTGACCGTTGCAGCCACCGGCAGCGCATTGAAAAGGCGGTTGCCCGCCCCCACTATCCCAGATCAGACACCAAACCAGGCGATGCCCGGGCGATTCACCGCCTCCCGGCAAGGGCCAGGCAGCAAAGGAGCAAGCGTGGCAGAACAGTTCCACGGCACCACAATCATCTGCGCCAGAACCGCCACTCAGGTTGCGCTGGGAGGCGATGGTCAGATCACCCTTGGCCAGACCATCATGAAAGGCAATGCCAGGAAGGTCCGGCGTCTATTGAACGACACCGTCCTGGCCGGTTTTGCAGGCGGCACCGCGGATGCCTTCACGCTCTTCGAGCGATTTGAAGGGGCGCTGGAAAAGTACTCGGGCAATCTGGTTCGGGCTGCGGTTGAGCTGGCTAAGGACTGGCGCTCGGATCGCGCTCTGCGCCGGTTGGAGGCCATGCTCCTGGTGGCGGACAAAGACGCCTCACTCCTCATCAGCGGCACCGGCGATGTGATCGAACCCGAAACGGGAGTGATCGCCATCGGCTCCGGTGGTCCTTTCGCCCAGGCAGCTGCCCGGGCCCTGGAGGAAAACACCGATCTATCTGCCGGCGACATGGTGGAGAAAGCCCTGACCATCGCCGGAGACATCTGCGTGTACACCAATCATCAGCGGACCATCGAGGTGCTGGACCTATGAGTGTCATGACCCCGAGGGAAATCGTTCACGAGCTCGACCGGCACATCATTGGCCAGGACGATGCCAAGCGCGCGGTTGCCATCGCACTCAGAAATCGCTGGCGGCGCATGCAGCTCTCCGAGGAGATGCGCGACGAGATTACCCCGAAGAACATCCTGATGATCGGACCCACCGGTGTGGGCAAAACAGAGATCGCCCGGCGCCTGGCCAAGCTTGCCAACGCGCCGTTCATCAAAGTGGAGGCCACGAAGTTCACCGAAGTGGGCTACGTGGGCAAGGAAGTGGAGTCCATCGTTCGTGATCTTGCGGACGCGGCGGTGAAGATGCTGCGCGAGACTCAGATCAGCCAGGTGCAGCATCGGGCTGATGATGTGGCCGAGGAACGTATTCTCGACGCCCTGCTGCCTGCACCCCGTGCCGTGGGCTTCGCTGACGACAGCCCGGGCGCCACCCAGGGCACCGGCGACTCGGCCACCCGTCAGGTTTTCCGCAAGAAGCTCCGGGAAGGCGAGCTCGATGAGAAGGAAATCGACATCGAGATCGACACCACACCCATCGGCGTGGAAATCATGGCGCCGCCGGGCATGGAAGAGATGACCAGCCAGCTGCAGAACATGTTCTCGAGCATGGGCCAGGGCAAGAAGAAGTCGGCACGGCTCAAGGTGAAGGACGCGCTGAAGAAGATTCGGGAGGAGGAAGCCGCCCGCCTGGTGAATGAAGACGAGATCAAGGCGGGCGCTATCGAAGCCGTGGAGCAGACGGGCATCGTTTTCATCGACGAGCTGGATAAGGTGGCCAAGCGCAGCGAAGGTGTCGGCGCAGATGTGTCCCGCGAGGGGGTGCAGCGCGATCTCCTGCCGTTGATCGAAGGCTGCACGGTTTCCACGAAATACGGCATGGTGAAGACGGACCACATCCTGTTCATCGCCTCAGGCGCGTTCCACCTCTCCAAGCCCTCGGATCTGATCCCGGAGCTGCAAGGTCGACTGCCCATCCGAGTGGAGCTTGCCGCGCTGACTCCGGAAGACTTCAAGCGCATTCTCACCGAGCCGAACGCCTCGCTCACCGAGCAGTATCAGGCACTTCTGGGCACGGAGGGGGTGAGCGTCACCTTCACGGACGAGGGCCTGTCCCGGGTAGCCGAACTCGCCTGGCAGGTGAACGAAGGCACCGAGAACATCGGCGCCCGACGTCTGCACACGCTGATGGAGCGCCTGCTTGAAGAAATCTCTTTCCAGGCCACCGAGCACGGCGGCGAAACGGTGGAAGTGGACGCAGCCTACGTGGACGAGCACCTGGCGGCCCTGGTCCGCGATCAGGATCTCTCACGCTACATTCTGTGATCCCTTAAGGCGTCGCCATGCAGCCTCCCCGTAAGATCAACTACCACACCCGCTCCAAGCGCCTGGATCTGGAGTGGGAAGAAGAGGTCTGCTCACTGCCGGCCGAGCTTCTTCGGGTGTACTCCCCGTCGGCGGAAGTGCGCGGGCATTCAGATTCGGAGCGGGTGCCGCAGACAGGCAAGAAGCATGTGGGCATCACCGGGCTCGAGCCGGTGGGCAACTATGCCATCCGCATCGTCTTCGACGATGGCCATGATACGGGCATATACGGCTGGGACTACCTCAAGGATCTGCACGCCAATCAGGCTCAGTACTGGGAGGCCTACCTGGCAGAGCTCAAGGCTGCCAACGCCTCCCGGCTGCCCACCATCCCGGTCGGCCACTTCACCCCGCCCCGCAACGCCTGACGGGCTTCCAGGCTGGGTTTGAGCAACGAACCAATCAGCCCCAGCCGGGAAAAAGGCGTAAACTTAATCCTCCGCCTCGCCCATCGAACTGCCATGACCGACGTCGATTTCGGCTACAAGAAAGTGCCTCCCCAGGAGAAGACCCGCCTGGTTCGTGGGGTGTTCGAGAGCGTGGCTGAAAACTACGATCTGATGAACGATGTGATGTCGTTCGGCACCCATCGACTGTTCAAACGAATGACGCTCGAGATGTCGGGCGTGCGCCGTGGTCACAAGGTGCTCGACCTGGCCGGCGGCACCGGCGATCTGGCCGCCCTGTTCGCGCCCGTTGTCGGCAGCGAGGGTCAGGTGGTGCTGGCAGACATCAACGCCGAGATGATGCGGGTCGGCCGCGATCGCCTGCTCGACCGTGGCCTTACTCAAGTGGCCTTCTGCCAGGCCAACGGCGAGCGGATGCCATTCCCGGACAACACCTTCAACTGCATCACCATCGGCTTCGGGCTCAGGAACTTCACCGACAAGCTGACGGCACTGATCGAGCTGAAGCGAATTCTGCTGCCCGGCGGCGCTCTGCTCGTGCTCGAGTTCTCCAAACCCCGGAACCCGGTGATCGATGCCGGCTACAAGGCGTTTCAATCGCTCTGGCCCGGTATCGGTCGTGTGCTGGTTGGTGACGCGGACAGCTACCGGTACCTGGTGGAGTCCATCGACATGCACCCCTCTCAGGAAGCGCTCAAGCTGATGATGGAAGATGCCGGTTACCAGTCGGTGGAGTACCACAACTTCCTTTCCGGTGTGGCTGCCATTCATCGCGGCGAAAAACCGTGAGCACATCTGCCTCGCCATTGGAGAACCTGTTCGCGCGCCTGATCGGTGAAGTTTCGAGCCAGACCTTGAAGCTCGATCCGACCAGCCACCCTCGGCTGGAATCTCTGGCCGGCACGCGAATCCGCTTCGAAGTGATGCCACCTTCTGCACCCGGCTTTCCCGGCCCAGAGGCAGCCCCGCACACCATGCTGCTTGTGGTGCAACCGGACAGACTGACGCTGGAAGCCGGCAGCAGCGAGGAAGCGCACGCGGTCGTCAGAGGCACGCTGGCGGACATCGCCGGCACCTTTTTCAGCCAGGCCGCGCCGAGCACATCCCGGGTGGGGATCGACGGGGACGAAGCCGCGCTGCAGGCCGTTGCCGCCCTGTTCAGAGATCTGCAGCCGGACTTCGCCGAGCCGCTGGCGAAAGTGGTCGGCCGGGAGGCAGCAGACAACCTGATTGGCGCAGCCGAAGCCGGTCTTGCCCTGCTCCGCTCTGCCGCCGAAAGCCTGGCAACGGGTGCCAGGCAGGAAGCCGAGAGCACCTGGGTCACGAATCAGGCGAACGAGTCGTTGATGGACCGGCTGGACGATCTTCGCCTGCGCGTCGATCGTCTCGATGCTCGAGTCCGGCTCGCTGAAGAACGTGGAACCTCACCCGCGGATGCGCAATGAGCAGGTCAACACCTGAACCGGCCAGCGGCCGTAGTCTGCGCTCGCTGACAATCCTGCGCACGATCAGCCGCTATCGCCTCGATACCCTGATCGCCCCTTACGCACCCGATCGGCTGCGTTGGCTGTTCCGCATCTCGCCCCTGAACCTGATCCCAGTGGGCGAGCGTTCCCGGGGAGAACGGTTGAAGCTGGCGCTGTCCGAGCTCGGCCCCGTGTTCATCAAGTTCGGCCAGCTGCTGTCTACCCGCCGAGATCTGATTCCGCTCGATATCGCCGACGAGCTGGCCGAACTGCAGGACGCGGTCCCGCCGTTTCCCGGCGATCAGGCCAGGGTGCTGGTGGCGGAAGCCTTGGCTGCAGATTTCGATTCAGTGTTCTCTCACTTCGAGGATGACCCCATGGCGTCGGCTTCCGTCGCCCAGGTGCACCCGGCAACGCTGACCAGCGGCGAGACGGTGGTGGTGAAGGTTGTCCGGCCGGACATCGACACCGTGATCGCAGCCGACATGCAGCTGCTGAACGGCGCCGCCCGCTGGCTCGATGAGAACGTGGACATCGTCGCCCCCCTGCACCTGCCGGACATCGTCGCCGACTATGAGACGACCATTTTCGATGAGCTGGACATGCGCAAGGAAGCCGCAAATACCGAACGACTTCGGGAGAACTTCGCCGGCTCGGAGCTGCTCTATGTGCCCCGCGTGCACCACCCGCTCTCGCGCAAAAACGTGCTGGTGCTCGAGCGAATCTACGGCGTGCCTATCGCCGATCTGGAAACCCTCCAGGCACGCGGCACGGATATGAAGAGGCTCGCCGAGCGCGGGGTGGAGACGTTCTTCACTCAGGTGTTCGAGCACAACTTCTTTCACGCAGACATGCACCCGGGCAACATATTCGTGAACGTGGAAGATCCCGCCGATCCTTCCTACATCGCCATCGATTGCGCCATCATCGGCAAGCTCTCCCGGGAGGATCAGGATTACCTGGCAAAGAATCTGCTCGCCTTCTTCAACCGGGACTACGGGCAGGTGGCGCGTCTGCACCTGGAGTCCGGCTGGATTCCCGAAGGGACTGACCCGGACGCGTTCGAGCGCGTGATCCAGGAAGTCTGCGAGCCCATCTTCGCCAAGCCTTTGAACGAGATCTCCTTCGGCCACTTTCTGCTTCAGCTCTTTCAGGCCGCCCGTGAGTTCAACATGGAGGTGCAACCGCAACTCGTTCTACTGCAGAAGACACTCCTGTACATCGAAGGCCTCGGCCGGGAGCTCTACCCTGAGCTGGACCTGTGGGAGACAGCCAAACCCTTCATGGAAGAGTGGATGGTCGAACACGTGGGACCGGCTGCCGCGCTCAGAGAGGTGGCCACCCACGCCGGCGAGCTGCTGGAGCGCCTGCCTGAGCTACCGACCGCGATCCTCACCGCCGAGAGCCGACTCAAGTCCCTGGAACGGAACCTCAAAGTTCAGACCCGGGAACTGAAACGCCTGGAAGACAAGGTCGCGAGAAGCGAGCGCGGACGGATGCTGAAACGCGTTTCCGGCTCGTCCCTGCTGGTAGTTGCTGCGGCTCTGTTGTTCAATCCGCTCTCCGATGCCCTGGCGGGCGCGGGATTGTCCGCCACCGCCGGGGTCGTGAGCGCGCTCCTGGGCTCTCTGCTTCTGCTGCGAGCCTGATGCAACGGCCACCCTGGGAAGACGGCGATTAGACATGAACGTACTCGATGAGCTGAACAGCACCCTGGCCGAACGGCACGGCGCCGATCCGGAATCGTCCTACGTCGCGAGCCTCTACGCCAAGGGTCTGAACAGCATCCTGGAAAAGGTGGGGGAGGAAGCCACGGAAGTGATCATCGCGGCCAAAGATGCTTCCGGAGGAGAAAACACCGACGAAGTGGTCAAAGAAGTTGCAGACCTGTGGTTTCACAGCATGGTGATGCTGCAGGCGCTGGGCCTCACGCACGAGGACGTTCTGGCTGAGCTCGAGAAGCGGTTCGGCACCTCCGGGCACGACGAGAAGGCCGCCCGGCGGTGATTCGACATTGGCTCCCTGGGAATTAGCCCGCGAAACGGGATTGACTGCCCAACCCGGATGATTCTTAAGGGCCTATAATGGCCCCAACAATTTGGAGAAGACCCATGTTTTCAGGATTTGGTCTCACAGAGCTGCTGGTCATCCTGGCCATCGTGCTGCTGATCTTCGGTCCCAAGCGGCTGAAGAGCCTGGGCTCCGACCTGGGCTCCGCCATCAAAGGCTTCCGCACCGCCGTGAGCGATGACGAGAACAAGGAAAAGGCAGCAGACGCCGTCGAAGAAAAAGTGATCGAAGGCCAGGTCAACTCGAGCGAGTCGACCACGACGGAAGCCAAGCAAAACAGCAATGCCTGAAATCAGTTTCTACGAGCTGATTCTGATCGCCATCGTTGGCCTTTTGGTCATCGGTCCGGAACGGCTGCCTGAAACTTTGCGCACGATGGGCCTCTGGCTCGGCAGGATGCGCCGCTCCTTCATTGCGGTGAAGACCGAGATCGAGAAAGAGATCGGCATGGACGAGGTGAAGCGCCAACTCCACAACGAAGCCATCATGGAGGAGATGAAGCGCATCGAGGCAGAGGTGAAGAATACCGCCGATGTGGCAAAGAGCAGCCTGAACGAAGGCATCAAGGCCGCCGATCCCACCACAGGCGAGACCAGCAGTGCGACTGCCGGTGGTCCGGAATCAGCCGCAAGACAAACGGAACTGCCAGGCATGGATCCCGACGTGGATGGCGAGATCTCCGATCTGATCGCTGCCCAGGACGGAGGTGTGCCGCCGAACACCGCGGGTATGGAAAGCACACCTGTCGATGATCGGGATCATAGTGATGCCGCCGCAGAAGAGACTGCAGACACTGAAGACGATCGTGATCACAGCGACGCCGGGGCAGAGCCGGATGCCACCTCAGCCCAGCGCGTCACAAGCCGCTGATCCCAATGGCTGAGTCGAAAACAGAGTCCCCCACGGAGAAGCTGGACAAAGCGGCCGAGCACGATGCCAACGTGGATAGCTCGGAGCAGCCGTTCCTCGATCACATCATCGAGCTGAGAGCCCGGATCATCCGCGGTCTGGTCGTTGTCGGTTTGCTGTTCATCCCGCTGTTTGTGTTCGCCAGTGAGCTCTATGGCTTCATCTCCGCACCGCTGATGGCATACCTGCCCGATGGCGCGACCATGATCGCCACGGAGGTCGCCTCTCCCTTTCTCACCCCATTGAAGCTCGCCGTGCTGCTGGCGATCTTTGTCGGCATGCCTTTTCTGCTTTATCAGATCTGGGCATTCGTCTCGCCCGGGCTCTATCTGCACGAGAAGAAGTTCGCGCTGCCCCTGCTCGTCTCCAGCGTGCTGCTGTTCTATCTGGGCACGGCCTTCGCCTACTACGCTGTCTTCCCGCTGGTGTTCAACTTTCTCACCAGCCTCGAGCTGCCCGGCGTGCAGATGGCCACCGACATCGGTTCTTACCTGAACTTCGTCACCAAGATGTTTTTCGCCTTCGGGATCGCTTTCGAAATTCCGGTGGCCACCCTGCTCCTGATCATGACCGGACTTACCAGCACGAAGAACCTTGCCAACAAGCGCCCCTACATCATCCTGGGCTGTTTCGTGATCGGCATGCTGCTCACCCCTCCGGACGTGGTTTCCCAGCTGCTCCTGGCAATCCCGGCCTGGTTTCTGTTCGAGATCGGCATTGTGCTCGGCAAGCTGGTGGAGAAAAATCGCGAAGAGGTGATGTAGCCGGAGACGACGCTATTGCCTGGAACTGGACGAGGCCTGGTCGTGGAATGAGGTTCGTAGCAAGCGCCCAGGTCATCCTCACAATCGTGCTCTCTCTGCTGCCAGCACTGGTGGCAGCGGCGCATGTCCAGGTCCCGCTATCGCTGCCACTGCCATTTCTGGAATCCGTGCTTCGCGAACAGGCGTTCACCGGACCCGGCGACAGCGCCCGCATTGGCGATGATGGCTCCGGCTGCCAGTATCTGGTGCTCCGGCAGCCATCGCTCGGCCCCGGTGGCAAGCACGTCAGGGTCCGCGCGCACGCAGAAGCGAGGCTGGGCCACAAGGTTGCAGGCCGCTGTCTCGTGCTGACTAACTGGTACGGTCAGTTGGAGTTCGACCAGCTTCCTACTGTGGCGGCTGATGGCAGGACCGTCATTTTGCGTACCGTCGGCTGGCGGGCCTTCAAACCTGATGGCAGCCCCGACTCCGTATCCACCACCATTGGCCAGTGGCTCGATGGTTATCTGCCGAGCCGGTTGAAGGAAACGCGGATCAGCGTCGTCCGGCCAGTCTCGGAGCTCGAGCAGTTGCTGGTCTCTATGATCGGGACGGATGCAACCGGTAGCGCCCGCTCGGTGCTCAACGGCGTGCGGATCGACAGCGCAGCTGCCCGGGAAGACGCGGTATTGGTGACGCTCGGCATCGAGGTGGCTGCGGCGGCCGCACCATCCCGCCAGCAGGAGGCAGCACTCACCGACCGCGAGCTTGCTCGGCTCTCCAACCGGCTCGACGAGGTGGACGCATTCTTCACCTACACGATCAAGTCGATTGCCAGCGACGTTGGCGACGATCCGTCAGCGCTGCTGGATGTGCTGGTCGAACTTCGTCACGACCTGATCGACATCCTGGCCAGCCGGGAGCGGCAGAGCACCGACCCGGCAGGCGCGCTGTTCGTCAGTGCCTGGGAGGGCCTGACACCTCTGCTGCGGCTCGCCGCCGAAGCCGACCAAACCGCTAGCCTTCGCTACCTTACCTTTATTGGCGCGGGCGATGCGCTGAATGCCGTGGAAGACCTGGGGCCGGCCGCGGGTATCGAGATCTCCAGCGATGGCCTGCGGCGACTCGCCCGCATACTGCTACCCGATGACCCCACCGACCCTCTGGACCACGGGGAAGGAGTGGATCCTGCACTTCGTCGGGCTTTCGGCTTCGGCGCGCCGGTCCCTGGCCCGCGCTACGAGGTGGAGTCTTCCTGGTTGGATTGGCTGATTCCCCAAGCGGTGGCCACCAGCAGCCTGAACCCGGATCGGACCAAACGCTTGAACAACTGGGTTCCCGGAACTGGTGATATGGATGAGTACCTGCCCATGGTCCGGGAGGTTTTGAGCTATGTGATTCAGGAACAGCTGCGAGCCAATCCGCTCGACGCAGACTTCCATCCTGTTTATCGCCGCCTCGTTTACGCGGCAGCGTGGCAGGAAAGCTGCTGGCGACAGTTCGTCGCCCGTGACGACATGCGTGTTCCAGTACAGTCCGGCACTGGCGACGTCGGCATGATGCAGATCAATCCGAAGGTCTGGCGGGGGTTCTACGACCTGCAGGGCCTGAGATGGGACATTGTCTACAATGCCCGTGCCGGCGCAGACATCCTGCAGCATCACCTGGTGAACTACGCGATCGAGAAGGACGAGCATCGGGTTACGGGCTCTGTAGACGATCTCGCCAGAGCCACCTACGCCGCTTACAACGGCGGTCCGCGTCAGTATGACCGCTATCGCCGCGCGAACGCCCCGGCTCACGCGAAGAAGATCGACGAGCTGTTCCGGGACAAGTACCAGGCAATCAAGCGTGAGGGTGAGATGGCCGTGGTGGCCTGCTACGGGGGTTCTGGCTAAGAGGCGTTGTAGGCCCCTTCGCGGTTTTGGCACAGCCTCAGAACGAACGGTCG
Organism: Candidatus Azotimanducaceae bacterium; assembly: GCA_965215995.1. Classification (GTDB taxonomy): domain Bacteria; phylum Pseudomonadota; class Gammaproteobacteria; order Pseudomonadales; family Azotimanducaceae; genus SZUA-309. The sequence continues at coordinate 3,109,174 of OZ244128.1, read as the reverse complement.
CTCTGCGAATTCTTGATCAGCTGGGTGATCGGGTTGTAGCCCTCGGGCACGGGAATGACCCCGTTATCACGTTCGTAGGCCGCGTACTCGGCCACCAGCTCAGCAACGAGCTCGGGTTGCTCGCCGGCAAGATCGTCGACCTCACCCGGATCGATGGAAATGTCATAGAGCTCCCAATCGCCGGTACCCTTGGGCGGTGGATTCTTGGAGAGCTTGTAGTTGCCTCGGAAGATGGCGCTGCTGCCCGCCAGTTCGTACCCCACCGTGCTGCCGGGTCCATGGACTCGTTCCGAAGATCCATTGAGTACGGAGTAGGCGCTCGTGCCGGAGGGAGCGAACACGGCGCGACCATCGTACTCATCCCCCGGCAGATCGATCCCCACCGTCTCGAGCACGGTAGGAAAGACGTCTTTCACGTGGATGAATGCATCAACCCGTCTGCCGCCGGGGAACGCCCTCGGTAGCTGCACGATCAGCGGCACACGCAACCCACCCTCGGTAGAGAAGGTCTTGAAATAGCTGGTCGGGGTTGCGGCGGCATTCGCCCACCCAGGCCCGTAGTCCGCATAGGAGCCCTTCTGCCCCATCGTCGAATAGTCACCCTGGTAGTCTTCCAGGTAAGTAAAGGAGTAATTCTCCTCATACCACTCCCGGTAGGCTGGATTCAGCGACAGCTGGTTCGGGTCCGGTCCGTTGTCCGCCAGGAAGATGATCAGTGTGTTGTCGAGCTCACCGATCTCCTCGAGGTATCCGAGCAGGCGGCCAATGTTTTCGTCCATGTTGTCCAGCATGCCGGCATAGGTCTGCATTCGGCGCGCATTGAACCGCTTCTCCTCCTCCGATAGCGAATCCCAGTCCGGCACCAGCCAGTCGGCCACGCTGGTTTTGTCGAGTGTTTGATCGAGCTTGGCAGACTCCGGTATCAGGCCGAGTGCCCGCTGGCGGGCAAACCGCTGCTGACGGATTGCGCTCCACCCTTGATCGTAAACACCGTCGTACTTGTCGATGAAGGATTTAGGCGCCTGATGCGGGTAGTGCACGGCCTGATAACCCAACCAGACCAGGAAAGGTCTTCCATCGTCCTGATCCGCTTCGATGTACTCGATCACCTTGTCGGTATAGAAGTCCGAGGAGTAGTAGTTCTCCGTCGGCAGGCTCACCAGGGCATCGTCCTCGTAGTAGTGCACCCGGTCATACATCGGTGCATACGGCTGCTCCACCCAGTTGTCCGCACCACTCTCGATCAGGGCGAACGACCGCTTGAAACCTCGAGCGTGCGGGATGGACTCGGGCGTGCCACCCAGGTGCCACTTGCCTGCCATGTAGGTGTCGTAGCCGTTGTCCGCAAGCACCGTCGCGATGCTCACCACATCGTTGTTCAGATGCCCTTCGTAACCGGGTTGATCGAACTGATTGTCCGCCATGATCTCGTGCATGTTGCCGAGACCGGCCCTGTGGTTGTCGACGCCGGAAATGAGCATGGTTCGGGTCGGCGAACAGGTCGCACCGGCATGGAAATTGGTGAAGCTGACACCGCCTTCCGCCAGGCGGTCGATGTTTGGTGTCTGTATCTCGCTGCCGAACGCACTGATATCCGAATAACCCATGTCGTCGGCAATCAGTATCAGCACGTTGGGCGGCCTGCTTTCCGATCCCGCCACCGCTGTAACCGCCGTCGTCTCAGAAGGGTTTTCGCTGCAAGCCGCTGCCAAGAACGAGCAGACCATCAGGGAGAGCAAGGAAAAACGAGGCATCGGCGGGGCTCCATCGCAACGGGATGGCAGAGTTGATCACAGCACCATTCAGTCGTCTAATGCATTAATTACAAATATCCAATGCATCTAGTACATAGTGATCACTCATCGCCAACTCCAGCACGCCCTGACCCTGGCCCGCCACGGCAACTTCACGCGCGCGGCCTCCGATGCCAACCTATCTCAGTCCGCCTTCTCCCGAAGCATCCAGAACCTGGAAGCCGAGCTCGGTGTGCGCCTCTTCGACCGGCAGACGAACGTTGTCAGCACAACCCGCTTTGGCGACGAGCTGCTGCGTCATGCCGAGACCATTGTTGCCGACCTTTTCGAGCTCAAGCGGGATGTGCAGATGATGGCCGATCTCCAGCACGGCGAGCTTTCCGTCGGCATCGGAGTCTATCCCGCCGAGGTCTGTGTCAACCGCGCGCTCGCTCGCCTGCACAGGGAATACCCTCGACTGAACTACCGGGTCTTCGTCAGCAACTGGGAGGACATTGCGGCACGTGTGCTCGCCAGAGAGGTGGACGTGGCATTCATCTCGGCGGCGACGGAACGGCCGGACAGCCGCCTCGACATCGAGCCGATCAGCGCCCACCGGATGTTTCCTTACGTCCGTCACGGGCATCCGTTGACTCGACTAACAGAGGTGCGCCGGGCGGATGTGGACCAATATCCGCTGGTCTCCATCCGGGTACCGGCGCCATTGGCAGATGCGGTTCCCGGTCAGGCTCGGCTTGCCGAGCGCTCAAACGTGCTGATACCAACGCTGGAGGTCGACGATCTGGGCACGGCGAGAACGATTGTCGCGGAGAGCGACGCAGTCGGCATCGCCATTCCCAATCTGCTCGAGCGGCAACTGACGGCTGGCGAGGTGGTCGTCCTCGACTGCATCGACATGGATCTGGCACCCGAGTTCAGTATCGTCAGGCTCAAAGACCGACAGCAGAGTCCTGCCGCCAGCAAGCTCACGGAGTTCGTGCGGGAAGCGGATGATGCCGCCCACCGGCAAGCTGCTGAGCTGATGGAGCGATTTGCCAGGTAGTGCGGCAGACCCGACAGGCATCACCAGAATTCACGATCACGTGGTCTGCATAGTGAGGACCGTGACCGGCTTCACACAAGGTCGCCGGCCGTCAGCCGATAAGCCATCGAGATCCCCTGACCAGCTTCGCCATGTCATTGCTTGCCGCCACCGCCGATACCACCTCCTTATCCGAGGCGCCGGAGCACGTGCCCGCGGCAAGCCTGCGGCGCCGGACCTACGAAGTGCTGGAACGGGCGGAGCCTGGAGATCGGCTGAGCCAGATCGTCGACGTCCTGCTCATCTCGCTGATCGTGTTCAGCGCCACAGCGATCATTCTAGAGTCCATATCGCCGATCTACCGCGCCTACGAGCGGCAGTTTTTCTGGTTCGAAGCAATCACCGTTGGCGTCTTTTCTCTCGAGTACGCATTACGCCTATGGAGCTGCGTCGAGGGCGCTCCGGCCGGTGACAAACCCTGGCACTTTCGTTTGCGATACCTGCGTTCGGGAGCGGCCGTCATCGATTTCGTCGCCATCTTCCCGTTCTATCTGATGCTCATCGGTGCGGGAGGCCTGGACATGCGTTTCCTGCGCATGTTCCGGTTGCTCAGAGTGCTGAAGCTGACCCGCTACTCCGCGGCACTCAACATTCTGGTTCAGGCCTTCAAGGAGAACGCACGCTCCCTTGCTGCCGCCTTCTTCATCCTGCTCATGGTCATGCTGGTGGCTGCCACCGGCATGTATCACTTCGAACGGGAAGCGCAACCCGAAGCCTTCTCCAGTATTCCGGCTTCCATGTGGTGGGCCTTCGCCACGCTGACCACCGTAGGTTATGGCGACATCACGCCGATCACTGCCGGCGGCCGGGTTTTCGGCGCGCTGATCACCGTGCTCGGGCTCGGCATGGTCGCGCTACCCACCGGCATTCTTGCAAGCGCCTACACCGAGCAACTCAGACGACGCTCGGAGCGCTACCGGCGCAGGGCAGATCTGGCGTTGGAAGACGGTGTGCTGACCGATGCGGAGATCGCGGAGTTGGAAGAGCTGCGGGAGCTGCTGGGTCTCGACCGGCAGGTCGCCAAAGAAATCCTCGGCTTCAAGACAGCGCACCGGCTGGGTCGCGCATCACCTACCAGCTGTCCCCATTGCGGGCACAGCCTCTAGGCAGAAGCAATCATGCGTCCGTTCGAGCCTCTCGCTCGAGCAGAAAAGTCACCGGCCCGTCGTTCACCAGCGCTACCTGCATGTCCGCTCCGAACACACCGGCGGCTACCGGCGAGTGCCGGGTGTCGAGCAGCTCAAGAAATCGAAGATAGAGCCGTTCGGCCAGATCAGGCGGTGCTGCCGTTGAAAATCCCGGCCGCTTGCCCCGGCTCACATCCGCCGCCAGGGTGAATTGGGAAACCACCAGCAGCCCACCTTCCACATCCACCACGCTCCTGTTCATGGCCTTGTCACTATCCGGAAAAATCCGAAGGCCCAGGATCTTGTCCGCCATCCACTCGAGCTCGGCTTCCGTGTCGTTGGGGAAAACACCGAGAAAGACCAGCAGACCGGCATCAATCGCACCGACCTCCTCGCCGTCCACGGTCACGCTCGCCTCCGAGACCCGTTGCAGCAGGGCTCGCATGGCCTTGCCTAGGCCGACTCGCGCTCAGCGGCCCGTTCCCGGCGCGCCTGATTCCGCTCGTGCTCTTTCAGATAGCGCTTGCGCACGCGAATGGCCGCCGGTGTCACTTCCACCAGCTCGTCATCGTTGATGAACTCGAGCGCCTGCTCGAGTCCCATCTTCATCGGTGGGGTGAGCAGGATGTTCTCGTCGCTGCCCGAGGCACGAACGTTGGTGAGCTTCTTTTCCTTCATCGGATTCACCGGCAGATCGTTGTCTCTGCTGTGAATGCCCACCACCATGCCTTCATAGACGGCATCGTTCGGATCGACCATCATCCGGCCGCGGTTCTGCAGGTTGAACAACGCATAAGCGACGGCTTTGCCTTCCGCATTGGAGACCAGCACGCCGCTATTCCGTTGGCCGACTTCAGCTTCCGTTCGCGGTCCGTAGCCGGCGCTGGCGTAGGTGAGAATACCCGTGCCGGAGGTAATCGAGAGAAAGACAGGGCGGTACCCCATGAGCCCCCGAGTTGGAATCCGGAACCTGAGCCGAACCCGACCGCGGCCGTCCGGGATCATCTCCTCCAGCTCGCCGCGTCGTTCGCCCAGAGTTTCCATCACCTTGCCCTGGTGAGCCTCTTCGATGTCTGCGGTGACCATTTCGTACGGCTCGGTGATCCTGCCGTACTCTTCCCTGGTGATCACCTGGGGCCGCGACACCGCCAGCTCGTAGCCTTCCCGGCGCATGGTCTCGATCAGCACCGAGAGGTGCAGCTCGCCGCGGCCTGAGACTTCGAAGCGGTCCGGATCTTCCGTCTCGGACACCCTGAGTGCCACGTTGTGCAGCGCTTCCCGCTCGAGCCGTTCCTTGAGCTGGCGGCTGGTGAGGTAATCACCCTCCTTGCCGGCAAAGGGTGAGGTGTTCACGCAGAACATCATGGTCAATGTGGGCTCATCGACGCTCAGCGGCGGCAATGCTTCCGGCGCGTCCTGGGCGCAGATCGTATCCGAGATGCTCATCTGATCGAGGCCGGTCACGCAGACGATGTCACCGGCGCTGGCGCTTTCCCGCTCCACCCGCTCCAGGCCCTGATAGCCGAGGATGGTCTGCACCCGGGCTTTCCGCTCAGCACCGTCCCGGTCTACCACCACCACCGGCGTGTTCCGATTCAGGGTGCCACGACTGATCCGGCCGACACCGAGCACGCCGAGATAGGCGGAGTAATCCAGCGCGCTGATCTGCAGCTGCAGCGGTCCATCCACGTTCACATCCGGTGCAGGTACTTCCTCTACGATCAGATCCAGCAGCGGCCGCATGTCGTCAGCGAGCTCGTCCGGCTCCATGCCGGCTTGACCATTGATGGCCGAGGCGTACACCACGGGAAAATCGAGCTGCTCGTCGCTGCCACCCAGGTTGTCGAAGAGATCGAACACCTCATCGATCACCCGATAAGGCTCGGCTCCATCCCGGTCCACCTTGTTCACCACCACGATCGGATTCAGGCCTGAAGCAAAGGCCTTCTGAGTCACAAACCGGGTCTGCGGCATGGGTCCTTCCACCGCATCCACCAAAAGCAGCACCGAATCCACCATGGACAGGATCCGCTCCACCTCGCCACCGAAATCGGCGTGGCCCGGGGTGTCCACCACATTGATTCGATAGCCCTCGTACTCGATGGCCGTATTCTTGGAAAGGATGGTGATGCCGCGCTCCCGCTCGAGCTCGTTGGAGTCCATCACCCGTTCCTGCTTGGCTGCCGCACCGGAAAGCGAGCCCGTTTGCGAGAGCAGGCAATCCACCAGAGTGGTTTTGCCATGATCGACATGCGCGATTATGGCTACGTTGCGTAGGTTAAGGTTGGACACTAGACTCGCCGGCCGAACTACGATGCGGGCCTCCGGAAAGCCGGGGCCCGAAAAAAGGTGCGCAAGTATGCCGAAACCGAAACGGGCTGTCGCGCTCATTTCCGGCGGCCTGGACTCCATGCTCGCCGCACGTGTGATCATGGACCAGGGTGTGGACGTGGAAGGGGTGAACTTCTTCACCGGCTTCTGCGTGGAAGGCCATACCCATGCGATTCGCGAGAAGCAGAAGGCCAAGCCAAAGCGCAACAATGCCCTCTGGGTAGCCGAGCAACTCGGCATCAAGCTGCACATCGTGGACGTGATCGAGGAGTACAAAGACGTGCTCCTGAACCCGAAGCACGGCTACGGCGCGAACATGAATCCCTGCCTCGATTGCAAGGTCTTCATGGTCAAGAAGGCGGCGTCTCTGCTCCAGGGTCATGAGGGCGCCGAAAACAACTTCATGACCGACCACGATTTCGATTTCATCATCACCGGTGAGGTGATCGGCCAGCGCCCGAAGAGCCAGCGCAAGGAGACCATGCCGATCATTGCCTCTGAATCCGGAGCCGATGACCGGCTCCTGCGGCCACTCTGCGCCAAGCTGCTGCCACCCACGCTGCCTGAGCGGGAGGACTGGGTGGACCGGGACGCGCTCTATGATTTCAGCGGCAGGAACCGGAAACCGCAGATGGCGCTGGCCCAGTCACTCGGCTTTGAGGACTGGGCTCAACCCGCCGGTGGCTGCTGCTTTCTGACCGACGCCCAATACTCGAACAAGCTGGTGGATCTCTGGGAAGCGAGAGGCAGCCGGGAATACGAGCTCGACGATGTGATGCTGCTGAAAGTGGGCCGCCACATCCGCCCTGCCGCCAACTACAAGCTGATTATCGGCCGCGAGCTCGGTGAAAACCGCTACATGGAAGGCTACCGGAACACCTATCCTGCCATGTACGCGACCAGTCACAACGGCCCCCTGTGCCTGATCGATGGTGAGCCGTCGCAAGAAGACCTGGAGCTGGCCGCCCGTATCCTCGCCCGCTATGGCCAGGGTCGATCGGCAGAATCTGTCTCCGTGCGCGTGGACCGGCCCGACGGCAGCAGTCACGAGCTCACCGTGGCACCCCTGCCCGCAGATCAGATCGAGCGCCGCTGGCATGTCGGAGCTTGAATCCCTGGATGCCCGGGGGTTACTGTGCCCCCTGCCCGTCATCAGAACCCAGGAGATGGTTCGCCGGATGCCGGTTGGCGCCATGCTGGAAGTGGTAGCCACCGATGCGGGCACCCTGCAGGACATTCCTGCCTGGTGTCGGGTCCACGGTCACGAGCTGATTGTCAGCGAGACCGTGGACAATGAATCCGGGGGAGGACTCGTCTACCGTTTTCGGATCCAGGTGAGAGGCGACTAGCAGATACACCCTGAGAACGCACCAAAGAAGTGCGATCAGAACCGCCTAGTTCAATTTGCGCACCAAAACAGTGCGGATATAAGCATCCACATACCTGGAACGTCTCGGAAATAGCCGGCTCTCTAATGGCACACTAATTGCCTCTTCGACGCACCATAAAGGGTACGTCGGCAGCCTCCGATGGACACTTGAGATCAAGTCTTATTGACAGGCCATCGCGCAAGCGAGCGAAAAACGAAAAGGAGCTGGACAGAGATGTCTGAAAACACACTCAAACTCATCAAAGAAAACGACGTCAAGTGGATCGACCTGCGCTTTACCGATCCGAAGGGTAAGGAGCAGCACACCACCGTCCCTGCCTCACGGATCGATGCCGACGCCCTTGCGGACGGGTTCATGTTCGACGGCTCCTCCATCGCGGGTTGGAAGTCGATCAACGAGTCCGACATGATCCTGATGCCTGATGACGATACCCCGGTGATCGACCCGTTCCGGGACGACACCACACTGAACCTGCGCTGCGACATCGTGGAGCCTTCCACCATGCAGCCTTACGATCGGGATCCCCGCTCCATCGCCAAGCGCGCGGAGGCGTTCCTCGCCTCCACCGGCGTTGGCGACACCGCTTACTTCGGCCCGGAGAACGAGTTCTTCGTCTTCGACGACGTGCGCTGGAAGGTGGAAATGAGCGGCGCTTCCTATCACATCGGTGCGGAAGAGGCTGCCTGGGAGTCGCACAACGAGTTCGAAGGCGGCAACCTGGGCCACCGCCCCTCCGTGAAGGGCGGCTACTTCCCTGTCCCGCCGGTAGATTCCGCTGCCGACCTGCGCTCCGCCATGTGCAACGCCATGGAGGCCATGGGTCTGGATGTGGAAGTGCACCACCACGAGGTGGCGACTGCCTGTCAGAACGAGATCGGCGTGCGCTTCAACACTCTTGTGAAAAAAGCTGACGAAGTACAGATCTACAAGTACTGCGTGCACAACGTGGCTGATGCCTACGGCAAGACGGCCACCTTCATGCCGAAGCCCCTGGTTGGTGACAACGGCAATGGCATGCACGTGCACCAGTCCATCGCAAAAGGTGACAACAACATCTTCCACGGTGACTTGTACGCTGGCCTGTCCGAAACGGCCCTGTACTACATCGGCGGCATCATCAAGCACGCCAGGGCCATCAACGCCTTCGGCAACGCGGCCACCAACTCCTACAAGCGCCTGGTCCCGGGCTTCGAAGCCCCCGTGCTGCTGGCTTACTCGGCCCGCAACCGCTCAGCCTCCATCCGGGTGCCTTACATCCAGGGTGGCAATCCCAGGGCCTACCGGATCGAGGTACGCTTCCCCGATTCCACAGGCAATCCGTATCTGACCTTCGCCGCCATGCTCATGGCGGGCCTGGACGGCATCAAGAATCAGATCCATCCAGGCGATTCTTTCGACAAAGATCTTTACGATCTACCGCCGGAAGAGCTGGCCGATGTGCCCACCGTTGCCAGCTCCCTGGAGCAGGCGCTGGAGGCGCTGGATCAGGATCGAGACTTCCTCAAAGCCGGAGACGTGTTCAGCGATGGCGCCATCGACGGCTATCTGGAGCTCAAGCAGGAAGAGGTGGACTACCTGAATGCCACCACCCACCCGGCTGAATTCGAGATGTATTACAGCGTCTGATCGCCCGGATCTCGGGGCGCAATGCAGCCCCGAGCTCACAAAACCGGAAAATCGCCCCGAAATGCCTACGTTTCGGGGCTTTTTTTTGCCCTAAGAGGTTCAATTTCGGTAAACGGATAGCGGTTTCGGGTCTCTCGGAGTGGTATCTTTCGGCCATTGGCAGCATGAAATGGATCGGTTTCGACCATGACGGCAATACTCAGAACTCTACGCAGAACAACCCCTGAAGCGGCAAGCAGAGCAGTGCAAAACGTCCTTCAGACGCAGCTGCGTGCCCTGCTGGCGCTCAGCGTCATCGCAGCGCTCGGCCTGCCTGCCCAGGCAGAGATCTACAAAACGGTGGATGAGCACGGCAATGTGGTCTTCACAGACATCCCGCCCCGGGAAGACGACGAGAACGCCGAGCAGATCATCATCGAAAATCCTAATTCTTTCGCGGTGGACGAGGCCATTCCGAACGCCAACGAATGGATCGTCGAATCGGAGGAAGGCGAAGAGGAAGAGCCCCCGTTCAGCTACCTGGCTCTGGAAATCGTCTCTCCGGCCGACGATGAACCGGTACGTGAGAACGCGGGCAACATCACCATCGTCACCAACGTCAATCCCCGCCTGCAGCGCGGCCACGTCGCCCGACTGCTGATGGATGGCACTGTGGTCCAGGAGGGATCCCGGGCGAGCTTCGATCTGGCCAACGTGGACCGGGGCACCCATACCATCACCGTGGAAATCGTTGATGAGAGCGGTCAGGTCCTGATTCGCTCCAATCAGTCCACTTTCCACATGTTGCGCTACGCCGGCGGTGCCGCACGACCAGGCCCAGCAAGCTGATTGCACCATTTTGGTGCGTCGTTCCTGTATACTTGCGTCTGACGGGGATCGCACGGTTCTCCTGCGCCCTCACGGTATCTGTACCGAAAATAAAACCTAGCAAGTAAGTAAGTACTCACACTGAGCGGTTTAGGCCGACTCCCGAAAACGGTGCAGAATTGGACCGTATCTTGCTATCCCAGTAGTGACCAGTTGGACATCCCCGAGTCAGGGACTGCCGGAAGACGCCTTGAGCGAGCAGACAATCAGACAGGCTGACGTGATCGACATGCTGCTGACAGCGGTGGTGGTCGTGGGCGCGGACGGGAAGATTGCCTACATGAACCCGGCAGCTGAGGCCCTGTTCGGCACGAGTGCTGCCCGGGCCATCGGCCAGGGGGCTGATGCGCTGCTCTACGATGACGGCTCCGATGCGTTCGGGTTGTTCCAGGAGATATTCGAATCCGGCCTCACCCTGACCCGTCGGGCGGCCGAGTTCCGCACCAGGCAGGGCCAGGACGTGACCGCCGATCTGACCATCTCCCTGGATCCCATCATGGAATGCCTGGTGGTGGAGCTTCAGCCCATCAGCCGCCTGGTGCGCATCAACCGTGATGATCGGACCCGCTCCTCGTTTAAGACCACCCGGGAGCTGCTTCGAGGTCTGGCTCATGAAGTCAAAAATCCGCTCGGCGGGTTGCGCGGGGCGGCGCAGCTGCTCGAACGGGAACTGGCATCCGCCGATCTTCGGGAATACACCCAGATCATCATCCACGAAGCGGACCGACTGTCGGAACTGGTCGACCGGCTGCTCGGCCCCAATCAGGAACCCCGCACCGGCAACTTCAACATTCACCGCATCCTCGAACATGTGATTCGGCTGGTTGAGGTGGAGTTTCCCGCTGCCCTCACCTTCGAGCGGGACTACGACCCGAGCCTGCCGGAGCTCTACGGGGACGAGGACCAGATTATCCAGGCCCTGCTGAACATGGTGCGCAACGCCGCCCAGTCACTGGCCGAAGCGGACACTTCCGCCCCCTCCATAACCCTGAAAACCCGCGTCGTCCGCACTTTCACCATCGACGGCGTGAAGCACCGGATGGTCGCCAGGGTAGACATCATCGACAACGGGCCGGGCATCGATGAGTCAATGATCGACGAGATCTTCTACCCGATGATCACCAGCCGGGCCGACGGCAGTGGCCTGGGCCTTGCCATCACCCAGTCTGTGATCGGCCAGCATGGCGGCGTCATCGAGTGCGAGAGCCAACCCGGTCACACCTGCTTCTCCGTCTTTCTGCCGCTGGAAGTCGAGGAGACGACGGCGACTATCGAGAACAACGGGACTGCAAACGAATGAGCAATCGAGTCTGGGTCGTGGATGACGACCGATCCATCCGCTGGGTTCTGGAGAAGGCGATGACCCAGGCGGGCATACCCATCTCCGCCTTTGCCTCGGCCGACCACGCCATGCACTATCTGCACGACGAGCGGCCGAGTGCCGTGATCACCGACGTGCGCATGCCGGGCACGGACGGCCTCGACTTCATCTCCCGCATTCATGAGGCATACCCGGACCTGCCCGTGATCATCATGACCGCGCACTCCGATCTGGACAGCGCCATCAGCGCCTATCAGTCCGGTGCGTTCGAGTACCTGCCGAAGCCTTTCGATGTGGATGAGGCGCTCGCCATCGTGAAAAGGGCCATCGCCGCCGCGGCCGAGCTCGCCGGTGGCGGCCCGGACCAGGCTGGCGCCGACGAGCGGACCATGCAGCAGGAGATCATCGGCCAGGCACCGGCTATGCAGGAGGTGTTTCGCGCCATCGGCCGTCTGGCCAACTCCAACGTGAGCGTGCTCATTCGTGGCGCATCCGGTTCCGGCAAGGAGCTTGTGGCCCAGGCACTGCACCGGCACAGCCCGCGCGCCCAGGGGACCTTCGTGGCTCTGAACATGGCGGCCATTCCCAGGGAGCTGGTGGAGTCAGAGCTTTTCGGACATGAGAAGGGCGCATTCACCGGGGCCAACACACGCCGGGTGGGACGATTCGAGCAGGCCAACGGCGGCACGCTGTTTCTCGATGAGATCGGCGACATGCCCCAGGACACTCAGACCCGTCTGCTTCGCGTGCTTGCAGACGGCGAGTTCTACCGGGTGGGCGGTCACTCGCCCATAAAGGTGGATGTGCGGATCATCGCTGCCACGCACCAGAACCTGGAAGACCGGGTCAGGGAAGGCAGTTTCCGGGAGGATCTGTTCCACCGCCTGAACGTGATCAGCGTGCACGTTCCGTCCCTCGCCGAGCGGCGCACGGACATTCCGCTCCTGGCCCGGCACTTCCTGGACCGGGCGGCCGCTGAGCTCGGCGAGGAAGCGAAGATCCTGCGCCCTGAAACCATGGACTACTTAAGCGCCCTGCCCTGGCCCGGCAATGTGCGCCAGCTCGAAAACACCTGCCGCTGGCTGACTGTCATGGCCGCCGGTCGCGAGATCCATCCGGGCGACCTGCCGCCAGAGCTCAGGACCGAGATCGAACCGGAAACGGTGAACGGCGTGCGTTGGGAGAAAGCGCTGGAGCACTGGGCTGAGCAGGCCGCCAGCGAGCAGATAGGCAAGCCGCTGCTGGATATCACCACACCCCGATACGAAGAGGTGATGATCCGGGTCGCCTTGCGTCAGACCGGTGGTAGGCGCCAGGACGCGGCCAAGTTGCTTGGCTGGGGCCGCAACACCCTGACTCGAAAAATCTCGGAGCTGCACCTCAACGACCTGTGATCACCCCAGCGGGCGATCGTCTATGATCGGCGTTGACCAAGCGGAAGCCGTCATGCCGTTCCATATCGTTCTCTACGAGCCGGAGATTCCCCCGAACACGGGCAACGTGATGCGCCTGGCGGCCAACACCGGCGCCCTCCTGCACCTGGTGGAGCCCCTCGGCTTCGAGCTCGACGATACCCGCATGCGCCGGGCCGGGCTCGACTACCGGGAGTTCGCCGACGTGCACCTGCATCCGAACCTGGATGCCTGCCTCACCGAGACCGGCCGGGATCGGGTATTTGCCCTGTCCACCCGCGGATCACGCCTTTACGCGGATGCCCACTTTCAGCAGGGCGATGTGTTGATGTTCGGCCCGGAAACCCGCGGCCTGCCTCAGACGTTGCTGGACGACCTCGGGCCTGAGCGGGTGTTGCGCCTGCCCATGCAGCCCGTGTCCAGATCGCTGAATATGGCGAACAGCGTGTCCGTGGTGCTCTACGAAGCCTGGCGTCAGATCGGTTTCTTTGGCGGACGCTGAAGGCTCCGGCGGACGCTGAAGGCTCCAGTGGGGTATCCCGGTCAGTGGGTGACCGGCCTATCGCCCGAGTTGCCCGCCTTCGCCGCCTCGGCTTCGGCATGGCGCATGGCTTCCTCGAAGGCCGCTTCAAAGTTGATGGGCACCAGATTGAGCGGCGGAAAGCCGCCTCTCACCACCAGCGAATCCACCGCTTCCCGTACGTACGGAAAGAGCGTGGTCGGGCAGAAGATGCCGACCGTGCGGCGGATGGCTTCGTCCGGGAAGCCTTCCATCTGAAACAAACCCGCCTGCTGCACCTCGGCGATGAAGGCCGTTTTACCGGTGAGCTTCGCCGTCACGGTAACGGTGACCACCACCTCGAAGTAGCTCGGCACCACCTGCTCGGAGCGGGTGTTTATGTTCAGCTCGATCTCCGGCTTCCATTCCTGCTGGAACATGGCCGGTGTGTTCGGCGATTCAAAGGACGCGTCTTTCAGATACAGCTTCTCGATCCGCACCTGCCCCTGCGCGGGTCTGTCAGTCGCGTCCGATGCCGCCTGATCGCTCATGATTTCACCACCGGCAGGCTCTGGTTACGCCACTCGGCGACACCGCCGGTCAACCGGCTCACCTGCTCGAAGCCGTTTTTTCTCAGCAGGGTACCCGCCGCGCCCGAGTGCTGGCCCATCTTGCAGGCCACCACCAGCGGCCGGCTCTTGAAGTCCTTGAGTTCGGAGAGCCGGGACTCCAGCGCAGAGTAAGGGATATTGATGGCATCCACGATGTGGCCCGCCTCGAACTCCTTCTTCTCCCGCACATCGAGCACCACCGCATCGGAGCGATTGACCAGATCCACCAGTTGCTGAGCGGAAACCGACTGACCACCGCGCTGGGTCTCATTTCGGATGAACAACGCGAGCAGCAGGATGAAGGTGCCCACCAGGAACGGATGATTGCCGATGAAGCTGAAGAGCTGATCCATATCAGGTGCCGGGACGGCGACGTGTGCGAAAAAGACGCGCGATTATACACGGCGATTCCGGCGCTGGCCTGCGACTTTCCAGGGGTCAGCGACTTTCTGCTGAATCGCACCTTTCTGCTAAAATCCCCCACCCTTCTCAGCCACCCGGTCACGCCCTTGAAGACACCCACGGTTCTCATCGTTCTGGATGGTTTTGGTTACCGCGAAGCCGAGGAAGGCAACGCCATTGCCGCCGCCGACACACCGAACTGGGACCGCTACTGGCAGGATGCGCCGCACACCCTGATCTCCGGGTCCGGCTCCGATGTGGGCCTTCCGGATGGTCAGATGGGCAATTCGGAAGTCGGTCATATGAATCTGGGCGCCGGTCGGGTGGTCTATCAGGACCTGACCCGGATCAACCGCGCCATCGAGCAGGGCGAGTTCGCCAGAAACCGGGCATTGAACAAATGCTTCAATCGCCTGGAGAGCTCCGGCGGCACCCTGCACGTGATGGGCCTGCTCTCTCCCGGCGGTGTGCACAGCCACGAAGATCAGATCTTCGCACTCCTCAACATCGCCGCCGAGCGCGGCCTTCCCCGGGTGATGCTGCACGCCTTTCTGGACGGACGGGACACACCGCCACGCAGTGCCCGGTCCTCCCTGGAAAAAGCCGAGGCGTTGCTTGCCGGGCTCGGCAATGGTCACGTCGCTTCCATTTGCGGCCGCTACTACGCCATGGACCGGGATCGCCGCTGGGACCGGGTGAGCCGAGCCTACAATCTGCTGATCCGTGGCGAGGCGCCTTTTCACACCAGCACCGCCGTCGAAGCGCTGGATCAGGCCTACGGTCGGGATGAAAGCGATGAGTTCGTGCAGCCCACGGCCGTGCATGCAGCGGACGAGCTACCCGTTCGGATCGCCGACGGCGATGCGGTCGTGTTCATGAACTTTCGCGCTGACCGCGCCCGACAGATCACCCGGGCGATCATCTCCGAGGCGTTCGATGAGTTCGACCGGCGGACGGTGGTGGATCTCGCCGATTTCGTCATGCTCACCCGCTACGCCGACGACATCGATGCATCCTGCGCATTCGATGCGCACCTGTGCTGAGCAACACCCTGGGCGAGTACGTCGCCGGCCACGGCGGGACTCAGCTGCGAATCGCGGAGACCGAGAAGTACGCTCACGTCACCTTCTTCTTCTCCGGCGGTCGGGAAGATCCTTTCGATGGCGAGAAGCGTCTGCTGATTCCCTCGCCCAAGGTCGCGACTTACGACCTGCAGCCGGAGATGAGCGCCGCCAAGGTGACCGACGAACTGGTCGGCGCCATCGCTTCCGGGGAGTACGATCTGATCGTCTGCAACTACGCAAACGGCGACATGGTCGGTCACACGGGTGTTTTCGATGCCGCCGTGAAGGCTGTGGAAACGCTGGACGTGTGTCTCGGCCGGCTGGAGAAAGCGCTGGCCGAGGTGGGCGGCCAGATGCTCATAACCGCCGACCACGGCAACGTGGAGCAGATGCTCGATCACGTTTCCGAGCAGGCCCACACGGCCCACACCAGCGAGCCGGTGCCGCTCGTCTATCTGGGCCCTGTCCAGCTGCAGTTTGCCGAACGGGGGACTCTGGCCGATGTGGCACCCACCCTGCTCGACCTCATGCAGATGGACATCCCCGAGGAGATGACCGGCAAGTCGCTGGTAACCGTTGCTGCTCCGGCGGACCTCTCAAGCTCGCCGGCGAGCGCTTGAACCACGAGCGACCTCGGTTGTTCCGACCAATGCGCCGACTCGCCGTCAGCCTGATGCTCGCCCTCTCGCTAATCCTGCCTGTCATTGAGGCTTCGGCTGCCGAACCGGATGATCCTGCCGCGGCAAAGAAAGCACTGGATGCGGTGGTGGAGCGGCTGAACTCCCTCGACCGCTGGATGACGGACGCGGAAAAGCAACGCGTGCGCTGGGAGCGGGATGTGCAGGAAAAAGACAATGAGGTGGCTGCCGTCGCTCGCACCGTTGAGTCGGCCAACCAGGCACTGAAGAAGGTGGAGGACGAGATCGACACGCTGGCGGCGGAACAGAACACCCTCGAGGCCAGGCGCATCGAGCAAGCGGAGCTGATCGGCGAGCACCTGGCGGCGAGCTATCGCATGTCTGGCCAGGACTTTCTGAAACTGCTGCTCAATCAGGAATCCCCGGACACCTTCGAACGCATGTCCCGTTACCACCGCTACTTCACCGAGGCCCGTCTGGAAGCGTTGGACGACTACCGACAGACTCTGGACGATCTGGCCGACAACCGCTTCCAGCTGGAGACCCGGGCGGAAGAAGCGCGCACCCGGCAGGAAGAGTTGAAATCCCGGGAAAAAGCCCTCCTCAGAGAGCGGGAAGACCGGCGAGGACTCATTGCCGAGCTCGATCGGGAGATGGAGGACAAGACCAGCGAGCGCAAACGCCTGGAGGCGGACCGCAACCGGCTGGAGCAACTCTTCGCCGAACTCTCACGCCGTGCCACCGAGCTGGATGGCTCTGCGTTCGTGGCCCGGAAAGGCAGGCTGCCCTGGCCGCTCACCGGGCGGGTGACGAACGCCTTCGGTCAATCCCGCGCCGATGGCAGACTCACCTGGCACGGCATGTTGATCGCGGCAGAGGAAGGCACCGAAGTGAAGGCCGTGTTCCGCGGCCGCGTAGTGTTCGCTAACTGGCTACGTGGCTTCGGGCTGCTCACCATCATTGACCACGGCGGCGGCTTCATGACCCTCTACGGACATGCGGACGTGCTGTTGAAAACCGTCGGTGATTGGACCGAAGGCGGCGAAGTCATTGCCCGGGCGGGCAAGTCCGGAGGCCAGCAGGTGAGCGGTCTGTACTTTGAAGTACGTCAAAAAGGCGCCGCACGCGATCCGATAGGATGGCTGCAAAGGCGCTGAGCCTCCAATACACTTCCCACCCATGCACCTTCGACCAATCACACTCATCGGCATCGTGCTGTCCATGGTGACAGGCATCGCTCTCGGGATCTCCGGCTACCACAAGTGGCTGGATTTCCGCGGTGAGTCTCCGGAATCCCAGGCGTTCGACGAGGTGCTGAATCAGGTGCATTCGAGTTATGTGAACGAGGTCGACCGCCGAACGCTCGTTTCCAGTGCCTTACGCGGCATGCTCGATGAGCTGGACGACCACTCGAACTATCTGGACGAGCGGGATTACGCCGATCTGCAGGACGAGACCAACGGTCGGTTCGGCGGTATTGGCGTGGAGCTCGGCCTGGTGGACGAGTACTTCACCGTTATCGCACCACTGGATGACACACCTGCCGCGGTGGCTGGCCTGAAGCCCGGTGACCGGATCGTCGCCCTCGACTCAGAATCCCTGGCCGGCAGGAAGCTGATGGAAGTGGTGGCACTCTTGCGCGGCGAGCCAGGCTCAGACGTGGATCTGACCATCGATCGGGACGCGGAAGACTCCTTCGACGTGACGCTCACCCGGGCGGAGATCACAGTCGCCAGCGTGCGCAGCAAGCTGATCGAACCCGGCTACGGTTATGTGCGCATCTCCCAGTTTCAATCCGACACGGCCCGGGAGTTCAATCGGGCACTGGAACAGCTGGCCGATGAGAACGAGCAGGAACTGGATGGCCTGATCCTGGATCTCCGGAACAACCCCGGTGGTGTGCTGCAGGCTTCCGTGTCCGTGGCCGATACTTTTCTATCCGACGGCCTCATCGTCTATACCGAAGGCCGCCTGCCATCGAGCCACCTCAAGTACCGGGCCTCAGGCCGGGATGCACTGGCAGGCAAACCCATCGTGGTGCTGATCAACGCGGGCTCCGCCTCGGCGGCCGAGATCGTCGCCGGCGCGCTTCAGGATCATGATCGGGCCAAGCTCCTCGGCGTGACCAGCTACGGCAAGGGATCGGTCCAGTCCGTGATGCCGCTCACCGGTGACCGGGCGCTCAAGCTGACCACCGCCTACTACTACACACCGAACGGCCGGACCATTCACAAAGCCGGCATCGAGCCGGATGTGGTGTTCGAAGACGGTGACAACGAATCCGCGTTGATGGCGGAGGCGCTGGCGCTGCTCAAGAAGGAAGAAACAGAGCAACCCACGGAAGGCCTGCACGCCAGAATCTGACCCGTCACGCTGGCTTTCCAACGCCATCCCCTCTATTCTGCAACCCCTGACGAGCCATGGATTAGGCAGCCTTGCCCAGCCCTGACCCTGTTAGGACCCCACCCGCTCACCAGGTCATCCACTGGCACTGTCTCTCCCCTGTTTTTTACCTTGCCCTCTTCTTCAGCGCGATTGTCGCCATGTCTCTGCCTCAAAACAGCCGGGCGAACGATCTGATCGGCGACGCCCCGGTCAAAGCAAACGCGGCGCGACTGGCCATCGTCATTGACGATGTGGGCTACAGCTTGAGTCGCGGAGAAGAACTGCTCGCCCTGCCCAAAGCGCTGACCCTCGGCATGCTGCCTTTTGCGCCGCACGCGCTGGAGATTGCCGAACGCGCCCACGCCTCCGGACGCGAGATCATCCTGCATCAGCCCATGGAGCCTGTGGCTGCCAACACCCTGGAACCAGGCACCCTGGCCCTCGACATGCCGCCGGAGCGTTTCGAAGCCCAGTTCGAGGCCGCACTCGAACGCCTGCCTAACGTAACCGGGGTGAATAACCACACCGGCAGCCTGTTGACCGCACACCGGCAACCCATGGAGCGCCTGATGGCCGGAATCGCCCGCCATGGGCTCTATTTTCTGGACAGCCGGACAACGCCACACAGCGTTGCCGAGTCCACGGCCCGGGCGCTGGATGTGCCTACGATTCGACGGGACGTGTTTCTCGATCACATTCGCTCACAGGCGCATCTCGAGGCGGCATTCGAGCGATCGCTGACCATCGCCCGACGGCGAGGGCAGGCGGTGGTGATTGCTCACCCTTACCCGATCACGGTGGCCTTTCTCAGCAGAAAGCTGGAATCGTTACCGGAAGACGTCGTGCTCGCCACGTTGAGCGATCTGGTACCCGAGGTGCCGATCAGGCGGGCTGATCCAGGAGGGATTGCCCTGCTTGGAAATCCAGCGTCCCCGCATATATCGCTCGGCCAGTGATGGCCCCCATCAGGGTGCCGCTGGCGCCCTGGAACGCGGTTTTCAATGCGGACAGATCTTCCAGGCTGGTCAGCCCGCCGGATGCAATCACGGGTATTTCCGTTGCCTCGGCCATCCGGACCGTCGCCTCCACGTTCACACCACTGAGCATGCCGTCGCGGGCAATGTCCGTGTAGACGATGCCGGCAAGCGGTAACGAAGAGCTCTCGCGAGCGAAGGCCAGGGCTTCCACCGCGGAAGTTTCGTCCCAACCAGCCACGGCCAGCATGCCGTCTCTGGCATCCAGGCCGAGGATGAGTCTGCCCGGAAATTCTGCCGCCATTGCCTGTAGAAAGGCCGGCTCCTCGATGGCTTTGGTGCCGACGATTGCCTGGGAGACACCCGCATCCAGATAGGCGGATATGGTCGCCTGATCGCGGATGCCACCACCCACCTGCACCGGCACGTCATCCATGGCGCTCGTGATCGCCTGAATCACGTCACGGTTTTTCGGCTCACCAGCAAACGCACCATCGAGATCCACCAGATGCAGCCTTCGGCAACCGGCCTCTTTCCAGTGCATGGCCATGGCGACTGGATCGTCTGAGAAGACGGTGACGTCGTCCATGCGGCCCTGCTTCAGGCGCACGCACTTCCCATCTTTCAGGTCGATGGCCGGAATCAGAAGCATTGGTCTACAGACTGCCTTTGGTCGACGGTATCTGACCGGCCATGCGGACATCCGGGCTGAGGGCCGCACGAAGCGCCCGGCCGAAAGCCTTGAACAGAGTCTCCGCCTGATGATGGGCATTGTCGCCGTAAAGATTAGCCGCGTGCAGGGTCAGCTGCCCGTGGTTGACGAAGCCCTGGAAGAACTCGCGCAGGAGATCCACGTCGAAGTTTCCGATCCGGTCACGCACGTAGTCCACCTGATAGACGAGCCCTGGCCGGCCGGAAAAATCCACCACCACCCGGGACAGCGCTTCGTCCAGAGGTACGTAGGCATGGCCGTAGCGGTTGATACCGCTCTTATCGCCCACGGCTTGCGTCACGGCCTGACCCAGCACGATACCCACGTCTTCTACCGTGTGGTGCGCATCCACCTCCAGATCACCCGCCGCTTTGATCTTCATATCGATCAGGCCGTGCCGGGCAATCTGAGTCAGCATGTGCTCAAAAAAGGGCAGCCCGGTGTCCAGCTCGGCCACACCGGTGCCGTCCAGATTCACCGCCACGGTGATCTTCGTCTCCTGGGTATCCCGCGACACGCTTGCCGTCCGCGCCTTGCTCATGAGCTCGTCTTCAGAAAAAGGCGGGCGAAGTATAGTCGAAAAGCCACGCTCACAGGCCCCTAGAGCCGATCCATCAGACTGCCGTAGGGAAGAAAGCGATTATCGGTATTCGCCTTGATCCAGGTGGTGAGGTCATCGGGGTAGTCACCGCGTTTTTTCAGCTCGGCAGCCAGAGGGATGACCGGCGAACGGGGACCGGCCTCCCAGCCCGGCAGCCGCTCAGCCAGCGTGTAAAGGCGAACCAAGCCAATCAGCTGGGTCGAGTCCAGCTCCGTGGCGGCCGCTTGCCAATCGGCTCTCTCGTCCTGGCGAGCAACTGCGGCCAGCGCACTGATCCGCTCCCGGGGCAAGCCGAAGTTTGTCTCTTCCAACCTCGAAGCCGCAGCCGCAAGCTCCTCGAGCACACCGGCATCCAGCTCTAGTGCAAGTGCACCAGGATCAAAGGGTTCAACGCTCATTAAATGCCTCTTCGGGTTACATGTTTATACATTAGCTTCATGTTGGTGTGGTGCAATGTCTTTGGTGGTGGTGCAAGGATTGCACTGCATAGCCCGTTGCCTTCAACGGGCGCGCTCAAGGACAGCAGTACCTGGATCCAAGTTAGATGAATACCGACCGGATCTACCAGGGTGAAGATGATCGCTGGTATTTCAACGTCAGAGGCAATCTGGCGAAAGGCCCGTATGTCTCCTTTACGGAGGCCGAAGACGCGTTGAACCTGCACATCCGTCGGTGTCGTCGTCCGCTGGCGACACCTTCCTGGTCGAGGGCTCTGAAGGCGCTGAGAAGCTCACGTAGTCAGCTCACCGAAGCTCGCCATCCCTGACCCCGAGCGCTCCTCCGGGCGGTCAAACAACCTCAACTCCCGTTCAGCTGATCGACAGCCTGTCGTTCTATAATCGCCTCGTTTCTCCCCAGACGCAGAGGCGCCTCTCCGATGAAATTTCTCGTTCGAACCCTGATCGGCATCGCCGTCCTGGCGCTCATCGTGGTCGGGATCGGCTACTTTCTGCAGGATGCCAATCGCTTCAAGCCGGAGATTCAGGCGATCATCGAAGAAAACACGGGCGTGCAGGTGGAGATCACCGGCGATCTCAGCTGGCGCTTTTTCCCTCCGCTCGGCCTCTCCGCCGCCGGTGTGCTCAGCGAGTACGAAGGCAGCCGCTACGAGCTCGGTGAGCTGGTCCTCGACCTCAGCTTCATGAGCGTGATCAGCAGTCGGGATATCAATCAGTGGGAAGTGCTCACACTGACCCTGGACGACCTGGTGATCACCCAGGGTGAAGAAGTCACCGAGATAGACGCTTTCAAGCTGCACAACTTCAAGCCGGCCACACCGTCGCCGTTCACCGCCACCCTGACTCAGAAACCGGCAGCCGGGGACCCGTTGCCGCTCACACTCGACGGCATGATCGCCATCGATCCCAGCGCGCAGACCGCCTCGCTGACAGATACCCATTTCGAGACCACTCAGGCTTCCGGCATCTGCAACCTGGACGCCGTCTACCGGGAAAGCGTCCAGCCACCGGATCCGGAAGGCGCCATCATCCCGGTCTCGGTCTGGCGGACGGTTGACTGGAGTGGTGACTGCCTGCTCGACCGGTTGACGGTGGAAGAGGAGAACTTCACCGACGTGACCCTGACGCTCTCCAACACGGGCGGTGTCAGCAGCACGGAAGCCCGCATTCCAGATTTCTTCGATGGCAGCGCCGGTGCGATAGTGGATATCGACGCCTCGGCAGAACCGGTCCGCTGGCGCATCGTGCCCGACCTGGAGCGGGCGGACAGCACCTCGCTCATGGAGTTCCTAAACCAGCGCCTGCGCTGGATCGCACCCTTGGCATACAGCGGCGAGATCACAATGTCCGGCAACACAACCGAAGAGCTCATCCGCTCCGTGCGCGGCAAGACCACGTTCGATGGCGGTAAGGGCCGTATCGACATCGCCAAGATCAAGGAGCCGCTCCTGGCTCTGGCAACGCTGCTTCGTGAACCCGATCGGATCGCCGCCTGGCCTGACCTCTGGACCTATGAGCGTCTGATCGGCGACTGGGCCATCAACGGAACCAACCACCAACTTGATCTGGCCTTCGACAACCTCACCGCTGCGGTGAACGGTGATTACGATCCCCTGACCGACGCCCTGGATATGGACGTGGAGTTCCTGTTCGAGGACAACCCGGACATGCACAGCTTCGATTTGAACCCGGTGCTCGTGGGACTACCGATTCCCATGAAGTGCACGGGCACCCTGGAAACGCCGCAGTGCGGAGTGACAAAGGAAGCCACGCAGAACTTCATCGCCGCGGTGCTGACCAGCGAACAGGGCAGCGAGGCCCGGGAGAAGATCGATCAGGTGATCGAAGAGGAAGTGCCCGAGGAGTACCGGGAAACGGCCCGAGGCCTGCTGGATCTCCTGGGCGAGTCCCTGAAAAGACGGGATGATCCCTAAACGCTGATGGACTGGTTCGCCGAGCGGGTGCTCACCTGGTTCGATCAACACGGGCGCACTCACCTGCCCTGGCAGCAGAACACCAGCGCCTATCGGGTCTGGATCTCCGAGATCATGCTGCAGCAGACCCAGGTCGCCACGGTGATCCCTTACTTCGAGAAGTTCATGGCCCGATTTCCCACGGTTCGCAATCTGGCCGACGCCGAGCTCGACGACGTGCTGCATCACTGGACGGGGCTCGGCTACTACGCCAGAGGGCGAAATCTACACAAGGCAGCGCAGCAGGTGGTGACCGAGCACAACGGCGATATGCCAACGAGCGTGGCGGCCCTGGAGGCGCTACCCGGTATCGGCCGCTCCACGGCAGGTGCCATCGCAGCCATCTCCGCAGGCGTTCGGGCACCCATTCTGGACGGCAATGTGAAGCGGGTGCTGGCCCGGTTTCATGCCGTACCCGGCTATCCGGGCGAGACAGCGGTCGCCAGAACGCTCTGGGCGCACGCCGATGCGCACACGCCTTCGGAACGGATCGCCGACTACACCCAGGCGATCATGGATCTGGGCGCCACGCTCTGCGTTCACACCAAGCCCAGCTGCTCCGAATGCCCGGTCGCTGACCGTTGCAAAGCGCTGGCTCACGGCGCGATCGACCTTCACCCCAGGAAGAAACCGAAAAAGGACAAGCCGGTTCGCACGGCTCGCATCTTCATCGCCCATGACGGCAGAGGATCCTGCCTTGTGGAGCGGCGTCCAGCGGACGGCGTCTGGGGAGGTCTCTGGACACCGCCAGAACGATCCTCAGACACCTCCGCGGAGGGGTTTATTCGGGAGTTTGGCCTACAGCCAGTTAAGACATCTCCTACATACTTCGCCCCCGTGTTCCGGCATACGTTCACCCACTTCCATCTGGACATCGAGCCGGTCTACATCGAGGTGGAAGATCCCACACCAACCGTGCGGGAACGAGACGACGTTCGCTGGCACGCCCCCGCCAGCAATCAGCCACTTGGCCTCTCCGCCCCCGCGGTTAAACTGATCGCCTCGCTTTCGGAGTTTTCACTGACATGACTCGCACCGTCTTGTGCCGCAAGTACGCTGAAGAGCTGGAAGGCCTGGACACGCCACCCCTGCCTGGACCCGCCGGCGAAGAGATCTTCAACACGGTCTCGAAGAAAGCATGGCTCGAGTGGCAGACCCTGCAGACGATGCTGATCAACGAGAAGACGTTGGACCTGCGCGATCCGAAAGCCCGTAAGTACCTCACCGAGCAACGCGAGCGATTCCTCGACAACGAAGCGACCGATCACGCGATAGGCTATGTTCCGCCCGCATGAGATGTACCGTGGCCGACCCGTGCGTTGAAAGAGCCATCAATACCAACTGAGCATATGCCGGCCGGGAAGCCTGACGCTGAGGTGGACGTCAATGAGGCGCTGGTTCGTCGGCTGCTCGAAGAGCAGCACCCGGATCTCGCCAGCCTGCCCCTCAATCACCTGGATTCAGGTTGGGATAACGTTCTGTTCCGGCTCGGCAGTGACTTCGTGGTTCGAGTTCCACGCCGTGAAGTGGCTGCCCAACTGATGCGCAATGAACAGGCATGGTTGCCGAAGCTCTCGCCCGGGCTGCCCATCGATATTTCCGCGCCTGTACGTTCAGGAAAACCGACAGATTTCTATGCTTGGCAATGGAGCGTGGTGCCGTGGTTTGAAGGGCGTTGCGCGGACGAGGTGCCACTCAACGAAGATCAGGCCAGGCGCTTCTCCGAGTTTCTGCTCGCCCTGCACCAGCCCGCACCAGAAGGTGCCCCGGCAAACCCCGTACGCGGCGTGCCGCTTCAGGTACGCGAAGCCAATACCCTCGAGCGCATGGCGCGTGTGCGCCGAAAGACGGATCTGATCACCCCAGCGATCGAATCCATCTGGGAGGCAGCTCTCGCCGCAGCGCAGAACGGCAAGCGACTATGGCTGCACGGAGATCTGCACGCCCAGAACGTTCTTGTCTCGAGCAGCGGCGAGATCAGCGCCGTCATTGATTGGGGCGACCTCACGGCTGGAGACGTGGCGACCGATCTCGCCGGGATATGGGCCTTGTTCGACTCGGCGGAGGCACGAGGCCAGGCGCTGGACGTCTATCAACCGGATTCAGAATTGTTCAGCCGTGCCCTGGGCTGGGCCGTTCTATTCGGCGTGGTGCTGGTGGATTCCGGCCTGATCAACAGCCCGAGACATGCGGATGCTGGCCGAAAGATCCTCGAACGTGTGACTGCAGATATAGCCGAATATCAATAAGCCTCGTCCAGGGGGTTCAGCCGAAGGGTGTGTCTAGGGGAGCTGTCGACCCATGCTGTATGCAACTTGCAGTTTTCGAATCGCCCCGCTTTAATACCGCCCCTTTGCTGGGGCCAGAACAGAAGTCTCGCCGCGATTTAAGTAGTACGGAAGAGACCTCCCCAGCATCTACCCCACCTGGCCAGGTAGCTCAGTCGGTAGAGCAGCGGACTGAAAATCCGCGTGTCGGCAGTTCGATTCTGCCCCTGGCCACCATGCAAATCAGTCACTTACGGCTGTTCTCCCCCAGAAATCTCGCCTGATTCTGCGCCAAGTGCCCATTTGGTGCCCGGCTCGGTGCGAAGGCCATACTGCTGAGATCGTTCATCATGGTATCTATGCCAGTAAATTCATAATCATTCTGGCGATCCATCGATGAATCGCGGTAACGCCGTCGTCGATTGCACGCGCCAGCCGGATGATTTGCTTTCGCTGCATTCGACGCCGGTCACTCACTTCCGCGTTCGCACGGTCGTCTGAACCTACTAGCACTTCACGTCCATCTCCAGATAAAGCGCCAGCCTCTAC
The DNA here is from genome assembly GCA_965215995.1 of Candidatus Azotimanducaceae bacterium. GTDB lineage: Bacteria > Pseudomonadota > Gammaproteobacteria > Pseudomonadales > Azotimanducaceae > SZUA-309. Next base: position 3,083,131 of record OZ244128.1, on the reverse strand, counting down.
AGGGCAATGCCGCCGCGGCTGAAAGCGGAGGTGTTCGAGCCAATGGGTCGACAAACTGAACCGAAGCGGGCCCGGTTCTCCCTCTCCTGCTGGTGCCGCAACGAAGCTCATGAACTGGGACAGCAACGCAGCGGACGCGCTCGCGGAGAATGCGCTTACATTTTGGTTTCGCGGTCGGTCCGACGGCGCCAAACCGGAGATGTAATCACTATCAGAAAGGAGCCCGTCTCTGTCGAGATAGACCTCCCCTAACTCGAGCTGTCCGATGCACGCCATGCACGGTCGTCCGGGGCGAAGTATGTGTGAACGCCATGTCGCATTTCGCATACCAGTACCATCGGAAAACACGTCAATCCCGACGCCTCCATCGATCACAGGAATCAGATCGGAGTAGGCCAGCACGTTCAATATTGATCTTGGCCAGGGATGATCGTCAATACAGCAGAAAATTAGATCGTAGTCTAAGGCATTCTGAATGGACGACTCCTCACAGATACTGGCTTCATAGGTTGTGAAGGCAAAATCCGGAGCTGTCGCGCACGAAGTAGTTTCACGTAAGGCCAGTTCGCACTTGGACCGACGCAGCGATACGTCGATCGCATCTGCTTGGGAAAGCCGGTCGAGGTTTACGAAGTCGACGCTGTCGAAGTCCATCCCACCTAATTTCTGAATACCCGTAGCGGCAAGACGAATTGCCACGTCAAGGCCGATTGTGCCGAGACCCACCACAAGGATTCTGAGCCTGGCGATATTGCTCTGGGTCGTTGGACCCCAACACGAACTCGTCCGACTCTGGGTTATCTGTATACGTGGCGGAGGTCGGCAGTCATCGTTCCAATCGACCCTCAAAGTGCTGCCGACTACGCGAACGCTTTCCGCATCCTGGTGTTTCGGGACCGCGGATAGAAGATCAGTCCAGATCCTTGCGGACCAGGTGAGGGTTCGACACCCTAATGTCAAACCCACGAGAGGCAAACCTGTGATTTCTCGGACCAACCGCGCATACGAGGATTCAGCGTCTCGATCAGGTTCACTCATTCGTTGCCATCCGCTGCCAGATGGATGAGAGTGGAGAATAGCCAGGCCTCCTCCGCATTTTGAAGCGTGCCAAGCTGCGCGAAGGATGTAACTACCTTCGAAGGTAACCACACCTCGTACGTGTCGATCCCCGGGATTGGGGAGGAGTACTTGAACGATTATTGCCGTTAAGCGCGTTGCTCCACAGGAGGGCTTGTATACCGCTAAGCACAAGTCCTCTTGCCCATCGCTACGCAATAAATGGTCCTCAAGTTCCACGGACGTATCCGAAGTCATTGCTACCGAATGGCGCGAGTAGGTCTCCTCCACCTCATTCTCCACCTTGTGTTAGCTACCTGACGACGCCAGCACCCCACGAACATGCGCCAGCCATGCCTGGGTCGGGAAACTGGCGTGACCCCATCCCGGAAATTTTCTGGAGTGCATAAGCCACCCCGAAAGCGGCGATGGACGAGAATTTGTCGGCTTAATCACAATCTCAGATGGAAAGTGGATCCAATGCGGAGGAACGCTTGGCCAGGCCCCAAGCTCATTCGTGAGCACCCCCGATTCCACGGGTTGTCCCGCATACGGTCCGGTGACTGGTATTACTTGGAACGTAACTACGTCGCCTCGCACCTCTGCATTGCAGCCGCACATTTCCAGTCCGCGAAAAAAATCATCCACTGCGCTGGACATTGCTTTCTCACGCAACAGTGGCTTTTTCACGAACAGATACGAAACGATCACCCTCTTCTATCTTGACGAATTCGCTGTCATCAAAGAGATCAGGCGCTTCTCCATCACAATGAAGCTGGGCCAGGTCGTACTCATTCGAGTCCAGGCCAGCCTGGCGAAGGAGCTTGTCGGCTCGCTGCTTTTTAGGGCCACTGAAGGGCCGGCCGTCGATGGTGTAATGAACGTGTCCCGGGGGACCTACTTCTTCGTCGATTCGCATAGCTGCGGACTCCATGTCAATGTGTAAGGTTCTAGCGTCTATTTTTGTTAACGGTAGGCGTTATTAATATTGCCGTATTGACGGTGTCCTGTCAATTTCATAACGAATGGCGTTAAGAATAATTTGACTATTTTTCTGACTTTGGTAACCTACCGATGTCCATAAACTGTGTAGGCGCCTCGAGCTTCGGATGTTGTGAACCTGTGTTTCGAGGACGAGCGCCTAAGTAATCTATGCAACAGCCGAGAAAACCTCGATGAGTGTCTCGGTGCGCATCACGCTCAGATCGTGAGGCGCTTACTTTGGTTACTAACGCACGCGGATTCCCCCGCAGACCTGACTAGTGATCCACCCATTTCGTGCGCTTCCTATGCACGCGATGGGGACATGTGTTTTCGAATTGGATCCGGACCCAGCAGCGTACACTTCCGCCAAGTTAATCGCGTGCTTAACGATGTGGCAGAATCCGTAGCGATTCTGATCCTCGCCTTAGGAGACGAATTTTAGTGAACCAATCTCGCAATGATTTCCGCCCTGACTACAACCAAGAATCTGCCGGTGTGTACCTTGAGTGGATATTGGAAACGAGAGGAATCAAGCAAGTCGAACTCGCAAAGAGATGCGGCAGGCCTACGAAAACAATAAGCGAGATTATCTCGGGTAAGGCCGCAATCACTCCGGAGACTGCACTGCAGCTTGAGCGGGTGTTGGGTGTAAATGCCAACCTCTGGGTACGGCTAGATAGCCAATATCAACTGCAGAAGGCTAGACATCGCGACTCCGAAGACAGCAGCGACATTAAGTCTCGAAAATGGGCGAAGTCCTTCCCTATTGGTGAGATGCAAAGACTTGGATTCATCACAGCTCCGCAAGATCAGGAACATCTCGTGGATAGTCTGTTGCGGTATTTTAAAGTCAGCAACGTTTCGGCATGGACAAAATTCTGGAACGACCGAGTCGATTTAGCGCGGTTGAAGCAAACAAAGCACCATTCTATCGACCGCTACGCGGTGATCGCATGGCTTAATCAAGGAGAACGTATCGCTGCTTCGATCGAAACGAGCAAGTTTGACGAGGCAAAATTTCGGAACGCGCTTCAGAACCTACGACAACTTACGCGTGAACCTTGGCGAGACTGCGAAACTCAGATAATCAATGTATGCAGGCAGGCAGGTGTTGCAGTAGTGCTCGTTCCGCACCTAAGCAAGACTGGGATAAGAGGTGCGGCTTACTGGGCAACTAAAGACAAAGCAGTCATTATTTTAAGTGACCGAAACAAATCCCAAGCAAGCGTTTGGTTCGCCTTTTTTCATGAATCGGCTCACATTCTACTACACAGCAAAAAAACAGTTTTCATTGATCACGAGAAAGATGGATCTGCGGAGGAACAGATCGAAAAGGAAGCAGACTCCTTTTCCGCTGAGCTGTTGATTCCTGAACCCCTTCTTAAAGAAGCAATATCACGTACTTCGGGAAACCTAACAGCGGCTTGGATTGAGGAGACATCATCTTGGATGGGTGTTGGAGCTGATCTGCTTTTGGCTAGGCTACAACACGAAAATCTGCTCAAGCATAACTCTCGATTGACAAAAAAGTTCCGCCGAGAGCTCACGTTTAAGAAATGTACGCCTTTCTAACATGCAACAGCCCTTGCAACGAGGCAGACTTAGATCTAACAGAACAACACAATGTTAACTTTGGCGAAGGCCGTCTCTATGTAATTCTTAGTTCTCGAACAACTCCTGAAAGGACTCTGTGGATCCGAGAAAAGGAATAGGGCCAACTTGGCCTATCAAGCGAACTAAACACCTCTAGTCAATGTGGAGGTCGCCGATTGGCTAGAGATTGGCTGGAAGTTTTGGGCGCATTGGGATCGTGCGATCGAAGGCGCACGCGGTGTTAAGGGTGAAGCGGAGATGATCGAAACTGATGCCGGTAGAAATCTCGGGTTTGTCAGAGTCGTCGCCAATCTGCGCGAAACGGAAAGGTGGCGAAGTTAGTGAGCCGCGAATGGCGGCTCTGGGTCGCGAAGCGCCGGTCAGCTAACCAATCTGAACGGCAGCTTTCCCGATAGCAGCCATTCGAGATCGCACCTAACAGTCTCTGAGCGGCCAGGAACGTTCACTCAGGATATTCATTGAAGTGTTTGGCTTCGGGCGACTCCTTGTCCCAGTCGGCTCTTGATCCACAGAATATGTGCATCTTGAAGTCCGTATCCAAGGGATCATCCATCAAACCTGCCGGGACCCACATCTGCTTTCCGCCGTCGTAGGAACCAGGTACTGGGCTTCCACATCCAGCACATCTCGAAGGCCCCCAACCATCCGGCAGTCTGAATGTCTCAATTTCGTTCTCGCCCGAGACCCACTGAAACCTAGTTACCGGAACAATGAACTGAGCGTTACCCGCGGTTCCTGACACCTTCCTGCATTTCGAGCAGTGGCAACTCCCGATACCGCGAATAGGACCGTTCACCTTGAATGATACGGTTCCGCAGAGACAACTTCCGTTTGCTGCAATGCCCAATTCAGTCCCCTTGAGTAAGTGAGTAATCTGAAAAACTCAGCAGCGATGCGGGCATTCGGTCCGTCAACTGAGCTTCGACACCACTTCGTCGTAAATCACATCGCTGGAGAACTTCTCTCGCACCCAAACCGAAAATCGGTTGTCTCTCGCGAGTTGCTCACCCAACTCCACCGCGTCTGGCATATAGGCATGCCATTCTTGCCGCCACCGTCGATGTTCAGTTCGCGTTCGATACTCAAGCGTGAGCGCGACGTTGACCCGCTCAAGCGCCCCATTGGATGGACCAGTCACTTGACAGTTGAAGCGACGCATAAACGCAGTAGCCCCAAACAACTTCGTTGAGCCGGCGGCGGGGTCGAACGTGGCGAAGTGTAATTTGGGCAGCTGCATCATTCTGATCGCCCCTGTACACATGGGGCAAGGCTCCATGGTGCTGTACAGAGACAGTTTTTCGCGGTCCAGTGCATCTGGGATTTCGGCCAATGCCTGCATCTCGGCATGGGCGAGGCGCTGATCGCGGAAGTTGTTAGCGCCGGTCGAAACTGTTGAGCCGTCGGAACCTACCACTACCGCGCCAATTGGAGCAGATCCACCAAGGTAGGTGGATATCGCAGCGTTCATCGCCTGCTCCCAATTCGAACCTAATTCTGTCCAGGCACTCATCTTCACGATCTTCTGCGAATCATCGAGCGTCAGCAACGGGTTCAGACATGTGAGAACTTCCCCGATATTGGGCTACCCTGAGCCTCACCCGTGAGGGTTTTTTTGAAGGGTGCTGGCATAACCTGGATCGGAAACGGCCTCTTTGGTGCAGCGCAGCAAGCCGTTCCAGCTGTGCCCACGTTGGTGCCCAATCCAGTATCACCTAGGAACACCCTAGCTGAGTTAGTCAACGCATCTCAGTCGGTTCAACGTCGGGTTAGGAACTGCAGGATCCGCCTGGATTGGAGACTCCGTTAACTGAAAATCCGCGTGTCGGCAGTTCGATTCTGCCCCTGGCCACCATGCAAATCAGTCACTTACGGCGACTCCGGCCTCAGAATCTCACCTGATTTCCTGCCAAGTGCCCATTTGGTGCCTATTTCGCTCGAAAGATACTGCTGTTGACGCTTCTCAGCGTCCATTAACGACTGAACCCAACCAGATTCTTTCAGACGGCGGTTCGAGCACTAACGGATCGTTCTGAGCGGGATCGCCAACTCTTCACCGGGAGGGATCAGGGGCAGGTTGATGCGGCGTGTACATCCAGAACTGCGGGGATTATCCGCACAGAGCGTCAAGAGTGCCCCACTCGGGTCGCGTGGGTCGGCTTTGATAGCCAACGTATCCTCGGATTCAACGGCAATCTCGACGGTCGCACCTAATCCCGTATCGATCTCAAAGGCACGCCATGTTCCAGGCATAACCTCTATCTCTATTAGATCGGGGAGGTGACTGTTCGTCTTCGTCGGATTGTACTGTCTGGTGAGCCGGATGCGGGCAAGGCCAATCTCGCGGGCCTCCACTCGGGCGATAAGTGCCGCAGCTGACTCTGTCTCCCGTGTTAAGAGTTCGGCAATGACTTTCTGATCCGGACCGTAAGTGGATAGCCAAACCTTGAGTGGGTCATCCGCAAGTGCTGCGATGTACTCGGCAGCTATCCGGGAAGATTCTGCGGGATCAACTTCGAGCGTTTCGAGGCCTGCGTACGCCTCTGGTGCAAATTCGATGAGGCTTCCCTCCCGATTCTCTTCCTCTGCAAACTCTGGCGGTTCAATCAAAAGGCCGGCTACGTAGAATCCCGTCACAGTGGCTAGAAGGCCGAAGAGAACGATCGACGCACCACCTGGATTGGGCAAGCGCTCTCGAAGGTACCGGTAAAGAATGACGCCAGCCAAGTATAGGACCGCGAGTACCGTTCCCCATCCTCCGGGATTGCGCTGCAGAGCAAGTGCGATATCCGAAATCAAATCCATGTTTCCCATTTACGACACAGGTTCTGCTGTTGCAAGCTTCTCGTCGGTACAGAATGGAGGAATAACTCGTGCAGGTATCGAAGATCACGCGAGTCATTGGCGTCGAGGACATGGACAGGGCTTTGGCGTTCTATCGAACACTGGGTCTCACGGTCGAGGACGAGGATCCCCATTGGTCCAACCTGACCTGTGGAAAATGAAACCTCGCACTGCAGGCTTATCGGCCACCTGAACCAAAGATCGTGCATACGATGGTCATCTTCACGGTGGATGATCTCGAATCAGCCATCTCCCGTGTAGAGAAAGCTGGTGGCGAACTGCAGCAAAGACGCGACAACGCCCACGCGCAGGTAGTAGTAGCTCACGTCACCGACACGGAGGGCAATGTTGTTCAGCTTGCGCAGCCGAGATGATGATGACCGAGCGCGTGTGAGGAAACTGGCCTCCTTTGACGACCCCAGCTAGCGATTTCGAGCCTTAAACAGTCCTGGGATCGCTACAATGGCCAAAAATCGCACGGAGCCGAGAATTGATTCGAGAGGCGGGACCGGAAGACTTTCCACGCTTGATGGAGCTGTACGCACAACTGAACCCCGATGACCCTGTGCTCGACAATGGCGCGGATCGTGAAGTCTTCGATGAGATTCTGTCGACCAGGAACCTTCAGCTGTTCTTGTGGGAAGATGACAATGGCCTGGTTCAGGCGACCTGCTATCTGAACCTCATTCCGAACATTTCACGCCGAGCCTCACCTTACGGAATTATTGAGAACGTCGTTACAGAGGTGAATCTACGCGGCCAGGGGATCGGTAAGGAGATCATCCGACATACGCTGCAAGCCGCCTGGGACTTCGGTTGCTACAAGGTCATGCTCCAAACGGGATCAAGGCGAGAGTCAACCCACAACTTCTACAAGTCGTGCGGATTCAGTGGCGACGACAAGTTCGCTTTCGTTGCTCGGCCTCCGAATTGAACTCCCTGTTTACCACTGTCCGGACGTGGCCCGTAGCGGGCATGTTTAGCTCTTTGTCGTGCCAATGAACCTTATGGTAAATCCAAAACAGCCCCGCGCAGGCAACGGTGAGAAGTTTGCGTTCATGGATCGAGACCAGAACTGGGTTATTTCCTGGCACCCGCCAGAGACTCCACCCTTTGGTACGCCACATGGTTCAGCGGGAATCTGCTTCACCCCCGAGGGTTCAGTTGTGATTGTCAGCTCCAATATGGGAGTAACTTGGGAGTTTCCAGGTGGTAGGCCGCAAGACCAGGAGAGCCTGCGGGAAACGCTCGAACGAGAAGTCTTAGAGGAAGCCTGTGCGGAAGTGATCAGAGCGAAATTGCTTGGCTATGTCCTTGGAGCTCGGACCGATGCCATCTCAGTACTACGGCTGGTGTACCAGGGGTAAATAGCCAATGCGGACGATCTATGTAGCGGCAATTCTACTTATTCTGCTGGGCGCGAATCCGGCAATGGCCGAATTGCATGAGTCCATGGTGGAACAACGGGTGGCGCTAGTCGACAAGCTCAACGCTCTCTCCGATGAAGAAAAACGAGAACTGTTGGACCGAGCAAACGAACGGCTCCACGCTGAGCAACCAACTTGCGGCGGTAAGGTCGGAAAACTGAGGTGTGCATTCGAGAATGCGACCTGGGGGGAGTGGCTTCTCGTCTTTATAGCAATCGGCATCCTCTACCTAATCCGTTCCGGATCAACGCACTCAAACGGGTTACTTGCAAACAAAGGGGCGGAATAGAAGAGAAGTAAAGTGACAAGTCGTTTCATCGCTCTAGCTCCTTCGGTGTCGTTGGTAAGAGTCAAATCTACGCCCGGCGGGTCTTGGCAAGCAATGAATGAGCCGTAAATGGTGGCTGGAGGTCAGAAGTGGAAGTCTATTTGTGCAGCGCAAGAAGCAGCTTGCGGCCAAGTTCGAACATTGCCGTCACTGCGAAACCAACCAGGCTTGATCACGCAATGATTCGAATTCTCGCCTTCGTCGTTCGTCTGTGCTGCGCTTCGAACTCTCGTCGAACACTTCGGATGTCTTTTTGTGGGCGAGAGCCCAATACCCTGGTGCATACAGAATATCGAGATAGCGCCGCGCTTTAGCGATCGCAATGGTCGAGGCGTGGAGGGCCAATCCCGCATCCTTGTCATCCTTGAAAGCCAACGCGTACTGCAAGTGAATATCTGCAGAGTAGAAGTGGCTCATGGCCAACAACGTTGGGTTGCAATCCGCAAGCAACTCATCGGCTTCGAGAACATAGAAATCATCCAGTGCGTTGCTAAACCTCGCACTGTCGCCTCCATCAAGACCGATATGGTAGTTGAGGTATCCGCTAACGAAACGATCGCTGACCGCCATCGACTGGGGATCTATGCCATTGAGAATGGCTAGCGCCCTAGAGTCATCTCCCCGATGCAACATGAATAGCGCGAGGCCCAGTTCGAACCAGGGAAAAGCAAAGATCTTCGCTTTGTCGTCCTCAGAATAGTCCCCGACAAGCTCGATCGCATCAAGCCCCCATTGCGTAGGCGGATATGGCAAACCCAGATCATGACTGAAGGCATAGAGCTGAAAGAAACTCAGCGCATCTGCTTGTGGGATCTTGTCGGTGTAAGTTTCTTCGAGATGTTTCAGCGTCTTGCTGAATCGAAGGAATCCCCTTCACGCAATGCTCGCCAGAGCTTAGACACTTGTAACTTAATCTCTAGCGTCTCCACTTCTCGTTCGTGCATCGCTCGGGCATCTGGATCATCAGCGCGTCGTACATTTTCGCGGGCGCGGGCAAGTCGTTCTTCACGCGCAGACAGACCCAACGGATAGCTGAGTTCCGGATACTTAATCACCCAGCAATCTGGAGGAGAAGCGTGCGAGTTTCGATCGAAAGGAATTTGGTAGTGGATCGCTGCTGAGGACTGTAAGGTAAACGTGCAGAGCGCAATCGTCATAGCCACTCGGATCATAGCGATCATCCCTCTCCGCTAACGGCGTAAACACCGGAAATCCGATGATGGCTCTCTCGCTGCCTATCAACAAGTCAGGCTGGGGCTCAGAAATTTCTGCGGCCGAGCGTTGAGAGGTATCTGCTTCCGGGCCAGAGCCGGTCAGTACGCCGTCCGCGCCAACACCCTGATCGGCGTCAGTTCTTGCAATCTAAAGTTATTCAAGATCCAGGACTAGTATCTCGACAAGTTCGCAAAACCCTTCAACACAAATCGCTTTAGGGATTTTGGTTATCGATCGCAGGCACTTGTATACGCACCTACCGCACTCTCCTGCGCTCAAGTACTGATCGTATTCCGAAACCGCTCTCTCAATACTGTCTAGTCGTGATGTATTTACCGCAACACGACAACCGAATGGGCATCCAAAGCTAGCAAGGACACACTGCTCATCCGAGTAGCAGGTCTTAGATGAACTAATGGTCTCTCGAACCATCGATTCAAGCTGTTCCTTTGCTTTGCAACTACCAAGCTGAGCAAGCTCCAGCTTCATCGGAGTCTCTCTAGTATCTTCCCACCCCTCGTTGAGATTCAGGGAACTGGACATAGCGAGGAACAGCAACATTACCACTACCGCGGAAAGCGTAATGACAATTACCGCGCGGAGGATCACGAGGGGCACCTAACAACTCTAGATATATGACACATAATCGCGATTAAACACGAAAGAGTGTCGGATTTGTCCAAGTCCTCGGTTTCCGAAATGTGTCGTTAACGGTTGCTGTGCTGCAATGCAGTAAAGCTGCCGGAGGTGTGCCCACTTTGGTGCCCAATCCAATATCACCCAACAGCAGCTATGCTGACCTGCTCAGTGACCATCCTCCGAAAAAACCTCAGCTCAGGTTGTACTGGATCAGCCTGGATTGGCGACTCCGTTTACTGAAAATCCGCGTGTCGGCAGACTACCCGTCCAGGTTCGATTTTGCTCCTGGCCACCATGTAATTCAGTCACTCACTTACGATTGTTCCTGACCCCAGTATCGCCCCGGAATTCACACCAAGTGCCCATTTGGTGCCCATTCACGCCAACAACCCTCTCACATGGTTTGAGTATGGTGCCATTTATAACAACCGCTGAAGTTGCAAACCGCCACCGCCTCTGCGAGAAAAAGAGATGGCCATCCAACCACCCATAGATGACGTCCTCGCTTCGAATCCAGAGTTGGGTACGGTCCTTGAAGAAATACAAACGGGGCTGAGCAAGAGCTTCGTTTTTGTGCTCGCGGCCCCAGCCGGGAGATCCGTGCTGAAACTCCAAATTGACCGTGGCGAGCATGACTTCTACGTGCGGCTCGCACCCCGAAAGTTCAGGGGTGCTAGCTGGTTACCTAAAGTGCTGGCCAATGGGTGGCAAGGCGAGTGGAACTGGTTACAGCTGGAGTGCGTTCCACAACCATTGCCTCGTTCAAAGTGGAACTTTGACGAACGAGCGCTCCGCGTCCTAAAAACTCTTCACGGTACGGCCGTCTCTCCCGAAGAGTTTAAGTGGACCGAGTGCTCCTGGATGCCAACTGACCTGGCGTTCTGCCAGGACGTACTGCCTGCGCACACCAACGACCTGCTCTTCAAGTTTCAGGAGGCTTTTGCTGGGATCGCAAACCAAGACAGAGTTTTGTGTTCTGGTGACCCATACCCATTGAACTGGCTCGAAAGAGCCGATGGCGAGCTGGTCAAGATCGACTGGCAAGGACTGGCGTTTGCACATCGAGCTTTCGACCTTGCCGGTTGGATCGCAAGTCCTCTCCCATTAGCTGACATCGAGCGGATCGCCCAAATGTACCTGGGATTGGGCAACGCACCACCCGACAAAGACGAAGTTGATTCCCTAACCCGAGCCGTCGTTGTTTTCTACACTCGCAGATGCGGCTCGATCTTCAAGCAGGCGGCGGAATCGCCCCATCCGGATCGATGGCAGGCTGGCGCCGACACGATGGCCAGACAGCTCCCGCAGTGGCTGACTACCGTTGAGCAGGTGCTTTGATAATCCCCAAACCAACTGCGCGGCGGCGGATGGAGAAGAACTGGAGTTTGCAGACGCCGGGCAGCGCTGGAAGATCTCTTGGTGTCCACCGGACACGGCGCCCACCGGGACTCCTCACGGATCGGCTGCCATCTGCTTTACTCACCAGGGAGATATCGTTCTGGTCAGCGCCACGGGTGGTTCCACCTGGGAGTTCCCCGCCGGGCGCCCGAACGGCGTTGAAGACTGGCGAACGACCATGGAGCGAGAAATCCTGGAAGAAGCCTGCGCGTCGGTCATGGACGCTTCCTTGCTCGGTTTCAGCGTCGGGCGTTGCATCGATGGGCGCCAGAAAGGGCTCGTTCTCATTCGATCCCTCTGGCGTGCGATGGTGACGCTGGCTCCTTGGGTACCGAGGCATGAGATGAAAGACAGACGCATCGTGCGCCTATATTCTGCTTTGAATACCATTCGTATCCCGCAAGGGGCACACCCCTTCTACGAGCGCTGGATGCAAGCGGCGCTCGCGTCGGTCAGCCCGATAGCACATAGGTAGATCGGCCCTGCCCTGGCCACAGCGATTCCAGCCGAGCGCGTAGACCTGTTTGTAGGCATACGAAGAGACACTACCGACGCTGGTTGAGCAGCCGTAACATGCAACCTGGGGCTTGCCGTTGTATGTCGCTATAGAAACAGTCGAGCCAGTGCAGTTCCCTTACGCATCAATCTTCTCCCCAATCCTGTTAGCACCCACGACTTGTTGCTCTATGCGCGCCATTTCTGTAACCACATTGGCGACCTCTTCATCCAGCGACCCGAAATCCCGGTAGTCATATCGCTCAAGCTGCTGGCGGATAACTGCCGTTTGGTCGATTCCGATGCTTGCAGCCAAGCCCATCATCGACATCCAAGTGTCAGTGCACAGCCTAGAGCCCATGGCATACCGTGCACCGATCGAATCCCTCGGCTACGTCTGGCGTCGCGACAATCCGGAGAAGACCAAACGCTACTTCCGAGAACGGCCAGGCAACCGAAGGACGCATATTCACGTCCGCCGGGCGGGTAGCTGGCACGAGCAATATGCGCTGCTGTTTCGGGACTACATGCGTATGCACCCGGATGCTTGCGAACGATACGAGCAAGTTAAACGGAGGTTGGCTGCCGAGTACCCCACCGATATACCGAGCGAGTCCTTTCCGAAGCGGCCAATAGGTAGCTGAGAAACGGGTTGTTGCCTCATCGGTCAACCAGCTTCCACCGGGGATTCACCAGTAGCGGATGTCATCCATAACCGCATTTGTGTCGTAGCTGCGGATCCAAGATTCAATCATCTGCAAAGTCGCCTTCATCTGGTCAATCGAGTCTGTCTGATCTTCAAGTAGGGAGGTGAGTTGATCCGATTTATAGGGGTCGACAGAGGTGAGCGGCAGCTTAGGAAAGATGCGCTCGGCGACGGTAGAGACAATCTGATCTTGATCATCCGGCTTGAAGTCGTCTGGCACATGGACTCTACGTTCCTCCCAATAGATGTCGGGATACTCGGAAAGAACTTCAATCCGAAATCCTCCATCCGGGAGATCAACAGCTCGGGGCAACAAGTAGCGTGAAAGGTCCAGCGTGGCAACCGTCGGTCGCTCGGTCTCGGATTCTGTCCAATCATCATCGAGGGTCTGTTTCTGAGTATAGATGCTCAGCTCCAAATCGTGAGGACGCCAGAAGTTTGGTTTCATGAAGTCATCAGTATAGGACTGCTGAAACCAATCGAGATAGCGAGGCAAGTCCTCAAGCAGGCGCAGGCAGTAGGCCCGTTCTACCTTGCCGTCCTCTTCCAGGCTCCTCTGAAAATCCGATAGCGTCAGAGAGCATTGCTCCCTCAGCTTGTACAGCGCGCTGGAAAGTCGAGCAGCGCCACTTAGCCTCAACAGATCTATGTGGCCAGAACCCGTGGGTTGATACTCTTCTTCAACTTTGACGACGGACCTTTCAACAAACTCTGCCAGAACACTGAACATCTCTTCTCCGTCCTCTGTCTACAATCAGTATCGTGCGATGGGCTGAGGATTCATTCCGATCAACGGTGAGTTAAGCACTGTTGAAGCTGCGTACTCCAAGACACCATGGGTCAATAAGTTCAATATCGCACAGGTTGAGGAAGACCACGCCCATTGTGCATACTCCCGAATGAACCATAGCATTCGGGGAGAATGCCATGCGTTACCTACTCCTGATTCTCGCCCTGCAGAGCGCAGTCGTCTTAGCCGATACTTGTTGTATCGATGAAGACATTGCGGCGGCGTTCGTCCAACACGAGAGCTACAGCCGTGAATGGCCTCGCGATTTTCCAATGGAACTTGAGATTGTTGGGCTTGAGTACATTGGGAGTAAGCGCGGTTATCAAGGCCGTTACATGTCCGTCGCATGGAAAACAAAATCAGACCCTCAATCGATACTAGACATCGCAGGTGTTGAGTTGGTTGCCTCGGGGTGGGCGGCTATGCCTCATGAGGAACGGGTAACGGAGTACCTGCAGCGAGGATTCATTCCGCAAGGCGGGCTCGGAGTGTTCAACCATCAGCAGTTTTGTCGCGAACGAGATGGAACGCTGAGTCTGCAGGCAAATGAGACTAGCATCGGAACGGTACTATTGCTCATTCACAGTCCCACTCAAGCCGGTCGAGATTGCGCCATGCTGATTGCTACTCAACAGATGCACCGCGGCTATGTGAGCGGTTTGGTGAAGTACCTGCCAGCGCTGGCGCTCCCGAAAAGCATCAACCTTTCCCACTACATGGGCCCCGGATCGGGTGGTGGTAGCGATGAAGCCCATGCGACGCTGACGATTGAAACCCAAGTGTCTGCACCAGAGATGGCCGAGCATTTTGAGTCGCAGATGGCAGAACAAGATTGGTCCCTGGAGACTCGGTTTCAAGGCGGTTCAGTCAGCGGGCATATCTGGCGTCGAGAGGTTGACGGCTTGTCGCTCAGCTGCTCGGTGACCGCGACTGACGGAGGTGACCGTCTGCGGCTTCGAATGCATCTTGAGCCTATATAGCTCAAGGCGAATGGCCGGCTTCCGCTTTCAACCATGAACCACGATTTCAGGGGTGCGCCTCTTTCAGTCCTTGGATCGCGTTCGCTAGAGAATTCTCGATAGCGCGTTCCCAAGAACCAGATCCAGTCTCTGATGGATAGAGAACAGCGCGCGAGCTGTTCACAACACCTCCCTCAAAGCCTTGTTTCCCTCGCTGCAGTCCAGCAACGGAGCTAGATGCATCTCCGCCTCGGGCACCATAGCCGAGCACAAGAAAAAGCGATCGCGGCAGATGGGTTCTTCCCGCAGAAGACAGATAGGCTTCAGCGTATCCGTTACATACGTGATTAGTGGCGATGGAGGCCAGGCTGCCGAAGATATGGCCGCAGCACGACTCATAGACGCGCTCATAACCGACCCAGATACAGATCCCTCCCCATTCATTGATGCAGCGGAAGCATCCAATGCCGCAAACGAACTACGGAGAGGGCTGGAGCTAGGCTACCTCGGGGTCGACAAGAAGGACATTAGCATCTGTCTCGATGTCGATCGGTTTGACTTCTGCCTTGCTGCAGCTCAAGGATCAAACGGCATTGTGCTTCAGCCTGTGGGATAAGTGTTTGTTGTGGGCCGCCAAGCCGGTTGACCATCCGGTTTGAACGGCAGCTTCTCAACCGCAGCCATTCAAGATCGCGCCTTAGCAGATCTCTGAGTGGCCAGAACCGGACAGATGTGCTGGTGATCAACTATGCTCGCCATTCATTGCACCATTGATCAAGAAATGCGCAACGAACAGGCCATCCAACTCGCATCCAAGATAGCTGCTTTGCTCCGGTCCGAATACGTTTTCCCCGATGTAGCGGAACAGATTTCAACACTTGTCATGCGCAAGGCTGAAGAGGGGACGTATGACGGCGTGCACAGCGACAGTGAGTTGGCAAAGGTTCTGACGGATCATATTCGAACGGTGAACAATGATAAGCATCTTGTTGTTGCACCAACTATCCGCTCACGAAGGGACAAGTCCCCGGCGCAATTAGATCGTCGCCTCGGTCTGATGCGTGAGCACAACTTCGGGTTCAAAACAGTCGAAATGCTGGAGTCGGGTGTAGGCTACCTTGAGATCGATGCTTTCATTGATACGGTCTTCGACGGCGCAGGCGAAGCCGCTGTTGCCGCGATGAAGAAGGTTTCTGATGCAGACCATCTGATTTTCGACTTGAGGGAAAATGCAGGTGGCGAAACGTCGATGGTACAGCTGCTGAGTACATACCTATTCTCTGGTGAGCCGCTGCATCTGAATAGCTTCCACTATCGAGAGAACGAGTTCACGAAGCAGTTTTGGACGCTTCCCTTTGTTCCAGGGAAGCGTAAACCGGATACACCTGTGTCAGTATTGATCAGCAACACCACGTTTTCCGGGGCAGAAGCTTTCGCCTACAACCTTCAGGCAATGAGTCGCGCAACAGTAATCGGTGAGCACTCTGGGGGAGGCGCGAACCCCGGAGATTTCCTCCCCCTTACTGAAACGCTCGACATTTTCATTCCGATTGCCAGAGCCGTGAATCCTATTACCAAAACGAACTGGGAAGGCACAGGCGTGCAGCCAGACATAGAGTGTGATCCAGATGATGCCTTGCAGATTGCGTTTGAACAGTGCGGGCTCTGAGCGTCATGATAAGGGTCCATGGTGGTTTTAGACCGGCGTTACAACGCCGCGAGACTTTGGCGCGCGGGACGATTTCGCGGTCTCACAAAGCGGTGATGAAGCTGCATGGAAATCGTGGGGCATATTTTTCAATCAGCCATTCATTTCACCGCCAGTTGTCCGTAAGATGCGAGCTTGATCTCACCTAATAGGCGGTCTCCAACGAAAACTCCACTCTAGCGTTCTGCATTTTCCGGGGCTCCCGAGCCCAATTTCTGTCGGCAATTCGATTAGCCACCAGAGTTTTTTGCACCCGAAAAGGAACCTAGACAATGGACTTAATCTCTTGTGAGCACGGCAACCGTCATCGATTTCTCGCCGTAACCGCGGCCCGTTGGGTCTTCTCAACCACTGCAACCTGGCCAATCTGCATTTCTCCTACCTGGCGCATGTGCTTTCTTCCGTTGCGTGCAGTCGATTTCTCCAGGAACGACGTCAGGGGGTGAAAGATGGATCTATCTGAAGCACAAACCGTTGAGGTAAACGGAACGACGCTGGCGTATATCGAAGAGGGAACCGGTGATCCGGTTGTGTTCGTACATGGCGCGATCAGCGATCTACGTACGTGGCAGTATCAACGGCCGGATATCGGCGCACACTACCGGACGATTTCATACAGTCGTCGCTACGCCCGGCCAAATGGTGATATCGATCCCGGCCAAGGCGATCCATGGGGTCGACATGTGGATGATCTCATCTCGTTTCTCCTTAAGATTGATGCAGCACCCGCACACTTGGTCGGTAACTCGCAAGGTGCATTCATCAGCATGGTGTTGGCGAAGCAGCGCCCCGAACTCGTCAGGAGCCTGGTTCTGGAAGAGCCTGCCGCCTTGCCGCTGTTGAGTGCGAACATGCCGCCAAACCCTTGGACCTCATCAAGATGTGCATGAAAAAACCTGCGCTGTTGCGCACGGCTATCGGTTTCGGCGCTGGTGCAATCCGACCTATGGAGAAAGCACTGGCGCGTGGTGAACTCGAACGCGCTGCAGAAATATTCATTCGCCGGGTGTTGGGTGACGCGATCTTCGAAGGCTTAAGCGATGCCAGGAAACAACAGTGTTTCGATAACTCAAGCACGATTCTGGCCTTTATCCGCAACCCTGATGTACCTGATTTCTCGCCACAGGATGCTAAGAACCTGCATTGTCCAGTGCTTTTCATGCAGGGAGCGCTCACCCCTGGATGGACGTCGCCTTTCATGGATTACGTGGCTGGGCTCTTACCTGATGTGAAGCGAGTCACGATCCCGGGCGCTTCTCACTTCATGCACGAAGCAAGCCCTACCGCAACCAACTCAGCGTTGCTGGCGTTCTTTGAGGAGTGTGGTTCCGAAGGAGCTTGAAGCCCTATCGCGAACAGGGTGTGTCTGGTCGCATGAGTGGTACCGCTCATCGGAGCTTAGCTGGATTCTCGGTCTCAGCATCCGATATCTCGTAACACACCTGCCCGACGGCCAGCAGCTCCGGCCTTTTCTCGTGTCGGGCGGGTGTTCTTCCTTGCGTACGCACCACTGCTGCAGAGCGGGATCCTAACTCCCAGTTCGCGCCGATTAAGCGAGTATCATAACTCGTTCGCGAATCTCAGTTCAGTGAATTCGAATCCGTTCTCCAGCTTGGCGGTTTTGGACGTTCCGTCCCATCGAAATCCAACCGTTTCGTAAAAGTTTCGAGCTTGCTGATTACTATCGAGAACCCACAGAGTGACACGACGAAAACCCCGTTCACGGGATCTCTGTAAGGCCCACGACATCAGTAGTTGCCCTTGGCCCTGGCGCCAGATCCCTGGCGATAGGTAAATCGCTGTAACTTCGAGAGCCGCTTTCGCATCGCTGTCGCGGGAAGGCGCTAGATGAAGAAATCCGCAGATACCATCGTCGCCTTCCAATACAGCCAAGTCACCGATTCCTTCGTTGGCTACTTCTCGCCAGTTTCTCGCTCGCTGATCGACATCAATGTTGTCGAGGTACTCATCCGGAAAGTGCCCGCGATAGATTGCCTGCCACGATCGTGTATGGACTTCCGCGATGGCCTTGGCGTCAGCTTCGGTGGCAATTCGAATCAGCATGATGGAGACCATGGCCCAGTCTGAACGCGGTTGAAAGGCCTTTCTGTCTTCAACGAGGGTCCTTCCTCGGCTGAAAACAGTCTTACTCTATTCAAGCTAGTCGTCCAAAGGCTTGGAAGGAAAGAAGCATCTCCAAGGTAATAATCCCCGCCCAATGCTCTCGTGCTTTTTGCCATGCCCTGGGGAAGCTCTCTCCCCAAGACCAATGAGGAAGCCAGACTCCCATCCGGTCTGATTGGCGACCGATTTCGTAATCCATTTGCTTGTCGACAGCACCGGAAAAGCGCTGTGCAAGTCGCGCATCGGGGGTCGGAATGGCTGACAGAGGCTTGATGCAGTAGCCGTCCCATTTAGCAGAATCGGTTTCAATCGCCGTCGCCGCAGCTCGTGAAATGAGGGCGAAGAGAGCTTCGCGATGCTTTTCCACCAAGCCAGGAGAGTCTGCAAGGCGAAGGCAGCAGAGCAGCTGATGGGGTTCCAGTACGTCGATGCGCTCTATCAAGTCCTGCACCCACTGTTGAAAGTCGTCTTCGCCCCATCGTAGAAGGTACCCAACAATCTCTGCACTCGGATTGAGACGGAGAGACATCGAATCTACCTTTGTATCCGGGTCTCGATGCCACCATGGGGCGTGAGGATGGTCGTTGACCGATAAAGGGGTTGCGATCCAGCCACGAAGGTCGGCATCGTAGGTTGATCGCAGATACTCGAGCGCGGCTCTTACTACCGGGTGCGACGCTTCGAGTTCGAGTTCAACCGCAATCTGCAACCCTACCGTGGTCGCCATAGGCGAAGAATCAGGAAGCCAGAAATCAGGCTCTATCGCGTGTCCAAAGCCACCGTCTGGATTCCGATAGGCGGCAAGCTCGGCCACCACTTCCTCAAGAATCGGCTCGACAAAATGATGGTGAAACCGGAGATGCTCCAGTTTGCGTCCGTACTTAAATATGCCGGACTTGGCGCGATTAAAAGCATCTCTGCTGAGTTTCATCCCTTTCCAACATCGGGCAGTCTCAGAAAGCTAAACCTATCAGACAATACTGACACCGGTCAGTCAGCTGTACTGCGAATAGCGTGGCTGGTGTCAATGCCCGGCCAATTACTTTCCGGATGCAGGTTCTTGGATACCGTTCAGAAACGCGGATATCTCGTCCACAGTCTGAAAACTATAGAGATCGCTGTGGCCCGCGCCTTCAATCGCTACGAACTTCTTTGGTTCTTTCGCGCGTTCAAACAATTCCTCTCCGTTGGTGATGGGGATGGCAGAATCTTCAACACCGTGAACGATGAGCAGCGGCGTGCGAACCTTGTCGATGTAATCGACCGTCAGAAATGGGTCCTTAAGCAACAACCCGACCGGTAGGTAGGGGTATTGCGATTGCGCCATCTCCCTGACAGAACTCATTGGAGCCTCAAGAATCAAGGCTCTGACCTGATTTACTGCCACCAACTGCACGGCTACTGCTGTTCCCAACGATTCTCCGTATACAACGATATCTGCTGGAGTAATTCCTGAATCCCGCAACCACTCAAATGACAGCGACGCGGCCAAGACGAAGGCGGCCTCTGATGGAGTACCGTCGCTACCACCATAGCCGGGATATCCGAGCATGAAGACCCCATATCCTCTCGTCATCAACTGGCGGAACTTATCTGCTCGTCGGCTGACGTTTCCGCTGTTGCCATGAAAGAACAAGATTGTTGGGTGATGAGGTTCTGCTGTTCCGTACCAAGAATGTAGAGCCAATCCATCTGGCGTTTTCAAGGTGACTTCGCTGACACTTGCCAATCCGACATCACTCGGCTGAACGCGGCCAACATCTGGCGCAAACATCAGATCGCGTTGTTTCGTATAAACAATCAGCGTGATCGTTAGATAGATCGCCAACGCCCCAATCGCAATCCTTGCAATCCAGTTCACAGATCGGCCTATTTACGAAGTTGATCTGATTGTCGGTGAAAAACCCGATACGGTTCTACATCCGCTCTGGGTCGATGTTGCGCCTTCGTATTCCGAATGGGAACGGAGGCTTTCGAGCTACTCTAGAAAGCCGACGCTTACGTGACAGGACTGTTTAGCCGAGTTCTGCAAGAAGCAGCCAGTCGGATCAGTCGGTCAACGGCTCCAGCCTAAAAAACCAGGTGGTATCGTCAGTAAACATCTCTGGAGTCACCACAACGGTCTCTACTCCAGCCGTAGCCTTTCGGAGCTGCACGATCAGCGCAGGATCTGTGATCCGAGTAGCTCTTCTTGGATAAAGGATGCCACGGTAGCGCACGATCACTTCCGGTTCGTCTAGCACACGTTGTGGCCACCATTTACTCTCTGCCCGCACAGAGGGTATGTAAAGATCTTCAGCATGGAAAAAGCCGGTTACGGTGCGGGAGCTAGGACGCCAGCCATCTATCTGCAGTTCTATGAAGTCGCTGGACCGATTGCCAAACCCAGGAAATTTTTCGAGACTCACCGTTCCCGACATCGGACCACCCGGTAAGATCTCAACCGGACCATCGGAGAACAAGCGGATACCGCCGACGATGACGACGGCGATGCCGAGTATACATCCAAGCCCTGCCGCTAATCTCAACACCACTTCTTTATTCGCTCCATTCGCAGATTCCCCACAACGGACAAGAACACAAATCCTAGATTGATTGAATCATAGCTTTAGTTGACACAGTTAAGTTAATATTGTTAACTTATGCCAATCAGGAGTCTGATATGGCACGACCTGCATATGACACGAAGAAACGACAAGCGATAGAGGCGGACATCTGCAACTGCGCCATGACGCTCTTTGCGAAGTCCGGCCATCGCAATGTGTCCATGCGCGCCATAGCCGCAGGGCTCGGCTGGAGTGCCACCGCGCTGTATCGCTACTACGAAAACAAGGAAGCATTGCTCGCCGCGATCCGCGCGGCAGGCTTTCTGGAAATCCGCGACATGCTGCGAGACGTGCGGAAGGAAGCCTCTAACGCCACCGAAGCCGCAGCACTGGGCATGAAAAGCTACGTGCAGTTTGCCATCCAACGGTCGCCGCTCTACCAGCTCATGTACGAACTCGATCAGGGAGAAATCGCCGCTGTACCGGAAGTGGTCGAGAACCGGCGCCGGGCGTTCGCGGAGGCCATTGGCCTCGCCGAAGACGTGCTGCGCGGTATGGGGACGGAAGGAGATGCCATCGAAATGGCGCATCTTTTCTGGATCAACGCCCATGGTCTTGCGGGACTTGCCGTCGCCAACCAACTCGATCTTGGCAAACGCCTCGATCAGCTCATCGAACCCGCGATAGCGACGCTCATCCGCGGCCTAGCAACCTGACAAACGGGAGACTTATCTATGTATGACGCGATGACCATCGGCGCGCGATGCGCCGGAGCACGACACCGCAGCCATGGGAGAAGCGTTTTGAAACCTCTATCCATATTCATTGCCGCGGTCCTGGCGGCACCCGTATTGGCGAAGGACATCATCCACGATCCTGAGCAGGCAATTCTCATCGATCAGCACGGTGAGCATTGGCGCCTCGAAGATGAAGAGATCGACGCGATCCTCGCGAAACTGGCCAGAACCCACGGCAAGCTACCCAATCTAGTTCACATCATGTGGGATGACACGAGCCTTGGAGAAGTCGGCATTCCAGAACTCAACAAGGTGCTTGGCTTCGATACGCCGCACATCAATGCCATGGCTGATCAGGGTATGGCGTTCACAAGAATGTACACGGAACCGGCCTGTACGCAGACACGGACGGCCGCACTGACGGGAAGGCTGTCCGTGCGCGCCGGTATGTCCAAGGTCGGGTTTCCGCCGGAAGGCGCTGGACTCCATAAAAACGAGGTTACGATCGCCGAACTCCTGAGCGAGCAGGGTTACACGACCGCGTTCGTCGGCAAAGCGCACCAAGGAGACATCCAACAGTCTTACATGCACAACCAGGGCTTCGACTACGCCAACTTCTCCATGTACAACCAGTTCCCGTTCATGATGTGGCACACGCAACCGGCCGTAGCCGGCCGAACAAATGGTCTGTTTCCTTTTCAGTGGGACAAAACCCATACGCTGGATCAAGAGTTTCGTCCACTCGGCTGGATCAACCAGCTCGAAGCGACCAAAGGTGGTGAGGTGCGGGAGTTCATGCCTCCCCCCACCGCTGCCGGTTACAAGAAGCTGATGCGCGCTAATCAACAGCAGGCGCTCAAATTCATTGCGGACAACGCCGGTCGTGACAAACCGTTTTATCTCGCTTATTGGCCGCACATGGCAGACCCGATGGTGCCGCCTGAGCAGCTCACCAGCAATGCGTCGACCTGGTGGGCGCACTCGATGGAGCAGCTCGACAGAGACATCGGTGAAATACTCGCCAGCCTGAAAGCACTCGGGATTGCCGAGAATACGCTGGTGGTCGCAATGGCCGACAACGGTCCGATGCACGAGCTTGCGCCCAACGGACCTCACGAGGTGATCTTCGCCGGCTACAAGAGCGACTATCGTGAAGGCGGTATCCGCGTACCCGCGTTTGCCTGGTGGCCGGGTACAGTGGCACCGGGACAGGTAGTCAACGACATGATCACGGTACATGATCTCTTTACGACGTTCGCCCGCCTTGGTGGCGCAATCAAGGACGTGCCGCGGGACCGGGTCATCGATGGGGTGGATCAGGCGGCACTGCTCTTCAAAGGTGAGGGCCATTCCCGCCGTGACTACTACCATGTCTATACCGGAGATTTCCTGGCGGCATCCATCAGGCAGCAAC
Source organism: Candidatus Azotimanducaceae bacterium (assembly GCA_965215995.1). Classification (GTDB taxonomy): domain Bacteria; phylum Pseudomonadota; class Gammaproteobacteria; order Pseudomonadales; family Azotimanducaceae; genus SZUA-309. Next base: position 3,060,150 of record OZ244128.1, on the reverse strand, counting down.
TCAAGCGCGACTGGACCAGCGACCGGCCCGGGCTCGCAGGCGAAGATTTCTACGATCTCTATCGCGACCCGCGCGAGGAGCACGGTGAGCTGCCACAGTACATCTGGGCGTGGCCGGCCTTTGATCACATGAAAGCCCGGCATGAGAAGCAAATCGAGAAGTATCCACATCGGGAACCAACGCGCGGCGTACCCTATGAAGGTATCGTCAACCTGCGCCCTGAAAGCCGCGCCATTGCCGAACGCATGAAGAAGTACGATCTCTGAAATGCCCTCGCCGGTCGCCATCTTGCATTGGTTGGCCCTGGGCTGCGGCCTGGCGCTGGCATTTCGATACTTCCGCGCACTGGGTGACGTCACTCAGGCGATATTCGACGTCACTCGAGCAGAACTGGTAGCAGCCGTCGAGGGAGAATTTCAAACGCTGGGCTTCATAGCAGTGTCCGTAATTGTGGCGCTCGGAACTCACCTGATCTTCGGTATCGGGGATCAACGGGTGGTTCTGGGTGGTCTGTCTGTGACCGTTGTTTTGACGGCGTTTCCCTGGCTGTGGATTCATGTGGGATTGCGCGCTCAACAATCAAACGCCCGGTTTTATGACATCACACAGGCAGCATCGACACTGGGCGCCGACGATGAGGTGCTCGTGCTCGAGACCGGTGATCAAACCTGGGCGTTTCCGGATCGAGAAATTCGCCGCCCGCACATTGCCGGCGTAGGCGCCGATCGCCGAACGGTCATGACCTACTGTGCGCTGTCGCGTATTGGCATGGCACTGGCTATTCCGGCTGGAGAATCCATTGAGCTCTCCGTTGCCGGTCAGCACGGCAACAACCTCATCATGAAAGCGGATGGGAAGTGCCTGCAGCAGATTTATTCGGGTGCGCCAGACTGCACCTTGGGGTTGCGGCGCGTGCCGGTGTTCCGCATGTCGTGGCGTGGGTACTGCGAAACTTATCCCGCAGGAAAAGTGTATCTAAACCCCATGGTGGCGTGGCGTAACAATCCGCTACTACGTCTGTTCGACGAGGTGGTCGAACGTGTCTTCGACCGGGCCCTGGATACCCATCACCAAACTGAGAGGTTGATGTTCGAAACCTTGAATCACGAAGATGAGCGCCTACCGCGAAAGACCTTGGTATGGGGCATTGCGGTGGGCGACGCAGCCGCGGCATTCACTCGAGAATACACGCAAGCGCAGGGTGTGGTGAATACGGTGGTGGGCGGCATGCCGGTTGCCCTGACGTTCGATGAGAACGTTGGTTGCCTGGCCGCTTTCAAACGGCCCGAGAGAACTCATGTCAGACACGTTGACTTCCGGGGGCATAGCGACGCCGGATTTCTCACTCGCATCGAGACGTTCTACCCAGGCATGTATTGGTTTGCCTGGGCAAACTTCTTTCCCGAAACGGCGTTGAACGGATCAGTGAACACCTCTGCGACCCCGGCACTCGCGGCACCTTAGCGCCGTGGCTTAGCGCGGATTCATACGCAAATCCGGAATTTCGACCTGCAAAAACAGCGAGTAAAGAACCGGCACGACGCCTAGCGTCAACGCCGTTCCGACGGTCAGACCGAAAACCATCATCGACGCCATGCCGTAGAAGAGTGTGTCTCGGTAGACGATGAGCGGCATCAATCCGAGAACTGTGGTCGCTGCCGAAAGGGTGATGGGACGGAGACGCGAGAGCGCCGCCAGGATTATCGCATCGAAAGGAGAAGCGCCTCCATCGCGCTCCAGTTCGATTCGGTCGATCAATACTATGCCATTGTTGATGATAATGCCGGCAAGCGCGAGCAATCCGAGGATAGTCATGAATCCGAAGACGGCGTTCATGGCAAGCAGCCCGATGGTTGCCCCGATGAACACCAGTGGGATAGTCAAGAAGACCACTGCGGCACGCCGGAAGGAGTTGAATTGCCAGACCAGGAGCGCACCAATCAGAGCGAATGCCGAAGGCATCCAAGTGGCCAGATGGCTTTGCGCTTCAGATGAGCCTTCTAACTCACCCCCGAGCTCAATATCGTAGCCGGCTGGTAACGAGCTTCGCAGCTGCTCGATGGTCGGATTCATTAGCTCTTCAATCTGCGCAGCCTTAAGCACCGGGTGCTTGGCTTGGACGCTAATCGTCCGAACCTGATTGCGCCGTCGTATGCGACTGAATCCCCCCACGCTATCGAGATCGGCAACCTGTCCCAAGGCCACGTTTTTGCCGGATGAGCTGGGAATGGCAAGGTCCCACAGGTTGGCAACGATGCTTCGCTCCTCCAAGCGCCCGCGTGCAATGATGGGAATGACGTTCTCGGCTTCTCGATAGTCCGTGACATATACACCTTCCATGAAGGCATTCAGTGCATCAGCGACGTCCCTGGAAGTAACGCCCGCTCGCCGAGCTCGCACCTGGTCGACGACGATCTGGAATGTGATTACAGGATTCTCCCAATCCTGAAGGACGTCGATCATTCCCGGGATTGTGCGTAAGCCAGACATCACCGCCTCCGCACGCTCAGTCAAGAAATCGGTGTCCTGACCGGACAACCGAACCTCGTATAGACCGGCTTCGGAGGGACCCATCCACATAGCCTTCACCCTGCCTCGTACCTCGGGGTATCGGCCTAGAATATAGTGGTGTGTTCGATCAACGAGTTCTGCAACCTGTTCGGTCCTATGCAAGTTGACCAACATGAACGCTTTGTGCGGATCGGGATCGATCGGGGCAAGCGAAGCGAAGAAGCGTGGACCTCCCTGTCCTACATAGGCAACGGTGTTCGCGACCTCGGGGTTCCGGCTCCCGTCGAGAAGCCATTCGTTGATCAACCGAATCCTCTCAACCACCTCTGTTGACCGTGTTCCCGCCGGCATATCGATGTAGATCAGGTATTGACTGCGATCGCCTTTTGGAAAGAATTCCTTCACGACGAAGGTCCCGAAAACCCAACCCGAGACCGCCATTGCCGCGACCACAACGAGCAACACGATGCTTCTGTGAACGAGCATCCACGTCAGCATTGCTTGATAAGTACGATAACCCCTTGATTCGAAGCGGCGGCCTTCATGCTCACCCAGACGCTCCACCTTGATGAATCGTGCGCCCACCATCGGTACCACCATCATTGCGAGTATCCAGGATCCCAGCATCAACACGCCTATGACGTAGCTGAGTGAACCCGTGTACTCCCCTGCCGGACCGACCATGAGCATCAGGGGCATAAAGGCAAGGATGGTGGTCAAGGAGGATGTGAGTAACGGGAGAGCAAGCGAGCGTCCCGCCTCGATAGCGGAATCCTTTGCAGAGGTGCCGCGCTGCATCCTTGTTCGAATGTCCTCTGCGACAACGATCCCGTTGTCGACTAGCATACCCAGTGCAATGATCATCGAAGCGATAGAAATACGTTGTAGCTCGATATCCAGGAACCACATCATCACGATGCCGAACAACATGACGAGCGGAACGAAGCTACCGACGATCAATCCTGTGCGGATACCTAGAAACACGATCACAACCGCGAGTACGATAGTGACCGTCTGAGCTAGGTTGCTGACGGCCCCGTTCACGGCTCGATTGATCAGCTCCGGCTGAAAGGTCGCGAATTCCAGCACATAGCCGAGCGGCAACTCTCGCTCGACCCGGCGGACCAGGCCCTCCAGTTCGCCCCCGAACGCGACTGCATCCACCCCGTCCATGACCGAAACACTGATCATAACGGCCTGTCGACCATTGAAGAATGCGGGCTTCTCCGGTGGGTCGACGTAACTCCGCGTAATCGTCACCAGGTCGCGCAGAGGGACGCTTTGCTCGGTGCCGGGTACCGGGATAAGCACTGACGCCATCTGGCTGACGTCTTCGAAACTACCACCGGGTTCGATGACAAACTCGCGCCCCGAAATCTCTACGCGCCCACCCGGGAGGATGATGTTCTGGCTCCTTAGCGTGTCGCCCACGGTCCTGACGTCGATGCCAAACTCCGCGAGCTTGGTGTTCGAGATCTCCAGATAGATCCGCTCTTCCTGAATGCCGAAAAGCTCGACGCGCTTTACTCCATCCAGGGCATAGAGGCGGTCGCGAATGTCCCGTGCGGTGTCCCGCATCTCCGCAAAGCTGAACCCATCCGCCCAGAGCGCGATGGTGGCGATCGCAGTGAGCCCAAACTCATCGTTGACGAAAGGGCCTAGAGTTCCATCCGGAAGCTCAGAGGAAACATCCCGCATCTTGTTCCGAAGCAGCTGCCAGACCCGACCCACGTCGTCGATCTCGTCGCGCACGACCACGTGGACAACTGACGTCCCGAACTTCGACTCGGAGATGATGTCGTCTACCTCTGAGATCTCGCGGATCCGCTCTTCCAGCTTTCGGGTAATCAGGTCCTCTACGCGGTGTGGTGGCATCCCGGGGAAAGCCGCTCGGACTACTGCCTCGCGGACCACAATCGATGGGTCTTCCTTCTTCGGATACCCGAGATACATGCTGATCCCGGCCACCACGATGAAGATGGCGAAGAGAACCGTTACGCGAGATTGCTCGATGGCGACGCGGGAGAGGTTCATCAGCCAGCCTCGTCGAGGAGCCTCACCTTCATTCCATCTGACAAGAAACTCGCGCCGGCAACCGCCACGATGTCACCCTCGGCGATCCCATCCACCACCAGGGCCATGTTTTCCTGGCCGCCGGCGATCGTCACAAACGTCTTGCGGACGGTCTTGGTCTGTGGGTCGTAGACGAACACGAAATCGCGGTCTGGTGTGGTCCCCGGCACAATAGCGGTGGCAGGCAGCAGATGACCACCCTCGTCCGTCAATCCCGGTAACGACATCTTGGCTTCCGCTGTCATGCCGGGATGTAGACCGACAGGTCTGCTAGCTAGCCGTAGGGTGACGATGAATGCGTTGGCTTCGACGGCGCGCGAGCCAATCTCGCTGACAATCCCCTCGATCTCGACCCCCTGCAGCGTTGAAAAGGTCACGCTGCCGGTGCTGCCGAGGGAGAGCCGATTGATAACGTTCTCAGGCACCCTGAGCTCGACTTCAAGAGCGCCTTGCGCATCGACGCGAAACACCTCCCGCCCTGAAGCGACATCAACGTAGGGTTCGATCGAGCGGCTCGAGACGGACCCGTCGTAAGGCGCTCGCAGGACCGTGTTGCGAAGATCCCGCCGCGCGATATCCAGCGCGGAACGCGCCATCGTGACCGAGCTCTGTGCGGCGTCTCGGTTGGCTTGCGCAAGATCGAGATCCGCCGCTGTGACGGCACCTTTCTTGCTGAGCGCCAGCTTTCGCTCGTAGTCCTTGACCCGATTTCGGTAATCCACTTCACGTTTCATCAGGTCGGCATCGGCAGATTGAACGAGCAACTCGAAGGGCTCCGGGTCGATCGTCGCCAACACTTCGCCAAACCCAACGGAATCGCCTTCCTTCTTATTCACTGTGAGCACTTTTCCTGAAACTTGGAAGCTCAGTACAGCGGATTCCGCCGCCTGAACGATTCCCGGAAACCGGCGTTGATCGGCAGAAGGCACCTCCTCGCCTATCGCGACGACCTTAATGGGTCGGATATAGTCCTCTACCGTAGCCTCCTTCGACCCCCCGCATCCGATAAACAGAACAGCCGCAGAAACCCCCGCTAAAAGACGCGAGCAGATGAGCATCATGTAGTCCTCCCAACGCGCGACGAGGCGCATGATCTCAGGCTAACAACCATTGGTGGACGCGACCACTCGGTGAAAAGGAACCCAGTTGTTGTAGGTCTGGATCGGAAAAGGTCGCCTTGGCTCGGTACATCAACTGAAGATCCGCGTGTCGGCAGTCTGCCCGTCCCGGACTAGCCGTCCACGTACGAAAAGATCGCACCTGTCTGGCGTGTGTCTTCAACCTCAGGAGAGCGTCGTGGTCGTGGACAACTCAGGCCGGGAGCGCGTAATCACGGGGGAGAGAGTAGGCGTAATGCGTTCCGATTTGCCTGGTCTCGACCGGCCGCGCGCTCTGGACGAACGCTCTGCGCGGCGTCTTCTCAGTCCCAGCTCAATCAAGTAGATCACAAGCGCAACGGCGAGGTCGGAGGAATCGAACTCCGCCAGAAACGCCGTGATCCATGCCATGATCGGCTGGTAGATCTGCTGTGCTGCGAATGCCGTGGCGGGCAAATCCGCGATCTCGGGAAACATGGTAAACCGCACCATTTGAGATGGTCGCGGATTGTGCACAGCGTCTTGTGGCAAGACAAGGGATGAAATTCACAGTCAGGAGTGCTACGTAGAGGCTACCTATGAACCATCAGTTGCAGCAGACAATCGAACACGCCTGGGAAGAGCGTGAGCAGATCAGCTATGACACGCGAGGCAGTGTTCGAGATGCCGTGGACGAGGCGTTAGGGATGTTGGACAACGGTGACGTCCGGATCGCGGAGAAGATTGGTTCAGATTGGATTGTTCACCAGTGGCTTAAAAAGGCAGTTCTTCTGAGTTTCGCGCTCAACGACATGCGCAAAATCGAAGGAGGTCCTGGCGACGGGGGTTGGTGGGACAAGGTGCCTTCCAAGTTCTCCGGCTGGTCCGACCAGCGGTTTCGCGATGCAGCCTTTCGAGCAGTGCCATCGGCGGTAGTCCGGTACTCAGCCTACGTCGCGCCGAGCGTGGTACTCATGCCCAGTTTCGTGAACGTAGGAGCATACGTAGATAGTGGGACGATGATCGACACTTGGGCGACAGTAGGTTCGTGCGCTCAGATAGGAAAGAACTGTCACATATCAGGTGGGGCTGGCATAGCAGGTGTATTGGAACCACTGCAAAGTGAGCCGGTGATCATTGAAGACGACTGCTTCATTGGGGCTCGATCAGAGGTGGCAGAAGGTGTCATCGTTGAGGAAGGCTCTGTTTTATCTATGGGTGTCTACATCGGGGCTTCGACCAAGATCGTTTACCGCGACACGGGAGAAGTCATCACCGGGCGTGTGCCGGCGTACTCAGTAGTGGTCCCCGGCACGCTCGGAGGTGGGCAACGCGAAGACGGTATCTACACGCCTAATCTCTACTGCGCGGTGATTATCAAACAGGTCGACGCTCGGACCCGCTCGAAAACATCGATCAACGATCTTCTCCGAGACTAAAGGCCGAGTGTCCGCTCCTTGGTTTGGCCCCGGATTCCCGGACCCGTCACTCCACTTTTCTTCCGATATAAAGCAAGTGACTGCATAGTCCGTGAATGCTCGGATCTGAGGCAGCTTTTTCCAGCAGATCGAGAGCCTTCTCGAAAAGCTCCTTGTTGTCTCTAGCAATTTCCGCCAAGGCACTTTGAATACCGACACCAAGGCTCTGCACACCAAGCAACTCAACCAGTTCGAGTTCAAAATCACGGAAGAACGGCGCTATCTTCGTAGGATGAATTCCAAAGCCATGATTGAAGCGCCCTGGCTGACTGTTGGAGAAAACTCCGTGCTTAGAGATCGCATTGAGCCAGTCGTCTTGCAGTATGTGCTCTCTTTCATCGGGTATGGCCAGCGTCCTCCTCAGTAGGGAATAGGTTGGCATTAATGCCACGAACGCTGGGGACCGGGGTTTGAGTACACGTACCAGTTCCTCCGCAGCTCTCTCCCGATCACTAGTTTCCGTCAGATGATAGAAAGGGCCGAGAGACAAGACGGCATCGAACGAGTTGTCATCGAAGTCACTCAGATCGCGAGCATCGGCGACTCGCATAGACTCGACTTTCGATTCCAGTTTAGCTTCCCGTACCTTGGTTTTTGCAATGTCGATGAGCTCAGGTGAGAGGTCAGCTAACACAACCTGATAGCCACGTTCGGCAAGCCAAATCGAATAACGACCTGGCCCACCACCTATATCCAGAACTCGACCAGATTGAGGTAGGTGATTCGAGAGTGCTCGGCAGGTGATCGCATACTCGATAGCCCCGTCCTCGGGACTGGCGAGACGATCCCACTCCCTTTCTCCGAAATCGGCATAGTAGTCGCGAACCGCGTCGAGGGATGATTCTTTCGCTGGGCTCATGGCTCTTGTCGTCTCGCTCCTTCGCTGTTGCTAGTTCGCCAGTCATGAGGCGCTTTCAGAGAGTGACCAGCAAACAACCATCCGCCATCCCGCTCCAAGACGGACTCCGCCAGACAGATCAGTAAGTCGGTGCGCTTTGCCGTGAAAACGTCATCGAAGGCAGCGTTAAACTCGTGCGCGAACTGCGGCGCCACCTCCTGAAGGCGCCTGGGGATGGTTTTTCCCTTTGCGCTCCACACTCCCCGTGTACGCAAGTAGTGATTCGCGAGTGCTCGATACAACTCCGTTGCCGTTGCCACTAGCTCCGAATCTGATCGCGGCGTTCGGAGGTCATCGATGAGATCAGTGATTCGATATCGAGACTGGTTAACTGATTCAGAGTCCCAAGCCGGTGGTCCTTCAGCGAGCAGCTGATTTGCAATCTCTTTGAGTTCGGTTGAAAGCTCACAAGGTCCGGGAATCTCTAACCCCTCGCTGACCATCGAAGGCAGCGCGGGAACGCCGGAAGGCCGATCCAGTTCGAAGAAGAAGTAACGGAGCGTTTCCGGGTCGTGAACAAACGCTTCTACCGGCCAACCCTGGAATTCGAAGGACTCTCGGTAGGCAGCAGGTAGTTCTTGATACAAGACCACAAGATCCAGATCCGAACTCGCTGTAGCTGCGCCCCGGACTACCGAGCCCGCCAAGAACAATACTTCCGAGCCAGGATATTTATCACTGCGTATTCTGTTGGCTATGTCGATCAAGTCCCTCATGACCCTGAATTACGAATCTCAAAGTTGCGCCGAGTCATTCTGCCGGAGCTGTGTGCGGAAATCCGCCGGAATCGATACCGTCTCTAACGGACCAATCCGGATGATCGATTTCCAGCTACCTGGCGTATACACTCGACTGCGCAATGAGCCGATAGATTCACTAATCCCAAACCGTAGGGGTCGATCCAACCGGGTCTCGCATCCCTACGCCTGAGTGAATCTGACAAAGGCGACTCAGTTGCTCTCCCCGAACGCTCGTATCACGCTTTTTTACTTTTCTGTGTCGATGACTACTGGTGCCATCAATGGATTCGGTGGCATCTGGCTTCAAAGTCGTGGCATTTCGGCAGACCAAATCGGACTGATCTTCGCCATACCAATGGCGGCGGCGTTTCTGCTCGGCATGCAGGTGGGACGAATCGCGGACCGAGCAGGGGATTGGCGAACCGTCATAGTCGCCGGGGCACTCGTGAGCGCATCCGTTGCCTTCGGGTTACTGACTGCAACCAGTGCCTTCGCCATCGGTTTGATCTGGACTGTGGCAGTTACTGCTCGAATAGTGGTTCATCCAGTCACTGATGCCGCGTCAATGCGCAGAAGCCGACGTGAAAACGATGACTTCGCCCGCCTCTACGCCTGGAAGACTGTCGGGTATTTGGGTGTCATCTTCGTGACGGGACTGGCTGTTGAACGCTACGGAATAGACGCATTTCTTTGGGTGTTTCTGGCATCGGGAGCGCTGTATGGAGGTCTGTCGATACTGCTACCGCGATTCCGTGAAACAGTTTCATACGAGGGCGGCAGGAGACGTCGGCTCTGGATTAGAACAGCAGACTCTGCCGTCTTGCTCCCGCTGTTAGGGTGGTCCCTGGTCCACTGTACCCACTCCGTTCTAAACGCTTTTCTTGGCGTCTTGTGGGTTGATCAAGGGGTGACAGCGTTCTGGGTAGGCGTTCTCATCGCGTTGAGTGGTGTCATCGAAACTGGGGTGTTTGCCACTTTCAAGGCGATTCTCCAGAGATTTCAACCAACAACTCTCATACTTGTGTATTGCGTCGTCGGTGCAGTTCGCTGGGCAGGGTTCGGACTGTCTCCGCCGATCGAGGTGCTATTTCTACTGCAAGTCTTACACGGCTTCACCTACGCCGTGGGTTTCATTGCATGCACGAACCTGATCGCGGACATGACTGCAGAACGGGTTGCGGCGGAGGCTCAAAGTGCATTTCAAATCATGCAGATGAGCATCGCCTTTCTTGTGGTTGTGGTGTTTGGCTATCTCGTAGATGCCATTGGCGTGCAAGCGTTCTTTGTCTCAGCGATTCTAGCGGTGATGGGCGCAGCACTTGTCATTGTTGCTAGTAGGCAACACCAGTTAGACCAGTAAGGTGAACGCTTAACCGGAAGCAGACGTCCGCTAACGACCAAGGCAGCGGTTGGTGTTGCTTACTATCGTTGCAGCTTGGACCATGGGCTCCTCAAAGGGGGCGACAATCATGCATGGTGTGCCGGATTGGGCTGCAGCCGCGAGCTTGCTACAACGCCTGGCGGGTTAACTGCCTACCGACTGTCTACTCCATTTGGGTAAATCAGGATTTTCGCGTGCTGCTCAGGGTCCTCGAGTTCTCTGAACGCCTTGGCTACCCCGTCGAGATCGACTTTCCCAGTTATCCAGGCATCCCAATTCACTTTGTTGTTTGCCAGCGCGTCTAAGGCTTCGGCAAACTCCTCGGTCGAGTAAAACACGACGAAGTGAATGCTCAACTGCTTGGTGATCGCAGTTGCTGGCGTAAATGAATCCTCTCCGTGAGAAATGCCGGTAACGATGATCTCCGACCCGGCTGGGCTTGACTCAATACACTGGTTGAGCACGCCGTTTACCCCGGTACATTCGAACACAACTGCCGGTGTTTTTAATTGGTCGGTTGGCACTGATTCGAACGCGTTTGAGTCGGCGGGATTCACCACTGTGGTTGCACCAAGTTTGGACGCCAGCTTACGACGCTTGGCAGAGTAGTCGCTGGCAACGATCGCGTTGAACCCTCTCAGCTTCAGCGACGCGATCACAGCCAAGCCGATGGGACCGCAGCCTACTACGACCGCCGGCGTATCTTTGTGGCGGCTGGCTCGATTGACGGCATGAAGACCGATGGCCAGTGGCTCGGTTAGTGCCGCAGCTTCTGTGGGTAGACTGTTGGGTATCGCCAGTATCAGCTCCTCTGAGAGCAGGAAGTACTCGGCATAGGCTCCGTCGACGAACGGAGTGGAGCCAATGGCGATTGAATCCAGCTCCCCCGGTAGAAAAGGAACCGAGCTCACACGCTGGCCGATGGGAAGCTTCTGTTTGGTGTCCGGACCGTAAGATGCGATCTCACCGACAAACTCGTGGCCAAGGATAACGCCTTTGTCCAACGTTTCTCTGGCGACACCGGCATCGAGTCCCATCTTGTAGAAATGTTCTGCGTGACGGAACAGGTGGAGATCAGATCCACAAATCCCGCAGACGAGGGTCTTGCACAGCACCTGGCCGGGTCCTGGTTCCGGAATGGGCCGATTCTCAATCTCCAGCGAGCCCGGGCGCATGACGAGTGTGCGCACTAAGTCCGTTCTCCAATCACAATAACACCTTCGCTGGATACACCCTGTGCATCGCAAAGCAGGCGATAGCCCTCAAGCACATTGAACGCATCGGCGATGGAGACCACATCACCCCGTTCATCTATGTTGATGTTCGTTCCATGGATGAGAAACCAGACAACGGTCTCACCTGTCTGATCTTCGGGAATCGTCAGGGTGTGCACAGAGCCTGCGGGTTCGAACAGGAACGAACCTGGCTCGTTCACGGTATCTGGATACTCCTCGTAGAGCCACGAGCCTTGAATCGTGAAGGCATAAACGGCGCCAGTGTGGTAGTGCTTGATCACGCGGGTACCGGGTTGCATACGATTACGGGTGATCCAGATGTTCTGCGTCAGATCCACCATGAGGAGCTGGATGAGCGTGCCGTCACCAATGTCGACAAAGGGTGATTCGCCTTCACCAACGTGCATGGCGGTCGTTATACCCCTCAGGGGTACCACCGGAACCTCGGTGGGGACGTCTGTGGTAGCAGCCATATGGCAAGTCCTCCTTTCAGCTTGTCGTGCGCAATGCGCGTTGGTTGTATTCGTTTCTGGCTTCCTCGTACATCGGGGGTAGTGAGAAGCCCCTGGGCGTGTACCAGGGGGTGTATATCCCGACAAGATTTCGTAGTGTTCGTCGGGTGTAGGTGCGCCGGTGTTTTTGGCGAATTGCCTTCGCTTCTGGCGAGTCGTGAGCGGCTACCAGTACTGGAAATGCGTCCATCATGATGTTTGCAAGCTCACGGCCCAGGCCGACGAAGTGCCGCTGTGCCCAGAGCCCGACCCTCAGTCCATAGAAGTAACCATTACCCAAAGCGCGGTAGGCATCGAACGCAACTGTTCGATGCTCGAGCTCTTCCATGATGTGCCACAACATCAGATCCCGGATCGGATCCTTCATGTAGTCGAACACCCGCACCTCCATCTGTGTTCTGGCGCCGGCAGCGGTATATGCCTCAAACCCTTCTGCATAAGCCAGATTCCACTCGAGTGGTTTCGTTTTGCTGAACGCGTGGTACTCCGCGGAGATGGCCTCGAGCTTTGTTTCCATGATCTGCCGCTGTGGTGCAGGCATCAGTGAAAGGACGATCTCGTTTGCTTTTGCGTGTTGCTGATAGTGTTGTCCCTCCTGAGAGCAGAACTGCTGCATCTCGTGGCTCAGCTTTTCATCATCCACATCTCTTAGCGCCGTACGCATCGTGCGCATAAGGTAGGGTTCCAGAAATGGCAGCAACATCCAGGTGCCGAGGAACAGAAACGAAAAAGCTGGGTCGTGCTCGATGAAAACCAGATCCATGTCGTTTGAAAACTCAAACTCCATAGTGCGCACGGTGATTGTGTCCATTAGACATCTCCTGTTTTGCTGGCTTGTCTTAGGCCACCTTCTTCAAGCGCGCTGCCAGCAGTTGTTTGTCGACCTTTCCATTGGGAAGAAGCGGTAGCTCTGGCGCGATCGTGAAGGTCTTGGGCACCTTATAGTTGGCAATGCGCTCCTTCAGAAACAGGCGCAGCTCTTCCACGGTCACGTGATGACCGGGTTTGGTCATCACAAAGGCGTGCCCCACTTCCTGATACAGATCGTGGGGTATCGGAAGCACGGCGCAGAGCAACACGGCTTCGTGCTCGGAGATGGCCTGCTCGATTTCCAGCGGGTAGACGTTGTAGCCGCCCGATTTGAACATCTCCTTGATACGGCCGACGAACACCAGGTTGCCATCCTCACGTTGGTACCCCACATCCCCGGTGCGGAGGTAACCATCCTCGGTGAACGCCTCCGCAGTGGCTTCCGGACGGTTGAAATATCCTGACATCACGTAGGGACCCCTGAACTGCAGCTCCCCGGTTTCACCGATTCCACATGGAGTTCCGTCCTCGTGGGCCACGCGCACTACACAGCCCGGTAGAGGTTTCCCGATGGTCTCCGCAACGGTTTCGAGCTGCGCATCGAGGTCGGTACGGGTGATGATTCCGCAGGTTTCAGTCTGGCCGTACACTGACGAGATTGGGCATCCGACCCGGGCCCAGACTTTGAGTATGTTGAGGGGTGTTGTAGCACCGCCGCAGACGATAAGTTTCGTGTGATCCAGGCGCTCGGGAGCGAATCCCGGCAGGCTCATCGTTATCATGAAGCCGGTTGGTGACGATACCAGGTAGGTGGGCCGTTCCTGCTCCCGGATCCGGCCCAGCGCTTCTATGTCAACCTTGTGATAGAAGATGATGCGTCCGCCAGCCGCGAACACGTTCATGCACACGTTGTTCAGAGCGCCGACATGGTTGGTCGGTGCCGCACACACCGTGCTGTCCAGCCGATCTCCCATCCACGCGGCGTTGGCCAACGCTGATGCGGTGATCGTACCCTGGGACAACATTGCGCCTTTGGGCTGACCGGTGGTGCCGGACGTGTAGACGATCACCGCCGTGTCTTCCGGCGCGACAGCGGCGCGCGCTGCAGCCAGATCCGAGTCGCTCACCTTCGCTGCACGATCGAGAAACTCTACGATGCCGATTGCTCGATCTTGCGGCTGGCCGATCGTTACGAACTGCCCGACCTCGTTCGGAACCGACTGTAGCTCTTCATCGTAGTTGCGATCGTCAAATGGAGATCGTACGAACACCAGATTCGGCTTGGCATCTTCCAGCAGGTAAGCGAACTCACGCTCGCGATAGACGGGGTTGATACCGTGCCAGATAGCACCGATGGAAACCGTGGCCAGGTAGGTCAGCCAGAAGTCCAGGCTCGGTGGCGACAAGGTGGCTACGCGATCGCCATGTTCTATGCCGCTCGCAATCAGCGCTTTGGCATAGTCATCGACAAGCTCTCTTAGCTCTCCGAATGACAGCCGTCGCTCATCAGCCACCACGGAAATCTTGTCGGGAGATTCGACGGCATGTTTGCAGACGAGATCGTAGATTACTTTTTCAGTCACGGTGGTTCCTTTGATCCTATTCTGGTGCTTGGGCCAGATCGCTTTTCAGGGTTCTAGCGGCCAGAAAGTAGTGGATGGCGCACCAGGCGTTGGCGAGAATCACAATCATCAATGCCCAACGCAGGCTCTCGCTCCCGTACTGGGGATAGAGGAGATCGCTCAGCAAGCCGGTGAACCACGGGCCGAGCCCCATACCTACCAGATTGAGCACCAGCAACAGTACGCTGGATGCGACGGCACGCATGCGGGCACCAACCAATCCATGGGTTACAGCGATCATCGGTCCCAGGTATGTGGCTCCCAGTATGATTGGCACGATGGACGTGATGATCGCGGTTTCGAATCGCCCCAGCGTGTATACCAGTAGCGAAAACGGCACGGAGATCAGAATGGCCGCAGCCGGCAGCCAGATGTTCCATCTGACATCTCGCCGTCCGAGCCGATCGCAGAAGTAGCCGCCAGCAAGAGCACCGGCGGCACCTGCGAAGGCTGCGATGGGTGCGATCCAGAGTGCAAGCTCAGCCGTTCCGACGCCGTGTGAACGGATGAAGAACGAAGGTCCCCAGTTTCCTGCACCATAGCCAACGAAGGCATGAAGCCCTGCCGCCATTGCCAGATGGCGGAAGGTTTTCCGCTGCCACAGCAGGTGCAGGACTGCAACCATCGAGGGTTGATTGCCCATGGGTTGATCTCCCCCTCGGGCTGGTTCTGGTACGGCAATCCAGACAAAGAGGGCGAGCAGAATCCCAGGCGCACCCACGAGGATGAAGGCCAATCGCCAGCCAACAACCTCGTTGAGCCAGCCGCCTGCCAGGAAGCCCACCAGCACGCCCAGATAGACGCCGAGGTTGTACGTGGACATAGCCGTAGCGCGACGATCTGCAGGGAATAGATCGGAGATCATTGAATGCGCCGGGGGGCTGCAGCCAGCCTCGCCCACCCCGACTCCTATCCGAACTAGAAACATCTGCCAGAAGTTTCCAATGGCACCGCAAAGAGCTGTCATGAGTGACCAGACGGCGACCGCCATGGAGATGACGTTTCGACGATTAGACCTATCCGCGTAGCGGGCAATGGGGACGCCGAGCAGTGAGTAGAAGATGGCGAAAGCAAAGCCGGACAGAAGCCCCAGCTGCCAGTCAGCAAAGCCCAGATCCGCCTTGATCGACTCCTGCAGGATGATGATGAGTTGTCGGTCGATGTAGTTGAACGCGTAAACAACTGCCAGCACACCCAGCGTAAATCCTGCCCGGGATCGAGTGCGTTGAGAGGCTGCTAGCCCAGTTGGGCTGAGAGTGGCCATAACGAATCGAAGAAGCGCTCAGTTACTAACCAGCATAATCCGCTTTCACTCGAAAGTGAACATTTGTTTAGTTTCGCCCACAATAAGCAGGCATCTCCGGGTTTCATCACCTGAAATTCGATGGGCTTGAAATAAATACTGAACAAATGCTTAATACCCAACGCAGAAGATATTTCTGTTTCATGATGGGGATAGAGAGATATGTCAGTAAATAGACAGATATTTAGGATAGAACCAGCGGCCTTCAGTCGTTTTAGTCTGCTAAACAGATGCACAGTTGTTCTTGGGTTGGTCGCGATGCTCGGCTGGCCGTCCTTCGTCCTGGCGGAAGATTCGGCGCTGATCGAGGAAGTTGTTGTGACCGCGCAGCGGCGGGAGCAAAACCTGAGTGAAGTGCCTCAAGCGATTCAGGCGTTGCTTGGCGAAGAGCTGGAGCGGAGTGCGGCCACCGATTTCACGGATATCGTTCATGAGGTGCCGGGCTCATCGGTGGTTTCCATGATTGCGCCCGGGTTCGAAACCATGCAGCTCAGAGGCGTTTCATCAGGGACTGTCGGGGATGCGACTGTCGGCTACTACATAGATGAGGTTCCGTTCAGCGTGCCCAACCTGCAGCTGACACCTCCGGCACGGCTGGTGGATCTGGAGCGGGTGGAAGTGCTGCATGGCCCCTCCGGCACCCTCTATGGCCAGGGGTCGATGGGTGGCACGATCAAGGTCATCACCAAAGATCCGAATCCGAACGACTTCGGCTTGAAGGTGAATGGCGAGGTCTCGGACACGTCAGGTGGGGGCAGCAACTACGCCATTGGCGGTGCCGTCAACGTTCCCATCGCGACGGATACCTTCGGGATCCGTGTGAGCGGCAGTCAGGAGGAGCTATCCGGATTTGCTGACGACGAGGCCCACGGGAATGACATCAATGACTACAAAGGCTCCAACGTGCGGGTGAAGGCCAAGTGGATGCCCACGGATGATCTGGATGTCACCTTGAGCTACTGGAACATCTCGAACGACTACGATTTTTCAAATCAACTCACCAGCTTGGATCCCCCGACCATCAACTCTGGTGGACACGTGGGGTACACAGACACCAATGCGGACTACTACTCCATGTTCATCGCCTGGGAAACAGGGATCGGTCGACTGGAAAGCGGTACCACCTATCTTGAGCACGAGCTGGACTTCGACTTGGGATTCGATGTGGGCATCGGCTTCCCGTTCGTAAACGACAGCGACTTCCAGACGGACTCCTTTACGCAGGAATTACGACTGGTTTCTACCTCTGTAGGCAAGTTCGACTGGATTGTAGGAGGCTACTTTCGCGACGCGAGCATCGACTCGTCGCTCGATCTGGGTTACCCGGACATTCCCTTTCCAGTGCTCGTCAGCGAGGGGGTGATCGACACCAAGTCCTGGTCGATCTATGGAGAGGGTGCCTATCGTTTCCTGGAAGATCGACTGGTTGCGACCGTCGGATTGCGCTACTTCGAAGATGACCGAAATCGAGACGGCATCGATCTGCTGACCATGGAGGAGACCTCGGGTGGAGACACCTTCGACTCCGTCAACCCGAGATTCAACCTAGCGTGGCACGCTACTGAGGACGGTCTCCTTTATCTCAACATCGCCAAAGGGTTCCGCAGTGGGACGGTGCAGACCATCACGCAGGCTCAACTGGGTCAGATGGTGGGGATTCCGTCAAACGAGATCATCGATCCGGATGAGCTGTGGAACTACGAGTTGGGCACCAAATGGCAGTTTGCGGACGGGATGTTCATCCTCGATGCGGCGATTTACTACACAGACTGGACCGACATTCAGGTGCCTTTCTATATCAATCCGCTGCTCGTCTCGGTGGTCAATGGCGGTGATGCTGAGATTTACGGTATCGATTTCGGGTTCAGCTGGCTGGCCACAGACAGGCTGTCCATCTCCGGCAACGCAAACTTCAACAGTGCCGAGTTCAGCGATGTGGACCCGGCACTGACGGCGGTGGCGCCGTATGCTGACGAAGGCGAACCGTTGCCCGGCGTACCTGAGAGCACACGTAGTATCCAGGCTACCTACACTTTGCCGCTGGGCTCCAGTGGTTTGAATGGCTACGCGTTTGGTCGCTACTCGTTTCGTGACAAGCAGCGGGATCTCCGTTCGGGTGTCTACTCCGGCACACTGGAAGATGTGGAAGTTCGCTTCGGTGTTCAGGGAGATCGCTGGGAACTCTACCTGTTCGGTGCCAATCTGTTGAACGATCTTGGCTCGGTGTCGCGATCGCCGACGATCTACAACGCAGCTTACCCTCGGCGCATCGGGCTGCAGTTGCAACTCAACTTCGAGTAGGAGGTAACTCCATGCCCCTGTCCGCAACGCTGATTGGTCAGTCAACAGCACCAGTTGAGCATGAGGTGGACGCCCGGTGGCTCATGGCGTATGCGGCCGGGCTCGGCGATTGCCGGAGACCATTCATGGACACTGCAGCGGGCCGGATCACCGCTCATCCGGTTTTTCCTGTGTGTCTCGAGTGGCCGGCGAATCTCAGCCTGGCAGCGCTGGACGGATATGCATCAGCCACGCCTGAAGAGCGTGCCCGAGGCGTGCACGCGAGTCACGATCTACACTTGTTCCGTGCCATCGAGCCGGGTCAATCACTGACCACGGTCGCAACCGTGGTTGACCTGGTGGAGGTGTCGGTGGGGGCGCTGCAGACCACAAGGTTCGATACAAAAAACGCACGTGGCGAGCCAGTCGCGCAGACCTGGCAGCAGGGGTTGTATCGGGGTGTGGCTGTGGAAGGGCAGGAGCTACCGGTCGCGAGCGCGCCGGAATCACCGGTGGTCAGTCGTCAGAGACGCGGGGATACCTGTGGGCGACGACTCAGTGCTCAGATCGAAGTGCCCGCAGGTGCAGCCCACGTGTACACGGAATGCGCTCGGATCTTCAATCCGATCCACACGGACAGAGCCGTTGCGCTCGCTGCCGGCTTGCCGGACATCATCCTGCACGGAACGGCAACGTTGGCGCTGGCGGTATCAACGCTCGTAACGAGCCTGCTGGATGGGGACGCATCAGGCGTGCGGCGGCTGGGTTGCCGGTTCAGCGGGATGGTGCTGGTGCCGGACTCATTGCGCCTGGAAGCAACTTTGGCGGATGATGGCACGGCTTTGTTCACAGTCACGAATGCCCGGGGCGAGGTGGCTATCAAAGACGGCTTTCTCTGCTTTGGAGGTTTGCGGCATGACTGACGGAAAGCTCGAGCTCGTCGGAAGTTCGGGTAAGGACAGAATTCTGATCTGCGCGATGCGGTTGTTTGCCGAGAATGGGTTCGATGGGGTGACGACTCGAGACATCGCAGCTGAAGCAGACGTATCGGTTGGATTGATAAACCATCACTACGGTTCCAAGGATGGGCTTCGGCAAGCGGTTGATGCCTATTTTCTCGAGCAGTTTGAGAAATTCTACGTCGATCAGGCGGAGAACGAATCCCGGTCGTCCTCGGAGTACCTGACGTCAGTTGATGAATGGGTAGCGGGGATAGCAGATGAGTGGCCGGTGTTTTCCGGCTATTTCCGGCGCGCATTGCTGGAAGAGACAGAGTGGGGTGCCCGCCTGTTCAAGCGCTACTTCGACATGGTACGCGCCTCGATAGACAAGCTCGACGCTCGCGGGCTGATTCGGGATGACGTTGACCGGTTGTGGTTGCCGTTTCTGTTCATCTTTCTGGAGACGGGAACGCTACTCATGGACCCTTACATCAAGAACGTCCTTGGGCGCTCCGGATTCGAAGAGGATCTATGGCAGCGCAGGTATCGTGCGTACACAAGTCTGATTCAACGTGGAATCCTCCCGCTGAAACCATCGGATTGATCGCGTGAGTACCAGTTGGCTGAGCCCACTATGAATCGTCGTGTGCTCGAGAGCGCGGAGCAATCCGTCCACTACCTCAGCCGGCGTGACGAAGGCATGCCACCTGCGGGCCGGCTTCCTGGAAGCTGGTCTCTGGATGAGCTTGAAGCGCAAGAAGGTTGGTGCTTCGAATTGACGCCTGCAGAAGTGGATGAACTGCGTAGCGCACTGGAATCCATGGCCGCGCTGGCAGTGAGCCGAGAACATCTAAGATTGGTGGCGATGGATCTTCCTCTCCTCCAGCACGCAGCACATCGCTGGCGGTCGTCTGTCGATCACGGCCCGGGTGTTGTCCTGGTTCGCGGTTTTCCGGTAGCTGAGATTCCTCTTGACCGTCTTAAGTTCCTGACTGCCTGGCTTGGGTGGCAGTTCGGCGATCTCGGGGTGCAGAACCCCGCCGGTGATGTGATCGGAGAAATCCGGAACTTTGGCACGTCGGCTGAAGATCCCTTTGTACGCAACTATGCAACCAACCGTGAGTTCCGGCTGCACGCAGACGCAGCCGACCGAGTAGGCCTTCTGTGCCTTCGGACAGCAGCTACCGGTGGTGTGAACAAGGTCGTCAGTTCTCAGCGTGTGTTCGAGATTCTGCGTGAGGAGGCACCGGAGCTGGCCAATATGCTGTTCTTGCCTGCACCATTCGATCTGCGCAATGAGCAACCGAAGGATGCACTTCCCTGGGCTGAGATCGTGCCGTCCTGCTGGACGGGAGAGAATCTAAGCACGCTCTATCTGGCAGACTACTTCCGTTCCGTTACCCGACACGAAGGCGTTGAGCTGAGTGAGGAGCGCCTGCAGCTCTACGATGCCTACGAGGAGATCGCGGAGAGAGACGAGATGTCGCTGGAAATAAGACTCGAACCGGGCGAACTGCTGGTGCTGAATAATCATCTGACACTGCACGCTCGAAGCGCGTTTTCAGACGCCAGCGAGGGCTCTTACTCAGATGAGAACGGGCGATTGCTGCTCCGGTTTCTGGCCTCCACGTTCGGGTGATAGTCGCATGCGGTATCTTTACCCGTACTACCCTAGGTGGGTATACGCGCTTGTGGTCGTGTTGGACACCTTTGCCCGGTCGTTATCAGCCCTTCTCAAGGACCATTGCGTAATGCGGCGTGCCAACATCGACGATTTTGTCTATGTGCCATCCTGTCCCGCGTAGCAGATTCATGGCGTCTTGTTGGGAAGCGAGCAGATAGTCAAACCAGTCTGATCTGTGAATCGAGTAACGAACACGGATACGAGTTTGCCCAGGCATCCGTCCTAGCTTGCGGTTATTGCGATGATAAGCCCGATGGACCGGATTGTCGGTTTCAAGTGGATCGCTCGATGCAGCGACGATTCGACCAGAATCGCTCGTTAGGTTTTTGAATCTTCTTAGCAGCCACTTGGCTCGCTGCTCATTTCCAAAGAGGCCGAAGTTGTTTCCCATCATCAGGATGGTGTCGAACTCCCCAAGCTCACGAGATACCTGAGTGATTGACTGAAGACGAACATCCTTTGCACCGCGCTCCCGACACACCTTTACTGCCAACCTCGACGTATCAATTCCCACGACGTGGTGCCTTCTCGCCTCCAACTCGAGCTGCCATCGGCCTGCACCGCAGCCAACATCCAGCACCCGACCCCTCACGTAACGCATTGCCCGGCGCTCGTGTGGCAGCCACCGGGCGAACTCATCGAAATACCGGCGACCAACGCCAACCCCGATGTACCCGTCATTCCGTTCTACGATTTCGAATGCGTCCTGCCCGTGGTGGATGGCCATCAGCATTTCGCCAAAAGCGTCTTTGCTGGCTTTCAAAGGCTATCCCCCGCGGCGATGGTCAGCGTCGGATGCAGCCGCCTGATGGCTCACTGCGAAGACCGGCTTTCGGCCAACAAGACATACTCGACGGTCGAGCCGCTAACCTTCGGCGGCTTGAAATCGGCGGTACGTATCGCGAAAGTGCTCTTGTACCGCCTCGAAGTCTTGTGGGTGCTCTGTCAGTGTCTCCGGGTCCCATTCGCTGCGCTCAGCGGCAAAAAAATCTCCACCATAGATGTGGATGGCGGCGGTCAGACGCGGTATGGGATTAGTGACGGAGTGAATCGCGTCATGCGGCAGAGAAAACACTTCCCCTTCGGAGAGTGAGGCAGCGCCTGAAGCTTCTACCCTTCCTTCTGCTCCTCGTGTCCAAATGATGTTGTCTTCGCGTCCCGTATAGATGCCAATGGTCGCCCACATCAGATGATTGTGGGCAGGAAGCATCATCCAGGGTGGCCACACGATGTTTAAGATCGTGAGATCCTGCCCTCGATATATCGGAGTTAACCCGACTGATTGCGGTTCTCCAAGCGCGTGTAAAACGCTCTTCGGGTCAGCGAGCGCTCGGCTAAGTACGCCTTCTATCGCACTCTGCGAATCGTCTTCTTCGTTGGCGACGCGCACGTCGGAGACAAAACGATCGAGGTCAAAACCGGTGTTCCGGATGGAGGCGGGTACCGCGCTGGCAAGAGCTGCGGTTGCAATGCCGGTAATAAGGTTGCGGCGAGTGACGGGGTTGATCATGAGACGTCTCCACGATCGAGCTGACCCATCATCTTCGAGAACACACATCAATTCAACGACGACATCAGCGCCGCTCAAGAACCCAGATGGCACCGCAGAGATTCGACGCGATGTATGCGTTTTCCGCAGCTTGCGATGCTGCGAATTCCCGGACAGCCGAGGCGATCTCAGGATGTCTCAGAGCAATTGTCTCTGCTCGTGCCGCAATCAGCGCATCCTCATCGAGGTCAGATTCGTCATCGTCGAATTCCTCTTCGAGAACTTCCCGAATCAACCGGTCTCCGCATGATGTCAATCTACGGATCGTCTCATCATGTTCGGCGTATTGCTCGAATCCAGGAAAGTCGGTCGAACCACCGCTTGCTATGAAAGAATCGCTGATGACGAGGAAGCCGCCTGGTCGCACGTACTCACGGATGATATTTATCGTCGTATCCAGCCGCCCAATAACGTCGCCCAGCGCAGCAAATATGGCCACGTCCGCGGGTGGTAACTGACCGGCGAGCTTCACGATGTCCCCATGGACGAAAGTGCATTTGTTACCGAGGTCTCTCTTTCGAGCCAATTCGTTGCATGCGTCGACGAACGGTTCGAAAAGCTCGACACCAACGACCTCCAGTCCAAGCTCGTCAGCAATCTCCAGCGCCGTTGCGCCCTTTCCGCATCCGAGATCGACAACTCTGGCGTCATTCGGGAGGTCAAGCTCCTCTATCACCTCAGCGACGACTTCTGAGTCGCTCCCCAGTTCTTCCAGATCCGCAAGTAGTTCAGGAATAAATGGGAGGAGCTCGACCTCAGTCTCAAGGGCGTACGCGACCATCTGCTCTTCAGTTCTCATGGCAGTGATTATTTCCGCTGACTGGTCGCGAACAATGCCCTCTATGGGTCGGGGGTTGAATTCGGAGTGTGCGATGCATCAGTCGGCTTTCAGCCGTCCGTTCTGAGTCGCTAGCATTCAATCAGCCACCGCATCGTAACCTTCACTGGAGAACTCGAGCAGGCAGATTCCATGGCCAAACGGATCAGCAAGCGGGGTGAGTGTCCCCCAACCATGAACCGTAGTTTCACCTGATTGGACTGCGCCGGCATCGATGGCCCTCTTGATGGCAACCGTCATGTTATCAACCACGACATCGAGATGAATTGGTGTCCAGTGACGCTCAAACCGCCTTGTCTCTCTTGCGGCCGGAAACGGCTTTGTGCCTTCTTCCTGTTCGATCAGATAGATCATTGCTTCGCCCAGAACCAATTCGGCAACCGACTTCTGAAAAAGTGTTCGCTTCAGGTGAAAACCTAGCCCCGCTGAGTAGAACGTTATGCCAGCATCAAGACTTGGCACATCAACGTTGATGATGAGTCTGGCCATGCTTTCAAGGATATCGACGGGCCAACTCACGACAAGCAAATTCGACTGGCGAGCGGAATTCCGATTGAACGCCATGGCGGTTGAGGTAGACGATATAAAATATCAGATATAGAATTATCCCAATTTTGGAACATTTTGTCGTCATGCTGGATGAGTTGACATTGGAGAAGCTCAATCCAATCGGCGTTGGCCTGATTGCTGAGGCAATTATGTTCGCGTTTGACAACACAGCTGGCGCTCAGGACCTTTCACTCCGTCATTTCCGCGTGCTTCTGACTCTCGGTTGTCACCAATATGCCAGCGACGAGGAGCCGGTGGAGCAGAGCGCTCTCGAACATCATCTCGGCTGGCCTAGATCAACACTGTCTCGAATTCTCAATGATCTCGCGGGTTACTCGGATGTCGTGGAGACACCGCTCATCGAGATACTTCCCAATCCGGCGAACCGTCGGCAGCACCTGATCAGGCTCGCACCTGCCGCCTATGAACTGCGCGACCGGGGCTCTTTCATGGCCATCGAGAGACTTGTCGGCAATCCTTACCCAATCCCAAGATCACACCAAGACGAATCTTGATTCAGGCTCTGTCTGGTTCGGGAATCTTGTGTATGCCGCCAATATTTGAAGCCCAAGGCATTGCAGATCCGCAGAACCCCTGCATCTTCGGGATCAGCTCACCGCGCTGTCTGATTGCACCGATGCGTAAATTTATAGGGCTGTCGGTTTCGCTCTTCGTAGAGTAAAGAGCCGTACCACAGTCTCCACAGAACGCGACCATTACCTCTCTGCCGCTCCCCCCGATCTTGATGTAGGTTTTTGGAGAGCCTTTGATCTTGACGTTCTCCGACGGAACTCCGAACACACTTACGCGATACGGCGCACTAGAAAACGTCTGGCAATCAGTGCAGTGACAAATCACAACCTGATCAGGATCGATCTCGGCGGTATAGGTAACAGCCCCGCAGTGGCAGCATCCATCGGCTTTCATTCGGGCGTCCTCAAGATTCGTGGTCCACAATGCAGATTGGTGTTGGGTCATTCAGTGGGGACAGTGAGCTTCAAACCGACGGTGTCGCCCACCCCGCACTCGGATGCTTCATCCGCATGACCGAAGCTCACCGCGATCTGAACCTGATCTCCTTGCCCGGTGAGACCGAGCCATTCACCTTCGGCAACATCTTCGTACCAGGACACCCAGGTCGCCGGAAAGCTGGCGCCTTTACAGCTGAACGTAAAGGGATCGCCAAGATCAATGGTCATAGCGTCAGCTGGAATGTCCGTCTGGAGGTTGCCATAGCCCATGTCGACGTCGACGATCGTACCCTCAATCACTGTGCCTTTCGCGACTTCTGCTGCTGTGGCTTCGGCCGCGTCCCCGACAGCGATCACTGCCGGAGCAAGAAAACAGAGGTAGGCTACTAAGCTGATGACGTTCCTGGACATGGCGCGCTCCTAGCTGTAGGGACTTATTGTGCAACAAGATGAGACGCCGAAGCAGTTCCCGTGCGTTTCCAGGCCAACAACTGCCACCTGGCCCCACGTTGAGCTGGCCTGCTACCTATTCGTCGGGCGACGCATTGATCACTCCGGCGTGTCTCGCTCAGCTGTACATGAAGCGCTGAACTCACAGGTTGTTAGGTTCCTTCAACACAGCTTGCCTCCCTGAACTAAGTGTCGGGCAAGTTCTTGACGTTCCACTCCAGGAACGTACGCTCCTATTTAGCTCTGGAAGTGAAATCCTGATATGTCTGCCGGCCTATCACAGTTCGATGTGCCATCGCTTTGGGAGGCCATGGACGCAAAGCGGCAAGCGTTGGATTA
Organism: Candidatus Azotimanducaceae bacterium; assembly: GCA_965215995.1. Lineage (GTDB taxonomy): Bacteria > Pseudomonadota > Gammaproteobacteria > Pseudomonadales > Azotimanducaceae > SZUA-309. Next base: position 3,034,910 of record OZ244128.1, on the reverse strand, counting down.
CTCCGAAAAAGAGATGATGGATGATCTCAACGGACTGAACAACAACCTTGTTCCGATAGCTCGAGATACCGTAAAGAACATGGTTAGAAGGGGCGACACGACGTGTCAGCATGCACTCCACATGTTGCGTTGGCTCAACAAGACACCCGAGAGTTTCTTGATCAACGCGGAAGAGCAGAGGCCGTTGCCTTTTTCTTCGGAGAAACAGCTGTATTGGAGCATGACCGCGCTGGGCAACGCGGTTGCCGAGAAGAAGAAAGAGGAAGGACTTACCTGGAAGCAGGTAGCTGACGAGCTCGGCTGCACGCTGGGCCAAGCGTCGGGTATCCGGAAGCTGAGGTACGGCATGAGCGTGCATCTGGCAATGCGAATCACCCAATGGCTCGGGCGTCCGTCAACGGAGTTCATTCGTCAAATCGACTAAGATTGACTGAACAGCAACGTGCGGCGGGTTCCGTTCAGGCAGCAAATGGATAACCTCCGCACATCCTTCTTGGATTGATGAGGGCACACCATGCCGTTCGCTGAGAACAGAGGATGTCGCATTCACTACGAGGTCCAAGGAGATGGCCCCCTTGTCGTTCTGCAGCATGGCTTCTTCCAAAACCAGAATGACTGGAAGCTGTTCGGCTACGTAGACGGGTTGTCGAACCACTTCAAGGTCGCCGCAGTCGATTCCCTGGGTCACGGGCAAAGCGACAAACCCAGCGAGACAGACCGCTACCTCCTAGCGGAGCGCGCTGGTGACATCGTTGCCGTGATGGACGACCTCGGCGCAGATAAAGCGCATCTTCTGGGGTACTCCATGGGCGGCTGGTTGTCGGTGGGCGTGGCGAAACACTATCCGTCGCGACTGCGCTCCCTGGTGGTCGCAGGTTGGGACGTGGTCAACGGTGCTCCTACGGCACTGGGCGCCGAGAGAATCGAGTTTGACGCTTTCCTGGCAATGGCCCGTGAACTCATGGCACAAGAGGCGCCTGATCTGCTGGACTGGGTCACCCCTGATGTCGAAGCAGCGCTTGCACCCTGCTTCGAGCAACTTTACGACCTGGAGGGATCGGAGCAAGCTGTGCTGAATCTGCAGGCGCCGGTGATGCTCTGGAACGGCCAGCAAGATCCCTACCATGACCCAATGCTTGCGTTCTCACGCCAGCATGGCATCCAGTATCTTTCAATCAATGGTGACCACATGGGCGCGATAGTGAACGGCGCGCCAGAGGTCTTACCGACGCTTCAACGTTTTTTCGCCAGGGCGAACGAAGGCTCGTAGAACAAGGACTAGGACGCGGTGGTGTACCACAACCTCAGATCAACCAACCAGCACCCCAAGGTTATCTAGGGTCCGATCAAGCAGCACTCCTCTGAACCGGGAACAGGCGCTCAACGATCGTCCTGATGTGCCGGATATCTGTGCCGCAGCAGCCACCTATCAGCTTGATCTGAGGGTGACGCCTCACCAGTTCTGCGTACGCTTCCGCCAGCGCCACGGGATCGCCAGTATCAAGCTCCTTGGCGTTGTCGAGCTCCTCGTGGCTGCAGCTGGAGGCGTTCGCCCGGATGCCGATAATCCGTCGGGTCCAGGACGTGTTCTCCTCGAGCGAGTGGGCAAAGTGCGACGGGTGTGCGCAGTTGATCATGTAATAGGCAGGCGAGCCGTCGGTGAGTTCGTCCACCTGAGTGATGGCTTCTTTCAGGGTCTCTCCTGTCACCAATCGGCCATCAGTCTCCACCGTGAAAGAGATAACACAGGGAACTTCCGCGTCCTTCGCAGCCAGCGCTATGCCGGCCGCCTCTTCAACATAGTTCAGTGTCAGAGCAGATACACAGTCCACGCCGGCAGTCTCAAAGAGCCGAACCTGCGGATGGTGGTACTCGCGCGCCTCCTCGACACTCATTCTTTCGTCGACCACGTAGCCATCGCCTCTGGGCCCTATACAGCCACTTATCACCATCGGCGTGGCAGGCGTTTCCATCTGCTCGCGCATCTCCACGAGCATCTCGATTGCCGTGCGGTTGAGCTCGGCCAGAGTCTCAGCGCTCAGGCCGATCTCTTCAGCCCAGCCGTTGCTGGAGCGCCAGGTGACGCTTTCAAAGAGAAATCCAAGCTGGTGTGCTTGGGCAAGCCTGATGTACTGCTCGAAGTAACGCTCGAGATGCTCACGCCGTTCCTTCGACGTCAACATGTGAATGGCCGCGAATCCGGGTAAATCGATCTCGTCCAGAAAGATCAGTGTAGTTTCCAACCCGCCATCGGTGATGACTGGCTTGTCGTTCAGCTGCGGTAGTTGGTTGCGATATTTCATTGTTGCGCCTCACTCTGGTGTGGGGGAGGCATTCTAGGGATTCCTCCCCGAGATACAGTGGACCGGCGGTAGGAAGTTTCCGATTCATTTCTTTCATTAAAATCAATGAGATGGGACTGTTGCCCCGGCATGGCGCTCAAACGCACACATATTTCCGTACCAACGGTATAGTTCCCATGAGTTGCGCAGGAAATGATGAGCAGATCATGTCGACGTCCAGCAAGGAGTCCGTTTGTCCGCAAGTGCAGGAGAAGAAGGGCGGGACTACCCGAGAGCGTATTCTCGCGATGGCCGAAGCGTTGATTCTAGAGCAAGGTTTCACGGCTACCTCCATCGGCGACATCCTGGAACGAGCGCACATCACGAAAGGCGGATTCTTCTATCACTTCGAAGGGAAAAACGACCTGGCGGTGGCACTCATGGAGCGCTATCGCGCCAATGATCGGATTTTCTTTCAGGGGCTGAGCGATCAGGCGAGAGCGCTGGTGGAAGATCCATTGCAGCAGATGCTACTGTTTCTGAAGCTCCTTGCAGATGCGATGGGCAATCTGCCCGACGTGCATCCCGGCTGTCTGGTGGCGACTTTCGTGTATGAAGCTTCACAGGTGGACGACACCGTGCATCAGCTTAACGAAGAAGTGCTCAGGGATTGGCGTGCGCTGTTCCGGGGGCACCTCGAGCTCATCGATGAGCAGTATGAGAAACGCCTGGAAATGGACAACGACGCGCTTTCAGATGCCCTGACGAGCACCATCGAGGGAGGGATCATCATCTCCAAAGCTCTACGCGACCAGCAGTTGCTGTCGGATCAGATCCTTCAGTACCGGAACTACATCAAGCTGATTTACGGCATCGAACGTTGAACCAGGATACCTCTGGTCATAGCGAGTAAAGATTCGCCACGTTTGTGCGGGTGATCTTATCTCGAGTCTCGGCGGAGTAGTCTTCGAACATCTCATCAAGAACCTGGCTCGAACACGGCCAGGTGGAATCTGTGTGGGGGTAATCGGATCCCCAGAGCAGCGTCTCCTCACCAATCATGTCGCGGGTGCGCAGTGAGGCGTTGTCGTCCTCGATCGTGGCGAAGAACTGCCGCTTCCAGATCTCGAGCACGTCGACCGGCGGCGTGCTCGACGGATCCCTCGCGTACTCGCGAGCCCAACCCTGCTGCACCTTGTCGAGCCAGTGGGCAACCCAGCCGGCGTTGAACTCCGCAAGCACGAACTTCAGGTTCGGATGCTTGGCGCATACGCCTCGGACCATGAGCTCGATCATGGTGTCGTGAATGAGACCTGGAGAACCGGCGTACTGAACGATCGGATCGCGGACCGACATGGCCTTCAGCCAATCGGGCGCGTGAGACATGCAGGCGACGTGAAACGCGATGGGAAGCCCGGCCTCCTCAGCCATGGCCCACATCGGGTCGTAATCTTCATCACTGTAGCGGTGGCCGCGCGGCGCGTTGGACGGGAGCACGATGCCCTTGAAGCCGAGTTTGATCACACGTTCGAGCTCGGCAATCGCATCGTCAGGTCGCTGCACGGGCAGTGCCGCAAGACCGACGAGGCGGCCCTTGGAAGCTACCTGTTGACTGTGCATCCAGTCGTTGTAGTTGCGCTGGAGGGCGACCAGCAGATCGAGATTGGGGAGGCTGAACATGGGGAACCAGCCGGGGTAGAGAATCTCTGCAGAAACACCGTCGATGTCCTGATCCTCCGGTCGACGAGCGCCGTCGGTTAGACCAGGACGCATTGCAGCGTAGCCACCAGTGAAGTAGGCCTGGATCTCAGGATCGTTGATGGATCCGGCACTGGGTTTGGAAGCATGCTCCCGAGGGAGAGGATTTTCGTAGTCGAGTCGCGTTCCGGCCAACGCCATCACCGCGATGTTACGCGAGCGTTTCGGGTTGTTCGGGATGGTGATGAAGTCACCCTTGCCTTCATTGTGAACGACGCGCGGCGCGTCGTCGCCAAATCGCTCGGCCAGCCCTTCGAACACTTCCGGCCCTTCCAGAGCGTGTGAGTCGGCAGAAATAGGTCGTGGATCGTTGAGAAGCGTCATGAGGGTTCCTTGGTCTTAAGCCCACTAACGATAGCGTGCAAACATGGACTGCGCCCACTGAATGGCCGGCTCGTCCGCAAATGAGTCAACAAGCTCAGTATACTCGTCCGGCATCGGCTGCGGCCTTAGCAAGTCGGCATGCTCAACCCGGGTTATAGGCATCAACAAAGCCGCCGCCGTCAGCTCAGCAACGCTGAATGAGTCACCCACCAAGAACCCGTTATCAACTACGCGCGCAGCAATCTTGTCCATGTGCACGCGCACCAGCTCACGACTACTCACCACGTTTTCCGGGTTGACGCCATTGCCTTTGGCAATGACCGATTTCAGCAGCGGCAACATCGCCGCATACAGAACCCTTTGAACTCCGTTTGCATCCCTGCCAAACATCTTCGCGATGTAGTTGGTGTGCTTCAACAGGATCTCGAAAACCAACGTTCGTACGCTTGGCCCCAGCTCCGCATCCAGCTGCTGCTGCAATTCCAGTGCTTGTCTGCGTAAATCCAAATCCTCGGGATACAGAGCCGGGCTGGGGAACTGGTTCTCCAGCGTATCAATGATTTCCGCTGAACCCGCTACGTAGACATCGCCCATCTGCAGCACCGGTGTTTGCTGCTGACCACTGATTTTCTTGATTGGACCCATGTGTGGACCTGGCAGGTAGCTGCGACGAGCGTGCGCGATACCTTTGAAGTCCAACGCCCAACGCGCTTTCTCGTTGAAATGCGAGTACGCAAACTGATGCAGCACAATGTCCATAACCGATCCTGCCTCTCACGTCTTGCCATCCAATCAACTAATTGTATGATAGTCAACATACAATTACGGCGAACATCAAATAGAGCTCCCATGAATGGCTCGGTATAGCGCAGCACACAAAGAGAAGTCCCGAGCCGCCATCCAACAGGCGGCAGCATCGCTGTTTCGCCAACGCGGCTACGACGGTGTCGGCATCGACGAGGTCTGCCAAGCTGCCGGACTGACCCGGGGGACCTTCTACGCCCATTTCAAGTCCAAGCGGGCTTTGTTCGAGGCAGTGATGGAAGGGCCTCACGACTTCATCCGGCGCTTGGCCGATCGGAATGCCAGATCACCAGAACGCCTGTTGCAGCAGGGTGCAAAGGTCGCCCGGGAATACCTGCACCCGCCCAATCGCCCCGGCGTCATGCGGGGTTGCTCGCTGGCCACACTGGCCATGGACACCGTGCGTGGCGGCGATGACGCAAAACAGGCTTACGCCAGGACTGTGGATCACATCGTCTCGGAGCTACGCCGGGAAAACCCTGGATTGGATGAAAAGCGGGCCCAGGCCGCGCTGGCTTTGTGCGTGGGTGGGTTGCTGGTCAGCGCGGCCTGCGGCGACAACGACACAGCAGATCAGGTATCGCGCGCGGCTCAAAGAGAAGTCACCAATCTGCTGAACGGACAAAGCCCATGATCAGGAAGATCCTCGTCGTCATCGTTGCCATCGTCCTGCTCCTGTTGGCGCCATTTGTCACTCCCTGGCTGGGCTTGGCGAGTTTCCAGGACGCTGCACACCTGCCTGCTCGAAATGTGCCTGTGAGTGATGGGTATCTGAACGTGAAAATCTCACCGGAGAACCAGCACAATGGCCGGGTCGCGGTGCTCATCCATGGCAATCCCGGTTCGCTGAGCATGATGCAGCCCCTCGCTGACGCGCTGATGGGCCAGGGTTTTCAGGTCGTCAGCTACGACCGCATGGGCTGGGGGCATTCGGGGCAACGCCCGGCAAGCACGCCCGCAAACCCCCGGCAACATGCTGTGGATCTCATCGACCTGGTAGAAACCCTCGATCTGCACGAGCCGCTTCTTGTCGGCTATTCGTACGGTGGCGGTGTGGCCATGGAAGCGAATGTTCTGGCGCCGGAGAAGTTCCCCAGGCTGGCCTTGATTGCCAGTGTCGGCGATCCCGCACGCCGAGCTGCTGGCGGCGGCGGTCTGCTCTCTTCACCCCTGGTACTGCGCTGGATATTCGGCATGGATCTTCTGGCGGTGCCCGCCGCCGAGCGGGTGTTTGCCAGCCTCGAATATCCGGAACAGATGACCTCCGAGGAAAAAAGCAGCCTGTTGGCTTCCCTGGCACTGCCTGGCGTGCCGACCAACTGGCGGCGAGAAAGCGCCGAACGCTACCTTCGTTTTGAAAACTACCAACCACAGAACGTGGCAGCCTGCACGCTGGTCATCCACGGTGTTGCTGATCAGATCGTCAGCATCGACAACGCACGATACGTCGCTGGCGCAGTCCCCAACGCGCAACTCGTCGAGATCGAACAGGCAGGTCATGCTGTCGTCGTCACCCGTGCCGAGCGGCTGGCCGAGTTGATCGCTGACTTCGAGCGGGGCTGCGTAGCGTGATTCGCTTGATCACAGCGTTCCTGCTGGTGCTGATCGCGACCACCGCCTACATACTGGCAGGCACCGGTTTCTGGATTCAGATGGATGAAATCGCTCCGGGCCAATGCCAGCGGGTCGCAGGGGTGCCTGGGGCAGAAGACATCGCCATCGACCCTGTTCGAGGCATCGCCTATCTGTCGAGCTTCAACTCTGACACGGCTGGCATTTACACACTCGACCTGACCAGCCCTGATACCAAACCGCAGTTGGTTTACCGCCGGGAAGAGGGCTTTCTGCCCCTGGGCCTTTCGTTGTTGGACTCCACCGACCCGCAGCGACTCTTTGTGGTCAATCGGGCAACGAGTGAGATCGAGTGGTTCGATATCGTACCGGCGGGTCTCATCCCAGCCGGGCGAACGGCCAGTCCGGACCTGCCATACCCCAACAACGTGGTCGCCTTGGGGCCAGAAGAGTTCTACGCAACCAGCACTCACGCATCCGCGCCGAACTCGGTCATGCGCTGGTTGGAGACCCTGTTTCGAATCGGCTCTGGAAGCGTCGTCCACTTCGCGAACGGCTCGAGCCAGCCTGTGGCAACCGATATCCCCTACGCCAACGGCATAGCGTTCGATCAGCAGACGAGCACGATGTACGTGGGCAGCATTTCCTCATGGGAAGTGCTGGTCTATGAGCGCCATGCGGACGGGACGCTGACCCACACCCGATCTCTGCCCCTGCCCGGAGGCGTGGACAACCTCACCATAACAACAGAGGGAATACTCGCTGCTCTGCACCCTAAGGCCTTCGAGGCGCTTGCTCATCTGAGCGGCTCGTCACCCACGGCACCGAGTCGAGTCGTGCGATTTCAGCCGGATCGCGATTCCCCCGTAACAACGCTCCTCGAAGATCCTGGTCCGTTGTTGTCCGCGGCCGCGGTGGCGGCGACCTGGCGCAACCAACTTCTGGTCGGCCCGGTTCGTGATTCGCACTTTCTGCGCTGTGTGATGGACTAGCCTGGCTCCTGACTTTCAGGAGTTGGCCAGCGTTTTCGAACAAAGGGCTACGGTTCATCCGGTAGCCTCTACCGCTGGTCGGATCGCTACAAAACGCTTGATGCGCTTCACAACTCCGTCGTGGAGTCGTGATTTGGCTCTGCCAGAATACGCCTTATCCCGTTTCGCAGTATTTAGGGATATGGATCCGCTTCAAGGCTACATCGGCAAACGAGTCCTGATTCGCCACATGGTGCTCACTATCGAGCGAACGGAAGTGCAAGGGAACGAGGTGTACTTCTTCGCTCGCCGGGAAGGCAGTCACTCAGGCTGTTGGCTTCGTCTGCATCAGGTGCTCAGTGGATTGCAGGACGATCCTCCTGATGAAGACAACGGCGGCTGGCACGCCAGACCAACGTCCTGATCGGCCGCTGAGTTCACCGCGGAACCAACGGAATTGACGGCCGAAAGATTCTGCTACAGGATCGAAAGGGACCTGTCTCCGAGGTGTTCTGGTGAGAAGAATTGCCGCTTTCCTAGCCAGCTACACACTTACTTTCGCCGTAGGGGTAGCCTCGACGATAGAGGTTGAAGTCGAGCATCGTGGCACCTCCTGTGATCCAGATGCTTCCATATCGAGTCTGACCGGAGAGTTGGCAGCACCGAACCCTGAAACAAGAGCCTGTGCCGCACACGCTTTAGGCCTTCGAGGTGGCGCCGCAACACCGGCGATACCTGCGCTCATGGAGACACTCACCGATCTGGATATCGGGAAGAACAAGACGCGCCAGGCTCTGCGTGTTTACCCGGGTAATTTGTGGACGTTTCGAACACCACGGCTTCGCGGTGTGGAGATTCGTGCCACCTCCACAACGCTGACGGACTTGACCAGTCACTTCCATGCAGATGACGACATGGATCCGGTCCATCAGTTCCGAAACACATTTCGCGAGCTGCCTTACCGAATCGTCGCCGGTGGGCTGAATGACTACCCCGCTTTCAACGTGACTCACTCGGCGGCCGAGGATCTGGAGCTCATCGGAGGCGACGAGCTGTACCACATTCCGGACCGGACAGGGTTGTATCGCAGCTTCGAGGGTGACTTCGCCGTGCTGGCCGCGGCACTGCAGACTCGGGATGAATCTACTGGTGAGGTCACAGCCAAGGAATATCGGACCCTGGTGACAACCTCTCCGGGTGTGGAGGCTGCCTGGGCACTGGCCAGGATCGGAGGACCCGAAGTGCTCGACGCCCTGCTGGCCGCAATAGCACCGGATGAGAAAGGAAGACTGACAGCCAAGACCTGGTTTCCACGGCGAATGGCCATCCGATCTCTCGGACATCTACGCGACGAGAAGGCCATCGAGGCGCTTACTTTTGTGCTCCGCAATGACAAAGAACCTCTCAATCGCGGCTTCGCAGTAATGGCCCTTGCAGAGATCGGTGGGGAGCAAGTCATCGAACCCTTGATCGGCGCTCTGAAAGACCGGGTACCTCAGCGCCGTAAGCTCGCACGTCGCGAGCTGGTGGCGTTGACCGGTATGGACCATGGAAAGAACCAGCAGGCGTGGCTGGATTGGTGGCATTCCGGAGATGCGGATCGCTAACCGAGACCAATGCTCACAGTGAGTACGCGGGGGTGAGGACACCCCCGCGCTTCATTGTGGCTACGCCGCCTTGGAAGTATCTTCCAGAACCGGCTGAGCCTCGTCTTCAGTCTCGATTTTGATCCGACGTGGGCGGAGCGCCTCTGGAAGCTCACGATACAGCTCGATATGGAGCATGCCCGCTTCAAGCCGCGCGCCTCTCACCTTGACGTGCTCCGGCAGCTGGAACACCCGCTGAAAGTCCTGCAGGTCGATGCCACGGTAGAGATAGCCGTTGTGGTTCGGGTCGACATGGCGATCGCCCTTCACCAACACCGAGCCATCTCTGGTCTCGATAGTGATGTCTTCCCGCCTGAAGCCGGGAACCGAGATGCTGATCCGAAACTCCTCTTCCCCGGTCCGCAGAATGTCGTAGGCCGGGTAACCGGAATTATCAAGATTCATGACGGTATTCAGCTGATTCCAGGCTCGATCGAAACCGACGGAAGTCGAGCGAAAGAGGGGAGAAATATCAAACGTTGCCATAGTAAAAACAACCTCCATTCATTGGGTTATGAACAAAAATTGCTTCCAAAACAGAAGCGTTCAGCACCTCTCAATATGAGGCAAAGAAGATATAGGGACGGCGATTTTCCTTTTCAAGGGCCCCGGAGCACCTGATTCCTCTCGCAGGCATCGTTTCAGCTAACATCTGATCTGGAGATCGGAAACTGCCCATCTGAGGCCTTAACGAACGTCGAGCACGAGTCCAGTAGGGAAATTAGATGCCGACATCATCGAGCAACACGAACACAACCGATTTCGGTCGAGTCGTGGAAATCGTGGGGATTATTGGAATCATCGTGTCACTCGTGTTCCTTGGCTACGAGTTGAAACGCGCTAACGACATCGCAGAGACCGAGGCAGTCGCAACGGTCTACGGCATGACGAACGAGATGGGTCTTGCGATGGCTGAGAATCCCGAGCTATCCAGGGTGTTCGGCCAGGCGCTGTCTGACTTCGAGTCACTGAGTGAGGATGATCGCTGGACTTTTTTCGTGTTGCTCGAGTACGTGATCAACGTGAATGAAGCGGCATGGAAGTACTACGATAAGGGCGTCATCAACCAGCAGGAAGCCGACTACTACGTTCGTAGTCTTTGCAAGCTGATCGACCGCCACCCCAGCCTCGTGCAAGTCTGGAAATCGAACAAGGAAGATCGACTGCCAGGATTCTATGACTACGTAACGGGTGTGTGTGGGCTGTAGGTTGGGAGCTCAGGAGCAACGTGATGACGAAGACAAGCCTCACCGACGACGAGAAACGACAGTTCTACCGGGATGGGTTCTTCATTCTGGAAAGCATCATTCCCGAAGAACTGGTCCGGACCGCGCAGAATCGATACAAGTCGGCCTCGCGTGCGGATGACCTCACCCACGAGTCTGAGTTCTGCGACCTGGTAAACAAGTCACCGCTGACACCCATCATGCACGAGCTGATGGGTGAGTTTGATCCGGTTACCGGCACACGTCACATCGTGCGGGTCAAAGGTCAGAGACCCGGTGACCACTACGCACCTATGGGCTATCGGGACAAAGATCTGCCTTACTTCGGCGTGGATCTGCATATAGACGGCCAGGCTCTGTATCAGACGCCACAGGAACCTGTAGAGGGCACACCGGAAGAGATCTACGCCAGATACATTTCCACCGGGCGCAAGGGCGATGTCGGCCGCACGGCTGCGAACGTCGGTATCAACTTCTCGCCGCTTTTCCACGATCCCGCCATGACCAATTCCATGGGTGGGTTTACGGCGTTCCTGTTCGTCTGCCTGAGCGACCAGACCATGCCGGGCGGCGGCCAGACAAACGTGTTGAAAGGCGGCCATCATGCCGCCGAAGAGTTCTTTCGCTGGCAGTACGGCGTGAATGGTCACATCGGCATCGACGGCCCAGGCTGGCCGCGCCTCAATCACGACGTGCCAAATCGCTGTGGCTTCCGTTTCCTGCCGGATCGTATCCTCGAGCAGTTTGTTGACGAGACCTCGGAGACTACACCCGACGGTCGTAAGTGGCCGCGACCAACGCCCGTGTTCATGAAACCGGGCGATGCCACGATCGCCATGTACCACATTCCGCATGGCGGCTCACGAAACGAGAACGGTCCGAGCGCCCGCAAGAGCCCCATCTTCACCCTCGTCAACAAAAAACGTAACCCGCATCACAGCGTGGTCGGTAACTCCGATCATCCAGACCGCCTCTGGGACGGAGGCTTCATCGACTTCCCGGATGGCGACGCGCAGTACGAACGATCGAAATATGCGCTGCTGAACATGTACCACGAGTGGGATGGCATGCATGAGATCGTCGCCGAGGAACGGGCGAAGGAAGGAAGATCCAACGACCCGTTTCCCTTGTAGCCCGAGAATTCGCGACGGTAGTCATCAAAGGCGCACGGATGAGCAAACTCAAACTGCATACCATCGCCGCCCTTCTGTTGGTGCTCGCCTCAGCAAGCACCCTCGCCGACAACATGCGATGTGGTGAGAACATCGTGCAGCGCGGCTTCACCTTCTTCGAAGTGCTGGAACGCTGCGGCAAGCCGGATCTGGAGTACGCCTGGGATCAGCAATACGTCCCTGGCGTGGATGCAAAGGTAACTGAGTGGGTATACGAGCAGGGCACGAATAAGTTCCGGCGAGTATTGCGTTTCGAGGAGGGGCGGCTCAGGAAGGTCGAGCTCCGGCCTAAGCCGGAGGCCAGCCTTGAATCGCTGAACTGACGCTGCCTTTACTGCTGCAAGTCACAACGCAACGTCAGACTCTCGGGTCCATCCGAAAGAACCAGATGTCGTTCGGCTCTTCAGCAGGCGGCGGACCCAGCTCGGCAGGCGCAATCCATTCCCTCGCCAGATCTTCGAGCGTTGCACGCAGGTCCGCCTCCAACTCCGGATCCTCCACCTTCACGAAGTTCGTCTTAAAGATCTTCCCTTCATGACGGATCAGTGCCCGTCCGTCCTCCAGAGCATCCTGATGCCAACGCTTGAAGACGTAGATCAGGTTCAGAATCAACCGTCGTTGACCTTCGAAGCGATTCCACATGAAACCAAGGTCGCAGGTCATGTATGCCTGCCCTTCGTGCATGATATATCCGGCTGTCCGTGAAGTGCCGTGCCCCACCAGCTCAAATTCCACCTCTTTACCCGCCGCGAAAGACCAGTCTTCTACAGTCTCCTCGACGAGCTCACCGCTACTGAAGGAACCGCCCTGAAGAAATGCCATCGGGCCGTCGGACAAGCGCTGTGCAATCAGGATCCCCACCACCGATAGCAGGATCAACGTGAGAAGCGCATATGAGATGTACTTGAGCGCAACGCTGAGCATGGTCAGCTCTCCAGGCCACTGGCTGACAACAACCTAGCCAGTTCCATTGAGCCTGACAACTCACCTAGGTACGGGGGAAACGCCGGCAAAATAGGGATGCAGAATCATCGCGGCAATGAAAATCACCGCGCTGATCGCCAGCCCTTTCAACTCCACGCCGACGCCTGGAGCCGCCGGTCGCTCGTAGCTACCCTCCCGCGCACTGATCAATGGCGTCTCGATCAGCGCCCAGATAGCCAGCCCACCGAAGAGCACCAGAGCCCGGGTTGTCCCGTTCGTCAGCAGATGCGCCGTAGACCAGACGACAATCGAAGCCAGTTGTGGGTGTCGGATCCATCGCTTGATGATCGTCTCGTGCTTCGCGGCGCCGAACAGCACAAAGGCAATGATCATCAACGCAAACGCAGTGCCACCCACCCATGCGGGAAGCTGATAGAGGTAAACCTCCGGCGTGCTGCGCCAACCCAGGACGATGAGCACCAGAGACGCAACGACAACCGCCGAGAACGTGGCTCTATAAACGCTTTCTCCCATTGCCGCGATGAGGGCAGCCTTGAGGCTGCGGCCGAGCGTCGGAATGAAGTGAACGGCACTCCACAGGAGCACGCCAGCGATCAGTAAAGCCATGTTCTTTCCTCGTGTACTGACTAAACGTGGAGCGCCTTCCGGAGCAGCTGGACCAGGCGGGCCTGCTCCTTCTCCGTAAGCTCCTCGAGGACCTTTCCGTTGACCCGCGATACAAGGGCAGGGAGTTCCCCGGCCAGTTGTCTGCCTTTCTCGGTAAGCAGGATCCGGTGCGCTCTGCGGCTGTTCGGATCCTGCTTACGCTCCACCAACCCATCCCGCTCCAGCGCGTCCACGATCCTGCTGGTCGTGTACTGCGCCTCGCCAACGCGCGCGCCAAGCTCCACCTGACTGAGCTCGTCCTCAATCAGCAGCGTCATGAGATTGGCGAAGAATCGGATGTCGAGCCCCAGAGGCTCGAGCTCCTCACGCATCAAGGCATTCATTCGATCCGCCATCTGGTTCACCAGATAGCCGACGCTCTCTTCTCGGACGCCTTTCGGCCGCTTCGTCCCTGCTGATCGTTTCACCATGGGAGGAGAAACTACGGGACTTATATTGCACTCACAACAATAGCAATTGCAAGTATTCTTTGATGCTGGTGATCGAGCAACACAGCCCGTAGCATCCCTGCCCATGAATATCCGCATCAATCCGGAAGCCTCTGCTATCGAGCCTCTGCTGCTTGCCGCGGGGCTGCCGGTAGACGACCTGCCCGCAGATCTCCATCACTTCCTGTTTCTGGGGAGTGCCACGACACCGACCGGCGTAGTCGGGCTCGAGCCGTATGGCGCCGAGGCGTTGCTGCGTTCCCTCGTCGTAAGACCTGCTGCTCGAAAGAACGGTCTGGGTGGAGTTCTTCTGGAGGCAGCTGAAGACCATGCCAAAGCACTTCGTGTGCGCGATCTATACCTGCTGACGGAGAGCGCAGAAGCGTTCTTTGCTGACAGAGGTTGGCAAGTCATCAGTCGATCTGAAGCACCGGCGGCCATCAAACAGACTCGCCAGTTTGCAGAGCTCTGTCCGGACAACGCCACCTTCATGACTAAATCGCTCACGGCGCCTCGTTGAAGTGGATGTCGTTGAACTGCTGATTGGCATCGCCGAGATCGCCACCGCGCTGGCCGGATTCACCGGCGTGGTGGTTGCCTTCGGCAGTCGCAGCGAAGGCACCTGGCATCCCGGCGATCGCTTACGGCTCGGCTTTCTCCTCGAAGCGAGCCTCACCGCTGGTGGCTTTGCCCTGCTGGCCCTGCTCCTGATCGCCACGCTGGAAGACCGCGCCCTCAGCTGGCAGCTGTTGTCCGCCAGCTGGTTTGCCTTCATGAGCTTCTCGCTCTGGCGATCCCGCCAACAGATCCGCTCGAATCTCGACGACCACGGCGACGTGGACCGGATCGCCAACCGACTCACCGCCACCTGCTTCCTGCTGTTGATGGCCTTGCAGGTTCTGAACGTAGTGCTGCTGCAGACCATGTGGCCATTTTTGGGTGCCGTTATTCTCAACCTGGCCGGGGCTGCCATGCAGTTTGCCCGGCTGATTCGTAGCGCCTTCCGGAATTAGGAGCCGCCTTGCAGTTATTCGAGCCTCTCTACGAGAAAGTCATCGGTTGGTCCCGACATCCGCACGCAGAACGCTACCTTGGCGCGATGAGCTTCGCTGAGTCTTCGTTTTTTCCGGTGCCCCCGGATGTGATGCTCATCCCGATGTGCGTGGCCGATCGCGGCAAAGCCTGGCGTTTCGCCCTGGTCACAACGATCACGTCGCTGCTGGGTGGCATTGCCGGTTATGCCATCGGTCTCTTCCTCTTCGAAGCGGTAAAGCCGCTGCTGGTTGACCTCGGCTACTGGGATGCCTACCTGACGGGTAAGGCCTGGTTTGAAGACTGGGGTGTGTGGGCGGTGCTGATCGCAGGGTTTTCGCCTATCCCCTACAAGATATTCACCATTGCCGCCGGTGTCGCGACCCTGAACTTGCCCGCCTTCATCCTCGCCTCCTTCGTCGGCAGAGGCGCCAGATTTTTCCTGGTGGCCGGCCTGGTGGTTGCCGGCGGTGAGCGCATGGAGTCGCTGATCCGTCAGTACGTTGAACGAATCGGCTGGGCGGTGGTGGCACTCGCAGTGCTGCTCGGCGCCTATCTGATGCTGCGCGGCGGTTAGCGGCCCCGCGACTGCCAGGCACGATTGAAATCGGCAACGTTCGCAAAGCGCTCGGCTCGATTCTCCGAGCAGGCACGAACCATCACCTCATGAAGCGCTGACCCGCCGCGAAATCGTTCCGGACCGAGGCTGCCATCGCCCAGAAACAACGCAGCCGCTCGACCTAAACTGAACACCGTCGTCTGTTCATCAATACGGGCACCCAGCGCGAACTCCTCCGGTGCCATGAACCGGCTCGAGCCGAACATCCGGCCCATCTCGTTGATGAACGGCCCAGGGTGGTAGCCATCCAGATCCACGACGTGCAGCTTGCGCGATTCGAAATCGTAGATCAGGCAGCCATCGTAGAAGTCCACCGCCACATACCCGGCCTCGGCGAGCAAGGCATGCAGATCGTAGAGCCCATTGAGCGCTCGCCGAATTTCAGCTACCGGTAAGCGACGGAATCGCTCGTGTGCAGATTCCGAATCACCTTTCACCGCTCGAAGCAGCTCTCCCTCCACCCACTCGTAGACGAGCATGGGTCCGGCCTCGGACTCGATCACGTTGACGAGCTCGGGCATGAGCGGGTGCTGACATCCGGTGTTCAACGCGATGGCATTCCTGAGCAGCGCTACCCGCTCCGGATATTCCAGATACGCCGAGGCAGCCGGATCCGTTGTCTTCACGAAGAACCGGCGCTCGCCGACTCGAACGCCATAGGAGAGGTTCCCTGAATCCTGCGTCTCCGGGCCGAACACCGAAAAGACCTCACCCACAGAAGCAAGATACTCATTCGGTTTACCGGAAATCTGGCGTGCCGTCAGGAGCTGTGGCGACTCTGTCATCCCCGCATGCTCAACCATCTACAACTGTATCTCCACACCTTGGTTCATCGCGGCCTGGATGCGCAACTCCCAAGGATTGACTAGACTGGTCACGGGAGAATCGCAGGAAAGGGGAGATGCATCATGCAGATCAAGTCGCTCGGTCACGTTGTCGTAAAGGTGTCCAACCTCGAACGTTCTGAGACCTTCTACCGGGACGTGCTCGGACTACCCGTGTGCGCCCACTACGACCAGGATGGCCTCAACATGGCCTTCTTCAGCCTGGGCAATCACCACGATTTCGCCATCATGGAATCCAAGGAAACCGGTGACGCTGAAAAATCCGGCCTGCACCACGTGGCCTTCCAGATCGGCACCAGCATCGACGATCTGAAATCGGCGAAACAGTATCTGGAAGCCAAGGGTGTGGAAACGGATCCTATCGACCACGTGGTGACCCAATCGCTTTACATCGCGGATCCGGACGGCAATGGCATCGAGCTCTACGTGGATGTGTCCGACGTCTGGAAAGAGGATCCGCAAACGATCGCCAACATCGCGCCGCTGGCGATCTGAGTCAGCCAGGCTTCGGTGAGCCGGATTCCCAGAACCGAAGGCAGGCACCTGTTCGGGGAAGATCCGGATGGCTATGACCGGGCTCGGCCGGAATACCCGGAATGGGTGTTCGACTCGCTGGTGGACTCCGGCGCCCTGTTTCATGGCGCGATTACGGCTGAAATCGGCCCGGGGAGCGGCCTGGCAACCCGCCATCTGATCCAGCGCGGTGCAAATCCGCTCACCCTGATCGAGCCGGATGCACGGTTGGCGAACCGGCTTGGCGACCGGCTGGCAGCGGCGACCCCCTCCAGCACGCTCGATTGCACCATCCTGGCAACGAGCTTCGAGGATGCCGAGTTGCCGGGCGGCCACTTCGATCTGCTCATCGCTGCTACGGCCTTTCACTGGATAGATCCGAAAACGGGCCTCGACAAGGCCAGGAGGGTCCTGAAACCGGCCGGTACCCTGGCTCTGATCTGGAACGTGTTTCAGGACCTGAACAAGCCGGATCCCTTCCACGAAGCCACCCGGCGATTGCTCGAACCCCTGGCAAGCTCCCCTTCCGGTGCGCCGGACACGGTGCCGTTCGCACTCGCCAGGGCCAATCGGGAAGCCGAAGCCCGCCAGGCCGGTTTCACCGATCTCGCCTACCAGGAGTCCCACTGGACCCTGGTCCTGCCAGCCAGCAAGGTCAGGCACCTGTACGGCAACTTCTCCTCCATCCAGCGCCTGCCGTCCGCGGAGAAGCGCCGATTGCTGGACGCGCTGACGGAGATCGCCGAGCGCCAGTTCGGTGGGGAGATCAGCCGCAACATGACCACCTGCCTTTATCAGTTCACTTCGCCCTAACAGGTCACCTGAGGGCGAACAAGCGCTGGTTTCGCCCTCTCGGCCGGTTTTGTGATGGCCGTCACGGAACCACAGCCGATGCCTTCATAACATTTCTGCCAACCAGTAGGGCCTGCAGGGAATGCAGGGCCACCGAGAAAGCAGGAGAGACCCGATCATGAGCCCTAATCTGAATCGACTGGAAGGACGCCTGTTCACAGAGAGCGGCACGCTGTTCATGGTCGTGCATGCTGACGAAGCCAACGACAAGGCTCAGGTCAGCTTTCGCGTTAATGAGGAAACTCAGGTACTCGACCTGCCTTTCTCGGAGGCTGCCGCCCGGGTCGCCAAAGGTGCCAACCTCATTCTGGACAACCTGAACTCGCCGGAAGCCGCCAAACGGATTCTGGAAATGAAGGATGGCTGGTACTTCGCCTCACGCGAAGGCGAGATCGGTCCTTACGAGAGCAAAGAAGAAGCTGGCAAGCGGCTGGGTCGCTACATTCTGTCCATGCAGGAAACCGGTCAGACCTCCAGGGAACCTGAAAACTCTCAGAACGCCCGGCAAACCGAACGCCACTGATCCCCGCATCTCGAGCGTTCACCCCACTGCGATCTGATCCAGGATCGGCAGCAGATAGCGGATAAACGCATCCGGATTCTCCGACATGGGGAAATGCCCCACGCCCTTCATCTCGGTCCAGGTAGATCCCGAGATCGCTTCGTGGGCTTCGCGGCCCAGTTCGGACGTCCCACTCCAGTCGTACTCTCCTGAGAGGATGTGCACAGCCACGTGGCTGGTGTCGATGCCGCTGGCCGAGTTTCTGAGATCGAAGTCCTCGATGTAGTAGTACAGATCGCCCAGGAAGACGGGCGGCCAGCCGCTGGCATAGACGAAGCTGGTTTCCTTGCGGTATGGCTTCGGAGAGGTAGGCGACATGAGGCCTTCCATCAACCGGGCTTTGTACTCATTGCTCACCTGGGGATGCCAGAGCTCCTGCAGGAGCTCCTGGTCACCTTCAATCTTCAGCGCGCCCTCCACGGAGATCACGGCACGGAACTTGTCCGGATGTCGATAAGCCAGATCGAGCGCCAGCAGGCCGCCGACCGAGCAACCCATGAAGACCGGCCTGTCCAGGTTCAGAGCCTCTGCCAGTCCCAGCGGCACGGAGCGGAGAAACTCGCCTTTCAGGTCGTACCGCTCCGCCCACCAGTCCTTGCTTACCGGCGGCACCGATTTCCCGTGATAAGGCAGATCGTAGGCGATCAGCCGGAAGCGGCTGGTGATCTCCGGCTCCTCGAACAGGTGGCGCCACTGGCTGCCGTGACAACCGGCCGTGTGCTGCATCAGCAGCGGGATGCCCTGACCTGCTTCTTCATAGTAGATCCGGTGATCGTGGCCATCGATATCGACGTGCACATAGCGGCCAACGGGGCTGTCGAACTCACCGGGAAGAGCTTGTGCTTTCAGCGCCGGTCCGTTGCTGCTCCCTTCCCGGAGCAGTTCCAGCGCCCGCATGGCGGCACCGTAGTACTGCGCGTAGACCAGCTCGTTGCCTCCCCGATCCAGACCGGACCCTGTCGAGAGATTCGCCATGATGTCGTTGTGAAATCTGGGCGGGGTGGCTTCGAAGAATCGGGCCCACGCGTCTTCGGGACCGTTGAACTCGATGTTCCCGTCACTCGCCTCACCGGCGGAGACCGCACCGGCATCCAGCCTCAAGGAAAGTGCTTCCTCGCCGACCACGAGCTTGAGTCCACCCGTCCAGTGGCGTGCTGCGAGATTGAATTCGCCATCGGCAGCACACTGCTCCGCCCAGCGTTCGGCCGTCGGTAGCGTCAAGGCCATCCGTATTTCCCCTTTCTGACTCGTCCTTCAATGACCGATCCTGTCATTCCATTTATTGGTTGTCAAACAAATAAATGAGTAAAATCACCCTTCCAAAGAAAGAACTCGGGAGGCCAGTGCAAATGACGGATTGGATGAAGGCAGGCAACGCAGCAGTGATCACAGGAGGCGCCAGCGGAATTGGTCTGGCAGCGGCCAGGCGCTACCTGGAAGCGGGCATGCGGGTACTGATCGCCGACCTCAACGAGGAAAATCTCGCCGAAGCAGCCGCGTCACTTTCCGGGGCAGGAGAGATCCACAGCCACGTCTGCGACGTTGCTGACTTCGAACAGGTGGCTACCCTGCAGCAGGCAGCGGCAGAGACCCTCGGCGAGATTCACTGCCTGATGAACAACGCAGGTGCCGCATTCCCACCCAGCAAACCGTGGGAGAACCTGGAAATCTGGAAGAAACAGGTGGAGATCAACCTCTGGGGCATCATCCACGGCTGCCAGGCCTTTGTACCGGGGATGCTTGCCTCCGGCGTGCGAGGCGCCGTGATCAACACCGGCTCCAAACAGGGCATCACCAATCCACCCGGCGGCTATGCCTACAATCTCTCCAAGGCAGGCGTGAAAGCCTATACAGAAAGCCTGGCCCACGCCCTGCGCCAGGAGGAAGGCTGCAAGCTCTCCGCCCACCTGCTCGTTCCCGGTTTTACCTACACGGGCATGATCGCGCGGTTCATCCCCGAGAAGCCGGCTGGCGCCTGGACCTCGGAGCAGGTGGTGGAGTTCCTGATCGAGTCCCTGAGTCGCGGCGACTTCTACGTGCTCTGTCCCGACAACGACACGCCTCGGGAGCTGGACGAGAAGCGCATCCAGTGGAACACGGACGATCTGCTGAAAAACCGCTCGGCCCTGTCGCGCTGGGACCCGGAACATGAAGCAGCCTACAACGCCTTTGTTAAGGAGGAATAGCGATGGATCGGATCACCCTGACCGACGGTATCACGGGCGAGATCCTGGAGATCCCAACGGCCAACCCGACCGGTTTCTACCAGGCAATCACGGAACCGGAGAACATGCCCGCTGCCCGGATCTTTGGTCAGCTCTTCCTGCCGGCAGGCTCAACGCCGCATGGTGTGGTGATCGTCGTCCCCGGCAGCCTCGGGATCGCACCGTCCCACATCGCCAAGGCTGACATGCTCACCCACGCTGGCATCGGCGCCTGCCTGATCGATCCATTCGGCCAGCGGGGGGTAACCTCGACGGTAGCAGATCAGACCCAGTACACGTTTGCCGCCAGCGCCTGGGATGTTCTCGCCACCGCCCGGATGCTCTGCGCCAGGGCGGATGTGGACGCTTCGAGAATCGGTGCCCAGGGGCACAGCCGCGGTGGTGCTGCCGTCCTGTCGGCGGCCTGCATGACGCGCCTGACCGGTATTCCCGAGCATCCGCTCTGCGCCGTCTACGGCGCCTATCCCTGGTCCGGTCAGCAGTTTGAAAACCCGGAAGTCGGCAATACCCGCGTGCGCTCGATCATCGGCGACCGTGACGAGTGGTGTCTGCCGCAACAGGTGCAGGCCCACATGCACGCCGTTCGCCTGACCGGCGGTAACGCCAGCTGCCGTATCGTTGCCGGTGCGCAACACAGCTTCGATCGGGACACTCCCATCGAACTGATCGAAGACGCCTCCGTATCACCATCGGCACCTACGGTGTACATCGCCGATGATGGCGCCCTCATCCATCCTCTCACCGGCATCGCGGACCCAACGCTCAGCGAGCGGGAGCTGATGATCTACGCCGTGAAGGCCGGCTATGGCGCCAAAGGGGCGAGGATCGGTAGTGAGGGCGATCAGGCCGCCGTCTTCAATGCAGACATGATGTCGTTCTGGCAGGAGGTGATGTCCCGCTGAACGTGCTCAGCCAAAGTCCGCGAAGAGCCGAACGTGCTCGCCGATGATCCGCTCTGTCTCGTCCGGCTCCGGATGCGTTGAGTAGTCACCAGGCTTGAACGTGCCCCCGAGCAGCAGCACGTCCGTCCGGGGAAACATGTAGAGCTGACCGCGGCCGCCGCCCAGGGTGATGTAGTCAACGGCCGGATCCGGCGGCAGGAACACCAGCTGGCCTTTGGCGGGGATCAGTTCCTCATCGCCGAACAGCGCCGCTGCTCCGAGGCCGGTGCAGTTGAACAGAACCGGTTCAGACAGCGCCAGCACCTCATCCACCGACTGAAAGTTACGGATCACAAAGCGACCGCGGGAGAGCTGAAAATCACGCACCAGTGCACGCAGCAAGGTGCCGGGATCGATCTGCATGCTCACGTTCCGCTGTGCGTACCAGTCGCCGAACGGATGTTCTCCGGGTGCCAGCTCGGCGGCGTAGGGGAACAGGTCGTCCCACATGCCCGGCTCAGCATCGGTTTCCGGTGGGTTGCGGCGCAGCGCGTACTGCTCCAGCCAGCGAATGCCGTAGTCGGCACCGGTCAGATTGGTGTAGGCATGATGGGAGATCCGGCCTGCCCATTCGAGCCTGGCTTTGAACTCCGGCGTGGAGACTTCCGGGTCGTGCACGCCGAACGGCCCCCACTCCCCGCCCGCTACGTTCGAGGTCGTGTGCCGTGCCACGTCCCGCGTGTAGATGGTGACCTGCCAACCGGCATCCTGCAGCAGGCGCGCGCTGGTGAGACCCATGATGCCGCTGCCGATCACCGCTGCCTGACCCGGCGTGCTCGAACCGAGTGTCCTGAGCGCCAGTGCCGAGGATCCCCAGGCCAGAGACAGGCCGCCGCCACCGTGACCGTAGTTGTGCACCACCGTCTTGTCGTCCAGCTGCTCCGCCCGCACCACGAATCCCGAAGGACGAAACGGCCGATGCCCGACCACTTCGCGAATCACGTTCGCCGCCGAGATCCGCGGCGCAGCCCACGGTTTCCTGGAGTAGCCACGAGCCGGACCCGCCCCCCTACCGCACCCGGCAAGAGTGGCGAGCGCACCACCAACAAGCAGTCTCCTGCGGTTCAGCCCATCGCTCTCATCTTCCTCTGTTCGATTCACGCCTCTAAGCTCTCGTAGATCACTTCGGGGGATCCGAACATGCTACAGCGCTGCGCCCTGGGCACGGTACTGCTCATGTTGCTTTTGCTGCGACCCGTTTTGCCGGCGGAACTGGTCGCACCCTACGTGAACACGGTCAGCGAAGACGTGGAGCTCATGCTGGATCTCGCCCGTGTGGGCCCAGACGACTACCTGATCGACCTCGGCGCCGGTGATGGTCGCATCGTCATCGCAGCAGCAAAGAGAGGCGCGCGCGGACACGGGGTGGAGCTGCAGGCGGAGCTGGTTGCGCTGGCAGCAGCAAACGCCAGACAGGCAGGTGTGGCCGACCGAGTGCACTTTCTGGAAGGGGACATCTACGCGGCGGATCTCTCCCGTGCCACCGTCGTCACAGCCTATCTCTTTCCTGAGGCAAACCTGCAGTTGCGGCCCAAGTTGCTCACCGAGCTGCCAGCCGGTACCCGGGTGGTCTCCAACGCGTTCGATATGGGCGACTGGCTACCAGACAAACACGTGTACGGCAGAACCAGCGGTGGCGCCATGCTCTGGATCATTCCGGCGCGGATTGCTGGCGATTGGGTCCTCGAGACCGACAACCGAACGCTGAACATGCAAATCGAGCAACGTTATCAGCAGATCTCGGTCGATCTGCTGGAAGCCGGCCGGCCGATCCCGGTCAGCTTTGCCACGCTTCGAGGTAACGAAATCACGATCCGAACCGCCGAACCCGCGACAACTTTCACCGGCTGGTTCCAACAGAAGAGCATGACCGGCCAGGCAGCGGTTCGTTCCGATGATGGAACTGCGCTCGCAAGCTGGCGTGCACGCCGAAACACCGGCAATCCTGCCCCTTAAGCTATGGATCTCTTGGGCTCGTGCATCTCGACAAGGGAGAACACGCAGACTAATCCCGCAGCGTAACGGGCAGCTCCCGAATCCCATGGATGAAGCTGGACGCAAGTCCCACCGGGTCACCGGTAACCTCCACCTTGGAGAAGCGCTTCATGATCTCTTCCCAGATCACCTCGAGCTGCATTTCTGCCAGTCGGTTACCCACACAGCGGTGCACGCCGAACCCAAAGGCCGTATGTCCGCGTGGGTTTTCCCGGTCGATGATGAACTCGTCCGGATCGTCGATGGCATCCGCATCCCGATTGCCCGAGATGTACCACATGCAGACCCGATCGTTCTTTCTGATCTGCTTACCGCCGAGCTCCGTATCCTCCAAGGCAGTGCGGGCCATATGCGCGACAGGCGATTGCCAACGGATGATCTCCGGCACCATCTTCGGAATCAGTCCGGGATTCTGCATCAGCTTTTCGTACTGGGCCGGATTCTCGTTCAACGCCAGCACGCCGCCGGAAATGGAGTTTCGGGTGGTGTCGTTGCCGCCGACGATCAGCAGCATCACGTTGCCGAGCAGCTCCTGCGGATCCATGTTGTTGGTCGCCGGATCGTGGGCGAGCAGCGAGATCAGATCGAACTTCCGAGGCTCCTTCTTGCGGGCCTCGTAGTATTCCTGGAAGTAGGCCAGACATTCGAAGAGCTTCTGGAAACCCTCCTCCGGATTTTCGAATTCTTCGGGATCGCCCAGGTTCTGGATGGTGTCGGACCAATCGATCAATCTCAGCCGGTCTTCCTGCGGCACATCAAAGAGCGTTGCCAGCATCTGCCCGGTGAGCTCCACCGAAACATGCCGCACCCAGTTGAACTCCTCGTTGCGCGGCAAATCATCGAGGATGTTGCCAGCCCGTTCCCGGATCAGCGGCTTCAGGTCGGCCAGATTTCTCGGCGTGAACATGGGTGCGATCACTTTGCGTTGATCGTCATGTTTGGGCGGGTCTTCCTGAATGAACATGGGCAACGAGTACTCATCCGCCCGATCCGGCACACCACCCAGCGCGATGCCGCCTTTCTCCTGCTTGGAGGAAAAGATCTCGTGGTGGGAGTCCACGTACTTGATATCCGCCAGCTTGGTAACCGACCAGTACGGCCCGAACATGCTCTCTTCGTGGTAGTGCACCGGGTCTTCTTCCCGGAGGCGCTTGAGATGCGGCCAGTGGGTGCCGTGCAGAAACAGGGCCGGATGAGAGGGATCCACCTCATCTAGCGGAATCTCGTAGGGGTCGTAGTTCGGGTCGATGGCGAACGCCTCTGCCACTTCCCGGTTGGAAACCGTCATGTCGCCGCTTCGCGACCGTTTGATCAAAGAGCGGCGCTCTTCGTCGCTGCTGCCCAGATACTGTCCCATCATCTGTCTCCGTGTACCATCTGCTGGAGTGATAGCGGAGATCACCGGCCAGTTCAATGACGTATCTGTACCAGGATCCCTGAGCTCAGCCATCGGCCAATCCCTGATCGACCCATGCCGCCAGCCAGCTCGGGAAGTTGGTCTGGGCCGCTTCGTCCATGCCCAGGAGGTCCATGAGGGCAGCCCCCCCGACACCAAGACCAATCGCGGCGGCAATCACCAGGGTGACCACGTTGCGCATGGTCGGAATATCAGCCCCCGGAAACTGCCCGGCACTGGCACGGATCAGCGCATCAAAACGCTCTTTCCGGTCCTCGGACGGCTCGGCGGAAAACTCGGCGTCTATGCTCTGCCAGGCCATGACCTTGGCGTGGCCATGCGTGGACATGACATCAAAGAGTTCCCGCACCACGGCATCGAGATCGCCACCTCCCTCGATCGCGCCCATGGCATCCCCCACCAGACGCTCTCCCATTCGTTCGACAAGCGCCTGGCGCATTCCAGCCGCATTGCCAAAGTGGTGCAGAAGCGTCGCGTGGCTCATGCCAGCAGCCTTGGCAACGCCTGCCACATTGAGCCCCTCGAGTCCCATCTCCGCGAGACGTTGCTCCGCCGTATCGAGTAGCAGGCTTCTGGCTGCTTCCGGAGATCGCCGCTGGCGCTTATTGACATTCATGTTGATATCGTTATTATCTACATCGTTGTTGATAAGGATGACATGAAGTGAACGAGCCGCACAACAGAATGCAGTTAGGGGATGCCTGGCGGGCCCTGCGCAAACTGATCGCTGACGCCGAGGACACGGCGCAGGTATTCCAGATCATCAAGGCCATGGGCGGACCTTCGCTGCACAAGGGATTTCAGAGGTTCAAAGCCACCCCCGAGGGCCAGCGGATCCTCGATGAGGAGATCGACCTGCTGGTTAGCCTGCGAGACCGGGAGCGCTTGCGGCAGATGCGACCTGACAGCCTCGGCCGTGCTTACCTCGCCTTCATGGAAGACGAAAACCTGAGCGCTGACGGTCTGGTGGAAGCCAGTGAGGTCGGCGAGCAGTGGCAGGATCCGGATCTGGTCCGTTTCAGCCAGCGGTTGCGAGATCAGCACGATCTCTGGCACACGTTGACTCACTACGGCCGCGACGAGCTGGGCGAGCTGTGCCTGCTGGCATTCACCTATGCCCAGAATCAGAACCGGGGCATTGGCCTGATCGTGCTGATGGGCGCCTGGCAACTGCGTAAGGTCTATGGCAGCGGCGTCTATCGTGCTGCCCGCCGTGGATACACGGACGGTCGCCGTGCGGCCTGGCTACCTGCCGTGGAATGGGAGCGGCTGCTCGAGTTGCCGATCGATGAGGTGCGCGGCGAGCTCGGTATCACCGAACCGACCCCCTACCAGGCACTGAGGTCGGACTTCGCTGCAGCCTGAATCCTGAGCAGCCTCCGAGTTACTGAAGCTCAGAGGTCCCTCATGCCGACACCAGGCCGGCAGCCTCTGCCCAGAGCGTCAGGTCCGCCTCCAGGCTCCGGGTACGCACGGGTACGATCAGCACGGTCTCTGCCAGACCAAGATCTCGAGCCTGGTCCAGTGCCGCGCCCAGCTCGTCCGGCGGACCGGCATGCACCAGGCTTGCTTTCGTGATGAATCCTTTGCCGGCATCCCGACCAGCCTCACTCAGGACGTTGTGAAGCCGTTCGATTTCCACGGCCGGATCGTGCGCGTCCGTCCAGTGACCAAACCAGCCGTCCCCGAGCCGCGCCGCCCGCCGCAAAGCAGCCTCCGAGCTGCCACCGATCAGCAGTGGCGGCCCGCCCGGTGTGAGTGGCTTCGGCATCAGCACCACCTCAGCAAAATTGATGGTCTCACCTTGATAGCTCGCTGGATTGTCTCGCCAGGCAATGCGGATGGCTTCGATGTACTCATCAAACCGCTTACCACGACCGGCGAACGGTACGCCTAGAGCCTCATACTCCTCGGAGGACCAGCCGCCGCCAACGCCGAACTCGAAGCGGCCACCGGTCAGATGATCCAGGGTCATCAACTCCTTTGCGGTGAGCAGCGCCGGACGCTGCGGCAGGATGACAATGCCGCTGCCGAAGCGCAGGTGGGTCGTCATCTGTGCCGCGGCCGCGGTGATGAACAAAGGGTCGTGCAGCGCCAGATCACCTTGCCATGGCACCGAGCCATCCCTGCTGTACGGGTAGCTGGATACGTAGCTTTCTGCCGGAAATCCCACCACATGCTCAGGCATCCACAACGAGTGATAGCCGAGGCTTTCCATGGTCTGCACCAGGTGCTTCAGCAGACCGACGTCATGCCGAGCATTCGCACCGAAGGCGTAGTTGAGTCCGATCTTCATTGCACGATCTCCTTTGTCGCGGTCAGGGCACCAGAACGACCTTGCCGAACAAGGCGCGTTCTTCCATCAGCCGCTCGGCTTCGTGCACATCGGTCAGCGGCATCACCTTGTCGATCACGGGAACAAGGGCACCCGTGGATGCTTGCGTGAGCAATGCCTCGATATCGCTGCGCCGCCAGCCATTGGAACCCAGCAGGTCGTGCTCGTAGGTCCAGACGTAACGGACATCCACTTCTTCATCGAAGCCAGCCGTCGCGCCACAGGTCACCAGGCGACCGGCCCGGCGCATGCAGCGCACCGAGTCATTCCAGGTGCCGCCGCCTGTGGAGTTGATCAGCAGGTCCACTCCGCCTTCGCCCGTGATCCGCGGCTTGCCGACCAGATCCCAGACCGCTTCCCGCATGTCCTGCTCGATGTAGTTGATGCCGTGGTCCGCGCCGAGCGCTTGCAGCCGGCTGAGCTTCTCACTACTGGAGGCACAGGCAATCACCGTCGCACCCGCCGCTTTCGCCAGCAGCACACAGGCCGTCCCGACCCCGCCGCTGGCGCCCATGACGAGCACAGTGTCGGTTTCCTTCACCCTGCCCCGAGTCACCATCATTCGGTGTGCCGTGGCATAGGCCAGCGGAATGGCCGCCGCGACCTCGAAACCCACGTTGTCCGGAATGGGCACCAGCTGGGAAGCATGCGCTGCGCAGTACTCGGCTCTGCCACCGTCCCAGCGCTCGCCGATCATGCCGAGGCTCAGCAGCAGAGGATCAATCAGCACCCGCGAACCGATCAGGCGCTCATCCACATCCGGTCCGGTCTCCACGACCTCACCGGCAATGTCCGAGCCGATGATCAACGGCAGTGGCAGGCGAATGCCAGGCATGCCCCGGCGACTGAAGAGATCGTGGTAATTCAGAGAGGTCGCCTTAACGGCCACCTTCACCCAGCCCGGTTCGATCACCGGTTCCGGATAGTCCTCTTCGAGCAGGATGTTGTTAATGTCGCCGTGTTCGCGAACCACTGCTGCGCGCATAGCTGCCTCCCTCAATCAACAGAGGCATTGTAGAGGCATTCGAGGTCGAACAAGGAACTGGTCTAGCGGCCAGTTAACGCTTTACCCGCAGACTCCGTAGCACAAACCTGAATGCCCTGTTCCGCAAGAAAGATCTCCAGATCTGCTTCGGGGAGATAGCCCCTGGTCCAGTTCAGATAGTCGCCCTTCGCATCGCCAATCAGCGTAAAGGGCGTCGCAGGCACGCCATCCAGCGCTTCAAGCAAGGCGGGTGACGCCTCAAAGGCAGGAAAATCGGGCCGAAGGCGACGCCATTCCTTCTTCAGGCGCGATCGATTGCCATTCACACCGATGGCCAGGGCCTGAAAGCCGCTGGTACAGCGTTGTCCCATGGCGTTCAGCGTGCGCACCTGCCGGAAGCACCAGCTGCACTCGGGCTCGAAGAACATCATCAATACCGGTTTGCCCTCGAATTGCCGGAGTGACTCCACTTCCGGGGCATCCAACCGCTTCAGCGCATAGTCGAGCAACGATGGTGCGCCGGCCGTCCCAGCCACCGTCTCTTTTGCGCCATCCGCCCGCACAGGGACCGTTCCCCCGGGGAGCACGACTGCAAAAAGCAGGGTGACGGTCAGCAATTTGACAAGATGGCGCACGTTACTCATCGCTACAGCCTGAATTGCATCCCGGTATAAAGCTCCCGGCCGCGAAGCGGACCGTAGATATAGGCAACGTCGTAGGCTCCCTCCGCATCCCAGAACAGCGGTGTTTCCATCTCTTTGACCTGAGTCTCGTCAAACAGGTTGTAGGCACCGACGTAGAAAGAGAAGTGGTCACCCACGTCTCTGGACACACGGAAATCGAAAGTCCAGTAGGATGAGGCGTCCGTGGATTTCGGCGCTGCGTCGAAGATGTTGAATCCCTCGTAACCGTACTTGCCGAGGTCCCGGCTGCCGATCCACATCGAGGTTGCGAAGCCGTGCCAGGGGCCACGCTGATAGTCCAGGGTCAGGGTGGCTCGCTCTTCGATGGGCGCAATGGCATAGGAGCTTTCGAACACCTCGTCGTAGTCAAACCGCTCCAGGGTGAGGCCGATATCGAAGTGCTCCGTCAGGCTGTAACCGAGGGCGATGTCGCTGACGAACACGGAGGCCTTGTCATCGATCTGAGTGAGTAGCGGCACACCGTCTTCCGTCTCATCGATGGTTGCCAGGTTTTCCACTTCCGTCCAGGCCAGCGATAGCGTACCCGTCAGACGATTACCCTCATAAGACAGGGCGTAAGTGGTCGAGATCGACTTCTCCAGCTTGTCCACATCAATGGCAAAGCCATCACCGGCGTCCAGGATGCCGTGATCCGTTTCGAAGAACGAAAGCGGTGCGCGCCAGCCGCGGCCAGCAGAAAACCGGGATGCCCAGGCATCCGTGTGCCGGTAGCGGAGATCCAGCCGCGGTGCGACGATGGTCTTGTCGATCTCTGTACCCGGCTTCTCCGGCGCGACGAAGTCCGCCTCTACGCTATCCAGACGCAAGGCCAGCGAGAGATCCAACCGCTCTGTGGCCGTCC
Organism: Candidatus Azotimanducaceae bacterium; assembly: GCA_965215995.1. Taxonomy (GTDB): domain Bacteria; phylum Pseudomonadota; class Gammaproteobacteria; order Pseudomonadales; family Azotimanducaceae; genus SZUA-309. Next base: position 3,005,250 of record OZ244128.1, on the reverse strand, counting down.
AGCTGTCCTGCAGGTAGATTCCGGTGACCAGGTAATCGAAGCTGTCCTCGATGTATACATCCGACGCCGCCCCTACCTCCGAGTCGGAACGCATCTGCTCATCTCTGAGGTCGATGCCGAAAGTGAGCATGTGCGCATCGCTAACGACCAGGTTGTTGCGGAAATCGAGATAAAGCAGCTCGTCAGTGGCTTCGTAGTCGAAGCCTTCATAGAACGAGTCCTGATCGTGTTCCGAATAACCCGCACTGAAGCCCGCGTTATAACGACCGTTGAACTCGTGCAGCCAGCTCCCGGAGATCTCGATCCGCTCGGTTTTGATCCACTCGGCGGTTTCCCAGGGCTTGCCGATGTATTGGCCACGCACGTCGCCATTCTCGAACAGCACATCGGACTCGATACCATCATACCCATCGAGCAGATCATCGATGTTGTCTACGCTCATCGGCCCGCCGAAGATCTCTGAATCGACGAAAGCCACCCGGAAGATCAGGTTGTCCCGGTCCGTGAAATCGCTGGACTGGCGGAAGATGAGGGTCTTGTTGTCCTGCAGCGGCGCTTCGCCCACACCATTGCTGTCGCCATCGACCTTGTCGTGTCGGTCGAGCTGAGTGACCAGAGTGGATCGGTGCCGGCCGTCGTCGCTGACCAGCGCACCGAGGCCACTGAAGAGATAGCCATCCCCTTCCTCGATCATGCCGTCGAGCTCCAGCATGGAACGGCTGGCTTCCTTGGAGATCACATTGATGGTGCCGCCGACGGCTTCCGGCGCGATCAACGAAGCACCCGCACCGCGGGCAACCTCGATCCGCTCGACCCCCGTCGTCGCGATGGCATCCACCGCATAGTAACCGGCCAGCATGGTGTGCAGAGGCATGCCGTCGGTAAGAATGGTGGTGTGCTCGCCGCGCATGCCATTGAGCATGATGCGCTTCACCCCGCACATGGAGCATTCATTGGAAACCCGCACACCCGGAGAGGCAGCCACTGCCTGGGAGAGGTTCACAGCCTGGCGCGCTTCGATCAGCTGCTCGTCTACTACCTCTGTTTTCTGAATGACGTCCATCAGCGTGCCCGCCTGATAGAGCCGCTGGCGGACACCGGTGACGATGACCTCCTCAATGGGGTGAGCTTGCTGGCTCGTCAATCCTGCCGCTTCGTTGTCTTCCGCAGCCGACATCCCAGACGCCATGCCAACAAGGCACCCGCCGAGAACCGCAATCGCCCGGTAGCACACCGCTGAATCCTATCCATCCAGAATTGAACCCAAATGATAACTATTATCATTTATAACGCAATGATTCCGATCAAAGCGGTTCTGTCGCACGATCGGGCTATCATCGGCAGTGAACCCCAGACGACGGCCAAGGAACCGGCCGTAAGCAGTGAAACAAGGAGTCTTCATGTCTCGCCCTATCGCACTCATCACAGGCGCCTCGGCCGGCATCGGCGAGGAGTTCGCACGCATCTTCGCGAGCCGCGGCTACGATCTCGTCCTGGCCGCCCGCCGCGAAGACCGGCTGCAGGACCTGGCTGCCGAGCTTTCCGATTGCACCGTGCATTGCATCAGCGTGGACCTGGCCAAGGGAAAAGGGCCGCAGCGGCTGATCGAACGTGTTCGCGAGCTCGGTCTCACCGTGGACGTGCTGGTCAACAACGCCGGTGTGATCAGCACCGAACCCATGCTGGAAGAAGACGGCAACTGGCTCACCAATCTGGTGAATCTGAACGTACGGGCGCTCACCGAGCTCACGCACCACTTCGGCCGGCAGATGGCGGATCGCGGCTACGGCCGGATCCTCAACGTGGCATCCGTGGCTTCTTTCCAGCCTGTGCCCGGCATGGCCGTATATGCAGCCAGCAAGGCCTATGTGCTCTCACTCACCGAGAGCCTGTCCGAGGAGTTCAGGGGCACCGGCGTGACAATCACCGCCCTTTGCCCGGGACCGACGAAAACGGAAATGGCCGATGCCTTCGCCGACATGCAGGCCGCCGACTGGTTCCTTGCCGATGCGAGACGAGTTGCTCAGGAAGGCTTCGATGCGCTGAAAGCCGGACAGGTGATCCGGGTGCCCGGGCTTGCCAACCAGGCACTGGTCAACTGGGCAAGCTATCAGCCCCGCTGGCTGGTCAGAACCCTGGGCGGACTGGCCTCGAGATCGGCCGCCCTGTTCCGCCCGCCGGAGTAGCCAACGTTCGCACTCTGCGCGACTATTGGCTTTCCGGGCTGCTGTTCCGACCCGGGATACGACATCACTCGGCACTCTTCATCTAAGAACCTATCCAAGGACGAAAAACTAAGGACGAAAAATGCCCGCACGGAATACCAAGACCAGCCGGTCAACGTCACTGACCACCCTTCTATCTCTACTCTGCCTGAGCTTCATGGCAACCGGCGCAGGGGCGGCGGACAAACCCAACATGCTGGTGATCTGGGGTGATGACATCGGCCAGAGCAACATCAGCGCCTATACCTTCGGCCTGGTCGGTTACCGAACACCGAACATCGATCGGATCGCCAGGGAAGGCATGATGTTCACCGATTACTACGGCGAGCAATCCTGCACCGCCGGTCGGTCTTCCTACATCACCGGTCAGAGTGTCTACAGAACGGGCCTGTCGAAGGTCGGCGTGCCCGGCGCTGAGCTCGGTCTGTCCGAAAAAGATCCGACCATCGCTGCTCTGCTCAAGGAGTACGGCTACGTGACCGGTCAGTTCGGCAAGAACCACCTGGGCGATAAGGATGAGCACCTGCCTACCAATCACGGCTTCGATGAGTTCTACGGCAATCTCTACCACCTGAATGCCGAAGAAGAGCCCGAAAACGAAGATTACCCGCAGGAGCCCGCCTTCCGGGAGCAATTCGGTCCCCGCGGCGTAATCAAATCGTCCGCGGACGGCGAGATACAGGACACCGGCCCGCTTACCAGAAAGCGCATGGAGACCGTGGACGACGAAACCGTGGCTGCGGCCATTGATTTCATCAAGCGGGCACATGACCAGGGCAAGCCGTTCTACGTGTGGTGGAACGGCACCCGCATGCACTTCCGTACTCATGTGAAGGACAGTCTGCGCGGTATCTCAGGCCAGGATGAGTACGCCGATGGCATGGTGGAACACGACAGGCACGTGGGTCAGCTGCTCGACCTGCTCGATGAGCTCGGCATCACCGACAACACCATCGTTCACTACTCGACGGACAACGGCCCGCACATGAATACCTGGCCGGACGCCGCCATGACCCCCTTCCAGAGCGAGAAGAACACCAACTGGGAAGGCGGCTGGCGGGTGCCCTCCATGGTGCGCTGGCCCGGAAAGATAGAAGCGGGCAGCGTCAGCAACGAGATCGTTCACCATATGGACTGGTTCCCGACCTATCTGGCGGCAGCCGGCGCCCCGGACATCAAGGAACGGCTGAAATCCGGCGGTGTTCGCGCGATCGGCCGCACGTACAACGTGCATCTGGACGGCTACAACATCCTGCCGCTGCTCACTGGCGAAACCGATCAGGGACCGCGGGATGAGATCTTCTACTTCTCTGACGATGGTGACCTGACCGCATTGCGCAAGGGCGACTGGAAGATGATCTTCATGGAACAGAAGGTTCGCGGAACCATGCGGGCCTGGATCGAGCCTTTCACCCCGCTCCGAATACCGCTGCTGTTCAATCTGCGTCGCGATCCCTACGAGCGGGCTTACTTCACCTCGAACACCTACTATGACTGGTTCCTCGACCGGGTCTACCTGCTGTTCGGCGGTCAGGCGGAGGTGGCCGAGTTTCTACAGACTTTCCAGGCGTTCCCGCCACGCCAGAAGGCGGCCAGCTTCACCATTGATCAGGTGATGGACCAGATGGAACGGGCCATGATGGAGGCTCAGCAGCGACGCTGATCCGGGTAGACCCCGGCCCCTGCTTGTGAGGCCGGGGGGTTTGTTTCTACTGAGCTGTGTTTGCTGGCGGGTAGCTCGTCGTTTCTGCGCCGGCTGTTTCGAATTAGTCTGCCTTCGCGCTAATCGTCACGCGCTGCGTAAACGAAACGTCCGCGTACTTTGGTAGTGACCTGCACGCCGGGTGTTACGACATCGTCTTTAATAAAGAGCACGAGGGATGAACCGTCCGAGCACCTGAGCCGGCCACTGGTGCGTCCGCCGTCCGGGCCGATCGGCCCTCCGAGATCGCCGATGCAGATCAAGCCTCCATCGAACGTCCAGAAGGCAACACCGGCAACGGTTCCCAGCCCTTCCTCGCTTAAGGGTATCTGCAGCAAGTGAGGGAACACAAAAGTGCCGTTGCGTTCGGCACCGCCAACTCGGAGCGAGAACGTCCCTTCGATGTTGACGTTGAATAACCGGCTGCCATCCACGTCCATCAGATAATCGAACTGGGAAAAACTGCCAGTCGTTGCCCCTCTGACCCGTTTGCTGTCGTAATCGTGGAAACCACCAGCCATGCCGGACTGGGGTGCGGCGACCAGCACCGCGGACACTACCAGCGAAAAACGTAGTCTGCTCATACTCATTCTCCTGATAATTCAGTCATCAAGGTGCACCACATATTTCGCGGCGGTGCTCAGCGATACTCGCTTCTGGCCGCTACAGGAGTCCTCATAGCGGCCTCATGAACTCCTCACGTTCTTCTCCAATGCCCCCTGAAGTCGTTGCAGTAGAATTGCTGCGAACTGTCAGGATTCCGGAGATCGCGTGACAGCCGCCCGAAGCGCAAGCAATCCGTTCACTGTTGGAGGTTGGTACGTAGAGCCTTCACTCAATCGCATCACCCGGAACGGCGAGTCCAGTACGCTTCGACCGCAAGTTATCGATGTTCTGGTCTACTTCGCCGACAGACCTGGTGAAGTGGTGACAATCGACGACCTTCTGGAGGATGTGTGGAAGGGGCGGGTAGTCAGTGAGGGCTCTGTCTACAACTGCGTCAGCGAGCTGCGTCAAGCTCTCGAAGATACCGACGATACGTCACCACTTTTTGAGACCATCCCCAAGAAAGGCTACAGACTGGCAGCACGGGTTGCGGCCCATAGGCCGCACGTATCTCCCCGGCAACAACCGCTCATGGTTGGCCTACTGGTCGCCGCGATCACAGTCGCCGGTTATGCCATCTGGGTGTCGTTGCCCGACAACGATCCGACTGGCGCTGACGCCGGGATTCGATCGTTGGCAATTCTGCCGCTGGACAATCTTTCACCCAATCCCTCGCGTGACCAGTACTTTGTCGACGGAATGTCCGAGGCGCTGATCGCCCGTCTCGGACGGATCGAAAATCTCAAAGTCATCTCGCGGACAACCATGATGAAGTTCAGAGGCAGCGAACTGACAATTCCGGAGATCGCTACAAGGTTGAATGTCGATGCCATCGTCGAAGGCTCAGTTTTGACTACCGAATCGGAGGTTCGGATCACGATCCAGCTAATCGACGGAAGAACGGATCACCACCTCTGGTCACAGAACTATGCTCGAAAACCCGAAGGTGTTGTCACATTGCAGACCGATGTCGCCGAAGCTGTTGCCGGCGAACTGCTACCCCGCCTCATTGCATCGGACAACGACTCGCAGGACGGTCCGCTTGAGTTAGGCAAGACGCCCACCAGCAACCCTGATGCCTATCGTGCCTATCTGAAGGGACGGTTCAATGCGAATCACGTTGGAGAGGACACATTTCGTGCGGCAATCCAGCACTATGAAGAAGCTTTACGTCTAGATCCGGCATTTGCCCTGGCCTACGCCTCTCTCGCTGAAGTATGTACGCAACCGATCGTCGTTCACTCCGGCATGCTCTCACTTGACGACTGTAAGGAAGCGGCGCTACGTGCAACGTCTCTCGATGAGAGCCTCGCCGAGGGCTACGCGGCGTTGGGCGTCGTGCAACTTATCGACTGGGAGTGGGCCGCGTCAGAGCAGAGCCTTGAGCGTGCAATTAACCTGAATCCAAATTCCGTCATGGCCCGCCAGTGGCGTAGTTTGCTGTTCATTGCGACCAGCCGGTTCGACGATGCACTAGCCGAGATACGTATTGCTCAGGAGCTGGACCCGTTAAACCTGTTTGTCAGGACTATGGTTGGCTGGCCCCTGTACGACATGCGGCGCTATGAAGAAGCATTGGTTCAGTGGAACGATGTTCTGGCCTTGGATCCCGAATTCATGCTCGCGTACTACAATCGCGGGGTGGCATTCATTGAGTTGCGCGACGCCGAAAAAGTACTTGAGCAGGCTCGTCGAATTGAGAAGATCACCAGCGACAGACAGCTGGAAGCGCGCCTGTTACGCGCATCAGCGCTTGCGATTGCCGGAGAAAGTACGCAGGCAAAGGCACTACTGCTGGAAATCGAGAGAGATGCGGGAAAGTACATGGCCGCATGGATAGCCAGCATCTATCTCATGATGGAAGAAGAGGGCGCGGCGCTCGACCGCCTGGAGCGCGGCCTCGAAGAACGCGCGCCAGATATGTTCACGATATGCGAACCAAAATTCGATCCGATTCGTAATCACCCCCGGTTTCTGGAGATCCAGAAAAAGATGGGGCTGATCGATGCTGACCTGAGCCGAGATTCGTCGGCGGCGGGTTGATTGGTTAACCCACGTTATCAAGACTGGGGCTGACGTGCACCGGAATCCCCGTCATGTGCGATTGATTGGACAGGGGCTCGAAGCTGCCGGGCCCTGAAGGCAGCAGCGCATTGCAGTTCACGCCCGGGGCACCGCTCGCCACCCGCATGCCCTTGCTCTCGCCCTGCCCCCAACCGTGGCTCATGGCCACCACACCGTCCATCAGATCATCGGTCAGTTTCACAGGGGCTTGGATCGACCCATGGTCGTTCTCGATCCGGACCGTCACCCCTTCGGTGATCTGCCGCTCCTCGGCGTCTTTCGGGTGCATGTAGAGATAGTTCCGATCCCGGTCCTTGGCCTTCAGCTTGGCCACGTTGGCATACCAGGAGTTGAACATGTAGGCGTCTCTTTTGCTGATCAGCTTCAATGTGGACCCGGGCGCAGCCGCAACTTCTTCCTCGAACAGCCTGCCCATGCGCTCAATCGCAGGGGCGAAAGCTTCTGGAGCGCAGTCCACCATCTGAGAGTCGCGCTGCAGGTAGCGGTCGTAGAAATCTTCCGGGTTCGATCGCTCCAGGGCGATGATCTGCTCCTTTCGGAGCTCGGTCATGCTGTGGCCACGGGAGCGAAGCATGGCGTTGACCCGCCCCCACATGTCCGGCAGCTCACCCTCTGGCAGATCGTCCAATGCCGAGCTGAAGCCCATGGCCTGGGCCAGCCGCTCATAGATCCACCAGTCGGGTTTCCGCTCGAAGGCTGGCGGCACCACGGCTTCGGTGAACTGCACGGACGGTTCGAACTGCAGCCCGATGCCAGCAAAGTTGATGTCCTCCCGCTCGAATGCACCAGCGGCCGGCAGCACGTAGTCGGCGTACTCGCCGGTGGCGTTCCGGTAGATGTCCACGCAGACCAGCAGATCGAGGGCGGCCATGGCCTCTCGCAGATGGGCCTCGCCAGCAATTGAAAGCACGGGATTGCCGGAGCTGACGAACAATGCCCGGATCGGTTGCTCCAGATCGGTGATGTAGTTAGCGAGCAGGTTTCCAGGCAGATTGATGCCCACCCCACCAGGCTTGCGCACCTCGCCAAATGGTGTTTCCAGCATCCCTTCCGGCACTGCTCGTCCTGCCGCCGTGCTTCGCTCGTAAAATCCGAGCGAGTAGAAATTGCCCCCGCGGCGGCCCAGATTGCCGGTCACGAATACCAGCATGTGCAGTAGCCAGTAGGCGAGCGTGCCCTGCCGGCCCATGTTCACACCGGTGGACATATGGGCGCAGGCACTAGGGGCGGTGGCGAAAGCTTGCGCCAGCGCTTTGATTTCTTCGGCCGGAACACCGGTCACCGGTGCGACCCGTTCCGGCGAGTACTCGGCCACGAAATCCCTGAGCTCATCCAGCCGCTCACCGCGACCGGTCACAGACTCATCGAATCCGAGCGTTCGATCGATCTCGTGGATCAGGGCAGCCAGCAGGTAAACGTCCGTATCCGGTCGGATCTTCAGCACCTCGCCCGCGATCGATACGGACTCGATCCGGCGCGGATTCAGATAGAGCACCTTCGCACCGCGCTCCTCAGCGGCCTTCAGATGCGCCATGGGATTCGGGATGGAAACAAAGGACATATGGCTCACAGCCGGGTTCTCGCCGACGATCAGAATGAAGTCCGAGTGATCCAGGTCCGGCAGCGGGTGCAGGGTGCGGGTGCCGAAGACGGCTTCACTGGCAGCAAATTTGTTCGCGCAATCCTGAGTCCCGGAGCTGAAGAAGTATCTGGCACCCAGCTGGCGGATGAAGTTGGCGTAGGACGGACCAAATAGCGTGTTGAAGGCATTCGGATTGCCCGTGTAGCTGCCGACCGCCTCACCGCCGTGCCGGGCAACAATCTGCTTGAGCCGCGCAGCAATCTCCGTGACCGCCTGATCCCAGCCGATCGGCTCGAACTGCCCTGGCCCGACTTTTTTCAGAGGCTGATTGAGCCGGTCCGGGTCGTTGTGCACCTCGGCGCCGTAAATACCCTTGTTGCAGACAAACCCCTGTGAAATCGGATGGTCCTTATCCGCTTCCAGCTTCACCAGCCGGTCATCCTCCACGGTTGCGACCATTCCGCAGGCGGGCTCGCAAACCCGGCAGAACGTGCGCTTCTTTGTGATTGCCACGCTGGCTTCCCCTTCCCTCAGATCACGTCAGACTATACCCGGTCTGGCGGTCCCGGAAGCGTTGGCGGACCTGTCATTTAAAAAACCCCGAAAAATCGTTGCGATAGCGAATCTATCTCGAATGTGCATCACACACGAGTTCGTAGTAGTCTGGCCCTGGAAGGACACAAGACCCTGACAATAATGTTGACCGATAACAGGGCGGACTATAGGACACAGGACTGGTTCCTGATCGCCTGTGAGGGCGATCTGGTGCTCAAGCTCGCGCAGGATCTACTGATCGGCGAAGACGAGCGAGGCCAGACCGTGCTGAGCCCGGCACGGGAAAATGCGCTGTTGCGCGTTACCAGCGAGCATGGCTGCCTGACACTGCAGGCAATGGCCATGGACTGGACCTTTTCGGAAGATGGTGGCCTGAGCCGGCAGCACCTCACCTTCGTGGAGGGATTGACCCTCAAGCTCAGCTTTCCCACCAGCTCGCTGATCCTATCGCCAGATTTTCAGGCCGGTCCGTCCACCAAGGTGGATCGCGAGATTCGCCTGTTGCCCACCGAGACCCCGGCTCTGACCCTGACCCGGGTCGATGAGCCCGTCATCCTGATCGAGCCCGCGCTGTTGCCGGCTCCGGAGGCAGCCAACGCAGATCAGCTGAACGCAGATCAGCTGTTTGAACTGGAGATCGAAGAAGCTGCAGCGCAGTTGAAAGCAACCGAGGCGCTTACGCGGTGGGACCACCAGATCCCCGATGAGGAGGAAAGCCCGCACCCTGCTGCAGCCGTTCGCCCTGAAGTGCGGGAGCCGCAGGCGCTTACCCCTGAGGCACCGCAGCCGCACGTACCAGAGTCAACCGATCAGGAAGCGGCGACCTCGGCCCTATTCGAAGAGCTGCCAACGCGGGCACCCGGGCTGCGTAGAAGAACTCACCGGCCACTTGCCGGCCTGATTGCCGCCACCGCGCTGCTGACGCCCATGTATCTGTTTCTGGTGGATGGTCACAAGCTCGGCATAGATTTCCCGCTGACCAACTATCGTCCGCTGGACGAATCAGTGCAGGTATCGGGCACGATAGAACGGGTGCCACAACCCGCCATCAATACGGTCTCCTCAGATGTTCCGACCACGGACGCGGCCAGCGAAGCCGACTCGGTGCTCCCGGTCCAGCCGTCCGTCCCCATTCAGCGCGAACCTGAGGCGCCTGTCGCGAACGAGCAGCAACACCTGCTGATTGCCTCTCTGCTCGCCGAGGCGAAAGCTTTCTACGATGCGGGTCTGATCGTCACCCCGATCGAGGCTAACGCCGTCAGCCACCTGACCCAGGTGCTCAGCATGGATCCCACCAACGAGAAGGGTCTCAGGCTCATGTACCTGAGCGCGGTGACGCTGATTGAGGAAGCGCAAGCCGCCCACGAGGCGGGCGACAACTATCTGGCCAGAAACCTGGTGGAAGAGGTGCTAGGTTTTCACCCGGAGTTCGATGACGCCCGGGCCCTGCTGGACAGCTGGTCCCGGACGCCAGAAGGCTGAGTTCAGCTCCCGAAGGAGAAGCGTGCGTCGAACAGCACGGCGGTGGTGTCGTCGCCGAAGTCACCACCAAGACCCAACGAGAAAAGATGGTTCAGGTGCCAGCGGATATTCGCTCCCACCGTCTGCTCATCGCCATCGAAGATGTCTACATGGCGGAAACCAGCCCCGAACTCCCAGGCCGGATTGATCAGCCAGCGCACGCCGACGCCGATCGAATAGCCGGTGTCGTCATCCGAAAATCCGGCCCCATCAAAGTCCGCCCACTCGATCGCCACCGGAATGACGATGTCCAGGTTTTCGGCAACGGCGAAGTGCGGATTGATGCCGAAGGACAACTCGGTGGTATCTACATCGCCAAAGGCGTCGATTTCGCCAGCGCCGAGCGAGGCGAATAAGGCAAAGTTGTCATGGATACCCCAGGACCCGGCCATACCGAATCCGGAAAAATCCACGTCATCACCCGCTGTATCCACCTCGCCGAAAACCACACCCAGATCCAGATAGTCGTAGCGGATCTCGGCCGGTGGCTCGGCGGCCAGAACAGAGGCAGGGGTTAGCGCGGCCAGGCATAGCAGTGCTTTCAAAATCTTCATTGTCTCTCCTTAGTCGGCCCAAGGGCCAAATCATGTGCCTGATCAGTCAGGCTGGCAGGGCGATGCAGTGATTACTGCACAACGAACGTTCCCACTATGACCGTGAACCGGCAAGTGGGTTCAGCTGAGAATGTGATCTCGATCCGCTTTCCGGGCGCACCCCGTCACGCCAGCGCAGTAGCCAGAAAAGAAGCAACGTCGCGGCAGAGCACTTCCTGATAGGCCGCGCGATCGAATCCGTCCGGATCATTCCCGGGAAGGAACTCCGGGCTACGCATCACCTCCGGAAAGGGGCTCATGAAAGAGAAGTGCCCGGCGTTGCTCACCACGATGTGTTCCAGCCGGACCTGCTTCGGCAAGCCGTTGCGGACCACTTCCGCATGGAACGGTGGCGTATGGGGATCCCGCTCACCAGTGAGCATGAGGACCGGCACATTGACCGCCGACAGAGCGTCCGAGCGCATGAACCAGGGTGTGGCTGGCGCCAGCAGCACGAGCGCTTTCACCCGTTCGTCAGGCTGCACGTCGATCAGCTGGCCATCTTGGGTGCTCGGCCGGCCACCGGCGATGGCCAGCGCGGTGTAGCCCCCCATGGAGTGTCCAATCACCGCGACACCCGCCGGGTCAGCCACTGACGAGAGCGAGTCGTCACTAAGCACACGATCAAGCGTCAGCGACAGATGACGAGGACGATTGGCAAGAATCTGCGCTGAGTCCGCCAGCTCATTGTTGCTCCGGTTGTTACCCGGGTGTTCCGGCATGCAGACCAGGTAACCGGACCGCACCAGCCGCCGGGCAAGCTCTAGATAACCGAGATGGGTGCCTCCGGAGCCGTGGGAGATCAGGACGACGGGATAGGACCCGGAACGCGGCAACGCGTTTGCCGCCATATCCAGATTGAATGGGCCGAGGGCGATGGGCTCCGCCGGTGTGTTGGTGGGGTACATGACCAGCAATGGAAATTCATAGCCGTCATCATCGGCGACTCGCAGGTGCTTGCCACCTACCTGAATCGCTTCCTGCGCTTCTTGCACTTCGTGCACGTCCCCGCCTGCCATGCCGCCTCCCTGCGCCACTTGAATTCGCGCGGGGAACCTTACGAAGATCTCCGGAAGATTGGTAGCTTAGTTTTCTTCCGGCGGCCAGGGGAAATCTTCCGGTGCGTTCAATGCCGTGCGCACGAAATCATTCCAGGCATCCACGGCAGCAAACGCTGCCCGCTGATGGGCATCCGAGGCAGCCTGATGCCGGTCGGCTGCCGCAGTCACGCAACGCTGAAAGGCATCGATCTCACTGAGAAACTGATTCCAGAGCCGATCGTCCTGATCGTTGGCCGGACGGACCGGCGTGACGCAATCATGGGTCATGGGCTCGTGACCGTGCGCGGGCATAGCCCCTACCACACCAATTAGGGAGAACGTCCAGGCGCAGGCTACGCAAAGCGCCAACGAGCGTCCGAGTTTGGTTGATTTGAACCGCATCCGGCGATTTTCCCGCGTGGTTGGTCGGCGAACTGTGTGCCAGCGCACACTGGCAGTTGTCCGTGCCCTGGTGACCTGTTCGGGTCAATCGTTGAGTTATCCGAACAGGTCACTAGGCCTATTCCTGGATCACCTTCTGGTGCCGCTCCACCGATGGCGGCGCCATCAGACGCCGCTGCTGCGCCGTGGCGTCCGGGTAGTCACCAGGATCGTAAGGGTCGATGCGCCAGGACGAATGCGGTGGGCTGTACTTGTAGAGCAAGGCACGCCGCTCGTGGTCTGCCTGCCAGGGTCGAGTGCCGTGCATGAGCGCTTCGGTGAAAATGAGCACGTCGCCGCGACCCATGGGCGGGTTGCGCACGTAGTGCGGCATCTCCTGATGGTTGCGCACCGCGTCGGGCAGGTGCTGCATGAAGTTCGTTTTGTGGCTGCCAGGCACGCAGACAAAGCCACCGTCTCCTTCTCTGGCGTCCGATAACGCAAAGGTCGCCACGGTGAGTCCGTTGCGCATGATGCCGTCTGAGTAGTAGTACCAGTGATCGGTCTCGATGCGTCGCGGTCCACCATGGATTTCCATCGCTGACGCGCCTTTCTCCATGAAGATGCAGTAATCGTGATCGATGCGCAGGCGACTGCCGATCAGCTCAATGAGCACGGGGAGAACCTTCGGATGATCCATCAGATCCAGAAACGGCTTCCCCCACCGGCTCACCGATTCGGTTCGCCGGAACGGATCATCGTCCGGTTGCCTGGGCCACACGCTGTCCGCCAGAGCGCTGAGCAATTCGCACTCGGCCGCACTCAGCACCCCGGGAAGCACGATGTAGCCTTCCAGATCGAATAAGAATTTCTGCTCGCTCGTCAGCGCCACGGCAGGCTCACCCCTGAAATCACGTTGAAATATGAGCGCCGCTCGGCGCCGATGTCCAGCGGCGTCGGCGCGCATCCCGGCTCAACTCTGATCGATCATCCCATCTATGTAGGTTGAAAGGCTCGCCGCCCTGTCCCGATAGTCCTCATCTGCCTCGAGCCGGTCCACCGTTTCCGCCGCGGCGACCAGGTCACCCAGATTGATCTGGATGACGGCCAACAGGTAGTAGGCGCGCATCGGAGCCGCCTCCCCGTATGCCGTCACTGCGACCTCCAACGCGTCTCTTGCCGCCTGGTACTCCTCGCGCTGCGCGTACAGTTGCGCAATCAGGAGCGCCGCTTCCCCCTGATCAGCGAGCTTCTGGGCTTCGCTGAAAACTTCGATGGCTCGATCCGTTTCCCGGGCGAGCATCCAGAGCTCGCCAAGCAGCATGAGCTCTTCGAAATCCGGCGCTTCCTCCCGCGCTTCAATGGCAGTGCCCAGCAGTGCGGCACCATCGGCCGGCATGCCCAGATGGGCAAACAAACGAGCCAGACGCCGCTGGTCGGAGTAGGTCAGGGGTTCGAGGGACTGGGCAACCGCCAGGCTCGCCGTGCCTTCAGGCAGCCTGTCCAGCAGCATGAGGATACCGCCGAGCTGCTTCCACCAGCGCTGCCGGTCAGGCCGCTCGGCAAGCAGTGATTCCAGCAGCACGATGGCGTCTTCTTCCCTCTCTGTCTGGGTGTAGGCAAAAGCCAGCAACTCCACCCAGGGATCCCGGGTGGGATAGTCCGAGCGCACGGCTCGCTCGAGGAATACCACCGCGTCTGCAAAGCGCTCCAGTCTGATGCAGGCATAGCCCATCAGGAACAGGCCGTGTGGGTGCGGCGACTCGGAGTGCGCGGCCCAGAGCTCCAGCTGTTCGAGTGCGCCAGCATAATCCTCCTCCGCCAGCAGGGTCGTGGCGTAGAGATTCCTCAGTCGCGGTGCAAAGTCCGAGTCGCGGCCTTCAAGCAGCTCAGCCATCTCTGATCGCGCCAGATCCATCTGGTCCTGCTGGATCAGAAGGGCAGCCCGCTCGGTCATCACGAAGGACCGATCCAGATCGTTGCGGGCCCGGCGTACCAGCCGGGAAAGATCAGCCAGCGCTTTCTCCGGGTCGCTCTCGGCGTCCGTGAGAATGTCCAGCACCTGCTTGGCGAGCACCGGATCCACCGAGTTCGCCGCATGGACCGTGACCGCGATCGGCAGCAGCAGCAGGAGGCAGAACGCCAGCGCTCGAGGCGATGAGATGATCGAACCCATCATTCGGGGATCTCGAAATCTACGTGCAGGATGACCCGCACCGGCTGCGGCTCCCCGTCGTCCATCACCGGCTTAAACCGCCAGCGCGTTACCGCAGCCACCGCTGCGTCATCAAACGCACCTTTTGGATAGGAATCCATGACCACCGGATCCATGACCGTACCCTGCTCGGTGACGATGAACGTGAGATCGACCCAGCCTTCCAGGCCGCGCTGCAGCGCCCACAGCGGATATTGCGGTGGAAACTTGGCAAGCGCCGTCAGATCGCTCGCCATCACCATCTTCATGCCTTCGCCGCTGCCCTGCACAATCCGCTGCCCGAGGCCGACGCCACCCCCTTCCCCGAGCAGGCTGGATACGTTGTAGGCCTGGAAATCAGCCGGTAGCTGGGAGCGGCTGGTCATGTCGTCCACCTCGGCCTTCGGTCTTTTTACCTCTCGGGGTTTCGGAGGCGGCTTCCGGCGCCGGTCCTTGGTCCGCGTCTCATCCTCCATGGGTGTGCGGACGAACTCGATGGTCTGAGCGTCAAACAGATCGAGCACCCGAACCCGATCCCGGGAAATCATGCCTTCCATCAGCAGGTACAGACCGAGATTGATGGCCAGCGCACCAATGACGATGGCCGCTGCTCTCACTGCTCCTGTTGCTCCGGTTCCGCGGCTGCAAGCGCTACCTTGGCTGCCCCTGCCAGCCGGGCTTGATCGATCACTTCCACCACCACTCCTGTCCGGGAGTCCTCGTCAGAAAGTACGACCACCGAGGCGTCCGGAGACTCCACCAGCATCTGCTCCACCACACCGCGCAGCCTGCGCACGTCAACCTTCTTTTTGTCCACCCACACCTCGCCGGTGGCAGTAATGGCGATCAGTATGGTGGCGGCCTTTTGAACCGTCGTGGTCTTTGCAACCGGCTGCTCGACATCCACACCGGGGAACTTCACGAAGGTGGAATTCACGGCAAAGAAAATCAGCAGGATGAACACCATGTCGATCAGGGGCGTCAGGTTGATGGCGGCCGCACCGCCTTCCTCCCGGGTGTGCAGGCGCATCATGTCAAATCCTCCGCACCGGCACGGGAGATCAGATGCTCCCGGAGCCGCTCGGTCTCCCGATCGATCCGGGTGGTCAGGTCACCGGCGAAGTACATGCCTGCCAGCGCCGTCATCAACCCGGCCATGGTGGTGATCAACGCCTGGGAGATGCCATCGGCCATCCCGCGCACGTTGCCGGTGCCGAACACCGTCATCACTTCGAAAGTCTGAATCATGCCGCCCACCGTTCCGAGCAGGCCGAGCAGAGGCAGCACCGCGGTAATCACCTGTATGGAGATCATCCAGCTGCCCAACCGGCTGTGAAACGAGGCAGTGAGAGATTCCCGCAGTCGCCTGTTCAGCTGAGGTGAGGCACCGACCGCCCCGTTCCAGACGGTTACCGCATCCCGGACCAGCTCAGCGCGGCGTCGGAAGAAAAACAGATAGCGATCCAGAATCAGAGTCCACATGAGGACGGACAGGCCGAGAATGGCAACCATCACCCAGCCACCGGCCAGAAACAGGCTGCTCGACTGAACCAGATCGGCAAACACTCAGGCGCCTCCACCAGACTCGCCGAGGCCAGCTCGGCTCTTTGCGAACACGTCTGCAGCCATCTCGTCGAGCTCAGTGATCAGCGTGTTGGCCCGGCTTTGAGCAAAGCTGTGAATCAGCAACAGGGGTATCGCAACAGCGAGACCAAGCTGGGTGGTGATCAATGCCTGTGAGATACCACCGGACATCAGACGCGGATCGCCCGCGCCGAACAGGGTTATCACCTGGAAGGTCTCAATCATGCCCGTCACCGTCCCTAGCAGACCCAGAAGCGGGCTGACCGCAGCAAATATCGCCAGAATCGGCAATCCTCGATTCAGACGCTGAGAGGCGACCGTGACGATCTCATCCATTTTGGCGGACAGCGCGTCTGCGTCCTTCAGGTAGTCAGGATTCTGCGCAACGGCCCGCAACTGACCGATAGGATGTTCCTCGTTGTTGTCCGCGAGAGCCTGTCGGCTGCGACGACTGGCGATCGCCACCTGCGCAAGGCGCTCAACGCCGAGTGCCGCGCCAATCATGCCGAGCATGATGATCAGGTAACCGATCACGCCACCCTGCGCGAGCCGTTCCTCCAGCGCCGGGGTCTGCACGACCAGAGACAGAATCGCTCCTCTCGATGGATCCAGCGCCACCATGGTGAGCGGTTCTTCTGCGGCTTCGAATGCCAGCGCATCACTGCGGCTGGTACCCGCCGGTTGTCTGGCCAATGCCAGCAACCGACCACTGTCAGGCAGATAGCGAAGATACTCGCCCTCGGCCAAGGCTGTGAAGGTGCCCACCCGAGTCACCTGCCTCGTCAGCTCCTCACCGCTGGCTACGATCACAGGGGCCGAGAAGCGGGAGACGCGGCCGCTCTCGTGCATCTCGTCGAGCAGCGTCAACCAGAGCGCTCGCAGATCTTTGGCACTCGGCAACGCGTCTGCACTGGCAAGCCGGGACAGGAGCTCATCGCGATCACCTACCTCGGCCGAGACCATGGAGTTCTGCAGCGACGCTCTCGCATCCGCAGCCACCTGGTTCACCGCGGTGAACACATCCTTCAGGTCTCCGGAACGATCGTCGAGGCGGGTCTCGAGATCGGCGAGCTCCTCTTCTCCAGCCTCGAAGCGATTGCGCAGCTCATCCGCCAGTGACTCCGCCTCACGTCGCTTGCGGGTGATGTCCTGGAGCATAGCGGCTCGTTCGTCCCTGGCTTCCAGAAAGCGTTGCTCACGCGCTTCGAGGGCGCGCCGGCGCTCGCTGCCACCTTCCTTCACCTGCTGCACGAGCTCGCCCAGCGTCAGGGCCTTCGTCTCAGCTTCTCCCTCGCCCTCGGGACTCTCGGCAGGTGCCGCCATGACCGTTGCAGCAGTTGCTGCAAGAGAGGCGAAGCAGATCAACGCCAGAACTCGCAAGTGACGCATCAGGGTGTCTCCCTGGTCCACAAAGGCAGCGGCACCAGGTTCGGTGGCGCCTGCTTCCTGGCGACGCGCACGGCAAAGTCGAGCGCATCCAGCTCGCTGTCGGCCAGCGCCGCCCAGTCACCGGCCTGCTGATCCCAGATGCCGCCGGTCTGCCGGTCCAGACTCAGGTAGTAGAGGCCAACCCGGCCGACCCGGAGGTAGTCGACGGTCAGCTCGCGATCGCCCAGCGACAAGGGGCCTTCATAGGCCTCTATGGTCTGGCCGTAATCGGCCTCGATCTGGTATGCCTCGATAACGCGTCGATAACGTTCTGCAATCTCCACATCCGAGCGGGTGAGATTCTTCTTCAGCTCTTCGAGCCTGGCGAGACGCTCCTCCCTCAGCATCGGCTGATCCAGCTCGATGAATCGTTCCAGCACGTCCACCATCTCGACCATGAGTGGTACCACACTGCGCCGCACCACCTCGATCTCTGCCAGTTCCTGCTCCAGACGGGATTTCTCCGCTGCCTGGCTGGCCAGCAGCTGGCGCATGTTGTCGTTGTAAGTCCTGAGATCTTCGTAGCGGGAAAGCTCGCCGTTGTACTGGCTGATCAGTGTGAGCGTTTCGTCATCGAGCGCATCCAGCCGGGACTGACTATCGACGGCATCCTGCTGATAATCCGTCTGAGCATCGAGCACGTCGCCGACTTCCACCGACTCTTCGGCAAGCGCCACGGACATCGAGACGACAGCAAACACAACAGCAGACAGAGGGAGCACGCGGACCCACGAAGGAATCCGCAGATTAATCTGCATACCAATCCACCTTCCCGCAAAGACCGTGCTTCAGACTAGCCCGACCTCAGGGGAAGGTAAACCGTGAGAACCCACAGGGAGCGCGAACTACGGCCGCACCTCGTAGTAGAGGTTGCTCGGATCTTCGAAGTCGTGCATACGGAACCGATTGAAGCCCGCCTCCCGCGTCATCCGCTCGGCAACCTCCGGATTGAAGCCAAGCGTGCCCAACCCCGCCCCATCGGGCTCAGACAGGGCAGATGACATGCAGGCAGACACAGAGAAGCCGTAGAACATGGCCAGCAGAGGATTCTTCATATTCTCCTTGAAGTCCGGTTTGCTGCGAATGTCCTTGATCAACCAGGTGCCGTCTTCCTTCATCGCGCGATGGATCGCGGAGATCACGTCCGCCGGACGGGTCATGTCGTGGATACAGTCGAAGGTGATCAGAAAGTCGTAGGTCGGCGCCCGCGGCAGGCTCTCACCGCCTGCAACAAACAAGCGCACGTTCTCCAGCCCAAGCACCTCCACTTTCTCATGACAGCGATCGATCGCATGCTGGCTCGGATCGTAGCCATGGAACTCGGAGTTCGGAAAAGCTTCAGCCATGGCAATCAGCGCCACGCCTCCGCCGCAGCCCACATCAGCCGCAACCGCGCCTGCTTCCAGCTTTGCCACAACCTCATCCAGCGCCGGAATGATGTTCGGCACGAGCTCACGTCGTGTCCACGGCCCGAGCATGCGCTCAGTTCTGTGGGCCGCATTCGGACCCAGATCCTGATAGGAAAGGCCAATACCGGTGTGGAATGCCTCCACCAGCTTGTCGACGGTTTCCGGCGGCGTCTGACCGGAGAACGCACCCGCAGCAAAGGCCAGGCTGCCTTCTTCGTTGGCCAGCACCTCCGCCCCCTCCGCTGACAATTCGAATCGATCGCCATCGTGGTAGTGCAGAAGCCGGGCCGCCGCCTGACCTTTCAACCACTCGAGAAGCCAGCGCTCCTTCAGCCCGGTGATCGCCGCCAACTCAGCGGCACTAACAGATCCAGCGCCCTGCAACGCCTTGTAGAGCCCGAGGCGATCCCCCAGATGGATCATCAGAGAAACCATCTCACCCATCTTGTAGTTCCACACCGAAAACGAGAAGCGCTTGAGCGCGTCCGGATCTATGGCTGCGTCGTTCATGTTTTTCTTCCTTGTTCGAGAATTTCGTGCTTGCCCAAACTGATGTCCTTGATCGGTAACTCGTTGAGTTACCGATCAAGGACACTAGCGCTTATCACCATTGTCCTTCAATGCCCTTACTGCGGATATCACCTATACATCCGGCTGATGCGGCAGCGCATATTCTCAAGAGAGAACACGGATCCCTGAACAGGAGCCATCATGCCTTCTTGGAAACTGATAACGACGTTGATCATCACCGCCATGCTTTCGGCCTGCGGACAGGATGCACCTCCACCTACCGGGCAAGTGCCCACGGCAGCCTCTGCAGAACCTTTCCGCCTGCCTGTCAGCCTGAACGAAGTCATGGTCGCTCTGG
The DNA here is from genome assembly GCA_965215995.1 of Candidatus Azotimanducaceae bacterium. GTDB lineage: Bacteria > Pseudomonadota > Gammaproteobacteria > Pseudomonadales > Azotimanducaceae > SZUA-309. The sequence goes on along the minus strand of OZ244128.1, from coordinate 2,985,477 downwards.
TGAATCACTCGGCCGATCCGATCTGGCTGGCGGCCTGGCGAAACCCGGAGACAGATAAGGACTGGCGCAACCTGGAACGGATGGCTTATCAGCTGCAGGTTGCTGGCGCCCTGCTGGTAGTGCCCGGGGACGGTCCAATGGACGACGAGTGGACAAACGATCCGCAATGGACAGCTTGGGCAAACCAGCTCGAAGCGGCCGGGGATCGGGCGGTGCAGGCGGTCGCTGCCCGGGACATCACCAGAATCTCGAGCTCCGGTGACGAGATCGTCGACGTCTGCGAAGGGTGCCACATGGCATTCAAGCCCGACCTGCCTACCAGCGGCATGTTCGGCGAGCTTTCCCCGACCGCAGCAGACTTCGAAGAAGAAGAAACCACCGAGAATCCCTGACCGGTAGGCGGTCCACCAGGGCGGCCACACAGCGCCCTCCGTCTGCCGTATGATCTCGCCAGAGTGTGAGGGGAATTGCTGCGGATGACGCTGATCACCTGGTCGTGGATCTTTCTGTTTGTTTATATCGGGCTGATGGTGGGCATCGGCCTGTACGCTCAAAGACGGGTCAAGCACGCGGACGATTTCGCCACGGCCAGGAACTCCTACGGTCCGGTGTTCCTGGCCTTTGCATTCGCAGCCTCCACTGCCAGCGGCGCCACCTTCCTCGGCAGCCCGGCGCTTTCTTACGAGTGGGGCCTCGCTTCCACGTGGGGGCACGTGCTTTACCCTATCGGCCTCTACTTCGGCGTGCTGATCAGCATGCGGCTGGTGGCCACCGCCGGTAACCGGTTCGGCAACCGATCCATCCCCGAGTACCTCGGTGACCGTTACCAATCCGAAGGTATCCGGGTGCTGGTCTCCGTGATGTCGCTCATCCTCTTTTTCTATCTCGCCGGTCAGCTGGTCTCCGGGCTGGTCATGTTCGAGATCATGCTGGGTCTGCCACCGCACTGGGCGCTCATCATCACCACCGTCGTGCTGCTTTTCTACGTCGTGCTTGGCGGTGCCCACGCCGACATCCTCACCGATGGCCTGCAGGGTGCCATGATGCTGCTCTTGGCCGTTGTGGTGATCGTGCTGGTGCTGCTCGGCTATGGGGTGGACGGCGGCTTCGCCGGTGTGGTCGAGAGTCTTGGCGCTCAGAACGAAAACCTCACCGCTACGCTGAATCCGGAAACGCCGCTCTATCACTCCTGGTGGTCGATCTTCGCCATCCTCGTCGCCCATGTGCCTCTCGGTCTCTTGCCTCATCTCGGCAACAAGCTCTGGGCGCTGAAGGATACGGGCGGCCAGATGCAGTTCGTTCGCCTGGCGTTCCTGTTCGGCTTCACCATGGCTCTGCTCGGCATCGGCGGACTGCTCGCTCGGGCACTCATGGGAGATGCCCTTTACCAGGACGGCATGAATCCGAACGCCGCGCTGCCCATGCTCTTCATCGAGCTGTTCCCGCCCTGGCTGGCGGCACTGGTTGGTGTGGGCGTGCTGTCCGCCATCATGAGCACGGCGGACGGGCTGGTGGTGTCTTCTTCGCAGATCATCGCCAACGATCTCTACCGCCGCACCATCGTCCCGCGCCTGAAGCTCACGATCAGCCATGACGCGCTGGACGCCAGCGTGCTGGCAATCAGCCGAATATCCACCGTGGTGGTCCTGCTGCTCTGCATGGGTATGGCCTGGGCCCTGATCGACACCAACATCGCCATGATCGTCTGGATCGGTAACGGCGGCATGATGGCGGCCTTTGCCGGGCCGCTGGTGGTGGGAGCGCTCTGGCGTGGTGTGACCCGCTACGGAGCCTATGCCGGGCTACTGACCGGTTTCCTCACCTTCATCCTCCTGCACACTCGGCAACTCGACCCTGCCTGGTTCGAGCCCGGCGCCCTGCACAGCATCGTCGCCTGGCTTTATCAGGAAGGACCAAACCCTTACTCATGCGCCGCCATGGGCGAAGTCGTCTCGATTCTCACTACGTTCGTCGTCTCTAAACTCACCCAGCCGCTGCCTCGCGAGCACGTGGATGGGCTGTTCGGGGATCCTGCAGCTCAGGGAGCGGACACCAACGCGGCCTGATCGGCTGACTCGTAGTGTGGCATCCTTGTGTCCATGATCAGTCAGGCACAGGAATAGCGATGCTGGAATCCGTTCAACTCGGCCGGAACTGCGGTTTGAAAGTCTCCCGGCTCTGTCTCGGCACCATGAACTTCGGCGTGCCAGGTCGCGGGCACCAGGGGGACTGGACGCTGGGCATCGACGAAGCGAGGCCCATCTTCAAGGCAGCCCTCGATCAGGGGCTGTACTACTTCGATTGCGCTGACATCTACGGCATCGGTGCCAGCGAGGAAGTGGTGGGCGCGCTGCTGAACGAGCTCGTGCCAAGAGAGGAGTATGTGCTGGCCACGAAGATCTCCATGCCGATGGGCAAGGGCGCTAATCAGGGTGGCCTGTCCCGCAAGCACGTGATGGAAGGCGTGGACGCGTGCCTGAAACGCCTTGGTCACGACTACATTGACCACCTTGTCATCCACCGACATCCGCATGGCATTCCCGGCCAGGTAGAAACACCCATCGAGGAAACCCTGGAAGCGCTGCACGACGTGGTGAAGGCCGGCAAAGCCCTCTATCTGGGTGCCTCCTCCATGTTTTCCTGGCAGTTCGCCGAGCTGCAGCTCACCGCCGAGATGAACGGCTGGACGAAGTTCATCTCCATGCAGAATCACTACAACCTGATCTACCGGGAAGAGGAACGGGAGATGAACCCGTACTGCGCGAAAACGGGTGTTGCCCTCACACCCTGGTCACCACTGGCCCGTGGGATTCTCGCCGGATCGTTCAAGGGTAGCTTCGATGCCGGTTCCACCAATCGCTCTCAGGGGCAGGATCGGGCTCGTACCGAAAGCCTCTATCGGGGCGAGCATGTGTTCACGGTGGCGGAGCGGGTGGTGGAAATCGCGGAGAAGATGGCGGTGAAGCCCGCTCAGGTCGCCGTCGCCTGGTTGCTCAGCAAGCCGGAAGTGACCAGCCCGATCGTTGGTGTGTCCCGGGTGGAACAGCTGGAGCAACTGGTCGTGGCGGCCCAACTCGAGCTCGCCGAAGAGGACGTGACCTACATGGAGGAAGCCTATCGCCCGGTAGATAACCTGCTGAGCCTGGGTTCCTCCTGACAGAACAGGGGAAGACAAATGACCCACTCAAAACCACTGGTCGTGGACATGGACTCACACGTCATGGAACCACCGGATCTGTGGCAGAACTACCTGGAACCCCAGTACCGGAACCGAGCCATTCGAGTCGAGAGAGACGCGGACGGGGTCGAGACGCTCTTGATGGACGACAAGGTGTTGCTTTCCGGTCGGCTCGCAGCGCTGGGTGGGGCCGAACACGATGCGCTGCAGGCTTTTACCGACCCGGACCTGACCTACCTGGACGGTTGTCCGAAAGCCTCCTACGACACGGACGCCCGGGTGCAGCTGCTCAATGAGTGGGGTGTGGACATGGGCGTCGTGTTCCCAACGATCGGCATTCTCTGGGACAAGGAAGACGATCCAGAGCTCGCGATGGCTTACGCACGTGCCTACAACAACTGGCAGTGGGACTTCGCCAAACCCGCTCTGGACCGCATCCTGCCCATCGCTCACATCCCCCTGTACGACGTCGACCTTGCCTACCAGGAGCTGGAGCGATGTCTGAAGCTGGGCTTCAAAGGCATGTTCCTGGCTCCGGAGCCCGTCTGCGGAAAACGTCCCTCACATCCGGATTTCGATCCTATCTGGCAACTGCTGATCGATGCCGACCTGCCGATATGCGTGCACCTGATAGTGCGCTTCGACCGGGTGGTAAACCTCTCCAACACCCGGTGGTGGGACACCACCCGAGAGCGTCCGGATACCGTCTTCTCGTTCGGTCTGGGCGGCACCCTGCAGTTGATCCCCGCGGTGGCTGCGCTCGTGTGTGATGGCTTGTTCGAACGCCTGCCGAAGCTGAAAGTCGCCATCGTCGAGTCCGGGGCCGGGTATGTGCGTTACCTGATGGACAGGCTCGATGAGAAGTACGCCCGTTTTCACGCGACCAGTTGCCTGTCCCGACCACCCAGCGAGTACATCCGGGAAAATTTCTGGTTCGTCATGGATCCGAGCGAAGGCAGCATCGATGCCCAATGCGATCTGGTGGGCGAGGACAAATTCCTGTGGGGGTCCGACTACCCTCACGTGGATTCGCACCTGAACGCCATGCAGGAACTCCACGCCGCCCTCGAACCCATGTCTGAACGACGCCGAAACAGAGTGCTTGGCGGCAACGCGATCGAGCTGTTCAACCTTTAGCCAGTCGGCGACGCAGGAACCAGAGCAGGGTCACCACCCCAGCGAGGATGAGCACCCCGCCGATCAGCGATCGCCTGATTACCTTCGGCGCCTGGCGGATTACATCCAGCGTGCCCGGCACCCCCGTCTGCCAGAACACCCACTCGCCGGCGAGATCGGTTGCGAGGAGCGGAGCGCCGGTCTCCAGAACAACGATCCCGTCTCCAGTCACCGGGTCGACCCTGGCAGCGGTGTTTATGGCCGGCGTGTTGTTGCCGTCATGACCAATGATGAAGCCGCCGCTCGCCGTCGGTGCGTAAAGTAAGGCACCCAGGCCCCAGATGTCTTGACCAAACTGAGCGGCGTGGGGTGTTGCCATCAGCGCCAGGCTTTCCCGGGAAACGACCCCACGGCCTGCCGATTCCCCGTTGGCACCCGGGACGAAAGCCTTCAGCAAGGCGGAAAGATCTGCCACCGACGTGTAGAGCGACGCAGCAGCCAGTGCCGTGTAGCGATAGTGAGTGGCTTCACTGCCGTCCTCATCGTAGAAAACCGCCACGTTGTTCGTCCGGTTCAGATCGAGCTCGAAGGTTGAACGCCGCATGCCGAGTGGATCGAGCACTCGCGATTGCATGAAGGCCTCGAATCGTAACCCGCTGACTTCCTCGATCAGAAGCTGCAGCAGCGTATAGCCACCCCCTGAGTAGCGCCATTCACTACCGGGTGGCACACCTACCTTGGTGACCCCGCCATCAGGGCTGGCTGCATCTGCCGCCCGAGTCAGTGATTCCTCGAGGCTCTGGACCGGTTCGCCAGGCGGAAAGCCGCCATAGCCAAGCCCATCAGTGAGCCCGCCAGTGTGGCTCAGCAGCAGGCGAACGGTTACCTCATCGGGATTCAGTCCTTCTGCAGCCGGCAGCTGCCAACGGGTCAGATAGCCGTTCACCGGCGCATCCAGATCGATCCTGCCTTCTTCGACAAGAGCCAGCACGCCCCAGGCCGTCACCCACTTGGACAAAGAAGCCACCTGAAAGAGCGTATCCGCATCTACCGGTGCGCCGACTGACAGGTAATGCTCGTCGATCACTCGTGCCCGAGAGAGGAGCCGGTAGGCCAGATTGCCTTGATTGTGCGCTTCGAGATAATCACGGGCTGCTTCGGCGAATGCTCTGGTGTCACCGTGAGGTGCAAGCGGTTCGCGAAACCAGCCGCCAAGCGTGGCGCTCACCACCAGCATCACCCAGACGATTGCACCAGCAATGCCAAGCAGCAGGCTGCGCAACCAGAAGACCATGCTCAGTGTGGAATCAGCCGCACCGGCACCGCTTTGATCCCGCGAATGAAGTTGTTCGGCAGCCGAACCACGTCGCCAGCGAGCTCGACCTTCTTAAAGCGCTTCTGAATCTCTTCCCAGAGCGTCCTCAGCTGCATCTCAGCCAGACGGTTACCCATGCAGCGATGAATGCCATAGCCGAAGGAGACGTGCTGACGGGCGTTCTGCCTGTCGATGCGGAACGCATCCGCATCCTCGAAGACGTCCTCGTCCCGGTTCCCGGACAGGTACCACATCACCACTTTGTCGCCCTTCCTGATCTGCTCACCGCCAAGCTCAAAGTCCTGGAGCGCCGTGCGTCGCATGTGAATCACGGGTGTCTGCCAGCGAATCATTTCAGAGACCATGTTCGGAATGAGACCTGGATCATCGCGCAGCTTCTGATACTGATCAGGATTCTCGTTCAGCGCGATCACGCCGCCGCTGATGCTGTTTCGCGTGGTGTCGTTACCGCCTACGATGAGGAGCAACAACGTGCCGATGAACTCGGCGGGGTTTTCGTTCAGTTTTTTCGTTGCCTCGCCATGGGCCAGCATGGATATGAGATCTGTTCTCGGTGCTGATGATGCCCGCTCGTCCCAGAGGCTGTAGAACGCCTGGGCGCAATCCATCAGCGCCTGCTGGCGGGCTTCCATGTCGATGCTGTCGTCGCCGGTCACCTGCGGCACGTTCGTGGTGATGTCCGACCACTCGATGAGCTTACGTCGGTCTTCGTAAGGAAAGTCGAACAGCGTCGCCAGCATCCGGGCGGTGAGCTCCATGGAAACCCTGTCCACCCAGTTGAACGTCTCGCCAACCGGCAGGTTGTCCAGAATGTCGATCACCCGTTCCCGGATCAGCGGTTCCAGGTTGGCCAGATTTCTCGGTGCCACCGCGGGCTGCACGGTATTTCGCTGCGGGCCGTGCTCGGGCGGATCGGAGGAGATGAAGCTGCCACCCTGCTGTTGCCGCTCCACGCCTTCCGGCGGGCTGGCGATGGCAATGCCCTGGGCAGAAGAGAAAACCCCGTGGTTGGTATCCACAGCCTTGATCAGCGGCCAATTGGTCACCGACCAGAAGGGCCCGTTCGAGCTGTCCTCGAGAAAATGCACCGGCGCTTCCCGACGCAGCCGGGCGAAGTAGGGCCGCCAAGTGTCGTCCTGGAACAATGACGCCTGGCTGACGTCCAACTCGTCGAGCGGGATCTGATCAACGTCCTGGGTGGCAATGGCACTGCTCATGACATTCTCCCTCTACCTGCTGATCGAGCTTACCAAGATTCCAGGCAGCAATCTGGCCGTGGCAGTCACTGGCTGGTCACGGCACCAGGGACAGTGTGAAACTCGTAAGATGACCTGATGACTGACCAACAGAGAGTCGAATCCATGCCTGAGAGAACAGCCCGCCTCGCCTCTTCCTTGAGCCTGACCGTAGTGTTCGCAGCAGGCCTGATCGCCGCCACACCCCAGAGCGGAGCCGCCGCGGAGCCAACACCCGATGCGGAAAGTCTGGAAAAAGCTTTTCCGGAAAACCACTTCTCACCCTATGCAAACAGGAATTTCCCCAGCCGTGTGTTCTGGGGTGACACCCATTTGCACACATCGCTGTCCATGGACGCCGGTGCCTTCGGTGCCCGACTGACACCGGACGATGCCTACCGCTTCGCCAAAGGCGAACAGCTCACCTCCTCAACCGGTGTGCCGGCAAGGCTGTCCCGACCGCTGGACTGGCTGGTGGTTTCCGATCACTCGGACAACATGGGACTGTTCACCATGCTTTTCGAAGGCGACCCGGACGTTACCCGCTCCGAGATCGGCGCGGAGCTTTCCCGAAAGGTTCGGGCTGGTGGCAAAGAAGGCGTGGAGGCCGCCCTCTACATCATAGAGAAGTTCTCGGCGAACGAACTGGACCCTGAGCTGCAGATCCTGCCCGGTACCAGAGCCTATACGGACACCTGGGATCGGATCATGGCCTCGGCGGACAACGCCAACGACCCTGGTAATTTCACTGCCTTCATCGGTTACGAATGGACGTCACTGGTCGCCGGCAACAACATGCATCGTGTGGTGATCTTCCGCGATGGTGAAGAGTCGGCCCGACAGGTTGAACCTTTCACTATGACCGAGCCTTACGGCAGCCCGGATCCACGCGATCTCTGGAAGTGGATGGCGAACTACGAGGACAAGACCGGCGGTGACGTGCTGGCGCTGGCCCACAACGGCAACCTTTCCAACGGCATCATGTTTCCGGTCACCGAAAGCTACCAGGGCAAGCGGGTGGATCGGGAATATGCAGCCACCCGCGCCAGGTGGGAGCCGCTCTACGAGATCACCCAGATTAAGGGTGACGGTGAGACCCACCCCTTCCTCTCCCCCAATGACGAGTTCGCCGACTACGAGCAGTGGGACAAAGGCAATCTGTCTCTCTCCGCCCTGAAAAAGGACAGCATGTTCGCCGGGGAATATGCCAGGGAGGCATTGAAAAACGGCCTGCTCCTCGAGAAGAAGCTGGGAGTAAACCCGTACAAGTTCGGCGTCGTGGGATCCACGGACAGCCATACGGCGCTCGCCACAGCCCAGGAAGACAACTTCTTCGGCAAGCACTCCGGCACCGAGCCGAGCCCGGAGCGCCTGGACCATCCGGTTGGCTGCTTCGAAGGTACCTGCGTGATCGGCTGGGAGCAGGTGGCCTCCGGCCTGGCAGCGGTCTGGGCACGGGAGAACACCCGGGAAGCCATCTTCGATGCCATGGAACGAAAGGAGGTCTATGCCACCACCGGCTCGCGGGTTACCGTGCGCTTCTTCGGCGGCTGGAATTTCACAGACGATGACGCGGCGAGCCGCAGCCCGGCATTCGCCGGCTACGATAAAGGCGTGCCCATGGGTGGAGACCTGCGCAAGCGCCCCGACGGCGCCACGCCCAGCTTTCTCGTCTATGCGCTTCGCGATCCCATCGGTGCCAACCTTGACCGCATACAAATCGTGAAGGGCTGGATCGACGGTAGCGGAAAAACCCACGAAAAAGTCTATGACGTGGTCTGGAGCGACGACCGATCACCTGATGCTGACGGCAAGTTGCCTGCGGTGGGCAACACCGTGGATGTGGAAAAAGCCGTCTACTACAACACCATCGGTGCAGCCGAACTGATCACCGTCTGGGAAGATCCCGAGTTCGATCCAGAGCAGAGAGCCTTCTACTACGCCAGAGTGATCGAGATCCCGACGCCACGCTGGAGTACCTATGACTCAGTCCGCTACGGCCTACCGCCGCACCCGGAGGCGGAACCTGCCATTCAGGAGCGGGCCTACACCTCGGCAATCTGGTACACGCCCTGATCGATCGACGAATTCAGCCAGCAGCAGCCAGAGCGGCGGCGGCTGCTAGTTTGTGACGGGCCTGCCAGGGCGGCCCGACCGCCTTGCCCATGGCTTTCAGCACCGCATCGATATCCTGTCCGCCGAGAACCGCCTGAGCCTCTTCGAAAACCTTCTTCTTTTCGTACCAGGCCACTGACCAGCCAAGTTCACCGGCAGTCGCTGCCAAAGCCTGCCGGTACATCACAGAGTCCGCCATGGTCTGCGCTCTGTTGTCGCGGATTCGTTCCTCGATCGTCGCCGGTAGTTCAGGGCAAACCCGGATCGCGATTTGTTCGATCGGCACGGTGACTTCCTCGGCCAGGCGCTTCAGACAGGCACGTGCGCCTTCCGCTGCCGCCGCTTCGACCTGCTGCACCAGCTCAATCGCTTCCTCCATAGTCACATCCCGAGACCAGGGACTGTCCCGGTAACGGCCCACGGCCCAGGCTCCTTCATGGTGATAGGGTTGGGTGGGCAGACCTTCGGTCAGATCTATACGGCGCCGATCGAGCAGCGAGCCGTCGCTCGTCAGGGTCACGAGCTCCGCCGAATTGCCATGTTCCGCCACGCCGACGCTGGCCCGCTTTGTGTTCATAGGCACCTCCGCTCCTAGCCGAATCTTACGCCCCGGCCGATTTGCACGCAGCCGCACGATTCGTATCGGCTTTGCGCCGGCCGTGAATCTCTGCTATCACCGGGGCGCGCTTGGTGGGGAGAGGAATGAGCGAGCAGAGCGAACAGAAGAACAATCGGTTGGGCGGCTGGTACGCACACTATGTGCTTGCAGTTCTGGTCATCGTCTACGTCTTCAACTTCATCGATCGAAATATCCTCTCCATTCTGGCGGAGGACATCAAAGCCGACCTCGGCATCACAGATGCGCAGATGGGCTTTCTCTACGGCACCGTGTTCGCCGTCTTCTACGCGGTTTTCGGTATTCCCCTGGCACGGTTCGCCGATGTCTGGGTGCGTCGCAGCCTGATCTCGCTGGGTCTCATGTTCTGGAGCGCAATGACGGCCCTATCCGGGCTTGCCCGATCCTTCCCCGTGCTGGCCGCATTCCGGATCGGGGTGGGTATCGGCGAAGCCAGCGCCTCCCCCGCTGCCTATTCCATGCTCGCCGACTACTACCCGACCCGGCTGCGGGCCACGGTGATCGGCATCTACTCTTCCGGCGTCTATATCGGCGGCGGCATCGGCCTGTTCCTGGGCGGTCTGATTCTGGACACCTGGGGCAGCGCCTACCCGGTGGCCAGTGAAGCACCTTTCGGATTGAAAGGCTGGCATGTGGCCTTCATGGCGGTCGGCATCCCCGGCATCCTGATGGCGGTGTGGGTGAGAACCTTACGCGAGCCAAAACGCGGCATCAGTGAGGGGCTCGTTACCGAAGACCACCCGGCGCCCTGGAAAGTGCTCAGCACGGAGTTGATGGCCGTGTTGCCACTGTTCAACCTGCCGGGTCTCAAGCAGGCGGGCGCCTCGCTCAGTCGGAACGCCGCAGCGGCAGTCATCATCGCGGCTGCCTCGGTCGGGCTCATCTACCTGACCGACAACGTGCCCCAGTGGGTTGCGATCGGTATCGGCATTTATGTGGTGTTCTCCTGGGCTCAATCGCTGGCCGCCCGGGATCCAGCCACGTTCGCCATGATCTTCAAGTCCAAGGCGATGATCTACACCATGCTGGCCTTCCCGACCATCTCCTTCGTCACCTATGGCGTCGGCTTCTGGACCGCCCCGCTGCTGCTGCGTTTGCACGACACCAGCGCTACCGAGGTTGGCATGTACATCGGCCTCGGCAGCGCCATTGGCGGCTGGCTCGGGGTCACCCTGGGCGGCTGGCTGGGCGATGTCATGAAGCACCGGCACCCGGCAGGTCGCCTGGTGATCGGCTATCTGGCCGTGTTCGGCACCATCCCGCTGGTGCTCGTCATGATCTACACCGAGAGCCTCCTGCTCGCCTTTGCCATGAACTTGGCGCACCACCTGTTCAGCGCTGCCTGGCCGGGCATCCCGCCGAGCACAGCGGCAGACCTGGTGATGCCGCGCATGCGGGCGGTGGCAGGCGCTTACTACATCCTCGTGAACACCTTCATCGGTCTGGCGCTCGGGCCGTATTTCATGGGTCAGCTCTCCGACGGCTTCCGAGCCTCCGGCATGGACGAGGCAGCGGCGCTGCAAACCGCCATCGCCGCTGCCATGGGCATCTTCGCGTTGACCCTCCTTTTTCTCACCCTCGCCTGGCGGCACCTGCCGAAGGACGAAGCAAACAGGCTTGAACGGGCCCGTGCTTTAGGCGAAAACGTGCAGGAAGATTCAACGGGAGCAGCAAGCAATGGCTGAGCTGACGGGAAAGGTCGCAGTCGTCACCGGCGCCAGCCGGGGCATCGGCAAAGGCATCGCCATCGCCCTGGGTGAGCAGGGTGCTACGGTCTACGTAACCGGCCGCACCACAGGTGACGGCGAGCGGACCATAGATACCACCGCCAGGCTCGTGACCGAAGCCGGTGGCGAAGGCCGGCCGATCCAGTGCGATCACGGTGACGATGCCCAGATCGAAGCGTTGTTCAAACGTATCGGCGACGAGGCCGGTCATATCGACATCCTGGTGAACAACGTCTACAAGATTCCGAACCCACCCGCCTGGGGCGGCGGTTTCTGGGATCACCCGATTCAGATCTGGGATGACCAGGTGGGCATCGGGCTACGTGCCCACTACGTGGCGAGCTGGCATGCAGCACCGCTGCTTTTCGCAGCACCGCCGGGCGCTGCCATCGTCAACGTTTCTTCGCCCGGCGGTCAGAGCTATCACTTCTCGAGCTCCTACGGCGCAGGCAAGGCAGGACTGGACCGGCTGACCGCGGACATGGCCATCGAGCTCGAGCCGAAAGGGGTGGCGGCCGTGGTGCTCTACCCAGGTGCGGTGTCCACCGAGTTCATTCAGGATGCAGCGGCGGTCCAGGAGATGGATCTCTCCAGCATGCAGACGCCCATCTTCGTCGGGCGGGCAGCGGTGGCGCTGCTCACTGCCTCAGATCTGCAATCGCGAAGCGGCTCGATTCAATGGGTAGAAGATCTGGCCGAGGAATTCGATCTCACTGACGAGCATGGCAACCGACCACCCCGTTACGCAGACAGACAGAGCAGGCAATCATGAACGCAATCGAACCACACGACAGCTGGCTCGCGCTCGAAGCCCGCGCCGGTAGCACAGACAACGGCCTGCACAGGCAGCTGCTCACCGAGGTGCGCAATCATATGGAGTTCGAGATCAAGGGTGACCTGGAGCCGCTGATGGGCACCCTGATCGCAGAGCCGATTTATCACTTCTGGCGCGATGAGCCTTTTACCCTCGAGGGTGCCGCCGCTGTTCGAGAATTCTACGAGAACATGATCGCCTCGAAGGCCAATCAGTTTCAGGTGGTCACCGACCGGATTTTCGTGGACGACGGCGGCGTGATCACTGAAGGTCAGGTGAAGCAGGTGTACCGGGGTGCGATGGTCACCGCCATGGGGGTCTCGGAACTCGACGGAGCGCCGGTGTTAGAAGAGGATCTGATCCTCACCAGCACCCAACTGCTGACCGTCTGGCCAGCGGGGGAAGGCGCTAAGCTGGTCGGCGAAGACATCTACTTCGGTCACAACCCGTTTCTGAACGCGCAGCGGATCACCGCCGCTGACCTGCCGGATTACTATCAGCTCTAGCAATCGGCTCGAACTTACGCGACCACTGTCAGCGGGCTAGAACGGGAACTCCGTGCCGAAGGTCCAGCCCTGGAAGTCGCCGCCTTTCTTGTAGCCGACACGCACCCGATGCACGGTGATCCCGAAAATCTTCTTCCCGTGCGGCACGCCGAGGCTCAGGCCGAACTCGTGCAGCTCCGTCGCTTCGCTCTCCCAGTCCACGGCATTTCCGGCACCCCACTCCGGCAGATACCGTTGGTAGATATAGTAGGCACCCAGGTTCAGACGCTGCTCGAACAGATTCCAAGGCAGATTTCGTCGCACATCCGCACCCAGGTCGATGATGCCGAATGAGTTTTTCTCCTCCGAATCGAGCTGGTACTCCCCTGCCCAGCGAGCCGCCGCGCCGATGAGCAGCTGCCAGTTCGCGCCGAACTCAAACGGCGACAGGCTGCGCACGCCGAGCTGAGTCAGGGCGAAGCTCTCGTGGTTGTTGAAATCATGACCGCCACCCAACTCCACAAATGGCTTGATGTACCAGTTCTCGTTCACCGGGTAGATGAACTCGACACCCGGCATCACCGTCAGCGTCACCAGTTGATCCGGAAACAGCGCGCCGATGATGTCCGAGTCGACGTTAGAGAGGTCGTCGTAGCCGAGAACCGTAGGAAACAGCCAGCGCCAGCCGACCGACTCAGGGCTTTCCGGCCGCTGTTTCCAGGAGAACGGCATCTTCAGCATGGTGACCCGACGGCCGTGCAGAGAATAGGTGCCCGTCCCCAATACCGCAGCGTGAATGTAGCTGACCGTTGGCCCGTCCGGGTCGGCCTCCTGACCCTGGGCGCGACCCGCCTGCAGCAGCAGTGCGCACAGGGCAAGGGCAACCAGCGCGATTGCCGGCAAGGTTCGAATCGCGCCATGGATCTGGGTTAGCATCCGCCCATTATGGTTGAACGGTGAATAGGATTGAAAAATCAGTGGACGACTCACTGGCTGCTGCTTGCCGCGTTCTCGCTGCTCGCCATGCTCGGTTGCACAGCCACAGGTATCAGCCTGCCCGCCGTCACGGAAGCCCCGACAGGCAACCACGACACGGGCCGAATCATCTGGCGCGATCTCATCTCCAACAAGCCCGCCGAATCCCGACGCTTCTACGAGGAGCTCTTCGGCTGGGAGTTTGAAGGAGTCGGCAACCTGTTCAACCTGGGCGGCGAGGATGCGTACAGCCTGATTCGCCACAACGGTCGGCTGATCGGAGGCATGGTCAACGAAGCACGACTGGAGAATGAAGCCGATGACATTTCTCAGTGGGTGGTGCTCATGTCAGTGGCGGATGTGGACGCAGCAGCAGCCACCTTCGCCGCTGAGGGCGGCCAGATACTGACCCCGCCGACCGATGTGGCCGATCGAGGCCGGATGGCCATCGTCGTGGATCCTCAAGGTGCCCTGCTGGCCCTGGTGCAGACCGCCGAAGGCGATCCTGAGCATCGTGAACCAGGCTTCGGTGACTTTCTCTGGGATGAGCTCTGGACCACGGATCTGGCATCGGCCACCGAGTTCTATACCGGCATGACCGGGCTCACGGAAAACGACGTGGAAGTGGACGCAGATCGGACCTATCGGGTACTGAGCCGCAATGACCTGCCTACTCTCGGCATGATGCGCCATCCCTTTAAAGAGAAGCGTCCCGTCTGGGTCACCTACATTCGGGTCGAAGACCCCGCCGCCATCACCGCTCGCGTCGAAGAACTGGGTGGCACCATCTACCTGCACGCCCAGGATCGGCCGCTGGGCGGCCAGGTCGCTCTGATCGCCGATCCCTCCGGTGCGGGCATCGCCCTGCAGACCTGGTCCTTTGCAGCCACCGCCGACTGAGGAGAAGCCGATGAGAACAAAACTGCAACGATCCTTAAGAGTGCTTCTGCTCAGCACGCTTTGCCTCGCTTTATCCGGTTGCGACGATCCGCAGATCTACGGCAGCGTCGGCTTCAGCTCATACAGCGGCGGCGGCTACTACGGTGGCGGGGGCGTGGGCACCAGCATCAGCATTGGCGGCCGGATCCGCTGAAGACACCGGATTGTGATGATGATGCACCAGAGGGACGCGGTGCTGCAGCCATACGCCGCTTTGAAACTGCTCAGTTCCAGTCTGGTGCGCGTCTGCCTGGCCACCTGCGTGTTGGCCATGGCGGCCTGCGCGGATGGTGGAGCCGTAGCGGCGGAAGAGCACACCTTTCACCTCGACTTCCGCGCCCACCTGGATCCACGCTCCGGCATTGCCCACGTCGAAATCCGTGTTTCGCAGAATGCTCAGGTTCTGCGTGCGCTTGATTTCAATACGCCCGGAAGCCGCTTCAGCGGATTCGAGGGGGATGGCGAGATCGAATCCGACAATGGCCGGGTGCAGTGGTCGGTGCCGGACCTAGGCGGCAGCCTGCGCTTCGAAACCACCATCGATAGCCTCAGAGGCAACGCCCACGATGCCCGGATCACAAACAGCTGGGCGGTTTTCCGCCTCGATGATCTGTTCCCCGCGGCGAAAACCCGTGCGCTCGCAGACGCGGATTCAGAAGCCACCCTGAGCCTCTCCGGACCCGAGAACTGGCGCTTCGAGACGCCCTACGGGCCATCTAACGAAGCAGTGCACGCTGTCTCGCGGGATCGGCTTTTTCCCCGACCCGTCGGCTGGGTGGTCGCTGGCGACATCGGCGTGCGCCGGGATGAAATCTCCGGCCGACTGGTGGCTGTGGCCGCCCCGGTCGGGCAGGCGTTCCGGCGTCAGGACACGCTGGCTTTCCTGCGCTGGACACTCCCCGCGCTGATCGAGGTCTTTCCGGACTTTCCCGAGCGGCTACTGATCGTAGGCAGCGGCGTGGACATGTGGCGAGGTGGGCTGTCCGCGCCTGGCTCCCTTTACCTGCACCCGCATCGACCGCTGATCAGCGGCAACGGCACCAGCACCCTGCTGCACGAACTGGTGCACGTGGCCGTTGGTCCCCTCGACGGGCCCCGGGACGACTGGCTCGTGGAGGGGCTTGCCGAGTACTACGCTCTGGAACTGCTCCGCCGCACCGGCGGCATCAGTCAGGAGCGCTTCGAAGGCGCCCTGAATAGTCTCGAGGCGTGGGCCAATCGGGCACAAGCCAGACTGGCCGACCCTTCCACCGGTGCCAACACGGCCTATGCCGTGCTGGTGCTTCACGATCTGGCAATGGACCTCGAAGCCGAAGGCAGCAGCATGGATGCGCTGGTTGCAACCCTGCTCGGCAGAGGTTTAACCGCTGAGGATCTGACCACAAGCCTGGCAGCCCTTGGCGTGTTCACCCCCTTGCCGGAACTACCCGCCGCGACCCTGGAAGCCGAATAGGAAGCAGACTAGGAAACCTGATGATCCAGAAAAATCGCCTGCCAAATGTGCTCACTCTGACGACCGGCCTGCTGGCCGGGCTCTGGGCCGGCTTCGCCATGGCCGCTGCCGAAGGCGATGTGGTTTACGTAACCGATGAGCTGCGTCTGGGTCTGTACGCAACCGAGGAAACCGCCGGCCGGGCGAGGAAGACCCTGCTCAGCGGCGCGCGTCTCACCGTGCTGGAACGCGCCCTGATGTCCATCCGAGTGCGCACCGATGAAGGTGACGAGGGTTGGGTGAAGACCGCCTACATCGTAGAAGCAGAGCCGGCCCGTTCCCGACTGGCCAGAGTAGAAGCTGAGGCCGCCGCAACAGCTGCCCGGCTC
Organism: Candidatus Azotimanducaceae bacterium; assembly: GCA_965215995.1. Classification (GTDB taxonomy): domain Bacteria; phylum Pseudomonadota; class Gammaproteobacteria; order Pseudomonadales; family Azotimanducaceae; genus SZUA-309. The sequence continues at coordinate 2,969,099 of OZ244128.1, read as the reverse complement.
ACAGATACGGAAGCTTTACTGACCGCGGCAACTGAAGAGGTGCGAGGATTGACGGCAGAGCTCGCAACAGCCAACGCAGGGATCACAGATCTACCCGCACTGAAAGAAGAGAACGCCGCTCTGAAAGCGACGCTGAACGAAGGCGGTATCCGGGTCCCGCTCGTCTGGCTGGGTGTAGTCGCATTGATCAGTGCTTTGGTCGGCGGCCTGATCGGCTACTGGTTGCTGGACCGTCGGGTGCGTAGCCGCTTTGGCGGCCTGCGCGTCTACTGATCCCACGCAGGTTCACGCCACCCTCAGGTGCGCGATGCTCTCCCCCGGTATGCCCTGATCTCCTCGGCGGTGAATCTGGGCAACGCATCGGTGATCGCATGCCAGGGAGCTTTGTGCTCGACATAGATGTGCTTGTCCGGAGCGATGCCTGGATCGTCGTCGAAGAGCCCGGCAGGAATCTCAAAATAACCTGACTCCGGCGGCTCCGGCAGCGCCGAGCCGCAATCGCTACAGAAACTGACCCGGTAGGCCGGTGGCCGTTCCCGCACCGGTAGCGAGATGCGCTTGATCGCATCTTCTCCGCTCAAGAAACGGAAATCCTCCGCCAGGGCGCCGACGGTTGCAGCAAACGCCGAGCCTGTCACCTTCCGGCAGCGCGAGCAATGACAGAGCTCGAAGGGACCCGTCAGCTGCGCGACTTCGAACCGCACACGCCCGCACAGGCAACCGCCCCGCACGGGTATTTTCTCTTGACCTGTCATGCTCTCCTCCTGGCTAGTGGTATCGTGTCCCTGCCATGACGGATCATCAAGCCTACGACTACATCATTGTCGGCGCCGGTACTGCGGGATGTGTGCTTGCCAATCGGTTGAGCACGGATCCGTCTAATCAGGTGCTGCTGCTGGAAGCCGGAAAAAAAGACAACTACTTCTGGATTGATATCCCGGTCGGCTATCTCTACACCATCAACAATCCCCGCACCGACTGGTGCTACGAGATCGAGCCGGATCCGGGTCTGAACGGCCGCAGTATCGGCTACGCCAGGGGCAAGGTGCTCGGTGGCTGTTCTTCCATCAACGCCATGATCTACATGCGCGGTCAGCAGAGTGACTACGATCACTGGGCCCAGCTCGGCAACCGGGGTTGGAGCTGGGACGATGTGCTACCCGTGTTCAAAGCGTCCGAAGACTATCAGCACGGTGCCGACGCCTATCACGGCAGTGGCGGCGAGCTCAGGGTCGAAGAGCGCCGGGTGAACTGGGAAATTCTCGATGCCTGGCGCGACGCCGCCGAGGAATGTGGCATCCCGAAGATCGACGAGTTCAACCGAGGCGACAATAACGGCTGCGCTTACTTCCAGATGAACCAGAAAAAAGGTGTGCGCTGGTCCGGCAGCAAAGCCTACCTGCGACCCGTCCAGGATCGGGCCAATCTGACGGTGCGCACCCAAGCCCACGTGCAGAAGCTGCAACTCGTGCCCACCGAACAGGGTTTGCGAGCTACCGGTGTCACCGTTCGCTTTGGCAGGAACACTCGCCAAACGATAGAAGCCCGTAAGGAAGTACTGCTCGCAGCCGGTTCAATCGCATCGCCCCAACTGCTGCAGCTTTCCGGCATCGGGCCAGGCGAACTGCTCACCCGCCACGACATCGCCGTGGCGGTGGACCTACCCGGTGTGGGCGAAAACCTGCACGATCACCTACAGGTGCGAACCATCTACGAGGTGAGTAACACTAAGACGCTGAACCGGCGGGCGGGCACACTGCTCGGCAAGGCGCTCATGGGCATGGAGTACGCTCTGTTTCGAACCGGACCGCTCACCATGCCACCCTCTCAGCTCGGCGCCTTCACCCGTTCCTCCCCGGACGAGCCGAGCGCCAACATGGAGTGGCACGTGCAGCCCCTCTCTTTGGAGAAATTCGGCGAACCGCTGCACAGCTTCGATGCCATCACCCCCTCGGTCTGCAACCTGCGACCGACCAGCCGGGGGCATCTGAGAATCAACTCAGCAAACCCGGACGACTATCCGGCCATCACCCTGAACTACCTCTCCACCGACTACGATCGTCAGGTTGCCGTGCAGGGGCTGAAGTTCACCCGCCGTATCATGGCGGCCAAGGCACTCGAGAGATTCAAGCCGAAAGAATTCAAGCCGGGCATCGAGCATCAGAGCGAAGAGCAGCTCATGAAGGCCGCGGGCGATCTGGGCACCACGATTTTCCACCCGGTGGGAACCTGCAAAATGGGCAGCGACAGCATGGCCGTGGTGGACGACCGGCTGAAAGTGAGAGGGGTGGGCAACCTCCGGGTGATCGATGCCTCGATCATGCCGAGGATCACCTCGGGCAACACCAACGCGCCAACGGTGATGATCGCCGAGAAAGGGGCCGCCTATGTTCTGGAGGACGCTGGTTCAGGGAACTGAACGCATTGCGCCTTCATGCCTCAAGGGCTCGTTGCTGCTGAGTCCTCTACCTCCACCGCAACCGACTCGGTGTGCTCGAGAATGACCACATCACCCTGCTTGAGGCCCTTCGCAAACTCCTGTCCTTCTTCCCGCAGCACCTGCATGGAGTCGAGCACACCGCTTTCATCCCGAAAAGACACCGAGCTGCCGTCTTCAGCAACGGAGATGATCTCGATGGAGGTTACGATCCCGGCCCCGACAACCGCTCCGGGACGCTCGCCCTCCGGCGCGCGCCCGGCTCCCACCACCAGGCCGGATTCGGTCTCACCTGGCGCGGCGAGAGAGGCCCGGTAGGCAGACGTGTAGGAGATCCGCAGCGTATCACCTTCTTCCACCTGCTCCAGGTTGCGGGCTTCCGGTGGAATGTGAATCGTCACCGGCTCCTCGCCGGGTTCGACCAGGGTGGCCATTCTGTTTTCAACGTCAATCGAAACGATGGTCGCTTCGATGGACTCCTCATCGTGAAACTCAACCGATTGCGGCGCCTCCGGTGTCGTCTCGCAGCCGCCGACAAGGAGCGCAAATCCCAGGCAGACCAGTGCCTGTGCGTTTCTGATCAGTGTCATGTTCTTATTGTCTCCGTTCAGATTGGTCGACTCAGGCGCGCTGCCGTGCCTGCTCTTCCTCTTCGCGGCCCACCGTATCGAGCGACGGCACTTGAGCACCTGGCTTTTCCGGCTGAAGAGATTCGTCTGCCTCACCGGACAGCTGCTGCGGCACCTCTTCCCGAGCCGTCTGCTCAGGACTTTCCTCAGGCATCTCGTCCGGCATCTCCACGGTTACCTCACCGACCGGTACCGCCGCCTGATCTTCCCCAGCATCCTCTTGCCCGGCATCCTCTTCTGGTCCAGCGGTGTCGACCGTTTGCCCCGCGTCCACTTCTTCGCCAACCGAATCAGCCACCACGTCGGTCTCATCATGGGTCAGCAGCGGCTGAAAACCCTGCTCTATCAGTTCCCTGGCACGTGCCTCCGACAGTCCCAGGTTCTGCGCGCTCTCGGAGAAGTGATCCAGAAACTCACGATAGTCGGCGGCCAGCTTGCCGAACAACAGGGCACTCTGCTCAAAGTGTTCGCTCACGTTGGACTGCACCGACTCTGCCTGCTGGCGTGCTTCTTCCAGCTCCGCCTCCATGGCGTCCAGCTCAGTCTGTTTCGGGGCGCCCTTCCGGGCGACGGCGTAGCCGATGCAGCCGGAGAGAGCGGCTGTGAGAGCAACAATGGCGATCCAGACTTCGAAACCCATCTAAGTTCCCTGGTCGAAAAAACTCAGTATCACCTAAAGTGCCGGGTAGGCAAAGATGTGTCATGGAGGAAGTGAGCAGGCGGATCAGGCGTGGCGACCGGCGGCCTCATTCATGACCCGGGCAAGCTCGAAATCAAGCTCGGTGAGCCCACCCGCATCGTGGGTGCTGAGCTCCACCTTCACCGTGCCGTAGACGTTGAACCACTCCGGGTGATGGTTCATGCGCTCGGCAACCAGGGCGACTTCCGCCATGAAACCAAAGGCGGTGACGAAATCGGGAAAAGTAAAGCTTCGCACGATCCGATCACCACGACTCTGCCACTCGGCACCGGCAGCGTTCAGCATGGCGAGGTGGGCTTCGATCGCCTCAGTGGAGAGTCGTTCGGCCATCAGAGCAGATCGAAGATGTAGCTGTACTTGATGATTAACTCCTTGCGGGTTTCCCGATTGCGCAGCAGATCGTCCTTATTTAGCTCGTTGTAAACCACGTAGAGACCGGAACTCGCCGACTGCAGCCAGGCAAAACGCAGATTCGTGGCCACTGCATCGGAGCGATCGTCATACTGGATGAGCGCCTCGAGTGAGATCTTTGGCGTGAACGAGTACGCCAGCTTCAGGATGCCCACATTGATCGTGAACGGTTCCCCGCCTTCGTTCTTCAGGTCGATGTCGTTGTAGCTCCACTCGAGCGACGAATTGAACGTCTCACCGATCCTAAACTGAATGTCCGGTTCCAGCGTTACCCGGTCACCACTGAAGAAGCCCCCCACCTTTGCCTCTATGCCCGCTGAAAGCGGAGCGCCACGGTTGGTAAACGCTACGAGCTGCATCTCTGCGTTGTCGTAGTCACCCGGTTGCACCTCCTGACCCGGGATGATCTGGAACGGATCCAGCACTTCCTCGTGCACGAGGTTGATCCCCGTATGGAATTCGTGTCCCGCACGCATTTCCCAGTGGTTGTCGATGTGCCAGAAACCGGACTCGTAGACGCCGTCGAAGTTCCAGTAGCCCCGATAGGCAACGTGCGGACGTAGCTCCTGCATACCCCAGAAATCCTGGGGGCGATAGCGGCGCAGCGCGAAAGCGCTGAACCTTCGGTAATCGGAGCGTTGAAGAAAGCCTACTTCCGGATTGAAGTGCTCCCCCACCTCGGAGTAGCTGGCATTGGTCGTCCAGGCTTCCGAGTTGTACTCCCCTTTGAGTTCGAACGCATGGTCCTTACCGTCCAGCTCCGGCGTGTCCGTTTTCGCCAGATAGCCGGAGATGATGGTGTCATCACCGATGCCCCAGCGGCCATCAATGCCGTAGGTCCGGTTGTAGTCATCATCCGGGTCCGCCAGATCGCCGAAGCTGCCATCGCCATCCCGATTGACGAAGATCACGCCGATAGACGAGCGGTTCCTCAGCTCCTGATTGACCCGTACCACGGCGAAGTTGTTCTGGCTTGCCTCATCGTCAATGCCTTCGTCGCTCATGTAAAGGAGCCCGAGGTTGGTCTTGCCACCCACCTTGCCGGACATCCGCAAGCCGCCCTCGATGGGAATGATCCCGCCACTGTCACTGATCCCGATCCGACGGCTGAAGAAGAGCTCTACCTGCTGAGGTGTGCCCACCGAAAACTGGCCCGCGTTTTCGAGGAAGAACGGGCGTTTCTCCGGCAGGAAGACATTGAAGCGGTCCAGGTTGACCACCACCTCATCCACCTCCACCTGGGCGAAATCGGTGTTGATGGTGGCATCCAGGGTGAGGCTGGGTGTGATCGACCACTTCAGGTCACCGCCGATCTCGTAGTCCGTGTCCGTGCCATCAATCTCTGGCGCTTCGGTGGCCTTGCCGAGCACGTAAGGCGTGAACTTGAGATTTCGCTGCGCCGGCAAGGTGATGCCTTCGAGGGTGCCGGCCTGGGAGGCACGGAACAGGTTGTACTGACGAGGCAAGGGTGACCAGAACGACACTTCATTGTTGCGGCGGATGTTTCGCTGGAAATTGATGCCCCAGATCTGCGCGTCCTTGCCCTTGTAGCGCAAGGAGCTGAAGGGAATCCGCATCTCCACCGACCAACCGAAGTCACCCACCTCGGTGGCCACGGACCAGTTGGTATCCCAGTTCCTGTTGAAGCCGCCGCCCCCGGAACCAAAGCTCTGCTGTCCTTCCTTGGTTACCTGACCGTCGTACTCGATCCCTGCCGGATTGGTGCCGAATACGAAGCCGTTCTGCCGGTCCAGGTAGGTGTCCATGATGACCTGGAAGGCGTCCGTCTCATCCAGGTCCGCATCACGCCGGCTGTCGGAAACGATGATCCCCGAGGGATCGTCATCGTGCAGAATGGCACCGATGTACAGCGCTTCCTCGGTGAAGCCGACGAACACCTCTGTGGGCTGGGTGGCGGGCTGACCTTCAAACGGCTGAATCTGCCAGAATCCGGTGGTGGCCTTCGCATCAGACCAGACCGGATCGTTGATCACGTCCCCATCCAGCGTCGGGCTGTCGGTCAGCGGATAAGCCTGTGTGACCGGTGGAATGCTCGGCGGCATCCTGGTTTCCTGGCTGTGTCCGGCCGGCGCCAGAAAAACGGCAAGACAAATAAGCCCCGCACGAGCGGCGACCCGCGGTGATCGATTGGTCATCGTCAGTAGAAACTGCTTGGAAAAAACCCATCAAGTATACAGGCATACGTGCCGGATTCGGGAGTCGGCGCCTTGCTTGGGTGTGTTTGTCCGATCAATCTGCGACACCGGCGCTGCTCAACAGGAGGAGCAATGCCTTGTGGGTGCCTGTCACCACCTCATGATCGGACCACCATTCATCCAGAGAGTGAGCACCGCTGCTCACCCCTCCCCGGCTGATGGTGGTAGCGGGGATGCCTCGCGCTATGGCGACGTTCGCATCCGTCGAACCCGATCCCAGCTCCGGATCAACGCCGAGGAATCGGCTTACCGCCATGGCCCGTTGTATCAACGGGGTCTCGGCGGGTACCAGGCCTGACGGCCGCTTGCCGATGAGCTCCAGGCTGGCGCTGAGCGGCTCACCCAGCCCCCGCCTTTCGTTGTGTGCGGCCACCGCGGCATTGACGGCATCGTGCAGCAGGGTGTCGATGACGGCCAGCTGTTCTGGCGATTCCGAGCGCATGTCCACCTCCGCCCAGCTTTCGAACGGGATGGCATTCACGCTGGTGCCGCCCCCTATGCGGCCGATGTTGAAGGTCGTTCGCGGCCCTTCGGCCACCAGGCGGCGGGCGGCGGTCTCGAACTCATGTATGCCGCTCGCCAGCGCATGGGCAGGATTGGCCATGCCGAACGCACCCCAGGAATGACCGCCGGATCCTGACACCCGCACACGATAGCGGTGCGAGCCAATGGCGTGGTTCAGCACCCGCGCATCATTACCGCCATCAATGGCAATCAGCTCATCGATTCTCGGACCGCCCTCCCGAAACAGATGCTTGACGCCACGCAGGTCGCCCAGACCTTCCTCGCCCACCGAGCCTATGAAGAGGATGTTCTTCCTGGTCCCCAAGTCTGCAGCCGCCAGCGCTTCCGCCAGCGTCAGCAGCAGAACCAGTCCCCGGCTGTTGTCCCCGATGCCCGGTGCGTACCAGCGCCGCCGGCCGAGCTCATCAACCTGCGGCCCACGCACGTTGACGTCTGTGCCTGCCGGAAAAACCGTATCCAGGTGCGCAACCATTGCCACTGTGTCCGGCCTGCCATCACCCGGCCAGTGGCCAAGCACGTTGCCCACTTCATCCACTGCTACATGTGCCAGTCCGGTGGCGGTCAACATCTCGGCGAACCGCTTACCGCGAGCGGCCTCGCCGAACGGCGGCGCTTCGATCTCGGTGAGCTCGACCAGGCGCGGTAGGTTTTCCGCTTCGCGACTCGCAGTAAAAGCCAGGGCGGTCTGGACCTTGGGCAATTGCGTGAGGGAAGCGACCTCGGCATCGTACGGATCGAGCTCAGCACCGGAGCGGCCGGCGAAGGCGATCAGCAGGGTGGCCAGATACCAGCATAACCGACCGTGTGCGCGGCGCCGATCAGTCACCGACGATCTCTGCCCGGCTCTTCAGTGGATCTATCAACACCTGCTGGCGGGCGCGGCCCACCTCTTCGCTCGTGAAAGGCTCGAAGTCAGCCGGTGTCGTGGCGGCTGAAAACGCTTCGAGCATGAAGTTCAGCACCTCTGCCAGTTTCTCATCACCAAGACCGGCCTGGGCCACGCCGGGAATGCGCATGAGGTACTCCCTGCCTCCTGGCAACCCGGCGATCCGGCCCGGCTCATCGACCAGCGTTGGGATTTCCGGCGGCGCGCTCGTGCCGTCCAGGCGATGGCAACCGGCGCAGTGCAACCAGTAGGCAACTTGCGGCTCTTCGGCAGCAACGACAGCCGGCAGGAGCGCACCGATCATGCACGAGCCCAGGAGCAGGCCGCACACATGGCCCGAATGGCTCATCATCGAACGCTCAAGCGAACCCAGGAAGCATCAGCCCGGCGCGTCGGTCTCACTCAGCACCAGAGCAACCGTACAGTGATAGGTGTGGCTCTCCGTACCGAAACACCAGAGGATGTTGTTGCTCTTCGATGGGTAGTAGATCGGCTTGTCGCCTTCCGTGCGATGGCAGAAGCATCGCCCACAACCCTCCGTGCCACAGCAGTCGTTGTACGAAATCAGGTAGTGCTTGCCATCCGCCGGGTTTCTACAGGTACCCACCCAGGTGACCGGCGACAGCTCCGTACCCGGCGGGCAGGAGGTGTGTGTGCCACCACAGCAACTGCACAGATATCCGCCGAACGCGCAGTAACGCCAGTAATCGCAGCTCTGCGGGTCGCCCATTTCCGGAACACCGGAGGACGCCGCTGCATCGCGAATCACGGGCAGGAGCGGCAGAGCACCGGTGCCGATCAGCAGCGCCCCCAGCCTGCCCACGAAACCCCGTCGGGAAACACGCTTGGCCAGATCCCGGGTGCTGGAGGTGATCTGATTGTCAATGCGCCGCCAGATCTTCTCGTGCATCTCGTTCAGGCGATTCAGGATGTTCATACGGTTGCCTCCTCAGAATGCCTGGATGTGACTGGTGGCAGAACCGGCTTCCGGAATCACGTGCAGTAGTCGGCCCGTCCCTGCCTTGAAGACCTGAACTGACATCGGTTCTTCCAGAGTCCCTACATACAGCAGCGGGTCGGCGTCCTTACTCACCTCGATAGATAGCGATGGTCCGTCCAGTGGGAGCCGGTAACCGCGTCGCTGCGTGTTCAGATCGAATGCCCAGACTTCCATGCCCGGCTCTTCGTGGCTATCGGGACCACCCTGATGCATGAGTGTGAACAACTGGCCCGTCTGGGCGTTGAAAGCGAAGGGTTCATTGCCACCAACCCGCCAGCCTTCCGCGGCGTCTTCTTCTGTGAGCACCGACCACGGCCTCGAGATCTCGATGTCATTGCCGTCCACCGTCACCTCGAATACCTGTCCTTCGAAGGAGATCAACAACCAGCCGTCCGGTTTTTCCAACGCCAGATCGAATATCGGGTCTTCCTCTATGTCGAAAAACTTCCTGCTGCGCTTGCGGGCTGACTCCTCCCCATCGGCATCGAGGTCGATCACCTGAACCGTGCCATCGCCGCAGATCTGCATGAAACGCCGGCCTTCGAGTGGGTAGACAAACCCGCACCCCGCGGTGGAGATTTCACCGACAAACTGCTTCTCCTCCACGTCGACGATCGAGACCGACATGGCGGGTGTCATATTGAACAGGCCAATGAACCTGTCACCCACCGGGTTGATCACGGCGCGATGAAACACGACCGCCAGCTTCTCCGGCACTTCCACTTCGGCAACCGGCGACAGGGTTTCCACATCGTTGAACACGAGCAGATCCGTCCGATCACCGTAGGTGCGCCGGGAATAAAAGGTGGCGGGTATGTAGATCATGGATCGGCCCCGGTCCAGATAGGCAGCGGAGGTGAAATCCGAAACCCGCAATTTGCCCTGCATCTCACCGGTGTCCGCATCGAAAATGGCGCCACCGCCGCCCATGAAGCCGAGGGTGACGAAGGAGTGCGCACCAGGCACCTGCATGGTCGCAACGCCACCCTGCTCGGGTTCCAGATCGGCAGCCAAGGCGCTGGTCGACAGACAGGCAGCAATGAGGATGACAAACGTACGCATGTTGTTTTCCCACCTCCCGAGTAGAGTGGGAAGACTACCACCGCTTGCCGGGAAAAAAAGCGTCGTTAACCGACCGGGTCGTAGTCGAACACTTCGCCGATCGGCACATCGAACACAGCCGCAATGCGGAAGGCGACCTCCAGCGAGGGCGCGTATTTGTCCCCCTCGATGGCAACCACAGTCTGCCGTGTGACGCCGATCAGCTCGGCCAGCTCCGCCTGCGTCATCTCCCCGGTCTCGAAGCGCAGGCGGCGGATCTGGTTGCTGATCCGGCCGCTACTCTTTACTCGTCCCACCTCAACGTTCCTCTACACTGCTCAACCGGCCAACCCCCGGCGGTAGAAGAAAAGCTGGGTAGCATAGTAGACGATCTCCGAGGCCACCAGCGCCGCCAGCAGCAGGTTGGCAATCTCGTAAATGCCGGGCGCGGCAGCGGGCACGGCGCCAGGATCATCCGACTCAGACCAGGCACCCAGAATCACGATCCGGCCGGTTACCAGCAACACCGCAACGAACAGCACGTTGAAACCGAACACGCTGGCACGCCGTGCCACGGCCTTGTCCCGCTCATCCTCCGCTTCCTCCACATCGTCCAAAGAAATGACGACGTGGAAGACGATGTGCACCACCACCAGGGCGACGACGATGCCAACCATGCTTTCGAGCATGGCGGCCATGCTCTGACTGGGATCGCTCAGGATCACGCCGCTGGTGATCAGATTGTAGAAGTAACCGCCGTAGAGGGCGGCGACGGCTAGCAGGGAGATCAGGATGCTTTTTTCTTTGAAGGAGAAGCCGTTTAGTGGTTTGAGAATTGAGTTCATTGGGTCCTCGCTGGACGGCTCAGCGTCCCAGGGTCGGTCAAAATTACAGGACTTAATGTATAGTTATTATTACTCTGTGTCAAATATATAATACACAGTTCGGAGAGGGTTTCGCGATTGGAGAGCATGCTTCTCCGAGGATCGAGAGGTCCTTACGGGGACGCTAGGGCAGGCGCTTCGCGCCTACCCCCCATCCATGGGCGCTCAGACGAGGCACATCCCTGTGCCTCGACTGCCCCTTTAAGGACCTCTCGATCCTCGGAGAAGCATTCATTCCTAGCGGCAAATACCTACCGGTCCAAGCGGCTGGATCCTACGAATCGTGCAAGTGGCTGATGCCTACGAATCTTGCGAGGGCTTCTTGGCGATCTGGGGCGGTTTGGACGATGCCTTCTTCCATGATCCAGGGGGTCAGGGTGCGGGTGAGTTCGGCCAGGGCGCCGGGTGGGACCAGGAAGTCGGGGTTTCTGGGGCCGGAGACGGGTTCGTTGCCTGGATGCATGTGGAGTTCTGCTACCAGGACGCCGCCGGGGGTGAGCAGGGTGATGGCTTTGGTCAGGAGGGGTAGATTCAGGTAGCGGATCATGAGGATGAGGTCGTAGGGGCCGGTGACGGGTGGGCCGGTGTCCAGGTCCGCCTGGATCCAGTTGATGCGGGCACCGGGGTCGTTGTCCGTTCCGGCGAGCGGGCGATGCGCGGCGCGTTGCTTTGCCAGTGTCAGGCCTTCTGCTGAGATATCCACCGCATCCACGCGGAAGCCTGCTTCGGCGAGGCGAAGGCTGTTGCGGCCACCACCGCAGGCGAGGTCCAGGGCTGTCAGGCCGCGGAGATCGCCTCGCTCGGCATGCATTCGAGCGAGCGCCGACTCGAGCAGCCCGCTGGGCGTGTACGCATCCTCGCTGCCCTGCTCGCGATAGCGGCTGTCCCATTTCTCCTGATCTGTCCGGCTCATGTCTGCGGGATCATTTACCGTTGTGTCATTCAGCTTCTGTTTAGGTTACCCGCCATAAGATCTTCCCTGCAGTACCCAGTATGGGAAGAACCCCAACAGGAAAGCAGACATGCGCAAAGGTCAACGAGGGAAGGACATGAACAGAAAACCTGGATCGTCGCCGAAACCGGCGCGGCATCGCTACCTGAGACACGCGCGTAGAGGTTCCGCGCTGCTGCTTGCTGGAGCGCTGACGGTGGGCGCGACTAACGCTGGCGCCGACACCTATCGCACTTCCGGACCATCAACGAGTTACTACACCTCGGCCCCCGTGGTGAACGTAAGCCCGGTCACCAGTGAGCGCACGGTGCAACATCCAATCCGCCAGTGCACGCGGGAGACCTACCGGGACGATCACTACGAACGCCGGCACCGGGAGGAGAACCTGTTCCTGCCGGGACTGTTCGGCGGGATCGTCGGCGGCTTGATCGGCAACCAGTTTGGCGGTGGCAGCGGCAAGAAAGCGCTCACCATCGCGGGTGCCCTCGCCGGCTCGTCCATCGCCCGTGACGCTGCTCGAAACAACCGCCGCCAACCTCGCGAGGTGTGTCACACCAGCTATCAGACCGAGGTGGTGGAGAATGTTACCGCCTACGACGTCACCTACGAGTACGCCGGTCAGCTGTTCGAAAAGCGTATGACGGAGCACCCCGGCAGTTCGGTGCGCGTTCGCGTGGCTCTAGAGCCAGCCTTCGATGAAACCTGATGACTGGTTCAGGCAGCGTTCATTCACCCGGAAGCATGCTTCCGATCGAATCACCCGGGTCCGACAGACGGACAGAACGTCCGCCGCACCCGAACCCCATCACTGAAGGAGGTTCAACAATGAAACCAACCACCGAGGATCCAGGATCCGTTCAATCGGGCAGTTGGCGCCGCGGCCCCACGCTGCTAGTGGCTGCCCTCTGTCTGCTCGCGAGTGCGGCTCAGGCCACCACCTCTGGCCCCGTCGTCCGCCTGTTCCCAACCACCGTTCTGGAAGACATCCGTGAAACCGGTCAGGTGGCCGAGGACATGGAAAACAACCTGCAACAGATCATCCACCGTCTGGACATGCAGCAGCAGCTCTACACCGAAAGCCTCTGTCAGGGCGCGGACGGTGATCAGGGTTGTGAGCGCATCGCCAAGCAGCTCGGCAGCACCTATCTGGAAATGCTCGAGGTGATGGGCGACAGGCTGCCGGAAATGGAACGGGCCGTGAACTCCACCCGCTCCAGCCTGGAAAAGCGTTTGCGCCAGGAGCTCGGGCAACGGACCACACCCACCTCTCTGCAGAACACTCTGCTGGGTGAAGCCGGTACCGCCGTCGCCAACCAGGAAGACCGACCGGCGCTACGGGGCCGTTCCGGAGTGCGACTCTCCGATCGCTTCAAGCAGTACTACGACCTGGTTTCCACCAGCCAGAACGGTCCGAGCCAGTCGCTGGCCGTGGTCGCCGCAGACATCTACCTGGATATGGAAGAGGCATCAAAGCTGATCGCCTTCACCCAGCAGGAGATCAGTCGTGCCGCGCTCATGGAGCAGCTGAATCAGTCCTTCGGGATGATCACGCCGGAGATGTCCGCCGTGGTTGGCGGTGTGAAGGAGATCCTGTTCGGCGAGTCCGCCATGGAATCCCCCATCGCTTCCCCACCTTACGCCATCGGTGAGCCGGAATTCGTCAGCCCCCTGGCGATGTGAACCGATCAAGGAGATATGAGATGTTGAGACACGCAAAACTTCTGCTCGCGGTGCCGGTGCTCGCACTGGCCGCCGCCTGCACCACCACAGATCCGGATTACTGTGCCGTCAGTGTGCGGGGTGACCTGGAAGGTGCCATGCGCACCGTGGAAACCAAGCTCGGCAGTGGCTGTGAGTACCACTTCGACGGTTACTTCCAGTCCCTGCTGGCACTGGCCGAAGCAAATCCGGATAAGAACAACCGCCGTCACTTCAGCGATCATCTGATGCGCGTTCAGGACATGGGCGTGATCAGCCGACGTCAGGCGGAAGGACTGTACAACCGGTACTTCAACGTGAAGTTCGTCTCCCTGCAGGGAGACTACAACACCTGCTCCCAGACCTGCCCGATTCGCAAGCAGGTGATGTCGGATATGCAGGCCGAGCTGCACGATAAGGAGCTCGGACTTCTGCGCGCCAGCAATGATGCGGCCAGCTTCTACCGCGCTGATCACCTCCTGAAAGAGACCGATCTGGTGCTGGAGGCAACCTGCCGCGCCTGCCAGGCAGGAGATGGCCGGTGAGCGACACGCGGCGCGAACAGACCTTTGCCCCGTCTTCGGTGACCTGGGGCTTTGGCTGGGGGGCGGGCACGGGCATCGTGCTCACCCTCATCGCGCTGCTGATCGTTTCTCCCCCCGATCCGTCCCTGGCCTCCTCCCGGGAAAGCCTCGGCGCCTGGCTGGACGCCAATCTCGGTCACTCTGTCTGGCTGTTCGCATTGATCCTGACCGTCTTCCTGATGAACCTCACCCGGCTCAACAGACTGCTGGACGATGCACCTCGCAGCCCGGGCTTCACCGAGGTGGTGGAGCTCGACCAGCTGCTCGACGTCTGGATCCACCTGTTCGTCGGTATCGGCGTGATCTGGACCGCGGTCGGCATGCGCAGCGCCCTGCAGGCCGCCCTGGGCGACCCCGGCGAGGCGCTGGTGGACAGCGCCGGCTCGGTGCTGCAGAAGCTGGTCGACGGCGGCATCCTGCTGGCGCTGACCACCACCATCGTCGGTGGTGTGGGCTCTTATCTGATGCGTCTGGGTAAAGCCATGACCGTGGGTGCCCGCCTCAATGCCTTCTACGAAGCGCACAGCCGCCAGGACATGGGCGAGCTCATCGAGATGACCCGCCGACTCGAGGCCGCGGTCCTGCAGGCGGATACAGGCAAGACCAGTAGTCCCGATACCGGGAGCGCAATCTGATGTACCGGCGTGGGCAGAACTACGACGACGGGGAATCGCTGCAGGCAGACGTCATGCGCTTCATGGCCATCATCGCTTTCTGCCTGATCGCCATTCTGGCGTTGGTGAAGCACGCCGAACCACACGAGAAAGAGGCGGTGGCTGATTCACAACCGGAACCACAACCAGCCAACGCGCCTCAGGCCCCGGCACCGGTACAGGTTGAACTCGCTCTGGCCCCACCTCCCGTCGCGCCCCAACCGGCGCTCAGCGCACCGGAACCGCGTGCACAGCCAGAACCCGAGCCAATCGTGGCAGACGAGCTCGAAGTCGAACCGGAGCCGGAGCCTGCGCCAGTACCCGAACCGGATGCGCCTGCAGCGCCGAGCCCGTTGCTCGAAGAAAAACCCGTCATCACCGCCGAGCCAGCACCGGAGCAACCAGAACCGGACCCGGTAGAAGCACCTGCGCCGCCCACCGCGGCGAAAGCCGAGACAGCCACGGAGCCCGAGGATGAGGGCCTGATTCTACGTTTCGCCTCCGACGGCGACTTTCTGCGTCTGATCGCTCGCGGCGACATCCGCGTCTATGCCTTTCAGGACACCGACGTGCTGACGCTTTCCGAAAGCTACCGCTTTCTCGATAGCCAATCACCGGGGCAGGTTTACGAGCTTCTGCCCCCATCCATCCCCAACCTGATCGTTGACGCGCTCAAACAGGCACGCTCCAACATCGACGGTTATCGCTGGGGAATCGCCCTGCCGGGACACATCAGCAATCAGATCGAGCGCCACCTGGGTCAGGTGACCCGTGGCCAGCTCGTGATCGACCGATACGGAGACGTTCATCATGTCGCGGCATCCTGAACGGGCGCGGACGCCCGCAGCGGGAATTCTCGCTCTCATCCTGCTCGCCTTTCTGGCATCACCTGCGCAGGCCGACTCGGGACTGCTCAACGGCAGTCTCGGCCGTTGGCTGGACACCGAGGTTCTGCCTGAGCTGGGCCGTACCCTGGGCGAGCATCCCAGATTCAAAGGCGAGACCATCAAGCTGGTGAGCCTGACCGCAGGCCAGCCGACCGATCGAGCCAGTCGCCTGCATGAAGCCGTCGAGGCGCATCTGACTCAGCGGCTGCTGAAAAAGTCTGGCGTGCGCATTGCGTGGTCCGACCAACCACAGAAGCATTGCGGCGTTGCGGAGCAGGCGGCCTACCTGCTCGGCGTCGCCATCGAACCGGACGGCAGCTACTACCACAAACTGAACCTGCGCATGATCGACGTGACCGAGTCCGTCTGGGTGAGCGGCGTGAGCCACAGCTGGCGCGGTCGATTGACCGCTACGGAGACTGCGGCCCTGAGCCAGGCGGTCACCACGGCAGCAGCCGGTAGCGTGGACAGCCCCCTGCCGGTCCGATCCAGTCGCGAGATTGCCGAAACCATGCACCGGCATCTCCGCTGCGCCCATCCGCAAGGTCTGGATGGCCCCGTCTATCTCGCCCAGGGCGAAGATCCGGATCTGAACCGGATACTGGCCAGCCTGGCCACGGAGCTGTCCACCACGCCGATCGCCGCCCTGACCAACAGAGAAGCCGCAGCGGAGTGGGTGCTGAGCCTCAAGTCAGCACCTGCCGGTACCGGCAACCAGGTGCAGCAGCTCGGACTCCTCCTCACAGAGCAGGACAGAGAAGTTACTCAGCAGGTCGCCACCGTTTACGTTTCAGGCGGGTCGCGTAGAACCCGGTACCCGGCGGAGCGGATCGCCCAGTCCGACCACCCGACTACTCCGCCTTACCTGTCGGGCGGCCAGTTGCTCACAGCGATGCGGCTTCATCCTGCGGCAAGCGAAGGCGTCTGCGACAGCAGGAAAGCCCGCGGTAATCAGTGCGCGGAGGTGGGATTCGAACTGCTCACGTCCGCCTATCTGTTCGTGCTCTCGAGCTACAACCGCAACCTGACCAGCACCAGTTGCGACTCATCGCTCAAGGAGGCCACCGCCGGTGAGCGACGCTTCCGGGTTCGGGTGCCGCCTTCTGTCGGCGCCCTGCCCGATGCCGGTGTCTACGCCATCGCGGTCAGCGACCGCACTGCCGCGAAAGCGCTGTCACGACACATCCGCACCGGTGTGTGCAGCCGCCCTCTGGCCCGCACCGACACCTGGCTCAAGGAGCTCGACACCCTTCTGGCCACGCACCCGGACCACATCCAGTGGCGGGCCATTCATCTCAGTCACGCCCCGGATGGCGTGGAGCAGCTCTGAGGAGGCAACATGCGATTTCTGATCGGCATCTTCACAGGCGCTGTCGTCACCCTGCTGGTGGCAACGGCCATGGACGCACCAACCCATCCGATTCTCAGCAACGCCAAAGACCTGGCTGCAACGGGCTGGGACCGCCTCATCCACGCAACGTCCAGCTCTTTGTTCGAACCCACGCAGAAACCGACCGCAGGCGAGGCTCAGATGGAGACGACAGCGGCACCGGAAGCTGCGCCGGAAACCACGTCTGCAACCCCATCTGAGGCTGAGTCAGCGCCCGACGGTGAGTCCGAAGCCGGGCTGCACCGAAGAGCAGATGAGCCTTTCGATGAGCAAGCCGCCTACGCAGCTCCTCGAAGGTGCCGCCCTGGAACCCGTTCCGGCACTACCGGCCCCGGAGCCCGTTGCCCAATCACCGTCCTCTGAATTCTGGGTGGAGACCGCGCTGGCGCTGGAGCAACGCAACCATGCCAACCAGCCGGTCTGGGTGCCGTTCCACAGCCAGATGTCGGCTGAAGGTTTCGCCACTCGGCTGAGTCGAGCGCTGGACCACGAGTTCCGGGTTGTACGTCGGGGGGCCGGCGCCTATCAGGTGGTGTTCGACGCTAGAGATGCGGACCAGCAGGCCCTCATCATGGCCCAGGTGACGGAGCTGACAGGCCAATGAACACAAACAGACAACCGAACCGCGGGTGCGAATCCAGCCCCCAACAACCATTTAGATTGAGCCATCTGGTCGTGGCCACTTTGACGGCCTTGACCGCTCTGGCAACAACATTCTTTCCAGCAGCAACGAACGCGGCCGAGCGCGCCTACCCCTATCAGTCCTGCTTCGAGATCGCCTCGCGTATGCACGACGTGCCGGTCGATCTGCTATTGGCCGTCGCGGCCACGGAGAGCGCCTGGGATCCGGATGCCCGCTCTCACGCCAACGCGCACGGGATCATGCAGATCCAATGGCCGGGCACCGCCCGGCATCTCGGCGTGACGCGGGTGGCAGAGCTCTACAACCCGTGCCTGAACATCGAGCTCGGCAGCCGCTATCTGCGCGAGTTGCTGGATGCCAACGGCGGCGACGTAGAGCGGGCACTGGCGGCCTACAACTATGGGCCTGGCAGGATCCGCCGGTCCCCGGAGTTACCCGATGGCGCGATTGCTTACGCGAGCAAAGTGGCTGGGCACCAGAATCGCATCGCAGCGGGCAGCGCCGCAGCCGGAGAACGGCTCGTGGTGGCCCGAGGCGTCGTCTTCGAGTCCTCTACCCGGGCCGAAAGGTTCGCAAAGGCATTGAACCAGCAGATCAGCAGCGCCAGATTCGAGGCCGTTCGAGAGACCAACGGCGAGCATCGCGTGCAGATGCACGTAGCTGAGAGCGGCCTCTCGAGCACCGATGTCGCAACGCTCGAAGCCCTCGGCTGGTCAAATCTTGGAGAAGCACCGTGAAGACGATGACGCGCAACAAAATGGCGCTGGCACTGCTGGCGGCAATACTCACCGCGACGGCTGCAGCCGGAGAGCTCAGAGTGCAGGCCCCCGTCGTGGACGTGGAACCGATCAGCGCGCCACCAACCCGCATCGAGCATTGCGATGACAAACCGCTGAACGGAAGTCTGGCCCAGACCCTGGCCTGGGATCTCGGCCTCAATTGCCGGGAGGAAGTGCTGGATTCCGGTGCCATCACCGGCTATCGGGTGTTTTATCGCTGGGACGATCGGGTCTACAGTCAGGTGATGGCCTCCGCCCCCGGCGCCACCATCCCACTCAAGATCCGGATCGACTGAACCCGTCTTCTCTGATCGTCGTCAGTAACCTACCGCACCGCCGTCTGCCTGACGGCGGTCGACACCGCCCTCCAGACCATCTTCGCGAACAACGATCACCTCGGCCACACCGAGATTGTCTATTTCCTTAAGTTCGTGACCACGGTTCGCGAGGATCTGCAGCGTATCCGGGGAGAACGCGAGCTTCTCGTGATAAATCACATCCGGCAGCCACTGGTGGTGGATCCGCCCCAGATCTACGGCTGCCTGGGCGCTGGCGCCATGGTCGACCACGTTGAGAATCGTCTGCAGCACCGTGTTGATAATGGTTCGACCGCCCGGCGTGCCCGTGACCATGAACACCTCACCATCCCGATTGATGACGGTCGGGGTCATGCTGGAGAGCATTCGCTTGCCTGGCTCTGCCAGGTTCGCTGGTGTGCCGATCAGGCCGGTGGAATCCGTCAGTCCAGGACCGGCATTGAAATCGCCCATCTCGTTGTTGAGCAGAAAGCCGCCCCCCGGCACCACGATGCCGGAGCCGTAGCTGTATTCCAGGGTGTAGGTCAGGGAAACCGCATTGCGGTCAGCATCGATCACGGAGAAGTGCGTGGTCTCAGTGGACTCGGCCGGCCAGCTGAAGCTCTCCGGCGAGGAGACCGAGGCCTCTTTCATGCTGATGGACTGCCGTTGCAGTGCCGCATGCGCTTTCGAGGCAAGCCGCTCCAGGGGCATCTCCACGAAGTCGGGATCGCCCAGATAGCGCGCGCGATCGGCGTAAGCCCGGCGCATGGACTCCGTCATCAGGTGCAGGCTGTCCGCGGAGCCGAAACCGTGTGCGCTCACATCGAAACCTTCCAGGATATTCAGCATCTGGATGAGCGTGATGCCGCCTGAGCTTGGCGGCGGCATGGAGAGAATCTCGTAATCCCGGTAAGTGCCACGGATCGGCGCACGGCGCTTCGGCTCGTACTCCGCCAGATCGGCATGGGTGATGATGCCGTCGCCTCGCCGCATCTCCGCGACGATCAGATCTGCCGTTTCACCTTTGTAAAACCCGTCCGGTCCTTGTTCTGCGATCCGCTTCAGTGCCTCAGCCAGATCTGGTTGCCGCCAGATCTCCCCCGCCTCCATCGGCGTGCCGTCGTTGGTGAATTTGGCCATGGAGGCTTCGTAGCTCTCCATCCGTGGCAAAGCCCGCTTTAGCGACCGGGCAAGCCCGTCCGTTACCACAATACCTTCTTCCGCCTGCCTGATTGCAGGTGCGATGAGCTCGCCCCAGGGAAGGGAGCCGCTGTCTTGCCAGGCCATGTGCAGACCCGCCACGGTGCCAGGCACACCGACGGCAATATGGCTCAGATGATGCCTTTCATAGCTGTACTCACCATCGACGAGGAACATCTCCGGATGCGATGCACCCGGCGCGGTCTCACGGAAGTCGTAGGCGACAGGCGCACCTTCGGTCCCCTGGTAGACGAGAAATCCACCGCCGCCGATGTTGCCCGCGGTGGGGTGAGTGACCGCCAGCGAGAAAGCCACCGCAACAGCGGCATCGATGGCATTGCCGCCCCGCTTCATCACTTCTACGCCGATGGCGGAAGAGCTCGCGTTGGCAGACACCACCATACCCTCCGGCGATCTTGCCGGTGTGTTCACGGCCGCCGCCGGTGTCCAGATCAGACACAGCGATACGATCAGGATCAGTCGATGCTTCAAGCGCTGTTTCATGACAGAGAGTCCATTGGTTGAATAATCTTGATCTGGCGACGGTCGCCTATTAACTCGTCGACCAGCTACTGAAGGGCGATGACCTTACCCTCACGTCGTGGATCCGCTGCGCCGACCAGACCCTGGTCGTTGCGGAGAATGACGTGCAGCCCGGAATTCTCGCCTTGCCGCTCCTGCACCGGATAACCCAGATCCCGCAGCAACTCGGCGCTCTGGGCGCCACCGGGCACACCTGTCTCCACCCGCACGGATTCTCCACGGGCAATGATGTTCGGTGCGTCTACCGCACTCTGCACATCCTCGCCGCCCCGCAGCACGCGGATCAGCACCTTGGCAACATAAGCCGGTATCGAGTTGCCACCCGGCGAGCCAGCCACCATCTTCAGCTCGCCCGCCGCATCAAAGACGATCACCGGCGACATGGAGGACCGCGGACGTTTACCGGGTGCCACCTGGTTGGCCACGGTCCGGCCACCGAGTGTTGGCGTGCGGGCGAAGTCCGTCATCTGGTTGTTCAACAGGAATCCTCCCGCCCAACGCGAAGAGCCGAAAGGTGCCTCCACCGTGGCCGTCATCGACACCGCGTTGCCTTCCTTGTCAACAATGGAGAAGTGAGTGGTGCCAGCGACCTCATCGGTGGTATCCCGGCCCCAGAGATCGATCAACGGATCGTTACCCAGCGCTGCGCCTGGATCACCGGGTCGCGGCCTCGCATCGGGTGCGAACCGCTCCGTAGCCCGCACCGCAAGATAGGCTGGATCTATGAGGGCGCTCGTCGGTACCTCAACGGCCACCGGATCCGCGACATAGTGATCCCTATCCGCGTAGGCCAGACGCTGCGCATCCACGAAGGCCACAAGATTCATGCCGGTCGGCTCGTTGCCACCTTCCAGCTGGTCCGTCGCAGCGTTATCCACCGTATCTTCAGCTTCGAACGCGTCGTACAGACTCATGATCATGATCTGCATCAGGCCGGAGCCAGGCGGCGGCATGCTGCAGATCTTCTCTCCACCCACCGACATCTCAGCGCAAACAACCTCCCGCTCGACAACGCCGTAGTTGGCCAGATCCGTCGTGCTCAGGGTGCCCGGATCGGGGTCCGCGCGGACTGCGCCTGCGATCTCCTCGGCCAGCGCTCCTTGATAGAAAGACTCACTCCCCTCTGCAGCGAATGCTCGAAGTGTGCGGGCATAGTCCGGATTGTCGCGCAGCGTGCCCGCAGCAAGCGGAGCACCATCCGGGTAAAAGTAGGCGGCAGTCGCTGGATTGTCGTCCAGACGACTGGGTCCTGCCATCCGTTCCAGCATGGCTGCCAGCCGCGGCGAGACTTCAAATCCTGATTCCGCCAGTGAGATCGCCGCATTCAGGTTATCGATCATGGTCATCCGGCCATGACGCTCATGGGCATACTCGTAGAGGGCTACCGCACCCGGCACACCCACCGCCAGTCCGCTCTGCCAGGCGCGCAGGAAGCCCATGGTTTCGTCTTCAACGCGGAACATCTCCGCGGATGCTCCGGCCGGTGCCATCTCCCTGCCGTCATAGGCAATCAGCTGATCGCCGGCCCGCTCGTAGACCAGCATGAACGCGCCTCCGCCGATGCCGGAGCTCTGTGGCTCCACCAGGCCCAGCACCGTGTGTGCCGCAATCGCAGCATCCACCGCGTGACCACCCTTGGCGATCACGTCCGCTGCCGCCTGGGCCGCATAGGGATTGGCCACGGACACCATGGCACCATGAGGCCACGGCTTTGCAGCAGGGCTATCCAGTCCCGCAGCAGATACCCTTCCAGACCCATCCTCCGTTGGTCTCGCGCCACTGGAATCCGGCACCGAGTCAGCGGTGATCGAGGTGCTATCGCATCCAGCCAAGCCGAGGAGCGCGCCGAGCAGCAAGACGGTGAGCAAGGGGGCGTAACAATCAAATGCAGGACAGCGCTGCGACGTGGCTTTGAGCATCTTTATAGAGGTTATGAAGTCAGCCGGCACCTTGCAGGCATTGCCCGGGCGCCGTCAAGGCACCGGCAGACCGGTTCCTGTCGAGCCTTTCTTCCGCTCGGTGCAACCGTTTGCGACCACATCGCCATCTAACTTAAGAATGGCGCCGACTACGCGCGCAGCAACAGCATGCACAGGAGCTCCCCGTGACCCATGATCTGATCCCCATCGTTCTGTTTATCACCATCGGCGCCGTCTTCGCCCTGATCTTCTACCTCAAGTACAAAACCCGGCACGACGTGCAGAACACCGTGCGAGCGGCTATCGATAAGGGAGAATCCCTGAGTCCGGAGCTCATTGAATCGCTTGCCGTAAGCATCTCGAGCCCGCACGCAGACCTTCGCAAAGGTGTGATCTCACTGGCCATAGGTGTCGCCGGTGTTTCGTTCGCAGCAATGCTCGGCGAGGAGGACGCTACGGGTCCGATCATGGCGCTGTCCACCTTTCCCATATTGCTGGGACTGGCCTACCTCGGGCTCTGGTATTTCATCGGTCGCAACAAGACATAGCACTGCGGACTGGAACGGGGACCAGATCCCCCGTATACAGGATTGAAAATGGACTCTGGCACGCGCGCACGAATGGCGGAAAGCGACGAAACCCTGATCAGCAGAACCGTGCGCCTGAAGGATACGGCAGCGTTTGCCGAGCTTGTGCGTCGTTACGAACAGAAGATCCTCATGCTGCAAGAGAGACTCTGTGGCGAGCGTGCCCTGGCAGAAGACCTGGCCCAGGAAACGTTCCTGCGCGCCTGGCGAAAGCTGCATACATTTACCGGCAAAGGCAGTTTCGGCGGCTGGTTGGCGCGCGTTGCGTACAACGTTTTCCGCGCTCATTGGCGCAAGTATCGTCGGCAGAGCATTGATGTGCCCCTGGATGACCTGAACCTGGTCGCACCGGCAGGTGTTGAGATCGATGGCGCGGATCTGGATCGGCTACTCGCCGTCCTTTCCCGCCAGGATCAGGTGATCATGACCCTGGCCTATGCCTATGGACTGTCCAACACGGAGGTGGGCCGGGTGCTGGAAATGCCGGTAGGAACCGTGAAGGCACGTATTCACCGCGCCAAGGGAAAAATAAGAGCCGTTGTGGAAGCACCGCCACTCACTCGACAAGCCGCCGATTCCGCCCCGGAATCAGCTGCCGCACGCACAATCAGGAGAAAATCAGATGAGCAAGCAGACCATAAGTCGAGCCGATCCCTCGGACCCGCTGGACGCCCTGCTCTGCACGGCCTTTGAGCAGGTCCTATCGGCACCGCAGAGCATGGAGCTGGCCGATCGGGTGCTGGCCCGAATCGAACGCCAGCAGCGGCAACGTTCTCTGCTCCTGATCCTGTTCGGCCTGGTCGCGCTCGTGATCTGCATGATGAGCGCCATGCCCCTCATTGAGCTTCTGCCCGATCTTCTTGCGGAGTTTTCAGGAATGGCTGCTGTGTCCGCCGAGTCTCAGCTCAGTCTGCCAGTCACATTGATCGCTGTCGTGATGGCAGCCGCCGGTGGCTGGCTGCTACTGGATGAAGCAACGACTTGAGTGCTCAGGAGCAGCAGACTCCCTATCTCACAGCACCAAGAACCGATCGGTCGTGGAGTGCCTCGTCGCACAACGTGTCAGACAGTGATGGTATATCCGTCATAAGCACATTCCTCGGACACCTTGTCCGCTTGCTCGAGCATATGACTGTGCATGTGCGTCAGGACGATGCGTTTGCCGTTTAGTTTGCCGATGTCGGAATAGCTGAGGTGCCCCCGAACCGGTTTGTCGTAGAAATAGCTCTCGGCGATCAGCAAATCGACACCTTCCACGAGTTGAATAAGCCCTTCCGTCAGTTCGCCATCACCGGTGTAGGCGATGGTCTTTTCGCCAATGGAGACCCGCACCGCCAGAGGATTCGTTTCTCTGGTGTGCCTCGCCTCGATACAGTCGATCAACAGGCCCCCGATTTCAGTCTGCGTGCCCGGTGAAACCTCCCGGTAGATCAGATCGAAATCTGGCGCCATGACACCACTACCCGGGAACAGCACCTCCTGCATCTGTTCAAGATGGGCTTGGCTGTCCCGTGGGCCGACGATGGTCAGAGGGTTCTTGCGTTTCGAGCCGAGCATTGCGTCAAGCAACAGGAAGGGGATACCGCCACAGTGGTCACCGTGCAAATGAGTCAGAACAATGGTGTCAATTGAATTGGGATCCACTGACTGGCGACGCAACCCGATCATCGATGACGTCCCAAAATCAATCGCGAACTTAGTAGAGGATCCTTCAACAACGATACAGGTTTGGAGGCGACCACCACTGCCGAACGCATCGCCGGTGCCGACGAAAGTGACTGTCACGGTCGACATTGACTTGCTCCGCGAGAATTGCGGCGATCTTATCAGTAGATGAGAGCAAACGGACGTCTCTTGTCCGCCGGATGCCGGGGCACCCGTTAGAGTCAGATGAGACCCAACGTGTAGAGGCGCTGAATGCGCCGTTCAGCAATTTCCGGGAAGGAGCGTTCGCTGGAACTCAGCACCGTCGGATCCAGGCGAACGGTGTTCTCATCATCGTCCAGGCACTTGATGGTCAGCGTCACCCGCCCGAGCTCTTCGTCCTGCACCACGTGAAACTCGTAGGTGCGCAGCTCGCCTGCTGCCACCTGAAAGTTTTCAACACGGATCCAGTCCTGTAGCACCTGAATCTGTCGCATCTGCTTATCCACCAGCCCCTTGAGCCGCTGTTCCTGCCATAGATCCCTGCATTATTCCGTGCGCCCGGGTGCCGTACGGGACCCGGCGCACAAAACGAGTGTTCTGGCTTCGCAATATGAGCAGTGCGTATTTGTGGCCCGCCTGGTCGCAAAGAACACTGACCGCTGGATTCCTACGAGTCGAATGGGCCCCTGGTGGGCCAGATAAGCAGAGCATGGCCCGGGCCCCCAACAACGAGACAGCCAATCGCTTTCAGACGCTGGTGGCGCCGCACTTCGAGCGGCTGTTCCGCCTGGCCGTGCGCCTTACCGCTACCAGGAGTGATGCAGAGGATCTGGTCCAGGAAACCCTCACCCGCCTTTATGCCGATGCAGGAAAGCTGGAAACGGTGGCCGATCTCGGCCCCTATCTCAGTCGGGTGCTCTACAACCGTTTTGTTGACGAGCACCGTGCCAGGAAGCGGCGTCCGCTCACACTGGTGGGGGACAGCGAGCAGCTCGAACGACCGGACGAATCCGAGGATCCCGCGAAACATACGCAAGCAAATAGCCAATCTGCTCGGCTGAACCAGGCACTGGCCAGACTTTCTGACGAGCACCGCCAACTGGTGCTGCTGCACGATGCGGAGGGCTACTCCCTGAAGGAGCTGGAAGCCATCACGGGCACCACGGTGGGCACTCTGAAGTCCCGCCTGAGTCGGGCCCGGGCCCGCCTCCGGGATCTGCTTTGGGATCTGGACGAGCGGACGGCTACCGAGCGTCGCAAAAAGAGGGAACCCATCCCTTCCGACCGACGTGTTAACGGCTAATGGAGCCTGTGCAGACAGGAAGATTTGCAGCATGAAATGCATCGAGATCGAAAATCAGCTTGACGAATACCTGGACAACCTTCCTGGTGAAGGCCTGGATGACGACCAGGCTGCGACGATCGCCCTGCACATTCAGGGCTGCTCGGCATGCGCCAGCGAGCTCGAGTTCCGCGAGTCAACACGCCAGGACCTGCAGGCATTGACGGTGCCCGCTCCCCGTCCAGGCTTTCTCGAGCAGGCTGTCGCGAATGCTGCCGCCAGCGCCGACCAGGCAGAGCGACGATCCGACGAACGTCAACCATCTTATAACCGCTTCGGCGGTGCGTTGATGGCTCTGGCTGCCGCGCTGATTGCCGCCGTGCTGGTCAGCTCGGTCATGACCCGTCCGGATGTGGGGGCTCCAGAAACCACCCTTCAGAGCATTCATCTCGCCACCAACACGGTGACGCCGGTGAAGCTGGCCTTCTCCTCGGAGACGGCGCTGGAGGATGCCCGACTCTCTTTGAGCCTGCCCGTTGGCGTCGAGCTGATGGGCTACGACGGTCAGACCGACCTCAGCTGGAACACGAACCTGGAAGAAGGCACCAACGTCCTTCGTCTGCCCCTGATCGGGCGGATGGCGGCATCCGACGTGCTCGTCGCCCGGCTCGAACACCCCAGCGGCGCCAAAACCTTCCGGCTCCCGGTCACCGTGAACGAATAGCGGAGCACCCGAATGAACATCCGAACCAATCTGCCTTTTCCGAAAGCCAAACTGACCGGCAGCCTGCTGCTCGCCGCCAGCGTCGCACTGGCCCAACCGGCCTTTGCCGATGAACCCGACGCCATCGAGCTCGATGAGCTCGAAGTCACCCTGGAGGTGTTTGACGACTCTGAGGATCTGGAGGCCTTCGAGCTCCGCCTCGTCGCCATCGAGGACGACGACGATCTGGAGCGTGAGGAAGAAGAACGCGATGAGCTCGCCGAGCGAATGGAGCGCTTCGAGGAAGAAGTTGCCGCCGCCGGTGAGGACCGGGAAGAACGTGAAGACCGGGCCCGGGAAGAGCGGGAGCGCGAGGCTGAAGAAGCCGAGGAAGAAATCGAGGAACGTCTCGCCCGCGAGCACGAGAACGAACGTCTGGAAGAGATTGCCCGCTTCGACGATGCGGACGAAATCGATGAGCTGGACCTGGCCGAGGAAGATGAAGCGCGGCCGGAGGAAGAAGAGGGCATGGATGACCACGGCGAGGAGATGGTCGGGAACGACGACGATCTCGCGGAAGACGAGGTCGATGAGGAACTCGCAGAGAGCGACGACGACCTGGTCGAAGACGAGCTCGATGACGATGACATGGATGAAGAGGATTCCGTCGATGACGAAGAAGACGAGCTGGCCGAAGAAGATGAATCGGACGACGAGGAAGAACTCGTCGGCTGACAAGCAGCCAAGCCAGTCGGCTGACAAGCAGCCAAGTCAGTCGGCTGACCCGCAGCCAAGACAGTCGGCTGACAAGCAGCCAAGACAGTCGGCTGACGTCCGCTCCGCCACAAAGGCAGCCCGCATCGCGGGTTGCCTTTTCCTGCTTCTGGCAGGTTCATTCGTAAACGCTCAGGGCGGCAGCGATCTCTACCGCGAAGCGCAGACTGCCTTTCGCAGCGGCGACTACGCACAAGCGGCCGAGCTCTTCATGGCGGCTGACAAAGCCGGTCACGACGATCCGGTGATGTTTTACAACGCCGGTGTCGCCTACTTCCGGCTCGGCCAGTTCGATCAGGCCGAAGCTGCCTTTGCCACCGCCGCCGCCTTCGACCGGCTGGCACCCATGGCCTACTACAATCTTGGACTCATCGCCCGCCGGGAAGACGACTATCGAAATGCTCTGGGCTGGTTTCGCCAGGCTGCGCGCCGCCCCAATGCCTCCACTCGACTGAAACAACTCGCGCGCCAGGCTTCCGCTTCACTGCCCGGCGTCCGACGAACGCGGCCCACGGTTTACGACCAGGACCCGGAAGTTCGTCTGACCGACTTCATCCGTTTCTCTTTCGATACCGGCTACGGCACGGACAGCAACGTGTTCCGCGCCCCCAGCGACAGCTATGTGGACATCTCTCAAACCGGCGCACCTACGGTGGAACCACTCGTTCAATCCGGCAGCTTCGTGCCCCTGGATGCAGACCTGGAATTCCGATGGGCCCCCTACGAGCACGGGCACTTCACCGTCCGCTACGACTTCGACGGCAAGGTCTACACCAAGGAGGAGCACGAAAACGCCAATGCGTTCCGCAACCGCGTCTCTTTTGGCGGCAGGGTCCACATCCCGAAGGAGAAGGGTTATCAGTACTTCCGCAGCTTCTTTGCGATCGCCCGCTACGATGAGAACTACTACGACCGAACAGACGGCAGCGACATCTTCGTCGGCACCACCAACATCGCCGACCGCTTCAAGCGCACCAAGTACGGGCCACATGTGTACTACCACCGCGAACGCGGCAGGTTCGGCTATGGTTTCTCAGCCGAGGCGTTCCTGAACAAGTACGACAACAAGTTTGAAGACGAACCGGAGCCACGCGGTTCTCTGGACTACCTGGATCTGACTCACGAGCAATATCAACTGGGCGCACACATATCTCTCGATGTGCTGCAGCACACAGGCTTGAGGGTCAGCTACGATCGCTACCGGCGGGACTACACTCGCAGGCTCGCCAAGGCAGCAGATGGCGTTCGCTACTCGAACAACGACAACCTGCAGTACGACTACCAGGACATCGGTGTGAAGATGACCCAGGATCTGGGTCGTCGGGTGGATGTGTCGCTCGCCTACCAGTACACCCAGCGGACCGACAACTACGAGAACTACGACGACTACGACCGGCACAGCGGCCTGGCGAGCATTGCCTTCCGAACCCGTCGTCTCGGTGCCGAGGCGGGTATCGTTTACCGCACCTACGACTTCCCCAATGGCTTTGCTTTCGATGAACCTCTGGCCGGCGAGAAAACGCTGGACCGCATGTTCGTCTTCTTCGAGGCGAGCTACCGGATCCGGCAGCGCTACCACATCATGGCGAGCGCCGAGCTGGACACCGTGGATTCATCAGATCCCCGCTCCGCTTACGACCGGAACCTGTTTTCCGTCGGCCTGCGCTGGCGCCTGTAAGGCGCACCTGCGTCTGGCGCCTGTAGCGGACTGCGAAGCCCTGCGTTAAGGTTTCTTCCCCCCGGCGGCTGAGCCGGGCATCAACGGGAGGAGGCCTCGGCATGATCTACGACAACATTCTGCAGACAATCGGTAAAACGCCGATCATCAGACTCAACCGGGCAAGCCCGGATCACGTCACCATGTACGCTAAGGTGGAGGCGTTCAATCCGTTGGCGTCGGTCAAGGATCGACTCGCGTACGCCATCATCAAGGACGCTGAAGACTCCGGTGTGCTGGCTCCGGGCCAGACGGTGGTCGAGGCCACCTCCGGTAACACCGGCATCGCCCTGGCCATGGTCTGTGCCGTCACCGGCCACCCATTCGTTGCCACCATGGTGGAGACCTTTTCCGTCGAGCGGCGGAAGATCATGCGCGCCATGGGCGCCAAGGTGATCCTCACCCCCGCAGCAGAGCGAGGCACCGGCATGGTGAAGCGGGCCGAGGAACTGGCAGAGCAACACGGCTGGTTCCTGACCCGCCAGTTCGAGAATCCGGCCAATCCCGCCTACCACGCGAGCACCACCGGCCCTGAGATTCTCAGCGATTTTGCCGGTGAGCGGCTCGACTACTGGGTCACCGGCTGGGGCACCGGTGGCACGCTGACCGGGGCTGGCCAGGTGCTGAAGACTGCCCGACCGGACCTGAAGATCGTGGCAGCAGAGCCGGAACAGGCGTCCATGCTTGCCGGTAATGACTGGAACCCGCACATGATCCAGGGCTGGACGCCGGATTTCATTCCCGAAGTCCTGGATAAGAGCGTGGTAGATCAGATAATGCCGGTCAATCAGGATGACGCCAAAGCCAATGCCCTGCGCCTGGCCCAGGAAGAAGGGCTGTTCGTCGGCGTCTCCGCGGGAGCCACTTTCACCGCCGCGCTGAAAGTGGCGGAATCGGCACCCGAAGGCAGCGTCTTCGTGGTCATGCTGCCGGATACCGCAGAGCGCTACCTGTCCACCTTCCTGTTCGAAGGCATCAATGAAGAATCGGACGACGACTGGCTGGCATCACTCTGAGCCAACTGCTGCTGGCTGACGGCGCACAGTCTGTCCGCCTCAGCCTGCAGATGATTCAGCCGGAGCCTGCAGGACTCATCCTCCCGTCGACTTAATCTGGCGCCTCCCTGCTGGAGGCTGCCATGTCGAGCCCGCGTGCCCAATATCACCTGCTCAGGTCCGGTTCCTGGCTCTTTCTAACGTCCATCCTTGCCATCGGATGCTGCCTGAGCGCGACCGCCGCCGTCATTCAATGCCGGGATGAGGCGGGCCGCACGCACTTCCGGCAGTTCGACTGCCCA
Source organism: Candidatus Azotimanducaceae bacterium (assembly GCA_965215995.1). Lineage (GTDB taxonomy): Bacteria > Pseudomonadota > Gammaproteobacteria > Pseudomonadales > Azotimanducaceae > SZUA-309. The sequence continues at coordinate 2,938,816 of OZ244128.1, read as the reverse complement.
CCGGGCAGCACACGCATCACACCTGGCGAGCCGGCCACTTCCCGCCTGTCCGTGATCGAAACAGTGCCGTTGAGCGCCGAGGAGCAGCGCGCGTTGGAGCTGCTGGAACGGGCACTGGCACAGGACCGTCAGGTCAGGAAGAGACAGCGGGCACGAAGTGCCCGCGAGCGGTCGGCGCGTGCCGCGGAGGATGCCAGACGCTGCCAGGAGGCCAATCTGAAGCTCACGGAGCTGGCTGAGACTCGACGGAGGGGCTATCGGGCCACGGCAGAAGCACGGCTCGAGTCCGAGGAAGCACACTGGCGTGCTACGAGGAAAGCCACCTGCTGACGGCGACAACACCTGAGAACGCCGATCGAGCTACACTCGAGTCTGTTTTTAGTTGTTCAGGAAACTCACAATGGCGGAACCCAGCCTCGAGAGTATTTTCTCGCCGGAAATCATCGAGAATCCCTACCCCATGTATCAGGCCTTGCGAGAAAGCTCACCCATACTCGAGCTGCCGGATGCCAACATGCTGGTCCTCACCCGCTACGACGACATCCAGCAGACTCTCCGTGACCGTACCCTCGGCCACGCCGACGACAGCATGATGACCGAGGAACAGCTGGCCGAGATCAACGCCAACGCAGCGATCCGGGGCTTGCGTCAGACGATTCTGCTCAAGAACCCACCGGATCACACTCGACTGCGCGGCCTGGTGGTGAAAGCGTTCGACGCCCGCCGCACCGAAGCCATGCGGGAGCGGATCCGGGCCATCGCCAACGAGCTGGTCGATGGCTTCATCAACGCTGGCAGTGGCGATCTGGTCAGCCTGTTTACGCACCCCCTGCCGGTCATCGTGATCTGCGACATGCTCGGCATTCCGGAGGAAGATCGGGCGGAATTCATCAGCGGCTCACGGGTCAACGGACGGCTGATCGATCCCTCGCCCATGACCAGAGAAGAGATCGAAGAATCGAACCGTCGCTCGGCAGAAAGCCAGGCCTACTTCGAGTCCGTCTGTAACGCCCGTCGCGGGGACCCACAGGATGATCTGATCACAGCACTGGTCCAGAGCGAAACCGAGCACGGCAAGCTCAGCAGGGAAGAACTTACTTCCAACATCTCTCTGCTGTTCGCTGCCGGCCACGAGACCACGGTTAACCTGATGGGAAATGCGCTGATCGCCCTGTATCGCAATCCAGATCAGCTCGAGCTGTTGCGCTCTGATCTCTCCGGCATGCCTCAGGCGGTTGAAGAGTTTCTGCGATACGACAGCTCGGTGCAGCTCACCGCTAGAGATGCCCTCGAAGACACCGAGGTCTGTGGCATCAAGGTGCCTCGCGGCCATAGCATCATGACCATCCTGGGTGCGGCGAATCGGGATCCCGCGGTCTTCGACCGACCGGATGAGCTCGACATCAGGCGGGAAAAGGTGAAACCCCTGTCCTTTGGTGGCGGCATCCACCTCTGTCTCGGTGCCCAGCTGGCGAGAATCGAAGCAGACGAGGCGCTCAAGGTGCTGTTCGAACGCCTGCCCCGACTGACGCTCGATGATCCGGAGAAGCCGAAGTGGAAGAACACCATTACCCTGCGCGGGGTGACGGAGCTACCTGCGCACTGGTGACGACGCGCTACGTGGGCGCAGCTATGTGGCAGCTATGTGAATGGTGTTGTGATCAGTCGCGTCGCCAGCGCCACAGTGCCGTTGGTGAGCGCTCGCCGGCGTCTGAAGTTTTCCATAGCGGCGGGATCAGGGGCACGCGATGTCTGCCAGGACTCAAGACCGTCGTACCAGGTGACCAGCAGCATCCGCCCGGGCTCGCCGTTCTGATCCAGGGGGCGAAACAAGCCCTGCGGCTCACTCTGATAGCGGTCAGCATTCTCAAACGTCTCCCAGGCCTGACGGGATAGTTCCGCCACTTCTGCCACATCCGAGGACGCCACCTCAAAGAACCGGAATACGTATAGTCCAGATTTATCACACGGCGTGGTGCCGTCCGGACGAACAGTGGGCGTCATCAGGAGCGAGTCTCTGATAGAGACGGTTGCCTCAGCCAGGTCGCGAGTGAAATCAGCTTCCTGCCGCTCACCCGCGGCAGCCGCAACGACGATCAGCTCGTTGCTCGCCACGCCGAACAGTCCCTCCCAAACGCCCCACAAGGTGATCCCTCTCTGGCGCCAGGCCCCGGCGATATCGCTCAGTTTGGCCCGCAGCTCCGTAGCATCCCGCCCTTCTCCCTCGAGATGCAGGTAGCAGTATGTATCAGTCATCTCCTTCCTCCTTACGGGCTCCAAGCACCCTCGCAATTTTCCCGTACAGAGGCAATGCCGGTAGCAGAATCAGAGCCGAAGCGGAGAGTGCCAGACCAATACCCAGTTGCCGGGCCAGAACCCCCACTACGGGACCACCTGCCACCTGCCCCACCGCGTCCGCCTGTCCGTAGATCGAGAACAAGGTCGCTCGGGAAGACTCAGGAAACAACCGGTTCAGCCAGGCTGTCATCAGCGGGCCGTAGGCGCTGCGCAACGCACCTACCAGCCAGAAGCAGGCGAGCACGGCGTAGAAGGAGGTCAGATTCGCGAGCAGCAGCACGCCGATCGATATACCGAGCAGGCAACCGGCCAACACCACACTGAGCCGCTGCTGAGCACTGAGATCTACCTTCCGGCGGGCAATCGTCGTTGCTGCCAGGCCCGCCAGATTACCCACCGCGGCTATGACACCCCACCAGACCACCGTATCCAACCCGGCCAGAGCCGGAAACTCGAAGCGTTCGAGCAGATGTGGCGTGAACAGTCGATCAAGCCCCTCACTGAACATTCCGAACACCGCGGTGATCAGAAGCATGAGAACGAGCACCTGTTGACCACGAACGACACGGACACCCGCAACGAAAGTCTGCTTCAGCCCCGCCCAGGTTTCCCGGTCCGCATCGACGGTCGGCTCGAAGTGATCCTCTCGCATGAATAGAAACATGGCGACGCTCAAAGCCACCACCGTCAAGGCGCCCACTGCGATCGGCAGCGCCAGCGTCAGGTGAGCCAGCGCGATCGCCAGGCCGATCCCCAGAAAGGCGATCCCATGGCTGAGCTGAGCGGCGCGCAACATCACCTCGTTGGCTCGCTGCACACCCACCTCTGAAGTCAGCCAGGCCGGGTAGGCCCCACTGATGAATGTCCAGCCAATGCCCCACACCACTTGAGACAGGAGGATCACCTCGAAGGTCGGCACCAGCACGATGACAAAGAAGCCAACACCCACCAGAAAGTGGCCGATGATGACAGACAAACGCCGGCTGACCTGGTCAGCGACCACGCCGGTGGGTATCTCGAAGAGGAACACCGAGAGCTCCAGCACGGTGCCAACCAACACCATCTGCAGCGGGTCGAGACCGGCCACTTCCACCATGAACACCAGGCTGACCGTCACCATCGTGGCCCAGGCCAGTGCGTATATGCCCCGTGCCAGCAGGTAAAACCGTTCGCTATCCGGCCCGCGCATCGGTTTACGGCTCACTCGCACTCCCCTAGGCTGTTGACCGACTGTAGGATCGAACCCGGGGGTAGGCAATGCTCAGAAGAGTCATGGGTTATCTACTGGCGCGTCCCGACGACGATGCGCCCGCACCGAGCAGGCAGCTGCAGAACGAAGGCTACACGCATCTGCACGGCGTTTTCAGCAGCGAGGAAGTCGAGGCGCTCGCAGCCGAGCTGAACGCGGTTTACGAAGACTACCCTCGAGACGGTCGGGCAGATGGTCGGCCGGCTGAGGAAGACGACGACTTCCGCTACGAGATGTTCAATCGCTCGCCGCTGGCCCAGAAGGCCATCGCACATCCTCAAATCCTCGCAACGATAGAGCCCCTTCTCGGCGAAGACTGCCACGTGATCGCCAACACCTGCTGGCGGAATCCGCCACGTGCGCAGAACCAGCACGGCGGCGGCTTCTGGCATACGGATGCCGGCCCGCACATACCCAGAGACCCAAGCATCCCCTGGGACGACCGCATCCCCTACCCGATCTTCGCGATCGGCGCGCACATCTATCTTCAGGACTGTCCTCTGGAATGCGGCCCGACCGGCGTGATTCCAGGTAGTCACAAGTCCGGCATGCCGCCACCACGCGATAGAAACGACGATGTGGCGCTGACCTGCAATGGTGTGGGCGTCAAGCCTCTGATTGCCAAAGCCGGTGACGTCTGCCTGTTCGCCTCCGACATCTGGCACCGGCGGTTGCCCTCAACGACGAGTGATACGGGCCGGTTCTTTCTGCAGGCGCACTACGGCCGACGCGACATTGCCCAACGCGTCAGGACGACGGCATCCGTCAGCCACGTATCCGAGGCGGCGGCGGCTCGCGCCAAGACGGACCGGGAGAAGACCTTGATCGGTCTGCACCGACCGTGGTTCTACGACGGTTGAGGCTCGTCAGCACAGCGACTCTGGCCGCCCGGACAGCACTTATCGAAGCATGAGCGGGTAGTCGAGCGGAGCTCCCCAGCGCAGCTGACTGACGCTGCCATAGCGGCTCTCGTTGGCAAAACCATGGTGTCGCAGGGTCTCCATGTCGCGCAGGATGCGCTCGAGCGGGCTGCCCTGATAGGTAACAGATGAACCCGCCGCATCCGCCACCAACCGAACCACCTCTGCCGAGCTCTGCACAGCGTGGGTCCCGGCCAGATAGAGATCGGCCTTGTCTTGGTCGCTGGCCTCCACACCTTGCTTTGCGCGCTCCCAGGCATCGGCCAGGGCGTCGAAGAAGTAGCCGCGTGTCGCCCGGTAGGTCGCCAGCGCCTTGCCGGACTTAATCTGGGCAATGGAGCGGTGCATGAGCTTTTTCGTCTCCGCATAGGGGGTCTTTCCTGCCGCCAGCTCATCCAGCGTCGCCAGCGCCTGCCGAGCCAGCACCAGGGTCACCGGCACGTAGGTGGCGAAGATGATCCGCCCGGGACAGCGATACAGGTCCCCCTGGTAGTACTTGTTGCGCAGGCCCGATCCCGGCTCCGGCATCCGCTGAGTCTGGATTTCAGGGATCCACACCTCGTCTGCCCGCACATCATTGCTGCCGGTGCCTCGCATGCCGAGCACATGCCAGTTATCGACGATTTCACACTCGGACATGGGTAACACGACGGTTCGCACATCCGTACCCGCTTCGTCGAAGACGGCAGGCGACAGCAGCCAGCCGGCATGATGACAGCCGCTGACAAAGCTGTTCACGCCGTTGATTCGATAGCCATCACCATCCGGCTCCGCGCGATAAGGTCGGTTGCCGCTGGCCGCAATGACCGTATCCGGGTCCGCGAGCAGGTGTTCCACCATGGCCTGTGGCCAGGTGGACGCCATGAGCTTGGCCGAGTTCGCTACCATCACGAACCAGGCTGCTGAAGGATCGGCGAGAGCCAGGCGCTCCGTTACCCTGGCGCAGGTGACCGGATCCACCTCCAGACCTCCCAGGCTTTCGGGCAGGTACAGTCTGGCCACACCGGCCTCGAGCAGAGCCGACACCGTCTCTTCAGCCAGCATTCCTCGAGACTCGGCCCGATCAGCATGCTCACCGGCGACCTCCGCGGCCACCGCGAATCGGCTTATCACCGACTCAACACCCTGGATCCTGGTGCTCATCCTTCCTCCAACTGCCGATATTCGATTGTGGCACAGGCAATTGCGAACCGGGTCACAGTTCGACCGCCCTCCGCTCGATAGCATCCTCCCGAAAGATCCAGTACATCTGGCTCAGTACCACCGGGGAAGCGCCAAAGGCTAAGGACAGTACAGCGCACATGACACCGGTCTATCACATCGCCAGCGACGACGGACTCATCTCCATTCAGGTGAGCAACGAGATCGACCTGGCCGAGCTCTACGAGCTCGGTAAAGCGGTTCTGAGTTCCGCCGACTACGACCCGGAACTACCGCTGATCACGGATCTGAGGGGCATGCGCCTGGACTGGCGGCAGGCGGCCACCAAGCCATTCGTACGCTTCGTGATCGACAACTTCAAAGATCGACCCGGATCGATCGCCGTGGTGATAGACAACGAGATGAGCAGCGACCTGGTGGCCGGGATCTACTGGCTCGCCTGCGCCGTGGGTGACGCCGAAGTGTTCGACGACTACGACCACGCACTCAAGTGGCTCATTCGTCGCGAGTTCGTCCCAGCACTGCCAGCGAACGTGGTGGAGTTTTCCGGCTCGGCAGCAGCCGGCAACTAGCCAGACAGCAGGAACAGCATCCCCACCAGGGCGCCGAGTGAGCCCCAGAGCACGTAAGGGCCGAAGTAAACGATCAGTCGCGCCATGTTGTCCTGAGAGCGGTCATAACGCTCTCCTTCGACTTTCGTGGCCGGCTGCATGGACGGACCATGCATGGACGTCTCCCTATTCAGGTAGCCAAAAAGGCATTGGTTTGCAGGCCTTGCCCGGCAAGCCAGGCGGCCCGGCGACAGCCGGTTACCGGGCTCTTCCCGGTGGTCCCTTGAACGCCCAAGTCCCATGCGTGGGCGGTCTTAAGCGGCTGGAGCCGAAGCTCCCACGACGTCTGATCGGGTGCTGAGGTTCTTTTACCCCGACAAAGCCCACACCCGCAAATCGACAACTGGCATTCTCGTAACCCGTTTGTGAGTCCGAGCCCCTAAAAATTGAAAGAAAATGGATTCGCGCACCCTAACGCATTGATGTGCCAGCAATATTCAAACGCCTCTCACAGACCGGGACGGAATAGGGTTTAACTTTCGCGGGAGTTTGGTATCTTGAGCAGCCTCACTAGCCGGGTCTGTATGTATATACAGTGTATTTCTCCTCGGCAGGGCGAACACACGCGACATAGGGCCCGGCTAGTGAGGCCAATCTTCTCCCCTCGTTCTCCCGACGAAACTTCTCCAACTGCAAGATCCTCTCTTTGTTCCCGCAGCGCGCGGGTGCAGAAGGCGATTTCATGCACTTTCGTTCGGGCGCTCCGCGCTTCCCTCAGTCGACGATCTTGCCTGCCTGATGGCTACGCCATCAGACAGTCAAATCGCCTCCTTCGGCCTCTCTATCACGTTTATGAAATCGCCTTCTGCACCCGCGCACTGCTGTGTCAACAGATCATCCGAGTTAGCCGCTAAGAGAATTCTCCCGCCGCAGTTGGCCTACTTGTTAGGTACGGGGGGAAGCTTGTTTCGCCAGGGGTAGGTGGCGTCGGCGACGGCGAAGAATTCGGGGTTCAGGATTGACTCTTTGCTGTTGTAGGTGAGCGGGCTGCCGTCCGCGGCCCAGACGTCGCCACCGGCGGCGGCGAGGACGGCGTGTGCGGCGGCGATGTCCCATTCGGAGGTGGGGCCCAGGCGTGGATAGAGATCCGCTTCGCCTTCGGCGAGGATGCAGAGCTTCAGCGAGCTGCCGACCGGGGTGCGGTCGACGCTGCCATAGGTGTCGGCCAGTGACTGCAGATACCGTTCGAGACGCTCACCGCCGTGGCTGCGGCTGGCCACCACCACCAGGGGCGTGCTTTCGTCCATGGGCCGGCCACCGAGCTCGATTCGATCCGGCTCATCCCCGGCCCTGGACAATCGATAAGCACCCTGGCCCTGCACACCTACGTAGATCTGGTCCCGCACCGGCACGCCGACAATGCCGAGCACCGGCTGTTGGTTGTCGATGAGCGCGATGTTGACCGTGAACTCGCCGTTGCGGTTGACGAACTCCTTGGTGCCGTCGAGGGGGTCCACCAGCCAGTAGCGCGACCAGCTTCGGCGGTCCTCGAACGGTGGCAACTCGGACTCCTCGGAAAAGAGCGGTATCTCCGGTGTAAGCGCGCCAAGGCCTGCCTCGATGGTTCGATGCGAGGCAAGATCGGCCTGTGTCAGCGGCGATTCGTCTGACTTCGTCTCCACGTCGAACTCAGTCCGGTAGATCTCGAGGATGGCTGCACCCGCTGCCTCGGTCAGAGCGATCAGCTCACTCACCAGCCCGTCCGTAATCAGATCCCGGCTCGAGCCGGTGGCACCCTCAGTCATGCATCGCTCTCATGGCTTGGGCCTCAGCCCTGGTTGTTCAGGTGTTGCCGGACCAGGAACAGTCCGGCGATGGCGCGCGCTTCACGAAACTCATCGCCAGCGATGAGCTCATCGAGCTCGTCGAGTGGCCAGGTGACCACCTCCGGCGGCTCCGGCTCGTCCCCCGGCAGGCGCTCGGGATAGAGATCGGTCGCCAGCAGCAGGTTGATGGTGAAGCCCATGTGGCCCGGAGCCAGGTTGAGCTTCTTGATGAATCTGATCTGCCTGGCCCCGAAACCTATCTCTTCCTTGAGCTCCCGGTTGGCGGCTTCCTCGAGCGACTCGCCATCATCGACCGCACCCTTTACGAGGGTGAGCTGCATCTCGTGGAAGCCAGCCGCGTACTCACGAATGAGCACCAGCTCGTCGGCATCGTTGATCGCCACGACCATCACCGCCGCTCGCCCTCCCCCGGGCAGCCGCTCGTAGGTTCGCTCCACCCCATTGGCAAACTTGAGATCCAGCTCTTCGATCCGGAAGAAGCGAGACCTGGCGATGGTCCTCACCTCCTTGATTTCGGGTACGCCCATCGACACAACCTGGGAGAGAAAGCGCGGTATTATAAGCGCATCCTCGGCCCGTCTGGCTGAGCAGATCGCTTCAGTGAACCGAGCCGATGAGGAGCCGAGAGGAGATGACGCCTTGATCAGCTGGGATGCGATCGACACCGTACTTCTGGATATGGACGGCACCCTGCTCGATCTGGCCTATGACAACGTCCTGTGGAGCAGCGCTCTGCCGGAACGGTTCAGCGAAACGCACGACTGGCCTCTGGAGAATGCCACCCGGCATCTCTTGAGCCACATGCATGAGCGCAAAGGCCAGCTCGAGTTCTACTGCCTCGACTACTGGGCGGAGTTCACCGGCCTGGATATCGTCGCCCTCCACCACGAGCTGGCCACCCTGATCCGCTACCGGCCCAATGCACAGGCCTTTCTCGAGCACCTGGTGCTGCTCGAACGTCGCTCGGTGCTGGTTACCAACGCCCACCGTGACAGCCTGGATGTGAAGAATCTTCATGCCAACCTCACTCCCCTCGTCGACGCGGTGGTTTCCTGCCACGACTACGGCGCGCCCAAGGAATCCAATGATTTCTGGCAGGCCCTCATGGCAGAACATCCATTCGACCCACAGCGCACGCTGCTGATCGATGACAATGCTGCCGTGCTCGATTCCGCTGCCGAGTTCGGCATCGCCCACCTCCTGACCATCGCCCAGCCGGACAGCAATCGTCCGCCCCGGGAAGATCTGAAGCATCCGGCGCTCGCCGACTTTCAGCAGCTGATGACCCTCGCCGAAACCGAAGCGGCCAGCCAATGAGCGGTGTGCGCCTGGACCGCTGGCTGTGGGCTGCCCGGTTCTTCAAAACCCGGGCCCAGGCGAAGGCGGCCATCGAGGGCGGCAAGGTGGACTTCCACCTGGACCGTGCCGAAGACAGCGCCACCAGCAAGCCTAAGGTGAGCAAGGAAGTGCTGGTGGGCGACTACCTGACGGTCCGCCGGGGCTGGACTGAAGAGACCTTCGAAATCGACGCTCTGTCCGAGCAGCGAGGCAATGCCGCCATGGCCCGCATGCTCTACACGGAAACAGATAGATCCATAGAGCGGCGCGAGGCAGAGGTCGCCCGACGCCGCATGGAGCGGGCGGGACTCAGGCTGCCCGCTTCCCGCCCTTCCGGACGCGATCGCCGGGAACTCCGCAAACTGAAAGAAGAAGGCTGACATCTTACGATGCCAGTGACGGCCACCGGCCGCTGAGAGCACAGATCAACCATCGATGACAGGATCCGAACCGCAAGACATCATCCACCGTTTCAGCTTTGATGCCGGCCCGGTTCGGGGTCAGTGGGTGCGTCTGACCGATGTGCTCACTGAGGTAGCCCGTCACCAGCCATACCCGGACAACGTCAGAGCGCTGCTTGCAGAGATGCTGGCCGCGGTGGCGCTGGTCGCCGACGGCATCAAGTTCGAAGGGGCGGTGTCCCTGCAGTCCCGTGGGCCGGGCCCACTCACCACGGTGCTGGCCGAGTGTCGTTCCCGGCATCTGCTTCGCGGCATCGCCCGTTGGCAGGCCTCCGAGCCACCACCTGACACCGATTCCCTGCGAAGCCTGTTGGGCGACGGGCAACTGGCTCTCACCCTGATCCCGGAAAACGCTGAGCAACCCTATCAGGGCATGGTGGGCCTCACGGACCATCACCTGGCCGGTAACCTGGAGCGCTACTTCCAGGAGTCAGAGCAGCTGCCGACCCTGCTCAGATTCGCCAGCGACGGACACAGCGTGACCGGCCTGCTGTTGCAGCGGCTCCCGGACGCGGATCATGCGACCGAGATCGACCTGGACCAGGGTGACTCGTTCTGGGAGGAGATCGGCATCCTGACCGACACACTGACGGAAACGGAGCTCGCCGATCTCCACCCGGACCAGCTCCTGTCCCGACTGTTCGCCGAGCATGTGCTGACCTTGCAACCACCCCGCGCCCTGGCCTTCCGCTGCACGTGCAATCGGGTGAAAACACGGGACACCCTGCAGGCGTTCAGCCGGGAGGAGCTCCTGGAATTACTGGCCGAGGACATCCCGCCGAAAGCCCCCGGAGAGATCCTCGTCACCTGTGAAATCTGTGGTGCCACACAACGCTTTGACACCTTTGACATACACATGATGTTCGAGCGCGAAACTCCCCGGATACACTGATTTTCAGGGGCTTTCAGGCAATTCACAGCACTGATAAGCCGCTGACATAGTTCCCGTATGCCTGAGTAAAACGCTCTGGCATAATGCGCCGCGTACTGGGGACACTGATTCAGAATATGGCTGTAGACATCGACACCACGTCGACGAAAACCGTTCACACCGATCTTTCCCGGGCCGTGCTGGCGGAGATTGCCGTCCTTCGCGGCGAAGGTCAGTTCGCGAGCAACGGCTCCATCGTGACCCGGACCGGCGAGCGCACGGGACGTTCGCCGAAGGATCGATTCATTGTCGACGAACCTTCCACATCGGATGCCATCGATTGGGGCGATATCAATCAGCCCATCAGTCCGGACGTTTTCGACGCCCTCTGGGATCGCGTCCAGCTGCATCTGGAAGACCGCGAGTCCTTCGTCTCGCACCTGCACGTCGGCGCCGACCCGGAGCACTACCTGCCGATAGAGGTCACCACCGAGTACGCCTGGCACGCGCTGTTCGGCCGGGCGCTATTCATCACCCCGGAACACTACAACCCGCACAACAAACAACTCTGGCAGGTGGTCAACGCCCCGGGTTTCACCTGCGACCCGGATCGCGATGGCACCAACAGCGACGGCACGGTGATGATCAACTTTGCCCAGCGCAAAGTCCTGATCGCCGGTATGCGTTACGCCGGGGAGATGAAGAAGTCCATGTTCAGCGTGCTGAACTTCCTGCTGCCGGAAAAAGACGTGCTGCCCATGCACTGCTCGGCCAATCTCGGAGAGGACGGCGATGTCACCCTGTTCTTCGGTCTTTCCGGCACCGGCAAAACCACACTCTCCGCAGATCCGGACCGGTTCCTGATCGGCGATGACGAGCATGGTTGGGGCAAAGGCACGGTGTTCAACTTCGAGGGTGGCTGCTACGCCAAATGCATCGACCTCACGCGTAAGAACGAACCGGTGATCTTCGACGCGATCTCGTTCGGCGCCATCGTCGAAAACGTGGTGATCGATCCGGAAACCCGGGTCCCGGACTATGCGGACGCGAGCCTCACCGAGAATACCCGGGCCTGCTATCCGAGGGACAACATCGAAGCCAAGGTGGATGACAACCGCGGCGGCGAGCCGAACAACATCATCTTCCTCACCTGCGACGTATCAGGCGTGTTGCCACCCGTTTCCATTCTCTCCAAGGAAGCGGCGGCCTATCACTTTCTCTCCGGCTACACGGCAGCGGTCGGCTCCACCGAGGTAGGGTCGACGGAAGCCTTCAAAACCACGTTTTCCACCTGCTTCGGCGCGCCTTTCTTCCCGCGCCCTGCCGGTGTTTATGCCGATCTCCTGATCAAGCGGATCGAAGACTTCGGCTCCCGAGTGTATCTGGTGAACACCGGCTGGACGGGCGGTGGCTACGGTGTGGGTGAGCGTTTCAGCATTCCCACCACCCGGGCAGTGATTCACGCAATCCAGTCCGGCGCGCTGGCAGATGTGGAAACCGAGAGGCTGCCGGGCTTCAATCTCGACATACCGAAGGCAGTGGATGGCGTGGAAGCCGAACTCCTCAACCCGCGCAACACCTGGGAAGACAAAGCAGCCTACGACGAGACTGCCAGGCTCCTGATCGGCAAGTTCATCGAGAACTTCGCGAAGTACGAAGTGGACGACGCCATCGTCGAAGCTGGACCAACGAGCGACTTCTAGCGAGCAGGCTGCTCCGCCTGCTAATCTCCCCTCCTTTCAGGGACGGGGCCCGGAGAATCTGATGAGGAGGGCCTCGATGACAAAGGGATCCGTCCGTGCAATCCGAGCTCACGCTGCCTGAGTTCCTCAAGGAGGAACCCAGACTGCTCCAAGGCCTCTGTTGCGGCATCGAGAAAGAAAGTCTCCGGGTCGCACCGGATGGCCAGCTCTCCGATCGCCCCCACCCTCACACCTTGGGCTCCGCCCTCACCCACCCGAACATCACCACGGACTTCTCCGAAGCTCAGCTGGAGCTCATCACCCGGGTGCATGCGGATCCTGATGACGCCATCGGCGAGCTCACCGACGTGCACAGATACGTCTATCAGAATCTGGAAGATGAGTTGCTCTGGGCAGGCAGCATGCCCTGCATTCTGGGCGACGACGAAAAGATTCCCGTCGGCCGCTACGGCACATCGAACATCGCCACCGCTAAAACCGTGTATCGGCTCGGCCTCGGCAATCGCTATGGCCGGCTCATGCAGACCATCTCCGGCATTCACTACAACTTCTCGCTGCCGGAGATTTTCTGGCTGCCGTTCGCAGAAAGTCGGGGCGCCACGCCGGGCCAGGATTTTCAGACAGAAAGCTACTTCGGCCTGATCCGGAACTTCCGCCGTCACTCCTGGCTGCTCATCTACCTGTTCGGCGCCTCTCCGGCCATCTGCAAGAGCTTCGTCAAAGATCAGCCGCATGCCCTGGAGGTATTCGACGAAGGTTCTCTCTACCTGCCCCACGGCACCGCGCTCAGGATGGGCCGGCTCGGCTATCAGTCCGATGCCCAGTCGGAGCTGCACATTTCCTACAACAGCCTGGACGAGTACGCGGACTCCATGCACGAGGCCCTCACTCGCCCCTATCCTGACTACGAGAAGATCGGTGTGAAGGTGGACGGTGAGTACAGGCAGCTGAACACCTTTCTGCTGCAGATCGAGAACGAGTTCTACGGCACCATCCGACCGAAACGGCCTATCCGCACCGGCGAGCGGCCATTGACCGCACTCCGCAGCCGTGGGGTGGAGTACGTGGAAGTCCGTTGCCTGGACCTGAACCCGTTCCTGCCTGCAGGTATTGACAGCGTGGAGGCCCGGTTCGTGAATCTTTTCCTCCTCTACTGCCTGCTCGCACACTCGCCAGAAGATAGCCGGGCAGAGTCCGCGATCATGGGTAGCAACCAGCTTGCCGTGGTGGAGCGCGGTCGCCAACCCGGTTTGAGTCTGGAGACTATGGATGGTCCGGTGGCCATGCAGGACTGGGCAGCGCAGCTTCTGGAAGGCATCAGACCGCTGGCAAGCCTGCTCGATGAGCTGCATGGCAACGATCTCTACACCTACAGTCTGGATCAGCAGGCAGTGAAACTCGCTGATCCGGCACTCACCCCATCGGCGCGCATGCTGGAAATCATGCGCACCCAGCAGATTCCCTACTTCCGCTTCGCACTGAACCAGTCCATCGCTCACAAAGGCTACTTCGATGAGCATCCGTTGCGAGACAGGGCGCTTCTCCAGTATCAGAAGATCGCCAGCGACTCACTCATCCGTCAGCAGGAAGTGGAAGCGGCGGACGACGTGGACTTCGATACCTTTCTCGAAGGCTACCTGGCCTTCAAATGAATTTTCTCGCCCACTGCCTGATCGGCAGCCGGGCAGCCGGGGATCGCCCTGGCGCACCGAGTGCTGCTGCGCTTCTGGCCGGTGGATTCCTCGGTGATTTCGTCAAAGGCCGGGTGCCGAAAGAGATGCCGGCCGATCTCGCCCTCGGTGTGCGCCTGCACCGCCGGGTGGATGCCTACAGCAACCAGCACCCGGATATCCGGGCAAGCAGCGAACGCTTTCCGGCCGAGCTCCGTCGACTGGCACCCATACTGGTGGATATTCTCTGCGATCACCTGCTGAGCCGAGCATGGTCCGACTACCACCACCAGTCGATCTCCGAATTCACCGATTCCGTTTACCAGGAAGTGGCCGTGCACACTGACTGGCTGCCCGACACGGGCATGCAGTTCCTCGACTACGCCCGGGAGAAGGATCTGCTCGCCCGCTACGGCGATTGGTCCGTGACCGAAGGCGCAATGCGATCCATCACCCGCCGCCTAAGGCGTCCGGAGCTGAATCACATCCTCAGCGAGGCGGTGCCGCCGCTTCTGGAGGCATTGGAGATGGATTTCCACCGCTACTTCCCGGACATTCTGGCCCACGCCGAAGCGTGGGTCGCACTCGAGCACACGGCACGTCCATCCGAACGGAGTTGACGCTCCGTTCGCGGTCAGTACCCTTGCCACCCAACTGATTCAACACGAGAGAAGCGTGAAAGCCGTACTCTGCAAAGCCTTTGGTCCACCGGAATCCTTGGTGCTCGAAGAGGTAGATGCCCCGACCGCCGGTCCTGGCGAGGTCATCATCGACGTGCACGCCAGTGCCGTGAACTTCCCCGATGTGCTGATGATCGAAGGTAAATACCAGAACCGGCCGCCCTTTCCCTTCTCACCCGGAGGAGAGATCGCCGGCACGGTGGCGTCACTGGGCGAAGGTGTTGCCGATCTCGCCATTGGCGATCGGGTGTTTGGCGGTGTCGGCGTGGGCGGTTTCGCCGAGCAGATGGCAGTACCGGCGACGTCCATGAGACCCATGCCCGAATCCATGAGCTTCGCCAAGGCGTCGGGCATCTCCACAACCTACGGCACCAGCTACTACGCCCTCAAGCAACGGGCAGATCTCAAGCCGGGAGAAACCCTGCTGGTGCTTGGTGCCGCAGGCGGTGTGGGTCTGGCGGCCGTGGAACTGGGTAAGGCGATGGGTGCGCGAGTCATCGCTGCGGCGAGTTCGGACGAAAAGCTCGCGGTCGCCAAGCAAGCGGGCGCGGACGAGCTCATCAACTACAGCGATGGTGAACTCAAAGAGAAGGTGAAGGCACTCACGGACGGCCGCGGCGCCGACGTGATCTACGACCCGGTGGGGGGCGAACTGTTCGATCAGTGCATGCGTTCCGTCGCCTGGTATGGGCGGGTGCTGGTCATCGGTTTCGCAGCAGGCGACATACCTAAAGTGCCCATCAACCTGATCCTACTGAAGAGCTGCCAGGTCGTCGGCGTGTTTTTCGGTGCCTGGTCAGGACGATTTCGAGACGAAGCGGCCGAGAACCTTCAGGAGATCCTCGAGCTCTTTGAAGCCGGCAAGATCGACCCTCTGATCGGTGCCGAGTATCCCCTGGCGGACTACGCCAAAGCGCTCAGAGATCTTTCCGAGCGCCGGGCCATCGGCAAGGTGGTGGTGGCAGTCCGTCCTTCGGCCGGAGACGGGAACGATTCATGAGTTGGCTCATTTTCGAAGACCGAACCGAGGGCGCCGCCGCGCTCATCGTGGCCGGCACCGGTTTCCTGCTCGCCGGCGCGCTCGTCATGGAACATATTTTCATGATGGACCCCTGCCCGTTGTGCCTCATGCAGCGGGTCTGGTTCGCCATCGCCGGGCTGCTCGCACTGGTAGCGCTCATTCACTCGCCGCGCTGGGGGATCTACCCGTTGGTCACCATCCTTGCGGCGCTCATCGGCGGCGGCTTCTCGATCCGCCAGCTCTGGCTGCAGAGCCTGCCGGAGGACCAGGTGCCTGCCTGCGGGCCTGATATGACCTACATGCTGGAGAACTTCCCGCTCTCCGACGTGCTCGCGGCCATGACAAGCGGCACCGGTGATTGTGCGCAAGTGACCTGGCAATTTGGCCTCACCATCCCGGGATGGGCGCTGGTGGGCTTCATCGCCATCGTCATCGTCGCCGGTCTGCAGCTCAGATCCGCCGTCCGCTGAGTTCCAGGCCAGCCCAGAAAGTCTGGCTAACTGCTTGTTTTCGAGCGAAATATTAGCACGCAAAACGCTGGATCTCGGAAAATCCCTTCGCTATAGTTGATCGTCCTGTCAGTGACGAAAGCGCCACTAGAGTGCTCGCACGATAAATCTGGGGTCCCCCAAGCGGTCAGAAGAAGCCACCGGGGATGAAAGACAGGCAAACGGGAAGGCAGAAATGGACAGACTGGATCCAACGACGCGTCGTATTCTGGTGATCAACGGCAAAGGTGGCTGTGGCAAAACGACCATCGCCACCAACCTGGCCGTTGCCTATGCGCACCAGGGTCACGAGGTTGCGCTGATAGACAACGATCCGCAGGCTTCGAGCACCTACTGGGCCGCCCAACGCGGGGCGGAACTCAAACCGATACATCTGGTTCCCGCGCATGAGCGGGCCAACATGTATCAGACTCAGACATTTCACAACCGTCTATCTCCGGACATCGACCGAATCATCATCGATGGCCACTCGAACGCACGCGATAGAGATCTTGAGACGCTGCTCCGGCAGGCGGACGTGGTTCTGATTCCGCTGTTGCCTTCCTCTATCGACATCCGTGCCGGCAGCCGCTTCATAACAAACCTGTTAACGCATAGGGTGTTCAGAAGCGACCCGCGTCCGGTCGGCGTCATCGCCAACCGGGTGCAGCCGAACACTCAGACCCACGACAAGCTCACCCACTTTCTCGGCTGCCTCGACGTGCCGGCCGTTGCCACTTTTCGGGACAGCCCGGTGTACACGGAATGCGCCGAAGTCGGTCAGGGCGTGGTGGACATGCGTGACTCCCGCGCTGCCCGCAAGGAGACACCGGCCTGGAAAGCGCTGATCAACTGGATCGACGACCAGCAGAAGCCTTCTGCAAAAACGGTTCAGGACCTCAGATTGAAGCCCAAGGCTGCGCCCCGACGAAGCGAGGCGGCCGATGCCACGGATCAACCCGGAGCAAGCGCTACAGCCTGATGCCCGTTAGTTCCCGTTCTTGAACAACGCTTAGAGCGGGTAGAATGGCCGCTGCTAGGAACAGGAACCAGGAGCAAAGGTATGCAGAGATCGCTCGTTCTGCTCGGAATCGTTGTCGTTCTCGTCGTCGCTTTCCTCACCAGCGCGTTCACCATTGTCGATAGCGGCCACGTGGGTGTCGTTCGTACCCTCGGCGCTGTTCAGCCCGAACCGCTACCGGAAGGCTTTCACTTCAAGAAGCCGTTGCTCGATCAGGTGGAGATCATCGACATCCGACTGCGGAAAGCAGAATCCCAGGCAAGTGCCGCCTCTAAGGATCTGCAGGTGGTTTCGACCCGCGTTGCCGTGCAGTACTCGCTGAACGGTCCCGTGGTCCCGATCACCTACCAGAAGATCGGCCGCCGGGAGGTGGTGGAAACCACCCTGGTGAGTCCGGCCATCATGGAGTCAGTCAAAGCGGTGACCGCTCAGTACACGGCCGAGGAGCTGGTGACCGCACGGGCGGAAGTGAAAGTTCAGATTCAACAGGCCATCGAGTCGTTCATAGAGACCACGCTGGCGCAGAAAGAAGCTGTCGGTGCTTTGAGCCTTGCCAACGTCGCCATCACCGACTTCGACTTCTCGGCTGAGTTCAACCGGGCCATCGAAGAGAAGGTCCGCGCCGAGCAGGAAGCATTGAAAGCCAGAAACGAAAAGCTGCGCCGGGTCACCCAGGCGGAAGCCGCCGCTGCGGAGCGCACGCTGGCAGCCGATGCCGAGGCCTACCAGATCGAGGTTGCTTCGAAAGCCAGGGCCGACGCGATTCGTCGCGAGGCGGAAGCGCTGAAGGACAACCCGGCTCTGATCCAGCTGCGTATTGCAGAGAAGTGGAACGGCCAGCTGCCTCAGGTCTCCGCGGGTGACACCATTCCGCTGCTCAGCTTGCCGATGTCGAACACTGAGCGCTGACGCCTACGGATCTCGACCTTGCTCAACGTCGTCGATGTCAGCCTGAGGCGCAATCAGGTACCGCTGTTCGATCAGCTGAGCCTGACCGTGCATGCCGGTCAGAAGGTGGCACTGGTCGGTCGCAACGGGGTCGGCAAATCCACCCTGTTCGATCTGGTGCTCGGTGCTGCCGGCCGGCGCGGCCTGCAACCGGACACCGGCGATGTGCTGCTGCCGGGTGACTGGCGTATCTCGCATATGGCTCAGGAAGTTACGGTCAATGATCGACCGGCACTCGACTACGTGATCGACGGTCACCGTGAGCTGCGCAAGGCCGAACGGGCCCTCGCTGCCGCTGAACAAGCAGGTGACGACATGGCCATTGCCCGCTGCCACTCGCTGCTCGACGACCTGGGCGTCTATGAGGCCGAAGCCCGTGCCGGTGAGATCCTGCACGGCCTCGGTTTTCAAGGTGACGCGCTCACCCGCCCGTTCGTAGAGTTTTCCGGTGGCTGGCGGATCCGGCTGAATCTGGCCCAGGCCCTGATGAAACCGGCAGATCTGCTCCTGCTCGACGAGCCCACCAACCACCTGGATCTGGAAGCGACTCTGTGGCTGGAGACCTGGCTGAAGCGCTTCTCCGGCACGCTCCTGGTCATCGCCCACGACCGGGAGTTTCTCGACAACGTGGCGGAGATCACCGTGCACCTGCAGCACGGCAAAGCCGATACCTATCGAGGCAACTACTCGAGCTTCGAGCGGCAACGGGCCGAAGCCCTCGTGCTGCAGCAGGCGGCGTTCAAGAAGCAACAGCGCGAGATCGCCCACATAAAGAGCTTTGTCGAGCGCTTCAAGGCCAAGGCCTCCAAAGCACGGCAGGCTCAGAGCCGGATGAAGGCTCTGGAAAGAATGGAAGCGGTCGCACCGGTGCACGCCGACTCTCCCTACCATCTGGTGATCGAGCAACCGGAAAAGATGTCCACCCCGCTCATGAGTCTGGACCATGCCAGCATTGGCTACGACGGTCAGGCCGTGCTCAGCGATGTGCATCAGACCATATTGCCCGGTGCCCGAATCGGTGTGCTCGGCGAGAACGGCGCCGGTAAGTCAACGTTGCTGAAGTGCCTGGTCGGTGAGCTGGAACCCATGGCCGGAGAGAAAATCAGCGGCACTCACTCGAAGGTCGGCTATTTCGCCCAGCACCAGCTCGAATCTCTGCACGCTGAACGCACCGCTCTGCAGACGCTGCAACTTGCCCGACCGACATACCGGGAGCAGCAGTGCCGGGACTACCTGGGCACCTGGGGCTTTCCGAAGGAGAAGCTCGAGCGACCCGTGGCGACGCTATCCGGTGGCGAGAAGGCGCGACTGGTGCTGGCACTCATCGCAGGCGAACGTCCCGCCTTGCTCGTGCTCGATGAGCCTACCAACCACCTGGATCTGGACATGCGCGACGCGCTGGCAATGGCGCTGCAGGATTTCGAAGGGGCACTGATCATCGTTGCCCACGACCGCAGCCTGCTGGCCCGCACGGTGGACGAGTACTGGCTGGTGGAGAACGGCTCCGTCAGCCGCCTGCAGACGGATCTGACCGGCTACACAGACAGCCACAATCCAGCCAATCTGATTCCTGCGAGCGGACGAGGCTCCGGCAGGAGGGACGGTGCCCGAAAACAGAGCAAGAAAGACGACCGGAAAGCCGGGCGCCAGGAGGCAGCTCGAATCCGTGCTCAGGAAAAACCGCTGAAGAACGCCATCAGCAAGCTGGAACGAACCATCGAGTCACTGAGCTCAGAGCTGAAAACGGTGGAAGCGAAACTCGCGGATACGGAAACCTATCAGAACCTGCCGCCTGACGAGCTGGACGAGCTTCTGAAGTCGGCGGCCAGGCTTCGCAGCCGCCGGGACGCCGCCGAGACCGACTGGCTCCAGCAATCGGAAGCGCTGGAGGCGCTTAGAACCCAGGCGGGTTAGCGGGGCTCGGAGGCGCAATCATCTCCACTTCAATCTCGCCGCTGCCCATGTCGTGGATACTGATCGACGACGCACCGCCACCAAGCTGAGCGGGCGTCAGCACGACGAGTTCTCGAACACCCTGACGCATCACCTCTACGGTCAGTTCGGTGTTGCCGCCATCAGCGCTGTGCAGCCCACCCAAGAGCGTCCTGAAACCATCGCCGGGGTGCCGGATGGGTTCACCGTCGACCACCAGCAGCACATCGCCTGCCTTCAGCGGGCCGGGCTCACCATCGGGACCGTCAGGCACCGCCAGAACGAGCACGCCGGACTCGACCCCGAAGTAGCTGGCCAAATCCCCTGACACCGACTCGAGGCGAAGCCCGCCGGCAGGACCGCCGATACGAATGGCCTTGTGGATTGTGTGCACCTCGGGCGGAATCGTAGAGAGCGCCTGCAGCTCTTCCAGCGATTCCAGGTTCTCGAGCGACTCGAAGGAGCTGATCCATTCACCATCGGCTTCGATCGACGCAAAGTGATCGGCGATGTTGATGGCCATGTGCTCGAGTTCCTCCACATCCACCTCGACAGCCGGAACACCGGTCATGCCCATTATGAACACGCCCTTGGCCTGGGTGGTCACGTCGACCAGCTGGAAACTTCCGTCCCTCTGATAACCCACCGAAACCGCATCGCCAGGGGTGATGCCGCTCATAGCTTCCTTGAGTCTGGCCATGGCGCTCCCGGCATCCGTGAGATCCGTATTGTTCACGCTGGTAATCTCATCACCTGCGCGCATGCCGGCAGCATCGGCGCCACCACCCGGGGTAACGCCGACCAGAACCAGGCCGCCGTTCGGACCCCGCTCACCGACCAGAACACCGAGCATGGGTTTCTGGCCGGGGTGACCGACCGTTTCCAAGGCATAGAGCCGGCCGTGCAGCTCACCCAGACGCTCTGCTGCCTCGTCGAGCTGAACCCGGGCTTCTTCCAGCTGTCTTTCCAGATCCTCTCTCTCCGCGTCCGAGAGTCCTGTCGCGGCGAGCGCCGCCGGTGGCAGCAGGGCGAGATTCGCTGCCACCATCAACGCCACCAGCACGAGTCGATTTGGTTTATGTCGCGTCATCCTACTTCTCCTGAGTTCTCACCTGGCCTCAATACACCGCGGGCTGCAATGCTGCTCGAGCTCTTCTGACTTCCGCCAGAGATTCCAGCAGCGCAACGCGCTGACCCCAGAGACGTTGCGCTTCCTGATGATCCAGATGGCCCTCCGGCATGCTCGAGATTTGCGAGTCCACATCCGCGATGCGGTAGCGGAACGCCGAGACAACCGGATCCGAGGGGTAGCTCTGGGTGATCGGCTCGAGTTGCCTCGATCGGGCTCTGAGCACCTGAATCGCCTCATTCCCAACCGGCAGGCTGGCCACCTGGTTCGGCTTCAGCGTCTGCGGACTACCATCGCGCAACACGTTCACCCCGAGAATGCCCGCACTCACCGCGAGCAGCAGACCGGCCGCGATAGCGAACCGCGGTGCCGTCCATCCGCCTGCCAGACCGCTTTCCGGTCCTGCGTTTTTCGAGCCGGCGCGATCCTGGATCTTGACCCACACGGCCGGATCCGGCTCGATCTCCGGCAGCTTCCTGAGCGACTGCTTGAGCTCGGCCACTTCCGGCAGCGCCTCCAGTGCCTGCAGCCGACCATCAGAGCCGCTTTCAGGAGAGGCAAGCAGGTCCGATCTTCGCCGCTTTCGCGAGTCCGTCATCTCTACCTCCAGATTTCTGCTGGCCGACGTCAGTACCGACGCGTTCACTACGCATCCTGCCGACGCCGCCTTCCTCCGTTTCGTGTAGCGCGAGCTTCTCGTATCCTCTGGCCAGCTGTGATTTCGAGAAGCTCTCGGTCTTGCCGAAGACCTCGGCGATTTCCCTGTGGGTATAACCTTCCACGTCGTGCAACCACAGGACCATCCTCGTCTCCGGTCCGAGCTTCAGCAGAGCCTTTTCCAGGTCCCACAGGTTTTCTTCCCGCGGCCAGGCCTGGATCGGGTCGGCTTCGTCCAACGACGATGTTGACTCCCGTCGCTGCTGCCAGGGAGAACGGAGTCGCATCAGACAATGGTTAACCGCTGTCTGCCGCACCCAGCCAACGGCTGCCTTTGGGCTCCTCAGCGTGCACGCCCGCTCGATGACGGATATGAATGTGTCCTGCACCACTTCTTCGGCAAGCCCCCGATCACCGAGGATGCGCTGAGCCATGCCCATCACCGCCGGTGCCAGAACCCGGTAGGCTTCGGCCTGCGCTGTCGGGTCTCCCCGTTTCAGCCCCCGGGCTACCTCATCGCTGAGGCGGCTTGCTGAGAATCCTGCCATTCAATCCGTCGCATTGAGATTGCCGTGACGGAGTAGCCGATCAGCCCTGCTACGCCGTATTTCCCTATAGATGCGCCGCAGCGCGAAAAGGTCGCATCAGCGAGCAGAAAACCTAAGCCGGCTGTCTTCGGTTTCCTAACCGGCTGTCTTCGGCTTCTTAGCCGGCTGTCTTCGGTTTCCTAACCGGCTGTCTTCGGCTTCCTAGCCGGCTGTCTTCGGTTTCCTAACCGGCCGACACCGGCTTCTCGTAAATGGAAGGCTCATCCTTGGCTTCTTCGGTGATCCGCCGGCCAAGCGCCATGAAGGTGGGGATGTCGTTGTCGGCAGGTTCGGTCATCTTCACTTTCCGCGCCATGGCTGCTTCCAGATAGGGGGCAAGTTCCTTGAGCTTCTTCTCTTCCCGCTCTGCCTCCCGCTCTTTGAACTCTCCCATCACCTCGCTGGCAAAGATCTCCAGCGACTCGCAGATGTCTTCATGACGATTCATTCCCGCCTGCTGGATGAAGGTGACCTGATCGACGCCGCACTGCTCGAACTTCCTGAGATGCTCGCGTAGATCCTCCGGCGTGCCGATGCCGCCCCGGGCGGCAGTCAGCGGCGTGGCGTAGTCGGCGACCTCCTTCTCGATCTGCGGCACTCGAACTCTGTTGAATTCCTCCCAGAGATCGGTCCGACCTGGTTTGTGCTCACCGAAGCCGTAAAGGCTGCCGAGCGCGTAGCCGAAAAACTCGAAACCAAGCAGGCCTCTCTGCACGGCTGTCTCACGATCGTGGTGACAGGAGAAGCTGGACACCATGCAGATGTTCGGGTTGATCGCATGGCCGATGGGCACACACTCCTCCGACTTGATGATGCTGTAGTACTCGTCCACCCAGGACTGAGCTTCCATCGGATCCACGAAGGCGAAGGTGAGTGCGCCGATGCCCATTCGGGCAGCCATTCGGATGGTATCCCGCTGTGAGCACGCGACCCACACCGGCGGGTGCGGCCGCTGTACAGGTTTCGGCACCAGGTTCCGGCAGGGCATCTCGAAGTACTGGCCCTTGAAACCCGGGTACGGGTCCATGGCCAGAATGTTGCAGATCTGCTCGGTCGCTTCCATGTAGATCTTGCGCTTCTTCGCCACCTCGATGCCGAAGCCGCCAAGCTCCAGCTCCGCCGAAGACTCCCCGGTTCCGAAGTCCACCCGGCCATTCGACACCAGATCCAGAGTCGCAATCACCTCCGCCGTGCGGGCGGGATGGTTGTACTGCGGTATCACCTGACGGATTCCCTGACCCAGACGGATGTTCTCGGTGCGCTGCGAGCAGGCGGCGAGGAACACTTCCGGCGCCGAGGAGTGCGAGTACTCCTCGAGAAAGTGGTGCTCCACTTCCCAGGCGTAGTCGATACCGAGCTTGTCGGCGAGCTCCACCTGATCCAGCGCTTCGTTGAACAGCCGCTGCTCGGCGCCACCGGACCAGGGTCGTGGTAACTGGTGCTCGTAAAAAATCCCGAATTTCATTGCGTCCCCCGAGTCGCCCAAAAGTTGAACAGCCAATGTGGCACGTTTTCCGGTTGCGCCGCAAATCAGCCGCCGTTCTTGCCGGTGCATGGGGTCACCCACCGAACGATCGTTCTGATCTGCTAAACTCCGCCACGCGATTTGGATTGGCTGGAACCGGAACAGCATGAGGCAGATCCGTGGCTGAAGGGGCTAAGCGGCAGGTGAAGACAGCCAGCCGGGAAGCATTGCTGGCCGCCCTCGGTGACGTGTTCGAGCGCAAAGGGTACGACGGAGCCACCTTAAGCCAGCTCTCTGCCGCCACCGGTCTCGGCAAGGCCAGCCTCTATCACCACTTCCCTGGCGGCAAAGCAGAGATGGCAGCCGTGCTTCTCCGGGCCCGGGTTGCCGATCTGCAGAGGCTCGCGTTCTCGAGATTGCATGGCAGCCTGCCGCCAGGCGTCCGGCTTGGAGAGTTCATCGACGGTTTTCGCGAGTACACGAAGAACGGCGAGCGCAACTGCCTGATCATGCTGTTCGGTGAAGGGACCGCCGGGGATCACCACGCCGAGACCATCGCCCGCCAGTATTCAGACTGGCTGGGCCGGCTCAGCGCCACCTTCGAAGAAGCAGGATTGAAGTCGAAACGGGCCGAGCGCTCAGCCCGCGATCTGCTGGCAAGCCTGTACGGCCACCTGATCATCGCCCGACTGACCGGCGACACGGTCGCCTTCAAGCGCCAGCTGAAGCGACTGAAGAAAACGCTGCCCGGTTAACGCAAGCGAGTTCAAGGCAGATTCGGGTGACTTGCACAGTACGCCCGGGCTAGACAGCGGACAACAGGGGAAATCCCCTAATTACCATTAAATGTCCGCTGCCAATACTCCATGGCTATTCATTTTCAAAGTGACCAGCTGGGGGGTATGAGATGTTTCACGACTTGGATATCAACGTCAGCGAGACCGAGCAGGCGGTGCGTGACACTGCTCATCGGTTCGCGGCAGAGGTCATGCGCCCGGCGGGTGTTCGACTGGATAAGCTCAGCCCGGAAGAAGTAATCGAGCAATCCTCGGAGCTCTGGGACCTGTTCAAACAATACGCCGCTCTCGGTCTGGGTGGCGGCAACGGCGCAGAGAGTGATCTGAGTCCGCTCGAGCAAGCCCGACTCAGCTACATCACCAGCGAGGAGCTCGGCTGGGGGGATTCCGGTCTTGCCATCGCATTCGGCGTCAGCGGGTTTCCCAGGATGATGGCGCAGATGTCCGGCAATCAAGAGCTCATCGACCTGGTCGCGGACAACGTGACCGGTTGCTGGGCAATCACCGAGCCGGATCACGGCTCAGACATGCTCGATTTCGATGGCGCGATCAAGGCCAGCGGTTCCGATCACGGCAAGCCGAACCTTCTAGCGAAGAAACAGGGGGATGACTACGTGCTGAACGGCCAGAAGTCGTCGTGGGTTTCCTGTGGAACCATCGCTCAGGCTGCGGCGCTGTTCACCTCGGTAGACGACGGTGGTAGCGAACCCGAGAAAGCCGTTTTCGTGGTGCCGCTCGATCTGCCAGGCGTCAGCCGTGGCAAGGCACTCGACAAGATCGGTCAACGGGCATTGAACCAAGGCGAGATCTTTTTCGACGATGTGCGCATTCCCCGCTCCTACATGGCCGTGCCGCCGGAGGCCTACGATCAGGCTGCGGACCTGGTGCTCACCAGCGCCAATACAGGCATGGGCACGCTGTTCGCGGGTCTGGCCAGAGCAGCACTGGAGATGGCTGTGGACTACGCCAAGGAACGCAAGCAGGGGGGCGTCCCCATCATCCAGCATCAGAGCGTTCGCGGACGCCTGTTCGAGATGTTCAGGCAGGTGGAAGCCGCGAAGGCGCTCAACCGGGATGTGGTCTGCTCCAACGCATTGAACACACCTCGTCTCGAGTACGCCATCGCCTCCAAGGTCACTTCGACTCAGACAGCCTTCGATGTCGCCAGCGAGGCCCTGCAGATCTTCGGCGGCAACGGCACAAGCCGGGAATACCCAATCGAAAAGCTGTTCCGGGATGCCCGGGCATCGATGATCGAGGACGGCTGCAACTACGTGCTCGGTCAGCTGGCCGCCGCCAGATTCTGATCCAACTCGAAACAGTGACAAGCAGGAGAACGGAATGGAATTGAGAGAGGTGATCGGCCGGCGCCGATCGATTCGCTTCGTGAAGACCTACAAACCGGTGGAGCCGGAGAAGATACAGCAGATGTTCGAGGCTGCCCGTCTCGCCTCACACTGGGGCAACGTGCAGTCCTTGAAGGCAGTGGCCGTGTTCCGCGACAGTGCAGCACCGGAGGTGCTCGACGCAATCACCGGCACCGTAGTGGGCTGGCAGGTGAAGATCGCTCCGGTGGTCATCGTCTGGTACATCGATCCGGGCATGGTCGATGAGCAGAGCGATCGGCTGAGAGAGCTTTTGGAGATCGGGGCGCTCGGATTTGGCGACAAGGAAGAGAAACGGAAGGGGCTCGAGGAGCAGCTCATCCCGCTGTTCGCCAACCTGCTGGAGCCGATGAAGATGCCGGGACTGGGCGAGGTGGATTGCGGCCAGGGCATCGCCCAGGCCACGCTCATGGCTTACGAGCTCGGCCTCGGCACCTGCTGTCTCGGTACGCCCAACGGACCGGAGCTGCTGAAGATTCTCGGAGTGCCCGAGCATTGTCGGGTCCTGTTGCTGCAGACGGTGGGTTACCCCCTGGAGCACTGGGAAGCGGGCGGCCAGCGGCCGCGTCAGCCGTTCGCTGATCTGTTCAAAATGAATCACTTCGACAATGCCTTCCCCCGAGATGACGAGGTGGTGTCCGAGCTCACAGAAGCTGGGATGTTCACCCGTCCGGCGCCGCTGCCGGAGCGGGAAGCCGAGCTCGATTTCCTGCAGAAGGCGCTCGATCTGAAAGCCCCTGGGCTGTTGTAGGCGGACTGAGCGATGAAGATGAAGGCGTACATCACCGGCGTCGGGATGACCCGGTTCGGTAAGCATCTCGACAGGGGCTTGAAATCAATTGGTGGTGAGGCGGTCCGCCAGGCCATAGCGGACGCTGACATTCTCGATTCCCAGATCGAGGCGGCCTATGTGGGGAACGCGGCGGCTGGCGTGATCACCGGTCAGGAGTGCATTCGGGGACAGGTGGTGCTCCGCGGCATAGGGCTCGGCAAGATCCCTGTCGTCAATGTGGAGAACGCCTGCGCAAGCGCGTCGACTGCGCTCAACCAGGCGGCAGCCATGGTCAGCGCCGGTTTGTACGACACGGTGCTCGCCCTCGGCGTCGAGAAACTCTACTCGGAGGACAAACGGAAGACCTTCGGTGCGTTCAGCGGTGCGGTGGATGTGGAAGCCCTGCAGGAGGTAATGGCGCGTCTCAAGGAGAACGCAGAGAAAGGCGGTGCCGCCGCCGCGGCATCCGGGGCCGGAGAGAAGCGATCCATGTTCATGGACATCTACGCTCAGGCCGCCCGAGCTCACATGCAGGCCTACGGCACTACGGTGCAGCAGTTCGCTGGCGTCTCTGCGAAGAACTCCTATCACGGCA
The DNA here is from genome assembly GCA_965215995.1 of Candidatus Azotimanducaceae bacterium. Classification (GTDB taxonomy): domain Bacteria; phylum Pseudomonadota; class Gammaproteobacteria; order Pseudomonadales; family Azotimanducaceae; genus SZUA-309. The sequence goes on along the minus strand of OZ244128.1, from coordinate 2,911,270 downwards.
GCCTCAACGCGCGCGCTCAATTCCGGCAGGTGATGACAGTGGAGGAAGTCCTCGCGGAGCCCATGATCGCCGAGCCGTTGACTCGCTCGATGTGCTCGCCCATCGGCGATGGTGCAGCGGCCGTGGTGGTGATGAGCGAGCGAAAAGTGAAGCAACTCGGGCTCGGTTTTCAGGCGGTCCGGATCGTAGCCAGTTCCCTGCATTCAGGCTGGGATCGCGGACCGGAAGAACCCGGTGTGGCCGAGCTGTGCATTCGGGAGGCCTACGAGGAAGCAGGCGTGGGGCCGGAGGATTTGAGCGTGATCGAGCTGCACGATGCGTCTGCACCAGCGGAGATCATGGCCTATGAGTCTCTCGGGCTGTGCGCCAAGGGAGAAGGCGGCAGGTTGATCGACGAGGGTGCAACCCGTCTCGGCGGCCGGGTGCCGGTGAACACCTCCGGCGGCCTGCTTCGCAAAGGCCATCCCGTTGGCGCCACCGGTATCGCCCAGATCGTCGAGCTCACCGAGCAACTGCTCGAGCGCAGCGGCGACCGGCAGGTCGCCGGTGCAGAGGTTGGGCTTGCCCACAACGGTGGTGGCAGCATCGGCAACGACGCGGCAGCCCAGTGCGTGACCATACTCACTCGTTGAGGAGAACGGAGAGCGACATGCGTGAACCCAACAATCTCGTCCTCGCGGACTACATAGCAGCCAAGGCGGACGAAAAGCCGGATCATCGGATCGTAACGTTCGAAGGGGCTGGTGTTCGTCCGGATGAAACCCGGACCTACGGCGAGCTGTTCGACAACAGCCATCGGGTCGCCGGCGCGCTGATCGACAAGGGCATGGCCAAGGGGGATCGGTTTGCAACCCTGGTCCGCAACCATCCGGAGTTCATCGAATGCCTGATCGGCGCATCGGTCAGCGGCTGTGTGGTGGTGCCGATAGATCCTCGTACCCGCGGCGAGAAGCTCAAGTACACGCTGAACAACTCGGAGAGCCGTGGGGTGGTCTGTGCGTTCTACAGCCTGCCTCAGGTGCTGGAGATTGCCCCTGAGGTTCCAACTCTGAAGTGGGTGCTTGTTCTGGACGACGAGGAAGATGCGGGTGAGGCGACGCTTGCCGACATGCCTATCGCCGAGTCGTTTACTTCCGTCTACGATCGGCCCGTGGCAGCGGTGGATGTGCGGATCGATGCGCCGGAGGACCCGCTGCAGATCATCTACACATCCGGCACCACGGGCGATCCGAAAGGCGTGGTGTTCGGCAACATCCGCTTTGGCGGCGCCATGATGGGTGGCGCAATGTTCGGCTGGAACGAGAATGACAGTCCATACACGGGCCTTTCCCTGACCCACGGCAATGCCCAGTTGCTGACCTTCGCACCGGCAATCGGAATGGATCTGCCGGTGGTGCTCTCGAGGAAATTCACCAAGTCCCGGCTCTGGGACATCACTCGAAAGTACAACTGCACCATCTTCAATCTGCTCGGCGGCATGTCCACGGCGGTCTACAGCGAACCGGAGAAGCCTGATGATGGCGACAACCCGGTCCGGATGGTGCTCTCGGCCGGTATGCCGCAGGCGATCTGGGAGAACTTCGAGCGTCGCTTCAACGTGCAGATCTTCGAGATGTACGGAGCGATCGAAGGGGGCATGGCGCTGAACCCGCCCGGTCACGGACCCGTCGGGAGCTTCGGCAAGGCTCCGCCGGGTCTGGAAATCAGGATCGTGGACGAGGAAGACAACGAATGCCCCGCTGGCGAGATGGGCGAGCTGATCAGTCGGCCTCTCGATGGCAGCGAGGTCAAGGTGGAGTACTTCAAGAATCCCGATGCCTCGCAGAAGAAAGTCGCCGGCGGGTGGCTGCGATCGGGCGACATCTGTCATCGGGACGCGGACGGCTGGCTGTATTTCGACTTCCGCAAGGGCGGCGGTATCCGCCACAACGGGGATTTCATCAACCCGGGGTTCGTGGAAAAGGTGTTGGCGGAAGACCCGCAGGTAACGGACGTGTTCGTCTACGGCGTGCCTGCGGCTTCCGGGGCACCTGGAGAGCGGGACGTGGTGGCTGCGGTGGTCGCCCTGGACAGCACCGGCTTTGATGCGGGCGCCGTATTCAAACGCTGTGCGTCGGAACTGGAGGCTAATTTCGTACCGAGCTACCTGCAGGTGGTGGAGGAAATCCCCAAAACCGCCTCGGAAAAGCCGCAGGAAAGGTTTCTACTGGAGCGATTCGCGCCGGATGCGCCGGGTGTGCACCAGCAGGCCTGACGCTCCGCAACACAGAGGAGGTGAAGCATGTCTTCGATCGATCTGGAACTCGAGCTGACCGACACGGAGCGGGAGATTCAGAGTACGGTGCATCGATTCGCCGAGGACGTCATGCGTCCGCTGGGCCAGCAGATAGACAAGCTGCACGATCCTGAAGAATCCGTCGCGGAGGGTTCTCCGCTCTGGGAAGCCTTCGACCGCTATGACGAGCTCGGCATCGAAGCGTTTCAAGCCTCAGAGGACACCGATCTCACTTCCCTGCAGATGGCGCGTATCCAGGCCATCATCTGTGAAGAGAAAGGTTGGGGTGACGCGGGTCTGGCATTGACGCTCGGCTCCCGGGGCGGTGGTTTCGTCGCCGGCTTCGCAGCGGCATCCGGCAGCCAGGAGCTCATCGATCGCTACACGACACCAGGCAATGCGGAGATTGGCTGCTGGGCGATCACCGAGCCTGATCATGGCAGCGACACGCTTGCGTTGTCGGAGCCGCACTTCACCAACCCGGCCGTGAAGGCGAACTGCGTCGCGAAGCGTGATGGAGACGACTACGTGATCCGCGGGCAGAAGTCGAGCTGGGTCTCCAATGGCCCAATCGCGACGGTGGCGGCTCTGTACTGCACCATCGATGGCGATCGTGGATTCAGCGGGGGTGGTGTGGCGGTGGTTCCACTGGATCTTCCGGGCATTTCCAAAGGCAGAGCGCTGGACAAGATCGGCCAGCGGGCACTCTGTCAGGGCGAGATCTTTTTCGACGAGGTGCGGATTCCAAAGGAATTCATGGTGGTTGACAAGGAAGGCTACACAGATCAACTACACAGCACACTGACGCAGATGAACTCGTTCATGGGGGTGACCTTTTCCGGGGTGGCACGCTCGGCCTTCGATCTGGCGCGGACCTATGCGCAGGAGAGAGTTCAGGGAGGCAAGCCCATCATAGAGCACCAGAGCGTAAAGCTGCGTCTGTTCGACATGTACCGGAAAGTGGAGACGGCCAGCACCTACGCGCGAAAAGTCTCCATATTCAACAACACCAGCGAGAATGCGAAGCTGCACTATGCAATCGCTTCGAAGACATACTGCACCCGGGTCGCATTCGATGTGGCCAGCGATGCCATACAGATATTCGGCGGCAACGGCCTCAGTCGCGAGTACCCGGTGGAGAAGATCATGCGCGACGCGCGGGCATCTATGATCGAGGACGGCTGCAACGAGGTGCTGAGCATCGTCGGGGCGGGTGACCTTTAGGGAAGCAGAGGCAACGGGGGAGTTTTTTCTGATGGCGAAACTGGCTGGCAGAGTGGCGCTCGTTACCGGCGGAGGGCGAGGAATCGGTCGCGCGATCGCACTGGGACTGGCTGAGGAAGGCTGCTCCGTCGCCATCAGCTCCCGCACGCGCGACGAGCTCGATCGGGTGGCCGGAGAGATTGACGGTCTCGGCGGCAGTGGTCTGGCAGTCACGGCGGACGCCATGAGCTATGAAGCGATCAAGGCTTCCGTGGAAACGGTGCTGGATCGGTTCGAACGGATCGACATCCTGGTGAACAACGCCGGTGGCGTGATACCGGGAAAAACGCCGCTCGGGCTCTCGAGCGCAGGCCACGAGGATCAGCCGTTCATCGATAACCTGCTGCTCAACCTGGTCTCGGCTCAGCGGGCGTCGCGGGAGGTGCTGCCGCACATGCTTTCCCAGCGGCACGGAAGGATCATCAATATCGGCTCCGGCTACGCCAAGCGTTCCGGAGGGGCGGTAGCGTACACGGCTGCCAAGCACGGTCTCATCGGCCTGACCCGGGCAATGGCCGCAGAAGTTGCTCTCCAGGGCGTGACTGTCAACTGCCTGTGTCCCGGCTGGACCAATACTCAACTCGTGGACTGGGACATGCTGGCAATGCAGTGGGGCACAGACGTTGAGGGCGCTCGCGCCATGGTGGAAGCGGAAAACTTGCAGCATCGAGTGCTCGAGCCGGAGGAACTGGCGCCCATGGCCGTGCTGCTCGCGAGCGACGACGCGGCCGGAATCACGGGCCAGGTGATCAGCGTGGACGGCGGCTACGGTGTCTAATGTCCTGAATCGGGAATACGATGTTACCGATTCAGGGCACTAGCCGCCCAGAGCATCCAGATCGTGAACTTCCGCCGGTTGCGCATCGAAGCGTTCCCGAAGGAATCGCTCCTGTGGCTTCTCCGAGGCCGTTTTCGGGATTTCCTCCACCACCTGCAGGTAGCTCGGCACGAAGTTGGCCTCGAGGCCCGCCCGGCAGTGCTCGCGAACCGTTGCGGGATCGATGGTCTCGCCCCGCACGGGAACCACCGCCGCGACCACGTCTTTCTCTCCGGGTGCGCCGGAGCGTGCTTCCACACCGTAGACGAAAACGTCCGAGACCGCAGGGTGCTCGGCAACCACCTTCTCCACGAAGCCGGGGTTGATGAAGTCGCCTGACCGTCGGATACCACCGCCTTTGCGGTAGTCGAAGAACAACCAGCCCTGTTCGTCGCTGTGACCAATGTCGCCGGAGCGCAGCCAACCGCCACGGGTTTTGGCTTCCGATGCCTCCGGGTTGCCGTGGTACTCGACGCGGGGCGCCTCACCGCTCAAGGGACGCGAGCAGATCTCACCCTGTACGCCCGGTGCGCAAACCGCATCGTTATCATCGAGGATCTGCATTTCCAGCCCGGGCCCCGGCTTGCCGAAGGAGCCGATGGGACCTTCGCCAATGGGCTTGAAGGCGAGTCCGCCTTCCACGGCGCCGTACCATTCCAGCACCTTCAGATTGAAACGCTTCTCGAAGGATTCCCAGATCGCGTAGGGCATGCCGGCGCTGGTCACCATGCGCACCGGGTTCTCCCCATCGTTGGCCTTCTCCGGTTCGCTGTAAATCGCCGTTGCCATGCCGCCGAGCAGGGAGAAGGTGGTGCAGCCGTGCTTTCGACATATGTCCCAGAGCCGGGACTTGGTGAACTTCCGGCTGATCACTGCCGGGAGCTCCAGACAGAGAGCGGATGCCAGCGTGACGGCCTGGGCGTTGCCATGGGTGAGAGAAAGACCGGTGTAGAGGCGCTCGTCCGGCTGGAACTTGAAGACGCCGGAGCCCAGCGCCGCCATGCCACCGTAGCGGCCGTTCTCCATGACCACTCCCTTCGGATCGCCCGTGGTTCCCGACGTGTAGATGATCTGCAGCGGGTCCATGGGAGATTGGATGCGTACGTCCACCGTCGGCGCTTCGCGCTCGAGAAAAGCGCCCAACGACTCGACGCCCTTGACCTCCGAGATGGCGGAAGCCTGTTCCTCACCGGATTCGAGCACCAGCACGGTACCGACATCCGGCAGCTCTGAACGGACCTCGTCGAACTGACCGAGCGCGTAGTCCGCGCAGATCAGCGCTTTCGACTCCGAGTTCTGCAGCGTATAGGCGAGCTTCGCACCCCGGGTGCGTGCATCGATAGGCACGAAGACGGTACCGGAGATGGAAGCGGCGATCATGGCCTCGACGAATTCGGGGTGATTGCGCATGAACAGGCCGAACTTGTCGCCAGGCGCAAGCCCCCTGTCGATCAGCGTCGCCGCCAGCGCGTTTCCTCGCTGGAACAGCTCGGCGAAAGTCCGGGTCTCGTCCGGCCGCTCGGCACACTCGAAGGTGAGCACCTGATAATCGGGATTGCGCTCCGCCCGGGTGGCGACGATATCAGCCAGAATCATCTCAGAACGTTCCCGTGCCATCGACGATCCTCCCTATTCCCAGTGTCCCGACTAACTCTCTGACCTATGGCGCTCGTCAGGTGCCAAGGATGGTGACGCACATGGCAGCGGCATCACCGCCCACCGTGCCGCCACCATTCTGAGCCATACCGATTCTGGCTCCCGGCACCTGACGTTGGCCACTCACGCCACGGAGCTGCTCGACCAGTTCCGTGACCTGGGCAATGCCGGTTGCTCCCACAGGGTGACCTTTGCGCAGGAGGCCGCCACTCGGGTTCACCGGAATGCGGCCGCCGAGATTGGTGGCGCCAGATTCGATCAGCTCGCCACCGCCACCGGGCTCGCAGAGTCCGAACTCCTCGTAGTAGATGAGTTCTGCAGGTGCCGAGGCATCGTGACACTCGATCACGTCCAGATCTTCCGGTCCGACACCGGCTTGCTCATAGGCTTCCTGCACGCAGACTTCCACCGCACCGGGTGCATCCGGCGCATGGTCCCAGCCTGAGCGCAGCACGCAGGATCGCACCTCGACAGGGTTGGCGATGCCAAGCTCACGAGCTTTCTTCTCACTGACGATCACCACGGCCGCCGCGCCGTCGCCAATGGGTGAACACATGGGGCGGGTCAGCGGCTCCGCGATCATGGGCTCGGCGAGCACTTCGTCAACCGTCAGCGCCTGCTGGAACTGGGCACGCGGGTTCATGCTGCCATGCAGCGAGTTCTTGGCAGCGATTGCGGCAAACTGCCTGGCCGTGGTGCCATACATTTCCATATGCCTTCGAGCGCTTGCGGCGTAGAAGTCCATGAACATGCTGCGCTTTTCGCCTTGCCCACTGGCAGCCGTGTCAGCGCCTTGGGCTTTCGCTGACTTCTTCAGACCTTCCATGATCGCCGCTATCTCTTCCGTATCCACGGCGCTGCCGATCGCTTTGAAGCTGCGCGTCTTGTCCTCGTGGTAGAGCTTCTCCACGCCCAGAGCGAGCACGATGTCGTAAACACCGGCCGCAACCATGGTCGCGGCCTGATGAAAGGCTGTGGAGGCGCTGGCACAGGCGTTCTCCACGTTGATCACCGGGATCGCGCCGATGCCGGCTGAGCGCAGCACCACCTGACCGCGGATGCACTCCTGACCGGTGATGAGCCCGGCCATGGCGTTGCCCACGTATGCTGCCTCGATCTGAGCCTTGTCGATGCCTGAATCGGCGATGGCGGACTCCAGCGCTTCACGGCCCAATGCTTTGAGTCCGGTATCCAGATGCTTGCCGAAGCGGGTCATTCCAACACCGGCGATGATGGCTTTGTCCATGGTCGTCCTCCAGGATCTGCGGTTTGAGCCAACCTTTGATCGTACTCTCTTACTCCTGGCAACACACGCCTCGGGAATACGCAATTCCCCTTGTTTAAACCTCGGCCGGAGGGTTGCCCAATGCACGTTCCACCGGTGCGCGAGCGCGATCTCAAGGAGGACGTATGGCGATTTCCGACTGGCCGGCCCAACCGAAGGTCAAGCTCGGTCCCATGGGTGCAGAGCCACCGCTCACAGAGCTCGAGCAGGGATTCATCGGCACCCTGCAGGATTTTGCACGTGAGGTGATGCGCCCAACCGGGGTGGCGCTGGATCGCATGACGCCGGACGAAGTGGCAAGCCCGGATTCCCCTTACTGGTCCTTCCGCGAGCAGTATCTTCAGCTGGGATTCAATCTGGAGACGCTCGGCAGCCTCGGGGTGGAAGAACGCTCGAGAATCTTCCCCATGGCGCTCGAAGTTCTGGGCTGGGGGGATTCAGGACTGGCGATCTCCTGCGCAGCCGGCCTTCTGCCTTCCTACCTCGCCTGGTTGTTCGGCAACGACGATCTGCTCGCCAGATTTCCGGACTCCAAGCTCGGCAGCTGGGGAATCACCGAGCCGGACCACGGCTCCGACACGTTGGATCCGAGCGGACACATTTTTCACGCTGAGGGTGAGTACGGCAGGCCGAACTGCATCGTCACGTTCGAGGGCGATCAGCTGATCATCAATGGCCAGAAATCCGCCTGGGTATCCAACGGCACCATCGCCGAAACCTGCATCCTCTATGCATCTGCCGACTCCGGGAACGGGCCGGATCCATCCAGGGGCTGCGTGGTCGTGCTCGATCTGAACGAACCGGGCGTCTCAAGGGGCAAGCCACTCGACAAGCTGGGCCAGCGGGCATTGAACCAGGGCGAGATCTTCTTCGACAACGTGCGGGTAGGACGCGACCAGATGCTGGCGGGACCGGACGACTACCAGCGTGCCGTGTACGCCATCCACAGCGAGGCCAACGGCCTGATGGGCGCCATCTTCACCGGGGTTGCCCAGGCAGCCTACGATCTGGCGCTCGAGTACGCGCACGAACGGAAACAAGGCGGCGTACCCATCATCCGCCATCAGAACGTGGCCTATCGATTGTTTCATATGGCACGAAAAGTGGAGGCGGCCCGCGCGCTGACCCGTCGGGTGGTGCTGTTCAACAACACTGCCGATACACCCGCGTTGCAGGCTGGCATGATGGCGAAAGTCACGGCCACCCAGACCGCGTTCGAAGTGGCCAGTGACGCGCTGCAGATGTTTGGCGGCAACGGGCTGACGCGAGAGCATCCGGTGGAGAAGATAATGCGTGATGCGCGAGCCTCGATGATCGAAGATGGCTGCAATGAAGTGCTGGCCATCAAGGGAGGTGGCTACCTTTCGGAATTCGAGAAGGTGTCATAACTCGCTGACAAGAAACACAACACAACCAGGGAGCTACTTATGGAACTCATGGAAGTCATTGGCCGACGCCGGTCGATCCGCTTTCTGAAGCCGTACAAGCCGGTGGAAAGAGAAAAGATCCAGGTCATGTTCGAAGCGGCGCGCATCGCCTCCCACTGGGGGAACGTGCAGAGCCTGCGCGGTATCGCCCTGTTCAGGGGAGAGGATGACGACAAGATCGACATCATGCAGGGTGCCATCATCGGTTGGCAGTTCAAGGTCGCGCCGGTAGTCATCGTCTGGTACCTCGATACCAGTGCGGTGGACGGTCAGTCAGACCGTTTGATGACTCTGGCAGAAGTGGGCGCACTCGGTGTCGGCGACCGGCAGACGAGGGAGTCGGGCGTGCGCGACACCCTGTTGCCGATCTTCGAAGGCATGGGTGAGGTCCTCAAGAGCCCAGGGATCAGCGAAGTGGACTGCGGCCAGGGTATTGCTCAGGCGACGCTAGCCGCCTACGAGATGGGGCTCGGCACCTGTTGCATTGGCGCCGGACCGAGAGGCGACGAGCTGATGAAGGCGTTGGGCGTGCCCGATCACTGCCGCCTGCTCCTGGTGCAGACGGTCGGTTATCCGCTCGAGCACTGGGAGGCGGGCGGTCAGCGCCCTCGATTGCCGTTCGATGAGCTGTTCAAGATTCACAGCTACGATCAGCCCTATCCGCGCAGCGACGAGGTGGTCGACCAGCTGACCGATGCCGGCATGTTTACGCGGCCGGCACCGTTGCCGGAAAGAGAGGACGAGCTTCAGTTCCTGAGGGATGCTCTGGGCATTCCGGAACCTGGAGTGCTCTAGCAGCCTACCGAAAATCTCGTCTGCTCAGCGCCCCACAGGGGGCCTGTGGCAAGGTGGCTGGCGATTGCCGGCCACCTCTCCACCGTCCTGCAGGACGGCGCCTAATCCCGCGCTCGGTTCAGGCACTGCCGTAGAACGTCTCCGCGATGGCCGCGCTGTAGGCCATCAGCTGCTCCGGCTCCAGGCCGTAAGCAGGTGTGGCGAGACAGAGAGAATCTGCCACACCGTCCAGTCTGGCTATCCGCTCACGCACTTTGTCCGCTTCTCCGACGGCAACGAAGGCACGCACCATCTCATCCGGCACCAGGTGAGCAACGCCGAGATAGTCTCCCTGGCTCACACCTTCCTGCAGCTTCTTGGCAACATCGAGAAATCCGTGCGCTTCGAAGAAGGGTTCGTACTGCTTGATGCCGCCGTAGAACGCCATGGTCGGTCGTGAGTCTTCGATCGCCTGCGCTTCGTCCGTATTGATCGCGACCCAGGGCCAGATGTTGACCTCCACCTCGTCGCGCTGCCGCCCAGACTTCTCGAGCGCCGCGAGGAAAGTCGGGTACATCTCGTCCACCGTCCACTCGATGGACCACATGGGGTGGCCGATCACCCCGTCGGCGACCTCAGCGGCCAGGCGAACCAGCGCGCCTCTGAGGGCTGCGATCCAGACCGGGATGTCTTCCCGTAGCGGCGGCTGGGTCGGCTGCAGCTCCTTGAAATCCGCCTTGAAATACTGGCCTTCGAACGGTGTGAGACCCTTGTGTGCGCCCTTGATGATGTGGCGGACGGCGGCGACTGTTTCCCTCAGAGACGCCACCGGCTTGTGTGGTTGCGCGCCGTACAGGCCTTCAGACCAGGCCGACACACTGGTGCCCAGCCCCAGAACGAAGCGGCCGCCCGAAATCCTGTCCATGTCGATGGCGGCCATGGCGGTCTCAAACGGGCTGCGTGCCGCTGCAATGGCGATGCCGCTGGCTAGCTTGATACGCTCCGTAACCGTTGCCGCAGCGGCCAGCGGGATGAATGGCGGGCCGTATACCTGGGGCGCAAACACGCCCTCCAGACCCTGTGCTTCGGCTGCTTGCGCCATCCCGCTCAGCATCGGTGCGGGCATCGGGGTCACGAGCCCCCAGTACTTTCGGTCGGTCATCCTGTTCTCCAGTTCTCCAGTTCTCCCGTTCGCCAGAGTCCTGCTCTTTCGACTGTCCGGCTGATGTAGAAAGCCTATCAGACGCGGATGGTCACCCGTAGTTGATTGAGGTCAACTGCGAACCCGGCGACGGGATCAGCGCGTGCCTGATCAACGGTCAGCGAAGCAGACCCAGCAGACGCCCCGCCCAGCGAAGCAGAGCTTCGGGCGCATGCGCCTTCCGCCAGGTGCTGGCCGAGAACTTCACCGCCTCCATCCGCGTCGGGTAGATGTGAATGGTGCTCATGATCTTCTTCAGCCCGAGGCCGTGGGTCATGGCCAACACGAACTCGCCGATGAGCTCGCCGGCTTCAGCGCCGACGATCTGGGCGCCGAGAATCCTGTCCGTGCCTGGCTTCACCAGCACCTTGACCCAGCCGTCCGTCTCACCTTCGGCCAGGGCACGATCCAGATCGTCGAGCCCGTAGCGGATCACTTCCACCGGTATTTTCTGCGCTTCGGCTTCCGCCTCGGAGAGCCCGACCCTGGCGACCTCCGGATCCGTGTAGGTCGCCCAGGGCACCACCGCGTAGTTCACCCTGAACTTCCGGAACCGGCCAACCAATCCGTTCACGGCTGCGTACCACGCCTGGTGGCTGGCCATGTGGGTGAATTGATAAGGACCCGCAGCATCACCGCAGGCGTAGACGCTCGGCAGGCTCGTGCGCAGGTGATCATCCACGGTGATGGCGCCATCAGGGTTTCTAACGATGCCCGCAGCTTCCAATCCCGTGCCGCCGCGGGCCGTCCGACCCACGGCCACCAGAATTTCATCGAACGGCAGGCCAACCTCCTGTGCTTCGGAACCGACGGCTACGGATGCCGTAAGCGTCCCACCCCGACCCTCACCAGCAGCGACTTCGACCGCTTTGTGACCAAGTCGGACGTCGATGCCTTCGGCCTGGAAACGCGCGGCCAGCAGCTCCGAGGTTTCCGGATCTTCTCGTGGTAACAGCCGATCAGCCATATCGATGAGGGTGACCTGCGAACCCAGGCGTGCAAAAGCCTGGGCCAGCTCACAGCCGATGGGCCCGCCACCCATCACCAGCAGTCGTTTCGGTTGGGCCTGCAACGCCCAGACGGTATCAGAGGTGAGCGGATCGATTTCCCTCAGTCCGGGAATCGGCGGCACAAAGGGTGCCGCGCCTGTGGCCAGAACGATCGCGCGGCCGGAAAGGCGTCGCTCACCCTGAGCGGTGGTCACCCGCACATGGTGGCCATCCTCGAGCACCGCATCACCTGTCACGCAGTCCACGCCGAGACTCGTGTAGCGTTCCACCGAATCCTTGGGCTCTATGGTCTGGATCACCGACTGGACCCGAGCCATCACCGCAGCAAAGTCCACTTCCGGGATCATGCTTTTAATTCCGAACCGGTCTGCCGTTCGCATCTCGTGTGCTGCTCGGGCTGCTCGCAGCAGCGATTTGCTCGGCACGCAACCCGTGTTCAGGCAATCGCCGCCCATTTTGTCCCGCTCTACCAGCGCTACCCGGGCATTGACGGTGGCGCCGATCAGCGCAGCGATCAGTCCAGCGGAGCCGCCACCGATCACGATCAGGTTGTAGTCGTACTTAGCCATTTGAACCTTCGCCTCCAGAGTGACTGCTGGCCTCCTGACTGGTTGCCGCCCGGCGAGCACGGACGCGAGCAAGTGCTTCGAGCGACTTTCTCGCCAGCAACGGGAACAGGCCCAACAGGCTGAAGGCAAGGATGAGACCCGGGCTCAGAACGTCGGAGATACTTTCCACCTCCGCAAGCTGGGTACCCGCGAAGACGAAGACGACGGTTCCGGCAAGCATGCCAACTTGGGACACCCAGTAAAATCGCCAGGCTGACAGCGGTGTCAGACCCATGACAAGGTTGATCACGAAGAACGGAAAAAGCGGCACCATCCTGAGGCTGAACAAGTAGAAAGCGCCATCTTTCTCAAGGCCTGCATTGATGGAAACCAGCTGCTCGGCATATCTCTCCTGCACCCAGTTACCGAGCAGGGTTCTGGAGATGATCATGGCGATGGTGGCGCCAATGCTGCTGGCGAAGGAAACCAACAGCAGGCCCCAAACGAGACCGAACACGGCGCCGCCGGCCAGGGTCATTACCGCGGCACCCGGCAACGACAATCCGGTCACCAGCACATAGCCAAAGAAATAGACAAGGCTCGATCGGACAGGTGAAGCCCGCACCTCGGTCACCACCTCCGAGTGCACGCTCTTCAGATATTCGAGGCTCGCGTACTGACTAAGATCAAACAGGAAAAACACGGCGATCAGACCTGCGACCACGGCCAGCAGGACAAGCTTCCCGGCAGTAGCCAGGCCCCGTGCGCCAGAAACGCGGGTGCCGGCACGCGGTCGCTCCTCAGACTCCTTCACGATCACTCCTCTCCAAAACCGCACTACGGTACCATGCGCCGCTGTAGATCGACTCAACTAGGACCCCCAACATGCAGCGAAGTTTCCCCACCACCCGCCTGCGCCGGAACCGCGCGAGCGAATTCTCGCGTCGTCTCGTTCGGGAAACGGAGCTCTCTGCGGCGGATCTCATCTATCCGATCTTTATCATCGAAGGTGACAACGTCCGCGAGCCAGTGACGTCAATGCCCGGTATCGATCGACTGAGCATCGATCTGCTGGTTGAAGAAGCACGCCGCGCCTACGACGCCGGCATTCCCATGATCGCTCTGTTCCCCAACATCGATCAGAACCTGCGTACCCCGGAGGGAGAACAGGCCTGGCATCCTGACGGGCTGGTTCCCCGCGCCGCGCGGGCCTTGAAGGAAGCGCTTCCGGAGCTCGGCGTGATGACGGACGCGGCCCTGGATCCATACACCAGCCACGGCCAGGACGGCATCATTGATGAGTCGGGTTACGTGCTGAACGACATTACCGTGCAAGCGCTCTGCCGGCAGGCCAAGGTCTGCGCGGACGCAGGCGCCGATGTGATCGCGCCCAGCGACATGATGGACGGCCGAGTCGGCGCCATCCGCACGACGCTGGATGAAGGCAACTATATAAACACCCGGATCATGGCCTACTCGGCCAAATACGCATCCGCGTACTACGGCCCTTTCCGTGATGCGGTGGGTGCCGCCGCCACGTTGAAGGGTGACAAGAAGACCTACCAGATGGATCCCGCCAATAGTAACGAGGCACTCCACGAGGTAGCTCTGGATATCTCCGAAGGCGCCGACATGGTGATGGTGAAGCCTGGCCAGCCATACCTGGATGTGGTCCGCAGAGTCAAAGACGAGTTCGGCGTGCCGACCTTTGCCTATCAGGTGAGCGGTGAGTACGCCATGCACATGGCTGCGATCGAAAACGGCTGGCTCCCGGAGGCCGTCATCGAGGAATCTCTCGTTTGCATCAAGCGTGCCGGGGCAGACGGCATCCTCACCTACTTCGCGCTCAAGGTGGCCCAGGCCCTCTCTTGAAAAGGCTAGAAGGCACGAGTCCGGTGAACCGCACCCTCCGTTATTAGGCAATTCCGAACGGTTCTTGCTGCAGAGAAAGTGATTGGTGATACACTCGGCGACCTTAAAGCCTCACGCGCCTCGTAAGCTACAGGACTGTTCTTGAATTCAGCTTTCGCGGCCCCATATTCACCAGACAGCTTTGAGCTCAGAGGAGACTTTCAATGAGCGATAAAATCACCCACACCACCGACTCCGGCTGGGATTCCGACGTACTCCAGGCAGACAAACCTGTGCTCGTGGACTACTGGGCAGAGTGGTGCGGCCCCTGCAAGATGATCGCCCCGATCCTCGATGAGATCGCGGACGAGTATGGCGACCGCCTGAAGATCTGCAAGATCGACATCGACGCCAACCAGGAGACGCCACCCAAGTACGGCATTCGTGGCATTCCCACCCTGATGCTGTTCAAGGACGGTGAAGTTGCTGCCACCAAGATCGGCGCTCTGTCCAAGTCCCAGCTGGCAACTTTCATCGACAGTAACATCTGAGACAATGGGAATATCGCGAGCCGTCAGAAGATCGACGGCTTGCGAACCACTCCTCACCCTTGAATCCGGGCGTTCCAGAGGCGTTGAAACGCGCTTGACGGAGCCTCCGAAACCACTACACTAAAAGAACGTCTTGGTAGCCGTACCGGCTACATCCTTCGATTGCAGCCCTCATTCCCAGCCCGCCTGGATAATTGACGCGGTAATCGGAACTCCCCGATATATGAACCGGCCCCATGAGAAAGCCGGAAATCGACTAGGCTAATCCAACATGTCCATGAACTTAACAGATCTGAAACGCATGCCCGTCAGTGAGCTTGTTGATATGGCTCGTGAGATGGGACTGGATAATCAGGCACGTTCCCGCAAACAGGAAGTCATCGCCGCCATCGTGCGCAAACAGGCAAAGGCCGGCGAAGACATTTACGGCGAAGGCACACTGGAAATTCTCCAGGACGGTTTCGGATTCCTGCGCTCGGCAGACTCTTCATACCTTGCCGGCCCTGACGACATCTACGTCTCACCCAGCCAGATCCGCCGGTTCAACCTGCGCACGGGTGACTCCATCGCCGGCAAGATCCGGCCGCCAAAGGATGGCGAGCGTTACTTTGCCATGCTCAAAGTCGATCAGATCAACTTCTCGGAGCCGAATTCCAAGAAGCACAAGATCCTCTTCGAAAACCTGACCCCCCTGTTTCCGGACGAACGCCTCAAGCTCGAGCGCGGCAACGGCAGCACGGAAGACCTGACCGCCCGCATCATCGATCTGGTCGCGCCAATCGGCAAGGGTCAGCGGGCCCTGGTGGTCTCGCCACCAAAAGCCGGTAAGACGCTCGTCCTGCAGAACATCGCCCAGTCCATCAGTGCGAACAATCCGGACGTTGTCCTGATTGTGCTGCTGATCGACGAGCGGCCTGAAGAAGTTACCGAGATGCAACGCCTGGTCAATGGCGAAGTCGTCGCATCCACATTCGACGAGCCACCCTCACGGCACGTGCAGGTAGCCGAGATGGTGATCGAGAAGGCCAAGCGGCTGGTGGAGCACAAAAAGGATGTCGTCATCCTGCTCGACTCCATCACTCGTCTCGCCCGAGCCTACAACACAATCGTTCCTTCTTCGGGCAAGGTACTCACCGGTGGTGTGGATGCGCACGCTCTCGAGCGCCCGAAGCGATTCTTCGGTGCCGCCCGGAACATTGAAGAAGGCGGCAGCCTATCCATCATCGCCACCGCCCTGATCGACACGGGCTCGAAGATGGACGAAGTCATCTACGAGGAATTCAAAGGCACGGGCAACCAGGAACTGCACCTGGAGCGGAAGATCGCCGAGAAACGCGTCTACCCCGCCATCAACATCCGTCGTTCGGCCACGCGTCGCGAAGAGCTGCTCATGGGCGAAGACGAGCTGCAGCGGGTCTGGATTCTGCGCAAGCTCCTGCACGACATGGACGACATCGCCGCCATCGAGTTTATGGTCGACAAGTTGAAGGACACCAAGACCAACGAGGAGTTCTTCAGCTCGATGAAGGGACGTTAACACGTAAGCATCGCTGATCGGAATCGCGGCTTTTGACAAGCCGCCCAACGGATGCGCTGTCACCTTAGTGGCCGCCTCTTCATGACCGCATATGCCACCATCCGAAACATCGCACGGCGTCCTCTCGCAGCTGATCCACCGGTTCAGATCCTGACTCTCGAGCTCGAGGAACCCTTCGAGTTCAACGCCGGCCAGTATCTGTCTGTGCTGCACCCAGACGGCACGGCAATTCCACTTTCGATCGCATCACCACCTGAGCTGCTTCCAAGGCTCCACCTGCACTACCGCTCTACCCCGGGTCTTCCGGAAGCTGAACGGATGGATGAGCTGCTCCTCGGCAATCGCCTGGCGCTCGACGGCGGTGCCGGAGAAGTCCGGCTCGCCCCAGACGACGACCGTCCCCTGCTGCTCATCGCGGGCGGCACCGGTATCAGCCAGGTGCTCTGCATGGCACTGGCGCAAACAAGCCGTCACCCGTCGGTGGATGTGCAGATGCTGGCGTGCGCAGATCTGCAAGCCGATCTCTACTTCCGAGACCTGTTGCCCGTGGGACCGGGGTTTGGCGTTCAGCTGATCGCGGATACACGCCGTGATGAGAGCAATGCCGGTCTGAGGTGGCTGGCAGGGAACGCTGCGAATACGCCGGGGAATGCCCGGGTTGTACTCGCCGGTAGTCCGGCCTTCGTCTACGCGGTCACCGACACGCTTGTTACAGCCGGTCTGAGCCAAGCTCGACTGGAATCGGACGTTTACGCTTGGGCGCCTCGCTGACATACAGCCAGACCCGATTTCTTACAGCTTCATGGGCTACCCGCCGGTGTTGCCAAATCTCGGTTTTTTGGATTAGTCGATCAATGAAGAATACGCACCCCAGGCTATTGAAGTTCACCGGAGAGGTGTATTATTGGTGTATGGCACGCACCAACATTGATATAGACGATGTAGCATGCGCTGAGGTGATGCGCAGGTATCAATTCGCCACTAAAAAAGAAGCTGTCAACTTCGCGCTGCAGGTCCTGGCCGCCGAACCGCTGAGCCTCAAAGATGCCCGGGATCTACGAGGATCTGGATGGGAAGGCGACCTGGAGCAGATGCGCGAATCCCGCCTCTTGTGATTCTGATCGACACCTCGGCTTGGGTTGAATTCCTGCGGGACACTGGCTCACCAGCCTGCGAACAGGTCGAGGCGGCACTCTCTGACGATTTCGCAACAACGGACCCCATTCGCATGGAGCTGTTAGCCGGTGCGCGCGACGAGCAGCACCTGAATATGCTGCGCAGGTTGCTCGCCCGCGGCACCAACTTCAGAACCGGACCAGTCGACTACGAGCAGGCTGCCTCTCTCTATCGCCACTGCCGAGTCAGAGGGGAAACAATTAGAAGGCTCATGGACTGCCTGATCGCTGCTGTCGCGATCAAGAACGATGTTGCGGTAGTGCATCGGGATAGTGATTTCGAAGTGCTCGGGCGACACACACCGCTTCGAACCGTCCCTGCCAATGACGGCGCCTAACTCACCGGGTTGTCTTTCACGAACTGAATGACGATCTCTACCAGCTCCTCTCCCGCGTCGTCCTGAATGAAGTGCCCGGCGCCCTTGAGAATCTTGTGCCGCTGACCTTTCGCCCCGGGCACCGACTCGATGAACCGTTTCTCTCCACCGCGTGTGACGGGATCAGAATCTCCAAAGGCCGTGAGAAACGGCATCCCGGTCTGCTCGTAGAAAGCCCACGCTTCGCGGTTGGCGGGAATTGCCGGGTTGTCCGGAATGATGGGCACCAGCGACGGGAACTGGCGCGCGCCCTGCATGAACTCTTCCGAGGGGAACGGCGCTGCCCAGGCCCGGTACTCGTCATCCGAGCAGCTCTTAAGAGACAGCTTCATGACTTCCGCCGGGTGAAAGTCCGGATGTGCATCGCAGTGTCGGACCCAGTACATGAACGGCGGACGATCTTCCATGGGTCCGGCCAGCTTCATCGCCATTTCCGGCGCCGACAGCGCAGGGGTTTCAGCCAGGAGCTCATGCAGTTTCGGCGACATCTCCTCCGGGATCCCCTTGCCATCCGGCAATCCTCCATTGGCTAGAACCACCCGCGCAAACCGATCACTGTTCTCTGCCAGAAGCCGGAGACCAATCAGGCTGCCCCAGTCCTGACAGACCAACGTCATGCCGTTGAGATTCAGGGATTCGACAAAGCCCTTCAGCCAGAACACGTGATTGGCGTACGTGTAGTCGTCTCGCCGGGTCGGTTTATCCGAGCGGCCAAAGCCGACCAGGTCCGGGGCGATCACCCGAAACCCAGCGGCGGTCAGCACGGGGATCATCTTCCGGTACAGGTAGCTCCAGCTCGGCTGCCCATGCAGGCAGAGGACAATCTCCCCCTCGCCTTCGTCCAGGTAGTGCATGCGAAGCTGACCGTCCTCGCCATCGTCCACCTCCACGTAGTTCGGTGCGAACGGAAAGTCTGCAAGCCCTTCGAACCGCTCATCCGGCGTTCTGACAAACTCCATCACATATCTCCTCTATCCGCATTGTGCGTTGGCATGGACTCCATGAGAGGAGCCGATTATATTAATGTATAGCATTATTTCAATTCACCAGCTCGCCATTGGAGTAGCGGGTACGAAACCCGGGATGTAATCTAAGGAAAGAACATGAAGAAGGCGCTCATCGCCCTGGCTGCCGTCCTCGCCCTCATCGGCCTGTTTGCGCTCCTCGTCTACAACACCGAATCCGGACAGGATGCCCTCTTCAAGCGGGCAATCGGCACCACGATGGGCCAGGGTGCCGCCCCGCCGGACGGCATGCGGGTGATTGTCTGCGGCAGCGCATCACCGCTCGGCAACGATCCGAGCAGAGCCCAGGCCTGCATAGCGGTGCTCACCGCGGAGCATTTCTTCCTCTTCGATGTCGGCGCGCGTTCGCCTCAGCGGATCGGTCAGGCCCGACTGCCGCTGGGACGTCTGACCGGTGTCTTTCTCACTCATTTCCACTCGGACCACATCGCCAGCCTGCCGAGCGTCAACCTGACCTCCTGGGTGCAGGGCCGCAGCAGCGAGCTGCATGTTTATGGCCCCCCAGGCGTCGAAACGGTCGTCGAAGGACTGAACCTTGCCTACCGTCAGGACCGTGTCTATCGCACCGCCCACCACGGTAGCCAGCTGTTACCCCCGGAGACCGGGACGATGACGGCGAAGCCTGTGGCCGTAGAAGGTATCGCCTGGCAGGACGATCTGCTCACGGTGACCGCATTTCCCGTCAGCCACGATCCGATCGAGCCGGCAGTGGGCTATCGGGTGGACTACCGCGGCCGTTCGGTGGTGATCTCGGGAGACACCATCGCCACGGACTCGCTGTTCGAGGCAGCCGCCGGGGCGGATCTGCTGCTGCACGACGCGCTGTCCCGGGCCATGCTCGATCCCATGATCGAAGCGGCGGAAGAACGCCAGGTACCGATCATGCCGACCATCATGCGCGACGTGATCGACTATCACGCCGACAGTCTGAGTCTCGAAGAGCCGGCCCGGACCGCTGGCATCCGCCAGCTCGCCTACTATCACCTGGTTCCCGTGCCGCCAAATGCGTTGGCGGAGAAGATCTGGGCCCGTGGGCTGTCAGCGGGCACCCTGCTGGTTCGCGATCTGCACACCTTCGATCTGCCACCCGACAGCACGGAGATCATCATCCGTGAACCTTGAGACCCGACTCCGCTCAACGGGCGCCCGGTTGCTTTCCTCTCGAGGATTCCAGGCGTTCTGTCGTAATCGCGCCCGCCTGAAACGCCGGATGAGTGGCGGCTCACTGGAGGTTCACTACTTCCATCAGGTTGACGATCCCTACAGTCACCTTGTCGTGCAGAAACTGGATGAGCTCAGAGCAAGGTATCCCCTGCCTTTCAAAGTGCACCTCTGTGGACAACCGGATACCACTTATCTCGGCAGCAGTGAACACTTCGATCACTGGGCACTGAGGGATGCGGCCAGCATCGCTTCCGGATATGCCTTGAGCTTTCCTGCGGACCCCAAGGCGCCCACGGATGGGGCCGTTCACGCAGCCAACGACATTCTGGCCCCGATCCTGGACAGCGACAGCTTCGCCAGCACCGCCACCGAGATCGGCACGGGGTTGTGGACGAGCGAACTGAGCGCTGACGATCGACCATCGCCTGCCAGGGATGGCAGCGCAGATGGGGCCGCTGCCGTACGGGCTGGAAACGCTCGCAGAGACAAGCTCGGCCACTACGCCGGCGCCATGTTTTACTTCGAAGGCGAGTGGTACTGGGGGGTAGATCGTCTGCGCCTGCTTGAAGTGCGGCTCGCCGAGGAAGGCATCGCGTCGACGGGTACCTCACTCTGCGTACCGGAGCCGGAACCAGCAGATACCAGCGCACTCGATACCAGCGGGGTTCAGCTCGAGTACTTCCCATCACTACGGAGCCCCTATACCGCCATCGGCCACCGGCGCGTTCTCGAGCTCATCGAGCGCAGCGGTGTGCTCGTCGAGGTCCGACCCGTGATGCCCATGCTCATGCGTGGCGTACCTGCCCCGCGAGCCAAGCAGCGTTACATCATTACCGATGCGGCGCGCGAAGGCCGCTACCAAGCATCGCCCCTCGGCCGCATTGTCGATCCCTTCGGTGACCCCGTACGGCGGGCATTTGCCTTTTTTCCGGCTGCGGTGAATCTGGGTAGGGGGATGCAGTTTGTCACCGCTTACCTGCAGGCCACCTGGATGGACGGAATCGATATCACCCGGGAAAACGGCCTGAAAACGGTGGCTGCCAATGCTGGGCTGGACTGGCAGGCACTCGAGGACGCCCGAGCCGGCACAGACTGGGAAGCCGTTCTGGACGTGAATCTGAACGAGATGCTCGCTGCCGGACTCTGGGGCGTACCCAGCTTCCGGGTCAGTGGCGGCAATGCCGATGAACCGTTCGCCTGCTGGGGGCAGGACAGGATCTGGCGGGTCGAGAACGAAATCGCAGCGAGAGCAGCATGACGAACAGCGAAGTCAAGATGGACAATCGCCAGGCTCGCGGCGAAGCCACCCGCCATTCGCTCATGCGCGCAGCGGAGAAGCTCATTGCCGAGCGCGGCATCGAGAACATCACCATTCGCCGCATCCTGACGGAAGCCGGTCAGAAGAACACTTCTGCCCTGCAGTACCACTTCAAAAACCTCAAAGGTCTGATCGCTGCCATCCACGGCGAGCGTTCCGAAGAAATTCAGCAAGCCAGGGGCAGGCTCCTCGATCAGTTCCTGGCGCAGAAAGACAGGCCGAGCCTTCGCGATCTGTGCGAGCTGATGATCAGACCAACGGTGGAGCTGGCGAAGTCCCGCGTCGACTACCGGCGCTACATAAAGGCCTTCGGACCTCAGCTGGCACTCCTGGAGTCGTCGGCACTCGATCAGGCGAGTCGCGGGGGCGGGGGTGGCAGCAGCGGCTTGCAACTGCGGCTGTTGCTGCGGGATGAGCTCAAACACCTGGACGAAGAGGCCTTTCTGCGACGAATGGACACCGCTGTGCGTCTCTGCGCCACCTCCGTTTACCACCAGGCACGACAGCCGAACGCGTTTCGCGGCGATCAGGGCGAGCTCTTTCTGTCGAGCCTGATCGATGCCCTGGCCGGATTGCTCGGGGCACCCGAGTCGGAGCAGACCAAGACCCTCGCAGCTCGTGTCAAGGCGGAGTAGTCAACACCACTTCATTCAAGGCAGCGGCAACACCGGCAACGGTACCGTGGCGTGCGTGAGGTACTCGCTGCCACGCTCACTATCCCCCATGGCCACACAGAGCCGGCCAAGCTCACCATAGATTTCCGGTGATCGCTGCAGCCTGAGGCTCGTCTCGAAGTACTCGCGTGCCTTAGGCCAGGCCTGATTCATCAGGCAGATTCGACCTAGGGTGAGCAGCAACTTCGGGTCATTGGGTTTCTCCTTCACCCAGCCCTCTGCCACCACCAGCTGTCGCTCAGGATCCGCGCCGGTGACCACACCGTAAAGCACCACCAGATCATCATCCCAGGTCTGCTGCAGCGCGATCCGGATGGCTGCTTCCGCTTTGTCGGCACAACTCGCATCCGCACCCCCTTCGATCAATGCCCGGGCATAAGCTGCGACCAGTTCAGGTGAACGCTTCAGATCCTTGGGCACATCACGCCAGACGCTATCTGCGGCGCTACCGGCCTGGGCGAGACGGGCCGCCAGGGCTCGCCGCTGCACCTCGGCGAATGCCTCATCCGTGAATATCTTTCTCTTCTTCACCTCCGGCAGCAGCTCTATCAGCGCCTGCCAGTCAGCCAGCTCCTCGTAGACCTGGGTCAGCATGGCCAGCACCTGCGGGTGCCGTGGGGACGAAGACTTCAGCTGCAGCAGGGTCGCCAGGCTCTGCTCCCACTGCGAAGCGTTTTTCTGCAGCTCGGCCTGAGTCAGGCCCACGGCGAACTTGGACCCTGGCGTGGACTCGTGCGCACTGCGCAGCAATTCGTCCCGCCCTTCCGCATCACCGAGCTCGTGGGCCGCTCTGGCAGCCGTGAGATAGTTGATCAACGGCGTATTCACTTCCTTTCCCGCTGCGGTCAGCACCTTGCGTGCTTCCGCCCATTGCCCCTCAGACATCAGCAGCAGCCCTTGAACAGTCTGCTTCTGTGCCCTGGTGGCCTTGCGTCTTTTAAGCCAGCTGCCGAACCGGCCGGTGCTGGCCAGGGTGCGAGTGAATATCCAGAACAGAAAACGCAGAATGAGGTAGGCCAGCGCCAGCAGCACCAAGGCGAACCAGAGGCTGGTCTCGAACGCCATGTCGCCATAAGAAAGCAGAACGTAGCCTGGATCACGAACGACAAGCGTGCCGATCAGGCCGCCGAGAACCACAGCCACGACGGCGAGCAGCAGGCCGAGCTTCATGCTTCCCCCAGCGACTTCAGCGCGCTCAAGGATCCCGAGATGTCGGGCAGCGGTTGATCCAGGGTCACATTCGACAGGGCCTCGAGCTCCTCCAGGCTTCGAACGACACCCGGACTCTCGAGCTCCAGATAGCTGCTGATCCAGTCTGCCGCGCTCTGCAGACTCTGCTCGTAGATGGCCTGTTCCCGGCGCAGCGCCGCAAGCTGGGCCCGCTCCAGCATCAACCGCAGGTTGAGCTCCAGATAGGCTTCTTCTTCCGGGGCCAAGAGCGGCCTAACGCTCGCTCCGTCGAAGCGGCGGAAACGCATGTAACCGCCGATCTGTTCCCAGAGCGCGGCAAAAAATCCGGGCTCCGGGTCGGCCGCGGTATCAACGTCGTCCCGTTCGAATCTCGGCAGCTTTACGCTCTGAGCGCTGATCTCCGTTTTGATCGCCTCGAGCCGAAGGAACAGGCCCTGCACGTCGTTGCTCTCCACGTTCTCCAGAGCCAGGATCTCGTCGGCGAGCTGGGCACGGACCTGATAGAGGGCAAAGTCATCCAGCTCCTTGAGGATCGCATCCGCGGCCTTCAGAAGGGTCAGCGCCCCGGCCACATCCCGCTCCATCAGAACCCGGTGATTGGCGATCCTGAGCAGGTAGGAGAGCTCGGCAACTTTCCATTCCCGGCGCGATGGTGGGGCCTGTGCCGATACCCGGTTCACCGCTTCGAGCACTTCCTCTTGAGAAGCGTTCCGAGCCCGCTGCTGATCGGCTGCGAAATCTGTGAGTGCCTGGGCCTGGCTGTCTGCCAGCGCAGCCAACGACTGTCGAGAGCCTGCTAGCTCCTCTTCCAGCGCGCTGAAGCGGGCATCCACTGCTGCCTCCGGCGCCAGATAGATGAGCTGGTAGTAAAGGAACCCCGCAGCACCCAGACCGGCCAATCCGAACAGCAAGCCAAGGAAGCCCATGAAGCGGCCTCTCGGTTTTGGCGGAGGAGCAGGTTCTGCACTCGTTCCAGCCTGCGCGGCAGATGCGTCATCCGCCGCCGCTTCCTCCGCTGAATCAACCACACTCTCCTCGGCGGGACCCGCCTCCTCCGGCGAATCATCGGTCTGCTCGCTCGCCATCTGGGTCGCCAGGGGTCTGGGCGGCGGACGGGTCAGTGGCGGCTGGCTCAGCGGGTCCAGCGCGTCGGGCTGGTCTTGGTCTTTTTCCGTGTCTGGACGATCACCGTCGCTAGGCATTACTCGGCTTCCAGGGCTGCGATGAAATCTGCGTCTGCCGCACCGGACGCTACCTGGAGATTTTCGAATCCCAGCTCCGGTCCCAGTGCGGCAATCCGGTCGGATGCGGCAATCACCTTGACGTCCGCATCGCCACCGCCTTCGCACCATAACCGGGCCATGGCCCTGAATCCATCCTGGCTGGCGATCAGGATGTGGCTTACCCCGATCAACGCTCCAGGCGGCACCTCGAGCTGCACACGCCGGTAGCACAGATACTCGACCACCACCGCGGATCTCGCCTTGAGATGATCGCGAAGATCTTTGCGTCCCGCCTCACCCGCTACAATCAGACAGTGAGCGCCGTTTAGGCGTAGCCCCTCGGCCAGATCGATGAGACCCTCACTGGAGGCACGTTCCGGCTTATCGGCCGCGATGCCCGACTTCGCCAGTCGGTTGGCAGTCTGGCTGCCGACCGCGTGGATCTCTGCACCCGTGCAGAAATCCACGTCTCCTGCACATCGAACCGCCTGCTCTGAAAGAAAGAATACGTGCTGAAAGGGGCCCTCGGGTGGTTTGCCGCCGGTCGCTTCCACCCCCAGCACCGGTGCGGCCAGCGCACTGATTCCTGCGGCTTCAAGGGCCTGTGCCTGCCGGCTGCAACCCGGTTCTGTCCGGGTGACCCAGACCCGCAAACCTAGTGTCCATCCGGTTTCGGGATGGCTGCGAGGAGTTCCCGTGCGCCTTGCCCGATCAGCTCTGTTGCCACGGCATTGCCAATCACAACCGGATCCTCTCCTGTGGCGCTGGCTTCCAGCATTCGACTGCCGTCTGGTGCCGCCAATCGGGCCAGCAGCCGAAAGCCGTCGTCCGTGCGCACGGCATAGGCGCCAAGGGGTGCCGAGCAATCCGCACCGATACCGGCACTGACAGTCCGTTCCGCGAGCACGCAGCCTGCCACCGCATCGTCCTGCAGCTCACCAAGCAACGCGATCAATTCCGCCGCATCCTCCCTGCACTCCACCCCGAGAGCACCCTGTCCGGCAGCCGGTAGTGACAAGGACTCGGGCAGCTTTTCTGCAATCCGCTCGGCAAGCCCCAGCCGTTCGAGCCCTGCCGCCGCCAGAACGAGCGCGTCGTACTCCCCGGCATCGAGCTTGGCGAGCCGGGTGTTCACGTTGCCGCGTACCGGCCTCATGTCCAGATCGGGACGTACGGCCAGCAACATGGCCTGCCGGCGCAGGCTGGAAGAGCCGACAATCGCTCCCTCCGCCAGATCCATGAGCCCGGCACCGCTCCTCGAGACCAGCGCATCGCGAACGTCTGCGCGGTAACTGATGAGCGGCAACGCGAATCCATCGGGCACCACCGCCGGCACGTCCTTCATGGAGTGCACGGCAATGTCCGCGCTTCCGGCCAGCATGGCCTCTTCCAGCTCCTTGATGAACAACCCCTTACCGCCCACCTGAGAGAGGGGTGAGCTGAGCCAGCGGTCGCCCTGGGTCGTCATCCCGAGCAGGGTCACCTCAGCACCAGGTGCCGCCTTCATGAGTTCCGACTGAATGAATTCCGCCTGCCAGAGCGCCAGTTTGCTTTCCCGGGTGGCAATGACGATCCGCTCAATCACAGGCTCTTTACGACCTTGCGCACCGCCGCCACATGACGCCGGCTGATGTCCACGGCTTCTTCCACGTCTTTCAGCTGAATCTGATAGTGGCCGTCTGACTGGCGGTTCAAGCCGACGATGAAACGTGAGGCAACCAGGGCGTTGCGGTGCACGCGCACGAAGCGCTCGCCAAACTCCTCCTCCAGCTCCTTCAGCGTTTCATCGACGATGATCTCCCCTTCACCGTGACGAACGGTCACGTACTTCTGATCCGCCTGGAAGTAGCGCACCTCGTCCACCGGGATGAGCTCGATGCCCTTTCTGGTCCGCGCCGAGATATGGGTTCGACGAGGGGGTTGGTCTTCGGCGAGTGCGGCAAGCTGCGCCTTGTTCACCCGCTGGGCCTTGCCGAGCGACGTTTCCAGATTGTCTTTGCGGACCGGCTTCAGCAGATACCCCACTGCCTGCAGATCGAAGGCTTCCACAGCATGTTCTTCGTATGCCGTGCAGAAGATAATGGCCGGCGGTTCTTCCGCATCGACGATGTGCCGAGCGGCTTCGAGCCCATCCATGCCGGGCATGCGGATATCCATCAGCACCACTTCCGGCTGCATGCTGGCCGCGACCTTCACCGCTTCCACGCCATTAGCCGCCTCGCCGACCACCTCGTGGTGCTCGAATCCCTCGATCATCCTCGACAGCCGGTCTCTGGCGAGCTGCTCGTCGTCCACGATCATTATTCTCATCTCACGCTCCCTCCGTTTCGCCCGACCCGTCCGTGGCATCGGGGACTTCCAAGGACAGGGGATAGCGCAATGCCGTCACGTAACGCCCGTCCGCTTCCCGGGTCACCAGCTCCGCCCGCCCGCCGTAAAGCACGGCCAGGCGGCTGCGAATGTTGTTCAGCGCCATCTTATTCCCCTGGCTCTGGGAACGCTGCGTTTCCGGCGGCAGGGGGTTGTCGATCTCCACGTTCACGTCGTTCCCATCAAACCAGAGGCGAACAGAAATGGTGCCCCCTTCGGGCAACGGCTGAATGCCGTGGTAAATGGCGTTCTCCAAAAGCGGTTGCAGCGTAAGCAGAGGGATTTTCACCGATCTGTCCGGGGTTTCCAGCTGCCAGTCCAGCTGCAAACGATCACCGAGACGCAGGGCTTCGATCCGCACGTAGCGTTCGCACAGGTTCAGCTCCTCGGCCAACGGCACCTGATTACCCGCGTCATTCAAACTGGCGCGAAAGAGCTCGGAAAGATCTTCCACCACCGTCTCTGCCGTATCCGGATCCACCGCTATGAGACTGGCGATGATGTTCATGCTGTTGAACAGAAAGTGAGGGCGGATGCGCGACTGCAGCGCCTGGATACGGGACTCCAGCTCGGACTGCTCCTGGGCCCGCAGCTGCTGCTGCACGTAGAAATAGCGCAGCGCCAGCGCTGTGATGATACCGGCGATCACCAGCTGCCCGGCCAGGGTGCTCAAGACGATGGTGCCATTCAAGAGCCAGGACGACAGCAACCCGACGGTCAACGTCACCCCCATCACCATACCGAAAGCAGTCAGAGATCCGGAGAGGAGGCCGAGCCCGGACAGCCATTTGCGACTACCACAGATGAGGCCGGCGCTGGTCAGCGCCACCCACTGCACGAACAGCGACATGAGCGCGAGACGCATCCAGCTGAGCTCACCCCCGGCAAAGAGCAGGACGAGCACCAGCAGCTCGCCGAACAGTACCAGCAGAGACAGAGCGCCAACGTTGCAGAGTTCCGGAACGACGAACGGTCGCGAGTCGATCAGCGAGAGGGATTGGTTGCTATAATCGGCCACTCTCTATCAATCTACCCTCTACTACTCAGCACAGTTCACCACAGTTCAGTACCAACATCGGTCCAAGATTATGAGCCAGGACGACAAGCCTTGGGGCGGACGCTTTACCGAGGCTACGGATGCATTCGTCGAAACGTTTACCGCATCCGTGACCTTTGATGCGCGCCTGTACCACTACGACATTCAGGGCTCCATCGCCCACGCCAACATGCTGGGTGCGCAGGGCATCATCAGCGACGACGAACGTGCCAGCATCGTAGCCGGATTGGAGGCGATCCACAAAGAGATCGACGCTGGCACCTTCGACTGGCAGATCGCCCTCGAAGACGTGCACATGAACATCGAGAACCGTCTGGTCGCGTTGATCGGTGACACCGGTAAGAAGCTGCACACCGGCCGTTCCCGGAACGACCAGGTCGCCACCGACATCCGTCTCTACCTTCGCCACGAAGTAGACGAGCTGCTCGCCATGGCGAAGCTGCTGGGCTCGGCGCTGCTCGATCAGGCCGAACGCTACGCGGATACCATCATGCCCGGCTTCACCCATCTGCAGACGGCGCAGCCCATCACCTTTGGCCACCACCTGCTGGCCTGGCACGAGATGCTGAAGCGGGATACGGAACGTCTCGCAGACTGCCGGGCGCGGGTCAACGTGCTGCCCCTGGGCGCGGCTGCGCTGGCCGGGACTACCTTCCCCATCGATCGAGCCGCGGTGGCAGCAGAGCTCGGATTCGACAAGCCTTCCGAGAACTCCCTGGACTCGGTCAGCGATCGGGACTTCATCATCGAGTTCTGCGCCGTGGCCAGCATCATGATGATGCATTTCTCCCGCTGGTCTGAGGAGCTGGTGCTGTGGATGTCCGAGCCGTTCTCCTTCGTGGATCTTCCCGACCGGTTCTGCACCGGTTCCTCGATCATGCCGCAGAAAAAGAATCCTGATGTGCCTGAACTGATCCGCGGCAAGGCAGGCCGGGTGTTCGGCCACCTGACCGGCACGCTCACCCTGATGAAAGGCCAGCCACTGGCTTACAACAAAGACAACCAGGAAGACAAAGAGCCGTTGTTCGACGCGGTGGATACCCTGCGCGACACGCTGACAGCTCTGATCGGTCTGATACCCGCCATCGAAGCAAAGCCGGAAAGCATGCGCCAGGCCGCCCGGGGCGGCTTCGCGACGGCGACGGATCTGGCCGACTACCTGGTTCGCTCCGGCGTCGCCTTCCGGGATGCCCACGACATCGTCGGGCGCACGGTGACTTTTGCCATCGAGCAGGACAAGGACCTGGATGAGCTTTCACTCGATGAGCTCAGAGCGTTCCACCAGGGCATCAAGGAGGACGTATTCGATGTGCTTACTCTGGAAGGCTCGGTCTCCGCACGCAGCCACATAGGTGGCACCGCGCCGGACCAGGTCCGGGCCGCGGTGGCCAGGGCCCGGGTGCTATACTCTTGAACGCGTCACCACACTAGGAAACCGTCGTGCGCTTGATGATTCTCTGGCTGCTCACCACGCTGGTTGCCACCTGTGGCCAGAAGGGGCCGCTGTACCTGCCAGAGGACAGCCCTGCTGACGCTACCGCGATCGCGGGCAGCAGCACACGCCCGATCAGCCCATGAACGTCATGCACCGGAAAACCGGCACTGCCGGTGACGTCCTGCACGTGGAATCCGTGCCCATACCTGAGATCGTCGCTTCCGTGGGCACTCCCGTTTACGTGTATTCCCGTGCTTACTTCGAATCCAGATTCAGAACCCTTGAAGCCGCCGTATCCGGTTGCGGCACCGGTAGTCGCGTCTGCTACGCAGTCAAGGCGAACTCCAACCTGGCCGTGCTCAAGCTCTTCGCCGACCTGGGTGCCGGGTTCGACATCGTATCGGGTGGTGAGCTGATGCGGGTGATGGCGGCTGGTGGCGACCCGGGCACCGTAGTCTTTTCTGGTGTCGGCAAGGCAGCGGAAGAGATGGATCTGGCGCTGAAGCTCGGCATCGACTGCTTCAACGTGGAAAGCGCCGGCGAGCTCGAACGCCTGGCATCCCGGGCTGCTCTGCTGGAACGACCGGCACGCGTTGCCCTGCGGATCAATCCGGACGTAGACGCGGCGACCCATCCTTACATTTCCACCGGGCTGAAAGAGAACAAATTCGGCGTGCCAGCGGACGTCGCGCTCGAGCTCTACGAACAAGCGCAGGCGAACGAGTGGCTCGTGCCGGTCGGCGTTGCATGCCACATCGGCTCGCAGATCGAGAGCATGGTGCCCATGCTCGAAGCCATGGCCCGACTGCTGGAACTCGTGGACGCCCTGTCCGAGCGCGGCATCGTCATCGAGCATCTGGATATGGGCGGCGGGTTCGGCGTCACCTATCAGGACGAAGTGGACTTCGACATTACCTCCTACGGCGCTCAGGTCCGGCAAGCACTCGAGGAAAGGCAGATTGGTCTGTCTGTGGAGCCCGGCCGCTTCCTGGTGGCAAACGGCGGTCTGCTGATTAGCCGGGTGGAATACCTGAAACCAGCCAGCCAGCCGGATGGCCGCCAGTTCGCGGTGGTGGACGCGGCCATGAACGATCTGATCCGTCCAGCCCTCTATCAGGCCTGGCATCGAGTGGATTCCGTGTGTGCACCAGGCGCCGATGCCGTCGCCGGGCACTGGGATGTGGTCGGCCCCGTCTGCGAGAGTGGCGACTTCCTGGCCAAGGACCGCACTCTGACTCTGGCAGCGGGCGATCTCATCGCCGTGCACTCCGCAGGTGCTTACGCCATGGCGCAGAGCTCCAACTACAACAGCCGGCCCCGTCCGGCAGAAGTGCTGGTCGACGGTGATCGCTTCCAGGTAATCCGCCGCCGGGAAACCATCGAAGACCTGTATCGGCACGAACAGTTGACGCCGGAGCCCGACGCGTGAACATCCAGTTCGCCAAGATGCACGGTCTCGGCAACGACTTCATGGTGCTGGAGGCGATCAGCCAGCCGTATCTACCGAGGCCAGAGCAGATCCAGGCCTGGTCCGACCGACACACCGGCATCGGCTTCGATCAACTTCTGATCGTGGCACCTCCGGATGATCCAGAGGTGGACTTCCGCTATCAGATCTTCAATGCGGATGGCACAGAGGCGGAACAGTGCGGCAACGGTGCTCGTTGCGTGGCCAAGCTTGTTAAATACAGGGGCTTGAGCGTCAAGCCCGTCCTCCGTTTTCAGACCAACAACGGGCTCATTGAAACCAGGCTGCTGGAAAATGATCTGGTGGAGGTGAACATGGGCGTGCCCGGGTTGGAGCCAGCTGCTGTGCCCTGCGATCCCAGCCAGGCGCAATCCGACGACAGGCTCGGTGAGGCGAGCCGTTACACGCTGGAAGATGCGAGGGGCGAATCCCATCAGCTCACGGTGGCTTCCATGGGCAACCCCCACGGCGTCATTCTGGTCAGCGATATCACAAGCGCTCGTGTGGACGAGATCGGTGCGGCGCTCACCACACACCCGTTCTTTCCGGAAGGGGCGAACATCGGCTTCTGCCAGGTGGTGGACAGCGGTTTTCTCCGTCTCAGGGTCTTTGAACGGGGTGTCGGTGAGACCCGGGCCTGCGGTACCGGCGCTTGCGCCGCCGCGGTGACCAGCCGGATGGCCGGCCTGGTGGGCGAGAGGGTCAAGGTTTCCCTGCCTGGCGGCAAGGTTCGGATTCGTTGGCAGGGTCCAGACCACGCCGTTAAAATGACCGGGCCTGCCACAATGGTCTACGAGGGGCTGATCGAGGTCGAAGACAACTGATCGACTCCCCATGCCATATAAAAGGCCACACAAACTGGCCGCAAAGGTGGCCATTCAGCACAGGACCTCAACATACCCCATGAGCTCAGCGACCGAACCGGAATCCCATACCCTGACCGACGATGACGTGGTGGCCTACCTGCGGGCGGATCGGGATTTCTTCCAGCGCCATCCGGGATTGCTCTCCGAGCTGAATCTGCCCCACGACAGCGGCCAGGCCGTCTCATTGATCGAACGCCAGGTGGCCATTCTCCGTGAGCGCAACATGCAGATGCGGCGGCGGATGAACGAGCTTCTGCAGGCCGCGAAAGACAACGATGAGCTGTTCGCAAAAACCAGAACGCTCACCCTCGAGCTTCTCAACGTGCACAACTGGCACGAGCTCAACGAGGTGCTGGCTACCTACATGCTCGCCGACTTCCAGGCGGATTTCGTCTGCTGCCACATGGTCAACCTGCCCGTGCATCTGGATCATCTGGCGAGCCATGACTCGGACCCGCCCTACGACCGCTTCGTGCGCTCGAACGCACCGGTGTGCACGGTTCTGCGGGCGGAGGAACTGGCAGCGTTGTTCCCGATTCAGGCTCACGAACGTGACGGCAGCGCGGTGCTGGCGCCCATCTTCTGGGAAGGTGGGGAAGGCTGCCTCGCCATCGGTAGTCGCCAGACCGATCGCTTCACCTCGGACATGGATACCCTGTTCGTCACCTACATCGGCGAGGTGCTCGGTCGGGTGATCCAGCGCCTGGCAAAGTGACCACCGGGCAGGACCACCCGCTCGATGCGTCTGTGAACGCATTCCTCGACTATCTGAAATTCGAAAAAGACTACTCCGCCAACACCCTGGTGGCGTATCGCCGGGACCTCGGTCGTTTTGCGGCCATGACCCGGGAACCGGCCGAGCAGATCGGACGCCACCACATCGACAGCTTCGTCGCCCGACTGCACAGTGAAGGCCTGGCGCCACGCAGCATCCAGCGGTCCCTGTCCAGTGTGCGCAGCTTCTTCAAGTTTCTCGAGGCTCGCCGTGCAACAAAGAGGAATCCGGCCGCCGCTGCCCGGGCGCCCAAGTCGAAAAACCGTCTGCCCAGCACCCTGGATGCAGACCAGGCAGCCAGGCTCTTCGAGTTCGAGGCCAAATCACCCCTCGAGAAGCGCGACAAGGCCATGCTCGAGCTTTTCTACGGCAGTGGTCTGCGCCTTTCTGAGCTGGTCGGCGTGAATTGCGCTGACCTGGATCTGGATGCGGGCTTTATCACCGTGCTCGGCAAGGGTCGGAAAACCCGTCAGGTACCCCTCGGCCGTCACTGCGTGGATGCCATCCGCGCCTGGCTGGCTGCACATCCAAGCGCAGGCACTACCGCTGCCACGCCCCTGTTCACCGGCCGGGGTGAGGCCAGGATCAGCCCGCGCACCGTGCAGAATCGATTGAAGCAGCTGGCCGCCCGGCAGCTCGGCAGCACCGAGGTGCACCCGCACATGCTGCGTCACTCCTTCGCCAGCCATCTGCTCGAATCAAGCGGTGATCTGCGCGCGGTGCAGGAACTGCTTGGTCATTCGGATCTCGGCACCACCCAGATCTATACTCACCTGGATTTCCAGCATCTGGCAAAAGTCTATGACGCGGCTCACCCCCGCGCCGAGCTGCAGCCGGAGAAGGAAGGAGAATCCGGCAGCGATGGCTGACATTCGGCTCATCACCTTTGACCTGGACAACACGCTGTGGGACGTGGGCACGGTGATCCGGCACGCTGAGCAGAAAATGTGGGGTTGGCTGGATGAGTCGGTACCCGAGTACCGCCAGGTCATGACCCAGGACATGCTGCAGGAGGTGCGTTCGGAGATCGTGAGCAAGCAGCCTGAGCTCGGCCATGACGTGAGTGCCTTGCGCGAATCAGTTCTGGTTGAAGGTATGCGTCGGACGGGCATGAAAGATCGGGACGCCCGGAAACAGGGGCGCGCAGCATTCCTGGTGTTTTACGAAGCCCGCCAGCAGGTGGTGTTCTTCGAGCACGCCTTGGAGAGCCTCGAAGCCCTCGCCGGTAGTTATCAGCTCGCCGCGCTGACGAACGGGAACGCCCACGTGGAGAAGATCGGTCTGGATCGGTACTTCAGCTTCGCCTTTTCCTCAGCCGATGTGTCCGCCAGCAAGCCGGCTCCGGATATCTTCCACGCGGCTCTGGATCGAGCTGGTGTGGCTGCATTCGAGTCCATTCATGTGGGCGACCATCTTGTGGACGATATTCACGGCGCCGGCAGCGTCGGCATGCACACCATCTGGGTGCAGCATCCAGGCCGGGAGGAAGGAGAAGTAACCACCCAGCCCACGCAGACGGTGCCCGTTGAGCGACTCAGCGAGCTGACCGAAGCGGTGAAACGAATTCATCAGGCATGATCGCGCCGATCACGGGCTGGCATGCACCTGCCGAGGACCTATAATCTGACGACCCGTTCCGAGTTAGCAGGGCGCGGCAAGGAAGCCGACGGCTGAATTGCAGAGCTCATAGAGCCACCACCCGCAGAAGGATCCGCGGTGTTCATTTCCCAGAGCCGAAGCTTCATCTTCATCCACATGCCAAAGACGGCGGGTGAGAGCGTGACAGCGCTTTTCGACCAGACCAGCCTCTGGAACGATCTGCCCATTGGCGGCACACCCTTCGGAGAAGCGGTAAACGAGCATTATCAGGCGCGCCACAGGCTGCACAAGCACAGCACCAGCCAGGAGGTGAAGAGCGTGCTCGGCGCCCAGGCCTGGAACCGGTTCTTCACCTTCACGTTCACCCGGCACCCCTACTCACGCATTCTCTCGCTGTACAACTATGCCGGCCGGCTGGTAGACAACCAGCGGTCTGCCTATCTCAGGCGTCTGCCCCGAAAAGGCAGGCGCCAACATGAGCTCTGGTCCTGGCCGGCGATTCAGGCCTATGTCGCCTGCCGGTCGTTCTCTGAGTTCATCCGGCACCCGCAGTTCCAGGCAGACCTGGCGAGCCAGCCCCAGACCACCTGGATCCTGGACGAGGCAGGCGAACAGATGGTGGATTTCGTCGGCCGTGTGGAGGCCATCGACACGGATCTGCGTGTGGTTGTCGATCGTGTCGGCCTGCCGCCGCCGGAGCTGCCACGCAAGAACAGATCACCAGCTCGGTCGGGCAAGCGCCACCACCCCACCGAGGAAGACTACCGTCTGCTCGCCGATACCTACCGGGAGGACTTCGAAACCTTCGACTACGATCCGGACTGGCGTATCCAGAAGGCAGCCTGATCAGACTGCCGGGGCACGGCGCCTACCTTCGATTTCGCAGAGCGAGAAACGCCACCAGAGGCACGGTGATCGGAAACAGGGCAACCATCACTGCCAGGCCAAGCCAGAACGCTGCTCTGTCCAGCTTTGACGCCCAGGCTCTGGGAGCTGCGAAGGGCTGGAAGTAGCTGCCCGAGTACAGGTGCCGGTAGTCCGTGAACCGCTCCTGCATGCTGACGATCCAGCCGCGAACCCGCTCGAGGCGCGGATCCATCTGCAGAGCGGTCACCGGCGGCACGTAGACGCTGCAGTGGCACTGGACAATGCCGAACGCCAAGAAGTCCAGGCTGTCTGGCGCATCGCCGGAGAGAAATCGGGAACCCTGTGCGGCCAGCCGCTCTTCCAGTGGCACAAACTGGTCGCCGAAGTTTTCCGGAGCCTGCATACGCGAAGAGAACGCCAGGGTTTTGATCAGCAGATACATGTAGAAAGGTATGAAGCTGCGCAGGAAGTTGCTGGCCAGCCTCTTTACCCGCGAGGGATTCCGGTCACCCGCCAGGCTGAACGCCCCCATGAACAAAGCGATGCTGTCGGGTCGATGAACCACACCCTGCCAGGTTCTACTCACCATGCGGTACTCATCCCGGCTGATCTCGGAATAGCCCAGTTCATTGAGGATGTCGGTCGACTCGAGCCGCCACTTGCCAC
This sequence comes from Candidatus Azotimanducaceae bacterium, assembly GCA_965215995.1. Taxonomy (GTDB): domain Bacteria; phylum Pseudomonadota; class Gammaproteobacteria; order Pseudomonadales; family Azotimanducaceae; genus SZUA-309. Next base: position 2,875,825 of record OZ244128.1, on the reverse strand, counting down.
CGTCAATGCTAGCGGCCGGCATGCGCACGCCAGTCGAGAGAAAGGTCTCCATGGTCGGCAGCGATCTCAGCCGATGCTCTATCCCGGCGTCGAACAGACCGAGCAGCACGGCCTGCACCCAGGGAGAGTGATCGGCACCGTACAGATCGACGAAGCGCGGTCGTGCACGGACCGACTCCGACCCCGGGTCAGGCATCCCGGATTCCGGCGTACCTGTCGAGAAAGGCGCGAACCGCTTCTGTGGTCGCCGGTATCACCGTCTTTCGGACCGGCAGATCTTTGAGGGCATCCAACGTCGGGTGGTGGGCCACATCCCGGCCGATTGCCTCGTTCACCGCTTCGGGGAACTTGGCTGGATGGGCGGTGGCTGCACAGATCTGCACACCGGCCACCTTGAATCGACCGGCGGCAGTCAATCCCACCGCCGTGTGCGGATCGGCGACATAGCCATTGTCTTCATAAACCCGGGCGATGGTCGCAGCCACCTCCGCTTCGCTCACCGCTGTTGCAAGAAAGTCCTCGGTCTCCGGTCTGCCACCCACACTGGCGCTGCCCGTCCCGGCAAAGGTCTCCATGAACCGGGTCAGCTGCTCCGCATCTTCACCGAAGTAGTAATAAAGGTAGCGTTCGAAGTTGCTGGACACCTGTATGTCCATGGCCGGGCTGGTGGTGTGGTGCACCACACCTCGGGCGTATTCGCCCGTCTCGAAGAAGCGAGCCAGAATGTCATTGTCGTTGGTGGCAATCACCAGCTTGTCGATGGGAAAGCCCATGCGCTTGGCCAGATAGCCCGCGAACACGTTACCGAAATTACCAGTGGGCACGCAGAAGGAAGCGGGCTCGGAACCTGCAAATTTCAGGCTGGCGTAGCCATAGTAGACGATCTGAGCCAGCACGCGAGCCCAGTTGACGGAGTTCACGGCACCCAGCGACAGTTGAGCCTTGGCATCCGCATCGGCAAACAATCCCTTCATCAGGGACTGGCAGTCATCGAAGCTGCCTTCCACCGCCAGGCAGTGCACGTTTTCATCGGGAATGGTGGTCATCTGCCGTTCCTGGAGCGGACTTACTCTGCCTTCCGGGAACATGATGAACACATCCACTGCCGGTAGCCCTCGTACCCCGGCGATGGCTGCAGAGCCCGTGTCTCCGCTTGTGGCGCCGAGAATATTGATATGCTCCCCGCGCTCTTCCAGGATGTATTCGAAGAGCTGACCGAGCAGCTGCAGGGCCACGTCCTTGAAGGCCAGAGTCGGCCCGTGGAAGAGCTCCATCACCTGCACATCGTGATTACCTGCCAGCCCTTTCAGCGGTGTGAACGGCACCACCGCATCGTGGTCGAAGGTCGCGTAAGCCTTGGCGATCAGCTCATTGAGCGTCTCGGTTGGTATGTCGTCGACGAAGGTGGGGATCAGCGCCTGTGCAAAGGGAACGAAGGGCAGATCACGCCAGCCCGCAAGGTCATCCGCCACATCCGGGATCGATTCCGGAATCAGCAAGCCGCCATCCGGCGCCATTCCGGTCACCACCGCATCTTTGAATGGCATGGGCTCGGTGCGACCCCGGGTACTTATGTAGCGCATGTCGTCTGGCAGTCCGATGAGGAGCGCCATTCTACAGTCGAGTCACTCCCGCAGCACCCGTAATCAGCGCCAGAGCGCCTTTACCCGGTCGGCAATCCGCTCCACGTCCTCGTCCTTGACCTCCCGGAGATCGAACAGCATCAGGCCTTCGTCCAGCTGATGGTTCCTCGTGTAGATCACCGGATCGCCTTCACGCAGCGACCTGCTGAGCTTACGCAACCGCTGCGGCGAGCTCTCAAGGGCAACCCTCATGATGTCGCGACCGGCAAGGTCGGCCTCCTGTCTGACGATGACGTCCGGCAGCCCCTGAAGCGCCGACTCGAGCCGCGTCAGGCGATCTGGCCAGGTCTGCTCGCACGGATAGTCGGCCATCGCGGCGAGCAGACCCATGATCTGCTCCTTACCCACTTTCATGGCCCGGGCGATCCCGGTGTTCTGCATCTCGCAGGCCGCCACCAGCGCCCGGCGGCCACAGATGAAGCCGCAGGTCGGACCACCGATGGCTTTGCCGCCCGAGTAGGTGACCAGGTCAGCGCCTTCTGCGATGTATGCGGTCAGATCTGCCTCTGCGGCGGCATCAACGAGCACAGGCAGGTCCTGCTCCCCCGCCAGACGCACCAGCTCGTTCAGCGTCAACCCGTTCTGTTGCCGCGTGTGGTGAGACTGCACGAACAAGAGCCCCGCCGTGCGCGGCGACACCGCCCCGGCGACGTCTTCCGGTCGCACCGACGACGGCGAGCCCACGGGTACCGGCCGACCGCCGCCCAGACGGATCATCTGGCTGACCGGCGCGCCGAAATTCACCTCATGCCCGGCCTGGAGAAGGATCTCGTTGGCCAGATCGTCGCTATCGGGAAGCTGCGCGATCTTCTCCGGATCGGTTCCCGTAATCATGGCCGCCACGCCAATGGCGATGCCGGCGGCGGCGCCGGTGGTCACGGTGGCGGCCTCGGCACCCGTACGCCTGGCAATCTGACTACCCGCCACGGCCCGTAGCTCGTGAAGTTGCACATGGTGTTGGGCGGCGTCGGCAAGCGCGGCGGCGACAGCGGCCGACTGGGCAGTCCCACCCAAGGCAGTCATCTTGCCGGACGCATTGATGACCCGCGGCAGGCCTAGGGCACGGTAGGGCGATTCACTCATCAGATGGGCTCAGCGGCTTCACGCCAGATGCCGCCAACAACTGTGCCAACGGGGCGGATGATCTGCTGCGCAGTACGTTTGACGCCTTCAGCATCCTCCAGCGTCAGCTCACCCGCCTCTTCTCTGAACACGCTGATCGTCGTGCTCCTGCCTACTGCCAGGCGGCCAGAACCCTGCTGGTCAATACCGATGGCCCGGGCCGGGCCCAGGGTCACGCGCTCCACCGCTTCCCGAAGGCTGAAGCCGAGCAGCCGCATCTTCATCATGGTTCGGGCCAGGCTGACCGCGTAGCGGTCCAGATTACCGCGATGGAGATCCGAGCTGATCGCGTGCAGCGGCATACCCTGCTCGAGCGCGGTCTCGCAGACCCGAAAACTGAACGACGATCTGCCATGACCGAGGTCCACGATCACGCCCCGTTCCACAGCCGCACGAAACGCTGGGATGATCTGGTTCCCATGGCCGAGCACACCACCCACCTTACCGTGATAGGTGTGGGTCACGATGTCACCCGGTCGCAGCAGCTCGAGCACATCGTCGATCACCGGCGGGGCGTTTCCCACATGCAACATCAGGGGCTTACCCACCAGCTCCGCTGCTTTGCGGGCAAGCTTCACGGCTTCCAGACCGAAGGCACCGGTATGACTCTGGGAGGCCAGCACTTTGACGCCCACCAGCCAGTCGCCGTGACGATCGAAGGCGCTGACCACGCCTTCCAGGTCGCACAGCTCCGGTCGCGAGGCATGGCCTCCGCCAAGATTCGGCAGGCCGGGCGAGCCGATGTTGATGAAGGCGAACGCCCTGGTGGCCTGAGTCTGGAGCACGACTTCCGGGAAGGCATCGATGGTGGTCGCACCGGACGATCCCGCATCCACCACCGTGGCCACCCCCTGGCCGACACCGATCCGATCCGCAGGTACTCGGCTCTGACCGAACAGCGGATGATTGAAGATGTGGGTGTGCAGGTCGATGAAACCAGGGCTCACCCAGCAGCCCGACGCATCCACGACCGTCTCGTCGCCCCGCGGCGCTTCACCGGTTAGACGGCCATCCTCGAGAACCAGATCCCGCACTGTGTCGGTTTCGGTTTCCGGATCCAGCACCCGGCCACCGGTGATCGCTAGTCGCTGCATGCGCGTAGCCTGCCTCCGTCCATCGATGCGATCATGGTCAGAACGTTGCTACAGATCAACAAGTCAACAAGTTCAAATCATGGAACTGCTCGCTGGCACCTATACCCGAGGCACTGACTCGAACGGAATCTATCGCTGCACCTTCAACCCCGACACGGGCGTCCTCTCAACACCCGCCCTGCTCATCGAGTGTGCCAATCCGTCCTGGGTGTTGCGCTGGCGCCATGGGCTCATCGCCGTGAATGAACACGGCGATGCCGGTGGCGAAGGTGAAATCAGCCTGTTCCAGATTGATGACACCGGGGTTGAGGAGATACAACGGGTCGGCAGTGGCGGTGCAGATCCCTGCCACCTGGCGCTGCAGGGCAATCGGCTGGCGGTTGCCAACTACAGTGGCGGCACGGTGGCGCTGTTCGAATGGACGGCTGATCGAATCGGCCAGAGGATCGGTCTGTTCCGGCCGGACCGGAAAGGACCGCACCCCCAGCAGGCATCCGCTCACCCACATGGCGTGTACTTTCACGCTGAGGAGCTCTGGGTTCCAGATCTTGGCGGGGACTGCGTCTATCGCCTCGATCCCGCCGATGGCACGGTCCGCGGGCACATCGACATACCGGCGGGGTCCGGACCACGGCACCTGAGTCCTGACCGCGCCTTTGTCGTCAACGAGCTCAACAACACGGTAATCGCGCTCGATGGCGACACGCCGGTTGCCATCCTCTCAACCCTGCCACCTGATTTCTATTCTCGGAGCAGCACCGCGGAAATCCAGGCCCACGGTGATCTGCTGTACGTCAGCAATCGAGGACATGACTCGATTGCCGTACTGGCGACCCGGCCAGCTCTGGCAGCACGGCAGCATCGCGCGAGCGGCGGCCGGCATCCCCGTCATTTTCTGATCTCGCCGGACGGCCGCTACCTGCTCGTCGCCAATCGGGATTCAGACAACATCGTCAGCATCGAGATTGCCGCAGATGGCTCGCTCGGCGAGATCCGCTCGGAGATCAGCTGCCCGGCCCCCGTCCACCTTCTGTTCTAAGGAACCTCTGGTTAATTCACGAATGCTCAGAGGTCCCTAAATCCTTTCTCAATGCAGCGGGTTTGCGCATCAACCGGAATCGTATCCCCGGCTCAGCACGTTGAGCGCCTGCCAGTCCGCGCGGATGCCCTGGTAGTGATCCGCCAGCTCCGGATCCGGCAGCGCCGTCTGCTCCGACCTCACCATCGCCCGGATCGCGGTCTGAAGGTCCGGGTAGCGACCCAGCGCGACTGCCAAACACACCGCCGCACCTCGGCCTTCCACGCCCGCACCGCTGAGCTCGATCGGCGTCCGGATGATGCTGGCGAGCATCTCCATCCACAGTCGGCTCTCGGAACCACCACCGGTCGCGCGAACGAGCACCGGCTGACCGCACCGGCCTGTGACCTGGTCAAAGATATCGGCAATAGCAAACGCGCCGCCCTCGAGCAACGCCCGGTACATGTGCGCAGGCGTGTGGCCGAGGCCCAACCCGGCAAACAGCGCCCGGGCTCCGGGACGGCTTTCCGGGGCGACCTGGCCAGCGAGAAACGGCAGAAATCGAACCCCATCCGCGCCCGCCGGGATCTCCGACGCCGCCGCCTCGTGGCGATCATAGTGATGGGCGTTTTCCGCCTCGGCGCCTATCAGCTCCAGAAACCAGTCAACTGACCGACCGGCAAGCACCGCGTTACCACCGATGATGTGCTTGTCCGGGGGGCATCCGTAGAAGCGGTAGGCGTCCTGCGGACTGTCACTCATCACCATCCGCACCACTGCATGGGTACCCAGCGTAATGGCACAGGTCCGGTTCTCCACGGCCCCGGCTCCGATGTTTGCGGCCAGGCCATCGTGGGCGCCGACGCAGACCGGCGTGTCCACCGGTAGCGTCAGTGCATCCGCAGCATCCCGGGTGAGCGTACCGGCCACCGTCCAGGGCAGCTCCGGGGTTGGCAGCAGGTCCGCAGGCAACTCAAGCTCCCGCAGGCGTTCGTCCCACACCGGCGCGTCCGGACCGGACGTCCAGTCCGTCATATGGGTGCCGGTCAGTTGGTACAGGAGCCAGTCCTTGGCGTAGTAACCGTAACGGATGCGCTCGGCACTCAGTGGCTCGTTGGCACGCAGCCACTGGTACTTGGCGATGATCTGCAGGCCGTAATTCGACAGCCAGACACCATCGCCACGCCAGTCGCGCAGCGCCCTGGCCTCGCGATGATGCCGCCCGTCCGACCAGGGATCGGCGATGACGCTGCCGTTCTGGTCAGCGAATACAGCCGCCCCGCCCCGTCCGGAAAGGCCGATACCGACGATCTCATCACCCGGCAGCGCCTGCACAAGCTCACGCACGGCGCTGACGGTGCTCGCCCACCAGCCAGTCGCGCTTTGCCAACGAAAGTCCCCGGAGCGCACCTCGTCGTGTCGCCGATTGACCAGATGAGCTAGAGTCCCGTCAGAGGCATATGCCGCCACCTTCAGTCGGGTGGTACCGAGATCTATGGAGAGATAGCGTTCGGACATGTACTGATTAAGCCATGATCACGGAAGCAGACAAGCAACGATTCGACGAGCAGGGATACCTGCTGGTGGAGGGCCTTGTCGACGAAGCGCATTGCCGGGCGGTACGCGAGGCCATCTGCGCCCGTCTGGATTTCGACGAGTCCGATCCTTCGAGCTGGCCTGAGTCCCGTGGCCACGGTGTGATCAATCTCTTTCATGCTCAGGCGCTCTGGGACGTTCGTCAGCTGCCATCCGTGTACGCCGCATTCGCCGAGCTGCACGGAACGGAAGCTCTCTGGGTCGGCACCGATCGGGTTTCCTTCAAGGTCCGCGATTCAGCGCATCGCAGCAGCGGGCCCGCCGAGCCCATTCACTGGGATGGCGACCCTTCCCGGTTGGCCAACCGGTCTCTGCAGGGACTTCTGTATCTCACGGATACCAGTGAAGACCAGGGCGCGTTCTGCTGCGTTCCCGGGATCTACAGGCATCTCGATGACTACCTCGCCCGCCACCCGGAACACGCCAGCGGACGGCGCCCGAACATCGGAAACGAGCCTATCGACGTGGTCGCTGGTCCGGCTGGCAGCATGGTGATCTGGGATCGCCGGTTGCCGCATTCGAGCACGCACAACCTGACCGACCGCCCCCGCTGGGTTCAGTACATCGCCATGGATCCGGTCGGTGACGAAACCGCCCGCGCCGCCAGGGTGGCAGAATTCGAAACCATGATGCCACCCGCCTGGGCGCTGCGGCAGACCGTGCCGGGTCAGATAATCCCGGAGCCGGGTCCGCACCCGCAGCTCAACAACCTGGGGCGGAAACTGGTCGGCCTCGCGGACTGGTAGGCATGAAAAAGGCGCGGGGCATGAGCCGCGCGCCGTGACGTTGTGCGCCACCGGTTTCCCCGGCGGCGCTAGATCATTGACTAGGTGCCACCGATCTTGACGAAGTCCGGATAGGCTTCCATGCCGCACTCGGCGATATCCACCCCTTCGTACTCTTCCTCTTCGGAGACCCGGATTCCCATGACTGCCTTGAGGATGAACCAGACCACGATGGCAGCGCCAAAGGTCCAGCCGAAGATACCAACGATGCCAATGATCTGACCCATGAAGGTCGCGTCGCCGTTGTTGAACAGCACCGCCATGATCCCCCAGATGCCGACCACGCCGTGCACCGAGATGGCACCTACCGGATCGTCGATCTTGAGCTTGTCCAGCGTAATGATGGAGAAGACCACCAGCACGCCGCCGACGGCGCCAATGAGCATGGCCCACTCGGCCGCAGGGCTCAGAGGGTCCGCCGTGATGGCGACCAGACCCGCCAGGGCACCGTTCAGCGACATGGTCAGGTCCGCCTTGCCGAACAACGCCTTGGCCGTCAACAGCGCCGCAACCACGCCACCGCACGCTGCAATATTGGTGTTCACGAACACCTGGGCAACCGCGTTTGCTTCACCGATGTTGGAGGTCATCAGCTCGGATCCCCCGTTGAATCCGAACCAGCCGAACCAGAGAATGAACGTTCCCAGAGTCGCCAGCGGCATGTTCGCACCGGGGATGGCATTCGCGGTGCCATCGGGTCTGTACTTCCCTTGCCGGGGCCCGAGAACGATCACGGCAGCCAGCGCTGCAGCCGCGCCGCACATGTGCACGATGCCCGATCCGGCGAAGTCGGAGTAGCCTGCGGCTGCGATCCAGCCACCCCCCCAGGTCCACATCCCCTGCAACGGATAGATGAGGCCGGTCATGACGACGGCGAACGCCAGAAACGCCCAGAGTTTCATCCGCTCGGCTACCGCACCCGAGACAATGGACATGGCGGTTGCCACGAACACCACCTGGAAAAAGTAATCGGATCGCGCCGAGTAGTAGGTATCACCGCCGGAAGCCAGGGTGTCCTCCACGGTGTTCTCCGCGCCGATCAGAAAACCGAAGTCCGGGATCACACCGCCCTCGACGGCACCCAGATACATGATGTGGTACCCGACCAGCAGGTACATGATGCAGGCGATCGCGAAGAGCGCCACGTTTTTGAGTAGAATTTCAGTCGTGTTCTTGGCTCGGACCAGGCCGGCTTCCAGCATGGCGAAGCCGGGGGCCATGAACATGACCAGAGCGCCCATAACAAGAAAATAGAACGTATCCAGGGCGTAGTTAGTTTGAACAAGATCTTCCACAATCTTTCTCCCGATGTAGAGCGAGCCTTTAGACGGCTTCGGCTCCGGTCTCGCCCGTTCTGATCCGGACTACTTCTTCGAGCGATGCGACAAAGATCTTGCCGTCGCCCACCTTGCCGGTGTTGGCCGATTTGGTAATCGCATCCAGCACCTGATCGAGCATGCCGTCGTCGATGGCGAGCTCGAGCTTCACTTTCGGGAGAAAGTCCACCACGTACTCAGCGCCGCGGTAGAGTTCTGTGTGTCCCTTTTGCCGACCGAAGCCTTTCACCTCGGTGACCGTCATCCCCTGCACGCCAATCTCCGAGAGCGCTTCTCGAACATCGTCGAGCTTGAAGGGCTTGATGATGGCGGTAATCAATTTCATTGTTTTCTCCTGTTATCCCGTCTCTAGCAGGTCTAGTGCGGTGACCGCGGCTGCTTTCGGCAGCTCTCAGACCGAAGGTGCACGCTCCCTTCGCGCAATCACGCTCGGGAGGTCTTTGTGGAAGATCTTGTGCACCCGGGATTCTCTCTTAATTAGAGGCTTTTCGATATGGTGAACACGGCGTTGCCCTTACAGTCCTTGGTCCCGCCAAAGCAATCGCTATCGTCGATGTCTGTACCAACGTAGGCCAAGGTCAGGTCTACGCCGATCACTGCTGTGGTAATGCCGATGCTGTAGTCGAGGTAGCTCTTACCCGCACCATCGGCACCCAGGAAAGCATCCAGATTGTCGTCTTCGAACTGGTTGAGACCGAGATGGAAATCCAGACTCCAGGCGTCACCCAGCGGCAGGCTGTAGTCACCGTAGAGGTAGAAATACGTACCCGTGTCGTAGGTGTACTCAGGGGAGTAGTTCAGACCCAACGTCGCACCGTAGAATCCGAAGCTACCGTAGATCTCCACATAGTCGGCATCGTCGTCGGACGGGTAGCCGTAATAGAGAACACCCAGATCCAAAGACATGTTGTCGTTCAGGTCTGTCGCCCACCCACCGTAGAGATCGATCTCCGTGCCACCTTCTGTAAAGGAGACGTTGGATGCCCAGGTGCCGACATACAGGCCGCTCTCATGGCCGTAGTCGAAGCCACCCTGGATGGCCGGATCACGACCCGTCTGAGAGATACCACGGAAGCGGTAGTCGGTAGCCAGAGCCACGTTGCCCGAGATTTCATGCTCGTCGGCAACGACAGCGCCCGTGGTGAAGGTGGCACCGAGCAGAACTGCTGCGATGATCAGATTTTTCATTTCTATCCCCATAGATTTTGTTGAGTCAAAACGCTTGAACCGTTTTGCGTGATTCAAATCGTGTGCTCGTCTAAGGGCAGAAATCGTGCCAACGGAATCAGCGCTTGGTTTTCAACGGCTTAGGGAAAATCGAGCCCGTCGTGGAAGCGGTTTCCAATCCGGCACGCACTCTAACGGACCTCTCCTCGCACCGATTTGGTGCGACTCGAAACGTGCGGCGTTGTCAGCCGATGATGCGCACGGAAAAGAAGCACTGGCGCACAGCTCACCACGCCAGTTCTCCCTGCCGGGTGCAGCACAGCTCGCGTAATATGGCATCCTCTCATGAATTCCGGAGTCGCCATGAGCCAGTCAAACAGCCCACCCCTCGAAGACCTCCTGAACCGCCTGCGCGGTTCCCTGGGTGATGCGCCAGCGTCGCTGTTTGAAGGTATCCGACCCGTCCTCGAGAAATTCTTCCAGCAGTTCCAGCTGGTCCCCCGGCGTGAATACGATGCTCGGCTGGCAAGCCTCGCAAAGCTGGAAGACAAGGTTGGTCGTCTCGAGGCCAGGATCGCCGAGCTTGAACGGCGCCACTGACGCCGAGGTCACTACCCGCTCCCGTACCGTCACTCGCGCTCTGTTCGGTCTTTCCGCACCCAGGGTCATCGTCGAATCACACCTGCTCGGCGGATTGCCAGGGACGACGCTGGTCGGCATGCCGGCAGCTTCCGTGCGCGAGGCCAGGGATCGGGTGAAGAGTGCGTTGACCAATTGTGGCTATGACTACCCGGATGGCCGCGTGGTGGTGAACCTCGCCCCGGTGGACCTTGCCAAGGAAGGCGGGCGCTTCGACCTGGCCATTGCGGTGAGCATCCTCCGGGCATCCGGTCAGCTTAAGGAGCCGCCCCGTGCCGGTGTGGTGGAGCTGCTTGGCGAGCTCAGCCTCGCCGGCGAGCTGCGGGGGATCCGGGGCAGCCTCTGCGCCGCGCTGGATCTCGCCAGCAGCGACCAACTCGTGGTGCCTAGGGAAAATGCCGGTGAAGCGCTTCTGGGCGGAAAGCGGGTGTCGTCTCTTGGCCACCTCAAAGAGGTGGTTCGCCTGCTCGAGGGTGAGACCGATGAGAATTTCCGACCTGTCGCAATGCCGGAGGTCACCCGGATTGGCACAGCCACCCCTCCCCTGGTCGTCGGCCAGACCACGGCAAAACGTGCCCTGACCATAGCCGCCGCCGGCGCTCACCACCTGCTGATGGTGGGGCCTCCTGGAACGGGCAAGTCCTTGCTCGCAAGACACCTCCCCTATCTGCTCCCGCCGTTGACGGAACGGGAGGCAATGGAGGTGGCTGCCGTCTGCTCCGCGGCCGGTCAGCTACCGGTGGACATCCGAACCCGACCGGTGCGCAACCCGCATCACTCAGTGTCCGCCACAGCGATGACGGGAGGTGGCTCGCACCCCCGCCCGGGCGAAATTTCGCTTGCCCACAACGGCGTGCTGTTTCTGGATGAGTTGCCACATTTCAAACCAAGCGTGCTGGATAGCCTTCGGGAACCCCTGGAAACCCAGGAGATCAGCATCTCCCGAGCCGCCGGCACCGCCCGCTTTCCAGCCGGATTCCAGCTGCTTGCGGCCATGAATCCCTGTCCAGCCGGGCTGGTCTGCAGCGAGGGAAACTGCCGCTGCCGTCCCGACCAACGGCAACGCTATCAGTCACGGATCTCCGGCCCGCTGCTCGATCGGATCGACCTGCATGTGCCTGTCGGGGAGGTACCGAGCCGCCTGCTGCTCGCCGGTGAGATCGACCCCTGGAACCCGAACGAGATCAGCGCTCGGATCTCGACGGCGAGAGACCTGCAGATGGCGCGTCAGGGCAGCACCAACGCCCGGCTTGCCGGTGAGGTTCTCCTGAAGATCTGCGCCCTGGGCAATCACGAGAAACGGCTGCTGGACAAGGCCAGCGCTCGCTATCGGCTTTCGGCTCGCGGGCTGCACAGGGTGTTGAGAGTCGCCAGATCCATTGCCGATCTGACCGGGGCCGACCGGGTGCAAGCCGAGCATCTGGCGGAGGCACTGAGCTTCCGGGCCATGGACTGGTCCGGCGGGCACGGCGCCGGATAGCGCCGCGACTGAATCAGGGGAGCGCGTGCGCTACTGGGCTGTTTCGACGATGTAATCCACCGCCGCCTGCAGCTCTTCATCCGAGCAGTTCATGCAGGAGCCTTTCGGAGGCATCATGCCGAGGCCATTGATGGTGCTGGCCACGAGCTCATCCATGCCTTTGGCGATCCGCGGCGCCCAGGCTTCCACATCCGCAAACAACGGCGCGTCGCTGGCACCGGTGGCATGGCAGGCGAAGCAGAACTGGTTGTACACATCCTCACCGGAAAGGGGACCCGTATCGGCTACTGCGGTTGCGCTACCGCACTCGTCACCCGCACGGCACAGGCTGCCAAAAGGTGCCAGACGTTCGCGAATGTCATCATCGCTGCCCGGAGGTACCGCATCCGCCTGAAGGGGAAGGCTTGCAAAGACGGCCATCATCGCCGAAACGGCTAGAGCCAGGTTTACGAGTCGTTTCATTTTATTCGTCTGAGTTTCTGATACTTAAGTGATGCGCCAGTGATGCGCCGATTCCGGTGTCGAAGGCCCCATCGGTGCCCGAGCGGGCGCGAATTATAGCTTCGTCAACCGGTGGCGTCGAACAGCTCCCGACCGATCAGCATCCGCCGGATTTCACTGGTCCCGGCACCGATTTCGTACAGCTTGGCATCCCTGAGCAGCCGACCGGTCGCGTACTCGTTGATGTAACCGTTGCCGCCCAGCGCCTGTATGGCATGGCTCGCTACCCAGGTTGCCTTTTCGGCGGCATAGAGAATGCAGCCCGCCGCATCAAAGCGGGTCGTGCGGCCGGCGTCACAGGCCTGGGCTACCGCATAAACGTAAGCCCGGCAGGCATTCAACGTGGTGTACATGTCGGCAATCTTGCCCTGCATCAGCTGAAAGGTGCCTATGGGCTGTCCGAACTGCTCGCGTTCGTGAACATAGGGCAGCACCACATCCAGGCAGGCCTGCATCAGCCCAAGCGGTCCCCCGGATAGAACCACCCGTTCATAGTCCAGACCACTCATCAGGATCTTCACGCCCTGACCCACCTGACCCAGCACCTGAGTCTTCGGCACTTCACAGTCCTCGAAAACGAGCTCGCAGGTATCCGAACCCCGCATGCCGAGCTTGTCGAGCTTCTGCGCGGTGCTGAAACCCGGCATGCCTTTCTCGATCAGAAAAGCGGTGATCCCCTTGCTGCCGAGCGCCGGATCCACCGTAGCGTAAACCACAAGAACATCCGCGTGCGGACCGTTGGTGATCCACATCTTGTTGCCGTTCAGAACGTAGACGTCGCCTTTGTCTTCTGCCCGGAGTTTCATGCTGACGACATCCGATCCCGCGCCGGGTTCGCTCATGGCAAGCGCACCCACGGCCTCGCCGGAAATCAGCCCGGGTAGATAGCTCGCCTTCTGCTCATCGGTGGCGAACCGGCGGATCTGATTGACGCAGAGATTGGAATGCGCCCCGTAGGAGAGCCCGACCGAAGCAGAAGCCCGGCTGATTTCCTCCAGCGCAATGGTATGCGCCAGATAGCCGAGTCCGGCACCGCCGTCGGACTCTTCCACCGTCATGCCAAGCAGCCCCAGCTCGCCGAGCTTGGGCCAGAGATCCCGGGGAAACTCGTTGCTCTCGTCGATCTCCGCTGCCCGCGGTGCGATCTCGTTGCTGGAAAACTGCCGCACGGTCTCGCGCAGCATGTTGATGGTCTCGCCGTGTCCGAAGTCGAAGTTCATGGCCGGGGAGTTTACTCGGTTTTGCTTTGCTCGGAGCGGGAACCTGGGCAGGCCTGTCAGGCTGCCGACTTCCGAGCCGGATCGAACAGCAGGACCGGTGCAGGTGGGCGGTGAAACTCCTCTAGCAGGCGCGACTCTTCGGCAAGCCAACGCTCCCGGGCGGCCTCCTTCACGTGCCCGTAGCCACGAACGTGCTCCGGCAGGCTGGCGATTCGCACCGCTAAGGCGTGGTTTGTGCGTTCCAGATCGGTAAGGAGTTCGGCAACCACTTCCTCGAAGTGGCTGATCGACCAGCGTTCGCGTTTCCGCTCGCCGAGATAGCCAAAGGGGTCCAGCGATGTGCCGCGCAGGAACTTCAGCCGGGCGAGCAGCCGGTAGGCACCTCCCATCCAGGCGCCGAAGCGGCGTTTCTTCGTACCCATCAGCGGTGGGGCCAGGAGGTAGGTCTGCCGGTAACCGGACTCGAACGTTCGGGCAAGCCGGGCCTCGAAGCGGCCATCTGCGTAGAGCCGGGCCACTTCGTACTCATCTTTATAGGCAAGGAGTCGGGCATAGCTTTCCGCCACCGCACGGGCCAACGCAGGGTCTCCATCGACGAGCTCCTGCTCGACGACCTGAACCCGGCGTACGAGATTCTCGAATCGGTCTGCCAGCTGCTGTCCCTGGTAGGCAGTAAGGAGGTCGCGTCGTGCAGCGATCAGGGATTCCAGATCGTCGCTCCGAACCGGGTCCATGGGCCCTCGGTCGGCCGCAGCCGCTTCATCTTCGGCAGCAGGCAAGCCAAGCGTATCCGGGTCCCAGGCTGCGATGCGGCCGAAATGGAAAGCCTTCAGATTGTCTTCCACCGCAGTGCCGTTCAGCTCGATGGCACGCTCGAGGGCAGCGATGGAAACCGGTATCAGGCCCAGCTGCCAGGCGAAGCCGAGCAGAAAGACGTTCAAGGTTGCCGTGCTGCCGAGCAGCCGTGTGCAGAGCCGAGCGCCATCCACCGCTCGCATCTCCCGGCTGAACGATTCAATACGCGCCAGCCGCTCGGCACCATGGTGATCCGCATCCTGATGCAGCACGAAATCCGCGGTAGGCACCACATCCGTGTTCACCACCGAAAGCGTTCGCTTGCCGTCTGCCAGCGTCAGCGCGTCCCGGCTGGCACCGGTGATGAGGTCGCAGGCCAGCAGCAGATCGGTCTGCCCCGCCGCGATTCGTGTGCCATGCAGCGCCTTCGAATCTTTACCGATCCGCACGTGGCCGAATACCGCGCCCCCCTTCTGGGCCAGACCGGTCATGTCCAGCGTGCTCACAGCCAGCCCGTCGAGGTGAGCTGCCGTTCCGAGCAACGCGCTCACGGTGACAACGCCCGTGCCGCCCACACCGGCAATCAGCAGGTTTGCGTTGTCGGGGATGTCTTTTGGCTCTGGCGCCTGCTCACGCAGCGTGGCCAGCTCACGAGCAAGCCCCCGAGGCTTCCTGAGCTCTGCTCCGCGAACCAGCACAAAGGCAGGGCAGAACCCCTTCAGGCAGGACAGATCCTTGTTGCAGGCAGTCTGATTGATCTGGCGCTTGATACCGAGCTCAGTGTTCAGCGGTTCGACGGCGACGCAATTCGACTGAACCGAGCAGTCACCGCAACCTTCGCAGACCGCATCGTTGATCATCACCCGCACGTCCGGATCATCGGCAAGGCCACGCTTGCGACGGCGGCGCAGCTCAGTGGCACAGATCTGCTGGTAGATGATCACAGAGCAGCCTTTGTACTCTCTGAATCGGCGCTGCACCTGATCGAGGTCGTCACGGTGATGCACGGGCACCCCGACACCCGACAGCGCATCAGGCGCATCGCTGACAACCTCCAGATGACTGACCCCTTCTGCCTGCAACTGAGCGACCAGCTGAGGCACATCGAGCTCACCGTCTACGGGCTGACCGCCTGTCATGGCCACCGCATCGTTGAGCAGGATCTTGTAGGTCAGGTTGGCGCCGCTGGCGACAGATTGACGGATCGCCAGCAGCCCGGAGTGGAAGTAGGTGCCATCTCCCAGGTTCACGAAGATGTGCTCTTCGTCGGTGAACGGCGCCTGGCCGGTCCAGTTGGCCCCTTCGCCCCCCATCTGAGTGAAGGTGGAGGTTTCCCGATCCATCCACTGGGCCATGTAGTGGCAGCCGATCCCGGCAGACGCCCGGCTGCCTTCCGGCACCCGAGTAGAGGTGTTGTGCGGGCAACCGGCGCAGAACATAGGCAGCCGATCGGTCTTTGCCTGACCGGTGACTTCCACCAGCGCCTGACCGAGTGCTGCAGTCCGGTCGAGGTACGAGCGGTCGATGCTCGCACCCGGACAACGACTAGCGATGTAGCGCTCGAGCATCTGGGCAACTTCGGCAACCCGGATCTCGCCGGTAGCGGCCAGGAGCGGCTCCCCGTCGGCGGAGCGTTTACCCACTATTTCCAGAGATCCCGCGCAGTTGAACAGCAGGCTCTTCAGCTCCTCTTCGACGAAAGGCCGCTTCTCCTCGACCACGAGCAGCGTCTCCAGGCCCTGGCTGAACTGCTCCATCTGCTGCGCATCCAGCGGCCAGCTCATACCGAGCTTCAGCAGGCGGATACCGGCCTGCTCGATATCTGATTCCGTGACCAGGGAGAGCTGAGCCAGTGCCTCGCGCACGTCCAGATACGCCTTACCGGTGGTGACGATACCGAGACGGGCATCCGGCGGATTCGCCAACAGCCGGTTGATCCCGTTCGCCCGGGCAAACTCCACGGCCAGCGGCAGTTTCACCTCGTGCAGCAGGGCTTCCTGCTCGAGTGCCGCCCGACCGGTGGACATGTTCACGTCCACCGGGCGCTCCAGCGTGACGTAAGGCTCCACAGCATCGTCAAGGACGACCGTGCCGGAACTGTCCATGTTGTCGGCCAGCGCGATCAGCCCTGCCCAGCAACCGCTGTAGCGGCTGAGCGCCCAACCAAAGAGGCCATAGTCCAACACGTCCTGCACGTTGGCCGGATTGAGCACCGGAATGCCCAGATCTTTCAGGGCAAGCTCGCTGTGACTCGGCAACGTCGAGGATTTGCAGCCGTGATCGTCGCCGACTACCAGCAGCACGCCACCATTGGCGGCGGCACCGGCGGCATTGGCATGGCGGATGGCATCGCAGGCTCGATCGAGCCCGGGTGCCTTGCCGTACCAGAAGCCATACACACCATCCACACGCGCCCCGGGAAACAGGCCCACCTGCTGGCTGCCCCAGACGGCGGTGGCCGCAAGCTCTTCGTTGACCCCGGGTTGGAAATGCACGTTGTGGGCTTCGAGCAGGGCTTTCTGCTGCCAGAGCACCTGATCCAGACCACCGAGCGGCGAGCCCCGGTAACCAGAGACGAATCCACCGGTGTTGAGCCCGGCGCGCTTGTCGCGCCGATGCTGCTCGAGCAGCAACCGGGCAAGAGCCTGAATGCCGGAAAGGAATATGACGCCACTGTCTTTCTCGTAGCGTTCGTTGAGTGTGAAGTCCGCTCTCACGATCTGGGACATGGGGCGCCTCCTAAAAAGTCTCTCTCAACCGACGATCAGTTTAGCGCCACCTGCTTAGGATGACGTTGCCGATTTACCAATTCAGTCGCCTATATTAGAATATTTATCTCTATATCTTTACTCTGTTAGGACAAAATACCATTTCCGATGGACACGTTCGACCTCCAGATACTGCGCGAGCTGCAGGCCAACGCTGATATCTCCATGCAGGAGCTGGGTGAGAAAGTCGGCCTTTCTCACACGCCCTGCTGGCGACGGGTAAAGAAGCTCGAGGAAGCTGGCGTGATCAAAGGCCGGGTCACGTTGCTCGACCCGGAGCAGCTACAGCTGTCGGTGAACGTCTTCGTACAGGTTTCCCTCGGAGTGCAGCAGGAGCAAGCCCTGAACGCCTTCGAGGAAGCAGTACAGACCATTCCGGAAATCGTCGAGTGCTACACCGTTTCCGGTGACCGGGATTTCCTCCTGAGGGTGGTGGTGGAAGACGTCACCGCCTACGAACGGCTTCTGAAGAGCACCCTCGTGCATCTGCCGGAAGTCGCGAACATGAGCTCGACCTTCGCGCTCCGACAGGTGAAGTACACGACCGAACTCCCGTTAGGGAGTTCGCAGATGCCGCTTAGTTAGGGAACCCCCGCCCAGCTAGTCCGGCTTCACCGCGAACCGGCCGCTTCCGGTCAGCGCCAGGGCCAGGGCGGTGAAGGTGTAGAACGCATGCAGCTCCAGCGCGTAGCCGCCATGCTCGTTACGCATGAACAGCTCCGCCAGGTGCGCAAGGCCAACAGCGAACAGCATGTTGAGGATGATGATGGCAGCACCGATCCGGCAGTAGACGCCGGCGATGATCATCAGCGGCGCAACAATCTCGCCAACGTAAACACCGTAAGCGATGAACCCGGGTAGCCCCACATCTGAAAGCTGACCGGCAATCCAGCTCAGCGAGCCACCGTCACCCAGCTTGGCAATACCGTGGAACAGCATGAGCACACCCAGCGTCAGGCGCAGAACCAGCTTGCCTGCGTCATCGTAGAGCGCCGAATGATGCATCTTCTCTTCCCTTGCTCGCCGTTGGCGATGTTCGTCTACCGGACGATCAGCCTACCCACGTCAGCGTCTCATTCAAAGCCAGCTCGAGCTTCGAGAATATCTCGTCAATCTGTGCATCCGTGATGATCAGCGGCGGGCACAACGCCATGCTGTCACCCATTGCCCGGCTGATCAGCCCGTTCGCTTCGCAGCGGCCCATGCAATAGGCGCCAACACCCCGGCTGGCGGGGAAGGCAGCACGGGTTTCCTTGTCTGCAACAAGTTCCACCGCACCGATCAGGCCGGCACCACGCACTTCACCCACCAGCGGATGCTCGGCCAGCTGAGCCAGCCGGTCCTGCATGAGATCCCCCATTCGGGCAGCGTGGGCAAACAGGTCCCGTTCCTCCATGAGCTCCAGGTTGCGAAGCGCTACCGCGGCACAGACCGGATGTCCGGAGTAAGTGAAGCCATGACTGAAGTTTCCGAGCTCCGCGCTCATGGCAGTGAAGGCTTCGTACATGAACTCCGGCAGGAGCACCGCAGAGAGCGGCAGGTACGCCGAGGAGACGGCCTTGGCCACGCTCATGGTGTCCGGCTCGATGCCGAAAGTTTCGGCGCCGAAGGGGCGACCGGTGCGCCCGAAGCCGCAGATCACCTCATCGTCGATGAACAGGATGTCATGGGATTTCAGCAGCGCCTGCACCTTCTGGTAGTAGCCGGCAGGGGGCACCACCACCCCACCCGCCCCCATGATGGGCTCGGCGATGAACGCAGCGATGGTCTCCGGGCCCTCTCTGGCGATCAGAGACTCCAGATTGCCGACGATCCTGTCGACGAACTCGGCTTCGCTCTCGCCCCCTTCCTGACCACGATAGTAGTGCGGGCAATCGGTATGCAGGATGCCAGGGATGGGCAAGTCGAAGTGTTTGTGAAAAGGCGGCAGACCGGTCAGCGAACCGGATGCCACCGTGACGCCATGGTAGCCCCGCGTCCGGGAGATGATCTTTTTCTTTTCCGGCCGCCCCACGGAGTTGTTGTAGTACCACATCAACTTCACCTGGGTGTCGTTGGCGTCGCTGCCGGACAACCCGAAGAAAACGCGGCCCGCATCCATGGGCACCATGGCTTTCAGCTTCTCGGCCAGCAGCACGCTGGCCTCGTTGGTCTTGCCGCCGAACAGCTGATTGTAGGAGAGGTTCTTCATCTGCTCGTAGGCGACTCGAGCCAGCTCTTCCTCACCGTAGCCGAGCGCCGTGCACCACAGCCCTGCCATGGCTTCCAGATACTGGTTGCCCTGGTTGTCCCAGATGTATGCACCTTCAGCGCGCGTCAACACCCTGGGTCCGTTGGCCTGGTGTTGCGCCAGGTTCGTGGTCGGGTGCAGCAGATGCCTGAGGTCTTTCGCCTCGATGGAATCCGGTGGAAATTCGTTGTGCAGCGGATCAGCCATTTGTCCTCCCGAAGGTCCTCCTTACCGTCAGCCTGGCAAGGCTACGCTGCGCAGGGGTAGCTGACCAGCGGCAGCTCGAGCGCTTCCGCGACCCGAGGGTGCATGATGGACCCGTCATGCACGTTCAGACCCGCCGCGAAACCTTCAATGGCCGCGAAGCTCCGTTCCCAACCCTGCTCCGCCAGTTCCACCACATAGGGCATGGTGACGTTGTTCAGTGCCAGGGTGGAGGTGCGTGCCACGGCGCCGGGCATGTTGGTCACACAGTAGTGCACAACGCCCTCTTCCACATAGGTCGGCGTATCGTGGGTGGTCGGGCGGGAAGTCTCGAAGCAGCCGCCCTGGTCGATGGAGATATCCACCATGGCTGTGCCATCGGCCATTTCCCGCACCATCTCGCGGCTGACCAGGCGCGGTGCTGCAGCGCCGGGAATGAGAACGGCGCCGATCACCAGATCTGCTGCCAGCACTTCCTCCCGAACGTTCTGCTGGCTCGCCATCAGCACCCTTGCACCGACACCGAAGCGCTCGGACAACGCCTTCAGGCGCGGTACGGACTTGTCGAGGATCGTCACGTCTGCCTGCATGCCCACGGCCATCTCCGCCGCATTGGTACCGGCGATACCACCCCCGAGCACCACTACTTTGCCCGGGGCCACACCCGGCACGCCACCGAGCAGCGTACCGCGGCCACCACTGGCCTTCTGCAAGGCATAAGCACCCACCTGGATGGACATGCGGCCGGCCACCTCGCTCATTGGCGTCAGCAGTGGCAGGCTGCCATCTGAGGCTGTCACGGTCTCATAGGCAATGGCAGTCACCCCTGAAGCCATCAACGCCTGGGCCTGGGGTTTGTCCGCCGCCAGATGCAGATAGGTGAACAGCATCTGCCCGGGACGGAAGCGGGCGCACTCCTCAAGCTGAGGCTCTTTGACCTTCACCACCAGATCGGCAGCAAAGGCGTCATCCGCTGAACCGATCCCTGCGCCAGCCCGAACGTAATCAGCATCGCTGAAGCCGATGCCGAGGCCGGCACCTCGCTCGATCACCACTTGGTGACCTCGGCTGGTCAACTCCTGCACGGAAGCCGGGGTCAGGCCCACTCGATACTCATGGATTTTTATTTCCTTCGGTACTCCAACTCTCATTCTTGCGTCCTCTCTTTCTGGCGCCGTAAGGCTTAGAAAAACGAGGGTATAGGCTACCGAATGCGCCGCGACGGGTTCTTGCGATCTGCGACTATTTCGCCTGTTTTTTCGCAGATCCTGCGATATATTTGGTATATGAGTGAACTAACTGCGGGTCTGGATCGTATTGATCGCGCAATCCTTCACGAGCTCCAGAGCGACGCTCGGATTTCGAACACGTCTTTAGCAGACCGGGTCGCTCTCTCGGAATCCGCCTGCTTGAGACGGGTGCGCAACCTGGAGAAAAGTGGCCTGCTACGGGCCTACGTCGGGCTGGTGGATCAGTCCATGGCGGGATACCCGGACAACGTGTTCGTACAGATCGAGCTCAAGAGCCAGCAGCGGGACGATCTGGCGGCTTTTGAGGCGGCGATTGCCGAGCTGCCGGAAGTCATGGAGTGTTACCTGATGTCCGGCATGTCCGACTACCTGGTCCGGGTGATCGTGGAGGATGCGCGGGACTATGAGCGCATCCATTCCAACTACCTAACCCAGCTGCCTGGTGTCGACCGGGTGCATTCTTCGTTCGCGCTGCGAACCGTGATCAAGAAGACGGAAGTGCCGATCAGATGAGATCGGCAGCAGTCAGGGAAAACTCCTCCATCACCTTGTCCGCGTAGTCGATCCTGCCCGTAAGCTCCTGCGGATCACCGTGCACGAGTCGCAGGCAGGCCTCCGCCATGTGCTCCACCGGCGTGACCCGATCCCTGTTCGAATCGTTGATCAGCTTGTGATGCATGACACCGGGCGTGGCGACCAGCCCGGGAGAGATCACGTTGACAGCGATGCTTTCATCATAAAGCTCGGAAGCCAGCCCCGTGGTGAACCGCTCGAGGGCTGCCTTGCACATCCCGTAAACGGTCCCACCACGACCGCCCTGGGTCTTCTCCGGATGTATGGCAGCACCCGACGAGATGTTCAGAATCCAGCCCCTGCCGCGTTCGCGCATCCCCGGCAAGGCGAGCTGTGCCAGCTCGAACGGCGCCCAGACCTGCACGTCCATCATCAGCCGGAACCGCTTTTCCGGAAACTCCGCGACCGGAATGAAGTAGGTGATGGCCGCGTTGTTGACAAGAATATCAACACCCCCAAATGCCTCCTCCGTGGCCTTGATCAGATTGTGGCGGTCTTCCGACACTGCCAGATCCGCCTTGACCGCGATGGCTTCGCCACCTGCTTCGTTGATATGCGAGACGGTCTCGGTGATGGTCCCGGGCAGGTAGTGCTCGTCCTCGTTCACCGTCCGAGCGGAGACCACCACCTTCGCTCCTTCCATGGCGTAGCGCCTGGCAATGGCCTCGCCAATGCCGCGACTGGCACCGGTCACCACCGCCACCTGACCCTTCAGTACCCCATCCGGATTGATCATTCTCATCTCCCAGTTCCAACCATCCCTTCACAACCACTATAGCGCGGCCGTCGAACGGCGGTACACTCCCTCCATGCGAGCTTTCTTATGCACCCTCGGAACCACCGTGCTGCTGATCAGCGCACTCGAGACTGTCGCAGCTGCTGACGCCACCAGTGAGGCGCCTGCTGACGCCGCGACGGCAATCGAGGATCCCTGTCTGCTTGCAGTCCGAGCCGGCGCCGCCGACGCCGACCGAGTTTGCTCGGATTGGATCGCCGGCCTTCGCTATGAAGGGTCGACCGGCCGCTCAAACACGGCACTGCCAGGTGCGCTCAACAATCGGGCCACAGCCCGGATGCAGGCCGGAGATCTGGAGGGGGCGGCCGCGGATCTGACCGAAGCGCTCGAGATGGCACCCACCGCCTGGGCGCTTTACTTAAACCGCGCCAACCTCTCGCTCATGAACGGTGACGCGGCGGCGGCACTCAACGACCTGGGTCGCGTCAGAGAGCTGGTGCCGGACGCTTCAGCGGCAGCCCTTGCCGCAAAGCGTGCCGCAGATCGAAACTCGGTACTCGCCTGGCGCATGCTGGGCAATCTCGATGCCGCCCGGACGCAGCTGGCCACGGTACAAGCGCAGGAATTGCCGACCGACCGACAAGATCGCCACGAGCTCAGGTCAGAACACCCGGCACCCGAGGCACCCGGGCGCCCACCCGGGTGAGGAGCTCATAGCCGAGAGTCCCCGCCCGTTCCGCCGCTTCATCCACGCTGATGTGGGCCCCAAAACACTCGACCCAGTCACCAATCGCCACATCCGGTGCCGTGCCTACATCGATCACCGTGGTATCCATGGAGATGCGTCCGATGATCGCGCATCGCTGACCACAGGCAAGCGCCACCTCTCCCTTGCCGGACAGATGCCTTGGCAGTCCGTCCGCATAGCCAATCCCAACCGCGGCCACGCGCGTCTTTTCGGTGGCCGTCCAGCTCGCACCGTAGCCAACCGATTCGCCCGGCAACACCGTCCTGATCTGTAGTACCCGTCCCTGCAGCGAGCTGACGGGCAGCACGGGCGAGGGGCGGTCCGAGTAGGGGTTACCACCGTACAGACCGATACCCGGCCGACCCAGATCTCCTTGGATGCCACTGAGCCAACCGGCGGAATTACCGATGCTCGTCCGCACGGCTGGAAAGCGCTTGACGATATCCGCGAACGCGGCCGACTGCCTGCTATTGCTCGGATGCTCCGGCACATCCGCGCAGGAGAGATGGGTCATCACCAGAACGACATTGAAACCGGCGAACTGCTCGGCAGAGGAATCCGCGGGGAATCCCAACCGGTGCATGCCGGTATCCAGGTGGACGGCAGCTGGTGATTCGGAGTACGGACGCCATGCATCGAGCTGTGACTGATCGTTCAAAACCGGGATGAATCCGGCCTGAGCAACCACCTGAGCCGCTTCCACGTCCACACCGTCGAAGATGAAAAGCTCGGGCTTGTCGGCTGGGTCAGCATGCGCCGCGGCGAACTCCGCCAGCGCATCTTTGACCTGCAGCGCCTCATCCAGCGTGGCAACGAAAAAGCTCCGGCAGCCTTCAGCCAGGAGCCGCTGCAGTGCGGAGATCACGCCCACGCCGTAGGCATTCGCTTTGACCACACCGCCGACGGCAGCCCGACCAGCCAGATTCCTCAGTGCTGTCCGATCGTCCGTCGCGGCGTTAGTGAACAGACGGTAGTTGGCGGCCAGCGCCTCTAGGTCGACCAGGAGACGCCGGTTCACCGGGCTGCTACTTGAGCGTGTTTATATAGGCAACCACATCGTTGACGGCTTTCTCGGCGTTGAGCGTTGCCGCCATGGGCTTCATCTGCATACCGAAGGTGTCCTTCGGATCGTAGCCTCTCAGGCCATTGTTGTAGTTGTTTATCTGACGGACCAGATACCAGTCGTCCTGACCAGCCAGCGCCGGGCCCCCGAGCGCTTCATTGCCCTCGCCCTTCTGTCCGTGACAGGCAGCGCATACCGCATAGCCAGCCTGACCTGCCGCCACATCCCCCGTCACCGTGGGCGCCGAGTCCACCACCGGCAGGCTTTCGATGTAGGCGATCAGGTTTGCTTCTGCGCCGGGATCGCTGACCGCCATCGCCATTGGACGCATCTGCATGCCGTAGGTATCGCCGGGTGCCGTGCCTCTCACGCCATTCCGGTAGGCGTCGAGCTGGCGTTTCATGTACCAGCCTTCCTGGCCCGCAAGCTTAGGTCCATTCATACCCACGTTGCCCTCTCCCTGTTGGCCGTGACAGGCGGCACACACCGCGTAGGCGGACTGACCCGCCGCCAGATCAGCGGCATTGGCACCGAGCGGCAGCGCTAGCAGTACTGCGATGACGATCATCATGCTGGCTGTGGTCGAATTCATCTGGTCTTTTCTCCTTCGATGGATGAGGCACCTCATGGCCGAGGCGCCTGCTGAAAGATGACAGGCACGGATCCGGATCCGGGCGGCTGGCGCGAATCCTGCCCGCACATCAGGCACAAGTCCATAGGGAATGACCGAGGTGGTCAGCCTTCCCGACGCCAGCGGCTCAGCCAGGAGCGGCCGTCTTCGCGCCGTGCCCGTCGTTCCCGCTGACGCCGATCGAACACGCCACCGTCACGTCGGGCTCGGACTTCAAACAGCCCACCAGTGCGTCTTCGGTCGGAGTAAGTGCGCCTGTCGTTTTCTGCACGTCGCTCTGCATCTTCTAGCTGATCAGCGGACGTGGATTGTCTCGCAGTGGCGATCACGGTTTTCAGGTCCATAAACCAATCGCGCTTCCAGAGGGTGCCACGGACTATAGCCACAAATCCGGTACCTCACAAATCCGTCTCGATGGCGGGAAACCCACTGAATCTGCGCGTGCAACGTGCGCAGCCCCACTATTTCTGCTCTCATAAGAGGTATGCAGAAAAACGACGGTCCCGCATCGGTCAGCGACTTCTTCGACGCGCTTACAGCCTACGCCATCGACCCTACTCGCTGGACAGATCTGCTTTCCGAGTTCGACCGACTGTCTGACCATCTGGAGTCTTGGGATCCGGGCGAACTGGTGGCCGAGCTGTCCCGGGCCGAGTCTCTCTCCTGGCGAATCAAGGACAGCGGGGATCCGGCAAAACCGGGTTTTGCCTGTCTGCTGCTGGACGAGCAAGACCGACTGGTTGGTGGCGAGGATGATCTGCCGGCGCTTGCGGAGTACCTCGGGCTGGACGACAAGGGCCAACTGCAGTTCAGCGATCCAGCCAGCCGCCACTCACTGACTGAAGCTCGAAAAAACCTGGCGGCCAGCCAGCGCGGGCACTCGCTGGTCTCGCTGGCGCATCCTAATCGTCCCAGGCACCGGTTCGGCTTCCTGATTGCCCGGGCGGAGTTTCCGCCCGGGCTTCTCACCATCGCCGACGACGCAGAGGTTGCCCTGTTCATCGCCCAGGATGACGGTGGCCAGCGCCTGGAGAGCGCCGTCCAGGCGAGCTTCGGCCTGACGGCTGCCGAGGTGGAGGTGACGATGAAGCTGGCCTCCGGCCTGACCCTGAAGGAAGCCGCCGAGGATCTGGAAATAAGCATCAACACCGCCCGCAATCACCTCCAGTCGGTCTTCGATAAGAGCGGCATCAATCGGCAGAGCGATCTTGTGCTGGTGGTAACGCAACTGTCCGTCATTCTGGCCGGTACCGAAGAAGCGCCCCAGAAGACCAGCAGCACGAGCCGCCGAAGCTCGCCACGGCACTTCATGATCCTGGCCGACGGGCGGCGGCTTGCCTACCGAACCTACGGCGATGTGAAGGGTGAGCCGGTGATCTACCTGCACGAAACGCTGGGCTGCTCCAGGCTACCGGCGGAAACCGACGAATTGGCTCGGGGCCTCAAGTTGCATCTGATTGCACCGGAACGCCCGGGATTCGGGTTCTCCGACGTGGACGCGGATTTCACCTTCGAATCCGTCGCCGCCGATCTGACTGCCCTGATGGATCATCTGCACATTGACCGCTGCGGGGTGCTCGGCTTCCTCTCCGGCGGCGCCTTCGCCCTGCGCTTAGCTGATCTGGCACCCGAGCGGGTCTCCCACCTCATGCTGGTCGCCGCACGGCCACCGGGGCCGATGAAGGGTCGGTTCACGCACCTGATGCCGCTGTACACAAAGATGATTTCCCAACCCTGGCTGATGACCAGCTTTTTCAACATTCTCCGCAACCGGGCCAGCGAAGAGACCAACGCGCGACTCATCCGCAGCGTCTATGGCTCTGTTGCACACGATCTGGCCCTGCTGGAATCCAATCCGGCGATCTTCAACCATATGGTGGCCTATACCCTGGAGAGCATGACGGTCACTGCCGCAGGCGTCTCCGGCGAGCTGAAGTGCTTTGCCAGATCGAAGCCCGGAACCCTGCCGAGACTTGGCATCCCGATCACCGCCTGGCACGGTGCGGAAGATAGGCTCGCCAGCATGGAGGAACTGCAGCAATATCTGGAGGGTCAGCTGGTGAGCTGGCGAAGGTTTCCGAATGCGGGCTCGCTGATCCTGTTCGAGTACTGGGGCGGCGTGCTGCAAGCACTAACCGGGGCGGAGTCTGCCTGAGGGCGCCGGGCGGCTGGATCAGACGCCGCCGAGCCTGGCAGCCTGTTCGATCCAGTTGTCTTTGACGATACGCCCTTTCATCGAGTGCAGGGGGTGCTTCTTATCGTCCAGATCTGACTCGGAGAGCGTGGCGATCTGATCAAAGCGGGTAATTCCCCGCTTGCGCAGCTGCTTGACCAGCTTCGGACCGATACCCTTGATGCTGGAAAGATCATCCGGGTCATCCATTTCTGCAGCCGGCGCCGACGCGGGCGCAGACTCGAGTTCGCGCACCCTGTCCTTCAGGCGCTGGTTTTCTTCCCGGGTACTCTGCAGCTGCTGGTTGAGCACCACCAGCATCTTGTTGTCACCGCCATCCGGCCCGCTCTGCTTCTCGATCATGTCCTGCTGCCAGCGCAGCTTGTTCAGCTGCTCGGTCCGCTCCCGGACCATGCCTTCGAGCTTGATGACTTCTGCCTGCAGGGCGACGTTCTCATCGGATACGTCATCCGGCACCCGGCTTGCCTGGGCATTTGCCTCGAGTAGCTCTGCCCGGGCGGTCTGTGCGGCCTCTTCCGCTTCCGCGGCGGCCTGAGTCTGCTTCCTGAGCTGCCTTTCAAGCTCGGCCGTATTCTCAGCTTGAGCCTGTCGGGCGGCTTGCGCGTCCGCCTGCGCTTCTGCCAGGCGCGACTCCAGGCCCTCTGCACGGTGAGCGGAGTTCTCGGCTTCCGCCTGCGTCCGCGCCAATGCGGTTTCTGCATCGTTTACCCGCTCTGTCGCTGCACCGAGCGCCTCTTCCAGCTCGCCAAGCTCCCGTTTCAGCGCGACCACGTTGTCCTCGTCCACCTTCTCTTTGAGGGCGGCTATCTCGGCGTTCTTCTCGCCGATCTCGCGCTGATGCGATTTCAATGAAGCAGCATGTTGCTCCTGAACCTCGGCAAACTCGGACTCCAGATTCGCCATGAGCTGCTTCTGCCGCTCCATGCGGGCATCCACCTGGGCAATGTGATCCGCATTGCCGGCAGCTGCCTGCTGCGCTTTCTCCAGCGCCTCGGAGAGCCGTGTGTTCTCCGCCTCCAGCGATGAAGTCTTATCCGAGATTGCGCTCTTTTCCTTCTCGAGGCCCATCACCAGATCGGAACGCTCAGACAGCTGAGCTTCCAGATGCTGATTGCGCTTTTTCAGCTCGCTCAGCTGCTCGGAGAGCTGTCGCCGTTCCACCTCGTGGCGGATGGTGGCTTCCTCGGCATTCGCCACGCAGGACTCCAGCCGGCGCACCTCTTCCTTCTGGGATTCTATTTCGCTGTCTTTGCTCTCTATGCGCTCATCCCGGGCAGAGACCTCGGCACCGCGTTCTTCGATCACCCGCTCGAGGGACTCGATCTTCCTTTCGGCCTCATCCAGCGACTTTCTCATCGCCTCGAAGTCCACGAGACGCTCACTGAGCGCGCTGATCTCGGTATTGAGGGAATCGACTTTTTCCTCCGCGCTTGCCTGATCCGCCAGCGCTTGTGCATTCGCGGCTTCCAGCGGCTGGAGCATTTCGACTCGCTCGTTCAGTCGGTCGATTTCTACCTGCTTCTCTTCGACGCGAGTGTGCAGGAACTGAATGTCCTGATCCCGACTCGCCACCTGGCCCTTCAGCTCTTCGGTCTCTCTCGCCACCTCACCGGCAGTAGCCTCGTGCCTGGCCACCAGGTCTTTGGCGCTGGCCAGGTCGGCTCGGAGGTGCTCGAGGTTGTCGCCAAGTGTCTCGATCTGCTTGTTGGCGAGTTCGGTGGTCTCGAACAGGTTTTCGTTCCGGCTTTCGAGGGACTGTGCCCGCTCCCGGAGCTGCGTCAGCTCCAGGTCCTGTTCCTTAATACGGCTGGTGTGGGAGTTCTGCAGGGCAAGCAACTCGTCTAGCTCACCTTTGAGGCGCTTGAGTTCCTGATCTTTCTGTCCTGCGCTGTCTGCCTGAGCATCCAGCGAAGAGGTAACCGATTGCCACTTCTCGCGCCACTCGGCAGCCTCCTGACGAAGCTGGTTGATTTCCAGATCCCGGGCGTGCAGCTGGCCTTCCGCATCCTGGTACTTGCCGCCCAGCGCCTTGACCTTGGCTTCCAGATCTTCGATGAGCGCATCACGCGCCTGGATGCCGGAACCGTTGGCAGTCGCCGGTGCGTCGGCATCAACCGGACGCTCCGCCAACTGCGCTTTGAGGGTTTCCACCTCGTTGGTGCGTTCTCTGAGCGCGCCGGCAAGCTTGGGAACCCGTGCCTGCCACTTCGCGAGTTCCGCCCTGAGGGCCTCGACATCCTCGTCCGCTACGCCCGCCATCCTTGCGGTGGCCAGATCTGAAGCGCCGCTTGTCTCCTGCATCGTGTATCCATCCACTTGAAGCCAAATGCCCGCCCATGCCCGTCAGACGGGCGCTGTAGTGCCGCGCGTAGTCGCGCAGGACCCAGAAAATGGGCACTGGCAGGCTGCAGAGCGGCCTGCCAACAGCAACGCTACTGGAAAACGAGCGCTGGAAATGTGACGCAGTTCAGGGTCCGGACGTCGGCTCGATATCCGAGTACTGCCAGGCCAGAGCCACCGCCTGCTCCAGGTCGTCCGTGGACTCCCCAAGTGCTGCCAGGGACTGCTTGAGACCGTACAGCGACCAGCCGTTGTTCGGGAAGTTCACCAGATCTTCCTGGAACGCCGTCTTGGCCAGTTCCGGCTTGCCCATCCGCAGATAGGCTGATCCCAGAGCCTGCCGGACAGGGAAGTGCCAGAACGGGGGCTCGGTATAGGGCAACGCGTCCTGTGCGGCGATCGCAGCCTGCAGGTGCCCGATCTCCGCTTCTTCATTGCCCTCCGTTCGGGCGATCTCTGCCTCCACCAGCTGCACGGCGATCTCGGAGAGCAGGTTGGCGATATCACCCTGGCGGTCCATCACCGCATCGAGCTCCCCGGAATCCCGTTGCGCCTGCATGCGGGCCAGATTCTCCCGTGCGGAATCAAGCTGGCCGGTGGCCGCCAAGGCCACACCTTGAGCGTAGTCGCGCATAAAAGTGGTCATTGGCATGCCTTCCGGGGCAGGCGGCTCCGCCAGAGCCTCTTCCCACATTCCGAAACGGATGTAGGTCGCCGCACGGACAGCCAGATAACGCTGAATGGAGCCGAACTGGCGTGCCATATCCAGATCGATTTTCCCGTGCAGGCGCTCTGCGG
The DNA here is from genome assembly GCA_965215995.1 of Candidatus Azotimanducaceae bacterium. Lineage (GTDB taxonomy): Bacteria > Pseudomonadota > Gammaproteobacteria > Pseudomonadales > Azotimanducaceae > SZUA-309. Next base: position 2,845,893 of record OZ244128.1, on the reverse strand, counting down.
AGGAAACGGCCAGACCTTTGTTCCCTTCCATCATGGCCGAGTACCAGAGGAAGTGAATGTTGTGCGGGTAATAGCCAGCCGGGTAGAAACCCTGCGCATCACACTGGGTGATGTAGTCCTCATCCGCCAGAGATGCTTCCGTGTTGGCCAGCACCGCATCGTGATAGCGGCCGACCCGAAGGTAGATGTGCGACGGCATATGCACCAGGTGGCCGGCAACCGGCACCAGCGGACCGAGCGTATCTGCTGCCGTGACCGCTTTCTCGGGCGTGTACTGCTCCATGGCATGGATATAGAGGTGCAATGCGCCTGGATGCTCAGGATCGATCTCGATGGCCCGCTCGATTGCGGCCACCAACGCTTCCGTGTGCTCTTTCGGCGACCCATCCTCGTTCCAATACGACCAGGGATAGAGATCCATCAGCGATTCCGCATAGAGGGCGAGCACGTGTGGGTTGTCAGGGAACCGTTCCGAGACCGCGCGCATGGAACCGGCGTAGACCGCATCCAGGGCTGCCCGGTCACCGCCGTCTTCGGAGTAGCGGGTGGCGACCGCATCGATCAGAGCCTGCTCGAGCTCGGAAGCACCTTCTTTGTTGGCCAAGGCGTTTTGTACTGCTTCCCAGGCAGGCGCTATCTGGGCATCGTCCATGGCCTTGTTGATGTTCGGACCGTTCACCAGCGCCACGCCCCACCAGCAGATACCGCAATCCGGATCGAGCCGCGCTGCTTCCCGGAATGAGCGCTCGGCCTCCGCATGATTGAAGCCGTAGCTGAAGGTCAGCGCTTGATTGAAGTAAGCGCGAGCCCGTTCCACATCGGTGGTGAGCGGAAAATCAACCGGACCGATGCCTTCGAGAAGGGGCGCGATACCCTCCGGGGTGGCCGCGTAGCCCGGATCGATGGTGCTTTCACCTGTGGGCCAGTCCGCCGCCTTTGCCGGGGGCGTTCCAGCGGCCGGTGGCTCGCTGAGATCAGCGGTGTCCTCGGTCGCCGCCGGTGTCTGAGTAGGTGCAGCGGATTCACCACAGGCGCTGAGGCCCATCGTCAGCAGCAGCGCGATCACACACGCCAATGATGAGCGCTGAGAATCGGCACGGAACTCTCCGAAGTTTGCAGTGTTTACACAGCTCATGAGGGTCTCTCCTCCCAGAGATGGATCGACCGCTGAATTTACGCCTAGCCATCAGCAGTTTCCACCCGGCGGTGATCCGAGCCTCGCCCTGCGCGTGTTTCCCCCGAGTCCGTTAAGCCTCTTCCGCCGAGCCTTCCTGCCCACTCAGACACAGCCGTAGAGCTTCGTTCAGCGGTGTCAGAGTCAGACCAAGGGCTGAGAGTGATGCCGTCGGATCGATGTGATCATCATGATCGAGCACACCGAGCATGGACCGGGAAAAGGGCGGGTTGCTCGACAGGCGCTCGAGCAGACCGGCCAGCACCATGCCCAGAGCGATCGGCAGTGAGATCACGCTCGGTAGCCGGTTACCCAGCACCTCCGCAGCGCGATGGGTCAATGCCCGGCGACTCAGCGACTCAGGCCCTGCCAGGTCGTAGCTGCCCACTGCTGCCGCTTCTTGCAGGCCAAGGCCGGCCAGCACCGCATCGAGCACATCGCCGGCATAGATGGGTTGCTCCAGGGACTCTGCTCTGAACTGGAAAACCACCCGCGACTTCGCGCGCTGCAGCAGGGCTCGAGTGGCGTAGTCCCCCTCGCCGAGCACCATGGGCACCCGCAGGATCAAGGCGGGGATACCGCTGTCTGCGATGATGGCCTCAGCTCTGCCCTTCGAAGCCAGACAAGGATTGGTTGCCTCCGGCGTCGAGCCGAGAATGGAGAGGTATACCAGATGCTCTACACCCCCCTGACCGGCAGCCTCCACAACCACCCGCGTGGTTCCTTCATGGGCATCCTCGAAACGGCTCAGGGCCGACTCCTTGATGATCCCCACCAGGTGGACAATGCCCCGGCAACCCCGGGCAGCCTCATTCATGGCAGCCTGATCCAGATAGTCGATCACTCGAACGTCGACCTCACCCGGGCTGCCATCGAGCTGAGCCGCCGCTCGCTCCGAGCGCACCACTGCCCGCACAGGCGCACGCCCGGCGAGTGCGGCGATCAACCGGCGACCCAGATTGCCGTTCGCTCCCGTAACAAGAATCATCTGGAGGCCTCCTCTTCTCCTGCCCGACACGCCGCTGTCGGGTCCGGAACGGGTGCTATGATGCCGCAGTGGCCGATCACCCGAACTCAATGCGCCCGCGCGCTCACCCCTGGCTGACCTGGGCGAATGGCCTGACCCTGCTCCGGCTCATCGCCATCGGTCCAACCGCCTGGGCCATCGTCAGCAGTCACTGGCTACTGGCCGCCGGACTTTTCGCCCTTGCAGCCTTCACCGATCTGGCCGATGGCCCTCTGGCTCGCCGCTACGGTCACGCAAGCCCGATCGGCAGCCTGTTCGATCACGGCACGGATGCGCTGTTCGTATCCATCACTCTAGGCGCGCTCGCGGCTACCGGCTACATCAATCCGTATCTGTCAGTGCTGGTGGCCCTCGCCTTTATCCAATACATGTTCGACTCCAAGGCGTTGGCCGGGGCCGAGCTTCGAACCAGCTTTCTGGGCAGAAACAACGGGATCGCCTATTTCGTGATGGTTGGCATTCCCGTTGTTCGCGAAGCATTGGCGCTGACCTGGCCGCCTCTTGGCTGGATTGCCGCCCTCGCCTGGTTGCTGGTGCTGAGCACGTCATTGTCCATGCTCGACCGTGCGATCACGCTCCTGCGCCAGCGCTGATGTCGTAGGCCAGTGCTTTGAACTCGTGGCTGAACGGGTGCCAGAAACCGGGCATCCGCTGAGTCATGCACATACCGGTGATGCCCGCTGCCGGTGCCATCCAGGAGTGGGTGCCTGCCATGCCACCCCAGTGGTACTCGCCCAGCATCCCCGCCGGCTCTCCTTCTGCGAGCTGGGCCTTCAGTGCGAAGCCGAGGCCAAACACCGTGCCCGGCATGTCCCACATGGGAAAGCTCACACCCACGCCGGCCGGCAGCTGATTGGTCCGCATCAGGTTCAACGTATCGGGCGCCAGGATTCTTGCCCCCCGCCAGGTGCCACCGTTCACGATCATCCGGATGAACGCTAAATAGTCCTGCACGGTGGAGACCAGGCCACCACCGCCGGAGAGCAGGTTTCTTTCCCGGGTGTAGGTTCCGTCCTGCGGATCGTCGACCTTCACCAGACCCGGTTTCATCGGATCCAGCAGGTCCGTGGGTGCATACATGGTGGTGAAGCGGTCGGTTTTCTCCGGTGGCACCCAGAAATCGGTGTCCATCATCTCGAGCGGTTCTAAGATGTGCGTTTTCAGGTACCCATCGAAGCGTTTGCCGGAAATCACTTCCACCAGCCTTGCCACCACATCAGTGGCAAATGAATAGCGCCACCGGGTACCGGGCTGATAGGCGAGCGGCAGCTCACCCAGCTTGTCGCAGAGACCTTCCAGCGTCAGGCTGAAGTCGTTCAGGATATCGATACCCGCCGCAGCGTAGGCCTGATCGACGACGGACTCCGGCTCGATGAAGCCATAGGAAAGGCCCGCGCTGTGGCTGAGGATATGGCGGATGCGCATCGGCTCGGCGCTGGGTTCCACGTCTGCCGTGCTCTCAGCATCGGCATTCAACACCTGCATGTCAGCGAACGCCGGTATGTAGTCGGCCACCGGGTCGTCCAGACCGAAGGCGCCTTGCTCGTGCAGCTGCATGGCGGCCACGGAGGTGACGATCTTGGTATTGGAATACATCCGGTAGATCGCATCCTCGGCAAGGGGTGTTTTCGAGTCCAGATCCATGTAGCCGAATCGCTGAAAGTCGATGACGTCCGTGCCACGCATGACCAGGCAATTCGCACAGGACAGGATGCCTTCGTCCACATAGAAGGACAGACGTTCGTGAATGGGTGAGAAATCCAGGTGGCTTTCGGCCACTTCGATAGGCTGACTGATGTGAAACTCCCGGCTTCTTGCGTGAACCGGTTATGAGACTACAGCAGACCGTCCGCCTCAAGCTTCAGCCTGTCCACTGCCAACCGTCCCTCCGAAGGCTGATCGATGAAGAAGCCGTCCACTCCGGCCCGGAGCAGCATTCGCGCTTCTTCGCCGATGGTCAGGGCCCTGCCCTGATAGTGAAAGAGAAAGGGCGCTTCCGCCCGCAGGGTGTAGGGGTGGATCAGCAGCCCTGCTGCCATCGCGTGCTCAACAAGCGGTTCAACAGCTCCAGTGACTACCGGCGTTCGTCCATCAGAATCCAAGCTGACCTCGAGCACGCTGCTGCGTGGCGGACCAATCCCGTCGGCGTATTGCCGGGCGATCAAGGCGAGCGCTTCCGGGGTGGCGAGCTCCGCATAGGAAATGACCGTGCCGTCGGGTTCTGCGTTCAGATAGGGCGCCAGCAGTTGCGCCATCTCGCCATACCGCGCGGTATCACCCTGCCGCCCGTAGTAAACCAGATCCCTGGGTGCTGCCCTGTAGCGGCGGTTGTGCACATCGCCGTAGAGCTGCACCAGCGGGATGTCCAATCCGTGCTCGGCCATTCGCCCAGCCAGATCGAGCAACGGCCAGACTTCGAAGCACTGGATATACAGGCGCTCCGCATCCGTGAAGCCCGCTGCGATGAGACCCGTCAACAGCAGACCTGCAAGATCCAGATTGATCGGCTCGCCGGAGAGTCGCCTGCCTTCCGCAGCGAAGAAGGTGGGATGTTTGAGCTCTATATACAGACCAGGGCGTGCTCCGGTGACCGCTTCCCAGCGTCTGACAAGCGCCACCACGTCCGCCAGAGTCGGCACACCCTCGCTGTCATCGTAGAGCTGATTGTTCTGCCGCAGACCGGGCATCCGCTCACGCGCCTTGAGTGTGCGGATTTCCGCCAGGGTGAAATCTTCACTGAACCAGCCGCCAACGGGCCGACCATCAACGAGCTTCACCGTCAGACGGTCGGCGAACTCGGGCCGATCCGCCACATCCGTGGTCGCTTCGCGCAACACGGGCGTTCCGTCCGCATCCCGCAGAATTGCCCCGCTCTCAGCCAGCTGAACCATGGCCAGGGCATTCTCGTGCCGGGAAATCAGCACGCCGTCAGCGGTGGCCACCAGATCCAACTCGATGAAATCCGCACCCTGCACCAGCGCCAGCTCGTAAGCCGCTAGCGTGTGCTCAGGGCGCATGCCGGAAGCGCCGCGGTGAGCGATGACAATAGGCGCACTACGTCCCTTTGCTCGCTCCTCTGCTTCGCCCACCGCCCCCTTGGCTTCCGCCGCCGAGGCCAGACGCCATCCGTCGCCGGAAAAAAAACAAGCAAAAACCAGCACAAAGGCGGATGCGTTGATCAGAATTCGATCCAATATTTCTCCAGGCACTTTCAAGATTCGGCCATAGTCCAATAAGTGATTTCTCAGCCCTATGCCACCGCAATAAGATGATTTTACGGCGGGTCCTTCAATCTCATTCAGTCGATGAATCCGGACAGCGGCCGCAAGGCCAGATGCTGCCAACTCTAGAGAGTCACATTGAACGGATCCGCCGAACTTTCTGCTTACTGCCTTACGGCGATGCCAGTGCGGTAAATCGCACTTCTGCGTTCTCATTCAACCGATCGATCAGGGCATCTCCCATAGCCACCGCCGGTGTGAGCACCCCACCCGTCGAGCTGAGCCCGTCCTTAGCCAGACAGACGGCCGCTTCGCCAATCATTCTCGCGGTGGCGCCGTAGCCTGGATCCCGTTCGGCCCGAATCCTCAGCCTCAGATTGGCACTGCTCCGATCCGGGTGCCGGCCGAGCAACTGAATCTGGAAGTGACCGCTCTCCCGAGCTTTCCGGTCCGGTCCTTCACCCGGTTCCGGCAACACCTGCGTCAACGCCCGACGCAGAAACCCTGCCCGTATCGCGGCCTGGAAGGAGGCGCTGCCGGCAGCCAGGCTGGCCGCCAGCGGAAAGCCAAGCTGACCGAAGGGCATGAGAGTTCCTTCGCTGTAGCGGAAATCAGTGCCGTACCGCATGTTGAGCAGCGCATTGGAGCGCCGGACCACCTTGGTGTTGACCTCGGCCATGACCCACGGCGCGACCCAGCCGTGAAAGTCCGGGTCGTACTCCGGATAGGTCTTTTCCGGGCCATCCAGTCCTCGCGGTGTGCCAGCGGGATTCAGCGCGTAAGGATCCCTCATGATGGTGTGGATGCTGGGATCGGTCTCAGCCTCGGCCAGCATGTTCAGCATGCTGGCCACGGTGCCGCCACTGAAGGCACCACTGAACGATTCTGTTCGGAACTTCACCTCCACACAGGGCACCCCTTCCTGAGCCAGCATTTCCCGTTGCAGCCAGTGCACGCCAAGATCGGACGGCAGGCTGTCGAATCCACAGCTGTGCACGATCCTGGCGCCGCTGCCGATCGCAGCATCGTGATGCGCATCGATCATCCGGCGCATCCAATGCACCTCGCCGGTCAGGTCGCAGTAGTGCGTCCCCTTCGCCACGCAGGCGGCCACGAGCTTGGCACCATAAAGCGCGTATGGGCCCACGGTGGTGGCGACCACCCGGGTCTCGGCCGCCAGTTGCTCGAGTGACTCAGCATCATTGCTGTCCGCCACCAGCAATGGCACTTCTGCTGCGCCATCACCCAGCTCTCTTCGCACCCCTTCCAGCTTCGCCAGGTTGCGTCCGGCCATGGCCCAGGTGAGCGAACCATTTGTTCCATAGGCCTCCAGCAGGTACTCGGCAACCAGACGGCCGGTGAATCCGCTGGCGCCGAAAACCACCACATCGAAATCACGCTGGCTCTGAGTATTCGTCATCGTCTTGCCCCGAAAGTCCTGCCCTTACAATTCCTGCCCCTAAACCAGGGGTTCCCACCGCCCTGATCTCGGCGGCCGGCCAGTCTATCATTCAGAATCGAAGACTCGATGTCTGCACGACCATAGAAACAGGTTCTTATTTACCGGGGGAAAGAGACAGTGAAAATATCAATGCTGCTCAGCTACGCGGGCGGATTCAAAGATGCGGTTGCTGAAGTCCAGGCGCTGGAGAAGGCCGGCCTGGATCAGATCTGGGTGCCGGAGGCCTACTCCTTCGATGCCCCCAGCGCCATGGGTTACCTGGCGGCCAACACGGAACGGGTGACCATCGCCTCGGGAATTCTGCCCATCTACTCCCGCACGCCCACGCTGCTGGCGATGACGGCCGCAGGCATCGATTACCTCTCCGATGGTCGCTGCATGCTCGGTCTGGGTGCGTCCGGTCCGCAGGTGATCGAAGGGTTCCACGGCGTGCCTTACACCCAGCCCGTGGCCCGGATGCGGGAAATCATCGAGATCTGCCGCCAGGTGTGGCGTCGGGAACGGGTGAACCACGACGGCAGGCACTATCAGATTCCCCTGCCACAGAATCAGGGCACGGGCTTAGGCAAGGCACTGAAGCTGATCAATCACCCGGTCCGGGAAGAAATCCCTATCGCTATCGCCTCGCTTGGCGAGAAGAGCGTGGCCATGACCGCTGAACTCGCCGACGCCTGGCTACCAGCCTTCTACACCGCGAGCGCCGCCGAGGCCGTCTGGGGCAATGCGCTCAAGACGGGCTATGCCAAGCGGGATCCAAATCGCCCGCCGCTTGAGATCTTCGCCGGCGGCGGCGTTGCCATCGGCTCCGGTCTGGAACGGCTGCGCAACTTGAGCCGACCGCAGATCGCCCTCTATGTGGGCGGCATGGGCGCCCGGCAGAAGAACTTCTACAACCAGATATTCACCAAATCCGGCTACGGTGATGCTGCCAGGGAGATCCAGGACCTCTACCTCTCCGGTGACAAGAAAGGTGCGGAAGCCGCCATCCCGGACGAATACCTGGAGGAAAACTCCCTGATCGGCGACGAGGCGTTCGTGCGCGATCGGCTGCAGGCGCTGAAAGAATCCGGGGTGAACGCGCTCAATGTCGGATTCATGGCACAAACCACCGCCGAGCGGGTCAAATACTGCGAGCAACTGAGAAACATCGTCGACAGCTTGTGAAACGAAAAGCGCTGAACAACACACCCGCCCTGCTGAGTGGCCTGCTCGCAGCCTGTCTCCTGATGGCGGCCACCGCCGCGGCTGCCAAGGGGGAGCCAACCGACCTGCTCGGCGAGTGGGTGCTGAACAGCGAGCTCACCCACGAGCTGCAACCGAAGCAATCCAGCGGTGGCGGCGGAGGTTTCGGCACCCCCACCATCTCCATTGGCGGTGTCGGCGTGCCCCTACCGGGCGGCAGCTCGAGCGCCGCCGCCAGCGGCACCGCCCGGGATCCCCGAGTGCTGCGCTGTGATGCCATGACGGTGACCATGGCGGATGAAGACGTGCACTTCGTCTATAACGGCTCCGGTGAGGAGACCATGAAGCCAGGCAACGACCACGGCCGGAAAACCAGTTGGAGCAGATCCAAGCTGACCCAGAAGTACAGCACAAACGTGCGCACGGTCAGAAAAACGTATGAGCTGGACAAAGATGGTCGACTGATCGTCAAAGTGAAGATCAACCCGAAGGGCGCGAAGAGCGCCACTCACGTGCGGGTGTTCGAACGACCCGCCGGCTGACCCCGCCACTCGAGCCCACCGACACACGGGAACCTACTTATCTGTGCAGCATTGCACTGGCCGGCGCTTTACGGCTATGTTTCATGCCAGGACTGACAAGAATTAAAGCAAAGTCGGGGACGCTTCATGATCCAGGGGACTGCCGATCTGCCCAGACGCTACGCGAGCGGATACCGGGCACTCATCGGTCTCCTATTGATCGCCTTCACCACTGCCCTGACTGGCTGTGCTGAGCCTTTCATCGTGCTCGCCGGAGGCGAGCTGGCCGGCGAAGTAGCCGACCCACCGGCGGATTGGACGGATCTGAGCGAAGAGGAAATCATCCAGCTCGAGACCCGGCCGGAGGATCCCTACTCCGTGAACATCTGGATGGTTGCGCTTGGCCCTGATCTTTACATCGCCACCGGTGACGACCCCACCAACTGGACGCAACATATCGACGAGGATCCGGACGTTCGGGTGCGGATTCGCGGTGTCATCTACGAGCTCGAAGCAACCCGGGTCACCGACATGGAAGAGAAACTACGGGTCGGTATGGAGTACGTGCGCAAGCTCGACGTGGACGAAGACGACAACTGGGTTCAGGAAGGTCAGCTGTTCCGCCTGGATCGCCGTTGACCCAAGGCGAACCCTCGGACACACCGCCCCGCTTCAGCGCCCGCACGGCAATGGCGGTAGTGGTTGCCAACATGGTCGGGACCGGCGTTTTCACCTCCCTCGGCTATCAGCTCCTGGACATCCAATCCGGTTTCGTGCTCCTGCTTCTCTGGGTGGTCGGCGGTATCACCGCACTTTGCGGTGCCCTGACTTACGCTGAGCTTGGCTCGGCGCTGCCTCGTTCCGGCGGCGAGTACAACTTCTTGAGCGAGATCTATCATCCTGCCGCCGGGTTCGTTTCCGGCTGGGTGAGCGCCACGATCGGCTTCGCGGCCCCGACAGCACTGGCTGCCATCACATTCGGCGAGTACCTAGAGGCGGTCTTTCCCGCCCTGTCCCCCACCTGGTTGGCCATCTGCCTGGTGGTGGTGCTGACTGCCGTTCACGCCAGCACCCGTCGTTCCAGCGGCGGTGTGCAACGGGCTTTCACCGTGCTCAAGGTGCTGCTGATCCTGCTGTTCTGCGTATCCGCCTGGATGCTGGTGGAAACACCGCAGCAGGACGTGCACTTCCTGCCCGTTTCCGGGGATCTGACCCTGGCGCTTTCCGGCGCCTTCGCCGTCGCACTGATTTTCGTCAACTACGCATACACGGGCTGGAACGCGGCCACATACCTCACCAGCGAGCTGGAATCACCGGAACGTAGCCTGTCCAAAGTGCTCATTCGTGGCACGCTGATCGTCCTCGGCCTCTACGTGCTGTTGAACTTCACCTTTCTGTACGTGGCACCGGCGTCGGAGATGGCCGGCCAGATCGAGATCGGCTACATCGCAGCCCGCCATGTCTTCGGTGAAACCGGGGCAGACGTGATGGGCGTGGTGCTGGCGGCCCTGCTGATCTCCACGGTCAGCGCCATGGTGATGGCCGGACCCAGAGTGCTGCAGGTGATCGGCCAGGACTTCGCCGCCTTCCGGCCCCTGGCGAAGGTGAATGCCCATGACGTGCCTACCAACGCCATCATCTTCCAGTCACTCGTGACCCTGACCTTCATCATTACGGCGTCCTTCGAGACCATCCTGGTCTTCGCCGGATTCACCCTGGGCGTGAATACGTTCTTCACGGTGCTCGGCGTCTTCGCGCTCCGCGTTCGGCGACCAGAGCTGGCTCGCCCCTATCGCGTTCCCGCTTTTCCCATACCGCCACTCGTGTATCTCGGGGTCACCGGCTGGACACTCGTCTACATCCTCAGAGACCGACCGGAGGAAGGCTGGATGGGTCTCGCAATCATCGCCGCCGGCGGGCTCTTCTACGCAACAGCCGTGCTCGTCAGCCGCGCAAGGTCGCCCAGAGACATCTGAATCACTCACCAAAGCTCAGAGGTTCCCTAGTTTCGGGTAGAATCAGCCCGCGTTGTTTGATGGGCTCCTAAGGATGCAGTACAGCCGAAGGAAATTTCTGAATCAGGTGGGTGCCGCGGGTGGTTCCGCTGCCGTCTACCAGATGGCCCTGGCCATGGGTCTGATGCCAGGTAAGGCCCGAGCGGCCGGGAGTTTCGATGGCGCCACACCGGGTGCCGGGTTGGTTCCGGTTCTGAACAGAGACAAAGGCGAAAGACGCTCCGTCGTTCTGCTCGGTGGTGGGCTGTCCAGCCTAATGTCCGCCTACGAGCTGGAACGTGCCGGTTACGATTGCACGATTCTCGAGGCCGGGCACCGTATCGGCGGTCGCAGCCTGACACTGCGCTCGGGCGACCTGATCGACGAGATGGGCAACCAGCAGCGTTGCGAGTTCGACGATGATCCGAATCTGTATTTCAATGCCGGACCGGCCCGAATTCCCGTCCACCACCACTACCTGGTGAGCTACTGCCGGGCGCTGAGCATCCCGCTGGAGACTTTCACCAACGTCAACTACAACGCCTGGGTGCACGATACCAATGCCTTCGGCGGCAAACCCGTACGCTTCCGTCAGTACCTGACCGACGCAAGAGGTTTCATCGCGGAGCTGTCGGCCAAAGCCATCAACGCCTCAGACCTGGATGCGGAGTTTTCCGCCGAGGACCTGGAACGGATCATCGCGTTCATCAAATCCTACGGCGATCTGGATACAAACCTTCTCTACAAGGGCAGCAATCGGGGCGGCTACCAGCAGCCAGGTGTCCTCTCACCGACAGCCGGGATGCTGGAACACGGTCACGTGCATGAGCCCCTCGACTTCAGCGAGATCCTGAAGACCGACTTCTGGCGCTACCAGATGTACTTCGGCGATGGGGAAGATCAGGCCGCGCCACTCCTGCAGCCGGTAGGCGGCATGGACAAGATCGTTCAGGCATTTGTTGCGAACATCACGAGCCCGATGCTCATCCATGCCCAGGTCAAGTCCATCCGCCTCAAGGAAGACGGTGTTTCTGTCGTCTACCAGCACGATGGTCGGCACAAGGAGATTCAGGCCGACTACTGCATGAACTGCATTCCCAAGCATCTTCTGGTCGGCATCGACAACAACTTTCCCAAGGAGTACACGACCGCCCTTCGCGCCATTGGCCGCGGCAAGATGTTCAAGATCGGCATACAGATGAAAGAGCGTTTCTGGGAGAAGGAGAACATCTACGGTGGCATCTCCTGGACCAACCAGAACGTGGAGCAGATCTGGTACCCGCCGCACAACGTGCACGGTGAAAAAGGCGTGCTGCTTGGCGCCTACACCTGGGACCAGAGCAACGCGGAGTTCTTCGCCCGAATGAACCCCGAAGCGCGCTACGCCGAAGCGCTCCGGCAGGGCAGCAAGATCCATCCCGACTACGCGAAGTACGCGGAAACTGCCGTAGGCGTACCCTGGCAGCGCATGAATCACATCATGGGTTGCACAGCGAGCTGGACTCCGGAAACCCGCAAACTCTATTTCACCTATCTGCAGACGCCGCTCAACGACAGGCACTTCATGATGGGCGATCAGATCAGCTACCACCCCGGCTGGCAGGAAGGCGCGTTCTCATCCGCCCACCACTCGCTGACCGAGCTCGGCAAGCGGGTGGCTGCAGAGCTGACAGGGGCAGCCTGATGGCGAAACCACAGAGGCGGAGCTCCCCATCCCGCAAAGGCCGGCTGGCCGCTTGCCTGCTGACTGGTGCGATGGCTGGCGGCGTTGCCGCAGACGACTACAGCCTGGTGCCGGATACCTTCATTTACTGCACCACCTGCCACGGCGTAGAGCTGAAAGGCAACATCTCCGTAGACGCACCGCGACTGAATGGGATGGAAGGCTGGTACCTGAAGAGTCAGATGCTGGCATTCAAGAACGGCTACCGGGGAACCCATCCCGAAGATCTGATCGGTATGGAGATGCAACCCCAGGCAGCTGCACTCTCGGAAGAAGAAATCGAAGACGTGGTCGCCTTTGTGACCGCCCTGCCCGTTCGCACCCACACAATCGAGCAGACGGTGAGCGGTGATACCAACCGCGGCGAGACGTTATACGCCTCCTGCGGGGCCTGCCACGGCGCCAGAGGCGAAGGCAACAAGCTTCTGAACGCCCCGGCGCTGGCTGGACAGAGCGACTGGTACCTGGTCCGGCAGCTCAACAAGTACCGGGATGGCGCTCGCGGCTACGACCCTGCCGATGATCTAGGTGCACAGATGCAGGCTGCGACCACCGTGCTTACGACAGAGGACGATGTGCAGGACGTGGTTGCCTACATCAATACTTTTGAGGCCAACTGACATCTGCCTCGACTATCCGCTTACCGTTGAACACCCAATCCACGAAGGAAGGAGACTCTCATGAAGCATCCGATCAGAACGTCACTGCTGGCTGGCGGCATCGCCCTGCTTGGCGCTACCGCGGCCAGTGCAGACGTTATCCGTCACCCCATTCCCGGCAGTGACTTCCCCATCGCCCAGGCAGTGGAGGTCACGCCGGGCACCACCATCGTTTATCACAGCGGCACGGTACCCTCGCCTGCCAACCGGGATGCCGAGCCGGGCAGCCGGGAGTTCTGGGGTGATACGGAAGCCCAGACTCTGTCGGTGTTTTCCAAGCTGGAGGCTTCCCTTAAAGCCAAGGGCCTGTCGTTCTCCGACGTGATAAAGATGCAGATCTATCTGGTCGGGGTTCCGGAGCTCGACGGCGCCATGGATTTTGGCGGCATGATGCGCGCCTACACCAAATACTTCGGCACCGACGAGCAGCCGAACCTGCCGGCCCGTTCTGCGTTCCAGATCGCCGGGCTAGCTTCCAAAGGGATGCTGGTTGAGATCGAGGTGGTGCTGGCTCGACCGGCCAAGTAGCGGCTTACTTTCTCACTAAGTAAAAAGGGCGCCGGAAGGAGCCCGTGTAAAAAGGAGGCCATCTCACTCGAGATGGCCTCTTTCTTTTGGGGGTCAAGTCGCCAGTGCCTGGCAGAGCCTCTTCGCTCCGACGACGTTGATCGCTCGGGTGAGGTTGTATGCAGTTACAGCCAGCGCCATTTCTGCTTTCACCTTTTCCAACCCCCTCAACAAGAACCGACCACCGTCCATACGGCTTTTCAGCGTACCGAACGGGTGCTCAACCATGGCCTTTCGACGACGCATGATCATTGGATTAGCGTCGACTCGCCTTTCTACCTCATTCAGCACACCTTCCTCGAAGTGCCGAGTCACCCATCGTTGCTTAGCGCCAGTACATCGCTCTTTAAGCTTGCAGTCACCGCAAGCCGTGCTCGTATACAGGTACAGACGATCTTTCGTTGATTTGGTCTTCTTAGGCAGATGTTCACCCGCCGGGCAGAGGAAGTAGTCACCCTCAGCCTCATACTGGAACGCTGTCCTATCGAAGTAAGTACCAGCCCCTTGGCTGTTCACCGATCGTTGAACCGGAAGGTAAGGAACCATCTCATGCGCCTGGCAACGTTTGATTAACCTACCGTTGGAGTAACCGGCATCCGCCAACACTTCCAGCTTCTTACTCCTAAGTCGTGCTTTGGCACGTCGGGCCATCCGGTACAGTTGGTTCTGGTCGTTCGACTCCTGCACAACATCGACATCGGCAATCAGCTTGTGCTTGTCATCCACCGCCGTCTGGACGTTGTAGGCGATTCTGCGCGCCTTCATGACCCGTGCATCAGGATCTGTCTCAGGCCGCACCTTAAGCTGCTGTTCGTCCAGAGACGCGATGTCCTCGGTCAGGCTGTCTCGTTGCGCTCGCAGTGCTTCGAGTGCGGCACGTGTGTCACCATCAGACGGCGGTTCATCGTCGTCATCATCTAGGTCATCCAGCCAAGCAGCGATCTTCGTATCTACCTGAGCCAGTTCCTTAACCAGATCTCTCCTGCGTAACACCCGGGACGGCGCGTTATCCGCCGTGAACTTGCTGCCGTCGATGGCGACCTGTTCGCCGCCATACAAGGACTGTGAGCGACAGAACTGAACAAACGCTGCACAGACGCGCACCAGCGCTTCGCGGTTATCTACCCGGAAGTTGGCAATGGTCTTGAAGTCCGGCGCCAGACGGTTCAGCAACCACAGCACCTCGATGTTCTTATGGCACTCCCGCTCCAGCCGACGGCAGCTACGAATCCGGTACATATAACCGTACAGGTAGAGCTTCAGGAGATCGCCAGGGTGGTAAGGGGGACGGCCAGTCTCTCTTGCCTCGATGCGAACAAAGCCTAATCGCTTGAGATCAAGTGAGTCCACGAAGGCGTCGATTACTCGTACCGCGTTGTCTTCGTCAATCAGGTCATCCAGACGCTCTGGGAACAACGTGGCTTGATCCCGACTCTGTCCCTGTACATGCATAAAAAAATGCCCGCAACAACGTGCGGGCATTTTCTCAAAGGGCTTGGGCTATTTACACAGCCTCCGGAAGGCGCCCTTTCTGTATGCAGGATCCTAAGATCCTTAGCGCTCAGACCAACTTAGAAGTCAGCCCGGAAACGCACGTACCAGAAACCACCGTTGATGCCCCAAGGCGTCGACTGGGCGAACTCCTGACCGGAGTTGTTGGAGAACCCAGACGGTGCGCTGTTGTTGGCGTCATCAGCACCATCCTGATCGAATACGTTCTGACCGCCAACAACGACCGTGTAACGCTCGTTGAAGGTGTAAGCCGCTTCGAGGTCGAAGACGAACTCACCGTCGTAGCAATCGTCGTTGTTGCAATCGATGGTGTAGTTGGTGCCTCCGGAGACGTAGTCAGGGTCACCGGAATAGTCACCAACAGTCCAGTCGTCATACCAGTTCATGCGGAACAGGAAACGCCAGTCGCCGATGATGTGGTTCGCGGTGAACACGATCCGGTGATCCGGGTTGAAGTTCTCCAGATCCACCACGCGGTTCCTGGACACCTCTTCACCTGCATCGTCCACTTCCGTGTCGGTCCAGTTCCAGGCCAGGGAGAAGTTGGTGATGCCCGCATCGCCCCACTCCTGCACATACGTACCTACGAGATCGATACCCTGGGTCGTCGTCTCGAAGTCGTTGGTGAAGAAGGATACCGCCGACAGGTCTGCTGCACTCGCGAAGCCCAGCTGCGCGGCACAATCCGGGATGAACAGACCATCACAGCCTACCCCATTGGGGGCCAGCGTAGTGGTGATGTCGATCGTCCCCGTCTGGGAGATCCGATCCTCCAGCTGGATATTGAAGTAGTCCAAAGTGACAGTCAGGTTGTCCGTCACATCCCATGCAGCACCCACAGTGAAGTTGGTCGCTTCCTCTTCCTTCAGCGGCTCTGCGCCGAGGAGTTGAGCAATCGGGTTGGTGGGCGGAATCTGGCCGCGCTGCTGCAGCTCGCCGTCAACCGTCACCGTGGAAACCTTGGTCACGTTCGACTGACCAGGCGTTGGCGCCCGGAAACCGGTGCTGAACGAGCCGCGGACCGCGAAGGTATCGGTGAGGGCCCAGCGACCGGCAATCTTGCCGTTCAGGGTGTCACCGAAATCCTGGAAGTCCTCGTAGCGAAGTGCGACACCCAGCGTCACGCTCTCGACGACGTCTGCCTCCAGATCGGTGTAGACCGCCCAGTTGGAGCGGCTCCACTCACCCTGCTGTACCGGGCTGAAGCCTGCAAAGCCGTGGGCGCCGACTGAGAAGCCGACCATCGGGGTCGTGCCGTCGCTGAAATAGTTGCAACCGTCACCCGGTTCGCCAGGCGCACACGCGTTAACACCATCGTTGTCCAGATCGAGGGTCGGAATACCTCCGAGGAATGCATAGGGGCCCACATCCCAGGAAGGGATTTCACCGATGTCGATGGCAAAGGTCTCAACCCGATATTCCGCACCGAAGGCAACGTTCAGATCCGAGTAGAACGCATCTACCGCCACTGGATATACGAAGTCTGCGTTGTAGTTCTGTTCCGTCTGGGTGTATGAACCAAGGTCGAAAGACGTGGTGCTCTCCGGACCCAGGGATGGGTTCCAGGTGTTCCCAATGCGATAAGCCGACTCATTGCGGCCAAGGCTGGCACTGAAATCATAGGACAGGCCGTTGTCCATCTCGCCGCGGAGACCAATAACGCCACCTATGTCCTCGATGTCTCCACCGAAGGCCGGGGTGTAACCGCCTGGATAGAGGTTGTTTGCCACCCAGCAGTTAGCAGGCAGAGCGGCAAGAGCAGCTCGGTCTGCATCCACAGCAGCTTGATCCGTCGGCGTGCTGCCGGGACTGGTCAGCGCAGGACAGTTGGAAACGTAACCGGCGGTGCCTTCGCCTGGGAAGTTCGTATCTGCGATAGCACGGGTACCGCCGCTGAACGAATCAGTGAAGGTGCCAGGGCGCGCATTAGGATTCCGGAAAAAGAAGCCACCGGTCACTTTCCTTTCGGCGTAGTTACCAAAGGCGTAGAGTTCCTGGGAGTCCGTCAGGTTGATGCCGGAGTTTACGAAGAACGACCAGTCATCCTCGATTTCCGGCTGACCCCAGATCTGAGCCGGTTGAATCACGTCGTCGTTGCCGGTATCGATTAGTGCCTGCGCATCCGTGCGAGGCAGGGAACGGCTGGAAGCTTCCACATCTCGCCACTGCAGCGACACATTCGCGAAACCATCCGGACCGAGGGGCAGACCCCAGTTCATGCCGATCTGCTTCAATGCACCATCGCCCTCATAGTACTCACCATAACGACCATCGATGGTGAAACCTTGGCGATCTTCTTTGAGCGCGAAATTGATCACACCGGCAATGGCATCGGATCCATACTGGGCAGCAGCACCGTCCCGAAGGACTTCCACACGGTCGATGGCGAGTGTCGGGATGACGGCCAGGTCAGGGCCCTGAGAACCGGCAGCCAGAGAACCACCCAGCTCAGCGATGACCGAGGAGCGGCGGTGGCGCTTACCATTGATCAGGATCAGCGTGTTATCCGGCGGCAGTCCGCGCAGATTGGCAGGCCGTGTGAGTGTGGCGGCGTCGCTGATCGATTGTGAAGTTACGTTGTAGGACGGCAGCAGATTTCGCAGCAGGTCGTCCATATCGGAGGTGCCCTGGTTTTCGAAGTCATTACCGCTGACAACGTCGACAGGCACCGGCGAGTCGGTAGCGGTCCGGCCTGCACGGCGTGAACCAACTACTACCACTTCCTCGATGGTTTCTGCGCTGTCTTGGGCCAGCGCCGCCGGAACGGCGACAGGCGAGACAAGCAGAGCAACGATCAGTGCGACTCTGAGGAATTGAGATTCACTCATGAGTAGATACTCTCCATCTTTGTGTTTGGTGCTTCCCTTGCCTTTGCAGGGAAGGAAGCACCACCCTCATTTTCTGAACCCGAGTATGCCCCCGGTTATTCAGCTCTCCCGGCCTTCTGATTGCCTCACAGCGTCCCCGCACATCCCTCTGATGGGGACTAGCCAAGGCCGGATTGCCACCAGGCAACCCGGTCATCGGACCGAACCCACGGCAGCCTACACGAAACTGAAACGAATCGAAATATGTTCAGAAACAGTCAGTAACAGTCTTTTCCCCGGTTTGATCTGACAATCCGGTCAGTTGAAATCCACCTGCTTTCCGGACAGAGTCCCCCTCCTTGCCAATTGCCGGATAGCCTGAGATGACCAATACCAGATCGCGCAAATCAATTGCTGCGCTCATGTTCGCCTGCCTGTTGCCGGGCAACCTGGCAATAGCGCACGTCCAGGCCGATCTCATCCTCGCCAACGGCAGGATCTACACGGTGGATGCAGAGCACCCCTGGGCGGAAGCCATTGCCATCAGCGGGGACCGGATCCTTGCGGTCGGCAGCACGGACGAAGTCACCCGGACCGCCGGTGAAA
Organism: Candidatus Azotimanducaceae bacterium; assembly: GCA_965215995.1. Classification (GTDB taxonomy): domain Bacteria; phylum Pseudomonadota; class Gammaproteobacteria; order Pseudomonadales; family Azotimanducaceae; genus SZUA-309. The sequence goes on along the minus strand of OZ244128.1, from coordinate 2,827,438 downwards.
ACACTCAAGTTATTGATCTCAAAGGCGCCTTCGCGAGCCCAGGGTTCAACGACGGCCATGTGCACATGGACTCGACCGGCATGCTCAACACCGGTGTAAACCTGCTTGACGTCCATGAGCCCGTCGCATTCGCCGAGCGTATAAAAGGTGCCACCGAGCGACTGCCGGAAGGCAGCTGGATCATCCGTGGCTCCTGGGGCGCGTACGAACAATGGGGCCAGGGCTCGGCCGGAGAGGACGACTCTCTCGCCAACATGGCAAGCGGACCTTTTACACCCGACCGGAAGCTCATCGATGCGTTCACCGACAAGCACCCGGTGCTGGTCAGCCGCTTCAATCGCAGCATGTATCTGGCCAATTCCCTGGCACTCGACCTGGCCGGTATTGACGAAGACACTCCCGATCCGGTCGGTGGCGAGATAGCCCGGGACGAAGACGGTCGGGTCACCGGCATCCTGCGCGGCACCGCGGTTGACCTGGTCCAGAACGTCATCCCGCCCATGCCATTCGAGCAGCGTCTGGTCGGCGTTCGAGCGGTGCTGAAAGAAGCCCGTGAGGGGGGCGTCACCACCATCCAGGATCTTACCGATGCCGAGCAGATGCGCGCCTATCAGACGCTCAAGGAGAACGGCGAACTGACGGCGCGAATCATGGCCCGGCCGAATGTCTTCCAGGGGGGCCACATCGCCGCGATCGGCATCACCCGGGGTTACGGGGACGACTGGCTGAAGATCATCGGCTACAAAGGCTGGGTGGACGGCATCATGGGCAACTCGAGCGCCATGTTCTTCAAGCCGTACGATCACGATCCGATCAACCGGGGCGCACTGCGCCCGCCCATGCTGCCGGAAGCGGAAGAAGGCGCGGCTTTCAGCATGCTCGAGGGCGATCACTACACCAGGTGGGGTCCGGGCAACATGGAGCAGCTGATCGATGCCTGGGCAGACACGGGTGTGCCGGCTCACATCCACGCCATTGGCGATCTGGGCAACCGCATTCTGCTCGATATCTTCGAGCGCGTTCTGACCCGACGGGACATGGTGGACTCTGATCATCGCTGGCGGATCATCCATGCTCAGGTTGTCCGGGAGGAGGATTTTCCCCGCTTCGGCGAGTTGAACCTGGTGGCAGAGGTAAACCCCTATCACGTCTCGGATGACATGCGCTGGATGGAGGAGCGGATTGGCGCCAAGCGATCGGAAGGTGCCTATGCTTTCCGCAAGCTGAAGGACGCGGGCGCGGTGCTCGTCTTCGGCAGCGACTCCCCAGGCACCAACGCCGCCCGCTACTACCTCAGTCCGGTTTACGGCCTGTATGCAGCTGTCAGCCGCCAGACCCTGGGCGGCGAGCCTGCCGGGGGCTGGTATCCGGATCAGCGTCTGACCATCGAGGAAGCCATCGACGCCTATACCCGGGCACCGGCCTGGGCATCCTTCGAAGAGGACATCAAGGGCACGCTCACCCCAGGCAAGCTGGCAGACATCGCCGTGTTCGACACCGATCTGGTGGAGGCCGGGCATACTGAACCGGCAAAGCTGCTGGAAGCCAAAGTGCTCTACACCATCGTCGGCGGAACCATCGTCCACCAGGCCGAGTAGCGCCGCGGATCGAGACGGCCGGGGAAGCGACCCATGCGCGATGAGGACATCGATCCGGACATCCCCTCCACTGCGATCACCTGGCAGCATGCAAGGGCGCGAGGCGCGGGCGGTCAGCACGTGAACAAGGTATCCACCGCCGTGCAGCTACGCGTCCACCTGGGACGCACCCGGCTACCCGAGCCCGTCAAGGCGCGCCTGCGGAAGCTCGCAGGGACCAGGCTTACGACCACGGACGAAATACTCATCTTTGCCGATCGGCACCGCTCCCAGGCGCGCAACAAGGATGCAGCAACAGAGCGCTTCCGGCAACTGCTCGGTCAGGCCCGTAAGGTAGCGAAGCGCCGGGTCGCCACCCGACCCTCCCGAGCACAGAAAAGAGCCCGTCTTGACGGCAAGAAGCGCCAGGGCCAGACCAAGAAGCTGCGCGGAAAACCAACCCTGGATTGATCCAGATAGCTGGACGTCAAGCATCCGACGCGCTGGAATACGGTGACTGTGGGGAGAAGCAAAGGGAGAGAGAAATGACCGTATTCGTGCACGAGCGCATGCTCCAGCTGTTCGAAGCCGAAGGCATCAAGACCCTGTTCGGCATCCCCGATCCAAGCTTCGTCGGCATGTTCATCTGTGCTGAGGAGCGCGGCTGGCAGGTCATAGCACCCCATCATGAGCAGGCCGGTGCCTTCATGGCAGATGGCCTGTGGCGCATGACGGGCAAGCCGGGCGTGATCGTCGGCAATCAGGGGCCAGGAGTTGCAAACCTGGCCGCCGGTGCGATCTGCGCGGCGAAAGAGAACGTGCCCACGCTGTTCATCGCAGGTCAGCGGCAGCGGGAGTTCGACCAGCGCGTTCGCCGGGGGCGGTTCCAGTACACGCGCCAACCCCGCTACTTCGAGGAAGCCATGAAGTTCGTCGGCACCATCGAGTTTCCGGAGCAGACCGACGAGATCGTCCACGAGGCGTTTCGACATGCGCTGAGCGGCACGCCTGGTCCCGTCTACATCGAGTACCCCATGAACGTCCTGCAGGCCCAGCTCGATCTGCCCGAACCGGACGCACCCGAACGCTATCGGCTGGTCGGTCAGGCGGCCAGCGAGCCGGAGCTGGCTCGCGCGCTCGAACTGATTCGAGCCGCCGATTCCCCCATTCTGCTCGTGGGTCAGGGCGCCTTCGTTTCCCGAGCGCACGACGCCGTGAGTGAGCTGGCCCGGGCGCTGAACTGCCCACTGATACAGACGCCAGGGGCCCCGGCCGTGCTGCCCGGTCTCGAAGAGCGGTCCTTCGCCTATGCCTCACCCGCCGGAACGGAAGCGGTGGCCGGCGCCGACCTTGTGGTTGCCGTGGGCACGGAAATCGGCGAGCCGATCCACTACGGCATCGGCCGTCACTGGGCGAACGGCAACACCGACAGAAAGTGGATCTACATCGAGCGGGAACCGCTTTCCATCGGTGTGAACCGCAGCATCGATGCGCCCCTGGTCGGCGACCTGCGCAGCATCGTGCCGCAACTGACCAGCGCGCTGACGGCCGACTCCCGTGCGGAGCCTGCCAACCTCGCACCACTCATCGAGAGCCAGGTCAGCCAGCAGAAAGTGCTGCTGGACTCGGTGCCGGACGCCAGCGGACCCGTTCACCCGGCCCGATTCGTGGTCGAGGCCACCAGCGTGCTGGCGGAAGATACGGTGCTGGTGCGGGACGGAGGCGGGGTGAACATTTTCACCTGGGCCTATTCACAGCTGGTGCCGCGGGATGTGCTCTGGTCCCAGAACTTCGGCCACCTCGGCACCGGGCTGCCGCATGCCATCGGCGCGCAGATCGCCGTCGGAGGCAGTCGTCGTGTGGTGCTGATGACGGGTGACTCCGCCTTTCTGTTCCACATCTCCGAGCTCGAGACAGCGGTGCGCAAGAACCTGCCTGTGATCTGCATCGTCGGCTGCGATTACGCATGGGGCATGGAGGTCGCCGTGTACAAGGGCTCCTTCGGTCCCCAATCTCCCGAGACGGAGGCACACTGGGGCGATCAGGTGCGTCTGGATAAGGTCGCCGAGGGCTTCGGCGCACATGGTGAGTATTTGGAGCGCGCAGAGGACATCGGTCCTGCCGTTGAACGTGCGCTTGCAAGCGGCAAACCGGCGGTAATTCAGGTACCGATCGACGGGTTGGCAAACGCAACCCAGATTCCCGGATTCGAGGAATTCGCCTCCTGGTACGGTGACGCGGGTTACTGATCAGAGGCGACCGGGCCCGCATCCCGCACCGTTCTTCCTCGGCGACAGCGGCTGGTACACTGGCTGATTACGGCAGGCGCGGGGAAACGGGAATGCTGACTGAAGCCCAGAAGAGAAGTTACTCGACGGATGGTTATCTGTTGTTGAAGGGGGCCATCAGTGAAGAGGAAGTGGTCCGGCTGGAACGTGGCCTGGCCCGCAATCCCCCCCTCGACGGGACACTCGCCGGCGATACTCAGAACTATCCGGAGCCGGGTCGCTACACCCTGGCTACCAACAGCCTCAAGGACCCCGACCTTTCCTTCATCGTGGAGCATCCGACCATCGTCGATGCAGCCCGGGATCTTCTTGAGGACGATCCGCTGCTGACCGCCTACGTGATCTACGATCGCACGCCGGGTGGCGCCGGTCTTCCATCCCACAACGACTACAAGCGCTGGCGCCCGGTGGGCTCCTCCATGAACTGGCTGTTCACCATCGTCCCCTTCACCGATTTCAACGAAGCGACCGGCCAGCTCTTCGTCGCACCGGGCTCACATCAGCTCGAGCGTATCCATGACGAGGGGGCCGGCGCACTGGAAGTCCGCCCGCCAGTGAAGCCGCCGGAGGATGCATACGTAGATCCCGGCCTCGAGCGCGGCGACCTGCTGCTGATGAACATGTATCTCTGGCATCGCGCCAGTGGCAATGCCTCAAGCCAGCATCGGGTCGGTTTGTTCAACAAGTACGCCGGTGCAAACGCACCGCCCGCCACCGGCTACTACCTGTTTGATGACGATGTGTTCAACGCCTTGTCAGAATCCGGCAGGAAGCTGATCGCCGTGCACTCCAACCGCCGGATTCTCTCGACTCGTGCCGTGCTGACCCGCAATTCCGCACGTGGCCAGGAAGTTCTGGTGACGGAGAATGGCAGGTACGGGCTGCCCGGCGGCGACACATGGGATGAGCGTGCCATCCCGGACTGGGATCTGGGTAACTACATCGCCCCGCTCAAGCAGCAGCTGGTGCAGGACATCGGCATCGAGCCGCCCTGGCTTTCCTACGTCGGCGATTACGAGGAGGAGGATCATCTCTGCCGGGTGTACGGCTACACACTTCCCGGCAGAGGTTTTCCCGTCGCCTACACCGGCGCCCGCTGGGTGTCGATCGAGGACCTGACCGCAGAGCGCACTGCCTTCGGCTATGAAGCAACCGCGCTCGCTGACTGGCTGGATCCGAAGCCCGTTCGCGGCAAGGGACTGACCCAGGCTCAATCACGCATCGACCAGTACGCCTACTGACACCGATGTCCGCCGCTCTCCCAAGCGACGCCAGAACGGCGCCGAACCTGTTCGGTCACCGTCGCTACTGGGCGCACCGGCTGACACCCGCGCCCGTTCTGCCCATGACACGCGCCGAGATGGACGATCTCGGCTGGGATGCCTGCGATGTGATTCTGGTGACTGGCGACGCCTATGTGGATCATCCCAGCTTCGGCATGGCCATCGTCGGCCGCTTTCTCGAGGCGCACGGCTTTCGCGTCGGGATCATCGCCCAGCCTGACTGGACGAGCACCGAGGCCTTCGAGGCGCTGGGCAGACCGACGCTGTTCTTCGGCGTGACCGCCGGCAACATGGACTCCATGGTCAACCGCTACACGGCGGACCGGAAGATCCGCCGTGACGACGCCTACACACCGCACGGTGCTGGCGGCAAGCGACCCGACCGCAGCGTGATCGTCTACAGCCAGCGCCTGCGTGAAGCCTTCAAAGGCGTCCCCATCGTGATCGGCGGGATCGAAGCGAGCCTTCGACGAATCGCGCATTTCGACTACTGGTCGGAGAAGGTCCGCCGCTCTGTGCTGCTCGATGCCAAGGCGGACCTATTACTTTACGGAAATGCCGAACGAGCGCTGGCCGATCTGGCGCACCGACTTTCCCGCGGCGAGCCAGTGGCTGAGATCTCCGACCTGCGCGGCAGCGTATTCGCCCGGCAGAACTCCCCCGCCGGCTGGATTGAAATTGATTCCACCCATCTGGACGCACCGGGCCGATTAAACCCACCGGAAGATCCCTATGCCGAGCAACCGGTCTCCCAGCCGCCATCAGCGGTCGGGGAAGACCACGCGCAGGTCGTGCGTTTCGTTCGGGAGGTGAAGGCAGAAGATCGGGGCCGGAGCGTCATCCGACTGCCTGCCTATCAGAACGTACGCGATGATCCGGTGCTCTACGCCCATGCGTCGAGGATCCTGCACACCGAAAGCAACCCGGGTAATGCCCGTGCGCTCGTCCAGCGCCACGGTGACCGGGACGTCTGGCTGAACCCGCCGCCCATTCCGCTCAGCACGAAAGAGATGGATCGGCTCTACGAGCTCCCGTTCACCCGCCGCCCACACCCTAGCTACGGCGACGCGCGGATTCCCGCTTACGAGATGATCCGCTTCTCCATCGCCATCCAACGAGGCTGCTTCGGTGGCTGCACCTTCTGCTCCATCACCGAGCACGAGGGACGGATCATCCAGAGCCGCTCCGAAGCATCGATTTTGAGAGAGATCGAAACCGTTCGTGACGAGGTGCCGGGCTTCACCGGGGTGATCTCCGATCTGGGAGGGCCCACCGCGAACATGTACCGGCTCGCCTGCAAGGATCCTGCGATCGAGGCTGCCTGCCGGCGTCCCTCCTGCGTCTTCCCGGGCATCTGCCCCAATCTGAACATGGACCACTCGCCGTTGCTGAGCCTGTACAGAAAGGCACGTGAGCTTCCCGGCATCAAGAAAGTGCTTATCGCCTCTGGCGTGCGCTACGACCTGGCCGTGGAGTCGCCGGAATACGTTCGTGAGCTTGTTCAACAGCACACGGGTGGCTACCTGAAGATTGCTCCGGAAGCCCTTTCCGAGGGTCCGTTGTCGAAGATGATGAAACCGGGCATGGACACCTACTATCGCTTCAAGGAGATGTTCGATCGCTTCTCTGCCGAGGCCGGAAAGGAGCAGTATCTGATCCCCTACTTCATCGCCGCCCACCCCGGCACGACCGACGAGGACATGCTGGAGCTGGCGGTCTGGCTGAAGGCGAATGGATTCCGGGCCGACCAGGTCCAGGCCTTCCTGCCTTCACCAATGGCGACCGCCACAGCCATGTACATGAGCGGTCGGAACCCGCTGAAGAAGATCAGCCGGAACAGCGAGGAAGTGGTGGTGCCCAAGGGGCTCCGGCAACGCCGGTTGCACAAGGCCTTTCTCCGCTATCACGATCCGGAGAACTGGCCCCTGCTGCGGGACGCATTGCGCAAGATGGGCCGCGCCGATCTGATCGGCAATGGTAAAAAACACCTGGTGCCGAGCTTTCAGCCACGTGGTGCCGGGACGGACAGCCGCGAAGGGCAGCGGCGGCGCAAGCAGGCTGACCGGCCCACCCGTCGCCGCAAGTCATTCCGAACGCAACACGCTCGCGCGGAAGCCGGTGACACCGCCCCGACCACCAACCCCGGTCGCGGGGGACGCGCTGTAAAGAAGCGCCGGAAACGAAGGCAGCAACCCTGAGCGGCACCCGGCGCAGACACCCCACATCTGCCGGGCAGGCGCCGTCTCAGCGCTGGCGCATCAAGCCTTCCTGCATCGTGGTCGCCACCAGCTTGCCATCTTCCGAAAACAGCAGGCCGCGATTGTAGCCACGCGCCTGAGAGCCGGAAGGTGCGTCCAGGGCATAGAGCAGCCACTCATCCACCCGCCAGTCGCTGACGGCCCCGTGGTGAAACCACATGGCATGATCCAGGCTCGCCATCTGCATCCGCTCCCGGTTCATCACCTCCCGATGCGGTAATCGTGCAGTGCCGAGCAGGGCGTTATCCGATTCGTAAACAGCCAGACAGGCGTGCAGCACCGGGTCGTCCGGCACCCGCCCGTTGGCCTTGAACCAGAGATCCTGACAGGGCGGTTGGGCTTCGTTCGAGGACAGCCGTTTGTGATCGTGGCGCCAACCCAGGAACGTCCAGTCCCGCATCTCTTCCGGCACCATGTCCTCGGTCGGCGGCTGCCGGTCGGGCATCGGGATCTGGTGTTCAAGACCCGGCTCCGAGATCTGAAAGGACGTGTCCATGTTGAAGATCGCCTGACCATGCTGAATCACGACTACCCGCCGGGTGCTGAAAGAGCGGCCATCGCGAATGCGCTCCACGTCGATGAGCGCAGGAATCTTCGGATCGCCCGGCCGCAGGAAGTAACCGTGCAGTGAGTGCACGGGCCGGTCCTCGGGGACGGTATGTGCGGCTGCCCGGAGCGCCTGTGCCATGATCTGCCCTCCATAGAGGCGATGCTCCCGATCTCTGGGATGAAAGGCACGAAACAGGTTCTCATCGATACGCTCGAGCGTCAGCAGTTCGAGCAACTCCTCGAGTCCAGGACTCATAAAACCTCTCTTGCAGTCTGTTCGGACACTATCCTTTGCCGGCAGGAACCAGCCGCTTTAAAAAAAGGGTTCGAATCCTAAGCGAAGGATGCCCATCATTCATCATCAACCTTTGCAGAGACCGCATGACCGGACCCGACGAAAAGACCCAATCGCCACCGCGACCGAGAGTCGTGATCGCAGGTGGCAGCGGCTTCATCGGTCGCCGCCTGGCGGCCGTGCTCGGCGGTGCCGGCTATGATGTGGTAATCCTCAGCCGCGGTCACACCCGTCCGCCGGTGGGCCCAGTCAGCTTCGCCAACTGGCTGCCACAGGGCGGTCCGGAAACGAGCTTGAGCTCGCTGATCTCCGGGAGCCATGCGGTGGTCAATCTGTGCGGGGAATCCATCGGCGGGCCGCGCTGGACAAGCAAGCGCAAGGCGCAGCTGATCGCCTCGCGGGTAATACCAACCGAGACGCTGGTGACCTCGACCAACGCCGCAAGCCAACCCCCAGCGGTGTTCATTCAAGCGTCCGGCGTCGGTTTCTACGGCACGGGGAACAAAGTGGTGACTGAGGCCAGCGGCAGCGGCGATGACTTTCTCGCCGAGCTGGCACGGCAATGGGAGGCGCCTCTGACCAAGCTACGGGAAGACGTCCGCCCCATCATCGCCCGTCTCGGCGTGGTGCTGGGCCGGGGCGGCGGTGCGCTCGGCCAGATGCTCATGCCGTTCAAGCTGTTCGTCGGCGGCCCTATTGCAAAGGGCAGCCAGTGGCTTTCATGGATCCACCTGCACGACGCTACGGCCATTCTCGAGGCGTTGCTCGAAGAGACGGACAGTCGCGGTGTTTACAACCTGGTCGCACCAACACCGGTCCGCAATGCCGATTTCGCCGAAGCAGCCGGTGCCGCTCTCGGTCGGCCTGCCTGGATGTTCACGCCACGCTTCGTTCTGAACGCGCTGCTGGGAGAACAGGCCACCCTGGTCTGCGACGGCCAACAGGCTGTCAGCACACGCCTCGAGCACAGATTCCAGTACCCGGACATCAAAACGGCGCTCGCTGATCTGGTCTGAGAGCGCTGCGATGAGATGTGTGGGTCAGCACCGGACGGATTCATCGACACAGATAATCAGTTCGGCCAATTCCCTGCTAAGATCCGCTCCCAAGCGAACCGAGGGGAAATGACCATGCTTACTCGCGCACTCATCAGCGGCGCTTCACTGGGACTTGCGCTCATCGTCACCGGCTGCTCATCCAGCGGTGGCATCGAGAGCACCTACGATTACAACCGGGAAATCGACTTCAGCGGTTATCAGACCTACGCCTTCATCTCCGAGAACCCGATGGCCGTCAGCCAGGCACAGGGGGCCGTGAACCCCATGCTGCAGGGCCGGTTGATGGAGTCCATCCGCATCGCCATGAACACCAAAGGCTATAACGAGGTCAGCGATCCGGAGTCCGCCAGCATGGCCATCGGCTTTACCGTGGGCTCACGGGATCAGATCAAGGTGGACACCTATCCGTCCAGCTTCCACACCGGTTACTCCCGTCGCGGCTACTACTACGGCTACAACTACGGCACGGAGACCCGGGTCAGGCAGTACACCGAAGGCCAGCTGGCCGTCGATATATTCGACGTGGCAAGCCACAACCCGGCGTTTCATGGCGTGGCCAGCAAGAAGATCTCGGACTCGGACCGGGAGAATCAGCAGGAAGTGCTGAACGCCGTTGCCGCGGAAGCACTGTCCGGATTTCCGGTGCGGGGTGGCACGGTCGTCCCCGAAAGCTAGCAACCCTTTCAGCTGCGGAAGTCAGGCTGGGTACGATCCAGCCTGCGCAGCAGCGCATCCCAAAGCAGATCCGGGCCAGGCCCGGCTACGGCAGCAGAGGCGAACATGGCGGTGGTTTTCTCCATGATCTTCTCGGAGATGTGAATCAACGGCGCATCGCCTGATTCTGCCGCGACCTGGACCTCGCACGCCCGCTGCAGGTTGTAGAGACCCTGAAAGGCCTGGGACACCGTCGCACCGACGGTCAGCAAGCCGTGGTTGCGTAGAATCATGTGCCGCGCCTCACCGAGATCCGCGGCAAGCCTCGGCGCTTCAGCCGGATCAAGCACCACCCCCTCATAGTCGTGATAAGCAAGAGAACCAGCGACGATCATCGACTGCTGAGAGATGTTTCTTAGGCCTTCAACCCGGCTGGCGATTGCAGTGCCTTCAATGGTGTGCACGTGCGCGACACTGTTGATATCACCGCGTGCGCTGAGCAGCGCTCCGTGAATCACATTCGCTTCCGGGGAAATGTCGTACTCGCTATCGAGCAGCTTCTGCCCCGTGTAGTCGACTTTTAGCAGGCTCGACGCCGTAATCTCCTCGAACAGCAGGCCGAACGGATTGATCAGGTAGGCCTCTTCACCCGGTACCCGGCAGGAAAGGTGGGCAAGCAGGAGGTCATCCCAGCCATATCCGGCAACCAGACGATAGAAGGCAGCCAGGTCCTGACGCGCTGACCACTCTGCTTCACTGACCGAATCCCGAATAGCCATCTCCACCCCACTGCTCGATCCTGCCTTCAGGCACTATAGCAGCCCTGCCTCCGGATCCTCCGCCAGCGACTCAAGTAGCAGGCCGAAGGCCGCGTTGGCATCGATTCGGTACGCCACCTGAACCTGGTGCGGACCCGTCCTACCGGAGTAGCGCTCGTCCACCACGGTCATCCCCCGGGTCAGCGGATCGTCGAGCGCCACCGCAATCGGCCGGTGAGCAAACTCGAAAAGCTCCGGGTGCGTCACCGCCAGCACGGCACAGGGATCATGCAGCGCAGCCGCGGCTTCCCCCGTCAGCTCCAGCATGCGGTCATGCAGATAGTCGAGCACCTCTCCGGCCAGACGGGCCCGCCTGGATGCCAGCAGCCGGATCCGCTTCAGCAACTGCACGGAGGTCTTCAGCTGATGGGTGAGATTCAGACCACACAGTCGTATGTCGGCGCCAGAGCGGAATACCACATCAGCTGCCTCCGGGTCCGCCCAGATATTGAATTCCGCTGCGGCGGTGACGTTGCCGCCTTTTGTGCTGCCACCCATGATGCTGATCCCGGCCAGGCGATCGGCAAATCCGGAATCCTCCTGGATAGCCAGCGCCACGTTGGTCAGCGGACCGATGGCAACCAGCCACAGACCACTCTCCCGGCGACTGGCTTCAACAAGGTAGGCCACCGCGGAGTCACCGACCTCGCCTGCAATCTGAGGCAGTTCGACCCCGTCCATGCCGCTGGCACCATGCACGTGGGTCGCATGGCGACCCTCGTCTTCCTCCGTGGCAGCCAGGGCTCGACTGGCACCGGCGTGAACGGGCACCTGGCCAGCCATCAACGTTGCCAGCGCCCGTGCATTTCGCGTCACTGCTTCAAGCGGTGCGTTGCCGCTCACGGTCGTTATACCCACCACATCCGCCAGGTGGCTGGCCATCAGCAGAGCCAGCGCATCATCGTGGCCAGGATCGCAGTCGATGATCATCCGGGGTCTTGCTATCGTCATGCTTGCTCGAATCCAACTGTGAAGCAGTCTTTGTTTCCAAGGTGCTGGTTTGTGCCATCATAGGCAACTCGACAGGCAATTCGTTCGTGGCCTCGATCGAGCCGCGGACAGCCAACACCACCTAACACCACCTAAGGCAATGGATACGCTACAGGAATCAGCAGCAGCTCTTCTTCTCCGCTCGCCGAGACTCTCGGTGAGCACGGTTCTGGAGCTGCTCGATATCAGTGATTCAGAGTTCAGAACCCTGGTGCAGGACAACCGGCAGATCTCCGAGCTCTTAGAGAAGCGGAAACGGGGCGAGCTTACGGCTGAAAAATCGGAGACCAGAACCTGTCCGGTCTGCGAGGACCTGTTCACACCGTACGCCGGTCGTCGCTACTGCTCCGATGAGTGCACGCGCATCGCCCAGATCAGCAGCAAGCGCCTCGGCCGCTGATCCTCCTTCAGTTGCCGCCCTTTATTCGGCCAGCGCCTCCAGCAGTGCCTTCACCTCTTCGAGGGTGAGCTCCTGAAATCTCCCGTGTGCTGGAATGCCGGGATCAGCCAGTGCGTCTTTCACCGCTTCTGCCTCCATGCCTTCGAACTCGTTTGCACCATGACACATCATGCAGGCAGCGGGGTCAGCTGCCGCCTGGCCCGAGAGCAGGGCAAAGACAGAGGTGATCAGTAGTAATCGGCGTGACATAGCGTCCCTCCTGGGCGGTTTCATCTGGCGGTTCGCAGATAGCGAAAGCTCAGATAAACCACGTTGACTTCATAGTTGTAAGGATCGGCGCCCATGGACAACAGATTGCTCACCGTGCTGGGATCCACATGGGCAAGCGACCAGTCGTCACTCTTCACCTGCTCGAACAGATAGTTGATCCCCATCGTCCAGGCCCGTCCCAGCGGATGGGTCACACCCAGCTCAAACCGATGCCGGCGACTGCTGAGATCCGGGAAACCACCATTCATCCCACTGGTATTGCTGCTGATCTCCCCTCGACCCCGCGACCAGCTGTAGGTGAGCTCCACGCCTGCCGGCCCCAGCAATTCCGGGTGCTCGAAGCCGACGCTGGCGCTGTCGAATCGGTCCGATGAGGTCGCTGTCCAATCCGGAACGTCGAATGCCTGACTCGCCGCCTGATCCGCATCGACCACCTCCGTGTTCACGGCACCAAAGAACACACCCTGACGACCGATGAGCCAGCTCACGTCCAATCCAACCCGAGCGTATCGGGTTTGGGTCAGACCAATGTCCGTCTCATGGTAATCGTCTTCCCCGTACTCCAGCTCCCAGCCGAAATCCCAACGATCCGCCGGGTACACCGAACCCTTCAGGCGCAAGCCGTAACGCTCCCTGTCCGACAGGTTGTACTTACGCATGAGCGGGTTCTGCTCACTCACCGCTCGATCGAGCGCCTCGTAGCTCGAGCCGTCGCGATTCTCCACAAACAGATCGAAGTCCAGCTCTGCGTCTGCACCCAGTCGTCTATGCAGACGGAACCAGAGCTTGTCGGTTTGCGTTTTCCGGCGTTCCTGGGCACTCCGCTCGAAACGGCGGCCATCGTAACCGAGCTGCAGCTTCAGACGGCGGGCCGGTCGATACTCACCACGAAGTTTCAGCTCGCTGCGCTCGTAGTCGTAGGTGGGATTGAATACCGCTTCCGTTGCCGGTACTGCATCCGTGATCACGTACTGGTACTCCTGCACGTCCGTACGATTGTCGAACTCGTTGAAGCGCACCTCACCCTCCAGGCTGATCCGCCGCCAGGGCGAGCTCACCGCGCGGAGATTCAGATTGAGCGTATCTGCCTTCGCATCTGCGCTCATCGCGGGCAGGGGCTGGCTGCTGATGCCTGGATTGATCGTATAGGGCAGAAGCCGCTCATCCTGGCTCAGACGGCCGACCGCAAGCTGCCCGGACAGCACCGTGCGCCGCGGCAGGCGCAGGGCGCCCGCGAGCGTGAGCTGGTGCAGCTCGTTGTCTGGCGCCAGAGAGTTGCTGCCTGCTTCCACACCCAGCCCGCTTGCAAAGGCATTTTCCCAGCTGAGCGCTTCTTCGCCATTGTCGAAAAAAGAGCCGAGGTAACTGAGGCTCGACTCCCACCCCGCTCCGTTCACCTTGAAGGCAAGCTCCAGATCGTCCGTGGTGTAGTCGACCGGTCGAGCCAGCTCCACCGCGCTGAAAAGCACGCTGCCTGAACTGAGATCAACGCCCTGCTTCTCCTGGCGCCGGAAGTCCACGTCCAGACGCCAGCGCGTATTCGGCCGGATGGTGGCACCCAGCTTCCAGAGATCCAGATCCCGCTCCACTGCGACGGCCGCGAGGCTGTCATCCAGGGAGGTCATCAGCTCCGTGGTCGGCGCGCGCACCCAGCCCTCCGGTAGAGTCAAGAAGGCACTCCCGTTGCCCGAGTACGGCGTTGCCGTGGCATCGAAAAAACGCCGCGGAATGGCCTGGTAGGCGCCGCGGAGCTCCCAGGCGCCCTGGCGGCCCGTTTCAACGGAGAGATTGGTGAATTCCGGGCTCAAGGTGAAACCAGCCAGCCGCAGGTAACCCGCCCGCTCGTCCACGTAGTTGGCCATCACATCGCCCGTCAGGTAGCCGCCTTGCTCATCCATGCCGGTGTAGTCACCAAAGCGGAAGGCATCGTCTGCCACGTAGGCGGGTGCCAGGGTCAGGTCCAGATTCCAGCTGCGTCCCTGATCGCAGCGGTCGCAGCGCCACCCTAGCGGACGCGCCTGCTCCGCCAGCGTGCTGGTGCTCATCAGGGAAAGCAGGACCAAAAGAACCGAGGTGCGAATATTCATGACTAACGCATCAGGTTGAACCCGGACGGGTGGTTCGAGCCGTGCACCTGGGTATGACAATTGACGCAACTTCTGCCCAGCACCATCGCGGACGGACTGCCACCTGGCAGGCTCTGATCGGTGAACGACAGGCTCGGATGCCCACGCTGGGAGTGGCAGGACTGGCAGAGGAGCGGCGCCGTGCGGTTCAGTAAGGCCGGGTGCACCGAGCCGTGCGCTTCGTGACAGAGCGTGCAGTCTTCGCTGACCGGCGCGTGGTCGAACAGCATGGGACCCCGGTACTCCGCATGACAACTCACACAAAGCTCGTTGGTCGTGTTCCGCACCAGTAGCGCATCCGTTACCGAGCCGTGCGGATCGTGACAGTCTGTGCAGACCATGGCATCAAAGCGTATGGGATGGCTGGAAGGCTTCATGCTGTCCGCCCGTTGAGACCGGTGACAATCGAAGCACACCTGGGCTTGCGCGGTCTGCAGGCTCACCGGATCCCGTTCCACGTGCACACTGTGGCAGGCGACGCAGGCCGTATCGTTTCGCTCGTGCAGACTGCCGTGCCAGGTGAGCCCCACATCCCGCTCATGGCATGCGGCACAGGCCTGATTCTGTTCTGCAACCGGTGTGTCGGACGCTCTGCCGAAACCGACGATGGTCGGATGCACCGGTCCAGCCAGCTTTCGATCCGCGTGATCGGCCCCCGCGCCGTGACAGGCCTCGCACTGCAGAGACGCCATGGGCGATTCCGGGTCCGCCTGCTGACCATGGGCTGTGCGGAAGATGACCAGCATATTCTCGCCGTTGTGGCAGCCGAGACAGGTGTCGGCACCCATCGGACTGAGTTCTCCCGCCGCACTCTGCGCAAGGCTTGAGAAAGTCATGCCTGTGAGCAGCACGAGAGAAATAACGCAGCAGGTGGCACAACCCCACATCTATTATTTACTCACGGCGCATCAACTGATGCACATCATGGCAGTCGTGGCAGGTGAGCCGCTCGAAATCGATACCCCGGCCTTCGAACCGGCTGTGCGTTTCGATCTGCGTGGCATGACAGGTGGCACAGTTCTCGATCTGTGCAGCACGATTGGCCAGCACGTTCTCACTCGTGTGCATGGTGTGGCAGGAAGAGCAGGTCATGCGCCCGGTATCGTGCAGGCTGCCTAGAAACGCCATGCCCGCGTGCTCGCCCATGTCTTCGCCATGACAGCCGAGACAGAGACCGAGCTGCTCCGACACCGGATCACCGCCTCTGCCGAAGCTGGCCAGGGGTGGAAAACCAGCGCCCCCTCGGGATCGGGACACATGCAGGCTGCCCGGCCCATGGCAGGCCTCGCAGCCTGCCTGGTCCGGCCCGAAAGGCGAGTGAGGATTGGTCTGATCACCATGGGCGGTTTCCAGGATCACCACCATGTTCTCGCCGGCATGACAGCGCATACAGGCTTCCGCACCGCCATCCGTGTAGTGGGCTTCGGGAATCCGCCCCTGTTGCCCCAGCACGCCGGTCGCCCCGATTAAGCCGAGCAGAGCCACCAGTGTCGCCAGCCAGCGCGAGGGCCTTCGCCCTAACTCTCTCCTCATCACACCTTCAGCCTCTCCCCTGCCTGCCAGCAAGATCACTACAGTCCATGCACGATCGCCGTATCGGCACTGCGACCGGGTCCGTGGCAGACCACGCAGCTTTCTTCAATCACCTCGCCCAGAGTTCCGCCGCAATCATCTACCTTTCTCGATACCGTACCATCCGGCGCCAGACACGCGGCTATGGATCCTCCGTTCTGCTCCATGTGAATCCGTGCATCATCGCCCGCGTGGCAGACAGAGCAGGCGGCGGTGTTGGCCGTTATCCGGTCATTGTCGAATGGGTCGAACGGATCTGCGCCCCGGTTGGTACTGGTGGGCAACACACCAGCAGACGCCGGAGTCGGGTAGAAGCCGTCATCCGTATGGCAGCCGGTGCAGTGACTGACCGGTTGCGGGTAGCGGATGTCATCCACGGCATGTTTGCGGTGCAGGAAGTAATTCACATCCATGGGCCCGCGGCTCGGCGACCCGCCTCGGGCAGCGTCGGCGTTGTGGCAGGTCTGACAGGATTCGATGGAATCCGTATTCCGACCACCGTGGAAGGACAGCGAGTCGTGGCAGTCGTTGCAGCGAATCATGTCCACGGACGTTCTGCGGGGGACAGGGTCGGCTGGATCATCAGTGATCGCGAAGTAGTGATGGGCATTCTCGATGCCCAGATTACCCAGTTCGGCATCGCTCACCGCACCTTCGAACACAACCACACCGGACCCGGTCTGGTCCGCGGGCACCGTGCCGAGAATCAGATCATAGGTGCCATCACCGTTCGGGGAAGCCTGCAGCACGCCCATATCATCGTAGACGGCGGTGGTCTCCGGCTGGCTGTTCTCGCTGCCGTTACCCACATTCGAATAGTCCTCTGTCGTCCAGGCAAGCGACAGCCTGAGGCCGCCATCAGCGAGCGCGGTGGTCGTTGCCAGGTCGTAAGCTGCGTCGCCATCCTGCGGGTTGGTGACGGAAAAGGTGGCCGTGGGCGCTGCACCCGCCCCCGGCGCTGTGACATCGATCAGGTTGTAGGCGTAGGCAGCCGCGGCTTCCCGCTCCAGAATTCTGTGCGCCTGGCGCACCTCGATGCGGGAGTCCGGGTTGTTCGCATGACAACTGACACACTGGCTGTTGTCTGCCGGGATGTCCGGACCGTGATTCTCACCGGTGGCGAAGTTCACATCGTCATGGCACGCGCCACAGGCTTCTTCGGTAGGCACCTGGTACCAGTTGGCAGCATCCGGCGTCGCAGGATCGTCTGCATCGTGGCAGTTGCTGCAGGCCCGAATGTCCTGCGGATGGACCACGTCGTCGTAGCAATGGATGGAGTCCCTGAAGCCCCAGATGCAGTAGTCGCCACCGGCGATCACGCTCGGCAGAGCAGCGCCGTGATGAATCTTGTGGGTCATCACCGACATATCTACCGTGTTGCCACTGTTCGCGTCCACCGACCCGGGGTTGTGGCAGGTGACGCATTCCTGCATCTCGAAGCGCGCACCGCCATGGATCGCCAGGTCAGCATGACAGGTGTTGCAGGTCTCAGTGGCTGCGATCTCCCGACTGAACAGGCCCGTGCTCGCCCCATCTGACGGCCGCCAGGTGAACACAGGATTTCTTACCGGCGCGTAGCCGCGAATCTCGAAGGTCAGCCGGTGAGTGAGTGGTGGCTCGTAACTCACCTCGATGGGATCGGTGACGTTGGCCACATCCAGTGCGAATTCGTAGGTATAGGTGCCGTCATCGTTCTCCGTCAAGGTCCCCGCGGAACCGTTCTCCGTACCCGCTTGCACTTGCGGCTCGGTGCCTGGCCCCACTCCCGGCTGTTCCACCTGATTGATGTAGCTCTGCCAGGCGCTGGCGTTGCCATCTGTACCCGGTATCAGCTTGGCCAGTTGGAAACCGATGGCGCTGGCGGCCAGGTTCCTGACCGGATTGCCGTTGCCATCGGTCAGCGTGAACTCGACCACGGGTGGGCTGGCGATGGTAACGCTCTGGATGACCGCATTGATCTCCGCCGCATTGCCGATATCTACACCGGCAGGCGGTCCCGGTGGGCCGGGCGGCCCTTGCGGGCCTGGATCACCGTCGTCGCCACTGCAGCCGATGAGCACACCGGAAAGCAGAGCCACCGCGACCGCTGCCGGTCCGCGTCTGCTTCCTTGGCGTCTAGTTCTTCCCTGGTCTCTAACAGCCATCGCCAACTTCCCTAACATCATCTCCGGCGACCCGAATCGCGGAGCATGAGCGCATTGATCCTTTCCCAGCGCCATGGTTCACCGGGCTTTCGCTATTGCCAGGCATTCGCCAAAGCCTGAATCACATCCCGGCGGCTCAGGATACCCACAAGCATCCCATCCTCTATGACAGGAAAGCGGTGAAACGGCAGCTCAACGAACCGCTCGGCCGCCTGAACCAGCCCGTCGTCAGGCGAAAGCGTCATCGCCGGTGCAGACATGTACTCGCTCACCAGCCCGCCATACTCGGAGTGATAGGTGGCGGCAAGCGCCCGTTCCAGGCAGTCCTTTTCAGTCAGCACGCCAACTACCCTGTTTGCAGCATCCAGCACCGGTGCTCCGGCAATATCGTGCCGCGCCAGCACCATCAGCGCCTTCAGCACCTCCATGTCGGCCGGAAGGGTGATCACCTCCCGGGTCATGTGCTCCCGAACGAACATTCCCTTTCCTCTCTAAGGAGACCCAGCCGCTCCCGGCCACTGCTCAACGCCCTTACCTTTGACATTGCCACGCCCGGGCTCGGCTCGCTCTATGCAGTTTCCGAAGTCTTTGTCCCTGCAACATCGACCCGACTGGGGCGTGCAGCCCACCGGCAGATCCGAGCCACGTGCCCACTGGCAGAGCAGCAGAATTCCGACAGCGCCGGTGAAGATGAGAAAGCTCACCAGAAAAATCTCCATTCAGCCTCCGAAATCATCAAGGAGAATGTTGTCGGCCGGGACGCCTTCCCCATCCAGCATGGCAATGACGGCCGAGTTCATCACCGGTGGGCCACACAGGTAATACTCGCAATCCTCCGGCGCTGGGTGGGCAGCCAGGTAGTTGTCGTGAAGAACGTCGTGCACGAACCCGGTGAGCCCCGTCCAGTTGTCCTCTGGTAACGGTTCCGAAAGCGCCAGATGCCAGCTGAAGTTCTCATGGCTGGCTGACAGCGTATCGAATTCCTCCACATAGAAGGCTTCCCGCAGACTTCTGGCGCCGTACCAGAAGCTGATTTTCCGATCGCTCTGCAGACGCTTGAGCTGATCGAAAATGTGGCTGCGCATGGGCGCCATACCGGCGCCACCGCCGACGAAAACCATCTCCGCATCCGTGTCCCTGGCGAAGAACTCACCATAGGGGCCTGACACCCAGACCTTATCGCCAGGCTTTCTGCCGAATATCCACGACGACATGACACCAGGCGGGGTACCGGCAGGCGCCTGCGGCGGCGGCGTTGCGATGCGCACGTTGAGCATGATGATGTCGTCTTCCTCCGGGTAATTAGCCATGGAGTAGGCACGGACATCCGCCGTCTCGGCCACGGATTCGAGCTCGAACAGTTGATAGCGGTTCCATTCTTCCCGGTAAGCCTGTGGGACCTCTATTTCCTGATAAGACATCCGGTATGGTGGGCACTCGATCTGCACATAGCCACCAGCCCGGAAGTTCATCCGCTCCCCCGGCGGCAACTCCAGCACGAGCTCCTTGATGAAGGTTGCTACGTTCTCGTTAGACCGGACCGTGGTCTCCCAGCGGTTCACACCGAAGACGGCTTCGGGCACCTCGATGGCCAGATCTTCGTTCACGGTCACCTGGCAGGCGAGCCGATAGCCTTCCCTGGCATCCCGCTTCGTGATGTGCGCTTTCTCGGTCGGCAGCAGCTCGCCACCACCGGAGAGCAGGCGACAACGGCACTGACCGCAGGTGCCGCCCCCACCACAGGCCGAAGGCAGGAAGAGACCGGCGTTGGTCAGCACGTTCAGGAGCTTGTCACCCGCGGGAACGGTCAGCTCCCGCTCACCGTTCACCCGGATGGTGAGATCGCCGCTCGGCACCAGAAGACCACGGGAGAGCAGGATGATGACGCCCAGCCCGGTCACCACCACCGTGAAGATCCCTACCGCGACCGCAATTTCCTGCATCGACAGGTCCCCTAGAGCTCGATGCCCGAGATTCCCATGAACGCAAGCGACATCAGCCCCACCGTGACGAAAGTGATGCCGAGACCCTCGAGGCCATCAGGCACATCCGAGTAGCGCATTTTTTCCCGAAGCCCCGCCAGGGCAACGATGGCGAGTGCCCAGCCGACCCCCACGCCAAAGCCGTAAGCCACGCTCTCCGTGAAGTTGTAGTCCCGCTGCACCATGAACAGCGACGCACCGAGAATGGCGCAGTTGACCGTGAGCAAGGGCAGGAAGATGCCGAGGGTCGCGTAGAGGGCCGGCAGATACCGCGACAGGAACATCTCCAGAATCTGCACCATGGCCGCGATCACACCGATATAGCTGATCAGACCCAGAAAGCTGAAATCCAGATGTCCAAGTCCGGCCCAGGCAAGCGCGCCTTCCTTGAGCAGGTGGGTGTAAATCAGGTTGTTGAGTGGCACGCTGATGGTCTCCACCACGATCACGGCGGCACCGAGGCCCAGGGTCGTTTTGACCTGCTTGGAAACCGCCAGAAACGTGCACATGCCGAGAAAGAAGGCCAGCGCCAGATTCTCGATGAGCAACGCTCTTAAGAAGATGTCGAACAGCTCGTTCATGACGCGACGCTCGACGCGAGCACCTTATCCGACGGCCGGACGCGCACTTCCTTGAACTCCTTCTCCTCCACCTGCGCAGGTTTCCAGGCCCGTATCGCCCAGATCAGGAAGCCGATGATGAAGAAGGCGCTCGGCGGCAACAGCATGAGCTGATTCGGCACGTACCAGCCACCGTCGCTTGCCAGCGGAAGAATCTCGAATCCGAGCAGAGTGCCCGCTCCGAAAAGCTCGCGGATGCTCGCCACGACCACCAGCACGGCTGTGTAACCAAGGCCGTTGCCGATGCCATCGAGCAGGCTCATCGGGACGGTGTTCTTCACCGCGAAGGCTTCCGCACGGCCGAGCACAATGCAGTTGGTGACGATCAGCCCCACGAACACCGAGAGTGTGCGCGCCATGCCCGGCGCATAGGCTTTGAGCACCTGATCCACCACGATCACACCGGTGGCTATGATGGTGACCTGGATGATGATTCGCAGCGAGTTGGGAATGAGGTTCCGGATCAGGCTGATGGCCGTGTTCGAGAACACCAGCACGGCGGTCAGCGATATGCCCATGATGAGCGCTGTATCCAGCGAATTCGTGATGGCGAGGGCCGAGCAGATCCCGAGCACCTGCAGGGTGACCGGATTCCGATTGATCAGCGGATCTATGAGCGTCTCTCGTACTGACATCTGCTACTCCTGTCTCGCCACCTGATGCTCCCCCGCTGCCAACTTCGCGAGCAGCGGTCCATAGCCGTACGGC
Organism: Candidatus Azotimanducaceae bacterium; assembly: GCA_965215995.1. Lineage (GTDB taxonomy): Bacteria > Pseudomonadota > Gammaproteobacteria > Pseudomonadales > Azotimanducaceae > SZUA-309. The sequence goes on along the minus strand of OZ244128.1, from coordinate 2,805,846 downwards.
CCGAACCAGAATGACATCAAAGCAGTGACCGCGTTGCCCGTGATGGTCGCTCCGGACAGTCCGTCCACCTGGTGGGTAGCGGCCGGTGAATCATCGTCCACCGGACCACTGGCAACCCGGAACCGGAAGTCACCGCCGCTACCAAACAGACGGCGACCCACCCAACGCGACTGCCAGGCGGGATCTTCGATCTGATCACCGAGCCCGGCCGTTTCCTCCTGCTCGTAGAACGTCACCGCGGCAATGGTGTTGAAATCTGCCTCCAGCGCCACGAGACCGTACAGCGTGGACCACATGCCTTGCCCATGCACCGGCAGTATCAACCGGGCAAGTTGACCACTCGGCCCATCTGCATCCGTGCGGTAACACCAGATAGACCACCTCGTAACGGCTTCGTCTGCCGATCCTGGCCACGTCTTCCTCAGCCGGTATCTCCACCGAGCCGGCCGGATCACTCGCCGCTCGGCGGGAATCCACCTGATCCGGTTCAAGCGCTTCGAAGGCGCCGCTGGCCAGATCAACCACCCGCACGTCCAGCTGGCTCTATCGCTGCTTCCACCTGCGCATCGTCCAGCGCGTCACCCGGCTCGACGAGACCCGACAACGTGACGATCTGTCGATATCGCTCGATGCGTTCGTTCGCCTCCTGGATCGGCCGCAGCACCACGGTAGACACGCTGACCAGCACCGAGCAGACGAGCGCGATGGCAAGCAACACGGACAGGGCCTTGAGCGGTGACTCCCGCATCAGCTCGCCTCCAACCTGCTCTGCCGACGCTTGATGTTGCGCTCGACAACGAAGTAGTCGCAAAGCGGCGCGAACATGCTGGCGAGCAGGATGGCGAACACCACGCCTTCGAAGTACGCCGGATTGGTCAGCCGCACGACGACGGTCAGCACACCGACCAGGATGCCGAATACCCAACGCCCGGGCCGGGTGGTGGCCGCCGCCATTGGATCTGTAGCGAGAAAAACCGTTCCGAATGCCCAGCCGCCGATGACCGCGTGCCACCACCACGGCGTTGCAAACATCGGGTCATCTGCCGGACCGACAGCGTTCAGGAAAACCACGGTCAGCACCATCCCGACCAGAGAGCCCGCCATGATCCGCCAAGACCCGGACCCAGTCACGACCAGGTAAGCCGCCCCCAACACGCAACCAAACGCGGAGATCACCCCGATGGGGCCCGGCTGATTGCCGATGAACAGGCCCCACCACGCGTAGTCCACCAGCTCCAGCGCCCGTACGCCCCCTTCCAGCACCACCAGCTCAATGGTGGTGAGCTCCTCGTACCCGGGCACCGGAATCCAGGCACCGATCCCAAGCAGCGTCTCCGGATACGAGAAGGTGAGAATGCACAGACCAAGCACCGGCGGGCTGACGATGTAGCGACCCGTCCCTCCGTAGATCCCCTTGGCCACCACCATGGCGAAGGTCATGCAGATGACCACCTGATACAGCGGCACGGTAGGTGGCAGGATCAAAGCGAACAGCCAGGCGATGGAAAGCAGCCCTTCATCCACCGGCCGCTGGCGGATCACGGCAAATACCGCTTCCCAGACTGCGCCCGTCAGCAGCGCCGCAAGGAATATCGGTAACCAGTAAAGCAGCCCATGCAGGAAGTTAGCGGCCAGGTTCGCCCCGTCATAGGGGAGTCCCAGCCCCGCAAGTACTGCAGCCCGCCAACCGGGCAGCTCGGTCGTGCCCGTGAACGCCATGGCCACGTGAATCTGCTCACCGAGATTCCACAGACCAATGAGCCAGCACGGCAACGAGGCCAGCACGAAGTTGTTGAGCACCCGCTGCACGTTGACCCGATCCCGAACGTGCGGCGCCCCCAGGGTAGCCATGCTCCGTGACCAGACGAACCGATCGGCCAGCACGGAGATCGCCGACAGGTAATCGGCCAACCTGGCGCCACCTCGCCGGGGTCTGCCTGCTGCCATCAGCCTTCAAGCTCTATCAGGTCGAGATTTACCCGCAGCACCGCACCGTAGTCGTTCTTGCCCGGACAGATGAACGAGCACAGCGCCAGATCCTCCTCCACCAACTCGAGGCAACCGAGCGCCTGGGCCTGGTCCGTATCCCCGATCAGGAGTGCTCGCAGCAGCGGCTCGGTCAGCACATCCATCGGAATCAGCTTCTCGAACGCATCGATGGGCACCAGTGCGGTCGCGCGACCGTTCTGATCCGTGCTGAAGGGGCGGTCGGATGCACCAGAACGGCGGTCGAAGGTACCGGCAAAGCTGAACCGGCCATCCAGCAAGCGGCGCCAGCGGAGTCGCCGCCCCTCTAGTGGCGGCCGAAGTGCGCAAACCTGATCATGGTAGCGTCCGAGCCAGCGCTCGGAGCCCTCTGCCACCCGTCCGCACAGCGGTGAGCCGGAAAGCAACCTGGGTCCCGGGTCGGTTCCGGACGGATCCTCTCGCCGCCACTCATCGGCCGTGAGCGCAATCAGATCGGCACCTAGGCGGGTTTTCAGCATTCTCGGCTCGGCGAACGCATCGCCACCCAGCGCGATCACCCGTTCAAAGGAAAGCACCCGGTCGCCGAACAATCTGCCAATGGCGATGACGTCCTGCCAGCCCAGATGCCAGGCGGCACGACCAGGCCCGACCGGAGCGATATGGTGAATATGGGTGCTCGGCAAACCGGCGGGATGCGGACCTTCGAACGTGGCGTGGCGCACCCCGTCCACCTTCGGCCCATCCCACCCGGGCGCGGTGCACAGATACACCGGAGCCTCTGTCAGATCGCGCAGCACTTCGAGCCCCCGGGAAAAGCGAACCGACTGCGCACCGACGGCGATCTGAGGATCCCCGGCGAGCGGCCGGGTATCCATGGCGGTGACGAAGACCGAGTGCGGTGCTGCATCGGAGGCCGGGATCCGACCGTAGGGTCTGGTTCGAAACGAACACCATAAACCGCTCTCGAGCAGTGCCTGCCTGGGATCTTCCAATGAGCCGGTATAAGGCAAGTCGGCGCCACCGTCGGGGTCATCGAGCTCGATGACCACCGATTTGAGCACCCGCCTGGCGCCACGGTTCACGGCAGTCACGGCGCCACTGCCTGGCGCCGTCAAGCGGATATGCGGGTCCCGCTTCTGCTCGAGGACCACGTCTCCGGCCCGGACTCGATCGCCGACAGCAAGCTTCAGCCGCGGTTCGAGCCCCACATAGTCGTCACCCACAATGGCGACGCTGGCCACGGTTGCAGCAGAATCCAGACGAGCCTCCGGCCGGCCTGCCATAGGTAGGTCGAGGCCCTTTCTGAGTCTGAAGTGCATATCGTCCGCCATCCGAAGCGCTTCGATCATGCCAAGCGCGAGGAGGCCGGGCAATCGCGGTGGTGTGTCCGGAGTCTTCGGAAAGCTCCCTATGCTAGGGTAACAAGCATGATCGCATTCCGACTTCACGCATCGATTCTGGCAATTGCCGTGTGCACGATCAGTACTCTCTGCTCTGCTGAGAGCGTGGGCGCAGACCAACCGGAAGGGGCTCATGTACTACCCTCGACCGGGGTGCTGATGGTTACTCTGTCGGGAATGAAGAACGACGACGGCAGTCTGGTCTATGCCATGTGGTCCGGCCCCGAAGGCTGGCTGGAGTCCAACACCGTTCGCGAAGGTTCGGTGCCGATAGTCGATGGTCACAGCGAGATCCTTTTTGAAGATCTGCCGTACGGTGAGTACGCCATTTCCGTCTACCACGACCAGAACGGCAACAATAAGATCGACACGGGCATGTTCAAAATACCCAAGGAGCCACTCGGCACGTCGAACGATGCCAAGGTCCGCTTTGGCCCACCGAGATACTCCGACGCGGCCTTCATGCTCGATCAACCCGAGCTGACCATTCATATCCCTGTTCGCAAGCTGTTCGATTAACTGCGAGGGCCATTCAGGAGAGATCAAGATGCAGAACTTCGAAGGAAAAACGGCCGTGGTCACCGGTGCTGCCAGCGGCATCGGCTTCGCCCTCGCGGAACAGGCAGCCGCCGCCAGGATGAACGTGGTCCTGGCGGACATCGAGGAAGACGCGCTCGAGCAGGCTGTGAAGCGCATCGAACAACGTCAGGTGCGCGCCATCGGTGTGTCGGCCAACACCATGATCGAGGAATCCGTTCGGGCGCTGGCCGAGCGGGCCATCGACGAATTCGGCCAAGTGCATCTGCTCTGCAACAACGCAGGGGTCGCGAGCACCATCAACGCCGGTAAACCCGTCTGGGAAATCCCGGAGAAGGACTGGGACTGGGTCATGGGCGTCAACTTCTACGGCGTGCTCTATGGGATTCGTGCCTTCGTGCCGCACATGCTCGAGCACGGGGAGCCAAGCCAGATCGTCAACACCGCTTCGCTGGCCGCGCTCCTGCCTGGCGGCGGCACTTACGGCGTGAGCAAGCACGGCGTTCTGGCCCTCACCGAAGGTTTGCAGCGCGACTTCGCCGATCGGGGCGCCAATATCAATGCCAGCGTGCTTTGCCCGGGTTTTGTGTCCACCAACATTCACAGCGCCGAGCGCAACCGACCAGAGGACATGGCGGCAGGCACATCCTCGCCCGAGCGGGACGCACAGATTGCCACGCTCATGCAGGACATGCTCACCAGGGGCAAAGATCCATCCGAGATCGCAGAGATCGTGTTCACTTCCATCGCGGAGAACCGCTTCTACATATTGCCGCACCTGGCCTGGGACGAGTTCGTGCTCGGCCGCACCCAGCAGATCATCGCCCGCGGGCCGGTCGCCTCCACGGACATGCTCGAACTGCAGAAACGCCGCGAAGCCGGAGAGATCTTCTAGTGTCCTGTTCGATGATTTCAGCGAACAGGCCAGCAGAATGAGCTATCCGCACACCTTCTCCGGCAACCCTCTGGACCGGGCGGATGCCATGCGTCGCGACGAGGCAACCATCGCCCAGGCCGCCAGCCACCCGGACAGCCGCTATCTGCTGCTCTGGAATCTGAACGTTCTGACCATCGCCGACCCCGCGGGTCCAAGCCTCGGCTGGTTGAATCAGCAGGATATCGCTCGCCTGGGGATAGACCTGCCACCCATCCTGCTCGGGCTCGATAACGGCGTACCGCACTTTGCCCTGGATGTATCCGCGCTCGGCGACCCCATACATGAGCTGAATCTGGGACCGCCCTGGCAGTTCGATGACGCACGCCGAGCCGCCATGGGGCTGCCCATGAGTGACTCCGGCGTCCTCGCTCAGGCCAGGTCACAGGTGGATTGGCATCGGCGCCATCAGTTCTGCAGCGTCTGTGGCGAGCGCACGAGCCAGGCCAAAGGGGGTCACGTGCGTCGCTGCAGTGATTGCAATGCCGAGCACTTTCCACGCACGGATCCGGTTGCCATCATGCTGATCCTGGATGGCGATCGCTGTCTGCTCGGGCAATCGGCCGGTCGGCTGGCACGCACCGGCATGTACTCGGCACTCGCCGGGTTCATCGATCAGGGAGAATCCATCGAGGAGGCCGTGCGTCGTGAAGTGATGGAGGAGGCCGGCATTCGGGTCGGACCGGTCCGCTACCATTCCTCACAGCCCTGGCCGTTCCCTTCTTCGCTCATGATCGGTTGTCACGGCCTGGCCGAAAGCACTGACATCAACATGGATGCGGAGGAGATGACGGACGTGCGCTTTTTCGAACGAGCCCAGGTGGCGGACGCATTCGAGCGGGTGCTCGCCGGTGTCGCCAACCCCGATCCGGAGGTATTGAAGGTGCCAGGGGCGCTGGCGATCGCACACCATCTGATCAAGGCCTGGCTTGACGGCAGCGTCCGTTGGGATTGACTCCCATGCAAAACAATCGGCACAGAACAGGCAACGACCACCGTTAAAGGCAAGAGGCTGAAATGACGTTCGATACACTGACAAAGAAACAAACGGCACCACCGGAGCGCACACGGAACTGGCGATCTCCAGGCTCCGCCATGACAGTAGCGCTGGTGACTGCACTACTGCACACGACAGCCTACGCCGCCGAGCTCAGCTTGCCCGAAGGGTTCAGCGCCCAGGTCTTCCATGAAGGGGTAGGCCCCAGGGCTCGGCACATTGCCGTGCGTGCCAATGGTGACGTCTTCGTCTCCATGCGCGATGGTGAGCTTGTCGCACTGCGGGATACGGATGGCGACGGTAACGCCAATGAACTGGAGCGACGCAAGCTGCCAATCACCACCGGACTGGAGATCCACGGCGGTTTCCTCTACTTCTCCGACACGGTCAGCGTCAGCCGCCTGTTGCTCGATGACAACCTGATGCCGGCAGGCGAGCCGGAGACCATCGTCGAGGGTTTTCCCAGGCAGGGGTCTCATGCGACCAAGGCCATCGCACTCAATGATCGTGGCGAGCTTTATGTCAATGTAGGCGCGCCTTCCAACGCCTGTCAGAAGAAGCGCCGCTCACCTGGCTCACCTGGCCTGGAACCCTGTCCGCAGCTCGAGCGACAGGCGGCCATCTGGAAGTTCAGCGCCAGCAAACTGGATCAGGACCAGCTTGACGGGGAGCGCTTTGTCACCGGCACCCGGAACGTAGTTGCCCTCGACTGGAACAATGCAGAGCAGGCCCTGTTCTTCGCCATGCACGGCAGGGATCAGCTCTCCACCCTCTGGCCCGAGTACTATGACGACGAAGCAAGCGCCGAGCTGCCCGCGGAGGAGTTCCACCGTGCCGTTCCCGGTGCGGACTACGGCTGGCCTTCCACCTACGTGGATCCAACCTCGGGTAAGCGCCTCCTGGCTCCGGAGTACGGTGGCGATGGCAGAAAAGAGGCTGAAGGCAATTTCCAGGCGCCGGTACACGCCTATCCCGCGCACTGGGCACCCAACGATCTGGTCTTTTATACCGGTAGCGCCTTCCCGGAGCGCTACCAGGGTGGTGCCTTCATCGCCTGGCGCGGCTCATGGAACCGGGCGCCTCTGCCTCAGGATGGCTACCGGATCACGTTCCAGCCGTTCTCCGAGGGTACGGTTGCCGGTCCCCCGGAAGACTTCATGACCGGCTTCAAAGGCACGGACAACCTCCAGAGGCCGTCCAACGCCACCTGGCGTCCCGGCGGACTCGCGATCGGGCCGGACGGCGCGCTCTACATCACGGAAGCCATCGAAGGACGTATCTGGCGGGTCACCTGGAGCGACTGACATGACCGAGATCTACACCACCTTCGCCGCGCTCTACGATGCGGCATTCGACTGGGAAGTAACCGGCGAGGTGGGCGCCATATCCGGCCTGTCCGGCCTGGCTGAAGGCCGTGTGCTCGAACCCATGTGCGGCAGCGGTCGCCTCCTGCGCGGCTTCAAGGAAGAAGGCTTCGACACGGTGGGTGTCGACGCCTCCGCCGAGATGCTGGCGCTGGCCCAGGCCCACTACGAGAAGCTCGGCCATCAAGGCACCTGGATTCAGGCGGACGTCTGCGATTTCGATCTGGACCAGGCCTGCGACCTGGCCGTCTGCCCGATCAACTCCCTCGCCCACCTGCAGTCCGAAGCGGAAATGCTCGCTCATCTGAACACCATGTCCCGCAACCTCTACGAGGGCGCCAGTTACTGGATTCAGCTCGATCTGAAGGCACCCGCACACATCGGCGCCAGTGAAGAATGGGAGTTCGAGTACCTGGGAGAGACCCTGACCTCACAGTGGGCCTGCACCGGCTACCACGATGGAACGGAAACCCACGTATCCCGCTTCGTCTTCCCGGATGGCCGGGTGATCGAAGATGACTACGAGATGAAGGTGTGGGACTACGCCAGCTGGAGGGCGCTGCTGCAGCAATCCCCCTTCGAGCTGTCCGCCGCCTATACCGGCGGTAGCTTCGATCCGCTTACCATCGGCAGCAACCTGAATGGCGAGCGGGTGTTCTGGCAGCAACTCGTCAAGCTGCACTGAGCGTTCTGCGGCTCAAACCAGGTCTCTGATCATCTCTCTGGCCGCGTTGAAGCCGGGGGCCCCGGTCACGCCTCCCCCCGGATGCGTTCCTGAGCCGCACAGGTAGAGACCCGGAACGGGGGTACGGTAGTTACCATGACCGAGAACGGGGCGGGCAGAGAACAGCTGATCCAGACCCATGGCGCCATGGAAAATGTCTCCGCCCACCAGACCGAACTCCCGCTCCAGATCCAGCGGCGACCAGGCTTTGAAGCCGAGCAGCGCGTCCCGGAAGTTCGGTGCGAACTCGTTGACCGTCGCAAAGATCGCTTCCACGGCCCGGGGTTTGAGCTTCTCCCATCCCCCGTTCGGCGCGGGCGCAAACTGCTGGCAGAACAGGCTGGCAACATGGGCACCCGCCGGTGCCAGGCTGTCATCCACCGTGCTCGGGATGAGCATTTCCACAACCGGCTTCCTGGCATAGCCGAACTGCCGCGCGTCGAAGTAAGCCTGCTCCATGTACTTAAGGGATGGGGCCATGATGATGCCGGAGCGAACTCCGCCGTCCGGGTCGTCGTCCGGGGCCGCGGCAAATTTCGGCAGCTCGGCCAGCGCCACATTGATCCGGAAGGATCCGGAGCCGTTCCGGTAGCGTCGAATGCGATCCCTGAAATCTGCCGGCTGAGCAGCCGGTTTTACCAACTGTTCGAACAGCAGTTTCGGATTGACGTTGGCAGCCACTGCATCCGCCCCAATCACCTCGCCATCGCCGAGCGCCACACCTGAGACCCTGTTGCCATTTAGCACTACGTCGGCAACCGGGGCATCGGTTCGGATCGCCACGCCCCGTGTTTCTGCTTCCGCCCGCATGGCCTGGGTGATGGCGCCCATGCCGCCAATCGCATGTCCCCACTGACCGGGCTGACCGTTCGCTTCGCCGACCACGTGGTGCAGCAGCACATACGCAGAACCGGGCGAGTAGGGAGATGCATAATTGCCGACGATGGCGTCGAAGCCGAACACCGCCTTCACCGGCTCAGACACAAACCAGTCGTCGAGAATCTCACCGGCACTCTTGGTGAACAGATCCAGCAGGTCCCGATGCGCTTCCTGAGACTGCTTGCGGAAGCGGTTGCCGAGCTTCAACGCGGCCAGCAGATCCCTGACGCCGCCGCCCGCATTCGGCGGCGTTTCCAGCATCAGGTCGCGAAGCAGGCGCGCACCCTGTTCCAGCATGTCGTAGTAAGCAGGCAGGCGTTGCGCATCCCGCTCGGAGAAGCGCCGGAACTGAGCCTGTGTCTCGGCCAGGTTCGCACCCGTGCGCAGCCAATTGCCATCGGTAAGCGGCAGGAAATTGGCGTAAGGGCGGAGCACGATCTCCAACCCATGCTGAGCAAGGTTCAGCTCCGAGATGATCCGCGGGTGCAGCAGGCTGACCGTGTAGCTGGCGACGGAGTTCCTGAACCCGGGGTGAAATTCCTCCGTCACCGCCGCACCGCCGACCACCGATCGCCGTTCCAACACGATCACCTTCAGCCCCGCATCGGCCAGATAGCAGGCGCACACCAGACCGTTGTGACCGGCACCAATGACGGCGACGTCGTAGGTCAACACCACTCCTTAGATTGAGCCGGGCCCAGGCAGAGACAGCTCAGTTGTATGCAACGTGAGCCGTTAATCTAATCAAGCATCTGGCTGAAAGACAGATGTGATTCAACGGCTGCCGAGTCGATTGCTCAACCACCAGGCCAGGGGGCCGACAACAAGAAGGGCAACGAAAGCGGGTGTCTGGCGCAGTCCATCTCGAATCAGCGCACCGACATCGCTGGCGAGAAACCAGCGGGACCTGAGCAGATTCAGGTCGTAGCCTGCATCGAGCAGCGAGTCGATCCGCCACCGGCCGATCTGCAGGTACTCAATGAAATCGTTGAGCAACAGCAGCGCAGCGCCACCAATGGAGAGGATGGCGATGCCGAACAGCATGATGGATAGTGTGCGGTCCATGGCTTGAGCTTGCCGCTGCCTGACGACGGCGTCCGCGGCCTGGTTCACAGTTGGGCGTTGATGCCGCGCCGCGGTGCACTGCCTGTAGACTCGGTCAGGCTCTGTGACAGAACCCGATTGATCTGATCAGCTAGGGCCCCTGCAAAATCCGGGTCCTCGCCGCGGTTTCTGAGCCTGGCAAAGGATCGGGCGAGGTCCCTTGCCAGGTCATCCGGCAGCGCGTCCATCAGGTTCTCGTCGTCCTGCACGGCAAGACTGATGACGGCCCGGTAGGCGTGATTTCGTTCCGCCACCAGCTGATGATGCAACCAGGCTCTACCCAGCAACACCCACGGAAAGTTCGGCGCCTTTACAGGGCCCACCTGTACCACCTGGCCACCCAGGGTCTCCCCCAGCACTTTCACTTTTGCCAGCTCACCGCCGCCGAACCAGGCCCCTGCCCCACCGATCACCGCGCCGATGCCGGCACCCAGCGCCAATGAGGCACCACCGAGCAGCACATCGATCCCGCCTCCGGCCAGGGCGCCGGTGATGGCACCGGAAAATGCCAACCGTTCCCGGGACAGGCCGAACAACCGCCAGCCGGAATCAGTGAACAGATCCGTATCGAGCAGCACGGCGCCTGGTTCCTCCCGGGCCAGTGACTGGTGCCGGTAGATTCCCTGTACCACCTCCCGGCAGCGCGATTCACGCCGGCGCAGCTTCTTCTTCAGTCCCTCCGTGAGCGTTTCACGCACCTCCTGCACGGTGTCGCCAGGACGCACTCGCGCCTCCTCGTACAGGTTGGCCGAGTCCAGCAGTTGCCGTGCGATTTCAGCAGCACTTCGTCGCCGTCGCGCCTCCCGTTCTTCGACAAGCGCCCGAACAGCCCGGTCCAATGGTTGACGCCAGTCCGGATCCAGCTCGCCAAACACCTCGAGCAGACTCACCCGAGTCTCGAAGTCAGCCGCCACGGCATCAAACACCCGGACCAGGGAGAAATACTGATCGAGCGCCTGGCGCCACTCCGCCTGGTGATCTTCCTCGCCGATCAGGTTGATCAGCGCCATGCGCGGTCGACCCGTCCATTGCAGGATCTGCATCTCCAGTTCGTACTCGGCGCCGTAGGGTTTGGATCCGTCCACCACATAGAGGATCCCAGCCCCCTCGAGAATGGGGCGGAGCAGCTCGCACTCGTCATGGAATCTGGGATCCTCGGCGTGCTCATCGAGGAACTGCGCGACCAGGGCCGGGCGGGCGCTGGCCGTGGTGGCTCGAGCCTCGAGCCACTCCAGGACCGCCGCAGCCCGCTGGAACCCCGGCGTGTCGATCAGCACGTACTGAGGCTGACCGTCAATCGAGAAGCTGTGCGGCATGGCCCGGCGCGTGGTGCCGGGGGTCGGGCTGATAGCCAGCCGATCATCCTCGGCGAGCGTAGCGACGATAGAGCTTTTCCCCTTGTTGGGGTGGCCGACCACGGCAAAGGTCGGAATCATTCGCCGGTCGCCTGAACGGAATCGACCGCGTCCATCACGTAGAGGCGCGGATCGCCCTGCCGGCCGAGAAACTCAGCCCAGATTTCCCGGTCGGCTGACTCGATGCCGTCGCCCCGGGTGTTGATCGGCACCACGATGAAGGTGGTCACCTCACCCAGACGCTCGCGCAACGACTGGAGCAGGTCCGAGAACTCGAGCAGCGGCGGCTCCCAGCCTTTGCTGAAAATGACAAGCTTGCTCAGCGGAGGCCCAGCGAAGAACTCAGTCAGCTCCGCATCCCCACCATTGGCGCTGTTACGCGCGTCAACGCCAAGCAATGCGCCACCCGGCGTGCCCATCTGCCGTGCCAACCAGCGCCGCGCGCCGCTCTCGCCGAGCGCCCCGTTCCAGATCAGCACGCCCGTTCCTTCGTCAGCGCCAATGGGTGGCGCAGTAGCCCTTGCATCGCTTTGGGCGCGCGCTACTTCGTGCGACTGCGGGCCAAAATCTACGTGTGGGGGGGTGAGTCGATCCAGCAAGGCCAGCACCTCCGGATTTCGACGAAGCAGGCCTCGAAGGGCCAGGTGACGCCGCCAGACGCCCAACAGGAGCAGCAGGATTCGGGGCACCAGGCCCCAGACCAGAATGGTCATGAGCACGAAAGGCCACCAGGCACCCAGCGCCGCCGCTTCCGTAACCGTCACTGGCTGGGTTTCCAGACGGTAGTAGCGGGAGCCATCGACCAGCGCCAGATCCGGAACGGCGCCGGGCAGCCAGGCCTGCCAGGGAAGTGCGAGTCCGGCGAAAACGCTGTGCACACGCTCCGCATCCAGATTCAGCGTGCTGCTCCAGCCGAATGCCAGGTCAGAAACCGTTACCAGTACCAAGCCCGCCGCCACTACGCCAGCAAAGTAACCGAGCGCAAACCACTGGGAAAAGACGAGCAGCTGCCAACGTCCGAAGCCTGAACCGGCAGCACCGAATCCAGCGAACAGCTTCATACCGGCGTAGCGGTCGAGCCAGGCCCCCGCCCAGCGGCCAGGATTAAGCACCGCCACCGAGTCGCGGAGCGCGCCGAAGCCGGGTATCCGGCCAGGTAGCAGGTACAGCAGCGTGGCGATGAGCAGCACGAATGGCACACCGACCAGCACACCGAGCAACGCGAGCACATTGACCGGATGGCGGCCATCGTAGGCAAACGCCAGGGCGCCCAGGCCTAGTCCGATGAGCAAGCCAATCAGGATCAGGGTAACGGTTGCCACGCGCGACAGCAGGGCGACCTTGTCTCCCACCGATGGCTTTGCCGCCTCCGGGGCTGCCACCTGCTGCCACCAGCCGAGCACCATGTCGAGCTCACTTCTCGCCGTCAGCGCGCTGCCGATGCGCCGATCCCGCGCCAGCCGTTCATCGAAACCGGTGCCCGCGTCATCCTCCAGCCAGCGGAGAATGTCCACGGAACGGGCCAGCAGCGTATCGGTCACGGCAACCGCTTCAGCTGGCCGAAGCCGGTTGGCCTGAGGCGGTGCCGTTTTCCACCAGCTGCATGAACCGATGAATATGGTCGAATGCTTCCTGAGCTTCGGGCAGGCTGGGCTCGAAGATGTGCCAGACGTGCAGCATGTGATGCCAGGTTTCCAGCGTAGCCTCTGAGCCAGCAGCCGTCGCCTTGTTCACGTAACGGCGGGCATCGTCCAGCAGCATTTCCGCCTCGCTGGCATGCACCAGCGTAGGCGGCAGGTTGGCCAGATCGCCACGCAGCGGCGAGATCCTCGGATCACAGGGGTGCACGCGGTTGCTTAGCCAGGCAAACCAGGCAACGACCGATTTCGGCAGCTTCGTGATGCGTCCGAACAACGGCCCCAGCATATGGTCCGTGGCGATGTTGCTGATCAGGCTCGGGCTCGCGAATGCGGCGTCCGTCGCCGGTGACAGAGCGATAGCGCCCTCGGCAGCTCGCAGCCCAGCATCACGGGCCCAGGCAATCACGGCCAGCGTCAGGTTACCGCCGGCCGAGTCACCGGAGACAAAGAGCACGTCTGCAGCGCCAGCGCCGTCCGGGCCGTTGTCCAGTATCCACCGATAGGCGGTCTGGCAATCGGTGAGGCAGTCTATTCGCTTGTTTTCCGGCACCAGCCGATAGTCCACGGCCAGCACGCTGACGCCGGCCATGCGTGTGTACTTGGTGGTGATCGGCCGATGGCTCTTCGGACTGCCGGCAGTGAAGGCACCACCGTGCAGATAGAGCAGCCGACGACCCGGGTTCGCGTCTTCCGCCAGCACCCACTCACAGGGCACCCCATCCACGTCCACCGGTTTGATGGTGATGCCCGTGAGATCGGCGCTCTCGCCCATGGCATCCATGCCATCACGCATCTGCTCGAGCCGGTTGCCTGAGCCGCTGTTCTGCTCACCCATCCTGGCAAGCAGGGCAACCGCATCGTGATGCTCCACGCTGGGTTCCCGCTGACCGTCAGCACCACTACCAATCGCCCTTGCTACGCCGCCGTCGTAGCGGGACAGGTCCTCGCCGGAAAGGTAGAAACGGGCCACTGCCCAGAACGCCAGGATGATGAGACCAAGGACGATGAGGGTGGAAATCACGGCTGCCCCCGATGCAGTTCAGTTTCGGTATTCATGGCGCCCGAGTATACGCGGAAGCCACGGGGGCGACGCCGTATGGCCGGTCACGAAGCGGTGCTACGATCCACTTCTCACGCATCAGGACAGAGGATCATGAGCGCGTCACCGCCTGAAGCCCTGACCATCGACTGCTACACCGACATACTCTGCGTCTGGGCCTGGATCGCCCAACGTCGGATCGAAGAGCTGGAAACTCAGTGGGGGGAGCAGATACAGCTGGCCCACCACTGCGTGAACGTGTTTGCCGATACGGAAGAGAAGATGGCCCGGCAGTGGGGTGATCGCGGCGGTTTCGACGGATTCGCCGATCATGTGCAGGCTTCTGCCTCTGCTTACGAGACCGCGCCGGTGCATCCGGATCTATGGCGTAAGGTTCGACCGACTACCTCGGCCACCGCTCACCTGGTGTTGAAAGCCACGGAGATCACCCGTTCACCCGCGGCAGGCATTCACCTGGCTGCGGCCATCCGCCATGAGTTCTTCGTCGAAGCCCGCGACATCAGCCAGCTGCAGGTGCTGATGGAGATCGCGGCCGCCGAGGAACTGGATCCGGGCGAGCTGAACGAAGCGCTGATCAGTGGCCGCGCCATGGCAGCTCTGCTCTCGGACTACAGCGCCTCTGATGCTCAGGGCATCAAAGGCAGCCCGTCCTGGGTGATGAACGAAGGCCGGCAGATCCTCTACGGCAACCTGGGCTACCGGATCCTGCATGCCAATGTGGAAGAGCTGCTCAACCATCCGGAGCAGGAAGCCAGCTGGTGCTGAACTCCAGACCAGCTTCCAGATCGACAACGCTGCCATAAGGAACGCCTTTCATGAGCAAGCCCCGCATCGCCATCAACGGCTTCGGCCGGGTCGGCCGCACCATCACCCGGATCGCCAAGCTGCGCGGTCACTACGACGTGGTGGCGGTGAACGATCTGGCCAGCGCTGAAGACCTGGCCTACGCCTTCCGTTACGACAGCATTCACGGCACCTATCCGGGCGAGGTTTCGGTCAACGGCGATCAGATGGAGATCGACGGTGACCCGTTCCGGGTGCTGGCGGAGAAGGATCCCGCCAAGCTGCCGTGGCAGGCGCTCGATGTCGACTATGTGGTGGAGAGCTCCGGCCAGTTCCGCCGCCTGGTTGAGCTCGAGCAGCACCTCAGCGCCGGTGCCCGCAGGGTGATCCTCACAGTACCTTGCAAGGACCCGCTTGCCGCCACCCTGGTGGCCGGGGTGAATGACCATGTGATTACCCCCGATGCACGGATCATCAGCAACGCCAGCTGCACCACGAACTGTGCCGCACCGATGGCCAAGGTGCTGCACGAAGCCTTCGGCATCCGTCGCGGCCTCCTTACCACCGTGCACGCCTACACTTCCGACCAGCGCCTGATCGACTCACCACACAAAGATCTGCGCCGCTCGCGCAATGCCGCAACCAATATCGTGCCGACCTCTACCGGTGCGGCCAGGGCCATCGGTCAGGTGCTGCCGGAACTCGAAGGCAAGCTCGACGGCATGGCCATGCGGGTGCCGGTTCCGGACGGCAGCCTGGTGGATCTGACGGTGGAGGTCGAGCGCCCTGCTTCCGTCGAGGCTGTCAATGGCGCCATGCAGGCCGCGGCCGAAGGTGATCTGCGGGGCATCCTCTCCTACTGCACGGATCCCATCGTTTCCGGAGACATCATTGGCAATCCTCACTCGGTAATCTTCGACAGCCTGCTCACCCAGGTGCTGGAAGAAAAGATGATCAAAGCCATTGGCTGGTACGACAACGAGTGGGGCTACAGCACCCGGGTGGAAGAGCTCATTGCCAGAATCGCCCGTATGGACGGGCTGAACGCATCGTGAGAACCAGCAAAACATGAAACCCAACACAAACAGAAACACACTCTCCAGCATGATCATCGCGGCCCTCGCCCTGATCGCCAGCGGTTGCAGTGACGCCGCCGAGCCAGCAGCCGGCGGCGGCATCCAGGTCCATGGCCAGGGCAGCCTGGAGGTAGTGCCGGATATGGGCCGCGTATCACTACATGTACGCAGAGAAGGCAGCGACGCAGCCGCCCTCACCCAGACCTTGAACAAAGTGACCGCCGATGTGATCGCGCTGGCAGCCGAGCTCGGCATTGCAGAGAGGGACATCACCGCTACCGCCCTGTCCATCAGTCCCCGGCATCGCCGCCGCGGTGACGAGACCGTCGTCGACGGTGTGGTAGCCAGCCGCACCATGAGCCTCGTGCTCAGGGATCTGGACAGCTACATCGAGCTCATGAATCAGGCGCTGATGCTCGGTGTGAATAATGTGGACCCCATCCGGCTGGACACCTCAGAGCGGGCAGCGCTGGAGAACGAAGCACTGACCCTCGCCATGGAAGATGCCAAGGCTGAAGCACGCAGGGTCGCGGACGGCTTCTCGGTGAAACTCGGACCGGTAACCAACGTCCAGGTCGGCGCCCACAGCCCGCGGCCGGAGGCCATGCGGGCGATGAGCTATGCAGACAGCGGTCCGTCCTTCAGTGCAGGTGTCATTCAGATCAGCCGCTCGCTCAGCGCCACCTTCGCCATCGAACCCGCCGAGTAAGTTGCTGACGGGCGTCACCCCCTGGTGAGAACCGCTGCCACCAGTGCCTGCAGACGATCGTCATCGAGCGTTGCTGATGTGTCCACGACCTGCGCCGGCTCCTCGGCGGTGGGTGCCTCGAAGCGCTCCAGTTGCCAATGCATCACCGCCACGTCCGCTTCGGAAGGATCCTCGCCAAGTGCTGCCCTGGATCGAAGTCGGGACTCGAGCAGTTTCTGGGGTGCCTGGCAATAGAGGATGGTGGCGTGACCGCCCAGGCCTTCTGCCAGGGCAACAAACCGATCCCGTCTTGCCTTTTCGATGAAGGTGGCGTCCACGATCACGTGCTCACCAGATAGGAGCAAAGCGCCGGATATCTCCAACAGGTAGTCGAAGGTGTGGTCGGTGTGACTCTCATCGTAGAGTCCCGAGTCGACAGCGGAACCGCTCGCTTCCAGAACGCCGAGTCCCGCCAGCTTCTTGCGGGCCACATCGGATCGCAACCGCACCGCCGGCAGCCGGGCAAGCATTCGCGAGGCCAGATAGGACTTGCCGGATCCGGACAGGCCGCAGGTGAGCACCAGCCGGCCCGGTGGTCTGGCAAGCCACCGATCGGCCCAGCGGACGTGCTCGGCGAAGCGCTGCTCCCCTTCCGCATCCGGTGCCTGCACCCAACGCAGTGCCGCCACCTTGGCCCGCACCACGGAACGGTAGGCGGAGAAGTACGGCAACAGTCCAGCCCCCTGATAGTCACCCGACGCTCCGAGATAGCCATCCAGAAACCGGTAGGCCAGCGCTGTCTCGTTCCTGAAATGACAATCCATGAACAGGAAAGCCACATCGCTCATGGTGTCGATCCAGCGCAGGTTCTCATTGAATTCGAGACAGTCGAAGGCGGTGACCGTGTCGTCTATCAGCGCCAGGTTCGCCAGATGCAGATCCCCGTGGCACTCACGCACATGGCCGCCCAGCATTCGCGAATCGAACAGCGGCCGCAATGCCTCTGCCGTTCTGCGCGCACTGGCCAGTGCGCTGCTAACGACAGTCGAGTACTTCTCCGCGAGCGCGGTGGCTCCGATCTCCTCGAAATTATCCTCCACCGGACCGAACATCCGCACCGGCACCTCATCCACCGAGCCCTTGTGTTTCGGCAGATCGGCATGTCGTTGCGCCAGATCCGCACCAAAATCATCGAGGGCATCGTCCGTGAGCTTGCCCCGCGCGAGCAGCTGATCGAGCGCCAGAGCGGGATCGAACTGCCGCATCCTGACTGCAGGTTCCAGACAGTCACCTGGCTGCAGGTTGGCATCCGTATCCACCAGCACCTGAAGCCCGCCGGAATCGCGTCGGATCATGGCCACCCCAAGGTAGAGTGCCGGTGCAAATGACCGGTTGCAGCGAACCTCTTCGCGGCAGTAGTGCTGACGCAGTTCCAGCGTGCTGAAGTCGACGAAGTTGAACTGGACGGGTTTCTTCACCTTGTAGGCGAACTCACCTGTCAGCAGCACCCAGGAAATGTGCGTTTCGATCAGCTCGATGTTCGAGCAGGGATGGGGATAGCTCTGCGGATCCAGTAGATCCTCGAGGTGTTCGGGTAGCGCCATACCCGGTCAGCATAACAGCCTGCAGCTCTCCAGCGGATTTCAGTCCTTGCTGTCGTCGATCTTGAACAGTGCTGCCAGACGCTCGATGTTTTCCTGTCCGCGCCGCGAATCCATCATCACCACGTCGTGGACCCGTTGATCATCTTCGTTGATACGCAGGGAAATGCTGTCACCAATGCGCTTGCGCGCCCAGCGGGACAGATTCTGCTTGGGCAGGCCGGTAGCTTCTGAAATTTCCGCGATGCTCACCTGATCCTGCTTGCAAAGACGCGCCATGGCCGCGTAGATGGCCAGCATCTCGCCCACCGTCGCTCGCGCCCCGTGACGGTCGACGAGCACGCGCAGGACCTTCTCCATCTGGGTCAGAGTGCGATACCTGATCTCTTCCGCATCCGACTCGCCACCGGAAGCGTCTTCTCGGCCTGCCATGCCATCATGCCTATTCCCCAGGACCCGAGAAAATAAACCCAAATGCAGGCCGACGGCCAGCCTCTGATGGGCTCACCGTCCTCAACTTGGTTAGTCAGTTGTGAGGCGTTCCATGACGAACGCCGTCGGTTCAGCCGGCTGCTGAAGCCAACCTGTTGGATTCCTGCTCAGCCTGAATCCGCTCGTAGATCTCCTCCCGATGCACGCTCACATCCGCTGGTGCGTGCACGCCGATGCGAACCTGGTTTCCCTTCACCCCTAAAACCGTGACTGAGATATCGTCCCCGATCATCAGCCGCTCGCCTACCCGTCGCGTCAAAATCAGCATTGTCACTCCTTGTTCTGTATCTACCGCGGTCGCTTGCGCTTCTTGTTACTTCTCTTTGAGCGATTCGTCGACTTCTCATACCCGCGCATCCATCAATGCGGGTCAAACAGCAGCGGCACTATGACAGCATGATGTCCGCTGTCGGACAACGTTAGTCTCTAAAAAAGACGAACGTAGGGCAAATCTGGAATCGCACGATGCCCCAATGTGGGGCAGCACATTGCAGCCAGGCGCTCAGCTCCTCTCGGGCGTCGAGATCAGATGCAGATCCCGCTGCGGGAACGGAATGCTGATGCCGGCATGCGCCAGTGCGGCGTTGATGGCAGTGTTGAGTCGGTGAGTCGTGGAGAAACCGATATCGAAGTCTGCGATCCAGGCATAGATATCGAAATTCAATGAGCTCTCACCGAACTCATTGAACACGATCAGCGGTGCCGGATCGTCCAGCACTTCTTCGTCGGCTTCCAGCACCCCTTTGAGCACTTCGGTAACGAGGTCCGGATCCGTGCCGTAGGCAACCCCAACCGCGAGCTGCAACCGACGTCGCCGGTCCGACAGGGTCCAGTTGATCACCTGATTGGAAACCAGATCTCCGTTCGGCACGATCACCTCGGAACCGCTGTAGGTCCGCACTCTGCTGGTGCGCATGCCGATCTGGGTCACCCGGCCCATCAGCGTCCCGACTTCCACGGTATCGCCCACCTGAATGGGTGCTTCGAAGATCAGGATCAGGCCGGAAACGAAGTTGTTGACCACATTCTGCAGGCCGAAGCCGATACCCACCCCCAACGCGCCGATGATGAAAGCAAGGCTCGACAGATCCAGGCCCATGAAGCCGAAGCCCAGCAGGAGACCGATCATGATGATCGAGTAGTGGGCCGTCATGGCGATGGTGTTGGGCACCCCCCGCGGCAGGTCCATGCGCGGCAGCAGGTCCTGATTGAGCACGGCCCGAACCACCCTGGATGTCCAGACCGCAAGCCATATGGCAAACACGAACACGAAGATGCCACTGAGCGACAGGGTCACTTCGCCCACCGTTACCTCGGCGCCGAACACCCCTTGGATCAGGCCGATGACTAACGCATCGATGTTGAAGGTAACCAGCGTCGCCCAGCCCCAGAGAAAGAGCGACAACCAGACCAGGGGTTTCTGCAGCACCCGACGCAGGCGGAACCGGTTGTTGGCGATGGAGCGGAAGTTGTCCAGCGCAGGTAGCCCCAACACGATCTGGATGATCTCGCTGATGGAGCTGAACCCGGCAAACAGGATCAGAAAGACGGCAACGCTGTCGATCACGCCTCGGGTCAGGTGCTTACCGAGCACGACGTATCCCATCACATTGGCGATGAGCGCAACGATCAAGGCCAGCACGGCTGCGCTTACCGCTGCATTGATCAAGGCCCGCGGTGCTCCCCAGTCGATGAACGCCTGCTTGGTACCCCGACCTCTGCCCATCCAGGCGAGCGTAATCAGGAGCACATCAAACACCAGGTAGGAAACCCGCGGCATGGGCTCGACCACCGGCTGGCTCTGAATCACCTCGTGCACGAGCGCGAGCGCCACGAAAGCAAGCACCCCTTTACGCATCTCCTGCGGCAGAGACGCCAGCAGCACCACCGTGGCCACGAGCATGGCGGTCACCACAAAGACCATCCGCACGACCTGCGGAGATCCGGCATAGATGGCGACTCCGATCAGCATCCAGATCAGGATGCCGGTGGGAATCGGTCGATTGACGGCCGCACTCGGTGAGTCTGCCGCCGCCCTCAGCTTGAACAGCAGGAACAGCAGCAACGGCAGCAACAGCAGATGACCGCCGATGGCAGGCTCGGATGTCTCAATCCAGGTTTCAAAGTCACGAAGAAAGCTACCCGCGAGCCGGCGCGTCGACCGTTCTGAAGACTCGGTGATGTGATCCGCCTTGATCGCCCATGCAGGCTCTACGTTGCGTTCGAATATGCGGGTCTGTTGAGACTGTCCGTAGTTGTCGATTCGCTGCGCAATGGGCGTTATACGATTACGCACTGCCATTGAGCCGTCCTGCAGCTCGATGACCTTGTTCAGCTTCGCGTTGATCAGCTGCTCCGTTTCTCTTGCCCCATTGAGAATGGACTCGACGCGTTCTTTCAGCGCCGCGGGCATATCCGCTGATTCGCTCAAGGTCCGTTCCCAGTCGGCAATGAGCGCCCGGGTTTCAGCCTGCAACGCTTCGAGGGATTTGGCGCCTTCTGTCAGATCATCGATCAGCTCGTTCGCCTGATTCGTCACCGCCCGCGAGCGAACGGCCACCCCGTCCATCGCCGCCGGGTCGCCGACCAGGTCTTCTATCGTCTGACCTTCCGCCAGCAGCTCGTCCACCTTGCCTCGCAGGGATTCGAGTGCCGCTTCCGCATCCTCCGAATCGCCCAGAGCACCGAGGTCACCTCTCAACCGGTCCAGGGCGTTGAGCGCTGCCTGTGAGCGGCTGGTGAGATCGGCGGTGAGTGACTCCTCCACGACTGGCGTTTCCGCCGCCGCCGGCGAATCTGCGGTCGCTGCCTCTTCCGCATTCACTACCGGACCCGCAAACAGCAGCAACGCCGGAATCACCAGTACGAGACCCGCTAGAAGCGATCGGAATTCAGTGACGTCTTGAGGGAGCATGGGCCGCCCGGTGCTGGAATCCGGGGCATGTTAGGCCGCCGCCCCTGCGCCGACAAGGCAGGGAGCCTCAGCTGCTCTGGCGCCTGCCCTTTGCGATCGACACGACGTTCGCAGCACCACCGGCGTCCTGCTCACCACCAGCGCCAATCTCCGGCTGCGGCGCGCCGATCAGAAAACCCTGCGCGTAATGAATGCCGATCTCTCTGATCAGCGTCCTGGTCTCCTCGTCACCGACGAACTCGGCGATGGTCTCCTTACCCATGATCCGAGCGATATCCGCAATGGCACGGACAATGGTCTGATCCACACGACTGACCGACAGCCGTTGGATGAAGGAGCCATCGATTTTGATGTACTGCACGGGCAGCCGCTTCAGATACGACAAGGAGCTGTAACCGGTGCCGAAATCATCCACGGCGAAGCTGCAACCCGCGTTCATCAGCGCCCTGATCTGCGGCACCGCTTCCGAGAAGCTGCCCACCGCCACCTGCTCGGTGATCTCGAAGATTACGGCATCTGCAGGCACCTGGGATGCTTGCAGCCGCTCGAGCACGAACTCGGCCAGCAGGCCGTCGGTGAAGGCACTGCCGTCCAGGTTGATAGCGAAGGTCACATCACCGTGATCACGCCGCACCCGAGCGAGCTCACCGATGGCTTTCCGGATCACCCATCGATCCACATCACGCATGAGCCCGAAACGCACAGCTGCGGGCAGGAACTGGTCAGGCCGGTACAACACACCGTCTTCCTCGAGCCGGACGAGCACTTCGTAGTGACGAATCACCCCGTCGGCGACCCGTTCGATGGGCTGATAGTGCAGCAGCAGACCATCTTCTTTCAAGGCCCGCTTCAGCTTGTTCTGCCACTGCACATCGCTCTTGATGGTCTCGATGTGTTTCTCATCCGGCTCGTAGCGACAGGCTCGGTTTCGCCCCTGGCTCTTAGCCAGCCGACAGGCCACATCAGCCTGGGAAATCAGCACCTCGGGAGACAGGACACTCGACCGACTCGCGAGCGCAACCCCCAGGCTGCAGTTGGCTGAGAAAGAGTGTCCAGAGGAGACCAACGGGAACTCACTCATGTCGCGAAGGATCTTGTCGGCAATCGACATGGCATCAGACGGAGAAATCTCCGACACGTACAGCACGAACTCATCACCCCCCAACCGGCCGAGCAGATCACCACGGCGCACGAGTTGCTTGAGCCGGCCGCTGATCTGCACCAGCACTTCATCTCCAGCATCATGACCATAGGTATCATTGACGTGTTTGAACTGATCCAGGTCGATGAAGAACAGCGCCCCACTGGCATCGGTCGCCAGCCGTTCGCCAAGCGCTTCGACGAAGTGATAGCGCGCAATCAGACCAGTAAGAGGATCGAAGTTCGCCAGCCGGGTCAGGTGAGCGTCCCGTTCCCGGATCTTCTGCAGCGCGGTTTCCAGCGCATCTCCCACCGCCGCGATTTCCCGGTGCGAAGAAGGTGGCACGCTCACTTCCAGATCACCCTGGGCTATCCGATCCAGCGGCTGCTGCATGTCCACCAACGGCTGCACGGCTCTTCTGAGTGCCACTCGACCGGCCAGCATGAGCGCGAGGAAGGCCAGAAGCACGATGGCACTACCCGCGGTCACACCGCCAAGAAGATCCCGATCGTAGGCGCCATAGTCCAGACCCAGCTCCACGAAACCCACCACCGTGGCTTCGCTTTCGAGTTCGGACAAGGTCTCGGCACTGAACAGGTTTGCCGAGACGATGGATTCACGGCTGACTGCCTGACTGATCCGGACCATGGGCTCACGACTCAGATCCATCTGGTAGCGTCGATCGTCAGTCTCCGCTTCACTGGACGGTGTCGCCACCCGGTGCAGGTAGTCCATCTGCGACTGCGTCAGCGGCGGGTAGACGGCAGGCGCTTCCACCGCGCTCTCCAGATAGATCACCTCCCCATGCAGATCGTAATAACGTACGTACTGGATCTCGGAGAACCGGGAAAGGTACCGGGAGAGCTCGAGAAACCGATCGTCGGTGCTATCCACGAAGAAGCCCGAGCCCAACGACTCCATCTCGCCCACCCAGCGCACGGCCCAATCGTCCAGGTTGTCTCGCACCACCCAGTTCGACACCCACCATACGCAGCCGATGGCGACCATGCCGACAAAGGCAGCGAAGGCCAGTTGGGAGACCAGCACTTCGCGCACCAGGGTGCGCTTGGTTGATGAGTTGCTGCGCATGGCGTATCAGTCGCTGCGCTTGTACACGGTCACGTCAGCGGCGGAGAGCTCGAGCTGTCCGGCCAGCCTGGAACGGCTGCGCATCTGGGTGACTTCCGGCTGGGCGTGTCGATCGTGCAGCATCGTTACCAGCGCATCTGCGACCCGCACGGGATCGGGCTGGAGGAACAGACTGGCACCCAGGCTGAACATCACCGGGCTGTAAACCAGGATCTGCACGCCGTTGCGGCGGCCATGGCTCATCACCTGCTGAATGACCCGCGGACTGAGCACCGTTTCGTCCGGGAGAAACACAAAACCATCGATATGCGGCACCATGGCCCGGAACGCCAGCAACATCTCCGTATCGGAGCTGACGGTGCGCTGCTCCAGCGTCAGGTTCCGTTCGGCCGCCGCGTCGGCGAGCGCGGCCATCCTTGCGGACACGCCGGATCCCCCGATCACGCCAAGCCGGTTGAGGTCGGGCGCCTGACTCAGCCAGTAGTCGAGCTGTGTTGCGAAGGGCGGCAGCGCATCCACCCCCTGGGTAGTGCGGCCGGGATCCAGCACCCCGGCGTAAAACACACCAGTCCGGGCACGGTTCTGGTCAGATCAAAAGCTGCCGGGCCAATGGCAATCACCTCAATGGGAGACCTGGACTCGAGCATGTGCAGCACCGCATCAGGACCGCGGTGGGCGATGTTGAGCACCTGATAAGGGCGGCCGAGACGGGCGGAGAACACCTGCAGCATCTCCAGGTGACGCGAACCCGGATCGCTCAGCACCACGACCACGGGTGCACCCGTTACGGGATCAGCCGTCTGCGCGGCTGAACGTGCGGGCTCTGCGTTGTCTGCAGCAGGCTGATCGGGATCGGCGTTGTCCCGCTCGATCGGTGCCGTCATGCAACCGCCCGCGAGCAAGGCGAGCAGGAACAGGCCACCTCGCCAGCAGCCACCGATCACTCGCCCGTCTCGGGCACCGATGCCTTTCGTCCGGTTCGTCATCCGGTGTGTCTTTCACCCCAATGAACGACCGACGATAGCCAGGCTCCAGCGGGTAATCTGAGAACCGCGTCACAGCCGATTCGATAAATACTCCCTTCATCACGGCAACTAAGTTGCCGGAATAGCGGGTGCTATCAGCCGGAACAGCGTCCGCCGCCCAGCACGCAGAAACGGGCACAGTGCGGGTGATTCAAGGCCACGGGCTGCAGGCTGTCTGTGAGCGTGCTGCCGAGCGAAAATTCCGGTTCATAGGGCAACAACGTGCAGGCAACCACCTCGGCAGCCGCCGCTCCCCTGCGCCGGACCACCATCCGCGCCGAGGCACACATCATGTCTGCGGGATCCACTCCCAGGATGCCCCAGCAGGCGGTTGAGATTTCAGGGACGTCGGCCGAATCATCCAGCTCCGGGAACAGCACCAGAGCAGTCGGATCGCTGGCGTCCAGATCGACTTCCAGGTGGGCAAAGAGCGCGGCGAAACCTTCCCGAAGCGTATGTTCCGTCTCCCCCCAGCGGGTGCGAGCCGCCACGTGCAGCCTGAAGCCATTCCGAGCAAGCCAGACCAGACCATCGACCGTCGGCTGCCAGGAACGGCGGCCGCGTTCTTCTTCGTGCAGCACCTGATCAAAGTGATCGATGGACACCCGAACCGTCAGCAGACTCGCGTAGCGGTCCTTCAGTCTCGCCAACCCGTTGGCCACTTTCATCATGGGCCGCATGGCGTTGGTCAGCACCAGAACCTGGAAGCCGGCGCTGAGACAGTCATCCAGGATTTCCAGGATCTCCGGATTCATGAACGGTTCACCACCGGTGATGCCGATCTCGGCAACCGGTAACGCTTGCTGCTGGATTTCCGCGAGAACGGCGCGCACATCCTGGCGGCTGAGGTAGTCGAGCCGGTCGTTCTTCGGGCTCGACTCGATGTAGCAGTTCTCACAGGTGAGGTTGCACAGGGTGCCGGTATTCAGCCAGACGGTTGTGAGAAACCGCGGCGTCACCCTGGCCCGCACCTCACCCTCGGCTGTGACAAGCGGATCGGCAAACCGGGCCCGCGCTCTGGCAATCATCTGCATGCTGGATCAGACACCTGAATGTGAAAGTAGCTCCCGCCAAGGAGCAAATCGTTCCTCTGGGGCCATGCTCCCCGGCGCAGATCATGTCAGGTATGCTCATCGAACGGCAAATACCTCACGGGGGAGGGATGTCCGACGTACTGTCGTTGAAGACCATCTATGCGCATGGCTCGTTGGGCCTGCCGCTGGCCGTGATCGGCTATCCCTTGGCCATCTGGATTCCGGCGCACTACTCCGGCGGCCTCGGCATCAGCCTGGCCGCCGTTGGCACGATCCTGATGCTGGCCCGACTGACTGACGTAGTCACCGACCCGGTCATGGGGGAGATCTCCGACCGCTGGCGCACGCCCATCGGACGGCGCAGACCGTGGCTGCTGATCGGCGCGCCGGTGATGATGCTCGGTGTCTATAAACTCTTCATCCCGGAAGAAGGGGTTGGGCTCGCCTACTTCCTCATCTGGCTCACCACCTTCTTTCTCGGTGCCACCATGATCGGGCTACCGCATCGGGCCTGGGGTGCTGAGCTCTCCCCCGATTACCATCAGCGCAGCCGGGTTACCGCAGCCCGGGAGATCTACGTCCTGGTCGGTCTGATGCTGGCCGCAGCGGTACCCATGATCATAGAAATCCGCGCGGATGGCGGCACGGGCGTTGGCGAAGTATTCAGAACCCTCTGGAATGACGCTATCGGCGCCTTCTCCGGCGACTTTCGCGACAAAACCGTGGTGGACCGGGCAACCCTGACCGGTCCGGTGCTGGCCGGCCTCGCCTGGACCATCATCCTGGTGCTGCCGATCTGTGCTGCCATCGTGCTCACCCTGGTGAAGGAACCGCCACCGATGCAGGGGGAGCAACGGCCGAGCTTCCGCGAAGGGCTGAAGCTCGTGTTGAAGAACGGCCCTATGCTCCGGGTCCTCCTCATCGTCCTGCTGGTGCAATTCGGCGAGTCGTTCAGAAACGCCGTGTCGCTGTTCTTCATTCGCGACATCGTCGGCGTGCCAACGATCGGGGCCGCCTATTTCTTTTACTTCATCGCCGGCCTGGGCGCGATTCCCTTCTGGCTCTGGCTCGGTCGCACCATCGGTAAACACCGCGCCTTCATGTGCACGCTGATTACCGTGGCCTGCGTGTCCGGCGCTAACCTGCTGCTCGACTACGGCGACTATCTGCCCTTCTTTCTGCTCTTCGTGGTGAAAGGCTTCTGCTTCGGGGGTTTGCAGTTCCTGCCGATCGCCATGCTGGCCGACGTGGTGGACGTGGATGCGGCCAGAAGCGGCGGCCGCCGTGCCGGAACCTATTTCGCCTTCCTCGGCTTCACCGAGAAGATCGCCATAGCCTTCGGCACCGGAGTTTCGCTCAACATCGTCGGCCTGCTCGGATTTGATCCATCCGGCGGCGTACAGGCAAGCACGGACATCGGCGTGCTTTCGCTGCGACTCGTCTACTGTCTCGGTCCGATCTTTTTCTACGGTCTGGCGCTGAAGCTGATCTGGAATTACCCGCTCACGCCCGCCCGGCATGCACGCCTGCGCGAACGGCTCGAACGCCGGGCTGCCCGTCTTGGCGGGCAACCTGCGGGCGCAGATGCCATCGGCCAGCAACCCTGAGGACCCCATCATGAAAGCCAGCCGCCTTGCCGCTCCTCTCGGCGCCATCATCGAAGATCTTGACGTGCGCACCGTGGATGACGCCACCTGGCAACAGCTGAACGAGCTCTTCTGCGAGCACCACGTTCTCGTTTTCAGGAACCAGAGCCTGACCCCGGAAGAGCACATGGCCTTCGGCCGCCGTTGGGGCGAGCTTGTTCGGCATCCTTACGCCGGTCTCAAGGACTATCCTGAGATCATCGAGCTCACCAACCCCGGCAAACGCCGGGATGTGAACCAGCACTGGCATTCGGACATGAGCTACAACGAGTGCCCGCCGAAGCTGACCATGCTCTACGCCCTGGCAGCACCCGAGTTCGGCGGTGACACCGCCTTCGCCAACCAGCATCTTGCCTACGACGAGCTTTCCGGCGGCATGCGCTCGCTAGTGGACGGGCTCGAGGCCATCCACAGCGCCGAGGGCCTGGCCGGCATCTACGGTGAGGATCCGAAGGAGGCACCCCGTGCCATCCATCCGGTGGTTCGCACTCACGATGAGAACGGCCGGCGGGCGCTGTTCGTCTGCAAAGCGTTCACCCAGCGCTTCGTCGACTGGACCCGGGAGGAAAGCCAAAGCGTACTCAACTACCTCTACAGCCACACCGTCCGACCCGAGTTTCAGGCTCGTCAGCAGTGGCAGCCTGGCGATCTGGCCATGTGGGACAACCGCTCCGTGCTGCACTTCGCCGTGCACGATCACGGCGATGACCCGCGAGTCATCCACCGCCTGCAGGTGGCAGGACCGAGGCCGGTCGCATGATCGAGATCCGTCCGGCCACAGAAAGCGAGATGGGCCAGATCGGCCTGATGACCAGCTACGTCTACGGCGGTGCCTTCGGTGATGGCGAAGACAACGTAACGACGCAGAGCAATCGACCGGAATGGACGCTGTGTGCATTCGATGGGCCGAAACTGGTTGCCAGCTATGGGGCCATCCCGTTCACCATGCGGGCCAACGGCCGAGCCATGGCCATGGCGGGGGTCACCATCGTCGGCACTCTCCCCGAGTACCGGCGACAGGGCCTCCTGCGCCGAATCG
The DNA here is from genome assembly GCA_965215995.1 of Candidatus Azotimanducaceae bacterium. Lineage (GTDB taxonomy): Bacteria > Pseudomonadota > Gammaproteobacteria > Pseudomonadales > Azotimanducaceae > SZUA-309. The sequence goes on along the minus strand of OZ244128.1, from coordinate 2,777,356 downwards.
TCGAGCAGTCGTTTAAGGACATGAAAGATCGCGGCCAGACGGTCGCCGCGCTCTGGGCTTCTCAGGCCGCCATCTATCAGCGCTATGGCTACAGCCTCTGTGCCGTGCAACGACGCTACGAGGTGGACACGGTGGATCTCAACCTCATGGTGGACGCCCGACCCGGCTACGAGGTGCAGCGGGCACCGGCAACAGACGCAATGCCCATCCTCAAGGCGATCTATCGAACCTACATCGCCGATCGATCGCTCTATCTGCATCGCAGCACGCCACTGTGGCAAGCAAATGTACTGGGCGATCGGGAAGGCGAAGGTCCCGCGCACATCGCGATCTGCAGAAACGATCAGGACGAGCCGGTGGGCTACGCGGTGTACACACTGCGCGAGTCGAAGGTCGATCACCCGGCTCGCGGCCAGGAGATACAGATCCGTGACCTGGTCTGGCTGGACATCGATGCGTGCCGGGCGCTCTGGGCATTCATTGCCCGCCACGATCTGGTGGGCCGGGTGGTCTGGGCGAATGCACCCGCTGACGATCCAGCCTGGGAGCTCTTTTCCGAGCCCCGGATGCTTCGAGCCCAGGACAAGGAAGGTGTCTACTTCCGCGTCGTCGACGTGGCCGGTGCGCTCAGCCAACGGGGCTATTCGGAGGACGGTGAGATGGTGATCGGCGTCGGGCCGGATCGGGAAGCACCATGGAACCAGGGTAACTGGCATCTGCACGTGGCGAAGGGTGAGGCCACTGTCGAGCCGAGCAGCAAACCTGCAGACGTCCAGTTCAGCATCAAGTCGCTATCCAGCGCTTTCAGTGGTTTTCGCAGGGTCGCGCAACTGGCAGCCTGGGGTCTGGTGGAAGGCAGCGCTGATGCCATCAAAAGCGCAGACGCGCTTTTCGCCACCCTGCATGCGCCGCACAGCCCGGACCATTTCTAAGCAGAGATCAGCAAGGAGTACAGATGAGCGATCAAGATAGTAGTGAAGCCGCCGTCAACGCCGCCCGCACCTTCATCGACGCTTTCAACGCCCAGGATCACAACGCGCTGGCCAACACTCTGAACTTCCCACACGTGCGCTTAGCCAATGGTCGATTCGTGACCATTGAAGACTCCACCCGATTCGTCGCACGCAGTCGTAAAAACGCGCCGCTTCTGGAAGCGGAAGGTTGGGATCACACCTTATTGAAAGATGTGCAGGTGGTGCACAGTGGACCCGACAAGGTGCACATGGCGCTGTCCATTGATCGCTGCCACGCGGATGGCACGGTCTACAACCACTTCGAAACGTTGTGGATCGCCACCTGCGAAGACGGGCACTGGGGTATTCAGTTCCGCTCGAGCTATCTGATCACGAAGTAGCGGCGGTGCCGACCAACTCATAACAAGGAACCCAACTGGGACACAGACACACAGATGAGTGAATGGGACATCATCGTCGTCGGTGCCGGCAGCGCCGGCTGCGCCATCGCCGCCCGAGCCAGCGAGGACCCGAACCGGACGGTTCTGCTGCTGGAGGCCGGGCCGGACTATCCGGACATCACGGCCACTCCATTCGATCTGGTCAACAGTCACAACAACTCCTATTTCGACCACGACTGGTCGCTCGACTACGAGCCCGTTCGGGGTCGCCAGGTCGCCTTTCCCCGCGGCAGGGTGGTCGGAGGATCCAGCGCGGTAAATACCTCTATTGCCTTGCGCAGCCTGCCGGAAGACCACGAAGAGTGGGCGGACCTGGGCAACACGGACTGGGCCTGGGACAAGGTGCTGCCCGCCTACAACCGACTGGAACGGGACCTCGACTACGGCGATGCCCCTTATCACGGGGACGCAGGCCCCATAAGCATCCGCCGCTATCCGCCGGCGGAGCTACTGCCTCAACATCAGGCCTTTCTGGATACGGCCCGCGAGCTCGGCTATCCGGACTGTCCGGATGTCAACGCGCCGGACTCCTGGGGCAGCGGCCCGCAGCCCATGAACAAGCTGGGCCGGCTGCGGGTATCCTGCGCCGTCGGCTATCTGGCCCCGGCCCGGATCCGGCCCAATCTGACGATTCAAGCGGACAGCCTGGTGCATCGCCTGATCAGTGAGCACGGCCGCTGCACGGGTGTGGTCGTGGAGCACAAGGGTGAGATCAGCGAAGTGCGCGGCAAGCTGGTCGCTGTCTGCGCGGGCGCGATTCTCTCACCGGCAATCCTCATGCGCTCCGGCATCGGCCCGAAGGAAGAGCTCGGCCGGCACGGCATCGACGTGGTTGCCGAGGCGCCTGGTGTCGGCCAGAACTTATGCGACCATCCGGCGCTATCGGTGGTCTGTCAGGTCAAGGACGGGGCGCTCATCGACTTCGATGCGCCCATCATCCAGACCATCCTGCGTTACACGGCGAAGGGCTCCGAGAAGCGCAACGACCTGCAGATCGAGCAGTTCAGCTTCGCCGGAAGGCGGGGTGGACCGCCACTTTTCGGCATTGCGGCCGTCATCGAGTACCAGTATGGCCGCGGCGAATTGCGGCTCCGTTCCGCTGATCCGCATGCCTTGCCCGAAATCGACAACCGCTTCTGTGAAGACGACCGGGATGCGGACCGGCTGGTCGGCTGCCTGAAAGACGCTCTGGCTTTCACCAGAACGGGACCGTTGGCAGATATGATCGAAGCGGTCACGTTTCCGGATCCTGCCCGACCCAATGATGATGATTCCCTGAAGGCACTGACCCGAAAGCTGTCCGGCAGCGGCTTCCACCCTTCCTGCACTGCCAAAATGGGGCCAGCCGCAGATCCCATGGCGGTGGTGGACCAACGCGGCTGTTGCCATTTCCAAGAGGGCCTGGTGGTGGCGGATGCATCGATCCTGCCCTTCGTGCCGAGGGCCAACACCAACCTCTCCGCCATACTCGTTGGCGAGATGGTGGGTGAGTGGTTGCGCACGGAACCCGGCCGCTACGGACTTTGAAGCAGCGCACGGCAAACTGACAGGACGCCCCGAGGAGAACGCACATGGCAGATATCAGCATCAGAAATGTCTCGGTGCTGGATGGAACCGGCAGCGAGGCACAGCCTGCCGACGTGCTGGTGGAAGGTGGCCGGATCAGCGCCGTGGATCCCAGCATGAGCGGCATGCCCGCTCGCACGGAAATCGACGGCCAGGGTCTGACGCTGGCGCCTGGCTTCATCGACACCCACGCCCACGACGACGGTGCCTTCTTCCGCCATCCGGGCATGGAGTTCAAGCTCGCTCAAGGGGTAACTACCGTGGTCAGCGGCAACTGCGGCTTCTCGGCCATTCCAGCCGATCCGGCCCAGGACAGCGTCGCTGCCAGCGGCGGCATTCTGGCCGGGCTCGACGGTGAGTTCACCGATCTGGATGGCTACTTCAGGGCCGTACTCGAGCGCCAACCCGCCATCAACAACATGATGCTGGTCGGTCACAACACCGTTCGAACTCTTGTCATGGGCATGGAGCAACGTGGACCGACAGCGGACGAGCGGGTCGCCATGCGCGATCATGTAGCCCTCGCCCTCGAGCAAGGCGCCTGCGGATTTTCTTCCGGTCTTATCTACCGCCCCGGACGTTGGTCCGAAACGGATGAGGTCGCCGAGCTCGCCAGCGCCGCCAACGCCTTCGATGCGCTCTACACCACCCACATGCGCAACGAAGCGGATCAGCTCCTGGAAGCGGTAGACGAGGCGCTCCTGATTGGTAGAGAAGCCGGCGTGCACACCCATATCTCCCACCATAAATCAGCAGGCAGGCAGAACTGGGGGCGAATTCGAGAGTCGCTGAACAAGGTGGACGAAGCTCTGGCTGCCGGTCAGCGGGTGACTCTCGACGTCTATCCTTACACCGCGGGCAGTGGCCGGATGATCGAGTATTTCAATCTGGATCGGATCAGCCGCGATCTGGCGGAAGTCATCCGTATCGCCAGTTGCCCTGCCTTCCGAGAGTATGAGGGCCGAATGGTGGTGGACATCGCGGCGGAGGTGGGTGAGGACGTCACCGAGACCGTGCACCGGATCCTCACCGCACCGAAAGGCGACCGGACGATATGCATTCAGTTCATCATCGATGAGGCGGATGTGGAAACGAACCTGGCCCATGCGGACATGATGGTCGGATCCGACGGCATCCCGGACCTTCGCGGCAAGCCGCACCCGCGCCTGTTCGGCACCTTCCCCCGGGTGCTCGGACACTACGTGCGCGAGCGGGGCATCCTGGCCCTGCCGGAAGCCGTCCGCCGCATGACGTCCCTCGCCGCCCGGACCTTCGGCATGGTCGAGCGTGGTCAGATCAGGGAAGGCTACTGGGCCGATCTGGTGCTGTTCGATCCCGACACCATCATCGACGGCGCCACCTACGATGCCCCGCAGACAGAGCCCGACGGCATCCGGCTGGTGATCGTCAATGGGGCCGTGGCCTACGAGCGCAGGGATCCAACGCAGAGTGGCACGCACACGGGTATCGGTACCGGACAGATGCTGCGTTTCCGGCGCGAGGCTTTCGGTACCTGACGCAGAGACCTGCAACACCCATGCAGTTAACCTTAAGGAGCAACAATTACAATGAACGCAATCACAGATGACCCTCGGCTGGTGAGTGCGCAACGCTCGTTACTCATTGTCGGTAGGGCCCTGCTCGGCCTCTACTTCATCGTGCCCGGCATCACCAAGATCACCGGCTGGGCCGCCATGTCTTCCTACATGGAACAACACGGTGTACCGCTTATCCCCGTGCTCCTGATCCTCACCATCATCCTGCAGATCGGCGGTGGTGCCTGTCTCGTCATCGGTTATCGCACCCGGCTGATGGCTTTTCTGCTGGCCGGGCTGACCTTGCTGATCAGCCTGTTCATGCACGATTTCTGGAACGTCTACGAAGGAACCGACCAGGGCCACGAAACCCAGAACTTCATCAAGAACCTGGCGATCATGGCCGGACTTCTCTACGTCGCAGGCAGCCCGCAAGCAAAGAGCGGATGACCCGCTGAGCTCCTGGCAGGCTCAGCTGTCCATGCGGCGATTGAGTGACGCGAGCTCTTCAGCCCAGGCCTGCTGCAGCTTGGGCTTCTGAAACTTCGGTTTCCGCGCCCGGTCCGCCTCGAGAAGTGCCTCCAGCTCCACGATCCGCTCCAGAAGAAGCTCGTCGTCGGCAACGGTTTCCCCGTCCTGATCAACCACCGGCCGGGGCGCTGTATCGTCGCCCGAACGTCCGGCAGCTCGCTCGGGGGAATCGCCCGCTGCCGACAGCCGGTAAAACTCATCCGGTTCGGCGATCGCGCCGAGGCGACCCCCATTGACCAGCACGAACCGGTTCGCCACGTTGTCGATGAATCGCCGATCGTGAGACGTCATCAGCAGGGTGGCACCGGATTCCGACAGCTGTGCCTCCAACTCTTCACGGCCGTCTATATCGATATGGTTGGTCGGCTCATCCATGATCAGGAAGTTCGGGCGGTTCAGCCGCAGCGTCAGAAACATCAATCTGGCCCGTTCCCCACCGCTCAGGACGCTCACCCGCCGCTCGTGATCCTGGTAGGCAAAGCCTGCGTTGATCAGCCCATTGCGAAGGGACGTTTCCTGAACATGGGTATGGGTGCGAAGAAATTCGAGCATGGTCTGCCCGCCCTCCCCAGCCACCTCATTCAGCTCCTGATCGTAGTAGCCCACTTCCGCCTGCGGTGAGAAGGCGAACGCCGTGGTGGGAGCATCACGCTCCCGTTCCTGCCGGTAGGCATTCATGATCATCGTCAGCAATGAGGTCTTGCCGCAGCCGTTTGGGCCGAGCAGTGCCAGCCGGTCACCGGGCCGGATGATCAGCTCGTCGATCTGAAACAGCGTCACGTCGGACACCCCGGGTGGCGTCACAGTGACATCGGCGATACGCAGTATCCGGTTGGAACGGGTTTCCCGGCTGTCCAGGCTGAGGGCCAGGCCGGAACCACGGCTGACGAAGGTGCGCTCCTGCTCGAGCCGCGCGACCCGCTTCTCCATGGATTTCGCTTTCCGGGCCAGCTTCTCGTTGTCGTAGACCTTGCCCCAGATCGCCAGACGCTTGGCGCTGGCCCGGAGCTTCTCGATCTTCTTCTCTTCATCCGCCCGGGTCGCCGCAGCAGCGATGTCCATCTCCGTGAGCGCTGCCCGTGCCGCGGAGTACGGCAGATCGAACGCGTAGGCCCGCTCGTCACGAAGGATGATGGTGCGGTTGGTCACCGCATCCAGCAGGGCCCGGTCGTGCGAGACGAGAACGAACGCACAGGGAATCTCTTCTGCCAGGTAGCGCTCGAGCATGGCCAGGGTCGCCAGATCCATGTGGTTGCTTGGCTCATCGAGCAGCAACAGGTCTGGCTCGCTGACCAGCACCCGGGCGAGCATCAGGCGATTCAATTGTCCGCCCGACAGGTCGCGAGCCTTCAATGCCTGCTCGCCTTCCGAAAAGCCGAGACTCGACAACGTCAACCCGGCTCGGAAGCCCTCCGTGTCTCTCTCCGTTTCCGGAATGCGGGCCAGCACCGAATCGTGCAGCGTCAACTCGCCGTCAGCAGCAGGCAGAAACTGCTCCACCATGGCGAGGCGCAGCCCCTGTCGACGACTTATCTCTCCGTCATCAGCAGCAATCCCCTCCGGATGCCTATCGCCCGCGAGGATCTTCAACAGCGTCGACTTACCGCAGCCGTTGTGGCCGTTCAAACCAATCTTGTCACCCCGGGAAACGGACAGGGACAAGTCCTGAAACAGCAATTTGGTGCCAGCTGTGTGAGACAGATTGCGGCAGCTCAGTAATACGGACATCGTGATCTGATTATGGCGAAAGTGAGCAGCTAAGCGGAGGGACTCAGGACTCGGTATGCGTAGCCCCCAGGCAATCGAGCCAGTGCAGTCGAACACTCTCAGCAAAGTCGCCAATGGCGATGGGCCGATGTTCGAATCGCTCGACCACTCGATTCGCCGAGCGGTCAAAGAGCCGGCCACTGCCGTTCTGACTGACGCTGAATATCCGCCTGCCATCCGGCGAGACCCGGAGCACCCGAATCCAGTCCTCGTGCTCACCGTGCAGCGGCTGGCTTTCGCCGCTGTCCACATTCACCAGACTCACACGGCCATAAGCACTGCCAACCGCCACAAGACCTTCCCCAGGCACCGATTCGATCACGCAGTTATGCGCGTCCGGCAAGCGATGGCTCGCCACCTCCCGGCCTTCTGCCCAGACTTTAAGTACCGGCGCCTCACCTACGCCGGCGATCCGGCCGTGGGTGGTAAAGACGCTCACCAGGTGGTTACCAACACCGCCCTCCTCGAGACGCCAGAGAACCTCGAGACCAGGCAAGGAAAACACCGAGATCCGATCCCAGCCGGCTGCCATCAGCCGGTTACCGTCTGGATCCCAATCCAATGAGAAAATCAGTCCACCGTGCCGAGCACCTGCGATCTGTCCGGCTTCGCCGGGCTGCCAGACCCGCACCTGCTTATCGAAGCCACCGCTGGCGAACCTGCCTTTACCCACATAACGACAGCAGTAGGTGAAGAAGTCATGCCCCTGGTGATCAGTGACACCCGCACTGGAGGAGAGACTCTGCACCGCACCGCTGACCCGACCCGTCGCCAGCACATCTGGACGAACCACACCTGACAGAACCGGATAGCCGTTACCGGCCAGCGTGCCGGATCCGCCGCTTCCGGCGATATTGAGCAGGTCCACCTGACCATGATCCTCTCCCAATGCCAGCAGACTTCCATTGGCGCTGAAGCAGATGGCACGGGCGGAGACCGGTGCCACCTTCGGCAGCGGTTCCGACCGGCGCTCGGTGAGATCAACGGCGTAGGCATCTCCGCCATAGCCGACAACGGCCCGTTCGCCGGTCGGGTCCACACCCAGACCCCAGATCGGGCCGGGTGATTCTTCGAATACCCAGCGCGCTTCGGCCTCAGATGGATGCCAGAGCCGCAGAGTACCGTCCTCGCTGGTGGATACGAACTGTCCACCCGCCACTGGCGCCACTTTCGTTACCCACCAGTCATGACCCTCAAAAACCAACGGGGCTGCGTTACCGCTCAGGTCCCACAACCGGACCGTTCGGTCTCTGCTGCCAGAGAGCAGGAGATGCTCGTCGAGAAAAGCCACTGAGGTGACAGTCTCGTCATGCCCTTCCAGATAGCGGATCAGCTCTCCCGTGTCACGCCGCCAAAGGGCCAGACGTCGGTCCGCTGAAGCAGAGGCTACGAGTCCGCCTCTCAGTCCGTCTCTCAATCCGTCTCTGGATCTGTCGCTCGACCCATCCCAGACCGCCACCGCATGCACACCGGCGCTATGACCCGCAAGTCGACGCTTTAGCTCACCTGTAGCTGACCAGACAACAACCGAGCCATCCAATCCGGCAGTTACCACCTCACCGTTGGCGCTGACGACCAGGCTGAGAATGGCTCCACGGTGACAGCCGGACCAGATGTCCAGACGCACCCGCCTGCCTGGATCCCAGACATGAACGTCACCTTCTATGGAGCATGAGTAAAGCCGTCCATCGTCCGGACTGAACGCGACGCCCAACACGAACCCCAAGTGTCCCGGCATGGTCTGTTCTGCCCTGTCTCCTCTCCCTCGCCAGCACTTTCCCCTCAAATCACCCGCACGTCCAGATCCATAACCGCGTAGGCTCCTTCCCGAGTCAGGCAACCCTGCACATGCTCGCCCGGTTTCAGGTCGCGCCAGCAGGTGCGCACGCCGTCCAACCGGCCAACCCGGGCGATGAGTAGTTTTACCGGCCGGCCCGTGCGCGCGGCTTTGCTGCGATCGATGAAGCCAAGCCAGGGCACATAGCCGTACTCACCGCTGCGCTTCAGCACGCCCACGGCTTCTCCTCGGGTGCTGTCGTGCAGCTCGATGTTTCGATGGTTGAGTTTTCGGGAGAGAATAAGCGACATCATAGTACTGTATATTCATACAGTATTATGATCCAGGCTAGAGGCGATAGCTCAGTCGACCCTCTTAGTCGGCGCTCTCCGGAGGGCGATTCCTGTTTCGCATTGAGGCGGCTAACGTGCGATAAGCCTGCTGATTGCTTTTGAAAGCTTTCACTTTGTGCGAGAGCAGCAAGCAGACGTCGACTGTGGAGATTTCAAGTAGATTCTAGGATTCCTCCAAAGCAGTCGTTCAGGTTCCGGCTTCGACAGGCTCTTCACGACCCTAACCAGACACTCCGCACCCTAACGAAACGGGTAGCTCCGTCAGGTTTTTGGCGACCAAGTTCGCGAACTCTCTCGCAGCTGGAGATACGTAACGTCCAGGTGGGTGTATGGCGTAAATCGACATATCTGTCGGAACCTCGTATTCCTGGAGCACGTGGACGAGTCGCCCCGCATTCAAGTAATCGTCAACGTCCCAAAGCGAGCGAAGCGCGATACCAAGACCGTCTAGGGCTGCTCGGGTTGCCATTTCAGCACTGTTTGTGTCGAACCGACCCGACACCTTGATTCGTTTATCTTCCTGTTCGTTGTGCAAACGCCACGTATCTTCTTCGACAAAGACGATGCAATCGTGCTTCTCAAGATCTGACGGCACGGACGGCATTCCGTTGCGTTCTACGTATGTAGGGGAAGCACACAGTATCCGGTGGCTTTCGCCTAACTTGCGAGCAACCGCCGTTGAATCCTCCAATTTCCCAATCCGAATGGCGACATCAATACCCTCGACCGCATAGTTCACGATTTCATCAGATAAGTGTAGGTTCAGCCGCGTCTCGGGGTAGTCTGTCAAGAATGAGCGTACGACTTGGGGCAGGAACTTCTTACCAAACAGCGACGGCGCGGCAACACGCAATAGTCCTGTCGGTCTAGCGGACCTTCTTCCTACGCTGTGGCGGGCCGCATCGTACATCAACAGCAAATCCTTTGCGTGACGCAAAAACTCATCACCCTGATCCGTCAGGGACATGGAGCGTGTTGTCCGATTGAGCAGCGTGCAGCCTAGGTCAACTTCGAGCCGTTTGAGTCGTTCACTGGCAACGGTGGCAGATAGGCCGCAGGCGGTGTCACCCGCAGAGATTGAGTTGAGCGCCACAATCCGCTCGAAAAGAACCACGTCCTCGATTTTCATTGTCCGTATTTTGTGGATTGTGTTTCCTGTATTCAATGGATTGTTCAGATAATCATTCCGACTAGAGTAGGACCGAAAGCAGGGAAAAGGAGGACCAGATCATGTCAATCCGACGAAGCGCGCTGACGCTATTGGGCTTCGCCTTTGTCGTCCAGTCACATGCGGCAAAACCAATAGAAGTGGACGTTTACCAGGGCGACGTGGCAACGGTGAACTCCTACATCTTTTCTAATGGCGAATCTCTGATCGTCATGGACGTGCAGCGGGCGACGACCGAAGCGAAGAAGCTCGCCGAGGTGATCAGATCAAAGAACCTGCCATTAGAGTACATTCTTGTTAGTCACGGGCATCCTGATCACTACATCGGCATGAACTGGTTGATGAAGGCGTTTCCTGAGGCAAAGATCGTCGTGCCGACCAATGAAATCAAAAAGGACGTCATCGACTTCTCGACCTACATGGAAGGTATCGGTTGGCTCGATGCCGAACCAGCGCTCAAACCCAAATCTAAGAAGAACCCAACGGGGTTCGACTATGAAGCCAACATAGGTGTTTTGGATGACGATGCGCTGGAGTTCAGTGGCGGCGGTGTGCTGCAGATCGAAACCGACTACGCACCAGCAGAATCAGAGCATCCAACAACCGTCTACGTCGAAGAGATTAATAGCCTATTTACCTCTGACCTTGGCTACAACAAAGTCCACCTCTGGTTTGGTGCCGGTGTCACTGACGCGCATATCGCAAACTGGCGGAAAGCACTCGTTAATTTGCAGATCAAATACGCAGATCTCAGCCCAACCGTATATCCGGGTCATGGCGATCCGTACAATGTCGATGTTGGGTTGTTCGCAACTATGGTCAGATACATCGACAACTTCAATCGTGTCACGGCCAATGCGAGTTCGAGAGCGCAAGCCATGTCTGAAATGGAAAGGCTCTATTCCGACTACAAAGAGGCCGACTTCCTGCTGAAGAACAGTGTCGATTTCCACGTCAAGGAATGATGCGTCCATGTGAACTGAAATGTCCGGTTGTGGCCGGTCCTTGTCCATCGGTCGCGTGATCTGAGCGTCCGCTCTAGCCATTGTTCTATGCATCAGTCTGGGAGATCGCGTGACGTGATCCAGCCCACAGATTTCTGTAACCCGTCATCTGCACCCCGCAATCTGCACGTCAGTTCCCATTACTGACTCACTAACTCACTACAATTCGCGCCGGATTCCGTTAAATATGGAGAAAATATGGATATTCGAGCTTGGATTCTGGGATTGTCATTGGTTCTGCTGGGTACGGCTGCCCATGCAGATGAGAACCGCGGCTTCTACGCGGGCTCCGGTGCCGGTCTCTACTACACGGAGATTGACGCCATCAATCTCGACGAAAGTGCTGCTCAGCTTCGCCTCTTTGGCGGCTATCAGTGGAACAAGTACCTGGCCGTAGAAGCCGGTTACAGCAAACTGTTCGAAGTCTCAGCCAGCGAGGATATTCCCCTGCTCGGAAGCGCAGACGTTGACCTCGACGGTAGCTCCTGGGACATCAGCGCTCGTCCGATGTGGCCGATCAGCGACAAATTCCACGCGTTCGGGATTGTGGGCTTGGCCCAGTACGACCTGGAATACGACGCTACCATTACGGTAACGGGTTTACCCGCCATGACGATCTCTGACGAAGAGAGCGAACGCGAGTTTTTCTTCGGTCTTGGGGCGGGATTCGACATGACCGACAATTGGACGCTGCGCGGCGAATGGATCACGGTGAACGTCGACGACGGTAATTTCGGAATGTTCTCGGTGGCTGCAACCTACAACTTCAATTGATCGCAGCTGGTTTTTTCAGCAACCTCCAGAAATGCCCGGCCTACGCCGGGCGTTGTTCCCGGATTTTAGTGGCTGGGCGGCTCGAGCCGATGATACGTCCTTGTACATGCCGCTGGCATCCGCAAACTAAATAAAAGAGCCTGAGGGCGAATGACCGTTCCTGGCCCGAGTTCAGCCCTTGGCAAGCGCGGCAACTCTAAACTTGAATGGCCGCACGGTGAGAAAGCAAACTCTCGATCGAGCGATATGGGAGTGGCCGAAGTCGGCCGTTCGCAATCGTTGTTGCTAGCCACTGACCTGCAGGATGTGATTCTTGTTTTATCGAAGAAAGTTCTATGTGGTGACAGAAGAGTTTGTCGAAGATTTTAACAAACTCTTCAACGAGATTAATCTACCCAATCAGCTTAAGCACGGAACTGTGTTTGTGGGACGATGGATGATGCCTTTAGGTCAGGGCCGGGTTGAGGTATTCGCGATTTGGGAATACGAGAGTAGAAGCGAATACGAATCGATTGAAGCCCGAATCCGGAGTGACGAAAAGCATGTCGCACGCATCAAAGCGTGGTACGAGTCGCACGGCGGAAGAGAATATGTTTTTCAGAATTGCATATTAGAAATGCGCAACGAAGAAGTAATCTCAACCGTTCCATCTTGAATCGTTTTCAGCGTCCCACCTGGGATTGGTGGTATGTCCGTTTTCGGTAGGTATGAGTAGAACTTATTACTGGGTTCTTGGTGCAAGACAGTTCTTTCCGCGGCCTTGCGCAACTGCTGATTCGGCGGCAGCCCGAGCGGTGATTTGTGGGCGTGCACGTAGCGAATAATCCTGAGCATGATGGCGAACTCGATATCCCGTTCCGCCTCTCGGGTTCGAGCACGGCTCAAAGGATCTGTGCCGATCATGGGTGGATCCGGGTGCACCTCTTCCAGATACTCGATGATGGCAAGAGACTCCGTAAGGAAAGCGCCGTCATCCAGCTCGAGCACCGGGGCAGTTCCCGCCGGGTTTCTGGCCAGATGCTCGGATGAGTTCTGTTCACCGTTCCTAAAGTCGACGAGCACGGTTTCCAGCTGGATGCCTTTCTCACGAAGATAGAAACCGACCCGCGACGGATTCGGCACGGGCGGAAACGTATAGAGCTTCATTTGTTTACCTAGTCGACGATGGCCTGATAGACCCGCTGCCGCAGCTCCCGGCGAATGGGATAGGTGGAGGATGGCATCAGCTGGGTGAGCAGGATGACAAAGAGATCTTCTTCCGGGTCCAGCCAGAAAAAAGTGCTCGCCGCACCACCCCAGTGATGCTCTCCGAGGGAGGTAACGAACTTTGCCTTCACCGGATCAATCACCACCGCCCAACCGAGTCCGAATCCGATACCGTCGTAGCTGGTTTCCGACCACACCGGCTGCCCCATGGCAGCCATGTCGCGATTCTCCGGCAGGTGGTTCAGACGCATGTAACCAATGGTCTTCGGGCTCAGAATTCGCATCCCATCCAGCTCACCACCGTTCATCAGCATCTGACAGAAACGGGCATAGTCGCGCATGCTCGACGTGAGCCCACCGCCACCGGCATAGGAGCGCGCCGGCTTGAGGAAGCTCGATTCGCTCGCGGAATCCTGCAGCTTGAGCCCACCACGGGCAGCTGCTTCTTCAGCGCTCGGCGTTTTGCCGATGTTGCTGAGATCGCCACCTACCGCAGGCGCGTAACAGGCTGCAAAACGGGACCAGTTTTCCTCCCGAACGTGAAAACCTGCATCCCGCATATCGAGCGGATCGAAGAGGCGGCTCTGGAAAAACTCCGCCAGGCTCATCCCGGACCAGATCTCCACCAGTCGGCCAAGCACGTCGATGGAAACGCTGTAGTTCCACTCGCTGCCCGGCTGACACAGCAGCGGAATGCCTGCGAGGCGGTCCACCTGACCGGCGAGATCGCCGCGACCGCCAGGAAAGTCCACGCGCTCCGCCCGATAGGCAGCATCCACCGCGTTGGCCTGCATGAAGCCGTAGGTGAGGCCAGAGGTGTGCGTGATTAAATGATGCACGGTCATGGGCACCTCGTTCGGAACCGTTTCGCTGATCGGCGCATCACCACCGGCCCAGACCGGGGTATCCGCAAAGACGGGCAGGTAGTTGGCCACCGGATCATCGAGCTGAAAGCAGCCCTCCTCATAGAGCATCATGGCAGCCACGGTGGTGACCGGCTTGGTCATGGAGTAGATGCGGACGATCGTATCCCGATCGAATGATCGCGCTGAGGCTTGATCCGCCAGCCCGCGGGCCTCAAACATCGCCACCCGCCCCCGCCGACCGATAAGCACACTGGCACCAGCCAACCGCTCGCTGGTGATCTGCTCGCCGAGCCAACTACTGACCCGACCAAGCCGCTCGGAGGAAAGCCCGACGCTCTCCGGGCTGACCAGCTCGACTTCCGACGACTCCGACATGCCAACTCCTTCCAGACTCAGAACGCACATCAGTGTACCTGAGGTAGACTGAGGGGCTCATGAGGGGAGCAGGGAGAAGTCGGTGAACGTGCTGACCGATGATCAGAAAGCCTTTTTCGAATCCGAAGGCTATCTGCTGATACCTGGATTCCTCTCAGACGAGTGGCTTGAGAAGTTGAATACGGCCATGGACCGCTTCATCGAGCAGAGCCGCAGCCTGACTGATTCCAGCGCGCAGATTCTGGTGGAGCCAAGCCATTCACCGGAAGCGCCAAGACTCCGGCGGATTCCGCATACCGTCGCTGCGCATCCGGACTTCGAGGAATTCGGCCTGCGCGGCCCGCTGCTCGATCTGGCTGAAGACCTGCTCGGTCCGAACATCCGTTTTCATCACTCAAAGCTCAACTTCAAGTGGCACAGCGGCGGCGAGGCAGTGGAGTGGCACCAGGACATTCAGTTCTGGCCGCACACCAACTACGGTCCCATCACCATCGGCGTCTACCTCACGGACGTTACCGAAGACATGGGCCCCATGGGAATCGTGCCGAAAAGCCACAAGGACGAGCTCTTTGATCTGGCTGACGAGGACGGCCAGTGGACGGGCTCAATTAATCCAACCGATCTGAAGCGATTGGATCTGGACAACGTGGCCTGGCTGACAGGCCCCCGGGGTTCGGTGACCGTGCATTCCTGCCGTAGCGTGCACGGCTCGCGACCCAACGCATCCGATCGGAGTCGCCCGCTGTTGCTGCACACCTACGCGCCCGCCCATGCCCATACGATCACCGGCCTGATGGACAAGGTACCGCTGTCTAATCTGATGGTACGAGGTGAGGAGATGGAACCTCGCCATGAAGGCGAGCCGTGCCCGATGCCGCCGGACTTCAAGCCTGGCGAATACAAGTCGATCTTCTCGGTGCAGAAGAAAGAAACCAGCTGACCCCAAACGAATGCGCAGCCCGGGAGTGGGCTGCGTCTTTGTTGTCGGGCACCGCTGGGGCGGTGCCGCACGGCTCAGATGAGCCGCTTCGAACTAGTTGCAGGCGACCATGCGGTTCGCTGCTGCCTGGGCGATGTCTGCCTCGCAGGCTGTCAGCTGATCCGCGCTGACCTCCATCATTCGGGAATCATCGAGGCAATTGCCGTCTGCGCAGATATCGGTGAGCGCACAGGTCGGGGCGCCGTTCAGGCTACCGAACGAAGACAGGGACAGCGTGTAGGCGCCTGCGCCATCGGAGATCTGCAGGTTGTCGAAATTCTGCATGGCATCGCTCGGGGAAGAGTCCAGCGCGCATCGGGCAATCGGCTCATCAACTGCCGGGCTGCGGAAGTTCGCCAGCTCCTCGGTCGACCAGCAGGGGCAGGCTGCCACGGTGGTCGGCTGCTGCACGCAGGGCATGTCCGGATCACCGGGACCACGCTTCGCCTCGTAACGGTTGTAGATCCACTTCGAGCTCCGCGAGCAGCTCTCGAACGGATTTTCCGCGGTGAGGTCCGGGGTACAGCTCTGCAGTTCACAGAAGGCAATACACATCATGCGCAGGCTGCGGCTGGAGCCTTCGAGAACATCACACACGCCTGAATTCAGACTCGAAGCCCTCAGATAGTGCAACCGGGCCGAGGCGTAACGGCGGTTGGATTTGCGCCAGCCGCGCTTAGCAGCTTTCCGCCAGCCGTGCTTGGCTTCACTGTAGCTTCCCCCGTCGTAGTAGCCACTCCGCTCCCTATCGCGATCTCTATCTGCCGCTGCATTTCCGGCAACGAGCAGTCCGACGATCATTAACACGAGTATTCTCATGTCGAAACCTTCAATCTCACCGTCCTGGAGGTTTGCCCCGCCCATCCTCCGGCGGGGTCAGTATTCGGGCGACACTTCTCAGTTCGCCTGCGACACGCGTCTTTGCAAACGCTTGAGACGCATTGTTCAACCCTGTGCTGTTCAGAACTGTGAGAGTCATCACATGCTTACATCTGCCACATGAAAAGAGGACCCTCCGATTCAGCTGAAAGCCCCATAAATACTGGGCTGGAGAGGAACTCTGTGAATCGGCAGGTTTGTTATCGAGCTCCTACTGAAGGCGGATATCGGGTCGCTGAGAGACTTTTACCGGCAAGTCGCTAGTATTCCTGTCTATCGAAAAGGAAGTCGCCGTCCATGAACTGGCTGAAACGAATCGCCCTCCTGCTCCTCGCCCTTTTTCTGGCTGTCTCGCTGCTGGCATCGCTGAACCCCCTACCTGGTGAAGCAGAGACCCCCGCCGGCTTCAAGCGGAACAGCGCCCACTACGTGGTGGCTTCGGACGGCACCAGGATTGCCCTGGATCTCTGGCTGCCTGAGGACCTTACTCCCGATGCCCGCATTCCCGCGCTGGTCGAAGGCAGCCGTTACTGGCGGGATGTGCGCCCGACGCTGCTCGGCCGGATCATGAATCTGCTTGGCAGCCCTGGCCCGGGCATTCTCCCTGACGGGTTCAAGCGCTACTTCACCCAGAAAGGCTACGCGTACGTGCACGTGGAGGTGCGTGGCACCGGCGCTTCTTTCGGCGTCCACGAGACGGAGTACTCCATCGAAGAGATGGCGGATTACGCAGCCATTCTCGACTGGATCGTCACCCAGCCCTGGTCCAACGGCAGCGTCGGATCGGTTGGCGTCTCTTATGCCGGCACCACGGCCGAGCTGATGACCACCAATGCACACCCGGCGCTGAAAGCCGCCGCACCGCTCTACTCGGACTTCGACACCCAGTACCACCTGGTAACCCCCGGCGGCATTTATCAGCCTGCCTTCGTGGAAGCCTGGTCAAACGTGGTGCTGGCCATGGACTCGAATAACACATGCGCGGTCATCGGCGCCGAGACCTACCTGGATTGTCTGCTAGGCAAGCTGCTGGTGGGTGGCATCAAGCCGGTGGACGGCCCGGAAGGCGACCTGCTCGACGACGCCATTGCCGAGCATGACTCACCGGACCCCACCACCATGGTGGACAGCTTGCGGTTTCGCGACAGTCATTGGGGCGAGGTCGGCTACTCCTCTCTGGAGAGCCAGGCGTACGGCAGAAAGGCGGAGATCGAAGCCTCCGGCGTGCCCATGTATGTGGTGTCCGGCTGGTTCGATGCCGCCACGGTGGAAGGAACACTTGCTCGATTCATGAGTTTTTCCAATCCGCAGACGGTGGTGATCGCGCCGTTCAGTCACGGCGGTGGCCACGATACAGACCCATTCCGGCTCGCGGGAGAAGCACCGGTCTGGTCCAGACAGGAACAGCTGGACCGGCTAGAGGCGTTTTTTGCTGCTCACCTTAAAAACGAAGGCGCACCGCCAGAACGCTCTCTGAATTACTACGCCATGAATGGCGGCTGGAAGGCATCCAACATTTGGCCGCCCGCTGGCTTCGCCGATCGCCACTACTACCTGCAGCCGGAGGGCCGGCTTGCGACAGCCCCTGCCTCTATCCAATCCAGCACCACCTATGCCGTGAACTTCGACACCGGCACGGAGGAAGCCACCCGCTGGATGACACAACTCGGCGGTGGCGATGTGTTCTATGACGACCGGAACTCGGCGACCGAAACCGCACTGCGGTTCGAATCACCGGCGCTGGAAGCGGACATGGAACTGACCGGTACGGTCAGCCTCTCCCTGATGCTCACCTCGGATCAGCCGGATGGCGCCTTGCATGCCTACCTGGACGCCGTTGCACCCGATGGCAAAGCGCACTACCTGACGGAAGGTGTGTTGGCGCTCCGACACCGGAAGGTCTCAAGCGAGGTGCCCGTCTACCCGCACTTCGGCCCCTACCACAGCTTTCTCGAGCGGGACGTGGAAGACATGCCGGTGGGCGTACCGACGACGGTCGAGCTGGGACTGTTCGCCACTTCCGCAAGGATCCCGGCAGGCTACCGGCTGAGGCTCTCGCTCGCCGGTGCAGACGCCACATCGTTCGCCAGGGTGCCGGCCGCGGGTTCCGCACCTGTCTGGCAGGTGCATCATGGCGGCATCGACCCTTCGCGGATATCGGTGCCCATGCGACCCTGGAGCAACCCGGAGGCAACGCGCTGAATGCGCAAGATCCTCGTCGCTATCCTTGCCCTGGTTATCCTGCTGGGCGCCGGTTACGCCTCACTGCCCTGGCTTGTGAAGGTGTTTGTGGTACCGAGGCTGATCGATCAGGCAGGCCTCGATGCCCTCGAGCTCGAGATCGGCTATCCCGGGCTCGAGCACCTCAACATTGGTCGGCTGCACCTGCGCACGCAAACGCTCGTGCTGGACGCGAGCAATATCGAGCTCAGCTACAACGCGCAGAGCCTGCGCAACAACCGCCTGGACAAGATCCGCATCGAACAGCTGGCGCTGGCCGTTCTGATTCCGGAGACCGATGTCTCACCTGTCGCGGTACCAACGGGTGACGGTCAACCACCGGCGCAAGCCCCAGCTCTGGATGCCATGCTGGGGCTGGTGCCTGCAGATCGTGTGGCTATCGTCCAGTTCGAGGTCGCGGTCCCTTCGCTGGAATTCTTGAGCCGAGGTTCGATCACCCTCGATGAAACCAGTCTCGAGGCCCGGCTTACGGGACTTCGACCGGCTATCGCCCGGGATCTGAACCTTGTTCTGGAAGTCAGCCGGACCGGCGTGCTCCAACTCTCGTTGCAGGATCCCGATCCTGAGCAGCCGTCTTCCATTCAACTTCTCGGTAAACCTGATGGGACCCAACTCGCAGTGCACGGCGATTTTTCGATGGCCGGCTACGGTCTCAGCCTGATTCAGGAGATAGCTGGAATGCCGCAGGGAACCGGCAAGGTATCCGGAGAGCTGGCAACAAACCTGCCGTGGCCACTGGCCGCGCTACCCGATTGGCAAACACTGGAAGGAACCGCAAGTCTCGATATCGAATGGTCCCTGGCAGATCCGTCGATATCACTGAACGACGTAACCGCGGCCATCGAGCTTGAGAAAGGCGAGATCAGGATCCGGCCACAGGGGAAAACAAGATACTCAACGAAAGACGTCGATGTTACCGGCGTGCTTGCCGGTGGTCGTTACACCTTCCACGACGGGCGCCTCTCATCCACAGATCCTCGACTCACCTTGCTCGCCGAAAACCCGGATCTGTCTGCGCAGGCTGAACTCCACGAGGCATTCCTCACGCTGACACCGCTTGCAGCGGAGCTGACCGGCACCGTGCAAGCCGATCTCGAATCCGCACTAGTAGAGGGTGACCTGGCGACCACCCTGGTCGCGGACGGCCAGACTCTGGAAGGCGCCTACGACTTTGCCGGCAACGTGGACGCCAGCGCTCTGATGGATCTGTCCGGATTGCGGGACTACCCGGTTTACCTCGACGGTGGCTTTGCGTTGCCCGATGATCTACTGGCAATCGACGGAAATCTGACGGCGGGACCCATCACTGGTCTGCCGTTCAAGGTGGCGCACAATCTCGGCAATGCCACCGGCACGTTGACGTTCTCACACGACCAGACCATCAGCGACCCTCTCCTCCAGAAATTGCTGCCCGGCTTGCAGGCACCTTACGACCTCGATAGCGGCCAGGTCGCCATGAGCGGAGAGCTGGCCTGGAAGGATCAACTGAGCGGAACCATCGAGATCCGTCCAGAAGCATTGCGCGCATACTACGACGACTACACCCTCATCAATGCAGCCGGCAAACTCACCTTCACCCTCACCGACGCCGCCTTAGCACTCCTGCCATCCAGGCTCTTCATCGAGGGTATCGACATCGGCACGCCGCTGACCAACGTGGAACTCAGGATCTCAGGAACGCTGGACAGGCTGCGTATCGACCAGGCCGTGGCGGAGCTGCTGGGCGGCCATGCAAGCATCGCCCCGTTCGACTACCAGATCGAACCAGGCGAAGCAGAGTTCTCTGTCGCGCTCTCTGATTTAGACCTCGCCGAGGTTCTGGCTCTGCAAGGAGACAGCGTGAGTGGTACGGGACGTCTTTCCGGAACCATCCCGGTCACGCTGCGTGACAACACCGTGCAGATCGAAGGTGGAGAGATCGGGACCAGCAGTCCCGGGCACATTGCGCTCTCGCCCACGCTCACCGCGGGGATTACGCAACCGGGACTCGATATCGCCATCACGGCACTACAGAACTTCAACTACGAAGCGCTGAGTGCAAACGTGGACTACGACAGTGAGGGTAATATGCTGCTTGGCGTCCGGCTGGAAGGCAGCAATCCGGATCTGGAAGACGGTCGCCCCGTGCACTTCAACCTGAACATCTCCGAGAACATACCCGTGCTGCTTAAGTCGCTGCGCCTGCAGGACAACTTCACAAAAACGCTCGAACGCCGGGTGAAGCAGTGAACCAACACAGCCAATCGAGTTCTAAGGATTTGTCCATCACGTCCAGTCAGAGTATGTTTCAGGCTGGTTCACCCCAGCGCCAGAGGATCATCAGTCCAGTGCGAACTTCTGCCATTCTGCTACTCGTTGCGGCACTCTCCGTCGGCTGCACGCCAACGGTCAAGGTCGCTACGGACGACCCGATCACCATCAATCTGAACGTGAACATCAAGCACGAGATCCTGGTCAAGGTGGACAAGGAGCTCGACGATCTCTTCAGTGAAGACAGCGATCTTTTTTAACCGCCGCTACAGGTCAGCTATGCGCATTATCTTTCGATTCTTCAAGTACAGCCTGCCCATCATTGCCTTGAGCTGGGCAAGCTTCGCATTCGGCGCCGAACTGGATCAGGCCAAAAGTGCCGGACTTGTCGGAGAACGTGCAGACGGCTATCTGGGATTGGTGAACGAAGACGCCCCGGCAGACGTTGTTAACCTGGTTAAGGACGTGAACGACAAGCGGCGTGCCGAGTATCGGCGTATCGCGAGCGGCAATGATCTCACGCTCGAACAGGTTCAGGCCCTGGCAGGGAAGAAGGCCATCGAACGAACGGCCTCCGGCGGCTGGATACTGACCAATGGCGGCTGGCAACGGAAGTAGCCGGTCTGGCGCTCGGGCACGCTAGTCCGTAGAATCCCCCGCCCCAAGCGCCCGTAGCTCAGCTGGATAGAGTGTTGGCCTCCGGAGCCAAAGGTCGTGCGTTCGAATCGCACCGGGCGCGCCATATTCTACCCGAGTTACCTAGTTTTGAGTTACCTTCGCTTTCATCCGGAAGACTTCTCACGGTTTCCAAGTGTGCTAGCATCCTCCGCCAATTTCGTTAGGAATACTGACCGAGATGTCCATACCCAGTGACCTCAGGGCGGTCGGCGAACTAGACCTGGCAGTATTTCAGGATGTCTTTGCATTGGTGACTTCGGCGGAGCT
Organism: Candidatus Azotimanducaceae bacterium; assembly: GCA_965215995.1. GTDB lineage: Bacteria > Pseudomonadota > Gammaproteobacteria > Pseudomonadales > Azotimanducaceae > SZUA-309. The sequence continues at coordinate 2,755,726 of OZ244128.1, read as the reverse complement.
CGATTTCATCGACATCAACATGAGAGTCTACGAGCTCGCTGAAAGCGCCGGGGAAGCTGCCGAAGGAATTCGAAACATCTACCCGCTAGTAGAATTCATCGCACAAAGCCTCGTCGGCGCGAGAAACTTCGAGCAAGGTCTCGCCGAGGTTGATAGTCGGCTTGAGCGTTTGTCGGCGAACGACGAGTTAGCTACTGAAGGCTGGAGGAGAATTAGACAGGCCCTTCTGGAAGACAAAGGGTACTTGTTGAGAGAAAAAACGGAGCTAATGAAAAACCGGTATGCTCGTGTGACTGCGTTTCACGTCACATCAGACGTGCGTCCGGTATTCGAGCTCGAAAGGCAAGAAGTCAAGAATCTGCTCTTTCCTCAAATACTTAAAATTGAGACATCCGACGATCAGACGTTTATTTGCGAAGTCTATGATGATGAGATTGACGATATGATCACTGAGCTTGAGCTTGCCAAGAACAAGTGCCAGATGATGAGGGAATACATTGGACCCCGCAGAGACTCTTGAAAGCGGCGAGGGAATCATCAAAGCCCTCGTCTCATCGGAGCATGGGATTGCTGTCGCGGCAATTATCAGTGTGTGCCTTACGGTTTACTTCTGCTACTCGAAATTTTTAGAGAGCCGGCGAAAGAGCGTCTCAGAAACTACAATAGAGTCCTGTCTTCAAGCACTCAGAAGTATTGAGAATTATCTTGGGCGAGTTGAAGGCGTACTTAACCGTGTGGAAACAAAACTTAATTAGGATGATCAAGTAGTGACCACTTTCTTCATTTTGTTCTACGCAGCGTTGTTAATCTTCGGCTGCTTCCTTGCGGCCTGGCTCGCAAAGAAACACGACCAGCGAGCAGTAGAATCAGCCGCCGAAATTAAGGAGATCGCTGAGCGTATTGAACAGCGCGTATCCCATATTTTGGAACCGAATAATAGATCTGCGGGGCTGAACATTCAGTCACGGCAGCGGATTGCCCGTTATCTAAATCAGCTATATCAAACACGAGCGGAAATCGAACAGAGGAACTACTTTTCCCATCAACAGTTCTTCAAGCACGCAATGCAAACGCACCCGAATCGTAGAAGCGTCGCGCAAATCGCAACGTCTAACGGGCGAAGCGATGTGTCATTGATTCAAGTAGCTTTGAGCGATGAACTTGGAAGGTTCGCTAGTGACTACGAACGCAAGAAGCGACCGAAGCCTCGCCAGCCATCTTACGGCGGCGTGTTATCCCTTCGCTCGGCGGCCACTGGTTAGCAGCTAGCTGCTCCTCGCAGCAAAAGCGGCTCGTCTTACTCCTCTGCGGGATCGGTTGTCTGCAGCGTAAATCCAACGATTGACCGCCGGCGACCTTGCTTCATCTCATGAAGGCTGATGTAGAGCGGCTCAACCGATCCGAGCAGAGCCAACATGTCGGACGTTGCCTGTCGTTCAATGAAAAGCGCGGCATGCCAGGCGTTTTCACCTCTCTGCTTTTCGATGTATCCGATTCCAGATGGCAGCTTGTGGACATACAGATACTGGCCGCGAGCTTTCTTTTGAACAGGATTGTGGTCATCGTCGAAGATGCGATAGTCCTCTACCTTCAGTTTTGTTTCTCCCTCATGACGAGTGCCTGAGTAGATCGAAAACTCAAAAGCATGGCCTTCGCGTGTCTCCGGATACGTGCAGGTACCCGATAGTTCGATGTGCGTGGTGTAGCTGTGGACGGGCATCTCTTCCCGACGCGAACGCTCGTTTCGCACGTCGTAGTTGATGCTGCAGTCAATCGATGCAGAGAATTTCGAGAGCCGAATCGCCAGAAACTCATCCCGGCAGTCACACCACTTCTGCCGGGAGGCTCTGGAGCGGTCTCAGTTCTCGGGCTTTGTTAGGTGGCATCTTTGTCTCCGATTTAGGTAACTCGACGCCCGTTTCGAGTTACCTAACCAATGTTAGCAACCTTCGGAGATAAATCCAGCTTTCGGAGTATTTTTTTTATATATTTCAATAGGTTAGGGGTATTGACCCCATGGCAAGGCTTGTCTCACGATGGCGAGAAATGAGCACGTTTGAACCAGTAAGGTATGACGTTCCTTGCCCTCCGGAGCCAAAGGTCGTGCGTTCGAATCGCACCGGGCGCGCCATTAACCCAACAAGCGTCTACTCGCCGGTGAAATCGGGCGGACGTTTTTCGGCGCGGGCCGTCACCGCTTCCTTGAAGTCCTTCCGGCCGTAAACGTAGTCCTGCGAGAAGTTCTCGAAGTGGCGGGCAGCATTCAGGTCGCCGCTCATCCCGAGGTATCCGAGCCGCTTGGTGAGCATCAGCGCCGTCGGCGCGTTCTTGGCAATCTCCACTGCCAACGACTCTGCTCGCGCCATCAACTCATCATCCGGCACCACGTCGTTCACCATGCCGATCGACAGCGCCTCATCCGATTCTACCCAGCGGCTGGTAAACCAGATCTCAAACGCCTTCCCCATCCCGATCAGGCGAGGCAGGTAGTAGGTGCTGTAGGCTTCCGGCGTCATGCCGAGCGATGTGAATGGCAGGCGTACTCGCGCGCTTTCAGCAGCCAGGCGAATGTCACATTGCAGGGTGTAGTTGAACCCCACACCGATCGCATAGCCGTTGATCGCTGCTATGACGGGCTGTCGGATCGTGGTCAGATCGGTCATGCCGTTTGGATATCTCGGTAGCTTGTGGGTGATATTCGATTCGCCAGCCTCATGCTGGTCGATCTCGGCTTCGAACCGCTGCTGAAAATCTGCTCCTGCGGAGAACGCCCTTCCCGCGCCTGTCAGGATCACCACTCGCACATCGTCATCGTCGCTTACGGCTTTGGCTGCGCGCGACAGCTCTTCGTACATCTTGGGGTTGAACGCGTTCAGTCGCTCAGGCCGGTTCAGAGTGATGGTTGCTATGTGATCTGCTTTTTCCAGCAGGATGGTTTCGTAATCCATGGGCTGTCCTCTGCTTGATTCGACGTCCCGTTGTACTCTCTGGCTGCTCCGGCAATGAACAGCCTCCACTCCGGCTCATTCTACTTGCCGGGCACGGCTTCACGCAGCCACGCCGTTGCGATGGTCTTCGTGGGCAGGGCTGGCGAGACAAGCCAGATGAACCTAGAGGCCATGCTGCGTTTAGAACAGCAGCACCCCACCGCAGATCTTGATGGTCTGGCCGACGATGTAGTCCGAGAGATCCGTCACCAGGAATTCCACCACCCGGGCGCAATCCTCCTCGGTGCCGACCCGCCCGATCGGGATCGACTTCTCCAGGGCCTCCAGCTGACCGGGGTTCTTGTTGAAACTCCTCTCCATCAGCCGGTTGGTGCCAATGTACGCCGGCGCGATGCAGTTCACGTTGATACCGTACGGCGCCAGCTCGCCTCCCAGGTACTGGGTGTAGTTGATGATGGCGGCTTTTGCGATCCCGTAAGAGGAGTAGAACCCGTTGGCGGAACCCTTGAGGCCCGCCTGGGAGGACACGTTCACGATCTTGCCCGACTGTTGTGCTTTCATGGAACGTGCCGCTGCCTGGGAACAGAAGACGCAGCTCATGAGGTTCCTGTCGACTTCACGCCTGAGATCCTCCTCGGGAACCGACGACGCAAAACTGGTCTCGGGGTTCACCTGTAAACCGCCGGCATTGTTGACCAGGATATCCACGCGGCCGAAGGTAGACAGCGCCTGCTCGAACATGGCGTCCACATGGGCCTGGTTGGTGACGTCGCACTCAATGCCAATCGCTCTTCGCTGCAGTGCCTCCACCTCCTCGACCACCGTGTCGGCCGAAATCTCCTCGTTGAACTGCCGGTGCGAGTGCAGATCGATGTCGTTAACGACAATGTCGGCGCCCAGCCTTGCCAATCGCAGTGCATAGGCGCGGCCGAGACCGCGACCAGCACCGGTGATGACGGCAACCTTGCCTTCGAGCTTCTGTTCCATACGCGTTTTCCTTTCTGCTCGTTCTCATCGAGAACAGGATACACGCCCTCCTCGATGATCAGCCGATGGTATTCACGGTCAGCTCGCTCTGTCCGCGGAGGGCCCAGCGTTGATCGGCAGGCACAGCATCGGCGTTGAACTCGGGGTTGACTTAGTTTCCATTTTAGGAAACTATTTCACACATGATAAATCAAATGCCCACCCTCGACAGCAAGCTCGACGCCCTCGCCGACCCTACACGACGCGCGATTGTGGAGCTGCTTGTGCAGCAGCCGCATCGCGCCAGCGATCTGGCCGACGCAACCGGTGTCACCCGATCACGCATGAGTAAGCACCTGCGGGTCTTGCTGGACGCGGGTATTGCGCGAGACGAACGCCCCGCCCACGACGCGCGGTCGCGCGTTTTCCACTTGCAACCCGATGCAATGAACGACATGCGCCGCTGGTTAGAGCAGTTGCAGCAGCAGTGGGATGCCCAGCTGCAGTCATTCAAGGAACACGTGGAACGGCAAGCGGAACAAGACCGTAAAAACACTAAGTAAGGATTAGATCCATGAGCGAGCAATCCATGAGCGAACCAAACTCCATCTCATCCTCCGTCGACGTCGCAGTCGACCCCGCAACCGCATTCAAGGTGTTTACCGAAGAGGTGAATTGTTGGTGGTTGCAAGGACCCATCAACTTCCACGATTCAACGCGTGCTTATGAGATGCGCATTGAGCCAAGGCTGGGCGGCCGCGTAATGGAAGTATACGACCTGGATACCTGCGACGGGCTCGAGCTTGCGACCATCACCCAATGGGAACCCGGTGCGCGTCTTGCCTGGAAAAGCGCTATCGACGACGTAGACACTGAAGTATTGTTTGAACCGATCGGCACAGGTACACGCGTCACCGTTGTCGCAACGATCAACGGCGAAGACCGCGGCGGCACCGCCTGGGTGCGTGTCACCCCAACCTGGCTCGCGCGATGGTTCGACCGGCGCGAACAGGAAGCGCACGAACCAATGCAGATGGCGAAGCTTGCGCTCGTTGTGCACTACGCCGATCCGGTAGCCGCCGCCCATTGGTTGCAGGACGTTTTCGGGTTTTCCCCTGCCTCTGTCATACCAGATGAGTTCACCGACCACACCTGGATTGAGTTTCACATCGGTAACGTATCGCTCATTCTGTTTGCGCGAACAGGCGAGACCGAAGGTGTCACGCACACCCCCTGGGTGTTCGTCGACGATTTGGACGCACAGTACCGGCGTGTACGACAACGCGGGGCTGAGGTAATCGAAGAGCCCACTCACCACGGCGCCCGCTGGTTTACGGCGAAAGACCTGGCCGGCCACCAGTGGACCTTCGCACAGGCGAGCCCGCGTATGTAGAGTATTTAAGCCACAACCCAGTTCGGGGTCCGATTGGAACGACTCCCACCTGGCTCCCGATCCTCCCACAGACAATGGCATTGAAACGGGGCACTCTTTTACCAAGACCGACGGGACACCGATAGAGACTTGAAGTTGAGATCTGCTTCCGACACCGCCTCTCTCGACTGTAGCCGCTACTGACAAGCGCTGGCAGCAGTACTGGCTGTCAACCCTGTGTGTCAGTCACCCTGCCAGGCAGTATCGGGATATGCGAGAGGAAATAAGACAGGAGATTTCTCGGATTTCTCCTCTGGACGACCTAGAAAAAGACAGGATTGCGAGCGTGATTAGGTGGATCGACAGTGGGGATGAGTTGTTTCGAACTGAGAAGCCCGATAAACCACCGAGGCATCTCGTCTCGTATTTCGCTCTTGTTGATGGTGATTTCATCCTGCTTGTAGATCACATCAACGCTCAACTCTGGCTTCCCACGGGTGGTCATGTCGAGCCGGATGAACACCCCAAGGACGCCGCGCTAAGAGAGGCGAAAGAAGAACTCGATGTCGATGGTGAGTTTTTGCTGGATTATCCGTTGTTAGTGACGTCGACAGAGACTGTGGGCAGAACATCAGGACACGTCGATGTTTCGATTTGGTATGCACTGTATGGAGACCGCCGATCGAAACTCGACTTTGACACATCCGAGTTTCACAGCATCAGATGGTTCCACAACGACGATATTCCTTGGGGTCGCACGGACCCGAACATGGGCCGATTTCTCCGGAAACTCTATCTTTCAAAGTGACGATCCCCTTGATACCCAGTCTCCGCTCTAAACCGCTCAACCCATTCCCGGCTGACTGCATCTGCCATACGAACGTTCGGCGCTTCTATCGGGTAATCCGGAGGCGCTACGCCTACGAAATCCAGCACTTTCCGGGCCTCCAGATCGCTGTCGCGATCCAGGTCCTCATAGCGTAGCCGGAACGGAGATATCCCGTTTTGCTGAAACCATCGATTCCACGCCTGATCGTGTTCAATGGATTCATCAAGGAAGCGCTGGATTGCAACACGATCGTAGCGGACCGCGCTTTGCTCGGCTCCTCGGTCAGATTGGCTCTTGATGTGCCAGACATTCGTCTGCTCGGCCCGAAACCGAGAGACAGCCTGTGCCACGACATCCTGTCTTCGGAGATACACGAATCTCGTCGACCCGAAAGCGCTCTCCAGGACTTCGCGATCGTTTCCTGCAATCCCCAAAGAGCGAAGATTGCTCAACAGCTCTTCCATCGTCCCCCACATGATACGTACAGCAAAGATCCCATTGGGGGTACTTCCGTGTTTCAGCACACAACGCAGGAAATCTCCGAAATCAAAGGATCCATCCGGCTTGCGGATCCGCCACCCGTCGACTCTTCCTTCGACGTCCTGGGATCGAAAGTAGGATTCTGGTACTCCCGCATTCATGGTTGCTTTCAAGAGCGAACAAAGCAGAGTGCTACCAGTCCGAGGCGTACTGCAAAGGATGTAGGAATCTATCGATCGACTCATCAAAGTTCAGTCTAGCACTCCTCAAACGTCTGCCAGCTGAATGAAGCACCGCACTTTTACGCTCGTTGCGCGTTGGCCACCAGAAGCTGGCGATTTTCGCCACGCTGATAAGCACCGCCGCTCCATTCAATCAATGGCTTAGCTGGTCAACGCCGTTGGCATGTTTCATGCTGTAACCGATCGGATGGATACCTTGAATCAGAGCCAACCTCCCAGCGATCAACGTCTGACCAGCCGCAGTGGCTACCTGGACATGCTGCCGATCGCGCTGGCGAACGCCCTGTTGGTAATCCTCACACTCAACGTCTACATCTTCTGGGCCAAGACCAATGTGCGCGAGTACCTGTGGCGCACCACGGTCCTGGACGGCAAGCCTTTGGAGTACACGGGTAATGGTGCCGTGCTCGCGCGTGGATTCGTCATAACCGCTGTCGCCTTTCTTCTGATATTCGGCTATCCCGGGCTGGTGGTAATCAACGCGCTCAACATCGATCCGGACCAGCTGAGCCTACCCGATCTCGGAGTGCTCGCATCCATAGTCGTCGCGGCCGTGGTGCCGGTGCTGATCTCTGCGGTGACGCTGGTGCTGGTGGTGGCGCCCGATATCGAAACCACGCCGGCAAGCACCGGAATCTCCGCCGCTGCCCTCTACCTGGGCGTCGTTCTGTTCATCATCCTGTCTCGGTATCTAACCTATCGCTACCTGCTTCGGCACACACGTTGGCAGGGTCATGCCGGTAGCACCGCTGGTACGCCTTGGCGTTATACCTGGCGGATGTTTCTGCCTGAGATCTCCACGGGATTCACCTTGGGCTGGTCGGCACCCTGGCGATTCATGCGACGTTTCGAGCTTCTGCTCGATGGCGCCGAGTTTGCCGGCCGGAGGGTGTCATTCAATGGCAGCTCAAGACCGATCTACGGCCACTTCGCCATCACCTGGATCGCCATCGCCGTGCTGATCATCGTGCTGAACGTGATCTCGAACCGGCTCGACGCCGAGAGCAGTGCGTTCGCCCTGCAGCTTGCCATCATCGGCGTGGGCTTCTATCTCGGCGTTGTTGCAGCCCTGGCTTACTACAACGCCAAGCTCTTCGCGCACATCGCGGCAGCGATCACGGTCGACGGTGTCCGGCTCAGCTTCCGTGCCTCTGCATGGGATCTCCTCTTCCTCTACTTCACCAATCTGGCGATGAATCTGCTGTCGGTGGGACTCAGCTACTACTACTCACGCATGCGCATCGCCCGCTTCATCACCCGGCATCTGGAAATCCACGGCAATGCTCTGGCGCTGTCAGAGTCTGAAGCCGAAACTAAAGACACGGATCTGCTGGCAGAGGGAGCGGAGATTCTGATCGGTGGCAGCTACTTCTGAGCATCGCTGACCCTGTTCTGTCGTTATGGACGTTCCCCAAGCCATGGGCGCGTGCTTGTCTTAGAATGGTCCGCTTCAGGTGAATCCGGGGAAGTCCGTCATGCCGTCCATCTATGCTGTGCTACTCGCTGTCGCTGTGCTCATCTTCGCCCTTACCGGATGCAGCGCACCTGAAGCACCATCGTCCCCGGAACCGACGGCCTCGAGCCTGACACCCGGCTGGAACGAGTTCACCCCGGGTGGGGAGACCACCTGCTCGGATGGCTCCGAGTACAAGTTCTTTGCCCGGCCGGGTGACCCGAGAAAGCTGCTCGTCTACCTGCAAGGCGGCGGTGGCTGCTGGTCGCGGGAAACCTGTGACGAGAACATCACTCCTTCCTACAACATCCGTATCGGGGATTTCCATCCAAGGAACTACAACGGGATTTTCGACTTCGAGAATCCTGAGAATCCGTTTGCCGACTACAGCATCGTCTTCGCGCCTTACTGCACGGGTGATGTGCACATCGGCGCGAGCGACACGATCTACGATCCGGTGAGTGAGACCGGAGAGCCGCTCACCATCCACCACCAGGGCTTCGCCAACGCACAGGCGGTGCTCGATTTCGCGCGCGCCGAGTTCCCTGAACCGTCCGAAGTCTTCGTCACCGGTTCGAGCGCCGGATCCATCCCTTCGCCGTACTACGCAGTGAAGATCGCGGAGACTTACCCCGATGCCCGTGTTGCCCAGCTCGGAGACGGCGCGGGTGGCTACCGTCGTGGTGCCGACGGCGCCAGACCGCACGATCAGTGGGGCACCCTCGCCGTCATGAATCAGCACCCGGCCTGGGCAGAAGAATCTGCCGAGTCGTTCAACTACGAGCGCATCTACATCGGTGCCGCAAAATACCTGCCGGACGTTCAGTTCGCCGAGTACGACACCGCCGAGGACAGCGTGCAGAAGCGGTTTCTCGAGCTTTCCGGCAACAACACCGCGCAGCTGATCGACAACCTCGACGCGAACTACGCAGATATCCGATCGGAGGCGACCAACTTTGTCGGCTACATCGCCGGCGGTGATCTGCATACGATTCTCGGTCGCCCCGAGTTCTACACCTATGCGGTGGGCGATCGCACTGTGCGGGATTGGGTGGCAGATCTGGCAGGCGGTCGACCCGTGAGCGACGTTCGCTGCGACGATTGTCGGCTACCGGAGTTCGACGGCCATCCGCTCCCTGAAGCCATGAAAGAACTCTGGTTAGCCTGGGAAGATCCCGAGCAGGCGGTTGAGCCGTTTCAGATATTCGACAACGTCTACTACGTGGGCATCGACTGGGTCGCCGCCTACGTGATCGAGACCTCCGAAGGCTTGATCCTCATCGATTCGCTGTACGGCAAGTGGATCAATCCTATGATCGACAACATCCGCAAACTGGGACTCGATCCGGAGAACATCAAGTACCTGATCGTCACCCACGGTCACTTCGATCATCACGGTGGCGCGGCTGCCATCCAGCAGCGATTCGGTGCGAAGGTGGTGATGACCGAGGAGGATTGGGCACTGACCGAAGAGGAACCCTCGCATCCGCTCTTCGACGCACCAGCTCCGAGGCGAGATGTCGTGGCTTCTGACGGCGATGAGATCACGCTCGGCGATACCACCGTGACGCTACATAAAACCCCGGGTCACACCACCGGTGTGCTGAGCATGACTTACCCCGTACGCGACGGTGAAGACGTGCACATCGCCATCACCCTCGGCGGAGTCGGGCTCAACTTTTCCGGTGTCGAGCGGACCGAGCAGTACCTGCAAAGCTACGCACGCCTGCAGGCGATGTCGGATGACATCAGCGTCAGCCTGCCGAATCACGCAGCCATGGGTGACGTGTTCAATCTACGGGATCAGCTGGCGATGCGTGGACCCGGCGAACCGCACCCGTTCGTCGACAATGCCCGATTCAAGCAGGCGCTCGCCGCCTTCGTTGAGAACGCCGAAGCCAAGCTCGTCGCCGAGAAAGCCGGCACCGCGTCCGATCCACTGGAGGCACTGACACAGGCCATCAGCGACGGCGAGTAAGGGAACCACCTGCCGACCTGGAGAGAAATCTGAAAATCCCCAGCCACTGCTCGAAGCAGAGGCTGGCGGGTGCATCGTCCTGTCGAAACCTGAGGTCAGCTGCCAGCCGGCGGATCTGCCGCTTGCTCAGCATCGAGCTCAGCGCTTCTGCCACCGTCGAGCGGGCACGAAACGCGATTTCAAGCATGCTCGAGTAGGCGGGGGCTTCCTGGTCGCGAACAAGGGGCCGATCCCGATGACTGAGCTGCAGGAAAACCGAATCCACGGAAGGCGGCGGATCGAACTCGGTTCGTTTCAGCCGGTCCACTATCTCCAGGTGCCAGTACGGCTTAAGACGAAGCGACCACAACGATTCCTGCGCAAACGGCCGCCCGCACAACCGGTTTGCCAGCTCTCTTTGAACCACCAGCCATGCATCTCTCGGCGGATTCGCTGCCTCGACGAGTTTGCGAATGACGTCCGTCGACCTGGCGAAGGGAACGTTGCCGATCACGGAGTAAACCTCCGTCGGTAGGGCGACGGTCAGGAAATCCGCTGCGACGATGGTCGCCTTGTCTGCAAATTCATGGCGCAGCTTACCCGCCAGATAGGGATCCAGCTCTACAGCGATGACTCGACCGGCGCGTTTGACGATGGGCCTTGTGAGCGCACCTCTCCCCGCACCGATCTCGACAATGAGATCGGTGTTGCTGATCGAAGCGGCTTGAACCAAGCGGGTCGCGGATGCAGACCTTAAGAAGTGTTGAGAAAGCTCAGCCCGTCGTCGCCGTGCCCTGGGCCGACGCCCGGACACGGATGTATGTACCGAAACAGTTCATCATGTCGATACTATACCGACTCGACACTCCCGGGGTTAGCCGTATGCGTCAGCAATCAGTAGACAAGCAGAGCCCGCCCTCGACCAGCGTGCTGGGTATCCACCACATCGGCATGGCGGTTCGGAATCTTTCATCCGCCGTCGCGTTCTACGAAACAACCTCTCTGGAACGGCTCAGCCTACCCAGCATCAGCGGCGCGCAACTATTGCCTCCAACCAGAACGGCAGTGCTGAAAGCCCCCAACGGCCACATCGAGTTGATGGAGTTTCCGGAGCATCCTACGGGATCAGCCGATACCGCACCGATGCCGGTGGAAGGACCCGGCGCCACGCACGCCTGCTTTCAGTCACCTGCCCACCTGTCGCTCTACCGGAAGCTGGACCGAGCAGCGGCCAGCCCAGTCAGCCGGGGAGACCCACCTATTGACCTGAACGGTCGAGGGGTTTGCTATGCCTACGCCAGAGACGCTGACGGCATCATGTTCGAAGTGGAAGAACTGGATAAACCACGTTTCGAAGGGCCGATCTGGCTCGCCCACATTGCCTTGGTGAGCCCCGATATCGACCGCCTGGTGGCGTTCTACAGAAACCTGCTGGGGGTCGAGCCCTACCAGCGTGCCAACAAGATTGGCGGTCCACGCTGGGACGAGGTGACCGGGATCGATGACGTCAGCGTGCGAGCCGCATGGTTCAACACCGGCAACATGATTCTGGAACTCTGGCAGTACACGTCTCCGGCCACGCCTTCGCCGAATGACGTGCAACCGTTCGATCGAGTGGGCTACAACAAGATCGCCATCGAGGTGGAAGATCTCTCTGTCGAATGCGCGCGACTGACCCGTGATGGCGTGGTATTCCTGAACGAACCGGTAGTAAAAAACGGCATCGAGGAATGCTACCTGCGTGATCCCGACGGCAATCTCCTGAGCCTCCTGCAGACCGGCCCCGCCGCGCCCGCCAGAGTGGCCGATCTGAAGAAGATAGATTGGCTGCCGTCGCCAGCGGCACCGGCGGACGTGCCAGGCTAGCTCAGGAACTCCCGCAGGATGGTGTTGACCGTCGGCGGGTCTTCCAACATGGGCGAATGGCCCAGACCTGGCAGCCTCCGCACCTGCAGGTTTTCAGCGTACTTCGGTAACTCATCGATGAACTCGGCAACAAAAGTGTCGTCCGTCTCTCCCCAGATCAGCAGCGCCGGAACCGATGTGCTCGCGTCTCTCGACGGCCAGAAATGCTCGTCGGCAATCTGATCCAGTTCCGGGATGTTAGCCCGGTACCAGTTTATCCCGCCATCGACGGCGCCCGGTTGTGCGAGCCCCTGACGGAACACCTCGTCGTGTTCCGCCGAGAAGTGAGGGAGTTGGCGCAGTCCCGCATACGCGTTCCGCCACAGCTGGTTGGCACCGTTTTCAGTGATTCTCCGGTGCACCTCGCCCTCCCGCATCGCATACATGTACGCCGATCGCTTGCGCTGCTCCGGGTTGCTCTGAAGGAGTGCCAGCAGCTGATTGGTGGGCGGTGCGTTGATGGCCACCACCTTGTGCAGCCGGTCCGGATACCGCTGCGCATATGACCAGGCCATTGCACCACCCCAGTCGTGGCCAACCAGTCGGAACTTTTTGCCACCAGCCAGATGTGCCGCCAGCTGATCGAGCTGACGGGCCAGATTCGGCAATTGGTAAGGCGCAAGATCCTCGGGCTTCGAGGACAGGTTTATACCGGGACCATCGACGGCTACGACCCGGTACTCGTCCTTGAGAGCTGTCATCTGATGATGAAAGGAAAACCAGAACAAAGGAAATCCGTGATAGAAGATGACGAGCGGGCCAGCGCCGGCCGCTACATAGTGGAGAACAACGTCTCCCGCATCGAAGTAGCCCTCCTCGAAATCAGTCATGAGCTTTGCCTGGTGATGAGCTCGTCGCGCAGCGCTTCCGGATTCTCGGATCCCATGCTCACTCGCTCACGCACCTCCACCGGCACGTACCAGTGCAGCCGGTCACCGTTGTATGCTGCCCAGACGCAGGCCGCCACGTCCTCGGCGGGAAGAGTCCGAGCCGCGTCGCTACGCCCCTCGTTCATTCGAGCCAGATTGCGCACTGGCTTCCGATCTCCTTTCACATAGCGGTTGTCGGCGTCCCACAGTGGTGTGTCTATGATCCCGGGCGACACATCTGCTGACCTCACACCATAGCGAGCGAGCTCAACACTCATCGCTTCAGTCAGGCTTTTCACCGCGGACTTCGTCGCACCGTAGGTCGCCAGACCAGGGGTGCCGAAGCTTGCCGCTGACGAGGCAGTGGAGAAGCACAGGGCCCCTTCTGTTTTCGCAAGAAACGGAATCGCCGCGTGGATCCCGTTCAACACCCCCAGCAGGTTGACGTTCACGGTATCTACGACCTTCTCAAAGGGCAGCTCGTCCAGCAGGCCGAAGATCGCGATGCCTGCGTTGTTAAAGAGAATGTCCAGGCGATCGCCAGCCACCCCGACGAACTCAACCATGACCCGATCGAAGGCTGCCTTGTCCCGCACGTCGAGATACGCGGTGAAGCAGTCGTCGCCGAGCTCGGTTGCAAGCGCTGCGAGCCCCTGCCCATCCACATCGACCGCACCGACAAACCAGCCTCGCTGGTGAAACTGCAGCGCCGTCGCCTTGCCGATCCCGCTGGCCGCACCCGTGATGAATATCGTCTGCCTCGTCATCGTCCCTCCGATCGGTCAGCCCTGGTTTGCGGCAACGATCCTGTCAATAAGGGCGTCCAACGCCGCATCAGGCTGATAACCCGCATCAAGCCTCTGCTGCACAAACGGCAGTACCCGCTCGAGGCCGTCCTCAAGCGTCACTTCGCAGACCCAGTCACCGATCAATCCACGCACGACGCTGTTGTCAAAACGCATCGAGTTGGCTTTGTCCCCCAGCAGCGGACCTTCCCATTCGCCTTGGTAGTCGACGAGCTTTGCCGATGGCACCGCACGGATATCCACAGGCTGCCCGAGTACCTCTGCCACGGATTCCAGGATGGATCGCCAGGTCGGCGCTTCGTCGCTGGTGATGTGGCAGGTACTGCCAACTGCCGCCCGGTTTCCCAACAGAAGCGCGAACGCACGCGCAAAATCGTCCGAGTGGGTCAGCGTCCAGGCGGACGTGCCTGCATCATGCACGATGATCGGCTTGCCCTGGAGAAGACGCCAGGCCAGATGGTTGCCATCCACCACCGTGCTGGGGAAGCGTGTGCGGTAAGTGTGGCTCGGACGCACGATGGTGGCCGCGAGCCGGTCGCTGGCCTCATTGAGCACGGCCTCGCAGGCGGCCTTGTTCCTGGCGTACGCCCAGAACGGATTGACCAGCGGCACCGATTCGGTGACGAGTCCTTCGTGATGAGGTTTCCGGTAGGCCGCGGCGCTCGAGATGAAAACGTATTGTCCGCAGTGTCCGGTGAAGTACGCCACATCCCGTCGCATCGATCTGGCGTCATAAACGAGGAACTGACATACCGCATCAAAGTCGCGGGCCGCGAGCTGCTGGTAGACCCGATCGTCACGGATGTCGCCCGCTACTCGCTCAACCGCGTCCGAAAGTGCTTCGTCCTTCTCACCCCGATTGAATACGGTGACCTGGTGGCCGAGCTCAACGCTCCGATAGACGCAGGACAAGGAAATCTCGCCCGTCCCACCGATGTAGAGCACCTTCACCAGTCTCTATTCCTGCGGCGAGACAACACCGCCGGTCACCACCCTGGCTCCGCCGACAAAGTGATTATCCAGAAAGTGATTCACTCTCTCGGGCTCGGCGACAAAGCGGACGTTGCGATTGATGCCATGTGGGCTCTCGTCCAGTTTGAATGCGGCGCGGGCGCTTTCCTCGAACACCAGGCGGCCATCTCCCAGCGTACCGTCGTCCAGCAGGCGCAGCGCCGGGTTCTCGAGACAGGCTTCCACATCCGCCGGCTCCATGTTCTTGATGAGCCTGCCGCGGAAGTGGCGGCACCGCTCGGCGTGGTAGGTAAGCGCGATCATCGGTCGCGCCTTAGCCGAAGGATTCGGCATGCCACGATGCCACATGCGCGGGTCTCTGAAGCATATCCCACCAGCAGGCACCACCATCCGCTGCGGGGGTCCCCATTGCTCGATAAGCTCAGGATGGTTGCTGACCCGCTCGCCCATTGGCCACTCCGTAACCGCGGTTTCGAGATGCGTGCCCGGGTATATCTCAGTGGCGCCGTTCTCTTCGGTGAGATCTGTCAACGCCACCGAACAGGACAACGTGGTGGTGGGTGGCGGCCAGCTCTGACCGTCCTTCTTCGCCTTCTCCTTCGTCCGCCAGGAAAACGGCCGGTCGTAGTGCAGAGGCTGATGCACGCTGCCCGGCAGATTCACGTTACCGCTGTAGAAGCCGAGCCAGGCACCTCGGCCGAGCACCGCCGCAACGACGCTTTCTATCAGCGGGTTGGCGACCAGCTCCGCACTGACGTAAGGCGCGTAACGCCTCAGGCCGAGCTGCAGATGGCCCTGCCCGGTGACTTCCTCATGCCGCGTGGTCTGGCCGAGTGCGCGTACTTGCTCCGCATCTTCGCGCACCGAAGCGAGCAACACATCGCAGGTTGGTGCGGATATCAACCCACCAACGACAGCGTACCCGTTGGTCGCAATGTCTTCTGAAATCGCGGCCAGCTTTTCGTCGGAAATCGCTCCAGCAGCAATCTCCGCATCGGAAACCTGATCCGTCACGGTCTACTCCTCGCTCTAGCTCAGTACAGCATGATCGAGCTCCGGGAGCACGTACCGGGCAAACAGATCACACTCCTCTTCGTGGGGGTAGCCAGAGAGTATGAACGCCTCGATACCGAGCGCCATGTAATCCCTGAGCTTCTCGAGCACCTGATCCGGATTGCCGACGATGGCAGCACCACAGCCGCTGCGCGCCCGGCCGATTCCGGTCCACAGGTTGGCCTCGGCAAAACCGTCCTGATCTGCTGACTCTCGAAGTTCTCCCTGCGCTCGCACCCCGGCCGAGGTGCTGTCCAGGGACTGGGCGCGAATTCGTTCACCTTCCTGTTCATCCAGCTTCGACATCAACAGCCGGGAAGCATCTATCGCCTCTCCCTCCGTTTCGCGCACGATCACATGCACCCGATATCCGAATCGCAGTGATCTTTGGAATCCGGCAGCCCGTGCGCGCATGTCGTCGAGCACCTTTTCAACTTCGGGAAGCGTATTCGGCCACATCAGGAACACGTCCGCGCACTCGGCCGCAACCGCTCGCGCCGGTTCGGACAGGCCGCCGAAGTAGAACAGCGGCGATCGACCGCTGACGGTTCTGGCATTGGGCGGGTCGACGTCGAAGTTCAGAAAGGCACCACGGGCGGAAACCGATTCACCGTTCAACAGGTCCCGCAGTGCGTGCATGGTTTCCCGGGTCCGTTGGTAGCGATCCTCACTCGATAGCTGCTCACCGGGAATGTCTGAGGAGATGATGTTGATGGCCAGCCGCCCGTCCAGCATCTGATCCAGCGTTGCCAGCTGCCGTGCCAGTTGCGGAACCCACAGCTCACCACAGCGAACGGCCACCAGCAGGCGGATCTGTTCCGACAGCGGCGCGATGCCGCCGGCAAAGGTCACGGAATCAATACCAAGCTGGTAACCCGAAGGCAGCAGAATCCCGTCATATCCCAGCCGGTCCGCTGCCCGGGTGATCGAGCTGCAGTGCGGCCAGGAGGATTTCAAAGCTTCATCGTGCACGCCCAGATAGCGATAGTCGTCATCACACAACGCGGAGAACCAGCTGACCTCGATGCTCACGACGACGCCCCCTTGTGATCCCACCGTTCCAACAAAGCATCGCCATCGAACCCTTCCGGCAGCATGTCGACGATGTCGACCGCAGCCCCTTGCTCGATTGAGTGCTGCGCAGCCGCACCTACAACGACCGACCAGAAACCGTCCGCGAGCCTCGGACCCTGGGATTTACCGTTGCACAGCTGCTCGGCCAGAGCGATGTGCTCGAAGAACGTCGACCCTTGGTGCCCTGCCTTCGCGATGTAGGAGGGATAGCTCGGCGAGGTCTTTCTGGACGCACCATTCTCTCCACTCCAGATCTCCAGCTGATTCTCGCTGTCCTCACCGAGCAGCGCCTGCTCCGATGCCTGCAGCCTGCCCACATCACCGCAGACAACCAGCTCTTCACGCGCCCCGGGCACGAACATGCAAAGCGAAAAAGCGCCGATCACGCCGTTGTCATAGCTGATGGAAACCTGCGCCTGATCGAGTCCGTCGGCGCGTTTGTTGTCGTAGATGAATTCCCGGAAGTTCACCGCTTGACTGCCAATGGCAAAGACCTGTTCCGGCACGCCCTGGGCAAACTGATTGATCAGATCGAAGTAGTGGCAGCACTTCTCGACCAGCGCCCCACCCGTGAACTGATTGAACTTGTTCCACTGCCCGACTTTGTCCAGGAACGGAATACGATGCTCCAGCATGTTGACGCTGTGGACCTGACCAACAGCCTGACGCTGGAACACCTCAAAAAGTGCTTCCGCGTAAACGGCCTTGTAGCGGTACTGCAGGCCCAGCCGTACCGGTTTGCTGTGTGCGGCGGCAAGCCGACAGACTTCATAGGCATCGGCGACGGTGGTCGCCACGGGCTTCTCCAGGAATATCGCTTTGTCGTAGCTCGTCGCGACCCGCATCACATCGAGATGAGTGAAGTTGGGCGTAGCGATGATCAGCGCGTCCGTATCCGGATCCGCGCAGGCTTCTTCCAACGACTCATAGATCCGCGGGCCCGACCCCTCGAGCTGTCGAGCAAGAAACGTCTGCGCATGCCGGATGCTGGCCTCGGATGGATCGTAGATGCCGCCAATGCTGGCGCGACCGACCAGCAGCGCGTTGCGCATGTGTTCCAGGCCCATCATGCCGCAGCCGATGAAGCCGTAACTCAGCTCCGGTGACAGTGCGCCGGTCAGAAATCGATCCTGTTCCTCGAGATAGCCGAATGCACGACTCCCCCGAAATATCCGGCTGCTCGTGACCCGCTTGTCCACCTCGCTGCTCTCCCTCCTCAGATCAGCCAGATATGTTAACGAATCAGTCAGGCCGAATTATTCACTTCATGGAATAAATTGCGGCTACCACACCAAGAGTGTCACCTCCTCAAGCCGGTCGGTAGAGCGGTCCGCGGTTCTTAACCGGCTCCAGCAGCGTCCAGTCACTGTCCGGCAGTTCGTGGCCGGTTGGGAACGGTGGACGCGGTTCGAAGCCAAGTGACGCAAGAACCCGACCATCCTGGTAATACCCCTGCATCACGGCGATGTTGAGCATCTGATTGAGTGACCGGAACCGGCCATCGCCCTCCAGCAGATCGAGCAGCGCTTCAGCGCTGAGGGACCGAGGGTCAACCTCCGAGACGAGCAGCGCGATCCCGGCACGTACCCGTTCAGCAAACTGCTCAGCCACCTTGTCGAGGATCACCGGCAGAATGGCCGGGTCATCTGCGGCGGGAACCCCATATGATGCATCAGCCGGTATTACGGCAGCGGCTATCGCACCGATGACTTCTCTCTCCAGCTCGCTGAACTCGCCACTTCGGCCAATGATTTCCACACTCAACTCCTTCTCTGTAGCAGCTCAATCAAATAACGTGGCAGAGGCCAGCCGGTGTTTGATCTCATCAGCGATGTACAGCGCCAGCGCCTGAATGGTACGGGTAGGGTTAACGCCTGCGCTGGTCACGAAAAGACTGCCGTCGATCACGAACAGGTTTCGCACGTCGTGGCTGCGGCCCCACTCATTCACCACCGAGGTCTCCGGATCCCTGCCCATCCTCGCTGTGCCCATGTTGTGCCAGCCGGCGTTGGTCAGCAGCCGATTGACGATCACGTCTTCCGCCCCTGCAGCCTCCATGATCTCCGTGCCACGGGCGACAGCGAAGTCGATCATCCTGGCACTGTTCTCACTCAGCTGGTAATGCACCTTGGGCGCCGGTATGCCATGCGCGTCGGTCAGCGACGGATCCAGCGTCACACGGTTGTGCGGCTCCGGCAGATCTTCACAGATCGCCACCAGCCCCATCATCCGCTCACTCAGCGACCGGTACGCGGCATGGTGCCCCTTCCCCCTGGGAATTCGGCCGGTGAAGGTTCCCCGCAGGGCGGTGGCCACCGGGCCATAACCGCGCTGGGTCTCGAAGCTGAAGCCGCGCACGAAGTCTCTGTCCGGATCCGTCTCATAGAACTGGTGGCTCGCGATGCACTTGTGCGGGCCTTTCGCGCCATCTAGCGGCTCGCTGAAGGATCCTTCCACCGTCGCATACGGATGCAGCATGAGGTTTTTTCCCACCTGGCCGCTGCGATTGGCGAGGCCATCGGGAAAGCGGGAAGAGGTGGAGTTCAGCAATATCCGCGGGGTGCCGATCCCATTGCATGCCATGACCACCATCTCGGCAGCCTGATGCTGCTCCCGGCCATCCCCGTCATAGTAGAAGGCCCCTGTCGCCCGACCCTCTTCATCGATCGAAACTTCCCGCACGCGGCACCCGGTGCGCAGTTCCACACCGGCTCTGAGCGCATGCGGCCAGTAAGTGATGTCCGTGCTCGCTTTGGCACCTTGTGCGCATCCCTGGCCGCAGGCACCAAGGTTGATGCAGCGATCCCGGCCATCGTAGGTCTCGGTGGCGATCGCCATATCGGATGGCCACCAGTGCCAGCCGAGCTTGTTGAAGCCTCGCGCCAGCACTTCCCCGGAACGACCCAACGGAATCGGCGGCATCACCGCCTCTTTGGGCGGATAGGCGGGATCGTCGGCAAGCCCGGAAACACCCATCATCCGGTCGTTTTCTTCGTAATACGGCTCGAGCGTTTCGTAGTCCACCGGCCAGTCGTCGGCCACGCCATCGAGGCTCTTCACCTTGAAATCCGATGGATGAAACCGGGGAAAGTGACCGGCGAAGAGGATGGTGCCACCGCCGACGCCGTTGTAGTTGACGATCTCAATCGCCGACTCTTTGCAGTTGATGGGGTAATCGGCCGGATTGGCGCGATGATTCGGGTTGGCATTGAAGCGGTTGTCCGACTCCCAGGTCATCGTGCTGCTCGGGTAGTCGGTCGGGTTCACCCAGCCGCCCTGCTCCAGCACGACGATGCGCATGCGGGTGCTGGCCAGGCTCCAGGCAAATGCCGCCGCCGAAGCACCGGCGCCGATGATCAGCACATCGGCTGGCGCATCGCTCATCGCTTTCTTTCCGCCTGACGCTGCCGCCTGAGCTCGGCCAGGGATCCACGGTGCGCTTCGAGCTTGCCCTCATCGAGCTCGATGCCGATCCCCGGCCGTTCGGACGGGATCAGATCGCCGTCCTCCCACTCGAACGGTTCCACCACTACCTCATCGAAGAAACCTCGCGACTTGTAGATGCTCTCCTGAATCAGGAAGTTGGGGATGTTGGCATCAATCTGCACAGCAGCGGCGGTGATGATGGGACCGCCCCAGACGTGGGGCGCCATCAGCACGTAATTCGCCTCAGCCAGGGTCGCGATCTTCTTGCACGCCGTGATGCCACCACAGCTGCCGAGATCGGGCTGGGCGAACGCACAGCCACCCTGCTCGAACAGGTTCTGGAACTCGTGCAGCCCGACCAGGCGTTCTCCGGTGGCAACGGGAATGCTAGTGCGTCGTGCGATTTCCCCCATCTGCCGGTAGTTTTCTGGTGGACAAGGTTCCTCCAGCCAGAGGGGATCGTACTTCTCCACCCGAGCAGCCAGCCGCCTGGCAGCCGATGGCGTGGTCTGGCCGTGCGTTCCGATCAGTATGTCGGCCCGGTTCCCAACCGCTTCGCGCACTGCAGCAACCGCCCGCTCCGCATGATCGTACTCCGCCTGGCTGATTTCCCAGGGCGCAGCCGGCAACCGGCGAGGCGCCGACTGCTGCAGCGGATCGAACTTCAACCCGGTAAAGCCCTCGTCTGCCAGCTCGGCGGCTAACAGACCGAGCCGCTCCGGATTGCCCGTCCAGGTGCCAACGGTGCCGCCAGGTCCTTCCGTATCGTAGATATAGGTGTAGGTGCGAACGCGGTCGCGATACTTGCCGCCGAGCAGGTTGTAGACCGGTGTGTTGAAGTGCTTGCCAGCGATATCCCACAGCGCCACATCCATGGCGCTGACGACGCCCATGCCCACATAGTCGGGATGCTGCGCCATCATGCCCTCAACCATCTTCTGATAGAGCGCCTCCCTATCCATGGGATCCCTTCCTTCCAGGTATCCATCAAACACCTGCTTCACCAGCAGCTCATAGCTGTCCTCCAGCCCGTGCAGCGTGCCGAGCACGGCGGTCTCACCCCAGCCAACCAGCCCGTTATCCGTCTCGAGCTTGACAAAAAACCACAGTGCACCACCGGCATAGGGAGGAGGGGTTTGAACGACAAAGGTACGTACCCGGGTAAGTTTCATGTGCTCTCCAGAACGATCAGCGGTTGGCTATCGAATGATAATGAATCAGTCGCAGCCTATTATTTCCTCTTCGGAAATATACGTAGACAACGAATCATGAGTGATCTGCGCCTGCTCGAACAGTTTGTCAGCGTCTATCGTCACCGCAGCTTCCGGTCTGCCGCCGAGGAGATGGGTGTGGCCCAGAGCTCGGTGACCAAGCGCATCCAGCACCTGGAGCAACAGCTCGGGCTGCGACTGTTCAATCGAACCACGAGATCCGTCGAGCCCACGGACAGTGCCCGACAGCTCATCGACAGAGCGGAGCGTGCCCTGCAGGCGGCCGATGCCTTTGAAGAGGAAGCGCGCCTGCTGGCGGGCGGGGATCTCGGGGCGCTCCGGGTCGGCGCCATGGCTTTAGCGGCTGAGACCCTGCTGGTCCGAGGTCTGGCCCGTCTGGCCGAGACCCATCCGAATCTGGAGATCGACGTGCTGGTCGGTGGCCCCGACATCTACAAAGATCTGTCCAGTGGCGTGTGCGATCTTGTCGTGGGCGATGAAGCGAACTTCGCCACCTCTCCCTATGCCGCCTCGCTTCGAATGGAACGCCTGCACAAAGAGCATCTGGTTTTCGTGCATCGGGTCGACCACCCGGCCGCGAAGGCTCGCGACCTGTCCGAGCTCCTGGCCTTCCCACTGGCTATTCCCAGCCGCTACTTCAACGAGAACCGGCTTTTCGAAACCCTGGCGGGACAGACAGACCCACCGGTTGCTCCCCGCTACCGACTGAACAGCCTGTCGGCCTGCCTTTCCCTGGCCGGCGATAGCGACATCGTCACCCTGGCACCGCAGTCATCACTCTCAGAACTGACCCGGAAAGCACCCATCATGGCGGCGCGTTTCGACACTAACATCGACATCCAGCTGGTGTTCGTGACCATCGCCAGGAATGTGCAGACACCAGCCGTGCGGGCCTTCCGGGACGTTCTCCAGGGCTAGTGCCGCAAGCGAACTGACGCCCCCTCAGGCGAACCGGCGAAGCTCCCGGCGGGCTATCACCATCTTGTGCACTTCGTCCGGGCCATCGGCGATTCTCAAGGCCCGGCCGTTTCGCCACATGGCCGCGACCGGCGTGTCGTCCGAGACGCCCAGCGCGCCGAGGCACTGAATCACCCGGTCGAGCACGTTCATCATCATGTTCGGCACCACGACCTTGGTCATGGACAGCTCCTGACGCGCATTCTGCTTGCCTGCCGTGTCCATCTTCCAGGCTGCGTACTGGGTGAGCAGACGGGCCTGGTCGATTTCCATTCTTGAGGTGGCAATCCACTCCTGCACGAACTGTTTCTCTCCGAGCTTGCTGCCGAACGACTCCCGCTCGTTTGCATGCCGGCACATGATCTCGAACGCTCGCTCGGCCGCACCAATCGCGCGCATGCAGTGGTGGATCCGACCCGGACCGAGGCGGGCCTGGGCAATAGCGAAACCACCGTGCTCCGGGCCGAGCAGATTTTCCGCAGGCACCCGGCAGTCGTTGTACTGAATCTCGCAATGCCCTCCGCCGCCGGCATGACCCATCACGGAGACAGGACGAACGAGGTTGAAGCCGGGCGCGTCCGTGGGAACGATGATCTGGGAGGCACGCTCATGTGGCGCTCCTTTCGGGTTGGTCACCACCATCGCAATGGCGAATTTCGCGCCGATGGCGCCGCTGGTGAACCATTTGTGACCGTTGATCACCCACTCATCGCCATCCCGCTCGGCAAGCGTCCGTAAGCCAGTGGGATCTGCGCCGGAGACATCCGGCTCGGTCATGGAGAAACAGGATCGGATTTCGCCCTCGAGCAGCGGCTGCAGCCACTTCTCCTTCTGCGCATCGGTACCGAACTCCGCCAGTATCTCGGCGTTGCCCGTATCCGGCGCGTGGCAGTTGAAGACACGTGGGGCAAACACACTCCTGCCCATGTGCTCACACATCACCGAGTAGTCGTGGTTCGAGACGCCAGCGCCCCACTCCTTGTCGGGCAGGTAGAGGTTCCACAACCCAAGTGCTTTCGCCTCGGAACGCAGCGACTTCATGGTCGGGGTGTCCTCACCATTGGGTGTGGAGGCTGCCTCCTCGACCATGGTTTTTTCTGCGGGGATGATCTTGTCGTTCATGAACCGGACGACCTGGTCCTCGATCATCCGGCCTTCTTCGGATATGGAAAACTCCATGCTGCCTCCTGACGCTGTCGTTCTTTCCCACTTACTCACATAATGCCGCAAATCTGCTCACTCAAAGTTGGTCAGGGTCAAGTGCGGGGTGTGCAGCACCCGCACGGCGTGATCCGTGCTGACGAACCCGCTGAGCCCCATCGTTCACTTGTGCTGTTCACCTCGTCCGGTCATACGGTAGATTAGTCGGTTCGAGTGCAGAGCCCATGAGGGCTCAGGTAGCAGGGGAGCATCGAATGGCAGCAGCGATCAGCATCGACCCGACGACGGGGCAGAAGATATTCAACACCCGAGCGGGAAAGGCGACGGAGAAAATCACCGGCAAGGGTTACTCGATCATCGAGGATGAGTCGTTGAAGGTCCTGCCGGAACAGCCGACCGGTGCGGTGTTCAACGCTGAGGAGCAGGCAAAGTACCGAGAATTCAAGGAAGCCCGGCGGGGAGCCGCCGACTACATCGCCATGGAGGGGGAGTTCGCCCGCTACCTGGAGGATGTCTACTCGGAAGACCCGATCCAGAGGGACTCCCTCGATGACGAGTGCGAAATACTGGTGGTAGGCGCCGGATTCGCCGGACTGCTGCTCTGGCACAAGCTCAGCAGTGCAGGTTTCACCGATGTGCGGTTCTGTGAGAAAGGTGGCGACGTGGGCGGTACCTGGTACTGGAATCGCTATCCGGGCATCGCCTGCGATGTGGAGGCTTACTCTTACCTGCCGCTGCTCGAGGAGATGGGCTACTTTCCGACCATGAAGTTCGCCTCCGGCTTCGAGATCATGGAGTACTGCCAGAACATGGCGGAGAAGTTCGGCTTCTACGATCGCTGCCTGTTCCACACCACCGTTGAGCGAACGGACTGGGATGAGGCCGCCGGACGCTGGACCGTGCACACCGATCGGGGCGACGCCATGCGCGCCCGCTACGTGATACTCGCCAACGGCATTCTCACCACCCCGAAGCTCGCCCGCATCGACGGCATGCAGAGTTATCAGGGCGACTCGTTCCACACCTCCCGCTGGGATTACAACGTGGACCTCGAGGGTAAGCGGGTTGGCATCATCGGTACCGGGGCGACCGCTGTGCAGGTGATTCCGGAGATCGCCAAGATCGTGGGTGAGCTGTACGTCTTCCAGCGAACGCCTTCCTCGATCGACGTCCGCGATCAGCGCGCCACCACCGAGGAAGAAATCGAAACCTGGAAAAACGAGCCGGGCTGGGCCCGAGCCCGGCGGGCCCGCTTTTCGAAGATCTCCGCCGGACGCACGGCGATAAAAGCCAACGACGACTACCTGGCCGGCCGGGTGCCCGACTTCAAGGAGCGCAAGGAGCACGAGCGCGAGCTCTCACCCGAGGAGATGATCGATGCTCAGCTGGAATCGAATTTCCGCATCATGGAGCAGATCCGGGCCCGGGTGGATGCCATCGTTGAAGACAAGGAAACGGCCGAAGCCCTG
The DNA here is from genome assembly GCA_965215995.1 of Candidatus Azotimanducaceae bacterium. GTDB lineage: Bacteria > Pseudomonadota > Gammaproteobacteria > Pseudomonadales > Azotimanducaceae > SZUA-309. The sequence continues at coordinate 2,730,555 of OZ244128.1, read as the reverse complement.
AAACCGTATTACCCCTATGGCTGCAAGCGCCCTACTTTCCATGACGAGTACCTGCCCACCTTCAATCTGCCGCACGTGCACCTGGTGGATACCGCACCCATGGGAGTGAGGGAGATCAACGAGCGCGGCGTGGTGCACAACGGCGTCGAGTACCCGCTGGACGTGCTCATCTACGCGACCGGATTTCAGTGGATGGCCACATCCACCTTCAACATGATCCGTGGTCGGGAGGGAGTTACCCTGCACGACAAGTGGCGCGATGGCGGCACCAAGACCTTCCTCGGCATTCACTCCAAGGGCTTCCCGAACCTGTTCATCATCTCAGGCCCTCAGGGTGGCGGCGGCAGCTTCAACTTCACGGATGCCATCGACACCCACGCCGACTACGTGGTGTGGATGCTGCAGACGCTCCAGGGGCGGGGTGACAACGTGGTGGACGTGGAACAGGAACCTGAAGACAAATATGCGGAGCACTGCAAGGCCGCAGACATCGCCACCGCACCGCTTCGTGACTGCCTTTCCTACTACAACGGCCATGGCGAAGGGGAACCTGGCAGCCTGGCCTACTACGGCGGCGGGTACTGGCATAAATTCCGGATGCGGGCACAGGACAGCCTCGACCCCTACATCTTCGACAGGCGCCCCAACTGACGTTCAATCCATCGACTGACTTCGCTCGAAACGCTCACCTGATACCCAGCTGACGCTCGTAGTCTTCCGAATCAAAGGAACCGAGCGAATCCTGGATGAGCCCATCGGCGTTGATCTGCCAGCGTTCGCAGCCGCCAATCCGCACCACGTTGCCCGCCACGCCCTCGATACCGGAGTTCGTGCCGGTCAGCCGCCAGTGGTAGGCCACACGATCACCTTCGTCTTCCAATCGGTCGAGTTCGATCAGCATATCGGGAAAGGTGGCCATGAAGGCCTCAGCGACCGCAGTGACGGCTTCCCGACCTGCATTTGGCTCGCCACCATTGATGGTCAGCACGCCATTCGGGGCGTAATGGGCGGACACCGCCTGCGGATGGCCGCTGCACCAGGCCGCGGTGTAACGCGCCGCAAAGTCTTCCAGTTCGGCTTCAGTCACGACTCCCTCGCAATCGATTCGCATGAGTCTCGAATATGAGGGATCCTCAGGCGAAACGCACGAGCTCAGCAATGCTCACGGCAGGATCCGGCTGGCAGCATCCCGACTCAAATGGTCGTGACGGGGTGGGCAGAAGGCGAATTTCATCGAACAGTTCGCCTCTCCCGCATCGTATCTTCGGCAATACCTGATATTCGCCGTCTGCAGCAATGGTAAATTCGATGTATCACCGTTTGCCTGCAATCCAATGATCAGCTGCCGCTTTCAGATTGAGCTCGCGTTCTCAGCGTGCAAGCTTCGGCTTGGGAGCGAGCTGTGAATCTGCGCCTCAGCGTGTTGGTCTGGCCCGCGCTTCTGGCAAACGCCTGGCTCCTGTGGTCGGGGCTATATACGCCCCTGCTACTTGGACTGGGTGTGCTTTCCTGCGCGGTGACACTTTACCTGGCACAACGGATGCAGGTTCTGGAGCAGGTGAACCTGCTGCGAATCCTACTCAGGCTGCCTGCCTATTGGTTCTGGCTGGCAGGTCAGGTGGTCCGCTCCAGTCTGGAGGTGAGCCGTATCGTGCTTCACCCGCAGTTGCCGACCAGCCCGACCGTGCTCAAGCTCACGGAACTTCCGGAAGATGCCATCGGTCAGGCCATCCTCGGCAATTCCATCACCCTCACCCCTGGAACACTGACCCTCGATCTGCAGGAAAACCAGCTGCTCGCTCACAGCCTGTCCCGCAAAGGCGCTGACGAGCTGGCAACCGGCGAGTTCAGCCAGCGCGTTAAACGGCTCACCAGAACCTGACATGTATACCGCCGCGGCGCTCGCAATCCTGGTCACCATGGGCCTGGCGCTCATCCGAGCCCTGCTGGGACCGAGCGTCTACGATCGCGTGCTGGCGGTGAACATGCTGGGCACAAAGACCGCCTTGCTGCTGTCGGTGGTAGCCTTTCTCTATGGCCGGCCCGACTTTCTCGACCTGGCTCTCGCCTACGCTCTGATCAACTTCGTTGGCGTTCTGGCCGTGCTGGAGTTTTTCCAGAACCGGGCCCGAGCGGACGAGCCCTGACGTGCAGCTCGTCCTAGACATCGCCAGCTGGCTGCTGCTCATATCCGGTGGCGGTTTCCTACTCATCGGCGGCATCGGCGCGCTTCGACTCAGCGATCTTTACTCTCGCATGCACGCCGCCAGCCTCACCGACTCCATCGGCACGCTGTTGGTCCTGCTCGGTATTCTGTTGCAAGCCGGCTGGTCCCTGGCCGGCGCCAAAATCGCCGCCATCCTGATCTTCATGCTGCTGACCGGGCCGACCGCCTCCTATGCGCTGGCTAACGCGGCTTACCTTTCCGGCATTCGTCCGAAGACGGAGAGCGAAGAGCAGTGATCACCATCTTCGGCGTCTTCCTGCTCAGCCTGCTGGTCGTCACCGCCCTGGCCATCGTCCAGACCAGGAACCTGTTCGTCGCCGTGATGCTGGCGGCGATCTTCAGCCTGCTGATGGCCGCCAACTTTTTCATCCTGGACGCAGCTGATGTTGCCCTCACCGAAGCCGCCGTCGGTGCCGGCGTGACCACCGTCATCCTGCTGAGCGCGCTGGCGCTGACCGCCGAGCGGGAGAAGCACTCCAGGTCCATACGCTGGGTATCCGTGGTCGTCGTTGCCATTACCGTGCTGATACTGATCTACGCCACGTTCGACAAGCCGAAGCTGGGTGATCCAGAAGCGCCCGTGCACCAGCATGTTGCACCCTGGTATCTGGAAAACACACCAGAGCTTATGGACATTCCGAACGTGGTCACTGCGGTGCTCGCCAGCTTCCGTGGCTACGACACGCTGGGAGAGGTTTTCGTCGTCTTCGTCGCCATGGTTGGCGTGCTCTTTGTGCTGAGCGGCGATCAGATCAGAACCGGCACCATCCGGGCGTCGGATCCCGGCCTTCGCCACCACCTGATCCCCAAGGTGGTGGGACGCCTGCTGTTACCGTTCATCATTCTGTTCGGGCTGTACGTGCAGTTTCACGGCGAGTATGGCCCCGGTGGCGGCTTCCAGGCAGGCGCAATCATCGCCACTGGGCTGATATTGCACGCGCTCCTCGAGGGCGAGCAGGCAGCTTTGCGATCGGTTCCTGCAGGCGCGATGCAGGCACTTGTCATCGTCGGCACCACCTTGTACGGCGGGGTAGGCGTGCTCTGCATGGCGTTGGGTGCCAACTTCCTGGACTACTCGGTGTTGCATCCGGACCCGGTAACCGGTCGCCAGATCGGCATCATCGCCATTGAGCTCGGCGTCGGCATGACGGTCGCCGGGGCACTGCTATCCATTTTTCACGCCTTCGCAGCCCGGGAGCACTGACGTGGAGGTGCTTGGCTATTTCAACTACTGGGTGTTTGCCGTCGTCCTCATGATTGGTCTCTATGCCGTTATCGCACGCGGCAACCTGATCAAGAAGCTGCTTGGGCTCTCCATCTTCCAGTCCGCAGTCTTTCTCATGTACATCACCATGGACAAGGTCGAGGGTGGCACGGCGCCCATTATCCAGCCGGGGGTGACGGATCAGCTGTACTCCAACCCGCTGCCTCAGGTCCTCATCCTCACCGCCATCGTCGTTGGCGTCTCCACCACGGCATTAGGTCTTGCGATTGTGGTTCGTATCAAAGAGGCCTACGGAACCATCGAGGAAGAGGAGATCCTCGAGGCAGATACGCGGCAGACCTGCCAAGACGGCATGGGAAACGAGGAGACCCCGTCTTGACGGCGCTGCAGCAGTTTCCCGCGCTTGTCGTGATCGTGCCGTTGCTGACTGCACCGCTGGTCCTGCTGCTCAAGCCTCAGGGCCTGGCCTGGCTCGCAGCACTGGCGGCAAGCCTGGCTTCTTTCTCGGTTGCGATTCTCATGACGTCGCAGGTGCTGCAGGGTGGAACGCCTTCCTACGAGATGGGTGGTTGGCCGGCACCTTACGGCATCGGTCTGGAAATCGACGCGCTCAGCGCGATCGTTCTGTTGATTGTCACCGGCGCATCGGCGTTGGCCCTGCTGGCTGGCCGGGCGAGCATCGACGGGCAGATCGAGAACACCCGGCAACCGTACTTTTACGCCGCCTGGCTGCTGGCGCTGACGGGCTTTCTCGGCATCGCGGTCTCCGCCGACGCCTTCAACATCTTCGTGTTCATGGAGATTTCTTCACTTGCCTGCTATGTGCTGATCGCTGGAGGTCCAGACCGCCGGGCGCTGCCTGCGGTGTTCAAATATCTGATCATCGGCACGATAGGCGCCACCTTCTACCTGATCGGCATCGGTCTGATCTACATGATGACCGGCACCCTGGCCCTGGCAGACATGGAAAGCCGAATCGGAGCGGTGGCCGATCAGATTCCGATTCTGGTCGCCGCCGGTTTCATCACCATCGGTCTGGCGTTGAAAGCGGCCGTGTTCCCACTGCATGTCTGGTTGCCGAACGCCTATACGCATGCGCCACACATCGTAACGGTCTTTCTCGCTGCCTGTGCCACCAAGGTCGCCATCTACGTTCTGCTGCGGTTCGACTTCTTCGTGTTCCAGCAGAACCTCATCGGCCATGAGCTGCAGTTCTCTTTCTTCCTGCTGCCGCTGGCCGTGCTGGCCGTGCTGATCGCCTCGGCCGCGGCACTGGCGGAGCACAACCTGAAACGGCTGCTGGCGTACTCTTCCATCGCCCAGATCGGCTACATCCTGCTCGGCGCCAGCCTGCTGACGCCGGAAGGGCTGACCGCAGGTATCGTGCACATGTTCAACCACGCCCTGGCCAAGGGCGCGCTCTTTCTGGCGGTGGCTGGTCTGGCGCTCAGCGCAACCGGGCTGAACCTGTCCGATCTTCGAGGTATCGGACAGCAACGACCATGGACCATGGCTGCCTTCGTGGCTGCCGGACTGAGCCTGATCGGCATGCCGGGAACCGCCGGTTTCATCAGCAAGTGGTACCTGATTACGGCCGCCGCCGAGCAGGGTGTGGCGGGCGTGGCACTCGTCGTCGTCATCGTGGTGAGCTCGCTGCTGGCACTGGCCTATATCTGGCGAGTGGTGGAACCCGCCTACTTCCAGCGGCGGGACGCCACCGGCGAAGCGAATTCAACCGCGTCCGGTGCAGCCTGGCTCGTCGGCATCACCTGGCTCGCTGTGATCGCCAACTTCTATTTCGGTTTTCGGCCGGACCTGCCGCTGAATCTGGCTGCCGAAGCAGCGCGCCTGCTTCTGGGGCACATGCCGTGACTCTGGAACACACCATAGCTGCTGCGCTGGCGACCCCACTTTTAGGAGCGCTGGCTATCCTTGCCGCCGGGCGGGTGCATCCCAACCTGCGGGAAGGGACCACCTTCATTACCGCTGCTTTTCTGATCTACTTCGTCTGGAGCCTGGTGCCGGCACTGTTGGCAGGAGCCCGACCCGGCTTCGTGCTTTCCGAGATCCTCCCCGGAATCGAGATCGCCTTTGCGGTCGAGCCACTCGGCATGCTCTTCGCCGCGCTGGCATCGGCGCTGTGGCTGGTCAACTCGCTGTACTCCGTGGGTTACATGCGTGCCAACGGAGAGCGCAACCAGACCCGCTACTACGCGCTGTTCGCCATCTCGTTGATGGCCACCATGGGAATCGCCTTTGCCGGCAATCTGTTCACGCTGTTTCTCTTCTACGAGATCCTGACCCTGGCCACCTACCCCCTTGTCTCACACAAAGGGGATGCAGACACGGTTAGGTCCGCACGTACCTATCTGGGCATACTGCTGGCCACCTCCATAGGCCTGCTGCTACCGGCCATCATCTGGACGTACGTCGCCGCCGATACCGGTGACTTCACAACGGGTGGCGTGCTTGAAGACGCCCACCTGGACGAGCTCTGGGTGCTGTGCCTGCTTGGTCTCTTCATCTTCGGTATCGGCAAGGCGGCCGTCATGCCCATGCACCGCTGGTTGCCGGCAGCCATGGTGGCACCCACGCCCGTCAGCGCGCTTCTGCATGCGGTCGCTGTGGTGAAAGCCGGCGTTTTTGCCGTCGTTAAAGTCATCGTCTACGTCTTCGGTGCCGACTATCTGTTCGATCTGCCCGGCAGCGTCTGGCTGACCTGGGCCGCGGCGATCACCATCATCCTGGCAAGCCTGATGGCGCTCCGGCAGACGAATCTGAAACGGCTGCTCGCTTACTCCACCGTCTCCCAGCTTTCCTACGTGGTCATGGCCGCCGCGGTGCTGAAGCCACTGGCGGAGATCGGCGCCGCCATTCACATGGCAGCCCACGCACTCGGCAAGATCACCCTGTTCTTTGCCGCCGGTGCCCTCTACACGGCAGCAAAGATCACCGAAACCCGCGACCTGGCCGGTATCGGTCGAAAGATGCCGTGGACCATGGCGGCATTCACCATCGGCGCCCTCTCCATGATCGGGGTTCCGCCAACCGGCGGCTTCGTCTCCAAGTGGTACATACTGGCAGGTGCGTTTCAGGCGGAGAGCTTCACCGCCATTCTGACGGTGATTCTCAGCACCGTGCTGAACGCTGCCTATTTCCTGCCACTCGTCTACATGGCCTGGTTCGCCGAAACCGATCGGGACGAGGTTCGAGAAGCACCACTGCCCATGGTGATCGCGCTGTCCTTCACCGGCCTCGCCACCCTCGCTTTCTTCTTTTTCAACGCTCCGGTGATCGAGCTCGAGCGTCAGCTGCTGGGGAGTGCTCCGTGAGCGACCCTCAAGAGCACTGGCTCGTGCGAGATGCCACCATCCGCAAGTTATGGTGGGCGTCAGCCATCGTTCTGGCACTGACCGTGCTTGCCCAGCTCGTGGTCGATGTGAAGGGATTCTTCGCCGTGGATGCCTGGTTCGGCTTCGGGGCCCTGTTTGGTTTCGGCGCCTGTGCGGTCATGGTCGGCGTCGCCAAGGCGCTTGGCTGGTGGCTGAAACGCAGTGACGACTATTACGAGGCGCGGGATGATTGACGTCTTTCCGCCCGCCGGATGGTTGTTGCTGGGTGGAGCGCTGATCGCGCTTACCCGCTCCCATCTGCGTACTGCTGTTGTGCTGGTTACCCCGCTGGTAACGCTCTGGGCTGCCTGGCAGGTGCCGGACGGCGTCGCCATGACCGTGCCATTCCTGGACTACCTGCTCGAGCCCATCGAAGGCAGCCCGGTGCGTCGACTGTTCGCTACCATCTTCGCCATCATGGCGTTCGCTGGTGGCCTGTTCGGCTTCCGCCAGGCCAGTGCCCGGGAGCTTGCGGCCGGATACATCTACGCTGCCGGTGCCATCGGCGTCTGCTTCGCCGGCGATCTGATCACGCTGTTCCTTTACTGGGAGCTGATGGCTCTGTTCTCCACGGTCGTGATCTGGTGTGGCGGAACCCCGGCAGCCCGGGCGGCCGGCATCCGTTATGCAGTGCTGCACCTGCTTGGCGGGATCATTCTCAAGGTGGGGATCGAAGGCGTAGTGGTGAACACCGTCTCCATCGACGTGCGGCCTATGTTCGCCCACAACTTCGAAACCTGGATGATCCTCATCGGGATTCTGATCAACGCGGCGGCGCCACCATTGTCCGCCTGGATCGCTGATGCCTACCCGGAAGCCTCGCCAACCGGTTCGGTCTTTCTCTCTGCCTTCACCACTAAAACCGCAGTGCTGGCCCTCATCCTGCTGTTCCCCGGCGAGCAGGTGCTGATCTGGATCGGGCTGTACATGATCATGTACGGCATTCTCTGTGCGTTGCTCGAGAACGATGCACGCCGCATCCTGGCCTACTCCATCGTCAACCAGGTCGGATTCATGGTCTGTGCGGTCGGCATCGGTACCGAAATGGCGCTGAACGGGGCTGCAGCCCATGCCTTCTCGCACATCATCTACAAGGCTCTACTGTTCATGTCGGCAGGGGTGGTGCTCTACCGGACAGGCAAACGCAAATGCACGGAGCTCGGCGGGCTGTTCCGCACCATGCCGCTAACCACCCTCTGCTGCATCATCGCCGCGCTGTCGATCTCCGGCTTCCCGCTGACGTCCGGCTTCACGACCAAGACGCTCATCTCCCAGGCAGCGGGCATGGAGGGGTTGATGGTGGTCTACCTGCTGTTGGCCGCAGCCTCAGCCGGCGTCTTCCTCCACGCAGGCATCAAATTCCCCTGGTTCGTGTTTTTCCAGAAGGATTCCGGCCTGCGTCCGGAGGAAGCGCCCTGGAACATGTCCGCGGGGATGGTCCTGTTCGCCGTGCTCTGCATCCTGCTCGGCGTCTATCCGGAGCTGCTCTATCAGCATCTGCCCTATCCCGTGACCTATGAACCTTACACGGCAGGCAAGGTCGTGTTTTACCTTCAGCTGCTGCTTTTCTCCGGTCTGGCTTTCTTTCTCTTCCTGCCCCTCATGCGGCGCACGGAGACCCTCAGTCTGGACGTTGACTGGCTCTGGCGGGCAGGACTGCCACGGGCAATGCTGGCAACCGAATCCACCCTGCTGAAGCTCAGGCGTTTCACCCGGAATGGGCTCGACACAGGGAAAAGGTGGGCTCGCAAGGTCGCACGCCTGCTGTTCGCCAGCGAGCCCTCGGAGCAGGGCAATGGCTACTTCCTGCGCTCCTCGTCAATCGGCACGACGGCTCTGCTGATCGCGACGCTGCTGAGTGCCTACGTGCTGGTTTACTTTCTCTGACAGGGTCAACTGTTCGGTCTGCCTGCCTCAAAGTTGCCCTTCTCCTTTTCGGCGCAAACACAGCGAATAGTCTCAACGCTGTGCAGCCAGTGGATAAAGCGGGTTGTTCGGCGCCATTAGTTCGTGATTCTCGAAGCTCAGCCAGTTCGGTTGGCTCGATGATTCACACTCAACATATTCTGATTGTCAGTTTGCGGACCGCGTCTAAACTCTCGGCCAGCTCGACAAATCAGGACGTAAGATGAAGCTCAATCTCTCAATCGCGCCAGAATTGGCTGAGGTGTGGCAACCGGTGATCGAACACCACTTCAACCTCACCTTGTCGCCCCTGGTCGCCAGCGTGATGAATCCCAAGGTCACGTTTTCTGCGATCGAGGAGAGGGGCAGCTTGCAGTATCGCTGCGAGTTGGCGGCGAAACTGGCCAATGGCGAACAGCTCGATCTCTCCAGTCAGCATGCTGACGGCACGACCGCCATCGTCAGCGTGCTGCTGAGAGCTCGACGGGACGTTACCCGACGCCGCCGGTCATTGAGCGGGCCGGTCCAGATCAGCCGCCGAGCTGCTCCCGCGCCACTTCCGTAATCCGGACCACGGCAGGATGCTTGATCTTTCGCTCTGGTGAGATGGCATAGAAATGCTCGGTCACGCCATCCACATCACCAATACTCTTGGCGTGATACATGTGCTCGACCTGGCCGGAAATGGCAGCCGGTGCAGGGAAAAATCCTGCACCTGCTTCTCCGAAGGCCTTGAGCAGAGCACTGTCGTCGAATTCAGCGACCACCTTGGGCACCACGCCCTTCCGATCAAAAAACTCCTCCAGGCCCCGTCGCAGTGGACTGCCTGATATCGGCAGCAGCACCGGGCTTCCCTCCAGGCAGTCCGGAAAGGTTCGCACATAGCGATAGGCGACGTTTTTCTGCGCGAAGAACTGCACACCGCTTTCTCCGAGCGGGTGGTTATAGGCTTTGACGTGCAGCCCTGAAGGTATCGCTCGATCAGAGATCACCAGATCCAGCTTGTGCACGGCCAGATCACCGAGCAGGGCTTCAAGCTCACCTTCGATGCAGACGATGCGCAGGTCGTCCTCCAGGTCCAGAGCCGGTTCAATGATCTGGTAGGCGATGAGTTTGGCAATGGAGTTAACGACGCCTACGTTGAAGCTCACCGGTGCGCCCGGCTCGCCACCACGCATTCTCTGGGTCAACTCAGCGCCCAGGGAGAAGATCTCGTCCGCATACTGACTCACCACTCTGCCCGTGTCCGTCAGCACGAGCCCACGGCCGGCGCGCAGGAACAGCGGCTCGCCAATGGTCTCCTCGAGCAGCTTGAGCTGCCCGCTGATGGTTTGCGGCGTGAGGTGCAAAACTTCGGATGCGCGAGCGATGCTGCCTTCACTGGCTACCGTCCAGAAATACAGCAGGTGGTTGTAGTTGAGGTGTCGCATGACTTTCCGGTCTTCTTCCTTATCTCGGCATCTGCATAGTCTGCATAAACCGAACAATACGGAAAACTCGTGTTTTTCATCTCATTTATTCGATATATCCGAACTTACGAGCATTCGATAAAACCGTGATCGAGCATAGGAAAGATCGAATAGTCCGACGTTTTGTTCAGTGTATGTTGGGCGCCGGATAACGAGCCAACGCAGACCTGCTGTCTGCTCAGATCATCGCCACCTCGGACGATTCGGTGCGGAATCGCCTGCACGCGCACAGACAGGCGCTCGAGAAGAAGGTCCTGATCAAGGCTGCCAACCTCGACGGCCACGCGGTTGCTCAGCAGGGGTAGTGTTTACGCAGGGCAGCGTACACCACGTCCCGCGCCGCCAGCGCCGTATCCATCGTCTCTTCCCGCTCCACGAGGTGTCGAGCCACCGTCTGCACAACGTCCGCGAGTGGCAGCGGATCACCGAGGCAGAATTCAGCATATCCGGCGGCTCGTCGCTGATCGTGCCAACCGGGCATCCGAGTCCGCGCCGCCCTCTCAGTCAGGCTCGTACTTTGCTCATACTCAGCTTGAACGTTCATCATCACTCGGACGTCCGTGGATACCGCGCCGTCGATGAATCCCTGCACGTAATGCGTGCAGAACCGGGCACCCTCATTCTCTGCCGAACCCATTAGGCTCTTGCAGTGGCCCGCTAACTCCCGGGCTGGCAACACCTCCACGCCCGCAGCAGGGACACCCACGAAGGCAAGTGCCACCAGCGCGATCGCCGAGTTGCGTTTCTTGTTCGTGCTATGAAGTTTCAGCATGGAATCGTCATACGTTTCATTGCGACACATCGAATCTACCAGAGGGTCGCCGGGCAACCATTCGGATATGTCGAATGAGTCGCGCGAACCAACCGAATAGTAGGACTGCAAGGTATCTCTATGCATGATGGTTCCCTGATCTATCCTGCGTAGGAACCGTGATACCAAAGCTGGAATATTCTTAGCTGATCTTCGAAGATTCCGATCTGCGCGAGCTGCCTCCGATCAGAGCCGAACACCGTGCCAGTGCTCGGCGATGCCGAAACCGACTCTGCCTTCCCAGCGAAACTCCGTGAGGCCTTCGTTGACGAAAATCGCGCCGCCCGGCATGGGAATCTTGGTCGGACAGACCGAGCTGACATCGCCGGTGATGAGCAATGTCTCGCCGGATTCGGTTCGTGCTTCGAGCCGGACGGCCTTGTGGAGGATGGAGTCCGCTTTGTACTCGGACTCGATTAACACCTCCGGAAGCGCCAGGTGCTCGCCCCCGCGCTGCAACCACCCCTGCCCCCGCATCACGCCGTCGTCGCCTAGAAAGCAGGAACCACCGAGCGCAGCGTCCGCCCCGAAGTTCATGGAAAACCAGTTCACGAACGGTGCCGGGCCCTCCGGCTCTTCCCGGTCTCCTGCGCCGCTCTGACCGCCTGCGCCCCAATCTCTCGGGCCCCAGGACTTGTCCCGCACGCCGTAGCCACTTACCTGCCAGCGCTCGTCGCCGAGGCTGATCGTGCCGGTGACACGTCCACTCTGCTCGAAGTGGCCGTGCTCTCCTCTGTCAGCGTACTGCGGTGGTGTAAGACACTCGAACCGGACGGCCATGTTCAGCTCGGAAGGCTCATACCAGCCGTCCGGGCGTTCCTTGCTGCGGGTGAGCAGCACTTCTGCATCCGCCACGTCCTGAGCGGGACCCCGATAGGTCAGCTCCCAGAGCTGATGGGGCTCGATGCAATCCAACCGCAGGCTACCCGCGGTCAGATCTCCGTCATAAAGGGACAGATCCTGCTCGATGTTCCTGCGACCGTAGGTGAACGCCACCCGCCGGCCCTCCAGGTAGATCACGTGCAACCCATCAGCCCAGCCGTTGCCGGGACGAAACCCCATCCGGGTGAACATGCCGATCTTTGAGCTCGGATCCACGAAGTTGAAGTAATAGCTCTCGCTCCAGGCCGGATGGTCGCCCACCGGATGCATCAACTCGTCATTCATCGTTCATCTCCCTGCTGCGCAAGTAGTATAGATCTAGCGGCTTGTCGCAGGGTGCTCGCCGACTGGCTGGTCGATAGTTAGACCGTGGTTCCATAAGATGACGGTTTCGCAAAAGAGGAGTTTTCCGACATGCAGAACGGCCAGTGGCAGGTTTACCTGTCTGGCGAGATCCACACGGACTGGCGGCAGCGCATTGCCGACGGGGCAGCCGAGATGAATCTCCCCACCCAGTTCACCAGCGCTGTCACAGTGCACGAAGACAGCGACGACTGCGGCGCGCGCATACTCGGTGCTGAGGAAAACGACTTCTGGAAGGATCACAAGGGCGCGAAGGTGAATGCCATCCGCACCCGCACTCTGCTCGAGCAGGCAGATGTGGTTGTGGTGCGATTCGGTGACAAGTACCGGCAGTGGAACGCGGCGTTCGACGCGGGATTTGCTGCCGCCCTCGGCAAACCGATCATCACCTTGCGTGACGACACCCTCACGCATCCAATGAAAGAGATAGATGCAGCCGCTCTGGCCGTGGCCACTACGCCGGAGCAGATCGTGCGGATTCTCGACTACGTGATCACCGGGCGGCTCGCGAGCTGACTTGGACCCGCTGACACAGGGCACTCTGGGTGCCACCCTCGCTCAGACGGCCGCTAAGCCGGAGAAGATACGGGCATTCACCGCGGCGGGCGCCGTCGCCGGCTTCGCGCCGGATCTGGACATCCTGATCCGCTCGGCGACAGACCCGATCCTCTATCTGGAATTCCACCGCCAGTTCAGCCACTCCCTGCCCTTCATCCCGGTCGGTGCCGGCGTCTGCGCACTTCTCCTCATGCCGGTGATGAAACGCTGGCTCAGCGGCCGGGAGCTCTTTCTTGCGACCCTCCTCGGCTACGCGACCCACGGCCTGCTCGATGCCTGCACCAGCTACGGCACCCAGTTGTTCTGGCCGCTGTCGGATGCCCGGGTGGCCTGGAACCTGATCTCGGTCGTGGACCCGCTGTTTTCCGTACCTCTGTTCATGCTCATGGCCGCTGCCGCCTGGCGCCGTAAAGCTGCCTACGCGGTCACCGGCCTCGTCTGGGTGCTGATCTATCTGAGCATCGCTGCCATTCAGCAGCAGCGCGCCTTCGAGACCGCCAGCGCGGTTGCGACAGCTCGTGGCCACACCCCCTCCCGACTGGCTCTCAAGCCGGGCTTCGCTAACCTGCTCGTCTGGAAGGCCATCTACCAGGCTGATGGGAGGATCCACGTCGACGGCATTCGGGTGGCAGCGGCAGGTGAGCTCTGTCCCGGGATGGCCATTCCACTGCTGAACCCGGAGAAGGACCTGCCATGGCTTGATCCGGCCAGCCAACAGGCAAGAGACCTGGACCGCTTCGGCTGGTACTCGGACGGCTGGTTGGCGCTGGATCCTGAAGATCCCAACTACGTGGTGGATGTCCGTTACGCCTCGCTACCGAACCGGATCGAGCCGCTCTGGGGTATCAAGCTCGACCCAAACGCTGATCAGGCCACACACAGTCGCTGGCACGTGATGCGCAGCCGCCGCAGCGAAGACCTCGATCAGCTCGTTGGCCTGCTGAAAGGACAGGGTTGCGAGCCTCTCTGATCAGGGCATGATGACCGAGTATTCTGTTCGATCGACTCGCTGACTTCTCCGAACAGGGACACCAGGCAAGGATGAGGAGAGCCGCATCATGATTCTGACAGACAGGACTTTCGACCCGGTCCGTTTCGAAGCGGAAACCGGCTGGACGTTGAAACCAGAAGGCGCCTGCAAGGGCGATCTGTGCATCCCGCTCACAGACGAGGTGCGCAACAGCAAGGAGTCTGTTGTCATCGCCGAAGCCATGGGGTTGCCGGTTGTCAGCAGCGAGGCGCACAACCTGGTGAGCATCGGACCGGAGTCCGTGGGCAACCGGGCACTGACCACTGCGGTAGCACCCGAGGTGGTTCTGCCTGATCTGGCAGGCAACCCGTTCCACCTCTCCTCCCTCAAAGGGCAGAAGATCGTCGTCTTCGCCTGGGCACCCTACTGAGGCTGTTCAGCCGACCTGCCCGTGTGGCAGGCAATTCGTGAAGAGCTGCATCCCAGGGGTGTCGAGATCGTCAGCGTGGGCCTTGACACACTGGGGGCTGACGGCTGCCGACCGTTTATCGAGGCAGCGGCACCGACCCACCCATCGCTCATCGATGCGCACCATGTCCTCGCCCGGGTATTCGGTGTCATCAACATTCCGAGCAGCATCTGGATCGACGAGCAGGGCATGATCGTCCGACCGGCCGAAGCGGCACCCGCGCCACGCCCGGAAGCGGCAGAATCCAGCTTCGAGGCCCCGGAAGGCCTACCACAACGATTTGTCGAGATGTTCGGCGAGGCGATGAAGATCCAGTCGGATCCGGACGCCTATCACGCCGCCTTAAGGGACTGGGTTGAGAAGGGCGCGGACAGCTCGTTTGCTCTCTCTCCCGATCAGGTGATCGAGCGATCCCGGCCACGAACGGCGGAGATGGCGCTGGGCCATGCCCATTTCGAGCTGGCCACGGCGCTTGAGCAGGCAGGCGATCATGCCGCAGCCATCGAGCACTTCCGCCAGGCGCATGCCCTCGTGCCTGACAGCTGGACCTTCCGGCGTCAGGCCTGGTCTCTCGAACCCGGCGGCGATTCGCCCATGGCCAGGTTCTGGCAGGGGCCGAGCGAGGATGATCCGACCGCCTGGCCGTATGACGGCGACTGGCTGAGCGATGTGCGGAAGTCCGGGGCGGAAAACTACTCCGAGCCGTGGCGGCCCTGAGCGCGCTACACGTCAGTATGACGCTGCCGGATAGGTTTCCCGAATCACCTCGCTCCAGCGATCCTTACCCTCCAGGTTTTCCGGTGCTGCGATACGTATGCCGCGCCGTCGGAGGTCCTGCTGAAAGAGATCGACGATCTGCCCGGCGGTCAGATTGTCCGAGCCACTGGTGAACGCATCTGCCTCTGCCTGATTCCTGAAGCAATAGGCTTTCCAGAGCACTGAGGCGCGAATGCCACCCGCTGGATACTCGGCAAGCACACGGCCATTGGCAACGATCTGCCAGCCAGCGTCCGATCTCTCCAGCATCGCCTCATAAGGAATCAGATTGTCCGGCAGAAATGCCGTCTCCCGGCCGATCCTGCAGACCCGATGGTACATGTACTCGTTGTCCGCCAGCACACCCTGGTTGCTCGAGAGGTTAGCGGCACGCTGGCTCGGCTCATCCAGCCCATCCGGCCAGTATTCGAACTCCCCACCTTCGCCATCGAAGAACCAGGTGATCACAGAGGCCACGGGAATCGCCCACTGCTGAAACAATCCCGAGTACCCCATGGGTGCCAGCATCCACAATGGAACTTCCCGCTTGTGCGCGCCGCGAAAGAACGGCAGATCGAGGTGGGGCGGTGCCGCCGGTGCCGGTGCGTTCAGGTTGGTCATCATGGCCAGCGGCCGCACGATCTGTGCGGCAAACGAATCACGTGCGGCTTCAATGAAGTTCGGGTTGTGGAACACGACCTCAGCGCCCGGAAAGATGACCTTCCCGCCAAGCGCCCAGAAATTGCGGAACCAGGGCGCCGCCGACGTGCCTTCGGGTTCCTTCTGCACCGCAGTGATGCTCTTGTAGGGCGCCCCCTGCTCGATAAGCCCGCGCACCAGATCCGGATCATCGTAAGCTCGCTCGATGACGCGAGGCGGAGCCATCTGAAACTCGGAACGAACCGTTCTGCTGACTGTGCTGCTCATCCGGCGATCATAGGGAGCGAACGCTCAGCTCGTCAAAGCCGCGAAAGAACGGGTTTGCGCCCCACTCCGGATCACCCGCGAGCTCGAGATCGAGATGGCGCTCGAGCAGACGCTCGAAAGCCACCCGCCCCTCCAGGCGGGCAAGCGTTGCACCGATACACAGGTGAATCCCATAGCCGAACGCCACCTGGTTCACCTTCTCCCGGCTGATGTCGAACTCGTCCGGATCGGCATTGGCGGCCTCGTCACGATTCGCGGCGGCGAGCCCGATGAAGATAGAGTCTCCTTTCTTGAGCTCTGCGCCGTGAAAGTCCATGTCCTCAAGCACGAATCGCTGCGTGGCCATCACCGGAGGCTCGAATCGGAGCATCTCTTCTACGGCATTCGGCAGCAGGGAAGGATCGGCTTTCAGCTTTGCAAGCTGCTCCGGGCATTGCAGCAGCCAGTACAGGCCGTTGCCGATCAACCGCGTGGTCGTTTCGTGTCCTGCCACGAGTAGCAGCAGGCAGGTGTTGTAGAGCTCCTGGGTATTGAGCTTGTCACCCGCCTCTTCCGCCGCCATCAACTGGCCAATGAGATCATCGCCGGGCTTTCCGCGTCGGGATTCGATGATCCCTGCGAAGTAGTCGATGAGTGCCTTGCTGGATCGCTCAGCCTGCTCGACAACCGCCGGATCCCCCGTCGCCGTACCGGCGATCAGATCCTCCGACCAGGCCCGAAACCGATCATGATCAGATTCCGGCAAGCCCATCATCTCCGCAATCACGATGGCAGGCAGTGGTTTCGCCAGACAGTCCATCACGTCGAACACGGGCTGATTCGCCACGCTGTCCAGACAGCGGTCCACGATTGTCCGGATCCGTGGCTCGAGTGAGGCGATGTATCGGGAAGTGAAGGCGTGGGTCGCCAGACGCCGGATCCGCGTGTGATCGGGTGGATCAAGATTCAGCATGCTCGGATTCTCGAAGCTCTCCAGCCGGTACGCGTCGTCGCCGATTCGTTTTCTGATCTGCTCGGCGCGTTTCGGAAACCTGCGCACATCACTGGAGAATCTTGGATCTCTGAGCACCTCCCGAACGAGCTCGAAGCTGGTGACCCACCATGCACGCACCGCCAGCGAGTAAAAAAGCGGCCCTCTCGATCGGGTCTCGGCGAAGACCTGGTGCGGATTCTCACGAAATCGGGCAGAAAACAGGTTGATGCTCCTGCCATGGCGAAGCCGCTCAACAAAACCGAGCCCGACGAAGGCAGCCTGCCCGAGCCTGATCCGCAGCCGTACAGTCAATTTCATCGGAAGGAACCACCTTCATGAAGACGCGCTGATAGTAGATCCACTTCGAAAGTGCAGATAGCCTCTGCGTCACCTTAGGCAATGATGCGCACAACGATGAGCTACGAGTGGCACGATCTGGTCGGCAATCTCGGTGTCTTCCTGGTGCTGGCCACCTATCTGCTCATCCAGATGGGCCGCATGGACGTCCGCCACCCCGGTTACTCTCTGGCCAACGCGACCGGTGCTCTGCTCATCATCGTGTCCCTGACGTACAACTTCAATCTGTCCTCTCTCATCATCGAGATCGCCTGGCTCGGGATCAGCCTGTTCGGATTCTACCGCTGGCTGCGCGATCGCCGCTCAGCCGGAGTGGTGTCATGACCAACGGCGACATACCCGACCACTTCTTTGCCCGCCCGGATGAATCCCCGGACGAGCACTTCTACGTGTTGCCGAGATTCGAGGCCCACATCGACCAGGCCTCCATTGACGCGCTGACCGACTACTACCGCGAATTTCTTCCAGCCGACAGCCGGGTACTCGATCTTATGTCCTCCTGGATCTCACACCTGCCGGATGAGACCACCTACGCCCATGTTGCCGGACTCGGCATGAACGCAGAGGAGCTCGCGGCAAACAAACGTCTGAACGAACATCAGGTGCAGAATCTCAACGAGCAACCGGAATTGCCTTATCCGGACGGGACCTTTGATCGCGTAGTCATCGTGGTCTCCATTCAGTACCTGATTCGGCCTATCGAGGTGCTGCAATCAGCTCATCGAGTGCTTGCGGACAACGGTGCCATCTGCATCGCCATGTCCCATCGTCTGTTCCCCACCAAGGCAATTGCTGCGTTTCACCAGCTGCCGGCAAAGGAACGCATTGAGCTGGTGGGCTACTGCCTCGATCAGGCCGGCTTCCGAGACATCGCCTTCGAAGACCGTTCTCCGGAGGATGCCGATCCGCTGTGGCTGGTGACTGGTTGGAAGTGACCGGCCCGGATCAGTGTTCGCGGTTTCGCTCTTCAGAGGGGACCAGCAACGGGTTTATCTCGGTATCGCGCACGTTTTCCCGGGAGAGCAGCCAATGGGTCGCGCCAAGCGCCGCGACCACAGCGGCAATCGCCAGAATGTAGGGGGCATCGGTCTGCTCGAAATCGAGCACGATGACCTTCCGGGCAACGGCCATCAAGGCGGTGGCGATGACCAGCTTCACCGGCAGCACATCCGAGCCCAGATACATCCGGATGTTCACGAAGATCTCGATGGCAATGAGCACCACGAGAAACGCTCCAAACAGCTGGAAGATATCGCTCACGGTCATCAGAAACCGCGGCGGCTCCCAGAGCTTCATGGCAATGACGTAAACGACATCGGCAATACCCCAGAGGATCACCAGTACCATCATCGCGGCCAGAACCCGGATGCTGAACCGGATGACCATGTGTAGAAATCGCACCATCGGATCGTCGTGTTCGGTCGAAAGTTCGTCGTGCATCAGGAAACCACCGAAAATTGGTAAACACCGAACAGCGCCAGCAGCATCGCACCCGTCCAGCGATGAACGAGCGGCAGCAACATGAGCAGGGCCCAGAGCAACAGCGTCAGCCCCACCAGGGTCACCAGCGCCATCAGGCCAACCGATGCACCTGCCACCGGTGCCAGCAGACCGGTCAGTCCAAGTACCACGCCCAGATTAATCATGTTCGAACCGACGATGTCACCCGATCGGCACCCACATACAGCAGCGCGCAGCCAGCGACCAGCAACAGGACGTCGATAATCATGCAGACAAGTCTGGCTGCACCTAGCCATCATAAAAACTCGTATTTGGCAGCCGCTCAGTTCGAGTTTTCGAAGTCCTGGGCCAGATCAGCGTGCCGAGCGAGGTGGCTGGTTGAGCCTTCCCTGGGCCAGGGCTAGCCGGGACGCGGGATTCCGCTATACTGGAGCCATAGAAACGCCCGCCCCGATCTTCTCCCGGTCATGCTCTCCAGTGTTTTCCGTCAGTTGTCGGCTCGCTTCTTAACAAAACTAACCGTAGTGCGGACAAGCGGGATTGCGCACCACAAAGCCTTATTAATAGCCCTCGTGGCGACTCAAACGGATACTTGAATGAAACTGTACGTAGGAAACCTTCCCTGGAGCACGACTGATGCAGAGCTCGAGGAACTCTTTGCCACCATCGGACCTGTAGATTCCGCTCGCGTGATCACAGACCGGGAAACCGGCCGCTCTCGCGGCTTCGGCTTCGTGGAGATGGCTGATGGCCAGCGGGCCATGGAAGAGCTGAACGGAAAAGACATGGGCGGCCGAGCCCTGCGCGTGAACGAAGCCAATGAGCAACGTCCACGTGGCGGCGGCGGTGGAGGTGGTCGCTACTAAGCGGCTGAGCCATGGCAGCCAAGTCCAGCCAGAACGAGCTTTCCAGTCGCGAGCGTCGCAAGACGCTTGCCGATGATGTCCAGGCTTTCCTGGATTCCGGAAAAAAGATCGAGCAGGTCCCGACGGGTGTCAGCGGCCAGGATAACCTGGGCCGCAGCAAGCACATCGTCATCAGCCGGACCCGCAAGCGCTGAGGCGGAGAGCGCCCATAGCGGGCGCGCTCCGTTCCGGTGCGCCGCACTGCGCACCGTTTTCAGCAGTTTTCCCTCAGGCCCTTTCAGGACGCCAGCGGCGTCGGTGTGCGTGTGCCGAATTCAAGCCCGAGCACAAACGCGTTTCGCTCACCAGACTGACACCCCAGCCCCGATCAGGCTTCCCGGGCAAACTGAGCGATGCTGCCCGCTGTTTCCCTGCTCACGTCCGGGCAGGCAATCACAAAGATCTCCACGCCGTGGCTGGTGCCCATCACCTGCCGGCAACGGGCGGGCACCCCGGCGCGCAGTAGCAGCCGGTAGAACTCGATGCCTTCATCCCGGAGCGGATCGCACTCGTTGACGCTGATCACCGTCGGCACCAACCCGGCAACATCGGCCTCTGAGGCAAAGCTCGGCCAGGCGAGCGGATTCTCCGCTTCGAAGGCTTCTATGCCATAGGCGAGGCGTCCGCGATTGTCGTGCAGGTTGAGGAGAATGCCATTGTTCTCGACGGAGGACGGGAATCGATCCTGCGGCCAGTGACCGGCGATATACGGGCAGAGCGCATACAGGCCCTTGATCAGACCCTGATCACCATCCTGCTTGAGCTTCAAACCCGTGGCCAGGGTCAGGTTGCCACCGCCGCTCTCGCCAGCAACGATCAGATGATCCGGATCGATGCCGAGCTCAGCGGCATTCGCGTGCACCCACTTCACGCCTGAGACACAGTCGTTCAGCCCGGCTGGAAAGGGCTCGACTTCAGGCGCAGACGATGCAACCAGGCAATTGCGGAAATCCACCATGGCAACCGCGACACCCTGGGCGGCGATCACCTTGCCCCAGGCCCGGTACATACCGTCAAAGCAGGACATGGTCTGCATGCCGCCACCGTGGATGTAGTAGACACAGGGCAGGATCTCGTCACCTTCCGGTCGAATGAACTGGATCTTTATCTCGTTGCCATCCGGCGACGAGGTGAAGGATCTGGTACTGATGGTCAGCCCAGCTGAAGGCGCCACCTCCTCGTTGTCGACCATGTCCATGAATCCGGCCATGGCTTCACGTGCGGCGATCGCCTCCTCGCTGGCAGCTTCGGCAAGAAGCTGCTCCCGACTCTCCGCGTCGTTGGCCTCCATCTCCGGCATGGCACCCATCATGGCTTTGATTCGTGGATCAAGCCGCGGATCTGTGGAAATGCTGGAACCCATGAGTGTCTCCTTCTTCTGTATCTGTGATCAGGCTTCGTAGGCGGCTCTGCCGCCGAGATAGGTGGCAACCACGTTGATTTCCTGCAGCGCCTCCGGATCCTGTCTGACCGGGTCTGCATCCAGCAGCACGAAGTCGGCCAGCTTACCCGGCGTCAGCGATCCTTTGCTCTCTTCTTCGAACGAAGCGTAGGCGCCGTTGATGGTGCACACCTGTAGTGCTTCTTCGATGCTGATCCGCTGCTTCTCGCCCCAGACTCGGCCCTTGACGTCCTTTCGCGTGACCATGCTCTCGAGCGCCATCATCGGCTCGTAAGGACCCGGGGTGAAGTCCGAAGCAGGCGCCACCGGGATGCCGTAATCGATGAACGATCGATGGGCGAACATGCTGTTCATTCGCTCGGTGCCATAGTCCGGCCACTTGTTACCGTGATAATGGGCATAGGTGTAAAAGGGCGTAGGCACCACACCGGCAGCCTTGATGCGCGCGAGCAGGTCCGGGTTGACCAGCGAGCAGTGCTCGATCCGAAAGCGCGGGTTCGGCCCTTGCCAGTCCTTGAGCACCCGTTCGTACGCATTCAGCACCATATCGATGGTCACATCCCCGTTGGCATGAATGCCGATCCGGAATCCGCTGGCGACGGCATCGTCCACCGCATCGTCTATCTGAGCCTGACTCATGGTCAGGATGCCGTAGTCGTCCGTACCTTCGAACGGCGTGCTCATCCGCATGGTCCGCTCCGAGGCACTCCCATCGGCTGCATACTTCACCGCCCCCACCCGCAACATGTTGTTGCCGAAGCCCGAGCGGATGCCCATGGACTTCATCGTCTCGAAGATCGGCGCGTTCCCACCCGGCATAAAGGCCAACCGGAAGTGCAGCTCGTCCCGGGCAAGCGCGTCCACGTAGGCAACCCAGGCTTCATCCGAACCGAACGCATCCGTGGTGCTGGTGAGTCCGGCGGCTGCCATGCGCCTGGACATCAGGCTGGCACCCTTACGATTGGTTTCCCGGTCCACCGTAGGCCATTCACCCACAGTCTGGAACACGTCCATGGCGTGCTCAGCTACCTTGCCGGTGAGCCGGCCGTCTTCCCGGAAGAAGCGACCACCCTCTGGATCCGGCGTCTGGTCGTTCACGCCAGCAATTTCGAAGGCTTTCGAGTTCACTACCCCGGTATGGCCGCCCCGATGCCGGACCATCACGGGGTGAGATTGCACCACCATGTCGATGTCGTCCCGATTCAACGGGCGACCTTCCTCGAATTTGGTGTCGTCATACATGTGCGCCTGCACCCAGCGGCCCGGCGGAGTACGGTCTGCCTGACCGGCAAGCAGGGTTTGCACCTCGGTGATTTTACGTACGTTCACATCCACGCTGATGGCTTCGTTGAACATGAGTGGGTGGCTGTGGGCATCGATGAAACCCGGGGTGACAGTCAGCCCTCTGCCGTCAATCACCCAGGTATTGCTCCCCCGCAGTGCGTCGATCTCGGAAGCGCTGCCAAGGGCCAGAATGCGATCGCCACGCACGGCCATCGCTTCCACGTTGGTGAATCCGGGGTCTATGGTGTGAAAAGCGGCCCCACGGACGATCAGCGTCGCCTTTCCCAGCGCCGAGCTCGCCTGGCCAGCGCCAGGCAACGCTCCAAGCGCGGCAGCAGCACCCATTCCCCGCACGACCCGACGCCGGCTGATTTTTGGCCTGCTCATACATCAATCCCCCCTGCAAACAGCTCCAGCTCTACTTTACTATGAGCATCTGTATCGGAGGGAGGTGATATGAAGGGGATCATCGTCAGACTCGCAACAGTCGCGGCGCTGCTTATCGTCGGTGTGCAGCTGGTCTCTGCTCACGAGCGGGCCAGCGTGCCGGACAACAACATACCAGGTCGGGAGATCAGCTTTCCGGACACCGCCGAGCGCCTGACTCTGTCCGTGGACCTGCACACCCACTCGGTGTTTTCCGATGGCCACGTCTGGCCACGCATACGGGTAGGTGAAGCGATAAGGGATGGTCTCGATGCCATCGCCATAACCGAGCATCTCGAGTGGCAGCCACACCTCGCAGACATTCCGCACGAAGACAGGAACCGGGCGTACGAGGAAGCCGTAGCAAGCCTGCCCGAAGGATCGGATCTCATGATCATCGCCGGTTCCGAGATCACCCGCTCGGAACCCATCGGCCACATGAATGCCGTGTTCATTGATGATGCCAACGCGTTGCTCCAGCGCGGCACGCCTTCCGAACCCTTCGATATGCGCGACTACTACATGCAGTCCGGACAATGGCCGGCGGAGGAAGTGTTGGAGGCTGCCAACGATCAGGGGGCGTTCGTCTTCTGGAATCACGCCTGGTGGCAACTGCCGAACCAGATGGCCACGATGACCGATTTCCACACGCAGGCTGTTCGAGCCGGCAACCTGCACGGCATAGAGATCGCCAACGGCAACACCTACTCGCCGGAAGCCTTTCAGATCGCTCTGGATCACGACCTCACACTGGTCGGCGTTTCCGATGTGCACAATCTGATCGACTGGGACTATCCGCCCCATGCCGGTGATCACAGACCCGTAAACCTGGTCCTGGCGAAGGCGCGGTCGGCAGAGTCTATTCATGCTGCGTTGATGGAAGGCCGCACGGTTGTCTGGTTCAAGAACCTGCTGTTCGGCCGCGAGCGGGATCTGCTGCCGTTGCTGGACGCTTCTCTCATGGCGACCAACGCCAGCTGGCGCGGCGAGAGCTCAGTTCTGGAGCTCGAACTGACGAACACTTCTGATGCGACCTTTGTTCTGGAAAACCTCTCCGAGCACACCTACATCAACGGCGCCAACACGCTGGTGATACCGCCGCACTCCAGCGACACCTATCGTCTCAGGGTCAAGCAGCGTGCAGACCGCCTCGCACTGGACGTTCGGGTACGCAATGCGCTCACGGCACCGGACACCTATGCGGAAATGACTTTCAATCTAAGTCCCTGACGCCAAACAACCGTTAGGAAGAGTGCGTCCAACATGAAGTCCGAGCCCGCTTCAGTTTTGGGCGCGTTCGCGTAAACTGCGCGCCACTTCGAAGCAAGGGACAAGCAGCATGCAAGGAAAAGCACTTATGGTCGCGGCAGTCGTCGCGGCCACACTGCTCGCAGGGAACGTGGTGGCCTCCGACCGCGGTAATAACTGGGAAGCCACCATCCAGCTGATCGGTACGGCTTCCGATTCATCCGATGGCGAGAACGGCTCCAGCGTCGACTTCGACAGCGCCACAGGCTGGGCCTTCGGCATCACCTACAACTTCAACGAGCATCTGTCCTTAGGCTTCGACGGCAGCTTCGTGAAGCCGAAGTACACGGCGGTGATAGTCCCCGATGACGACGACGAAGATCCCTTCTCCATCGACCACAAAGCCACCATCTTCAATGGCGCGGTGAACGGCACCTACAACATCATGAAGGGCAACTTCACACCGTACGTGCAACTCGGGCTAGGTTGGACGAACGTCGACTCGAACGTGGCAGATGGCCCGCCGTCCACCGGCTGCTGGTGGGATCCCTGGTGGGGGTACGTCTGTGCCAACTTCTATTCCACCTACAACGACACCAGCTTCTCCTGGAATGCCGGCCTGGGGCTCCGCTATGAATTCCAGAACCGAATGTTCCTCAAGGGCAGCGTCAATCGCATCTTTCTCGACAGCAATCAGGACAGCGCCGACCCCAAGCTGGACATGTGGAAAATCGAGCTCGGCTGGATGTTCAACTGATCCAGACGGAGATCAGTAGACCTCCACGGTGTTCTCGAACACGAAGCCGTCCGGCTTCATCACCAGTCTATGGCGCGCACCAGCTACCGTGCCATCTCCGGACGGATAGCCTGCATCTCCCGTCCACATGGCCACGCGCACGCCTGTTGCGTCCTTGCTGATCTTCGTCTCATAGACCTTGGTCTGAAAGCCGCGCAACTTGTTCAGGATCTCCGCCGTGCTGTCGTACAGCGAAAGCTGATGCAGGGTGATCCAGGTAGGAGGCGCCAGATCGATCTCACCGGCCGCATGACGCTCGAGCGCACGCGCGGGCTTCAACCACTCATGGTCCTGAATCTCCCCACCGTCGATCACCACGTCGTGCCCACCCGCTTCTGCGGCGAAGAACCAGGTTGCAAAGCGTTTCGGGGTGATCGCCGGTGGTGTCCAGTGCGCGAACCAGACGAAGTCGTCCGGTTTTGAGGGTATTCCCGCTTCCTCCATGGTCTCTCGAGCCGCCGCGTTTCTCGCGGCCACATCAAGATCCCCATCCTCTGGGTGATCTTCGGGGTCGATTCGACCGCCCGGGAACACCCACATCCCTCCGAAGGCGATTTTCGAAGTTTTGTGCAGCATGAGCACACGAGGATCCGGATCGTCCCGGAGCAGCACCACCGTGGCAGCTGGAATGGCCGGTGTGCTGTCTCCTTTCGCTTTCAGGTCATCCCCGTAGATATCGTTCTTGTGTTTCGGCCCGTCGGTTTCGGACATGGCGTTCAAGGCCCCAGGTCGTCAAAACACAAGAGTAGCAGAGCTTGAGTCCTGACCGTGGCAGCTTGCTCCCTTGCTCGTTTCACCGGCACACTGCTGATCCGGCATCTGGAGAGGACGATACTGATGGCAAAGCAGACCAACGAGGGCGAGTGGAAATCCACAGCCTGCATCCTCTGCTCCCTGAACTGCGGCGTGAAGGTGCAGCTGACCGAAGACGGCACCAGCATTGCCCGTACCAAGGGTGACGAGGACCATCCCGCCAGCAAAGGCTATCTCTGCAACAAGGCGTCACGCCTGAACTATTACCAGAACCGGGCAGACCGAATACTTTCACCGCTGCGCCGGAGACCCGATGGCAGCTACGAGCCAATCGACTGGGACACCGCCATCAGCGAAATCGCCGCCAAACTCGGCGCTATCCGTGAGACGCACGGCGGCGACAAGATCTTCTACTACGGCGGCGGCGGTCAGGGTAATCACCTGGGTGGTGGCTATTCCCGCACCAGCATGGCGCCATTGGGAATGCAATATCGTTCCAACGCGCTGGCCCAGGAGAAGACGGGCGAGTTCTGGGTGGCAGACAGGATGTTCGGCGGCTGGCCGCATGGCGATTTCGAACATGCCGAAGTGGCCGTGTTCCTCGGCAAGAATCCCTGGCACTCACATGGCATCCCCAGGGCTCGAATCACCGTTCGTGAGATCGCCAGGGATCCCGAGCGCACGCTCATTGTCATCGACCCGAAGCGAACGGAAACCGCCGACCTGGCCGACATCCATCTGGCGGTGAGACCTGGTAGCGATGCCTGGTTGCTGGCCGGCATGGTCGCAACCCTGATTCAGGAAGACCTGGTCGACCACGATTGGCTCACCGAGCATGCCGAGGGGCTGAAAGCCGTTGCCGAGGTTTTCGAATCCGTCGACATCGCCGACTGCGCCACGAAGTCAGGAATCGATGAGGCGCAGATTCGCGCCACCACGCGACTGATCGCTAAAGCATCCGGCGTCGCAGTGCTCGAAGATCTCGGCGTGCAGATGAATCGTCACTCTACTCTGGTGAGCTATCTTCAGCGGCTGGTCTGGGTGCTGACCGGCAACTTCGGCCGTCCGGGCACGCACTACACCGGCAACAGTCTGGGCAATCTGGCAGCCGGGCGCGAGACGGGTGTGAGCCCGGTAGTCGGGGCGCGCCTGATCAACGGCCTCGTTCCCTGCAACGTGATCTGTGATGAGATCCTCACCGACCATCCGAACCGATATCGAGCCATGTTCATAGAATCCGGCAACCCGGTACACAGTCTGGCCGACAGTCCACGTTGGCGGGAGGCCATGCGAGCGCTGGAGGTGAGCGTCGTGGTTGACGTGGCCATGACGGAAACCGCTCGAGAGGCGGATTACGTGCTTCCAGCCACCTCCCAGTACGAGAAAGCAGAAGCCACATTTTTCGCCCTGGAGTTCCCCGACAACTATTTTCACGTCCGCAAACCACTCTTTGAGCCACCCGAAGGCCCCCTGGACGAAGCCGAAATCCACATGCGCCTGGCCGAGGCATTGGGTGCGGTGCCGGAAGGCGTGGAAGCGGAACTGAACGCGGTGCTCGACGAGCAGGGCCGTGACGGATTCACGGCTGCCGTCTTCGCCAAGCTGGCAGAAGACCCGTCCATCATGGCGATTGCCCCGGGCCTGCTGTATCGGACGCTGGGCAAGCATCTGCCGGAAGGAATGTCGGCGGGTGCCGCCGTCTGGGCGCTGGCGCATCAGTTTGCGGCGGGTAATCGGAAGATCGTTGAGGCTGTGGGCTTGAGCGGTGAAGGCACGGCCCTGGGCGACGCCCTTTTCGATCACATCATCAACGCAGAGAGCGGCGCGGTGATCTGCCACGAAGAATGGTCGGATGTCTGGAATCGACTCCCCGGCGGCAAGGCCCATCTGGCGCTGGATGAGTTCTTGAGCGATGCGACCGGGCTGGGCGCAGAAGATCCGGTGGCGTCCAATGACGAGTATCCGTTCCTGCTCTCCGCCGGTGAACGCCGCGCCTTTACCGCCAACACCATCCTCCGGGATCCGGAGTGGCGGAAGAAGGACTTCGACGGCGCTCTGCATGTGCATCCCGACGATGCGGCTCGCTTGAATCTGGGCGCCGGCGCGACCGCACGAATCACAACCCGGCGCGGCAGCATGGACGTTTTGGTGGCGCTCTCCGAGCGAATGACGCCGGGTCACATCGCCATGCCGAATGGCATGGGTCTGGCCTATCCGGATGAGGACGGCAACCTGAAGGTGACGGGACCATCACCCAACGAACTCACCTCCTCCGAGATGATGGACGAGTACGTGGGCACGCCCTGGCACAAAACGGTACCGGCACGTATCGAGCCGGTCTGACAACGGCCTGAAACGCCTCTGGTGCGGGCAATCCAGGGCGAACGGCAACCAGCGATGGCTTTGTAACTCGCCTGTAAGGCCGTGCCTGGCTCACAAAATACACCGGCCTCGTTGTGGATACTGCGCCCATGACTGAAGCATACGTACGCTCTATCGAAGCGCAGATTCTAGGTCGCGTGTTCACTCACGACGACGCCATTCACTTCGTGCTCGGAACAGATCCCGAGACCGGCATGGCCCGCTGCAGCCGACGCACCCCGGATGGCCCGGGCATCACCTACCTGCCCATGACTGATGTCCGTCAGATCCTCATCGAAGAAGGCTCTCTGGTGGTGGAGGTGCCGCTCCAGGAATCTCTCCGACCTGCTCAGGCTGCCGCCGGCTGATCCCCTTTGCGAGCGGATCGGCCAGCTGGCCGGTCCGCCTTTTTACCCTTGGGTCATTCCCGGAATACCCCCCGAAACCCAAGGTTTCCGAGCCATTCGGTTGCCCGACCAGTAGTGTATACTCCGCCCGATCGGCCTCTCGGGGCGGGGGATTCAAACAGATCAGCGGCGGGGATAAGACACACCGATGAGCATCAGCAATTTCAGCAACATCCTGAAGATCTTTGGCGGCGCCGAGCCCTCCGAGGAAGAAAAGCAGGAGCTATTCAAAGAAGTTACGGTGATGACCCTGGCCCGCGCCACGGCGTCCGACACCAATATCAAGCCGGTGGAAATCGAAACCGTCCGGCTGATCATCGAAAAGGTGATCGGCGAGGAAGTCGGAGAAGCGGAAGTTCGCGTTCAGGCAAATTCGAAGCTCTTCGAGTCCGAGCCCTTGGAGAAGTACCTGGCGAAAGCAGGACGGGTGCTCGATGTGAAGGACCGGATCACCATCGCGGAAGCACTGGCCGAGGTCATCGTCAGCGACGCCCGCGTCACTGCCAAGGAAACCCGCTTCTTCAACATGGTGGCAGATGCGTTCCAGCTGACGCCGGCAGAATTAGCTGGCCTGATCGAAAACGACTGAGTCAGCTTTCTGACTGGGTTCTACGCGCAATGATGAAAACGGCAATGCCGTCTTTAGCGTGATGCCACTGACGCTCGATCTCGAATCCTGCCGACCTGATCTCATCTGCCAACTCCGCTTCTGAGAAGATGAACAGATCGGGCATCAGCCCGACCAGTCTGGCCACTGGCACGACGAATCTGATGTACCGAAGCTTGGAGCCAGCCAGGCAGACCGTACTGCTGACGAAGATCCCGCCCGGCTTGAGAATTCGGGCAACCTCCTGCAGTACTTCCGCCCGGTTGGGCAACAGATGGAGGACGTTGAGCCCCAACACTACGTCCAGGCTTGCCGGGTCTGCGTTGAATTCCGTCAGCGTCCCTCGGCTGAAAGTGATATTGCTGATCCCTGCCGCGTCGGCTTTCTGCTGACCGATATCCAGCATGTTCTGCGAAATATCAACGGCATCGATGTGTGCGACCTCGGGAGCGTGATGCACAGCGGTGCTGCCCGTACCGCAGCCGAACTCGAGAATCCTCATATCCGGATTCAGATACGCCTGGGTTTCCGCCAACTTCCTTTGATAGGTTGCCTCATCGGAAACGGGGCTCCTGGCATAGCGAGCCGCGGTCCTGTCCCAGTACTTGGCAGAATCAGCCACACTCACCCCCTCAGGTGGCCATCAGACCCGGACGCTCCAGACCCGCGGCGGTAATCGCCTGGGCCGTTGCGTCGGCGCTTACGGGCGCTCGGTCTCAAACAGAGGGGCCATCGAACCCATCCGGCACCCAGCTGCCGTGGAACCCGTACGGCACCCGGGTGGGCAACAGTACCCGTGCCAGCGGATCCGCGGACAGATCCTGGGCATCCAGCACCATGAGCTCGCTGGCGTTGCGCGCCTCGTCGTAGACGAAGGACATCAGAAAACCATCGTCTTCCGCCGCTGCACCCTCACGCGGCACGTAATAGGGCTCGCCGCTGTGCCGGCCCGCACCCAGATCAAACTGACTGCGCTGCCCCGTTTTCATGTCGTGCTTGTAGATTGCCGGAAAGGCAGGGCTTGAGCCTGTTGGGGCAACGCCGACCGCATATCCAAAGCGATAGGGCTTGCTGTTCAGCTCGGGATGGCAGCGCGGAAACTCCTGATAGCTGTCGTCTATCCGCTGCTCACTCACCGTCGCCGTCTTCGGGTTCACAGTCCAGCGATCCAGGGTGGACAGACTGTCCCGGAACGGTCCGTTGTGGTCCTTGGCCATCATCGACTCGTAACGACACACATCCAGCACCACGTTGCCGTCTTCGTCGTCGAAGGCGTTCATCGGGTGAAACACGTAGCAGGATGAAACATCCGCCCAGATGATGTCTTCCGCACCACCATCGCGAGGCAACAGACCGACCCTCGCCTGGTACTCAGGGTTCCAGGCAAACGGGAAGTTCATGCCTTGCTGGATCATCTCTCCGGAGATGGTCACCGGCAGATCGTAGACCACCGCGTAACGGCTGGTGAGGCTCATGTCGTGCATCATCACCATCCCCGGCACGGGCACATCCACGGTCTTCTTCACTTTGCCGTCTCTGCCGACATGCACGTACTGCACGTGGTCGAGGAATCCAGGCCAGCTGTAGGCCATGGCGTGCAGATCGCCCGTATCAGGATCGATTTTCGGGTGCGCGGAGAACGCCATGTCCGGAAGGGTGCCAAAGAAGTTGTTGGCGCCGACGGTATCGAGCTCATAGGTCAGCTCCACCGGTGGCGAGCCAGCCTCGACAATGGCAAAGGTGCGCCCGGCATGCCCGATCACGTGGGTGTTCGCAGAACCCGCGAACTGACGACCGGCTGGATCCTCACCCAGGGCCTCGACGATTTCCGCCGTGCGAACGTAGCGATTCCGATACCAGAGCGCCTTGCCTTCCTGAAGCTTCACTCCATGGACCATGCCTTCACCGGTGAACCAGTGATGTCTGGCGAGATCTACCTCGCCCAGCGGGTTGGCACCGTTTCTGAGATATCGACCGTTCAGTTCCTTTGGCAGCTCGCCGATGATCTCGAGGTCGGTCGCCGTGATCTCCTCGGAGACCGGTGCGTAGTTTCCTTCCAGGTAAACGCTGGCGTTATACATTGATTCCTCTTCCTGGCTGGCAAAGATCCGACCCGGCTGGGCCAGGGCGGTCAAAGCCGCCCCGGCACCGACGGTTTGCACGAATTCCCGTCGCTTCATCTTCCAATCCCCATCAAGCCCGCTTCCGGTGATTGGCCTACCCTAGCAGAACCGGTCTCACCTCATAACCATGCGATTGGGGTCAGGGGACGGTGCGCAGAATCTCGTTTGCGTAGTCGGATTCGTTCCCTTCCACATCCAGCGCCGTCATGGTGATGTAGTAGTCGCCTGAAGGGACGGTGAACGCGTGAGTCGTCGCGGAATGATCGAGCACGTCAACGCTCTCCGTATACTCACGACTCTGGCCACCGTAATAGATCCGATAGCTATGCAGGTCGGTGAGCGGGGTGCCATCCACGTTCTGGTTCGGCGCCAACCAGCTGATACTGACCTCTCCCAAAACGGAAACAGAGACCATCTGCATGGCGCTGCCACCAGGTCCCTCACAGGTCAGCGTGAACGTCGTATTATGATCCAGCGGTCCGACCTGCTCATCTCCCTGGGTCGCCCGCGAACCAGACCAGCCGCCGCTGGCAAGGCAACTATCCGCGTTCTGGCTGGACCAGTTGAGCTCGAAAGCTTCACCACGAGCAACAGTCGTGATACTGCTGACCAGCGAAACGGATGGCTCCGGCGGCACTGGCTCAGGTTCAGGTTCCGGAGCAGGCTCAGGTTCGGGAGCAGGCTCCGGGTCGGGAGCAGGCTCCGGTTCGGGAGCAGGCTCCGGCTCAGGAGCGGGTTCCGGCTCAGGAGCGGGTTCCGGCTCAGGAGTGGGTTCCGGCTCAGGAATCGGTTCAGGCTCCGGCATCCCATCCGGTTCCGCAGCCACTATGGTCACATTGACAGTCCGAGTAACACCGCCGCCTCTGGCAGCGCACTTCAGGTGATAGGTCGCGGGGGCACTCAGCGGATCCGTCCAGTGCACACCCGTTGTGCTGAGTTTTCCATCCCAATCACCGGATGCGTTGCAGAAACGGGTCCCTTCTGAGGCCCAGCTCAACTGCACGCGCTCGCCCACCTGAAACTCAGATTTGTTTGCAGAGAACGAGAGGATCGGACCGGATCCAACACCATCGGCACCACCCGATCCGCCGTCAAGCCGATCCTTTCGCTTAGCTTCCGCTGTTGGCGTAGCCAGCAAACTGTATATGAGCACTACATAGGTGCACGCCCGCCAGGAAGCTCGATACATAGTCTGGTCCTCGAACAGCCGGCCATCCCCAGCCAGCTACAACACGTCGATGGATCAAACTTAGCTTGCAGGCATCACGACTTCCGCGCCTTTCATCACATTGGCTGTGGCGATGGTTCACAGAAGAAGAGAAAATCGTCGTGTATGTCACCTTGTGACGGCGACCACGCTTCGATGCAGACTCCACATCGGAGGACAGCTGATACTACGGCTCCCTCACTCCCCAGTGAGAAACCGCCGCGGGTTATCCACAAACAGCACCTCGATATCGGCATCCGTCGCACCCATCTCCTTCAGATCGGGGATCACAAAGCGGTTGATGTAGAGATACTGTTCTGGATTCGAGCGCTGAAACTCATGCTCCTCCGGCAGCGATCCGTCCGGGTTTTCTTTGTGGATATGCAGGCAGATGCAGTCGTGGGCCGGGCACAGTCGGTCTGTATGACCCAGGTCCATCAACCGCTTGAGAGTCACCGTTCGCATGTGCGGACTCACGTTCCGGCCCGGGTAACGGTCGAGGCCGAGATAGCAGCCCTGATCCAGAATCCACTCCAGGTACTCCGTGTCTGTGGTGTCGTTCGAGTGATCGATTTTCACCCGGGTCAGATCCACGCCCTCTTCGGTGAAAATCTCGATCTGCCGGCGAGCAACCTGTCCTGTTGGATAGGAATGCACCATGATGGGAACGCCGGTTTCATTGTGCGCCCGAGCCACCGCTCGGGCCATCACCTCGAGCATCGGGGTCACCCCTTCGAAGTCTGCCGCGCACTTCAGTAGCCCGGCCTTTACGTCTGTGCCACGAAAGCCCTCCTCGATGTCGCGGACGAACTCCCGGGCCATCTGCTTAGGGCCAACGCCGTGCAGAAAACGAGGCACATCGAGCCACCAGCCGGTCACGTTGATCAGGTTCACACCGGATCCGGCAGCAACCGTCTTCAGCAACTCGGGATCCCGGCCCAGATCGAAGGTGGTGGCATCCACCATGGTGTCGATGCCGTTGTCCTTGGCACGTTTGAGCGCGGCGATCGCCCGCTCTTCCCGGTCGGACCCCAGCAGATCCGGGTAGTGACGGCTCAAACCGCTGGCGGCGACCATGACGTGCTCGTGCATGAGGGTAAAGCCAAGCTCTTCACCCGTTAACGGCCCGAGCACGCCGGTGATGGTTCCCACTTACGATCCTCCCCAATGAGTGACTACGAATTCCCCCAGCCGTCCCAGAACGTCACTGCTTCCGCAGCCAGCCGGTCAGCTCGTTTCAGCTTCGCATCTTTAGTGTAGCCCACGGGCAACATGACCGTGTTGACCACCGAATCAGGAATGCCGAGGATCTCTGCCACCTGGGCCTGGCGGCTCGCCAGCAACGTGGTCCAGGTGGCGCCCAGATCCCGTGCCCGCAATGCCAGCATCAGCGACCAGGCGGCAGGCAGGATGGAACCGTAATAGGCCACCTGTCCGGCGACCTCGTCGCTCGGACCATCTGCCGTCGTGCAAACCAGGATCATGGCAGGAATCTCGTGCAGCCTGGCAACCAGCGCCCGTTGAGTCGGCTTGATAGCCACGCCGCGAGCCCGGGCAAGCTCATCCAGAACCTCCGCGTAGACATCGGCGATGGCTCGCTTTTTGGAGCCTTCGGTTACCACTACGAAGCGCCAGCTTTCACCACCGAGCCCCGTTGGCGCCTGTGTTGCAATGTCGATGCACTCGAGAATCACTTCTCTCGGTACTGGACGCTCGAAGTCGAGCTTACGTCGAACCGATCGGGCGGTGGCGAGCACCGTGTCGACGCTCGTGATATCAATCATCTCCAACCTGCTCAATCCGCCCAGCCAAGCTCCCGGAGTGCCCACGGCGCATTCCAGATCTTGGTCATGTGAGTAACTTTGTCATCGTCACCCATGGAGAGCGCGTACACGTAGTCGCTGTCAGTAGACTTACCTGTAGGAGGCAACGGTCCGCCTTCGCCGGTGTGAGTCGCATGATAGGTCGCAAAGAAGAGTGCCCGACGGTTCTCCTCATCCCATGCCGAAGCATGCAGCGTATAGGACGCTCCAGGTGCAGTGACGGTCCCGAACCCTTTCATCCACTCCGCATAAGCCTCAATCGAGTCCATGTCGGCGATGGGTTCGCTCTGAGCGCTGAAGGTTGCTCCTTCGGCAACGTACGGCGCGCAACCAGCCCAACCTTCCGGCGCTTCACAAGCAGCGAAAAACTTCCTGGCGTTCTCGAATGCAGACATTTCCTTTCTCCTTCCTACCGGGGTGCGGTGGACGTAGACTGGCGGCTCCAAGGATTCGAATCAAGGCTACCTATGCCCGATTGCGCACGCACGCTCTGCGCCGCAATGATCACCCTGCTCTGGGCGCTGCCACTGATGACGGCCGCCAACGAATCGACCATCGTCGCAGAGATTGAAAGGCACGCAGAAGCACAGGACGTCGTTATCGGCGTCAGCGCTCTGCACCTGCCTTCCGGACGTCGGGTGCAGGTAAACGCCGACCAGACCTTTCCGCTCGCCAGCACCTATAAGGTGCCAATGGCCGCCTACGCGCTGCACCTCGTCAGCCACGGTGAGCTGCACCTGGATCAGTTGATCGAAGTAGAGCCGGAAGACCTGGTGATCTCTTCCCCCATCACCCGCCTTTTCCCCCACCCCGGCATCCAGCTATCGCTACTGAACCTGATGGAGGCCACACTCATCCAGAGCGACAACACGGCAACGGACGTTCTGCTTCGAACCATCGGCGGCGGCCAGGCCGTAACAACCTGGCTCAAGGCTTCGGGTATCGACGGAATGCGCGTGGATCGCAGCACCGCGGACCTGATTCGCGACTATATGGCGATGCCGAAAAGCGCAGATTCAATGGCGGTGCAGTACCAGGAGTATCAGGCCCGGAACTTCGACCAGCTGGAAGAAGCCGATTGGATAGACCTCTATGACGCGCTGCTCGCTGATCCACGGGACCAGGGCACACCGGATGCCATGGTGACGTTGTTGGCGGGTCTCTGGCAGGACAGCTATCTGAATGCAGACCACGGCGAGACGTTGCGTGAGATCATGGCCCGTTGCCTTACCGGGAGCGCTCGTCTTTCCGGGCGAATGCCCGTTCAACAGCTACCGCTGGCACACAAAACAGGCACGCTCGGCGGCACGGTGAACGATGTGGGTGTGATCAGCCTGCCCGACGATCGTGGCAGCGTGGTGATCGCCGTCTACACCCGCGGTACCTCCACGTTCGACTCCGAAGCCGGCGAGCGAGCCATCGCCGAAGTGAGCAGGACGCTCTACGACTACTTCCTGTTCAGCGATCCGTCCAGCGAGCAGTGAGATCGACCGTTGGCCGCTGACATCGAAATACAGCTGCTCGGCCCCATCAGCGTTCGTGTCGACGGCGAGCCCAGAGACCTGCCCAAGTCCCGAAAGGCGCGGGCACTGCTGGCACTGCTCGCACTCGAGCCAAAGCCCCATACCCGGGCGGCACTGTGCGAGTGGATCTGGCCGGAAACGGCAGATCCTCGCGCAGGCTTGCGCTGGAGCCTGACCAAGCTCAGAGACGTGCTTCCGGAAAACAGCGCCGATCTCCTCGACGCCACCCGTGAGTCCGTCAGCATCAACTGGTCAGCCGTGCGCACCGACATCGCCATCGTGACCACGCTGCTCGAAGTGCCGGATCAGGCAGACCTCGATACCTTGATCGAGTACGAGAATCGCTTCGAAAGGGGCCCACTGGCCGAGCTCGATACCGGCGCCACTTCTGAGTTCGAAATCTGGCTGGAGGCTCAGCGGGAGGCCATCAACCGTCTTCATCAGCAGCTGCTGGCCGTACTGATCGAACGCCTGACGGCCGACGGTGATTCGCAGGCGGATGCCATGGCCCTCGACTATGCCCGGGAGCAGGTGACGCTGGACCCCCTGGACAACGGCTCAAACGTGCAACTCCTGAAGCTGCTTAACCGACTGCACGGTCAGCCCGAAGCACAATCTACCCTGGAGCGCATGCGCAAGCGCCTGGCTGACGCCGGTCTGCCGGATGGTGAGCTGCTCAATGGCTGGCGGGCTATCTCTACTTCATCCAATGCCAAAGACCCTGCTGGTGTCGCTGATACCGAAGAGCCAGAGCCCCGTATCCAGCTCGAGTTGCCACCAGCAGCACTAATCGATCCTTCGACCCACCGGCCCCTGCCGAGCCGACCGTCAGTGGCAGTGTTGCCTTTCGAAGACCTCGGTGCGCACTCCAGCGGAGGCGTGCTTGCTCAGGGCATCGCTGTCGATCTGAACGCCCGCCTTTCTCAGCTGAAGAGCCTGTTCGTGATCGCCCGGGCGTCAGCGGCCCGCTTTTCGCTGGCCGAGCAGGATGCCCGAACCATAGGCCGCAGCCTCGGTGTGCGGTATCTGGTGCACGGCACCACTCAGCGTACGGAACAGCGCATTCGGGTCACCGTCAATCTCATCGAGGCGGATCAGGGCGCGGAACTCTGGTCTGACCGGGTGGACCGTCCTATTGGCGATCTGTTCGAGGTGCAGGACGATCTGGCGAATCGGATCGCCTCGGCACTCGAGCCACAGATCGATCAGGCGGAAATGGAGCGCGCCCGGCTGCTGCCCACCGAGAACCTGGATGCCTGGGAGTGTTTCCATCGCGCCATGTGGCACAGCTTCCGTTTTACCGCCGACGACAACGCCCTTGCCCACGGTCTCTTTCAGCGTGCCCTGGAGCAGGATCCGCAATTCGCCCGCGCCTATTCAGGGCTCTCCTTCAACCACTTCTTGAGAGCTTTCCTCAATACCGCGGAAGACGTTCCCGCCGAGATCGCCCTGGCGCTCGACTTCGCCGAAAAGGCGGTGAGTTACGACGGTCGGGATGCCATGGGTCACTGGGCGCTGGGCCGAGCCAGATTTCTCAATCGGCAGCACGACCTGGCCATCGATGCGCTGAACCGCTCGCTGATCGCCAATCCCAACTACGCTCAGGGGCGCTACGCGCGGGGGTTCGTTGGCGCGCATTCGAATCGAGCAGCTCAGGCAGTGCCGGATCTGGACATGGCGCAGCGGCTTTCACCGTTCGATCCCATGCTGTTCGCCATGACATCGGCGCACGGGATATCGCTGGCAATGCAGGGCCACTATGCCGAGGCGGCGGACCTGGCCGTGCGGGCCACCCAGGAACCGAACGCCCACTTTCACATCTACGCCATCGCAGCAGCCTGCCTGGTTCTTGGCGATCGCAAGGAGCAGGCCGCCGAGTATGCCCGTCAGGTTCTAGCCAGACGTCCTGGATACACCATCGCCACGTATCGGCGGGTCTTTCCTTTCCGGGACGATCAGCAAGAGGCGCAGATGACGGACGCACTGATGGAAGCTGGGATACCGACTTAGCGGACCTCGGAGCGATTTACGTCTGCTCAGAGGTTCCCTGGATCTGCTTTGCCAAGATCAGCCGTTCTGCAGCGATTCGAGAAGCTCGGCGTCCGCTTCACCCAGCTGACCCACATCGCGACCCACCGCATACTCCGGACCGACGATTTCCGGTCCTTCACCTGGCGGCAGCGGCGGCGTGTAGTAACCGAGCGCATAGCTGCCCTGGGTATAACCGAGCAGGTCCTGCAGCGCGGGCTCAAGGTCCCTGGCAATCTCCGGCGGGCAGGATAGAAACTGATTCTCTTCCTGACGCAGCCAGCCCAGTGAATAGGTGATGTTGAGTCCCACCCGGTCCGCACTCGAGCGGTTTTCACCGCCCGCATGAAAAACCGAACCCGTGTACAGCAGCAGCGAGCCGGCAGGCATCACCGCTTGACAGATTTCCTCAGGCTTTGCCCGTCGATCGTCCGGCCAGTCAACGCTGCCAGGCACCACCTGAGTAGCTCCGTTCTCCTCGGTGAAATCGGTGAGCGCCCAGATCGTATTGAGCTGAGGCTCCACGTCCTGAATGTACTTGCCCCAGGCCCAGCGATCGCGGTGTATCGCCTGCTTCCCCTGGCCCGGCATCAGCCGGATGATCTGAGTGAGGTGCAGCTGAAAACGATGACAGTAAGGTTCCAGAAACCTGCCCACCGCGGCGAGAACCGCCTCATTCATCACCAGCTCGCGCGTTTTCGGTGAGCGGGCAACGAGCGCGCCCGTGCGGGTGGTAGACCGTCCCGTGAAGTCGTCCCTGCCAGGCGGCGTGGCCGCCATGTAGGGGTTCAACTCACCATTCAGCGCTTCCAGGTCTGCGCTCGAGATCGCATCGGTCAGAATCATCGCGCCCTCCCGGCGCACGATCTCAACGATCTCTTCCGTCGGCGCGGTGACAGGTAGCCTCTGAAGCTCAGGCATGCCGCATCTCCTTCTGTTCAGACAGGTTCGTCAACGCAAACCGGTCCAGGCAAGCCGCTCGTCTGCATCTGGATCTGCCTCAACGCCGGATTCCTCATCAAAACGCATGGTCAAACGCTGATCCGCATCGTAAGCCCCCCAGCCCGGATCCTGATCGCGAATGAACCCGATCCAGGCTTTGTGCATCACGTCCGCCACATGTTGCGGGGATTCACCGGGACCGAGGAAGACGTCGACGCCTGCCTTGTCCAGGTTGTCGAAGGCGAACGGAATTTCCAGCGCATGGGTCGCACCGAGGCGACCTTCAAACGCACGGGACTTCCAGTCGAACTGATACAGCCAGTTGCGACTGCCCGGATTTGCGCTGAGTCTGGCCTCCAGCAGTCTGATCGCCGGAATCCGGAACATGTGATCGGTGGTGATCGCAATCAGCAGTTGCTCGGGGCTCGCATCAGGGCGCGTCTGCCGGTAGACGGCCAACACCGCGCTGGCGCCGTACTCATTTGCAAAGTGTTCGAGTTTGTCTTCGCCCACCTCCCCATACCCCCACAACGTGGTCTCATCCCGGTTACTGCCGGTCATCACTGCAACGTCCTCGCCTGCCCCTTCAGTAATGGCAGTCAGCGGCGGCTTCGGTATCACCCGGTTGCCTTCCACCGGATAGAACGACGACACCGGCACGCCAAATGTCCTCAGCTCGCCCAGATCCTCTCCGATCTCTGCGGCCACCGCGTTCTGTGCCTCCAGCACCGCGTCCGCGGAGAGCGCCTGGAGTGCCTCGGCCGTGCGCGCACCTGTTGCGGCCATGAACCGCTCCGCACAGATCTCACCGGCGGACTTGGGCAGAGTGTGCTGTGCCGCGCCGCTCTGCGGAATCGCACCTCGAAACAATCCGGCTGCCTCCGGACTCGCAAGCAGGGTGGAAACGGCAAAGCCACCAGCTGATTCCCCAGCGATGGTGATCTTGTCCGGATCACCGCCGAACCGTTCGATGTTGTCCCGTACCCAGCGCAGCGCCGTGATCTGATCGAGCAGGCCGTTCACACCAGAGGTGGCGTACTCCTCACCCAGGTGCGTCAGATCCAGAAAACCCAGCACGCCGAGCCGGTAGTTGATGCTGACAGTGACTATGTCGCCATGGCTGGCAAACCTGCCGCCGGCGTACCAGGGAATCGCTCCCTGGCCGGTTCGGTAGGCACCGCCATGTATCCAGAACAGCACCGGCCGCTTCCTGCCATCGGCAGCAGGGGTTGCGATGTTCAACGTCAGGCAGTCTTCGTCCCAGCGCACGTCCGCACTGGAGGTGAGACCGCCGGTGGGAATCTGTGGTGCCGCTGGGCCGAATCGCTTGGCACTCAGAACGTCCTGCCACGGCTCCGGCGGTCGCGCCGCTTTGAACCGCGCTTCACCGGTCGGCGGCGCGGCATAGGGAACGCCCGCAAAAAGAAGCGCGCCGTTCTTCTCCCGGCCCTCAATGGGGCCGCTGGTGGTCTCAACGATCGTCACGGATCCTCCCTGGTATCCCTGCCCGACCAGCAAGAGTAGCGCGCCCGCCCCGACGGTACCAGACAGGTTTGTCGAATGCCCTGAGGCGTTAAACGGCCTCAGCCAGCGGCATCCGGCTGCCGGCCAGATAGGTCGCCAGATGGCCGGAGAGATCTCGGGCGTCATCACCTGCGCCGTGAATGAAGCTCGATTTTCGGCGCCGCATGAAAGTCAGACCCAGCGTGTACAGACCCGGGGCCGCAATCACACCCCCTTCGTGCCTCAGCCTGCCACGAGGATCGAACACGGGCACCTTCAACCAACTGTAGTCTGGTCGGAATCCGGTTGCCCAGACGATGCTTCTGATTTCGCCGCTCAGCAGATCGATCTGCAATCTCGGCGAGTCCGGCACCCGGGTCGGTTCGCACGTCACCTTGGCACCGATCGCCAGGGTGAGGCCGACGCTCTCCGCGTACTCATCGATCGTGGCAAGCAGCCGATTCTGCTTCAGGTCCGCCATGGCGCAGTGGTTTTTCAGGCCACCGGAAAACTGAGCACTCGCCCCATTGATTCCGGCAAATCGCCCGACCAGGTCGACACCCAGCCTGCTGAGCGCATTCAGATCCAGGGTGCGACGGTCCGGCGTGCCGACCAGCTGCGGTGATGGCACCCGACGAGCCCGCACGATGTCGTCGACTTCACGCCAGTTCTCATCGAGCAGTCCTGTGCTTTTCAGCCAGTACTGGATATCCAGCCCGCGATAAGTCCGCGGCATTCGCACATGCTCGCCTACAGACAGGGTAACCGGACGCCCTGACCACTGGATTTCCTCGGCGAGTTGCAGACCGGTCGCTGACGCACCCACAACCAACACACCGCCATCCGGCAACTGATCCGGATTGCGGTAGTCCCTGGCAGTGAACTGGGCCACGCTGCGAGGCACCGATGCGGACGCTGCCGGCAGGTTGGGAAGCTGAAAGGCGCCACTC
Organism: Candidatus Azotimanducaceae bacterium; assembly: GCA_965215995.1. Classification (GTDB taxonomy): domain Bacteria; phylum Pseudomonadota; class Gammaproteobacteria; order Pseudomonadales; family Azotimanducaceae; genus SZUA-309. The sequence continues at coordinate 2,689,522 of OZ244128.1, read as the reverse complement.
GCCAGCACCACGCAACTTGCCCGCCATGGGCCACGATCGGTGGTCACCAGGTATCCGCGCTCGGCAGGCTCAACAGAGCGCACGGTGGTGCCAGAATGTACCGGAGCGGATATCTGCTCCGCATAACCGGAGACGAACTCTGCCACTTCGGCAGCGGACATGAAGCCATCGGGATCGGAGCCGCGATAGCGACAACCCGGCAGGCGAGTCAGCCAGTTCGGCGTCAGCAGCTTCAGGGAGTCCCAACGGTCATGCCGCCAGCTATTCGCCACCTCGCCCCGCTCGAGAAGCACGTGGTCGATGGACCGCTCGGTCAGGCAGCGGCTCATGGCGAGCCCTGCGTGACCCGCGCCGATGATGACCACCGACGCACATCGACCACTTTCGCCGCTCCTGGCCGAGCGGATTTCAGATCGGCCGCTCATCACTTCGCCGTCTGGCAGACGTTTACCGACACGTGAGTCGGGTTGGTGATGATGTCGTAGACGGCCGAACGCTTCTGCGACTGCGCCACCAGGGCCTCGATGTCTTCCCGGGACGCATCTGCATCCACCTCGAAGTTCACCTGCACGTCGTCGAAACCATTGCGCACGTCACCGTCGATGCCGAGAATTCCGGCCAGGTCCATGCTGCCTTCAATGCTGGCGGTCACGGCGTTCAGCTGAATTTCCCGATTCTGGGCAACGGTGGCGATGCCCGCGGTAAGGCAGCCAGCCAGCCCCACCAGCACCATTTCCACCGGAGTCGCACCCATGTCTTCAGAAGCGAAGACCTCCGGATGATCTGTATCGAAGGTGAACTCGGTCTTGTGACTCTGCGCCTCACCAAGGCCGAAGAATCCCTGGCAAGCCGCCTTTGTGTGGGTACCCCTCATCCACCGGGAAGTGGCCTTCCAGCGGAACTGGGCTGCCTCGGGCGCGTCCGTCAGCGCCGCGCGGGCGCCGAGCAGCGCATCCACATTCACACCGTTGTCTACTTTGTTTGACGTTTCAGTCTGCATGTCCATCTCGCATCTCCTCCGAGCGATCTGTTTTGGTTGTTCCGCTCTCGACCGGCTGGTCTCGATTGGATGGGCACAGAGTGCAGGGGATGCGTTAGACCCAGCGTGTTACTGGTCGTGGTATTTAGCGTTGTCGGAGATCTTTCTTGGCGAGGAAGAGACGTTCAGGCACCTGATAGGACTGCAAGGCCTTCTCGGTTGGCTGCCCGATTCAGCTGCACATCCGGCGCAACCATGGCCAGGGAGCATAGCCAGATTGAAATGGCCAATCAGGGCACATCAAGCACCGAGGTATACGCCCAGACCCGCTCCATCGGCATGCCAGCCTGTCGCTGCGCCATTCGAACAGCCTCTGCATCCGGTGCGGAATAAAGACAAGCCATGCGTGTCCTGTCGGTAGAGAAGAACGTTCGCGCGAAGCGCACGTTCCAGGTCTCCAGGCAATGCGCGCCGGCATCCTCGATGGCCTGTATGTCGTCCAACACGACCGGTTCAGCCCACTGCCGCTCGACGATGACATTGGCCTGACGCCAGTCAGGCGCTCCCTCATCGGCCGAATCGTGCACGGAGGTGCGCCAGATCTCGTGCGGGCCAACGCCTGACTGACGCAGCGCGATCCGCACGGATTCCGCGTCAGGGCCGGAGAACCAGCAGAGCAGCCGCTTACCGCCGGCGGCAAGGAAACTCTGCTGCCACTCTACTTTGTGCAGGCCGAAGCACTCGCCTGAGTCTTCCCCCATGGCGATCACTTCCGCACGACTTAGCGGCGTCCCGAACACCCGTTCCAGCATCATGTCCGTCACGTTGCAACCTCCTTCAGATCCGGCACGTAGTGCAGCACCCGGTTCACTGCCCATGCCGGTGGTGAGCCGGCAAGCAGGTCCGCCAAGGCCGCTCGATGCTCCGCGGCATCACCATCGGCACCTGATCCAGCGGACACCGCTAGCAGCACCCCCCGGGCGATCAGCATCTCGCTCCGGCGCTCCATCAACTCGGCGCACCGCAGTGCTTCTTCCGCTCGATCACGAGCCGACTCAGGGTTGCTCTGATCGAGTGCCAATGCGGCTGCGCGATTCTGAACATACGCCAGACGATACTTGGCATCAGCATCGCGCAGCGCATTCACAGCCTGGTTCAGCTCCGCAGCATCCCCATCGATCGCCAGCGTGCAGAGCCCCGCCAGTGCCGCGGCAAACGGACCCTCACTACCTTCACGGATCTTGGCACCGAGTTCGACCAGCACCTCGATTCGTTCTCGAGCAGCTTCGAACCGCCCGCGCTCCAGCTCGGCCATGGCCAGATACTCATTGGCCTGAAACTCGCTGATGTGATCACCGGCGGATTTACACAGCGTGCGAGCTTCCCTGAGCAGCACCTCGGCCTGCGCCATGTCGTTTTCGATGTAGCGCAGCATGCCCTCCGCCAGGGGTAGCGCGTGATAGACCACAGTGCTCTGCCCTGAAAGCGCTCGGGCTTCCATCACCATGGCCTCCGCCCGGGTCAGATCCCGTTCGAGCATGGCCAGGCATTTAGCCGCTTCCGCCATGCCGACCAGATGCTCGCTATCTCCAGCACCCCGCGTGATCATCTCGGACTGAAGGGTCTCTTCCTGGGCGCCATTCCAGTGCCCATTGGCCCAACGCACCGTGGCAGACATGTGGTAGCCAAGCCGGGCGTGCGCCAGCTCACCGTGCTCGAGCGCCAGCTCCGCCAATGCCGCATATTCCTTCGCAGCCGCTTCCCATTCGCGCACGGGTGCTGCCGACAGCATCACATCGAAGAGTTCAATCCGGCAGCACACGCGCTCCGCCCCACTCAGTTTTTCCGCAAGCTGCAGCCCTTTGCGGGCGAGCACCAGAGCGTCATCATTGGCGAAGAAACGCAAACACAGCTTACCGGCGGACACCATGGCCCGGGCACCGAGGCCGGCGTCCGAGCTCGACAACGCGTGATGGGCCAGATCCGCTGCGTGCTCCAGATCCAATGCCGCCTTCTCCTCGATGAGCTCCGCAACCCGGCGGTGCATGAGCTGCCGCCGCGCTTGCGGAATCTGTGCGTATATGCCACTGGCAATCAGATCGTGGGAAAAGCGAAAGCCCTGTTCCAGGGCGCGCAGAACAGCCTGCCGTTCTGCAATTGCCAGAGTACCCGCCACCGCATCCGCGCTCTGCCCGGTCAATGTGGTCAGCATCTGCAGATCGATCCGCGGACTGAGCAGCGCCGCCCAGCGCAGCACTTCCGCGCCGTCGAGATCGAAGCGCTCCAGACGCCCGGCAACCAGATCATCCAACGATCCGCCCCCTTCATCACCGGCACGAGCAAGCTCGATTGCCAGAAGCGGATTGCCCCCACACGCACGACTGTACGTCGCACAGTCCGCACCCGGCACCTGCTGGGCGATGAGCTCACGCAGCGCAGGCTCGGTAAGCGGCCCGAGCCGCAGCTCCTGGAGCTGCTTTGCCTGTCGCAGCCCCCGGAGCGTCTGCTGCAAGGCCGTGTTGTCCTGCAGCTCCCCTTCCCGTCCGGCCAGGATCAACAGCAGCCGCCGGTCTCTGCACATGCGGGCAACGTAGTGGGTGGCCGCCAGACTCGATTCATCCGCCCACTGCACATCATCAAACATCACGATCACCGGCTTCTCGGCTGGCAGCGCGAGCAGATACTGGCTGAGGTTGGCATACAGCCGATCACGATCATCGCCCTTCTCGTCGCTGAAGACGGCCTCTACGTTGCCAAGCCGCCGCAAGGCGTCGAGCCAGAGGGCATAGGGCCTGAGGCTCTCCGACTCGAATGCACCCGCCTCGATGACCGGGCCGCCGGTAGTCCGGGCCAGGTCAGCCATCCACTCCAGCAATCGGCTCTTACCGATGCCTGGCTCACCTCGAACCAGCAGCGTCTGGCAACGGCTTTCGCCAGCCACCTTGCCCAGCAGACTTCGAAGCTGACCGCATTCGCTTTCCCGACCCACCAGTCCGGCGTCCATCGCTGACGGCTGCCACTCGACCCCTGGTTCAGCGGCCGGGACCTCGCTTGCCTGTTGCTGCGCACCGGTTCGATTCGGCGCATCGTTGGGTCTGCCCGGTCCACCTCGCCAGGCCGAGAAAAGCGCACCGCTTGGGGTCACGCCCGCCTCCCGCAGCATCCGCTCGCCGAGTTGCACCTGCTGCTCTGCCTCGTCACCGCGTCCTGTCTGAACCAGACGCCGGATCAGACCCACCCTGCACGACTCGTCGTACGGCAGGAGACCAACCAGCGACCGGGCGTGCGGCAAGGCCCGTTCGGCATCGCCAGCAAGCCGTTCCAACAGGTGCTCGAGCAAGGTCGTCTGCATCCTTGCCGCGCTCTCCCGGGTGGCCAGACACCAGCTGTGATAATCATGAAAACCGGGAAGGTCGAGACCCTCGAGCAGATTGCCTCGATAGCGCCTGCTCAGCGCCTCAAGCGCATCCACGGACAGTGTCGAGGGGTTCTTCGCAGCAGCTTCGAGGGTCAGCAGGTCGACTTCCAACCCCTCCCGATCCAGTTGCACGGTGCTGCGATCAGCAAGGATACGTGGCCGATCCGGCTCATCCACCAGCCGCCGAAGCTTGGACAGGCTCCAGCGGAGGGATCCGCGCGGGTCATCGGGCACCTCCCAGAGCAGCTCGCACAGCGCTTCGCGGCGAAACGGCCTGTCCTGCAGCACCAGGTAAGCGAGCAGGGCCCGGGTTTTCTTCGACGGAGGCAGCGAAAGCGCCTCGCCGTCGCGGACGATCTCCAGATCACCCAGCAGATTGAGCGTCAGCTGACTCATCGGTTGCCACCGATCTCTCCTTTCCTCCAGCGCATTATCGCACCGTCTGCGAATGCCACCGTGGAAAATACCGTGGTTTTTTAGCGGTGGCCCATCCGCCGGACGCCCGGCAGCAGCAGACCCGACAGGGTGATGGCAATCATGACCCAGCCGGCGGCGGTCAGCATGCCGGTGATCGTCCAACCCGCCATGGCGCCTGCCACCGCGGCGGATATCGGGAACAGGCCCTGAGAAGCCAGCATGATCACACTCATGACCCGACCGAGCTTCTCTTTCTCCACCTGCCGCTGAATCCAGGTGATGATGAGGATGATCACGTAGCCGTCGATCACGGCTGACCCCAGCACGACGGCAGCGATGGCCCAGGTGTGCGGCACCTCCACCATGAACAGGAACAGGCACCCAAACGCGAAGAAATCCACCAGCAGTATCAGGCCCAGCTTCGAGGGTGGCGGGTGCGTAGTGGCACCGGCGAGGATCGTGCCGATGATGGAGCCGACCCCCAGTGCGGACATGAGAATGCCGAAAGCCGCCGCTCCCTCCGGCAGGACCGCGTCAGCGAAAGCCGGAATGCCCACCATGAAAGGCCCGCGGAAGAACAGGCTGAGGAACCCGATCAGGATCACAAAGGTCCGCAGCGGCAGGTCTTCCCAGGTATAGCGCAGGCCGTCCACGAGCGTGGTCCAGACCTTGGTCGTCACCGCCACCTCCGGCGGAAAGCGATCCCGGATGGCGAGGAGAATCAGCAGCGGCACCACAAAAGACAGCGCATCGATAGCGAACACCAGCGCCAGACCGGCTGCATCCTGAACGCCTTCGCTTTCTAAAGGCAGGCCGTGCCCGAGCGCAGAACCCCCGCCTTCGCCACCGAAGGCCACGATCAACCCCCCGGCCAGCAAGGGTCCAAGCACCAGCGTGACCTGAGCCGTACCCTGAAACAGGCTGTTCCCGGCCGCCAATCGCTCCGGCGGCAACAACCTGGGTGGGAAGGCGCTGGCCGCCGGGAACATGAACGCATCGGCCAGGCCAAACAGCACGGCCACGGCATAGACCAGCGTCATCGTGATGGTGTCCTGCCAGGTCGTCAGCGCAAGGAGGGCGACCAGCACCATCCGTACCCCATTGGAGAGGATCATCACTACCCTGGGCGAGAAGCGATCCACCACCACACCACCCAGCAGCATGAAGATCGCGCGCGGGATCGCCGCAATCGCAAGCACCGCGCCCATGGCAAAGGCATCACCGGTCAGCTTCAGGACCAGCCACGGCAGCGCGATGAACGTCAACTGATCGCCCGTCAGAGAGACCGCCGAGGCCAGCCAGAACAGCCGAAACTCCCGGAAATTCAGCGCTTCGAAGAATGCCTTGATGCGTACGACCTAGCCTTGGCGGTGACAGGCACCCCTTGTCATGATGCGTACCCCGGCGGCGCCTGGAAGCCGCCGATCTCTTCCGCCATCAGTCGGGCGAACGCCATGGTGGTGTTGTCATCGAACTCGGCACCAATCACCTGCAGGCCGATGGGCAAGCCATCTTTCGATAAACCCGTCGGGAACACCGTGCTCGGCAGATAGGAAACCGTCGCGATCCCGGCCCAGAACAGCTGCTGGAAGTAGGCAACCGTCTCACCGTTCACTTCCAGCGTGCGGCTGCCGTACTGGCCGTGGTCGTGCTTGAAAGCCGGTGTTGAGGTAATCGGACAAACGAGCACGTCCCAGTCCCTGAAGAAGCTCTGCCAGCCCATGCGGTAGTAGGTGCGCACGTTGTTGAGCCCCATCCAGGTCTGGTGATCGATGTTGTCTTCGGGTGCCGTGCCGGTGATGGAGAGCAGCAGCCGAGCATACGTCTCGTGCCCTTCGTCGCTGACGAACTCCGGTCGCGCGGTGTCGGAGACCGTGGCACCTGCTTTCGCCAGCACCTGACCGATCTGATGCACCCGATCGGCCACCTCCCGCTCCACGGGTGCTGCACCATGATCGGGCAGCAGCGCTACGCGCAGATCACCCAGGCGCTTCATTCTTGGTGGCGGCAGCTCGAGGCGCCAGCCCGGTGCGTTCAGATGATCCGCACCGGAGACGATACTCATGGCCAGCTGAAGATCTTCAGCACTGCGCCCCATGGGGCCCACCACGGCCAGATCCGGCACGGAAACCACCCCGGGCGGCGCCTGTCCCTGCGACGGGACGATGCCCCAGGTCGGCTTGTGCCCGTAAATCCCGCAAAAGTGGGCTGGATTGCGGATGGAGCCGCCGATGTCGGATCCGCTTTCGAGACCCGTCAACCCCGCCGCCAATGCCGCGGCGCTGCCACCGGAAGACCCTCCCGGCCCGCGTTCCAAATCCCAGGGATTGTTCGTGGTGCCGTAGATGTCGTTGTAGCTCTGGAAGTCGCCGAGCATGAAGGGCACGTTGGTCTTCCCCATGAAGTGCGCGCCCGCCTGCTTCAAGCGGGTGACGGTGGCGGAGTCCTGGTCGGCAATGTTGTCCTTCCAGGCAGGGTTGCCCCAGGTGGTAGGCAGCCCGGCGATGTCGTAGGACTCCTTGATGGTCATGGGCAGCCCATGCAGAGGGCCAAGCGGCTCGCCGCGAGCGAGGGCAGCGTCCGCGGCTGCCGCTGCGCTCAAAGCAGCCTCGAAGTCCCGCACCGGAATTGCATTCAACGTCTCGTCATAGCGCTCGATCCGCTCGATGAAGTAACGGGTCAGTTCCACAGAGCTTACGGCCTTACTGCGAATCAGCTCGGCCAGCGTCGCCGCACTCTTGAACGCAAGTGGTTCATCCGTCTCTGTCGGCAGCGACGAACCCGCCGCGGCCAGCGCCGGAGACAGCAACCCTGCGCCAGCCATGACGGTTGTTTTCGTGAACGCCCGGCGGCTGAAGCCGCTGTTTGTGTCGGTCATCTCCTTCCCCCTATTGCCCGAACAAAGGCGCTAGTGTATGCCCGGGCGTCCCAGTCAGGAAATGACAAGGATCGGGGAACAGGCCCACAATCTATGCTTCAAGCAACGCGTGGAGATTAGCAATGACGAAATACCACCTCGTCAGTTCCGTCACCTGACCTTGGGTCCAGCGCGCCGTGATTGTCTTGCGTGCGAAAGAGATACCCTTCGAGGTGACCTACATCGATCTGACCAACAAGCCGGACTGGTTCCTGGCCATTTCTCCGCACGGCAAGGTGCCCGTGCTCCGCGTGGACGATGTGCCCCTGTTCGAGTCCAACGCCATCGCCGAGTATCTGGAGGAGGCAGAACCACCCCGCCTGCACCCGGAAGATCTGCTGGCAAGAGCGCGCAACCGTGCCTGGACGGATTTCCTCACCACATTCACCGGCGGTTTGAGCGGCATCTACTACGCAAAGAACCAGGACGATCGGGAGAAGCGAATGGACCTGGCCCGGCAGCGCCTGGGCAAGCTCGAGGAAGCCCTCGGCGAACGCGGCAACGATGGACCGTACTTCAACGGCCCGGAGCTGTCCCTGGTAGATGCCGGCTATGCGCCTTTTCTGCAGAGATTCCTGTACGTGGACCAGTGGCTCGAAACCAACCTGCTGGCCGAGTTTCCGCTGGTGAACGTCTGGGCGAGAGCACTGGTGGACTCGGAGGTGGTTCGCGGCTCCGTGCCGGAGAACTTCTATGAGACCTTCCGAGCCGGTCTGAAGCGCCGTGGCTTCTACGTAGGCGAGATGATGGAATCTGCGCCGAAGGTCGCCAACTTCTAGCCCACCTCCGGGCCCGGCCGACCTCGGCCGGGCTGACTGCGTCTAACTGCCGTGAAAAACGCGGCCTTCCAGCCGCCGGATGAAAAACCACGCTTAATACAACGCTGGCTACCTCGCTCCCGCCGGAAGATGCGTCCCCACAGTCGGACGAGACGGATTGAGGAGCACGACATGGCCCGCTACGACAACATTCTTGATGCAATCGGCAATACGCCCCTGATCAAATTGCAGCGCCTGGCCCCGAAAGGCGTGAACGTCTACGTGAAGGTGGAGGCGTTCAACCCCATGGGCTCGGTGAAAGACCGCATGGCTCGAGCTGTGATCGAAGCGGCGGAGGCCAGCGGCGAGCTGGCGCCGGGTCAGACCGTGATCGAAGCCACCAGCGGCAACACGGGGATCGGTCTCGCCATGGTCTGCGCCCAGAAGGGTTACCCGCTGGTGGTCACCATGGCGGAGAGCTTTTCCGTCGAGCGCCGTAAGCTGCTCCGCTTTCTCGGGGCCAAGGTGGTCCTCACCCCAGCCTCCGAAAAGGGCACCGGCATGCTGCGCAAAGCCCAGGAGCTTTCGGAACGGCACGGCTGGTATCTCTGCCGACAGTTCGAGAATGAGGCGAACGCAGACGTGCACTCGAACACCACCGCACCGGAGCTCATCGCCGATATGAACGGCGAGCGGATCGATTACTTCGTCTCCGGGTTCGGCACTGGCGGCACGTTGAAGGGAGTCGCCCGCGCCTTGAAAGCCCACGACAACGGCACCCGGATCATTGCCGCCGAGCCGGACAATGCTCAGGTGCTCGGCAGCGGGATCGCCCAGGCACGCAACGAAGATGGCTCGCCTGCGGCCAGTCATCCCATGTTCCGACCGCACCTGATGCAGGGCTGGGCGCCGGATTTCATCTCCAAGCTGACTGAAGAAGCCATGACCTCGGGCTGGGTGGATGAGATCGTTCCCGTGGCCGGGAACGATGCCATGGCGTCTTCCCGGGGTCTGGCCAGGGAGGAAGGCATCTTCGCAGGGACCTCATCCGGCGGCAGCCTGGCGGCGGCACTGACCATCGCACGCACGGCACCCAAGGGCAGCAACATCGTCTGCATGCTGCACGACACCGGCGAGCGATATCTTTCCACGCCGCTCTTCGAGGACATCAGCGAGGAAATGACGGCGGAGGAGATCCGGATTTCCCGATCGACGCCGAACTACACCTTTGATACGCCACAGCCTACTGCGGATGACGAGTGCGCAGATGAGAAATCGACAGAGCAAATCGACTCCATTGATGTCGAGCTGGACCCTGCCGCCATCGCCCATGTGGATCAGCTGATCGATGAGCACGCTGTCGCGCTGTTCTCGCTGGAATGGTGCGAGTTCTGCTGGTCGGCACGCAAGCTTTTCGCTGCCATGGATATCCCCTACCTGAGCGTCGATCTCGACTCCGTGGCCTATCAGGAGGGAGACATGGGCGGTAAGATCCGGGCAGTCCTCCTGGCCAGAACCGGCCAACCCACGATCCCGCAGATCTACATCGGCGGCGAGCACATTGGCGGCGCCACCGATCTTTTTGATGAGTGCCGGGAAGGCACCATGGTGGAGCGGCTTGTGGAGCAGGGCGTGAGTTATGACAAGTCGGTCAACATAGATCCGTACAGCCTGCTGCCCAAGTGGCTCCACCCACGACAGACAGCAGCCTGAACAAACGCATCCAGCATGGAGCGATCCGATGAGCATGAATGACATACCCATAATCGATATTCAAAGGCTGGATGAGCCCACTACCCTGCAGGCGCTGGACAGTGCCTGTAGAAACTGGGGCTTCTTCCAGGTCGTCAACCACGGCATCGACCCCGACATTCTGGAAACGCTCAGCGAGCGGTCTTTGGCGTTTTTCGCCATGCCGCGGGAAGCAAAGCAGACCATCGCGCGAACGGCGGACAACCCCTGGGGATACTTCGACCAGGAGCTGACCAAAAACACGCCGGATTGGAAGGAGGTGTTCGACTACGGTCCCGCCGAGCCGTCGGAGGGTGGCAGCGAGTCTCTGCTGCTTCCGCAGTGGCCACGCTTTGTGCCCGGGTTCAAATCCGCCGTGCTCGACTACTACCAGGCCTGTGAGACCGTCGCCTTCGCGCTGCTGGGGGCCATCGCCCGGAATCTGGGTACTGAGCCCGACACGCTCAACCGTTCATTCAAACCGCGGCATACGAGCTTCATCCGCTTGAACTACTACCCGGTCTGTCCGACACCAGCCAGCCCGCAGGCCGCACGCACACCGGAGAACGGTTTCCTGGGGGTCAACCACCACACCGACGCCGGTGCGTTGACCATCCTGCATCAGGCAGACGAGCCTGGGCTCGAGGTATTCAAAGGCGGTGCCTGGCATCTGGTGGCCCTGCGTCCTGAAGCTCTGGTGGTGAACATCGGCGACATCGTGCAGGTCTGGTCGAACGATGCCTATACCGCGGCACTGCACCGGGTCCGCGCCAATGCCAGCAAGGCTCGCTCCAGTGCCCCGTTTTTTCTGAATCCGGCCTATGACGCCAGTTACGAACCGCTGTCCAGCATGGTGGACGCAGCGAACCCGCCTCGGTATCGAGCCATCAACTGGGGCGAGTTCCGCGCCCTGCGTGCGGCCGGTGATTATGCCGACCAGGGTGACGAGGTGCAGATCAGTCACTACGCGCTGGACCAGAGCCGGCTCAACCGTGAAGCCCACGTTTGAGGCGCCCGACGCAACCCAACGGAAGGAGGAGCGCGATGGCCTTTATCAACACCACACCACCGGCCAATGCCTCAGGCGAGATTCTGGCGATGTACGAACGCCAGCAGCGGAGCTGGGGATTCGTGCCCAACTACGCCAAACCATTCAGCCACCGGCCTGAGGTGATGACCCTCTGGGCGAACCTCCAGCGGGGTATTCGTTCCAACGTGGATCGAAGACGCTTCGAACTCGTCACCTTCGCCGCAGCACGCGCTTTGCGCAGTTCCTACTGCACTCTGGCCCACGGCAAGGCCCTGCTGGAGTGGTTCGATCCCGGCGAGGTTCGCCTTCTCGCGGAGTCAGGTCCGGAGCACGCCGAATTCCTGAGCGAGTCCGAGCGCGCCATGCTCGCCTACGCCGCAAACGCGGCGACTACACCCTATCGAGTGACAGCGGGCGAGGTCGCCGGTCTCAAAGCGCACGGCTACAGCGATGACGAGATCTTCGACATTGCCGCCCTGGCCACTGCCAGAGCTTTCTTTTCCGGCGTGGTGGAAGCCCTCGGCGGTGAAGCGGATTCCAGCTTTCTGGAACTGGACGAGCCGCTCCGGGATGCGCTCTGCGTTGGCCGCCCCATCAGCCACAAACCGGTCGAGACCACCACCGCGCCTTGAGCAACAACGGTGGGCGCTTTTGTCCGGCGCCGAGGCAGCCATTCTCTGGCAAGCCGATGGCATAGCCCGCTCCGGCTACGACGAGGCAGGCGAAGCCACGTTCAACAAGGCAATCAACGTCTACGGCACAGGCGTTCCGGAGTGATCTGAATTGCTTCCGCCCTCAGGGACATCGGCCCGTTCGCGCGAATTCTGCGAGGGCAGCTGCCAGCTGATCGAGCACGCGCTGGTGGCCGGCGACCACGTCCCGGAGGCGATCACCATTCGGCGAAGCGATGCGTTCAACACGACAGCTCACCCCTTCGCTCTCGAGCAGCGCTCTCAACACCACTTCCGCTGGCACCCCTGCGCTGCCCTCCAGAGCAAAAAACCGCTCCACCAGAACGTGAAGGTCTGAACCGGTAGACGACGCGTCCAGCGAACGAGACAGCAGGCTCTCGAGCAGCGGTCGCAGGTTATCCGGCCAGTACGCACCGGCGTAGTAGTTGAGCCGCTGATCGCGCTCAAGGATCCAGATCCGGTCCGAGTCGAGCCCGGGCACTACGGAAACCCTGATATCCACCGCGGGAGGATCCGATATCTGCGGCACTTCCAACCAGTAGATCCGATCAGGGGGTAGGTCAGATTTCAGATCCGGCATGCAGCCGCTTGCCAGAACAAGGAAGACGAAGAGGACCAGGGGATAGGATGTCATCGATTCAACGCTCATCAGGGTTCAGCCACCACCGGGTCCTGAGCGGGACGGTAGATCAGCCGGGAAGGGTCTTCACGCAGCCGCACGCTCAATCGGTTGAGCTGCTCTGCCGTCTGGCGGAGATCGGTAACCAGACCGGTGACGTCATCGAGCCCTTCGCCGAGCAACCGCTCCACGCTTGCCTCGTTACGCTCGAGCCAGCCATCCACACGAGAAGAGGCGGCCGACAGATTCGCACTCGTTGCCTTCAGGTCGCTGGCGATGACTGGCCAGTCCTCGGCAACGACACCCTCGAAACCTTCTGCTGCGCGTTCCAGACTTGCCAGCGTGGTCCGCATTGAATCGACCAGCTCGGGGATCTCCTCGCTTTCCTGGGCAAGAGATTCGGACAGCACCTGAAGGTTGTCGAGAATCTCCTCCACCCGGTTACGGTTCTCCTCGCCGGCCCAGGCGTTCAACCGGGCGATCAGACGACGCGCGCCTTCGGTCAGATCACCGCCACCGGAGAGCAGTGCCGACAGGCCGCTGGCTCGGAATGGAATGATGGGCACCCCCGACTCGTGCACCTCCTGAGGTCGCGCCAACTCCACGTTGTTGGCCAGATCGATGTTGGCAATGCCGGTCACGCCTTGCGCAACCAGGGTGGCATAAGTGGACTCGTCGATCGGCAGTCCATCGGCAATCTCGATCCACACCTCAACCACCGGTTCAGCCGAGTCCGTGTGCAGCAGGATGTCCACAACGGAACCCACATTCACGCCCAGGTAACGAACGATGCTGCCATTGGACAGGCCGTTCACGTTGCCATCGATCTGCACCACGTAGGTTGCGGTTGGTGTTGTATCTCCAGCCTTGCCGAGCCACATCACCAATCCGACCACGGCAATGCAGCCAAAGATCAGAAACAGACCCACCGCCACATAGTTGGTATGAGGATTCACTTCACTGTCTCTCCGGTTCGGATGATGCGCGCTCGCACCCCGTTGAAGTAGCTGGAAACCCAGGGATGGTCGATTTCTGCTACCTCTTCCAGGGTTCCGGTACGGGCTTTCTTGTCCACCAGCACGGCGACTCTATCGCTCAACGAGTACAGGGTGTCCAGGTCGTGGGTGATGATCACCACGGTAAGGTCCAGGCTCTCGCGAAGATAGAGGATCACGTCTTCAAACTCTTCCGCCGCGATCGGATCCAACCCTGCCGTGGGCTCATCCAGAAACAGGAGCTCTGGATCCAATGCCAGTGCCCGCGCCAGCGCAGCACGTTTCACCATCCCACCCGACAGCTCCGACGGAACCTTGCTGCCTGCCTCCAGCGGTAGTCCGGCCATCTGTATCTTCAGGCTGGCCAGCTTCGAACGGGTTTTTGCGCCCATGGCGGAGTGCAGGCTGATGGGCAGCTCGACATTTTCCCGCACGGTGAGACCGGAAAACAGTGCCCCGCGTTGAAACAGCACGCCCCAGCGACGATGCGGCACAGGCAGGCCCGGCTCGATGGGCATGCCGAGCACCTCTATGCGCCCCGCTCGCGGCACCTGCAAACCCAGCATGGAGCGCAGCAGGACCGACTTACCTGATCCTGAGCCTCCGACGATGGAAAGAATCTCGCTCCGTCGGACTTCCAGATCCAGGCCATCGTGGACCCGATGGTCGCCGAACTGGTTGACGATCCCTCGCACAGAAACCGCAGGCGCCGCCATCAGATTCCGAGCTCCGTGTAAATGATCGAGAAGACAGCATCGGCGATAATCACCAGGAAGATGGCCTCCACGACTGCCCGAGTTGTGAGCTGGCCAAGCTCTTCCGCCGAGGCAGTCACCTGCAGGCCCCGCAGGCAGGAGACAGCACCGATCAGCAGGGCGAACACGGGTGCTTTCGATATGCCGACGAGAACGGTGTTCAGGCTGACCGCCTCGACGATGCGTGTAGAGAACTCGATGGTAGATATGTCCAGCAGTGCAACACCCACCGCCCAGGCACCGGCAATGCCGGCCAGATCCGAAAGCGCGGTCAGTATGGGCACCGCAATCACCAGACCGAGGATCCTGGGCAGAATGAGGGTACCGTTCACAGACAGGCCCATCACCTGCATGGCATCGGTTTCCTCATTCAGCTTCATCGAGCCAAGCGACGCGGCAAATGCGCTGCCCGAACGACCGGCCACCATGATCGCGGTGAGCAGCACGCCCATCTCCCGGAGGATGGAGATGGCGACCAGATCAATGGTGAAGGCACCGGCGCCAAGCCGGGCCAGTTGTCCCTGGGCCTGGTAGGCGAGCACGATGCCGATCAGAAAAGACATCACGACGATGATGGGGATGGCTTTGAGCCCCACATCCATCAGCTGATTGACCGTTTCCCGAAAGGTGAGCGCCGAAGGGCGACGGAACCCATCGAGGGTCATCATCGTCATCTCGCCGAGCTCGTGAACGAACTCGTAGGCGCCCCGCCCGATGAAGGCCAGCACGCTCTCAAAAGCCCCCGGCTCCTCAGGCTCCGGCTCACCATCATCCACCGGCCGCTCGATGACGTGGCTCAAGAACTTCATATGCACGTCCCTGAATCCGGAAAACTCGGTGCTCAAGCCTTCCTCTTCGAGCTCCAGTGACTTGCTGTAGAGCAGCCAGGCACCGGTCAGGTCGATCTGCTCGAGTCCGGCGCAACGAAACTCCACGTGGGGCGCATCAGATCGCTGCAGTGATCGCAGAGCCGACTCCACTGCGCTCGCGGTATCGAACAGCCAATCCCCTTCCAGGTCGACTACCAGCCGTTTTCCAGCATCATCGGAAATCGTTTCAAGGTGAAAAGCGGGCGCGGTCAACTGGCTCTCAACTGAGTCCTCCCAGATACAGGCAGTGTAGAGAGCAGGCAGCAGGGCTGCCAGTGAGGATCAGCGGCACCTCTGACCTCCTGATGTGTTGATCACTCAGCGTCAGGTCTGGATGATTGGCGGATTTTCCGCAGGCATCCTCCAACCGAATGGACAAACTGAAGTATTCAGAGCTCGCGAGACCCGGATTGCCAGCCAGGCTCGCCCGAATCGTCGACAGCGGCTGGTTCCAGCACGGCATCACCGCCGTGATCATCGCCAACGCCGCCGTCATCGGCCTCGATACATCAGAGACGCTGCGCGCCAGGTTCGGTGAGTTTTTCAATCTGGCCAACGAGCTCTTCCTGCTCGTCTTCATCATCGAGGCAATTCTGAAGATGGGCGCACTCGCGCCAACAGTCGGTCGTTACTTCAAGGACGGTTGGAACATCTTCGACTTCAGCATCATTCTGGTCAGCCTGATTCCGGCCACAGGTGAGTTGGCGACGCTGGCGCGCCTGGCCAGACTGCTGCGCGTGCTGCGGCTTGTTTCGACCTTTCCCGAGCTCCGACTCATCGTCGCAACGCTGATCCGCTCCATACCGAGCATGGGCAACGTGCTCGTACTCCTTTCCATCATCTTCTACATGTATGGGGTCGCCGGCTATCACCTCTTCCATGAAGCAGATCCGACCCACTGGCGCACCCTGGGCATCTCCCTGCTGTCTCTGTTTCGCATCGTCACGCTCGAGGACTGGACGGACATCATGTATGCCGCCATGCAGACTTATCCCTGGGCCTGGATGTACTTCGTCAGCTTCGTGGTGATGGGCACCTTCGTGGTGGTGAACCTGTTCATCGCCGTGGTGCTGAACAACCTGGACGAAGCCAAGGCGGAGCGCTTGCGTGAGATTGAAATACCACCCAACCGGGATGAGATCCTCAAGGAGCTGCGCACGACTCAACGTGCACTGCAGCGGTTGGAACGCCAGCTGGCACGACTGGAAGGCTGACGCTTCGCGTCAGTGAGACCAGCCGTTTACTGCCTCGAGCCAGACATCAGGTGCCTGGTCATGGATCAGATGTCCCACTGTCGCCGCCTGCACGGCCTTGCAGTCAACCATGATCTGAACCGCACGAGCCACCTCATCAGCAGTCATCACCGCACCAGCGGCAGGATCACCCCAGAGCAAGGTGACCGGACAGGCAACCTCGGCGAGCACCGCATCCGTATCCCACTTCAGCGAGCCGTCAATGGCGTTTCGAAGCGCCTGTGGTTTCATCTGGCCTATGGATTCGAGGCGCAGACGAATCCTCTCTTCACCCATGGTCTCGATGCCTGGTTTGCCTGAGTAGGGATCCGGCGCATTTGCCATCACATCGAACCAGTGATCCGGATCCTGGCTGCCGTCCTGAAGCGTCGTCGCCATGACCACAATGCCTTCAAACAACGCCGTGTAGATCTCATCGATCTCGTTGACGAAATACAGGGGTGGATCTTCAAGTATCAGGCCGGTAACCAGATCAGGTGCGGTCGCACCGACCTGTACCGACACGGCACCACCCAGAGAGTGGCCCTCGAGCAGTACCGGAGAACCGATCACCTCCCGGATGAAGTGCCGGACGTCGTCCGCGTAGGCGTCAGTGTGGTAGGGCCCATCCGGCTTGTCTGATTCTCCGTGGCCACGGAAATCCACCGCAAAGACCTTGAAGCGATCGTCGATCCTGGCCGCCAACGGCTCGTAGGTTTTTGCGCTGTCCGTGATGCCGTGCAGCAACACCAGCGGCGCATCCCCTCCCTTTCGTTCCAGATAGCTGATCGATATGCCGTTTGTGAGCGTGACCCGCTTTCTTTCCATGTGCTGACCCTCTGTGTCCTGTTCGAGCGAACTCGCTGTTCGTCGGCTACTAAAACCTCACCGAGTAAATTACCTGATAGTTGTCGAAGTCCGCACCGATCCTGGTGGTCACACCGCTGGAGAACTTGAACAGCAGGTTGTGGCGACGACCAACCGGCACGGCCAGTGACACGCCAGCCCTGGAGCTCGACTGCAGGTCTTCCCGGTCTGCGCCATCGATGGACGTTTCCCCGCCGCGCAGATACATCGTGTTGAAGCCGATCCAGGTGCCCGGCCGGCGGAAGTGATAGATCACGTTGCCCCGGACGGAGACGATCGGGTCCTGCTTGAGTGTCTGGCTGCCCAGGTACTCGTCGTTGTCGGTGAAGACGACGCCCGCCAGAGCCGCCTCGAGCGTGATGCGCTTAAGCCGATGACCCACACCCAGCTCCGAGGCGAACGTCCATCGGTTGGCTCCGAAATTCACCCGCCGGCTGTCGTCGTAGTGGCCGAGCGGAGGCGAAACCTCGAAGGCCAGTCCAACGAGCGTTTTCTGGCGATAGCCAGCGAAGTCCTTCAGCTCCAGAGCAGGTGCGCCAGCCAGGTTCATCGCCAGTCGAAACCTAGGATCCGGCATCTGCCGGTCGCTGGCCGCCACTCTCTCGCCCTGAATAATTCCCGCCAGGGTCAGATCGGCATAGGGCAACACGGCAGTGAAGGTCGAGGATTGACCGAAGGCAGCAAACGAACGGCTGTAGCTGACGGCTGCGGTATGAAGCTCAGCCTCCACATCGAGAGCCAGCGATGGATCCACCGAGACGTTGCCCTCCGAATAGGTGTAGCTGAAGCTCAGGATGTTCTGGTTGATGGGAAAGTTCGACAGCAGCCGCGGTAGCACGTCGTTGTTAGCACTGGCTACGCCGTGAAAACTCAGACAGAGGAGCAATCCGACTCCTCTGACAACGCCTTGCATGATCGGCGACTCCGGCCACCCTGACAGATTGACAAGGGTACTGCCGTGACGGCGCGGATGCGAGGATCGCTCAGGCGCGTAAGGGTGTTCCCTCAGCCTGCGCCTGCTCTTCGGCAATCTTCATATCGAGGTAGGTGGTCAGCACCTTCAGCTCCTTACCAGCACCCATCAGGCGCATGATGGACTGGGCCATGCGGAACTCCTTGGACTTCTTCATCTCGGCGAAGCTCGCGAAGCGGCGCTCCTGGCCGTTCACCGTCACGGTAGGCTCCGGGTACTTTTCCGCCAGCTCCTCGAGTCGTTCAGGCGTCAGCAGCGCTGCCGGGGAGAGATCAGATTCCCCTTCCGATTGGTTGTCCCGCTTCCAGTGCCAGAAATCGGAGGCGGTCTTCACCGCCACCAGAATGATCAGTCCGGCTACCGGCTCGTCCAACGCCGTCAGCGCAAAGCCGCCGGCAATAATGGTGATATGCAATACGAAGATCCGCCGATAAGGCGCCACCATCAGATCCTTCACGCCATCGGCACCGAGTCCTCGCAGCCGGACATCGCGAATCCAGTCGGCGACCTGGATCAGTGTCAGCGCGGCAATCGCGGCAAGCATGTACGGCGAGGCCAAGACCGTCAGCGTGGCGGTGAGAAGCCCGTCCTGGCCCGTTGCCGTCTGGCCGAACAGAGAGACGACGAAAACACCATGCCCCATGCAGAACATACCGTAGTGAACGCAGAAGAACGGGACCAGAAAGAGCGGGAAAACGAGCTCCAGCGCGTGACCGTAAGGTCGGATAAGCATCCGCAGGACCGTGAAGGCACCGATGATCAGGTTCTCCATCCAGTACAGGAAGATCAGATCGAAGCTCTTCCAGCCCCAGGCCAGAACGCCGGCCAGCGGCACCAGGTTGAGCGCTATGAGCAGCAGAAGACCGAGGGGAAGCTGTTTATCCGTGTTCATCTTCAAAAGGCAGCAGAGTTCGTCAGGCCTACCTTAGCCGCCGCTGCGCTCGGCAGGGTGTCGTGGCATCGAAACTGCCTACGGGTGCACAGCCGATCTGCTGAGCTGATCACGCGATTGTGCGCCTGATCGTGTGCGTGGCGCTATCCCATCACCCGGCTGAACAGGCCTCCCCAGAATTTCGATCGTCTACCTGTGGCAAACTCGATGCCATCGGCCCGCTGTGCGGCAAACCGCATCAACCCGGCGCCGAGCCAGCGAACGGGCTCCACCTCCCATCGTCGTGGAGTATCGTCCACCCAGGCCAGCCGGGTCAGATCGCTCTCCTCAGCCAGCACCAGATCTGCGAGCATCCTGCCGGCCAGGTTGCTGGCTGCCACGCCTTCGCCCACGTAACCCCCGGCCAGGCCGACCCCGGATTGCCGGTCGAAGCTCACGCACGGCCGGAAGTGTCGCGGTGCCCCCATGAGGCCGCCCCAGCGGTGGGTGATGGCGTGACCTTGAAGCGCCGGAATGAAATCCCGCAACGTCGCTTCCACGTTGTCCAGCAGTGGATCCAACGGATCGATCACGGCCTTGCGCTTCGAACCGAAGTAGTAACCCGCCCGGCCACCAAAGGCGAGCCGGTCATCCAACGTGCGCTGTCCATAGATGGTGACGCGACGGCCATCGCCAAAGGTCTCTCGTCGGGCCAGCCCGATTTCCGCCCAGGCCGACTCTGGCAGCGGCTCGGTGGCGACCATCATCGAATAGAGCGGCAGTATCCTTCGCGTCTGACTGGGCAGTGATTCCGTGTAACCTTCTGTTGCACGCAAAACCACATCGGCTTTAACCGCACCCCGTTCGGTGCGCACCAGACCCGCTTCCAGGTCCAGCACCGGTGTCAGCTCGAAGATCCGCACACCTTTCTTACGCACCACCTCGCCAAGCCCGCGGGCGAGCCGCGCCGGATGGATGGCCGCGCAGTGACTGGTGTAGGCAGCACCGAAGTTCGATCGAGCGCCGATACGCGCTCGGGATTCCGCCTCCGGCAACCAGGTGTAGTCATCGTCGTTGAAACCAAGCGAATGAAAGCGCTCCACGCGAGCCCGCAGCTCTTCCGCGCGAAACGGCAACGTGGCCACGGTCAGGGTGCCCCCTTTGGCGTAGTGGCAGTCGATATTCTCCGCCTGGCAGACACGACCCACCTCGTCCACGGTATCGTGCATGGCGTTGAGCAGATCAATCCCCGAGCGCCGCCGATCCGGGTCGCTGAGCATCTCGTCGATGCCCCAGGCGAGCCCCATGCACCAGCCGCCATTTCGACCGCTGGCACCAAAGCCGACGGTCACGGCCTCGAATACGGCTATGTCGAGCTCCGGCTGTTGCTGACTCAGGTAGTAGGCAGTCCATAGCCCGGTGTAGCCACCGCCGATAATGGCCACATCCACCCGGTCCGGCAGTGACTCAGGTGGCTCGGCGGAAGGTGGCTCATCCAGTGAGTCGAACCAGAAGCTGCCATTGTGCAGAGGGTTCATCGTGGTGCCGGCCCCATTCCGCGCTGCATCAGCCCTGCTCCCATGGGAACAGGCCTGTTCTCAGCAATGCAGGAACATTAGCAGCCTGTCGAAAAATTCTCGAAAGCTCAGAGGTACTGGCGTGCGGGCTGGCAAGGCGACCGGCTGCTCGTGGTCAGAGCTGGTCAGTCAACGCACCCACGACCGGATTGGCATCGAACGACCGCTGCTGATGCTCCGCCAGCGCCGCTTCACAGGAACTGGCCTCTTCCATCAGGTCCCGGTACTGCCGATGCGCAATCTCTCCGTCTTCCCGCTCGAGCATCAGATGCAGTCGATCTCGGGCGCTGAGCGTGAACGGCACCTCGTGTCTGGGCACGCTGTCGAATTCTATCCGGTAGTCGCCGGTCGGCAGGAACATGGGTGCATCGTTGCCGAGCACGCCGCTGGCCACCACGTCGCCATTTGCAAGCACGCGATACTGAGTTCCAACGGTCGCATCCAGCGCACCACGCAGCTCATCGGCGCTGTTGGCCGTGAAGTACGAACCCCCTGAGGCGAAGGCAATGGTCTTCAGGCTGGCGGTGTCTTCATCTTTGGCGCTGCTGAGACCAAAACCGATCACGTGGATGCGAATACCACGATCGTGGAATTCCCGTGCCGCCGCCACCGGATCTCCACCACAGCTTTCCAGCCCGTCCGTGACCAGCACCAGGGTACGTTCGCCGTCGAGCGCATCAAAGTCCGCTGCCGCCTGCTTCAACGCGAAGGCGATGGGTGTCTGCCCTTTCGGTTTCAGGCCATCAATGGCGGCTTGCAGGGCATAGCGGTTCGAGCTGCCAAAGGGCACCAGCAGGCCGGAGTCCGTGCAGTTGTTCTCTTCACTGGCGCTGGTATGCCCGTAGGCTCGGAGTGCCAGGTCCAGATCATCCGGCAACGAGGCAGAGGCGTCGTTCAGGATCTCTCTGGCGATCTCCATTTTCGCCACGCCATCGATCTGACCCCACATGCTTCGGGATGCATCCACCACGATCTGCACCGCCCGCTCGTTCAGCGATATCGCTGCACGGCCGTTGTTTGTGGCCGCCACCTCGAGCGAAGCACAGCTGGCATCGGCAACGTTCACCATGACCACGGATTCCCGAGTCTGACCATCCAAGCTCGTGGCTTCGGCGACGATACGGTTCTCACCCGCGACCAGAGGCAGGGTGCCGGTAAACGCACCAGCGGTCAGTTCGGCCGGGATCGGCTCAGAGCCATTTACGCTCAAGGACACCGATTCCACTCCCGTTGTCTTCATGTTCAGGAAGGCTTCCGGCAGGTCAGTGGGGTTCAGCACCCAGACGAAGCTGCCGCCGGTGTTAGCCGCAATATCCTCGAGCAGAAAACCGCCTTTCAGATTCTCGCCCAACAACAGGGTCTGCACTGCGATACCCTCGGACTTGGCGTAGTTGGCTGCCTCACGAGCTTTCTTCTCGTTGGAAATGCCATCGGTGAACAGCACGATGACCCGGGAAGAATCCTCCCTGCCGTTTTGCTTCAACTCGTCCACCGCGGTCTGGATACCGGCCGCGAGGTTGGTACCGCCCGAACGCCTGAGCCCACGCAAGGCAGCAACCACGCTGTTACGGTCGCGGGTCAGCGGCTGCAGCAGGTCGTTGGCGTTGTTGAAGCCGATTACGCCAATCTGGATGTCGCTTTTCTCCGACAGTCCGCGGATCAGACCCACTGCTGCCGTGGTCCGGTAGTCGTCCGGATCGGTCTGTGCCAGGCTGCCGGAAGTATCCAGCACAAGCATCATGTCGATGTAGCGCACACCCCCGATGGTGGAGGCCACCCCTTGAACCTCGTAGCTGAGCGGCTCACCGGTGGCTTCCAGGTCCAGCGGCGGGCTATGAATCTCGATCCTGAGCTCGCCCTGGCCCTCGCTCGCGCTGGCAGGTGCCACAATGACAGAGGTGGCCAGAAGTAGGATGGCGGCTATCAGCAACCTGTACATGGTTGGTCTCCGGTTTCAGCTTCGGCATCCGGCCAAAGCAATCAAGTCAGCGAAACTTCAAGCAGAGAGGATAAGTAAGCACCAACCCCTCGCGTGGAATGGCACGCCAGTTTGTGACGCAGGAACTCAAGCAAGGGCGAACTGGCGCACAACCGCCTGCAGTACGAGGCTGACCGGCGAACGCTGACCTTCTGCTAAGATCGCTCTCCCGCGGCGAGCCGACCGACAACCTATGGACAATCAGATTCAGGGTCCTGCCTGGGATCTCTCAACCGAGTACACCAGCACCGATGCAGCTGAGCTGAAGAACGACCTGAAGGAGGTCAAGCGTCTTTGCGACGCCATCGAGGCCCTCAATAAGAAGCTCGATGGCAACGACCGGATCCGTTCGGCCCAGGAGATTTTCAAGCTCCGCCAGCAGGCCGCCGTGCTGCTGCAGAACCCGTCCGTTTACGCGAACTGCCTGCTCTCGGTGAATGGTCGAGACCCGGACGCCCGAACGTTGCAGGGCCAGCTGCAGAGCATTCAGAAGCGGCTCGGCGACGTTTCGGAGCCGCTCAACCAGTTCTGCGACCTGGCCGGTGACGAAGAAATCGATGCCTACCTCGCCGATCCGGATGTGGAGCCTGCCACGTTTGTCGTCAAGCACTCGCGGCTTCGCAGACACGAGCTTCTGAGTCTGAACGAAGAGCGTCTGGTCAACGGCTTGTCCCAGGACGGCATCCATGCCTGGAGTCGGCTCTACGACTCACTCTCCGGCACGCTCGAGTGCGATGTCCTGCTCGGCAACGAGCAGACCCGCATGGGCCTGGCTCAGGCTGCCGGCCTCATGCAGAAACCGGACGACGCGACCCGTCGAAATGCCTGGGCGGCCATCAACGACGCCTGGTCGGAACACGAAGAAAGCTGCACGGCGGCCATCAATGCCATCTCCGGCTGGCGTCTGGAGATGTGCCGGAAGCGATCGAGCGAGAAGCCCGTGCACTTCCTGGATGCGCCGGTGCACATGAACCGGATCAGCCGATCGACGCTGGACAGCATCCTTGCTGCCGCGGAAACCTACCGGCCGCTCGCCCGTCGGGCTGCGAAGCTGCAGGCAAGTGCCTACGGAAAATCCGCCCTGGGACCCTGGGACAATCGAGCCCCCGCACCCGTGCTGGACACGCATGCCGATGGCGCTATCCCGTTCGATCGGGCGATAGAGATCATCGCCGATGCCTACGCAAAGGTGGATCCGAGCCTTGGCGAGTTCGTACACATGATGGTCGAGAACCGGTGGGTGGAAGGCACGGTGGGCGACGGCAAGCGGCCGGGCGCCTACTGCACGGGATTCAGGAAGTCACGCACACCCCGTGTCTACATGACCTACACCGGTGGCGCGAGCGATGTGATCACGCTGGCCCACGAGCTCGGTCACGCCTACCACAGCTGGGTGATGCGCGATCTGCCGGAGTCTCAGCTCGGCTATGGCATGTCGCTGGCGGAAACGGCCAGCACCTTCGGTGAAACCCTGGTTCGGGACGCGATGCTCAATGACGCCGATTCCCTGCAGACTCGAATGGACGTGATCTGGGAGGACATGACCGCACTGATCGCCTTCGTGCTCAACATCCCGACCCGCTACGCGTTCGAGAAGCGATTCTACGAGGCGCGGGAAGAGCGGCCGCTCCGAGCAGAGGAGCTGAAGACGTTCATGTCCGATGCCTGGAACGAATGGTATGGCGATGCGATTTCCGAACCGGATCCCATGTTCTGGGCCAGCAAGCTGCATTTCTTCATATCCGGGGTTTCCTTCTACAACTTTCCCTATCTGTTCGGCTATCTGTTCAGCCTGGGCGTCTATGCAAGCCGGGAAAAATTCGGCGACGACTTCTTTCCACGCTACCAGGCACTGTTGCGGGACACCGGACGAATGACCGCCGAAACCCTGGCCGCGAAGCACCTCGAAGTGGATCTGAGCACCCCTGAGTTCTGGTGCGATACCCTGGAAGCGCTGCAGCCGCGGGTGGATGCTTTCGCCGAAGTCATGGCTGAGGCCGGCTTCAACACCTGAGCAAGTCCAGATCCATGACCGCGCGAATTCCTGCCTCAGAGGATCTGGACACGCTGCTCACGCGGGTGCGTGCCTGCACCCTCTGTGACGGGCTGCCGCTAGGGCCACAGCCCATACTGCAGGCCGGAGCATCGGCGAAGATCCTCGTCGTCGGTCAGGCACCCGGGCGCAAAACCCACGCCAAAGGCAGACCATTCGACGACGTGTCAGGCGTCCGCCTCAGGGATTGGCTCGGCGTTGACGAAGCCACCTTCTACGACCCGGACCTGTTCGCCATGCTGCCCATGGGTTTCTGCTATCCCGGCACGGGTAGCGGTGGCGACCTGCCGCCGCGGGTAGAGTGTGCGGCCAACTGGCGGGCACCGCTGCTCACGCGGCTGCCGAACATCGAGCTGACCCTGGTAATCGGTCAGTACGCCCATGCCTGGCATCTCGGTGATCGTTGTGGGCAAACGTTGCAGGAGACGGTGGCGAACTGGCAGGCATTCTGGCCAGCCATGCTGCCCATGCCCCATCCCAGCCCGCGCAACAACCGCTGGCTCAGGCAGAACGGCTTTTTCGAGGCGGAGGTGATCCCGGCCCTTAAGGGTCGAGTTCGCGACCTCATCGGTTCTGGCCGTGAGGGCTGCTGAATTCGTGACGGTTCTGTTACCCTCGATTCACTCGATGAAACCGCACCGGGAGGGGAACCAATGCCAATCACCGACCTCAACCGCCGCCAGTTCCTGAAAGGATCGGGCAGCACCGCGCTTGCGGGTGCCATGGGTGCCGGCATCACCCTTTCCGCCATGCCAACACCGGCCATGGCCAAGGAAGTACCGTACCTGGTGAACGGCAAGTATGACTTCGACACGGTGTACAGCCGCGTGGGGACAGACTGCACCAAGTGGGATCGACAGATTCAGCTGTTCGGACCGATCAAGGTCGGGATGGGTATCGCGGATCTCGATTTCCGGGCCGCCCCCTGCATCGGCGAAGCCATGCGCGAGCGCCTCGAGCATGAGAACTGGGGCTACCTGAATTCGGTTATCGGCTACACGGAGCTCAAGGAGGGGATCAGCAACTGGAATCGGGAACGGCATGGCGTCGAAGTACATCCGGACACCATCGAAATCGCCTCCGGGGTGCACCCCGGCCTGATCGCTGCAATCCGAACTTTCTCGCCACCCGCGAGTAAGATCCTGATGATGACGCCGACCTACAACGGCTTCTACTCCGACCTGACAAGAACGCAAACGCTGCCTAACGAAAGCCGGATGATCTTCGACAACGGTACCTACCGGATCGATTGGGACGATCTCGAAGCCCGGATGACGCCGGACACCCACTGCATGTTGCTGTGCAACCCACAAAACCCCACTGGCAACGTCTGGTCCGCGGAAGATCTGACCCGAATCGGCGAGCTGGCACTGAAACATGAAGTGGTGGTGCTCGCCGATGAGATCCACGCCGACTTCGTGCGGGATGGGCACTACACACCGTTTGCGAGCCTGGATCCTGAAATCGTGCACAACAGCCTGACCTTCAAGGCGATCACCAAGACCTTCAGCATGCCGGCGTCGAAGAACGCTTATTGGTTCAGCAGCAATCCCGTTTTGCTCGAGCGGGTGAAGGTCAACCATCGCGCAGACATCAATACCCTCGGCGTGGTGGCTAATACCGCTGCCTATCAGCACGGTCAGGACTGGCTGGACCAGCTGCTCGTCTACATCGACGGCAACCACACTTTCGTCGAGAACTACCTCAAGGAGAATCTCCCGGAGGTGACCTACACGAAGGCCGAGGGCACCTTCCTCAGCTGGCTGCACTTCGGCGAGATCATGGATGAGGTTGGCGTGGTTGAGAAATCTGCCGCCAGCCAGAAAACGGACAAGCCCAGAACGGAAACCCAGGTGTTCGAAGCCTGGCTGGCAGATACCTGCGGCGTGCAGCTGAACGAAGGCATGGACTACGGCCTCGGCGGCGAGCGCTGCATGCGCATGAACATCGGCACCTCACGACAGCTCATCGAGCTGGCCCTGAACAACATTCGAGAGGCGGTGCGAAGCGTCTGACAGTCTGAGAGATCAGCGCAACTCAGGAAATGAGGCGCTCGATGTCTGCAGCGAGCGGCTCGAGCACCTCGCTGTCCTGCCAGTAACGCAGATGGCTGAGTGTGTTCCAGCCGTGGGTGAGGTGGCCGAGCAGTGAGCCACCGGCGTTCACCGCCACATCCGCATACACGGCTTCGGCGTAGGAAGGGCTGAGAGGCTTCAGCGGCCAACCGAGCACGTCGTCCGCGTCGTAGTAGTTCTTCCAGCGAAACGAGTAACCCCCGCTGGCCACCTTCACCGCCCGGATTTCTTCTTCCGGAAATCCCGCGAGGAAGATGGGAATGTTGCAACCGGTGGTGTAGAAGTAGCGCAGCTTCTTCAGGCGCAGGAAGTCATCGAGTCGGGTACCTCGCCGGGTCCGCGGTGCCCGCCACACGCCACGACTCGGCGCACGCTTCTGCGCATCCCACATGTAGTTGGACATGACCTGACAACCCAGGGACTGGGCGATGAGCACTACAGGGCGGGAGCCGCCCAGGAACTCGTAAGCTCGCTTGAGCGTCCCGCGGATAATGGCCTGAACCTGCTGGTAAGGCCGGTTCGCCTTCTCCGCTTCCCGCTCGAGGCCTGTGGCGTCCGAGAACCCGTAAAGCACGAACTTTCGCAGCGCCAGACTGTCCAGCGACACTTCCGACATGGCCGCCATTACCCGCTCTTCGTTTTCCTGAAAGACGCCTTGATAGAAGATGCTGTCGAAATAGACCTTCGACCAGGCATCCCCAAGCTCATCCGCCAGCCCGGCCTCGAGGTCTGCCGCGAAGTCTTCGCGGGTATCACCCATGCCGTGGACGGCAAGCACGATCACTTCCTGCATTTCCGTACCATGCCCCAATTGGGTTAAGTTGCAACCAAGTGTTTGCTTCACCAATGGGAAGGATGAGCAGCGAGCAATCCCAGGGAAGGCGTGCCCAGCGTCGGCATCTGACTGCGTTGTTTTCGGATCTCAGCGATTCGACCGCGCTCGCATCCTCCGTTGATCCGGAGGAATTTGCCGAGCTGCTGGAGACGCTGAACCGTACCTTTGAGCAGATCATCCTCCGCCACGGCGGCACCATTCTGCAGGTTCGGGGCGATGGGGTTTTTGCCGTCTTCGGCATGGAAGCCAGAGAAGATGAAGGCCGCCGCGCCACCGAAGCAGCCCTGGAGCTTCACCAGGCGGTGAAGAACATCAGCTTCAACTCACCGTTGCCCGGCTTTACCGGTCTCACCATGCACACGGGGATTCATGCCGGGCTCGTGCTCGCTGTTGAAGGCGATGAGGTCATGGGTCGGTTTGTGCTGGTTGGTGATGCGGCAAATCTGGCCTCCCGTCTTTCGGATCTGGCGGGACCCGATGAGATTCTGGCCAGCGAAGACAGTCTGGGCCGGGAACGGCATTTCTTCCAGACCGGCCCGGCTCGTAAGCAGAGCTTCAATGGCGTGAACGACACGCTCACCATCTATCCGGTGGTGGGTCGCTCGGAAATCGACACCCGTTTTCAAGCCCGCACCTTTGGCCCTCAGACGCCCATGGTCGGCCGGGAGCGGGAGCTCAACCGCCTGCGCCGCGCGTTCGACGCCAGTCGGCGCGGCGAGGGTCAATCTGTTTCCATCGTCTCAGCACCGGGCGTGGGCAAGACCCGTCTCGTCGAAGAGTTCTTCCAAGAGCTCGATCCCGACCATTGCCTGATCTTCCGTTGCTACTGCGAGAGCTATCTGAATGCAGAGCCACTGCAGCCGCTGCTGCAGATGATTCGCCAGCTTCTCGACCTGCCGGAACCCATGCCGGGCAGCACAGCAGAGGTGGAACGCCAGCTGACCGCACAGCTGCAGGCGCTGAAACCCGGTCTCGAGCGACACGCCAGAGGGGCCGCCGCGCTGATCAAGCCCAGTGCAGACACGCCGCAACCTTCCGAGGAAGAGATTTCCCAAGGCATCTCCGAGATCGGCGAGGTGCTGGCGGCCGATCGGGTCCTCGTCGTTTTTGTCGACGACTGGCAGTGGGCGGATGACGCCACCCGGGTCACCCTGCGAAACACCCCCGAACGGGCACAGCTGAAGCTCATGCTCATCCGAGCCTCCCGGGAGTCGCTGCCGGATGGCCTGGCCACAGAGACAATTCGACTGGAGCCTCTGGATGCTTCGCACAGCATCTCAATGATCGAGGCCCTGATCCCGAACGCGGACCGAGTGGAAGTAGAACAGGTTCGACGCGCCTCCGGCGGCAACCCGCTGTTTATCGAGGAGCTCTGCCACGCCGTGGACAGAGGTGCGCAGACACCCATCCTGCACGAGCGCTGGCAGTCCGCTCAGATCCCCAACTACGTGAACATGCTCGTCGTCTCGCGGGTTTCACAACTCTCCGACATGCAGCTCAAGCTGCTGCAGCGAATTGCGGTGATGGGCAATGTGGTACCAGGCTGGCTGCTGGAGAGTGCCACCGACCTGAAACGGGTCGAGCCCGCCATTGAGCAACTGGCTGAGCTGGATCTGGTCTTCCCGCTGGAAGAAAAGGGCATGCTCCGCTTCAAGCATGGCATCACCCGCGAAGTGGTGCTCGACTCCCTTGGTCGCGACCAGCGTCAGTCGCTGCACCTGGAAGTGGCCCAGATCATCGAAGAGCGTTTCGAGCCAGATTCTCGAGAAGCCATCCTCGAAGCGCTCGCCTATCACTACGGAGAAACCAAGGAGCATCTTCGGGCTGCAGACTATGCCGAAGCCGCTGGTGACAAGGCCATGGCGGTCAGTGCAACCGATCGGGCCAGGCTGCAGTACCACGCGGCCCTCACTGCCTTAAGCAAACTGGGCGAAGACAGCGTCTACGAGCGCTGGATGGCTGTCTCGAGAAAGCTGGCGGAAGCCTGTCTGTACGATGCGGAACCCAGCCAGACGCTGATCTACGAGCGCGCCATCGAGCTCGCCCGGGCCAGGGATGATCAGCTGAACCTGGCCTTCGGCGAGTATTGGCTGGCTTACATCAACTATGCGCTCGGCGAAGCCCCGACCGCCAAGCGTCACATCGAAGCAGCGCTGGCGCTGGCGGATGAGCTGGGTGACGAGACACAGAAAACCCAGAGCCTGGCTAGCTGGGGACAGATTCACGGCAGCGCCTGTGAATACGGTGCCGCCCTGCCCGCACTCGAAGAAGCGATGTCCCGGCAGGCGCCGTTCAAACGCAAACCCAGAGTCGCTTTCGCCTACGCCTACTCCCTTGCCTGCAAGGGCATGATCCTCAGTGATCAGGGCAGGTTCACCGAAGCGTTCGAGTGCTTCGATGAAGCCGACGAGTTGACCCGGAAAGCGGTGCATCCGACCCAGGGTTCTATCGTCTGCATGCGTTCGGGTGCCTATCTCTGGCAGGGCCGCTGGGAAGAGGCAATGGACTCCGGCCGGCGCAACACGGAGCTCTGCGATCGGATGGGCAGCCGTTATCTCGCCGCCATGAGCAGCGTCCAGACCGCCTACGCCCGCTGGCAGCTGGATCCAACGAGCAGCATCGAGGCCATGACCCGGGCGTTGTCCTGGGTGGAGACCAATCACCAGTTCATCTGGACCTCCATGCACTTCAGCTGGTACTGCGAAGTGCTGGTGGCCCTCGGTCGCTATCAGGAAGCGAGGAGGGCAGCAGTATGGGTGCTGAAACGGGCTCGCAAGCTCGAACGTCTGGGAGAATCCGTCGCTTACTGCGCCTTGGCCGCCATTCCGTCGAGCCCTCAGGCCATGGTCTCAGCCGACCGCTGCTTCGATCGTGCCCGGGCATCGGCCGAACACCGGCAATCCCGGCGCGAGCACACCTTGATCGATTTGAAGGAAGCCCGCTACCTGGCAGGGAGGGACCTGCCGGCACAGGCCCGCCGCGTGCTCGAGGGCTGCCAGGAGAGTTTCAGCGACATGAACATGTACTGGCACGCCGCCGAAGCCCGGCGGCTGGAAGAAACACTGCATATCGGCTGAGCAGTCCCTGTTCAGGCCGGATGTCGATCATGCTGATCGGGTCGATCATGCTGATCGGGTCAATCCTTCGGATCGAACAACAGGGCCGATGTGGAGGGTGACGGCCGGAGCGTCCCCTCGAGCTCGAAGAGTGCCGCTAACAAGGCGAGCAACGTCCCCATGCCCAGCTTCCGACCGGGACAGGCATGAGTGATGCGTGGCTCACCGCAGTACTCTCCGCCGAAAACCCAGGATACCTCCTCGAAGCTCTGTTCCGCTGCCGCGCTGACAAGCCCGACCACGACCGTCCGCCCTGCCTTGACGGATACATCGCCAAGGAGCAGATCCTTCGTTGCCCGCCGGTGAATCATGGCAGGCACAGGTCGTCGCGCCATGGTTCGGGCAAGCGCCGGTCCGATAACCGCGAAGGCCGCATCCTGTTCACCCGCCCCGGACTGACGGGCGGCCAGATAGTCGTTCTGCACTCGCCAGAAGTCTCCTTCACGGAGCCAATCCCGGACCGCAACCAGGAAGTTGCCCTGCACCGTCGGCAGAAAGCCGAGCAGGCCACCCATCAGCACGCTGGCAAACTCTTCCTCCAGCTTGTCTTTCTTCAGGGCCTGATAGAGCTCCTTCACCAACGGCGAAGGCCATTTCGGGTTCTTCTTCTTTTTATCCAGATAGGGGGCGACGAACTCATCGATGGCTGCTTTCAGACGCTGCCCTTCCCGGCTTGCCGTGGCATCCACCGCGTCGGTCGGTTGGGGCTGAAAGACAAATCTCGAGGAGGAATTCACGTGTGCCGGGCAGTGGCTTGTCTCGGCACCCGCCGGAGGCTCACCACCGGCCTGAACGTGGGCACGCAGATCCGGTTCCGCGCCGGCCAGGCGCTCGAGCAACGTCGGCGCATCCGGTACTCCGAACCAGAGTTTGGAGATTTCCGCGAGCGCCAGATCCACATACTTCGGTAAGGGGATGGTCGCCTGCCCGCCCACCTTACCGAGACCACTCAACAGGGCCTGGGCCTTCGGTAATGCAGCATCGAAAGCGGCCTGGGCGTCGACGCTGTTGAACACCGCATTGGCCCGCGGAGCCCGCTCATCGTGATCCGGTGGGTCCATGCCCAGATAGTTCGCCCCCAGGCAACGCGACAGCCGCTCCTGGTAGGCGACCACTGAGAAGTCCTCGGGCTCCGAGAGCACTTTCTCCACCAGCGCCGCGCTTCCGACCAACACCCCGAAAGGCGTATCGAGCACGCCTTTGTGCGAACTACGCACGGCCTCCCACACCGCCCGATGCGACTCTGCATCCAGCGACTCGTTCTCCTCGAGCAGACGCTTCCAGGCAACATAGGCAGCATCGACGTCCTGAGCTTCCAGCGCCCGCAGAGTATCGATCGTGGCCAGCCCCTCGCCCTGCCAATCACGGTCGGGGGTTGCCTGCGGCCCGACAAGCACGGCCAACCCCACCCGGGAGGGCACGAACAGATACAGCCCCCACTCGAGCCGCACATAGGGCTGCTCACCAAGATCGATGAGGCTGCCATCTGCAAATCGGTATTGACGTGGGCGGCCCGGTTCCGGCACGCCGAGGATGGGATCGGACAATCGGCTGTACGGTGCCGTGCGGTTACTGCCGCTCACCCAGCGCTGCACGATCTCGAACTGCTCTGCAATGCTGGCGTTATAAGCCTGAAAAATCAGTCCCCGCTCTGAGTGCGCCTTTTCCTTCTCCCGATAGGGCCTTCCATAGGACATCCCGCGGCGAATGATTCGGGGAATGAACTCACCATCATCGCGCGGGTTTGTGCGTCGCACGTGTGAAAAGAGCGGACACTGATCGCCGTCCGGGTCCTTGTGATAGTCGAAGTCGTTCGCTTCCGGTGGCAGCGAATCCACCAGTGGTGCCCCTGTCTTGGTCCGACCCATGAGCTTTGCCAGCAGCGCGTCTCGCGCCTCGGTGAGTTCCGCCCGGGACATCTTCGAGCGACCTGAGATATTCGCCGTCACAGCGGCGTTCAACCCGGCCACATCCTGGCTGAGCTTGCGGATTACCTGGAAGGTACCGTCCTTGAACAGCGGCTCGGACCATTTGGCAGGATGCCTGTCCTCACGGCTGTTCGGCTGGCCGAGGAAAACGTCCCCCACCGGCACCACATCTGCGCCTTCCGTACCGTTCTGATCTGCACAAGCGTCAGGAGGCGCCAGGCTCGGATTGCTGATGCCGTCCCGGAAGCCGAAGTGCTCCACGGGCGCTGCCGGGTCTCCCTGTGCGTACATCGGCTGCACCGACAGCACGGCCAGCCCTCCTTGCGCTGCTTGTGCAATACGTTCGAGCTCGGCAACCAGGACCGGATCGAAGTCCGCTCGATCAACACTGTCCGGCGCCACCCGCCGCAACTGAATCACAAGGTCGACAGACGCCAGATGAACCCTTTGCGTCCCACCAGCCTCCGCCGACAGTGGCCAGTTCCGCTCCGGCCCTCGCCAGTGGTCCGGATGATTGAAGCGGAGATCACCGATCAGGCCAGCCCGTGCTGCCATCCCTTCGCGAAAGGCGCTGGGCAGTTTTTCCATTTCCTCGTCCGGCAGCCCTAGCCGGGCGAGTCCCACCGCCGTGAATGCGATGTTTCTGAACACCTGATCGCTGTCAGTCTCCGCGGAGAGGGTGAGTCCCCAGCTGACGGTTTGCTGAAATCCCGACAGAAACTCCCTGGCCACGCGGGCATCCGTCACCCGCAGCAGCGCCAGGCAACCCACATTGGCGCCATAGGGCGAGGCAATTCCTCCCTGCACGTTGCTCGGATCGAAAGGGAGCTGGCTCACTGCTTCCGCATGTCTGGCTTCCTGCTCCGGGAAGTTCTCGAACCAGTCGAGCTCCGTGAAGAAGACGGCCTGCAACATCTTCAGAGTACCGCCGTTCTCCTCGGTCAATTGCCAGTCGGCACGCTTCGGAAACTCGTTTTCCGGCAGCACGGAGCGAGCCGCACGAAGCAGGTAGACGTGATCGGGCGAGTCTTTCGGGTACAGATAGCTCAGGGCGTGAAAGGCGGCGATGGCCTGCACGCCCTGCTTGATGTACTCAACATAGTCGGCACCCGTCAGACCAGAGCGCACTGACTCTGCCTTCGCTTCCGGCGTTTCCAGAGTGAGACGAGCAAGCGATGCAGGGTCCGTCTGACCGGCGCGCGCCCGCAACTCCAGCTGATCCAGATAGATCACGTCATCCACGGTCCGATTACCGCTCAGGTAGAAGGTGGCCGTACTCACCTGATATTTACGGATCCAACCCGCGAAAGCCTCGTAGCCGAGGTTGTTACGATGGGCTTCCACATAGCCTTCGCAGTTGCACAGGATCAGATCGAAGATGTGCCCCAGCTGATCCCACACCATGCGGATATAGGGTTCCCAGGGCCGATCGAAATGCACGGCGAGCAGCAGCTTACCGTCGACGATGGAGATGGTGACGCCGTGTATGGTCTCAAGACGGTCGACGATGTCTGAGAACGGCCGGGACAGCCGGCTTTCGCGGCTAACTGCTCGAAGGTCTGAAAAGAGCTTTGTGAAGCTGCCAAGTCGAGCTTCGAAGGTCTGGGTTGCCAGAGCATCCGTGAATCCTGATTTTATCGGCATCAGCATGCAGATCTCAGAAGGGCCAGCCAGACTCTTACTCGTCACCAGCTCAGACATCGCGCATCTCCTTATCTCACGATCCGGGCCCGAGTGTTGACGATGGGCTGCACGGGCGCAAGGATGCGCCTACGCAAGGATGCGCCTACGTGAGCGCGAGAACGCAAGCTGCCGGCTCAGGCGCTGGTTGGCTGATCGGCGAGAAAGTAGCCCAGCGTGGAGTCCACGATCATCTCGAGCACTTCGTGGGATAGCGTTACCGTCCAGTCGCCGAGATCGGTAAAGACGAAGGCGACCGGCAACGCAGAGGCATTCATCGAGCAGTAGCTGAGCGCAGCACTGATATGTGTTCGGTCGACGAGAAAGATGGCCGCCTCGGCGGGAATTGGGTCTGGTTCGATAATTACGGGTTGGGATTGATCGCTGCGCTGGGCCACCTCTGACTGACGATGCAGCTTGCAGTAGTAACCGCCGCCCCAGATCGGCAGAAAGTCATCGGCCACCTGCCTGTTTACCGCTCGGATGGCCCGTCGTGCCTCTCCCTCCGAGACCTCACTGAAATTGATGATGGCGAGATCGGGCATTGTCATCTGCACGTGCCTCTTCTGCTTCGCTGCTGATGCGTGGGACGGACATTCTCCTCCCCTCCCCGTCTATCCGAAGTGCAATCTTGTACCGGTGGCGCCGCTCACATGCGCTGCACCCGGTTTGTATTCTCCTGCCGGATCGGCTACCAAAGACGTGCAATGAGACCCTGAGCGCGGAGCCTATGGAACGAAAGGAGCGGACGGACCGGCTGGAACAATCAACAGGGCAGCCCGTGGATCGCAGGATTGCGGCCACCGCCCTGGCGCAGGTGGGAACACTGGCGGATCTGCCCGCCGCTGTGCTGGAACGCCTCGCCGATGCTCTGAGGACACAGCGTTTCGATAAGGGCGCCACCGTGGTGCGCCACAACGACGACAGTCGTGAGCTCTACGTGATCATCTCCGGCGCCGTTCGAGTGAGCCTGGTGGGCTCCACCGGCCGCTCTCTGACCTACCAGATCCTGCCGGCCGGGGAAATGTTCGGAGAGGTTTCGGCCGTGGACGGCGATGGTCGCTCAGCCAACGTGATCGCTGAAGAAGAGTCTGTGCTGGGCAGCCTGAGCGCCCAGGCGTTTCTGGAGCTCGCCCGTACCTCGCCAGAATTCGCTCTGGTCATTCTCAAACGCCTGGCACGCCTGAACCGTCGGCTCACCAGTCGCCTGTTCGAGTACCACACCTATGATGTCCGTGGTCGCGTCTATCTGGAACTGCTGAGACAGACCCAGAAGAACCCTGATCAATCCATCACCATTACCGATCGGGACATGGCAAGCCGGGTGGGCACCACACGGGAAAACGTTTCCAGAATTCACGGCAGCCTCAGAGACGCCGGCCTGATTGTGCGGGATAAGTCCCGGCTCACCGTAACCGACCGGCCCGCGCTCGAAGCGATGCTGACGGATTGCGAGTTCGGTTGAGCATGGACGCAACTCGGTTTCGGGCCCACATCAGCAGCACTTACTTCACCCTGAGGCTCTCCATGGGTATCAGCGCCCTGGCGTTTCCGGTCGCGCTGGCCCTCGGTGGTTGGTTTGTGGCGGATCTGGCCTACCAGCCTTCACTCTCCGACTACTACTACACACGCATGGGCGATGTATTCGTTGGCATGCTGATTGCGATCGGTGCCAGCCTGACCGTCTATGCCGGTTACAGCCGGCAGGAAGATTGGGTGCTCAACCTGGCCGGCGTGCTCGCGGTTGCAGTCGCTCTGATCCCCCCGTTCCGGGAGCTTCCACCGTGCCAGAACTGTCTGCCTCTGCTCACCTCCAGCTTCTGGCACGGCGCTGCTGCGCTGGGATTTTTCGCAGCCATCGGCTGGGTCTGTATCTTCCGGGCCAGGGACACACTCGAGTTGATTCCGAACAAGCTGGTGGTGCGCCGATACAAGCAGTTCTACGGACTCATCGGTGCGCTCATGATCGCAGCACCCGTCGGCGCGCTGATACTCAGCGCCGTGCTGGACGC
Source organism: Candidatus Azotimanducaceae bacterium (assembly GCA_965215995.1). Taxonomy (GTDB): domain Bacteria; phylum Pseudomonadota; class Gammaproteobacteria; order Pseudomonadales; family Azotimanducaceae; genus SZUA-309. Next base: position 2,653,145 of record OZ244128.1, on the reverse strand, counting down.
TGGCCGTATGGTGTTCTGGGCCGAGGCTTTCGCCGTCTGGGTGTTCGCCGCCTACTGGTTGACCAAGACCTACGAGCTGCGCCGTTCCAGAGGCGATGAGAAGCTGATGAGCAAGGCTTAAGCGCCTGCTGGCCAGGATCCAATGTTCGGTTCGGCAATGTGCGATTTTGTACCGCATCTTGCCTTCGCGCCGTCTATGCTCGATTCGCTGGGGGCTACATTAGGGAAGAACACGGCCACCCGTACCGTGCTTGTACCGCCTGAAGGGACTTGGGGGCCCCCAGCACGCTCATGCCTGCGCGCATCGCTTGAGGCAGCAAGCGACGGGATCTCGCGAGCAATTCATGAGACCCACCCCCTCCCCTCTGCCTCTGTTCTGCCGGGCGTGTGTAAGCGCATCAGCGTCTTTGCGGCCCTGGACGAGCGTCCCTCGTCCAGGGCCCCTTTTCTCACATCCAGACCTCTGCTTCCTCGGCCGGCAGCGGCATGCTGTAGTAGGCGCCCTGCACTTCATTGCAGCTCTGGTCCATCAACAGCTGAATCTGCTCGTCGGTCTCCACCCCTTCCGCCACGACCTTCAGGCTGAGGATGTGGGAGAGGGTGATGATGCCCGACGTGATGGCCGCGCTGTTCCAATCGCTGGTCACGTTCTTGATGAAGGAGCGGTCTATCTTCACCGTATCCACCGGCATACGCTGCAGATAGGAAAGGGAGGAGTAACCCGTGCCGAAATCGTCCAGCGCGACCTTCACACCGATGTAGCGCAGGCTCTCGAGCACCTCCGTTGAGGTTTCCAGGTCCTGTATGACGGCGGACTCGGTGATCTCGAACTCCAGGTTTCTCGGCGGCACCTCGAACTCGAGCAGTTGCTCGGTCACGTAGTTGGCGAAGTCCGGGCGCACGAAATCCTGACCGGACAGATTCACCGCCACGGCCGGCGGGCTGATACCTTTCCGTTGCCAGTCCCTGATCTGCGCGCAGACTTCACGGACCATCCAGCGGGTGATATCCCCGACGATGCCGAGCTCCTCCGCCAGCGGCACGAACCTGTCCGGTGGCACCACGCCAAGCTCAGCATCATCCCAGCGAACCAGCGCCTCGAAGCCGGTCACCTTACCGTCTTCCAGCGACACCTTGGGCTGGTAGAGCACATGGAAGGCACCGGTCTCCACCGCCTCGCGGAGCCGTGCTTCCATGCGCAGCCGGTCGGCGATCGTGTCATTCAGCGACTCGGCAAAAAAGCCGAGCTTACCCAGCCGGTGCCCGTCCGCGAACTCGAGCGCCGAGACCGCGTTCTTGATCAGCACGTCATCGTGTGCACCGTCCTCCGGGTACAGGCTGATGCCAACCCTGGGGGTCGGAGTGATCACGGTATCGTCGATCGCCAGGGGTTCGGAGACGGCGTCCAGCAGCCGCTGAACGATGCAAGTGACATCCTTCAGATGGCGGAACTCGGAGAGCAGCACCAGGAACCGGTCCCCTTCGATGCGAGTGAGCATGCGCTCATCCGGAAGCGGCACCATCTGCGGCGCCTGCCCCACCACGTCGTAACTCCGCAGCTCCCGCACCATCCGCCGGCTCGATTCCGCCAGCAGATGCTGGATACCGTCCGCATCGAGCACGCTTTGCAGTCGGCCGAGGCTCTTCAAGTCGACGGCAAGCACGGCAAGTCGGCGTGCGTAGCGCTCGGCGTGTCGAATCTGAAAGGCGAGATAGCGGCGGAAGAACTGGTTGTTCGGCAGGTCCGTCATCCGATCGTAGTAGGCGAGCCGGTCCAGCTCCGCGCGAGCGCTCGCAAGCTCGAACTCCCTGTCTGCGATGGCCGATGCCGTGTCAGCCAGCCGGTTCAGCCGTATCGACAACGCTTTCTCGCTGATCGGCTTGAACACAAAGTCGAGTAGCGGGTTGGCCGTGAGATCCGACTCGAAGTCCTCTATCTCGGCTTCTTCCAGCGTGACCATGCAGGGATTGCCGGATGCGCACTCCGCACGAAGCCGTTCTTTCAGCGCCTCCAGGGACTCACTCGAGGCATCGAGAACCGTGAGCTTCGGAGCAGTCGCTTGCGGCGCTCGCCTGGCCACATCGGAGCCGATGCGCAAGGGTTCAGTCCTCGTGGATATGGTCGTCATCGTCTTTCGCCTCTGAGGTGACTTCGGCACTCGCGACCCGACCCTCTGCGTCGTATCTGAGTGTCATCTCATCACCGGCTTTCAATAGAAAGCGCAGCCGCCATGCCGGAACTCGCCTACCGTCATATCGCGCCGCGCGCGCGTTGAAGGCGGCCGCCTGTCGCTTCTTGAGCAGTTTCGGCCCCCGCCACCAGTGCATGTCCGTGACCCGCGCCCGAACGACGGCCTGCAGGTTTGCCGCACGGATCACCTTACGTGCCCGCAGCTCACCGCCTACTTCTTCAACGATCAGGCTGACTGCATCGTAGGTGCCTAAGTCTTCCGGTCCCAGCCATCGGTAACCGTCGCGGTCGTCGCGCAGGCTCGTCCGCTCATCCATCAACACCTTGCGTCCACCGATGGTGAGCGAGGTGCCGTTGCCCTGTATGGACTCTATGACGCCATCCAGACGATAACGGCGCCTCTGTTCGGTGCGCACGTTGTCCGCATCCAGGATGCCATCGGGATTCAACATGCCGGATACCGTGGCCCTGAGACCAGGCCGCAGCTGGGCTTGATCGGCAACTGACAGCACCACGTCCCGCAGTTTCCAGCGGCCGTTCTCACGGCGAAGGGCGCCTTCCATTGTTGTCGGAAGCGCACTCAGGCCCCTGTCCGCCATCCGCGACAGTCGCTCAGCATGCAGAGTGGTCCCGTCATAGAAGCCGAGCACGTGCACCCACTCACCCGCCTCGAGCGCCACGCCGTTTACTTCCAGGCCGATGTTCGACACATCCACGGTGACGCCCCCCACGGAGATGACATGGTCGCCGACCATGCTGATGGGGCCGGACAGTACGTTTGCTCCCCTGTCGATCGCGTCCACAGAGCTCGCGATCAGCTTGCCGTTCGGTAGCCACTCGGCGCTGATTGCCACCGGCATCCCTACCTGCAACGAATCCAGCGTCACGCCGTGCAGCCAGGTATCGGCGTCGGTCTCGACCCGCTGGCCGAGTACTCTGATCCTGGCCACTTGCATGTCAGGATCGATGATCCGAACGGATTCGATTACACCTGCAACCGTGTCGTAGTAGTCCATGGACCAGGCTTCGAGCGTTTCGCCATCCGCACGGTAGCTGACGTGGTAGCCCACCTTCAGGTCCGCCTCCATAGCTGGCTCGCCGTTGATCCGGATGATGGCCTTGTCCGTCTGGTAGTGAACACCATCGATCACTACCGAGTGGAAGTACTTCACAACTCCTGAGCCGCTGATGCCATCTGCAATCGCGTGCAGTCCGGTGGTTGCTGACAGGACAGCGCACGCCGCGACGATCAGGGTTCTCGCTAACGATTTCATTTTATTCTCCATCGCGAAGCTCACTCCTTGCCGAGTCTTCGGACGACCAAGTTTCAATTTCGTATATCCCGAGTCCCAACCTCACTGTTGGCTCATCTGTGTCCCGCGTGGCTTTCTTTTCCGCAAGCCATCTGTCCAGCTCCTCCAGCGTCTGCTGGCCCCAGCGGGCGCTCAAGGATCGGAATTCTTCGGCGTGCTGCGCCGGCACGTCGGTGTAGATAACCTGACGCTGATAACGGGCTTCGTCACGGCCGTGCGTCATGTTGTGATCAAAGGTGTTGAACCAGTCTTCGGCATGGCTGCCCAGAATGCGTATGAGCTCCTGTGATTCAGGATCCGGGACATAGCCCCGGGATAGCAGCCGGAGCTTCCTGTCGTCTGCCTCGGCGAGCACGCCGATGCGGATCAGCTCGTCTGCCACCGCGCGAGCGGGCATGTCCCCGCTGTAACGCCGTACCAGCTCAGCGAAGCTGTGTTCGCCTTGAAACGCCAACGGCCGCGGGTCGCCTTTTTCATCCTGAAAAGACGCATCGCTCAGCCACGCGGAAACAACTCTTTCAACTCTGTTCTGGGATGCCGGTTGCTGCTCGTCATGGGTCAGAGGCAACTTCTTCAGGCGAGCAACTTCCTTCCGGTTGAGGCCTGTGAGCACGCCGATTCTGGACGTGGTCTGCTTTTTTCCCGCCAGGGCGAAGTCTTTCTCCGCCACATCCACGTAGACCCTGCGCACAACCTCTTCGAACGCCTCAGCTGACAACCCCTGGCGCAGCGTGATGCGCACCAGCGGCCGGAGCAGCTGAGTCAGAGCGTCGATGAGTACTTGCTTGACCATATCTCTGTTCTTTGAAGCGTGATCAGCGAGACATCAGCTTGAGCAGCCGACTGTGGATCATGTCATCGAGGTGCACGATCTCCCGGGCAGCAGGGGCATAGCTTTTAAGCCGGAGCTTGCGCAGACCCTGCAGCTGACGAATCTCCTCCATCAGCGCAAAGCTCGGACAGTGGGTGCAGACTTCCTGCTCAATTCGACTCAGTGCCTTCATCTTTGTCCTCCCGCGGGTGTTTCCCCGCTTTCTGGTATCAATTTGGGATTTCTATCCCAAATGCTGTCTTTTGGGAAAAATTACCCAAATCGTCTATGGAGGTCCAGTTCTCATTTGTCCAATTGATGTAAGGAGGCTGGTTCTGTGAAGCGGGTCACAAGGACATTAACGTCTCAGGGGACGGTGAAGGTGAGGAGATGATGCCGGTATGTATTCCTCGCCACCTATCTAACTATCTGTTTTAAAAGAAGTTATTAAGGCAGACACAACAGAGCGTAGTCCAATCGCACTATTTTCCCAGGCGCCTCACAGCTACCATCCTTTTCCGCTCGTCTACCGTAAGGACAACGCCCATGCCCAGCGCCGCTGCCGCTCGTCTCGTCGATGCCTTGCTCGCCCATGGGGTCGATCGCGCCTTCTGTGTGCCTGGGGAGAGCTATCTGAATGTGCTCGACGCCCTGCGCGACAGCGGCATCGAGACCATTGCGGCCCGACAGGAAGGCGGGGCCTGCATGATGGCGGAGGCCGATGCCAAGCTGACCGGCCGACCGGGCGTCTGTCTGGTCACCCGAGGCCCCGGCGCCACCAATGCCAGTGCCGGCGTGCACGTGGCCGAGCAGGATTCCACGCCGCTGGTGCTACTGGTCGGTCAAGTCGGCACCGACATGCTTGGCCGAGGGGCATTTCAGGAGGTGGACTACCAGAAGTTCTTTGGCGGCATGGCAAAGCGGGTGTTCCAGTTGGCGGCAGGGGACGATCCCGCGGAGGTGGTGAGTACCGCCTTCCACATCGCTGCTTCGGACCGGCCAGGACCGGTAGTGATCGCTCTGCCGGAAGACCTGCAAGGAGGGCTACCGGAAGGCTTACCGGAAGCTAGACCTCAACCGCTGCTCAGTGCCTCTCCCACCGAAGAGGAGGTGGCTGGGCTGCGTTCGGCCCTGATCGCTGCTGAGACGCCCATGGTACTGGCCGGTGGTAGCGGCTGGTCTCTCGATGGTGTGCAGGCACTGCAGCAGCTCGCCGAAACCCTGTCACTTCCCGTCAGTGTCACCTTCCGCCGCCAGCAGCTGTTCAATCACGATCATTCCAACTACGCAGGCGACTGCGGTATCGGGATAAATCCGGCATTGAAAACGCGGATAGAAAAGGCAGATCTCGTCCTAGTCCTCGGCAGCCGCTTCTCCGAGATCCCAAGCCAGGGCTATACGCTCCTGGAAAGCCCAAGACCGGGTCACAAGCTGATCCACGTACATCAGTCGGAAGGTCATCGCTTCCCGTTTGCCGATCAGGTGGTCCGCTGCCACCCGGAACTGCTCCTCAACGCGCTCCTTGAATCAGACCCGCAGTGCAAACTGGATCGAGCGACCTATCTCAAGGATGTGCGAGCAGAATTCGAAGCCTGGACCGGGCAGGCTCCGTCGATCCCCGGCGACCTGCAAATGGGCCAGGTTGTGCAGCAACTGCGCGCCGCTCTGCCGGATAACGCCATCATCACCAACGGCGCCGGCAACTATGCCACCTGGATTCACCGCTACTACCGTTTCCGCGGCCACGCCACTCAACTCGCCCCGACTTCGGGCTCCATGGGCTATGGCCTGCCGGCCGCAGTGGCGGCGAAGCTCCGATATCCGGACCGGCCGGTGATCTGCATGGCGGGAGATGGCTGCTTTCAGATGACGGGGCAGGAACTCGGTACCGCTGCCCAGTACGGCGCCAACGTCATTGTGATCGTTGTCGACAACGGCATGTACGGCACCATTCGCATGCACCAGGAAAGGCGTTTTCCCGAGCGCACGGTGGCAACTGACATCGTCAACCCGGACTTTGCCGCGCTCGCCCGCGCCTACGGCGCCTATGGCGCCACCGTCGCCAGCACGGAGGCCTTTCCGGACGCGCTGGAGGCAGCCCTCGCTGCCGACTCACCGGCGCTCCTGCACCTGTTGCTGGATCCGGAGGCCATTACCCCGACCACCACCTTAAGCGAGCTTTCAGCCGGGCGCTGAAGCCGAAGCGGCTCGACAGAGAGCGAGGACAACTGAACCGGCTAACGGAAGTCCGCCGAGTGCTTCAGCATGTGCGCCGCTCCATGCGGCCCGTCGAGCACCGCGTTCTCACCGAACAACCGCTCTTTCTGCTCCGCAAAAAGCTCGCGATTCGCACCCAACGGTGCCAGTTCCTTGGCTCGTGCCAGGGTGACCCCGGGCAAATTGTCCAGATCCGCCGTTGCCTGCACCACACCGGCAGCCAGCGCGTCTGGTCCGGTCCAGCGGCGGGATAGCTGCACGGTTTCGAAGAAGGCGTTGGCCGGCAGCTTGTGCCTGAACAGGGCCAGCTCGGGCGTCGGGATCCTGAAGCCGATCTGCATCTCGTTGGCACAGGCAAAGCCACGATCTTCCCGCATGATGCGCACGTCATGACACAGTGCCACCATCAGCCCGGCACCGAACGCATGACCATTGATGGCGGCGATGGTCGGAATCGGGAAGGTGATGATTCGGCCCATGAGCGCCATGAACTCCGCACCAAAGACGGCACGGTCACCACCGCGATGCTCGCCTTCCGTCTGCAGCCATTCGAGATCCAGGCCGTTGGAGAAGAACTTGCCATCAGCAGACGCGGTAATCAGCGCCGCGGGACCGGTCGAGTATTCCACCTCATCCAATGCTTCGGAGATGGCCCGCACGAAGGCAGTGTTCCAACGGTTCTCACCGTCGTTCATGGTCAGGGTGAAAACCCCGTCCGCTTCAGTCAGGTCGATCATCTTTCTCTATCCAGTTGTGAATGCTGTTCGTTCCAGTCGCAGTACCGAGCTCAAAGGGGCCGCACCAGCTCCTCCAGGGTGTGGAACGATTCGTTGCTGTCCTGAATCTCCAGGATGAGCTCCGGGGGCAGGGGTCGCGCATAACCCTTGGATCGCACGAACTCGATCTCCGCCAGCGTCTCTCTGATTCTGGCCGCTCGGGCAGCGCTGTACGGATGGGTATCCCAGTAAGCGAAGGACAACCGGCGGTCTTCCTTCTCCAGCGGTGAGAGCGTGTCCCGCTGGCTCAACGCACCGAGCTCGATGAGCACCGCCCCGCTGGGGGCATAACCACTCCGCGCCGCCAGGTAGGTGCCGATGTAGTCCGCTTCGATTTCTTCCGCGTTGGAAAACCAGTCGTAGTTGCCTTCGGGATCAGCCGTATCGCGCAGGTACTCGTCAATCTCCTGCTGGTTGTAGCCGCCGCCCATGGCTGAAGGGCTGACCATCACCTGGCCTTCCGTGGCGACAGCGATGGACGCTGCTGCAAGGGCCGACAGCGCGGACCCCAGAATACTCTGTCCCCCCGCACCCGGTGCTTGCCGCTCGCCCACATGAGCCGCGATCAGATGACCGTACTCGTGACCGATCACCAGAGCCAGCTCATCCGGCTGATCGGCCAGGTACTCGATCAGACCACGGGTCAGAGTAATTTTCGGTTCGTTCTGCAGATCGTAGCCAGCCCGGGCATTCACAAGCTCCAGATCCACCACTTCGAAGGCAGGCACACTGCAGCTGTCCGCCTCCGAAACGGTTCGGCAGATCATCGCCGCGTCATTGGAAATCTGCTGAAAGATCGGGTTTGCCAGGGCGCTTGCTTCTGCCAGCGACAGTGACTGGCGCTCCGGGGTGGTGGCCTCCACCTCGGCACGGACTTCCGCCACATCTTCCCGGCTCGCACCCGGGGAGGCGTACTCGGTCGTCGCGCAACCGGTCAGAAGCACGCCGAGCGCCAGTACGGCGCCGGTCAGCGGCGCAGCGGAGATCCGGCAACGCCGTCTTCGTCTGTGGATGCTGTCCATCGCGTTATTAAAGCACCTGGTGAGGAGCAGTCCCAGACGGCCATGGGCTCGTCCGACCAGCTTCCTCGCTCAGTCCGCCCAGCCCACCTTGTAGTCCGCGGCCATCCGCGGTCCCTTCACCGACAACCGCTCAAACAACCACTCACCCTCCACCTTTCGATACACCTCGTGATAGCGACAGGCCTGCCACAGGGCCTGGTTGTCTTTCTCCATGGTGAAGGGTCCGAAGAAATACCAGGTGCCTCGGGCTTTCTCCCCGTCCACTTCGATCACCGGATTCATGGTCATGTGTTGAGAGAATCGGATCGCCTTCTGGAAACGCTGAAAGAGCTTCTTGATTTCTTCGTGTCCTTGCGCCTCACCGATCCCTTTTGCCTCCCAGATACCATCCTCCGTGAACAAGCTCGTTATACGATCCGGATCATGGTCGTCATCGCAGATCTCGCAGTAGCGGGCCTTGAGCTGCTTGATGGCCTCCAGATCCTCCAGTCGGGTGATACGTGCTTCCAGATCCACGTCCCTCTCCTTTCTCAGTCACTCAGTCCGGTTTGAATCCTGTTACCCGGGTCAGCGTCTCAGGGATGAACTCATTGACGCTCACGTCCCTGAACCCGGCGGCTTCGAGATAGCCTACGCAGTCCACATCGGAATGCGCGAGCCCTGTGGAGTGGCTGACCGCCTCCGAGAGCCCCCACAACGCCGGCGCCAGCGGACCGGTGCCTTCCGCGTTGATGGTCTCACCGATCAGATGAAACTCACCGCCGGGCAGCAGCGCATCGTAGACCCTCTGCACCACTTCGCCGATGATCCTGCGACTGTACTGCGGCAGGTTGGACGCCATGATCGCCACGTCCGCGTCAACCGGAAGCGGGTCTTGGGTGAAGTCACAGGGATTGGCACTCACCTGATCTGACACGCCGTTTTCCTCAATGTATTCCCGGGTAACGACCACCACAGGCGTGAGGTCCAGCACTTCCGCGCGAATCTCCGGATACTGTTGAGCCCCGACGATGCAGTAGCAGCCTGAGCCACCGCCAAGATCCATGATCTTCCGCCGGCCGCTGAGATCCACCTGCTTGTGAAAACGACGGGCGGCACCCATTCCGATGGAGTAAGTAGCTTCGTGGTACTCGCGAGCCCGCTCCACCGTGAAGGTCTCGTCGTACATGCCCAGCCGCCGCTGATCGCCCTCTCGAACCTTCAGGTGCTCGGTCAGCTTGCCCCAGCTCTCCCAGCGCGGCTTGCCGAACAGCATCCAGGGACCGGCATAGGTTGGCTTGCCTTCCACCAGGAAGCGCTCCACGTCTGCAGCGTTGCTGAAGGAGTCGCCATCGCGCTCGAGCAGCGTCATGGCGGTCAGCACCGTGAGCAATCGCTCCGCATTCACCGGCTCAATGCCAACCGTGCCGGCAACCGCTTCAATCGAATTACTGCCGTTGGCAATTGCCGTGAACACCTTGAGCTCTACTGCGCTCATCAACGCCGCCGATTCCCAGAACGCCTTGCTGATCCGTTGCAGACGCACCGTATCCGGTCGCTTGCCCTCCGCGTCGCCCATCATCCCTACTCCTTATTCCCATATGCGTATCATGAGCCTTTTCAGGAGGGAGTGCAGCGTGCCCTACGCATCCGGATTCAGACCTGGGCTCTTCGAAGGCCAGACAATCTTCATTCCCGGCGGTGGCGGCGGGCTCGGCCGTTGCATTGCCCACGAGTTGGCGAGCCTGGGCGCGGCGGTGATTCTGGCCGGCCGAACCCAGGAGAAGCTCGATCGGGTGCAGGCTGAGATCGAAGAAGATGGTGGCCAGGCGCTCGGTTGCTATGTCGCGGAGCTCAGGGACGAAGCAGACGTGATCGCGTTGGTCAGTGAGGTGCTGGCAACACACGGCCCGGTGGATGGCCTTGTTAACGCAGCTGGCGGACAGTTCCCGGCAAAACTCGAAGAGCTCAGCCTGAACGGCTGGAACGCGGTGCTGCACAACAACCTGACCAGCTATTTTCTCGTCGCCAGGGAGGTCTATCGTCAGTGCATGGCACAGCGCGGTGGCAGCATCGTCAACATCGGCGCCGATCACCACGGCGGCATGCCGGGGATGGGTCATAACGGCGCCGCCCGGGCAGGTCTTTCGAACTTTACGGCGTCGGCCGCAACCGAGTGGGCCCGATCCGGCGTGCGGGTGAACTGTGTGATCCCCGGCTTCATCGCGACCACCGGCCTCGACCGCTATCCGGAGGAAGACTGGGACTCGCTGGTGGCGATCACCCGCCGGGTTCCCTTGGCCAGGCACGGTACCGCAGCAGAGATATCCGCCATGGTGGTATTCCTGCTCTCAGAGATGGCCGCCTACATCACAGGTGCGGACTTCCGCGTGGACGGCGGCATCCACAATGGCGCAGGCAGCTTCCTGTTTCAGCCCGGGGAGATGCGCAACAGCGAGCGCTATAACGGTTTCCACCGCGACGAGCCGCCCGGCATCCTGAAACGCTGATATCAGCCTGCTGAAACAGCCTCGGTGCGATTACCGCCGGGGCGGAACTCAAACGGCGCCCCCCAATCACTGGGGTAGTCCACCAGCACGCCGCCTTCGTCAGCGCTCGAGATGAGGCCGAGCGCCGTCCGCAGAATGTCCGTCTGCATCGCCACATCGCCAGGACGACCGAAGTTGTTGCCCATGGGGTGATTCACGAACAGCGCCCGCGGCGGCTTGACCAGCGCGGTGAGATCTCTGCCCGTGGCTACATAGGTGGTGGCAATGCCTCTTTCTTCCAGCAACCGACAGACCAGACCCACGGTCTGGTGATCGAGTGGTCAGCTCGGCGCCGCCACCAGAATATCCACCCGTTCGTCCTCGAGCCGCTCGGCAAAGGCAGGCCCCGACTCCTCCAGGACCTTGCTTCGATTGTAGATCCGACCCATGAAACCGCTCCAGAAGTGGTCGGAAACACTGCCGATTTCCCCGGCTGCCGCCAGCTCGCGCAACCGCGCCAACGGGAAGACGCAGTTGATGTCTGCGTCAGCATCCGAGTGATCGTAGTAACTGTCGTGGATCTGAAAATCACCAACCGGTGCATCATTGGCAATCGCGTCCAGACGATGATCGTTTCGTGCCTCCGGATCGAAGGCCGGCATGGCACACTGCGATACGCCGCCAGAAGTCAGCAGGCTTACCCTGCATTCGGACAGCGGCTTGTCGAGCCGATGCAGAGGCGCGGTTTCGTTGACCGTCCATCGGTAGGGCGGATTGCCCATGGCGCCATAGTAGTCATTCAGCGCGTCCACGTACCGGATCGGTTCCCTTGACTGGTTTGTTTGCGTCTGACCCATCTGCGTCTGATTCCCCTATTCGAGCCCTGCTTCCTGAGCATTTTGAGCGTCTTCCCGGATCTTCTCCACATTGGCCTTCACGGTGGTCAACACCCGCTGTGTCGTTGCGATGTCTTCCGGCGTTAATCCTCGAGACGTCGCATCGCCAAAACCTGCCGCCAGCTTTTCCATCTCGGGCTTGAGCGCCAACGCCCCATCGGTCAGGTAAATGCATTTGGCGCGCCGGTCCGTGGGGTCTTCCTGGCGGCGGATGAGATTCTTCGCCTCCATCCGATCCAACAGGCCCGTCATGGCCATGGCGCTGTTGCCGATCAGCTCGCTTAGCTTGGCCTGGGAGATGCCTGGCCGGCGATCCACCCAGATCAGCACCCGCATCTGCGGCCGGGTCAGGCCGATGGGCGCCATCAGCGCGCCGTAGGCCTGGGAGATGGCATTGGCCACCTCATGAACGAGAAAGCCCAGCGGCTCGTCCTGCTCGCTTTCCCGCTCACCAGCGGCTATCTGCTCAGCGTTTTGGGCCACTTCTGGTGATTTCCCGCTCATCTACGAGCCTCCGAAATCTGATCCGCGTCATTGCTAGACATCATTATTATATGTACCTTTACTAATAGTACAGATGTTGCAGTCACTCAAAAAACTGCTGGCGATCGCACCTTCCCTTGTCGCGATCGGCCTGCTTCTGCCCGTGACCTCAGAGGCTGCGACGGTGGTTTTTGGCAGCTTCACCCAGGAAACCTACGCCAAGCGCGTCGCCACAGAGGTCGCCGCATCACTTGGCATCGAAACACGCCTGCTTGCCGTTACCGTGAACGGTACGGACTACCTGCGAGTCGTTGGTCCGGCCGGTCTCGATGAAGCGGAGGCCAGACAGCTGCTGAGCAGCGCTCGCGCTCAGGGTTTCGAATCGAGTTGGTATCTGGCAGAAAAAACCGCCGATGCTCCCAAGGCTGCGGCCACCAAGGCAGCGACTGCACCTGCACCTGCACCTGCACCTGCACCTGCACCTGCACCTGCACCTGCACCTGCACCTGCACCTGCACCTGCACCTGCACCTGCACCTGCACCTGCACCTGCACCTGCACCTGCACCTGCACCTGCACCTGCAGAGTCATCCAGCCCAAGCGTCCCGACGCAACCCTCCCCCTCCTCAACCGCGGCAGCGTACGAGGCCGCCGCAGACTCGCGAACGCTGCCGGATCCGCCCGGCACCGCACCCGAACGACTCCTGCTCACCGCCGGGCTCGCGCCCGGTGCCGCCATCGTGGTACCCCGCTTCGATGAGAGTGGCATCGATTTCAAGCTGGATGGCAAGCTGGACGAGGCGGTCTGGGCGCTGGTGCCCGGCTATGACGACATGCGGGTGCTGGAACCCGACACCATGGAAGTGCCGCGACACCGCACTGTGATGCGCTACTTCTACACCAGCCGCGGCCTCTACATCAGCATGTATGCTGAGCAGCCGCAGGAAACCCTGATGGAGCGGCTGAGCTCCCGGGACAACTGGTTCTCCCGGGACAGCGTCAGCGTCACTCTGGACACATCCGGGTCCGGCATCTACGGCTACTGGTTCAGCGTCGCCCTGGGCGACTCCCTGAGCGACGGCAAAATCGCACCGGAGCGCCAGTACTCGCGGGAATGGGATGGACCCTGGGATGGCCGGACGAGCAAAACCGAAACCGGTTGGTCCAGCGAGATGTTCCTGCCCTGGTCCATGATGGCCATGCCGGCCACCAGCGGCGAGCGGCGAATTGGCCTCTACGCCAGCCGCCAGGTGGGCTACCTGGATGAGCGGTTCGGCTATCCGCACCTGCCCCCCACCGGCGCCCGCTTCATGAGCGCCCTGCAGCCCATGGCGCTCGGTGACGTTTCCCCGAAGCGGCAGCTCGACTTCTATCCGTATGTTTCCGGCACTCATGACGTGGCCCAGGACGAATCGGAAGGCAAGGTCGGCGTGGACATGTTCTGGCGTCCTTCCACCAACCTGCAGATGAGCGCCACCCTGAATCCGGATTTCGGCGCGGTTGAGACCGACGACGTGGTCATCAATCTGACGGCCACAGAAACCTACTTTCCGGAGAAACGGCTCTTCTTCCTCGAGGGCAACGAGGTCTTCGAGACCACACCCCGCTCGCGCCCCTTCTCCTCTGGAGGTAGAGGTGCCGGTTCACGCCAGACTCTCAGGCTGTTCAATCCGGAGCCCACCCAGGTGGTCAACACTCGTCGGATCGGCGGCGCGCCGGATGTGATCGAACCGGATGGCGTGGAAATTCCGGGTTATGAGGCTTCCCGGCCGACCGACCTCATCGGTGCGCTGAAGGCAACCGGCCAGATAGGCGGTCTGCGATACGGTGCCATGGGTGCCATGGAAGACGACATCGAGGTGCGCGGCTACGACGAGGACGGCGAGGAAGTGATGGTCGATGCGGTCGGTCGCGATTTCGCCGTCGGCCGGTTCCTCTACGAGCAGGTGGGCCGTGGGCGCCGATCTATCGGCTATATCGGCACGTATGTTAAAAACCAGTCTTATGACGCCGTCGTGCACGGCGTGGATGCCCACTATCTGAACCGAACCGGCAAGCTGCAGGCAGACCTGCAGCTGCTGGCCAGTGATGTGGACGATGTGCAGGGCTACGGCGCGCTCCTCGACATGAAATACACCCAGCGCCAGGGCATGACGCACCAGATCAGGTTGGATGCCCAGGACGATAAGCTGGAGATCAACGATCTGGGGTTCCTGCGCCGAAACGATAACTATGGCGGCAACTACAGCTTCTTCTACACCAAATCACGGGGCCTGGAACGACTGCGCAGATTCGACCTCAACCTCATGGGTTCCTACTGGCAGAACGAAGCGGGTGAGGCGACGCGAATCGGTCTGTTTTTCCGCCCCATATTCACCTTCAAGAACAACTTCGAGTTGCGCCCGGAGGTCGGCTACTTCCCGAAGCGCTGGGACGATCTGGAGAGCGAAGGGAACGGGTCCTATCGTGTGGACGATCGCTGGTTCGGCGATCTCGCGTTTGGCACCGACGCTTCCAAGCAGTTGAGCTTCAGTGGCCGCATCGGCGCAAAGCAGGAAGAGCTGTCCGGCTGGTCGTACAACGGTGCGCTTGGTTTCACCTGGAAACCCAGCCACCGATTCTCCATGGACCTGGACGTCAACTATCAGGATCGGGACGGCTGGTTGCTGCACTACACGGGTCAGCAGTTCACCACCTTCGCCGCTGACGACCTGCAGCCGCGTCTCGGCATCGATCTGTTCCTTTCCGCACGGCAGCAGTTCCGTATGAGCCTGCAATGGGCGGGCATCAAGGCGGAAGAGCAGCAGCGTTACTTCCTCCCTGAGGATGGCGATGGTTACCTGGTGCCGGTGGAACCGGCACCAGGCTCGAGCACACGGGACTTCGTGATCAATAGAATGACTGTGCAGCTCCGCTACCGCTGGCAGATCGCACCGCTCTCGGATCTCTTCCTCGTCTACACCCGCGGCAGCAACGTGACTGACAACACCCTGGACGATGACTTCAGCGATATGTTCTACGATGCGCTCACGGAACCGGTGATAGACTTCTTCGTCGTCAAGCTGCGCTATCGGTTCGGCATGTAGTCGGCCAGTCGCAGCCGGTCTAAGCAGATAGGGAGGCTGCCATGGAATGGCTCGAATCGGATCGCAGCGGCGCTCGGGATTTCCGGATCGAAACCCCGGATCGTCTGATTACGGGCGCTGTGTGGCTGCCGGTAAGCCACGGCACCGAAACCCCACTCATCCTCTGTGGCCATGGCGCCTCCGGTGACCGCTATCAGGCCCCCATACCGCACCTTGCCAAGCGCTTTCTCGGCATCGGGGCCGCAACCCTTGCGCTCGATGGACCGGTGCACGGGCTTCGCCAGGTAGGTCCGGGTGGCAGGGCGGCACTCACCGAAGCCTTCAAGCGAGCTGAGCTCACCGACGAGATGGTCGCCGACTGGCTGCTGGCGCTGGCGACAGTCCGGGAGACGGTTGGTCTCGAAAACAACCCGCTGGCCTACTTCGGCCTTTCCATGGGCACCATCTTCGGCATTCCGGCTCTGGCCGCGGCAGCGGCTCGCCACATTGAGTTCCGAGCATCCGTCCTGGGTCTGGCTGGCACTTCCGGCGCCGTGGGTTTCCTCGGTGAGCGGCTGGCGAAGGATGCGGCAACGCTCACGCACCCGGTGCTCTTCCTCATGCAGCTGGAAGACGAGCTATTCGATCGGCAAGGTTATCTGGCGCTGTTCGATGCCATCGGCAGCTCCGACAAGCGTATGCACGCAAACCCGGGCCTGCACCCGGAGATTCCCTCCGAAGAAGTGGATGCGGCTTTCGAGTTTCTCTCCGCGCGCCTGACGGCAGACGTTCCCAGAGACGTCACGAATCCGCTCGCCGACTGAGCAGCCACGCCGACCCAACAGCGACCATGGCCAGAATGCCGATGGGGAGCACATGAAAAGACAGGATGTGGGCCGGTTCGTGCATGCAGGCGATCTGCATCATAAGCGCCGGGATCAATCCTGCCGCCAGGGCTGAGTGGAGCACGGCCCGGATGGGTTCCAGCACGAACCGGTTACGTTGCAGGTAGAGCAGCCAGACAAGCGGTGGCACGCTATAGAGATATGCCTCCCAGGCGCAATGATCGCGCTTGCCCAGCATGGATGGCTCCAGCACCGGGGCGAAAAAACCGGCGAAGAACTGAGCAAGCCAGGCCACCAGCAGCACCCAGCAGAGCACCCGCCACGATCCAGGTTCCCGCCCGGGTATGGATTCGAGCAGAGCCACCCGTAGAAAGCAGCCCAGCGCGGCAACCCCGAACAGCATCTCCAGAGAAAAACGCGGTACGGTCAGAAGCTGATCGGCAAACCCAGGCCGGAACGGACCAAGTGCTGCACCAAGAGCAAGCACGTAAGCAATGCTGATCAGGAGCCAGAGCACCCCGATGCCGCCAACCGAAGCAAGCGGTCGGACCGGCCTCAGATCGGATTTCAGCGATTCGATGAGTTCCTCTTCTTCCACCTCAAACCTCTCGCAGGGAGCGCAGCTTACGCAGCCCACGGTGCACGCGTACCTTGACCACGTTTTCTGATACACCCTGGTGTCGAGCGCACTCACGGGTGCTGTAACCCAATATCTTGGTCAGTATCAGTGTTTCCCTCAGGTTCTGGGAAAGCCGGGCCAGCAATCTACCCGCATCGACGGCATCGCCTGGGTCCAGGCCTTCGTAGGCCGCGTCTTCCACCGCAGTGGACGCCCCGGCCTCTCTTGGCATTCGGCGCAACTGATCGATCGTCCGGTTGCGGACAATAGCGAACAGCCAGGGACGGAATGGACGCCCCGGCTCATAGGTATGCCGGGCCTGGTGCAGAGCCAGCAGACACTCCTGAACACAGTCGTCCAGATTCTCCAGGCCGCCAAAACGGCTCAAGACGTAGCCACGAATCACACCTGCCAGCTCACTCAAAAGCTGCCCGTATGCCTCTTCGTCACCAGTCTGAGCGCGCGCCAACCAGCCTGACCAGCGCGCTTCGTCCTCGGCTTTGTCCCCAGCGGAACCCCTCACCTGTCCTTTCTGGCACGGCCGCGCCGCACCTGATTCCTCCTTAGCGTATCCGTCTGACCTCAATACGGGCCACCGGGTTCCGCCAGTCATATGGCTGGGGGCCGAGCACCTCGCCGACGTCTGCCCCAGGCAGGCTGTGAAATCCGTTGCTCACATGCACGAATCCCTCGTCACCTTCATTCGGACCCGGTGAGTAACCTTCGCCACCGCAGCGGGGGCCCGGAATGCTGAGACAGTTCTGATCGTTTGCTTCAGTACCTGCGTCATAGGCAAGCGCGGTTACCGAGCGGCTGTAACGGGGCAGCCGCACACCATCGATGGCGACGAAGGTGTCGTTGGTCGGAATCAACATCGCTGCCAGGCTCAGATAGCGCTCGAAGCGGGTGCCCTCCACGATCACCGTCACCGACTGTCCCGGACCGAGCAAACCAGGAATCGTCTGCACGTCGGCGACTTCGTAGGGTGAGCCCAGGAGCATCTCGGTGAGCGGCGTGGTATCCCCGCCTTCCGCCAGCACTTCCAGCGCATCGCCCGCCGGTTGGCCAAGCTCGAACAGCGATATCTTGGCACTGTGCGTCGCCACCAGTTGCGGGGTGAACGTCTGACCCGGAGTCAGGTTGGTGATAGTCACTTCGTACTTTCGGTGGTAGCCGCCATCGGCGCTGGCCACAGAGCTTGCCAGCAGAAACACGGTTGCCAGTACCGTCACGGTTGTCCTGCCGAGACCTTGGCCGAATCGTTCTCTCATCGTCGTACCTCCAGTTGGTTTCCATGATTGGGTACGACGAATACGCAGCGCGCACGAAAAAGGTTACATCGCTTTGCACAGTTTTTTCGAGCAGGGAGTGACGCGAGAGAGGTTGGCGGATGCAGGCCAGCTGGAGGCTTAGCTCAGGCGTTGGCTATTGCCTGGCGGCGCACGCCCCACAGGGAGGAGGTCAGGAGCAGTACGGAGGCGGTGATTGCCATCCCGATCACGGGCACAAGCACGGCGTCCCGGGCGCCGAACTGGCCAACGCACCAGCCGAGCAGCAGGCTGCCGATGGGCATGCCACCCATCATGCCGAGAGAGTAGACGGACATAATCCGCGCTCGGTGGGTAGCAGGGGCAGCTTCCTGAACGATGGCTCTGGACATGGTCATGCTGATCCCGCCACCCAGACCCCAGAGGTAGACGACCAGGTAGAAGAGCCACTGAGGCAGCTCCAGGTTCAGCATCGACAGGGTGAAGCAGCTGATCAGCGCGTTGATCAGCATGGCCCGTCCGGGCCGTTCCACGCCGCCTCGCCGAATCAGCCAGACGATGGTGGTGCAGGTGCCGAGCATGTTGGCGGCAAACACGGCGGCGATACCACCGGCACTGCCAGCGTAGAGATCCCGCACCATCAGCGGCAGAATCACCAGGTAGGTGCCCGCGAAGAATATGCCGATCGCGAACGTGAGCAGGATGGCTGGCCGGATCACGTTCGAGCGCCAGGCGAGGGCCAGCCCGTCGGCGATGTCCCGTAGCGGGTGTCGGCGCGGAGGTTGCGGGATCGCAGGTAGTGCCGGTATTCGGCTGGTAGCCAGCGACGCGGCCAGCATGAAGAGCGCCATCATGGAAAGCAGTGCCGGCGCTCCCACCTTATCCGCTGTGGAGCCGAGCGCGAAACCGAAGATCTGAATACCGAACTGAACCCCGATGGACAAGGTCACCACTTTCTGGATCTCCGCGCCTGCTACCCGGTTCAGCAGGGCATCCCGGGTTGGCTGCGCAAAGGCGCCGAAGCTGCCGCCGATGATCGCCCAGCCGATGAGCAGCTCGTAGCTGACGAAGCCACCGGCGATGAATCCGGCCATGGCCAGGGGTGGTCCCATCATGCCGAGCTGCAGGACGATCAGAAACCGACGCTGGTCCACCCGATCACCGACCAGACCGCCCCAGAGTATGAGCAGCAGCATGGGCAACTGGCTGGCCATCTGCGCGAGCCCCACCCGCTCCGGCGATTCGTGCAGGTAAACGGCAACCAGCCACGGGAACAGCACGCCCTGAACACCACCAGGCATGAGGTAGCAGGCCGTGCTGGCGAGATACCAGCGCAGCGGCGTGTTAACAGCGCCCGAACTCAAGCCCTCAGGTCTGCGCGCAAGGGAACTGGGCGGCGAGATTGGCCAACGTCTTGCCAACCGCGCTGGCCATCCGGCGGTTGGCGGCGAAGGCTGGCACCGAGCCCGGGTGAACGAAGAGCTGATAGCTCACATCGAGACCCCGGTCAGACTGCACAAACCGCCATCGTCCCGCCGCTTCCCGGATTCGGGTCGCACCGCTGCGGGCAAACTGGTAGTCGGGCAATCCGACCAGATCGAGGGTCACCTCCCGTTCGGGTCCGGGCTGACGGGATATCCGGTAGACCATGTCCCGGTCTTTCATGGGCCAGGGCGTGCTGGACCGGACGTAGTAGACGTAGTGGTGATCGGAGCTTTCCAGAAGCTCTGCATCACGTGTGTATGGCAGCCACTCGCTGAAGCGGTCCGTATCTGCGACGAATGCTTCCAGCACGCCCAGGTCCGTGCAGACCCTCACTGCACCCCGGTGCTCGTTGAAACCGGATTCTGTGGACCGGGCTTCGACGGTCACGCCATCGACCTGGCGCACGGACGACCAGTCATTGGCCCAGACAGGGCTGATCGCCGTCACCAGAATGGCGACCAGGGTAGCAGGCACTGTCAGGCGTCCGGACAACATCGCGACACGTTCTCTCTCGGTCAGATGATGATTAGACCACAGCCGACGCCAGCAATGCCCGGGACGGCGGGTAACCGGACCGGGCACCCGCGTGCTTCGCCGGATCAGGCGCCAGCCAGGTGCTCGTCGATCACCGCCAGAAATCCGGGGCCATACTTGTCGAGCTTCCGCTCGCCGATGCCCGTGATCCCCGCCATGGCTTCGAGGCTCCTTGGCATGAGCGCGCACATCTCTTTCAGCGTGCGGTCATGAAAGACCACGTACGGGGGCACGCCCTGGATCTCGGCAAATTCCCTCCGGCACTCCCTGAGTGCCTCCCAGAGTCCCACATCCAGATCGGCGGGCAGCGGGGTTCTGGTCTGCTTGCCACCACCCCGTTTCTTCACGTCCCGGCGCAGCGCAACGGATTCCTCGCCGCGCAGGAGTGGTCGGCAGCTCTCTTCCAGGCACAGCGCACCGAACTGATCCACCGCCACCTTGAGGTAGCCGCGAGCAACCAGCTGCCGATAGACGGAACGCCATTGGTCCTTGTCCAGATGCGCGCCGACGCCGAAGGTGGGCAGCCGGTCGTGGCGAAACTGGCCGATCTTCTCAGTGCGCTCTCCTCTGAGCAGGTCGATCAGATGGTTGACGCCGAAGCGCTGCCCGGTCCGATAGGCAGCCGAGAGGGCCATCTGCGCCGCTTCGGTGCCATCCCAGGTTTCCACCGGCTCCAGGCAGTTGTCGCAGTTACCGCAAGGTTCTTCGAGCACCTCGCCGAAATAGCGCAGCAGCGTCTGCCGCCGGCAGGTGGTGATCTCGCAGAGGCCGAGCATGGCGTTCAGCCGATGCTGTTCTGCCCGTTTGTGCGCTTGTGATCCCTCGGAGCTCGCCATCATCTGCCGAAGCTTGATCACATCCTGCAGTCCGTAAACCATCCAGGCCTCTGCCGGCTCGCCGTCGCGGCCGGCCCGGCCAGTCTCCTGGTAGTAAGCTTCCACGGTCTTCGGCATGTCCAGATGGGCAACGAAGCGTACGTCCGGCTTGTCGATCCCCATGCCGAAGGCAATCGTCGCCACCATCACCACCCCTTCCTCGCGGAGAAACCTGGCCTGATTTGCTGCCCGCACGTCCGCATGCAGACCGGCGTGATAAGGCAGCGCGTTGAATCCCTGCGCCACCAACCAGGCCGCCGTGTCTTCAGTCTTCTTCCGCGACAGGCAGTAGACAATGCCGGACGCTTCCCGATAAGCGGCAAGGAATCTGAGCAGCTGAGTTCGCGGGTTGTCCTTCAGAGAGATCCGGTAGCGGATGTTCGGTCGATCAAAACCGGCGACGAAATGGCGAGCACCCTCGAGATGCAGTCGTTGGCTGATTTCCGCCCGAGTGCGCTCGTCTGCCGTCGCTGTCAGGGCCACCCGCGGCACCCCCGGATACCGGTCCTCCAGCACATCGAGCTTCAGGTAGTCGGCCCGGAAATCATGCCCCCACTGGGAGACGCAGTGCGCTTCGTCGATGGCAAAGAGCGCCAGCTGCACCTCGTCGAGCAGCTGCAGCGTCCGCTCTTGAGTGAGCCGCTCCGGCGCCACGTAGATGAGATCCAGGCTGCCGCGGACAAGATCGGCCTCCACGTCACGGATCTGATCAGGGCGCAAGCTGGAGTTCAGGCAGGCGGCACGAACGCCCAGTTCCGCCATGGCGCTCACCTGGTCCTGCATGAGGGCAATGAGCGGCGAGACCACCACGCCGCAGCCCGGCCGGGCCAGACTCGGGATCTGGTAACAGAGGGATTTCCCACCACCCGTGGGCATGAGCACCAGCGCATCCCCACCGTCCACCAGCGTGGTGATGATCTCGTCCTGGGGCGGACGGAACGCCGAGTAGCCGAACGTCTGCTCGAGAATCTGCTGGGGATCGGTTGGGTTGATCGACTGCTGCTCGCTTAGTGAAGCCAGGCAATATACCCGATCAGGTGAGCCCAACCCCGCAGTGATTCCCCCGATCGTCGCGCTATCATGACCCCATGAATGCCCCAGCCATCTACCGTGCCCAGCGAAACGCGGGCCTACTGGCCATCGCCCTGGCCGCAATGACGGCCTCAGCGGAGACGTCCGGCGAAGACGGCTGGACAGACCTCTTCAATGGCAAAAATCTGAACGGCTGGACGGCGAAAATCACCGGCTACCCATCTGGTGAGAACTTCGGTGATACCTTCCGGGTGGAAGACGGGTTGCTGAAAGTCCGCTACGACGCCTACGAACGGTTCGACGGCCGCTTCGGCCATCTGTTCTGGCAGGAACCCCTCGATCGGTACCATCTCGTCGTGGAGTACCGCTTCGTCGGTGACCAGGTGAACGGCGGCGCGCCTTGGGCGAAGCGCAACAGCGGCGTCATGCTGCACGCCCAGGCACCGGAGTCCATGACCCTGCAGCAGGACTTCCCCGACTCCATCGAGGCTCAGTTCCTGGGCGGCCTGGGCGGCTTACGCTCCCGCCCGACCAACAACCTCTGCACACCCGGCACGGACGTGGTCTTCGAAGGCAACCTCTACACACCCCACTGTCTGAACTCCACTTCTGATACCTACGACGGTGATCAATGGGTCCGCGCCGAGGTGATTGTCCGCGGCAGCGGCACCATCACCCACCTGGTGAACGGCCAGGTGGTTCTGGAGTACAGCGAGCCCCGTCTGTCGGACCCGGCCAGCCATCAGAAAGGCAGTGTGCCGTTGCTCGAAGGCGGCTTCATCGCGCTGCAGAGCGAATCCCACCCCATCGACTTCCGTCTGGTCCGCTATCGCCCGCTCGAGCGCTGATCGGAGTCAGGCGCCCGGGCTCAGGCCACAGACTTCAGAACCTCACTGAAGTCCGCATCCGCTTCCAGCTTCTCAGCAAATTTCTCGGCGTTGATCATCACGTCGTCCTGGCCGATCTGATCGAACGGGTTCTCCAGGTGCTCCTGGATGTTGTCCAGAGCGGCCAGCACGAGCGCAAAGAGCACCGGCATGAGATAGGTAAGCGAAGGCGAGAAGTCGGCCGCGAGGTAGGCAAAGTACGGACCGTACAGCGGCGGCAGCACCGTGATGAAGACGTCACTGAAGGCGCGCAACGTGCGGGGGGTGCGGTACTGATACACATGCTTGGTCTGCTCGAAGGCAACCAGCATCTTCGACAGGTACTGATTGCAGCGGGACACTTCTCCCGTGGCAAGCCCCGCCTCCCGGAGCTCCACGCGTATGAACCGCGAGAGTTGCGAGAAGCACGCATAAACGCGCCGCTCTCTCTCCATCATCTCGTCCCGCGGACTGGCGTAGAGATCACGGGCTTCCGTCAGGAGCTCTCTGAGCAAAGCGCGGCAACGGTCGAGACGCTCTGCATCCACTTCTTCCAGCCAGTCTCTGGCAGCGAAGTAAATGGCCCGACCGTGGGCCTTGATCTGGCCATAGTCGTCCAGCACGGATTCCCGGCGCTTGTAGGCGCTGTTGATCGAGAAAACGATGGGGAACACAACCGCGGTGGCGATGAGCGTCAGCGGGAAGTCACCGGCGATGCCGAACTGTAAGCAGAGCCAGGTGGAGAGCACCGCAAGGCCTGCTATCACCACCGCCTTGAGATTAATGATGAGTCCGAGCGTCCTGAGTCGGTCGATCATCTGGCGTCCTTTGAAATCCGGGTCAATCGCAGATTGTCGGAGATCTCAGGAGAAAGCCTGTGCGCAGCATCACAAAACTGCGCACGGCCGGACTACGAGCCGGACGCTACGCCTGGGGTGATGCGGGTACCGAGCAAGTCCAACAGATCTCTGCGATGCGCTTCCATGAGGGCCTGCCAGCGCTCATCCGCCAGATCCATGGCGATCGAGCTTGCGCTCTCGAAGCGATCGTTCCGGGTTTCCGGATTCGCACCGTTCTCGAGCAGCACCCGGGCAACTTCCAGATGCGCTTCGCGGGCGGCGATGATCAGCGCGGTGTCACCCGCAGGGCTTCTCAGGCCAACCTCCGCGCCCGCCTCAATCAGACTCGACACCACCTCGTGCGACCCGGCACGGGCGGCCAGCATGAGCGCGGAATGACCGTCTCCGGTCACCTCATCTACCGGTACGCTCAGAACGAGTGCCTCCAGAAGATCAACGAGGTTTTCAGAGGCAGCCAGATGCAGAGGTCCAGTGCCTTCTTGATCGGTCCGCACCGGTACGCCCCGGCTTAGCAGACGCAGAGCCAGCGTCTCGTTACCGGATCGCGTCGCCCACCAGAGCGCGTTACGACCCTGAAGGTCAGCGGCCCCTGGTTCAGCCCCCGCGTCCATCAGCACATCCACTGCGGCAGCCGAACCGGATCTCGATGCCAGAATCAGGCCTGTTCGACCCTGCGCATCCCGCATGCGAGCATCCGCGCCATGCCCAATAAGGGCCTCAATACACTCGGCTTGAGCAGAGGCTGCGGCAGCAAGCAACGCGGTTCGGCGGCGAGCGTCCTTCTCGTCCGGCGGAACACCTGCCTCCAGCATGAGCAGCAGAGACCCGCTTGCGCCAGTCTCCGCCAGCATGATGAGCAGGTCCGTCAGCTCCGGCATACCGGGGTCGAACTTCGGCTGGGCAACAAGACCCTCCACTCGGTCGAGATCCTCCTTGAGCGCAGCATCGCTCAGACGGCGCAGCAACGAATCAGGATCAAAGGACGTCGCATCATTCGATGCTGCAGTCGCAACGGAAAGGCCGAGCAGGCGCATGATCTGCTCATCTCCGCTGCGACGGGCCAGATCCACAGCGGACCAACCCGCGCTGTTCCTGGCAGTCGAATCTGCGCCAGACTCCCGCAACGCCATGATCACGGCCACCGACTCGCCTGCGACTGCCAGATGCAACGCCGTGTTGCCATTCTCATCGATCAGGTTCGGATCGGCATCGGCTTCGAGCAGACGACGCACGATCTCTGCGTTACTCCTGAGTGCTGCGCGATGAAGTGCGGTGACGCCGTGCTGGTCGCTTGTATCTACCGGCGCACCTGCGGCCAGTAGCACCCGCACCCACGCCAGGTCATCATGATCCGCAGCCAGCATCAGCGGCGTTCTGCCGGATGGATCCATTCCATGAGCATCCGCGCGTTCGATGCGTGCGGGGGGCGGCTCATCCGATCGAATTCGATTAAAAACATCTACCGTGCGCTCGTGCGGTCGGGGTGGCGTCCACTGCGCCGCACGTCTATGGCCCGCAGCTGCCGCCCTGGACATCCAGAGCGCCGCCTCGTCCAACTCTCCAGCCTGTGCGTAGTACCTGCCTGTCAGATATTGCGCCTCGCTGTGCCCGGCCTCTGCTGCGAATTTCAACAGCTCGAGTGCTGCTGATTCATCAACCTCCACCCCTCTGCCTTGTCTGTAGAGCTTGGCGAGCTCAAAAGCGGCTTCAGGATCCGTTCGGTTGGCATCGAGCCAGAGAGCGGCCTGGTCGTAGTCGCGCATGGCGAGCGCCCGCTTCACATCGTCAGGCAACTCGGCACGAACACCGCCCGTGCAGAGGCTGGTGCTCAAGGCGAGCAGCAGAAGACCGTTACGCAGTGCCATATTTCGTCTCTATCAGGATGCCGATCTCCTTTAGCAGGCCATCCGGCAGGATGCCGCCAGCGCAGACGAGCACTGCATCGTTGGCAAGGTTTCGGCTGCCTGCTGGGGTTCGGATGGTGACCGTTTCAGCGTCAATGCGCTCAACTTCAGATTCGAGAAGAATGCTCAGGCGTCGATCTCCAACAAGCTCTTCAACAGCCTGCCTGTTCTTCTTCTTCGCTCGGGTGAAAGCCTTGCTTCGATAAGCCAGCGTAACCTCCGATCCCGGCTCACGAGCGATGCTGACCGCCGCCTCCAGAGCACTGTCGCCGCCACCGACCACCAGAACACGTCGGCCTGAGTACTCAGCGGGATCGAGCAACGAGTAATTTACCTTCCCCAGCGCTTCACCAGGCACATGCAGCTTTCTCGGAGTGCCCCGACGACCAATCGCCAGCAGCACGCTCCGGGTTCGGTAGCAGGCCTCGGATGTCTTTGCGATGATCCCGTGCTGGTCCTGCTCGATCCCCAGCAGTCGCTCCCCGTAGCGCACTGACATGCCCGTTTCGCGTCGCACCTCTTCCCAAAACCCCACCAGCTTCTCTTTCGTCGTTTCCCGGAATTTGACCCTTCCTACCAACGGCAATACCGCAGGTGATGTCATCACTATCTTGCCCCTGGGAAAGTTCGCCGGTGTGCCACCGAAGGCATGCTGTTCGATCGTTCGGTGCCTGAGCCCGCTCTCCATGGCGCCTAGCGTCGCGGCGATCCCTGCCGGACCAGCACCGACGATGAGCACGTCCAGCCGCTCCTCATCTGGCGGCACCGACTGCAGGTAACCGGCGATTGAGTCGATAGCCTGACGGCCCTGCTCGATGGCGTTCCGGATCAGTCCCATACCGCCCAGCTCACCAGCAATGAACACGCCCGCCACATTGGTCGAGAAGTCCGTGTTGACCGCTGGAATGTCCACTCCCCGTTCTGCAGTGCCGAACACCAGTGAAATCGCACCGGTCGGGCAGATTTTTTTACAGGCGCCGTGACCGATGCAGTCCGTGGGAGACACCAGGTGAGCCTTGCCCTCGACGATCCCGAGCACGTGATGGGCAGGAAACTCCGGACAGGCGTGCACGCAGGATTCACAGCCAATGCACCGACTGGTGTCCACCACCGGATGCAGCGAGGCAGGTTGAGTGAGACCAGCAGCCACCGCCTCGTCAAAGGTGCTGACACTTGCCGTCTCGAGCCGTACCCGTCGCCTGCCTGCCCACAGGAACAGGGCTGCAAGCGGCACAAAGTAAATCAAATAAGTTGCGTAAGCGGTCAGAGATTCCATCGTGTTAGTCCCGTCAGGTCCGGAAACCTCGGACCCAGGACACATTTCGGTAAGCTCGGATCAAGTATAAAAGGGAATATATTCCCTTTTCAGCCATGATTTGTGTATTCTGAGCAGCTGATCGCACGCATTGAGATTCAACTCCCCGCAATTCCGGTTCGGATCCGTAGGCTTTCATGAACACATTCGCAAGCGTCGAACCTATGCAGGACGCACGGGAAACACTCGATCGCCAGGGCGCAAGCAGGACACGGAACCTCAGCATCATCGCCGGGTACGCACTGGTCGGCCTGTCCATCACCACCGCCTGGTTGTTGAGGGACGAGAACCTCCTCCGAGCCAAGGATGGGCTGGGGTACTGGCTCGGTATCGTCGGCGCGACCCTCATGCTGTTGCTCCTGGTCTATCCGATGCGAAAACGGTTTCGCGCCCTGCGCGGTATCGGCTCCGTTCGCTTCTGGTTCAAAACCCACATGATCTTCGGAATCCTCGGCCCGGTAGCAGTACTGCTTCACAGTAACTTCAATCTGGGTTCCCTGAACGGTCGTGTTGCGTTGTTCTGCACCCTGGTGGTCGCCTCGAGCGGCATATTCGGCCGCTACCTCTACGGCAAGATCCACTACGGCATGTATGGCCAGCGGGCGACCATGGAGTCATTGCAACGGGATCTTTCCAACACCAGGAGCGACTCCGGCAGCCTGCCCATCGTCGAGCACATCAACGAGCGGCTGACGGGCCTGGAAGCCGATGTCCTGGACAGATCCCGTCGCGTCCTCTCCTCCGTCGCAGGCATCTTCATGGCGCCAATCGCGGAGCGGCGTCTGCGCCGGGAGCTCCGAGGCGAGATTTCCGCGCTAATCGATAGCCAGGCGGCCCGATCCGCCGTCATCGGTGAACATCGTGACCGGCTTGATGCAGGCGCTCGGACTTATCTGAATCAGCGCCTTGCTACCTACCGGAAGTTCGCGCAGCTGAAGGGTTGCGAGCGCCTGTTCAGCCTATGGCACGTGGTGCACTTTCCCTTGTTCCTGGTGATGGTCGCCGCCGCCGTCATTCACGTGGTGGCAGTTCATGCCTACTGAAACCGCGTTCCGCCTCGTTCTGTTGATTGGTTTGCTGTGCGGCACGGCAACCAGCTACGGAGCCAGCCTCGAGAGTCTGGTAATGCCCGGACCGGTTACGGCCGCTCATGCAGAGACCGAAGAAACCTGCAGCGCCTGCCACGATCTGTTCGACCGCGAATCACAGAATCAGCTCTGCCTCGAGTGCCACGAGGAGGTCGCCACCGATCTCGATCACAATCGTGGCCTTCATGGCCGCCACCCGGATGTAGGTGCCACAAGGTGCAGTGCCTGTCACAGCGAGCACGCCGGGCGCGAGGCGGACATCGTCGGCCTGCAACCAGATCTCTTCGACCATCAGCTGACCGAATTCTCGTTGAACGGTGCCCATGCGCTGGCGACCTGTAGCGCTTGCCATGAGACAGGCCTGCCGCACCGAGAAGCACCGCTCACGTGCATGGGCTGCCACGGATCGGAGGACGTCCACGGCGGCAACCTCGGCGAAAGCTGCGGCGACTGCCACGAATCTGCTACCTGGCAGCCGGTCACCTTCGATCACGACAGCACCGATTTCCCTCTCACCGGAGGGCACGAGTCCACAACCTGCCTCGGCTGCCATTCGGATCAAACCTTCCAATCGCCAGCCGCTGGGAGCCATCAGGCTCAATGCATCGACTGTCATCAGATCGACGACGTGCACAACAGCAGCAACGGCTCCGCCTGTGCTGACTGCCACAGTAGCAACAGCTGGACTGACTCCCTGTTTGATCACGCCGCCCAGACCGGCTTTGCACTGGATGCCGCCCACGCCCTGCTGACCTGCGGCAACTGTCATGTGGAGCCGGGTGTTTACGAGCCGCTGGAGACCCGCTGCGTCGGCTGTCATGCCAGTGATGATGTGCATCTGGGTCGCAACGGGACTGACTGCGCCGATTGCCACAACCAGAGCAACTGGGATGAGTCATTCGACCATCTCGCCGAGACCGGGTACGCACTCCTGGGCGCGCATGCGGACAGTCAGTGCAGTAACTGTCACACGGACGGCTTGGAAAAACCACTGGCCATCGACTGCGCCGGTTGCCATGCCAGTGACGATCCGCACCAGGAAACGCTGTCTGGGTGTGGTGACTGCCATGGTCAGTCCGCCTGGAACACGGATCAACGCTTTCATCATGATCTGGCGTCGTTCGCCCTGGTCGGGCTGCACCGAGTCGCTTCCTGCGAGCAGTGTCACGACTCTCTCGTTTTCTCGCCGCTGTCACACCAGTGCACGGATTGCCACGAGGACGAGGACCATCACGCCGGGGCCATGGGCAGCCAGTGCTCAGCCTGTCACAACCCTGCTGGCTGGTCGTACTGGACCTTCGATCACGGTCAGGTGACGGACTTCACTCTGACCGGGGCGCACGAAGACATCGGCTGCAGCGGCTGCCACCTTCCCGGTCATCCGGCAGAGCGGCAATCCAGAGCTTGCGCGGCCTGCCATCGATCCGACGACGTTCATTCCGGCCGTTTCGGCCAGAACTGCGATCGCTGCCATCTGACCACGGATTTCGAGGTGCTCAAAGATGATTTCTAGCCTCCGCAGATGCTTTGCAACAACGGCCACGATCTTCCTGACGTTCGCCATCTGGTTCACTTCCACGAGCATCGCTGCAGCCGAACGGGCCGACCACTTTCTCTATGGCTTCGACCTGGACGGCGCACACCGTGAGGTACCTTGTGAATCCTGCCACGTTAGAGGCATATTCAAAGGCACCCCGAAGGAGTGCGGTTACTGTCACGACGGTACCGGTATCTACGCCAGCTCGTTCCGCTCGCTGAACCATCCGCTGACCACCGAAAACTGCGAGGCCTGCCATGTCACCGCCAACTGGGTGAGCACCGGGATCGTCGATCATGCCGAAGTCATGGGCAGCTGCCGCAGTTGCCACAACGGCAGAACCGCAGAAGGGCTGCCCCCCAACCACATTCAGACGAGCCAGGAGTGCGATGCCTGCCACAACGACATCGGTTGGCAGGTGGCGGTTTTCGATCACTCGGGCGTCACAACGAACTGTGTGAGCTGCCACGATGGTCGTCAGGCTACCGGCAAACACGCCCAGCATCTGCCCAGCACGAACCTGTGCGAGGACTGTCACACCACCTCGGCATGGATACCCGCCTTATTCGACCATGCTGGAATCACCAGCGGCTGCGCCAGCTGTCATGACGGCGTGCAGGCCACCGGCATGTCGGCAAATCACATTCTCACCACCAACGTCTGCGAGGATTGCCACAGCATCGACTTCTGGTCACCGGCAGTCAGTGTCGACCACCTGCAGATACTCGGCTCCTGCGCCAGCTGTCACGATGGCGTGACTGCCACCGGCAAGCATCCAACCCACATTGCCAGCTCGAACGCCTGCGATGACTGCCACACCACCAACGCCTGGCTGCCGGCTGTGTTCGATCACGGCAGTGTCAGCCCCGGCAGCTGCGCGAGTTGTCATGACGGCGTTACGGCTACGGGCAAACACGCCGGGCATCTGACCACCAACGCGTCCTGCGACAACTGCCACAGCACGATCGCCTGGCTACCGGCCATTTTCGATCATGCGGACGTCGCACCGGGCAGCTGTGCGAGTTGCCATGACGGCGTCACTGCAACCGGTATGAACCCCGGCCACTTCATGACCACAGCATCCTGCGATAACTGCCACAGCACCACGTTCTGGCTGCCGGACACCTTCGCCCACAGCTCGCCCGCCTATCCCGGCGATCACGCTGGAAATCTGCAGTGCACCGACTGTCACGGCGGCAACTCGGAGATGGTGACCTGGACGGCAGCCGCCTACCAGCCCAACTGTGCCGGTTGCCACGCCAGCGACTTCCGCTCCGGGCCGCACAAGAAGCACGAAAACCCGGACGTGAGCTACACCATCGCCGAGATTCAGGACTGCACCGGTGCCTGCCACATCTACACCGACAGCACGCTCAGCACCATCCACGAGTTCCGCCCCGGACCCGAGCACAGCGTACGGAGCAGTGAGTGGTAGTCATGCGAATCCTTCTGCTTCTGCTCATCGCTCTTACCCCGGCCGCCTTGAGTGCTACCACGCTCATTCAGGATGTGCACTATCAGGGTCAGGAAGACCACATCGACCTGACGATTCAGCTCGGACCAGCCGTCAACATCGAAAGCCTTGCCGAAGATGACAACGGCCAGCGCCTGAGCCTCACACTGGCGGCTCAGGCTGGTAACGGCAGCCGGGAGTGGCAGTCCGCAGAGCTTCAGTTCGAAGAAGCCGACCGCCTGCTGAACGCGGTCGCCGTCGAAGGCAGCAATCAGCGCGGATTCACGCTCACCCTCACCTTCACCGAGCCTGTCGTCGTTCAGGCTCTGCCGCAGTTCAACCATCATCAGATCCTGCTGAAGCTGGCACCACGCACCGAGTACAGAGCGCTGAGCCGACCTGAGCGCCACGGCAGCAACGCGCCTTACGTTATCAACCTGCAGTCCCGCACGGAAAATGTGCCTACCCTTAAGGACCTGCCGCCTGGTTTCGCACGCTCCCACACCCTTTACGTCACACGATTCGAGCAGGGTGGAAAGCTCTGGTTCCGGCATCGCCTGGGCTTCTTCCCCAACCAGGCCGAGGCACAGAAGGAGTTGAACATCCTTCGTCGCTACTACCCGGACGCCTGGCTGGATCAGGCAGGTGAGCGTGAGCAGACCTTCGCAGACGCGTTCCGTATCAACCCGGAACTGCAGGCGGCTGCAATCGCGGACGAACGGAACGACGGTGGAGCGGACGTGCAGATGACGATGCAGCTTGCCACGCCAACCAGTCTTGCTGCGGCACCAGAGCCAGAACCGGCGCCCGAACCCGTTGTCTGGCAGCACCGGGATGCAATCACCGAAGCACCTCCCAGCGAGAGTGAGCGCCTGCTGAATGAGGCCAGAACCGCCTTCGAGGACGAGGACTATCCCACCGCCATCAGCCGCTTCGCCGCAGTGGTGGAGGCCGGAGTCGAGCCTCATCGGCAGTCAGCACTAGAGATGCTCGGTGTGTCTCGAGAGCTGAACGATCAGAGCGCACACGCAAAGCGCTATTACCAACTCTACCTCGAGGAATATGCCGGCACGGATGGCGCTGCGAGGGTTTCCCAGCGCCTCGCCGTGCTGACTGCCTTCGATCGTCCTGGGACTTCAAGCAGCAGGTCTCAGGCCGTGACCCGGCGCACGTCGAGTTGGCAGAATGCCCTGCACTTCTCGCAGTTCTATCAGCGCCACAGTCTGAAAGTGGATGGTCGATCCACCGTGCCCATCGATGGCCTGTTCAACGACCTGAACCTCATGAGCCGCCGCTCTGGGGAGAGTGTGGATCAGGAGTTTCGTGTGACGGCCAGCTACCTGGCAGACTTCACCGACAACGAGCGTCTGGACGGCCGTGAGCTGCAGATCAGCGCTGCCTACTGGGACACATACTCCAGACGGATGAACATGGGCTTACGCCTGGGTCGCCAGTCCAACTGGGAAACCGGCGCGCTGGGGCGGTTCGATGGAGTGGGCCTTACCTATCGTCCTACCGACAACGTCGGCTTCGGTGTCACCGGCGGCTTTCTGATTGACTCCTCGTTCGAAGACCCATCCACTGATCGACCGTTCTTCAGCTTGTCCGGCGAGTACACTTCCGATTCGGGCAGTCTGACGTTCAGGCCGTTCTTCGTGCAGCAGTACGTGGACGGAATCGTCGACCGGCAGGCCCTAGGTGCCTCCGGTCAGTACTACTCAGAACGTGTGCTGCTGTTCTCCCTCGTCGACTACGATCTGCATCACTCGGCACTCAACAACTTCACGCTCACGGGCAACTTCACTCTGGGTCGCTCGCAACTGAACGCATCCTACGAGCACCGCATGAGCCCCTACCTGACCACCCGCAACGCGCTCATGGGACAGAGCTTCGATGACCTGACCGAGCTCGAGGAGTTCCTGCTCGACTTGACCCTCGATGAGATCGCCAAAGACCGAACGGCAGAAAGCGACACCGTACGGGTTGGCTGGAACCGCAGATTCGGTGTCTGGACCTTCAGCGCTGATGTCGTGGCAACCGACTTCTCCAGCACAGAAGCTTCAGCTCAGGTTGCCGGCCTCGAACCGCATAAAACGCTCTACTCGTCCTTCCAGATCCGCTCGGCCGACATCTTCGGCAGAGGCAGCTACTCCGGGCTCATGCTCCGGGTGGCTGACTCAGACACCAGCGATACCACCTCGCTGTACTGGGACAACCGCCTCAAGCTGGGAAGCCGCTGGTTTCTCTATCCGAGAATCAGGCTGGACCTGCGCAGTTTTTCCCGCACCGGCGATGAGCAGACCACCGTCCGACCGACTCTGCGTATCGACTACCGCACGGGTCGTCGGCTCCGCTTCGAGCTGGAGTCCGGCTATGAGTGGTCTTCCCGGGAGATCGCAGACCGGGACCTAGATATGACCGGATTCTTCGTTCGCGCCGGTTTCCGGGTCAGCCTGTAGCCGACCCGGAAACGCCCCTCAGGGCCGGTACCAGATAGGTGAGGTCCAGGCCCGGTCCTGGATGGTGACATCCATGGAAGGATTCGGCGCCACCCCGGCCCGGATCGCATCCCAAGTCGACCAGCGGCATTTCGGGTTTTCCAGCACCCGCACGTAGTAGAACGCCCGTTGATTGGGATCGAAGTCCGGGTCTTCCCACAGGGTGCCCATCTGCGATGCCCCGATGTCTTCGGAGATCGCACAGGTCTCGAGGTCGACGGTGGCACCGTTGTCCGGGCAACGATGGTCCAACGCGTTCACCGGGCTGCCGTCCGAGCAGGCGATGTCATAGACCTGCTCCTGCGCCTCGCCGTTCTCGACCCAACCTTTGATGATCTGCAGGCGATCGAGGGGCGCGCTGTCCGCATCCCGGGCAGCCCAGACCAGGAACTTCGGCGTCTGCTCGCCAGCCGCCACCAGGTCCCCGCCCATGGGTACGCCTCGGGCATAGCCCTGGCTGACCGGATTGGTCCGCAACATGTCCTCGTCGAAGTCATAACCGGCGAAGAAGCGCACGCGGATGTGCGGACCGCTGGTCGAGAAGGTCTCCTTGCGGCGAAAGGCGTCGAAAATCGCATCCCGGGTATTCGACTCCGCCCACACGCCAGCGAGGCCGGATGCACCCCAGTATTGAGATGAACCCTGCGCGTACTCCGGATTCTCGGGTGACGAGTCCGGCAAGGGGACCGAACCCCGCTGATACGGCTCGATGTCCGTCATCCCGGTTTTACTCCAGTAGTTGTCCTCCTCGAACGAACCGGCCGCGTTGTGCGTATCCGAGGCACCGATCACGCCAAACCGGTACGGATTGAAGCCACCGACCTCTTCTATGAGCAGGCCGTTCAGATAGGCTTCGCGCACGTAGCTGCCGTTGGGCTGGGATGCCAGCTGGGAGGCCACCCTCAGCTCCATCAGCTCGAAATCTGCCCACTCGTCATTCGGCGACAGCAGCGGATGGGTATCCGATGTGCCTTTCACCTGGGTGTTTTCCACCAACGGCTCGTTACGCATGCGCTGCTCTGCATAAGCTGCATCGATGGGCTCTCCGGCGAAGTTGGTGGTCTGGAACATCCAGCCGTCCGAGCCGTTCGAGTTGTGCGGAATGGCAATGGACTCCATTCCCCGCGCCCGGTTGGCATCCATCCAGTCCCAGAGATCCTCCGGATTCAGGGAGTCGAGCCGGGGAAACGGCGCATCGGGGACTTCGGCGCTCCGGAAGATGACGTTCCGGTGCAGATTCTGGAACTCCGCTCCGGACGCGGTGTACTCGTAACCGATGAACGTGGTGAACTTGCCCGGGTTGTTGTGCCGCTCCGCGGCCTCGATGATTTCCTGCCAGGCGGATCGGGCCACGTCCCGGTTGTCCAGATCGTCGTCCCCGCTTTCGGCGCCGAGCCGCTGCAGATGTCCGATCACCGCCGCGAAGGCGGCATTCGAGCCGGCCGGATCCACCGCCCCGCGCACGGCCTCACCGAGCGAGTGCTCGATCCGGCCTTCCGCGATCTCCCGCATCATGCCCAGGTAGAAGGCGTGATCCGAGACCGCCAGGAAATCCAGCGGCTTCTTCATCTGCATCCTGAACCCCGAGGCGTGCGAGATGGCCGCCCCCTTGGCAAATTCGTAGGCATCATCGGGCGTGTTCCGGGTGCCCATCAGAAAGGCATCGAATGACAGGATGGTGTGGATGTGGGTGTCGCCGAAATAGACGTTCCTGAGCGGATTGCTCTGAACTTCCTGATCGCCCTGATCGCCCGTACCCGCTTCGGCCACCGCAGCCACCGGAGCTTCGACCTGATCGGTCTCCTCCGGCGCCTGACTGCAGCCAATCAGCAGAAAAACAAAGCTGCCCACAAGCAGCCGAAAACGCAGTGCCATAGCCAATCTCCCCATCCCCTGATACTGACATGGAAACGCACCTGGCCAGTCGTTGTAAACTGTTCATATCAAGGGAATGGGAGATTAAGTCATGCGCAACATCGTTGTGATCCTGATGCTGGCCGCTATCTGGTTGATGGGCTGCAGCCCGGCGAACGATCCGGCCTCTCCCGACGCAGCGCCGGCACAGAGCACGGAAGCCGATGAGCTTGCCAGCCAGCCGGATGTGGCGCCTCAGCCCGCCCAGCAACTCATTCCAACAGAGCTGCACACGCAATCGATCGCCCCGGCACGAAGTGCCGCGCGTTTGGCGCTGTTCGGCGACCTTCATATCCATACCCGATACAGCTTCGACGCTTTCGCCTTCGGCACCCTGGCCACGCCTTCGGACGCCTACCGGTTCGCCAAGGGCGAGGCCATCCTGCATCCGGCCGGTTTCGAGATGCAGCTACCGGCGCCACTGGACTTTTACGGGGTGACCGATCACGCCATGTTCATGGGCGTGGTGCCCGCTGCAGCGGATACCAGCACCGAATTCTCCAAACTGCCCATGTCAGAGCCTTTCCACAATCTGAACCGCGCGGAGAATCTGACAATCGCCAGCGGTGCAGATCGGGGTCAGCGCTTCTCCACCTTTATCCCGAATGTGATCCAGGGTCTGCAGGACGGCTCCATCACGGTGGACATGCTGCACAACATCACCCGGAGCGCCTGGCAGGACAGCATCGCTGCTGCGGAAGCCCACAACGACCCGGGCAACTTCACCACTTTTGTCGCTTACGAGTACACCAGCAGCACCGATGAGCGCGGCAACCTGCATCGCAACGTGGTCTTCAGGAGCGGTGATCGGCTGCCGGAGATCCCCTTCTCCCGATTCCACTCGCAGAATCCGGAAGGGCTCTGGCGCTGGATGGACGAGCTGAGAGCACAAGGTATCGACAGCGTCGCCATCCCGCA
Source organism: Candidatus Azotimanducaceae bacterium (assembly GCA_965215995.1). Lineage (GTDB taxonomy): Bacteria > Pseudomonadota > Gammaproteobacteria > Pseudomonadales > Azotimanducaceae > SZUA-309. The sequence continues at coordinate 2,616,893 of OZ244128.1, read as the reverse complement.
CAACTCGAACGGCTCCAACGGCGCCATGTTCATGCTCACCGACTGGGCGGGCAATCCGATGGACAGTGCCTATGCCGGGCTGCGCATGCGCAACGAGCCGCTGGTGGAAGTCACCCAGGTGAAAGGCACATCGGACACCCACCCCTTGCTGTCACCGAACGATGAGTGGGCCGACTTCGAGATCATGCCCTATCGGGTCGCCACGACGCTGCACAGCGAGGAAAACGGCAGCTATGTGCGCCAGGCCTATCTCAGGGGCCTGAAGATGGAAGCGGAAATGGGCGCGAATCCCTACAAGTTCGGCCTGATCGGCTCATCTGATACCCACACGGGCGCCGGTTCCTTCGAGGAAGACAACTTCTTCTCGAAGATCGGTCTGCTCGATTCCAACGCCATGCTGCGCGGTTCCGTGCCGGTACCGGAAGAGGTGGCGGCTGCCGCCGAAGAGGATGGCCTGCAGCAGCAGATGAAGGAAGTGGATGGTGAGGTCTTCCGCGATGGCCAGCAGCAGTTCTGGGGCGCGTCCGGGCTCGCCGCTGTCTGGGCTGACGAAAACACCCGGGATTCCATTTTCGACGCTTTCCGCCGCAAGGAGACGTTTGCCACCAGTGGCCCGCGGTTGCGCGTTCGCCTGTTCGCCGGTTACGACTTTCCAGCGGACCTCACCGATCAGGCAGACTGGGTAGCCCAGGCTTACGTGGGCGGCGTCACCATGGGTGGTGACCTGTACGGCAACGAGGGCAAAACGCCTAGCCTCGCACTATGGGCAGCCCGGGACGCCATGAGCGCGCCGCTGCAGCGGCTGCAGGTAGTAAAAGGAGCGCTCGTGGACGGCGAGATGGTGGAGACCGTCTACGATGTGGCCTGCTCGGACGGCGGCGCGGTGGACCAGAACACCCATCGCTGTCCGGACAACGGTGCCCGGGTCGATCTCTCTACCTGCGCCTATCCCAATGACGTAGGCGCCGGTGAGCTGGCCACCACCTGGCAGGACCCGAGCTTCAATCCCGACGAGCGGGCGTTCTACTACGTGCGAGCGCTTGAGAATCCCACCTGCCGCTGGTCCACCTGGGATGCGATCAGAAACGGCAGCAAGCCTCGATCAGATCTACCTGCCACCATTCAGGAGCGAGTCTGGTCCTCACCGATCTGGTACGTACCCGGGGATTGAAGGTCAGGTGTCGCGCTGATTCACAAAGAGCAGGATCAGCGCCACCGCACCGCCGAGTTGAAAGGCACCCGAGCTCGCCCCTTGCCCGAGCTCGGTTTGCCAGCCCATGTAGAACTGACCGGCGAGAAACAGGAAACCGCCGAACAGCAGCACCAGAAGAACGCCACCGCCGACCTGTGCCCAGTACTTGGCAGCCTGGAACGACTCGGCAGATGCCGATCGGGCCTGCCACATCCGGACGCTCCCCAGCAGGCAGAGACTACCTCCAAGCAGCTTGCCGGCAATGATGAACAGCAGCCCGGAACTGACGAGCAGCGGATGACCACTTGCCCACGGCGGTTTGTCACCTGGCACGTCTGCCATGCTCGTGGTTGCCTCGACCAGAGCATAGCCAGTCTCCCAGGCGACTAGGTTGAGAACCCCTTGCAGCCCGAGGAAAGCGACCGCCAGGATCAGAACGATCTTGCAGTAACGCAGCATCCCGTTTGCCCCCCTGTGCAACAATACGCCTGAGGAGAGGAGAGCACCATGGCGCGATCGGAGCATCACCCCGACGGGTTGATTCATTACAACCCGCAGCTGGCTTATCGAGGCTACACGCTGTTTTCTGCCGGTGGCGACAAGGCGCTGCTGATCGACATGGAAGGCCGCGTCGTGCATCGCTGGCGCAGCGCCCGGGGCATCACCAATCCGGAACTCCTGCCGAACGGCAATCTGATTGCGCTCGCCTCACCTTCGGAAGAAGTGGAGGGGCAGCGCGGGTTGAACGGCCAGGCTGCTGCCTGCTTCGAGCTCGATTGGGAAGGGAACGAAGTCTGGGCCTACGAAGATCCGTGGATTCATCACGACTACGAACGCCTGCCGAACGGCAACACCCTGCTGGTGAAGTGGGAACCCTTACCGAAAAGCCTGGTTCGGCGCATCAAGGGCGGCTACAACGATCCCGAAGACGATCCAAAGCACATGCTTGGCGATCTGGTGCTGGAGGTGAGTGCCGACGGAGAGATCGTTCGCACCTGGAAGTCCTGGCAGCACTTCGATCCGGCCACTGAGGTCATCTGCCCGCTGGATCACAGGCTCGAATGGAGCCACTGCAACTCCATCTCACAGACCCCCACGGGCGACTGGCTCATGAGCTTCCGTCGCCTCAGCATGATCTGCGAAGTGCGGGCAAGCACCGGGAAGATAAAGTGGAAGTGGGCGGATGGCACCACCGCGCATCAACACGATGCGAAGTACTCGAGTCCCGATACCATCACCATTTTCGACAACGGCGTGCACCGCAAAGGGGTCGAGTACTCCCGCGCCATCGAGATAGACGCGAAAACGAAAGACATCCGCTGGGAGTACACGGACGATCCACCCTTTGCCTTCTATACGCTCATGGGCGGCAGTGCCGATGCCCTGCCGAACGGCAACGTGCTGATCTGCGAGACTTCAAAGGGCCAGCTGTTCGAGGTCACCCGAAGGAAACAGGTGGTGTGGGAGTACATCAACCCGTTCTATGTGTACAACCCGCGGCTGGGCGGGCGCATGAACATGGTGTTCCGCTGCCACCGCTACGGGCCCAACTACTCAGCCTTCGATGGCCGGGACCTGGATCCGGCTCGCTATGGCAATCTGAACCGGCTGTACGAGGGGGGCTGATCCTTCGCCCGAATCTCCGTCACCGGCTATCGGACGGGTGCTTGGTCGCCGTCCAGAAACGCCAGCACCGCGTACACCATCACCACGAGCCACATTGCCGCGCGAATCATCGTCTAATTCCAAACCCGTTTGTCATCCGGCCGTTCAGGCGCCACCATCGTGGTTGGACAGGCGTTTCGGGCTACTTACGCAGTGAGCGTGAAAAGGCGTGAAAAAGCGCGAAAAAGATAGGAACACCATGACTGACCAGATGCGCGACGATCATCCGTTCGGCTTTCATACCCGTGCCGTGCATGCCGGGGCCCGGCCGGATCCAGCCAATGGCGCCCGGGCGCTGCCCATTTTCCAGACCACCAGCTACGTCTTCGAGGACTCGGAGTCCGCAGCCGCCTACTTCAACCTGCAGGAGTACGGCAACACCTACGCCAGGATCATGAATCCAACGGTCGCCGCCTTCGAGGAACGGCTGGCGAATCTGGACGGCGGTGTGGGTGCCGTGGCGTTCGCCAGCGGTCTGGCCGCGCAGTCCGCCGCTTTCTTCACCCTGCTGAATCCGGGCGATCACGTGGTCGCTTCCCAGGCGCTGTATGGCGGCTCCGTGACTCAGCTCAAGCATTTCCTGCGCAAGCTCTCCGTGCAGCTCACCTTTGTGGATCCGGACGACCCGGCCGCCTGGCGTGGTGCGCTCGGTGAAAACACCAAGCTTCTCTTCGCCGAAACCATCGGCAATCCGGGTGGCAACGTGCTCGACATCGAGACGGTGGCGGAGATCGCGCACGCGCACCAGACGCCACTCATGGTGGACAACACGTTCGCCACACCTTACTTGTGCCGGCCGCTGGAATGGGGCGCGGACATCGTCGTCTACTCCGCCACCAAGTTTCTCGGCGGTCATGGCACCAGCCTCGGTGGCGCTGTGATCGAGTCCGGCGAGTTCGACTGGTCAAACGGCCGCTTTCCCGTCATTGCCGAACCCTCCCCGGCTTACCACGGGCTCGCCTTTCACGAGACTTTCGGCACCTTCGGCTACCTGATGAAGCTGCGGGCAGAGACGCTTCGAGATCTGGGTGCCGCGCTCTCACCCTTCAATGCCTTTCTGCTGGCTCAGGGACTGGAAACCCTGCCGCTACGCATGCGTGCCCACGTCGCAAACGCCGAGACGGTGGCCCGCTATCTGGCCGACCACCCCCAGGTGGAATCGGTCAGCTATCCCGGCCTCGGTGAAAGCCGCTATCAGCCGCTCGTGCGTAAATACCTGCCAGGCGGTCCTGGTGCCGTTTTCTGTTTCGATCTGGCCGGTGGCCGTGAAGCGGGCGTGCGGTTCATCGAGCGGCTCAGCCTGTTCAGCCATCTGGCCAACGTGGGTGACGCAAAGTCGCTGGTCATCCATCCTGCCACCACCACCCACCGCCAGCTGTCCGATGATGAGCTTCGTGCGGCGGGGATCGGACCAGGCACCATCCGTCTCTCCATCGGCATAGAGGATGCGAGTGATCTGATCTGGGACCTGGAGCAGGGCTTCCAGGCAGCAGGAGACCGCCCATGAACCTGGCTGACTATCAGAATCCGCAGACCATCCAACGGGCCTTGCTGGAGCCACGAGTGGCCGTGGTGGGCATGTCGGGCAACGAGCTTCGCGCCAGCAACTTCGTTGGCTTTTACCTGAAACGGCACGGCTACGACGTAATACCGGTGAATCCGCGGGAGTCGGAGATTTACGGCCTGACAGCCTACCCGGATCTGGGCGCCCTGCCCGAGCCGGTGGGGGTCGTGGACGTATTCCGGGACCCGTCCGCGGTGCCGGAGATCGCCCGTCAGGCAGTTGCCTCGGGCGCCAAGTTCCTCTGGCTGCAGTTCGGCGTGATCAGCGAAGAAGGCATCGAGATTGCGCGTTCTGGTGGTATGGAAGTGATCGTCGACAAGTGCATCAAGATCGAGCACGCCCGTTATCGCGGCCGTATGCACTGGTTGGGGTTCAACAGCGGCACGGTGAGTGCCAGACGCACCATGCCTGAGTAGCCGGCAGTGTCATCCTCCCGGAAAACGGTTCGTTTCCGGGTTTTGTCAGTTTCAGCGCAAGATCCACAGTTTATCCACAGGCACTCCAAAGCGACCTCCTCTAGCATTTCCTCACCCCTAGTAACCGTACCGGACGTTAGATCCGGCTTGCTCTACCTCATGAACGCCTCCTGCTTCCCCCCAGAAGTCGAGGAGAGCCGGCACGACGCGTGTCCTCCCCGTGCGCGTCGTGCCTGTTTTTTTTACCGCTCAGGCCGGAAGTCGTGGCGAAGCGCGTAATGCAGGACGTGGTAAGGGTACTGTCGACCTGCCGCCGCAGTTTCTCGGGCGCCGCATGCAGTCGGACGTTCTCATGGACGAGAACTCCGGCGGCGCCAGAGATCCTTACCAAGTTGTCATGAACAGAGGGTCCAGCCCTGCTATCCTGCCCGGGTATTTGTAAGAGAAATGTATTTCGCTGGCTCAGCAGCAGGGATAAGCACCGGCGGACAAATTGACGAATGAGCTTGCAGTTCGGCGTGTCCTACATGGGAGGCGACTACGAGTACGTCCGCGTGCGTCGCTGGCCCTTCAGCATTGGTCGGAATCCGGCCAATGATCTCTGCCTCGCCAATTCCAGCCACATTTCCCGCCGCCACGTCCGGGTCTTCAAAGAAGCCGACGGCTACCACCTGATCGCTCAGGGCACCAACCCCACCTACCTGAACGGTACGCTCGTTACCCCCGATGAGCCGGTACCCATCCAGCCCGGAGACCGGATCGAGCTGCCCAACTACCTGCTGGAGGTGCGTGACACCAAGGAAAACGGAGCCGCTGACTCCACCATCAACGTCGAGCAGGTCAGCAACAGCGTGATCATCATCCGCCGGATAGCCTCAACCATCGGCACCAGCAGCTGGACCGTGGAGGCGATCCATGACTGGCTGACCAGCGGGCGCCCGAGCCTGGGAGGCAGGGAGATCTTGATCCGTCACCAGCAGATCGCTCTCTGCCTGCCGGGTAGGATCGATTGCGCTCAGCTCGAGCAGCGTCTGGCCCTGTTCGATGACTTGATCGCGCATCTGGATCCGCAGGCGCTGGAAATCGACCTCATCGACCCCGATTCAATGAGCGGGTAGCGAACATCAGGCCGTAAAGGCCGAGCAGCAACACGCCCGTGCCGACCAGCAGAGCGAATGTCTCCAGCTTCAACAGCACGTAAAGCACTCCATACAGGCCGCCGATAACACCGGCTGTGAAGACCATGAGCTTCGTGGAGTCGGAGAGGCTTTTAACGTACCAGGCAATCATCCCGGTCAGGAGCGCAGTAGCCAAACCATAAGCCGTGCCGAACGGCAGGTGCTCGGAAAGAGAGAGCAGCGTCAGGTAAAAGAGCACCAGCGCCAATCCAACCACCCCATACTGCACCGGATGGAACTGAAAACCGAGCGTCAGCTCGAAGCAGACAAAGGTAAGAAAGGTGAGCGCAATGAAAAGCACGCCGTATTTAATTGCCCGATCCACTACCTTGTAGCCGGTCACCGGCTGAAACAACCGAACCGACGCGAGCATCGCCGTCGGTGCCGGGCGCTCTCCCACAGCCAGCCAGCTGTCCGGCAGATCCCGCGCCAGCTCGCTGATCGACCACCGGGCGCTGAACCCATCTTCCCGCAAGTCGTAGCGTTCCGGCAGGTACTGACCAATGAAGCTCGGATGCGGCCAGCTGGAGGTCATACTGATCTCGGAGGCACCGCCCACCGGGGTGAGTCCCAATGAGCGAGTGCCTTTGAGCTCGATCTCGAATTCGAAGGGCTGTACCTGACCGCCATCGTAACCTTCTGCTGCCGCATGGATGCCACTGCCCAGCCACTGCTGCCCGGAACCGGGTTCGAACTCGAACGGTACGTCCGAAAGCTTAAGCTCGCTCACCGGCCCGATCGCTCTGGTGTGGCTGATCCCCAGGGCAATTCTCGCGGCATTCAGATCCAACTTTTCGATCGCGCCGATGCCGATCTGACGATCGAGCACCGGAAACTCACCGCGGACCTTGAGCAGCGCGGTGTACACCGGCACCTCGTAGAGCGCCCGGCTGCGGATCTGATGCTCCACGCTGACCTCGAGATTCAGCTTTGCAGGCAGCACGACCCGCTGCTCCCGCTTCACCACCCGGGTCTGCTTTCCGTCCACGAGCTCAGTGCCTGTTATCTCGATGGTCTCCGGGATCACGAGGTAGGGTCCGTTCAATACCTGATCTCCACCCCAGGCACTGGCCACGTCGTTCACAGTTCGCTCGAAGTACGATTGCCGCTCACCGGTAACGCCATCCACGAAAGCGAGGGGAATGAACATGATCAGCGCAAGCAGGCCGACTATGAAGAATCGACCGGTGCCCGCGGACGCTTTGGACAGCTCCAGATTCATCCACCCATCCTCCGCTGCCGTTGCCCATACCAGGCAAGAGCGGTCTCCAGTGCCGCCGCATCGAAGTCAGGCCAGTAAAGGTCAGGAAAATAGAGCTCGGCAAAGGCACACTCCCAGAGCATGAAATCGGACAGGCGTTGCTCCCTGCCGGTCCGGATGAGTAGGTCCACATCCGAGACCAGTGCCGTACCGCCCAACCGGGCACCGAGCGCTTCGGCGTCTGGCGGCAGTGTCCGTGCCGCTTCGAGAATGGCGTCCCGTGAGGAGTAGTCAAAGGCAATCCGCAGTCGCCGTGTGCCATTGGCGGTGGCCCGCTCGATCTCGTCAATGGCGTGCAGCAGGCTGTCTGGCAGGCGATCCTTGCGCCCGATCACTTCCACCGCCAGCCGTTCACGCAGGCAGTCTGGCCTGCAGCGCTGCAGATGGCTCTCCACCAGCTCGAGCAGGTGTTCCACCTCGAATCGACTCCGTTGCCAGTTCGCTGCGCTGAAGCCGAACAGGGTCAGCGTTCTGATACCGGTTCGGCGAAGCGCAGGCAGAAGCGCTTCCAGCGTCCGAGCACCGGCCCGATGTCCGGCTATGTCCGGCAGACCTCGAGCTCTTGCCCAGCGCCGGTTGCCATCCATGATGATGGCAACGTTTTCTGGTCCGCCGCGCCACCCGTCGTCCTTCAGAGTACTTTGCGTTTCAAAGTCGTTGTCCAAAAAAGGGGCCGAGTCGCGGCTGTCCGTAAGTGAAACCGTGTTACTGCCGGTTTTCATCTGCTGTCTACTCCTAATCTGTCAGTTGTCGCTGGTCGCCCGAATCAGGGCTTCCATGTGCTTGAGATATCGCTCGAGCGCCGAACGACCCGTCTTCGTAATCTGATACTCCGTCTTCGGCACTCGATCCTCGAACGTTTTTTCGCAACGCAGATAGCCCGCATCTTCGAGCTTTCGTGCATGTACGCTCAGGTTGCCGTCAGTTGCTGCCAGCAGCTTCTTCAGCTCGCTGAACGACAGCCGTTCACTGACCGCAAGGCTCGAGAGGATGCCGAGCCGTACCCGATCGTTGAGCAGCTTGTGAAAGTCACCGCCCTTTCTATCCGCAACGAAACCGGAGATGGCCTGCAGCGATTGGCTGTTGTCCTTGCGCTCGGCGTTTCGCGCCGCCACCGGGACGCCTTTCCTGGACGACTTACCCGCCATGGTGCTTGAAAACCCGATAACCGAAGAAGAGGTGCAGCATGCCGAAGGAGAGGCCAAGCAGAACGTTCGCCCAGCTCTCCGGCAGGGCCACGGTAAAGACGCCCACGATCAGGAAGCTACCACCCATGTGCATGACCGGCAGGGCTGCATAGGTGCCGGCCGCCAGTACGCCTGCGCCGTAAAGCATCATCCAGAGACCGGGCAACAGGTTCGCCTGGGCGCCAGGCAGAAGCGTTGCCGTCAGCACCACGCCAACCAGAAGCGAGGGAATCAGGCAAAGCAGGAAGCGTCTGCCGGGATCGGCAGAAAAGGGTATTCCATTCCGGCGGGCCTTTATCGCGCAGGTGACCGCACCCGTGCCACCGGCGACGAAAGCGGTGCCGATCCAGATCACCAGCTGCCCGACCAGCTCGTCCGATGTGGCACTGACCGCCATGGCAATCAAGGCCATCACACCCATTGCCATGGCCCCGGCGCCGGAGACGGCCGAGACCCTCTCCGCTCGCTCCATGGCGCTGCGAATGAAGCGCAGGTTGTCTTCCGCCTGTTCTTGTATGTTGATCGGCACTGTTGAAGTACTTTATATTTCAAAGTAGACAGGCAGCCAGCTTACGCCCAAGGGGGACTGGCAACAAGCCTGGTATGCAGATTCGTTACAACGATCACACATTCGCTGCCAGACCGAGCCGTGCTCGAGACTGTCGGCTGCTCTGGCGAACTCAGCGGTAAGCGACACTATCCTCGGTTGTGGGGTTTCCCGAAGTCGACCTGCGGCCCCTTCGGCAGGATGCCAGGGGGCCTGGACCCGTAGTAGATGCCCTTGATGGCCTGCACGTCCACCGTCTCGGCGACGCGTGGCTGCTGATAGAGGTCGCGGGTGTAGGGCCAGAGGTTCGGAAAGTCAGTCAGCCGATTCCGATTGCAGCGGAACTGCCCGTAATAAGCCACATCGAATCGGATCAGAGTGGCAAAGAGCCGCCAGTCGGCCTCGGTGATCTCATCGCCACAGAGATAACGCCGACTGGCGAGCCGGTCATCCAGGACATCGAGTGCCTCGAACAGCATGTCAAAAGCCTGTTCATAGGCCGCCTGGCTGCTGGCAAACCCGCAGCGGTAGACGCCGTTGTTCACCGCCAAGTAGATCCACTCGTTCAGCTCATCGATTTCGCCGGCCAGGTGCGCCGGGTAGTATCGGACCGGCTCGACCCCCTCGAAATCATCGAATGCAGAGTCCAGCATGCGGATGATCTCCGAGGATTCGTTGTTGACGATAGTGCCCTGTTTCAGATCCCAGAGCACAGGCACCGTGCAACGACCTGTGAACTGAGCATCTGCCGCCGTGTACACCTGGTGCATGTGGGAAGCGCCGAGGACGGGCTCCGGCGGATCGTTGGGATTCTCAAGAAAGGTCCAGCCTTCCGGCCCGGCAGCCGACTGCGTGAGCGAAAGACCGACGAGGTGATCCAGCCGCTTCAATGCCCGGTAGAGAATGGTCCGGTAGGCCCAGGGGCACCCCGCGTTCACGAAAAGATGGTAGCGGCCCGCTTCCACCGGGAAGGTCGGATCGCCAACGGCCGCCCGATACGGCGACTCCGGCCGGACGAACTCTCCGCCGTTACCCGTTCGCGGCCGATCTTCAGCCGTCCACTGCCCATCAATCAGCATCCCCACCAGTTCATCCCCCCGTCCTTCTTGCCAGTGCTTCGCGGTAGGGCGTCATGTCCATACCGAACACCCCATGTCGCGCTTCCACCGCGGCAATGGTGCCTGCGCTCCAGTAGTCGCTTTCCGGTTGCGGAAAGCCGAGCACGGCCCGTTGCTCGAGGCTCGCCGCGGCAATCAGCCGCTCGAAAAACTTGTTGCGTCGATAGGCCTTCCATGCCCAACCGACATGCAACGTGCTGATCCACTCACAGTCTGCGCGCCGGAACGTGAGGTTCTGCACCAGGCGCAGTTTGCCCGGCTGTATCGGGGTGCCTCGGTGCCAGGTGTCGTGCCGGTAAAAGAGCACATCACCCGGTTTGAAGGCCGCGTAGTGCTCCCGTTCGTAAAGCATGGCTCGCCAGTCGGCGAGCGCCGGACGTTTGGCGGCAAAATAGGCCTCTGCCCGCGCTCTGTCGTTGACGTAATCCAGATCGGCGATACCTGGAGAATCGACAATAGGCCAGCGATAGGCGGGATCACCCGGCCCTTCCCTCGGCACCACAGCGGTGGGCCCACCGCAGTCGTCCACATCCGCCAGGTAGACGATCATCTCCACGGCTTCCGGGCGATGCCACTCGGCCGGATGGGCCAGGGTGTGATTCGGATAGTCCACGTGAATCCGTTGATCCATGTTGTCCAGGGCGCCAGCGGATTTCTCCGTTCGGCCATACTTGGGCCAGAGATCAGACTGACTGAGTCGGATGTCCTCGATCGCTGTGCCAAGAAGGGAAGACACCGCGTTCAGAAGTCGCGGGTGCAGCGTCAGAGTATTCAGTTGCCCGATGTTGCTCGGAAACACCAGGTCGCTGCCGAAATCCGCCGTTTGCCCGGCAGCCTCCGAACCCGGTTCCGGAAACCGTTCGGCGGCGAGAGCCTGCAGCACCTCGATCAGCGACGGCTCGAAAACGCCGCTCACCAGGGTCCAGCCTGCGGACCGCCAGGACTCGATCTGGGCAGAGGTCAGCGGCGCATCACCTGGCTGGGCCGCTGTTGCATGAAGCCAGCGTTCGGCAGGGATGGAGTTCATTGCACTGGGTTTCTCAGACTAGAGGCTTGCGAATGTACGGATCTCCCAGTCGGTGACGGTAGCGGCAAATGTCTCCTGCTGCCACTTCCGGTCGTTGACAAAGTCGGCCACGAAACCCTCGCCGATATGGGCGCTCGCCACCTCCGAGTTGGCGAAGGCATCGATGGCGGCTGTGAACTCGAGTGGAAACGGCGCCGCGCCGGTTTCTTTTGCCGCCCAACCGTTACCGGTCAACGGCGCTGGCGTCTCTAACTGCTCTTCGATGCCGAGCCGGCCCGCCAGGCAAACGGCCAGAAGTGCCAGATGTGGACACACGTCAGCACCGGCGGGCCGAACTTCAACCCGGGCTGACGCTTTGGTTTCGTTGCTGACTCGCAGCGCCACGGTCCGGTTGTTGATCGACCAGGAGTTGTTGAGCGGTGTGAAGATCCCCGGCGCGTAGCGTTTGTAGGAGTTGAGGTTCGGCGCCAACAGCAGAAACAGCTCCGGCAGGTAGGTAAGCAACCCGCCGATGAAGTGACGGGCCGTGTCGGTCAGCCGGTGCTCCGCGTCAGCCGCAAAGAAGACGCTTTCGCCGCTGGCCCGGTCCTTCAGCGAGACATTGATGTGCGCCCCGCAGCCCTGATCCTTCTCGGAACGTCGCGCCATGAAGGAAACGTAGGCACCATGCTTGGCCGCCACGATCTTCGCGGCTGCCTTGTAGAGACCGGCATTGTCGGCAATGCGCAGACCCGTCGCAGGCGCCATCCCCACCTCGAGAATGTCCGCGAACTCCGCGTGCAGAGTCTCCAGCGGCATGCCCATGGTTTCACAACAGGCCAGCAGGTCGTCGACGAGCGCACCTTGACCGGTCTGATCGACAAAGGAGTAAACCCGATCCCAACCCGGAACCACGGCAACGTCAGCCGCCCTCTTTTTCCGCAACGACTCAGCAGTCTCCGCCAGCACCGCACCTTCGAGCTCGAAGGCGCCGAACAGATCGAACCCGAGGGCTGCCAATCGGTCGAGCTCGCTTCGAAGCAGAGCCCTCGGGCAGTGATCGGCTATCTCGCCGGTGAACTCACCCACCAGCAGCAGACCCTCACCGTCCGAATCAAACGGCAGGGCCCGGCAGCTCTCCGGATCCAGCCTAACCAAGCCATCACTGTACCCGGCATCGGGATTGACCCAACGATTGCTGAAGATACCGTCATCGGCCGGACTCATACCGGAAGGCAAAGCAAGCCAGGCAACCCCCTCCGTCATGGCTTTCTTCAGATGCCGCACAGCGTACCGCTTGCTGCGGAACACACCGGTTGCATCGAAGTAGCCCAGATTGGCGTGGCTCAGTGCCAGAGCGTCCGCCTGCTCGAGAACGCGCTCTATCAGGTCTGCGCTCATGATATCCCCCTTGTCCGGGAAACGAGTCTAGCCGGAATCCCGAAGCGGTGTAATCCGCCCGGAAGGCTCCTAGAATGATCCGACCTGGAGGGATAGAACAATGACTCTCAACTCCGAACAGATCGCCTTTTTCAAGACCAACGGCTACCTGCTGGTGCCGGGCGCGATGGACACAGAGCTGTGCGCCCGGGTTCGGGACCTGATGTGGTCTGCACTGCCAGCGGATAGCAGCCTTCACAGAAACGACCTCTTAAGCCACGTCGGCCCCTTTCCCGAGGCGGAGCGAGCCACTGAGTCCCTGCAGGTTCGCGATGGTTACCGCTGGCTGAACAGGGCGCTGGGCGTCACGCCGGAAGTGGTGGCGCTCATCTACTCCGAGGACATCTGCGCGATGGCAGAGCAGCTCCTCGGTGCCCCCCTGCGCCAGGCTGTCGTCGGCGGCACGCCGATGGGTAGTCGGGGACCGGCCTGGCCCGGCGGTCCCACAGATCCAGCCCTCGGCAGCGAAGGTGCTCGCGGCGTTTACTGCACGCTCCCTTACGGCGATCGGCCACGGGAAGCGGATGCCTGCCACACGGATGGCCACCCCTTTCAGCTCGGCGTGGTCGGCCTGATCGACGACACCCCGGAGGAAGGCGGTGCCTTCAAGGTCTGGCCAGGTTCACACCAGCGTCTCTATCGGACCTTCAAGCTTCGATACGACCAACCCCGAATTCCCTACTACGATCATCTGCCCAAACTCACCGGCATCGTGCACACGGACGAGTATCTGACCGGCATCGAGGAACTCAATCGGGCACCCTCGATCGAATGCTGGGGCAAGGCCGGTGACATTGTCTTCTGGCATCACCGTATGGCGCACATGGCCGGTCACAACCATTCCAGCGTTATCCGCCAGGCAGTGCTCGCGGACTTCTGGAAACCGGAGCTCGACGAGTACAGAACCTGGCCGGTGAGCGAGGACATGTGGAAAGAGTGGTCGGGTGCCGTGCAGAACTCCGACGGTCGCTACTCGAACGAGTTCGCACGCGGCCAGCGTCTGCCAGGCATCTGAACGACAGGAGGCCAACATGACCGAGATCAGAAACCTGCATCACGCGGCCTACCGTTGCCGCGACTCCGAAGAAACTCGAGCTTTTTACGAGGATTTCTTGGGCCTGCCACTCACCAACGCCCTGACCATCGGCGAGACCAAGTCCGGCCGCCAGGCCAACGTGCTGCATACGTTCTTCGAGATGGCGGATGGCTCCTGCCTGGCGTTCTTCGAAGAGCCGGACGCACCCTTCGACTTCAAGGCGCAGCGGGACTTCGATCTGCACATCGCTCTGGAAGTGAGCCGGGAGACGCTGCTTGCGATGTTCGAGAAGGGTAAGGCGGCTGCTATCGAGACCCGCGGCATCTCGGACCACGGCTTCATCGACTCCATCTACTTCCGCGATCCGAACGGCTATGTGATCGAGCTGGCGGCTGCCAAGCCAGCCGCATCGGACGAGCGAGAAGATGCGCATCAGATACTGGACGATTGGCAGTCTGCGAAGCAGTCTTAGGGCGTTGTCAGATCCACGCCGGTGGGCACTATCACGGTCTCACCTGACCGCAGACCGGATATGACTTCCACCTGCCCTTCCCTGACGATCCCGGTTCGAACGATGCGCCGTCGAGCATTGCCCTCCTCGTCTTCCACGTAGACGAAGGTCAGCTGACCCGTGCGCAGGATGGCGGCTTCCGGCACCGCCAGACGCCGTCGTTCCGCCACCGGTATTTCGAGCCGGGCAAACATACCGGGGTAAAGATCGGCTTGAGCTGGCAGCAAAGCCTTGATCAGAAAACTGCGCGAGCCCGGATCTGCGGTGGGCACGATTTCTTCCACCACCACCGTCACAGCCAGATCCAGCGCACCTATTCTGGCGCTGATCTCCTGTCCTTGGTGGACTCTGTTGATGAGCGATTCTCTGAGCAGAGCCTCAATTCGTAGACGCCCAGGATTGAACAGCCTGAGCAGCACCTGACCAGGTGTGGTCGTATCACCTGCTTCCGCATACCGATCAACTACCGTGCCACTGATGGGCGCGGTAATCTGCGTGTAGTCGAGCTGCGCCTGGGCCTCGGCTACCGCCCGTCGACTCCGTTCCAGCTCCGCCTCCCGCACTCGATACTCGGTCAGAGCTTGGTCGTAGTCGGCCCTGGAAAGATTGCCGGTCTCGAATAGCTTCACCGCCCGGTCCCGAGCCAGCTTCGCCTCATTGAACGCAGCCAGCTGGCTCGCCTCCGCCTGCTGACGTTGAGCAAGCACTGAGCGCTGCGCTGAATCGTCGAACTCGACCAGCAGGTCACCACGCTCCACCCTATCACCGGATCGTACGTGCATGCGTGTGATGGCAGCCAGAATTCGCGACCCGACCAGCGTCTCGTCCGTTGCGCTTACCGTGCCCGGGATCGCTTCTATCACCGGAATGGTCTCAGCCGTAAGCTCGATCCGGTCACCATCGAGCGACTCGGCTGGATGACCGGCATTGACTGCATTCTCGGTGAACGCCCCGGAGAAGTAGGCCATCACCGTCACCAGAAACGCCGTGGCGGCCAGTACGAGCAGCGCGCTACGCCAGTTCATCGTTCGCTCCTTCTGCTGATTTTTCGGGGTCCGCATAAACCAGGGCATAGACCACCGGCACAACCAGCAGCGTGAAAACCGTGGAAGCGAGCACGCCAAAGATGATGGCCCAGGCAAGACCCGAGAAGATGGGATCCAGGGTGATCACGAGATTACCAAGCAGCGTCGTGCCCGCGGTCAACAGCACCGGTCGGGCTCGCAATCGACCCGCCTCCAGCAACGCCGCCTGAACCTCCATGCCTTGTGCCCGCGCCTGCTCGACAAATTCCACCAGGATGAGCGAGTTGCGCACCACGATCCCGGCCAGAGCGATCATTCCGATCATGGCTGTCGCGGTAAACAGAACCGGGTCTGCATAGCCATCCGACTCAGTCGCCGTTAGCACGTTGAGCAACCAGAATCCCGGCATGATGCCGATAACCGTGAGCGGGATGGCCAGCATGATGATCGACGTCAGCGAGGTCAGGCCCGTCTGCACCCGAATCACCGCAAACAGACCAGCAAGCGCAACCCCGAACGCGATACCCAGGTCTCTGAACACTCGGATGGTGATGTTCCATTCACCCTCTCCGGACCAGACTACGCGTACGTCGGACGGTAGAGACCAGGGCAGGCCACCACCAGAGGCGAAATAAGTGCGCCTGCCAAGCGGTTTCGGTCCGGCTTCCGATGGTTCCGCGTGCTCCGTCAGATCCGCATCCAGATCGTATACCACCGCGGCAGGTACCCGACCGGCGACTTCTGCAAAGGCATAGGCAACGGGTCTGAGGTCTTTATGGTAGATGGGCTGTTCGGCAGTGACTTCCCGTCGAGCCACCAGCTCCGCCATGGCCACCAATGGTGTAGGCGCATCGGTCACAGCACCACGGTCACGCACCTTTGTGATGCCCGGCATGCCCTTCACATAAAGCGCTCCGAACTCGGAGCGCGACTCGTAGGGGATCTGGAGTCGGATGGGTAATGGCACCGCTTCGTTCGGCGCGCTGGCGAAGCCCGCCACCGTGCCGCGGCCAAGCAGATCGAGTGCATTCGCCATGGTATCGGCGCCGATACCCGAAAGAGCCGCTTTCTCCTGATCCGGGATCAGAACCCAGCGTCGGCTCTCCTGGGCGGCGCTCATATCCACATCCACCACACCGGGTTCTGCTTCCAGCCGGGCGACAGTACGCCGAGCCGCCTGAATGAGCGTGTCATAGGTGGTGGTCGGGCTGCCGTATAGTTCCGCCACCACACTCGCCACCACAGGGGGGCCGGGAGGTACCTCAACCACTTTCACACTGGCGCCGTGGCTCCCGGCAATTGCCGCGATCTCGTCGCGCAGCCTCAGGATCAAGGCATGCGATTGATCGGCTCGGGCCAGCCTGTCCGCCAGGATCACATGCAGCTCGCCTTCATGAGGGCGGGTGCGATGGTAGTAACGTCTGATCATGCCGTTGAAATCCATGGGGGCGTGGGTACCTACGTAGGCGTTTGCCGCAACGATTTCATCCACCCCGGTCAGATAGATGGACAGATCCCGCGCTACTGCGTCTGTCGCTTCCAGCGTCGCGCCTTCCGGCATGTCGATCACCAGTTGGAATTCGTTCTTGTTGTCGTAAGGCAGCAGTTTCAATGGCACCACCCGCAGCAACGGCATCAGCGCGCTGACTACGAATAGGATGGCGAGCACCACCAGGAAGATCACGCTTCTCTTCCGGTCATTGAGGATCGGCTCTGCCAGCCGTGCGTACAGGCCCGGGTCCGCGTCTGTCTGCACTGAGCTGTTTTCAGCCGGTCGCAACAGCTTCAAGCCCAGCCAGGGCGTAACAAGAAAGGCTACCAACGTGCTTGATATCACCGCCACCGGTACGTTGAACGCCATGGGTGACATGTAGGGCCCCATCATGCCCGTGATGAAGCTCATGGGGATGAACACGATGACCACCGCGATGGTCGACATGATCAGCGGGGTCCTGATTTCACTGATGGCATTGATCACCGCATCCCGGGAAGCTGCACCCTGGCTCAGATGACGTTCGATGTTGTCCACGCCGGTAATCGGGTCATCCACCAGAAGACCGAGCGCCAGGATCAGCGCAAACAGCGTCACCCGATTGATGGTGTAGCCCGCAGCGAAATCGAGCATGAGCGTGATGCCGTAGCAGACGGGTACCGCCAGCGCCACCACCAGCGCCGCCCGCCAGCCGAGGGTCAGCCAGATGAGGGCCACGACTATGACGATAGCCACACCCAGGCTCGCGATCAGATTGGAAATCTTCTGATTAGCCGTCTCGCCATAGTCCCTGGTGATCCGGTAGTGAACGCCTTCCGGGAACACCGCCGCGGACAGGCTTTCTAGTCGCCTCCTGAGATCATCCGCCACCGCTACGGCATTGGCGCCCCGGCGCTTGGCAATGGCGATGTTCACCGCGCTATGGCTTTCCCGCTCACCGGCAAACTGTATCCAGGTGTGATCCACCGCTTCGGCAGCCCCGTCCCGGACATCAGCAATCTCACCGAGCCGAACGGTCACACCATCCACTACGTTCACCACCAGAGACTCAAGCGCCTGTGCGGTGTCTATTCGGGCGTCCAGCTCCAGGATGATCCGCTCTCCGGCCAGGTCGACCCCACCGGCAAGCGTGCGGACGTTTGAGGCACGAATGGCCATGAGCACGTCCTCCAGGCTGGTCAACCTGCCGGCCATGGCAAGAGGCATGAGCGAGACGATGAGCTCCCGTGGCTGGCCGCCGATCACCTCGATCCGATTAGTCTCGGGTACCGTCTGCAGGTAGGAGGCCACCTCCTCTGCCAGACGCCGCAATTCGAATCCACCCAGGTCCGGTCGGGTGGCGTAGAGCGTAGCAGTGAGAATCGGCACGTCGTCCACTTCCACCGGCTTCACCACCCAACCCGAAACGGCCGCCGGTACTTCGTCCTGGTGCGAATACATCTTGCTGTAGAGCTTGAGCAGAGAATCTTCCCGATCCTCGCCCACGAAGAAGCTCACACTAACCACCGCCCTGCCACTGTGAGAGACTGAATACACGTGCTCTACCCCATCGATCTGAGCGAGCAGTTTTTCCACTGGTGTCGCGACGAGGCGCTCCACCTGACGGGTGTTGAGACCGGGTGCATCGATCAGCACGTCCGCGCTCGGCACCACAATCTGCGGCTCCTCTTCCCGAGGCGTGACGAGCAGCGCGAAAGCGCCCATCAGCAGAGCCAAGATCATGAACAGGAGCGGTAGTCCGCCGTCCAACGTTCGTTCGATTGTCCGATTCAGCATTTCGCGTCGGTCTGGTTCGACTTCAGGCCAAGAACCCTATCATCCCAACACCCTGCCCGCTCCTCGGGGATATCCCGCATGCTTTACCGAAACCCGGCAGGCCTGTATAACGCCGCGACCGAGTTACCCGGCACACAAAATGTACAGATGCGGCGTAGCCGTCCTCCTGCTCGTGCAGGCTGCTCAAGCCATTGCCTCGTCGGCGGTATCAGATGTCTGGTACCTGGATCTCGGTCTTGGCGTCGGCGTCTCGCCGGATATGGCACTCAACGATACCGGCGCGAGCGCCGAGTTCGACCTGGCAGCACCTACCCTCTCCCTCGCCATTGGCCGCACATTCGGGCAGCGATGGCGCACGGAGGCCGAGTTCGGGTACGTAAGCAACACCCTGGAAAACTACTTCTGGCCCACCGGCACCGACGTGGTGCGCGCCGAGTCATTCGACAGCGTACGCAGCACCCATCTGATGCTGAACGGCATCCGGCAGTTTCAGGTTGGCGCGCTCAAGCCTTATCTGGGTCTGGGACTGGGTGCTGCGAGCACCCGTCTGGAGGTGAGTCAGGAGGCGATCATCTGGCCCTTTGATGCTCCCCGGGAAGTGCACGTCGATGACAAAGCGACTTCATTCGCCTGGCAAGCCATCATCGGCTTCGACGTACCGATTTCACCGCGCTGGGATCTCGGCTTCGACTACCGCTACTGGCGAGCCAACGACATCGAGGTAACCGCCGAGAACGGCGATGAGCTGGATCTGACTCACAAGAGCCACTCTGCCCGTGTGCACGTGCGCTATTTCCTGTCCGACGCTGACCGGCCACTCGCCTCGAATCACCCCATACCGGAAGACAGCCCCTGGCATCTCAGCGCCAGCTTTGGCGGCGGTTGGGCCATGGACTCCGAGTTTTCCGACAGCCAGGATAACTTCGATGCCTTCGCCCTCGGCAGTATCTTCACCCTGGCGCTGGAAAGGCGCCTGAGCCGTCGCTGGACATTGGCCCTGGAAGCGGCCTGGCGGCAGAACGATGTGGAAGTGGTGGACTTCGGTGACCCTCTGGGTGAGTTCGGCGCCTCAGGTGAGGTCAAGGCAACCAGTCTCAGCCTGAACGGGATCTATAGGTTCCGGCCGGAACGGGCTATCCGGCCTTATCTCGGAGCGGGGGTTGGCGTGGCCCGAATCGACGTGCAAGCCGAAACGCTGGGCCAGGAATATCTGGACGATGAGGACGTTGCACCTGCTTTGCAGCTCTTGGGTGGCGCCAACATCGCCCTGAATGAGCACCTCGACTTCACCGCCGAGATCCGGACCTGGTACGCCACGCCTATCGAGGTTGTTCGACCGGACGGGCGAACGGACGAGGCCTGGCACTGGGTGCACTCGGTTCAGCTCGGCTTGCGCTACGCCTTGTAGCCAACCGGCTACAGACACCTTTGAGGTCGCCCTTTTCTCCAGGTATCTGCTTGTCCGTCTCATCTGTGACCGCTGTGGCTTTCACACGGCCTGTGCCACACTGCCGCCCTGATTGTTTCCTCAGGAGGTGGGAATGTCCGCAGGCACCGTATCCGCTCTGTTTCGTTATCCGGTAAAAAGCATGGGCGGCGAACCCCAGGATGCCCTGGACCTCGGTTCGCGAGGGGTACCGGGCGATAGAGCCTGGGCGGTTCGGGATGAGGAGCGGGGCGGCATCCGCGGCGGCAAACGCTTCCCTGAGCTCATGCAGTGCTCGGCACGCTATCTGGAAGCGCCACCCGCCGAAGGCTCGATACCGGCCGAGATCACCCTGCCCGATGGCAGCCGACTCATGACCAGCGATGCAGAAGCACCGGCAAAGCTCAGCGCCCTGGTCGGCAATCCCCTCACCATCTGGCCGCTGTTGCCGGAAGACCAGCTCGATCACTATCGGCGCGGCGCGCCGGTTCTGGAAGATGCCGAGGCGGAGTTCCGCCGGGTTTTCGGTCGCACGGAGGATGAGCCCCTGCCCGACGTGAGCAAGTTTCCCGAGTTCCTGATGGAGTTCGAATCGCCCCCGGGAACCTACTTCGACGCTTTTCCGATCCTCATCATGACCAACGAATCCCTGGTCACGCTGGCGAGCGCCGCCCCTGAGCAGACATTCGATGTGGCGCGCTTCCGCCCCAATCTCCTCATCGAGTCCGGTTCGGACGCGCCTTTCCCGGAACGGACCTGGGTCGGCAGAACCGCTCGCATCGGATCGGTAGAGCTCGAGATCAACCTGGATTGCCCACGCTGCGTGATGACGACCCATGGCTTCGGCGATCTGCCGAAAGATCCGGGCATCATGCGCACGCTGGTGAAAGAGAACGACGGTGACCTGGGCGTGTACGCGACGGTGAAAACACCCGGGTCGGTCCGCATCGGGGATTCTTTGATCCTGGACTGATCCAGGAAACCGCCGTTCAGATCTGCGTACGGTTACCTGAGCATTCGGCGCAGAATCGGTCTCGCCGGCTTCCGCCGTGCCGCCACCGCAAATCCAGCCCGTTCGAACTGACTGCGGGTTCCGCGCCAGACGTCCGCGGCAGCCTTGCGCTCACTCACATCCACCGGATAGGCCTCCACCAGAGCCGCACCTCGGCCCCCGGCGAACTCAACCGCTGCTTCGAGCAATGCGTCCGCCACACCGGAGCCTCGAGCCTCTTTGGCGACGTAAAAACAGGAAACACTGTAGACCGGGCCGGCTTCATCAATCGGTCGATGGATGGGGCTTCTGAGCACGCGCGGATAGGCTTCTCTGGGCGCCACCGCAACCCAACCCACTGGCTCGTCATCCGCGTAGGCAAGCAATCCGGGTTCCTCACCGGCGGCAACGATCCGCGCCAGATCGGCTCGATTTGCGTCACCACCACCCCGGCAATCCGTATCGAACTCCTTGGAAGACTTGCGCAGGAACATGCACCAGCATCCCGAGTAGGCACCGTTCGGGCCAAACAGCCGTTCCAGATCCGGCCAGCGCTCAGGCGTCAGCGGCTCTATCCGCACACTCACCGCGTATCTCCTGAGGATGCCGACTGATCCGGACGCGGTTCCACCGGTGGGCCTTTCAGCTCCAGCCGATTGCCGTCCGGATCCTGGATGTAGATCGCCGGGCCGAAGCCGTCCGCGCCCAGCAGCAGAAAATCCGGCGCCTCGGCGGGGATATCGTTCGCAGCACAGAAGGCCAGCACATCGTCCGCATCGAACGGCGACACCCTGAGCGCAAAGTGATCCATGTTCGGATTCGAATCAGCTGTCGTTCGTTCCGCAAAAACGATGTCGATCATGGAGACGCCGGCCGAGAGCTGGACCAGCTGGATCGTGTCGATCCTGCGAACCTCCGTGCAGCCAAGGCTGCAGTAGAAGCTCACAAGCCGCTCAACGTTCTGCGTACGCAACACCAGATGGTCGAGTCGCTCTAGCTGAAACGGCGCTTCACTCATGGTGGATCTCCCTTGTGCCACCCCTGCCCCTGTTCCTGCCTGCCGCTTTCGTGTGCGAGCACCAGACTCACTATGTTGGTGGCAACTGCTTCTACGAAGCGGGCGTCGTGCTCCACGAAGACGAGGGCAGCGTTGGACTCGAGTATAGCCGCCTCGATCCGTTCCCGGGCGTCCACATCCACGTAGTTCAACGGTTCGTCCCAGAGATAAAGGTGCGCCGGTTGGCTGAGCGATCTGGCCAGCTCGATCTTTTTCAGCTGGCCCTGGGACAGGTGCTCCAGAGGCCGATCGAGCGCGGCACCCCGCACACCGAGGGCTGCCATGAGCTGCCGGAATCGGGCTTCCTCGAGGCCAGCCGCTGTCAGCTGCTCGCGCAGTGACCCCCGCTGCCATCGCGGAATCTGCATTGCCCGGGAGATGACGATCCGGGCATGTACTTTCCAGCTGCCTTTCAACTTCAACGCCGAACCGTCATCAAACAGCGCCAGCAAGCTGGACTTGCCGCAGCCGTTGGGGCCGGTCAGCGCCAACCGCTCTCCCGCCCGCACCTCGAAAGTCAGCGGCTCAAACAGCCATCTATCCCAACCTACACATAACTCCCGCGCCCGCACCAGCGGTTCCCTGCCTGGCGCCGCTGCCGGTGGATCCGACAACATGAGCGGATACTCTTTCTCCACATCAACGAGCGAATCCCGACGCTTCTCAGCCGCCTGACTTGCTCGCCGTTCCGCCGCCAGCGCCCGCTTCATCTGCCGGGCGGCGCGGGCACCGATGAAACCAGTGTCCCCTCCACGCTGGGACGGCAGCCGTGCCTTGCCCCCCGCTGTCTTGTCAGACTCCCGGGCATCTGCTCCGGAACGCCTGGCCCGGGCTACCGTCTCCAGACGGGTGATGTCCTTCTTCAGCAGCACGTTGCTGCGAGCCTGCTCCGCCAGCCGTTCTAGATGCGCCTGTCGCCAGGTGCTGTAGTCAGAGCGCTGCACATCCACCGTCTCCGGATTGAGCGCGATCACGTGATCCACCGCCGCATCGAGAAAGGCCCGATCGTGAGAGACCAGCAGGAAACCGCCTTTGCTGGCAAGGTAATCGGCCAGCAGCCGGCGGCCGTCCAGGTCCAGGTGGTTGGTCGGCTCATCGATCAGCGGATAGGCACCTTCTGCGGCAAACAACCCGGCCAACCGCGCCCGGGTCTGCTCGCCCCCCGACAAGGTTTCGAACGGGCGTCGGGCAAGATCAGGTGATATGTCCAGAGCGGCCATCTCCGCATGCAGCCGTGCGTCGATCTCATAGCCACCCCGGGACCGGTAACGACTCTCCAGCTCACCGTATCGGGCGAGGGCCTGCTCCCCACCATCGGCGAGCAGTGACTCGATCTCCCGCTCCCAGGTCCGGAACGGCCCACTCACATCCTTTGCCGCCGCAAATGCACTGAGACCGGGCTCGGCAACCGACGAGAAAAGGAGGCACGCCGTTGTACGTTCTATCTCACCCCGATCCGGCTCGAGCTCGCCGGCGAGAAGCCGGAGCAGCGTGGTTTTGCCACGCCCATTGGCACCGACCAAGGCCGATCGCCAGCCGGTGTCGATAACCAGATCGAGGTCTTTGAACAGTTCCGACTCGGCGCCGTCATAGGTGAATGACAACGCCCTGCAGATGAGGTTGGACACAACATCCTCCGTAAAACCAGTGACAGGGTCTTATCGGATCAGTTGCGCATGGGCCCGCTTCTCTTGGCACCCGGGGTGGGCGGCTTACTTCGGCATTCTAGCGGAAGCAGGTAAGGCTTACAGCACATCCACGCCAACGGGGCAGTGGTCAGAGCCGAGCACATCCGGCCAGATGAAGGCGTTCTGCACTCTTCTGGCCGCACTCGGGGAGGCCAGCACGTAATCGATGCGCCAGCCGACGTTGTTCTCCCGGGCACCGCCAAACTGTCGCCACCAGCTGTAGTGGCCGGGCTCATCCGGATGTTGCCGCCGGAACACGTCCACCCAGCCCGCATCGAACCAGCGCCGCATCTCGGCCCGCTCTTCCGGCAGAAAGCCGCTCGACTTGGTATTGGTCTTCGGTCGGGCCAGATCGATGGCTTCCACAGCCGTGTTGTAGTCACCGGCCACGAACACCGGACCACGCTTTCGGAGCTGCTCGACCCGCTCGAACACCGCCCGGTAGAAATCGAGCTTATAGGGCACCCGCCTGTTGTCCCGATCCCGACCGCTGCCTTTCGGGAAATACACGCTGGCGACCACCAGCCGACCGAAGTGGGCGGCTATGTATCGGCCTTCCGTATCGAAACGCGCCTCGCCGAGGCTCGTCTCCACTTTGTCCGGAGCCTTCCGGCTGTACAGGCTGACCCCGCTGTAGCCCGGTCGCTCGGCAGGGAAGAAAGCCGTATGCCAGCCTGGTGGCTGGCGCGCTGCTTCGGTGAGTTGCTCCGGAAAAGCCCGCACTTCCTGCAACAGCCAGACATCCGCGGCGTTCGCCTCCAACACATCGAGAAAGCCCTTCTTCACGCAGGCGCGCAAGCCGTTTACGTTCCAGCTGACGATGCGCATTCAGCTCGCCTTCCGGGCGACGACGAAGAGATAACCGTAGTGTGCGGACCAGCGCCGAAAGTAGTCGATCTCCCGCTGGTGCTCCTCCAGGGCTGCAAGCCCCGCGGCGTCGTCCTCGAGCTCTACCCGTAAGGCCGCAATCCGCGCCTCCATGGGCTTGTAGTAGTCGTCCCACCAGGCTGCCTCCGGCAGTACGAAGTGTCCAACGAGCTGTAAACCTGCGTTCGTTACCTTGTCGATGCAGGCCTGAGTGTCGCCCATGGCCGGATACCCGGCTTGCCACCAGTCCGCCAGTGTCTGCGGTGGGCTTCGGCTCAGCCAGACCGCCTCGGTGAAGGCCAGGTGGCCGCCTGCCTTGAGCAGTTGTGGCCAGGCCGCCAGCGCTTCGGCGATGCCCATGATATAGGCCGCGCCTTCGCACCAGATGAGGTCGAAGCGCTCCGCAGCAAAGTCCAGCGCCCGCATGTCGGCCAGACTGAATTCGACCCGCCGAGCGCACTCTGCCGCTTCCGCCCGGCGAGCACCGTCCTCGAGAAAGGGTTGATGTGTGTCGACGGCCTGAATCCGCGCCTGGGGCATCAGGCTGGCCAGATCCACGGTCTGCATCCCTGGCCCACAGCCGATATCGAGCACCTCCGGTGCCGCCGGAAGGTTTTCGATCAGTTCCAGCGCCCGGGCCGTGCTCGCCCGGTTTCCCGGGCCTTCCCGCGGCAGCCCCTGATGCACGGTAAACATGATCCGCCTGTCAACATCCTCCTCAGACACACTGTCTTCAGCCATCAGGCGGCCATCTGACGCGCCCGTCGCTCACCGCGACGGGCATGACGGCCAGCCCTGACCACGTTCGGCATCAACGGCAGCGATTCCTTCAGCGACCGACGCAGCAGGCGCCAGGCAAACCGGCGCCGCGGCCCCCATCGCAGACTGTAGAGTTCCCGGATCTCCCCGGGCAGGAGCGCCGCCGTGGCCACGGACAGTGCATCACCAGCAATCCTCGGAAACCAGGAGATGGGCGGGTGGATAACCTGATCCGCCAGCGTCCGGCTGGTGGGCGTCAACGCCAGCACTGGTCCACGCACCATGCTCTGGAAGTAGTCCCTGAAAGCGGTGAAGTCCACCGGCAGGTCCGCATCGGTCAGCCCCAGCACCCGTGCCACCGGCTTAGAGGACTGATAGTAAGCCTCTCGCTCCGAGGCGCTGAGGGCCGGCATGAACTCTTCATAGGTCTTCAGCGCCGTTGCCAGCAGGGTGCTGTGCACCCAGAGCAGCAGATCGGGATCACTCGCCCGATAGGGTGTGCCCGCGGGATAGGCAGGCGTAGGTTCTTTCAGCGTGCCACGCACGGCCGCATGCACCCGTTTCACCTGCCGCGAAGCGGCGAGGGCCGTGCGGTCATCCTCATAGATGATGTCCTGCATAGTGCGGATGGTCCGGTACAGGCGCCGAACCGGCTCTTCGCGAAAGCCGCTGTGGTCAGCCACACCTGCCGCCACCAGCGGATGGGCGAGCTGAAGCAGCAGTGCCGCCCCGCCGCCAAGCAGCAGAAAGGACTCGCGATTGACCCGCCAGTAAGCGCTCGTCGGATCGACGAGCAGTCCCGAGTTCATGCACACCCCCCCTGATCGTGCGCTTCCCGAATACAAACCTATCAGAAGTAAGCGTCTGGACACACTCCGGTCTGACGATGATAGTGTCCGACCAGAGAGAGGAGATCTGCAATGAATAGGGGTGCAGGCAAGCACGCCCTGGCGTTCATATTCGTCACTGCCCTGCTCGACTCCATCGGCTTCGGCATCATCATGCCCGTGCTGCCGCAGCTCATCGTCGAGGTGACCGGCGAAAACATATCGGCGGCGGCCCGCTATGGCGGCCTGCTCATGTTCGCCTATGCCGCTATGCAGTTCTTCCTTGCCCCGATGGTGGGCAACCTGTCCGATCGCTTTGGTCGCCGGCCCGTGCTCTTGCTCTCCCTGGCTGTGCTCGCCGTCGATTACCTGATCATGTACTGGGCGCCCACGTTCGCCTGGCTGCTGCTCGGCCGCATCATCGCCGGTGCGGCTGCTTCGACTTTCTCCACCTGCAATGCCTACATCGCCGACATCAGCGAGCCGTCCAGGCGGGCACAGAATTTCGGCCTGATCGGCGCCGCGTTCGGCATGGGATTCGTGCTCGGACCGGTGATCGGCGGCTTCCTCGGCGAGTACGGTGCGCGTCTGCCTTTCCTGGCTGCCGCCGCGCTGTCGTTCACCAATTTTCTCTACGGCGCCCTCGTGTTGCCCGAATCGCTTGCCCCGGAAAAGCGCCGCTCGTTCGAGATCCGCCGGGCCAACCCCTTAGGGGCACTGGCCTCGCTGAAGCGTTACCCGATGGTGTTCGGCCTGATCGGCGCATACGTGCTGTACCAGCTCGGGCATCACGCCCTGCCTTCGGTCTGGAGCTTCTTCGCCATCGAGCGATTCGACTGGACACCGAAGGAGATCGGATACTCCCTGGGCGCGGTTGGCGTGCTCATGGTCCTGGTACAGGCGGTGCTCCTGCGCGTGGTGCTGCCAAAGCTCGGCAACCGGCGAACGGCCATGATCGGCTTCGCCTTCTGCATGGTTTCGTTCCTCGGCTATGCATTCGTCACCCAGGGTTGGATGATCTACCCCTTTCTCGTCGTCGGAGCGCTGCAGGGCTTCGTTTCGCCTGCCATGCAGGGAATCATGTCCACCCAGGTGTCGGATTCAGAGCAGGGTGAGCTGCAGGGCGGCCTCGGTAGCATGTCGAGCCTCACCTCCATCATCAGCCCGCCGTTCATGACGACTCTGTTCGCCGCATTTACGGGCGTCACGGCGCCTATCTACTTCCCAGGCGCACCCTGGCTGGCCGCTGCGGTTCTGACGTTCTTATCCCTGCTGCTGTTTGTCAGAGCAACCGCGACTTTGGCGCCAACCGCGAACTCTCAGGCAGCATAGGCAAGACTTACTGCACCTCGATGTAGCCGGTCATCTGCAGGGCATAGACCCAGACCGGATTGGCTGCAATCAGACGCATATGCCCTCCTTCAAAGCTACAGATCGAAGTGGCAGGCCACCTGGCGGCTACTGCCATCAGAAGCGATCAGATCCCTCAGAGCCGGTTTCTCCCTTCGGCAACGCGCCTGAACATGCTCGCAACGCGTGTGGAATACGCAACCCGGCGGTGGATCGATCGGGCTCGGCACATCACCTTCCAACATCACCTTGGGCTGGCCGCGTCGGGCGGGATCAGGTTCCGGAATGGCGGCGATCAGCGCCCGGGTGTAAGGGTGCCTCGGATCCTCGTAGATCTCGTCCGCCCCGCCGGTCTCCATGAGCTGGCCCAGGTACATAATCGCAATTCGATCACTGATGTGCTTCACCACCGCCAGATCATGGGCGATGAAGAGATAGGAAAGCCCCATCTGCGCCTGCAGGTCCAGCAGCAGGTTCAGGATCTGGCTCTGGATGGATACATCCAGCGCTGAGACCGGCTCGTCGCAGATCACCAGCTTAGGCTCCAGGGCGATGGCCCGGGCAATGCCGATCCGCTGTCGCTGACCGCCGGAAAACTCGAACGGGAAGCGTTCTGCCGCTGCCGCAGGGAGACCCACCTGTTCGAGCAGCTCTGCTACCCGTTGCTTGCGCCACTGCGGCTCGCCGATGCCGTGAATTTCGAAGGCTTCGGAGATCAGACCGCCGACCGTGTGCCGGCTGTTCAGGCTCTCCCCGGGATCCTGGAAAATCATCTGTATGTCGCGGCGGATGGGTTTCATGGCCCGGCGGGACAGATGGGTCACATTCTGGCCAGCGAAGACGATCTGTCCATCTGTCGGATTGAGCAGGCGCACGATCGCCTTACCCAGCGTCGACTTGCCGCACCCGGACTCGCCAACCAGGCCAAGCGTTTCGCCTGAGCTGATACTGAGGCTGACGCCGTCTACAGCCTTGTTTGCTCCGGTCGCTCTGAGCAGCACACCGCCCTTGATCGGAAAGTGAACTTTCAGGTCTCGGACATCGAGCAGGTCAGTCACGAACGGCCTCCAGCTCCTGCCACTTGTGGCAGGCCACCAGGTGCCCATCCTTCGCATCGGTGATGTCCGGATAATCGGCAAGACAACGTGCATCCGCGTGGGGGCAGCGATTGTTGAACCGGCAGCCCGCCGGCATCTCCGTCAGCGCCGGCACCATGCCTTCAATGGTCGGCAGCCGACTTTTACGTGGTGTGGAAAGCCGCGGAATGGAGGCGAGCAGACCGCGGGTGTAGGGATGCCTGGGACGATTGAACACCTCTTCCACCGTACCCTTTTCCGCCACACGGCCGGCGTACATGACCACCACGTCGTCACAGGTCTCGGCGATCACACCGAGATCGTGGGTGATCATGATGATGCTGGTACCAAGCTGGTCCTGCATCTCCTGCAGGAGGTCGAGAATCTGAGCCTGGATGGTCACATCCAGTGCAGTGGTGGGCTCATCGGCAATCACCAGCGCCGGATCGCAGATCAGTGCCATGGCAATCATCACCCGCTGTCTCATACCGCCGGATAGCTGATGCGGATACTCACTGACTCGAACCTCCGGGCTCGGGATGCCGACCCGATCCAGCATGGTGATGGCCGCGGCCAGCGCGTCCTCATCGCTGAGATCCCTGTGCAGCTTCAGCGCTTCGGTGATCTGGCGCCCGACCCGGTGCACCGGATTCAGAGCCGTCATCGGTTCCTGAAAGATCATGCCGATCCGGTTGCCACGAACCGCATGCAGGCGCTCCGTACCGGCAGTCACCAGATCTTCGCCCTCAAAGGTGATTCTGCCGGCCAGGATGCCGGCCGCGGGACGTGGGAGCAGCTGAATGATCGACAGGGCCGTCACCGTCTTGCCGCAGCCGGATTCTCCAACCAGCCCAACCGTGCGTCCTCTGCCCACGGAGAAACTGACGCCGTCCACGGCATGAATCTCGCCTTCTTCCGTCTGGAAAGCAGTGACAAGACCCTCAACGTTGAGCAGATCGTCGCTCACCTGCGTTCAACCTTTCCGGTGCTCAGACACATGTCTATTCGTCGCGGTACTGATCAAAGACCTCATCGAATACCGGGTAGGTCTCTCCGGCCCGCCTCGCCGTCACGGTCTCTTCTCGCAACTCATCATCGATCCAGAACAGGAAATGCTCCTGCAGATTGCGCGCCGTCTTCACGTTGAAATCTTCCGGGAACTTCACCCAGCGCCAGAACGCACCCCGCATGAACGGAACCACGAAACCCGGCACGAACGAGCCATCGTCATAGAGAATCTCTTCCATCTGATAGGCCAGACGCTTCATCTCTTCCACATCATCGCTGGCACGGTACGCCTCGATGAGCGCATCCAGCTCGGGATTGGCGATGGACTGCAGGTTGTTGGTCTGCGGCTTCAGCTGCCGGTTCGGGTTCGGACTGCCATCCGGCAACCAGGGCACGTCGTAGGCGTTCACGGAGTGGTAGGTCTCCCAGTAACGCGGATACATCTCCACACCCACGTTGAAGGCAGAGAAGTGGATGTCGTGCTGCTTCTCCTGCACCTTCTTCCAGGCAGCGGTACCGTCCAGCACCTCCAGACGCAGATCGAGGCCGGCTTTCAGCGCCTCTTCGCGGAGAATCGTGAGCGTGTCCTTCAGGGTTTCGTAGCCCGTGGACAGAGTGAAGGAGAGCCGGTTGCCATCCGCATCGATCAGCACGCCATCCGCATCCCGCTCGGCAAATCCGGCAGCGGCAAAGTGCTCGAGCGCCTTTTCCACATCGAATGGTCGGGCGGTCAACGAGGGATGAGAGAACTCGCCATAGCCATCCGCCGTGGTTCGCATTCGGATGTAATCACCGCGGAAGTACTCGGCGATCACTTTGTCCCAGTTGCTCGCGTAGTTGATGCCCACCCGCACGTTCCGGTCATCGAGCAGCGGGCGATCGCTGTTCATCCACAGCCCATAGGTGGGCCGGGGAATCTGATTGTAGAAAACGGCGCGCTGCACGTAGCCATCAGCCACCAGCGGATCGCTGGCCGGCAGCTTCTCGTAGTAGTACTCCGGTAACGACAGACCGAACATGGACAGCTCCCCCTTCCGGAAAGCTTCGAAGCGCTTGGCCTGATCACGGATCACCACCAGATGGATCCGATCCGTGTTGAATCGGTTGCGCCAGAACCTCCTGTCCTTGGCCCACCAGTCCTGCTGTCTGGTTAGCGTAATCGAGCGGCCTTTCTTGAGATTCTCCGGCTCGATCACGTACGCACCGGTGGTCGGCACGAACTCCCATTGATAGCGCTGCACGTAGTCTTCGCCGACCTCGGTGAAGAAGTGCGCCGGCAGCGGTTCCAGCTCCAGCACCCGGTAGATCAGATTCGGCTTCGCCTCCGGCTGGGTCATGGAAAAGGTGCGCTCGTCGTAGCGGGTGATCCTGGTGAAATTCCGTTTGAAGTAGTTGTTGTACCACGGCGCTTTGATGAACTCCTGCTGCCAGAAATAGACGCTGAACATCATGTCATCGGAGGTGACCGGTATGCCGTCGCTGTACCGTGCTTCCGGGTCTATCTTCACGTAGACGGTTCGCGTCTCTCGATCCACCGCCCAGGCCTCGGCAACGCCCGGGTAGTAGCGGAAATTGCCGTTGGCATCTATGGAAGTGTCGTTCGGATGCCGACGGGCGAAGCCCATCCGGGTGTCATCCAGAATCCAGGGTCGGAAGGAACCGTTGGAGTCCGGGCCGAACAGCCGCAAGGTGCGCGGGAAGTCGGCCAGCGCACCATAGAGCGTACCTCCTTGCTTGGCATCAGGGCTGGCGAACTCCGGGAGATCCGAGCCATTCTCCCAGACCAGATCTTCGGGAAGATCGGCCGGGGTCTTGAACTGAAAAAACTTCTCGAACTCCCCTGCAGCGATCCGCGCGTCCACCGCCTCCTGGGTGAGCTCGCCGCGCTCCAGGGCTTCGGTGACCTCCGGCGGCAGCGAGTAGAAGTTGTCGAAGTGCGCCTGGATGTGAGCCGCGGTGGCAGATTTCCGCGCCTCCTGCGCAGCGACATCGTCGGCCGACGGTTGATCTGTGGCGTTCTCAACGCCACAGCCAACCAGGACAAACACGGCAGTTAGAAGGACTAGCAGGCCAGCGCGCGGCCTTTCATGAGAGGTCGGGTAGTGCATGCGGAACCTCAACGATAAAGCGTGAATTTACGTGGGTCGAAGGCCTCGCGGATGGCCTCGCCGATAAAGGTCACCACGGCCAGGATGAACACCAGCGCAACGAACGCGGAGGTGACGATCCAGGGCGCGGTAGTCAGGTTGGCGGTGCCCTGTTTCAGGAGCTCGCCGATGCTCGGTGTGGGAGGCGGCAGCCCCCAGCCAAGAAAGTCCAGCGCGGTGATGGCCGTGATCGCGCTGACCACGGTGAAGGGAACAAAGGTCACCATGGTGGCGATGGTGTTCGGCAGAATGTGCCGGAAGATCACGCGCGAGGTACCCGCCCCCAGAACCAGCGCCGCCGCGGTGTAGTCCCGCGCTTTCTCCTTGTAGGTCTCCGTACGCATGTAGTAGGTGAGCCCGGTCCAGGAGAACAGCACCATGATGATCAGCAGTATGGCGATCCGCGTCCCTATGTCGTAGGTCGCCGGGATCACAGAAAAGACGATGATCACCATGTAGAGAAACGGGATGTTCGACCAGATTTCGATGATCCGCTGAAACAGGAGATCGAACACACCGCCGAAGTAACCCATGGCACAGCCGATGCTGACCCCGATCAGATAGGTCAGTGCCGTGAAGGCAATCGCGAAGAAGATCGCCGTCCTGAAGCCGTAGATCAGCCGGGAGAGCACATCCCGTCCGGTGCTGTCCGTACCGAGGTAGTGACCGCGCTCGAAGTTCGGTGGTTGCGCCTTCAGCACCCCCTCTACCGTGTCGTTGAAGTATGGTCCCCAGGGCACCAGGGGCATGACCACCCAGTTGTCCGTGCCTTCGAAGTGATTCTCGAGCGACCGGTAATCCACAGGTGTGACCGCATCGGTACCGGTCAACCCGAAGGTGGCACCGAGCTTCACGTCCGCATAGGTGGGAAAGAACCACTCACCTTGGTAGCTGACGACAATGGCTTTGTCGTTCACCATCAGCTCGGCAAACAGCGACAATCCGGTCAGCAGCACAAGCAGTATGGCGGAGTAGTACCCGCGACGGATTTCTCTGAAGCGCTTCAGCTTGCGAACGGTGAGCGGATTCAGCCGGAACGTCACTGGAAGCGTACCCGTGGATCGACCATGGCCACCAGCATGTCCGACAGGATGTTACCGATCAGCAGTAACAGACTGGCCAGGAAGACGATACCCATCACCACCGGATAATCCCTGTCGAAGATGCTGGTCAAGCCCAGCAGACCGAAGCCGTCGATGTCGAAGATGGTCTCGATCAGGAAGGAGCCACCGACCAGCAGAGTAATGTTCTGACCAAAGGTGGTGGCAATGGGGATCAGGGAATTTCTCAGGGCATGTCCGGATACGGCTTTGTTGAATGGCACCCCTTTGGCAACTGCCGTTCGTACGTAGTCCGCTGCCAGATTGTCCATCAGGTTGTTTTTCATGAGCATGGTGGTCACCGCGAAGCTGCCCACCAGGTAGCAGATCAACGGCAGCACCGCGTGATGCAACACATCGAGCACCTGGCCCATAGGGGTGAGCTCGTCGAAGTTGTAGCTGGTGAAGCCCCCCATTGGAAACCAGTCCACTTCAACCGCGAAAAAAAGCAGCAGCAGGGCGCCGAGCACGTAACCAGGCACTGCGTAGCCGGCGAAGACCAGCACACTGGTTACGTTGTCCATGGTGCTGCGGTGGCCGATGGCTTTCACTACGCCGAGCGGAATGCACACCAGATAGGTGATCACCAGGCTGACCAGCCCATAGAACAGGCTGATCGGGAAACGCTGACTGATCACCTCCCAGACTGGCTCGTTGTATCGGTAGCTCGTGCCCAGATCGCCCTGCACCACTTTTGTCAGCCAGAGCGCGTAGCTTTCGTACCAGGGTTTGTCGAAACCGTAGTACTCCTTGAGCTGCTGCAGCTGTTCTTCAGAAAGCGCCATACCCTGACCCGCGGAGCGGCTGGTCTGGCTCGACAGGGTTGCCTGCTGGGCTTCCATGATGGCGCGCTCCAACGGGCCACCCGGCACGAACCGGGTAACCATGAAGACCAGCATCGTGATGCCTATTAAGGTCGGGATGATGAGAAGCGCGCGGCGAATGAAGTAATCGCGCATTTCGTAAGGTTTTTGGTACTGACAGCAGGAATTGGGGCGCCATTGGAGCACAGAAGGCTGACCCGCTCAACGCAGGAGATTCAGGCGATTTGGGCACCGCTCCGCCCCGCGGAGCTATCCGGTGCTGCAGAGCTCCGCCATGACCGGAGCATGATCAGAAGCGGTCAGCCCATCCTGCTTCTTACGGTAGTCCCGGTCGGTACCGGCCGCGGTTGTCCGCTCGGCGACGCTGTCCGTGCCAAGCAGCAGATCGATTCTGAGACCCTGCTTGCGGTGGAAAGCCCCACCCCGGTAGTCCCACCAGGAGAATACCTGCTCATCGGGATGCAGAATCCGATAGAGGTCTGTGAAGCCAAGCCCGATGATCCGCTCCAGCCGGCTGCGTTCCGCATCCGTGTGGAAGAGGCGGCCTTCCCCGTCCGCACCCATCCAGCTGTCCAGCGCTGCGGGAACGATGTTGAAGTCCCCGCAGAGCACGCCGGCCGGAGCGAGACTGCCTTCCAGATGCTCTGCCAGGCTGTCGAACCAGGCGAGCTTGGCAGGGTAGTCATCATGCTCAAGAGTCTTACCGTTCGGGCAGTAGACGGTGGTGAACTGCAGACCGCTGCTAGAGCCATCGTCGATACGTGCCGTGATCAGGCGGGAGCCGAAGTCCGCCCGGCCGGGCAGACCCACCTGTTCCAGTTCCATCGGTAGCTTGGACAGCACAGCCACCCCGTTCCAGCTCTTCTGACCATGGGTCAGCGCCCGGTAGCCCAAATCGGCAAAGTAGTCGTGGGGGAAAGTCTCGTCGGCGAGCTTCAGCTCCTGCAGCCCCACCACATCCGGCGACCGGTCCATGAGCCAGAGTTTCATGAACTCCAGGCGAGCCTTCATCCCGTTCACGTTCCAGGTTGCGATCTTCACGTCAGCTTCCTCAATTCAGGCGCCTCCCCCGTGCTGCCTTTTGTTACCCCGCTGACCTTGGAGTTGCGTGCGGAGGTGCGGGGGAACTTCTTCGACAGTTCCGGACCGGCGGCGGTAAGCCCACCATCGACGACGAGCTTCTCGCCTGTCACGAAGGCTGCATCATCGCTGGCAAGAAACAGTGCCGCACCTGCGATGTTCTCGCCCGTTCCGTAGTCAGGCCAGGGTTGCCCGCCAGCGAACGCCCGCCGAGTCCGCTCCGGATCGCCGCCATCCGCCAGCGGCGTTGCGATGAAGCCGGGACAGATGGCATTCACGCGGATCCGGTCAGGCGCGAGCTCTACCGCCGCCGATTGCGTCAGGCTGATCACCGCCGACTTGGCGGCAGAGTAGACGAGCGGACCGCCATCACCGGACAGGCCGGCAATGGAGGCGGTGTTGACGATGGCGCCGCCATGACCAGCCGCCCGCATGATCCGTGCGCCGTGCTTGATGCCGAGAAACACGCCTTTGGCCAGCACGTCGAAGGTGTAGTCCCAGTCCTCGACCCGGGTTTCAGTCAGCGGGCCTATGGCGCCACCGACGCCGGCGTTGTTGAACAATACGTCCAGGCTGCCGAAGCAGCTCACCGCGTGTTCGAGCATGGCGACGATGTCGTCCTCCTTCGCCACATCGGCACGGATGAACGAGCAGGCCTCTTCATAGCCTTCCGAGGCCAGGGCTTCGTAGAGGGATTCACCTGTTTCGCTGTTCAAATCCGCAATCACGACCCGTGCCCCTTCGTGCAGAAAGCGCTCGACGGTTGCCCGTCCCATGCCGCTGGCGCCGCCTGTTATCACAGCCACTTTATGTTGCAGTCTCATGCCATCTCCTCCTGTGTCGATCAGTGTAGCGCAAGCTGATAGATTGCCGGGTAAGGCATAGGCATGATCGGCAGCAACACTCACACCCGGTTTCGCTCCACCCTCCTGTTGGCAGGATGCGCAACGTGCACGGCTCTGACCGCCGTGGCCGGAGAATCAGCGTCTGTCGACGAGGCCAACGAGGCTGCCGTTGGCGATCTTCAGGAGCAGACCAGAAGCATGGTCGACCGCTCCTACGACTCCGTCGACAACCTTGTGCAGACGACGGTCCGGCAGATCGACGGCTTTTTCGTCAACGACGAGCACTCCACCTTTACAGACAGAAAAACGAGGATCCGGCTGCGGCTGAATACTGACTACCTTCAGCACCACGGCTGGGAGCTCTCCCCTAAGGTAAAGCTGCACCTGGTGCTACCCGGTATGAACGAACGGCTGCGGCTGGTTGTGAACGACGACCAGGGCGCCGGTGTGGATCAGGCCTCACCGAACGATGACGACAACGACGTTGCCCTGCGCTGGATCGGCCGGCAGAGCGCCAAGCGTGGCTACAGCTTCGACCTCGGTCTCCGTATCAAGAGTGGCACCCCGGACCCGTTCGGGCGGGTGAACCTCGGCTTCGAATACGATCTGTCCGGCAAGTGGGTCGGGCAGAGCACCAATCGACTCTACTACTACTCGAAGACAGGTCTGCGCAACGACTTCCGCCAGTACTTCAATCGCGGGCTGAGCGAAGATCTGCTGTTCCGTTCTAGAACCCGTCTGCAGTACTTCGAAGAGAACGAGCAAAATCCGTATATCGAGCAGAAGTTTTCGTTGTTTCACTCCTGGACCGACAGCAGGAAGTTCGCCTACGAAGCCCTGTATCGGAAGCTCTCGATCGAAGACTCACCGTTCGATGAAGACGAGATCATCAGCACCGGTGACGAGTACTACAACCACTACCAGCTGCAGATCCGCTACCGCCAGCAGACCTGGCGACCCTGGTTCTTCGTGGAGTTCTGGCCCATCATCGGCTGGCCTGAAGAGAGAGAGTACGACACCGTGCTCGGTGCCAGAATCCGCCTGGAGGTGAACCTCGGTGGCAGTGGCGATCAGCGTCTGGATGAGTGAGGCGCGCGCAGGCATGCTCTGAACGAAACACACGGGCACAAAAACGCGGAGCGCGTACTGCTTAACCGCGCCCCGCGAGGACCAGTTTCTGACCGTGCCGCTGTTGATACTGCTGTTGTCGTTGTGCTTGCGGTGGTGTTTTCTTGTTGTCGGTCTCGAGGGGGTATTTTCCCGATCTCCCTCGAGACCACCGGTTTAACCCGGTCATTTGCGAGTCAGTTCAAGCCACCGGTCAGCTCTAGGCGAATGTACGCCCGCTTGTCGAACTTACCCGTGAGCCGGGAGCCCACGTCAGCGAGCCACATCTGCACACCGTACTTCCGTCTGAGCGCAACGAGTGCCTGCTCAATCTCGGCTGCTTCCGTCACCACCCGGGCGCTGGCCGGATACCACTCGCCCAAAACCTTGCCCCGCACGTCGCACACCGCAACTTCGGCACGATCGGAGTTCCGCAGGCGTTTCACCTTGCCCGCACTCCCCGCCGAGAATATCCATAGCGCTTCCTCGGAAGGCGCGATCCAGACAGGTGTGCGTACTGCTTCACCCGAGCGCCTGAATGTGGCCAGACTGACGTAGCCGGCTTTACCGATTTCCTCGATTGGTTCCAGACTCACGATTTCTCCCTGGTGGCCGCACATGAATTTGCCGGTAGCGAACCTGTGACAGTATCTTCTGCTCATGAACATCGCCACCGATGCGTCCGCATCCAGACCGTTTTACGGCTACTATCTGGCTGCCTATGCCTTCAGCATGGGCTTCCTGGCCTCCAGTTTCTTCCTGCACTCCCGCGGAATCTTCTTCCCCATGTGGATGGAGGAATTTGCCGTGGACAAGACCCGAATCTCGCTGGCAGTGAGCCTGACGCTGTTCGCTGGCAGTTGCATGGCACCTCTGACCGGGTATTGCCTGGACCGATTCCCGGTCCGCCGCGTCATCGTCGTCGCCTCCCTGTGGCTGGCACTGGGCTATCTCCTGCTGCAGACGACCAGCAGCTTTCCAACGTTTCTCGCCATTCTGATTCTCTTTCAGGGGCTCGGCTGGACTGGTGTCGGCCCACTGGCTCAGACCAAGCTGATGGTGAGCTGGTTCACCCGAAATCGGGGGATGGCTCTCGGCATCGCCATCATGGGCATTTCCGTTGCCGGAGTTGTCATGCCGACCGTGGTGACCTGGCTGTCCCAGACCCTGGGCTGGCGCGGTACCTACGTGGGCTACGCCGCTGTGCTGATCCTGCTGGTGGTCCCGCTGACCCTGAGAATGGTAAAGCAGTCACCGGCCGAGATCGGGCAGTTCCCGGACGGTGATCTGGCGCCGGAGGAAAGCGCGCCGGTAGCTGAAGAAGCGTCAGCGCAAACGACTTACAGCAGCCAGTCACTCTTTGCGGTCTATCGCGAGTTTCTCACCTCGAAAGCCTTCTGGAGCGTGGTGATCACCTTCGGCCTCATGAACGGGGTGTACAGCGCCATGATCACCCACCTGCCCACCTATATGACCACGGAGCTCGGTTTCAGCCTGTTCGATGCCTCCTATCTGCTCGGCATCGCCGGTGGTTTCGCAATCGCCGGCAAGCTGGTCTGGGGCTGGCTGATGGACAACATGAACGCCAGGATGACGGTCATGTTCGCCGTCAGTGCTTATCTGGCATCGACGCTCATCTTCCTGTCGAGCTCGAGCTACGCCTGGCTCAGCCTGGCGGCGGGGCTTTTCGGGCTGGGATTCGGCGGCATGGTGCCGGTGCGATCAGTGCTGATTTCACGTCTGTTCGGTGTGAAGAAATTCTCCAGAGTGAACGGTCTGTTGTCGTTCTTTCTCGCCCCGGCAACGTTCTGGGTGCTCATCACCGGCTTCATCGCCGACCGGACCGGTACCTACAGCACGGCTTTCCAGGTGTGGGCCGTGGCGTTCGTGCTTGCCGGCTGCATCAGCGCGGTGGTCCGGCTCCCCAATAGGGAGGATGCGGTGCCTTGACCCGGTCAAGGCCAGGGCAGGTGCCTTGACCCTTGGTCAAGGCCAGGGCAGGTGCCTTGACCTACGGTCAAGGCCAGGGCAGGTGCCTTGACCTACGGTCAAGGCCAAGGCAGGTGCCTTGACCTCCCGTTAGCCTCCCGCCGCTGCCAGCGCCTGAGTCAGATCGGCGATGATGTCGTCGATGTGCTCGATACCCACGCACAGGCGTACCATGCCCGGCGTCACGCCTGCCTTCAGCTGCTCCTCTTCAGTGAGCTGGCGATGCGTGGTCGAAGCCGGATGGCAGATCAGAGATTTGGCGTCGCCGATGTTCACCAGTCGGGTGAACAGCTCCACCGAGTCATGAACGCGGACAGCCGCATCGTATCCGCCCTTGACCTCTAAGGTGAGCAGGGAAGCCGGCCGGCCATCGCAGTACTTCTGCGCCAGGTCGTAGTAGGGATCACCTTCGAGCCCGGCAAAGACCACCCTGGACACCGCATCGTGACCATTCAGGAAGTTTGCCACCGCCAGGGCGTTGTCGCAGTGCCGCTCCATGCGCAGCGCAAGCGTTTCCAGCCCCTGCAGGATCAGGAAGGCGTTGAAAGGTGACAACGCCGCACCCGTGTTGCGCAGCGGCACCGTGCGTGCCCGGGCAATGTAGGCCGCGGGACCCATGGCATCGGTGTAGACCACACCGTGGTAGGCAGGCTCCGGCTCGGTGAGCATGTAGAACTTCGCCGCGTGTTCCGCCCAGGGAAAGTTACCGCCATCGACGATCGCACCGCCGAGCGAGTTGCCGTGCCCGCCCATGTACTTGGTCATGGAGTGCACGACGATGTGTGCGCCATAGCTGATCGGTTTGATCAGCATGGGCGTTGCTACCGTGTTGTCCACAATGAGCGGCACGCCTACGTCATCTGCCACCGCGGCCAGACCCTCGATGTCCACCACGTTACCCGCCGGATTGCCGATTGACTCACTGAAGATCGCGCGGGTGTTCTCATCCACCTGTGCTCGAATCGCTTCCGGCGAATCGGACTCCGCGAAACGTACGTCGATCCCCTGCTTGGGCAACATGTGTGCAAACAGGGTGTAGGTGCCGCCGTAGAGTTGCGGCGTGGTCACCACGTTCTGACCCTGCTCGACGATGTTCAGAATGGCGTAGTGGATGGCAGCAGAACCGGCACTCAGACAGAGCGCGCCTACCCCGCCTTCCAGATCAGCCACCCGCTGCTCGAGCACATCCGTGGTTGGGTTCATCAGGCGAGTGTAGATATTGCCGGGCACTGCCAGATTGAAAAGATCGGCGCCGTGCTGAGCATTCTCGAACTCGTAGGCCACTGTCTGGTAGATGGGGGTCGCCACCGCTCGGGTCGTGGGGTCCGGGCCGTAGCCCGAATGGATCAGTTTGGTTTCGTCCTTCAACTTTGTTCCTCCGTACAGATGTAATCGTTCAGTGCTGGCTCCGACGCCGCGCCATCAGCTCGCGCCAGGTAGTCAGCACGATGCCTTCCCGCTCGATAGCCGCACGTACCTCGGGATCGAGCATGGCCTCCAGATCTCCCAGTCGAGTCGGGCCGGAATCGGAGATGTGCTCGAAAACCTCGGTTGGTTCCGTGCAATGCATGATCATCATGGTCACTCCGGGACGCAGCGTCTCGATCGCTTCGACGTAGTTGGCCACCTTGTCTGATCTGGCCCAGCTGTAGCTCGTGTTGTGCAGATCGTCGAGCACCGGTAGACCCGCCGCCCAGAGTCGCTCGCCCAGTCCGCGCAGTTGATCGGACCTGACCGGCATCTGCTGGGACACGAAGTAGTTGTGGCCACCGGGAAACATGACCGGGATGCCCTCGTCGATCCCCACCTTGAAGTATCGGGCCAGGTACTCGTCCGACGCGAACAGGGTGCCCATATGCGAATCCAGGTGGGTGGGCTCGAATCCCATTTTCCGGGCGCGGGCGAGCTGGGCGCGAATCTCGGTTTCCACCTCGTCGGCGCTGGCATTGCCGACCACCTCCGGCACCGTGGCCCAGAGCGCACCTTCGGTATCCACGAGTCCGGGGACCTGGGAACCGGCCAACGGTCCCCAACGGTAATCCCGCCACTCTGCGGTCAGGGTCAGGTGCAGACCGGCATCGTGATCAGGATCCTGGACGATCCAGCGGACGATGGCCGGTACCCAGGGGGTGGGCATCATCACGCTGAGTGAATTCGCCACCCCTTGTTCAATCGCCCTGATGGTGCCGCGATTGGAATCCAGCGACATGCCAGCATCGTCGATATGCAGAATCAGCGCCCGGGTACCCTCCGGCCACCCGAGCCGCTCGGCGAAGGTGGGCGCGGTCGCATTGGCGAGCAAGCTTGCCAGACAGAGCGCGCCGGCAACGGCCACGTTCATCGCCGCCCGCGCGGCCTTTCCAAGCCGCTTACCGGTTCTACCCGTATCACCCGCCCCGGCTATTGCCTGCCGGCCTGGCATCATGCTGCCGCCCCCGCTGCTTGTGAGAATCAATCGAGCGCCGGATTATGACCCAGGAGCTGTCAGAGCCGCACCTGGGTTGCCAGCTCATCAAGGAAACGATGCACCTTCAACAGATCCTTCATGGTCGCGACGTAGCGGGAAGCGTAGGTCATCACTGCGCCCTCGGGTGGTTTCTGCTCCAGCAACCGGGCAAACCGCGGCACCCCGTCCATCAGCACGCAAAGCACCACCACCGCCTCCGGCTCCAGGGCGATCGCCAGGATCTTCAGGGTTTCCTGAGCATCGTCGAAGTTGCGGTTGGCGACCACGGCCTCGAAGTCCGGATTACCAAGCAATCCGTCCACCTCGCCAAGGACCCACGGCTTCTCCGCCAGCCGATCGCGCACCTGCTGATCCGCAAATAGAGCTTTCAACCGGGCTGCAGCGAGACCTGGCAGGTTGGTCAGCAGATGCCAGCCGATCCGAAACAGACGAACCAGGCCTGGCGCGTCGCTGAGCATCTCGAGCACCGATGCCACCTCATCACCCTCTGGCTCGAGCCACAGATCATGGCAGGCACCCAGCGTGCAGGTCGCGATCACCAGGTTGGCGGCATCCGAGGATTCCAGACGCTCACCGCCTGACTCAGCTCCGACCATGAGCAGGTTCGAGAGGTAGGTGAGTTCATCCATCCTGGCATCGAAGATGTCCGGTTGGCTCTGCAGCCGACCGAGCGCCACACGCACCCAGTCCGCATCCACCACCGCCGACGTCTCCGGGCCAGTCAGCAAAGCTGCCGGCCGCATCTGGGCACGTTCGTAGGCGACCAGCTCAGCTTCCAGCAGTTCCAGGTCCTCCGGACTGACCGGTCCGGCCCCCACGGAGGCACTGGCCGCCTCCCGAGCCGCCGCTGCATCGCTCATCTCATCCGCGGCCGCATCCTTGGACTGTGTCTCGGTTGCAGTCGCCGCGGCCGCATCGGCTTGCGCCTGCAGGGCCTGCCGACGCCGGAAATACGCCTGCGTCATCAGGTCGTACTCCGTTTCATCGCTGAGCGCATCCACGTCTTCTGTCAGCAAGGCGCGCAGAAAACTGCCTGCCATCACCGAGGTGACGTAGCCGGACTCCTCCCGCCCCTGCTCGTGGCTGTGACTCGCATCCGCGTCGAGCACCTTTGCCGTATCGTCTTCATCAGTTGCCAGTATCGAGTGCCGAAACGCCAGCCGGGCGAAGATCGCCTCGCAATAATCCGGATAGTCCTGCCACAGAGCAGTTATGGCGGTCTGCACCGCATCCCACTCGTCATCGACTCGCACCCGGACGATGTACCGGCCAATGGCGAGCGTGTGTTCGTCGAGCACCCGCGGTGCCATGTCGTAGTCGGCGATCACCAGCAGACGGGAAAAGGCCAGCGCGCAGAAATCGTCGCCGAGCTCAAAGAGCTTGTCGGCGACGAAGCCTTTGCCCAGCCCGTTCCAGAGGTCGAGCCAGCGCAACAGCTCAGCCACGGACAGCTTGTCCGGATCGCCTGGTCGGGCGCCGGTCCAGAGCGTCTCGTCCAGGAGATGCACGAGCTGCTGATTGGAGGCGTGCGCGATCAGCGCACCTGCGTCCTCCAGGCCAACGTCGTCGACCAGGTGTTTCAGGGTATTGGGATTGATCCGCTGGACGAAGGCCGGCAGCGCAGCGCTTTCGGTCATCGCCCTCACCAGCTGGCGGGCATCCGGGCTCTGGGGGTTCAGGCTCGGCATGATGGACACTCCTCCCTTGTCTATCATCCATTCCGGGGACCCGCACCAGCGTGCGGGCTGCGCACCTTACGCTCGAGGGCCTGCTCGAACAATGTACTAATTTTCACCCACACGTGAGAAAATAACGGTCCATTTCGGGGATATCGCGTTCTGAAGCCCTGCATGCCGCTCAAGCTCCTCACCGGCCTCCTCGCCTTCGTGGCTGGCATTTCAGCCTCTCTCTTCGCCGACGCTTCCGAGGTGCAGCTTGCATCCGTGCACGCCACCATCGGCGATCTTTCCACCGGCGAGCTGCTGCACACCAAGAATGCCAAGCTCACCGTGCCCATCGCTTCGGTGACCAAGCTGATGACCGCCATGGTGGTCCTGGACAGTGGCCAGCCACTGGACGAGCCCATCACCATTCTCGGCTGGGAGAAAAAAACGGCGAAGAACGCCTACTCCCGAATTCGCGTCGACTCCCAAAGCCGGCGGGATCAGCTGCTGAAGATCGCGCTGATGTCCAGCGAGAATCTCGCTTCTCATACCCTGGCCCGTCACTACCCTGGCGGCTTCGACGCATTCGTTGCCGCCATGAACGGCAAGGCGCAAGCGCTCGGCATGAACAGCAGCCGGTTCGACGATCCGACAGGGCTTTCCCTCGGCAACGTGGCCTCCGCTGAGGATCTCTGGAAGATGCTCGCCGCTGCCTACGGCTACGACCTCATCCGTGCCTACTCCACCACCTATCAGCACTACGCGTCTTTCAGCGGTCCGCGTTACAGCCTGGCCTACGGCAACACCAACCCGCTGACTGCCAGCAGCCGTTGGGAGGTTCAGCTCTCCAAGACCGGCTACCTCAAGGAGGCCGGGCGCTGCCTTGTGATGGTGGCAGACGTAGATGGTCGACCCATCGGCATGGTGTTTCTGAACAGTTTCGGCACCCGCACACCACTCGGCGATGCTGGCCGGACACGCCGTTGGCTCACCACGGGCGAATCAGGCCGGGTCGCTGGCGCCGCCCGCGACTACGAGCAGGCAGTGATCAGGAGCCTGAACGGCTACGCGGGCGATTGACGAACGCGCTATAGTCGCCCCTCCTGGGGAGCAGGCCAGCCACACATGTCCTATCTAGTGATCGTCAACCTCATCGTGTTCGCAGGCCTGATCGCCTTGCTGTTCAGGATGAAGGGGCCGGACACGCCGTTGTCCCGGCAGATCCTCGCGGGTCTTGGCGCAGGGCTGATCTTCGGCTTTGCGTTGCAGATCGTTTACGCAGGGGAAGCCACGGTGATCGCAGGAACACTCGAGTGGACCAACGTGATCGGCGCAAGCTACGTAAACCTGTTGCGGATGATCATCATGCCACTGGTGCTGGTGATGATGATCGCCGCCGTGGTCCGGATGCGGGACCTGGCCGCTCTCGGCCGGATCGGCGGCAGCGTGATCGGCATTCTGGTCGGCACCACCATGATCGCCGCCATCGTTGGCATACTTGTTACGAATGCGTTCGGGCTGACCGCAGACGGTCTCACCGAAGGGGCTCGGGAACTGGAACGGGCGGAAGCTCTCACCGAGCGCTATGAAGGAGTAGCCGAGCTTGGTCTTGCCGACATGCTGGTGCGCTTCATCCCTTCCAACATCTTCTACGACCTCACCGGCGCCCGACCCACCTCCATCATCGCCGTGGTCCTTTTCGGCATCCTGTTCGGCATCGCAGCACTCGGCGTGATGCGTGATAGCCCAGAACGCGGTGAGGCCATCGTCGGCTTCGTGGAGACGGCTCAGGAAATCGTCATGAAGCTGGTGCACATGGTGATGGCACTGACGCCGTACGGCATTTTCGCGCTGATCACC
Source organism: Candidatus Azotimanducaceae bacterium (assembly GCA_965215995.1). GTDB lineage: Bacteria > Pseudomonadota > Gammaproteobacteria > Pseudomonadales > Azotimanducaceae > SZUA-309. Next base: position 2,572,347 of record OZ244128.1, on the reverse strand, counting down.
AAGGTGGTGGCTGGCTCGGATGCTGCCGACATCCTCAACCTGCTCACCTTCATCGTCGCGTCGTACCTCGCCATCGCCATCATGTTCGGCGTCCATGCCGGATTGCTCACCCTGTCCGGCACCAACGTGCTCGACTACTTCAGAAAGGTCTGGCCCGTGCTCACCTTCGCCTTCACCTCCCGCAGCTCGGCCGCCACTATCCCGCTCAACGTAGAAACCCAGATCGAAGCGCTCGGCGTGAAGCCGCCGGTAGCCAATCTCTCGGCAACCTTTGGCGCCACCATCGGTCAGAACGGCTGCGCCGGTATCTACCCGGCCATGCTGGCGGTGATGATCGCGCCGACCATGGGCGTGGACCCCATGAGCCTCTCCTTCATCGCCGGGCTGGTGGCCATCGTCGCTATCTCGAGCTTCGGCATCGCCGGCGTCGGTGGTGGCGCCACCTTTGCTGCCCTCGTGGTGCTGCCGGCCATGGGCTTTCCGGTCACGGTTGCCGCGCTGCTGATTTCCATCGAGCCGCTGATCGACATGGCACGCACGGCGCTGAACGTGAACGGCGCGATGACTGCCGGTGTGATCACCAACCGAATGCTCGGTGAAGATACGGAAGAAACCGCGATACCTCAGGCCTCTTAGTCCTCCCGACGAAGCTGCCTTACAGGGAAACGTCCCACTGCAGGCGGAAACGCAACTTGCTGCTCTCCAGATCCGGCTCTTCGTAGTCGAGCCGGGTCACGTCGAAAGACAGCTTGTTGCGGTGGCCGTTGAAGAACCAGTTGGCGCCGAGCACCCACTCCTGGTGCAGATCTGAGCCCTCGTCCGTGTCCGGATCCACAAGGGCCATCCGGCCGACGATCTCCAGCTGCGCCGGTGCTGCCGGCCACCACTCGTTCGGAAAGAAGCCGAGCTGGCCGTAACCCCCGGCCATCCGCGTCACCCGTCCGGTCTGCTCATCCGTGAGCTTCTTGAAGTGCAGCTCCTGCTCCCAACCGATACCCCGATGGTGGATGGCGGTCTCAATGAGGAACTGTTCCAGCTCATAGTCACCGGCCTCGAAGTCCGGCAGCTGCCCGCAGCCGGAGCTCGAGAACCGGCTGCACGGGGTATCGCCTGTCACGTACGCAAGCGCTATCGAGGAAATGGGCTCCGGGCTGCGGGCGATATCGGACTGTGAGAAGGCGAGCTCCTTCCCCGCCGGATTCCACTGCCAGCGGGCGAGGATCAGCCCCTGACCCCGTTCCGAGCTTGCATTGTGGCCGGTACCGGTCAGTGCCTGCACCCAGATCCGGCTGTCCCAGCGCCCACCCTGGTCTATCCGAGTGCTGGTAGATAGCCCCCGATGCCGATCAATGCCGAACCAGTAGTTGCTGATGGACCTGTCCACCAGGCTCTGCTTGCCGGAGGAGATCACGCGCTCCCGGGTAAACTCGTGCTTCCACTGGCCGAAACGGATGTCCAGCCAGCCGCCCACCGTGACGGTTCCGCGGTAGTCCAGCCACAGGGAGCTCTTCACGTCGTACTCGGTGTAGACGGAGATCCAGTCGCGCAGGACCTTGCCGCCGCCCTTGATCCTCGCTCGCCTGAGCTCCAGGGTGGTGTCCTGATCCGTGAGCAGGTCTTCCGCCTCCACCAGGGTGCCGCCGTAGGTGTCGAGCCTGGGTTGGAAGCGCAGCCCCAACCAGAGGTCGGTCTCACCCTGACGGAAGACCAGTCCCCGATCGGGCTCATACCTGATTTCCGCCGGACCCGGCGCGTCGGACGAATGGGCCTGACTGGCAAGCAGCAGTAGGAAGACGACCACCGCGGCAGCAACGTGAGTCATTCATCAAAGCTACCAGCTTGATACAGACACCTCACCATCGACAGAATGCGCCTCTTGCTGTACGCCAAACGAGGTATTCTGGTGAAGCTTTCGCTCTCCGTTGGCGCGCTCGTCATCCTGATCGTCGGCGCCTTGTACGTAGCCGATCTACCCTTGTTCAAGCCAGCACCTGCAGGCGCGGATCAGGTGGTCCTGCTGCACGGACTTGGCCGCACCGAAACCGCCATGTTGATTCTGGAGAATCGCCTGGCCGGCGTGGGCTTCGAGGTCCACAACATCGGTTACCCATCGAACGACGGCACGCCGGATGAGCTGATCGCCCAGGTGTCGGCGGCAATCGAGGCCTGCTGCGCCAACAACGAGCGCACCGTTCACTTCGTTGGCCACTCGCTGGGTGGGCTCTTGATCCGTGCCTACCTGGCGAACGGTCTGCCGGAAAATGTCGGCCGGGCGGTTCTGATCGGCACGCCCAACCGGGGTAGCGAGCTGGCAGATGTAAAAGAGGGATTACCAGGCACGGTTCTGGAGCTCGCCGGACCAACTGCACAGATGCTCGGCACCGGGCCGGATGGACTTGCCGCCACGCTGCCGGTGCCGAACTTCGAAGTGGGCGTGATCGCCGGAACCCGGGATGCGCTCATTACCAACGAGTGGCTGCCGTTACCGAACGATTCCATGGTCTCAGTCGAGAGCGCGAAGCTCGACGGCATGAGTGATTTCCGCGAGTTCGACTTAACTCACTGGGGCCTGCGCAACGATCCGGCCGTGGCTGACGCGACCATCGCTTTTCTCAACACCGGCAGCTTTCCCGACCCATAACGCTTCTTGCTCAAAGGAAGTTGTTTGGCCAGATCATGCTGCGCCACATGTGCGCCACCGGGCTGCCATCGAAGCCGAGACCTTCTTCCGGCTGCCGGAAGTGGCGGCCGATGATGTCGGTGAACTGATCCACGTCCACCTGCACGTCCGGTTCGAATGAGTAGAGATCGTTGATGGTGATCAGCCGCGCGGTCATGTACCACTTGTGCTTCTGGGCGTACTCGGCCGCTTCCACGATGTATGGCTCAGGCTGGTAGTCCCGACCAAAGAAGCGGTAGTACGCTTGTGGATACTCATAGCCCACGTTCTCGTCGGGGAAGAAACGCAGTGCCTGATGGTAGCGGATGGCCCAGCTCACCTCTTCGTCCACGTACGGCTCGATCAGCTGCGCGCCCCAGTATCCATGATCGGTGCGGATGAAGCTGCCCACGGCGATGTCGTGCAGCAGGCAGGCCAGGATCACTTTCTCCTCCATGCCGTTCTTCTGCGCGTAGGTCGCGCTCTGCAACACGTGATTGGCAGGTGCGAAGCGCAGCTTGAAGAAATCGACCAGGGTAGGCTTTTTCGGCATCTGCGGCAGACGGGGATCGTCACCCTGCAGGAAGGGTCGTTGATCGCTGCTGTAGTCCGGGCCTTCCTCACCGATGTCGCAGAACATACTCGGCTCCACAACCCGCCGATCCAGCTCATCCATCATGGCGTGTTCCAGAGCATCGGCCTTGGCCGACAGGCTGGTGGCGGCGGCAATGGACGAAGCGGCGGCGACGCCCGCTTTGCTCAGGAAGTCGCGTCGATCCATTGCCTCACTCCGGTTGTTGGACAGCCGCTCTATCTTACGCCCACCGTCTGAAGGCTGCAGCTCGACCCGGGCACTACTCCGAGGCGGTCTTTGCCTCGATGCTTGCCTGGTCCGCTGGCCTGAACGCCAGCAACACATTTCCCGGCACCTGGCCGAACATGCCGTAGCCCGAACTCACCAGCAACAGACTGTTGGCGGCGATGATGGATCCGTTGTCAATCGCACCACCCTGGCCGGTCACACCATTGGCGCCCTGGTAGTCGCGCACCGTGTCGTAGCTGAAGATCACTTCGCCGGTTTCCGCGTCAAAAATACGGAGATGGCCATCCAGGCTGCCCTGGATCACCGCCTCACCGATCACGGTGGTGGCAGCGGAAAAGCCATACAGGAACTCGCAGTAGCGGACATGCTCCCGTCCCTCGCAAACCGGCTCGGTGCGGTACTCCCAGACCAGCTCGCCGGTGCCCGCATTCAAGGCATATAGGCCAGGCTGAGGCACGAACCCAGGCCGGGCCCGGCCTGGATCGCTGATCGGCGCGTAGACCTTCTCGCCATCAAATGCCATGCCCCAATGCACACCGCCGTTGGCAGTGCCTACCCCGTTGTTCCAGTGCCAGACCACACGGCCTTTCTCGTCCGGATCCAACGCCCAGACGTCACTCGACTTCTGACCGGCGAGCAGCAGCTCGGTGCCGTCTGGCAGTTCGGCAATGATCACCGAAGCGCCAAAATCCACGTCCCGCTCGACGCTGTATTCCGGTGGGCAGTTGGGCGAGCGCTGTCCCCGCCGCCGGCAGCCGGCGAGAAAGATGTCGTTCTCCGTGGCCTGGAAGGCCCAACGGATATCGCCAGTCTCGAGCTCGATCGCGAGTATTGCATCCGTGTGCGGATGCGCGGGCTCCGAGGTCGCTTCACCGGTCCCCACGTAGAGCACACCACGCTTTGCATCGATGGCCGGCGACGTCCATACAGGCGCGCCGGAGGGGCCCCAGATCATCCTTCCGTCACCGCGGTCGCGAATTGGCTTCGCGTCCGGCATGGTGTGGCTGATCCAGATCACCTCGCCGGTCTCGCCATCGATTGCTGCCACCGCGCCATGACTCTTGCAGCACTCGTGGTCCGGGTTCGCGCCCACCATGATCTCGAACTGCGAGAGGGAGGCGTACACGGTGCCCTCGTGCAGCTGCGGGGTACCCGTGATGATGGTCTCCGGGAAGAGCTTCAAGGAACGCACCCAGAGCCTCTCACCTGTCCGAGCGCTCACCATGTGCAGCCGTCCATCCATACCGCCAAATACCAGCACGGGCCGGTCGGATGCCGGCAGCCGGCCGTAGGTCAGGCTGGAACGAAGCGGGCCTTCGGCGTCATAGACCCAACGCACGCAGGGGCTGCCGCTGATGTCGAAGGCATAGAGCTGCTGGCTGTCCACCGGCGTGAGGAAGAGGGTGTGACCCACCACCACCGGTTGAGACCGCATCATGGTGATGTTCGGAAAGGCGAGCGCCCAGGCCAGCTCCAGGTTCTCGAAGTCTTCCCGCGCCAGTCCGGCCTGCGCTTCGGAGAGAAAACGATGGTTCTTTGCGCCAAAGCCGAAGGTCGCGACGGTGGCCGGAGGCTTCGTGTCCACGGTCGGGTCGGCGCACATCGCGTTCGCAACCCAATCGTTGTCCGAGCGGGTCTGGCCCCGGAAGTAGTTCATCAGATCTTCGAGCTCGGTCTCACTCAGGGCCGCAGCCTCAGCCTTCATCCGACCTTCGGTCAGTGCGTACTCGATGGTGCCGGGAATCATCCGGGTCAGGGTTTCAAAGGTGCGTGCCTTGCTCTGCTCCGGGTTGTCATGGCAAACGGCGCAGTGCTTCTCGTAGGCGATCCGGCCCGGATGTGGGGCCGCTTCGGCGATGGCCTGCCCAACCAGGGTGATCAGCAGCGCGGCTGGCACAAGTCGGAACAGGCCAAACCGACGAGCTTCTACCGAACCGCACGCCCTCATGAACGATATCTCCAAGTCTTTCACAGATTCCTCCTCAGCGATCCAGTGTCCGCTCGGATTGTCACCCGCTAGAATGCCCACGTCAGGCGGGTGTAGCTCAATGGTAGAGCCTCTGCTTCCCAAGCAGATGACGAGGGTTCGATTCCCTTCACCCGCTCCAGCTCCTGGATCAGCGTCCGAGGCTCAGCCGAGCTTCCGCTCCAATTCCACCACCCGTCGGGTGGTTTCCAGAACGGCGTCCGGGATCAGCGACAGGGAGTCGATGCCGAGCTTGACCAGAAATTCGGCCACCTCGGGGTAATCGGATGGCGCCTGCCCGCAGATACCCACGTAACGGCCGTTCCGCTTCGCGCCGGTCACCGCCAGTTCCAGCATCTTGAGAACGCCCGGGTCGCGCTCGTCGAAGTCGAAGGCGACGATCTCCGAGTCCCGGTCCACGCCGAGCGTGAGCTGGGTGAGGTCGTTCGAACCGATGGAGAAGCCGTCGAAGTACCTGGCGAACTCGTCGATCAGGATGACGTTGTTCGGGATCTCGCACATGACGTAGACCTCGAGCCCATCATCCCCCCTGACCAGACCCTCCTCCGCCATGATTTCGAGCACGTGCTCAGCTTCGGCCACCCGGCGGCAGAAAGGTACCATGATCTTCACGTTGACGAGCCCCACCTCGTTCCTTACCCGCTTCAGAGCCCGACATTCCAGCGAGAACCCATCCCGGTAGGCAGGATGCCCATACCGGGAAGCACCGCGGAATCCGATCATGGGGTTCTCTTCGTCAAACTCGAAGTCACCACCACCCATGAGCGCCTGGTATTCGTTCACCTTGAAGTCAGACAGCCGGACCACCACCGGCTTCGGGTAGAAGGCAGCAGCGATCGTGCTGATTCCTTCGGTGAGCCGGGCAACGAAGAAATCAGACGGGTGATGGAAACCCGCAGCTGCTCTCAGCACGTTCGATCGGGTCGTCTCGTCACTGATCCTCTCCGGGTGCGCCAGCGCCATCGGGTGGATGCCGATGTACTCCGTGATGATGAACTCGAGACGAGCGAGACCAACGCCATCGTTGGGCAGCATGGCCGCCCGGAAAGCCTGCTCCGGATTGCCCACGTTCATCATGATCTGCGTTCGCGGCCTTGTCAGATCATTCAGCTGATGCGTTTCCCGGTCGAAAGCCAGCAACCCGGGAAACACCTTGCCGGTTTCGCCCTCCGCGCAGGAGACGGTGACTTCCTCTCCGGTTGCCAGGTCTTTCGTTGCCGTCTCGCAGCCAACAACAGCCGGAATGCCGAGCTCCCGGGCAACGATGGCGGCATGGCACGTGCGCCCACCCCGGTCCGTCACCACCGCCGCCGCCTGTTTAATCACCGTGCCCCAGTCCGGGGCCGTAGTCTCTGCAACCAGGATCTCACCGGGCTGAAAGTGGCGCAGGTCTTCGGAACCTGATACCACTCGAGCCCGACCCGTGGCAATGGCACTCCCCACCGCCCGCCCGCTCACCCGTGCCGTTGCTTTCTCCTGCAACCGATAGCGGATCAGCACAGCGCTGTCCTGACGGCTGGCCACCGTCTCGGGGCGGGCCTGAACGATGTACAACCTGCCGTCCGTCCCGTCTCGCGCCCACTCGATGTCCATGGGTACCGGTTTCCCCGCCAGCCGGCTGTAGTGATCCTCGATGGTCAGAGCGTGGTCGGCCAGCGCCAGCACTTCATCATCACTGATTGAGTACTGCTGCCGTAGCGCCTCCGGCGTAGCCTCGTTGAAGGTCTCGGAACCCAATCGCCGGCGGCCACAGACCATCCGCTGCTGCTTGGCGCCAAGCTTCCGTTTGAGCACGCAGCGATGACCCGTCCGGAAGGTGGGTTTGTGCACGTAGAACTCGTCCGGGTCCACGGTGCCCTGCACCACGTTCTCACCGAGACCGTAGGCCGACGTCAGCAATACCATCTCGGTGTGTCCCGATTCCGTATCGATGGTGAAGATCACGCCAGCAGCGCCCTGGTCCGCCCGTACCATCTTCATCACGCTCACAGAGAGCGCCACCTTCAGGTGATCGAATCCCCTGTCGTGGCGATAGCGAATGGCTCGATCGGTGAACAGACTAGCCAGGCAATGCCGGCAGGCGTCGATCAGCGCCTGGCCCCGAGCAACATTCAGAAAGGAATCATGCTGACCCGCAAAGCTGGCATCAGGCAGATCCTCCGCGGTCGCCGAGCTGCGCACGGCCAGACGCACGTCGTCCCCGTACTGCTCGACCAGTCGGGCCTCAGCCGCCCCAATCGCATCGGCGACGTCGACCGGAAAGGGCGCGTCATACAGGGCTTCGCGACAGGCGCGGCCGCACGCTGACAGCGAAGACACATCATCCACATCGAGACCCGCCAGCGCCTGCTCGATTTCCGCCTTAACGCCCCGCTCGGAAAGCAGGCGTCGGTACAGGGCAGTCGTCAGCGCAAAGCCGTTTGGCACCGGTACGCCGGCATCGGTCAGCGACTGGTACATCTCGCCCAGAGAGGCATTCTTGCCGCCTACCAGCGCCAGATCGTTATGGTCGATGGTTTCGAACCAGCGTAAGTATTGAGCCTCACCGTTCATCAGCGCACCCTATGGTCATCTGTACTTCGTCTCCATGAGGGATACTCCCTAAGGATGACTCTGATATGAAGAATTCGACCCAAGGACCCGGTAAAGGAGAGTGGATTCATGCGCATAGGGATGCCTAAGGAAATCAAGGCAGACGAGTATCGGGTCGGGCTGGTTCCAGCAAGCGTCCGGGAGCTTGTCCACAACGGACATGAGGTCATCATCGAGGCCGGTGCCGGTGAGGTCATCGGTTTGCGCGATCGGGACTACCAGCAGGCAGGTGCCCGACTCGTCACATCGCCGGAGGAGATCTTCGCCGAGGCGGACATGATAGTGAAGGTCAAGGAGCCGCTCCCGCCCGAGGTGGCCATGCTTCGTGAAGGTCAGATTCTCTTTACCTATCTGCACCTGGCACCTGATCCGGAGCTGACCAAGGGATTGCTGGAAACCGGCGCCACCTGCATTGCCTACGAGACGGTCACCAACGACCGAGGCGGGTTACCACTGCTGGCGCCCATGAGCGAGGTCGCCGGGCGTATGGCCGTCCAGGCCGGTGCCCATTGCCTTGAGATCGAGCAGGGTGGCCGCGGCATGCTGCTCGGTGGGGTACCCGGCACCCTGCCCGCCGAGGTGGTCGTGCTCGGCGGCGGCGTGGTGGGCACCAACGCTGCCCGGGTGGCTCTCGGCATGGAAGCGGATGTGACGATTCTCGATCTGTCTCTGCCGCGCCTGGCAGATCTGGACCTGCATTTCGGCCCGGCGCTGAACACGGCGTTTTCAACCGTGGACATGGTGCACGAACTGGTGGCCACCGCCGATCTGGTCGTGGGGGCTGTGCTGGTGCCTGGTGCAGCCGCGCCAACGCTCATCAGCGAGCAGATGGTCCGTGACATGAAGCGGGGCTCTGTGCTGGTGGATGTGGCTGTCGATCAGGGCGGCTGCGCCGAAACCTCTCGACCCACTACTCACTCGGACCCCACCTACCGGGTGCACGAGGTCGTTCACTACTGCGTGGCCAACATGCCTGGCGCTGTCGCGCGGACGTCTGCTTTCGCACTCAACAATGCCACCCTGCCATTCACGCTTGCGATCGCAAACAACGGTGCGGAGACGGCAATCAAGGCCGATCCTCACCTCCTCGCAGGACTCAACGTCTATCGAGGTCAGGTGACCTACGCTGCCGTCGCCGAATCCACGGGGCTGCCGTACACCGACCCCGGTGATTTGCTGAAAGCCTGATACTGCGGCACTTTCCGCAATCATTTGTTAAGACCGATCCGGAGAAACGTCATGATCGAACGCCTGCCCCTGCTGCCAGCCCCCGCACTCTGTCTCCTTACTCTCCTTTCACTCCTCTTGGCACTCGGCATCGCCAATGGTGCCCAGGCTGATACCGAGGTGCAGGTTGAATACTCCAACGCGGGTACGCCACTCGGAGAGGACATGCCCTTCTCGGCAGCGGTCCGGGCGGGTGATCTGCTCATTCTCTCCGGCCAGATCGGTAATCTGCCAGGGACCACCACCCTCGCTCCCGGGGGCATCAAGGCCGAGGCAAAACAGGTGCTGGAGAACATCAAGCACATCCTCGAAGCCAACGGCTCTGCCATGGACCGGGTCGTGAAGTGCACGGTGATGATCGCCGACATGGACGAGTGGGCGGACTTCAACGAGGTCTACGTCACCTACTTCCCGGGCCCTAAGCCTGCCCGCAGCGCCTTCGGCTCTTCCGGCCTCGCCTTCGGTGCACGGGTGGAGCTCGAGTGCTGGGCGGCTAACTGACACACCGACGCCTGCCCGTCCGCCCCGTGCTTGCGCATGGGGGAGCCTTTTGCGAGGCTTCCCGCTCGAACTTCTGGGACGGGACAATGATCAGGATCAGCTTGAACCGCTGGTGGGCTTCGCTGCTCGCCGTTTTTGTCACTGCAGCACTGCTGGCCGGTTGCAGCCAGGAAACCGCGCAGCCAGAAAGCACGGCCGCCCCTGACGGGCCGGTTGCCGACCTGGTGCTCAGGGGTGGCAAGGTCGCCACCGTCGACCCGGCACTCGGTGAGACGGAAGCCGTCGCCATCAGCGGCGCCGAGATCCTGGCAGTGGGCACGAATGATGAGATCGGCGCCTACATCGGAGACACCACCGAGGTGGTGGAGCTGGATGGCCGCTTCGTCATGCCCGGTTTCATCGAGGGCCACGGTCATTTCATGAGCCTGGGCCGGGCCAAGCAGATCCTGGACCTCAACACCGTTCGAAACTGGGACGAAGTGGTGAACATGGTTGCCGTCGCGGTGGACCAGGCCGAACCCGGCGAGTGGATCTTCGGCCGTGGCTGGCATCAGGATAAGTGGGACACGGTCCCAGACGATGCCGTGGAAGGGGTGCCGGTGAACGAAACCCTGAACACGGTCTCGCCGGACAATCCGGTCCTGCTCGGACACGCCAGCGGCCATGCCGCCTTCGCCAACGATGCAGCGCTCGCCGCCGCCGGTGTCGGCAACGACACGCCAGACCCGCCCGGCGGCACAATCGTGCGTGACGCCAACGGCAAGGCCACTGGCCTCCTGCGTGAAACCGCGCAACGGTTGCTGAACGAAGCTGTCGATGAGTTCGAGTCCCGGCAGACGCCTGAGGAGATCGATCAGATCATGCGGCAGCGCGTGTTTCTGGCCGGCCAGGAAGCGGTCGCACACGGCGTTACCTCTTTTCACGACGCCGGTGCCTCGTTCGAAACCATCGACTTCTTCAAAACCCTGGAAGAGGAAGGCGTGCTGCCCATCCGCCTGTACGTGATGGTTCGCCGTCAGACCAATGAGGAGATGGATGAGAAGCTGCCCGACTACCGGATGGTGGCAGAAGGTAACGACTTCCTGACCGTCCGCTCCATCAAGCGTCAGATCGACGGCGCGCTCGGCGCCCACGGTGCCTGGCTGCTCGCGCCTTATGAAGACCTGCCGCACACCCCCGGCCTGGTGCTGGAACCGGTGGAAGACATCGAGCGTACGGCCGAGATTGCCGTGAAGCACGGCTTCCAGGTGAACACCCACGCCATCGGCGACCGGGCCAACCGGGAGACTCTGGATATCTACCAGCGGGTGTTCGAAGCCGCCGAAGTGGACGGTAAGGCGCTGCGCTGGCGTATCGAGCATGCCCAGCACATCGACCCGGAAGACGTGCCTCGCTTTGCCGAGCTCGGCGTGATTGCCGCCATGCAGGGCGTCCACTGCACCTCCGATGGACCCTGGATTCCCTCCCGTCTCGGCGAGGAGCGCACCAAACTCACGTCTTACCCCTGGCGAACGCTGATCGAATCCGGCGCTCTGATTGGCAACGGCACGGATGTGCCCGTCGAGCCCATCGATGCCATCGCTTCCTACGCAGCGTCGGTCACCCGGATCACCAAGGACGGCACCGCCTTCCACCCGGAGCACGTGATGACCCGGCAAGAGGCCCTGGAGAGCTACACCATCAACAACGCCATTGCCGCCTTCGAGGAAGACATCAAGGGCAGTCTCACCCCCGGCAAGCTCGCGGATCTGGTCGTGCTGTCACAGGATCTGCTCACCGTGCCGGATGAGGCGCTGCCGAACACCCAGGTTGACATGACCATCATCGGCGGCGCCGTGGTCTACACACGCGAAGGCCCATGATGAACGCGCTCGAGACAGCCTGGCGACCGTAACAGGCAGGGCCACGGATGGGTCGACTGACGGAAATCTGGGCGCACCCCTGGCAACGCCGGGGGGTCATCGCCTTTATCGTTGTCCTGCTCTATGGTGCCGCCGGTTTTCTTCTGGCGCCCTGGATTGTGGAGCGCACGCTGGTCAGCACCCTCGCCGAGCGCCTCTCCCTGGAAACCCGGGTTGGCAATCTGAGCATCAATCCGTTCAGCTTGAGCCTGAAGATAGACGACCTGGCCGTGGTGGAATCCGACGGGCAGACCCTGCTCTCATTCGATCGCTTCTATGTGAACTTTCAGCTGTCGAGCCTGTTTCGCTGGGCCTGGAGCTTCAACGAGATCCACCTGATCAGCCCCTATGTGCACTTTGAGCGGCTGACCGAAACCGACAGCAACCTCACCGAGCTGGCGGCGCGATGGGTGGCAACTGCAGCCCCGGAGGCCACCCAACAGGCGCCGGACCAGCAAGAAGCCAGCGGCATTCCCCGCCTGACCGTAGCGGATCTGCGCATCATTGAAGGGCAGGTCACCGTCTCTGATCAGGCTAGAGCGGTGCCTTTCAGCACCGATCTGGCACCCATCGATCTGGCACTCGCTGACTTCTCCACCCTCCCGGAGACCAGTGGCCGGCAACAGGTGACCATTCGCACCGAATCCGGCGCCGAAGTCGGCTTGACCGGCACGCTCTCGGTCAATCCGCTGTCACTCGATGGTCACCTCCGCCTCGAAGGCACGTACACACCAACCCTGTTCCGCTACTTCAGAGATGAGCTGGCTCTGCCGCTCACCTTCGACGGCGGCGCGGTCCAGGCGCAGCTCGATTATCGGATCGCCATGGACGCTGAGGATGAGATGACCGTGGCGCTCTCGGGACTTACCGGCACGTTGTCCGGCCTGAACGTCAATCAACCGGAGCACCCACACCTTGTCGAGCTGGGTCTGCTCAGCCTGGAAAGCGGCAGCCTGAGCTGGCCCGGCAAGATCGTGCGAATCGAGCGCCTGGCGGTGGACGACCTGCTGCTGCGCCTGTTCCGTGATGCCGACGGCAGCTACCTGCCTGGTAGGGCAGCACCCGCCGGCGGCACCGCCAGCACCACTGAGAGCGCAACCGAATCGACCGCCGAGGAAAGCGACGATAGCAGTGCCGAAGATCGCAGGGAGGAGGGCATAGAGGCCGTGGCTGACGATGCCGGAGCATGGCAGGTCGAGGTCGCCGAGATCGCGTTGAATCGCGGGCGGATCATTCACACCGACACCACGCTGGACGACGGTGCCATCGAGATTCCAACGCTGAATCTGACGCTCCAGGATTTCGCGCTGGCACCTGGCCGCGAGATGCCCATCAACCTCGACCTCGCCCTCCTTCCTGGCGGCACGGTTCGGCTCGATGGCACCGTGCAGCTCTTTCCGGAGGTGCGATTGACAAGCGTATTAACGGTTGAAGGGTTGGCCCTGGCGGCAGGGCAACCCTACCTCAGCAGCGTCGCCAACATCGGCATCGACGACGGCAGCCTTTCTCTCGGCGGCAATCTTGCCATCGGCGGAGAGCAGTCATTGCTTTATCAAGGGAATCTCGAAATCGACGGGCTTTCTCTGCTCGACAGAGTCCAGGAGGAAGCGCTGTTCGCCTGGCAGACACTCACCGTGGACCAGCTCACCCTGACCACCAAGGCGGTGGAGCTTTCCGTTCTGAGCATTGATCAGCCCTACGCCCGCGTCGAGATCGAACGGGATGGGACAACCAACATCGAACGGACGTTCGTTCCCACAGCAACTGAAGAAGGCGCCGACACCCCCGCGGAAGCACCGGCCGCACAGCCAGCCGGCGGTGCCGGCTTCGGCCTGACCATCGGCGAGACCCGCATCACCGGCGGCAGCGCCAACTTCACGGACCTGGCCCTGCCACTGCCTTTTCAGGCCGACATCTCCAGCATCGATGGCAAGCTCTCCACTTTCGCAACCGGCAGCAGCGCACCTTCCGAGGTGGACATCACCGGGCAGATCAATGAGTACGGCGCGCTCAACATCGAAGGCAGCATCAGCGCCAACGACCCGACTGCGGCCACGGACATCACCGTGGACTTCGACAACGTCAACATGCCGCGTATGACACCTTACACCGTCAAGTTCGCCGGTCGGGCCATTGCCGACGGTCGCACAGACCTGACCCTGAGCTACCGACTGGACGCAGGCGCCCTCGAAGGCAACAACAGGCTGGTCATCCGGGATCTGACCCTCGGCGAGAAAGTAGAGCAACCCGGCGCCATGGATCTTCCACTCGACATGGCCGTGGCGCTGCTGAAGGACGGTGAAGGCAACGTGGACTTCAGCTTCCCCGTGACAGGCTCTATCGATGATCCCGAGTTCAGCTACTCGGGCGCGGTGATGAAAGCCTTCTCCAACGTGATCGGCGGCATCGTCGCTGCCCCCTTTCGCCTGCTCGGCTCTCTGGTGGGCATGGCGCCGGACGAGCTCGAGCACATCGGCTTCGAACCCGGAGAAGCCACGATCGCGCCACCACAGCGTGAAACCCTGGCCAAGCTCGCAGAAGCACTGGGCCAGCGGCCACAGCTGGTGCTGGAGGTCGCTCCCGTTCGCAATACGGCAGCTGATCAGATCGCGATTGCCGAGCGAGCGCTCGACCTCGAGATCGATGCGCTGATGCAGGCTCAGCCGGACGATCAGTCGCACACGGAGGCGCTACGTACCGCTCTGGAGAACCTCTACGACGCCGAGTCCCGGGCTGTGACCAGGGACGTGATCGCCACCGAGCACTCGTCCGCAGACGAGGAAGGTGAGCTGCAACTGGACGTGCCGGCCTACAACCTTGCTCTGCGTCAGTCGCTCATCGACGCTCGAGAGGTACCGGAACAGGAGCTGAATGCCTTGGCCCAAGGCCGGCTGGATGCCATACAGGAAGCGTTGACCACGTTGGTATCACTGCCGGAAGCACGGGTGCGCGCCTTGCCCATTGAGGAAGTCGATCTGAACGAAGATGGCCTGGTGCAGATGTCCCTGAATGTGACCATCGCAGACTGAATCACCCCGCGCTGACATAATTCGGCGGATGGGGGAGGAGTCTAAGAAACGTCGAAGGACGGCGACCGCGGCTGGCACACGTACGCGTCAACGCGTTTTCGATCAGGCGCTCGCCGATCTGGACAGCGCGACCGGCAGAGAGACCGCCCGGCGCAACCTCCGTTTCAAAGCCCGCACCACCACCCTGGATACGCCTTACTGCGCCGCAGAAGCCGCCGCAGCCGCGCTGGTCGCTGGTGCAGATGTTGTCCGTCAGGCCGCCGCACAGGATGGTGCGAGCGCCGAGCTCTGCATCGACGCCAGACACGCCGAAAGTTCTCTGCTGAGCTTTGCCTACCTTCGCTTCCGGGACCCGGAGAACGCTCTGGGGCCTCGCGTCGCAGGCGAAGATCGCACGGCAGCCGCAGGATTCTATCCGGCAAAGGATGGGCGCTGGGTCTACCTGCATTCCGGTTTTCCGCACAACACCCAGGGCCTCCTCGAGCTGCTCGGTGCCAAAGACAACCGGCGTGCCGTCGGCCGCGCCATCGCCAAGCGTCCTGCCATCGACATCGAAAACGAGATTGCCGCGCGTGGCCTGTGTGGAGCGATGGTGCGTACCGCAGCAGAGTGGGATGCAACGGCTCAGGGACGGCTGCTCGGCAGCCGTCCGGTGATCGAGATCATCCAGATGGGCGATAGTCCGGCCGAGCCTCTGGCGGGTGCGACGGGCCGACCCTTGAGCGCCACCCGGGTGCTGGATCTCACTCGCGTGCTGGCAGGTCCGACCTGCGCCCGCACGCTGGCTTCCTACGGCGCCGATGCGCTCAGGATCGGTGCCGAGCATCTGCCCAGCATTCCGCTCTTTGCGGTCGATACCGGCCTCGGCAAGCGAGCCACATCACTGGATCTGCAGAAGGATGAGGACGCTGCCCGTCTGAAGCGCCTGGTCCGGCAGGCTGACGTCTTTTCTCAGGGTTACCGCACCGGCGCCATGGACAAGCTCGGTTTCGGCGTGACCGATGTGCTCAAGCTGCGGCCCGGCATGGTCTACGTCTCCATCAACTGCTATGGCCACGACGGCGACTGGCGAACCCGACCGGGCTGGGAGCAACTCGCCCAGGCGGTCACCGGCATGGCCGTGCGCCAGGGCAGACACCTCAAGCGGCCCGAGCCTACCCTTCTGCCCGCCGCAGTGAATGACTACATCACCGGCTATCTTGCCGCCGTCGGCGCGCTGGTCGCCCTTGAGCGGCGGGCGCGAGTCGGTGGCAGCTACTGGGTACGGGTTTCACTGGCGAGAACGGCCATGTGGGTCCGGTCCCTGGGTGAGCGCGGGTCCGTCCGACCACAACCTCTGACCGCCAGAGAGATAGTCGGCTTCTCTACCAGCACGGACAGCGCCTGGGGCGAGCTCACCCATCTCGAATCTGCCGTGCGCCTCTCCAACGCGGCCGTTGGCTGGGACCATCCACCATCCCCGCTCGGCAGCGATCAGCCCCGGTTTCTCACTACCTGACGACCCGAAGCGACGAATCTTCAGACGTTCAGTCGATTGGGCCTCGAGTGCCGCCACTCGGCCAGCAGCGTTCTGAGCGCGCTGACAAACGCCAGCGGCTGATCGAGAAACAGATGATGTTGCGCTTCCGGGATGCCGACGAAGGGTACGGACTCATCCAGCACCTTGAACATGTAGTCGGCGATGTCCTGACTGAACAGATACGAATCTTCACCGTAGATCACCCCGACCCGGCATTTCAGCTTTGCCAGCTCCTCATGCATGTTCTCGCCGAAGTCGAATTTCTGGAACATCTTGTCATCGAACTTCCACGTCCAGCCTTCGTCTGTTTCTTTCAATGAGTGGGTGCCTATGTAGTCGAGGATGAACTTGTTCGAGCAATCCTGAGGCGGCATCAAGCGGAAACGGCCATGCGCCTCTTCGAAGGTGTCGTAGCAACGCTTCGGTTTGATCGGCGAACGGCGCGGATCCCGCTCCCACTTGAAATCCGGCGGCCGGACGGCGGAGTCCACCAGCACGATGCCTTCCAGCCGCTCCCGGTAACGCAGGCCCGTCCACAGGGTGATAAAGCCGCCGAAGCTGTGCCCCACCACGATGGTGTCATTGCCAAATTCCGCGTCTGCGGCCACCGAGATCACCTCCTCGGCAAACTGTTCCGGCGTGTAGTGGGCCCGGTAGCCACTGTCACCGGCACCGGACAGATCGATGGCCGCCACCCGGTAGTCGGTGAGGAAGAAGGGCGCCAGAAACGTCCACCAGTGCGCATGAGCACCATTGCCGTGCACAAAGATCAGGCCGGGTTTCCGGTTTTCCGCCCCGTTGTCGCCGGCCCAGTACAGGTAGTGAATGGGTACTCCGCCCACCTCTACGGTGCGGTTGGCATAAGGGGTCTCCAGGGCTCGGCTGAACCAGCCCGGTGTGTAGCTCATCATCGCTTGCTTCCTGCTGCTCAGCTCGCCTGTTTGAGTCCCTGGTCGATCAGCAGCGCATCCGCAGTCGCATCACGGCCGCGGAACTGCCGGTAGACGTCTGCCGCCGGCAGGCTGCCACCCAGACCCAGCACCGTATGCCGGAACCGGTCGGCGACCTCGGCCACTGCCACCTCGTTATCCAGACCCACTTCCTGAAAAGCGGCAAAGGCATCCGCTGCCAGCACCTCCGCCCACTTGTAGGAGTAGTAGCCGGCGGCGTAGCCACCGGCAAACAGGTGCCCGAATGCCGGCAGCTGCGTTTCGTCCGGAAGCACAGGTATCACCACCGTCTCCCGGGCAATCTGCTGTTCCACTTCGAAGGGTGTGGCGGCGTCATTGCCGCCGGGCAATCCGTAACGCTGGTGCAGGGCCAGATCCGTCTTGCCGAACTGGAGCTGGCGTAAAGTGCCGTTACCGATCATGAAGTTCTTGCTCTGGATGATCCGGTCAATAGTCCCATCATCCAGCGGCTTACCGGTCGTCACATGCTCGGTCATCTCTTTCAGGAACGGCTTGTGCTCCATCCAGTACTCGTTGAACTGGCTGGCAAGCTCCACCGCGTCCCACTCCACCAGGTTCAGGCCGGAGGCACCTCCCTCCTCCACCTCCGTGAACATGTGCTGAGTCGCGTGACCAAACTCGTGGAAAAGCGTGCGAACCTCATCCAACGACATGAGTGCCGGCTTGCCTGCTTCCGGCGGCCGTCCGTTCATGACAAAAAGCGCCACGGGCTTGCTGGAGCTCTGCCCCGGACCCGCGAGGCTGCGATTTCTGCCCACCACCGTGTTCATCCAGGCACCGCCGCGCTTTTCTCCCGGACGGGCGTACGGATCCACGTAGAAACCGGCAATCACCTCATCGCCCGACGTCACCTCGTAGAAGCTGACGCTCTCATCCCAGACCGGGACCGAGCCGGCAGCGGCTTCGCGAATACTCAGGCCATAGAGTCGCTCGGTGAGCCCAAAGAGACCGGAGAGCACCTTCGGCATCTGGAAGTACTCGCGCAGTGCTTCCGAATCGTAGTCGTACTGCGACTCCCGCAGCCGCTCGGAGACGTACGGCACATCCCAGGGCGACAGCCGCTCGGCGATGTCGTGCTCGGCGGCGTAGGCGGCAAGCTCTGCCAGCTCTCTCTCCGCTGCCGGGCGGGCCGCTTTCTCGAGCTCGTCGATCAGCGACCAGACGTCGTCTACGGAACCCGCCATCTTCGCGTCGATGGAAAGCGCGGCATAGTGCTCGAAGCCCACCAACTGAGCCTCTTCCTGGCGCAACCGCAGCATCTCTTCCAGGATCGGCCGATTGTCGAAGCCCTCGCCGGTACCTCTGGCACGGAATGCCCGGTAGAAATCTTCTCGCAGGGACGCGCTGGCACCCTGCTGAATCACTGCCATGAAGTTCACGCCATTCACCACAAAGTGCCAGGGGCCGGTCTCCGGATCGGCGTCCGCCTCTCCATCTTCTCTGGCCTGATCGGCGGCGGCAGCGAGTATGGGTGCCGGTACGCCCTCGATGAGCGCCGCACCGCTCACCTTGATCCGGCTTTCCTTTTCTTCCCGCACCAGGTTGGTGGAAAAGTCGTTGGACAGCGTCGACAGCCGTTGTTGGATCTCCTCGTAGCGTGTCTTCGCTTCTCCGTCCAGGTGCACGCCGGAACGCTCCATGCCACGAATGGACTCCGTGAGGATCCGCTGCCGGGCAGGGTCTAGTTCCGCAAACTCGGCGCCGTCGCGTATGGCCACCATGCCGTCGTACACGGCCCGGCTTTGCGCCCTGCGATTCGAAAACGCCACGGAGCGCGGCCGAACCTCGTCGTAAGCCGCCTGCAGCGCGTCGGAGTACTTCACCGAGAGCAGATGACCGATCGTGCCGAGCAACACGCCAAGCCGGATCTGCATACGTTCCAGAGGCTCCATCAGGCCGGACCAGGTCCCCTCAACGTCTCCCTCCAGCGCATCGAAGGCTGCCTCTATCTCGTCCAGCAGGGCGGTGACCGCAGGCACCACCTTGTCCGCCTCGAATCGCCGCCAGTACGGCAGGTGGTGGATGGGCGGCAGGCTCGCCGTCTCTTCCAGGGATTTGAGAATTTCGTTGTTGGTCGCCTCAGCCATGGTCCGGTCCAAGATAAAGGAAGATAAGGGTTTGAGTTAAAGCCGTAGATAGCCCCAAAAGGCCCGGCATTGTACTCAGGGTGCCGGGCGCGTCACCAGAAAGGCACCCCCGCAGACAAACAGCACGCCTGTGATCGTAGGCACGATCCAGCCATCCGTCATGATCAGCATGATGATCCAGCTGATCAGCATGAAGGCGCAGGCCACCCACTTGGCGTCACGACTCACCGCCCGTTTCTCCTCCCAGGCGACCAGCGTCGGCCCGAACCGTTCGTGCTCATAGAGCCACTTGTGCAGCTCCGGGGAGCCCCGGGTGGCCGCCCAGGCAGCAAGGAGCAGGAAAGGGGTTGCCGGCAGCAGCGGCAGAAAGGCACCAAGGATCCCGAGCCCCGCCGACAGATAGGCGAGGATCAGATAGAAGAAATTGCGCTTTTCCGGCTCCAAGCCTCTATTGCTCCAAAACACTGCACCACGGGATTCGGCACGGGCATCGATCCAGCTCGATCAGCCAGTCTAAACCGCCCTGCTACAATGCTTAAGGGACGGAGTTCGAGGTAACCAAGGGGGTTTCATGCCGAGATTCAACGCAACGCCAACGCGCAAGCTCTGTGCAGGCCTGATGCTGTCGAGCCTGCTCGCTATGGCCACACCGGGCTACGCGGACGATGGCCAGCGCTTTGTCCGCTACGGCGAGTCCGGCCGGGAACAGCCGGGGCTGCTCGATGATAAAGATCAGCTCCGTGATCTTTCCGCGCACATCGAAGACATCAGCCCGCAGACCATCGGCTCGCTGCCCGACCTGGCCGGCCTGGATCCCACTGCACTGCCGGTGGTCGAAGGGGCGCCCCGCCTCGGCCCGCCGATTTCCCATGCCGGCAAGATCGTCGCCGTGGGCTTCAACTACTTGGATCACGCCGAGGAAACCGGCACGCCCGTTCCTGCCGAACCGGTTCTGTTCATGAAGGCCGCCAGCGCCCTGTCCGGACCGTTCGACCCGGTGGTCACACCCCGTGGTTCCACGGAACTCGATTACGAGGTCGAGCTGGTGATCGTCATCGGCCGTACCGCACGCTACGTATCCGAAGGAGAGGCGCTCAGTCACGTGGCCGGGTTCGCGGTTGGCCACGATGTCTCAGAGCGGGCTTTTCAACGCAAGCGCGGGGGTCAGTTCGTGAAAGGGAAAAGCGCCGACACCTTCGCCCCGCTCGGTCCCTGGCTGGTCACCCCAGACTCAGTGGGCGATGTGCAGGCGCTCAGCATCCGCTCGGCGGTGAATGGTGAAGAGCGCCAGTCCTCCAACACCCGCCACATGATCTTCGGCGCCGCCACCATCGTCTCCTACGTCAGCCAGTTCATGACTCTGAATCCGGGGGATCTGATCTACACCGGCACACCGTCCGGTGTCGGCAGCGCCAGAGATCCGGCTGTGTTCCTAAGGCCCGGGGATCGGGTCACCCTCAGCATCGAGAAGCTCGGTACCCAGCAGCAGACGATCGCCCCACCGCCTTAGAAGGCCCCCGACACCGGAACCTGGACTCCCGGTAGTATTTGGCCGACGAAGTGCCCATATCGGGGGGGTTCTTGTGACGAAGTTCACAGTCCCTCGGCTAATTCATACTTTGCTTACACCGACCTGAGAACTGCTAGGCTGTAAAACCGGGCCCTTTCACCGAGCATCGTCAATCTGCTTAAGCGTCGATCTGCTTGAGCGCAAAGAAGATCAGACAAAAGATCAGATAAAAGATCCCGATGCTCGAAGAACTGTTGGCCAATCTGAACTCCCCTGCTCTGCTCGGCGCGATCGGTGCTGCAGCAGTCGTCGCATTCGTAATCGGTCGCCTGAGCAACAGCGGCGCCAAGAAGCGGGAAGAAGCCCTCAAGCGCGAGGTGCTCGACGCCAAAGCATCCGTCCCTCAACTCGAATCCAGCGTCCGCAATCGCGACACCCAGATTGCCCGCCTCCAGGAAGAGATCGGCGATCTCAACGATCGCGCCAACGCGCTGCTGCGGGATCAGGACAAACAGGCCAACGCACTGCGCAGTGCCGAGCGTGAGGTGAAGAACCTCAATTCCGAGCTCAATGCCGTTCGCGGCGTCCGCTCGGCAGACGACAACCTGGTGATGGACGGCTTCGATGACGAGGTGGTGGCCGAGCCGGGTGATTCTGCAATCGCCACCCAACTGAAGAAGACCGAAGCCCTCTACGAGAAGCTCAAAGGCGCACTGATCAAACGGGATGAGCGCATCGAAGAGTTGGAATTGCTGCTTTCCGGCGAGCGGGAGGTCGAGTCGCAGTCGATCGAGCGGGAAGACGTCGGCTCAGAGGAAGCCCGGGCGCTGCAGTCCAAGCTGGATGCGCAGACCGAAACGATCAACGGACTGACCGAGCAGGTCTCCGAGCTGCGCAAAGAAAAGGAGATGCTCGAAGATCTGGCCAATCGTCGCAGCAAGTCGAATCGGGCCCTGAAAGATGCGACTGCCGAGGTCGAGGCCCGCGTACCGGCCCTCGAGCAGGAGATTGCCAGCCGGGACGAGACCATTCAGGCACGGGAAGCATCGATCAAACGCCTGCTGGCGGACGTGGAAACCACAAAGGCCGATCTGGCTGATCGCGAGTCGCGGATCGAGACGCTGGATCAGACACTGGCTGCCCGGGATCGGTCACTGGAGGAAGGCGCTGCCATGCAGAAAGAGCTGGAAGGGGTGGTGAACCGCAGAGAAGAGCGGATCACCGCACTCGAAGCCGAGCTGGCTGCTACCCTGGATCGTGTCCAGTCACTACAGGGCGAGCTGCAAACGGCCGATCAGAAGCTGACCGAACAGCAGACAACCGTGGATGGAATCAACGAGCAACTTGCCGAACGGAATCGCGCCGAAGAGGCATTGAAGAACACAATTGCCGATCGCGACTTCCGCATCGACAGCCTCGAGGGCGAGCAGGCGGAGCTCAAGCGCGCGCTGGACGTCGCTCTGACGGAGAAGGCGAACGCGGAGCGTTCGGCGAACGAGGTTCTCAAGGAAGCCGAGGATCAGCAGCAGCTGACCGACAAGCGCCAGCAAGCCATGGATGCGGAGCGGGATGTGTCGGAACGGGAAAGCGCCGCGCTGAAACGCGAGATCGAAGACCTGAATGCCAGCGTTTCCCAGCACCAGCAATGGATGGAGAAGCTCAAAGCATCGCTGGAGGAGCGCGATGAACGGTCCAAGGCTCAACAGCAACGCGTAGACGAGCTTACCGGCGAGCTGGATGCAGCCAACGAGCAGCTGAAGCAACGCCACGACGAGCGGCAGGCAGCCGAAGACGCCCACCACGAGCTCGAGCGGGAGATCGTTACCTTGAAGTCCCGGGCCGAGGCTGCCCAATCTGAGGCCAGTGAGCAGGCGCAGACCGTATCTGTCTACAAGAGCATGCTGGCTGACAAAGAGTTTCGTATCGAGGCGCTCGAACAGGATCTTGCCGGGCTGCGAATGGCGGGTGACCGGAACGGCGAGCAAGACAGCGAGCAAGACGGAGAGCAAGACGGCGATCAGAACCGCGAACAGAACACCGACACCACGTCCGAATCGGCAGATAGCCATTCGGAAGACGCGAGTGTCGAAGACTCTGATCCGAAAACCTCTCCGGCAGATTCATCGCCCGCTTCCCCACCGGCCCAGTACGCAACCTGATTCAGGCCGGTCCTCGCGCGCTATCAATCGTCCGGGGGTGATTCCGCGTTCAACGTGCCTTCGCCCGGCGTCACGAACAGCATCGAGGTTGGCGCATGCGGCCTCGCCGTGTGCCAGGCACCTTTAGGCACCACAACGTAGCTACCCGGCTCGCTGACCCTGACCGTCCGCTCGTTGCCGCCCTCCCTCAACAGGAAGTCCGTATCACCGCTCAAGAGGTAGACGAACTCATCCCCTTCCGGATGGACTTCCCAGGTCGGCCAGGGGGTGTCGAAACTGTACTCCTGGATGAGCACATGCCCGGCGAAATCACCGAAGTCCGTATCGAGCTCTTCATAGAAACGCTCGCTCACCGCCTTGTTCGTGCCCTGGCCTTTCGGCCCCAGCACGTAGCGCACCTGGTTCAGATTGTGGGGTCCTGGATCTATAGCCATGCTGTGTCTCCTCTCCCTGGCATCCTGTTCGATTAGCTCAACCCATTACGCGAACAGGGCGTCCACCCGCAAAACCATACTCCGATTTTCAACCCGTTGCGGCCACCTCATGAGTCTTCGGCCTCGGCGGGGTCGCGGCCAGGAAACAGAGCGAACCCAGCAGTGACAATCCCGCCAGCACACCTAAGCCCACCTCGTAGTTGCCGTACAGATCGGCCATCAGCCCCGCAAACACGGGACCGCCCGACATGCCGAGCATCACGATGAGCGACGAGAAGCCCATGATGGTGCCGAAGGAGCTGGGACCGAAGTAGTCAGCTCGAAGTGCCACCATCAGCGGCCCACGGGTGCCCCAGGCGAGGCCGTGCAGCACGGTGAAAGCCAGCACCATCACGACCGGCTGCGGGAAGTTGCCAGCGAAGGTCACCAGCGTGAGTCCTACCGCATGGGCCACCATGCAGGCCGCGCAGATGAATCGTTTGTTGAACCGGTCACCCAGATAGCCACCGGAAAGCTGGCCGAGCATCATGAATCCGGTCAGCAGCGCCACCACACCTCCGGCTTCGGCCACGGAGTAGTCGAGACTCTCGGTGAGATGGGCGATCAGATGCACCATCACCGCAGAGACGGTCAGCAGAGCCAGCGCATGACCCATCGAGATCAGCCAGAACGAATGGGTACGCATGGCTTCCTTGGCGGTGAAGTCACGCGGCCCAATGGCGACGCCCTGTTGCCCTTTCTCTGCATCCGCATCAGTTGCCGGAGGCTCGCCATCCGGCAGCTCGCCATGGTCCTCAGGGCGATGGCGGATCATCTGCACCAGCGGCAACCCGATCACGAGCACTGCGACGCCGGACAGGAACGCCGTGGTACGCCAGCCATAGGCCTGCAGCAGGAAGACGACCAGCGGCACCGACAGGCCGCCGATGGAAAAACCGAGCTGGGACAAGGCAATCGCCTTCGCCCGATGTCGGTTGAACCAGCTGACGATGGACACCATCAACGTGGCAAAGCCCCCGAGGCTGGAGCCGAGCGCGATCAGCAGGAAGCAGAGATAGAACGTGACCAGTGACTCCACCAGCGAGAACAGCATGAAGCCGATGCCGAACAGCACGGTACCTATGGTCAGGATCAACCTGGGTCCGAACCGGTCCACCAGCCAGCCCTGCAAGGGTCCAAGGATGCCGCTTTCGATTCTGGTCAGCGCGAAAGCACCCGCCACCAGTGCTTTCGACCAGCCGAACTCATCGAGCAGAAACACCATGTAGGCGCCATATGACTGCATCCAGAGCACACCGGCCAACCACTGCACACCACCTGCGGAGAGCACAATCCACCAGCCATAGAAGACGTGCCCGCGCGGGCGGAACATCTGGTTCAAGTTGGCGAGGAGGGTGCTCACGGGCCCGCGATGATACGCGAGCAGTTCGTTAGCCGGAAAAAAACCTGTCGTGGAGCTTCTTTGCCGGCGCTTTACGGCACGGAGGGCTGCGGGATCAGGGCGACAGGGACAGCATCGTCCCGGCCGCCAAGCAGCAGATCGATGAAGCTGTCCCGCCAGCCATACTTCTCCTGCATCAGGCCGTTGATGTCGTCCGCCAGCTCGAGCCGGGCTTCCGTTCGATAGGCATTTGTTTCGTCGCCACGCTCGAGCAGGGCATCCGGCTCGGCCACCAGGCGCTGATACCAACCCGAATCCGGACTCGCCCGCAGGTACTGCACACCTTCGAAATCCACCACCCACAACCGGGTTTCCTCCGCCCCATCCGGGCCCTGGCTGGTGAGCACCACCACCTCTCCGGTTTCGGAAGCCACCATCTGCGCAACGAAGATCAGGACCACAAACGCAAGCAGCCCACCGATCAGGTAGAGAACGATTTTCATGACCAGCTCCCTGGTTCGACTTGGCAGCCAAGGTTATCCGGATAATGGTTTAATATCAAACTATTTAATATTAAACCATTTTCCGCTATCATCGGCCTATGAGCAAGATGAGCAGAAAAGCGAGTAGTAAGCAGGCGAGTGCCGACCAGGCCACCGCCTTCGAGTTCTTCAACGAAATCGGCATCATCAGCCAGCTCGGCAGCAACCGCATGCAGCGCGCCCTGCCACATGGCCTCAATCAGTCACAGTTTTCAGTACTGAACTGGTTCGTGCGGGTGGACGAACAGGCGACGCCGACCAGGCTGGCCAGGGCGTTTCAAGTCACCGGCGGCGCCATGACCAATACGCTGACCAAGCTCTCGAGCAAAGGATTCGTTCAGATCGAACCGGACCCGGAAAGCGGCCGCAGCAAGATCGTCACCCTCACCGCGCAAGGCAGAGCCGCCAGAGAGGCTGCCATCGTGGCACTTGGCGCCGATCTCGATGAATTTCTCAGAAGTTTTTCCGCCGCACGATTGCAGCAGGCGCTGCCACTTCTGCGGGAAGCACGCGCCTTTCTGGACGCCGCCCGGGAGCCGACAACCAACTAACTCTTTCCGCCATCCGCTTCGGACGCTGCCAGCCAGGCCAGCACCTCGTCACGGTCGGCGTCGAGGCCCGGCGGCGGCGACAGGTCCCGGCGCCCTTCGATGTGTCCGGTAAGCGCCACGCTGCGCACACCGCGGCCATCATTGAATCGCTGAGCATCCGCCGCCGGTTGTTCGAACACCGCCGCCATGTCATTGACGAACCCGAACGGAACTTTGCGCGCTCGCATCTCAACTTCGATAGCGTCCGCGTCGAGGCTCCGGATCCGCTCGGCGAGCAACTCGTTCAGAACCTGACGATTCTTTACACGATCCGCGTTGCTGGCGAAGCGTGCATCGCTGCCAAGCGCCTCCAGACCGAGGGCCTCCACGAACTGCCGGTACTGACGCTCGGTTCCGACCGCCACCACGAACTCCCGGCCATCCCGGGTCAGGAAGATGTTGCCGTAGGGAACGATGTTGGGATGCTCGGACCCCATCCGGCCCGGCACGGTGCCGGCCATCAGGTAGTTACTGGCCTGATTGGCCAGCGATGCGGTGGCGGCGCCCAGCAGCGAGGTAGCGATGTAGCTGCCTTCGCCCGTTCTCTCTTTCTTCAGCAACGCCAGCAGCAGACCTTCTTTCAGCTGGTGGGCAGCCAGCAGATCCATGAGTGCCACCGGCATCTTCACCGGGCCACCATCCGGTTCACCGTTCATATAGGTAAAGCCCGCCTCGGCCTGAACGATGGCGTCGAATCCCGGACGCGGGTCTTCCGTACCGTAGGCCGTCACCTGCAGGTAAATGAGCCCGGGGTTGGCCGCCCTCAGCGTCTCGTAGTCGAGGCCGAACTTCACCTCATCCCCCGGCTTGTAGCCCACAACGACCACATCCACGGCACCG
The DNA here is from genome assembly GCA_965215995.1 of Candidatus Azotimanducaceae bacterium. GTDB lineage: Bacteria > Pseudomonadota > Gammaproteobacteria > Pseudomonadales > Azotimanducaceae > SZUA-309. Next base: position 2,545,595 of record OZ244128.1, on the reverse strand, counting down.
GCCAGTCGCGCAGCCAGCGCCTGGTCCTGTTCGTCACCCAGGTTCAGCGCGATGGAAGACTTGCCCCAGTTCGCACTGGCGAAGTAAGCCGTTACGTCCGACTCCCGTGATTCACCGGCCAGATACCAACCCCGGGTCGGATCACCGATGCCGGGCGGTTCCGCCTTGATTACTCGGGCACCCAGCTCCGCACAGAACTGACCCACGAGCGGGCCGGCCAGCACGTTGGCCAGTTCCAGCACGGTCAGTCCAGCAAGGGGCAACTCATCATTCACGGGACTCTCCATCGTCAGGCGTTCCAAGTGCCACCGCGGCAGCGCGCTCCGCCTCTATCTGCTCCGGCGTCATCTGCACCGCCAGCTCTTCTTCGAACACCCGCCGATAGACCGCCCAGGCTGCCATCAGCAATGCCCCGATCAGAGGCCCGATCAGAAGCCCGATGGCACCGAACATGAACAACCCGCCCAACGTGGTGAGCAACACCAGCACGTCCGGCATGCGCGTGTCGGAACCCACGATCAGAGGCCGCAGCACGTTGTCGATGCTGGCGACAAAGACCCAGAACCATCCCGCCAGGAACAAAGCCTGCCAATACTCACCCTGCACTGCCAGGTAGATGGCCACCGGCAGCCAGATGAGCACCGGGCCCACGAAGGGGATCACCGAGAGGAAGCCCATGACGATGCCCCAGAAAACCACCCCAGGGATACCGACGATGTAAAACGCCAGGCCGCTGAAGAAGCCCTGCACCGCGCCAATCACCAGCATGCTTTTCAGCACGGAACGGGTAACGTTGGCACCCACGAAGAGGAACTCCTGCCGATCCGACTCGCGAAGCGGCATGGAAGCAACCACTTCCTTCGCCAGCTTCTCGCCGGAGAGCAGGCAGTAGAAAAAGAAGTAGCTGGCTACGAACACATCCAGCAGAAACAGGGCCGTCATCCGGGTGACCTGAGAAAGCGTGTTTGCAACAAACCGGCCAACGGTACCCGCGATCTGTCCCAGCCGGCTGGTGATCTCCTCGCGGAGCGCCGTCAGCTCCGCCTCGATATCCAGCCAGTCCGGTAGATCGATGCTTGGAAACGGCGTGCTGCCGTTCAGCCGACTGCCGAGCCAGATGCTCGCCTGTTCCACGAAGTTCAGCGCCTGCCCCGCCGCCAGGCCAAGCAGGATGAACATCGGCACGATCACCACCACGAACAGCAGGATCAGATTGATGGCCGCCGCGGCCTTGGGATTCACATAGCCTTCGAGCCACCGTTGCAGCGGGTAGAACATCAGCGCCGCCGCGCCAGCGAAAACCAGAGCGCCGAAGAACCCGGAAATCATGAAGGAGAAGATCGCCAGCAGAATGAGCAGCAGCGAGACGGCAAAGGCCCGCCGCAAGGTGGCGGTGGATTCGATCACGTGTACCGGCCTCTCATGAGTCGGGGATCCGTCAATATTGGTCAGGTGGTTCGCTCGAAGATTATGCTATCACCTCACTGTCAGCCTCGCGTGACCGCCATCTTCAACCGCAGCACGCTCTTCCGGGGAATTGCCCTGGCCGCCTCCACCAGCCTTTGCTTGGCACTCGGCGGACTCGAGGCGGGTGCTGCCGCGGCACCGGATTCGGCGCCACTCGGCTTGCCCGCGCTCGAAGAACCGGCCAGCGACGATCGTATCGCGCTCGGCGCTAGGCTCTTCTTCGATCCACTGTTGTCTGTGGACGGCAGCATGGCCTGCAGCTCCTGTCACCTGCCCGATCAGGCATTCACCCAGAACAGCGTTAAGACGCCCATGGGCAGGGACGGTTTGCCGTTGAGCAGAAATGCGCCGACCCTGCTCAACGTCGCGCACCGGCAGCGGCTGTTTCACGATGGCCGTGAGAGCGACCTGGCCCGCCAGGCGTTTTCCCCACTAACGGCGGAAAACGAAATGGGCAATCGGGACCTGGCTGACGTAATCACGCGGCTCGCCGCGCTGCCTCACTACCGCCGGGCATTTTCCTCTGCTTTCGGGGACGGCCTGAACGAGAAGAACCTGGGGTTGGCATTGGCCGACTATCAACGATCGCTGCTCTCTGCCAATGCACCCTTCGATCGTTGGTACTACGGTGGTGATGCCGACGCCATGAGCGATACGGCGAAGGCTGGCTTTTTCGTATTCAGCGCCGTGGGTTGCGGTGACTGCCACCGCTTCGGGCACGAGTTCGCGCACTTTACCGACGACGAGCTGCATCGTACCGGCATAGTCGGCGCCGATACCGGACTCGAGGCCGTCACCGGCAAGCAGGCAGATCGGTTTCGGTTCCGCACGCCGACGCTGCGTAACGTGGCCCTGACCCCGCCCTACATGCATGACGGCAGCCTGGCCACGCTGCCGGACGTGGTAACGTTCTATAACACTGGTGGCGGCACCATAGATGGTAACCCCGCGCTGGCGCCGCTCGGCTTGAGCGGCGAAGATCAGCAGGCGCTGGTTGCCTTTCTCGAATCGCTCAATGGTTCGAACTGAACGGGAGACTGATCATGTCCGACGAGACGCAGACCCGGAACAGCTCACCCGAAGACTGCTGCATCGTCGGTGGCGGACCCGCAGGCATGATTCTCGGCCTGCTTCTGGCCCGGGTGGGCCTCAAGGTGACCTTGCTCGAAAGCCAGCCGGACTTTGACCGGGACTTCCGCGGCGATACCCTGCACGCCTCAACCCTGGAGATGCTGGATCAGATCGGTCTCGCAGATCGGGTTCTCGAGATTCCACACGCGAAGCTCAAGGAGATGTCCCTGAATGCCGGGGACCGGTCCTTTCGAGTAGCCGACTTCAGCCGCCTGCCTTCACGCTATCCCTTTATCGCCATCATGTCGCAGGCGGACTTCCTCGAGCTGCTGCTTGCAGAGGCCAGTCGCTATCCGGGGTTTTCCTGCCTGACCAGTGCGGCCGTCACCGACCTCGAGAAAACAGGCAACAGGGTGACTGGCGTTCGCTACCGCCACGATGGCGATGAGCACCGTCTCGATGCCAACCTGGTGGTTGCAGCAGACGGCCGGTTCTCCCGCCTGCGCAAGCTCAGCAACCTGAGCGCGGAAGAACGGGCCGCGCCCATGGACGTCTGCTGGTTCCGGTTGCCGAGACGGGACGAAGACGGTTTCGAGGCCGGTGGCTTTTTTATCGGCCACGGCCGCATGCTCATCTGCATTCCCAGGGTCGACGAGTGGCAGATCGGCTACGTGTTCCCCAAAGGAGACTTTCAGGTGGTCCGTGAGCGGGGCATCGACGCCTTCAAGGCCGACATCGCCAGCACCGTCCCCTGGCTCGCCGATCGTAGCGCGGCGATCGAAGACTTCGACCAGATCCATCTGCTGAACGTAAAAGCAGACTGCCTGCCGATCTGGCACCGCGATGGTCTGCTCCTGATCGGCGATGCCGCCCACGTGATGTCGCCCGTTGGTGGGGTCGGTATCAACGCCGCCATCTCAGACGCGGTGGAAGCGGCGAACGTGCTGGCCTACGAAGGCAGCTCGCCGCTGCTTGCCGCCGGGCCACCGGCCGAGTCGATTCTGGCTGAAATCCAGCGTCGCAGGTCCAGACCCACGCGCATCATTCAAGCCGTGCAGTCCCGGGTGCAATCCCTCCTGGTGGAACGGGCCCTGACTGCCGAGGAGTTCGAGATCCCGGCCCCCGCACGCCTCCTCTTCCAGACACCGGGCCTGCGCCAGCTGCCTATTCGGATATTCGCCCTGGGCGTCTCCAGAACCCGGCTAGCCGTTTGAATCATCCAGCGCCGCCCAGCGCTCGAACGGCACCCGAACCAGCCAGACGACGAAGCAGGCAATCAGCACAAGCATCATCCAGCGCATGACACCAGCCGCGAACGCCAGATCGACTACGGGCCAGCTCAGATCGAACGCACGAAACGTCCCCCATCGCTCCACCAGCCAGTGCCAGGCCGTGTGACCGATGAGCACGCTGAGCACCACGGCCAGGCCGCGCTCCGGCAACCAGCGACCGGCCAGCCTGAGCAAAGGCACCGCGATCACAAGCACCAGAATCTGACCTGCCTCGATGCCCACATTGAAGCCGAGCAGGGAGAAGAACAGCTGATCACCCCGCTCCAGGGTCGCGCCGAGGGCAAACGAGAAACCGAAGCCGTGCACGAGTCCAAAGGCAAAGGCCACCAGCCAGCGTCTGCGCACGTCCGGCTTCAACAGGTTCTCCAACGCCATGTAGAAGATCGATGCGGCAATCAGGCACTCCACCAGCGGGGGAAACCAGAGACCGGCAGGCACCATGCCGAGCACGGATGCACCCAGCGTCAACGAGTGGGCCAGGGTGAAGGCGGTGACCACCACGATCAGGGGGCGGATCAACAGCAGCGGAATCACCAGCGCCAGCACGAACAGCAGATGGTCCGTACCGTCGAGAACGTGCTCGAAGCCGAGCACCAGGAACCGGCCGAGCACCTCCAGTGGGCCAGGATTGAGGCTCACCCGCCCTGGATTGCCCGGTAGCGAAATGGCGCGCACCTCGCCTTCTGCACCGGGGTAACGGAGTCGGGTGAGGGTGTTCAAACCCAGTCGGGCAAAGGCAGGTTCCACCGCGATGTGGCTGTCGGTAGTCAGCCCCGACGCTGGACCGGGATAGGTGAGCGCCACTTCCAGCAGCGCCTGTTGCCAATAGAGATTGGTCGCGGGCGCCAGCTTCTCTTCAATGATGGCGTCGAAGACGCGATCCGGATTGCGAAAGCGTCCATCACTCGGCAGTGCCACTCGAACACCATCCAGCCTGGGTGCGCCGAGGGAAGCACCGTCGACATAGACCTGCAGATTACCCAGCAACCAGAGCTCTGCGGCATCCTTGAGCTGAGACCCCACCCGGTCCAGATCCAGGTAGCCAGGCCCGCGGGTGGCGAAGTCGAAATCCCGCATGGCACCGAGCGGCACCTGAATGGCCGCCCGCACTGCAGTGCTGCCAGGCACCACTAACACCTGAACTTCCACGTCATCCGGGATCTCATGGGCAGGAGTCGGCAGGGAGAAACCAGCGACCATAAGGACGATCAGGACTGCGAGCATGCCGGGCCCGGCAACAGCCCGCCTGTTCCGCTGCAACTCCAAGTTCATCCTGCATCCCGCCCCGACCGAAACTCCGAGTATACTTACTCGCTTATCGTTCATGGTCAGTTTGCGGAGGGAAGCTCGTGGGGATGCGGAATCAAGGTACGCGCAAGTGGAATCTACTCATCGGTGCCGGCCTGGTCACGGCCATCATGGCTCTCGGCTACGGTCAGCAGCTCGTCGAGCCTGCCGCGGACGCGGCCACCGATACCGCACCCATGTTCGAAGTAGACCCGCTCTGGCCGAAGCCTCTGCCCAACCACTGGTTGCTCGGCTCCGCCATCGGCGTCGGCGTCGACAGCCGCGATCACGTCTTCGTCATCCACCGGCGGCAGTCGTTCAACACGCGCACGGAAGTCGGCGCGCAGATGGATCCACCCACCGGTGATTGCTGCTTCGCCGCACCCAACATTCTCGAGTTCGACCCGGATGGCAATCTGGTGAACTCTTGGGGTGGCCCCGGTGAAGAGTACGAATGGCCTTCGTCCAACCACGGCCTGTCCGTGGATCCGAAAGACAATATCTGGATTGGCGGCAACGGCCGCGGCGACAGCCACATTCTCAAATTCAGTCGCGACGGCAAGTTTCTCGCTCAGTTCGGCACACCGGGCATCGACACACCGAACTCGAATACCACGGAGCATTTCGGGCGTGTTGCGAAGATCTCTTTCAACGCCTCCGGGGAAGAGGCCTATGTCTCCGACGGCTACACCAACAAGCGGGTCGCCGTGCTCGACTCAGAGACGGGCGAGCTGAAGCGCTATTGGGGCGCCTACGGCAACAAGCCGGACGACACAGATCTAGGTAATTACGATCCCGACGCGCCGCTCGTTCAGCAGTTCAGAAACCCCGTCCACTGCGCGGAACCGTCCAACGACGGCCTAGTCTACGTCTGCGACCGGGCCAACGATCGGATTCAGGTCTTCAAGGAGGACGGCACTTTCGTCACCGAGAAGCAGGTTGCGCCTCGCACCCTGGGTGACGGTTCCACCTGGGACATCGCCTTCTCCCGGGATGAGGATCAGAAGTTCATATACCTGGCCGATGGCAAGAACATGAAAGTCTACGTGATCCTGCGCGAAACCCTGGACGTGCTCACCAGCTTCGGCGACGGCGGCCGCCAGCCGGGCCAGTTCTTCGCCGTGCACAGCATCGCCACGGACTCAAAGGGCAACATCTACACCACGGAAACCTACGAAGGTAAGCGGGTGCAGAAGTTCGTCTTCAAAGGCATGGGCCCGGTCACCACCAAGAACCAGGGCACTGTCTGGCCCACCGGCGACTGAGGGCGCGCGTCGCCGGTCACTGTGCCGCGAGGTGCAGTCCGGGATGGTCGAAGGCAGCAAGGAAGGCGCTGATGCGTTGTTGATCCCCTTGTAGCGACAACACGCCTGCCTCGAACGCTTCCGATACCGACATGCGGCCACCCAGTATGGCCGCCCAGGTTTCGTGACTCAGATTCATTTCCAGGGTCGCCTGAACCCCATCGGTGGGAATTGCGACCTGCCCGCGAATGCGAAGCCCGACTTTTTCGCCACCGGCGAAGTTCCAGGCAAGCTCGTCGTCGACGCCTCTGGCCCGCTCGGGATCAAGCAGCACCCGGAGCACCGGCACGAAGCGCTCCGGTGGTGCGGCCAGCACTTCCTGATAACGGAAGCGGTGCGCCAGAAAGCGTGACAGGTCGATGGTCCCCTCCAGCATCAGCGCCCGCGTCAGGCACCAGTTGCGCACGTTCGCCGACGGTGTGTGATAGGCGAAGTGACGCATGACCTCTGCGAGTCGCCCCCGATCTGCCTCGGTGCACTCCGGCGTGCGGACAAGCCAGGTGGAAAGTTCCGTTGCCCAACGCCAATCCCCTTCCGACATGGCCTCTGCCGCCGCTTCCGCGACGCGGTCACGACCACCAAATCCGGCGATCAGCTTCGCGGCGCGCTCAGCCTCCGGCATCGGGAAGATCCGGCTTTCGTCCTCGTCGAGCCAGCCGAACAACCCGGCGTGAATCTGCCGTACGTGGTGCTCCACCAGCCCGTAGAGTTGCTGGGTGAAGTAACTGCGCTGGAAGCGCTCAGGCAGCTGTACCTGTCGGGTCAGCTCGTCGAGACGCAGACCGCGGTTGATGCCTCGCACCGTCTGGTCCCAGATGAATTGGATCGCGTCCCGGCAATCGACGATCGCCTCCTGAACCCCACGGCCGGACAGCGGCGGGCCATGGGTGCAAATCAGGTGCTCGGGTTCGAACCCCTGGATCTCGTCGATTCCCTTAAGGAGGATGCGCGGATCGCGATACTCCTCACCCCGGATGGCGAAGATATTGAAGAGGCTAGGCCAGACCAGGTTGTTGACGCACAACTTCAGCGTGGGAAACCAGATCGTGATGGAGTCCGATGCGTCCGAAGGCGCATGGCTCATCACCACCTGCAACCCGCCGATGCGGGTTTCAAGCCGGGCCTCGAACGTAGTCCGGGCAGGAATGTAGCCGGGTGTGTAGGGTGTGTGTTCCGGGTTGCGCAAGTGCAGACCCAACCCGCAGTGCAGCAATGCATCCTCACCCTCCTGCGTAAGCAGCAGACCGAACTGGTGCACCAGCCCACGGCTCGAGCGCGGAGCCACCTCGCCGCCAAAGCGATCCAGGTTCGCCTGAATACCGGTATGACCGTAGATCTCGAGATCTCGGGTGGTAGCTTCCTCGAGCAACGCCTGCGTGCCGTTGACGTAGTGAAAATGACTGTAGATGCATGCGATGAGCGGTTTGTCGGTCACCGTGCGCAATGCGCCGAGCGCGGCACGCATTTCCTCGATGCAATCGCCGGTATCGATGACGATGATGCCTTCCGGCGCCTCGACGAAGGTCTGATTGGACAGACCGTTCCCGACCAGGCACCAGGCATGCTCGCCAACGCCGTACAGCTCCGGGCGCAAACGCTCGAGCTGCGTCACCGCATCTGGATGGGCCTTCTGACCTGCTGGTCCACTTACCGGGGTAGCCAACCGCTTCTCTACCGCTTCGCCAGGATTTTCAGCAGACTGATCGCTTCTTCCGGATCCGTCCGGCCGATGGGCGAGCTTGCATAGCAGGAGGAAAGCACCCTTCCTTTCTCCGTCAGCAGGAACTCCGAAGGCTGAATGTGATCCCGGCGCTCTTCCCACCAGGCACCGATCGTGTCTCCGTCGGCCCGCGTCATCCCGTGGGCCACTGGATAACTCAGGTCCTTGGCAACTTCGAGCGAATCTTCTTCACTGTCCACGGTGCCCGCATAGATCGAGGTGCCCAGTGCTTCGAATTCAGAGAGAAGCTTTTCGTAGCCGGCTAACAGTCGGCGGCAGAAAGGTCACCAGTGGCCACGATAGAAGAGCACGATGGCGTAGGGCGTGGAAATGTCGTCCGGCAGCGTCACTGAGCCGCCACCCACGATATTCAGCTGAAGTGTCGGAAATGAGTCGAGAAGATTGAGCTTGTCGGCCACGGCGGTGTCCCCTCAGGTTGGTTGGCCGGACACCCATGTGACCGGCCTCCTGAGCTTACACCCAATTGCCGGCTCGACGCGCTAGTGAGTTGATCCCGCAGCACCCCAGGCCTTGGCGGCAGCTTCCAGCTCCGGATGAGACGTATCGGCAAGCGCATCGACTATTCGCTCCACATCCTTCGCCCTAACACCTGCACCCACCAGGTAGCCGGCGATGCCTTTGAACGCAGCGGCCACCACGTACTCGGGCTTGCGCTTGGCGTCTTCCGGCCAGGTGCGCTTCAGCACCCACTCGGCCTTTCGGCTCGCAGCAGGCGCCGCCGGCTTCTTGAGCAGGAGCACCTCGTCCGCGACCGCGCCAAGGTCAATCCAGTCTTTGGCTCGCTTGTTGGCCGCAGCCGCAAAGGACGCATCGCCTTCCAGGCGCTCGAGCCAGGCCTGCTCCACCTCAACTTTCGTTGCCATCGCGGGCTTTTTCTGGGCCGCAATGGGCTCGGGTTTCTGCTCGGCCGTCTTGGCTTCCGTCTTTTTCTCAGACTGCACACGCTTCGGCGCCGGTCGGTTTTCCGCATCCTTCCGTCGTTCGCGCTGCTCGGTACGCACCGGCTCTCGCGCCGGGACGGGCTCAACCGCCGGTGTTTTCGCCGCTTCTGTTTCGATCTGGTCCGCAAGCCGATCATGACCGCGGGCCTTCAGGGCACTCAGCAGGTACGGCGCGCCTTCCAGGCTTTCGGCTGCCCGCTTCACGCACTGCTGGTTGTTATCGATGGTGCCGCCCATACCGCCACCGCCGCGCCGGTTTTTCTGGCGCCAGACGATCCGGCAGCGCCAGCCATCCGTATAAAAAGAGGCATCGGCACCCGGCCAGTTCAGTTCGAATCGATCCATCCTGATCTCCTCGCTGCACTTGAATTGAGTAGCAACCAGTTAACGACCCCACACGCCAGGGGTCTGTGCCTCTCATCACAACTCCCGGTTTGCGGAACTGGGTCACATTTCGCGCACGTTTTGCGGTTGCTGCGGCAACGGGAGAAAATGCCGTCAACAAGGGAGTAGAGCAGATGACGGAAACCGCTGCGCCGGATCCCGGTGAGCTAGACGAGATCGCACGGGCCATACGCGATGTGGCACGAATCCACGGCACCTTCACCTTGCGCTCGGGGGCGGTCAGCGACACCTACTTCGACAAATACCGCTTCGAGGCGGACCCGGTCCTGCTGAAGCGGATCGGCACCGCGCTCGTTGCCCTCATCCCGCCGGACGCCACGGTGCTTGCCGGGCTCGAGATGGGCGGCATTCCCATCGTCACCATGCTCGGTCAGCTGACCGGACTGCCCACTGCGTTTCTGCGTAAAGAAGCCAAGACCTATGGCACTTGCCGCTACGCCGAGGGTGCCGAGCTCAAAGGCGGGCGGGTGCTGATGGTGGAGGATGTGGTTTCCAGCGGCGGCGCCATCATCGATACGCTGAACATGCTGCGCGGCGATGGCATCGAGCCCATGGGAGCCATCTGCGTCATCGACCGGGAGTCCGGCGGTGTCGAGAATCTGGCCAACGTCGGGCTCGAGCTCACCGCACTGCTGACCATGAGCAGGATCGAGTCGGCCTGATCGCAACGGCGTGAGGCCTTCGCTTCCCCCGACATCCAGTTAGAATGCCCCCAAATCCGAGGGGGATTCCCATGCAACGATTCCGGGCCGCCGGTCTTTTAGCCCTGGTGCTGTTCCTGCCATCCACCGTTCAGGCCAACGAGTTCGCCGAGGCAGCTGCCGAACGACTGTCTGCCTATATCCAGGTGAACACCCAGAATCCACCGGGCAACGAGACCCGGGGGGTTGAGTTTTTCGCCGCCATCTTCGATGAGGCTGACATCGCCTACGAGACGGCAGAGTCAGCACCCGGTCGCGGCAACATCTGGGCCAAGCTCGAAGGCGGTGATGAGCCGGCACTCGTGTTGCTCAATCACATGGACGTTGTACCTGCCGATCTGCGCTACTGGTCCGCCAACCCGTTCGGCGGCACGATTCGTGACGGTCATGTCTACGGTCGCGGCGCGCTGGACATGAAAGGGCTCGGCATCATTCAGCTGCAGGCCTTCCTGGCCCTGCACGCATCCGGTGCCCGTCTCAATCGGGATGTGCTATTCGTTGCCACCGCCGATGAGGAAGCGGGTGGCGCCTTTGGCGCTGGCTGGCTGGTGGAGAACCGGCCAGAGCTTTTCGAGGACGTGGGCTACCTCCTGAATGAAGGCGGCGGCGGCACCACCATCGGCGAGGACACGGTCTTCAGTGTCGAGCTCACCCAGAAGGTCCCGCTCTGGCTCCGGCTCATCGCCCATGGCAATCCCGGCCATGGCTCGACCCCCCAGGTCGAAACCGCCGTCACCCGCGCACTCCGTGCCGGTGACCGGCTCGCCCGGACCCGCTTTGAAGCCCGCGCCATACCCGCGGTGCAGGCCATGTTCGAAGGCATGGCGCCCTATCAGAACGAGACGCTGGCCGCTCGCTACGCGGATATCGTCAGCGCCGTCGAGGACCCGGAGTTCATGCACTACCTGCAGCTTACCAATCCGGGCCATCACGCGCTGCTGCGCAACACCTGTTCGCTCACTGGCATGCAGGGCTCATCGAAGATCAACGTCGTACCCACCGAGGCCATTATCGAGCTGGACTGCCGGTTGCTGCCGGACCAGAACCCGGATGAGTTCATCGAGGAGCTCACCCACATCATCAATGACCCGAACGTGACCATAGAGAAGATCATGGGCTTCACCCCCGCGGTCAGCACGCCGGACAATCCGCTCTTCCGGCTGATCGAAACCGTCTACGAGGATCACTTTCCGGGTGCTGTGATCGTCCCCGGTGTGGCGACCGGATTTACCGACAGTCACTTCTTTCGCGACCTGGGCATCGTCAGCTACGGTTTCAGCACCACCGTGATTCCAGGCCCGGACCGGCGTGGCGTGCACGGCAACAACGAACGGATTTCAGTGGAAAACATGGAGCGCGGCACCGTGATCATGTTCGACCTGCTGGAGCAGTTCACCACCGACTGATTCGGCAACACGCGATGGATCAACCCACAGCCACCGGCGAACGCCTGCTCGAGCTGCTCAAAGCAAACGGCGTTGATCTGGTCTTCGGTGTGCCCGGCAATCACACCGTTGCCCTCTATCGCGGTTTCTCGGACGCGGGCATCCGCCACGTCACCTGCCGCCATGAGCAGGGCGCGGCCTTCATGGCAGACGGTTACGCCCGGGCAACCGGCCGGCCTGGCGTGTGCGTGCTGATCAGCGGGCCCGGACTTCTGAATGCGGCCACTGCCATCGCCCAGGCCAGAGCCGATTCCGTGCCCATGCTCATCATCAGCGGCGTGGCCCCAGTAGCCGATCTCGGTATGCAACGGGGTACCCTGCACGAGTTGCCCGACCAGCAGGCCACGGCAGCCTCTTTCTGCCGCACTTCCAGCACCCTGCTCGACGCGGCTAACCTGCCCGAGCTGATAGCCCGGGCTTTCGCCCTGTTCCGAACCCAGCGGCCAGGCCCCGTTCATATCGAGATACCGCTCGATCTGATGGACGCGTTCGTTTCTACAGGGGCAACTTCGTATCTGACAAAGCCGACAACGGATCCACAAGACGATCCGTCCGAGCCCAGCCTGCTCGGCCCGCCGGGGCCCCATCCCGAAATCCTGGCACGCGCCGCCGAGCGGCTGGGAGGCGCCAGAGCGCCGCTCATCGTGGTGGGCGGTGGCGCTCAGCACGCATCCGCGGCTGTCACGGCTCTGGCGGAAGCGCTCGATTGCCCGGTGCTGAACACGGTGAACGGCAAAGGTGTGTTACCCATCGAGCACCCACTTGCCGTCGGTGGCAGCCCTTCCCAACCGGCGCTGCGGGATGCCATGGCAGAGTCGGACGTCTTGCTGGCGATCGGCACCGAGATGGGCGAGACCGATTACGACCTGCTCATGACCGCACCGCTCGCAGCACATCCGCAGCTGATTCGCATCGATATTGATCCCGACCAGCTTCTGATCCCACAGGCACCCGTGCTGGGATTGGTCTCCGATGCCGCGGCCGCTGCGCAGGCTCTAACCGAATGTCTAGCCTCCCCAACGCTCTCCTCCCGGTCAGAAGAAGACAAGGTCAACCCGGGCGCTGCGAGGGCGGCGGTGCTCCGCCGGGCTGTTCGTCTGGAAGAGCACTACCACGGTGAGGTGCAGTCATTCTTCGATGCGATCGTCGCCGCCGCACCGGAAGCCATCATCGTCGGCGATTCAACCCGACCCACCTACTACGCCGCCTGGCAACTGGAGCGCTCGCAGCCCCGCACCTACTTCCACTCCGCCTCCGGCTTCGGCACCCTGGGCTACGCGCTGCCGGCCGCCTTCGGTGCTGCACTTGCCGACGTCGCGCCGGTGATCGCCTTGATTGGCGACGGCGGTATCCAGTTCACCCTCCCTGAGCTCAGCACTGCCGCCGAGCTGAAGCTATCGGTGCCCATCATCGTCTGGCACAACGAAGGCTATCGTGAGATAGAGAACAGCATGCGGGCGAAGAACGTGCCAGTTGACTCCACCCGGATCGACGCCCCGGACTTCGCGGCAGCGGCCGCGGCCCATGGCGCCCGTTACGACAAACCGGGGTCACTGGCCGAGCTCGGCTCGGCGATTCGCAATGCGCTCAGCGTCGATGCACCGACGCTGATCGAAGTCTCTGAAGACGTTTTCCTCACCACCCCAAGCGGAGGCTGGTATCAATGAGCCTGCACTACTCCCGCTCCGCTGAGCGGCTGGACACCCCTGCCGGTAGCATCTGGGACATTCACGACGAGGCTGTCGTCCGCCAGCGAGCCGGCGAAGACATCATCCTGCTCTCGGTGGGTGATCCCGATTTCCCCACTCCGGCCTACATCACCGAACACACGGTGGATGCCATCGACCGCGGCCGCACCCACTACTCACCCCCCGCCGGGGAGTTCAATTTGCGCGAAGCCATTGCCGCGCTGGAAACCCGGATCACCGGCAAGCCATTCGCAGCGGAGCAGTTCGTCATCTTTCCTGGCGCGTCCGCTGCGCTCTATGCGGTTTTCCGCTCGATCCTGGACCCGGGCGACGAGGTCATCGTTCCCGAGCCTATGTATGCGGCCTACACCGCTATGTTCGCTGCCATCGGCGCCACCATCGTGCCCATCGCCCTGAAGCCGCCGGCGTTCGAGCTGAATGTGGACGAGGTGTTCGCAGCAGTCACGCCGAAGACCCGGGCCGTGCTGGTGAACACGCCAGGCAATCCCTGCGGCAACCTGATCGAGGAAGCGACCCTGCGATTTCTGGCCGAAGGCTGCCGCAGCCGCGATCTGTGGCTGGTCTCAGACGAGGTCTACTCGCTGATCACCTTCGATGCGCCGCACTGGTCTCTGCTCCGCTACGACGGTGATCAGAGCAACCTGGTGATCATCGACGGTCTCTCCAAATCCCATGCCATGAGCGGTTGGCGGATCGGTTGGGCTGCCGCCCCGCCGGACCTGGTCGCTCATCTCACCCGCTTCTCAAGTGCTGCGCTCTTTGGCGTGTGCCAGTTTGTTCAGGACGGTGCCGCCTATGCGCTGGCGAACGACACCGAAGACGTGGAGGCCATGCGCCAGGAATATCAGCGACGGCGTGACTACGCGGCGAGGCGTCTGGATGGCATCACCAACCTGGGCTACTACCGGCCGAGCGGCGGCATGTTCATGATGGTGGACGCGGGCAAGCTCTGTAACGAGGGTGAGATCTTCGCGCGCCAGCTGCTCGACGAGGCCGGGCTCTCAACCATTCCCGGCCGGGGATTCGGACCGAGTGCGGCGACCTATATCCGGGTGAGCCTGACGCATCCCATCGAGGTTCTGGAGGAGGTGTTTGATCGGATGGCCCGGATTGCGGACGGTTGAGCGCCGCGTACACTCGAACAGCTCAAGGCGCCGCGGCGATGACGTCGATTTCCACCATCAGGTCGGGTCTTGCCAGTCCGGCAACGGAGAGCAAGGTTGCTGCCGGGTGGGCAAACGAGGCCAGATCGCCGAGCAGCTCGCTCAACACGGGACCGTGCTCAGCGGTATCCAGATCGACCACATAGATGGTCAGTTTCAACACGTTTTCACGGCTCGTCCCAGCCGACGCCAGCGCCAGATCGATGTTCGAGAGGACTTGCCGCAGCTGAGCACGAAAGTCCGCTGCGCCGACCACAGCACCGGACGAGTCGACGGCGATTTGACCTGACAAAAACGCCGTGCGCGGCATCTCCGATACCACGACCTGGCTGTTGCCCGCGGAGGGAGCGAGCGTGTCCGGATTGATGTGCGTAAGCATGTCACTGCCGATCAGACACTGGCTCGATATTAGCCACGCACGGCCAGCAGATCAAAGACACGTCTCCTTCTCAGCACCACCAGCTCGTCCGCAGATTTCTCACGGCACTCGGCTTTCACATCTGTAAGCAGCCGCTAACCTCGAAGAGGCGACCGAAACAGAAACGCATTAAATACAAGACTGCACTTTTTCTACCGTCGCCAATAGGATGCCCGCCTTCCAATGTGGAGTAGCTCATGAGCGACGTGCCAGAAGGTATTCAACTGACTCCCTTCGATCCTGAGTTCGAGCGTGATCCGTATGCTGTCTACGCCCGGTTGCGGGAGGCTGAACCGGTCCATTACGACGGCACCTCCTACACAGTAAGCGGCTATGCTGAAGTCGCGGTGCTTCTCAAGGACAGAAGGTTGTCTGTTGATCCACGAAAGGTTGGATTGACCCGCGATCCTCGAGCAGACAACCCGGTCACCCGGCGAGCGCCCGACATGATGAATCTCGACGATCCGGACCATGCAAGGCTGCGGGGGCTCGTCAATCGTGCATTCACTCCCAGCTCTGTTGCTTCGTTTCGGCCGCGGATCGAGGCAATTGCTGAGTCACTGGTCAAAGAGCTACCCAGAGAATTCGATGCGATAGCCTGCTACGCCAGCCCGCTACCCACGATCGTAATCGCGGAGTACGTAGGCGTGGATGCAGACCGTCATCACGACTTCAAGCGTTGGACGGACACGCTCCTCCTGCAGGGTTACCCCATGCCGACAGAGGCGCAATGGCGCGAAGTCGTTGCCGCAGACGAAGCAATGCGTGGCTGCATGCGCGAGATCGTTCGAGATCGCCGTAAGTCCCGACAGGACGATCTTGTCTCCCGCCTGGTAGAGGCAGACGCCACCGAAGAGGAAGTCGTGGACATGTGCAACCTCCTGGTGGGCGCCGGCAACTTCACCACGACCGATCTCATAGGTAATGCACTCCTGCGTTTCAGCGAAGCGGACAGAACGAGTATCCCGGAGTTCGTTGACGACACGCTACGCCTGGATCCACCTTCCCAATCCGTCCGACGCTGGGCTCTGGAGGACATCGAAATCGGTGGTACGACGATCGAAGCGGGCAGTCCGGTGTTGCTGCTGATCGGAGCCGCAAATCACGATCCCGATGCCGGACCACACCTGTCTTTCGGCAGGGGTGTTCACCATTGCCTTGGTGCGTCGTTAGCGCGTCTGGAGGCCGAAATCGCGTTGAGCGCACTGCCACCTTTCGAGGTGCGCTCATTCAAGCGACGGAAGTCGTTGCTTTTTCGGGGGTGTTCGGAGGTGCAGGTCGCTTTGCGTTAGAACGCTCCGAAAGCCCTGGCTCACCTCCATCCCATTGATATTCCTACAGTTTAGTGGCCGCTCTCGCCGATATACTGTATATTTATACAGTATCCTTCAGGAGGACCACCATGCTCACACAAGCCGCCAACGAGCCACCGGAAACACTCTCCATCGAGAGCCTGGACGCGAGAATCACCGCACTCAACGCCCGCATGACCGCCCAGGAATTCGAGCTTCTGATGCTGATTCGGGAGTTCGATGAGCGAGGTGGCTGGTTGAAATGGGGCTCGACCAGTTGCGCCGATTGGCTGCACTGGCGTTGTGATCTTTCCATGAGTGCTGCCCGGGAGAAAGTCCGGGTTGCCCACGCCGTGCATGTGCTTCCGGCGATTTCATCGGCCTTCGAGCGCGGTGCGCTTTCCTACTCCAAGGTGCGGGCGCTGACCCGGGTGGCGACCGCTGGGAATGAAGCGTCGCTCCTCGAGTTCGCGCTGGAGGTATCGGCGGCCCTGGTCGAGCAGCACTGCCAGCAACTGCGCAACGTTCATCAGGACCCGAACCATTCAGCCAAACAGGCGCACGATAGACGGTCGCTCACCGCCTTTCGTCGATGCGACGCCAACATGATGACGCTGACCGTCGAGATCCCCATCGAAGATGGCGAGCTGGTGCTGAGCGCCCTCGATAAGGTGCTTGCTGCCGACGATTCATCGGCTGATGCCAGCTGTTCCTACCGCGCCCGCCAGGCCGATGCCCTTATCGAACTCTGCAAGGCGGCACTGAGCGGAGGATCCCTCCGCGGAGGGATCGACGCCGAGAGCAGCACCGCGGACCAGTATCAGGTGGTCGTGCACGTGGACGAGAGCGCCCTGACGGAGCAACCGGCGGAAGATGCCCGCGCCGACCTGCCGGTGGAGACGGTCAGGCGGCTCAGCTGCGATGGTTCCCTGGTCTCCGTCAGCAGCGATGCCAACGGTGCCATCCTGAACGTCGGTCGCAGACGCCGCACCGTGCCCATCGCCCTGAAACGGGCCGTCCATGCAAGGGACCGGCACTGCCAGTATCCCGGCTGCACGCGATCGAGATTCGTCGATACGCACCATATCCAGCATTGGGCACACGGGGGTGAGACGTCACTCGACAACCTGATGCTGCTCTGCAGCCACCATCACCGGCTCGTGCATGAAGGTGGATTTCAGATCGTCTTAGACCGCAACGGTCAGCGCTGCTTCCGTAGAGCGGACGGCCGTGCGGTTCCCCTCAGCGGCTATCGATCCTGTGATCAGGAAGACGATCCCTCCGCGGAGGGATTCAGCGGTGTCTCGGAACCCCCTCCGTTGGCTTACCTGTTAACACCTGCTCTCACGGCCAGGTCCTGGATGAATCCTCCAGCGGATAGATGAGCCCGGTGGCGCAGTTGAAGAGCACCACCCGGTCGCCGTCGTTCACCAGTCCGTCCGCCAGGGCCTGCTGCCAGCCCGCGTAGGTGGCCGCCCCTTCCGGACAGATCAGGTTGCCCGTTTCCCTGGCAATGTCACGGCGAGCCTCGAGGATCTTCTCGTCGCTGACCGCCAATGCCGCTCCACTGGACTCGCGCACGGCCCGCAGGATGAGAAAGTCTCCCACCGCCACCGGCACCCGGATGCCCGCCGCAATCGTCTGTGCGTTCTCCCAGACCGGTGCATGTTCCTCGCCGGACTCGAACGCTCGGACAATGGGTGCACAGCCTTCCGCCTGAATTGCGAACATCTTCGGCATCCGCACCGGCTCACCAGGCTCGCTCTGACCTTTCAACCAACCCAATGCCATGAGCTCATGAAAGGCTTTCCACATGCCAATGAGACCGGTGCCGCCACCGGTGGGATAGAAGATGGCATCCGGCAGCTCGCCGCCGAGCTGTGCCGCAAGCTCCAGCCCCATGGTCTTCTTGCCTTCAATTCGATACGGCTCTTTGAGCGTGGAAAGGTCGAACCAGCCCCGTTCGGCGGCAAGCTCACCCACGATCCGCCCGCAATCGTTGATCAGACCATCCACCCGCAAAACCTCCGCGCCCAGCATGGCGGTTTCCCGTATGTTGATCTCCGGTGTGTCCGCCGGGCAGAACACGGTCGCCTTGATGCCTGCCCTTGCGCAGTAAGCGGCCAGCGCCGCGCCGGCGTTGCCGTTCGTCGGCATGGCCAGGTGGCTGAGCCCCAACTC
This sequence comes from Candidatus Azotimanducaceae bacterium, assembly GCA_965215995.1. GTDB lineage: Bacteria > Pseudomonadota > Gammaproteobacteria > Pseudomonadales > Azotimanducaceae > SZUA-309. The sequence goes on along the minus strand of OZ244128.1, from coordinate 2,527,178 downwards.
TCGAGCCATTGCCACCGCCACGCCCAGACCCCGTGCCTTGAATGAGCCGGTTGGCAGACGGCCCTCGTCCTTCATCAGCAGCTCACCTGCCGGGTGCAGCACATCCAGGGGTACGATGGGCGTAATCATCTCACCGAGGTCGAGCCGCGTGCCCTCCATCGGCAACAGCTCCTCGAACTGCCAGAACCCCCCCGTACGCGCGAGCATCTCCTCGAAGCGCACGGCTTCACGCAGCGCGTCCAGATCGTAGCGCACGAGCAACGGCCTGCCTGCTTCCGAAAGGCCATAGACCGCACCAGGCGGGTAGAACTTGCCGGTTAATGAGCATTCTAGATGGGTGACAAACGGGTTCATGGATTGGCCGTTGGCTGAGAGCTTCAAGACATGGTATCAACAGCATCTCCGTCGGGGAGAGATTACGGAGGGAGGCGGAGACACACATGTTCCATTCGCACAACTCATCGTGCTCGGTTGTCGGCCGCGCAAGATTCTCAGCCATTGGCCGCGCCTCGCTCCTGCTCATGGGCCTCCTGCTCGCCTCACTCGCCAGCGCCGAAGAGCTCAAACCACTCATGCCCATGGACGTCTTCGAACTGGAGTGGGCGAGCGCACCACGGGTCTCTCCTGATGGCAAAACCATCGCCTACGCCAGGCGCGGCCACGATGTGATGAGCGATCGTCAGACCAGCAGGATCTGGCTCATCGACGCCGATGGCAGCAATCATCGCCCCATGATCGACGGTCAGGGCAGCGGTGCCGTGTTCTCCCCGGATGGCAGCCGGATCGCATTCGTCTCCGGAATCGGCCGCGCCGCAGAAATCCACATGCACTGGCTTGCCGACAATCGCACAGCCCGCATCACTCAGCTGCCCGAGCGTCCAGCAAACCTCCAGTTCTCTCCGGACGGCCGCCAGATCGCCTTCCAGATGTTCGCCCAGACACCCGCCGAACCCATGGCGAAGCCCCCGAAAGCACCAGAGGGCGCCGAGTGGGCGCCGGCTTTCAAGGTCTACGACGATGTCCGCTATCGGGCAGATGGTGTCGGTTACCTGAAGCCCGGCTTCACCCACGTCTATCTGGTTCCCGCAGAAGGCGGTTCGCCGAGGAAAATCACCAGCGGTGAGTTCAATCACGGTGCCTTCACCTGGGCTGCCGATGGCAGTGCGCTGATCGTCTCCGCCAACCGCCGCCCGGACTGGGCCTACGAATCGTTGGACACCGATCTCTATCGATTTGAGATCGACAGCGGCGCCATCACCCGGCTCACCGACCGCTACGGCCCGGACAACCGACCCGTCATTTCACCGGACGGGCGTCAACTGGCCTGGACAGGCTGGGATGACGTGCACCGCGGAAATGAAAACGCCGTGCTGTACGTGCGTGACCTCGGCTCCGGTGAAACAAAGGCACTCACGAACGATCTCGACCGCAGCATCGGAGCACTCACCTGGTCAAGAGACAGTCGTTCCATCTACGTGCAGTACGACGACTACGGTCGAGGTGTGCTGGCTCGAGTCGACCTGAACGGTCGCATCCGGGTGCTCACGGAAGACCTGGGCGGCACGTCGATGACCCGTCCCTATACCGGCGGTGCCTTCCACGCGGCTGGCAACACCATCGCCTACACACGCTCTGCTCCGGACCGGCCTGCAGAGATCGCCACCATCCGCGGCCGCAACATCGAGACCCTCACCGCGCTGAACGACGACCTGCTCGTGCACCGGGATCTGGCCGAAGTGACCACCGTCCGCTTCCCGTCAAGCCTGGACGGCCGGGAGATCGAAGCCTGGATCGCCACCCCACCCGGGTTTGAGCCCGGTGGCTCGTACCCGCTGATTCTCGAGATCCACGGCGGCCCGTTCGCTGCCTACGGCCCGCACTTCTCGAGTGAGGTGCAACTCTATGCTGCTGCCGGTTACGTGGTTCTATACGTGAACCCACGCGGCTCCACCAGCTACGGCGCCGAATTTGCCAACCTCATTCATCACGCCTATCCCGGCGGCGACTTCGACGATCTCATGTCCGCTGTGGACCATGCCCTCGAGGAGGGTTATGCAGACGAGGAGCGGTTGTTTGTCACGGGTGGCAGCGGTGGTGGCATCCTCACGGCCTGGATCGTCTCCCACACGGACCGATTCGCCGCCGCGGTCAGCGCCAAGCCGGTGATCAACTGGTACTCCATGGTACTGACCGCGGACCTGGCCGAGTTTTTCCGCCGCTACTGGTTTGCCAACCCACCCTGGGAAGATCCCCAGGCCTACCTGGCTCGCTCGCCGCTGCACTTCGTGGGTAACGTCAGCACGCCGACCATGCTGCTTACCGGCGAGCAGGACCTGCGCACACCGATTTCGGAATCCGAGCAGTTCTATCAGGCGCTGAAGGCACTGCAGGTGGATACCGCCCTGGTCCGGATCCCGGAGGCGTCACACGGCATCGCCGTCCGGCCGAGCCATCTGCTCAGCAAGGTGGCCCACGTGCTGACATGGTTCGAGCGCTACGACCCGTTTTCCGAGAAGAGCGACTCCAGCGACTCGAGCTCCTGATCGCAGCGATAAAGTCGGCGGCGCTCCCGCGCCACAATGGTCTGAAACAGGCGTTTTTTAAGGGCTTCCACCTCGCCATCAGCGAAGGCCTCCGGCGCCACATTCGCCACCATGTCCACCAGGCGGTCCGCCCCGTTCAACCTGCCCCACAGGTAGTCATGCTCCCGGTAAGCCCGGTTGAAGAAACCGAGAAAGCCCATCAGGTTGCGGCTTTTGAGCCCGCTGAACGCCGGTTGCAGGGAGACGGAATCCTCAGGGCTGATTCGTTCCACCTGCACCCGGGTGAGCGGATCCGGCCCTAACTCCATGGTGCCCGGCAGGTAGAGCAACACATCGTAAACAGGAAAACCCACGTAGTCGGCGAGAAAGGCGTCGTGCAGCGGATCGGCAGAGAGCTGGGTCAGGAACCGCTCAAACGCCAGGTCAAGGGCTCGATCCTTGGCCTTCAGATCCAGAACCCCGGACAACGAGCGCAGCAACTGACCCGCATCCTCCCGCGGCAGTGGCAGATTCTGCGCGGCCAGATAGAGACGTTCGATCAACGCATCGTCAAGGAGATTGGAGCCCGATAGCGCCCGCCGGGATGCGTACAGCGCGTTCAACGACTCATAGGCCACCGGCTTGAACTCGTCAATGGCCTCCCGGGCCGCATCCGTCAGCATCTCCTCACCGTGCTGATTGAGGCGGCGGATCACGAACTGCAGGCGTCGGATCCGATAAGTCACATCGAAGCGGTCGAGGAAATCGTGCTCGAGGTTGGTACGCTGGGTCACGTCTTCCACGTGCCACCAGCTCTCGATGGACTTAAGCATCTGTTGTCGCGTCTGCTGGCTGTTCGGCTCGTCGGCCAGCACCACCCACTCCTCCATCAGCGCCTCGGTCAGCCGCCAGACCCGCCGGCGCAGATAACCTGTGTAGGCAGCCCCCATATCGAGCGCGGCGTTCTCGGTCATTGACTCCCGCAGGTACTCGATGAGCTCCGCGGTTGCCGCCCGGCCGCCCTGCCGGGCCAGCAGTGATCGCACCTGATCCACCACGTGTGGCTGCTCCGCTTCGACCAGGCGCCGGTTTACCTGCACCCGCCGGTCCTGGTCGACGATCTCCTCCAGCTCTTCGAGGATGGGTTGGTTGCGCGGGATTGTGGACATTGCGGCGTGGATGGTACCGAGGTAGCCGATGCTCTGACTGGGATTCTCCGGTGGCTCCACTTTCGGATCCGGTTCGATATAGAGCACGAAACGATCCACATGTCTGTCTGCCGGGCGCTGCGAAAGCGCCGCCATCGCGGCGTCGAACGGCTTGTTGTTGACGATGCCGCCATCCACGTACAACCGCTGCCGGGGGTCGAATCGCGCCGCTGCCGGCACGTCGTGCTCCACCAGGAGGCTCTCGTTCAGAAACCGCTCCTCGCCCGGCCATTCCTGACCGCGCTCGACCAGCAGCGAGGTGAGCTCCTTGTGCTCGAAGGGTGGAAAGGCGCCGGCGAAGGAAGCGCTGGATCGGGCCGCCCACACCAGCGCCGGCAGGTTTCCGTCATCGAAATCGCAGTCCCCATCCCCCTGATGGGTGAGCTGGCAGTAAGCGGAATGGGCCCGATCCGTTGCCACCAGCGCCTCGTTCAGGCGCAGTCGATTTGGATAGCCGGTGAGATCGGTGACGCTGGCATAGACGTCAAGCCGCTGCCCTTCCGGCAGCAGGCTCGAGCCCGGCCGCCGGCTCGCCACCATGGCTTCAAGGGCGTTGAAGAAGTGCGTGCACAGGCGCTTGCCGGAAAAAGGCGGCTCGAACCAGGAAGACCGGACGAAGCTGGCTAGCTTCTCCCGGGTCTCCGGCGTGGTGCCGATCTCGGCAGGCAGCCAGTGAGCGAGCGCTCGCAGCAGCGGGTACAGGTACCACTTCTGAAAACGCGGCTTGGGATTGCCCAGGTAGTCCACGTCCGCATCCGTGAGCCAGAGCGGCGTCTGAACGTCGAGCTTGCCGTCGTCCACCAGCGCCTTACCGAGCATCACGCCGTTGATCGCACCTGCGGAAGCGCCTGCGATCACGTCCACCACCACCCGGAAGTGATGACGCTGATTGACCTTCTTCAGAAGCTCGAAGTAGACGGCTTCGGTGTCATGCTCGCGATGATCAGCACCATCCGAGAACTGCGCATTCTGCGCCCGGGCTCGGCCCATCTCGTGCAGCACCTTGGAAGCGCGCACCAGCTTCAGCAGTTCCTTGGTCACACCGTGCATGTACACGGCAAGCGACGCACCGCCGTAGATCACGACGGCAAGCCTCAATTCCCGCTTGATCATTCGAGGCGCCCGCGCCCGCGCGTTGCGGGCGGTCTAATCCGGCAGCCCCAGCACTCGCTTGGCGATGATGTTCCGCTGGATCTCATTGCTGCCTGAGTAGATCGAGCCAGCCCGGGAAAAGAACCAGTCTTTCACCGTCTCCAGGTCCTCAGCGCTGAAATTTTCCTTATCGACCACCGGTCCGGTGGATCCGCGCATGCGGATCAACAGATCGTAGTAGTCCTGCGACAGCTCCGAGCCGTAGACCTTGAAAATGGAGGTGACCGGGCCCGGCGTGCCACCGTCGGATTCTTCCACCGCTCGCTTCTGAGCGAGCGTAAACACCCGATTGTTCATCTCGTAAGCAAGCACTTCGTTGCGGTAGGCATCGTCGGCGATCCGCCCATCCACTTTACCGAGCAGGCGCTTCGCTTCCTCGACCAGTGAGTCCGACTCGGAATCCGAGCTGCCGGACACCAGCGACTCCATGCCGGAACGCTCGTGCTGCAGAAGCCGCTTGCCCACGGTCCAACCTTTGTTCAGCTCACCGACCAGATCCTCTTTCTTGGCGATGGCGTCATCGAAGAAGGTCTCGTTGAAGGTGGACTCGCCGCTGATCAGCGGAATCGGCTTCACCGTCACCCCTTCCTGATCCATCGGCAGCAGCATGAAGCTGATGCCTTCATGCTTTGGCGCGTCCGGATCCGTGCGCACCAGGATAAACATCCAGTCCGCATTGTGGGCGCCCGAGGTCCAGATCTTCTGGCCATTGATCTTGAAGTGATCGCCAGCATCTACCGCCCGGGTTCTCAAACTCGCCAGATCACTGCCCGAACCCGGTTCGCTGTAGCCCTGACACCACTCCACTTCGGCCCGGGCAATCCGCGGCAGGTGACGGGCTTTCTGATCTTCTGTACCCATCTCCAGCAGTGTCGGCCCGATCATGGACGTGCCGAAGCTCGACAGAGCTGGCCGGGCACCGATCCGGCCCATCTCCTCGAGCAGGATCACGTACTCCTCCTTGGAAAGACCGCCGCCACCGTACTCTTTCGGCCAGTTCGGCACCGTCCAGCCTTTCTCCACCATCCGCTCCAGCCAGAGCAGGGTATCCGCATCCTCGATCTTGATCTTCGACGAGCCGTTCGAGATCGGCCCCGGGCCACGAGCACCCGGAGGGCAATTCTCTTCCAGCCAGGCGCGCGTCTCCTGGCGGAAATCGTCCAGTTGGGCTTCAGACATGTGTTTCCCTAAAAAGTCGACAACTTGCGGGATTCAACACCAATTTACTGGCGATGGGAACTCGGGGCTTCCCGGAGCTGTGTGAGAACGCCAGAAATGTCGCTGCTAAAGCGATTACTAACCCTAAAAAGCTTATTCTATGGTCATATCAGCAAGCCGCCGTCTTTGTGACCCTGCGCACGAAGCCTGATGGTGCACCACGCCATAATGGCCTCATGCGCAAGTCCGATGTCAGCGACTCGACCTTCTTCCGCTCGCGGGACCGCGTGTTCTGCCAGAACGGAAAGTGGTTCTTCCAGACCCGCGAAGACGACCATGGCCCGTTCCCGACCCGGGAGGCTGCGGAGGTCAATCTGCAGCGCTACGTGGATGAGATGGCGTTCTTCGATGACGCCAAAGACGGCACTCCGGCTAAAAGCCCCAGCCATCAGGATCCGGACTTCGCCAACTTCTCTCTGGTCGAGAAAGACTGAGCCCTCTATTCTTGGCGAATGCCGAGGCCCTCCTCAGACTCGAGAACCACAGCGGCTGTAGCCTTTACCCTGCTACTCGTGCTGACAACCGGCTGCCAGGGACCCACCCAGGTGATCAGCACGGATTTAACCCGGGTGAACGGTATCTACCTGATTGCTTACGTGGATAGAACGGACATTCGCCAACGCCTGGAAGATCAGTTCGTCGCCGAGCTTGCCCGGCGGGGCCTGCGAGCCGTACCCAGCCACCCCGACCTGCCGGATATCAAACGGGCGGCAGTGTCCGACATGGTTACCGCCGCGAACAGTCACAAAGTGGCCGCCATCATCATCGTCAACCGCGTGGCGGCCGATGGCAGCGGCGGTATCATCGACAGCGAGCAGCGCATCCTGCCGGAAGATCTGGCCGCCTATCACTCGAGCGTTCGCGGTGAAGCCGACGACTATCCGGACGACGCGCCGATCTACGCGGAAGCCAATGGCTTCCTGGTGGATGGCCGGAAAACGCGCCGCTTCTGGACCGGCACCACCTGGACCCTGGCGGGTGAAGACCAGGCCGTGATCGATGCCGTGGCCGGTACCATCGCCACCGAGCTCGAGCGGGTGCAGGCACAGATGCGCGACTACTCGCGGCCGATTCAGTAGCTGACCGGCGCCGGAGCGCAGACTGGAGACAGCAGCTCCGTCACCGCTGCTGCGGCAGCTTGGCAATTCCTTCGGTATGGCGCTTCACGATCTCATCGTAGCTGCCGTCCGCCTGCATCTGGGTGATGGCCTTATCGAATGCCGCCACGATCTGCCGGGCATGGGGATTGTGCCGACTCACACCCAACCGAAGCGCGCGTCGAGCCAGCGGTTTGGGTAGCGCCACAAAACGACCGATGTCTTCCGGCATGAACAGGGAGATCTCGTGCAGGATCGACCACTTGTCACCCACAACCACCTCCAGGCGGCCCTGCCGAAGCAGCAACAGGTTCTGAATCAGATTGCTGTTCGCCACCCGTTGCAGATCCGGATGACTGTCGAAGGCCTCATCGTAGGCGTACCCACGCACCACACCGATGCGATAACCCTTGAGATCGTCGAGCGTTCGGTAGTTGCCAAGCACCCCCTGCCGGGACATGAAGATGATGTCGTTCAACAGATAGGGATTCGAGAAGATCAGCTCCTCACCGCGAGCTTCGTTCTGCCAGATGGCCGCCACCACGTCGTAAACACCAATGGCCGCACCTTCATAAGCCCGGCTCCAGGGTTCCGCGCTGGCTTCCACCTCGTAACCGGCCCGGGTGAGCGCCGTGCGTACCAGATCTGCGGCAAGCCCTCCGTTTGGAAGCTCGTTATCAACGTACGGCGACCACAGACTGCCGGTGACTCGCAGCAGTTCCGCGCTCGCAGCCCCCGACAAGACGAGCAGGCCAAGCATCAGCAGACCGACAACCGAGTTGAAGGCAGATCGGGGATACGAGCGTGGAAAGTGGCGCAAAGAACTAGTCCTCATCAGATTGTGTGCTGTACATAGACACCAGCCGGGCGATCAGAATGGCCACGTAGAGCTGACCGATCAATGCCTGCACATACGCAAGAGTGGCCGCCACCTGGATCTTGGGCGTGATGTCTCCATAACCCAGCGTCGTCATGGTCACGAAGCTGTAGTAGACCATGGATTTGGTCACATCGGAGCCGCCTGATTCCAGAATGCCGCCAGAAAACGCGCCGGGATTGAGTGCCAGCAAGGCGCTGTAGAGAAACGCAAACATCAGTCCGAACAGCACATAGATGTTGATGCCTGCCCAGAGCGTCTCGCCGGTTACCCGTGTCTGCTCAATGAGTAGCGCGCGGGACAGCAGATATATCAGGTGCAGGAAGAACACAGCGGCGACCATGTAAGCGACGAAGTCCAGCTGGTAGTGACGCTCCTCGAGCGTCGAGAGATAGCCAAAAGCAATCATCGCGACAGCCAGCCCCATGGCCACATACTGTTGGCTGCGCTTTCCACCGATCGCCATGGGCCCGGCGATGATCAGCATGGCCAGGATCGAGTACGTGAGTATGCGGTTTTCGGCAAAGAAAGCGTCGGCGAGCAGGTAACAGATCAGCGCGATCGCCAGATGGCTTTGCTTGCCGAACCGGCCGACCAGTTGCTCCACAATGCCCATGACTTTCCCTTACTCGATCCGCGACCGCGGCGAGGACCAGACCCTGCTATGCGGCTTGTCGCGTACGACGCGGATTATTCACCGAACCGGCCGACGCTATCCAGCCCGCAGACCATTGGCTAGAATCCCTGCTCCAACGGAGTTCCCATGCGCCTTTTCTTCCGTGACTCGTCCCGCTGTTCGTTCGCCGCCGCTTTCCTCGCCCTGGCGAGCGCCTGCAGCTCGGCACCTGCACCGAGTCTGGATACGACGGCAGAGCTCAGCTACGACGGTCTGACCCCCCTCGCGGATACGGTAATGACCCGGGTCTGGGTCCGGGAAGGCTTCAGCCTGGCAGGCTATAAAAAGGTGATCCTGGAAGGCGCCGGCATACGCTACCGGCCGGTCACCGAGACCAACTCGAAGGGTCAGCGTAATGCGGCCGTCGCCTTCCCGGTCAGCGCCGCCCAGAAAGCAGAGCTCGAAGCACTCATCACCGAAGAGTTCGATCGGGCGCTGGACCGACTCACCCTGCCCGAGGTCACCGTGCCCGGCCCGGACGTTTTGCTGGTGCGTGGTTACATGCTCGACGTGGTCTCCCGCATACCGCCGGCCAACGCAAGCAGCAGTCACTACTTCATCGACTCGGTCGGCCAGGCCACCTTCGTGGTGGAACTGGTCGATTCGCAGACGAGCACCGTGCTGGTCCGGGCGCTGGACACACGCTCGGCCAGAACGCCCGGCTACACGTACCGCTCGAACGCTGCCACCAATCGAGCTCAGGTTCGGGCGCTGATCGCCCGCTGGGCCGATCTCTTGGTGGATGCATTGAACGATCTAACCGCCATCGACGAACTCCAGGGAGCCTGACCCCCGTGACCAACCCCCATCGCCACCCTTCTTCGCCCGCCGTCACCCTGATCCTGCTGGCCGGACTTCTCGGCGCCTGCACGTCCCTGCCAACCGGCTACAGCGACTTCGATCCGGAGACGGACTTCAGCACGTTCAGGACCTTTGCCTTCCTGCCGGACAACACCCTGGTCGTTGCCTCACCAAATCCGGTGAATCCACAGCTCGAGCCCACCCTGAAAGACCAGACCAGAAAGACGCTCACCAGGAAAGGTTACGAATACACCAGCAACCCGGAACAGGCTGACTTCCTGGTAGGCTTCTCCCTGGGTGGCACGCCCACTGCCCGCACCACCGTTTTCACTAGCAACCAGCGCCAGGTTTACGTGGTGGGCGAGACCCAGCCAACGGAAGTGGTCACCCAGGAGTCCACCCAGGCCGGCGTCGTGATCGATTTGTATGACCAGGCATCCGGGGAGAAAAAGTGGATGGGCTGGTCCGTCCAGGAGATCACCATGGGCGACATCAAGCGCCTGCAGGTAACCGTCGGCGAGATCGTGGGCGTGATCCTCGGCCACTTCCCGCCAGACGCGTAACGTCCCTTCAGCCTGCAATCATCAGCTCAGCCCGGGTAGCTGTAGCTCGCACCCAGACCCAACGGCAATCCCAGCGTCCAGTACAGGACCAGGAACGCCGACCAGACGATCAGGAAGCCGAGCGAGTAAGGCAGCATCATCGCCACCACCGTGCCGATCCCCGTCGACTTCACATAACGCTGGCAGAACACCACCACCAGCGGGAAGTAGGGCATCAACGGGGTGATGATGTTGGTGGAAGAGTCACCCACTCGATAGGCGGCTTGTGTCAGGTCCGGGGAGATACCGAGCTGCATGAGCATGGGCACGAATATGGGCGCCAGCAGTGCCCACTTCGCCGATGCCGATCCCACGAACAGGTTGATCAGACCGGTGATCAGGATCAGCCCGATCACCGTGAAGGCCGCCGGCATAGCGGCGGCTTCCAGCCAGGCTGCGCCCTGCAGGGCAAACAGCGCACCCAGGTTCGAGCGACCGAACTCGGCGATGAAGAGCGCAGCGAAGAACGCCATCACGATGTAGTAGCCCATACCGCTCATGGCCTGGGTCATCCCGGCGATGATGTCCCGGTGGTTTGTCACCGTGCCGGCGACGTAACCGTAGACCACGCCCGGGATGATGAAGAGCAGAAAGATCAGCGGCACGATGGACCTCATCAGCGGTGCCCCGGAAGAGGCGAGCTGACCGTCCGCCGCCCGCCAGGCCGAGGTCTCCGGGAACGCTGTGAGCATGAGCAGCCCGATGCCGACGCCCATGGCGACTATGGCGGCTGTCAGGCCGGCTCGCTCCGCATCGGCGAGTGTTTCCATCTGGCTCGCGTCCGCCAGATCGCCGTCCTGCTCAAGGTGCTTCAGCCGCGGCTCAACCAGCTTCTCACTGATGTACCAGCCAAGACCAATGATCAGCAGGGTGGATGCGGAGGTGAAAAACCAGTTGTTGAGCGGATTGAGCGTGAGATTGGGATCGATCAGCTGCCCGCCTGCCTGGCTGATACCCTGCAGCATCGGATCGAGCGCTGATGGCACGAAGTTCGCTGAAAAACCGCCGGACACGCCGGCAAACGCCACTGCGATGCCGACCAGCGGATGTCGCCCGGCTGCCTGGAAGATCACCGCACCCAGTGGAATCACCAGCACGTAGCCTGCATCGACCGCGCTGTGACTGATGATGCCGATCAGCAGCAGCATGGGCGTCAGGAGCTTCTGAGACGTCACGTTCAGAAGCGCCCGCAGGCCTGCCTTGATAAAGCCGGTGTGGTCTGCGACACCGATACCGAGCATGGCCAGCAGCACCACCCCGAGGGGGTGAAACTGCACAAAGGTGCTCACCATGTTGGCGAAGAAGCTGGTGAGTGCTGCACCCGTGAGCAGATTCTGCACAGTGATGGCTTCGCCTGAACGGGGATCCACATGGTCGTAGCTGAACTGGGCCATGAAAGCCGAGAGGAACCAGACCAGAATCAGGAGAACGAAGAACAGCAGTGCCGGGTCCGGCAACTTGTTGCCCACCCGCTCGATCCAGTCGAGGGCACGCGCCAGCGCGCCGCCACCGTTGTCCTGTTCGGCCACCTCCTGCTCGCTCATGCGCCCGGCTCTCCGGCAGATCCCTCGGTCTGGGCATCAGCCAGCGATGCCCGTCCCAGCCGGTAGAAAACGTAGCCACCCACGGCGCCAGCCAGGCCCTGCTGAATCAGGCCACCGAACGCGCGTGTCGCCGCAACCGGCGTCACATTCAGCACCATGGGCATGATCGAGTGCATCACGACCACAGCCGCAAAAAACCCGGTTGTGTAACCAATCCGGCGCCAGCCAGGACGGCCGCGGCAGACAAGCAAGATCACGGGTAGCGCAAGCAGAAAAGCCACCGCCAGGAGCGGCGCGTAAAGCCCGGCCATACCGATCAGATCATGCAGCGTGGCATGCGCCCAGATGCCGAAATCGATGTTCATACCCATGCTGGTGAGCGAGCCCAGCACGTGCTGGGTCGCAAGTACCGCGCCTATGAGGTAGGCAACCAGCACGGCAACGAGAAAGGCCCCGATCGATCGAATCACTGCGGCTTCCATCCCCTGAAAGGTTTGCCATAGGATACCGACTTCGATAACGCATATCCCCATACGGCGGAAGCAGCATGAACGGACTCGCAAGGCTTCTAACTCAAACAATCCGATCAGCGGGTCTCGTTCTGGCGGCGCTGACCGTGGCCGCCAATGCAGCTGCACTCGAGTTTCAACTCGACACCGTAGCCGGGAACCTCAACTATCCCTGGGGCCTGGCAGAACTGCCGGATGGCTCATTGCTGGTTACCGAGCGGCCGGGAAATCTCAAGCGCATCTCCACCAAAGGCACGATAACGGACATCGCAAACGTCCCGGCCGTGTACTTCGCCGAGAGTGGACAGAGCGGATTGTTTGACGTGCTGCCCGACCTCGACTTCGCCAGCACCGGCGTGGTTTATCTAGCCTACGCGGAAGGCAACAGGCAATCCAACGCCACCACCGTAGCCCGCGCCCGCCTGGCCGGTGACAGCCTCGAGGCCGTGGAGGTCATATTCGCGGTCGAGCCGAGAAAGCGCCTGCCTCAACACTATGGCGGCAAGCTCATCTTCCTGCCGGATGGCACCTTGCTGCTCACCACCGGCGAAGGTTTCGATTACCGGGAAATGGCCCAGGACCCCTTCACGCTGCTCGGCAAAACGGTGCGCATTAACACCGATGGCAGCATTCCGCCCGACAACCCCTTTGCTGATGGCGATTTCGGCCACCCGGCCGTCTGGTCCTACGGGCACCGGAACCCTCAGGGGCTTGTTCTGGATGACCGCTCGGGCACCGTTTATCTGCACGAGCACGGCCCCCAGGGCGGGGATGAGGTCAATGTGATCGTCCCTGGCGCGAACTACGGTTGGCCGGCCATCACCTATGGTCTGGACTACTCTGGCGCTTACGTATCGCCCTTCACCGACCATCCGGACATGACGCAGCCGATCAAGTACTGGGTGCCGTCCATCGCGCCGTCCGGATTCGCCCTCTACCGGGGCGGGATGTTCCCGGAGCTGGACGGCGACCTGCTGGTGGGTGCGCTCGTGGACCGGGAGGTGCGTCGTCTGACCGTTGCCGACAACGGCACCGTCAAGGAGGACGCCCTATTTTCGGAGCTCGGCAGTCGCATCCGGGACGTCCGGGTTGCCGCCGATGGTAGTATCTACCTGGTGACCGACGGCAATCCCGGCAGCATCGTCCGGGTCAGCCGAGCAACTCCTTGACCCGGGGCTCGATCTCCTCAGGGGTCACCTGCGGCTCAAACCGCTCGACCACGTTGCCTGATCCATCCACCAGGAACTTGGTGAAGTTCCAGCCGATATCGCCGGGTTTGGCTTCTTTCAGCAGCTTGTAGAGATCACAGGTGCCGTCACCGTTCACTTCGATCTTCGCAAACATGGGGAAGTCCACGTCGTAGTTCGATTGCACGAACTCGAGGATCTCCGCTTCCGTGCCGGGCTCCTGAGCGCCGAACTGGTTGCAGGGCATGCCGAGAACGGTGAAACCCTGGTCTTTATAGCTCTGGTAAAGGGTACGCAGACCTGCGTACTGGGGCGTGAGTCCTCAGCGACTGGCGACGTTGACGATCAGGCAGAGGTTTTCCTGGAACTTCGATAGACTGACCGGCTCGCCGGTTATCGACTGCATCTCGATGCTGTGGAAATCGGACATAAGAACTCCTCTCTCTGGTGAAGCTGATCATAGCCCGCCAATCGAGAGAACTGAAAGCCTAGAACACGTCATGACGAATCCAATACTCCCTGCAGCGATCGCCTGCATGGTGAAGGTGGCGACCACCTTCCTGATCCTCAGCGCAACGTCGACCCCGGTGCTGGCCGCCGAGAACGGCGAGGCCCAGCCCTACCAACCACCCGTTCAGGGGCTGATCCCACCCGTGGAGCAGACCAAGGGCATCTTCGTGGATCGCTTCCGCCAGCTCGACGAGGTGTTGCCGACCCCGAACGCTTATCGCAATGCCGCCGGAGCACCTGGTCACGAGTACTGGCAGCAGGATGCGAGCTACGAGATCGACGTGCGCCTGGACGAGGATGCCCGGCGGGTGATCGGCTCGGAGACCATTACCTATAAAAACAACTCACCGGACAGCCTGCGCTACCTCTGGCTGCAGCTCGACCAGAACCGCTTCAAAGACGACAGCATCGACTACCGCACATTGACAGTTGCCGAGTCGGAGAAACTCTCTTTCGGCGAGCTACGCCGCCTGCAGTTCATGCGTGAGTTCGAGGGTGGTGTCGCCCTGACCAGAGTGGCGAGCGGTGGTCGCGACCTGCCGCATGCCGTGGTCGGCACGCTGCTTCGGATCGACCTGCCGTCGCCGCTGAGGCCCGGTGGCTCCATCAGGCTCGAGATCGACTGGGCGCACAACCTTGTGGACGGTAAGGCGTTGTCTCCCCGGTCCGGCTATGAGCATTTCGTGGATGACGGCAACGACATCTTCCTGCTCGCTCAATGGTATCCGCGTATGGTCGTCTACTCCGACTACGAAGGCTGGCACAACAAGGAGTTTCTGGGCCGAGGAGAGTTCACCTTGGAGTTCGGCGACTATGACGTCGCCATCACCGTGCCTTCCGACCACATCGTCTCTGCCACGGGCGCGCTGACCAATGCAAACCAGGTGCTCACGCCCACGCAGCGACAGCGGTTGACCGAAGCAGAAAACGCGGCGCGACCCGTCTACGTGGTCACCCCAGCCGAAGCGCTGGAAAAGGAGTCGCAACGCACAACGGACTCAAAGACCTGGCGCTTCAAAGCAGAGAACGTCCGCGATTTCGCCTGGGCCTCATCGCGGAAATTCATCTGGGATGCGCAGGGCTACCATCAGGACGATGCCGACAATCCGTTCGTGATGGCCATGTCCTTCTTCCCCAAGGAAGGTGATCCGCTCTGGTCCCGGTACTCGACCCAGGCGGTGATCCACACCATGGAGGTCTACTCCCGCTTCTCCTTTCCCTATCCCTATCCCACCGCCCAGTCGGTGAACGGTCCGGCCGGTGGCATGGAATACCCCATGATCACCTTCAACGGTCCCCGCACGGAGCTGAGAGAGAACGGCGAGCGCACCTACTCCCGCGCGACCAAACGCTTCCTGATCGGCGTGGTGATCCACGAGGTCGGGCACTTCTACTTCCCCATGATCGTCAACTCGGACGAACGGCAATGGACGTGGATCGACGAAGGGATCAACAGCTTCCTGCAGTTCATCGCCGAGCAGGAGTGGGAGGACGAATACCCCTCCCGCCGTGGCGAGGCGCGCTGGATCGTCGATTACATGAAGAGCGAAAACCAGGTGCCGATCATGACGAACTCGGAGTCCATCCTGCAGTTCGGCAACAACGCCTATGCCAAACCCGCCACCGCGCTCAATATCCTCCGCGAGACCATCCTCGGTCGAGAACGCTTCGACTTCGCCTTTCGTGAGTTCGCACAACGCTGGATGTTCAAGCGTCCGACGCCTGCCGATCTGTTCCGGACCATGGAGGAGGCGTCCGGTGTTGACCTGGACTGGTTCTGGCGCGGCTGGTTCTACTCCACCAATCATGTGGATATCTCCATCGACAAGGTCACCGAGCTGACCGTGAGCACCTCCAATCCCGACGTGGAAGGGCCCGAGAAGCGCAAGGCCGATCAGGACGAACCCATCTCCCGAACGGAGCTGAACAACGCGGACATCGAAAAGCGGGTGGAGCGCTACCCCTGGCTGAACGACTTCTACAACGAGAACGACAAGTTCACCGTTTCCAACGAGGACCGGAACGACTACGAGGACTATCTGGAATCGCTCATCGAGCCCCTGCACTCCAATCCGGCCTGGAAGCAGGAAGCGCTGGCCCAGGCCATCGAGGATGGTCTCAACTACTACGTGATGGAGTTCTCCAACGTCGGCGGCCTTGTCATGCCCATCATCCTCCGACTCACCTTCGACGACGAGAGCACCGAAGACCTGTACCTGCCCGCGGAAATCTGGCGTCGCAATCCGCACGCCGTGAAGAAGCTGATTGCCCGCGAGCGGCGGCTGACCGCCATTGAAATCGACCCGCATTGGGAGACGGCAGACGCGGACGTCTCCAACAACCACTTCCCCCGCCGAATGATCCCCAGCCGATTGGAGATCTTCGATCCGCCGCCAATCCCGGGCGACATCCCGGACCGGGATCTTATGCATGACGTGACCGTGCCGCTGAAGGCCGATCCGGCAGAGGAAGCGGATGAATCGGTGCCTGTGACCCGCTCGGGGCTGGGTGGTCAGAGCGGTTGAATGGGGCTCACCTGCAATGTGCGCCACCAGGCCGCCCGATGAGGCAACGCACAGCAATCAGGGTGCTGATGATCGCCGTTGTCCTGGCAGTCGCCTGCACCGCCCCTTTCGCGCACGGCCATCGTCTCAAGAATGCCTTCACCACCGTGCTGTTCAACGATCGCTCCGGCCGGTTGGAAGTGATGCACCAGTTCTACCTGCATGACGCGGAGCAGGTAGCGACCGAGATTGTCGGTTCGCTTACCGGAACAGGCGCCACTCTCTTCGAAAGTGCCGAGGACCGGCAACGCTTTGCCATCTACGTGCACGAGCGGTTCTCGCTGTACGACAAGGCAGGAGAACGACTGCCACTCACCCTGCGTGGCGCCGAGATCGATGGCGACTTCCTCTGGGTTTATCAGGCCATGCGCCTGCCTGAGCCACCTCTCGAGACATTCGCCATCGAGCATCGAGCACTGCGCGATCTCTGGCCGGATCAGGTGAACACGGTGAATGTGGAGGGCAGAGGTCCGATCCGCACATTGACCTTCCGGGATAGCGTCTCCAGACTCGGCATTGATCTGATGCAGCAATAATCACCGCCACCAACGCGATGTCACCCACACTATTCAGACAGCGACCGAGCCATATCTTCCGACAGACCAGCCTTTTCCTTCTGCTGGCGTTGTGCAGCACGGTTGGCTGGGCATCCGACCCGGGAGCGAACGAGCCTGCCCGCCAGATCACCTGGGACGATCTGTTGCCGGAAGGTTGGATTCCGCCGAGCGTTTCCGTCGACCACTTCTTCGATGCTACGCCGCCACAGGCCACCGCCATGGCGGATGCGCCGGTAGTGGCCGAGCTCGATGGTCAGCGCATTAAGCTACCCGGCTATCTGGTGCCGTTGACGCTGGAAGGGGAAAAGCTCAAAGACTTCCTCATGGTTCCGTACTTCGGTGCCTGCATTCACGTGCCGCCGCCACCACCGAACCAGATTGTCTTCGTCTCACTGCCGGAAGCGGTATTTGTCGAAGACCCTTATGGTCCGCATTGGGTGACCGGCGTTCTCAGCACGACCACCTCCAGCACCGAACTGGCCGAAGCGGCCTACTCTCTGTCCGGGGAGCTGGTCGAGGTATTCGACTGGGACACCTGGTTCGAGGAGGAACCGGACGAGAGCAGCTCGGACTGAACCTGCTCACGGCTGTCAGAGAGTCGGCCTGATCGCCGGCCTCTTGCCGGAGCCGTGTCCTTCCGTCACCATCCGCCACTGGACTGGAGACTAAGAAACCCCAATAGCAAGGAAGAGGGAGAGGAAGAGAATGCACGTACCCAGATTGATCGCAGCGTCCGCATTGAGCCTGCTGCTCGCCACCAGCCTGTCTGCCGAGGAAGCGCCCACGCCTGAAGAGCAGGCGGCAACGGCCACCGAGAACCGTCAGGCGGTCTTCAAGCTGCTCGGCGTGAACATCGGGCCCATCGTCGGCATGGCCAGAGGCGCACCATTCGATGCAGCTGTGGCCGAGCGCAACGCCACCCGCATCGCTGCCTTGGCGCCCATGATTCCCGAGCTGTTCGCGGCCATGGATACGCGGGCGTTCGACGTGGAGACCGAAGCATTGCCTGTGATCTGGGACAATCCGGACGACTTTGCCGACAAGGCAGCAGCACTGAAGGAGGCCGCCACCGCTTTCGCCGCAACCGCAGCGGGCGGTGATCAGGCGGCTACCCTCGGCGGACTCCGTAATCTCGGCGGCGCTTGCGGCAACTGCCACGACTCCTATCGGGTAGACGACGAGTAAACCCGGTCTGGGAGTGGCTGCCATCGGCCACTCCCATCGCCCCGCGGTCAGTCGCTACCCGCCATCCTGCCGTTGACCGCGAACAAAGAACGCCACCAGGGCTGCCTGATCTTCTGCGCTGAGGCGGCTGGTGTTGTGCTCGATTACCGGCTCCATCTTGCCGCCCACAAAATCTCCGTCCGGCTTCAGGCCCAGGGTCAGAAAGAGCGCGAACGCATCTTCTGACCAACCCTCCAGTGCCTCGGCGTCGATGGCGCCCACCTTTTTGCCATCGATCACCCCACCGGCAAACTCCCGGGACTGGTCCACGATGCCCAGAGCATTCCTTGGCGTGTGGCACTCGCCACAGTGACCCATGTGCCGGGCGAGGTAGGCACCGCGCGCAATGACGGGATCCTCGATTTCCGGAAAATCGGCGTTCAGCATCGAATCCAGCAGGTTCCAACCGGCGATCGTCCAGCGGAACAACCAGCCTGGTAACTCGTTAGCCGGTGCCTCGGCATGCACCGCCGGTTGCGTCATCAGGTAGGCGCCGACGGCCAGCACGTCTTCATCCGTCATCCCCGCGTAGGATTTGTACGGAAAGGCGGGGTAGTAGAAGCCCCCACCCGGGCTGCGGCCATGCTTGAGCGCCAGCAGAAAGTCCCGAGCCTGCCAGCCGGCGATGCCCGTTTCCGCGTCCGGCGTGATGTTCGGCGCGTAAAAGGTGCCAAAGTCGGACTCCAGTGCGAGCCCGCCGCTCAAGCTACCCTCTTCATCCTCATGGCAGCTGATGCAACCGCCGGCAGCCACCAGGTACTCGCCGCGCTCGATGGCTTCCGCCGTTGTCGGCAGCTCGAGTGGCGCCACGGTAGGGGTGGCGAAAACCCACCAGGCAAGAACGCCTAACACGAGCAGGATCAACAGGATTCGAATGTTCATTCGCTCAGTCTCCAGACCCCGGCCGTTCAGATCAACAGGCCAAACAGCAGATAGATGAAGAGGCTCGCCAGGCCAATCAGGAACGCATAGGGGATCTGCGTCTTTACGTGATCGATGTGATCCGAAGCTGCTCCGGTGGAAGCCAGAATCGAGGTGTCAGACAGCGGCGAGCAATGATCACCGAACACACCACCGCCGGCCACAGCGGCCACCGTGGCATACACCACCGTGCCGGGTTCGCCACCGGAGAACGTGAAGGCGATGGGCACGCTGATCGGCATCAGAATCGCAAACGTGCCCCAGGAGGTGCCTGTGGAGAAGGCAATCACACCGGCGATCAGAAAGGTCAGGCCCGGCAGCAGAGCCGGCGTCAACCAGGATTCCGAGATGGAAACGATGTAGTGCGCCGTGCCCATGGTCTTTGACAAGTCGTTCAACGCATAGGCAAAGGCGAGAATGATTACCGCCGGCATCACACCCTTCACGCCCGCCACCGCCGTCTTCATCACATCCGCCAGGGGAATGCCCTGGATGCGCATGATCACCCCGGCAATGATCGCCGACAGGAGAAAGGCCTCCATGGTCAGCGCTGAGGAGGTCACGATGAACGTACCGATGCCCACGCCGATCACCACCAGCACCGGCAGCACGAAGTTCCAGAAGAGGCTGGTACGGATGCCGGGAAAAACCTTGATCTCGGTGAGCTCTTCGCCCATGAGCGGCTCCGCACCATCGCGCAGCACCTTGCCTTCTTCCTGAGCCCGGGCCTCCGCCGCTGCCATCGGACCGAAGTCCGGCACCATCCGGCTGGCAATCAGCCCGACCATGGCCACGGCCAGCAGCGCATAGAAATTGAAGGGGATGGAGGCCACGAAAACGGCCATGGCACCAGCAGGATCTTCCACCGGGCCCATGCCGATCAACAGCCCGGCAATGAACACGGCCCAGCCGGTCACCGGTACCAGCACGCTGACGGGGGCAGAAGTGGAGTCGGCGATGTAGGCGAGTTTTTCCCGGGAAATCCGGTAGCGGTCGGAGAGGTCCCGCATGGTGGCACCCACGAACAGCGGGCTGAAGTAGTCGCTGAAGAACACGAACATGCCCATCACCCAGGCAATCAGCTGCACGCGCATCCGGTTGAGCGACAGGCTTTCCACCCAGCGGCTGAAGTTAGCGATGGCGCCCGTCCGCTGGAAAAAGGCGATAGTGACACCGATGAACAGCTCCAGAAGAAATATCCAGGAAAAGGCGGTGGTGCCGAGCACGTTCTTCAACAGGTTCGGGAAGCCGAGCAGTCCTTCTCCGGCCACCAGCACGCCGATCAGGCAGGCAGTGGCCAGCGAGAAAATGGTGTTGCGGGTAGCAAAGGCCAGCACGATGGCGATGCCAGCCGGCAGCAGGCTCAATGCCCCCATGGATTCTCCTTCACTCACGCGGTACCCCTCTTGTCCCTCTCGCTTCCCCGAGTCCGGCGCTGACCGGTTTGGTGCCGGTCCATTGTCCCAGGTTCACCCACCCAGCGCGTCCGCGGCACCCGCCCGTGCCTCCCAAGTGGCTGCTAATCTGTAGCCGATTCGGCGCAACGGATCCGGCGGCAGCCAGCGCGCCGAGCCGAACAGCCCGTGGACATCGCATGTTTCCACCCCCAACCCCTGATCGGCGAGCGCCCGCTCCGCCAGCGCCTTGCCGAACAGGGTGCCCTTCACCACACCGCCACCATTGCAACCGGCAGACACCCAGAGCCCCTCGTCCAGGGCGCCCCACTGTGGGCCACCCCCCTGAGTGTAGCCAACCGCACCCGACCAGACGCTGACGAAGTCCGGCACGGTCACCCCCGGAAACCGCCGACTCAAATATGCCCGCAACCTGTCCGGCAGCCCGGCGGGATCTTCTTCCTGTTCGTAGCTGTGCAGAGCGCGCACCAGCAGGCGACCATCAGAAGTACGCCGCAGCGTTGCCCCCAACCGATGCGCGGGCAGCAGGCCCCAGTTCTCGTCACTGCCGAGTCCAGCCAGCTCCGACGCTGACAAGCGCTCGGTGATACCGGCGGAAGTGAACATGGCCACCACCCGCCCGGCACCCTTGTGCAGAGATCCGGCAAAGGCGTTGTTGGCAAGGATCACCTGTCCGGCTCGCAGCTCATGACCAGCAGCGGTCAATCGCCAGCCGCTTTGCTCCCCCGCCCTGATCCTGACAAGACTATCCACACAGGCCTGCTCCCGTATCTGCACGTTGTCCGGCAGGGTGGATGCCAAAGCGCGAATCAGTGCCGCGGGTTGGGCCAGATAGCAATCCGGCGAGTAGAGCCCCTCGCTGTAGAAGGGGGTGCCGATCCGCGCCGCCAGCGCTTCCCGACCGAGCGCGGCGTATGGCAAACCAGCCGCGTCGAGAAAACGGCGATACCCGGCCAACGATTTCTGCGCCGCCGCCCCCACTGCCGCCCGGTAGGTGCCCCGCCGAATCAGCTCGCATGGCAGGTCAGACTCTGCCACCAGACGCGATATCTCTGCCATGGTCGCGGCGAGCAAGGTATTGCACTGCTTGAGTCGAGCAACGGCGGAAGCCTTCGCATCTTCTGCCATCGCGACTTCGAGCAGGAAGCCCGAATTCCGGCCCGGATTGCCTTCACCCAGACCGAGGGCATCGACCACCAGCACCGATGCGTCCGGAGCGAGCTCCGCCCAGCGCCGGGCTGCCGCAAGACCGGTGTAACCCGCCCCCACCACGATCACATCGGCCGTCATGTCGGCATCGAGCGGCTTACCCACATGGTTCGGCAGGAGAGCGTTCCAGCCGGACGGGCTCAGATAGCGCGGGGATGTGGTAGCGGTCATTGCGGGTAGCCTACCAGAGGAATCGACCGGTAAAGTGCCCATTCGATGCCCGCAACCCGGCGTCATCAGGATGAGGATCATGCGCACTTCCGGGGCCGTCGCCTGCGGTCACCCCACGACCGCGGAGGCGGCCATTCAGATTCTCGAGGCAGGTGGCAATGCGTTCGATGCCGCCATTGCCGCGCAATTTGCCGCCTGCGTGGCAGAGCCAGTGCTCACCTCTCTCGCCGGGGGCGGATTCCTGCTGGCAAAACCCGCCCAAGGGGAAGCAACGCTGTTCGATTTCTTTGCGCACACGCCGCTCCAACGGCTTGGCAGCGCGGAGGCGCTGTATGCCATCGATGCAGACTTCGGCACCGCCATCCAGACTTTTCACATCGGCCCTGGCAGCATCGCCACACCCGGTACGGTTGCCGGCATGTTCGCCGCCCACACGCGGCTTGCCCGTCTGCCTATGACTGAGCTCGTCTTGCCTGCGGTGCAGGCAGCCCGGGACGGGCTGATCGTCAATGACTTCCAGGGTGGCATCCTCGACATCGTCCGCCCCATCTATGCCGAGGGTCTCTACGCCGAAGCGCAGACCGGGGCGCTGTTTCGTCAGGAAGCGCTGGCCGACAGCCTGCTGAGCCTTGCCGAGGAAGGGGCAGCGCTATTTTATCGGGGCGAGATGGGGTCACGTCTTGCCGAGCTCTGCCGGATCGGTGGTGGCCACCTGTCCCGAGAAGATCTTGCCCGCTACCGGGTGATAGAACGTATACCGCTCGTCACCCGCTACCGGAACGCAGCGTTGCACACCAACCCGCCCCCTTCCGCCGGCGGTGTGCTCATCCGCCACACGCTGGAAAAGCTCGAAGGTGGGCCGGCAACACCGGAGCACATTGCCCAGGCGCTCGTCGACACCTTGCAGGCCCGCTCAACACTCCTTGATGACTCTGATCAGGTCACCCGTGGCACCACCCACATCAGCGTGGTCGATGGCGAGGGCAACGTGGCGGCAATGACGCTTTCGAACGGGGAAGGCTCGAGCTGCCTGATCCCCGGTACCGGCATCATGACCAACAACATGCTCGGCGAAGAAGACATCAACCCGGCCGGCATCGACAACTGGCAACCAGACCGGCGCCTGGGCTCGATGATGGCACCCACCCTGGTGCTGGGTGATGGCTACCAGGCGGCCCTCGGCTCCGGCGGATCGAACCGGATCCGCAGCGCCATCGTTCACGTGCTGGTGGCCCTGCTGCATCACGACTGCGCACCGGAAACGGCGGTGACTCGACCCCGCCTGCATGTGGAGGCCGATCTTCTCTCCCTGGAGCCGGGACTCGACGCCGAGCGTTTCATCCGTTTGCCGACCCTGCCGAATGCGATCCAGCAATGGGATGCCCAGAGCCTTTTTTTCGGCGGTGTTCACCTCGTGCGGCATTTCGACGACGGCCGCCTCGACGCGGTGGGAGATCCGCGCCGCGGCGGTATCGGTCGGACGCTGGGCGGTTGAACGCCGCCCACCGGCCGTGGTCTTATTCACTCAGAGTCGTATGCAGGTGGGAGAAATCCCGATGAAGTCCTTAAGCCCGAACGGACGCTCGATTATGCGCCGCGGCCTGAAACTCAAGCGCCCACAGCCAAAGCGTGTCATAGCTTCGTGCGTCGGCATCTGCCTGCTCGCGGCGGCGCTACCCGGTTACGCAGTCTGGCAGTGGATGCGAGGCGCGGCAGTCACCGATTTCCACGACTCGGACTGGGCACTGCTCAAGGAAGCCGCTCAAGACATGCTGAACAACCGCCCGGACGGTGAGCAGGTGAACTGGTCCAATCCGGATACGGGCAATCGAGGCTCACTCATCGTTCTGGCCACCTTCAACCATCAGGGCCGGGTCTGCCGTCGTGCGGCCATGCGTAATCTGACATTCCGCGGCCGGGATGAGAAGGCTGCCTACAGCCTCTGCCAGCAGGAGGACGGCACCTGGCAGTTCGTCGCCGAGAGCGAGCTCCTCGCCGCAGAAACCGCAAGCTCCGAGTGATTTGCTGATCAGCCACCCTGGTTGAAAACCGGCTTCCGCTTCTCCAGAAACGCTCGCATCCCCTCCTGCGCATCCGCCGAGCCTCGGTTCGCCGCGGCCGCCGTCAACTCGTCGGCCATGGATTCCTCGAGCGTCTTCGTCTCGAACCCGACGATGGTTTCCAGCATGGACTTCACCGCCACTCGAGGCTGAGCAGCCAGCTCCTCGCCCAGCGCCTGGGCCCTGGCCTTCAGCTCGGCCAGGGGATGAATCTCGGTAACCAGGCCGATGTGATAGGCCTCGGCACCGTCGATCTTGCGGCCCCGTAGGATCATGTCCAGCGCATAGGTTCTGCCCACCTCCCGGGGTAATCGCGCCGAACCACCCCAGGCAGGCACGCTGCCGAGATCCATCTCCGGCAACCCGATCTGCGCACCGGTGTCCGCAGCGATCCGGAAATGGCAAGCAAGCGGCAGCTCCAGACCGCCACCCAGGCAGAAGCCGAACAGCGTCGCGATCGCCGGCGTTCCGCCGTTCTCAATCATATCGAGCACCCGGTGCCGCTGGCCGAAAAAAACTTCCGGGCTCCCTGCCCGCTTCATGCCTTCCGGCAGCTGCTTAAGGTTCATGCCGGCGGAGAAGTGGTCGAGGCCTTCCCCGGTGAACACCATGGCCCGCACCGAGTCGTCCGCCAGCACGTCCGGTAGCTGCTCCTCCAGCCGATCGATGTACTCGAGGCTCATCAGGTTCCATGGCGCATCGTTGATACTGAAGGTGGCCACGTTGCCGGTGACGCTGTAGAGGTAGGGATCGGACATGAGCAACCGCCTCGCGAATCTATCAGGACCCGTCAATGTAGCCTTTCTTTCGCGCCGTTGCTTCCACGGTTAGCTGCAACGCAACACCGCTAGGCGCTGCCTCACTGCGGTTTCCGCTAGGATACGCCCCTCGGCTACCACCCCGGAGACCTGGATGCGCCTCAAACCGACCCTGCTGATCGCACTTGTCCTGTGCGTTGCCCGGATCAGCTGGGCTGATCCGCTCAAGGACTGCTACCTGAACGAGCTCACCCACGCCGCGGCCGAGGTAACCGTTGCCGAGATTCGCGCTCGCTGCGCCGGCGCCGACCTGACAGGTACTGCCGCAGTTCTGACTGAAGCAGTGGTAGATTCAGCGGCAGACTCAGACTTGGATCCAGAGGCCGACGCGCTACCAACCAAGAAGGAAGAGCCTTCGGTTGCTTCCTTCAGCCAGCAGATCGCCGCCGAGCGGCAGAGCCTGGATCGCAGCTACAGCCTCACGCCGCACCAGCCCAACTACGTGCTCCCTTACAGTCTGCGCAATGATCCGAACCGCCCGGAGGTGTCAGATGAGGAAGGTCGCCTGCAGAAGCAGGAAGCCGTGCTGCAGATCAGCGTCAAGTTCCCCCTCTGGCGGCGCATGCTCGGCACCGAAAATGACCTGCTGTTCGGCTACACCAGCAAGTCCTGGTTCCAGGCTTACAACGGCGCCCTGTCCAAACCCTTTCGGGAGACCAACTACGAACCGGAGATCTTCTGGCGTCACTACAATGGTCCGAACTTACCGCTCGGCATCCATATCGCCGGTTGGGATCTCGGCTACAACCATCAGTCCAATGGCCGTAGCGAGCCGCTTTCCAGAAGCTGGGACAGGATCATGGGCCGAATGGGACTGGACGTGCACCCGAACCTCTCGCTGGCACTCCGTGCCTGGTACCGGTTGCCGGAGGACGAAGACTCGGACGACAACCCGGATATTCATCAGTACCTGGGCTACGGTGACATCCGGGCAATCTGGACGCCGAACCGGAACACCTTTACCGCCATGTTCCGACCGGGCACCAGGGAGTCTGGTTTCGAGTTCACCTGGAGCTATCCGATCACCAAGCATTTCCGTCTCTATGCCCTTTACTACAATGGTTATGGCGAGAGCCTGATCGACTACGATCAGAAGGTGGAGCGGCTGGGGATTGGTTTCACCATCAACGACTTCCTGCAGGCGCAGTAAGGAAAGAGCGATGGACAGAGCAACAGCCACCGGCATCCCTCTGCCGTCGGCCGCCCACGGAACGGTTCTGGCGGTTTGCGTCAGCTTGCTTGTCTGCCTCCCGGTCAGCGCCACGACAGCAAAGCAGTTCGAGCAGGACACCAACCGTCAACCGAATATCCTCGTGCTCATGGCAGAGGATCTGAGTGCCCGGGTGGGTGCGTTCGGCGACCCGATCGCACGAACGCCAAGCCTGGACCGGCTGGCGGCAACCGGCGTGCGCTTTCCCAACACCTTCACCACCGCCGGCGTGTGCGCGCCAAGCCGGGCAGCATTTATCACCGGCGTGCATCAGATCAGCCTGGGCGCGATGCACATGCGCACCTCCACCTCACCAGTGGCTCGGTACATGGCCGTACCGCCACCGGAGGTGAAGGCCTTCCCAGAGCTGCTCAGACGCGCCGGCTATCTCACTTTCACCGATCGCAAGATCGACTATCAGTTCTCCGGGGTCTTTGCCGGTAGCGGCCCGGAGTCGATCTGGGACGTTGAGGACCCGGCCCTCAGCCTCGATCAGGGCTGGCCCGACTTTCTCGCCAACCGCCCGTCCGGGCAGCCTTTCTTTGGCCACGTGAACTTTCTCATCACCCATGAAAGCGCCACCTTTCTGCCCGAGCATGCCAGCTCCGAAGGCGGTCGGCAGGTGGCCGGCATGGCGGCCGATGCGCGTGCTGGCTTACCCCATCGCACCGACCCAGCAGGGGTGACCGTACCACCGTACTATCCGGACGAGCCCGCCGTGCGCACTCACATCGCCGATCATCACGACAACGTGCAGCTGATGGATGCGCAACTCGGCGGCATCATGCGCATCCTCACTGACGCGGGTGAGCTCGACAACACCATCATCGTCTGGACCACGGATCACGGCGATGCCCTGCCCCGGGCTAAGCGCGAGCTCTTCGATACGGGCATTCGGGTGCCCATGATCGTTCGCTGGCCGGCATCGCTTCAGCCTGTCCATCTAAAGGTCGGCAGCAGCGATGCGCGGCTCATCTCTTTCGTAGATCTGGCGCCAACGCTGCTGGCCTTCGCAGGCATCGCAGCCGAGGCTTTCCATCAAGGCCAGGACAGGCTCGGCGTAGATGCCGCACAGCGACAATACGTCTATGCCAGTCGGGACCGGATGGATGAACAGCACGATCGGGTCCGGGCGGTGCGGGACGAGCGCTTCAAGTACCTGCGGTATTTCGATCCCGGCTCACCCGGCGCGGTCCACCTCGACTACCGTGACCAGGGTCGGATCATGCAGAGCCTGTGGCGCCATCACCAAGCGGGCACGTTGAGCCCAGCCGCCGCGCAGTGGTTTCAACCACGCCCGGCTGAGGCGCTATACGACCTGCAGGCGGATCCGTGGGAGCTCAACAACCTGGTCGACGATCCGGACCACCTGCCCGTGCTCAGCCGCATGCGCATGGCCTATGCCGAGTGGCGCCTGAAGATTCCTGATCTGGCCGATGAGCCGGAGGCCGTGATGGCCGAGCGCTTCTGGCCCGGCGAGCAACAACCAGAGACACCGGCGCCGAGGATTGTCCCTCTAGCTGACGGCAACGTTCTGCTGCAAGGCGTCGAAGGAGCCTCCATAGAGTTCAGCACGGCGGACCACTGGCAGATCTACGACGGCACACCGATCCCTGAGCCAGCAGCCGGTGCACGGCTAAGGGTGCGCGCCGTTCGCTACGGCCATGCCTTGAGCGAGGAGATTACCTATCCTGCCACCAGTGAGGGTGACTTGCCTGAGTCACGCTGAGTCGCGAGGGGCTGCGGCCCACCGAAAGCTTCAGAAAGGCCTTCCACCAGCGTGTCGTAAACCAGACGCAGCAGCTTCTGCTGGCGCATGGCCGGCCGGGCCACCAACCAGATATCCAGAGCCACTTCTTCCGGGGCATCACCGAGCACCTTGACCAAACCGGGCGTACTGTCGCCGAGATAGTCCGGCAACCCCACCAGGCCCCAGCCAAGCTCTGCCGCCCGTCTCTGGCTCTGCAGGCAGTCCGTTCTGAACGGAACCTGCGAATCCGGCACCGTGTACCCGAGCCGCTCCAGCGCCAGCGTGAAGCCACGGGTGGACAGCCCATCTATGAAACGATGCTCGTCCAGAGTCCTCATGGACGGCTGCCCGAACCGGTCCAGATAGTCTTCGCTCGCCCAGGCGCCCATGGGCACCGCGCCCAGCTTCCGGCAGACGAGCTCGGTCTGCTCCGGACGCACGTGCCGAATGGCCACGTCCGCTTCCCGCTCGAGCAGGTTGAGGCGTTCCCTGGAGACGATCAGCTCGAAGAATCTTGCTTCCGCGCCTTCCAGATCCTTCAGCGGCACCAGCAGCTCGGGAACCAGATCCGCGAGCAGCTCGGCGATGGTGATCCGGACCCGGCCGGTGGTCTCAGAACGAACGTTTTCGCCCACGGATTCCAAGGTTCTCGCTTCCCGACGCATGCGCAGCGCCACATCCGCCAGACGCTGCCCTGCGTCATTCAGGACCAGCCCATTGGCCGTGCGCTCAAAGAGGGCGATCCCAAGCTGGCTCTCCAGTTGCTGTATGTGCCGGGCGACGGTTGGGTGGGCCAGCGCCAGAGCCCGCGCGGCACCGGCCAGAGATCCTGCCTCCACCACGGACACGAAGGTCCGCACCAGATTCCAATCCACCTCATAGCCCGCAGCCATGGACATAACGATCCACCTTGATCAGAGAGGGGGTGTAGATAATCGAGAATCAGGTTCTACGTTACTTTTATTCCCACGTCAATGAGTGATTGTTACCTTAGGTAACACATTCACAGCACACCGGTGGCCCGACCGACAGAGCGACAGCCAACGCCGCAACGACGTCACACACCGCCAAGCGAGAGGAACCCATGAAGAAGTCACCCTTGATGATCGTCGCCGCAACCGCAGCGCTCCTGAGCGCAACAGCCGGTGCCGTAACCAGCAGCCCCAGCGAATATCGGGGCTACCAAGCCTGTCTGGAAGCCAACGAAGGCGAATTCCGAGGCCTGGTGACGGATCGTAACTATCTGATCCGGGAAGACGAGAACAGCCGCACCTACTACATCAACGCCACCGCCTGGGAAAACGGCGAGCGCGTGAATGTGGGCATCAGCTGTGCAACCAGCAAATCCGGCAAGCTACTGACCAATAATGGGGCGACCTACACCCGCTACGCACCAGCTTCAGACTCCGTGCAAGTGGCGGGCAACTGATCTGGACGACGCTTCCGCAAACGATATGGCCGCCATTGGCGGCCGTTTTCGCGCAAGTAAGTCTTTACTAACAAGTCTTTGCTAACGTAGTTTTGCCTGCCCAAGCAGCTGGCAAGCTAGGACGCTCGGCCCTCCCGCCACGCCTGGATAAGCGCGTCGTAAGGCACCGTCTGCCCGGGCGGCTTCTCGTTCGCGAGCTTGGCCTTGGGCGCCCCGGGCCGGGATAGCCACACTTCCGGATCCTCTTCAGGATTCAGCTTCGGGCCGCACTCCCCCTGAATTCCAGCACGCTCGAGGCGTTCCATCACCCGGTCCTGCTGAGCGGCCAGCGCGTCCATGGCTGCCTGAGGTGTCACCGCTCCGCTCACTGCATCCGCCACGTTCGGCCACCAGAGCTGCGCCAGCTTCGGGTAGTCGGGCACATTGGTGCCTGTGGGCGTCCAGGCAGTTCTGGCCGGGCTGCGATAAAACTCCACCAGGCCGCCGAGCCGCGGCGCCGCTTCCGTCATCGCTGCAGAGCGCAGGTCCGAGTCCCGAATGGGGGTCAGCCCGACCAGCGTTTTCTTCAGAGAAACCGTCTTGGAGACCACGAACTGCGCATACAGCCAGGCTGCCTTGCGCCGATCGAGCGGTGTGCTCTCCAGAAGCGTCCAGGCGCCCGTGTCCTGATAGCCAAGCTTCATGCCTTCCGACCAGTACGGCCCGTGCGGGGACGGCGCCATCCGCCATTTCGGCGTGCCATCTTCGTTCACCACCGCCAGGCCATCGGCGATCATGTCCGCGGTAAACGTCGTGTACCAGAAGATCTGCTGGGCGATATGGCCCTGGGCCGGTACCGGTCCCGCCTCGGAGAAGGTCATGCCCGAGGCTTCCGGCGGCGCATAGGCCTTCAGCCAGTCCATGTACTTGCTCAAGGCGTAGACGGCGGCCGGCCCGTTGGCGGCGCCGCCACGGGAGGTGGACGCACCCACCGGCCGGCACCCTTCCACCCGGATGCCCCACTCATCCACCGGCAGTCCGTTCGGAATGCCCACATCACCGGCGCCGGCCATGGACAGCCAGGCATCCGTAAAGCGCCAGCCGAGAGACGGGTCTTTCTTGCCATAGTCCATGTGGCCGTACACCCGCTCGCCATCGAGCTCGCCCACGTGCACGGAAAAGAACTCGGCGATGTCCTCATAAGCGGACCAGTTCACCGGCACTCCCAGCTCGTAGCCGTAGCGTTCCCGGAACGCCGCCTGCAGATCCTCCCGCTGGAACCAGTCGTAGCGGAACCAGTAGAGGTTGGCGAACTGCTGATCGGGCAGCTGATAGAGCTTGCCATCCGGTCCGGTGGTGAAGGGCAGGCCGATGAAGTCGTCCAGATCCAGCGTCGGCAAAGTCACATCCGCCCCGTCGCCCGCCATGAAGTCGGACAGCGGCACCACGTAGCCATACCGGGAATGAGTGCCGATCAGATCCGAGTCGTTCACATAGGCGTCGTAGACGTTCTGGCCGGACTGCATCTGCGTTTGCAGCTTCTCGATCACATCGCCTTCTTGAATCAGGTCGTGGGTCACCTGGATACCCGTGATCTCCTCGAACGCCCTCGCCAGCACGGTCGCCTCGTATTCGTGCGTGGTCAGGGTTTCGGAGACGACGCGGATCCGCATGCCGCGAAAGGGGGCGGCAGCCTGAGTGAACCAGGCAAGCTCTGCGAGCTGGGCTTCCTTATCCAGCGTCGAAGGTTGAAACTCCTCGACCCAGCGGGCAGCGTTCGCGGCATGGTCGACGGCCGCCCCAGGTCCGGTCGCTGAGTCATCGACACCTGGGCGTGCACCCGCCGGCTCACTCGACGTGTCGCCACAGCCCACCAGCGCCAGCATCGTGATGCCAAGCATCAGGCTGCGCGCGCTCAACGCCCGCTTCCCGCCATCACGCCCTCGGTGAAAGTTCGCCATTGCCATCCCCAGTTGATTCGGATGGCCGATTGAAACCCGTTCAGCCCCAGCGCATCAAGACGAACGCGAGCAGAACGGACAGCGCACTGGCAATCAGCACCGTGACATCGGTCACCGCCAACCAGCCCACGTGCACGAAGGCACTCGCCAACAGGCTCATGAAGAAGCGGTCGCCGCGCGTGGTTTCCAGGGGCAGAAAGCCGCGCCGGGCCGGGGCAGGGGAGAGCACCGACCAGACCGTCATCGCCACCAGAGCAAGCCCGATACCGGCAAAGAACAGAGCCGTCGGCAGCGTCCAGGCCATCCAGCTCATGACACCCTGCCCAGGGCGAAGCCCTTCACCAGATGCCGGCGCACGAACCAGACCACCGCGATCCCCGGCACGATGGTGAGCACCCCGGCCGCCGCCAGCACACCCCAGTCGATGCCGGAAGCACTCACCGTTCGGGTCATCACCACCACAATGGGTTTGGCCTCACTGCCGGTCAGCGTTCGTGCCAGCAGCAGCTCTACCCAGCTGAACATGAAGCAGAAGAACACGGTCACCCCGATGCCGCCCCGTATGGTGGGGAGAAAGATGCGGAAGAAGAAATAGGGCAGGCTGTGCCCATCGATGCGGGCCATCTCATCCAGCGACTTCGGCACCGCGGACATGAAGCCTTCAAGGATCCAGACAGACAACGGCACCGTGAACAGGCAATGCGCCAGCGCCACGGCGAGCGGCGTATCAAACAGCCCCACGGCGGAGTATAGCTGAAAGAACGGCAGCAGGAACACGGCCGGTGGCGCCATCCGGTTCGACAACAGCCAGAAGAACAGATGCTTGTCGCCGAGAAAACGATAGCGGGAAAAGGCGTAAGCGGCGGGTAGGGCAACGCTCACGGAGATCACCGTATTGATGGCTACGTAAGACAGGGAGTTGGCGAAACCCTGATACCACACGGGATTGGAGAAGATCTCCATGAAGTTCGCCAGCGTCCAGTCCGCCTCTCCGGAGAGAATCGCCTGATTGGGTTGCAGGGCCAGACGCAGCAGCCAGTAGATGGGCAGTGCCAGGTACAGGCCATAGAGCAGCAGAACCCAGTGCGCCCGTTTGTCTTGACCGCTGCCGTTCATCCCTGGTCACCCCTGCTCGTGATCACGCTGGTGTAGAAGAGCCAGCAGAGCAGCAGCACCACCAGAAAGTAGAGCACGGAGAAGGCTGCCGCCGGGCCGAGGTCAAACTGTCCCACCGCCATGCTGGTCAGGTACTGGGAAAGGAACGTGGTGCTGTTTCCAGGGCCGCCGCCGGTCAACACGAACGGCTCCGTGTAGATCATGAAGCTGTCCATGAGCCTGAGCAGCACGGCGATCACCAGCACCGCACGCAACCGCGGCAGCTCCACATGCCGGAAGATCTGCCAGGTGCTGGCCCCGTCCATCACCGCCGCCTGGTAACAGGCAGCGGGAATGGCGGTGAGCCCGGAGAATGCGAGCAGCGCCACCAGCGACGTCCAGTGCCAGACGTCCATCATGATCAGCGTTACCCAGGCATGACTGGGGCTTGCTGTGTAGTTGAACGGAATGCCGAGCTCATTCACCAGCTGGCCCAGAAGTCCGATGTCAGGCCGGGCGAACAGTTGCCAGATCGTACCCACCACGTTCCAGGGGATGAGCAGCGGCACTGCCAGCAGCACGAGGATCAGGCCCACCCAACGCCCCTCCCGGGGAATGGCTCTCGCCACCAGAACGCCGAGCGGCACCTCGATGGCGAGCACCGTGGCAGAGAACGCCAGCTGGCGCAGCAGGGCATCGAGAAATCTTGGATCGCGCAACGTCTCCCGATACCAGTCGAGCCCGACGAACAACCGAGTGTGCACGTCGAAAATGTCCTGGACCGAGTAGTTCACCACCGTCATCAGCGGGATGACGGCACTGAAAGCCACAATGAGCAGCACCGGCAGCACACCGAGCCAGGCACGGTTGTTCATCCGGCCGTTCATCCGTTGTCACCTGGTGCAACGATTCGCCAGCCATCCCGGAAGGCCAGCAGGCGTTGCGGATCGATTCGCAAAACCGCCGGTCCCTCGATCACCTTGTCCAGATCCTGGCGGGTGTTCAGTTCCATGCCGCCATGCTCCGCGATGACCAGTCCATGGGGCACACCGCGGAGCGTGCCCAGGGTTCGAGTCGCCCGCACGTTCACCGGCAACACACCAATACCGCCGGGGGCTCCGGTATCCGCAGGCGCCGCCGTAAGCTCTGCCCATTCCGGACGGAAGCCAAACCGGCAGGGGCCGTCGGTTGCCGCCAGCGTCCCGATCTCCGTTCCGTCCACAAGGCAACGTCCCGAGCGGATCTCTCCATCGAGCAGGTTCATGCCCGGGCTGCCGACAAAGTAGCCCACGTGCTCGTGATCCGGCCTCGCCACCAGCGCTTCCGGCGCGCCGGTCTGCAGAATGCGACCCTCGTGCAGCACGCTTACTCGATCGGCGAAGGTCAGGGCTTCGGTCTGATCGTGGGTCACGTAGATCATGGTGGCACCCAGATCCGCCTGCAGGGCGCGCAGGGTCTGGCGCAGCTGCCACTTATGCTCCGGCTCTGCAGCGGTAAGCGGCTCATCGAGCAGCACCAGGGAGACGTCCGGTCGCATCAACGCCTTGCCGATGGCTGCCAGCTGCTTCTGCACCAGCGTCAGGCCGCCTGGCTTCGACTTCAACGTCCCGGCAATGCCGAGCCGCGCTGCCACGTCTTCTGCCCGCTGTTTCTGCACCGCTGCCGACAGGTCGCGCATGGGGAAGGCCAGGTTCTCGAAAACCGTCATGGCTTCATAAAGCACAGGAAACTGAAACACCTGGGTTACCTTGCGCGCCCAGGGCTCGATCTCGCCCACATCCTCTCCGTCGAAGAAGACGCTGTCCGCCGGGGCTGGCAGCAGGCCGGACAGGAGGTTGAGCAGGGTGGACTTGCCCGCGCCGGAGCTGCCAAGCAGCGCATGGGCTTCACCTCGTGGCACCGACAGAGACAGGTCGGTGAGCGTCGATGCCGCTGCACCCGGATATCTGAACGTCAGTTCCGAGAGCCTGATCTCAGCCACGAGTTACCTCCGATGGCACCGCGGATGCATCCGTACCGGGAAAGATCATCAGGTTCTCACGGGGCGCATAGAGCCTGGTGCGATTGCCGGGGCTCACCCGCACCAGGCCTTCCAGCCGCGCCACCCAGTGATCGTCCTCATCAAGTCCATCCGGCCGGCAGTGCAGAAAGGTCTCGGAACCATTGGTTTCACTGCCAATCACGTCGGCATGGAACTCGAGATCCGAGCCATCGCCGCGACTCAACGACAGGTGCTCCGGCCGCAGCAGACCACCATCGTTCGGTAACCTGTTAACCCGGGGATCACTCATCAGATCGGCCGCCGCCACGGAGATGGGCGCCCGATAAACATCGAGGGGCTCACCACTCTGCAGCAGTTCATGATCGGCCATCAGCACCAGCTCGTCGCCCAGCGCGAATGCATCTCGCGGATCCGAGCTGGTATAGACCACGGCGAGCTCCAGGCCCTTCAGCAACTCGGCGAGCTCCAGTTGCAGCCGCTCGCGCAGCTTGAAATCCAGATTCACCAGCGGCTCATCCATCACCAGCAGCTTTGCGTTCTTGGCCAGCGCCCGGCCGATGGCGAGTCGTTGCTGCTGACCACCCGAGAGGGCATCCGGGTACCGCTCGAGCAGCTCATCGATGCCAAGCCTGCCGGCGATATCTCGAACCCTGGCCTCGATCACTTCCTGCGCTTCACCCGCCGCGACCAACGGCGAAGCGATGTTCTCGTACACCGTCCAGTTCGGGTAGTTCACGAAAGCCTGGTAGACCAGGGCGACCGACCGTGCCCCCGGGCCCACACCGCCGAGAGAGGCGCCGTCGAGCAGGACCTCACCGGACCGTGGCTCGGCAAGCCCGGCCAACGTTCTGCAGAACAGGGTTTTGCCAGAATGGTTGCGACCGAGCACCACGGTGATGCGACCCGCTGGAAACAAGTGAGTGATGGGTCTGGCACCGGGCTTCAGCACCAGATCGCGAAGCTCTAACATGAGCGAACCTTAATCGCTCGAGCTCGGGAGTCACACCCCTCCCGCCGCCGCATGACCAACGCAGAAGAAGTATTCGAGATCTTCACGGAAGACGGTGAGCTGATCGGCACCGCGCCCAGATCACGCGTGCACGCCGAGGGTCTCTGGCACAGATCCGCCCAGGTCTTCCTCTTCGACAGTGCGGGCCGGCTCTACCTGCAACGCCGGGCGGATGACAAAGACGTCTGCCCGGGGCTCTGGGATCAGAGCGCTGCAGAGCACCTGATCCCCGGTGAGAACTACCTGGAGGGCGCCCGGCGCGGCCTGAAAGAAGAGCTCGGGATCAGTGTTGCCGAGCTCTCTCCGCTTGGCGAACCCTTCGCAGGCCGGCTCGATCAGCCCGCGCTGGGGGTACGTGATTACGAGCTGCAGCAGGCATTCACCGGCACCTGGGACGGGCCGGTGCAGATCGATCCCGCTGAAGTCGCTGAAGTGCGCGCCGTTGCCATCGACGCGCTGGCTCGCTGGGTGCGTGAAGTCCCACAGGACTTCACGCCCTGGTTTCTGCGCGATGCAGTCCGCTGCGGAATCCTGCCTTCCGACTGAGCTTCAGACCGCCTCGCCCAGCATGCGCACTTCCCGCTGCGGGAACGGAATGTTCAACCCACCCGCCCCCAACGCCTTGAACACCGCAAGATTCGCCGCGTGCTTCACTTCGAAGTAGCGAACGGTCGGTACCCAGAACCGGTAGTCGATGTTCACAGAAGAATCGCCGAACTCGGCGATCCCCACCTGGGGTTGCGGGTCGCCGGTCACACCGTCAATACCGGCAAGTGCCTCCCGAATCACGCTGATGGCCCGCTCCGGATCATCGGAGTAGGCCACCCCCACCTGAGCTTCCACGACCCGGAACTCGGAGGAATTGGTGTGGATCTCACCGGCAATCTGCTTGTTCGGGATGACGATCCGCTCGCCGTCCTCCGTCATCAGAATGGTGGTCGCCAGGCTGATCTCCTCCACCTGGCCGGAGCAGCCTTGCACGGTGATGGTGTCACCGAGCTTGAACATCCGGGTGAGAATGATGACCAGACCCGCGCCGTAATTCGAAACCGGCCCTTGAATGGCAAAACTCGCGCCTACTGCCAGACCACCGATGGCGGCAATGAGCGGTGTCACGCTGATCCCGAGCTTGTCGAGCACAGCCAGCAGGAACACACCCACCACGATCATCTTCACCACGCCGGCGATGAACTCACGAAGGGTGAGATCCACATCGCGATGCTCCATCAGCCGCAGCACAATTCGAGAGATCCAGCCACCGACGATGAAGCCGAGCACCAGCACCAGCACGGCGCCGAGCAGCTGAAATGAGTAGTTAACCAGGAAATTGACGACAAGCTGGTACACTTCTGCAACCAGATCCAGTTGTTCCTCCATGAGCTTAGGTCCTTCTTCTAGTGAGTACGGTCGCTGACGAATCAACCAGACCGCCGCCGCGATTGCAACGCTACGCGACCGACCGTTTTCTCCAGATCAACGCCCTGATCGTTGCCGTCCTTTTCGTGCTGGGTGCTGCCGATCTGGTCGGCATGGACTCGGCCCTTGGCCGCGCGGCCCACACCGTGCACGAGCTCTTCGCTGTGATGTGGTGGGGCATCCTGATCGCTATCTTCGTGATCGGCGTGCTCGACAAGCTGCCGCAGGAGCTGATCATCGCCCTGATGGGGCAGCCGGGCTCGCGCTCGGGCATCTATCGCTCCGCCGTGGCCGGTGTGCTGCTCGATCTGTGCAGTCACGGCATCCTGATGGTGGCGGCCAAGCTCTACGATCGCGGTATCAGCGCCGGTCAGATGGTCGCTTTCCTGATCGCCAGCCCCTGGAACTCGGTTTCGCTCACCTTCATCCTCATCGGCCTGGTGGGGCTCGGCTGGACGCTAACGTTCATTACCTTGTCAGTCGTGATCGCGATAGCCACCGGACTCGCTTTCGGTGCGCTTACGCGTCGCGGCACGCTGCCGGCCAACGGCGCCAGCGTGGACCTGCCCGAGCACTACCCGGTACGAGCGGAAGCAGTAAAAGCGCTGGCCGACATCAACTGGCGACCGGCCGGAGTTGCCGATATCTGTATCGATGGGGTGCGCGGCGCTCGCATCGTGCTCCGCTGGCTGCTCTTCGGACTGGTGGTTGCCGCCGCGGTACGGGCCGTTGTACCGACGGAAAGCTTCGCCACCTGGTTCGGCCCAACCCTGATCGGGCTCGGTGCCACCCTGATTGCCGCCAGCGTGTTCGAGGTCTGCTCGGAGGGTTCGGTGCCGCTGGCGGCCGAGCTCATGAACCGAGCCGCCGCTCCCGGTAACAGCTTCACATTCCTGTTGGCCGGTGTGGCCACCGACTACACCGAATTGATGGTGGTGAAAGAAACCACGGCCTCCTGGAAGATCAGCCTGTTCATACCACTGATCACCGTGCCACAGGTTCTGCTGCTTGGCGCGCTGCTGAACCTGGGCTGGGGCGGATAGCCCGACCACCATGGTCAGACAGAAGCAGGACAACGTATGAACCTCGTCATCTACGCCGTCCCTTTCTTCATTCTGGCGCTCGGCATTGAGCTGGCCTGGGGCTACGTCAGGAACAGGAACACGTACCACCTGGCAGACACTATCAACAGCCTGCAGATGGGCACCCTGAGTCGTCTTCGTGGGGTGTTGCAGATCGGCATCGGCGGGGCAGTTTACAGCGCTCTAACAAACGAGTTCACGGCCTTTCAGATGAACCCGGCAGATCCGCTGGTCTGGGTGCTCGCCTTCATCGGTTATGACTTCTGCTACTACTGGTCACATCGGATGGGTCACGAGTGGCGGTTGTTCTGGGCTTCTCATGTGGCTCATCACCAGTCCGAGGAGTACAACCTCTCCACCGCATTGCGCCAGACCAGCACCGGCTATCTCACCTTCGTCTTCTACATCCCCCTTTACGTGCTGGGATTTCCCCCCTATGTGCTCATCACCGTCGGCAGCCTGAATCTCATCTATCAGTTCTGGGTGCACACAGAGCACATCCGCACCCTCGGTCCGCTGGAGTGGGTATTCATCACGCCGTCCAACCATCGCGTGCATCACGCCAAAAACCCGGAGTACGTTGATAGGAACTACGGCGGCGTGTTCATAATCTGGGACCGGTTGTTCAGGACCTTCAAAGCAGAAGAACCGGATCGACCCTGCATCTACGGCACCACGGAGCAACTGGCCAGCTGGAATCCGCTCTGGGCAAACGTGCACATCTACGTCGGCGGCGTGAAGGACATGGTCCGCACTCGCTATCCGACGGATGCCTTCAAGCTCTGGTTCAAAGGACCTGGCTGGCGGCCCCGGGATCTCCGCGATGCACCAGCGCACGACTGGCAGGCGCCCAAATTCAATCCACCGGCCTCGGCTTTCGCCCGCGCATACACCTTCGGGCAGTTCTGGATCGCCGTACCCCTCTCCTTCGTCGTGCTGTTCTCCGAGATGAGCCGGGAGATGGTGCTGTCCTCAGCGGCACTCCTGGCCTACGGCTTCTACGTGCAGGGAACCTGGCTCGAAGGCAGGGCGTACGCCCGCGCCCTGGAGTGGATCCGGCTTGCGGCAGTCCCGGCACTCGCCTGGTTCGGCGCCGAGATCAGCGCCAGCTGGGGATCAGATGTAGCCATCTGGTCCAGTGTCTATGCGGCTGTTTCGGCAACTTGCCTGCTCTGGGCAGTGCGTTCGGGTCGTGATAGCCTCGAAGAGGCGCCAGGCGGAAAGCCGGCGCTCTCGAAACCGCCGGAGGCAGCGGCATCCTGATCTTCTCTTCGAGACTCCTCGGAAGAAGAAAGATGGCAGGCGCAAAGGCCCCGGCAGATGTAAACCCCGGTAGCAGGGACCAAACCCCGCTACGACCTGGAGGTACTCCATGAGCTATTCTAGAAACAAGCGAAGACATTTTCGCTACGGCTGCTTCGCGCCTTTTTCTGGGCGCCATATGAAGATCGCCTATGCCTACGGTTACGCCGCACCCGATGATGGGTACGACGGCGATGACGCCTCGTTAGGCCGCGATGAAGGCCGGGCAAGCGGCGAGCGATCCCGCAGCACCTGGTATGCCCATCGTGGTCATCGCGGCCGCCGTGGCCATGGCTCCGGCAACTTCGGCGTGCGCCGCCCGCTACGCTATCTTTCCTACCAGCTGGATCTGGACGAGAGCCAACGTCGCCAGGTGGCGGCCGCGCTGGACTCGGTGAAAATCGAGCGGGAGCAGATGGCCCTGGATGAGAAGAAGATGGTCTCCGAGCTCGCAGACCTGGTCTACGACGCGGACGACGCTGAGCACAAACTCAGCACGGACACCCTGAAGGAGACCCTTTCCACCCGGGTGCGCGCCAGTGAGCAGCTGCAGAAGCGGATTGCCAAGGCCCTGAAACAGATCGTGGAAGTTCTCGATCCGGATCAACGACAGGAGTTCGCCTACCTGATCAGGACCGGAGATTTCCGGATCTAATCAGGCGTCATCAGAACCGGAGATTTCCGGATCTGATGAGGCGCTGATCTAGGACCGGAGATTTCCGGTTCCGATCCCACGAGGGGAGGGGGCTTTCCTGCTGAAAGACCTCTCCTCTCTTTCAGCACGCGCCACCCAGCATCGCTAAAACAACCCCATCTGCCGATCGTCACCGATGACCCGGGCGAACTCGAGGCCGAGCGCTTCCAGCACCGGCTCCGCCACCGGCCGCACCTGCTTCTCCACGTAGTGCTCCCGATCCGGGGCATGCTCCAGCGCGTCAGCCGGTTCAGGCCCCGACTCCGTCATCAGGTAGGCAATCACCCTCGGTGGGCTGCCGCCTTGCTTCTCCACCAGTCGCCGTGCCGCAGCCACGTGCGGTGGCGTGTTCGCCGTATAGGAGTCGAGGGACTTCCTGAGCCCTTTCCGATACACGAGATGATCATCCAGGACCCCGTCCCGTAGCTTCGCCACCACATCCGCAAGATAGGCATCCACCGGCTCACCGGCAAAGAGCCGGGTATAGAGCTCCCGTTGCACCTGCTTGGCGAGCTCGGTCCAGTCCCGACGCACCACCTCCATGCCGACAAACTCCACCGTCTCGTCACCGGCCTTGAGCCCCGCGTACCGTTTGCGCGCCCCGCCGGTACCGTGTCGTACCGAAGGCAGGAAGAGCTTTACGTAGAGTTTCTCGAACTCGAGCTCCATGCGGCTGTTCACGCCCCAGCGCTCACCGATGTAGTCGGAAACTGCCTGAGTCATCTCAGCGGCAAGCGCATCACCAAGCAGCGCCGCGTCGTCCGGATCGGTGACGCCGGACCCAACGAACACGCTATCCGTATCCCCGTACAGCACCGGGTAACCTCGGGACTCGAACCAGCTGCGTGTCCACTGCAGGAAATGGCGGCCCTGGCCGGTGATCGCGTTGGCGATGTCCGGATTGTGAAAGCGGCAAGCCGGGGTGCCGAGCACCCCGTAAAACGAGTTCATCAGAATCTTGATCGCCTGAGAAGCCACCTCATCGCCGGTCCGTTTGGCGGCTTCGCGCTGCGGAAACAGCGTATCCAGCATGCCTGGCAGGATGGCGGGCTCGCGGCGGAAGCGGGCGCCGTTTTCGAGCAGAATGGCATCTGCCACCTCCGCACCCTCCGGCACATAGGCCAGCGGATCGATGTTGAAGGTGCGCATCAGGCTCGGATACAGACTCTTGAAATCCAGCACCCAGACATTTCTGTGCACGCCGATCACCGGCTCGAACACATGACCGCCGGCCTGCGCGGCATGCACCCGCGAATCGGACGAACCCACGCTCGGCGCCACCACTCCCTGGCGGCTGAGCTCGGTCAGATAGAGAAAATCAAAGGATGCGATGCTTGCCGCCACCCGGTCAGGGGTCATACCGGTGAGCTGGCTGCGGGCTACCGCCAGATCCACCAGGTTGAGCTGGTTCACCACTTCCAGCGCCAGCCTCGAATCCGTGCGCGCGTAAAAGGCGAAGCCGGGCAGGTCGTCCTCGTATCGGGCCATGATCTCCCCGGCCCGATCCTTCACGTCCCCCTCGAGCGTCTTGCCTTCACCGAGCACCTCCCGGGAAACCGCGTCCAGACTCATGTCATCAAAGCGCAGGAACGCGCCTCGCACCAGGTCCATGCCGTCCAGAACCAGGCGTCCCGGGATGCTCGCCTGGCCGCTGCCGAAGTAGCCTTCCGCCGCCCGGATCCGCAGGTTGCCGGGGAGGCGGCCGAGAGGAAACGGATAGCGTACCCGAGCGGCGATCTTCGCCAGCACCGAGAGGTCGAAGTCGATCACGTTCCAGCCGGTGAGCACATCCGGGTCGATGTGCCGGATCCGCTCGCAGAAGGCAGTCAATGCCGAGCGCTCGTCCGGAAACCCGATGGCCCGCTCCGGCATGGGCCGGCCTGCCGGATCCACGATCAGCACCTCGTCCACCTCCGGCTGATCGGCCGTAGCCTCCGCATACAGCGAGATCGCCAGCAGGCGTTCCGCCCGGGAATCCGTTTCGATGTCGAAGGCAAGCGTTCGAAGGGGCACGACCACTTCCGCCGGTCTGACTTCCGGCTCGTCGAAGATCAGATCCACGCCCCATTGTGCCGTGTGGCCATCGCGCGCAGCACCGCTGATCAGGCAACCCCCTTTCACGCCACGGTCGATCAGGTAGCGGACGGCGAAGCGCACGTCTGCCTCATAGGTTGGAATGCCGCGCTCGTGCAGCTTGTCGCGCACGGCAGGTGCATCCTGCGGTACGAGCACTTCCACTCTGGCCACCGGCGTACCGTCGAACGTCTTCTTCCGTACCGGCAGCACGGCGGTGGCTCCTGCCGTGCTGGCCGCTGCGCCAGCGTCCCGGGCCACATAGAAATGCGGTTTCGAGCGTCGGTCGCGAACGAGGAAGCTGCGGCCGTCCTCCAGCCGCCCGAACAGATACACCACGGGCACGCCGGAAGTAACGCGATAGCTCGCCTGCAGGATGAAGCCGCGGATTTCCATAGGGAAATTGTGCACCTCGACTCGGGCTTTCGCGAATGGGTCTCGCCTGCAGGGAAGTAGGCAAGCGCGCACATCGCCGCATAGGCCCTCCCGCCCCTTGACGCTGCCTTCACCCGAATCCGGCTATCAAGCCCTTTTAGAAACGGGTTTTCCTCGTGACCACTCTCGTCTGGTTCAGAAACGACCTGCGACTGTCTGACAACCCGGCGCTCTTTGATGCCTGCGCACGTGCGCAGGGGCCTGTGATCGGCGTCTACCTCGTGGCCATCGATCAGCTTCGGGCCCATGGCGAAGGAGATCGCCGCCTCGGGTTTCTCCGGCAGAATCTGGAGTCACTGCGCGTAGCCCTTGCCGAACTGCGCATCCCACTCTGGATTGCAACGGCACCGACGTTCAAGGATGCCGCCCCTGCGCTCCTCGGCATCGCACGAGCCACAGAGGCGACCGATATCACCTTCAACGCCGAATACCCGCTGAATGAGACCAATCGGGATCAAAGTGTCATTCAAGCCTGCGCCGCCAACGGCCTGGCCTGCCACGTACAGCACGGTGACGTGATCATGCCGCCGGGTACTGTCTTGAAAGACGACGGCACGCCTTATCGCGTGTTCACGCCTTTCAAGCGTCGCTGGCAACAGCGCTGTTCCAGCCAGGAGCGATGGCCGCTGCCCATCCCGAACCGACGAGCTACGTTGCCGGACGTCAAAGTGCCGCCACCAGACCCGCTTCGGGAGCTACCTGAAACACCAGCCGATCCTGATTGGCCAGCCGGTGAAGCGGCGGCGCAACAGCGACTGGCTGCTTTTCTCACGGGCCGCATTCAGCGCTACGAATCAACCCGTGACTATCCCGCAGCCAGAGCTACCTCCCGTCTGTCCCCCTATCTGGCACTCGGTGTGCTTTCGGCGCGGGAGGC
Organism: Candidatus Azotimanducaceae bacterium; assembly: GCA_965215995.1. Classification (GTDB taxonomy): domain Bacteria; phylum Pseudomonadota; class Gammaproteobacteria; order Pseudomonadales; family Azotimanducaceae; genus SZUA-309. The sequence goes on along the minus strand of OZ244128.1, from coordinate 2,484,022 downwards.
CTACCACCGTGCAGAGCAGGCGGGGACTGCGGCGACCGCGTGGCTGAACGAGATCATCTGGCGCGAGTTCTACCGACACATCACCTTTCAGTATCCGCACATCAGCCGCGGTCAAGCCTTTCGCCGCGAGCTGGACAATCTACCCTGGCGTCATGATCCGGAAGCGCTGGCCGCCTGGAAGGTGGGGCAGACGGGCTTCCCGCTGGTGGATGCCGGCATGCGTGAGCTCGCCGAGACCGGCTTCATGCACAACCGCCTGCGCATGATCACGGCCATGTTCCTCACCAAGCACCTGCTCGTGCACTGGCGGGAAGGGGAGCATCATTTCAGCAACCACCTGCTGGACGCTGACTTCGCCGCCAACAACGGAGGTTGGCAATGGAGCGCCTCCACAGGCACCGACGCGGCGCCCTATTTCCGGATATTCAATCCCGAGAGCCAGGCGAAGCAGTTCGATCGTCAGGATGACTACATCCGCCGCTACCTGCCGGAGCTCGATTCCGGTTGCTACCCAGCACCCATCGTCGAGCACGACAGCGCGCGGCGAAGGGCGCTCGAGTTTTTCAAGACGGATCTGACTGCGGTTGCGGATCCTGCCCGCCACGCTCGAGGAAGAAAGTAACCACCTCCTCGAACACTTCACCGCCGGTATTCACCGCCCTGTGAACGCGCGCCTGCGGTGTTTCCCAATCAGCTAGACCAGGGTGCACGCTGACGTCCACGCGCTCGCCGTCCTGATACTCGATGGTCAATCCATCGCCGCGGACGACCACGGTGAACCGTCGGCAGGCATCCTGATGCCAGGGCGTGGCTTCGCCGGGGGCGAGAATGGCGCGGCGGATCAACAGATCGCCATCCTGGCTGATGATCTCAGTACGCACGCTCAACCGACCCCATCGAAAAACTCCACCAGACCCGTAGACAGCGAGTACTCCGCCCCTACCACATGCAGCCGATCTTCTTTGATCAGGTTTTCCAGGATCTGCGAGCCGTGCCGGAGTTGCTCCACGGACGAGCGGACGTTCGCACGAACACCGGCGCGGATCATGGCATCCGCATCACCTTCCAGATCACTGCCGATCAGGCTTTCCACCGCAGGTTGGATCCGGTCCACGATCGCCCGAAGGTTGGGGGATCGCTTGTCGCTCGGCTGATGCAGCTCCTCGAGGGTTGCCTGGACGGCGCCGCAGTTGCTGTGCCCCAGCACGACCACCAGCTCGGTACCAAACTGCTCCGCGGCGAACTCAACGGAACCGATCTGCGAGGGTGCGACCACGTTGCCAGCGACCCGGATGACGAAGAGGTCGCCGATACCCTGGTCGAACACGATTTCTGCGGGCACCCGGGAATCGGAGCAGCCGACGATAATGGCAAACGGCCGTTGCTCCCGGGCGCTGGCCTCGAGCTGATCGCGCAGCGTCATGGCCTCATGCGCCTGATGCCCTTCGATGAACCGTCGATTGCCGACCTGCAGACGCTCCAGCGCTTCCAGCGCTCCTACGCTCATCGGTCAATGCCTGCGAGCAGAGCGATGTCACCCACGGACGCGGCGAACCGATGTTCGGCCAGAGACTGATAGTCATCGGACTGATACCAGGCCAGGGCTGCGTCACGGTCCGGAAACTCGATGATCACCGTACGCGTACATGGCCATTCGCCTTCAAGCACTTCCGGATCTTCATCCACCGCCAGGAGCTTGCCCGCATGCGCAGCAAAGATCTCCAGGAAACCCGCTTCGTACTGCGCATACCGTTCCCGATCGTTGATGGTGATTCTCGCGACGATGTATGAGGCCATGCTCGTTACTCTTCTCCCGACCAGCCGAACTCAGAATAAGCCTCCCCTGCGAGGCCCCGCAAGATGTCAGCCCGGGCACAGGGCACGCCTTCGACTGGCCTGCGACGAAACAGACCCCGATGGGTTTCAGGAATGGCTTTGAACCGTTCAGCCGCCAACCGGTACCTCGCTGGCAGGAAGAACGCGGATCTTCGCGCTCGGATGCACCATGTTGGCAAGCACAGCGTTGTGATGGCGAACGATGTCTGCCGCAGGCATGTCCGAGTCGCCAGTGGAGTGGCCGTCTTCCACCAGCACCACGTCATAGCCGTAGGAGAGGGCAGCGCGGCAGGCCGTATCCACGCAGTATTCCGTTTGCAGGCCTGTGATCAGCAGCTCTTCGGCTCCAAGTGCTTGCAGCGTGGCGTCCAGCGAGGTCTCGTAGAAAGCGTCGCAGGCTTCCTTCTCTACTACCGGATCGTCCGGACGCCGATCGAGGGCATCGAAGATCTCCCAGCCCCGGTTGCCGCGCATCATGGGCTTGAAGGTAGCATGATTGTGCTGCACGAACACAACAGGCACGTCCGCGGCACGACCACGCCTGATCAGCCCGTTTACGGTGGCCACCAGCTCGTCCTGTCGATACGCACCGAGAACCAGACCCCGCTGCATATCGATTACGAGTATCGCCTGTTTTTTCATCGGCGTGCCTTCACGATTGTGCCGTTTTCTGTTTCAAGACGTGCCGAATCGCCGGGCAGCCCGAGCCCTCGCCTTGGCCGTTTCCTCTTCGCGGTTCTTAGGTGGCGCCTCAGTGACCAGCTCGGCAAGCAGACGACTGACAACCGCCTCCACGTCGACGACTGCCCGCTCGAATGCCGCCTCGTTCGTCTTGGATGGCCGGTTGCTGCCGCTGATTTTGCGCACGAACTGCAACGCCGCTGCATGCACCTCATCCGCCGTCGCAGGCGGCTCGAAGTTGTGCAGCGTTCGTATGTTTCGACACATAGCCGTTCTCCTATCCGCTGTAAAACTCAATCGCCGCCCGACCAACCATGAACCAGAGAGCCAGGCAGGAGATCGCATAGGTTGCAAAGCGGGCCATCACGATATTCACCGTGCAGTGAATGGCACTTTGAATGGCCCGGAACACCACGAACACCCAGGCGGCAATCAGATGCACGTTGTCCACCTGACCAACGGCGTACAGATACAACGCCATGACGTAGAACAGGACGGGCATCTCGAAGAGATTTTTCAGGTTGTCTGATGGATTCATCACCGAGGGCGGGGAGATCTCCGCAAGCTTTGCTGCGGTCAGGTCATTCGGCTCGATGTCCACGCTGTTCAGAAACGGAATCCGCTTCGCGAACATGAACAGCCACACCAGCAGCGTCAGGCCCATCATCAAGAAGAACGGTGCGAAGATGGCGTTCTGGTTCATTGTTGATTCTCCTCTCTATCTCGCGCGCGACTGGTCGGCTCAGGTAGCGGTGGTTCTGGTCTCACCACAGCGGCTGCAGCGATGGATGGTGATGAGCTTGCCGGCCTTCACATCGAACTGCTTGTCCTGATCGATCACCCACTTGTGAAAGCCACGCCCGCACAGCGTCTTGCCTCTGGCCTTCTCTTTCCTGGACGGCTTCTTGAAGCGAACCACCTCACCCATCGAGTGACGCCTGCCAGTTCGCAATCAATGCCGCCAGTTCCTCCACATCAGCGTAGACATGATCGGAACCGGGAACTTCGCACAGGCTCGTCTTCTCCCCGAGCACCGCCCGCAGGGACGCGGCGCTACCCGTAAAGTCGTCCGTTTGCTGGATAAAGAGGCACGGGAACTGCTCCGCCAGGGCTCGCAACGCTTCGATCTGCGTACCTGTGTAGGCTTGAACCGGCGTTCCAATCAGGACGGCACGATTCGGCGTTCCATGCTCAGCGGCGGCGAGCAACACCATGGTGCCCATGGACTTCGCCACCACCAGTGCCCGTCCGGCGACCGGGTTTTCGGCCAGTTCCCGAGCCAGATCGGGTTCACCGCCACTCTGCCAGTGGCTGTACCGCGCCACTTCGACCTCATCAGCGCCAAGCGCGCTCAGCAGGTCAGACATCCAGGGACCGGTCTCAGGATTGCGGCCAGGCAGTCCGAGAACCGGCTTCATGTGGACGCCTCTTCAGCCTTCGCGGCCATGATCGCCTGGTCTTCCCCATAGGCGCGCTGCCAGGCCGGGCGTTGTTCGAGCCGAGCCCAGTACTCCAGTAACTCCGGGTGCGGCGGCAGCACGGGCATCAGTTGCGTTCCCCACATGATGGTACTGCCGATCAGCACATCCGCCGCCGTCATGTGATCGCCAACGATGAACTCCCGATCCCGAACCGCATCGGCGAGCACTTTCGCCACATCCTGAACCGGTGCGAAGGGCTCATAGTCCATTTCTTCCGGCAACGGCATCGCCTCCCAGAGCACGCTCGGCTCCGCACTCACCGGCGCAAAAAAGAGCCACCTCAGATACTGATCCCGACCAGGTGACCCCGCGGGCACGTCCATGCCTGCCTCAGGGAAAGTCTCCGCCAGATAGGCGCAGATAGCCGCGGTCTCGGTAACGATCCGATCGCCGTGCACGAGCGCCGGCACTCGGCCCATGGGATTCACCGCCAGATACTCCGGCTGCTTGTGATCCTCTGCTTCGAGACTCAGGCGTTTGATCTCATAAGGCACACCCAGCTCTTCCAGCATCCAGTGCACGGTGATCGAGCGGGACGGTACCGCGTGATAAAGCAACAGTTCGCTCATGGTGCGTCTCGCAACTCGTCGAGGAACCCGGTCTCAGCGTTCACCCACCACTGATTACCATCCGGATCGAGTGCCGTGAAGCTGTACGCCACCCGGCTATCGGTCAATCCCATCAGGATGTCGGCGCCCGCCTTCACCGCCCGTTCGTGGAGGGCGGCCACTTGATCGGGATTGTCGATCCGTAGCGATATCCCACTCGGACCCGTCTCCCGTGTTGTCTCGGTGCGCACATTGATGCTCACTCTACCGCCAGGCCAGAGCACCTCCGCGTGCTCGAGACCTTCTGCTCCCGGCGCCCGCCAGGACTCGGTCATGCCAAGCACCTCAACACACCAGCTCAGCAAACCTTCCACGTCGTCTGTCCAGATGAGCGGGAAGACTTCGCTAACCGGACCGCTCACCTGCCGACTCCCGGATCGCCTCGAATACCACCTTCATCTCTCGAGTCACTCATCGACATCCTCTCTGTTCTGCAGCAACTTGGATGAATGGTGAAATGAACGTCGCCCAGGTCGCAGGCGTAGTGCAGGGGCACACATTCGTGCACCTCATCTTCCAGCGCCAGACCGAGCGCGCCGCGGTAAAATTCGGCCAGTCGAGCCGCATCAGGGCTGACCAGCAACACGGCACCGACGCTCAACACGAGCCCAGTTGCTGCGCTCTCCCGTTCGATCGTCCCCATGGCTCTCTCCCAGACGGGGCGATTGATTCTCACCGCCATTTATCAGGATCGCAACTGTCGTTACCCTCGTGCCATGAAGTCCTACATTCTCTGGGATCACGACGGCGTGCTGGTCGACACCGAACCGCTGTATTTCGAAGCCACCCGGGCTCACATCGCGCGGCTCGGCGTCACCCTGGAGCTAACCGAGTACCTGGCGGACATGGCCATGGGCCGCGCCGCCTGGGAACGCGCCCGGTTGCTGGGTGCAACAGACGAGCAGATCGCAGCCGGACGTGATGCGCGCAACGCGGACTACCAACGACTTTTGCGCGAACGGAATATCGAGATCCCCGGAGTGCTCGACGTGCTGGAAACGCTTGGCCAGCATTTCGCCATGGCCATCGTCACCACCGCCAAGCGGGAAGACTTCGAGCTCATTCACCGCAAGCGGCAGATCGTTCAACACATGGACTTCGTTCTTGCCAGCGGCGACTACGCGCAGGCCAAACCGGCACCAGACCCGTACCTCGCAGCACTGGCACGGTTCGGTGCCGAGCCTCAGGAGGCCATCGTCGTGGAAGACTCAGAACGGGGGCTGCGCTCCGCTGTGGCCGCAGGCATTGATTGCGTGGTGGTGGAAAGCGAGTTCGTTCGAGGTCAGGACTTCAGCAGCGCAACCCATCAGATCCGGAGCCTGGCGGAGCTCCCCGGACTGCTGGCAGAGTTAAACCGCTGACGCTACTGGCACTATTTCTCTTACGCCACTGCCTCCTGCCAGAGATTGAAGCGGATACCGAACGGATCTTCGATCAGGCACACCCCACCAACCCCTTCCCAACGCAGCACCTTGCAATCCCGCTCGCTCAAATAGACGCGCGCTGCCTCCACGTCTTCGGTGACGAGCTCGAGCACGATGCCGTCAGATTGATCGGCCGGATCGATGTAGAGGGTAAGAGGACCCGCCGCCACAGCTTGGAAACCTTCTTCTGTAGAGACCGGCAATCCGAGGGTGCCGCCATAGAAGGTGACGGCAGCCTGGGCGTCATTCACCTGCACCGCTGAGCGGTTGCTGACTCTGAATTTCATCGGCCTCTCCCTTGGACGCGACGCCTCTACCGTGGCTGTTAGCTGCTGTCTTTCAGCACCTCATAGACCCGTTTCTTGAAACACCAGCGCCCGTCCTCTTTCGCGAAATCGTCCGTGTAGCGACCAATTACCTGTCGCTCACCGCCTTCCTTCAAATACAGGAACTCCTGCTGGTAGAGCGTACCCCGGGCGGTATTCCCGTCGATCGAGAGCGGCCCTGGTGAGGCAAAAAAACCAACGAACTCGAACTGGCTCATCGCCATTTTCCAGGTCTCAACAATCGCCTCCCGACCGGCAATTCCGTCAGCAATGCCGGGCAGCGACCAAACCCCATCTTCCGCCCAGGTGCTGCCCCAGGCATCTGGATCCATTCGTATCACCGCGTCGTTGTAGGTTGCGATCAGCTCCTGGATTGCCAGCCGGTCCGCTGTGTCGTCGCTCATGTCTTGCTCCCTCCGTTTTAACATCGTGACTTGCACTTACGATAGATGATTCTTGCCTCAGGCTTGTCGAAGCGCACACCTGCCGCCTTGAAACCCGCCCCTTCATTCAGCTGCTGCATGGCATGATTTTCCTGCAGCACCTCCGTTTCGATCACCTCGAACCCATTGGCGAACACCCAGTCGTGTTGCCGCTGCATCAGCGCTGCAGCAATACCTCGGCGCCGGTAGTCCGGATCAACGCCCCCGAGCCAGGAGTTGTACCGGCGCGAGGTGACGGCATAGCCGACCTTGAAGCCGCAGAGCCTGCCCTGATGCCGGGCTCCGAACGCGGTGAGCACCGGCATGTGTTGGAGGCGCCAGCGAATGTCATCTGCATCGATGCGCTCAAACACGCGCTTGGCCACGCCTAGTATCTCGGCCACATATGTGTCGTCGAGCGGCGCCTGCGCAGCCTGATAGCTGACCTTCAAGTCAGTTGCGCCCAACGACCTACCGATCCCGCCCCATGATCAGCAGACGAAAATCGTCATCGACCATGAAGCTCATAATGAAGAGGTAAGCTGTGAGGAAAGGAATGCCACCAAGCACCGCTACTACCGCGAGCGCCAGGCCCACCGGCGAGAAATGATTGCGCCAGGCGACCCAAAGGCCGGAAAGCAGCAGAAACCCCAAGAAGTCCGCATTGAACTGTCCTGGCCAGGTGAGTGTTGCCATGTCGCCGAAGAAAGTCGGAAAGAGCGGCGAAATGCCATGGTCCATCAGGACGGGAAAGGTGTAACCCACCACCCAGAGAAACAGCGCCACGAGAACAAGCCGGAACGCAGCCATCAGATCCCCTTCGTCTATCCAGAGACGAGTATCGAGCGCGAACTGATTGAGTTCAACCAGGCACCGGTGGCGGCCCCTCATGCTGTGGCGCCGCACCACCGATCTCGTCCCACGGAGCTTTGGAGCCAACAAAGATATGCTGCCCGATCACAACACCCGGATCCCCGTTCACGCAGCCGAGGGTGACGCCGTGCACCTCACCCTGCCAGATTCCGCAAAGGGTGGACCCGCAACGCCTGCAGAAGCCTAGCGCCCAGCCTTCTGCCGAGCTGTACGTCGCGGGCTCCAGCTCGCCCGTCCATCTCAGCGTGCTGCCAGGGGCAAGCTCCGCATAAGCAGATGCCGCGCCGCTGAACGCCTTCCTGCACCGCGAGCAGTGGCAGCTCCGCGCATCCCTGAGTGTTCCTTCGATCTCATAAGTCACTGCCGCGCAGAAGCACTCACCGGTGATCATCGCAGGTCTCTCCAAGCTGTTTATACATGCCGGGGATCTACGCCAGCACAGACCTCTGCCGCCACCCGCTTGTAGTTCTCCGGGACGTTCATCACCTGCATCTGTTCGACATCGAACCAGCCACCGGCCGAGTGTTCATCACTCAGTGTGACCTCGAATTCCTCAGAGCACTCGCAGTCGTACACAATCACCATGATGGTGTCGTAGAAATGATGCTTGAACGCACCGGCTACCCTGACAGCACCGACACTGAAACCGAGCTCTTCCCGGAGTTCCCGCTCAAGACACTGTTCCAGGTCCTCACCATGTTGCAGCTTACCGCCAGGGAGATCCCACTCGTATCTGTCATTCTTCACCAGAAGCACGCGCCCTTCTCGGTGCAACAAGGCCTTCGCCGAAATCAGAGGCCTCTGATGTGGATCTTGCTCAGCCATATCCGGGTGGCCAACCGTCGTACTGCGGTAGCTCATCGGTGATCGTGTGCCAGGGGACGAGCTCTCGAGTGAACATGTGACCAAGGACTGTCACCGGTGGTTTACCGTCGAGCGTTCCTGCAGGGATCGCCAGGGTGCCATCGCCAGACTGACCGTGCACGAGCAGGTGCGTGCCGCAAACTGAACAGAACTCACGAAACGCACCTGGGGAAGACTCATACGGTTTGAGCGCCTCCTTCGAGTCCCAGCTGAGCTGATCCGGGCGTACGATCAGGTGCGTCGAAAACGCCGTGCCGTGTGCCTTCCTGCACATATCACAATAGCAGTGCATGGCATTGAGATGCTTTCGATGGATCTCGTAGCGATACTCGCCGCAAAGACAGCCACCGGAAAACGTCATATCCGCTTGATCAGGTAACGGCATAGGTCTCTGGCAACACCGAACCCACCGTCTTCCAGTGGGTATTCATATTCATCGATGTACTCGGCCAGATCGGTGTCTTCGAAGCCAAGCGCCTTGTATAGAGAGTAAGCTCGTGGGTTTTCGTGTCCAACACCCAGGCTGACTTCTACGAACCCTCTGCCGCCGGCCTGCGTCGCCATTTCCTTGATGAGTGATCGGCCGATACCCGATGATCGATGCGGCTCTCTGACCTCCAGGCGGTAGATCTCCGGCGCCTTCGGGAATAGCCGCATAGCTTCCGGATCTCTTGGTCCAAGCCAGCGAATGAACCCCCATCCCAGAATCTCATCTCTCTCGATGGCGATGAACAGCGAGTGCTCTCCTCGCTCTTGCGCATCCAGCTCCATGCCAAGCGTCCGACCAACCGCTGGTTTGATGTCCCGCTCCAGGAGCCCGAGGTCCGCTGGTTGTGCCTGTCGAATCATCAACGGACGTCCACTCCCGTCGTTCAGACCCTGCCGTCGTACTCTTTGATATCACTTTTCAAGGCGACCCGTCTCCAGGATTGCTCGAACAGCATCCTGAATTCTGATTCATCCAAAGTAGGGCGTACGAGTACTGCCGCATATCCTTCGTAGTGATCGGTGATGAAAAACGCCATTGGATCTTGGGCAATCAGGCGCTGTTGCTCTTCCACCGAATCAAGCAGTAACACGATTGCATCCTCTTTGTCGTGCATACGAAGTATCAGCCGTTTTCCCGCCTTGATCGCCGGAGTCCCGTATGAGGTACTGACGACTGTGCCGGGGAAAGCCTCAGCTATCTTTCTGATTGTCTGAAACGTGATCATCCTGAGCGCTCCACTCGGTGCGGCATAGGCGAAATGTCCTACCCTGAAGGGCGGAGGCATCACCGCTCGGCCTATCACCGGGATCGTGCACCTCCGAGAATCCCAGCTTCCGGAGGACGCGTATGGATCTGCTGTTCCCGGAATCGGTATGTGCTTGAATCGTATGAAGATCCGGATATTCCGCAAAGGCACAACTCAGGATCTTCATTGCCGCTTCGGCGCACAGGCTTCGTCCGCGAAGTTCAGCATGGATGCCATATCCGAGCGTTGCGCTTTGATGGCCCCAGCTGAAGGTGAGGCTCACGACTCCCACCACGACATCGTCGTACACAAGCGCCCAGCTGGGACTTTCACTTCGATTCCGAGAGCGCATTTCGGCCACGAAATCGTTGGCGTCTTCCGGGGTAAACCCTTCAGGCACACTTTCGTTGAATCGCTCCCACCCCGGATCGCTACTCCAGTAGTCGAAAACCGCAGGCCCGTCCCCCTCCGCGAAGGGTCGCATCATCAGATTCGTCGTCAGCAATCTTTCGGGAATCATGTGGCAGAAGACCCTCGGCTAGGCTTGACCTTTAGTCTCACGAACCATGCCGATCACGAGAAGCCCCAGCTCTGCCGTCGCATGCGCCATCAGCAGCACAATTATCGTTGCAAACCACGCATGAGGCGGACCAGGCGTCCAACCAAACCCAGCCGTTAGCGCGCCAACGAAGATCACCATGAAGAGCACAGACATCCCGAGATTGACTCTGATCTCACCGCCACCTGACAGGGCGATCTTCCGCCGCGCGTACATGAGCATCGCAGCTACGAACAGCATGTAAAACGCAATCGCAATCAAGCCAACGCGCGATGATTCCGACAGATCAAATCCGAACTCGACAACAACGATAGGGAACAGAGAGAAGAAAACGCTGCCAATACTCCAGCACATCGCAAACGCGAGGCTGATGTAGTCCTGGCCGGTCCAGTCTGTCGTTCTTCCGCGAAAGACAATGGCCAACGAAGAGAATCCCGCGACGGCAACTGCCACTTCTGCAAGGGTTTGGAAAGCTTCCATTTATGCATGTTGCCACGTGTGGGAGCGCCAGCAACAGCCTGGCGACTGCTCTCAATGGAAACAGCGCCGTGCTTTCTATAACCCTCGACTCGCCAGCACGTCTCTGACCTCGATTGCCCTTCGCGACTCCAATCCCGGCCAGCTCGTCTCGCCAGATCTTGCGTCAAGGACATCCTTCACTTGCTCGATACCCTGCGATTTCAGAATACGTGTCGTCTCCAACGTAAGTTGAAGCTCGCCGATAGGCAGTTCCTCTATCGGGGTTTCCTTGCGGTTCCTGCGTTGCGTCATCGGTTGTCCCTTCGAATCCAGGAAGTGGCGACGCGCTGCCATGTAGGACTCTCCGGTCCGAAACATCCTTCGGCGGATGATTCGCTTGAGGTTTTTCTTGGCCGTCATCGATCCCTTCCAGCCTGATGGGCCGCTCCCCAAACGAGTCCACATCCAGGCGGAGTTGATGATGACGCTTCGAGGATCCGTTCCCCTTTGCCCTGCATGGGATCGCGTTTGGGACGATCTTTAGGGTTATGCGTGAAGCTCGCAGAAGCTGAGTTTCGCATGCTGATTGGTGGTGTCAAACCACCGTTGATCCGGGAGGTTTTCAGCTGAGGATGGAGCGGCTAGACATCAGCGGCGTACACCACTTCGTCACCTTCGATTCGCTCCCCAACCATGATGTATCTGAGTGGTTCGGTCGAGTCATTCGACACGAAGTGGTGGGCTTCCTGTCCGGCCGGAAAATTGACATAGCTTCCCTTCACCAGCGGATAGGTTTCCAAGCCAAGATGTAACGTCCCAGCACCTTCCAGTACATAGAGATGCTCATCCTCCAGCGTGTGGTAGTGCGCCGGAAGCGTGTTGCACCCGGGACTCAACTCAACCAGCCCAAATCCAACCTTGGCGATTCCCCCCACATCGCAAAGCGCCTGCCCGAAGAGCTCCCTGTCCGTGCCCTGGTACCAGGCGACCTTCTCGACGTCGGCGTCCAAAACGGGCTCTTTCGTCTTGCTCATGTGGCCTTGTCCTCCGGTCCAATCCAGGTGAACGGGTTGTACGCAACTTCCCAGAGGTGTCCATCCGGGTCGCTGAAGTAGCCACCATAGCCGCCCCAAGACGTCTTTCGAGCCGCCTTCACCAGCCCGGCCCCTGCCTCCACCGCCAGTTGCATCACTTCCTCGACCTCCGCTTCGGAAGCGACGTTGTGAGAAATCGTCACACCTCTAAACCCGGATCCCGCAGCGTCCGTTTCAGCATCCTCTGCCAGAGCCTCTCTGCCGTACAGGCCCAACCAGGTCCCGTTGAGGCTGAAAAAGGCAATATCGTCTCCTTCACCGTGCCTGGGAAATCCCAGTCCCTGCTCATAGAAACGAACAGCACGCGGCAGATCTTCTACTCCGAGCGTGACCATGCTCATTCTTGGCTTCAATTTTCAGACACCCCCACCAGTGCGCAACGGATAGTCGTAACGAATCTGCTCCCCTGATTGACGCAGCTCACTGGTACGCTGCCAGCCGAGGGCCAAGTAGAATGACTCGCCACGTTCATAGCGGTTAAGCGTCCACAGTACGGCGGTCTCATAACCGTCACAACGCAATGCATCCAGCGCCACGGACATGAGTCGGCGTCCGACACCCGTTCTCCAGGCACTCGGTGCTACCGCGATCGTATCGAGCTCACCCAGGGCCGGATCACGGGGATCGCGACTTGGCCCTATGCCAACGAAGCCAACGATCGTGTCGCGTCGTTCCGCCACCCACCAGCGCGTCGGCGTCGTCGGCCCGAGATCGTTTCGCCACTGATCGAGGCGAGAAGCGTCCTCAGAGATAGCCGGCATGCGTTTGCCGAAACCTTCGTTCCAGGATGCGACGTAGATTCCGAGCACGTCGGAAGCGTCCGCAGGCGTCGCCTTACGGATGCCCACGTCCTGAGCCTGGCTACTCATTCCCCGGGTGACATCACCTTGCGAGGTGTCACGCCCTGTCTCCTCCTATGACTGCTGCTCGGTGATGCTGACGATATTTCCATCTGGATCCCGGAAGCGAGCGGTCCTTCCCCAGGGCTCGCTTCTGACGCTTTGCAGCACCTCGGCGCCACTGGCAGTCAGACGAGCATATGCGGCTTCGAACTCGGTCGTATGAAAGCCAATCTGAGCGCCTGTGGTTACCGGTCGATTGGGTTCCCTCGTTGGGTACAAGGCGACGTGCAGGAACGCACCGTCTGTCCAGGAGACAGCGGCATGGCGACCTCCGTACCAGGGATCATCCAGATCCAAGTCATGAGATGACTCATGTAGCTGAACGCCGACAACGTCCCGATAGAACCTCACAGAGGCCTCGAGGTCTGAGACGTTCAGCGCAACAAATGTGAGCCGTTCTTCCGACATCTCGCAGTCTCCTTTCTATCTGGCTTGCTATCGAGTCTACGGAAGTCGCACTGGTATCGAAGATGGTATGCCCGGCCATTCGCGACTCTTCCAGCAATAGGCATGCCCACGATTCGATCTTGTCGAAATCAGAATCGGACCAACCACGCTCCGTTAAGCGTGCCTCCCGAATTTCTCGAGGGCAGTTCAGCATGACCATTGCACAAGCCTCCCGGAAATGCGAACAAACCAGCTCATCAATGGCGCTGGGCCTTATCTGGCAATCGATGACAAACGTCGTCGCAGGGGCGCTACACTTTGCCAGAGAAAGGCTCTCTCTGAGAATGTCTTCAGCAGCCATATTCGGGGTATCCATCAACCCATCCGGGTGAATCCAAGTCACTTCCCGAATCCGTTTGTCCAGAGCATTGCAGAGGGTGGTCTTGCCGGAACCAGAGGCACCGTTGACCAGCAAGAGCCTCAATCCTGGAGCTTGGTCAGACATCACGTTCGTTCCCTTTGATCCTGGGACCATCTATGCCCTCGGAGAACATCGGCAGGTCTGAGCCATACTCGAGCCAAGGACGTGTATGCGACACCCAGATGTGACCGGCAGGGCGTTCCCCCGGATCTGTATCGACAGCACCCATTCTGAGAATGACATTGGGTCGATCAGCCCACTCGGCGATGAGGTGTGATCCGCAGTTCGAGCAGAAATGCCTGCGTTTCCCAGGAGAGGACTCGTAGTGCCGGAGCAGCTCCACACCGCGAACCCATCTGAAGTGTTCCCGGCTCACCCGGGCGGTTGTTGAAAAAGACGAGGAGTGGGCCTTCTGGCAAGTGCGACAGTGGCAGTGCCCTATCGCACCTGAGAGCTCATCCGCTTCGAAGGCAACCCGTCCACAGAGGCAGCTTCCTTCAATCATGGTTTCTCCTCGCTGATGGCTTCAGCTTGTTCGAATACCTGATCACAGAGTTCCTCAACAGGTATCGCGGAGTCCAGCTCTAGCACAGGACAATCGAGTTGTTTCATCCAGCCGCCATGTAGATCCAAACTGCGGATTGGGGCCTTTGCTGAATCATAGCTCTCTGCCCATGCTAGGAAGTCCAGGTGCTGCTGATGCATGTCTCCGCCAGCCAGGATACGAGAACCATATCTGAGGCTCTCACGGCTGCGAAGCCTTGCCATTCGAACGGACGGATCAAGCCGCAGAAATACGGCAAGGTTGAACCGCTGTAGTAGGGGGTCACCCCAACTGCAGATCGATCCGGACAGCACCCAGTTTTCTACACCTTCCACATCACGGAGGATCATCGCGACTCGGTCTTTCGGGTCTCGCTTCCTGGTATAAGGGGGATCGGTGTCTTGCCAATAATAGGAATCCGTATCCAGGTGCTTTCCACCCATTCGCAGGGAAAGGGTCTTGCCGAGAGTGGTAGTCCCGGACCCTGACGCCCCGAATATGTGAACGCCGCAGCTCACTAGATGTCACCTAACGCCTCGACAAACCCGCAAAGGTGGCTTGGCATTTCCGCACCAGCTGAGAGGGTGTCAGGCAGGGAGATCCGCCTCAATGCCTTGTCAGGTTTTAACTCGCTTGAGTCCAAGTTCATTGACAATCCTCGCCGCTACGTCGGCTGCCGTAAGTCGAGAATTCTCGATTCTCAGGTGCCGATAACTCAATGGCAGTGTGCCATTTGAGTTCATTCGGTGCTTGCCTTCCAAATCCAGTAGGTTCTTTTCGGATCGCTCGACATCTCGTTTGGAAGGTTTCTCGGCTAACCGTTCCTCTGTGCGATTCCTCAACAACCTCTGTTCCAGATCCGCCTCCAGTTCGATGAGAGTGATGTTGGCCCCCGCCTCTTCGAAGACATCGCATACGAGTTGCACGAACTCCGAGTCCGCTGAGTCGTCGAGGTCCCAAACATAGGTGAAACAGAGTCCGGGAAGGGCGCTCGCCGCAACTTCTCTGAAGATTTTCATTCGGAGGCCGGAAACGATGCGACCAAATGCAGGGCTGCCAAAGGGGAAAAAACGTAGGGCCGGCTCAATCGCAATGTGATTGTGGAACAACGGAATTCCAGTCGCCTTCTCTATCTCATTCCCTACCGACATCTTTCCTACAGCAGGTGGACCGAATATGAGCAGAAATTCCATATTTTGGATCGACGCCTAAGGCCGCAACTCCCGGCACCTGTGGGCGTCTGACTGGCGCAGGAGTGAGAAGCTGCCGTCGTGGGCGTCTGACTGGCGCAGGAGTGAGAAGCTGCCGTCGAGTGCTCGGCTCATCGCCCTATCAGCTTTCATCTACTCTCTATCCGCCAATGGATACCTTCGCACCGTTCACCAGTACCGTAATGCCGCTGATAAACAATCCAAAGCTGGCCACAATTGACAGCCATTCCAGCAACCAGAACGACCAGTGCCGAATCGTCCAGCCTCTCTGGAACGTTGTCGAAGCCCAGAATCTGAAGAAATAGTTCGCGACGCCACTAACAAGAGCCACCGAGAACATCACAATCCCATCCAGAACGGCTCGGATTAACGCAGCGTTGCTGTCGCCCCATATGGATGACAGGAATCCCAAGAGCGCCACGATTCCGCCACCCGATATGATCACGAGAGCCCTCGCTCCCTCTGATGCGATCTGAGCCCTTACTGCATGGTATTCGTGGGTGTCGTTCATAACATCCAGAGCCCCGACAAGCGCTTGAACGCAGCTAACGGCCTTTCCATGCAAGTAAAGAGGGTGACAGTGGATGAAGTCCGATTCATCGCCTTGCCATGTGTCAAGCCTCTCATCTCGAGACCGCAGACGTGGTGTTTATGACTAGCACCTCCGTGCACTTTGTGTTCGTAAACTCAAAGAAGTGGGAGAAGCTTCTGCGCTTCCTGGATACCGTGTAGGAACCTCTGACTGCTCCTTTCTTCCCGTGCGATACGACGTCCACTATCTCCAATGTGTCTACCGGGCCAAATCTCTTAAGCGCCCTCAAAACATCAGCCTTACCGTAGATCACAGCTCTCCCACTTTGATGCCAGCTGACGTTCTCTGCTATCACCTGCTCAAATAATTCAAGGTTCGCGCAGCCAATTGCTATCGCTAGATCTTGAATGAGCTTTTGTTTGGGTGAGTTCCCGCAGTCTTCGCTTCGAGATATCTGGATACCCATCTCACCTGAACGCCTACTGCCGCTTCATCGTCTTGTTAGACGCCAGTTTCTTCATAGCTCTTCCCAGTCGGAAAGCGAGTGTTTCTTGGCAGAGCTTCTATAGTACATTGCCATTGAGAGTCCAAAGAACAATCCTGCCGCTACCGAAGCCACCACAGCGACAATGATCGGAAGCTCCCATCGCATCCATTGAAAGAGCCACATCAGGACTCCCCAGACAATCCCGAAATAGAGTCCCATCGGTACGGCATTTGTTAAAAAGGAGTTGTAGTGCGGTGGTCGTGCCTCGAATCCCCTTTTCCGCAAAATCCGGTGGGCGAGGGGCAAGTAGCCACTCTCCCATATTGCCGTCTCCTTGAGCTCTTGGAGTGCTCTCTCGTACTTTCTATCAAACTCGGAAGACATATCGACTGATGTGCCCTCAGTGGACAATGGTCAGAGGGCTGCGGCTCACTAGGGCGGATTGGTGCATCGTCAAAAAGGAAACCGACAAAATGGCCGTATACATTGCGGTACTTCTTGTCATCGAGTGCTCGAAGAGATGACAGATAGAGAGGACCGCTTCTCCGCCTTATCAGGCGTCATGTTCTGTTTCTGTCCATTTCGGCAACCAGTTCCTTACCAGCCACAGTTCGATATGCTGACTCTAGCAACCTTCCAACCTCGGACCAATCCAACTGTTCTGAGCGCAGATCCAGCGCCATCCAGCCTCGGAACCCATGATGCGGGGAAGCTGTGAAACGTGGGTCCTCTTCCAACTCTGTTCTCTGATCCGGATCGGTCATGAAGTGCAGGGAAGCCCCGATACCTTCCCAGCGCCTTCGATAAGGCGCATTTTCCTGATTGAGAATAGCGAATCGCCTACGCCGAACATGAAAAAGAGGTCGGTCTTGGAGGGTGTCTTCCTCCGCTTCTGGAAAGTGACTGCAGATCCTGCGAATTCTCTCTAGCTCAGTCATCGTAGTGGGGCGGCGAAGCCAATCTTCTCGGCACAGTCAGAAGAGTGACGCCACAACGCCGCGATTAGCGGTACCTAAAGGGGAGGCTGGAGCAAAATCGTAAGACCGCCGCTGTTAAAAACCCGCTTTATCGCCTTGTTGGGCGTCAGCGGGAACATAACAGGTTTCGTACTCTGCAGGCATCGGCGGCTTCGAAAAGTCCCCTCCCCATCGAGAACAGAATCCAAAATCGGTCTTCCGAATGATCACGTAGATCTGCTCGCCATCAGGCGTGTCGTGAAGTAACTCAAAACGATCATCATCGATCGGACGTATGAAGTAATTCTTTTTACCCGACGATCTTCCGTTCCGAATTGTTTCTAATTGGCCTGAGTCAAGAATCCAAGTAGCACCAACCAAGGGTAAGCCCCTTTCAAGTGAAGCTTTGGCCTCAGAAACACCCTGAGAAAGCGCTTCTATCGTTCTCTCTCTGGACCACTGCCAACTCCCTTCAATCCAAGATGCATCCGCCGCAGCAACGATACTGACGAAACACAGCATGATTGGAATGGTTCGCATGGTGATGCTTAGCGCAGCTTCGTCGCCTTGTTAGGCGTCATGGCGTTTTCTTCGGAGAAAGAAGCTATGCAACGTGAGTCAATGCATCTGAACCCTACCGGAGCACATAGTTTGTCGCAGTGAGGCCCACTAAAATCCTCGCAAAGTTTTTCTAGCCTGTTTCTGTATCTCTCTTGGTGTTTCCTGTTCACACCTACACCGCACGAGCAGGAATCGCACTTCTCGTAAACCAGCGCGCAATCCGTTGCGACATCACAGGCCTTATCTGCTGAATCCACCAGTAGCTCAAACTCCGAGGCTTGTGCGTTTAGAGCGACTACTAGAAGCAGTACTTGAAAGAGCGTCAGTACTAGCAGTCGCGGTTTTTCTATGTTCATCGAGTACGACTTGACGTCTACCGCCATGATAGGCGGTCGACCGCGGTTGGTGGTTTTTCTACGCAAGCAAAGCAAAAGACGGATAGGGAGGCCCGCTTTATCGCATTGTTGGGTGACATTAATCGTATCCTCTTCCAAATGCTTACATGATCTGCGACGGTCCAAACATACTCCAAAGCACCAAGACGAGCACCAGCGACACCAGGTAGCTCCCGACACCCAATAGTAGTTGTCGGGTAGGGGATCCTGTGGGCGACCCCTTGAATAGCAGCAGTACAAAGACAGTGTTTATTAGGAAAGCGCTGCCAAAAGCGAATCCCGCGATTGCACCGGCGATTGGCCCTCCCATCGCAATGGCGACCACTAATGCAAGAATCAACACCATCACTGAAGGTGCCAGTAAATACGCAAACCGTCGGACCTTGGAGTTCAATTCCGATGACGCTTAGCGCCGCGTTGAGCGGCCGATCGTAGTTGCCGCTTTTTCTGCGTGAGCAGGTAGGGAGGTCCGTTTCCTCGCCTTGCTAGGCGTCACACCGTTCCTCCCCTCTCAAGACTTGTTGGTCTTTGATGACAGCATCCCCCCTGAGAGTCTGAACATATCCGCTAGCCTCGAAAGATATGTAGCCTTCTGGCCAGTTTAGATTCAGCTTCCACACCGATGCCGTGTATGACGCCCTCCGTTCTTCGATTCTGACGATGGAATCCAGCGAAAACGGGGAGAGCGCCGCCGCAGGTTTATCGTAATCCAGATGGACTACCAGATTCGTGACCTCATGGAATGTGAGATCAGCTGGCGCAAGACGGAACACGATGTCACCCGAATCCCGTTTGATCCATTCGAGGATATAATCGAGATCAAAGGAAATGGTGCCAGATCCGTGCTCGCCTTCTGCTAAAGAGAGGCCATGGACATGATTGTCGTGCCAAGACATTTCCTCGAAATCGTCCTGAGTCCAAACCTTCACACCTGAACCCGACATCTATTGACGCCTAACGCCGCGATAACCGACCGACCGCCGTTGTCGATTTTTTTGCGTAAATAAAAAAAGTGACGGTAGGTGAGGTCCGCTTCATCGCCTCGTTAGGCGTCATTTGGGGCTCCTTCATCCTTCTCACGCCTGTCATCGGCGTGGTGTGAGGAAACGAACATTTGGAAACCGCCGTACGCCATCCGTTCAGCATCGAACCCCCCACCAAACAAGTCGATCAAATCCGTCATTCTGGGGTCAACCGATACCTTCGCGTTTGCTCGATCACGAGCTTCACGGGATTCGAACACAACCCATCCGAATATGACGACCTCATCTTCAGCTGCGCCTGAGAACTCGGTGAAAGAGCGCGTCTCCTCCGACCTCAAGTCTTCTCCGATATATTCTCTGTACTCAAGAGCGCCGTGTTCCCTCCAGATCTCTGCGGTCGCTTGGACGAGGCATTTATATTCGTCTAGATTGTGGTGAGGAATGGGCAAAACGAATCCGTCGATATAGTGCGCCATAATTGCTCCAGCAGCCTTGGACCCCTCATGATGATGTCTCGATGACGCTTATCGCCTTGTTGGGCGTCACGTCCATCGCCGCTCCGCTCTCTCGATCGCATGATCATCTAGGTGGCTCCCTCGATCACGGATGTACCGAAGATAGTCCAGCACAACCGACTTCTGAACTTCGCTGTATCCGCCATTCCGATGATCGCTATCCAAGTTCATCACCAGAGCATCGGTGAAATCTGAATCAGGCTCTTGTATTGACGCCAGCATCCAAGCCGGTAGGTAGTATCGCTTCGCCTCTTCGGATAGAAGCGGTAAATCCCATCGATGGTGGTATAGCAGATCAAGTTGAACCTCCAGCGGGCTAAGCCCGTCCAGGTTTACTGCCAGCTCGTCACACTCCTCACAGCGATGAGGCGTAACTTCTTCGAATGAGAGAGTGTCTTCGGCCTCAAAAGCCTCCACTATTCGACCTATTAGCTTCTGGGAATCCATCTAGTGACTCCGAAGTGAGCGTCATCGCCTTGCTAGGCGTCAGCTTTGGCTGGACGAACAATTCGGTTCGCATCCACCTGTCCAACATCGACTCCATCTACCCAAAATCTGCACTTTGAGATGGTCCAGTGAGTATCTGTGTGATAAGCAGCGCACTCCACACGCAGCGTGCTTCCATTCCAGCTTGCTTCTACGGAGTCGTCGGGGTCGAAGACCGTTAAGTTCATCTCACTCCAATTCTCACCATCTACAAGAATGTAGATTGTATCGTCTCGAATCCTGCCTACCCCTTGGACTTCAAACCGATGAGTCGCCCCAGCAGAGTCGACGTAAGGTAAGGGATCTCCATAGTATCCATAGATCGCGCTTGTAGAAGCACAGCCGATCGCACCCGCGGTCGATAGAGCCAGAATTCCTCCTCTCAATGCTTGGACAGGCATCTCTGTTGACGCTTAACGCCGCGATAAGCGGCCGACCGCGGTCGGCGATTTTTTTGCGTAAGCAAAAGAAGTGACGATAAGGGAAGTTTGCTTCATCGCCTTGTTAGGCGTCATCTAGTCATTCCTCTCAATCGATGAATTCGGAATCCAGATGAGCATAACGAACAACGCGCCAGCTTGAACCAAGTGCCAAAGAACCCCGCCAAAATATATGCCCAAGCCAAGTTCAGGGAAAAAGCCCAATCCAGCAAATGCCTGTAATAGTGCGATGAAGACCCCGCCAATCAGCACCTGCATACGTGTCCAGATTGAACTACTCGCCTCTAAACGCGATGTGACAATGACTTGAAGACCTGTAACGACCGCGAGCAGTGAGCTGCACCATCTGAATGTGTTTGAGCTTTCAATATCGAAACTCGTGAACGCAAACGGTAGAAATGCGAATAGAACCGCTAACATCGAATGCAGAATCATTCCATGAAATCGATCGGCGTCTGCTTTTCGCCAGGTATCAGTTTCCCGTCGCTTGAAGATCACTACAATCGAAGAAAACCCGGCCATCGCTATAGACACTTCGGCTAGGCTTTGAAAGCCATCCATATCAGTGACTGGTCTCGGTGACGCCTAACACCGCGATAAGCAGCCGACCGCAGCTGGCGGTTTTTGTGTGTAAGCAAAAAAGATGACAGATAGGGAGGTCCGCTTCATCGCCTTGTTAGGCGTCACGTTCGTCGATCCATTGAGATGTCTCCTCCAGCACCTCCGCGGGGCTCTTGGATTGAGTGTAGATCACCTTTTTCGCTACCTCATCCTTCAGGGGGTGCTGAATGAAGTAGGGGTTCATCTTCATTCCAGAGGAGGGTCCTGGGAGTAGATCCAGACAAACCGCAAGGTCTGGCGAAGGCATGAGAAGTAAGACCTTGGAAATGGGACCCATCAGTTCCTTGAAGGCCTCGATTTGCTCTGGATTATCGTAGGCTGCATGACCCGCACCTAGATCTATGACGTGATCTGGATGTTCATGAAGAGTTCGTTCCACAGCTGAGAGCAAGAAGGGGGCGCTGTACTCTTGGAATGCGGCTTGATCCGTTCGGTTCAAGTGCCTGGCTCGTTCCTGATCGAATCCAAGGCTAGGGAAATACTCCCATTGGACTTGGTCCACACAGCATCTAGGCATGTCGAATTGCCTGGAGAGGCCTTCAGCTAGGGTACTCTTGCCTACCCCCATCGGGCCAAGAATTACGATGGAAGTGTTCACTAGTGACGCCTAACGCCGCGATAAGCGGCCGACCGCAGTCGGCGATTCCTTTGCGTAAGCAAAAAAAGTGACGACAAGGGAGGTCCGCTTCATCGCCTTGTTAGGCGACAGAGTCATAGCCAACATCCCAGCCGGGAAACACTAGAACCGCTGGGTGGCACTTTAGAGCTCGACCGAACTGCTTGGCCCGCTCAACACCTAGATTGATGCGATCGCGCTCAATCGCGGAGATCGTTGACTGTGGGATACCAGAGATCCTTGAGAGATCGTTCTGGCTAAGTTCCTGAAGCTCTCTGATGATCTTTACAGATTCACCAGGGCTGACTTCTACTTGTCGTTTGGCTCTACGGTACTCACTCATTGTCATTTCCTCCGATAGTCGTGAGGTGTGACGCCAACGACATCTACCCGAATCTGTTGCCTCTCAACCTTGTAGATCACTCGGTATTGCTGGTTGAGCCTGGACGATCTATGTCCACTCCAATCCCCGCCGAGGGATTCGTCATTGAAGCCACGAATCAGGCGCAACCCTTGAGGGCCAGATAGCGTGACGATGTCTTTCCACTTCTCGTAACGCTTGAGAATTTCAATCGGGAGCTTCTTGAGCTGGCGAGACACCCTTCTATGCTCATATATCTCCCACATACTGAATTCAGTATATATACCATCTTTGGTATGTCAATGAGACCTGTCGCATAACGCCGCGATAAGCGGCCGAGCCACCTGGCAGTTTTCTGTACAAGAAGAAAAGATGACAGGTAGGGAGGTTCGCTTCATCGCCTTGTTAGGCGCCATTGGTGCATACCTTCCTATTCCACTCCGAGGCCGCTACGCATAACTATGGCGATGCGAGCAGTTTGCGGTAGATAGTCAATCTATCCTGTTCATTTAGACAGGCATCAAATCGTTCAAAAAGACTGAACGAGTAAAGTCGATCGTTCATCGTCATGCCACTAATTACGTTGAGACATTCATTCCTGAAGGTCGTCCAAAGTGAATACACCTGTCGATGCTCCTCGCCGTTTTGAATCCAGGTCTGGCCGATAAATCGCTCCACAGATACCTGTAGGTCAACGACGGTAGAGCTATCAGACTTCCAGCTCAAAAGTAGACTACCCAACGCATCGATAACTGGATCGCTCGACACCCTCTTAAGTTCCAAGATCAATTCATCAAGTGTCAACTAATTCAGCCGTTTTGAGCCTGTTCAAAGTGAATTTCACCGTCATGCTTGATATAAGAGGCGTCGCTGGAAGAACATTTCTATAACGCCTAACGCCGCGACAAGCGGCCGACCGTGGCTGGCGGCTTTTCTGCGCAAGCAGAAAAGATGAAAGGTAGGGGGGTCCGCTTCATCGCCTTGTTAGGCGTCGCGGTCGCTACACTCAACATCGAACCCTTTAGAATCGAGAATAGGTTGATCATACAACGAACCGCGGTAAGAGCACTGCTTCTCTCCGAACGGGACCAGGTACTCTTGAGTAAGATCTTTGTGCCAGATCGACAGATCTACATTTGGATCGCTCCAGGAGGGGGAGTAGAGGAAGGGGAGAGTTTTGAACAGGCCCTTGTCAGAGAAGTGAAAGAAGAGACTGGCTTTGAGATCGAGGCCTGGAGTGGACCAGTTTGGCTTCGAAGGCACCGCTTTCAGTTTAGAGGTGAAACCTATGACCAGAACGAATCGTTCTTCCTAGTTCTTGACAGAGAGATTCGCGCCAGATCACGCTGGAAATTCTGATGAAATCGAACACCAGTTTTTCGATCAGTTTCGATGGTGGCCCTTGGAGGAGATTCGAGGGAGCAAAGACACATTTGTTCCGATGGATTTCGCAGAACGTCTCGAGGACTTACTCAGAACAGGACTACCCCGCAGCCCGGTTGAAGTCGGAATCTAGGGTCTAGACGCCTAACGCCGCGATAAGCGGGAGGTCCGCTTCATCGCCTTGTGCCTTGTTAGGCGTCACGTCGTCTTTCCTCCGATTGAGTGAAATTCGATAACATTGCCGTCGGGGTCGCCAAACATGAATAGCTTCATTGGCCCAAGATCAGTGACAGAATCTTGAATCATCGAAGGCTCTAGTGATTTGACTCTTTCGAATTCCGCTTGCGCGTCAGACACTCGTATGTTCGGAACGACGTTGTTACCCCTGGTCATCGGATATGCGTAGGCGTTTTCTTTCATGACGCCAAATCGTCCCCCGGAAATCTCGAACCCGATAAAACTCTCGTTTTCGATGTATGGATCTGCCGCAAAGAGCGCAGAGTAAAAGGACTTCGCTCTAGATAGATCCGAGACAGCTACATAGAGGCCGAATTCCATTTCAACATCTCCTGTCTTGAAGTGCGAGTAGGAAGACGGTGAGCATGCCGATTCACCCCTCTACTGACGCCAAACTGAACTGCATCTTTAGTGACGCCTAACGCCGCGATAAGCGGCTGACGCCGCCTGGCGATTTTTCTGCGCAAGCAGAAAAGATGACAGGTAGGGAAGTCCGCTTCATCGCCTTGTTAGGCGACATTCAGAGGATGGATTCGAGAAACATCATCCTCAATAGCTACAGCTGCATCCCATAGATCAATAGCTCGCTGCGCATTCAGCCAAAACTGCGGGGAGTTACCAAACAGTCGTCCGAGTCGTAGGGCCATCTCCGGGCTCACACTTCGGCGCTCGCGAAGAATCTCGTTTATTGATTGCCGCGAAACCCCTATGGCTTCAGCAAGTTTGGATACAGTAAGGCCATAGTCTGGAAGAAAATCTTCTCGAAGTATCTCTCCGGGATGGGTCGGCCTTCTCTTCATTCCTGTGTTTTGAATACTCATATCGTGTTCTCAGTGATAGTCACAGATCTCTACGTCGTAGGCATCACCATCAACAAATCTGAAGCAAATCCGCCATTGATCGTTGATGGATATCGAATGCTGGCCTTTCCGGTCTGCGGTCAGTGCATGCAATCTGTTTCCAGGTGGGGCCTTTAGATCATCAAGGCTAACTGCCAAATCCACATACTCGAGCTTGCGAGCAGCACGGCGACAGATGTCAGGAGGAAAGCGCTTAGACATTCCTGTGGCATAGAGCCTCTGAGTATGACGATCTGCAAAGGTCTTAATCACGCCATTAAATGTAATCTGTAACGTGACACTTGTCAATCTGCAAAGGGTTACGGATCATCGAATCTAGGGCATGTCGCCTAACGCCGCGATAGGCGGCACTTGAGGGCGGATGGCTGGAGCGGTAGCGGAAGACAGCCGCGGTCAAGTGTCCGCTTCATCGCCTTGTTAGGCGTCATCATCGTAATCCTCCGAATGTCTATACCGTCGCAAGATAGTCCTGCATTCTAACTTGGTGGCGGGGCACGACCTGCGGATCATCTAAGTAGAGTTCGACCGGCATCATGGTCCATTGCTGCCCTTCATCACCGAAAGAAATCGAGTCTATTTCCATAGAGGATATTGAGCCAACGAAGAAATACGCACTGCGGCCTTTGTGTTCTCGATGATATCTCCGCTTATAGAGAAGACGATCCTCCGAGAAAGAGAGACCAAACTCTTCATGGAGCTCTCTCAGAACACAGCATTCCGGTGATTCATTACCTTCTCTGCCGCCACCCGGAAGATCCCACATGTTCGGAGATTCGATATTGGGTTTGTCATCGCGGAGGAAGACCAGGATTCGCCGTTGATCGTCGAAGAGGGCAACCTTACACCCATGGAAGTCGTCCGATTCCATTCGGGACTCCTTGTTCGCTACACCATGTACGCGGAATCTAACATACAGAGATCACTACCGATCTCCTCTCATGAAGGTCTCTCCGGATGACGCCTAACGCCGCGATAAGCGGCCGACCGTGGCTGGCGGCTTTTCTGCGTAAGCAGAAAAGATGACAGGAAGGGAGGTCCGCTTTATCGCCTTGTTAGGCGGCATCATCGATCTCGAGCTTCCTAACTCGCCCAAGCTTTACCGCCTTCCGAGCATTCCAGAGGTCGTAGGCATGCTGCATCTCAAGCCAGCTTTCGGCGGAGCGTCCGAGCGTCTTGGAAAGGCGTAATGCCATTTCCGGAGTGATTCCGCTGCTACCTTTTACAAGTCGATTGAATGTGGAAGGTGAAACATCAAGCAGATCGGCCACCTTGCGGTGACTGATACCGAAAGGCCTCAAGTAAACCGCCTCGATGAATTCTCCCGGATGCGGAGGATTATGCATACTCATCAATGATAGTCCTCGTAATTGAGGTCGAAGATGTCACCATCTTCAAATCTGAAAGTTAATCTCCAATTGCCGCTCACATCTATTGCCCAGTAGTTCTCTCTAGTTCCCTTAAGAGGATGAAGCCGAAACCCTGGAATATCCATGTCATCTATAGTCTTGCTGGATTCCAATGCGGCAAGCTGCATTCGAAGCTTCTTTACATGATTCGATTGAACACCTGAGGCCACCCCTTTCTCGAAGAATCGGCGTAGACCCTTATGCTTGATGCTTCGAATCATGGGATGAATCGTAGCATGTGGCGCGATGCGCAACAACAAGAAAACGACCTCTTCGTCAGTGAGACTTGGGTGTTTCGCCTAACGCCGCGATAAGCGGCCGACGCCGCCTGGCGGTTTTTCTGCGAAAGCAGAAAAAGTGACAGGTAAGGAGGTCCGCTTCATCGCCTTGTTAGGCGTCATCTGGTCTGACTCCTGCCAATTCTCGAGTAACTCCCAACATCTGTTTATCCATCTGAGCCTGGCATGAGCGAATCTCCTCTGCGAGTTGGTACATCGATTCCGCTGAAACTGGTATGGCTGCGACACCCGGAACGGTCGAATGTAGCAAGGATCCCTCTTCAGGGTATGGTGCATCGTAGATGCAGCCATGCACCACTTCGTTTCGTCTCTGGAATAGATCTCGCGCTTGTATGAGTGCGGAAAGGAGCTCCTTGGCCCTCGGACCTTTCAGTGATTTCGTATGTTGGATCGCTGAGTCCAATCGCTGACTGATGGGATGGGCTCGCGCTTTATCTGGGAACTCCTCTCGTATGGCGAAGACTTCAAGCGCCCGATTCACTTGGGCTTCGAGCCGGGCCGAGCAGAGAGATACATACCCTAGCCCCCTGACAACGTCTTCGTCTCCGATAATGTCCAAAGATGACGCTTAACGCCGCGATAAGCGGCACTTGAGGGCGGGTGTCTGGAGCGGAAGCGGAAGACAGCCGCGGTCAAGTGTCCGCTTCATCGCCTTGTTAGGCGTCATTCCCGTTCTCCTTTACAGTCGTCAGCAGATCCATACCGGATGTCCCATCAATTAGAAGGGAAAAACCAGCGTCCGTCGGAATATAGAGAGCGTCTGACGCTGAATCTAGAGAGACGAATACCTTCTCTCCGCTAGATAAGCGAAACCAGCCCACACGATAGTCGGAGATGGCGATGCCGCTCTCCTTCCAGGAAATTTGATACTCGGCATCTTTTTGGGCGTTAACCATCCGAGCTTCAGAGATCAATATCGACTCCAAAGGAATCGGATCCCGCAGAAATCCCGATTCAAAGGCTAGCCCTTCTGCGGTGAGATAGCCTCTAGGAGCCTCAAGTGAGTCTCCCAAAAGCACATAACCGCCGATGAGCGCCAAGATAAGTAAAGGTGCGCCTCCCAGTACCACCCATAGCTTCTTGGAAGGACTCATGGGAATGACGCCTAACGCCGCGATAAGCGGCCGACCGTGGCCGGCGGTTCTTTTGCGCAAGCAAAAGAAGTGACGGGTAGGGAGGTCCGCTTCATCGCCTTGTTAGGCGGCATCGTCGTCGTGCCAGCTCAAATCTGGTTTCCTTCCGTGCGCGACACAATCCCTCAAGTAGAGATTGATTAGGCTCTGATAAGGGATACCGGTCTCTTCAGCGAGCGCTTTGAAGTAGGCAACCACGTCTTCTCCCATCCGGATCGTGACTTGTTTCTTGAGCTTCGAGGCATACGGATTCTTCCGAGATTTCATCTTTGAGAGATCGTATTCCTTCTTCATGACTTTGGCCCTTTGTAGTGCTCCCGCTCCATCGAAGTGGCTTTCCTGGCGGATATGATTCGAATGACCTCACCTTCCGATCTCTCGCAGTGCACGACAATCAAGATTCGGCCTCTATTGCTGTATCCAAGCATCAGGAACCTATCTTCCTCGGAAGATCCTTCGTCATCGAAGAATTGAATCGCGTAGTCGTCATAGAAAACAGATTGCGCTTCGGGAAAGCTCACGCCGTGCTTTCTCAAGTTGGAAGCAGCTTTCTTGTCGTCCCACTCGAACGAGATCATACTTACATTGTAATTACAGAAGATCTCAGATCAAGATGACGCCTAACTCCGCGATAAGCGGCCGACCGCCGTCGGCGATTCTTTTGCGCAAGCAAAAGAAGTGACGATAAGGGAGGTCCGTTTCATCGCCTTGTTAGGCGTCACCCGCTCTCCCCTCACATTCGAAGCCCACTCTACACTGCGGGCAGTCCGCCGACGAACCCGTTATTGTGCCTAAGGAGTTCTGCAGCCTGCTCACAATCCAATAGATCAATCGTCTCCCCATCTCCATTTGAAGGGTCTCTCGCCCTTCCAAGCGATCACAGCAATCAGAGACACGGTTAGCACGGCAGCTAGAACCCAATAGGGAATAACATCCGGTAAAGCCACAACTCCTAGACCCATGAGGCTGAAGTAGATTGCGACAACCATCCATCCCTGCCACGTGGCCGGTAGGGTCCAGCCTATCCCGAAACGTTTTGCTTCAAACCAATAGGTTTTTAATCTGGCATTCCCTTCGTTTGCTGATCGCATAAATCCGCTCCTCCCTGGGGCAATAGCCTGGCAAATGACGCCTAGCCGCCTGGCGATTTTTCTGCGTAAGCAGAAAAAGTGACCTTCATCACCTTGGCAGCCACTCAAAGCATATGGTCTCTTCCTCAAAGTCATTTTTCTGCGTAAGCAAAAGCGCCAAGTGACAGGTAAGGAGGTCCGCTTCATCACCTTGTTAGGCGTCAGCCACTCAAAGCATATGGTCTCTTCCTCAAAGTCATCTCATCCCGACAATAGCGCCAGCCAGTCGGGATGAGCAAGGATGGTTTCCTCTCCAGGAACGACTGCCATCTCTCAGATCTGAATGATGAAGATCTGCACCGCTCCCCAGAGGATGATCCTAACCTCGTCACCGTGAACTCCGCCGGCCTAGTCGTTGACAGAATCTATGCACCTGACCGGCGTGGGGAGCAAGGACAACAATTCCTGATCTTTCCGATCTGAAGATCTTGCAGAGATCTAGCCGGAAATAGCGGCAACTTGCGGCTTGACGCTAGGAAGCGCGCTCGGATCGCTCACGGACCCGAAATCGGTGGCTCCATCCTCGTTTGTGGGGTTTGCAGAGGGCACAGGCAGACTTCTTGCGACGATAGGCATTGGCGCGATTGGGATGTCGCATCTATCTGGCCTTGGATGATGAGGGGAGCGGATTCTACAGCGGAGCGACGATGACGCCTAACGCCGCGATAAGCGGCGCTTGAGGGCGGCCGACTGGAGCGTTAGCGAAAGGAGGTAGCGGTCAAGCGTCCGCTTCATCACCTTGTTAGGCGTCAGTGTCATGATCATTCATCAACTCCGTGTCTACGAAGGCAACAAAGGAATCCGTGAGCATCCCCATATCTCGATTGAATTTGAAGGCCGCGCGTCCACCCTGTGTGTTTAAAAACATCTTGATCCTGTTGCACTCTCTGACCCAGAACTCTTCATCCATATTGCCTCGTCTGTAGCTCCAGTACATCGCGTCCGTGCCTGAGTAGACTGATGTGACCATGATCATGAACCGCGTGCGGTCTGGTTCAGACAGAGAATCGAAATCCGCGATTCCTCTCAGATAGATATCCGCGCTTTCTCTGGATCCACCTACCAAAGATATGTTGCCCTGCACCGCCGAGACGAGCGATTCTACAGAGCTACTCTGCACCGACTTAGTGTTCTGGCGGATCTGAACAGCCAAATATATCAACGTCGCCAGCGTGGCAATTGCCGCAAGAAATTCACCAATACTTCCTAGATCTTGGATGCTCATAGATGCTGACGCCTAACGCCGCGATAAGCGGAGCTTGAGGGCGGCCGACTGAAGCGGTAGCGAAAGGAGGTCGCGGTCAAGCGTCCGCTTCATCGCCTTGTTAGGCGTCATACTAGTTCTCATAACTAATCCAGTAGAAAACCATTGCGCCATGCAAGCCATACACACCTACAACAAAGGAATCTTCCCGACATGGATCCCTGAGCATCATGTTGACGATCCATCCTTGCGTTTCATCATCTGGATCAACGAAACGTTCGGTGAGTTCATCTGCACTGCATTCCAATCCATCGATCTTTGATCTAGTGGGAGTGTGACCAAGGCCAGCTTGGATCATCTGACCAGTAATCATGCCAGGAAGAAATACATCAAGCTCGGTTATCTTCACTCCATCTACTCTTTCCCAGTGTGTTTCTGTGACCTTAAACCCTAGAGCCCTCGCTTGCTCGTGTGATAGGTATTCGTCTGTGTGGACGAACGTAGCTTCGTGGGGATAAACAGAATCCACGAAAGACACCGAAAGAAGTACTGAGAAGACCTTGATCAGCTGATACTTCACTGCATGACGCCTAACGCCCTGATAAGCGGCGCCTGAATGGGGCTGACTGGAGCGGCAGCGAAGGGAAGCCGCACTCAAGTGTCCGCTTCATCGCCTTGTTAGGCGTCATTGCGCCCGAACCTTTGCGATTGGACTGACTTGCCAAGTCGAATCGCGATAACTCCACCGATACGTACCGCCTGAACTGCACCAACCATCGCATAAGAGTGCTACTTTCACCTCCGCCCCAAATGCTTCGATCGCATTAAGCTCTTGAATCTCAAATCGAAGATCTGATGCTGATCGAATATTCGAACTGGGTCGAATATCTAATCCTAGAGTTTCGAGTAGGACCATCTGCTCCGCCGTTGGATCAGTGCCTTCCACACTAATGAATATCGGAACATTCCTGAGGGTTTTCTTGGAAAGTAGTGTTTGTTTAGCGACCGCGAGCACGAGTTCGTCTATCTGTGCTTGGCTTAAGGTCCTACTTTCACATAAAGCTGTCGAACAACACACAGCGATCGGGACTAACAGCATCCATTGAAACTTGGTCATGACGCCTAACGCCGCGATAAGCGGCCGACCGTGGCTGGCGGCTTTTCTGCGTAAGCAGAAAAGGTGACAGGTAGGGAGGTCCGCTTCATCGCCTTGTTAGGCGGCATTTGTGTATATGTCATATCTGACATATCATGATGCGCATGATTCCAAAGGACAAGCCTCTAGTATGGTTGCACGGAGAAGTGAAAACACCTCCGTTTGGGTCAGCAGCGAGACTAGAAGCGGGCTACCTGCTGAGGCTGCTCCAACAGGGAAACGCCTTGACGATGCCACATTCCAGGCCCATGCCGAGCATCGGAAGTCGATGCCATGAGCTAAGAATCGTCGACGAGAGTGCTACCTGGCGGATCATCTATCGATTGGATAGCGACGCAGTTCTGATACTGGATGTCTTTTCGAAGAAGACTACCAAGACACCGAAGTCTGTAATCGATACGTGCAAGGCCCGAATGCGGAGATACGATGAAACAAGCTAAGAAGAAGGCACTTGAGAAAGCTGGCTGGAAGGTAGGAGATACCAGCGAGTTTCTTGGCCTCAGCGATGAAGAGACGGCATACATAGAGATGAGACTTCTGCTTGTGCAGAAGCTTAGATCTCTCAGAGAGCGTAAAAAGCTCAGCCAGGCCGACCTCGCAAAGATGATAGGTTCCAGCCAATCTCGCGTCGCGAAGATGGAAGCCGGTGACGCTTCGGTCAGCACCGATCTCCTTCTGAAATCGATCTTAGCCCTAGGAGCCACTCGGGCTCAGATCGCCAAGACTCTTGGATCTTCAATGAAGGATGTCGCCTAACGCTGTGATAAGCGGCACTTGAAAGGGGCCGACTGGAGCGGTAGCGAAAGGAGGTCGCTTTCAAGTGTCCGCTTCATCACCTGTTAGGCGTCAGCCGCTGAAAGTAGTCGTCGATTTCCAGTCTCTCCCACAAGTCGGTCATCCCTCCACTATGCTCAAACCCAAGAGGTCGATAGATGGTTACCACTTCTCAGCCTAAAGACTAGCAGTAGAATCTGCGCGCTGCGATGTGGGGACGCCAGCAGTTCCGATACTGGAACAACTTCGCCAATCCAAGGAAATCGACGCCATCCACCTGATAACAGAAACGAGTCTCAGCAGCCTCTATCAAAGCCTTCCATCTCTCCGCCCGAACAAATATCTCGGCTGACGCCTAACGCCGCGATAAGCGGCCGACCGTGGCTGGCGGCTTTTCTGCGCAAGCAGAAAAGGTGACAGGTAGGGAGGTCCGCTTCATCGCCTTGTTAGGCGTCACATGGTGAGACCAAATATCTCGATAGCTCATTGAAACAAACTCGCTTGGATTCTCATTAGGTAAGCTCCCCTCGGTTATTGCACCGCACGAGGTAAAAAAACGATGCAAGGAAACCCACAAAGAAAACTGCCAATCCAGAGGAAATAAGAACAGTCGTAGGTCGCCCGAAGAACAGATCCATCGATGCGTTGTAGGCCAAGTAGCACGCAAGTAAGCCCACGAACACCAACGAGATACGCCGCATGAAGAATACTGAGGGAAGACTGGCAAGATAGAGTAATCCAATTAGAACTCCGTCAATCGCGGGATATTCGAAAGTGCCTGTGCCAAGCCAAACAGCGACATGGGAAAGTATGATCCCAACAATCATGAACAGAAGAAATCCTGAGATGATCCAAATACCATAGGGTCGTTTCGTATTGGTACTCATCTCCGGTTGTGACTCTAGCCTCTAGGATGTGACGCCTAACGCCGCGATAAGCGGCCGACGCCGCCTGGCGGTTTTTCTGCGCATGCAGAAAAAGTGACAGGTAAGGAGGTCCGCTTCATCGCCTTGTTAGGCGTCAGTCTCGTCATAACTCCTCCCAGTCGGAGAGTGAGTGATTCTTGGCAGAGTTTTTGTAGTACGACGCCATCGAGAATCCAAAGAATAGCCCTGCCCCCATTGAAGCTACCAACGCTACGATTATCGGAAGATTCCACTGACTCCACTGAAAGAGCCACATCAGAAGGCCCCAGACTATTCCAAAGTAGATTCCCATCTGGATGGCATTGGATAGAAATGAATTGTAGTGGGGTGGTCGCGACTCAAAATCTCTGCTTTTGAGGATTCGGTGGGCTAAAGGCAGATAGCTACTCTCCCATATCGTAGTGCCTCTGAGCTCTTGGAGAGCCTTCTCATATTTCCTATCAAAATCGGAAGACATAGCGACTGACGCCTAACGCCGCGATAAGCGGCCGACCGTAGCCGGCGGTTCTTTTGCGCAAGCAAAAGAAGTGACGGGAAGGGAGGTCCGCTTCATCGCCTTGTTAGGCGTCACCATGCAATACTCTAAAGCTGAGAGTGCGTAAAGATCGTGTCTATTGAGCATCAAGGAGACCCCTTCTCAAGGTACTCGGCGAATCCATCGCACGCCTCACTGGTGAAGACGAGCAGCTCGTTCTCCGGAACGGACACGAGCTCAATGTTTTGCGCAGTCGCCTCATCAGCCAGCTGATCTAAAACCTCTCCTTGAGAGACAAACAGCGTTTTCGGAAGCTGTTGCCTATGACGTTGCGCACCCTTGAACAAGCGACGCACTTCCAGCTGCGTGGGCTCTGCAGCTGTTGCCGGAATGAGCTCCGTACCGAGAATAAAGCAACTGGCCGCATCCATAAGGGCGATACAGTTTAGATCTCCGTCCTGTTCCGTTTTAATCGGGGCTCGGTTAAGGCGAAAAGCAATCCAAGCTTCGTTTACCTCGAATTGATCCGGATGAAGCATACGAACCCCTTTCTAGTGACGCCTAACGCCGCGATAAGCGGCCGACGCCGCCTGGCGGTTTTTCTGCGAAAGCAGAAAAAGTGACAGGTAAGGAGGTCCGCTTCATCGCCTTGTTAGGCGTCACCACCCACATCTCGCCGTTCCTCTGATCCTCACAGGCTTGATTCCTGTCAGCTGCTCAATGAAAGCGTATTGCATAAAGGCAGACCTTGGATAGTCTGGTGCCGGAAATCTGACAATCAAGCCGCATATGTTTGGAGAGCGGATGATGGTTCTGACGAGGCGTATCTCCGCACCTGCTGGTATGTCGCCGACCATATCTGGGTTAATCAATGTACGAATGCACAGATCATCGACACGGGAAGATACGTCCTCAGGAACCGGTGGTTTGCCATGATCGCATCGAATTAGATCCGCATCCTGTGCTAGGGAAAGCGTCGACCCGCTCGACTCCGGAATGAGTGCGGATACGCGAGTTTCCGTCGTACAAGCCCCCAACGCAATTACGCAGATAAGGAGGCTGGAGCGCATTGGTCGTGACGCCTAACAGCCAAATCTACGACATGACGTCGTGGTTAATCGCCACACCGTGTCAGTGATCTCCGGATTGGGCTTTGGAGATCGGTCCCATCTCCCTGATTTACCTAGCGTCATCGCTGTACCCCTCTGGTGGAAATCACTCACGCCCTGATCGTCCCTCTCCGGGAGGCATCCGACCCTCTTCAATAAATACTACCTTTTTGTCGTACGGTGGCCACAGTGGCAAAGCTCCTCGACCAGATTCGAGATGCGGTGCGAGCCCGCCACTACTCCATCCGCACTGAACGCACCTACATCCACTGGATACGACAGTACATCCGCCATCACTCAATGCGTCATCCGAAGGATATGGGGGAGAGTGAGGTTGCCGCGTTCCTCAGTCACCTGGCGGTTCGGAAGAACGTCGCACCGAACACTCAGCGCACCGCCCTCAATGCGCTGGTATTCCTCTACATGCAGGTCCTCGGCCGGTCGGAGTTCAACGTTTCTGGTTATCGACTCGCCCGAAAGCCCCGAAAACTCCCCGTCGTGCTGACTCGTGAAGAGATCGACGCTATCTTCGCGGCGCTGGACGGCGCACCGAGGATCTGTGCGCGCCTGATGTATGGATCAGGCCTGCGTGTGATGGAGGTGGTTCGCCTTCGTATCCACGACATCGACTTCGACCACCTCAGCTTGTTGGTTCGCGATGGAAAAGGCAACCGGCAGCGGGTCACCACGCTGGCTGAAAAGGTCATCCCAGATCTGGAACACCAGCTCGAGCAGACCCGCTACTACTACGAAGAAGATCTAACGGTCGAAGGCTGGGCGGGCGTTCACCTTCCCAATGCGCTTGCCAGAAAGAAGCCTAACGCGCCTAGGGAGTGGGGCTGGCAGTATGTGTTCGCGGCCAGAGAACGATCGATCGACCCCAGGGCCGATGTCCTGCGCCGCCACCATATCGCAGAGCGTACTGTCCAGCGCGCCTTTACTGAGGCTCTACGGAAAGCAGGCATCGACAAGCCCGCGTCCTGCCATTCCCTGCGTCATTCGTTCGCAACGCACCTGCTCGAGCGTGGCGCCGACATCCGCACCGTTCAGGAGCAGCTGGGCCATTCGGATGTGCGGACCACAGAAATCTACACTCATGTCATCAAACGCGGCGGTCGTGGTGTTTTAAGTCCGCTGGATCTGTAGGCAGCGGGATCTCCCGATTACTCTCCCCTCGATCCGCGCTCCACCGCGGCATCGTCCTGCGGTGCAAAGAGCGGCGGTGGCACTCGATGCCCGGCCAACTGCTCAAATGCGTAAGCCATGGCCAGCAATTCAGGCTCCGACCATGCCCGTCCGAGCAATTCCAGGCCAACCGGCAATCCGTCCTCGGTGAAGCCTGCTGGCATGCTGATTGCGGGCAGACCGCTCTTCGCCGCGAGCTGGCAGTTGCTGCCGTCCTGCGGCTCATATAGAGGTGCTGCTTTCCGCCTGATGGTCGGATAGGCGAGCGCATCCAGATTCTGCTCGGCCATTGCCGCAAGCACCGCTTCTCGGATCACCTGGCGTTGAGCCAGTGCGCTTCGATAGACCGGCTCGCTTTCCCCGGTCATGGCCTCAGACACCCGGAGCACGTCATCGATACTCGGGTTGTACTGGCCACTTGACAGGATCTCGGTGAGGCTTTTCACCGGTGCGTCCGGACGTCGTGCCAGATAAGCATTGATGTCAGTCTTGAAGTCGTGAGCAAGCACGAAAAATCCGGTCGGCTCCACATTCAGAATGTCATCCAGATTCGAAAACCGCACCCGAACGAGTTCAGCTCCGGCGGCAGCCAGTTCCGTCGTTGCCTCGCCAATCACCGCCACCACCTCACTGTCCTCAAAATCGTAAAGCAGAAGATCTTCGACCACACCGATCCGTTTGCCCGCCAGCGCGCCGGGATTCAGCCCATCCAGGTAGCTCACCGGTAGATTACCCACGCCTTGGGCTGTCTGCGGATCTTCCGGATCGAACCCGACCGTTGCATCGAGAACCAGTGCCAGGTCCGTTACGTTTCGCGCGATGGGCCCGCCGATGTCTTGGGTGTGTGAGAGCGGCACGATGCCACGTCGGCTGGAAAGACCTTGCGTGCCGCGCAGGCCCACCAGGTTGTTGTGGGCTGCAGGTATGCGGATCGAGCCGCAGGTGTCGCTGCCCATTCCCACCGTGGCAAAGTTGGCCGCCACCGCTGCACCCGTACCCCCGCTCGAGCCGCCCGGATTTCTATCCGGGTCGTAGGGGTTTTTCACAGCGCCGAACGCGGATCCTTCGCTCGTGATGCCGTACGCGAATTCATGCATGTTGGTCTTGCCGAGGATGATCGCACCGGCTGCTTTCAATCGCTCGACCAGGAAGGCGTCATGATCCGGTTCAAAGCCGTGCAGCAGGCGGGAGCCGGCAGTGGTCGGCATGCCGCGCGTCTCATAGTTGTCTTTCACCACTACCGGTATGCCGTGCAACGGACCGCGCGGCCCGCTACTCACGCGCTCGCTGTCGAGCAGATCTGCTTCGGTGAGCGCGTCCGGATTGATGAAAGCCATGCTGTTCAAGGCGGGCCCGCGTTGATCGTAGCGCTCGATACGGGCGAGGTAGTACTCGGTGAGCGCTCGGGCCGTCAGCTGGCCGGTGGCCATGGCCAGCTGCAGTTCGAGAACGGATGCTTCATAGGGGTCGAACTCCATCGGCGTACCTTCGGCGCTTCTCGCGCCATTGGCTACGACCAGGCTGCCAACGAGCAGAAAAGCCGCAAACCCCCGTTCGACTACTTGTTTCATATCCACACCCTACCAGATAGGGGCGCCTTCGGAATCCCGCGGCGGCTCGATATCCAGAAGCCGGGCTACCGTGGCTGGCAGATCGATCTGATGCACTTCTCCCAGCGGCGTATTCGGGACTCCGCGCCCCATGGCCAGGAAGAACGCACCCATATCGGGAAGCGTCGGATCATAGCCGTGCATGCCGAGCGTCTTACCAAACCCGGTGGCTGCCTGGACCAGCAAGAGTTGGGCACCGGTTGCCCTGGTAGCGGCAAACGGCGGCGGCAGGACGACCACCCAGTCACCAATCCGGTTCTGCCGTTGCAGCCGGTAGTCAGCAGGCAGCGTGTCCCTTTTGTGGATCACGGCACCCGGCACGTCGGAGAGAATCTCTTTGAGCGCAGCACGCATCTCATCATCCGGCACGGGTGATCTGAGATACACCTGCACCACGGCCGCACCCACTGCCACCGCATCGATCCCGGCATCTGTGAGCGCCCCGCTCAGGTCCAGTACTTCGGTCCACGGCGCCATGCCGTGATCGCTGACGATGATCAGCGTGGTGCGTGGCCAGATTCCAAGTTCGTCTATGCCCGCGAGCAGCCGGCCGAGCTCGGCATCCTGCCTTCCGATCTGGGCAATCACCGAATCGCTGCCCGGCCCATCGTCGTGACCGACGCTGTCCGCGCCTGCCCAGTAAGACATGATCAATCGAGGACGTTCTGACTCCGGCAGGCCCAACCAGTCGAGAATCTGATCCACCTTCACCGCCTCGGGACGCTCCCCATCGAAAGGCGCGATGCGGTAGCTCGTGCCCATGCCCTGCCAGTCAGATTCTGAACCCACCCAGAAATAGGTCGCCGTCTTCACGCCCTGTCGCTCAGACGCGATCCACAGCGGCTCCGCTTCGATCCAGCTCGCATCTCCCGAGTAGGCAAATCGGCCGCGCTCCTTGTCCAGGAATACGTTATCAACGATGCCGTGCCGGTCCGGATAGGTGCCGGTTGCCATGGAAACGTGACCGGGAAAGGTGCTCGACGGAAACACCGGAGTGAGTCGCGCTGCCCGGGTCCCTTCGTTTTCTACCCGTTGCAGCGCCGGAAACTCACCCAAGTCCGGATAGTCGTGGCGCATGCCGTCCCAGCTGAGAACGATCACGATAGGCGCATCTGCATCACTCTCCGTGGAAGCCATTAACCCAACAGCTGCCAACAGGTTGGCGGTGGCGCAGACGAGTATGGCTAGCCAGCATTTCATCTTCTTCAATTCCATCGCTTCATTTTTCGATCTCCACCCGCAGCTCAAGCAGCAACGGCATCCGCTCCAGGTCCGCCTCATCCAGTCTCGACCAGTCAATGCCATCCGGCGCCGGTAACGGCGAGCCGATCCGAATCGTTTGCGTCGGCGTGCAGATGAGCGACAGCGGCAGGTCATTGGCCTCGATGGGAAAATCCGCCACCAGCTGCGCGTCATGCACAGTGGTCGCAACAGGCACCGGCGCATGGCCCAACTCGCGTAGCAGCGCGAACTCGATGTCGCTGTAGCCCTCGCCTTTGCCGCAACGCTTGCCTGCGCGCGTCACCGCGGCGCAGCCGGTGACGATGGCATCCATCTGCGGCATCTCCGCCAGCGCCACGGGTCTGGAGTAGTCGGCCATGCTCGAAAGCGTAGCCGCCGCCTGATAGTCGCCAGGCGCGATGGCTTCCGGGTCCAGCAGATGGAAGCCGCCGGTCAACCGCGGGGTCGGCACATAGACGCGGATGCCTTTTTCCAGTGCCAGCAGGCATACGGCTCGCTGCGGGGAATCCGGATTCACCTTGATGTCCCGGGCTTCCTTCCAGGGTGGCTCGTCGAGAAGCCGCTTCGCTGCCAGGTCCGCGCCCACGTAGTTCGGGATCCGGCCGTGAGGTGGAAACGGGAACCGAGCGAGCCCCTCGGCCTGGAGCCGATCCCACACCCAGCCTCGGGCATCTGCTTTGTTGTCGAAGACGAGATCTGTCAATTGCCGTCTTAACTTTGCGGCGCGGACAGGCATACTACACGGCCCTCCGAGGAGATTGCATGACCGCAGGCTTACACGCGCTCGGCCGAGCCATCGTCGAACGCTATCCGGCGCTTGGCTTCCCGCGTTTTCGCCGCTACTGGTTTGCCTCCTTCGCATCCGTGGGCGCGACCCAGCTGGTCACTCTGGGCCAGGGCTGGCTGATCTTTGAGCTGTCAGGTTCCGCCCTGCAGCTCGGTGTGCTGGGTGCCGCTGCCTCGGTTCCGAACATCCTGATGACGCTGCTTGGCGGCGTGATTGCTGACCGCTTTGACCGGCGCCTGATTCTGATCACCACTTCGGCTATCACCGCCGGACTGCTGGCGCTGCTGACTTTCCTCGACTACTCGGGACTGGTGACTGTCTGGCAGGTGCTTCTCATCGCCGCTGCCGTATCACTCATCAGCGGCCTCGACTGGCCGGCCAGAGCGTCCATCTTTCCGTTGCTGCTCGAGCGCTACGCCTATCTCTCCGGTGCGGCCATGAATGCCTTCATCTGGCAGTCAACACGTATGGCCATACCCGCGGTCGGTGGCCTCATCATCGCACTTGCGGAAGACACCTGGCCGATCTTTGCCATCGCGACCCTGGGCTTTCTGGTCATGTCCATCGTCCTCACCACCATCCATGTGCAGGTTCCGCCTACCGCTCACGAGTCCCCGGTGGAGCAGCTGAAGGAAGGATTCCGCTTCATCTTCCGCACCGACATCTTCCGCTGGCTGCTTGGTCTCACCTTCGTCGGCATGTTCTTCTCTCAGTCCTACGTGCAGATCATGCCGGTCTTTGTAGATCTGCTCGGCACGGATGAGACCGGCTATGGCTACCTGCTCAGTGCAGGTGGGCTTGGCTCGGTGATGGGCACTTTGCTGATCGGCATGGTGCAGGAGTCGCGTCGTCTCGGCCTGATCATGCTTGGCGGCGCCGCAGGCTCCGTGTTCTTTCTGTTCGCTTTCGCCAGCACCAGCGCGTTGCAGAGCCTGCCCCTGGCATTGGTGCTCGCTTTCCTGGTCGCCGCCAGCGCCTCTGCCTTCATGATCATCTCGATGACCGTGCTTCAGCTCGAAGTGCCCGATGCCCTCAGGGGACGGGTGATGGGCATCCACACCATCGGTTACAGCCTGGCTCCGTTGGGCGGATTGTTTCTCGGCGGGTTGGCGGACAGCCTGGGCGCATCCTGGGCGGTGATCACCGGGAGCGCGATCTATCTGATTGCTATCGTGGCAACCACCTTGATGAAGTCGGAGATCCGCAATCTGGACGGGCGGGTGTTGCAGACGGCCGCGCCCGAAGCCGATCAGCCCGCCGCGGCGCGCTGACCACGCTCCTTTTCCAGCTCGAGCTGCTGATGCAGCACCCGCAACGACTTGTTCTGCAGCTCCCGTTCCCGCTCCAGTTCGGTCACCCGGCGCTGCTCGGATTCGAGTGCCCGAGCCAATCGGTTGTGCTCTTCCGCCTTCTGCTTGAGTCTAGCTTCCAGCTCGGCAACGGCCTGGCTGTCGCTGTTCTCGGCACCGTGACCGGCACGCGCCAGCTGCGCCTTGAGGGTGATGACTTCCGCTTCCGCCGCGGCTGCTTCGGCCATGGCGTCCGCTGCCTGCGACTTGGCCTCGCGCAGCTCGTGCTCGAGACGGGTGATCTCGGATCTGAGTTCGCTGTCTGAGCCGGAGTCACTCTCCGGCAGGGATCCGGATGCCGAGCTAGATGCGGTGTCCACATCGAGCACATCGCCACCCATGAGCACCTCACTCGTGTTCTCCTGTGGATCCGTGGGCTCGTCTGTCAGTTCCGCCAGGGTTTCGTGCCGGGCGGTGAATTCCTTCAGCTCCCGGTCCTTGTCCTTCATGGCGAGTTCGGCTTCGCGCACATCGTCCACCAGAGCGTTGATGCGCACGTCCTTGTCTTTCAGCTCTTCCTTCAGCCGCTTGATCTGCTCATCCCGGGAGCGAATGAGCGACTCGAACTGCGGCACCCGGGCCCGGGCATCCGCCAGTGTCCGCTGCATGTCTTCTTCCTGCTTGGCAGCGGCGATATGTCGCAGCACCCAACCGGCGCCAACGCCTGCCGCCAGGGCAAGCAGGAGGTATACGAGCATTTTCAGAATCAGGAAGATCACGCTGAGTCTCCAATCACGCGGAATTCCACTCGACGATTGGCCTGGCGGCCTTCGTCGGTGTCGTTGTCGGCAATGGGTTGTGTCTCCCCATAACCGGTGGCTTCGAGCTGATTCGCGGCCACGCCGCTCTGCACCAGGTATCTACGCACCGCGTCCGCGCGGCGCTGCGAGAGCTTCATGTTGATTGCCGCATCCCCTTGCGCATCTGTGTGGCTGGCAATCTCCAGCCGGGTGTCGCAGTTGCGGGCTATGCTGGCAAGCAGGGTCAGCAACGGGTAGCTCGACTCGGTGAACTCGGCCTTGCCTTTCTTGAACGTCACCCGCTCCTTGGCCATGAAGTCGTTCAGCTCCTGCTGGCAGGTCCCCGCCTCGCCGATAATCACAATCTGATTGTCCACACTGGTCACCCCCGGAACGTTTGCCGCGATTTCGCCTGCCCGCTTTTTCGAGTTGTAATCAGGGGCTGCGCCCGTGAGCACGATTTCCTGGCCGGAGGGGGTGACACTGGCCCAGAACAGGTTCTGCTTGCTCACCGCCTCTGCAGCGGTGGCGCCGAGCTCCTGCTCAATGTCCGAGGCCTCGAGAAAGACACACACGAAAAACAGGCAGATGAAAAACGACCCGGTCGTGGTGAGGACCTCGAATTGGGAAAAACGCAAATCCATGTATCGGCATTACCAATTCGATGAGCCCTCGATTGTCGCCGGATTGGATCGACAGGTTTGTTAACCAGGTCTCATTGCCATGGAGACCTACGCAGAAATCGACCGAAGATACCGCCGAGTCCGAACCCAATACCGAAACCGGGCCTCCAGCGCCTTGAAAAAGTGCGGCGCCTCATCCTTGTGCTTCTGCCGATGCGGGGTAACCCCTTCCAGACACTCCTGCCAGGAATGATCCGCCTCGTATCCGAGCTCAATCAGCTTGTCGGCCACCTTCGGGTGCTTATCCAACTGGTCCTTGATCCGGGGCAGGTGCTCGTGCCAGCCAGCGGCGCGGCTCGGGTCGATCTTCCGTGCCCCACCGAGCGAGAACTCGGCCTTTTCCGGAACCTCCGCACCCTCCGGGTACCGCTCGAAATCCCGCTGTCGCTTCAGAAATGGAAACCGCGCCTCGATGGCGCGCTGAACGGACTGGGGGTCCTGCAACAACTCCTCGTAGCGCACGATCAGCCAGCGCGGGTGATCGGCGAGCCGCTCGATCGCCTCCTGATACTCGAGCCAGCGGCCAAACCCCGAGAAGTAGACGTCCGGACGCTTGGCATGCCGGCTGGTGGCCATGGCCCTCGGGTCCCGCACCATGGCGATTACCAAAAGCTGCTCGTCGGCGAGAAAGGCCTGCTCGATGCGGATGGTGTCCGGTGGCTTCTTGGTGAGGTAGAGCCGTTCCCCTGCCGGGATTGCCCGGAACAGGGGTGCTTCATGTTCGCAACGACCGCTGAAGTCGTACGCGTACCAGAGGAGCTCCATCATCAGCGTGGTGCCGCTTCGATAGCAGCCGATCACGTGCACCCGGTCCGGTCGAGACTTGGTGGCGGCGTCAACCATCGAACGGGTCTGCCTTGCTCGTATCCAGGCTGTGTTTCGTCGCGAACTGCTTCGCCACTTCCGCATTCAGGAGATTGTTCTGGGCGAGGGTCGAGAGGGCAGTGTAGGCCACCCATTCAGCGGAAACTTCGAAGTACTCCCTGAGCACATGCCGGTCCTCCGAGAGGCCGAAACCATCCGTGCCCAGGACCTCGTAGGGACCAGGTATCCAACGAGCTATGGAGAGCGGCAACGCCTTCATGTAGTCGCTGGCTGCGACGAACACGCCATCTTCGTTCTCGAGCAGCTTGGCCACCAGGGGTTTTCGCGCCGCCTCGCCCACGCTCATCAGCTGCTCACGTTCCGCCGCCATGCCTTCCCGCATGAGCTCGTTGTAGCTGGTTACCGACCAGAGGTTGCTGGCGATGCCGAGCGCCGAGAGGTGTTCACGCGCCGCAATCACCTCACTCATGATCGCACCGCTACCGAACAGGTTGACCACCGCGCCTTCCTGCCTGTCGAAGCAGTACATGCCTGCCAGCACGCCGGCCTCCACCTCCGCACGCACGGCACTCCCCGCTTCCGGGATGGCCGGCATGGCATAGTTCTGGTTGGTAACGGTCAGGTAGTAGAAGACGTCTTCCAGCTCGCCGTACATCCGTCGGATGCCGTCCTGCACGATCAGCACCACCTCGTAAGCGAATGCGGGATCGTAGCTCTTCATGTTCGGCACCGTGGAGGCCATCAGGTGCGAGTGACCGTCCTGATGCTGCACGCCTTCGCCGTTGAGCGTCGTCCGTCCCGAGGTGCCGCCCAGCAGAAAGCCCTTGCACATCATGTCGCCGCAAGCCCAGATCATGTCACCTACCCGCTGGAAGCCGAACATGGAGTAGAAGATATAGAACGGAATCATCGGCAGGCCGTGGTTGGCATAGGCCGTGCCAGCCGCCAGAAACGAAGCCATGGCCCCCGTCTCGCAGATACCTTCCTGCAGGATCTGTCCATCCTCCGCTTCCCGATAGGGGGCGATGGTACCGGCATCCACCGGTCGGTACTGCTGGCCGGCAGGCGAGTAGATGCCTGCCTGGGGAAACAGGCCGTCCATGCCGAAGGTGCGTGCTTCATCCGGCACGATGGGCACGATGTAAGGTCCTAGTTTCTTATCACGCAGGAGCTTTGCCAGCATGCGCACCACCACCATGGTGGTGGAGATTTCCCGGTCCGTGCCTTCGGTGCCGGCGAGCAGGTCGGCAAACATCTCTAGGTCCGGTGGTA
Organism: Candidatus Azotimanducaceae bacterium; assembly: GCA_965215995.1. GTDB lineage: Bacteria > Pseudomonadota > Gammaproteobacteria > Pseudomonadales > Azotimanducaceae > SZUA-309. Next base: position 2,439,957 of record OZ244128.1, on the reverse strand, counting down.
TCAGGCGTCCACAAGCCACTCGACGCTGCGGAAGGAAACCACCCAATGCCTGTCGGCGGGCGAGGGCATAGCGCAGCTCTTCTGATTCCGGCGGCGGCTGGTAAAACCGCGCTGCCAGCACGTCCTCTTCGGACAACGGGATATCCAGTCGCTTGGCCAGCTCTTTCCGCTCGTCCGGCGATAGGTGCTTCTTCTGGTGCACCGTGTTCGAGCCTTCGGTCCCGGGACCCAGGCCATCGCCTTTCACGGTCTTCAGCAACACAACGCAGGGCTTGCCGGTGACCGCCGCTGCCCGCTCGAAAGCTGCGTAGATCTTCTGGTGGTCGTGGCCGCCGCGCTTGATGGATCGGATCTCTTCGTCCGAGAGCGTCTTCATCAGTTCTTTCAGGGCCGGGGAGGTTTCGACCCAGTGCTCGCGAACCGCATCACCGGGTGAGACGGTGTACATCTGGTAGTCCCCGTCCACCGCCTGCTCCATGCGTTCCTGCAGAATGCCGTCTTCGTCCCGGGCAAACAGAGGGTCCCAGCCGCCGCCCCAGATCACCTTGATCACGTGCCAGTCTGCGCCGCGAAAGGCGCGCTCCAGCTCCTGGATGATCTTGCCGTTGCCACGAACCGGACCATCCAGGCGTTGCAGGTTGCAGTTGATCACCAGCACCAGGTTATCGAGGCCTTCGCGGCTGGCGATGTTGATGGTGCCGAGCACTTCCGGTTCGTCTGCTTCGCCGTCGCCGATGAAGGTCCAGATCTTGCCGCCGTTGTCCGGCTTCAGGCCCCGGCTCTCCAGGTACTTGGTGAAGCGCGCCTGATATATGGCGCTGGGCGTGGAGAGCCCCATGCTCGCCGTCGGCATCTGCCAGAACTCCGGCAATCGACGCGGATGGGGGTAGCTCGGCAGGCCACCTCCCTCGGCAAGCTCGCGGCGGAAATTGGTCAGCTGCGTCTGTGTCAGCCGCCCCTCCAGGAACGCCCTGGCGTAGACGCCTGGCGCTGTGTGCGCCTGGAAGTGCACCTGGTCGCCACCGTACTGATCGCTGGCCGCCCGGAACACATGATTGAAACCCACCTCCATCATGGTCGCCGCCGAGAGGTAGGTGGCGATGTGGCCGCCGACGCCGGAACCCGAGTCGTAGGCCTGCAGTACCATGGCCACCGCGTTCCAGCGAATGATGTTGCCGATCCGGGTTTCCAGCTCGATATTGCCCGGGTAACGCGGCTGTTCCCGCACATCGATCGTGTTCTTGTACGGTGTGTTGAGGGCAGCGTCCGTCAGCACCAACCCCCGATGAGAGAGATGAGACTGCAGCTTCCGCATCAGATCACGAGCCCCGTCCGAGCCGCGCTCGCTGAGCACGTCGTCCATGGCTTCGAGCCATTCGGCCAGTTCCTGATCCCAGGAGCCTTCCTGGTTGAAGGGTTCCTGCTGTATCTGACTGGTGTCCTGTTTCTCTGCCAACGTTAACTTCCTGTGGCTCACCCCCAGCGGGGTCGAATTCCGCATCATAAAGGAGCGCCCTGAAAGGGGGTACATTCTCCGGATCGGCCCGGTAAACTCGCGCACAGGGTAGGTATACCAATTGAGGGGTTTCATGATTCATTCGTTCAGTACGAGCGCGTCCGTGCTCACCCGGCTTTTTGCGCTGCTGGCGCTCACTGTTGCCGCGCTCGGCCTGTCCGGTTGCGGCGAGCAGACAGCGGCCCCGGAAGAGGCCGCCGTCGAGCCCACACCGGCAGAGCAGGGCGCCGATACCGGCAACACCCGTGCCGCGGCCATTCAGACGGCCACCGCCACGATTGACGGGGCTCGTATCAGCGACGCGGATTCAGAGCCGGGCAACTGGCTGTCACATGGCCGCACCTATGACGAGCAGCGTTACAGCCCGCTCGATGACATCAACACCGAAACTGCCGCCAATCTCGGCCTCGCCTGGTACTGGGACACCGGCACCAAGCGCGGACTGGAAGCCACACCCATCGTGGTGGACGGGGTGATGTTCTCCACCGGTTCCTGGTCCGTGGTCTGGGCCCATGATGCGAAAACCGGCGAGCTGCTCTGGACCTATGACCCGCAGGTGCCGAGAGAGTGGGGCAAGTTCGCCTGCTGTGACGTGGTCAATCGCGGCGTTGCCGCCTGGGAAGGCCGAATCTACTCCGGCACCCTCGACGGCCGGCTGATCTCCCTCGATGCAGCCACCGGCGAGTTGGTCTGGGAAGTGCAGACCACAGACCGGGAACGTCCTTATACCATCACCGGCGCGCCGCGGATTGTTAAAGGCAAGGTCATCATCGGCAACGGCGGAGCCGAATATGGTGTGCGCGGCTATGTCAGCGCATATGACGCCGGCACCGGCGCCCAGGCCTGGCGATTCTACACGGTGCCCGGCAACCCGGCTGACGGTTTCGAAAACCGCGCCATGGAAGTGGCAGCCGGTACCTGGCGTGGCGGTAAGTGGTGGGAAGTCGGTGGCGGCGGCACGGTCTGGGACTCCATGGCCTACGACGCAGAGCTGAATTTACTCTATGTGGGCGTCGGCAACGGCGCGCCCTGGAACCGCTACATCCGCTCCCCGGGAGGTGGCGACAACCTGTACGTTTCCTCGATTCTCGCCATCAACCCGGACAACGGCTCCCTGGTCTGGCACTACCAGACCACGCCCGGCGACACCTGGGACTACACCGCTACCCAGCACATGATCCTTGCCGACATCGAGGTGGATGGCGAAGCGCGGAAGGTGATCATGCAGGCGCCGAAAAACGGCTTCTTCTATGTGCTCGACCGTACCAACGGCGAGTTCATTTCCGCCGAAGCCTACGTACCGGTCACCTGGGCCAGCCATATTGATCCGGAGTCCGGCCGGCCGGTGGAAATCCCGGACGCTCACTACGCGAATGACGCAAAACAGATCCAGCCGGCGCCCTATGGTGGCCACAACTGGCACCCCATGACCTACAACCAGGATACGGGTCTGGTCTACATTCCAGCGCTGGATCTCTCCTTCGGCTACGCCCAGGACAACGCCTTCCAGTACGATCCGGAAGCCTGGAACACGGGTGTGGACTTTCAGCAGATCGTTCCTTCGAGCGATCCGGATCAGATCATCGAAGACCTCAAGGCCGTGCGCGGGCACCTGGCCGCCTGGGATCCGGTCACTCAGCAGGAAGTCTGGCGGGTGCAGCACTCGGGCAGCTGGAACAGCGGCCTGCTTTCCACCGCTGGCAATCTGGTCTTCCAGGGTCGATCCGACGGTTACTTCGCCGCGTACACGGCCGATACCGGCGAGCTGGTCTGGGAGTATCCGGTCGGCACCGGCATCATTGCCGCACCTGTCACTTACACGGTAGATGGCGAGCAGTACGTGGTGGTACTGGCAGGCTGGGGTGGCGCCTTCGGCCTCGCTTCCGGTGCGCCCCGGCACAAGGGCAACGTGCTTTCCGAAGGCCGCATTCTCGCCTTCAAGATCGGCGGTGAGGCCGAGTTGCCACCGGTGAACGTCACCTTCATCGACATTCCCGAGCCACCGCCTATGGAATACACCGCTGAGCAGGTGTCTCAAGGACAGGCGCTATATCACAACTACTGCGCCGTTTGTCACTCGCCGGGGCTGACCGCCAGCGGTGGTGGCATACCCGATTTGCGCTACTCGGATGCCAGCGTGCATGCGGCCTGGGATGCCATCGTTCGCGGTGGTGCCTTTGCCGGCAAGGGCATGGCGAGCTTCGCTCATGCCGTGGACGAAGAGGGCGCCGAAGCCATTCGGGCCTATGTGGTGGAAATGACGAAAGCCACCATCGGCCTTTGCCAGAGTGATTACCGGAAGAACTATCCGGAGTTGCTGGATACGGCCTGCTCGCGAGCGGAGGTGACGGCGGGCGAGTAGCCCGCTACTGAACCGCCGTGAGCCTGTCCGCCCGGGTCAGGCTCACGGAGATCGGCCGGTGGTCGGAGAGGCGGCAATCGAGCACCTCACACTTGCCGATCGCGAGCTTGGGCGAGACCAGAATGTGATCCAGTGCCACCGACGGGCGCCAGGATGGGAAGGTGGGTGCCACGCTTTCGGCGGGGCGCAGAGCCGTTTCCGCCAATGGGGAGTCGAACAGCAGATCAGCCAGGTGGCTGTTCATGTCGCCCATTACCACCACGTGATCTTCGCCATCGATCAGACCTTTCACGTACTCGAGCTGCATGGCACGTGAACGTTCGCCCAGCGAAAGGTGCAGCATCACCACAAGCACGCTGGCATCACCGAACGGCAGCCGCACGACGATGGCACCGCGGCCGGGAATGGCACCGGGCAGGCGATGATCTTCCATGTCTTCCGGGGCGATGCGTGAGAGCAGGCCGTTGCCATGCTGGGCCAGCGGGCCGAGATCCCGGTTCAGCTGGGTGTACCAGTAAGGGAACTGCGCCCGTTCGGCCAGGTATTCCACCTGGTTGATGAAGCCGCTGCGCAGGCTGCCCGCATCGATTTCCTGAAGTGCCACGAAATCGTAATCGGTAACCACGTCCGCGATCCGGGTCAGGGTGTGGTTGCGGGATTCGTGCGGCAGCACGTGCTTCCAGCCCTTGGTCACGTAGTGGCGGTATTTAGTCGTGCGGATGCCGACCTGAATGTTGTAGCTCAGGAACTTGAGCGTGCACTTGTCCGTCGCCTCGACCGCAACCGGCTCGAAGTGACTCAACACGTTGATTTCAGAATTCCCCGGGGATCTCAGATCGCCCCTTTTTGACCAGGCGAGCATGGCCGACTGCTCCAATGACCTGGCAAGGAGTTTAGCCGTCCTCGGTACTGCGGAATGTGGACTGTCTGGCACTTTTGCTCGCTTGTTGGGATTCTGATTCTTAAGTATTTCGTAAGCGTGTGATTTCTGTGTGAGCGACCTACGAGATGCCGCTACTCGCCTTCTGCGGTCAGATCGGCGGGTGCTGTGGGTGTAGGCGGCGGCAGATCGATGCCTCGTTCAAGCGCTTGCTTCGCCACCAGGAAGTCTACGACTTCAAGCATCATGGCGTTGCTGCCAGCCATCTGGCCATCGGTTCTATAAAGTCCATCGACAATCATCGACGGTGTGCCGGTGAGGCCATAGGCACGACCATGGGCCTGCGCCTGCTGCATCTTCGAACGCACCCCGAAGCTGTCATAGACCTGCTCGAAATCCGATTTGGGCACGCCCGCGAAAGTCTCGAACAGAATCGCCATGGCGGCCGGATCCCGGAGGTCCTTACCCTGCTCATGAATGGCCTTGAAGATCGGCGTGTGCACCTGCTCGGTCACGCCCAGCACTTCTGCGGTGTAGTAGGCCTGGGCAAATATGGCCCAGGTCTGGTTGAAGATGGCCGGCATACGCTGGAAGTCCACGCCCGCGCCTTGCTCATGGTGCCAGGCCTCCACGGCCGGATCGAAAGTCTTGCAGTGCACACAGGCGTAGGAAAAGGCCTCCACCACCTCCACCCGGCTGTCGTCCGCCGTCTGCACCGGCAAAGTGAGGCGTTCGTAGTGGGTGCCTTCCTCGAACTCCATCGCCTGGGCGTTGAGAGAAATGCCAAGAACGGCCAGGACGGAGAGCACAGCGGCAGTAAATCTAGATTTCATGAGCTTCCTACTTCCGGATCATCCAGTTCATCACGCCATTCAAACAGGTTCAGGCCGAACGGTACCTGAACATCTGCCCATCAGGGCGGAAATTAGACCGCGAGCCGGGGAAATGGTGCAACCGGTGGTTTGCCGAATTGGAACCGCCTTCTATCGCGTAGCGCGCAGTAAGTCAGTGCAGGCCCTGGATGTAATCCGCCAACGCGGCAATTTCCTTGTCAGTAAGACCCTGGGCCACCCCGCGCATCATGCCACCCACGTTTTCGTCCGTGGTCCGCTCGCCTTCACGATAGGCGGTGAGCTGAGCAATGGTGTAGCCCGCCGGCTGGCCGCCGATGTCCGGATAGCCCGCGGCTGCGTTGCCGTTGCCGGTCGGCGCGTGGCAGGAAGAGCAGGCCGCAACGCCTTTCGCCGCGATGCCGCCGCGATAGATGTTTGCGGCGGCCGTCAGGGTCTCATCGTCGCCCTGGGCCTGGCTGATCTTGACTGGCAGGCTGGCGTAGTATGCCGCCAGATCGGCCAGATCGTCGTCACTCTTGCCATTCAGCTGACCCGCCATCAGGGCGACGTTCCGATCGCCATCGCGAATGGCGATCAGTTGATGCAGCGTGTACTTCTCGTTCTGGCCCGCCAGATTCGGATAAGTGGGGTCCAGACCCGTCGCGCCGTCCTGCCCGTGGCAGGCCGCACAGACTGCAGCCTGTGCTTCACCGGCGGCAGGGTCACCGGCAGCCAACGCCGGAACAGTAACCGTGAACATGACTGCTGCCAGAACGGAGGCCAAAGCCGTTGCCAGAGACCGCGGGTAAGAGGGCCTCAGATGTGGTGACGCCATTGCTGAATAGTCCTACTGATTTGTCTTGTACACTGCGGTTGTGACCGCATGCCGCGATTCCCGCGGCGGCTCGGCGTTTTGCCGGGCGCGGATTATACAATAACCGCCACCCAGTAGCAGTCCTCGGAACAGGGCCGATAGCGGTCATCGGCATCGGTTGTGCTACTGGCAGACGGCCAAAGACAGGCAGGGAAGTGAGCAAACAGCCCAGGAAATCGGCTCGAAAGGGAAGTGGCACCGGGCGTTCGGCGGCTGACGCACCGCGCCTGGCAGCCAGCTTCCTGAAAAGCGCCGCCAAGCTCAGCCAGTGCCCGCCGGAAATCGGTCCGGAGATCGTCTTTGCGGGCCGATCGAACGCCGGGAAGTCCTCCGTACTGAACCGACTCACCGGCAACCGTCGCACCGCCAAGGTCTCCAAGCAACCGGGACGCACGCAACTGCTGAACTTCTTCGATGTGCCCGGCACCAGCGGTCGCCTGGTCGACCTGCCCGGCTATGGGTACGCCCAGGCCGGCAAGTCCGATCAAGCCGCCTGGCAACAGACCGTGAACGACTATCTGAACGAACGCGACGCCCTGGCCGGAGTGATACTGGTGATGGACATCCGCCATCCGCTGCAACCCTTCGACATCGAGCTGATCGAGTGGGCGGACCCCTCCGAGCTGCCGCTGCACATCCTTCTGAACAAGGCAGACAAGCTGAAACGCGGTGCCCAGGGCAAGGTGTTGCAGCAGGTGCGCAACTCGGTCCAGGGTGCTGCGCTGACTTCGGTGCAGCTCTTTTCAGCCGTCAGCGGTCAGGGTTTGCCGGAGCTCGTCGCCAGGCTGACCGATTGGCTGGGTGAGACCGGCAATGCGGATCCCTGACTCAGCCTTTCGCTGCCGCCACCCACTCCCGCACATCAGCCAACAAGCTTTCGCATCGGGCTGCGCCACGTCTATGTGAAATCGCTGGTCGATCTCCGGACAGTAGAGCTGCTCTCGGTCTGCTAAACGGTCGCCATCTCAATGCGCCTCGTCCCAGTTGTTCCCGACGCCCGCCTCGACCACCAGCGCCACGGACAGGTCTGCGGCGGCCGCCATGCGCTCGTTCACACCGGAAACAAGCCCGTCCACGTCTTCCTCAAGAACCTCGAAAACCAGCTCGTCGTGCACCTGCATGATCATCAGCGCATCCAGCCCGGAAGCCGGTAACCAGGTATCCACCGCCAGCATGGCCCGCTTGATGATGTCGGCCGCCGTGCCCTGCATGGGTGCGTTGATGGCGGTGCGTTCAGCGGCTTGGCGCCGCTGATGGTTCTTCGAGTTGATCTCCGGCAGGTAGAGGCGGCGGCCGTAGACCGTCTCCACAAAACCCTGATCGTGGGCCAGCGCGCGGGTTCGTTCCATGTACCCGGCCACGCCCGGATAGCGGGCGAAGTAACGGTCGATGTAATCCTGGGCCAGGGTTCTGGAGATGGACAGCTGCCGACCCAGGCCGAAGGCCGACATCCCGTAGATGAGGCCGAAGTTGATGGCCTTGGCGTTCCGGCGCTGATCATCGCTGACTTCATCAAGCGCCACCGAGAACACCTCGGACGCGGTGGCCCGATGAATGTCCTGATCGTTGGCAAAAGCCTCGGTGAGGCCAGCATCCCCGGAGAGATGCGCCATGATTCTGAGCTCGATCTGGGAATAGTCGGCGGCAATGATTTTCCGCCCCGGCGGTGCCACGAACGCCTGACGGATCTTCCGACCATCCGCGGTCCGAATCGGGATGTTCTGCAGGTTCGGATCCGTCGAGGACAGCCGGCCCGTTGCCGCCACTGCCTGATGGTAGGAGGTGTGGACCCGGCCTGTCTTCTGATTGATCACGAGCGGCAGCTTGTCCGTATAGGTGGACTTCAGCTTGGCAAGCCCGCGATAGTCCATGATGACCTGCGGCAACTCGTAGTCCCGGGCCAGGTCGATCAGCACGGGTTCTGCCGTGGATGGTGCGCCTTTCGGTGTCTTTTTCAGCACCGGCAGGCCGAGCCGATCGTAGAGCACCTCCTGCAGCTGCTTCGGTGAGCCCAGATTGAACTCGCCATCCGCGAGCTCGTAGGCCTTGGCCTGGAGACTCTGCATTCGCTCGGCGAGCTCCTTGCTCTGCTCCGCCAGCAGGCCACCATCGATCAGCGTACCGGTGCGCTCGATCCGGGAGAGCACGGGCATGAGCGGCATCTCGATGTCTTTGAACACGCGGGTCAATGTGGGCTCTGCCTCGAGCTTCGGCCAGAGCACCTGGTGCAGCTGCCAGGTCACGTCCGCATCTTCCGCCGCGTAGTCCGAGGCCTGCTCAACCGGCACCTGATCGAAGGTGATCTGCTTGGCGCCCTTACCGGCGATGTCCTCGTACTTGATGGTTTCCCGGCCCAGGTAGCGTTTGGCCAGATCGTCCATGTTGTGCCGGCTGCCGACGCTGTTCAGGACGTAGGACTCGAGCATGGTGTCGTACTCGATGCCGTTCACCGTCACGTCGTAGCGATCGAGCACGTTCAGGTCGTACTTCAGGTGCTGACCCACCTTCTTCACCGACTCATCCGCAAGCAATGGTGTGAGCTTCTCCAGTACCGCGGTCAGCGAGAGCTGATCCGGCGCCCCTGGGTAGCTATGACCCACCGGCACGTAGCAGGCTTCGCCCGCCTCGGCGCAGAAGGAAAAGCCCACCAGCGCTGCGTCCATGTAGTCGAGGCTGGTCGTTTCGGTGTCGAAAGCGAAAATGCCGGATTTGCGCAGATCTTCGATCAGCGCCTCGAGTTCGGCCATGCTGCCGATGGTCCGGTAGTTGCCGTCCACCGCCTCGGGTGGCCCATCGTCATCCTCTACCGCATCGCCACTGAGCTCGGCAATCCAGGCTTTGAACTCAAACCGCTCAAACAGCGCCTTCAGTGCTTCCTCGTCTGGCGCGGATGGAATCAGCTCCTCCAGCTTCAGCGGCAGATCCAGGTCGCAGCGGATCTCGGTCAGTGTCCGAGACAGTGGAAGCTGGTCCAGCGCACCCCGAAGGTTCTCACCGATCTTGCCCTTGAACTCATCTGCCTTGTCGATGATCGTATCCAGGTCGTTGTGCTCATTAAGCCACTTGGCCGCAGTTTTCGGGCCTACTTTCGGTACGCCGGGGATGTTGTCCACCGTGTCGCCCATCAGCGCCAGGTAATCGATGATCTGTTCCGGCATGACTCCGAATTTCTCCACCACGCCGTCCCGATCCATCGTTGTCTCGGTCATGGTATTCACCAGCGTCACGTGGTCGGTCACCAGCTGAGCCATGTCTTTGTCGCCGGTCGAGACCACCGTATCGCGCTTGGCATTCGTTGCCTGAGCCGCCAGCGTGCCGATCACGTCGTCCGCCTCCACGTCCGGCACGATCAGAAGCGGCAGACCCATGGCCCGGATGATCTCGTGGATGGGCTCGATCTGCTGACGCAGGTCGTCCGGCATGGGCGGCCGGCTGGCTTTGTACTCCTTGTAGAGCTCGTTGCGGAACGTTTTGCCTTTGGCGTCAAAGACCACGGCGATGGGGCTGCCCTCGTAGTCCTTGGCCAGCTTTCGAATCATGGCGATCACACCGCGCACCGCCCCGGTGGGGAAGTCATCGCTGGTTCTGAGATCGGGCAGGGCGTGATAGGCACGAAACAGGTACGAGCTGCCGTCCACCAGCACCAGCGGCGGCGTCTGGTCTTCCACCGCTCCTTTATTTGCCATCATTCGCCACCATCTGCGCGCCTCCCACTCACTTTGGTAACATGATACTTGAGGTTCGCGAACGTGCGATGGCATGCAATGATCAATCCAGCCAGGCTCTCAAGACTCCAGATTCGTGGCACCCTGACGCGCGCGGCGGCCTGCGGGCTCGGAATATTCGCTGCTGCTCTGATCAGCACGGCTGCGACCGCCGCGGAGGCCGAAGACATCCGCGGCCCGGACGTAACCATCATTCAGGAAGAAGACCGCACCGTGCATGAATACCGTCAGGGCGGGGTGCTGCGCATGGTTCGGATCGTTCCCACCTGGGGCAAACCCTACTATCTTGTCCCGCAGGATCAGACGGCCGGGCACGAAAGTCTGGAACGCGCCGAGACACTTCTGCCCAGCTGGGTCATCGTCGAATTCTAGCGATCGCTAAGCCATGAACGCCATCACCCAACTGGATGTGCTCGATCTCGAGCATGCGATCGCAAGCTATGGCGTCGGCGAGCTGATCCGCTACTGGCCTGCTGTGAATGGCATCGAGAACAGCAACTACTTCATCCGCACCCTGGATGCGGGCCGTGAGCGGGAGTTCGTGCTGACAATCATCGAGCAGCCATCCAACGCCGGGGGCGCGTACGTTCCTCTGTTGGACCTGTGCGCGGAAGCCGGCCTGCCCGTGGCGGGCATCATTCGCAACCTGAAAGGCGACGCGATCGACAGCTACGACGGCAAGCTGATCCTGCTTTCCCATCGTCTGACCGGGAAACATGTCTACAATCCGACACTCAAGCAGGTCTCTGCGCTCGGACGTTTCATTGCCCGTTTTCACCTGGCCACAGCCGGGTGGGAAGAGCCCATACCCGACTATCCGCGCACGGCCCCCTGGCTCGCCCATCAGGCCGCGCTGGTAAAAGACCACCTGCCCTACCTCAGCCGAACTCTGCTCACCGACACCACCCGGGAGATCAGCCATCTGCTGGCTCGGCGCGACGTGGCAGACCTGCCGAGAGGCGTTATCCACGGGGATCTCTTCCGTGACAACGTGCTGTTCAATGAGCGCGGGTTGACCGGCGTCCTGGACTTCCACCACGCGTCGCGCGGCGTTCTGATCTACGACCTGGCCGTGGCAGCCAACGACTGGTGCACCGATTCCACCGGCCTGATGAACCCCGACAGAGTCGTCGAGCTCCTTCGTGCCTATCACGATATCCGCCCGCTCTCCCTTTCCGAAATCCGGTTGTTTCCGGTATTTGCCCTCTACGGGGCGTTGGCATTCTGGCTGTCCCGGCTGGCAATCTCCATTGAGCGCGACCATGGCAAGAACGTGCGCACCAACAACCCGGAGGAGTTCGAGCGCATTGTGGCTGCCCACCATGCGCACTTCTTCTATCTCGACCCACGGGTGCTCCAGCCGTAACCGACGGCGCCAGGTTGTCGTCAAATGGCAAGCCCCGGTTACGCCGCGCTGTTAGAACTACCCTGCATTCACCACGGACTAGCCTCCGGCTTCATCAACCGTCAGCAGAAAGACCGCAAACCAGCCTTTGGGGTCCTGCCAGCAGCCCAGCTTCTCAAAACCTGCCCGCGTCGCCAGCCCGAGAAACTCATCCGCGTCGTACTTGAAGGAGTTTTCCGTATGGATTGCCTCACCCGCTTTGAAGTGGATGGATTCCTCGGCAATCTCCACCGTGTGCGTTTCCAACACATCAAGGAACATCTGAATGGCACCGAGCTCAACGTTGTATTCAGCCCGGTGTGCAAAACGCTCAGGCGCCAGGTCCGCATCGAGCACCTCGCCCAGGTGACTGAGCAGGTTGAGATTGAATTCAGCGGTTACGCCGGCCGCATCATCATATGCCGCTTCCAGCAAGCCGACGTCCTTCTTCAGATCCACGCCGATGATCAGCCTGCCAGCCGGGCCAAGGGTGTGCGATACCCTGGCGAGGAATGCCTCTGCCTGCTTCGGATTGAAATTGCCGATGCTCGACCCGGGAAAGAAACCGACTTTGACAAGGCGTTCAACGGGGGGCGGCAGTTCGAAGTCGGCGGTGAAATCCGCGCAGGTGGGATAAATCGCCAGATCCGGAAAGTCCGTCGCCAGCTGCTTCGCCATGGCGATCAGGTGGGCGCCGGAGATGTCCACCGGTACGTAGGCCCTCGGTGCAAGCGACTCCAGCACTTTTCTTATCTTCAGGCTGGTGCCGGACCCGTACTCGACCACGCAGCTTTCACTCGGCACCAGCGCCGCCAGCTCATCGAGGTGCGCATCAAATATGGCAAGCTCGGTGCGGGTGAGGTAGTACTCGGGCAGCTGGGTGATCGTCTCGAAGAGCGCCGATCCTTTCTCGTTGTAGAAGAACTTCGGGCTGAGCGCCTTCTCAGGTTGCTCTAGTCCGGCCAACACTTCGGCCGTGATATCGGCCGGCTCCGGCTTCAGGTCGAAAACCTCAAAAACGCCCACCGGGGCCTCTGTCGAAATGTTGATGCTCGCCTCCCTGCGATTGAGTGGCCGGTTCGTTTTCAGCCGGTGTTCTGAGCCAGCCGGATGCCCGTGAACTGCCAGCGATCCGGAGGGTAAAAGAAATTTCGATAGCTCGGTCGGATGTGGTCCGCAGGGGTCGCACAGGACCCACCTCTGAGCACCAGCTGATTCGCCATGAATTTGCCGTTGTACTCACCGATCACGCCCGGTGGGCACTGATAGCCCGGGTATGGGCCGTAGGCGCTCGACGTCCACTCCCAGACATCGCCGAACATCTGCCTGAGCCCACTGCCGGCCGGTGCCGCGTCTGGGTGAAACTGGCCATTGTCAACGAAGTTCCCCTGCCGGGATTGTCCCGATGCCGCCGCTTCCCATTCCGCTTCCGTCGGCAGGCGATAACCGGCCCAGCGGGCAAATGCATCCGCTTCGTAGGCGCTGACATGAACCACCGGCAATTGACCCACCACCGGTGCCGCGCCGGTCAGCCGGTACTGCCACCACTCCTCGTCCCGCCGCTGCCAATACAACGGCGAATCGATGCCTTCCCGGTTGACCCAGGCCCAGCCGTCACTCAGCCAGAGGGAAGCCTGCCGGTAACCGCCGTCCTCCATGAACGCCAGGTATTCCGCGCACGTCACCAGGCGGTCGGCCAGGGCATAGGGTTCCAGGTAGACCTGATGGGCCGGCCGTTCGTTGTCGAAGTGGAAGGCGCGCTCATCGGTGAGCCCGATGCTGACCAGCCCGTCCGGGCCGCGGAGGAATTCGAGCGGGTCGGCTGTTTCCATCGTCTCCACCAGGGCGGGCGTCAGGGTGGAGTAGGCAGGCAGTAGCGGGTTGTGCCCGAAGTTGAACTTCAGGTCGGTCAGCATGAGCTCCTGATGCTGCTGCTCGTGATTGAGCCCGAGCACCGTGCGTGCCTGCACCTCTGACCCGGTTTCCGGCGCGAGATCCAGCGCCAGCAAGCGGACCATGGCCGAATCCACGAACGCTCGATACTCGAGAACCTCCGCCACCGTCGGGCGCGACAGCTGACCGCGGCGTGGTCGTGGGAACGGCTGGCCCACACCGTTGTAGTAGGAGTTGAACAGATGCTCGAAGGCGGGATGGAAGGGTTCGTAGCCCGTCAGGTAGGGGGTAAGTAGAAACGTCTCGAAGAACCAGCTGGTGTGAGCCAGATGCCACTTCGGCGGACTGGCATCTTCCATCGGCTGCACACCGTAGTCTTCAATCGCAAGCGGCTCGGTGAGCGCCTCGCTCTGCCTGCGGACTGCCCGGTAGCGCCCTTGCAGATCGGCTTCCATCCACGGGCTTGCCGGCGAGCTTTCTCGACGGCCGTGAGATCCTTCTACTGGTCGGCTGGATTCAGAAATTGGCAGCTAGTGATTGGAATGCCGACTTAATGGTACCAGCTTGCTGCGGATATTTGATGAAGCCGTGGTAGTGGCCGCGCGGGTTGATAATCACGATGTTGGCGGAGTGATCCACCAGATAGCTATCCGGATCTGCGCTCCCATCCTCATTCATGAGCGGCACCTTGGCGAAGGCCACATTCACCTGTTCGCCGAAGCTGGCAATCTCCCCGAGCGCACCCGTCACCCCGAGGAAGTCCGGGGCAAAGGCCGTCGCATAGCTCTCGAGGGCTTCGGCCGTATCCCGCTCGGGATCAACCGTCACCAGCAACCCCTGAAAAGCCTCATCCTCCAGGTCTCTCCGCGCCTGGCCCATCACCGCCATGGTGGTCGGGCAGATGTCCGGGCAGTTGGTGAAGCCGAAGAAGGCAAAGGTCCAGCGACCCTGCAGGTCTTCGAGCGTGAATGCATCTCCCGTGTGGGTCTCGAGGTCGATCGGACTGATTTCCCGCGGCCGCGGCAGCACGAACACCCCCTGTTCCCGTAATTGCTCTTCGGACAGCACCGGTGTGCGCACCACGGAGTGAACAAACAGGCCCACCACCACGGCGATGAAGCCCAGGCAGAGGCCTACCGTTTTCTGCAACCCTGTCATCGGGAATCAGACGCTTTCTAGAACGAGGGGCGCGGCGGTCTCCGCACCGCCAATTGCAGCCGGCGCAAAGCCGGTACCGATGCCGGCCACCACCAGATAGTGATCCACCAGCAGCAGCACGAACAGAAGCGCCAGATAGAGAATCGAGTACTTGAACATCTCGATGGCAGCCTTCGGGTTCCTGTTTCTGAGCAGGACAATCGCCCAGTAGATGAATCCGCCGCCGAGCGCGGCGGCACCGACCAGGTAGAGCAACCCGCTCATGCCGATCACGAACGGCAGCAGACTGCCGGCAAAAAGAATGAGCGTGTAAAAAAAGATATGCCAGCGAGTATAGGCGTCACCATGAGTTATCGGCAGCATGGGCACGTCCGCAGATTCGTAGTCCGCCTTCCGGTCCAGAGCCAGAGCCCAGAAGTGGGGTGGTGTCCAGGCGAAGATGATCAGCACCAGCAGCAGCGCGCCCGGCTCGATGCTGTTGCTCACCGCCGCCCAGCCGAACAGCGGTGGAGCGGCGCCAAAGAGCCCGCCAATCACTATGTTCTGAGGCGTGGCACGCTTCAGAAACAGGGTGTAGATGAGGCCGTAGCCCACCCAGGACGCCAGGTTCAGCCAGGCGGTGAGCGGATTCACGCCGTAGTAGAGGATCAGCATCCCGGCGATGCCGGTCACCGCCGAGAAGATTATCCCGGAGCGGGTGTCCACCCGACCGGTGGCCACGGGCCGCTCCCGGGTCCGGGCCATCCGTTTATCTATCTGAGCATCCGCGATGTGATTCACTACCGCGGCTGAGCCTGCCACCAGCGCGATTCCGCCGAGACCGAAGACCAGCACGTCGAGCGGCACCATGCCGGGGACCGCCAGGAACATGCCGACCAGCGCGCAGAGCAGCATCAGCAACACCACCCGAGGCTTGGTCATCTCCAGATAGTCTCGCCAGCTGGCGCTGCGGCTGATGGTCAGTTCGCTCACTTCGTATCGTCCTATTTTTAGATCAGGCTCAGATCAGGTACAGATCAGGCGGTCAGGCTGGCAACGCACCCGATTGGCCGGCATTAGGGGCAGATCTGACCGGCTGCGTATTCTAGCGGAAAACCGTATCTGTCTCAGCCGCTACGGAGCTCAGCTTCAGCTGATGAAGAAGAGCCTTTAGCTAGAAATAAAGAGCCTTCAGCCAATCTGGGAAAGCTTCAGCAACTTCTTCAGGTCCGTCAGCACCGGCTTGCCCGCATCGGCCAGCGGGTAGTAAAGCACCAGATTGCCGATCGGATCGACGATGTAGATGCCTTCCGCCAGCGTCGTCAGCGAACCGGTCAGGTGCTGCACACCCGGATAGTCCGCCAGCAGGCTCGGGGAGATACCCGGCTCGGTAACCAGTCCCCGCTGTACCCGATCAGAATCTTTGTTCAGCAGAATGTGTAGCTGCCGCAGCTGATGCACGGCGGATTCGCACTCACCCCGGCAGTCGCCGTCGGCAACCACCCACAGCCACCAGCTGCCCCCTTCACTGAGCAGCTCACCGTTGGTGCCCTTGAGCCCGAGGTCCGCGACGGTGAGCGGTGGATCCACAAACTCGCCCTGATTGGTGGTCCCCCAGACGCCTCCTTCGCGAGCGCTGTAAAAAAGCAGGTAAGATCCGCCCAGCGTCAGGAATGCGATGGCAAACATGGCCAGCAGCATGCGGCGGTTCCTGGCCGTCGCATCGGAATTCTGGGTGTGCCCGTTGCCCGGGCCTGCAATGTCCTTGTCTGTCATGCTGGATACTTACCGTCTTCTGAACCCGAATACTACGAAACCAACGGCGAGCGCGGCAGCCAGACCGAACCACTGCACCGCGTAACCCGTGTGCTTGGCCGATGGCATGTTGAGCTCCGTCTCCGCAGCGATGAACACACCCGGCTGCCCAGCTTCGAGGCGCACCTCAACCGGTACCGTGTTTTCGAACTGAGCGGCAATCCGCGCCACTTCCATCTGCTGCACACGCTTCGGCCACCCTTCGGTCCAGAGATCCTCTCCGAACACCGGCAGCAGCCCCAACTCCGGCCAGACCAGTCCGACTACGGCCACCATCCCCTCAGGGGAATCGATCTCGGGCAGTGATCGCCGGCCTCTATCACTGGGGACGAATCCACGGTTGATCAGCCAACCCCGCCCGTCCCGGGCACGGAAAAGGGAGACCACACCATAGCCGATCTGACCGTCCCGGATCTGATTGTCGAGCAGAAAGTCGCGGCCCTGCTCGTACTCGCCGACCAGCCGGATTCGCTGAAACTCCAGCACCGTCTCAGTCGGGCTCACCGCCAGCGCACTGATCCTGTCCAGGTAGGTGGCCTCGTATTGACGCTTTTCCTCGGCCCGATTGAGCTGCCAGGTGCCGAGCGTCAGCACAACCGGGAGCATCAACCCGGTGAACAACGTCATTTTCCAACCAGGCCGGAAGCGGCGATTTGATATAGAGTGCACGGCCATCCGATCACTTCACCAGCAGGTCACCGAAACGGACTCAAAGCAGTAGCCATGATCCTGAAATCCATAATTATCGTTCTGCTCATCGGCGTGGTCGCAAGCCTGATGAGCGGTCTGTTCTTCCTGTTCAAGGACAGCCAGGAGCCTAAATCCCGGCGTCTGCTGCACGCGCTCGGCGTGCGCATCACCCTTGCTGCATTGCTGCTCGGCACCATTTTCTACGGCTTCTACACCGGCCAGCTGCGCATGGGCACCAACGCGCCCTGGCATGGTCACTCAGCGGACGCGCTCCAGGAAACCGAGCTGGAGGCGCGTTAGAAGCGTCGAGCTTGGGTTGGATCAAGCTGCCGCGCTTCGGACGCCTCCCGCATGAAGAACCGGACACGAAAAAGCGGGCCAGGTGCCCGCTTTTTCACCAACGGCATTTCGCCGTGCCCGTCGAGTACCGGTCTTCTTGCTAATCAGAAGATGTAGACGAAGAAGAACAGGCACACCCAGACCACGTCTACGAAGTGCCAGTACCAGGAGGTCGCCTCGAAGCCGAAGCAGTCGTTGTGACTGAAGTGGCCCTTGAACGCCCGCATCAGCGCCACGATCAGCATGAAGGTACCCAGCGTGACGTGGAAGCCGTGGAAACCTGTCAGGATGAAAAAGGTAGAGCCGTAGATACCGGAGCCCAGGGTCAGGCCCAGATCATTGTACGCGTGAATGTACTCATATCCCTGCAGGATGAGGAACAGGATGCCGAGAGCCACGGTCAGACCGAGCCAGAACAGCAGCTTTCCGCGGCTTTCGTTTTTAATCCCCGTATGAGCGAAGTGCACGGTCACGCTGGACGTCAGCAGGATGACCGTGTTCCAGAAGGGCAGGTAGGAGAGCCAGTTGCTCACACCCGGCGACTCCATGGATTGCGCGGGTCCCGGGAACAGGCTGTTGTCCGGATTCGCCATCACCGGCCACTCCGCCGAGAAGTCCGGCCAGAGGTAGTCGCCGGTGAGGCCTTTGTCGCCCTCACCGCCGAGCCAGGCAACGGCAAAGTTACGCGCATAGAACAGGGCGCCGAAGAACGCGGCGAAGAACATCACCTCTGAAAAGATGAACCAGCCCATGCCCCACACATAGGAGCGCTTGAGCTGCTCGTTGGGAAGGCCCTGATGGTTCTCATCGATCACCTTGGCGAACCAGAAGAACAGCACGACCACCAGGGTTCCCCCGCCGACGTACATCATCCAGGCGCTGGCATCGTCGCCGGCCTTAACGTCGTTCAACCAGGTCCCCAGACCTGCCAGTAACATGAAAACGCCGAACGCAACCCACACCGGATACCATCCGTTGTGCGGTATGTAGTAGACCGATTGGTCCGTAGGGCTAGACATTACTAATCACTCCAGATTTTTCGTTCTTGGTCAGTCTTAGGCCGGATTAGACCGGCACGTCGGCTATCCGCCGGCACTTTCGTGCCCGCCAGTTTCGAGCTGCGCCTGGCCGCCCGACAACTCGGTTATGTCAAAAAGCGCGTAGGAAAGTGAAATGGACTCAACGTTTGGCGGCAGGTCCGAATCCACGATGAAGCGCATGGGCATTTCCATTTCCTCGCCAGGTTCGAGCACCTGTGAGTTGAAGCAGAAACACTCCGTCTTGTGAAAATACTCCGTGGCTGTCAGCGGCACCACGGACGGAATGGCCTGGCCGACCATTCGCTTGTCGGTGGTGTTCTTCACGTAGAACACCGCTTCGTTCAGCTCACCGGGATGCACCCGCATGCCACCCTTGTCGGACCAGAAGTCCCAGGTCATACCCTGGTTGGTGTTGGTGATGAAATTCACCTTTACCAGACGACTCCGATCCACCCGGATCTCCGCCGGATCATACGTGTACTGGCCGCCCGGGTCGCCGCCGAGACCCGTGATCTCGCAGAAGAGATCATAGAGCGGGATGAGCGCCCAGCCGAACGCGAACATGCCGAGCACCAGGAAGACCAGCTTCTTCACCAGCCTCGAGTTCGAACGGGCAAGCGAGTTCGAATTCGCGCTCGCCTTGTTCGTGCCTGCACTCATTGTCCGTTTTCCTCGCGGTCCCGCACCCGGCTAGGAGTGCGCTTCCGCGTCAGTGATTTTGGGCGGGTGGGTGAAGGAGTGGTAGGGCGCCGGCGACGGCAGGGTCCACTCCAGGCCATGCGCCCCTTCCCAGACCCGATCCGTTGCCGGCTCGCCGCTGCGAATCGCTTTGATCACCAGGTACAGGAACAACAGCTGCGAGAAGCCGAAAACGAAGGCGCCGATGGACGACAGCATGTTGAAGTCGGCGAACTGCAGCGCGTAGTCCGGAATCCGTCGCGGCATGCCGGCCAGCCCGGAGAAGTGCTGCGGGAAGAAAGTGACGTTCACACCGATGAACGAGAGCCAGAAGTGCAGCTTGCCGAGCGACTCGTCGTACATGCGCCCGCACCACTTCGGCAACCAGTAGTAAACGGCTGCGATGATTGAGAACAGGGCGCCCGGCACCAGCACATAGTGGAAGTGTGCCACCACAAAGTAAGTGTCGTGATACTGGTAGTCCGCCGGCGTGATCGCGAGCATTAACCCGGAGAAACCACCAATGGTGAACAGAATCACGAAGGCGATGGCAAACAGCATGGGCGTTTCAAAGGTCATCGCACCCTGCCACATGGTCGACACCCAGTTGAACACCTTCACTCCGGTCGGCACCGCAATCAGCATGGTCGCATACATGAAGAAGAGCTGACCGGCCAGCGGCATGCCGACGGTGAACATGTGGTGCGCCCAGACGATGAAGGACAGGAAGGCAATGGATGCCGTGGCGTAAACCATGGAATCGTAACCAAACAATGGCTTCCGGCTGAAGGTGGGGATGATCTGCGAGACCACACCGAATGCCGGCAGAATCATGATGTACACCTCGGGGTGACCGAAGAACCAGAAGATGTGCTGGAACATCACCGGATCGCCGCCGCCAGCCGCGTTGAAGAAGCTGGTTCCGAAGTGGATGTCGAACAACATCATGGTGACGGCTCCGGCCAGCACCGGCATAACAGCCAGCAGCAGGTAGGCGGTGATCAGCCAGGTCCAGACGAACAGTGGCATCTTCATGAGCGTCATGCCCGGCGCCCGCATGTTCAGAATGGTGGCAATGATGTTGATCGAGCCCATGATCGACGACGCCCCCATCATGTGCACGCCGAAGATGAAGTAGGTGACCGTCTCCGGCGCGTAGGTGGTGGACAGAGGTGCATAGAAGGTCCAGCCGAAGTTCGGGCCACCCGCGTCCATGAACAGCGTCGCAATCAGCATGGTGAACGCGAACGGCAGGATCCAGAAGGACAGGTTGTTCATGCGCGGCAGCGCCATGTCCGGCGCGCCGACCATCATCGGCACGAGCCAGTTAGCCAGGCCGACGAAGGCGGGCATGATGGCCCCGAACACCATGATCAGACCGTGGTTGGTCGTCATCTGATTGAAGAACTCGGGGTTCACGAACTGCAGACCAGGCTGAAACAGCTCGGCCCGTATAACAAGGGCGAGCACGCCCCCGATCATGAACATCAGGAAGCTGAACCAGAGGTATAGCGTGCCGATGTCTTTATGGTTGGTGGTGAAGAGCCAGCGCGCCAGGCCTTTGTCCGGGCCGTGGTCGTGATGGTCGTCGTGGGTGGCGTGTCCTGCTTCTACAACTTCACTCATTTCTCGCTACCTCACTCCTGGCTCGAGGTGAATTCGATGACGTCTCTCGGCTGAGTGACGTCGCCCGCATTGTTACTCCAGGCATGGCGCTGGTAGTGGGCCACGGCCGCGATCTGGGCCGCGTCCAGCTGCTTGCCGAACGCCTGCATCGCCGTGCCGGTTTTGCCGTTGACGATGATGTCCAGATGCTCATCCCTCGGGCCTGTGGCGATGGCGCTGCCGTCGATGGCCGGGAATACCGGCGGCACGCCTTTGCCGTTCGGCATGTGGCAGGAGGCGCAGAAGGTGGCATAGACCGCCTCGCCTTCCGCCATCAGCTCATCTTCGGTGAAGGTCTTGGACAGCGCCTCTTTGCGCGCCTCTTCCGCCACCAGACGCTCTGCGTACCAGGCGTCGTACTCGTCCTCCGGCATGGCGTGCACGACGATGGGCATGAAGCCGTGATCCTTGCCGCACAGCTCAGTGCACTGGCCACGATAGACGCCAGGCTCAGGCACGATGGTCCAGAGGTCGTTGAGAATACCGGGCACGGCGTCTCGCTTGATGCCGAACTCCGGAATCCACCAGGCATGAATCACGTCTTCGGCAGTGATCAGGAAGCGGACCTTGCGGTTGACGGGGATACGCAGGGGCTCGTCAACGTCCAGCAGGTAAAACTCGCCTTTCTCGGTCCGGCCCTGAATCTCGTCCTGGGAGGTTGCCAGGTTAGAGAAGAAGCCGAATGTGGAGTTGTAGTCGTCGTCCAGGTATTTGTACTGCCAGCGCCACTGATAGCCGCGGACTTCCACCGTCATGTCCTCGCCGCCGGTGTCGTACATGGCGACCAGCACCTGTGTGGCGGGCCAGGCGATGGCCACCAGGATCAGCGTCGGCACCAACGTCCAGGCGATCTCCAGCTTAGTGCTCTCATGAAAGGTCGCGGGCGTCACGCCCTGCGACTTCCGGTGGTGGATGAGCGACCAGAACATGGCAGCGAACACCACGACGCCG
Source organism: Candidatus Azotimanducaceae bacterium (assembly GCA_965215995.1). Classification (GTDB taxonomy): domain Bacteria; phylum Pseudomonadota; class Gammaproteobacteria; order Pseudomonadales; family Azotimanducaceae; genus SZUA-309. The sequence goes on along the minus strand of OZ244128.1, from coordinate 2,418,175 downwards.
ATGACTACGCAGATCCAGAAAATGTACATGTGCAGGTCGTAGATGGAGCGGCTGATTTCCGTGACGCCGGGCGTCATGTTCAACTCGTCCGCGCCTGCCCCGACTGCTACGAGGGCAAGAACAAACCCGACACAAAGCCGGGCCACTGGCGTAAGCCTCTTATTAATCACCTTAGGCACCTTGCGTATCCTTTGAGATTCCACCGGTTGCCGACAGGCAACCGGTGGCCTTCGCAGTCGGGATGTTTGTCCCTGCCCTCAAACCTCCCCAGGTCCCTTGGCACGTGGATTCCAAAAGGGCATACCTACCCCGTGGGGGCACCCCTGACTGGCTGCGCAATTATACTGGCGCGTTTTTGATTAACAACAACGAGGGCACCAACGCCATGTACTAAAATTTTCGGGCGGGGCGTCTGAGCTGATCATCCGGGGCGCTATGATTTGTTGCCGCCCGGATCGAGAAAGCGTACCGGGCGAATCGTCGTCGGATCCGGCTTCTTCAATCCACCATCCAACCGATTGGCAGGCATCTGGCTGGCCGTGCTGGCCAGATTGTCTTCGTAACCGCAGGCAACGCAGCGTCTCTTCTTCGCACCTGTCTTAGCGCCTGTCTTCGCGCGTTGTTGCCCGCCTTGCTCTTCAACCACCTGCAGCCTATCCATCTCCGAGCAGTTCGGGCAGACCGCACCGGCAATGAACCGAGGCCGGCTCACGACGACTTCGCCAATGCAGCCAGAACGGGCGCTACATCCGGTAGCACACCGCGCCAGAGTTCGAACGCCAGCGCAGCCTGACCCACCAGCATGCCGAGGCCGTCGGCACAGCCGGCCGCACCCGACTGCCGAGACCAGCGCATGAAGGCCGTCTCATGGCCGTAAACCATGTCATAGCAGAAGGCACCGACCACGGTCGCCGCTGGAATATCCGGCACCCCACCTGTAAGCCCGGCGGACGTCGCATTCACCACCAGATCGTAACCCGTGCCCGGCGCGTCGAAACCGGCGGCCTGCACCATTTTAGTGCTGTGCCTGTTAGTGCTCTGGCTGTCGCCAGAATCAGGCCGCGACCCATAGCCGGACTCTATGAGATTGCCGACCAGCGCTGCCGCTTTTTCCTCGGTGCGATTGGCAATGGTCAGCGATTGAGCAATGCCATCGAGCAGGGGAGCCGCCACCCCCCGAGCCGCACCACCAGCCCCAAGCAGCAGCACGTTCAAGCCTGTCCGGCCGGGTAGAACCCGCTCCAGGTCCATGATCAGACCCGGACCATCCGTGTTGAAGCCCACGTAACCACCACGAGGATCTTCGACAATGGTGTTCACAGCCTGAGCGAAGGCGGCACCAGCATCCAACCGATCCACCCATTCGGCCGCCTCGCCTTTGAAAGGCACCGTCACGTTAGCGCCTCGTCCCTGTCCTCTGAAAAACGCCTCAATCGTGTCGGCAAAGCCATCCAGGGGCGCTTCAATGCGTTCGTAGCTGAGCGACTGTCCGGTCTGCTCGGCAAACGCCAGGTGTATGTCAGGCGAGCGCGAATGGCCGACCGGGTTGCCGATCACTGCGTAGCGGTCGACCGTCATCCTCGAACCGCCTCGCCGGTAAGGGTACGGATCCGGCTGGGTGAACCCGGACACAGGACCTCCCCGGGCAGAACGTAGTCGGCCCGGGTGGGAAACAGGGTGGCGGAAAAGATTCCCCGCGCCTGCAAAGCAGAGGTCGGAGCGGGCTGCCCACTTGGATTGGCAGATGTGGAAACCAGCGGGCCGCCGAAGGCATCGCTGAGTGCTCGAGCCTGCGGATGACCTGGCACCCGTACCGCCACGCCGGCATGATCTCCCGTGATCCAGCAAGGAAAGCGCTGATTCGGCAGGATCCAGGTTTCCGGGCCAGGCCAGGACTCCAACACCGCTTGCCGCTGACTGGTCGCAACGGTCTCGAGCTCCGTGGCGAAGCACTCGGCGCTGGCGCCGATCAGTATCAGACCTTTGTCCACCGACCGCCCTTTCAAGCCCAACAATCGGCGCACCGCCAGGGCATCAAACGGATCGCAGGCAAGCCCCCAGACACCTTCCGTGGCATGCAGCACCAGGCCACCGCCACGCAGAGCACGTACGGCAAGCTGCAGATGCCAGGCGTTGACCACGTATCCGGGTCTGGCGTTACAGCTGTGACTGCAGCGCTTCGTTGGCCGCGAGCACTTTCTGCCGGTTGGCATCCCGATCAGCCGCGACCCGTTGTGCCAGCGCTTTGTCCGCAATGCCGAGCATCTGAGCGGCCAGATAGCCCGCGTTCTTCGCCCCCGCCTTACCCACCGCGACGGTCGCCACGGGAATTCCGCCGGGCATCTGAGCCGTGGACAGGAGCGCATCGAAGCCCGCCAACGGGCCCGCGTCGATCGGCACGCCGATCACGGGCTTGGTGGTGTGCGCGGCGACGGCGCCAGCCAGATGTGCGGCCATGCCCGCGGCACAGATGAACACTTCACAGCCGCGTTCCGACGCGTCGCTGACGAATGCCGCCGTTTCTTGAGGTGTACGGTGTGCGGAAGAGACCCGCACTTCATATTCCACTTCCAGCGATTTCAGCACCTCGACCGTCGCCTGCATGACCGGCCAGTCGCTGTCCGATCCCATCAGGATGGCTACGAAACTCATCAGCTCCTCCAGCTTAGAACTCAGAAGGGCGCCGAATATACCCGCCGCCAACACGCTGGACAAACCCGGCGAGCTCGAGCTCGGTCAGTGACACTGCACAGGCCTGTTCCGTCAGCCCTGCGGCCGATGCCAGCACGTCCAGGCTCTGGGCGCGGCCGTCGAGCAGGTCCAGCAACGACTGTTGCTCCTGCGACAACCCGCTGGCATCCGGCACATCACGAACCGGATTGCCTGACCCGCCCTCTACACCAATGCAGTGCAGAACATCCTCCGCCCGCTCGATCAGTGCCGCACCGGTCTTGAGCAACCGATTGCTGCCGGCGCTGTTCAGGTAACCCGGGATCCCGGGCACCGCCATCACCTCCCGGCCCTGCTCCGCTGCCAATCGGGCTGTTATCAGGGAGCCGCTCTTGGCGTTCGCTTCCACCACCACGACCCCACAACTCAAGCCCGAGATCAATCGGTTCCGTTCCGGGAACCGGTACGGCGCCGCCGGTGTGCCTGGCGGATACTCAGAGAGGACGAGGCCACCTTCCGCCAGGATCTGCTCGCCAAGGCGGGCATTGGCAAGGGGTGTCAGTTGCTCCGCACCGGATCCAAGCACTGCAATAGTCCGCCCACCTCCGGCCAACGCGCCGCCGTGGGCGGCCGCGTCCACTCCCAGGGCCAGGCCGCTGACGATCACCACGCCCGCTTCAGCAAGCTCTGCGGCCAGCGTTTCAGCAAACGCCTGGCCGGCTCGGGATGCTCGCCGAGCCCCGACGATGGCAATGGCAATGCCGGCAAGGCACTCGAGCGCCCCGCGGTAGTACAGCAGCAGAGGTGGATCCGGTATGCCAGCCAGTAGCTCGGGGAACTCAGGGTCACCGCGCGCCAGCGCACCTATGCCATTCGAGACCAGCGCCCTTCTGCGCTGAGTGATCTGTCTGCCGCTGACCCGCAGCGGCAGATCGTTCACACCGAAATCACCGCAACCGATATTCGGCCGGCCAGTGAGTTGCTGACGAATCGACTGTCGGTCCTGGCGCTCGAGCACGAGGCAGAGGCTCGCAGCCAGATCGCTGACCAATGGCGCCGGCGCTTTACGGGTAGGCTCGAACATGCTGGTTCGCGGCAACTTCGAACCCGGAATATGCAGAGCGCCCCATTGGGGCGCCAGCAGCGTTCAGCTTTCAGAGGCGTGAGCGTTTCGCTCACAGAGAATGTGGAAGGTCAGGGATTCCTGACCTCGTCCTCAATCGCAAGCGGCCGCTCCGTCACCATGACCAGGCCGTAGGAGAGCTTCTCGAAGGTGCGGAACACCATCATGAGCCCGGCCCTTTCGCTCGGTAGGCGAATGGTCTCGTTGGCGATCCGGTCACGCGCCATGGCGCCTTTCTTGTAGATGGCAAGCACATTACCTACCTTCATGCCTTCCCGCTCGCCGCGATTGATCACGACCACGTCATACTGACCAACCTGGCTCACCCCGCCGAACACGGAGATGATCTGACCGTTGATCTCACCTTCCGGGGCGCTGGGGAAGAAGGTGGAATCTACCCGGCGCTCCTCGGTGGGCAGCACCCGGTCGCCAATCTGGACTTCTTCCCGGGTATCGCTCATGAACATGGTGGCGATGTCGTTTTCCTGCGAAACCGCCTGTCCAAGGCCTATATAAGTGGCTTCCCGGCCCAGAACCTCCTGGGTCTGCGGATCCACATAGAGCGGCCCTTGCCGCACTACGTTGAAGCTCTCGGACTCCGGCAGCACACCACGTACGTAAAGTCGATCACCGGCGCCCAGTACCAGCCGCTCGCTGTCACCCTGCACCACGTAGGGTGCGCCGTTCAGCTCAGCGTCGGTGACGATACGGTTCTGCACCAGGAACGCCTGGATCGCATCCAGCCGGATGGTGGGAATGGCCGATTCCAGCGGCTCGTAGCGGACTTCCGGTTCCAGCTTTTCGGTGCCCGGGGTCATTTTCACCGTGCGGCCGGCCTGGCCACGCTCCAGCACCAGCTGTGGCTGGCCATCGACGTAGACTAGGGCGATCTGGTCGCCGGGGTAAATCAAGTGGGGATTGTTGATTTGCGGGTTGATGCGCCAGATTTCCGGCCAGAGCCAGGGGCGCTCAAGAAACATGCCCGAAATGTCCCAGAGGGTGTCGCCCTTCACCACCGTATAGACGTCCGGATGATCGGCTTTCAGGTAACGGTTGAGGTCTTCTGCAGCGTTCGTCGCCACCGTGGCAATGCTTGCGATCAAACCGATGACGGCGAGTCTTGCGCGACGGCCACTGATCCAGGCGGTCATGTTCCGAAACATGTTTTGAAGTTCCTTTTTTCTCCGAGCTGCTATCATGGTCAGCTATTCGGTTTCAGGCCGTCTTGCAGACGCGTAACAAGCGGTCCCATTTTCGTACGGACGGCACGGAAAGCGCGGTCCGCCTGGGCAAAAAGTTTATACTCTTCACAATCTTAGCAGCCTGAATTACACCAATACTAGAGATAGATCACACGGGTAATCATCCGCCGATCCGGCCCCTGACCCGCTCCCGAAAATGGCAATTCTCGACATCCTCGAATATCCCGATCCCAGGCTTCGGACCAAGGCCAAACCGGTCAAGCAGGTGGACGACGCCGTCCGCAAACTCATCGATGACATGTTCGAAACCATGTACGAGGCACCGGGCATCGGACTGGCCGCCAGCCAGGTGAACGTCCACCGTCGCATCATCGTCGTGGACGTCTCCGAAAACCGGGATCAGCCGCACGCTTTCATCAATCCCGAGCTCACCACCTTCGGAGAGACCGTTGAGGCAGAGGAAGGCTGCCTGTCCGTGCCCGGCTTCTACGAACCGGTGACCCGTTACGAGGGCGTTCGTGTGTCGGCCCTGGATCGGAATGGCGACGCAGTCGATGCCGAGTTCGAGGGGCTGCTGGCCGTGTGCATTCAGCACGAGTGCGATCACCTGGAAGGCAAGCTGTTCGTGGACTACCTGTCGAACCTGAAGCGGACGCGAATCAGAAAGAAGCTGGAAAAGAGCCACAAGGTACGTGCCTGAGCGCGCCCAAATCGGCCTGCGATTCGGATTCGCCGGCACCCCAGAGTTCGCCGCCACCGTCCTGGAAGGCCTCATTACTAGGGGCTTTCGGCCAGAGTTAGTACTCACTCAGCCAGACCGTCCTACTGGACGCGGGCGTAAGACCCGTCCCAGTCCCGTGCGCCGGGTGGCCGATGTCGAGCGCATTGCCGTCGAGACACCCGTACGGTTGAAAGGTGCGTCCCTCGAGCTCCATCGCCTGGATCTGCTGATCGTGGCCGCCTACGGCCTCATCCTGCCACCGCACATCCTCAAGGCCCCCAGGCTCGGCTGCCTGAACGTGCACGCCTCACTGTTGCCCCGCTGGCGGGGTGCAGCACCCGTGGAACGGGCAATCATGGCCGGGGATGCGGAAACGGGCGTCTGTCTGATGCTGATGGACGAAGGATTGGACACCGGCCCGGTTTATAGCTGCGAAACGCTCCCGATCGGTCCACGAGAAACCGGCGGCGAGCTGGAGGCTCGTCTGGCCGAGTCAGGCGTTCGTCTATTGTGCGAGCTTCTGCCCGAGATCGAGAATCGGCGTCCGACGCCGCAGACCAGCACGGGCGCGACCTATGCCGAGAAGCTCCGCGCGACCGACAGCGAGCCGGATCTAAACGCCTCCGCGGAGGTTCTGGCCCGGCAGGTGCGGGCGTTGTCAGACCGCCAACCCGTGGCGGTACATGCCCATGACGACACCGGCCCGGTCCGCATCCGGCTGCTCGGCCCGGCGTTCGCCGAATCTACCTCTGCCGATGCGCCAGCTGGCACCATCGTCCGCGTCGATAAAGCCGGGCTGTATCTCGCTTGCGGCGAGGGCCTGCTCTGCATTCCCCGGGTGCAGCTCAACCGGGGCAAGGGCACCGCCATGGATGCAACGGCGGCCGCGAATGGCTACCCAGGCATCATCCACGCCGGCGGGAGGCTGGTGGCCCGTCCGCCGCATCAGGACAACGCGCAGGCAACGGGATCAGCGCCAGCGGATCCTGCCGATCGCCGGGGGACTTGAGGCTGTCCGCTTCCCGCCAGGAAAGAGCCCGTGCTGCCCGAGCGCTGAACCGCGTTCTCACTCACGGCAGAACTACCGAACAATCGATCGGTACAGGATCGACAACGCCGCTCGAAACCGAGTTACTGCAGGGCGCACTTCGCTACTACTTCAGCCTCGAGCACCTGGTCCGTGCCCGATTGAGCCGTCCGTTTCGAGAGAAGGACCAGGACCTCTTTGCTCTGCTGTTAGTTGGCGCTTACCAACTGAAGCACATGAGGATCCCCGATCACGCCGCCATCAATGAAACCGTGGCTGCGGCCGCGCAGCTGAAAAAGCCCTGGGCAAAAGGGCTGATCAACGCAGTGCTGCGTCAGATTGCGAAAGACGCTGATTCACCGCTGCCAGCCGAACGTTCGTTCGAGCTCCCTGATTGGCTGCTGAAGCGTCTCCATCAAGACCTGCCGGTCCAGGCCGAGGCAGTGTCCAGGGCGAGTATCGAACGCGCGCCCATGTCGCTCAGAGTCAACACCACCAAGACCTCCCCTGAATGCTACCGGCAACGTCTGGCAGACGCTGACATAGCGGTGTTTCAGGGTAACTTCCCGGAGCATCTGATCCTGGCAGAGCCCATCCCGGTGCGGGACCTGCCGGGCTACGCCGCAGGAGAGGTGTCTGTGCAGGATGCCGGTGCCCAGTTTGCCGCTCGTCTCGTCCCCGCCGAGATGCCGGAACAGCCGCGCATTCTCGACGCCTGCGCCGCCCCTGGGGGTAAGCTTTTTCATCTGGCCGAACGGTTTCCCCAAGCAGAACTCGTCGGCCTGGAGCGCTCCGCTGAACGACTTGCCCACCTGCGCCAGGAAGCCAGGCGCCTGGGCCATGGGCACGTACGGCTACTGACCGGCGACGCGACCGAACGGGGATGGCTCGCCGATTTGCCGGTGAAAAACCCCCGCTTCGACCTGATCCTGCTGGACGCACCCTGCTCCGGATCCGGCACCCTGCGTCGCCATCCGGACATCAAAGTACTGCGCACACCAGCGGACGTTACCGCCTCTGCCGCGCTGCAGCTGGCACTGCTGGAGAATCTCTGGCCCCTGCTCGCGGACGACGGTTGCCTTCTCTACTGCACCTGTTCACTTCTTGCCGAGGAAAACGATCAGGTGATCGAAACATTCGTTCAGCAGGCTGCTGACGAGCCGGCCAACGCAACCTCCGTTCCGACGCCGAGGTTTTCGGATCTCGATCTGCCGGTCGGCCAGTCGACCCGATTCGGCTGGCAGTTGTTGCCCCTGCCCGCAGGCGATGCGAGGCCGAACAGATCCGTGGATGGTTTTTACTTCGCACGTATGACCCGGCAGGAGAAAGCGCGTTAATATGCGCGCGCCATGAAGATACTGATCATCGGCGCCGGCCAGGTCGGCGGGACCCTGGCGGCGAACCTGGCCAACGAAGCCTTCGATATCACCCTGGTCGACAACGACGAGGTGGTGCTCGAAGAGTTGCGCGACAAGCTAGACATACAGACCGTGAAGGGCTGGGGTTCCCACCCGGACGTACTGCGCCGGGCGGGTGCCGACGATGCGGACATGCTGGTCGCCGTCACCTCATCCGATGAGGTGAACATGATCGCCTGTCAGGTCTGCTACTCGCTGTTTCGGACACCGACCAAGATCGCCCGCATCCGCGGCAGCGCGTACTTGACCCGGGAAGGCTTCTTCTCTCAGGAACACATGCCGATCGACGTGCTCATCAACCCGGAGCAGGTAGTCACCGACAACGTCCGGCAACTGCTCGAGCATCCCGGATCGCTGCAGGTGCTCGACTTCGCCGACGGCCGCGTGCAGCTGGTGGCGGTTAAGGCCTACTACGGCGGACCGCTGGTCGGGCAGGCACTTTCCTTCTTCAAGGAACATCTGCCGAACGTGGACATGCGGGTGGCCGCGATCTTCCGCCGCGGCGAGGCCATAGTGCCTATCGGCAGCACTGTGATCGAAGCAGATGACGAGGTGTTCTGCATCGCCGCCTCCGAGCACATCAACGCAGTGATGGCCGAGCTCCGTAAGGTGGAACGGCCGTTCAGGCGGGTGATGATCGCCGGCGGCGGTAACATCGGCACCGCGCTCGCGAAATCCATCGAGCCGTACTTCTCGGTCAAGGTGCTCGAATACAACCCGGAACGTTGCCAGCAGCTCGCCGAGATGCTGAACAACGCCGTGGTCCTGAATGTGGACGCCACCGATCGGGATCTCCTGCTCGAGGAAAACATCGAGCAGTGCGATGCCTTCTGCGCAGTCACCAACGACGACGAGGTAAACATCATGTCGTCACTGCTCGCCAAGAAGCTCGGCTGCCGACAGGTGGTCACGCTGATCGGCAAGCCTGCCTACGTCGACCTGGTGCAGGGTCACGACATCGATATCGCCATTTCTCCGCAACAAGCCACCACAAGTTCCCTGCTCAGTCATGTTCGTCGGGGTGATGTGGTGAAGGTGCATAGCCTCCGGCGCGGCGCTGCCGAAGCGCTGGAAGCGATCGCCCATGGCGATGAGAAAAGCTCCAAGGTGGTGGGTCGGGCTATCCGTGATATCGACCTGCCAAAGGGGGCGAGCATTGGTGCCATCGTTCGCGAAGACGAAGTGATCATCGGCCACGACAACGTGGTCGTGGAGTCAGACGATCACGTCATCCTGTTCCTCACCGACAAGAAGCAGGTCGCTGCCGTGGAGCGTCTGTTCCAGGTCGGCCTGACCTTTTTCTAGCTTGTCTCTGCCTCTTACGGCCGTTTTAGCGTAGACCCCGCATGCACCTCGCTGTCATTCTTCGCGTCACCGGCATTCTGCTCATGCTGTTCTCCACGGTGCTGGCGGTCCCGATGCTGGTCGCCTTTATTTATGACGAGAACACCTACACGACCTTCCTGGCCGGCTTCGGCATCACCTTGGTCTCAGGCGCCGCGCTCACGCTCGCCGGTCGAGGTCGGCGTGAACTCAGATCCGGCGATGGCTTTCTCATCACCGTGCTCTTCTACCTGGGGCTGGGACTGTTCGGGTCCATCCCTTTGTTTCTCGCCGAGGCCACCGACGCGAGCTTCACTGATGCTGCGTTTGAATCATTGTCAGCACTGACGACCACTGGCGCCACCGTGTTCGTGGGCCTGGACGAGCTACCCAGATCCCTGCTCTTCTACCGACAGCTCCTGCAGTGGTTCGGCGGCATGGGCATCATCGTTCTGGCTGTCGCCATTCTGCCCATGCTCGGCATCGGCGGTATGCAGCTGTATCGCGCCGAGTCACCCGGACCGGTAAAGGACAACAAGCTGACCCCCCGGATCACGGAAACTGCCAAGGCACTCTGGTATCTCTACCTGGGCATCACCATCGTCTGCATGCTCTGCTACTGGGCTGCCGGGATGTCGCTGTTTGATGCGATCGGGCACAGCTTCTCGACGGTTGCCATCGGTGGATTTTCGACCCATGACGCGAGTATCGGGCACTTCGACAATCCGGCGGTGGAAATGGTCGCCATTGTCTTCATGGTGATCGCTGGTGTTAATTTCGGCCTGCACTTCGTCGCCATCAACCGCAGGAACCCGCTGCTCTACTTTCGGGATCCGGAAGTGCGAGCCTACCTGTACATACTCTCCGGAGTCGCCATCGTCGTCTGCTGGGTACTGGGACAGCATCCGGAAGCTTCCGACTCACCGATTCGGGAAGGCGTGTTTCACGCCGTCAGCATCGCCACCACAACAGGCTTTGCGACCACCAACTTCAGTCTTTGGCCTTCCGTGGCCCCCATCATTCTGCTCTTTGCCGCCTTCGCCGGCGGCTGTGCCGGCTCGACCGCCGGGGGCATCAAGATCATTCGAGTGCTGTTGATCTGGCTGCAGGGCGCCCGGGAAATCCGCCGACTCATCCATCCGAACGGTGTGTTTCCGGTGAAGCTCGGCCGCCAGCGCGTACCCGATCGCGTGATCGAGGCAGTCTGGGGGTTTTTCTCAATCTATGTGGTCGTCTTCCTGAGTATGGTGACCGTGGTGATGCTTGTCTCCGATCTCGACTTCATCACTGCCTTTTCCGCCGTTGGCGCCTGCCTGAACAACTTAGGCCCTGGGCTCGGCGCCGTTGCTGAGAACTACGCGGCGCTGGATCCGATCGTGAAGTGGGGATTGATCTTCGCCATGCTGCTCGGTCGGCTGGAGATCTTCACGCTCCTGGTGTTGTTCAGTCCGGCCTTCTGGCGCCGCTGATCTGAAAACGGGGCCAGCCTATTTATAGGGATCCGGTGTTCCGGCCGGCGGCTTCTTGAAGCGCTTGTACTCCCACTGGTACTGCTCCGGATTGTTCTGCACCAGCTTCTCAATCGCGGTGTTCATGGCGGTGACGGATTCTTCCACCTCCTCCGAGTAGATCGCCTCATCCACCTCATGGAAGGCTATACGGAACCCTTCATCGCCGCGCGTGCAGGTCCCCAGCACCACCAGCGGATCCGAGCTGCGGATCAGTCGATGCGCAAAGGTCATGGTCAACGCCGGGCGATTAAAGAAAGGCACGTAAACACCAGCGCTTCTGGCCGGCACCTGGTCAGGCAGAATGCTCACCGGCTTACCCCGCTTGAGCGCGCCCAGCACGCCCCGAACACCCTGCGCATCGATGGGTAGCAGGGTTGCGCCCGTGCGCTCACGACTGCCCCGGATCAGCTGGTCAAGGCCCTCGATCTTCGGTGGATCGTATAGAGCCATGAAGCCGTAGCGCCCGAAGTACAGAGCAAAGAGCTCCCAGTTCCCGAAGTGCGGCACCAAAACGAGAATGCCTCTGTGCTCATCAAGCGCTCGCTGCAACGGGGCGAACCCATCTACCCCGGTGATCAGACTCTTCAGCTTCTCTTCCGGCCACTTGAAGGTAATGCCCGCTTCGGCCAGCAGCCGGCCAGTGTGTTTGAGGCTTTGTTGAGCGAGCGCGCTCCGCTGGGCATCGCGCATGGCCGGGAAGCAGTAACGCAGGTTGGTTTCGGTGTTTTTTGCCGAGCGGGTGCGCAGCATGTAGTTCAGGCTGCCGATGGCATTGCCCACGGCTCGAGTTGCGCTGTACGGCAACAGCGCCATCAGTCCGGACCAGATCCGCAGCAGTATGGGTGCTAGAGCGTCCAAGATGCCGCGATTGTGCCGCAACGCTCGAAGGCAGGGCAAGACGCCAGGTGATCGTTGACCAGACCCGCGCTCTGCATGAAGGCATAGCAGGTGGTCGGTCCAACGAACCGAAAGCCCATTTGCTTCAGCGTCTTCGCCATCCGTACTGACTGCTCCGTTTGGGCCGGCACCGCTTGCAGGGAAGCAAAGCCATTCTGGACCGGCGCACCGTCGACGAACGACCAGACGAGCGGTACGAACTCGCCATCCATCTCCGTCACCAGCCGGGCATTGCTCACCATCGCCTCGATCTTACCCCGGTGGCGGATCAGCCCCGCATCGGTTAGCCAGTCTTCTATCTCCGCCGTCCCGGTTCCGGCCAACCGTTCCGGCTCGAAGCCATGAAAGCGTTTGACCATATGTGCCCGCTTCTTGAGGATGGTGAGCCAGGACAGCCCTGCCTGCATGCCCTCGAGCACCAGGCGCTCGAACAACGCCCGCTCGTCCTTCACGGGTAGGCCCCACTCCTCATCATGGTAGGTGATGTACAGGGGGTCGGACGTGCACCAGTCGCAACGCTGCCCTGTCTGCTCGCTCGATCCTTCCGCCATCCGTCTGCTTTGACCCCGTTGTGCAGATCCCGTATGTTGCGCCGCGATTGTAGCTGAGGCGGATCCGGCACGGGTGGCCAGACTCATTGTTCTCGATCGGGACGGCGTGATTAATCGGGATTCCGATGCCTTCGTGAAATCTGCGGCGGAATTCATCCCTCTGGCCGGGGCGCTGGAGGCCATCGCCGCGCTGTCCCGATCCGGCTTTCTCATCGCTGTCTGCACCAATCAGTCGGGTATTGGTCGAGGTTTGCTCAGCGAAGACGATCTCAACGAGATACATGGCAAGCTCGAACGGGGCGTTGCCGAAGCCGGTGGCCGGCTGCACGGCATCCGCTACTGCCCACATCTGCCGGAAGATGGCTGCGACTGCCGCAAGCCGAAACCCGGCATGGTCCAGACGCTGATGCGCGAGCTGCGCGTCGATCCCAGCCGAACCACGTTCGTCGGCGATTCGATTCGCGACCTCGACGCCGGTCGGGCCGCAGGTTGCCGGGTGGTCCTGGTACGAACGGGTAATGGCAGCAAGGCGGAGATCGAAGCCAGACGCCTGGGCTACAGAGAGGTATTCGACAATCTAGCTGCTTTTGCCAATACGGAGATTGGCAAGCTGCAGGCCGATGGGAGACTGCAACAATGATTATGTTGCGCTCCATACTCTTCTACCTCGGTTACTCGCTGGCGACCCTGATCTGGGGCACGCTGTCCGTGCTCGTCGGTTGGGTGCTTCCCTCGCGGCCCCGGTTTCTGTTCATCATCGGTATCTGGACCCGCATCTGTCTGTGGTGGCTGAAGGTAACCTGTGGGGTCAGCCACGAGATTTCGGGGCGCGAGCACATCCCGAAAGAACCCTGTGTGGTGCTCTGCCGCCACGAAAGCACCTGGGAGACACTGTTTCTCCAGACCTTGCTTGCCCCTCAGGCCACGATCATCAAACGGGAACTGCTCTGGATTCCCTTTTTCGGTTGGGCGTTCGCACTGAACAAGCCCATCGCCATCGACCGGGGCACCCCGAGAAGCGCGCTGAAACGTCTCATTACGGTGGGCAAAGCGCGCCTTGCCGAGAAAATCTGGGTGGTGCTGTTTCCGGAAGGAACCCGCATGCCGAGCGACGAGATCGGCCGCTTTCAGATTGGTGGGGCGGCGTTGGCCAGCGCCGCCGAGTCTCCTGTTCTGGTGATCGCCCACAACGCGGGCGACCACTGGCCGGCTCACCAGCTTAAGAAGCGGGCGGGCACTATAAAGGTACGCATCATGCCGCCTTTCCAAACGATCGGTCGGGACAGTAAGTCCATCATCGCGGAAGCGCAGGCTGTCATGAGTGAAGGCCAGGCAAGCCTTACCCGGGTGTAGCCGCCTAGTATCCTGATTCGGTGAGTCGTTGAGTTACCGATTCAGGGCACTAAACGTCCAGATTGACCACGGTCAGCGCGTTTGCTTCGATGAACTCCCGGCGCGGTTCCACCTGGTCACCCATCAGCGTGGTGAACATCCGGTCTGCGGCAATGGCATCGTCCACGCTGACCTGCAACATCCGCCGAACCTCCGGGTCCATCGTGGTCTGCCAGAGCTGATCGGGGTTCATTTCGCCCAGGCCTTTATAACGCTGAATGTCCTGACCCCGCCGGGCTTCACTGATCAACCACTCGTAGACCTGACCGAATCGCTCTACGGCCTCCCGCTTGTCACCCCGTTCGATGTACGCGCCCTCTTCGAGCAACCCCTCCAGACGCTGACACATGGCCGCGATGGCTCGGTACTCGGCACCGACGAAGAACCCGTGTGGCAGTGCAACCGTTTCGGTGATACCGCGGATCTTGATATCCACCTGTGGGCACCAGGTCTGATGTTCAGCATCCAGCACCACCGTCACGCTCCCTTCTTCTGCGGCCAGGCGGGTTTGTAAGCGCTCACTCCAGGCTCGCATGCCGGCCTCGTCATGAAGCGCCGCAAGATCCAGGGTCGGCAGGTCCACCAGGGCCTCGGTGACCACCCGTGGATAAACCCGGTTCATCTTATCCAGCCGCCCGAGCAGGCTGCGATACTCGGCGGCCAACTCGGCCAAGGCTGTATCCTCGATCGCAGGCGCTTCCGCATTGACGTGCAGCTTCGCACCCTCCAGGGCGATCTGCAGGAAGTAGGCGTTCAACTCTTCATCGTCTTTGACGTAACGCTCCTGCTTGCCCTTCTTCACCTTGTACAGTGGCGGCTGCGCAATGAAGACGTGTCCCCGTTCCACGAGCTCCGGCATCTGCCGGAAAAAGAAGGTAAGCAGCAAGGTGCGAATGTGGGATCCGTCCACGTCCGCATCGGTCATGATGATGATGCGGTGATAGCGAAGCTTGTCCGGATCGAACTCGTCCCGGCCAATCCCACAACCCAGGGCGGTGACCAGAGTACCCACCTCGTTTGAGGAAAGCATCTTGTCAAACCGAGCCTTTTCCACATTCAGGATCTTGCCCCGAAGTGGCAGGATGGCCTGAGTGCGCCGATCGCGACCCTGCTTGGCGGACCCACCGGCAGAATCGCCCTCCACCAGATATAGCTCCGAAAGCGCCGGGTCCTTTTCCTGACAATCGGCCAACTTTCCGGGCAGACCGGCAATGTCCAGGGCACCTTTGCGACGGGTCATCTCCCTGGCCTTTCGCGCTGCTTCCCGAGCCCGGGCCGCATCGATCATCTTGGTGACTACGGATTTCGCGTCCAGAGGGTGCTCATCCAGATATTCCGTAAAGAATCTGTTCAACTCCTGCTCAACGGCTGTTTTGACTTCACTGGAAACTAACTTGTCTTTTGTTTGAGAGGAGAATTTGGGATCCGGAACCTTGACGCTGATGACCGCGGTGAGGCCCTCCCGCGCGTCATCGCCAGACGTGTTGACCTGTACCTTCTTCAGCAGCCCTTCCCGTTCAATGTAGCTGTTCAGCGTTCGGGTCAGGCCCGCACGGAAACCGGCCAGATGGGTACCCCCATCTCCTTGCGGGATATTATTGGTATAGGTGAATACCTGCTCCTGAAAACCGTCATTCCATTGCATGGCAACTTCCACGCCAACCCCATCTTCCCGGTTCGTGGTGAAATGAAACACTTCGTTGAGCGAATTTTTGTTCTGATTCAGGTATTCCACGAAGGCTCGCAGGCCACCTTCATAGCGGAACTCCTCTTCTTTGCCACTGCGCTCGTCTTTCAGACAGATCGCCACACCGGAATTCAGGAACGCCAGTTCGCGCAGCCGTTTGGCCAGCACGTCGTAGTGAAAACTGATGTTTCCGAATGTTTTCGCTGACGGCTTGAAGTAACACTCGGTGCCACGCTTGTCGGTCTCACCGACTTCGGCCAGCGGGGCTAAGGGTACGCCCTCTCTGTAAGTCTGCTCGTAGACCTTTCCGTCCCTGCGTACGGTCAGCCGAAGCTCTTCCGACAGAGCGTTCACCACTGAAACGCCCACACCATGCAGGCCACCGGACACCTTATAGCTGTTGTCGTCGAACTTCCCACCGGCATGTAGAGTGGTCATGATCACTTCAGCAGCAGATACTCCCTCTTCCGGGTGTATGTCCACGGGCACTCCGCGGCCGTTGTCCCTGACGGTAACGGCTTCTTCAGAATGAACGATCACATCTATCTGATCACAGTGTCCGGCAAGCGCCTCGTCGATGGCATTGTCCACCAGCTCCTGCACCATGTGGTGCAGTCCCGTGCCGTCTTCCGTGTCGCCAATGTACATACCCGGGCGCTTCTTCACCGCTTCCAGGCCTTTCAGTACCTTGATGCTTCCGGAATCGTAGTTTTCTTCGCTCATTCAGTCTCCTAACCGGCCCGCCGTGCTAGCGTCGAGCACAAACCTATCTGGTTGGTGTCACACCACCCTGTTCCACGTGAAACATCCCCGAACTCGGATCACTCCGCGGTTGCCCATCCATCTCTGACGGTTTTCGAGTCGTGGTCGCTAGAATCTGGCCGCCAAGACGCTCGAGTAGCGCAAAGATTCGGGCGTTGTGTGCCACATCCAGCTCGGCCCCAGCATCATCAATGAGAAACACAGTCGTTCTCTGCTCAGTCTCGGTGAGCAGCGACGCCTGACCGATCTGCAGCGCGCTGGCCACGAGCTTGCCCTGGCCTCGGGACAACACGTTTCCGGCGGGCAGGCCATCGGCCGTCAACAGCACATCCGCTCTGTGGGGTCCCCATAGCGTGGAGGCATATTTTACCTCGCGAGGGTTTGATTCAGCCAATAGTTTGATCAGGCTTTCTTGCCTTCCCCAACCTCGTTTGTAGCGGACCTCCAGCGCTAATTCCGGGGCCAATTCCGAGAGCACCGCATTGA
Organism: Candidatus Azotimanducaceae bacterium; assembly: GCA_965215995.1. Taxonomy (GTDB): domain Bacteria; phylum Pseudomonadota; class Gammaproteobacteria; order Pseudomonadales; family Azotimanducaceae; genus SZUA-309. The sequence continues at coordinate 2,401,405 of OZ244128.1, read as the reverse complement.
AGTGCGGCAGTAGCTGATCCAGATAGGCCAGTCGCTCCTCGGTGACACTTTCACCAAGCACGGCCACCTCCTCATGCCAGGGCTTCAGCGTGGTCGCGTCCGACAGATCCTTGAGCAAGGCATTTCGCTGCTTCACAGCACGGAGGTACCTGCGCAGCGTTCCCAGGTAGGAAGGTTTCACGTGAAACGTCCCCCAATCCAACCAGCTTCGTCGCCTGGCTGGGCCGCCGAACACCAGTTCGGCAATGTCAGGCAACATCACCTGCACCGGTGTCAATCGGGCCACTTCCGAAAGCCGCCGTTCAACCTCACCGTTCAGGCGCATTTCGGTACGGGCTCGGCGGTCCTTGCTGATCGCCAGCGTTGTCGGGCCCCTCGCCTCATCCTCGATCACGCCGCGCACCACCAGCTGTTCCGCACCATGCTGAATCAGCGATTGAGTCTTCTGGGTCCTGAACGACCTTCCACGGCAGAGCAGGTGCACGGCTTCGAGAAGTGCCGTTTTCCCCGCGCCATTGTCCCCATAAAAGGTATTGAGCCCCGGTGCCAGGTCAACGGCCACAGCGCTCAGATTTCGAAAGTAAGAGACTTCGAGCCGGTTGAAACGCACGATACTTCGTCCGCGCGTTCAGCCCGCCGGCGTCTTAGAGCCGCATTGGCATGACGACATAGACCGCATCGTCCTTGCCCATGCCCTCAATGAGCGCGCTGCTGTTGGCGTCGGAAACAGACAGCTGGACCTGCTCGGTGTCCAGAACGTTCAGAACGTCCTGCAGGTAACTCACGTTGAAACCTATCTCCATCCGCTCGCCGTCGTAGTCCACGGCAATCTGCTCTTCAGCTTCTTCCTGTTCCGGATTGTTCGCCTGAATGGTCATCTGCTCGCCATCGATGATCATCCGCACCCCACGGTACTTCTCGTTGGAGAGTATCGACGCCCGCTGGAATGCCTGCTTCAAAGAGGCACGATCACCAGTGATGGTACGACCCAGGTCTTTCGGCACGACCTTTTCATAGTCAGGAAACTTACCATCTACAAGCTTGGTGGTCAGGGTGTACGGGCCCTTGCTGACCCGCAGGTGGTTGGCCCCCAACTGCATGAGCACCTCTTCCTCGCCGTCATCGAGCAGGCGGCTGAGCTCCAACACACCCTTGCGCGGCACAATGGCCTGCACACGTTCGCTACCTGCACCTGCACCCTCCAGAGTACTCATGGCCAACCGGTGACCATCCGTTGCCACTGTGCGCAGATGGGAAGGGGCTATCTCGAGCAGCATGCCGTTGAGGAAATACCGCACATCCTGCTGAGCCATGGAAAAGCTCACCTGGTCCAGCAATCCCTGAAGGTCCGACTGGGACACCTTGAACTCCGCATCATCCGCGCCGCTCTCCACCTTTGGGAAGTCTGCCGCCGGCAGCGTCGCCAGCGTGAATCGGCTGCGACCAGAGCGGACCGTGGCCCGATCACCGGCAACGTCAACGGTCACCTGCGCGTCTTCCGGCAGAGAGCGCCAGATGTCGGCCAGCTTTCTGGCCGGAATAGTCGCTTCGCCTTCCTGCTGGATATCCACATCAGACTCGTTCGCGACCAGCTCCACCTCCAGATCCGTTCCAGTCAGCGACAGGCTGCCATCCTTTGCCACGACTAACAAATTTGCCAACACAGGCAGGGTCTGCCGGCGTTCGACCACGCCGGTGACGAGTTGCAGGGAGCGGAGCAGGGATTCTCTACTGGTGTTGAACTTCATGGATCTGGGTCTCTTTCTTACTGGCCGTTCTTACTGGCTGCCGCCGGCAGCTGATGAGTTCGGCTGCCGCGATGACACGCACACGATACCATCGGCACGACGTCGGCGGCTCGCTTTTCCGCGTTCCTTATACGAGTGAGCGAGTCAGCCAGACCGCCGTCCGGCGGCAACCAGCCGGCCTTCAGCTGGCCAACAGACGACTGAGGTTTTTGTAGTCCTCGGACACATCCGTGCTGCTTTCCTTCAGTTCAGCGACCTTGCGGCAGGCATGTAACACCGTGGTGTGATCCCGACCGCCGAACGCGTCACCGATCTCCGGCAGCGAGTGATTCGTCAGCTCCTTCGCCAAGGCCATGGCGACCTGCCGCGGTCGAGCGATGGTGCGATTGCGACGCTTCGACAGAATGTCGGCGATCTTGATGTTGTAGTACTCGGCAACAGTCCGCTGGATGTTGTCGATGCTGACCTGCCGGTCCTGTATCGCCAGGAGATCCCGAAGTGCTCGTTTCACCTGCTCGATGGTGATCCGACTACCGGTGAACCGCGCGTTGGCGATCACCCTTCGGAGCGCGCCTTCCAGCTCGCGAACATTGGAGCGGATCCGCTCGCCAATGAAGAACGCCACCGCAGGATCCAGCTCTACCTGCTCCGCTTCTGCTTTCTTCATCAGGATTGCGACCCGGGTCTCGATGTCCGGTGCCTCCATCTCCACGGTGAGCCCCCAGACGAACCGCGACTTGAGCCGCTCCTCCAGACCGTCGATCTCCCGCGGATACTGATCAGAGGTAAGCACCATCTGGCTGCCCTTCTCGAGCAGACCGTTGAATACGTGGAAGAACTCTTCCTGCGAACGCAGCTTCTTGGCGAAGAACTGAATGTCATCGATCAGCAGCGTATCCACCGAGCGGTAATAGGACATGAAGTCCGCCATGGTGCCCTGGCGCAGTGCTTTCACCATGTCCTGCACGAATCGCTGAGAATGGAGATACACCACCTTCGCATCCGGATTCGCCGATCTGATCCCGTTACCTACGGCCTGCATCAGGTGTGTTTTGCCGAGGCCCACATCGCCGTACAGCAGAAGCGGGTTATACGATCGGCCCGCGTTCTGAGCGACCTGTTGGGCGGCCGCTTTCGCCATCTCGTTCGACTTGCCTTCCACGAAGGTCGAGAAGGTGAAGTCCTCATTCAGCTGGTGCTGGGCCGCCTGTCTGGCTTCCCGCTCAGACAAACCGCCGGTGCCGTCCGCTCTCACAGGCATGGGCTCCGGCTGGCGATCATCGGCATCCCCCACATCCAGATCCACATCGAGCGGATTGCCGGGGTCGCCAAGCTGATCGAGCAGCTCGTTGATTCGTTCAAGATAGGCGGCCTGAACCTGGTTTCTGACATATCGGTTCGGTGCGTAAATGCGCAGCCGGTCTTCTTCCTCGCGCGCCTGTAGCGGCCGGATCCACGTGTTGTATTGCTGAGACGATAGCTCGTCCTGTAGCCGGTCTAGGCACTTGTGCCATACGGAACGTCCCACCTGCGATTGCCCCCAATGCAAAGCTTTTCATGCAGCTCTTTCTACCCCCCGGTCGATGAACCGATTCGGTTCCCGGCAGCGGCGATTGAGCCATTCTATGTCTATCCATGTGTGTCGCCAGCGATCTCTTCCGATCACGACGATCTTCGTGTCTGTCTCTATTTGTCCCTGGGTTTCCAGACCAAGGCAGTCCAGGCCCCGCACTCATCCACACTTTCGCAAGCGCGAATCACGGCACCGCCATGATGCGGTTGTCTCTGCACAAAATCAGATGTTGCAGCCCGAACTCCGGATCCGACCCATGTTTCTATTGGTTCTTCTCGACCCTCGCGGGCCCACCCTCTAGGGGGTGTTTTTTCTTCCCGACCGATGGTTCGGTCTTTACCCGACCGATCGATCGAATCCTCTGCTGATCCCTGCCGCCCTCCGCATGACTCGTCGTAACTTGCGATGACTTGCGATGAAGAGTAGCGACCAAAATCCATCTCCTACCTTGCCTGCTGCCCTCGAAAGGGTTGTGCGGATTTGAGGAGCGTTTCGGCTGTCCTTGAGAGGGGAGAATTCTAGACACGAACATCATCAAATGGCTATGCAATGCGTGCGAAATCACCAAGCTTTTTTTTTACTCCGGGAAATTCAAAAGGTTACCGACCGCAAAAAGTTTCATTACCGTGAATATCGCGACGACTAGCATGTGTGGAAAACGGTTGAGAACCTGTGGATAAGATTTGGATGATCTTCGGTAGCGGAAATTGTCCAGTCTCACTCACAGCGTTCAGCCCGTCTGTTCATGGGCTTTTTCACACACCTTTGCCGACCCCAAGTCGTTGACCGATGAACCAATTCCGCCCTTATCAACAGAAGATCGTGCCCCCAACAAGCAACAACGAACAAGTCTTATAAATTTATCTATCCTATTCATTGTTCTCTAATCCGCAGATCCGAAAAAGGACCAAAAAAACGAAAACCGCGGCCTTTTTCGAGTAGGGGTCGAGAAGTTGACACCGCCTTGACCCCTCCCTAGAATCGCGGCCCCTTTCAGTACTCTCCAGTCGGGCCAAGCGCATGAAGAGAACATTTCAGCCGAGCAATTTGAAGCGCAAGCGAACTCATGGCTTTCGTGCCCGGATGGCGACCAAGGGTGGACGTAAGGTGCTCAACGCCCGCCGTGCAAAGGGCCGCAAGCGCCTGAGCGTCTAGCTTAACGCCGGTCCGCACCGGCGCATACCGCCGTGCCCACTGAGCCCCGTGGCGCGCTTTCCGTTCAATCGAAGTTTCCTCGGCAGCTGCGACTTACGCGTGCCCGTGAGTTCGAACGGGTTCTCCGTCGTCCCGAGGCGCGACTGAAAGCCGGCCCATTACGTCTGAACCTGGTTTTCAATAGAATGCACCACGCCCGTCTGGGCCTCATCGTCGGTAAGAAGGCGGTCGCCAGGGCCAGCGCTCGAAACCGGATCAAGCGGGTCATACGAGAGCGGTTCAGAACAGCACAGCAGGAGCTCCCAGCGGTGGACCTCGTGGTCCGGGTGGTCGGGCCGGTGGACCGGGCCGGTCTGCACCGGCACCTGGACAGGTTGCTCGACGAGGTGAAAGGGCTGGCGGTGCCGGATAACGCGTGAGATGGACCGGCGAGCGAACGGTAGATAAACGGATCTATGAGAGCGGATAGTTTGAGCAACGGAGAGACGAAGCTGATCGGGCTGCCGGCCGCGCTGGCGCGTTGTCTGATTCGCGCCTACCAGCTGACCTTGAGTCCGTTGATCGGCAACCAGTGCCGCTTCCACCCCAGCTGCTCCAACTACGCCCTGGACGCCATTGACAGTCATGGTGCAGTAAAAGGCAGCTGGCTTGCTCTCAAGCGTCTTGGTCGTTGCCATCCCTTCAACGCCGGTGGATTCGATCCGGTTCCAGGTAGCGATAGTGCTCTCGGCGGCGACAACACCAAAGCTGGTAACAGCACCAATCAAGTCTCGGAATTGTCTCCGGGCACGAAGGAGATCTGAGCCAAGATGCTACCGACGGAAGTACAGCGCATTTTGTTGCTGATCGGTCTCGCCGCCACGGGTTACCTCATGATCCTCGCCTGGAACGAAGACTACATGCAGGGCCCGGCGGACGTTGAGTACTCGAGTGCGCCGGAGCCGCAGCCTCTCAGCGCAGACCCGGCGGACGCCGTCGGCGCCGCTGCCGATGAGTTCCGCGCCGGAGAAGATGCGCTCCTCGAAACTGATCCCGCGACTTCGGACGTACCGGATGAGTCGTTGATCGCGACCACGGAAGCAGATCGGCCAGCAACGCCGAGCGAAGCGGAGGTGGCGACGGACCGGCTGATCAAAGTGGAGACCCCGGAGCTGAACGTGTGGATCGACCGGCTCGGCGGCGATATCGTGCGCACCGAGCTGCCGGCCTACCCGGTTTCGCTCGAAGCACCGGACGTGCCATATGTGCTGCTCGACAACAGTCGAGGCCGAACGTACGTAGCACAGAGCGGCTTGATCGGCACGGACGGCGTTGACGCCGGTGGTAGTCGACCCTCGTACCGCACCGAGTCGAGTGTTTTTAGGCTTAACGGTGACGAACCGTTGACGGTGTCGCTCGAGGCAACGGTAGGTGGTCAGGCGGTGACCAAAACATTCACCTTCCACCCGGGTGATTACCTCGTGGACGTGGCCTACGAAGTTGCCAACCGGGGTTCCGAGGCCATTCGGGCCAGCCTTTTTGCGCAGATCAAGCGGGACGCGAGCGAGCCGCAAGGCAGCGGCTCGTTTTCCCTGGGACCGCAGCCTTATCTGGGAGCGGCGTTGACCACGCCGGAATCGCGCTACGAGAAGCTCGAGTTCGACGACCTGGATGAGTCCGGCACTTACCGGGTGGCGGTGGATGGTGGCTGGATGGCGTTCCTGCAGCACTACTTTCTTTCTGCCTGGATCGCCGATGGCGCCCAGACCAACAATTTCTATGGCCAGAAGCGCAACGACGGCACCTACGTGTTCGGCTACACGGGTCCGCTGAAGACCATCGCGCCAGGTGAATCCGGTCGCTTTCGAACCCAGTTCTATGCCGGACCGAAAGATCAGAAGCGTCTCGAGCAGATATCGCCGAACCTGAACCTTACCGTGGACTACGGCTTCCTCTGGTGGTTGGCGGTACCGCTGTTCTACGTGCTCGACTGGCTTTACGGCTTCGTTGGTAACTGGGGGGTGGCCATCATCCTGCTGACGGTGCTGGTGAAAGCGGTGCTCTATCCGCTGTCCGCGGCCAGCTACAAATCCATGGCCAACATGCGCCGGGTGGCGCCACAGATGAAGCGGCTCCAGGAACGCTACGCGGACGATCGGCAGAAGCTGTCCCAGGAGATGATGAATCTCTACAAGAAAGAGCAGGTGAACCCGCTCGGTGGTTGCCTGCCCATGCTGCTGCCCATGCCGATCTTCATCGCCCTGTACTGGGTGCTGTTCGAGTCTGTGGAATTGCGCCAGGCACCCTTCATGCTCTGGATCGACGATCTGGCGGCCATGGATCCGTATTTCATCCTGCCACTGCTCATGGGCGGCAGCATGTATCTGACTCAGCTGATGAGCCCGGCGGTGGGTGATCCGATGCAGGTGCGGATGATGAAGATGATGCCGATCATGTTCACCGTGTTGTTCCTGTTCTTCCCGGCAGGCCTGGTCCTCTACTGGCTGGTCAACAACGTGCTCGGTGTGGCCCAGCAGTATTACGTGATCAAGCAGACGGAGCGGGCCCAGGAGGCCAAGGCCTGATGCCGGCCGACGGGCTCATCCCATTGGCTGGGTGAGCATCGGCATGCTGACGACCCGATGAGTAATGGCGACGGACGGCGGTCAGGACATCGATACCATTGCCGCCGTTGCCACCGCGCCGGGCCAGGCGGGGATCGGGGTGATCCGGGTATCCGGTCCAGCCGCTCGAAACATCGGCGAGCGGATTGCCGGTGGGGGTATCGAACCCCGCCGGGTGCACTTCCGTAAGTTCCGGGACGCCGATGGTGAGGTGCTCGATAGCGGTCTAACCCTCTACTTTGCCGGGCCCGGATCCTTTACCGGCGAGGACGTGGTGGAGTTTCAGGGCCACGGCGGACCCGTGCTGCTGCAGATGCTGCTCGATGAGATTCTCAAGGCAGGTGCCAGACTCGCCCGGCCGGGCGAGTTCACTGAACGAGCGTATTTGAACGGCAAGCTGGATCTGGCTCAGGCCGAGGCCGTCGCCGATCTCATTGGCAGCGCGTCGGAAGCCGCCGTGCGCGGAGCCAACCGCTCCCTGTCCGGCGCCTTCTCGGATCGGGTGGGCGAGATCGACGCCCTGGTGGTGAGCTTGCGTGTCTATGTCGAGGCAGCCATCGACTTTCCGGATGAGGACGTGGACATGTTGGCCGAGGGACAGATTGCCGAGCGAATCGACGAGATCATCCGTGCGCTCGAGCGCCTCGAAGCCGACTGCGCGCAAGGGGTCATTCTCCGGGACGGTATCAAGCTTGCGCTGATCGGTGCGCCTAACGTCGGTAAATCGAGCCTGCTGAATCGGCTGACGGGGGAGTCACGTGCCATCGTCACCGACATCCCGGGAACCACGCGGGACCTGATCCGGGCGGACCTCAATCTTGACGGGCTGCCTATCGAACTGGTGGATACCGCCGGCTTGCGTACAGCCACGGATGCGGTAGAGGTGGAAGGGGTAAGCCGGGCGCTCATCGAAGCGGCCAGCGCTGACATTGTTCTGGCGATCATAGATACAAACGAACGATCGTTCGATGGTCAGAGAAGTGCAGCAGAAGCCGTCCTGGAGGCCGTTCTGGAGACCCTTGAGGAGAGTAGCCGGAGTGCCCGCTCAGATCTTGTGTCCGAATCTCAACCTATTGAAATTGAAAGAGTTATTCCCGTTCTGAACAAGATCGACCTGGCACCGGAGGTGGCCGCGAGTGCCCGGGCCCGCGGTTATCAGGCGGTATCCGCCAAGACCGGTGCCGGTATGGATTCTCTCCGTCAGGCCATCCGGGACAAGGCGGGATTCACACCCCGTAGCAATCTGTTTACCGCCAGGAAGCGTCATCTGATTGCGCTCGGCAAGGCACTGAACCAGGCGCAATCCGCTCGGGCCCATGTCGCGGACACTCTGCCGGGTGAGCTGATCGCTGAAGAGCTCCGAGCGGTACACACCTCTCTCGGTGAGATCGTCGGTGAGATGTCGAGCGATGCGCTGCTGGGCGAGATCTTTGCTAATTTCTGTATCGGGAAATAGAAGCGAAAAGCGTATACTCCCGCTCCCCTTTTTCCCGGTCCGTCTGAGGGCGCATGAACCATCCGGACAGCTACGACGTCATCGTGATCGGTGCGGGTCACGCCGGTTGCGAGGCGGCCGCTGCCGCTGCTCGGGCCGGGGCGCAAACCCTTCTGCTCACCCAGGCGGTGGAGACCATTGGCCAGATGTCCTGCAATCCGGCCATCGGTGGCATAGGCAAGAGCCATCTGGTCCGGGAGATAGATGCCCTGGATGGCCTCATGGGGAAGGCGGCCGACATGGCGGGCATCCAGCTGCGGGTCCTGAACGCCAGCAAAGGACCGGCCGTGCGCGCGACCCGGGCCCAAGCCGATCGGGCTCTGTACCGTCAGGCCATCCGTCAGCTGCTCGATGAGCAAGAGAATCTGACCATCTTCCAGCAGACGGTGGTGGACCTGCTGGTCGAAGAGCAGGCTGATGGGCACGAGGGCCAAGGTCGCGTGGTCGGAGTTAGGACCCAGATGGGTCTCGACTTTCGCGCCGGTGCCGTAGTGCTTACTACTGGTACGTTCCTCGGTGGCCGGATTCACATCGGGCTGGAAAACCATCCGGGTGGCAGGGCAGGTGATGCGCCGTCCAACGCCCTAGCGGAGCGATTACGAGCGTTACCGTTTCGGGTTGAACGCCTGAAGACGGGTACGCCCCCCAGGATCGACGGGCGATCCGTTGACTACTCTGTCATGGAGGTGCAGCCGGGCGACGATCCAGCACCGTTGATGTCCTTCATGCACAAGCATGAAGCCATGCACAAGCATGAAGCTATGCACGAGCATGAAGCTATGCACGAGCATGAAGCAACACAGCAACAGAACAGCGGCCGAATTTCCTTCTCACGACCCCGTCAGGTGCCTTGTTACATAACGAAAACCAATGAAAATACGCACCAAATCATCTTGTCGGCACTGGACCGTTCACCGCTGTACACCGGGGTGATCGAAGGCACCGGGCCGCGCTACTGCCCGAGCATCGAAGACAAGGTGGTTCGTTTCCGGGACAGAATTCAGCATCAGATCTTCGTTGAGCCGGAGGGGCTGACAACCAGCGAGCTCTACCCTAACGGTATCTCCACCAGCCTGCCTTTCGATATTCAGATCCAGCTCGTTAGAAGCATCCAGGGTTTCGAGCGGGCCCACATCACTCGACCGGGATATGCCATCGAGTACGACTTTTTCGATCCGCGCGACCTGAACTACAGCCTGGAAACCAAGGCGTTGGACGGATTGTTTTTCGGTGGCCAGATAAACGGTACCACCGGCTATGAAGAAGCCGGTGCTCAGGGTCTGCTGGCTGGTCTCAACGCCGCGCGCAAAGTGGCGGGTGACTCAGCCTGGTGGCCGAAGCGTGATGAAGCCTACCTCGGTGTTCTTATCGATGACCTGATCACCTTAGGCACGAACGAGCCGTATCGGATGTTTACCTCTCGCGCCGAGTTCCGACTGCGTTTGAGGGAAGACAACGCCGACCAGCGGCTGACCCCGGTTGGTCGGTCGCTGGGCCTGGTCGGTGCCGCGCGCTGGCAGGCGTACAACGCCAAGATGCAGGAAGTTGATGCGCTGATGTCTGTCGTAAGCAGGATCCACTTGAATCCAGGCACGGCACTGGCAAACCGGGTTGGTGCGGCGGCCGGTGAGACCATCAGCAAGGAAACCCCGCTTACCGCCTTCATCAAGAGGCCCCGGGTCGCCTTCGCCGATATATATGGTGTGCTGGCGGAGGCGCTTGGTTCATCAGCAAGCGCGGAGGCCCTTGCTCAGGTAGAGATCGAGACCAAGTACGAGGGTTATATCCGTCGGCAGGAAGAGGAGATTGCCCGGATCCGCCGCCATGAGGGTATCGCCCTGTCAGCCGACATCGACTTCCGGAAGGTTCCCGGCCTCTCGGCGGAGCTCGCCGAGAAACTGACCGAAAGCAGCCCTTCCACCCTGGCGCAGGCTTCGCGGATACCGGGTATGACCCCGGCGGCGCTGTCTCTCCTGCTGGTACACGCCAAAAAGCTCACGGCGACGGATGGTCCACCCACCGGCGAACAGCGCCGACAGCTGGCCTGGTCTGCAGATAAGCCCGGCTGAGGTGGAGGGATCCCGACTGCGGACTGAAGCCGGTGCGCTGGGTGTGCGGCTGAGCGATGACCAGGCCGAGCAACTGATTCGCTATGTCGCCCTGCTCGAGCGCTGGAATGCTCGATTCAACCTGATTTCCCGTCGCGACATAGACCGGATCTGGCCTCGACATATCCTGGATAGCCTGAGCGTCGCAGGGTTCGTGCAGCCTGATCGGGATCCGGTGGCGGCAGACGGGACGGTATTCGATATCGGTACGGGGGCCGGCCTGCCGGGATTGCCGCTGGCCATTGCGCTGCCCCAGTTGAACTGGCTGCTGCTGGATCGAAACCAGCGGAAAATCCGCTTCCTGGAAATGGTCATCGGCGAGCTCGGCTTGGTCAACGCCGCCGCCAGGGCCGTGGATCTCGGCGCCAGGATCAGGGACGACGAACTTCTTGCCGGTGCGGACACCATCGTTTCCCGGGCGGTTGACGGTCCGACCGGCTTGTTGCCGCTGGCCGAACCGCTGCTGAAACCAGCCGGTAGGTTGGTGCTGATGACGGCGACGGCAGCGATGGACGGGGACCGGGCAGACGCTGAACCACCGCTATCCTCAACGCGTCCCGGCGCCGTGGGTACGGATATGGGTGCGGGCTTTTTCGTCAGCGAAGTCCACGAAGTCAGCATACCGGGGCTTGATCGGTCCCACGAAGTGACCATCATTGAGCGCGTGGATCAAAGGGCTAGACATTGACAAGGATCATCGCGGTAGCGAATCAGAAGGGCGGGGTCGGCAAGACCACGACGAGCGTCAACCTGGCGGCATCTCTCGCCCTGTCCGGTTCCCGCGTGCTGCTGATCGATCTGGATCCGCAGGGCAATGCCACCATGGGCTCCGGCGTGGACAAGTCGGCGGTGGAACGCAGCACTTATGACTGGCTGATCGATGCGGTACCGCTCAACGAGGTGGTCGAACGTTGCCAGGGCGGCTACAACCTGGTTCCGTCAAACACCGATCTAACCGCGGCGGAAGTTGAGCTGATGAACACGGAAGGCCGGGAGTACCGGTTGAAGGAACGGCTCACGGAGGCATCGGACCTCGACTACGTGATCATCGATTGCCCGCCGTCTCTCAACATACTCACGCTGAACGCGTTGATCGCCGCCTCCAGCGTGCTGATTCCCATGCAGTGTGAGTACTACGCTCTCGAAGGTTTGAGCGCGCTGCTCGAAACGGTGGACGGGGTGCGCGCGGCAGCCAATCCGGACCTCACCATAGAGGGCCTGTTGCGGACGATGTATGATCCGCGCAACAGCCTGACCCGGGACGTCTCCCGGCAGCTCATCCAGTACTTCGGCGACCAGGTATTCCGGACGGTGATTCCGAGAAACGTCCGGCTTGCGGAGGCACCCAGTCATGGATTGCCTGCCATTCTTTACGATCGTCAATCCAGAGGTGCTGTGGCTTATATGGCGCTGGCGGGTGAGATAAAAAGAAAGCATGAGATCCGGCGAGGCTGAAGCGGGATAGAAGCGGAATAAAGGCGGGATGGAAGGCAAGCGGGGGTGAGTTTTGAGTAAGAAGCGCTTGGGCCGCGGCCTGGACGCACTCCTTTCAGCCGACCGGGCAACCCGGGAGCCCGTGCCGACGGAAAGCCCACCGGACGGCTCACCAGGTGCGGAAGCGGCGACAGCGCCCCGGGCAGCAGGGCTCACCGAAGTGGCTATTGATGAGGTGGTCGCCAGCCGCTATCAGCCGCGGCGCGCCTTCGATGAAGAAACCTTGAACGAGCTGGCTGCTTCCATCCGTTCGCAAGGCTTGATGCAACCCGTCGTGCTGCGCCCCCGACCACAGGGCGGCTACGAGCTGATCGCCGGTGAGCGGCGTTGGCGGGCAGCGAGAATCGCCGGGCTTGCTCACATACCCGCAGTGCTTCGTGACGTGACCGACGAGCAGGCTTCGGCCATGGCGCTGATCGAGAATATTCAGCGCGAGGATCTCAATCCCCTCGAGGAGGCTCAGGCTCTGGACCGCTTGAAGGAGGAGTTCGGTCTTACCCAGCAACAGGTGGCGGATGCGGTCGGAAAATCCCGGGTAGCCGTCACAAACCTGCTGCGACTCCTCAATCTGTCGCCGCCGGTGCGGGAGATGCTGCTCTCCGGTGAGGTAGAGATGGGCCATGCCCGGGCACTTCTACCCCTGCCGGCCCTCGATCAGGAACGATTGGCTCGCGTGGTGGCCAGCAAGGGGTTGTCAGTGCGGGCCACCGAAGCGTTGGTGCGCGATCGCCAGAAGCCGACCAGGCCGAAGTCCGCACCGGTGAAAGACGCAGACACGCAACGACTCGAGCGGGAGCTGTCGGATCGGATCGGGGCACCCGTGGTGATCCATCAGGATGCCGGAGGGCGGAGCGGTAAGCTCAGCATCAGCTACTCGAATCTGGACGAGCTGGAAGGCATTCTCACTCATCTCAAGTAACCCGACCCCGCACGGGCCGAACCTGCGGGAATCCCTTATCTGTTCCAGGCCCCGGAAGCGCAAATAAACCCTCGAAATACCGCGTTTTGAATTGAACGGGGCTAGTCCGCTCACTATAATACGCGCCGCTTTTCCGAGGCCCGTAGTACGTGGCGCCGCCAAATCGATCAGTGCGTGATCAAGTGCCCTATCGAATCGTGGTCTGGCAGTCAGTGACCACGGTCGTCGTAGCAACGGTGCTCTCAGTCCGGGAATTTCCCGGAAACACGGATGAACCCTTGGCTGGGTTCATCCAGACGGCCTCGGCCCTGGCAGCGGGATTGGCCAGCGTGATACCGGCGGGACTGTATGCCTGGCGGGCATCGGTGGAACGCTCGGCGACCAGCTTTCTGCTGCAGGGTGTCGTGAAATTCGCGCTGACGCTCGTGCTGGTAGCCGGGAGCATCATTGTGCTGAAACCGGCAGCGGTTGCTTTTTTCGGCACGCTGGCGCTCCTGCAGGTGATGTATGTGGCAGTGCCGATCGCTGTTGGGGATGAATCCCGACGCGCATGAAGGCGAGAGCGGTTACCTGGCAGGTAATTGCTTAATGATTACGAAGAACAGATAACAGGCAGTAAGAACAGGATATGGCGAGCGCAGCGGAAGATCCTGCTGGTTACATCCAGCACCACCTGACCAACCTGACCTTCGGGCAACACCCGGACGGGACCTGGGGCTTTGCCCACACCGCCCAGGAGGCATCGGCCATGGGCTTCAATGCCATCCACGTGGACTCCATGATCTGGTCGGTTATCACCGGTCTGGTGTTCTTCCTGCTGTTTCGTACCGCGGCAAAAAACGCCACCGCCGGTGTGCCAGGCCCGTTGCAGAACTTTGTCGAGCTGATCGTCGACTTCATCGACGACACCACCCGCACCATCTTCAATTACTCGAACAGCCTCATCGCCCCCATGGCGCTCACCATCTTTGTCTGGGTCTGGCTGATGAACTTCATGGATCTGGTGCCCGTGGACTGGATCCCGACGCTGGCCATGATGATGGGTGTTGAATACATGAAGGTGGTGCCGACCACCGATCCGAACATCACCATGGCCATGGCGCTGTCCGTCTTCGTGCTGATCCTTTTCTTCAGCATCAAGGAGAAGGGCATCGGCGGGTTCTTCGCGGAGCTCGCGTTCCACCCGTTTCCGAAGTTCCTCTTCCCCATCAACCTTTTCCTGGAAGGCGTCACCTTGATCGCCAAGCCCTTGTCACTCGGCCTGCGGTTGTTCGGCAATATGTATGCCGGCGAGATGATCTTCGTGCTGATCGCCCTGCTCTTCACCGGCGGTGTGGTCTGGGGTGCGCTTGGCGGGGTGCTGCAGTGGGGCTGGGCCATGTTCCACGTCCTGATCATCTCGCTGCAGGCATTCATCTTTGCGGTGCTGACCATCGTCTACATGGCCCAGGCGCACGAAGTGGAAGAAGAGCACTGAGGCCGGAAAGCAGTAAAACGAACGTAAGAAAAAGAACAGACAGCGCCCGGCTAGATGAAGCGGGGCGGTTTGTAAAACTCACAACTCGAAACTTGGAGTAATCATGGAACTAGCGGTTCTTCTTTATGTAGCAGGCGGACTCATGATGGGTCTTGGCGCTGTTGGCGCGGCCATCGGTGTGGGCGTGCTGGGCGGTAAGTTTCTCGAGGGCGTAGCTCGTCAGCCGGAACTGCTGCCGATGCTGAGAACGCAGCTCTTCATCGTCCTGGGTCTGGTCGACGCCGTGCCCATGATCGCAGTCGGTATCGGTCTGTACACCATCTTCGCCGTAGGCTAACGGCAGATCGACGGAAACGACTAAACGAGAGGTTTAGACCATGAATCTGAACTTTACGATGATCGGCCAGACGGTGACCTTCATTGTCTTCGTCTGGGCCTGCTGGAAGTGGATCTGGCCGCTGCTGATCAACGCCATGCGCGAGCGCCAGGAGGCCATTGCCGAGGGGCTCGCTGCTGCTGAGCGGGCCGCTAAGGACCTGGAGCTGGCTCAGGAGCGCGCAACGGACCAGCTGAAAGATGCCAAAGAAGAGGCGGCCGGCCTGATCGAGCAGGCGCGGAGCCGGGCAAACCAGATGATCGAAGACGCGAAGAACGATGCCCGTGAAGAGGGCGAGCGTCTCAAGGAAGCTGCCCGCGCCGAGATCGAGCAGGAAGTGAACCGGGCCAAGGAAACCCTCCGCGCCCAGGTGGCAGCGCTTGCTGTCGCCGGTGCCGAGCAGGTGCTGGGTGAATCAGTGGATGCAAACCGACACAGTGCGCTGCTCGACAAGCTTGCCGCAGAGCTCTAAGGGAACAGGACGATGGCGGAACTAGCGACCCTGGCCCGGCCCTATGCCAACGCAGCATTCGACATCGCCAAGAGCGATGGCGAGCTCGATCGGTGGTCACGCATGCTGACCCTTCTAAGAGCGGCGTCCGAGGACGAGACGGTGCAGGTGCTGCTCGCCACACCGGAAGTGGAGGAGGTGCAGAAGGCATATCGGCTCTCCGAGGTCTGCGGACCCGAGCTCAACGATCGGGGCAGGCGGTTCGTGCAGGTGCTGGCCACCAACAAGCGGCTCACCCTGCTGCCGGAAATCCAGGTGCAGTTCGAGGCGCTTCGGGCCGAAGAGCAGGCAACGCTGGATGTCACCGTGACCAGCGCTTACCCGCTGTCCGAGCAGGAGCTCGAGCGACTGAAAAGCGCCCTTTCCCGCCGCTTCGACCGCGATGTGAGCATGGTCAGCGACGTGGATGCCTCGCTGATCGGTGGAGCAGTCATCCGGGCGGGCGATACGGTGATCGACGGATCCCTGAAAGGCAGGATCAACAAGCTGGCGGAAACCATACAGCGCACGTGAAAAACGGCCAACGGATCGAAAGCGGATCGAAAGTCCCGGTAACTGAAGCGTAAGCCGGGCAACGAAGAAATTTGAGGAATGCAAAATGCAGCAACTGAATCCTTCTGAAATCAGCGACATCATCAAGAGTCGGATCGAATCCCTCGATGTCCAGGCTGAGGCGCAGAACGAAGGCACCATTGTCAGCGTATCCGACGGTATCGTGCGTATTCATGGTCTCGCCGACGCTCAGTACGGTGAGATGATCGAGTTCACCGGCGGCCTCTACGGGATGGCGCTGAACCTGGAGCGGGATTCCGTCGGCGTGGTTGTCCTGGGTGATTACGAAGGCCTCTCAGAAGGCATGACGGCCCGCTGCACGGGACGGATCCTGGAAGTTCCGGTCGGTCGTGAGCTGCTTGGCCGCGTGGTCGACTCCCTGGGTAACCCGATAGATGGTAAGGGTCCGCTGAACGCAGCAGCGTCCGCACCTATCGAAAAGGTGGCTCCAGGTGTTATCGCCCGGCAGGGCGTCGATCAGCCTGTTCAGATCGGTCTGAAGTGTATCGACTCCATGGTGCCGATCGGCCGGGGTCAACGGGAGCTGATCATCGGTGACCGGCAGATCGGTAAGACGGCCATCGCCGTGGACGCCATCATCAACCAGAGAGATTCCGGCATTAAGTGTGTGTACGTGGCCATTGGTCAGAAGATGTCCACCATCGCCAACGTGGTCCGCACGCTGGAAGAGTACGGCGCCATGGACAACACCATCGTCGTTGCCGCGTCTGCGTCGGACCCGGCGCCCATGCAGTTCATCGCCCCGTACTCCGGCTGCTCCATGGGTGAGTTCTTCCGCGATGAAGGCGAAGACGCGCTCATCATTTACGATGATCTGACCAAGCAGGCCTGGGCGTATCGTCAGATCTCCCTGCTGCTCCGGCGTCCGCCGGGTCGTGAAGCCTATCCCGGTGACGTTTTTTACCTGCACTCCCGGCTCCTCGAGCGTGCGGCCAGGGTCAATGCCGAGTACGTGGAGAAGTTCACCGAAGGCCGTGTCAAAGGCCAGACCGGCTCCCTCACCGCGCTGCCGATCATTGAGACCCAGGCCGGTGACGTATCCGCCTTCGTACCGACCAACGTGATCTCCATTACCGACGGCCAGATCTTCCTGGAAACGGAGCGCTTCAACTCCGGTATCCGCCCGGCCATGTCGCCCGGAACCTCGGTTTCCCGGGTTGGCAGCTCGGCTCAGGTGCCCTTCATGAAGAAGATCTCCGGCGGCATCAAACTGGCGCTGGCACAGTATCGCGAGCTGGCGGCCTTCTCGCAGTTTGCCTCCGATCTGGACGAAGCGACCCGCCGGCAGCTGGAACACGGCCGTCGGGTGGAAGAGCTGATGAAGCAGAAGCAGTACGGTCCCATGACCGTAGCCGACCAGGGCGTCTCTCTTTACGCCGCCACCGAAGGTTATCTGGCAGACGTGCCGGTGGAGAAGGTGCTCGACTTCGAGCGCGATCTGCTGGCCTACATGAATTCCGAGAAGTCCGAGTTCATGGCGAACGTCAACGAGACCGGTGCTTACAACGACGAGATCGTTGCCGAGATGCGTGCGGCCATCGAGGCGTTCAAGGCAACCCAGAGCTACGAGTAAACCAGGCGCTTGAGCCAGATCGCTTAGACCTCATCAGGAAACAAGATGGCAGTCGGCAAAGAGATTAAAAACAAGATCAACTCCGTGGAGTCCACGCAGAAGATCACCTCCGCCATGCAGATGGTTGCAACCAGCCGCATGCGCCGCACCCAGGATAGAATGCGCGAGGGTCGCCCATACGCTGAGAAGATCCGGCAGGTGATCGGTCACCTGGCCAACGCCAACCCGGAGTACCGCCACACCTATATGCAGGAGCGGGAGACGGTGAAGCGGATCGGCTATCTGGTGGTCTCCACAGATCGGGGTCTGTGCGGTGGTCTGAACGTGAACCTGTTCAGGACCCTGCTGAAGGACATCGGCGAGTGGCATGACAAGGGCGTCGAGTCCGAGCTGGGCCTGATCGGCAACAAGTCCATTTCCTTCTTCCGCTCCGTGGGCGGCAACGTTCGCGCGACGATCAACGACGTAGGCGAGCAGCCGGCCCTGGCCGACCTGATCGGCGGCGTCAAGGTGATGCTGGATGCATTCACCGAAGGTGAGATCGATCGTCTTTACATCATCTCCAATGACTTCGTGAACACCATGACCCAGACGCCGACCATCCGTCAGCTTCTGCCGCTGGACCCGGAGCAGAACGATGACTACGGTCATCGCTGGGACTACATCTACGAACCGGATGCCCGGCAGCTGATCGAAGGCCTGGTCACCCGCTTCATCGAGTCCCAGGTCTACCAGGCGGTGATCGAAAACACGGCCTGCGAACAGGCGGCAAAGATGATCGCCATGAAGAACGCGACGGAAAACGCTGAGAAGCTGATCGAAGAGCTCAGCCTGATTTACAACAATGCACGCCAGGCGGCCATTACCCAGGAAATATCAGAGATCGTGGGTGGCGCCGCGGCGGTTTGATTGCGTAGCAATCAAACAAAGGTAAACAATGCGGCGGTTTGATCGCGAAGCGATCAAACAAAATAAGAGAAACGCGGCGGTTTGATCGCGGAGCAATCAAACAGACGGGGCGGGCTACGCAGTAGCAGCAACGTCAGCAAACGAACAGAAGATACAGATCTACTAGAGGCTAAAGAAATGAGTAGCGGCAAAATCGTTCAAATCATCGGTGCTGTGATCGACGTGGAGTTCCCACGCGAGTCGGTACCGAACGTATTCGATGCCCTGACCGTAACTGAGACCGGGCTCACCCTGGAGGTGCAGCAGCAGCTCGGCGATGGCGTGGTTCGCTGCATCGCCATGGGCTCATCCGATGGCCTCTCTCGAGGGCTCTCCGTAGAGAACACCGAAGCACCGATCTCCATTCCGGTGGGTGAAGAAACGCTGGGCCGGATCATGAACGTGCTGGGTGAACCTATCGATGAGAAGGGCCCCGTGAACGCTCAGCAGAAGATGCCCATCCATCGTAAGCCACCGAGCTACGAGGATCAGAAAGGGGGCAACGAGCTGCTCGAAACCGGTATTAAGGTGATCGACCTGATCTGTCCTTTCGCCAAGGGCGGTAAGGTAGGGCTCTTCGGTGGTGCCGGCGTGGGCAAGACGGTGACCATGCTCGAGCTGATCCGGAACATCGCCACCGAGCACTCCGGGCTGTCCGTATTTGCCGGTGTGGGTGAGCGCACCCGGGAAGGCAACGATTTCTACTACGAGATGGAGGAGTCCGGGGTACTGGACAAGATCTCCCTGGTCTTCGGTCAGATGAACGAACCGCCAGGCAACCGTCTGCGGGTGGCCCTGACCGGCCTGACCCTGGCCGAAAAATTCCGTGATGACGGCCGTGATGTGTTGCTGTTCGTCGACAACATCTACCGATATACCCTGGCAGGTACGGAAGTGTCGGCCCTGCTTGGCCGGATGCCGTCCGCGGTAGGCTACCAGCCGAACCTGGCTGAAGAGATGGGTCAGCTTCAGGAGCGGATCACCACCACCCAGACCGGCTCCATCACCTCGGTGCAGGCGGTGTACGTACCGGCGGACGACCTCACGGACCCGTCTCCGGCCACCACCTTCGCGCACCTGGACTCCACTGTGACCCTGTCCCGGGCCATTACCGACCTGGGTATCTACCCGGCCGTTGACCCACTCGACTCCACCAGCCGGCAGCTCGATCCGCTGGTCGTCGGTCAGGAGCATTACGACGTGGCCCAGGGCGTGATGCAGGTGCTGCAGCGCTACCAGGAACTGCGCGACATCATCGCCATTCTCGGTATGGACGAGCTTTCCGAAGAGGACAAGCAGCTCGTCTACCGGGCGCGGAAGATGCAGAAGTTCTTCTCCCAGTCGTTCTTCGTGGCGGAGGTGTTCACCGGCAACCCGGGTGTTTACGTCACACGCGACGACACGGTACGCAGCTTCAAGGCCATCCTGGACGGCGAGTACGACCATCTGGCAGAGGATGCGTTCTACATGGTCGGCACCATCGAGGACGCGGTTGAAAAGAACAAGACACTGGCGGGTGAAGAGGCGGCATAAGCCAGAGAAAGTCAGCCATAGAGGACGTTTAGCATGGCCATGACCATCCACTGCGACATCGTCAGCGCCGAAGAAGAGATCTTCTCCGGCCGTGTGACCATGGTGAGCGCCACGGGCACCATCGGCGAGCTCGGCATCCTGCCGGGCCACGCGCCGCTGCTGACCGGTATCCGTCCCGGGCCGGTCAAGCTGACCATGGACGGTGGCGAGGAAGAGGTCTTCTTCGCTTCCGGCGGTTATCTGGAAGTGCAGCCCGGCGTGGTGACCGTGCTGGCGGATACGGCACTCAGGGCCGAAGACATCGACGAGGCGGCGGCCGTGGAGGCCCAGCAGAATGCGGAGCGCATGCTTTCCGAGCAGACGGCGGAGATGGAATTCTCTGCAGCGGCGGCGGCGCTGGCGGAAGCCATGGCCCGTCAGCGGACCCTGGCGGAGCTGAAGAAGCGCCGGCGTTAGGACCGTTCCCACCGCTCGGATATCGCGGGCGTTTACACGCTTACATAAGGGGGTGACACCGGTCGCCCCCTTTTTGCATCCAGTCACTATAATCGGCCCTTCTTTCCCGTTCGGCCTCCAATGACCAGGGAGGCAGGAAGTTAGGCTCATATGACCACAGCGGCTAGCGTCAATAATCTGGACGGAAATCTGGAGATCGTGGTGCTGGCAGCGGGTCAGGGCACCCGGATGCGCTCGGCGCTGCCAAAGGTTCTGCATCCCATTGCCGGTCAGCCCATGCTGGCCCATGCGCTGGATACCGCGCTGAGTCTGAGCCCGGCACGTATCCACCTGGTGGTGGGCCACGAGGCAACTTCGGTGCGGGCAGCCATTGAAGCCGAGGCCCGGTTCAGCAACGTCCCCCTCAACTGGGTCACCCAGGCCGAGCAGAAAGGCACCGCCCATGCGGTGGCGCAAGCTCTACCCGATGTCAGCGATGATGCGGTGGTGTTGGTCACCTACGCGGATGTGCCCCTGGTCAGTTCGGATACCCTGGCCCGCTGCATTGCGGCAGCGTCCCGTTCGGATGGTAGTCAGGCTGCACTGGCGCTGGTAACCGCCGAGTTCGACGACCCGGCTCAGCTCGGCCGCATCGTTCGCGACGGGTCTGGCGATATCCAGGCCATCGTCGAGTTTACGGATGCTGACGACGAACAGCGTGCCATCAGGGAAATCAACTCCGGCATTCTGGCGTTGGGCGGTGCCGACATGAAGGCGATGGTCGCCCAGATCGAGCCGCACAATGCACAGGGCGAGTACTACCTGACCGACCTGATTGCGCTGGCTGTTGCCCAGGGGATTCCGGTTCGAGGGCTTGTCAGTGAGCGTGCGGCAGAAGTCAGCGGCATCAACGACCGGGTACAGCTGGCGGAAGCAGAACGGCTGTTCCAGGAGAGAGCGGCGGAAGCGCTGATGCGCTCCGGTGTGACCATGGCGGATCCGGCGAGAGTGGACATCCGCGGCACCGTCAACGCCGAGGAAGATTGCTTCATCGATATCAACGTGGTGCTGGAAGGCGAGGTGCGGCTCGGCCGGGGTGTGCGCATCGGTCCCGGTAGCGTGATCCGGGATTCGGCGCTGGGAGATGGGGTGACGGTCGAAGCGCACACAGTGGTGGAAGGCGCCGATGTTGCCGCGCGTTGCCAGCTCGGACCATTCGCCCGCATTCGGCCTGGTACCGTCCTGGGCGAGGCGGTCCGGATAGGCAATTTCGTCGAGACCAAGAAAGCCAGGCTTGGTCGCGGAACCAAGGCCAGCCATCTGACCTATCTGGGCGATGCCACGTTGGGCGAAGACTGCAACGTAGGCGCTGGAACGGTGACCTGTAACTACGATGGCATCGACAAGCACCCGACGGAGATTGGCGACAACGTCTTCGTCGGCACCAACAGCACGCTGGTTGCACCCATTGAGATCGGCAGCGGCTCTTTCGTGGCAGCCGGCTCTACATTGACGACCCGAGTCGATGAAGGCGATCTGGCGGTCGGCCGCGGCAGACAGAGGAACATCTCGGGCTGGACGCGCCCGGATCAGAGGGCGCGGCCGGACCAACAGAAGAACGAGGAGTCCTAGGGATGTGTGGGATCGTCGGCGCGGTAGCGGACAGGGAAGTATCGGGCATTCTGCTGGCCGGCCTGCAACGTCTCGAGTACCGGGGCTATGACTCTGCCGGCGTGGCTCTGCAGACCGCCGGAGGCATCGGTGTCAGAAAGACCGTGGGCAAGGTCTCCGAGCTCTGCGAGGCGCTGGGCAATGATCCGCTTGCCGGGAAGCTGGGCATTGCCCACACCCGCTGGGCAACACACGGAGCGCCCTCGGAGACGAACGCCCATCCGCATCTGTCCAACGACCGCATTGCGCTCGCCCACAACGGAATCATCGAGAACTTCGAGGCGCTTAGGGATGAGCTGATCGAGGCTGGCTACGCCTTCGCCTCCGAGACAGACAGCGAGGTCATCGTTCACCTGATCGACCGCTACTACCAGGAGCTCGGTGATCTGCTCGAAGCCGTTCGAACTGCGGTCAAGCGTCTGGAAGGCGCCTACGCCATCGGTGTGATGGCGAAAGACGATCCTGATCGGGTCATTGCCGCCCGGATGGGTAGCCCACTGGTTGTCGGCAAGGGAATCGGCGAGAACTTCATTGCTTCTGACGCGCTGGCGCTCCGCCCGGTGACCGACCGCTTCATCTATCTCGAAGAAGGCGATCTGGTCGAGGTACGCCGGACCAGCATCGCCATCTGGAACGTGGCAGACGAATCCGTCATCCGCTCTACCGTCCGTGTGGTTGCCGGTGAGGACGATGTGGACCGTGGTAACTACCGTCACTTCATGCAGAAGGAAATCCACCAGCAGCCGAAGGTGCTGGCGGACACCCTGGAAGGGCGCATCGGCAGGACCCGGGTGCTGGAACAAGCCTTCGGAGCCCGGGCACCGGAGATCCTCGACGCAACTCGAGCCGTGACCATCGTCGCCTGCGGCACCAGCTACTATGCGGGCCTGGTAGCTAAATACTGGATCGAGGAGCTGGCCGGTGTGCCTTGCCACGTTGAGATCGCCAGCGAGTTCCGTTATCGGAAGGTGGCGGTCATTCCGGGTAGCCTTCTCGTCACCCTCACCCAGTCCGGGGAGACTGCGGATACGCTGGCGGCCTTAAGGGTCGCCAAGGAAATCGGCTATCAGCACTCATTGACCATCTGCAACGTGGGCACCAGCACCACCGTGCGGGAATCCGATCTCGCCATGATGCTCAACGTAGGCACTGAAGTCGGGGTCGCGTCCACCAAAGCGTTCACCGCCATGTTAGCCGACCTTCTGCTGCTGGCGCTGCTGATCGGCCGCCGGCACGGCATGGCGCCGGAACGGGAAGAGCAGGCGGTGGCGGCGTTGCACAGATTGCCCGACGCTGTGGAAGCAGCACTTGCTCTGGATGTCCAGGTGCTGAGCCTCTCCGAGCGGTTCATGGAGAAGCATCATGCGCTTTTCCTCGGCCGGGGTCCCATGTTCCCTATCGCCATGGAAGGGGCGCTGAAGCTGAAGGAGATCTCCTACATCCATGCCGAAGGTTATCCCGCAGGGGAGCTGAAGCACGGTCCCCTGGCGCTGGTGGACGATGACATGCCGGTCATCGCGGTGGCGCCAAACGACGATCTGCTCGAGAAGCTGCAGTCCAACCTGCAGGAAGTGAGGGCTCGTGGTGGTGAGCTGTACGTCTTCGCCGATCCTGCATCTGGCTTCAAAGAGGAAGAAGACGTTACCGTGATCACCCTGCCGGAAGTGGACAAGCTGCTGGCGCCCATCGTCTATGTGATCCCGCTGCAGCTCTTTGCCTATCACGTGGCGGTGCTGAAAGGCACGGATGTTGATCAGCCGCGCAACCTGGCCAAGTCGGTGACAGTGGAGTAACCAGCAAATCCGCTGGCTGCCCTGGCGGCAAATCCTTAAACTCGGATCCCGCTCGCGCTTCGCCGCCGAGCCCGATACATCCGCGCCCCAGTTACCGGATCAGCCCTTTGGACGTCACCCACATTCTCGACAATCTCAACGATGCGCAACGGGAAGCGGTCACCGCGCCCGTGGGTAATGCCCTGGTGGTGGCCGGCGCCGGCAGTGGCAAGACCCGGGTGCTCGTGCACCGGATTGCCTGGCTGATCGAGGCGGAAGGCGTCTCACCGTACGGGGTGCTGGCGGTGACGTTCACCAATAAGGCCGCCCAGGAGATGCGCCTGCGAATCGAAGACCTTTTAAAGCTCTCCGTGCGCACCATGTGGGTCGGCACCTTTCACGGCATCGCCCACCGCCTCCTGCGCATGCACTGGCAGGAAGCCAGGTTGCCGCAGAATTTCCAGATCTTGGATGCGGACGATCAGCTGCGCCTGGTCAAGCGGGTCATGCGCGTCCTCGATATCGATGAGCAGAAGTGGCCGGCTCGACAGGCGGTCTGGTTCATCAACGGTCAGAAGGACGAAGGTCGGCGGGCCAAGGACGTGCCGGCCGGTGATGACCTGTTCCAGATCACCCACAAGAAAATCTATGAGAACTACGAGGAGCTCTGCGAGCAGGGCGGATTGGTGGACTTTGCCGAGCTGCTACTCCGATGCCACGAGCTGCTTCGCGACAATGCGGCGCTGCTCGATCACTACCGGCAGCGCTTTCAGCATGTGCTGGTGGACGAGTTCCAGGACACCAATGCGATACAGTACGCGTGGCTGAGGCTGCTGGCCGGCGATCAGGCCTGCGTGATGGCGGTGGGGGACGACGATCAGTCCATCTACGGCTGGCGGGGTGCGAAAATCGAGAACATCCACCGCTACACGGACGACTTCAAGGAGGTGGCCACGATTCGCCTGGAGCAGAACTACCGCTCCACCGCCACCATACTGAAAGCGGCCAATGCGCTGATCGAGCGCAACACGGACCGGTTCGGCAAAACCCTCTGGACGGAAGGGGAAACCGGGGACCCCATCCGTCTCTACTCTGGATACAACGATCTCGACGAGGCGCGCTTCATCGTCGAGCGTACGGCGGAGTGGATCGACGGTGGTGGCAGTCCGGAAGACGTAGCGATCCTCTATCGTTCCAATGCGCAGTCCCGGGTGTTGGAAGAAGCCCTGCTTCGGGCGCAGATTCCCTACCGGATCTACGGTGGCCTGCGCTTCTTCGAGCGGGCGGAGATCAAGAACGCTTTGTGCTACATGCGGCTCATGCATGAACGAAACTCGGACCCCGCCTTCGAGCGGGTGATCAACCTGCCACCCCGGGGCATCGGCGAGAAAGCGGTGGAAGCGATTCGGGCCGAGGCCAGGAGCCGGGGCAAATCCATGTGGCAGGCGTGCGCCGATGCGCTGGCCGAAGGCACGTTCGCGGCCCGGGTGGCCGGCAAAGTTGCCCACTTTCTGCAACTCATCGAGGACATGGCAGGAGCCACCCAGGAAATGGCCCTGCACGAGCTGGCCGATCACGTGATCGATGCCAGCGGGCTCATGGAGTATCACAGCCGGGAGCGGGGTGAGCGGGGGCTCGCCCGCAAGGAAAACTTGGAAGAGCTGGTGAGTGCCTGTCGGCAGTTCACCGGTGAGCTGGTCTTTCCGATTTCCGAGCCGGAGATCTCCAGTGCCGAGGCGCCGGAAACCACGGTGCTGGAAGAATTTCTGGACCAGGTCGCTCTCGATGCCGGTGATCGACAGTCGGACGCCGGTCCGGCGGTGCAGATGATGACGCTGCACTCAGCAAAGGGGCTGGAATTTCCGCTGGTCTTTCTGGCCGGGCTCGAAGAGGGCCTCTTCCCGCACCGCATGTCAGCGGAAGAGCCAGGCCGAATGGAGGAGGAGCGCCGACTTGCCTACGTGGGCATCACCCGGGCGATGAAGGTGCTCTACCTCACGTATGCGGAAACCCGGCGGCTGCACGGCAACGACACCTACAACCGTCCGTCCCGTTTCCTGCTCGAGATCCCGAGTGATCTGGTTTCCGAAGTTCGCATGAAAGGGGCGGTGGAGCGTCCGTACGGTGCTCAATCGCGCGGCGCCCAGGACAGCTCGGCTGGCCTGTTCGACGACGACTCCGGCGCGCTCAGGATGGGCCAGCGGGTGAGCCATGCAAAGTTCGGTGAAGGGGTGGTCATGCAGTGTGAGGGTGCCGGTGAGCGGGCTCGGGTGCAGGTGAATTTTGCCGAGGGTGCCAAGTGGCTCATGCTCGGCTATGCAAATCTGACGACCCTGGACTAGCGGGTCTGGAGCAGGTGTGAATCTGGAGCAGTTATGAGTGTGGTGAGTGGCGTCCGCCGTCTGGCGATCGGGTTCGCGATAGTTTCCGGACTGCCCCTGCTTGCCGGCTGCGGCCAGCCATCGTCTCCCGAATCGTTGCCGGTGGCGGATCAAGCGCCTGTCGAAACCTACCGCTGGAAGCTCATCACCACCTGGCCGAAGAACCTGCCGGCGCTCGGCACCATTCCGGAGCGCATGGCAGAACGCATCCGGGTCATGTCCAACGGCCGCCTGGACATCAAGGTGTACGGCGCCGGGGAGCTGGTCGGCGCCTTCGAGGTATTCGATGCGGTCTCCCAGGGCACGGCGGAGATGGGCAATGGTGCTTCCTACTACTGGCGGAGCAAGTTGCCCATCGCCGCCATTTTCTCCACCGTGCCTTTCGGGTTCACGGCTCAGGAGATGAACGGCTGGCTGCACTACGGCGGTGGCCTCGAGCTCTGGCGCGAGCTCTACGAGCCGTTCGGGTTGATTCCCATGGCGGCCGGTAACACGGGCGTGCAGATGGGCGGCTGGTTCAACAAGGAGATCAACACCCTGGCAGACCTCCAGGGTCTGAAGATGCGGATACCCGGTCTCGGTGGCGAAGTGCTGGAGCGGGTGGGCGGCCTACCGGTGGCCATGCCGGGTAGTGAAGTGTTCACCTCCCTGCAGACCGGTGTGATCGATGCGACGGAATGGGTGGGTCCTTACAACGATCTGGCCTTCGGTCTGCACACGGTGGCCGACTACTACTACTACCCGGGCTGGCACGAGCCGGGTGCGGCCATTGAGTCCATCGTCAACGCTGAGGCTTGGGCCAGCCTGCCTCGCGATCTGCAGGTGATTCTGGAAACCGCCGTGCGGCATGCCAACGACGATATGCTCGCGGAGTTCACGGCCCGGAACGCCCAGGCGCTGGAGACGCTGATCACCGAGCACGGGGTGGACGTGCGACCGTTCCCGCCGGAGGTGCTTAGCGCCTTGCGTGACCAATCGGCAGCGGTGATCGCCGAGATGGCCGGAAACGATCCGCTCCATGCGCGGATTCTCGACTCCCACCGAGCCTTTACGGAATCGGTCCGGCGCTACCACGAGATCACGGAGCGGGCTTATCTGAATGCCAGGGTGGAGGACTAAGCGATGGAACTGAAGGCGACCCAGCTTCTCATCGAAGATGGCATCGGACTGATCACCCTCAATCGGCCGCAACGGATGAATGCCTGGACCGGGCGGATGCACACCGAATATCGCTGGTGCCTTTCCGAGCTCGATGAGAATGCCGATGTGGGCGCCATCGTGGTTACCGGTAAGGGCCGGGGATTCTGTGTGGGTGGGGACGCGGAAGCGCTCACCGGCCACGCGAAGAAAGGTGGCTACGATCCGGGCACGCCGAAGGAGATGGCCATGCCGGGTTTCGGGGTGGACGATCGCTTCGATGCCAGCTTTGCCTACCAGTATGGGCTCAGCAAACCCATCCTGGCGGCAATGAACGGCCCGGCGGCTGGCGTGGGTCTGGCGCTCGCCTGCTTTACCGACCTGCGCTTCGCCGCCGCGGGTGCCAAATTCACGACCGCCCATGGAAAACTCAACCTGCCGGCCGAATACGGGCTTTCCTGGCTGCTGCCGAGGATGCTGGGTCTGACTCGAGCCAACGAGCTGCTGCTGTCGTCCCGGGCCTTCACTGCAGAGGAAGCGTTGGCGCTTGGTCTGGTGAATGAGGTGTTGCCGGCCGAAGAAGTACTCGGCCGCACGCTCGAATACGCCAGAAATCTGATCGCCAGCGTGTCGCCCAACTCATTGAGGCAGACCCGCTGGCAGATCTACCGGGATCTGCAGCAGACGGTGGACGTCTCCGTCACAGCCTCGGAAGATCTGCTCAGTCAGATGATGAAGGAGCCGGACTACGCGGAAGGGGTGCAGGCCTTTCTGGAGAAGCGAGCGCCCGTATGGCGTGGCGACGAGAATTGAGCCGGACCGGCGCCGCTCGGTCGCGTTGGTCGTGGAAATCCACCTAAAGGACAGCCACACCCCTTGCCCAGATCCCAGCCGGCCGGCCGAGCGCCTCGATGCTCTCCAGCGGATTGCCGTCCACCACCAGCACGTCTGCTAAAAGCCCGGCAGCAATTCGGCCGGTCGACGTGTCGATACCGAGGCCCCGTGCAGCCTCTGAGGTTGCCGAGCGCAGCACCTGTTCGTTGCTGAGCTCGGCGACCTTGCCATACACGCGAAGCGCCTTTGGCAGGTCATGATGAAAGACCCCGGGAATCCCTGCATCGGTGGAAGCCATGAACGGGACACCGCGCGCACGCATGTCCTTGAGCGCGGTCCGCATGCCAACCAGGGTCTGATTGTTCGCATCCAGCATCCGTTGCCAGCCGGTGTTAATGGTGGGCGAGACCCAGGTTCCGTGCTTGAGCATCTGTTCCACCACGCCGACCTGGTAGTCGCTCGCCCAGCCTCCGTCCCCGACCCAGGAGCAGTGCTCGACGGAGTGCACGCCTGCCCGTACCGCGGCGTCTATCCCCGGCGTGCCGTGGCAATGGGCCGCAACGCTCAAACCGTGCTCCCGGGCGTAGTCGACGATCTGGGTGAGAACGGATAGTTCGAACTGCGGGGCTCCCGGCTTTGAGCCACGGGTGAAACGTCCGCCGGTGGCCAT
Organism: Candidatus Azotimanducaceae bacterium; assembly: GCA_965215995.1. Lineage (GTDB taxonomy): Bacteria > Pseudomonadota > Gammaproteobacteria > Pseudomonadales > Azotimanducaceae > SZUA-309. The sequence continues at coordinate 2,372,419 of OZ244128.1, read as the reverse complement.
GACTTTCACCAGATCCACCTGATGAGCGACCTGTCGGTCGATGACGGCCTTCGCCGCATCTGCATCGGCCGCCTCCCCGCCCCAGAAATGGCAATGACCACCGGTGCAGGTCACCGGCTGTCCCGAGCACAACAGCCGTGGTCCGGGCACCTCGCCGCGCTCGATGGCATCCCGAAGTTCCAGCTCCAGCCAGGCGCCACCGCCCAAGTCCCGTGCGGTTGTGATGCCGGCTCGCACCATCATTACTGCCCGTTCGCGCATGGCCGCGGGATCCGGCAGCTCGTCGGCTGCGGGCGGCGAGGATCGGTTTGGATCCAGCACCATGTGCACATGCCCATCCATTAATCCCGGCAGAGCCGTCATGCCGGCCATGGACCGGGACAGGCGTTTTTCGGCTGGCGACAGCGCGGTTTTGTCACAGAGGATTTCGATGCGGTGCCCGTTCAGAACCAGGGTGTTCGTCTCCAGGCTGCGCTCACCGTCCCAGATCTTCAGATCGGTGAGTATGGTTCTGTCTTCGTGCATGGATATATCGTGTTCGCGTCGTCAGCCGTACAACCGCTCAGGCAACCAGGTGGCCAGCGCGGGCCAGAGCAGGAGGGCTGCCAGCAGCAGAAGCTGCAGTATGACAAATGGTCCCACGCCCCTGTAAATAGCGCTGGTGGGGATGTGTTCCGGGGTGACGCCGCGCAGGTAGAAGAGCGCGAAGCCGAATGGCGGGGTCAGGAAGGAGGTCTGCAGATTCACCGCAATCAGCACGCCGAGCCAGATCGGGTCGATCCCCATGCCGAGAAGGATGGGACCGACAATGGGTACCACCACAAAGGTGATCTCTATGAAATCGAGCATGAACCCGAGCAGGAAAATGATCAGCATCACTACCGCCAGCGCACCCCAGGTGCCACCGGGCATCTGCTCGAACAGCCCCTGGACCAGCTCGTCGCCGCCGTAGCCCCGAAAAACCAGGGAGAAAAGAGAGGCCCCGATCAGGATGAAGAAGACCATGCTGGTGGTGCCGAGGGTCTGTCGGCCGGCGCTTCGGAGCCGCGCAAGGTCCAGCCGGTCGGCACCGCTGCGCAGCATGCCGAGCATGAGCGCACCGACGGCACCCACGCCTGCCGCTTCGGTGGGTGTGGCCAGACCGCCGAGAATGGAGCCGAGTACCAGCACGATGAGCAGGAGGGGGCTGATCAGATCCTTGAGAAGCCGCCCGGTCACCGGGCCGTGGAAGGAGGCTGCAGGGCGAGTACCCTCCACCCCTCCGTCAGGACTCGTCAGTGCCGTTCTGACCAGCGCGTAGAGGAGGTAGAGGAGCACCAGCAATAGCCCTGGGATCAATGCACCCGCAAACAGATCTCCCACGGAAACCGTATCCGGTGCGAACACCCCGGCATCCAGCTGCGCCTGTTGGTAGGCATTGCCGAGCACATCACCGAGCAGAACCAGTGCGATCGAAGGAGGAATGATCTGCCCCAGGGTGCCGGTCGATGCAATGGTGCCTGTGGCGAGGCGCGGATCGTAGCCTTGCTTCAGCATGGCGGGCAGCGCCATGAGGCCCATGGTCACGACCGTCGCGCCGACGATGCCCGTGCTCGCAGCCATCAGCATGCCCACCAGAATCACGGAAACCGCCAGGCCGCTGCGATTGCTGGCCAGCAGCGCGCTCATGGATTCGAGCAGAGATTCCGCGATCCGCGTTTTCTCCAGCACCACGCCCATGAGTACGAACAGCGGCACCGCCAGCATGGTCTGGTTAGTCATGATGCCGAACAGCCGGTTTGGCAGGAAACCGAGATCCGTGGGGCTGAAGGTACCGGTGAGCACGCCGCCGAAGGCAAACAGCAAGGCAACCCCCGCCAGCGTCAGCGCTACCGGGTACCCCGCCAGCAGCGCGGCAAAGGTCGCGGCGAACATGGCAAGAGGGATCAAGGGCCAGGCTCCGGAGGTCGATGCGATCGAGCGCCGCGAACCGCCTGCGTGATGCCCACCAGACCCTGCAGCAGGAGCAGGACGCTGGTGACGGGGATCAGGGTTTTCAGAATGAAAACTCCGGGAATGCCGCCTACCTCGGGGGAGCCCTCGAGAATTCGCCAGGAAGCGCCGACATAGGGTAGTGACAACCAGAAGAGTGTCAGTGCGAAAGGTAGCAGAAAGAGGCAATGACCGAGCCCGTTTACTACCGCCTTGGCCCGCGCTGAGAGGCGAGCGTAGATCACGTCCACCCGAACGTGTTCATCCGTCTTCAGCGCGTAAGGGATACCCAGCATGAAGGCGATGGCATGCAGGTAGAGGACGCTCTCCTGCACAGCGATCGCGCCCAGATTGAATCCATAGCGGAACAGCACGATGGCGAAGGTCGTCAGGGCCATCACGAAGATGAGCCAGGCCACGGTGTGGCCGATACGTTCGATGGTCTGCTCGACGAATCTGATCAGAGGGTGATTCCGAAGAACGGCATGCCGGCCAGCAGAGGCAGAATGGAGAGCTCCAGCACCGCGCCGATGAACAGGGCGAAGCCGACCCAGACGTTGTTGGCGAACGCGGCGAAACAGCCGTCTCTGTCCCGATTGCGGATCAGATAGTGCTGATAGAGGAAGAAGCCGATGATCGCCAAGAGGCTGAGCTGGAAAGCACCCCGTGCGGCGATGACCTCGGCCAGCAGGAAAAGGGCGGTCAGCGTGACGCCCTGCAGCAGGGCGATCATGAGCCGGTCCTGAGCGCCGAACAGGATGGCCGTGGAGCGCACGCCGATTTTTAGATCATCTTCACGGTCTACCATGGCGTACATGGTGTCGTACGCCACGATCCAGGTCAGGCTGGCGATGAACAGCAACCAGGCATCGATGGGCAATCGGCTCTGCACGGCCGAGTACGCCATGATCAGCCCCCAGCTGAAGGCGGTGCCGAGCACCACCTGGGGCAGATAAGTCCAGCGCTTCATGAGCGGGTAGACGGCGGCGATGCCGAGCCCGGCCACCGCCAGGAGTCGGGTCATTGGATTCAGGAAGATGAGCAGCAATCCCGCCGCGGCCGCCAGGCCCAGAAAGAGCAGGACCGCATTGCCTGTGCTCACGGCACCCGTGGCCAGAGGCCGTTGCTGTGTGCGCATGACATGGCCGTCGACTTTCCGATCGGCGATATCGTTGATCACGCAACCGGCCGAGCGCATGAGCCAGGTGCCGAGGCTGAACACGACGATGAGTCCGAAGGGCGGCACACCGTCCGCTGCCAGCCAGAGGGCCGCAAGGGTCGGCCAGAGCAGCAGCAGAGTGCCTACGGGCCGGTCGGCTCGCATGAGGGCGAGATAGGGACGCAATGCCGCAAAGCCGTCCTCACCGTTGGCTGTCGCATGGCGCCCGATTTCCGCTTTTACCTGGTCCATCTGGCGGCCAATGATAGTTCATGGGGCGCCCCCGGGCATTGCTATCCAATTGATTTTTCGGGGACGGGCAAGTAGTTTACGCGCCTTAATTTAGGAGCCGGAAAGCGGGTAAATCATGCGGAAGTGGCAGTGCATCGTCTGCGGCTGGATCTACGACGAAGCGGAAGGATGCGAGGAAGAAAACGTCGCACCCGGTACCCGTTGGGAAGACGTTCCGGAGGATTTCGTCTGCCCCGAGTGCGGGGTCAGCAAGGAAGATTTCGAGATGATCGAGGTCGGCTGATCCGTTCCGCGCGCGGACAGACGAGCCCTTTCCTGACTCACCCACTGATAGAGGCCCGACCATGAACCTGACCATCCGCATTCTGATCGGCATGGTCGCGGGCCTGACCCTCGGCATGCTCGTGCAGCTGACAGGCGCTGAGCCCGACGGCCTGATTCGCACCTACCTCATCGACGGCCTGCTCGATGCCGGTGGCCAGATCTTCATTGCCAGCCTCAAGCTCATGGTGGTGCCCCTGGTCTTTGTTTCACTGGTCTGCGGCGCGGCGAGCCTGGGCGGTCACGGCAATATGGGCCGGGTCGGCGGCAAGACGGTCGGTCTCTATCTGCTCACCACAGGCGTCGCCATCAGCATCGCACTTCTGCTGGCCCTCCTGATCGCGCCCGGTGAAGGCGCGTCCGATGCCAACATCACGGCTTCCGATTTCGTGCCGAAAGAAGCGCAGAGCATCAAAGACACGCTGATCAATATCTTCCCAACCAACCCCGTCGCCGCGATGGCCCAGGGCAACATGCTGCAGGTCATCGTTTTCGCCCTGTTGCTGGGTATAGCGCTGTCCCGGTCCGGAGAGGCAGGAGAGCGGATCAACGCCCTCTTCACAGATCTCAACGAGATCCTGATGAAGCTGATCACCATGCTGATCGCGCTCGCGCCTTACGGGGTGTTCTGCCTCATGGGTGTGCTCTTCACCAGGGTCGGCTGGGCCGAGATCGGCAAGCTGGCGGCTTACTTCGGCACCGTGGTGCTGGCGCTCGTGCTTCACGCCACCGTGGTTTACCCGAGCCTGCTCACCTTGCTGGCGAGGATCAATCCGCTGCAGTTCTTCGCCAAGATGCGCGAGCCCATGCTGGTAGCGTTCTCCACCTCTTCCAGTGGTGCCACCCTGCCGGTGACTCTGCGTACGGTCGAGAAGCGGGTGGGTGTCAAAAACGAAGTCGCTTCCTTCGCCGTGCCATTGGGGGCCACTGTCAATATGGATGGCACCGCCATCATGCAGGGTGTGGCCACGGTCTTCATTGCCCAGTTCTATGTATACGACCTCACCGTTGCCGACTACCTGATGGTGATCCTTACCGCTACGCTCGCATCCATCGGCACCGCCGGTGTTCCGGGCGTGGGGCTGATCATGCTGGCCATGGTGCTGGGACAGGTAGGCCTGCCGGTGGAAGGCATTGGCCTCATCATCGGCATCGACCGGCTGCTGGACATGTTGCGCACGTCGGTGAACGTGGTGGGGGACGGCACTGTGGCCACCATAGTCGCGAAGTCGGAAGACGATCTGGACATGGACGTGTTCAACGACCCGGACGCGGGCCGGGTGGTACCCAAGCGCAACCGATCCGCTGCTTGAGCACTGGCGTTAAACGCCGGCGTGGCCCGAATCCGCAGGCGCCCAGATACCGAGTAACCGGGCAGCCGTCTCCCGATCCGATTTCAGCAACTCATCGCCGCGCTGAACCACCTCCGGCATCAGATGGGCGTGGGTTCGCAGGTCCGCGATCCTGAACTGCTGCTCGCCCGTCTGCCGGGTACCCAACAGGTCGCCGGGTCCACGAATGTTCAGGTCCTGTTCGGCGATCTCGAAGCCGTCCTGACTCTCCCGGATCACGCCGAGCCGGCGCCTGCTGGTCTCAGAGAGCGGAGTAGCGTAAAGCAGCACGCAGTAGGAAGCATGCGAGCCCCTGCCCACCCGGCCCCGCAGCTGATGCAGCTGCGCAAGACCCATGCGCTCAGGGTTTTCGATCACCATCAGGGTGGCATTCGGCACATCCACGCCCACCTCCACCACCGTGGTGGCCAGCAGCAGCTGCACACGGCCCGACTTGAACTCGGCCATGATCCTGGCTTTCTCGTCGCTCTTCATCCGACCATGTAGCACGTCGATCCGACACCCGGGCAGGGCGTCTTTGAGCACTGGAAGCGTGCCTTCCACGGAGGCGGCATCCAGCGCATCGGACTCTTCGATCAGTGGGCAGACCCAATAGGCCTGACGACCCGCATCGAGCTCGGTGACGAGGTGCGCCAGCACCTCGTCACGGCGATCGTCGGCCACCACGGTAGTGGTGACCGGTTGTCGTCCTGCGGGCAGCTCATCCAGGGTCGACACGTCCATGTCCGCATAGAGCGCCATGGTCAACGTCCGCGGGATGGGAGTTGCTGTCATCACCAGCTGGTGCGGTAGCCGGCCTTTGTCTTTCAGAGCCATGCGCTGGTGGACGCCGAAGCGGTGTTGCTCGTCGACAACGGTGAGCGCCAGGCGGTGAAAGCTCACCGAGTTCTGAAACAGGGCGTGGGTGCCAACGGCCACCAGCGCCTCGCCTGATTCGATGGCCGCTACTGCACGCTTCCGTTCGGACGTGCTCAGGGATCCGGTCAGCAGGACGACCGGTATGCCAAGTGGATCCAGCCAGCTGACGAAGTTCAGGTAGTGCTGCTCAGCGAGGATTTCCGTCGGTGCCATCAGTGCTGTCTGGGCGCCGTGCTCGGCGGCACGGATAGCGGCAAAGGCGGCGATCACCGTTTTGCCGGAACCCACATCGCCCTGGACCAGTCGCAGCATGGGCACATCGCGGCTGAGATCCTCGAGCACCTCGGTGGTTACCCGACGCTGGGCACCGGTCAGACGGAAGCCGAGGATCTTGAGCAGCTGCCGACCGAGTTGCGCTGCCTGAGGCAGAGCAACCGTGCGATGGCCGGCCCGGTCGGATTGCCGGTGACGCATAACGAGGTAGTAGGCGGTCAGCTCATCCAGAGCGATGCGCGCCTGAACCTCGGCGATGCTTTCTTCGTCCGCATCGGTTGGTGGCCGATGCAGGAAACGCAGATCCGAGTACGGTGTGCCGTCACCCTCAGGCCAATCCATGCTGAGTATCTGATCCGTCAGCGTACGCAGCCGACCCTGACCCAGTCCCTTCGTGGTCGGATAAACCGGGGTCAGTTCCGGCTCCGGTGGGGGTGGCGCGTCCCGATAGGTACGGTACTCGGGGTGGATCATCTCGAGTCCCTCCCTGCTGATGCGTACCTGGCCGAACGCCTGGACGTACATGCCGGTTTTGAGCGCGCTCTGCTGACCTCGGGAGAAATAGAAGAAGCGGAGTTTCAGGTAGCCGGTCTGATCTTCCAACGTCACCAGCAGGCTACGGCGTCGGCCATAGGCGAGTCTGGCGTCTACGATCTGACCCTGCACCAGGCACTCCTGTTCCGGGACCAGGGAAGACAAGCTGACGATTCTGGACCGATCCTGATAGCGCAGCGGCAGATGCAGAAGTAGATCGAGCAGACGATGCACACCCAGGCGGCCCAGCTTTTCTGCCAGGCTCGGACCAACGCCCTTCAGCGTGGTGACGGATGCGGCGGGATCAGCAGCCACGTGGCGTGTTCGGTGTCTGTTGTGGTGGGCCGGTGCGTTCAGCGCACCAGGATACCTTCGATCTCCACCGAGACATCTCGCGGAAGCTCTGCGACGCCAATGGCCGCCCGGGCGGGATAAGGTTCGCTGACGTGCCTGGCCATCACCTCGTTGACGGTAGCGAAGTCGGCCAGGTCGGTGAGGTAGACGGTGAGCTTGACCAGATCGTTGAGCGTGCCACCGGCTGCTTCCGCCACGGCGGCCAGATTCTTGAAAACCTGCTCGGTCTGAACGGCCACATCCTCGGAAACCACCTCCATCGTCGTGGGGTCGAGCGGGATCTGCCCGGAAAGAAAGACGAAGGTGCCGGTTGCCTCGATAGCCTGTGAATAGGTGCCGATGGCAGCCGGTGCTGACTCTGTGCTGATCGTTTGCTTCATGGTTGATCCGGTCTGTTCGTTGGTTCTACGGCGGGCGCGCATGGGCCGGCGTGCGCGGCGGCAGCCTGCGCTTCAGCTGCCCAGACGGGATATGCTGATCACGCTGGGCAGGTTCCGGAGGCGACGGATGGCCCTTGCCAGGTGGCTGCGGTCTCTCACGCCGAGACGGGCGATCACGCTGGTGACCTCGGCACTGCGCTCCTCCACGTGGATGTTCTCGACTCCGGCGTCTACCTCGGCAATTGTGCTGGCCAACTCGGCGATGATGCCTTTCTGGCGGCTTACCTGCAGTCGCAGAGTGGTGAGAAACTCGTCTTCCGTCGTGGCTGCCCAGTGTGCGGGAATGATCTCCTTCGCGCCTCGGCGACGACGGATCTCCACCATGTTCGGACAGGTTTCCACGTGCACCACGAAGCCCTTGCCCGGGGTCATGTGGCCGACGATGGCATCTCCGGGTACCGGTCCGCAGCAGCGACCGTAGTTCACAACCAGTCCTTCGCCGCCGCGGATGGCGACGGGGCCACCGGACTCCACCGGCACGCCCTCGAAGTCAGGGTCGTCTTCCGCCAGCAGGCGTTGCGCCACGGCGTAGCTCATGAGCTTGCCGTTGCCGATGGCAGCCAGTACCTCGTCGAGGCGTTTGACGCCGAATTCCTTGAACACCCGGCGCAAGCGGCGGAAGTCCAGGTCGTTGATCGACTTGTTTGCACTGGCCAGAGAACGGTTCAGCAGTTGCCGGCCGAAAGCGATGGACTGGGATTCCTGCTGGGTTTTCAGCGCCTGACGGATCCCCGTCCTCGCCTTGGAAGAGACCACGAAAGTGAGCCAGTCCGGGTTTGGCCGTGCTTCGTCCGAGGTGATGATCTCCACCGACTGCCCGGACTGCAGCTGCTGTGACAACGGCGCCAGGTTTCTGTCGACCCGGCAGGCGACGCAGTGATTGCCCACATCCGTGTGCACGGCGTAGGCGAAATCAACCGGACATGAGCCTCGCGGCAGCTCGAGGATCTGGCCCTTGGGCGTGAAGACGTAAACCTCGTCCGGAAACAGATCGATCTTCAGACTTTCCACAAACTCCATGGGGTTGCCCGCCCGCTGCTGCAGATCGAGCAGATCACGCACCCAGGCTCGGGCCCGCTGCTGACTCGATGCGAAGGAATCCTCCTCGGACTTGTAGAGCCAGTGACCGGCAATCCCGTTTTCAGCCACCTGGTCCATATGCTCGGTACGGATCTGCACCTCGATTGGCACGCCGTGCATGCCGAACAAGGTCGTGTGCAAAGACTGATAGCCGTTTGCCTTGGGAATGGCGATGTAGTCCTTGAACCGGCCGGCCACCGGTTTGTAGAGGTTGTGCACGATGCCGAGCGTGCGATAGCAGTCGTCGACCTGTTCCACCACCACGCGAAAGCCGAACACGTCCATGATCTCGGAGAAGGACTTATGCTGGGTCTTCATTTTCTGGTAGATGGAGTAGAGGTGCTTCTCCCGGCCCTGCACGGAAGCCTTCACACCCTCGGCAGCCAGGGCGGCTTCGATGGAACGTCGCACGTCCTCCATCAGCTCCTTGCGGTTGCCACGGGCCGCTCGAACCGCTTCGCTGATCCGATCCTGGCGCAGCGGATAGAGGGCCGCGAAGGAGAGCTCTTCGAACTCCACCTTCACTGAGTGCATGCCGAGCCGGTTGGCGATGGGTGCGTAGAAATCCAGGGTTTCCCTGGCGATGCGCTTGCGCTGTTCCTGACTCATGACACCGATGGTGCGCATGTTGTGCAGCCGGTCGGCCAGCTTCACCATGATCACCCGGATGTCCTTGGCCATAGCCAGGGCCATCTTCTGGAAGTTTTCAGCCTGGGCTTCCGCCCGGGAGCGGAAGATCTTTGACAGCTTGGACACCCCGTCGACAATCTCCGCCACCGACTTGCCGAAGCGGTCGCCCAGGACCTTCTTGCTGGCTTCCGTATCTTCCAGCACGTCGTGCAGGAGGCCGGCGATGATGGTCTCCGGATCCATGCGCAAACCGGCCAGGATGTTGGCCACAGCCAGTGGGTGAGTGATGTAGGCATGGCCCGTGCGCCGGGTCTGGCCCTGATGAGCGGCTTCCGCGTAGGCGTGAGCTTCTGCGATCAGCCGCACCTGCTCATCCGGCAGGTAGCTCGCCGCCAGCTTGGTCAGCTTGTCGATGGTTGCCGGGTTCGCTACGGAATCCCGGCGGGCCTGCTCGGCCAGCTGTTGGACGAAGAAGGATCCGTCCGGGTTGTGTTTTGCCTTCGCCCTGGGAGAAGATTGGTGCGCACGGGTGCGACCTGAGCCCGGCGTCTTCGGACGGGCTCGTTTCTTGCCGGCACTACCACGCCGGCGCTGGCCCGGCTTCTTAGAAGTCGGACTTGAAGTCGCTTCGCTCGTCATCTCCCACGGAGAAGGTAATTTCTACCTCTTCATCCTCCGTGGAGGTTTCCTGTGCGTCAAGCATTTCGTGGGAGACCAAGCCTTCAGCAATCTCTCGCAGAGCAATGACAGTCGGCTTGTCGTTTTCCTCCGGAACCAGGGGATCCACACCGTAGCGGCGCATCTGGCGGGCGCGACGGGTCGCGAGCATGACGAGCTCGAAGCGGTTTTCCACGTTTTCGAGGCAATCTTCTACGGTGATTCGGGCCATTTTGCGGGGACCTTCTGGGTCTTGGGAAAATCGAGCGCGCGAGTTTACCCACGTACCTGGTAAGTGTCCAGACGGAGAGTTTCTGGGTGATTCAGTGGTTGTAGAGTTTCAAGGAACGCTCGAGCCAGTGCTTGTCTGTGTACTGACGGGGACGCTAGGGTCGGCGCTTCGCGCCTAGACCCCCCATCCATGGGCGCTCAGGCGGGGGGCTGTTTGCAAAGCAAACAGCTAAGCAATTCGCTATGCGAATTGCCCACATCCGTGTGCCCCGACTGCCCCTTTCAGTACACAGACAAGCACTGGCTCGAGCGTTCCCTCAAGGTTGCACCAAGACTCGCCCGAAGTGCCGCTCTGGACATGGACCGCTCGCACCGAACTCACGAAACCACTGCTACAGAGCGTTCAGGTGAATCTCAGGAGACAGCTTCAGTGACGGTGATGCTGCACAGGCCCTTTCGGCTGCGTCTGAGGCCAGGGATGGCCGAAGTCGAGCGCCCAGGGATGGGCTTGCAGCGTCAGCCGAAAGGGCCTGTGCAGCAGCGCCGTCACCGGACAATGCCACCCTTGGATTACGCTCGGAAAGCTAGGCTAGCAGTGAAGCCATGAGATCCGAGTTGCGGGCTGCCCGGGTAGTGACCCGGCAGCGTTCCGCCAGAACGATGGCCCGAAGCTCATCGAGGGCAATGGAGAACACGTCGTTCACCACCAGGTAGTCGAACTCGTCATAGTGCTGCATCTCGGTCTTGGCTTCGGCCAGCCGCGACTCGATCACCTCGGCGTCGTCCTGAGCGCGACCCTGAAGCCGTTCCCTGAGGGCGTCCTGCGAAGGCGGCACGATGAAGATACTGACCGCTTCCGAATGCGCCTGACGAACCAGGGCTGCACCTTGCCAGTCGATCTCGAGCAGCACGTCCTGACCGGCGGCCAGCGGTTCTGCAATCGCCGCCTTTGAGGTGCCGTAATAATTGCCGAACACCGAGGCGTGCTCGAGGAAAGCGTCGGCATCGATCATCGATTCAAAGGCAGTTTTGTCGATGAAGTGGTAGTTCACACCGGCTGTTTCCTTCGGCCGACGTGGCCGGGTGGTGTGGGAGATGGACAGGTGCAGGCTTGGGTCGCCTTCGAGGAGCTCGGCCACCAGCGAGGTCTTCCCGGCCCCGGATGGGGCAGAAACGACGAACAGGGTGCCCCTCTTCTTGTTTTGAGGGCTCATTCGATGTTCTGCACCTGCTCCCGGATCTGCTCGATGACCACCTTGAGGTCCACGGAGCGCTGGGAGTTTTCCACCATGGTCGCCTTGGCCCCCAGGGTGTTTGCTTCCCGATTCAGCTCCTGGGTGAGGAAGTCGAGGCGGCGTCCGTGCGGGCCGGGCTTGCGCAGAATCGAGCGCGCTTCCTCTACGTGGATACCGAGCCGGTCCAGCTCTTCGGCCACATCGGCCCGTTGCGCGAGCAGGGCCACCTCCTGCTCCAGGCGTTCCGCATCCACCTGTACCTTCAGGTCCTCGAGGCGGCTCTTAAGCCTGGCTTGCATCTGATGGCCAATGGAGGCGGTGCGGCCTTTGACATCCGCCACTACCGCGTCGATCTCATCCAGCCGGCTGGAAATGGTCTCCGCCAGCTGGCCACCTTCCCGTTGTCGATAGGCCATGAGTTCGGAGAGGGCTTCTTCAAAAAGGTCGGTCACGGCGGTAGCCAGGGCGTCGTCATCAAAACCCGCGTCATCACCGATCACGCCCGGCCAGCGCAGCAGATCCATAGGGTTCGGTGAGCCGATTTCCGGGGCGTCACGGCGAACCTGTTCGACCATGGCGAGCACCTGCAGCAGCAGCGGCCGATTCAGCTCGATGGTGGACTCGCTGGCCTGGCGCTCCATGCGCAAGGCGCAGTCGAGCTTGCCTCGTTTCAGGTGCTTACGCAGGGTATCGCGCAGCGGATATTCCACCGAACGCAGTGCTTCCGGCAGGCGGAATTGCATCTCCAGGAAGCGATGATTGACCGAACGGATCTCCCAGGTGAGCACGAAACCGCCGCTGGAGGCCTGGGACCGGGCAAAGGCCGTCATGCTGTTGACCATGGTCGAGAGATACCACGACTTGAAAAGGCCCATTGTACCGTGAGGCCCCTATAATGGCGCGCCATTGAATAGCAGCAGAGGACACCGCCCATGAGTCAACGGCCCAGCGGTCGCAACCCGGACGAGCTTCGCCCGGTCCGCTTCACCCGCGGTTTCACGGCCCATGCTGCCGGCTCGGTGCTGGTGGAGTTCGGCGGCACCAGGGTGATCTGCACCGCCAGCGTGGAAGATTCCGTCCCTGGTTTTCTCCGCGGCAAAGGCGTCGGCTGGGTGACCGCGGAGTACGGCATGCTGCCGGGATCCACCCACAGCCGGGTGGATCGGGAAGCGGCTCGAGGCAAGCAGAGTGGTCGGACGGTGGAAATCCAGCGCCTCATTGGTCGCAGCTTGAGGGCGGCGGTGGCGATGGACAAGCTCGGTGAGCGGACCGTCCGGCTCGACTGCGACGTGATTCAGGCGGATGGCGGCACCCGTACGGCCTCGATCACCGGCGCGTCCGTGGCGCTGGCCGACGCATTGGCCAGCATCGGGGTTCAGGAAGCGTTCATTGAGCATGTGGCATCTATATCCGTGGGAATCTGGCAGGGTCAGCCCGTGCTGGATCTGGACTATGCGGAAGACTCGACAGCAGAAACAGATATGAACGTCGTCGCGCTGGCCTCAGGAGGCTTTGTGGAAATACAGGGTACCGCCGAGCAGAAACCCTTCTCAGCGGAGGAACTGACCGCCATGCTGGCCCTGGCCCGACAAGGCACGGCTGAGCTGGTGGCCCTGCAACAGGCGGAAACCGGGGGTGCTGCGTGAGCGGTAGCGCCGATCTGCTGGAGCTGCTCATCGAGCAGTCGGTGCTGCGGTTTGGTACCTTCACGTTGAAGTCCGGCCGTCAAAGCCCCTACTTCTTCAACCTGGGGGCAATTAGCAGCGGCTCGGCCATTGCCCGGCTGGGCGAGGCCTATGCCGATGGCGCGGAAAAGCTTGGCCTGCCGTTTGATGCGGTGTTCGGGCCGGCGTACAAAGGCATTCCCATCGCGGTGGCGACGGCATCGTCGCTGGCAGCCCGGGGCCGGGATTGCGGCTGGCTGTTCAACCGTAAGGAGGCCAAGGACCATGGCGAGGGTGGGCAGTTCGTAGGCGCATCGGTCACCGGTAGGTTGCTACTGGTGGATGACGTTCTGACGGCAGGTACCGCGGTGCGGGAAGCGGCCGGATTGATTCGGGATGCGGGCGGTACCCTGGTCGGGGTGCTGATTGCCCTGGATCGGCAGGAGCGGGTCGAGGCGGACAAACCGGGTACTGCGGTCAGCCGGCTGGCCGAGGAGTTGGAGGTGCCGGTGGCCAGCCTGCTCACCTTGCAGGACGTGATCGAGTACCTTGACTTGCAAGAGGCTGCGGACAACCATCCACCGGCAGCATTAGACGCGATTCGAGACTATCAGGCGGCCTTCTGTGATTAATAATGCAATGAGAAGTGCAAAGCAAATTGCGAATTCTGGCAGCTTATTTGCTGAGCGAGCGGCAAATGGCGTCATGAGCCGGTCAGCGTTCAGCTTGACGGCCGCTACGACTCATCTGCGTCGTCTGGCTGCGCCCGCCCTGCTCACGGTCGCCATCGCTCTACCGGCAGATGCCGCCACCCTCTATCGCTACATCAACGATAAGGGCTATCAGGAGATCGGCTACTCCGTTCCGACCCATCTGGTGCCCAATGGCTACGACGTGATCGATGAGTCCGGCCGGCTGATCCGCCGGGTAGGCGCTCAGCTGTCCGAGGAAGAGTACGCTGCCAAGCTCGAGCGGGAGCGCAAGCTGGAAGCCTGCGAGAAGGCAGTGGCGCGGGTCCACCGGCGCTATGAGTCCCTCGAGGACATCGATGATGCAGAGGTTCAGTTCGGCGCTCAGCTCGAAGAATCACTGCAGAACGCTCGGGCCAATCTGGAGCTCAGTCAGGCGTCCCTGAAGAAGATGCAGGATGCTGCCGCTGACTTCGAACGGGAAGGCAAGATCATTCCGCAAAGAGATCTGGATCTGATGGATCAGACCCAGACCACCATCGACAACCTCACTGCGCAGATCACCACGAGCGAGCTATCCCGGGAAACCAAGGCCGCCGAGTTCGACGAGGAACGCCGGGTATTTCAGTTGCCTGGCTGCGATGAGGAGCAGCTTGCACACGCAAGCTGGTAGGCCTTCCGGGCCTTCTCGAGAACCCCGACCCTATCTGAAGACGGCGCGCTCCAGAGCCTCCCATTGCTCCGTCCAGCTGGAGGTGGGCAGGGCACGGAACTCACTACGCACGAATTGATGGATACGACCTTCGGCGGCTGCGAGAAGCAGGTTGGCCGCCGTCGCTGAACCGAGCTCAGGGCCAGGCACTCGGGTTGCCGCCCACTCCCGCAGGATCAGACGCAGTTGGGTTTCCAGGCGGTCGTAGACTTGCCGGATTCTTCCGCGCAGGCGCTGGGTCTCACCCTGCAGCGCTTCGCCGGTCATGAGTCGAGCCATGCCTGGGTTGCGTTCCGCGAAGGTCAGCAGCAGCGCCAGCACCTTCCGGCAGCGCGCCTGGGCCGTGGGCTCTTCTGTCATGATGCGGCTGATACGACTGAACAGGCTCTCCTCGATGAACTCGATGAGTCCCTCCAGCATCTTTGCTTTGCTCGGGAAGTGTCGGTAGAGGGCCGCTTCAGACACACCGACCTCTTTTGCGAGCGCAGCCGTAGTGATCCGTGCGCCAGGTTGTGACTCCAGCATGGCGGCCAGTGCCTGCAGGATCTCGTCACGACGACTCGGTTTGCTCATTGGCTCCCTCCGTCCGTCTCATCCGGCAGGATCTGGGTGTGGATGCCAGCGTCGGTGAAGATCTCCAGCAACAGGGCGTGCGCGACCGTCCCGTCCAGGATCTGCACGCTGCCCACACCGCCATTGATCGCAGAAAGGGCACAGTCGGTCTTTGGCAGCATGCCTTCGGAGATGACGCCCGAAGCGATCAGATCCTCGGCCTGGCTGACCGTCAGGCTTGGAATGGTTCGGCCGGCGTCATCCAGGATACCGGGCGTGTTGGTCAGCAGAATGAGCTTGGCAGCGCCCAGCTCCTCGGCCAGCTTGCCTGCCACCAGGTCTGCATTGATGTTGTAGGACTCCCCGCCTGGACCAACACCTATCGGCGCGATTACAGGGATGAAATCCTCGCTGACCAGTGTGGAGAGGATCCCCGGCCGAACTTCTGCCACCCGACCGACGTGCCCGATGTCGATGATCTCCGGCACGTCCACATCCGGTGAAGATTGGCTGACGGTGAGCTTTTCCGCGCGGATCAGATCACCATCCTTGCCGGTGATCCCTACGGCACGGCCGCCGTGTGCATTGATCATGGAGACGATGTCCTGATTGACCAGGCCACCGAGCACCATCTCCACCACGTCCATGGTGGCCGCATCCGTGACCCGCATTCCGCCAACGAACTTGGTCGGAATGTTCAGCCTGTCCAGCAGATCGCCGATCTGCGGACCGCCGCCGTGCACGATCACCGGATTCAGGCCCACCAGCTTCAGGAGCACGATGTCTCGGGCAAAGGAGTTCTTCAGGTCCTCGTCCACCATCGCGTTGCCACCGTACTTGACGACGAATGTGGAGCCGTGGAACTGTTGAATGTAAGGGAGGGCCTCGGTCAGTACCGCGGCAACGTCCGTTACTTTGTTGTTGTTCTGTTTGTCACTCATAGGCTCTAGAAGGAGAGCTCAGGGTCGATCCCGTTTAGCGCGGTTCTGAATTCGCCTTGGATTCGCTCGAGCGCCGCCTGTCCGTCTGCCTCGAAGCGCAGGGAAAGCACCGGGCTCGTGTTGGATGCCCGGATCAGGCCCCAACCGTCGGCAAAGTCGACCCGCACCCCATCGATATCGGTGACGGTTCCGTCGCCCCAGTCGGCGTTTTTTGCCAGCGCGTCGATTACCTCGAACTTTCTTTGCTCGGTGGTACTGATCTTCAGCTCTGGCGTCGCAAATGTGACCGGGAACTGGGCGAAGACCTCATCCACGCTTTTCGATTCGGAGCCGAGAATCTCCAGGAGTCGGGCGGCAGAGTAGAGAGCATCGTCGAAGCCGTACCAGCGCTCGGCGAAGCAGATGTGACCACTGAACTCGCCAGCGAGCAACGCGCCCGTCTCCTTCAGCTTGGCCTTCATGTGCGAGTGACCCGTTCTCCACATGATGGGACGGCCACCATATTCGCTGATCACGTTGTTCAGATGCCGCGAGCACTTCACGTCGTAGATGATGTCGGCTCCCGGGTTGCGACCAACGATGTCCTGAGCGAACAGCATGAGCATCTTATCGGGCCAGATGATATCGCCAGAGGGTGTCACCACACCGAGCCGGTCGCCGTCGCCGTCGAACGCAAGACCGAGGTCTGCTTTTTCATCTTTCACCACATCGATCAGATCCCGGAGGTTTTCCGGTTCTGCGGGGTCCGGGTGGTGATTGGGGAAGTCGCCATCGATGTTGCAGTA
Source organism: Candidatus Azotimanducaceae bacterium (assembly GCA_965215995.1). Classification (GTDB taxonomy): domain Bacteria; phylum Pseudomonadota; class Gammaproteobacteria; order Pseudomonadales; family Azotimanducaceae; genus SZUA-309. The sequence goes on along the minus strand of OZ244128.1, from coordinate 2,355,729 downwards.
CAGGGGCACCACCTCACAACCGAGCTCCTGGAGGAGTTTCGGTGCCAGCTCACCAGCCACGCCGTTGCCGCAGTCGACTACTACTTTGCAAGGCTGCGCGACCACAACGCTTTCCAGCACCCGGTCCAGATAGTGGTCGTTGAGGTCCATCTCTTCGATCTCGCCTTCTCCGTCCGTCAGCTCGTTATCGATCAGGCGTTGTTTCAGACCCTGAATGCGCTCTTCGGCGAGCGTCTCACCGGCGATCATCATCTTCAGGCCATTGTAGTCAGGCGGGTTGTGGCTGCCGGTGATCATGATGCCGGTACCCGTATCCAGCGCGTGGGTCGCGAAGTAGAGGAGCGGTGTTGGCACCTGACCGATATCGATCACGTCGCAGCCACCCTCGTTCAGGCCACGGGCCAGCGAATCTCTCAGTGGTGCGGAGGAGTGCCGGCCGTCCCGACCGACCGCAACTCGCTGCTGGTTCTTGCTCCTGGCTTCTGCGGCGAAAGCCCGGCCGATCCAGTAGACCACATCTTCCGTGAGATTCTTTGTTGTAATGCCGCGGATGTCGTAAGCGCGGAAAATGTCGTCTGAGAGATCGAGACCCATTTCCAACGGACCCACGTCCTCACTCACCTCGATGCCGAAGTTTTCCTGGGCGTCTTTGGAGGCGTCCACTTCGAGAAAGCTGTCGTCGTCGTCGAGCAGATCGTCCTTATCTGTGGCTGCCTCGCCGGCGTCCAACGTTGCGATCTCATCGTCATCGCCATCGGCCAGAAGATCTGCGGGATCGCCTTTGCCGGCGGGCGCCCGTTCCTTTTTCGCGACCGTGCCCTGCTTGTGCTGGACTGCTGCCATGGCCAGCTGCTGGAACATGGGTAGCTCGTAGGCATCCATGGACGGGCTGCGGCCGCGCATGAGCTGGCTCAGGTAATCGGCCAGTGTGTCGCTGTCCTTCTGTACCTTGCGGGATAGCGAGGAGAAGGAAAAAGCAATACCTGCCAGGAAGAAGCCGAGCATGACGGCCGCCGCCGTCACCAGGCTGGTAATCTGGTTGGATGGCGACAGGGCCGCGGAATTGGGCTCGAACACCATGGTCCATTGCGGCGCGTCTAAAGGTGTTTCGATGGCCCCCTCAGCCGAGCCCGGTCGGCCGAACTTGAACACGTCAGTCTCGGAGGCTCTGACCTTCTGGACGATCTTTACCTGACCGAACTCGGCCGTATTGCCCATGGCAGACAGAGGCTCAAAGAGCAGCCCGTTCTTATCCAAGGCTATGAACAGCACACCGCGAACCACACCGTCCTGCAGGATGGGTTGGGCGACGAACAACAGGTCTTCCTGCGCGTTGGAGATTTCGGGTCCGACAAAGGGCGCTTTCTCCGCCCGCTCGATCACGTCGATCGCCGCAAAGCTGATGGCAGCGGAGCCGCGCTGATCCATTTCCGCCTCGCCTTTGGGAAAGATCTCGATCCGTTTTGCGTAGCCATGCTGGGCGGTAAGCCGTTCGCTCAGCGCTCTGATCTCTGCTGGATCACCGCTCACCAGGGTGTTGACGGTTTCGGTGGCGTTCGCCAACGCATCCGTACGGCGCTTGATCGCCTGAATCTGACCATTGAAGTGGCCGGCATAGGCCTGGTTCAGCAGGTTCATCTGCTGGCGGATGTAGGTCTCGTTGCTGGAAACCACGAGCTGCCACCAGACCAAGCCGATCATGGCGACCACACCGATCACGCCAGTGGCGATGGCGGGAATGGCGTGGTTCCAGATCGCGTTCCGTGCTGACTGGCGAGACTTCTTCCGGGTTGGCGTTCTGAGGGCTGCGTCTTTCCCTTTGGCTCTTGCCATCTGTCCGTCCTTGCGAGATGTGGGGGGCAAACTTAAGCCACCTCGTCGGGGTGACGCGTGGATGCCGCGGCTATGTTAGTGGCCCTATGCGGGAGTGGCCAGCAGCTATTTTGCCGCGTTATCCGGGTTTGTGTTCGCTAACTGGCGCACAAACCGGTGCATGAAGAGCTCGCTGAGCTTGGTCAGGATGGCCTGGGCCAGATCGGCTTTGTTCTGCTTCGGCAGGGCGATCTCACCGTCCGCCCAGATGAGGGTGGCCGCGTTCTCGTCGGTGCCGAAGCCGATGTCCTGTCGGGAGACGTCGTTTACCACGATGGCATCCAGCCCTTTGCGGGCCAATTTGCCTCGCGCATGGGCCAGAGCGTCGTGGGTTTCGGCCGCAAATCCAACGACAACGGGGCCATCCGGCAGAGCCGCGACCGCGGCGACAATGTCCGGGTTCTGTACCAGGTCCAGATGCAGGCCCTGATCATCGTTATCTGTTTTCTTGATCTTCTGTTTGGCTACGGTTTCCGGCCGGTAGTCGGCGACCGCTGCAACGGCAATGAAGAGATCACCATCCGGCGCGGCCGCGAGCGCGGCGGCATGCATATCCCGGGCGGACTCCACCGGCACCAGCTCTGCACCCTCGGGCACCGGCTCGGTGACCGGGCCGCTGATCAGGGTCACTCGAGCACCAGCGGCGAGCGCGGCCGCTGCCAGGGCGTAGCCCTGTTTTCCGGAGCTATGGTTGGAGATGTAGCGCACCGGATCGATGGCTTCCCGGGTGGGACCGGCGGTGATCACCACATGCTTCCCGGCGAGGCTCCGGCCACCGTCCAGGCTGATCTCACGAATCCTGGCCCGGGGTTGATCCGTGGCCAGGATCTCCACCACCGCCCTTACGACCTCCTGCGGCTCGCTCATGCGGCCCGGGCCGGTCTCGCCGCAGGCCATATCACCGATATCCGGTCCGATCAGGTGAACGCCATCGGTTTCAAGCGTCGCCAGATTGCGCCGGGTTGCCGGTGCTTCCCACATCACGGTGTTCATGGCCGGCGCCAGGGCCACCGGCGAGCGGGTTGCCAGGTACAGGGCGCCGAGCAGGTCGTCGGCATGGCCGGAGGCGAGCCGACTCAGGCGATCGGCGGTGGCTGGCGCGATGAGAATGAGATCTGCCCAGCGAGCCAGCTCGATGTGACCCATGGATGCCTCTGCCGCCGCATCCCAGAGCGTATTCCGCACCGGCTGCCCGGAAACGGCCTGCAGGGTCGTGGCGGTGACGAATTGAGTTGCGCTGCTGGTCATCACCACCTGCACGTCTGCACCCGCCTGGCGCAGTTCTCGCACAAGCTCCGGTGCTTTATACGCCGCGATCCCGCCGGTCACACCGACTAGGATTTTCTTGGCTGAGAGCGCGTTCATGGGCGGACTATAGCATGGGGTCTGGAGGCCGGAATCGGCACGTTTGCGCATTCCGAGGCGATGAGAAAGGCTATGAAAAAGGCGATGAAATAGGCGAGGAGCAAGAGCTGCAATCCGGGCCCGAAAACGACGTGCTGGCAATGGATGTGGTCCGATCCAGCCTGCTGGCCACAGGCAGCGAAGCGGTGTCCGATGATGAGCTGCTCGCACTCTGGCTGGGACTGCCGAGCCGGCAGTCGGCTGCAGAGCTGCGCCGTCAGCAGGGTGGCCTGACGGCACTTTTTCGCGCACCGACCCGGAAGCTGCTCGAAGCCCCCGGTCTTGGCCGAATCCGCACCAGCCGATTGCTGGCAGCCATCACCCTGGTGGAGCGTGCGGCAGAGGCCGGGCTCAGAGCGCAGCCTGAACTCACCTCCTCGAGCGCCGTGCGACGCTATCTGCGTCTGAAGCTCGCCCATCAGCCAAGAGAGGTATTTGCCTGCCTGTTCCTGGATAACCGGCATCGACTGATTTGCTTCGAACCCCTTTTTTACGGCACGGTCGATCGGGCATCCGTGTTTCCTCGTGAGGTGCTGCGCAGGGCGCTGGAGCTGAACGCGGCGGCGGTTATCCTCGCTCACAACCATCCCTCCGGGGTTGCCGAGCCGAGTGCCAGCGATCTGGCGCTGACAACCGATCTGGCCGACCTGCTCAGACGTATCGATGTGCGCGTGCTCGATCACCTGGTGGTCGGGCGCGGTGCGGAAGTTTCCTTTGCCGAACGGGGGTTTCTGGCGTTGTAGGCGGGGCGATCTCCTGCGTATTCTTGCTACCGGATAGGCCCTCTGGTATAAACGCGCCTCTTTTTTTCAAGACACTTAAGCCATGTCCCAAGTATGTCAGGTGACCGGTAAGCGTCCCATGACGGGCAACAACGTCAGCCACGCCCAGAACAAAACCCGGCGCCGCTTCTCGCCCAATCTGCACAGCCATCGTTTCTGGGTGGAGAGCGAGAATCGCTTCGTTCGTCTGAAGGTGTCTTCCAAGGGCATGCGCATTATCGATAAGAAAGGCATCGATGCGGTTCTCGAGGATATCCGCAAGCGGGGCGAGAAAGTCTGAGGAACCATCATGCGTGACAAGATCAAACTGGTATCGAGCGCCGGAACCGGCCACTACTACACCACCGACAAGAACAAGCGAACCACGCCGGACAAGCTGGAAATGAAGAAATACGATCCGGTGGTGCGCAAGCACGTCATCTATACTGAGCAGAAGATCAAGTAGGCAGCTCGAGAACCGGTGTAAGAAGCGCGCCCAGAGCGCGCTTTTTTATGCCTGGCAGCCGCCCGCTAGCTCGCAACTGGCAATGCTGAGAGGCGTTATTTAATGGGGCTCAGTGCTGAAGTAAACGCTCACTTCGTGCTATCTGGCACGATCAATCTTCAGCCGTGCGATGTGACACCCATCAGGTCGCTCCGTGCCTGAACTGCCAGAGGTGGAGACGACCCGACGCGGGGTTGAACCGCTGCTCGGCGGCCGGCGCTTGGTCGATTTCGAGGTCCGCGAACCGCGTCTGCGCTGGCCAGTGACGCTGCCTGCAACGCTCGCCGGTCAGCGGCTCGAAAAGGTAGAGCGCCGGGCAAAATATCTGCTGTTCATCTTCGATGAGGGGGTGCTGATCCTTCATCTGGGTATGTCAGGAAGTTTGCGAGTGCTGCCGCCGGATGCGGCTTTTCTGAAGCATGATCATCTGGTGCTGAACTTCGAGGGAGGGCAGTCTTTGCGACTGAATGATCCGCGTCGGTTCGGCAGTGCGCACTGGCAGCCCACGCCGGCTGGTGCGGATCCGCTGGCGGCGGTCGCCGGGCACCGGCTGCTCCGTGCGCTCGGGATCGAGCCGCTCGACCCGACATTCGATGGCGCCTATCTCAAGGCGCGGGCCAGAGGCCGCCGGGTCGCCGTGAAAAACTTCATCATGGATGGCCGTGTGGTCGTTGGGGTCGGCAACATCTACGCCAATGAAGCGTTGTTTCTGGCCGGCATTCGGCCTACGGTCCAAGCCGGTCGGGTCAGTCTGGCGGGCTACACGGTTCTGGCTGAGCGGATCCGTCAGGTGCTGGCGGCAGCGATACAGATGGGCGGCACCACGCTGAGAGATTTTGTCAACCAAGATGGCAATCCGGGTTACTTCAAGCAGGTGCTGAACGTGTATGACAGAGACGGTGAAGCCTGCCCGATCTGCGAAAGCACGCTCAAAGGGATTCGACTGGCCGGACGGGCCACGGTTTATTGCCCAAAATGCCAAAGGGCTCAGGGTTTTAGGCGGTGAGGGTGATAAAGTGCCGAAGGATTTCTAGGCTTTTTGGAAAAGGAACTCGAGGATGAAAAGCTTGAACCGTGCGGCCGCAATGGCCGTTGTTGCCCTGGGACTGGGGCTGGCCGCCGTGCCGAGCCAGGCTGCCAGCAGCAACTACAGCAATCTCGAAACCGGTCCACGCTGGGAAGATCAGGTGGCGGACGCGGTTGTTGCGCGCCCGATCGGCATCGTGGCGACGGGTGCCGGTGCTGTGATCTGGGGTGTGAGCCTGCCGTTCTCGCTGCTCGGGGGTAACGCCGGTGAAGCGGCTGACACGCTGGTCGGGGGTCCTGCCCGGGAAGCCTTCGTTCGCTGTCTTGGCTGTCGCTCTGCCGGCCGCCGTCAATACGCGGCTGGTTCTCAGTAGGCTAGTTGCTCCGGCTGTAGGAAGCCACCACGGCCGGATGCACGAACTGAGAAATATCGCCGCCCAGCGCGGCGATTTCCCGCACCAGCGTCGAGGAGATGAAGGAGCAATCTTTGGACGTTGGCAGAAACACGTACTCGATCTCCGGATCCAGTGACTGGTTCATCTCTGCCATCTGAAACTCGTAGTCGAAGTCGGTAACGGTCCGCAATCCCCGCAGAATGAACTTGGTGCCCTTGCTGGTGACGTAGTCAACCAGCAGGTTATTGAAGCCGTCCACTTCCACCTTGTCGCCATACTCCGCCAGCACCTCATTGCACAGCGCAATGCGGTCCGCAAGATCTACCTTGGGATCTTTCTGGGCAGAGGTGCCGATAGCCAGGATCACCTTGTCGAAAAGACTGAGTGCACGACGGATCAGATCCGTGTGACCATTGGTGATCGGGTTGAAAGAACCCGGGTAGACGACGACGTTCATCAAATATCCCCCATGCGCGAACGGTCAGCGCGCCGCGATGGTATCCAGCCAGGTGTGAACTGGCAAGGCGGCTGTCGGTGATGACATTGCTGGACGCTGAACTGACAGGGCGTTACTCGTAGAGCGCAAACTGGCAGTCGCCGGCCTGCGCTGATTTCAGAACTCGGCCTGGCAGCGGCAGATCGTCATGACGGCGGGCTTCCAGGTAGAGCAGACCCTGTTCGGCAAGGTGCTGATCGAGCAGGACCCCGAGATGTCTTAGCGCACCTCGATCGTTGAACGGCGGATCGAACAGGATCAGATCAAAGGGCTCCGAACTGCTCGCCAGGAAGCGTTCGGCCGTCATCTGCAGCACGCGCGCGTTTGCCTGAAGAAGCGCAGCATTGGAATTGAGCGCTGCGGCCGCTTTTCGATCCCGCTCCACGAAGGTAACCTCTGCCGCGCCTCTGGAGAGGGCCTCGAAGCCGAGCGCGCCGCTACCGGCATACAGGTCCAGACAACGTGCGTTCAGAATGCCGGGGGTCAGCCAGTTGAACAGCGTCTCCCTGACCCGGCCGAGCGTAGGGCGCAGGCCAGGGCGATCAGGAAACCTGAGCTTCCGGCCTCTCCATTGACCGCCGATAATGCGCACTTCATTGTTCGCCATGATCGGCAAAGTAGGCGGGAAGCCTGATTGGGAAGCAATAGCCGGGACGTATCAGCCCGGAAGCTGCCGGCGCGGCATTAGGATTACGAGTGAGCGAATCGAACGAACAGACAGCAGACGACGAAGCCGGGGAAAAGAAGGGGCTCTGGGGCCGGCTGAAGTCCGGGCTCGGCAAAACCCGCAGTCAGCTCGCCTCCGGAATGGGCAATCTGATTCTCGGCGAGAAGGAGATCGACGAAGCCGCCCTGGAGGAGTTGGAGACGGCCCTGCTCCTGACTGATGTGGGGCTCGATACCACCCGCGAGATCATGGAACAGCTCGCCGGTCGGGTTCGGCGAAAAGAGTTGAACGACAGCAAGGCCCTCTATGAGTCGTTGGCTGGTTTGTTGGAGCAGGTGCTGGTGCCCTTTGCAAAACCGCTCGTCATTAGCGACGAGCGGCCCTTCGTCATCTTCTTCGTCGGCGTCAATGGCGTCGGCAAGACCACGACCATCGGCAAGCTTGCGCGGCAGTTGAAAGGTGCCGGCCATTCGGTCCTGCTGGCCGCCGGTGATACGTTCCGGGCCGCGGCGGTGGAGCAACTCAGCGCCTGGGGCGAGCGGGAAGAGGTCCCGGTGGTATCCCAGGGCCAGGGGGCAGACAGCGCCTCGGTTGTCTACGACGCCGTCCAATCCGCTGCGAGCCGAGGGGTGGACGTTGTGCTGGCCGACACCGCCGGGCGGCTGCAGGCAAAAACCAACCTGATGGAAGAGCTGAAGAAGGTTCAGCGAGTAGTGGGGCGGCTGCAGGAAGGCGCGCCTCACGAAGTGCTGCTGGTGCTCGATGCCGGTGTGGGTCAGAACGCGCTGTCCCAGGTAAAGGAATTCGACGCTGCGGTCGGGGTCACCGGCCTCATCCTCACCAAGCTCGATGGCACGGCCAAGGCCGGGGTGATTTTTGCCATCGCCAGAAGCCTGAAGGACAGTGGCCGGCCGATCCCCGTCTACTACATCGGCGTGGGCGAGGGTGCTGATGACCTGCGCCCGTTCGAACCCGCCGATTTCGTCGCCGCACTGCTGCCGGATGAGAACGCGGCCGAGCCTGCGGCGGGCTGACGGATGGCGCAGATCGAGTTCCACGGCGTCACCAAGCGCTTCGACAATGGCCAGGAAGCGCTGGTCAACGTGTCGGCGGAATTTGCCGAAGGATCCATGGCTTTCCTCACCGGCCACTCCGGGGCGGGAAAGAGCACGTTTCTCAAGCTGCTGCTCTGCCTGGACCAGCCGTCTCGAGGCCAGATTCTGGTCAACGGTGTGAACGTCACCCGGATGAGCGGTCGGCGTCTGGCTCACTACCGGCAGCATCTGGGGGCAGTATTCCAGGATCATCATCTGCTCTCACATCGCAGCGTTTACGACAACGTTTCGTTGCCGCTCAGGATCGGCGGCATGAAGGAGAAGGACATTGCCCGGCGGGTTCGGGCGGCGCTGTCACGGGTTGGTCTGCTGGAAAAGGAACGGCTGTATCCGCGTTATCTGTCTACCGGCGAGCAGCAAAGGGTCGGCATTGCCCGGGCAGTGGTCACCCGGCCGAAAATACTGCTGGCCGACGAGCCCACCGGAAACCTGGACCCGGAACTCTCCCGGGACATCATGAAGCTGTTCGAGCAGTTCAACCAGGTGGGCACGACGGTGATCGTCGCTTCCCACGATCGCGATCTGATCGAGTCCATGGGCGTGAGAATCATCGAGCTGGACCAGGGAATGATCGTGCGCGATGGGGTAGATACCCGTCAGAGCCATGCCGGAGGAGAAACGGATGGCTGAAACACAAGCGCCGCGACGGGCCAGTGACCCCTGGCCACCCATGCGCCCAGGGGCTGGTGCCTGGTGGCGCGATCACGTGCGGATCGGTAGGGAGACCATGCACTTCATCAGTGCCCGGCTCGGCACCAGCCTGCTGGTCTGGTTGCTGGTCGGTATCGCCCTGGCCCTGCCGGCAGGTCTCTACCTGATTCAACAGAATCTGTCTGCGATGACGGCGGCCTGGGATGGCCGACCGGGACTTACCGCCTATTTCGAGCTGGGAACGGATAGTGCCGTCATTGAAGCCGCCGTGGTCGAGTTGTCTGCCGATGAGCGGGTGACAGACGTGACCGTGACCGACCCGGAATCCGCCCTTCTGGAGTTCCGCCGATTCACGGACCTGGCGGATGCTCTGGATCTGTTGGAGACCAATCCATTGCCCGCCTCTCTGAAGGCCACACTGGCAACGGATGTCACCGTGCAAGAGCTGTCGGGCATGACCGAGGAAGTGTCCGGTCTCAGTGGCGTTGCAGAAGTGGTGGTGGAAAAAACCTGGCTCGAACGGGTGTCGGATATCTCCTCGGTTGTCAGTCGCCTGGGTGTGATCCTGGGCGTGCTGTTCGGGGTGGGGGCGGTGCTGGTAACTTCCACCTCCGTCCGCCTGGCTATCGAGGCCCGCCTAGAGGAACTGAAGGTTCTGAAGCTCATCGGTGCGACGGAACGGCAGATGCGACGACCCTTTCTCTACTTTGGTGCATTCTATGGCCTGGGTGGTGGGTTGATCGCCGCCATGCTGATCAGCCTGTGTCTGGTGATCGTCGAGACGCCATTAAGCAGTTTAATTGGCAGCTATTCCCAGGAACTCGATCTGGTTGGCTTCGATCCACTCTTTCTCGGCAGCCTGCTGGTGATCGGCGGGGTGCTCGGGGTGCTTGGTGCCCTGATGGCGGCTACCACGCGCCTTCGCGATCTGGAAATTCTGTGAATTCAATACGTTAACGTAGCAATCGGGAACCACGGCCGGTATTAGCAGTCCTAAGATAGGAGTGCTAATATTTCCCTAGGAAGAGACGAGTGTTACCGGAGGTATCACAATGACAACGGACGTAATCGCCCTGAATACCCTGGCTCCAGGCCGCGACCTGGATGCCTACGTTCAGACCATCAGTGCCTTCCCGGTGCTGACGCCTGAACAGGAAAAGGCTTTGGCCGAGCGCTTCTACTACGAGAACGATCTGGAAGCCGCCCGGGAGCTGGTGCTCTGCCACCTGCGATTCGTCGTTCACCTGGCCCGTAGCTATCGTGGCTATGGTCTCTCTGAGGCGGACCTGATCCAGGAAGGCAACGTGGGCCTGATGAAGGCGGTAAAGCGATTCAACCCTGAGGTAGGCGTTCGCCTGGTTTCTTTCGCCGTGCATTGGATCAAAGCGGAAATGCACGAGTTCATCCTGCGTAACTGGCGCATCGTCAAGGTGGCCACCACCAAAGCGCAGCGGAAGCTGTTCTTCAACCTCCGCTCATCGAAAAAGCGGCTGGCCTGGCTGACCCGGGAAGAGACCAAGGCGGTGGCTGAGGAACTGGGCGTCTCCGAGCAGGAGGTCACCCGGATGGAGGGACGGCTGGCGGCAACGGATCTTACCTACGAGTCGCCTGCGGATGCGGACGACGACGAGGCCGCCACCGCACCCGTGCACTATCTGGCCTCGTCAGAACCCGATCCAGCCGACCTGATCGCCGATGCAGATTTCGCCTCAAACAGCAGCGAGAAGCTGCGCCATGCGCTTTTCGATCTGGACGACCGCAGCCGGGACGTGATCCAGCGCCGCTGGCTCAAGGATGACAAAACCACGCTGCAGGACCTGGCCGATGAATACGGCGTGTCGGCGGAGCGTATTCGCCAGATCGAGAAGAACGCCATGAAGAAACTGAAGCTGGCGTTGGTTGCCTGACGGACGGGTCGTCATCACCCCCCACCATTTTGTTCTGAGCGGCGCCATTTTTGGCGCCGCTGCCGTTTGTCTGGGTGCTTTTGGCGCCCACGCTCTGGCCACCATGCTCAGCGAGCGTCAGGCAGAAGTGTGGGATACGGCGGTTCAATATCATATGGTCCATGCCCTGGCTCTGGTGCTCTGCGGGGCACTGGCGACGACGGCCAGCACTCGCGCTCTGACCATTGCCGGGTGGTGCTTCGGTCTGGGCATCCTGTTGTTCTCCGGTAGCCTGTACTGGTTGTCGCTGGACGGTCCGAGGCTGCTCGGGCCGGTCACTCCGCTCGGCGGGCTGTTGCTCATCGCTGGTTGGCTGGCGCTCGCGGTGAGTGCTGCCAGTCACTTCAGACATTCACCGCCACGCGGGAACTGAACCTGGCCTCGGCCTTGAGTACCTATCTCCGCAAACGTGGCCGCCTGACCCGAGGCCAGGCGAAAGCGCTCGAAGCCTTGGGTCCACAGGTGCTGGTGCCCCTCGGTGAATCCGTGCCGCTGGATCTGGACGCCGTGTTCGATCGCTCAGCGCCGGTCGGTCTTGAGATTGGGTTCGGTACCGGCCAGGCGCTCCTGGACTGGGCGGAGACCAAACCGGACTGGAATCTGCTTGGCATCGAAGTGTACGAGCCTGGCATCGGTAGCCTGCTGAAAGGGATGGCTGAGCGCGGTCTTCACAACATCCGGGTGATCAGCGCGGATGCTGGCGAAGTGCTCGAGCGCTTCATCGCGCCGGCCGCACTTGCCGAGGTGCGCGTCTTTTTTCCGGATCCCTGGCCGAAAAAACGGCACCGGAAGCGCCGCCTCATCAACCACGACTTCGCCGCCCTGCTGGTTGATCGACTGGGCCGGGGCGGACGGTTGCGCCTGGCCACCGACTGGCAGGATTACGCGGAGCAGATGCTGAAAGTGCTGAACGGGCAAAGCCAGCTCCAGAACGAAGCGGGCGATGGCTACGCGAGCCGGTTCGAAGGACGCAACGTCACCCGCTTCGAAGCACGCGGTCAGCGCCTTGGACACCCGGTCTGGGATCTCTCTTACCGGCGCCGCAACTGCCCCGACTGAGGCAAGTGCCGCGATTAGCGCAGGTGGAGAAGGCGGATACCTACAGGTACGCCTGAATGAGACTATCCAGCAGCGGGTAACCGCGTGCTGTCGCTGCCAGTCGATCGGTTCTGAGTAGTCCGGCCTCGATCTGGGCGCTGCGCGCGGGTTCCAGGGCGCTCAAGGGAAGGCCGGTGGTCGCCTCGAATCGATCGAGCGGTACGCCCTCGGCCAGTCGCAGCACGTTCAGCATGAACTCCTCCGGCAGAGCGTCGAGCGGAACAGGCGCTTCGATAATGGCTCGCGGATCTTTGAGGTAGAGGCGGGGCTGATGGGCTTTCCGGGTGCGCAGAAAGGTGCCATCTGAACACCGTCTCTTGCCGTGCGCGCCCGCCCCGATACCCAGATAGTCGCCGAAGGTCCAGTACTGACGGTTGTGCCGACACTCACGTCCGGACCGTGCATAGGCGGAAACCTCGTAGCGGTGATAGCCGGCTGCTGCCAGTAACTGACGGCCGGCAGCTTCCATGGCTTCCATGACAATGTCACCGGGCAGCGGCGGCGGGCGCCGGGCGAACTCGGTTTTCGGCTCGAGTGTCAGTTGGTACCAGGATATGTGCTCCGGATTGAGCGCGATGGCGGCGCTTAGATCGGCCAGCGCCTCGTCTCTGGACTGGTTGGGCAGACCGTACATGAGGTCCAGATTCACATTGTCGAATCCCGCCCCTCGAGCCAGCTCGAAGCTGGCGCGAATGGCATCGCTCGTGTGGATGCGGCCGAGCTCGGCCAGATGCGCATCGTTGAAGGACTGGGCACCGAACGAGAGTCGATTGATGCCGGCGCGCCTGTAGCTTTCCAGCTCACCGTGTTCCGTGGTGCCGGGATTGGCCTCCATGGTCACCTCGGCATCCGCCGCCAGAACGCCGTTCAATACCTCGAGCACCTGCGCAAAAGCGTCCGCGGGAAAGAGGCTGGGCGTACCACCGCCGAAAAAAACTGTTGTGATGGTGGTGATTCCGCTCTGCCGCAGCTGGACCTGCAGGTCTTTGACAAGGGCATCCACGTAACTTGCAACGGGCAACTCGGCCTTCAGCGGATGCGAGTTGAAGTCGCAGTAAGGACACCTGCGCACACACCAGGGCATATGCACATACAGCGAGGCACTGTAAGGAGAGGTGCTGTGGGATGGAGCAAACGCCTGGTCGATCAGGTTGTCCATATGCGGCTGTCGCACATCAGAACGCCTCGTCCAGTTGCCGGGTCAGGGCAACCACCGCCAGGGAGCGATGACTGATCCGGTTCTTCTCTTCCGTCGGCAGATCGGCGGAGGTCAGCTGACGATCGGGCAGCCAGAAGTGCGGGTCGTAGCCGAATCCGTTGCTGCCGTGCGGATTGCCGGTGATCTGACCGTTCCAGCGGCCGGAAGCGATCAGCGGCGTGGGATCCTCTGCATGGCGGAGCAGCACCACCACGCTGAAGAAGAAGGCGGCGGTCCGTTCTGACGGCGCGCCGTCGGCACCCAATAGTCCCCGTTCGGTGAGCTCGGCGACCAGCTTTCTGTTGTTGGCTGCGTCATTGGCTGGGCTGCCTGCGTATCTGGCTGAGTACACGCCGGGCTCGCCGTTCAGGGCGTCCACGGAGAGGCCCGAGTCGTCGGCGATTGCCGGCAGGCCGCTTTCCCGGCTTGCGTGCCGCGCCTTCTCCAGCGCGTTCTCGACGAACGTGCAGCCGGTCTCGGCTGCTGGCTCGATTCCGAGCTCCCCCTGAGCAATCAGAGTCATCGCAAAGGGTGCCAGCAGTGCATCAAGCTCGATCAGCTTGCCTGCATTGCTGCTGGCCAGCACTACCCTCATCGGCCGTCCCAGAACATCTGCTGCTGAAAGGCCAGCTCCCGCGTCTTGCCGTCTGGGGTTGTGACCTGCACGCGGAAGCGCAGCGTCTCCCTGTCGGTGTGTCGGACCTCGGCCAGGTAGTAGATGGCGGAACCTTCGCGCACCTCCCTGAATTCCAGCTCCATCTCCTGACTCAGCAGGTTTTTCGAGACCCCGGTCAGGGTCGCTGCTACCGGCGTCCGGGACTCGTCGAGAAAAGACAGGTTCATCAACGCCCGGTCCCGGCCTCGAACGATGCCGTACTTAGCGGCAATCGCCTCGTTGAAGAAGGTGGATTGGACCACCACGTAGTGGGCTTCATAGGGCCCCAGCATCTGTTTCTGCTCGGCCTGTGCTGTGGTAGACATCGACAGAGCCCCGAGCAGCACAACTGTCGAGATTAACCTCGACGTCAGACCAGCGCTCTGGTGGTGGGTGTGGTCAGTTGTTTTCATGATCCGGGCCTGCCAAGCCGGTAAAAAGCGAAGGTGCCGAAGAAGTTGGGGAAGCGGTTGATCAGCGGTCGATTGGCATGCTCTGCATCCACCACGAAGCGCTCGATGATGTTAAAGCCTTCCGCCTGGCAGAGTCGCTCGAAATCCAGGAAGGTGCACAGGTGAATGTTGGGCGTGTCGTACCAGCTGTGTGGCAGATGCTCGGATACGGGCATCCGCCCTCGGGTGGCCAGGTAGGTCCTGCACCGCCAATGGCCGAAGTTCGGGAAGGTGACGATGCACTCCTGGCCTATTCGGAGCATGTCCTTCAGCATGTCTACAGGCGCTTTCACGGACTGCAGCGTCTCGGTCATGACCACCATATCGAAACTGTCGTCTGCGAAGTTGTCGAGCCCGGCGTCCAGGTCCTGCTCGATCACGTTCACACCCTTGTGAATGCAGGTGGTGATGTTGTCCGGGTCGATCTCCAGCCCGTAGCCGTTGACTGACTTGTCTGTTTTCAGCCGGGCGAGCAGCTCCCCCTCCCCGCAACCCAGGTCGAGCACCCTGGCACCAGGGTTGACCAGATCGGCGATGATGGCCAGGTCAGCCCGCACGATCGACCTCCTCCGCCAGGCGTTGGAAGTAACCCCCCAGCACGTCGAAGTAGCGATCGATGGGTAACAGGAAGGAATCGTGCCCGTGCTCGGATTCGATTTCGCAGCTCACCACGTTTTTGCGCGCGGTCATCAGTGCATCTGTGATCTCCCGGGAGCGCGCTGGTGCGAAACGCCAGTCCGTAGAGAAGGAGATGACGCAGAAATCGCACGTGGTGCCCGCTAAGGCAGCGACCAGGTCGTTGCCGTACTCGCTGGCCGGATCGAAGTAGTCGAGCGCATAGGTCATCAGCAGGTAGGTGTTCGCATCGAAGCGACCGGAGAACGACCGACCCTGGTAGTGCAGATAGCTCTCCACCTGAAACTCCACGTCACGGCCATGGGCGATATCACCCGATTTGATCTCACGGCCGAATTTGCGACCCATGCCATCATCGGACAGGTAGGTGACGTGACCGACCATGCGCGCCAGCCTCAGGCCGAGATCCGGGTTGGCGCCACGACTGCGGTAGTGGCCACCGTGGAACTCGGGGTCGGAGAGGATGGCCTGGCGAGCAATCTCATTGAAGGCGATGTTCTGGGCGGAGAGGCGAGCGGCGGAGGCGATCAGCACGGCTGCACCGAGCCGCTCGGGCGCGTCGATTGCCCACTGCATGGCTTGCATGCCGCCGAGGCTGCCACCGATCACGGCAGCAAAGCGCTCGATGCCGAGATGATCGGCGAGCAGCAACTGCGAGCGAACCCAGTCGCTGACCGTCACCGTTGGGAAATCCGGTCCCCAGGGCTCGCCGGTGGCAGGATTCACCGTCAGCGGTCCGGTGGAGCCGTGACAGCCGCCCAGGTTGTTCAGGCTCACCACGAAGAAGCGAGACGTGTCGATGGGTTTGCCGGGGCCGATACAGGCATCCCACCAGCCGGGCTTGGCATCGTCGGTGCTGTGCACGCCGGCGGCGTGATGATTGCCGGACAGGGCGTGGCAGACCAGCACGGCGTTGGAGGCGCTTTCGTTCAGAGTGCCGTAAGTCTCGTAGACGAGCTCGAAGCCCGGCAGGAGGGTGTCGCACTTCAGCAGGAAATCTGCCGGGTGTACGAAGGTCTCCGGTCGGACGATACCAACCGAACCTTCAGTGCTTGCAGGGACCTGGCTCATGCCGAAATGCTCAGATATACAGCTGCGGCAGGATGCGCTCGATGACGCCGATCAGGAGGAAAACCAGAATGGGCGAGAAGTCGAGCCCACCCATCGGCGGGATCAGCTTCCGGGCCGGTGCCAGTAGCGGCTCGGTGATCTGCTGCAGCAATGCCAGAGCGGGGTGGTAACTGCCTGGGGCCAGAAAGCTGGCGATGATCATGATCAGTATTGCCCACCACATCCCGGTGACGATGAACGACAGAACCCGAATGGCGCTGTTCACGATGACCTGCACCGCGGTTCCGGGGTACTGGCCGAGGATGGCGGCGATGGCGTAGAAGAAAACGATCTGGGTCAGCACCGCCGCCAGGAATGAAGCGAAATCGATGTTGCGGTAAGCAGGCAGGGCGAGACGCATGGGTTTCAGCACTGGATCCGTGATCTTCACGATCCCCTGGGAAATGGGGTTGTAGAAGTCGACCCGGCAGGCCTGTAGCAGAAATCGGGCGACGAACAGCACGGTCACTGTCTGCAGCAGGAAGGTGGTGATGTAGAAAAGCACGTCGGTCATGAGTTGCCGAACTCCTCCGCCAGGGTTTGCGAACGCGCGCCGGCAGCGGCCAGCGCGTTCCGAATGGTAGCGCCTGCATCCGCATCGTCCAGCGCGCCAATCGCGGCTGCCGTGGTGCCGCCGGGTGAAGTGACATTGGCCCGCAGCTCCGCTGGTGTGTTGGTCCGCTCCCGAGCCATCAGCGCAGCACCGTAGGCGGTTTCCAGGGTCAGCACCGTGGCGGTTTCCGCATCGAGTCCCTGCTCCACGCCGGCTTCGATCATGGCTTCCATCAGGTAGAAGAAGTAGGCCGGGCCACTTCCGGACACGGCGGTGACTGCATCCAGTTTCTCCTCCTCGTCCACCCAGAGTGTGCGCCCAGCGGCCGAGAGAATGGCTTCAGCCTGGGCGCGTCCCGCCTCGTCGACCGCCTCGCTGGCAAAAAGCGCGGTAATGCCCGCGCCGAGAAGGGCCGGTGTATTGGGCATGCAACGGACGATGGGCTGTTCCGGTCGGGTCCAGGCGCGCATGGCCGCGATGGGAACGCCGGCCGCGATGGAAACCAGCAGTTGCGTGGGGGCAAGCGGCAGCTGCTTGAGCACCTCGCCGAGTATCTGCGGCTTCACGGCCAGCACCACTACTGTGGCACCTGCAAGCGCGTCTGCGTTGTCGGCACTGACCCCGACCCCGAGTTCTGCCAGAGTCTCCCGCTGAGCGGGTATGGGGTCGCTCACCGTAATCCGCTCTGCCGCGGCGCCGCCGTTGATCAGCCCGCTGATCAGGCTGCGGGCCATGTTGCCGCCGCCGATGAAGGCGATGGTGTTGTCGCTCATGAGTCTCCTTTACGTCCGCATCCGGACCCGTCTGGCTCGGCCTGTACTAGTCGCGCGCCGCTCGCGCCCCGAAAATCGCTGTGCCGACCCGGACCTGGGTGGCACCTGCCCTGATTGCGGCCTCAAAGTCACCGCTCATGCCCATGGACAGCGTATCCCAGCAGTCGGGTGCGCTGTCCTTGAGCGTATGGAACAGCTCGCGCAAGCGATTGTAGCCATCCAGGGGCTCGGTTTCGGGGTCCAGTATGGTCATGAGGCCGCGCACGTCCAGTCGATCGAACCCGAGGCAGGCCTGGAGCAGGCCGGCCGCCGCTTCCGGCGCCACCCCGGCCTTGTTGGGGTCGCCGTCCACATTGACCTGCAGGCAGACCGACAGGTTGGATCCAGGCGGACGTTGCTCATTCAGTCGCCGGGCGATCTTCTCCCGGCTGATCGTGTGCACCCAATCGAACGCGGTGGCGATGTCTTTCGTTTTGTTGCTCTGTATGGCGCCAATGTAGTGCCAGATTGGCGCGATACCCTCTGTCCTGCTGCCTACATCCGCGATCTTGGCCACCGCCTCCTGCACGTAGTTTTCAGCGAAATCCCGCTGGCCGGCACTCAAAGCCGTCAGCACATCGGTGGCCGGCTTGGTCTTGGAGACGGCGATCAGGGTGACGGCGTCAGGATCACGTCCAGCGGCCATCGCCGCTTCTGTGATAGCGGTACGGACGCTTGTCAGATTTTCGGGGATGGTTGTCATGATGACGGAACTGGTCAGTTGAACCCAGCGCAAAGGCGCTTTGCGAACCGGGTCTCAGTTTCAGCAGTCACCGGCAAAGAGCGTGGTTAATCAGATACTTGGAGTCTACTATAACCGGAGCTTCAACAGCTGAGCCGGCGCTTTCGGGCGTTTCCAGCGTTAAAGCGGAGCGAAAGGACGGAGCCTTAAGGACAGAGAATGGATATAACCGAACTCCTCGCGTTCAGCGCCAAGCAGGGCGCTTCCGACCTCCATCTTTCTGCAGGTCTGCCGCCCATGATTCGGGTGGATGGCGACGTACGGCGGATCAACCTGCCGCCGCTCGAGCACTCGGAAGTGCATTCGCTCATCTACGAGATCATGAACGACAAACAGCGGAAGGACTTCGAAGAGTTCCTGGAAGCGGATTTCTCCTTCGAAGTGCCGGGTGTGGCTCGCTTCCGGGTCAACGCCTTCAACCAGAACCGGGGTGCGGGCGCCGTATTCAGAACCATTCCATCCAAGGTTCTGACCATGGAAGACCTGGACATGGGCCAGGTGTTCAAAGACGTTTCCATGGTACCGCGGGGTCTGGTGCTGGTGACCGGGCCGACCGGTTCCGGTAAGTCGACGACGCTCGCCGCCATGATCGACTTCATCAACGACAACCGCTACGACCACATCCTCACCATCGAGGATCCCATCGAGTTCGTGCACGAGTCCAAGAAGTGTCTGGTCAACCAAAGGGAAGTCCATCGCGACACCCACGGCTTCAACGAGGCGCTTCGCTCCGCGCTCCGGGAAGATCCGGACATCATCCTGGTGGGTGAGCTCCGGGACCTGGAGACCATCCGCCTGGCGCTCACCGCGGCGGAAACCGGTCACCTGGTATTCGGAACGCTGCACACCACCTCGGCGGCCAAGACCATCGACCGGGTCATCGACGTGTTTCCGGCAGAAGAGAAGGACATGGTCCGCTCCATGCTCTCCGAGTCGCTGCAGGCCGTTATCTCACAAACCCTGCTGAAGCGGGCCAATGGTGGCCGGGTGGCTGCCCACGAGATCATGATCGGCATTCCGGCAATCCGGAACCTGATCCGGGAAGACAAGGTGGCACAGATGTACTCGGCCATTCAGACCGGTTCGGCACACGGCATGATGACGCTGGACCAGTGCCTGGAAGATCTGGTCGCGAAGCGGGTCATCACCCGTGATGTGGCTCGCGAGAAAGCGAAAATCCCGGACAATTTCTGATCTCGACGTCCACCAGGTAAAGGCTAGCAAAGGACACCAACATGGAATTCGACAAGCTGCTGAGACTCGTGGTCGAGAAAGGTGCTTCCGACCTGTTCATCACTGCCGGCAAGCCGCCCATGCTGAAAATCAACGGCAAGCTTTTCGCTGCGGGCAAGTCGAGCCTCTCTCCGGAGCAGTCCAAAGACACGGTGCTCGGTGTGATGAACAAAGATCAGCAGGATCAATTCATCAAAGAGCACGAATGCAATTTCGCGATCAATACCCGCGGTCTCGGCCGGTTCCGAGTCAGTGCCTTCCAGCAGCGGAACCTGGTCGGCATGGTGCTGCGTCGGATCGAGGTGAACATTCCGCTGGTATCCGATCTGGGTTTGCCGCCCATCATCGAAGAGCTGGCCATGACCAAACGCGGCCTGATCATCTTCGTAGGCGCTACCGGTACGGGTAAGTCCACCTCGCTGGCTGCCATGATCGGGCACCGCAACGAGCATTCTTCCGGTCACATCATCTCCATTGAGGATCCCATCGAGTTCATCCACCAGCACAAGGGCTGCATCATCACTCAGCGTGAGGTAGGTGTGGATACGGAGTCCTTCGAAGTTGCCCTGAAAAACACCCTGCGCCAGGCGCCGGACGTGATCATGATCGGTGAGGTGCGGACCCGGGAAACCATGGAGCATGCGATTGCTTTCGCCGAGACCGGTCATCTGTGTCTCTGCACCCTGCATGCCAACAATGCAAACCAGGCGTTGGACCGGATCATTCACTTCTTCCCGAGTGATCGGCACACTCAGGTATGGATGGACCTTTCTCTGAACCTCAGGGCCATGGTTGCCCAGCAACTGGTGCAGACCGTGGACGGCCAGGGCCGCCGCGCTGCAATCGAGGTGATGATCAACACGCCGCTGATGAGCGATCACATCAGAAAAGGTGAGGTGCATCTGCTCAAGGAACTGATGGCCAAATCCACCGAGCATGGCATGCAGACCTTCGACCAAGCGCTCTACAAGCTCTACGCCGAGAACGAGATTACCTACGACACCGCCCTGGCCCACGCTGACTCGCCGAACGATCTGCGCCTGATGATCAAGCTGGGTGCAGACGCGGCGGAAGATCCCATGAGCGCTACAGATAAGCTCAGCCTCGAAGAGGACGAGCAGGACGTGTTCAGCTACCGTCGCTGATCGGATTCAGCCGAGCGCGTTCAACCAGGTTTCCGCGATCAGCGCGGCCGCCGCGGCATGGGATTGATGCCTGGCATTGCCGCTCCTCCTGTGTGTCTTGCCTTCTTGCGTCCCGCTTGCGGCGCGGCTGGTCAGACGCTCATCCGCCATCGCCACGGCCACACCCGTCTCCTCCTCCAGCCGCCTGGCAAAGACACGTGCCTGTTGTGACATCTCGCTTTCCGTATCGTCCATGTTCAACGGCAGGCCGACGACCAGCCGCACCGGTTGCCACTGGCTGACAAGATCGCGAACGGAATGCCAGTCCGGGCGGCCGTCTTTGGCGGCCAGGGTGGTGAGCGCCGTGGCTGTGCGCGTTATGGTCTGGCCGGCGGCCACGCCGATGTGCTTTCTGCCGAAGTCGAAAGCGAGCACCGTGCCTTCGATGATCGCGGTCCTGTCAGGCCTCACGCGTGGCCTGGTTGCGCGGAGATGAGTGCGAAGTCGATGCCGAGGCTATCGGCGGCCTTCCCGACCCGTGCTTCGAACCCGGTGTCGAAGATGATGCGTTGAGTCTCCTCAGCCTCAACGGGGGCGGTCAGCCAGGCATTGTCCGCCACCTCGGACTCCAGTTGGCCGGCATCCCAACCGGCGTAACCGAGGGCGACCAGATAGTGCTGTGGACCGTCGCCAACCGCGATGGCCTCGAGCACTTCCCGAGCGGAGCTGAGCATGATGCCGCAGCCCAGATCCAGTGAAGCCTCAAAGCGCTCATCTGCCGAGTGCAGAATGAAGCCGCGCTCCACCTCCACCGGCCCGCCTTCCATGACCAGATCGTCGATCGGTGTGGCGCCTTTGTTGATACCAAGTTGGGAGACCAGCTCCACCAGCGAAACGTGGGAAGGGCGATTGACGATGATGCCCATGGCCCCTTCCGAGTTGTGCTCACAGATGAACGTCAGGGTTTCCCCGAAGTACGTGCCGGTCAGTCCCGGCATGGCCAGAAGAAACTGGTTTTTGAGGCTGAGGTCAGCTGCCAAGCGAGGCTCCCGATCGGGAAAACTTCCAGGTGCGGATGATCTGTAGCTGATCGTACTTCTTTCGCATCTCCACCGGAAAGTCCTGAAAGGGTGAGGCGATCCGCACGATCCGCATGGCGGCTTCGTCCAGGCTCCGATGCCCGGAGGATTTCAGTATCTTCAGATCCTCCAGATTGCCGTCCCAGTTGATCACCACCAGCATGCGCAGATCGCCGTGCAGGTCACCGGCCGGGTAGTTGGCGTTGCCGATCCGCTCGACTTTCTGCCGCCACATGTTGAGGTAAGCGGCTTCGTCGGCGGTTTTGGTGGAAACGCTGGTCAGCGTCTTCACCCGTGGACCCTTCGCCAGGGCCTGTCGCTCCCGGGCGATCCTGGCCTCGAGGCTGGCGATTTCCCTGGCCAGCTCTTCGTAGTTCTGGGTAACCTGAGTTTCTGTCGGCGGCAGTGGCATCTCGTCTTCTGTGGGGACCGCATCCTCCGGGTTCACCAGGGATGTGAGCAGCTCGCGCTTTTCGAGCAACTGAGCTTCCGTGGCCGGTAACGTCTCGGCAGCCACATCCTGGAAGACATTGTCCTGGAAGTCCGCTTCCTGGTCCGTGGTCATTTCCAGGAGCTCGGCCTCGGTGCCGCTACCCTGCTGGTTGGCCTGGGCGGCAAACTCCGCATCTTCCGGCTCGTCCGGGTCACTGAACTGGGCCAGAGTGATCTCGATGGTGGGTGAGGACTCCATGTTCACGCTCGAGGAAAAGCCCACACCGAGAATCAGCGCCGCATGCAGCGCAGCGGCCAGGAACAGGGTAAAGCTCAGTCGGTCTCGGGGCGTGATGGCGGCCATCAGGCGTTCAGCTGCTTCTCAATGCTGTCCATCAGCATACCGGCGATATCGAGAGAAAACTGTGCGTCCAGTTCGCGAATGCAGGTCGGGCAGGTGACGTTCACCTCGGTGAGGTAGTCACCGATCACGTCGATGCCGACGAACTTGAGGCCCCGGCGGACGAGCTCGGGGCCTACGGTCTCGGCGATCAGCCGGTCCCGCTCGGTCAGGGGTCGACCTTCGCCGGTGCCACCGGCGGCGAGATTGCCCCGGGCCTCACCGGCGAGGGGAACCCGGGCCAGGGCGTAGGGCACAGGCTCGCCGTCGATCATCAGAATCCGCTTATCACCATCGACGATTTCCGGGATATACACCTGGCCCATGATCTGTTGCTGACCGAAATCCGTCAGGGTTTCGAGAACAACGCCCAGATTGGCATCACCCTCCATGATCCTGAAGATGGAGGCGCCACCCATTCCGTCAAGCGGCTTGAACACTACGTTTTTGTGCCGGGCCTGGAATGCCCGCAGCTCATCCTCCCGGCGGCTCACCACCAGCGGTGGGCACACCTCGGCAAACAGGGTGGCGAAGAATTTCTCGTTGCAGTCCCGTAGTGACTGGGGCCGATTGACCACCAGCGCCCCGTCGGCTTCGGCGCGCTCCAGGTAGTAGGTGGCGTAGATGTATTCCAGGTTGAACGGCGGGTCCTTCCGCATCATTATAATATCGAGGTCTGCAAGCGGAGTGAGTACTTCCTCACCTTGTTCGAACCAACCCAATCCAAACTCTTCATTGCTGACTTGTTCGTTGGCGCAGAGCCGGCCGAAAAAAGGTTCGGTCAGCGTAAGCGGGCGCACCAGACCCGATACCTTCCCCTCCTTCAGCAGCAAGTCTTCCAGGCCCAGGCTGAGGACCTGCCAGCCGCGTTGCTGAGCAGCCCGGATCATGGCCAGGGTGCTGTCTTTCTTGAGGGACAATCCCGCCAGGGGATCCATGACAAAGGCGATTCTTGGCGTGTCTGTCACTGTTTTCCGTTGCTTTTTACGTTGAAATCTCAGCTGAAGTTTTCCGTGCTCCTCGGGTTTTGAGCATGGAACCGAATATCCGGACGAGGCCGGGCGTCGGCCCGTCTAGTTTACGGTATGGGCGCGTCAGGCGACAAAAATGAGACGGAATTCCCTTTCCTATCCATGGCTTATGGCGCACATCTCGTTAATCGTGGTACAACCCATGCGCAGGATCGACGGCCTGGAACCCCCGCGGTTCGGGGATTTGGCAGGCCGCGCCTGACGATGCAAGCAATGGACGGTAAGGCCTCAAAGGCCGGCAAAAGGACCAGGTAATGGAAGAAGAGGAACTTCAGGGCGTCAAGGTCCTGGTAATTGACGATTCGAAGACGATCCGTCGATCTGCCGAGAACCTGCTTTCCAAGGAAGGTTGCGCTGTCATTACGGCAACCGACGGTTTTGATGCGTTAGCCAAGATTGCCGACTCCCGGCCTGAGATCATCTTCGTCGATATCATGATGCCGCGGCTCGATGGTTACCAGACCTGCGCGCTCATCAAGCAGAATTCAGAGTTCAAGACCACGCCCGTGGTCATGCTCTCCTCCAAAGACGGGCTGTTCGACAAGGCCAAGGGTCGTATCGTCGGCTCGGATCAGTACATCACCAAGCCGTTCTCCAAGGAAGAGCTGCTTGGCACCATCAAAGACCTCTGCGCGGTGAGAGCGCAGTAAAGCGCATAGCTCAAACGAGGCGGGCAGGGTAACGATGGCAAGAATTCTGGTAGTTGACGACTCCCCGACGGAAACGCACCAGTTCGTCAACGCGCTGGCGAAGGACGGTCATCAGGTCCTCACCGCGGCCAGCGGCAGCGACGGCATCAGCATCGCCGCCGAAGAGAAGCCGGACGTGATCCTCATGGACGTGGTCATGCCGGGTATCAACGGCTTTCAGGCGACGCGGCAGCTGACCCGCTCGGAGACCACCGCGCACATTCCGGTGATCATTGTTTCCAGCAAGAGTCAGGACGCGGACCGGGTCTGGGGCGAGCGCCAGGGTGCCTGTGGTTACCTCACCAAGCCGGTCGACGACCGGACGTTGATCGAAACGGTCAACGACGTGCTGAGCGCCTGAGGTTAGCGGTATGAGTAAGAGCGAAGCCCTCGCCATACTTTCAGATATTCAGGCCGCGACGTTCAAAAATGCCGCGCAGCTGCCGCTGAAGGAATCGGCGCAGCCGGAATGGCAGGGCATCGGCTTTCAGATCGGCGGCATCCGCCTGGTCTCGCCCATGGGCGAGGTGGCCGAGATCCTCAAGGTGCCGAAGATCACCGCTTTGCCGGGGGTCAGAGGCTGGATCCTCGGCATCGCCAATGTTCGCGGCCGGCTCATGCCCATCGTGGACCTGCACGAGTATCTGAACATGACACCCACCCTGCCCATGTCGCAGTGGCGGGTACTGATCGTAGAGGACGACGACCTGGTCGCTGGGCTCGTTGTCGAGCAGTCACTGGGTATTCAGCACTTCCTCGAAGGCAGCTTCGAGGAAGCGAGCTCCGAAGGGCTGGAAACGCTCACACCCTATGTGCGCGGTGCCTTTCGTCACGGCGGCAGGGTTTTCTTCGAGATGGAGCTGACCTCCATCTTGAGAGATGAAAAATTTTTCGAGGTCGCGGAACAACAAGCCTGACCTTAGGTAGCTAGAACTCAGAAAAGGCAAGACTCATAAAAGGACTCCGTAAAGAACGGACGCAAGGATTAAGGACATGAAATCAGGAAAATTCTCGCCAATGCTGGTCGCCCTGTTGCTCGGGCTTGCGGGATCCCTGTCGGGACTCGCCTACGTCATCCTCACAGATACCGCGGCAATGGTGAACAATACAGGGCTTCTGTTCGCCGTTGGCGGCATCATCCTGGTAGCGTTGATCGGTCTGGTAATGATCCGCGATACGCGAAAGCAGCTCGCCGAGCAGGCAAGTCAGAACGAGCGCAACCAGGCTGCCATCCTGCAGCTCCTGGACGAGATTGCCGATCTCGCAGAAGGCGATCTGTCGATTCACGCTTCGGTGACGGAGAACTTCACCGGCGCCATTGCTGATTCCATCAACTTCGCCATCGATCAGATGCGCGGCCTGGTATCCAACATCAACAGCCTCTCAGTTCAGGTTGCGGGTGCGGCCAACGCCACTGAGACCACGGCCGGCAACCTCTCCAAGGCCGCTGAGAATCAAGCCAAAGAGATCGGTGCAGCAACCCGGGCAATCAACGAAATGGCGGTCTCCATCGATCAGGTGTCTTCAAATGCCGCCGAGTCTGCAGCGGTGGCAGAGCGAGCGGTGGACATTGCGAACAACGGCTCGCATGTGGTCCAGGCCACCATTCAGGGCATGGACACCATTCGCGGTCAGATCCAGGAAACGTCCAAGCGGATCAAGCGCCTCGGTGAGTCGAGCCAGGAGATCGGCGACATCGTATCGCTGATCAACGACATTGCCGATCAGACCAACATCCTATCCCTGAACGCCGCCATCCAGGCCTCCATGGCCGGTGATGCCGGTCGCGGCTTCGCGGTGGTTGCGGATGAGGTGCAGCGGCTGGCGGAACGATCCTCGGCGGCGACCAAGCAGATTGCCGCGCTGGTGAAGACCATTCAGACTGACACCAACGAAGCGGTAATCTCCATGGAGCAGACGACCTCTGAGGTGGTCGGCGGCGCCAAGCGCGCCCAGGATGCCGGCGTGGCGCTCGAAGAGATCGAGGGCGTTTCAACCAGCCTGGCAGAACTGATCCAGAACATCTCCAATGCAGCCCGCCAGCAGGCGGTATCTGCCGGTCACGTATCGAATACCATGACGGTCATTCAGGAGATCACGGCGCAAACGGTGAACACGACGGAGCAGACGGCGCAGTCCATCGGCACCTTGACGACCATGGCCAACGAGATGCAGTCGTCGGTGGAAGGTTTCAAGCTTCCCGAGCACGCAAACTGATCTCGGGTGCTCGAGCGGCACCGTAGACCCACCTGGTAACGGCATAAGCCACGGTAAGAAGTAACGGCGAAAGGTAACGGCGAGAGGAAATGGCGAACAGCCGAGAACATTTTGCCCTGGATTGGATTAAGGGCGAACTCCTCGAGACCCTGAACGACGCCCGTCAGGCGCTGGAAGCGTTTGTCGAGTCCGACCGGGACGAGACGCGCATGCGCGCCTGCCTCACGGGGTTGCACCAGGTGCATGGCACCCTGGTCATGCTGGAGCTGTCCGGCGTTACCTTGCTGGCTGATCATCTCGAGCAGCTCGCGCAGAAGATGCTCGGTGCCGAGGTGGCAGATGAGCCGGGGGCATCCCAAGTGCTCATGCAGGGCATTCTGGAGCTGCCTGGCCATTTGGAAGAAATCCAGTCCGGCGGGCCCGACTCCACCCGGGGTGTGGCCGTACTGATCAACGAGATCCGTGCCCATCTGGGTGAAGCGCCTCTGGCGTTCGATAACGATGTGGCCTCAATTGCCCGCGACGCCAGCCCTGAATCACTCGATCGATTCGAAGAGATAGATGGTGCCGAGAAGACCCGCAAGATCCGTGCGGCCTATCAGCAGGTGCTGCTCTCCATCCTGAAAGGCGAAGACATCGCCGGTTCCGTGCCCATGCTCGGGAAGGTTGCCAAGAGCCTGCAGAAGGTCTGTCACGGCACCCCTCACGAACAACAGTGGGAAGCTTTCGGCGAGTTCGTCGTCAGCCTCAAGGGTCACGATGGGCCGCTCGAGGGGAGGAGCGTCAAACTGCTGCGCCGGGTGGACTCGGAGATCCGTTCGCTGGGTCAGGACGGGGTGGGTTCGCTCAAGGAACCGGTTTCGCTCGAGCTGGTTACCGAGCTTCTCGACGCGGCAGCCGATCGTCAGCATGAAAACGAAGTCACGGCCCGGCTGCGGGAAGAAGTCGCCGGCGCCGAGGAAGAGGGACCGGTTGTCAGTCCGTCCGGTCGCCAGGCTCTGTCCAGTGCCGCCGGTGCCCTGCGCGAAGAGCTGCTGCTGGTCAAAGATCAGCTGGATCTCATCGTCAGGGCGGGTGGCGACGCAACCGATCAACTCGGAAACCTGATCGCACCGCTGAAGCAGATCGGCAGCACCTTGTCGCTGCTTGGCTTCGAAAGCTCAAAGAACATCGTCAGTGATCAGATCGATATCCTCAACGAAGCCCAGGAAGGCGAGGCGCTCGAACAGTCGGCGCTGATCAGCATCGCCAGTGCCCTGGTGCAGGTGGACGAGAACCTGGCCAGCTTCTCTCAGGGCGGCAAAGACGAAGCGGAGATGATCTTCGATTCCGCTCAGAAAGCGGTCACCGCGGAAGCCCGGCAGGGTCTCGATCAGGTCAAGCAGGATGTGGTCGACTTCATCTCTTCGGAATGGGATCCGCGCCACCTGGCGGAAACCGCCGGCAGGATCGTTTCCATCTGCGGCGCCCTGGACATGATCCCCCTGGCTCGCGCCTCAGGACTTCTGGCCAGCTGTGGCCGGTACGTGGAAAACGCTCTGGCGGGTGGTCATACACCCTCCTGGCAGGAAATGGACCTCTTTGCGGATGCTGTCAGCGGCATCGACTACTACCTCGAACGGATCGGCGAGACCTCGAGCTTCGGCGTCGAGGACGTGCTCGATCTGGTGGCCCGCTCGCTCGAGGGGCTCGAGATTCCATCGGACACGGCGGCCGTGGAGGCGGAAGCTGCGCTCGAGGCCGAGCCTGACGTGCAAGCCGAGCCTGACGTGCAAGCAGGTGCAAACGAGGCTGTAGCAGCCGCGCCTGTACCAGGTGAAGAAGAAGCGTCGGTGGACGAAGTGCCGGTGGCGCTGGGCGAAGAGCCCCCAGTCGATCTGCCGGGCGATCTGGAAGCCGAAGAAGAAGAGCCGAAGCTCGAGATGGATGACGATCCGGGCTTCGATCTGAGTGGCGCTGACTTTGACCGGTTCGGTGGCGCGAAAGAATCGGCCGCAGAGGAGTCAGCGGCTGAAGAACCGGGAGCTGCTGAAGCGGCAGGCGAAGAACCTGTTGCGGACGGCGAAGACGATCTGCGCTCCCTGGATGACGTGCTGGCCGAATCGGAAGAGGCCGAGCTGGATGCTCTGGTAGACAGTGAGTTTGCTGAAGAGGCCTCTGAAGCAGAGGTCTCTGAAGTCACTGAAGTAGAGACAGCCACGCCTGAAACGGCCGCGCCTGTTGCCAGCCTGCCGCCCGGCCGTGAGCCCGTGGTGGATCCATCACTGGTGGACAGTTTCGAATCAGACGAAGAGATCGTCGAGATCTTCGTCGAGGAAGTGGACGAGGTTCTCGAGAGCGTAGACGAGTGGTTGCCCCAATGGCGGGAAGCCATGGGCGCTGGGCAGGACAGCGAGGAGGCGCTCAGCGAAGTCCGCAGAGCCTTCCACACGCTGAAAGGCAGTGGTCGGATCGTCGGCGCCAACGTCATTGGCGAAGTGGCCTGGTCAGTGGAGAACATGCTGAACCGGCTGATCGACGGCACGGTGGAAGCAGGCAGTCAGTTCGTATCCGTGGTCGAGCAGGCTCGCTCGCTGGTGCCTGTGCTCAAGGACGCTTTCGAGACACAGAGCGCGCCGGATATGAGCCAGGTTGGTCAGATCATGGAGATGGCCGACATCCTGTCTTCCGGAGGCAGCCTGGAAGACGCTGCCGCGGACAGCAGCGCGGATGCACCCATCGAGCTTGCTGACGAAACAGCAGACCAGGCCGCTGCAACAGACGAAGCGGCTGGCCCAATGGCGGCAACGACCTCACCGCGCCAGGCAGCAGATGAGCCCGCATTGCCGGTACCCGACGAGAGCCAGGGCGCCTTTGAGGAAGAGCTGGTTCCCGAGCCGGATGTCGAAGAGATCATCGACGAAGCGGAGGACGTTTCGCTGCTGGCCGACGAAACTGAAGCAGCTGACGAATCGCTGCTGATCTTTGTCGGCGAAGCAAACAGTCACCTTGAGGTGCTCAGTGCCGCGGTCCAGGACGATGGCGTGCTGATCGACGATGCGTTCGTACGTGCGTTACACACTCTGTCCGGTAGTGCCGGCATGGCGGACTTCGAGTTCATCGAGGAGCTGGCCCGCCCGACCTACGAGCTGGCCTCGCTGCTCAGAGGTACGACAGAGCGCAGGGTCGGTGGAGAGAACGCACACTATCTCAGCCAGGCAATCGCCGCACTGGCAAGCTCGATAGCGGCCCTCGAGGCAGGTGATTCACAGGAAGATCATTTACAGCTGATTGCCGAAGCCGATCATCTGATTGTTGCAGCTTCAGCACAGTCGGAGGTGGGCGAGGGCACGGACAGATCCGCGCTGATGGCCCTGGATGGCCTCGGTGACGTGATGGGTGCGGACGAGTTCCTGCGCAGCTGGAAAGACGGTGCCATGGATCTTGCCTACGGTGACCGTTTGGTTCGCGCGCTTACAGACATCCGAGATGTTGCGCTCGCCCAGGAGATCGGCCCGATTGCCGATCTGGCCCATGCCTTTGCCGGTGCTCTAACCCGTCTCGCCGACGAAACGCTCAGCGAATCTCTATTCAACGCCCTTTGCCGCGGCCACGACGGATTGCTCGATCGGTTCGACGCTCTGGCGGCGGAACAGAGCCTGGATCCGGCGGACGATCTGGTCGCCATGCTCGATACCCTGGGTTACGGCAGCGCTTATGCCGATGATCTGGAGGCAATTGATCTGGAGGCGGAAGACCTCGAGGTCGATGACATTGAGACGGACGCCGCAGTCGAGTCGGACGGCGAGCTCGATCAGCCCGCGGACACGCCGGACGAAGATGCTGCTGAGCCCAGTGACAACGTGCTCACCTTCCCAGGCGATGGTCGTGATGACGAGATCCGGCTGGACGAGATTGATGACCATCTGCTCGACGATGCTGAAGACCTGGAGCCTGCCGGAACAGACGATGTAGAAGTGGCACCCGCACGAGTGAGCGTTGAGGCAGACCCGGTTGCCGAGGTAGACCTGCAGCCGGTCGCGTTACCAGCGGCGGTGGCCGAGCTGCTGCCCGAAGAGGTAGATGACGAGATTATCGAGGTCTTTTTCGAAGAGGCCGACGAGATTCTCGAGGCCCTCGAAGAGAACATTCACCAGTGGTCTTCGGAACCGGACAACCGGCTCTATCTGGAACACATGCTGCGCGGACTGCACACGCTGAAAGGCGGTGCCCGGCTGTCTGGCCTGACTCGCCTGGGTGACGAAACGCACCAGTTCGAGTCCTTCCTGATCGACGTGCAGAGCGAAGAAGCGGTCCAGGGTGATGGCTTCTTCGATGATCTGCATGGTCGTTACGATGGCATAACAAGTCTGCTGACGGTGATCAGAAAGGCACTGGCGGGCGAAGCCGTCAGCCTGCCTGAAGTGGCTGCGGAAAGCATTCCTTCGTCTGGTGTCGGGGAGCCTGCGCCGGGTACTGATGTACCTGCTTCCGAGGGCGTGGCTGCCACTGGATCCACACCGCCTCCCACGCCCGCCGGCGACGGCGGTGACCGACCGCAGGTAGTCGAGCCCACCCCACAGGCGGTACCGGCAGTATCGGCTAAAGCCACGGAAGAACGAAAAACGGCCGACGTGCCGGAAGGTCGTTCCAGTCAGGAGATGGTCAGGGTGGGCTCCGGTCTGCTCGAGGATCTGGTGAACCTGGCGGGTGAGAGTTCCATCGTTCGGGCTCGGGTAGAGCAGGGCATGAGTGACTTCACCGGTGCTCTGGAGGAAATGGAAACCACCATCGAGCGTCTGCGTGAGCAGCTCAGGCGTCTGGAGATGGAGACGGAAGCGCAAATCCTGTTCCGTCAGGATCGGCCGGAAGGTCCTTCCCACGCCAACTTCGATCCGCTGGAGATGGATCGCTATTCTCAGCTCCAGCAGCTGTCCCGGGGCCTTTCCGAGAGTGCCTCGGACATGCTGGATCTGAAGGAAACGCTGCTGTTCAAGGCGCGTGAGTCCGAAACCCTGCTGTTGCAACAGGCGCGGATCAACACCGAGCTGCAGGAAGGCCTCATGCGCACTCGCATGGTGCCGTTCAGCCGTTTGTTACCGCGGCTGAGGAGAATTGTTCGTCAGGTCTCCGGCGAGCTCGGTAAGGACGTGGAGTTCCACGCTTACAACGCCGAAGGCGAGCTCGATCGCAGCCTGCTCGAGCGAATGGTACCGCCGCTGGAACACATGCTCAGGAACGCAGTGGACCACGGCATCGAAGCGAAAGAGCTGCGCGCCAACTTTGGCAAGCCGACCACCGGTCGGATCGATCTGCGGCTGTCCCGGGAAGGGGGCGACGTGGTGATCGAGATCAGCGACGACGGTGCGGGCATCGACGTGGAGTCGGTCCGTGCCAAGGCTGTGGAGCGCGGACTGATGGCGGAAGGCGCCACGCTCACGGACGAAGAGATTTCCCAGTTCGTGCTGGCCCCCGGCTTCACCACCGCCAAGTCGGTGACGCAGATTTCCGGACGTGGCGTCGGCATGGACGTGGTGCACAGCGAGGTCAAACAGCTCGGCGGCAGCATTCAGATAGCGTCAAGGCCGGGCAACGGTACCCGCTTCATCGTTCGGGTGCCGTTCACCGTATCCGTCAACCGGGCGTTGATGGTGTCCGTGGGTGAAGACTTCTACGCGGTGCCGCTGAACAACATCGAGGGCATCGTGCTGCTGGCACCGGAAGAGCTGGAACGGCTCTACGCGCCGGATGGCAATACCTTCGAGTATGCGGGTATTCCCTATAGGGTTCGCTACCTCGGCCACTATCTGGGCCGCGAGTTCCGCTCCTCGAACCAGCAGAGCTCGGTGCCCGTGGTTCTGGTGCGATCTGGTGACCACGCGGTGGCCGTGCACGTGGACGGTGTGCAGGGTAGCCGCGAGATCGTCGTCAAGAGTCTGGGGCCGCAGTTCGCTGGTGTGGGTGGCATTTCCGGTGCCACCATCCTCGGTGACGGAAACGTGGTCGTGATCCTCGATCTGCTGGCGCTGATTCGTGCCCAGGGCGGTGATGGCCTGATTGCCGCCAAGCGACCGGTAGCGGGTGCTGCCAAGACGCGTTGCGTGATGGTGGTGGACGATTCGGTCACCGTACGGAAGGTCACGTCCAGGTTGCTGGAACGACAGGGTATGGACGTGATTGTGGCCAAAGATGGAGTGGAGGCCGTGGCTCTGCTGCAGGAACGGCGTCCGGACGTGATGCTGCTCGACATCGAAATGCCACGGATGGATGGTTTCGAGGTGGCCCGGCAGGTACGTCACGATGAGCGGCTTTCCGATCTGCCGATCGTGATGATTTCATCGCGCACGGGCGAGAAGCACCAGGAGCACGCGGCGGAGCTGGGCGTAAACAGCTTCCTCGGTAAGCCGTTCCAGGAGAATGAGCTCCTGGCAACGATTGATAGGTTGGTGGATTAACCGGTTTGGCAAAGATGGCAGCAGTCGTGGCGGAACAACTCTCTGAACTGTCCTGCGTGATGATTCCTCTGAAGGACACGCAGTTGCTGCTGCCTAACGTTTGCGTGGCGGAGATCCTGCCCTGGCGCCGGGTCAAAGCACTATCCGACACACCGCCCTGGTGTCTGGGGCTGCTCGGATGGCGCGGAGAGATGGTGCCGGTCGTCCGCTTTGAAACCTTGAACGGGGCGCCGGGCGAGGCGCGCAAGTCCGGGCGTTGCATGGTGGTGATGAACCGGGCGCGTAATGAGCGTGGTCTGCCCTTCTACGCGCTGGCGTCGGAAGGTTTGCCGCGCATGGTGCAGCTGACGTCTGATGATCTGGCCAACGAGTCCACCAAGCTCGGTGTTGCCGAGCAGGTAGTGGTCAAGGTTGGCACCGAGACGGCCGTCATTCCGAATCTTGATGTGATAGAGACGGCGGTCGCAAAGCTGCTGCGTTGATCTGCCAGGCTGCTAGCGCCGCCATCCCCAGGACTGACGAATCGCGGCCAGCGCGGCGAGCGGCGCAGTTTCCGCCCGTAGCGTGAGAGGACCTAATCCTGCCACTTCCGCCTCTTGTGCCGCTTCAATCAATGCCCGCTCTGCTTCCGACCAACCGCCCTCCGGACCGATCGCCAGGGTCAGTGGTTCCGGATTGTGGCTGATCAACGGTGGACCACCCGGATCGAGAATCAGAGTGCGACCGGGTCGCGGCCGCGCGAGAAGGTCCGCCAGGGTACCTGCTTCGACAATGGCCGGTAGCCAGCGGGTTTCGCACTGCTCGGCTGCCGAGTGGGCTACCCGCTCGAGGTGGGCAAGCTTGTTTGCCCGGCGCTTCTCATCCACCTTGAAGTGAGAGCGCTCCGCGTCGAGAAGCCAGATTGCCGTGGCGCCAAGCTCCACGCTCTTCTGCACCACCGCGTCCATGGCGCTGCCCTTCAGCCAGCTGGATGCCAGAACCAGCGGTGTTGGTGCCGGATCATGTTGAGCATCGCCGCGTACGACGACGCAGGCATCGCGCCCGTCGAAGCTGGCGATTTCCGCTGGCCACTCGCTACCGGCGCCATCGAACACAGCCAACCCGGCGCCGGGTTTCAGCCTGAGCACGCGGCCCAGATAGTGTGCATGCTCCCTGCTGAGGGTGATCAGGGTGCCTGGCTCGATGGCGTCGCCTTTGGCCAGATCCGGCAGGCAGAGCCGGTGCTTCACTTACCCGGTGAGCCCCAGGTTCTGGCAGATGGCCCGGGAGATGCCCCAGCGGTTCAGGGTGTAGAAGTGCAGTCCCGGCGCACCGTTGTCGATGAGCTCCGCGCACATCCGGGTAAGGTAGTCCGTTGTAAACGCACGGACGGCGGCTTCGTCCTCCACGTACGAGGCCAGACGTTGCTGAATCCAGCGCGGCACGTCGGCACCGCACTTGGCGGAGAAGCGAAGGATCCCCTCCAGGCTCGAGATCGGCATGATGCCTGGATAGATAGGCGCGGTGATGCCGGCTGCGGTCGCTCGCTCCATGAAGTCGTAGTAGGCGTGCGGGTTGTAGAAATACTGAGTGATCGCCGAGTCTGCGCCGGCATCGATCTTGGCCTGAAAGTACTCGAGATCGGACTCGGCGGAGGTGGCATCCGGATGCACCTCCGGGTAGGCCGCCACCTCGATGTGGAAGTGGTCATTCGAGTGTTCACGGATCCAGCGGACGAGGTTCTCTGCGTTGTGGGTGATCCGGGCTGCGCCCATGCCGGATGGAATGTCGCCACGCAAGGCCACGATCCGATCCACGCCCATATCCCGATAGCGGTCGAGCAGATCGAAGATCGCGCTTTGCGAATCAGCGCCGATTGAGAGGTGCGGGGCGGCGCGGACACCCATGCCCTGCAGCATGCCGATGGTCTCCCGGGTGCCGTCCCGGGTAGAGCCGCCTGCACCATAGGTGCAGGAAAAGAAATCCGGGGATGCTTCCTTGAGCCGTCCAACCACTCTGGTCAGGCTTGCCATGCCGGGCTCGGTTTTCGGCGGGAAGAACTCGAAAGATAGCCGCAGGCCGTCTGCTCGCTTGTCAGTCGCGGGCTGTATGCCGGTCGCCGTGTCGGTGTCGCTCATCTACCTGCCCCCGGTTGGGTCGGCTCGTCAGGCGGCGTCTCTGAGAGCGTCCGCCTTGTCCGTGCGCTCCCAGGTAAAGGCCTCTTCCGTGCGTCCAAAATGGCCGTATGCAGCCGTGGCTTCATAGATCGGCCGCTTCAGGTCCAGCATCGCGATCAGACCTCTTGGCCGCAAATCAAAATGTTCACGCACCAGTTGAACCAGCTTCTCCTCGGAGAGCTTGCCGGTGCCGAAGGTATTGATGCTGATGGAGGTTGGCTCCGCCACGCCGATGGCGTAACTCACCTGGATCTCCAGGCGTTCGGCGAGACCGGCGGCGACCAGATTCTTGGCCACGTAGCGTCCGGCGTACGCAGCCGAGCGGTCTACCTTGGACGGGTCCTTGCCGCTGAACGCTCCGCCGCCGTGCCGGGCCATGCCGCCATAGGTATCGACGATGATCTTCCGGCCGGTCAGGCCGCAGTCACCCACGGGGCCACCGATGATGAACTGGCCGGTTGGGTTGATGTAGACCTTGGTGTCCTGGGACAGCCAGTTGCCGGGGATGGTGGGCTTGATGATCTCTTCCATCACCGCTTCGTGGAGGTCCGGCTGACTCACATCCGGATCGTGCTGAGTGGAAAGCACCACGGCTTCAATGGCAGCCGGTTTGCCCTCATCGTCGTAACGGAAAGAAAGCTGACTCTTGGCGTCCGGGCGGAGAAATCCCAGGCTCGACCGGCGCATCTCTGCCTGTCGCTCGACCAGGCGATGCGCGTAGGTGATGGGTGCAGGCATGAGCACGTCGGTTTCGTTGGTGGCGTAGCCGAACATGAGACCCTGATCGCCCGCGCCCTGTTCGTGGTCGTTCGCTTCGTCCACGCCCATGGCGATGTCCGTGGACTGCATGCCTAGGGCATTCACAACGGTGCAGTCTGTGGCGTCGAAGCCTACCTCCATGGAGTCATAGCCGATCCGCTTGACGGTGCGCCGCACCACCTGCTCCACGTTTACGTCCGCGTTGGTTCTGATCTCACCGGCCACCACGACGATGCCGGTCTTGATCAAAGTTTCGCAGGCCACTCTAGACTCCGGGTCCTGGGCCAGCATGGCATCCAGAATTGCGTCCGAAACCTGATCGGCCACCTTGTCCGGGTGGCCCTCGGAGACGGACTCCGATGTAAATACCTGATAATCGCTCATGCTTGGTCCCCGCTCTTTTTTAGGAGTTCATTGGGTGGGGTGTCCTGTCAACCTGACAGCAACCGGGCAGGACACGCGTTCGCCCGGCAGTCCCCGGGCTGAAAAGGTCGTGCATTCTAACCCATTGATCGCTAAGGATTGTGGCCAGATGTGAGACTATTAGCGGAGTGTGATATGGCGTGAATTGCGCTCATGAGTGCCTTTAACGACAATAGCGCCGCCTTTTTTCCGGGCTGTTTTTAGCCTCTTTTTCTGGGGAATGACATGTCATCGAGAACCGAACGGGCAAACGCCATCCGCGCGCTTGCCATGGATGCCGTTCAGGCGGCGAACTCAGGCCATCCGGGTGCACCCATGGGGCTGGCGGACGTGGCGGAAGTGCTCTGGCGAGAGGTGTTGAAGCACAATCCGGCCGATCCGGGCTGGGCCGACCGGGATCGGGTAGTGCTCTCGAACGGGCATAGTTCCATGCTGCTCTACGCCGCGCTGCATCTGTCCGGCTATGACGTCAGCATGGACGACATCCGCGCTTTCCGTCAG
The DNA here is from genome assembly GCA_965215995.1 of Candidatus Azotimanducaceae bacterium. GTDB lineage: Bacteria > Pseudomonadota > Gammaproteobacteria > Pseudomonadales > Azotimanducaceae > SZUA-309. The sequence continues at coordinate 2,319,157 of OZ244128.1, read as the reverse complement.
CTGCACTCGAAGACGGCCGGTCACCCTGAATATGGCGAGTGTCCCGGGGTGGAGACCACCACCGGCCCTCTCGGCCAGGGCTTTGCAAATGGGGTAGGCATGGCGCTTGCTGAAAAGAAGCTTGCCGAATCATTCAATCGGGATGGGTTCGACGTGGTCGACCACCACACCTGGGTCATTGCCGGTGATGGCTGCCTGATGGAAGGCATTTCCCATGAGGCGGCATCCCTGGCCGGTACCCTGGGCCTGGGCAAGCTCATCTGCCTGTACGACGACAACGGCATCTCCATCGATGGCGAGGTGGATGCCTGGTTCTCAGAGGATGTGCCGGCTCGGTTCGAAGCCTACGGTTGGCGGGTCATTCGCGGCATTGACGGGCACGATGGTGACGCGGTGAGAAAGGCTCTGGATGAGGCCCGTCAGACTGATGGCCGGCCGACCCTGGTCTGTACGAAGACGGTGATTGGCTACGGTTCACCGAACAAAGCCGGTACTGCCGGCGCGCACGGTGCCGCCCTCGGCGAAGACGAGATCGCCCTCACCCGGCGAGAGCTCAACTGGGGTGACGGGCCGTTCGTGATCCCGGATCGCATATACGCCGACTGGGACTGCAAGGCGGCGGGGGCTGCGGCGCAGTCCGACTGGTCGACCCGGTTCGAGGCGTACCGGGCAGCCCACCCAGCACTGGCTGCGGAATTCGAACGGCGCATGGCAGGTGAGCTTCCCGAAGGCTGGAGCGCGGATCTGGAGGCCCTGGCGAAAAGCGCCCAGGCAGAAGGCGGCGCACTGGAAACCCGCAAGTCTTCTCAGGCCTGCATCGGCGCGCTGGCGGGCAGGGTGCCCGAACTCTTCGGTGGCTCTGCGGATCTGACCGGCTCAAATGGCACCAAGTGGAACGGCGCAGAAGCCGACCGCTACCTGAGTTACGGTGTGCGCGAGTTCGGCATGTCGGCCATCACCAATGGCATGGCCCTGCACGGCGGCCTTCGACCCTTCTCCGGCACCTTCCTGGTTTTCATGGAGTACGGGCGTAATGCCGTGCGTCTGGCGGCGCTCATGGGTGTGCCGAACATCTTCGTCTATACCCACGATTCCGTGGCGGTGGGTGAGGACGGCCCGACCCACCAGCCGGTGGAGCAAATCACCAATCTGCGCACCACACCGGGGCTTTCGACCTGGCGACCTTGCGACACCGTTGAGTCGGCCTTTGCCTGGCGACACGCCCTGGCGGCAGGGTCGATGCCGAGCGCGCTGATCTTCACCCGGCAGAAGACCCGGATCGAAGACCGGGATCCCTCTGCCTTTGCAGATATTGCCCGCGGGGGCTACGTGCTGGTCCGGGAAACCGGCAACCTGGACGTGATCCTGATCGCCGCCGGGTCCGAGGTAGAGATGACCGTGGAGGCGGCTAGCAAGCTCAGCAAGGACGGTCTCGGCGTTCGGGTGGTTTCCATGCCCTGTGCGGACGTGTTTCAGGCTCAGGACGCCGCCTATCGTGAGTCGGTTCTGCCGGTAGCCTGTCGGGCTCGTGTGGCGGTGGAAGCGGGTCATCCGGATTACTGGTGCAAGTTCGTCGGCTTGGATGGCGCGGTGGTCGGCATCGACCGGTTCGGCCTGTCCGCGCCGGGACCGCTCGCCATGGCTGAGCTCGGGATGACCGTGGAAAACGTGATAGCGGCTGCGCAATCCGTTACAGCCGGCTCATAAAAGCCTCCGGATAGTTGAGTGAAAATGTCGGTCGAATGATCTGAGGACTCGAGAAACGGTGAACGTTCTACCCCGCGTGGAGATGATGGACCTGGATCTTGCCGGCAAGCGAGTGCTGATCCGGGAGGATCTGAACGTGCCGTTGAAAGATGGCACTGTCAGCAATGATGCACGTATCCAGGCTGCCCTGCCGACGATTCGTGCGGCGCTCGAGGCGGGTGCCGCCGTCATTGTCATGTCCCACCTGGGCCGACCGGAAGAAGGTCAGGTTGATCCGGCCGCTTCGCTTCAGCCGGTCGCAGCTCGACTCGCCGAAGCGCTTGGTCAGGACGTTCCGCTGGTGGCCACGCCAGAGGAGGCAGATCCCGCACCGGGGACGGTGGTCCTGCTGGAAAACGTCCGCTTCCTGACCGGTGAGAAGAAGGACGATGAGGCCCTGGCCAGCCGCCTGGCTGGCATCTGCGACATATTCGTGATGGATGCATTCGCCACGGCACATCGGGCCCAGGCATCTACCCATGGGGTAGCGCGTTTTGCGCCGATCGCCTGTGCAGGCCCGCTTCTGGTGCGGGAGCTGGAAGCGCTCGAGAAGGCGCTCGCAGAACCTGCCCGGCCGCTGGTTGCCATCGTCGGCGGCGCCAAAGTTTCCACCAAACTGGAGGTGTTGGGCGCACTGGCTGACATGGCGGACAGGATCATCGTCGGCGGCGGCATCGCCAACACCTTCATCGCGGCAGCCGGACATGGCGTCGGCACTTCGCTGTATGAACCGGATCTGGTGGATGCGGCCAGAAAGATCGCAGCCCGGGTGGAGGTGCCGTTGCCGGTCGATGTGATGGTGGCCAAGGCTTTCGACGAGCACGAGCCGGCGGTGCTTCGGGGGGTGGACGAAGTGCGGGCGGACGAGATGATTCTCGATATCGGCCCGGAAAGCGCACGCCAGCTGGCGGCGATGCTGGCTGATGCCGGTACCGTGCTCTGGAATGGGCCGGTCGGGGTATTCGAGTTCGATCAGTTCGGCGAAGGCACCCGGGTGATGGGAGAGGCTATCGCCAATGGTGATGCTTTCTCGATCGCCGGTGGTGGCGATACGCTGGCGGCCATCGACAAGTACGGCCTGAGAGAGGGGATGAGCTATATCTCCACCGCAGGCGGTGCCTTCCTGGAGTTCGTGGAAGGGAAGACCCTGCCAGCGGTGGCCGTCCTCGCAGAACGGGCCGGTCACTGAAGGCGCTTGAGCGCCCAGTGAACATTCAGAAGACGCAGTTCAGGGAACAGGATAAGGAATAGGAAAACACCATGGCACTCATCAGCATGCGACAGCTTCTCGACCACGCCGCGGAAAACGATTACGGCGTGCCGGCTTTCAACGTGAACAACCTCGAACAGATGCGCGCCATCATGGAAGGGGCAGACGAGACGGATTCCCCCGTCATCGTGCAGGCTTCTGCCGGTGCGAGAAAGTATGCCGGTCCCAACTTCCTGCGCCACCTCATCCTCGCCGCGATTGAGGAATTTCCGCACATTCCTGTCTGCATGCACCAGGATCACGGCGCATCGCCCGCGGTCTGTCAGCGTTCGATTCAGCTCGGCTTCTCTTCCGTCATGATGGACGGCTCGTTGCAGGAAGATCAGAAGACGCCGGCCAGCTATGAGTACAACGTGGACGTCACCAGGAGGACGGTGGATATGGCGCATGCCTGCGGCGTGTCCGTAGAGGGCGAGCTGGGGTGTCTCGGCAGCCTCGAGACCGGCGAAGCGGGTGAGGAAGACGGGGTAGGTGCCGAGGGCACCCTGTCCATGGACATGCTGCTTACCGACCCTGAGCAGGCGGCGGATTTCGTCAAGCAGACGGGGGTGGACGCGCTGGCCATTGCCATCGGCACGTCACACGGTGCATATAAATTCTCCCGTCCCCCCACCGGCGACATCCTGGCCATCGATCGGGTAAAGGAGATCAACACCCGGATCCCGAACACGCACCTGGTGATGCACGGCTCTTCTTCAGTCCCGCAGGATCTGCTTGCCATCATCAACGAGTACGGCGGCGAGATCCCGGAAACCTACGGCGTGCCGGTGGAAGAAATCCAGGAAGGCATCCGCCATGGCGTGCGCAAGGTGAACATCGACACGGACCTGCGACTGGCCTCAACCGCGGCCATACGTAAATTCATGGCTGCCAATACCGCCGAGTTCGATCCGCGTAAGTACCTGGCCGAATCTCAGAAGGCCATGAAGCAGGTGGTCGTTGACCGCTACCAGGCTTTTGGCACGGCGGGCAATGCGAGCAAGATCAGCGTCACTTCGCTCGAAGAGATGTTCGGCCGGTATGCGAGTGGTAGCCTGGATCCGGTGGTCAACTGACAGAGCCACCCACGGTGTTGGCGTTCCTTCCTGCAGACCTTCCGGGCAGCCGTGGCTGACACGCGAGGTCAGGGCGACTTCGATCCCGAGGCGCTGACCCGGGTTCTGACACCGCTGCCGGAAGCGGCGGCCGGGGCGACACCGCCAGCGCTGGCCAACTACTACGGTTTCTACAACCTGGATTTCTCGGAGGCCATTCCCGGCGTCGAGCACACCATGGGTTGGCTGGAAAGCGGCAGCCACCAGGTGGTGGTCCAGCGCTTCGAGCATCCCCAGCCCCGCGGCGCCGCTGTGGTCTGCCACGGCTACTTTGACCATGTGGGTCTCTACGGGTATCTGATCGAGTTTCTGCTCGAGCAATCCCTGACCGTGATCACCTTCGATCAGCCAGGGCACGGACTGTCGAGCGGCGAGCGGGCCAACATCGGCAGCTTTGATGAGTACGTGCAGGTGTTGTCGGATGTGATCGTGCACTACCAGGGGAGTTTGACGGGACCCTGGTACATCATCGGCCAGTCCATGGGCGCTGCCATCACCATGGAGTATCTGGCTCGCAGAGGTGAGCATGGCTTCAAAGAGGTGGTACTGCTGGCGCCACTGATCCGCCCCGCCAACTGGCAGCTGGCCCGATGGGTCTACTACCTGGCGAAATACACCATCAAGGAGCGACCGCGGGATATCACTACCAACGCGGAAAACGCTGAGTTCCTGGCGCTGCAACGCCGGGATCCGCTGGCGCCCATGGTGCTGCCTGTGCAGTGGGTGACCGCCATGGCCGAGTGGTTCAAGCGTTTCGAAGCCCGGGGAGAGCTTCCCTTCGAGCCGCTGGTGGTACAGGGTCACGCGGATGAAACCGTCGACTGGCAGCACAACATGGGCGTGCTCAAATCGCTCACCCGACCCACCTACCTGGAGATCCCTGAAGCGCGTCACCACCTGGTGAACGAATCGGACGTGATCCGTCAGCAGATCTTCGACTGGCTGCAGCCGCGCTTGCGGGACTGATCAGTTGCACGACACCTACCAAGAAGTTATTTGGACTCGGGAGCTGCAGCAGTGTGTGATTGTGGCAAGTGATTTCATAAACGTGAGAGCGAGGCCGAGGGCGCCTTTTGACTCGCGTCAGCGAGGCAAGAAAGGCAACTGAGGGAAGCGCGGAGCGCCCGAGCGGGAGTGCATGAAATCACTTGCCACAAGCGCACACTGCGGGAGTACAAGGTTAATAAAGAACCCGCGCCCGAATGGTGCCAGGCACGCGGGCAAGTGCTGCCCGCACGTCCTGGCTGTAGTCAGCCTCAATATCGATCACCACGTACCCCACGTCGCCCATGGTCTGCAGGTACTGACCCGACACGTTGACGTTGGCTTCCGAGAGCGCCTGGTTGATGGCGGTCAGGATGCCGGGCGTGTTCTGGTGGATGTGCAGCAGCCGGTGTTGGCCCGGGTGTTCGGGCAAGGCCACTTCCGGGAAGTTCACGGCCGTGCGGGTGGAGCCGTTGTCTGAGTAGCGGATCAGCTTCTCCGCCACTTCCCGGCCGATGTTCTCCTGGGCTTCCTGGGTGCTGCCGCCGATGTGGGGGGTGAGGATGACGTTCGGCAGGCCCCGCAGCTCGGAAAGAAAAGGCTCGTTGTTGGACTTCGGCTCTTCCGGAAAGACGTCGATGGCCGCACCGAGCAGCTTGCCTTCCCGGATTCGCGCGGCCAGTGCGGGAATGTCCACCACATTGCCTCGGGAGGCGTTGATGAGCACGGCGGATTCCTTCATTCGGGCCAGGGCATCCGCGTTCATCATCCTGGCGGTGGCCGCCGTGGCCGGGACGTGCATGCTGACCACGTCCGCATCGGCGAGGAGAACGCCCAGATCGTCTATCTGCCGGGCATTGCCGAGGTTCAGTTTGCGCACCGTGTCGTAGAAGATCACGTTCATGCCTAGCCCTTCCGCCAGCACGCCGAGCTGCGAGCCGATGTTGCCGTAACCGATCACGCCCAGGGTCTTGCCGCGTACCTCGAAGGAATCCGCGGCGGATTTCTGCCACACCCCTTCATGCATCAGCGACGTTTTCTGCGGCACGCCCCGGAGCAGGAGGATGGCTTCCGCCAGTACCAGCTCGGCGACGCTGCGGGTGTTCGAGTAGGGCGCGTTGAAGACCGGCACGCCTTTCTGCATTGCTGCGGCCAGATCCACCTGATTGGTGCCGATGCAGAAGCAACCCACGGCCATGAGCCGGTTGGCCTTTTCCAGCACCTCACCGGTGAGCTGAGTCCGGGAACGGATACCGAGCATGTGCACGTCGGCCAGGGCGGCTGCCAGATCATCACCCTGCAGGGCATGCTTGAGCGCCAACACGTTGCCGTAGCCGTCCTGGGTGAGCGCTTGGACGGCGCAAGGGTGCACGCCTTCCAGCAGCAGGATCTTGATGCGGTTCTTGTCGAACGAGGTTCTTGTCACGGTTCGGGCGTCCCCGGCAAAAGGCCGGATATACTAGCGGCTCCCCTGATGGATCAAAACGAAATGCCCCAAGGCCTCGATGAATTGTTTTCAGCCAGAGCGCTGAAGCGGGACCCGGACAGCCTCAGCCAATGGGGTTGCGACTGGACCCGTAGCTTCACCGTGGCACCTGCTGCCGTGGTCTTTCCGGAATCCGTGGACGAGGTGGTGGCGCTGGTCCGGCTGGCCAACGAGGAGGGTTTTGCTCTGGTGCCTTCCGGTGGCCGCACGGGTCTTTCCGGCGGCGCGGTGGCGGGAAATGGCGAGGTGGTTGTGTCCTTCGATCGGATGAACCGGATCCTCGAGTTCTCCGAGGCCGACCGGCTGGTGCGCTGCCAGGCCGGGGTGATCACTCAGACTCTGCAGCAGTTTGCCGAGGAGAAGGGCCTCTACTACCCGGTGGACTTCGCCTCCGCGGGCTCGTCTCAGATCGGCGGTAACATCTCCACGAACGCAGGCGGCATCAAGGTGATCCGCTATGGTCTGACCCGGGACTGGGTGGCGGGGCTCAAGGTGGTTACCGGCACCGGTGAGGTCATCGACTGCAACCACGGGCTGATCAAGAACGCCACGGGCTACGATCTGCGTCACCTCTTCATCGGAGCCGAAGGCACGCTCGGGTTGGTGGTGGAGGCGCAGATGCGGTTGGCCAAAGCACCGGCGCCACAGCAGGTGATGGTGCTCGGCGTGCCTGCCTTCCCGGACGTTCTCGAGGTGCTCGGCACCTTCCAGTCCGGCCTGACCCTGTCAGCGTTCGAGTTTTTCTCCGAGATGGCACTCACCAAGGTCCTTGCCCATCAGGATCTGCAGCGACCTCTGGGTGAGCCGGTGCCCTTCTACGCGCTGCTGGAGTTCGACGAGGGCGAGGTGGAAGCGGCGATGAGACTCTTCGAGCAGACGGTTGCCGAAGGTTGGGTAACGGATGGCGTGCTGTCCCAGTCGGAAGGCCAGGCTGCGGATCTCTGGGCTCTTCGGGAAGGGATCTCCGAGAGCATCGCGCCCTACACACCTTACAAGAACGATCTCAGCGTGCGCATCTCGATGATGCCGGCGTTCATCGAGGAGGTAGATGCGCTGGTTGCGGCGAGTTACCCGGACTTCGAAATCTGCTGGTACGGCCATATCGGTGACGGCAACCTGCATCTGAACATCCTGAAACCGGACGACCTGAGCGGCGAGGAATTCTATGACCGCTGCCATGCCATCAGCCCGAATATCTTCGAGGCGGTCCGAACGAGGGATGGCTCGATCTCAGCGGAGCACGGGGTCGGGCTCCTGAAGCGGGATTTCCTCGGCTTCACCCGCAGCGATGCGGACATGGCCCTGATGGCACGGCTGAAGCAGGTGTTCGACCCCAATCTGGTCATGAATCCGGGCAAGTTGCTGCCGGAGCTGGCGGTCCAGGAATCAGGCTGCTAGAAGCGCTGCACGCCGTTCGGCGTCGCCACCAGCACCAGGTCGGCGGCCTGAAAGGCGAAAATGCCGTTGGTCACCACACCGGCCAGGTTGTTGATCTTCGCTTCCAGATCCGCCGGATCGGTGATGGCCAGCTGGTGCACGTCCAGGATCAGATTGCCGTTGTCCGTGGTGAAACCTTCACGCAGTTCGGGTGAGCCGCCAAGCGAGACCATGGCCCGCGCAACCAGTCCCCGGGCCATGGGAATCACTTCCACCGGCAGCGGGTAGCCGCCCAGCACGTCCACCTGCTTCGACTCGTCGACGATGCAGACGAACTCGTCCGCGGAAGCGGCCACGATCTTCTCCCGGGTCAGCGCGCCACCGCCCCCCTTGATCAGTTGCCGGGCGGCATTCACCTCATCCGCGCCGTCCACGTACACTTCCACCCGATCCACGGCGTTCAGATCGAGCACGGTAATGCCGTGCCCCTCAAGCCGTTCGGTGGAAGCTTCTGAGGAAGATACGCAGGCATCGAACTTGTGCCGAACATCGGCCAGGGCGTCGATGAACAAGTTGGTGGTAGAGCCAGTGCCGACGCCGACGATGGTCTTCGGAGTCAGGCGAGGCTCGATGTAGGCGAGTGCGGCCTGGGCGGCACTGCGTTTTTGCGCGTCTTGGTCCATACTCCGCGGCAGGCTAACCCATCGACCCACCGTGGAAAAGTACGTTAAGAAAATTCTCGCCTCCCGTGTCTACGACGTGGCGGACGAGACCCCTTTGCAGCGCGCCCGGCTGCTCTCACGTCGTCTCGATAATCACGTGCGGCTGAAGCGCGAGGATCTGCAGCCCGTGTTCTCCTTTAAAATCCGCGGCGCCTACAATCGTATTGCCCAGCTCTCGGAGGATGAGCGCAGGCGCGGCGTGATCGCTGCCTCCGCTGGTAACCACGCGCAAGGCGTGGCGCTTGCTGCCCGGGAGCTGGGTATCCGTGCGCTGATCGTCATGGGGAGGAACACGCCGAGCATCAAGATCGACGCGGTGCGGGATCTTGGCGCCAGGGTGGTGCTGCATGGCGACAACTACGATGATGCTTCCGCGCGTGCGATGAAGCTGGTGGCCAAGCAAGGCTACGTCTACGTGCATCCCTTTGATGACCCGGACGTGATCGCGGGTCAGGGCACTGTGGGCATGGAGATCATGAACCAGCACCCCGGGTCGCCGGATGTCATCTTCGTTCCCGTTGGCGGTGGTGGCCTGATCGCTGGTATCAGCGCCTATGTGAAGTACCTGGCGCCGGCCACTCGCGTCATCGGCGTGGAAGCGGAAGGCTCCGCCTGCATGACGGCGGCCCTGGCCGCCGGTCGACGCGTGCGTCTGCCCTTCGATACGCTCGATCTGTTCGCAGACGGCACATCCGTTGCCCAGGTGGGCAAGGAGACCTTCAGGCTGGCGCGGCGGTGCGTGGATGACACGGTCACGGTCAACACCGATGAGATCTGCGCGGCAATCAAGGACCTCTTCGATGACACCCGATCTATTGCCGAGCCTTCCGGCGCCTTGGCGGTGGCGGGTATGAAAAAGTACTGCGCAGCCAAGGGCGTGGCAGGCAAAAGCCTGGTGGCCGTGGTCAGCGGCGCCAACGTCAATTTCGACCGGCTGCGCCACATCTCTGAGCGGGCAGAAGTGGGCGAGCAGCGAGAGGTCGTGCTGGGCGTGACCATTCCAGAGAGGAAGGGCAGCTTCAAAAAGTTCTGTCGAGCGCTGGGTAAGCATCCGGTGAGTGAGTTCAATTACCGGTTCGCGAGTGACAAGGAGGCCCACGTCTACGTCGGGCTGCAGGTGTCGGATCCGGACGACCGGCCTAAACTGATCGAGTCCCTGATCGGCTCCGGCTACCCGGTTTCAGACATGACGGACAACGAGGCAGCCAAGCTGCACGTCCGGCATATGGTTGGCGGCCGGACGTTCGGCGGTAAGCGGGAGATTCTCTACCGGTTCGAGTTTCCGGAGCGGCCCGGTGCGCTCATGCGTTTCCTGTCCGTGCTGGGCACCGGTTGGAACATCACCATGTTCCACTACAGGAACCACGGCGCGGCCTGGGGCCGGGTGCTGGCTGGGTTTGAAGTATCCGATGGTAGCATCAGCGCGGAACGGAACCGATTGACCGACTATCTCAAGCGGATCGGCTACCGGTATTGGGAAGAAACGGACAATCCAGCCTACGAGCTGTTCCTGCGCTAGAGGCAGCTAGAGCCTTTCCTCAGCAGGCAGGATGTAGCGCTCGTATTCCTCCTCGAAGACGAGTTTGGTCGGGTCGGTGATCCGATCCACATAGAGCGTGCCGTCCAGGTGATCGAACTCGTGCTGAAAGACGGTGGCTGGAAAACCCTCGAACGACGTCTCCATGGGCTCACCGTTCAGGTCCAGGGCCCGCACACGGATGTGTTGGGGCCGGGCGACATAACCCCGCAGCCCAGGCACCGACAGGCACCCTTCCCAGTAGCCGGTGGGTGCCGGATCGAGCACCTCGATTTCCGGATTGATGTATGCGGTGAGTGGCACCTCCGGCAGCTCGCCATATCGGCTCGGCCCGCCGGGCAGTTCGACGATGGCGAGCCGAATGGGCTCGGCGATCTGCGGTGCGGCCAGGCCGATGCCGCCATAGTCGTGCAGGGTGTCGATCATGTCCGCCACCAGGGCTTGCAGGGCCGGGCTGCCGATCTCGTCTGATGCCAGTGGACGTGCCGGTTGCCTGAGCAGCGGGTGACCCATGCGGATGATCTTGCGGACAGCCATCGAATTCTCCGGAGTTCTTTCTGCTGGTGCCTTAGGGGCCGGACATCTGGCCCAGGACATTAGCCCGCCGGCTGAATGCCTGCCAACCCGCTTCGGTAGCGACTGCATCCAGGGGCATATCCCAGGGTTGGCGTTCGAGTGGTTCAGCCGTTCGCTGGGCTTCGTGCGCGAGACCGATGACCAACGGCCGCATGGTTTTGGGGATCGATCCGAGAAACCGGTCGTAGTAGCCCGCGCCCATGCCGAGGCGATTGCCGGCGTCGTCGAAGGCGACCAGTGGCAGGAACAGCACGTTCAGTGACAGAGGTTTGAGAAAACGACCTGCACGAGCGCCACGGGTGCGTGGCTCGATGATGCCGTAGCGGTTGTGCGCGAGGGAGGTTCGGGGCGTCACCTGATAGAAATCCATCTCTCCACCCGCACCCACCACGGGCACGGCCACCGTCTTGCCTGCGGCCCAGAGGCGAGACAGCAATGGCAGGGTGTCGATCTCTCCATCCGCGGCGTTGGCGAAGTACAGCCCGATCCGGGTTGCCCGGGTCATCACGCCGGAAACAAGCACTGCGCGGGTCACAGCCTCGGCATGCTCAGCCTGCCGCTCCGGACCGATATTACGCCGGGCGCGTCGATGCCGGGTGCGCAAGGTTGGGTTTCTGCTCGTCACCGCTTGTCTTGATCCGGGACGGAGGGAGTATGTGGATAAAGCCTCCCGAAATGCCGCTGCATGGTTTGCCCTGAACCGTTACGGTTCAAGGCGGCGACCAAACGTTTGCGTCTAAGGCTTCCCGACCTCAATACCTCCTAGGAAAGTATCAAGCATCGGACTTGCACACGGACGCAAGGCCCGGCCTCCTGTAGTTTCTCTAACGGCTCAAGGACGACCCCAGCTGGCGAACATCCCAGGAGACGCCACGAGTATAGCTAAATTACCCGCCGTGATTGATCTTGACAGCGGAACTGTGACGGGGAGCGCAAACAGGGTTGGGGTGGTCAGCGAGGAGCAGGCTTTACAGGTTGAGTTGCTTCTGCTCTGCAAGCGCTGCGCTGATCCGGTCGGTAAGGCTGGTTACCCGGTCGTCCACGAACTCACTGACTTCGGCCACCTGGCCCTTGCTGGCAAGAAACTCGTTGGCGATGTTGAGCGCTGCCATCACGGCGATTCGGTCCAGACCGAAAACCTTGCCGGAATCGCGGATCTCCGACATCTGTCGGTCGAGATAGCGCGCGGAGGCGGAAAGGGCATCAACCTGGTCATCAGGGCAGGCGACCTGGTACTCCTTTTCAAGGATCTTGACGCTGACCGTGGTGTTGGTGGAGGTTTCGCTCATTAGGTTCTGCCGCTCTATTCTGGCTTGAGTTGTTCGGTCCGGTGCCGTGCTGGTCGTCTCGTCAATCCTGCTCGAGCGCCTTCAGCCGGGTGATCATCGACTCAACGCGGCTCTTGGCCAGCTCGTTCTTCTCGATCAGCTTGGCACGCTCGGTGGTCCAGTTCTGCTGTTGGGCGCGCAGGGCCCGGTTTTCTCTGGTCAGCACACTGCAGAGCTCGATCAGCTCATCGATTTTTGACTCGAGGGTTTTCCAATCGTCGCCGGCCATGGCCGCTACCTGGTCTGTTTCTTGCTCCGGTAGGCTAGTTTGCCTGAAAAATCGTGCTGACGGCAGCCCGTCTGGAGCCTGTACCGGGTAGCCTCCCGGGCAGGTGCGGAGCCCGTTTGCAGCCCGTTCGTAGTAGGATACGCCACCCATTTTGCGGACCGGACCCACCATGCCAATGACCGTAGCGGAACTCGAAGTAGGCGCGCTGGAAGCCGCCGGCGGCCCTGGTGGTGGGCTGACACCGGCCGAGCTGCATGGCGCCGTGATCGGCATCGCCGTCACGGACGCAAGCAGTTTCGAGTTGCAGGATCTGGTGGATCTGTTGGGTGCCGATGCGCTGGCGGATGGCGAAACCGTTGCCCGCTTTGTCAACGATTCGCTTGAGGCGTTCAACGCAGAGGATCTCAGCTTCGCACTGCTGCTGCCCGATGACGATGCTCTGATGGAGGAGCGGCTCGCCGGTCTCGCGCATTGGTGCCAGAGCTTCCTCACCGGGCTGGCGGCTGGACTGTCCCGGCGCGGTATCCAGTCCTTGAAAGGCCTGCCCGACGAAGCCCAGGAGATCGTTCAGGATTTTGCCGCCATCGCCCAACTGGAGACAGAGCTTGCCGATGAAGAACCAGAGGATGGCGAAGCGAATTTCGTGGAGCTCGAGGAGTACGTGAAGGTCGGTGCCCTGTTGGTCATGAGCCTGTTGAACGATGCCGGCGACGATACCGAAGAGTGATTTCAAGCGCCGGCGCGCGGCGCTCATGAACCTGATGGACGAAGAGTCCATCGCGGTGATTCCGGCGGCAAATCCGAAAATCCGGAACCGGGACTCGGACTATCTGTTCCGCCAGGATAGCGACTTCCATTACCTGACCGGATTCAAAGAGCCGGACGCCGTGCTGGTGTTGGCACCGGGTCGGGCCCATGGTGAGGTCATCCTGTTCTGCCGCGACCGAGAGCCGCGGGCCGAGCTCTACGATGGTGAGCGCCTTGGACCGGATCGGGCCGCGCAGATCGTCGGCGTGGACGATGCCTTCCCCGTGGCGGATCTGGACGACATTCTTCCGGGCATGCTGGAAGGCCGGGAGCGCATCTACTTCGGTCTGGGTGATCATCCGGAGTTCGAAAACCGCCTGCTCGGCTGGGTGAGTGCCTTGCGAAACCGGGAGTCTGGTGGCGCCCGTCCGCCTGATGAGCTGTTTGCGCTGAAGCACCTTCTGCACGAGCAGCGCCTGATCAAGACCGCGTCGGAGATTCGCGCCATGCGCCGGGCGGCAGAAATCACCTGCGAAGGTCACAAGCGTGCCATGCGCGCTTGCGAGCCGGGGATGACGGAGACTCAGCTCGAGGCGGAGCTCATCTACGCCTTCATGCGCCAAGGAGCGAAGAGCCCGGCCTACTCGAGCATCGTCGGCAGTGGGGCGAACGCCTGCGTGCTGCACTACGTGGACAACAACGCGACGCTGAAGAAAAATGATCTGGTGCTCATCGACGCGGGCTGTGAGTACGAGCTCTATGCGTCGGATGTGACTCGTACGTTTCCGGTCAGCGGCACCTTCTCCCCCGTGCAGCGATCGCTGTACGAGATCGTGCTCGCGGCCAATGAGGCCGCCATCGAAGCCTGCAGGCCGGGCGCACTGTTCACGGATCCCCATCAGGTAGCGCTCGAGATCATGATCGACGGCCTTCTGTCGCTGGGACTGCTCGAGGGTGAGCCTGAGGAAGTATTGGAAACGGAGACCTATCGGAACTTCTGCCCGCACGGCTCATCTCACTGGCTCGGGCTGGACGTGCACGATGTGGGTGATCAGCGAGTGGATGGTGAGCCGCGTCCTCTGGAGCCGGGCATGGTGCTGACCATAGAGCCGGGTATCTACATCCCGGACAACGAGCTGATGGCGGGCGTGCCGGCAAAGTACCGGGGTATCGGTATTCGGGTGGAAGACGATGTGCTCATCACAGCCGAGGGGGCCGAGGTACTGACCAGTGAGGCGCCGAAGAGCGTGCAGGCGATCGAAGCCACCATGGCCGAGAACCTGTGAGCACGGCCGTGCATCCCTCAGATGGTCAGGTCGACGTTGATGTGCTCGTCGTCGGAGGCGGTCTGGTTGGTGCCACGGCAGCGCTCGCCATCGCCCGGCGAGGTGCTCGCGTTGCGCTGCTGGATGTAAGGCGCCCGACGCTGAGCCATGGCGTCTTCGACATGGACATCAGAAACATCGCCTGCTCACCTGCCTCAAAAGCGTTGCTCACCGCCGTAGGCGTCTGGGAAGATCTCTGCCCCGCGCCCTATGTGCGGATGTCGGTCTGGGAAGAGCGAGGCACAGCGGCGCTGGATTTCGGTGCACAGGATGCAGGACGGACCGAGCTTGGCTGGATACTGGAAAACTCGCCCACCGTCTCAGCGCTCTGGACTCGTATCGAGAAGCACCCGGGCATTGTTTTGAGGCTTGGCAAGGTGACCGGGCTCGTCAGCAACGAGGAACGGGTAAGCGTTAGCATTGGTGAGGATGAGCTGACGGCCAGGCTACTGATCGGTGTGGACGGTGCCCGGTCCGCGGTGCGGGAACTGGTTGGCGTGGATGTGGACGTGCTGGCCACCGGTCAGGTGGCACTGGCGACCCTGGTCAAGACCAAGCACGAACATGAAGGCGTGGCGCTGCAACGCTTTCTGCTCGATGGTCCTCTGGCGTTCTTGCCGAGCAGAGAACCAAAGGTGTCGTCCGTTGTCTGGTCCCAGTCTCCAGAGGAGGCCGCGCGACGACAGGCGCTGCCCGAGGCAGAATTCCGTGCCGAGATCGAGGCTGCGATAGAGGCCCGTCTTGGCAACGTCGCTGCGGTGGATGCGCGATTCACTTTTCCGCTCGCACAACATGTGGTACGCGATTTCAATCCGGAACAGCGCGTGTTGCTGATCGGCGATGCAGCTCGGGTTCTGCACCCGCTGGCCGGGCTCGGTGCGAACGTGGGCTTCGAAGATGTGCGTGATCTGCTGGCCGTGCTCGATCGTCTGCCGGATGGCATGGATCCGGGTTGCCGAGGCCTCTGGCGTGCCTTCGCCCGCAAACGACGCACCCGGGCTCAGCTGATGGTGGCGGCCATGGCTGGTTTCCGATATGCCTACGCCGGGTCCTCGCCCGCCCTGACCTGGCTCAGAAACAGCGCCGTGGGCTGGATCAACGCGACCGGCACCGTAAAGCAACAGATCATCCGGGAAGCACTGGGTCTGGGGCCACTGGCATCGGCCTGGTAGTGTCTGCCGCCGCAGCCGCCATCGACTTGGAGTACGGAGAATAGGGACATGACGAGACAGACGGCCCTGCATGCGCTGCACGTGGCAGCCGGTGCCCGGATGGTGCCCTTTGCCGGTTGGGACATGCCGCTCAACTACGGCTCGCAGATCGAGGAGCACAAGGCCGTGCGCGAAGCAGCGGGGATGTTCGACGTTTCGCACATGACCGTGATCGACCTGCCGGATGATACTGCCAGATCTTTCCTGCGCCGGCTGGTTGCCAATGACGTGGACAAGCTGGAGGGCCCCGGACGTGCACTCTACGGCGCGCTTCTGAATCCCGCGGGCGGCGTGGTGGACGATCTGATCGTCTACCGGAGAGCCCAGGGCTATCGGGCCGTGGTCAACGCCGGGACCCGGGAAAAGGTGCTCGACTGGTTCGCTGCCAACAACGCCGAATCCACCACCATCGAAGAACGTGACCTGGCCATGATCGCCGTCCAGGGACCGGATGCGATTGCCCGATTTGAAGCGATCAGCGGTGAGAAGGTTGCGGGTCTTGAGCCCTTCAACGCCTGGGAAGACGGGGAGACCATGGTGGCCCGGACCGGCTACACGGGGGAAGACGGGGTGGAGGTGATTCTGCCCGGGGAAGCGGCAGTCGCACTCTGGCAGAAACTGGCCGAGGCGGGCGTCGCGCCGGCCGGGCTTGCCGCCAGGGACACGTTGCGTCTCGAAGCGGGCCTCAATCTCTACGGCCAGGACATGGACGACGAGACCTCGCCACTGGTCTCGAACCTCGGCTGGACGGTCGACCTTTCCGACCGGCAGTTCATTGGTAAGGAGGCGGTGGTCGCGGAAAAGGCGGCTGGCGTTGCCGCCAAACTCACCGGGCTGGTGATGCGGGGCAAGGGTGTGCTGCGTCAGGGGCAGACGGTGGTCACCAACGAAGGCGAAGGCATCATCACCAGTGGCGTCTTCTCGCCGACGCTGGGGGTCGCCATCGCCCTGGCCCGGGTTCCGCGGAAGGCGAAGGGCGATGCCGAGGTGGAGATCCGCGGCAAGCGGCAGCCGGTCATCATCGTTCGTCCGCCCTTTGTGCGCGCCGGCAAGCGTGTCTACAAAGACCAGACGTGAAGGACGTGGACACGGGCCCGCTATAAAGACCTGGTGGGTGCCGGTTACAATACGCACCGGCTTCGAAGAATCGAAAGCAACACGAAAAGCAGAACAAGAAGAGCAGAGTCAGAAGACCAGAGTAAGAAGAGCAGAATAAAAAGAGCAAACAAAAAGAACGACGAAGAAGCAACGACGAGACAACGAGAGATAACGAGAGATAACGACAGGACACGATGAGCGAAATTCCAACTGAGCTGAAATACGCTTCGAGCCACGAGTGGGCGCGTCTGGAGGAAGACGGCACGGTAACGGTGGGGATCAGTGACCACGCCCAGCAGGCGCTCGGCGACGTGGTTTACGTGGAACATCCGGAAGTGGGCCAGATGGTCAGCGCGGGCGCAGAGGCCGGTGTGGTCGAGTCCGTCAAAGCGGCTTCTGACATCTATGCGCCCGTGTCGGGCACCATCACCGAGATCAACGAATCGCTTGAAGACGCGCCGGAGATGGTCAATCAGGATCCCTACGGGGACGGTTGGTTCTTCAAGATCGAACCCGATGATGCGACCCAGCTCGACGACCTGCTTGACGCGGCAGCCTACGGGGAGCTTTGCGAAGCCGACGAGCACTGACCTACCCGCGGGTGCAACCCGCCTTCTTTACAGGAACCCTCTTACCAGGAGGAGAGAGCCATGCCCTTCATCCCCCATACGGCGGAAGAAGTCGATGCCATGCTGACCACCATTGGCGCGGACAGCATAGAAGACCTGTTTGATGAAATACCCGATGCGCTCCGTGCTGGGCGCCTTGAGAAGGTGCCGGAAGGGATAAGCGAGATGGAGATGCTGCGCATCTTCTCGGAGAGGGCAGACGCGGATGCGATCGGCCCCTGTTTCCTGGGCGCCGGTGCTTACGACCACCACATCCCGGCCGCAGTCTGGGATCTGACGGCTCGTGGTGAGTTCATGACCGCCTATACGCCCTACCAGGCGGAGGCCAGTCAGGGCACGTTGCAGCTGATCTATGAGTATCAGTCCATGATGGCCGCCCTGACCGGCATGGACGTCTCCAACGCGTCGGTCTACGACGGTGCTTCCGGGCTCGCCGAGGCCATACTGATGGCCGTGCGTGGCAACCGGAAGGCCAAGTCCCGTCGAGTCCTGGTCTCTGAAACCGTGCATCCGCTGTATCGGCAGGCAGCGGCGGCGATCGTCGCCGCCCAGGACGTGATCCTGGAAACCGTGAGCATGGGCGACGATGGCCTGATCAGCCTCGCCTCACTGCCGACTAGCGATGAAGGGCTTGCCGCGCTGGTGGTGCAGCAGCCAAATTTTTTCGGCCGACTTGAAGACGTGGACGGCTTGACGGATTGGGCCCACGCCGAAGGCGCGCTCCTGATCGCCGTGGCAAACCCGCTGAGCCTGGCCCTGCTCAAACCACCGGGCCAGTGGGGCGTGGACGGAGCTGACATTGCCTGCGGTGATGGTCAGCCTTTCGGCATCCCCATGGCATCGGGTGGCCCGTCCTTCGGCTACGTCTGCACCCGGGACAAGCTGGTTCGGCAGATGCCAGGTCGGATCATCGGCCGTACGGAGGATCTGAACGGCAAGACCGGGTTTGCGCTTACCCTGCAGGCGCGGGAGCAACACATCCGGCGCGGCAAGGCCACCTCCAACATCTGCACCAACCAGGGGTTGCTGGTCACGGCAGGAACCATCTACATGGCCCTGGCCGGTCCGGAAGGCCTTCTTCGGGTGGCGAAAGCCTGCCATCAGAATACGGCGAAGCTTGCCGGGCTGCTCACCGAGCTGCCTGGGGTCACTGCCTGCATGGAAGGCCCGTGCTTCCACGAGCGGGCGTTGAGACTCCCCTTACCAGCGAGTACGGTGATCGAAGCGCTGCTTGAGAAAGATATCCTGGCCGGCCTTGACCTGGGCCGTTTCTATACCGGTATGGATGATGTCATTCTGGTCTGCGCAACAGAGAAGCGCACGGAGTCGGAGATGATTGCCTACAGAGATGCGCTGGCGGAGGTGCTCGCAGCAGCGGAGGCAACGTCATGAGTGTGCTCGAAAACGACACGCGCACCATCTTTGATCTGTCCCGGCCCGGGCGCACGGCCTCCGCCCAGATGGTGGGTGGCGAAGTTTTGATCGTTGATGAGACGGCCACTGACATTCCAGGTGAGTTCCTTCGCGAAGCACCGCCCGGTTTGCCGGAGGTTTCGGAGCTGCAGGTGGTGCGTCACTACACCAACCTGTCCCGGAAGAACTTCTCCATCGACACGCAGTTTTATCCGCTCGGATCCTGCACCATGAAGTACAACCCAAGGGGCGCGCACAAAGCGGCCAGCCTGCCGGGCTTCCAGGGACGACACCCACTGACTCCTGAGTCGAGGAGCCAGGGATTCCTGGCCTGTCTGTACGATCTGCAGGAAATCCTCGCCGACCTGACCGGCATGAAGGGCGTCTCGTTGACGCCGATGGCGGGCGCTCAAGGTGAGTTTGCCGGTGTGGCTATGATTCGCGCCTATCACGAGACTCGTGGCGATGCGGCGCGCACAGAGATCATCGTTCCCAATGCCGCGCACGGCACCAACCCCGCCACCGCCGTGATGTGTGGCTACAAGGTAACGGAAGTGCCAGTGGATGCCAGCGGCGATGTAGACGTGGAAGCGCTCAAGGGCGTGGTCGGCCCACAGACGGCGGGACTGATGATGACCAACCCGTCCACTTGCGGGGTATTTGAGCGTCAGATCGAGGCTATTGCCGAGATCGTGCATGAAGCGGGCGGTCTCCTCTATTACGACGGCGCCAACCTGAACGCTATCCTCGGCAAGGTGAAGCCTGGTGATATGGGCTTCGACGTGCTGCACATGAACCTGCACAAAACCTTTGCCACCCCCCATGGTGGTGGTGGCCCGGGCGCCGGGCCTGTCGGTGTCGGTGAACGTCTTCTGCCTTACCTGCCGACCCCTACCGTCGGCAAGTCTTCGGACGGCACCTATCGGTGGCTGACCGAAGCCGATCTGCCGGACAGCATCGGGCGGCTGTCCGGCTTCATGGGCAACGCGGGGATTCTGCTGCGGGCGCTGTCCTACGCGCTGATGCTTGGCCGGGAAGGGATGAACCGGGTGGGCGAGTATGCCACCCTGAATGCCAACTACATGGCGAAGCGCCTGGCGGACGCGGGCTTCGAGCTCGCCTACCCGGGTCGGCGGGCGACCCACGAGTTCATCCTTACCTTCACCTCGCAGGCCAAAAACCTGAACGTCACTGCCATGGATTTCGCCAAGCGTCTGCTCGATTACGGCATTCACTCGCCCACCACCTACTTTCCGCTGCTGGTGCCGGAGTGCTTCCTGGTCGAGCCCACCGAGACGGAGAGCCTGGAAGAGCTGGATGCCTTCGTCGACGCCCTGGTGCAGATTCAGGCAGAGGCGGAGTCCCAGCCGGAGACGGTGACCGGCGCACCCTTCACACTCCCCGTGCGCAGGCTCGATGATGTGAAGGCGGCGCGGGAGCTGAATCTGGTCTGGCGCCCGCAACCGGAGGTTGAGGCGTCAGCCGGAGGTTGAGGCGTTGGCTGGCGCATCAGCGCGAGGGCGCCGATTTGAGCCACACAGCGGAGTTCAAAGCGCGGCTTTGAACTCCTCCAGGTTGGTGATCGGCAGCGAGCAGGACATGCCCGCGCATCGATAGGCAACCACGCTGCCGCGCTGCTCGGCACTGACCAGCCTCGGCAGGTAGGTGGGCAGACCTTCGGTCACGTCCCAGGGGATCGCGAAGACGGCTCGTGCGGGCTGATAACCCGTTCTGGCGAGCTCGAGCCAGGGCGCCATTTCCGACTCACCGCCGCGGATGATGATCTGCTCCGGGCCCACCAGATCCAGCTCCAGCGCGGAGAGCAGTGTGCAGTGACCGGCCGGATAGCGACGCATCTGGGATTCCGCCCAGCTGAGCGTTCCGGCGGCGGCGTCGAGAAATCTCGGCTTGCCAAACAGATGTCCCAGACGAATCAGCGCCTCTGTCATGACCCCGTTGCCTGGTGGCTGAGCATCGTCCATGGTCGGTTTTGGCCGATAGATGAGGTCCTCGTGGTCATGGGCGGTAAAGTAGAAACCTCCTTGGTCCACGTCCTGGTAGTGATTGAGCGCGGAATCGGCGAGTGCGAGAGCGAATTGCGCATCCTCTGCCCGCCAGCGGGCAGACAGCAAGTCGGACAAGCTCAGGAGCAGGTTCGCGTAGTCGTCCAGATAGCCCGCGCTGCCGACGTTGCCTTCGGTCCAGGTGGCTGCGAGTCGCTCACCATCCCAGAGCGAGTTGCGAATGAAGTCCACGCACCGGGCCGCTGCCTCGATCCAGTCAGCCCGGCCAGTCACGACACCGGCCTTTGCCAGGCCGCTGATGACGAGCCCGTTCCAGCTGGTCAGGACCTTGTTGTCGAGGCCCGGAGCCTTGCGCTCAGCGCGGGCAGAAAGAAGTTTCTGCCGTCCGCTGGCCAGCGCCGCATCTGCCTCCTGCCGATCCATGGACAGTCGCTGGACCACGGAATGCCAGGCGTCATAGCGGTGCAGGTTCCACTTGCCCTCGAAGTTGGCTGGCTTGTCCAGACCGTACAGGGTTTCGAGCACCAGATATTCGTCTTCGTCAGTCAATTTCTTGACCTGGTCCCGGCGCCACAGGTAGTAGAGGCCCTCCTGGCCCTCGGAGTCCGCATCCAATGCGGAGTAGAAACCGCCGGTGGGGTCTCGCATATCCCGGATCAGCCAGTCGGCGGTCTCGGAGAGGGCGGCCTCGAACAGGGGGTCAGGGCCAACGGACAGCGCTTCACTGTACAGCCCCAGTAGCTGGCCATTGTCGTAGAGCATCTTCTCGAAGTGGGGGATCATCCATTTCCTGTCCGTGGCGTAGCGGAAAAAACCGCCGCCGAGGTGATCGAAGATGCCGCCGCGGGCCATCTTGGTGAGGCTGGTCATGACCCGATCCAGGGTTTCCCGCTTGTCCGCGAGCGCCGGGTTCAACGCCCAGTGCCTGAGCTCTCTGGCGAGCGTTGACGGCATGGGAAATTTCGGTGCCCTGCCGAACCCACCCTCGCTGCTGTCATACTGGGCGGCCAGCATCTCGTGGGCGGCTTGAATGTGGGCCATGCTGGGTGTGCCGGGAGTCCCACCTTCTTCGGCTTCTCGCGGCGCGTTCAGTGATTCGAGCACCTCGCTGACTTTTTCACCCTGACTGGTGAGCTCTTCCCGCTTGGTCTGGAAGGTATCTGAGATCCGCAGCAGCAGATCGGCGAAGCCCGGCAGCTGATGCCGCGGTGTCTTCGGAAAGTAGGTACCGGCGAAGAAGGGCAGCAGGGTGTCCGGATCCAGAAAGGCGGTGAGTGGCCAGCCACCGGTCTGCTGGGTCAGGAGCTGATGGGCGAGCTGGTAGACCTTGTCCAGATCCGGCCGTTCTTCCCGGTCTACCTTGATGTTCACGAAGTGGGTGTTCATCACCTTGGCCGTGGCTTCGTCCGCAAATGACTCCCGTGCCATCACGTGACACCAATGACAGGCGGAGTAACCGATGGAGAGGAGAATGGGCTTGCCCATCTCCCGGGCGGCGGCAATGGCGTCGTCATCCCAGGGCTGCCAGGCAACCGGGTTGTCAGCATGCTGCTTGAGATAGGGGCTCGATGCAGTGCCCAGGCGGTTGCTCAGCGGTCCGTCGCTTGATCCGATACTCAAGGGGAGGGGTTCTCCGTCTGTCTGCTGGGTGAATTGGTATTCTTCAGGACTTTAGGGTTCAATCGCCTGGAGGACAATCGAGGAAGGCACAATGGTAGACGCCGACGGCTATCGGCCGAACGTTGGCATCGTGCTGTCCAACGATCGGGGTCAGGTGCTCTGGGCGCGGCGTGTGGGCGGTCAGGATCACTGGCAGTTCCCCCAGGGCGGCATCCACTCCAGAGAATCCATCGAGGACGCGCTGTATCGGGAGCTTTATGAGGAGGTCGGGCTCGAGCCCGGCAGCGTGGAGATCCTGGCCAGAACCAACGGCTGGCTCCGCTACCGGCTGCCCAAGCGCATGCGGCGTCACAACTCATCACCCGGTTTTGTCGGTCAGAAGCAGAAGTGGTTTCTGCTGCGCATGCTGTCCGCGGACGACCGGGTGCAGATGGATCACTCCGAGGCGCCCGAGTTCGACCACTGGCGCTGGGTGAGCTACTGGTATCCGGTGGGCCAGGTGGTGGACTTCAAGCGAGACGTCTATCGGCGTGCCCTGAAGGAGCTCGCACCCCATCTTCTGAGTCACGTTTCAGCGCGGCTGTCGGTTGGCCAGACGCACGCTCCCGCTGGGAAGCAAAGCATGGGGCGCTGATCCAGACGATGTTGAACACCCTCCGCAGCATCGTCCAGGACGTCGCCGGTGCCGGATCGTTCCGTGAGCAACTCGATCTCCTTGTGCACGACGTGCGGGTGGCCCTCGGCACCGAGGTCTGCTCCATCTACCTGATGAACCGCGAGCAGGACCAGCTCCTGTTCGCGGCCAATGAAGGCCTGAACACAGACGCTATCGGGAACATCAGCCTGGATGTGAGCCAGGGGCTGGTGGGGCTCGTTGCCGAACGGGCGGAACCCATTAACCTGAACAACGCCACCCTGCACCCCCGCTTCCACCTGGTGCCGGAGATCGGTGAGGACGCCTTTCACGCCTTCCTCGGTGTGCCCGTCATCGATCACAGGCAAGTGCTCGGCGTCCTGGTGGTGCAGCAGCGGGAGCGGCGCAAGTTCGACGAGAGTGAGGAGGCCTTCCTCGTCACCCTGTCCGCCCAGCTGGCCACCGTGATCGGCCATGCGGAAGCCACCGGCGACATGCAGCAGCTGTTCGCCAACGATTCAGCGCCGGCACTCGAACGTGCCGATGCCACCTTCCGAGGCGTCGGCGGCACACCGGGTATCAGCATGGGTACAGCGGTGCTCATCCATCCTCCGGCAAGCCTGGAAGCGGTCACCGATAAGGTCATCGAAGACATCAGCACCGAGCTCATGGTGCTCGACCGGGCTATCGAATCGGTGCGCAACGACATCCGCAGGATCAGTGAACAGTTTGCGGCCAGCCTGCCGCCAGAGGAGTTGGCCCTGTTCGACGTCTATCTGCACATGCTGGATGACAATGCCCTGGCCGGAGACATCCGGGATAAGGTGCGCAAAGGCTCCTGGGCCCAGGGCGCGCTCAAACAGGTGATCCATGAGCACATGCGTCTGTTCGAAGCCATGGAAGACCCATACCTGCGGGAGCGAGGCGCGGATGTGAAGGATCTGGGGCTGCGGGTCCTTGCCTATCTTCAGGACCTGCGCGCCAAGAAGATCCACTGGCCGAAGGACACCATCTTAGTCGGCGACGACGTGACACCGGGGATGCTGGCCGAAGTACCGGCCGGCAGGCTACGAGGCATCGTCTCCGTGCGCGGCTCTGTTAACTCGCACCTGGCTATTCTGGCCCAGTCCCTGGACATCCCGGCCATCATGGGTGCCGTCGACTTCCCGGTGGCGAACATCGACAACCAGCCGCTCATCGTCGATGGCTTTTACGGTGAGGTGATCTGCAATCCGTCTCCGGCAACCCGCGAGCACTACCAGACCCTGATCGCCGGGGAGCGCGAACTGGCCGAAGAGCTGGAGGAGCTCAAGGAGTTCAAAGGGGTGACTCTGGATGGCTGGCGAGTCGGGCTTTGGGTGAACATCGGCTTGACCGGCGTCGGCCGTTCGCTGGACAGAGGCGCGGAGGGCATTGGTCTGTTCCGTACCGAGATCCCGTTCATGACCAAGGAACGCTTTCCTTCCGAGGAAGAGCAACGGGCCATCTACCGGGAGCACATGGAAGCCTTCGATCCCAAGCCGGTTACCATGCGCACCCTGGACGTGGGCGGTGACAAGGCGCTGTCCTACTTCCCGATTGCCGAGGAGAACCCGTTCCTCGGCTGGCGGGGCATCCGGGTGACGCTCGACCACCCGGAAATCTTCATGGTGCAGGCGCGGGCGATGCTGCGAGCCAATGAAGGGCTCGAGGGTGATCTGCGCATCATGTTGCCCATGATCACCTCCATCACCGAGGTGGAGGAGGCTATGGCCATGGTCGAGCGGGCCTATCAGGAGGTGCTCGAGGAAGGGGCCCAGGTGAAGCAGCCGCAGATCGGCGTGATGGTGGAGGTGCCCTCAGCCGTCTACCAGGCCCGCCGTCTGGCCGGCATGGTGGACTTTCTGGCCGTCGGGTCCAACGACCTGACCCAGTACATGCTGGCGGTGGACCGGAACAACCCACGGGTTGCCGATCTCTACCACGAAACCCATCCAGCCGTTCTGACAGCGCTCCGGGAAGTGGCCAAGGCGGCGCTTGCAGAGAAAACACAGTTCGGCATCTGCGGTGAGCTGGCCGGCAACCCGATCGGTGCCGTGTTGCTGATGGCCATGGGCTACCAGGTGCTGTCCATGAACGAAACCAGCCTGCCTAAGGTGAAGTGGCTGATCCGCAACATCAAACGCTCGGATGCCCGGCGCATGCTGGCCCGAGTGCTGCGCATGGATACTGCGGAGGAGGTGCAGGCGTTCATGCACCGGCAACTGAACGACGCTGGACTTGGTCGGGTGCTACCCACACACCATTGATCGGCTGGTCAGCGCAGCGGGATCTCTTTCGCGGTGTAACCAGCGGGCTCACCGCCAGCCAGGTACAGCTGCTCGGCGAACAGAATCCGTTCTGCTCTCGCATCGAAGATGACGGCGGTGCTGGCTCGGGTGCCGTACTCGTCGCCACGGATGAAGCGGGGCGCCACCCGGCGCTCCAGATCCAGGGGCCGACCCCGCTTTGGCAGATCCGCATCGTCCGGCTGGTGGTCGTCGTGCAGAAGTCGAATCAGCGTATCCGTATCCGGCGCATCGGTGACGGTGGCCAGAGCCTGGCGGCCTGAGACCACCTTTGGCCAGGTGGCGCCCAGCTCGGCGTTCGCCAGCCCGTACACACCCGGGCTCAGATCTTCCGTATAACCCCGATTCGAGGTGTAGGACAGGCTAGCTCCGTCGTAGGCGAGCAGATTGAAGCCGCGATAGTCGGCGCCGTGAATCTGGTGTGAGAACTGATGCGCGCCCTGTGTGCCCATGAGAAAGTCGCCGACCAGCGCGCCACGAGACAGCGGTGGCTCGGGACCGCCAGACTCTTCGGCGAAGTTGGTAACGGTGGCAAAACGGCCGGTGCTGGTGACCCCCAACCAGGTGCCACCGGCAGAGAGGTCGCGACCAGCGAAAACCTGCACTGCATCGGGCCAATGATGTGCGCTCTCGGCAGGTCGCGCGTAGAATTCGTCCCGGTTCGCGGCGACGATGAGCGGAAAATCCGAGTCGGGCTGATAAGAGAATAGAACGAGACACATCCGGCTATCATGCACTATCCCGACATCGATCCCATCATAATCTCCCTGGGCCCGCTGGCCGTGCGCTGGTACGGGTTGGCCTATCTGGCCGCCTTTGCCACCTGCTGGTGGCTCGGCACCTTGCGTGCGAAAAAACCGGGTAGCGGCTGGACGGTAGAGGCGGTCTCCGACGTGGTTTTTTACGGAGCGGTCGGAGCCGTGCTCGGCGGTCGGTTCGGCTATGTCTTCTTCTACGGCTTCGAGCAGTTTCTGCGCGACCCGGTCTGGCTGATCCGGATCTGGGACGGTGGCATGTCATTCCATGGCGGCCTGATTGGTGCACTGCTGGGATTGGCCTGGTTCGCCCGCCGGACTGACCGCACCTTCTTTCAGGTCAGTGATTTCATTGCTCCGCTGGTGCCTCTGGGTCTTGGCTTCGGCCGGCTCGGTAACTTTGCCAACACGGAGCTGCCCGGACGAATGACGGAGTCGGCGTTCGGCCTGATTTATCCCTGCTCCGCGGATGCCATCCGCAGCATCAATCCGCTCTGCACCGGTCAGTGGGAAGCCTTCGCCCGGCACCCCTCACCGCTCTATCAGGCCTTCACGGAAGGGCTGGTGCTGTTCGCGCTGGTCTGGTTCGTCTCCAGCCGACCGCGACCGGCCGGACTTGTCTCCGGCGTCTTTCTGATCGGCTACGGGGTGTTGCGATTCATCACCGAGTTCTTCCGCTTGCCGGACAGCCATCTGGGCTTCATCGCCTTCGAATGGCTGACCATGGGCCAGCTTCTATCGCTGCCCATGATCATCGTTGGTATGATTTTCATCTTCCACGCCCGCGCGACCAAATAAGCATGCAGCAATATCTGGACCTCCTCAGCCACGTCCGTAGCAACGGTGTATACCGTGAAGATCGAACGGGCACCGGCACCTACAGCTCCTTCGGCCACCAGCTGCGATTCAATCTGGCCGAAGGATTTCCGTTGGTGACCACCAAGCGGGTGGTGATGCGGCTGGTCATCCACGAGCTTCTCTGGTTCCTGATGGGCAGCACGAACATCAAATACCTGCTCGATCACAACGTGCACATCTGGGATGAATGGGCGGACGAGGAAGGCAATCTGGGTCCGGTTTACGGTTCTCAGTGGCGTTCTTGGCCCACTTCCAACAACGAGGGGGAAGCTGGCAGCATCGATCAGATCGAGGCGGTGGTGGCGAGCATCAAAAACAACCCGGCCTCCCGGCGTCATATCGTCAGCGCCTGGAACGTAGCCGAAGTGGACACCATGGCCTTGCCGCCCTGTCACACCCTGTTTCAGTTTTACGTGGCCGAGGGCAAGCTCTCCTGCCAGCTCTATCAGCGCAGCGCCGATCTGTTCCTCGGGGTCCCGTTCAACATCGCCTCTTATGCGCTCCTGACCATGATGGTCGCCCAGGTGTGCGACCTGGAGCCCGGTTACTTCGTACACACGTTTGGTGATGCGCATCTGTACGCGAACCATCTGGAGCAGGCTGATCTGCAGCTCACCCGGCAACCGCGACCGCTGCCTACCATGACGTTGAATCCACAGGTGAAGGACATCTTCGGCTTCAGCATCGACGATTTCGAGCTCTGCGGCTACGAGCCACACGGCACCATCAAAGCGCCAATCGCGGTTTAGATTTTGGACATCTCCCTCATCTGGGCCATGGCCGAGAACCGCGTCATTGGCCGCGGCAACAGCCTGCCGTGGCGCCTGCCCAAGGACATGCAGTTCTTCATGGCCGCGACCATGGGCAAGCCGGTGATCATGGGCCGGAAGACGTTCGAATCCATGAAGGCGCCGCTGCCGGGTCGGACCAACATCGTCTTGACCCGAGATGAGGGTTACGACCGGCCCGGTGTCAAGGTGGTCGCCAACTTTGCCCAAGCACTCAGGGCAGCACGCGCGCAGTGTGAGATCGATGGTGTGGATGAGATCATGGTGGCGGGTGGTGCCGAGATCTATCAGCTGGCACTGGCGGTAGCGACCAGACTCTACTGCACCACCGTGCATGCAGAAGTCGAAGGCGATACCTTCTTCCCCGAGTTCGACTGGGGTGACTATGAAGAAGCCCGGGCCGAGTCCTTTCCCGAGGACGAAAAGCACAGCCACGCCTTCACCATCAGCGTTTTCAATCGAAAGCGTTAGCGGCGCTGATTCAAATCAGGCGCCGAATCCAGCTGCCGTCGCACGGCAGCTCACGCCAGCCTGCGCTGGGGATCGCTTCCTCTGCTTTCTCTGACTTTTCCTCCGCTGTTCCATCGATCTCTCGGTCGACTGCATCGACCTGTGGATCGACCTCTACCTGGGTTTTTCTCTCGAGCAGTGCATTCAAGGTCCCGGCACTCAGATCCAGGAGCATGAGGAGCGGTAGGGTTTCGCTGGCGAGCGTGAAATGTTGGGCCTGGGCGTTTGCCCGGTTGAGATCGCAGCTGCCCCGTTCCAGATCACGGACCAGACCCGCGATGGCCTCGGCCTGTGGGGCACGCACCCGATAGAGTCGGCGGGGGCCGTCCAGGTCCAGCATCTCCAGCAGATAAGCCGCCGCGCAGTCTCGGCATCGCACCAGCCAGTCGGTTGGGCCCAGGTAGTCATCGAGCACCAGCACGGACTCGAACGGATAGGGTCCGGGGACAAGGTGCGTGCAGACTGATTCGTTGCGGGCAGACATGCTGGTTTGACCTCGGCGGATCGGTTCCATAGCTTAGCCCATTCGAGTTTTCGCGGAGTGGTACATGCGCAGTTTGGTTACAGGATCGCTCTACCTGACCCTGCTGTTCGGGTTGGGCCTCGCGGCTTGCAGCACGGTGCCATCGGCCCCGGAAGCGGTCCGTCAGCACGGTGCGCTGGTGCTGCGGGACGTGCCCGACGTTCCAAAAGCGCTGGTGGAACGGCTCCGCCAGTATCAGAACACTCGCTCGGCCTATCTGCACGGCTGGGTTGGGCAGTCCCTGCTGGTCGGTACCCGGTTTTCCGAAACCCCTCAGGTGCACCGCCTGAAGCAGGCAATGGGGGCCCGGGAGCAGATCACCTATTTCGATGAGCCCATCCTGGCCGCTTTCACCACACCGGCGAACGAGTCGGGATTTCTGTACGCGCGAGACGTGGGAGGCTCGGAGTTCTATCAACTCTTCTATTTCGACTGGGCCACCGCCTCCCACCGACTGCTTACCGACGGCAGCTCCCGGTACGGCAGCGTGATCTGGTCCAAGGGCGGTGATGCCTTTGCCTACTACACCACCGAGCGGAACGGCCGCAGCCGAGACGTGCACGTCCAGCAGCTCGACAGCGGCCGTATCACGGTGGCACTCGAGGAAGACGAAGGTGCGTACTCACCGCTGGACTTCTCGCCGAATGACGATCGCCTGCTGGTCAGCCGGTACATCTCGATCAACGAGTCCAGGCTTTACGAGGTGGATCTGACCCAAGGCACGCGACGGCCGCTGCTCGATGAAGACCTTTCGGTGGCGCTCGGCATGGCGAGCTACGACGCTGACGGTACCGGCGTTTACTTCACTTCCGACCTCGGTGCCGAGTTCGTG
This sequence comes from Candidatus Azotimanducaceae bacterium, assembly GCA_965215995.1. Lineage (GTDB taxonomy): Bacteria > Pseudomonadota > Gammaproteobacteria > Pseudomonadales > Azotimanducaceae > SZUA-309. Next base: position 2,289,514 of record OZ244128.1, on the reverse strand, counting down.
CGCCTGCATCACCTGGATCTGGCCACCGGCGAGATCGAGGTGCTGACCGCCGATGTGCCCTGGAACGTGGAGGGGTTCGCTCTGTCTCCAGACGGTCAGCGGCTGGCGCTGTCGGTGAACGAGGGCGGTTTCTCGCGCCTGGTGGTCTGGCAGCTGCCAGAGCATCGCCCCTTGGCGTTGCCGGAGCTACCGGCCGGTGTGGTCACCGGACTGCAGTTTTCGGCAGACAGCCAGAACATCGCGCTGTCGCTGGTGACCCCGACGGCACCCGCCGACATCTGGACCCTCTCTCTCGAAGCGCGCCTGCTCGCCCGTTGGACGAAAGGCGAAGTCGGCGGCCTGGATCCGGACGGATTCGTTGCCCCTGAGCTGGTTGCTTACCCCACCTTCGATGAGGTGGATGGCCGATCCCGGGAGGTTCCTGCCTTCGTCTACCGGCCCGAAGGGCAGGGACCGCATCCTGTGCTGATCCAGATCCATGGCGGACCGGAAGGGCAATACCGGCCGTACTTCTCGCCCCTCGTCCAGTATCTGGTGAATGAGCTCGGCATGGCGGTGATCGCGCCCAATGTGCGTGGCTCGAATGGCTACGGCAAGACGTATCTCAAGCTCGATAACGGCTTCAAGCGGGAGGACTCGGTGCGCGATATCGGCGCGCTGCTCGACTGGATCGAGACGCAACCGGATATGGACAAGGATCGGGTGGTGGTCCGAGGTGGATCCTATGGTGGCTATATGGTGCTTGCCGCCCTGGTGCACTACTCGGATCGTCTGGCAGCGGGCATCGAGTCGGTGGGTATCTCGAATTTCGTGACCTTTCTCGAGAACACGCAACCCTACCGCCGGGACCTGCGCCGGGCAGAGTACGGTGATGAGCGTGATCCTGAGATGCGTGCCCACCTGGAAGCCATCTCGCCACTCAATCATGTGGAAAAGATCAGCCGGCCGCTGATGATCTCCCAGGGTGCCAACGATCCTCGGGTACCGGCCAGCGAAAGTGAGCAGATCTACGCGGCGCTGAAGGCGGCGGGCATCCCGGTCTGGTACGTGCTGGCAGAAGACGAAGGCCATGGCTTCAGAAAGAAATTCAATCAGGATTACAACACCGCCGTGATGAGCCTTTTTCTCGAGCGCTACGTTCTGGCAGAGGGCCCGCTCCGGGAGCGACCGGAGTACGTTGTCCATTGAGCCTGGCAAAGCGGACGAGCGACGAGCTGGAGCCGGCGCGGCCTGACCCGGGCGGGGGCGTCGGAATTCTTGTCAACCCGATGTCCGGGCGAGATGTTCGCCGTCTGACCGCGCACGCTTCCAACATGACCCATGAAGCGAAGCGAGACATCGTCGCCCGCATCGCGGCGGGTGCGGACGCGTTCGGCGCCGGCGTGCTGCACGCAGCTCGGGAGCCGTTCCGGATCACGGCGGCAGCCCTGGAGAATATGCCGCTGAACGCCGGGCTCAACATCATAGACAACAAGGTCACCAACACCGCACTGGATACGGAGAACAACGTCCGGGCGTTTGTGGCCCACGGCTGCCGGGTCATCGTCTCGCTGGGCGGAGATGGCACCAACAGGGCCATCGCCAGACTGCTCGGCAGGCTCGGTGAGGCGGGCAGCGACGTGCGGCTGATTGCACTATCCACCGGCACGAACAACGTCTTTCCGACGATGGCAGAACCCACCATCGCCGGCATGGTGGCAGCCCTTGCCGCCAGGGGTGATCTAACCGGCTCCGGCGCTCACCATCGGGCCAAGGTGCTGCACGTAACCGGTCAGCGTGCCAATGAAAAAGCCCACGAGCTACCGGACGTGGGGCTGATCGACGCGGTCACTCTGCGCCGCGATCATGTGGGCAACCTGCTGCCGTTCGACCCGAAGCGGATTGATCAGTTGCTGCTTACCCGTGCCGAGCCGACGGCCGTGGGGATGTCGCCTATCGGTGGCATGGTAGATCCGGTCTACGAGGCGGATGATGCCGGACTCCTGGTGGAACTCGCGGATCCGGACGATGCCCGGGAAGGAGATCGGATCTTCACGGCACCCCTGTCGCCGGGTCTGTTCCGGAAGGTGGCGGTGCGCAGCGCAACTCGAATTCCCTTCGGTGTTTCGGTTCCAATGCGGGGGCCCGGCGTGCTGGCCTTGGATGGCGATCGCGACCATAAGCTGCTGGAGAACCATGCCCTCAGCGTGGAAGTCCGCCGGGATGGACCCTGGATGATTGACCTGGGTGCTGCCATGCGTTGGGCGGTAGCCCAGGGTATGATTCGCGCCTGATCGGTACCCCGTCTGCTCAGGATTGCTAGAAGGTTTCTTATGATCATCAAACCCCGAATTCGCGGCTTCATCTGCACCACGGCACATCCAGCCGGACTGGCCGCCAGCGTCAATGAGCAGATCGAGTACGTCCAGGGTCAGGCGGAAGTGCGCGGACAGCTGAAGAACGTGCTGGTGATTGGTGCATCCGGCGGTTACGGCCTGGCCTCGCGAATCACGGCAGCATTCGGTGCCGGAGCTGCCACCCTGGGCGTTTCTTTCGAGAAGCCGCCAACGGAGAAGAAGACGGCGACCCAGGGTTGGTACGCGAACATCGCTTTCGAGGAAGCGGCCCAAAGGGCCGGCCTGTATGCCAAGACGCTGGATGGCGATGCCTACTCCGACGCTATGAAGGAGAAGGTGATCGAGACCATCAAGGCAGACTTGGGTCAGATCGATCTCTTGGTGTACAGCCTGGCGTCACCGGTGCGAACTCACCCGAAAACGGGTGAGCTGCATCGCTCGGTGATCAAACCGCTTGGCGATCCCGTGCACATCAAGTCCCTGAACGTGGACAAAGGCGAAGTCGTTCAGGTGGACCTGGAGCCTGCGACGGAAGAAGAAACAGCGAACACCGTGGCCGTGATGGGTGGCGAAGACTGGGAGTTCTGGGTCGGCGCCCTGGCTGACGCCGGGGTGCTGGCAGAAGGGTTTCGGACGGTCGCCTTCACCTACATCGGCACCGAGCTGACCTGGCCCATCTACTGGGAAGGCACCCTGGGTAAGGCGAAGGAAGACCTGGACCGGGCTGCCGCCGCCATGCGCGAGCAGCTCAGCGGTATTTCGGGCGATGCCCGGGTTGCCACGCTGAAGGCCATCGTCTCGCAGGCGTCTTCTGCGATCCCCGTTGTCCCCCTGTACGCATCGCTGCTGTTCAAGGTGATGAAGGAAGCGGGCAGCCACGAAAACATCATTGAGCACATTTATCGGCTGTTCGCGACCCAACTGGCGAGCGGGGTGGAGATGAATCTGGACGATGCAGGCAGGATCCGGGTGGACGATTGGGAACTGGCGGACGAGATCCAGGATGAGGTGCGTCGACGCTGGCCGCTGGTCTGCACGGAGAACCTGGATGAGCTGGCCGATCTGCAGGGGTTTCGGGAGGACTTTCTGAAGATATTCGGCTTCGGCTTTGCCGGGGTGGACTACGAAGCAGATCAGGATCCGACCCTGGGTAGAAGTGTCTGATGAACGGACGGCAGTCGCCCTGACGGGCCAGTGGACTACATGGATCGCTGCTAACGACGGCTGTTCACAGCCTCACCGGCGAGGCTCAATCGTGCGGTGGTCGATCTTCTCCGCACACTACTGAATCGGGCCGCAGGTCAACCCCAGTTGCTTTACCGACTGCTGGGTTATGGCGGTCTGACTGTGATCGCCATGCTGCTGCTCGATGTGCAGCCCAGCCTCCCGGGTCTCTGTCTGCTCATCGTCGCCACAGCCTGGCCCGTGCTCTGGTGGTGGCTGTCCCCCCGCTACCCGGCTCTGAGAGATGCCCGTGCGAAAGGCGCGATATCTGCCCACAGCCTGGAGTGCCTGCTGGTCGTGCTGCTGCTCTGGGCAGCTGCCGCGCCGCCGTGGCTCACGCTCGCGGTGAGTTTGTTGGGCTTAGCCGGAGTCACGGCACTGGGGGGTGTGGCGATGTTGTTGCCCTGCGCCGCTGGCCTTGGACTCTTCCTGACGGTGGCGTTGCCCTGGCAGGCGCTGGATTGGCTCACCGATAGCACAACGGTCGCAGGCGGTCTGCTGATGGTTACCTGCCTGCTTGGCCTCGCCTGGCAGGCGCATCGTCAGGCTCGGCAGCTGAACGCGGGTCGACGGGCAGCGCTGTGCGAGTCTTCCCGATTGGAAAGCCACAATGCCCGGTTGTCCCGCTATCTGCCGGAGACGCTCCCCGAGGTGGTGACGAGCGAGCCTGAGCGTCCGCAGCCGCCGACAGAAGTCTACGTGACCGTGGCGTTCATCGATCTGGTTGGCTTCGCAGAGCTGGTGGTGAGTCACAGCGTTGCCGAGGTGGTGGATGTGCTCAACGACTTCATGGCAACCGTGGGCGGGCTCACGAGGCGACATGGTGGGGAGCTGGGCAAATTCCTGGGAGATGGGGTTCTCGTCTACTTCGCGGAAAATTCCGATCAGAAGACCAACACCCGGGTGTGCGCCGCTGCGGGCTGCATCCGAATGGTGGGTGCGCTTGGCGACGCTCTGGATGAGCTCTCACGCAGCTGGCGAGAACGGGGGCTTGGCTTGCAGCTGAATACCAGAGTCGGCGTGGCCAGCGGCTATTGTGCCCTGGGCGACTGGGGCAGTCAGTCTCGCCTCGACTACACCCTGATCGGCACCCCGGTCAATCTGGCCAGCCGTCTGCAGGCCGTGGCTGCAGCCGGTTCGATCGTGGTCTCCAGCGCCACTGCCGCGTTGATCGGCCAGATCCCTGAGTTGGGTGCCCATCTGGACACACCTCGTAAGGTGGCACTGAAAGGTCTCGGCTCCGTGGTGGTGCACGAGATCAGCACCTCTGCTAAGGTGCGCGCCATTCCGTTACCAGTGAGATCCGGCAGGCCCGATGCCTGAGGGTGTGCCTACCTGACAGGACACTAGCGCAGCATGGAGAAGATCTTTCTCAAGGCCTGCGCGGCTGAAAGCGTCGCGCACACGCCCATCTGGCTCAACCGCCAGGCAGGCCGTTACATGCCCGAGTATCACGCGTTGAAGGGTGATACGCCGAGCCTGGACTTTTTCAAGCACCCGGAAATGGCCGCCCAGGCGACGCTCGATGCTCAGAGAATTCTCGGCGTGGATGCAGCCATCATGTTCGCTGATCTGTTACCCATCATGGAGCCGATGGGGCTTGCGCTCGACTACAAAGCGGGCGTTGGTCCCGTGTTCGACAATCCCGTGCGCACCGAGCGGGATGTGGCCAACCTCCAAGTGCTGCCGGCAAGCGAGGCAACCCCTTATATTGCCGACACGGTCACCAACATCCTTTCCGGGTTGCCGAAAGACATCGCGTTGATCGGTTTCTCCGGTGCGCCTTTCACCCTGGCTTCCTACGCCATCGAAGGTCGCGGCTCGCGCAACTACGTGCACGTGAAGCAGATGATGTACACGGCTCCGGAGCTCTGGAATGCGCTGCTGGACAAGCTGGTGGAGCAGGTCGGCAGCTACGTCGAGCTGCAGATCCAGGCGGGTGTGGACGCGGTGCAGCTCTTCGACACCTGGGTTGGCAGCCTCTCGGTTACCGATTTCAGAACCCACGTGGCGCCGCACCTGAAACAGCTCCTGGACATCGTCTCTGGCCAGGTGCCTGTGATCTACTTCGGCACCGGCAACGGGCACCTGCTCGATGAAGTGGCGGCCATGGGACCGGATGTCCTGGCGCTGGACTGGCGAGTACCGCTGGCGGAAACCTGGACCCGCACCGGCGTGAAAGCCGTGCAGGGCAATCTGGATCCTATCGTGCTCTGCGCGGATCGGAGGACGGTAGAAGCTCAAGCCAAGGCCATTCTCGACAGTGTGGCCGGACGTCCTGGCCACATATTCAATCTGGGCCACGGCATCATTCCCGAGACACCGGTGGATAACGTGAAAGCGCTGGTGGACATCGTGCACGAGTACTCCGCCGCTCGAGGCTGAAGGTGGCTGCGCCTCGGTCGTCCGTTGACCGGCTGGCCGTGCTTACCTGCCGGTTGGGCTTCTGGCTGCCGCTCGTTGTCTGCACATACCTGGCCCTGGTGCCGGAACCACCGGATAATCCGGTATTCCGCCTGGGTGACGTGATCCTGCACGCCGCGGCGTTTACTTATCTAACCTTTGCTTTCTTGTTGGTCGACACGGCACGTTTTCCGGATAGCGTCCGACAGCCTGGGATAGGCCTTGATAGGGCGATTGCGCTCAGAGCGCTCCTGGCCATGCTCGGCTACGGCATCTTTCTGGAGGTGATGCAATCGCTCATCCCCGAGCGAAGTGCGGAGCTCAAAGATCTGGCGGTGGATCTGCTCGGCATTGCCCTCGGCCTGCTGCTGGCCGCCCTGCTGGCCCGCTCGGTGGCATCGCTGCTGCAAGTCGTCATCCGCTGGCTGACAGGGATTCTCGTGCGCTGGTCCTGAATCGGTAATTACCGATTCAGGACACTAGGACTTCGCTTCCACCCGGCTATCCAGCACGCTCTGATGACGCCAGAGGATCTGCAATCCGCCCTCACCTTCGCCCAGGGTGTAGGCCTCGAAGCCTTGTTCCACGTAGGTCTCTCCTTCCAGGGTGTAGGTGACGGCGAAGGTGAGGTGGGCGACGACGGTGTGAGTGTCTCCGGCAGCGTCAAATGGAAAGATATCCAGCTTCAGCACCTCGAAGTTATCGAGGGTGGCAGCCTGCAGGAACTCCAGGTAGCTGGCCACCACGGCTTCTCTGCCGCAGATCGGCTCGCCCATGTCCGGCGGCAGCAGCACCACGTCCGGGTGGTAGTACGCTGACAGCGCTTCCAGATCTCCACGCTGCCAGCATTCGTTCAGGTTGATCACGAACTCGCGTGCCTGCTCTGTGATGGTGTCTGTCATTGGCTCAGACGTCACTGGAGCCCGTGGCGAACAGTTGCCCTTCAATGTCGTTGAAGGCCTTGAACTCCAGCGGATTACCACTCGGGTCCAGAAAGAACATGGTGGCCTGCTCGCCGGGTTCACCCTGGAAGCGGATGTATGGTTCGATCACGAAAGCTGTTCCCGCGCTTCTGAGCTTCTCTGCCAGCGCTTTCCAGCTGTCCATGTCCAGCACCACGCCGAAATGCGGCACCGGCACCGCGTGGCCGTCGACGGGATTTACCTGCAGGTCCGGTTCGTCGTCCGGTGCCAGGTGGCAGACCAGCTGGTGGCCCATCAGGTTGAAGTCTACCCAGGTGCTGTCGCTGCGCCCTTCGGAACAGCCAAGCAGGCCGCCGTAGAACGTCCGCGCTTCTTCAATGTCGCGAACTTTGATGGCCAGGTGAAACGGATTGATCATTGCCGGGCTCCGTCCGCGTCGAGGTTGGCGACGGCTTGGCTGATGAAGTCGGTATGGCTGCCGACGAACAGGTCGGAGACCACCCGATCCAGGATCAGGCCATCCGTACCGATCAGGAAAGTCGCTCTGCGCACCCCGACGCCGAACGGCCCGTCCACACCATAGGCTTTGATGATCCGTTTTCGCTGGTCCGGGATCAGCGGAAAGCCGAGATCATAGGTGTCGGCAAAACGCTGGTGACTGCCCTCTGACTGCGGGCTCACTCCGATGACCTGCACCGATGCTTTGCTCAACACATCATGCCGGTCTCTGAAGGCACAGGCCTGGGCGGTGCAGATAGGGGTGAAATCTGCCGGGTAGAAGTACAGAAGCACAGGCCCGTTGCCAAGCAGGGCTGTGAGATTCAGCGTGTTGCCGGATTGATCCGTGCCTTCGAAGTCAGGGGCACGATCGCCTTTCTTCAACATCCGATCACCATCAGTTGTACGCCGGCCACTGTTCCGATCAGCCGATTCTCTGCGCCAATCATACGCTTGTCTGGGCGTCTTATTACCGCAACAATGTGGAAGCAGAATTTGCCGGGCCGGTTTGCCCCCGGAGCATGCGGGCACCGGACTCTGAGCGATCGAAAACGTAGTTGGCGTGATAGCTCGCGGCGCAATGGGTAACAGCGCTGTAGCAATACAGGTCGCTGAAACTACTGACCAGACACTACTGAACAGACTCTATGAAAAAACTGTATGTGGGTAATCTCCCCTGGAGCGTCGACGACGGGGAGCTCGAAGCCCTCTTCTCTGCCATGGGCACCGTTCATTCCGCCCGCGTGATCTCGGACCGGGAAACCGGACGCTCGCGTGGCTTCGGTTTCGTCGAGCTCGATGATGATGCGGCAGGTAAGGCCATTGAGGAGCTCAATGGCAGCGACTTCGGTGGCCGCCAGCTCCGGGTCAACGAGGCAATCGACAAGAGACGCTAGATCGTTCGATCGAACAGGCTGCTAGCAGCGCTTCAGGCAACCAGGCAGCAAACCTGCGCTTGCGTTGCTTCGATTAGAACTTCGGGTGCCAGTTCCAGTTCCAGCCCTCTCTTTCCGGCGCTCACGTAGATCAGATTCAGGCTGCGGGCCTGGTCTGCGAGGAATGTTCTGTGCCTGCGTTTCTGGCCCAGTGGAGAGATGCCGCCGGTGAGGTAGCCTGTGGCCCGCTCGGCTGTCTGAGTTTCCGCGAGGGTGGCGGATTTCGCACCGCCGGCTCTGGCGAGCAGTTTCAGGTTCAGCTTTGCCGCAACCGGAATGATGGCGACCACGAGCTCACCTCCCGCCAGCTCAGCGATCAGGGTTTTGAACACCGCTTCCTGCGGCAGATTCAGTGCAGCAGCGGCAGCGAGCCCGATGTCCTTTTTTCCGGCGCTGCTCTGCTCGTAGCCGAGCAGTCGGTACGGCAGGTCCAGTGCGTCCAGTGTTGTTACGGCAGGCGTCACGAGTGGCCGGGCTGATCTTCAGTGCAGCCTGCCTCCCGAACCATCAGCGCCACGCGTTTCTTACCACCGTCAGTTTCCTGCTCGCCGACGATGACGAAGCCAAGGGTCTGGTGGAACTGCACTGAGGCCGGATTCGGCGGCTGCAGATTGACCTCGCAGGTGACTCTGGGTGAACTGGCGGCTGCTTCGAACAGAATGCGGTAGAGCGCAGCACCGACACCTTGACGTCTGAAAGGCTCACCCACCACGATGCGATCCACGTAGTGGAATGCGTGATAGTTTTCGGCGAAGTACTGGTAGTTGACGCTGCCGTATTCAGCACCCTCTTTCAGTATCAGCATGAAGCCGGCCAGCTTTTCTCCGGAGCGGGCCACGGTCAGGAGTACCGCCTGCTGGTGCAGGGCTGTCAACGCAGCTTCGTCCAGATGGCTGACTTCCGGGATCGCTGCCTGATTCAGCTCGAGAATGGCTGGGTAGTCGGCGGACGTGGCATCCTCGAAGATCAATGAAACTGCCTTGCCAGATTCAGGCCGCTGAACTCATCCTCCCCGGTGATTTCCCGATCGACGAAACCGGGAGGGGTGTACTGCATGGCTGCATCCACAGCGTCAAACTCGATCTCGTAGACGTGCAGGGTCTCGCCCGGATAGACGTCGATGGCACCGGCATCAAGTCTGTACCTGTGCTTGGTTACTCGCACACCAGGCAGTGATGCGAGGAGATCGTATTCGGCTTCGGCCAGATAGAGGTTGGTAATCGACTCGGCGGGCCCTTTGCGATCACCATAGTTACGGCAGAATTTGAATAGGGTCCCGCCGTCTGCTTCGTCGACCCGGCGCAGACGCAGGCGCGTGTTGTTCAGATAGGTGTCGGTGATCCGTGCCGGGTGGTCGTGCAACAGTGGTGCGGCGAGCACCTTGGGCACCAGCCAGCGCCGCTCGATCTCGGCCAGCGAGTACTTGGGTGCATTCACCGGCCGGGCTCAATGCTGAGTGGCGTGCCGAGGAAGCCTTCGAGCGGTAGCGTGCCGAAATTGATGGCCTGGCCGTGTCGAATCGCCTCGGCAAGTGGCAAGCCGCGATAGCGGTGCAGATAGGCCGCGTACAGATGGCTGGCCCGCCAGGCCACGGTGCAGTGCAGAAGTACTTTGCCGTCCGTTGAGTCCATAACCTGCGCGAATCGCGCCACCATGCCGGGGTCGTACGGCGTGTCTGGCCCGCCGGAGGGTATGTGCACGTAGTCGAGGCCGAGTGCCCTCACCCTGGCCGCTTCATCGAATGCCACGACATCGCGATCGTCCATCTCCCTGTGGGTGCGCAGATTGACCACCGTGACGACACCAGCTTCTGCCATCTGCGCAAGCCCCGCCTCGCTCGGCTGACCGGCGATGTAAAGCCGCTCTCCCGCCTGGACCAGCACGTCACGGAAATTGTCTGTCGGCAGTGCCACAGGCAGAGGTGGTGTGTCGGCAACCGATTGGTGGGCGATGGTGACCGCGCTTACAGACAGACAGACGAGCGCAGACAGAGCAGTGAGACGCATGACAATCTTCCACCTAAGAAGTGGTGGCTACTATCGGCAGGTGTTCATCCAGGGTCAAGGTGAAGGCAGCGCCCGTGTCTAGCTCGAAACGCCAGCCGGTCAGCGCGCCGTTACGGTGCAGGGGCTCAACCTTCGAAAACCGCGGCCGGTCCGCGAAGGCGCCGGGTAGCTCGTCGGTGAGATCCCGTTGCTGACGGTTGAGATGCACATCCACCGCAGGGGGGGCGGGAGGATTGGCGAACACTGCTCCGGTGCGATGGTCGATCAGTATCACGAAGCCGTGTTTGGTTTCCAGTTCGAGATGAGCCATTGCGCCCGGCAGGTGGGGCTCTTCCGAAAAACAGATGCTGCGAATAGCGGCCGGGTGCTGGCCGATCAGTCGCCTCAGCGCTTCCGGCGGTTCAGCTGGTGCCTGCTCAGCGGACAAGTTGCCCACCGAACGCGACCCGGCCCCGGGCAGCAGGCTGATAAATCACGTGCACGTTGTCCGTTCGCCGACCCAGCACTTGGGCGACAACGGCGCATACGGCCGCTGCTTCGATGGCGAGACTCTTGCCGGATTCCAGCTCGGACTTCAGCACTTCGACGATCACCGGTCGCAAATCCGGGCTGAACTCGATCATGTTCTCGGCATAGTAAGCGCGCTGCTGCTGGCGGGCCTTCACCCAGGTACCGGAGGGCTGGGAGCCGAACAGCTCGCCCAACGCGTCTGCCAGAGATTGCAGCTGTTCCGGCGACGGCATGGCATCGTCGTCGGAATAAGGTGAATCGGATAGGGTTTCAATGGTGACGATGGGCATGTCCGGCTTACCGTGTCGGCCAGGTTTTTCTCAGGTGTGCCACGGATTTCCGTATCAAACGGGCAAGCACCTTCTGATCTACCTTGTCCAGGTTCCGGATGTACAGACAGGACCTGCCCGTTTTATGCGGTCCGAGTTGCTCGAGCAGGGCGTCGTACTCGGCGAAGCCGGACATCACGTACACGGTCAACGCCTGCTTTCTCGGCGAAACCCCGGTCAGCGGCCAGTCACCCGTCTTGCCGTTGGCGTATTTATAAGTGTAGGTCCCGAAGCCGATGATGGAGGTGCCCCAGAGCACGGGCTCCCGCCGGGTGATGTTCTGCATCATCTCGCAGACGGTTCTGGCATCTTCCCGGCGTCGTGCATTGGCGACCTCGTCGAGGAAGGCGCCTACGTCCGCATCTGTGGGCTGGGTTTTCAGCTCAGCCATCGCTCGATCCTCCGGGGTTGCCGAGTAGAGTCAGCACGTTACCGTCCGGGTCTTTGAAGTGGGCGAGCACGCCGCCCCAGGGTTGGCGCGCAGGCGGTGAGGTGAATTCCACACCTCGGTCGCTAAGGATCTGGTAGGTCGCCTCGATGTCCGGGCTGAGCAGGGAGGCGCCGACAAAGCGTCCGGACAGGGCTTCGCCTTCCGCATCACCCGGGCTCACCCGTTCGACGGCAAGACTGGTCCCGCCAGCGTCGAACTGAGCCCAGCCCATGCGGTCGTCCTTGAACTCAAGCGGCAGCTCGAGAACATCCTGGTAGAACGCAGCGCAAGCCTGCCAATCTTTCGCGAAGATCCTGAGCACGCTGAGTGAGAGCTTCATCGTGGCGTTCCTCCTTCGCTTCTTTCCCGGTAGTACTCGGTTCTGACGTAGCGCACCGACGTGAACGGCCAATCCCGTTTCAGCCAGGCATCCACCTCGCTGAACAGGGCTTCGGTGAGTTGGGGGTGGTGCTCTTCCCGCACCCACATGTACGCCTGGGCGTCGTGTTCGTCGGCCGGATCGGTGGGATTGATGTAGACGCAGCCGAGCACCTCGGTGTCGTCCGGGTCGACCATGGTGTAGGCGAAGGCAACCCGGTCGTGGAATTCCTGTTCATGTCGCACCAGGTCCGCCAGGTTCTCTTCCAAGGTAAAACCTTCTCTCGGCCAGCCGTGCGGCGAGCCTGCGCGCAGACGCGCCTCGGAAGCCATCACCGCATCGTAGTCCGCTTCGGCATCTGAGGCTGTTAGCATGCGCAGGCGAAACGAGGAATGGGCGAGGCCATCCGGAACCGGAAAGTCACTCGGAACGAACGGCGGGCCGTCGGCTGTCACGCACCTTCCTCGACGCCCTCGACCTGATCAAGGTAGAACAGGTTCCCGTCAGGGTCTTTGAACATTGCCATGAAGCCACCCCAGGGTTGCCGGGTCGGTGGCATCTCGAAAGCAACGCCGGCAGCGGTTAGCGATTGGAACGCGCTGTTCAGGTCCTCCACTACCCAACCGATACCCGTGTGCCTCCCTGTCAGAGCCGGATCATCGGACCTGGCGAAAGCGAAGTTGATACTCTCGGTTTCGAAGGCTGCGTAGCCGAAGCTTTCATCACGGGTAACGGCATGGAGACCGAGGGTGCCCTCGTAAAACGCAAGCGCCCGTTCGAAATCGCTGATGAATATGTTCACGTAGCCGATGCGTCCGAGCGTTGGCATGTCATCTATCTCATCGGATGGTGGAGGTCAGCCAGGCGATTGCCGCTTCAATGTCGTTGTTGAAAATGCGGACTTTGTGTTGCCAGTCCGAAGCGCCCAGGAGATCAACGGCGAAATCCGCGACGCTGGCGTTGCCAAGCACCCAGGCGGTTTTTCTGCCGGCGCGCTGTGCATTGATCATGGCAAGGTTGTGGCTGGTCCAATCGGCAAGATCGGTTTCCGGTAGCTGGACCCGGGAGAGATCCAGGTCGATCGCCCTCAGGTCCCAGAGCACGGGAAGGTCCGGGTCGAAGTTGTCGTCTTCGTACCAGGCCTGCGTAGCCTCGGTGATCTGAGACAGGGTGACGTCGTCCGTGCCGGTGTGGACGACCATGTCTGCTTGGATGGTGCGGGAAATCACGGCTCAGTCTCTTCGCGATTTTCGCGTTCTACGCGACCTCTACAAGTAATGGTATTCCAAGCCCAGAGGTCAGTCGATCAGACAATGCTCGGCGTAGTCCATGGCTTCGTTGGCCGTCCAGTCGCCTTTCGGCTTTTCCGCCATGGCTTCGCACCAGCGCTCGCTGCCGACTTCCGGCGCGCAGCCGGTGAGCGCGCCTAGAGCCGCGATCAGGGCGAGAGCGGCGAAAGTTCTGCTGGTGCGGCTGGGAGGCTGATTGCTGGGCATGGAAGGACTCCTTCTCTTTGTTCATCAGTCATGTCAGAGAGTTCGACAGCGGAGCGCAGCGGAACGTCGGCTGGCCCGGTCATCGGTTGGAATTCGAAAGATGCTAGCACAGCAGCCGCGGCATACCATGGGCGGAAGTTCAAGGAAGCCCACGGAGAGAGCCCCATGCGCGTCGTCATCGCCACCATGAGTCACGAGACCAATACCTTCTCGCCGGTGATCACCGACCTGGACCGATTCTCCGGTGGCAGACCTGCACCCCTCGCTGGAGAGGAGGCGGTGCGCACCTACACCGGTACTGCAAGCTGCCCCGGTGGCTACCTGCGGGCGGCAGCCGAGTTTGGCGCCGAGGTCGTGGTGCCGATCATCGCCGGGGCGCCGCCGTCTGGTCCGGTGGAAAACGATGCCTTCGAGTACATTGCCGAACGCATCGTCGCAGCGGCCGCAGACGGACCGGATGCCATCTTGCTGGATCTGCACGGAGCCATGGTCACCAAATCGTTCGAGGACGGGGAGGGCGAGCTGCTGCGCAGGGTGCGGGCGGTGGCTCCGGATGTCCCTGTCGGCGTGGCCCTGGACATGCATGCGAACCTGTATCCGGACATGGTGGACCTGGCCACGATGGTGACCGGATATCACACCTATCCGCACATCGACATGGATGAAACCGCACTGAAAGCCGGTCGGCTGACCTTGTCGGCACTGACTGACCAGTGCAAGCCGACCATGGCCTGGGGCAATGCACCCATGCTGCCGCACGTGATGCGTCAGGGAACAGACGATCATCCCAACAAGGCCTTGCAGGCGCGAGCCCGGGAAATGGAAGCACAAGGTGCGCTTTCGGTGAGTCTGTTTACCGGCTTTCCCCATGCAGACATTCACAATGCCGGGCTTTCGGTGGTGGTAGTGACGGACGACGATCCGGCGCTCGCCGAACGTTATCGGGACGAGCTCCTGGACAGCGCCTGGTCAGAGCGGCAGGCGTTCGTCTATCAGGTGGAGCCGCTGTCCGAATCCCTGGCGCGAGCCAGAACACTTGCCGAAGCCGAGGACACGGCCGGACCGGTGCTGCTGCTCGATCACTATGACAATACGGCCTCCGGCGGCACCATGGACACCACCGAGGTGCTTGCCGAAGTGCTGGCTGCCGGGCTCGACGACGTGGCCGTCTTCGGTATCTACGACCCGGATGCGGTCGCCGAGATGGCGGCGGCCGGGGTGGGCGAGCAGGTCACCGTCTCTCTCGGCGGCAAGCTGCCCATGCCGGCGCTGGCGGAACAGAGCCGTCCGCTGACGGTCACCGGTAGGGTCCGGCTGATATCCGAGGGGCGCTTCCCAGCGACCGTTGCCATGTCCCGCGGATTGACCATGAACATGGGCAGGACGGTGGTTCTGCGCGTCGGCGGTGTGGACATCGTGGTGATCTCCCGGCATATCGAGCCGTTCGATCCCGGCTGTTTCCGAAGTCTCGGCATCGAGCCCACAGAGCGGCGCTATCTCATGCTGAAGTCGCGCATCCACTACCGGGTCGGATTCATGCCTTTGGTCGCACACGTCGTGGAGTGTGCCGGACGCGGCGTGTGCACCTCGGATTACTCCGAGGTCACCTTTGAAAACGTCCGCCGTCCGATCTTCCCGCTCGATGGCGTGAACACCCGAGAAGGCCTTTGATCTTCGTTCGCATGCTGCGGAACTGGCGCTGATCCACGCCATGCGGAAAACCCGATCGTTACACGACTAGCTGGCGTTCCAGATCGTCCAAGCTCCGATGATCATGAAGCCGAACCCAGCGATATAGGCAAGGACCCGGGTATCTACCTGATCAGCAATGAAGTTGCCGGCAGCCACGCCCACGGCCGTGGTGGCGATCAACGCCGCGGACGCGGCCACGAACACCATGATCGGATGCAGTGATTCCCGGGTTGCAAAGAGCACGGTAGCGAGCTGAGTCTTGTCCCCGAGCTCAGCAAGAAATACCGTGCCGAAAATGGTCAGAAAGACCTTCCAGTCCATCGTCTGAATCCTCCCCTGTGCTGGAACTGCCGTTCCGGATGGCTGTGCGTTAAGGCGTGATCTCGATCAGGGTGCCTTCGTCGACCAACTCCCAGATCTCTTCAATGGCGGCGTTGCTCACCGCGATGCAGCCATCGGTCCAATCGTAGTCGTACTTGCTCGCAGACGTCTTCATCAGCCCCGTGGGCAGACCGTGAATGACGATCTGACCACCTGGATCCCAGCCCCGCTCGCGCGCAGCCCGCACGTCCCGCTCGTTGGGATAGGAGATGTGCAACGACAGGTGGAAGGCGCTGTTTGGGTTTTTGCCGTCGATGAGGTAGATGCCTTCCGGCGTGCGCTTGTCGCCTTCATAGCGTTTGTGGCCCACGGGATTCCGGCCGAGGGACACAGGATAGCTTCTGATCGGACGTCCGTCGGCGAACAGCACCAGCGTGCGCTCGGACTTGTCGACCAGGATCCGACCGGCCTTTTCCGGCTCGGCAAGGGCGGCGCCGCTCCAGAGCCAGGCGGTAAGGAGGGCGAACAAGTGGGGTATCTGTCGGTAGAGCAGTTTCATCGCATTCGTTTCGCGAGCGGATTTGTCGTCAGGTTCGAGTTTTTATTTCAGTAACTTGGCTTAACTTTGGGTGAATCAGGGTGAACTATGCGCAATTACGCCGCTGGGATCAACGGTGCAGATCACGTTCTGTTTATGAGTTGAGCGAGAGAGCTCTGAGGATTTCTAGCGCAGCCGCGTCCGCACTCAGATCGTCGTTGTCGATGATCCGAGTCTGCGCATGAGGCAGTGGTGGGTAATGGTTTTCAGCCAGAAGCACCTCGAGCCGGGTGGGAGTATGCAGCTTGCCTTCCTTTTCCCGGTCCGCTGACTGGACACGGCGGAGTAGTGTCTCTCGAGTGCACTGCAGATAGACGGGCAGGAGCTGGGCCCCGGATTCTTCGATCAACCCGGTGATCTGCGTCAGGTTGGCGACGGAGCCGGGCTCGGCGTACACCAGGGTCAGAACCAGATCGGGTACGGGCGTTGCGCCAGCCTCAGTGGGTGCCAGTGCATGCCTGAGCATCACCATTCGAAGCTCACGATGAAGGTCCAGCAGGCGCTGATCGCCGATGCTGAAAAGCTCGCGCGCCAGGTTGAAGGTCAAGTGGTTGTGCAGGATAACCGCCTCGATGTGCTCAGCAAGGCAGCGGGCAATGGTCAGCTTGCCGCAGGCAGGTGGTCCGTGCAGCAGAATGACCCGGCGGGGCGGTTGCTTGCCCCGGGACGTGATGGCGCTGTCGTCATCGGGTGACCGCATAGGCGCGAACGGGGAAGGTGCCGAAGGCCCGAACTTTCACCGGCGCTGCGTGAAAACGGAAGCCCTGGTCGGGAAGCGCATCCAGATTGCAAAGGTGCTCGACGATGGGTATTTCGGCACCGAGCAGGATGGTGTGCACCGGGCGGTTCAAGCCTCTGGTGTCGTCGATGTTCAGCGAGTCGATGCCGACCAATGCGGCTCCGGCTTCGAGCAGGTGGTTGGCAGCTGCCTCGGTCAGGAACGGATGCCCGGTCAGATACTCCGGCTTGCCCCAGTGCCGATCCCAGCCGGTTCTCACCAGCACGGCACGACCGGAGAGATCCAACCCTGCGAATGCCTCCGGACCGATGGCCATCTCCTCGCAGCGGACCCGCAGGCCGGGCAGGTCGGCGATAGAGGTGAGGGGCAGTTCAGCCAGGTCTTTGCCGTTCTCGAAACGGTGAAAAGGCGCGTCCATATAGGTGCCGGTGTTTGCCACCATGTCGATCCGACCGATGTGGAAGCTGGTGCCTTCAGCGTACTGCTCTCTGGCAGCTTCCCGGCTCAGGTAATCGCAGATGCTGGGCGCGGGCAGGCCGGGGTAGGTGATCGTGCCGTCCTCGATGGCATGGCTGACATCGATCAGCGTGCTCATCCATCGGTATCCGTGACCGCACCCGTGCTTGCTGAGCTCACCAGCCGTGCGTACTTGGCCAGGGTTCCTCGGTCCGCATAAGGGGCGGGCTTGCGCCAGGCCGTCTTGCGCCGTGCAAGCGTCGCCTCGTCCACGTGCAGGGTGATCTCCCTGCTTTCCGCATCCACGGTGATCTGGTCACCGTCTTCGATCAGGGCGATCGGGCCACCGTCGTAGGCTTCCGGCGTGATGTGACCGATCACGAAACCGTGCGAGCCGCCGGAGAAGCGGCCGTCGGTGATCAGAGCAACATCCTGGGAGAGCCCCAGACCGTTGATGGCGCTGGTCGGGGACAGCATCTCGCGCATGCCGGGTCCCCCGCGGGGCCCTTCGTAGCGCACCACGACCACGTCTCCTTTGCTCACCTGGCCGTCCATGATGGCGCTCATGGCAGCTTCCTCGCCGTGAAAACAGCGAGCCGTGCCGGTGAACGTCAGACCTTCATGACCGGTGATCTTGGCGACCGCACCTTCCGGAGCCAGATTGCCGTACAGAATGACCAGGTGAGAGTCCTTCTTGATCGGATCAGACAGCGGCCGCACCACTTTCTGACCCTCGGGATAGGGGGCTACGTCCGCCAGATTCTCTGCCAGAGTCCTGCCGGTTACCGTCAGGCAGTCGCCATGCAGGAGTCCTTCCGCAAGCAGGGTTTTCATCAGCGGCTGAATGCCGCCGATCTCGATCAGTTCGCTCATGGCGTACTGGCCAGCAGGACGCATGTCGGCCAGCACCGGCACCCGGGAGCCGATGCGACTGAAATCGTCAATCGACAGGGGAATGCGTGCGGCGTGAGCGATGGCGAGGAGGTGCAGCACGGCATTGGTGGAACCCTCCAGCGCGATGGTCACGGTGATCGCGTTTTCGAACGCCTCCATGGAGAGTATGTCGCTCGGCTTGATGCCTTTGTCGATCAGGTTGAAGACCGCCGCACCGGCGTTGTAACTGTCCTGGCGCTTGGCCTCCGAGACCGCGTTCTGGGCGGAGCTGTTCGGCAGGGAGAGGCCGAGGGCTTCGATGGCGGATGCCATGGTGTTGGCCGTGTACATACCGCCGCAAGAACCGGGACCGGGAATGGCCGTGCTTTCCACCTCTTTCAGCTCCACATCGGATACCGTACCGGCTGCGTGGCCGCCGACGGCCTCGAATACGGAGACGATGTCCCTGCGCTCAGCCCCCGGCAGGATGGTGCCGCCGTAAACGAACACGCTTGGTCGGTCCATACGGGCCATTGCCATGGCGCAGGCCGGCATATTCTTGTCACAGCCGCCGATCGCAACAAAGCCGTCGAAGCCCTGCGCGCCGACCACGGTTTCGATCGAGTCGGCAATGACCTCCCGGGACACCAGGGAGTAACGCATGCCCGGTGTGCCCATGGAGATGCCGTCGGAAACCGTGATGGTGTTGAACAACACGCTCTTGCCACCGGCCTCGTCCGCACCCATGGCTGCCGCATCGGCCAGCGCGTTGATGTGCATGTTACAGGGCGTCACCATGGACCAGGTGGAAGCCACGCCAATCTGAGGTTTGGCAAAATCTGCCTCCGTGAAGCCCACCGGGTAGAGCATGGCCCGGCTCGGAGCCTGGGCAACGCCGTCTACGACGAGCGAGGAAAAGGGTCTCTTGCTGGTGTCGTCCGTCATTTCGATTCCTTAACTGTCGAGCGCCTTGATCATGACCGTGGCGTTTCGCTGGTAGTTATACATGGCCTGTTTGGGTGCCGGTAGCGACTCCAGACCCGCGTCGGCGAAACCGTGATCCAGAAACCAGTCCCGGGTCTGAGTTGTGAGCGCGAAAAGGGTGCTGGCGCCGCCCTGCCGGGCCCGCTCCTCGGCGGCGGCCAGGAGGGCGCTGCCCACCCGGGCAGAGCGTTCGCCGGTGCTGTCGGCGTCAGCGTTGCCTTCCCGGTAGGAAGCGTGCACGGCCACGCAGGCAAGCTCGGCGCTGTCTCCGAACGGATAGACGGCACAGCAGCCAACCACCGTTCGGTCGATGTCTGCCACCAGGAAGTGATCGATCTCTTCCTCCAGTCGGTCCCGGTTACGTCGGACCAGCGCACCTGACTCCTCCAGCGGCCGGATCACTTCCACGATGTGAGCCACGTCAGCGGCACCCGCAGGGCGGATAAAGGCGCCGGCGTCTTCCTGAATCTGGGTGCCGGATCCGGCAGCGGTATAGAGCTCCTGCAGCAGCGCGCCATCCGCCGCCCAGGAGACCAGCTGGCAGCTGGGCACCCCACCGCGGGCAGCCCGGAGCACTGATGCCAGGTGCTGGGCACCGGCGGCCACCCGACTGTGCAGATCCGCCGGTGTCATCTGCGAAATCCGCTCGCCATCCGGGCCGGTCAGGCCATCGGCTTCGGTGAAGGCTATGAGTTTGTCCGCATTCAGCGCCAGGGCCACATCCGCGGCCAGCTCATCTGCAGCCAGGTTGAATACCTGACCGGAAGGCGAGTAGCCGAGTGGTGAAAGCAGCGCGATGGCGCCGGAATCGAGGATTCTGGTCAGTCGCTCGGCGTGCACCCTTCGCACCCGGCCGGTGAGCTCGTGATCTACCCCATCGAGGATGCCGACCGGGCGAGCCGTGATGAAATTGCCACCGATGACGCTGATGTCCACATCCCGCAGCGGGCTGGTGGGCAGACCGGTTGAGAACAGGGCTTCGAGCCGTGCCCGCAGCTCGCCGAACACGCGAAGAACGGTGGGCAGATCACCCTCCCGGGTGATTCTCCGGCCGTTGTGAAAGGCATCGGGGCCGGCGCTGGCCAGCGCCTCGTCAAGCTGCGGCCGGGCTCCGTGCACGAGTACCAGTCGTGCGCCCAGCACGTGCACGAGGGCCAGATCGTGAACGATGTTGGTGAGGTTTCCCTGCTTCTCGGACGGGGGCACGAGCGCCTCGCCATCCAGAAGCACCACGAAGGTCCGATTCCGGTGCTTGCTGATATAGGGTGTGGAGTCGCGAAACCACTGCGCGTAGTTGTTCTCCGCCACGTCGTAAACCTCTCGAGATGCCCTTGAGTTCTGCTTGTTGGTCCGGGCCCGAGGCCCGGCGGGCCGGGCATTCTACACTCATCTCGGGCTGTCGGCCCCCGCTCGCCATGGCGGGGAAGCAGGGGCAGGTCTTTCGCCTCGGAGTGTGACAGAGATCAACCTCTGATCGTGTGCTGATACTTAGGGGTGGTTGCAAAAGAACCAGGCATCCCTAAAACTGCCAGATCAGCAGTTAAACACGGCTATTCAAGGACTTACGTGGCCACCCCCCTGACTTCAGGCGAGCATTCTGCCGATGCGGGCGTCAATGATGATGCCATTGACGGCAAAGTGGATGACGATCCGAAAAGCGCTCAACGGGCCGAACCGCACCTGCCCGAGACGTCGGCGTCCCCTGCGGCTGAGACCAACCCTTCAGCAGATGATCCGGCCGGTAGTGGACAACGCTCTGCTGGTGAGGCCCCGACTGAAGAGGCGCCGCTGGCGGACCGGCTCGATTTTCACTCCGAGACGCTCCTCGATCTGCCCACCATGCTCGATGAGTTGGTCAAAGAAGGCTTCATCGGTCAGCGCCAGGCCGAAGACATACTGATCGCGCCGCGTACCAAGAAAGAGCTCTCCCTGCACCCCCTGGAGATCGTCGCCGACCGCGGCTACGAGAACCGCAAGCAGCCGGGCCGCGAGCTCGATCTGGACACCATGACGCTGTGGCTGGCCGAGAAGTCCGGCCAACCGTACGAGCGGATCGATCCGCTCAAGGTGAACGTCAACGCGGTCACCGAGGTGATGTCATACGCCTTCGCCCAACGGCACAACATCCTCGCTATCGAAGTCTCGGATGACGAGGTGGTGATCGCCAGCGCTCAACCCTATATGTATCAGTGGGAGAGCATGCTCACCCAGACTCTGCGCGGCCGAAGAATCCGCAGGGTCGTCACAAGCCCCCGGGACATCACCAAGTTCCAGCTCGAGTTCTATACAATGGCCCGGTCCGTCTCCCGGGCCGAGGAAGCGGGTTTCGAAATCTCCGGCGTGGCGAACTTCGAGCAGATGCTCGAGCTCGGCGAGCTGAAGAATCCGGACGCCAACGATGCGCATGTGGTCAACATCGTGGACTGGCTGCTCAACTACGCGTTCGATCAGCGAGCGAGTGACATTCACATCGAGCCGCGGCGTGAAAAAGGTCTGATCCGTTTCCGTATCGACGGCGTTCTGCACCACGTCTACGAGCTGCCGACCGCCGTGAACCAGGCGGTGACCAGCCGCCTGAAAATACTCGGCCGGATGGACGTGGCTGAAAAACGCCGGCCGCAGGACGGCCGGGTGAAGACCAAGCAGCCCGACGGCGACGAGGTCGAGCTGCGACTCTCCACCCTGCCCACGGCTTTTGGCGAGAAGATGGTCATGCGGATCTTCGATCCGGATGTGCTGCTGAGAAGCTTTCGGGAACTGGGTCTGGCCGGTTCGGACTACGAACGCTGGCAGGGCATGATCAGTCAGCCGAACGGCATCGTGCTCGTAACCGGTCCTACCGGCTCAGGTAAGACCACCACCCTGTACTCGACCCTGAAGCAGCTGGCCACGGACGAAGTGAACGTCTGCACCATCGAGGACCCGATCGAAATGGTGGAGCCCGCGTTTAACCAGATGCAGGTGCAGTCGAACATCGACGTGACCTTCGCGGCCGGTGTGCGCGCGCTGCTGCGGCAGGACCCGGACATCATCATGATCGGTGAGATTCGGGATCTGGAAACCGCCGAGATGGCCATTCAAGCAGCCCTCACCGGTCACCTGGTGATCTCCACCCTGCACACCAACGATGCACCCACGGCGGTCACCCGGCTGCTCGATCTGGGCGTGCCGCCCTACATGATCAAAGCCACCGTGCTGGGCGTGATGGCTCAGCGTCTGGTTCGGACCCTCTGCCCGCATTGCAAGGTGGCGGAAGCCACGGAGCTGGAAGCCTGGGATCTGATGATCCGGCCCTTCCGGGCCAAACCACCGACCCAGACGTTCGCCCCACAGGGCTGTCTGGAGTGCCGGGATACCGGCTATCTGGGCAGGATGGGTATCTACGAGCTGTTGCCCATGACGGAGAAGGTGGGGGAGATGATCCGCGAAGATTGCGATCTGGAAGCGCTGCGCCGGCAGGCGCTGAAAGAGGGTATGCGCACACTCAGGCTTTCCGGTGCGCAGAAGGTGGGGGCGGGATTAACCACCGTTGCTGAAGTCCTGCGCGTCTCGCCCGCGTCCGAGGCTTGAGCGCCTTACCCGAATCACTCGAGGCGCGCGGTCAGCAAGCCCGCGATGCCTTCCTCAACGAGTTCGCAGACCTTCCTGCTCGGCAAGAGCTGAGCGCCGAGGCAGCGGCCGCGCTGGCCCGGGTCTTCGCTCTGTCTGAGTTCGCCGAGGCAACCGCGCGGCGCCAGGGGCCCTGGCTCCATGCAGCGCTCAGCAGCGGCAAACTCGAGGCAACCTTTACGCGGCTCGACCTGGAAAAGGCATCCGCCGAGTGTCTGAACGGCTGCAACGACATGACCGGCCTGCAGAAAGGTCTACGGATTCTGCGCCAGCGTTTTCAGCTCTGGATCGTCTGGCGGCATTGCCTGGGAATCGCCACCCTGGAGGAAACCACTTCGGCCAGCTCGCTGCTGGCGGACGTGCTCATCGATCAGGCGCTCGTCCGACTCTATGACTGGCTTTCGGCACAACGGGGCTTACCCATCGGGGTTGAATCCGGTGCACCACAGCAGCTGGTGGTGATCGCCATGGGCAAGCTCGGGGCTTTCGAGCTGAATCTGTCTTCGGATGTCGATCTGATGTTCTGCTTCCCGGAGCGGGGCAAGACAGGTGAGCCAACCGATAGCACCTCATCGAGAAACCGAGGTGGGGAGCTCAACCAGCAGTTCTTCGTTCGGCTCGGCCAGCAGCTCATTCAAGCACTGGATCCGGTGACCGAGGACGGCTTCGTGTTCCGGGTAGACATGCGCCTGCGGCCCTTCGGGGGCAGCGGGCCACTGGCGCTCGACTTCGCTGGCGTGGAGGACTACTACACGAGCCAGGGCCGGGACTGGGAGCGCTACGCGCTCATGAAGGCAAGGCCCTGCGCGGGAGACATCGAAGCGGGCCACGCGCTGCTCGCGGATCTTTCCAGCTTCGTCTTCCGCCGCTATCTGGACTTCGGCGCCATCGAGGCGCTCCGCGAGATGAAGGCCCGGTTGGTGGCCGAGCGGCAGCATCCGGAGGACGTGAAGCTGGGTCCGGGTGGCATCCGGGACGTGGAGTTCAGCGTGCAGATGCAGCAGATGATCTGGGGTGGCAGGGAAGCAGCCCTCCGCTCTCCCCGGCTGCTGGAGGTGCTCAGAAGCCTGCCCGGTCTCAATCACCTGGATGCGGATCAGGCGGCGATGCTGGAAGCAGGCTACCGGTTCCTGAGAAATACCGAGCACAGCATTCAGGCCGAGGCGGATCGACAGACGCAGCGATTGCCGGACGGTGAGCTGTCTCGCGCCAGGTTGGCCGCCTGCATGGGCTTTGCAGACTACACGGCTTTTCTGAGCCAGCTGGATGAGCATCGCGGAGCCATTGCCGCCGCTTTCGATGATCTGCTTGGGGTGCAGGAAGCCAGTGCTTCTCTAGGCACGCGACTCTGGGATCGGGCTGACGATCTGGAGGCGCTTTTTGAAGCGGGCTTCAGGAAGCCGGAGGCCGCCGCGGATGCGCTCGGCGCCTTGATGACCGCCCGCGATAGAGGCTCGGTATCCGTTGAGGCAAAAAGCCGGTTGGATGCCCTGATGCCGACGTTGATCGAGGACGTGTTGGCTCAGCCGGATCCGGATCTGGCGCTATCCCGGGTTGCGCCCATCATCCGCACGGTGCTCAGGCGATCCGCCTATCTTGCCCTGCTCTCTGAGAATCCACACGCTCGAGTGCACTTCGTAGAGCTGGTCAGCACCAGCTTGTGGCTGGCGGAAACGCTCGCCGACCATCCAGCTTTCTTTGACGCTCTGCTGGATGAACGGCTGCTCACCATGGTGCCGGATCGGCAGGAGCTCGGCGAGGCGCTTGCCGCGGAGCTCAAACCGGCGGTCAATGACTTCGAGCGGGCGCTGGAGATCCTGCGGGAGTTCAAGAGTCACCATGTATTCAATGTGGCGCTGGCCGAGCTGCGCGGCACGCTGGGGCTCATGAAAGTCTCCGATGCGCTGACCTGGCTGGCGGAAGCCATGCTGGAGGCAGCCCTGGATCTGGCCTGGCGGGAAAACCTCGAGCGCTTCCCGGAGTATGCGGATTCACGTCCGTTCCTGATCGTGGGCTACGGCAAGCTGGGGGGCATTGAGCTTGGTCCCGGTTCCGATCTGGACATCGTCTTTATCCACGATCTGCCGACCAGCGCCAGTCAGTTTCTGCATCGGCTGGTTCGGCGACTGCTGCACGTGCTGACCGCGCCCACCTACAACGGCACGCTGTATGAGATCGATACGCGTCTGCGTCCTTCCGGGAAATCCGGAACCATGGTCTCGTCACTTGCGGCGTTTACCGAGTACCAGGAGCAGCAGGCCTGGACCTGGGAACACCAGGCGCTGGTACGGGCTCGGCCCGTCGCCGGAGATGCGCAGCTGGCGGCGCGGTTCGATGTAACCCGACGGGCGTTGCTCGGCCAGAAGCGCGACCGCCGCGAGCTCTCAGAAGCGGTGCAGAAAATGCGTCAGCGGATGCGCGACCAGCTGGGCCAGGATCAGGAGGCGTACGACCTCAAGCGGGGCAGCGGCGGTATCGTCGATATTGAATTTGTGGTGCAATACCTCGTTCTGGCTCATGCTCACGATCATCCCGCGCTAACGGAATTCACGGACAACGTCCGCATCCTGGATGCGGTCGAGGCGGCCGAGCTGCTGCCCGGCCACGCTGCCAACCGGCTGAAGGAAGCTTACCTTTCGCTGCGCGCCGAATGGCATCGCAGCGTCCTGGACATCCCCGACACCGAGCGGGCGGCGCAGACGCTGGCACGCTATCGGGATGATGTGAGCGCTATCTGGAAAAGCGTATTTGATGATGGATAACTTGTCCGACCGCGACGGCTGGATCTGGCAGAACGGTCAACTCCTCCCCTGGCGGGAGGCAACCGTGCACGTGCTCACCCACACCCTGCACTACGGAGTTGGCGTGTTTGAAGGGGTTCGTGCCTATGACACGCCGGAGGGACCCTGCATCTTCCGGCTGGAGGCGCACACCAAGCGCCTGTTCGACTCTGCTCACATTCTGGGCCTTGCGATTCCATACAGCCCGGAGGAAGTCAGTGAGGCGCAGAAAGCGGTTTTCAGCGCCAACGATCTCAAAGAAGGCTACCTGCGGCCCATGGTGCATCTTGGCGCGGAGGCCATGGGGCTTCGGGCAAAGGATCTCTCCGTGAATCTGATTGTTGCCGCCTGGCCGTGGCCTAACTACATGGAGCCGGAGAGCCGGGAAAAAGGCATTAGCGTACGCACGTCTTCCTACACCCGCCATCATGTGAACATCACCATGTGCAAGGCGAAGGCAAACGGTAACTACATCAACTCCATCCTCGCACTGCACGAAGCACTGGATGCGGGCTGCGATGAAGCGTTGATGCTCGACAACGAAGGCTATGTGGCAGAGGGTACTGGAGAGAACGTCTTCATCGTTCGCGACGGTGCTATCCACACGCCGGAGCTGACTTCCTGCCTGGATGGCATTACCCGGGATTCCGTGATCACGTTGGCCAAGGAAGCTGGCTTCGAGATCCTCGAGCGGCGAATTACCCGGGATGAGGTGTACATTGCCGACGAGGCTTTCTTCACTGGCACGGCCGCCGAGGTGCTGCCGATCCGTGAGCTCGATGGGAGAGCCATTGGCGCGGGGACTCGGGGTCCGGTTACCGAGACGCTGCAGTCCCTGTACTTCGATCAGGTGCGAGGTGCCAGGAATGCCCATCGAGACTGGCTCACACCTGTCAACGGATCCTGATTGACGTGAAGACCCTCATCGTGGCGCCTGCCTGGGTAGGTGACATGGTGATGGCGCACACACTGGTATCCCTCCTCGCAGAGCAGCCGGAGGCGGAGGTATTCATGGTTGCCCCACCGGCGACCGAACCTCTGGCAAGGCGCATGCCGGGCGTGCAGGGCAGCTGGGTTCTGAATGTGGCTCATGGTGAGCTGGGGCTCGGAGCCCGACGGGCGCTCGCTCGCACCCTCAAGGCGTCCGCCTTCGATCAGGCCATCGTGCTGCCGAACAGCTTCAAGTCCGCCCTCCTGCCGTACTGGGCGGGCATACCGAAGCGAACCGGCTGGCATGGCGAGTCCCGCTATCTGCTGCTGAATGACCGGCGCAGGCTCGACCCGGAACGTTACCCGCTGATGATTGAGCGGTTCATGGCCTTGGCGATGCCGGAAGGGGCCCCCCTGCCGCAACCCTATCCGCTACCTCGCCTTAAGGCGGACGCGGAGAGGGCGGCTCGGTTGGCAGACCGGTTGGAACTGGACACCGACGACGTCACGGCGCTGTGTCCCGGAGCCGAGTTCGGGCCTGCCAAACGTTGGCCGCCAAAACACTTCGCCACCCTGGCCCGGGCTGAGGTTGCGCGCGGTCGGAAGATCTGGCTGCTCGGCTCACCGGCCGATGCAGAGACTTGCGCGGAAATAGCCGCCGCCGCAGAAGAGGGTGTGGTCAACCTGGCCGGTCAGACCACGCTGGTGGAGGCGGTGGATCTGTTGTCGCTGAGCCGGCGGGTGGTGTCGAACGATTCGGGGCTCATGCACGTGGCCGCCGCGCTCGATAAGCCGCTGGTGGCCGTGTTCGGCTCCACCTCCGCTGACTTCACCCCGCCGCTCGGAGAACGCTCCAGGGTGATCAGCCAGCCGATCGATTGCAGCCCCTGCTTTCAGCGCCGCTGTCCGCTTGGCCACCTCAAGTGCCTGGAAGACCTGGTTCCGGAGCAGGTGATCGAGGTGCTCTGAGTGCGGGTTTTGCTGATCAAGATGTCGTCCCTGGGTGACGTGGTGCACACGCTGCCGGCGGTGACCGATGCCGCTGCCCACGGCGTTGTGTTCGACTGGGTGGTGGAAGAAGCCTTTGCCGAAATCCCCCAGGGACATCCCGGCGTGCGCCGGGTCCTACCCATCGCATGGCGGCGTTGGCGAAAACAGCTGGGTAGCGAACGGACGGCCCTGGCTGGGTTTCTGGGTACGTTGCGTAAAGATCGCTATGACCTGATTCTGGATGCCCAGGGACTGATCAAGTCTGCGGCGGTAGCGCTGCTGGCGCGAGGTGCAGAGCGCGTCGGGCTCAACTTCAGCTCGGCCAGGGAGCCCTGGTCGGCGTTCGCCTGCAACCGGCGAATCACGGTGCCGGTGGGAGACCATGCGGTGGACCGTCTGCGACACCTGTTCGCCGGTGCGTTTGGCTATTCCGTGCCGGAAAGCCCACCGGCATTCGGACTTATCACGACGGCTGGCTCAGATTCGGGCACTTGTGTGCTCCTGCATGGCACGACCTGGGCCAGCAAGCACTGGCCGGAGTCTATGTGGCGATCGCTGGCGGCAGATCTGGTTGCCAGGGGTTGGCACCTGGCAGTGCCCTGGGGTGGCGAGGAAGAACGCCTGCGGGCGGAGCGGATCGCAGGCGCGGTGGCAGGTGTCGAAGTGATGCCGGCCATGTCCCTGGCGGCACTCGGCAAGGAGCTTGGTAAAGCGGGACTGGTCGTGGGCGTGGACTCCGGATTGACGCATCTTGCGGGTGCGCTCGGTCGACCGACGGTGGTCATCTACGGCAGCACGAGCGCGGCGCGAACCGGTGCGGTTGGTGATCGGGTGGTCAACCTGCAGTCCGAGCTGGCCTGCGCGCCCTGCCTGAGCAAGACCTGCCGCTACCGTGGCGACGTCATCAGGTGGCAGGGTGAGGCGGTGCAGCCGGCTTGTTATGCTCAGCTCTCCCCGGAGCGGGTCAGGGATGAAGCCATGAAGCTGCTCAATCGGAGCCGGGCAGGTCGTTGAGGTAGGTCAGCAGATGCAGTTGGCTTTTGCCATCTACAAGTATTTCCCCTTTGGCGGCATTCAGCGGGACCTCTTGAAGATCGCCCGGGCGGCTCTCGCCCGTGGCCACAAGGTGCGCATTTACGCCATCCGCTGGGACGCGCCTTTGCCGGAAGATGATCTGGACATCCACCTGATCGAGGTGGAGGCCATCGCCAACCATACGCTTTACGAACGTTTCGCCGAAAGGGTCCGGGCGCACGTCAAGGCCCATCCGGTCGATCTGCTGGTCGGCATGAACAAGATGCCGGGACTGGACGTCTACTACGCGGGAGACTCCTGTTACGAGGAGAAGGCGCGCAGCCAGCGCGGTCAGCTCTACCGGACGCTGCCCCGGTATCGGCACTTCGCCGACTTCGAGCGGTCCGTATTTGATCCGCTGGTGAAAACTCAGATTCTCACGATCTCAGACGTTCAGACGCCCTACTTCATCCGCCACTACGAAACTCAGCGGGAGCGGTTCCACCCGTTACCCCCGGGGATCGAGCGGGATCGGGTAGCACCCGCGGACAAGGACCGGATCGGACGCGAGTTCAGGGCCGAATTTGGAATTGCTGACGACGACCTGTTGCTTCTGTTCATTGGCTCCGGCTTCATCAAAAAAGGGCTCGATCGAGCACTGCTGGCCTTGAAGGCGCTGCCGGCGGAGCTCTATGAGCGTTGTCATCTACATGTTCTGGGTCGTGACAACGCGGAACCGTTCAAACGCATGGCGATCAGACTTGGTGTGGCCGACCGGGTGCGCTTCTTTACCGAGGGAAGGGACGACGTGCCCCGGTTCCTCTTTGCCGCAGATGGGCTGATGCTGCCGGCCTACGATGAGCTCGCCGGCATGGTGATACTGGAGGCCATGTTCGCCGGTGTGCCTGCCCTGGTCAGCCGAAACTGCGGCTACGCCAAGTATCTCGAGGAAGCAGACGCCGGACTCCTGACCGAACTGCCTTTCGAGCAGAGCCAGTTCAACCGGCAGCTGGTGGAGCTGCTCACCTCGGCAGCGCGACCTGATTGGATTTGCCGGGGTATGGCCATGGCTGAGCGTGATGAGCTCTTTACGCTCGCCGACACAGCCGTGGATTATCTGGAAAGCTTCGCCGCGAGCAGGAAGCCGCTGCTTGCTTTCGCGCTGTTCAAGTACTTTCCTTACGGCGGGCTGCAACGGGATTTCCTCCGCGTCGCTCTGGAGTGCCAGCGACGCGGCATGCAGATCCGGGTGTACACCCTTTCCTGGGAAGGGCCGGTGCCCGAGGGATTCGACGTGGTCATTGTGCCGGTCGCCGCGGTCACCAACCACGTGCGTTACCGACGCTTTGCCGACTGGGTTTCCGAAGATCAACACCTGAAGCCCGTGGATTGCCTTGTCGGTTTCAACAAGATGCCCGGTCTGGACGTGTACTACGCGGCAGACTCCTGCTACGAGGAGAAGGCCCAGCAGTTGCGGGCACCGACCTACAGGATGACCGGACGCTATCGGCTCTTCTCACGTTTCGAGCATGCGGTTTTCGACCCGGGCAGCGGGGTGGACGTACTGCTCATCACTCGGCAGCAGAAAGCGCAGTTCCAGCAGTTTTACTGCACGCCGGACGAAGTGCTGCACATCCTGCCGCCTGGAATCGCGGAAGACCGACGTCGTGGCGACGACGCGGAAAGCGTTCGACGCGAGTTTCGAGAAGAGCATGGCGTTGGCGACGACGAGGTGCTGCTGTTGCTGATCGGTTCCGGCTTCATTACCAAAGGTCTGGACAGGGCACTCATCGCGCTCGCCGCCCTGCCGGAGCCACTTCGCAGCCGTGTGCGTTTCTTTGTGATAGGGCAGGACAACCCGCGACAGTTTCAACGGCTGGCTGAGGAGCTCAAGGTGGAATCCCAGCTTGCCATTTTCGCCGGCCGGGACGATGTGCCGAGGTTCCTTCAGGGGGCCGATATCATGTTGCACCCGGCCTATATGGAAAGCGGTGGCATCGTGCTGATCGAGGCGCTCGTGGCCGGCTTACCGGTGATCGCCACGGATGTCTGCGGGTTTGCTCATTACGTGGAGAGCTCCGGCGGTGGTGTGCTGATCGAAAGCCCTTTCGACCAGCGTCGATTGAACGATGTGCTCGAACACATGGCTTCGGATCAGGCCTTCCGGCAGGCATGCTCGGATCGAGGCGTTGCCTTCGGCCAGACGGCAGACGTCTATCACATGGCGGAACGGGCTGCCGATCTGATTGAGGCCAGGGTCATTGGCTGAGGCATATCTTCGCGACGATGTGGCACCTTACTTTGCCGATGATCCGGTGGATCGTGCCTGGGCGATGGAGGGTGAGATCGTTCGGGACGTGGCGGGTCGACAGACACTGCGGGTAGAGCTCGATGCGGGTGTTTTTTACCTCAAGCGGCATCGGGGTGTCGGCTTGACCGAGATTCTGAAGAACTGGCTGGTTGGTAAGCGTCCGATACTCGGTGCGCGGAATGAGTACGAAGCCTGCCGGCATCTGCAAGCGCACGGGTTGACCGCCCCCCGTGTGGCTGCGTTTGCCGAAGACGATGCGCCAGCGCCCGTCCGCGGGTCTTTCGTGCTCACCGATGAGCTCGCAGACTACGAAGATCTGAAGGTCAAAACCTTGCGCTGGTTGGATGCCCCACCCACACTGCTCGAGAAACGCCGGTTGCTCATGCGGGTAGCGGATTTTGCCAGGAGATTTCATGCCGCCGGGCTCGTGCACCGGGATTTCTATCTCTGTCATCTGCTCGAACATCCGAATCACGAGTTGGAGCTGGGCGTACTCGATCTGCATCGGGCGTTGATCTTCGATGAGATCCCGTCGCACTGGCGTTTGAAAGATCTGGCCGCATTGCTTTACTCCTCTCTGGATCTTCCCGTGAGTCGACGTGCCTGGCTGCGGTTCGTCCGGGTCTACACCGGCCGGCCGCTCAAGGAAGTTTTCGCCGAGGAGGGTGAGTTCTGGCAGGGCGTGTATGCCCGGGCGCTGAAGCTCTATCGAAAGGGCGAACGGAAATCGCTCACCCGAGGAAACTTCCAACCGTGAGGTCGGTGTCGGTGGCAGAGCTTGCCGGTTTGGATGCAGGATGCTCGGTGCCTTTCGAGCTGATGCTCCGCTCGGAGCGTTGGGTTTGTGAGCGAGTTCTTCGTGTGCTGCCAGGCCGACGTATCGTGTTGCAGGCAAGGCGGGCAGGCGACACAGCGGACACTACGGCTGGCGATACCGATTTCCTGCTCAAGCTCTTCATCGGTTCCGGCAGCAGTCGCTACCGGGAACGGGAGCGGCGTGGACTTGCCTGGCTGAGCGAGGCTGGCTTGGCGGTGCCTGAGGTGCGCGATGATCTGGATGAGCCGGGTTTGAGTGGTCTGGTGATCGAGTACCTTCCGGGCGCACGGGTGATCGACGCTCAAGACCAGGAGACGGTGGAGCAGGCAGCGGGCCTGCTCGGGCGGATGCACGAAGCCGGGCTCTGGCAGGCGGATCTGCATCTGAAGAACTTCGTTCGGTCCGGTGAGCAGCTCTACGCGGTGGATGGCGATGGGGTGCGGCGCCGTGCCAACTCGGTGCCGCAGGGACGGGGCCTCGAGGATCTGGCGCTGCTCGCAGCCCAACGACCACCTCAGGAAGATGAAGGCGCCGGTGAGCTTCTGATTGCGTATCTGGCACACCGTCCGGGCGCGAGCTCCGCCGCTGATGAGCCAGGGAAGACTGAATTCGCCAGGAAGCTCCAACAGGCGCGGCGTGGTCGCATTCAGCGCTATCTGAAGAAGTGCTTCCGCACCTGCACGGAGTTCTCGGTCTCCGAGGACAGCACCTACCGCTACTTTGCCCGACGGGGCAGGGGTGAGCTGGTACGGGAGTTGCTGAGTGAGCGGAACGCATTCACCAGTGGCGATGAGTTTCTCGAGATGGAGGCGGTAAAGCTGGGTAACAGCGCGACCCTGGTGCGGACCAGGGCCGATGGTGGGGTGATCATCAAGCGCTACAACATCAAGAGTCTGGCTAAAGGACTCAGGCGCATGCTGCGGCCAGTGCCGCGATACCGGCGGGCCTGGATGTCCGGGCAGCTCATGGCTTTCCTGGGCCTACCGACTGCGCTTCCGCTCGTTCTGATCGAGGAAAGACGGTATCTGCTTCCTTCCGTCGCCTATCTTGTCATGGAAGATCTGCAGGGTCAGAGCCTGTCGGAGGAGGTCGTCGAGCGCGGGCTCTCGCAAACCAGGGCGGCCGAGGTCGCCCGTTTGTTCGTGTTGCTGAAACGCGCCGGCCTGACCCATGGCGACAGCAAGGCGTCGAACTTCATCGTCTGCGACGACCAGGTTCACCTCATCGATCTGGATGCCATGCGCCGTGGCACCCGTGCCTTCGGCAAGGACATCGAACGGTTTCTCGAGAACTGGGAGGGCGAGGTGCGGGAACGCTTCGAGGCAGCATTCCGGGCGGTGGAGCTCCTGTAGCGGACATGCTCCCTCTGCCGGTTTAGTCTCATCGGAAGGCGCTGATATAGTAGCGGCCTCCTGTCATCCTCACCTGGAACTACTCGAGCGTTGATCATCCTTGGCCTGTCCGGGGCGCTGAACCACGATCCGTCCGCCGCGCTGCTGGTGGATGGCAAGGTGGTCGCCGCTGCCGAAGAAGAGCGGTTCATCCGCGACAAGCACGCGAAGAACCGGATGCCGATCGAGGCTGCTCGCTACTGTCTTGCCGAGGCAGGCATCAGTGGCAGTGAGGTGGACGTGGTGGCATTTCCTTATGCGCCCATCAGCCTGCGCACACCGGCCCGCTGGCACTTCGCGAAGCGCTACTGGTATGCCCCGGATCGTGCTCTGGATGCCTTGCTCAATGGCAACCGTCGCTACCGCCGGAATCGGGATCGAGTCATGGAGGCTGGCGGTGCGCTCGGTATCGACTGGCAACGGACCGAGTTCGTCCCCGTTGAGCACCACCTTGCGCACGCTTCCAGCGCCTATCATCTTTCCGGCTTCACCGAGAAGACAGCCATCCTGGGAGTGGATGGCAAAGGCGAGTACGCGACAACCTTCTTCGGTTACGGGGAGAACGGCGTCATTCACAAGATCAAGGAATTCTATGACCCGGATTCCTTGAGCGGGGTATACGGTGCCATCACCGAGTATCTCGGCTTCGAGATGCTCGACGGTGAGTACAAGGTGATGGGTATGGCGCCCTATGGGGACGCCAGCCTGCATGATCTCGGCAGGCTCATTCAGCGCCGCGGTCGAGGCTTCGAGGTGGATACGACCCTGGTCAACACCGTGGGTATGCGCCGATACAAGGAAGAAGGGGTTGGTTTCTACTTCAGTGACAAGCTCATCGATTGGCTCGGGCCGCGTCGGAAGGGGGATGTGGCAGATGAGCCATACATCCACTACGCCGCTGCCATGCAGAAGCTGTTCGAAGATTGGTGTCTGGAGCTGATGGAAACTCACCTGGGTGAGGTGCTCCGGGAGACCGGCCGGCTGGCTTTTGCCGGTGGTGGCGCGCTCAACGTGAAGCTCAATCAGCGCATCGTCGAACTCGATCACGTTCAGGAACTCTTCGTGCAGCCGGCTGCCGGCGACTCCGGCACCTCTCTGGGTGCTGCCACCTTCGTCGCCGCCCAGCGTGGCGAGCATCTCAGCCGTATGAACCACGCCTACCTGGGTCCTGCGTACGACGAAGCGGCCTGTCTGGCGGCGCTGGAAGGCTGCACGGAGCCGCTTTCCTATCGCAGGCTGAAAGATGTGCCGGTTGAGACCGCTGCTATTCTTGCCGACGGCAATCCGGTGGCCTGGTTTCAGGGACGGATGGAATTCGGTCCGAGAGCGCTCGGCGGCAGGAGCATTCTGGGCTGTCCGAACGCACCCGGCATTGCGGATCGGATCAACGAGCAGATCAAGTTCCGCGAGCGCTGGCGTCCATTCTGCCCGAGCGTGTTGGATACGGTGGCAGCGGACATCATTCAGACGGAGCATCCTGCGCCCTTCATGACCATCACCTTCGACGTAAACGAGTCCTGGAAGCCGCGGATTCCGGAAGTGGTTCACGAGGACGGCACTGCCAGGGTGCAGATCGTCAGCCGGGAAGAGAACGCCCGCTACTACGATCTGATCGCGGCACTGGAAGATCTGACCGGGAATGCTGTGGTGCTGAACACGTCGCTGAACCGCCGAGGTGAAGCCATGGTTTGCTCACCAGAGGATGCACTGAACATGTTCTTCGGCTCAGACCTCGAATATCTGGTGATGGAAGAGTTCCTGGTGACCAAGATCGCCGAAGATGGCAGCTGAAACGCCAACGGCAGGCGCCGACGGATTGAAGCTACCCACGCCCGATGTATTGCAGATAGCGCCCAACGATCACCCACCGTTCGGCGATATCCTGACAGTTTATCAGCGGGCGTTCGATAGCCTGGGTGCAAGCGTGGAAACCCTCGTGCTGGCACCTGCCCGGTCAACCCCGATCCCGGGCTGCAACTATCTGGACCTGACCGACCTTGCTCGGGTGCGCACCGCAGGACGTCGGCTTCGTGATTCTGTCAGCGGCGCGCCGAAGCTCGTCCTCTGTCACCGCTACCGTGCCTATCGCGTGCTCCGCGCCAGCGGCCTGACGGCGCCGCGCACGGTGACCATTGCGCACGAGTTCGGCTTCTTCAAGCGGTTCCAGCGGCGGCTGGAACGGCGTCTGTTTGCCCGCAACGTGATGTTCGCCGGGGTCTCTCCCGCGGTGCAGGCAGAGCTGGCCCGGACGGTCGACGATCCTTTGTGCCTACCGAACGCCCTGGACCTTGCAGTCGTGCGAGATGCCTGTCTGCCACGACCGGATGCTCTCCGGCAGCTTGCTGTACCGGACAGTGATGCGCTCACCATCGGCCTTGTCGGACGGCTGGTGAAGAAGAAATCGCCTGAGCTTGCGCTCGAAGCGGTGCGCCATCTGGTGGCAGATGACGTCTCCGTTCGTTTGCTTGTTATAGGTGATGGGCCGCTGCGGGCGGGTCTGGAAAAGCAAGCCGAGGGTCTGCCAGTGGCCTTTCTTGGTTTTCAGCCGGGGGCCAAGCGGCTGTTCAAAGCACTTGATCTGCTGCTGCTTACTTCCCAGGACGTGGAAGCCTTCGGCATGGTGGCCCTCGAGGCGATGTGCGCGGGGGTGCCTGTGGTGTCCGGCACGACGCCGGGTCCACAATACGTGCTCGGTAGCACGGGCTTTTATTACAACCAGCGTGAGCCCGGGCTGATTGCAGAGACGATCGCAAGCGTCGGCATGGCACGTGCGGCTGGCGAGCTTCCGGAACGGGCGGCTCGCGCTCTGGAACGAGCGGAGCGGGAGTTCTCCGTGCCGGCGCTGGCCGAGCGGCTGGCGCACTTGATCTAGGGGTCGAACGCCCTGCTACGTCTTCCGGTAGTAGGAAGCCTCACCTTCCGGTCGGGTCTTGAAACGTCTGTGCATCCAAAGGTACTGCTCCGGGTGGCGGAGCACGGCGGACTCAATGGCCTGATTAATGACGGTGGCATCCGCCAAATCATCTCCTGTCGGGAAATCCACCAGCGGCTCGCCAACCCAAGCGTCCCACGTGAGCGTCGCAAGGTCTCGGAAATTGCTGCCCAGGAGCACGGGCGCACCGGTCAGCGCGGCGAGCTTCGCCGTTGCGGTAATGGAGGCGGTCGGAATGCCGAAGAAGGGCGCGAACACCGACCGCTTGCGCCCGTAGTCCTGATCAGCCGCGTACCAGATGACACGCCCCTGTTTCAGCCGGCGCAGGATCGCACGGGCGTCTGAACGTTCGATCACGGCTCCGAAGTAGCGGCTGCGACCGCGGACCTGAAGCCACTCCCACACAGGATTTTTGTTCTCGCGGTAGATCACGTCCAGATCCAGACTCTTCAATGCGGGACCCATCACATCAAGGGCGGAGAAATGGCCGCCCAGGAGAATCACTCCCTTGCCTTGCTGACGGGCTGAATCGAGTCGGGCCAGATCATGAATGCGC
Source organism: Candidatus Azotimanducaceae bacterium (assembly GCA_965215995.1). Classification (GTDB taxonomy): domain Bacteria; phylum Pseudomonadota; class Gammaproteobacteria; order Pseudomonadales; family Azotimanducaceae; genus SZUA-309. The sequence continues at coordinate 2,253,052 of OZ244128.1, read as the reverse complement.
GTGCGGCTGGCCAGGTCCTTTCCGGGGTTGAGCCAGACGGTCGTGGACTCCAGCAGACCCATGGCCGTGTGGCTGAACGATTCCCGGGCCAGGCGTTCACGCTCATCATGGTTCAGATCCGGAAAACACAAACTGAGATTAGTCCGGGTGATCTCACGACGGGATCGACCGAAACGGTAAGCGGTGGCACCAAGCGCTCTGGCCAGGTTCGCGATCATGGCCAGTGGCAGCCGGGCGATCAGCCAGGCGAGCGCGACCAGCAGCCAGGTGGGCCAGACCCGGATGTCGTAGATTTTCAGCCGCGACTTCTTGCGTCGCCGTTTCTTCTGAGCAGGGGGCTGGGAGGACTGATTCACTTGGCGGCGAGCCGCTGGCCGGGTGGCTCGGATTGTAGCAGGGGGTGCCTGTGATACCATCCAGCCGCTTTTTCACGACTCGAGAACGTCCTCTGGCAGGCCTGCACCTACGACGATGAAGCTCCCCTCTCTGCAAGACGTGCACATAGTCGTGGTGGGCGACCTCATGCTGGATCGCTACTGGTTCGGCGAAGCCACCCGGGTCTCCCAGGAGGCCCCCGTGCCGGTGGTAGACGTTGATCACGTCGAAGATCGCCCAGGTGGTGCGGCAAACGTGGCACTCAACGTGGTCAGCATGGGCGCGCGCTGCACACTCATCGGTGCGGTGGGTGACGACGAGGCCGGCCGGACGCTGGAAGAGACCCTGAGCGCGGCGGGTGTTGCCTGTGATTTCCTGATCGTCCCGGACTGGCCAACGGTTCTGAAGCTGCGTGTGCTCAGCCAGAAGCAGCAGTTGCTGCGCACGGATTTCGAGTCTGCACTGCTGCCGGCCCAGGTATCCGACCTGCCCGGCAAGTTGGCAGGGGCCATCGACGGGGCCTCTGCAGTCGTTCTCCAGGACTACGACAAGGGCACGCTGGCCGAGCCGGAGGTGCTGCTGAAACAGTCGGCAGAGGCGGGTGTGCCCGTGGTGGTGGACCCCAAGTTCAAGCCCTTTGCCCGCTACGCGGGTGCGACGATCCTCAAACCCAACCGTATCGAGTTCGAGCGGGCCGTTGGCCCCTGGAAGGACGACGATGAGTTGCTGAGCAAGGCGGAAGCGGTGGCGAGCACGCACCGGATAGGGGCGCTGGTCATTACCCGGGGTGGCGAAGGTAACACGGTGGTGAGTTCTGGTGGCCAGCATCTGCATGTGCCCGCATTACCGATGGACGTGTTCGATGAGACGGGTGCCGGCGACACTTCCGCGGCAGCGCTTGGCATCACCGCCGCGCTCGGCTGGCCTGCGGTCGATTGCGCCAGAGTGGCCAACGTTGCCAGCGGCCTGGTGGTCGGCAAAACGGGCACCTCGGTGGTGACCGGGCCGGAGCTGGCGGCAGCGCTGGCGGCGGATGCGCGGGCGGATGGCGGCGTGATGAGCCAGGCCCAGCTTGGAGATTCCGTGAGCCTCGCCCGGGCAGCGGGTGAAACAGTGGTCTTCACCAATGGCTGCTTCGACATCCTCCACGCCGGTCACGTCGCCTATCTGGAGGAGGCGCGAGCGCTTGGTGATCGGCTGATCGTCGCGGTAAACGACGATGCCTCCGTGACTCGCCTGAAGGGCGTGGGCCGTCCTGTCAACCCGCTGGAGCAGCGGCTGCGAGTGCTGGCCGGTCTGGCCGCCGTGGATTGGGTCGTGGGGTTCTCAGAGGATACGCCGGAAGCGCTGCTCGAGCGCCTGGCTCCGGATGTGCTGGTCAAGGGCGGCGATTACAGCGTGGACGAAGTGGTTGGCGCCGAGATCGTTCGCGCCGCAGGTGGCGAGGTGCGGGTGCTCGGACTGGTGGACGACTGCTCCACCACCGCCATCGTCGATCGGATGCTCGAGACCGACTGATCACCTTTACCTATCTGAGACTACCGCCACATTTTCCTCGAGGTGTTGCGGGTTGATTGTCCCAACGATCACGCTGCTGACTCCGGTTGCTGTGGCAGCGAATCGCAGGCTCTCAGGCCCGGAGTGACCGCTTGCCAGTGCTTTTTTGACAAGTACGCCAACGCCCTTCTGTCCTGCTTCGGCGACCAAGTTGGCTTCTCCCGGCTCGTCGAGGTTGAGTGTCGCCATGATCACATCGCAGCCGAGCTCGATGGCGAGCTCGCCACCGGCAACGGTCTTATGGGAGATGCCGGTGGCGCGTATCCAACCGCGTGCCTTCAGATCGTTCAAACAATCCAGAGTGCCGCGCTCCCTGAGGATCTTCAGGTCATCGCCGTTCGAGTGTATGAGCACGATATCCAGCCGGTCCGTGTGCAGGCGTTGCAGTGAGGCCTTGATGCTCGTGCGGACTGCTTCCGGTGAAAAGTCATAGCTCGAGATCCCGCCGGCGAAAGTCTCACCGACCTTTGTGCAGATCAACCAGTCATTGCGCTGATCCAGCAGCAGCCTGCCGAGCCGCGCTTCGCTGCTACCGTAAGCGGGGGCAGTATCGAGCAGATTGATGCCCAGGTCTCGAGCGCGGTGGAGCAATCGTCTGGCCTCATCATCGCTTGGCAGATCGAACGGTGCTGGGTACTTCACCGCCTCCCGACGGCCGAGCTTGACCGTGCCGAGGCCAAGGAGAGAGACGGACATCCCGGTATTCCCCAGGGCGCGAACAGGCAGGCTCATGACCTTATCCAGGGCGCAAGACCGGTACTGGCCAGCGGTAGCGCCAGATCGGGTACCCGAGCAGAGGCGGGTGGTGGGGTAGGATAAGCCGCCATCTCGCTGGCCATCCGATCCGCCAGGTCCGGGGCCAGGCTGAGCTTGGTCGGCCAGCAGACATGGCAGCGGCTGTCATGACCGGTTCCACCGATGGATTGGATGAAGGCTTCGTCCGGCCGGCTGCCACCCGTCTGCTCCGGTTCGGCGCGGTCGATCCGCAGAGTCTCGAGCTCGGCGCCAGACCAGTCGATCCAGGGCACACAGCGAGCGAGCTCGCGTAGTGCCTGCTCGATCTGTTCGCCCTCCTTGCGCTTCACCCCATCCGTTGCCAGCTGTCCACCCAGATACCAGAGCAGCTGTCCCTGGCCGTCGTCGTGGCTGGTGATTGTCAGCCTGGGCTCCGGGCGGCGAATGCCGGTGACGCAGTGGGCGTAGAGCGGCTCGAGCGCCGGATGGCGGACCAGCACCTGATGCAGAGGGCGTAGCTGCATGCGCGGTTCCTGAATGCCCAACAATTCCAGCAAGGGGCCGTTCCCCGCACCCGCACAGAGCACGAGCCGACTCGCGTAGCGCTCCCGATCCGCGCCAGGCACCTTGAGCCCCCACTGATTGCCCTCCCTTCTGCTCAGGTGCTCTTTGCCGACCCGGAGTTGGAAGACTCTGTCCTGCACAGGCTCACGGAGTCTCTCCAAAAGGAGACGTGTATCGATGACGAAATCCTGGAGGCCGTAGACCACCCCCTGGAAGTCACGCAGGCTTATCGGAAACTCTGTTCTGTTCAGCCGCTCTATTCGACCACGCAGTGCTTTGCTGGCGAAGAAGCCGGTCAGCTTGCCCAGCGAGCTGCCTTCCGCGAAAAGGTAGTAGCGATCCGCCAGCATCTCCAGGCCGGAGAGATCTACCGGCCCATCGCCTGCCAGCGCCCGGCGCCATCGATCAGGCATGTCTGCAATGGCTTCGGATGCACCGGTCAAGGCACCGCCCAGCGCATACTTAATCCCACCGTGGATCATGCCCTGACTGGCAAGCGTCTGACCGCAGCCCAGAGCATCGGCCTCGAGCAGCACGCACTGGTAGCCATCGCGGGTCAGATGGTTCAACAGCCAGAGACCGGCCACACCGCCGCCGATGATGATTGCGTCCAGATCCGGGCTGTTCATCGGTGGGCTCTGTTCTCCAGGTGTCGTCGCTAGGGCCTGTTCACACTAACTATGGAATCGCGCAGGATGCCATTTTTTCCCGAATCAAGGCGGAGTGAGCGTGGCGTAGCAACGCTACGTGAGCGATCGACAATGCGGAGTCGGGGAAAAATGGCCCCTGCCCGAAGGGTTGCGCCCAAAATCGTGCCCTGCGTTGTTGCTTGTCGCTCATTTACCGCAAGTAAACTTCGCTCCTCGCGCCTAGCAGGGCACGATTTTGGGCAGCAACGCGACTCCATAGTTAGTGTGAACAGGCCCTAGTGAAAGGATGAGCCGCTGAGCCTATCCAATGCAGGCCTCACTCGCACCTGTTCCTTGACGGTCTCCCGACGGCCACTCAGGCTAAGCATCCGATGGCGGACCAAACTGAAAGCAAACCTGCGCCAGCCGGCGGCGCGCTGACCGGGTGGCGGCTGCTCTACTGGATTCTGCTGCTGCTGGCGCGCCCCCTGGTACGCCTGCGGCTGGCATACCGGGCGCGACGGGATCCGGCTTATGGTGAGCGGATTCAGGAACGCTTTGCCCGGCTGCCGGACGGCTTGCCGCGGGGTTCTATCTGGTTTCACACCGTCTCTGCAGGTGAAACCATTGCTGCTGCGCCCATTATTGTGGCGCTGTCGGACCGTCATCCCGATGTCCCCGTTCTGGTCACCACCATGACCCCCACCGGATCCGCCCAGGTCGCGCGGTTGCTCGGCGACCGCGTGGTGCACTGTTACGCGCCCTATGACTTTCCCGCGGTGGTCGCCCGCTTCTTCGAACAGACTGCACCCCGGTTGCTGGTGCTCATGGAGACAGAGCTCTGGCCGAACATGCTGCGCGAAGCTGTCCACCGCCAGGTACCGGCCCTGCTGGTGAACGCCCGGCTTTCGGAGCGTTCCGCCGCGGGTTATGCCCGGGTAGGTGCGCTGACCCGGAACATGCTCGAAAGCCTGCGTTTCATCGCCTGCCAGTATGCGGATCACGCGGAACGCTTTCTTGCGCTGGGCGCGCCCGTGGACCGGGTGAGCGCACTTGGCAGCGTCAAGTTCGACGTCCGGCTGCCGGCGGACCATGGCGAGCGGGTTGGCACGTTGAAGGACCGCTGGGCATTGTATGACCGGCCCGTCTGGATTGCCGGTAGTACTCATCCCGGCGAAGAGGAGATCGTGCTCACCGCCCACCAGCAGTTGAAGGCCCGCTTTCCCGGGCTGCTGTTGATTCTGGTCCCCAGGCACCCGGAGCGGCGCAGCGAGGTTGGCGCCCTCATCGATCGACTCGGATTCAGTCAGGCCTGGATGAGCGAGGTGGACGCCCCCACGAACCGGGACGTGGTGCTCGGCGATACCATGGGGGAGCTCCTCTATCTGTATGGCCTGGCGGATGTCGCCTTTCTCGGTGGCAGCCTGGTCTCGGTAGGTGGGCATAACCCCATTGAAGCAGCCGTCTGCCGGTTGCCTCTGATCATGGGTCCGGAGACGTTCAACTTCCCGGATGTGGTCGCCGCCTTCGGTGAGGCAGGTTGCCTGCACCTGGTCTCGGATGCAGATTCTCTGGCGGAGTGCGTGTCCGGGTATCTGGAAGACGAAAGCACCCGTCAGGCCGCTGGCGCGAAAGCGGCCGACGTGGTCGGCCGCAATAGAGGTGCAACGGAGCGGCTGTTGGAGCTGCTGAGTGCCGAGGTCAGAGCGGCGACGGGCGGATAATCGGCCGGATCAGCTGCCGCTTCTCGCCTGCAGCGAAGAAATGCGGCTGACGGGCGAGTTGGGGTCGGCGAACTGATTCAGCTCAATCAGATCTTCCGGGCTCAGCACGCCTGCTCGCTGCTTCAACAGGATGAGGCTCAGCATGTAGTTGTAGCGCGAGTCTGCGTAGTCGAACTGAGAACGGAAGAAGTTGTCCTGAGCCCGAAGCACGTCCACCACGTTTCGAGTACCCACCTCGTAGCCGGTCTCGGTGGCCTCGAGTGCCGATTCTGCGGAAGCGATGGCCTTCAACCGCGCGCCCACCCGGACCACGTCCGTCTGCACCCGCCTGAACAGGTTGCGGGTATCCCGGGCAATGGTCAGCCGGCTGTCCTGGAGGAGCTGGGCGGATTGGTCTGCCAGCGCCTGCGCTTCCTTGGTCCGGGAGCTGACGAAGCCACCTTGATAAATGGGCAGAGTTGCGCGAAGACCATAGACTGTGGAGTCCGTTTTGCCGCCGAAGAAGGTTGGTCCGCCGGTGACCGAGTGCCGGTAGTTGATGGTGCCGTCGATGGTCGGCAGATGTCCGGACCGACGGGCCCGGACCGTTCGCTCCGCCGCAACCAGCTGCTGCTCGGCTGAGAGCACGCTCGGGTTGGTGGCCAGGGCCACATTGACCCACTGCTCCACATCCGCTGGTGCCGGATTGACGATGGGGAGCTCTTCCGAGATGTCGAGGATCTCATCGTAGGGCTCGCCGGTCAGTGTGCGCAGCACCTCGAAGAAGATGTCATGATCGCCCACCGCCTGAACCCGGGTGACCACCGAGTTGTCGTAACCGGATTGAGATTCCAGCACATCGGTAATCGCGACCAGACCCACGTCGAAACGTTGTTGCACCTGCTCGAGCTGGCGCTGGGTCGCCGCTTCGGCTCGCTGGGAAGAGACCACAGCGGAATCGGCCCGGAGCACATCCAGGTAGGCCTGCACGGTGCGAACAATGAGTTCCTGTTCCGTGGCGCTGTAGTTGTAACGGGCAGCGTTCACACTGGCCCGGGCACTGGAGTGGGTGTACCAGCTCTCCATGTTCAGTATGGGTTGGGATAGACCAGCCCCCCAGTCATGATCGTTGTACTCCAGCTCGAATCCCTGGCTGCCCAGCGTCTCGATCTCATTCCAACTGGTGTTGCCGTTCATGCCGATAGTGGGTAGCAGTAGCGAGCGGGTCTGCGGCACGATTTCTTCGTTTGCCGCCAGTTGGGCTCGGGCCGCGCCCAGCACGGGGTCGTGGGCGAGCGCCGCTTCATAAGCTTCGGCAAGATCCGCGGCATGGGCCTTGCTCAGACCGATGAGGGTCAGAACAGTCAGGCTTATGATCGACAGGATTCGCGATCGTGTCGGGGTGGGTGCGCGCATGCGCCGGATGCCGAACGAGCCGGCAGTGTCAGGAGTGCCTAGGGGTGCATTCATTCCACTGATACCTGTTGAAACTGAGTTACTTCGTACTGAATTTAGGACCTCGGAATTCGCGAGATCCCCGCAGCGCAGCGGCGGATTCTAACAGACGCCCTAGTGACCAGCGTCAGTTGTTTTGCGCATCTGCAAGCGATGACCGTGCACCGGAGAAGCGATTTTCTGTGCATTTTGCAGTGGCGCGGTACGGCTGGGTCGGTATATTAGAGTGCTCTTTTTAAAAGCCTTCACAGAGGACAAGGCAGTGCGGCCAGGACGCGGTCAGAGATACAGCATGGACCTGCCAGCGCATATGGCGGAGTGCGATGCGAACTACCTGCGCCTGACTAAGCTCTTCCCGAAGATGGCACTTGCAGACACGGGTGCCATCGCGCTGGAGTGGAATGGCCAGCGGCTGACCGTGCGCATGGAGGTCATCGAGCGGAGCCCATACACCACGCTGATCCGCTTGAGCCAGCATCCTGATGCGCCCTGGAGCCATCGAGCCCGCATGACCGTGCGCCTCTACCACGATGCCAGAAGCGCGGAAGTGGTGGAGTATCAGGGTAAGAAGCATTTTCTCCGCGCCGTCTACGACTACCCGAACACGGACATGCGGCAGCCGGACGAGAAAGCGCAGATCAATCGCTTCCTGGGTGAGTACCTCGCGCACTGCCTCAGCCACGGTGTGGCCGCTGAGGCACCCGTGCCCGCTGGTTGAACGCACGTACCGGCAAGTTGAGCGCCGAACGCCCCCTAAGACTGCTGCAGATAACAGACGTCCACCTTCGTGCAGCGGCCGGTGACACCCTGCTTGGTGTCGACACCTGGCACAGCGTTGCAGCAGTGCTCGATCAGGCGTTAGCCGAGCACCGGCCCGATGCCCTGCTCGTCACCGGCGATGTTGCCCAGGATCCTGATCCAAATGTCTACGCGCGTTTCTACGGCTGGCTGACTGCCCGTTATCCGGGGCCCACGCTGGTTACCCCGGGTAACCATGACATTGCTGCCAATATGGGTGCGCTGCTTGCGACTGAGTGCCTCGAGTTGCCGGGCTGGCGGGTGCTGTCGCTCGACAGCCACGTCGATGATGAGCCTCAGGCACTGGTGAGTGATGCGGACTTCGCGGCGTTTGTGGCGGCCTGTGACAAGTCTGCCAACGATTCCGGCGAAAAAAACCTGCTGGTGATCACCCATCACCCGCCCGTTGCGATTAATTGCCCCTGGCTCGACAAGGACCGGATTCAAAACGGTCACGAGCTGTTAGAATGGATGGCCGAGCACGGCAGAATCAGAGCGTTGGTGTTCGGGCACGCCCACCAGGAACTCAACCTAAAGCACCGGCAGCTGAGCCTGCTCGGAACGCCATCCACCTGCATTCAGTTTGAGCCGGGCTCGAGTCGGTTCTCCGTGGATGAGCAGAAGCCTGGCTACAGATGGTTGCTGCTTGGCGAAGACGGGTCAATCGGCACTGAAGTACGGCGGGTGGAAGACTACCCGCTCGAGATCGATCGGAGCGCATTCAAACCGAAGTCCTGACGGCCCTCGATGCCGTATTGATCCTCATGGACTCGCATTGAGAAGGCTCGAAGACAGGAGCAGCAAGCAAACCCATGGCAACCGCCAAGTATTCCGCCGAATCCCTCCAGGTGCTTTCCGGGCTGGAGCCCGTCCGCCGCCGGCCCGGCATGTACACCGACACCACTCGACCCAACCACCTGGTGCAGGAGGTAGTGGACAACAGCGTGGACGAAGCCCTTGCAGGCTACGCCCGGGAGATCGAAGTCACCCTGATGAAGGATGGCAGCGTCGAGGTGATAGATGACGGTCGCGGCATGCCGGTGGATATCCATCCCAAGCACAAGATCTCTGGCGTGGAGCTGATCCTCACCCGGTTGCATGCGGGTGGTAAGTTCGACAACGAAAACTACAACTTCTCCGGCGGCCTGCACGGGGTCGGAGTGTCAGTGGTCAACGCGCTCTCAGAGAAGCTCGAGGTGGAGATAAAGCGGGATGGCAAGGTCTACAGCCAGAGCTACAAGAAAGGCAAGCCCACCGGCAAGCTGAAAGCCACCGGCACGGTCGGCAAACGCAATACGGGTACGCGGGTCTGGTTTCAACCGGAGGCAGGCTACTTCGACTCACCGAACATCTCCGTGCCGAAGCTCAAGCATCTGCTTCGGGCCAAAGCCGTGCTCTGTCCCGGTCTGAAGGTCTCGTTCGCTGTAGAAGGCAAGAAGGCGGAGAACGAAACCTGGTTCTATGAGGATGGCCTCACCACCTATATGGAATCGGCACTCGAGGGCTTGGAGAGCATCCCCGATACGCCTTTTGTGCACTCTGCCGAAGGCAACCAGGAGGCGGTGGCGTGGGCCGTGAAGTGGATCCCGGAAGGCGGTGAGCTGATCACCGAGTCCTATGTGAACCTGATACCCACCGCTCAGGGTGGCACTCACGTGAACGGCTTGAGAAGCGGGCTCACCGATGCGCTGAAGGAGTTCTGCGAGTTCCGTGATCTGCTGCCCCGTGGCGTCAAGCTCACGGGTGATGATCTCTGGTTGCAGTGTGCCTACGTGCTCTCTGCCAAGCTTGCCGATCCGCAGTTCTCCGGACAGACGAAGGAAAAGCTCTCATCGAGAAACTCCGCGGCCTTTATCGGGGGCGTCGCCAAGGACGCCTTCAGCCTCTGGCTGAACGAGCACTCGCAGGAGGGCGAGCGACTTGCCGAGATGGCCATCAGCAACGCCCAGCGTCGGGTACAGGCCGCCAAGAAGGTGGCGCGGAAGAAAGTAACCGCCGGCCCGGCCTTGCCCGGCAAGCTGGCCGACTGTTCCGGGCAGGATGCTGATCGCGCCGAGCTCTTCCTGGTGGAAGGCGACTCGGCCGGCGGCTCCGCCAAGCAGGCTCGGGACCGGGAGTTTCAGGCGGTCATGCCGCTCAGGGGCAAGATCCTCAATACCTGGGAAGTGGATGTGAGTCAGGTGCTCGGTTCTCAGGAAGTACACGACATCGCGGTAGCGATCGGCGTCGATCCGGGGTCACCCGATCTTTCCGGGCTCCGCTACAACAAGGTGTGCATTCTGGCCGATGCGGATTCCGACGGCCTGCACATCGCCACCCTCCTGTGCGCCCTGTTCGTGAAGCACTTCCGGCCGCTGGTCGAAGCCGGCCACGTCTACGTGGCCATGCCGCCCCTGTACCGGGTGGACGTGGGCAAGGAGGTCTTCTATGCCCTGGACGAGGACGAGAAGGAAGGCGTGCTGGATCGGATCGCTGCCGAGAAGAAACGCGGTAACGTGGTCGTCCAACGGTTCAAAGGCCTGGGCGAGATGAATCCCATGCAGCTCAGGGAAACCACCATGGACCCGGATACCCGGCGGCTGGTGCAGTTGACCTTGGATCAGCCGAAGAAGACGGACGAGGTGCTGGATATGCTGCTGGCGAAGAAGCGTTCGGGTGATCGGAAGTCGTGGCTGGAATCCAAGGGAGATCAGGCAACCATTGCCTGAGCGTGGATCCTGTGAGTTTTCCAAGAGGGGCGTTTTCAGGAGAGGGCGCTGCTGCACAAGGGCTTTCGGGTGACGCTGCAAGCCCATCCCTGGGCGCTCGACTTCGGCCATCCCTGGCCTCAGACGCACCCGAAAGCCCTTGTGCAGCATCACCCTCACTCGAAGCTCGTTCGGAGAATCACATGAACACTTCGTGGTGGTGGTTTCGGGCACCACCGTGGAACCAGGATTTCTGTGCCCACGACCTGACCGTGAACAGATATTCGAAACCCTCCGAGACCGGAACACCCTTCACCACTCGAACGGTGGTGGTGCACGACGTCCATCTCCCGCAGATGGAGGTTGATCAGTCTTGGATGACATTGAGGGATCGGATGGTCGAGCCTTGCCCAGGTGCTTAAAGGGGCAGTCGGGGCACATGGATGTGCCCCGCCTGAGCGCCCATGGATGGGGGGCGGGCGCGAAGCGCCAGCCCTAGCGTCCCCGTAAGCACCTGGGCAAGGCTCGAGCAGCCGATCCGTGAAACCCTTCAACAACTGAACAAACCCCCAGATGGCAGAAAGTACAGACTTAGAACAACTTCCACTCCGCAACTACACGGAAAACGCGTACCTGGACTACTCCATGTACGTAATCAACGACCGGGCGTTGCCCCACATTGCAGATGGCCTCAAGCCAGTCCAGCGAAGGATCATCTACACCATGGGCGACATGGGCCTGAACAATCAGGCCAAGTTCGCCAAGTCGGCGCGTCCGGTGGGTGATGTGATGGGTAAGTACCACCCGCATGGTGACAGCGCGATTTATGAAGCCATGGTGCTGATGGCGCAGCCGTTCTCGTTTCGTTACCCCCTGGTTCAGGGTCAGGGTAACTGGGGCGCACCTGATGACCCCAAATCGTTCGCTGCCATGCGCTACACGGAGGCGCGCCTGTCCCGCTACGCCGAGTTGCTGCTGGCCGAGACACGACAGGGGACGGTGGATTTCACGCCGAACTTCGATGGCACATTGAACGAACCGGCATTGCTGCCGGCCAGGCTGCCGTTCCTGCTGCTGAACGGGTCCACCGGAATCGCCGTCGGAATGGCGACGGACATCCCGCCGCACAACATGAACGAGGTGATCAGCGCCTGCATCCATCTGCTGGACAAGCCGAAGGCAACGGTCCGGGATCTGATGACCCACATCAAGGCACCGGACTTCCCGTCGGAAGCCACCATCATCACACCGGAGGCCGATATTCGGGAAATGTATGAGACCGGCCGAGGCAGCGTGCGCGCCCGGGCGGTTTATCAGGTGGAAGGGGGTGAGGTGGTGGTCACCGCATTGCCGCACCAGGCCTCTCCGGCCAAGGTGCTCGAGCAGATTGCGCAGCAGATGCACGCCAAGAAGCTGCCCATGCTCGCGGACCTGCGCGACGAGTCGGATCACGAAAACCCGACCCGACTCGTGCTGGTCCCCCGCTCCAACCGGGTGGATGTGGAGCGGATGATGAGCCACCTGTTCGCCACAACGGATCTGGAGAAGAGCTACCGGATCAATCTGAACATGATCGGCCTGGATCAGAAGCCACAGGTGAAGAGCCTGCAGAAGATCATCAAGGAGTGGCTGCAGTTCCGGAACGAAACCGTACGTCGGCGGTTGTCCTATCGGCTCGAGAAGATCAACGATCGCCTGCACATCCTCGACGGCCTGCTCGTCGCCTACCTCAACATCGATGAGGTCATCCGCATCATCCGCGAAGAGGATGATCCGAAAGCGGCGCTGATGAAGAAGTTCAAGCTGTCGGACATCCAGGCAACGGCCATTCTTGACATCCGCCTGCGCCAGCTGGCCAAGCTCGAAGAGCAGAAGCTGAAGGGCGAAAAGGATGAGCTGGAAGCCGAGAAGGCGGACATCGAGAAGACCCTCAAGTCCAAAGCACGGATGAAGACGCTGATCAAGAAGGAGCTGCTGGCCGATGCCGAAGAGTATGGCGACGAGCGGCGCTCGCCACTCGGCGAGGTAGAGGAAGCCAGCGCGTTCAGCGAAGAGGACCTGATCAGCAACGAGCCCGTCACTGTGGTGCTTTCCGAGAAAGGTTGGGTTCGCTCCGCGAAAGGCCACGAGGTGGACCCCATGGAGCTGAACTACCGTGCCGGGGATAGCTACGGCCACTCGGCCCGCGGCCGGACCAACGAGGTGCTGGTCTTCCTCGATTCGTCAGGCCGGACGTATGCGGTGGCACCACACACCTTACCGAGCGCGCGCGGCCAGGGTGAACCGCTTACCGGCAGGTTGAAGCCGCCGAGTGGTGCCCGTTTCACCGGCGTGGCCATGGGTCCCGGCAGTACCCGGGTTCTGCTTGCCAGCAATGCGGGCTACGGCTTCGTTGGCAAGCTGGAAGACATGGTCACCAAGAATAAAGCCGGCAAGGCGACGCTCAGCGTGCCGAAGGAGGGGGTGTCATTGCCGCCGGTAGCGATCACCCCGGAGGAGGATGCGCAGGTGGTTGCAGTCACGAACCAGGGCCGCATGCTGGTCTTCCCCCTGGTGGATGTGCCGGAACTGGCGAGAGGCAAGGGGAACAAGCTGATCAACATTCCAACGGCGGCGTTCAAATCAGGCGAAGAGCAGATGGTAGCTGTGAAGATCCTGGGACCGGCGGATGAGCTGCTGGTGCTCGCCGGTGCCCGTCATCTGCGTATGAAGCACAAGGATCTGGAACACTATCTGGGTGAGCGGGCGCGAAGAGGCCGAAAGCTGCCGAGAGGGTTTCAGAAGGTGGATTCACTGGCCGTGGAGGGCCCCGAGCGATCGGACTGATCGTCCGCCGTATCACTGACCTCGCCTTTGAGCTCCAGTAGCTGCTGAGCAATCAGGTCGTCATGGGGTGGAGCCAGCGCTTTTGCGAGAGTTGCTCCGCCACCAATGGTCTCGAGTTCCTCGAGCAAGGGATGTTGCATCTGATCGACGAACAGGCGTTGCTGATAGGGCACCTGATCGATCAGCCTGGCACTGGCGATGATGGTGTTGTCCTTGGCCAGCGCCGAGAGAATGGCAGCGTCCTTCACCGGGTCTGAGCTCACCGACAGCACTTCATCCGGCTCGAGCGTCAGCATGTGCACACCGAGCCGGTAGCGGCCGAGGGAGTCAGCGTCCGCCAGCAGCCGGCAGAGCGCAAAGGCGGCGCAGAGCACGTGAAACGGTCGATCGTCGCTGTGACCGCCACGGAATGTGAGCAGCAGGCCCGTGCCGGGCAGGTCCAGCACTTCGCCATGGTGCAGGGCGGCGACCCGTTCTGCCGTCATGCGGGCAAATGCCAGCTCACCCGAGCACTGGCCCGGCGTCAACGACAGCTGGTTGAAGAGATTTACAGCCACCAGATAGCAGGGCTCGGGGTCCGGCTCCGGTAGTGCGGCCAGGACTTCTGTCGCCGCTTCCGAAACGTCCCGGTTGCTCCGCCGGTCCAGCGCAGAGTCCAATGCCAGACGAGAAATCTGACTGGCGCCGAGAACGACCAGCGGCACCAGGACGACCCAGAGGGCACTGGCCAGCAGGAAGGAGAGCGATAGGCCGGTGTCGAAGCGGGATTCGTCGATGTGAATGCGCAGCACGCCGAGGCTTCTGCCATTGCCCACCACCTGCTCGCTGAAGATCCGGCCGCGGGCCAGCTGACCGGACAGGGCCAGCGGCTCGTTGTCCATGCCGTGCACGCTGGCGCCGTTGACGGCAGGCAGGGCGGTGACGCGATTGATGAGCACCCCGAGATGGATCAGGTCCCGGTTGACCAGTGGCTCCACCACCTGGCTCGACAGAGCACCGACGATGGCCGTGCCGAACTGGTCGATATGCGCCTCCTCGTCACTGGAGAGGGACCACAGCAGTATCAGGCCAAGTCCGGTCAGGGCGGTGGCGAGAAAAAGTTGAAGAATGGAAACCTGTTTGACGCGCGATATGTGGGCAGTAAGCTTCAAGCCGATTTCAGCACCATCTGTCTGGGGGTAGCCGGCTCAGTTCCATCCCGGCACCGGAAAAGAAAATGCCAGCAAACGACAAGCAATTCGTGCTACTGAACATCTCCGGGCAGGATCAGCCTGGCCTGATGGCCATGTTGACATCGGCGTTGGCGGCTTATCAAGTGCGCCTGCTGGATGTTGGCCAGGCGATCATCCACGATGAGCTGATTCTGGGCATGCTGGTCGAGTTCGCGGCGGGGGAGGATGTCGCCGGTGCTCTGGCCACCGTGCAGGCCACTTGTGACGCTGCGGGTGTGGTTCTCAGATCAGATCCGATCAGCGCCGACGACTACGATGAGTGGGTGAGCAGCCAAGGGAAATCCCGGCACATCCTCACGCTCCTGGCAGCTGGCGTGCGCGGTCCGCAGGTTGCGGCTGTGTCGGACATCATCTTCCGGCACGGTTTGAACATCGACAGCATCCGGCGTCTGTCCGGGCGGATCCCCCTGGCCGAAACCGGCAGCAGCACCCGGACCTCAATCGAGTTTTCTCTGCGCGGCGATCCTACCGATGCAGCGGCCCTCAAGGCGGCCCTGCTGGCAGCGGCGGACGAGCTGGTGTTCGACTTCAGCCTGCAGCGGGACACGGTGTATCGCCGGAACCGACGTCTGGTGGCTTTCGATATGGACTCCACCCTGATCAACGCAGAGGTGATCGATGAGCTTGCTGGGATGCACGGTGTTCGCGATGCGGTGGCCGGCATCACCGAGCGGGCCATGCGGGGCGAGCTCAACTTCCAGGAGAGCTTTAGGGCCCGAGCTGCGCTCTTGAAAGGCCTGCCGGAGTCAGCACTGAAAACGGTGGCAAATACCGTGGCGCTCAATGATGGCGCTCATCGTCTGATCCGGGCGTTGAAGCACTTCGGCTACAAGACGGCCATCCTCTCCGGTGGCTTCCAGTACGTGGGCGAGCATCTCAAAGGCGAGCTCGGCATCGATTACGTCTTTGCCAACGAGCTGGAGATCAAGGAGGGAGTAATGACTGGTGAAGTCTGTGGTGACATTGTCGATGCGGCGAGAAAGGCGACCTTGCTCGAAGAAATCGCCGGTCGGGAAGGGATCGCCCTCGAGCAGACCATTGCCATCGGCGATGGTGCCAACGACCTTCCGATGCTGAGCCGCGCGGGGCTGGGCGTTGCCTACCATGCCAAACCGCTGGTGAAGGAATCGGCCAGCCACGCCATTTCCAATTTCGGTCTCGACAGCGTTCTCTACCTGATGGGTTTCAGCGATCGGGATATCCGGCAAGCAGGATTCGATTAGGGATCGGCGGCAGGTCTTCAGTCGTCGGTGCTGAAATCGTAGTCCATGTTGGTGGACGGTTCCTGCAGGTAGTGACCCTGGATGTAGTTCACGCCCGCCTGCCAGAGCGTTGAGAGCAGGCTTGCGCTTTCCACCATGGGCACGATGGTCAGCTTGCCCTGGTTCTGCAGCTCGCGAACCATCTCAGCAACGTCGTCCTTACGGTTGCCATCCTTTTCCAGCGCTTCGATCAGCTCGCCATCGAGCTTCACGAAGTCCACGGGGATGTGGCTGAGCACTTCGAAGGGCTCGTCGGACAGGCCGAAACGGGACAGGGAAGCCCGGCAGTGGAGGTGCTTGAGGCCTTCCACGAATTCCCGGGTCTGGCGGATATAGGTGGCCGCATCCCGTTCCGTGATCTGGAAGATCACCGCATCGGATGGCATGCGGGCGGCTTTGATCGCCACTCCCAGCCACTGGATGAACTCTGGGTCCGCCACGCTGTTGGCTGTGAGGTTGATGGTCAGTCGGGTGTTGTGACCATTGGCCCGATGTTGTGACAGCATCTTGATGGATTGCAGGATCACCCAGCGGTCGATCTTGCCGGCCACGTTGTTATCGATTGCCGTGCGCAGGAATTCGCCTGGCGCCATCTGATTGCCTTCCCGGTCGCTCATTCGCAGAAACACTTCATAGTGCTCGTCAGAGTCGCCGCGCAGGCTGATGATCGGCTGGAACAGCAGGGTGAAAGACTGGTTCTCAATAGCCTCGGTGATCAGTGAGAGCACCCGGTTGGCTTCGTCATCGTATTCCTGCTCGGCGTTCTCGAAAGCCGGCAGTTGTACCGAGTTGCCATCCGTTGAATCGAGTGCGCTGCGTAACGCGACGATCGCGTTGTCGAGGGCGGCTTCGAGTGCTGCAGCGGTATTGTCGAAACCATCGTCGTTCAGGATCGCGCCTGCGAAGGTGCAGGTGGGCCGCACCGTTTTTTCGCGGATCTCGAACATCAGCTTCTCGACGGCGGCGCGGTGCTCGTCGACCCTGCTGAGCGCTTCTTCTCGGGTCTGGGTGCAGATGAGCATGCCCCACTGCGAGGGGGACAGCCGCACGAACGGTGCGCGCACGCGCGCCAGCAAGGCGGCTTCCACCTTGCGGCAGGCGTCGTCCACACCAGCGAGGCCAAAGGCACGTTGCAGGTCTTCATAACCGTCTATCTGAGCAACGAAAACGCTGACAAACTGGCCATCGTTCTCGGCTGCCAGAGACTCGGATTGCTGCAGGAACTCCGGCAGCGGCAGGATGCGGTCATAGGCGCCACCAGCAGACTGCTGCGTGGCGCTGGTGTCGGCAACCGTTTCGGCGTCTGCCATCTCGACCGCTGCCTTCTCGGCAGACCCCTCTGCGGCTTCTGATTCCGTTTCAGAGGCCTCCATCTCAGAGGGATCGGTGTTCTCGAAATCGAGGTCGATGGCAAGGCTTTCGCTGTCAGCTTGAGCGTCGTCCGCCGTTGCATCGGCTTCCTGTTGCGTCGTGCCCTCCAGCTCCAGCTCGAAGTCGATGCCGTCCACGGCGGCGTCGATGTCGGTGTCCGTGATGTCACCGCTCTCCGCGCTGTCAGCGAAGTCATCGCCGGGGGCAACGATGGCATCGGCGTCGAGCACAGGCACGTCGTCCGCGTCATCGATATCCACGTGTTTGTTTTCGGCAGCGTCGGCGTCCGGGGCAGTGACCAGTGAGAGGTTTGCCGGAGCGGCGGTTTGCGTTCGCACGGTGACCTGCAGGCAATGCTCGCCTTCGTAGTCGGCGGCCGCCAGGGTCATGCTGCCGGCCACGGCGTCACCCGTCGTGCTCACTCCGGTGAACTCGAACTCGGTTTCTTCCGCTTCTTCGCGAAACGCCTTTAGCGTTTCTTTGAGCATCGCGGCGCTGTCTGACGCCATCAGGTCGATCAGCGGCAATCCGAGCAGATCGTCCGCGTCGTTGAATCCGAACAGCTTGAGGTAGTGCTCGTTGGCGTGGATGTGCATGCCCTCATGCACGTAGGCGATGGCTGCGCGGGAGCTCTCCAGCAGCAGCTGGCAGCGCTGCTCGGACTCGGCAAGCGCCTTTTTCATCTGCCGGTACTGAATGTTCCGACAGACATGCTCCAACTCGCGTTTGACCACCAGTACCAGATGGCGACCATCTGCTTCGTCGACGACGTCGGCAGCACCGAGCTCCATGCCCTCGGTGGCAGTCAGCGGCGCGTCATCGTTGCTGACCAGAATGATGGGTACCCGCGGCGCAATACCCACCAGGCGAGGCAGCAGCTGATTTACTTCCGGCAGTGCGGCGTTGCAGAGCATCATGTCCGCATGGGCCAGCTTGTCGACCGCCATGGGCAGCTCGATGATTTCCGGCCGGGTGGCAATGCCGGCGTCCCGAAGCAGTGAGTCGAACTGGTAGGCGGCGTTTTCGGATCGTTCCGCGATCAGCAGACGTACCGGTGCGTGCTGGGCCTGCTGTACCGAGATGTCCTGTGTTGAGGCAGCCATTCCCTTACCTGACCCCGTGCTGATTATTGTTTATTTGATTGCCCATGTTGGTTTGACCACTCTGCTTTTCCAAGTAACCATCCAACACTCGAAATGAGAACTGGTTAAAGCTTCCTGTTCTGAGCAGGCACTCTCCCAGTTGTACGGTGCTCTGGGAGCCGTTCTCCCGGATCATCACTTTCTGCCCGTCTTTGAAGGGTGTGGCAGGGGTGATCAGGGTTGCCGGTCGTCCCAACGGCTTGAGCTCGGGAAGCAGGAACGCGCGCTGAAACTCCGCGTTGCCGCCCTTGGACTGCACCACGCGAATTGCTATGGGGCGCGCCTGTGGTGCCAACAGCTCGACACCCATGAACGGGCCGTGCTCATCCTGGCGGATCCAGCGTGTGACAGCCAGACACCAGCGTGGGTCCGCCTGGTCGCGAAGCCCGATGAGCTCTCCGGTCTGCAGGTTTGGCGGAAACGGTTGCGACCAGCGCAGCCGGTAGCCGCTCGGGCTCATGTCGGCCGCCGTGCTGTCGAAGCACGGGTACGGATCCTCCGCGGCCTTGCGCGCGGCGGACGACTCATGAGGAAACAGAGCAAGCTCAGAATCTTCGAATTTCGGATTTCTTGGTATCTTGCCGCCCACATCGAATGCGTCTTCCCAGACATCTTTCGCCTCACCGGCATTCGGCAGGAAGTGCACGTTGTCTCCGAACGGGTTGGCCTTATGCGTCGTGGTCGGGCCTTTGATCGTGTCGCTGAACTCGGCGTTGTCGCTCAGGTAGTAGTGCGCTGACTTCAGGCCGACACAGAGCTGTATCGGCTCGCTGGAATCAGCCCGGTTGAACGCCCGGGAGGTCATTTCGCCCCAGGCGCCGGTCAGGTGACTGATCAGTCCGAGCTCGATGCTTTCTCCGCTGGCATCGCTATCCGTTCTGTCCAAGCATGACTGAAGCTCCCTCATCAGGGCATCCAGCACGATACTGCGGCAGGCGTCGTTCGGTTTGAAGCTCTCGCTGGGCGCCGGGCCTTTGTCTGAGCCCAGATCCACGGAGTAGAGCGAACCGTTCAGACCGGCGGACAGATGAGTCAGTCCATCCCAGCCGGCAAGCGCCATGAACACGTCAGAGAGCTCCCGTTGGCGGAGCTGATAGGGCCGCGCCAGTGCCAGTAGAACAGACCGCAGATAGACGGCGTTGATGCTGAGCTCCGGAGATCCGGCATTGCCCGTGTCTGCGTGCACCTCTTCCTCTATTTGCAGGTTTTCCGCCAGCAGGTAGAGCTGATGCAGCGTGAGCCAGAGTTTGTCCGCCGGTGCCACGTAGTACTGCAGGGTTCGCAGCAGGGTTCTGGACAGATCCGACAACGCCCGGTGGATGGCGAGCGACGTGGTCTGGCGTGCCTGCGGATCGCTCTCCGCTGCTTCGTGTGCCGCGAGAACCACAGCCTTGTATCCGGAGCAGAGGTTCGTTTGCAGCCGCTGGGCCAGGCGGGTGATCGCATCAGCGCTGGCGCCGGCACTGTTGGCGGCCTTGTCGAGCCGGGCGGTGAGATAGAGAACCGTCGGACGGATGCCTTCCAGCAGAGCCATGCGGGTCGCCCAGTCCGTGTCCAGACGGGCGATCTCAAAGGTGGCCTGGCGCATCTGGCCGGCGGTCTCCGGCACGTTTGCCATAGGCAGGCGGCTGATCCACTCGCCCACGGATTCCGGTTCAGGAAGGGCAAATGAGAGGTTTTCAAGCTCCGGCGCAGGTGCGCTCAGCAGTGTGGTCCGACCGTCGTGCATCAGTCTCTGCAGTCCTTGGGCAGATCTAAACGTCGGCGTAGTATAGGAAAGCGGCTTACCGCAAAAGGTGACGCAGTGCAGACCGTTTCAATCGGATTACATGTTGCCACCGGATTACATGTCGCATCAGCGGCGGGTATGATGCCGGGCGCTCTCAGGTAGGCTGACGGGGCGGTCGATGGCGGAGGTGAAGTCACCAGACGATTTTCCCGAAGGCCTGCCGAGGTTCCCAACGGTTCGCATCGCTTCTGTGAACCAGCGCACGTTTTTTCTTGGCAGCAGGTAATTGCAGGTAATAACAGGTACGCATTATGGCGAGTTACTCCACCAACGAATTCAAGTCCGGGCTCAAGGTGCTTCTGGACGGAGACCCTTGCGCCATCCTGGAGAACGAGTTCGTCAAGCCGGGTAAGGGCCAGGCTTTCAATCGGGTGAAGTTCCGGAACCTCAAGAACGGCCGGGTCTGGGAGCGTACCTTCAAATCGGGCGAATCGATCGAGGCGGCAGACGTCATGGACTTCGACATGGAGTACCTCTACTCCGATGGTGAGTTCTGGCACTTCATGAAGACGGATGGCTCGTTCGAGCAGATCGGCGCACCGGAAGCGGCGGTTGCCGAAATCGTCGACTGGCTGAAGGAACAGGACGTCTATCAGGTGACGCTATGGAACGACGCGCCCATATCCGTGAGCGCGCCGAATTTCGTAGAGCTGGAAGTGACCGAGACCGATCCTGGCCTGAAAGGCGATACTGCTCAGGGAGGCACCAAGCCGGCCACGTTGAGCACGGGTGCGGTGGTCAAGGTGCCGCTGTTCATCAACACCGGCGACGTGCTGAAGATCGATACCCGTACGGGCGAGTACGTCAGCCGAGCCTGACAGGTGAACGGGTGAGCACGAGCTGGCGACCGAGCTGCGAACTGACGGCGCTCGAGAAGCGGGCCGAACTGCTGAGCGACATCCGGGTTTTCTTTGCCGAGCGCGGCGTGCTCGAGGTGCAGACGGCCGTACTTGCCGAGCACACGGTAACCGATCTCCACATCGAGTCCATGGCTGTAGGGGGGCACGGTTACCTGCAGACTTCCCCTGAGTATCAGCTGAAACGACTGCTTGCCGCCGGTGCGCCGTCCCTCTATCAGATCGGACCGGTTTTTCGGGCCGGTGAGGCAGGCCGTCTGCATAACCCCGAGTTCACCCTCCTCGAGTGGTACCGACTGGGTTACGACGACCAGGCTTTGATGAGTGAGCTGGAAGCGCTGATTGAGCAAGTGCTCGGACCGGGGAAGTGCCGGCAGATCACCTATACCGAGCTGGTTGGCAAGACGGCCGTCGCGGAGCTTCCACCGGATGAGCTGGATCTGCGATTCAACGCGGCGGCGGAGGGTCTCGAAGGGCGCTGGTTAATCACTCGCTATCCGGCTGATCAGGCAGCACTAGCCAGGCTCTGTCCGGATGACCCTGAAACGGCTGCCAGGTTCGAGCTGGTGATTGACGGGGTCGAGCTGGCGAATGGCTACTGGGAGCTTACCGATCCTGAAGAGCAACGGCGCAGGTTCGCAGCGGATGTGGAAGCACGGCGCGTGCGTGGTCTTGTCGAGCCGACGATTGATGAGAAGTTTTTGAGCGCACTCGAAGCCGGGCTGCCCGATTGTGCCGGTGTGGCCCTCGGCCTTGATCGGTTGCTGATGCTGGCGATGGGCGCTGAGCGTCTGGCGGACGTGATGCCGTTTCCGACCGGAATATCCTAGCTTCCGAACGCCTCCCTCAGGACACTAGGATTCTATGGGCAGGTCGTCCCGGTTGCCCCACTCACCCCAGGAGCCGTGATAGGCACGGATGTCCGCAAAACCAAGAATCCGGCCGACCATGTAGGAAAGCCCGGAACGGTGATGTGATTGGCAGTGTGTGATCACCGGTTTCTCAGGATTCACTCCATGTTGAGCAAGCAGCGCAGGCAGGTCGGCGACAAGGCGGGTAGCCCGATCGGGATCCTTCAGCATCAGCCAGTCCAGGTGCTTAGCACCCGGGATGTGGCCGGCTCGGGCGGAAGCCGAGCGCAGGCCCAGGTATTCCTCGCGGGAACGAACGTCCCAGATGATCTGTTCGGTATCCTCGATGGCCGCCAGCACATCTTCCACCTCGGCAATGGGGCCGGTATCGATCGTCAGCACGGGCGCGGTGGCCTCCGGATACTTGCACT
Source organism: Candidatus Azotimanducaceae bacterium (assembly GCA_965215995.1). Classification (GTDB taxonomy): domain Bacteria; phylum Pseudomonadota; class Gammaproteobacteria; order Pseudomonadales; family Azotimanducaceae; genus SZUA-309. Next base: position 2,230,788 of record OZ244128.1, on the reverse strand, counting down.
CGCCGGATGCCAGCGGGCCACCGACCTCCGACCAGGCATGGATGCCGCCATCCAGATAGCTCCACTGCGTATGCCCGAGCACATCCAGCGTCCAGGCAAACCGACCGGCCCAGCCGCCGCCCTCGTCATCGTAGAGAACGTAGTGCACCTCGGCGTTGTGTCCGAGTCGTCCGAACAGTGCTTCCAGTCGTGCCAGGCTCGGTAGCCGACCTGGGGCTGGTGCCGCGCCGTGTACCAGCTCTGGCGGCGTTACCAGCAGCGCCCCTGGGATGTGGTACTGAGCGTAGTCGTCCGCCGCGGCCACATGGATGAGCCTGCTGCGGGATGTGTCCAGCTGATCGAAATCGTCGAGCAGTGTTTGAGCGGATAAGAGTCTGGGTTGGCTGATAGGAGGCTCCCGGCGTTCGCTGTGATTAATTCTGTCGGTCGGTTTGCTATGTTAGCCGACTACGAAGCGCCGAAAGAACCGAGCACATGTCAGCAAATCTGGTCTGGATGGATCTGGAGATGACGGGCCTGGATCCAGATACGGATCTCATCATCGAGATGGCCACCATCGTCACGGACAGCGACCTCGAGGTGCTGGCGGAAGGGCCCGTGTTGGCGATCGCCACCCCGGAAGAGAACCTGGCGGCCATGGACGATTGGAACCAGACCCATCACTCGGCCTCCGGCCTGCTCGATCGGGTGCGCAAGTCCAGTGTCAGCATGCTGGAGGCAGAAGCCCAGACGCTCGCCTTTCTCGAGAGCTGGGTGGAGAAAGACACCGCACCTCTGTGCGGCAACAGCATCTGGCAGGACCGGCGCTTTCTCTCCCGGTACATGCCGACCCTGGAGTCCTACCTGCACTACCGCATCATCGACGTCAGCAGCATCAAGGAGCTGGCGCGGCGCTGGCGGCCGGACCTGCTTGCGGCGCTGAACAAGGAAAACGCCCACACCGCCCTGGCGGACATTAGGGAGTCCATTGCAGAGCTCAAGCTGTACCGGGATAAGTTTCTGGTGCTGGACTCGTCTGCCGGGTGAGGCGCTCGAGAGCCCAGTCGATGTGCTCCGCAACCAGGGCCGAGCAATACGCCCGCCGATTGCGTAAGGCGGTGACAGCCGCGTCAGTCACCGGCCCGTTGCCGATTGCGACCGCCAGGTTCCGCTGCCACTGCTCGTAGCTGATCCGGCGGATGGCAGAACCTTCGGTGTTGCCGAGAAACTCCGCTTCCGTCCAGGCGAACAGATCGAGCAGACTGGCGCCAGCCAGTTCCCCGCGCGGCTCGAAGTCAGGTTCAGTGGCATTTTCCGCGTAGCGGTTCCAGGGACAGTAGAGCTGACAGTCATCGCAGCCATAGATGCGGTTGCCCATGGCACCGCGCAGCTCCGTGGGAATGCTGCCTTTGTGCTCGATGGTCAGATAGGAGATGCAGCGGCGGGCATCGAGCTGACGTGGACCGATGATGGCGTCCGTCGGGCAGACAGTGATACAGGCCCGACAGTTGCCGCAGTGATCATCGCCGCTCGGTGCATCCAGTGGCAGCGGCAGGTTTGTGAAGATCTCGCCGAGAAAGAACCAGGACCCGGCCTGCCGATTCAACACCAGCGTGTGCTTGCCGATCCAGCCGATGCCGGCCTTCTCTGCCAGAGCTTTTTCCAGCACCGGTGCGGAGTCGGTAAAGGCACGGAAATTGTGGTCGAGATCGGCCGCTGCCTCGGAGATCCGTCGCCCGAGCTTGGCCAGCCGCTGACGCAGGGTTTTGTGATAGTCCCGGCCAAGCGCGTAGCGCGAGATATAGCCGAGGGTGGGTGATTCGAGCACCCGTAGGGGCTGAGTATCTGTTTTCAGGTAGTCCATCCGGGCACTGATGATGCGAAGGGTGCCGGGGTGCAGTTCCGCTGGATCGAGTCGCTTGGCCAGATTTCGATTCAGGTAGCCCATCTCACCCTGAAAGCCGCGCTCCAACCAGGCCCGAACGTGCGGCGCATGGTCAGAAAGGTCCAGGTCCGCGACGCCCAGATCCTGGAAGCCGAGCTCCTTGGCCCAGCAACGGATGTCTTCCTTCAGTGACTTGAATTCGTTCGGGTTCAAAACCGCCGCCTGCCGGGTGGTGCTAAGTACTCGGGGGAAGGGAGCAAAGTATAATAACTGGCTGAATGCGCCCACAGGAGCAATCCGCTGGAACAACTCTACACGGCACAGGGCTGCCGCGATCTGGATCGGATCGCCATCAGCGGTGGTCAGCCGGGCATCGAGCTCATGCGCCGGGCGGGCCGAGCGTTGTTTGATGCCCTCCTGGACGGCTGGCCTTCTCTGGCTCGGCTCAGCATCTGCTGCGGTCGCGGCAACAACGCAGGTGATGGCTATGTGGTGGCCGAGCTCGCCCGGGCCCACGGCATCGAGGTGGAGCTCGTGCAGATCGGCGATCCGGCGGCGCTCGCGGGTGATGCGGCCACAGCAAGGGACGACGCTCTGGCGGCAGGTTTGACGGTCACGCGCACGGACGACGGAGATTGCGCCTTGGCTGGTGAAGTGATTGTGGACGCGCTGCTCGGTACCGGCATTCAGGGCGCCCCAAGAGCAGCCTACGCAAAACTGATCGAGCACATGAACAGTGCCCGGGCACCTGTGCTTGCGGTGGATATCCCCTCCGGTGTTGTCGCGGATACAGGCGCGGCCGAAGGTGTTGCGGTGCAAGCCGCAACGACTGTCACCTTCATCGGCCGGAAGATCGGTCTGCACACCGGCGCTGGCGCCGCACTCGGTGGTCGCGTTGTGCACGCGGATTTGGGGGTGGGGCCTGACGTGCATGCAGAGGTGCCGGGGGTGGACTGGTTGACCTTCTCTGCGTTGGCTGAGGGGGTCGGGGTGCCGCGACGAAGTGCGGATGCTTACAAACAATCCCTGGGCCATGTGGCGGTGATTGGCGGTGATGAGTCCATGGGCGGCGCCGTGGCCATGGCCTCGGAAGCGGTGCTGCGCTGTGGCGCCGGAATGGTCACGGCGATCACCCGGGGCGCTCATCGGAACGCGATTCTTGCCAGACGTCCGGAGGTGATGGTGCTGGATGCTGAGGACACGGAGCTTCTCGATGAGGTGCTGGCCAAGGTCACGACGCTGGTCATCGGTCCAGGTCTAGGCCGGCGTGCCTGGGGCGAACGGCTGTTTGAGCTGGCGCTTGCCCAGAACAAACCAGCGCTCGTGGATGCGGATGGCCTTTACTGGTTGGCACAGAGCAATAGCACCCCACCCGCTGGCACGGTCATCACCCCACACGCAGCAGAAGCAGCCCGTTTGCTGGATAGCACGGTAACCGAGGTTCAGGCCGATCGGCTGGCCAGTGCCCGGGCGCTGGCCGAACAGGTGAGCGGTATTGCGGTTCTGAAAGGCGCCGGTACCGTGATTGCTGATGCGTCCGAGGTCCTAGGCATCTGTGCCCATGGAAATCCGGGGATGGCAAGCGCCGGAATGGGCGATGTGCTGTCTGGCGTGATCGGCGCCCTGTTGGCCCAAGGACAGCAGCCTGGGGAGGCGGCAATGCTCGGCACCTGTCTGCACAGCCTGGCCGGTGACCGCGCCGCTGCCCGGCACGGTGAGGTCAGCCTCCTGGCCACGGATCTGATTGCTGAGATGATCGACCTGCTGCGCCCGGCAGCGTTGGGATCATCCGATGGCTGATGACAAACCGGTTCTGTCGGCGCACCTGGCGGACGAAACGGCCACGCTCGACTTCGCGGAGAAGCTCATCCCTTATCTGGAAGGCCAACCCTTGGTGTTTCTCGAAGGCCAGTTGGGTGCTGGCAAGACCACGCTGGTGCGGGGCATACTTCGCTCCATAGGCCACACGGGGTCGGTAAAAAGCCCGACGTACACGCTGCTGGAGCCATACGAAGTGGCGGGTCGAACCATCTATCACTTCGATCTCTACCGTATCGGCGACGGCGAGGAGCTGGATTTCATCGGCATTGACGAACTCATTGATGCGGATGCGCTGAAGCTCATCGAGTGGGCGGAAAGAGGCGCGGCACGGCTGCCGACCCCGGATGTGACAATTCGATTGAGCCTCGAAGGAGAAGGGCGACACGTTGAAGTATCGGTCAATCCTTAAGCGCGTTCTGGTTGCCGGTCCGGTCCGGCTCCTCCTCCTCGTCATTCTTGCTGCTGCTTCGACCGCCACCCTGGCAGCGACGCTGGAAACCGTGCGTATGCACGAGGCACCGGACTACACCCGGGTCGTTCTCGACGTGTCCAGCGATGTGCGCTACGACCTGTTTACCCTGGACAACCCCAGACGTGTGGTGATCGATCTGGCGGATACCCGGCCCGATGCCGGCTTCAATCCGGAGGTGGTAGCGGTCGCCAGAAAGCGGGTCAAGGGTGTGCGTGGTTCTGCGCGCGGCGCAGACTATCGGCTTGTGCTCGACGTAACAGGAGCACCCACGCCTAAGGCTTTCAAGCTGGCGCCGGTGGCGCCCTACGGTCACCGACTGGTAGTGGACCTGCATTCGACGACCGCTGAGAAGCGGCCGAGCTTCGTGCGAAAACCGGAAGGCAAGCGGGATGTGATTATCGCCATCGACGCCGGCCACGGCGGTGAGGATCCAGGCGCGGTTGGTCCGGGCAGGGTGCGTGAGAAAGACGTGGTGATGAACATCGCCCGGCGTCTCGAACAGCGACTGAACCAGGTGGAAGGCTATCGACCGGTGATGATCCGCACGGGTGACTATTATCTGGCACACCGCAAACGAACCGAGCGGGCTCGGGATCTGCAGGCAAATCTCTTTGTCTCCATCCATGCGGATGCGTTCAAGAGTCCCGAGGTGGACGGTGCCTCCGTCTACACGCTCTCCGATCGAGGCGCTTCCTCGGAGACTGCCCGCTGGCTTGCCGAGAGTGAAAACGCGTCAGACATGATCGGCGGGGTGGCTGAAGAAGTGGTCAGCGGCGATCAGGAGGACTACCTGTTGCAGACCATCCTCGAAGTGTCCATGGATGCCAATCGCTCCGCGAGCATAGAAGTGGGCGAAGACGTGCTTGGCCACATGGGCCGGATCACCGATCTGCACAAGAAGCGGGTCGAGCAGGCCGGCTTTCTGGTGCTGAAGTCGCCGGACATGCCCTCGATCCTGGTGGAGACCGGCTTCATCTCGAACCCTGCTGAAGCACGAAAGCTCAGCTCTACGGCCTTTCAGGACAAGATGGCAGACGCCATCTTCGAAGGTATCCGCACCTACATGTCGCGGCGGGCGCCGGAGGGGACCCTGCTCGCCTGGCAACGGGAGCAGGGCGGCCAGCGTTACACAATCGCTCGCGGCGACACGCTTTCCGGCATCGCCGTCCGCTATGGCACCAGCGCCCGGCGCATCAAAGAGGTGAATGGCCTGCGTGGCGATCAGATCCGCGTTGGCCAGGTGATCACCATTCCGGCTGGTTGAGAGCGCACTGACTGATCATGGGCCGGCGCATACAGCAGCTTTCGGACAGGGTCTCCAACCAGATCGCCGCGGGAGAGGTGGTGGAGCGTCCGGCCTCCCTGGTCAAAGAGCTGATTGAGAACAGTCTGGATGCGGGTGCCACCCGGATCGATGTCAGAACGGAGATGGGCGGCATGAAACGGGTGCTGGTGCGTGACAACGGATCAGGCATCCATCCGGACGACCTGCGCCTGGCGGTCTCCCGACATGCCACCAGCAAGATCAGAACGGCGGACGACCTGGACGGGGTGGCGAGCCTCGGATTTCGCGGCGAAGCGCTGGCCAGCGTCGCGTCCGTGGCCCGTCTTACCATCACTTCCCATGCGCAAAACGTCGAGCAGGCCATGCGAATAGAGGTGGACGGTGGCCGGGAGATGGCCTACCAGCCAGCAGCCCACCCACAGGGCACCACGGTGGAAGTGAGCGATCTCTTCTTCAATACGCCCGCTCGACGCAAGTTTTTGAAAGCGGAGCGAACGGAACAGAGCCATATCGACCGGGTGGTGCGCAGCGTCAGTCTGGCCCGATTCGACGTCAGCCTGTCCCTGGATCAGGGTACCGGCCGCGGCAAGCTGGCTCTGCCTTCCGGCTCACCGGAGCGGCGCCTTGCCCGGGTGCTCTCGGAAGAGTTCGTCAGTCGCGCCATCGCGATTGACGAGCAGGCAGCGGATCTGGCGCTCACCGGCTGGGTTGGTTTGCCGACCCACTCCCGCAGCCAGACGGATCAGCAGTACTTCTTCGTCAATGGCCGGATCGTGCGCGACAAGCTGGTGGCGCATGCGATCCGGCAGGCCTACCGTGATGTGCTGTTTGGCGGCAGGCACCCGGTATTCGTTCTCTATCTCACCTTGCCGCCCACCGCTGTCGATGTGAACGTGCATCCCACCAAGCACGAAGTTCGCTTCCGGGACGGGCGCAACGTGCACGACTTCATCTTCGGCAAGTTGAACCGGGCCCTCAGGGACGTCCGGCCAGACAGCGTCGCGCCGCCGGTTGTTCCCGGTGTCTCCCCGAGTCGTGGCGCTTCGGGATCTACAGGCTCGCCGGGCCAGCCCGCCCTCATGCTGCATCAGGCTGCGGCCGCGGACCGCGATTTCGGGCCGACCGCGGCACTGCTGCAGGTGGCCGAACCGGGTATCGAAGCCGCAACTCTGCCATCGGATCTGTCGGCGGAGGAGATCCCGCCGCTCGGGTTTGCCATCGCTCAGCTGCACGGTATCTATGTGTTGGCGCAGAATGCAGATGGACTGGTGGTGGTGGATATGCACGCTGCGCATGAGCGAATCACCTATGAGAAGCTGAAAGCCGACGTGTTGACCGGTGCTGTGCCGCGCCAACAGCTCCTGGTGCCGGAGGTGCTGAATGTCTCGGAGGCGGACGCGGAGCGCGTGGCGGAAGTTGCCGAGTCACTGGAAAAGCTCGGCCTCCGGCTGGAACGCAGCGGTCAGCAGGCCGTGACCATTCGCGAGGTGCCGGCGCTCCTGGCCGGCGATGTCGCTGCCCTGATCCGGGATCTGCTCGCCGACGTGGGCGAGCTCGGTACCAGCGACAGAGTAGAGGCGGCCAATGAGCGATTGCTGGCCACCATGGCCTGTCACGGCTCGGTTCGCGCCCATCGCCAGCTGACCGTGACCGAGATGAACGCGCTGCTCCGGGAGATGGAACGCACGCCGAATGCGGGCCAGTGCAATCACGGCCGCCCGACCTACATGGTCCAGTCCATGGACGATCTAGACCGACTTTTCCTGCGGGGGCAGTAGGCGGGCGCGCCTGGTGGTCAGGGCAGAGAGGGTGAATAGGTGAGTGGGTGAGTAGGTGAACAGGTGGATCGTGTGGCGGACAAACTGAGAGACCGGTTCATGATCGCGCTGACCGGGCCCACCGCCAGCGGCAAAACCCAGGCTGCCATGGCGCTGGCGGATCGCTATCCCGTTTCACTGATCAGCATGGACTCCGCCATGGTCTATCGGGGAATGGACATCGGCACGGCCAAACCCAGCTCTGAGCAACTGACCAGATACCCCCATGCGCTGATCGATATTCGGGCGGCCCATGAGACGTACAGCGTCGCGGAATTCGTCCACGATGCGGATGTGGAGGTGCGGCGGATTCTTGCCGAAGGCAGGATACCCATGCTCGTGGGCGGTTCCATGCTGTATCTGAAGGGCTTTCGGGAAGGCATCGCGCCCATGCCGGCAGCGGACCAGGACTTGCGCCAGAAGCTGTCCGATGAGGCGCGGCGGCGGGGAACGAAAGCGCTCTATGAGCGCCTGCAAAAGCTGGACCCGGAAGCGGCGGCGCGCATTCACCCGAACAACTTCTCCCGCATCCAGAGGGCCCTGGAAGTGCTCGCGGTTTCCGGGGCGCCGATTTCAGAACACTGGTCGGAAGCTAAGGACGTCAACGAGCGATTGGGCGTACGCCTGCTCGAGTTCGGCATAGAACCGGAATCGCGGGCAGCGCTGCATGAGAGAATCGAATCCCGGCTTGATGAGATGTTCGAGGCGGGCTTCATCGATGAGGTGGCCAGGCTCAAGAGCCGCATCAGCATGCACGTGGACCTGCCATCCATGCGGGCGGTGGGTTATCGGCAGGTGTGGGAGCATCTGGATGGGCTCACCGACTATGACGAGATGCGGGAAAAGGTGCTCGCAGCCACCCGGCAGCTGGCAAAAAGGCAGCTTACCTGGATGCGGGGCTGGCCGGAGCTCCTGACCATGAGCTGGGAGTCCGGAACTGAGCTCGCGCTGCAGATAGTTGCGAAGATGGAACTAACTGATTGAAAGCAGGGCCTTTTCTCGACTCTGAGCTGTTGTCGTAAGGTGCCTTGCATTAGGCGGGGCGGGTAGGCCATAGTGCCCTGCAAACAAAAAAGGGACCGTGACAACGACCGGCCATCTGAATACCGGCGGCGTCATGCAAATCAAGGAGCAGGTCATGTCAAAAGGGCATTCGTTACAAGACCCTTATCTCAACACGTTGCGGAAGGAACGCATCCCGGTTTCCATCTATCTGGTCAACGGCATCAAGCTGCAGGGCCAGATTGAATCCTTCGACCAGTTTGTGGTCCTGTTAAGGAACTCGGTGAGCCAGATGGTCTACAAACATGCCATCTCCACCGTGGTGCCATCGCGCAACGTACGGATCTCCAACCCAGCCAGCGCCCAGGCCGAGGAAACGGCAGCAGAGGCCGAAAAAGCATAGCTGCCTATGGCCGTGACGGTCGTGGCTGCTTGATTCTTCAGGAGCAATCTTGTTTTTCGATCGTCCAGAAGCCGGCCGCAAAGCAGTCGTTCTTCACGTTCACTTCCGTGCGTTGGCCGCTCAGGCGCCTGATGCCATCGACGACGAGGCCGCTCTGGCAGAGTGCGTAGAGCTTGCCCGTACAGCGCAAGTGGATGTGGTGGAAACGGTCAGAGCAACCCGGGATCACCCGCACCCCCGGGCGTTTGTGGGCAGCGGCAAACTTGCAGAGTTGCGTCGGCGGATGCGCAGCAATGACGCGGATCTGCTGATCATCAACCACGAGCTGGGTGCCGGTCAGCAACGCAATCTCGAGACGGATCTCAAGTGTCGGGTGATTACCCGTACCGAGCTGATCCTCACCATCTTTGCCGATCGCGCCCGCACCTACGAAGGCCAGCTGCAGGTGGAGCTCGCTCAGCTCAAGCATGCGCAAACCCGGCTGGTCCGCGGTTGGACTCACCTGGACCGGCAGAAAGGCGGCATTGGCCTTCGGGGTGCAGGTGAAACTCAGCTCGAGCTGGATCAGCGGATGCTCTCGGAGCGGATAAAAACCACGGAGCGAAAGCTCGACCAGGTGGCGAAGAGGCGGGCGCTGGGTCGGCGCCGCCGCGAGCGTTCGAAAACCCCGACCGTCTCTCTGGTGGGCTACACGAACGCCGGAAAGTCGACATTGTTCAACAGTCTGACGACGGCAGAGGTGCTTTCGGAAGATAAGCTGTTCGCCACCCTGGACCCCACCATGCGGCGGCTGCAGATAGATGGCGTGGGTGAGATCGTGCTGGCGGACACCGTCGGCTTCATCAGCAAACTGCCGCACTCGCTGATCGAGGCATTCAAAGCCACGCTGGAAGAGGTGTCCGGAGCCGATCTGCTGTTACATGTGGTGGACGGTGCGAGCCCGGGTGTGGGTGCGCGGATCAATGAGGTCAACGCCGTGCTGGAAGAGATCGGCGCTCTCCAGTTGCCGACCCTGCTGGTGCTGAACAAGATGGATCTGGCGGCAGAAGATGGGCGGGAGCTGCTCGATGCCCGTGGCATAGAAGTGAGCGCGCTGACCGGTGAAGGGCTGCCGGCGCTCAAACAGGCCATTGCCGATGCCCTGGGGGTAGCCGCCCCCACCGAGGTGCTGATCGCGCCGGAAGATGGGCGTACCCGTGCCTGGCTCTACCGCCTCGGTGCCGTCATCGACGAGCGGATTGCGGAGGATGGCCGGGTCGCCATGAAGCTACGGGCAGATCCGGTGCTGATTGAGCGCCTGCAGGCTCTGCCCACAGTTCTGTTGCAGCCGGCGGAGCCCGTCCATACACTCTCTCCTCTGGCCAACTGATTTCCCCGGTAATCGCTCACCCGAGCAGTCCTGACGAGGGCGCTGGGTAGACTGCCTGCGGAAATCGGTTAATAGCTGAAACTGGAGTACTGAAATGGCCTGGAACGAACCGGGTGGTGGCGACAAAGATCCATGGGGCGGTCGAGGTGACCAGGGACCACCGGATCTGGACGAAGCATTCAAGAAGCTGCAGCAGCAACTCGCCGGCATTTTTGGCGGCGGTGGCGGAGGCGGCGGATCGGGTAGCGGCATCAACTTCAACATGGCCGGCATCGCCGCCGCGGTGCTGGTGATTGCCTACATTGCCTTCGGTGTCTATCAGGTGGATCAACAGGAGCGGGGCGTGGTGTTCCGCTTCGGCAAGGTGCAGGACGACGTGGTCATGCCTGGTCTGCACTGGAATCCGCCCATCGTCGATCGGGTTGAGCTTGTCAACGTCACCCGCCTGAATTCGAAGAGCCACAAGGGCCTCATGCTCACCGAAGATGAGAACATCGTCGATGTGAGTCTCACCGTGCAGTGGCTTGTGACTAACCCGGTGGACTACCTGGTACGTGTTAGAGACCCGCAGATCAGTCTGGAGCACGCCACCGAAAGCGCTCTGCGGCACGTGGTTGGCAGCTCGGTGATGGATCAGGTGATCACCGATGGCCGGGCAGCCATTGCTGCTGAGGTTCAGGAGCGCCTGCAGACTTATCTGAACAACTACGGCACCGGCATCCTGATCAGCAAGGTGAATATCGACGAGTCTGCGCCGCCCAATCAGGTACGGGATGCTTTCAACGACGTGCAGAAGGCGAAAGAGGATGAGCAGCGGACGATCAATGACGCCAATGCCTATGCCGAGAGTGTGATTCCCGAAGCCCGGGGTGAAGCACAGAAGGCAATCGAGCAGGCATCTGCCTACCGGGATCAGGTGATTGCCCGGGCCGAGGGTGAAGCCGACCGCTTCAACAAGCTGCTCAACGAGTACCAGCTTGCTCAGCGGGTAACCCGCGACCGCCTCTACATTGATGCGATGGAGTCAGTGCTGAGCCGCTCCAGCAAGATCATGGTGGACGTGGAAGGCGGCAACAACCTGATGTACCTGCCGCTGGACAGGTTGAACCAGCCTTCCGCGAGCCTGCAGGGCGCCAACCGGGAAACCGTCAGCTCCATTGCTGATGCCATCCTCCGAGAGCTCAACGACCGGGTTTCCACCGGTCGCTTGAGAGAAAACCGCTGAGGATAAGGAGAGCCAAATGAGCCTTCAGAATGTGATTCTCATCGTGATCGGCGCGCTGGTGATTCTGCTCGCCATGGATTCTGTCTACACCGTGCACCAGACCGAGCGGGCCATCCTGCTGCGTTTCGGTGCGGTGGTCGAAAAGGATGTGGCACCTGGTCTGCACTTCAAGCTGCCCATCGCCGAGGAGATTAAAAAGGCGGACGCGCGGGTGCTGACAGCGGATGCCAGCCCTGAAACCTACTTCACCCTGGAGAAGAAGCCGCTGATCGTAGACAGCTTTGCCAAGTGGCGGATCGCCGATGTGGAGGCTTTCTACACTGCCACCAACTTCGACGAGATCAGAGGGCGCCAGATCCTGCAGGAACGGGTGAACGAGGGCTTGAGAAACCAGATCAGCCGTCGCGACATGCACGAGGTGGTTTCCGGGGAGCGGGACAAGCTCATGCTGGACCTAACCTCAGATCTCGACGAGGTGATGCGTCGGGATGCAGGCATCGAGGTGGTGGACGTCCGCGTCAAACGAATCGACCTGCCCACGGAAGTGTCTTCCTCCGTTTACGATCGTATGAACTCGGAGCGGGAGATCGAGGCGCGCCAGTATCGGGCCCAGGGCCGCGAGTTGGCGCTTGGTGTGCGCGCGGACGCAGATCGGCAGACCGTGGTGATCGAAGCCAATGCCTATAAGCAGGCCCAGGAAATACGCGGTGACGGTGACGCCATGGCAGCTTCCATCTATGCCGACGCCTACAGCAAGGACCCGGAGTTCTACGAGTTCTATCGAAGCATCAATGCCTACGCCACGGTCTTTCAGGACAAGGGCGACATGCTGGTGCTCGATCCGAACAGCAAGTTCTTCAAGTATCTGAAAGGGGATGATGGCGACTCCTGATCGTCACCGTCCTCAGCTCCATGGCTTGAAAGATGTGGAACGAACTCGCCATTGCCCTGTGCCTGGTGCTCGTGATCGAAGGCATCCTGCCTTTTCTTTACCCGCGTCGCTGGCGCGCGCTGGCCATGACGCTGGCCGACGTGTCGGATAACGCCATGCGCGTGGCTGGACTTGTCAGCATGCTGACGGGCACCTTGCTTCTCTACCTGATCAGATAGCCAGAGCGGCCGCTTAAGAAGATGAGCAATCGAAACTGGAGACTCCCGGCCGGCGTGGGTGAGTTGCTCCCGCCGGATGCCTGGGCGCTGGAACTGACCCGGCGCCGTGTGCTGGACGTGTTCCGGGCCTGGGGTTTCGAGTACATCGAGCCGCCCGTGGTGGAGTATCTGGATGCGCTTCTGGTCGGTGCAGGTGACGACATGGATCTGCAGACTCTGAAGGCGTTGGATCAGAAAAGCGGCCGCATGCTCGGCGTGCGTGCAGACATGACCGCCCAAGCAGTCCGTGTGGACGCCCACAGCAGACCTGAGCCCGGGGTGCAACGCCTCTGCTATGCGGGCAACGTGGTGTTCGCCAACCCGGTTTCCAGCCTGGATGACCGGGTGCCGCTGAAAGCTGGTGCTGAGCTGTTTGGCGCCGCCACCTTGCAGGCGGATGCGGAGGTGGTGGCACTGATGCTGGAAGTGCTGGCCAGCGTTGGCATCACCGACCCGATCCTCGTGCTTGGCCACATGGGTATCTATCAGCAGCTGATTGGCCCTCTGCAGCTGACCGAGCCGGTCCAGGCAGAACTCTTCGCCGCGGTGCAGAGCAAGGCCGAGTCGGACATCACCCGTATCCTCGCTGGCAGCCCGCAGGTGGAGCTGATTGCCCGCTTGCCGGGACTCATGGGCGAACGGAGCGTGCTGGATCAGGCGCGGCTGGTGCTGGCCGACGGTGGTGACGCTGTCACCGGTGCGATTGATGCGCTGGCTGAGTTGGCCGATTTGGTGCTGGCCGCGGCACCCGATGCGGAACTCCGATTCGATCTGGCTGAGCTGGCCGGGTACGGCTATCACAATGGCCCGGTGTTCTCGGCCTACCATGCCCAGGTGGGCCGGGCGCTGGCCCGCGGCGGCCGCTACGACGGTATTGGTGGTGCCTTCGGCAGGGCGCGGCCGGCCACTGGCTTTGACGTGAACCTGAATGAACTGGCTGGTGTGGCGGAAGCCGATACGGCGGCCATCTGGGTGCCGTGGATGGAGTGCACCGACGTCGATCGGGAGGCGGCCATTCGGCGCCTGCGCAATTCAGGCGAGGCAGTGGTGGTGGCACTGTCTGCGGACGATACGCGTCCCCGCCGTTGCACCAGGATCTTGATTAACCAGGGCGGAGACTGGGTCGCAGACCCGGCCGCCTGAGTACTTAGCGAGCATTTCCATGGGACGTAACGTAGTCGTCATCGGCACTCAATGGGGTGACGAAGGCAAGGGCAAGGTGGTCGATCTTCTCACCGAAGAGGTGAGTGCCGTCGTGCGTTTTCAAGGGGGGCACAACGCGGGCCACACACTGGTCATCGAAGGTGAGAAAACCGTCCTGCATCTGATCCCTTCCGGCATCCTGCGGCCCAATGTGCAGTGCTTCATCGGTAACGGCGTGGTGCTCGAGCCGAACGCGCTGCTTAAGGAGGTGATTGGTCTCGAGGCGCGGGGCGTGCCGGTCCGTGAGCGGCTGTTTATCTCGCCTGCCTGCCCGCTGATCCTGCCCTACCATGTGGAGCTGGATCTTGCCCGGGAAGAAGCGCGCGGCTCCCAGAAGATCGGCACAACCGGGCGTGGCATCGGCCCGGCCTACGAAGACAAGGCTGCCCGCCGCGGCGTACGCCTCGGCGATATGTACTACTGGCAGGGATTCGCGGCCAAGCTCTCCGAGGTGATGGAATATCACAACTTCATGCTGACCAGTTACTACAAGACCAAGCCGGTCGACTTCGAGCAGACACTGGATCAGTGCGCCAAGGTGGCGGAGCAGATTCAGCCGATGGTGGCCGACATCGTTCCCATGCTGCACAGCCTTCGCGAGGCGGGTAAGCCTATTCTGTTCGAAGGTGCGCAAGGGGCGCTGTTGGACGTAGATCTCGGCACCTACCCGTTCGTCACCTCCTCGAACACCACCGCGGGCGGCACCGCGGTGGGCAGCGGCTTCGGACCCCGCTATCTGGACTACGTGCTCGGTATCACCAAGGCCTACTCCACCCGGGTGGGTTCCGGTCCTTTCCCGACCGAGCTCTTTGACGACATCGGCACCCGGCTTGCTGAACGGGGCAACGAGTTCGGCTCGACCACCGGAAGGCCGCGTCGCTGCGGCTGGTTCGATGCAGCCGCCGTGCGTCAGGCGGTGCAGATCAACAGCATTTCCGGACTCTGCCTGACCAAGCTCGACGTGCTTGACGGGCTCGAGGAGATTCGTATCTGCACGGGCTATCAGCAGGCCGATGGGGTGGAAGGCTCCCCCCGGTTCGCCAGCGAGTACTACGCGGAGATCAGCCCGGTTTACGAGACGCTCCCGGGCTGGCAGGAAAGCACGGTGGGTATCAAGAGCTACGATGGGTTGCCCGCCAATGCCCAGGCTTATCTGAAGCGGATCGAGGAAGCCGTGGGCGCGCCCATCGACATCATCTCCACCGGTCCCGACCGTGCCGAGACCATCGTGCTCAAAGATCCGTTTCAGTAGAGGGGGTTTCATCGTGCCACTAGACTCAAAGCTCCTCGAGCTCCTCGTCTGCCCGGTCAGCAAGGCCTCCCTGACTTACAAAAAGGAGGCGGACGAGCTCTGGTGCCGGGCCAGTGGGCTCGCCTTCCCGATCCGTGATGGTATCCCGGTGATGCTCGAAGAGGAGGCCCGAGAGCTCACCCAGAGCGAGCGGGATTCCTTGAAGGACTGAAAACGGGCGCCACAGAGCGTCCGGCGGGGCATTCCGGCGTCTGGGACAGGGGCGGGAACGATTCGTTACAATGCCGGGCCGAATGGAAATCAGGCCCCGCACGCTGTGAAGGTGCCGTATGAAGGTTCCCAATGAATAAGGCAGACCTGGTCGCCCTCAACAACATGCCGGACGTTGCCGGCCGCGAGCTGCAGATGCCTCAGAACACCCTGGAGTGGGTGGGTATGAGCGGCATTCACCAGCCGTTGGCGATCAAGGACGGCGATCAGATACGCCAGGTCCAGTCCAAGGTGCAGATCTACGTGGACCTGGGAGATGAGCGGGCCAAGGGCATCCACATGTCGCGCCTGTATCTGATCCTGGACGAGCACTCGGAAACCCGGCCGCTCACCACTGCCGGGCTCAAACTGCTGCTGCGCAGCATGCTGGAATCGCACAGAGACCTCTCTGGAAGGGCTTTCGTCCAGTTCGACTTCGACTACTACCTGCGTCGAGATGCTTTGGTCAGTGACAACTCCGGTTGGAACGGTTATCCGGTGTCCATCCGCGGAGAGCTCATCAATGGCGAGATCGCCCTTGAGCTCAAGCTAAACGTTCAGTATTCGTCCACCTGCCCGCAGTCGGCAGCGCTTGCCCGACAGCTGATTCAGCAGCAGTTCGAAGCGGAGTTCGGTATCAAAGGTCAGGTATCGGCAGAGGAGGTAAACGAGTGGCTCGGCACGGAGCAGGGCATCGTTGCTACGCCCCACAGCCAACGCAGCGATGCCTGGATCCTCGTTCGTCTGGATCATGGTATCGAGCACTTCCCGATCACGGATCTGATCGATACCGTGGAGGAGACGCTGAAGACGCCGGTGCAGACAGCGGTAAAGCGGGAAGATGAGCAGATGTTTGCGCTGCTCAATGGCCAGAACCTGATGTTTATCGAAGATGCGGGACGGAAGCTGAAGGACCGCCTTGATCACGATGCGCGTCTGGCCGATTTCTGGGTGCGTATCGAGCATCACGAGTCCCTGCACGCCCACGACGCGGTAGGCATCTTCATCAAAGGAGTGGACGGCGGCTATCTGCCCAGGCCTTGAAGCCTGTCGATCCGATCCAACAACCGATCTCAGGAGCGCGCATGAATCAGGTGGTCATCAGTGGTGCCGGTCTCTGGAAGCCGGAGCACGTGGTCACGAACGAGGAGCTCGTCGAGGCCTACAACGCCTACGCGAGTCGGGAGAACGAAGCCAACGCAGCGGCCATTGCCGCGGGAGATCAGGCGGAGATCCCTCTTTCCAGTGCTGAGTTCATCGAGAAAGCCTCCGGCATCAAGCAGCGCTACGCCTATGTGAAGGACGGCATTCTCGACATCGACCGGATGCGGCCGCTGATTCCGCGCCGAAGGGAAGACGAGCTGTCCCATCAAGCAGAAATCGCCCTGCACGCGGCCCACCGGGCGATGGACGCTGCAGAAAAGACGGCCGAAGACATCGATCTGGTGATCGTTTCCTGCGCCTACACCGAGCGCTCCTACCCGGCCATCGCCATCGAGGTGCAGCACGAGCTCGGCATCAAGGGCACCGGCTTCGATATGCTGGTGGCCTGCTCAGCCGCGACCTTTGCCCTGCAACGCGCCTGTGATGCCATCGCTGCCGGTTCCGCCCGAGCCGTTCTGGTCATCAACCCGGAGCTCACCTCTCCTCAGGTGAACTACCGGGACCGAGACAGCCACTTCATCTTCGGGGACGTGTCTACCGCCATGGTGCTGGAGACAGCGGACACCTGCACATCGGCTCATGCTTACGATGTGCTCGGCAGCCGGTCGCAAACGGTGTATTCGAACAACATTCGCTCCAACTTCGGCTACGTGGCCTATGCCCAGGACGTCGACCCGTACTGCGAAGAAAACCTTTTTCATCAGAATGGTCGCAGCGTGTTCAAGGAAGTGTGCCCCATGGCAGCCGAGCATCTGACTGATCAGATCGAGCGGGTCGGGCTCGAGGTGGGTGACGTGAAGCGCTGGTGGCTGCATCAGGCGAACATCAACATGAATCTGTTGATCGCCAAGCGGCTGTTAGGGCGGGATGCGAGTGCGGAAGAAGCGCCCATCGTGCTCGATGAGTACGCCAACACCGCCTCCGCCGGATCCATCATCGCCTTCTGTGAGAATCATGAGGACCTGACCTCGGGCGACTGTGGCGTGATCTGCTCATTCGGTGCCGGTTACTCCATAGGCTCTCTGGTTCTCAAGAAACGATGAAGCGCCACTGAGATGGCGGGCTCATCCAAAACGGCCATCTACGCCGCCCTGGTCGGGAACTCGCTGATCGCCGTTACCAAATTCGTCGCTGCCTCCATCTCCGGCTCCGCCGCCATGTTTTCGGAAGGCATTCACTCCGTGGTGGATTCCGGCAATCAGGTGCTTCTCCTGTACGGGCTGAAACGAGCCCAGAAACCGGCAGATGCGGAGTTTCCGTTCGGGCATGGCAAGGAAGTCTATTTCTGGAGCTTCGTGGTCGCCATTCTGATTTTCGGACTGGGCGCCGGTATCTCTCTGTACCAGGGCTTCAGCCATCTGAGTCACCCGGAGCCTCTCGGAAACCTGACCTTGAACTACATTGTTCTCGGACTTGCCATTGTCTTCGAAGGCGGCGCGCTCTGGGTCGCCGTGCAGGAATTCAACAAGAGCAGGGCCGGTCAGTCGGTGATGGCCGCGGTCCGTGGTGGCAAGGATCCGAGCCTGTTCGTCGTGGTCTTCGAAGACAGCGCCGCCATGCTCGGGCTCATCGTCGCTCTGGGCGCGACCTATCTCTACCAGCTGACCGGCAACATCCTCTTCGATGCGGGCGCGTCAATCTGCATTGGTTTCATTCTCGCAGCCACTGCCGCCTGGCTCGCCTATGAGGCGAAAGGACTGCTGATCGGCGAGTCCGCGGCGCCGGAAACCGTGGCCGCCATTGGCCGGCTGGTCGCTGCTGACGACCGGGTGCTCTCGGTGAACGAGCTCATCACGTTGCACATGGGCCCCGCTGACATCATCGTGACCCTGTCTGTGGACTTCGTCGACGGCATTGATTCCTCGGTCGTCGAAGCTTCCGTCACAGAGCTGAATCGAGCGATCAAAGCCCTGGACCCGAATATCCGCCGTGTATTTATCGAGGTGGAACGTGCGGGGGATCACCTACCGGCAGTTGCCGTGGAGCAACCGGACGCGGCTCGCTAGAAAAAACTGAGTCCGGATTCGAGTTGAATCTGGCAGCGCAAATGCGCCTCCGTTATCATTGTCGGGCATCGGCGCGCGCTCTTCTGTGATCCATCGAGATCTCTAACAAGTCAGTTCACACGACTTGCAACAACTGCGCTACTTCAGCGACTTGAGGCCGGGTTTGGAGAGAACCTGGCTGGGAACGCTTTTTCCGGGGCCTTCATGCAGTCTCTCTGGCGACTGACCGTATATCTGAAGCGATATCGCTTTTCTTTCGGGCTGGCCGTGCTCGGGATGATCGTCGCCCGTGGCTTTGAGGGGTTGATCCCGCTTTTTGTGAAAACGGGCATCGACCGCATTGCCGCCGGCCAGGCAGGCCTGGCCGACGGGACACTCACCCTTGCCGTTGCCAGTGCGGCACTGCGGGAACCAGCACTGGCCATCGTCGGCTGTGTGATCCTGCAGATGCTGGTCACCATCGCCTATCGGATCGCCATGCGCCGGATAGGCGTAAACGCTGCCTACGATCTGCGCAACAGGCTCTATGAGCACCTGCAGCTGCAGGGGCCTGGTTTTTACAGCCGCTACACGATCGGCGATCTGATGGCTCGTGCCATCAATGACATCACGTTGTGCCGGGAGATACTCGCCGGTGCTATTCGGATGACGCTCATTCTGCTGCTGACCGCGGTGATCGGGCTCATCTTCATGTTCAGCCTTTCCCCGGCGCTCACCGTCGCCATCCTGCTGCCCATGCCGCTGATCGGCTTCGTTGCTTATCTGTTCTCGAAGAAGATCTACCAGCGCAGCCGTCTGGTCCAGGAAGGGTTTGCCGAGCTTTCCACCTTCGTGCAGGAGAATCTGAACGGGATCCGCACCGTCCAGGCCATGGCCCAGGAAGGACGGGAGATCGAACGTTTTCACGGCGTGAACCAGGACTTTGCCGACCGGAACCTGACCCTGTTCAGAACCACTTCCTTCCTCGGCGCGCTGATGCCGGTGATGGCCGCCTCGGGCACCCTGATCATCATCGGCTACGGCAGCGTTCTGCTGGATCGTGGCGATATCACCATCGGCACCTTCGCCGCGTTCTTCTCCTACCTGGCGCTGGTGCTCTGGCCGGTTCGGGAAGCGGGCTCACTGGTCACTCAGTGGCAGCGAGGCGCTTCCGGCACCGCGCGTCTGTTCGAGATCATGGACTACGAGCCGGAGATCGAAGACCGGCCATCCAACGAGTTCCCGGAGCTCACCGGCAAGATCAGCGTCGAGAATCTCAGCTATCGCTACGAAGGCAAGGAGAAGTACGCGCTCGACAACGTGAGTTTCGAGGTTGCTCAGGGAGAGACCATCGCTCTGATCGGTCGGGTTGGCTCCGGTAAGTCCACGTTGCTGCGTCTGTTCGTCCGGCTCCTGGATCCGAGCAACGGTCGCATTCTGCTCGACGATCACTCCATCGACCGTTTCCCGCTCAAGTTCCTGCGCGAGCGGGTCTGCCTGGTGCTGCAGGATCCGTTTCTGTTCGCCGACAGCCTCGGAGACAACATCGCCTATGATGATCCGAGCCGCGATCACCAGGAAATCCTGGAGGTGGCCCATGCCGCCGCGCTCGAAGAGACCATCGAAGGCTTCCCCGAAGGCTTGAACACCATTCTTGGCGAGCGGGGGGTGACCCTGTCGGGTGGCCAGAAGCAACGCACGGCCCTGGCCCGGGGATTGATCCGGCGCACGCCGCTGTTGATTCTCGACGATTGCTTCTCCGCGGTGGATACAGAGACGGAGGAGCGGATTCTGACGGGTCTGAAACGGGTGCGTAGTGACCACACAACCCTGCTGGTCTCGCACAGGGTCTCCACGGCTCGCCATGCAGACAGGATCATCGTCCTCGATGCAGGGCATCTGGTCGAGATGGGCAGCCACGAAGAGCTGCTGGCCGCCGGTGGCTTCTATGCCGAGCTGGAAGAGTCCCAGCGCAACAAGCTCCATGCGGCCGATGAGCTGGGGGCGGAGGTGGCCGGATGAGCGCTGCCGAAGCCAACGTCTCCCGCAAGGCGCAACAGCCTGAGGACGAGCCTCTCGATCACTCCATCTTCGAAGCGGATATCGAAGGTCAGGCGATGAACATGCAGTACCTGCGCCGGTTGCTGGGCTGGGTGGGACCGCACAAACGCCTGGCGGCCGGTAGCATCGCCCTGGTCCTGGGCGCCTCGACGCTCGCCATTCTCATGCCCGTGATCGTCAGTCGTGTGGTGATCGACGGTGTGATCATGGGCGAGCCGGATGCGCTGTTGCCGGACTTCGGCATGAATGCCCTGAACGGCTGGGTGGGTGCTTTGACGGGTCTGCCGCCGCTGGCCAGTGCCTGCCTGATCTTTGCGGTCTTCACGGTCACCTGCCACAGCCTCTACCACCTGCACCGGGTCAGCTTCTCCAAGACGGTGCTCTCCTCGCTTCGCGACATGCGCCACGACCTCTTCGCGCACATGGAGCGACGGCCTTCGTCTTTCTACGACCGGGTGGCCGTCGGCCGGATCATGACCCGGATCACCAACGACGTGCAGGCGCTGTTCGAGCTGATGATGGGGCTCGGCATGCTGATCGGCGAGTTCGTGCCCTTCTTCCTGGGTCTCGCCATCATGCTGGCCATCGATGTGGAGCTGACCCTCTACCTGCTGATAGCGGTGCCCATCTTCGCGGTCATCACCTACTTCTTCCGCCAGGCCACCCGGCGCGTCTACCGGGTGATCCGCAATACGGTCTCGCAGCTCAACCAGAACCTGCAGGAAAACCTCTCCGGCATGCAGGTGGTGCAGCTGTCCAATCGGGAAGCAGAAAATCTGGCCCGCTATGGCGCGATCAATCAGAACAACCGTCAGCACGAGTTCTACGCCATCAATCTTGAGTCCAGCTACGGCTCATTCATGGACAACATGGTGAACATGGCCCTGGCCGTGATCATCTGGGTCGGCGGCGGCAGCGCCCTGCAGGAAACCATTTCACTGGGCTCGGTGATTCTGTTTTCGCAGTTCGTGGACATGTTCATCCGGCCGATCCGCGTGCTCGGGCAGCAATACAACATCCTGTTCCGGGCCATGGCGAGCGCCGAGCGGATCTTCCAGGCGCTGGACTGGCACGAGCAGGTGCGCGAGCCGGAGGTGCCTGCCACGCTACCTGCGCGGCTGAAAGGCGAAATCGAGTTCCGGCACCTCAGTTTCGGCTACGATCCGAGAGAGCCCGTGCTGCATGACGTCTCCTTCACGGTAGCCCCTGGTGAGAAGCTGGCCGTGGTCGGACCCACGGGATCAGGTAAAAGCACGCTCATCCGCCTGCTCGGTCGGTTCTACAACTTCCCGGACGCCAGCATCTTTCTGGACGGTATCGACCTGAATCAGATACGTGCAGCCGATGTCCGCGCCCGGGTCGGGGTGGTGTTGCAGGACTTCCACATCTTCTCCGGCACCATCCTGGACAACATCCATCTCGGCAATCCGGCCATCAGCCGGGAGGATGCCATTCGTGCGGCAAAGATGGTGCACGCCGATTCGTTCATCGATGCGCTCCCGCAAGGCTATGACGAGCCTCTGGTCGAGCGCGGCCAGAATCTCTCCCAGGGCCAGCGTCAGCTGCTCGCCTTCGCCAGAGTGCTGGCGGCCGACCCGGAGATCCTGATCCTGGACGAAGCGACCGCAAGCATCGACACGGAGACGGAGCAGATCATCCAGGACGCGCTCAAGGCCATCATGGTGGACCGCACCTCCATCCTCATTGCTCACCGGCTGCAGACCATTCAGGAAGCGGACCGGATTCTGGTGCTGAAGGATGGCAAGGTGAAGGAGCTCGGCAGCCACTCCGAGCTGATGGCGCAGAAGGGCGTGTACTACACGCTCAATCAGCTGCAGTTCCAGGATGTGTCGCTGAAGCCTGACGCCAGCTAGGAAGCTGAAGACGTCAGCTAGGAAGCTGAAACCGCCAGCTAGGGCAGCAGTCGCGCCAGTCGGGCAACCAGTTCCCGGTGCTCCGGCTGATCCTCGAGCTGTGTGTGCCAGAGCTTGACCCAGTAGGTCTCCTCATCTGTCTCAGGGCCGCCTTTCGCCGCCAGATCGTCGATCGACTGCTCGAGGAATGCCCACCAATCCGGCTGTCGGCCGTCGATGTCGGTGAAGCCGTACTCCCGAGCAAGGGTCCAGCTTGCCAGCACCTGACCCGTCTTCTCGTGCACGTTCGGATCTGCCGCCAGCGCCGCCACCGCCCGACCAACGAAGCAGGGTGTCTCTGACTCGCTGAAACCCATGGCCTTCGAAATCGCGTCACGCCAGTTGACTTCAGTGACTCCGAAGTTCTCCAGCATGGCTTCCGAACGTAGAAAGCCCGGCGTAACTGCGACGGCGGTGATTCCCCTGGAGGCAAGCTCGACGGACAGCGCGTAGGCGGCACGGATCAACTGATTCTTCACCAGATCGTAGAAGAAGCTCCCCCGGTAACCGCCGTGATCGCCATCGGTGATCTCGACGATCAGCCCGTTGCGCTGCTCGCGCATCAGCGGCACGCCGTAGCGGCTGGTGATGATGTGGGTGCGAACGGCGGTATCGACGAAAGCGAAACCCTTTTCCAGATCAGCCTTCCAGATCGGCTGCCATTCAGCCTGATCCTCGCCGCCAATGTCGTTGACCAGCACGTCCACGCGACCGGACTCGGCGCGAACCCGATCGAACAGGGCCTCCACTTGTTCTGCCTGACTGTGGTCCGTCTGAACTGCGATTCCACGCCCGCCTGCGGCGGTGACCATCTCCGCGGTTTCTTCGATGGTTTCCGGTCGGCCGATGGGAGAAAGGCTGCCGCGTATGCTGCGCCCCGTGCAGTAGACGGTCGCGCCTGCTTCACCGAGCATTCTGGCGATACCACGACCGGCTCCTCGGGTAGCTCCGGCGACAACGGCAACCCGGTTTTGCAGCGGCCGCGTCACGGTGCGTCTGCCAGGCGTTGCTTCAGTGCTGGGATCACCTCGCTTGCCAGCAGTGCCTCGTTGCTTTCGACGTAGTCCGAGTCACAGGCGGAGTTCAGCATGATGGTGGTGGCTCCCGCGCCGATGTACTCCTCGAGTCGAGTGATGCAGTCGTCCGGATTTCCTGCCAGCGCATAGCGGCCGACCAGCTTGGAGAAATCCTGGTTGTACTGGATCGACAGACGCTCGCTTGCCATTCGGATCGCTTCATCGCGATTCTCGTGCACCGCGAAGAAGATGAACAACCCCGGCGCGATGCTGCCGTGCCGGCCGGCTTCATCGGCGTACCGGTTTATGCTGACCAGGCTCTCGGACAACTTCTCGGGCGTGTACATGTAGGGGAGCCAGCCCGTGCCGTAGCGCGCGCACCGGCGCATGGCTGCCTCAGAGCGACCGGAGATCCAGATCGGAGGATGCGGTTTCTGCACAGGTCGCGGGTTCAGGCTCACGCCGGGCAGTCGGGTGAACGTCCCCTCGAAGGTCACCTCGTCCCCGGTCCAGAGTCGGGTCATCACCTCCAGTGCTTCGTTGGTTCGCGCACCTCGCTCGTTGACAGGCACGCCGCAGGCTTCGAATTCCTTAGCGTACTCGCCGCCCACGCCGACGCCCAGGTTGAATCGGCCGCTGGAAACCCGATCCAGAGCTGCGACCTGCTTGGCCAGCAGGGCTGGCGGGTAAAGGGGCACGAGCGTGATCGTGCTCATGAGCTTGATGCGTTCTGTTGCCCCGGCTGCCGTCGACAGCGAGATCAGGCTGTTGCCGATGGGGCCATAGAAAAAGACGTGCTCACCGGTGGAGACGAAGTCATAGCCGAGGGATTCTGCCAGCTTCGCGTCTGCAGCGACGGTGTCGACCCGTCTTAGTCCAATTCCGAATTCCAGTTTCATCTTCTGTCCTCCCGTTTGGAGGTATTAAACCGCAAGTCGGGGTTGTTCTGGGTTCCTGAGGAGATCTCCTCGACCTGGCAGCCGGAGCCCGAAAGGAGACGTTGGAGAGCTTCATCCAGAACGGCAAGGTTCGGCCAACGCTCATTCCACGGGCTCTGGGATCGGTTCATCAGGCTCGGCTGGTGGCTTCTTCAACCGACGTTTTGCCTTCTCGTAATCTCCGTCAGCCTCCTGAAGAGCATGCTTGCAATCCATCCTGTTGAAACCCGTTTCGTTCAGTGGCAGCAGGGATCGGAAGTCGAGTCATCAGCTGATACTGCCGCTTTAGGGCCTCTGGAATCGGCCATGAGCGGAACCTCGCCATTTCGAATAGGGTGCTCGGATGGCCTACGCAATCAACCTCAGGAGCGAAAACGGTTCGGCTCGGTCATTGGAGTCGCTGTGGGACGAGGCTAGCCAGTTTGAGAGCATGCCCAGCATGCGAGCGACAAACTATCCGCCACACATCACCCTCGCGGTCTACGACGACATCTCTCTGGAACACCTTTACGCGGGAGCTAAGGCCGCATCAACGCTGTTGAAAAGTGTCTGCGTCAAGTTTCAAGCGCTGAGCTACTTTGAGGCACCTCATGCGCTCATTCTCTCGGCAGTTCCCAGCCTGCCCCCATCGATTCCGCAGCACACGCCATCATTCACAAATCGATTGATGCCGATCTTTGCCGCTCGAACTACAGGCCGGGAACCTGGGTTCCACATAGTTCGGTTGCGACATCCATACCTCTGGATTTGAAAAGTGAGGTGCGGGCTCTCATTTCCGAGCCATTCACAGAAATCGAGGTCGAATTCGATGTGATCGACTGTGCCTCCTTTCCGCCAGTTAGGGTTCTGAAGGAGTTCGCTCTCGATGAGTAGCCTCCAGAGGCTGCTTTCGGCCAAACAGCGGACCTAGGATCCTCTGATCGCTGAAATCTCGTTTTTCAAACGAGCATTGACAAAGGCGACGAACTCTTCGTCAAGCATCTGCTGCCCGGATCCCCACCAATCCCGGCCTCCGGGCTGTCGCAGGTAGCGCATCATGTTCTTGTTCATCGTCTCCCAAAATGCCTCGTCTCCGCGTGACTTCCGTTGGAGAAAGTACTGCTCTTGATAGTCCAGGAACATTGAGAAAAGAAACGTCCCGAATTGCCAACGTTGTTCATCCGTAAGCGGTCCGGCATCAGTTTGTGCTTGCAGGAACAGACCCATCATGCCCGGTGTGCCAGCCGAGAACCTTGAGTGCGCTATCGATCTATCCGTTGCCGCCCTTAGGTTGGATTCCCTCACCGAGTCAGTGTTTTGACGAATCTGTACACCGAGGTAGATCAAGCTCACGACGATACCGATTGAACCAATGAACTCCCCATAGTTCCCTAGAAGCTGAGCGAAAGCTTGATGATCCATGATTTCCTCCTTCAACGAATCGAAGAAGGCTAACCCGAAAGTTCAGATCTGGCGAAGGGCCGATATGGGTCGGTTTTGCACGCTCGATCCTCTAGCTGGAACGGCCGCTTTCCCCCGAGCAGCCCTCAACAGCTACCAACTGGCACTGAGCGGCCGCAAGTGGACGTCGTCCGTCCTGACATAGCGCTGTCAGTGGGTCGGGACTAGTATTGTTGCAGCACCGTCGTTGGAGAAAAACCGTGTCGATGGAAATCCGCCGCTTGATCCCCGAGCGACTAAACGACTTTCTCGATTTTTTTGACAATCGCGCATTCGCCGACAACAGAGATTGGGCGGGGTGCTACTGCTTTTTTCCTTATCACGACCCCGCGTCCGATGGAGACTGGGTAGATCGAACGGCGGCACAAAACCGGGCCGCAATGTGCGACGCGGTTGAGATGGGCGCGGCGCGCGGCTTCCTGGCCTATTCTGACGACACTGTCATCGGATGGTGCAATGCGGCTCCACGATCGTCGTTCCCCCAGCTGCGGAATCTTCCCGGAGATGCAGACCACATCGGTGCGACGCCGTGCTTCATCGTCGATCCAGAATGGCGTGGCAAAGGCGTTGGCCACCGTTTGTTGGCAGCTGCCTGTGAAGGGCTACGCGAGGACGGCATGCAATCCATGGAGGCCGGGCCCAACAAGAACGCCAAAACTGCCAGCCAGAACTCCCGTGGATCTTTGGCGATGTATACGAAAGCCGGCTACGGTGTTGTCCGCGAGTTCCCGGACGGCACAGTGGTTGTAGAGAAGCCTTTAGCCAGTTGACTGCTCCGTTTCGGTTATTTGAGCATGAAAGAGTTTGATCTGCTCGCGTACTACCGCACGGCGGGAGTGTCTACAGATATCGATCCGCTGTCCCACTAGTCGTTGCCGAGTGCTGTTGCAGACATCGTGCACTTTGTACAGAACCTGCTCATTCACGAAGCACTGGCTACGATGTACCACGTCTCGCCCCCAGGACTTGTGCGAGCGGGTACGCGCTTGGAGGTGCCAGATGAAGCGGTGCAGCAGGCCGTTGTCGCTGACCGAATTCCTGTGTGACTGGCGTGGGCCGCAAAGAGTTCAATTGCTCTGAACGGCCAGGAGAAGTTGGAGTGTGCCTACGACGGCTTGCGAGCCAATTCGTATGCGGCGGTCGTCTGCTGGACGAACGGGCCAGGTCCCAACTGACCAATGTCAATCGCGAACTCATCGGCATGGTTGCCTAGAACGGTGGGGCCAAGCGTGGATGTCGAATAGACATATCCCGTTATGGATTCGATGGTCCAGACCTGGGTTGTCGGGAACGAATACCTGCCTTCGTAGAACAAGCCCTCGCGCTCAAGCACGGTTGCTGTGGAATTGTTCTGAATGTCTTTGCGCCACCCCTGGGGAACACGCCCACCAGCGAGTCGCTCTTCCCATAGCTTGATCTTATCGGCGAGGCGCTTCTGCCAAGCCAATTCCTCGGTCCACGGACCATTCGACCAGAGAATAGCCAGGCACCCTCCTGGTTTCAGCCAGCGGAAAGCTCGTCGTGCAACTTCCTGACGGTCGAAGCGATGGAACGCGTTACCAATCGTAATCAGGTCGAAACTCTCGCCGGTGTCGAGTGTCTCGACCGACGCCGTGGTCCAGTTGATGTTGGTTTGGTGTTTACGAGCTAACTCGATCATTTCGGCTTCTTGATCTATCGCCAGGACATCTTCGAACACCTTCGCAAGTGGGACTGTGACCTGACCGGTTCCGCATGCAACGTCGAGCAAGCGCGTTCTACCTGGTACACGCTCTAACAAGTCGGCAATCAGGGTGTCTGGATAACCGGGACGAAACCTCTCGTAGTAGTAGGCCGTGCCTTTGAAGAGATCTCGTCTGAAACGACTGCTCATGGTTTCAGTCCTGAACGCAGCCAACAGCTGTCACTCTTCAACCCTGCTCACAATAGCTTCTGATAGTAGACATGGGCATGTTCTGCCGGGTAGCGCTCTAGTTCCCCAAATGCCTCATACCCTAGCTTTTCGTAGAAGTTGGGTGCTTGGAAGCCATGCGTATCTAGATGGATTCCATGGCAGCCCCGCTCCCTAGCCACTTGCTCCGCGTAGGCCATCAGTTTTGCGCCGATACCGAGTCCACGATGGTTTTCATCCACCCAAAGGGCATCGACTCGCATCCAGCCATACGCGTTCCGGCCTGTTAGTCCGGCGATCAGCTCGCCAGCAGAATTCTCAATGGACAAAGTGAGGGGGGCAGCGGCTGGATCAGGGTAGGCTGCGCGATTGAACGCGGTGAGACCATCGTCGATGGCTTCGATTACCCGTCGATTGATGCGAGCATTCTCTTTGAAGTCCGGTACAGAGTGATCGACTATCTTCATCCGCGAATGGTAACGGGTGGTAAGTCGAATGTGGTTCGGTTGAAGGCGGCAGTTTCGGGTCAGCGTATCTGAAGGTTGGTGCCGAGGAGAGGACTTGAACCTCCACGGGGTTACCCCCACTAGCACCTGAAGCTAGCGTGTCTACCAATTTCACCACCTCGGCATGAGACAGTTCACTTGAAGGCGCGATCGCCCTTGAGTGACCGGCAGGGCGCGCAATTAAATAGAAGAAGGCCTTTTCTGTCAAACTAGCGGCCGGCCGCCGTTGCGCACCCATCATTACCTAGGATTGCTATTGAAACTCGATGCTGGAACGCTCCTTCGTTTGCTGAGTAAAGAGAACCGCCCCATGGGTTGGCGGGATCTCGTGGTGGCTCTGGATGCGTCGAACAGCACAGAGCGGAGGCAACTGCGCAACCTGCTGAAAGGGCTGGTTCGCAGCGGTGAGTTGCACCGGGATCACCGCGGCGCCTATCACACCGCCAAGGCGGGGGGTGTGCGTAGAGGCGTTATTGAGGCCAGCGGCATGACCTTGTCTTTCCAGGGGTTGGGGCTCGAACGACAGCGAGGCATGTTGCTGCGTCCCGGCGATGAGGTGAGCGCCAGGATCGTTGGAGAGGAAGTGCATGTGCTGGAGGTACTGGCTCGATCGAGCCGACCGGTGGTGGGTATCACACGTGCGAAGGGCCGCTACCCGTACGTGGAATCACTCAGCCCCGACTACAAGGGGCGGGTGTCCCTGATCAATCCGGACGAAGCGGTGGACGGTGAAACCGTCGCCGTAGAGATCCTCGGTGAAGAGCGCCGCGCGCTGAGCGGCCGGATCATCGAGCACCTGGGTGGCGACGGGGGAGTCGCGCAGGCCGTTGTCACCATGATCAATGCCCATGGCATACCCACGGAGTGGGAACCGGATGTCGAGCATCAGCTTGAACGGTTGCCGAAGAAAGTCGTGCCGGGCAAGCATCCGAACCGAACCAGCCTGATCGATACCCCTCTGGTGACCATCGACGGTGCGACGGCCAGAGACTTCGATGATGCGGTGTTTGCCGAGAAGCGGCGGGGTGGCTGGCGGCTCGTGGTCGCCATCGCGGACGTTGCCCACTACGTGAAGCCGGGCTCGGACCTGGACGTCAATGCCGCCGAGCGCGGCAACAGCGTCTACCTGCCGGATCGGGTGATCCCCATGCTACCGGAGGTGCTCTCGAACGGTCTCTGCTCCCTGAATCCGCGCGTCGCTCGGCTCGCCATGGTCTGCGACATGAGGGTGAGCCGGACCGGGAAGGTGACAGGCTTCGAGTTTTACGAGGCTGTCATTCGCAGCTGGCAGCGGCTGACCTATGAGCGGGTTCAGGAATTCCTGGACGAGGGCGCGCTCGATGTGGAACCGGAGGTCTGTCATTCACTGGCCGAGTTGAACAACGTTTACCAGGCCTTCAGGGAGGCTCGGGACAATCGGGGCGCGCTCGATTTCGATACGCACGAGGCAGCCCTCGAGCTTGAGGACAACCGGGTGAAAGCCATCCATCCCGTGCATCGGCTCGATGCCCACAAGCTGATCGAGGAAGCGATGATTGCTGCCAACGTCTGTGCGGCGGAGTTCATCGAGAAATCGCTCGGGCCGAAGATGGGCACCTACCGCGTGCACGAGCCACCGGCAGCGGAGAAGCTCGAGCAGCTCAAACAGGCGCTGGCCATGGCCGGTGTGCGCCTGCCGCACGGTGATCTGACGCCCAAGGGATTGAAAGCAGCCATGGATCAGCTGGCCGGCAAGGAGGATCGCTGGCTCTACGAGATGGTGGTCCTGCGCTCGCTCATGCAGGCCGTCTACACGCCGGACAACAGAGGCCACTTCGGTCTCGGCCTGACTCGCTACATGCACTTCACCTCGCCCATCCGCCGCTATGCGGACCTGCTGGTGCACAGGACCATCAAAGCGATTCTGGAAGGAAGCGAGCCGCTCTACGACACCGAATCGCTCCTCGAGATCGGCATGCGCATTTCAGCCACCGAGCGACGGGCGGAGAGCGCCGGCTGGGCGGTGGACGCCTGGCTGAAGTGCGAATACGTGGCACCCAGGATCGGTGAGACCTTTGATGGCATCGTGATGGGTGTGACCGAGTTCGGGCTCTTCGTGGAGCTGAAAGGATTCTACGTGCAGGGGCTTGTGCACATCAGCGAACTGGGCAGCGACTACTTTCAGTATCAGCCTCAGAGTATGGCCCTGGTGGGTGAACGGTCAGGTCGGCGTTTCACGCTGGGTGATCCGCTGTCTGTGGTGCTGGTGGATGTGGTGCCGGAAGAAGGCAAGCTGGACCTGCGTCTGGACCCATTGAAACCTGCTGGCCGCAAGGGCGGGAAGATCAGCCGAAAGGAGAAACAGGACCGTGGCGGGCGCGATGCGGGTCGGCGTAAAAAGAAAGACGCACAGAAACCCAGAGGGCGCGGCAGGCGATGAGCGATATCTACGGTCTGCACGCTGTCACCGCCGCCTTGGCACAGGCGCCAGAGCGAATCCGCGTGCTCTATGTGCAGAAAGGCAGGGGTGGTGACCGGCGCAAGGAAGCACTGGCTGAGGAGGCCCGATCCGTTGGGGTACGCGTGGAGTTCGTTGACCGTGCCTGGCTCGATCGAATGGCGGACGGGGTGCACCAGGGGGTGCTCGCCCAGCGCCAGGCTGTCGAGCTGGCGGATGAAAAAGCTTTGGAAGCCGCCTGGCCGGATCTGCCCCGGCCCAGGTTGGTGCTCGCGTTGGACGGGGTGCAGGACCCGCGCAACCTGGGTGCCTGTTTGCGGAGTGCCGGTGCTGCCGGTGTGCAGGCCGTGCTGTTGCCGAAACGAAACAGCGCACCGGTCAATGCGGCGGCTCTCAAGACCGCCGCCGGTGTTGCTGAAAACCTGTTCCTGGTTGGTGTCTCCAACCTTGCCCGCCGCCTTGACTGGTTGAAGTCCCAGGGCGCCTGGGTGACAGGCGCGGCAGGTGAAGCAGAGGCGACCTGCTTCGAGACCGACTTTGCGGGTGATACCGTGCTGGTGATCGGCGGCGAAGAGAAAGGTCTCAAACGGTTGACCCGAGAGAAGTGCGACAACCTGGTGCGGATCCCGATGGCAGAGGGTGTGGAAAGTCTGAACCTGTCCGTGGCTGCCGGTGTCCTGCTCTTCGAGGTGGTTCGGCAAAGAGCCTGACGGATTGCCTGTTGCACCGGGACCACACTCCCCCTAGAATTCGCCTCCCCTGATTCCGGAGCGTCAGCGTTCTGGATAACGGGTCCTTGCTTCACGTCACTCTCCCCGAGTTGGCGGAGGCTTTAACCACAAGGAGCTTGCGCGCTGCCTGGCAGCGCGGGCCCAGCATAGGAGCATTCAATGCGGCACTACGAAGTCGTGTTTCTCGTGCATCCCGACCAGAGCGATCAGGTCCCAGGGATGATTGAGCGCTATCAGAGCCTGATCGAAAAGGACGGTGGCAAGGTCCATCGCACGGAAGACTGGGGTCGGCGGCAGCTTGCCTTTCCGATCTCCAAGATCCACAAGGCCCACTACATCATGATGAACATCGAGGTCGACGGCGACGTGCTGGCCGAGCTCGAGAGCGCCTTCCGGTTCAACGACGCGGTGATCCGCAACATGATCATCCGTCGGAAGGAAGCCATCACCGGCAACTCGAAGATCTACGAGGAAGAGCTTCGCGAGCAGGAGAAAGAGAAGGAGCGAGAGCAGCGCCGTGAGCAGGAGTACGCCGAGCGTCGTGCCCGAGCTGCTTCTGCCGAAGATGGCGAAAGCGACGAAGCAGAGCCCGTCGAAACCAGCGAAGAGGAGGAAGCCTGATGCGTCGCGGTTTTTCCCGTAAGAAGTTCAATCGGCTCGGAGAAGAAGGTCAGGAGATCGATTACAAGAATCTGGATCTTCTCAAGCAGTACATCACCGAGACCGGCAAGATCGTGCCCAGCCGGATCACCGGCGCCACGGCCAGCCAGCAGCGTCAGCTGGCGGCAGAAGTGAAGCGGGCCCGGTTTCTGGCGCTGCTGCCCTATACCGATCAGCATAAATAGGAGGTCGCCATGAACGTCATTCTGCTGGAACCCCTGGCCAATCTGGGCGACATCGGCGAAGAGGTTGCGGTCAAGGCAGGCTTCGCGCGCAACTACCTCATTCCCAAGGGTAAGGCCGTTCGCGCAACCGAAGAGAACCGCGCCGTATTCGAAGGCCGTCGCGCCGAGCTCGAGAAGGCCGCCGCCGATCAGCTTGCAGAGGCGCAAGGCCGTGCCGCAAAACTCGAAGGGTTGTCCCTGACCCTGGTCGTGAAGGCTGGCGAGGAAGGTAAGCTCTACGGATCTGTCGGCACCCAGGACATCGCCGATGCGATCAGCGCAGAGGCCATCGAAGTGGTGCGCGCCGAGGTGCGGATGCCGGAAGGCGTCATTCGTTCCATCGGGGAGTACGAGATCGACGTGCAGCTGCACTCTGAGGTAACGGTTTCTATCGCCGTTGCCGTTGTCGCAGAGTAAACCTACCCGGCCCTCTCTGCCGCTAAAGAGGGCCGAAATCTGATTTTCCGCTTGCAAAGGTGGGCGGAAAATCAGAGTCTACTTCTCCGGCGTCTACTCAGGCGCGAACTAGCAAAATAGAACGATAGCGATGTCAGAAATCGCATCTGGAGGGGATTCTTCTGGACCCACGGACACCGGCCATACCGAGAGTGAGCCGGGGTCGAGTGAGCCGTCCCCCATCACAGACGATCACATTCTCGTCCCGGAGTACGCCGATGCGGACTTTACCCCCGAGCCGTTCGATCCGAGTGGGCTGGATGAGCCGGCGTCCACCACGAGAGGGGCCGTCAGCGCGTTGAAGGTGCCGCCGCACTCCGTGGAGGCTGAGCAGTCGGTGCTCGGCGGTCTGATGCTGGACAACGAGTCCTGGTTCAATGTCGCGGAAGTGGTGCTCGCCACTGATTTCTACCGGGCTCAGCACACCATCATCTTCGAGGCGATGACGGATCTGGCTGCAGAGAACCAGCCCCTCGATGCGCTCACGGTCTCGGAGCGGCTGCAGGCCAAGGGCATGCTGGATAAAGCCGGCGGCATTGCGTATCTCGCGGAGCTCACTGAATCTACCCCTGGTGCATCGAACGTTGTCGCCTACGGCAATATCGTTCGCGAGCTCTCCACGCTTCGCCAGCTCATCGGCGCCGCCAACCGGATCGCCGAATCCGCGTTTGCCCGGGACGGTCGCCCGAGCGACGAGCTCCTGGATCTGGCCGAGCAGGAGGTCTTCAAGATCTCCGAAGGCCGAATCAAGGGGGGAGGCCCTGAACCTATCGTGCCGCTGCTCGGCCGTGCGGTGGAGAAGATGGAAAACCTCTACAAAACGCGCGGTGCGATAACAGGCATTCCCACGGGCTTTGATGACCTGGACAGGTTGACTGCCGGTCTGCAGCCGTCAGATCTGGTGATCGTTGCCGGACGGCCATCCATGGGCAAGACGTCATTCGCCATGAACATGGCCGAGCACGCCGTCATGGAGTCGGTCAAAGGCGCCGTGTTGGTCTTCTCCATGGAGATGCCCGCAGACGCGCTGCTGCTCAGAATGCTCTCGAGCCTCGGCCGCATCGACCAGACCCGGATGCGCACCGGCGACATGCACGAGGACGACTGGCCGCGCTTCACGTCCGCGGTTGCCCAGCTGAAAGACAAGCATCTCTATATCGACGACACCCCGGCTCTGACCCCGAACGACCTGCGTACCCGAGCCCGGCGAGTCGCCCGTGAGGCGGATGGCCTGGCGATGATCGTTGTCGACTACCTGCAGCTGATGCGGGTGGCCGGAAAGGTGGAAAACCGGACCAACGAGATTGCCGAGATCTCCCGATCACTGAAGTCCATCGCCAAAGAGATGGGGTGTCCGGTGGTCGCGCTTTCCCAGTTGAACCGGAGCCTGGAGTCGCGAACGGACCGGCGTCCGGTGATGAGCGATCTTCGCGAGTGCGTTGTTGGCGATACGCTGGTGAATCTGGCCAATGGGCGACGGGTGCCGATCAGATCACTGGTCGGCGAGACACCGGCGGTGCTTGCCATGACCGAGGACCAGAAAATAGTCCAGGCGCGATCCGACAAGGTCTGGTGTGTGGGTCGCAAGCCTGTCTTTGCGCTGAAACTCGCTAGCGGCCGTATGATCAAAGCGACCGGCAAGCATCGTTTCTTTACCGGCTCCGGTTGGTGCCGCCTTGACGAGGTACAGACGGGGGATCGGATTGCGCTAGCCAGAGAGCTACCTGTGGAGTCAGTGTCTGATGACTGGACGGAAGATGAACTGGCGCTTCTCGGCCATCTAGTCGGAGACGGTAGCTACTTATCCGGTCAACCGCTCAGGTACACCACGGCTTCAGAAGAGAATAGCGCACTGGTGCGCCGGATCGCCGAAGAACGATTCGGTGTCCGGGTGAATCGTCACGAAGGAAAAGGCAATTGGCATCAATTGGTGTTCAGCGGTAACGGCAACAGGTGGCACCACAAAGGAATCAACAAGTGGCTGAGGGATCTGGGCCTGTTCAATCAGCGTTCTGCGGAAAAACACCTGCCTGAATCCGTTTTCAGCTTGAGCCAGGTGAAGATTGGTCATCTGCTGAAGCATCTCTGGGCGACTGATGGCTGCATCCATCTGGAGAGGAAGGGCAGAGTCTATCTGGCGACGGCGAGCCGACGTCTGGCCGATGATGTAGCCGCTCTTCTACAGAGACTGGGAATTATCGCTCGCATTCGGAAGATCACGCAGCGTGGCGGCGAGTGGTTTAACGTGGATGTGTCTGGCGGATCTGACCAGCTTCTCTTCCTCGAGAAGGTCGGCGGATTCGGCCCTCGTCAGAAAAACGCGAACGCACTCCGGGAGCACTTGAACCGAACTCCTTCGAATCCGAATGTGGACACGCTGCCTGTCGAAGTGTTCGCGAACGTAAAAAACGCCATGAGGGAAGCGCAGATCAGCCAGCGCAAGATGGCCTCGATGCGGGGGACATCCTATGGCGGCGCATCACATTTCTCCTTCGCGCCGAGCCGAGCGACACTCGCACATTATGCTGAGCTCCTGGACAAGAACGAGCTCAGAGTGTGGGCGGAATCAGATCTCTTCTGGGATCGCGTGGTGGAGATTCAGCCAGCTGGAGAAGAGGACGTCTTCGACCTCACTGTTCCAGGTCCAGCCAGCTGGCTCGCGGACGGCATCGTCAGTCACAATTCGGGCGGAATCGAGCAGGATGCAGACGTGATCCTGTTCATCTACCGGGACGAGGTCTACAACGAGGAGTCCCCCGACAAAGGCACCGCCGAGATCATCATCGGCAAGCAGCGAAACGGTCCCATCGGCAAGGTGCATCTCTCCTTCATCGGTAATCTGACCAAGTTCGAGAACCTGGCGCCGGATCGCTATCGGGATTTTGCGCCCTTTGAATAAGCGCTCTTGTGGCTAAGGCGAAACCTAAATCCGCCTACGTCTGCGACGAGTGCGGCGCGGACTTCCCCAAGTGGCAGGGCCAGTGCCTGTCCTGCAAAGCCTGGAATTCCCTTTCCCGGGTGAGCATCGGCCCGGTCTCGGAGCCGGGGGTTGGCTTCGCGGGTGTGCGATCTGAAGTAAAACGCCTGGCGGATGTGGCGGCAGAAGAAGCCCCCCGCATCGTCACCGGCTTCGACGAGCTGGATCGGGTGCTGGGCGGCGGTCTGGTGCCGGGATCTGTCGTGCTGATTGGCGGCGAGCCAGGTGCGGGAAAGTCCACGCTGCTCCTGCAGATGTGCTGCCAGCTGGCAAACGAAAGTGAAACCCTGTACGTCACCGGAGAAGAATCACTGCAGCAGCTGGCATTGCGCGCCACACGGCTGGCGCTGCCCATGGACCGATTGCAGGTTGCATCGGAGACCCGTGCTGAAGCAGTTGCCGGGCTGATTGAGGGGTCGAAGCCGAAAGTGGTGATTCTCGACTCCATCCAGGTGATGCAGCTGGAGTCCGTGGAGAGCACGCCGGGCAGCGTGACCCAGGTTCGGGAGACGGCCGCTTTCTTCACTCGGCTCGCCAAGCAGACGGGTACGGTGATCGTGCTGGTGGGGCACGTCACCAAGGAAGGTAATCTGGCCGGGCCGAAGGTGCTCGAGCACATGATCGATTGCTTCATGATGCTCGACTCTCCGGCGGCCAGCCGCTACCGGACACTGCGTGGGGTGAAGAACCGGTTCGGTGCCATCAATGAGCTTGGCGTCTTCGCCATGACCGATCAGGGCATGAAGGAGGTGGCCAACCCGTCCGCCATCTTCCTGCAGCGGGGCGATCTGCACTCTCCCGGCTCGGTGGTCACGGTCACCTGGGAAGGCACCCGGCCGCTGCTCGTGGAGCTGCAAGCCCTGGTCGATCACAGCCAGGGCGGCTATCCCAAGCGAATTGCCGTCGGCCTGGATCAGCAACGTCTCGCCATGCACCTGGCCGTGCTGCACAGGCATTGCGGCGTCACCCTCGCTGATCAGGATGTATTCGCGAACGTGGTGGGTGGTGTGCGGATAACGGAGACCGGTGCGGATCTTTCGGTGCTGCTCGCCGTGCTCTCGTCCTTCCGCAACCGGGCGCTGCCGAAAGAACTGATCGTGTTCGGTGAGCTCGGGCTCACCGGTGAGGTGCGGCCAGTAGCCAATGGCGAGCAGCGTCTCTCGGAAGCGGCCAAGCACGGCTTCCGGCAGGCCATCGTGCC
Source organism: Candidatus Azotimanducaceae bacterium (assembly GCA_965215995.1). Taxonomy (GTDB): domain Bacteria; phylum Pseudomonadota; class Gammaproteobacteria; order Pseudomonadales; family Azotimanducaceae; genus SZUA-309. Next base: position 2,194,077 of record OZ244128.1, on the reverse strand, counting down.
GTTCGCCAATCGTCCCAAGAAAGTCCAGGAAGGCATGGTCGTGCACGGCGTGAAGAGTCTTTCCGCGTCGTTGGATGTGATCGAAACGCTTTAAACGAGGAGGCCCACTGAAGGACGTTGAGGGGCTCCATAGAGGATAAGAATTATGACCCGCTCGTTCGCTTCTCGTACGACCATTCACGCCGCCATCGCCGCATCCCTGCTGTTCGCCCAGAGTGTACTGGCCACCGGATTGATCGGCTTCGGCGATGATCGAGACCAGCGGGCGCTGGAAGCAGATTTCCGCAGTGGGCTCTCGGCAGAGGATCAATCCGAGTGGGCGCGGGCACTGTCCGCCAAGCCGCACCATCCAGGCTCGGAACACGGCCGGGTCAACATCGATTACATGGCCGAACGCTTTGCGTCCTGGGGCTTTGAAGTAGAAGTGGAGTGGTTCGACATTCTTCTGCCTGTGCCGGTGAAGCGGGAGCTCGAGCTCCTGGAGCCGGACGCCTACACCGCCGGACTGCTGGAAGATGTGGTGGAAGGCGACGCGAGCAGCGCTGAACGGGACGAGGTGCTACCGCCATACAACGCCTTCTCCGTGGACGGGGATGTTACCGCCGAGCTGGTCTTCGTTAACTACGGCATCCCCGAAGACTATGAGCTTCTGGAACGATATGGGGTGGATGTGTCGGGCAAGATCGTCATCGCCAAGTACGGTCGTTCCTGGCGGGGCATCAAACCGAAGCTTGCGGCCGAGAAAGGCGCCATCGGCGCATTGATCTATTCAGACCCGGCAGACGATGGCTACGCTGCCGGTGACGTCTATCCGGTCGGTCCGTTCAAAAATGAGTCCGGCGTGCAGCGCGGCTCGGTGATGGACATGCCGCTGTATCCGGGCGATGTGCTCACCCCTGGCAAGCCGGCTATCAAAGGCACCAGACGCCTGAATCGTGAGGACGCACCGACCTTGACCAGGATTCCCGTGCTGCCCATATCCTATCGGGATGCCGAGCCGCTGCTGGCAGCACTTGGTGGCGAGACTGTGCCGCGGGAGTGGCAGGGCGGCTTGCCGATCACCTATCACATCGGTCCAGGTCCGGGGAAAGTCCGGCTCGCGCTCGGCTTCGACTGGCAGACGATCAAGGTCGGTAACGTGATCGCCCGAATGAAAGGGGCGATCTATCCGGATCAGTGGGTGCTGCGCGGCAATCATCACGATGGCTGGAATCATGGCGCCGCCGATCCGGTGTCCGGCATGGTGGCGCTGATGGATGAGGCTCGATCGTTGGCTCGGCTTGCCGAGGCCGGTCAGCCACCGGCACGAACCGTCGTCTATGCCGGTTGGGATGCGGAGGAGCCCGGACTCATCGGTTCCACAGAGTGGGTGGAGAAGCACCTGAGGGTGCTGAATGAAAGCGCGGTCGCCTACATCAACACGGACGGCAACAGCCGCGGGTTCGCCTATGTTGGCGGCAGCCATACGCTGGAGCCTTTCTTCAACGAAGTGCTGAAAGCGGTGCAGGATCCCCAGACCGGTGCGAGCGTGGACGAGCGTCTTCGGGCCCGCATCGCCGTGACCGGTTCGCCTGAGCGGAAAGAGGAGCTGGCCAGCCGGCAAGACATTCGCATCAGCCCCCTTGGCTCCGGCTCGGATTACACACCGTTCCTGCAACATGCCGGAATTGCGTCGGCGAACCTGGGCTTTGGTGGCGAGGGCAATGGCGGCAGCTATCACACCCTCTACGACACCTATGAGCACTACACCCGGTTCAGGGAACCAGGCTTCATCTACGGTCGCGTGCTCGCGGACCTTGCGGGAACGGCGACGCTGCGCCTGGCCAATGCGCCCGTGTTGCCGTTCCGCTTTACCGGCCTGGCGGACAATCTGACCCACTACTTAGGCGAGCTGGAGAAGCTCGCAGAAGGCGAGCGAGAGAAAGCAGAACGGACTAACCGGTTGCTCGAGGAAGGTGCCTACGAGCTGGCGCTGGATCCCACTCGGACGCTGGCGGCGCCAGGTGCAGCCATGCCGGTGCCTCACTTCAACTTTGCGCCGCTGAAAAACGCAATAGATAGAGTCAACGAAAGCGCCGAGCTGCTCGATGCCGCGCTTGCTGCCCTTGACGGTTCCGAAGCGCTCGACTTTGCTGCCTTAAACGAGCGCCTGTATCAGAGCGAACGTGCCCTGACCTCTGAGGAAGGGCTACCGGGTCGCGATTGGTACCGGCATCAGATCTACGCACCCGGGTTCTACACCGGCTACGGGGTGAAGACGCTACCCCGGGTGCGGGAATCCATCGAGGCAGAGCTTTACGACGAAGTGGATGGCGAGATCGCGTTCACGGCGGCTGTGCTGGATGCCTTTGCCGACTATCTCGATGAGACGTTGGCTCTGGCGGCGGTCCAGAGCGAAGGGTAATCGGTCGGGTTTAGCCGTGGCTGACCAGAGCGGACACGACCGACGTCAATCGACGCCGGAATCCGACGCTGTCCAACTTGTGCTTTGAAAGGCTGTCCAGCTCGTAACCTCGTATCAGATTCAGGATTGTACGGGCGGCGTCCTTTGGCTTAGATGCGCCTAGCGACTTCATGGTGTTCGCCATGCTTTCCAGCAGAAACTCGTCCCAGTTGTGCAGGGCTGCTGCGATCTTGGGATTGCGGGCTGCGAAGAGGGTCAGCTCGTACTCGGTCAGCAACATGCCCTCATCTTCGAATTCCCGTTTGGTGATCTCCACGAGACAGTCAACGAACGCGGATACGGTCTCAATGGGTTCAGACATTGCTTCCAGCTGCACCGTCGTCCAGGCCTGCAGGTAGTACTCGAATGCCTCCTGGAGCAGATGCTCTCTCGATGCAAAGTGGTAAGTCGTCGAGCCCAGTGGCACGCCAGCTGCCTCCGCCACCCGGCGATGTGTCACCGAGTCCACCCCGCCGCAAGAGATGAGTCGAAGCGTCGCATTCAGAATATGAATTTTTCGTTCTTCGCCCCGTGGCGCTGTAGTTTGAGTCCGGCTCATGGGTCACTCCTTCTATTTGTACGATAGTACTAATTGAGGTAGACTGCCAGCCTGTACGATCGTACTAATGCGAGGAAGCCAAATGTCGATCATCGAAGCACAGAAGATCATTACCACCGATCCGAGACACGAACGGGCGCCTCATGCGCCGGAGTATGAGAATGGTTCCGCCTTCACCCAGGGCACGTACCGACCCATTGAGCAAGGTGTAGTGCCGATTACCGATGCCGGGTTTATCCACGCAGATGCTGCCTATGATGTGGTGAGTGCCAGCGCCGGGTACATGTTCCGAATGAAGGACCACGTCAAGCGGTTCACTGCCTCCTGCCAGAAGTTTCTGCTTGAAAACCCTTACTCGGAACAGGAGACAGTCGAGATTCTGAACAACCTGGTGAAGCTTACTGGTCTGAAGGATGCCTACATCTGGTGGGCAGTCACTCGAGGCGAGCTGGAAGGTGAACGGACGGATCCGGTCTACACCAACAAGTTCTATGCGTTCGTCACGCCATACATGTTTATTCACGGCGATGAGTTGAGAACTCGGGGTGCGAAGGTGAAGATCAGCACCGAGTTCCTCCGCATCCCCAAGGAGTCAGTGGACCCAACCGCGAAGAACTTTCACTGGATGGACATGAAGCTGTCCATCTTCGAGGCTATGGGCTCAGGTGCGGAGTGGTCGGTTCTGACGGATGCAGACGGAAATCTGACAGAAGCACCCGGCTGCAACGTCTTTCTGATAAAGGACGGTGTGCTGAAGACACCGGCATCCGGATGCCTGGAGGGTATCACCCGGCTGACCGTCTTCGATCTGGCCAGCGAGCTTAGGCTGCCGGTTGAAACATCGGACATTCCCGCTCAGGAACTGGTCGATGCCGACGAGGCGTTCCTCACCTCCACTGCCGGCGGCATCATGCCCATCGCCATGGTGAATGAACGAGCCTTAGGAGGTAGTAACGGCCCTGGCGAGCTGACCACCCGTCTGCACAACCTCTACTGGGAGAAGCGATGGAACGGCTGGTTGGGTGAGCCGATCGACTACAGCACGCCTGTACAGATGACCGCATGAGCGGCTAAGGGCGCAAACTGCGGCAGCGTCCAGGATCTAAGATTCTGGGTCGACGTTGTTCTAGCAAACCGTCTACGACGACGGACCGCTGTGTGGCATGCTCGATGGCTGTGAACATCCAGACCTATCTTGCTCATCGCCGACGCTATGAAGTGCTCATCACGCTCTTTGTCGTTGGTCTGCTGGTTACGCTCAACGCGACCTCGAAGATCATCGAGAATTTGCGAGATGGATTGCCGAGCGGGTGGCAGGCCGCCTGGATAGATGAGGGGAGTTCCGGACTGGCGGTTCTGGTTCTGATTCCGTTACTCGTTCGCTTCCTCTCGCACCTGAATCTCTCGTTCGCAAACCTGCGCTGGCGGGCTGGATGGCTCGTGGTGGGGTTCTTTGTTTTTTCGCTGCTGCACATAGCCATGTTCAGCGCCCTCAGATGGCTCGTGCTGGAGTCCTATGAGTTTGGTTCCGTAGGCCTGAGACTACTCTACGAGATGCGTAAGGACCTGTTGACCTACGTACTCGTGGTCGTGGCCATTTATGCTTATCAGTTCATTCTCGACCGGTTGCAGGGTGAAGCACGATTCCTGGCGGAAGGCGCAGATCAGAGCGACGAGGCCGTTGATCGCCTGGTTTCCTCACGACAACGCACCCAGTTTCTGGTGAAAATGCTGAACCGGGAATACCTGGTCCGCGTGGATGAGATCGACTGGGTGGAGTCTGCGGGGAATTACGTGCTCATGCATTGCGGTGGGCGGAGCTACCCCATGCGCAGCACGCTGGCCGGGCTGGCCGAAGAGCTGGATCAGCAGCAGTTTCTTCGCACCCATCGCACGGCCATCGTCAACCTCGAGCGGGTCGAGTCCCTGACCGGCTCCGGCGATATGAAGGTGGAATTGACCACCGGCGACGTGGTGCCGGTCAGTAGAACCTACCTGCCTCAGGTCAGAGGTGCGCTGGCTAGCTGAAAGCGCGCCGTTGCTGACCCCTTAAACAGCGCCGTTCGGCCCAGAATTCGCCCCTGTGTCCCAGATTTATGGGCCTTGTCGGCTTAGCAGGCTAAGGTCAGCTCAATCAGATTGGATGGCGGCCGGATATGTCCGAGTTTTCTCTAAAGTTGCTTGTCTTTGGTTTCGTCGTTGCCTGCTCGGTGCCGGGCACCTGTCTCTGGGCTGCCAGCTGGGAGAGCTATGGCGGCGAAGGGGGTGCTCAGTACACGCCACTGGCTCAGATCCAGCCAGGCAATCTGGATCAGGTGGTGGAAGCCTGGACCTTCAATACCGGTGATCTGAACCAGGGATTCGAGCATAAGGGGCACTCCTTTCAGGCCAACCCGATTTTCTGGGACGGCCTGCTGTTCTTCAGCACAAGCACCAACCGGGCGTTTGCTCTGGATGCTGCCAGCGGCGAGGGGGTCTGGCGTTTCGATGCGGAGTTGCCGAAAGACATCGGTTACTCGGAAAGCGCCTCCCGTGGCGTCAGCCTCTGGCACGGAGCAAAACCGAACGAGCAGGGCCTTTGCCAGCACCGGATCTACCTGGGCACGCTGATCGGCGAGGTGATCGCGCTGGATGCCAGGACGGGTCAGATCTGCACTGACTTCGGCGCTGAAGGACGTGTCGATCTGAGCAAGGGCGTGGGCGATGTGGACATAGGTGATTACGGCATCACCTCACCACCTGCCGTCATGGGCGATCAGATCATTGTCGGCTCCGCCATAGGCGACAATCGGGCCGTGCGCTCGGAACGGGGCATTGTCCGTGCGTTGGATGCAGAAACCGGCGCGCTGCATTGGCTCTGGGATCCCATCCCGCGCTCAGAAGACGATCCAGCCGCCGCCAGCTGGGAAGGCGAGAGTGCTCTGATCACGGGCTCGGCCAATGCCTGGGCGCCACTGGCCATCGATCTGGAGCGGGATCTGGTGTTCGTTCCCACCTCCAGCCCGAGCCCGGACTTCTACGGTGGTGAGCGGCTCGGTGACAACCACTACGCCAACTCGGTCGTGGCACTTCGTGGCAGTACCGGTGAAGTGGTCTGGCACCAGCAACTCGTTCACCACGACGTCTGGGACTATGACGTGCCCGCACAGCCGACGCTGACGCATCTGCAGGTGGCCGGTGAGCGCATCCCCACCGTGCTGGTGGTGACGAAAACGGGCATGCTGTTCGGATTTCATCGTGAGACCGGACAGCCTCTGATCGGCCTGGAGGAGCGGGCGGTTCCGGCCAGCGACGTCCCCGGCGAGCGATTGTCGCCAACCCAGCCTTTTTCCTCGATACCCGCGCTGGCGGACCAGCGGGCACTGACCGCGGATGATGCCTTCGGCGTGGTCTGGTTTGATAAGCGTGCTTGCCAGAAGATCCTCGAGACCTACCGCTCGGAAGGAATCTTCACGCCACCCTCCATCGCAGGTTCAGTACTCAATCCAGGCTACGCGGGCGGGGCCAACTGGGGTGGCGTGGCCGTGGATGTGGATCGGCAGATCGCGGTCGCCAACGTCAATCAGGTGCCGGCCCTGGTCAAACTGATTCCGCGGGACCAGCTGGATGCGGTGCGGGCGTCCGGTGAGATCGACGGCTGGCAGGTCTCCCGAATGACCGGCACGCCGTACTTCATGGCCCGTCAGGTGTTTCTCTCACCACTCGGCCTGCCATGCACCCAACCTCCCTGGGGCAAGCTGGTGGCGGTTGATCTGAACGCGCAACGCATCCTCTGGGAAGTGCCTCTGGGCAGAATCACCGATCTTGCCCCGGCGCCGGTCCCCAACTTCGAATGGGGCGTGCCGAACCTGGGCGGGGCGCTGATCACCGCTTCGGGCCTGGTCGTGATTGGTGCTGCCGCTGAGCATGCGCTGCGCATGTTCGACATCGAGTCAGGCGAGGAGCTGTTTCACCGGCGCCTGCCCGCAGCCGCCCTGGCGACCCCCATGAGCTATGAAGTGAACGGCAATCAGTACATCGTGATCGCGGCGGGTGGCCATGACCAGCTCGGGCTGAGTCGGGGCGATTCTCTGGTGGCCTTCCGCTTGAAGTAGTCGCGCGGCGTCAGCGGGTAACCGGCTTAAAGCGCACCCGATGTGGCGTGGTATCCACACCCGCCTCGGCCAATCGCTTCTTGTGGTCCGCCTCGTAGTCCGAGAAGTTGCCGGCGAACCACTCCACGTGGGAATCACCCTCAAAGGCCAGGATGTGGGTGGCGATCCGATCCAGGAACCAGCGGTCGTGGCTGATGACCAGCACGGTGCCGGGGAAATTCAGCAGCGCCTCTTCCAGCGCCCGCAGGGTTTCCACATCCAGATCGTTGGTCGGCTCGTCCAGCAGCAGCACGTTGGCGCCACGTTTTAAAAGCTTGGCCAGATGCACGCGATTCCGCTCTCCGCCGGAAAGGTCGCCGACCCGCTTCTGTTGATCTGAGCCTTTGAAATTGAAGCGGCCCACGTAGGCACGGGACTGAATCTCGTACCTGCCGATACGGAGGATGTCCTGCTCGTCGGAAACCTCCTCCCAGACCGTCTTCTCACCGTCCAGGGTATCCCGGCTCTGGTCTACATAGCCGAGGTCGACGGTATCGCCGAGCTCAATCGTGCCGTCGTCCGGCGCTTCCACACTTGTCAGCATCTTGAAGAAGGTCGACTTGCCCGCGCCGTTACCGCCGATGATGCCGACGATGGCGCCCTGGGGAATGGAGCAGTCCAGGTCGTCGATCAGGAGTCGGTCGCCGAACCCCTTGGAGACATGGTTGACGTCGATCACCTTCTCGCCCAGCCGTTCCCCCGGCGGGATATAGAGCTCGGCGGTTTCCATCCGCTCCTGGGTTTCCCGGCTCATCAGCTCTTCGAAGCGTTGCAGTCGCGCCTTGCTCTTGGCCTGACGCGCCTTTGGATTCGAGCGCACCCAGTCCAGCTCCCCCTTGATCGCCCGTTGCCGTGCTTTCTCCTGGGAGGCCTCGTGCTCGAGGCGCTTCTCCTTGTTCTCGAGCCAGGCGGAGTAGTTGCCTTCGAACGGAATCCCCCGGCCGCGGTCCAGCTCCAGGATCCAGCCGGCCACGTTGTCCAGGAAGTATCGGTCGTGGGTCACGGCCACCACGGTGCCGGTGTAGCTGGCGAGAAACTGCTCGAGCCAGGCCACGCTCTCCGCGTCCAGGTGGTTGGTCGGCTCGTCCAGGAGCAACATGTCCGGCTTCGAGAGCAGCAGCTTGCACAGAGCCACCCGGCGTCGCTCACCGCCGGACAGGTTGGCTACCTCAGCCTCCCAGGGTGGCAGACGCAGTGCATCCGCGGCAATCTCCAGGGTCCGGTCCACATCCCAGCCGTCCGCTGCGTCTATCTTCGTGGCGAGATCACCCTGCTTCTCCAGCAGCTCGTTCATCTCGTCGTCGCTCATGGGCTCGGCGAACTTATCCGCGATGGCGTTGTACTCAGACACCCACGCCATCACCTCACCGAGGCCTTCCTCCACGTTGCCTCGCACGTCCTTGGACTCATTGAGCTCCGGCTCCTGAGGCAGGTAGCCCACGTTGATGTCTTTCTGCGGTCGGGCTTCGCCTTCGAATTCCCTGTCCACGCCAGCCATGATTCTGAGCAGGCTCGACTTGCCTGCGCCGTTCAGACCCAGCACGCCGATCTTGGCCCCTGGGAAGAAGGACAGGTTGATGTTCTCGAGAATGACTCGCTTGGGCGGGACGATCTTGGTGACGCCCTGCATGGTGTAGACGTATTGGGCCATGGGTTGCCGGTGTGTGGGACAGGGATCGGCACCCTACCAGAAACGGAGCCGCGTTCAATTAGGGGAGGGGCGCAGACAGTTTGAAGGGGAAGGAAAAGGTCGGCGGAGCGGAGATACCCCTATCGGGGACGCCCCAGACGTCCCTGTGCGCTCGTGTTGCGGGCCGCTCGCCAGGCGATTGGCAACCTCCCTGGCCGCAAACAGCCCCGCTAAGGGTATCTCCGCTCCGTCGACTGGAGCACCATCATCGTTGATATTGCCTGCTAAGACGATGGTGCAAATGGACTAGCCACTGCAGCACGTTGGCCGGGTTGCCGAACCTCGCGACCACGGCCTCGCAGATCGCCTGCGAACAGCTCATCCCGGCGTTGAGCCGTTTTCGCGTTCGGGTGCGGGCACGGCTGAGCTACAATACGCCGCTTTCTTGAACCAGGATCGAGAGACTGCCAAGCATGTTTTCACAGGATGCCACCATTGCCGGCTATGACGACGAAGTAGCTGCCGCCATCGGCGAGGAAAACCGCCGCCAGGAAGAGCATATCGAGCTCATCGCCTCGGAAAACTACACCAGCCCCCGGGTCATGGAGGCCCAGGGTAGCGTGCTGACCAACAAGTACGCCGAGGGCTATCCGCACAAGCGCTACTACGGTGGCTGCGAGTACGTGGATCAGGTGGAGGTGCTGGCGATCGAGCGGGTGAAGGCGCTATTCGGCGCCGATTACGCCAACGTTCAGCCGCACTCCGGGTCGCAGGCCAATGCGGCCGTGTATCTGGCGCTGCTGCAGCCTGGTGACACCATCCTCGGCATGAGCCTGGATGCGGGCGGTCACCTGACCCATGGTGCGGCGCCCAATTTCTCCGGCAAGACCTACAACGCCGTGCAGTACGGACTCAACAACGACACCGGCGAGGTGGACTACGACGAGATCTCCGCATTGGCAAGGGAGCATCAGCCGAAAATGCTCGTTGGCGGCTTCTCCGCCTACTCCCGGCAGCTGGATTGGGGCAAGTTTCGTGAGATCGCAGACTCCGTGGGCGCTTACCTGGTGGTGGACATGGCGCACGTAGCCGGTCTCGTGGCTGCCGGTCTCTACCCGAGCCCGGTGCAGATCGCCGACGTGACCACGTCCACCACGCACAAGACCTTACGGGGCCCGCGGGGTGGCGTGATCCTCGCCAAATCCAATCCGGACATCGAAAAGAAGCTGAATTCCGCGCTGTTCCCCGGTTCCCAGGGCGGACCGCTCATGCACGTGATCGCGGCCAAGGCCGTCTGCTTCAAGGAGGCGGCGGAGCCTGAGTTTGTCGAGTACCAGAAGCAGGTGGTCGTCAATGCGCAGACCATGGCCAGCGGCTTCCAGTCCCGCGGCTACAACGTGGTTTCCGGTGGCACGGACAACCACCTGTTCCTGCTGGATCTCATCGACAAAGAGATCACGGGTAAGGCCGCGGATGCAGCCCTTGGCCGGGCCAACATCACGGTAAACAAGAACGCAGTACCGAACGATCCCCGCTCGCCATTCGTAACCAGCGGTCTCAGGATCGGCACCCCTGCCGTGACCACCAGAGGCTTCAAGGAAGCCGAGTGCGTCACCCTCACCGGCTGGATGTGCGATGTGCTCGACGACATCGAGAACGACAACATGGTGGCCTCTGTGCAGCAGAAAGTGAAAGCGCTCTGCGCCGAGTACCCGGTGTACCGGGCAGCGTGACGGAACTGACGCATGCATTGCCCTTTCTGCGGCGCCGATGACACCAAGGTCATAGACTCCCGGCTGGTCGCGGAAGGAGACTCGGTGCGCAGGCGCCGCGAGTGCCAGACCTGCGGCGAGCGCTTCACCACCTTCGAGACGGCCGAGCTGGTCATGCCCCGGGTGGTGAAGAGCGATGGCACACGAGAGCCATTCAACGAGGAAAAGCTCCGGCGCGGTCTGACCCGGGCGCTGGAGAAGCGCCCGGTCGGTATCGAGGAGATTGAATCGGCGCTCAACCACATCACCCATCGACTGCGCTCCACCGGAGAGCGGGAATTGCCCTCCCGGGCAGTGGGCGAGGAGGTGATGCGGGAGCTGCGCAAAATCGATGGCGTGGCTTACGTGCGCTTCGCATCCGTCTATCGGGACTTCCAGGATGTGAGTGAGTTTCAGGAGGAGATTGCCCGGCTGAAGAGCGCCGCAGGCGAGATCCCGACGGCAAGGCCCGATGGCGAGGAAACGGCCGGGAAAAAAACGCCGGAGACTTCTAAAGGGTCAGGAAACCCGGCCTGATGGCCACCGACTCGGATCTGCTGTTCCTGCGCGGTGCCGTGGCTCTTGCAGAGAACGGCCGCTGCATCGCCCCGCCTAATCCCAGCGTCGGTTGCCTGATCGTGCAGAAGGGTGTGGTCGTCGGTCGGGGCTGGACCCATCGGACGGGTGAAGGCCATGCCGAGGTAAATGCCCTGGCGGATGCGGGTGATGCCGCCAGGGGTGCAACGGCCTACGTCAGCCTCGAACCCTGTGCCTATCATGGCCGTACGCCACCCTGCAGCCAGGCGCTGATCAAAGCAGGGGTCGCCAGGGTGGTCGCCGCCATGACCGACCCTCACCCACAGGTGGCCGGGCAGGGATTCGAAGACCTGCGCCAGGCGGGTGTGGATGTTGAGCTCATTGAGTTGCCTGAAGCAGCTGAAGCTGTCGCTGGATTTGTCAGCCGGATCGTTCGGAAGCGGCCTTTCGTTCGTCTGAAGGTTGCCGCTTCTGTCGATGGTCGCACGGCCATGGCCAGCGGTGAGAGCAAGTGGGTAACCGGTGCGGCGGCTCGCGCCGACGTGCAGGCCTGGCGGGCGCGCAGTTGCGCCATCATCACCGGTGCTGAAACCGTGCTGGTGGATGATCCGGCCCTGACCGTGCGTGATAAGGCCTATTCGGTGCAGGGCTCGATTCGCCAGCCGTTGAGGGTCGTGCTCGATTCGAATCTCAGAGTGCCCGAGACCGCCAAGCTGTTCAGCGAACCCGGTGATACCCTGGTGGTGCATACGGCTGGAACGCCTTCGAGCAAGAAGGCTCGGCACCTATTGCTGCCCGCACCAGATGACCGTGTCGACCTCACCGCGTTGCTCACCAATCTGGCGGAACGGCCCTGCAACGAACTGCTCATCGAGGCCGGACCCACGCTGATCGGTGCTTTCCTGAAAGCCGGTCTCTGGGACGAGCTGCTCCTGTACATCGCACCGAAACTGCTCGGTAGCGATGCCCGCCCGCTCGCCGATCTGCCCATTGCACGCATGTTGGAGGCAATTGAGGCTAAAATCGCCCATCGCGACGCGGTCGGTGATGATCTCAGGCTGCGGCTCGTGCCAGCCTGACGGCGGCGAGCATAAGCAACACAAAACGGGAAGGCAGAGAAAGAATTGAGTGCTGGTAAGTCAGCAACGGGCAAGTGGGCGCGACGAAAAGCGCGGCGCGCTGCAGTGCAGGCCGTGTTCGGCTGGCAGATGACCGGCGGCAATACGGCGGACATCGAAGCCGAGTATCAGAGCAACGGCTCTCTGGCTAAGGCCGATGCGGTCTTCTTCACGGAGATCCTGCGCGGTGTGCTGCTCCATGCGGGTGACCTCGATGTGCTGCTCGGTCCGGCACTGGACCGACCCCTCAATGAGCTCGACAAGGTGGAGCTCGCCGTGCTTCGTCTGGCGACCCATGAGCTCTCAGCACGCGAAGAGATCCCCTACGCTGTCGTTATTGATGAATACGTTGAGCTCGCCAAGCTGTTCGGTGCCGAGGAGGGTCACAAGTTCGTCAACGCAGTGCTGGATAAGCTGGCAGCTTCTCTGCGGCCTGTTGAAGTCGCTGCCCGTGAACGAGTTTGAGCTCATCGATGAGATTCTGAGCGTTCTCGGCGAGACCGCCCGGGGTGGTGTGATTGATCCCGGTGATGATTGCGCGGCGATCATGGTACCCGAAGGCGAGCTGCTGCTTTCTTCCATAGATACCCTGATCGGCGCTGTGCATTTCCCCGATGATGCACCGGGAGACCTGGTCGGCTACCGGGCCATGATGGTGAGCGTTTCGGATCTGGCGGCCATGGGTGCTGTGCCGGTGCAGCTGCTTGTCGCGATGACGCTGGAGGAGAAAGACAGGCACTGGGCGCTCTCGGTGGCTGCCGGCATGGCCAAAGCCGTCGGCGAGACAGGCGGTGCCATCCTGGGCGGCAATCTGGCCCGAGGTCCGCGCAGCATCACTGTCAGCGTACATGGCAGCTGCCCGGAAGCTGAGGTATTGCGGCGAGCTGGTGCGGCAGCGGGAGAGGGGATATTCATCACCGGACCACTCGGCGCCTCTGCAGCCGCGGTGGCGGCGCAGTGCCTTGGTGAGCTCGAAGACCCGCGCACCTATCGCTACTTCCGGCCACGGGCACGCATCGATGCGGGCACCGCGCTGCGCGGGGTTGCCACGAGCTGTATCGATGTGTCCGACGGTTTGTTGCAGGACCTGGGTCATGTCTGTAAGGCCAGCGGCGTTGGTGCAGAGCTTGTCGGCGGAGATATACCCATGGGCGAAGGCGCGGATCTGGATCATGCCCTTCATGGCGGGGACGACTACGAGCTGCTCTTTACAGCGGATTCCCCGCCGCGCGGAGTGGATGCTGTTCGTATCGGCACCGTGACCGAGGGTTCAGATATTCTCCTCGACGGAGAGCCGGTGGCCATTAAAGGCTATCAGCACTTTCTCTGAAGCCAGCGGTGTGAGCGAATCCAATGGCAGGCTCAGCTGGGCGCAGTGGCGGGATCCGGAGGTGGTTCTGGTCTGCGGATTCGGCTCGGGTTTTGCCCCTAAGGCACCTGGCACCTTCGGCAGCCTGGCGGCTGTGCTGATCTGGTGGTTCGTGCTGGGCGAACTATCGTTGCCGATCCAATGTCTAGTGGTTGTCGCGATCACCGCGCTCGGCACCTGGCTCACCCATCGCGTTCAGGCCCGCTATCAGGTGCGTGACCCGGGTGCCATTGTGATCGATGAGTTTGCCGGGCAGTGGCTCGCCTTGCTGTTCGCGCCTATGACCCTCTGGGGCATGCTGGCTGCCTTCGCGCTCTTTCGCCTGTTCGATATCTGGAAACCCTGGCCGGTCGGGGCACTCGAGAAAGGCGTGCCGGGCGCCTTCGGCGTGATGGTGGACGACTTGGCAGCCGGTGCGATGGCTCTGGCCGTGCTCCAGTTCACACTCTTAGGTTTCAACAACATCTGATTCCGCATCCCTTTAGTACACTTTTGGCTTCCTGGATGTTCGGCGGATGGATGCTGCCATGCTTAAAAAGCTGATGCTTCTGAAAGCGGTGTTGATGGCCTCTTTAACGGCGGCGACGGTGCAGGCCGTGGTGCCGGTGGAGATCGTCGGCCTGTTCAAGGATATGGCCGTGATCCGTGCCGGCAGCGGCGAGAAGCTGCTGAAAGTGGGCGATACCACCCCCCAGGGTGTCACCCTGGTCAGCGCCAATTCCCAGGAAGCGGTCGTCGCCTGGCAGGGCGAGCAGCATACGCTCGGGCTGTCCAAACAGGTCGCTGGTCAGTACGCCGAGGCTCAGGTCTCTGAGGTATCGATTCCGGCGGACGATCTCGGCCAGTATCGAATCCGCGGCGCGATCAACAATCACTACGTGGACTTTCTGATCGATACCGGTGCCTCGGTGGTGGCGTTGTCCTCCTATCAGGCGGAGGCGCTGGGTATCAATTACAGGCAGGGCCAGCGCGGGTCTGTGCAGACCGCCCAGGGCAACGCCGAGTCCTACTTCATGAACCTGCCGAAAGTCACGGTCGCGGGCATCACTGCGCACAATGTGCAGGCCGCCATCATCACCGGTCAGTACCCGGTCGACATCCTGCTCGGTATGTCGTTCCTAAAGCAGGTTTCGATTCGCGAGAGTGGTGGGGTGATGACGCTGGTTCAGAACTACTGAACCGAAGATGTTGGTTCAGAACTACTGAACCGCTGACTCCGAAGGACTAGTGATCGCGGAGAACGATGGTCCGAGCGAGCTCCCCTAAAAGGTCGTGCTCGAGCTCTACCCGGCCGAGCATGGACAATGCCTCCGACAACAGATCCTCAGCCTGAGACTTCGCCTGCTCCACACCGAGCAGTGCGGTGTAGGTGCTCTTCTTCGCCTTCTCGTCTGACTTGGCCGGCTTACCGAGCTTCTCGGTGCTTTGTGTCACGTCCAGCACGTCATCGATGATCTGGAACGCAAGGCCGATGCGCGTGGCGAATTCTGTGAGCAGCACGTAGGTTTCCGCATCCACCTTCGCATCGCCGAACAGCGCCCCGATCTGCACGGCCACGCGGATCAGCGCGCCCGTTTTTCCGGCGTGCAGGGCCTGCAGCTGGGAAAGGGAGAGCTGCTTGTCTTCTGACTCGATGTCGAATACCTGGCCACCTACCATGCCCTGCCAGCCGGAGGCCTCGGCAAGAAGCTGGATGGCCGTGAGGCGGACGTCCGTTCTCGAAATGGGTGCGTTTGCCAGCGTTTCAAAGGCCAGGGTCAGCAGTGCATCCCCCGCTAGAATCGCGTTGGCTTCGCCGAACTTCACATGCCCGCTCGGCAGGCCGTGGCGGAGCTCGTCATCATCCATGGCAGGCAAGTCATCGTGGAGTAATGAGTAAGCGTGAATGAACTCCACAGCGCAGGCGGGTGCCAGGGCGTTCTCGAGATTGCCGCCGAGACCTGTGCAGGTGGCACAGACCAGCATGGGCCGGATGCGCTTGCCGCCGGAAAGGGTTGCGTAGCGCATGGCATCGGTGAGCACCTGAGCGTGTTCGGAGCTCACGGGCAGGTGATGCGTCAGTGCATCTTCGATGGTGGTTTTTAGAGCTTTGAGGTCAGGCGTCATCAAGACTGTCGACGTCCAGATCTTCCAGATCGCCGGATTCTGTGAGCACTTTCACCTTCAGCTCAGCTGCCTTGAGGGATGACTGGCAGTGCCGGGTGAGCTTTACGCCGCGCTCAAACGCCGCCAGCGAGTCTTCCAGACTGAGCTCGCCGGTCTCCATCTTCTCCACCAGAGATTCGAGTTCCTCGAGAGCCGCCTCGAACGAAACGTCAGCCAGCTCGTCGGCGTCCTTTTTCTTGGTAGCCATGAGCGCGTCAGCCTGCCTTGCGGGCTGCTTTGCTGAGCTGGTAAACGCCCGTCTTCGCGTCTGAGGTGATCAGACCTGCCGCTTCGAGCCGGGCGAGCTCGCCACGAATCTCCCAGGTGAGCATCGGGTGTCCGGATTCACGCAGGCTGTCCGCGATGTGACCCGGACGGAACTCTGCCACACCCGCTTCCGCGAGTGCTTCGATCACAGCGAATATCTGATCGGTGCGATGTTGGTCGATGCTCAAACTGGATTCTCTCTCGTGACTGACCGGAGCGTTGCGGGCGGCATTTTGTACCAGAATCAGCCTATTCCCGCCAGGGTTCGCCAGCCTGGTAGGCGGCCAGATGCTCGGCCAGCGCCTGGGCTTCTTCGGACCCGGCTTCGGTCACCAGCGCCATCGCTTTCTTCTGAATAGAGACGGCTTCGGAGAACTGACCGAGCTCCGCGTAGGCGGCTGCCAGCGTGTCCAGGTAGGCGGCGCTCTCTACCTGAGCCACGGCTCGTTCTGCGTAGGTGAGGGCAAGCTCGCCGTCCCGAATGTGATCAACGTGGCTGGTGGAAAGGAGCCAGGCGTAGTCGTTCTGCGCCTGGGGCAGATCCTGCTCCGCCGCCTTGGCAATCCAATGCACGGCGTTGGCATCTTCCCCTCGATCGAGCAGCAGGTAGAAAAGACGAAGCTGCGCTTGACCGAAACCGGCATGGGCACCTTTCAAGTACCAGGACTCTGCCGTTTCGAGGTCGCGATCAACACCGATGCCTGCCTCATAGATGTGCCCGAGACTCAAGGCACCGGCAAGATCGCCTGCTTCTGCTGCCCGCTCGAGGAGTTCTCGCGCCAGGGTTGGATCCGTGGGCAGACCATCGCCGACCAGATACATATGCCCGAGGGCGACGTTGGCGCTGCTGGAGCCGGCTGCGGCAGCTTCTTCAAAGAGCCGTACGGCTTCCGTGAGGTCCGGCTCGCCGAACTCACCCTGGTAGTGCATATAGCCAAGGGTGGCCTTTGCTTCCACCGAGCCGAGCGCTGCTGCCTGCTCGATCCATTGACGGGCAAGCTCCGGATCCGGGTCCTGGGCGAAGGGCTCGCGATAGCTTCGACCGAGGTAGAGCATGGCCTGGTTGCTGCCTTCTTCGGCGAGCGTGCTCAGAATCTCGCGGGCACGATCCACATTCTGCTCCACACCACGACCCTGGAGCAGGGCGAAACCGATGAACAGGCTCGCCTCCGGATGGTCGGCTTCGGCGGCTGATTCGAAAAAGGCGTAGGCGAGCTCCGGATTTTCAGGCACGCCGACACCGCGATGGTAGAGATCGCCCAGGCCGACCAGAGCAGGCCCATTGTCCTGATTGAATTCCAGCGCCCGGGCGTAGTCCTTGCTGGCTGACACAGGCAGCCCATCGGCAAGGTAGCTGTAACCGCGCACGTAATAGGCGTGGGAGCGCTCCGCCGAGCTCAAGCGTGGATCGATCAGCGCCGGAGCCAGATAGGTGCGGGCCAGGCTGTGCTCGCCCGTTTCGATGAGCTCAATGGCGCGCTGCACATAGGCGCGGGCGTCTACCGTGTCAGCCACGGCGGTCAAGGTGCCCAGTGCCAGCAGGACAGCGCAACTAAGTTGTCTTATCAGCTTCATTAAAGGAAGGCTAAAGGTGCCCAAACAATCAGTTTGCCAGAGTTCGAACACACTGGCGTGATTGGGTTCATGCGCTCGATGCATAAGGTGCGGGGTGAGTGTGGTTAGACCACCTCGAAGTTCTGAGCGTTAAACCTCGCCGCAGACTTCAGCCTGGACTTCAGGGACAGAGGGGGCGTTAAGTGTTGCGGCGGACGGGGTGGGAGATCCGCTGGCTTCCAGCTCTCGTAGCCTTGCGAAGATGGGCTGAGCACGCGGATCTGCACAGAGGCTTTCAAATCCTCTGGATGACCTGATCTCTACGATCACCGAGTACTCTCTGTTTTCGATGGCCTTCTCCAGCCAGAACAGCGCTTTGTCAGTATTGCCCAACTCGTTGTAGGTGAAGAAGAGCGGCCCGTAGGTTTTCAGATTGCCTTCCGCATAGGACACCTCCGCAGCTTCTGTCAGCTCGGTGGCCAGTTCCGTCCGGCCTGCCATCGCGATGAAGTGCATGTACCTCTCTGGCTGAACCCCTCTGGTTGTCAGCAGCCGATCGAGCGCCTGTTCTGTTTTGGCGGTATCCCCTGCCAACTGGGCGGCGACGATGGTCCCCTCTAGCGTGCCGATCGAGTTGGTTGCTTCATGCTGCATCGCTTCACGCAGGTATCTCAGCGCTGTTTCGTTCTGCCCTTGTTTTCTCGCGATGCGAGCCAGCTGGTGGAATATCTCCGCGGACGGGCCATAGGCGAGCGCTTCCAGGCACGCCGATTCTGCTTTGGCCAGCTCACCAGTCTGGAGTCGGATCTGGCACCGTTGCGTCGAAATCATTGCCGGAGGGACTACAGGCGTTGGGTGGGTCTCCGCGTGCGCGATGTTCAGAAGTGC
Organism: Candidatus Azotimanducaceae bacterium; assembly: GCA_965215995.1. Classification (GTDB taxonomy): domain Bacteria; phylum Pseudomonadota; class Gammaproteobacteria; order Pseudomonadales; family Azotimanducaceae; genus SZUA-309. The sequence goes on along the minus strand of OZ244128.1, from coordinate 2,175,683 downwards.
AGACTGATAATCGAGATCCAGCAGCCGGTTGATCAGTGCCAACGGGAAAGTATCGTCTGGCTCCGCCTGCAACCATAGCTGCACATGGTTGTGTGCAAGGGGGAGGGCCTCAGCAGCTGTCAGCTCGTTGCCGAGGCGCAGGGCGTACCAGATCGCAAGGATCCGGTGTGCTGGCGCGAAATGCGGATCGTGCTCCAGGGCCTTTTTAGCGTGCGATTCGGCAACACGAAAGTTGCCGCCACCGCCCAGGGCCCACTCGTTGTATTCAAGGATGGACTCGATAAAGGCATTCGCGGCTTGTGGACTATCAGCGAACTGCTCGCGAGCGGTTTCCATGGAGATTGCCAACTGAACCATGCTGCTCACGAAAGGGGCCTTTTCAAACAGGATTCCGTCGTCGCGAGCCTGCGCCATCTGTTTCCGCCAGAGGGTAGTCCCGGAATGCTGATCGAGTAACTCAATCGTGATGACTGCATCGCTCTGAACAATCCTCACTGTGCCGGACAGCGCGTATCTGGGATTAGCGTCCTGTGCCACCAGCTTCAGTGCAGAGCTCGAAAGTGCGGTTCTTACGTCGTCTTGGACGGCAATCGCCCACTCGTCCGCGCCCGCGTTGACGCCAGTGAACTCCAGCACGGTGACCGACGCTGCCTGGCTGTCCGTTGAGGCATCGGTGCTGAAGAGGTCGATCATGTGTTCGGATGAGGTTAGAGCGAATATGACGGCCATCAGACAGACGGCAACCAAGGCAATGCTCAATTTGGGACCTGCCCGCCATTTGGGCCGTCGGTCGTCCTCTTCCGCGGTGAGTTCAGATGTCGTAGCCAGCAGTCGGTAGCCGCGCTTCGGCAGAGTTTCTATGTACCGGCTATCGCTGGCGGTGTCGCCGAATGCCTGGCGAAGCTCGGTGATGGCTTTCGAGACCTGCGCGTCTGTGACGTACTGGTTGGCCCACACCGAGTCATGGAGCGCTTCCCGGTTGACCACCTTGCCATCGGCGTTGATGAGCTCACTCAGAACTGCAGCAGCTTTCGGGCTGAGACGACTCACGCCCCCCGAAGTTCGCAGCTCCCCCGAGTCATGTTCGAAAATGAACTGTCCAATCTCGGTGCGTCTCGTCGCCATCCAAGACTAATCCGTACGGATGTCCGCATTGGTGCAGGCGCTCGAGAATGGCAGAAAGGCCGCGGGCTGGAAAGATCAGCGTCGATCGATGTCATTGTCGGAGCTCAGCGGGTGGCCACGGTGATCGCCAAGGCTCCCTCGAGAACCATCTGCCCGGTCGCCGCGTTTGCCGATACGCCGGGCTTTTTGAGCACCGCGCCTCTCTCTGCTGCGGACTCTTTCCCGGGGTGGAACACGCGCAGCTCGCCCTTGTAGTTCGCCAGGTAGAAAGGCACGCCGAGCTTCTCGGCCGTTTCGGTATCGCTGGCCGAAAAGAATTGGCGGTGTCGACCGCGGCCACCGTGGGTATGCCAGAGCGCACGAAGTGAACAGCCTTCCGGTACGGCGATGGAAAAACGAACCGGCGTTACGGCGGGCCGGCCCTTTCCGTGGGTATAGAACATGGCGCCGTTGCAGGCGACGATGGCGCCGACGTGCTCACGATTTCGTTTGATGGAATCCGGATTGAAGCGATTGGACGCGGCGATGACAGCACTGTCGACGGTGGCATAGCCGCCAGGCGGCACTTCGGCATCCTTCACGATAGTCGTCTGCACCACGCTACCGTGGATTCGCTCCCGGGCTGAGGCGCTGGGTGGATCAACTAGGGCAATCGAGCTAACCGCAATCAATGCGGCGATCTGCAATATTTTTGACACTCTGCATCTCCAGTCGGGTGGAGATGCGGATGCTCATCAGGCGTGCCTGCGGAGGTGTTCCGAGCGGCTTCTATTTACTTTCCGATTTCTTTCCTTTTTCTTAACCTATTGAAAATAAGGAATAAATTTGAGTATCTTCGGTGCCGGGCGGACTGAACACCGGCTCGAAATCAGCCTCCTTTCGGGAACCGGTAGCGCGTGTCGGCGTCTAATAAAACGATTGGCTGGTGCCCGGTCACGAATGCAGTGGTTGGGATCATGCTAGAATCCAGACATACCTTCATGGGGGCGACTTGGCTTCGACGGGGGTAGCAGAGCAAGAGGTGCATGCCGAGAGGGTAGTGACTCTCGTTAAACAATCGCTGTAACTTTTATAGTTGCCAACGACGAAAACTACGCACTAGCGGCCTAAAAACCCCGCTTACGTCGATGATCCGCGCCTGTGAGGAGAAATCGACGGCAAAGTTCGCAGGATCGCGTGGATGTCTCGCCCGGGGCTGAAGCGTTAAAACCAATCGGGCTCGCCGACAGCACCCTGACCGTTGGGTCGCTTGAGGCTAAATAAATAGACGGACTCTAAGCATGTAGAGCCGATTGCCGAGCGCCAACGGACGCGGGTTCAACTCCCGCCGCCTCCACCAAACTAACAAAGGGTCCAACCGGACCCTTTCCTCTTTAACGACGCAGAGAATCGGTGTTGAGACTCCAGCATCACGGCACAAGCCGCTTGAGTGTACCCACCGTCAGCTCACTGATGGCATCACCCGTGTTCAGGGTGCTGGCTGGCTCCACCATCACTACGATGGGCTCCTTTGTCAGTGATCGCGGCCGGTGCTCTGTTCCTCTGGGGACGACGATGAAGTCGCCTTCGTCCAGCTCCACAACCCCGTCGCGGAAGTCGATGGCGACCCGACCACTTAACACGAAGAAGGCTTCGTCTTCCTCGGGGTGAGAGTGCCAGTCGAAAACCTCGCCGAACTTCGCGACCTTCACTTGTGTGTTGTTCACGTCGCCGACCACGTGCGGATCGAAAACTTCGTTGATCTGTGCTTCGGCGGCGGCGAGTATATTTACTTTGACCGGTGGCATGGCCTGCTTCTTCCCTGATTGGTGCTGTCGGCTCGTTCACACTTTTTACCATGCCCTTCCAGCATACTGAGCCATCGTATTGTGGCCGCTAGGGTGTTTGCATGCCGGATCAGACGACAATTCTCGCCTGGGGGTGCGTCTTTCTCGGTGCCTGGCTGGCCGGCTATGCGCTGTACTGCCTGAGGATCGGTACGACCCGGGGTTACTACCAGGACCATCGCTACTATGCGAATGAAGGCGATGTCCGGTTTGATTTCTGGATCTGGTTCCGGTTAGTGCTGGGTGTCGTCTGCCTCGGCTTTGGGCTCCTCGCCTTGTAGCGTCTGCGGAATGGGTTGGTTCAGCCCGTTCGATCTTTAGCTCGGCCCGCGAATATGAACAGCGCTCTCGATGGACCGCCTGAATAACCCCTCTTTTTCAAGTTCCCAGGCTCCCCACAGACTAGAATAGTTGTGCTGTCTCCATTGGGGGGGCGTCTATGAGGACAGATCAGGCGGTCTCCGATGGAGAGAGCGCAGATGACGCCGGTCATGCCACGCATGCTCGGACGGACACCTCTGATCCAGCCGCAGCCGACGAAGCCCCCGTAGCCTGGCATGCGCTTGCTGTCGAGGACGCCCTTGCGCGCTTGAATGCCTCTGATGACGGACTGACCGGCGATGTGGCCGCAGCCCGCTTGCGCGAGTTCGGCCCCAACAGGTTGCAGCCACCCAAACCCAAGAGCGCGCTGGCACGGTTCGCCCAGCAGTTCAACAACGTGCTGATCTACGTGCTGCTCGGGGCGGCGGTGGTTACCGGGCTCCTGCAGCACTGGCTCGACACCTCGGTGATCATCGGTGTCGTAATCATCAACGCCTTCATTGGCTTTCTGCAGGAAGGTAAAGCAGAGCGTGCCCTGGACGCCATTCGCAGCATGTTGTCCATGCAGGCTTTGGCGCTCCGCGACGGCAAACGCATTCTCCTGCCTGCAGAGGAGCTGGTGCCGGGCGACGTTGTTTACCTGCGCTCCGGCGACAAGGTACCGGCGGACATCCGTCTGCTGCAGGCGAAGACCCTGCAGATCCAGGAAGCTGCGCTGACCGGGGAATCGCTTGCGGTGGCAAAGGATTCAGATGCCGTCAGCACGGACGCCCCGCTTGGTGACCGGCGCAGCATGGCTTACTCCTCGACGCTTGTAACTTACGGCCAGGGCTGTGGCGTGGTTGTCCGCACCGGGGACAAAACCGAAATCGGCCGGATCAGCGCCATGCTGGCCGAGGTGCAGCTCCTTGTTACTCCGTTGCTGAAGCAGATGGCCACCTTTGGGCAGTGGTTGACCGGGGCAATCGTCGTCGTCGCAACCATCACGTTCGCCTACGGCATACTCCTGCAGGGTTACTCGGCAGAAGACATGTTTCTGGCTTCGGTGGGGCTCGCTGTTGCCGCCATTCCCGAAGGGCTACCGGCAATCATGACCATCACCCTCGCCATCGGGGTCCAGCACATGGCGCAGCGGCGTGCCATCGTGCGCCGCCTGCCTGCGGTTGAGACCCTGGGCTCCGTATCGGTGATCTGTTCCGACAAGACCGGGACGCTGACCAAGAACGAGATGACCGTGCAGACCCTGGTGACGGCTCAGGATCTGCTCGAAGTAGACGGTGTCGGCTACGCGCCGTACGGCAACATCAGTCGCGGCGCTCATCAGCTGACGGTAAGTAACGACCCACTCCTGAGGGAGATAGCCCTGGCAGCAACGTTGTGCTGCGAAGCCGGGCTGCACGAGGCAGATGAAGGTTGGGTGGTCGACGGGTCGCCGACCGAAGGCGCGCTCCTCGCGGTAGCCATGAAAGCAGGGCTGGATCCTGACTTTGAAGCTCGCGCGTTGCCGCGCACCGACCTCATCCCGTTCGAGTCCGAGCACCGTTGCATGGGCACGCTGCATCATGACCATGAGGGCCGCGGTTTCATCTTTGTCAAAGGTGCGCCCGAGAGAATACTCGCCATGTGCGATCGGCAGCGGACGGATTCCGGAGACGAGGCGCTGAACGAGGAGTATTGGCTCCAGCGAATGGAGGATATCGCGGCTCGCGGGCAGCGTGTCCTGGCCCTGGCGAGCAACACCACCAGCAGCGACCACACGGAGCTGAGCTTCCAGGACATTGAAGGGGGTATGAGTCTCCTGTGCATGTTCGGCCTCGCGGATCCGCCGCGTCAGGAAGCGATCGATGCTGTCGCGAGCTGTCAGGCCGCCGGTATCCGCGTAAAGATGATCACCGGGGATCACGCCACCACGGCGGGGGCGATCGGCCGGATGATCGGGCTTTCTACCGAGGGTGGCATCCTCACGGGACCAGAGCTCGATGCCTTGAGCGAGGATGACCTGCGCGAGCGAGCCCTGCAGGTGGACATTTTCGCCCGCACCAGCCCGGAACATAAGCTCCATCTCGTGCAGGCGCTCCAGGCAACGAATCACGTGGTGGCAATGACCGGCGATGGGGTCAACGACGCCCCGGCACTGAAGCGTGCCGATGTGGGCGTGGCCATGGGCAATAAAGGCACGGAGGCCGCCAAGGAAGCTGCTGAAATGGTGCTTGCGGACGACAACTTTGCTTCGATCGCCGACGCGGTGGAGGAAGGCAGAGCCGTCTACGACAACATCAAGAAAGCCATCACCTTCATCCTGCCGACAAATGGCGGCGAGGCGCTCACGATCATGGCGGCCATCGCTCTCGGCCAGGTGCTGCCCATTACGCCGGTGCAGATTCTCTGGGTGAACATGGTCACGGCAGTCACCCTTGCGCTGGCCCTGGCATTCGAGCCCGCCGAGCGCCAGGTCATGGAACGCTCGCCCAGGGAGCCTCAGGAACCGCTGCTGTCCGGCTTCCTCTTGTGGCGCATCCTGTTTGTATCGGCCATATTGGTGGCCGGAACCTTCGGCCTCTATCTGTGGGCCCGCGAGCAGGGCGCCGATGTGGCGCTGGCGCGGACGGTCGCGGTGAACACGCTGGTGATGTTCGAGGTGTTCTACCTGTTCAACAGTCGCTTCCTTCGCCAGTCGGTGTTCAACATGGCGGGTCTCCTGGGCAGTCGTCCGGCGTTGCTGGCCAGTGCCATCGTCATCAGCCTGCAGATCGCTTTCACCTACGCGCCGCCGTTGCAGTATCTGTTCGACAGTCGTTCCCTGGACCTCGAGACCTGGCTGCTGATCGTGGCGGTGGCCTCTTCGGTGCTCTGGCTGGTGGAACTCGAGAAGTGGGTTCTGGCTAAGCGCGCAGAGTTCCGCTAGAAGTCCCAGCGGAGTTCGAGTCGCCACTGTCGCCCACGATTGTAGACGCCTTCGTAGGTCTGGAAGGCCGTGCCGTAGACACCCGTCGCCAGATACTGCTCATCCGTGAGATTCAAACCCGTAAGGATCACCGACCAGTTCTCACCGTGGTTCTGCCAGCGAACGCTGGCATCCAGCAAGTGATAGGAGTCCGTCTTTAGCTGCGGAGTGTTGTATGCGTCGTTATAAGTGTTCGACTGGTAACTCCAGTCGCCGCGTAGCACCAGGAAGCCGGAGCCACCCAGCGAAAACTCCTTCGAGGCGCCCAGGCTGGAGCTGAACTCCGGTATCCGTTCGAAGGCGAAGTCTTCACCGATGAGTGTGATGCCGGTGTCGATGTCATCGTACTCAGGGTCGAGCCAGGCGAGGCTCGCTTCCACCAGCCAGCCGTCGCCGGGGATCAGGGTGAATTCCAGCTCCGCGCCGTTGATGGTTGCTTCGCCGATGTTCTCGGTCACGGGCGCCACGCTGTTGAATACCTGAACCTGCATGTCCTCGTACTCGCTGTGGAAGATCGCCCCATTCAGACGCAGGCGGTTATCCCAGGCGGTGGCCTTTATGCCGAGTTCGAAGGAGTCGACGGATTCAGGTTCATAGGTGGGTATCAGGTCGATGTCCGGCGTACCCGGTGGCGCGGTGAACCCGGCCACGATGGGCGGGAATACCCGTTGCGTGAAGCCGCCGGACTTGAATCCTTCGGAGTAGCTGAAGTAGCCCATCACGGCGTCCGTGAAGTCGTACGAGAGGTTGAGCATGGGGGTGAACTCATCGATGTCGATGGTCTTCTCAAGGTAGGGCAGGATCCGCTCTCCCGCCTGAAGGAAGGGTGCATCCAGCACGGCCAGCGGGTGGCCGGGCGGCAGAACCTGGCTGATGCCGGCGTAGTAGTTCTCGTAGATGATCTGATCCGGCAGGAAGGACTTTTCTTCTTCCGTGTAGCGGCCGCCGAGCGTCAGGTGCAGACGCTCGGTGAAGTCATAGGTCAGCTGTCCGAATACCGCCCAGGCTTCGTTGTCGAATTCGCCGCCGGAGCGGAAGTTGGAGACGGTAAAGTCCAGGGTGTTCACATTGTCGCCGTCCTCGCGGAAGTAGTAAAAGCCGGCGACCCAGTTCATGCGTTGCTGCGAGCCGAGCAGTTGGAACTCCTGGGTGAACTGCTGCTGCTCCAGATCATCGTGGAACTGGGAGATCCGATGTGGCGAGTGATCGCCATCGCGGGCGAACTCTGAATCGAGATCGCGCCAGCCCGTGATGGACTTGAAGGTCAGGCTGTCGGAAATGTCCCAGCTGAGCGTTGCTGAGGTGCCGAAGATATCGGTCTCTGAAAAAGCGGGCGCTGTCCCCTCGTTATCCCCGTTCTCGGGATCGATGTAGCGGCTGTCGTAGCAGTTGGGCACGTCGGGATTGTGGGTGACGCCGTTGCCGTCTGCGTCCGTGGCCGCGCAGGGTACACCAGGCGCGGCGGCCGCCGTGGTGATGTTGTGGATGAAGGCCATCGGCGGTGGTACCGCTGCCACCAGGCCCTGCAGCTGACTGAGATCGGTGAAGTCGATGTCGATCAGCTCCATGGCAGGTCCGGTCTCCCGATCACGCGTCCAGTCGAAGCTCACGTCTGCGCGGAACTGGTCGGTAGGCTCCCAGGCAAAGGCGAGCCGCGCTGTCAGAGTGTCGTCTTCGCCCAGGTCCGTGCCGTCCGAACGCTTCACGTAGCCATCCTGCTGGAAGGAGGCGACGGAAAGCCTTGCTGCCAAGGTGTCACCGAGCGGCAGGTGAGCAGCACCTCGCAGATGTACAAGGTCATCGGTGCCCAGCGCGCCTGAGAGCCTGCCGGAGATCTCTCCGCCGGGCTCAGGCTTCACGGTCACGATGGAAAGGGCACCACCAATGGTGTTGCGACCAAACAGCGTTCCCTGCGGGCCGCGGAGCACTTCGAGTCGCTCCACATCGACGATGTCGAGGAGGGCGCCAACCGATCGCGCCACATAAACGCCGTCCACATAGAGGCCCACACCTGGTTCGGTGGTAGGTAGGAATTCCTTCTGACCGATGCCACGGATATAGATAGCCGCCGAGTTGGAGGCACCGCCGAAGCTCGGGTTGTTTTCAATGGTGAGGTTGGGCACGAACTTGGTGATCTGGTCGAGCTTGGTCACACCTCGATACTCGAGCGTTTCGCCGGTGAACGCGGAGATGGCGATCGGTGCGCTCTGCAGTCCTTCTTCGTGCATGCGCGCGGTCACAACGATTTCTTCGATAACCTTCGAGGCCCTGTCGTTGGTGCTTGCGGCCGTCTCAGCAGAAACTGCATGACTGAGCAGCAGGCTGATGCCGATGGCGGATACGGACAGACAGCGTCTGGCGCCGCGGCTTATGGCAGACATCTTTAAATCCCCTTGTAAGTGTCTTCTTGTTATGCGCGCTCAAGCGAGCAAGCGGACTCATGCCAGTACAGGCACATCCTTCATGGCCGCTTCGATGACTTCATCGGAAAGCTCGAGATCTACCATACCTTCGTGTAGGTACTTGTCGTACGCGGCCAGGTCCAGATGGCCGTGACCGCACATGGCAGTCAGGATGGTTTTCTCCTCCCCGGATTCCTTGCAGACGAGCGCTTCGCGAATCGCAGCGGCGATGGCGTGGGTTGGCTCCGGTGCAGGAACGATACCTTCGCAGCGAGCGAACTGCAGCGCACTGTCGAAGCACTCGGTCTGTGGAATGGCGATCGCCTCCACCAGACCAAGCTCGTACACATGAGATACCAGTGGCGCCATCCCGTGATAGCGCAGTCCACCGGCGTGAATAGGCTCAGGGATGAAGGAGTGGCCGAGGGTGTGCATCTTCATCAGCGGTGTCATGCCGGCTGTGTCGCCGAAGTCGTATCGATACTGACCTTTGGTCAGGGTCGGGCAGGCCGTCGGCTCCACGCAGCGGATTGTCGGATCCATCTTGCCCGCCATTTTCTCCCGGAGAAACGGGAAGGCCAGCCCGCCGAAGTTGGAACCACCGCCGGTACACCCGACCAGGAGGTCGGGCACCTCGCCGACCTTGGCGAGCTGCAGGAGCGCCTCTTCACCGATCACGGTCTGGTGGAGCAGTACGTGGTTCATCACGCTGCCAAGCGCGTAGCGCACGCTCGGATCCGTTACCGCCTCGCTCACCGCCTCTGAAATGGCGATGCCGAGGGAGCCGGGATGGTCCGGATCTTCAGCCAGGAGCTTGCGACCGAACTCGGTCACCTCCGAAGGGCTCGAGTGCACTTTGCCACCCCATATTTCCATCATGGTTCGACGATAGGGCTTGGCCAGATAGGAGGCGGCCACCTGCCAGACTTCACACTCGATGCCGAACTGGGCGCAGGCAAAGGCCAGAGAGCTGCCCCACTGACCCGCGCCGGTCTCCGTGGTGAGCTTCCGCACGCCCTCCTGGGCGTTGTACCAAACCTGCGGTACAGCGGTATTTGGCTTGTGAGAGCCTGCCGGGCTCACGCCTTCGTACTTATAGAAGATCTTCGCTGGCGTATCGAGCATCTTTTCCAGCCGCCGGGCCCGGAACAGCGGACTCGGTCGCCAGAGCCGGTAGACCTCGCGAACAGCCTCGGGAATCTCGATGTAGCGTTCCTGGCTCATCTCCTGCTCGATCAAAGCAGGTGGGAAAAGGGCTTCGAAGTCCTCGCCGGAGGCCGGCTCTTTCGTACCGGGATGCAATGGCGGCGGAGGCGGCTCCGGCAGGTCGGCGATGACGTTGTACCAGTGGGTTGGGATCTCCTGCTCGTCGAGCAGGATCTTTGTGTACTCGCTCATGGAAAGGTATCCGATTTCCCCATCAAAACAGGGGGTTGGCAAAAAGTAGCGGGAGATCATATGGGGTTGCCTGGGAAAACGGAAGGTGACTGGTCGCGGCCGGCCGCTGTGTATTGCGTGTTGTTGATCCTGAGCAATGAGACGGTAAATCCCGGGTCGTTCGTGCACCCTGTCTGCGCAATAATCGGCCGTTGGAAGGAGGTCGCCAATGAAGATCACAGATGTCAAGGTCACGGTCTGGGAATGGAAAGACATCCCGCCCACACGCTACACGAGCCGAGTAACCAGCTCGGACTCCCGCAACGCCCAGATGGCCCTGGTCAGGATCCTGACCGACGAGGGTCTCGAAGGACATGCATTTCTAGGCTCCGCGCTCAGCCCGCTCGGCAACGATCCGCAGACAATCGTCGAACGTTTCAAACCCATGCTGATCGGCGAGGACGCACTCGCGCGGGAACGGATCTGGCAGCGCATGTCCAATTGGGTCATCGGTGGCGTGCTGCGCATCGTCGGCGCCATCGACGTCGCTCTCTGGGATGTTGCGGCAAAGACGGCAGGGATCCCCGTTCACCAGCTCATGGGATCCTTCCGTGACTCTGTGCCTGCATATGCGAGCTCCGCCGTTCTCGATTCGCCAGCCGAGTACGCCGAGGAAGCACTCAGCTTCAAGGAGCGGGGTTGGCAGGCTTACAAAATTCACCCGCAGGCCGTGCCTGAGAAAGATATCGAGATCTGCCGGGTGGTTCGGGATGCGGTTGGCGCCGACTATCGGCTGATGCTCGATTCGACCTGGTCATACGACTATCCCGGCGCGCTCAGAGTCGGATTGGTCGCCCAGGAGCTCGGCTTCTACTGGTACGAGGATCCGCTGCCTTATGACGATCTGTATGGCTACATGAAGCTGAAGCAGGATCTCAAGATCCCGATCATGGCGACGGAGATGCCGAGCACCGGTCCGACCGCCTACGGCCCGTGGATAACAAGCCGTGCAACGGACTATCTGCGTGGCGATGTGGCGATCAAAGGCGGCCTCACGTCGTGTCTGAAGACGGCTCACCTGGCCGAGGCCTTCCATATGAACTACGAGGTGCATCATGGGGGCAACTCGCTGAATAACGTCGCCAACCTGCACCTGATCATGGCGATTCCAAACTGCGAGTACTTCGAGGTGCTGCTCCCCGACGACGTGCAGAAGCATGGGCTCGTTCAGGACATCGAGGTTGATCCCAACGGACTTGTGCACGCACCGAAAGGTGCGGGTCTGGGCGCAGAGATCGACTTCGAGCTGATCGAGCGGAACAAGCTCGCCGAGTTCTGAAACGTTGGGTTATCGACGGGCACAACAGAAGACGCGACGACTATTGGGCAGTTCCTGAGGTCTTAGCGTCGCCCACAACATGGTGACCTGACCGGCCTGCTCACCAAGCTCCTTCACGAGTGCCTCCTGATGATCGAGCAATCCCGAGAAGACCGCGCGCATACGGCTTTCCCAGTCGGGTGTTTCCTCATAGGTTTCAATAGTGAACCCCGCGTTCTCGAGATGCGGACGATAGTCCTCGATGGGCCCGGCGCCACCCAGGCTGACGCTCGGCTCTGACAGTTCGAAACTGGTAAAGACGAGTCGTCCGCCCGGCCGGCAGATGCGGGCCGCTTCTATGAACGTGGCATCGAAATCTTCTGAGAACAAAAGCGCATCTGTGCTCATTACGCCGTCGGCCAATGAATCCGCAAGCCCGGTCGCATCGAACCCGCGGTTGATGAACTGAGATCCTTCCGGCAGCTTGCTTAGATGTCGCTCGCTGGCAATTCTGATTGCGACAGGTGAAGCGTCAATGCCGGTAAGTTGTGCACCCAGATGCATTGCGACCGTCGCAGAAGGACCGGCTGCGCCGCAGCCGAGATCCACAAGCTTGTCGCCTGCCTCAAGTCCCAGCACCTGCTCTAGTCGGGAAAGATCGGACTGCGTAACAAAACTGAGCGGGTCGGCATGCTCGGGATAATCATCACCATAGGCCTGCTGCCAGATTTCCCTCATCAAATGGCTATTGTCCTGGGCCTCGAACAGTAGCGAGAACAGCTCGTCATCCATATTGCTCACCTCCGGAGCCTGCCGACAGATGGATTATGGATCGGGAGGTGGTGCAGACCTTGTGTCGAATCAAGGTCCCACCGGCTTGCCGACAAGTGCTACGAGCAGGGCTGTCGAGTAGCCTCGAGCCGGAACTGCGGCTGCCATGCCCCCTTGTCATCCTGCTGGTAGGACACGCGCGCCCAACGGTCCTCGTCGAGCAGCTCGAACACAGCTTTCCAGCCGGGACGCTCCGGATACACCTGCCACATGGTCAGTTCGCCCTCTCGGATTTCGGCGCGAAGGTCCTGTATCTGACGTCCGCTGGTACTGACCCACATCATCTTCCAGATGGATTCCTCAGGATCGTAGAGCCGCACATTGACACCAAGTCCGCCGGTGTCGGGTTGCGGATCGATCCATTCGTCGTAGATCGCCATGCCATCGAGGCCATACCAGCCTCGCCAGCGAGCATTGACCGGGCGCGGTGGTGTCCAGCCGGTTCCGGTCCAGGCATGCAGGGTCACCTGGTGCTCACCGATCAGGAAGGCGAACTGTCTGGTCTCCTCCGGTGCATCTATGTGAAGCATGCCTGGATCACAGGCATCCGCGGCATGGACTGCACCACCGAGCAGCAGAGTGAATCCGATCAGCGTGTGTCGTTGCCAGTGCATGCGGCTCCTCCGTTGGTGTGCAAATGGAGTCTAGCGGGAGTCAGAGAAACGCCCAATGGCTTGTCGGACTGGGGCAGTGGAACTGCTCGAGTCCGAGTCGGTTTCTCGACTGGGACCAGGGCACTAGAATGCGGCATGGCGTCCACAGAGAGAATCTGCGTCGGTCGGGAACACGAGCTTGCCGTTATGCAGGGTCTGTTCACCAGGGCACAAAGCGGTGAAAGCACCTTCTGCGTCGTGCAAGGGGATACCGGTGCAGGCAAGAGCACGTTGCTGCGGGAGTTTGTTGCCGGTATCGAAGCAGCCCACTCCCAGGCAGTTGTCGCCTGGGGGCATTGTGATCTGCAGACCGGTAAGGGCCGACCGCTGCTGCCCTGGACGGGCGTACTGGAGTCGTTGGCCGGCACGGCGGAAATCGTGGTGCCGCAAGAGCAGGTGCAGGATTCTTCGGGTGTCCTGGCCAAGGCGCGCAGTGCCTTCGCAGAACTTGCGCCTGACATCGTGGAGCTGTTGCTGCCGGGCGTAGGCCTGGTCATACGCTCCGCCAAACTGATCTCGCGGCAAACCAGCCTGTCCCGGCGTCTATCGGTGTCCGGGGGTTCGGCTGATCCGCAGCAGGTGGGCTCGGACCGGCGCCAACTGGAAGATCAGTACGTGGCGGTGCTGGAAAAGGTGATGGACGAATCGCCTCTGGTGCTCGTCATCGATGATCTCCACTGTGCAGACACCGCTTCGCTCGATCTCCTGGCACGGGTGGCTGCAAAAACCAAAGATCGGCCGTTGTTCATGCTCGTTGGTTGCAAAACTGAGGGAGAGGCGGCGTTTAATGCGGCCCTTCGCTCGGCCGAGGCGGAAGATCGACTGACCGCCGTGGATCTCGATCAGGCCATGCGGGAAAGAGGACCCGATCTGGTGAAAGACTACGTCCGTCGAACCGTGCCGGGCGTCAGCGATGTCTTCGTGGATGCACTCACCCGTCATACAGGCGGCCACCCTCTGTTTCTCGTGGAGCTGATCGATCATCTGATCAGCGGCGACCAGCTGATTGAAGAATCAGGCAACTGGCAGGACTCGGCAGACATAGATTGGGACGCAATGCCGGATCAGGTTCAGAAGGTGCTTGCAACACAGCTGGCGAATCTGCCCGAAGCGGTACGGGAAGCGCTGCACGTTGCGAGTGTTGAGGGCGATCAGTTCACCGTCGAAGTGGTAGCCGGTGTGCTGGAAGCACGCGCCATCGATGTGGTCCGGCTCCTGGACCGGCAGGCACCGAAGAACCTGGTCGAGCCTCTCGGCAACTTCATGCTGGGCAATCGGCGTACCACCCGCTTCCGGTTCTGTCACAGCATGGCTCACCGACACGTTTACGAGAGCATTCCGGAGCTCGAACGGCCCTACCTGCATGAGACCTGTGCGAGTCAGCTCAAGGCGTTGGCGGGGGAGTCCACCGATGCGGTCTGTGCGCAGCTTGCCCACCACTACGACCTTGCCGGGCGCGCTGACCTGGCGGTGCCCTGGTACGGCCAGGCAGCCGAGTTCGCCGAGTCAACCGGGGCGCTGACCGAAGCCATCGATCATCTACGGCGGGGATTCGTTCTGAGCGGAGAGCAGAGCCTGAGGATGAGAGCGCGCCTTGCCGGACTTCTTAATGTCATCGGTGAGCTCGAAGAAGCGGAGCAGATCTGGGCTGAGGTGGTCCGCCGTGCTGAAGAAGAGGGTGCTGCTGATCTGCCCGCCCACCTGGTGGGTTGGGCCCATGCCTTGAATCGGCGGCACCGTTTCGATGAAGCCGCATCAGTGGCTGGTCGAGCTCTGGAAATGGCAGATGACCGAAGGCTCGAGGCTCAGGCTCTGGACGCGCTGAGCCAGATCTGCAACAAGCGAGGCCAGACGGACGCCTCTCTTGCGCATGCCGAAGCCAGCCTCGATCTCTGCCAAGGATTGGCTGATGAAGCCCTGGAAGGCAGTGCCCACTATCGCTGTGGCTGGGCGCTCAAGGAGCTTGGGCGATATGCCGAAGCCCGGGAGTCGCTCACCAGGTGCGTGGAGATCGCGACCGGTGAAACACCGAACTGGCATCTGCTTGCTTCTGCGCACAACGCGCTGGCCGATCTCGAGATCAGTCAGGAAAGGTACCCGGAAGCGCGCGGTCACCTGGAAACAGCCGTGGATGCCTGGCGTCAGTTCGATGCCCATTCAGACGTCGCGGTTGGCTTGAACAACCTGGCCAACGTCGCCAACCGTGAAGGCCTCTATGGAGAGGCGCTTGTCTATGGCACGGACGCCTACAAAGCGGATCTGCGTGTGCTCGGCGACGGTCATGCGGAACTTGCCTTTGCGTTGACCTGCATCGGTGAGTCACACATCGGGCTGGGTAATTCCGACGCAGCCATACAAGCGCTTGCGGAGGCTCACCAGCTCAGAACCAGTCAGGAGGTACCGGCTGGCAATCGCGCCTGGACAGCATGGCTGCTCGGGCGGGCGCTGGTGGAAGCAGATCGCGAGCCTGAGCGGGGATACAGTCTGGTCGAGGAAGCCCGCGCGGTGTTCGAAGAAATGGGCGAAGCTGCGGGTAGTGAGCTCAGAGATGTGGAAGCCTGGCTTCGACAGATGAGCTGATTGCAGCCGGCTGGTTCACTGCAGGTGCAGACGAGCAACACTCACCCCGCTGGTACGGGAGAAGGCACCAGCGGCTCGGGCGGGTAAGTCATCAGGCAGGCTGCTGCGGTCCAGCCGCTCGCCCCTCCTGAACACGGTCGCGAGCACCGTTCTCTGCCTGCCGCGCAGCCAGACGCTGGCTCGAGGCGTTGCAACCAGGTTCTGAATCCACTGTGAGTTGTCGCGCACGGTGCTGACCGCCAGCAGCGTGCCGTAGTCGGTGCAGAGAAGAGGCACCGTCCGTAGCGTACCCGTCTTCCGTCCGGTCACTTCCAGCAAGACAATGCCGGTGCTGAGCGGTATGGGATTGGCGATCCCCAGTCGAATGACCGGTGCCAGGACGTCGTTCAACGGTGCGAGCAGTTCCGGCAAGCCAGGCAAGGTGTCGCTGTTCATGGTGGTAGCCGTCGTTCCTCTCAACGTGGAGTCTAGCGTCAGACCAGAGAACGCCCAACCGCTTACTCGATGAATGCCGGGACTGGTGAGTGCCGCCCTCGGACTTGTATGCTGATCGTCGCTCCGATGGATGGAAGAAAGGGATGCAGGACGGGAAGCAGAACGCACTGCCCATAGGTGGTGCAGATGGCCGTATGGTCTGGCAGTTGGGCAGCATGGCCAATCGCCACGGGTTGATTGCCGGTGCCACTGGCACAGGTAAGACGGTCAGCCTGCAGGTGCTGGCGGAAGGTTTCGCCCGGATGGGCACCCCGGTTTTCGTGACCGACGTGAAAGGGGATCTGAGCGGGCTCGGCGCGCCGTGCCGGCCACATCCTGAGGTGACCCGACGGTTGGAGTCCATGCCGCTGGAAGACTATCAGCAGCGGGGCTACCCGGTGCTGTTCTGGGACATCTTCGCCGAGCACGGTCATCCGGTGCGCACCACGATCTCCGAGATGGGGCCGCTCCTGCTTTCGAGCCTGCTGGAACTCAACGACACCCAGACCGGCATTCTCTATGCGGCCTTTGAGATGGCGGACAACGACGGTCTGATGCTGCTCGATCTGGAAGATCTGCGCGCCATACTCCGCTGGATGGGTGAGAACGCCAAGACTCTGCGCAACGAGTACGGCAACATTTCCTCAGCCTCCGTTGGGGCCATCCAGAGACGGCTGCTGGTGCTCGAATCTCAGGGTGCGGAAGGGTTCTTCGGTGAACCGGCGCTTGCCATCTCTGATCTGATGCAGAGGGATTTCAGCGGCAATGGCGTGATCAGCCTGCTGCGCTCCGATCGGCTGATACGGGAATCACCGCGCCTGTACGCCGCTTTTCTGATGTGGCTGGTGAGCGAGCTCTTCGAGGAGCTCCCGGAGGTGGGGGATCCCGATGTGCCGAACCTGGTGCTGTTCTTCGACGAGGCGCACCTGCTCTTCAAAGGCATGCCGAAGTCACTCATCGAGAAGATGGAGCAGGTGGTGCGGCTTGTCCGCTCGAAAGGGGTGGGCGTTTACTTCGTGACCCAGAATCCGCTTGATATCCCCGAGTCCATTCTCGGTCAGCTGGGGCTGAAGGTGCAGCACGCGTTACGTTCCTTCACACCGAAGGATCGAAAGAACATCAAAGCGATCGCACAAGGCTTCCCGGGCGATGGCAGTGTGGACTTCGAGGCGGCGATCACGAGTCTCGGAGTGGGCGAAGCGCTGGTTTCGCCGCTAAATGAGGAAGGTGCACCCGGCAATGCCACAGCCACGCTCATCAAACCGCCGGAGTCCCAGATCGGTCCCATCGACGACGCCGAACGTACGACCTTGATCGGACGCTCACCGCTGCGCGGGAAGTATGAAGAGGAGATAGACCGGGAATCCGCCTACGAGCTGCTGGAAGCTCGGGGCAGGGCAACTGCCAAGGCAGCCGCCGAGAGAGAAGCTGCGGAGGCGGAGGCTGCCCAGGCGCGCAAGCAGAACCGCACCGGTGGACGTCGCCGTCAGTCGGTGGGGGAAGCCATGTTGAAGAGCGCAGCCAGATCGGTGGGGAGGACGCTTGGCAACAGACTGGTGCGCGGTTTGCTCGGCTCCCTGCTCAAATAGGCTGGCTCTGATTCGCGACGTTTACTGGGTCGCCATCGTCGGCACGCCTTCGCCAAGCTCCACCCAGTTCTGCTTGCTGTCGCACCAGACGTGGAACTGTGGTGAGAAGCCGCTGGTGTCGTCCAGGGTGCCGGTTTTCAGGTAGATCGTGTCGGTGCTGGAATCCAGGGCGGAGTAAATGGGCGAGCCGCAGTTGCCGCAAAACCAGCGCTCCACCCGGTTGCCGCTGACGGTATCCCTGTCCTCATAGAGCTTCGGCTCGCCTTGGGTAAAGCGAAACTCGGACTTCGGCACTCCGGCGAGGGTGGAGAAGGCGGACCCGGCCTGACGCTGGCAGTTCTTGCAGTGACAGACGCCGGTCATGGCAGGGGGGTTGTCGAATTCGTACTTGATATTGCCGCACAGGCACTGTCCGGTGATGCTCATGAGGATTCCTCCCGGTTGGTTAGGGCAATGTAGCAGAGACCATGCTCGAGGTTGAGATCAACCCTCCCGGCCCGGAATGAACTCGGCGGCAGTCGCCCAGATCCGATAGCGGATCTCAAACCCTTTCGGCGCGTAGACGACGATGGGCAGCCGGCTGTTGTATCGCACCGTGAGGGGCGCGCCATGCACAAAAGTCTGCACGGGTTCCGCACCAGGCGGCGGTGCCATGAGCGTGCTGGCCACCTGGCCGCTGCCGGTCATTTCGTAGTAGGTGTAGCCCCAACCTTCCAGGGGCCGTGGCTGAAGCTCGGTGTCCATGCGAACCTGGTTCACCCCATCCGTCTGGATCACTCGACCGGCGATGATCTCCACGGCGTAATTGTCCTCCGGGTTCGGCATCTCCGGCAAAGGGATCACGTAGCGAACCATATCGCCTTGGGCGTCCGGAAAGGCGTCGAGGGGCGAACGCTCGCTGCTCGTGGTGAGCGATGGAAGCAGAAGCAGCATCAGCGAGCACAGTAAACGAGATGATGTCATCAGCGTGTCTCAGAGGCACTTGCCGGCCATCTTCGCCGAACCGGCCAGATGAAAAAAGTCGATCTCCCGGATCGGCTATACTCCAACTGCATCCTGGGGAGGAGAGAGAACAATGCAGAAATACTTCGCCGAGCTGTTCGGCACATTTTGGCTGGTCCTGGGCGGGTGCGGCAGCGCCGTGCTGGCGGCCGCGTTTCCCGACGTGGGCATCGGTCTGCTGGGGGTTTCCCTGGCATTCGGCCTGACGGTTCTGACCATGGCCTATGCGATCGGCCACATTTCGGGTTGTCATCTGAATCCGGCAGTTTCCATCGGGCTCTGGGCCGGGGGTAGATTCGAGGCCTCTGACCTGGCGGGTTACATCATCGCGCAGGTGCTGGGCGGTATTCTGGCGGGTGGTGTGCTCTATCTGATCGCCAGCGGCGCGGCCGGTTTCGATGTGGCGGGTGGTTTTGCCTCGAACGGCTATGGTGAGCACTCACCGGGTGGTTACTCGCTGACGGCCGCGCTCATCACAGAGGTGGTGATGACCATGATGTTCCTGATCATCATCCTGGGCGCCACAGACGGCCGCGCACCGGCGGGTTTTGCGCCGATCGCCATTGGCCTCGGTCTGACGCTCATCCACCTGATCAGCATCCCGGTCACCAACACCTCGGTGAATCCAGCCAGGAGCACGGGTGTGGCGGTGTTTGCCGGGGGCTGGGCCATCGGGCAGTTGTGGCTGTTCTGGGTGGCACCCATCGTGGGTGCCGTTCTTGGTGCGCTGGTTTATAAGTTCATCGGCTCGGAGTCCGACGCGGAGGCGTAATTCCTGTGTGCGCTGGCCCTGACGAGATTGCGCCGGATGGCGCCGAAGTCCGGCGGCTCTGTCGTGCGGACGGTGGCAGCATGGCCCAGTTCACCTTTGCTGCAGGCTCGACCAGCCGTGCGGTGCGGCATCGACACGTGGAAGAGCTCTGGTACGTGGCGAGCGGTCATGGTGAACTCTGGCGGGCGCCGGAGTCGGCGGCGGCGGGTGTCACCGCGCTTGGCCCGGGTGTGAGCCTCGCGCTTCCTGCAGGATGCGCGTTTCAGGTTCGGGTGCAGGACTCCAAGCCGCTCATCGTGATCGCGGTGACCATGCCGCCCTGGCCTGGAGACGATGAAGCTGTATTCGTCGAGGGGTGCTGGGATGCCGGTGGCTGACTTCGAACGAGGATGTCCCTGATGGCGCATAGACAGGAACAGGAAGTCGCACGAACAGAAGTCACAGAGGTGGCGCCAGGCATCCTGCGCATGCAACTGCCCATCCGAATGCCGGGACTCGGTCACGTCAACATGTATGCGCTGCTCGACGATAGAGGCGCGGCCGTCATCGACCCAGGGTTGCCGGGACCCTGGACCTGGCAGGCAATTCAGGATCGGCTTCGCCAGGCTGACCTGAAGCCGAAAGACGTGCACACGGTGCTGATCACCCATTCCCATCCGGATCACTTCGGGGGCGCGCAACGCTTCGCCAAGGAGCACGGCGCGGAAGTCGTTGCGCACCGCAGCTTCCGGTTTGGCCTCGCCAAATCCATCGTCGAGAACCAACCTGAAGTGTCTCTGAATGATCTGGAGGCCCAGCAGCATCAGGAACCGGACAGCGAACCGGAGAGTGACTCGATTGACGATGCCGGCCACCGTCATGACCACAGCGCCACAGACATGGGCGGCTGGTGGGGTGGCCCGTCCCCCTGGGGCGGGGAGCAACCTCGCCCGCCGCTCAGCCGCCGCCTGCTCTATCGTGTGTTCCGCCTGCTGGGGCGCGGCATGAACGTACCCGTGGTCACGCATCCGGTGGAGCAGGGTGATCTGATCCATCTGGCCGGTCGGGAGATGTTCGTGCTGCACACACCCGGACACACCCCCGACCACTTCTGCCTGCACGACCCGGAAGCGGGCGTGTTCATCGCCGGTGACCATGTGCTGCCCACCATCACACCGCACATCTCCGGCATCTCGAGCTCGGAAGATCCGCTGTTGTCCTTCTTCTACTCGCTGGATCGGGTCGGGGAACTGCCGGGTATCGAACAGGTGTTACCCGCCCATGGACACCCATTCGCCGATCTGAAAGGACGAGCGGAGGCGATCAAAACGCATCACCACGAACGGCTGGATAAGATCCACGAGATTTCACGCGGCTTCGGACGCCCGGCCAGCGTCAGAGAGTATTCCCAGCAGCTTTTCCGACCTCGCAGTTGGGGATCCATGGCGGAGAGCGAAACCTATGCCCACCTCGAGCACCTGCGGCATGCTGGGCAGGCCGAGAGCCATCGGGATCGGGGTGGTGTGTTGTATTACGAAACAAGCTGAGCTGGTATTTCAGCCGGCAAAGCGGTTCCATTAACCTGGGAGAAACCGGCTTCGAGGGGAGAGCTATGACAGACGTTTCACGTCGATCGTTTCTGGGTGGCAGTGCCGCCGCAACAGGGATTCTTGCCACGGGTTCGGGGGTTTCTCTGGCGGCAGGCAGCCCGCCGGTGAATGGGCCTGCGTACGGTCCGGCGCCACACATTGCCAAGCTCAACGCCAACGAAAATCCCTACGGGCCGAGCCCGGCTGCCATACAGGCTGCCTTCGAGGCGGTCCGCGAAGGCGGGGCTTACTACGTGCAGGATACGGTCAAGCGCTTGAAGGCGATGATCGCCGAGCGTAACGGTGTAACACCCGAGCAGGTGGCACTCGCTAATGGCTCTAGTGCAGTGCTCACCTTCATTGCCACTGCGGCGGGTCAACAGGGCAACATCCTCACGCCGGACCTTTTCTGGGACTCCACCGTCCGCCGAGGTACGCGGCAGAGCGGCAAGATTGTCCGTCTGCCGAAAACCGCCTCACTTGCCATCGATCTGGCGGCGATGGAGCGCGCCATCACCGATGACGTTGCTCTGGTCCATGTGACCAACCCGAACAACCCCACCAGCCTGCTCCTCGATGGTGAGGAGCTCCGTGCGTTTGTGCGTCGAGCCGCGAAGAAGACCACGGTGCTGGTGGATGAGGCGTACAACGAACTCACCGACCGGCCGGACTACTATTCCATGGTCGATCTGGTTCGCGAAGGCCATAACCTGATCGTCGCCCGGACGTTTTCCAAGATCTATGGCATGGCCGGAATGCGAGTCGGTTATGCGATTGCATCAGCCGAGAACACGGCTCGCATAGAGAGCTACTCTCTAGGCGACTACACGCTCAATCAGGCCGGCATGGCAGCGGCAGTAGCCAGCTACAACGACCAGGCTTTCCTGGAGATGTCACGGGCGAAGATATTCGAGGGGCGGCAGATGATCGTCGAGGGACTGAAGGCCAACGGCCTGACAGCGCTGCCCTCTGCAACGAACTTCCTGTTCGTGGATCTCGGTGATCTGAACGCTAACGATTTTCAGGAGAAGATGGCGGCTCGGAACGTACTGGTGCGTGGTGTATACCGTGACTATCACAACTTCTCCCGGGTCAGCATGGGCCGGTTAGAGCACGTCAAGATGTACGTGGATGCGCTGCCAGCAGTCCTGGAGGAGCTGAACGCCTGATTCTGTTAAGGGTGTTCTGCCAGCAACATATCTACGGTGTTCTGGTCTTCTGGAGGAGGCACAGTCACGGGACGCAGCTTGATGCGAGCTCGCAGGAGCCCCTTTGACCGCGCTTCGATGGGAACCCGTATTCCATCGTGCTCACCGAAACGAACGTGAAACCGGCTGCGGTCACCGTCGCTGTCTGATACCTCGAAGTGACATCCATCCCCCTCGCTCGATGACCGGCCGGTGACTCGATAGCTGTAGCGGCCGGTATGGAGCTGGCGATCCCGCCAGCAATCGCCCTGGAGAAAGAAAGCGGTGAGGATATCCGTCCCGGTTCGCACCGGGTGTGAGGGTCGAACCTGGCCGTTCTTTACGTGGCGCACGGTGCCCGCTGAGAGCCACAAGACACGGTGCTTTTTCTTCTCCCGCTCATCGTAAGCGTACGAAGCCAGAGCGGGCGTACCGTTCTGGAGCTGACCGGCTGCAAGAAAATCAGAACGCCAGTCACTGAACAGATGTGCAACGCCCTGGCTCGCGGCGGTGCCCGCGATGCGATAGGCATCTTTGCTGACGCTGATGTCTACGACCGCGGAACCGATTGGCAGGCCGGACAGGAAGGCGTCGTAATGCAGCGTTGCTGCCCGGGCGGGGTTGACGCTTAAAATGAGCCCGGGGAGTAGTGCGGCGATGGCGAAGCGCCTCGCAGAGATGGTGAAGAGCCTCGCAGAGCTGGTGAAGAGCCTGGTGGAGCTGGCGCCGGGAATCATATGGGACCGGAAGCGGGGTAAGCAGGAACGGGCATCGCTGAGATGCCACGTCCTGCAGGTCGCTCTCGAAGCAGCGGTAAGGTTTCGGCGGAACTGCATGACCGAAACAGCATAGCCCGGTTCGGACTCGAACAAGGCGAGTCCTTGTGCGTCTAGCGCCGCTTAGCAGCCGGACGCTTCCTGGCAGCCGTCTTCTTCTTGGCCGTCTTCTTCTTTTTCACTGCCTTCTTCTTGGCCACTTTCTTTTTAGCGACTTTCTTCTTGGCGGTCTTCTTCTTAGCCGCTTTCCTCTTCGCAGGCGCTTTTCGCTTCGCTGCCTTCTTCTTGGCTACCTTCTTTTTGGCAGCCTTTTTCTTAGCGGGTCTTTTCTTCTTCGCTGCCGTTCTCTTTTTTGCAGCCGGCTTTTTCCGCGCTACTGTTCTCTTCTTGGCGACCTTCTTTTTCGTCGTCTTTTTCTTTGCTGCTTTCTTTGCTGTTTTCTTCGCTTTTGCCTTCGTTTTTGCTTTCGCTCTAGCCATGTGCGTGCTCCGATGTTGGTTAGCTCAGTTCCGCAGTGCAGGGATAATCCTTCCCCGCGCGCAAATCAAGCGTTCTTTTTCACTAGTTTCGGTCGTGCACTGCCGCTTGCGTACCGCACACGCGCTTGTTGGCGTGTTCGTAGACTTGTTAATAGGCGAGTCAGCCGAACGCATCGGCATAGTCGGCCATCGCCGCTTCGATCACCTTGATGGCATGCTCACGGGAGTAAGGCTCACCCACCTCCACCACCGTCGGCTCACCGGGTAATGTTTTGTAGGTGCTGAAGTAGTGGCGCAAGCGCGAAGTAAACCGTTCCGGCAGCTGGGAGATGTCCCGCACATCGGTCCAGATCTCGTCGTTGGCCAACACCGCGACGATCTTGTCGTCCGCTTCACCTCCATCAAGCATGGGCAGGCCGCCGAGTACCCGGGCGGAGAGAATGACCTCTGCTCTGGCGATGGGCCGCTCGCTGATCACGCAGATGTCCAGGGGGTCTTCATCGCCACGGTTTGCGCCCGGCATAAGGGCTTTCACCCGTTCAGCGCAGTAAGTCTTCGGCACGAAACCGTAGAGCGTCGGCGGCAGCGAGGATGTTTTGTGCGGACGGTCCACCCTGAGGTAGCCGGTTTCCTTGTCCACCTCATACTTCACCAGGTCGAATGGGGTGATCTCGATAAAGGCGTTCACCAGCTCTGGTGCCGCATCGCCGATAGAGAGGCCGTGCCAGGGGTGTGGGCGCCATTCAATGAAATCGCTCATACGGATGAACCATACTGAGGCGTCGGGTCGGACGCCAGAGCTGTGTTAGCCTTGCGCTCCCGATTGAAGGCAGTTCGCGCAGGCCCTAGCCATGGCAAAAACCGTTGTCGACTTGAGTGCTCTACCGACCATCGAAAACCCGGGTCGGATTGCCATTCTCCAATCCAAATGGTATCCGGAGATCGTCGGCAGCATGTCCGGAACTTGCGAACGCGTGCTTGCCCAGCAGGGATTCAGTCAGGTTGACGTCCATACCCTGCCTGGTTCGCTGGAACTGCCGCTGGCGGCTGCCGACATTCTGGCTGGAGACACGGGCGGTGAGATTGACGCCGTGATCTGCTTCGGTGTCATTGTCAAAGGCGAAACTCTGCACTTCGAGATGATCACCAACGAGTGCATGCGCGGGCTTTCCGAGGCCATGTTGAAGTACCGGCGACCGGTCATCGTGGAAGTTCTACCCGTATTCAGTATCGAAGATGCGCAGGCGCGGGCAGCCAACGATGAGTTCAACAAAGGCTACGAAGCCGCCGCCGCCGCCATCGAGATGATTGCCTGGCGCCGCGCTGTGGGTGCCACTGCTGATCGTTAGATGGGTGACGGCTGCTAGCCGTGCTTCATCAGCCGCTCTTTCTGCCGGTCCCAATCCTTGTCCCGCTCGCTCGCTCGCTTGTCGTGGGATTTTTTGCCGCGGCCGAGGGCGATCTCGGCCTTAACCTTGTTACCTTTCCAGTACATGGCGGTGGCCACGCAGGTCAGGCCCTTCTGCGATGTTGCCGCATAGATGCGGGCGAGCTCTTTGGCGTGCAGGAGAAGCTTGCGTGTGCGTTGCGGGTCCGCCACCACATGAGTAGAGGCACTGTTTAGCGGCATGATGTTGGCGCCGAGCAACCAGGCTTCGCCATCCCGGAGGAGCACATAGCTGTCGGTGAGCTGCACGTTGCCAGCGCGGATGGCTTTCACCTCCCAGCCTTCCAGCACCAGACCGGCTTCAAAGGTCTCTGTGAGCTCATAGTCGAACTTCGCCCTCTTGTTAAGGGCGATGGTGTTCGAGCCAGGCCTTTTCTTCTTAACCGCCATCCGCGGATTATAGAGACATTTCCGTCGGCGTTTGCTGAGCGGATTCATGGGTGCGGCAGCTGTTGAGGCCCATGTTGTGACAACGAAAGGCCTGGTTCACAATGCCCGGCCAACGGGACTCGAGCGTTGGAGAAGAGATGGCTGGGCCTACCGAATCGCGGCATGGGATGTGGTCGAATCGCTGGTTGTTCGTGCTCGCGGCAGCGGGATCGGCGGTAGGTCTCGGCAATATCTGGAAGTTTCCCTATATCGCCGGCGAGAACGGCGGCGGCGCCTTCGTCATCCTCTATCTGCTCTGCATCGGCTTCATCGGCATTCCGATCATGATGGCCGAAGTGCTGATTGGCCGGGAGGGCCGGCAGAGCCCGATCAACACCATGCGCCAACTGATCAAGCAGCATCATCGGAATCCTGCCTGGGTGCTGATCGGCTGGTCCGGCGTGCTGGCCGGGTTCCTGATCCTTTCCTACTACGTGGTGATTGCCGGCTGGGCCCTCTACTACATCCTGCAGATGGGCAGCGGTGCGCTCGAAGGAGCAACTGCCGAGCAGGCCGGTACTCTGTTTGCGGACTTTCTTGCCGATCCCCTCAAGCTCGTGTTCTGGCAGACGTTGTTCATGATCCTCACCGTCTACATCATCTCCCGCGGCGTGATCAGCGGTCTGGAGACCGCCGTGCGCTGGTTCATGCCCATGCTGTTCGTTCTGATGGTTGTCTTGCTCGGCTATTCGGTGACTTCCGATGGCTGGTCCCAGGGATTCGACTTCATGTTCAGGATGGACCTCGACTCCCTGACCCCGGACGCGGTGCTTGCCGCCATGGGCCAGGCGTTTTTTACCCTGAGCCTCGGCATGGGTGCCATCATGGCGTATGGCGCCTATGTGCCGAGCAGCGCCTCCATCTTTTCGACCGTCTCCATCATCGCCTTGCTGGATACGCTGGTGGCGGTAGTGGCCGGGCTTGTCATCTTCCCCATCGTATTCGCGAACGGGCTGGAGCCTGCGCAAGGTCCGGGCCTCATGTTCGTCACCGTGCCTCTGGCCTTTGGCCAGATGCCGTTGGGTGCGGTCTTCGGCACCATCTTCTTCCTGCTGGTGAGCTTCGCGGCCATTACTTCCGCCATTTCCATCAGCGAACCGGCGCTGGCCTATCTGGTTGAGGAATACAATGCGAAGCGCGGCCGTGTTGCTATCTCGCTGGGCGTAATCAGCTGGGTCCTCGGACTTGGCACCGTGTTCTCGTTCAACTATTGGGCGGACGTGAACATCCTCGGCCAGCCGACGTTCTTCGATTTCGCCTCCTACGTGACGGACAAAGTGCTGTTGCCCATTGGCGGGCTGTTCATTGGCCTGTTCGGTGCCTGGGCACTGCCGAAGACGGTGATCGGTGCTCAACTCGGCATCGACGGCGGTTTCAAGGCGCTGCTCTGGAAATTGCTGGCCGGGGTGGTGGCACCGCTTGCCGTGCTGGTCGTTTTCGTGAACACGCTGCTGGTCTGATCCTTGGCCCGGGTGCAACGTTCCGCACTGCTTCCGTATCCAGCGGCAGAGGTGTTTGCCATCGTCAACGATGTGCTCCGTTATCCGGAGTTCCTGCCCTGGTGCTCTGGTGCGGATGTGCTGGAAGAATCAGCGCAAGAAGTGGTGGCGGAGCTGTCGCTCTCCGCCAGCGGCGTGACCCAGACCTTTACCACGCGCAATCGGCTGACGCCGTTCGAGCGTATCGAGATGGTGCTGGTCTCCGGACCTTTCCGGGAGCTGTCTGGCGGCTGGACGTTCGTCCGGCTCGGCGAGGATGAAGGCTGCCGGGTGGAGTTGGATCTGAGCTTTCAGCTTTCCGGCATGAAATCCCTGCTCGGTACCGTCTTCAGCAAGGCCGCGGATCAGATGGTGGACGCGTTCTGCGCCCGGGCCAACGAGCTGCTCAGCGCCCGCTGACAAAAAAAACGTGCACATAGAAGTCGTCTATGCGTTGCCCGATGTCCAGCACCGGCTGCACCTCGAGCTGGAAGCAGGTGTCTGCGTTCGAGACGCGCTCCAGGCGGTGAGTCGCGTCGCTCCGTTTTCCGAGTTGGATTTCGAGAAGCTGACTGTCGGCATCTTCGGCCGGATCGTCTCTCTCGATGAGACACTCGGTCCCGAGGATCGCGTTGAGATATACAGAACGCTGGCGATGGATCCCAAGGAAGCCCGGCGTCGGCGGGTCAACGAACCGGAGCGCTGAACGGGCCGATCAGTCGGTGCCCTGGCTCTCGGTTTCTCCCGCGGTGTCTTCCGTCTGGGCCGTTTCGGTCGCTTCCCGGACCCGGCTGGGGATCAGATCGCCCGTGAAGTAAGCCAACTGCTCGTCCACAAAGTAGAGGCTCACCGTCTGGGTGGTGCTGTACACGCCGGGCAGCTCGATGGTGTAGACGTAATCCCAGCGGTTGTCGTTGAAAGAGTTCCGTACCACAGGCTCGCCCATTACAAAGGCCACCTGACTGCGGGTCATGCCCGGCCGGAGCTTGTCGATCATATCCTGATTGATCACGTTGCCCTGCTGCACGGTCAGCTTGTGCACCCTCGGTAGCCGTGGGCGTTTGAAGCTACAGCCCGCAAGCACGAGGGAAGCGCAGGTGATGGTGGCCAGCATGAGTCGCATGGCGGCGGATCTTACTGGCAAAGCAGTGGGATTTCGAGGGCGTGCCCGACAGCTCAGGTGCCCGACAATTCAGGGGCTGCTTCCTGAAGGAGCGTTCGGGCGTAGTCACGGGACTCATCCGTTACCCGTGCACCGGCCAGCATCCTGGCCAGCTCATCCACCCGTTCACCGTCGTCGAGCTCGGCGATCCGGGTGTCCTGATCGCTGTCTTTGCTCACTTTCAGGTGCTCGAGACCGAGGGCGGCAATCTGCGGTGCGTGGGTGATGCAGATCACCTGAGTGTGCCGGGCAAGCCCACGCAGCAGCCGACCGACCACATCCGCCGTGGTGCCACCCACGCCCACATCCGCTTCATCCAGTATCAGGCTCGGCAGCTGGTTTTTGGCGGCCGCCACGATCTGGATGGCCAGGCTGATTCGAGCCCGCTCGCCACCTGAGGCGATCCGGCCCAGCGGAGCGGCCGGGTAGCGCGGATTGGTGGTGCACTGGTACTCAACCGCCTCGGCGCCGAACTCGCTCTCACGCGGATGAAAGGTGAGGCTGAGCGCGCCGCCCTTGATGCCCAGCGTCCTCATGTGTTCACTCACCGCCTGGCAGAAGCCCTCCGCGGCGGCCATGCGTTGACGAGTCAGCTTCCTGGCGTGCTTGCGGTAGTCCGCCTGCTGATGAGCGGCTGCGTCAGAGAGGCTCTCCAGACTCGAGCGGTCCATGCTCATGCCGTCCAGCTCGGCGCGAAGCGATTCGATGTGTGCTGGCAGGCCCTCAGGGCTCACCCGATGCTTGCGGGCGAGGTCATGCAGGAGAGCCAGCCGGTTCTCCAACGCCTGCAGGGACTCCGGATCGACAGCCAGGCTCTCTTCGTAGGCGCGGAGGTCCCGGCCGGCGTCCGCCATGAGGTCAGCGACGGTGATGAGCGTGTCGCGGGCGGAGTTGAGATCCGCATGGTCGTCATCGATCCGGGTGAGCCCGGATTGAGCGTGGCCGATGGCATCGGCCTGCTCCAGTGCCGCCAGCGCGTCTGCGACGACTTCTCTGGTCGATTGGGCTTGGGAAAGCCGCTTGTGAGTCTGCTCTATGCGCTCGAATTCACCCGGCTCGGGTGCTGCCTCGTCCAGCTCCTCGAGTTGATAGGCAAGCAGCGCGGCGCGGTCTTCATTGCTCTGCACCTGGGAGTGCAGCCTCTCGAGCTCAGCCTCTGCCGTCTTCCAGCCGTTGAATGCTTCCCGGCAGGCGTCTAGCACCTTCTTGTCCACCCCGTAGCCGTCCAGCAGCATCCTTTGCACGACAGGATCTGCCAGCCGCACGTTGTCGTCCTGGCCGTGGATGTCGATCAGGCCGGCGGTGAGCTCGCGCAGGACAGAGAGGTTCACCGGGGTGCCATTGAGGAAGGCCCGGGAACGGCCATCCGCGTTGACGACCCGCCGAACCAGTGCCCGTCCCGGTTGGTCCGGATCCGTCAACTCGTGCTCGGTGAGATAAGCCAGCGCCGAATCGATGGCGCTGAGGTCGAACTCGGCGCTCACGTCCGCTCGGTTTGTGCCGGGACGGATGGTGTCGGACGCTGCCCTTTCGCCGAGCACCAGGGACAGCGCGGCGAGAAGGATAGATTTGCCCGCACCCGACTCGCCCGTGATCACGGTCAGCCCGGAGCCGAACTGGATCTCCAGTTCGTCTACCAGAGCGAAGTTGCTAACGGTTAAGGTTTTGAGCATTGCGAAGGCTCTAGACAAAGGCTATTAATTGTTCGAGTAAAGGTTAATGGAAGCCTCATGCTGAGACATAGTCCAGTTAAGGGCTTTAGCCCAAGAAAAGGCTTTAGCCAGGAAGGGCTGTAGCCAGGAAAGATAACCTGGAGTTACAGCCAGCGCCGTAGTCCAATGTCCGCAAGATGGGCAACGGTTCCTGATCAAGTCGGATAGCAAGAGGTCGGAGTAGAAAGAGTTGGTGGAAGACCCGGTCGATCCCCGCGCTCAGTCGCTGTTTAAGATGCTGGTAGAGGAGTACCTCTCTCAGGGTGTGCCGGTGGCGTCCAAGCGCCTGGCGTCGCTGCCCAGCGTCGGGGTCAGTTCAGCGACGGTACGCAACATCATGGCGGATCTCGAGGCACAGGGGCTCGTTCAATCGCCGCACACGTCTGCCGGGAAAATACCGACCAACCGCGGACTTCGTTTCTTCGTGGATACGCTTCTGTCGCTGGATCCGTTGGAGTCCAGGCAGCTCGAGCAGCTCGAGCAGGAGCTCAACCCGGACCTGTCACCACAGGAGTTGGTGAACTCCGCATCGAGCCTGCTATCTCACCTCACTCAGATGACTTGTGTGATCACTCTGCCGCGGCGGGATCACGTGGCGCTGCGGCAGGTGGAGTTCCTGCCGCTGTCGGGCGACCGGGTGCTGGTGATTCTGGTGCTCAATGACCGGGAAGTGGAGAACCGGGTGATACATACGGGCCGCGAGTACTCCGAGGTGGAGCTGACCCAGGCGGCAAATCTCATCAACAGGGAGTTCGGTGGCAGCTCGCTGATGAGAATTCGCGAAGCGCTCCTTGCCAGCATGCAGGCCGACAAGGACCGGATGGACAAGCTCATGCAGACCACACTGGACGTGGCTTCCCAGGTCTTCGTCGAGCCGGAAGGGAATGCGGATGACTCGCCCCAGGTGGTGATCTCAGGTGAGAACCGGCTGCTTGATATGAGTGCCGACACGGACACCGTCCGCACCCTGTTTGATGCGTTCTCGCACAAAGGCAACATCCTGCATCTGCTCGATCGCTGCCTGGAGACGCACGGTATCCAGCTGTTCATCGGCGAAGAGTCGGGCTACGAACTCTTCGAGGAAGTGTCGGTGGTCACTGCGCCTTACGAGGTGCAGGGACAGGTGGCCGGTGTGCTGGGCGTGGTGGGTCCGACCCGGATGGCTTATCAGGAAGTGATCCCGGTGGTGGACGTGACCGCCAGGCTGCTTGGCGCGGCGATCAATCAGGCCTGAGCCGGCACCTCGGCAGTCGGCCGACACCACTCTCCTCGGCTCGAACCCGCCCCCTGAAATTGCCCAAAGCCCTTGAATTTCGTCCTGTCGCCCCCAGGTTCCGGGAGCTTGACCACTTTTAACAGTCTTGAAGCGGAGAACGAGGGCGGATGGCAGACCCGGAGGAAAGAAACAAGGACCTGAAAGAGCAGGTCGACCAGGAGGTTGACGGAAATCAGGCCGCCTTAGGCGAATCTGAAGATCCATCGAGCGGTACTGAAGCCCCGGCCGAAGGTGCTGAAGGCTCAACCGAAGACGTACCCGGAGACGATCCGGTCGCCCAGCTTGCGGCGCTTCAGGCCGAAGTCGAGCTCCTGAAAGACCAGGCGCTGCGTAGCCAGGCTGAGGCGGAAAACATCCGCCGGCGCGCCGCTCGGGATGTTGAAAACGCCCACAAGTTTGCCCTGGAGAAATTCGCCTCAGACCTGCTGCCGGTGATCGACAGTCTGGAAAAGGCAGTGGAATCCGCCAAGGACGGTGAAGCGGCCGCGGATGCCCAAGCGATTGGCGAAGGCGTCGCGTTGTCGCTGAAGCTCTTCATCGATGTTCTGGAAAAGGCCGGCATCAGCCAGGTTCACCCCTTGGGTGAGCCATTTGATCCGCAACTGCACGAGGCCATGGCGATGGTCGAAAACCCGGATGCGGAGCCCAATTCGGTCCTCGACGTCATGCAGGCCGGGTACACCTTGAACGGACGGCTGGTGCGCGCCGCAATGGTGGTGGTGAGCAAGGCGCCGGCCGGTGACTGAGCGGGGATGGAAAACACGGCACCTGCCCCGGCAAATAAAGCCCGGTCAGGGAGTTGAATCGCGGCCAGACGCCCAAATATAGGCATCAGAGACAGATTGACGCAGCCCGTCGACGACCGATCCGGGCAGCACAGAAAGGACATTTTGGAGACTAGCAATGGGTAAAGTCATCGGCATCGACCTCGGCACCACCAATTCCTGCGTGGCCGTGCTGGAAGGCAAAGACGCCAAGGTCATAGAAAACTCCGAGGGCGATCGCACGACGCCTTCGATCATCGCCTACACGGATGACGGCGAGATCCTGGTTGGCCAGAGTGCCAAGCGCCAGGCGGTGACCAATCCAGATAACACGCTGTTCGCCGTGAAGCGCCTCATCGGCCGCAAGTTCGCATCCGACGTGGTGCAGAAAGACATCAAGATGGTGCCTTACAAGATCGTCGAAGCCGCCAACGGCGATGCCTGGATCGAGGTTAAAGGTGAGCAGCTGGCGCCGCCGCAGATTTCCGCGGAAACCCTCAAGAAGATGAAGAAGACGGCGGAAGAGTACCTTGGTGAGGAGGTCACGGAAGCCGTGATCACGGTGCCTGCCTACTTCGACGATTCCCAGCGTCAGGCAACCAAAGACGCCGGCCGCATCGCCGGTCTGGACGTGAAGCGAATCATCAATGAGCCGACGGCGGCCGCTCTGGCTTACGGCATGGACAAGCAGCGGGGTGATCACAAGATCGTGGTCTACGATCTCGGTGGCGGAACCTTCGACGTTTCCATCATCGAGATCGCCGAGATCGATGGTGAGCACCAGTTCGAAGTGCTCTCCACCAACGGTGACACCTTCCTCGGTGGTGAGGACTTCGACCTCCGGGTGATCGACTATCTGGCCGACGAGTTCAAGAAAGACAACGGTGTGGATCTGCACAACGATCCGCTCGCGCTGCAGCGTCTGAAGGAAGCGGCCGAGAAGGCAAAGATCGAGCTCTCCAACAGCCAGCAGACCGAGGTCAATCTGCCGTACATCACGGCGGATCAGTCCGGCCCGAAGCACCTGGTGCTGAAACTGACCCGGGCCAAGCTCGAGTCGCTGGTGGAAGAGCTGGTCGATCGGACCATCGGCCCGTGCCGGACCGCATTGGAAGACGCCGGGCTGTCTGCCTCCGATATCGACGATGTGATCCTGGTTGGTGGTCAGACCCGGATGCCGCTGGTGCAGGGCAAGGTCAAAGAGTTCTTCGGCAAGGAAGCCCGTAAAGACGTAAATCCGGACGAGGCCGTCGCCGTGGGCGCCGCCATCCAGGCAGCCGTGCTCTCCGGCGATGTGAAAGACGTGCTCCTGCTCGACGTCACGCCTCTGTCCCTCGGAATCGAGACCCTGGGGCAGGTGATGAGCGTGCTGATCGAGAAGAACACGACCATCCCGACCAAGAAGACCCAGGTGTTCTCCACCGCGGACGACAATCAGACGGCGGTGACCATTCACGTGCTCCAGGGTGAGCGTAAGCAGGCGGCTCAGAACAAGTCACTGGGACGTTTCGACCTGGCGGACATCCCGCCGGCACCTCGTGGCATGCCGCAGATCGAGGTCGCCTTCGACATCGACGCGAACGGCATTCTGAACGTATCCGCCAAGGACAAAGCTACGGGCAAAGAGCAATCCATCGTGATCAAGGCCTCTTCCGGCCTCTCCGAGGAGGAGATCGATCAGATGGTGCGAGATGCCGAGGCCCACTCCGAAGAGGATGCCAAGTTCGAACAGATGGTGAACTTGCGTAACCAGGCAGATGGTCTGGTCCATGCAGCCCGCAAGGCGGTTGCTGATGCCGGCGACAAAGCCACTGAAGAAGAGAAGACCGCCATCGAAAGTGCAGCCAGCGCACTGGAAGAAGCACTGAAAGGCGAAGACAAGGCGGACATCGAGGCGAAGATGCAGACGCTTTCCGAAGCATCGGCCAGCCTTGCCCAGAAGATGTATGCCGAGGAGGCGGCCGCGGCCGGCATGGATGGAGCGCCTGGCGCTGATGGCGCCGGACCGGGTGCGGCAGACGGCGCCTCTGGATCCGGCGCGGATGCGGATGCCGTGGATGCGGAGTTTGAAGAGGTGAAAGACGACGAGAAGAAGGACTGATCTTCTTGAAGAAGGACTGATCTTCTTACTGAATCGGCCCGCCGGTGCGGCGGTCAGCGATCCACGTGGCGGAAACGCGTGGCGACAAAGGGGGGTACTAGTACCCCCCTGTTGCCTTAAAAAAGCGGTATAAAGGGCGCCCGAATTTCCGGGCAGCAGACGAAGAGTCGACAACTGATGGCGAAACGAGACTACTACGAAGTTCTGGGCGTCAACCGGGATGCGGGTGAGGCTGAGATCAAAAAGGCGTATCGCCGTCTCGCCATGAAAAACCACCCGGACCGCAATCCCGACGATGCCGCCGCTGAAGAGCGGTTCAAGGAAGCCACTGAAGCCTACGAGATTCTCACCGACGCAGAGAAGCGGCAGGCTTACGATCAGTTCGGCCATGTGGGTGTGGATCCGCAGATGGGCGGCATGGGCGACGGCTTCGCCGGGGGCAGCTTCTCAGACATCTTCAGCGACGTGTTCGGCGACATTTTCGGCGCCGGCGGTGGACGAGGCGGACGCAGCTCGGTGCAACGCGGCGCCGATCTTCGCTACGGACTGGAGCTTTCGCTCGAGCAGGCGGTCAGCGGCGACAACGTCGAGATCGATGTGCCGGTGCTTGCTGCCTGCGAAATCTGCGACGGCTCCGGTGCCAAGCCCGGCACATCCGCCAGCACCTGCCCGGATTGTGGTGGTGCCGGTCAGATCCGGGTCGCCCAGGGTTTCTTCTCCCTGCAGCAGACCTGCCCTCGCTGTCGTGGCGCTGGTCAGGTGATCAGTGATCCCTGCACGACCTGCGGTGGCAGCGGTCGTCAGGAAAAGCGGAAAAAGCTCTCGGTACGGATTCCACCCGGCGTGGACACCGGCGATCGGATTCGACTTTCAGGCGAAGGCGAAGCCGGTTTCAACGGTGGCCCGCCCGGCGACCTGTATGTGCAGGTGGAGGTGCGCGAGCACCCGATCTTCACCCGGGACGGCAGAAACCTGTTCTGCGAGATGCCCATCTCTTTCGTGGACGCGGCTCTGGGCGGCGAGCTGGAAGTGCCGACCCTGGACGGCCGCGTCAAGCTCAAAGTGCCCGCCGAGACCCAGACCGGCAAGATTTTCCGGCTGCGCGGTAAAGGCGTGACGCCGGTGCGCGGTGGCGGTGTTGGCGATCTGCTCTGCAAGATCAATGTGGAAACCCCCGTCAAACTCAATGACGCCCAGAAGAAACTGCTGCGTGAGTTCAAGAGCTCTCTGGGTGAAGGGGGTGCCAAGCACTCGCCCCGGGAAACCTCCTGGTTCCAGGGTGTGAAGGACTTCTTCGACGGCCTGACCTCCTGATGTTGTGCTTAGCCATCACCGGAGCCGGCGGTCGGATGGGCAGGACGCTGATCGAGATGATCCACGGTGCCGAAGATCTGACCCTTGGCGCCGCCTTCGAACGAGCCGACAGCAGCCTGCTTGGCGTGGATGCCGGCGAGTTGGTCGGCTTGGGCGCCATTGGCGTTCCCGTGCAGGCAGATGTGACGACGGCAACCGACCGCTTCGATCTGCTCATCGACTTTTCCGTGCCGCAAGCCACTCTGTCACTACTGCCGGTGCTGGTGGGCGCCGGTAAGAAGCTGGTAATCGGCACCACTGGATTCGACGCGGAGGGTCAGGCGGCCATCGATGCTGCCAGCGAGAAGATTGCCATTCTCAAAGCGCCGAACATGAGTGTTGGTGTGAACGTGGTCTTCAAGCTGATCGAGATTGCTGCGTCCGTGCTCGGCGACGAGGTGGACGTGGAGGTGATCGAGGCTCACCACCGGCACAAGATCGACGCGCCTTCAGGCACGGCCGTTCGCATGGGCGAGATCCTGGCCGACAGCCTGGGCCGGGATCTTGCCAAGGACGCGATCTACGGCCGCGAAGGCACCACCGGCGAGCGGCAACGAAGCACCATCGGCTTTGCCACGGTCCGTGGCGGTGACATCGTCGGTGATCACACGGTGCTCTACGCGGGCACCGGGGAGCGGATCGAAATCACGCACCGCGCTCAGAGCCGAGCCAACTTTGCCCAGGGTGCGCTGCGGGCGGCCAGGTACCTGGAAGACAAGCCGAACGGCCTCTTCGACATGCAGGATGTACTAGGCTTCACCGAAGCTCTCCGGTAGACTACGCGACCCAAATCAGCGGGAGCATTCGCTTCCGCTTTTTTACGAGCGGCCTCTTTCCAGGGAAGATAGTTAGGACTGCGTTCCCAGGGTGCCGCACAGGTTTTCAACGAGGTTTTGGGCACGAAATTGACACCGGCGTTACTCGCCCTTGAGGACGGCAGCCTGTTCCGCGGGACGTCCATTGGTATAGAGGGTCAGTCCGTGGGTGAGGTGGTTTTCAACACCGCCATGACCGGCTATCAGGAGATTCTCACTGATCCCTCCTACGCCCGGCAGATCGTCACCCTCACCTATCCCCAGATCGGCAACACGGGTGCCAACCCGGAAGACGTTGAGTCGGACAAGGTCTGGGCCAGTGGCCTGGTGATCCGGCAGCTGCCCCGCCTGGCCAGCAGCTGGCGCATGACCATGACGCTGCCCGAGTACCTCGCCTCGGAGAACGTGGTCGCCATTGCCGAAGTGGATACCCGTCGCCTGACTCGTCTCATCCGCGAGAAGGGGGCGTTGGCCGGCTGCATCATCGCTGGTGATGCAACCGAGGCAGAGGCCATCGACGCGGCCAGAAACTTTCCGGGCCTCGCCGGGATGGATCTGGCCAGGGTCGTCAGCAGAGCGGACAACGCCGACTGGACAGAGTCCGTCTGGGATCTTGCCGCCGGTTACGGTCAGCGCGCGGACGAACGCTTTCATGTGGTGGCCTATGACTTCGGCGTGAAGCGCAACATCCTCCGCCTGTTGGCAGCCCGAGGTTGCCGGATCACGGTGGTCCCGGCCCAGACGTCGGCGGAAGAGGCCCTGGCGTGCAAGCCGGACGGCATATTTCTCTCCAACGGTCCAGGCGATCCGGAACCCTGCGCCTATGCCATCGAGGCCATCAGCACGCTCCTCGACAAAGACCTACCGATCTTCGGCATCTGCCTTGGCCATCAGCTGCTGGCACTGGCCAGTGGTGCGGCTACGGTGAAGATGCCCCACGGTCATCATGGCGCGAACCATCCGGTCAAGGACCTGCGTTCAGAGCAGGTGATCATCACCAGTCAGAACCACGGTTTTGCCGTGGATGCGGCGTCTCTGCCCAACTGCCTCGAGACGACCCACGTCTCGCTTTTCGACGGCACTTTGCAGGGCGTGCGCAGAACAGACCGGCCCGCCTTCGGCTTTCAGGGCCATCCGGAAGCGAGCCCGGGTCCTCAGGACTGCGAGTACCTGTTCGACCAGTTCGTCGAGATGATGGAGGAGCGCCGTTTGAATGGCTAAGCGCACTGATCTCCAATCCATCCTCATCATCGGCGCCGGTCCCATCATCATCGGCCAGGCCTGCGAGTTCGACTACTCCGGTGCCCAGGCCTGCAAGGCGCTGAAGGATGAGGGCTACCGGGTAATCCTGGTGAATTCGAACCCGGCCACCATCATGACCGATCCGGCCATGGCGGATGCCACCTACGTGGAGCCGGTGGACTGGCCGACCGTGGCCCGCATCATCGAGAAAGAGAAGCCTTCGGCTCTGCTGCCCACCATGGGCGGGCAGACGGCGTTGAACTGTGCCCTCGATCTGGTCCGGGAAGGCGTGCTCGAAAAGCACGGCGTGGAGCTCATCGGCGCCAGCCAGGATGCCATAGACAAAGCAGAAGACCGGGAACGTTTCGACAAGGCCATGAAGAAGATCGGCCTGTCCACGCCTCGCTCTGCTATTGCGCACAGCATGGAGGAAGCGCTGCAAGTGCAGAGCCAGCTCGGCTTCCCCTGTGTGATCCGACCCTCTTTCACCCTGGGCGGCAGTGGTGGCGGCATTGCCTACAACACCGAGGAGTTTGAAGAGATCTGTGCCAGGGGCCTGGACCTCTCGCCGACCAACGAGCTGCTGATCGACGAGTCGCTGCTCGGCTGGAAAGAATTCGAGATGGAAGTGGTCCGCGATAGAAAGGACAACTGCATCATCATCTGCTCCATCGAAAACCTGGATCCGATGGGTGTGCACACCGGCGACAGCATCACGGTGGCGCCGGCACAAACGCTGACCGACAAGGAGTATCAGCTCCTGCGCAATGCTTCCATTGACGTGCTGCGAGAGATCGGCGTGGAGACCGGTGGTTCTAACGTGCAGTTCGCCATCAATCCGGATGATGGCCGCATCGTGGTGATCGAGATGAATCCGCGAGTTTCCCGATCTTCGGCTCTGGCTTCCAAGGCCACCGGGTTTCCCATCGCCAAGGTCGCTGCCAAGCTCGCAATCGGCTACACCCTGGATGAGCTGACAAACGACATCACGGGCGTGACCCCGGCTTCGTTCGAGCCGAGCATCGACTACGTGGTCACCAAGATTCCACGCTTCACGTTCGAGAAGTTCCCCCAGGCGGACGACCGACTCACCACTCAGATGAAGTCGGTGGGCGAAGTGATGGCCATTGGTCGAACGTTCCAGGAATCGTTACAGAAAGCCCTACGTGGGCTGGAGACGGGCAAAACGGGTTTTGATCCCATTGTCGATTTCGAGCACGAAGATGCCCGGGACATCCTGCGCAGGGAAGTCTCCAATCCGGGGGCGGAGCGGATCTGGTATCTGGCCGATGCCTTCCGATTCGGCATGAGTCTCGAGGACGTGCATGAGTTGTCCAAGGTGGATCCCTGGTTTCTCGCCGAGATCGAGCACATTCTCGAGACCGAAGCGGGGCTCGAAGGTGCCGGTCTCGACGACCTGGACAAGGACCGGCTCTACCGTCTCAAGCAGCAGGGCTTCTCCGATGCGCGGCTGGCGACGCTCATCGGCGTGACGGAAGCGGAGCTGCGCGCGCATCGACTGAATCTGAATGTACGACCGGTTTATCGTCGGGTCGACACCTGTGCAGCAGAGTTTCCATCCTCCACCGCCTACATGTATTCCACCTTCGAGGAGGAGTGCGAAGCCGATCCCAGCGATCAGGAAAAGATCATGGTGCTCGGCGGCGGTCCGAACCGGATCGGCCAGGGCATCGAGTTCGACTACTGCTGCGTGCACGCCGCGCTCGCCATGCGCGAGGACGGCTACGAGACCATCATGGTCAACTGCAACCCGGAAACGGTTTCCACGGACTACGACACTTCGGACCGGCTGTACTTCGAGCCGGTCACGCTTGAAGACGTTCTGGCCATTGTTGAAGTCGAACAGCCCAAGGGTGTGATCGTTCAATTCGGTGGCCAGACACCGCTGAAGCTGGTGGAGGACCTGGAAAAGGCCGGTGTGCCCATCATCGGCACCAGCCCTGACGCCATTGACCGGGCGGAAGACAGGGAGCGTTTCCAGGGACTGATCGACAAGCTCGGCCTGAAGCAGCCGTCCAACCGCACGGCGGTCGATCGTGAGACGGCCCTCGCGGGTGCCGAGGAGGTCGGCTTCCCCATCGTGGTGCGACCTTCGTACGTGCTCGGTGGCCGGGCGATGGAGATCGTCTACAACACCGAAGAGCTGGTCCGCTACATGACCGAGGCGGTCACCGTATCCAACGACTCGCCGGTGCTGCTCGACCGCTTCCTCGACAACGCGGTGGAAGTGGACGTGGACGCGGTCTCCGACGGCGAGCATGTGGTGATCGGCGCCATCATGCAGCACATCGAGCAGGCCGGCGTGCACAGCGGCGACTCCGCCTGTGCTTTGCCACCGTACAGCCTGGATCCGGCCATTCAGGATCGAATTCGTGAGCAGGTGAAGGCCATGGCGCTGGAGCTCGGCGTGGTTGGCCTGATGAACGTGCAACTCGCGGTGCAGGGTGACGAGATCCTGGTGCTGGAAGTGAATCCGCGCGCCTCACGGACCGTACCCTTTGTCTCCAAGTGCATCGGCATATCGCTGGCTAAGGTGGCCGCCCGTTGCATGGCAGGCAAGTCTCTGGCCGAGCAGGCGTTCACCGAAGAGATCCTGCCCACCACCATGAACGTGAAAGAGAGTGTCTTCCCTTTCCCGAAATTTCCCGGTGTCGACCCGATCCTCGGACCGGAAATGAAGTCCACGGGTGAAGTGATGGGCGTCGGCGAGAGCTTTGCGGAGGCTTTTGCCAAGGCGGTGGCAGGGGCCAGCGTCGACTTGCCAGATGGTGGCCGGGCGTTTCTGTCGGTAAAGGAATCGGACAAGGAAGACCTGGTGCCTCTCGGACGTGAGCTCGTGGAACTCGGCTTCGACCTGGTGGCCACCCGTGGCACGGCAAAGGTGCTGAAAGCAGCCGGGGTGCCGGTGGAACGGGTGAGCAAAGTTGGCCAGGATCGTCCCGATGTGGGCGATCTGCTGAAGAACGAGCAGATCGATCTGATCGTCAACACCACCGAAGGCCATCAATCGATCAGGGACTCGGCGATCATTCGTCGTCTCGCCCTGTTGAACAAGGTCTGCTACACCACGACGCTGACCGCCGGTGAATGCTATGCCATCGCCATTCGCTTCAGGCGCGAGCAAGGCCGAGAGGAAGTTCGGACTCTGCAGAGTTTCCACGCCGGGCTGAGTTAGAACGGAATCTCCGCTCCTTAGGCGATCTCCGACACTCTGTAAATATCTTGCCGGTGCCGATACGCACGGTGACCCGAACCGTGACCTGGTTCAGTGTTTCGTTCCGCTGCCAGGTGTGGTGCGTCCCTCATGAGCAGGAGAACTCCTGCGCAGCTTTGGCAAGCTGTCGGCAGAGGGCAGTCAAACGTGCTGCGCATCACATTTCTTCGAGCGCATTTCATAAAGACTTCGTGACTGCTACCCGCTGGAGGACGCAGACGCCATCACCTGGCGATTGCCAGCGGGAGACGGGAGCAAGGAGATCATGTTCATGCGTAAGCAGATCGCAGCCATATGCGCGGCCGCGCTGGCCCTTGGTTGGGCCGCCGTACTCGCAGCCGCTGAACCCTCGGCGCAGGAGATGCGCAGCCTGGATGAACAGGTGCAGGAGATCAAAACGGACGTTCTCGCCATCGCGGCAGAGCTGAGCACCCTGGAGGAGCAGCTTCTCTATCCATCCACCAGTCAGGTGGCCGTTTTCGTATCCCTCGAACAGCCGGATGCATTCCGTCTGGATGCAATCAGGTTGACGATCAATGGAGAGCTGGCCGCGCATCACATATACAGCTTCAAAGAGCTGGATGCCCTGGCCAGCGGTGGCGTGCAGCGCATTTACACAGGTAACTTGCCTGGTGGCGCACATGAGCTTGCCGTCACCGTACTAGGCAAGTTACCGAGCGGAAAGGACTACAGTCAGACCGAGCACTTCTCTTTCGAGAAGAGCATTGATCCTCGTCTGCTGGGGATCGCTCTGGCAGGACCCGGGGCGGGTAACGCGGCCATTCAGCTGAATGACTGGTAGACATGCTCCGCCATCTGCAACTGTTCGTCTGTTTGACCGGGGCACTGCTGGCCGCGGCGAGTAGCGGTGGTTCGGAGCCGCCTGACCGGGATCTTTACTTTTCGGAGGCGGTTTTCTGGGCCAAACAGGGACTCTACTTCGAAGCCCTGGAGCGACTCGATACGGAGTTGGGTCAGCATCGTGGCCTGGATGAACCGGAGCTGGATACGCTTTACCCATTCATCCACGACGCGGAGTTCTTCGTGGGTGACTTCGAGCTCAACTACCGCATGCACCATCGCGCGGGTCGGGCCATTTCCGCCGTGCTGGAGGGGAACGTCCCGGAACCCGTCCGCAACGAAGCTGCCTACCGGCTGGCACGCATTCACTTTCAGAAAGGTCAGCTGATCGATGCGTTGGACGCGATCGATCGGATCGAAGGACGGATCCCGAATCACATCCGGGACGACGTAGATTTTCTGCGGGCCAACGTCTACCTGGCGACCGCCAGACCGGAGCAGGCCATCCCCATCCTCCGACGTCTGCAGGGCGTGAAGTCGTTGACCGGATTCTCGGACTACAACCTTGCGATCGCCCGCCTGCTGGAAGAGCAAACGGAAGCGGCCCTGGATCAGTTCGAACGCGCGGGCACGGTGAAGGCGAAGGACGAACCCACCCGAGCGATCAGAGACAAGGCCAACCTGGTGCGAGGCACGATGCTTTTGGACGCCGGCCGATACGACGAAGCAAAGGTTGCCCTGGAGCGGGTCCGGCTGGACGGTCCGATGTCCAACCAGGCGCTGCTTTCAGCAGGCTGGGCAGATTCCCATGTGAGCCGGTTCGACAACGCTCTGGTGCCCTGGGGCATCCTGGCTGGCCGTAACCGAACGGATCCGGCCGTTCAGGAAGCCATGCTCGCGCTGCCTTATGCCTATGGTGAGCTGAACGTGCACGGCCGTGCGGCGGCCCTCTACAACGAGGCGCTCAGCTCCTTCGGTACTGAGCTGTCCCGGCTCGACGAATCCATCGCCGCGATCCGGGACGGCAAGTTCCTCGAGGCGTTGGTGCGAGAGGAGATCAGGAAGGACAGGGACTGGGTGATTCGGCTGAGGAGCCTGCCCGATACGCCGGAAACCTACTACCTCATGGAGCTGCTGGCTTCTCACGATTTCCAGACCGGACTATCCAACTACCTGGATCTGGAAGATCTGCGCAAGCGCCTAGTGCGCTGGCAAACCAGCTTCGATGCGTTCGAAGACATCATCGCTGCCCGACGCAGTTACTACGAGCCACTGCTGCCCGGGCTCGACAAGCAGTTCCGTGAAGTGGACTCCAGGCGCAGGCTTCGCCTGGAGCAGCATCAGATTCTTGCCGATCGGCTGCAGGACATGCTCGTCGCTCCGAGGCCCGAATTCCTGGCCACGACAGGAGAGCGAACGTTATCGATGCGGCTGAACGAGTTGCGTGAGGGGCTCGATACGGATGCGCACGCAGAGCTCATCGAACGTATCGGGCGTCTTCAGGGATTAGTGACCTGGCAGGTGAAAACCACCTACCACGATCGCCTTACCGAGTTTTACGAGCACCTGGCGGATTCACAACAGGCCATCGACATACTGACCGATCGCTACAACGCCTATGTGCGGGTGAGGCAGGCTGCGACCCATAGCTATGTAGGGTACGAGCAACCCATTAATCGGATGCGGATGCGGGTCAAGGAAGCGTCGGCGCGAATCGACCTGCTGATGGCCAGGCAAGGTCGCATGCTTGAACAGGTGGCCATCGGCGAGCTCGAGAAAAGGGTGCGGCGACTGGAAGGGTATGAAGAGCGGGCGCGCTACGCACTGGCCGATAGCTATGACCGGGCAACTGCCGCGCAGGCGGCTGCACAGATCGAAACCGCGAGTGATCAGGCAGCGGGGCATGCCGTGGATGCCCCGGCTGAAGGTGGGGTGGAAGGCGGATGAAGACATCGAGGATCTTTCCCCTCTGCTGGCTGATCTTGGTTTTCGGCTGCCAGTCGAGTCCGGAGCGGACGACCATTGCCAAGCTACGGCAGGTCGAGCCGGACATGGCGGAAATAGAGATCGACGACAGCCTGGTCAAGGCGATGGTGAGCTATCGGCGTTTTCTCGATGAGACGCCCAGCCACGCCATGGCGCCTGAGGCCATGCGGCGTCTGGCTGACCTGCAGATCGAAAAAGAGTACGGGATCATCGGTGATGGAGCGGCACCCAGGTTAATCGAGCTGCCCGCGCCGGAGCGTACGGCCATGGAGACATCGAGCCTCGAGACCAACCCGGCAACGGGATTCGGTGGCGATGCGGATCCTATCGAGAGCGACGCAGAGTTCGAACGCCGGGCGACCGCGCCGGACCGGCTCGCAGGCGAACCGGTGCAGAGCATGAACCTGCCGGAAGGTGCGTCATCACCGACCGCAGCGACGGGACCGCGGCAGGCCATCGCCACCTACGAGAAGATTCTGACCGACTATCCCTGGTACGAGCGGAACGATCAGGTGCTCTATCAGATGGCACGCGCATACGATGAGCTCGGTCAGCCGGATGAGGCCATGGAGGTGGTCGAGCGGCTGATCGAGTCTTACCCGGAGTCCCGCTATGTGGACGAAGTGTTTTTCCGCCGCGGCGAGTATCACTTCGTTCGCAGGAAGTATCTGGATGCGGAGGAGGCTTATCTGGCCGTGGTACGGATGGGCGAGCGCTCGCCGTTCTATGAGCTCGCTCTATACAAGCTTGGCTGGTCGTTCTACAAACAGGAGCTCTACGAAGAAGCACTGCACCAGTACATCGCCCTCCTGGATTACAAGCTGTCGAGTGGTTACGACTTCGATGCAGACTATACCGGGGAGAGCGAAGGCGAAGAGCGGCGCGTGGCCGACACGTTTCGGGTAATCAGCCTGAGCTTCTCCAACCTCGGTGGACCGGATGAGCTGAATCGCTATTTCACGAGCAACGGAAAACGCAGCTACGAGGACCGGATCTATCGCAATCTGGCTGAGTTTCACTTCGACAAGCGCCGTTTCAACGACGCCGCTGAAACCTACAAAGCGTTTGTGGATCTGAATCCTCTGCACAGGATATCGCCACATTTTGCGATGCGCGTCTCCGAGATCTACGCGGAAGGTAACTTCCCGCTGCTCGTGGTGGAGTCAAAGAAGGATTTTGCCAATCGCTACGGGATTGCGGCCGAGTACTGGCAGCACTTTGATCAGGCTGCCAGGCCGGAGGTGCTGGACTATCTGAAGACAAACCTGATCGATCTGGCCAATCATTACCACGCGCTCTATCAGAACCAGGGCCTGCCAGAAGAGCAGCCGGCAAACTACGCCGAGGCATTGCACTGGTACGATGAGTTCCTGGCTTCGTTCCCCGAGGATGAGCAGTCACCGGGGATCAACTATCAGCTGGCAGATCTGCTGCTCGAGCACGGTGATTTCGGCGAGTCGGCACGACAGTACGAGCGTACGGCGTACGACTACCCGTCCCACGAGCGAGCCTCGGAGGCTGGCTATGCGGCCATCTATGCCCACCGTCAGCATCTCGAGGTTGCAGACAGTGCAGACATTCCAGCGGCAAAGCTCGCCACCGTGGAGAGCTCTCTGCGCTTCGCCGGAAGCTTCCCTGCACATGAGCACGCCGCAACTGTCCTAGGCGCAGCAACCGAGGACCTGTATGCGATGCAGGACCACCAACGCGCCATCTCATCCGGCCGCTGGCTGATCGAATCCTATCCGGATGCAACGGCAGAGCTCAGACGATCCACCTGGTTGATCGTCGCGCATGCTTCCTTCGATACCGCCCTCTATCCGGAAGCAGAGGAGGGCTACGCCCAGGTGCTCGGGCTGACAGATGAGGATCAGGATGACCGGCAGGCTGTGGTCGACAACCTGGCTGCTGCCATCTACAAACAGGGTGAACAGGCTCGCG
Source organism: Candidatus Azotimanducaceae bacterium (assembly GCA_965215995.1). Classification (GTDB taxonomy): domain Bacteria; phylum Pseudomonadota; class Gammaproteobacteria; order Pseudomonadales; family Azotimanducaceae; genus SZUA-309. The sequence goes on along the minus strand of OZ244128.1, from coordinate 2,130,717 downwards.
CGCTGGAAGACTACCTCGCTGCGGCCAACCACTTTCTCCGCGTCAAGACCGAGGCGCCCACGTCTGCGATCCGGCCGGCAGCGGAGTACGACGCCGCTGCTGCGCTCATTCATCTCGAGGACTGGCTGGCGGCCGCTGAGGTGCTGGAGGATTTCCGCAGCACCTACCCGGAGCATGAGCTGAAGAGCGATGCGACCAGGCAGCTCGCCGTGGTTTACGAAAACGCCGGTGAGCTTGCGCGATCGGCATCCGAATACGAGCAGGTGGCGATCGACACCGACGATCCGGCCGTTCGCCGGGAGGCTATCCTCGTCGCTGGAGATCTCTATGAGCAGTCGGCAAGTGACGACGAGGCGCTCAGAGTCTATGAAGGCTACCTGGACGAGTTCCCGGAGCCGGTGGAAACGGCGCTGGAGATTCGCTTCAAGGTTGCAGGGATGCTTGAAGGTCGTGGCGCCGAAGCGGAGTACCTGGATCAGCTTCGAGCCATAGTCGCCATCGATGGGCAAGCAGGCGAGGCTCGCTCGGACAGAACACGTTATCTGGCGGCTCAATCCGCGCTTGTGCTGACGCGCCCCCTGTTTGACGAGTTCGCAGCGCTGACCCTGACACAACCTTTCGAGGAGAGTCTGGCAGTCAAGAAGGCGCTCATGAGCGAAGCGCTCGGCAGCTTCGAGTCACTGGTGGATTACGGCGTGGGTGAGGTGACCGCCGCGGCAACCTACTACCTGGCTGAGATCTACGGACATTTCAGTGACTCCCTCATCGAGTCGGAACGTCCCGATGGCCTGAGCCCCGAGGAGCTCACGGCATACGAACTCGTCATTGAGGAGGAAGCGTTTCCGTTCGAGGAGCAGTCGATCGCCGTGCACCAGGAAAACCTGGAGCTCATGCGCGTGGGCGTGTTCAACGAGTGGATTCAACAGAGCCTGGACGAACTCGCCCTGCTCATGCCTGGCAGGTATGCCAAGCAGGAGCTGAGCAGCGGCTTCGTCGGTACCATCGATCAGTATGCCTACCACTCACCGTTCGAGGCCTCCGAGCAGGAGCTGAGCGGACGGGAAGGCGTCGGCCCGGAAGCTGAGCCCGATGTAGAGAAACGGGAGCCGGATCTTGCGGGAGTCAGCCATGAGTAGAACGGGGTCGCTGAGCCTGCGAATGGGTGGGATCGCGTTGGCGGTTTCAATCGTTGTCGGCTGCGCGAGTGGGCCTCCGGCAGCAACGAACGACGGCAGCAGCGCTGAGCGGACGACGGCGAAGGTGAGCAGGAATACAGCCAAGTTCGAGCAGAACGGTGCTCATGGGTTCACAGTGAGAGAAGTGGTGCGAATCGGCGGTGATGTACGCCGGGACTATCAGCACGCCATGTCGCTGCTGGAAACGGAGCAGTTTGTGCAGGGTGCTGAGATTCTGAAAACCGTCATTGAGCGGGCACCGGAAGTGACCATCCCGCACATCGACCTGGGGATGGCTTACGTCCAGCTTGGCGAGCTCGACAAGGCAGAGGCATCGTTTCGCGCGGCGCTTTCTCTCGCACCCGACCATCCGGTTGTGCTCAATGAGCTGGGCATTCTGCAGCGTCGCACGGGTCGCTTCGATGCCGCGCGCAACAGCTACGAGCAGGCGCTGGCCGTTCATCCCGGTTTCCACTACGCGCTGCTGAATCTCGGCGTGCTTTGCGATCTGTTCCTCGAGGATCTCGGCTGCGCGCTGGACAACTACTCGAAGTATGCCCAGATCGTGGTGAACGACCCCGAGGTGGGGATCTGGATAGCAGATCTGGAAAACCGGCTGAGTCAGGCTGGTGGAGAGTGAAGACATGAAGAACGTTTGGAAACTTGTCATGATCGCCGGGTTAGCAGCAACTTCCTTGGCTAAGGCGGCGGAGTCCGAAGATGCCGATGGTGCCGAACAAGCCAAGACTCTTGCAGGTATGTCCGTTCTTGGTAACAACGAGGCTCCGAAAGCGCTGGTGATCGTGCCCTGGAAGAGCTCACAGATCGGGGATGGGATTGGCATCGTGGAAAGCCTCAGCAGCAGGCCCATGCCCATTGACCGCGACGTGTTCAATCGGGAGCTCGATTACTACTACATCCGCTCGAATGCGCCACTTCCTGCGGATTTCAGGCCGGATGAGCTCGAGTTCGGCGCCCGCTGATTCCTAATCTTCTTTCAAACGTGCGCTCCGTCACTACCTTAGTTGCAAGCAAACAATAGGCTTTTTGTCAGGGATTGTTAGGGACCAATCCCAGTTCAATGCGCCAGGGACTATCACGGACCATTCCGGTTCAGCGCCTACGGGATCATCAGGATCTGATCTCAGATCAAACCGCTAGGGGTTTTTGAGGACCAATCCCCCCTTCATTTGACTCTTGCAGAGAGGACCTGCTCATGGATTTTTTCTACTCAATCATTGGGTTTTTCGCCTCTGGTGGGGCGTTCATGTACCCGATTCTTCTGGTATTCGCCGTAGGCAGCGCAATTGCCATAGAACGGTTCATCACCTTGTCAGCAATCACGCAGCAGAACGACGCAGCCTGGAAATCGCTGCAGCCGCTGCTGCATCAGGGTGATTTCGACGAGGCGCGGGAAATCGCCGCCAAAGAGGAATCCATCATGGCGCGAATTCTCAACCTCGGTCTCGCCTTGCAGGGTGCCGTTCGGCGTCGCGAGGACGTAGAGATCGCCATGGAAGAGGGTATGACGGAGGTGATTCCGCAGCTCGAGAAGCGCACGCCTTACGTCGCGCTGGCTTCCAACATCGCCACGCTGCTCGGGTTGCTCGGCACCATCATGGGTCTCATACAAGCGTTCACCGCGGTGGCGAACGCCAATCCCGCGGAGAAGGCGGACCTGCTCTCGGCGAGTATTTCGGTGGCCATGAACACGACCGCCTTCGGTCTGATGGTTGGTATTCCCCTGCTCATCGTGCACGCGATTCTGACGACCAAGACAAACGAAATTGTCGACGGTCTGGAAATGGCTTCGGTGAAAGCGCTCAGCGTGATCACCAACCGCGCCCGTCGTCAGCTCGAGCTGGCAGCCTGAGCAGCGGACCAAGCGGGGACGTAACATGGCTCGCAAGCATCACTACCGAAGGCGTTCGAAAGAACAGCCCAACGAGCTTGACGTAACGACCTTCCTGAACCTCATGGTCGTGCTGGTTCCATTCCTTCTGATCACGGCAGTGTTCTCGAGGATTGCCATCGTCGAGCTGAACCTGCCGTCGATCGATGGCGGTGGCGCGAGCAGCGCAGAGGAATTTCGCCTGGAGGTGATCGTTCGCGAGAGCGGATTGGAGATCGGCAATGGCAGGTTGATCATCGCCTCCCTGCCGAAGCAGGACGGTGAGTACGATCTGAAAACGCTGTCCAGCTACGTCGTATCCCTCAAAGAGGATTATCCGACCAAGGACGCCGCCTCGGTACTGCTCGAGCCCACGATTCCCTATGACTACCTGATCCAGGTGATGGACGTGGTGCGCAGCATACAGATTCCCGCGGTGGAAGCTGAGGACGGTGAGGAGCCGTTCACTCAGCTGGCGCTGTTCACCCAGATTTCTGTGGGAGAAGCACCGTGAAGACGACGCGCCGGATGAAGCGGATGAGCCGTAACAAGGTTCGTATCGGCAAGATGAATCTCACGTCGCTGATGGACGTTTTCACGATTCTGGTTTTCTTCCTGCTGGTGAACTCAGGCACGCCGGAAGTTCTGGAAACGCCGAAAGACATGGTTCTACCGGAGTCCGTTGTGGAGGCCAAGCCGAGAGAGACGGTGGTGATCTTCATCGGTACCGAGGAGGTGATCGTGCAGGGCGAGCCTGTGGCCAGCGTCAGGGCCATCGCCGAGATGGGCGAGGGCGAGATAGGCCCGATCATAGACCGGCTCGCGGTGCTCGAAGAGCGGATCATCGGCGTCAGCACGCAGCATGTGGCAGGCACTCAGGAGGTGACGGTGCTGGCGGACCGCTCCATCCCCTTCGATGTGATCCGCAAGGTCATGTCCACCTGCACGAGTCAGGGTTACAGCCGGATCTCCCTCGCGGTGATCCAGAAGGGACAGGCTGTAGACATGGCAGCAGGGCAGGTTGCACAGATCTGAGGGAGAGACGCTCATGAGTGCTGTGATCGACCGACAAGCAGAATTCGACCAACACAAAGAGGAAGCAGAGCGGCTGCGCGAAGAGCTGGCTGCGGCAGAGCGTACCCTCGAAACCCGCGAAGCCGAGCTCGCTGCGGTGGATGCGGAGCTCGAGGCGCTCGCTGACAAGCGGGTTCGATACGAGCCGCTCGAGGAAGCCTGCCAGACCATCGAGAAGCTGGAAGAGGCGGGCTTGTCCCGCGTGTTCTGGGGCGAGCGGGCGACGGACGCTCAGGTCAAGGCGCATCTTGCCGACGTTCGCAGCGAGATCGAATCGCTGGCCGGTGTGCAGCTCGACATCGACGCTCGGCGTGAGACGGCCCGGAAACGGGTCAGAGAGCAGCTGGACGACATCGCCCTGATCGAAAGTGATCTGATTGAGACCATCGAGGCTGATGAGCGCAAACGGCAGGAGTGGCTGGTCGAGCGGGAAGCCACGGAGCTCGAGCCGCGGCTGCAGATTCTGCCCTGGGCGAGGAACCTGGAAGAAGACGACCTGTTCCGCAGTTACCTCTTGCGATCCGCTGCCGCCGCGCTGCTGCTCGGGTTGCTGATTCCGCTGATCGATCTGCCGATTCCGGAGAAAGAAGAGGCGGTCGAGGTGCCGGAGCGATTTGCCCGGCTGATACGCAAAGAGCCCTTGCGACCCATGCCCCCCGCAAGACCGGTGGAGAAGCGCATCGCGCAGGAGGAGCCGCCGGTAGCACCGGAGGAGAAAAAGCCGCAGCCGGAGCCGGAACCGGAAGTTCAGGTCGCGGAAACCAATCAGGTGGAAGTGGCGCCGGAAGCTCCGCGGGACAAAGTGGCCTCCACCGGCCTGCTGGCTTTCCGGGAGAGCTTCTCGGACCTCGCCAACGGTCGCCCGTCAGCACGACTTGGCAGCGAGGCGGAGGTCAGCAACGCCGGCGAGCAGGCAATCGGCGCACCCCAGCGATCGATGGTCGCCATTGACGGTCCGGGTAGCAGCGGTGGAATCAACCTGGCGAGTCTGAGCCGCGATATCGGCGGTTCGGGTGATGGCGAGCAGATGGAAGGCGTGGCCCTGAGTCGGGTAGCCAGCTCCATTGGCCCGACCGGGTCCGACCGACCGCTGTCCGCCGGTGCGGTGGCGGGACGCACGGACGAAGAGATTCAGATCGTGTTCGATCGCTACAAAGCGGCCCTCTACCGGCTGTACAACCGGGAGCTGCGCAAGGACCCGACGCTCAGAGGCCAGATGGTGCTCAAGCTGACCATCGAGCCGGACGGTTCCGTATCCGTCTGCGCACTGCAGTCCAGTGACATGGATGCACCCATGTTGGCCGATCAGGTGGTCGCACGGGTACTCGGCTTCGATTTCGGCGCCAAGGAAGTGCCGGCCATCACCATTCTCTACCCGATCGACTTCTTGCCGACGGCATAGCTCTGCTCAGGTAGCCGGGAAGTATGAAGATGGCTCACAGACAGGAAACAGCACCTAATCGGGTTCTCCCTCGTCTGTTCGCGCTGCTGCTCTTTGCGTGGGCTGCCATGTCGTCAGCCGGAAACCTGTGGGCGGCTGAAATCACCTACCAGTCGGTGACGGGAGTCTGGTACGACCCGGTCGACAACGTTCCGGGCAGCCAGCCGGGGGATCCGGTCATCAGCAACGGCCATCCCGTGTCCAGCATCAGCTGGGGCGTGCCGACCAGCGGCACCGATCAGAGTGGCTATGACTTCATCGCTGCTGATCCGCTGCCTGCCCCGTTCCAGTTGCCCGGGGCCATTCCGTTCTTCTCCCTCGGTGAGTTCCAGCACCGGAACTTCGCGGTGGACGATCCATCGCTGACGTCGGTGCAGCTCGATGTGATCCTGATGATCGAGGTGGATGGCGTTCCGACAGGCCCGCTGACCTTCACCTTCACCCTGAACCACGAGGAAACCCCGAACAACCCGCCGCCGGGGGAGTCGTGCCCTTATCCGACGCCGCCCGGTGAGGGCTGCACGGACCGGGTGACCATCGTTGCCTCCCCCAATCCCACCACCTTCAACGTGGGTGGCGTGGACTACACGCTGGACATGAGCTTCCTGGACAACGGTTCCCCGGTGGACGAGTTCATCACCCGGGAAGGCGGCACTGTCAACAGCTCCGGGCTGGTTGGTGAGTTCACCCTGCCGCCGGGAGTGAGAGTTCAGAAGACCGGCCCGGCGACCATGCGGCTCGGTCAGTGGGGTGAGTTTCTGCTCGATGCGCAGAACGACAGTGAGTGGCAGGCGCACGACGTGACCCTGGTCGACCTCCTGCCGGATGTGGCCGACGGCGGCATGTGCGACACGACGCCGGAGATTCTGAGTGCCCAGGTTTTTGCCGCCGACGGCGTCACGCCGGTCCCTGGCAAAGGCCCCCTGACCGAAGGAACGGACTACGCCCTCGTCTATGACGGCGCTGCCTGTGAGCTGACCTTCAATACGCAAAGCGCTGCGTCGGTGATCGACGTCGATGAGCGTCTGATGATCAGGTATCGCACCCGGCTCGACAACGATTCTCAGGACGGCATCACGCTGACCAATGTCGCGGGTGCCACCGCCTGGTTTAGCGACGCCGCCTCGAATCCGAGCCGGATTTCTTACCTGCGTTCGTTGACCGACGGTACCGTCGGCGTCGATGACCACGAGGATGCGCACGCGGTGGATGTGGATCTGCCCGTGCTGCGTTTCGAGAAGACGGCCATCAACCTGACCACCGGCGACGACCCGGCGGTGCTTGCAACGCCCGGTGACAGGCTGCGCTACAGCCTGCTGGTCGAGAATCTCGGCAACGTCAGCATCGATGACTTCAGCATTGTCGACGAGCTCGATGCGCTCAACGGAACGCCGGGCTTTGCCAGCGGCACCCTCAGCCTGGTCACAGTGCCGGCCGGTGCCGATGTGACGAATACCAGTGCGATGGGCGGCACCTCCGGCACCGGTCTGGTCGACATCCGCAATCTCAGTATCGGTGGGCTCGGTGAGGTCGTTCTGATCGAGTTTGAGGTGGAGCTCGCCCCTGTGCTTGCCGATGGCAGCTACGTGGACAACCAGGCGGATCTCGTTACGGGCGGCGTGCCCATCGCGCTGAGCGACGACCCGAACATCAACGGAGGTGCCGATCCCAATGTGATTGGCGATGAGGATCCGACCCGGGTCAGCATCACCTCTGCGCCGTACTTCGATGTGGACAAGGTCTCGGCCTATCTGGACGGCGATCCGAACGTGTTGCTGGCCGGTGAGCGGCTCCGCTACACGATCACCGTGAAGAACACGGGTACTGACAACGCGACGGACGCCAGGCTGCAGGATGCGCTGCCCCTTTACACCGCCTACATCACCGGCAGCACAACGCTGAACGGCGCGCCCATTGCCGACGGCCCCGGTGGTGAATTGCCGCTGATCTCCGGCATCGACATCAATGCAGCAGAAGATCCGACGACCGGCTATTTGCGTGCCGACGCTGATCCTGCCGCGGACAACGTCGCTACCATCGAATTTGTTGTGACGGTGGATCCGGACGTAGCGGACGGCACCATCGTTTCCAACCAGGCCTTCGCCAGCTCGGCGATCGAAGGCCTGGATCAGCCATCGGATGATCCACGCACGCCGGAGGTCGATGACCCGACCGAGGATGTGGTGGGTAACTACCCAGTGATCTATCCGCTGAAAACTGCGGCGCTGCAACTCGACTACGACTCGCCGAACATCGTCGATCCTGGTGATGTGTTGCGCTACACCATACACATCCAGAACAACGGCGCCGTGGATGCCACCATGGTGCGGCTGGTCGACGTGGTGCCCACCTACACGACCTATGTGGCGGACTCGCTGACGCTGAACGGCGAGCCGGTAAACCAGCCGGACAACGGGGTGTTCCCGCTGGAAGCAGGTATCTGGGTGAGCTCTTCGGATCTGACGCCGCCGCTGCCCGGACCCGGGGAAGGGGTGATCTCGTCGCTCGAAGCCGCCACCGTCATGTTCGACGTCCGCGTCAATGACGATGCGCCCCGTGGCTCCCTGATCACCAATCAGGCCACCGTGAGCACGGAAGAGCTCGGCGATCAGCTCACCGACGCGGACGGCAATCCGGCGAACGGACCAGAGCCGACCATCGTCCGGGTTGGCCCGGGTCAGCTCGTGACCATCGACAAGGAAGTGGCCGTGGTTGGTGGCGGCCCGGCACTGGAAGGTGGCCTGCTGGAGTATCTGGTCACAGTGAGAAATACCAGTGCCGTGCCGGTGTTCGACGTCTATGTCACTGATGATCTGGATGAGCCGATAGCCGGTCAGCTCATCTATGAGGATCAGACGGCCACATTGAACGGCAACACGGCCGGGATCGACGTCACCGGGCCGATCATCCTCGCAGACTACTCGGCCGAGTACGGCCCGCTGCCACCGGGACAGGTGTTCGTGCTGCGCTTCCAGGCACGGATTTACGAGGACGCACCCATCGGCACGACCATCGTCAACGAGGCACAGGTGACCTGGAACATCGATCAGAGTGCGACTGCCGATGTCAGCATCGATGTGGGCGGTACGCCGGGCATCGGCATGGTCAACGGCAGCGTCTGGCACGACGCGGACTTCGATGATCGTCTGGATGCAGCCGAGCTGCCCCTCGAGGGGTGGACGGTTGAGGTCCTGCGAAACGATGAGGTCGTGCTCAGCAGCCTGACCGATGCGGCGGGTGCGTACAGCTTTATCGGCCTCGTTCCCAACTACGAGACCGAGGACCGCTACGAACTCCTGTTCCATGCGCCGGGCGCCAGCCAGAGCACGGCATCGCTGGGGCAGGCGGATTCGGATTTCACCAACGGTCCCCAGCGAATCTACGACATTGAGATCCGATCCGGCAGCAACCTGCAGAACCTCAATCTGCCGATCGATCCGAACGGTGTGGTCTATGACGCCCTGACCCGCCTGCCGCTAGCCGGAGCTACGCTCACGCTCCTCGATGCGGGTTCGATGATTCCGGTTGCCGAGGACTGCTTCGACGATCCGAGGCAGCAGGGTCAGACCACCCTCGGCAGTGGCTACTACAAATTCGATCTCAACTTCTCAGATCCGAGCTGTCCGAGCGGCGCCAGCTATCTGATCGAGATGGAGCCGGGCACGAACTACGAACCCGGCACTTCGGAGCTCATTCCGCCGACGACGGATGAGGCCACAGCACCGTTCAACGTGCCTTACTGCCCTGGAACGGTGAATGACGCGATACCGATCACGGGCGTGCATTGCGAAGCCCAGGCGTCGGAATTCGCGCCTCCGATCGGTGCCGCCGCCGAGACGCCGGCAACCCGCTATTACCTGAACCTGTTGCTCAATGAGGATCGGTTGCCGGGCACCAGCCAGCTGTTCAACAACCACATTCCAATGGATCCGGTCCTGAACGGTCTGGTGACCATGAGCAAGACCACACCGATGGTGAACGTGACCCGGGGTCAGATGGTGCCTTACACCCTGACGGTGCGGAGCAGCTGGCCCATTGATATGTCGGGTGTGGACGTGGTCGATCGCTACCCGGTGGGATTCAAGTACATCGAAGGCTCCGCCCGTCTCGACGGCGAGCCGGTTGAACCGGTGATCGTCGATGGTGAGCTGGTCTGGCAAGACCTGACACTGGCCGCCGAGGGTGAGCACACCATCGAGCTGCTGCTGGCACCCGGCGCTGGCGTGACTGATGGCGAGTTCGTGAACCGGGCCCATGCAGAGCTCGGGCAGACCGGTGAGGCGTTGTCCACCGAGGCGACGGCGACCGTGCGCCTCGTACCGGATCCCACCTTCGACTGTACGGATGTCACGGGCAAGGTCTTCAGCGACGACAATCGAAACGGTCTGCAGGATGGCGATGAGCCCGGTATCCACGGCGCCCGTCTCGTGACACCCACCGGTCTTGCCGCGCTGACCGACCAGCACGGACGTTTCCACATCACCTGTGCAGTGGTACCGAAGGAAGGACGCGGCAGCAACTTCATGCTGAAGCTGGACGATCGAACCTTGCCCAGCGGTTTCCGAAGTTCCGGCAGATCCTTCCAGATCAAACGGGCAACCCGGGGTAAGGCCCTGCATTTCAGCTTCGGTGCTTCCATTCATCGGGTCGTGGGACTTGATATCGCCGATCCGGTGTTCGTGCCGGACAGCACCGAGTTGCGGCCGCAGTGGCAGCCACGCCTCGAGCTGCTCTTGGAGGAGCTGGAGAAGGCGCCCGCGGTGCTCAGGCTTTCCTATCTGGCCGACGTTGAAGACGTGCGGCTGGTCAACAAGCGGGTGAAAGCGCTGCGCAGGATGCTGAATCAGGCCTGGCAGTCGCGCGAGACCGACTACCGACTGACAATCGAGCAGGAGATCTTCTGGCGTACAGGCAAACCGCCGCAGCAAGACAGGCGCCTGACGGCGCTCAAGGAGGCTGACCAATGAGCCTTCGCTGGATGCTGATCACGATCATTAGTCTGCCCTGGGTGGGCTTGCAGGCGAACGTGGACGAGCTGCCCATCGGCCGTGCCGTCGAACGCCATCTGCCACCTGATGTCGATCTCACGCAATGGACGAAAGATGCGGGTCGGGTGGCGTTGGATGCCGGTGATCGGCTGGAAGCCTATGAGGTTCTGGTGGCCGAGCCGGAGACCGTGAAGCTGCATGATGTGGTGCCTCCCGTGTACTTCGAATCGGGCGTGGCGAAGGTGCCCGAGAGCACCGTGGCTGACCTCAGAGTCGTGCTGGAGGGGATGCGCAATCGCGCTAACGTCCGCTTGAACCTGGTTGGTCATGCAGACAATCAGCCGCTGTCCCCGGCGCTGGTCGAACGCTATGGCGACAACGATGGGCTGTCCCGGGAGCGAGCGGGTGAGGTGGCGGAATTTTTCCAGAGGGCACTGGCGTTACCAGCAGAAGCCGTTTCCTACGAATGGGCGGGTGAATCAGACCCCGTCGCCAGCAATGCGACAGAAGCCGGCAGAGCACTGAACCGCCGGGTGGACGTGGAGGTCTGGTACGACGAGCTTACGGATGTCGTAACGGAGCACGAGCAGGTGGTGAGTGAGGACATCCGCACGGCCAAGGTCTGCCGGGTGGAGACGGTCTGCAAGCTACGGTATGTGGAAGGGCACGCAAAACGGGCTCGAGTGCAGAATCTGGTCGCGCCCCTGTACTACCAGGCGGCGGATCTGACGGTGCACCCGGACTTCGTCAGCCAGATCGGGCAGATCCTGAAGAACCTTCAGGACAGAGAGAACGTGGTGGTGAAGCTCGTTGGCCACACGGATGATGCTCCCCTATCCGAGCGCGAGTCCCGGATCTATGGAGATCGCTTGAGCTTGTCCAGGGCTCGCGCTCACCGAGTGGCCCTGGCTTTGCAGGAGCAGCTGGACCTGCCGGCAAGAGCGGTGCTCAGTGACGGATACGGCGACGACCGGCTTGCTGCGAGCAACGCCACCGCACGAGGCAGAGCGCTGAATCGACGCATCGAGGTGGAGTTCTGGTACGACGATTCGCTGCAGGAACTGCCGGACGAACCTCAGTTGTGCCCCGCGGATGCTGCTGCCGAGACGGTTACCCGGATCTACGACCCCGCCTGGGGCAACCTGCCCACCATCTCGCTCGCCCAGGGCCAGCCTGTGCTCGGCAGCGCGGCACTGGCGAAGCTCGAGCGCGGGCTGGCCGATGTAGCCGATCAGGTCAATGCCCGGTTGCGTTTCATCGGTTACACACGCAACGAAGGCCTCGATCGTCGGACGGCGCGCATATATGGCGATGACGTCGGGCTATCCACTGCCCGGGCCCGTCGGACGATGGAAAAGGTCGCTGCCGAGCTCGGGCTGGAAAGCCGGCAGACGGAGCACATCGGTCGGGGTTACATCCATTCCAAAGACGTGATCAATGCTGGTTTCGTTCAAGGTGAGGAATCCTTCGTCGAGGTTCAGGTGGTTTATGACGAGCTGGCGGTGCTGGACGATTACGAGGGGGTCGAGATCGATCCGCTGACTCGGGAGCTGACGCCGGAAAACCCGTTTGCCCTGAACATGATGCGCATCACCGTGGATGGTGAGCCCATCGATGATCCGCAACGAAGCTCTGCCGACGTTCAGCGGTGCACGGATGTGGCCATGGAAGAGCAGGACATCCGCTTCAACTTCGATACGTCGACGGCAAAACCGCGGCTCGATGTGGCAGTGAGCACCCATACCGTGGAGATCCACAGCCTCGATCCGACAACGACAATCGCCTCACCCGTCCGCTTCCGCATGTATGCCAACTATCAGGCGTTCATCGAGCGGGCTGAGGTGCGCATCTTCGATGCCGAGGCCTCGGTTCAGTCCGAGCCTCTGGCAGTGCTGCCGGTCGGGGAAGCAGGTTATGCCGAGTGGGAACCCGATGCCTACCAGTTCCATGGCCCTGTTGAGGAACTTGCCTACGTGCTGCGAGCCTACGGCAGTAGCGAAGACTACTTCGACGAAACCCTGCCTAAACCACTCTGGGTTGCGCATGCCGGGCAGTCACCCGATCAGATGCAGGAGGTGGACGAGCCCGACCATGGGGAAGAAGGATCGATGGGTGAGCTCGTGCTGGCGGCCGGGTATGGCGAGAACAGTCTGGCGTTCCAGAACATTCCTCTCGGCACCGGAACCGTGACCGTGAAAGGCAGTGGTGTTGATCCCTCCCAGGACATCTGGGTTGCGGGTACACGGGTGCCGGTCGACCCATCGGGCAGCTTTGTCTCCGAGGTGCTGCTGCCTGACGGCGGCCACACCGTGGAAGTCGCGATGCTCGACGAGGAAGGCGCGGGCGAGCTCTATCTGAGAGACATCTCCCTGGAGCAGAACGACTGGTTCTACGCAGGAATGGCTGACTTCACCTGGTCAGAAAACAAGAGCAGCGAGACCGCTGATCTGTTCGTTGGCGAGAATGCAAGCTACGACTTCGATTCATCCGTGGATGGTCGAATTGCGCTCTATGCCTCCGGAAAGTTCGGAGCGGGTTGGGGCCTGACCACCCGTCTCGACACCCGGGAAGACGAGCTCGGCAATCTGTTCAGCAATATCCTGGAAAAGGACCCGAATTCGCTGTTCCGCCGCATGGACCCTGATTACCACTACCCGACCTTCGGCGATGACAGCACGGTGATGGAGCTCACGCCCAGTCAAGGTGGCCTGTATCTGAAAGTGGACAAAGACGACAGCTACGGCCTGTGGGGGAACTACCAGGTCGGCTACATGAACAACGAGCTGGCTCAGGTAGATCGAGGGCTCTACGGCGTTCAGGGGCACTACGAATCCACACGGACCACCAGCTTCGGTGAGAAGCGTCTGGTCGCGGATCTGTTTGGCGCAGAGCCTGGCACGGTGCCCAGCCGCCAGGATTTTCGGGGCACGGGTGGTTCTTTCTACTATTTACGGCATCAGGACATCCTCATGGGCTCTGAGCGGGTCCGAATCGAAGTACGGGACAAGGTATCCGGCATCGTCACGGGCGTGGTGAACTTGAGCCCGTCGGTCGACTACGACGTGGATTACCTGCAGGGATCCATCCTGTTGGCCGAGCCGCTGTCCGCCACGGTGAACGACAGTCTGCTGGTCAGGACCGGTGGCAGCAGCGGTGACGAGGCCTATCTGGTCGTTCGCTACGAGTACACGCCGGGCTTTGATGAGGTCGATGCGCTCGCGGCCGGTGGACAGGCGCACGTATGGCTGAACGATCGGATCAAGCTCGGGCTGATGGCAAACGAGAACAACAACGATGACGCGCAATTCGACAGCAGCCTGCAGGCTGCCGACGTGACCGTTCGGCTGAGTGCTCACACCTGGCTGAAAGTGCAGACCGGTCGCAGCGAGGGCGTGGCGGCGCAGTCGCTGACCTCAGACGATGGTGGCTACGGTTTCCAGAGCCTGGGCATTGGGGTGCCCATGGCTGCGCGGGCAGATGCCTATCGAGGCGATCTCAGCATCGGTCTGGAGGAGCTATCAGAGCGGCTTGACGGCCGGCTGACGCTGTACGGTCAGACCCTGGAGTCCGGGTACGCAGCAACCGGCCTGGAAGCGCTGACGGATACCGAAGCCTACGGCGGTTCGCTCGACCTCGGGCTGACCCGGTCCCTGTCGCTGCGTGGCAAGTCCGACGTCCTGTCCCGCGAGGATAGCCTCAGCACCAGCATTCACGAGGTGAACCTGAGTTATCAGTTCAACCCGCGCTGGAACCTCAGCGGCGGCGTCCGCCACGATGATCGGCAGGATGATTCGTTGACCGCCTTGCCGTCTCAGGAGACCGGTCAGCGAACGGATGCGGTCATGCAGCTGGGCTACGATGGCCGCGGTGAGTGGAGCGTCTACGGTTTCGTTCAGGATTCGCTATCCACGAGCGACACGCGTACCGACAACGGTCGCTTTGGCCTCGGTGGCTCCTACCTGGTCTCCGATCGCATTCAGATGGAGATGGAGGTGTCTGATGGTGATTCCGGTCCCGGTGGCAGGGTCGGCACGAGCTACAGGCAGTCCGAGCGGACCAGCTACTACGTCAACTACGCGCTCGAGAACGAAAGATCGGATAACCCTCGGCGCAGCAGCAGTGGCTCTGAAGGCAATCTTGTCGGCGGGATGAAGACCCGGCTGTCCGATACCACGAGTATCTTCGTCGAGGAGCGCTATCAGCACGGCCGCCACATGTCGGGTCTGACCCACGCGACCGGGGTGCAGCTGGTACCGTCAACGCGCTGGAACTTCTCGGTCAGCTCGGACATCGGCACGCTCGAAGATCGGCAAACCGGGTTGGAAACCGATCGGGTCGCCGGTGGTATGAACGTGGCGTTCGGGACGGACTCGCTGAATCTCTCCATCGGTGTCGAGTACCGCGATGACACCTCCGAGCTCGTGGATGACCTGAGCACGAAACGGAAGACCTGGCTCTACCGGAACTCGGCACGATGGCAGATGAACCCGGCCTCCAGACTGTTGGGCAAGCTCAATTACTCCACGAGCGACAGCTCGGAAGGCGCGTTCTTCGATGGGGAGTACACGGAGGCTGTGCTCGGCTATGCATTCCGTCCGGTTCGGCACGACCGGCTGAATGCTCTGGCGAAGTACACCTACTTCTACAATGTTCCCACGGCCGGGCAGGTTACCCAGTCCAACGCATTCTCCGAGTACATCCAGAAGAGTCACGTTGCATCACTGGACCTCACCTATGACCTCACCTCCCGGCTGAGCGTTGGGGCCAAATATGCGCATCGACTGGGAGAAATCAGTCTCGATCGGGACGATCCGAACTTCTTCGACAACTCGGCCAGCCTCTACGTGTTGCGTGGCGACTGGCGCTTCCGTGGGCAATGGGAAGTCCTGCTGGAAGGTCGTGTCCTGGACTTCGAAGACTTCAGTGAGACACGTTCCGGGGCGCTCGTCGCCTTGTCCCGTTACTTCGGCGAGCACTTCAAAGTGGGTGCCGGTTACAACTTCACCGATTTCTCGGATGACCTGACCGATCTGGACTACGACCACCGGGGTCTGTTCCTGAACCTGACCGGCGCCTTCTGATCGCGTTCTGCCGAGGGTGGCGCGCCTCTGGCGGAGCACCCTACTTTCCAGGCAGAATCCCTACTATGCCCATACCCATGACTCAGGAAGGCGCGGACGCGCTCCGTGAAGAGCTCCAGCATCGGAAGTCCGTGCTGCGCCCTGAGATCACCCAGGCAATTGCCGAGGCTCGCGAGCATGGCGACCTGAAGGAAAATGCCGAATACCACGCCGCCCGCGAGCAGCAGGGGTTCAATGAAGGCCGGATCACGGAAATCGAGAGCAAGCTGGCGGATGCCCAGGTGATCGACGTGGGCAGGATCAAGCCGTCGGGAAAAGTGATTTTCGGCGCCACCGTCACGCTGATCGACGCGGACAGCGGTTACGAGATTCGCTACAAGATCGTCGGTGAGGATGAAGCGGATCTGAAGGCGGGCAAGATCTCCATCATGTCCCCCATTGCTCGAGGTATCGTCGGCAAGAGCGAAGGGGATGTGGCTGTGGTGCAGACGCCCTCCGGCGAGCTCGAGTACGAGATCGACTCAGTGGAGCATATCTGAGGGGCAATCAGCGGCCGGCACGGATCACGTTTGACAGCTCGGGCTTCGCATCCGGATTCTGCCGGTAAAGCACCACCACCTTGCCGATCTTCTGGATCGCTTCCGCCTGACAGGCGGTCACCAGAGCATCGATCATCTCACTTCGGTCATCACGGTCCGTAGCATTCACTTTTACTTTGACCAGCTCATGGTCATCTAGAGCCCGGTTGGTCTCTGCAATCAACGGATCGGAGATGCCACCGTCGCCGACGATGATGATCGGATGCAGGTGATGGGCGATTCGGCGTAAGGCTTTGCGCTGGCTGCTTTCCACGGGAAGCTCCTGGAACAGGGAAGAGGGGGAGGCGCATTGTAGGGCCAGATTCCTGGGCTGCAAGCCGGCTCGGGTATCATAGGCGCGTGACAAGCAGCAGCAGAAAAGGCAGCCGGTCGGGCCGTGCTTCGGGTAACTCGGGCAGCAACTCAGGCAGTAACTCGGCCGGTAGAAAGGGTCGGAGCAAATCCAGCGAGCGCTGGTTGAGCCGTCAGCGTAAGGACCCGTTCACCAGAGCGGCGATCGCGAAGGGCAAAACCTCCCGCGCCCACTTCAAGCTCGAGCAGCTCAATCAGCGCTTCAGATTGCTCAAACCCGGGATGCGGGTACTCGAGCTGGGCGCTGCACCCGGTGGCTGGACCTGCTTTATTGAGGAGGAAATCATGCCCGGCGGTTTTCTCATCGCTGTCGATTACCGGCCGGTCACCGTCGCCGCAGAGACAGTCCTGATCGAAGGAGCCTTTGGTGACCCAGAGGTTGACAACAAAATAGACGAATTTCTCGAAGACACCCCCCTCGACCTTGTTTTGTCGGATATGGCCCCCAATATCAGTGGTATCCGGACCACGGATCAGGCCCGTTCCATGGAGCTGGTGGCGCTGGCGGAATCTGCGGCAGACAAATGGTTAAAACCCGGCGGCACTTTGGTGGTCAAAACATTCCAGGGTGAAGGCGTGGAAGACTGGATCCGTCGGATTCGGCGGAAATACGGCACCTTCAAGCAGGTGAAGCCGGAAGCTTCCCGGCCGGATTCCCGGGAAATGTATGCGGTGGCGCAAAAGTACCGAGCACAATCCTCGAGGAAACCCTGAGAATATTCGCAGACTCGGTAAAAGAAAGTCGTGAGAAAGTGGTGTAGGCTTGGTGTCCGCCCACTGAGAACCAACCTGCCCAGCATCGTTCGCACCAACGGGCAGAAGAGGGTAAGTCCTTGACAGATATGGGAAAAAATCTGCTGCTGTGGCTGATAATCGCCGCGGTGCTGCTGACGGTATTCAACAACTTCAACGTTAAGCAGGAGCCGGTCTCGGTCAGCTATTCGGATTTCATCGAGCAGGTCCGCACGGATCAGATTGCCCGGGTGGATTTCGATGGGCCGCTCATCGTCGGCCAGAAGCGCAATGGTGAAGAGTTCCAGGTGGTCAAGCCCAACGTGGAAGATCCGAAGCTCCTGGATGACCTCTACAACCACGATGTGGAAGTCCATGGTGTGCTGCCACACGAGCCAAGCATCTGGTCGCAGCTGCTGATCGCGAGCTTCCCGATACTCATCATCATCGCCGTGTTCATGCTGTTCATGCGGCAGATGCAGGGTGGTGGTAGCGGCCGTGGTGGGCCAATGGCGTTCGGCAAGTCCAAGGCTCGCCTGCTCTCTGAAGACCAGATCAAAACCACTTTCGCCGATGTGGCGGGCGTGGACGAAGCCAAAGAGGACGTGCAGGAGCTGGTCGAGTTCCTCCGTGATCCTGGCAAGTTCCAGCGGCTTGGCGGCCGCATCCCGCGCGGGATCCTCATGGTCGGCCAGCCAGGCACCGGTAAGACGCTGCTGGCCAAAGCTATCGCCGGCGAGGCCAAGGTGCCGTTCTTCTCGATTTCCGGTTCCGACTTCGTTGAGATGTTTGTCGGTGTGGGTGCCTCCCGGGTAAGAGACATGTTCGAGCAGGCGAAGAAACAGGCACCCTGCATCATCTTCATAGATGAGATCGATGCCGTTGGGCGTCACCGGGGTGCCGGCCTCGGCGGCGGCCACGACGAGCGTGAGCAGACGCTCAACCAGCTGCTGGTCGAGATGGATGGCTTCGAGGCTAATGACGGCATCATTGTCATTGCCGCGACCAACCGACCGGACGTGCTGGACCCTGCGCTGTTGCGTCCCGGACGGTTTGACCGTCAGGTGGTTGTCGGTCTGCCGGACATTCGCGGTCGCGAGCAGATTCTCAAAGTTCACATGCGTAAGGTACCGCTGTCTGATGACGTGGACCCGGCCATCATCGCCAGGGGCACACCCGGATTTTCCGGTGCGGATCTGGCCAACCTGGTGAACGAAGCCGCGCTCTTCGCCGCCCGGGCCGCCAAGCGCCTGGTGGAGATGGAAGAGTTCGAGAAAGCCAAGGACAAGATCATGATGGGCGCCGAGCGCAAGTCCATGGTCATGTCTGAGAAAGAAAAACGGAACACGGCCTATCATGAGGCGGGCCACGCCATCGTTGGTCGGCTTGTTCCGGATCACGACCCGGTCTACAAAGTCACGATCATTCCCCGTGGCCGGGCCCTGGGTGTGACCATGTTTCTGCCGGAGGAAGACCGTTACAGCCTTTCCCGGCAGAGCGTGAAGAGCCAGATCTGCTCGCTGTTTGGCGGTCGGATTGCAGAAGAGATGATCCTGGGCCCTGACTATGTGACCACGGGCGCCTCGAACGACATCGAACGGGCAACCGGACTCGCTCGCAGCATGGTTACCCGCTGGGGTCTGTCCGACAACCTCGGCCCGGTGATGTACGACGAGGACGACGGCGAAGTGTTCCTCGGCATGTCCGGCGGCGTGAAGCCGAAAGCGTTCTCTGACGAGACGGCCCGGACCATCGATGAGGAGGTTCGCAAGATCATCGACGAGTGCTACGGAACGGCCAGTCGGCTCCTGAAGGAGAATGAAGACAAGCTGCACGTGATGGCAGACGCGCTGGTGGAGTTCGAGACCATCAACAGTGAGCAGATCGACGACATCATGGCCGGCGCCAAACCTCGGGATCCTGCGGATCTGCCGCCGCCTTCCACTCAGGCGCCCGGTGGTGAAGATGGCGATACGGAATCGCCCATCGGAGGTCCGGCCGAAGATCATTGATCGCAGCGGGTCCTGATGGCCACACCGCCAGGTGGCCAGGCTCATGAGGGCGGCGCTCAAAACAGGCGCACGCACGCTGAACCTCGAGCGGACCCGGATAATGGGTGTGCTCAACCTTACCCCCGATTCCTTTTCCGACGGTGGTCGCTTCCTCACCGGAAAGCGGGTGGACGTTGGCCGGGTACGTACCGAGGCGGAGCGCATGCTGGCCGCGGGCGCAGACATCCTGGACATCGGCGGTGAATCGACCCGGCCCGGGGCGCTGGCCGTGAGCGAAGCCGATGAGCTCGAGCGTGTGATCCCTGTCCTGGAAACACTCCTGGAGCTGGATAGCATTATTTCCGTTGATACCAGGAAACCAGCAGTCGCCAGGGCGGCCGTCGCTGCAGGCTGCCATCTGATCAACGATGTGAGTGGGCTGACCTGTTCTGCCATGCTCGATGTGCTGAGCGAGTCTGAGGCCGGTGTCTGCATCATGCACATGCAGGGACAGCCGGGTGATATGCAGGTGAACCCGACCTACAGCGATGTGGTGACCCAGGTGCGGGATTTCCTTGTCGAGCGGCTGGAATGTGCCAGAGCCGCAGGCATAGCCGACGAGCGAATCTGTCTGGATCCTGGGTTCGGATTTGGTAAGACGCTGGCGCACAATCTAGCCCTGCTGGCAGCGCTAGGCGAACTCAGGATCGATGGGTTGCCGCTGCTCGTGGGCCTTTCCAGGAAGCGCATGATCGGCGCCCTGACCGGCGCCGGTGTGGATGAGAGAATGCCGGGCAGCATTGCTGCGGCTGTGCTTGCGGCCGAGCGAGGTGCAAACATCGTGCGAGTGCACGACGTGGCGGAAACCGCCCAGGCGCTGAAGATACTGGAAGCTTTGAGAACGCCGTAAAAGGGCGAAAACCCAGGGCTCTATCTGGAGCTGAACGGGCTCATTGATGAGCCGAACAAAGGGCTGCAACCATGAGCAAGAAGTACTTCGGAACGGACGGGATACGGGGCCGGGTGGGCAAGGGTCCCATTACGCCCGAGTTCTGCCTCCGGCTTGGCTGGGCCGTCGGCAAGGTGTTCGCCGATAAGGAAAAAGACGACCACGTTCCGCACGTGCTGATCGGCAAGGACACGAGGATCTCCGGCTACATGCTGGAATCGGTGCTGGAATCCGGTCTGGTATCGGCAGGTGCCACTGTCAGCCTGATGGGGCCCATGCCCACACCGGGCGTGGCCTACCTGACCCGTACGCTGGGCGCAGATGCAGGGGTGGTGATCAGCGCCTCTCACAATCCCTACTACGACAACGGCATCAAGTTTTTCGATTCCGCGGGTAACAAGTTACCGGACGAAGTGGAGCTCGCGATAGAGCGGCAGCTGGAAGCGGACATGCATTGCGTGGATTCCAATGAGCTGGGTAAGGCCATGCGGATCGAAGACGCGGCCGGCCGCTATATCGAGTTCTGCAAAGCCTCAGTTCCCCGTGGTTTTCGTCTGAACGGGCTGCACATCGTGCTCGATTGTGCGCACGGTGCCACTTACCACACCGCTCCGGGCGTCTTCTCTGAGTTGGGAGCCCGCGTCACGGTGATGAGCGCCGACCCGGATGGCTTCAACATCAATGACGGCTGTGGTTCCACCGCGCCCGAAGCGCTTGCCGCCAGAGTGGTCGCGGAAGGAGCCGATCTCGGCATTGCCCTGGACGGCGATGGCGATCGGGTGATCATGGTGGACGGCGGTGGCGAGGTGATCGATGGCGATCAGCTGGTCTTTATCATTGCCATGCACCGGGCGGCAGCCGACAGGCTGGGTGGCGGTGTGGTGGGGACTCTGATGTCCAACTTCGGTATGGAGCTGGCCTTCAAGAAGGCGGGCATCGGGTTCTTCCGGGCGGATGTGGGAGACCGTTACGTGCTGGAAGGACTGAGGGAGCGAGGCTGGTCGCTCGGTGGAGAGTCATCCGGGCACATCATCTGCCTGGACCTCACCACGACGGGGGATGCCATCATCGCTGCCTTGCAGGTGCTGGGTGCCGTCCAGGAGAGCGGGCAAAGCCTCAAAAAGTTGGCGTCCGGGATGCACAAGATGCCGCAGGTGCTGAAGAACGTTGCCGTTGCAAGTCCCAGAGAGCGGGCTGGCAGCGATCCGGTGCTGGCTGCGGTGGCAGCGAAAACCGAGTCGCTGGCTGATCGTGGCAGGGTACTGATCCGGCCGTCGGGCACCGAGCCGGTGGTGCGGGTCATGGTGGAGGGTGAAGATCCGGCGGAGGTCAATGCGGTCGCCGATGAGCTCGTGGCCGTGGTCGAGGCTGACCAGTAGCCCTGCCCTTGTTGCCCGAACGATCTGCCGTTAAGATTGCGCGCCCTTCGGTGGCGGGAACGCTATGAAGCGTGGAATTGCCGCAGGCAACTGGAAAATGCACGGCTCACGTCGGTTCGTTACCGACTTTGTCCGCTCGCTCTCCGAGCACCTCCAGGGCTACGAACCCAGTGGACGGGTGCTGCTGTTTCCGAGCTTTGGGCACCTGCCGGTGCTTCTCGATGCACTGACTAACGCTGGTCTCGATGGCGCCGTGGGTCTTGGTGGCCAGACGCTGCATGCAGAAGCGCAGGGTGCGTTCACCGGTGAAGTCTCCGGCGAGATGCTTGCCGATCTCGGTGCCGAATGGGTGCTGATCGGACACTCCGAACGACGTCAGTATGCGGCGGAGACGGATGCGCAGATCGCTGCCAAGGTGGCGGGGGCCATTCGGGCCGGTCTGAAACCCATGCTCTGCGTGGGAGAAACCGAAGCGGAGCGTGTTGCGGGCCAGGCGCGGGAGGTGGTGCTCCGGCAGCTCGCAGCGGTGCTCGCCGAGCATGCGGATGGGCTCGGTGCGGTGGCGTACGAGCCGGTCTGGGCCATCGGCACCGGACGGACCGCAACACCGGAGCTTGCTCAGGAGATGCATGGTGTCATCCGGGCGGCGCTCGCTGAACGGTCGGCAGAGTTGGCGGAGAAGGTGCCGCTGCTGTACGGCGGTAGCGTCAAGTCTGATAACGCCCGTACGCTCTTTGCCGAGCGTGACATAGATGGTGGCTTGGTCGGTGGGGCGTCACTAAAGGCCGAAGAGTTTGCGGAGATCATCCGTGCCCTCGAGGTACAGCCTTGAGCCGAGGTCCAGCCTCGAAGCGAGGCCTGGACTTCGAACAGGAATGAACAGGTAAGATCAGGGGGTAGACGGTGTCTACGTTAGAGTTGGTTCTGCTGATGCTGCTGGTGGTGGATGCCATCGCCCTGGCGGCGCTGGTGCTTCTTCAGCAGGGCCGCGGTGCGGACGTGGGCGCTGCTTTCGGCAGCGGTGCGTCAAACACCATGTTCGGAAGCAGCGGATCCACATCTTTCCTGACCAAGTTGACGGTCTGGCTGGCGATCGGCTTCTTTGCCATCTCCTTCGGCCTCGCCTGGACGGCCAAAGAGCGGGCAGCGAGCATGAGCACGCTCGGCATTCCCCAGGTGGAAGTACCCGCCGTGGAGGTGCCGTCGACGGAGACTGAAGTGGAAGACGTCCCGGTGGTTGACCTGCCGGAGGAAGCGTCGGAGCAGTTGACTGAAGACGCCGAAAGTGTAGATTCCGACATCCCCGATGTTTGAGTTCGGAACACCGGGTGCATAGCCGAAGTGGTGAAATTGGTAGACACGCTACCTTGAGGGGGTAGTGGGCTGATGCCCGTGGAGGTTCGAGTCCTCTCTTCGGCACCAACGATCGCGCCAAGTCCGCTACCCTGGCGCGAGGCCTAAAGCCCCGAAATCCGGGGCTTTTTTCTTTCTGATATCGATGAAAATCTCCACGAAATCCGGTTGCGGGGACCCCGGCTCGCACATATAATCCCGCCCTTGCTGATGCGGGGTGGAGCAGTCTGGTAGCTCGTCGGGCTCATAACCCGAAGGTCGTGGGTTCAAATCCTGCCCCCGCTACCAAGGATCGAAGGCCCCTAGTCAGGGGCCTTTTTGTAGCCGCTGGCTCGGGGTTCGGGATCAGGTCCGCTGGGCAGGTGGTTGGCATCCTTCAGGTGGCTCGCCGCGTAAGGCTTAAGTCGCCCATGGCCGTCGCTTCTCGTGCTGAGTGAGAGCGCAGGCTGGTAAACAAGCTCCCGAGCGAGGTTCGCATGAGAAGGGAGATTCGGGAAATGGGCGTATGCCCATTTTTTTATTGGCCGCAGAAAAGTCCGGATAAAACCGGGGCCGAAGGATAAGGAGTGAACAGGAAAGAGAACGACATCGCCGAGTTGATAGCGCCTGTGGTGTCCATGGAAGGCTGCGAGATCTGGGGCGTGGAGTATCGCGCTCAGGGCAAGCACTCCAAGTTGGCGATCTATATCGACAACGATGAAGGCATCAGTGTCGATCACTGCGAACGTGTCAGCCGGCGGGTCAGCGATGTGCTTGACGTGGAAGAGGTGCTCCCGAGCACCTACACCCTGGAGGTGTCCTCACCTGGCATGGATCGGATCCTGTTCACCCCGGCGCAGTATGAAAGCTGTGCCGGTGAAGAGATTGAGGTGCGTTTGAACTATCCGGTGGACGGTTCGAAGCGCATCAGAGGTGTTCTCATGGGGCTCGAAGACGGCGAGGCTGTCGTTCGATCCGGTGAGGATGAGTACTTACTGCCATTGGAGAACGTTCAGCGGGCGCGTGTCGTACCGCGGTTTGATTGAGACTCGATGAGCAACATGAGCAAAGAAATTCTTCTCGTGGTGGAAGGCGTTTCCCACGAGAAGGGCGTGTCCAAAGAAGTCATCTTCGATGCGATCGAGGTGGCGTTGGCGACAGCGACCAAGAAGCGCTACACCGAGGATGCGGAGTTCCGCGTAGCGATCGATCGTGAATCCGGTGACTATGAGACGTTCCGCGTCTGGACCGTCGCCGAGCCGAGTGATGATCCGGAAGAGCCGGAATGGAACCCTGAGGCGCAGCTGACACTCGCCGAAGCGAAAGAAAAGGATCCCGGCCTGGAGCTCGGCGACACCATCGAAAAACCTGTGGAGTCGGTGGAGTTCGGCCGCATTGCTGCTCAGACTGCCAAGCAGGTGATCGTGCAGAAGGTCCGGGAAGCAGAACGGGCTCAGATCGTGGAGGCATACCTGCCTCGCGTCGGCGAGCTGATCGGTGGCACCGTCAAGAAGCTCGGCCGGGACAGCGTGATCGTAGATCTGGGCAGCAACGCCGAGGGCCTGCTGACCCGTGAGCATCTGATTCCACGAGAGACGTTCAGAGTTGGCGATCGTCTGCGGGCGTTGCTCCTGGAAATCAAGCCGGACAATCGCGGCCCGCAGCTCATCCTAACCCGAACCTCGCCGAAGATGCTGATCGAGCTGTTCAAGATCGAGGTGCCTGAGATTTCCGAGGACGTGATCGAGATTCGCGGTGCGGCCAGGGATCCCGGCTCCAGAGCGAAGATCGCCGTGAAGACCAACGATGGTCGTATCGACCCGGTCGGCGCTTGCGTAGGCATGCGTGGTTCCAGGGTTCAGGCCGTTTCCGGCGAGCTCGCCGGTGAGCGGATCGACATCGTGCCCTGGGATGAGAACCCGGCACAGCTGGCCATCAACGCCATGGCACCGGCGGAAGTGGAGTCCATCGTTCTGGATGAAGAAGTGCACGCCATGGACATCGCCGTGAATGAAGACAATCTGGCCCAGGCCATCGGTCGTGGTGGTCAGAACGTGCGGCTGGCCAGCGATCTGACCGGCTGGAAGCTCAATATCATGACCCAGGAAGAGGCTATCTCCAAGCAGGAGGAGGAAGCCGGAAAGTACATCCAGGAGTTCATGGACTCCCTGGCGGTGGACGAGGATGTGGCCATCGTTCTGGTGGAAGAAGGCTTCACCACCCTGGAAGAGGTGGCCTACGTGCCCATCGAAGAGATGACGGCCATCGAAGGGTTCGACGAAGAGATCGTGGAGGAGCTTCGCAACAGAGCGCGTGATGCGCTGCTGACCAAGGCGATTGCCAGCGAAGAAGCGCTCGACGAGCAGGAACCGGCAGAAGATCTGCTGAATATGGAAGGGATGGAACGCAGGCTCGCGTTCCAGCTGGCCAGCCACGGTGTGATCACCATGGAAGATCTGGCCGAGCTCGCGGTGCCGGACCTTCAGGAGATCGTCGAAGAGCTCGACGACGAGGCGGCGGCGGCGCTGATCATGACCGCCCGAGCACCCTGGTTCGAGGAAGCCGAAGAGTAGACTGAAGAGGTTAAGGAATGTCCGACGTCACGGTAAAGCAACTCGCAGAGACGGTGGGAATACCCGTCGACCGCCTGCTCAAGCAGATGCAGGAAGCGGGTCTGTCGCACTCTCGTGATGACGAGCTGGTGTCCGACGAGGAGAAGCAGAAACTTCTTGCCTACCTCAAGGCCAGCCACGGTGAGAAGGCGTCTTCCCAGCCAAGCAAGATTACGCTGAAGCGCCGCACCACCGGCACGCTGAAGACGGGTCAAGGCCGCACCGGCAAGACGGTGAACGTGGAAGTACGCCGCAAGCGCACTTATGTGAAGCGCGCCGAGGTGGAACCGGAAGCAGCCGCCCCGGCCACGGCGGCAGCGGAGGCAACTGCAGAGGCGGAAGCGCCTCAGGGCGCGGCCAAAGCCCCCAGCGCGTTGGAGCTGGAAGCGCAGAAGATCCGCGAGGAGGAACAGGCCCGCCAGTCCGCGGAGGAAGAAACCCGACGGCTGGAAGCACAGAAGAAGGAAGAAGAAGCTCGCCGAAAAGAAGAGCAGGCCCGTCAGGAAGAAGAGGCCCGTCTCGAGGCAGAACGCAAAGCCCAGGAAGAGGCGGCGGCACAGCAAGCCGCTAAGCCCGAAGAACCGGCCCTGGATCCTGAGGCTGCAGCCAAGGCTGCAGCTGAGGCCCAGGCTAAGGCGCAAGCCAGCGAACGCGGTGGCAAGCGGGCCAAGGGCCGTGAGCACGATCGCAAGAAGAGCGGTGGCCGTCGCGAGCTGTCGTTGAAGACCGAACGCCGGGCCCGGCGGCGTCATCATCAGCAGGCGCCGATCCAGGTGGATCAGCAGGGGGGTGAGTTCCGTCCGACCGAGTTCATCGCCCGTGAGGTGGAAGTCCCGGATCTGATCAGCGTCGGTGATCTGGCTCAGCGGATGTCCGTGAAGGCCGGTGAAGTGATCAAGACGCTGATGGGCATGGGCGTCATGGCCACCATCAATCAGACCGTGGATCAGGATACGGCTACGCTCGTGATTGAAGAGATGGGCCACAAGGTGAAGCTCATTCACGAGGATGCGCTGGAGCAGTCACTGGAACAATCGCTGACACTGGAGGGTGACGAGGTACCCCGCTCACCGGTGGTGACGGTGATGGGCCACGTGGACCACGGCAAGACGTCGCTGCTCGACTACATCCGGGAAACCCGGGTCACCAGCGGCGAGGCTGGAGGAATCACTCAGCATATCGGCGCCTACCGGGTGGACACACCGCACGGTCGGATCACCTTCATCGACACACCCGGCCACGCGGCCTTTACTGCCATGCGAGCCAGGGGTGCCCAGTCCACAGACATCGTCATTCTCGTGGTCGCGGCGGATGATGGTGTGATGCCGCAGACCGAAGAGGCAATCCAGCATGCTCGTGCCGCTGGTGTGCCCATGGTTGTGGCGATCAACAAGTGTGATCTGGAAGCTGCTGATCCTGAGCGGGTAACCAATGAGTTGGCGGCGAAAGAAGTGGTGCCCGAAGACTGGGGCGGTGATACCCAGTTCATCAAGGTTTCAGCGCACACCGGTGAAGGCGTCGAAGAGCTTCTGGAGGCGGTGCTTCTGCAGTCTGAGATTCTCGAGCTGAAAGCAGTGGAATCCGGTCCGGCTCGGGGTACGGTCATCGAATCCAGGCTCGACAAAGGTCGCGGCCCGGTTGCCACGGTACTGGTGCAGAACGGGACCCTGAATCAGGGCGACGTGGTCATTGCCGGTGAGTTCCACGGCCGGGTTCGCGCCATGCTCAACGATCTGGGTGAGCAGATCAAAACAGCCGGACCTTCTGATCCGGTGGAACTGCTTGGCCTGGGTGGCACACCGGCCGCAGGCGATGACTTCTCCGTGGCGAATGACGAACGGACGGCTCGCGAGCTGGCCGAGTTCCGACGCGACAAGTCGCAGGAACAGCGGGTTGCCATGCAGCAGGCCGCAAAGATGGAAAACATGTTCGCCAACATCGGAGAAGGCGAGAAGCGCATTCTGAAGATGGTGCTGAAGGCCGATGTGCGAGGGTCACTGGAAGCCATCCAGCAGGCGCTTGCCGAGATGGGTAACGAAGAGGTTGCCGTGAACATTCTGGGTTCCGGTATCGGCGGCATCACGGCCACCGATGCAAATCTGGCGCTGACCTACGGCGCGGCCATCTTCGGTTTCAACGTCCGCGCAGACAGCTCGGCCAAGAAGCTCATCGAGCGAGAAGGTCTGGACCTTCGCTACTACAGCGTGATTTATGAGTTGCTCGACGATGTGAAGCAGGTGCTCTCCGGGATGCTCGCACCGGAAATCCGCGAAGAGATCGTCGGTATCGCCGAGGTTCGAGATGTCTTCCGATCACCGCGCTACGGTCAGGTGGCCGGCTGTATGGTCATCGAAGGCAGTGTTTTCCGTAACAAGCCCATACGTGTGCTGCGGGACAACGTGGTGATCTACGAAGGTGAGCTCGAGTCGCTCCGGCGCTTCAAGGACGACGTGAACGAAGTCCGAAACGGCACCGAGTGCGGTATCGGCGTGCGTAACTACAATGATGTGCGGGAAGGTGATCTGATCGAAGTCTTCGACTCCCGTGAAGTAGCCCGCGAACTCTAGTTGGTCGTCATTGCTTACGATGCGTGAGTTCGGCAGAGAAGAGCGAGTCGCGGACTTCATCCGCGATGAGCTGGCCTCGATTATTCAGCGGCAGATGCGTGATCCGCGGGTTGGCATGGTCAGCGTCAACGAAGTGAAGGTGAGTAAGGATCTCTCCTATGCGGAGGTCTATGTATCCTCTCACGAGACCACGACGGATGATGAGCGCACCGAGCTCGTCAGCGTGTTGAACAAGGCCGCCGGCTATTTCCGTTCTGAGCTTGCCAAACGGCACAGCATGCGAACGACGCCGAAACCGCGATTTCACTACGACGAGGTGATCGAGCGTGGACCGGCGCTGGAATCGTTGATCGAAAAAGCGGTACGCGCCGATGAAGAAAACCATCGGATCGATCAAGAGAACCATCGGGATGGCTAGACGTCGACGTGGCCGTGATGTGAGCGGCATCCTGGTGCTGGATAAGCCGCAGGGCATCAGTTCGAACGAGGCGGTGCAGAAAGCAAAGCGCCTGTTCAATGCCAGAAAGGTGGGTCACACCGGAGCGCTGGATCCGTTGGCCACTGGCGTCCTGCCGCTGTGCTTTGGTGAGGCGACCAAGTTTTCTCAGTACCTGCTGACTTCGGACAAGAAGTACCGGGTTCGCATCAAGCTGGGCATCGCCACCGACAGTGGTGATGCCGATGGCCAGGTGATCCGGGAACGCCCGGTCGAGGGTGTGGATGCGGAGAAGGTGGAAGATGCGCTGCGCTTCTTCCGCGGCGAGATCGATCAGGTACCGTCCATGTTCTCCGCCATCAAGCATCAGGGCCAGCCGCTTTACAAGCTGGCAAGACAGGGCATCGAGATCGAGCGGGAAGCTCGACGAGTCACGGTGTATTCGAACGAGCTGGAAAGCTTCGATGGGGACAGTTTGACGCTGTCCATCCATTGCAGCAAAGGAACCTACGTTCGAACCCTCGCCGAGGAGCTCGGTGAGGTGCTGGGCTGCGGCGCCCATGTGGTCGAGTTGCGGCGACTGGCGGCGGGTCCGTACTCGGAAGCGGATCTGGTGACCTTCGAGACGCTGGAAGCAGCTCTCGAGAAGGGATCACTCGATCCGTTCCTGCAACCTGTTGGCAGTGCCGTCAGGCAGTGGCCGGAGGTCAAACTGACCGACAACACGGCTTACTATCTGCGTCAGGGCCAACCGGTAATTGTTCCGCATGCGCCGACCAGTGGCTGGGTGCGGTTGTCGGAAGTCGAGGAAGACGAGACCACCAGATTTATCGGCGTGGGCGAAATCCTCGATGATGGAAGAGTGGCTCCACGTCGATTGGTTGTGGAGGACCGCTCCAACGAGCGGTAAGTAGTTGGCAGCGTAGAGAAGACTGAAGCTGTCGCCACGAGGTCACTGTAAATGTGCACGGTGATCCCGATTAACGTAGCGCACATTAAATTGGAGAAAGAGAAAATGGCACTGAATGCCGCAAGCAAAGCAGACATCATCAAGGAGTATCAAACAGAAGAGGGGGACACCGGGTCCCCGGAAGTACAGGTTGCGCTGCTGACCCACAATATCAACGGGCTGCAGGAACATTTCAAAGCGCACAACAAAGATCATCATTCACGTCGTGGTCTGATCCGTATGGTCAATCAGCGACGCAAATTGCTGGATTACCTGAAGCAGAAAGATGCCAATCGCTACAGCGATCTCATCAAGCGACTGGGTCTGCGACGCTAGCAGGGAACGCCCACCAGCGTCGAGTAATCCTAATTGGAGAATAAATTTTGAATCCCATAACTAAAGAATTCCAACTGGGCGATCAGAAGGTCATCCTGGAGACCGGTCGTGTCGCCAAGCAGGCAACAGGCGCGGTGCTGGTCAGCATCGAAGATACTGTCGTCCTGTGCACCGTGGTCGGAGCAAAGTCCGCCCGCCCTGGTCAGGACTTTTTTCCACTGACCGTCAACTATCAGGAAAAGACTTACGCGGCGGGAAAGATCCCGGGTGGTTTCTTCCGTCGGGAGGGTCGGCCCTCCGAGAAGGAAACACTAACCTCCCGGCTCATCGACCGGCCGCTTCGTCCGCTCTTCCCGAAGGGCTTTCTGAACGAAGTGCAGGTGATCTGCACGGTGATGTCGGCAGATAAGGATCAGGATCCGGATGTGGCGGCCATGCTGGGCGCCTCTGCGGCACTGGCCATATCCGGCATTCCATTCGGTGGCCCGATCGGTTGCGCACGGGTTGGCTACAAAGACGGCACCTACCTGTTGAATCCCGGCTACGAAGCTCTGGCCGAATCCAAGCTCAACATGATGGTCGCCGGCACCGACGCCGCCGTCCTCATGGTCGAGTCCGAGGCGGAAGAGCTGAGCGAAGACCAGATGCTGGGTGCCGTGCTGTTCGCCCATCAGGAAATGCAGGTCGCCATCGATGCCATCAAGGCCCTGGCCGCGGAAGCGGGCAAGCCGGCCTGGGACTGGCAGGCACCGGAAGCCGACACCAGCCTGGCCGAGAAGGTCGAGAGCGCGGTGAAGGCCGATCTGGGCGAAGCCTATCGGGTGACGGACAAGATGGAGCGTCAGGGCAAGGTCAGCGATCTGCGGAAGTCCGTGGTCGAAGCGCTCGCTGGTGCTGAGGACGCCGATTACAGTGCGGACGACGTCGCTGATGCGTTCGGCAAAGTCGAGAAGAACCTGGTCCGTCAGCGGGTCATCAATGGCGAGCCTCGGATCGACGGGCGCGATCTTCGTACTGTGCGACCCATCCACGTGGAAACGGGCATCCTGCCCAAGACCCATGGCTCGGCGCTGTTCACCCGTGGTGAAACTCAAGCCATCGTGGTTGCCACTCTTGGCACCATGCGTGATGCGGCGATGATCGACGCTCTGGAAGGCACCTACAAAGACAACTTCATGCTGCACTACAACTTCCCGCCGTACAGCGTCGGTGAAGCAGGCTTCATGGGCGGGCCGAAGCGCCGCGAGATCGGCCACGGCCGTCTTGCCCGTCGCGGTGTCGCCGCCGTGCTGCCGAACGTCGACGACTTCCCGTACACGCTGCGGGTGGTCTCCGAGATCACTGAATCGAACGGATCTTCCTCCATGGCCAGTGTCTGCGGTACTTCGCTGGCATTGATGGACGCGGGTGTGCCCATGAAGGCACCGGTAGCCGGTGTGGCCATGGGCCTCGTCAAGGAAGGTAACAAGTACGCCGTCCTCACGGATATCCTCGGCGACGAGGATCACCTCGGCGACATGGACTTCAAGGTGGCGGGTACCGCTCAAGGCGTAACCGCTCTGCAGATGGACATCAAGATTGATGGCATCACCGAGGAGATCATGGAGATCGCCCTGGCCCAGGCGCTGGATGCGCGTCAGCACATCCTGGGCGAGATGAACAAGGTGCTCGCCGAGTCTCGTGACGAGATCTCAGACAACGCCCCGGCCATGCGTGTGCTCAACGTCCATCCGGACAAGATCCGCGACATCATCGGTAAGGGCGGCGCTACCATCCGCAGCATCGTCGAAGAGACCGGTGCGGACATCGACATCGAAGACGATGGCAGTGTGCGCATCTATGCCGCCGACGGCGAAGGCATGAAGGCCGCGGTTGCCAAGATCGAAGAGATCACGGCGGAAGCGGAAGTCGGCAGGATCTATGAGGGTAAGGTTGCCCGGATCGTCGACTTCGGCGCCTTCATCACCATCCTGCCCGGAAAGGACGGTCTGCTGCACATCTCCCAGATCGCTGAAGAGCGGGTGGAGAACGTGAGCGACTACCTGGCGGAAGGTCAGGACGTGAAGGTGGTCTGCCTGGACGTGGACCAGCGCGGTCGGAT
Organism: Candidatus Azotimanducaceae bacterium; assembly: GCA_965215995.1. GTDB lineage: Bacteria > Pseudomonadota > Gammaproteobacteria > Pseudomonadales > Azotimanducaceae > SZUA-309. Next base: position 2,098,733 of record OZ244128.1, on the reverse strand, counting down.
CAAGCTCTCCATGAAAGAGGTGGAAAACTACTCCGAGACGGCTTGACGCCGTCTCGGGTTCCCACCCAGCACCATGAACGCGCCTCCGGGCGCGTTTTCATTTCCGGGTTAGGATAAGGGCCGTGATTTCGGGAAGAAGGAAGGGAAGGAGAACCACGTGCCTTTATCGAGAAAGTTGGCCCTGGACGATGAGCAGATCGAAGAGCTCATGACCACCACCTGGAACTGCCGGATCGCCACCGTCGGTCCCGGCAGCCGGATCAACCTGACCCCCATGTGGTTCGGCTGGGCGGGCGGCCGGATCTACATCTACGGACGGGGCCAGAAGGTCGTGAATCTGCGACGCAATCCAGAGTGCAGCATCATCGTCGATCGGAATGAGAAGTTCCCCGAGCTGCAGGCGGTGATGCTGCAGGGAAAGGCGGAGGTTCTGGAAGATGCGGCGGCAGAGGCGGCAGATCCGCATCTGGACGAAGCCCGCGCTCAGATGGGTCGCAAGTACAACGGTGGGCATGGCCAGCCGGCGGTGGCTGATCCACCACCGAACGCTGCCTCAGCACGGGGTTCGAATGGTCGCTGGATGGTCTTCACACCGGACACCCGGGTGACCTGGGACAACTTCAAGCTCGCCGCCTTGCGTGGATAGGGCGGCAGGGCGGAGACCTCAGGCACCTGCCCGGTTTGTCACCAGGTCGTCCACCACCGCGGGCTCGGCGAGCGTGGAAGTATCTCCCAGGTTGTCCAGATCGTCCGCTGCGATCTTGCGCAGGATGCGCCGCATGATCTTGCCTGATCGGGTTTTCGGCAGACCGGGCGCGAACTGAATGTGTTCCGGTCTGGCGAAGGGACCGATCTCGGAGCGCACCAAGGCGATCAGCTCCTCCCGCAACTGTTGTTCATCCACATTGGTACCGACCATCAGCGTCACGTAGGCATAGATGCCCTCGCCCTTCACATCATGCGGGAAACCGACCACGGCCGCTTCCGCCACGGCCTCGTGCAGCACCAGGGCGCTTTCCACCTCGGCAGTGCCGATACGGTGGCCGGAAACGTTCATCACATCATCCACCCGGCCGGTGATCCAGTAGTAGCCGTCCGCGTCGCGACGGGCGCCGTCGCCGGTGAAGTAAAAGCCTTTGTAAGTGCTGTAGTAGGTATCAACCACACGCTGGTGGTCGCCGTAGACGGTGCGGATCTGACCGGGCCAGGTCTCGGTGATCACCAGGTTGCCGGAGGCTTCCGTCTCGTCGAGGAGATTTCCTTCCGCATCGACGAGCGCCGGTTGCACGCCGAAAAACGGCCGGGTGGCGCTGCCGGGTTTCAGCGCGGTTGCACCCGGTAGCGGAGAAATCATGATGCCGCCGGTTTCCGTCTGCCACCAGGTATCGACAATTGGGCAGCGCTCCTCACCGACGACCTTGTGATACCACTCCCAGGCTTCCGGGTTGATGGGCTCGCCGACGGTGCCAAGTAACTGCAGGGACGAACGGGAAGCTCGAGTGACGAACTCATCACCTTGCCCCATGAGCTGACGGATGGCCGTGGGAGCGGTGTAAAAGATGTTCACCCCATGTTTGTCCACCACCTCCCAGCAGCGACCGGCATCCGGCCAGGTGGGCACGCCCTCGAACATGAGTGTGGTGGCGCCGTTGGCGAGCGGACCGTAGACGATGTAGGTGTGACCGGTGATCCAACCAACGTCCGCCGTGCACCAGTAGATGTCACCGTCGTGGTAGTCGAACACGTACTTGTGGGTCATGGCTGCCTGCAACAGGTAGCCGGCGGTGCCGTGCTGCACGCCCTTCGGTTTGCCCGTGGAGCCGGAGGTGTACAGGATGAAGGACGGGTCCTCCGCATCCATCACTTCCGCATCGCAGCTGTCCGGCTGGGCGTCGACCAGCTCGTGGTACCAGACGTCTCGCGCCGGGTTCCAGGCGACATCGGCACCGGTGCGACGTACCGTCAGCACGGTGTGTACGTTCGGGCACTCGGTCAGCGCCTCTTCGGCGTTTGCCTTCAGCGGCACGGTGCGGCCGCCGCGCACACCTTCGTCCGCGGTAATCAGCACCCGGCAATCGGAATCCAGGATTCGGTCTCTGAGTGACTGAGGCGAGAAACCGCCGAAGACGACGGAGTGAATCGCGCCGATCCGCATGCAGGCGAGCATGGCGTAAGCGGCTTCCGGGATCATCGGCATGTAGATGCAGACCCGATCGCCTTTCCGCACACCACGCGCTTTCAACGCGTTCGAAAGTTGGCAGACCTTGCCATGCAGTTCACGATAGCTGATATGAGCGGTATCGCCCGCATCCCCTTCCCAGAGGATGGCGGTCTGCTCGGCTCTGGTCTCCAGATGCCGATCAATGCAGTTGTAGGCGATGTTGAGCTTTGCGCCCTTGAACCAGCTCACCTTGCCCGCGGGCAAGTCAGCCTCGCGAATGTCCGACCACTTCTCGAACCAGTCCACGAAGATATCGGCCTGCTCCGCCCAGAAACCTTCCGGATCGTCGATGGAGCGTTGGTACATCGCCGTGTACTGATCATCGTTGATGAAGCAACGATCGCGCGTGGCGTCCGGCACGGGGACTACGTGGACTTCAGACATGGGTTGATCCTTCTAAGTGACTGCCTGGGGTCGGGCTGCTAATCCCGGGTGCGGGTCAGATGACCGATCAGGGCGCGTGTCGATGCGTCCTGCGCGAGTGCTGACTTGCCGCCGAGCTGCTCGAAGATTGGTACCGCCAGACGTTTGCCCAGCTCGACCCCCCATTGGTCAAACGAGTTTATGTCCCAGATCACACCTTGGCAAAACACGATCTGCTCATAGAGCGCGATCAACGCACCGAGTGTGGCAGGTGTCAGTAACGGGAGTACCAGGGTCGTTGTGGATTTCCCACCGCGTACCCGTTTGTGCGGATCATCGGATTGCTGGCCAAGCAGCATGGCCTGACTCTGGGCCAGGGCATTGGCGTTCAGCCAGCGATGGTGCTCGGCGAATTCGCTGCCAGCTCCGGTTGCCGCGTTGTCTGCGATGACGATGAAGTCTGCGGCGAAGGTGCGGGTGCCCTGGTGCAGCAGCTGATGGAAGGCATGCTGGCCGTTTGTGCCGCGACCACCCCAGACGATGGGCATGGTGTGCACGGCCACCTCGGTACCATCCTGATGCACGCTCTTGCCGTTCGACTCCATGATCAGCTGCTGCAGAAAGTCCGGCAGCAGGCGCAGGCGTTCAGCGTAGGGCAGGACGGCCTGATTGGTCACGCCGAGGAAGTTGTAATTCCAGATCCCGGCCAACGCCATGAGGACCGGCAGGTTCTCCGAGAACTGTGTGGTTCTGAAGTGCTCATCCAGGGCGCGGCCACCGGCAAGGAACTCGTTGAAGCCTGCCCGTCCGATGGCCATGGCCAGTGGAACACCAACGGGTGACCAGACCGAGTATCTGCCACCCACCCAGTCCCACATCGGGTAGACGTTGCTTTCTGGAATACCGAATTCATCTGCCGCGGAGGCATTGCTGGAGATGGCGACGAAATGTCTCGCGATTGCAGCCAGGCTGCCCATGCGCTCGAGGAACCAGACTCTTGCGCTCTGAGCGTTCACCCGGGTTTCCAGGGTCGAGAAGCTCTTGGAGACGATGACGAACAGCGTACGCTCCGGGTTCAGGCCATTGACAGCAGCCTGCAAGGCGTCGCTGTCGATGTTGGCCACGAAGTGGATGCGCGGACCACCGGCAGCCCTGTCGGAGAGCGCTTCCACGGCCAGCTCCGGGCCCAGATGGCTGCCGCCGATGCCGATGTGCACCACGTCGGTGATGGCCTTGCCCGTGGCACCCCGCCAGGCACCACTGCGAACCGCGTCTGCCAGGTCGAGCATGTCGCTCACCGCACCGGACGCCGCACGGGCCACCTCCGGCACTGCTTCAGGTGCTGCCCGCAGTGCTGTATGCAGGGCCGGACGGTCTTCACTCTGGTTGACGGCGACACCGGTGAACTGAGCTTCGATGGCGCCCGCCAGATCCATCTCCTCCGCGAGACCGATCAGAGCGGCGGTTACCTCGGCATCGAGCTGCTGCTTCGTGAGATCTGCATACAGACCGGCCGCTTCCACCGTCAGCGGGGTCAGTTCATCGATGGGTTCGGCTGTCTTCTCGCGGGCGGATGCCAGACGGGAAAGAGCCTTCCAGTGTTGGGCAGTCTCCGGTGCCATGGTCCTAGTGTCCTGAATCGGTAATTCGTTGAGTTATGACGCATCCCACGGGGTCTGTGGCTAGGCGCGTCTCGCAGGGAATGGTGGTTCCATTGCCAAGAGGCGCAACAACGCCACAGGCCCCGTGGGATGCGCCCTTCGGGTGGCCCAGAAGTCCCAATAACGGCGTTGCACTCCTTGGTAATGGAACCACCATTACCGGCGGAGTGCGCCTTGTTCTTGGGACTTCTGGGCACATCATAATTCAACGAATTACCGATTCAGGACACTAAATCAGCTGCGGGTGAGGATTGAAATACTGCCGCGGTCCGTCCATGGCCACCAGCTGCTCGAGCAGCGCATCGAAGTGGTTTGAGTTGTTGGCCAGGTCGATCTCGGTGGCGTTCACCACCAGTAGCGGTGCGTCATTGTAGAAATGGAAGAACTCGGTGTAAGAATCGATCAGTGCCTCCAGGTAATCGGCACTGATCTCGCGCTCGGCGTCGATGCCGCGCGCACGAATCCGGGCGAGCAGCACCTGTGCCGGCGCCTGCAGGTAAATGACCAGATCCGGTCTGGGCGGCTCAATGGCCAGGCTCTGTTGAATCTGCTGATAGAGAGAGAACTCGTTGTCGTCCAGCGTCAGGCGCGCGAAGAGCTCATCCTTTTCCATCAGGAAATCTGCCACCAGGTTCGGCGCCAGTAGATCCTGATTCCTCAGATCGGCGATCTGTTCCGCCCGGTGCAAGAGAAAAAAGAGCTGGGTGGGCAGCGCGTGGCGCTTCCCTTCACGATAGTAGCGGTGGAGGAACGGGTTCTCGCTGGCCGGTTCTCTGACCAGTGAGTACGAAAGCGTCTGGGCGAGCTTGTTGGCTAGGGTGGTCTTGCCAACCCCGATGGGACCCTCGACGGCAATGTAACGCGGCAGCTTGCGACCAGCGATAAGCTGGCGAGATCCTGCGGTTACATCTACGGGTGCTGGCTCGTGGGCAACGCTGTTCATGCAGGGTATGAGTCTGCCAGAACTCTAGGAGCTGCCATAGCCCGGATCGCGCTTCTTTGGCCCCGGCTGCCGTCAGCGTTCCTGTCCCACATCTGCGCCCGGTTTGCGGCGCCGCCGCCGTCGACGCTTCTTCTTCGGCGCGTTGGCGCGGCGCTCGTCTACCATGACTTTTCTCTCAGCATCACCCACTTCCTGGTAGCGCGTCCACCAGTCGGCAGCTTCAGCGATTTCCCGGGCTTCATCTTCGCTCTGCACGCTGGCGTCACCGGCTTCCGCTCGGAGCAGGAGGAAGTCGTAGGCGGCTCGGAATCGAGCGTGGCCGGCCAGGCGGGCTATGCTGCGAGGCTGCCGGACGATCAGACGGTCCTGCAGTTGCCACACATCGCGGATGAACTGAGAAAACCGCCGCGGCACCGCCATGATCTGCTGCTGTTCGGCGAGGCAGTCAGTGGCCGCGTGCATTCGGGCGTCGGCGGGCTTCAGCTCTTCGGCCAGATCCCTTGCCCTGGCGCGATAGTCGGCCCAAAGCAGCACGGCAAGCAGGAAGCCCGGTGTCACGGGTTTGTCCACGCGAATCCGATCGTCCGTATTGCGCATGGCACGGGGGATCAGGGGATCATCGGGATCACAACCGGGGAACAGAGCCGCTCGAAGGGGCGTCGCGACAAGTGCGGACCACGCCTGCTCTGCCTGACCCGACATGAGCACTTTCTGAATCTCGTCAAAGAGCCGGGCAGGTGGCACCTCGGCCAATGCCTCTGCTGCTTCGGCAAGGCATGCGGAGATCTCCGGATCCAGATCGCAGTTGAGTTTGGCCTGGAAGCGGATGGCTCTGAGCGCCCGCACCGGATCTTCCCGGACCCGGGTCAACGCGTCGCCGATGAATCTGAGGTGTCCTGATTCCAGATCTTCGAGCCCACCGACATAGTCGAGGATCTCTTCCGTCTGCGGATCGTAGTAGAGCGCATTGATGGTGAAGTCGCGGCGAAAGGCATCCTCTTCCAGGGTGCCGTAGACATTGTCCCGGAGGATCATGCCGGCCGCCGAGTGGGAACGCTCGTCCGCTTCGTCTGCCACGGCGCGACGAAATGTCGACACCTCGATGAGTTCCCGGCCGTAGCGCACGTGTGCGATTCGGAACCGTCGGCCCACCAGCCTCGAGCGTCTGAACAGATCGCGCACCTCTTCCGGCGTCGCATTTGTGGCGACGTCGAAATCTTTCGGCGTGTGCCCGAGCAGCAGATCGCGCACGCAGCCGCCTACAATCAACCCGGCGTATCCGGCTTCCTGCAGTTTGGCGGTCACATCGATGGCGTTGGGACTGACCCGTTCGGTGGTGAGGCCGTGCTCCGTCGCATCCAGGCGCCGTACTTCAGCTCCGGTCAACTGACATCTCTTCTTCGGCCTCGCTTCTTGGTCTTTTTCCGCGGGATGTTCAGCCGCTGGCGCCGCTCCCAGAGGCTCTTGCGACTGATGCCGAGCTTCTCGGCCAGCTCCGTTTCCGTCATGTTGTCCTGGTGGGCCGTCACGAAGCTGACGAAGTAGTCCTCGATGGTCTGATCCGGAGATGCCCCAACTGCCGGGTCCGTCTCGTCGGTCTGCGGCAGCTCGATAGCGAGCATTGCGGTGCTGATGGCGCCGCCACCGTCGGAGAGGATCACCGCCCGCTGAATGGCGTTCTCCAGCTCTCTGACGTTTCCAGGCCAGGGGTAGCGGCGCATGTCCGCCAGGGTGTCGTCAGCGAAGTGGAGATCACGCTTTCCGAGCTTGTCCATGGTGCTGGCCAGGATCTCCTCGGCAAGCAGCAGCACGTCTTCGCCCCGTTCCCGGAGCGGCGGCACCTTGAGGCCGATCACTTTGAGGCGGTAGTAAAGATCGCTGCGGAATTGCCCGGCCTGGACCAGACCGTCCAGATCCCGAGTAGTCGCGCAGATGAGACGCATGTCCGGCTCGGATTCCAGCAGCCGGAGCAACCGGACCTGGGCAGCCGCTGGAAGCTCCCCGACCTCGTCGAGGAACAGGGTGCCGCCGGTGGCCGTGTTGACCAATCCCTCAGTCGGATCACCGGGTTCGCCAAACAGCTCCGTTTCGATCAGCTCGTTTGGCACCGTGGCGCAGTTCAGCGCGATCATTGATGCGTTTTTACGCTGGCTCTCGGCGTGAATGGCCCGGGCGACCAGCGCCTTACCGGTACCGGACTCGCCGGAAATCAGTACGGTGGATTCAGTAGGGGCGACTCTGGAGATGCTCTCGGCCAGAGTCTGCATAAGCTCGCTGGCCCCGACCGTGGGAAAGGCGCTTTCCACCGCATCGGAGTGCTCGGCGATAACCCGGGAAAGGTGCTCGAGCAGCTCTCCCCCTTCTGCGCTCAAATACTCGCTGGCACCCGCCTTGATGGCGGTCACGGCGCGGCGCACGTTCGGTTCGTCATCTATCACCACCACCGGTATGGACCGGCTGGCCAGAGCCTCGGCATGCTTTTCGTAAACGCACAGCAGCGCGCTGGCGGTGCTGGCCAGTTCCGGCAGATTGGTCAGATCGGGAATCGATACCGGCTCGAATCCCTCTGCTTCCGCGAGCAGGGACTTGAGGGATTCGATCGGTCGCGAGGTCTGCGACTCCGGCTCCAGCACGAGTATTCGGTTCATGTGGAAGCGGATGTTAACAAAAAGCGGACTCAGTGATGGTAGCTGGACGGTCCACCCTGCAGGGCTTCCAGAGAGAATTCTGCAGCCGCCCAGTCCAGCAGTTCACCAGGCTTGGCCAGAGTCGGTGGGGTCAGGCCGAGCATAGGCAGGATCCTGCGCAGATTGGCAGCGGGCTTCTGATCGTCGAGTGCCGCCGCATGGGTCTGTTTCGAGAGCTTCTGGCCCACGGCATTCAGGATCATCGGTACGTGACCGTAGATGGGCGGGGTCAGCGCCAGCAGTTGCATCAGGAAGATCTGCCGGGCCGTGTTGTCCAGCAGGTCGCCTCCCCGGACGACACGGGTGATTTCCGGGTCACCGTCATCCACGGCGGTTGCCAGTTGGTAGGCGAACAGGCCGTCCCGGCGGCGGATGATGAAGTCACCGATGGAATCTGCAAGCGCTTCCCGCACAGGACCAACCACGAGATCGGTGAACTCGATCTGTGCATCATTCACCCGCACGCGAATGGCGGCATCGGCAGCTGGATGCGCGGCTTCCCGGCAGGTGCCCGGGTAGGGGCCGAGACCCTTCAGACGCTTACGCGCGCAGGTGCAGTTGAAGGTGTGGCCCGCCGCGGTGAGCCTGGCAAGCGCGGCCTCATAACGTTCCAGCCGGTCACTTTGGCGGATGATGCTGCCGTCCCAGATCAGCCCGTGGGCTTCCAGGGATCTCAGGATGGCGTCCTCGGCGCCAGGTGCATTTCTCGGCACGTCCAGATCGTCGATGCGCACCAACCAGCGATCGCCTCGCTGACGGGCATCCAGGTAGCTGGCAGTGGCCGCCAGGAGGGAACCCAGATGGAGCGGGCCGGTAGGAGAGGGAGCGAACCGGCCCGCTGCGTTCGACATGACCGTCCGATCAGCCGTGCAGCTGTTTCTCTTTGATCTCGTCCAGTGACTTGCAGTCTATGCACTGGGTTGCGGTTGGCCGGGCCTCCAGTCGGCGCAGTCCGATCTCCACGCCGCAGGTATCACAGTAGCCGAAGTCTTCCTGGTCGAGGCGATCGATGGTCTGATCGATCTTCTTGATCAGTTTGCGCTCACGATCCCGGGTTCGGAGCTCGATGGAGAACTCTTCTTCCTGGGTTGCCCGGTCCGCAGGATCAGGAAAGTTTGCCGCTTCGTCGCGCATATGGTGCACGGTGCGGTCTACCTCTTCCATGAGCTCCTGACGCCATTTGCTCAGAATATCTCGGAAGTGATCCATCTGGCCCTCACTCATGTAGGGCTCGTTCTTCTTGGGCTTGTAGGGGGTGAAGTTCTTGAACGGCGAATCGGCCGTTTTTGAAGCAGATTTCTTGCGTGCAGTGGACGCCATACTCAGATCGATCCTCTTCTGTGACGGCCCGATCTCCCTTCGCCAATCCAGTTGATCAGAACCGCTCGAAATACCAGGGCGTTAAGTGCCCCAAATCGAAGGGCGCGTAAGCTACCAGAACCGAAAGCAGTTCGCTACAGGCGAACGGCTCTTCGTGACAGTCGTTTTGCCTGCCCGTTTTTCGGTCCCAGAGGCCGGTCGGTTCGGGTTGTTACCGGTCGAGCCAGCGCGCATCATGCGCACCCGTGACCAACGGCGTGTGACACCCTGAGCAACGCGATGACCGCCAGCAGATTGAAGCAGATCGCCCCTTTCCGGGTCATGCAGCTCATGGAGCGGGCCAAGGCTCTGGAGGAGCAGGGTCGGAAGGTGGTTCATTTCGAGGTAGGCGAGCCGGACTTCGACACCGCCGAACCCATCATCCGGGCTGGCCGGGCTGCCCTGGCGGAGGGCCATACGAAATATACGCAGGCGTTGGGCACGCCTGCCTTGCGGGAAAGAATATCAGACTACTACGACCAGACCGCAGGCGTGCAGGTAGCACCCGAGCGGATCGTGGTCACCTCCGGTGCGAGTGGCGGGCTTCTGTTGCTGGCCGGTCTGCTGTTGGACCCGGGTGACGAACTGCTCATGCCGGACCCTGGCTATCCCTGCAACGAGGTATTCGTTGGTCTGGTCAACGCGGTACCGGCGCGCATTGACGTGGATGCGGCCAGTGGCTTCCAGGTCACACCCGAAGCGCTCCAAGCGGCCTGGCAGGAGCACACCCGTGGACTGCTGCTCGGCTCACCGGCCAACCCGACCGGCGCCGTGGTCAGCCGTGACCGGCTTGCCCGTCTCATAGAGGTGGTGCGCTCGCATGACGGCCTGTTTCTACTGGATGAGATCTATCAGGGCTTGATCTACGGAGATAAGCAGCCGGAGTACCGGACCGGATTGTCGGTCAACTCGGACATCTTCGTGCTGAACAGCTTCTCCAAATACTTCGGCATGACGGGTTGGCGACTCGGTTGGATGGTGGTGCCGGAAGACTGCGTGGATGGTGTCAGTCGTCTGGCTCAGAACCTCTTCATCTCGCCGTCGAGCATTGCCCAGCATGCGGCGCTGGCGGCGTTCGAGCCGGAGGCGATGGAGATACACGAGTCAAGGCGGCGGCGATTCGCTGCGCGTCGGGATCAGCTGGCTACGGGGTTGAGAGCACTGGGTCTGGATATCCCCGTGGATCCTCGAGGTGCCTTTTATCTCTACGTGGACGTGAGCAGCTCGGGTCTCGACTCCGAGACGTTCTGCTGGCGGCTGATCGATGAGTATCAGGTCGCTGTCACCCCCGGTATCGACTTCGGCAGCCACCTGGCCGAGCGCTATGTTCGGTTTGCTTACACGACGGGTGAGGCAGACATCGATCTCGGCATCGAACGAATCGGAACAGCGTTGCAAGCCTGGCGAGCACCGTGAAGCTGGAACCAGCGCTGGCCAGCGGCACGCTGATTCGTCGCTACAAGCGTTTCCTGGCCGATCTCGAGACCGTGGACGGGCCGCTGACCGTGCATTGCCCCAACACCGGTGCCATGCTCGGCTGCGCGGATCCGGGCTCTGAGGCCTGGTACTCCAGGTCAGACAATGCGAAGCGCAAGTACCCGCATACGCTGGAGGTGGTCGTGACTGCCAATGGCCGGGTAGGTGTGAACACGGCGCGAGCCAATCAGCTGATGGCCGAATCGCTGGCAGCCGGAACGCTGGCACCTTTCGAGGGCATGACGCTCACCCGGTCGGAAGCAGTGATTCCAGATGAGTCCGGCCGCTTCGACTTCCTGCTGGCGGCCAACGACGGCACGCCCTGCTGGGTGGAGGTCAAGAACATGACCCTCTGTGATGAAACCGGTCGCGGCAGCTTTCCGGACGCGGTCAGCGAAAGAGCGCTGAAGCATGTGAATGCGCTTGTCAGACGTGTGCAGGCGGGCGAACGGGCGGCACTCGTGTTCTGCGTGCAGCACACGGGGGTGCTGCGGGCGACACTGGCGGATGAGATTCACCCGGCCTACGGTGCCGCCGTGCGCTCAGCTGCCCTGGCTGGCGTGGCAGTTCTGGCCTTCGGCTGTCGGATCGAACGGGACGAGATTGTCCTGGATACTCAGTTGCCCGTTGATCTCGCCGATCAAAGACCTGCCGATCAGCGGGGCGCGTAGCCTTCCGCCAGGTGCGACGGGTGGGTGACGCGCCGGCCGCAAGTTCAGCGTAAGGCGCGATAGGCGTTCAGCGTCTGCTGGTAGGCAGCATTGGTCTTGAGCCTGGCGCCCAGGGCTTGCACGAGCGTCGCCGCGGCGTAGTTACCAAGGCCCGCTGCATCTTCCGCTGAAAGACCCTGTGTCCAGCCGTACAGGCAACCACCAGCGTACATGTCACCGGCGCCCGTGGTATCTACCGCGTCCACCGGAAAGCCAGCAACCATGGACTGACTACCCGGAGTAACAGCCAGGCTGCCTTTGGCGCCAAGGGTGATGTTCAGGTTCTTGCCGATGTCTTTGAGCTCAGCAACGGCAACATCGAGCCTGTCGGTGCCCGCCCAGGTAAGAGCCTCCTCCTCGTTGCAGAACAGATGATCCACTCCATTACCGAGGATCTGCTCCAGCGCGCCCCGGAAGAACTCGACCATGCTGGGATCGGAGAGGGAGATGGCGGTCTTGACACCCGCCTGTTCCGCCAGCTCGCGTGCGGCGATGGCGGCATCACGGCTGCCATCCGCTGAGCTCATGTAACCCTCTGCGTAAAAATACTGGGAGCTTGCGAGCGCCGCTTCATCCAGCTCCTGGCGAGACAGGGCGCTGGAGATGCCGAGAAAGGTGTTCATGGAGCGCTCGGCGTCCGGGGTGATCAGCACCAGGCAGCGCCCGGATTTACCCGCTTCGCTGGCTGCGTTGCCGTTGGTGGTGACACCGGCCGTCGCCAGGTCTTCGAGGAAGTGCCTGCCCGTGTCGTCATCGGCGACCTTGCAGGAATAGAAAGTGCTTGCACCGAACCCCTGCACGGCAATCAACGTATTGGCTGCGGAACCGCCGCTCATCCTAGTGGGTGCATGGCCATCCAGGCCGTCGACCAGCGCATCCATCACCGGCTCTTCCACCAGGGTCATATGGCCTTTGGCAATGTCATGGTCTGCGAGGAAGCTGTCCTCGATGGTGTATTCCATATCGACCAGGGCATTGCCCAGTCCGTAAACGTCGTACATGTCAGTTCCGGTTGTCGTGTTAAAAATCAGCCGCTGAGGCTTGCGAAAGCGGCTTCTGCTGCATCCAGAGTCGCATCGATGATGGCGTCGTCGTGGACGGTGGAGAGAAAGCCGGCCTCGAACGCGCTCGGGGCCAGATACACCCCATTATCCAGCATGGCGTGGAAGAAGGCGTTGAATCGATTCACATCCGCATTGGCTACATGATCGAATTCCGTCACTTCACCGGCGGTGAAGAAAAGGCTGAACATACCGCAGACCTGATTCACGGTGACCGGGATACCAGCAGCGTCGGCGCGAGCGGCCAACCCGTCGCTGAGCTTGCTGGTCGCAGCGGCCAGTTGCTCATAGAGCGCCTCGTCCAGCGCTCGCAGCATGGTCAGCCCGGCCACAGTGGCCAGTGGATTACCGGACAGAGTGCCGGCCTGGTACACGTCGCCAACCGGGGCGATGTGGTCCATGACCTCGGCGCTGCCGCCGAACGCTCCCACCGGCAGCCCACCACCGATGATTTTGCCGAGCGTGGTCAGGTCCGGGGTGATGTCATAGCGTGCCTGGGCGCCGCCACGGGCAACGCGGAAGCCGGTCATCACCTCGTCGAAAATGAGCAACGCGCCGTTCGCGGCCGTGATCTCGCGCAGACTTTCGAGGAATCCGGGTAGTGGCGGGATGCAGCCCATGTTGCCTGCCACTGGCTCGATGATCACACAAGCAATCCGGTCGGGATAAGTCTCGAAGGCGCTTGCGACGGCCTCTGAGCTGTTGAACGGTACGGTCAGGGTGTTAGCGGCCACTGCCTCGGGCACGCCTGGTGAGTTCGGAATGCCGAGCGTGAGCAAGCCGGAACCGGCCTTCACCAGGAGGGAGTCTGAGTGGCCGTGATAGCAACCGGCAAACTTGATGATCATATCGCGGCCCGTGTAGCCACGTGCCAACCGGATGGCCGACATGGTTGCCTCTGTGCCTGAGTTCACCATGCGTACACGTTCGATGGACGGCATCATGCCGATCACCTGCTCGGCGAGGTCGATCTCGAGTGCGGTGGGCGCGCCGAAGCCGAGCGCCTGAGCCGCTTGATCCTGAACCGCTTTGACGATCTCCGGATTGCCATGACCGAGCAGCATGGGCCCCCAGGAACCCACATAGTCAATGTAGCGGTTGCCGTCCGCGTCGGTGAGGTAGGCGCCTTCGCCACGCTCGAAAAAGACCGGCGTGCCGCCGACACCCGTGAACGCCCGCACGGGTGAGTTGACGCCGCCGGGGATGGATTTCCGAGCCCGCTGGATCAGCTTTTCTGAAGTAGTGCGTTTCATGTGGAGTTCTCTGCTGTCAGAAGGGTTTAACGACCACGAGGATCACGATGAGAATGAGCAGGAGGGCCGGAGCTTCGTTGAACACCCGGTAGAAGCGTTCGCTGTGCGGACTCGCGTCATTGGCGAATGCATCAATCAAGCGCGCACAGTAGAAGTGGTAGCCAAGCAGCAACACCACGCCGGCCAGCTTTATCCAGAGCCAGGCGGTGGTGGCGAAGGCATCCCAGGAAAGGTACAGCGTCCAGAGCCCGAAGCCGACGGCGATGAACATCGATGGCCGCATGATGATCCGGTAGAGCTTGTCTTCCATCACCTTGAACCGCGCCCGGCCGGCTTCGTCCTCCGTCATGCTGTGGTAAACGAACAGTCGTGGCAGGTAGAACATGGCGGCGAACCAGGTCACCACGCCGATGATGTGAAAGGCTTTGAGCCAGAGGTATGCACCGGCCATCAGTTCTATGCTCCCGGGTTTCGGTAGTTGTCTATGTCCTGCTGGGTGATCACACCCAGCACCGTTTCGATCATGGGTGCCGTTGTCCTGCGTATGCAGAGCGCTTCGGTCTTGAGCTCGCTCAGCACTTCCTGCGCCTCGGCGAGCGTGGCCCGGTAGTCCAGGTTGGCCACGTCTAACCGCAGTCCTGGGATCTCCATCAGATCCAGAGTCGCGGCTGCCTTCTCGTTGTCGTCATGCAGTGTTTCGTTCTGTTGAGAATCCGCGGCAGTGCTGTCTGGCCGAGCTTCCTGGTCGACGCCGGACTCTGATTCGAGATGAGCGCGTAAGTCGGTGGCACGCAGCACGCATCTAACGTCGCCTGGATTCGACTCCACCACGACCCAGATCGGCTGAGTGCGCATGGCGACTTCGGCATCATCGCGGGTGCACTCAACCGGCAGTCTGACCAGGTCTCGATTCATGATCGAAATCACTCCGGCCCGCTGCAGGTGCGCGGTGACCGGATCGGGCGGGTATTTTAGCCCCAGGGTGTCCAGGGTCGAGAGAAAAACGGACTTCTGCTTGAACACGACCGAAGCGGTCAGAGAGGCCACCACGATGATGAGCATGGCAGGCAGCATGAGGCTCGGATTGGCGGTCAGCTCCAGCACGGCCATCAGTGCGGCCAGTGGGGCCTGCAGCACGGCTGCCATCATGGCCGTCATGCCGAGCATCACGTATAGGGCAATGGAGATTTCCGCTCCGGGCTGCAGGTAGTGACCAAGGTAGCCGAGCGCACCCCCTAGGGCGGCACCGACCACAAAAGTGGGGCCGATCAGACCCACCGGCAGGCCAAGCCCGACGGCGGCTGAGCTGGCGATGAGCTTGAGGACCACGATCACCAGCAGTGTGCTGAGCGCAATATCGCCGAGCATGGCAGCGGACACGGTGTCGTAGCCGACCCCCATCACACCGGGTGCAATCTGGGCGGCAGCACCGGTCAGAGCCCCAGCAAGCAGTACGCGCATCCAGAACGGCCGGTTGGCCAAGCTCGCGAAGAGCTGCACGCAACGGTTGAAACCGGCAGCCACACAGCCAGCGGCGAAACCGGCCAGGACGATGAAAGGCAGCTCCGTGAGTGAGCCGAGTTCCTGTTCAGCAACGGTGAACGCAGCCTCACCACCGAAGAAGTATTGAGTCATCACCGTGGTCACCACGGACGCGATGATCACAGGAATGAAGCTGCCCAGGGTGTATTCCATCATCACCACTTCCATGGCGAAGATCACCCCGGCCAGAGGCGTATTGAACGAGCCGGCGATGGCGGATGCGGTGCCACAGGCCACCAGCACCCGAATCGAGTTGTTCGGCAGGCGGAAAGCCTGGCCCATCAGGCTCGCGCTGGCGGCGCCCAGGTGAATGGCTGGACCTTCCCGGCCGCCGGACTGACCGGTGGCCAGTGCCAGGATGCCGCCAAAGAACTGCACGAGGGCGTTCTTTACCGGCAGGTATCCCTGGTGCCGGCTCAGCCGTTCCATCACGTGGACGACCCCTACACGGCGATCACCGGCGGAAAGGCGGCTTAGGAACACGGCCAGAAGAACCGCACCAATCACCGGCAGCGCGAACCGTTCAGCGTGTGAGAGCTGCTCGAATGACTCGGGACCGGCAGGCAGGATCCAGCTGCCGATCACCTCGACGCTGACTCGGAACAGGTGAATCACACCGCCTGTGAACAAACCCACCGCCACGGCCAGGAAGGATAGTTGCGGCAGCGCTTCCACGTGGGCCAGGCGCCGCTGGAAGAACTCCGGGTCGATGAAACTCGGTAGTTTCAGTGGACCGGCCTTTGGCGATGGGTGGCGCGGTTGGTTTCGGGCGAAAGGTGGGCCATGGCACGCTAGTATAAGCGCCCGTGAGCGTGCTGTGAGAGGGCCCGGACGAAGGATGAGACGAGTGAGTGAGCGATGATTGGCGGAAAAGGATCGCCGTCGATGCGGGTGGTTTCCCACCATCCGTGGCGCCAGGGATTGACCCTGCTGGCGGTGATCCTTATTTGCGCAGGTGGTGCGCTGGCCGCATTTCAGGTCGGACGTGCAACTTCTGAGCTGGACGACACCTATCTCGACTCGATAGAGCGCCTGAACCAGGCTCACCTGGCGACCATAAAACAGCTGGAGGCGCAGCTGGTCGAGGCGGATCTCAGCAGTGACGTGGAGAAGGAAGCGACGCAGGCGCTGAAGGAAGATATTCGCCTGCTCAAGGATCAGGTCGCCACGCTCAGCGAAGAAGTGGCTTTCTATAAAAGCCTGATGGCGCCGTCATCACTGGCGAAGGGATTGCAGATCGCGGACTTCGAGCTGACCGCCATGGAAGAGGAAGGACGATACACGTTTCACCTGCTCCTGACCCAGGTGGAGACCCGGCGGGACTGGGTGCAGGGTGAAGCCACCCTGGAAGTGGAAGGGCGCATGGCTGAGACCGGCGGTAGCGATTCGGTGACGATTGACGGCCAACGAGTGCTACCGCTCACAGAAATCGGTGAAGACGACTCGTATCCTCTCAAATTCCGGTTCAGGTATTTCCAGGATCTGACCGGGGTGATCAGCCTGCCACGGGGCTTCGAGCCTGAGCGAATCGTGGTCAAGGCAGGCAAGCGCAACACACAGGCGCTTACCCGGACTTTCGACTGGATCGTTGCCGGGTAGCTGGCAATCTTCGGCGAACCACTGATAATCGTGCAGGACGGACATGCTAAGGGTGAAAGACATAAACACCAAAAAGGGCAAGAAAAGCAGCGCTGAAAAAGGCGTCACCCTGATCGCCGGGAACACAGAGGTCACCGGCAACGTTCATTTCGTTAACCAACTTTACATAAATGGCCATGTGATCGGCAATGTCACGGCGGATGATGACAGTGGTGCCACCGTAATCGTCAGCGAAGAAGGCTCGGTGACCGGTGAGATCCGGGTCCCAAATGTAGTCGTGAACGGCAATGTGGAAGGAAATGTCTACGCGACCAGCCGGATGGAGCTGGCTCGAAACGCGGAAGTGAAAGGCAACGTCTATTACAAGCTGATCGAGATGCAGCTGGGTGCCATGGTAGATGGCCAGCTCGTCCACGATGAGACGCTCGGGTCGGACCAGCAAAACGTGCATCCTTTCCCCGAGAACGTGGAAAACGCCTCGAACAGCGATTGAGTCGGCCAACGCTGTGATTGCCAAGCGCTAGCGGGTGGAAAATAATCGGCGTCCACTCTGGGTCCTGCAACGGGCCCGGTAATCGAACCGGATTGACCGATCACGGTCCAACAGGATATGCAGGCAGAAATCGGATTCTCCAACCAGGCCGCCGACAAGGTTCGGCAGCTGATGATCGCTGAAGGCAACGATGCCCTGAAACTACGGGTGTTCGTTGCCGGCGGCGGCTGCAGTGGCTTTTCCTACGGATTCACCTTCGATGATGAGGTGGCCGGCGATGACGCCATTGTTGAGCGTGAAGGGGTTACTCTGGTGGTGGATCCGCTCAGTTATCAGTACCTGCTGGGATCTGAAATCGACTACGTTGAAGACCTGCAAGGCGCTCAGTTCGTAGTCAGTAATCCCAATGCCGCTGCCACCTGTGGGTGCGGTAACTCCTTCGCGATCTGACTAGTCTGGTACAGCCGCCGCGCACGCTGATTCGAGCAGGCCGCTAGCCTGCCCAAGGGCCGGACCGGCCCGGGTAGACCGCACCGAGAACCCGCGGACCTGAGGCGCCGGTGACTGCTGGTGCGTTACCGGGCAGATCCGAAAGGCGCCGCGCAGCCAGCCAGGCGAAGGCCGCTGCCTCCAAGCCATCCGCATCGAAACCCAGCGCATCGCTGGTTGTCACGGGTAAGTGGGTGGTGGCCGTGAGGCGATCCATCAGCAGACCATTCAGCCGTCCGCCACCGCAAACCACCAGCCGGTCTGCCGGTTGCGCCCAGCGTTCGATGGCTTGGGCAATGCTCAGTGCCGTGAACTCCAGAAGGGTTCGCTGCACGTTGTGTGGCTGCCAGCCGTTCAGGTCCGCTTGCGCTTCGAGCCAGGGCAGGTTGAACACCTCACGCCCGGTGCTTTTCGGCGGCACCCTGGCGAGATAGGGGTCGGCCATCAGCGCCTCGAGCAGGGAGGTTGCGACCTTTCCCGTTCTGGCCCAGCTGCCGTCCGCATCGAAGGTGCCGCCCTGGTGTCGGCTGAACCAGGCATCCATGAGTCCGTTGCCTGGTCCGGTGTCGAAGCCGCTCACCTCGATGGTCGGATCAGCAGGCAACCAGGTGATGTTGCTGATTCCACCCACGTTCAGCAATACGCGGGATTCATCTGAGGTTCGAAACAAGGCCTCGTGGAAAGCAGGCACCAGCGGCGCTCCCTGGCCACCGGCGGCCATGTCTCTGCGCCGGAAATCCGCCACCGTGGTGATACCCGTGATCTCGGCGATCCGGTTCGGATCGCTGATCTGCCAGGTGAACGGGTGGCTGACATCCGGGCGGTGCCGGATGGTCTGTCCGTGGCTGCCAATGGCGGCGACTTTGTCGGGCTCGACGCCCAGCCTCTGCAGAAGCTCCAGAATGGCATTGCCGGTGAATGCGCCGAGGGCTGCGTCCAATTCGCCGATCTCATCCAGATCGTCATTGCCTGGCTGACCGAGCGCGAGCAAGGTTGCCCGCAGCGACTCCGGAAACGACGCGGTGCTCGCCTGCACCAGGTGGATGCCGTCGGCGAGATCGAGCAGAGCGATGTCCAGGCCATCGACACTGGTGCCGGTGATGGTGCCAACGTATAGATGACTGTTACCTTCGTCCATAGGCCCCGAAGATAACGCCGCTTGGCTAGCGGGCGAGCGCGAGTTGAATCTGCTGCTTGTAGTCGTCGAGCAGACCGAAGTACGGCGTGGTGCTGTTGGTGAAGTTAGCCAGCTCGGCTTCGTTCACGGGCTTCGCGTCCGGCAGCTTCACCGTGCGCGGGTTGCGATGCACACCATTCACCAGGAACTCGTAGTGCAGGTGTGGGCCCGTAGCCCATCCTGTCGAGCCCACATAGCCGATGATGTCGCCTTGCTCCACCCGGGCGCCTTTGCGTACCCCGCGAGCGAAGCGGGAGAGGTGCAGGTACTTGGTGGTGAACTCTTCACCGTGCTGGATCACGATGTAGTTGCCATTGGCGCTGTTTTTCGATGCGCTCTGAACGCGGCCATCGCCCGATGCCAGGATGGGGGTGCCGGTGGGCGCCGCGTAGTCGATACCGCGATGCGGCATCGTGCGTTTGTACAGCGGGTGCTTGCGACGCAGATTGAAGTTTGAGCTTATTCGTGAAAACTCCACCGGTGCGCGGAGGAAAGCCTTGCGCATGTTGCGGCCTTCCGGATTGAAGTAGCCATTGCGACCATCGCTTCCCTGGTAGCGCACGGCCCGGTAGGAGTCGTTCTGGTTGATGAACTCGGCGGCGAGGATGTTGCCGTAGCCAATGAATTCGTTGTCGAGATACCGCTCCTCGAAGAGCACGTAGAACTCATCGCCTTTGCGGATGTCGAGTACGAAGTCGATGTCCCACTGGAAGATCTGCGCCAGTCGCATGGTCAACGAGTCGTCCAGGCCAGCTCGCTGGCTGGCAACGAACAGGCTCGACTCGATGGTGGCGTGCTTGTAGGCGGTCTGAATCTCCGGATCACGCTGTACTTCCCTGCCGATGAAGCCATCGCCGGCACGTTCGAATGCCAGCTTCTCGAGTGGGCCGGGCGCGTAGGTGAGCTTGATGATCTCGTGGTTACTGTTCACCGTGAAGGTGAAGAGGTGACCGGGATGAATGTCCGCCAGCTTCTCACCGTGCGGCTTGGTGCGCTCGAGGAGCTTCAGTTCGCGTTGGGGAATTTCCAGACTGGTGAAGATTCGGGCGGCGCTGTCACCGGGCCGGACCTCGTGGACCAGGTCCCTGAGCATTGGTTCCGGTCCGGGAGCCGGTGCGATCTCAGCGACCAGTGGCAGCTCGGCGGCGTTGCTCGCCGGTATCGGACCCGCCAGCGGTTGCTCGGGTATCTCGCTTAGGATGGCGTCGGTGCTGAAACGATCTTCCGTGGCATCATCCTGGAACTTTGCCACCACGAAGGAGGCAAGCCCGAGGCCGATCACGGCGACCAATACCAGATGTGTCTTGGGAAATTTCACGACGGGTTTTTATGTCCTTTTTACAACGCCATGCGTTCGTATCTATCACGCCCTGCTGCTGCGCCTTTACTTCGAACCTCAGCGAAATATCGCTCTGGAATATCTTTTCAATATCCGTAGGTTACGACGCTTTTTTAATCTCAAGCAGGTGTCGCAGGGTCAGTATATGTATTTCAACCCTGATGAAAACCCCGTACGGCACGCTCTGTGGCCCACGCCTCAGTGCGGGTGTGCTTGTCTGGCAAAGATGATTTGATATGGTGCGCGTCTTTTTTGAGGCTATCGACATAGGTGGCCCTCTTCCTGGGGGGTCCGGTGACCAGCAGGTGAACTTTTGAGTAACGCCCTGATCGACGAATTGAAGGCCAGAGGGCTTCTGGCCCAGGTATCGGACGAGGCCGGTCTGGCCGAGCACCTGGAGGGGGGCTCGAGAACGGTCTATTGCGGCTTCGATCCCTCTGCAGACAGCCTGCACATCGGCAATCTGGTGCCTTTGTTGACGCTCCGACGCTTCCAGGCGCACGGACACCGGCCGATCCTGCTGCTGGGCGGTGCCACCGGCCTGATCGGCGATCCGTCCGGGCGTTCGGATGAGCGTTCGCTCAACCAGACCGACGTGGTGGCCACCTGGGTGGAAAAGATCCGAGCCCAGGTAGAGGGCCTGGTCAGTTTCGAAGGCAACAATGCGGCCGTCATCGAGAACAATCTGGAGTGGACGGCCGACATGGACGTCATCTCCTTTCTTCGGGATATAGGCAAGTATTTTTCCGTTAACGCCATGATCCAGCGGGAATCGGTGAAAACCCGGCTGGAGCGGGAAGACGAGGGCATCTCCTATACCGAGTTCAGCTATATGTTGCTGCAGGCCATGGACTACGCGGAGCTTGCCGAGCGGCATCAGTGCTCGATACAGATCGGCGGCTCGGATCAGTGGGGCAACATCGTCTCAGGCATGGATCTGGTGCGGCGCAAGCTCAGCCGGGAAGCGTTTGCCCTGACCGTGCCGCTGATCACGAAGGCGGATGGGACGAAGTTCGGCAAGACGGCGGCGGGTGCAGTCTGGCTGGATCCTGGCCGAACTTCGCCGTACAGCTTCTACCAGTTCTGGCTGAACACGGCCGATCAGGACGTGGAGCATTTTCTGAAGACCTTTACCTTCCTGTCGGTGCCGGCGATAGAGGCGCTCATGGCCGAATTCAGGGAATCACCCGGGCAGCGGCTGGCACAGAAGACCCTGGCAGAAGAGGTCACCCGGATGTTGCATGGCGAGAAGGCGCTGGCATCGGCGGTTCGGATTACCGAGGCTCTGTTCAGCGGCTCGATCGATGCGCTGACCGAATCTGACCTGGTTCAGCTCATGCAGGACGGTATGGATTGCACCGAGATCGCTGAGCCGAGGGTGGGCCTGCTGAGCGCGTTGGCGGATTCCGGGCTTGCACCTTCCCGTGGCCAGGCCCGAAAGCTGGTGGCCAGCGGTGGGGTTCGGATCAACGGGTCGGTGGCACAAGATCCGGAGGCGGAGCTCGATTTTGCCGATGCTCTGCACGGACGCTTCTATCTGCTCCGGCGGGGAAAGAAGAACTGGCATCTGCTGCTCAGGAAGTAACCTGCTTCATAAGGCCAGAATAGGCCGGAAGCCCAGGCGGGGCGTGGCTTTGCTAGAAAACAGAAATTATTCTTCATCCGCGCTTGCCAGTGAAAGGCGCCTGCGTATAATACGCAGCCCTTGCCACGGGGCACCGCGCCCCATGGCCGCTCTTTAACAACAGAAATACTGAACAAACCATTCGTGTGGGTGCTTGTAATTCACTGGTGACGCCACGTTTATCAAGCGTGGCAGAACGTGAATTGACGAGTATCACTCGAAAATTCATTGAGCAATGACATTGATATAAGTCGATGCAGAAGCAGTTTGGGCTCGGGGCTGAAAATCCGATCTCGATTTTGCAGAGACTCTTCTCCTTCTTTTCATTGACTTCTTTTCATTGAAGAGGGGCGAAGACATCTTCATTAAACTGAAGAGTTTGATCATGGCTCAGATTGAACGTTGGCGGCACGCCTTATACATGCAAGTCGAACGAGAAAGCGCCTTCGGGTGCGAGTACAGTGGCGGACGGGTGAGTAACGCGTAGGAATATACCTAGTAGTGGGGGACAACTCGGGGAAACTCGAGCTAATACCGCATACGCTGCTCTTCTAACGAAGAGTAGGAAAGTGGGGGATCTTCGGACCTCACGCTATTAGAGTAGCCTGCGTTGGATTAGCTAGTTGGTGGGGTAAAGGCTCACCAAGGCGACGATCCATAGCTGGTCTGAGAGGACGATCAGCCACACTGGAACTGAGACACGGTCCAGACTCCTACGGGAGGCAGCAGTAGGGAATCTTGGTCAATGGGCGAAAGCCTGAACCAGCGATGCCGCGTGTGTGAAGAAGGCCCTAGGGTTGTAAAGCACTTTCAGCAGCGAAGAAACCCCGGTGGTTAATACCCGCCGGTCTTGACGTTAACTGCAGAAGAAGCACCGGCTAACTCCGTGCCAGCAGCCGCGGTAATACGGAGGGTGCGAACGTTAATCGGAATTACTGGGCGTAAAGCGCGCGTAGGCGGTTTGATAAGTGGGATGTGAAAGCCCCGGGCTCAACCTGGGAACTGCATTCCAAACTGTCAGGCTAGAGTATGGTAGAGGGAGGTAGAATTTCCTGTGTAGCGGTGAAATGCGTAGATATAGGAAGGAATACCGGTGGCGAAGGCGGCCTCCTGGACCAATACTGACGCTGAGGTGCGAAAGCGTGGGGAGCAAACAGGATTAGATACCCTGGTAGTCCACGCCGTAAACGATGAGAACTAGCCGTTGGGCCCCTTGAGGGTTTAGTGGCGCAGCTAACGCGATAAGTTCTCCGCCTGGGGAGTACGGCCGCAAGGTTAAAACTCAAATGAATTGACGGGGGCCCGCACAAGCGGTGGAGCATGTTGTTTAATTCGATGCAACGCGAAGAACCTTACCACCCCTTGACATACTCGGAACTTGGCAGAGATGCCTTGGTGCCTTCGGGAACCGAGATACAGGTGCTGCATGGCTGTCGTCAGCTCGTGTCGTGAGATGTTGGGTTAAGTCCCGTAACGAGCGCAACCCTTATCCTTATTTGCCAGCGATTCGGTCGGGAACTCTAAGGAGACTGCCGGTGACAAACCGGAGGAAGGCGGGGACGAGGTCAAGTCATCATGGCCCTTACGGGGTGGGCTACAAACGTGCTACAATGGGGAGTACAGAGGGCTGCAAGCCAGCGATGGTAAGCGAATCCCAAAAAGCTTCTCGTAGTCCGGATAGGAGTCTGCAACTCGACTCCTTGAAGTCGGAATCGCTAGTAATCGCGAATCAGAATGTCGCGGTGAATACGTTCCCGGGCCTTGTACACACCGCCCGTCACGTCATGGAAGTGAATTGCACCAGAAGTAGCTAGTCTAACCTTTGGAGGACGGTTACCACGGTGTGATTCATGACTGGGACGAAGTCGTAACAAGGTAGCCGTAGGGGAACCTGCGGCTGGATCACCTCCTTAAACCTTATAGCCTGAGCTGAACACATTTCGTGCGAAGCAAGATTGGCTCAGTTCACAGTGAGTTACCGCCCACGCATCTTCAGATGCACTTTTCGAAAGAAGAGGGGCTAAAAGCACCCACACGAATGGTCTGTTCAGTATGCAGTTAGAGACATCCGGACAGGGTCTGTAGCTCAGTTGGTTAGAGCGCACCCCTGATAAGGGTGAGGTCGGTGGTTCAAATCCACCCAGACCCACCAACTCGCGAATGCGAGCTCTGCGCGGCGACAAGTCGCCGCGGCACAAAAAAGGGGCCGTAGCTCAGCTGGGAGAGCGCCTGCCTTGCACGCAGGAGGTCAGGAGTTCGATCCTCCTCGGCTCCACCACTAACACCTGACCGGAATCAAGAACCAACATCTAATGCTCCTTTATACAGGACGATACGGGTCCATTAGATGTTGGTTTTTTTCGCACCACCCTTTGTCAACGAAGAGGAGGGGCGAGAAGTGCTGACGCCGGAAGCGAATCTGCTTCTGTTTGATCTTTAAAAATTCAGAGATATGTAGCCGCATTGTTATTCTCAGAACGTTTGTCGTTCGCGACAGACACTTTCTGAAATTAACAACGCGGGTAAACAACCGTTGATCCACACTAGCGGATCGACGGGAGTTTCAATCAAGATGTTCTTGGAATATTCGAATCATAGATTCGAACTTATTCTGGCGAATGTTGTTACCAGCACCCATCTGTTGATAGCCGCGGCGTGTGCGCACTTGTTGCAAGCAAGCCGTTGTTTCTGAATCCAGCTTCACAGCTGATTCATTTCGGCGTCAGCCGGATAAATAGAAGCCGCAGATTGGGTTATATGGTCAAGCATTTAAGTGCATCTGGTGGATGCCTAGGCAGCTGAAGGCGATGAAGGACGTTGTAGCTTGCGATAAGCCTCGGGGAGTCAGCAAACAGACTTCGATCCGGGGATTTCCGAATGGGGAAACCCACTGCTTTCGAGCAGTACCTGTACCTGAATACATAGGGTGCAGGAGCGAACCCGGGGAACTGAAATATCTAAGTACCCGGAGGAAAAGAAATCAACCGAGATTCCCTCAGTAGCGACGAGCGAACGGGGACCAGCCCTTAAGCATCTTTACCGTTAGTCGAAGTGTCTGGAAAGTCACGCGATACAGGGTGATAGCCCCGTAGACGAAAACGGTATAGACGTGAAATCGAGTAGGACGGGGCACGTGAAACCTTGTCTGAACTTTCTTAATTGAAGAGGGGGGACCATCCTCCAAGGCTAAATACTCTCAGCTGACCGATAGTGAACCAGTACCGTGAGGGAAAGGCGAAAAGAACCCCTGTGAGGGGAGTGAAATAGAACCTGAAACCAGATGCATACAAGCAGTGGGAGCCGAGGTGTCGCTTGCGACACGCGGTGACTGCGTACCTTTTGTATAATGGGTCAGCGAGTTACTTTTACTGGCAAGGTTAACCGTATAGGGGAGCCGTAGGGAAACCGAGTCTTAACAGGGCGCCTCAGTCGGTAGGAGTAGACCCGAAACCGAGCGATCTAGCCATGGGCAGGTTGAAGGTTGAGTAACATCAACTGGAGGACCGAACCCACTAATGTTGAAAAATTAGGGGATGACCTGTGGCTAGGAGTGAAAGGCTAATCAAGCTCGGAGATAGCTGGTTCTCCTCGAAAGCTATTTAGGTAGCGCCTCTTGTCTCACCTTCGGGGGTAGAGCACTGTTTGGGCTAGGGGGTCATCCCGACTTACCAAACCCATGCAAACTCCGAATACCGAAGAGTGCAATCAAGGGAGACACACTGCGGGTGCTAACGTCCGTAGTGGAAAGGGAAACAACCCAGACCGCCAGCTAAGGTCCCTAAATCACAGTTAAGTGGGAAACGATGTGGGAAGGCCCAGACAGCCAGGAGGTTGGCTTAGAAGCAGCCACCCTTTAAAGAAAGCGTAATAGCTCACTGGTCGAGTCGGCCTGCGCGGAAGATGTAACGGGGCTAAAACTGTGTACCGAAGCTGCGGATGCATGCTTGCATGCATGGTAGAGGAGCGTTCTGTAAGCCTGTGAAGGTGTGTCGTGAGGCATGCTGGAGGTATCAGAAGTGCGAATGCTGACATGAGTAACGATAAGGGGGGTGAAAATCCTCCCCGCCGAAAGACCAAGGGTTCCTGCGCAACGCTCATCGGCGCAGGGTGAGTCGACCCCTAAGGCGAGGCCGAAAGGCGTAGTCGATGGGAAGCTGGTTAATATTCCAGCACCGTACGCAACTGCGACGGGGTGACGGAGAAGGCTAGGTTGGCCTGGTGATGGTTATCCAGGTTTAAACAGGTAGGCTGAAAGTTTAGGTAAATCCGGACTTTCTTAAGGCCGAGAAGTGATGACGAACCGAACTTATACGTTCGGGAAGTAGCTGATGCCATGCTTCCAAGAAAAACCTCTAAGCTTCAGGTTGCGAACGATCGTACCCCAAACCGACACAGGTGGTCGGGTAGAGAATACCAAGGCGCTTGAGAGAACTCGGGTGAAGGAACTAGGCAAAATGGCACCGTAACTTCGGGAGAAGGTGCGCCGCTGACGGTGATCGGACTTGCTCCGTAAGCTGTTGGCGGTCGAAGATACCAGGTGGCTGCGACTGTTTATTAAAAACACAGCACTCTGCAAACACGTAAGTGGAAGTATAGGGTGTGACGCCTGCCCGGTGCCGGAAGGTTAATTGATTGGGTTAGCTTCGGCGAAGCTCATGATCGAAGCCCCGGTAAACGGCGGCCGTAACTATAGGAAGCAATTGCTACAGCGTTTTTGCGCAAGCTTGAACGCCGACCTATGTAGTTACGCAAATAAACTTGGCTATATGCTGGAAACTCCGGTGTATCCTACGGTACTCGTTCTT
Source organism: Candidatus Azotimanducaceae bacterium (assembly GCA_965215995.1). Lineage (GTDB taxonomy): Bacteria > Pseudomonadota > Gammaproteobacteria > Pseudomonadales > Azotimanducaceae > SZUA-309. Next base: position 2,071,931 of record OZ244128.1, on the reverse strand, counting down.
CTAGGCGACTAGAGGGCAGTGACAATCCGATAGGTGCGGACAATCAGCAGGAAAGGTTCCGTTGAATGGCCCAACTGAATGTCAAAGTGATTCCTGAAAAGACTGGCTACTACCTCGCTGGCTTTGCCGATGGGGAAGGAAGCTTCAATGTCGTTTTCAGGAAGAGAAAGGACTACACGAATCCCTGGAAAGTATCGTTGTGTTTCAACGTGAGCCAGAAAGATCGTGTGATCCTCGCGCTCTTTAAGCGACACCTCAAGTGTGGAACTTTGAGGCCGCGTGACGATGGCGTTTGGTACTACGAAGTGAACAACTTCCAGGCCATCCAAGAAAACGTCATACCGTTTTTTCGTAGATTTGGTTTTCTATCTGCTAAGAAGAAGCGTGATTTCTCGAAGTTCAGAGAGATCGCAAATCTGATTGCCGATGGATGCCATCTCCAGAAAGACGGTGTAGAGAAGATCCTCGATATTCGTCGTGATATGAACGACGGAGGTAAGAGGCGCTACTCGGATGATGAGATTCTTGCAACATTCAAGTCGAACGGAAAATCCTCAGAGACTACATGCCAAGCAGGGTAATTCTGACCGGAAGCCGCTGGAATTACCTGGAAGATATAGTCCGATCTGCATAGCGATATGCAGGGCATTGGGAGCACTCAATGCCGCATCTGATTCGTTCAGTTGTTAACGCAATGAACGGTCCTAAGGTGAATTCGTTGCTTTAGTAAAATCTGGCTAAATGCTGGAATATCCGGTGAATCCCACGGTACTCGCTCTCCAGTGTGAGGGCAGTGACAATCCGATTGGGTGCGGACAATCAGCAGGAAAGACTCGCATCTAGCGAGAATCCTCAGAGACTACACGCCAGACGCTCTACGGAGCGAAGATATAGTCCCATCTGCATGGCGACATGCAGCGACTCTGAAAGTCGAGTCAACGATACGTTGACTAAGAAATGAGCGAAATTCCTTGTCGGGTAAGTTCCGACCTGCACGAATGGCGTAACGATGGCCACACTGTCTCCACCCGAGACTCAGTGAAATTGAAATCGCGGTGAAGATGCCGTGTACCCGCGGCTAGACGGAAAGACCCCGTGAACCTTTACTACAGCTTCACACTGGACTTTGACCTAACTTGTGTAGGATAGGTGGGAGACTTTGAAGCGGAGGCGCTAGCCTTCGTGGAGTCGTCCTTGAAATACCACCCTGGTTACGTTGAGGTTCTAACTTAGGTCCGTTATCCGGATCGAGGACAGTGTGTGGTGGGTAGTTTGACTGGGGCGGTCTCCTCCCAAAGAGTAACGGAGGAGCACGAAGGTGCACTCAGCATGGTCGGAAATCATGCATTGCGTGTAAAGGCATAAGTGCGCTTGACTGCGAGACAGACATGTCGAGCAGGGTCGAAAGACGGTCTTAGTGATCCGGTGGTTCTGTATGGAAGGGCCATCGCTCAACGGATAAAAGGTACTCCGGGGATAACAGGCTGATACCGCCCAAGAGTTCACATCGACGGCGGTGTTTGGCACCTCGATGTCGGCTCATCTCATCCTGGGGCCGAAGCCGGTCCCAAGGGTATGGCTGTTCGCCATTTAAAGAGGTACGCGAGCTGGGTTTAGAACGTCGTGAGACAGTTCGGTCCCTATCTGCCGTGGGCGTATGAGATTTGAGAGGAGCTGCTCCTAGTACGAGAGGACCGGAGTGGACGAACCTCTGGTGTTCCGGTTGTCACGCCAGTGGCATTGCCGGGTAGCTATGTTCGGAAGGGATAACCGCTGAAAGCATCTAAGCGGGAAGCCCCCCTCGAGATGAGATCTCACCAAATCTTCGGATTTCTGTAGGGCCCTCGTAGACTACGAGGTTGATAGGCAGGGTGTGTAAGCGCTGTGAGGCGTTGAGCTAACCTGTACTAATTGCCCGTGCGGCTTGACCATATAACCGAATGTGTGGCGGCGCTCACAGAGCGCACCAGATCGGTTGTTTGAAACAGCTGACCCAGAAACCAAGAGACATCTTGATGCTCACGAGAGTGAGTGAGAGTTTTGCAGAGCAGAACTCCAACGAATCGGCTCAGCCGATTCACCTACATATCTTCTGAATGACTCTGTTCTGTCCGAAAGGAGGGAACAGGCAAAAGGTCACTCGCCTAGACGCGGGTTCCCGACGGGGTTTGCCAATCAAACTCCCAAGGAGCTCGCGAAGCGAGTTCCCGTTTGCCTGACGACAATAGCGAATTGGAACCACCTGATCCCATACCGAACTCAGCAGTGAAACGGTTCAGCGCCGATGGTAGTGTGGGGTTTCCCCATGTGAGAGTAGGTCATCGTCAGGCTTTATTTCGAACACCCGGCTCAAACGAGCCGGGTGTTTTTCTATGTGGGTCCGAAAGCCTGCGTTGGCCAGAAGCTTGCGTTCGAAAGCGTGCGCCTGAAAAGTACGGCAGTGAAGTACGGACGCCCGGGATCGCGCTCAATGCCTACTGATCTTTCAGAGCTGTCACCCGAAGCCCTGCAGGCGCGACTCATGCCATTGCTGGAGGGCGGCAGTGCGGACCTGCGTCGACTGAATCTGGCCGAAGCGGACCTTCGCCTGCTCGGATTCGAGGTGGCCGGCGGGCGGGCAAGTATTCCCAGTGAGGTCGAGCGGCTGGATGCCGGCACCATCAACGCGGCCATGACCGAACGGGCCAGAACCTGGGTTCAGGACCTGCAGGCACTGGAGGTTGTCGGATCCACCAATACCCTGCTCAGCGAGCAATTGCAGAAGAAACCGGTTCATGGCGTGGTGCGCCTGGCTGAGCTGCAGGTGCAGGGCAGAGGGCGTCGCGGGCGGAGTTGGCAGAGTCCCTACGCGCAGAATCTGGCGCTGTCTCTGGGTGTCCGATTGCCGCTGAAGCCGGAAGCTCTGGGTGGATTCAGCCTCTGCATCGGTCTTGCGGCTGCGGATGCGCTGCAATCCGCTGGGGTGCCGGATGTGGCGTTGAAGTGGCCAAATGATGTGCTGGTTAGAGGACGCAAAATCTCCGGGATCCTGGTGGAGGTCTTCGGCGCCGGCCCGGAGACGGACGTGATCATCGGCATCGGCATCAATTTCCGCATCCCGGCAGCGGCACGGCAGGAAATCGATCAACCGCTCATCGATCTGCATGAAGTCGGCAGCGGTTATTCCCGCAATGCCCTGGCGGGTGCTCTGATCTCGAGCTTGGTCGACTTTGCTGCCGGCTTTGCGGAAACCGGATTCGCACCCATGCGACGTGCCTTCGACAAGTTGCACCATTATCACGGCCAGACCTGCACTTTGCTGCTGGGCGAAGATCGATTGCAAGGCAGTGTTCGTGGCGTGACACCGGAAGGTGAGTTGGAAATGCTGGTAGATGGGCAGATCCGTTCATTCGGTGCCGGAGAAGTTTCTCTGCGCCCCGGCTGATCGATATACTGCGCGCGCCTGAAAGTGATCTCGGGCCTGATCTCTGCGTCGAGATCGGACAGTGACCCAGCCGAGGATGTACACGGACTAAATGGATCTGACCATTGAGCCCAGCCGCTTGTCCATGACCAGCCGGGTCGTGCTGGGCCTCTTGCTGCTTGCGAACCTCATAGCCGCCATGTACCTCTTCTTCGCGGAGCCGGGCACTGTTGAAGAAAGCGTGCAGCAGTCCCGGTTCCCGGAAGGCCAGACACTGGCGCTGATCAACGAACTCGATCCATCTGAGCGCGTAGCCCGAGCAGCATCGGAAGAGCGGGCGTTCTCGCCGCAAGCGGATCCTGCCAGGGAACTGACCTGCAGAGCGTGGGGACCGTTTGCCAACGCCGAGGTGCTGGCGCCCGTGCAGACAACGGTACGTGCTGTGGATCCGGCCGCGCGGGTGGTGTCTTTTGAAATCGAAGCAGCGCCGGATTTCCTCGTCTACCTGGATTCAGACAATAATCTTGATAATGCTCGTCGAATTCTGCAGGAGTTAGAGAGCCAGGACATCGAGGCCTATGTGATTGCGGGCGGTGAGTACGTCAACTCAGTTTCGGCCGGTGTCTTCAGCAATCAGGAGGGTGCGGAAGGTCTGGTTGCACGGCTGCGGGATCTAGGCTACTCGCCTGCTCTGCAGGCATTGGAGCGCGTGCAACAGGTGACCTACCTGCTCGGTCGGGTGCCAACGGATTTTCAGGCGGGGGACGCTGAATCGGTCGACTGCGGAGCGATTGCGCAGCTTCAGGAGTTTCTATAGAATCCGGCTCCCATTTCGGCCGCCATAGCTCAGCTGGTAGAGCAGCTCACTTGTAATGAGAAGGTCCAGGGTTCGACTCCTTGTGGCGGCACCAGACTCCGCCCGTGGAGAAGGCCAGGTGGACGAGACGCCGAAACCAAAGAGACGGCCGAAAGGGATTAGAAGAGACATAGCCGAGTAGCAATATCAACACCGTAAGTGGTTGCTGCTAAAGGAAAAACTGCCACCCCGCCGATGAGTGAATTTGGCGGAGGCGGGTTTTTTTGCTTTTGATTTCAGAAAGATCAGACGCAGAAAAAGTACGGAGAGCGAGAAGACGGCGGAACAGATAGCGGAGTAAGCAGAGCGAAAAGCAACATGTCGAGGATCGTTGGGAAAACGCTGCTCGAAAGGCTAGAGGAGGGGTTCCCGAGTGGTCAAAGGGACCAGACTGTAAATCTGATGGCTTAGCCTTCGAAGGTTCGAATCCTTCCCCCTCCACCATTTTCAAGGTGTTGTTCGAAAGTCTGTTGATCGAAGCCATCGAGAGGGCGTCGCTAGAGAGCGCGTCTTTCAAGAGATACAGGAACGCGCGGGTATAGTTCAGCGGCAGAACCTCAGCCTTCCAAGCTGATGACGCGGGTTCGATTCCCGCTACCCGCTCCATAGAAAGTGGTGAAGAGTAAGGACGAGTTTCGCGAAGCGAAACTCGAGAAGCAAAGCGAAGCTTTGCGACTGCTCACATAGCTCAGTCGGTAGAGCACTTCCTTGGTAAGGAAGAGGTCATCGGTTCAAATCCGATTGTGAGCACCATATTCCGGCCCGGGTGCCGCATGGACGGTTCAGGCTCGGGCTGAGTGCTGAAGAAGTGCTACTGAGAGAATGATGAAGGTTGTTTGAGGAACAGCAATGGCCAAAGAGAAATTTGAGCGTACCAAACCGCACGTGAATGTAGGGACGATTGGTCATGTAGACCATGGCAAGACGACATTGACGGCGGCGCTGACGAAGGTCTGTGCGGAAGCGTACGGTGGCGAGACGAAGGACTTCGGCGAGATTGATAATGCGCCGGAAGAGCGTGAGCGTGGTATCACGATCGCGACCTCGCACGTTGAGTACGAGTCCAGCAACCGTCACTACGCGCACGTTGATTGTCCGGGACACGCGGACTACGTGAAGAACATGATCACGGGTGCAGCTCAGATGGACGGTGCCATTTTGGTGGTATCGGCCGCTGATGGCCCCATGCCACAGACCCGGGAGCACATTCTGCTGTCCCGTCAGGTGGGTGTGCCGAAGATCGTCGTGTACATGAACAAGGCGGACATGGTCGACGACGATGAGCTTTTGGAGCTGGTGGAGATGGAAGTGCGCGAGCTTCTGGACCAGTACGAGTTTCCGGGCGACGACACGCCGATCATCATCGGCAGTGCTTTGAAGGCGCTGGAAGGCGATCAGAGCGATATTGGCTCGCCGTCGGTACAGAAGCTGGTCGAGGCGCTGGATGAGTACATCCCTGAGCCGGAGCGTCCGGTAGATCAGCCGTTTCTGATGCCGATCGAGGACGTGTTCTCGATTTCTGGTCGGGGCACGGTGGTCACGGGTCGAGTGGCTCGGGGCGTCGTCAAGGTGGGCGATGAGATCGAGATCGTGGGTATCCGGGATACGCAGACGACGACGTGCACGGGCGTGGAGATGTTCCGAAAGCTGCTTGACGAAGGTCGGGCAGGCGAGAACGTTGGCGTGCTGTTGCGCGGCACCAAGCGTGAGGAAGTGGAGCGTGGCCAGGTGCTGGCGGTGCCGGGTTCGATCACGCCGCACACGGTGTTCGAGAGCGAGGTCTATGTGCTGTCGAAGGACGAAGGGGGTCGGCATACGCCGTTCTTCAAGGGCTATCGTCCGCAGTTCTTTTTTGAGACGACGGACGTGACGGGCACCTGTGAGCTGCCGGCGGATGTCGAGATGGTGATGCCGGGTGACAACGTGAACATGGTGGTGACCTTGATCAGTCCGATTGCGATGGAAGAAGGCCAGCGCTTTGCGATCCGCGAAGGCGGCCGAACGGTCGGCGCCGGCGTCGTTACAACCATCAAGGAGTAGGCCTTGGTTAAGCGCGCTGGGCGTAAGTGAATGCTTACTTCGGCGTGTCCCGATCAGGTTCGAGGAGTGTTGCAGGAGTGAAAGGCCAGTAGCTCAATTGGCAGAGCAGCGGTCTCCAAAACCGCAGGTTGGGGGTTCGATTCCCTCCTGGCCTGCCAGTCAGCGGCCGATGGGCAGAGACGTCCGGGGTCATTGACTTGAAGGCATGTGCATCCGATGCAGGTAAGTTGAACACGGGTACGAAGAGTTGAGTACGAGTACAGAAACCACTGGCACAGGCCTGGACTGGCTGAAGTGGATTGTCGTGTTCGCCATCCTTGGCGGTGGGGTCTTCGGCAACTGGTATTTCGGTGACCAGTCACTGCTCTATCGGGTGGCGGCGCTGTTGGTGCTTGCGGTGATAGCGTTCTTCGTCGCGATCCAGACGGAAAAAGGTGGCAACGCCTGGACACTGATCAAGGAGGCGCGAGGCGAGATCCGGCGGGTCGTCTGGCCGACGCGTGATGAAACCGTTCAGACCACGCTGATCGTGCTGTTGCTGGTTCTGATTTTTGCGCTGATTCTATGGCTGCTCGACTCAGGCTTGAGTTGGGTCGTCTCTTCAATTCTGAGATAGGCAGCCAAGCGAGGTAAAGATGGAAGATCCTGTGGATCAGACAGAAGCGCAGGGGCCGGAGTCGACCTCCAGCCAGCCGGAAAAGACCACCGGTCAGCCGGATGAAGTCAGCGACCAGCCGGTAGACGTGTCTGGCCAGACTGAAGCACCGGCGCCGCAGGTCGGTGCTGCCCATCCTCCGGAGGCTGCCCATCCGCCGGAGGCGGTTCCAGAAGACGTGCCAGCTGCCGATGTTGCAACGGCGAGCGTTGCGGCGACAACCAGCTCGAACAAGAGGTGGTACGTCGTGCACGCATACTCCGGTTTCGAGAAAAACGTGGCGCGCACTCTCCAGGAGCGGGTCGAGCTCTCGAACCTCAAGGAGTTCTTCGGCGAGATTCTCGTCCCCACGGAAGAAGTGGTCGAGATGCGCGCCGGCCAGAAGCGCCGCAGCGAGCGGAAGTTCTTTCCCGGATACGTGCTGGTGCAGATGGAGCTCAACGATGACACCTGGCACCTGGTCAAGGAAACGCCGCGTGTCATGGGCTTCATCGGTGGCAAGGCGGATCAGCCGGCGCCGCTCACCGATGCCGAAGCGAAGGCCATCCTTGATCGGGTTGCGGCAGGTAGTGAGAAGGCGACGCCGAAGACCGTATTCGAGCCAGGTGAGATCGTTCGGGTCATCGATGGCCCGTTCAACGACTTCAGCGGCGTGGTCGAAGAGGTGAACTACGAGAAGAGCCGACTGCATGTTGCGGTCACCATTCTAGGCCGGTCCACGCCGGTTGAGCTCGACTTCGACCAGGTCGAAAAAGGCTGATTTGGAATTCTTAACGATCGGCGGCGCTGGCCAGGTGTCGCTGCAGTAAAGGGGAGTGACGTTACGGCTCTGTTTCAGCGGATCCGGCAACGCACGTTTGCACCCACCAGGAGAAGTAAATGGCAAAGAAAGTAGAAGCCTATATCAAGCTGCAGGTGCCAGCAGGTCAGGCGAATCCAAGCCCGCCTGTTGGGCCTGCGTTGGGTCAGCACGGCGTCAACATCATGGATTTCTGCAAGGCGTTCAACGCCCAGACCCAGAGCGTTGAGCAGGGTATGCCGATCCCGGTGGTGATCACCGTGTATTCGGATCGCAGCTTCACCTTCGTGACCAAAACGCCACCTGCTTCGGTGTTGTTGCGAAAAGCGGCCAGGATCAGCAAAGGCAGCGGCACGCCGAACACCGACAAGGTAGGCAAGGTGAACCGGGCTCAGCTCGAAGAGATCGCCACCATGAAGATGCCGGATCTCACGGCCGCAGATATGGACGCAGCAGTCCGGACCATCGCCGGCAGCGCGCGCAGCGCCGGTATCGAAACGGAGGGCGTGTAATGGCCAAGCTGACCAGACGACAGAGAGAGATTGCTGAGAAGGTAGACCCTGAGAAGAGCTATGCCATCGATGAGGCGGTCACCGTGCTGAGCGATCTGGCCAAAGCCAAGTTCAGCGAATCCTTCGATGTCTCCGTGAATCTGGGCGTGGACCCCCGTAAGTCCGACCAGGTGGTCCGTGGTGCAACCACCTTGCCACACGGCACGGGCAAGTCCGTCCGCGTGGCCGTCATTGCCCAGGGCGAGAACGCGGACAAGGCAGCCGCTGCCGGTGCAGACCTGGTGGGGTTCGAAGATCTGGCCGAGACCATCAAGGGCGGCACGATCGAGTTCGACGTGTTGATTGCCACGCCGGATGCCATGCGACTGGTCGGCCAGCTCGGCAAGATTCTCGGCCCCCGTGGTCTGATGCCGAACCCGAAAACGGGCACGGTGACGCCGGACGTGGAGACCGCGGTCAGCAATGCCAAAGCAGGTCAGGTTCAGTTCCGTACGGACAAAGCCGGCATCGTGCACGGCCGGGTTGGCCAGGTTGGCTTCGATGCGACCAAGGTGAAGGCCAATCTCGAGGCGCTCCTCGAGGATCTGAAAAAGGCCAAGCCCGCATCTGCAAAGGGCGTGTATCTGAAGAAGATCACCCTGTCGACCACCATGGGCCCAGGTCTCTCTATCGACCAAGCCTCCCTGGAGGTCTAGGAACAAAGGACTATCCAATCAATCTGAAGGCAGTGCTGAAGCGTCAACGGAGTGGCAAGTGAAGTGACGGTTAGCGTGTCCGGAAAGAAAAAGGCAGTGCTGAAGCGTCAACGGAACAGCGAGTCGATTGACCTCCAGCGTGTCCGGGAAAAAACAGTTTTGAGGGCCGGGTAAAAAACCCGGTGCCGTCAAAAACCACAGGGAGCCAGCGCCGCAAAAGCGGCCACGGCTTCAAAAAACGGCGGAAGCTGAACCCTGTGTAGACGGTGTTACCTGCCAGCGTGCATTCGTGCCGCTATCGGGTCGCCGTAAAAAATGGATATCGGCGATATCCGATTGAAACCATGCCTACCACGCCGGCTCGTCGGCAAGGCAGGCATATAGGAGAAACCATGGCATTAAGACTTGCAGACAAACAAGCGATTGTTGCCGAGGTTAACGAAGCCGCGACCAACGCCCTGTCCGCAGTGGTGAGCGACTATCGTGGTCTGACCGTAGACCAGATGACGGAAATGCGTGCCAAAGCGCGTGAGTCCGGCGTCTATCTGCGCGTCGTCCGCAATACGCTGGCCAGGCGGGCCATCGAAGGGACAGAGTATGAGTGCCTCACTGAGACTCTCGTCGGTCCGACGATGTTCGCATTCTCGCAAGAGGATCCGGGCTCTGCCGCACGGCTGCTTAAGGACTGCGCCAAGGAGTACGAAGAGCTTGAAGTAAAGGCTCTCTCCATCGGTGGCCAGCTCCTGGGCCCGGGTGACATAGATCGAGTAGCTAAGCTGCCGACCCGAGACGAGGCGATTGCCCTTCTCATGGCCGTCATGCAGGCACCGATCACCAAGCTGGCACGCACCATGAACGAGGTGCCCGGCAAGCTGGTTCGTACCGTAGCCGCAGTTCGCGATCAGAAGCAGGCTTCTTAAGTAAGCAGGTAACAGATAGGGCTCTTTTGAGCACTTAGGAGAAATTTGAAAATGGCACTGTCCAAAGACGACATTTTGAACGCCATCGCTGAGATGAGCGTGATGGAAGTGGTTGAACTCGTTCAATCCATGGAAGAGAAATTCGGTGTGTCCGCAGCTGCAGCAGTAGCCGCGGCACCTGCAGCGGCAGGTGGAGATGCCGGTGGTGCAGCCGCAGAAGAGAAGGATGAGTTCGACGTCATCCTCAATGCTGCTGGCGACAAGAAAGTTAACGTGATCAAGGCGGTGCGTGCGATCACGGGTCTCGGGCTCAAGGAAGCCAAGGCACTCGTTGACGAAGCACCGTCTCCCATCAAAGAAGGTGCGACCAAAGACGAAGCGGAAGACTTCAAGAAGCAGCTCGAAGAAGCTGGCGCACAGGTTGAACTCAAATAAGCAAGTTATTGCTTTTGAGTTCAAACGACTGGCTGGACGACCTCGCAGCGCGAGCTGTGGGGCTCCGGCCTTTCGTCGTTGGAGCCTACTTGGGGAAGAGTGGCTCTATTAGAGGATCGGGCAACCGATCGGTGAACATCTACGGCCATGACTGCCGATTAGGCAGCAGGGCAGCGGATGATTCATAAGCGCAGGAAATGAAATAAACATGCCCGCGCCGCTGTACGCACCCCGATGAGGTAGCTACCCCGGGGATCGGCAGGAGGCAACGGCTGACTCGCCAAGCGCAGGAGATTCGAATGGCTTACAGCTTTACCGAGAAGAAACGCATCCGCAAAGACTTCGGGAAACTCCCTGGAGTGATGGAATTGCCTTATCTTCTCTCGATCCAGGTGGATTCTTACGACAAGTTTCTGCAGCTGGATCTGGAACCGGGAGAACGCGAAGAGATCGGGCTGCACGCCGCGTTCCGGTCGGTGTTTCCGATTGTCAGCTATTCCGGTAGCGCCGCACTCGAGTACGTGGAGTATCGCCTTGGCGAGCCTGCGTTCGACGTCAAAGAGTGCGTGCTCCGTGGCATCACCTATGCGGCCCCACTGCGGGTCAAAGTCCGCCTGATCATCTACGACAAGGAGTCGTCGAACAAAGCAGTCAAGGACGTGAAGGAGCAGGAAGTCTACATGGGCGAGATCCCGCTCATGACGGAAAACGGCACCTTCGTCATCAACGGCACCGAGCGGGTCGTTGTTTCTCAGCTGCACCGCTCACCGGGCGTGTTCTTCGATCACGATCGAGGCAAGACCCACTCCTCAGGCAAGCTGCTCTACTCTGCCCGGGTGATTCCTTACCGTGGCTCCTGGCTCGATTTCGAGTTCGATCCGAAGGACTGTGTGTTCGTTCGCATCGACCGCCGTCGCAAGCTCCCCGCCACCATCATCCTGCGGGCGCTGGAGTACACGTCAGAAGAAATCCTCGACATGTTCTTCGAGAAGAACGTCTTCCACGTGAAGAAGGACGGTTTCTCTGTCGATCTGCGCGCTGATCGCATGCGCGGTGATGTCGCTTCCTTCGACATCAAGGACAAAGACGGCAACGTAATGGTCGAGGTTGGCCGGCGGATTACCGCCCGGCACGTCCGCACGCTCGAAGAATCCGGCCTGAAGCGTCTCGACGTGCCGCGGGAGTACCTGCTGGAGCGGGTGACATCCCGGGATCTGGTGGATGAGGAAAGTGGCGAGATCATCCTGCCGTGCAACTCGATCATCACCGAGGAAGTGCTCGATCAGCTCCTCGAAGCGGGTGTGAAGGAGATCGAGACCATCTACACCAACGATCTCGATCAGGGTCCGTACATCTCGGATACCCTGCGCATCGATTCCACCACCAACAAGTTGGAAGCGCTGGTGGAGATCTACCGGATGATGCGACCGGGCGAACCGCCGACCAAGGAAGCGGCAGAGAACCTGTTCACCAATCTGTTCTTCTCCACCGAGCGCTATGACCTTTCCGCCGTTGGCCGGATGAAGTTCAACCGCCGTCTTGGCCGGGAGGACATCGAAGGCGAGGGTATCCTTGATCGCGAAGACATCATCGAGGTCCTGAAAACGCTGATCGATATCCGCAACGGTAACGGTGCGGTGGACGACATCGATCACCTGGGTAACCGCCGAGTGCGTTCTGTGGGCGAGATGTCCGAAAACGCATTCCGGGTTGGCGTGATCCGGGTAGAGCGGGCGGTCAAGGAGCGTCTGTCGCTGGCCGAGTCCGAAGGACTGATGCCGCAGGACATGATCAATGCCAAACCAGTGGCTGCGGCGATCAAGGAGTTCTTCGGCTCCAGCCAGCTGTCCCAGTTCATGGACCAGAACAACCCGCTCTCCGAGGTGACCCACAAGCGCCGGGTATCGGCGCTTGGTCCGGGCGGCCTGACCCGCGAGCGGGCGGGCTTCGAAGTTCGCGACGTGCACCCCACCCACTACGGTCGGGTGTGCCCCATTGAGACGCCGGAAGGTCCGAACATCGGCCTGATCAACTCGCTGGCCACCTATTCTCAGACCAACGAGTACGGCTTCCTCGAGACGCCCTACCGGCGGGTCGAGAACGGCAAGGTGACGGACAAGATCGACTACCTGTCCGCAATCGACGAAGCGGAGTACGTGATTGCGCAGGCCTCTGCGCCGCTGACCAGCAAGAACGAGTTCGCCACTGAGCTGGTGGACGTGCGGCATCAGAACGAGTTCACCAAGACCGCGGCAGAAAACGTGGACTACATGGACGTATCGCCAAAGCAGGTGGTGTCCGTGGCCGCATCTCTGATTCCGTTTCTCGAGCACGACGACGCCAACCGCGCGCTGATGGGCTCGAACATGCAGCGTCAGGCAGTGCCGACGCTGCGCGCTCAGACCCCGCTGGTGGGTACGGGCATGGAGCGGAACGTCGCCCGCGACTCCGGAGTCTGCGTGATCGCGGACCGCGGTGGTGTGGTCGACAGCGTCGATGCTGGCCGGATCGTGGTCCGGGTTGCCGATGCTGAAACAGAGGCGGGTGAAGCCGGTGTGGATATCTACAACCTCACCAAGTTCACCCGTTCGAACCAGAACACCTGTATCAATCAGCGGCCGCTGGTGTCGCCTGGCGACGTGATTGCCGGTAACGACATCCTGGCAGACGGACCGTCCTGTGACATGGGCGAGCTGGCATTGGGTCAGAACATGCGCATCGCGTTCATGCCCTGGAACGGCTACAACTACGAGGACTCCATTCTCGTCTCCGAGCGTGTGGTTCAGGAGGACCGCTTCACCAGCATCCACATCCAGGAGCTGACCTGTATCGCTCGCGACACCAAGCTCGGCCCGGAAGAGGTGACCTGCGACATCCCGAATGTGGGTGAAGGGGCTCTGTCGAAGCTGGACGAGTCCGGCATCGTCTACATCGGTGCAGAAGTGGGCGCTGGCGACATTCTGGTCGGTAAGGTGACGCCGAAGGGCGAAACCCAGCTGACACCGGAGGAAAAGCTGCTGCGCGCCATCTTCGGTGAGAAGGCGTCCGACGTTAAGGACACTTCTCTCAGGGTGCCGACCAGCGTGAAAGGAACCGTGATCGACGTCCAGGTCTTTACCCGCGACGGGGTGGAGAAGGACCAGCGCGCCAAGGACATCGAGCGTTCTCAGCTCGCTCAGATCCGTAAGGACCTGGACGATGAGTATCGAATCGTCGAGGCAGCGACCTACGAGCGTCTGCAGAGAGCTCTGCTTGGTCAGAAAGCCGCCAGCGCACCGGGCAAGTCCAAAGGCCTGACCATCGACGAGGAGTTCCTCGCCGAGCTCGAGCGTGACGACTGGTTCAAGATCCGCATGTCGGACGATGAGCTGAATGCCATGCTGGAGCGTTCTGAGGCACAGCTTGCCGAGCGCAAGGAAAACCTGGACGCGATCTACGCGGACAAGCGCCAGAAGCTCGAAACAGGCGACGATCTGGCACCCGGTGTGCTGAAGATCGTCAAGGTGTACCTGGCGATCAAGCGTCGTATCCAGCCTGGTGACAAGATGGCCGGCCGGCATGGCAACAAGGGCGTGATCTCCGTGATCATGCCGGTGGAAGACATGCCGTTCGACGAGCATGGCGAGCCGGTAGACATCGTCCTGAACCCGCTGGGCGTACCTTCCCGGATGAATGTGGGGCAGATTCTGGAAACTCACCTCGGCTGGGCTGCCAAGGGTATCGGTGAACACATCGGCCGGATGCTCGAGGAGCAGAAGAAAGCGGCAGAGATTCGCGAATTCCTGGAAACGGTCTACAACAGCACCGAAGGCGAGCGGAAAGAGAACCTGAAGTCGCTCAAGGACGGCGAGATCATGGAGATGGCCCACAACCTGGTTGGCGGCGTGCCCATGGCGACTCAGGTATTCGACGGTGCGGCTGAGTCCGAGATCAAGCAGATGCTCGATCTGGCCGGCCTGCCAAGCACCGGTCAGACCACGCTCTACGACGGCCGGACGGGAGATCAGTTCGACCGGCCGGTGACGGTGGGCTACATGTACATGCTGAAGCTCAACCACCTGGTGGACGACAAGATGCACGCACGGTCCACCGGCTCGTACAGCCTGGTCACCCAGCAACCGCTGGGCGGGAAGGCGCAGTTCGGTGGTCAGCGTTTCGGGGAGATGGAGGTCTGGGCGCTGGAAGCCTATGGCGCTGCCTACACCCTGCAGGAGATGCTGACGGTGAAATCGGATGATGTGAGCGGTCGAACCAAGATGTACAAGAACATCGTGGACGGCGACTTCAAGATGGAGCCTGGCATGCCGGAGTCCTTCAACGTGCTGGTGAAGGAAATCCGCAGTCTCGGCATCGACATCGAGCTGGAGGCGGAATGAAGGGATCAGTACGCATGACTAGAGAACGGCTACTCAAATCCAATGTGGAGGAGCGATCTTGAAAGACCTACTAAATCTTCTGAAATCTCAGGGGCAAGTTGACGAGTTCGACGCCCTTCGCATTGGTCTGGCCTCACCGGAGATGATTCGGTCATGGTCGTTCGGCGAGGTGAAGAAGCCGGAGACCATCAACTACCGCACCTTCAAGCCGGAGCGCGATGGCCTGTTCTGTGCTCGTATCTTCGGCCCGATAAAGGATTACGAGTGCCTTTGTGGCAAGTACAAGCGCCTGAAGCATCGCGGTGTGATCTGTGAGAAGTGCGGCGTTGAAGTCACCCTGACCAAGGTGCGCCGGGAGCGTATGGGCCACATCGAGCTGGCGAGCCCGGTTGCCCACATCTGGTTCCTGAAATCACTGCCGTCGCGGATCGGCCTCTTGCTGGACATGACCTTGCGCGACATCGAGCGGGTTCTGTACTTCGAGTCCTTCGTGGTCATCGACCCGGGGCTCACGGACCTGGAGCTCGGTCAGCTGCTCACCGATGAGGAGTACTTCCAGAAGCTGGAAGAGTACGGCGATGAGTTCGACGCCAAGATGGGCGCCGAGGCCATTGAGGCATTGCTGCTCGCGCTGGATATGGAAGGCGAAATCGCCCGGCTGAGGGAAGAGATTCCGGCCACGAACTCCGAGACCAAGATCAAGAAGCTGTCCAAGCGGCTGAAGCTGATGGAAGCCTTCCAGGATTCCGGCAACAAGCCGGAGTGGATGATCCTCTCCGTGTTACCGGTCCTGCCACCGGATCTGCGCCCACTGGTTCCGCTCGATGGTGGCCGCTTCGCGACGTCGGATCTGAACGATCTGTATCGCCGGGCCATCAACCGGAACAATCGCCTGAAGCGGCTGCTCGACCTCTCGGCACCCGACATCATCGTCCGCAACGAGAAGCGCATGCTGCAGGAAGCCGTGGACGCGCTGCTGGACAACGGCCGTCGAGGCCGGGCCATCACCGGCTCCAACAAGCGGCCGCTGAAGTCGCTTGCCGACATGATCAAGGGTAAGCAGGGCCGGTTCCGTCAGAACCTGCTAGGCAAGCGGGTGGACTACTCCGGTCGTTCCGTGATTGTTGTAGGTCCGACTCTGAAGCTGCATCAGTGCGGCCTGCCCAAGAAGATGGCTCTGGAACTGTTCAAGCCGTTCATCTTCGGCAAGCTGGAAGGTCGTGGCATGGCCACCACCATCAAGGCAGCGAAGAAGATGGTCGAGAAGGAAACACCGGAGGTCTGGGACATCCTGGCCGAGGTGATCCGCGAGCATCCCGTGCTGCTGAACCGGGCGCCGACGCTGCACCGTCTGGGTATTCAGGCGTTCGAGCCGGTGCTCATCGAAGGTAAGGCCATTCAGCTCCACCCGCTGGTATGTACTGCGTACAACGCGGACTTCGATGGCGATCAGATGGCCGTGCACGTGCCGTTGACACTGGAGGCTCAGCTCGAGTCCCGGGCGCTCATGATGAGCACCAACAACATTCTGTCGCCCGCTTCAGGCGAGCCGATCATCGTGCCTTCTCAGGACGTGGTTCTGGGGCTGTACTACATGACCCGGGAGATGATCAACGCCAAGGGTGAAGGTATGGCCTTCTCCGACCTCACCGAGGTCGACCGGGCCTATCACGCCGGTCAGGTAGATCTTCATGCACGGATCAAGGTGCGTATCGAAGAGCACGTCGAGCTCGATAACGGTGACCTCGAAGCGCGCACGTCGCTGCAGGAAACCACGGTAGGCCGGGCGCTCTTCTACGAGATCGTGCCGAAGCTTCTGCCGTTCGAGATGGTCAACAAGCCGCTCGACAAGAAAGCGATCTCCAATCTGATCAATACCTGCTACCGGAACGTGGGCCTGAAAGACACGGTGATCTTCGCCGACCAGCTCATGTATATGGGCTTCGGCCACTCCACTGCCTCCGGGGCTTCTATCGGCGTGGAAGATTTCGTCATCCCGCAGGAGAAGGCGAGCATCATCGCTGACGCGGAAGCGGAAGTGGCTGAAATCGAGTCCCAGTACGCCTCCGGTCTGGTTACTCAGGGCGAGAAGTACAACAAGGTGGTGGACATCTGGTCCCGGGCCAACGATCTGGTTGCCCGTTCCATGATGGACGGCATCTCGAAGGAATCCGTCACCAACAGGGAGGGCAAGGAAGAGGAGCAGGACTCCTTCAACTCGGTGTACGTCTATGCGGATTCAGGTGCTCGGGGTTCACCCGCCCAGATTCGTCAGCTGGCCGGCATGCGCGGCCTGATGACCCGTCCGGATGGCAGCATCATCGAGAACGCCATCACGGCCAACTTCCGTGAGGGTCTGAACGTGAACGAGTACTTCATCTCGACCCACGGTGCTCGGAAGGGCCTTGCGGATACGGCGCTCAAAACCGCCAACTCCGGTTACCTGACCCGCCGTCTGGTGGACGTTGCCCAGGACGTGGTGATCACCGAAGTTGATTGCGGCACCGAGAACGGCCTGCTGGTGTCCGCCATCATCGAAGGTGGTGACGTGGTTGAGCCGCTCGGCGATCGGGTGCTCGGTCGCATCGTTGCGCAACCTGTATACGAGGCGGACGAGAAAACCATTCTGATCGAAGAAGGCACCATGCTCGATGAGCTCTGGGTCGATCAGCTCGACAGCCTGGGCGTCGACGAGATCGTTGTGCGATCTGCCATCACCTGCGACACCAAGTTTGGCGTCTGCGCTGCCTGCTACGGCCGGGATCTGGCTCGAGGTCATCAGGTGAACGTGGGCGAAGCGGTCGGCGTGATTGCCGCGCAGTCCATCGGCGAGCCCGGTACCCAGCTCACCATGCGGACCTTCCACATCGGTGGTGCCGCCTCTCGGGCCACAGCCATCGACAGCATTCAGGTGAAGCACGGTGGTTCCATCCGGCTGCACAATCTGAAGACGGTCACTCGAGAATCGGGAGAGCTGGTTGCTGTATCCCGTTCAGGTGAGATCGCGGTGGCTGATGACAACGGGCGTGAGCGCGAGCGTTACAAGCTGCCTTATGGTGCGGTGATTTCCGTGGATGAAGGTGATCTGGTCGAAGCCGGTCAGGTGATCGCCCAGTGGGATCCCCACACCCACCCGATCGTGGTGGAAGTGGCAGGTACCGTTCGCTTCGAATCCATGGAAGAAGGTCTCTCCATCAACCGCCAGACGGACGAGTTGACCGGGTTGACCAATATCACCGTGCTGGATCCGAAGGATCGGCCGTCCGCGGGTAAGGATCTGCGTCCGGCAATCAGCCTGCTGGATGGTAAGGGCAACGAAGTGATGCTGCCTGGCTCCGACGTGCCGGCCCACTACTTCCTGCCGAACAACGCCATCCTCAACCTGGAGGACAACGAGAAAATCGGCGTGGGTGACATCATCGCCCGGATTCCTCAGGAAGGATCCAAGACCCGTGACATCACGGGTGGTCTGCCACGGGTAGCCGATCTCTTTGAGGCCCGCAAGCCGAAGGAGTCTGCGATTCTGGCTGAAGAGACCGGTACGGTCAGCTTCGGCAAGGAGACCAAGGGCAAGCGCCGCCTGGTGATTACCCCGCCGGAAGGCGATCCGGTGGAAACCCTGATACCGAAGTGGCGGAACATCGGTGTGTTCGAAGGTGAGCACGTCGAGAAGGGTGAAGTGGTGGTGGACGGACCGCCGAGCCCCCACGACATCCTGCGGTTGAAGGGTGTCGAGGAGCTGGCCAAGTACATCATCAACGAGATCCAGGAGGTCTATCGCCTTCAAGGTGTGACGATCAACGACAAGCACATTGAAGTGATCGTCCGACAGATGCTGCGCAAGGCTGAAATCGTTGATTCCGGTGAGTCCAGCCTCATCCGAGGTGAGCAGCTGGAGTACATCCGGCTCTCCGAGATCAACGAGGAGCTGGAAGCCGAAGGCAAGCAACCGGCCGACTACCAGCGTGTGCTACTCGGAATCACCAAGGCGTCGCTGGCGACCGAATCCTTCATTTCCGCGGCCTCCTTCCAGGAGACCACTCGGGTACTGACCGAAGCGGCAGTGACCGGCAAGCAGGACTTCCTGCGCGGCCTGAAGGAAAACGTGGTCGTTGGCCGCCTGATCCCGGCGGGGACCGGCCTCACCTACCACAGCGAGCGCAAGCGTCGTCGTGAGGAGGAGCTGGCCGAGCGGATTGCCAAGGAACAGGGTGCCACGGCTGACGAAGTCGAACAGGCGCTGTCCGAAGCCCTGTCCGGCGAAGACTCGTAGCCCCGTCGCAACACCCCCTCCCCGATTTCGTTGAATTCGGGGAGGGATTCCTTCTAAGGAGGGATTCCTTCTAAGGAGGGATTCCTTCTAAGGAGGGATTCCTTCCTAAAAAGGAGGGGGCCCGTGAGAGGAGGGATACCGTTGATTTGGAGATAGCCGGCGATTAGAATGCCGCGCTCTTTCAGGGCCACGGCCTGTTGGAGGTTTGATAACGTCGCCGGGAACAGTGTCCGGCAGCTGACCTAACCTCTTGAAGAATATGAAAATCTCGAGGCAGATGAACAGCCTCGACCGTTAGAACAACGGCACACCAGCTCTAAAGCGTCGTAGTAACCCGAGTGGGACTACTTCAGAGCGTGCCCGGAGGAATAAAGTGGCTACAGTAAGCCAGCTGATCCGCAAGCCACGAAAGCGCAAAGCCGAGAAAAGCATCGTACCGGCGCTGCAGGGCAGCCCGCAGAAGCGCGGCGTATGCACCCGTGTCTACACCACAACGCCGAAGAAGCCGAACTCAGCGCTCAGGAAAGTGTGCCGTGTGCGGCTGACCAACGGTTACGAGGTCACCTCCTACATCGGTGGTGAGGGTCATAACCTGCAGGAGCACTCGGTCGTGCTCATTCGCGGCGGTCGTGTGAAGGACCTGCCCGGCGTGCGTTACCACACCATCCGCGGCACCCTGGACACTTCCGGTGTATCCGATCGCCGACAGGGTCGTTCCAAGTACGGCGCCAAGCGACCGAAGTAACGGTCTGCCGTTGCATCCTGCTGTAACAATCAACTAGAGAATCCACCACTCAGTAAGCTTTAGAAAAAAATTGCGAGTGAGGAGATTGCGAAGCGATCTCCCCTAGGTGTCGCTTAAGCGGCGCCCCTCCAGTAAGGCCCGGCCGCATCCGTGCCGGGACTCCCTGAAGCAAAGGAGAAACCCATGCCAAGACGTAGAGTCATCGCCAAGCGCGAAATCCTTCCTGATCCGAAATATCACAACCAGACGGTTGCCAAGTTCATCAACCACGTGATGGTCAGCGGTAAGAAAGCCGTTGCCGAACGGATCGTCTACGGTGCGCTGACCCGCATCGAAGAACGCAACAACCCGGATCCCGTCGAGATTTTCGAGAAGGCGCTGGAAGCCGTTGCCCCCTTTGTGGAGGTGAAGTCCCGCCGTGTTGGTGGTGCGACCTACCAGGTGCCGGTTGAGGTGCGCCCTTCCCGGCGTCAGGCACTGGCCATGCGCTGGCTGGTGGACAGCGCCCGTAGCCGCGGCGAGAAGTCCATGGCCGCCCGTCTTGCTGGTGAGCTGATGGACGCCGCCGACGGTCGTGGCAGCGCGGTCAAGAAGCGTGAAGACACTCACCGCATGGCGGAAGCCAACAAGGCTTTCTCTCATTACCGGTTCTAAGCATTAACTTTTTCGGAGAGCATCATGGCTCGTAAAACTCCCCTATCCCGTTACCGCAACATCGGTATCGTGGCTCACGTGGACGCCGGTAAGACCACGACCACGGAACGGGTGCTTTTCTACACCGGCCTATCGCACAAGATTGGTGAGGTCCACGACGGTGCGGCCACCATGGACTGGATGGAGCAGGAGCAGGAGCGTGGCATCACGATCACCTCGGCTGCGACCACCTGTTTCTGGAAGGGTATGAACCAGCAGTTCGATGAGCACCGCATCAATATCATCGACACCCCCGGACACGTTGACTTCACCATCGAGGTGGAGCGTTCGCTTCGCGTGCTCGACGGTGCTGTGGTCGTGTTCTGCGGTACCTCCGGCGTCGAGCCTCAGTCCGAGACCGTATGGCGTCAGGCCAATCGTTACGAAGTGCCGCGTATGGTGTTCGTCAACAAGATGGACCGGGCAGGCGCCGACTTCCTGCGTGTGGTCGATCAGATCAAGGAGCGTCTGGGTGCAAATCCGGTACCGATCCAGCTGAACATCGGCGCCGAAGAGAACTTCAAGGGCGTGGTGGATCTGATCCGGATGAAGGCCATCCTCTGGAACGAGGAAGACCAGGGACTGACCTACGACCTGGCCGACATTCCGGAAGACATGCTGGCGGATGCCGAGCACTGGCGTGAGCAGATGGTCGAAAACGCGGCCGAAGCCACCGAAGAGCTCATGGAGAAATACTTAGAAGAAGGTGAGCTCTCCGAGGAGGAGATCAAGCAGGGCCTCAGAATTCGGACGCTGAACAACGAAATCGTGCCCGCCCTCTGCGGTTCTGCGTTCAAGAACAAGGGCGTGCAGGCCATGCTCGACGGCGTCATCGAATACATGCCGGCGCCGACGGAGGTAAAAGCGATCGAAGGTATCCTCGAGGACGATGAGACCGTGGATACCCGTGGTGCCGATGACGATGCACCGTTTGCTGCACTGGCGTTCAAGATCGCCACGGACCCCTTCGTGGGCACTTTGACCTTCTTCCGCGTCTACTCCGGCGTGCTGAGCTCCGGCGATCAGGTTTACAACCCGGTCAAGGGCAAGCGCGAGCGGGTCGGCCGGATGGTGCAGATGCATTCCAATGATCGTAACGAGATCAAGGAGGTGCGCGCTGGCGACATCGCTGCTGCCATCGGCCTGAAGGACGTGACCACCGGTGACACGCTTTGCGCTCAGGATTCCATCATTACCCTCGAGCGGATGGAGTTCCCTGAGCCTGTGATTTCCGTGGCCGTGGAGCCAAAGTCGGTACCCGATCAGGAAAAGATGGGCGTGGCGCTGGGCAAGCTGGCTCAGGAAGATCCGTCCTTCCGGGTGGAGACCGACGAAGAGTCCGGCCAGACCATCATTTCCGGTATGGGTGAGTTGCACCTGGACATCATCGTCGACCGGATGAAGCGCGAGTTCGGTGTTGAAGCCAACATCGGCAAGCCGCAGGTGGCCTATCGGGAGACCATACGATCCAGCGTCGATCAGGAAGGCAAGTTCGTTCGTCAGTCCGGCGGTCGCGGCCAGTACGGTCACGTCTGGGTCAAGCTCGAGCCGTACGTGAACGAGGAAGAACCTACCAAGATCTACGAGTTCGTCGACGAGATCGTCGGAGGCGTTGTGCCGCGGGAGTACATCCCGGCGGTGGACAAGGGTATCCAGGAGCAGATGCAGAACGGCGTGCTCGCCGGATATCCGCTGATTGGCGTGAGGGCGACGCTGCATGACGGCTCCTTCCACGAGGTGGACTCCTCGGAAATGGCCTTCAAGATCGCCGGCTCCATGGCGCTGAAAGAAGGGGCGTTGAACGCGAATCCCGTACTGCTCGAACCGATCATGAGCGTCGAGGTGGTCACGCCGGAAGAGTACATGGGTGATGTGGTCGGTGACCTGAACCGGCGTCGCGGCATGATCGCTGGCATGGATGAGAATCCGGCCGGCAAGATCGTCCGGGCGGACGTACCGCTATCCGAGATGTTTGGCTACTCCACGGACCTCCGTTCCGCGACCCAGGGTCGTGCGAACTACACCATGGAGTTCGCCAAGTACAACGAGGTGCCCGATAGCATCGCCGAGAGCATCATCAAACGTTGAGCAACGTTGATTGAAGAGAAGGCTGTAGGAGGGCTTGCTGGCCCGCGGACTACGGAACAACTGAAGAAAGGAAAAGGCAATGGCCAAAGAGAAATTTGAGCGTACCAAACCGCACGTGAATGTAGGGACGATTGGTCATGTAGACCATGGCAAGACGACATTGACGGCGGCGCTGACGAAGGTCTGTGCGGAAGCGTACGGTGGCGAGACGAAGGACTTCGGCGAGATTGATAATGCGCCGGAAGAGCGTGAGCGTGGTATCACGATCGCGACCTCGCACGTTGAGTACGAGTCCAGCAACCGTCACTACGCGCACGTTGATTGTCCGGGACACGCGGACTACGTGAAGAACATGATCACGGGTGCAGCTCAGATGGACGGTGCCATTTTGGTGGTATCGGCCGCTGATGGCCCCATGCCACAGACCCGGGAGCACATTCTGCTGTCCCGTCAGGTGGGTGTGCCGAAGATCGTCGTGTACATGAACAAGGCGGACATGGTCGACGACGATGAGCTTTTGGAGCTGGTGGAGATGGAAGTGCGCGAGCTTCTGGACCAGTACGAGTTTCCGGGCGACGACACGCCGATCATCATCGGCAGTGCTTTGAAGGCGCTGGAAGGCGATCAGAGCGATATTGGCTCGCCGTCGGTACAGAAGCTGGTCGAGGCGCTGGATGAGTACATCCCTGAGCCGGAGCGTCCGGTAGATCAGCCGTTTCTGATGCCGATCGAGGACGTGTTCTCGATTTCTGGTCGGGGCACGGTGGTCACGGGTCGAGTGGCTCGGGGCGTCGTCAAGGTGGGCGATGAGATCGAGATCGTGGGTATCCGGGATACGCAGACGACGACGTGCACGGGCGTGGAGATGTTCCGAAAGCTGCTTGACGAAGGTCGGGCAGGCGAGAACGTTGGCGTGCTGTTGCGCGGCACCAAGCGTGAGGAAGTGGAGCGTGGCCAGGTGCTGGCGGTGCCGGGTTCGATCACGCCGCACACGGTGTTCGAGAGCGAGGTCTATGTGCTGTCGAAGGACGAAGGGGGTCGGCATACGCCGTTCTTCAAGGGCTATCGTCCGCAGTTCTTTTTTGAGACGACGGACGTGACGGGCACCTGTGAGCTGCCGGCGGATGTCGAGATGGTGATGCCGGGTGACAACGTGAACATGGTGGTGACCTTGATCAGTCCGATTGCGATGGAAGAAGGCCAGCGCTTTGCGATCCGCGAAGGCGGCCGAACGGTCGGCGCCGGCGTCGTTACGACGATTAAAGAGTAAATCGGAGTGGCACGAGTTCCGGCTTGCCGGAACTCGAGAAGCAAGGCGTAGCCTTGCGGCTACCACCATCAAGGAATAGTCCCAGGCCATCTGGCGGTCTCGCGTCCGCGAAACCGCCAGCACATCGGGATGCGAGGCCTAGCCTCGCCCCACCTCTGGATTCGGTCAGCAAACCTGACTTAAATCTCGGAAAGCTGTCGCAGAAGCGGCAGCAGCAGGTTTCGACAAAGACCGTCTGCGGCTTTCTTCTATAGGAGGACGCCGCAGCCGAGCCTACACGGACGTATTCACGGCGTGTCTTTGGCGGAACCTGCTGATGACGCTTCTCTGAATACACCTCTTAGATTAATCGCTTCAGGGTGTTGCCTGACCAATACCCGGTCTGTATTATTCGCGCTCCTTTTTCGCCGCTGGCCAGGCGCCAGGGCAGAAACGCGCCGCGGGGATGCACCAGAGCAAGGCTTTCGAGAGATCGGGTCACCGGAGCAGCCTTCTCTTAGCGAACTGGCGCAAACACAATTCGACCGCCGCAATAACAAGTATTCAGCGTGGCGGGCGGATCATTATTAGTTTTTGGAGTTGCAGCGGGTGCAGAACCAGCGGATTCGTATACGTCTGAAGGCGTTTGACCATAAGCTCATTGACGTGTCGACTCAGGAGATCGTCGACACGGCAAAGCGCACGGGTGCCCAGGTGAAAGGCCCCATCCCGCTGCCCACCCGTAAAGAGCGTTTCACGGTCCTGGTATCTCCGCATGTGAACAAGGATGCGCGCGATCAGTACGAGATTCGTACCCACAAGCGCATGCTGGATATCGTTGAGCCGACTGAGAAGACCGTAGATGCACTCATGAAGCTCGATCTGGCAGCAGGCGTGGAAGTGCAGATCAGCCTTAACTGATTATCCAGCGCCGGTCCCGAAAAGGACCGGCGCTTTTTTTAGCGGCCTGAAAACAAAAAAGGTCGCTCGACAAGGCTCCGATAGGGAGCCGGCGTTAAAAACAACCGTTTACCAGCTCTCCAGGTGCGAACCACCACGAGGACGGCGGGTAAGCGGTTTTGGCATCTGAAGATGTCATCTGAACGAAAAAAGAGCCGGGCAACTGGCTCGATGAGTATTAAGAGATAGAGCAATGGCGATTGGTCTCGTAGGTAAAAAGAGCGGCATGACGCGGGTCTTCACGGAAGACGGTGCGTCTGTGCCTGTCACGGTGATCGAAGTATCGCCAAACCGGATTACCCGGCTGAAGACCGAGGAGCGCGACGGCTACACGGCAATCCAGGTGACTGCCGGTGCCGTGAAGCAGAACCGGGTCAGCAAGCCGGTTGCCGGTGAGTTCGCCAAGGCAAGCGTTCCGGCCGGCAGAGGTCTCTGGGAGTTCCGGGTCGACGAGTTGCCTGAAGAGCTGGAAGTGGGCGGTGAGATTACCGTCGAGCAGTTTGAAGAAGGCCAGAAGGTGGACGTGCGCGGTGTATCGAAAGGTAAAGGCTACGCCGGAACCATCAAACGCTGGAACTTCCGTGGCCAGGACAACACCCACGGAAACTCCATCTCTCACCGGGCTCCGGGCTCCATCGGCCAGTGCCAGACCCCCGGTCGCGTATTCAAGGGCAAGAAGATGGCCGGCCATCTCGGCAGCGTGAAGGTCACCACCCAGAACCTAGAAGTGGTCCGGGTCGATAACGAAAGAAATCTCCTGTTGATCAAAGGCGCGGTGCCTGGTCCGGCAGGTGGCGATGTTTACATCCGTCCAGCGGTGAAGGCCTGATTTCGCCAGACGAAATCAGGGGCACTTGAGGAAGACAGAGCATGAATCTGAACTTGGCAACCAACGACGGCAGCGTAGAGATCTCCGAGGCCGCGTTCGGAAAAGAGTTTAACGAAGCGCTGGTGCACCAGGTTGTGGTCGCGTACATGGCTGGCGGGCGTCAAGGTACCAAGGCTCAGAAGAGCCGGTCCGACGTGCGCGGCGGTGGCCGCAAGCCCTGGCGGCAGAAAGGCACCGGCCGTGCCCGTGCGGGCACCATTCGCAGCCCGATCTGGCGTGGCGGCGGCGTGACCTTTGCGGCCAGACCGCAGGATCACAGCGAGAAGGTGAACAGAAAGATGTACCGCGGCGCGCTGCAGTGCATTCTCTCCGAGCTGATTCGTCAGGAGCGTCTGGTTGCCTGTGAGTCTTTCGGTGTTGAAGCGCCAAAGACCAAGGGGCTGATCGCGGAGCTGAACAAGCTGGAGCTATCCAACGTGTTGATCGTTTCCGATGACGTGGACGAGAACCTCTACCTCGCATCGCGCAACCTCAAGGACGTGGACGTGCGTGACGTGCAGGGCATCGATCCGGTGAGCCTGCTTTCTCATGACAAGGTGCTGATCACCGTCTCGGCGCTGAAAAAGCTCGAGGAGGCACTGGCATGAATCCCGAACGTGCCTACACCGTGCTCGTGGAGCCGCACTTCTCTGAAAAAGTGTCCGTTCAGGGCGAACAGAGCAATCAGTACGGCTTCAAGGTGGCGAAGGACGCCACCAAGGCAGAGATAAAGGAAGCAGTGGAAACCCTGTTCGGGGTGACCGTCGCCAAGGTCACGACGCTGAATGTAAAGGGCAAGAACAAGCGGACCTTCCGCGGTATTTCCCGCAAGAAGGACTGGAAGAAAGCATATGTTCGAGTGGCCGAGGGCCAGGAACTCGACTTCATGGTAACGGACTAACAAATGGCTGTTGTAAAAGCGAAACCCACATCGCCCGGACGCCGGTTCGTCGTCAAGGTCGTCAATCCGGAGCTGCACAAAGGCAAGCCGCACAAGGGGCTGATTGCCAAGAAGAGCAAGACCGGTGGTCGGAACAATGCAGGTCGGATCACAACCCGGCATCGCGGCGGTGGTCACAAGCAGCACTACCGGATCATCGACTTCAAGCGCAACAAGGATGGTATTCCTGCCGTTGTCGAGCGTCTCGAGTACGACCCGAACCGGACCGCCAACCTGGCGCTTTTGAAGTACGCCGACGGCGAGCGACGCTACATCATCGCCCCGCGCGGTGTGAAAGCTGGCGATCAGCTGATGAGCGGTTCCAGCGCGCCGATTCGTGCTGGCAACGCCATGGCGCTCAGAAATATCCCGGTTGGTAGCGTGATCCACTGCGTGGAGCTGAAACCCGGCAAAGGTGCGCAGATGGTTCGTAGTGCGGGTTCTTCCTGCCAGCTGGTGGCACGGGAAGGCGCCTACGCAACGCTCAGGATGCGTTCCGGCGAGATGCGTCGTGTGCTGGCCGAGTGCCGGGCGACCCTGGGAGAAGTGGGCAACAGCGAGCACAATCTGCGCTCGCTCGGTAAGGCCGGCGCGGCGCGCTGGCGCGGCGTGCGGCCAACGGTACGTGGTGTGGCCATGAACCCGGTCGATCACCCGCACGGTGGCGGCGAAGGTAAGACCTCCGGTGGTCGTCATCCAGTCTCCCCCTGGGGTATGCCGACCAAGGGTTACAAGACCCGCAGCAACAAGCGCACGGACAAACTCATCGTCCGTCGCAGAGGTAGGAGATAAGCATGCCCAGATCGCTGCATAAGGGCCCGTTCGTAGACCTGCACCTGATGGCGAAGGTCGAGACGGCGGTTCAGAACAACGACAAGCGTCCGATCAAGACCTGGTCCCGTCGGTCCATGGTGCTGCCGGACATGGTGGGTCTGACCATTGCGATCCACAACGGCCGTCAGCACGTTCCGGTTGTGATCAACGAAGACATGGTCGGCCACAAGCTGGGCGAATTCGCACCGACCCGGACCTACCGGGGTCACGCGGCAGACAAGAAGGTGCGGAGGTAGTCATGCAGGTTAGTGCAACCGCCAAGCGGCTTCAAATTTCACCGCAGAAAGCACGTCTGGTTGTGGATCAGGTGCGCGGTAAGCCGGTCGCTGATGCGCTCGATATTCTGAACTTCTCGACGAAAAAGGGTGCGGTCCTGGTTCGCAAGGTTCTGGAATCGGCCATAGCAAATGCCGAGAACAACGAAGGCGCGGACATCGACGAGCTGAAAATCTCGGAGGTGTTCGTCAACGAAGGGATGACCATGAAGCGCATCAAGCCCCGGGCAAAAGGCCGGGCCGATCGGATCTTCAAACGGTCCAGCCATATCACCGTGACGGTCACGGACGAGTAGGAAAGAGCATGGGACAGAAAGTACATCCCACCGGCATTCGCCTGGGTATCGTCAAGGACCACACCTCGGTGTGGTACGCGGACAAGAAGAACTATCCGCAGTACCTGCTGAACGATCTGGAAGTGCGCGACTACCTGCGCAAGCGTCTCGCTCAGGCTTCCGTGTCGCGGATCGACATCGAGCGACCGGCACAGACTGCCCGGATCACCATCCACACCGCCCGTCCAGGCATCGTGATCGGTAAGAAGGGTGAGGACGTAGAGCGTCTGCGCGGAGAGGTTTCCCGGCTGATGGGTGTACCCGTGCACATCAACATTGAAGAGATCAGAAAGCCAGAGCTGGATGCGCTGCTGGTCGCACAGAACGTAGCTCAGCAGCTCGAACGTCGCGTGCAGTTCCGTCGTGCCATGCGCCGGGTGATCCAGAACGCCATGCGTCTGGGTGCAGAAGGTATCAAGGTGCGCGTTGCCGGTCGCCTGGGCGGCGCAGAAATCGCACGTTCCGAGGTCTACCACGAAGGTCGTGTGCCGCTGCACACCCTGCGCGCAGACATCGATTACGCCACCTGGGAGGCGAAGACCACCTACGGAATCCTGGGCATCAAGGTCTGGGTGTTCAAGGGTGAGGTCATCGGCTCCGGTGAGGAAGCGGGTCAAGCCGCAGCACAAGGATAAGAAGTCATGTTGCAGCCAAAGAGAACGAAGTTCCGCAAGCAGCATAAAGGTCGCAACCGCGGTCTGGCGCTCCGGGGCGGCAAAGTCAGCTTCGGCGAGTACGCCCTGAAGGCGGTTGGCCGGGGCCGGATGACGGCGAGGCAGATAGAAGCCGGTCGACGTGCCATGACCCGTCGCGTGAAGCGGGGCGGAAAGATCTGGATCCGGGTCTTCCCGGACAAGCCGATCACCAAAAAGCCACTGGAGGTGCGTCAGGGCAAGGGTAAGGGCAGCGTCGAGTACTGGGTCTGTCAGATCCAGCCAGGACGGGTGCTTTATGAAATGGAAGGTGTGACGGAAGACGTGGCGAGAGATGCATTCCGTCTGGCGGCTGCAAAGCTTCCGTTCAAGACCACCTTCGTCAAGCGGACGGTGATGTAGGTCATGAGTGCGGACTTGAAGGAACTCAGAGAAAAGTCGGTGCAGGAGCTCGGTGACGAGCTGTTGAAGCTGCGCAAGGAGCATTTCAACCTGCGCATGCAGAAAGCGTCCGGTCAGCTGGGCCAGGTGCACCTTCTGAAGGATACGAAGAAAGACATCGCGCGCGTGAAAACGCTGCTGCAGGAGAAGCGAAATGGCTGAAGCAGAACAGGCCGCCGAATCTGCGGTTGCAGAAACGCTCGCCCGTACCGTCAGCGGTACCGTGGTCAGCAACAAGATGGACAAGACCATAACCGTGCTCATCGAGCGTCGGGTGCAGCACCCGGTGTACGGCAAGGTGATCCGTCGCTCCTCCAAGATCCACGCACACGACGAAGAGAACGCGTGCTCGATCGGCGATACGGTGACGGTGGCTGAATGCCGACCGCTGTCCAAATCCAAGACGTGGATGCTGAAGAGCATCGACGAGAAGGCGCGCGAGGTATAAGCGGTGATTCAGACCGAAAGCATGTTGGACATCGCCGACAACAGCGGCGCCCGTAAGGTGCAGTGCATCAAGGTGCTGGGCGGTTCGCACCGCCGTTATGCGGGCATCGGAGACATCATCAAGGTCACGGTCAAGGAAGCGATTCCGCGTGGCAGGGTCAAGAAAGGTCAGGTGATGAATGCGGTGGTGGTACGCACCCGCAAAGGCGTACGTCGCCCGGACGGCTCCATCATCCGCTTCGATCAGAACGCAGCCGTGCTGCTGAACCCGCAGAACCAGCCGGTAGGTACGCGGATCTTCGGACCGGTAACCCGCGAGCTGCGCGACGAGAATTTCATGCGAATCATTTCGCTGGCGCCTGAGGTGCTCTGAGGAAAGTTAGGTCATGTTGAAGATCAAAAAGGACGACGAAGTAGTAGTGATCGCCGGCCGCGACAAAGGCAAGCGTGGTGATGTGCTGCAGGTGCTGGGCGACGGCAGGTTGCTGGTCGGTGGTGTGAATCTGGTCAAGAAGCACCAGCGTCCGAATCCGAACATCGGCCAGCGTGGCGGCATCGTGGAGCAGGAAGCGCCCATCGATGTGTCCAACGTGGCCATCTGGAACGACGAAGAGGACAAGGCCGACCGGGTCGGTATTCGCGAAGAAGACGGCAAGCGGATCCGCTTCTTCAAGTCCAACAGCAAAGCAATCGACTGAATTAGTCTTCGAGTTAGATATGGCAGATTTATATCAACGTTATCTCGATGAGATACGGCCCAACCTCCAGCAGGAGCTGGGGCTTTCGAACGTCATGCAGGTGCCCAGGCTTGAGAAGATCACGCTGAACATGGGCGTGGGTGAGGCGATTGCCGACCGCAAGATCATGGAAAATGCCGTTGGCGACATGACGCTGATCGCGGGTCAGAAGCCGATCATCCAGAACGCTCGGAAGTCCGAAGCCGGCTTCAAGATCCGGGCTGGCTTCCCGAATGGCTGCAAGGTCACTCTGCGTCGCGCGCGGATGTACGACTTCGTGGAGCGGCTGATCGGCATCGCCATTCCAAGGATGCGTGACTTCCGGGGTCTGAACCCGAAATCGTTTGATGGCCGTGGCAACTTCGCCATGGGTATCCAGGAACAGATCGTCTTTGCCGAGATCGACTACGACAAGATCGACAAGATCCGCGGTATGGACATCGCTATTACGACGTCTGCGCGTAGCAATGAGGAAGGCCTGGCTCTCCTCCGCGCGTTCAACTTCCCGTTCAGGAACTAGGAAAAGACATGGCAAAGAACTCAATGGTCGAGCGGGAGAAGAAGCGCGCCAAGACGGTGGCCAAGTACGCGGCCAAGCGCGCTGCTTTGAAAGCGATTATTAACGATAGAAACGCCAGCGACGAAGACCGCTGGGAAGCACAGATCAAGCTGCAGAAGTTGCCGCGCGATGCTTCGCCGGTCCGACAGCAGCGTCGCTGCGGCATCACCGGTCGTCCGCATGCGGTTTACCGCAAGTTCGGGCTGGCCAGAAACAAGCTTCGTGAAGCAGCCATGCGCGGGGACGTTCCCGGCTTGGTCAAGGCCAGCTGGTAAGCGAGGAGAAGATCATGTCCATGCAGGATCCCATTGCCGATCTGCTCACCCGCATCCGCAACGCGCAGCAGGCAAGTCACCCGGAAGTGAGCATGCCCAGCTCCAAGGCCAAGGTGGCGATCTGCAAAGTGCTCCAGGAAGAGGGCTTTATCGACAGCTATTCGGTTGAGGAAGGCGAAAAGCCGAACCTGTCAGTGAGCCTTCGCTACCACAATGGCTCGCCGGTGATCGAAGAGTTGGCGAGGGTCAGCCGGCCGGGCTTGAGAGTCTACAAGGCCTGCGAAGATCTGCCCAAGGTTCGCGGTGGCCTGGGCGTTGCCATTGTCAGCACGAACAAGGGCTTGCTGACCGATCGGGCAGCCCGGGAAGCCGGTGTAGGCGGCGAAGTCGTCTGCACCGTGTTCTAGAGCATATGGTCAGTTCAACGTTTTACGTAGGTACTTGAAATGTCTCGTATCGGAAACAACCCAGTAGATCTGCCGTCCGGGGTCGAGATCAAGCTCGACGGCCAGCACATCAGCGTGAAAGGTGGCAAGGGCACCATGGAGATGGACGTGCACGCCGATGTGGAGGTCAAGCAGGAAGACAACGTGCTGACCTTTGCAGCGAAGGGTGGCAGCAAGCAAGCGAAAGCCCTGTCCGGCACCATGCGTGCGCTTGTTCAAAACATGGTGGTTGGCGTGTCGAGTGGTTTCGAGCGCCGCCTTGAGCTGCAGGGCGTTGGCTACCGGGCACAGGCCCAGGGCAAGAAGCTGAACCTTCAGCTCGGCTTCTCCCATCCGGTGGAGTACAACCTGCCGGAAGGGGTAACAGCTGAAACGCCGAGCCAGACCGAGATCGTGATCTCCGGTACGGACAACCAGCTGGTGGGTCAGGTGTCTGCCGAGATCCGGGCCTTTCGTCCACCGGAACCTTACAAAGGTAAGGGTGTGCGCTACGCGAATGAGCGGGTACGACGTAAGGAAGCCAAGAAGAAGTGATGTGTGTGTCGCTTGCCTCGTGCGTATCGCGGCGCGAACGACTCAGATGCTGGATTCGATAGGTAGGAAGATGGATAAGAAATCAGCGCGCCTGAAAAGAGCGCGACGCGGACGGGCGAAAATGCGAGAGCTGCGGGCAGTCCGCCTGTCGGTTCACCGCACGCCGAACCACATCTACGCGCAGATCATTGCCCCCGAAGGCAATGAAGTTCTGGCCAGCGCTTCGACGTTGGAAAAAGACCTGCGCGGCGGCAGCACGGGCAACGTGGAAGCCGCCGGTAAGGTTGGTCAGCTGATCGCGGAGCGGGCGAAGGCAGCCGGCGTGTCCACGGTCGCGTTCGATCGCTCTGGTTATAAGTATCACGGCCGGGTAAAGGCACTGGCAGAAGCGGCCCGCGAAGGCGGATTGGAGTTTTAAGGCATGGCATATAGCGACGAGATTCAGGAAGAAGGCCTGGTCGAGAAGCTGGTTCAGGTGAACCGGGTAGCCAAGGTGGTCAAGGGGGGGCGGATCTTCGGCTTCACCGCGCTCACCGTGGTTGGCTACGGCGACGGACGGGTCGGCTTCGGCCGCGGCAAGGCGCGAGAAGTGCCACTGGCCATCCAGAAGGCCATGCAGGCGGCGCGGCAGAACATCGTCGATGTGGAACTGAACGGCTCTACGATCTGGTATCCCACCGTTGGCCGTCACGGAGCGTCCAAGGTCTACATGCAGCCAGCCTCCGAAGGTACCGGGGTGATTGCCGGAGGTACCATGCGTGCGGTTCTGGAAGCCGCAGGTGTGCACAACGTTCTGTGCAAGAGCTACGGCTCCACCAACCCGGTAAACGTTGTGCGTGCCACGTTCGATGCGCTGCAGAAGATGCGCTCCCCGGAGTCGGTGGCAGCCAAGCGCGGCAAGACGGTTGAAGAAATAGGCGTTTGAGCCTCTCTCGGGCACAAGCGATTAGAGCAGTTTTAAGGTAGCAGCAGTCATGAGTGAAAAAACCGTACGCGTGACTTTGGTGAAGAGCCCGGCCGGAAGGCTGAAGAAACACAAAGCCTGTGTGGCAGGTCTGGGCCTGCGCCGAATTGGCCACACGGTCGAGGTGGAAGATACACCGGCCGTTCGCGGCATGATCAATCGTGTGAACTATCTGCTGCAGGTGGAAGGAGAATGACCATGCGGCTGAACAGCTTAAGCCCCCAAGCAGGTAGCCGGAAAACCAAGCGTCGCGTCGGCCGCGGTCCAGGCTCCGGTTGGGGTAAGACTGCTGCCCGTGGACAGAAGGGCCAGAAAGCCCGGTCCGGTGGCGGTGTTCGGCCTGGTTTCGAGGGCGGCCAGCAGCCGCTCAAGCAACGGGTGCCGAAGTTCGGTTTCCGTTCTCGCGTGGGTCTGAGCACGGCAGAGGTTCGCCTCTCCGAGCTGAACGTCATGGATGCGGAGACGATCGATCTGGACGCGCTGAAGTCGTCCAACGTGATCTCCCGCAACATGAAGCGGGCGCGGGTGATCCTCTCCGGAGAGATCGCACGGGCCGTGACGGTAAAAGGACTTGGAGTCACCAAGGGTGCCAGGGCAGCCATTGAAGCTGCCGGGGGCAAGGTAGAAGAGTAATGGCAAGCAATCCGGGACAACTGGCTGGCGCTGCTGCGGGACTTTCCGAGCTGCGCGATCGCCTGCTGTTCGTGCTGATGGCGCTGCTCGTGTATCGGGCCGGCACACACATCCCTGTGCCCGGAATCAATCCGGAGCGTTTAGCTGCCCTTTTTGATCAGCAGCAGGGCGGCATCCTGGATCTGTTCAACATGTTCTCGGGTGGTGCGTTGGAGCGGATGAGTATTCTCGCGCTCGGCGTGGTGCCCTACATCACCTCGAGCATCATCATGAACCTGATGTCCATGATGTATCCGAGCCTGCAGCAGCTCCGTAAGGAAGGGGAATCAGGGCGTCGCAAGATCACCCAGTACACCCGCTACGGCACGCTGATCATTGCCCTCATTCAGGGGACGTCATTGTCTGTCACGCTGGCAAATCAGGGCCTGGCTTTTGCGCCTGGCTTCGCCTTCCTGTTCGTGGCAACCACCACCCTGGTCACCGGTGCGTTGTTCATGATGTGGCTGGGTGAGCAGATAACCGAGCGGGGCGTCGGCAACGGCATCTCTCTGATCATCTTCTCGGGGATCGTCTCCGGCTTCCCGGCGGCTATCGGTCAGTCCTTCGAAGCGGCGCGGCAGGGTGATATCAATATCATCGTGCTGCTCGCCATCGGCCTGTTGGCCATAGGCATCGTCGCCTTCGTGGTCTTCGTCGAGCGCGGTCAGCGCCGCATCACGGTGAACTACGCCAAGCGTCAGCAAGGCCGGCGCGTGTATCAGGGCCAGAGCTCGCATCTGCCACTGAAGATCAACATGGCGGGTGTCATTCCGGCGATCTTCGCGTCGAGCCTGCTGCTTGCGCCTGCGTCGATCGCCCAGTGGTTCGGTAACTCCCCGGGCATGGACTGGCTGCAACAGGTTTCGCTGGTGTTGTCTCCGGGTCAGCCGCTGTACATCCTCATGTTCGCCGGTGGGATCATCTTCTTCAGCTTCTTCTATACGGCCATCATGTTCGACCCGAAAGACGTGGCCGATAACCTGAAGCGACAGGGTGCCTACGTACCGGGCATCCGCCCGGGGCAGCAGACGGCTAAGTACATCGACGATGTGATCACGCGCCTGACCGTATTCGGGGCGATCTATGTGACCTCGGTCTGCCTGCTGCCGGAGTTCATGATCGTGGCGTTCAATATCACCTTTCAGCTCGGCGGCACGGCCCTCCTCATCGTGGTGGTTGTGGCCATGGACTTCATGAGCCAGGTGCAATCGCACCTTATGTCCAGCCAGTACGCCAAGCTGATGGAAAAATCGAATCTGAAAGGCTACGGCCGCAACGCCCGGGTCAGATGACGGGCGATTGAGAGGTAGAAATGAAAGTCAGAGCATCAGTTAAGAAAATCTGCCGCAACTGCAAGGTTGTGAGGCGAAACGGCGTCGTGCGGGTAATCTGCAGCGTCGAGCCTCGCCACAAGCAGCGTCAGGGTTAACAAGGAGCGATTCGCATGGCACGTATTGCCGGTATCAACATCCCAGACAATAAGCATGCGGGTATCTCGCTGACATACATCTATGGGATCGGACGCACCACCGCAGTGAAGATCTGCGAGGCGGTGGGCGTGAGCCCGAGTGAGAAGATTCAGGACCTGGGTGAAGACAAGCTCGATGCCATTCGCAACGAGGTCTCCAGGATAACGGTCGAAGGCGACCTGCGTCGCGAGAAGAACATGGCGATCAAGCGTCTGATGGACCTCGGTTGTTACCGTGGC
The DNA here is from genome assembly GCA_965215995.1 of Candidatus Azotimanducaceae bacterium. GTDB lineage: Bacteria > Pseudomonadota > Gammaproteobacteria > Pseudomonadales > Azotimanducaceae > SZUA-309. The sequence continues at coordinate 2,036,544 of OZ244128.1, read as the reverse complement.
ATTCGGCATCGCCGCAGCCTGCCGGTGCGCGGGCAGCGAACCCGGACCAACTCGCGGACCCGAAAAGGTCCTCGCAGGCCCATTAGAAAGTAATACCGAACGAGGAACGAACAGCACACCAGCTCTGAAGCGTCGTAGTGACAAATAGTCGAACAACGCTGAGCGTGCCCGAAGGTAAAAAGTATGGCTGAAAAGAAAGGTGCGAAGCGCGTGGTGGTTGATGGCGTAGCCCACATCCACGCTTCTTTTAACAACACGATCATCACCATCACCGATCGTCAGGGCAACGCGGTTTGCTGGGCGACCAGTGGTGGCTCCGGTTTCCGTGGCAGCCGCAAGAGCACACCGTTCGCTGCCCAGGTTGCCTGTGAGCGTGCGTCCACCGTCGCGGTCGAAAACGGCATGAAGAGTGTCGATGTGCTGGTGAAAGGCCCGGGACCGGGGCGGGAGTCTGCCGTTCGGGCGCTGAATGCAGCCGGACTGAAGATCAACAGCATTGCCGACGTCACCCCGATTCCGCACAACGGGTGCCGTCCGCCTAAGAAGCGGCGCGTATAAACCAGCGGCGCGCATGAAGGCGAAGCGTTAAGAACATCGAAAGAGGTAGGGAATGGCCCGTTACACAGGACCCAAACTCAAACTGGCACGGCGCGAAGGTACGGATCTGTACCACAAGAGCGGCGTACGGCCCATCGACTCCAAGTGCCGGATCGACAATCCGCCTGGAGAGCATGGTGCGCGGAGAACCCGTCTGTCCGACTACGCGATTCAGCTCCGCGAGAAGCAGAAGGTGCGCCGGATTTACGGTGTGCTCGAGAAGCAGTTCCGCAACTACTACAAAAAGGCGGATCGGCAGAAGGGCGCAACCGGTGAGAACCTGCTCAAGCTGCTGGAGTCCAGATTGGACAACGTGGTCTACCGCATGGGCTTCGGCTCGACGCGCTCCGAAGCTCGTCAGCTGGTATCCCACAAAGCAATCTTGGTGAATGGTCAGTCCGTGAACATTCCGTCTTACCAGGTTAGACCTGAGGACGTGGTTTCCGTGGCGGAGAAGTCCCGCGGTCAGCTCCGCATCCAGGCAGCGCTCCAGGTTGCCAGCCAGCGTGCACCCGTCGAGTGGGTGGACGTGGATGCCACCAAGATGGAGGGTCTGTTCCGCCGTCATCCGGATCGGGAAGAACTGCCCGCAGAGATCAACGAAAACCTCATTGTCGAGCTTTACTCCAAGTAAGCAGGCTCAAGGAGAGTGAACTACATGGCACAGTCCGTTACAGAATTTCTGACCCCGCGACACATCGACATCCAGGAGATGGCAAAGACCCGTGCCCGGGTCACCCTGGAGCCGTTGGAGCGTGGTTTCGGACACACCCTGGGTAACACCCTGCGCAGGATCCTGCTGTCCTCCATGCCCGGCTGCGCGATCACCGAGGTGCAGATCGATGGCGTGCTGCACGAGTACAGCACCATTGAAGGGGTTCAAGAAGATGTGATCGACATCCTGCTGAACCTGAAGGGCATCGCCGCTGTGCTGCACAACCAGGATGAGGCCATCATCAGCCTCGCCAAGGAAGGCGGCGGCGCTGTTACGGCGGGTGATTTCCAGTTGACCCAGGATGTTGAAATCGCCAACCCGGATCACGTGATCTGCACCCTGAACGACAACGGTGCCATTCGTATCGAAGCGCGGGTCACCCGGGGTCGTGGCTACCAGCCGGTGGACAGCATCGAAGAAGACGACGAGGAAAGCCGCCCGATCGGCGTGCTGCGCCTCGATGCCACCTACAGCCCCATGCGCCGCGTCGCCTACAGTGTGGAGAGCGCCCGGGTCGAGCAGCGTACGGATCTGGACAAGCTGATCCTGGATCTGGAAACCAACGGCACCATCGATCCGGAAGACGCGATTCGCCGCGCGGCCACTATCCTGCAGCAGCAACTGGCCGTATTCGTGAATCTGGAGAACGAAGAGGATGCGCCGGCAGAGGAGAAGGAAGACGAGATCGATCCGATCCTGATCCGTCCGGTTGACGATCTGGAGCTGACCGTTCGCTCTGCCAACTGCCTGAAGGCCGAGAACATCTACTACATTGGTGATCTCATTCAGCGCACCGAGGTGGAGCTTTTGAAGACGCCGAATCTGGGCAAGAAATCCCTGACGGAGATCAAGGACGTTCTGGCTTCCCGTGGGCTGTCGCTGGGCATGCGTCTGGAAAACTGGCCGCCAGCGAGCCTGCGAGCCGACGACTAGCGTCGACGAGCTGAAGATTAGAGGAGTTAGAAATGCGTCATCGTAAGAGTGGACGACAGCTGAACCGGAACAGTTCCCATCGCCAGGCGATGTTCAGGAATATGGCGGCGTCTCTCATCGAGCACGAAGTGATCAAGACCACCTTGCCCAAGGCTAAAGAGCTGCGGCGGGTTGCAGAGCCCCTGATCACTCTGGCCAAAGAGGACTCGGTTGCAAACCGGCGCCTGGCATTTGCGCGCACGCGGGACAAGGCAGCGGTAGGCAAGCTCTTCAGTGAGATCGGTCCGCGTTATGCGGATCGTCCTGGGGGCTACACCCGGATCCTGAAGTGCGGTTTCCGTCCGGGCGATGCGGCCCCTATGGCCTACATCGAGCTGGTCGATCGGCCTCGGGTAGAGGAGGAAGACTTCGACTACGATGTCGAGGATCTGGCGGAAGACAGCGCCGAGGAAGTCGAAGCGGTCGAAGAGGAAGAGGCCAGGTAAGGCAGCTGATCCTTCGTATACCTGGACCCTCGGGTGCCAGGCACCAGTAACGCCCGATGCGCCGAGCCGCCTCGGGCGTTTTCGTTTCAGGGTCTGCAAAGATGATAATCTCGACCCGTCAGGGAGGGGGAGCCGAAACACGTGACCGTGAGTGATCCGTCTGCAGGTACGGTGGCAGCTGACGCCATCGAGCCTGGCATGAAGAGGCGTCTGTTCATACTATCCAATCTCGCCATCTTCATGATCGGCCTCGGCTTTGCAGTAAGGGCCAACATCGCTGCCGACCTGCAAGGCGACATCTTCGATCTTCTGGATCTGGCCCGCAGCGCTTCCATGGTGGGCGAAGTGATCGGTGCAACGTTCATCGGCTTTGCCCTTACCCTGCTGTTCGGCAGCGCGTTGCTGGATCGGGTCGGCATCAAGGCCATGCTGCTGTTTGCAGCCGTCGGTTATCTGGTGGGCAGCATCATGGTGATCGCAGCTGCATTGATGGATGCCAGCTGGTCGGCTTACTGGCTCGTCTACGGCGGCCTGTTGCTGACCGGACTTGGCTGGGGCGCGGTGGAGGCCGGGACCAATCCGCTGGTGGCGGCCGTATACCCGGAGGATAAGACGCACCGGCTCAATATCCTGCACGCCTGGTGGCCGGCAGGCATCGTTGCCGGTGGTCTGCTCGGTCTCGCACTGGGTGCTATGTCGCTGTCCTGGGAGCTGAACCTCTTGATTCTGATCGTACCGGCGGTGGTGCTTGCAATCGGGGTGTCCACTGCTGAGTTTCCGGTGACGGAACGGGTGGCTGCCGGGATTGGCTATGGTGAGATGTTCAAGGAGATCGGTCGCTCTACCGGCTTCCTGATCTGGTTCTTCTGCATGATGATGACAGCCACCTCTGAGCTGGCACCCGGTCAGTGGGTCGATCTGGCACTGTCCAACGTGGTCGGCATGCAGGGCATCATTCTTCTCGTCTACGTCAGCGGGCTGATGTTCGTAATGCGTCACTTCGCCGGACCGTTGGCCGAGCGGGTCTCACCCGTTGGACTGCTCTGGTTCTCGAGTTTGTTCGCAGCGATCGGGCTCTACAGTCTATCCGTTGCAAGCTCTCCGTTACCGGCGTTTCTGGCGGCAACCGTCTGGGGCGTCGGCGTCTGTTATATGTATCCGACCATGCTGGCCTCGGTTTCCGAGCGCTACCCGCGTGGCGGTGCTTTCTTTCTCGGCCTGATGGGCTTCGCCGCGGGTATGGCTATCCAATTCGTATTGCCGGTGATCGGTGGCATCTTCGATTCCGTGAAGCTGGAAGCCGCCGGGGGCGAGGCGGCATTGGCAGCCATGAGCGGCGAGGAACTCAAAGAAGTGATGCGGGTGGCGTCGGTGACCTCCTTCAGGGCTGTCGCAATCGTGCCCGTGCTGCTGTTGCCCGTATTCGGCATCATCTGGTGGCTGGACAAACGAAAGGGCGGTTACCAACCTGTGCGTCTGGAATCGGAGACCACATCATGAACGATAGAGCCTCGATCAATCGTCGCAACTTGCTGAAGGCCTTCGGCATCACCGCCGGCGTGACCATTTCACCGTCCTGCCAGCGGGCGCTGGAATCCGGAGTCGACCTGTCCGCGCAACCGGTAAACGGCAGCCTGTCCGAAGAGCAGCTCGAGGTGGTTGCCGTGCTGGCCGATCTGATCATTCCGGAAACGGACACCCCTGGTGCACTTGCCGCCGGTGTGCCGGAGTTCATTCATCAGATCGTGATCGACTGGTACACGCCCGTTGAGCAACAGATATTTCTGGATGGGCTAGGTGAGCTGGATACGATTGCCGAAGCGCACTGGTCGGCGTCGTTCGCCAGGCTGGATACCGATCAGCAGTCCAGGGTGCTCTCTGAGCTTGAACCGCCGATTGAGGGTGGGCTTGCCGGTCCGGCTGCCATACCGGCAGGTGCGGCCGGAGAGGCACCTTTCTTTCTGAAGCTGAAGGAGCTGACTGTGCTCGGTTACTACACATCCGAGGTTGCAGCGACCACGGAGCTCGACTATCAGCCGGTGCCTGGGCACTACGATGGCGATGCCCGCTTCGAGGACGTGGGCCGGCAGTGGGTGCGCTGATATGAGCAGCCATGATTTCGATGCCGTTGTGGTCGGTTCCGGCATCAGCGGCGGCTGGGCAGCAAAAGAACTGACCGAGAAGGGCCTGAAGACTCTGGTGCTCGAGCGGGGCAAGCCGCTCACCCATGGCGCCGGTTACCTGGGTGAGCATCAGCCCCCGTGGGAGACCGAATACCGCGGTCTGCCGCTCAGGGATCTGTATCGGGAGGAGTATCCGATTCAGAGCACGAGCTATGCGTTCAACGAAACGACCCGGCACTTCTGGAACAACGACGCCGAGAACCCCTACGACTACAACCCGGAAAAACCTTTCGATTGGATACGAGCCGGTGTGGTCGGCGGTCGCTCGCTGCTCTGGGCGCGCCAGACCTATCGGTGGAGCGATCTGGATTTCGAGGCAAACCTGAAGGACGGGCACGGCATCGACTGGCCCATCCGCTATGCGGACATCGCACCCTGGTACAGCTACGTGGAGCGCTTCATCGGTGTGAGCGGTCGGGCCGAAGGTCTGACACATCTCCCGGATGGCGAGTTTATCGCGCCCATGAAGATGAACGTGCTCGAGCGCCATGTGCGGGAGAGCATCGAGGAGGAGTTTCCGGACCGAACCATGACCATCGGTCGTGTGGCGGTGCTGACCGAGCCCCTCGAACACTCCGATAGAGGCGTATGCCACTACTGCGGGCCCTGTCATCGAGGATGCTCCGTGGGCGCGTATTTCTCGAGCCTTTCGTCGACTCTGCCGGCGGCGGAAGCAACCGGCAATCTGACTCTGCAGGCGAACGCCGTCGTTGCCGGCCTCGACTACGATCCGGAAAGCGGCCGGGTCAGCGGTGTGCAGGTCGTGGATGCGGAAACGAAAGAAAGACGGACCATTACGGCACGGATCGTTTTCCTGTGCGCCTCTGCCCTTGGCAGCACCCAGATTCTGCTGAACTCGAAAAGCGAGAATTTTCCCACAGGTCTTGCGAACAGGAGCGATGCCCTCGGTCGCTACATCATGGATCACACCTACGGCGCAGGTGCTCGGGGCGTGTTCGCCGGTTACGACGAGTTCTACCCGCAAGGCTCACGCCCGAACGGTATCTACATTCCCCGCTATCAGAACCTGAGCGATGATGAAGACTGGCCATTTATTCGCGGCTACGGCTTCCAGGGTGGGGCTGGCCGGATGGGTTGGCAGACCATGGCTCGGCTTACGCCTGGCTTCGGTGCCGAGTTCAAAACCTCCCTGCGCAAGCCGGGCCCCTGGGTGATGAGCCTGGGAGGCTTCGGCGAAGTGCTGCCTCAGGCCAGCAACCGGATGACCCTGCATCCGACCAAGATGGACCGGTACGGAATACCGCAGGTGAGCTTCGATTTTACCTATTCGGACAACGAGCGAAGCATTATCGAGCAGATTCAGATAGACGCGGAAGCCATGCTGAAAGCAGCAGGTGCGGTCCAGGTTTCCACCTACAACGCGCAGAAGGTCGGCGGCTCCGCCATCCATGAGATGGGCACTGCGCGCATGGGCCGCGACCCGGCAGAGTCCGTGCTGAACGGCTTCAACCAGGCACACGACGTGCCGAATCTGTTCGTCACCGACGGCGCCGCCATGACATCGTCATCCTGCGTAAACCCTTCCATCACCTACATGGCGCTCACCGCCCGAGCTGTCGACTACGCCGTCACCCAACTCAAAGACGGAAAGATTTAGCTACCGAATATCAGATCAATCTGATCAACAGACCTGAAGCGTCAACGGAGTAACAAGTCGAACAGCCTCTAGCGAGAGGCGCGTAAGCGCCGCTAGGCCGCCTTAAGGCGGCCTATAAAACAGATTTCAGAAAACGTCCGGTATGTGACTTGCGTTTTTTCACCAACTCTTCCGGCGTGCCCACTGCGACGATCTGACCTCCCCCCGAACCACCTTCCGGCCCCAGATCGATGATCCAGTCCGCCGTTTTGATCACGTCCAGGTTGTGCTCGATCACCACCACGGTATTGCCGTGGTCGCGAAGGCGATGCAGCACATCTAAGAGCTGGGCAATGTCATGGAAGTGCAGCCCGGTGGTTGGCTCATCGAGAATGTAGAGGGTCTGGCCCGTGTCCCGTTTGGAAAGCTCCCGGGACAGCTTAACCCGTTGCGCTTCGCCGCCGGACAGCGTCGTTGCAGACTGGCCCAATCGGATGTAGGACAGGCCCACGTCCATCAGCGTCTGCAGCTTCCGGTTCAGCATGGGCACGGCGTCGAAGAACTCCCGGGCATCTTCGACGGTCATCTCCAGCACTTCGTTGATGTTCTTGCCCTTGTAGCGCACCTCCAGGGTCTCCCGGTTGTAGCGTTTGCCTTTGCAGACGTCGCAGGGCACATAGATGTCCGGCAGGAAGTGCATTTCCACCTTGATCACCCCGTCACCTTGACAGGCTTCGCAGCGGCCACCTTTGACGTTGAAGCTGAAACGACCGGGTTTGTAGCCGCGAGCACGGGCTTCCTGGGTCTGGGCGAAGAGCTCACGAATGGGGGTGAAGAGTCCTGTGTAGGTCGCCGGGTTGGAGCGGGGCGTGCGCCCGATGGGGCTCTGGTCGATATCGACCACCTTGTCCAGGTGCTCGAGTCCTTCGATGCTCTCGTGATCCGCTGCGGTAAGGGTGCTGGCTTTGTTCAGGGCAGTTGCGCTGACTGGATAGAGGGTGTGGTTGATCAGCGTTGACTTACCGGATCCGGAAACGCCGGTGATACAGGTGAACAGACCGCAAGGTACGTCCACCGTCACGCTCTGCAGGTTGTTCCCCGTGGCACCGATCAGCCGGACGACCTTTTCGCGGTCGTAGGGTGTGCGCGTTTCGGGCACGCTGATCTGCTTCTTACCGGACAGGTACTGACCGGTGAGCGACTTACGACTCTTGAGAATCTTGTTGATGTCCCCGGTGACGACAATCTCTCCACCATGCACACCAGCTCCCGGGCCGATATCGATGATGTGATCCGCGGTGCGGATCGCCTCTTCGTCGTGCTCAACCACCAGCACCGTGTTGCCCAGGTCGCGCAGATGGGTGAGGGTGCGCAGCAAGCGCTCGTTGTCCCTCTGATGCAGACCGATAGAAGGCTCATCGAGGATATACATCACCCCGACCAGACCGGCGCCAATCTGGCTGGCCAGGCGGATTCGCTGTGCCTCTCCACCGGACAAGGTGTCTGCGCTCCGATCCAGGGTGAGATAGTTCAGGCCCACATCCACCAGAAACTGCAGGCGGGCACGGATCTCTTTCTGGATCTTGTCCGCAATCTCGCCACGCCGACCGGTGAGCTTCAGGCCCTTGAAATACTCGAGTGAGCCCTCCACCGAGCCGGACGTAATGGCGGGCAGGTTCACACCATCGATGAACACGTGCCGGGAGGCTTCGGTGAGCCGGGTGCCGCCGCAGTCGGGGCAGTCCCGCACGCGCAGGTATTTCTGCAGGTTTTCCCGGACCATGCTGGAGTCGGTCTCGTGGTAACGACGTTCCATGTTTGGGATCACACCTTCGAACCGGTGTCTCCGGTGGATCACGTCACCCCGGTCATTCACGTAGCTGAAGTCGATACGCGTGTTGCCGCTGCCGTAGAGGATGGCGTCCTTGTGCTTCTTCTTTAGCTCTTTGAACGGTGACTCCACGTCGAAGCCATAGTGCTCGGCCAACGAAGAGAGCATGTGGAAGTAGTAAACGTTGCGCCGGTCCCAGCCGCGTATGGCGCCTTCGGCCAGGGTCAGCTCCTCGTCCGCCACCACCAGGGCGGGGTCGAAGAATTGCTTGATACCGAGGCCGTCGCATTCCTGGCAGGCACCGGCCGGGTTGTTGAAAGAGAACATGCGCGGCTCGAGCTCGGAGATGCTGTAGCCGCAGACAGGACAGGCAAAGCGGGCGGAGAAGATCATCTCGTCGGTGCCGTTCGCTTTCAATGGATCGGCATCCATGTCTGCCACCCGTGCCAGGCCATCGGTGAGTTCCAACGCCGTTTCGAAAGATTCAGCGAGACGCTGCTGCACGTCGTCTTTGATCCGCAGCCGGTCCACCACCGCCTCGATGGTGTGCTTCTTGTTCTTGTCCAGCTCCGGTGCTTCGTCAAGATCCACAACGATGCCGTCGATCCGGGCACGAATGAAGCCGTTGCTCATCAACTCGGAGAAGGTGTGCAGGTGCTCGCCTTTTCGCTCGGTCACCACCGGCGCCAGGATCATGATGCGTTTGCCTTCCGGCTGGGCCAGCACCTGATCCACCATCTGACTGACGGTCTGAGCCGCCAGCGGCTCGCCATGATGGGGGCAGCAGGGCTCACCCACCCGGGCGAAGAGCAAGCGGAGATAGTCGTAGATCTCGGTGATGGTGCCGACAGTCGAGCGGGGATTGTGGGAAGTGGACTTCTGCTCGATGGAGATGGCCGGGGAGAGCCCTTCGATGTGGTCCACGTCCGGCTTCTCCATCATGGAGAGGAATTGCCTGGCGTAGGCGGATAGCGACTCCACGTAGCGACGCTGGCCCTCGGCGTACAGGGTGTCGAAGGCGAGGGATGATTTGCCCGAGCCGGACAAGCCGGTGATCACGATCAGCTTGTCCCGGGGAATATCCAGGTTCACGTTCTGCAGGTTGTGGGTGCGGGCGCCCCGGACAGAGATGGTATCCAAACTCGTGCCTTCCTCTTAGGTGCGCTGGCTGCTGCGCCGAGGTCCTTCTTGCGGGCCTTTTCGGCAAACGTTCAGCGAAACCCGGCAACATAACTGGATGATATCTGCGGGGCAAGCTGAGGACCGATCTCTCCTGACAGAAGGCAGTCTCCGCCGCCCGGCAGTGGCCTTTTCCCGCGCCCGCGTCGGTCTAAATCGCTGTGGTCGTCCACCCGGATGCAGTAACATTGGCACCCTTGAGATCCCGCAGGAGCGGGGCGAGGACAACAGGAAACAAGCCAGGAAAAAGCGATGGCACGGGGAATCAACAAAGTCATTCTGATCGGCAATCTGGGCAGAGACCCGGAAACCCGTTACTCACAAGGCGGAAACCCCGTCACCAACTTCAGCGTCGCCACCAGCGAGAACTGGCGCGACAAGGCCACGGGCGAGCAGCAGGAACGGACTGAGTGGCACAACATCGTCTGCTTCGGCCGTCTGGCAGAGATTGCCGGTGAGTATCTGAAGAAGGGCTCCAAGGTTTTCATCGAAGGCAGCCTCAGAACCTCGAGCTGGGAGCAGGATGGCCAGAAGCGTTATCGCACCGAGATCATGGCGCGGGACATGCAGATGCTTGATTCGAGAGGCGGCGGCGCTGGCGCCGGCGGGCCGACGGGTTTTGAATCTCAGGATGGCGGCGCTTACGGTGGACCGCCGCAGTCTTCGCAGAGCAATGCTGCGACCCTGTCCGACGACGACTTCGACGACGATATACCTTTCTAATTCTTGGTTCGCCTTTGGCGAACCGTGCGGCGCCTTGCGCCGCGTTCTCCGTTTATCCGGCGCGTGCGCGCCGTTTCGCTCTGGGTGGTTCGACTTGCCGCTCTGTTGACGCCTCAGGTCTGTTGATCAGATCGATCTGCTTGCAAGATGAATCAGGTGGCTAGAAACAACAGGCCGGCGCCGAGCAGGAGCCGGTAGATCACGTAGGGCAGCATGCCCGTTCTTTCCACCAGGCTGATGAACGCCGAAATGCAGAGATAGGCGCTCAGGGCTGAGAGGCCGGCGCCGATGCAGAGGTCGAGCCAGCGGGCTGGCTCTGGCTCGCTGATCAGATCGGCTGTGGTGAGTATCGCCGCCCCGGCGATGGTCGGTATAGAGAGAAGAAACGAAAAACGGGCGGCGCTGGTGCGGCTCAAGCTCAGCAGCAACGCTGCCGTGATGGTGATGCCGGATCTGGAGGTGCCTGGTATCAGCGCCAGCATCTGAGCGAGGCCGATGAGTCCGGCCTGCAGCCAACTCACTTCAGGCTTGTCGTTTACCGCGCCACCACGAAAGCGGTCGGCGAAGCCAAGCAACAACCCGAAGCCGATGGTGGCCCAGGCGATGGTGGTGAGCGAGCGCAGGTCGCCCTCCACCTGATCCTTGAACAGCAGCCCGGCGATGGCCACCGGCCCCGAAGCCATTGAAATCTTGAGCAGTTCCTCGAAGTGAGCATCCGCACCGCGGCCGGCGACGAATCTCAAGCCGCTGGTCAGATAGCCGCCCAGATCCTGGCGGAAGTAGAGGCAAACCGCCAGGAGCGTGCCCAGGTGCACGGCCACATCGAACGGTAGGCCCTGATCACCCCAGCCGCCGAACTCCGCCACCAGAATCAGGTGGGCGGAGCTGGAGATCGGAAGAAACTCGGTGATGCCCTGGATCAGAGCCAGGGTGATGATGTGCAACCATTCCACGAGCGGCAGTCTAGTGCCCTATTCGACTAATTCAACGAATAAGTCGAATAGGGCACTGGCAACTTCACGACAAGCAGAGGCGCATTGGCTTCCGCCTTCATCTGTAAGAGGGTGTAAAGTGAAGGGATGGATCCATTGAGCGTGGAAATTCCTCTGTTCCCTCTCGGCACCGTTCTGTTCCAGGGCGGCACGCTGCCGCTGCAGATCTTTGAGCCGCGCTATCTGGATATGGTCAGCCGCTGCATGCGGGAAAACTCACCGTTCGGCGTGGTGCTGATCCGTTCCGGCAGCGACACCTGGCGCCCCGGCAGCGATGGCCCGGACATTTTTCAGATCGGCACGGAAGCGCGGATCGTCGATTTCAATCAGCTGGGCAACGGCCGGCTCGGTATCACTGCTCGCGGGGAGCGGAAATTCAGAATCCGCGAGATGTCTGAGCAGGCGGATCATCTGCTGATCGGCAGGGTCAGCTATCTGCCGGAGGAACCGGCGGTTGCGGTAGGCCAGGAACACGAGGACCTGGTGGCGCTTCTGGAGCAGCTCCTCGACCATCCGAGCGTGCAGGCGCTGGACATGGAGATCGATCTTGAGGATGCCAGATCTGTGGGTTGGCGCCTCTCTGAGCTGCTACCCATCGAGTCCGAGATCAAGCAGAGCTTGCTGCAGCTGCAGCTCCCCAGAGAGCGGCTTTCCGAGCTGACACGGCTGGTGAACAAGCTGCGAGGATAAGGCGTATAATTCCCGCCCCCTGACGGGCCAGCAAGATTACAGCAAGCAAGATTACAGCAGGAAGGCAGCACCATGAGTAGTGTGGTGAAGAACATCGAAGAGCATACGGACATCGCGGCATACATGCGTGTGGTGGGTGAGGCGGCCCGTGCCGCCTCCCGGGTGATCGCTGCTGCGCCGACCAACGTGAAATCTCAGGCTCTGAACGCCATTGCCAGAGCGATGGAAGCAGATCGGGAAGCACTCAAGGCGGCCAATGCCATCGACATGGAGCGCGCCGGAAAAAACGGGCTGGATCAGCCGCTGGTGGACCGATTGCTGCTGGATGATTCCGCCATCGATCGGATGATCGAAGGCGTGCTCCAGGTGGACAGCCTGGTGGACCCGGTGGGCGAGATTACCGATCTGTCCTATCGGCCCACAGGTATCCAGGTGGGGCGTATGCGGGTGCCTCTCGGCGTGATCGGCATCATCTATGAGAGCCGTCCGAACGTGACCGTCGACGCGGCCAGCCTCTGCCTGAAGTCGGGCAATGCCTGCATTCTGCGCGGTGGCTCGGAAGCCATAGAATCCAATCGGGCAGTCGGTGAGTGCATCCGGAAAGGCCTGCTCGAAGCCGGATTGCCGGAAGGCGTCGTCCACCTGGTTGGCACTACGGACCGTCAGGCTGTCGGTGAGCTGTTGAAGATGGATGACTGCGTGGACATCATCGTCCCGCGCGGTGGTCAGAGCCTGATCGAACGCATCAGCGCTGAGTCGACCATCCCGGTGATCAAGCACCTGGACGGCATCTGCCACGTCTACATCGATGCGGAGGCGGATCCCGATATGGCGGTGGGCATCGCCGTGAACTCGAAAACGGAGAAGTACGCGGTCTGCAACGCCATCGAGACCCTGCTGGTGGCGGAACCCATAGCCGATACGGTGCTTCCGCGTCTGGCAGAGGCGTACTCGGCGGCCGGGGTAACGCTGAGAGGATGTGAACGTACGCGCGCGAGGATCGAAGCAGAGCCGGCCACGGAGGAGGATTGGGGGGCCGAGTACCTCGGGCCGACGCTGGCGGTGAAGGTGGTGGAGGGTCTCGACGAGGCGATCGCCCACATCAATCGCTACGGTTCTCAACATACGGACACGATCGTCAGCAACAACTATGGCCACACCCGACGCTTCCTCACCGAGGTGGATTCCGCGTCGGTGATGGTGAACGTCTCGACGCAGTTTGCCGATGGTTTCGAGTTCGGCCTGGGTGCGGAAGTGGGCATCTCCACCGACAAGCTCCACGCCAGGGGCCCGGTCGGGCTGGAGGGGCTCACATCCCAGAAGTATGTGGTTCTGGGTAACGGAGAGCTTCGGCACCGTTGATCTGTCTGTTCGGCGGTACCTACGACCCGATTCATAACGGCCATCTGCACGCCGCCGAAACCGTGCTGGCGGCACTGGGCATCGACGAGATCCGTCTGGTGCTCTCTGCGCGACCCTCCCACAAGGACAGCCCTGGCGCCTCCCTGACGCAACGCTGGGACATGCTGCAGTTGGCCTGTGCCGATCGCCCGGCCTTGATTCCGGATGATCGGGAGATGCATAGATCTCGACCTTCCTACACGGTGGAAACCCTGGAGGCGGTTCGTTCGGAGGCGCCGGCCGAAGATGTGGCCTGGGTGATTGGCAGTGATGCCTACGCGTTGCTGGAGACCTGGTACCGCTGGCAGGACGTGCTGACGCTTGCCAACCTGATCGTGCTGCGGCGGCCGGGTGAGTTCCCGGCCATGAGCGAGCAGATGACGGCCTACACCAAGGCGCATCAGGTGGACAGCCTGGTCGATTGTCACAAAGGTGGCATCTTCGTGCTGGAAGATGCGATGCAGGAGGTATCGGCTCAGGACGTCCGGGCCGGGGTGGCGGCAGGCAGAGATGTCAGCCATTTGATACCGCCGCCGGTGGCCCTATATATTAGGGATAACCACCTCTACTGTGGTCCGCTTGGGGACGGAGCTGGATCTGACCGAGACGGCTAGACGTCAGCTGAACGACACCAAGCAATCAACATCAACCAACAGACAGAAGGAGTAAAAGTATCAGCAGAAACACCGTTAACCTGCACAGGAGCATTGCGTGACACCAGAAGCTCTGCGTGACCTCGTAGTAGATACTCTCGAAGACCTCAAAGGCCGCGACTTAGTAACCCTCCCAGTGGCCGAACTCACTGATATCACCGATTACATGATTCTTGCCAGCGGCACCTCCAATCGACATGTAAAATCTCTTGTCGATAAGCTGGTAGAAGCTGTCAAGGATGCCGCACATCCGCCGCACGGCGTGGAGGGCAGGGAAACCAACGAGTGGGTGTTGGTGGACCTGGGCGACGTGCTCGTGCACGTGATGCAGACCGAAACCCGCAAGTTCTACGATCTGGAACGGCTTTGGCAGGACATCCCCACGGATTCTGAATCCCTGGTGTGAAGCTGCGTCTGATCGCCGTCGGGGCGAAAAGCTCGGGCTGGGTGAACGATGGATTTACCGACTATGCCCGCCGTATGCCCAGGGAGTGCGCCCTGGAGCTGGTGGAGATAGCGGCAGCCAACCGTAAGGGCTGGCCACGCGAGCGGGTGCTGGCGGACGAGGGTGAACGGATACTGGCCCGGGTCGGTCAAGCCGACCGGGTCGTGGCGCTGGACGTGGCTGGGAAGGCGTGCAGTACGGAGCAGCTTGCCAACAAACTGGACGATTGGCGTAGTCAAGGCAGCGATGTGAGCTTCCTGATTGGCGGTGCCGATGGCCTGGCTGCCAGCTGTCTCTCCCGGGCCGACGAGTCCCTGTCTCTTTCCGCAATGACCTTTCCACACCAGCTGGTTCGAGTCATGCTTGCCGAACAGTTGTACAGAGCCTGGACGGTACTGCACGGACATCCTTATCATCGTGCCTGAACGCGATTAACTCCCCCCAGAGAATCCGTTAAAAATGGCGTCAGCACTCTCTCTGAATGATCCTGGTTCGGATCGGCGGAATTTTGTCCGCCGATCTGCCGTGCTGTTCGCCATCGCCATGCTGCTGATCGCCGCCCTGGTGGTGCGGCTCGTGCAACTTCAGGTGTTCGATCACGACACCTATCGGACCCGATCCGATGAGAACCGGATCCAGGTGCAGCCCCTCGCACCACCCCGTGGATTGATCTACGACCGGCACGGCGTGCTGCTTGCGGAGAACCGGCCGGTCTCATCGCTGGCACTGGTCAGTGAGCGGGTCGAGGACGTGGATGCGCTGGTGGCAGAGCTGCGCAAGCTTGTGGATATCGGCGAAGAAGATCTCATCAACTACCATGATCGATTGAAACGAAAACGGCGCCCCTACGAAGCCGTCACGCTGCGCGAAGTACTCTCGGAAGCCGAGTCGGCGCGCCTGGCGGTGAACCGACATCGGTTGCCGGGGGTCGAAGTGCGAACGGAGCTCAAGCGCCACTACCCCTTCGGTGCGGTGATGGCGCATGCGGTTGGCTCCGTGCGCCGGGTGACCGAGGACGACCTGCGACGGTTCGATGAGGCAGACAGCTCCAACTACAGCGCGACGGAATTCATCGGTCGTCGCGGTGTGGAACGGTTCTATGAGCGGTCTCTGCACGGTGAAGTCGGTTATCAACGGGTAGAGATCAACGCGCACGGCCGCATTCTGCAAGTGCTCGATATCGAGCCGCCGAAATCCGGTCAGGACATCAGCCTGCATCTGGACAGCCGGTTGCAGATCGCAGCGACGGCTGCACTTGGTGAAAGGCGCGGCTCGGTCGTGGCCATCGATCCGAAGACGGGTGGCATCCTGGCGCTGGTCAGCAATCCAGGCTACGACCCGAATCTGTTCGTCACGGGGATCTCCACGGAGCAGTATCAAAGCATGGTGAACTCTCTGCAGACGCCCCTGTTTAACAGGGCGGTCAACGGGCAGTACTCGCCGGGCTCGACCTTCAAGCCGGTGATCGGGCTGGCCGGCATCTCGAACGGTGTGATCACCTGGCAAGAGGAGATCAAAGACTACGGCTGGTTCAAGCTGCCGAATCAGGACCGTATCTACCGGGACTGGAGCTGGCGGCAGGGTGGTGGTGGCGGTCAGGGCATCGTCGACATGAACCGGGCCATCTACCGCTCCTCGAACATCTATTTCTACGACCTTTCCACCCGGCTCAGCATCGACCAGATCGGTAGCTTTGCCCGGCAATTTGGCATCGGTGAGCAGCTGGCGGTGGATGTGGCGGATGCCTCCAGCGGCTTGATGCCGGACCCGATCTGGAAGCAGGGTGTGAAAGGTGAGGTCTGGTACCCGGGCGACAACGTAAACGTGGGTATCGGCCAGGGGGACGTGCTGGTGACGCCGCTGCAGCTGGCCACCATGACCAGCGTGATTGCCAATCGGGGCAAGGTGATTCGACCGCGCCTGTTGAAGCCAGAACCTGGTCGACTGCCGCCGCTGGAGTTCGATCCCCCGCAGCCTCTACCGGACGTGATCGGTCCAAGCCCGGATGATTGGGAGCGCATGGTGAGTGCCATGAAAGATGTGGTGCACCGCGGGAATCGGGGCTTCAAGGAGGGCTTTGGTCAGAATGGGACTGCCTGGGCGTACATCGGCCGGGACATCGACTACATGATGGCAGGTAAGTCAGGTACCGCCCAGGTGGTGGAGATCAAGCAGGGCGAAGAGTACGACGAGGAGCTGTTGGACGAGTTCAAGCGCAAGCACGCCTGGTTCATCGCCTTCGCACCGGTCGACGATCCTCTGATTGCTCTGGCCGTCCTGGTCGAAAACGGAGGCGGTGGCAGCTCGGTGGCGGCACCGGTGGCGCGGGAAGTCATCGACTATTACCTGCTGCCCCAGCTGGATGTGGCGGATCGCGAGGATCTCGTCTTGGACATGGCGGTCAGGCAATGAGTGATTTCGTTCGCTCCCTGCCTGGTGGCGGGTCGGCCTCAGCACGGGATCAGCTGCTGCGCATCAACCTGGATCCTCTGCTGCTGCTCACGCTGGTGGCGATCATCGGCTACGGCCTGGTGGTGCTGTACAGCGCCGTGAATCGGGATGCGGCCATCTTCACCAATCAGCTGATTCGGGTCAGCCTGGCGCTTGTTGTCATGGTCGTAGCGGCCCAGCTTGATCCGGGCTTCTACCGTCGCTGGTCGCCCGTGGTCTATGTGGCCGGTGTGCTGTTGCTGGTGCTCGTGCTGCTGGTCGGGGTGAAGGTGAAGGGCTCTCAGCGCTGGCTGGATATCCCGGGCGTGATCCGGTTCCAGCCTTCGGAGATCATGAAGATTGCGGTACCCATGATGGTGGCCTGGTATCTCCATGATCGGCCATTGCCGCCGAGCTTCAAAGACGTATTGGTCGCGCTGGGTATCGTAGCGGTACCGGCCGGCTGCATCATCATGCAACCGGATCTGGGAACCGGCATCCTGGTGGCGGGTGCGGGTCTTGCCGTTGTGGTGCTGGCCGGCTTGCCCTGGCGCTGGATCGGGCTTTCGTTCCTCGCCCTGGCTGCCGCCGCCCCCGGTCTCTGGTACACACTGCAGGACTATCAACGGCAGCGAATTCTTACGCTGTTCGATCCGGAAAGCGATCCGCTGGGTGCCGGCTGGAACATCATTCAATCCACCACTGCCATCGGCTCCGGCGGCATCCAGGGCAAGGGGCTCTTTCAGGGCACCCAGAGCCACCTGGAATTCCTGCCGGAAAGCCAGACAGACTTCATCATTGCCGTGGTTGGTGAAGAGCTTGGCCTGATCGGTATTCTACTGCTGCTGCTGCTGTATGTAGTGGCTATTGCCCGCGGCCTGACGCTTGCGGCGCGTGCTGCCAATACTTATGGACGATTGCTGGCTGGCGCATTGACGCTGACCTTCTTCGTCTACGTATTCGTCAACATCGCCATGGTCTGCGGTCTGTTGCCGGTAGTCGGTGTGCCACTGCCGCTGGTGAGCTACGGTGGCACATCGGCAATCACGCTGATGGCGAGCTTCGGCCTGATCATGGCCCTGGGTGCCAAAGGCAGTAGCGGTTGGCGCTGAACGGTTGATTGATACAACGATGGAGACTCGAAAGCTCATGAATATCGCCGCAAGGATTGCCGTCGTGCTCGGCCTGACATCTGTGGCCATGCATTGTTCTGCGCATGCGGATTACAGCGAGCGCGCGGACGTTCAGGAGTACGTTGATGAGCTTGTCGAAGAGCACGGCTTTGAACAAGCGGAACTGCTCGAGCTGTTCGGTCAGGCGGAGCGGAAGGACCGAATTCTGGAGTCCATTTCCCGGCCAGCCGAGCGCACGCTCGAGTGGCACGAGTATCGCCAGATCTTCGTCAAAGAGCCGCGGATCAGCCAGGGCGTCGAGTTCTGGAAGGCCAACGAGGAAGTGCTCAATGCAGCAGAGGCTCGCTTTGGCGTAGCACCCGAGTATGTGGTCGCCATCATCGGGGTGGAGACACGCTATGGCCGGATTACCGGCAGCTACCGGGTGCTGGATGCGCTCATGACCCTGGCGTTTGATTACCCGCCACGGGCCAGCTTCTTCAGGAAGGAACTCACCGAGTACCTGCTGCTGGCGAGAGAAGAGGGCGAAGACCCGACATCGTTCACGGGCTCCTATGCCGGTGCCATGGGCTATGGCCAGTTCATTCCTTCGAGCTATCGCGCCTATGCCGTGGACTTCGACGAGGATGGCGCCCGGGACATCTGGGCGAACGAGGCGGATGCCATCGGCAGCGTAGCCAACTATTTCAGCCGCCATGGCTGGCGCCCGGGCGAGCCCGTGGCGATGCAGGTGACCCTTGTGGACCAGGGGGCGGATGCGCTGGCGACGAAATCGCTGTCGTTGCAGAGCACGGTGGCTGAACTCACAGCGGCTGGTGTGGACGTGGGTGAGGCAGCGCTGGATCCGGATGCCGGTGTCAACCTTTACCGGATGATGCAGCCTGACTCTGCCGACTACTGGCTCGGCTTCAGGAATTTCTATGTGATCACCCGCTACAACCACAGCCGCCTGTACGCACTGGCCGTGCACGAGCTCAGTCAGGCGATTCTGGCTGCCCGCGGTCAATCCACTTCCAACCTAGGCGTTGCCGAATGAGAGCAGGTTTTCTCCTGTTGCTGCTGGCCGGCCTCACGCTTGCAGGCTGTGCGTCCAACCAGGGCAAGTCCGGCAAAAGAGCCCAGGAGCGGGATGGCCCGCCTCTTGTCGTGCCTTCCGGGCTCGCCAATCTCCCGGATCCGGAAGTCAGGCACGAGCGGCCGACCAAACGTGGCAACCCGAAAAGCTACACCGTTTTCGGCAAGACCTACTACGTGATGGGTTCAGCGGCCGGTTACAGCGCAACGGGCAACGCGTCCTGGTACGGGCGCAAGTTCCACGGCCGGCTGACCTCGTCCGGGGAACCTTTCGACATGTACGAGCTGACGGCGGCGCACAAGACTCTGCCGATCCCCACCTATGCCCGGGTCACCAATCTGGACAACGGCCGCGCCACCGTCGTCCGGATCAATGATCGAGGCCCGTTCCACGACAACAGGATCATCGATCTCTCCTACGCGGCGGCTGTGAAGCTGGGTTTCGCGGCCGTGGGTACGGCACCCGTTCGGGTGGAGGTGCTGGCGCCGGGGAAGGAGTTCGTGCTCCAGGCCGGGGCCTTCTCCGAGCTGCATCGCGCGGACAACCTGAAGGCTGCGCTTCAGGAGCTCACCGGCAAACCGACCTATGTGGTCAAGGTGTCTGGCGAATCGCTGTACCGGGTTCGACTTGGCCCAGTTCGCGGCCGGACGGAGGCTGAGCGGTTGAAGGGTGTGATCAGGGCCGCGGACTACGGTACCGCGCTCATCCTGCCACACTGAGAGTGAACAGAGGCTTGGTGTAAACTTCGCCGACCCGGAAACTGGATCGAGGTCCCCCAATGCAGAATCAAATTGCATTCTCGATGCCGGCTTTTGCTGATCTACGCTGCCGCACCGCGGTGGTTCTGATGACAGCCATGCTGGCAGCCCTGCTCGTTGGCGAACTGCGAGCGGCAGACAAGCCCATCATCCCGCCGCCCCCACAGGTTGCGGCCAGTGGCTATCTGCTCATGGATGCGGACACCAGCAAAGTTCTCGTGGAGCACAATGCCAACGAGCCGCTCCCGCCTGCGAGCCTGACGAAGATCATGACCTCCTACATCGCAGCCATGGAGCTCGAGGCCGGTCGGATCAGCCTGACCGATCAGGTGCCGATCAGCGTCAAGGCCTGGCGAGCACCGGGCTCGCGTATGTTCGTGCGCGAAGGCACAACGGTATCCCTGGATGACCTCCTGAGGGGCATCGTCATCCAATCCGGTAACGATGCCAGTGTTGCCGTGGCCGAGCACGTTGCCGGCAGCGAGGATGCCTTCGCCAGCATGATGAACCAGCAGGCCGCCGTGCTTGGCATGCATGCGAGCCAGTTTGCCAATGCCACGGGATTACCCGCTGACGGTCACCAGTCATCCGCCTGGGACCTGGCCCTGCTGACCGTTGACCTCATCAAGCGTTTCCCCGAGCACTATGCCTACTATTCCGAGCGCTCGTTCAGCTACAACGACATCGAGCAGCCGAACCGGAACCGCCTGCTGTGGCGGGATCGCACGGTGGACGGGGTGAAAACCGGCCACACCGAAGCGGCTGGCTACTGCCTGGTGGCATCGGCGCTGCGAGGCAACATGCGACTGATCTCCGTGGTCATGGGCACGGACAGCGAGGAGGCGCGGATGCGGGAGAGCCAGAAACTGCTCTCCTATGGCTTTCGCTACTTCGAGACTCAGGAGCTCTACGATTCCGAGGTGCCGCTGAAGACGTCCCGTATCTACTACGGCGAATCCGAGGAGTTACCCATGGGTGTGGCGGAGCCGGTCACCATCACCATCCCGCGTGGGTCCTATGAGGATCTGGTGCCGGAACTGGTCGTTCCGACCACGCTGGAAGCGCCTATTTCTGCTGGTGATGAGGTGGGCGAGCTGGTACTCGGGCTGTACGGCGAAGAAGTGTATCGGGCGCCACTGATTGCGCTGGCGGATGTGTCGGAGTCAGGCGTGTTTGCCCGGCTGTCCGACTGGCTGAGCCTGTTCTTCGCAGACCTGCTGGGTTCTGGGGAAGCTGGCGAGTAGCCTTGCGATTGAGTGATGGAAGAGAAACCGGTCATCGAGTTTCCTGTGGAGGATTACCCGATCAAGGTGATCGGCGCGGCGCGTGCAGACTTCCTGGCGAACATCGCTACCATTGTCCGGGCCCATGACACTGCCTTTTCCGAGGATCAGGTGGTCAGCCAGCCGAGCAGCAAGGGCAACTACGTATCACTCAGACTCTCCATCCGGGCCACCTCCGAAGCGCAGCTGAAAGCCCTGCACACCGAGCTCATGGCGCATCCGCTGGTCAAGCTGGTGCTCTGATGGTGGACGTTCTGCTACGGGACCTTGGCCGGACAGCCTACGAGCCGGTGTTTGCCGACATGCGAGCGTTCACGGACGCACGCACGAAAGAGACGCCGGATGAGCTCTGGCTTACCGAGCACGATCCCGTTTTCACTCAAGGACAAGCGGGTAAGGCGGAACACCTGCTGATGCCCGGAGACATTCCCGTCGTCCAGTCAGACCGCGGCGGTCAGGTGACCTACCACGGCCCCGGTCAGATCGTCGGCTACCTGATGTTCGATCTCAGGCGTATGAGCCTGGGCGTGCGTGATCTTGTCAACGGTATCGAGAACGGGATGATCGAGACTCTGGCCGGTTACGGCATAGATGCGACCGCCCGGGCGGATGCCCCAGGGGTCTATGTGCGTGGAGCGAACGGCGCGAAGATCGGCTCGCTGGGCCTCAGGGTTCGTCGTGGTTGTTCCTACCACGGTCTGGCGTTGAACGTGAGCATGGACCTTGAGCCGTTCTCCCGGATCAACCCCTGTGGCCTCACCGATACCGCTGTGACGCAGATTGCCGAACTGGGCGGGCCGGCAGATCTGGATCAGGTGCGTAGCGATCTGCTGAAAAGTCTTTCTACTGTCTACGGGATCAGTTTGCGCAGACCGGACAGTTCGGATCCTTCGGCAGCCTGAGGCGCCGCCACTCCATACGCTTACCATCGAAATAGAGCACGTAGCCGGTGAGGGTTTCGCCTACACCGGTGATCAGCTTGATGGTTTCCATGGCCTGACAGGTGCCGATCACCCCGACCAGAGGTGCAATCACCCCGTTTTCTGAACAGTTCAGGGCCGCGTCGTCGCCTTCGGCATACAGGCAACGGTAGCAGGGGGACTCCGGGTCTCGTGAGTCGAACAGAGCCACCTGGCCTTCCCAGCGAATGGCGGCACCCGAGACCAGCGGCACGCCAGAGTCGACGCAGGCCTGGTTCAGCTCGAAGCGAACGTCGAAGTTGTCCGTGGCATCCACCACGACGGTAGAGCGGGCGACCGCATCGGTTAGTGCATCGCCATGCAGCTTGGTGGAGATTCTCTCCAGCACCACGTCCGGATTGATTCCGGCCAACGTCTCGGCGGCGGAATCGACCTTGTGCCGGCCGACACCGGAAGTGTTGTGCACAACCTGCCGCTGCAGGTTGGAGAGATCCACCTCATCGTGGTCACAGAGGATCAGGCGGCCGACACCGGCGCTGGCCAGATACAGAGCAACGGGCGAGCCAAGACCGCCCAGGCCGACGATCAGCACGGTCGCTTCGAGCAGCTTCTCCTGACCGGCGATGTCCACATCCGGCAGCATGATCTGACGGCTGTAACGGAGGAGTTGGTCGTCGGTCAGGTCCATTCTGAAATCCAGATCCCTGTCAGGGACGGCGGCCAATGGTTACTCGAGGCTGACCGCCAAGGTCTTTGCGACACTCTATCGCTTCAAACCCGGCATCGGCAAAAAGGTCACGCACGGCAGCCTCCTGATCGTAACCATGCTCCACCAGCAGCCAGCCTGCCGATGCCAGGTAACCGGGTGCCGGAGGGATGATCCGGCGAAGGTCGTCGAGCCCATCCGGGCCGCTGATCAGAGCGCTGCCAGGTTCGAAGGAGAGGGCGGTCAGGTGCGGATCGTCTTCAGCTACATAAGGTGGATTGGCAACGATCAGATCGAAACAGCCGGTGATGGCCGAGAACCAGTCGCTCTCCAGAAAGGTCACTGCCGCCTTCAGGCGTGCTGCATTTTTTCGAGCGATGGCCAGGGCTGCAGCGCTCTCATCCACGGCCAGGAGATCGAGATCTGCCGTGCGGGCAAGGGCGATCGCGATGGCGCCACTGCCAGTCCCGAGATCCAGCACGCGGGCGCCCGGGCGCACACGGTCGAGCGCGGCCTCCACCAGGATTTCCGTCTCCGGGCGCGGAACCAGCACGTCGGCTGAGACCGTCAGGTCGAAGTCCCAGAAGCTCCACTCACCGAGCACGTAGGCGAGTGGCTCACCGGCCGCCAGGCGGGTCGCATCACCTTCCAGAGTGCTCAAGGTCTCCGGGTCGATCGTCCGGCGGGAATCCAGAACAAGCGCAGCCCGATCGAGGCCCAGACGATGGCAGAGCAGAAAGTCCCGATCAGCGTCCGGCAGCTCGGCATGTTGCTCGAGCCAGCCGGCCACAGTCTGGCTCACTGACTGTCTCCGAGGTTCTTGAGCAGGTCCGCCTGGTTTTCGGTGATGAGTGGTTGCACGATCTGGTCCAGATCACCCTCGATCACCTCGTCCAGCTTGTACAGGGTGAGGTTGATCCGATGATCGGTCACCCGGCTCTGAGGAAAGTTGTAGGTACGGATCCGCTCGGAACGGTCGCCGGAACCAACCAGAGACTTACGCGTCTCAGCCTGTTCCGCCTGTTGCTCGGCCTGAGCCGCGTCGAGCAGCTTCGCCTGTAGCAGCGACATGGCTCGGGCCCGGTTCTTGTGCTGCGACCGCTCGTCCTGACACTCAACCACGATCCCACTCGGCAGATGGGTGAGGCGGATGGCGGAGTCGGTCTTGTTCACATGTTGACCGCCGGCACCGGAAGCACGGAAGGTGTCTTCCCGGATGTCTTTCTTATCGATCTCGATAGTCTCGATCTCGTCCACCTCCGGCATCACCGCTACGGTACAGGCGCTGGTGTGGATTCGTCCCTGAGTCTCTGTTTCGGGCACTCGCTGCACCCGGTGCGCACCGGATTCGAATTTGAGTTGAGAGTAAACGTCCTGGCCGGAGATTCTCGAGATGATCTCTTTGAAGCCCCCGTGCTCACCCGGTTTGGCGTTCAAGACCTCGAGCTGCCAACGCTTGGCCTCGGCGAACTTGGAGTACATGCGGAAAAGATCACCGGAGAAGATAGCGGCTTCGTCGCCTCCGGTACCGGCCCTGATCTCGAGGAACACATTGGCCTGGTCGTTCGGATCCTTGGGCAGGAGGAGCATCTGCAGCTCCAGTTCAGTCTCTTCCACTTCGCCGGTCAGACGCTTGACGTCCTCTTCCGCCAGCTCGCGCATTTCCGGATCATCGTCCTGGACGAGGGTTCGGGCGTCCTCGAGCTCCGTGCTGAGCGATTCGTATTTCCTGAAACAGGCAATCACCGGTTCAATCTCGGCGTACTCTTTGGACAGCGCTGTGAACTGGTCCCGATTGCCCATCACATCGGGATCCGCCAGCAATGCGGCGACCTCGTCATAGCGGTCGGTCAGCCCCGACAGCTTGGCCGTCATGGAATCCGAAAGGCTCACAACAGAGTTCCTTAGTCCAGGTGGTACAGAGTCTTCAGATATTCGAGCAGGTCTGCCCGGCCGTCGGCGGCCGCGTTGCGGATCGCCGTGGTCGGCGGGTGGATCAGCTTGTTCGTCAGCCCGCGGCTGAATCGCTCCAGCACGGCGGCAGGATCCTGTCCACGGTTCAAATCCTTGAGCGCTTTTTCCAGCTCCGTTTCCTGGATGCGCTGCGCACTGTCGCGGAATTCCCGCAGTAGTGCCTGGCCATGGTGAGCTCTACGTTCGCGGAGGTAGTGATCAGCGCCGTCCGCCACCATCGACTCGGCGTCCTCGGCTGCTTCCCGGCGGGAGCGAACGTTTTCTTCGATGATCTCGGTGAGATCGTCGATGGTGTAGAGATAGACGTCGGGCAAATCCGCCGCTTCCGGCTCAACGTCGCGAGGCACGGCGATGTCGACCACGAAGATGGGTTTGTGCCGGCGCTGCTTGATCGCCGCCTCCAGGGCGCCCTTGCCCACGACCGGCAGCGAACTGCCGGTGGAGGTGATCACGATGTCGTACTCGGGTAGGGCAGCAGCCACATCGGTGAGCTGCATGGGCAAAGCATCGAATCGAGCCGCCAGACTCTCGGCGTTGGTGAGGGTGCGGTTGGCGATCGCCATGCCAGCCACGCCGAACTCGGCCAGGTGCTCGGCAACCCGTTGAATGGTATCCCCCGCACCCAGTAGCAGCGCCTTGGTGTCTTTCAGATCCGTGAAGATCTGCTGTGCCATGCTGACGGCGGCATAGGCGACAGAAACCGGGTTTCGACCGATGTCGGTATCCGTGCGAACTTTTTTGGCAGCCGATAACGTGATCTGCGAAAGCAGGGAGAGCTCTGGCCCAACGGTGCCCGCGGTCCGGGCCAGATCGTAGGCCGTCTTTACCTGGCCCATGATCTGCGGCTCACCGAGCACCTGGGAATCCAGCCCGGAAGCGACGCGGATCAGGTGTCGGGCTGCATCCTGATCCCAATGACTGTAAGCCACGGCCACCAGCTCGGCGGGCTGAACGGCCCGGGCGTCCGCCAGCCACTCCACCACGCCGTGCTCCTGATTCGGATCCATGGCCAGATAGAGCTCGGTCCGGTTGCAGGTGGAGATGATGGCCGCCTCGGATACGCTGGGGATGGCTCGAGTGGCTGCCTGCACGGCATCACCGACGGTTTCCTCAGGAAAGGCGATCTTCTCCCGAAACTCTACGGGTGCCGTGCGGTAGTTGACGCCGTATGCCAATATCGCCATTGCTTGGGCTCTTAAGGATCGTCAGGACCTGTCTCCAGGTGCGCATTCTAGCGCAACTCGCGGTCCGACGGACTTGTATAACTTGTTATTTCTAAAGGTATTTCTACGTATGGTACCCGTGGCTACCCGGCGTGTGCAGATTCCCGTGCTGCTGGGTTGCCTGCTCATTGCCGGTTGTGCCGGGGTTCCAAGCCTGCCGGAGGCGCCGGAAACCTTCGTTCTGACTGGTAAGGTGGGTGTCCGGGAGGCGAATGAGAGTTTCAGCGCCAACCTGCTCTGGCACCAGATGGGAGATGCCTTCGAGATCGATCTCTGGGGCCCACTGGGTCAGGGTCGTGTCAAACTTGTCAAAAAAGATGGCGAAATTCGTCTGGAATCGGACAAGGGCGTGCTGGCCCAGGGGGAGCCGGAGGCGGTGATGCGCGCTCACCTCGGCTGGAGCCTGCCCCTCGAGGTATTGCCGGCCTGGGTGCAGGGTGGACCGGTCACGGGCATCCCGAGCAGCGGCTTGACGCGGGATGAGGCAGGGCGGGTGCTGAGCTTTGAGCAGCTGGATTGGAATGTGCTGCTGGAACGCTATCAGAGCGTCCCGGAAAGCCTGGAGACCGAGGCACCGGCACGGCAGTTGCCGGGTCGGGTGACAGCCACCAGAAACGATGCACGAGTGCGCCTGGTGATCTCCGAATGGCGGCTCTGAAGCCGGTCCTCCAATTCAACTAACCCTTTGAATTCAGGGCCTTTGAAGCCTATCACCACACTGGGGGTTGGTTTGACAGCGGGCGGGTGCGTGCGCAAAATAGCGCCCCCTTCGCCCGGGTGCTCCCGGGCGATTGACGTCTGGGGTGTCGCCAAGTGGTAAGGCAGCGGGTTTTGATCCCGCCATGCGCAGGTTCGAATCCTGCCACCCCAGCCACTTAACCCGCTCTCGCCCAACCGAGTCCAGCACTAGATAGAAAGAACTGACCGTGTCCGACCTCATGCTGTTCAGTGGCAGTGCCAATCGGGCGCTTGCCGAACATGTTGCCGCCGAGCTCAAGATCGAGCTGGGCAATGCTGCCGTGGGTCGGTTCAGCGATGGCGAGGTGAGCGTGGAGATCCACGAAAACGTTCGCGGCAGTGATGTCTTCCTGCTGCAGTCCACCTGTGCGCCCACCAACGACAACCTGATGGAGCTGATGATCATGGCGGATGCGATCCGCCGGGCATCTGCTACCCGGGTGACGGCGGTGATTCCCTACTTCGGCTACGCGCGCCAGGACCGCCGGCCGCGTTCGGCTCGGGTGTCCATCAGCGCCAAGGTGGTTGCCGACATGCTCTCCAGCGTCGGCATCGATCGAATGCTCACCGTGGATCTGCATGCAGACCAGATTCAGGGCTTCTTCAACATGCCAGTGGATAACGTGTACGCATCACCGGTACTGGTGGACCACATGGTTTCCGCGTGCTTTGAGAACCCGATCATCGTCTCGCCGGATGTGGGGGGCGTTGTCCGAGCCCGGGCGATAGCGAAGCAGGCCGACGATCTCGATCTGGCGATCATCGACAAGCGGCGGCCACAGGCGAACGAGTCCCGGGTGATGAATGTGATCGGTGATGTGGCTGGAAAGACCTGCGTGCTCGTGGACGACATCGTCGACACCGCGGGTACGCTGTGCACCGCAGCTGAGGCGTTGAAGGACGAAGGCGCTATCGCCGTGCATGCCTACATCACCCATCCGGTGCTGTCAGGCAAAGCGGTTGAGCGAATTGCCGGGTCGGCGATGGACGGCATGTCCGTCACCGATACCATCCCGCTGTCTGCCGAAGCAGCAGCGTGCGGAAAGATTACCCAGATCACGCTGGCCGGTGTGCTGGCGGAGTCCATCCGTCGGGTGAGCAAAGAGGAATCCATCAGTGAGATGTTCCGTTAGGAAGCTCACAGATGTTCAGGATCGGTGCCTGGTCGCGAGCATCGATCTGAAAAGGGGCAGTGCCTGTGCACTGCTTTGTTAAAGTCACTGAGGAACAGACATGTCTCAGCAAATTGAAATCAACGCAGAAGTGCGTTCAGACGTGGGGAAAGGTGCGAGCCGCCGCCTGCGTCGCTCGGGCGATAAGATCCCGGGAATCATCTACGGTGCGGAGGAAGACCCGGTCAACCTGACACTGAGTACCAATGAACTCGCCAAGGCCATGCAGAGCGAGGCCTTCTTCTCCCAGATCCTGGACGTGAAGTATGACGGCAAAAGCCAGCAGGCGGTGCTCCGGGACATGCAGCGTAATCCGGCGACGGAGAAAGTGCTGCATGTCGACTTCATGCGCATCAGTGCCAATAAGCCGATCCAGGTGAGCGTACCGCTGCACTTCGTGAACGAAGACAAGTGCAAGGGCGTTCGTCTCGGCGGCGGTACCATCTCTCACACGATGAACGAAGTGGAAATCAGCTGTCTGCCGGCGGATCTGCCTGAGTTCATCGAGGTGTTCATGGCCGAGCTCGACGTCGGCGAGATCATTCACCTTTCTGATCTGGCCCTCCCTCAGGGCGTGTCTATCGTGGCGCTCACCCACGATGATGACCGGGCGGTTGCCAGCGTCATCATGCCGAGAGGCGGTGTTGAGGAAGAGGAAGAAGAACTGGAAGCAGCAGCCGAGGGTGAAGAGGTCGCAGAGGACAGCGAGGAAGCACCGGCAGGTGATGCCGGGGAAGAGTCCGAAGAGGACTGATCCAAGCGCCTCGAGCGTTGCAGCATGGCCATCCGCCTGATAGCGGGCCTGGGGAACCCAGGCCCGCGATACGCAGACACCCGACACAATGTCGGTGTCTGGTTTGTCGACCGGCTTGCCCGTCGGTTCGGCATCCGTCTGGCTTACGAGTCGAAATTCAAAGGTGACGTGGGGCGTGGTGACGTGCTTGGCCATGATCTGCGCCTTGTGCTGCCGCAGACCTTCATGAATCTGTCCGGCGAATCCGTCGGGCCACTGGCGCACTTTTTCAAGATCGAGCCGGAAGAGATTCTGGTGGCTTACGACGAGATGGCTTTCGAGCCGGGTGTGCTGCGGTTGAAGAGTGGTGGTGGCGCCAATGGCCATAATGGCATCAAGAGCGTGATCGAGGGGCTTGGCAGCGCCCGGGGTTTTCACCGGTTGCGGATCGGCGTCGGCCACCCGGGTGACAGAGACCGGGTCACTCCGTTTCTGACCTCCGTGACCACGCCGGCGGATGAGCGGCGACTGATTGAAGATGCCTTCGAGTTACCCGAGACCGTTCTCGACGATCTGCTCGACGGTAACTTTCAGAAGGTGATGAACTGGCTGCACGCGCCCGACAAAGGCGAAGACCAGGCGTAATCAAACAGGCAAAGCCGAAATTAAGAAGAGGCGAAGCCCAGACGTAACGGAGCGAACCAGGTGGGATTCAATTGCGGCATCGTCGGTCTGCCCAACGTGGGCAAGTCGACGCTCTTCAACGCGCTGACCAAGGCGGGGATCGATGCAGAAAACTTCCCGTTCTGCACCATCGACCCCAACACCGGTGTGGTACCCGTGCCGGACCCACGGCTGGAGCAGGTGGCTGAGCTGGCCGCCTCAAAGGAAGTGGTGCCGACCACTATGGAGTTCGTGGACATTGCCGGTCTCGTAGCCGGGGCTTCCAAAGGCGAGGGGCTCGGCAATCAGTTCCTGGCCCACATCCGGGAGACGGACGCCATCGCCCACGTGGTGCGCTGCTTCGAGGATGAGAACGTCGTGCACGTGTCCGGACAGATCTCACCGATTGACGACATCGAGATCATCAACACCGAGCTCGCCCTGGCAGATATGGAAACCGTGGATAAGGTGCTCGATCGCACCCGCCGAGTTGCGAATTCCGGGGATAAGGATGCGCGCAGCCTGATGGAGATTCTGCAGCTGGTCAGCGATGGCCTGGCAGAAGGTAAACCGGTGCGCGCCCTCGAGCTCACTCGAGAGCAGCTGGCACATCTGAAGGAGTACCATCTGATCACAGCCAAGCCCGTGCTCTATATAGCCAACGTGGCGGAGGACGGCTTCGAGGACAATCCGATGCTGGATTCGGTCAGGGAACTCGCAGTCAGCGAAGGCGCCGAAGTGGTGCCGATCTGCAACAAGATCGAGGCGGAGATTGCCGAGCTTGAAGACGAGGACAGGGATGAGTTCCTGGAGTCACTTGGACTCGAGGAGCCGGGTCTCAATCGGGTGATTCGAGCGGGGTACAAGCTGCTCGGTCTGCATCACTATTTCACTGCAGGGCCGAAAGAAGCCCGGGCCTGGACCGTGCCGATCGGCACCAAGGCGCCGCAGGCAGCCGGGGTGATTCACACCGACTTCGAGCGGGGATTCATCCGGGCCGAAGTCGTGTCGTTTGAGGACTACATCGCCTGCAAAGGCGAGCAGGGTGCGAAAGAAGCGGGTAAGTGGCGCTCGGAAGGCAAGGACTACGAAGTACAGGACGGTGATGTGATCCTGTTTCGGTTCAACGTCTGATTCACTCGACCGGTGGGTCCGCCGTCAGACCGGCTTCGAAAAACTCGCTGACCAGAAGTTTGCTCTCGGCACGACGCCCGTCCAGTCGGCTGGCCCGCCACAGGCAGGTACGTCCGATGCGTCGCTGCCCCAGCTCGATCAGCGGAATCGGCGCGCTCCCTCGTACCCAGCGGGGATCGTCGAAGAGGAGCTGTGCCAGGGGGCGAGAGCCAAGTTTGCGGATGACCTCCAGAGCCGGATCCCCCAACCGGCTGACGGTTCGGGCGGTGAGCACAACCCGGTCGTTCACCGTGAGCAACACCGCACGGGTATATCCTGCCGCTTCGCCAATGCCGAGCAGGCGACGCTCCCAGGGTGCCAGGGCCGTAGGTCCTTCAACTCCTGGGTGCACGACCGGCACCTCACCGAGGGCGTCAGCAATGGAGCGGGTCATAGAGCCGGAGAGATCGATCCAGGCGCGCAGACGATCCGCCGGTGAGCAGGGGGCCGGCAACGGACGTACCTGAAACGGATCGATAGGCCCGCAATCCGGGTCTCGAGCCGGAGAAACTGCTGGGTTTGACATCTCAGGGAGGGTGCCGGAAAATCGCGCACCCTGAAAAAAGGCGCCACTCTAACGTTCTGATTGGAGCGACGCCAGAGCCCATCAATGGCTACGTAGCTCAGCTGGTTAGAGCACAGCATTCATAATGCTGGGGTCGGTGGTTCAAGTCCACCCGTAGCTACCATCTCCAGGTGGTGCTGCCCGGGGCTCTTCCCACTTAATAGGGGATAGCCGGTATTCACTACACCAGGTTGATGATGCCATCCCACCCGCAGTGGGCTAAGACTCGCGATCGCGGGAGGTTACTCCTTGATTCTTAGTTGTGCCAAAACCGTGCCCAGCTTGCACCCTAAGGTCACACTTTTCTAAACAGTTCACCCGGCTCAATCTCAAAACAGTCAACCAGAGCACTGTTCGTATTGGCGCTCGTGTTGAATGGCATGAGCTAGACCTGTCTAACCACCGAGAAGCGTGCCACCCCTGGCTAGAGAGGCTGTTGCCGCCCATCCGTCCTCGGCGAAACCAGCACTGCGCTCTCCGGAGTCGCCTTTTTGTGACTCGGGGTGCGTTGGTCGGGTCTTAATACTGGCCGGGCCTTAAAAGTAGATAGCTGAGGAGAAGTCATGCCTTCACCAACCGATACCGAGATCGAAAACGCCTATCGTCGCTGGATGCACATGAATTCCAGTTGGTCGGAAACCCCGGAGGCTGGAGTGCAGAGAGCCTTGCGCAAGGCAAACCGTCAGACCTCAGCCCGCGAGCTAATAGGATTGGGCTTCGCCCGCCTGACCCGGACAATCCTGATGATATTGGCGGCTTTTTTCTCTATGAATCAACGATATAGCGCTGGAGGTGCGTAATGGAGACGATTGACCTCTGGACCGAGTCGCTGATGGCGGCGGCGACCACTTTGTGGTCCACAGTGGCGGCATTCCTGCCGAGTCTGTTCGCCGCCTTGCTTATTCTCGGGTTCGGTTACTTTTTTGCCCGAATAGTCTCCCGTCTTCTGGAAAAGCTCCTGAAGCGGCTTGGCGTCGACGGCTATAGTGAGAACACAGGACTGGTCGGTGCTCTGGAGCGGGCAGGTGTGAACGTTTCCGTCTCGCACATCGTCTCTCGAGTCGTTTTCTGGATCTTGATGCTGACCTTTGTCGTTTCGGTCACCGAAACACTCGGTCTGCCGCGAGTATCAGCCACAATAGACTCGCTGGTGCAGTACTTGCCCAAGATTCTGGGCGCGGTCTTTATCCTGCTCGCCGGTCTGCTGATCGCTGGGTTTGTGAGGGATGCCATTCGAACCGGTGCCGAGGGGATTGGCTTGGAGTATGCCTCGGGCCTGGGTTCTGCCGCCTATGTGATGCTGAGCGTCATCGTCATTGCTCTGGCGATCGGGCAGCTCGACCTGGAGACGGCCATTCTCACCCAAGCGATTTCGATCATTCTGATCTCAGCCGGTGCAGCTGCAGCGTTGGCATTCGGGCTAGGGTCTCGTGAGGTCGCCGCCAACGTGTTGTCGGGATCCTACATCCGCGACCAGTTTCAGCCGGGTTCGCGGATCGAAGTGGATGGCTACCACGGGACGATCGAGTCTATCGGCGCTATCAACGTCGTTGTGAGAAGGGACGATGGAGATCTCGTCAGCATCCCCAACCGCCAGCTCACCTCGAGTGTCGTGATCGAGAAGGGTTAGCGCGCGGGCATACCGGTGACCGACGAGGAACTCGTCCGGCTGGCGCAACGCGAACTCCCTCACCGCAACACGGCGTTCGAAGTGCTGGCCGGTCGCTACTACGCACGCGTCAGGAGCCTGGCAATGGGCATTGTCGCCGACAGGGACGATGCCGAAACAGTGGCTCAGGATGCGATGGTGCGTGCTTATCACGCGCTGCCGAATTTGGACCAGCCAGATAGGTTCTGGAGTTGGCTGGCAACCATTGTGGTAAATCGTAGTCGCAGCCACCTGGATGCAGAAAGCCGCGAGCGCCGAAAAACGGAAGCATTGGCCTTGGATCCCACCTATCAGGAATCAGTTGATAGCGAGGAGGGATCAGACACCAGCCGCATCGAACTTGACCGGCTTCTCAATCACCTGACGGTCGAGGAGCGCACCCTGCTCGCTTTTCGTCTGGTGGACGAGCTCGAGTTCCAGGAGATCGCGCAGATACTGAATCTCAATCTGAGCACCACGAAGATGCGCTACTACCGTGCACTTCGAAAGCTCGAACCGCTGGCCGCACGTCAATGAGTCCGCCTTAAGATCAGAAAGCTATCTTGTGTTGTGACTTTTGCGCATCGGGCTTGGTCTTGTAGTAAACAACGAGATCAAGGGATGCCTCCATGAGAGACTCACCGGAACCGATTCGCCGCTTGATGTGGCTCACCTGCACCGCTCTGCTGCTCACCTGTGCTGCAAGTACGGTACGCGCAGCGGAAGCGATGCCGACCCGCAATCAGGTATTCGTTTCCGGCGTAGGGGCGTTGATCCGCTCGTCAGAGTTTGATGACACCGATTTAGGGTACGGAGGGGGAGTAGGCTGGGCCATCTCCGACCGCTGGGCTATCGAAGGCCTGTATCTTCGAGCGGAACCGGAATCCGGCACGTTCAGCACTCGCGCTGAATCCGGTTGGCTGAATCTGCTCTATATGCTGCGGGAGGATGGCGGTGCCTTCAAGCCGTACCTCACACTAGGTGCAGGACGCACCGACTACTCCAGCACACCGCCGGAACTGGAAGAGTTCGAACGCGAGTACAACGCTGGTATTGGATTCTTCCGTCACATGGGTGGCCGCATGAGCTTCCGCGGCGATTTACGGGCCGTCTATTCCTACGATTCGAAAAAGCTGGAGCCCTTCGCGATGCTCGGGCTTACCCTGAGTCTCGGGCCTACCAAATCCGAAGCTGCACCGGTGATGTTAGCTGCGGCCGCATCCGTTGATAGCGATGGCGACGGCGTGGATGACGGTCCGGACAGATGCCCAAATACCGCTGCTAACGCGACCGTCGATGCAGACGGCTGCGAGCTCGATGATGACCGCGATGGCGTTGTAAACAGCAAAGATCAATGTCCAGACACGGAAGCGGGAGCACGGGTGGATGAGCACGGCTGCTACGTGATGCTTGAAGAAACCGTCACGTTCGACCTTTACCTCGAGTTTCCTTCCAACGCCGCAGAGATACAGCCAACACATGCTGACCAAATCAGGCAAGTCGCTGCATTCCTTAGAGAATACCCGCAGACGCGGGCGGAAATCGAAGGTCACACCGACAACACAGGTACCGCTGAGTACAACCAGTTGCTGTCCGAGCAGCGCGCTCAGGCTGTTGCGGATGAGTTGGTTTCACTCGGCGTCAGCGAAGCTCGTTTGGCTAGCCGAGGCTATGGCGAAGAACGGCCGATCGCCGACAACGACACAAGAGAGGGCCGCAGTCAGAACCGTCGTGTGACGGCGGTGATCTCAGCCACTCGAGAAGTGAGGCAGATGCAATAGGGCAGTACGGCCTGCACCCAGCAGTATCGGGTGCGGGCCGGTTTCATCAAACTACGTTCAGGAGACTGTCGTGAACAGGATTCTACTTATCGTTCTTGCCGTTCTGCTGCCACCGCTGGCGGTCTTTCTCAAGGAAGGTGCTACGGGCAGCTTGTTGCTTAACATACTGCTGTGTTTGTTGTTCTACGTCCCGGGAGTCATTCACGCCTTGTGGGTCGTACTCTAAATGTGCCACGCGAAGATGGCGTCGCTGCAAACACCGTGACGATGGACAAGATCTCGGACATTCTGCATGCCACCGACGGCGATGTGCTTCACGTGCACCTGGTCGGTCGGGCGAGCGTCTCCATGTTTTTTCGGTACGC
Source organism: Candidatus Azotimanducaceae bacterium (assembly GCA_965215995.1). Classification (GTDB taxonomy): domain Bacteria; phylum Pseudomonadota; class Gammaproteobacteria; order Pseudomonadales; family Azotimanducaceae; genus SZUA-309. The sequence goes on along the minus strand of OZ244128.1, from coordinate 2,001,780 downwards.
GATGAACAAGCAGGAGTTGTGGGCAGAGCATGACAAGGTCATCTACGACCTTACTCAGTGGGACACAACTGGCGTAACCCCTGAGGTCATCCAGAGGCTTCCAGAGCGGGCAAAATCTGTTCAGGACCTGTGTAAGCCTGGGCGAACTGCTCTGCTCGTACCCGACTCCATGATCATGCTCGCCAGAGTAATAGCTGCTCTGTTTGATACGACTGGCGCATCCGAAGTCGAGACCTTTACGGATCGCCAACAAGCGCTGAAGTGGTTGTCTCAGCTTCAAACATATTGCTCCAATGTAGACACATAGCCCGATTTTCCGCCGAGGAGGAGCTGACCGTTCCCGCTATAGAGCCGGTCACCCGGCTGATCGCTACGTAGGGTATGATCGCCCTTAGCGCTACTCACTAAGGAACCGGACGTGAAAACCACCTGCCTTTCGGTCCTGACCTTTTTGCTTCTTCCGTTGGCCGCGTACCCAGCCAACATCGTCACTTTGGACGGTGTCACCACCGTCGATGCTACCTTGCCCGACCCCATCAATCTCTGGGTACGGAAGTCCGACTTACCTGCGGTGAACGGCTTCGAGCTCAAGCCCGAAGGTGCTTGTCTGGATGAAATCTGCGTACCCGTCCGCCAGGATGAAGACAGCAACATCTTCGTCACGCGCCAGGATCAAGGCTGGGTCAACGTCACCGAACTCGCACGGCGCGTGCAGCAAGCGATCGTCGCCGACCATGAAACCCAGACTTTCAGCCTCGGTGAGATCCCGGCCCAGCGCTCGAGCCTATCCAGGCGAGGTCTGGCACCGGACTTCGAACTGATGGACTGGCACGGACAAAGCCATCGTCTCAGCGATTTCAAAGGGAAGAAGATCATGCTGCTCAGCTGGGCCAGCTGGTGAGGATGCCGCTTCGACCTGTCGGGTTGGCAGGCAGTCTACGAAACGCTGGCAGACGACAACTTCGTCATCCTGGCAGCCGCACAGGACACCCAGGGAACCGCCGCGGCTGCACCCTGGTATGAACGAGCGGGTGCGACCTATGTAGGGCTGGTGGATCCGACCCATCAGCTGAGTGCCCTCTTCAGCCTGGTGAACGTACCCTCTGCGGTCTGGATCGACGAGGATGGGCACGTGCTGCGCGTCGACGAGGGAAGCTATGCGACCAAGCACAATCTTGGGGGCTTCGAGTTCGGGCGGGAAGACTATGCACCCATGGTGGCCGACTGGGTCGCGCACGGTGCCGACAGCCAGTTCGTCAGCGATCCTGTGGAAATCGCCGTGAAAAGTGACGATGAGGCCCGAGCAGATGCAGCCTTCCGTCTCGCCAGCTACTTCAAATCCCGGGCGCAGAACGAAAAGGCGGAACAGTACTGGGAGCTTGCGCAAACCTTGAACCCGGACAGCTGGAACTATCACCGCCAGGATTGGGCCTACACCCCCGAGGAAGCCGGTGCCAACTGGCAGAAGAAAGTCGAAACCTTGGGTGACAAGCCGTACTACAAGCCCATCAGTGGACTGGACGACGGCGGGGAGTAGCGGCAGGCGAACGCGCCATTGGGACTGATTCCGCAGGGTCCGTTTCAGAAATACGACGTCACAGGCTGAAAACTGTATATACGTACAGTATGATCTCGGCATGACCGTTCGAGTGGTGTTCTTCTCCGATTCCCATCTCGGCTTCGACTATCCGGTACGCCCTCGCACGGAGCGTCCGAGAAGAGGCTCCGACTTTTTTGCCAATTTCCAACGCGTGCTGGATCATGCCCGTCACACGGCGGCTGATCTGGTGGTGCACGGCGGTGATTTCTTCTTTCGCAGCCGGGTCGACCCCAGCATCATCGATCGGGCCTACCAGATGCTCCTGGATTTCGCTGCCAGCGGGATTCCCATCGCCATTGTGCCCGGCAATCACGAACGATCCGTGCTGCCGCCCTCACTGTTCCTGAACCATCCTGACATTCACGTGTTCGACCGGCCGCGGACCTTCCGCTTCGAGATGGCCGGCGGAAGCGTGGCTTTGTCCGGATTCCCCTATGTCCGCGATATTCGTTCCCATTTCGTCCGATCAGTGACCGCCTGCGAAAGCTCGAATATCGCTGCCGACTTCAGACTCCTGGTTCTGCACCACGCTGTGGATGGCGCCACGGTCGGTCCGTCCGATTTCGTTTTCAGATCCTCCGCCGACGTCATTGCACGGGAGCAGCTGCCACCCGAATACGATTGTGTACTCGCGGGTCACATTCACCGACATCAGGTGCTCGACTACCAGGTGCCGGTGCTCTACTGCGGTTCGATCGAGCGGACGTCTTACGCGGAGCAGCTCGAGCCCAAGGGATTCTGCGAGGTCGCGTTGGATCGTGATGCACCACCCGGTTTCACCTTCCGGGAGCTGCCCGCTCGACCGATGGTCGACTTCGACGGCCGCGGGCATGCCGCGCCTTCCACCTGGCTCCCCGAGCTTGAGCGCAAAGCAGCAGCCTGGCCACGCGATGCCATTGTTCGCATTCGCCTGGACGACTACCCGGATAGGCAGACAGCAAAGGTGCTCAGAGACATGCTCCACGGACCTCACAGCATCTCCGTCGCGCGGGTGTGAGGCCACCGAAGAAGCCGTTTGTGGGGTGCCAGCTACCTCCGAGCGAACCCTGTGAGTATCATGCAGGGTTTTCCGGCCGTAAGTCAGGTAATGCCAGAACACATTCTCGTTGCCAATCGAGGCGAGATCGCGATACGCATTTTGCGCACCGCCGCTGATCTGGCCATCCAATCCACGGCAGTCTATGCCATTGATGATGAGCAGGCCTTGCACACCAGACACGCAGACCACGCACAGTGTCTGGACGAAGAAGGCGTATCTGCCTATCTGAATCACGACAGGATACTCGCCATCGCCGAGGGTTCCGGCTGCGATGCTATCCATCCGGGCTATGGTTTCTTGAGCGAATCCGCCGAGTTTGCGGAGGCTTGCGAAGCTGCAGGAATTACGTTGATTGGGCCCAGCGTAGAGACACTCAGGCTGTTCGGCGATAAGGCTGCGGCTAGAGCGCTCGCAGAATCCTGCGAGATACCGGTACTACCCGGGTTGAGCCGTAAGGTTTCCTATGACGAAGCGCTGGAGTTCTTTGCTTCACTCGACGGTTCCGGAGTGATGCTGAAAGCCATCGGCGGAGGCGGCGGCAGAGGCATGCGCCGGGTTCTGGATAGCGCGGAGCTGAAGGAATCGTTCAATCGGGCCTCGTCGGAAGCACGACAAGCCTTCGGCTCCGGTGATCTCTACATCGAAGAGCTCTTACCCCATGCGCGCCACGTGGAAGTGCAGATCGTCGGTGACGGTACAGGTGCGGTCTCACATCTGTGGGACCGGGAATGCAGCTTACAGCGTCAGCAACAGAAGCTGATCGAAATCGCACCTGCCTTCGATCTGGCTGATGACGTGCGGGAGGGCATTCTGGATTCTGCCGTCCGCCTGGCGTCCGCGGCCAAGTACCGCGGTCTGGGCACGATTGAGTTTCTGGTGAGTGAAGATCGCTATGTGTTCATGGAAGCCAATGCCCGGCTGCAGGTCGAGCACACGGTCACCGAAGAAGTCACCGGACTCGACCTGGTGGCTCTACAGTTCGGCATAGCGGGCGGGAAGACATTGTCCGAATTGGGTATCTCCCAGTGTGATGTCCCTGCGCCTCAGGGTGTGGCGCTACAGGCAAGGATCAATCTGGAGAGCATGAATCCAGACGCAACCTCGCGTCCGAGCGGCGGTTTGATCTCCGCCTACGAGCCGCCTGCTGGGCCGGGAGTAAGGGTCGACGGCTATGGTTACACGGGCTACGTCACCAGCCCGCACTACGACTCGCTGCTCGCGAAACTGATCGTGCATGCTGATGATTTGGATTCGGTAAAACGAAAGTCCTTGAGGGCTTTATCCGAGTTTCGTATTGAGGGTGTGCGCAGTAACGTCGAGTTCTTGACGAGCCTGCTCACACGAATCTCCCTGAGCGGAAGCGAAGTCCATACTAGATATGTGGAGGAGCACATAGCCGATCTGCTCGTCCCCACCGAGAGTCAGATGCGGTTTGTGTCTCCTGAGCTTGAAATCGAAAAGGCCGGAGCGGAAGTAGACCCGGATGATCCACTGGCCATTCTCAGCGTCGCACGTGTAAAACCTGCCGCCGCGGCGAAAGCGCCTGTCGTGTATGGCCCTCAAGGCACGGTGCCGGTACTTGCGCCGATGCAGGGGCTGGTCGTCGAGATCCGGGTTACCGCCGGTGAGACCGTGCAGAAGGGTCAGCCGGTCGCGGTGCTGGAAGCTCTCAAAATGGAGCATGTCATATCGGCTCAGGGGTCGGGAATCATCCGGGAGATCCCGGTGAGCGCCGGTGACACGATCTTCGAAGATACGCCACTCGTGTTTATCGAACCCATGGCTGTCGATGGCGAGTACCAGGGGGAAGAGGAGATCGACTATGACGAGATCCGTCCGGACCTCGCAGAAATCAATCACTTCCTAGGACTCACCAAGGATGAAGCCCGGCCGGATGCAGTCGCCAAACGTCGGGGTAAGAACCAACGCACCGCACGGGAGAATATCTACGATCTTTGTGATGACGGCTCGTTTGTCGAGTACGGACCTCTGGTAACGGCGACGCGCTTTCGTAAGGACAGCCTTGAAGACATGGAAGAACGTGTCATCCGAACGACTTCCGATGCCATGGTGATGGGTGTAGGAAGGGTGAACGGCGACCTGGTCGGTGCCGAGAATGCCCGATGTGTTGCGATGTCGTACGACTATACGGTTCTGGCCGGTACCCAAGGCCACAAGAACCATCAGAAACAGGATCGAATGTTCGGGGTCGCCGAAAAGTACCGCCTGCCTATCGTTCTCTATACCGAAGGTGGTGGCGGCCGGACGTACAACGGCCCCAACGCCGGATCCACGCCAATCGCAACTTCTGTCGGTGGCTTGAGTACTCGCACCTGGCGGGAACTGGGCAAGTGCTCGGGACTGGTTCCGATTGTCGGTGTCAATTCCGGCTATTGTTTCGCCGGTAACGTGGTTCTGCTTGGAGCGTGCGATGTGATCATCGCGACCAAGGACTCGAGCCTCGGTATTGGTGGTCCTGCTCTCATCGAAGGTGGTGGTCTGGGCGCATATGCACCGGAAGAAGTCGGGCCTGTGAGTATCCAGGAGCCGAATGGCGTGATCGACATACTGGTTGAAGACGAGGCGGCGGCCACAGCCGCGGCCAAACACTACCTCAGTTTCTTTCAGGGCCCTGCGAAGGAGTGGGCGGCAAACGATCAACGCAAGCTGCGCCACATGGTTCCCGAAAACCGCCGGGCGGTGTACAGCATCAGAGAAGTCATCGAGACAATCGCCGATCGGGATTCCGTATTGGAGCTCAGGCCGAAATTCGGGCTGGCCATGGTGACAGCGTTCATCCGCATCGAAGGGAAACCAGTCGGTGTCATCGCGAACAACTCGAACTCACCGACAGGTGGCGCCATTGATTCCCCAGCGGCCGACAAAGCATCCCGGTTCATGCAGCTGTGCGATGCGTTTGATATCCCGATTCTGTCTCTGATCGACTGTCCCGGGAACATGGTTGGACCTGAAGCTGAAAAGGAAGCTCTTGTGCGACACTGCGGCAGGATGTATGTGGCAGGCGCTAACCTGACCGTACCGTACTTTGTGGTGGTTGTTCGTAAGGCCTACGGACTTGGTGCTCTCGCCATGGCGACCGGCAGCTTTGATGAGACCTTCTTCGCCATTTCGTGGCCAACTGGAGAGTTTGCCGGCATGGGACTCGAGGGACAGATCAAACTCGGCAGACGTAATGAACTGGCCGCGATAAAGGACATTCAGGAACGCAAGGCCCGTTATGAGAAGCTCGTGGACGAAGCCTATGCGTGGTCCCGTGCTCTGAATGCAGGCATGGTCTTCGAGGTCGACGACGTCATCGATCCAGCCGACACCCGGAAGTGGTTGATCATGGGTCTGAACTCATCTCCTGCTCCGATCCCTAGAGAGGGTAAGAAACATGGATGGGTAGACACCTGGTAGCGCTGTACACAAGGCGCTGACACGCTAGACGGTGAGAAGCAGAAGCGAGCAGCCAGGATCCATCAGTGCTTGTCGCGCACTCTGAGTTCCGCCCGGGCGACTTCAAGGTAGGAGCGCAGCGTAGTTTTCGCGCGTCTGAGGTTCCAGCTTTCAGACTTCAGCTCGATTTCCGCCCTTGTCATCTGAAGACCGGCACGGGCGCGTGCAAGGGTCTGTCGCAGCGCATCCAACTCGTCATCGTCGGTGACCGTTGTCAAAGCCTGTTCCAGTTCCCGGATTCGTCCGAGACGCCAACTCAGCAGCTTTCCTGTCTCGATCGCGTCGGGAAGGTCGGAGAAGAAACGCATTCGCGTTAGCCAGGCTGCGCTATCGAGTAGTGCCTGTTCGGATGCGTCCTGACTCTTCCCCAACAACGTTCTGTACGCGACCAGCGCGTCGTCCGATTGACGATCGTGAATGAGCATCAAGACGCTTTCAAACGCTGTGGGATCGATGCCGCTCGGCAGGGCCTCTACCGACGATGCCGTGAGCAGTGCCTGAAACTCGTTCTGCGGGTAAGCGACATTGATACGTTGGCGCGGTTCGACGATCTCGTCAGTACGCGGATACTCCCCACGGAACGCATCGATGGCATCGATGAGTTCCTGACTCAGTGGACGGCGCAGACCTACCTTGCGATAGAAGATCCGGCTATGGGAATCAACGATGTAAACGGCGTGAATGGCGAGCGCCCGGGTGTCCGGATTCTGCACGCGGAAAGCCTGGATAACTTCCTGCTCGGGATCACTGCCGATGGGAAAGCGAATCCCGAGGCGCTGGATCAACGCCAGGGATGCCTCAGGCTCATCCACTGACAATGCCAGTACGGTCACGCCTCGTTGCACGAATCGTTCATGCTGATGCTGCAACTCCCCGAGTTGCACATTACAGGCCGGTCACCAGTGGCCGCGGTAAAAAATCAGTACAACGGGGCCGGTTTCTCTCGCTTTCTCGAGAGAGAGCGTTCCGCCACCTGCCTGCCTTAATGTGAAGTCCGGTGCTGTTTCTCCGATGCGCAGAGCATTCGGCGCGGAACGGCTCGCACCGTATGCGTTCGTGCGGATGTCCATCGGTTCCGGACTGCGGGATGCAGGCTTGTAGCGTGGGTAATCGTCTGCCGTGGCCAACGCAGGTGGCAAACTGCACAACACCCCAATCAGCAGAATTGTCCGAGCGCACGCCACCATCTTCGCCACTCTAACATCTGTTTCTCACATGACTTAGACGCTGCAACCCGTCGAAGTTTCCTGGGCCGGTTCCATTACTGTCATGGTAGATTCTATTAATCCTCTCTGATGGCCACAGTCTGCAGTAAGGACGGCCAGAGGCTCACCCAGCAGCAGTCGTGATCCAGGCTATCGAGCACCTCGAAGCGGATCTGCTCCGATTCGAACCGTTCCCGGAAGTTCGTGATGGACGCCTCGCTGACGTTGTGGTCACGCCCGCCGATCAGGTGGATTTGCTGCTGGTTCGGCGGCCAGTTGGTGACGGTTGATGGATTGATGGAGCCGTAGAGGGGTGTGTATTGGTGCATGTGGGTCCATGCGTCCGTATCCAGCGGAGCCGCAACCGTCACTATCAGAGAGACTCTAGCGAGGTTTCTCGATGCGAGCAGTGCAAGGACCCCACCGCCGCTGTAGCCGAAGACCGTAACCTCCGCGTCCGGGTGAGCGGCGATCAGGTTTCCAATAACGTGTGCCATGCTGTCTACCACTGCTTCGGAATACCGCTCGATCGTCCAGTATCGCGGCTCGCACGGCTGCGATTCGGCAAGGCCGTGGTAGCAGGGGCGACCAACGTAGACTGCGGGGTTTGCGTCGGCCTGCATCAGTTCGAGTGTCAGCGATTTTCGGGAAGTCGGGTCCCGGGCAACTCGATCCTTGGTGATGAATGCCTGACCGTCACCACCTATGTAGACATGGATCGTCCGAGCATTGGGTTGCAGATCCCGGCTGAAGACGACGTGCTGAAACCCGATCCCCTCTGCAAGGGACTTCTCGAACAGCGTCTCCCAGTGACTCCTTGGTGTGGTCGAGGAGCAACCGACGAGAAGCAGCACAGGAAGCACATGGACAACTGATGATGTCGTCATGCCTGTCGCGAACCGGCCTACTTATGATCAGAGGCTGCTATGCTGCCAGATGAGGCTCCAGACCACGAGCATGGCGGGGGTCAGTGCAACGATCGCGAATAGCCGATTGCGGGTCTTGAGGCTGAGGTGTTTTGATATCGTGTTCATGGTCATCTCCTTATGGCAGGGTCTTCGTTATCGATGGGTCTGTTAATAGGGCTGGAGTGCAGCCAGGTTTCCGAGCGCGCCACCAGCGACTCCCAGCAGGATGGCTGCGCCGACGCAGGCGGTCAGCCAACGGGTCATGCTGGAGGCGGACAACCAGCGATCTGTGAGGTCGCTGAGCAAGAGGTGGAGTAACATCATCGGCCGATCCTGATTGTCAGTCTGAGCGCCTTTCGATCCAGCGTCAGTCTGATGCGCTCATCGATCTGAAAAAGCTGGAGCGATGGGCCTGCAGTCTTGTTTGTGTCAGCTGACAGGTCGAGGCCGCTTCCCACTGTGGAATTCTGAATCCGCGGTGCTGAGCGATTGAGTTCAGGAACCTTGCAGGACCGCCCTATAAAATCGGCACAATCCCCATAGGCCAGTGCGGAGAGGAGCGCGAGCGATAGCAGCGCGACCTGTCCGAACCGTTGGCATAAGTGGTTGCTCCCGAGCATGTGTCTGGCTTTCCGGTGAATGCTGTTCTGCGTAGATCTGCACAGAGCGTGCCACGCAAACGGGAATGCACCGGAGGTGTTGATTTCAGCGGGGTGGGGAGCTTTGGGCGAAACTCAGCTCGGCGTGGTATGCCGCAGTAGTGTCAGTCCAAATCAGACAAATATGTTGGTCGTTGCGGGACAGACGGATCGTTACTCCACAGGTACGGTCGTTGCACCCGACGACACCTCCAGGCTCAGCGAAGGCCCATCCCTGGAAAAGGCGACGACGCTGGTTCCACGTACTTCCGCCTGGGTGATTGGCTCACCGTCCAGAAAAGTGCCGTTGCGGCTCGACAGATCGCGTATCCACCAATGGTCGTTGTCGTAGAAGACGCGGGCGTGGTTGCGACTGACACGTCCATCATCGATGCAGATGTCGTTGTGCTCATCCCGACCGATAGTGAAGGCATTGGTGAAACTGAAACGCTGGGCGTTTTGATCACTCGTATTCAGCACCTGAATACTCTGCGGAGCTACCGCGATCGTTTGCTCGCCTGCCGAGGATGCCGCCAGCTCTCTGGCATCCGAATCCCGAATCACACCCTCGGGCGTGACCTCGAAAGCCCATGCCAGAACCAGGGCTACTGGAAAACCGAGAATTGCCGAGGCAACAACCAGCCTGACAGCCCAATCCGGGATGCCAAAGTAAGGGAACAGTTCGGCGGCACCCATAGCCATGACCCAACCGGTAACCACGTAGGCAGCCGCAACGCTGTAAACCTTTCGCCGCTTGAGCTCAGCCAGGAACTTTTTGGTTCTCCCCATCAGGTTCACGAAGTCGCACTCACTCGTTAACACTCTTCTGTTCGCCCGGTATTGCGTCAACGCGCACGCCGGACCGTTCTACCAGTTCGAATCGGAGCCGTCTGAGCACATCGGGATCCGAGAACAGCGAGCCGTGTTGCTGCCTGACCGGGTGGATGTCAGAACCGCCCCAGATTGCGCTTGTCTCTGTCACTATGCCATCACCGGCGTTGTCGTAGCGCTGGTCGATCACTCGTACGGTTCCCTCGTGGCGACTGACGACAACGGCCTCGAGTGTCTTCTGACCGTAACCGAATATGCTGGTGACTGGGATGCTGTCCGGCAGATCGGCATCGAGCAGCTCACGAGCGCGAATGGCTTCGGCAAGCTTGTCATCATGCTCCGATGGCAGCCAATCGACGTCGTCCGACAATGGACTGAACGGCTCTCCGATATCCCACCAAGCAGCATGGCCGACGGGAAGTAGTTGGTAGAGAGAAGGAAATTCTCTAACCAGCCGGTCGATCCTCTTCAGCGAAAGGCCAAAGGGCAGGATGCCTCCGCCGCCTAAGAGGGCAGACAATGCCACTGAGGAACCATGCTGGGGCGTGCCGAGGAATATGATGCGTTCCACCGAGTCCTCGCTCCCTCTCAAGGTCAGATACAGCCTGGCCAGCAGCCCGCCCATGCTGTGTGCAATCAGCACCACCCGTTCGGTGGGATCAGCGCGACGTTCACGCCAGGTCCTTATCTTCTCGGCGAGTGCTCCGGCACTCGTCAGATTACTCTGTCGCCAGTCATATGAACCCTCCAGCAGGTCGACGTCCAGTGTGTAACCCAGCTCGACTTCCAGATATCGAACCAGCCAACCGAAGGAATCGTTCCTGAAGAGCCCCGGGAACACGGCAATCTCGCGAACCGCTCTGCCGACGGTAAGCGGCTGCTGCCAGTCGTCGATGAGCTGAGCTTCCGATGTTGAAAGGAGTCGGGCCGTGTTCGGCCAGAGCACCTCATCGCCACAATTGAGCTCCGAACCCGCAAAGCCGGGAATGAGGACCACGGGACGACGTCCGGCGGTGGGGGATACATGCGGGGGCTGATTGGGATCAGAAAACGTCAGGGTAGCATCGCCTATTCGGAGCGTGTCCCCCTCGAACAGCGTGTGGGTTCGGCATCGCAGTCCGTTCACATACAGACCGTTTGTGGATGAGAGATCGGTGACGGAGTAGCGGTCATCGGAAGTCTTGGAGATCTTCGCATGCTGAGCCGAGCAGTGGGGATCCTGCACCTGGATATCGCACTCGGGACTGCGGCCGATCAACATGTCCGCTTGCAGAAGGTGGTCTCGGGTACGACCGGAGTCTCTGATGCAGAGCCTGGCCGCGCGTTCGGTCACCACGACCTGAAGCAGGGAAGCCTCGATCGCCGTGACGTCTGCTGCGCTGGAAGTAGCGTTGAGGAGCGTGTGCACCTGAGTTGAACCGGCGCTGTCGGAGAGGTGCCGGGTCGTCTCGGCGGAGGGCTTGTCGGTGGTGCGCCCGGTTGCATGGATGAACTTCAACGTCACCCCGCCGAGCTGGATGGTATCCCCGTGAGAAAGTGGCGCCTCACAGGTACCGATGTTCCGGCCGTTGAGGATAGTGCCGTTCGTGGAGCCGAGATCGCGCAGGTACGACTGCTCGGACGCTACTCTAATCTCAGCGTGCGACCTGGATATGCTGTCGGAGCGAATGGGGATGTCGTTTTCAGGTTCCCGACCAAGCGTCACAACGGGTGCGTTCAGCAGGTACTGGCGCTCGGTGCCGTCAGCGAGTGCCGTGATCAGTGATGGCCGCATTTCAATCCGGGTCCAACCGCCCCTCCAGCATCTGATCAACGAAGGAGCCTGCGATACCGAGCCAGTGGGCAACGTCGTTGAGAACCTTCCTCTCCACAGCCCTCGTGTGACCTTCTGCTCTGCAGACAATACACAGATCCCGCATCACCTGAATGGTCTGTGGGGTGCTCGCCAGCTGCCTGACTTTAGCTGCTCGCGCTTCCAGCTCGCTGGCGAGCTGCTCAAGGTTCAGCGACGGTGAGAAAGCCCGCTTACCGAAAAACCGCTCGAATATCTCGATCTCCTCATCGGACACAACGCCATCCGCGTTAGCGACGGTCAACGCAGCCGCAAAGAGGAGGCGTCGCATCGCCTCGGCGATATCCGACTTCCCTTCCAGATAATTCGGCTCCATCAGGCTCATCAATCCGTGCACGCCGATCTCCAGATCGTGAGCAGATACGCCACCGGTCTGGTAGAGGTCTGAATCAGCAAACAGCGTCAGTGCCTTCACCCGCAACGGGCTGAAAGGATGAGTGGCGAACCAGTCGGCGCGAGGCGCGTTGTTCCCGGGCTGGGCGTCTTCCCGAAGGAGATGATCGACCTGCTTCAGGAGTTGAGCAGGGTCGAAGGAGACCGTGCGGCCACTCAACCCTGAGGCGAGCTTGAAGAGCGCGTAGGTCACCGCATTCATATCCTGGGCGCAGTACGCACCGGCGCGATCGGCAGACACCTCCGCGTATCGCGACCAGGCATAGAGGTCCAGCGCCAGCCTGGCGTCCGGGTGCGCAGAGCCCTGAAGCACGTAACCGACGGGCAGATCGTGGTGGCCGTAGGCGTAGTGCCCCAGCTCATGGCCGATCACGAAGGTCAGCTCGGCGTCGTCGAAGTTCTCCAGCAGCGCCGATGAAACGATGATGAGCAGATGTCCGTCTTCCGGCTTGAAGCAGGCGGCGTTGTACTGAGCGCTTGGATAAACGTACAGCTCGGGGCGTAGTGGGGTGCCAAGAAGCTCCACGCAGGTGTCCACCTTCAGGTGGAGATCGGGCGCCATTTCCGGCGTGACCAGCACAGCGGAGGCCAGCAGCTTTCTTCTGGTACGGGCTGGATTGTCGACCTGCGCCTGCTCGAGGGCTTTGCTGGCCGCTACAACCTGGGGGTGTTTCTTCAGTACGTCGAAGAGATCCAGGTCGCTCGTGCAACGCAGCGCCTCGGCTTTCGCGTTGTGGCGACGATCTCCGTCCTCAGCGGTCTGCAACTCCTCCATTGCGATCCCTCCCCGGAACAGTCATTCGGCATCGAAGCTCTTGAAGACGAACTGACCGTTTCGATGACCTGCATCGGCGATCTCGCTGAACCTCGGCTCCTGGGTAAAATCCAGCTGGTCTGCGTTGTACCGGACCAGGTCCACCAGCATGGCGTGCAGGGCTTCTCCGTAGATGATGTCCGGATTCTCTTCGAGCACATCGATCAGTGCCTTGGTAAATACCGAATGCTCGCCGCCGACACTCTCATCGAGCACCGGGCTGTTGCCCCCGGACGTCAGCACGGTTCGTGACCGCTTGCGAACGAAGTACTCTAGCTGACGGCGATCCAGATCCAGCTTGGGCGTGGATACGCGAGGGGGTCTGACCATGGCGCCTGCGTAGCAGGAGTCTGCGATGATCATCACGTGCTTGGCGGGCATGGCCTTGACGTTGTGGCTGATCTCGTAGCTGTTGATGCCGTCTGCAGAAAGCGCCGTCTCACTGGAACGGGCGTTGACGCCGAGCCAGTAGGAAACGTACTCGTCCCGACGATCCTGCTCGCCATGACCGGCGTAGTAGATCAGCACGTAGTCATCCTCGGTGAGCCTCGGCCGCAGCTCGGAAAAAGCGTCGAGAATCTCCTGACGCCTGGCATTGGTAAGCAGCGTGGTCTCGAATCCGTATCGTTCCCGTAACAATCGGTCCACGGTCTGCGCACCTTTGACTGCCGTGGAAAGATCTCGAAGGTACTCGTAGTCATCATTACCGATGACCACGGCGTAGCGCTTGCCGATGGAAATGTCGGCTATGTCCGGGGCCGTCGGCCAGCGGACCAGCCCCCTGGTTGCGAGCAGCTGGCTGCGATCGCCAACCGCAGCAGCCAGCTCTTCCTGCTTCGCGGCCAGATCGCGCTCCAGCAAGGCAATCTGCTCATCCTTCGAGCGTAGATCTGCATTCTTCCGGACGAGCTCTGCTCTGAGTGAGGCGAGCGCCGCTTCGCTGCTCTGGCTGGAGGTATCCAGCTGAGCTTGAAGCTGCGCCATGTCCGACACCACGGACTCCCGCTCAGAGCGAGCGGAAGAGAGGTTGCTCTCGAGTGTGGTAAGGCTGGCTTGAACGTTGACCAGCTCGGCCTCCACAGTTGCCAGCCGGGCCTGGAGGTAGTCTCGCTCGCTGATCTGCTGTTCGCTCTTTGCCTGCAGGACGTCGATGGCCGCGCTCGCTGAAGCGATCTGCGCTTCCAGCGCATCGATGTTCTCCTTCTGGGCGTTGATCACCTCGCCACGCCGGTTGAGCTCGACCAGCAGGCGGTCCACTTCCGCCGCGGTTTCTTCCCCTTGCGCGACTTGCGAACGACTGATCAGCACCTCGGTTTCCAGCTCCGAGTAGGCGAGCTCCTGCGCGGCGAGCTTCTCCTGCAGGCTGGTGAGCTCGGTGTTGAGCTGGTTGATCTGCTGGGCCTGCGTATCCGTCGTAGCCGTCGCCTGCGACAAGGCCTGGGTCGTTGCGTCTTCAGGAGACTCGATATGAGTGAGCTGCTCCGCGATGGTGCGGTCTCTGGCGGCTACTTCCTCGAGCAGCTTCTCCACCTGGGCGGTCTGCTCGCTGGTCAGCTGGAGGTTTGCGGCTTCGAACTCGTTTCTCAGCAGTTCCCGGTCCGACAGAGCCGTCTGCATCGACTCTGACAGTGCCTCCATCTCTGCCGTCAGTCTGGCGATCTCCGTATCACGCTGCGCAATCTCCTGAGCCGCCTGCTGCTCGACGGCATCTGAGCGACGTTCCGCCTCGGAGAGCTGGGCGGTGAGCTGCTGTTCTTTCAGCTCCGCCTTCCGTTCGCTGGCTTCGAGTTGCGCTTGAAAAGCCGTGACATCGGCCTCCAGGGTGGCGATGGTGAGCTCCTGGTCCGTCACCAGGCGTTCGTTGCCGGCCAGCTGGGATTTCAGCGATTCGATCTCCTGCTGGAGGGTTACGTCCTGCGAACGCTCCAACTCGGAAATCTGATCGGTGAGGGCGATGAGCTGACTTCGGCTGTTGGCCAGATCCCGCTGACGGACCTCGAGTTGATCGCTCGTGTCCGCAAGCTCGCTTTTCAATCTGGCCGTCTCGGAGTTCTGATCGTCGAGCTCTGCGGTCAGTTGCCTGATCTGCGCCTCTGCGGCCGTTGCGACTGCCTCGAGATCTGACTGAAAGACCAGCTCGTCGGTGATGCCGCCGGCTTCCCGCAACAGGTTGACCGCGCGAAGCGGATCGCGCTTCACACCGAGCCCCTGCTCGTAGAGGTAGGCGAGGTTTTTCATCGCGTCCTGCTGATTCTGCTGGGCCGCCTTCTCATACCAGGTGGCCGCCGACTCGTACCGAGGCGGGCTGAACAGGGACTCGTAGACCAAACCAAGATTGTACTGAGCGACCGGGTCTCCGGCCTCTGCCGGCCCTAAGTAGAATGCCTCGGAGCTTTCCGGTGTGGAGCGGTCGTAGACGGTGTACTCACCACCTCGAATCCGACAGCGGGACGCCGTCTCGTACACCAGATCCCGTCTTGAGGCGTAAGTCAGGTTGCCCAGTTGCTGCACCCGTGGCGGCAGCAGGCAGTGGACGGTCGGGTCACCGTCCAGCTGTGCCGTGGGCGTGTTTGCGGGCTGGCTGGTGGCACAGCCAGCCAGGGCGATCAGGCCGAATAATGCAGCTCTCTTTTGGTGCGTCATGGCACGACTCCCTCCGTGTCCTTCCCAATCGCTCATCATTCTCCTGTTTGAGCGATTTCACAAGTCCGAGAGCTGCGGGTCGGGTCTAGTTGTAAGGTGACCTGAGATGGCGTGCATCGCCCCAGGACTCCGGCACGTTCATGGTCGTGCAGCTTGCCGCGATCGGCCCCGGCTGCTCGTCTTTGACGCTCGACCAGAGCTTCTGGAAGTCTTCCTTCAGCTCTTGCCAGTTCGGGGCGTCGTCCATGTCCAGGGGTGTGGACAGGCCTTCGCAAGCCAACCAGAGTGCCTTCTCCTCGAAACCGGCCTCCACGAGCTCATCTACGGCGTCGCTGTAGGATTCATGAATGGCGACGATCCCTTCAACGGCCGCCAGGCGTTGCTCGGGGAGGTTGGTCCCGGTGAGCACGTTGTAGAAAGGACGAAAGGCGGCACTGACGCCGTTCTTCAGACTGCCGTTCCCTTCCTGGTACTCGCCGGCTTCGAAGTGGCTTCGGCCCTCCTCCGTGTAGTACCAGCCCTCTTCCAGCAGGTCGTCGATCTCCCGGCGACTCAGAACTTCCCGAATCGGCTCGTCCAGGAGCCTCGAAACGTAGAGCTCCTTCTCGCTGATTCCGCCGCTTTCTGTCGGTGTGAAGAAGAATGCAACCGCAATCGTAGCCGTTACCAACAATGCTGCGCCCGCAACGATGAAGGGTAGCGGCTTCGTCTTTGACTCCGGCGCGAGTTGCTCGAGAAATTCCGCCACGGTGGACGTACGCTTGTCGCGATCGAAGCGCAGGCTCCCTTCCAGCGCGTGCCACTGGCGGGCGCGCAATCCTTCCGGTTTGGTTGGCGACAGCCCCTGGGTTTGTGCGTCCACGGCGGTCTTGCCTTCGTAGGGGTGCTTGCCGGTGATCAGCTCGTAGGCGACGCAGGCCAGGCCGTAGATGTCATCACGGGGATCCGGATCTTCACGACGATGCTGCTCCGGGGACGCGTACCGGGGCGACAGCGCCTGGATGCCTTGGAATCTGGTCTGGGTGTCCGGATCCACTGCCCGGGCAATGCCGAAATCCAGAAGCTTGGCTTCGCCGTCGTCGGTGATCCAGATATTGCTGGGTTTTACGTCGCTATGGATGATGCCGTGCTTTTTGTGGGCGTAGTCCAGCGCATCGCCGATGCCTTTGATGATCGTCCAGATTTCCGCCACGGACAGCCCGTTCGCCGCCCGCTTCTTGCGATACTCATCCAGCGGCAGACCGCGAAGGTACTCCATGACGATGTAGTGGTGCCCGTCCTGCTCGTCCCAGTTGTGCACCCGCACGATGTTGGGATGGGTCAGCTGCAACGCGTTGCTGGCTTCCTTGCGCAGAGCTGCCTTCGAATCCGGATGCGAGCTGAATGCCTCGCTGATCACCTTCAGCACGACGAACGGATTCTTGCGGTCGGCCGGCTTTTTATCCTTCGCCCTGAACACGCTGCCCATGCCGCCTTCGCCGATCACCTCGAGCAGCTCGTAGCGTCCCCCCATCACATCACCCGGCCCGGGAGGCGCTTTAGTCGGTGGCGGCAGGGGTTGTGTGACCGCTATGGTCGCGAGCGAAGCCGTTCTCGTTGCTGGTGTGTTCGATCCCGCATTCGCGGCGATCTGTTCCGGTGCAGCTTCTACGTAAGCGGTCTCATCCTCGGGAAGGATGACCTCTTGCACCGTCGGCCGCCGCGCATCGGATTGTGTGTCGGGCAGCGCCTTTATGATTGTCTGCAGATCCTTGGCCGAGAGGTCTCCGCTGTTGAACGCGCTCGTCATCTCGCCGACGACGGCCTGGCGGTGGTCGGGGTGCGCTTTGAGCTCCTTAAGGGCTTCCGCAATGAGACGCGTAATGTTGATCTCGCGTTTCTCGTATGCGGTTAGCGCCTGTTGCACCCGGCCGATTGACACCTCGAGCCTCCCCGGAAACCGTGCGCGCAGCAACCCCCTGCAGCTGCGCTACTCTGTCAATCGTTATAACTGATCCTAAACTCGGTGATCAAGGCTGCTAGCGCCTACTAACTTGCGGGTATTTTGTGGCCGCTACGTAACATCTTCCGTGGTTTTTCTGCGCTTGAAGTCGCGAGATTTCAGATCGTGCTTCTTCAGCAATGCCTGAAGGTGGGTTCTATTCATGCCGATTGTCTCAGCGAGCCCCGTTACGTTGCCCGATGTTTCCAGAAGGCCGGCTTCAAGGAACTCTCTTTCGGCAGCATCGCTGGCGGCTTTCTTCACAGCGGCCAGCGATACATCCTCCAAAGGCTTTCCGTCCTCTCCCGCTTCGCCACGTACTGCACCGGCGAGTGCACCTATGGCGCCAGACGCCGTCGTGGTTGAAGGACGGATGTCTTCTGGAAGGTGCTCCAGGTCTGCTGTATCGCCTGCAAGACAGGATACTCTGTAAAGCAAGTTTCTCAACTCTCGTATGTTGCCCGGAAACTCGTAACGCATCAGAAATGCCCGGAGCTTGCGAGAGAGCCTGATCGGTGTCCGGTTGAGTTGCTCGGCTGCCTCGTCGACCAGAAATTCCACCAGTAGCTCAATCTCATCGCGGCGTTCGCGAAGCGGCGGAAGGGTCACATTGATCACGCTGAGACGATAGAAGAGATCCTCTCTGAACTGTCCATCAGCACACATCTGCTTGAGGTCGCGATTGGTCGCAGCGACGATCCTGACGTCCACATTGATGATCTCGTCGGACCCGACGCGCTGGATTTCACTCGATTGCAGCACACGCAGAAGCTTGACCTGGCCGGTCAGTGGCAACTCGCCGATCTCATCCAGGAAAATCGTGCCGCCCACTGCGCTCTCGAATCTACCGGCGCGATTGGAGCTGGCCCCGGTGAAGGCACCTTTCACGTGACCGAAGAGCTCGGATTCGATGAGATTCTCGGGAATTGCACCGCAGTTGACGGATACGTACGGCTCCTCCGATCTGAGTCCGTTGGCATGAATGACCTTGGCCATGAGCTCCTTGCCGGTCCCGCTCTCGCCATTGATCAGAACCGGCAGATTGGTCGGCGCCGCCTTCTCAGCAATCTCGAAGGCGTCGAGCACTTTGGGGCTCTCGCCGAACACCCCCTCGAAGGTGAAGTTGCGATCGACCAGCCCGGCGCGCCTGGCTGCGGCGGATTGCTTGCCCTTTTTCGGCTTTGGTCTGGTCGCGACGGAGAGAAAACGCTCGGTGTGCGACAGCTTCAGAATCTCATCGCGCAGCGTGCCGCAGTGATTGAGGATCGACTCGATCTGTGGCCGCTCCAGCGTATTTGCCCAGCGCAGCATCGAGCGGATGATCTCCACCTTCTCGATGATCTCACCGTAGGAAGCCTGACTGTGTTCCGCGCTCTCTACATCCTCGATTTTGATCATGATTGCGCCGGGTTGCCGGTTTACAGTAGGTCGATTGAGAACTCGCGGGCGGTCGTGTTGACCCATTCCTTGAACAGAATCCGTTCCACTTCCCGGGTGGTAGGTCTGTCGAGCACCGCCGGGTGCTTGGCCAGCACAATGAAGATCTCGAACTTCTCGCCGTCGGGTGAGGCGAATGGACCCAAAGGCACGTTGATGTCCGAGTTGAAGATCTTGGCTTCCTGATCGTTATCTGAAGACAGCGATCCCCGGGTGACCCTGCCGATCACGCCGCCTTTGTACTTCGTATCGGCCATCGAGTGCTCGGCTGCGAGCGCGCCGAATTCCGAGGGATCGTCCTCCACCAAGGCCAGGATTTCCTTCGCCGCACCTTCACTGGACATGACGATGTGGGCGATCTCAACGGCATCGAACCGGGGAGAGTTCAGTTTGAAGTACTCCTCGACGGCTTGCGGGCGGGTGACCTTTTTCTCCTGCTTTTCGTGCAGGAGCATGTCCTTCACATGGTCAGCGAAGTCCTCGACGGTTGCCTGCATGCCTTCGAGGTAGACCATCATGTCTGCGGCCCGGTGCAGGCCCATTACCCGGCGAAGCTGATCCGCCCGCTCCTGTATCTCTTCGGGGGACACCTCGATGCCCGACTTTCGCGCAGCGAGCACGACGACCCGGTTACGGACGAACTCTTCGAGGAGGCTGTCGAACTTGCCCATGAAGCGCAGCGATCTGACGAAATCGTCGATAGTGAGCGTTTCACCCTCGAGCCTGACGATGTCTCTCATGTAGTCCTTCCCATCCTGCCAGTAATTTTCCGGGAGCTGATCAGATGGGGTTCAGTCTTCTGTCGGCTCTATGAAGCGGGCGAACGGTGCGTCCAGTGCTGGTCTCGACGGTCGCGGGCTGCTCAGCAGCAGCTCAGCCGACTGGCGAAGCACCAGCGCCCTCGCGCTGCCGCCGATGATGTGACGCATAGCGGCCCGATCGAGCTCGCTGCTCTGGTTGAGATCGTTGATTCTCAGTGACGACTGACGGTCAGCCATGACCCTCTCCCCCGATTGGCAATATCGGTAGAATAGCAAAGCGCAAGAACGGCGCCAGTGCCTGACTTGCCGGCTGAGCACGGTGCACGTGGCAGGTACTGCAGGGGGAGAAATGGTCATCGATTGGTCTTCAGCCGGCGTAACGGACGTGGGAACCGTCCGATCGGTCAACGAAGACGCCTATCTGGCAATGGATGAGCTGGAGCTGTGGGCGGTGGCCGATGGCATGGGCGGTCATTCTGCGGGGGATTTCGCGAGTCGTTCGATCGTGAGCGCGCTTTCGGAACTGGACCGGGTTGCGGAGCTGGATGATGCCGTCGAGCAGACAGCGAAAACGCTCGGAGGGGTCAACGCGTTCCTGGTCGAGCAGGCAGCCATGCGAGGATCGGAGCTGATCGGCGCCACCGTGCTGGTGCTGGTCGCGCGTGGCACATCAGGTTGTTGCCTGTGGGCGGGTGATTGCAGGCTATATCGATTGCAGGGTGATCGGCTGTCGCTGTTGAGCGAAGACCACAGCCGTGTCCAGGAACTGGTCAACAGTGGCCAGATAACGATGGCGGAGGCGCGGAGCCACCCTGAAGCGAACATGGTCACCAGAGCGTTGGGCGTTACCTCGGAGCTGGCATTGGACCGACTGGCGTGTGAGATCAGCCCGGGTGATACGTTTCTGCTCTGTTCGGACGGGTTGAGTGGGGTGCTGGAAGAGCAGGATCTCGGCGATTGCCTGAAGCAGCGAGATTGCGCTTCGGCCGCGCATTCACTGGTGGCGCGGGCCTTGGAGCTGGGCGCCCGGGACAACGTGACGGCGGTGGTGGTGAAAGCGTTTGAAGAAGCGGTCACACAGGTCAATCCGGCCGTTGCCCTCGAAGCGGACGATAAGACGCTGATTTCCGATTGATTGTCCCCTTAGTACCGACAAAAAAGTCCAATATAGTCTGTATTGTACAGACACTCGGAATCCTCCAGTAACCGTGCAAGATCGCTGCGCGGCGTTGAGCAGAAGATATTTTCTCTTTTAAATCAGTAGGTTAAAAAATATTTTCGGCGTCCTGAGCAAACCTGGCACGGCATCTGCAATCTCTTAGGCAAGCACGGCAAATGGTGCTTAACCCAACCAACCAAGGAGATTGAAAATGATCGTAGCAGACCTCAACGTTTCTAATGAGCTTGACCAGGCAGCCCTGTCCGCAGTCGCTGGTGGCGGCATCATCGCCCGGCAGCACCTGGGCTCCACCGTCCAGAGCACGAGCTGGGCCTACCGGGGCGAGCGGGCGCTGGCCTTCCTCGGCCACGTCTACGTGTACGGCAAGGGCTGGACCCGCAAGTACCGCACCGTGAAGACCTGGACGCGCACTCAGATCTTCCGCAGCTACTTCAACGTTCTGGTCTGCTAGTCACGCTCCTCATCGAGCTGACAAGACCAGACCGCCGAAAGGCGGAACCTCAGGAAAGGCCCTTCGGGGCCTTTCTTCCGTAGGCCGGAATGCTTCCATTCTCGCGATGTGGACCCTATTCTTGCTTGAGTGTGCCCTGCAGGCCCGATGCGTCGATCAGCCTGCAGGTTCGCACCGATGCGAGACGATCAGGGACCGAGTAGGGCTGTCGCGCGTCGGAGGGTGGGAGGCCTGTATTTGCGCACACATTTAAGGGGGGAACATGCCCATCTCGATCGGATTCAATTCTGTGCTGACTCATCGCCGCCTGCTGGGGCTCGCTGTCATGCTGCTTGCCGGGTGTGGCACCGTGGATCTGAGCGGACCTGAATACCAGACGCCGGAAGCCGCTACCAAGCCCAACTGGTCCGAGCTGGACAATCGTGTGGTGACCACCTCCGAGGTCATTCAACCGCAATGGTGGAAGGGGTTTGGCGATCCGCTGCTGAACGGCCTCATCGATGAAGCCATTTCCCAGGGGATGGATCTGAAGATTGCCACCCTTGCATTGGAAAGAGAGTCCCTGGACGTTCGTCATGCTCAGGGAGATCGACGTCCGGAAACCTCGCTCAATCCCAGGCAGACCTATGGCGTACGGCAGGAATCGGACGGCAGCAACAGTCAGACGGTCGACAATACCGAAGTGCTTGGCCTGCAGGTTTCCTGGGAGATCGATCTTTGGGGCAAGCTGAAGAAGCAGCAGGAAGTGCAGGAGGCCGAGTACAGAATGTCCGAGATGGACTGGCGCGGCGCGTACCTGTCGCTGGTTGGCAAGGTGGCCAGCAAATACTTCCTCATCCGACGCCTGGATGAGCAGATCGGCAATCAGCAGGATTCCATTCAGCGTGGTGAGCAGTTGCTGCGCATCTATGAAGCTCAATATGAAGAAGGACTGGTGCCGAGAACGCGGATTTTGAGCCAGGAGGCGGAGATCAGCCGACTGAAGACCACGCTCTACGAGCAGGAGCGAACACGGCGGCAAACCGAGCTGGAGCTGGCAACCCTTCTCGGCAGGCCGGCCGGAGAGTTGGAAGTCGTGCCGGGCTCGCTGGATACGGTGGACGTGATTCCCGTTCCCGACCTGTTGCCAGCCGACATGCTCGCCCGGCGGCCGGACGTTCTGAAAGCGGAGTACGACGTGCTGCGTGCGCACCACGCGCTGGGCGTTGCGCGGCTCAAGCGGTTGCCCTCGCTCAACCTGAATCTGGCCGCAACCTCCGGGAGCAGCCTGGTCAACTCCTTCATCGACGCCTGGCAGCTCACCTACACGCTGGATGGTAGCGGCATGTTCAGCCGGGAGGTCAAGCGTGAGATCGAAACAAACGAGCACACGCGAAGAGCATCCGTCGAAACGTATCGCAGGCAGGTGCTGATGGCGCTCGAGGACGTGGAGGTGCGGTTGAACAACCTCAGCGTTCGTTATCGGCAGATGCAGGAGCTGGAGGATCAGGCGATGTTCCTGACCGATGTTCGAAACGGACAGCGTGACAGCTTTGCAGAAGGTCTGGTATCTCAGCTTGAGCTGTTCGAGACGGAACGCACACTCCTGGATGCCCAGCAGAGTAGGCTCGATGCCTACCAGCAGATTCTGAACGAGACAGTGGAGCTCTATAAGGCGTTGGGTGGTGGCTGGAGGCCGGATCAGACCACCCAGGTCTCCCAGCTCATGGACGCGAACTAGAACCGGGGAGGAGGGAGGTACCGTCTTTCCCGCCCAGAGCTGGCAAAACAACAACAAAACAACAATAAGACCTGCAAGTACTGAGGAGCAGAAGCAGTTGAAGATCGTTCTGAATCCGATAGACGATCCGTCGATGTCGCCCATAACCATCGAGGACGACCTCTTTTCCATTGGCCGGCGAGAACAGCCCTTCGCCGCTCAACCGGAGGACAAGTCGGGTCGCCTGTCTCGACGGCATGCTCGGATATTCGTGGAGAATGGCGCCTGCTTCATAGCAGACCTCGAGAGCCTGAACGGTACGTTCGTCAATCACGAACGCCTCGCTAAAACTCCGGTGCCTCTGAACACGGGTGATGAGCTGGATCTCGGTGGAGAGTTCCGGTTCGTTGTGGCGATCGAGCAGGATGCCCAGGACGATCGCACCATGGTTGCCCGTGCACCGGAGATCAGCATGTCGCTGGTCCCCACGAGCCCCCACCCGGCACTGGATACCATCGTCATCGGCAGGTACCCGTTCCTCATTTCCCGCAAGGATGAGATCTTCGACCGGTTGAAGACCGAGTATCCGGAGGACGTTCAGCAGATTTCACGCCGTCATGCGGTGATCGTGCTGAAAGGCGGTCAGCCGTGCATCGAGGATCTGGACAGCGCCAACGGCACATTTCTGGATGGCGACAGGCTCGATGAGCGAAGCCGCGTGCTGTCGAGTGGCAGCACGGTGCGCTTTGGCGACGGTCTGTTCAGCTACACGGTTGAGATCGAGCAGGCACACGACGACCGAACCATGATCGCGCCGCCGGCCAGAGAGCCGGAACCTGAGAAAAGGAGTGCCGCGGAGCACACGGATTCCGGCACAGACAGTTCCTCCGTGGAAGCGGATCGGACACAGGAGCCTGCCGTTGTCGAGCCGGCGGCAGGAGCGGAGTCGCATCCAGAGCTGGAAGCAGAACCTGAATCAGTTCCTGAACCGGATGCGCAGACCGCGTCCGATGTCTCAGGCGTGCAGACGACGACGGATGGGATGGCACCCGATCGAACCCAGTTCATCGACTCGGCGACCTCCTTCCTTGATGTGTTCTACGACGACGACGATGGCTCAACCGGGGAGGAGGAGGCCGAGGGGTCAGTCGAATCCGCGAAACGGCGGAAGAAGAGCACGGCCCGTCTCGCTGCGGCTGCTTCGGCGCTCGGAGGCAGGTCTGCCATCAGCCCCAGGGTGTTACTCGGAGCGCTTGCTGCCGTTGCCCTCATTGGCTCCATTGCCACGTACACCTACTTACAGGATGCGGACGGGCGGCAGGTGCGGGCGCTGTTCGAGGAAGAGGCCTACCTCGAGAGCGCGCGCAAGGCGAACGAGTACCTTGCCGCCGGCAGTGAAAACGAAGCTATCGCCAGAACGGGTGAAGAGGCACTTGTCAGAGCTATGGCACCGGATTGGCTGAGTCTCCTGTCCAGTGACCAGTTCGACCGGGCTGAAGACCTCCTGGAGCAGGCACGGACCGAGTTTGACAGCCTCCCGCGTGCTGGCGAGATGCTGACGGTGCTTGGCTGGGCGGGACAGGTGGCAGCACATGTTGAAGAACGACCGGAGTACGACTCGCTGAACGAGCTGTTCGATCATCAGAGCGCGGTCGCAAGCCTGGTGACCCAATGGGATCAGAATTCGGCTCGCTTCGAGCGTCTGAGCCGGCAGATGTCCGAGTACGATGATGATCTGGCCGATTTCATGGCTGGCATCGTCAGCGACTTCCGCCTCCTGCGTGAGCAGGACTCGGTGTACGGCAACTCGATCAGAGATTTCACGGATAGCCTGACTCGGCTGCTGAACCGCGGGGAGCTCTCTCAGGCTCAGACGGAAATCGCGCAGTTCAAAGCCAGGTACGAGACCATCGCCGGTGTGGACGAGCTGGCCTCAGACGTCAGTGACTTCCAGGCTCTGATCACCACTTACGATGAGCGGAATCTGCTGGCGCTGGCCGAGGCCCGTGACGGACTTACCATGAGAACGGAGCTGGTACAGGAAGCTGCATCGTCCTGGCTCGAAGAAGTCCTGCCGGATGCGCAGGCGATGGATCGGTTTGCCGAAGCGCAGACCGCGTGGCGCGGTGGCAATGGGTCGCGGGCGGTAGAGTTGCTGCGCGGGGTTGAAGACCCGGCCTGGCAACAGCCAGCAATCCAGGAAGCCGAACGTATGGCGCAGATCGATCAGGCCTTCGAGGCGCTCGAGGCCGGGCGCTCTGAGGCGGGTTTTGATGTCAGGCTGCTCGAGTTCTGGCAGACCCTGACCCCGGAGGACGTCTACTACCTGGAGGCCCTGCGTCCCGACTTCGAGGGTTTCGAAAGCGAGATCATGGTGACTATCGATGAGCGCTTCCAGGAAGCCTCGTTGGCCTGGTCTGGCTATCAGGCAGAAGGTGGCATTCGCGGTGTGCTCCGGGTGGAAGAGTCGGTCAGCAGCAGATTCAGCGCTCAGGCGGAGCGTCTGTCCGATGCCTATGCCAGCGCAACCGAAGCAGCGCGTCTGTCGGACACCATCGGATCCATGCCGACGCCCAACCAATCATCGTTACTTGAAGAGATCAGTAAGGAAGCCGCTCGCCAGAGACGCTGGCTGGAGGATCTGCGCATCGTGCTGGATCCCGACGTCCTCGATGCGAAGCTTGCCTTGCTGCCGGAAATCGAGGAGGAATCATGACTGCCGTTTATCACAAATCCCGCCGGGGTCTGGACAACATCGATGAGGACCTGTCCGCCGAAGGCATGAGCATCATGCTCTCGCAGCCATCCTGGATGGTGCGGATGGTGCTGCTACTGGTCTTCTCGCTGCTGGTCGTAGGTCTTGCGTACTCGTTCTACCGAAAGGCGCCAGTTGTCGTGTCGGTTCAAGGCACGGTATCTCCAGAGCAGGAGCAGGATCGGGTGTACGTGCCAATCAAAGGAGAGCTGGTGGAGCTTTATGTCACGGAGGGACAGCCCGTTCGCAAGGGTGACACCATTGCCCGCCTGAATTCACTCGACGCTATCCGGCTGGCCGGTCAGGCGGACATCGCCCAGCTGGCGCTGTTGAACGCCCAGCGCGCATTTGACGCATTTCCTGCCAAACGGGAGGCGATGTCCGTCAAGCTGGCGCTGCTGGAAGAGCAGATCCGTGCCAATGAGGCCGAGTACGAAAAGCTCTCCGCAGAAGGGATGGCGAAGCTCGGCGAGGAGCAGCGTCTGAAGCTGGCCAAGGCGAGAGCGAAGCTCGAGAAAGCACAGGAACAGGAACGCAGAGCCTGGGAGGAGTACCAGCGCTACAAGCGACTCAACGAAAGTGAGACCGGCGGTGGTATTTCAGCAGCACAGGTTCGGACCAAGGAAAAGGACTACATGGAGAAGGGGCACGACGTGCGAGTGGCCGAAACTGAGCTTGGCGAGTTCGAGATCAAGCTGGGTCAGGAGTACGCGAAACGCCAGGAAGATCTGCAGAAAAAGCTGGAGAACCTGATGAGCACCCGGCAGCAGCGTCAGGATCAGATCATCGCCATGCAGGAAGAAGAGAGGAAAATCCGCATGCAGCTGCAGAAGTCCCAGGATGAAGCTGCAGTCGCGGATCGGATCCGGTTCGAAGACATCGATGATGACAACTTCCTGCGGATCCGCTCTCCTTCAAATGGTGTCGTCACCCAGATACCGCAGACCCAGGTCGGTGCTCAGATCACCGAGAAAACACCCATCGTGGTTCTGGCACCCGACAATGCCAGGAAGATACTCGAGGTCAAGATTCCTGAGAGCGACAGCGGACTTCTCGAGCTGGGAATGCCCGTGAAGCTGAAGTTCAACCCGTTCCCCTACCAGCGCTACGGGTTCATCGAAGGGACCCTGGAGTTCATCGGTGAGGTGGCCTACTTCGATCGCGATATGAAAAAGATGGTCTACAAGGGCCGTATCGGACTGGACAAAGATGAGTTCGATACCAGCGAGGGCGTGCGACCAATACGCTACGGGATGGGTGCGAGCGCGGAGGTGGTCGTGCGGAATCGCCGACTTGTGGATGTGGCGTTGGATCCGATTCGGAAGATAACAACCAGCTAGCTGCGACGAGACGTTCCGGATGAGAGACAGAGGGAGTTTGGTGGGTGAGTGAAGGGAACGAATCGATAGCGGAATTCCTTGCCGGTGTGGAGATGTTCGCGTCCTTCGATGCGGCAGAGCTGGAAGCGCTGGCGGGAAGTGCAGAAAGCATGTTCTTCGAGTTCGGGGATGCCATCTGCAATGCGGGTGATGCCTGCAATGGACCAATGGTGGTCAGGAACGGCCAGGTTCGGATCTTTACCGAGGAGGCGGGTAAAGAGATCAACATGGGCGTGCGCAAAGCTTCGGATGTGGTAGGCGAAGTCGGCGCCGTGCGCGAGGTCAATCACGAGTCGTCGGTCCGGGCATCAGCGAAGACCGAGATACTGTTCGTGCCCAGAGAGGCGATCGGCGCCGCCCTGTCCAAGAACCGGGAAGCGGCCAAATTCGTCTCGAGCTATGTTGCCATCCGGGCTGCGGGCGTGGTGGTGAACCGCCTGTTCAATCTGAAGGGCAAAGCGGAGCCGTCGGAGCTCGAAGCGCTCGTCAGCAGCGTGGGTGTGAAACGAATCAAGGCCGGTGAGCCTCTGCTCAGCCAGGGTGCGACGGACGACCGCCGGCTCTACGCCATCCGCCAGGGATCGGTTCGGTTGGCGCGAGAGGAAGAAGGCACGGAGTACGTGCTGAACACGCTGAATCCGGGCGATCTTGTCGGCGAGGCAGCGGCCATGAAGGGGGGCGCTCAGTTTGCCTCGGCAACGGCCGTGACGGATGCCGTCGTGCTCATCGTTCCCGAGTCCACCGTCCGGGCACTGATGGAGCTGAACCCGGCGGTACAGGAACTGCTCGAAGATCGGGTCGAGTCGCTCGACAAGGAGCTCGAGCGGCAGAAACAGGTGGCTGAACGACGGGGTCGGCCGGCGTTGTTCGACCTCAGCTCCAAAGCCGGATTGGGGGAGCGGGTGCTGCCTCGTTTTCAGCTGATCGAGCAGGCGGAGGAGATGGACTGCGGCGCCGCCTGTCTGGCCATGATCTGCAAGCACCATGGCGTGCCGGCGACGCTCGGCAAGCTTCGGGAGCTGGCTAACGTGACTACTGAGGGGGCGACCCTCGATAGCCTCGCAAAGGCGGGTGAGGCGCTGGGCTTTACCACCCGCGGTATGCGCTGCGGTTTCGAATCGCTGCTGGCATTCGAGATGCCGTTCATTGCGCACTGGGAGGGCTATCACTACATCGTCGTGTACGGGATCTCCAAGAAGAACGTGTGGGTGGCTGATCCGGCGCGTGGCTTCTCCAAGATGTCTCTGGCGGATTTCGAGAAGGGCTGGTCGGGAACCGTGCTGCTGTTCACCCCTGGCACTGAGCTTTTGGACCTTGCTGCGAGCGCCACTCCCTGGGTGCGTTTCGTTCGCTACCTGCAACCGTTCAGAGGTCTGCTCGGGTACCTGATTCTTGCGACCCTGGTGATAGAAGTGCTCGGGTTAGCCCCACCGGTCATCGTTCAGAACATTCTCGACCGGGTGATCGTCAACGGCAGCGTTGATCTGCTCACGACGCTGATCATCGGGCTGGTGATTGCGCAGACCTTTACCCAGCTGACGACTCTCATGCGGGGGTTTCTGTCGAACTTCCTGGTGCGCAACCTCGACTTCGCCATGATCTCCCAGTTCTTCAGGCACACGCTGTCGCTGCCGCTCAGCTTCTTCGATCGTCGGCGAACGGGTGACATCTTCGCGCGTTTTCAGGAAAACCAGACGGTTCGGGACTTCATGACGGAGTCGACCATCAGCACGCTGCTCAATGTGCTGATGGTGTTCATCTACTTCATCGTGCTGTTCATGTACAGCGCGACTCTGACCGGTGTGCTCATCGCCATGATAGTGCCCATTGCGGCCCTGACGCTTCTGGTCACAGGGCGGATCAAAGCCTACGCCAGGGCGACTTTCGAGGCGTCCACCGATGCGGAAGCAGTGCTGATGGAGACCATCAGCGGCGCCGAGACCGTCAAGGCAATGAGCATCGAGCGACCGATGCGTATGCGTTGGGAAAAACGTTACGTGAAAGCGCTGGATGTACAGTACCGTTCGGCCCGGTTCGACCTGCTGATCGCCTTCGTCGGCCAGATGCTCAATTCTGCGACCACGGTGGTGGTGTTGTGGCTGGGTGCCAGCATGGTGCTCTCCAACGAGCTGACCATTGGTCAGCTGATGGCCTTCAACATGCTGATGGGTTCGGTGATGTCCCCACTGATGGGCCTGATTGGGCTCTGGGACGACATCCAGGAAACGGGTGTGGCGATGGAGCGGCTTGGCGACGTCCTCGATCTGGAGCCTGAGCAGCGGCCTGGAGATGTTGATTCGAGAATCGTTCTCCCGGAGGTGCGTGGCGACATCCGCTTCGACGACGTGTATTTCCGCTACTCGAACGAAGGTCCATACGTTCTGGAGGGTATCAACCTGGACATCAACGCGGGTGAGGTCGTCGCGGTGGTGGGCCAGAGTGGCTCCGGCAAGACGACGCTGGCCAAGCTGATCGCTGGCTTCTACACCCCGGGTGAAGGGCAGATCCTGGTGGATGGATTCGATCTGGACCTGGTGGACAAGGAGCAGTACCGGGCGCAGCTTGGTTACGTGATGCAGAACAACCTGCTGTTTTCCGGAACCGTGGCTGAGAACATTGCGGCCGGGGAGGAGAATCCGGACAAGCGCCGGGTTATGGACGTAGCCAAGCTGGCGGATGCGCACAGCTTCATTTCGATGATGCCGCTCGGCTACGAGCAGACCGTGGGCGAGCGAGGGATGGGGCTGTCAGGTGGGCAGATGCAGCGAATCTGTATTGCCAGGGCACTGTACCGGGATCCGAGGATCCTGATATTCGATGAAGCAACGTCAGCGCTGGATAGCCAGTCGGAAACCAACATCCTGAGAAACATGCAGGAGATGCTCGAGGGGCGCACGGCGATCATCATCGCCCACCGCCTGAGCACCATCATGCGGGCAGACAAGATTCTGGTGCTCTATGAAGGCAGCATTGTCGAGCAGGGTTCCCACGAGGAGCTGGTCGATAGACAGGGCATGTATCATCAGCTCGTCCAAAGCCAGCTGTCCGCCTACGGCTGAACCTCGACCTTACTCGCCTCCGAAACCTGAAAGGTCGCAGTGGTCTAGAAAAAAAGAAAGGCCCCGAAGGGCCTTTCCTGAGGTTCCGCCTTTCGGCGGTCTGGTCTTGTCAGCTCGATGAGGAGCGTGACTAGCAGACCAGAACGTTGAAGTAGCTGCGGAAGATCTGAGTGCGCGTCCAGGTCTTCACGGTGCGGTACTTGCGGGTCCAGCCCTTGCCGTACACGTAGACGTGGCCGAGGAAGGCCAGCGCCCGCTCGCCCCGGTAGGCCCAGCTCGTGCTCTGGACGGTGGAGCCCAGGTGCTGCCGGGCGATGATGCCGCCACCAGCGACTGCGGACAGGGCTGCCTGGTCAAGCTCATTAGAAACGTTGAGGTCTGCTACGATCATTTTCAATCTCCTTGGTTGGTTGGGTTAAGCACCATTTGCCGTGCTTGCCTAAGAGATTGCAGATGCCGTGCCAGGTTTGCTCAGGACGCCGAAAATATTTTTTAACCTACTGATTTAAAAGAGAAAATATCTTATGCTCAACACCGCGCAGTGAACCTGCGCGATCACGGCACATCCCATATGTCGGTTTCCTCCAGACGTTACTTTCATAATACGTCAGCTCAAAACCGACAATTAGTGGATGGGCCGACAGGACCGTTCGTCGTACCTTCCGCAGGCCGGGCAGTACCTCGGCGGATAGTTATCCGGCTGCGCTCGCCACGCGTGCCGGCACACACCACAGCGATAGGCGGGCATTTCAGGGGGTGCTGGCGTGTTTGTCCTGGAGCATGCCGCAACGCCCGCCCCGTCCAGCAAATGTCGTTCGAAGATCATCGTTCATCACCTTGGTCATCCTGAGTGGACTCCCGGCGATGCGATTCGCGTGCCAACCCATGGAGGGCGGATGGCACTTCAACGGCTGAGAGGCGCCCGGTATTCCAGAGCCGTGCCTGACGAACTGATCAGTGTTCTTTCCACCAGCGGGCGAACTCGGGGAAGTCGATCACCCCGTCACCGTCAGAATCCACCTCCGAGAAACCGATTCTGCACTCGTCATCCTCCATCTCGGCGCCGAGGTTGTGCAGAAGCGTCACAAACTCCTGAAACTGAATTGCGCCGTCACCGTTGGCGTCACATGATTCAAAGCTCTCTCGCAGCTCTTCTTCCCTGGTATCCATCCTTCCCTCTTCCCGGTCTTGTTCAAACTTTCCGAATGCTATCTGCCGCTCGCCCGGCTTCCAAATCGGCGTTCAGCTCCTCCGTGCCACCTTGGTTGCGAGAATCGAAATCAGGATGCCCAGCATCACGTAACCGACGATGACCTCTAGCATCACGACTACTGCGGCTTCCGGCGAGTTGGGCGTGATGTCACCGAAGCCGAGGGTCGTAAACGTCACCACGCTGTAGTAGGTGGTGGTGAAGACTGACCAGCCAAGTCCACCGGCGCTGGTGTTGAAAGCCTCCTCTCCCAACAGGTAGTAGATCCACCCGAACAGCACAAGAAAGAACAGTGACCAGAGAACCACACGTAACATGGAGCGCCCACAATCAGTAAGAACCAGCCAGACCCGGTAGTAGGCGGGATGCGCCTCTCGAAACTCCTCGATGAAGTCCTGGTCCTGTGCAAATCGCCGAAATCGGCTGCTGCCGTAACAGCTGAAGACTCGCACGCCCCGGAATCGAGTCGCTCGATCGTAGTGGATCCCGTCTACCTTGGTCTCGCCCAGGTTTGCTGATTGCAGGTTTGAACCGCGGATGTTCGCCTTGCTGAGGGTTGACCGCTGCAGATCGGCATGCACGAGCGTCGCTCCGGTCAGATCGGCCTCGGTCAGGTCGCTCGCCTGGAAGTTCGTGCTCGAAAGGTCCGCACTCCTGAAGTCGAGCCCCTTGAGGTCGCGATCCGACAGATTGGCACCCGTCAGCGTGGCTCCCGTGAAGCGGGTGCCGGCCAGCGTTGCGCCGGAGAAGTCCGACTTAAAGCACCCGGCACTCGAAAGATCGGCGCCGCTGAGATTCGCATCTCGAAACCTAGGCCCCCTGCGGACATGCCCAAGCACCTCCTCGCCACCGGTGGTGGTACCGGACAGAGCCGCGTTGGACAGATCCGCGCCGGTGAAGTCGGCGAGCAACAGATTAGCGCCGCTCAGATCCGCGCCTCGAAGCTGAGCATCCCGGAAATCCGCATGCACCAGCTCCGCGTCTTTGAGCATCGCTCCGTCCAACTGCGCACCGCGCAGGAAGGCCCCTCTCAGGTTGACGCCGGACAGGTCCCGACCTCTCAGGTCGAGACCGGAGAGATCCGCTCTCGCACCCTGTTGCTCATCCGATGTCAGCCACAGCTCATGACCGTCAAGCCTGCCGCGCAGTTCCGCTTCCTGCATCGAGTACCCTCCAAGCCCCCGACCCAGAATCTTGTGTTAACCTCGATGATCCTGCAAATCTGATCCTCCAGCGTCTCGGCCTGCTGCAATGCTCAAACTCCAGCTCCGGAACAAGCCCGAGGTTTACGTGATGCTGACACCGGGATTCGTGAGCCTCGGGAGGGACGAAGCAAACGATCTGGTGATTACCGAAGGTGACGTCTCCGATTTCCACGCGGAGGTAGTCGCGGAGAACGATCGGGTGTTCGTCACTGATCTGCTCAGCAGCAGCGGAACCTTCGTCAACGACCAGCGCGTCGGAAGCCGCCAGGAAATCGTTGCCTGGGATGTCATCCGCATCGGCAACACCGAGCTGGAGCTCAACGATCCGAAAATCGGCCGTCCGGATGCATGGGCCGTTTTGATCGACTCGCCGAGCGAGCCCCCGCAACGCGTGGTATTGCAGCCACGTACGCTCATTGGACGCGATCGTGGTTGCGACATCAGCCTGCAAGGAGACCTGCTGTCCCGCCGCCATGCAGAACTGCAGATTTCCGGCAGTCACCTCACCGTGATGGATTTGAGCTCAGTGAATGGCACCTTCCTCAACGGCCGGCGTGTCGAGCGAGCATCCGTCTACCCGGACGACGAGCTGACCATCGGTGGGTACCGCTTGACCGTCCAGGGGCCGCGGAGCGACTCGAGTGATCATGAGGACGACCGTACTCAGGTAAAAACCTCGGAACTCGAAGGGCATTCCGGCAGATCGCGCTCGATGGAAACGACGGAACTCGATGACGACACGGAATTGCTCACTGACCCCCACGACCCCTACGCGCCTGCCTTTCTCACTCAGCAGGGAGGACCCGGTGAAGACAGCAGGGTGAAACTGGACGGGACGAGCCTGTCCATCGGTCGTCATCCCGACAACGGGCTGCAGATCGAGAACGGCAGTGTGTCGAAGTTCCATGCCGTTATCCGTAGAAACAAGGGCAACTGGGAAATTGAGGATTGCGGCTCGAGCAACGGCACCTTCATCAACGAGAAGCGCTGTACGCACCAGACCTTGCGCGATGGAGACAGGATCACGCTCGGGCGCGTTTACCTCGAGTTCACCACCCGACTGCCGTAGCCTGTTGCACTCGCCCTGAAATAGTCTGTATTTCACAGACCAAAGTGTCTGTATTTTGTAGACATCTACGCCCTTATCCAATCACCTGAATTTGGCGAGCTGGAACTTACGTTGTTTTTTTATCATTATAAATCAGTAGGTTAAAAAATATTTTCGGCGTCCTGAGCAAACCTGGCACGGCATCTGCAATCTCTTAGGCAAGCACGGCAAATGGTGCTTAACCCAACCAACCAAGGAGATTGAAAATGATCGTAGCAGACCTCAACGTTTCTAATGAGCTTGACCAGGCAGCCCTGTCCGCAGTCGCTGGTGGCGGCATCATCGCCCGGCAGCACCTGGGCTCCACCGTCCAGAGCACGAGCTGGGCCTACCGGGGCGAGCGGGCGCTGGCCTTCCTCGGCCACGTCTACGTGTACGGCAAGGGCTGGACCCGCAAGTACCGCACCGTGAAGACCTGGACGCGCACTCAGATCTTCCGCAGCTACTTCAACGTTCTGGTCTGCTAGTCACGCTCCTCATCGAGCTGACAAGACCAGACCGCCGAAAGGCGGAACCTCAGGAAAGGCCCTTCGGGGCCTTTCTTTTTTTCTAGACCACTGCGACCTTTCAGGTTTCGGAGGCCCTCACCAGAGATTTGTCCACCCGGACCAGGAGGTGACGCTGTATCCAGAGATAGCTCCGGGAGATTGCAATGCTCAGTACGACGAACGCCAGCAGCATGCAAACCCCATGCACGGAGAGCGGGATCACGGGCAGCAGCATCAAGAGGAAGACGAGAACGCAGTAGGCCAGTGAGTCCGCGGCCCGATCGTCTCCAGTGGGCCAGAAGTGATGCTGCCGGAACCTGGCGGCCACCTGCTCCACGTTCTCATCCATCCCGGTCTGCAACAGGCGGTCGTACTTGGTCCGGGGACGCACGAGCTGAATCAGGTAGGCGCTTCGACCGCCACTTTCGCCGATCTGCCTCAAAGGCAGCAGCTTCACGTTGGCGATCCAGAGTATCAGCCCGGCGAATGCCGCAAAGGAGAACACTACGCAGGCCTGCACCAGATCCGGGAACAGGCCGACGAACACGGTAGCAGACGGCGCAACCACAACCTCGCACTCACCGCCCACGGGAACGACTCTGCAGTAGATTGCTCTGACCAACCCGTCGGCAGCGTCCAGATCCGAATTCGTGTATCTGCTCACCAGAAGCAGCGACCCGCCGATCATGCAGCCGAGGAGCTGCAGATCGAAAATACCGGACAGTGCTCTGAGGCCGAATCGCCGATCGGGGTCATCGAAGTCGAGTACGTATCTGCTGTCGTAGCGTCCCTTCCGCCCGCGGATGTAGATCGAGCGCATGTAGGCCGAGTTGAACCGGTAGATGTGAACGGCGGCATTGGACATTAATAGCACGCCCAGCATCTGCTCGGCCGTTGTCCAGATCGTCAGCAGCCAGATGCCGAGGGTACTGACGTCCGGGAAAAGGATGCCGTACCAGCCCCAATCCATTCGACCGGCAGGACATTCAAAGGGCTGGTACCAGAGCCTGAGAAACACGTCGTACTGATCGATGGCGGTCAGCAGGAGGGTGAAAACCAAGGCGATCGCCACACCGCGCCAGTCGGAGAGAACGCCGCGCTGATGCTCGAGGATCGGTCGGTACTTGGCGTGAACCTTGAGCGGTGATTGTTCTGAGATGCCGAATGCCCGTCCGAATACGTATCGGTACCAGAACAACCAGAGCGGCAGCGCCACCGGGTACATCAGCCAGTTCCAGCGCTCGCCGAATCCAGTAGTGGCGAACTGGTCTGCTTCCAGCGGACAGGTATGAAGAAACTGGGCATCGATCGGGACCGGACGGCTTTCCCAAGCCCCAATGAGCCAGGCGATGAGGTAGGGGGCTGCTCCGATGAGCGCCAGCATCAGGTAGTCCTGCATACCGTTGCCGCTCACACAGTAGCGATTCAGCCGGGAAAGCGTGCCCCGCCAACCCGTTGGCCGCAGTTCCGGTGGATCGGACGGCGCCTCGGCTGACTCCTGCGGCGGTGGCGCGGTAGCTGGGATCAGAGAGACATTCAGTGCTTCGCCGAGTCTCTGCAGGTAGAGCGTCTCCGGGATCTCGTGCTTGACGATGGCCTGGGTCGAGTTGAGCAGGAGCCCGAGGCCGCCGGGCAGCTCCGTTGGCACCAGGTAAATCGGCAGCATGTCCAACCCGAGCTTGTGGGCGAACTGAACTTCGTCTCGGCAATTTCGTGACGAGATAGACGCGGGAGAAATGAACACAACCAGGGTCGAGCAGTGTTCTATGGCCTGCGCGATCTCCTCGGACCACTGCTGTCCGGGGGATATTCCCTGGTCGTACCAGACGTTGACGCCGGCGTCCTGCAACCGCCGGATCTCCGGGTAGACCACCTCGGTGTCTTCGTGCGCGTAGCATACAAAGACGTAGGGATCCTCGCCTGAATAAGCATCGAGCGGACGAGCCACCGCACCTCCTCCTTGGTGCGGAGTCTACCGCACGGGACGTGCGTTGCCTGTCGGCTCGCTCCTTGGACGGACGACGATCTGACCGATCATGGCCTCATGACCCACGCCGCAATAGAAGCTGCAAGTGATCTGCAGCCGGCCCGGTGAGCGTGGTTCGAGGAGAACGACGCTCTCGAAGCCGGGCAGCACAGGCACGTCGATTTCTTCCCCGGCAATGGCAAACGCGTGCTGCACGTCTGCTGAGGTCAGGTGCAGTTGATAGCGTTCGCCTGCCTGGAGCTCGTAGCTCGGCCACCAGGCCCAGAGACGACCAATCATGTACAGCTCGGCGCCTGCCGGAGGCCTGACTATCGGCACGTTCTGCCCGCGCTGGGTGTCGATAGCGTGGGCAGCCACCAGTTCCTCTGCTTTTTCAAGGAAGGCATCGGTACTGGTGGGGCGCATGCTCAGCGTCGCTCCGTGAACGTCCCGCCTACCGGAATAGGCGAACAGGAGCACCAGGATCAGAGTCAGGGCAAGCAGTGCACCCAGCCAGAGGAACCCGATCTTGCGGGTGGAAACCCAAGGGCCGGCTGAGTCATCCCCCAGCAGGCAGCCCCGCGTAGTAGGCGGCAAGATCTGCGATATCCTGATCGCTGAGCGTGGCAACGAATCCGATCATGGTCGGTTCCTCGCGGACACCGTCGCGAAACTCACGAATCTGCTTGGCCAGATAGGCTTCCTGCTGGCCAGCCAGGTGCGGCCAGAGCGGATTGTTGCTGATGCCCGCCTGTCCATGACAGGCACCGCAGGCAACTGCCTTCGCCTTGCCGGCGTCGGGATCTCCCTCAGCAGATGCAGTGGTTGCTCCCAGCGTGGCGAACAGGGCCAGAACCAGTGTGGCCGCTACGTTGATCCATTTGTTCATTGACGATTTCTCTCCAGACCAGTATTCGCAGCGAATCGCCGCGCGCCAAAATTACCTGATCCGCCGGAGATTCAAATCGCCTACCCGATCTTTTTTGACCTGGATCAAAAGGAGCCCCGAATTTTCCTCCGGCAGGCGCAAATGAGGTGGAATATGCCCGCGCCTGGTTTAAGTAACAGGCTGGGTTAAGGGGAACTCCTAATGTCAGAAGTCATTCAGTCTGAACACGCTGAACACGAAACTAGTGTCTGGCCGATGGTGGTGGGCCTCGGCGTGCTGCTTTCGGCGCTGTCTTTGCTTACCGCATTCCACTGGGGCGCGCCCGTTCTAGGAATAATCCTGGGGGGGATCACGCTGGCCGTTCTGGCGGTGGGTCTTGCCGGTTGGGCGCGAGAGTTTTACACCGTTGGTGAGGAAGAAGGGCTCGGCCCCTGGGCGGTCGGTGCCTTCATACTTTCAGAGGTCATCATCTTCGGCACGGTGTTTGCGGCGTTCTGGGTCGGGCGTCTCGAGAACATGGATGTGTGGGCCACCTTCATCCCGGAAGGCCTGCAGATCGGCTTTGCTGTCTGGCTGACCCTCATTCTGTGGGCGTCGAGCTTCTCGATACTCCTCTCGGAGCGTGCTTTCTCGGAGGGTAACCGCGGCGGTGCGCTGCTCTGGTTGGGCATCACCTTCGCGCTCGGCACCCTGTTCGTGGTTCTGCACATGAACGAGTGGATGCACCTGATCGACGAAGGTTTCACGCCAGGCACGAATGTCTACGCGACAGCCTTCTACGGTCTGACCGGGGTGCATACCTCACACGTGATCGTCGGGCTATTCATCCACGCCATCCTTTTCTACGTGATCGCCAGTGGCCTGATGACCGAGAAGAGAATTACGTTCTTCAAGGGTGCCTCGATGTATTGGCACTTCGTGGACATCATGTGGCTCCTGGTTGCCGGCAACGCCTATCTGATCGGGACCACGGTTTGAAGGCAGCCCTGGCATTCCTGACACTCGCAATGCTCGCGATGGTCGCGCCGGCCCATGCCGCACCGGCGAACAGCCTGCAGGTGCTTGATCGTGACGATCGGTTTGATACGTCGCTGTTGCGTATTGATGAGGCCGCGCACCTGGGAGGCACGGTGCCGGACGTATCGGTGATTACCCTTGCCGGGCAGCATTCGCTGTATGAGCTGATTGGGGCCAAGCCCACCATACTGCTGCTTGCCTACTACAGCTGCGGCCACAGCTGTCCGGTCACCATCCGCGGTCTGGCTGGAGTCGATATCGCAGCGCGGACGGACGACTACCAGGTGCTGGTCCTGTCGTTCGATCCTGAGGACAGCCAGGCAGCCATGAAAGGGGTGAGGAGTTCTCTCGAATCAGTTCCGCCGAACTGGACCTTCGGCATTCTCCCGGATGGGGCGAACAGGCAGCTGACTGACGCCGTTGGTTACAAGTACTTTTTTTCAGAGCGCGATCAGCTGTACGTGCATCCTGCGGTGTTGGTCTTTCTGTCACCGGAGGGTCGGGTAATGCGCTATCTGTATGGTGCCGAACCGCAAGCGGATGACGTCGAGCTCGCGTTGATTGAAAGTCGAGGCCGGGCGCCGCGCCTTAATGAGCTGGTAGACATGGTGAAGCTCACCTGCTTCCAGTTCGATCAATCGAGAAGCAGATACGTGTTGCATCCGACAGTCATCTTCGGTGGTGCGGGCTTTGCGCTGCTGGGACTGGTGGGGCTCGCCACGCTGGCGTCAAAGAAAACTTCAAGAGGAGTGCAATGATGCATTGGTTACTGAGTGCTGCAGCTGGGGCGGCCGTGCCGCTGGCGTATCCAGCTGACAAGTGGGACCAGATGTACGACATCTGGATCGTGCTCGCGGTTGTCATCTATCTGATCGTCGCGCTGCCAATGCTGTATTTCCTGTTCCGTTATCGCTACAGAAAAGGCGTGAATGAGAAGGGTGCAGACGAGCATGGCAGCGTCGGGCTTGAGGTGCTCTGGACCGTGGTGCCGCTGATCGTTGTGATCTATCTGGCGGTGCAGAGCGCCGTTTTCTACAAGGAGCAGCGGACTCCGCCACCGGATTCCATTGCCATCAAGACTACTGGTTCGATGTGGGCCTGGCAGTTCGAGTATCCGAACGGCAAGACGTCGATCACCAATCTCTACGTGCCGGTCGGGAAGCCCGTGAAGCTCGAGCTTACCTCGACCGACGTGCTGCATGCTTTCCATGTTCCGGCGGCGAAAACCATGGAGGATGCCATCCCGGGACGGGTGACGACCATGTGGTTTCAGTTCAACGAGACAGGCGAGTTCCAGTCTTTCTGCCGGGAGTATTGCGGCACGGCGCATGCGTACATGATCGCCACGATCAAGGTGCTCAGTCAGGCTGAGTACGACGCCTGGGTCAGTACTTGAGAGCAAAGTGAGACACGCACCCGCTCTCGAGTTAGAACAAGTTTTAGGAGGCAATCCAAATGGCTGAAGCAGTCGCAACACCCTGGTACCAGGCCAGCTTTAAAGAGTGGATCTTCACCACCGATCACAAGAAGATCGCAATACTGTATGGCCTGACATCGCTGCTGTTCTTCACCGTGGCCGGGCTCATGGGGCTGGTTATACGCCTCGAGCTGACAGCGCCCGGTGTGCAGTATGTGAGTCCGGACTTTTATAACTACCTGCTGACCGGCCATGGCGCCGTGATGTTGCTATGGTGGG
The DNA here is from genome assembly GCA_965215995.1 of Candidatus Azotimanducaceae bacterium. Classification (GTDB taxonomy): domain Bacteria; phylum Pseudomonadota; class Gammaproteobacteria; order Pseudomonadales; family Azotimanducaceae; genus SZUA-309. The sequence goes on along the minus strand of OZ244128.1, from coordinate 1,962,117 downwards.
CCATCGCCTTCTGGGGCGCGTTTTCGAACTTCCTCATTCCGATCCTGATCGGCGCCAAGGACGTCGCTTTTCCGCGGCTCAACCAGCTTTCTTACTGGTTCTTCTTCTCGGCCAGCGTCCTGGTGCTGATCACGCTGATTCCGAGCGAGAACATCAAGATGATGTGGACCGGGTACCCGCCGTTCGCGTTGCACGACAACGCTGGGCCAACGGCGCTCTACGTTCTCATCGTCATCCTGGTGGCAGGATCGACGCTCGGCACCGGCGTTAACTTCATTACCACCGTGCTGCGGATGCGGGCGAAAGGCGTCACCCTCGGCAAGACCAACCTGATCATGCACGGCCTCATGTCGTCGATCGTCGTTCAGCTGGTTGGCGTACCGGCGTTTGTCGGCTCAGTGATCATGCTGTTCCTGGACAAGTACATAGGCACCGGCTTCTTCAGCTCGGGAACCGGAGGTGATCCGGTCATGTACCAGCACCTGTTCTGGTTCTATTCCCACCCAGCGGTGTACGTCATGATTCTGCCAGCTTTCGGTGTTTTCTCCGAAGTGCTGTCCACCATGTCACGTAAGCCCATCTTTGGCCGCGTTTCCATGATCTATGCCATCTGGGCCATCGCGCTGCTCGGTTTCCTGGTCTGGGCTCACCATATGTTCACTGCCGGCATGCCGCACTGGCTCCGCATATTCATGTCCTTCACCACGGTGCTGATCGGCGTGCCGACGGGTATCAAGATTTTCAACTGGGTAGGCACGCTGCACAAAGGCGCCATCCGCATCAACACTCCCATGCTGTTCACGCTGGGCGGCATCTTCATGTTCCTGATTGGCGGCCTCACCGGTATTCCACTGGCGCTGCCAGCGTTCGACATCAACGTGCACGACTCTGCCTTTGTGGTCGGCCATTTCCACTACGTATTGGGCATGGCGGTGACGCTGGGTGCCTTCAGCGGCGTTTACTACTGGTATCCGAAGATCACCGGACGTATGTACCCTGAATTCTGGGGCAAGCTCAGTTTCTGGTTTGTGATCGTCGGCTCGAACCTCCTGTACTTCGCCCAGATGATGGTCGGTATCGATGGTATGCCCAGGCGCTATGCGGACTACCCGGCCATAGAAAACTGGGTAACACTCAATGAGGTCTCCACCTATGGCGCCATGATCCTTGCCCTTGGCGTGCTGTTCACGTTCGTTGCCTGGTACCGGGGTTTGAGTGGACCGCAGGCTGGCAGGGACCCCTGGGGTTCTCCGTCCCTGGAGTGGACCGTGAGCTCGCCGCCACCCCCGCACAACTTCGATCGCTTCCCCGTCGAGGTAGCAGACGATTGGTCGCCCTATGACTACTCGGGCATCTCCGACTCGGAGGCACCGGCAGCAAGCGAAGGCCAGAAGGATGGCTGAGGAACTCGATCAGCAGGAAGAGGCGGGCAGGCGTCGTCTCGTCTGGGTGCTCGCCGTCGTGATGGTCCTGTCCTTTGCGTTCGGCATCGGGATGTTCCTGCCGGCCGAGCATCGCGCCGACAAGCTGGAAGAGACCATGGCCAAGTACCAGGCCAGACGACGAGGTCTGTAACCGGCTCATGAGCAGAGGCACTGCAGTGCTGGTGGGGTTGAGCCTGCTGGCCGCCGCTGCCGGTTGGCAGACTCTGGCGATGATCACCAGACCCGAGCCGCTGCCCGTGCTCGATACGCTGGGTGGCGACTTCACCTTGGACAGCACGCTGGGAGAAGGCACCCGGCTGTCCGATTTCCAGGGTGAGGTCGTGCTGCTGAATTTCGGCTACACCCAATGCCCCGATGTCTGTCCAACGGCGTTGTCACGCATGCGGGATGTCATTCGCGGGCTGCCGGATGAGCGGACCGCTGTTCGGCCAGTGTTCGTGACCCTCGATCCGGATCGGGACAGCCTGGATCGAATCAGGGACTACGTTGCTTTCTTCGATGCGTCCTTCATCGGCATGACGGGCAGCGCGGAGGCCATCGCCAACGCCACCGCTCCGTTCAAGGTGTACTACCAGAAGGAGCCCCAGGGCCCTGAGCTTGGCTACAGCATTGCCCACTCGAGCCACATCTATGTCATCGATCCGGCAGGCAGGGTTCGAACGACCTTCGGCCCGAGTGTCAGAGTGCCGGATATGATCAGCACGGTGCATCAGCTGCAGAAAGAGGCAGGTTGAGCATGGCGCCGGTGCCCGGGTTGATCAATCCTGATGGGAATCGGCACGCCACCGCCTGGATCTGGCTTGGCATCTACGCGCTCTGCGCCGCCGGTGTGCTGGCGATTCTTCTGGCCCTTGCGCGTACGCCTGGTGTCCAGGAGCTCCTGCCGGGCAAGGATTTCTTCCGGGTTGCCCTGGTGGTGCACGTGGACCTGTCCGTGCTGGTCTGGTTCATGGCCTGTGCCGGTCTCGTCTGGACCCTGTTCAGCAGGCGGCAAAGCCGATGGAATCAACTCGCGCTCGGGCTGGCCCTGGTCGGCACCCTGATGATCAGCCTGTCGCCATTCGTTGGTGCCAATCAGCCTCTGATGAACAACTACGTGCCCGTGCTGCAACACGGCTGGTTTTATCTGGGGCTGGCGCTGCTTGCCGGTGGCATGACGCTGCAGGCGCTCTGCTTCGTGGGCAACGCCGGTATTCGTCTGGCTGATCCAACCTTCGAGGACATGATCCGCTTCGCCCTGATGCTGGCGGCGCTGACGATCCTGCTGGCAGTTGCCTGTGTCGGCTGGTCCTATTTGCGCATGCCCTCCGACCTGGCTGGTGAGGCGTTCTTCGAGCACCTGTTCTGGGCGGGGGGCCATGTTCAACAGTTCACCAACACGGTGCTCGCTCTGGTGGCGTGGCTGCTGCTGGCACATGGCTCCGGGTGCCGCCTGCGGCTGACACCCGGGATCGGCATGGGTCTCTGTCTGCTCACGGTGTTGCCGCTCCTGGTCGTGCCGTGGATCTTCCGGTTGCCGGTGGAGTCGGGCGCTTTTGCACGCGCGTTTACTGAGCTCATGCGTTGGGGTGGCCTGGCTGCACTGCCACTCTGCCTGATCGTGCTGACCAGCCTGTTCGGGAGTCAGCGACGAGACCCCGCGGTGCTGCCGCTGCGCGCCACGCTGCTCTGCTCCCTGACGCTCTTTGCGGCCGGTGGGTTGTTGGGCTTTATGATCAAAGGTTCGAATACGATGATTCCGGCCCACTACCACGGCTCCATCGTGGGTGTGACGCTGGCCTTCATGGGTGTGGTTTACGCGGTACTGCCGCGACTGGGGTATACCTTCACCTATCCGAGATTGCTGCTCTGGCAGCCGTACGTATTCAGTGCGGGCCAGCTGATGCACATCAGCGGCCTGGCCATGTCCGGCGGCTACGGCGTGCAGCGGAAGGTGTCTGGCGCGGAACAGGCCCTCGACGGTGTGGCTCAGACGATTGGCATGGGAATGATGGGCATGGGCGGCCTGCTCGCCTCGATTGGCGGGCTCTGCTTCATAGTGGTGACTGTCTCGGCCTTGCGCAGCACCCGGTTGGGTACGGCGCAAGGGTTCGAGACCTTGTCTGGAACCAGTACTGCCATCCGGTCGGCTCCCTGAGCGGAAACCGACCGCACGATGGCTGGTCGACAGGCGATTGCCCTAGTAGGACGCCCCCTGCTCGTTGAGGATGTTCTGGTCCGACTTAGCGTCTTCCATGGCGTTGAGGATGGTCATGTCCTCGTTAACCGGAACGCCGATCCCTTCGAACAGCTCCTTGGTTCTCGGCGTGATCAAGCCGGCCCGAACCAGCGCCGGAATCATCAGATCCTTCAGTGAGTGCACCTGTCCCGGCGGCAGATCGGTGAGCAGGCCCATCTCAGCGGCTTCCTTCATGCCTGCCGCAAAGTCCGCCGGATCGATCTCGCTCACCTCCAGCACCTTGAGAAACCCTTCCGTTGCTTCGGTCTGGGACTCCACCAGGATGCTGACCCCGTCGAAGGCATACTGTGCCAACTCCTCGACGTCGTCCTGGTGCATCTCGGCAATGATCGGCGTCAGGTAGGTGTGACCGAAGGACACGTGGCGGGACTCGTCACGCATGACGTTGAACGTGATCGACTTCAGGAGAGGTTCGTCCGTCTGCCGGTACATGTTGTTGAACGCGCCGAGCGCCAGGCCTTCCACGATCATGTTCATGCCGATCATGACCTTGCGGTAGTCTTCCGTTTGCAGGGTGACGTCGATGAGCTTCTTCAGCCACGGGTTGATCGGGTAGTGCATGGCGATCTTGTTCACGTAGCGGTCGTACACCTCAACGTGTCTGGCTTCGTCCATCGTCTGGCTGGCGGCATAGTATTTGGCCTTGATGTCCGGCACGCCGTGGGTAATCGTCGCGGCGGTCAAGGTCGCACCCTGCTCCCCGTGCAGAAACTGCGACAGCATCTGCGCCGTAGAATGGGCTGTGAACGTCTCCTGCTGCGTGGGCGACAGCTTTTTGAAGAACGGCATCTGCGAGTACTGAGAGCCGTCTCGACCCATGATCGGGTTGGACGGATCGATTGGGGTATCCCACTCCAGATCATCAGCGTTCCACTGGTTTTCTTTGGCCCGCTTGTACAGGTCGTGGACTTTGGGAATGTTACCGTCGTAATCGAAATTCCAGCTCATGTCGGTAACGGTCTTGTAGGCGTCGATCAGGTTTTCCTGCACCTGGTCCAGGTCTTCTGTGGCTTCGACTTTCTCCGCCATCTTCCTTCTCCGGTTCTATGATGTAGACCAGCTCAGCATATTTGCCGGAACAGCCGGCCTTCTGATCCAGATCAAACCCGGCTCTTTAGTTTCGTTCTCAGGAATCTTGCTAAAAAAGAAGCCCGCGCTCCCGTTAAGGAGGCGGGCTTTTCAGTTTGCGTTTGAGCCTGCGGCTCAGACAGCCATCGGGCTACATCTGGTACTTCACACCGAGGAAGTAGCTGCGACCGAGCACGTCGTAGATGCCGGAGCCAGCGCCCGTACCGGCAACACCGCCCTGGTAGTAAGGCTTCTGATTGCTCAGGTTATTGATGCCGCCGTAGAGCTCGAGCGAGCCGTTCAGGACGTTCGGAAACAGGTACCTGGCGCTCAGGTTGTGATAGTTCGTCTCGTCCGTCTTGTACGGGTCCTGCCGTTCCCGGGCCTCGTCGTTCTCGATGAGCCTCATTTCACTGAAATGACGCCACTGGTAGGTCAGCGTCAGCTCGTTCCAGATCCAGGAGGTGGAGAACCGCCAGCTGCGCATGGGGTCGCCCAGCACGCCACGATCGTCCGTGAGGCTGTCCGGATCGTCCTGGAAGTCGAACTGATCCAGCGTCAGCAGGTGGGTGCCATACAGCCGGAAGTTCAACCTGCCGATGGAGCGATCCGTCAGCTCGGAAATGTCCCAGTTGTAGTTGATCTCGTAGTCGATGCCTTCCGCATGCAGGCGGGCGATATTCAGTGTCTGCTGGGCAATGCCGTTGTCCGCGTTCAGATCGAAATTCGGATCACGAGTGATGAGCGGGCAGAACTGATTCTGGGTCGTGCCGCTGTCTACGCAGCGATCGAGGATGTCCTGTGCGCCCAGCGAGACGATGGCTTGATCAAAGTCGATGTCCCAGTAGTCGATGGATACGGCCAGGTTCGGTATCCAGCGAGGCGTCAGGACGATGCCGTAGGTCAGCGTCTCCGCTTCCTCTTCCGACAGATCTTCATTACCACCTGACGTGCCGCCGATGGTCGCAGCGTCGTTCACGGACTCATAGACCGGTGGCTTGCCGAGGGCGACGCAGTTGGCTTCCCGCAGTGCGGGATTCGCTGCCGTCGGAATAACCGAGTCGCTGCAGGGGTCATCCACATCGAAGAAGTTCTGGCTTCGCGGGTCGAACAGCTCACCGATATTCGGTGCCCGTACGGCCTCGGAAGCCGTCAGGCGGAGTCGTAGATCCTGCACCACCTGCCAGTCGAAGCCCAGCTTCCAGGTGGTGGTGTTGCCGATGGTGCTGTAGTCGGAGAATCGAACTGCACCATCAATGATGAAGCTGTCGAAGCCCGTCACGCCCGCAACGACCGGAACGGAGGCTTCCATGAAGAACTCCGATACATCGTAGTCCGCGTCGGTATCGGACAGCGCGTTGAAGAAGGTGTCCTCGGTCCTGATGACCTCGGCATACTCCACGCGGCTTTCCTCCTTCCGGTACTCCGCGCCCAGGACCGTGTCGACCGGTCCGGCTGGCAGCTCGAAAACAGGCCCGGCGATGTAGGCGTTGTACACCTGTTGGCTCATCTCTTCTTCCCAGGTGCTGCCTCGTTCCATGATGTACTCGAGCGCAGCCGGATCGCCCAGGCCGTTACCGAGCACGTTCCAGGGAAGACAGCCGTCGGCCCGGGCATCAGGATCCCGGCAGACGATATTGCCATTGCCATCGTCAATCGCATCCACAGCGAAGGCGAACTTGGTGTTGTTCCGGTTGTTGAGCGCTACGGCGTCGTTTTCGTAGTGTCCGTAGTTGGCGGCAACGTTATACGTCCAGGTATCGCCCAGGAAGTTACCGTCGAGAGACACGACGATTCGATAGGTGTCTCGATCGTTCTTCTCGCCGCGATGACCCATGTCTTCGTGAAACTTGTTCAGGAAGAAGCCGGCCGAGCCTTCGTCGATCATCAGCTGCCTGAGATCGTCCTGTATGAAGGCGTTGTCCGCGGCTATGAACAGGCCTGTAAAGAAGTCGAACGTAGCCTGGCTGTAGCTTTCCGTTTTAACCTTCGTGTACTTGCCTTCAGCCGTCAGGTTGAAATAGTCGTTGAAGTCATAACGGACCCGACCGTAGAGATTGTCCCGCTTGACTTCCGGAAACATCATTTCCTGATCGGCAAACGCATAACCGTCGCTGAATCTGCCGGAGCTACCAGCAAATCCATCGGGATCCAGGTAGACCTCGCCGATGTCGAACGCTTCGAGCTCACCGTTCGGACCGAACGAATAGGGTCCAGAGACGAAACCAAGGAACGGTGTGAAGAAAGAAGGTAGCCCGAAGATCTCTTCCACCTGATGGGGGCCCCAGATGAGACCCCGCTCATCGATACGGTTATCGAACATCTGTGACTGGAAGTTCAGATCCGCAATGCCATCCTCCGGGCCCGTATCTGCCGGGTTGGCAAAAGAGCGCCATTCATCGGCCACCCAATCCCGCTCGTTGCCGGTGAGCTGAGTGTTGTCTGCATGCTCCCAGGCCAGCGAGAAGTTACCGCGACCGTCGGAGAAGTTCTTGCCGAAGGTGACGCCGAAATCCCAGCGCTCGCCGCCGCTCTGGTCCGGCCATGATCCCTGTGCGTCGACAATGAGGCCGTCGAAATCGTCCTTCATGATGAAGTTGACCACGCCGGTGACCGCATCCGCGCCATAGATGGCCGATGCACCTCCAGTGATCACCTCCACACGATCAACCAGGTGCTTGGGTATGGTGTTGATGTCTACCGCCGAGCTGCCATTGGTACCGGCCACATGGCGGTGTCCGTCCACCAGCACCAGCGTTCTCTCGTCACCCAGGCCACGCAGGTCCAGGAGGTTCAGCCCGGAAGTGCCGATGAAACGGCTGGAGTTGTTCAGAGAGAAGGTAGATCGAAGTGCCGGCATTTCGTTCAAGAAATCACCGAGATTGACCACCCCCGATGCCTCGATCTCTTCCGATGTGACGGATGTCAGCGGTGTGGGCGTGTCCATGCCGCTGGGCCGAGTGATCCGCGATCCTGTGACCACGATCTCTTCGATCAAGACCTCCTCAGCAAAGCTGAGAGAGGGTGATACGGTAGACCCGATCAGGCACAAGACAGAAGCAAAAGCTGGAAAGCTTCGCAATTTCATTAGTGTCCCCTCAAAATCTTTTTATGTAGTTTTTGAAACAATTGACCCTATGAAAAACCTTAGGATGATCCCTTAGGTATTCCTTAGAGCCGTATGGGCCGGATGCTAACCTCTTAGAGGGGGCGATCAACTGTGGTAAATACCTAGAAATGCATTGCTTTAGACGATTTAGATATAAGAGGTTTCGGAATTGTTTCGCGGCTTTCACGGGCGGGCTGGGCCTCCTCTTGGCCAGCCTAGCGGCGGCGGAAGAACCCATGACCATCGAAGATGCGCTGAGTTACCGTCTGCCGGAAAATCCCTGCACGCCACCGGACGTCGTTTCCGACGGCACCAACTCATCCGCACCCGTTCAAGACCCCAGTGGCGTTCCCTATTTCCAGGGCAGTAGCACCGCTACCATCAGTGATACGGATTACTACGAACGCGAGCGGCAGGGGCGCAAAGAAAAGCGCTGGAAAAAGTGCCTGGCTGAATACAAGGAGGGTCTTCTGGAAGACATGGAGCGGCTGAAGAGCAGCGCACAGCATGGCCTGACGGAGGCTCAGGCCCACGCAATCGTTGCGCATCTGGTCCTGATTCAGGACGCTTACCTGTCTCCCAACGGAATCCCGCCGGAAAAAGGTGGCGAGCCGGACTAGCCTGAAATCTCGTTTGCTCAGCTAGAGCCTCGAGGCGTTCGCCGGTTGACCCAGGTAAAGCTTGCCCACGGTCTCCAGGATGTCCGGCCCGATCATGATGTGCTGGGTCGCCACGTGCACATCACGGAAGTGCCGCTGCAGCCGGGAGGTGTTGTATACGGAAGTGCCACCGGCCAGGGTGTACATGGCGTCCACCGTCTTCACGCTTGCCTCCACCGCGTGATTGGTGGCGAGCCTGAGATCACGGCGCAGCTCCATTGGCATCCGCTCGCCACGCTTGGCCACTGACCAGGCGGCGGCAATGGCGTCGTAATAAAATGCCCGGGCGCTGCGCAGTGAGGCTTCGGCTCGCGCGACTTCCAGTTGCGTGTGGCTTTTCTCTGCCATGGTCTTCGAATTGCCGACCCGCTTTTTCGACTGGGCCAGGACCACGAAATCATCGATCGCGGCGCGGGCAGTGCCCAGGGTGACGGCAGCAATGCCGAGTGCCAGGAAGGTGAAGTTCGGGAACTGGTAGAGCGGTCGGTCCGGATTGCGCGGATTCAGGTAAGCGACCGCGCGCTCGTCAGGCACGAACACGTCCGACACTTGAAAGTCGGTGCTGCCCGTGCCACGCAGACCGGTGACGTGCCAGGTATCCAGGAACTCCACCTCCTCGGCATTGAACATCATCATGTGCGCGCGAGGATTGCCATGGGCATCCAGCATGGGCTCGCCGTTTTCCAGGAGCTGGCTGCCGCCCAGTATCCACTGTGCGTTCTCGGTTCCGGAGCCCCACTGCCAGCGGCCGTTGACGATGAAGCCGCCGTCGGTCTTCTCGGCTCGACCATTGGGGGCGAACACTCCGGCGATCATGGTTTCGGGCGTTGCGAAGACCTCCCGAGCGGTCTGCTCCGGGATCAGGGCGAGGGTGGATCCGCTGGTTGCGCCGATGAAGGACACCCAGGCACAGGATGGTTCGCCCCTGGCCAGGATCTCGAACACCTGGCAACCGATCATCGGGCCGACCTCCAGGCCGCCGACGGCCTCCGGCACGAACATGCGGTAAAAGCCGGCATCTGCCATCTGTTGCGAGGCATCCGCGGGTACTCGCCGGGCGGTTTCTATCTCGTCGCCTCGCTCCGCAAACGCGGCGGAGAGACGTTCGGCTTCAGCTATCAGTTGTTCGCTCATCTTCCTCATCCTGCCAACCGCAGCCGGTTGGCGATGTTGTTGCGTTGCATGTTGGAGGAGCCGCCCACGATTGGCATGCCGAGCAGATCCCGGACGTTGCGCTCCATGTCGAAGGCGTCTGTCAGGCCGTAGGCACCCAGCACCCGCTGGCAGGTCAGAGCGATCTCCACCGCCTGCTCGCCAATGAAGAGCTTGGCCATGGATGACTCCACGCTGCACGGTTTGCGCTCGTTGGCGAGCCAGGCGGCGTGATAGAGCATGTGCCGGCAGGCCTGGAGATTGGTTTTGGCATTGACCAGCGCGTGGCGAATGGACTGGTGCTGGCCGATGGGCACCTCGAACTGCACCCGTTCTTCGGCGTAACCCCAGGCCTCCTCCACGCAGGCGCGGGCGAAGCCCAGCGCGCAGGCGGAGATTTCCAGCTTTTCGACTTCCAGTGCTTCGCCGGCCAGTATTTCCCAGCCTCGGTTCCACATGCCCGGACCGCCGAGGATGTTCTCGGCAGGAACGGCCACCTCGTCGAAGCTGACGTCGGACGAGGCCGTATAGCGCAGGTTGGCATGTTCAATGGGGGTGACGGTCACACCGGGCGCGTCCGGTGGTACCAGCACGAAGCTCAGATTCCGATAGCGCCTCGCTTCCGGGTCGCTCTGCACGAGGCAGATGATGTAGTCGGCGAAATCCGCCCCCGTGCACCAGCGCTTCGAGCCGTTGACCACGACCTGGCTGCCATCCTCGGACAGGCGCGCCTTGGTCTTCACGCTGGCCAGGTCACCGCCTACATCCGGCTCGGAGAGACCGTAGGCGAAGAGCAGCTCACCTCTGGCGATCCTGGGTAGAAAATCTGCTTTCTGTTGCTCTGAGCCGTTTTCCGACAGATTTACGCCGCCGTAGAAGGCGGCGTGAATGAACGGACCGGCGGCAAAGCTGCCCGCTTGAGAGAGTTCCTCGATGGCGGCGATGGCGGCCAACAGATCGCGGCCCTGCCCGCCGTGGGCCTCATCGATCGTCAAGCCGCAGATGCCAAGGGCGGCCACCTTGGGCCAGAGGTCGTCGGGGAAGTGGTGTGCCTTGTCCCACGCCCGAACCCGTTCAGCCGGCATCTCCTTCGCGATGAAGGCACGCAGGCTGTCCCGCAGCAACCGGATGTGCTCCGGCTCCTCGGCGAATGACCAGCTCACGAGCGCTTAATGCCGAAGCTGTCGTCGAACACCAGTCGATCGGTCGAGCGACGGCGGATAGGCCCGTGCCCCTTGCCGAGTGGATAGCCGAGCGGGATGGCCGCTGCCGTGCCCCAGGGCTGCGGGATATCGAGCAGCTCCCGCACCTCCGGCTCACAGATGCACAGCAGTGTGGTGAGCACGCAACCGAGCCCTTCGGCCCGGGCGGCGAGCAGCAGGTTCTGCACCGCGGTGTAGACGGAGCCGCCACCCACCACGGAGACCCGATCTAGCTTGATGTCGGTGATGGCCATCATCTTCGGGTTGAAGCAGAAAATGGCAATGACGGGCGCCTCATGGAAATGCTCAGCCAGGTAGTTGCCGGCGTTGAGGTTGCGCTGTTCCTGAGCCTGGTCGGCCTCTGGGAGCCCATCCACGTTGGCCTGGTAGCCCTGCCTGAAGATGTCCCATTGCTCGGCGTAGAGCTCCCCCAGGCGCTTCTTCTTCGCGGCGTCTTTCACCAGCACGATGCGCCAGGGTTGAGCGTTGCCGCCGGTGGGTGCCCAGGCGGCCGCCTGCAGCACCCGATTGAGCACATCATCCTCAATGGGATCCGGCTTCAGCCGGCGGACGGCTCGAAGGGTGCTCATGGCTTCCATCAGAGACATGTCTTCTGCGCTCATAGTCAGGTTCCTTTGAATTCGGGGCTGCGTTTTTCCTGCAGCGCGGCCAGGGCCTCGGCGTGATCGTCGGATTTGAAGGTGACGATTTCCAGCGCGGTGGCATGATCGAAGGCCAGGTTCAGGTTGTTCTTCACAAGTTTGTTCACGGCGGCCTTGGTGTACTGGATAGCCAGCGGTGCGCCTGCCGCCAGCCGGCGCGCGAAGGCGAGGGCCTCGTCTTCCAGGGCTTGGTCATCGCAGACGAAATTCACCAACCCCAGCCGATGCGCCTCTTCGGCAGTCACCGGATCGCCGGTCAACAGGTACTGCTTCGCAATCGCCGGGCCCACCGCCATTGGCCAGATCACCGTGCCGCCATCACCAGCGACGATGCCGACCCGGACGTGAGGGTCCAGGATCACCGCACCCCTCGCCATGAAGATCGTGTCGGTCAGCAGGGCGATAGAGGCACCCAGTCCGGCCGCGGCGCCGTTCAAGGCACAGACGATGGGCAGCTCCACCTCCAGCAGATCCCAGATGAGTTGCTTGGCATCCCGGCGCAGATGCTCCAGGGCTTTGGGGTCCTGCAGGGTCGGAAACCAGTCGAAGTCTCCACCGGCGCTGAATGCCCGACCGGAGCCGGTCAGCAGCACGGCTCGGGCATCGTCCTCCTGCTTCAGCTCACGGAACAGTCGGGTGAATTCTTCATGCAGATCGCCGTCCACCGCATTCATTGGGCTGTCCGGGTGATCGATGGTGATTTTCAGGACCTGACCGTCCAGATAATCGAACCGGAGCGTTCGATAGTCTTCATTGTTCACTGCTGGGTCTCCCCCGGTGCCCGTTGTATACAATGTATAAAGCGATGTGTAGAGTGCACAATGTATCCCTGGAGGAAGCGGAACTCAACCATGGCAGAACATCTCCCGGTTGCCCGACGGTTTGCGGAGCTGCTGGAGAGCCTGGAGCTGAGCCGGGCGGACTTCGTGGCCGCGGTGGACGGAGCGGTTTCCGAGCGCTCGCTCTACTCCATCCTCAATGGTCACAGAAGGCCGAGTCGTTCTCTGGCGGTGCTGATCGAGCGGATCTGGGGGTTCAGAGCCGACTACCTGCTGAACGGGCAGAATCCTGCCTGGGCGGTGGTAGAAACAGCTGGATCGAGCCAGACAGGCTCCGACGATGAGCGTGCTGTTCTGGCCATGTTGACCGGCTCACCGGAGCTGGCCAGAACGCTGCGTCGGGATCTGGACGACAGTGTGCTCTGGACTAAGCTCTGGCAACGTACCAATCGGATGCTGGAGGGAATCAGGCAACAAGAGGGGCAACAAGAGGGACAGAAAGAGGCGGAAAGAGCCGCGCTCGGTCCTGCGGATCGAACCCGGATCGCCTTCAACGAGTGCATGTCCGTTGCCGACGCCTGTGGAGAGCTGGCCAATGCCCGCTATCAGCGGCGCACGCTGCACCTGGTGGCCTCATTCGTGGCCCGCGCCCTGGAAGATCTGTCTGCGGATGCGGCCGGACCGGAAATCGCGACCCTGAAGGCGTTGCTTGCGGAAGCCGAGTCGGTGCGCGAGCGACTGGCCGAGAAGGAGCAAGCGATCAGAACGCAGCTGACCGAGCGAGCGAATGCCCCGTCGCCGCTGGAGGACCTGAACGGGTTGGCACCCGAAGCGGTCGCCGGGAAGCTGCTGGCGAGCCGAATCGACGAGGCCCTGGTGCGTTATCGACTCAGAGCCAGTGGGTGATCCCGGCCGGTTGGCGGCGTAAGATCGTCGATCACTGGAATACGGACAGGTAGAGGGGCAGGGGAAATGATCACGCAATTTAGGATGGCGTTGCTGCTATCGGTTGCTGGTGTTGCAACGCTGTTGAGTGGCTGTGGACAGACGTCGGAGGAGAATGCCGCGGCAGCGCCACCCACTGCCGCAGAAGCGTCGCATCAGGCAAATAGCGATGCTGAGCGGCCGATTAGCGACCCGGCCCGGCCGGTCGCCAACACCCAATATGGTCCCGTTCGGGGCTATGTTGAAGACAACGTACTGACCTTCAAAGGCGTGCGCTACGGTGCGGATACCGCCACCACCCGTTTCGCTCCACCCGCCGCGCCAGCGGCCTGGAACGATCCGGTGGACGCGGTCGCGTTCGGGCCATCGGCACCCCAGCCGCAACGGGGTGCCTTGAGCCTGTTTGACTCCTGGATACCGGATCCAGACCCCGGCACCAGCGAAGATTGCCTGTTTCTCAACGTCTGGACCCCCGGACTGGACGACCAGAAGCGGCCGGTGATGGTCTGGCTGCATGGTGGTGGGTTCACTACCGGGTCAGGATCTTCGAATGCCTATGACGGGGTACGGCTGGCAGGTCGCGGCGACGTGGTGGTGGTCACCGTCAACCATCGGCTCAATGTTTTCGGCTATCTCTACCTCGATGAATACGGCGAAGAGTTTTCAGGCTCAGGCAATGCGGGCGTGATGGATCTGGTAGCCGCCTTGCAGTGGGTGCGAGACAACATCACCGGGTTTGGTGGCGATCCGGACAACGTGCTGATTTTCGGCGAGTCCGGAGGCGGCTGGAAAGTCTCCACCCTGATGGCCATGGATGCGGCAGAGGGTTTGTTCCACCGCGCGGTTGTGCAGAGCGGCCCCGGTCTTACGCTGATGGAACCGGACACCGCGTCAGCTGCGACCGCAGCGTTTCTGGCTGAGCTTGGTCTGGACGAGGACAGCGTAGCCGAACTGCACGGCCTGCCTACTGAGGCCATTGCCGCAGCGGCCGCAAAGCTTGCCGAGGAGGGTACGTCCATCGGCAACCGGCCGGTGATCGATGGGGTGCACAACCTGCGGCATCCGTTCACCCCGGCAGCCCCAGAGCAGTCCAGGGAGGTGCCGTTGCTCATCGGCAGCACTCGAACAGAAATGTCGATGCTGGCCGGTGCGAGCAATCGGGCGCTGTTCGATCTCACCTGGGAGACGTTGCCAGCGGCCTTGGCAGAGAGCATTCCAGGCGTGGATGCCCAGGCGGTCATCGACGGCTATCGGGAGCTCCACCCGGACATCGATGCGGTCAATCTGTTCTTCGAGGCGATCACGGACACAGGCGTGTTCGGACGCGGCAGCTTCACACTGGCAGACCGCAAGGCTGAACAGGATGGTGCGGACGTTTACATGTACTACTTCAGCTGGCCGACGCCTGTTGAAGGAGGTATGTGGTCGGCGACGCACGCCCTGGACATCGGTTTTGTGTTCGATAACGTGGCCAAGTCCGCGTCCATGAGCGGGGTGGGTGAACGGCAGCAGGCGCTGGCGGATGTGATGTCCGAGGCGTGGCTGGCATTCGCGCGAACCGGCAATCCCAATCATTCCGGTTTGCCAGAGTGGCCGGCATACGATCCGGCAACCAGGGCGACCATGGTGTTTGATGATCAGTCCAGGGTGATCAACGATCCCAGGGGGCGTGAGCGGGCCATTATCGATGCGGCCCTTCGATCAGCTGCAGTAGAGGCGGGTTCAGAATAGCTCTTCCTGCTGCAGAGAGCGCAGCTGATCACTGGAGTAGATCTTGCGAATGAAGCGCGGGTTCTTGGAGGACATCTCAATCTGATACAGGCTGTCCTCCGGTTGCGGCGGCAACTGGAGGATCTCCCGCAGGTTTCTGGCCAGCCACTTCTCGATCTTCAGCACCACCATCTTCTTGCGCAGCCGACCCTGCTCGTCCCGGTTCTGGATGGTGGGCAGGGTGTTCAAGGTCAGGATCTCGTCGATGGCCGTGCTTGCCATCTTCTCCCGGCCTTCCTCGCTGGCATAGAAATGGCTTACGGCGAAAACCATCCGGCCAGGATGAATGGCCTTCAGAAACTGGCAGGACTTCACCACCGTCGATCCGGTGCGGACCATGTCGTCGAACAGCACTATGTCATGGCCATCGATCTCATCGAAGGTGGATTCGCTCTCGTCATGGAGCTTGATCTGCACCTCGCGCTCACCGGAGCGTTCCTTGTCGAGCAGGATGAATTTGGCCTTCGGCAGCCCGAGCTGACAGAACATCTCTTTGACGAAGTCGCGGGCGCCTTTATCCGGTGCGCACAGTGCCAGCCCCTCGCCATGGGCGCCGTAGCTCACCAGATTGGAGTGGCGGATGTAGTCGGTGTAGATCTCGTAAGGAATAAGGTTGTAGAACTGGCCACCAAACACCTGGCTGAACATGGTCTGCACGGAGTAGGAGTGGTTGTGCACGGTCAGCACGCTATCCACACCGGCCAGCTTCAGCATTTCCGCGTAGAGCTTGGCGGTGAACGGCTGACCGTCGAATTTCTTCAAGTCGGCGTCGCTACGCTCGAACTGGGTTTCTCCCAGATCGTGCCTCGGGCCGCGATCCTGAGCGCTGTAGTAGAGGTCCGGTTCCACCAGCATCACGTGAGCGGCGCCGTTTTCCTTTGCCGCCCTGGCGATGAGCAGGTTGCGCATGGCCAGGTTCTGACGGCTGACGACCCGACTCGAGGTGCTGACGATGATCACCCGCATTTTGGTGAGCTTGCTGCCGATGCGGCTGAAATCTTCTTCGTCGGAAATGAAGCGCGGACAGAACTCGGAGTTTGCAAACGTCTTCATGCTGATGAGGTCGGCGATTTCTTCCGTCTGGCCGACGGAAAAGGCAACGTCGATGGCGAATGGGTCGTCTGACGTGTTCCCGACAACGATGATGTCGGACGGTCTGCTGTTTCGCAAAAGAGGTCTCAGTTTTGGCGGGTGGTGCCGCTCAGGCGCTCATCCTATTACTACTCATCCGATTTCTAAAGCTTCACATAGAAATGGGACTAGCAGCCTGTTGAAAAAGTCTCGTTTGCTCAGCGCGCCATACGGGGTCTGTGACAAGGCGCGCTCCGTGTCGGTGACCTTGTCATCACCCAACAGGCCATCCGACGCGGCTCTTTCAAGAGTGTGCGGGAACTCAAAGACCGCATCGATGACCGAGGAGGGCAACGAAGCTCACAGGCCCCGTATGGCGCGCCCTGCGGGAGGTTCTGGCGTGCGCGCTGCCTGCGTTGGGCCTCTCGGTAAGGTCACCGACATTACCTTCGAGACCCGCCTTGCCAGCCCGCACGCCAGAACCTCTGAGCTTTCGAGACTTTTTCAACAGGCTGCTAGTTGCCTGAGTGTCGATGGCCGAGTGCCGAAGGGCCGGGTAGTCAGCCCAGCAACTCGAACGCGTTCAGCTCGTCCAGCGCCGCCAGGGAGTTGCCGAGCAGCGTCCTGGCCAGCAGCTGTCCCCGCTCATTACCCATGTCCAGAGTGCCGGCGATCACCACGGCGTAGCAGAGCAGATAGAGGGCGCAGAGGCGATAGCGCGCCCGGCACTGCTCGATGGGATAGTCGATGCCGGTATCGAGAGAAGCCGAGAGTGTCTGGTGGTAGCGGGCCACCAGGTCTTCCTGACTCAGGACGTCGCGTGGCACGCTCTGGGTCAGGAAGTAGGCCAGATCCTGTTCCGGTGCTGAGGTGCAGGCTGACTGCCAGTCCACCAGAACGATCTCGCCGTTGGCGCCAAAGAAGATGTTGTCGAGCCGCACATCGGCATGACTCAAGGCCACCGGATCCGAGCACATCTCTTGAAGCAGCCGGCCAATGGCTGCCGGCATCCTGTCCCCGGCTGCTCTGGCGCTTACCGGGACAAGATCGGCGAACTGCTCGAGAACCACCGGCCAGCCGAGCTGAAAGCCACCGATCATACCGTCTCGCTGCATGTCGCTGGCATGAGACTGCAAACCCGGAAAGTCGGCACCGGTCCAGGTGGCCGCATGCAGCTTGGCGATTGCATCGACCACCGCACGGGCTTGTGCCAGCGTACAGCCGGCCACCTGATCGCCGATCCGGAAGTCGGTCAGGTCTTCCAGCAACAGCACGAAATCCTGGCTGTCCGGATCGTGCGCCGCGTAGAAACACTCGGCCGTGCGCATCGGCAGCTTGCGGGCTATGTCCTGGTAGAATCGCACTTCACGGCCGTACATGTCGTAGGTAGCGGCGACGGCCCTGTTTTCCGGAGCCGGTGAAGGGAACTTGGCAATCAGGGTGGCCGGGCCGCCCTCAACCTCGAGGTGCACGCGGGTAACAAGACCGATCACGCCCGTGCCTTCGCCGAAGCGTTCTACCCGGTGACTGCTGACCTGCGCGCCCAGGGCTTCTGTGAGCCAGTCGTCTGTCAGTGCCTCTGGTGTGGTCGGGAACCTACCCATGCTTGCCTCCTGCCATGGTCACCGCGGAGGCTACTCGGTAAGCTGGCCGCCGGGCAACTGCAGGAACAACTTGTGACAGACGAGGTTGATCTGCCCCTGAAGGGCAAAGTCGCGGTGGTGACCGGCGCCAGCCGCGGAATCGGCAAGGGCATAGCCATTGCGCTGGGTGAGCAGGGCGCGACCGTCTACGTCACCGGCCGCAGCCGGGGTGAGGATGGATTGACTATCGATGTGACCGCGAGGGAGGTCAGCGAAGCAGGGGGTGAGGGTCGAGCCGTTCCTTGTGATCACGGTGACGATGCCGCCATCGAAGCCCTGTTCGAGACGGTGGCTGCTGAGGTGGATCATATCGACTACCTGATCAACAACGTTTACACCATCCCGGACCCGCCGGCCTGGGAGGGTGGATTCTGGGAACACCCGATCCGGATCTGGGATGACCAGGTCGGGATTGGCCTTCGCTCTCACTACGTGGCGTCCTGGTACGCTGCCAAAGCGCTGTTCGCCGCCGGGTCGGGTGCGGCCATCGTCAACGTCTCCTCGCCCGGTGGGCAGCAATACCTGTACTCGGCGTCCTATGGTGCGGGAAAGGCCGGTCTTGATCGTCTCAGTGCCGACATGGCCATCGAGCTCAAGCCCAAGGGGTTGGCCTGCATCTCGCTGTATCCGGGTTCGGTGGCCACCGAGTTCGTGCGGTCGGTGGCTGAGGAACGGGGCCGGGACGTGTCTGATTCGCAGACGCCGCTCTTTGTCGGCCGGGCGACCGCGGCGTTGTTGATGGCTTCAGATCTCGGGGACCGTTCCGGCAGCATCCAATGGGTGGAGGATCTGGCGGAAGAGTTCGACATCGTGGATGAAGCAGGCCGGCGGCCACCCGGCTACCGCCTGCGAGCCCGGTAGCCCGGATCGTTTTGGTTGCTTTTCTTACCCTGTTCGGGGTCACGGCGCTCGCCTTTGCCTCGACCAACCTGGACAACCTGTTGCTGCTGGTTGGCTGGCAACTGGCGGGAACGTCCTCAGCAGCGCAGCTGTTTGCCGGTTACGCGCTCGGAATGCTTGGCGTGTTGCTCATCGCCGTGCTCCTCGGCCTGGTTGGTTATCTGTTTCCCCTCGAATATCTCGGGTACCTGGGACTGGTGCCCATGCTGTTGGGCGTGCGTTTGCTGATTGAAAACTTCCGGGCGGGGCCGTCAGACTCCGCGCAAATGCATCAGGGCGCCGTCGCAGCAGCTTCCGGGGCGTTGACGATCGCGTCGACTCAGTTGTCGAACGGTGTCGACACCGTGCTGGTGTTCGCTCCGCTGCTGGCGGATTCCGAGCTGGTTTTCGATGCGGAGATCGCCGGACTGTTTCTGCTCCTCATGGTGCTCTGGTTCGGCCTGGCTCGTTGGCTGGGTAGCCGTGCGCTGAAGCTGCCAGTGGTTTCCCGCGGCGGGCGTTGGCTGGCGCCGCTGGTGATGATCGGCGTTGGCCTCTACATTCTTGGCAACACCGCTACGGATATGGTTTGAGTGCACGGGATGCACTGTCGCATCGGGCACAGAAACTTTGTAGGAATGAACGGGGAGCAACCATGAAGGTATACGGCGACCGAATTTCCGGGAACTGCCTGAAGGTGCAATACACCGCCGATTATCTGGGGATCGACTACCAGTGGATCGACACGGACATCATGAAGGGCGAATCACGAACGCCGGATTATCTGGCGCTGAATCCAGCCGGCCAGGTACCCATGCTGGTGCTGGACGATGGCCGGGTCATTGCGCAATCCAATGCGATCGTTGGCTACCTGGCGGAGGGCAGCGATCTTCTGCCTCAGGATGCCTACGACCGGGCCAAGGCCTATGAATGGATGTTCTGGGAGCAGTACAGCCATGAGCCTTACGTGGCCGTTTGCCGCTTCAACATGGTCTACGAGGAGAAATCAGCGGCGGAGCGGGAAGACTGGCGGGTAGCGCGAGGCGAGTCCGCACTTGATCTGATGGAGCACTACCTGATGGATCGGGACTGGTTTGCCGGATCCGCGCTCAGCATTGCTGACATCGCGCTCATCGCCTACACGCGGCTGGCGCACGAAGGTGGGTTTGATCTGGCGCCTCGGCCGCACATACGGAGCTGGATCGAGCGGACCGAGCAAGCGTTGAGGATCAGCTAGTTCCGGCCCATCTCCTCTTTGAATGCAGCTTCTTCCCGGGCGAAGGCTTCGGGATCGCTGCAATGCTCGAGCACGTCGTTGCGCACAGCGGCGACCGCCTCGGTGCGGGCCTCTGCGTCCAGGTAGCGGCGCTCACCTTTGTAGTCATCCCCTCGCCAGGCGTTCCGGTACTCGCCGGACTCGTCGGCATAGACGGGAAGCGACGCATGCAGAATGCCGAGCTGGCGACGGGCGTCGGCACAAGGGCCGATGTGTTCGATGGGAAGAATCTGCTGATCCTGATCGTGGAAGGGATCAGGTGTCCGGTCCTGAGCGGCGCTGGACAGCACAGGCGCGTCATCAGCCTCGGTTTGCAGGTCCAGAGGAATCCGCTCGGACGGCACGCCAACGGGCTCGAAATCCGTGTATTGGATCCGCCCGGCAGCATCGATCCACCGATAGTAGGCGGTGGCCGGACCTTCGCTGGCGGACAGTGCTTCAGCGGAAAGTTCTGGAGCAGAAAGTTCTGGCACCTCCGCTGCCACGCTCGTGTGGCTGGCCAGCGAGCCGCCGACCAGCAGCGCCGCGACCAAGGCGATGACCGGAGTGATTGGACTGGGGATGGTGTTCACGGATTGGGCTCGAGAAGACTCATGTGCTGCTTTGCTCATCGCGCCAGTTAGCCTGAATTATCGGGCGTTGGGTAGCTCATGCCCTTTAGCATATCGTGGCTTTCCGTTGGTATTTTGTGAGTGATCGACCTGCGGCCGGTGAGGCGGCCTGTTCAATAGTGAGTAGTCACTATCTGTATGAATTGCGGTAAGTTGCGGGAATGAGCGAGGAGGGAGCATTCAATTGCTGAGTAAGCTGAGACTGATCGGCGGCCTGTTGCTGATTGCATGGGTATCCGGGGCGTTTGCTGAAGAGTCGGTCGCTGGCGAGACCGTCGCGCCGGAAACGACACCGGACCCGGCGCTGGATCGATTCGAGACCTACCTGGACGGGGTGATGGCGGCGCAGTTCCGCGACTACCAGCTGGCCGGCATGACCTTTGCGCTGGTCCAGGACGGCGCGCTCGTGTTGTCCAAAGGCTACGGGATGGCCAGTCTGGAGACCGGCGACCCGGTGGATCCCGCAAAGACGTTGTTTCGACCCGGAAGCGTTTCCAAGCTGTTTACCTGGACCGCGGTGATGCAGCTGGTGGAACAGGGAAGGCTGGATCTGGATGCGCCGATCAACACCTACGTGGATCAGTTTGAAATCCCCGAGGTGTTCGGTGTGCCGTTGACGCTGACCCATGTGATGACCCACGCGCCGGGATTCGAAGATGGTGCCGCAGGCTTCCTCTTTGCGGATGAGGCTGAAGAGCTGGTGCCGCTGGCAGAATCTCTGGCTGCGCACGTGCCCAACCAGATCTGGCGGCCAGGCACCGTTTCCGCCTACAACAACTGGTCCACGGCGCTCGCCGGTCTGGTGGTGGCAAACGTGTCGGGCACAAGCTTCGAGGCCTATGTGGCAGAACATATCTTCAAGCCGCTCGGCATGGACCAGGCGACCTTTGATGAGCCGCTGCCCGAACACCTGGCGCCCTACATGGCGCAGGGCTACACGTCAGAACATGGCGGGGTGGAGCCCATGGGCTTTGAGTTCATCAAGAACTTCGGTCCGGCTGGGGCGCTCTCCGCGTCCGCCGAAGACATGGCTCGCTTCATCATTGCCCACGTCACCGAAGGTGGCCGCGGCAGCTCGCGCATCCTGGCGCCGGAGACGGTGGCCCAGATGCACTCACGGCTCTTTGCCCATGACGATCGGGTGGCCGGCATGGCGCACGGGTTTTACGAAATCAGACGCAACGGCGTTCGCTTCGTCGGTCACGGCGGTGACACCATTGCCTTTCACTCGGAGCTCCTCATCCATCCGGAGACGGGTTTCGGCTTCTTCGTTTCCTTCAACACGCCAGAAGGCGCGCGAGCGCGAACAGGGGTGGTGGATGCGGTGCTCGATTACTTTTACCCGGGTGATGGCGGGGTGGAGCCTGCCTGGCCGGATCAGCCGCTGGACGGCAGTGCAGAACGGATCGCCGAGGTGGCGGGCGCCTACCGACTGAATCGGCGTGCGTTCACCAAGCTGGAAGGCGCGATCGGGCTGGCGGGGGATCTGACCGTGACCCCTGGTCCGGAGGGGGAGATCCTGGTGCCGGGCGACGGGCTGGGTGGCCGCTTCATAGAGGTGGCACCTTATCAGTTCCGGCTCCAGGGTCGGCAGGAAACGCTGGTGTTTCAGACGGATGAGAGCGGCGCGGTGCAGCGGGCGCTGGTGGGCTCGCTGCCCATCATGGTGGCGGACAAGCTGGCTTTCTGGGAGACCGCCGCCAACCATCAGCTGGTGATTGCCCTGGCGGTGGTGTCGGCGTTGTTTCTGCTGATCAACGCGATCAGGAATCGCGGCCAGATCCGGTTGTCCGGTCTGGTTCTCGTCGGTCGGGTCAGTCAGCTCGTCGCTGCGGTCAGCCTGATCGCTTTTCTCATCGGCTTTGCGGTGGTGTTTGCCGATGCCGACATGAACAGGCTCATTTTCGACTTTCCGCCGCCGGGCACCGGACTGATTCTCTGGTTTCCGTTGCTGATGGCGCTGGCCACGATTCTGAGCCTGGCGGCGCTTGTGCCAATCTGGCGGTCCCCGGCCTGCAACCTCTGGCAGCGGCTGCGCTACACCTGGGTGAGCGGCATCTTCGCGCTCCTGGTGCTGGTGCTCGCCTACTGGAACCTGCTCGGTTGGCGTTACTGAGATGCCGGACAGATCACAGCTGTACCCTTGCAAAACTGCCCGGGAACCCCTATATAACCTAGTGAATCACTTGGGAATTAGAGGCTGCTGACAATCATGGCTGACCGTCCTGTAAGTTCCGTACAGACCGCGCACACAGCGCAATCTGGCGCACAGCCGGCCATCCGGCCGGATACCGCCATCGAGGTCAACAAGGTCCTGCGTAACACCTATCTGTTGCTCGGGATGACGCTGGCCTTCAGTGCCGCCATGGCCGCGTTTGCCATGGCCATCGACGCACCCTACATGGGGCTCTGGACCCTGGCCGGCTGGCTCGGCCTGCTGTTCCTGGTGCACAAGACCGCCAACAGCGTCTGGGGTCTGGTTTCCGTTTTCGCCTTCACCGGCTTCCTCGGCTTTTCCATCGGGCCGGTAGTGAACATGTTTCTGGCCATGTCGAACGGCGCGGAAATCGTCACCATGGCGCTCGGCAGCACGGCGGCCGCCTTCGTCGGCCTGTCGGCCGTGGCCCTGATCACCAAGAAGGATTTCAGCTTCATGGGCAGCTTCCTCATGGTGGGGGCGCTGATCCTGTTCGCGGTTATCATTCTGAGCTGGTTTTTGGATCTCAGTGCCTTCTATGGCGCCATAGGCGGGGCCGTGGTCCTGCTGATGAGCGGCATGATCCTCTGGCAGACCAGTGAGATCATCCATGGCGGTGAGACCAACTACATCCTGGCCACCACCACGCTCTACATGTCGTTGTGGAACATGTTCCAGTGGCTGCTCATCCTGTTCGGGATGGGAGACGAGTAGGTCGAGTCCAACGGCCGGTGTTGAGCACCGGGTCGAAAAAGCCCGCATTCGCTGCGGGCTTTTTTTGGCCTAACGGCCGCTCAAGGTCTGATAGACCGTCGAGAGCTTCTCCGGCAGATCTTCTATCTCATCGATGATCAGGTAGCGGTGCGGTGGACACATACGCTTCAGATAGTCGTTACCTGATTTGTCCACGGTGACGCAGAACACCTCCACACCTTTGCTCTGCGCCTCCGTAAGCGCCTTCGCGGTGTCCTGCAACCCGTACTCATGGTCTCCTCGTTCGGGGCCATAGTCTGCATCCTGGGGAAATCCATCCGAGAGGATGATGAGGATCTTCATGGCGTTGCCGCTGGCCACGAGCTTGGTCACCGCATGACGGATGGATGGGCCCATGCGGGTACTGCGGCGAGGTTTCATGCTGGCGATGGCTTCGAGCGTACGCTGGGTGAAAGGCTCATTCGGCTCCTTCGCCACGTAGAACTCCACGCAATCACGACCGTAGCCCGAAAAGCCGTAGATCCCGTAGCTGTCGCCGAGCTTCTCCAGGGCGGCAGACATCACCAGCATGGACTCCCGTTGCACATCGATGATGCGCCGGCGCTCTTCTGTCTCGGCGAGATCCAGGCTGTAGTCGTCGTCGTACGGATCGCGCAGGTTGATGTCCATGCCTTCCGGCAACGGGGGTGGCGGTTCCGGCGGTTCCACGGGATCGTCGGTGGATGCGGAGAGATCAACCAGGAAGGCAGCACAGACGTCCCGGTGCACCCGGTCTTTACGGGAGTAAACCCGCTCGTCGGGGCTGATTCCGGCGCGCACGTCCTGGCGGGCTTCCATCAGCGCGTTGAAGTCGAGCTCGTCCCCGTCAGCCACTCGCTTCACCCGCTGATAGCCGAGCGGTTTGATCTGCTCCAGCTTACGCATCACCGCGTTTGCATGCTGTTGAATCACCCGCTTCAGCTCCACTGGATCCGACTGCCCATCGCTTTCGAGGCGCTCCTCGAAAAGACGACACCAGGCGCGCAGGTAACGGCGTCCGAGATGGTCCCACTCGTCATATCGATAGCTGCGGGCGCCGGGGGTGGCAGGGCCCAGCGCATCGCGGACGCTGGAACGTTCCATCTCGATCTTGCGCTTCAAGTTGTCGCGCTCATCCGAGAGGGCTTTGATGTCCACGTTCTCATCTCTCAGCGTTGCGTTCTCCAACGCATCGGCGTTGCCGGCTTCCACCTCCGACTCTTCCAGCAGCTCGAGGAACAGGGTCTGATCGATGTGATCCAGCGACTCTTCCCAGTCCTCCATTCGCGCCTCCCGCTGCATCCATTCGAGCGCGTCGTCTTCGCTCATCACCGGCAGCTCGGAGAGGGCGTCCGGCGATGGCAACCAGGGCAGCAGTGAGAGATAGAGATCCAGGGCAAGGGTGGCAGCATCGTAGACGTCGCTCTGCTGGCTCTGCAGGCTGGCCAGCGAGCTCACGGCGGGTTCTGCGAGGCCGGTCGCGTCATCGAATACCGATGCTGGCACACCGTTGGCAGCCAGCTCGATGGCTTCGATCAGATCGAAAGCATTGTCGATCGGAAAGCCGGTCGATGGGTCATAGCGGTGCCTTCGATAGGCCTCCAGATGTCGGGCGAGCCCCGGATAACGAGCCAGCAGACGGACAGTGATCCGAAACTGCTCACAGGCGAGAAAGAGCCTTTTCAAGAGTCCCGGATGCGGAGCGTGAGCAAAGAACAGGGCGAAGTCGCTGGCGCGGATGCGGGCATTCGGCGCTTCGAGCTCGGCAAGCCTCGGGATGCGCTCGGTTGCCCTAGCCAGGTTGAATCGGTAGGTACCGAATTCTTTCTGCCCGAGCTGGAGCATGACCAGCACCCGATAGGCGGCCGCGTCCGGATAGTCCAGCTCGTCCGGCACGTAGACGGTGTCTACCGCCATGGCGGTCTGATCATCATCGAGGGCGAACTGCCGGCTGGCGAACTCGCTGGTGGGTTTGATGTGGTAGTAGCGGCCGGCGATGCCTTCAGCGAACAGCGTGAGAGCCGCCTCCACATCGATCAGGGCAACCATCCGCGGTCAGACCTCTCGAGGATTCAGCAAGAGCTCAGGGCAGGATCACGTCGACGATGTCGGCGATGGCCTGCTGCACGGACTCGTCGTCCGAGACGGCGCTGATGATGCCGATCTCGGCCGATCGTCGAGGGTCGATCCCCTGCTGCATCAGGCTGCCGGCGTAGATCAGGAGCCGAGTGCTGACCCCCTCCTCAAAGCCATGCTCGCGCAGGTTGCGCACTTTGGCGCCGATCAGCGCCAGGCGCTCCGCATCGGCGCGATCGACGCCAGACTCGTGCTCGATGATGGTGGCTTCCCGTTCTTCGTCCGGGTAGTCGAAGGTCAGGCTGACAAAGCGTTGTCGGGTACTCGGCTTCAGGTCCTTGAGCACGCTCTGATAACCCGGGTTGTAGGAAATCACCAGCAGGAAGTTCGGGTGCGCGGCCAGCAGCTCACCGGTTTTGTCGATGGGCAGCAGGCGTCGATGATCGGTCAGGGCGTGGATGAGCACCGTGGTGTCCTTCCGGGCTTCAACGATCTCGTCCAAGTAGCAGATCGCGCCGCTGCGCACCGATTGAGTCAGCGGTCCGTCCCGCCACACCGTTTCGTCGCCCTGCAGCAGAAAGCGGCCGACCATGTCGGTGGCCGTGAGGTCCTCGTGGCAGGCTATGGTCATGAGTGGCACATCCAGCTCGCTGGCGCGCTGGTCCCGATAGAGGCGCCAGGCCATATGCTCCACGAAGCGGGTTTTTCCGCAGCCGGTGGGGCCTTTCAGCAGTACGGGCAGGCGGGCATGATAGGCCGCTTCAAACAGCGCCACCTCATCGGCCAGCGGCAGGTAATAGGGTTCCTCGCGCAGCTCGACCGGGTCAGCCCCGCCTTCTGCCGGATTAATCGCTTCGCTCATTCGGGTGTGTAGATCTCGTTGCCTTTGCGGTAGGTGAAGAAGTTCACTGCTGGATTCCGGTTCACCAGGTTGCGGTTGTACATCGCGTGGGAGAGTGAGCGCACTTCATGCTCGATCTCCGTCAGCGTGGCACCGCTGTCAGGGTCGGCGATGACCTGGAACCGATACTGATACTGATCCGATTCCTCTGTGATCAATCCGCGCTCGTTGAGCCAGGCATGCGGTCCGGAGAAGTCACTCACGTAGACGGCGATGTGGTGGCCGTCGTAGTCGGCAATGGCGGCATCCGTTTCCGCGAAGCGCATTTCCTGGTTGTAACCCATCTTCACCCGGGCCACACCATCGCTCTCCGTGGCCGGGCAGCCGATCACCTCGGCATAAAACCGGGCGATTCCGGAGGCTGTGCCAGGAGCGACCTGCATCTCCAGGTAAGGCATACCGAGATCCATCAGCGGAAAGATACCCGGTGGGTAGGCGCGGATCTGATTGCCATAAGGACAGGTCAGGGCGATATGATCGTCCTTCTCTTCCCAGGCAAACTCGGTACCGGCCATGGGCTTGGCGATGAAGTTGAGCCGCTTCTTCAGATCGTCGAGATCCGGCACCACCACGGTGATATGGCCACGAAACACCTGGGCATCCGCCTTCGGCAGGTGAAACTGCTGCTCACCCAGATTGACCCACATGTTCAGGGTGCCGAAGTCGATGTACGGATCCCGGGTGAAGCCGAGGCCGGTCACGTAGAAAAGAGCGGCGATCCCCTGATCCGGCACGGTCACGTTCACATGCTCGAGCATGACGATGTTGCCGACGTCTTCCTGAGTTCTATCGAATACCCGCTCTGAATCCTGCATCTGTTCAGCCACCGGCTGCCTCCCTTAGCACCAATAACCAAGCCCGATAAGGGCCGTGTCCGCTCAAATCCGCTCGGGGCAGTCGACTTTACCCAGATGCCTGTCGAGATGCGAGGCGTGCGTCCATGCCTCGCGTTATAGTGGGGGACGATCGAACAGGCTGCTGGAGGGGAGGATTCGGGCATGAGCGCGGGGCAGGACGGACCAGAAGAAGGCGCGGAGCCGGACACGGACACGCTCCTCGATGCCACCACGGCACTGATCCCGCCGCTGCTGACCGCGCTGGACGCGCTGGCTTACGTGGGCCGTCATCTGCACCCGCCTGCCCTCTTGGAGCTGCTGCCGGGAATAGAGCAGTTTCGCGAGCCGGTGGCTGAAGGGCTCGAGATCTTTCGCTCGGTGGCCTGGCCGGAGCATCTCAGCCAGTTCTCAAGTCACGCCGAGCGCGCAGCCGGCGAGGCACTCAAGGCCTATGAAGGTCTTGAGAATTGCCTCACCCAGAGCAACCCGGTCATGGGCGCTTACCGGGCCATGAGCTTCAATACCCGCTCCGTGGAGGCTCTGTACCCCATTTCTTCCATGTTGCCGCCGGTGAGCCGGTTTTATCTGTCGGATAACTACCGGGGCGATGAGGCCTTACAGGCAAAGCTCGCCGCGGCCGATGCCGGTGCGGAAGACGTGGGCGTAATGCATGCGGCCAACGAGCCGACGGAGCGAGGCGGCTTCTCGCTCTACGTGCCCGAGTATTACGATGGCAGCAAAGCCATGCCGCTGGTTGTGGCACTGCACGGCGGCAGCGGCCATGGCCGCAGCTTTCTCTGGAGCTGGTTGAAAGATGCCCGCGCCCGGGGTGTCATTCTCGCCTCGCCCAGCTCCCGGGAAAGCACCTGGTCACTGATGGGTCCAGACGTGGACAGCGCCATCTTGGATGAAATCGTTGCCCGGATCTCGGAGCACTGGCGGGTAGACGAGGACAGGATCCTGCTCACCGGCATGTCCGATGGCGGCACGTTCTCCTATCTCTCAGGATTGCGCTCGGATGCTCCGTTCACGCACCTGGCACCTATCGCGGCAAGCTTCCATCCCATGCTGCTGGAAGTCGCCGAGGCGGAACGGCTCGAGGACCTGCCCGTCTACCTCACCCACGGCGCCCTGGATTGGATGTTCGATATCGAGGTGGCGCGCATGGCCCAGGCGTCTCTGACCCGGGCCGGGGTGGATCTGACCTACCGGGAGATCGAGGATCTGTCGCACACCTACCCGAGGGAAGAGAACGACCGGATCCTCGATTGGCTGCTCCGCTGAGGGTCCCTGATCAACCCCGATTGATGGGAAACGGGACTTCGCTCGCTTCGTAGCACTTCAGATCCATGCTCCGCGGTCCGGCCTGAGCCATGGCCTCGTTGAAGGCCGCCATGTGCGGCGTAGCGAAATGCGCGCGTAAAGCCTCTTCACTTTCCCAGCACTCGGTTATCCGGAGCTTGTTCGGGTCATTGAGCTCCACGGCAAAGGTGTAGTCGTGGCAGCCTTCCTCGGCCCGGCTGGCGGTTTCCATGGTGGCGATCGCATCCTTGATGCTGGCGATATTCTCGGCGGTTGTGTCAATGCTGACCACGAGTACGAGCATGTCTGTCTCCTGATGGGTTGGGGTGGCAGGTTCCCTGGTGTTGTGGTTGTCCTAACGACTGTCATTCCGCGCTGGCTGCCCGAGGCTCACTTTCGTCCCACAGTTCTTCCTGTCCGGAAGCACGGGGTCGACTGAACCAGCGCATGACCTCCTGCACGCGATCCTGAACCGTCATGAACGGGGAATCCAGAGATTCGATCTGCCTGAGTCTTGGCAGGAG
Source organism: Candidatus Azotimanducaceae bacterium (assembly GCA_965215995.1). Taxonomy (GTDB): domain Bacteria; phylum Pseudomonadota; class Gammaproteobacteria; order Pseudomonadales; family Azotimanducaceae; genus SZUA-309. The sequence continues at coordinate 1,933,039 of OZ244128.1, read as the reverse complement.
ACCTTCGTCGTTGGCGATCTGAATGGACAACCCCGGTCGCGCGTTCAGCTCGAGCAGGAGGGGGCCCCGGTGCCGGTCTATGACGATGTCGCAGCCGAGGTAGCCGAGCTGGGTGGCTTCGAAGCAACTGGCGGCCAGGTGCAGCAGGGCAGGCCAGTTGGGTACCTGAATCCCGCCGAGGGCAGCACCGGTATCCGGGTGCGCTTCGATCAGTCGGTTGTGCTGCACGGCGGCAATGGCCTGGCCACTGCCAATGTCGAGGCCGACGCCTACCGCACCCTGATGCAGATTCGCCTTACCATCCGATTCGTGGGTGGCCAGGCGCAGCATGCCCATCACCGGAAATCCCTTGAAGACGATCAGGCGGATGTCCGGCACGCCTTCGAAGCTCACGGCTTCAAAGGCGTCGGTGGTCTGAACCAGCGCTTCGATGATGGCCACGTCCGTACGGCCGCCCAGGGAGTGCAGGCCGCTGATGGTGTTGGTGAGGTGGCGTTTCACGTCGTTCACGCTGACCAGCTCGCCGCTGGATTTCACGTAGCCATCGGGTTTACGGCCGCGGATCACCAGAATACCTTTGCCACCGGAGCCCTGAGCCGGCTTGATGACGAAGCTGTTCAGATGTTCCAGTATCGTGGCTACCCCTTCGATCTCGTGCTGGGTCGAGATGATGTGCAGCAGCTCAGGCACCTGCAGGCCCATCTTGCCGGCCATCAGCTTGGTCTTCAGCTTGTTGTCCACCAACGGGTAGTGAGAGCGGTCGTTGTAAGGACTGATGTAGTCGACGTTGCGCCGGTTCATGCCAAGCACGCCGATCTTCCTGAGCGCGTTGGGGCGGATCCAGATCATCGCTCGCCGAAGCTCGCGAAGCGGCCGAGCTCGAGCAGCCGGTAGCCTGTGTAGCGGCCGATGATCATGACCAGGGCCAGAATCGCCAGATGCAGCTCGGGGAAGTTGAACGCCAGATGGCGGACGATGGGCAGATCCATGAGCATGAAGGCGAGGGTAGCCACCAGCAGGCTGCCGCCACCTTGAATCAGCACCTCCTTCGGCCCTTCTTCCTCCCAGATGATGGACATCCGCTCGATGGTCCAGGCCAGGATGATCATGGGGAAGAAGGTGATGGTGAGACCGCCGATCAGCCCGAGCTGATAGCTGACCACGCTGAACACCGAGATGATGCCGATCACCAGAATCACCAGCGTGGCGATTCGAGCCACCAGCAGAAGGTTCAGACTCGAAAGGTAAGAACGAATCAGCAGGCCGATGGCCACCACCAGGATGAAGCTGGCGAGTCCCGGCAGCAGGTCAGTCTGCAGAAAGGCCAACGCGATCAAAACGGGCATGAAAGTGCCGGAAGTGCGCACGCCAACCATGATGCGCATGAACACGACGACAAGCGCACCAACGGGCAGCAGCATGATCAGTTTGAACATCCCCTGCTCGGCGATCGGCAGGCTGTACAGCGACAGCGCGAACCCTGGGTCCCGCGATTCTTCCGCCAGCTCCAGCATGGAGCGGTCCTGACTGATCATGGAAAAGGAGACCCGGGATTGCGTACCGCCGATCACTTCCAGCACGGAAGGAGTCTCTGTCTGCCAGAGCAGCAGATTGCTGGTATTCGCGATCGGACCATCCTGCGGGTGATACAGACGCCAGCGGTCGTCGTCCCACACCTGAACGTGTTCTGCCAGTGACTGCCGGCGTCTGCCGTCCTCCAACTCGAGCACCTGTACGGACCTGGCCGGGATGCCAGCGGTGTTCAACAGCCGGGCCAGGAGCTCGGCATCATCGTAGCGTTCCTTCAGCAGGCTCACGTTCTGATCCGCTGGTATGCGGCCCATGCTGGCGACCAGCTGCACCGCCATGGAATGGGCGTCTGCAGTAATCGGCAGCAGTGAATCGTTGAGCTGCCGGGCAGCGGTCTGATAGGGCTCGTCCCAGCGCGGCCGGTCGATCAGCCCCGGCGAATCGGGATCGATGAATTGTGCAGGGTCCTCGACGACCGGCAGGCTGTAGAACAGCGTCTGCAGTCCATCTGCGTCGCGTTTTGTCCAGTGGGCCCGCAACTGCTCCGCGTTTTCGTCCTGATTGAAGCCGAAACCCGGTGCCGCGCCCGTGCCTTCGAGCAGCCTGAATCCACTCTGCTCCGGCGGCAGGGTGAGGAATATCTGGCTGGCACCGCCGAGCGCCGTGTATTCGATCCGTGCTTCCACCTGCCAGACGGTCTGCTGCTCGCCGGGGAGCAGGGGAATGTTGTAGGTCTGATGGCGGAAACCGGCGGTGCCGACGCCAGCCAACAGCAGAAGCAGAACGAAAAAAAAGAACGGGCCCTGGTGATTCACTAGGTGTGGGGTTCAGTCAGCTTCGGGTGGTGAGTAGCGAGGCTGAATGAACTGCTGGCCGACGTCAACGAGGGTAACGTCGGCCAGAAAGTTGCGGCCGAGGATCAGCTCGTTTTCCAGGTGAGAGCGGTTGGCCAGGGTGAACTCGAAGGTGTCCTGAATTTCGCCGAGCCGCACCCGCATCGCCACTACGGGACGCCTCGAGCCGCTGGGGTCCGCCTGCTGCACCACCCGCACGTGGCGCACGATCTGCCGCTCGACGCTGACGGAATCCGATTCGCTCACCATCATGTCGAAGCGGACCCAGTCTTCCCCGTCCCGCTCGAACGGCACGAGATTCTCCGCGTGCAGCGAGCTCGAGGTGGCGCCGGTATCGATCCGCGCCACCACGTTCAGGCCCGGTGGGTCGATGAAGACGTATTCCAGGGAACCTACCAGCATTTTATCGGCGCTCACCACGACTCGGGCGATCTCTTCGCACTGCGCGGCTTCGGTGGGTTCGGGGCAACTCAGCTCCAGGGTGTCCGGGAGGCTCTCAATCTGCCCGTCCAGGTCCGCAAGCCGGGCTTCCAGCAGCGCCAGGTTCGAGTCGTCGCGGCTTTTCAGCTCCTCGAGTGCTGCCTGGGAGTCCTTGAGCTCACCGCTGAGCGCCTCCAGCTGCGCAGATACGGATTCCAGCGTCGTCCGGGTGGCATCCCGTTGGATCAGCATGCAGGCGCCGAGCTGGTGGCTGGCCACCACCAAGATGCTGAATTTCAGCAGTTTTTTCCAGGTCGAACGCGGCATGAAGTGATCCGATAGTGCAGCGGCGTAGTCTAACGGCGCGCCGTCTGCTTACAACCCTGATATACTGTACATACATACAGTATCGAGGTAGTCTGACCGGCCGAACGGGAGGAAGAGGAGCCTGTGCGATGGCGTCCATGGACAACGGCGAAGCTGATCAGCAACCGTACCCGCACAGCTCGCGCGGCGGACGTGTGGACAGCATGGACAGCATGGACAGCATGGACAGCATGGACAGCATGGACAGCATGGAAAGACAGGTACACAAGGGGCGTGGTGCGGTCTCAAACAACCAAAGTCGATTTCTGCCGACGCGATCCGTTCCGGTCGATGATGGCTGGGTGATGGATCGGCTGCCGGCACCCAGGCCGGAGACCACCCTGCTGCCGGATCGGACTGTCAAACTGATCACCGGTAATCGATCGCCGGACATCCCCTTCGACCGTTCGATCAACCCCTATAAGGGCTGTGAGCACGGCTGTGTTTACTGCTTCGCCAGACCGACCCACGCCTATCTGGATCTGTCGCCAGGGCTCGACTTCGAAACCCGTATCTTCTACAAGACGGACATCCGAAAGCGTCTGGAAGCTGAGCTGGGCAAGCGGAACTACGACTGCCAGCCGATCGCCATGGGGACCAATACGGATCCTTATCAGCCGGCCGAGAAAGATCTGAAGATTACCCGGCAGATATTGGCAACCCTGCTGGAGTGGCGGCACCCGGTGACGATCGTGACCAAGGGTCAGCTGATTCTGCGCGACCTGGATCTGCTTGCCGAGCTGGCACGACTCGAGCTGGTGCACGTCAACGTGAGCGTCACAACGCTCGAGAACACACTGAAGACGAAGCTCGAGCCGCGAACGGCTTCACCCTCTGCCAGGTTACGGATGATCGAATCGCTGAACGATGCCGGTGTCCCGGTGGGCGCTATGCTGGCGCCTGTGATTCCTTTTGTTAACGACCAGGAGATCGAGGAGATCGTTGCCGCCTGCGCGAGGGCGGGCGCACGAAATGCGGCCTATATTCTGCTGCGGCTGCCACGCGAAGTCGGGCCGATCTTCCAGGAGTGGCTGGACGAGCACTACCCGCTCAAGGCGAGCCGGGTGGAGCGCGCGGTCAGGGAGATGCGTGGCGGCAAGCTCTATCGGTCCGGTTGGGGTCAGCGCATGCGCGGCACTGGTCCGATAGCAGAGCTGATCAGTAACCGCTTCGCCAGAGCGCTGGCCGCGCATGGTCTGACGGCGGACGACCGCATGGGGAAGCTGCGAACAGATCTGTTTCAGCCGCCAGGTTATCAGAAGGCGCTGTTCTGAAGCTCAGCCCGCACGCTTTGCATCCTGCAGGTGATCGGGATAGCGTCACCCGGAAGGGGATCTGGAGCCGCGGTATTGGATGCAGTGGCCACCTATCTGAAAGATGTGCTGCTGGTCATCGTCACCATTCCAGTGACGGTCGGCGAGAAATTCTTCGTTGCTAATCTGCTGAGCTTTGTATCGAGATTGCGGGTGGGCTGATCAGCCTGAATAGTGGGGATCCGGTGTTCCGCGGTGATTGGGATGCGACGACGTACCTGCTGTTCATCGTTGGCTACACGCTCGCAGCAGACCTGTCAGTCTATCTGGTGCATCGATTCCATCACGGCTCGGACGTTTTCTGGCCGCTGCATCGGCTGCATCACTCGGCGACCGTGCTCACCCCGGTTACCTTGTTCCGCAAGCACCCGATCTGGAATGTCACCTCGCGGCTGGTGAATCTGGCGTTGACGGGGTTGTTCCAAGGCGTTTTTGTTTTCGTCTTCTATGGCGGACCCGCGTTCGAGGTGCTGTTCGGGCTCAACACGTTGTACGTGCTCTATAACTTCCTGGGGGCCAACCTGCGTCACTCGCATGTCTGGCTGTCCTTCGGAAAAACGCTGAGTCACCTCTTCATCAGCCCGGCCATGCACCAGATCCACCACGAACCGACGCGGATGAACCGGAATTACGGCGAGGTTTTTGCGATCTGGGATTGGATGTTCGGGACGTTGTATATCCCTGAGAAGTTCGAGACCTTCGAGATCGGCCTCGGCGACGAGGACGATGAATGTCACGGCACGATCAGCGGTGCCTATGTCGAACCCGTCCTGTCTTCCTGGCGCGAGTTTGTTAAGAAACTCCCGCGAGCCGGGTGATGTTCTGTGTCGGGCATGGTCAGTGACTCCTTGACTTGGTCCAGGGGCATTGCTACAAGCAATGGGGTTTCGGGAAGAGAGAGCCCGAAACTGATGGGCTGCTAGGCAGCCGATTGCTGGTAAGCGCGAGTGATCCCTGGAAATGGTCCCAGGCAGGTCCCTGACTTTCGCGTTGTGGTTATCGCGATCGATGAGGCGATTGAGCCGTTCTCGTTCGTAGCTGTATCAGGATGAAAGCAGACTTTTTCGTCTCGCCTTGAGTGGGTGCGTATCGAGCTGGTTGGATCGAGCCGGTTGATCGGAGCAGTGCGCAGCCGTTGTAGAGAAAAGAGGAAGGGGAAAGTCTGTGGAAAGAACACCCGGTTCGCCAACCCGGCGAACACTGTATCTAGTAAACCTTTGCGCGTTTCTGCTGACAGCCTTTGGCTGGCAAAGCGCGTCAGCTGCCAGTGACGACGAGGCGATCGAAGAGGTCATCGTCACCGGCTCTTACCTGAAGCGGGAAGCGGCGGATTCGCCTTCACCGCTGTCGGTCGTGACTTCGGCCGATATTGAAGACATCGGTGCCGCGGATATTGCGGAAGTGATTCAGGCGATGCCGTGGGCTTCCGGGAGCCAGACCCGTGCGGCGACCTTCCAGGGCGAAGGCGCGGATGGGCGGAACACCATCAACCTTCGGAATCTGGGCCACGGCGCGACCCTGCCGCTTCTGAACGGCAAGCGACAGGTGGCTTCCTGGTACAACGGACGCGGCAACGCATCCACCAACGTCAATGGCCTGGTGCCCAACATCGCGTTGGAACGGGTAGAAGTGGTGAAGGATGGCGCCTCCGCGCTGTACGGATCCGATGCCGTGGCGGGTGTGGTGAACTTCATCACCAAGTCCGATTTCGAAGGCTTCGATTTCTCTTACCAGTTCACCACATCCGATGAGACGGACAGCGGCGATGCCCACACGTTCGAAGCTTTGTGGGGCGTGCAGGGCGATCGTGGCGGCATTGTCGTCGCAGCCTCGATTCTCGATCGTGAAGAGATCCACGTGGGAGACAACTTCGGCCGTTACGGCGGAACGACGGTTTCAGGAACCGGTCAGCCCGGACGGCTGATTCCTTTCAGTGGCGAGGTGCCTACCTGGGCAGCCCATGGTCTGCGTCCTGGCCAACCGGTTGATGCTGCCATAGACGGCGGCAGTCTGCCTCGGGCAGCAGATGGCTCGAGCTTCGGTCAGGCCGACGTGAATTGTGAAGATTCGGCGGCCTTGGAGGAGGCTGGCGCACTTGGTCCCGCGTTTGGCAACAATCTCTGCATCTATGACTACGGACCGTTCTTTGCCATTCAGGCAGAGGAAAAGCTCCGTAAGATCCACGTCACCGGCGATTACGAGTTCACCGAGAGCGTCCGAGCGTACTTCGAGCTGGCTGCCAACGAGTCTGAGTTCGACCGGCTCAACTCATTGAACCCGAACGCACCGGCACTACCGATTCCGACGGAAGTCAACTACCTGGACGACCTGGGCGTCACCCAGACGGCGCTGAATCCCGGTAGCCAGGAAGATGCGTTCCGCCGGGGCATCGAGCCGATCATTTACTCGAACGTGACCCGGCTCCAGGGTGGAACACGGGATACGGACAGGCGCTATCGTCCGGAAAAGACTTTCACCGCCACGGATCGCAAGGACACCCGCTACGTCCTCGGACTCGACTGGGATTTCATGCTCGGCGACCGGTCCTGGACCATGGATCTGTCCTACACGGCCAGTAACCACAACTCGTCCACCACGCAGCGACAGGACACCCTTTCCACCCATATGGAGCTGGCGCTCTCCGGCTATGGCGGTCCCAACTGCGATGTGGTCAACGGCACGCCGGGTGACGGTAATGCCTCCTATATGGCAACCGGCGGCGATTTCGATGCGGGGAGCTGCTACTTCTTCAACCCGTTCGGTAACAGCCAGTTCGACCGGAATGGCAACCTGTACGACATCGGCAACCTGGATCCGGGCGATCCCGCGTTGGAACTGGTCAATCCGGCCGAGATGTACACCTGGCTGCTGGGTAAGGCGAACAGCGCAACGGAGTACAAGCAGCGGGTCATCGACTGGGTGTTCGCCGGCGACGTGTTCGACATCGGTGACTATCCGGTCGGCCTGGCGGTAGGCTACCAGCAGCGCCGTGACAAGGGCGAAACCTTCCTGGATTCCTCGCTCACCTCCGACAACCTGGACTTCGTCTTCGGTGCCCGCCCCTGGGACGGTCAGCTGACCACCAACGCCTTCTTTGCCGAGGTGAACGTGCCGATTGGCAATAACTTCGAAATCAACGCGGCGATTCGCTACGAGGATTTCGACGAGATCGACGAGGACACCACGGATCCCAAGCTGACCTTCCTCTGGCGGCCGGTGGAGGGACTCTCGCTCAGGGCATCCTGGGGCACGTCGTTCCGTGTGCCGTCCCTGCAGCAGTCCTTCGGCACGCTGACCACCGTGGGCAACCGGCAGGATGTTTCCGGCGAGACGACCTTCAAGCCGTCAATCACGGTGGGTAATCCGGAGCTGACGCCGGAGTCCGCGGAAAACTGGGGCATAGGTTTCTCCTGGATTCCGACGGATGGCCTGTTCGAGGGCTTGGCGATCGACCTCGATTACTACAACTACGATTATGAAGACATCATCACCCGCGAGCCGTCCCAGACGCTGGTCGATCTGGACAACGCGGCCCTGAACGCCTATCGGGATGCCAACATCGGCGGCAGCTGTGCAACCGACCGCGAATGCTGGATAGATGCGGTTGACGCGGGGGTCGGCAATCGGGCGCAGGTGATCCGAAACAGTCAAGCTGTGCTGCTTCGGGTGCTTCCCAACTTCGCTAATGCGGACAGCGCGAAGGTGAGCGGCGTGGATCTGAACACCTCCTACACGTTCGACACGGATGTCGGCATGTGGCGCGTTGGCCTGCAGGCCGCCTGGATGGACGAGTACTCCGTGGACGTATTGAACCAGGATGGGTCCACGACGACGTTCGAGGGGGTTGGCAGCTACAACAGCCAGAACCCTGTCGCGCGGCCACTGCCTGAGTGGCGCGTGAACGGTACGCTGAACTGGAATCTGAACAACCATCGAGTCTTCCTGATCGTCAAATATGTCGACAGCGTGGAGACGGACGTGCCCTTCGGCACGCGGTTCTTCTTTGCAACGGGTGCTCGATTGGCAGGGAACGATGACATTGCCGACGATCTGCTGGATGACGAAAAGATCGAGAGCATGACGACGGCTGACATCCAGTACACCTACACGTTCAACCAGATGGGTTGGCTGCAGAACAGCGCCGTCTCTCTCGGAATAATGAACTTCACCAATGAGGAGGCACCTGCCATTGGAGTCGTAACGGCTTACGATGGAACTCTGCACGATGGCCGCGGAAGGATGTGGTTCCTGCGGTTCATGGGTAGTCTCTAGAGTTCATACACGGGATGCTTCGGGCGTCCCAAGCATGAGGAAGAAACCCCGGCTTCGGCCGGGGTTTTCTTGTCCTGCACCAGCGTGACTTGCAGCAATAGTCAGATTACATTTGCAACCGGATTCCGCAGAGATCGTTGTGTGAAGTATCTGGTTCTGTTTTGCCTGGGGATGTCGGTCCTTACCAGCGCTGCCGTCGCCAGTGAGCCGGTGGACTGTTCTGCTCTGGAAGATCCGGATGAGCGGCTGGCCTGTTTCGATGCGCGCTTTCCTGCCGCCGAGCCGGTAGAGTCACCGGCTGTGGAAGCGCCGGTGTCCGAGACCGCGGAGGCAGCCGAGAAAGACGTCATCTCATCGGACCCGACAACAACGGCCCCGGAGGCCGAAGTCGAGGCCTCTGAGGCCGCTGCCACCGCCGCAACCGAAGCCGCTCCGCCTGCTGCCGAGGTGGCGGAAGAGAAGCCGAAGACGTTCTTCGGTGATGCCAAAGTGGATCTCACCACGACCATCCGGGCCATACGCACCGGCGACAAACAAAAAATGGTTTTCCTGCTCGACAATGAGGAGATCTGGATGCAGTCGAGTCCCCGGCTGCTGCCCTTCGAAGAAGGGGATACGGTCAACATCAAAAACGCCCTGCTTGGTGGCTACTTCATGCGTTCAACCAAGGGCGTCAGCACCCGGGTGAAGCGCATTCGCTAGGCGGCGTCAGTCGACCCTGCCCCTCTGGCCGCCTCTGAATCGCAGGTAGATCAGCACACCAAGTACCGTCCAGATCGAAATCGTCACCCACTCGTAAGGCCAGACCAGGGCCGATGGGCTGCCGGGCAGATAGGCACCGATCAGTCCCAGCGCTAGGAGGATCGCGCCAATACCGACCAACCTCGGGTAGCTGACCCGAAAAGGTCTAACCATATCTGGCTCTTTCTCGCGCAAGGCAAGAAAAGCGATGGGCACGAAGAAGTAAGCGACGATGGTGGCAAACCCCCCTGCGTTGATCAGCCAGACCAGCACCGTACGGCCGAACAGAGGCGCGACGCAGGAGAGCGCGCCGATGGCGATGATGCCGACGTAAGGGGTGTTGAACCGGGGGTGCAGACGGCCGAACACGGCGGGGATCATTCCGGATTCTGCCAGCGCAAACAGCAGTCGACTGGCGCCGATCACAAAGGCGTTCCAGCTGGTGAGAATGCCGGCTACACCGCCAAGCACCAGCAGCGCGCCCGCATTCGGGTGGCCCCACAACGCCGTGGCGGCATCACCGGTGGCCATGCTGCTGGCCGCGATGTCTGCCCGGGGCATGGACATTGCCACAGAGAAGCTGATCAGCCCGTACCAGAGCACGGCAAGGGCCACCGAGACCACCAGCAGCAGGCCGATCTTTGCCGGTGGCAGGTTTATCTCTTCCGCGGACTGGGGGATGACATCGAAACCGACCAGTAGCGCCGGCACCATGATCAGTACCGTCAGGATCCCGGTTGCCGGCACCCCGATCCAGGGCTCTGCGTTTTTGACCTCGCCGAAGCTGATGGCGCCAATGAGCAGGGCCACACCGGCAATCATGATCATGGAGAAGGCGATGGTCTGGAACCAGGCCGCGGGCTTGATGCCGAGCACATTCACCACGGTGATGAGAAGGGAGGCACCGGCGCCGATCAGCACGAAGCCCACGTCTACCTCAGAGCCCATGAAGGTCCAGAGCGTGGCGATGCGGATGTCGGGGGTCAGATACTCCATGGCGGTCGGCAGCGCGACCGCCTCGAACAGGCACACGTTCACGTAGGCGAGCAGCAGCGCCCAGGTGCAGAAGAACGACCAGCCGGCGCCGAGGCCCCGGTGCGTGTAGACGTGCTCCCCTCCTGCCTTGGGCATGGCGGAAACGAGCTCACTGTAAGTGAGACCAATCAGGGCAATGGCCAGACCGCCGCCGGCAAAGGCGATCAGGGTGCCGATGGAGCCCGCCTCCTCGACCCAGAGCCCGGTCATCAGCACCCAGCTCCAGCCGATCATGGCGCCAAAAGCCAGGGTGATCACTTCGCGGGTTCTCAGGACCTTGCTGAAGCGTCGTTCAGGGATTTGACCACTCATCTGCGTATGCTTGTTAAAATCACCGATTCCCAAGCATAACCGAACATCAGGCAAGCAAAGGCCCATGCAGCAGTTCGATTTCCAGCACCGGCACAAGTCCTACTACCTCAGGATCACGGACGAAGGTACGCTCGAGCTGTACGTGGATGACTGTCTGCGCAAAGAACGGCCGAATACCGGCAGGGAGCCGCAATACGTGTGGACCAACGTGGAGCTCGAGTGGGAAGAGCATCACTACATAGAAGCGCGCTACTGGGCCGGTGCGGGGCGACTGCAGGTGACAGTCAATGGCGACCCGATCTTCGATGAGCGGGTGGCGGCCTGAGTTAAGGACCTGGACTGAAAGACGAAATCGAGCCTTTGAGGCTCGGGAGGCAGAAATGGCGGAAGCAACACTCATACAGGAGACCAGCCGCGAGGACATGCTCGCACTGCTCGAGCGCCAGCGTGAGAACTACCTGGCGGAAGGTGTGGTCAGCGCGGCAAAGCGTAAAGATCGGATCGAGCGGGCCATCGGCCTGCTGAAAACCCACCAGGACCGGCTGGTTGCCGCCATGCGCGATGATTTCGGTCATCGCAGTGAGCACCAGTCACTGTTCACCGACATAGCCAGCTGCATCGGACCGCTCCGCCACGCGCAGGCGAGCCTGGAGAAGTGGATGAGGCCCGAAAAGCGTAAGGTCGGTCCTTTTCCCCTCAACCTGCTCGGCGCCAAGGCCCGGGTGGAGTATCAGCCGCTCGGCGTGGTAGGCGTGATCAGCCCCTGGAACTTCCCCGTGAACCTCACCTTCACGCCACTTGCCGGCATTCTGGCAGCCGGCAACCGTTGCATGATCAAACCGTCGGAATACACGCCGGCCACATCCGAGGTGATGGCTGAGATCATCCCCACCGCATTCGATGAGCTGGAGATCGCCGTTGTCACCGGCGGACCTCAAACCGGCGCCGACTTCTCCGGGTTGCCGTTTGATCATCTGTTGTTTACCGGCGCCACGTCCGTTGCCCGACATGTGATGAGGGCGGCGTCGGACAACCTGGTGCCGGTCACCCTGGAACTTGGCGGTAAATCACCGGTGGTCGTCGGCCGGTCGGCGGATATCCAGAAGACGGCCGATGCGATCATGATGGGCAAGACCATGAACGCGGGTCAGATCTGCCTGGCGCCGGACTACGTGTTCGTGCCGGAAGAGAACGTGGACGACTTCGTCGAATCTGCGGCGCGCTCGGTGGAGAAGATGTATCCGACCCTGCTCGACAATCCGGATTACACCTCCATCATCAACGAGCGCCACTACGAGCGCCTGAACGGCTACCTGGACGAGGCCCGGGAGCGGGGTGCGAAGGTGGTGGAGGTGAATCCGGCCGGTGAGGATTTCCGCCAGCAGCCGAACCACAAGATCCCACCGACGCTGGTGGTAAATCCTGACGAGGACATGGCGTTGATGCAGGATGAGATCTTCGGACCGGTGCTGCCGGTAAAGGGCTATGGCCAGGTCGATGAGACCATCGACTATGTAAACGGCAAGGACCGACCACTCGGTCTCTACTATTTTGGTCAGGACAGCGCGGAGGAAGAGAAGGTGCTCACCCACACGACCTCCGGGGGGGTCACGGTCAACGATGTGGTGATGCACGTAGCACAGGAAGATCTGCCGTTCGGCGGTGTGGGCCCCTCCGGCATGGGGGCTTATCACGGCCACGACGGTTTCAAGACCTTCAGTCATGCCAAATCGATCTTCACGCAATCGAAGATCAACGTGGCAGAGCTCGCGGGCCTGAGACCGCCTTACGGCGAGAAGATGCTCAAGGCCGTGAAGGCGCAGATGAAATGATGAGTCCAGCTGCGCTCGAGTCCCGAGCCTTCGAGCGGGACGGGTATCTGGTGGTTCGTGACCTCTGTCCGGAGGTCACGCGTCAACGTCTGCTCGATGTATCGGCCGAGCATATGAACCCGCTGCTCGGTCCGGTGGAGTATGAGGCAGACGTGGGCTATCCCGGTTCACCGGAAAGCCGATTGGCGGAAGGAGGTAACACGCCGCGCCGCCTGCTCAATGCCCATACCCGGGACGCCGCCTATCGTGACTGGTCTACGGGTAAGGAAGTCGGTGATCAGCTCAGAGCCATTTTCAACGCGGAGTTCGGCCACGAGAACGTGCTGCTCTCTCAGTGTCATCACAACTGCCTGATGACCAAGCACCCGGGCTACTCCAGCGCCACGCTCTGGCATCAGGACATCCGCTACTGGTCCTTTGATCGGCCGGAGCTGGTGTCGGTCTGGTTGGCGCTCGGTGCGGAGAACGAAAGAAACGGTGCTTTGAAGGTGATCCCCGGCAGCCACCGGTTGGAGCTCGATCGAGGTCGTCTTGACTCGGCACTGTTTCTACGTACGGAGCTCGAGGAAAATCAGAAGCTGCTCGCCACGGCCAAGAGCGTGGCACTGGAAGCGGGAGACGTGCTGTTTTTCCATTGCCGTCTCTTCCACGCCGCCGGCATGAATCTGACCGGGACGGTGAAGCAGTCGCTCGTCTTTACCTATCATGCGGAGGACAATAGGCCCATCCCTGAAACCCGCTCAGCACTGTTGCCGAGCATCCCGCTGCTGAGCGCTTGACCGATCGAGACATGGACGATGAGTTCCGCTCAGCGATGAGCGACGTAGCACCGCTTGGCGAGAAAGCGCAGAAGAAAGCCCAGAGCGAAGCGCTCAAGCTCGAAGCGAAGAAGGAAATGCCGCGGGTGGTCTCTCTCACTCAGCTCGAGCGCCGTTATGCGGCACTCGGCCTCGAGCGAACCCCGAAGGTGGACCCGAACTTCCTGACCCTGGCCGAGGTGCCGCGAGTCGAGCCGCGTGATGTGCTCGAATGGAAGAAAGACGGCGTGCAGCATCAGGTGTTCGCCCGGCTGAAGAACGGTCAGTACCCCATCGAAGGCTCGCTCGACCTGCACCGGCTCTCGGTGAAGGAAGCCCGGGATGCGATCTTCAAGTTCTTTCACCTGGCCGATGCGAAACGCTGGCGGACACTGCTGATTGCCCACGGTCGCGGTGAGCAGAGCGCAACGCCGGCCAGATTGAAAAGCTACGTGGCGCACTGGCTCAGCCAGCTGCCGCAGGTGATCGCCTACGCTAGTGCCGATCGCCGCCATGGCGGAACCGGCGCCGTGCTGGTGCTTGTTAAGAAATCGGCTGAGGCGAAGGAAGAGACCCGGCAGGCCCACGGGCAGAAATCAGAGCCGGAGTAACCCGGCAGGAGGAAAATCAGATCCTGCCTTTGTTCAGCTCCAGAGCGCCCTTGGCCAGATTCAATCGCAGAATGTCGCTTGCCCCCTCGGCCAACCTCAGTGAGCGCACCTGGCGATACAACGCTTCCAGTGGATGACCCACCACCAGCGCTCCGCCCCCCACCAGTTGAATGGCCGTGTCGACTGCCTCACCGACCAGCTCCGTGGTGAAGATTTTGCAGGCCATACCTTCATTGCGGATGTTCTCGCCCTGCTCGGCGAGTCGCGCGGTCCGGTAGACCATGCTGCGCGCGGCATAGGCTTTCATGCGGATTTCCGAGTACCGGAGCCGAATCCCTTCCTTGTCGCCCCTGGGATGACCGGTTCTGTCCGGTTTCTGCAGATGGTCGAGCAGGAAAGCATCAACCCAGCGCAGGGTGCCGACAGCGTTGGCAGCGAAGGCGAGTCGGGTGTCACCAATCTGCTGCAGGGCCCGGGGCATGCCTTCGCCTGGCTTTCCGATCAGGTGGTGGCCCGGCACCCGCACGTCGTGGAACTCGAACGCGGCGTGATGGCTGCCGTCCAATGAGCTGAAGGTGCGAGAGAGCGTCACACCCGGTGCGTCCGTATCGATCACCAGCATGGCCGGACCCGCATCCGGGATCTGCACCAGCGTGTTGATGAAGTCTGCATCCGCACCACCGGTGACATAAGACTTCTGGCCACTCACCAGCCAGTCGTCACCATCGGCCACCGCGGTGGTCGGTGAGGCGGCATCGTCTGGTTCCGTGAAGCCGAAGCTGCCACGCATGCGGCCTTCCAGCATGGGTTCCAGATGCGTTTCCCTCAAGGCACCCTCCACGCTGCCGAGCACGCCGGGGCCGGGTCCAAACACGGAGCCTGCGAATGGCGTGTTGAAGCTGCCGAGCTCGTCCCGGACGATGGTCAGGTCCAGGGTGCCGGCTTCGCTGCCGCCGAAGGCCTTTGGTTGGGTCATGGCGAAGAAACCGGCTTCTTTGCTCGCTTCAATCACCCGCGTGCGGGTGCTACCCGGGTCTTCATCTTTCTCTGCCAGGGGCAGGAGCACGTCGGTGGCGAAGCGGCGGGTGCGTTTGGCCAACGCACGCTCGGCTTCGGTCAGCATCTCAGGCATGTGGACTCCTTAATCTGTGGCTTTAGAACGTCGGCGCTACCAGAATGACCACGATGAGCAGAATGGTCATCACCATGGCAGTGAAGGCGTAGAGGATGAGTGACTCTTTACGGGCCGCGCTGAGCAGAAACTTCTCCACATCCTCCCGTGAGCGGGCAGCGGTGGCGCTGGTCAACCGGTAGCGGGTGATGCCATCCGGCCGTCGCGGCAGCTTCACGAAGAGCTCAGGCGTGGCTTCCAGTCGTGCACTCACCTCCTGGAAACCAATCCCGGTGTGCCGGGCAATCTGGGTCGGGTGCAGGCCTACGCTCGGATGATCGAGGAAGCACTGGTAGATGCGTGCCAGCCGTCGTAGCTTGCCGCGAAACCGGAATCGGATTGGGATGATGCCGAACATCATGGTCAGGCGAGTCTAGCAGTTCGAAAGCGCTCCGGGGTCTCCTGACTGGAGGCTCAGGGCGGTCGTCGGGCAAGAAGGGCTGCGCGTACGGGAGCCGGATAGCCTTCCACCGTCTTCTCTGGATTCTCCGGATCAAGGCAATGCTGCAACGACTCGAACGTCATCCAGCGGGTCGTGCGCTGCTCGCGGGTCGTGGTCGGGCTGACGTCCACGATGACGATCTCCTCGAAGCCAGCCTCCGCAAGCCACCCAGTCACGGTCTCCACACTGGGAACCACGTGCACATTGCGCATCCGGGCGTAGCGGCCTCGGCCATGGTCCGAGCCCGGTCTGCCATCTGCTACTGGGGTCAGATCCGGACCTTCGGTCACCACCAGGGATTCCAGCAGCAGTCGGCCGCCGGGTCGGGTATTGGCGAACAGCGAGCGCACGTGGGCCAGCGGGTCTGGCCGGTGGTAGACCACGCCCATACTCAGAACCAGATCGAAGGGGTAGGCGGGCAGCAGCTCAAACGGCATTGGCAGGAGGAAATTGGCACTTTGCGTCGAGTTGGGGTTCTCAACTGCGCTGCCGAGATAACGGCACAGGGCCAGATGCTGCATGAAGAAGAGAACGGTTGGATCCACACCGAGCACCCCGGCCGCACCGGCACCGAGCGCTCGCCAGCCGAAATAGCCGTTGCCGCAACCCACGTCCAGAACCTGCTGGCCGTCAAGACTTCCGAGCGCTGCCTCGATCCGATGCCACTTCCAGTCCGATCGCCATTCCGAATCTATGTTGAGGCCGAAAAGACCGAAGGGTCCTTTGCGCCAGGGGTGCAGACCTCTTAGGGCGGTTTCGAGTGCAGCCAGCTGATCTGTTTCAAGCGCCGTGTCCGCATCGGCTCGTAGCGCGTTTTCGAGCTCCACGGAGCTGGCGGTCAGATCGGGAAGCGAATCCAGGGCTGCCTGCCATCTGGCCAGATCTCCATGACTGGCAACTCTGCCGGTCGCTGTGTCGAGCACATCGGTCCAGTCTGGGTGTTGCGGATAGATCGCCGGCCGACGAATCGCGTCGAGTGCATTCACGACTTTGCCTCAGGAGGCGACGAAAGATGCCCAGTTGAGACACCGGAACCAGACCTGCACCCGGTTGAAGCCCGCGTCTTCCAGGCGCGCGCGGTGCGTATCGATGGTGTCGGTGATCATCACCTGCTCGAGGGCCGTCCGCTTCTGACTGATCTCGAGCTCCGAGTAGCCGTTGGCCCGCTTGAAGTCCAGATGGGCCGCATCGTTGAACGCTTCAATGTCGGGATCATCTGAGCGCACCTTCTCCGAAAGCAGCAGCACCCCATCCTTACCGAGTCCTTTGCGGATATTCACAAGCACCCCAACCCGTTCCTCAGGCGGCAGAAACTGCAAGATCCAGTTCATGGTCACCGCCCCGGCGTCTTCGATCGCAAGTGAGCGAACGTCTGCTTCCAGGAAGGTGACCCGGGGGTCGGTCACGGCGGATTGCGCTTGCTCGAGCATGGCAGGAGCGTTGTCCACGGCGACGATCTGCAGACCGGGCTTTTCCACCGCCAACGCCTCCAGGGACTTCAGAATGGCGAGGGTGGTCGCACCCAGGGAACAGCCGAGGTCGTAGGCACGTTGACTCGCCGAATCGCGCAGTGCGCGGGCTGCCAGGAGCCCGGTCATGGGAACGACCAGCTCGTATCCGGGCACCGAGCGGCGGATCATGTCCGGAAACACCTGGGCCACGGCTTCGTCGAATGCGAAATCGACGAGCTGGCTTCGGGGCTCGCTGAATATCTGGTCTTTGGGCATTGCTGGCGGGCTCGTAACAATTCAATGCATAGCGCGTGATAGTCTGACCTGTTCGGGCGGCGTTACGCTACAGGGAAGATGCCGCAAAGCTGAAGATGTTGGTGAACCGGAAGATGTCGTAATAAAGAAGATGTCGTAATACGGAAGATGTCGTGAGACGGAAGATGTCCGAAGACCTGCAGAATCCAGAGCTGTATATCAACCGGGAGCTGTCGCTTCTGGAGTTCAACCGTCGTGTGCTCGCGCAGGCGCAGGACGAAGGCACGCCTTTGCTTGAACGGCTGCGCTTTCTCTGCATCGCCAGCTCCGTGCTGGATGAGTTTTTCGAGATCCGGGTGGCCGGTCTCAAGCAGCAGGAAGCGGTCGGCGCCTCGCAACGGGGTCCGGACAATCTCTCTCCTTCCGAGCAGCTGCGGCACATCAAGGCCACCACTGACGGCCTGGTCGAGGAGCAGTATCGGGTCCTGAACGAGGTGCTGATTCCCAAGCTCGATATCCAGGGTATCCGCATCCTGGATGCCCATGACTGGAACGACAAGCAGAAGCAGTGGTTGAAGCGCTACTTCAAAAAAGAGCTGGCGCCGATCATGAGTCCGATCGCGTTGGATCCGGCCCATCCGTTTCCGCAGCCGCTGAACAAGAGCCTGTGCTTCATCGTTGCCCTGGAAGGCCAGGATGCCTTTGGCCGGCAGATCGGCAGGGCCATCGTGCAGGCACCCCGGGCCTTTCCCCGGGTGGTCCGGTTACCGGAATCCTGTGCCACCTCGCCTTACGAGTTTGTGCTGCTTTCATCCATCATCGAATCCCACGTCTCAGGCCTGTTTCCGGGCATGAAGGCCACTGGCTGCTACCCGTTCAGGGTCACCAGAAACAGCGATCTGTTTGTGGATCTGGAGGAGGTGGATGATCTGCTTCGGGCCTTGGAAGGAGAGCTTTCTTCCCGGCGCTATGGGGATGCGGTGCGACTGGAAGTGGATGTGGACAGCCCGGATGATCTGGAAGCCTTTCTGCGAGCTCAGTTCCGGCTGAACCAGGACGATGTCTATCGCTGCAACGGTCCGGTGAACCTGATGCGGCTCGCGACCATCCCGGACCTGGTGGATCGTCCAGAGCTCAAGTACCCGGGCTTCACGCCACGCATTCCGGAGAAGTTCCGTAAGGCGGGTGACGCCTTCGAAGCGATCCGGGAAGGCGACATCCTGGTCCATCACCCCTTCGACTCATTCGCTCCCTTCATCGAGTTTCTACGCCAGGCAGCAGCGGATCCGCAGGTGCTGTCGATTCGCCAGACCCTTTATCGGACGGGGCCGGACTCCGCCGTGGTGGAAGCGTTGACCCGGGCAGCTGCCTCCGGCAAGGAAGTGCTGGTAGTGATCGAGCTGCGTGCGCGATTCGATGAGGAGGACAACATTGAGCTGGCCAACCATCTGCAGAGCGTAGGTGCTCAGGTGGTGTACGGTGTGGTTGGCCACAAAACCCATTCCAAGATGAGCATGGTGGTGCGTCGTGAAGGCCGTTCGCTGGTTCGTTACGTTCATCTCGGCACGGGTAACTACCATCAGCGCACCACCCGGCTTTATACGGACTATGGTCTGTTCACCCGGGATCCGGACATCGGCGAAGACGTGCAGCAGCTGTTCCAGCAGCTCACATCCATGGGTAAGGCGGGGCGCCTGAAGAAGATGCTGCAGTCTCCGTTCACCCTGCACAAAACCATGCTCGGGCTCATAGACCAGGAAGCGCAGAACGCGGCTCAGGGAAAAACCGGATACATCTTCGCGAAGATGAACTCCCTGGTTGAGCCGCAGGTGATACAGGCTCTGTATCGGGCGTCACAGGTAGGTGTGAAGGTGGATCTCGTGGTTCGTGGCGTGTGTGCGCTGCGGCCGGGGATCAAAGGCGTGTCCAGCAACATCCGCGTCCGCTCCATTGTCGGCCGATTTCTCGAGCACACCCGGGTCTTCCACTTCGAGAATGACGGGGATCCGAAGCTCTACCTCTCCAGCGCCGACTGGATGGGTCGTAACTTCTTCAACCGGGTGGAAACCTGTTTTCCGATAGAAGATCCGGCGATTCAGAAACGCATCCTGGCGGAGTGCCGGCTCTACCTCACGGACAACAGTCAGGCTTGGCAACTCGGCTCGGATGGGCTTTACCAGCAGGTGCAGACCACGGCTTCAGCCCGCAAGAGCGCCCAGGAAACGCTGCTGGCAGAGATCAGCGGCGAGTGATCCGTTATCAATCCAGCAACCTGCAAGTGTCCTGTTCGATTAATTCAACGAATTAATCGAACAGGACACTAGGTCTCCACGGTCAGGGTGTAGTCGATGGCTTTCAGGTAGCTGGCTTCCTGCTCCAGGTCCAGCTCGGTGAGTGGGTGCCTCTGCAGCCAATCGTCGGGAAACTCCACTTTGATCTGATTGCCGCGCACCTTGAGGCTCACATGAGGTAGCGGTTCGCCGGTGCGGCTGCGATGCAGCACCACGGAAAGCCTGAGGAGCACCACCAGGCGGTGCAGTCGAGTGGACATTTCCACATCATCTACCGGAAATTTCCGTCTGTGCGCCCGCACGAGAACGGCCAGGTGTTGCTGATCCAGCCGCGAGAACCCTGCCATGTCCATGTTCTCGAGCAGATAGCCACCGTGCTTGTGGTACTGGCTGTGGGCGATGTCCATGCCGATCTCATGCAGCTCTGCTGCCCAGCCGAGCAACAGCTTGTCCGTGGGCTCGGTGAGCTTCCAGGACCTGGCAGCCTGTGCCAGCAGGCCGATGGCCGTTTCCCGCACGCGCCGCCCGTGGGCCTGCTCGATGTGATAGCGGTGGACAAGTCCGCGAACGGTCGCGTCGCGAATGTCCTGATCCTGGACCCGACCGAGCAGATCGTAGATCAGTCCCTCGCGCAAAGCGCCGCTGGTCGCCTGCATCTGTTCGATGCTCAGGGACTCGAAGATGCCGATCAACACGGCCAGCCCGCCTGCGAACACGGGTGCCCGCTCACTGGGCAATCCCGGCAGATCAATACGGTCGATCTGTTTGGTATCGATCAGAGCTTTGCGGATGGTTTTCAGGCCATCCAGCGTGATTGACGGGGAATCGGGGCTGAGTTCGCTCAGAATGTCCTGGACGGCGAGAATGGTACCTGACGCGCCGATTGCCAGATCCCAGCCGGAGTCCTTGTACACCTGTTCCACAGGCTCCAGCTCCTGCCTGGCCAGGTTGATGGCGCCCTTGAACTGGCTGGCGCGCAGCTTGCCGTCCGCGAAGCAGTGGCGCGTCATGCCGACACAGCCCATGTAAAGGCTTTCCATCACTTCGGCACGGAAGCGTTTGCCAAGAATGAGCTCTGTGCTGCCGCCGCCGATATCCACCACCAAGCGCCGCTCTGCGGTGTCCTCCAGGGCATGGGAAACGCCCAGGTAGATGAGGCGGGCCTCTTCCCGGCCGGAGATGATCTCCACTTCCGTGCCGAGAATTCGCTCGGCTTCGTCGAGAAAGTGCTGGGCATTGCTGGCTTTACGCAGGGTGTTGGTGCCCACCACGCGGATGTCTTCCGGAGCCAGGCCGCGCAGGCGCTGGCTGAATCGATCCAGGCAGTCGAGCCCACGCTTCACCACGTCGTCGCTCAACGTCTTGTCATCGTTCAGCCCGGCCGCCAGCCGGACCATCTCCTTGATCCGGTCCACTACCTGTATTCGGCCATTGGTCTCCTGGGCAACAAGAAGGTGGAAGCTGTTCGAGCCAAGATCCAGTGCTGCCAGTTGTCGCTCGCTGCCGGTGGCGCCGCGCTCTCGGTTGATCGGGCTGGGTTCAGCCATGCTCAGGTGAACTTCCTCAGGTGGTCGGACGCTCGGTTAGCAAGCGCACCGAAAGAGGGCCATTGTAGTGGCGGGAGGTCGGCTGTAAACCGCGGGATCCGCTGAGATTTTCTATGCCGAGGGGGGCTCGTAGATGGAAGGGGGCAACGGGCAATCGAGGGCGGCGGCGAAACCCTGTAGCAGGACGCCTTCCAGGCCGGATACGTGGTTGTCTGCCATCGCAGTGGCTGCGCAGGCTTTGATCAGCTTCGGTTTGGCCAGCGGTTTCAGCTGGGCCAGAGTGCGGACGGCTTCGTTCAAGCGACTGAAGTTTGGATCGTCCCTTGAATCCATTGCGATAGTGACCCTTCTGAGCTCCAGAGCGGCGGCACCGGCCTTGAATGCTGCTTCCTGTTCTGCAGGCTCGTGGTGGCCGAAGCGAGCCAGTGTGGACAGCAACTCGCCAGCAGCCTCCGCCACCTGATCGATTCGACCATAGCGAGGCCGGGTGCGCCGGGGTCCTTCGAAGTGTGGTCGCAGCTCTTTGACCAGCAGGCGATGCAACACCCACTCCGGCAGGGTGATTTCTCGATCCATTTTGATCAGCTCGATCACGTTGCTGATGAACCGCTCGAACTGAGGATGAGAAAGCGCCTTCAGCGCCGGCATGGCCATTTCCACCAGCGTGATCTGATGGACCACGTCGGTGGATTTCAGGTGGTTGTGGAGCCGTGCCGTGTGAGCGGGCACACCTTTCTCCGCGTTGTTCTGAATGTGGGTGATTTGCCTGTCGCGCAGCGAGTCGTCGTCATCGAGCAGGATGGCGTAGATGAGACCCCGGGCACTGAACGGATCGTGTGCCGCGTCCTTCAGCACGGGGTCGGTGGTGTCGATTAGTGCTCGCGCGGCAGCGAGACCTTCGCCATCCAGTGATCCGATGGCTTCCGTGATGCCCTGGGCATCCGTTCCGATGGTGATCTCCCCGGAAGGTTCGGGCGTGGGTGAGCTGGTGGCTGCAGCAGAGCTGCCGGCAAAGCTACTGGTGCCAGCCGCTGCCTCTCGACCCTGCGTCGCAACGCCAGAGGCGACCAGGGGAAACTCACCATCCCAACGCGGGTCGATGGCCTTGATCCGCTTCTCCAGCGGTGGATGGGTGGCGGTGAGATTGTTCAGGAAAAGGGTGCGCACCTGACCGAAGAACATATGGCTGGCTTCGCCGGCCGCCGTGCTCTTGATCTGGCTGCCCTCATAGTGGCCGCCGATCTTCTTCAGGGCACCGGCGATACCGTCCGGGTTTCTGGTGAACTGCACGGCCGCCGCGTCAGCCAGATACTCCCGCTGGCGGCTGACTGCGGCCTTGATCAGGTTGCCGAAGAAGGTGCCTGCATAGCCGATGACAAGCAGACCAACGGCGAGACCAAGAACGGGCAGGGCGCTGTTGTTGCCGCTGCTGGAGGTGCGACCACCACGCAGGCCGACACCGCGCAGGATGCCGTAGCCCACCATGCCCAGGAAGAGAATGCCGTGCAGCACGGCGATCAGCCGCAGGTTGATACTCATGTCGCCATTCAGGATGTGGCTGAATTCGTGAGCGATCACGCCTTGCAACTCATCCCGATTGAGCAGATCGACGGTACCCTGGTTGACTCCGATCACTGCATCATCCGGGCCGAAGCCGGCGGCGAAGGCGTTGATGCTGTCTTCCGGGATCAGATAGACGGGCGGCACAGGCATGCCGGAAGCAATGGCCATCTCTTCGACGATGTTGAGCAGGCGCCGGCTGTTTCCATCGGTGCTGTCGTAGGTGAGCAGCCGGCCACCTAAGGATTCGGCAATGGTCCTGCCGCCGCCGCGGATCATCAGGAATTTGTACAGGCTCGCCACACCCACCACGCCCAACACACCGATGGTGATCATGAGCCAGGTTTCTGTGGGCAGGGCGCTGAGCAGACCGACGACGTTGAGCTGCTCTGGCCTGGCATAGTTGCTCGTCCAGACGTAGACGGCTGCGACCAGCAGGTTGGTCAGCAGGATGAGGCTCAAAACGGCGGCGGTGAACAGCACCGCCAGCCATAGCGTCTTTTTCCGCGCATCATCCTGGGCCTGAAAGAAGTTCATGGATCTTCCGGGTCGACGATGATTTCAGCCGTCACTCCGCCGTTAATTGAAGGAGACGCTCGGCGCTTCCTGCATGGCTTCCCGATCCTCGTACTCCAGAAGCTCCGCATCCGCACTGTGGCCGAAGAAGTTGGCGAAGATCACCGGCGGGAAGGTCTGCTTGTAGGTGTTGTAGTCGGTCACCTGATCGTTGTACGCCTGACGGGCGAAGGCAACCTTGTTCTCCGTGCTGGTGAGCTCCTCGGAGAGCTGCATCATGTTCTGGTTGGCCTTGAGATCCGGGTAGGCCTCCATCACAACGCTGAGACGGCCGAGTGCGCCTCCCAGCGCGCCTTCGGCGCTGGCAAGCTCTTTGATCGCACTGGCATTCGCCGGGTCTGCCGCGGCGGCCTGCAGACCGGCCATGGCCTGGTTGCGCGCTGCGATGACGGCTTCGAGAGTTTCCCGCTCGTGGCTCATGTAGCCCTTGGCAGTCTCGACCAGGTTGGGGATCAGATCGTAGCGGCGCTTCAGCTGCACCTCGATCTGGGAGAAGGCGTTTGTGAAGCGGTTTTTCAGGGTAACCAGCTTGTTGTAGATGCTGACCACCCAGAATGCCAGGGCGGCGATGACGACTAGTACGATGATGGTTTCCAAGATCTCTCCTCGTGCGCGGGCAACGTCCTGTAGAGATATGGAGTTTAGCGCATAAAAATCAATGGGTTACAGAAAATCTCCAGTATTGGTTCACAATTCGGGGGTCAGTCCGGGAGTCCCAGCACCCGCTTGGCGATCACGTTCAGCTGCACTTCACTGGTGCCGCCCTCGATGGAGTTTGCTTTCGAGCGGAGCCACTGCCGGGTGGTGTTGATTTCCCTGTCAGTAAAGCTCGACCCTGACCAGCCGACGCTCTGGGTGCCCATCATGTTGAGCAGCAGCTCGTATTTCCGCTTGTTCTGCTCGGTTCCGTAATACTTGAACATGCTGGCCAGGTTGCCGTCGGCCTTGCCGCTCTTGGCTTCTTCCGCAGCGCGCAGCAGCGTGTGCTGGAAGGCCTGGTCGTTCATACGGTGGTCGGTAACCTCGGCCCGGAGCACCGGATCGGCAATCAACCCGTCGGCTTCGCCAAGGTATTCCTTGGCAACGTCTTCCAGGTTGCGGCCGGAACCGCCGAGCGCGGAGATGCCGCCGATACCGGAGACCATCTGCCGCTCGTGCTGGAGCAGGCGCTTGGCGATGGTCCAGCCCTTGTTCCGCTCTCCCACCAGCTGACCTTTTGGCACTTTCACGTTATCGAAGAACGTCTGGCAGAAAGGCGAGGCGCCGGAGATGAGCTGGATGGGTGAGGTGCTCACACCTTCGGAGGCCATATCGAAGAGCAGGAAGCTGATGCCCTCGTGCTTGGGGGCATCCGTATCCGTACGCACCAGCGCGAAGATCCAGTCTGCCTTGTCTGCGTAGGAGGTCCAGATCTTCGAACCGTTGACCAGGTAGTAATCGCCTTTGTCTTCCGCCTTGGTCTGCAGGCCCGCCAGGTCGGAACCGTAGCCCGGCTCCGAGTAACCCTGACACCAGCGGATCTCGCCGCGACAGATGGGCGGCAGGTATTCGAGCTTCTGCTCGTGGGTTGCGAACTCCAGCAGCGCCGGTCCCAGCATCCAGATGCCGAAGCTGGAGAGGGGCGAGCGGGCGTTGATGCGCCGCATCTCCTGCTCCAGCACCCGATTTTCGTCGGCGCTCAGTCCGCCGCCGCCATACTCCTTGGGCCAGGTAGGACAGGTCCAGCCCTTCTCAGCCGTGCGTTCGAGCCAGACCTTCGAGTCCGGATTGGCAAAGGTTTCCCCGCGTCCACCCCAGACCGTTTCTTCCTCCGGCATGGGGGTGCGCATGGTCTCGGGGCAGTTCTCTTCCAGCCAGCTTCTGACTTCGGTGCGGAAAGCGTCGAGATCGGACATTGAATCGAGTTCCTGAGTATCGAATGCGGAGAATTCTAATGCATGCAGCCCGTATCCGGTGGCTTCACTGCAACGGTCAGCGCAATCGGACGCGCTGCGTGCTGAGCGGGTTTGGTCGGGCTCGGCAGGCCACGTATAGTCGACCTCTCATTCCTAGCCGGATCAGAGGGTCTACACATGGCGGAGATCGACAGCCAACTGTTCAGAAGCACCATGGGTCAGTTCTGTACTGGGGTGGTGGTGGCCAGTGCCTGTCTCAATGGCGAACCGGTCGGCTTTGCTGCCCAGTCCTTCGTCTCTCTGTCCATCGATCCGCCGCTGGTTGCCCTGTGTCCGGCGAAGACCAGCACCAGCTGGCCGAAGATCCGGGAATCCGGCAGCTTCTGCATCAATATTCTCGCCTCCGATCAGCAACCGGTTTGCGATGCGTTCGCCCGCTCTGGTGGCAACAAGTTCGAAGGGTTGAGCTGGTCCGCCGGGGTGACCGGTTCACCGGTTCTGGACGACGTGCTGGCCTATGTGGATTGCTCCCTGGAAGCGGAGCACGATGCGGGCGACCACACCATCGCCGTGGGTCGGGTGCAGAAACTGGCAGTGCTGAACGGCGGCACGCCGTTGCTCTTCTTCAAGGGGGGCTACGGGAGCTTCGAGCCGATCACGGCCTGACGTCGACAGAACATTCGCCCCGAAACGCTGAAGCCTGTCAGCTCAAGCCGCTGACGGGGAGGGCAGCGCCATGAATGGGCGTTGCCGCCTCCGAAGCCAGGAAAGCAACGACCTCAGCCATTGCCGCAGGCGTCACCCAGGCGCTGAAATCGGCATCCGGCATGTCCTTCCGGTTTCTTTCCGTGTCGATGATGCTCGGCAGGATGCAGTTGACGTTGATGCCCTGCTGCTTCAGCTCGTCTGCCATGGCTTCCGTGAGGCGGATGACCACGCTCTTTGAGGCGCTGTATGCCCCCATCTGACCAATACCTCGCTGCCCTGCACCGGCGCCGATGTTGATGATCCGGCCACCGCCGTTTTCCAGCATCATGGGTACCACGGCCCGGGCCATATTCAGCACCGAGTGGGCGTTCAGCCCCATCAGGAAATCCCAGGTCTCGGCCGTTGTCTCGTGCACGGCTTCTCCCATGGCAAAGCCACCGGCGATATTGGCCAGCACGTCGATCGGACCCAGTTCCTTGTAGACGGCTTCAACCGCGTCCCGGCAGGCGTCTGCATCGGTGAGATCCGGCGTGGCGCTGAAGTGACCGTTGCTCAGCTTGATCACATCGAGCTGGGCGATCTTCGCCCCGGCCGCCGCGAAGTGCTCGACGACTGCTCGACCCAGCGCACCGGCAGCCCCTGTCACCAGCACGACCTTTCCAGAGAATTCGCTCATCTAAGTCTTCCTCTCGGTCATCAGGCGAGATCGGCCAACGCCTCCAGCGCTTCCCAATGCAGGTCACCGAACTGCCCGTTCGGGTTGACCGGTTGCAGGCAGACGTGGGTGGCACCGGCATCGAAGTGCGCCTGAATGCGGGACTTGATCGCCTCCACACTTCCCCAGGCGAATGTCGCGTCGATGAACTTGTCACTGCCGCCGTTCTCGAGATCCGACTCAGCGAGACCCATGCGCAACCAGTTGTTCCGGTAGTTCGGCAGGGGCAGATAGATACCGGCTACCGGACGGGCGAGCTCCCGGGCTCTGGTCGGATCTTCTTCCAGAATGATCTTCTGCTCCACGCACAGCATCTTGTCTGGCCCGATGACCTCCTTCGCCATGGCGGTGTGATCCGGAGAGACGAAGTAGGGGTGGGCACCATCGGTCGCTTCGCGGGCAAGCTCCAGCATCTTCGGGCCGAGTGCTGCGATCACGGTCTTCGGCGTTTCTGCCGGTGGCAGGCCCTGATAGGGCGCTGTAGCCATCCCCTCGAGATATTTCCGCATCGTCGCCACCGGCGGACCGTAGTTCAGGCCTCTAACCCCTTCGACCAGCGGCTTGTGAGAAACACCGAGGCCGAGCAGAAAACGCCCGCCGGACTGCTCGTTCAGCGCGTTGTGGGCGGCCAGGGCGACACCGGGCTCCCGGTGATAGATGTTGGCGATCCCGGTAGCCACGTTCAGCGAGCTGGTGTTTGCCAGCAGCCAGCTCGCGTGAACCAGCGGGTGTCGGCCCACTGTCTCGGGAATCCACAGGGTGCCGTAGCCCAGGGATTCGATTCGTTTCGCTGCTTCAGCGGCCAGAGGGGCGGGTAGCCCATCGAAAAAGTACCAGACGCCGAGTTTTCCAGTGTTCATCTGTATTCCCTTAGTGTGTGTCGATGTGAAAGGTCGAGCCTCAGCGGGCGACGAAGTTGCCGGGGCGGCGCTCGGCCACGGCACGTATGCCCTCCTGTGCATCCTCTGTGGCACGGAGCCATAGCTGTTCGGAGAGCTCATGCTCGGTAGCCTTCGCCACCTCGTCTGCCAGCCCGTGCCGCAGGGTCGCCCGCACCGAGCTGATGGCAAGGGGCGCGTTTTCGGCGATCTCCGTCGCCAGCCGCAGAGCATCGTCGCGCAGGCGCTCGGCGTCTGTCAGGACATCCACCAGGCCCATGGTCAGAGCCTCCTCTCCATTGATCCGGCGGCCGGTCAGCAGCATGAGCGCAGCCTGCTGCTCGCCGATCAGTCGGGGTAGGGTTACCGAGAGACCAAAGCCCTGATGAATGCCGAGCTTCACGAAGTTGGCGCCAAATCGTGCTTCCGGGCAGGCTATCCGGAAATCCGGCACCAGGGAGAGACCAAGGCCGCCGCCGATGGCCGCACCGTGAATGGCACCGATGATGGGTGTTTTGTTGGCAAACAGACGTGCTGCTTCCCGGTACAGTTTTCCTGTGGTGTTTCGGAAGCCTTCCTCGGTAAAATCACCGCTGCCGGAGTCGTCGTCCTTCCCAGAGCCGAAATTCGCCCCGGCACAGAAGTGTTTTCCTTGTGACGCCAGCACGATCGCCCGGCAATCCGGATTGTCGTCCGCGGCATCGAACGCATCGGCGATCTGAGCGATCAGACTGTGATCAAAGAAATTGGCGGGCGGCCGTTGAATCTCGACGGTGGCCACATAGCCCGTCTGTGTGACTTCGATGTCTGCGTAGTCTCTCATTCGGCATCCTCCAGAGCGCCGGAATGGCCTGAAGCGGCCGAAATACCGGGTGAACGGCTGGCTGGCAGCTGAACCCACGGAGCCCGAAATACTAGCAGCGGGCATGAAGTAGCGCACCACGTGGCGTCTGAAGTGAGCGGGATTGAATAGAAGCGACAACAGAATCGACGGCGAAGAGGCAGTTTCCGGATCGGCAGGAAACACTGACCTGCTGCCGAGCCAGAAAGACGAGGCAGAAGCCGAGGCGCTGAGAGCGGGTTCCGAGTCCGAGCGACCGAGTATCTGGCAGCTCGCCTTTCCATCCATCCTCGGCAACCTCTCCTATACCGTGGTTGGCATGGTGCAGACGAAATTCATCGGCGAGCTGGGGCCCCAGGCGCTGGCCGCTGTCGGTGCCGGTCAGCGGGTTTTCTTTGCCATGCAGGCGATTCTGATGGCGGTGAGTGCCGGTACCACGGCGCTCGTGGCCCGGGCCTGGGGAGCCGGTGACTATGTGGAGGCGAGCCGGGTCACCATGGCCTCTCTGGTGCTCGCCGGGGTGATGTCGCTGATCATCGCGGTGCTTGGCCTGCTGTTTGCGCCGGAGTTTGCCGGTGTGTTCGGCCTCGATGAAGCAACGCTTGCCATGGCTTCGGAGAACATCCGCTGGCTCTGCGTCTTCAACGTGGCCTTTTCCATGAACTTCATTCTGGCCGCCGCCCTTCGAGCATCGGGTGATGCCTGGTCGCCGCTGTGGATCAGTGGTGGAGTGAACGTGATCAACATTCCGCTCCTGTACCTGTTCGTTTTCGGCGCCTATGGCTTTCCGGAGATGGGTGTGGCGGGTGCAGCTGTGGCTGCCGGACTCGCGTTTACCGTTGGTGGTCTGGTGCTCGTCGTGCTCTGGGTAAAGCAGAAATTCCGGGTGAAGCATGTGGGTGGCGGTTGGTGGCGGCGGGCACGGCTGCGCCGGCTCCTGGACATTGGTTATCCGGCGGCGCTCGAGCAGGGGGTGTTTCAACTGGGTTTTTTCGCTTTTCTGATGCTGATCGGCAACTTCTACGGCACAGAGGCTTTCGCTGCTTACAACATCGGCGTGAATGTGCTGCAGATCTGCATGACGGTGGGATTCGGTTTCTCCATCGCCGGTTCGACCCTGGTGGGTCAGCACCTGGGAGCAAACGACCCGGATGGAGCAGCACGTGCCGGCTGGCGCTCCACCTGGCTCGCCATGGCGGCCATGGGCGGTCTGGGTGGTCTGATCATGTTCTACGCCGAGCCGCTGACCCTGTTCTTCATTGGTGATGACGAGATCACGGTCAAGCGGACGGTGGAGTTCATCTACCTGCTCGGCGCCATGATGCCGTTGCTCGCCGTCGACTTTTCCATCGGCGGCAGCCTGCGTGGTGCCGGTGACACCCGCTTCCCGCTGATGGCGACCATGCTCAGCCTGATCGGCATGCGCTGCGGGCTCGCCGCGCTCGCGACCTATCTCGGCATGCCCGTCGTCTGGGTTTACGCGGCGCTGGTGGGAGATTACCTGCTGAAAGCCACCATGCTGATCTGGCGATTCCAGCGTGGCCGCTGGAAAACGGTGGTGCGGACGGAAGATCTCGAGCTGAACACCGGCTGATCCCGTTGCCGGGCAGTCTGGAGGATTCAATGGATATCGGACTGCCAGTTGCATAGTATTAGGCAAGAGGATTGCGAGGTTTGCAGTAGTTTGCAGTAGATAGAAAGCACCGGCTTCGGGGGAGGCGTTATGTGCACGACAATCATCGTTGCACGGGGGGCGACAGTCGATGGCTCAGTGATCGTTGCGCATGCGGATGACAACGAGCTGTCAGACCAGCGGGTCATATTCATTCCTGCCCAGGATCACGCGCCTGGCGCCAGACGGCAGATTCTGGCAGGTCCCTACTACTATCCCAGGCTGGTCACCGACCGACGCGGGCCTGGCTATGACACCAAGGACTATCCGCCCACCCCCTGCATAGGCACCATTCCCGAGGTTGCGCACACTTACGCCTACTTCGACGGCAGCTACGGGATCATGAACGAGCACAACCTGATGATCGGCGAGTGCACGGACGTGGGGAAGTTTGAGCCCGACGACCCGGTGACGGTGGAGACGGCCGAGCGTACGGGTGAGCACTGTCGGCTGTTCTATACCTCCGAGCTGTCCAGAATTGCGCTGGAGAGATGCAAAAAGGCACGCGATGCAGTACAGCTGATGGGGGAATTGGTGGACACCTGGGGTTATTACTCCAGCGCCGAGACCCTGCTGGTGGGTGACGAAGACGAAGCCTGGGTTTTTGAAGTCTGCGCGCTGCCCGATGCCGAGTTTCACTCCGCCTGGGTGGCGCAACGCGTCCCGGATGGTCACTTCTTCATTGCGGCCAACGAGTTCAGGATTCGCGAGATCGACCAGCAGCGGGATGATCAGATGTGTTCGCGGCTCCTGTTCCCGGGTGCTCGGAAGCTCGGCTGGTGGGACCCGGCAGATGGACCCCTGGACTGGCTCAAGACCGTCAGCCCAGGGGAGTACAACCACCCCTACTACTCGCTGCGCCGTGTCTGGCGCGCCTATGATCGGGTGGCGCCGGATCTGGGCTTGAGTCCCTGGGTCAGCGACGGATACAGCAACGACTACCCTTTCTCTGCTGCCCCGGAACGGAAGCTCGGTGTCGAGGACATAGCCTGGCTGTATCGGGACCACTTCGAAGGCACCCAGTTCGACATGACGAAAGGTGTGGCTGCCGGACCCTTCGGGGATCCGCACCGGTTTCTCGGCCCGTACGATGGCAATATGACCGGCCTGAAAGGTGCCTGGGAGCGTCCGTTCTCGGTCTTCTACCAGGGCTTCACCTATATCAACCAGGCGAAGAAGACCGGACCGAAACCACTGCGCGGCATCATGTGGCTGGCGCCGGATGTCTCCTTCACCAGCGTGTTTGCACCCTTCCCGACCAGCATTGCAGAGCTGCCCCGGTCCTATCAGACGGGCAGCCCTTCGAAGCTGGACCGCAACGCAGCCTGGTGGGCGTTCGACTTCGTGGGGAACTGGTCGAGATTGAATTTTCAGCGCATGACCCGGGTGGATATTCTGCCGCTGCAGAAAAAGCTTGAAGCAAAAGCCAGAAAGCGGCTCGCCAAATGGACGAAAAAGGTGGAGGAGATGCCCGCGGAAGAGGCCTCCGGCTACCTGACGCGGCAGGTGCAGAAGCACACGGACAAGCTGCTGTCGGCCTGGTGGGACCTGGCCGACACGCTGGTCGCCAAGTACTCCGACGGCTACCTGAACCTCCCGGATCAGGCAGCGGTCGAGCTTGGCTATCCTTCCGACTGGCTTGCCGTGACGGAATACGGAAAGGGTCCCACAACCTACGACATGAAGCCTTAGCGTCGCGGTCGGCAAATCATGAGCGTCGTCACCTTCGATCCGTCCCCACCGAGGAAGACCCCTGGTCGGAATGCTCACTTCTTCGATAGCGCCGTGGGTCAGCACGTGCTGCTGGTGGACGGTTCGCGGATCTATGACCTGGATCAGGCATTTGCCGAGACGCTTCGCGCCCGCATCGCCAGCGGCGCCGAACCGAATGATGTTCTCGGGGAAGCCGGACTCGGCGAGTTGGGCTTCGGGGCCGATCTGGTGCCCGAGCCGCCGCCGGTCAAAGCCATATCGCTCGCCGTTGCGCAATCCTGCAACCTGGCCTGCGATTACTGTTACGCCGGCGGCGGAACGTTCGGCGGTCGAGCGAAAAACATGCCTGAGGAGGTGGCGCGCAGAAGCATCGACACCCTGATCGGCAACGCGGAGCCGGGTGATCGGGTGAATATTGGCTATCTGGGTGGCGAGCCGCTGATCAACCGGCAGCTGATCATCGACGCCACCAGGCACGCGAAGCTGCAGGCGCGACGGCGGGGCGTGCAAGTGGGGTTCTCCATCACGACCAACGGTACGTTGCTGACCCCGGCCGATGGCGAGTTTTTCGAACAGCACGGCTTCTCGGTGAGCATCAGTCTGGATGGCCTCGCAGACGACCACAACCGGGCTCGCAGGACCAAATCGGGACAGGAGACCTACGGGGCCATCATCGCCCGGGTGCAACCGCTTCTGGCCATGCAAAGAGACATGCAGGTATCGGCGCGCATTTCCATAAGCAGCCAGCAGCAGGATCTTCCCGGCATGCTCGATGCCTTCCTCGGGATGGGATTCCATAGCGTCGGCTTTGCGCCGGTGCTGCGCGCGTCGTCGGGTGCCGAGCTCGCCGGCAGCGATATTCCGGCAATGCTGGAATCGCTGAAGATCTGTGGCAGGAGATTCGTCCGGAAGATCATCGCCGGTGAGCGATATGCCTTCTCCAACATCGAGTCTGCACTGCAGGAGATTCACAAAGGAACGCACAGACCCTACCCCTGCGGTGCCGGTGCCGCCTATCTCGGCGTTTCTGCCGAAGGTGGCTTGTATGCCTGTCATCGCTTCGTTGCGGATGAAGAAGGCGAGATGGGGGATGTGCTGCATGGTCCTGACGAGAAACGGCGGCAGGCGTGGCTGATCGCCAGACACGTGGATGCGCAAACCCCCTGCCAGCAATGCTGGGCGCGGTACCTGTGTGGGGGCGGTTGTCACCACGAGGTCATGGAGCGGGGCCGTCCGGCGTGTGACTACATTCGGGGTTGGCTCGATTTCTGTCTGGGTGCCTACGTTGAACTCATGACAGCGTGTCCCCAGTACTTCGTCGCCGACACCGGCGTGCGTGAGCTCCCGTGAGCGATCGGGTGGATGTTTGTGTTGTAGGCGGTGGTCCGGCCGGCTCGGCGGCAGCGATCCGGTTTGCGGGCTTGGGTTACGACGTTGCGCTCATCGAAGCGCAACAGCACCCCAGGCCACGAGTCGGCGAGTCGCTGACGCCGGCGATCGGCAACATCCTCGATGTCCTCGAAATTCGACAGGTGCTGGAGGGGGCTCTGCCAACCGAAGGCGCGCTGGTGAAATGGGGCACGACGGTACGTTTTCACGAGGCGCCTGGCGGGTACCAGGTGGATCGCAGCAGGTTTGATGAGCGGCTGTTCAGGCTGGCCGGCGAGCGAGGTGCTTCAGTCATCGAGGGTGTCCGAGTGCGTTCTGTGATCGAGGGAGAGGACGGTTGCGAAGTGCTGCTCGCCGATCAGCGCACGATCAGCGCAGGCTTCGTTGTGGATGCGGCTGGAAAGCACGCCGTGCTCGGGCGTGACAGCATCGCCTACCAGCCTGGCACGGTCGCCCTCTATGCCTATTGGCGCGGTGCCGGGCTGGCTGGAACAGCCTCCCGGGTCGAATCTTCTCACAGCCATTGGTTGTGGGCTGCGCCATTGCCCGAAGGTCGCGTCAATGCTGCTGTGTTTGTCGACACGGCCCTCGCGCAGAGCCTGAGTCGAGACGACCGCGATGCCTACTACCTGCGTGCGCTGTCCGAATCCGCTTTGCTTTCGGACTGTCTCGGTGGCGAGCGTCTCACCCCTTTGCAGGTTGCCGATGCCACGCCTCGGTATGATCGGCTGCCTCTGACCAGGCGGACCATCAAGATCGGCGAAGCCTGTTACAGCGTCGATCCGCTGAGCTCCCAAGGTGTGCAGCATGCACTGGTGTGCGCGCACCAGGCGAGCTGCGTGGTAAACACCTTACTTGCGACACCAGAGAAATCGGCAATCGCCGCCGCCTTCTACCGACGTCGGCAAGCGGAAGCCGTCGCTACCCACGAGGATATCAACCGGCGATTCGTGGATAACTTACTGGCAGAGGCAGGTGGGTCCGTCGGGGCTTTCTGGCAACTGCGTGGTGGGGCGCCGCCGGTACGCCCGCCGTGCCGTGGCCCCGCATCAGAGGATCGCATTCGCCTGTCGGCAGACGCTGAGGTGGTGCAATCACCGGCGCTGGGCGTGGACTGCGTCGAGCTCGTGCCAGCGTTGAGGCATCCGTCGCTGCGTAGCGATGTTGCCTATCTGGACGGTCTGCCTGCAGAGCAGTTGGTGGCCGCGGTGACACCGGGGATCTGCACCGCCGAGCTCATGATTAGGTGGCAGAGCATCATGCGCGACCGGCAGGCGGACGAGGTCCTCGATTGGTTCTGGCAGCACGGTCTGCTCGAACCTATGCATTGAGCAGGCCGACGACTGGGCCCGGGCTATTCAGCAAGCGCCTCGAGCAGGGCGTCGGCGGCAGCCATGTCGCCGGATATGAACTCGGTCTCGGTGATGAGCTGACGCTCGGGTAGAAGCAGTTCCCGGGCCAGCCGCAGATTGCCGAGCTCACGCTCGAGGGTCGCCAGGGCCAGCGCGCTGCGCAGCCGCCAGAAAGGGCTGTCCTGGGCTTCGGCGAGATCGAGAGCCTTCTGATAAGCGCTGCGGGCAAGCTCAGGCTCTGCAGCAAAGTACTGGTGCAGGAATCCTTCCACCCGATAGACTTCTGGTTCAGCCCAGACTTCGCCACTGATCGGCACCCGATCGCGGGCGGTCTCCAGATATTGCCAGGCAGCCGCCATATCTCCGGCGGCGGCGTAGGCGCGAGCGAACACGGTTTCCGCCAGGTATCGGTAGTTTTCTGAACCCGTGCTCCACCATTTGGATACGCCCTCCGTCATCCGTTGCAGTGCGGTGTTGGGATCCTCACCGTGCTCGAACGACACCATGGCCTGCCAGGCCAAGCCCACGCCCTGGAACATCGGAAACTCGGCGCTGATCTTCCGGATCCGGCCGCTGCTCACCAGGCCGAGATCCGGCCGGCCCAGCAAGAGATACTGCATGGTCTGAAAGGCCAATGACTGGCAGATGCTGTGCCCGTGATCGAGCTTCTCTGCATGCCTGACGCTTTCAGCCAGCACCGCCGTGCATTCCGATAATCTTCCCAGAGCCATGAGCGACAGGCCCAGAAAGCAGGAACCCACTTGCTTGTGATCCGAGCCGTAAATGAAAGCGTCCTTACCATGCTCGTCGAAATCGTAGAGCGCAAGCGCGTGCTTGATGTGTGACTCGGAGCTTGCGTAGCTGGCATTGTGAAAGTCCAGCGCCCCCAGCGCTCTGTGCGCCACCATCAGATAGTGTGGATCTTGTTGAACCGTCGCTTCGGCCAGGATCTGTTCCGCGTAACGGCGAGACTTGGCAGGTTCAGAGCGGAGCATATAGTAGGAATACAATCCATTCAGGATGGGGATGAGCTGGTCGTGATCGTCCAGCTGATGACACAGCTCCTCCGCCCGGTGATAAGCCACACCGGTGGCTTCTGCCCCCATGCCTTCACAGTTTCTGAGGCTACCCGCGCGCAGGACCTGGAGCGGCAGCTCTCTGGCTGCGTTTTCAGAACCCTGCCCCCGAGTCAGAGCGATACCGTGGTCGAGGTGCGCTACGGCTTCTCTCGCCGCCGAGCGGGCAGCCGCCTGCTCACCGGCGTGATACCAGTAGTCGATCGCCTCTTGCGGGCGCGCACCGGCAGTCAGGTGCTGCGCGATGATCTCCGGGGCGTCCTGGCCGCGCTCTATCAGCAGGTCGGCCGTGCTGGCGTGGTAGGCGCTGCGCTGCTCGCGCAGTTGCGACTCGTAAGCCACATCCTGAATGAGCGCGTGCTTGAACGTGTAAATCGCCCGGCCTTCGAGCGTCTGCTTGTAGGCAAGCACCGATTGCTCGATCCTGCCGAGTGCGGCCTCCACCCGATCTCTGCCGAACGGACACAGCTGGATCAGTAACTCCTCCTCGAAATCCCGACCCAGTACGCTGGCAATCTGGATCACCTCTTTTGCGGTGCCCAGCTGATCGATACGGCTCATCAGAGAGGCCTGCAGCGACTCGGGAATGTTCAGGTGATGGTCCGCTTCGGCAAACTGGTACTCGTCATGGACCTTTACGAGCATGCCCGAATCGATGATCGACCGGGTCAGCTCCTCAACGAAAAGCGGGATCCCGTCGGTCTTGGCCATGATCTCGTCCTGAACAGCCGTTGCCAGTGGTTGCCCGGCGGCCGTCTTCTCGATGAGCATCCGCGATGCCGTATCTGTGAGGCCCGAGATGGAAAGCAGGGTTGGCCTGGTGCCGGAAATTCGGACCGAGTCGAATTCCGGCCGGGCAGAGACGACGAAGAGTACGGGCAGATTCTGGGTTTCGCTCACCAGCGTCTGCAGGAGCTCGAGGCTGGATGGGTCGATCCAGTGGGCGTCTTCCAGAACGAGAAGGATCGGTCCGCGCAGGCTCATTGACTTCAGCAGCGCCGCCAGCCCGGCGATGCTGTCGGCTCGTCTCTGGGCCGGTGCTGTTGCCGGTTCAGGATAGTGCTCGGGTACCGGTAACTCGAGGAGGTCGAGTACAGCCGGCACGATGCGGTCGTCGCCGCCCATCTCATTCTGGATCAGGCTGATGACTTTGTCGGCCTGATCCGTGTCCCGATCGCCTTCCTCAATGCCTGAAGCCTGTCGCAGCGCGGCGATGAACGGGAAGAACGGCGAGCCGAGTCGGAACGGCGAGCAGTTGGCGATTATCGTTCGTGCGCCGGTGAGTTGCCGGCGCAGCGCTCGGATCAGGGCGCTCTTGCCGATGCCCGGCTCACCGCTGATGAGCAGGGTTGAAGGCTCTCCTTGTTGAGCTGCCTGCCAGCGCTCCTGGAGCAATCGCAGCTCTGCTTCGCGTCCGAAGAATTGCTCATCTGCCTGAGCGATCGGCGCCGATCGGGCATGGCCGACGATACGAAAAGCCGCCACCGGCTCCTCGAATCCTTTCAGCGACTGATCGCCGAGCTCGACCGACTCGAACGCATTCCGGGTGAGTGCCAGCGTCGTCTTGGAGATCACGACGCTGTTGGGCTCGGCCAGTGCCTGCAGGCGGGCCGCCAGATTCGGTGCTTCGCCGAGCGCGGCGAGCTCCTCCGTCGTGTCCACGCCGACCAGATCACCGATGACGACGAGTCCGGTGGCGATGCCGATGCGCACGGCGAGGTTGCTGGTTTCCGGCCGCTCCCGGATGCTGGCGATGATGGCCAGAGCGGCGCGCACGGAACGCTCGGCATCGAGCTCGCTGGATTGCGGGTAACCGAAGTAAGCCATCAGGCCATCACCCATGAACCGGGAGACCAGACCCCCCATGGTCTTCACCTCGGCGACCGCTGCGTCCTGATAGTCGCGGATGATGTCTCTCAGGTCTTCAGGGTCGAGCGAGGTGGACAGTCTGGTGGAACCAACCAGGTCGCAGAAGAGCACGGTGAGTTGCCGTCGTTCCAGTGCGGGTGCCGCGGTGGTTCTGTCTGCTTCATCGGCCAGCTGAGAGATGGCTTTCAGCAAACGCTTGCGATCGCCAAGCGAGATACCGAGCCCGGCAAGGTCCTGCTCGGTGAGTTCCGGCAGCACGTCGAAGTCGATGTCGTTCTCGACGAACAACGGCTGCAGACGTTCGAGTTGATGTTGCGCAAGCCAACCCGATATACCGCTCATCGCTGCATCGTCATGGTGTGTCCATGCCCCAGTTAGTGCGCACCGGAAGACATCAAACCACAATGCCCGGCCTGCGGCCAAGGCGGTTGGCCGCAGGCGCTATCCCGAGAGGGTGCTCGCCTCGAGAAATGGAATGCCGATCCCGGATGCTGCCAGCCGTTCCCCTTCGGCCAGCAGCGTGCGCATCAGTGTCCGCGAGCGTTTGACGCGCGCTTCCGCGCGGCTCGGGTTACCGGCGGCGCTGGCCGCGAACGAGGCTCGAACCTCCACGATGATCTCATCGAACGTCCGTAGCGCCAGCCCGGTGTCATTCCGGTTGCCTGTCCTCAGATTCCGGAGGTATGGCGGGGTCTGGCTGCCATCCTCGTAGGCTGACAACACGCGCAACATGTCCCTGAATCGTTGGTAGTGTTGCATGCCGTCCGTGTCGATGCGGGTTGCGATCTCCGCCAGCGGCTGGGTGGCGTCGTGTTCCTCGAGCGAGGCCACGACGTCTGCGTAGCCGTGGTCGACAATCCCTCCGGGTCGTTCCACGAACACGAACTCCCGCAGCACGTCCAATGTCAACGCTCTCAGCTCTGGCTTGCGCTCGATGATGGTCGTACCTGAGGCACCCTGCGGAACCGACTTGGCGAGCTCGACCACGGGCCGATAGTGCTTGCCGGAGGGATACTCGCCGAGGGAATCGAGTTCCCAGAGAAGCTGATTCGCCCAGCGCAGGTGCATCATCTCACCGACGGCTACAAGGGTGAGGAACTGGCGGGCAAAGCGCAGGTCGTCAGGCAGGGTTGGCCAGGTCGACGTGTCGACCCGGTCCGGATCTTGGAGGGAGAACAGCGCGTACAGATACTCGATCATCAGTGTCAGTTCCGTAGGCGCGAGCTTACCCTCGAGCTTCTCAACCACCGTTGTCAGACTTTGCAGCGGTTCGCCGGTCTCTACCGGATGAGGTTGGTAGGCTCCGTCGACCTGCTTGTTTTCAACCACGAAATCCAGGTGATGCCACTGGGTATTGATCTCGTACGGATCGAATCGAAACGGACGGGCGGCGTCGATGGTCGAAGCAGCGCCCGCGTTGCCGGATGCCGTGTCGTCCTTTCGTTCCCAGTCTACGAAGGTGGTGGCCTCGATGGCAGTCGTGGTGCCATCCGGAATCCGCTCGCCCTCTGCCGGTGCGAGAATCACATCGGGGTGGTTGGATGCCCAGTAGTGGCAGGTGCAATCGCGGAAATCGTGCGTCCACGGACTGCACATCGCGGCGGTCATCTCGCCAGGCTGATAGACGACATCGAAGACGCCGGTATCGCCGGTGTAGCGACGTCGGTAGCCGGTGAGCTGCACCACGCTGCCAGTGGGCACGCCATTCTCACGTTGCGTCAGTCCGATGGTGACCGGCTGATCGGCCTTCAGCATGCGAATGAACCACCAGACCGTTTCGCCTTCGTATGGCACGGGGTAGGTGGCATCCTGATAGCCGACGTACTCGTACATATCTATGCGCCTGCCAGCCTGCTCCACGAAGTGGAGATACCAGGTTCCAGCAGCGAGGGCGCTGCCGGCATCACCGCCGAATGCGGCGAGGAGTTCCTTCACCCAGTCTTCCTGACTTTCTCCAGAAAGCATGGTCTCGGTCGAGAGGTCCACGTAGAGAAGCTCTGCGCCCTGGCGACCCGCGGGTGGTGAACCGATCACGCTCTGGAAGTTGAACACGAGTCCGGGAAAGAAGCGTCGGTCCAGTGCCCGAATATCGAACTCGAGTCCCGGGAAACAGTTGCCCACCGCTGACTCCATGCGAGAAGAGGCGGGATTTCCGGTCACTGGATGGGCGGCTCGCGCCGTCAGGTTGCGTGGAAAGATCTTACCCTTCATCAGATTCGACCTCCTGACCTTCGAGGTGATCGAGCAAATCCATGAGCTGGGTGTACTGGCGCATGGTGAGGCTCAGGGGCATGGCCATGCTGTGCCGCATGTAGGGCGGCATGCGCATGTCGTAAGTGCCGGTAGCCGCCAGCCGCACGTCACGCATCTCGGAAGGCTGGCCGAGGCCGGGTCTTTCAGGCAGATCCGTGGTGTAGGCATAGGGCGGACGGATCAGCTCCCGCAGTACCGGTGCGCGGCGGGCAAGCAGGTCGAATAGTATGGCCGGCTCGGCCAGCGGTGCGTGGACGGTGCCGACTGCTTGAGTGTAAGGGGTGGAATCATTTGCCCCGGTCCTGGAAAACAACGAGTCCGGCTGCCCGGGCGTGAGCTCCGGGGTGATGTTGGCGTACGGTTGATCCGCCTCACGCATGCTGGATGGACCTACCTTCGGCACGAAGTCGTGATCCCAGCCGGGCTGGTTCGGATATTTGGCGCCAACGATCCCGGAGTTGCCCGTTGTCGCCCAGTTACGGTGCTGATCAAGGTTGAACAGGCTAGCCGTCTCGAAGATCCGGGCAAACAGATCGGCGACCTCTTCCTTGGTCAGCTCGATGGTTTCCTCATCCAGCGCGGCCAAACCCAGATCCCGGTCCGCCAGCTCGTCTGCCATGCTGTAGAACGGTCGCCGATCGGGTGCGTAGTCGGGCGGTCCGGCGAATGCCCGGGCCTGTGTTTGAAATCGTTGCCCCTGCCAGACTAGCTCGGCGGTCAGCAGCAGATCACAGGTGTCATCGACGACGCCCAAAGATTCGTTCTTCGCCTCCCGGGCGCCATCGTAGGAATCGACCGGGGTGGACGGGCTGTTATCGGCATTGCTCCAGGCGAATCCCAGCCAGGGATTGTCCGGATTCAGTATGCGGTTCTCTGGCTTGGCGACGGGCCAGATGCGGCCACGATCGGTGGATGCCGGGACGAAGTCTCCGGGCGCCAGTGGTGACGCGGGCGAGGTGTCTACGCTGGTGGGGCAGTAGCTTTCACCCGCTGCGGGTGTGAATCGGATGCGCACGACGCTGAGGTCCACTTCTTTCGCCACTGCCGAGAGCGGCTGCGCTGCCGGTCGCACGACCTGGATGGTACCCAGCGGGATCGGCTTGTCGGCGAATACCAGTGGCGCCTGCTCAGGTGTTTTCGGGCTCGTAGCCAGCAGGGGCTTTGTCGCGTGATCGTCGCCTCTGACGTCCACCCAGGCAATGAACGCGCAGCTGGCCAGTCCGGTTCGAGCCTCTGCCTTGCGGTTCGCAGCCTCGACCTTGAAAGTGATATCGGCGGTGCTCAGTCCGAGCTCGGCAAGACAGTCGAGGTTGATGGCCCGTTCTTCCGTTTTCCCGGAAGTGCTCTGAAAGGTTCCCCAGAGCTCGAAGAACGGTGCGACCGGCCGTACCTCGCCTGCCTCATCTTTGAACGAGATGCTATCCGGCAGGTAGGCGGAGATGCTGCCGTCGGCAGCAACCCGGAAAGTGGTAGTGGGACGAATCACGGTCTGATTGCCCCCATGAGGGGTTCGGTCCTCCTGCCACTCATAGGCGGGCATCGGCACCGGGCTACCGCCCACGCGGGCGATTGCCTGCGGTGGCAGCAGAAAGATCTCCAGCAGTCGCGCGGTGCTCATGTCATGGCTCCGGATGAATCATCTGGTCGAATCGGAACAGACGATCCGGATCGTAGTGCGCCTTGACCTGTTGCAGGCGGGGATAGTTCTCTCCCCAGTAACGCCAGGTGTAGTCCGTCGTCGCCCGGTTCGGGTAGTTCTGGTACGCGTAGCCGTTTGAGAGACCGTCCAGCAACTCGCAGAAGCGTTGGTTGTATGCCTCGGCTTCCATCCGATGCTCATCGTACAGCCAGAAAACCCAGGTGAAGACATCCATTCTGGCGTGCCGATGGCGGAATGCCGTGTCACCCGGGGCAACATCCCAGATGGCACCGCCATGGGTTTCGATGCCGATGAAATTGTCCTGGTTCGGGCTTGCCATGAACCAGTCGATGACCCGACCCCAGTCGTCCGGATCGTGGGTCTCGTCGATCATTCGCGAGTCAACGACGCAGCGGATGTTGTACGGGACGTTCGGAATGTCGTTCTGGGCTGCGTCCTGCAGCAGCCGGGCATTGAGAGAGGCGTAGTCGCCGGATTGCCAGATATCGGTCTGCTGCTTCTGATCGAGCATCAGATCCGTCATTGGCCTGAGCAGCTCGGCGCACTCCGCCTCGGATCCTCTGAACATGCCGCGCAGCATGAAATAGGGGGTGCCACCCATGTACACGAGGAGGCCCTGAGAACCGAGCCCGCGATTGACGTGCTCACCGGTGTAGTGCTCGTTGTAAACGGACATGGCCCGGGCAGCGATTTCACGGTTTTCATGGCTGTCCAGCGGGTAGTTCAAGCCCCAGCCCCATAGCTCGTCTTCAAGTGGCACCAGCTTGTAGGTAATCTCTACGAGCACGCCGAACTGGTTGCCGGTCCCGCCGCGGACCGCCCAGAAAAGATCGCGGTGATGCTCATCATCCGCGGTGACCAGATCGCCGTTCGGCAGCACCATCTGAACGGCGGTGACATGGTCGCAGTTCAGACCAAACATCATCGAGGTGAAGCCGTAGCCGCCACCTTGCATATAGCCTGCGACGTTGACTGTGGGGCAACCACCGCCGGGCACGTGCAACCCGGTGCGCGTGAGCTCGGCATTCAGCTTTGAAAAATTGCAGCCCGGTCCGACCACGGCGGTCTGCGAATCCTCGTTGATCAGCGCGAAGTTGATCCCGCTGGTATCCAGAATCAGCTGATCATTCAGGCTGTAGCCAGCCGTCGAGTGACCGCCTGAGCGGCAGACGGGGGTCAGATCATGTTTAATCGCGAAGTGGATCGCCTTCTGCACATCGGTGATGCACTCGCAGTAGATGATTATCTGTGGCGACTCCTGCCAGGTGTTGCAGAAGCCCTGCCGGGCACTGTCGAAGTCTGCTGTCATGTACCAGGAGATATGCCCCTGGAGGTTCAATGCCAGATCGGTGAGTTCATCCTTTGTGAACTTGAGCTGGCCGCTGGGCGGTATTGCGTCGATCGACCCAACACGCTGCAGATTAGCCAGACGCTTGCGGTCCCATCGCATCGTCGTACCCTCCTCCCATAGAGGCGTTCCAGACTAACAGACGAACGTGACTGTCAGCAAACTTGCTGCAGAGCCGGCAGGTGGCGACTTTCGTACGGGAAATGGCCGCTATACCCTGATCGGTCCGAGCCTTGGAGGAGACCTGAATGCCGGAGCTGCCGGACCTGACGGTCTATCTGGAACACATCGATCGACGTCTTGCGGGTCAGACGCTAGCCCGCATTCGCCTGGCGAGCCCGTTCCTGCTTCGTACCGTCACGCCGACGGTAGACGAGGTCTGTGGCAACCGGTTGCTCGGTACTCGTCGCCTGGGCAAGCAGATCGTCCTGGCGCTGGAGAACGACTTCTTTCTGGTCATTCACCTGATGATTTCCGGCCGCTTGCAGTGGGGTGAGCCCGGGGTGGCGGTGCCGAAAGGCAGAGGCCTGGCCGCTTTCGACTTCGAGTCGGGTTGCCTCATATTCACCGAAGCCAGCAAGAAGAAACGAGCGTCGCTGAAGCTGTTGCAGGGAGAAGCGGAACTGGCGGCGCTCGATCCGGGTGGACTGGAAGTGCTGCAGATCGACCGTGCTGACTTCGCCGCCCGCATTGTCGATTCCAATCACACCTTGAAAAGGGCACTCACGGACCAGAAGGTTTTCGCCGGCATTGGCAATGCCTATTCGGATGAGATCCTGTTGCGGGCGCGTCTGTCGCCGTTCAAGCGGCCGGTTAACCTGAGCGACGAGGAAATGGACCGTTTGTTCGATGCCTGTGTCGAGGTGCTCAACCAGTGGACCGACCGGCTGCGCGAAGAGTCGGGGGAGAAGTGGCCGAAGAAGGTGACCGCGTTCCACAAGGAGATGGCGGTGCACGGTAAGTACAAAGCGCCCTGTCCGGTCTGTGGGTCGCCGGTGCAGCGGATCGTCTATGCGGAGAACGAAGCGAACTACTGCGCCCGCTGCCAGACCGACGGACGGCTGCTGGCGGACCGCTCGCTGTCCAGACTGCTGAAAGACAACTGGCCGAAGCGACTGGAAGATCTGGAGTAGAGCGGCTCAGTCGCCGTCGGGCTCGCCCCGGCGCAGGTGGGTAGAGGAGAGAGGGTTGTTGAATCGTGTGGCCGGAACACCCGTGGCCCGCTCGCTAAGAGAATCAGGCAATGTGTCGATCAGATCGGCGAGCACCTGAAAACGGCCATTCAACACCCGGCCGAACACCACATAGGACGTGCTGTACTCGGCGAGTTCCTTAAGAGCCTCGTCCCGCATGAGCTCGCCGCCGTAGTAGCGTGGCTCGGCGATTCGCACCAGGGTGTCCAGACCGACGATGAAAGTTGCGCCGGGAAACCGGCGTGCTTTTTCTATGAAGGTCGGCAGTCGAGTCAGCCAGACCGGTCGATCGAATTGCGCAAGCCGCCGTTCTATCTCCCGGTAGTCGAGGAAGGGCTTGTCCACGTTCGCCACCGACAGCTCGTAGGCGCCGGTCAGCC
Organism: Candidatus Azotimanducaceae bacterium; assembly: GCA_965215995.1. Classification (GTDB taxonomy): domain Bacteria; phylum Pseudomonadota; class Gammaproteobacteria; order Pseudomonadales; family Azotimanducaceae; genus SZUA-309. The sequence continues at coordinate 1,888,721 of OZ244128.1, read as the reverse complement.
CGGTCATCTCCTCGGCCACTGCCATCATCTGACGATGTCCCTCGTGCAACGGGTTGAAGGCGCCGGGGAGCAGCAGCTGGCCGTCGTGGTCGCCGGTCACTTCCGCCAGGGAGTCGCCGAGGACCAGAGCCTGCCAGGCAGGCTTTCCCGCGGTGTGGGTAATCAGAGCGGTACCTTCCACCCCGGGTATGCCGAGCACCTGACCGAGCTTCGCCCAGAGCGCCTCGGACAAGGCTTCTTCCTCCTCGGCCCGGTTGCCCTCGAAGGTCCAGAATGCGGTGAAGGTAGCTGTGGGCGTCTGAATGGCGGCATGGGCGCGATGCTCGCCCTTCTTGGTGCGATCCGTGGCCAGGCTGGCCGTGCAGGCAAAGCCGAACGGCTGCACCGCCCCCAGTTTCTGGGCTTTCTGGAAGGCGCTCATGGCCATGGCTCTGGCAGTTGCCTCGGAGCAGGCCTGCTCGGGCTCGGCACCGAGCAGCTCGCTCATCGCCGCACTCGCGTAAGGTATCCGCACATCCAACACGGTCCTGGATGCACCGGGCGTGCCGAGCATCTCGCCAATCAGCGAAGTGCCGCCCCCGGCCAGGTAGAACACCCCCTGCCAGGGGGTGTCATGCAAGCGGCTGGCGCGATCGCTCATGGTGATGCCCGGGCTGATCAGCCCGCGAGAAAATCCCTGGTCAGGGTCAGGAACTCATCGAGCTGGTCGTGGTGCACCCAGTGCCCGGCGTTCTCGATATTGGCTACGGTAACATCCTGGAAGTGGTCGGCTCGGCCGTCTTTCGAAGGATCCGATGCCCAGGACTCCGTACCTCGGACCAGCAGGGTCGGGCAGCTGATCCGGCCCCACAGTTCGTACTGAGCCTCGAATGGCAGCCCGATGGGTGAGAAGTTGCGCATGTAGTTGTCGAACTTCCAGCTGTAGGTGCCGTCCTCGTTCTGGTTGCTGCCGTGAATGGTGAGATGGCGTGCCTGGTCCTCGGTGAGATGTGGATTCTCCGTCTGCATCCGCTCGTAGGCTTCTTCCAGGGTCGGGTAGCGGCGTGGTAACCGCCCGGAGGACTTACGCAGATCCTGCACCCAATTGTCGAGCCGTTCGTGTGCGGGCACGTTGATCCGGTCCTCGATCATCTCCGGAGGCGGTCCCATACCTTCGATCACGACCAGCTTCTCGACGGTTTCCGGATACAGGCCTGCATAGGTCAGGGAAACGCCACCACCCATGGAGTGGGCAATGATGGTGACCGGGCCGAACTTCTTCTGATGGATGAGCTGGGCGATGTCGTAGACGTAATCCACGTGGTTGTAGGTGCTACCCACGGCCCACTGGGAATCGCCGTGCCCTCGCAGATCCGGAGCGATGATGTGGTAGTCGTCTCTGAGCGCTTCGGCCACCCAATCCCAGTTGCGACAGTGGTCGCGACCACCGTGCACCATCAGCAAGGGCGGTGCTGATTCGTTGCCCCAGTCCACGTAGTGAAGGCGAAGGCGCTGGGAGAAGTAGATGTGTGAATTGGGCCCTTCCATAAACCGGTTCTGCTCCTGACTGTGAATTGTGCGATCGCACATTTTACAGAGAAAAGCGCGAGCCACGAGCGAAATAGAGACGCCTCAGTCACCCTCTGCCTGGAAAACGGACACACCGCGTGACCAGGTCTCACGAACCTCGAGTCCGAGCAGATCAGCAGGATCCATCTCCAGCGGATTCTCCGAGAGCACAACGAGATCGGCCAGCTTGCCCGCCTGGAGGGTTCCTTTCTCCGCCTCTTCGAAGTTCTGGTAGGCGGCCATTCGCGTCACCGCGGAGAGGGCCTCGAAGGTGGTGAGCCGCTGATCGGCTCCGAGCACCTGATCTGACCGGGTTTTCCGGTTGGTGGTTGCCCAGATCAGCCGGATCATGTCCGGTGGCACCACAGGGGCGTCGTTGTGCAAGGTGAACGGCATCTGCCGGTCCCAGGCAGAGCGGGTAGGACTGATCCGGCTGCCGCGTTCGGGACCAAGCACTGAGTCACGGTGCCAGTCGCCCCAGAAGAATACGTGGGCAGAGAAGAAGGAGGGAATGATCCCCAGATCCTTCATTCGATCGAGCTGATCTTCACGCACCGTCTGGGCGTGGATCATCACGGTGCGGTGATCGGCTCTGGGTGCCGCCTTAGCCACCGCGTTGATGAGCTGGTCCGCCGCGGCGTCGCCGTTCGCGTGCGCGAGGATGGGAATCCGGGCGTCCAGATAAGCATCGAACATCGCGTCCACCGCGGCGTCGGAAAGAATGGGATAGCCCCGGTAGTCGTCCGCTTGCCCGGGCGGCGGCACGTGGTAGGGACGGGTGAGGTAGGCCGTTTTCCCCTGGGGCGAGCCATCCAGCATCATCTTCACCCCACCGACCTTCAGGCGATTGTGGTATCGACGCAATGGAATGCCGTCCATCACGGTGAGGTCGTTGCTGCTGACCCTGAAATAGGTGATCACGTCCAGATTCAGAAGCCCGGCAGTTGCGGCGGCCTGGAGCAATTGCAGGGTGGCTCTCTGGGCACCGCCATCCTGGGCCGTGGTAACGCCGTTCTGCGCGTATGTCGTGAGCGCGTTGCTTACCGTATCCAGCGGGTTGCCCCGAGGCTGCATGATTTCTGACTGCAGCGCGTAGGTGGCTGTCTCCTCCAGCACGCCAGTGGGCTCATTCGAGTCCGGGTAGCGGCGAATGTGGCCACCGTTAGGGTCTTTGCTTTCGGCGTCGATGCCTGCCCGGGCAAGACCGAGAGAGTTGGCGGTTGCCAGGTGCCCGGAGACGTGTGTGAGCGCGATGGGGTGTGTCGTCGAGACGGAATCCAGTACGCGACGGTCAGGGTGGTCTTTCTCCTCCATCAGCGAGTCGTCGTAGCCGAAGCCGACGACCCAGCTGCCTGGCGGAATCTGATTGGTCTCAATGTACTCGGTCAGTGTCTGCTGCAACGTTTCGAAGCTGGTCACTGGTCCCACCGGCGGCGGCGCCAGATTAGCCAGTGCGACCGTGGCACCGAGGAAACTCAGGTGCCCGTGCGCGTCGATGAATCCGGGCAGCAGGGCGCGCTCACCCAGCGCGTGCACCTGCGTTTCCTCACCGATGAGCGCCTCGGCGTCCCGTTCATCACCCATCCAGATGATCTTCTCGCCAAGCACCGCAAGCGCTGTCGGACGCGCCTTCCGGTTCTTATCAGATCCCGGTTCCATGGTAATGATGTGCTTACCGGTGAAAAGGTGGTCGGCAGGCACTGTGGCTTCATCCGCCCATACGGACAGGCTGACCAGCAAGGCTACTGGCAGTGAAACAAGCCGGCTAACGGTGATTGGCTTCATAATCGGTTAGCTCCTTTCTGATCAGTGGGGCGAGAAGATAGAGACCCAGCAGGTTCGGGATAGCCACGACGAACACGAGCGCGTCAGACAGATCCACCACTGCACCGAGCTGTACCGAAGAGCCGAGGACGACGAAGGCGAGGAAGAATACCTTGAATCCCAGGTCCGCCCAGCGGTGGTGGCCGACCAGGTAGGTGAACGCCTTCACGCCGTAGTAGGACCAGGTGATCATGGTGGAGAATGCGAACAGGATTGCGGCGATGGACAGAGGCACGGGCGTCCAGGCAAGGGTGCTCTCAAAGGCCCGGGTGGTGAGCTCGATGCCGCTTACCCCGGTGCCGGCCAGTGCCGGGTCGTAAACGGTGGTGATGATCACCAGCGCTGTCATGGTGCAGACCACCACCGTATCGATGAATGGTTCCAGGAGCGCCACGTAACCTTCCCGCACCGGGTATCGGGTTTTTGCGGTGGAGTGGGCAATGGCAGCGGAGCCGAGACCGGCCTCGTTGGAGAAAACGGCTCGCCGGAAACCGATGATGATCACGCCGATCATGCCGCCGGTTATGCCGTGAGGAGAGAAGGCGCCGTTCCAGATGGCGACGAAAGCACCGGGTATGGCATCGAAGTTCAATGCCAGGATGAGCAGTGCGGTCAGCACGTAGAGCAGAGCCATCCCAGGCACCAGCTTCGAAGTGGTCCGGGCGATGGAGCGTATACCGCCGATGATCACCAGTGCCACGGCCGCTGCCATGGCGACGCCAACGATCCAGGCCTGACCTGCAAACGGACTTTCCACCCCGCCGGTTACGTCGATCAGAATGGCAGCGGCCTGATTGGACTGAAACATGTTGCCGATGCCGAGGCAGCCGATGACCATGGCAGCGGCGTAGAAAATGCCCAGGGCGCGACCGACGCCAGGCAGGTTCCGGTCCTTCAGACCCTGCTCCAGATAGTACATGGGGCCGCCGGACACGGAGCCGTCTTCATGCTGGTGCCGGTATTTGAGGCCGAGGGTGCACTCGGCGAACTTGGTCGACATACCGAGGAAGCCGGCGGCGATCAGCCAAAAGGTCGCACCGGGCCCGCCGAGGGAGATGGCAACGGCCACCCCGGCGATGTTGCCGATTCCCACGGTGCCGGAGACCGCGGTGCTCAATGCCTGGAAATGGGAAATCTCTCCTGGATCGTCGTTGTTGGTAAACCGGCCGCTGACCAGGCCGATCGCATGAGAGAAACCGCGGATGTTTATGAAGCGCAGATATGAGGTGAAGAAGAGACCACCGCCGATGAGCCAGGCGACGATGAGGGGCAGCTCCGTGTCGCCGATCGGCACAGCAAAGAAGATGAAGTTCTTGACCGCGTCGGCGACAGGACGCATGGCCTGGTCGATGATTTCATCCATGGACGTGCCCGTTGATTGTCAGTTTGTTGTTCTTACCCGATCATAGTCGAAGTCTTTCTCTGGAAACGAATCCACCGTGCTGAAGAGCTTGCACATCACTCTGGCCTATCTCACGGTAACAGGCTTCGTGGTTCGCGGTCTGTGGGCGATAACGGATTCGCCCATGCGCGAGCAGAAGTGGGTCCGCGTGCTGCCCCACCTCATTGATACGACGCTGCTCAGTATCGGTGTGGTGATGGTGTTCTCCATCGGTGCCTCCTTCACGGACGGCTGGTTGGCGGCAAAGATGCTGGCGCTGCTCGGTTACATCGGCTTCGGTGTCGTGACCATGCGGGCTAAAAGTCGGGGTTTGAAGATCGCTGGCTTCCTTCTGGCCCTGGCTTGCGTTGCCTACCTCTTCGCGGTTGCGTTCTCCCGCTCGCCGCTACCTCTCGCTGCCGCCTGAATGACCACGGCGGTTTCAATCAGAAACCCGGTCAGGAGCAGGATGGAAGCGGTGATGTGGTTCAACCAGCCCAGGTTGAAGCAGAGCATGGCGCCGCAGTAGATGCCGATCACTCGTAGCGCGCTGCCCACCGCCATGCCGGAGGTTCGCCTTTCCACCATCAACCGACCGTGAAAGTAGTTGCGCAGCAGAATGACCGCGGGCATCAGGCACATGATCAGAAAGACCTGCCCGGACATGCTGAGCACTTCTTCCGGAATGCCCATCAGGTCGCGCCAGACCCAGGCGGACAGCGGCGTGAGCGCGAAGATCAGCATGATGCCGGTGATGGCCGTGCCTATCAGGACCATGAACCGTCGCTTGCCGGGCAGGTCGTCCAGCCCGAAGGTGACGAAAAAATGGCGGAACTGGTTGGCCGCCTGTTGGAAGAGCATGGAGAAATCGAAGGCCACCCGCAGGGCGGCGATGGCTGGAATGCCCTCCGGCAATCGGCTGACGAAGGCGAACAGCACCGGCCGGGACAGCGCGAACATGACGCCGGTCATGGAGACGGGAACGAAGAATGCGGTCAACTCACGGTAGGTGACGTTCTGATGTTCGGCCACCGCGGGTAGCCGGTAGTAGGTCTTCTTCACCCAGATCGTGATCGCCAACTGCAGGGCGATTGCCAGTGCCTCGGATCCGACCAGCACGTAGACAGGCCGATAGCCCAGACTGAAGCCCGCCATCAGGCCGAGGATCACCGCGACCAGAAAGGTCACGTTCAGTATGGTCACCCAGCCGGTGAGCCGGGCCTGCACCAGGAGCCCCGTGTAATAGAAGCGCTGCGCACCGAGCAGAACGATGGGTGCCAGGTAGATGAGGTACTCCTGGACGCGGGTGGTGATCTCGGGTGCGGTGCCGAAGGCGGCGGACAGCGCCCAGGCGCCGCCCGCGCTGTGGCCGAGATAGACGAGTGGCAGCATGATCAGCACGCTCACGCCGAACACGTAGCGGTGACACCGTCGGGTGGCTGCCTCGCTCCTGGCAAACACCGTGGTGAGCTGGGCGATGAAATTCAGGCTGGCTCGAAAAAAGCCGAACGCACCGTAGCCCAGGGCATAGATGGCGAGCTCGGTGACTGCCTCGGGATAGCGGGCGAGTGCCGCGTTCTGAAACTGGACGGACAGCACCATGGCCACTCCCGTGAGGGCGAGTGGCCAGTAGAAGCGCCAGTATTGAAGCATGCTCTTGTGCTGCGGCAGCTATCCCAGGGTCCGACCGATCAGCTCTTTCATGATCTCGTTGGTGCCGCCGTAGATCTTCTGGACCCGGGCGTCCGCATACATGCGGGAGATCTCGTACTCGTCCATGTAGCCAGCACCGCCATGCAGCTGCAGGCACTCGTCGATGATCTGACACTGCTTTTCCGTGCACCAGTACTTGGCCATGGAGGCGGTTGCAGCGTCCAGTTCCTTGTTCATGAGCTTGATCACGCACTGATCAACGAAAATTCGGCCGACCAGCGCCTCGGTCTTGCACTCGGCGAGCTTGAAGCGCGTGTTCTGAAAATCCAGCACCCGTTGGCCAAAGGCCTTTCGTTCGGCAACGAACCCCGCGGTGATCTCGATCGCCCGCTCTGCGGAAACGATGGCCGCCTGGGCGATGGAGAGGCGTTCCTGAGGCAGCTGCTGCATGAGCTGGATGAAGCCCTTGCCTTCTTCCTCGCCCAGGCGATTGGCGACGGGTACCCGACAGTCGGAAAAGAAGAGCTCAGATGTATCTGCACTCTTGAGTCCGAGCTTTTTCAGATTGCGACCGCGTTCGAATCCAACGCTCTGCGCCTCGACCACGATCAGGCTGATGCCTTTTGCACCCAGATTCGGGTCCGTCTTCGCCACCACCACAATCAGGTCCGCATGCTGGCCGTTGGTGATATAGGTCTTGCTGCCGTTGATCACATAGTCATCGCCATCTCGGATGGCCGTGGTCTTCACGCTCTGCAGATCGGAGCCGGTATTCGGCTCGGTCATGGCGATGGCGCCGACCAGATCGCCGGTGGCCATGCCGGGCAGCCAGCGCCTGCGTTGCTCCTCATTGCCGTAGTGGTAGATGTACGGCGCGACGATGGAGCTATGCACCTGGTTGCCCCAACCGGCCAGGCCGCGCTTCTGGAATTCTTCCATGATCACGGTGTCGTGCCGGTAGTCGCCACCAGCGCCCCCATACTCGGCAGGCATTTCAGCGCAGAGCAGGCCCGCTTGACCCGCCTTCTGCCAGGCTTCCCGATCCACTTCGCCCTGCTCGAGCCAACGCTCGAGATGCGGCACGAACTCCTGATCGAAAAACCTGCCCGCGGCGTCGCGAAGCATGTTCAGCTCGTCATCGAGCCACGGAGACTGGTAGTTCTCGTACAACATGGTCCAATCCTGTGATCTCAGGGCCAGCCGGCGCCTGGATAGGGGGCTTCGCTCGTTTCTATTTTACCCGTTCGGTTCGCCGCGCATTCCGCCGGATCCGATGAGTCGGCGGTGAGCACGTACAGCGTGGTCCCATCGCTGCCACCCAGCATGCAGGCGAATGCACCCTGATCTACTTCCACCCGGTGAGTGATCTCTCCACCTTCGTCCTGGCGGATGCACTCGCAGGTGGTCGGGGAGGCGGACCAGATGCCCCCTTCGCTGTCCAGGCAGATGCCATCCGGCACCGCCCCCCTGGGCAGCTCTGCCCAGACGCGCCGATTGGAGAGATCGCCATTGTCGGCCACGTCGAAAGCGGTCAGTCGGGCACCGAACGACTCGGCGATGATCAGCGTCTTGCCGTCCGGGGTGATCACCGTTCCGTTGGGAAACATGAGCTCGTCGGCCACCGCCCGGGTGCTGCCGTCCGGTTCCACGCAGACCAGTGTGGCTGGGACCGGTTTGCCCCCGCTATGCAGATCGAAGCCGAAATTGCCGACGTACGCCCGGCCCTTGGCATCCACCACCATGTCGTTGCAGTGGAAGGTGGCAAATGGGCTTAGGTCTGCGTGCTCATGCAGTTGCTCGCCATCAAAACGGAGCAGGCGGCGGTCGTTCATCGATACCACCAGGAGTTGCCCGTCCGGCAGCCAACCGAGCCCGGAAGGGTTGTTCTCCACATGCACGACAGAGCTGACAGTGCCGTCTTCGCTGACCCGGATGACTTCTCTGGCATGCATGTCCGATAGCCACAGCGCACCATCACGCCAGCGCGGACCTTCGCCGAAACAGAGCCCATCCACGAGTGTCTGGGTACGATTCAGTGTCACCTTGATCCCCTCTCAATCACTCAATTCCCCGGCGGGGAGGATAGCATGCGGCCGAATCGGCGCGATGATGGTCGAAACCGAGTCTTTTCCCGCCCGGTTTGTTGCCTGGCCAGGGGCTGGGACAGGGGGTAAGATGCCGGGCTGACACTTAGGGAGCCTGAATAACGACTTGATCAGAGGCTCCCTGGAAAGGTTGGTGGGTCGAGCCGTGCAGGCTGCGGACGCTGGCCGTCTTTAAAAAGCTCGCTACCAATATTGGGGGAATCTCATGAAAGACGTGGTAATCGTCGATAGCGTCCGCACGGGTCTGGCCAAGGCCTTCCGCGGTAGTTTCAACCTGACCCGCTCAGATGACATGCTGGCACATTGCATCGACTCGCTGCTCGATCGCAACCCGAACGTCAGCCCGGACGAAGTGGAAGACGTGGTAGTAGGTGCTGCCAGCCATGCCGGCGAGCAGGACGGTAACCTGGCCCGCCTGGCCGTGGTGCTCTCCAAGCTGCCGATCACCACCGGCGGCATGACGATCAATCGATTCTGCTCTTCCGGTCTGCAGTCCATCGCGCTGGCCGCCAACCAGATTGCCACCGGCCAGACTCAGGTCGCCATTGCCGGCGGTGCCGACTCCATCTCAATGCGTACTCGCCAGGAGCCTGGCAAGGCGGAGCTGAACAAGCGCCTGCTGGAAGAAAAGCCCGACATCTTCATGGCCATGGGTAACACGGCTGAGGTGGTGGCACGTCGCTATCAGGTCACCCGTGAGATGCAGGACGAGTTCGCCCTGCTGAGCCAGCAGCGTTACGCAGCGGCCGCTGAAGCCGGAAAGATCGCCGAAGAAATCGTCCCGATGAGCGCCACCATGCTGAAGGTGGACAAGGAGACGGGGGAAGAGTCCCGGGTTGAAGTCACCGTGGACAAGGACGAGTGCAACCGTCCGAACACCACGTTGGAAGGCCTGGCAGGTCTGCCACCGGCGTTCGAGGAAGACGGTACCGTCACCGCCGGAAACGCTTCTCAGCTGTCGGACGGCGCTTCCATGACCCTGCTCATGAGCGCAGAGCGTGCCGCGCAGCTCGGCGTGGAGCCTCTCGGTATCTACCGTGGTTTCACCGTCGCCGGTTGCGAGCCCGACGAGATGGGTATCGGCCCGGTGTTCGCCATTCCGCGCCTGCTGGAAAACGCCGGTCTGGCTCAGGACGACATCGACCTGTGGGAACTGAACGAAGCGTTCGCATCCCAGTGCCTGTACTGCCGCGACAAGCTGGGTATCGACCCGGAGATCTACAATGTACTTGGCGGTAGCATCAGCATCGGCCATCCGTTCGGCATGACCGGCTCCCGGCAGACCGGGTCGATCCTTCGTGAGCTCCAGCGTCGCAACAAGAAATACGGCGTTGTGACCATGTGCATCGGCGGTGGTCAGGGTGCAGCCGGCCTCTTCGAGGCTGCCTGAACCCGGCTAAAGCTCTGCCGCAAGCCCCATTGTGCTGGTTACAATTTGAAACCAGCGGGAAATGGGCAGGAAACAGCCGCCGGTCAGAATACCGGCGGCTCGTCAGGCCAGGCCCAGGCGCAGCCCGAAAAAAATGCCCGAGGAAATATGCGTTTTATCGGTCGAATGCCTCGAGAAGAGCGTCAGGAAAATAGCCTAACAACGCCGGCACCCCAGTCGGGACGGCTCGGGCTGGTCTTCCTTCCAGGTGCAGTCATGGCCTGGGCATTCGTACTGGTTGCCTTCTTTCCGGCATTTGCCCACGCTGCGGCAACGGAATCCAGCGCCTCGGCCAGCACCCCGCAACTGGTCAACTCTCCACTGCAACCTGCACCACCAGACTACTCGAAGAGCACGGATCACGAGCTGACCCGTCTTGGTGCCCGCTGGGACGCCCTCAGTGCACCTGAGCGCAAGGCCCTGTTGCGCGAAGTGAAGCTGCGCATGGCACAACGCAAGGATGCCGATGGGGTCCTCATGATTCGTACTCAGCGACGCTATGGCCGGGTGTATAGCGGCAACGGGCGTTATCTGAAGATCGAGACCAAGGTGGTGAGGGTGCAACCATCAGAGGAGACCGGTTCGACCACTGCAGGTTTCGGTACGGGATTCGAGCAACGCAACGCGGAGCCGGGTACCACGCCTGTGGAAAGCCCGCCGAAGGCCGACGAGTCCATGCCTCCGCTTGATGCCGCCATGAGCCCGCCGGTGTCGGTGATGCGGGCCAGCGATCCCTCCAGCTAAAGCAGCCACTCCTTGGAATCTGATGCCGCCAAGCTCCTGGTCGTCGATGACGACCCCGAGATCCGTGAGCTCACCGAGGAATATCTGACCCAACAGGGATTCATCGTCCACTGTGTGGATAGCGGTGAAGCGATGGATGCGTTTCTCGCGGAGCAGTCGGTGGATCTGATCGTCCTCGACCTGATGCTGCCCGGCGAGCACGGATTGACGATCGCCCGTCGGCTGAAGAACGAGGGCGAGATTCCGATTGTGATCGTCTCTGCCCAGGGCGACGACATTGATCGCATTGTCGGTCTGGAAGTAGGTGCCGACGACTACCTGCCGAAGCCATTCAATCCCCGGGAGTTGCTCGCGCGCATTCGGGCTGTGTTGCGGCGTGCCGGAAATGCCGGGACGGCTGAAACGGCCAGCGGCAAGGTCAGCTTTGGCGAGTTCGAGCTGGATGTCAGCGCGCACCGGCTGACCCGGAACGGAGAGCCCGTTTCTCTCACCTCCGGCGAGTTCGATCTGCTTGCCATTCTGGTTTCCAACCCGAATAAGGTGCTGGATCGGGATCGTATTCTGGATCTTCTGACCGGCGCCGAGCGCTCCCCCTTCGATCGCAGTATCGATGTGCGTGTGACCCGTCTGCGGGGCAAGATCGAAGCGGATCCTTCTGCGCCGCTGTTCATCAAGACGGTCTGGGGAAAGGGCTACATGTTCTGCCCCGACGGTGATGGCTGAACGACCGGGTGGCTTAGCTCAGGGTTCTCTCCTCGCGCGAACCAACCTGACCCTGACGGTGAGCTCGTTTCTCATCGCCCTGGTTTCCATCGCCGCGCTCAACACCTATCTGATCGAGCCCATTGCTCGTCAGTCCGCAAACGACGAAGCAGCCCTGCTGGTGCTGTCGGCCCAGACCTGGGTGGAACTGCCGCCTGCCGCACGGCCGTACTTCGAGCTGGAGCTGGCTGAGAATCATGATCTGATCATCAGCTCAGCGCCTAGAGAGCTAGCCATCGCGACCCTGTCACAGCCGTATCTGAGCCTGGTTCAAGATCAGCTCGCCGAGCGTCTGGGCGAGCCGGTGGCTCTGCTCGAAGGAGACGAGCTGATCTGGCTGGATGTGAACATGGGCGGGCACCGTTTGCAGATTGGCTTCTCGCCGGGGCGGCGGGATATCGAACCGCTCTACATCGGCATCATCATCTTTGGTCTCGGTGCAGCGATCGTGTTTCTGACCTCGCTTTACATCGTTCAGCGGATCACCCGGCCGCTGGTGGCCGCAGCTGATCGCGTCGAGTCGTTCCGGGGTGGGGAGGATTTCGAGCCGCTGCCGGAAAGCGGGCCCAGGGAACTCGTCTCCCTGGCCCGAAACTTCAACACCATGGCCAGGGAGATTTCGGCGCTGCTGTCGAACCGCACGACTCTGTTGGCCGGTATTTCTCACGACCTGCGCACACCCCTGACCCGGATGCGGCTGGCTCTCGAGCTGTTGCCGAATGACGTGGATCCCAAGCTCGTTGAGCGCTTTGAGCGGAATCTGGAAAACATGGATTCCCTGATCGGCGACGCTTTGCGGTTTGCTCGTGGCACGGGTGAGTCGGCCCAGAGGGTGAATGTGGTGCCCTTCATCGAAGACGTGGTCGATGCCTACGACGCCAGCATTCCGTTCTCGGTGCAGCCCGGAACACCGGATGATCTGCAGCTGTCTCTGGCACCCGGTGCACTGAAGCGAGTTCTGAACAATCTGATCAGCAATGCCCAGCAGCACGGTGAGGGGGTGAGTGTGCGTCTCGATGGCAGCGAGATTCACGTTCTGGACCACGGGGCAGGCATACCGGACGAGTATAAAGAACAGGTGTTCCAACCCTTCTTTCGCCTGGACAGCTCGAGAAGCAGTGTCACTGGTGGCAGCGGACTCGGGCTCGCTATCGTGATGCAGCTCTGTCAGGCCCATGGCTGGCGAGTGCGCATCGAAGATCCGCCGGGGGGCGGCACCGACGTGGTCGTCTCACTGACCCCCCAGGCCAGCGACGAGGCTGCTGTCACCGAGTTGTAAGGGGGTTGCGTTTGGATTCCTGTTAATACGCGGAGAGCCACCACGGAGTGAAGATGAGTGAGTTTCTCCACGAAAAATCCATTTTCTGGCCAAGAATTGCGTTGCTGAGCTGGCGTGGTAACAAATTGACACAAAATACCCCGGTGGACGTAATTCCACCGAAACAGCTCCGGGTCATAGTTGGCTCACGACACGACTGAGCCATCCCTCGAAAGGAAGATGAATCAGATCGCGGTCTTTATCCCCTTGAGACCTCCAAGTTGAGGTCGCCTCAAAACCGCCGGCTCCCTCTCCAGGCCGGCGGTTTTCTTTTATGCGGAAGTCAGATTCTCTAGCAGCCTGTTAAAAAAGTCTCGTTTGCTCAGCGCGTCATACGGGGTCTGTGACAAGGCGCGCTCCGAAGGCAATGTCGGTGACCTTGTCGAGGAGGGCAACGAAGCTCACAGGCCCCGTATGGCGCGCCCTGCGGGAGGTTCTGGCGTGCGCGCTGCCTGCGTTGGGCCTCTCGACAAGGTCACCGACATTGCCTTCGAGACCCGCCTTGTCAGCCCGCACGACAGAACCTCTGAGCTTTCGAGACTTTTTTAACAGTCTGCTAGTGTGTCGTCAAAGACTTTCGCAATTCGGCGACCCAGTATTGAGTCGGCGGTAGCGACCCACTGAAACGGTTTGCTATTGCGGTTGTATTGCTCGACGAACTCATCGATGCGGTCTTTGAGTTCCCGCACACTCTTGAAAGAGCCGCGTCGGATGGCCTGTTGGGTGATGATCCCGAACCAGCGCTCGACCTGATTGAGCCAGGACGCATAGGTAGGCGTGTAGTGACATGGTAGCGAGGCCGTTTCGCCAACCAGGCTCCTTAGGGCTCTTGTGCGTGGCGTAGTTATCGACCACCAGGTGGACATCCAGATCTTCAGGAACGTTCTGATCGATGTGTCGAAGAAAGCTCAGATACTCCTGATGACGAAGGTTTACACTGCGTGAGCACTTCGCCGGTGGCAATGCCGCGAACAGCGTCGTCGTGCGTGGCGCTCATAATCGTGGGTCACCCCTTCGACATAGCCTAGTCCCATCAACATCGGCTGGGTCCGCTCGAGCGCCTGGATCTGTCGGCACAGGACCAGCGCTTTATCGGGCGGATTCAGACCCACAGATGTCCCGGACCTTCTCAACAAAGAACGGGTCCGTCGAAAGCTTGAACGATTGGCTGCGATGTGGCTGGAGACCGAACAACTGGAAGTACCGCTGCACCTGACTTTTGGAGACCCCTGTTTCCTCTGCAACGCTGCGCACACTCCAGTGGGTTGCTCCCTTAGGCTTCTCTTCGAGCACCTTGCGAATCAACTCCGCCACTTGCTCGTCATCAATACTGCGCGGCCGCCCAGACTTGAGCTCATCGTGTAAACCCGCGACACCGAGCGTGCGATAGCGTCGTCGCCAATGCGACACCGTCTGCGGGCTTACATCACACAGCTTGGCAATGTCATTGCTCCCCAGCCCATTCGCTGAGTGCAACACAATCTTCGCCCGAGTGACCAACCCGTGCGGCAGGCTCCGCGATCGGGCAATCGCTTCCAGCTGCTCCCTATCTCGTTCACTGACCTTGATGACCTGGTTGCGTCGGCCCATCTGACATCCTCGATTTGCAATAGGATACCCAGTTAGACCACAAATCATTTAGAAAGTTACTTAAGGGACACTACACTAGGGTCAGGGACCAGAGTCGGATAGCGGCTAGGCGTTTTCCTGTATGACGTGAACGTCGCGCTGCGGGAAAGGAATCGAGATGCCTTCCTGATCAAACGTCAGCTTGACCTTCTCGGTCAGATCGAAGAACACGCCCCAGTAGTCGGCCGCGTTTACCCAGACCCGGGTGGTGATGTTGACGGAGCTGTCTGCCAGCTCGGAGATGACGATCATCGGCTCCGGATCGGAAAGCGTTCGGCTGTCTTCCCCGATGAGACGTTCGATGGTGGCCTTCGCCTTGGCGATGTCATCGCCGTAGCCGATCCCGAACACGAAGTCGACCCGACGGGTGGCTTCCATGGAGTAGTTGGTGATGATGCCATTCGAGATCGCGCCGTTCGGAACGATGATCACCTTGTTGTCCGGCGTCTTCAGAACGGTATTGAAGATCTGAATCTCGTGAACCGTGCCCGACACACCTTGAGCTTCGACGAAATCACCCACCTTGTACGGCCGGAACATGAGCACCAGCACACCACCGGCGAAGTTCGACAGGCTGCCTTGCAGAGCCAGGCCGACGGCGAGGCCGGCAGCACCGAGCACTGCGATGAACGAAGTGGTCTCTATCCCGATCATGGAGGCGACGCTGATGAACAGCAGTGCCTTGAGACCGACGGAGCTCAGATTGCAGAGAAACTTGGCCAGGGTCGGCTCGGTGTTACTGCGCTCCATGCCAGCAGCCATGAGGCGGATCACCCGCTTGATGATCCAGAGGCCGATAATGAGTACGACGATGGCCAGAATGAGCTGAGGCCCGTAGGTCATGGCCATTTCAACGGCCGTATCCATGTAGCCGGTCATCTGTTCGGTGGAGATGTCTTCCATGATTCTTACCCTCCCAGGTATCACTAGTTTCCGGCGCGAATAATGCCCAAGCACCTTGTTTGACACAATCCTGGTTACTCATGGTATGGCGATGGTGTACAGGCCTCTGACCATCCCCTAACCTTGCAGCTTTCTTCTGACGAGGATCCGTTGATGGTGAACGGATTCAGCACCCGATATGGCTGGTTGCTGGCCGCTCTGCTGCTGTCTGCCGGTTGCGAGAGCGCTTACTACGGCGCCTGGGAAAAGATGGGCGTGCACAAGCGGGACATCCTGGTGGATCGGGTCGAAGATGCTGCCGAGGCTCAGGAAGACGCCAAGGATGAGTTCAAGAGCGCGCTGGAGAAATTCTCCAGCGTGGTCAGCGTGCCACCCTCCGACCTCAAGGATACCTACGAGGCGCTCGTGGAAGCCTATGAGGATGCCCAGTCGCGCGCAGAGGAAGTCAGTGATCGGATCGACTCCGTGGAGGACGTCTCGGAGGATCTGTTCGAAGAGTGGGAGGGTGAGATCGAGCAGATCAGCAATGCTCGGCTCCGCGGAGCGAGCGCAGAGCAGCTGACGAGCTCCCGCCGGCAGTATAATGACCTGATCAAGTCCATGCGCCGGGCGGAGTCCAAAATGCCGCCGGTGCTCACGGCGTTTCAGGATCAGGTGCTGTTTCTCAAGCACAATCTCAATGCTCAGGCGATCGCCTCGCTTGAAGGTGAGCTGGATATCATTGAAACCAATGTGGCCGCGCTGATCCGGGACATGGAAACCTCCATCGCCCGCAGTCAGGCCTTTATCGAAGACATGCAACTGCTTGGAGGTGAGTCATGAAAGCCATCGGATGGCTGATCGGAATCCTGCTTCTGGTCGTGGTCGGCCTGGGCGTTTATGTGGTGATGAATTCGGGCAGTCTGATCAAGACAGCCGTAGAAACCTACGGGCCCATGTATCTGGGTGTGAATGTGCAGCTCGGTTCTGCAGACATCTCGCTGACGGAAGGGACCGGTGAGCTCAGAGGGCTGGTGATCGGCAATCCAGAGGGATTTGAAGGGCCGCACGCCTTCAGTCTGGGTGCCATAAAGCTGGGGCTGGATCCCATGGGTCAGAGCGAAAGCCTCATCCAGATCCGCAACATCGAGATCGATGCAGCGGACCTGGCCATGGTCGCCAAGGGCAGGGATACCAACCTGCAGGCCTTAATGGCCAATCTCAGTTCCGACAGCACGAGCGAAGCAGCAACTGCTGAAGAAGCGACGGGCCCGGAGCCGAAGATCATTATCGAGAACTTCGCTTTCACCAACGCACGCACATCGTTGAGCTCGGACATCCTCGGCGACAAGTCCGTGGAGATCCCGGATATCCGGCTCACCGGCATTGGCGAGAAATCACAGGGGGTGACCATCCGGGAAGCGCTCAAGCAGCTCTTCGATCCCATAGTCCGGGCCTCCACTGAAGCGCTGGCCAAGGAGAGCCTCGATGTGGATGAGCTGAAAGCCAACGCGGCGGAGCGGGTGGATGAAGAGCTCAAGAAACGCATTGGTACGGATCTCGAAGGTGTGAAAGGTTTGCTCGACCGGTGAGCTACGAAAACATCCTCTATGAAGTTCAGGGCTCCATGGCACTGATCACCATCAATCGCGCTGATCGGCACAACGCCATCTCACTGGGCACCCTGGATGAGTTGCAATCCGCGGTCGCCGCAGCAGCCGAAGATGATGCGGTTCGGGTGATCACCATCACTGGCGCTGGCGGCAAATCGTTCGCTTCCGGATCCGATCTGGAAGAAGTGAAGCATCGGGACTTCAGCAAGGCGCTGGAGCCCATCGTCCAGGGGCTGGCCGACCAGCTCGAGCGGACGCCGAAGCCGACCATCGCAGCCATCGATGGCATCTGCATGGGCGGTGGTCTGGAAGTGGCGCTTGGCTGCGATCTCAGAATCGCGACGCCCCATTCCAGGTTTGCCACGCCCGAGGGCAAGCTCGGCATTATCCCTGGGGGGGGCGCCACCGCCCGGTTGCCGCGCATCGTCGGACGTGGCTGGGGCATGGAAATGCTGCTGATGGGTGATCCCATAGGCGCAGAGCGTGCCTTGGCCATCGGCCTCATTACCCGCATCGTCGAGCGGGAAGAGCTGCTGCCGGAAGCACGGCGGATGGCAGATCAGCTGGCGAGCTACGCTCCCTTCGTGCCGAGAACCATGAAGGCCATGGTGAACTTCGGTATGGAGGCGAGCCTGGCCGGCGCGCTCATGCTGGAGAAGTATGCCCAGGGGGCACTGGTGCAGACGGAAGACAAGCTGGAAGGGATCAGCGCTTTTCTGGAGAAGCGTGATCCGGAATTCAAAGGGCGCTAAACTCGCCGGGAGCCTCAGGGCTCCCACGTACGCTTTTCAGAATGACACACAGGGGGGATCAACATGGCGGCTGACAAATTTCCCGTCGAAGCGAGCCACATCATGATGTTTGCTCGCTCGGTAGGGGACGACAACCAGATCTACTATGACGAAGAATATGCGAAGGGCACGGAGCCGGGAACCATCATTGCCCCACCCACCTTTGCTCAGGCCAGCGCTCAGTTCGACCCGGACTACTTCCTGCGCCCGAAAGTGGGCGGTGAGGGCTGGTTCGGTTCCGGTAAAGAACCCACCGGCGTGAAAAAGGAAGGCGGTGGTGGCGGTGGCGGCGGCGGTGGCGGCGGCCTCCACGCCGAGCAGCACTTCGAGTATCACCGGCATCTGAAGCCGGGCGATGTGCTCACCGCAACTACGAAACCGGGTAAAACCTGGGAGAAAGAATCCAAGCGGGCCGGCAAGCTCATGTTTTCCGAGTCGGTTACCGAGTACCGGGATCAGAATGGTGAGCTGGTCATCACGGCCACGGGTGTCGGCGTGCGCACCGAACGTCCGGTGGACAGCTAGGGGGAAACGGCAATGGCTTTGAAAGCAAGTGATCTGAACGTAGGCGATACCTACAGCGAGAGCCTGGTGGAAGACCTGAAGAGAACCCAGATCGTGCAGTACGCGGGTACCTCCGGTGACTACAACCCGTTGCATACCGACGAGATCTTCACCACCAAGGTGGCCGGTTACCCGACTGTCTTTGCACACGGCATGCTCACCATGGGCATGACCGGCGGAATGCTCACCAACTACGTGGGCGACGGCCGGCTGACCAAGTACGGCGTGCGTTTCACCAACCAGGTGTGGCCGGGCGACAGCTTGACCGGCACTACCACGGTAGAGTCGGTGGAGGACGGCATCGTCCGCCTGGCGGTGGAAACCAAGAACCAGGACGGCACTGTAGTGCTTTCCGGTTACGCGGAAGCCCGCGTCGACTGACGCGCCGTCGACCAACGATAGACGCGGCCCTGGCGGTGTACAGGAGCCGCGTCTTCCTACCCGGCCAGTGCAGCGTGCCGTTCCCGTAGCCGCTCGGAAAGGGCGCTGACCGGTTTCAGCACTTCCCGTTCGTTCATGTAGTGCCGGGCAAGCGCGATGTCGCCTGCCCGGGCAGCAGCATCCATGAGGGTCAGGGTGATCAGGTCCCGCTGGGCGTGGCTGCCGCCGAACTGCTGAGCCGCGTCTCGAAGCGCGACCAGCGCGTTGGCACAGTCTGCATAGCTGCCGACCGCGTAGTGGCGCATGGCAGCAGCCAGTGGTGCGCCGATGCGCCGGTTGATCTCGCTGCGGCCACTTTCTGAAACATCCGCCTCGATCTCGGTGGTGAGTCGTTGAATCAGCGCATCCAGGCCGGTGACGTCGCCGGTCTGAGTGGCATGCTGGGTCAGCGCGATGGCGGCGTGGAAGTCATTGAAGGCATAGTATCCGGCACCGTCCTCGATCTGCTCACCCCACCAATCGGCGACGGGTTGTAATCGATCGCCGCTATCGACGCCCAGCAGGTGCAGTCGCCAGAGCAATGCGGTGGCATCCAGCATGTTGAGAGCAAATCGTGCGTCGGGCTCAGCCAGTTCCCGATCGTACAAGGCCAGGGCGGTCTCGAAATCGCCGCGTTCCAGGTGGAACAGTGCCAGATGCCACCAGTTGTGATAGGCAAAGCCACTGTCCGGCGCCCAGAGGTCGGCCCCGGACTCGAGGTGCTGGATGCCTTCCTCGACCCGACCCTGCATCTCGAGCACGTGAGCGAGCGCATGGACCGCCCAGGGGTTTTCCGGATGCTGTGCCAGAGAATCTCGCGCCACGGCTTCCGCTTCAGGGTACTGGTTGCATTCCTCGAGGCCGAAGGCCTGCATGCCGAGCACGAACGGATGTCCTGGAGTAGCGGGCGACCATTCCGGCAATACTCGAGTCACTCGATTGCGCAGCGCCGAGAACGCCCCCCGGAAAAAATCCAGGTTCTGCGCTGTGTGCAGGGCGAGCATGTCTCGAGGATTCTCGATCAGGAGTTGCTCGAACAGATCACAAGCCGCGGACCAGTTTCCCGCCAGCATCTGTCTTGCCGCCGCATGAATGGCTCGCTCACGATCCGTGGCACCGGCCAGCAATGACTCGGCTGTCTTGAGACTCTTCGCGGCCCCCCGTGCGAACCGGCGCTCCGTAATGCCGAGCAGGACGATGGCGCGAAAGCTGTGCGGCAGGGACCACTGTGGCCATCGTTCCAGGCAGGGTTTGATCAGTGCCAGGGGTTCCCCGCGAAACTGATAGAGGGACTCCAGAGCCGTTTCGAAAACGTCCAGAGCCTCTGCCTCCGGCGCGGATGTAGGAACTCCTCGCAGGTCTTCTCTCATCAGCCGGGTGTGACCGGTCATCCGCGACGACGTGTCATGGACGACGTGTCATGGATGAAGGACCGATCATTGCGGAATGACCTGGCGGAACGGGCGGATGGTGACCTTCTCGAACAGCCCGGCCAGAGCGTAGGGGTCGTTGTCGGCAACGGCCTGAATCTCAGCGGCAGAGTCTGCTTCGATGATCAGCACCGATCCCACCATTCGCTCGCCGTCGTCGCTGAGCATCGGGCCGGCCAGGCTCACCCGATCGGCAAGCTCGCCGATGTAAGCCAGGTGCTTTTCGCGGTTGCCGAGCCTTATGTCCAGGCTGTCGTTTTTGTCTTCACAGATCAGTACGTATTTCATGTTCAGTTCAGTCCCTTCTTCAACTCAGCGACTGCCTGATCGAAGGCGGCTTTCGAGCACTGGAAGAGCTCGGCCGTCGCCAGGAAGTCGTGCACCAGGCCATCGAAGCAGATGAGCTTTGCGGATCCGCCCGCGGTGGCCAGTGCGTCTGCATAGGCCTTGCCCTCGTCCCGGAGAGGATCGAACTCGGCCGTGAGCACCACTGCCGGTGGCAGACCGGCCAGGGAATCCGCCAGCAACGGGCAGGCGGCGGGTTCGTTACGACGTTCCTGCGGGCAGTAGTGGTCCCAGAACCAGACCATGGTGTCTTTCTCCAGCAGGTAGCCTTCGCCGTTCTCATCGTATGAGGCGCGGGTGAGGTCATGGTCCACCACCGGGTAGGCCAGCAACTGGAAGTCGATCTGAGGCCCGTCCTCGTCCCGGGCTTTCTGACAGACCACCGCAGCCAGGTTGCCACCAGCGCTTTCGCCGGTCACAGCCAGTTTGCCGGAGCCACCGAGTTCGCTCGTATTGGCGGCAGCCCAGCAGGTGGCTGCGTAGGCGTCCTCCACCGCGGCCGGATAGACATGCTCCGGTGCCAGCCGGTAGTCCACCGAGATGACGATGCAGCCAGCGGCTTCGCTCAAGCCCCGACAGACCGCGTCCGCAGTATCCAGATCGCCGATCACCCAGCCGCCGCCGTGAAAATTCACGAGAATGGGATGCGGACCGTCAGCTGCCGGCCGGTAGATCCGAACAGGAATGCGACCCACCTCGGTTTCTATCTGCCTATCCTCCACGGAGCCGATGCTGAGCTCCGGATTGACCGCTCGCATGACCCTGTACATCTCCCGGCCTTCGGCGGGACTCAGGTCGCTGATCTTGGGCCCCGGCTCTTCGGCCAGAGCGGTGAACATAGCTTCGTATTCCGGTGCGAGGGGCATCGGTTCCTCCCTAAGATTGATTCGGCTGCTTTCGATGTAGAATGTGCGCTTTCCCGAGCAATCACAACCGGCCATAAGAGGCCGGCGAATGGAGCAGACATGACCCAAGACACCAAGCGAATGCTGGATGCCGAAGAAGAGATCGCTGATGCGGCGAAGCAGTTCGCCTTCCTGGACCAGACCCTTCTGAAGAACCGGACGGTCACCCTTTTTGGTGAGATCAATCAGGAAGTGGCCCGTCGCACGGCGGAGAAGCTACTGGCGCTCTCCTTCGAGTCCGACGACCCCATCACCATCTACATTGGTTCTCCTGGTGGGCATGTGGAATCCGGTGACACCATCTACGACATGATCCGCTTCATCAAGCCAGTGGTGCGAACGGTCGGCACCGGCTGGGTCGGCAGCATCGCCACCCACATCTACCTGGCGCCGGAGAAGGAAAACCGATATTGCCTGCCGAACACCCGGTTCCTCATTCACCAGCCGCATGGCGGCTTTGGCGGCACGGCGGCGGACGTGGAAATCCACGCTAGGGAGATCCTCAAGACCCGTGAACGGATCAACGCCACTATCGCTGAACGTACCGGCCAGCCTCTGGAGCGGGTGGAAAAGGATACGGATCGCGATTACTGGATGAGTCCGGAAGAGTCCGTGGAGTACGGCATCGTCGGGCAGATCATCCAGAACATGGGCGAGCTGGACTAGCCAGCTCGCAAGAGAGCTCTGACCGAAGGATCCGTATGGAGGTGGCGGCGCTCAAAGTTGACGGTCGGCTTTCGGCGGAGCTGACCCGTCCGGATACTGCAGATCAGCTCCTGGTGCTCGCCCATGGCGCCGGTGCAGATTTCCGCCACGCCAGCATGCTCGGCATCAGCGAAGCGCTGGCGGAGCAGGGCATTGCCAGCCTCCGGTTCAACTTTCCGTTCATGGAGGAAGGCCGCCGTCGGGTCGACAGCCAGGCAACGTCCGTTGCCTGCATTCTCGATGCGCTGGATACGGCTCGAGAAGCAGCACCCGATCTGCCGCTGTTTGTCGGTGGTCACAGCTACGGCGGCCGGATGGCGTCCCATGCCGTGCTGGAAGGTGCCGCGCCCGCGGTGTCCGGTCTGGTCTTCTGCTCCTTTCCGCTGCATCCGCCGAAGAAGCCGGGGACTGAGCGAGCCGCGCATCTGGCGCAGATCGAGCTGCCACTGTTGTTTCTGAGTGGCACCAGAGACGGCCTGGCCACGCCAGAGCTGCTGGAGCAAGTGGTGAAGGGGCTTCCGCGTGCTGAGCTGCACTGGCTCGATACCGCCGACCATGGCTACAAGATTCTGAAACGCACGAGGCAGTCGGCTGAAGGTGTCTTTGCCGAGTTGGCTCGAGTTGCCGCGAGCTTCATGCGTCGGGCTTAGTACCCTGTTTGCTCAGGCCCTGCACTAGTTGCCGAAATTCTTCAGCCGTTCCGCGGTATCCGGGCCGGCACCTGGACTGACGTCCCGTTCCCAGGCGAGACCTTCGTCAAGCGGGCGGTCCAGGCCGCCATTGATCAGCTGCTTGTCCATGCGCAGGGTATGCCAGGAGTTCCGTAGGAAGCTGCGAGCCATCTCTATGGCCGTCGCCATCAATTTGTCCTCCGGCACCGCTTGATTGGCGAGACCGATACTGGCCGCTTCCGTGCCGCTCACCACGCGACCACTGAACATCATCTCCCTGGCCGCGAGCAGACCGACCCGGCGCGGCAGGCGTTGGCTCATGCCCCAGGTGGGCGACATGCCCCACTTACCGTGAGTGTCTGAAAATCTCGCGGATTCTGCGGCGACCAGCAGATCGCAGGCGATGGCAAGTTCCAGGGCGCCGGTGTAGCAATGACCCTGCACAGCGGCGATCACGGGTTGCGGCAGGCGTTCGATGGTTTCCAGGGTTTCCGCCTGAAAGTGAGCCGATGGTGGCCGCTCGCCAGCCTGAATAGCCTTCAGGTCATTGCCCGCGGAGAAGGAGCGTCCACGTCCGCAGAGGATGACGCAGCCGACCTCATCGGTGGCGTCAGCGATCGCGTCTACGTGCTCGCGAAGCTCGACAAACAGATTGGGTGAAAGAGCGTTCAGCACCTCGGGCCGATTGAGGCTCAATATGGCGATCCCATCCTGATCTTCTCTGTCTACCAGCGGCGTATCTGACATGTCCTGCTCCCGATGCGTTGCTTTTCGGTGATAATGCACGGCTTTGGCGGCGAGGAACAAGGTGAGCGGCGCGAAACCGAACGCGAAACCGAAGTTGGCAGTCATTGGTGGTGGCATGGCGGGTATCTCGATTGCCGCCAGAGTGGCAGACGACTTTCAGGTGACCGTGCTCGAGGCTGAATCCCAGCCGGCTTATCACAGCTCCGGACGCTCTGCGGCGGTCGCCATCGAGTGCTATGAGAACGAAGTGGTCAGCGCTCTGACCGAGCCCGGCAGGGGATATCACCTCGATCATGGTGCCAAGATCATGGGCAGCGTGACGGTTGCAGACGAGACCAGTCTCGGTGCGCTGGCAGACTTCGAAACCCGTTGGGCGCCCCGCTGTGAGTCACTGGTGGAAATCCCAGTCGATGAGCTCATCGATCGGGTGCCCATACTCAATCCCAATGGTGTTGCCCGTGCGCTCATCGAAAAGGACGCGCTGTCTCTAGATGCCCACGCGCTGCTGGAGAGCTTCCGGCGCCGGCTCCTGGACGCGGGCGGACGGGTGATCGGCAATGCCAGGGTAGCGCGGATCGAGCGGCAGGCAGGAGGCTGGCAGCTCGGTTGGGGCGAACAGGTGCTGGATGCGGCGGTGCTGGTCAATGCGGCGGGTGCCTGGGGTGATGAGGTGGCCGCCATGGCAGGTGTGCAGCCGCTGGGCCTGAAACCCCTGCGGCGCACGGCCTTTCTGCTCGATCTACAGCGGGACGTAAGTGACTGGCCGCTCGTCCATCGGGTGGAGGGCGACCTCTATTTCAAACCGGAGGCTGGGTTGCTCATGGTCTCACCCGCAGATACCAATCCCACGCCGCCCTGTGACGCCCAGCCGGATGAGTACGATCTTGCCGTTGCTGCCGATCGTTTTCAGCAGCTGACCACGGTGGAAGTACGGCGGATGAGTCACAGCTGGGCGGGCCTGCGCTCCTTCCTGCCGGATGAATGCCCCGCTGCTGGCTTCGATCCGGAGATAGACGATTTCTTCTGGCTGGTTGGTCAAGGTGGCTTCGGCATACAGACCGCTCCTTATCTGAGTGAGGTGGCAGCTTCGCTGCTCCGGGGCGGAGATCACCTGCTCGCAGCGCCGCTGGATCCTGGACGCTTCAGGTAGGGGTGGATTGCCGCTGGCAGGCTCGCTCGGAGGACAGTGACCGTACCGCGGCCTCCAGCTCGAAGACGTGCTCGTCGTCCGCCTCCAGTGCTCGGAGGGCCTCGGCGAGCTGCAGCAGATACTCACTGTTGCGGCCACTGGGTCCTTCCGAGCGGTGTATCTGGATGGCGATTTCAGCCAGCGGGGCAGGACCCAGATAGGCGAAGTTGTCCACCGGCGCGATGTACACAACCCCTTCAGCCGCGCT
Organism: Candidatus Azotimanducaceae bacterium; assembly: GCA_965215995.1. GTDB lineage: Bacteria > Pseudomonadota > Gammaproteobacteria > Pseudomonadales > Azotimanducaceae > SZUA-309. Next base: position 1,863,858 of record OZ244128.1, on the reverse strand, counting down.
CCGGTGCTGGTGAAATTCCAGGGTCACCTGATGACGCTGATAGCCGTTTTTCTCCCGGTGATCGAGCTGGGAGAAGGTCTCATCTGCAACGTCACGGTCCACCAGATACGCCATGCCGTCGCAGGTCGCTGAGGGTTCCTGGATCAGGGTCACCACCCGTCCTGGGGCATCGGGCATGCCGCGATGGTCGTGGGAGCCCTGCCAGAACCGCCGAGTCCAGCCCTGCACTCTTGCCGGACGACGGTCGATGAACTCGATGTCCGGCCGCCAGATCAGCGAGCCGTAGCCGAAGAGCCAGAGATGCATACGCTCAGGACAGCCCCTTGGAGACCTCGAATGCATGCTGCACGTCCGCCTGCAGCACCGGATTCAGCAGATACTCGGCGGTGGTCAGCGCCATGGTTCTGGCGCCATCCAGGGCGGCAGCGTCACCCATCTCCGATCCGGCCCACTTAGCGAATTCCGGATTGTGGATCACCACACTTGGTGGAGAGCAGGCGAGCATGGGATGAATGGAAGGTACCCGGTAACTGACGTTGCCCATGTCTGTGCTACCGGCTCCGCCCAGCTGATTTGGTGACAGGAATTCTCGGCCGATGGCTTCGCCGTGGGCCTGGAAGGCGTTAGCCAGCGGCCAGTTGGTGTTCAGGTCCAGGTAGTCCACCCCAGCCCAGTTGACTTCTACCTCGCAGCCGCTGCCCTTGGCACCAGCTTCGAAGCAGGCCTGCACGCGGGGCTTCAGTGCTTCCAGGTTCTTTTCTTTGCGTGCGCGCACGTAGAAATTGCCGACGGCCCGGTCCGGGACGATATTCGGCGCCTGACCGCCTTCGGTAATGATGCCGTGGATGCGCTCTTCGTCCCGGATGTGTTGACGCAGGTTGGAGATGGCCTGGTATGCGAGCAGAAGGCCATCCAGCGCGTTCACGCCCTTGTGTGGCATCGCCGAAGCATGGGCGGAGCGCCCATGGTAGATCACCTCCACCTCTGCGACGCAGATACAGGGCATGGTGGTCAGGTTGACCCCTGCCGGGTGAATCATCATGGCCGCATCGACTCCGTCGAAGGCACCGGCTCGGGCCATCAGCTCCTTGCCGCCGCCCTTTTCTTCCGCAGGGGTGCCGATCAGGCGCACCCTGCCAGGCAGCTCTTCAGCCACGGCCTGCAACCCGAGCGTGGCGCCCAATGCCGCGGTGGCGATCAGATTGTGCCCGCAGGCGTGACCGATACCAGGCAACGCATCGTATTCGGCGAGTATGGCGACGGTGGGCCCGTCACCTCTGGTAGGCAATCCGGCTTCGAAGGCTGTTTCCAGGGTGAAGACCCCTCGTTCCGCCGGTAACCCCTGGGCATCCAGGGTATCGGATAGTAATCCGGCAGCGTGATGTTCCTGAAAGGCCAGCTCCGGATTGGCGTGTATGCTGTGGGAAACCTCCAGCAGCGTATCGCTGAGATCATCAATGCGGTCCTTGATGGCGCTCGCCAGGTTCTCCGGCAGACCGGTAGTTTTTCCCGTGCTTTTTCCCGTTTCTTCTGTCATGCGTTGTCCTCCTCCATGCAGGCCCGTTCATGCCCGGCCGATCCCTTACTGTGCCTCGCGTCCCAGCAGGATGCCAGCGCGAAGGTAGTGCAGCGCGCCCCAGAGCCCAACCGGGATCATCGCCAGCAGCCCGTAGCGCAGACTGTCCAGACCTGCGGAGTCTGCGGCAAGGTCACTGATCAGCCCGACGCTGAAGGGGCCCAGCCCCAGCCCGATGATGTTCAGGATGAAGAGATTGATGGCGGCGGCCACCGAGCGCATGCGTAGCGGTACGTGACTCTGGATGATGGCGAAACCCGGGCCGATGTAGGCGCCCGCCAGCATGGCAGGCAGTATGTACAGGGCAATGGTGGTATAGGCGTCTTCGGCGAGGAAGGCCAGGGTCGCCAGCGGCAGAGCGATGGCATAGGCCACCACCACCACCCAGGCCCGCCAGCCCGGGTGCCGGGCGGACAGTCGGTCCGCCATCAGACCGCCGAAGAAAGTGCCCACGGCACCTCCGAGACCGACCAGCAAAGCGAGAATGGTGCCAACTTCGCCGGTGCCCATTTCATGCACGCGGACGAGATAGACTGGCACCCAGAGCACCAGCGCGTAACCGAAGAAGCTGACCAGGGTGCCGGCGATCACCGTGTTTCTCAAGATCGCACTGCTGGCCATGGTTCTGGCGACCGCCCAGAAGGGCGGCGCTTCAGCGCCGCTACCGGTTGCTTCAGACCTTTCGTGGCTGCCGGAATCGCGTTCGCTGTAGCCCCTTGGTGGTTCCTGGACTGTCAGCCGCACCAGGAGCGCAATGGCGAGTCCGGGCAGACCGGCGACGATGAACGCCCAGCGCCAATCGAGCCATTCGTTCACCCAGCCACCGATCAGAAAGCCGAGCATGATGCCCGCATTCACGCCGGTGCCGAAGATGGCGAGTGCAGTCGCGCGCTCGGTGGGTCCGTACAGATCGGCAATGATGCTGTGCGAAGGTGGATTGGATCCGGCTTCACCCACCCCCACGCCAATTCTGGCGAGCAGGAGTTGTCCGTAATTCTGAGCCAGCCCGCACAACGCGGTCATGGCCGACCACAGCGCGATGGAAAAGGCGATCAGGTTGCGCCGGTTTCGCCGGTCGGCCCACATGGCCATGGGCATGCCGAGGGTGGCGTAGAAGAGGGCGAACATCACCCCGGTCAGAAGTCCGAGCTGGGTATCGGAGATCGCCAGTGCCTCTTTGATCGGCTGGCCCAGGATGGCGACGATCTGCCGGTCGATGTGGCTCGAGGTGAAAACAAGCACCAGCACGCCCAGGGTGTAGTTTCGTTGCCTCCTGGTGATCAGGGTGCCAGTATCATTACCTTCACTCATGGGCAAACGAGTATAGGGGGGATACGTGGCCTACGACTACGAGCTGCTGAAGGTGGAGACGGAAGGGCGGTTGGCGACGGTGACTGTCAGCAATCCGCCCATAAACCTGATCACGATACCGCTGTATATGGAACTGGTCGGTCTGTCGGAGGAGCTGGCGGCAGATCCGGATCTGACCGTGGTGGTGATGAAAAGCGCCGATCCGGACTTCTTCCTCGCCCACTTCGATGTGGAAGCGATTCTCGCCTTCCCCACCGATGAGCCCGCCGAACGATCGGAGGTGCTGAACGACTTCCATGGCATGTGCGAACGCTTCCGCACCATGGACAAGGTGACCATCGCCCAGATCGAGGGTCGTGTCGGTGGCGGCGGCAGCGAGCTGGCGGCCAGCTTCGACATGCGCTACGGCGTGCGTGGCAAAACCCGCATCAACCAGATGGAAGTCCCCCTGGGCATTCTGCCGGGGGGTTCCGGTACTCAGCGTCTGCCACGTCTGCTCGGCCGCGGCCGGGCGCTGGAGGTCATACTCGGTGCCGATGATCTCGATGCGGAGACGGCTGAGCGCTGGGGTTATCTGAACCGGATATTCGAAGCGGATGCCATCGATGACTTCGTCACAACGCTGGCCAGACGGATTGCTGGATTCCCACCACCCGCGGTGCGGCTCGCCAAGCAGTCGACGGACGCGGCGGGACCGGATCCCAGGGAGGGGCTGATCGAAGAGGCCTACCTCTTCCAGCAGCTGCTGCGCACCGAGGAAGCGCCGGTGGCCATGCGCCGCTTCCTGGAGGTTGGTGGTCAGACCCGTGCGGGGGAGCTCAAAGTGAATGAGCTGTCCGGAGGCCTGGCGGACGCCTGAGCGAAGCGCTCAGCCAGGGAGCAGCGGGCTGAGCAGCTGGCGGGCCTGATCTCCGCCAATCATGCCAATCGCTTCCACGGCAGCCGGCAGGAATTGCTCGATCGTCTCGGCGCTGAGCCCCAGACCGCCGAGCGCGTTGGTCAGATCGGCGGTGCTGCTGATCGGCTGATCCAGCAGTCCGAGGGATTTTGCTTTTTCGAGGTAGCCGGAAACACCGGGCACCGCCGCAGCGAGGGATTCGAAATCATCGGCGCTGAGCTGGTTCTTTGCCAGGTCGAACAACCCTCCCAACCCACCTTCTGCCTGCTCGGAGCTGATCCCCAGCTGCCCGCCGAGCAGGCTGCCCAGGGAATCAGAGGCCGCGGCACCGGCCTGGTCGAGTAAGCCGCCGAGCTCCGAGCTGGTGACCGATGGTGAGAGCGCAATCAGGCAGACGAGGACTGCGTACTTCAGCTGTTTAATCTGGTCCATGATTCTAATCCTTCAGGTTGTCGTAAAACTGGGGTGTCAGATGACGGCGAGGTCAGGGTATATGATCTCGATGCCGTGTAGAAAGCAGAGCCGGATGCTGAGTTGAGTCGAAAACAGCCGGGTCCCTTGCGCAGTTGCTGGAGTGCCCGTTCCTGCACAGCGCCATCTGCTGAACGATCCAGCTCGCCAGGTGCGCGGCAAGGATCTCATGGAACAATGCGGAGGGGTGTGAATCCTGCTCGCTGACGGTCAGCGGCGATCCCCGGTAAGTGTCGATGCCGTGATCACGGAGCCAACGTGTAAGCACAGGGTAGGCGTCGAGGACCGGTGTGCCCAACTCCTCGAGTATTGGCACTACTTCCGGCGAGAAGCCGTAGTGAGCGAACACAACGTAGGCGAATCGGTGAGCTCGGGCCAGTTCATCCAGCTCGACGAGTGCTTGGCGAAACGCGGAGATGCCGATGACCTCACGATAGGCTTCCGGGATGAGTTGCTCTTCGCCAACGAAGGTGCGATGGCGGAAGTCATCGGGTGGCCGGCGAAGCTCGTTGTCCGGTACGTGCAGACCATCGATGGTGTTGCGAACCCACTGGGCGAGAAAAGAGTGCTTGAGTGAGAGGTACGGGCGTGGCTTGCGGATGAAGCCGGGCACGAAGAGGTCATTGTTCACGTAGCCGACGACGACGACGTCGGGTTTGAAACGCAGGAGCTTCTCCTTGAGCGTCTCCACCTCGTTCACCGTGTTGTAGCCGGGAACAGCGGAGTTTATCCAGTCCACGGCCTGGCCTTTCGCGAGCTCGCTGAGCTTCCGACCGGTAAGTGAAAGGTAGTCTTCGCCGTCACCCACTCCCCAGCCAAACATCACCGAATCACCGATGCCGACCAGCCGGAAGGTCGGCTGCTCCGGCGAAACCGGCACCGTGGCGCTACGAAAGCCGTCCGCGTTGACGGTCATCCAATGGTCGCGGAACTCGCCGGACAGATTGGGAATCAGATCGTAGATGATCTTCGGATTGCGGTGCCAGCGGATGATGTGCTGGAGGCTGAGGTCGTCGCTTTCAGGACCTGCGCCGACAGTCGCCAGGCCTTCCTGCAGGATTGAGTCCGAATGCCAGGCGTGGACGCGCGCCGCCACCTCCAGCACCAGCAGGAAGAGGACGGTCGGTAGCGCTAGTGACAGGCGGAAGAGCCAATTCCGCAGGCTGGATGACCTGGAAGGGTCAGACAATTCGGGAATCCGTCTTTCCCCAGTAGGCGTCCTTGATGATTCTCTTGTAGAGCTTACCGGTCGGCAGGCGAGGCAGCTCATCCATGAAGTCCACGCTGCGCGGGCATTTGTAGTGCGCGATGTGCTCCCGGGCGTACTCGAGCAGCTCTTCGGCCAGGGCATCGTCTGCTGTGATGCCATCCGCCACCTGCACCACGGCCTTCACCGCTTCGCCCATCTCTTCGTGCGGCACGCCGATCACGGCCACGTCTGCGACCTTCGGGTGCAGGATCATGGCGTCTTCGATCTCCTGGGGGTAAATGTTCACGCCGCCGGAGATGATCATAAAGGTGGCGCGATCGGTCAGGTAAAGGAAGCCGTCGTCATCTACATAACCCACATCGCCGAGAGCGGACCAGTTCGGGTGCTCCGGGTGCTGGGCATCCCTGGTCTTCGCATCGTCCTTCAGATACTTGAACGGCATCTCCGGCATCTCGAAGTAGACGATGCCAGGCTCACCGTTTGGCAGCTCGTTGCCGTCCTCATCACAGATGTGGATGGTGCCGAGGATCGGTTTGCCGACGGTGCCGGGATGGGCAAGCCATTCTTCCGAGGTCACATGGGTGAGACCATTGAGCTCCGTGCCGCCGTAGTACTCATAGATGATGGGGCCCCACCAGTCGATCATCTGTTGCTTGATGCCGGACGGGCAGGGCGCGGCAGCGTGAATGGCAACCTTGTGGCTGGAGAAGTCGTGACCTTGCCGCTCTTCCTCCGGTAGCTTCAGTATCCGGGTGAACATGGTGGGCACCCACTGGCTATGGGTCACCTTGTGTTCCTCGATGGCTTTCAGTGCGCCCACCTCGTCGAACCGGGGCATCATCACCACCGTGCCGCCCAGAGCCAGAGTGGCGGTGCAGAAGCCGATGGGGGCCGAGTGATAAAGCGGCGCCGGCGAGAGGTAGACGGTGTTCGTGTCGAAACCCCAGAGCATCTGCTGCAGCGCGCCAACCGGACCGGCGTCCTCGTGAATCTTCGTGCCCGTCAGCGGTCGCAGAATGCCCTTGGGCCGGCCGGTGGTTCCAGAGCTGTAGAGCATGAACTGACCCGCCGGCTCGTCAGCCAGTGGCTCCGCAGGGTATGCGGCGATGGCCGCCTCAAAGGCCTCAAAGCCGTCGACAGGATCATCCACCATCAACCACCGGCTGCAGTTTGGTGCGAATTCCGGCAGTTTTACCGCCACTTCGGCGAGCTTGGCTGAGGTGACCAGCACCTTCGCTTCGCAGTTGTCGAGGATGTAGCCCGCTTCCTCGTCGGTGAGGTAGCGATTGATGGTGGTCAGGTAGAGGCCGGATCGCAGTGCTGCCCAGACCACCTCGAAGTAACTGAGGTGGTTTTCCATGAAGATGGCGGCGTGGTCGCCCGGGCGCAGGCCTTCTGCCCACATCAGCTGAGCGAGCTGGTTGGAGCGGTCGTTGAGCTCGGCGTAGGTGACCACCTCACCGGTGACCGCATGAATGACGGCCGACTTGTCAGGGGACTCGCTCGCCCACTTACCTGGATACATGATCTCAGCCTCCCGAAAATGCGACCGTTGAGCTTACCGAGGGCGGCAGGGAGAAACAAAGTGGCGATCTGGCGGAGTAAGATCAGTCGCGTTCGGCAAGATCCCGCATGGCCTGGTCGGTGGTGAAGTAAATGTCGCCCTTCAGGGCTTCGAGAAAATCGGTCGCCTCGAGCTGCTCCATCACGGGTGCCTTCACCTCGGAGAAGTGCAGAGTGATGTCCATGGCGAGCAGGTTCGCATTGAGGCGCTCCAGCATCTCGAGCCCGGAGATGTCCACCATGTTCACCGCCGTGCAGACCAGCAGCACGTGCCGCGTACCGGGACGGCGCTGAATGATCTTCAAAAGCTTGTTCTCCACCTGATTGGCGTTGGCAAAAAACAGGCTTTCGTCTACCCGGATGGCTGCCACGTGGGCGAATGTCTCGACGTCGTACCTGCGGGCTGCCCGGAAGGCTTCCGTCTCGCCGATTCGACCAACGATGGCGATGTGTGGACGACTCACCCTGCGTACAAAGAAGGCGATGGAGAGCGCGACGCCGGTGATCAGGCCGGCTTCCACGCCGAAAACGAGCACGGTCACCATTGTCACGAGCTGAGTGATGGAATCGTCCCGATGTACTTTCCAGTGCGCCCGGGCGCTGGCGAAGTCCATCAAGCCGAACACGGAGACGATGACGATGGCGGCCAACGCAGCGTGGGGCAACAGGGTGAAGGCCGGCGTGAAGAACAGCAGGGTCAGCAGGATGACGACCATGCAGACCAGCGAGCTCACCTGAGTCCTGGCTCCCGTCTGATAATTCACGCTGGATCGTGTGAAGCTGCCGGCAACCGGATACGCGCCGGTGAACGCGGCACCTACGTTGGCAGCGCCCAGGGCGATCAGTTCCTGGTGGCTGTTCACGCGCGTCCGCTCTCTTGTTGCCAGCGTGGTGCCGATGGAGTAGCTCTCCACGTAGGCGACGAGGGCAATCATGGTGGAGGTGGGTAACAGGTTGACCCACAGATCCCAGTCGAACGGTGGCAGGGTAAGTGCTGGAAGGCCACCGGGTACGGTGCCGATTACTTCCACCGCTCGGGTCTGGTGCAGATCGCCGATCCAGACAGCCCAGACGGCCAGGATGACCACGATCAGTGGCCCCAGCCGGGTAATGGCGTGATTGCGTGGCAGCGCCAGACCGATCCAACCGAGGGGCACGGTGATGTATCTGGAGATCAGCCACATGCCCACCGCGCAGGCGAGACCTATGCCGAGTGCAACCTGATTGAACGCGTCAGTTTGCTCAGCCAGCGAGATCAAACGCTCAATCGGATTCAGAGTGGCATCGGTGCCTACACCCACCAATGGACCCAGCTGACTGATGATGATGAGTAGAGCGGCAGCGTTGACGAAGCCGACGATCACCGGGTGGGAGAGCAGGTTCACCACGCCGCCCATGTTCGAGAGCCTGAGCAGCCAGAGAACGATGCCCGACTGCAGGCAGAGAATGGTGGTGATGCCGAGGTAAGCATCTGAGTAAGCCGGAGCGTATTCGCCCACCGCCGCCGCCACCATGAGGGCGGCGACCGCCACCGGACCCACCACCATCTGTCGGGATGAACCCAGGATCGCGTAGATGACCATCGGCGCCAGACAGGCATAGAGACCGGCTTCGGGCGGCAGCCCTGCAAGGAAGGCATAGGCGATAGCCTGGGGGACAGTGATCATCCCCACGACCAGTCCCGCGACCAGGTCGTGGTGAAAATCCGGCCGCTTGTAGTCCCGGATCACGTCGATGATCGGGAAGAAGCTGCGCCAGTCCTTCACGCGGAATTCGAACGCCAAAACTACCCTTGAGCTTAAGGATATGGGTCGCGAATTGTACTTGTTCTTGGCTAGGAACCACTGACTAATTCACGGAAGTGCCTGAACAGCGGGCGACGTGAATTAGTCAGTGGTTCCTAATATGCTTGCCGGCGGGCACATCACGAGGAAGGGAAACATGGAGACCAAAGCTGCCGTGGCATTCGCTGCGGGTGAGCCACTGAAGGTTGAAACCGTTCAGCTCGAAGGACCGCGGGCGGGCGAGGTGCTGGTGGAAGTGAAGGCAACCGGGATCTGCCACACCGATGCGTTCACGCTGTCCGGTGCCGATCCGGAAGGCCTGTTCCCTTCTATCATGGGTCACGAAGGGGCCGGGGTGGTGGTGGAGGTGGGTGAGGGCGTGAGCACACTCAAGCCCGGCGATCATGTCATTCCGCTCTACATCCCCGAGTGCCGGGCCTGCAAAGCCTGCACCTCCGGAAAGACCAACCTCTGCATTGCCATTCGCGAAACGCAGGGTCAGGGGGTGATGCCGGATGGCTCCAGCCGGTTTTCGCTGAATGGCGAGCAGCTCTTCCACTATATGGGCACGTCCACCTTTTCGAACTACACGGTGGTGCCGGAAATCGCCCTGGCGAAAATCCGCGAAGACGCGCCGTTCGACAAGGTTTGTTACATCGGCTGCGGCGTGACCACGGGCATCGGCGCGGTGATCAACAGCGCCAAGGTGGAACCGGGTGCCAATGTGGCCGTGTTCGGCCTCGGCGGGATTGGTCTCAATGTGATTCAAGGTGCAAGGCTGGTAGGTGCCAACAAGATCATCGGCGTCGACTTGAATCCAGACAAGGTGGCGCTGGCGACCAAGTTCGGGATGACCGATTTCGTGAATCCTGAAGACGCCGATCCGGTGGCAGCCATTCTGGAGCTCACTGACGGCGGCGCAGACTACTCCTTCGAGTGCATCGGCAACGTCAACACCATGCGGCAGGCGCTGGAGTGCTGCCACCGTGGCTGGGGCGAGAGCACCATCATCGGTGTGGCCGGTGCCGGTGAAGAGATCTCCACCCGGCCATTCCAGCTCGTTACGGGCCGGGTCTGGCGGGGGACTGCCTTTGGTGGCGCCAAGAGTCGGACCCAGGTGCCCCAGATCGTCGACTGGTACATGGATGGCAAGATCAACATCGATGATCTGATCACCCACACCATGCCGCTCGAGGAGATCAACACGGCATTCGATCTGATGCACGAAGGCAAGAGCATCCGATCGGTGGTCATCTACTAGTGTCCTGACAGGACACTCTGCATTCGGCTGGGAGGCATCATGGCGATCGGTACCGACGAGTGGCTGGATCTGGTGCAGGAGGAGATTCTGGAGCCGGACCTGCCCATCTGCGATCCGCATCATCATCTCTGGGACCATCCGGACAGTCGTTACCTGCTGGATGAGTTGCTCACCGACACCGGTTCCGGTCACAACGTGGTGAGCACCGTGTTCGTCGAGTGCTCGAGCATGTATCGGGCCGAAGGCACAGTAGCCATGCGCCCGGTTGGCGAGACGGAGTTCGTGAACGGCGTCGCCGCCATGTCCGCATCCGGTCAGTACGGAGCGATTCGTGCCTGCCTGGGTATCGTCAGCTACGCCGATCTATGCCTCGGCGCGTCTGTAGGCGAGGTGCTCGATGCGCACATGAGGGTGACCGACCGGTTCAAGGGTATCCGCCATGCGGCCGGCTGGGATGCGAGCCCGCAAGTGCGCAATTCACACACCGATCCGATTGAGCATCTGTACCTGGATACAACGTTCAGAGAAGGCTTTGCCGAGCTGGGGAAGCGCGGTTTGTCGTTCGATGCCTGGCTCTATCACACTCAGATCAAGGAGCTCACCGATCTCGCCCGGGCGTTTCCCGAAACGACGATCATATTCGATCACTTCGGTGGTCCCCTCGGGATCGGACCCTATGCCGGTAAGCAGCAGGAGATCTTTTCGCAGTGGGCAGACGATGTGGCCGAGCTGGCCCGATGCCAGAACGTCGTTGCCAAGCTCGGTGGGCTGGTGATGCCCATCAACGGCTTCGGCCTGCACAAGCAGACCAAGCCACCCAGCTCAGATGAGATCGTGGCGATCACTTCGGACTACTACCGGCATACCCTGGACGCCTTCGGGCCTGCCCGCTGCATGTTCGAATCGAACTTCCCGGTGGACAAGCAGAGCTGCTCCTACGCGGTGCTCTGGAACGCGTTCAAGAAGCTTGCCGCAGGGTTTTCTGCCGGGGAGAAAGCCGATCTGTTCCACGACACCGCAGCCCGCGCCTACCGCTTGAGCTGAACCGGTTGTCGGAAAATCCGCAGCCAATCTGGCGGGCGTTCAGCCGGGTGGTGTCGTTGCCTCGGGTATCCGCGGCAGCCATGCGGTTCGCCACCTGGGTAGACCGACCGCTGTTGAAGGTAAGTCGGGGACGTCTGCGGCTTTCCTTCGTGATCCCCTGTCTGCTGTTGCGTGTCCGTGGCGCGAAGACCGGAGTCCTGCGTGAAGTGCCGCTCCTCTACGTGAGTGATGGGGAAGATGTGTTGCTGGTCGGATCCGGTGGTGGTGCGGTGCGGCGACCAGCCTGGTGCGCCAATCTGGAGGCGCATCCTGAGGTGGAAACGGTGCGGCAGGGTCGCGTCGAGAAGAGGCTGGCACGTAAGCTTACGGGTGCGGAGCGCGCGGAGGCCTGGTCGCTGGCCGTAAATGTGTATCCAGGCTATGCAAGCTATCAGGTCAGGGTCAGCCGGGAGATCCCCGTGTTCAGATTGAGGAAAATCTCATAGCGGGTTCAGAGAGCCCTGGGACGCCCGCGGGCGCGAAGCCCTGGGGTGCTTTCCTGTACCGGGACTATCGCTTCCTCTGGGCCGCCATGGTGTCTGCCACGATCGTGGTCTGGTTGAGAATACTGAGCACCGCCCAGTGGCTCTATGATGAGACCGGCTCGGCAGCCCTGGTCGGCGCGATCGGCATCGTTCAGCTGCTGGTTCAGATCCCGGCGCTGCTCTGGGGCGGCGCGCTTGCCGACCGGATCGATCGCAAACGGTTGATGACACTGGCAAACGGCGTGACCTGCTTTGCCATGCTGAGTCTCGGTCTGCTGGCATCCGCCGAGCTGCTCACCCCGATCGCCGTGTACATCGGTATTGCGCTCACCGCGGCTTCACAGATGCTGGCCAATCCGGCCAGATCGGCCATGGTGCCCATCGTCATCCCGAAGCAGGACCTCATGCTGGCGGCATCCACAGATACTGCCTCGCAGAACGCATCCGCCATAGCCGGTCCGTTGCTGTTCGCCGGCATTGCGGTCGCCTTAGGCGTCACCGAAGCGTTCTACGCTGCCGCAGCCATCGCCGCCCTGTCGGCGTTGTTCCCACTGCTCATTCGAGCCCATGGTGTTGCTGAGGGTCACCATCACGATGCACCTTCCAGCGCCGTGCAGCAGAGTTGGGAGGGGCTGCGATACGTTTCCCGGCATCCGATTCTGCCCGGTCTGTTCCTGCTTGATGCGGGAATCACCACCGCATCGTTCTATCGGGAGATTCTGCCCGTGCTGGCGCTCGGACTCTTCGCTGGCGGGGCCAGCGCCACGGGACTCCTCGGGGCGGCTAACTCCACTGGCGCCATCCTCGGTTCGTTCATCGCACTGCTGTTCGTCGGCTACAAAGCCAAGGGTATGCTGGTTCTATACGCCTCGTTGGCCTACGCGGTGATTCTGTTCGGCTTCGGCACGGCGAGCAGCCTCTGGATGGGCATGCTCATGATTGGCCTGCTCGGCGCTGCGGATGCAGTGACCGTGGCCGTGCGGCAGACCACGGTAATGTTGACCACACCTGACCACATGCGTGGCCGAGCCTTTGCGCTGCTCATTCTAGCGGCCCAGACGGCCAACAACGTAGGCACTATCTGGGTGGGTTTCTGGGCAGGTGCGATCGGTGCTGGAAACACCATGGTGCTGGCTGGCTTCATTTCGATAGCAGCCACCCTGGCGATTGGTTACTTCTGGAAGCCAATCCGGGCGTTTAGGGCGGATTGAGGTTCAGGCTATTGATCAGGGCGGTTCACGCTGACTGGCAGTTTCTGGTTTGCGGATGCTAGCCTCGATTTGGCGCAGCTGCTGAGGTTCTGTGAATGAGGCGAATCTGTGGTGGAGTATTGCTCATCCTGGTGCTGAGTGCCTGTGCATCAGCGCCTTCGGTGGACAATTACAGACTGCCCTACTATGCCTCGGTTCCACTGCGCGATGCCGGTATAAGGGACGAACGCCTAGCATTCGCGGAGATCTTCTGTGCTGTCTTGGCTTCTACCTCAGATCCCGATTTTGCTGACACTGCCTGCACGGACTATCTGCACCTGGAAGGTGGGTTTTCAGAAAAAAATATAGCTATCGGTATCGATCCCGATCGGCCACTGAAACTGATATTCGTCCCTGGATTTCTCGGAGACTGCCTTGCCAGATACGCGACACCCTTCGAAGACGGCCGAGCGCTGCTAAAGCAGGAAGGATTGGACAGCGAATTGATTCTCGTCAACGGCCGGGCGAGCAGCGAATTCAACGCACGGACCATTGTTCAACGCATGAGCGAGCCCGATATTGCGAGTGGGCCACCTGTCGTCCTCATCGGGTACTCCAAAGGCATCGCTGACATTCTCGAGGCGTTGCCACTTCTCAGGGGCGAGCTTACAAACCTGGCAGCGGTGGTTAGTGTGGCCGGAGCAGTTAATGGAACGCCACTCGCAGATGATCAGAACGCTTTCATGCGGGGGATGATCGACCGGATCCCATTGCCCGATTGCCCGGGTTCCGGAGAAGATGGTGATGCTATCGGTTCGTTGAGCTACGAACATCGCCAGGCATGGTTGGCTCAACATCCTCCGCCACTAGGTCCGGGCTATTTTTCCATCGCGGCCTTCGAGACGATAGAGAAGATGTCCAGTGTCAACCGGATGACGTACCGCATGCTCAGCAGACTGGATGCTCGCAACGACGGTCAGATTCTTTATCGTGACGCTCTGCTGCCAAATGGCACTTTGCTGGCGTTTGCAAAGTCGGACCATCTGGCGGTGGCGTTACCCATAGACGAGGCGGACAGCTTGCTGCTCAGACAGGCGGTTGATCGGAACACATTTCCGCGGGCCGAGCTGTTAAGGGCGCTGGTGATCTACCTGCAGCAGGCTGACGCTGGGAGATACGGCCGTCCCTGATCTGATGGTCCGCTAGCCTTCAGAAGTAGTAGCGCCAGTCGAATGCCATCCTGATTCCCAGAAACCAGATGGTATCCAGATCCACCGGGTCGGCTCCTTCCGGGATGATCACCTTGGAACTGTGGGGCACGTCGGCACCACCATATAGCTGAAAGATGATGGAGGATGACTGGTTCATCGAAAACGAGCGATACGGACGAAACTCGAGGATGGGCATCTCGAAAGCTGTGGATTTGTAGTTGACGATCCGACCGGTGGTTCCGGGCTCCGTGGCAGGCGCAACCAGCTGGTCCTCCCCGTCCAGGCCATAGAAGCTGATCCCGAGTTCCCGACCGAGCACGAACTGCATTCGGCCGAAAGGGGTGGCAATGCCCTGCTGCAAACCTAAATAGCCACCGTTGGCGGACGTGACAGCCATGCGTGTATAGGCCTCCGGGTTGAAGAAATACATTGGAGAGAGAAGCAGGAGATCGGCGGGTAGTACGTAGTAGGGCATTCGCATTCGGAGTGCGAGGGCTGATCTTGCCGGAATAGCAGCGCTGAGGTTGCCGTCTAAGGCCCCCAGTCGGGATTCACCGAAGGTGTTGGTCGATGGGGAATCGGTTCGGAATCCCAGCGAGGCGAACAGCATTCCATCGCTGGATTCACCCAACGCACCTTCCAGGCCGAGCCCGCCTTTCAACGCCAGCTCCAGGCCGCCAACGAATCCGGCATCGCTCTGCTGAGAGCTCTCGAAACCGCCGCTGATTCCACGCCCGTCAATGATGCCGGATAGACCGAGAAACGGTCCTAACTCACTCCGGAATCGAGGCATCGACCCCAAGCCCGGCCCCAAGCCGGGGATGGGCGTGGGTTCCAGGGTCTCTGTGAACGCCAGCGTGTACTCGTCATTGTCCTCCAAACCCTCCTCCCGCGCAGGCAGGGTCGAGTTCTCACAGACGTTGAAATCGTCCGCCTCATCCGGTGCTTCGGGCCGGTAGGGATTCTGATGCTGTGACCGGCCCACAGCGGCATCCAGAACCTGATTGAGACTGGTGAGCACGGCCTTCGCCGCGACTTCCGCATCCTCTTCTCGCATGTGGGCATCACCCATCAGAACGACTGATTCTGCCCGCCCTTGCCAGGTTCGGGCTTCAAGGCCGTTCTGATTGTAGAAGTCGTGCGTGCCTTTTCTCTCAGAGGCATCACCCCAGGTGCCGGCGACGTGACCGGAAGCGAACACGTCCTCTAGAAAGTGCAGGGCGAACGCCTCATCGAAGAGCATGGCCCGCGCAAGCCGGCTACGAGCCCCTGCCGAGAGTGTCTCGCTGGCGAGTCGGGATGCTTTCTGCAGGGCGCTGAGGTGGAACCACGAGTAAACGCCGATCGCGTTCAGCTCTGCTCCGGCCGTGAGAGTTTGATCTGCATATTCAGTGCCCGATTGCGTTGTTGAAGCCCTGGCCAGCAAAAAGTGCGCATTGTTGGCTCCCGCACGAGTCGCGTACTCGACGTCAATCCTCTGCATACGGGTGTCTGCGGTTCTCAGGGCGTTCACACGTTCCGCTCGACTCGATTCAGTTGAAAACCGTTCTTTGACGTCTTCCCCTAGATCGCCGGAGAGAACAAGCTGGTCGGATGGCGGCAGGATCGGTATCCGCTCCAGGTCGACCTCGAGCTGCGCGGCCACGTCAGCAAGCGGCAGAATCCAATAGGATTCCGTCACGGTCTCCAGCATCTGCCTGCTAGAGCAGGAGTGGTCGCCCGCGATAGCGGATAGAGCCGCCCAGTCTATGCAATCTGGAGTGAGACCTTGTTCCGCTTCAGCGCCATCACTACACAATCTGTCCTCAAAAGTGCGCCGAGCCTCTTGCCAGAGCTGGTTGAAGACAACTGCCTGGTCTGGATCGAGCTTATCGACGGCTCGGAGCGCGATGTTTCTGTGCTCGGGATAAATCCATGCGGAGGCTGGTGCGGTAAGGATCGCGGAACATATAAGCAGCAGCAGTCTAGGAAATTGTTTGCGCCGGACGGGGTGTTCTCGTTGGCTGACCATTGCCGGTTCTTCCCAGTATGAAGCGTTTCGGCGGACGACCACATGTCTGTGGATCGCCAGCACATGAAAAGCCTTTGCATCGGCTCAAGTTCTTTGGGAAATCAGATCGGCACACCAGGCCGGTCACCACATCGCTTCAACATAGCGGGTTTAGAGAAATCGGGGAAGCCGGACGGTGCGGAGCCTTGGTGTGGTTTTCTGTACCGGGACTACCGGTTCGTCGGGGTTGCCATGGGTTCCGCCGCCATAGCGTGGGCCCATCTGGGTTGTTTACTGGGCCGGAGCCATCGGAGCTGGGAACCCCATGACAGGGCCAAGGCCGGACTTCTCCGGTGGATGGTAAACCCACAAGGCCCCGAGCCTTCTGCAGATCGAGCAATTGCACCCAACAGCTTTTTCGGGCAGCTCGGAGATCGCGAGTGTGATCGCACCGCAATGGCACGTCGCTTTCGCAGTCATCTGGTTTGCTTCCGGATCGTCGGGTGCTGGTTCACTCTTCGAAACAGACGAGCACCGCGGCGTTCGCGATCACCAGCTTGTCGACACCCGGTTCGTCTTCGGGTACGTCCAGGCCGCCCTGAACGGGCACCACGGTTACCTCGCCGTAAGGCAACTCGCCAGCAATAGCCGCGGTGTCGAGCGCGTCAGGTTCCTGCACACCGATCCGCACGGTGATCTTCATGTCGTTGGGTGACTTGTCGAGAACGCGGAAGAAGTTGAGGCTGGAGTGCCGTATGGCGTCCGATACGGCGCGTTTTGCAGCTTTCGTGTAATCGCCGCCGTGCACGTCCGTGCCCATGCCCATCTCGGTGACGTAGCGTTTTAGCGTCATTGGCTGTTTCCTGTCGCTGGATCAGTCGTAGTAAGCCGGAGCCATCATCAGAGTATCTGCCAGTGCCTTCTCGTGCTCGATCCAGAGGGTCGCCCCTTCCGCTTCGATCAGCGCCTCCACCTTGTCCATGGAACGGAATGTCTCTTCCGAGTCTGTGTTGAAGGTTGGCGCCCGGCGTAGCTCGCGGCTCATCCGGAAGTGGTAGAGGTCGCCGGACAACACAAGAGGTCCGGTGTTGGCGAGTCGTATTAGAAGTACCTGATGTCCGGGCGTATGTCCTGGTGCGGAGATGATCATCACACTGCCATCACCGAACACATCGTGGTCGCCGGAGAGGATCTCCATGTCGCTGTCCTCCAGATCCATGTAGAGATCGGGCTGGAAGACCGGGTTGGTAACGTTCACAAAGGCAGCCTCATGCTCTGTGTCCTGAATCAGCAGCGTGGACTGGACAAACGCGTTGGCCGCCCCCACGTGGTCATAGTGCATGTGGGAGAACGCGACCAGATCGATATCGGCGGGTGTCACATCCATGTCGGCCAGTTGATCGATGAGCGATCGGTCATAAGTCATGTACACGCCGCCCTCCTGTTCGATCCGCCCCGCGCCAGCCATCGCCAGAGGCAGGCCAGCGTCCCAGATCATCCGTCCATCCGGGTGTTCTATCAGATAGCAGGGTACGAAGAGCTCCCGCACCGGCGTCTCATCGTTGGACAGATTGAACATGCTGATATCGGCCGCGCCGATAAGGCCGCAGTCGAAAACATAGAGCCGCACGTTCTTGTCATCGGCTGACGCTTCTGCCGGTGTGAGCGTCATGCAGAAGAGCAATGTGGCGCTGAGAATCAGAGCAGAACGGGTCATGGTGTTCCCTCCCGGGATTTGTCCCTCATCGCCAGCAGGCTAACTGAACAGGGCGTAGATGCCCAGTTGCACGACCACCAGAGCAACTGCCCAGAAGCGGACGTCCCGCCAGCGGGATTGATCCGGGGCATCTACCATGAAGACGCGTTTTGGTACGGCAAACACGGCAAGGGCGATGAGCACGAAAAGCATCTGGGTCAGAACGTTGGCCCACCAGACGGGTGCTGACTGGAGCCACTCGATCATGTGCGCGCACGGTGGCTGTGCACCGGGGTTGTCTGCAGCTGGTAGACCACCGACTTGAGTTCCTGCTCGGGAAGGCGCGCCGTGAGATAGCTGACGAGCCACAACGCCAGCAGGCTGTAGACAAAGCTGATGAAAGCCACCCAGAGCATGAGCAACCCCGCTGCCATCAGCACGGCTGAAAGGGCGACACCGGTGACCAGGGTCACCAATCCAGCCATTGGTGTTGCATGCCGGGTGAAGGCGCCGAGCACAAGCAGCGCCAGCATCGGGCCCTGGAAGAGCGATAGCAGTGACTGGATGAAGACGTAGATGCCACCCATCTCGCCGACGAATGGAGCAATCACCATGCCCACCAGCAACACCACCAGGGTGAGCACCCTGCCGATCTTCAGATCCCCCTCGGGATCCTCTCTGCCCCTGATCACCCCACGCACATCCCGGGTGATCATCAGGGCCGTCGAGTTGATCAGCGAATCGATGGACGACTGCAGGGCGGCGATGATGGCGACGAACATCAGGCCCGACAGCCCGGGTGGCAGAACGTTCTTCACGACCCAGGGCAGGGCCATATCCGGATACTCGATGTCCGCGTGCATCACCAATGCCAGCAGGCCGGGGAAGACAATGAGCAGCGGCACCAGCGTCTTGGCAAAGGCGGCGAACATCATGGAGGCGCTGGCGTCCCACTGACTGCGGGCGCCAAGGGAGCGCTGCAGGATAGCCTGGCCGCCGCACCAGTAGGCCGGTGAAAGGACTATGGCCAGACCCAGGATTACGGCTGGCCAGGGAAAGTTGGCATCGTCCGCCGGTAAGTAGACGTGCAGGTGGGTTGGGTTTTCCTGGATGAGCGTCTCGGCAAAAGACCGGAAGCCGCCGACATCGCTGATGCCCAGCGCGACGATGGCCACGCCGCCGAGAAACATGATCACCACCTGCAGCGCGTCGGTGAAGGCGACTGCAGCCAGGCCGCCGGAGATGCTGTACAGGCCCACCACCGTGCCCATCACGACGATGCCGACCCAGACCGGCCAGTCCAGATAGCTTTGCAGCGTCAAGGCGATGGCCCAGAGGGAGACGCCGATGGAGAAAATGGCGAAGATGCTGGCAATCAGTGCCGCCAGCACCCGCACCGATGGATTGTAGCGACGACCCAGGTACTCCGGAATCGAATAGACGCCGGAACGCCAGTAAAGCGGAATGAATACGAGCGAGGCCAGGATCATGGCAGGGATCGCACCGATCCACTCGAAGTTGGCCTGAGAGATGCCCGAGTTGTAAGCCCCGCCGGAGGCGCCCACATAGCCGTTGGCACTCACGTTGGTGCCGATGATCGAGAGACCGATGACGACCCAGGTGAGGGAGCGTCCGGCGAGAAAATAGTCCCGTGCGTCATGGACACGTTGGCTTAAACGGAAGCCCATGAAGACGATGGCCGCGAGGTAGGCGGCAATGATCGCGAAATCAGCTGGATGCACGGCGGCGCTGTTACTCCCCGCCGCAGCGGTTATTCCTCTCCGTCAGGCAGTTTAACGAGGAAACCCACCGGGCTGAAGCACAGGTGGGCTCTCGTTCGTACGGGTGCCGGTCAGATCTCGGCGACCTTGAGCTGCATGGTATCTGCAGAGATCACCTTCACACGAGCACCTCGGTGGAGATCCGCATCGGCATGCACATGCCAGTAGGTGTCGCCGATCTGCACCCGGCCGGTACCTCCCTGGAGTTCATCCGTCAGCTCGAACTCCGTGCCGATCAGGCGCTCCGCCCGATGGTTCAGCTCATCCGGCATTGCCGCCTGCTCATCCCGGAACACCTTGATGTAGAGCAGGCTGGCGATGACGGCGATCACTGCGAACAGAGCGAACTCGGTTGCCACGCCAAGTTGGGGCATGACCAGGGCCAGCAGACCGACCACCAGCGCGGCGGCAGCGGTTCCGAGCAGGAAGCCGGCCGCGCCCAGGGCCTCGGCTCCGAAGAGTATGAGACCCAAGGCGATCCAGTGATAGGCGTTGATTTCAGAAAGCCATTCCATGTCTGATTCTCCTAAATGGGCCTTAAGCTGACGCCCCGATTCGGGCGGCGGGTACTGCTGCATTGGCGTCGTCGAATGCTTCCCTGGCGATCTCGGAAACACCGGCGATGGAACCGATCACAGACGCCGCCTCCAGCGGGATCATCATCACCTTATTGTTGTCCGACTCCGCCAGCTTGCCGAGCGCATCCACATACTTCTGAGCAACGAAGTAGTTGATGGCGCGACCGTCGCCGTCTGCGATGGCCCGGGAGACCATCTCAGTCGCATTTGCTTCCGCCTCAGCGAGACGCTCCCTGGCTTCTGCTTCCCGTTTGGCGGCCTCCAGCTCGCCTTCCGCCTTCAGCACCTGGGCTGCCTTGGCACCCTCAGCCACCGCGATGGCGGCTTCCCGCTCACCTTCCGCATCCAGGATGGCTGCCCGTTTGTCCCGCTCCGCTTTCATCTGTCGGCCCATGGCCTCGACCAGATCGCTCGGTGGGGAGATATCGCGAATCTCCACGCGGGTGACCTTCACGCCCCAGGGGTCGGTGGCTTCGTCCACCTTGGCCAGGAGCGAGGAGTTGATCTTGTCCCGGTTGGAAAGCATCTCATCGAGCTCCATGGAGCCCAGAACCGCACGGATGTTGGTCATCACCAGGTTCTGCATGGCCCGGGTCAGATCGTTCACCTCATAGGAGGCTTTGACCGCGTCGAGAATCTGATAGAAGCAGACCGCATCGGTGATCACCTGAGCGTTGTCCTCTGAAATCACCTCCTGGGGCGGTATGTCGAGCACCTGCTCCATCATGTTCTGCTTGTGGCCGATCTGGTCCACGAAAGGAATGATCAGGTGCAGTCCCGGTACCAGGGTGCCGGTGTAGCGACCGAACCGCTGCACGGTCCAGTTATAGCCCTGTGGAACCATCTTCACTCCTTGCCAGATGACTACCAGTACCACGCCCGCCAGCAGTATTGAAACTACCGTATTACCGTCAAACATAACTATCTCCCGTCATGTATAAACAACATATGTCTCTAAAACGAGACACTATGAATAGTAACGTTTTGGGGTGAAAAAACAACATATGTCGCTTATAATCCACTTTTAGTCCATTTTTTATACGCAGGCTGTGAGCCGGTCAATGGCATACGTCAACAAAATGGACGAAGAAAGCAAGAACGTAAGAAAGCAGGGCCGCAAGGCGAAAGGAAGGCAGAAAGAAAGGTGGACAGGAGCTGACTGATGCCACAAAAGTTGTTCGATTCACCCGCCATGCGGGAAACCATTCGCCGGTTGATCCGTTCGCGAATGGCCTACCGGGGATTCGAGTACAAAGACCTGGTCCGGCAACTGCACGAGCTGGGTGTGGAGCAATCGGAGAGCAACCTGCGTTCCAAGGTGAACAACGGCTCGCTGGGCGCTCAGCTCTTCGTCTACATCCTCATGGCGTTGGATCAACGCAGCTTCGAGCTCGATCAGGTGGAGGAAATCCTTGCGGAGGTTCGTGCCGCGGAGGCCGGCCAGAGTGACGACAGCTGACCTGGAAGGTTGCTAAAGTCGAGCGTCACATCTGAGGAGGTATACGTTTGACCATCAAAGTCATCGGCGCGGGGTACGGCCGTAACGGCACCCTGTCCCTCAAGCACGGGTTGGAGAAGCTCGGCTTTGCCAAGTGCTACCACATGATGGAGCTCGATCAGTCAAAGGACGAAGACCTGGCTTGGCTCAAGCTCCATCGTGGCGAGCAGGTGGATCTGGAGAAGCTCTTCGAAGGTTACCAGGCGTCTGTGGATTGGCCTTCCTGCAACTTCTGGCGCCAGCAGATGGCCGCTTTCCCGGAAGCCAAGGTCATACTCTCAGAGCGTGACCCGGAGGCCTGGTACGCGAGCATCATGAAGACGATCTATCCGAGCTCGACAGCGCTGCGTGATCATCTGGAGAAGCAGGCGGATAAGGACCCGCTCCTCGAGCGTCGCTGCGAGATGGTTTTCGAACTGATCTGGGACGGACTGTTTGAAGGCCGGATGACTGAAAAGGACCATGTGATCGATGTGTATCTGGCCCACAACCAGCGGGTCAAGGACGAAGTGCCGGCTGACAAGCTGCTGGTGTTCGAGTCGAAGCTCGGCTGGGAGCCGTTGTGTGATTTACTCGAGCTACCCGTGCCGGACGAACCGTATCCGAAAACCAACACCAGCGAAGACTTCGCCAAAATGGTGGCGGAGAATCAGGCCAGGGTGGAGGCAGAGTCCTGATCGTTCAGGTCAGCAGCTGCAGGCATCGTCTGCGCAGCACTCATCGGTGAGGTATCCAAGCAGATCGTTCATGGTGTTGAATTCCGCCTGACAGCGCAGCACACGGCCTTCTCGCGACTGACTGACAAGACCGGCGGCCACCAGATGGCTCAGGTGATGTGAGAGCGTCGAGCCGGGAATCTCCAGCTTGGTTTTTAGCCCGCCCACGGGCAGACCATTGGTGCCGGCTCTAACGAGAGAGCGGAAGATGGCCAGGCGGGTTTCATTGCCAAGGCTTTCCAGTGCGGTGGCGGCCTGCTCGTGTTTCATGGCTTCTGTCCTGCGACCAGGGTTCTATTTTAAGCCCCTCTTTTGTTATTTCCAAATATCTAGAAATAACGAATTATTATTAGGCAGAAACCGAAAGTAACGTTAATATTTCGAATATTCTAGAAATATAGATATCACGGAGAAACGAGATGAGAATGCAGCTTGCCCTGAATGTGGACGATCTGGAACGTGCGATCGAGTATTACGGTGCCCTGTTTGGCGTCTCGTTGAACAAGCGGGAGCCGGGCTATGCCAATTTCGTGGTGCCTGATCACAACCTGAAACTGGTGCTGTTCGAAGCGCCGGGGGCAGAGCGACTGAATCACGTGGGATTTGAGGTGTTTACTGACGAAGCGGTCGGAAAAACGTCAGAGCACTTGAAGTCAGTGGATTTGCTCGCCGAAGAGCAGTCCGAAGAGGTCTGCTGTTATGCTCGCCAGAATAAGGCCATTACCTATGATCCCCAGGGCCTGATGTGGGAGTGGTACCGGGTGCTGGAAGACTCGCCGACCTTCTATGAGGAGTCCGCAGCTTGTTGCCCAGAGCCTGAAGCAGTCGAGTCGGGCGACAGCAAAGCCTGCTGCGCCTAGTGTCCTGAATCGGTAATTCGGCGAACAAATGATGTGCCCAACAGGGGAAGCCTTTTCTGCTTGCAGCGGATCTTGGACCCGCCGTAGCTGGGCTCAATCAAGCTTCTGCAACAGCGCCTCAATGGCATACAGCTCGTAGTTGGCGTGCAGCCGGTTCTTCGTTCTCAGCTCGCGAACGTCATCGATGCTGAACCAGCCGATATCGAGCAGCTCGCTGTCATCCCAATCCTTGATTGGTTCGGTGACCTCGGCGGCGAAAACCATGTGCAGGGATCGTTTGTAGGGAAAAGGACCCACCTCGAGCAGTGTTGGCAGGTACAGCGAGAGTTCCTCTTCGAGCTCCCGGGCAGCTGCATCATGCGGTGATTCGCCGCGTTCGATCTGCCCGCCAGGCAGACCCCAGCGGCGGTGCTGCCTCCCCCAGAAGCTGGAGTGAACGGCGAGCAGGAACTCATTGTCCCGGTAGAGGATGCAGCGGGCAGTCTTGAAAGCGTGGCGCACCAGCTCACTATGCCATCAGCGGCGAACCAAGTCGTTGCGCAATGTCACGGCTGGGCATCCGACGCCCGTACTCGCTGATCTCGAAAGCCTCAGCATACCTGTGTTCAGGCGCGTGCCGGCTGGCCAGAGCGCGAGGTCGAGCTCCGTAGAATGTCTTCAGCCAATCCCGGCGATCACCGGCGATCGGCGTGTCGGTGATGTGCGGCAGCCACTCGAAAACCTGCGATTCATGGCAGCAGAGCAGATCGATCACTGACTCGAACACGGCATCGATGGCGAGCACCACATCCGCCTGAAAGGGCTGGGGTCGGGTGAAGAAATCGGCCGTGGACAGCACGACAGGGTCCCGGTCGAGTGGTGTGATGTCAGGCATCACGTTCGGCACTCGCAGCATGTAGCAGGCGTCCTGGACGAGGATGGCGGTGGCGCGGTGGTCCGGGTGGTAGTCGTTCGCCCGGTGGGTGATGAGCAGATCCGGTTGGAATTGTCGCACGGACCGAATCAGGCGGTTCCGGTTCTCGAGTGACGGCGTAAGCTCTCCGTCAGGCAAATCCCAGATCTGCAGCTCGGCCGGAATCAGCTCTGCAGACACCTGGGCCTCCAGAGCCCGACGTTCAGCAAGTGCGGCGCGTCCCATGGATTGATGTCCGGCTGAGCCGTCGGTCAACGAAAGGATGCCAATCTGGCTGCCACGGGCCGCTTGTGAGATCATCAGGCCGCCGGCATGGAACTCGGCGTCGTCCGGATGGGCACCCACCACAAGGATTCGCGCAAAGCGATGTTCCTCAGAATTTTCCAGATGCTCAGAGGCAGTCGAGGCGCTCTTCGAAGTGTTGTCTGACACGGTTCCGCCGGTTCACAGGGCAAGCGATCGTGCTTAGCTAGAAAAGACATTACATCCGTTGCCCCGGGTTTTACATCAACACGGCAAAGTCTGGATAAACTGATAGGGCTGGGGTACTGGCGTCGAGATGAGCTCGACGCGCGGACATCGGACTTTATGAGCAAGCGCTCGCAAATAGACTCATGGCATAAGAATGAGAATGGACTATCAGTTTCTGATCGGACAGCGTTTTTCCGTGGGAGGGGAGATCTACGTTGTCCAGGATGTGACCAGACAAAACGAGCACACCTACGTGCAGGCGGGAACGACCGTTGATGACGACATCGTTGTCAGCGAACCACAGGGTACCCGGGTGCACGACGGCCGGCTATTCAAACTCAATGAAGTGATCCAGTCGCTGCTGGTGGATGAAGAGATCGAGCTCTTTAATCCAAATTACCTGGCTGCACGCTGACCGAATTCTGGTCTGATTCGCCACATCTCACCGCCTGAACCGGCGGGCGGCTGAGTCGACTCCGTGCCAGTCAGCATTGCCACTGACCGTTCCGGATTGGAACGCACTTTGCTTTATGATCTCCGTCGAGAACATCGAGGAGACGCGCATGCTCGAAATTCGCGGGCTGTCGAAAACCTATCCGAATGGCGTTCAGGCGCTGAATGACGTCAGTTTGAGCGTGCCTCGCGGCATGTTCGGCCTGCTTGGGCCGAACGGCGCCGGAAAATCGAGCCTCATGCGTACCATTGCCACTCTGCAACAACCGGACACCGGGAGCATATTCCTCGATGGTATCGATGTGTTGCTGGATCCCATGGCGCTGCGAAGAACGCTCGGCTACCTCCCTCAGGAGTTCGGCGCCTATCCGCGTACATCGCCGGAGGTGATGCTGGCGCACCTTGCAACGCTAAAGGGGATAGCCAGCGGCGATCGCAAAACCCTGGTGGAGCAATTGCTGGTGCAGACCAATCTCTGGGATGTGCGCAAGAAGAGCATTGATACGTTTTCCGGTGGGATGAGGCAGCGCTTCGGGATCGCTCAGGCGTTGATTGGCGAGCCGAGTCTCATCATCGTCGATGAGCCAACGGCGGGACTGGATCCTGTAGAGCGGCGCCGCTTCCACAATCTGCTCACCCGAATCAGCGCCGACGTGGTGGTGCTGCTTTCCACCCACATCGTTGATGACGTGTCCGACCTGTGCCCGCGCATGGCCATCATGGGGGATGGTCAGATCCTCGTGGATGGGGAGCCGTCCGAGTTGATCGGCAAGCTCTCCGGACGGCTCTGGTCGAAGACGGTCCCGCTTGATGAGGCGCCAGTGCTGAGGAGATCACTGCCGGTTGTGTCGACTCGTCTCGTCAGCGGCGAGATGGAAATCCGGGTGGTGGCCGAGGAAGCACCGGAAGGCGGGCTCACCCCGGTGGAGCCAAGCCTGGAAGACGTCTACTTCGCCACTTTGCTTGGCCACGGCCTGTCGGTGGATCTGGAATAGGTCATGTTTTTCGAGATATTCCGATTCGAGTGCCGCTATCAGCTGCGCTCACCACTCTTCGGCGTGGTGGCCGGCCTGTGGTTCCTGATCGCCTTTCTGATCAGTGGCACCGAAGCCGTCAGCGTCGGCGGTGTGGGCGCCAACATCAACCTGAACGCCAACTTCGCGATCCTGCAGATTCAGTACACGCTCACAGTGCTCGGGTTGTTTCCGGCGGTCGCCTTCGTGGCCGGTGCGATCACCCGGGATTACGAGGCTAAAACGGCGCAGCTGCTGTTCTCCACGGGTGTCTCAGCACGCAGCTACTTCTTCGGCCGCTTTGCCGGTGGCGCACTCTTCGCGACGCTGGTGGGCATCGCTGGCTTGCTCGGCACCTTGTTCGGCACTTTCATGCCCTGGCTCGATACGGAGCGGTTGGGTCCTTTCACAGCCGCGCCTTACGTCTTCAGCATCTGGGCCATCATCATCCCGAACCTGCTGATCATCAGTGCGCTGTTCTTTTCGGTGGCGGCGCTGACAAGATCCATGATGGCCGCTTACGTGGCCGCACTGGGCTTCTTCATTGCCTACATCGTGATCGCCAGTGTCACGGACCAGGAGACCATCGGGCTGATGGCGCTGGGTGATCCGTTCGGACTGACCGCTTTCGGCGAGATCACGCGCTACTGGACGGTATTCGATCGTAACTTCGGCATGCCGGAGGTCACCTCCACGCTGCTCTACAACCGCTTGATCTGGGCTGGGATCAGCGGCGTGGTGCTGCTGATCGCAGCCTGGCGCTACCGCTTTAATTTGTCTCCTGCTCCGAAGATCAGGCTGCGTAGGAAAAGAAAGGTCCCGAAGCCTGCCCCTGCAGCCCGTTCTGACCTGCTCGTCGTGCAACCGATTGAAGGCGGCGATCTCGCACGTTTTCTCTCCCAGCTTCGAATGGACGTGCGCGGCATGACGCGCAGTATTCCGTTCTATGTGCTGCTGGCCTTCGGCATGTTGCAGGTGGTGGGCAGCACCATTGCGGCCACCACGCAGGTCTTCGGCACACCGGTCTATCCGCTGACGGGCACCCTTATCCTGTTCGTTGGCGGCAGCTTCACACTGGCGGTGTTGATCATCGTCATCTACTACTCGGGTGAGCTGGTGCACAGGGAGCGACAGGCGGAACTGCACGAGATTGTCGACGCCACTGCCTATCCGAACTGGATCATGGTGCTCTCCAAGGTGGCGGCGCTCTGGTTCGTGATCGCCAGCATGCTGCTGGTGGTCATGTTCACCGCCATGCTCGTGCAGATTTTCAACGACTTTTACCGGTTCGAGCTGCTCCTCTACCTGAAGGGGCTCTATGGCGTGCTCGGAACATACTACTTCCTGATCTGTGTTCCGGCCGTGCTGGTGCAGGTGCTGTCGCCGAACAAGTTCATCGGCATGGTCATCTTCCTGGCCATCTTCCTCGGAGTGCAGACCCTGCCGAGCCTGGACTACCAGCACTATCTCTATCAGTACGCCATACCGCCAGCCCCTTACTCAGACATGAATGGCTATGGTCACTTCGTGGAGAGGCTTGTGAGCTTCGTCGTGTACTGGGGCGCTTTTGCCGGTCTGCTGATCATCGCCGCGCACCTTTTCTTCCGGCGCGGTTATCCGGGCTCCGCTCGGGCGCAGCTGACCGTGGCCGGCAATCGCTGGAGTGGCGTGGTTGCCACCTGGACGGCGGTGTTGGCCATGGTCTTCATCGGCACCGGTGCCTGGATCTTCTACAACACCAACGTCCTGAACGAGTACGTGACCAGCGACGAGCAGGAGAAGCGCCAGGCTGACTACGAGAAAGCCTACAAGCGATTCGAAGACCTGCCGAAGCCCGAGCTGGTGGATCTCGAGGTGGCCGTCGATATCTTCCCGGAGAGCCGGCGGTTGGAGAGCCGGGGCAAGGGTCGAATGGTGAATCGGAAGCAGGTACCGATCGAGGTGCTGCACCTGAGTGTGCCTACCCCGCTCACCATCAACGACATCACGATCGCGGGTGCGGTGCTGGAGACGGCGGACGAAGATCACGACTACTACCAGTACCGCTTCAAAGAGCCTCTGCCGCCGGGTGCGGATACCACTCTGACCTGGGATCTGTCCTGGATCAACGAGGGTTTCCACAACACCGGCGGGACCACGCGGGTGGTGGAGAACGGCACCTTCGTGAACAACACTGAGATCATGCCGCTGCCGGGATACCAGTCAGGGCGGGAGCTGATCGATAACAACATCCGCCGTGAGCATGGCCTGCCGGCGGTGGAGCGGTTGCCAGAGCTCGGAGATCCGGAGCACCTGGGAGAAAATCAGTTCGCGGTCGGCGAGCGCACTGCCTTCCGCGCGGTGGTGAGCACGGCGGAGGATCAGATCGCCATCGCCCCCGGCTACCTGCAGAAAGAATGGCTGGAAGAAGGGCGGCGTTACTTCTCCTACGAGATGGATGCACCCATTTGGCCGTTCGTTTCCTTCTCTTCCGCGCGCTATGAGGTGGCGGAAGACCAGTGGAACGACGTGAAGATCGAGGTGTATTACGACCCGGCCCATCCGTTCAATGTGCCCAATATGATCGAGAGCACCAAGGCCTCTCTTGACTATTTCACCCAGGCGTTCTCGCCCTATCAGTATCGGCAGTTCCGCATACTGGAATTCCCGCGTTACCAGACCTTCGCCCAGAGCTTCCCGAATACCATTCCCTATTCCGAGGCCATCGGCTTCGCTGCTGATCTCCGTGACGATAAACGCATCGACTATGTGTTCTACGTCACCGCCCACGAGATGGCCCATCAGTGGTGGGGTCATCAGGTGGTGGGGGCCAACATGCAGGGCGCGACCATTCTGGTGGAGACCCTGGCTCAGTACTCAGCACTGATGGTGATGGAGGACGCCTTCGGTGAGGAGAAAATGCGTCGGTTTCTAAAATATGAGCTCGACAACTACCTGCAGAGTCGGGGTGGCGAGCTGATCGAAGAGCTGCCGATCAACAAGGTGGAGAACCAGGGTTACATTCACTACCGGAAAGGCAGCCTGGTGATGTATGCCCTGAAGGATGTCATCGGTGAAGACAAGGTGAACCTGGCGCTCAGGAACACCCTCTCGAAGTGGGGCTTCAGAAACCATCTGTTCCCCACCTCAATGGACCTGATCGCCGAGTTCAGAGCGGTCGCTGAGCCTGAGCACCAGGACCTGATCACCGATCTGTTCGAGAAGATCGTTATCTACGATCTCAAGGTGACGGAGACGGAAGTCGCCGAGGTGGATGAGGGCTTCGAGGTGACCATGACTGTGGCAGCGGCCAAGTTTGAGGCGGATGGTCAAGGTGAAGAAACTGAAGTGGCATTGGATCAGGCGCTCGACGTAGCGGTATTCGCCAAGGATACGGAGGAGCTTGGCGATGATGATCTGCCGCCGGCCCTGCACTTCGAGCGAATCAGAATCACTGACGGTGAGCAGACGTTCACCTTCACGGTGAGCGAGCAGCCGGGCCGGGTTGGCATCGATCCTTACGTGAAGATGATCGATAGAAATCCGGACGACAACGTGAAGTACCTCTGAGGCTTCGTAGTGTCTGATCGTTCAACCCCGTTCCAGGTGCCAGACGGTAACGTCTACGGGTTTTTTGAGGTAGAGTCCGCCGCCGAGGGCCATAAAGTCACGATTCAAACGGCGCCGGTACCAGGCCACCGGCCTGGCTGATTGGGCCTGGTCGGTGCGATCAGGATCACAGAACGTCAAGTCCTCTCTGGTCAGCACGCCCAGGTAGAGGGCGCTACCTGCGTGACGGACCAGGTTCTTCAGCGCCAGGGCGCAATCCGCATCGTTCAGGTAGCCGAGCACGTCGTTGCAGACCACGAGATCGGCGCTGCCTGCATCCACATCAACCACCGACCCCTGCTGCCAACCGTAGGTCTCACAGAGATAATCGCTGTATTCCACACCTCGGGTTGTTGCCTTCGGCATGGCTCTCCCCAGTGCCCGCAGCAACCCACCGGTACCGCAGCCCATGTCGACTATCTCCCGTACCGGTACCTCTAGGTGATTGAGGTAGGCGGCGACAAACTGCGCCTGGCGCCGAACGGCTGCCGGAGTGACAGCACGGGTGTCCGGGTTCCGGTAGAAGCGGTCGTAGTAGGCCTTGTCGAATCGCTGGCTCACAGTTTGCCTCGCCCATACAGATTGAGCTGCTTAAGGTATCCTCATCGCCCAAAGCAAGAAAAGCCTCGGAGTCGTTGGCAAGGGCTTGGCAAGGGCTTGGCAAGGAGGGACTGAATGACGGATGTAGTAGAAGCGCTGAAAGAAAGCCTGGGTGAGGATTGCGTGCTGACCGGTGAGGCGGTGTCGGACCGCGCTTCCGGGATATGGCGCAGCGACCCGATCCAGGCCAAGGCCATCCTCCGCCCACGCAGCACTGAGCAGGTCAGTCAGGCCCTGGCGATCTGTCATGCGCACGATCAGTCTGTGGTCGCACATGGCGGTCTCACCGGATTGGTGGAAAGCGCGATTGCCTCGCCGGATGACGTAGCCCTATCGTTGGAACGTCTGAATCAGATCGAAGAGATCAACCAGGTCGATCGCACCATGGTGGTTCAAAGCGGTGTGATTCTGCAGACCCTGCAGGAGGCCGCGGAGGAGCATGGGCTCATGTTCCCACTAGACCTGGGTGGGCGGGGCAGCTGCACCATCGGTGGCAACATCTCCACGAACGCCGGTGGTAACCGGGTGATCCGCTACGGCATGACCCGCGACATGGTTCTGGGTCTGGAAGCGGTGCTCGCCGATGGCACCGTCGTGACTTCCATGAATCAGATGATCAAGAACAACGCCGGCTACGACCTGAAGCAACTCTTCATCGGTACCGAAGGCAGTCTGGGTATTGTCACCCGGGCCGTGCTGCGTCTGCGGGAAAAACCCGCGGATCTTTCCACGCTGTTCGTGGCGGTTGACGAGTTCTCGCGCCTGCCGGAATTTCTCAAGCACATGGACTCCGCGCTGGGCGGCTGTCTGTCAGCCTTCGAGGTGATGTGGAACAACTTCTACACCCTGGTGACGACAGAACCTGCAACCAACCAGCCGCCAATCTCCCAGGACTATCCGTACTACGTGCTGGTGGAAGCCATGGGTGCGGACGACGCACGTACGGAAGCGGCCCTGGCCGAAGCCTACGAGCAGGGCATGATCGTGGACGCCGTTGTCGCGCAGTCGGAAGCGCAGCGGCAGCAGCTCTGGGCGATGCGGGACGATGTGGTGCAGACGTTCCGTTACGCGCCCAACTACGCCTTCGATGTGAGCATGCGAATCTCCTGCATGGAGGACTACGTGAACGAGGTGAACAAGCGTCTCAACGCGAAGTATGACGAGGTGCACAACTTCACGTTCGGCCACATGGGCGATGGCAATCTGCATCTCGTAGTGTCTGTGGGCGAGTCGGACCGAAAGGGCGTGGAGGCTTGCGTCTATGAGCCACTGGCGGACATCTCCGGATCGGTGTCGGCAGAGCATGGCGTAGGGCTCGAGAAGAAGCCCTATCTCGGCATAGCGCGCAGCGATACGGAGATCGGTCTGATGCGCACGCTAAAGCGTGCGCTGGATCCCAAGGGTATTCTGAACCCGGGCAAGATCTTCGATCTGAACGCTGCGTAGGGTCTCGGCCTTTGAGCGAATTGCACTACCTGAGCCTGGGTGCGGTGTGTGCCCGAATCAAAAGTGGTGCGTTGACTGCCCGGGAAACGGTGACCACCCTGCTCAGCCGGATCGACAAGCTCGACCCAAGCCTGCATGCCTACGTGATGGTGCTTGCCGACGATGCGCTGGCACGCGCCGAAGAGCTCGATCGAGCGCGGGAGGCAGGGGAGATGCTCGGCTCGCTGCATGGTGTGCCCATAGCCGTGAAGGATCTGCTGCACACGAAGGGGTTGCCAACCGCCAGCGGTACTTTGGTGATGAAGAACTTCGTGCCCGAAGAAGATGCCACTGTGGTCACGCGACTGAAAGCTGCCGGCGCCGTGGTGATCGGCAAGACGCAACTCACGGAAGGTGCTTACGGCGTGCATCATCCCGAGATCATCGAACCGGTCAATCCCTGGGCCGCCGATCGCTGGACCGGCGTGTCTTCGTCCGGCTCCGGTGTCGCTGTTGCCGCGGGTCTCTGCTACGGGGCGCTCGGTTCGGATACCGGTGGCAGCATCCGCTTTCCCGCCGCCAGTTGTGGCACCGTTGGCGTGAAACCTACCTATGGCCGGGTAAGCCGGCATGGTGCTTTTCCACTGGCCCCGTCGCTCGATCACATCGGACCCATGACCCGCACCGTGGCCGATGCGGCCAGAATGTTGCAGGTGATAGCCGGTGAAGATCCACGGGACCAGACCACGCTGATGGCGGACGTGCCCAATTACGGCGCCGAGATTGGTGGTGCTACTCGAGGATTGCGTGTGGGTGTGGACTGGCACTACGTGAGTGAAGGTGTTGATGCACCAGTAGTTCAGGCGGTGCGAGATGCGCTCGAGCAGCTAGCGGCCATGGGGACCGAGGTGGTTGAGTTCAGATTCCCCCCGGCCTATCAGGAGCTGGTTAGCCAATGGGGCATCACCTGTGGCGTGGAATGCGCTCGTGCCCACCAGCCGTACTATCCCGACCAGAAGGCACTATACGGTCCGGTGCTGGCTGAGCTGATCGAGCTGGGGCGAAATCCACCCGCTGGGGCCTACGACATGCTGGAGGTGATTCGTGACCGCTTCACAGCCGAACTTGATGCCTGTTTCACCGATATGGATCTGATGATCTGCCCGAACATGCCTTACCTGGCACCTCCGGCAGAAAGGGTGCTGGAACTATCCGCCGATCCCAGCCGGGCAAACGGTCTGACCTTTACAGCACCATTCGATTACTCCGGCCATCCAACCCTGTCGCTGCCTATCGGGCTGTCGGAGGAACGTCTGCCGCTGTCGATTCAGCTGATCGGGCCGAAACTGGGGGAAAGCCTGCTCTTCAGAGCTGGGTCCGCGCTGGAAGCGGCCTTCAGTTTCGACACGCACCCTGTCGATTAGCATTCAGCCGGTTCACGGCTGCTTGGCAGGTTTAAGCTAACCGCGAAAGATGATCGCATCCGCAACACGCGAGGCAACAGCCATCACCGTCAGCGCCGGGTTGAATCCGCCATTGGTGACGTGCAGCGACGCATCTGCAACATAGAGGTTTTCCGTCTCGTGTACCCTGCCGAAAGGATCCGTGACCGAACGCGACGGATCCCTTCCCATACGGCAGGTGCCAGCCTGATGCTGGCCTCCTGGGGTGAATCTAGCCGTCTCCGCCCCGAATACCTCGATGTTGCGACCACCAGCGGCACGAAGCCAGTCTTCCGCCCGAGCGCGCATGAACCGCCCCGTACGCAGGGTTTCGAGGTGTAATCCTCCGGACAGTCTGGCGACTGGCGTGCCCGTCCAATCCACCACATCAGGATCAAGAGTAACTCGCGCGTCAGCGGTGGGGATCTCCTGCGTGGGACCCATCACCGTCTGGGTGTGATGATAGGCTTCTCGCATCCATTGCTTGTTTGGAAGCCCCCAGGGTGAGGGTGCCCGGTGACGATGCTGCACCCAGAATAGCACCGGGATGATCGGATAGTCGTTGGCGATCATCCCACCGCCGATGATATCCGAGTTTCCGTGGTTGAACTCACAGGTGGCAATGGTGGGACCGGGTCCTTTTTCGTTGGCTACTCGCTGTTCGAAGTCCCCGCGGGCTCCAGTGTAGAGGTGAGATTGAAGATGCCGGCCGAGCTGGTCGCTGTCGTTACCAAAACCGGACACCGCAAGAAGTCGTGCTGACTCCACCGCGCCTGCGCTGCTCACAACGATGTCGGCTGTAATCTCCCGGCGTTCTCTTGACCGATCCACGAGCTCAATGCCACGCACCCGATATGGCGGATCCGGTAGTACCCGGGCCACCATGGCTTCTGTGAACAACGTGAACCGGCCTGTTGTCATGGCTCTTGGCAGCATGGTGTTCTGACTACCGCCGCGCGCGTTCATGGGGCAGGTGAAGCCCACGCACAGACCGGAGTTTGCGCAAGGCCCACGGCCGTCGTAGTCCTGGCTGTTGATTGCAAGCGGAGGGGCTGCGGTGGTCCAACCTAGCTCTGCCGCAGCCTTCTTCAGCAGCTCTCCCGAGCGGTTCGGCTTGCCGGGCGGCATGGGGAAGGGTCGTTGTCGTGGACCGTGGTTTGCATGACCCGGCTCGCCGGCCACACCGAGCGCGTATTCCACCCACTCGTAGTGAGGGACCAGCTCGTCGTAGTCAAATGGCCAGTCAGCCAGGGACGAGCCTTCCGGCACGCCGTAGGTGCTGGCCATCCGGAAATCCTCCGGCGCGAAGCGCCATGCCTGAGCGCCCCAAACGCGGGTGCCGCCGCCCACGCCCATGGCGACATTGCTCCATCCCACCTGGTGTGGCTGTCTGGTGAGCACACGACCACCGGCGGTGACGATGACCCGCGGATTGCCGTCAAGCTCAGGCCCGACGTTGTGCCCGTAGCGCGAGTAGCGATGATTGCGCAGATGATCCATAGGCACGTCTGCGCGATTGAGGTAGCGGCCGCGCTCAACACACAACACGGAAAAGCCGGCTTCACAGAGCTTGCGCACCATCACACCACCACCCGCGCCGGAGCCGATGACGACAGCGTCGTAGTGGGGTTCGAGTTTGCTGAGTGCGGGTCGTTCGTAGTGCGGCAGCTCGTGCGGGATGTCCACTTCGGGGGCATACTCGAAATCGATCATGAAAAAGCTGGCGCCGCCGTAGTTACCACCGTTGGTCGGATCCGCGTAGTAGCTTTCGCCAACGGCGTTCACAAACCAGGGATGGCTTGCCAGTGATCTGTCAGCAAGGAGCTGCCTGAGCCGGTCGTGGTTTTCGCCGATTACGTCCTGCCAGTTCTGAGTAAGGAACTGCCGAAATCCGGCCTCGCTGGCGGATGGAAAATCATCTGCCGGTATCACCTCGTCAGCGAGCGATTCGAGCACTGTCCAATCCGTCTCGCTGAGATTTGTCATGACTGTCCTCAGTAAAGCTTCAGACCCAGCGCCGCACCCGCGCCTTGTAAGCCAGATAGTCCTCGCCGAATGTCTGCTCCATCAGACCTTCTTCGGTGCGAATGAACAGGTTACGGATGAGCGCGGTGAAGGCGACAACCACCAGCCAGGCATAGAATCCGTTCATGATCAAAGCGGTCCCTGCCAGCGCCAGTACCATGCCCGTGTACATCGGGTTTCGTGATAGCGAGAACACACCGGAGGTGACCAGGGCGCTCGACTCGGTGAATGGGACGATGTTGGTGCCAGCCTCCGAAAAAAGTCGCGATCCCTGGGCGGCGATCAGCACGCCAATGAGAATGGGAAGCGCACCTATGTAAGGCCAGGGAGAGGGCAACAGGTTGCCCCCTTCCAGAAACCCGATGCCAATGATCAGCACGAGGGACAGCACGAAGTAGTGCGGTGGCAGAATCTTCGGTGGGGTCATGCGCTGTGCCCGTGATGCTGGCTGATCCAGGTATTCAACTGCGCCTGCTGGTCCGGCGTCAACGAAGCGTAGAACGCATCGAACGCCGGGATGAGTGTCGCCATGTGCTGCCGAGAAGCGTCCAGCAAGCCGGAGACCCCGCGAAGGGCGGACGGAGCCGTGGCCAGGCTCTCTGGTTGGCAGAAGAGATTGGCTTCGTCGTGCCAATCCGCAAGAACCTGGAGAACAGGCTGCAGCTGAGTCTCCTGATCCTCGGTCAGGTCCAGAGACATGCTGACCCAGGTGCTGGCCAGCTCGACCATGCGTTCATCGGTACCATCGCAGCTGTGACCGAAGCCCCGGTGACCGCCGCCGCGATGGACATGGCCACCCCCGAGATGACCGGCGATCAGGCCACCGGCACTTGCGCTGCCAGGTAGAAGACTGGAGGTCAGGACGGCGCCCAGCAGGCCGAATACGGCCACCGTGAGCACTGAGGTGAGCAGTAGGTTGCGGGTTTTCATGAGTCGCTCCACTTGTTGGTTTGCAGACTCATTGTTGTGAACAGCGGTGGGGGATGGGTCTCTTGTCAGCGACGGTTTGTTTCAGAAGGTTTCAATCGTAGCGTCTGAAATCTGTTGTTACGAAACGGCGTGAGATCCCGTCTGCCGAGTCGGCTGAGGTATCTATAATCGCCTCATGGCAAACTCAGCGAACGAGACCACCGAAGCGCCCATACAGGTTGCGCTGGTCGACGATGATTCGGACATACGGCAGTTGGTCGGCGAGTATCTCACCGACCATGGGCTGGTGGTGCACGAACTCGCCGATGGTGCACGGCTCGGCAAAGTGCTGGACGCCCATCCCATCGACATCGTGCTCCTTGACCTGATGCTGCCGGGAGAGGACGGGTTGACTCTATGTCGGGAGTTGCGTCGCACCCGTAATCTGCCGGTGATCATGCTTACTGCGCTGGCAGAAGAGAGTGACCGGGTGCTGGGTCTTGAAATGGGTGCGGATGACTATCTCACCAAACCGTTCTCCAATAGGGAGCTGCTGGCTCGGATTAGGGCCGTTCTGCGGCGGACGGAAGCTCGCCCTCCAGTACATGAACAGGACGCGCACCACTGCTACGTCTTCGATGGCTGGCGCCTGTATCCGAATCGGCGTGAGCTCAAGAATCCGGAAGGTGTTCTGGTCAGCCTGACAGGAGGCGAGTTTGATCTGCTGGTCGCTTTTGTCGGTCGGCCGCAACAGGTGCTGAGCCGGGAAGTGCTGCTGGAGGCAACCAAAGGCAGAAACGCAAAGGGGTTCGATCGCAGCGTCGATGTGCAGCTGTCCCGACTAAGACGCAAACTCTCGGGCTCGGATCTGATCCGCACCGTGCGTGGCGGTGGCTACCTGTTTGCCGCGGAAGTTCAGCCGACGGCTGCCGATGCTTAGTCAGAGTCAGGGCCGAGGCAGCCTGTTCGGGCGGCTGGCCTTTGGCATCATCGCCGGCTTCCTTCTCCTGCACGCGTTGACCCTGGTGTATTTCGGACATGAGCGAATGGTGGCAGAGGCTGGCGTCTTCGCAGCCAGTACCGCCGAGCGGGCATTGACCATTGCCGACGCGGCCCAGTCCCAACCCGACATCCTGGCGCTGCTTTCCACACCGTCGTTCCAGCTTTCCATGGAGAGCGAAGCCCTGCAGAAACCGCGTAGGGTGTGGCCGCACACTGACGAGGTCGGTGCAGTACTTCAGAGGAAGCTGGCAGAGCTCGACTTCAAAGGCGCCGATGATGTGCGGTTCTGGTACGTCAACCAACGACGTGATACCTGGCTCCTCCTGCAGTTGCCCAGGGCTGAAGGGTGGCTGACAGTTCGAGCGGCGGGGCCCGACGTTCGCGGCCACACTGTGGTCGCCACTTTCTGGATGACTTCGCTGGCCGTGTTGATCCTGCTCATCGTGCTCGCAGCCACCCGTCGTTATACCCGTGTGCTGCCGGAGCTTGCGGACGCCGCAGAGCAGATTGGTCGAGCGGCTGAGCCGAAAGCGCTTGAATCCAGAGGACCGCGCGAGCTCAGGCGGCTGATCGCGGCCTTCAATACCATGCAGGCGCGGGTCGATCGGCTGCTCAAGGAACGGAACACCATGTTGGGAGCGCTTTCTCATGACGTGCGCACGGTTGTTACCCGTCTCGGGCTTAGAATGGAGGCAATGCCGGAGAGTGAAGTACGGGCAGCCTGCGAACGCGACATAGATGAAATCACCACCTTGCTCGAGGACTCGCTCGCCTATGCCCGCAACGAGGCCGCCGGTGAGGATATAGAGGCGGTGGATCTCCACTCGCTGCTCACGACGCTGGCGGACGACTGGACTGATCAGGGATCAGATGTGACGTTTACCAGTACGGGATCCATCGTTGTGCAGGCGGAGCCGGGCGGCTTGCGGCGGGCACTGCAGAACCTGATCGAGAATGCGGTTCGGTATGGCGGGGCTGCCAGGTTGTCACTGTTGCGGGACGGCCCGGCGGAGGTCCGGGTGGATGTGATAGACCCTGGCGAGGGTATTGAGGCCGGTCTGGAAGAGCTTGCGATGGCGCCGTTTGAACGGTTGGAAGGTTCCCGGAATCGTCACACCGGTGGCGTCGGGCTCGGGCTTGCGATCGCTCGGCGAATCATCGAGCGACATCGGGGAAGGCTGGAATTCATCAGAGAAGCGGACGGGTTCAGAGTCAGTGTGTTCCTGCCCACGTAAACCAGTCTGCTAAACCGGCCCCGCGCACTGCGGGCACCAGAAGTAGCGATTGAACACAAAGATCATCAGGCAGCCGCTGGCGAGCACCACAGCCAGGAAGGCTGCGATGTCTGCCGGTGGGTTGAAAAACATGTTCAGCATCAGCCCCTGGGTGATCAGGTGCGCGCCCAGATAGGCGACACCGCCCGGAATAGGGGCGGGTTCG
Source organism: Candidatus Azotimanducaceae bacterium (assembly GCA_965215995.1). Lineage (GTDB taxonomy): Bacteria > Pseudomonadota > Gammaproteobacteria > Pseudomonadales > Azotimanducaceae > SZUA-309. The sequence goes on along the minus strand of OZ244128.1, from coordinate 1,825,415 downwards.
AACGCCTTCCACAGGATGAGTGCCATGCCGAAGTGCAGCAGCAGCGCCACCGGTAGCACCACTGCCGTGAAGTAACTGGCGGTCAGATCCGCGCTGGTGGGCAGGATACGCAACCAGACCATGGAGAGTATCTCCATCAGGGGTGCACTCAGCACCCCCATCAGGATCAGGATTGGGTATCGGATCACCGCCCTGTCACTCGAATGTGAATGTGCCCTGGTCGATCACGATGTCTCCGTTCTGGTTGGCAGTACGGAACAGCGCCGTGTTGCCGTCCACCCACATGGAGACAGTTAGCGAGTCACCTGGGATTACCGGCTTGGAGAATCGGCTCTTCATGCTCTTGAAACGGCTGGCATCACCATTGCAGAGGGTGTTCAGCAGTGCCCGCCCAGTGAAGCCCCAGGTGCACAGCCCGTGCAGTATGGGCTTATCGAATCCACCCATGGCAGCAAAGGAGGGATCAGAGTGCAGTGGATTGCGGTCGCCGGAAAGACGATAGGTAAGGGCCTGGTCTTCCCGCGTGGTGTAGGTCACCTCGTGGTCGGGTGCGCGGTCCGGATATTCGATCTTCTCGGTCGGACCTCGGTCACCGCCCCAGCCGCCTTCACCACGGCAGAACAGGCTCATGGATGTCTTTAGTAGTGGCTTCCCGGTCGCCACGTTGGTGGAGGTGGACTCGAATTCCAACACGGCCGCTGAGCCCTTGTCGTAGATGCCGGTGATCTTGCCAACACTCTCGATCTCTCCGTCGGGCGGGATCTCGTCGTAGAGCTCGATGGCCTGCTCGCCATGCACCATGAGGGCGGGGTTGAAGCTACCTACCTTATCCATGGGCACGCCGCCGCCACCGATGATCACCGCGAAGGTAGGTAGCACCTTCTGTGGCGTATCCTTGGTGTTTTCAGTGGTGTATTGCAGCTCATCCGTGCCGGCACCGACACCGACCGCGTACAGGAGCGCATCCTTGGAAGTCCAGGTTCTTTTACTTGGGGTGCCGACTTCGCCGACGGCTTCGGGGTTAATAGGCAAGGTATGTCCTCTTTTCCAGTGTCCTTTCGGGTAATTTAGCGTATCCGCTCCGTCCCATGTAAGCCCTCGAGTGATCGGGTACACTTGCCGCCATTCGAGTACGTGGTGAACCCCTTTTGCGACCTTATCAGTTCCTTGCCGCCTTCGTAGTTCTGGCAGTGACTTCTCACTCTACCCTTGCCGCTTCCTACCGACTGCCGGAAAACGGCGATTCCGTCGTTGGTGCGGTCACTCGTATGAAGCTCACCTATGAAGACACTCTGGCAGGCGTTGCCGAGCGATACAGCATAGGCTACAGGGAAATCGTCGATGCCAATCCGGACGTGGACCCCTGGCTGCCGGGCGAAGACACCGTTATCTATCTGCCGACGCAGTACGTGCTACCCAGCGCGCCACGAGACGGAATGGTGATTAACGTGGCGGAGTATCGGCTTTACTACTACCCGAAAGACACCGGCCGGGTGATCACCTTTCCGGTGGGTGTGGGCCGGTCAGAATTCAAAACACCCGTGATCGAGACGAAGACGGTCACCCGAATCGAGAATCCGAGCTGGACGCCAACACCAGCCGCGCGCAGGGAACATGCCGAGATGGGTGACATACTGCCCCACGTGGTGCCGCCAGGACCGGAGAATCCCCTCGGTGATCTTGCCATTCAGCTGAAAGAGCCGGGCTATTTCATTCATGGCACCAACAAACCGTTCGGCGTCGGGCAGAAGGTGAGTCATGGCTGCATCCGCCTGCACAACGCCCACATCCTCACCCTGGCGGAAATCGTTCCGAACGGCACGCCGGTCTATATCGTCAATGAGCCCATCAAGATTGGCGTTCGCTACGAGGAACTCTACTTGGAAAGCCACAAGGATCTGTACGACGACAGCATCGACGCTGAATCACTGACAGAGGTGGTGGCGGAAAAGGTTCAGGCGCTGGAGTCAGAGCCCGACTGGCAGAGGGTTGCCGAAGTGTTGACAGATCTGAAGGGGATTCCGGAGAGGATCTGACCTCGCGGTTCTTCTTTAAAGACGGGTCTTTGCAGATTGGCCGCGAGGTCAGTTCACGTCCGTAATTACTTACGGTGTCCCTGACTACTTACGGGAGCAGCAGGTCTCAGCCATGCGCTCAGCGCGCTCGTTGGCTTCGTTGGCGGCATCCAGGGCGCGATCAGCAGCGGCCTTGGCAGCGCTCGCCTCACGGCTAGCAGCCTGGGCGGCAGCGGCGGCATCGGCACCAGCATCGCCAGCACTGGCCACTTGACCTTCCAGGGCGGCTACACGGTTCTGGAGGGAGTCGAGTGCTTCCTGGGATACGCATCCGGAAAACAGAAATACAGCCGCGAGGGCGAAAAGTACGTTTTTCACTTATGGGTCTCTCATGGTGTCTAACAGGACACGCGAACCCTACCAATAGCGAACGCAAAATTGAAGGCCTATCTCGGCAGGATTAGGCGCTAAATACCCGGTCTTCGGGACTTTTTTCCAACACCGGCCTCGTAGTCGGCATCTGTAAATCGACTGGCAGATGAGATCAGCCTCTCACCTCGGCTGAGATCCATTTCCGTTTCCCTGTCACTTCCTTGCCTCCGACCTGGTCTGAGACGCTAATATTAGGAGATGGACGAAAAGTATCGTCTGATATTCAGTGGCGAGCTTCTGGATGGTCAGCACCGAGCGGTGGTGAAACGCCGCCTCAGTGAGCTACTCACGCTCAAAGACGGCCAGGTCGAGAAGCTCTTTTCCGGCCAGCCCGTGGTTCTCAAGCGGGGCGTGGATCGTGAGACGGCGGCGCGATATCAGGCACTCTTCAAGAAAGCAGGCGGCCAGCTGCGGGTCAAAACTGAATCTCCCGCGCAAGCCGCTGTGTCTGACCAGGCGGCTGTGCCCAATGGCCGACCTGCGGCAGCAGCAGACATTGAGGCGCCGGATTTCAAAGTTCAGAGCACATGGTTCCCGCCGCCAGAAGAACCCAGGGCCGAGATTGTGGCGCCGGATTACTCCGTTGCTGCAGTAGGCAGTGATCTTGCCGAAATAGGCGGGACTCCGGTCGCAACCGTTGCCGAGGTGGATTTCGGTCTGGCGGAAGTGGGGGCGGATCTGCTCACGGAGCGGAAGGAGGCACCTGTAGTGGAGCTGGGCCCCTTGAACTTCGAGATCGCCGAGGTGGGCGCGGATATCGGCGAGCCCGGCTCGTCAGGCGATGCTACTGCCCCGGATGTTTCTCACATTGCGCTCGTGGATCCCTAAGCCACGCCTCCAGACCCACGGCTGTTAGCCCGGCATCACCTGCAACGTCTTGTACCCTGCCGCTTCCATGGCGGCAGCAACCTGATCCTGGGTATCCGGGCATAGAGCGATCATGGAGCCACCGCCGCCACCGCCGGTGAGTTTGGCACCGAGGGCGCCATTGGCGCGGGCGATATGCACCAGTTCTTCCAGTTCTGGTGTAGAGAGCTGCAACGCATTCAGATAACCGTGGCAGAGATTCATCAACTCGCCGAGCTCCTGGAAGTGCCCATCTCTGAGTGCATCGACACCGGCACGCGTCAGGACAGCAATCTGATCGAAGATGCCGTCGTAGCGAGCCTGGTGGGTTTCCCAGGCGTGGCGTACGCGGGCCACCGCGTTGGCGGTCAGGCTTTCACGACCGGTGATGCCGATGACGAGCGGGACGGGTTCGGCCAGCGAGATGCTGTCGAATTGGGCGTTTGCACCGCCACCTTCGCTGTCCTGTGTGCTTGCCCGCTGGTAAAGCAGCGGCGTGCCGTAGGTGGCGATGGTGTTATCGATCCCGGACGGCGTGCCGTGCGCGGCTTTCTCACATTCGTAGGCGAGCCGGTTGATCCGCTCATTGGACAGAGAAAGCTCGAACGCCGTATCCACAGCACGAATGATCGCGACGGCTAGTGCGGAAGAGCCACCCAGGCCCATGGCGCGTGGAACGTGCGGAATAACCTCGATGGTCATGCCCTCTTTGTCCAGTTGGAGCTGTTCGAGGATGTAGTAGAGGATTCCGGAGAGGCCTTGGCCGCTACCAGCCTTTACCTTCTGCTCCAGACCCCAACGGGGAATCACCAGGTCGATGCCATTGCCGCCCTTGCGAACAAGGGACTCCACGGCCAGTGGAATGGGCAAGGCAATGGCTGGACGGCCGTAGACCACAGCGTGCTCGCCGAGCAGGATGATCTTGCCACAGGCTGAACTGCGCTCACCGTGGTCTGGCACCACGGACTTCCGGGCCAGGTTCTTGGCGATTTCCTGTGCCTTCCATACCTTGATCTCGCCGGATTCGATCAGCGCGTCGACCACGTCATCGAACAGGTCTTCGGGAACATTGGCAGTGCTGGCGACGCTACGGGCATGCAACGTCATGTGCCCCTGCTGGATACCGTCGGTGGATAGCGCTCGGAGGGCGGCGAAATTCTGAGCAAGGCCAACGGTGGCCATTATCCCGGCGAGCTCCACCGCATTGGGTGAGCCGAGCAGGCGGTGATTGATGCGCACGCTGGGATTGGTTTCCAGGCTACCGCCCACCGTGCCGACTTTCATCGGAATGTTGATCTCACCGCAGAGATCACCTTGCTCGTTGGCAAACCAGCGAGTCAGTGAACGGTATTGGCCATCTCGAGCCGCATATGCGTGCGCGGCAGACTCGATCGCTCGCCAGTCGTTGCCTGTAGCAATGGCTACCGCATCCACGCCATTCATCACACCTTTGTTGTGAGTGGTGGCGCGATAGGGGTCCACCGTGGCGAGGTCCGTGGCGAGAATGATACCGTCGCGTACCTCCTCGCCGGTGAATCCTTTGCCTTCCAGATTCTTGGCTGGAATTCGAACGGTGGCCGTCGCTATGGCACGGTCCGTGAGGTTGGAGAGGATGCGCAGAAAGACCTTGCCACCGGTGATGGTCTCAACAAGAGAGGCCACGCCTTCGCACATGGTGTTTACCAGGTTTGCACCCATGGCGTCACGGGTGTCGACCAGCAGGTGCAGGACCACCATGTCGCGGCCATCTTCCGGAGCCTGGTGGAGAAAAACTTCGATGTCCAGCGCGCCGCCGCCACGAGCAACCATCTTGGGGTGCAGGCTGTTGGCCAGCGCCAGGACTTCTTCCTTCTGCTCGAGCAGCTTTTCCTTGGCGCCTTCCGGGTCGTCGATGTTCACCGCCTGAACCTGCCCGATCAGTATGGGCTCGGTGCTCGAAGCCGTGAAACCGCCGCCAAGACGCGCCATGCGCGCTGCCCCCGACAGACCCGCAACGATGGAAGGTTCTTCCACCACCAGCGGCACCACGTAGTCATTCCCGTTGATCAGAAAGTTGAGTCCAAGCCCCATGGGCAGACCGAACACGCCGACCACGTTCTCGATCATCTTGTCTGCAACCGGCAGGCGCAGAGTGTGATCGGCGGTTGCCAGGGCACGAACGTCTTCTGCGCTCAGAAGATCGCGCTCCCGCAGTGCGGTAATCCGTTCGGCGACGGTCATCTTGAAGAAGTTGGGAATACGCGAGCCGCTAGCTGCGGGATTGGTGGACGCCATGGGCAGCAATCTCCAGGTCCAGTGTCAGAAATGAATCTTGGTTGGCAAGGGCGATGAGTTCTTCGAGGTGTACAGGATCGTCGCTTACGGCGATGCCTATGTCACCCCCGCCAGCGCCGCACGGTTTGTAGACTACTTGGGCTCGATTGGCAAGTGCGTGAAGCTTCCTGTGCGCTTCGCTGAAGATGCCGAGACCGGCAGTATCATCCATGGCTGCCAGTCGAGCCACATACTCTGCCAGGTGCTCTAGGTCGGGATGGCTGAAGAGATCTTCGCTTGCGGTGCACAGCGCATCCAGAGTGGTGGTATCCGAGGATGCGCACCAATCGCCGAAGCGGGCCAGATGAGCGCTCGTTTTGGCTGCCTTACCGACCCAGAAGTAGCGGAAACTAAGCGTTTCAGGCCATTCTGCCACGGATGATCGACCGTTCTGGAAGCGGATCAGCCCGCCCCGACAGGCTGCCGCCACGTCCAAGCCGCTGCCGGCCTTGCCTTGCAGCAGACGATGGGCGGACAGTGGGACGGTTTCATCGAAGGGTTGGTCAAGAAACTCGGCAATAGCAGCGCTCGCTGCGGTGCAGACAGCCGCGCTCGAGCCGATGCCGAGTTTCTGCGCCCTGCCGGCCCCATCCCGCGCGTGGAATTCCCGGGTATCAGTGTGAACACGGGCAGCTTGCGGCAAGGCAGGATCTCTCAGGGCGCTGATGACAGCTCTGACCAGGCCGGTGATACCCTCGGATTCTGCAGGGGATGCGTCGGCAAGCTCGGACGCCGAGAGTTGTGCGCTACTTTCGAATCCAGACGACGAGAGTCTCCAGCAATCGTCACCTGATTGCACCCGAGCGGTGGCGTAGCGATCCACGGCCATCACGAGAGCCGGTGCGCCCTCGAGTACCGCGTACTCACCCCAGACCACTGCTTTGCCAGGCGCTGAATACTCAATCATGGCTCGAGGAGGCGGGCACCGGCTCCAAGCCCTACGACGTGTGTGGCGATGACTCCCGGAATGGCGGCAAGCTCGCTGGCAACTTTATCGACCGCGTCTGGCAGGCAGACGGCTTTCACCTGCGGACCTGCATCGATGGTGAAGAATACGGGTGTGCCACCGCTGCGCAGTCCGCGCACCGTGTGTATGCAGGAGAGGGTGGCTGCGCGCCAGTAGATCATGGCAGGCAGGCTGGATTGCATCACGCCGTGCATCTTCAGACAGCTCGACTCCGAGAGCATTGCTAAACGCTCGAAGTCGCGATCGGCGATGGCCTGGAGAGCCGCTTCGTAGTCTTCGGCCGTGCTGCTGACCCAGGCGTCGTAGTAAGGCGATGTCTGTTCCGAGGTTTTCATGCCCTGCGACGAGGACATGCTCTTCCTGTTCTCGTCGGTCACGGCGATCACGACCTTGAGCGGCCACTCATCGCGGTCGAGCACGGGTTTGCCTACCCAGTCGGGACCGCTGAGGCTCGCGAACCCCCCGTAGATGGACCGGGCAGCAGACCCGGAAGCTTTTCGGGCGTACACGCTGCGCGCTTCAATACTCAATCCGAGATTGCTGAAGGCATCGAGTGCTGTAATCAGTGCGGCGAAACCGGAAGCGGAGGAGGCGAGCCCGGCGGCAGTGGGGAAGTTGTTCTCGCTTTCGATGGTGACCGGTTCGATGCTGAACTCTGAGCGCAACATGTCGAGACAGGCATTGATCTTCGGATCATCTGCCGCGTGCCCGTTCAGAATGATCTCATCGGTCTCGCTGGCCCGGACCGTGGTCGTTGAGGTGAGTGAATCCAGGGTGATGGAGACAGATGGCGTCGCGGGTACGTTACCGGGCAGCGTCTGCTTGCCCCAGTATTTAATCAGCGCAATGTTCGGATGCGCGATGGCAGTGATGGCCACGTGTGGCTCAGAGGTAGGCAGGTGGTGGCACGAAGTTGAAGCCTGCCGCTTCGAGAACACGTGCTGCACCAATGGTGATCAGGTCACCATACTCCGGGCCGATGATCTGAACACCGATCGGCAGCCCTTCTCGGTTCAATCCCGTGGGTATCACGGTGGACGGTAGGAAAGAGACACCGGTCAGCCCGGCCCAGAACACCTGATCGAAGTAAGGCCGTTCCTCGTTGTTGACCTTGATCGTCCGCTCGCCGAATCGTCGCTGGTCATGCTCGAACGCTGCTGTGGGCATAACCGGTGAGAGCATCATGTCATAGCTGTTGAAGAACTCGTGCCAGTGCCAGCGCAGGTGATTGCGCCGCTCATCGAATGCCTTCCAGGTTTTGAAGGTGGACAGCTGAGCGCGGAACACCTTTGCTGCATCGCTCTGATCACTAGGATCGAGTTGATCGACGTAGCGCTTGAGAGATTCGTAGCTCTCGTCCGGCATGCGCGCGGCCATCGTTGCCTGGAGCAGGTTCTGATACACCTCGTGTGTGTCTGCGGCAGAGAAATCGGGGCGGGCATCGAAGTCCACATCGGCACCAGCGGCCTGGCAGGCCTCGGCAACCGCTTCCACCCGGGCTCGTACTTCCTGATTCACAGGACACACCTCGTCGTCGCTCCATACCGCCACCTTGAGACCTTTCAAGCCATCGATCGGAAGTTCGGGGAGATCGAGTTTGAATCCTCGGGACTGTATGGGATCCGGACCTGCCATCTCGCGGAGCGCGGTATCCAGATCGGTTGCAGAACGAGCCATAGGTCCGATCACGGAGATGTCTGAGCTGGAGCGGATATCTCCAGGAGGCGAGTGGCCGCGCATCCAGAGCAGGTTGTGAGTCGGCTTGTGACCGAAGATGCCGCAGAAGTGGGCAGGATTGCGGATGGAACCGCCGATGTCTGAGCCTGCTTCTAGGCCGGTGAGTCCCGCCGCCAGCGCGGCGGCGGATCCGCCAGAAGAGCCACCCGGGATACGTTCGTGGTTGTAGGGGTTGTTGGTGGTGCCGTAGACGTCATTGTAGCTCTGAAAGTCGGCCAAAGAGAGCGGCACATTGGTTTTGCCGAAGACGATGGCTCCCGCTTCCTTGAGCCGTTTCACGGCCTCAGCATCTTCGCTGGCGATGTTGTCTTTCCAGTCCGGATTCCCCCAGGTGGTGGGGGTGCCGGTCAGGTTGTAGGACTCCTTCACCGTCATGGGCACGCCGTGCAGAGGGCCGAGCGCTTTACCGTCCGCCAACGCCTGGTCCGCTGCGGCAGCGTCCTCCAGAGCCTGATCGCGGATGTCGACCACGATGGCGTTCAATGCGCCGTTGTACTCATCCACCCGTGCCAGATAGAGCTTGAGCAGCTCCACGGACGAGATGTCCCGCCTTTGAATGGCGGCCGCCAGTTCAGTCGCGGATGCAAACGCCAGATCGCTCATTGCGCCTCCTCAGTGATCAGGGCATTTTAGCATGCACGCTTATTGAGGAGGATTTGCAGTGAACACGAACAGGCAATGGCTTCTGGCCAAGCGCCCTCACGGTTTGGTGACCGAGGAAAACTTCGAGTATCGAGAGGAGCCGATTCCGGAACCGGGAGATGGCCAGGTGCTGGTCCGCAATCTCTACCTTTCTTTCGATCCCACTCAGCGCGGCTGGATGGAAGACCGGGAAAGCTATATGCCGCCTGTGGCGATTGGTGAACCAATGCGTGCGGGCTCCGTCGCACAGGTGGTCAGCTCCCACCATCCGGATTATGCGGCTGGAGACCTGGTCCAGACCCTGGGCGGTTGGCAGGACTTCCTGGTAGTGGACGGATCGGCGTCCGGGATCGGCCTTGCCAAGCTGCCGCCGGGCGTGACGCCACAGATGGCACTTGGCGTGCTGGGCACTACGGGCCAGACAGCTTACTTCGGCATGCTGGACCTGGGTCAGCCGAAAGAAGGTGAGACGGTTCTGGTTTCTGGCGCGGCAGGGGCTACCGGTTCAGTGGCAGGACAGATTGCCCGGATCAAGGGTTGCCGGGTGATCGGTATTGCCGGTGGACCGGAAAAGTGTGACTGGCTGAAAAACGAAGCGCGTTTCGACGACGTGATCGACTACAAATCGGAGAACGTGGATGAGCGCATCGGCGAGCTCTGCCCGAACAGGGTAGACGTGTTCTTCGACAATGTGGGCGGAGGCATCCTGGAAGCAGCGCTCAATCACATCAACATGAAGGCGCGGGTCGTTCTCTGCGGCGGCATTGCCAACTACAACGCCACAGAACCCCAACCCGGACCGACCAATCTGATGAACCTGGTGCTCATGCGGGCGCGGATGGAAGGCTTCATCGTCATCGACTACATGGATCGGTTCGCCGAAGGTGCCGCGGCGTTGGCAGGTTGGATGCAGAGCGGTGAGCTCGTACATAGGGATGATGTGCAGGAAGGCTTTGAGAACATCCCGGCAACCCTGAATCGTCTGTTCACCGGAAAGAACATCGGCAAGCAGATGCTGAAGATCGCGGATCCGAGCTAGTGCCTGAACAACTGGCGGCAGTGGCTGCAGCCGCCAGCTTGTTCCAGCTTGTCAGGGAACGATAATCGTTGAGCCGGTGGTTTTCCTCGACTCCAGATCACGGTGAGCCTGCACGAGTTCCGAGAGTGGATAGCGTTGATTGATGTGGATCTTTACCGCACCACTGCTGACCACTTCGAAGAATCGATCGGCCAGGCTCTGCAGATCCTGGCTGGTGGCGCTGTAGTGCGCGAGGGACGGGCGTGTGAAGAACAGAGATCCGCGGTTCTGCAGATCGTGCGGCGCCACGCTTGGCGCGTTGCCCGACGCATTGCCGAAGCTCACGAACATACCGAGAGGCGCGAGGCTGTTGAGCGAGGCCTCGAAGGTGTCTTTGCCGACGCCATCGTAGACCACGTTCACTCCTCTGCCTTCTGTTAGCGCACGGACCCGCTCGGCCACGTCTTCGTCTCGATAGAGGATGGTGTGATCCGCACCGTTCTCTCGGGCCAAGGCAGCCTTCTCTTCACTGCCAGCGGTTCCGATCACCTTGGCGCCGAGATGATGGGCCCATTGGCAGAGGATGAGCCCTGTGCCACCGGCGGCCGCGTGGATCAGCACGTCGTGTCCTGGTTCAACCGGGAAGGTGCGCGTCAGCAGGTAAGCCGCTGTCAGCCCTTTCAGAAGGCTGGCGGCTGCAGTCTCTTCGCTGATGCCTTCCGGCAATTTGACCAGGCGACTGGCTGGCATGTGGATGGCCTCCGCGTAGGCGCCGAGGCCGCCGGAATAGGCGACCCGATCTCCTACCGAGATGCCTTCGACGTCCTCGCCAACGGCCTTCACGACACCGGCACCTTCCACACCAAGACGGGTGGGCAGTGGTAGTTTGTAGAGGCCACTACGGTGGTATGTGTCGATGTAGTTCAGGCCGATAGCGGTGTGCCGTACTTCTGCCATGCCTGGTGCGGGCGCGCCGAGATCTTCCTCTTCCCAACGCATCACTTCGGGTCCGCCTGCCTCATGAATTCGATATACGCCGACCATGTGCTGTCTCCTGTTCTTTATTCCCCCGATAAAGGGCAACACTACTCCATTGCCGGTGATCGGGCATCCGGGAAGAACAGGTGCCGGAACCAGAGAAAGCCCAGAACTCCCATGACACAGTTGCTGATGGCGGTCGCGATGAAAATGCCGTGATAACCGAGCATTTGATCGAGCAGATAGGCGAGAGGAACGTAGAGAACGAACATACGCGAGAAAGAAAGCGCGGTGGAAGGCAGTGGTTTGCCAAGCGCGTTGAAAGAAGCAGAGGCCATCATCAGCACACCCCAAAGGCCATAGGACCAGGGAACGACGGCCAGATACCAGGTGGCGGTTCGAATCACTGGCGACGAGTCATCCACCACACCGGAAATGGCTTCGCCGAATAGGAGCAACGGCAGCGCAACGAGAAGTCCCCAGCCGATGCAGAACTGATACGCCACGCGAAGGCCCTGCCGCACTCGATCAGGATGCCCGGCACCCCAGTTCTGGCCGACGAAAGGTCCGATGCTGGCGGAGAGTGCAAACAACACCATTACTGACACGGATTCGATACGCGTAGCGACTCCGAACCCGGCCACAACCACTTCGCCGTGACTGGCCAGCATGCGAGTGATGATTGCGCTGGAGACCGGTCCGATCAGTTGCGTCGCCATCGCCGGAAACCCAATCTGCATGATTCGCGCAGCAGATGATGCGAAGCCTGCGAACAGGTTTCTGGTGGTGATCATGCCGCCGTGATGCACGTAGTAGATGAGCACCGCGGCGGTTCCGAGTCGGGATATCGCTGCAGCCACCGCTGCACCGGCCAGCTCCATGCGTGGTGCGCCGAACCAGCCGAAAATCAGAATGGGATCGATGGCCAGGTTCACCAACGCTCCCAGGGTCATGACCAGTCCTGGAATATTGGCATTGCCGTTTGCACGCATGATGTTGCCGGCCACCATGGTCATGGTGAAGAGCACTATCGTCGGATAGTAGATATCCAGATAGCTGTGGATGAGCGGCAGCAACTCCGGCGACGCGCCAAGCATCAGGAACACCGGATCGATGGTGAGATAACCGACCATCGAGAGCACGGCCATGGAAAAGAACACGAGCAGCAGGGCGTGTGTGCCCAGGCGCTGCACCTCGCTGACGCTTCCCGCGCCGACGCTTCGCGCGATTACCGATGAGGTGCCGATGCCGATACCGAGTGCGATGCTCGAGAGGATCATCACCACTGGGAACGTAAAAGTGATCGCCGCCAGATGCTGCGTACCGAGCTGGCCGATGAAGCCGATCTCGAGCATTCCCACGATGATGTTTGCCGATATGCCGGCCATCATCGGTGCTGTGAGTTTCAGCAGGGAAGTGGCTACTGGACCCTGGCTCAGGTCTCTACTGGACATTACCTGCTATGCTGCGGCCCGAGCCGGTGCGGTTGGGAAAGCGCTATTCAACTTGAACTCCAGGGAGATGTCGATGCGGCGTTCGCAGCAGTTGCGGACGTGTTCATGGCGGGATTTGCAGAAAGCCGAGATGTGGGAGCGGCGCTCGGCGTTGTGGTGGATGGTGAGCTGGTCGTGGATGTCTGGGCAGGACACACCGACCGAAAGAAGACTCTGCCGTGGAAAGCGGACACGCTCTGCTGCCTTTTCTCGGCCACCAAGGGCATTGCGACGGTCTGCATACTGCAGGCCGTGGCCGATGGTCTGCTCGATCTGGACGAACCTTTGTCCGTTGCCTGGCCTGAGTTTTCAGGCAATGAGAAAGACTCGATCACTCTGCGCCAGGTGCTCAGCCATCGTGCGGGGATGATTGGTCTTCGCAAGTCGGTTGAGAGCGATCTGATATACGACTGGTCCGGGTTCTGTGCTGCGCTGGCAGCCGAGCCGCCCTGGTGGAAGCCGGGTGAAATGCACGGCTATCACGCGCGGACGTTCGGGTTTCTGTTGGGCGAGATGCTGCAGCGAAAGACCGGGCAATCGATTGGAGTTCGGCTGAAGGAACGTATTTCCGGGCCGTTATCCCTCGATCTGCACATCGGGATCGGCGGCGACGATCTGTCTCGCTGCGCGCAGATGGTCCCGGCTCGCATCAGAGCAGGTCAAAGCATTATCCCCGAAGGTGCAGGAGCGATGATGACTGCGATGCAGGACAAGGAAACACCCACAGGTGCTGCGTTCCAGAACCCATCATTAGGGGCAGGCTATATGAACACCGAGCGGTTCCGGTGCGCCGAGCTTCCCGCGATGAATGGCCACGGCACCGCTCGAGACCTTGCCAAGCTGTATGCATCACTTCCAGAGCTCTTACCGGAGCCGTTGCTGAATGAAGCTATTCGCATTCACTCCCGCGGCCCAGATCAGGTCCTGTTGACACATTCGCAATTCGGCCTCGGTTTCATGGTGCACGACGATGCTGCGCCGATCGGTGTGCGCGCGGGGAGCTTCGGGCATGCAGGGGCCGGAGGATCCATGGCGTTCTACGATCCCGTGTCAAAAGTCGGTTTCTGCTTTGCGATGAACCAGATGCAGGCGGGTGTGGTGACCGGTGGCGTTTCTGCGACGAGTTGTGCAGAGGCGGTGTATGCCTGCATTGAATAGCGCTGGATCGGTGCCAGCAGCGACGCTGCTGTTCTAGTCTCGTGCCCGCAAAAACTCGAGTGTAAAGGTCGTAAACTCACCCTCTTCGGACTCGCACCGTATTGAGCCACTGATCGAGTCCATAACCAGTTTGCAGAAGCTCAACCCTATGCCGGCGCTCTGAATGGTTTGTGTCGTTGTGTAAAAGCGCTCGAAAATATGATTTTGCACTGACGGAGAAATTCCGATTCCGGAGTCGTGCACAATGATGCAACCACCGTTTTTCTTCTGTTCGGCGCGAATACAGATGTCACCTTTCCCTGCCTTCTGCACCGAGTAGAGCGCGTTTTTAATCAGATTGAACAGCACGTGGATGATGAGAAGCCGGGGTGCTTCGACCTCGAAGTCATCTTCTATCTCCAATCTGATCAATTCCCTTTCTCTTTGATTGTTGAACGGGAAGCGCCTGATAGCTTCGGCGGCCGCTTCGCGAACTGAGAAGAAATCAGTATCGACATCAGATAAGGATTTGTCTGCGGTGTTGACCAGGAGCATGTCGATGATGGTGTTTGAGTAGTCGACCTCATTTCGGATTGTGCTCAGAGACTTGCGTAATAGAGACACCTGATTCTCCCGAAGTGGCTGAACCTCGATGCCTGCTTCCTTAGCCTTCTGGTATGCGTCTGTGAGTGTTGGCAGGAGGTTTTCAGTTCCTTTGGACAGCGCCCCAATGCTTGCCAACGGAGTTCGCAGTTCGTGTGCTAGATTTGCGCCTATGGCAGAAGCCGCTCTGACCTTTTCGGTCTGAACCATTGAGACGTTTCTATTCATGAGACTGCCGATCGAGACCGCTGTTAGAAACACAGGCAGAATTAAGAAATAGGATTCAGAGACCGAAAACCAGTTTGGTTGATCGACCAACAGGAGTGTGGATGCTGCAAGCAGAGCTGACAACGCCCACAGCAACGTAGCAAGAATGGCGCTGTGGACTATGTTGACAAAAAACACGAGGGCTAGAAGGTACTGAAAAATCCAGAGAGATGGAGTCGTTTGACCTATGGGTGTGTAGGCTGAGTTGAGCACTAGCATGACACCAAAGGTAAAAGGCAGAACGTATGTTGCTATTGATATCCAGATAAGATGAAAGTTATTCCGAATGCGCCGCGGAAGATTGCTTTCAGTTATTAAGAGGATTCCAAGGAGAGCGGCGCTAATTCTAATGCCCAGCGTGTTGAACGATGGTGAGGTGATCACTAACTCAAGATAGTGAGACACGGGCATGCTAATTAAACATACCCATCCAAATACTTTGTAGTGCTTCTCCGAGTACTCGGCGCTGCGCCTCGCGGCGATTGTCAGCGCATTGAGTGGGACTGTATTCCACATCCTAAATGCATGAGATCAGGCGTCAGGCTTGCTGCAGATCGCCAAGTCTGCATATCCTCGATAACATGCATATAGCTCTTCGACCCTTAAACCACAAGATTCGAGTGCGTCACCAAACTCCGAGGTTGTATGTAACCAATACCTACCGGTTCCTTGGCCCTTGCTAGTACGTCTGTTTTGTTTGAGTACTTCTCGTGAATTGATTAGGGCCCGAACGTATTCCCCGGCTTGATGGTTTTTCATCGACTCCCTAAATAGGTAAATCGTCCAATCCAAAGTTCTCTGTTTCCTGCCGAAATCAATCAGGAAAAAACGTCCATTCGGCTTTAACCACCGTTTGGCTTTTCTAAGTATTTCGTCCTGCGGAGAAATCGCATACAGCGCGTTCACACACATTATTAGGTCAAAGGACTCGTCGGGGAACTCACACTCCTGAACGTATTCGGTAACAAGATGGACGTTGTCTACTCCTCCAGCTTGGTACTTGCGTAGTGCTGCTTCGTTCATTTTTTCATCGAAATCGACATGAAAGAACTCGACGTTCGGGCGAATCTCAGAGAGCGCTAAGATGTAGTTCCCAGTTCCTGCACCTAGATCACACACCTTTGCGTTGTCCGGCATTGGCCAGTCGTCGACGAGTCTAAGAAGTATCTCGATGTTTTCTTGGTACGATGGATTGAATTTGCACATCTGATCGTAGTGCTCAGCATATGCGTCCCAGTTCATTTCATCGGTTGCGACTTCTTCAGGCGTGTACTTATGTACATCTTCTAGTTCTATGTTCACTTCTACTCCGGACTTCGAGGGGGCCTATCCGACCAGACGAGCAATCTGGGCAGGACGAAAAGATCAAATAGTAAGGCGGTCGAAATGATAAGACACGTAACGGCGCCGAAGCTACTGTTTACCTTGAACGCAGACAGTAACAGTATGGATAAACCGGCGACCATAACAGCACTTGTGGTCGCGACCGCCATGCCTGCGCGATGAACGCTATAGGCGGCGGAGTGCCATCTGCTCAATCCCAGTCGATTTCGACCATCCATGAAGCGGTAGATCATGTGTACCGCATCATCGATCACTACACCAATTGTTACAGCTAATATCGCGGTAGATGCAAGCCCAATTGTGAACCCCAAGATACCCCAGGCTCCAAATCCCAGAAGAAGTGGTGCCAATGTCCCGACAAGCGCGGCTAAGGCTAGCCGGAATTTCCTCACCAGCACGCCGACAACGATGGTTATTAGCAGGACACTCGCGCCGAATCCTCCGATCATTGAAGATATGTTGATTGCTGAAAGGTGGGCTACGGGTATGTTCTCCCCGGTAACCCGGAGGTCAAAACTGGAATTGCGATCTTCATGCCAACGGATGATTAGTTGTTCAAGATCTTTGATTTCATTGGAAGTTGTACGGCGTAGAAGGACCGAGATCCTTGACTCTTGATGGTCTGAACGGACGAAATCGGTATTGGTCTGTCCGCGGCGTAGTGATAGCTCATAGACTAAGTACCATTGCGCGAACTGGTCTGCAGTGGTCGACACGGAAATAGGTTCATCAAAAGCATTCCCCAATTCCTCCAGTATGTCGAGAAATGAACTGACGCTCGAAACGTACGCTTGATCCCTAAGAAACTCAGTAAGGTCTGCTAAGTATGTGACGTATTCTGGATCGAACACTCCATGGTCGTCGGGGTTTTTCAGTAGAACCTCAATATGATTTGGCCCACTCAGAAGTTCAGTGGCTCTATCTGTCTCCACTCGAAAGATCGTGTCGTGATCGAAGTAGTCTACAAAGTCATCGTTTATTTCCAGTCTGGCTAGTCCGAACAACAACAACATGAGCAGAAATAGGCTGGGTATCGTGTAAGTCTTTCGTCTCTCAATACGTCTGGCATAGGAATTCAACCATTGCTGCACTATTGAACGGATCGTTGATTGGTGACCTGCCTTAGAGTTCGCCAGAGAGAGAGGTAGAACTGTCGTAGCAAAAACGACCCCAATTGCTGTCCCGAGTGCTGATAGTTGGCCTAAACGCTGCAGCGGTGGAGAGTCTACAAACGAAAGGGAGAGTAGTCCGGCAATAGAGGTGATCGCGCTAACTACCATTGGTGCGAGATTGCCCTCTAGTGATGCCTTAACATCAGACCTAATGTCGTCCTGAGAGGAGCGTGCCTCTGAGTTTCTAAGGAAATGGATCACCAAGTGCATGGAGCTTGCTGTGACGATGGTAAATATGACGAGAGGTGATATGGAGGTGGCGGCGTTAACGATATGCCCGAGCCAGCCAGCAATTCCCAAGGTGCACAGTGCTGCAGTTAGACTGAGCGCCACAAGCAGCAATGTAGGCCGAATACCCCCAAAGAACGCGAACAGCATGAGCGTAATAACTAGAAGGGCCAGGGGTAGCAGTAAACCGAGATCTGATGCACTTGACGTCGAAAAGGCTGTCATCATTGGAATGCCGCCAGTTTTGACGATTTCTGTGTTCGGATAGCGTGATCTGAACCGAGAGACGAGTTCATCAACTTGCGCGGTTATTTGTTCTACTACCCCAATAGCTCCAAGGTCTAGATTGAGTGTAGCGATGATTCCAGCGGATTTGAGATCCTGACCTACTAGTCGCGCCTTTAGATTTGAATCTTCTAGATGCTGTTCAAGTTCTGGCTTGCATGGAGCGGGATGCGGACAGAAATAGTCGAGTATGGTGTCTACGTAGATGTCATCTCCGATCGCTCGCACGTGAGGGTGCGATGCCAGCGAGTCGACTCTTATTACGTTGTCGATGGCCCAGACTTGATCTGTAAGCCAACGTATTGTCTCAACGTGAATCTGAGAGCTTATGGGTTCATCGAAGTTGACAACGAAGATGATGTTGTTGTTTGAGGTATATGCCGCTTCGAAATCCAGAACCTCATTGAACTGGACATTGTCTGGTCCGTAAAACACTCGGTTATCTGGAGTAATCTGGATGCGCGACAAGCCAGGCAGAGAGACCGCGATAAACAAGAAAAACGCGATGTAGACCAGAACTCTGTATCGAGTCAGCCAATCAAACAACAATTCGCCCCCCGCTAGATCCTGGCTGGCTATCGCTTCGACATTAACCTAAACCAGACCTGTGCGACAGGGTACATTAGCTTGTAGATCCTCAATCGTGCGCGGTCCATTGGATCTGGACGAAGGGCACCTGTTTCGACCATGTGATCAAAAACTGGTCGCCACACAACGTTCCAGTAAATCGGATGGGCAGTCTTTCCCATTATCATGTCAGGAGCGTTCGCCAGCATTACACACTGATTGCCCTTGTAGATTGGGTGGACGTAGCGAAGGCCGGTATCGCCCAGGCCGACTTTTGAGTAGAAGTCTTTTAGCTCTTCAGTGGAGGATATCAGCACCCATGGCCGTTGTGGTTGTACGCATGTTGCCGCCATGATTCTTAGCAGGCCTGCCATTAAGTCGTTACGCCGAAAGCTCGGGTGAGTGCAAGCCCTAGAGATCTCAAAGATCTGATCTCTTCTGGGTAGATTCTCAGGCCAATCGACGTACTTCTCGTGCTCCATGGGCTCTTCAAGCACATTGAAGTGAATTCTGGCACTAGCGATAACTTTCCCTTTTCGTTTCCCAACCAGTATTCGAGAGTTCGTATCGAACAGATCTCCCATATCTTCCGGACGGAGATCGGGGTTCACAGTTCCTCCTTGTGAGTGAGCGAGCAAGCGTAGGCTGAGGACTTCCTCGTAGTCCGCCTCTGACTTGAGGAAGTAGAAGTCCGTGGATTTCTCAACGGAAAGGGGAAGATATCCTGCGTCTTTCAGATCTGACAGAGAATCCGCATCAGTGAATTGAAGTAAGTACTGACCAACGATGTTTTTGGCGCTAAGCGGTAAATCTTGGAACTCAGTTCCCACAACTAGGTAGTCTTTCCCTCTCTCCGAAGTAATTCCGATTCGCTTAACGATTACTGAGATGGACGAGTCTCCGATCATCGGGAAACTCGCTGTGAGGTTGAGCTGCGTGCCGGGGATTAGATACTTGTTTCGGAGGCTGCAGAGTAGTTGGAACCCTTCCTTAGAGATATCTCGGATTTGGAAGTAAACATACTCGTTGTAGCGTCCTGGTGTCGGTGCGACACAGGTAGGATAGTAGTCATCGCTGCACATCCAGCGAACGCTTCTTCGTTTCTCACCCTCAGGTGACGTGGCGCTGCGTCGGCTCGACAGCCTGATCCCGATCAGCTTGATATTCTCGTTCTCTTGAACGAGATCTACGACCAATCCTTCGAACAGACTGCGCTGCCCGGTTAGCGTCACTTCTAGATCAACTTTCTCCCCTTTCTCGAACGGGTTGTCTGGATCGAAAAGGAGCTCGACTCCGAGTGGGCTGAGTTTCCAGACGCGGATGGGCGAAAAACTATCGCTCGACTCCCTGCGCCGAATTCGAGCGACTATTCGATCCGCATCTCTGACATCTGATGGAGTTATCGCGCCGTGTAGGCTAGTGAAATCAAGATCAAACTTGTCCCGAGGCGTGTTCGCCATTTACGTGTCCACGTTGTACTTCTGGGGAAATCAGGCACCCGTAAACGGACCTAACCTTTTCGAAGTTAGAATCCGTTGGCTCAATTCGGTAGATCATCCGAGTTTCAGGGAAATCTCGGATGCTCAAATCAAGCTGGTGGACGTCGATTGGTACGATGTCGATTTTGATTCCAAGCCGGTTAAGTGCGGAAATGGTGCTCTCACAGGCAATGATATCACTCGGATTCAATAGTTCCGCAATAGCCGGTTCTTTTGTAAGGTCATCAAGCCTGCTTAGAAGGTTTACTGGAGAACCGAGGGCCGTAATCTCTATTGATGAGTCAAGCCCCCCTAGATTCCCGACAATCGCCTCACCTGATGACAACAATATGTACCTTCGAATCTCGGATTCGGTAAACGTGGCGTTCATATCCTGGTTCAGACGGGCAATCTCCATAGCGGCCATTAGCGAGTTTAGTACGTTCCTCTGGCTGTCTTCGTTGTCGAAGTAGGCGAAGATGAGATCGCCTACTTTGCGAGGAATGCCATCGTGATCCTCGACAAGGTCTGAGCAAGCTTTCACCTCGGGCAGCACGCTGTTGTTGATAAAAGCTTGCAGGTCTTTGGACCCCTGCGTATATCCTCTTATGTCACTGAATAAGCACGCTACTTCTCTTTCCCTAGGGCGCAAGACTTCGACTGCCGCTTGCAAGATCGTGAGGCGGCTGTGATTCACATATTCTTCTAGTCTTCGAGCTATAACCTTCGGAATAAACGCCCTCAATCGGTCTGCGAACTCGATGTTCAATTCAATGATTTGTTTTTGAGCTGAGACGTTCTCTTGATCCAGAACGAAGTTCTTAATGTCGGCGATATGCGAAGAACGAATAGCGCCAATCACCAGAAGGACGAACACTGCTGTACTCACAATACTCGATGCGGGCACACCGGCTTCGAGTAAGAACGGTGCTTGTGACAGCATCATCGCACTGGACAGCACCATCGACATGATAGGTGTTAATCGAAGGATGATCATTGAAACAGATACAAACACGAAGCTGTAGAGCCAAGGTGTTCCGTCCCACCACGTCACGATCATTGCTTGGGTGTAACAGAAGATCCATGTCGCAATAATCGCTGGAACTTTGTAGTACTTGGAATTGGCCAGCGGACTAAAATAGAACGCCGAGGCACACACACCTGTTGTTGTCACTACCATTCGGAATGCAAACCACTGGCTGGCAGGCTCCAGCCCCATGGGAACATCATAGAAGAAGTGGTGACCTAGATAGACGATGCTGGCGAACGCGAAGAAGTACTTGCAGACGGTCGTGAAGATCTCGCGTTCTTTGTCCTCCCACATCTGTCGCCACGGTTTGCCGTCCAGCAGAACAGCTGGAAACAGATATGTTATGGCTGTTTCGACCCACTTCATGTTCGTTCGAAATCGAGCGACTTAGGCGTTGCTCATTGCGACCCTCGTCCGTTTGGGTGCTTTGTATGAGTGGCATCTATTATGTGGCGGAATACAGAAGGTTAGGTGAAATTCGTCACAGTTTCCGATGACTGGCGTAAATGTGTTGATGTACGGTCATGGTTTTCTTAACCCGCCACAACCTTAATCTCCACCCGAGCCGAAGGCACAGCCAGATCCGTGCATCCGATCGCTGTCCAAGCTGGCCACGGTTCTGAAATGAACTCATCTCGCACCTTCATGAAGGCACCCAGGTGATCATGCATGTTCACGTGGTAGCTGGTGTACTCGAGAATGTCCTCGTAGCCCTTGCCGGCTTCGGCGAGGACGTCGCCGATTCCCTTCCAGGCATTCCGGAATTCATCTTCAGCGGATATCGGGGAACCATCGACATTTGCGCCGATCTGGCCGGAGAGAATCAGCAATCCGCTCGCTTTGGCGGCCGCTGAAAAGTGAAACGCGTCGGCGGTGGGTTTGTGGCTGGCTGGGTTTACGACTTCGCGAGGCATTTCTCTCTCCGTTCAGTGTGTATGAGTTGATCTTAGATTAGGACTGCAGTCAGGTTAAGGCCTGGTCCATAATGCCGCATGCTTGAGTTTTCAGCCCCCGTCTCGGTTTCAGACGATCAGCGGAAGATGTTTCTCGAGTTCGCTGCTAATGCGGCAGTCGAAGCCGGTCGTGCAACTCTGCCGTACTTCCGATCGGAAACCGTCATCGAGAACAAGCTCGAAGGAGTTGGGTTCGACCCGGTGACCGAGGCCGACAAGGCTGCGGAGATGATTTTACGCGATCTGATCAGAGCCGAATTCCCGTCCCACGGTGTCTGCGGGGAGGAGTTCGGATTGGATACCGGCAATGGTCTGACCTGGGTGATCGATCCTATCGATGGCACCCGTGCTTTCATGAGCGGCATGCTGCACTGGGGACTGCTGCTGGGCTTGTTCGATGGCGAGCGTCCCCTCGTTGGCGTGATGTATCAGCCCTATACGGAGGAGCTCTGGTGCGGAGATGGCCGGATGGCGGAGTTCCGTCACGATGGTGCAAGTCGCCGGCTTCAGACCAGAGCGTGTCACGAGATCTCTGATGCCGTGCTCACCACCACATCGCCGAAATATTTCAAGGGCGAGGAAGGTGATGCTTTCCGGCGATTGGAATCACAGGCGAAACTCTCGAAATACGGTGGCGACTGCTACATCTATGGAATGCTGGCCATGGGATTTGTTGACCTGGCAACGGATGGCACTCTGAATCCGTATGATATCCAGGGGCTGATCCCCATCATCGAAGGCGCGGGCGGTGTGGTGACGACTTACGACGGGGGCAACCCGAGTCTTGGTGGTACGGTGCTCGCATCCGGGAACTGGAAGCTGCATGAACGTGCCCTCGAAGTGCTGAGAGGGTGATGCGTTCCCCTTTCTGGCGCACGCTCACGCTGTTGCGAACCAGTTTGGTGCACCGATCTCAGGATCGCCGGTCGAAAAACGTAGTTGACGTCCCAGCCTGAGCAGTAAACCAAGGTAAATCGACTGCTTAGACCACGATGGCCAGATGGCGTGCACGGTTGGCACGTCTTCTGCACTGGATAAAACGATGTGACACCGGCGCCTTTCTCTCCCCTACAGACCCTTGTCGGTGTTACACACAAGGCGCCCGGTCGTTCCCCTCGACTTGGGCGTCTTTCTTCTGTTCACTCCCTTCGTTCCAGACGCTCGCCGTTCGTAGCAAGGGAGATTACATGAGTAGAGAGAAAGTCGAGTTTCCGAATGGTCGCGGCGAAAGCCTGGCGGCGCTTCTGGAGCTTCCGGAATCGCCGCCGAAGGCTCACGCGCTTTTCGCGCATTGCTTTACCTGCGGCAAAGACATCGCAGCGGCAGCCCGCATTTCCAGAGGTCTGACCGCGCGGGGTATCGGTGTGCTCCGATTTGACTTCACAGGTCTGGGTGGTTCCGAGGGCGATTTTGCCAACACCAATTTCTCCTCGAATGTAACGGATCTGGTCGCAGCGGCGGATTTCCTTCGAGATTCCGGTAGGGCGCCGAGCCTGCTGATCGGGCACAGCCTGGGTGGTGCGGCGGCGCTGTTCGCAGGCGGTCAGATTGCGGAAGTAAAGGCTGTGGCGACCATCGGTGCACCAGCTACGCCGGACCACGTGATCAAGCAGTTTCAGGCAGATCTGGCTGCCATCGAGTCGAGTGGCGAGGCAGAGGTCAGCCTTGCGGGTCGTGCGTTCCGGATCCAGAAGGAGTTTCTGGACGACCTGAGGGCGCAGGATCTCGGCGCAGTGATCGGGCAGTGGAAGCGGGCGCTGCTGATCCTGCACGCGCCGCTGGATGAGGTGGTATCCATTGATGAGGCAGGCAAGATCTTCCAGGCCGCGAAGCATCCGAAGAGCTTTATTTCGATCGACGGAGCGGACCATCTGCTGAGCGATATCGGTCGCGCTCAATACGTGGCGTCCACTATTGCGGCCTGGGCTGAATCTTATCTGCCGAGGCAGCCAGAGTCTGAAGCTCCCTCGGTGGAGCGGGGCAAACTCCACGTCGGTGAAGGCAACCAACGCTTCCTGCGAGATCTGTACTCGGACGATCATCATTGGCTTGCCGACGAGCCCAAACGGCTTGGTGGGGACAATCTGGGTCCGGATCCCTACGAGCACTTGCTCGCGGCACTCGGTGCCTGCACCTCAATGACCATACGGATGTATGCCAACCGGAAATCGTGGCCACTGGAAAACGTGACGGTCAGTCTCTCTCACAGTCGCAAACACCGTGACGATTGTGAGGACTGTGACGCGGCAGAGAGCAAGCTCGAGATATTGCACCGCGAGATCTCATTCGAAGGCCCGCTGAACGACGAGCAGAAGACGCGGCTCATGGAAATCGCCGATCGCTGTCCGGTGCATCGCACACTCGAGGGAGAGCTGGAGATAGAAACCGTGAGCACGGGCTGATGGAGGGCAGTTTAGATCAAGACGCCTTGCGCCGGTTGGCCAGCTCTCCAAGGGTGATCACGATCAGTTTGCGCTCTGCTTCCTTCACCCGCTCTTCCAGCATTTCCGCCGTGTCGTCGCTGCGCACGGGAACTCTCACCTGCGCGAGAATGGGGCCGGTGTCGTATTCCCCATCCACAAGGTGCACGGTGGCGCCAGACTCGGTCTCGCCTGCTTGAATCACAGCTTCGTGCACTTTGCTGCCGTAGAACCCCTTCCCGCCGTACTTCGGTAGCAGCGCGGGATGGGTGTTGAGGATGCGGTTGCGATAGCGCGTCAATGTGCGTGGGCCGAGTTTCTTCATGTAGCCGGAGAGCAGGACCCAATCTGTCTCTGCAGCCACAAGCGCCTGTTCGATAGCTTCATCCAAGGCGTCTGGATCCGGATGGCTCCTGCTGCTCAGATGCGCCGTGGCTATACCGTGTGATCTGGCTCGCGCCAGTGCACCAGAGTTGCTGTTGTTGCTGACAACCAGAGCCACTTCGGCCGGGAGTTCTCCCGATTCACAGGCATCGATCACCGCTTGCAGTATCGAACCGCCGTGGGAGGCCAGTGCGGCAATACGCATCACTCAGCCACCCGAAAAATAGCAGTGTGGAAGATTTCGGTCGTGAGCACGTTTAGCCGATGGTAGCTGATGTAAAGCCGCACAAATTGATGGCCCTTTCGCTCCCACTTTGAAAGTGGCACAGCGTTTACAGCAAGCGTGTCACCCACGCGGACCAGCTCTCTGAAGCGAACCTCGGAACCCGCATGGATCCACGCCGGCATCTCGTACTCCCGGATCAGCGCCTGGTTGGCGACGGAGAGCAGCCAGTGCGGATGGGCCAGATGTTGGTAAAGCACCAGGTCATCGGTGATTTCGCGTGCGTAGCGCTGGTTCTCATCCGTGATGATCTGGAAGTGCCATTCGGGGAAAGGCTCACCCTCGTTCACCTCATCCCAGGTCATCTCCAGCCTCGCGGCATCACGCCGTGGCTGGTCGAAAACGGACTGATCTTCCGCGGGAGGCATCTCCTCCGGCATTCGGGTGCGGATCTCGGCAAGCAGAGTGCCTTCTTCGTTGTGACCCCGCACCAGAAAACCACCGTCGTCTTCTTCCATGCTGATGATCAGCCGATCGCCGTGATAAGCAGGCTTGAAAAACCTTGTCTCGCTTAGCGATTGACTGAGCCAGCGCTCGCCGAACTGTTCCACCAACGGATGGGTCAGGTGGCCCCAGACAGCCACACCGGGTACCAGCGCGCCTTTGAAGCCGTACTTCTGCGCGACCTCGTCACTGTGAATCTTGTTTTCGTGGGCCTCGGAGAAGTTCCGCGCCACCACCTCGTAGGTGCCCATGTGGGTATCTCGTTGCTGCCTGGTTGCTGCCTGGTTGCCGGTGAGGAAGCCGACTGTCGGTTTCAGCGTATGTTCGTATTCTGCCGGATCAGGGGATAATAGTAAGCCTGTATTCCCACTGGCGATGGTTGCCTGGTGTTTCGAGAACGTCTGATCGTCGTCAGCGGTAAGGGCGGCGTTGGCAAAACGGTGGTCGCGAGCGCGATTGCCGATCTCTGCGCTCGCGAGGCTAAAACCGTGCTCGTCAGTCTTGACGGCCAGACTGAGCGTCACCCCCTGTTCGACGTGCCGCTCACTTACGAGCCGCAGGAAGCGGCGAACAATCTCTGGGTGATGCGAGTGGATGCCTTTGCGGCCATTCGTGAGTACGTGCACAGGAAAGTACCGTTTTCCGGCATGTACGACACGTTTTTGAACAGTCGGATGTTCCGCGATTTTGCTGAAGCTGCACCAGGCTTCGAAGAGCTGATGTGTCTCGGCAAGCTCTATGATCTGGCAACGGAATCAGGCTTCTCGAAGGTGGTGTTCGATGCACCCGCGACCGGCCATCTGAAGACGCTTGTGGACGTGCCGGCTGCTACTTTGAAAGCCGTTCTCGTTGGTCCACTCAATCACAATGCCCGCAGGATCCAGGATCTGCTCATGAACCCGGAACGTACCCGGGTTGTGCTGATTACGCTGGCGGAGGAGATGGCTGTTCGAGAAGCGCTGGAGCTCGAAGCCTTTCTTGCTGAGCGCAGGATGGGACTGGGGCCCATGATTGTGAATCAAAGGGTGCCATCACGTTTCAGCACCGAAGAGATCAAGGCTATGGCATCTATCACCGCACCCGGCCCGGCGCTGGTGGCTGCCGTCGAGGCAGCACGTTGTGAAAGCGAGCTTGCTGCCAGTCAGGAGGCAGCACTTGGCTTGCTGGGGCGTGAGGCGCGCAGGCTGTGGGAATTACCCAGAGTCATTGATCACGAGCCGGCCGCACTTCTAACCGGGCTGGCCGGTCAACTTGAAGCACAGGTGCCGGATGACTGATCGGCTGGACCTGGAGGCGCTGGTGCGCGAGCAGAGCGTGATCATCTGTTGTGGTGCGGGTGGCGTCGGTAAGACCACGAGCGCCGCTTCTCTGGGTGTGCTGGCTGCTCGATCCGGACGATCCACCGTAGTGATGACCATCGATCCGGCCAAACGCCTGGCCCAGGCCATGGGTCTGGACAGTCTGAACAACGATCCGCAATCGGTGGCGCTGGAGGCACCCGGCAGCCTCTCTGCCATGATGCTGGACACCAAGCGCACGTTCGACCACATGGTGGAAACCTATGCGCCCGACGATCGTGTGCGGGACACCATTTTTGCGAACAGCTACTACCAGCAACTTTCCACCACACTCGGTGGCTCCCGGGAGTTGATTGCGATGGAGCGGGTGCTGGAGATTCACAATGCCGGGGACCACGATCTGCTGATCGTGGACACGCCGCCCGCGCAGCACGCGCTTGATTTTCTCGATGCGCCAAAAAGACTGATCGATCTGCTCGATGGCTCCTTCACGCAGATGTTGCTGGCGCCGTACGGCTTAGCGGCGCGGGCGCAGTTCAGTTTCTTCCGGCAGTCGTCCGCCTTGACGCTCAAGTTTCTGGAGCGATTGAGCGGGTTGGAGATGCTCGCGGATCTATCCAACTTTCTGCTGGCATTCTCCAGCATGTTCGAGGGGTTGAAGGAGCGGTCGCAGCGGGTCCTGTCGTTGATGTCGGAGCCCGGTACCCGTTTCCTGCTTGTTTGCGCCCCGGAACCGGTGAGCCTGGGTCAGGCTGGTCGGTTTGCCGAACGCCTCGGTAGCGACGGCATGGGCATTGCTGGTGTGCTGGTGAACCGAGCTCACCTGCCGGTCTCCGCGATGGAGATGTCCAGTGCAGATCGGACCCGGCTCGATGCGCTTGCAAGCCCCGGGCGGGATAGTCTGGCAGCACGAGTGACGGCGGCCCTTGCGGACGCCAGGCATCTCGCGGAGGCCGATAGCCGGTCGTTGGCGTTGCTCGACAATCTGGATCAGCCCCGCCAGCTCGTTCCCCATTTCAACAGGGATCTGCACAGCATGGCCGATCTGGTTGCGTTCAGCGACGCGTTGACGGCAGAGGTTGCCGTCTGATCAGGCGCCGTAGGCCTGGGCGGGCAACCAGGTCACCAGAGCCTCCCAGTTGAAGAGAATCACCAACCCCAGCAGCTGCAGAAGGATGAAGGGAACCACGCCGCGATAGATGACGCGCACATCGATGCCTTCCGGTGCCACACCTTTCAGGTAGAAGATGGCAAAGCCTACAGGTGGGGTGAGGAAGCTCGTCTGCAGGCAGACGGCGAACAGCACGGTGAACCACACCGGATCGAAGCCGAGACTTGTCACCACTGGCGAAACCAGTGGCAGGATGATCAGGGTCAGCTCAATCCAGTCCAGGAAGAAGCCGAGAATGAAGGTGGCGATCAGGATGCAGATGACGATCCCGGTGGCATCGAAGGGCAGGCCGAGCAGAGCCCCTTCGATCAGCTCATCGCCGCCCAGACCCCTGAGCACCAGCGAGAAGGCGGTGGCGCCCAGCAGCACCGCGAAAATGAAGGCCGTGGTGCGGGTGGTCTCTTCCAGAACGTCTTTCATCACACCGCCGCCGAGCTGCTTTTTCAGCACCGCCAGCAACCAGGCGCCGGCGGCGCCCACGCCGGCAGCTTCGGTGGGCGTTGCCAGGCCCATGAAGATGCTGCCGAGCACAGCGAGGATCAGAAATGCAGGTGGCAGAATGGCCTTGAAAAGGTCGACCAACGCAGCCCAGTCCACCGGATCGTGCTCTGCAGCCGGTGCCCGTTCCGGACGGAGCAGTCCGTAGCCGAGAATGTAGGCGATGTAGAGACCACCGAGCAGCATGCCGGGGAAGACGGCGCCGAGAAACAGATCGCCTACGCTCATGGACATTCGGTCCGCCATCAGTACAAGCATGATGCTGGGGGGGATCAGTATGCCAAGCGTGCCCACTGCGCAAACCGTGCCGGCGGCCAGAGAGCGGTCGTAACCCTGGTTCAGCATCACTGGTAACCCGAGCAGTGCCAGCAGCACCACTGAAGCGCCGATGATCCCGGTGGTTGCCGCCAGAAGCAGGCCGATCAGGGTGACGGTGATAGCCAGGCCGCCGCGGATGCCGCCGAACAGACGGCTGAAGGCGATCATCAGCTCACGGGCGATGCCGGAACGGTCAAGCAGAAGCCCCATGAAAATGAACATGGGCAAGGCGACCATCACCCAGTTCTCCATGACGTTCCAGATCCGCTCGACGGACAGTGAGGTGTAATCCCAGCCCATGCCAATGGGGATGGCGAAATCCGCCTCCAGCACGATGGCGAGCACCGTGAAGATCACCGACAGGCCACCGAGAATCCATGCCACGGGAAAACCGGTGAACACGAGAGCGATGAAGCTGACGAACATGGCGAGCGCCAGAATCTCGTTAGCCGGCATCGATGTCGCTCGTCTGAGGGTCCGTAGGCTGCGCATCTGCGAAGAGAAACTTCCAGACCCGGCTCAAGCGGGCCAGAGTCGCCAGCGCCAGCAGCAGGAAACCGAGTGGCAACATGGCTTTGATCGCCCAGCGGAACGGCAGTCCTCCCGGCGCGTTGGATATCTCCGAGAGCTCGAAGCTGGTGACCACAAAGGGCACCGAAAAGATCAGCATCAAGGCGATGAACGGCAGCAGGAACAGCAGAATGCCGTAAAACTCGAACCAGGCCTGGAGCGTGGGGGAGAAGCGTTCATGCAGCACGTCCACGCGGATGTGAGAGTCCGTCTGCACGCCGTAGCCGAGGGCGAGCAGGAACCCTGTGGCGTAGAGGTGCCACTGGATTTCCTCGAACTCCACCCGGCCTTCGCCGAAGGCATAGCGCAGCACCACGTTCAGAACGATGATGGCCAGCAGCAGCACCCAGAGCCAGGAGGCCCAGCGGCCGATCCGGTCTATCACCGGGTCGACCAGGCGGGAGAGGGGGGTTTCAGGTAGCTCCACTAAAAGTCCCTTGGCAGGTAGGCTCGGGACTTCCAGTGGGCGTAGTCTTCCTTGAAGGCTTTCTGAGACGCATAGATCCTGGCGAAGTGATCATCCTTCGCCGCTTCTTCTGCCATCACCGTCTCGGTGATGCGTTCGAGCTCACGGAGCAGCTCCATTGGCAGCGTTTCGGCGCTCACGCCAACCTCCGGAAAACCGGCAATGATCGCACCCTGCTTGGCTTCAGAGTTGGCCAGGTTACGCATGGCGCCAGCGGTGCAGGCGGTTTCCAGAAGTGCCTGGTCTGCATCCGTGAGGTTCTCCCAGACATCCAGATTGACAACCATGTGGGAGAACGTGCCGGGCTGATGCCAGCCCGGGTAGTAGTTGTATGAGGCGATGCGATTGAAGCCGAGTGACTGATCGACGATCGGCAAGGCAAACTCGGTAGCGTCGATGGCGCCTTTCTCCAGCGCCTGAAAGATCTCACCGCCCGGCAGCATGGTCACAGAGGCACCGGCCCGTTCGATCACCCGGCCGCCGATCCCAGCGAAGCGAATCTTAAGGCCTTCCACGTCGGCGAGTGTTCGAACCGGCTTGCGGAACCAGCCCGCGGTCTCCGGGCCGGTCATGCCGCAGAGCAGTATGTGGGACCCTTGCTCGCGGTAAAGCGCCTGGCCGAGCTCGCGACCACCGCCTTCATACCACCAGGCCCCGAACTCCCAGGGTTCCAGACCAAACGGCACCGCACCCAGGAGGGGTGAAGCGGGCACTTTGCCCTGATCGTAACCCAGCCAGGTGTAGCCTACCGGGACTTTGGCATCCCGAACGGCATCGGTGATCGAAAAGGCGGGCACGATCTCGCCGGGTTCAAAGATCGTGATGTCGATTCCACCACTGGAGGACTTACGGATCTGATCCACCACATAGATGGGGTTGTCGCCGAGGACGGGCATGGTGCTCGAGAACGAGACCGGCATCCGCCAGCGATAGCGGGCAGTCCGAGCAGTTCCTTCGGCACTCTCGGACAACGGTACGGCCTCGCCTGGCGGGCGTATGGCGAGCGAGCCGAGCACACCGGCGACGAAGGCCACGAGCATGCCGATGAGAAAGGCACGGCTGCCAAATCCGGCCCGATTTGCTGCGGATGACATACGGCGCTTACCGCCCCCTCCCGATGGTTCAGAAGATTGTCGGAACTGCCTGGTCAGGATGCAAGCAGGACTCGGCTCAAGACTCTATCTTTATGGAGAAATGCTTGTTGTTTTGTGGGGAGTGATTAGCTAACTTGCCCCATCGCGCGCGGGGGTACGCGCGTTTTACTGTTGAAAGATATCACCTGGATTGGGGGAATTGGATGTTAATCGCTGTGCCCAGGGAGACCTGGCCGGGCGAGTTGCGTAGTGCGCTCGTCCCGCAGAATGCGAAAAAACTGATCAGCATGGGCTTCGATATTGCCGTGGAGTCCGGTGTGGGCGAGCGCTCGGGCTATCCGGATGCGGCGTTTACCGAGGTTGGTGTGAAAGTGGAAGCCGATCGGGCTGCCCTGCTTGGCAAAGCCGATCTCGTGCTTCGGGTTCGCAAGCCCGATGCTGCCGACGTGGCCAATCTCAAGTCTGGTGCGCTGCACATCAGCTTTCTCGATCCGTTCAACGAAAAGGCGCTGGTAGACAGCCTGGCTTCCAAAAACGTCACGTCGATCTCCATGGAGATGATCCCGCGGACGACGTTGGCGCAGAAGATGGATGCCCTGTCTTCCCAGGCTAATCTGGCCGGCTATGTGACCGTTATTCAGGCCGCGTATCACTGTCCCAAGATCATGCCGATGATGATGACGCCATCGGGCACCATTGCCCCGGCGCGGGTTTTCGTGATCGGCGCCGGTGTGGCGGGCCTCCAGGCTATCGCCACCGCCAAGCGTCTCGGTGCTCGTGTGGAAGCATTCGATACCCGGCCGGTGGTGGCCGAACAGGTTCAGTCACTGGGCGCCAAATTCGTCGAGATCGATCTCGGCGATACGGGCCAGACGGAGCAGGGTTACGCCAAAGAGCTCACCCCAGAGCAGATCGAACTGCAGAAAGAAGGCCAGAAGAAGGTGATCAGCCAGTCCGACGTGGTGATCACCACCGCTCAGCTGTTCGGTCGACCGGCGCCGCAGATCGTTTCCCGCGACATGGTAGAGGCCATGCAGCCTGGTAGCGTCGTGATCGACATGGCGGTGGAAACCGGAGGCAACGTGGAAGGTTCCGAGCTCGATAGAGTGGTGGATATCAACGGTGTGAAGGTGGTTGGCCAGGGTAACCTGCCCTCGGAAGTCTCCCGCAACGCCAGCGACATGTATTCCAACAACCTGTTCAACCTGATCGACCATTTCTGGGACGAAGAAGAGAAGTCGCTGACTCTCGACCCGGAAGACGAGATCGTGCAGTCGAGCGTGATTACGCGCGACGGCGCCATCGTCAACGAAACGATCAAGAATCTCTAAGCGGAGTCCCAATCATGGAAGCGATATTCCTCGGCTTTGTGTTAATGCTGTCCATCT
The DNA here is from genome assembly GCA_965215995.1 of Candidatus Azotimanducaceae bacterium. GTDB lineage: Bacteria > Pseudomonadota > Gammaproteobacteria > Pseudomonadales > Azotimanducaceae > SZUA-309. The sequence goes on along the minus strand of OZ244128.1, from coordinate 1,793,576 downwards.
TCCTGGGCTTCGAGCTGATCTCAAAAGTCCCGGCAACCCTGCACACACCCCTGATGTCTGGTGCGAACGCCATCTCGGGCATCACCCTGGTGGGTGCGCTCGGCTCGGCCGGAGCGGGTCTCTCTGAATGGGCCACCTGGCTCGGTGCGCTGGCCGTGTTCTTCGCCACGATCAACGTGGTGGGTGGCTACATGGTTACCGACCGCATGCTCAGCATGTTCAAGAAGAAGGAAGATCCAGCGGGAGGCAAATCATGAGTGCGGAGCTGATCAACGGTATCTATATCGTCGCCGCCGTACTCTTCATCTTCGGCCTGAAGCAGATGAGCTCGCCGGCAACGGCGGTGCGGGGCAACCTGCTGTCCGCGGTTGGCATGCTTCTGGCCATTCTGGTCACTCTCGCGTCCCGTGAGATCATCGAGTATCAGTGGATCGCGGTGGCGGCGGTGCTGGGCGCCGTGGTCGGCTTTGTTGCTGCCCAGAAAGTGGCCATGACCTCCATGCCGGAGATGGTGGCGCTGTTTAACGGTTCCGGCGGTGTGGCCAGCCTGTTCGTTGGCTGGGCCGCTCTTTACAACACGGGCAACACCACCTTCACGATTGTCACCATTCTGCTTTCGATCCTGATTGGTGGCATGACGTTCTCCGGCTCCATCATCGCCTGGGGCAAGCTCTCCGAAGTGATGACGAGCCGGGCGATCGTGTTCGGTGCGCAACGAGTCGTGAACGCTCTGCTGCTCGTGGCACTGATTTATTGCGGTGTGATGTTCGCCGTTGATCCGGTGCTGGATTCTCCCTACTTCTATGCCGTGATCGTGCTGGCGCTGGTCTTCGGGGTGATGGCGGTGATTCCAATCGGCGGTGCGGACATGCCGGTGGTGATCTCGCTACTGAACAGCTACTCGGGCCTGGCCGCATGTGCGGCTGGCTTTGCCATCAACAACAACATCCTCATCGTAGCCGGCTCCCTGGTTGGCGCGGCAGGCATCATCCTTACCAACATCATGTGTAAGGCCATGAACCGATCGCTCGCCAACGTGCTCTTTTCCGGCTTCGGTGCGGTGAAGACCGCCACCAAGGTGGAAGGCGAGGTGAAGCCGATAAACACGGAAGACGCCTACCTCATTCTTGAAGCGGCTTCTTCTGTCTCCTTCGTGCCTGGCTACGGTATGGCAGTGGCTCAAGCGCAACACGTGGTTCGGGAGCTCGGCGAGCTGCTGGAAGATAACGGTGCGGAAGTCACCTATGCCATCCACCCGGTCGCTGGCCGGATGCCGGGCCACATGAACGTGCTGCTGGCAGAAGCCAACGTGCCCTACGATCAGCTGGTGGAGATGGAGGACATCAACCCGCGGATCGACAACGTCGATGTGGCGGTCGTGATCGGTGCGAACGATGTGGTGAATCCTGCCGCTCGTGAAGATGAGAACAGCCCCATCTACGGCATGCCCATCATCAACGTAGATCATGCCCGCACCGTGTTCGTGCTCAAGCGATCCATGGCCTCCGGGTTCTCCGGCGTGGACAACCCGCTGTTCTTCGGTGAGAACACGCGCATGCTGTTCGGGGACGCGAAGGAGTCCATTTCCTCCGTGATCGGAGAGTTCAAAGGCTAGTCCCATGGCCTGGCAGCAGCGGTGGCAGCGGCTCGAGAAATGGCTGCTCCGCGCCTGGCCGGCGCCGACTACCTGGGAGAGCATTGGCCGCACCTATCGCTGGGCGGCCTTCGTCCTCATCCCAATCGTTGTCCTGATACTCGGACTCGCGACCGGTGGTGTCATGGGCTGGCTCGGTGTGCTGGCTGTGGTTGCCCTGTTGCTGCTCATCAGCCTCGGACTCTGGCTGGCGCTGGCCGTGCTGGCCAGAATGTCCTGCGGGCTCAGGGCCGGTCTGCTGCTACTGCTCCTGCCGGTCCTGCCCTTGGGGGTGTATTCGCCTCAGCAGCTCACCACACTGTATCTCTTCCTGGCGCTGACTCTGGCGTTAGCCACCGCCGGTGCCTTGCGCTGGTGGCGCGGGGCACGACTGACGGGCGGTGTCTTGTTCGGCCTCGGCGTGATGCCGCTCCTGGCGGGTGTCACAGCACTGCTGGTTGCAGGCTGGCCGGTGGAGGAAGGCAATGACTGGCTGCCCATCGAAGCCCGGATGCTGCCGCTGGCCCATCCAGGCCTGCGCGGTGACTACCCGGTGTCGACCCATACCTACGGCTCCGGTTCCGATCGTCATCGTGTCGAGTATGGGGAGGAAGCCGATTGGCGAAGTGAGTCGGTTGACGGCAGCCGACTTCTCGATGGTTGGGAGGGCCTTGGCGGCTGGGCGCGTACCCGGTTCTGGGGCTTCGATGCCTCGGCGTTGCCTGTGCAAGGTAGGGTCTGGGCGCCCGATGAGGCAGGGCCGCATCCCATCGTCCTCATCGTGCACGGTAACCACGAAGGTCCGGATTTTTCCGACGTGGGTTATGACTATCTCGGTCAGCTCTTCGCCTCGCGCGGTGTGGTCACGGTGTCCGTGGATGAAAACTTCCTGAACTCGTTCACTGGGAATCTGATCGGCGGACCTGAGGCCGGGCTCGAGGAGGAATCCGATGCCCGGGCCTGGTTGCTCCTGCAGCATCTGGTGCAGTGGCGGCAGTGGACGGCGGATCCCACACACCCCATGTCTGGCCGCGTGGATCTGGATCGGGTGGTGTTGATCGGCCACAGCCGTGGCGGTGAAGCGGTGTCGGAGGCGGCGTTGTTCAACCGCCTCCATCACTATCCGGACGATGCCGGTGTGGTGTTCGATTTCGGCTTCGGCGTGCGCGGCATCATTGCCATCGCCCCCGTGGACAGCCAGTACAACCCGCGTGATCGGGACACGCCGCTGGTCGACACCAACCTGCTGGTGATCCACGGCAGCCATGATTCTGATGTGCAGGCCTTCGTCGGCTCGGCCATGTATTCCCGGCTCGAGTTCGCTGATTGTGCCGATTGCTTCAAATCGAGTTTCTACCTGCTGGATGCGAATCACGGCCAGTTCAATACCAGCTGGGCGGAATACGATGCCCCCTTTCCACCTGCTGCCATGCTGAACGTCGTGCCGCTCATATCTGCCGAGGCACAGAGAGAGGTGGCCGCGACCCTGTTCTCTGCCTTCCTCGACACCACGCTGTTTGGCAAACGGGAGTATCTGGCATTTCTCGCCCGGCCGGAGACGGGGGCTGGCTGGTTTCCGGAAGAAGCCCGGTACTTAAGCAACTATCTGGATGGGCGGATGATCATGCTGGCGGACTTCGAGGAAGACGCGGATCTGATCAGCGGTACCGGTGAGGTGGCGGCACTGGAGGGTACGGATCTCGATCTCTGGAAGGAGGCCGAGGTGCCGCTTCGCTGGCGGGATATGGACAGCGCGGCGGTGCTGCTTGGCTGGGGGAGCGATCCGGGAGGTGAACCTGGCTACGAGGTCCGCTTGCTGGAGGGTGGTCTGGCCGTGAGCCCGGACATGGCGATCGGCTTCGCGGCCGCTATGAGCACTGTTGCCCCGGAAGGGGTTGACGAGTTCGAGCCGCCGGTGCGGCTCGATTTCGATATTGTGCTGGTGGATTCCCACGGTACCGAAGCGAGTCTGCCGCTCAGCACACGCCGAGCGCTGCTTCCCCAGGTGGATCCCACGCTGTTCAAACTCGAGTTCCTGTCTGATTCGCAGGCATCCGAGCCGACCTTTCAGCGTTATCGATTCCTGTTCCACGAGTGGCTGGCAGTGGAACCGGCGCTGGATCTTTCCAGCCTCGCTGCGATCCGGTTCCGTTTCCCCGGCGACGTGCCCGCCAGCATCTGGCTTGACGATCTGGCCATCTCGCCGACCGGGCGCTGACCCCGCCTATTGCAAAGGTCCTTATCTCCTGTAGGTCAGCTCCACGCCGAACATCCTCGGGGTTCCCAGCATCTGCTCATGAAATCCGAAGAACGAAAGGTCGAACGCATAAGAGAGATACTCCTTATCGCCAAGATTTCGTCCCCAGGCAGCGACTTCCCAACGATCATCGACTGACGTCCAGGCTACCCGGCCATTCCACAGCCAGTAGCTGTCTTCGCTGAGCAACTCGTTGTTCAGTGAGTCGAAATACACTTTGTCCTGATAGGTCCAGTCGAGTTGCAGCGTGAAAGTGCCGAAGCCCACCGGGATATCGTACTGAGCCAGGCCATTGAAGTTCAGATCCGGGGCAAGCGTGATCTTGTTTCCGGAGAAGTCATCGCCGAAGTCATCGACGAAATCCTTGTACTCCGCGTCCAGCAACCCCAGCCCCATGTTGATCATCAGGTTATCGACCGGCAGCCACTGCAACTCGAACTCCGCACCGGTGGTTTCGGCGTCGGAGGCATTGGTCAGAAGTGAGAGCGGCGTCGGTGGATCGCCCAGGATCACGAACTGGAACACCTGCATGTCCGAGTAATCGTAGAAGAAGATGGCACCGTTGAACTGCAGCTTGCCGCCGGCCGTCGTCCACTTGAAACCGGCCTCGTAGCTCACCAGCTCCTCCTCATCGTACGGGAAGCTCCCGTCTGTGGTGCTCTGGATGCCGCCGGCTTTGAAGCCGGTGGCGATGCTGCCGTAGACCAGCAGGTCCTCCATCGCGCGCCAGTCGAGCACCACGCGCCCGGAAACGTTGTCGAAGCTGGTTTTGTCATCCGATGAAGTGATCAGTGGATTGCCCGCTGCAGGCTCATCGTAGAAGAACGCCGCGGCATGCTTTACTTCCTCATCGGAGTAACGCAGGCCAACGGAGAGTCGCCACGCGTCACTGAGATCGAAGGAGGCGTCACCATAGATGGCGAAACTTTCGATTTTCTGCTCCGTACCGGAAATCTGCTCGAAGACGAACTGGTCAGGGCAGAATCCGGTGGGGTTCCCGGCGGGCACCAGAGGACCACAGACGGCGGGATCGTCCACGCCGACGAGCAGCGGTCGCTGCAGACGCAGGAGATCAAACGATGTCTTGTCGTCCGCCTTGTCATTCAGATAGTAGATTCCGGCGAGCCAGTTCCAGTTGGATTTCTGCTGGCTGATGCGGAATTCCTGAGAGAAAGTCTCCTGCTCGACGCCGAGAACGCCGGTGAGCACGTCCGCGGGACCAGCATCCGTTTCTTCGGGGCGGGAGTCATCCACTTCGTCATATGCGGTGATCGACGTCAGGGTGATGTCGTTACCCACGTCCAGGTTCATATTGAGCGAGACGCCCCAGAAGCTGGTGTCGTTGTTGGACTCGAAGTCATAGTTGCCCTCGTCGTACCCTGGAACCGCCTGAGCTTCCTCTCCTGTGAAGACGTTTGTGAAATTGGCCTGTTCCGTATAGCCGACCACATCCACGCAGTTCAGCGCGGTTATCTCCGCGTCAGAGCAGTTTTCGCCGAACCAGAAAGCCTCTGGCCAGGTGCCGAGATGGCGATATTGAACCGAATCGGATTTGGTCTCGCCGCCATGGATATTGAGCAGGGCATCGAACGTATCGCCGGGCATGAATTCGAACAGCAGCCGCCAGGCAAGCTCATCGACACCCTGCTGATCGTTACCTGTAAAGCGATTCTTCATCCAGCCATCGGAATCGGTTTTGAGTATGGCACCGCGAATTCCCAGGCTATCTGTTATCGGCCCGCCAATCGCGCCTTCGAATTTCGTGCTGCTCCACTCACCAATGCTTGCTCTGCCCCAGCCGTTCCATTCTTCCCCGGGTCTTCGGGAGTAATAGTTAACTGCTCCACCCGTGGCATTGCGTCCGTACAACGTGCCTTGAGGGCCTCTCAGGACTTCGACTCGCTCTACGTCCAGCAACTGAAATATCTGTGCTGCGTTGGATGAGATATATACCTCGTCGACGTATGATGCGATCGGCCCCTGGTTCAGCACTGCGAAGTCGTTCAGACCGACCCCGCGGATGAACATGGCTGGCACGCCGGTGTCACCGTTTGGGTAGCCGACGTTGAAGTTCGGGGTCTGCGCCGTGATGTCCACCGACTGGCGGAATCCCAGATCTTCAATCGCACGGCCGGTGAACGCGGTGACCGACACAGGTGTGTCCTGAAGTGCCTGCTCCCGTTTCTGAGCAGTGACGATGACTTCTTCGATGATGCCTTCAGCAGCAATGGTGGTGGGTGCAGCAAACAGGAGGAGGCCAGCTAGCAGCCCCCTGGTCGAAAATCGGTGGCGCATGGTGTCTCTCCCAAAGACGTGATCGATCACTGTACGCCTACCTGGGAGCGGCTGCCAACCGAGGCCCGTTTACCTATCGGAACTTTGCAGCAGCTTGATGGCGCAGGAGAGCGGCGCTGACAAAGGCCTGCAACCGCTCCCGCACCATCTCGGTGCTGAGACCAGCGAGGCCGAATTGCGCCCAGGGAGCGTACGGTCTGACGTCAGGCAACGCGCCCAACGCGTCATCCAGATCCCAGTAGAAGTCGTGCTCGTAGCCAGGTGCCGCCTGAGTGTAGGCGGCCAGGAAGGCGTCCGCGGTGGGCTGGCCATACATGATGGCCAGGTTCAGACGGCAGTGCGCCACATCGATACCCGCCGGTCCCATGCAGGCGTTGATCCAATCGACGATGCCTGAGATCCGCCCGTCCTCCCAGAGCACATTTACGGGATGAAAGTCCCGGTGCACGAAGATGGGATCGAAGTCGGGGGTGCGGGCGGCGAGTGCCTGGGCGCCGAGCCACAGCTCCTGATCGGTCCACCAGTCCGGACGTGTGTCGATGGTCGTTCCGTTCCAGGATTCGTAGGCGTAGGGCACCTCGACGCCACATTGGTGTATGTCCGCCAGGCATCGGGCAAGGACTTCGAGCCAGTACGCGCCCGGCCGCATAGGCAGATCGACCACACCCGGCAGCCAGCTCATGAGCACCCCGTTGCGCATGAAGGTGCCGAGCGGCGTCGGTGTCGGCAGAGGAGCCGCTCCGAGGGCTGTGAGTATGGTTGTTTCTTTCAGCGACAGCTCGTCGGCTGGCGTCTCCCATCGTTCCGCTCTGAAGATACGCAGCACTTCCCGCTGGTCGTGGTATTCCAGCAGGTAGAGGTCGGAGGACGTGGCGCCGGACATTTCACTGATCAGTGGGCTGGAATCGCCGCGCGCTTCGATATGCTGACGTTGATCTCCGGAGAGCGCCTTCACCTGCAAGGCCTCCTTAGTTCCAATCACTGTACTGACTTGCGCGCCTCCGTATAGCACGGTTGGCTGCAGGTGAGCGAACCCCGCGCTGCTAGAATACATATGTGTTCGGAGTAGCTAGAGGCAGCCCGTGCCCAGAACATGTTCAGCTGTTGTTCGCCCGGCAGATGCTGGCGATGCAGGTTCGATCCATGCGCTGTACAAGAAGGTGTCTGGCCAGCCTGGTGGCCTTGCCAGGCTGGCAGAAGAGGTGGACGAGCCCTACGTCGCTGGATTTCTTACAGCCGCGTTGGACCGGGGGTTGTGTTTCGTTGCTGAAGAGGGAGGTCAGATCGTCGGTGAGATCCATGCCTACACACCCGGGCTGTTCTGCTTTGCCCACGTGCTCGGGGACCTGACGATCGCTGTCGATCCCGACGCCCAGGGCGACGGAGTGGGGCGTCGGTTGTTCGAGCGGTTCATGGAGGTGGTAAGCGAAGAACGCCCCGAGGTTAAGCGCGTGGAACTCATCGCCCGGGAATCGAACCTGCGGGCTATTCAGTTCTACGAATCGGTTGGGTTCACCCGAGAGGGGGTGTTCGTGGACCGAATCCGAAATCTGGATGGGACAGTGGAGTCGGACATTCCGATGGCCTGGGTGCGGTCCAGCTAAAACTCGATTAGGGGTCAGATGTAGATGAGCGTAAAAGCCAGCTGCCATTGTGGCGCGATCATAATTGAGATCCCGAAACTGCCCGACGAGGTTGTGGAGTGCAACTGCTCGATCTGTCGAAGGCTCGGTGCCTTGTGGGTTTATCATCCGCCTGAGGAAGTTGTGACCCTTCACAGCGAAGGTGCGACGTTGACCTATGCCTGGGCTGACAGGACTCTGGAGTTTCACAGCTGCCGAAAATGTTCCTGCACGACACACTGGCTGCCTTTGATCGATGAGTACAAGGTCATGGGTGTGAATGCGCGCATGATCGATGGTCTCAAGCCATCGGATGTGAAGGTCATGCATGAGGACTTCGGCGGTGAGGGATGTTTCTGGAGCTAACCAGCCCGGCTCCGATGATTCCGCGGATGCAACACCGACCTGCTGACCCAGCAGCGGGTTTGTTTCACTCAGTCTCCCAAAGCCTGCGATCCCGATCACATCCTGACAGCTAACTTACTGATTTAGCTGGAATAATGTATGTTCCTTCGGCATTCTGAGGCATCGTGACGTGAACAGGACGTTTCATGCACATCTTAATGGCGTTGGTCGGTGCCTTGCTCGGAGCGCTCACAGGCAGCGACGGTGGAATCCTCCTCGGCGGTTTCGCCGGTTTCTTCGGTAGCCTGATCTGGCGGCAGAATAGATCCATCTCGCAGTTGGAAGCCCGACTCGATCAGTTGGAAGAAGGCGGAGCCACTGGTACCGCACCTTCGCCTGCGCCACCTGCCACGTCGGTGCCGCCGCGCACAGGTCAGGTTGCGATGGAACCTCAGGCCGCGGCACAGAGGAGCCAGGTGGAGCAACCGGCTGCAACGGCGAGCCCCCAGCGCCCAACTGCCGACGCTCCAGCATCTTCGCCGCAGCCTAGTTCTGAGTGGACACCACGGCCCCGGGAACCCTCCGCCCTCGACAACCGCATGCGCGCACTCGGTGAGGCCATCGTCAGGTTTGCCACCACGGGTAATCCGGTCGTCCGGATCGGTGCGGTGGTGTTGTTCATTGGCGTTGCCTACCTGATGCGCTATGCCTATGAGCATTCGCTGGTGCCTTTGGAGCTCAGGCTCGCCGGTGCCGCGCTCGGCGGCATCGTGCTGCTCGGTTTCGGCTGGCGGTTGCGGGAACGCACAGACACCTATGGGCTGATTCTGCAGGGTGTGGGGTTGGCCATTCTCTATCTGACGGTATTTGCCGCTTCCCGCCTCTACGGATTGGTGCCCATGGGGGCGGCCTTCCCGATGCTGGTGGTGCTGGTGGCGGGGGCGTCGGTACTGTCGGTGGTTCAAAGGAGCCAGGCCTTGGCTATCTTCAGCATGAGTGGCGGTTTTCTTGCCCCGGTGCTCACCTCCACCGGCGAAGGCAGTCACGTGGCGCTCTTTTCCTACTACGCGCTGCTCAACGCCGGCATCCTGGTGATGGCCTGGTTCCAGCACTGGCGCTGGCTGAACTGGACCGGATTCGTGTTCACTTTCGTGATCGGTGCGAGCTGGGGGTACGAGTACTATCAGCCTGAGTACTATGCCTCCACCCAGCCGTTCCTCATTCTGTTCTTCCTGTTTTACCTTGCCGTGAGCATCCTCTTTGCCCGCCGCCAGGAGGTGAAGCTGACCGGTGTGGTAGACGGCACGCTGGTATTCGGCACGCCGGTAATCGCCTTTGCGTTGCAGGCAGGGCTGGTCGAGGACATGGAGTTCGGTCTTGCCTACTCAGCCCTTGGTGCGGCCATCGTTTACGCGCTGCTCGGCTGGTGGCTGAAGAGGCAGGGGCAGCTCGCGGAGCTGCTCGATCAGAGTTTTCTGGCATTGGCCGTTGTCTTCGCCACGCTCGCCATTCCGTTTGCGTTCGATAATCAGCGCTTCACCGCAGCTACCTGGGCCCTGGAAGGTGCCGGGGTGTTCTGGGTCGGCGTGCGCCAGGCTCAGCGACTGCCGCGAGCTTTCGGCCTGCTCTTGCAGGTGGCGGCGGGCGTCGCCTTCGCTTCGGAGATCGGACGTGAGGTGGGTGATCTGCTCTTCCTGAACAGCGCCTATCTCGGTGCTGCATTCCTTGGCCTGGCAGGTGTGTTCACTGCCTACGTCATCGGCCGAAACCGTGCGCCGCTGACCCGGTTCGAACCGGCCGTGGGCGCGGTGATGCTGGTCTGGGGCGTGCTCTGGTGGCTGTCCGGCGGGGTGCGTGAGCTATCCTGGTACACGCCGGGCGAAGAGACCTTCGCCTCCACCAATCTGGGCGAGCACTTCTTCCTGATCTACGCAGCGCTCTCTGCTCTCCTGCTCACCTTCCTTGCCAGACGGACTCAGTGGCGTCAGGGATTATTGCCGGTGTTCGTACTCTTACCCATCGGCGTGCTCCTGCTGCTCGAGCTGGATGTGAACTGGGTTCGCGATACCGCGTTTGCAGACTTCGGCTGGCTTGCCTGGCCGCTGCTCTTCATCGTTGCCTACTGGCACCTTCACGCGCTCGATGAGGAGAATCCGCTTGCCGCACTCTGGCACGCTTTCGGCTGGTGGTTCCTCACCCTGTTCATCACCTGGAACACCGCCGCGCTGGTGAAGATGGCTGGAGATTTTGTCACGGGTTCTGTCTGGGTCTACGTCACCTGGGGTGTTGTGCCGCTGGTGGTGAGCGTCGGCATGCTCAGCTTCAAGGACGAAGAGCGCTGGCCGTTCAATCGTCACCCGGGTGCCTATTTCGGCTGGGGCTGGACGGTTGCCGTTGGCTACCTCGCATGCTGGCTGCTGGCCACCGGCTTTGTGCGGGGGGATGCTGATCCGGTGCCGTACCTGGTGCTGCTGAATCCGGTGGAACTCACTCAGCTCGGCATCCTGATGCTGGGTGTGCAGTGGCTCAAGCGGCTACCGGAGATGCGGCTTGAAGGCGCTGATCAGATTGGCCGAATCACCCTGGGTGCGCTGGCGTTCTTCTGGATCAACACGGTGACCGCACGAGCCGTGCACTACTACGCGGGTGTGCCGTACCCGATTGACCGGATCGTGGAGTCCGATGCTTTCCTCACCACTGTGACCATACTCTGGACGCTGATCGCCCTTGGGCTCATGGGCTACGCCACCCGCAAGGCGGTACGGAGCTTCTGGATGATCGGCGCTGGCCTCCTGGCTGTGGTGATACTGAAGCTCTTCTTTGTGGATATCGGTAACCTGGCGCTCGTGGGTCGCATGGTGACCTTCATCAGCGTGGGTGTGCTGATGCTCGTGATCGGCTACTTTGCGCCGCTTCCGCCTAGAGGCGAGGACGAATTGGAGACGCAACAGTCGTGAGATCGATAACACTGCTGCTGGCGGCACTGGCCGTAGCCACAGCACAGGCGAGTCAGTCCGATTTTGCCTGGGGAAGGGTGCTCGACACCTCCGGCGACTCAGTCGTTCAGCGACTGACCGTACCGGACGATGTGTATGAGTGGGTCACGCGTCGTGACCTAGGGGATCTGCGGGTGTTCAACAGGGACCAGGAAGAGGTGCCCTACAACGTTCGCCGACCAGCGAAGCGTGACGAGTACGCTGCCTGGGAGTCATTGCCGCTGTTCCCGTTGCCGGAGTCTGAATCCGATGCAGATGGCGGCCTCGATCTGCGGGTGGAAGTGAACGATGACGGAGCCATTGTCTCCTACCGGGGTGGCGTGGTGGGTCCTGCCGCTGCGCGGGCCTATCTGGTCGACGCTTCGACGCTGGATCAGGTGCCGACGGAGATGCGGCTCAGCTGGAACAGAGTCGATCAGGACGAAATCGTCAGCCGCATACGGGTGGAATCCAGCGATGATCTGAACCGCTGGCAGACCCTGGTGGCGGACACCACCATCGCCCGCCTGTCAAACGAAGAGGGCGAGGTGCTGCTCGATCAGTTCGATCTCCCCCGCCGGAGTGCCCGCTACCTGCGCATCACCCAGATCGAAGGCAGCCTGCCTTTGACTGTCTCCCGAGTGGATGTGCGGCACCGGCGATCTGAGCTGCCGGAAAGACGCTGGCGCACGCTCAGTGGACAGCCGGTGGATGAGGGTTGGGAGTTTGAGTCCGGTGGCTGGTTTCCGGTGGATCGCCTGCAACTCACGAGTTCTGGAAACTTCCTGGTCACAGCGCACCTGTATTCGAGAATCAATGAAGAGGACAGCTGGCGGGATCGCGGTGTGCGAACCTTCTATCGTTCATCGATCGCGGCAGTGGTGGTCCAGCCGGAGCCGCTCCGCATCGATGATGGAGACAGGTACTGGCGCATCGAGTTCGAAGGAGAAGGGTTTGGCTCACCGGAGCTTCGGGTTGGCTGGTTGCCCGATGAGGTGGTCTTTCTCAAACAGGGCGCTGCACCTTATGTGCTGGCTTACGGTCAGGCCGGCATCGAAGGCCGTCAATGGCCGCTGACGGAGCTGTTGAGAAAGCTGAATGGTGGTCCGCCGGTCGATCTGGCGGATGTACCCCATGCCAGGCCGATGGATGCCCAGACTTTGGGTGGCCCGGATCGTCTGGTTGCGGCTCCAGAACCGGTGGATTGGCGAACGATTACGCTCTGGAGTGTGCTGGCTCTCGGCGTGCTTGCTGTTGCTGCCATGGCCTACCGCTTGCTCAGGAGCTAGCGGCGTTTGCTCAGGAGCTAGCGGCGTTTGCTCAGGAGCCGGCGATGTCAGAGCGTCCGGTGCATGAAGACGCTGTTCGGGTCCTCGACATAGCCTGCGAAGGGCGGGCAATACTCGAAACCGTATCGCTCGTACAGCCCGCGTGCGGGTGCAAACTCGATCATGGAGCCCGTTTCCAGATAGAGCGCCTGCAGTCCCGCTGCCCGGGCCTGTTCGATGATGTATTCGAGAATTCGGGCGGCAACCCCCCGACGACGGTGCGCGGTCGAGGTGCGCATGGATTTGATTTCCCCGCTGTGCGCATCGATCACCTTCAGAGCTCCGCAGCCGAGCAGGTCGCCGTCTTCCCACAGCGACCAGAACGTGACGCTTGGATCGGCGCGAAGGGCAGACAGATCCATGGCATGTACTGACTCGGCTGGCGTGATCGAGTGCATGTCGGCTAGATGTTCGTCCAGCAGCTGAGCTATGGCGCTGCCGGTGAGATCGTCTTCCAGAATATGCATGCGCTCAATGGAGTGAATTGAAAACGCTCAAGTATGGTTTCTGGTTGCGATGATGTCTGCAGGTAGAATGACTCCCCTTCGGAGGAATAACCGTGCGCGAAGCAGACCAGTCACGCCACCATACCGGCATCGACATTCGTACCGTTGGGGGCTCGGTTTAGCGTGTCGGCTACGATTACCACGGTGCTGCTCGACGCGGATGGCGTCGTGCAGACCACGGCACCGGGATGGCTGGAGGCATTGGCTGGCCTTTGCGGTAAACCGGGTTCCTCAGAGGTATTTCTCGAAGAGGTTTTTGCGGCAGAACGACCGACGTTGACCGGTGCTGGTTCGTTCCGTCCCGCCCTCGCTGCAGTGCTGGCACGCTGGAACAGCCCTGCCACGGTGGATGAAGCCATAAGGATCTGGCAGTTGATCGAGCCTCAGGCTTCCGTGCTGGAACAGGCGCGGAGACTCCGTGGGCGGGGTGTGCGGGTATGCCTCGCAACCAATCAGCAACCGGAGCGGGCAACGTTCATGACGCATTCACTGGGCTATGCGGATCACTTCGACGACCTGTTCTACTCCTGCGAGATCGGCCACGCTAAGCCGGACGGCGAGTACTTCGCAGCCGTGCTCGCTCGGCTGCAGCAGTCAGCTGAACAGGTACTGTTTGTAGATGACAATGCCGGAAACGTGGAGGCTGCTGAGGCTCTTGGCCTGCATGCTCGGATCTATGACCTCAGCACTGGTCGGGAGGGCATGTCGTCGCTGCTGGCTGAGTTTGGATTAGCCGATGACTGACGAGGTTCAGATCCGGTCGGCCCGGGCCGAGGATGCCCAGGCGATCGCCGCTGCGGAATCTGCCACAGCGGAAACAAAGGGCCTGTTGAATGCGTTGCCAGGCGAGATCCCGCTCGATGCGTACCGCGAGAAGATAGCAGCGGTGATAAGGCATCGGAATGGGGTCTATCTGGTGGCAGAAACAGGAGAACAGCTGATTGGCCACTTGCTGCTTGATCCGATGCCACTCGCCCAGAACAGCCACGTCTGCACGCTGACGATCGTCGTGCACCCCGGAAACACGGGACGAGGCGTTGGCCGGCTGTTGCTCGATCACGCGATCGACTGGGCCAGGGGTAACGCGCAGATAGAGAAAATCGAGCTCAGGGTTCGAGCAGAAAACCAGCGGGCCATTCGCCTCTACCGGGGCTGTGGTTTCGAGCAGGAGGGATCATCCAGACGCCGACTGAAGTACTCAGATGGTAGCTACGAAGACGACCTGATGATGGGTCTTTTTGTCCTGCGGGACTGACATGGGAGAAGGAACTTGGATCTGCTGTTGGGTGGCATCGACCACATCTACCTATCGGTTCGGGACTTCTCTCGTTCCCAGTCCTTTTACGACAACGTCATGCGAACGCTGGGTCTGAAGAAAGGCACTAAAACCATCGCTGGTGAGCCACATGCGCACTATCTGGCACCGACTTTCCAGTTGAGCATTCGGCCGACACGAAGTGACGAGGCTTTCGATGCCTACCGAAGCGGGCTGCATCATCTCTGTTTCCAGGCACCCGACCCGACGGCGGTGGATGAGTGCTATCGCCTGCTCACCGATGCAGGTGTTGCCTGCACCGAACCGGCGATCTACGCGGAATATCATCCAGAGTACTATGCGACCTTCTTTTCTGATCCGGACGGTATCCGCCTGGAAGTGGTTTGCCGTACGTCGCATCGCGACATCCTCGCTGGCCGTTGGGATGAGCTGACTGACTTCGAGAATCCTGTTGCCAAACTGCTCGAACGTGAAGGAGCAGGCTGATGGCTAGAATCGCTGCGAACCTGAGGATGACGGAGTCCGAGATCGATACGCTCATGCGCGAGCAATCTCGTATTCGGATCGCCACCATCGGTCCCGACTCGGACATCAACCTTACCCCGATGACCTTCGGCTGGGCTGGTGGCCGGATCTACATCTTCGGTCGTGGCCAGAAGGTGGCCAATCTGCGCCGAAACTCGACCGCCACCATTCTTGTGGACGTGGGTGAGGCATGGCGGGAGTTGAAAGGTGTGATGATGCGTGGGCGGGCTTGGGTTCTCGAGGACGCTGCTGCTGAGGCCACGGACGCCCACCTGGCAGAAGCACAGCTGAATATTGGTGTTAAGAGTGGGTTGGCGGACGAGGACGGCAATCCCAAGCCGCATGCAGTGAGTGCCAGCGGTCGCAGCCGGCGCTGGATCGTCTTCGAACCCAGGCACATCGTGTCCTGGGACAACGCCCGTCTCTAAGCATCGCCACGGAGAAGACAGTGAAACTGACCATCGTTGACGTATTCGCCGAGCTGCCACTGGCGGGAAACCAGCTCGCGGTGGTGCAGGATTGCGCAGGCTTGAGCGATCAAGGCATGCAGGCCATCGCTCGGGAGATGAACTTCTCGGAAACCACCTTCGTTACGCGGGAGGGAGAGGGTGAGGCTGATGTGCGCATATTCACACCGGCAGCCGAGTTGCCGTTTGCCGGTCATCCCACGGTGGGCACCGCCTGGGTGCTGGCTGGGGGTGAAGGATCGATCTCACTGAATCTGAAGGGGGGAACGGTGCCGGTCGGTTTTGATAACGGCATTGGCTGGATGACGCCACCCTCGGTGCAGCTGGGCGATCCCTTTGACCCATCGAGAACGGCGAAGCTGATCAGCCTACCGGTGAACGCCCTGGACCCCGACTACCCGATTCGGTTCGCTGAGGTTGGCCCCAGGTTTATCCTGATTGGTGTTCGCGACCTTGAGTCATTACGAGCTGCGAAGCTCAACGGTGATCTGCATCAGGCATATCTTAACGAGGGGCTGAGCGTTCAGTGCGTGTTCTTGTTCACCAGCGAGGCATATGGTCCCGATGCGGATTTCGCGAGCCGGATGTTCTTCGATACCAATGGTGTGCGCGAAGATCCGGCTACCGGCAGTGCCAACACCGCCTTCGCCGCTTATCTGCATGACCTCAAAGGCGGGGAGTTCAACGTGGTCGTGGATCAGGGCGTGGAAATCCTACGGCCATCGCGCCTGTATCTCAAAGTTGGAGAGAAGATTCAGGTGGGCGGCCGCACTCAATTGATATCAATAGGCACGTTGTCCGAATCCTTGACCTAAGCGAGGTGGCTACCGAGCAGGATCGATTTTCGGACTCGTTGCCGACGATCAATCTTCTGCTGTCAGCAACTCGTCGCGTTGCTTCAGTTCCTCTTCAGTGAGCGGTACGAACACGGGTTTTCCATCCTTCAGCACCGGTTTACCGTCTTCGATGAGCAGTTTTGAGTCCTCTGCTGCCGGATTGTCGAAATACAGTTGGCACATGGCCACGCAGCCATCGCAAATGAAAACACCTGGGCCAGCCACCAGCTTCGCGACTTCCTTAGGCGTCTTGCCACAGAAACTGCAGCAGATCTTGTTCTTACCTTCTGTCATCAGTCGATTCACCATCTGTTGGAAATTGAGAACCTGTGTGCCGTCAGGGGCAAAGCGATCGTCAGGCTGCACGCCTTCAACGGTGCGCGTCTGATACTTCCCATTGAGAGTTCGTCGAACCACCCAACGTGACACCGACTTACCCTTCCGGTAGCCGAGGTGGAGCCCATCGGTGATCCGAACAAAGTAGGGTTTCGGGCGGATCTCCAGGAGAGCGCGGAGCTCTGGATCATGGATCGCGAAAGCCATCTGGCTACCCTATTGCAAGCACCCGTTTAACCTAGCAGTAACCGTGGAGACGGTAATGTCTAATGTTTGTCCACTACTCCAGCATTGCTACGCCATGCCGAGTCGGGCCAGCTGCTCGTCCGGCGCTTCCAGCTCGGTGAGCGCCGTGCGCAGGAGTTCGAGCATGCGGGCCTCAAGCGGTGTATTGAGCAGGTTTTCTTCCTCGGCCGGATCGTCCTCCAGGTTGTAAAGGCAATGCCAGTCCGACTTCTGCCCGGCGCACCAGTACGGTAGCAAGTCACCGGGTTGGAACTGTTGCCGGATCACCGGAATCTCGGAACCGGGCATGAAATCGAGGAAGGCATCCTTGTTCGGCATCGGCAGCTTGAGTGCCGGCATCTGGTGGACGGGCATCGTCGACCAGCGATTCGACCACATGGACAACGGGAGATTCTCGTCACTCACTGGTCCGCGCGCGTACTTGTGCTCACCATCGAGCACGTGCACCCAACGGCCGTAGACTCCGGCAACCGCCCAGTCGCGGATCTGCGAGGCGCTGCCGTCCAACAGCGGGATGATCGACCGGCCGTGGGTCCGATGGGCAGGGGTGATGCCGAAGAGATCGCAGAGCGTGGCGTGTATGTCCACGTTGGTGGTCAACGCGTTCACAGACTTCGGCACAGGCTTTGTTTCTGCAGACGTGGGCCAGCTGATCAGCAACGGCGTGTGGCCCATTGGTTCGTAGTGAGGAACGCCGGGCTTACCGAAGATATCCCGCTCGCCCAGGTAGTGGCCGTGGTCGGTGCAGACGATCACGGCGGTCGAATCCCAGAGATCCAGGGCATCAAGCGTGGCCATCACCTTGCCGAACCAGTGGTCGATCATGCTGAGTTTTGAGCCGTAGTTGGCGCGAACGTGTCGAGCCTGGCGCTCGCTGAGCACACCGTTACGCACCGTATTCACGGAGTAGGGTGGCCAGATCATGAGCGGCTCATCCCAGTCCGGATCGTACCGGTTCGCCCAGGGTTCAGGGGTGTCGAACGGTTCGTGGGGATCAAACTCGTCGACGAACAGAAGGAAGGCATCGTCGCCATCGGTACTTGCGTGCAGATTCAGCCAGTCGCAGGCGGCTTGCATGGTTTTCGGGCCAGGGTAGTCTGCTTCCGCCCTGAACCAGGTTCGTGACTCGCGGTAGTACTGGCCGCGGCCTTCTTCTGCGGGAAGCGCGGGCGTGCCGAGCCAGGAAGGATCTGGCCGGGTTTTCCAGGGATCGTTCTCGTGCCCGCGCAGGTAGTCCCAGGCACGGAACTCAGTGTGATAGTTCTCGCCGCCGGTCTCGAAGAGATGGGGATGATCGCTGATGAGCATGGTGGTAACACCGTTTTCTCTGAGCGGTGCGGTCACTGGTTCTTCCCAGAGCTCGATGGAACCCCAGGGCCGCCAGAGAAAGTCCAGGGCGCCGACCAGGATGTCGTGACGGGCCGGCATGCAGGGTAGGGAGCCGACGTAGTGATTGTCGAATCGCGTGGCTCGGGACGCGAACGCATCCAGGTTGGGCGTTTCGAACTCCTTGCCACCGTAGCAGCCGAGCATGTGGCGGTTCAGGCTGTCGAGCAGAATGACCACGGCGTTGGTGGGCCGATTGTTCGTCGCAGGTGTATCGGACATCAGTGATCTCCCTCGTAAGGGCCCGATGTTACATGCCCTTGAACAGATGTCCGTATTTCTGTGATGTGCGCAGCTGTTCCGGTCGGGAGCGGAGGGTCAGCGTGTAACGGCCGCGGAGGTCGCGACGGGCTTCCGTGATCTCGTCAACACGCACGATAGTGCCGCGATGCACACGCCAGAAGCGCTTGGGATCCAGCGCCTCTTCGAGCTCACGGATGCTGGTGCGAATCAGGTGTTCAGCGGTGGCGGTGACCACACTTGTGTATTTGCCGTCAGCCTGGAAGTAGATGACGGAGTCCACCGGCACCAGCTGGGTGGTGCCTCCCTGCTGTGCTCTCAGCCACTGCAGATGGTCGGACTCCGGGCGGGAAAGCTCACCGAGCACCTGACCGATGGCCTTCGACAGCGCGGCTTTTTCCTCCTCGCTGGTCGCGATCTTCAGTCGATCGATGGTGAGTGCCAGACGTGCGTCATCCACTGGTTTCAACAGGTAGTCGACGGCCGCCGTCTCGAAGGCCTGCACGGCGTATTCATCGTAAGCGGTCACGAACACGACGCGGATCTCCGGGTCCAGAGCCTCTGCTACCTGCAATCCGGACAGACCCGGCATCCGGATATCCAGAAAGACGATGTCCGGCGCCAGTTCCTCGCACATGGCCAGCGCCTGGCGACCGTTGGCAGCGGTTCCGAGGATCTCAAGCTCCGGCCAGAGCTCAGCTAGCCTGCGAGACAGGTAGTCGGACAAGTTCGGCTCGTCGTCGATCAGAACTGCGGTGGTCATGATCCTGGCGTCGGTACTCGGAGCGTGGCGATCAGGCCTCTGGGGATGTTGTCCGAGAGAGCAAGGGAAGCCTGGTCGCCGAACAGGGCGGCTAAGCGGCTCTGCACATTGCTGATGCCGACCCCGATTGGTGTGACTGCCCTGTTGTCGCTTAGACCCTCGCCGGTGTCTGCAACGGTGATCACCAGTTCGTCGTTCTCCCGTTCGATGTCTATTCGAATCGATCCCCCGTCCTCCAGCGGCTCGATACCATGCTTCACCGCATTCTCGACCAGGGGTTGCAGCAGCATGGGAGGTAGCTCCAAGGACTTCAGGTCTTCCGGAACGTGCACCGACCAGCTGAGCCGATCGCCCATCCGGATCTGGTTGATCTCGAGCAACGCGGTTACGACCGTCAGCTCATCGTTGACCGTGGTCTGCTCCGTTCGCGTCCGCCGTAAGGCAGCCCGCAGCAGCGTAGTCAGGTCGATCAGGGTCTTCTCGGCGGCTTCCGGCTGGGTGCGAACCATGCCCACCACATTGCCGAGGGTATTGAACAGGAAGTGTGGTTCGATCTGCGCCTGCAGCAACTTCAGCTGAGTTTCCAGATGGGCCTTCTCTCGAGCGAGCTGCTCGGCTTTGGCATCGGCGAGCTCAGTCTGGGCTTCGTGCAGACGCTCTCGGGTGCGGAAGAAGATCAGTCCGAGCACGCCGAAAAACAGAGCGAGCAACGGAGTTCCGTAGCCGTCATGGCGCACGAAGATCAGCGCGTCGCCGTAGAGCAGAAGGCCGGCCAGACTGAGGCCAACGCCGATACCGACCAGGGTCGTGACTGTTGAACCCAGAATGGGAGACGAGCTTCTAAGCAGCCAGGGCTGCAAAAGCAGGGAGGTCAGATTGATCGAGTAGCCGATGGCAAAGGAGATCAGAAATGAAGCCCACAGCGGCTCCGCGAGCTCCAGCAACCAGATCGTGATGGAGATGGCGGTGCAGAAGAGCGTGGTGCCGCCGAACGACCGGAGCACCTCGCTTCGAGTAGGCAGTTGCCACTCAGACGAACTTGGCATGCAGCCCCATGGGCAGGGCGTAGGGCAGTGCCGCGGTGGCCAGCGGTCCATCCGCCAGTCGATCCGCATCGAAGATTCTCAGTTCCATGCGCTCCGCCGCATAGTTGAGCCCCGTACCGACCACCCAGCCGCCCTGCTCGGGGGCGAGGTCATTGCTGGGCACATACAGATGCTCTTCTGGAATCACACCGTCCGGATACTGGAAAGTATCCAGCCGATCGCGGTCCAGATTGAAGCTTGAGACTTCGCTCAGCATGCCATGTTCGACCTTGCTGCCCTGCGTGAGCATGACGATGCGAGAGTATCTCCGGCCGCTGACTCGAGGGTCAATCGTCGGGAACTCGCTGCTGATACCTGCGCCGAGCATGGGAGTTTCTGCGATGGTGCCTTTCTTCGTATCGATCCTGTACTGGTGGTGGATGGAGGCGCTGTCGGGTCTGATCTCGCCGCGCATGATGTACCGGAAGCTGTCGATCATGGCCAGTGGGTCTGGTGCTCGGGCGGCATCAAAGTGGATAACGCCTGCGTCGTCTTCCCAGGCGTTGCCGTAGTGAAAAACCCACTGAGCGGGCAACTCGAAGAAGCGGTGATTGTTGAAGTCGTTCTTGTCCACCACAAGCACGCGGGTAGGCTCGTCAGGCCGCCAGCGATGCTGGTCGAGAAAAGAGCCGGCACCCTGCGGCTCGAACTGGAACGGCGGTATCAGCATGACCAGGTGTCTGCTTGTCACCACGAAGTCGTGGATCGGTGCGATCGGATCGCAGTCGACAATCCCTACCTTCTCGAGCTTGCCATTGGGTCGAATGTGCCAGAAGACGAGCTTTTTCGCGTTACTCACATAACCGAAGTTCCACAGCGTTCCGTCTGCCTCGACTCTGGGATGGGCCGAGAAAGGTAGACCTTCCGTTTCCTCGGAGAACGTGTGCAAACCCTCGGTGGAGAGATCGTCCGGGTCGATCTCCCAGGGAGAGCCTGCTTCCCACAGCGCATATAGCTTGCCGTGATGGGGCAGCACGCTGATGTTGGCCACGTTCACCGTGTCGGCACTGGTCACCGGCTTCGGGTCAGGTGGGATGCTGGCGAAGCCTGGATAGAGCGCCCGACCGGCATCGAGTTCCGCCAGGTACTTTCGGGTGGCAACCATTTTCGCCGAGTGCGAAACCCCATCAGAATCGATCCGCCAGGCTTGAATCATGCCATCGCCATCG
Organism: Candidatus Azotimanducaceae bacterium; assembly: GCA_965215995.1. Lineage (GTDB taxonomy): Bacteria > Pseudomonadota > Gammaproteobacteria > Pseudomonadales > Azotimanducaceae > SZUA-309. The sequence continues at coordinate 1,772,286 of OZ244128.1, read as the reverse complement.
AACCAGTGGTGGTAGCGGTACTCGCCGATCTCGTGTCGAGCCGGACCGTTCCGATACAGGGTGCCGGACAGTGCTTCAGGGATCTTTCCATCGAGCTTCGCCTGGGCACTGAAGGCATCGTGGGTCACCGAGCGGAAGGCGAGCAGCCAGGGGGTCTTCTCCAGTGCTTCCGCGAAAGCGTCTTTCCAGGATTTCACGCCTGCCAGGCTGAAGCTCGGCAGGAGGCTGCTGGTGGCACCGGCGAGCATGGACAGTGCAGCACGATGAACGAATTGACGTCTCAGCATGGTAGCGCTCCCTCAATGGTTCAGATCGATGGTGACGGCTGTTTCACCTGCCAGGCCGAAACGGATGTCTGCCCAGCCAGGCGGACCGAAGTTGCCCATTGCGTTGTTGGAAAAGCCCCAGGGCTCGGTAGGCATACCGACCATGTTTGAATCCATGTCGCCATTGCCGTTTTCGTCATGCATCACCCGGATCCCATAGTCTCCCTCCGGCAGGGCATCCGTGCTGAAAGTGATGGTGTCGCCTTGCGGTGCAATCAGCAGTGACAGCACGGCCGGGGTCTCGCCATTGAATGCCGCTTCGCTGTTCACGACGGCGATCATGAGCTGACCTTCCTCGCTCTCGATGCCGCGAACGGTTACTTCCAGCTCAGCGGCGAAGACGGAGGCGGTGAAGAGGCTGGTGGTTGCGACCAGCCATCTGATCGCGATACGGATGGCGTGGATTCGTGTCATGGCTGCTCCTGCTGCCCCTCTTCAGGGGCCTTCTCCTTGAGAGTCCGCACAATAGCCCCCTGGCAGTGGGTCGTGCTGGTCACTGCGACGAAATGGTATTGAACCGGGTTGAATCGGTCTCCTCGCGGCTGAACTAGCAGGGAGATCCGCCGCGAACCGGACATAGGCGAACTCGAAGACCTCCAGTGCTCTGGAGAGCTGGTGGAGATCATCGAGAGAATGGATCTGGACTGAGCGTCCGGTCCGTAGGCGTCAGCTGGCGAGCGTGCGCTTGCGTCCCGGTGGATGTTTCTCGCCCATCACGGTTCCCCAGTCAGCCATAAGGCCTCGACGCAGGTTGCTTACCGTCTCGTAGCCAAGGCGCATGGCGAGCGCCTGCTCGGCCTGGCGAAGGGTGGCAAGGGCAGCGTTGATCAACGCGGAACCCTTCTCGCTGAAGACGATCCGGTTGGCGCGCCGATCGTTCGGGTCCGGAATCTGGGTAACCAGTTCCTCTTTTTCCAGCTCGTTGATCTGCTGTTGGATGGCCTGGCGGGAAACTCCGAGCACGCGAGCCAGCTCGGCGGCACGGGTAATGCCGTCGGAGATATTGATGAGAATCATCGTCTGGGTGCGGGTTCGGGGCGCGTAGCCAGCCTGCTGAAGGCCGTTCTGGAGGCTTTCATCCATCCAGTAGTAGGCCCGAAGGAGGCCTCGCATCAGCAGTTCGGGTGGTTGATCTTCCATATCAAGCCTCACGATTGCGGTCGGTTGCTTAGGTTGCGACGTAGTCCGTTAGCCGAATCCGGTTATGCAGCCTGGTTTCGCCACGACCGGAATCTTGCCAACATTATTTCGCAAAGGATCTTGTCAGTCAAGCCTGACGCACAGTCTAATAAATCAAAGTCTCCTGCGATCCAGATCACAAAATTGCAGTCTGCCGTATGAGCCTGACAAGCCGTCACACAACTCGCAGCGGACGGTTCATATACTGTGTTACCCACTCGATCTGGTGGCGCAGGATGCGCGGATTCAGCTTATTGGAACTTCTCATTGCACTTGCGGTGCTGGCCGTTCTCAGCGCCATTGCTGTTCCTGCCTACGATGAGTTTGCCGAAAGGGCACGCATTGGACAGGCGGTTGCGGACATCGGCCAAATCGACATGGAGATAGAGAAGTTCCTCGCGAACAACTTCACCTATCCGGAGAGTCTGGCAGACCTGCCTAACGGCGCTCCGGCTGATCCCTGGGGACGACCCTACCAGTACCTGCAGATTCGGAATAACGATGAGCCAGGCCTCAATGGCCTGTTGCGAAAAGACCGAAATCTGGTGCCGATCAACAGTGACTACGATCTCTACAGTTTGGGAGAAGATGGCGATACCCGCCCACCGCTGACCGCCCCCCCGAGCCAGGACGACGTTGTCCGAGCAGGAGATGGAGGGTTTGTCGGATCGGCAGACGAGTTCTAGGAGATGGTTCGCCTGCCAGGCAAAAAAGTAGAGTCGAAGATCATCCTGCTCGTCGTGATCATGGCGCTGCTGCCGGTGGTGTTCACTTCATTGCTTGCCGTTCGTGAAATCGAAGAGCGGTCACTCGTGCTGGCACAGGACCAGCTCAGAGAATCCGCAAAGACGTATGCGCTGAGCCTGTTCGATCACATCGAGTACGCAGCCTGGCAGATGCGGCTGCTGGAGTCAGGTAACCTGACCGCCGGTGGTGCTTCGCATGTAGATACCCTGCGGCTTGTCTCGGCACCCGATCCGGCGAAACGTCCAGCGTTGCGGATTGATGAGAATGGTCTTGAACTCGTCTTGCCGCGGGAAGAGCTTTCGTTGGTGAGCGATCTCAACATGGATGCGTTACTCGAGAATCTGAGTCATGTCCCAGCCGGTGTGGAACGATGTGTGCACCTCGAGAAAAAGGCTTGGCGGTGCGAAGGTGGTCTCGAGACCAGCCAGGCTGGAAAAAGTCGGATTCTCCAGGCGGAATGGACGCTTCCGCTTACCGGTGCCTACCAGACTGACGTGCAGATGAGTGTGGTGATGCGGCAGAGTGCGGAATCCGCGCTCCGGCATGTGGCGCTGGTGTCTCGGCTGATGCCGCTGGCGATGTTGCTAATCGTGGCGCTGTCGGCTTGGGCGCTGATTTACATGATCCGTAGGGGGATGGCGCCATTGAGCGAGCTCGAGGCGGCAACTCGAGCGATCCATGCTGGAGAGTACGACACGGAGGTGGTCATTCAGACGAGCGATGAGTTCGAGCAGCTGGGTGATGCGTTCAACCTGATGACCCGACGGCTCGGGCGCTCTTTTGAAAAAATGAACAGCCTGGCGAATATGGACAGGCTCATCCTCGAGGGAGGCGAGCTGGACGAGGTTGTAGAGCTGGCACTGTCGTTGAGTGGCAGTTACTACCGCCGTCGGTGTTATGCGTATCTCTGGAAAGTGCATCCGAAGCAGGGTCGGTTGTTTGAGCTTGTTGATGGCGAGTTGCACAAGACCACGCTCGGCCTGCTTTCTCTTCCCGGATGCGATCGAAATGAAGTTGATCACCGGGAAGCGCTGAGCGAGGTTTTAGGCGTTAGATTCGGACGCGGTTCGATGGTACGGGTAGATGGCGAACCCTCCGGTGAGTTGCTGCTCGTTCAAGATGGCACTGAGGAGCGCGGAGACTTTGCGACGCTGGATGAGCTCGCAGACCGGATTTCTGTTGCCTTGACCAACTTGGCCCGAGCGCGTTCGCTCTATCGACAAGCTAACTATGATGCGCTGACCGGTCTGGTCAATCGTCAGGCATTTACTGATCGGGTTGCCGAGGCTGTCCGAAGAGCACAGCGGGATAAGCACCGCGGCGGAATACTTTTTCTGGATCTGGACAGGTTCAAACAGATCAATGACACAGAAGGGCATCTCGCCGGAGACGAGCTCCTTCGGCAGATAGCCGCGAGATTGGAAAGCCAGGTTCGCGGCACGGACACGGTAGCCCGTCTCGGTGGCGATGAGTTTGCGATCATCGCTTCCGAAAGTGAAACGGATGGCCGGCTGACCAGTCTCTGCAATCGCCTGATCGAATCGGTGAACGAACCTGTGGAGATAGACGGACGCAGACACGAAGTCGATGTCTCTGTCGGTGTGTCTGTTTTTCCGGATGATGGCGTGGATGTCGGGACGCTGCTCATGAAAGCCGATGTGGCGATGTATGAAGCCAAATCCCAAAGCGGCAGCAGTTACTCGTTTTTCGACAGTTCGTTGAACGAGCTGAACGAACAGCGGGTGAGAGTGGAAAACGGCCTCCGACAAGCGCTGACTGATGGCAGTCTGATTCTCCACTACCAGCCCAAACTCGAGCTGTCGACGATGGAGATTCGTGGGCTGGAAGGGCTGCTGCGTTGGTATGAGGATGGGCGGATGAAATATGGGCCCGCCGAGTTCATCCCTGTCGCTGAAGACACGGGTCTCATTCACCGCTTTACCGAACTACTGATGTCAGAGGTTTCCGAGTGCTGCGTTCGGTGTGACAAGGCGGGAGTTGATCCAGGCCGCATCGCCGTAAACATCTCTGCCCGGCAGTTCGTTCGGCAAGGCTTTGCCCGGCAGTTCCTCACGCTGCTCGAGAGCTTCGACCTGCAACCCGCTCAGGTGGAGATAGAGATCACTGAGTCCCTGTTCATCCAGGATGCCGACAAGGTGAGGGCCGAGTTGGCAGTGTTTCATGCGGCGGGGGTTCACATCGCGCTTGACGACTTCGGCACAGGTTACTCGTCCCTCAATATGCTGCGCAGCCTGCCCCTGGATACCGTTAAGATCGATCGTTCCTTCGTCGTACCGCTGATGGAGTCGGCCGAAGCGCGTAAGGTCGCTGAAAAGATCATCGAGATGGTATCCGCGCTCGAGCTCAGCGTCGTCGCGGAAGGCGTTGAGCACTGGCAGGAAGTGAGCCTGCTGGAACGATTGGGTTGCGATTACATTCAGGGATACGTAATCGAGAAGCCGATGGCACTGGAAGAACTGGTGAGCTACCTGAAACGCGTGCGCTCCGAAGGTGTTCGTGGGGAGTATCGGGTGATCGCCGCCCGTTGAGCTCACTTCCCTGGCGCGTTTGCGCCACCCAGATAATCGTGCGAACTTAGCCCTCTGACACAAGTGCGTTCTGGAGTGGGGGCTGCGTGGAGCAAACAGGTGAGTACCGTATTCAGGCGGGGCTCGATGAAGTCTGGGCGGGACTGAACGATCCGGAGGTTCTGGCCCGGTGCATCGACGGTTGTCAGTCCATGGAGAAGATCAGCGACGAGCGTTTCGATGCCTCGGTGAAGGCCAAGATCGGTCCCGTAAGTGCGACTTTTCAGGCCGCACTCGAGCTGACCGATGTTACGGCACCCTCTGCGTACACTCTGAACGCCAATGTAAAGGGCGGCGCGGCCGGCTTCGCCAAGGGCACGGCGAAGGTCTACCTTGCGAATGATCCGGACTCAACGGAGGTGACGCTGCTGCAGTACCAGGTGCAAGGTAATGTGGGAGGTAAGCTCGCTCAGGTTGGCTCCCGTCTCATCGACGGAGCAGCGAGAAAAATGGCAGACGATTTCTTCGCTGCCTTTGGTGAAGCAGTCAGCGGCGAAGTGCCGGTCTCAACAAGCGATGCGGCGGCAGAAGCGCCTCAGTACGAATCCAGTGGTCAGCGTGCCATCTGGATCGTGGTGTTTATCGCCCTGGTACTGGCGATGATCTTCGCCTGGTAAAAAGACATTTCTGAAGTTTCCGGGAGGGAGGACTATGGAAATCTCACTGACGGTGAACGGCGAGGTAAGAACCCTCGACGTACCGGCAAACACGCTGCTCGTGGACATCATCCGCGAGTACCTCGGGCTCACCGGCACCCACGTCGGCTGCGATACATCTCAGTGCGGCGCCTGCACGGTGCACTTGAATGGCAGCGCGGTGAAGGCTTGCGCGGTGCTGGCAGGACAGGCGGACGGCGCTGATGTAACCACCATCGAAGGCATCGGTACGCCAGAGGCATTGCACCCTATGCAGGCGGCTTTCCGCGAGTGTCATGCGTTGCAGTGCGGTTTCTGCACGCCGGGCATGATCATGCGGGCCATCGACCTGGTTGATAACGCCGCAGATCTCGATGGTCAGGCTGTGCGCGAAGGGCTCGAAGGCAATCTGTGCCGCTGCACGGGTTATCAGAACATCGTCAAAGCCGTGCTGACCGCGGCCGAGTCGGCTTGAGGAGGGTGTCATGAGCGAAACAGGCATAGGCGTCTCCGTACGGCGCAAAGAAGATGTTCGTTTCATCACTGGCAATGGACGCTACACCGACGACATCAATCAGCCTGGGCAGACCTATGCTGTCTTCCTGCGTTCGCCCTATGCGCGAGCCAGAATAGGTGAGATAGACGCCAGTGGCGCACTCAGCGTAGATGGTGTGATCTCCGTGCTGACTGGTGCGGACATGGCTGCAGATGGATTGGGCGATATTCCCTGCGGCTGGCTGGTCAAGCAGAAGGATGGCTCGGACATGGTGTCCGCACCGCATCCACCGCTCGCCCATACGGTCGCCAACTATGTTGGCGAGCCTTACGGTGTGGTCATTGCCGAGACGCTGGCAGCTGCCCGGGAAGGGGCAGAGCTGGTGATGGCGGATTTCGATGAGCTGGACGCGGTGGTGGACCTGGCCGGTGCGACCGCTGCCGATCAGATTCACGAGGGCGTGCCTGGCAATCTGGCCTATGACTGGGAACTTGGCGAGAAGGCGGATACGGAAGCAGCACTTGCCGCTGCCGCGCACGTCACCCGGATCGATCTCAGCAACAACCGTCTGATACCGAATGCCATGGAGCCGCGTGCGGCACTTGGCGTTTTCGATGCAGCAACAGAAGAACACACGCTCTACACCACCAGCCAGAACCCTCATCTGGAACGGCTCATCCTGTCTGCTTTCGTGCAGGTGGCACCGGAACACAAGCTCCGGGTAGTGGCGCCGGACGTGGGCGGCGGATTCGGTTCCAAGATCTTCGTTTACGCAGAAGAAACCACCGTCATCTGGGCAGCTCGGAAGGTCGGCCGGCCTGTGAAGTGGACGGCAGATCGCAGTGAGTCGTTCCTTGCCGATGCACATGGGCGCGACCATCTCACGCATGCCGAGCTAGGCCTGGATGCGGACGGTCGGTTCGTCGCGCTGAAGGTGAAGACGACCGCCAACCTCGGCGCTTATCTCTCCACCTTCGGCTCATCGGTGCCGACGTATCTCTACGGCACTCTGCTGGCTGGACAGTACGCCACCCCGAACATCTATGTGGAAGTGGAAGGCGTGTACACGAATACCTGCCCGGTGGATGCTTACCGTGGGGCAGGACGTCCTGAGGCTACTTATGTGGTGGAGCGAATCGTGGAAACCGCGGCCCGGGAACTGGGCAAGGATCCGGCTGAGCTGCGACGGCTGAATATGATCAAGCCGGACCAGTTCCCCTACGAAACACCGGTTGCCCTGGTCTACGACACGGGTAACTACGAGGCGAGCCTGGACAAGGCGCTCGAGCATGTGGACTACGCCGGATTTCCAGCCCGCCGAGCCGCCTCCGAAGCACGAGGAAAGAAGCGGGGCATCGGCTTCGCCTGCTACATCGAGGCCTGCGGGCTCGCGCCGTCGCAGCTCGCTATCCAGCTCGGTGCGGGTGTGGGTCTCTATGAGAGCGGTGAGATCCGGGTAAACCCCACAGGTAACGTCACCGTCTTCACCGGCTCGCACAGTCATGGTCAGGGCCATGAAACGACTTTTGCGCAAGTGGTATCCGATAAGTTCGGCATTCCGTTCGAGGATGTGGAAGTGGTGCATGGCGATACCGGGCGGGTGGAGTTCGGGCTCGGCACATACGGATCACGATCCCTGGCTGTGGGCGGCTCCGCGTTGGTCGGTGCAGCGGACAAACTGATTGCAAAGGGTAAGAAGATCGCTGCGCACCTGCTGGAAGCCGATCCGGAGGCGGTTGAGTTTGCCGATGGAGATTTCGTCGTGCGCGATTCGAATCAATCACTTTCCTTCGGTGAGGTGGCGTTCGCCGCCTATGTGCCGACAAACTACCCGACGGATCTGGAGCCGGGGTTCAGTGAGAAGGCGTTTTACGATCCGGAGAACTTCACCTTTCCAGCAGGGACGCACATCGCGGAAGTCGAGGTGGACGAAGCGACCGGCGTGGTGAAGCTGGTGAGCTTTATAGCCGTGGATGATTTCGGTCATGTGGTCAACCCCATGATCGTGGAAGGCCAGGTGCATGGTGGTGTTGCCCAGGGTGCCGGTCAGGCATTGCTCGAGCATGGCATCTACGATGAGTATGGCCAGCTTGTGACGGGTTCGTACATGGACTACTGCATGCCCCGGGCCGACGATGTGCCGGACTTCACCGTCGATACCACGGTCACGCCGTGCACCCACAACCCGCTTGGTGTGAAAGGATGCGGCGAGGCAGGTTCGATCGGCTCACCGGCGGCGATCATGAATGCGGTCACCGATGCGGTAGGAGACAACAGCCTGTCCATGCCGGCGACGCCAGAAAAAGTCTGGCGAGCGCTGAACGGCTGAGGAGCAATCAGATATGTATCAGTTCAACTATCACAAGCCGGCCACACTTGAAGATGCCGCTCGGCTGTTTGCTCAAGCCGACGATGGCTACTACCTCTCCGGTGGCCAGACGCTCATTCCCACGCTCAAGCAACGGTTGGCCAGCCCGTCGGATCTGATCGATCTTTCCGGCATCGAGTCCCTTCGTGGCATCGAGGTGGCAGGTGGGGTGGTCAGTGTTGGTGCCTTGGCGCGCCACGCAGAAGTGGCAGGCAGTGCTGCGGTTGCCGAAGCGCTACCGGTACTGGCGGAGCTTGCCGGCCTGATTGGCGATGCCCAGGTTCGGAACATGGGCACGATTGGCGGATCGGTAGCGAACAGCGATCCGGCGGCGGACTATCCGGCCGCAGTCATCGGGCTCGGTGCCACATTGCATACACAAAGTGACACACGGACCCGGTCGATTGCGGCAGACGAGTATTTCCAGGGTCTGTTCGAAACCGCTCTCGAGGAAGGCGAAATCCTCACCCGGATCGATTTCCCCATTCCGGATCGGGCGGCGTATCGGAAGTTTCCGAACCCGGCATCCCGGTATGCGGTGGCCGGCGTTCTGGTAGCGGACTTCGGTGGCAGCATTCGGGTTGGCGTGACCGGGGCGGGACCGTGTGCCTTCCGGGCGAGTGCGATGGAAGCCGCGCTCAGTGCCGATCTGCGTCCGGAGGTCGCGAGGGCGGCGGAGGTTTCCGCGGCTGATCTCAACTCAGACATGCATGCTTCTGCTGAGTACCGCGCAAATCTGGTGCAGGTGATGGCAGAGCGGGCTGTAGCCGATCTGCTCGAGAAGTGAGCGGCGTCCGTGGCAGCCAAGGTCTGGCTCGGCGCGACCTGGTCAGTGCCCTGCTTCTGGGTGCCTGGTGGGTCCTGGCAACAGGATGGGCAGTTGCTGATGAACCGGCGCCGTTGCGCATGAACGAGATCCAGGTGCTTGGCAGCCACAACAGCTACAAACTGGCCATGAGCGCAGAGAATTTCTCTGCTCTGATGGCGCGCAATCCCGACACTGCAAGATCGCTTGAATACACCCATCTGTCCCTGACTGAGCAGCTACAGCTTGGTGTGCGGAAGCTGGAGCTGGATGTGTTCTACGATCCTCTAGGTGAGCTGTTTCCGGGTCGGGTCGAATCCGGCAGCGCTTTTCCGGTGCTGCATGTTCAGAACCTCGATGACCGGTCCAACTGCCCGGACCTTCTGACTTGCCTGATGGAGGTCGAGCGCTGGTCCAGCGCCCACAGTCGTCACGTGCCGATCTTCATCTCTTTCAACGCGAAGGATTCGGTGATCGACCAACCAGGCTTCGTGCGACCGTTGCCATTTGACGAGGACGCCTGGCTGGCCATGGATGCCGAGATCCGCTCGGTGCTTGGCGAGCGGCTGATTGAGCCGTCGGAGGTGATCAGCGAAGCCGGACCGCAGTGGCCGCTGCTCGACTCTGTGCGCGGCGGTTACCTGACGGTGCTCGATGAGGGTGGTCGCAAACGGGAGACCTATGCCGGTCGCTGGCGGGAACGGGCCATGTTCGCCAACCTGCCGGAATCGGAGCCAGGTGCGGCCGTGCTGATCGTGAACGATCCTATCGCAGATTTCGATCGGATCCAGCGCCTGGTGCGACAGGGCTTTATCGTTCGTACCCGAGCGGATGCAGATACCGTGGAAGCCCGCACCGGTGATACCAGCCGCCGGGATCATGCTTTTGCCAGCGGCGCTCAACTCGTGAGCACCGACTACTACCTGGAAGCGAGCCACTTTGACCAGAGCTACGTGGTCCGGTTGCCAGGTGGGATGCGCTGTAACCCTATGCTGCGTCCGGCTGACTGTGAGCTGGTCGAGTAAAGACGAGTAAATCCGAAGAAAACAGGAGCGATCGGATGACCCCAGGACCTGAATTCCATGGAGCGCGATCTGTCGTGCTGCTGGCCGTGCTGCTGATGCTGGCCAAACCCACCATCGCAGCCGGACTTACCGAGCATGAGCAACTCGCCCGGGACATCTTCGAGGAGCTCATCGAGATCAACACCACGCACTCCCAGGGAGACAACACGGCAGCCGCGAGAGCGGTTGAGGCGCGCTTGCTGGCGGCGGGATTCCCTCGAGAGGACGTGCACGTGATCGTGCCGGCGGAGCGGAAAGGCAATATCGTCGCTCGACTTCGATCACCAGCACCGACCAGGAAACCCATCCTGGTGCTCGCTCATCTGGACGTCGTGGAAGCGAGCCCCTGGGACTGGTCTGTGCATCCTTTCAAGTTTCTCGAAAGGGACGGCTATTTTTACGGCCGTGGCACCACGGACGACAAGGATGAGGCAGCGATCTACACCGCCAACATGATCCGCATGAAGCAGGAGGGCTACCGTCCGAACAGGGACATCATCATGGCGCTGACTGCCGATGAGGAAGGTGGCACCCACAACGGCGTGCAGTACCTGCTCGAGCACCACCGTGACCTGGTGGACACGGCTTTCGTGCTGAATGAAGGGGGTGGTGGTGCCATCCAGAACGGCAAGAAGATCGCCAATTCCGTGCAGGCGGCAGAAAAGGTCTATCAGACCTACAGCTTCGAGGTGGTGAATCCGGGCGGGCACAGCTCCGTACCGAGAAAGGACAACGCCATCAATGAGCTGGCCGCGGCGCTCGGTCGGGTGGCTGCCTACGAATTCCCAGTTGAGTTGAATGAAGTGACGCGTGCCCACTTCGGCCAGAGCGCTTCTTCCATGACGCCGGAGCAGGAAACGCTGGTTGCCGGTCTGCTCCACCAGCCGCCGGATGAAGAGGCGGTCGCGTATTTCTCGAGAATACCGGCTTATAACGCCCGACTCCGCACCACCTGTGTAGCGACCCGCCTGGAAGCCGGGCATGCGGATAACGCCTTGCCGCAGAGGGCGACGGCAACGGTGAACTGCCGGATTCTGCCTGGCGTGGATCCAGCCTCCGTGCAGGCAACCCTGGCCGAGGTGGTGAACGATGAACGGGTGAAGATAACGCCGGTGAACGAGCCCACGCCCAGCCCGCCATCACCGCTCACGGAAGAAGTCATGGCGCCAATTCAGGAAATCACCGAGGCCATGTGGCCGGGCGTAAAGGTGGTGCCGAACATGAGCACGGGGGCGACCGATGGTCTTTTCTTACGAAATGCCGGGATTCCCGTTTACGGCGTATCCGGCCTGTTCGGCGACATCGATGACGTAAGAGCGCATGGTCGGGACGAGCGGATCATGACCCAGTCCTTCTACGAAGGACTCGAGTTCCTGGACCGGCTGGTACGGGCGTACAGCTCGGACTGAGATGATGACATTGTTCTCCCTCGAGTCACTGCACCAGGCCAGAGAGGTAGTCAGCTCGGTGATGAGCCCCACGCCTCAGTACCGGTGGCCTCTGTTGCAGGAACGCTCCGGAGTGGAAGTCTGGGTGAAGCATGAAAATCACACCCCTACAGGTGCTTTCAAGATTCGCGGCGGGCTCGTCTACATGGACAACCTGCATCGGCAGAATGCCCTGCCCACAGGGTTTATCACTGCCACGCGGGGTAATCACGGTCAGAGTATTCCTTTTGCAGCCAGCCGGTACGGTGTGCCGGTGACCGTCTACGTGCCGGAAGGCAACAGTGTGGAGAAGAACAGGGCCATGCAGGCCTGGGGTGCCGAGCTGGTTGTGCACGGCAGCGATTTCGACGAAGCGCGACAGGAAGCAGCCAGAGTTGCCAAAGAGCAGAGCCTCGCCTTCACCCCTTCCTTTCATCCGGATCTGGTTCGTGGTGTGGCAACCTATGCCCATGAACTCCTGACTGGCGTTGACGACCTGCATACGGTTTACGTGCCCGTTGGTATGGGGTCTGGCGTTTGTGGGCTTGTCACGGTCCGGGATCTTCTAGGTCTGGATACGCGAATCGTGGGCGTTGTCTCAACCGAGGCTCCCGCCTACGCGCGCTCATTTGCAGCCGGTCAGGTGGTGCAGACCAACGATGCCCGCACTTTTGCTGATGGTGTTGCCTGCCGCATTCCAGATCCGAAGGCAGTAGAGCTGATTCGGAACGGCGTGGAGCGGTTTGTTGAAGTGAGCGACGATCAGGTGGCGGAGGCTATTCGCGTTCTCTACACGGATACGCACAACGTTGCCGAAGGCGCGGGTGCCATCGCGCTGGCAGCTCTACTCGCTGATGCGGAGCTGAACGGGCCCCGGCAGTTTGCCGGTCGCCCCGTTGCGGTGATTCAGACCGGCGGCAATATCGATGCCGATGTGCTCGCGGAAGTGCTGAGTGGAGGGACGCCGGTTGTCTGAGCGTGGGGCCTCACTACGGTGCTGACGCTCCCGGACGCAGTTTTCAACCGTCAGGCGTCCCGGCGCACCCAGCGGCTCGTGCTGGCCACGTCCTCGACCTCGTGACCGCCTTCCTGCCAGCCCCGGAACCCTTCTTCCACATGCGCCACATCCTTGAAGCCCATGTCTTCAAGCGCCAGCACGGCAAGGACGGACCGTCCGCCACCAGCGCAGAACACGACAGTACGCCGGTCTTCCTGGAAGTAATCCCGATAGTAGGGGCTTGCGGGAGAGGCCCAGAATTCCAGCATGCCACGAGGCACGTGGACGGAACCGGGGATCGTGCCCAGGTCAACCCGTTCCTGGATTTCCCGCAGATCCAGAAGGAGCAGGTCTTCGTTGCTCGCCATTTCCTCAACCAGCGCATCGATGCTCAGGTTCTCGATCCCGGCTTTCTTGGCTTCGAGCTCGGCGAAGATGTTTTTGATTGCCATTTGCGAGTCGCTCCTGTGTTGTTGGGCTGCGGGACTGCCTGGGAAGTATATCCGTGAGCAGCCGGATTTATTACGGCTGGTATGTGGTGGCTGGTCTTTTCCTGGTGCTCACCGTCTCGTCCGGACTTGGCTTCTACAACCTCTCCGTATACATGAACGTGCTGGCCGCGGAAAAAGGCTTCAGCATCTCTTCCCTGTCAATGGCGGTGAGTCTCTTCTTCATCGTCGGTGGCGTGGCGGGTATGTGGGTGGCTGCGCTGCTCGATCGGTTCGACGTGCGGACGGTCATGGTCTGCGGTGCGCTGCTGGCGGGACTGGCGCTCGGCAGCTCGGGTTGGGTCAGTGCGCTCTGGCAGGTCTATGGCCTGTACCTGCTCTTCGGGCTCGGCAACAGCGCAGTATCCATCGTCACCAGCACCACGCTGGTTACCCGCTGGTTTCCGGGGCGGGAGCGCAGCGTGGCGTTGTCCGTGGCGTCCACGGGTCTCTCCATGGGGGGTGTGCTGATCACCCCACTATCGGCCAGGTTGTTCGCCGATCTGGGCGTGGTGACCGTCATGCCCTGGCTCGGTGCGGCGTTTTTTGTCGTGATCATTCCGGTTGCCGTGGGGGTGATTCGACCACATCCCGTACAGGTAACAGAAACCGGCGAGCAGCCACCGCTCAGCCAGGGCTGGCAGTACGGTGACGCACTGCGATCCAGGTTCTTTCCATTGGTGACCGCCGCCTACGTGCTGTGCATGGCCTCTCAGGTCGGTGGTATTGCCCATCTCTACAACCGGGCCGAGGGCGAGGTGGGCTACGCGGTTGCAGCGTCCGCCGTTCAGGTGCTCACGGTGATGAGCATTCTCTGCAGGTTGCTCGGCGGGGTGCTGGTGACCAGGACGCCGATCCGGACGTTCACGCTTGCCAACCTGATTGGCCAGGGCGCTGGCCTGGCCGTGATCGCCAGTGCAGAGAGCCCCGTGGGTATGCTCCTGGGCGCTGGATTGTTCGGAGCCACGGTAGGCAATCTGCTCATGCTGCATCCGTTGTTGCTGGCAGAGGCATTCGGGGTGCGGGACTACCCGAAGATCTTCTCGCTATCCAATGCGCTCACCACCATCGGGGTGGCCGGAGGCCCGGCGGTGCTCGGCTTCCTATATGATTTCCAGGGCTACACCTTGGCCTATCTGACTGCTGCCGCGTTGTCTCTGGTAGCTTGCGTCGTGATGCTGGGTGCTGGCCCGGTCCCGGATGGGGAGGCCAGAAACTGACAACCAACCACTGATGAACTGGAACAAATGAAGTTTAGAGCTAATCATCGAGCACATCTGGTCGGTGCGATCGTTCTCGGTCTGATTGCATTGCCTGTGCAGGCCGCGATGCCGAGCTTGTGGACAGACGGGGAGCCCATGCCGAGCCTCGCACCCATGCTCGAGCAAACCTCCCCAGCCGTTGTGAACATCGCGACCTACACTACCTATCAGGTGCGCAACCCGCTGCTGGAGGATCCTTTCTTCCGCCGCTTTTTCAACATCCCGGATCGTGAGCGTCGTACCCGCAGCGCGGGTTCCGGTGTGGTGGTGGATGCAGGAGAAGGCTACATCGTCACCAACAACCACGTGGTGCAGCGTGCGGACGAGATCGTGGTGACGCTCTCTGATGGCCGCAGCCTGTCCGCGACCCTGGTCGGGGTCGATGAGCAGGTGGACCTGGCCGTGCTCAAGGTGGAACCGGAAGATCTGACCGAGATCCGTTTCGCAGACTCGGACGATGCCCGGGTGGGTGACTTCGTGGTGGCGATCGGAAACCCATTCAGCCTGAGCCAGACAGTCACCAGCGGCATCATCAGCGCGCTGGGCAGGAGCGGCCTCGGTATCGAGGGTTACGAAGATTTCATCCAGACCGACGCCTCCATCAATCCCGGTAACTCCGGTGGTGCATTGGTGGATCTGCAAGGGCATCTGGTCGGTATCAACACCGCCATCATCGCGCCCAGCGGCGGCAATGTGGGCATCGGCTTCGCGATTCCCTCAAACATGGTGCGGGCCATCATGCGCGAGCTGATCGAGGAAGGTGAGGTCCAGCGAGGCTATATCGGCATCGCCGTGCAGGGCATGAACGCGCAACTTGCCGAGGCTTTCGGTGTGGAGCGTACGGACGGTGTGGTGGTGCTGGATGTGGAGCCGGACAGCCCGGCCAGCGAAGCGGGCATCCGCGATGGCGACATCATTATCCGTGTGGATGGTAAAGAGATCCGTAAAGTGTCCGACTATCACAGCGGCACCGCGGTGATCTTCGTCGGCGACGAAGTGGAGATGGATCTGCTTCGGGACGGTCGAAAGCGCGAAGTAACCCTCGAGATTGGTGACAACAGCTGGGAGAAGATGCGCGGTGAGCGGGTCGATCGCAGATTAATCGGCACCTTCCTGCAGAACTTTCGCAGCGAAGCGGGCTCTGCCGGCTCCGGGGTGGTGGTGACCGAAGTTCATGGCACCAGCAATGCCTGGCGTTATGGACTTCGACCGGGCGATGTGATCGTCTCGGCCAATCGCCAGAACGTACGCAATCTGGCGGATCTCAGGGAGTTCGCGCGGGGCGGTGATCAGCTTCTGCTGAGAGTCTACCGGTCGGGGCAGTTTGGTTACGTAGCAATCCGATAGGATTGCTACGCGGTCATCACGGTAGGATGGCGACGCCGCAATCACGATAGGATTGCTACGCGGCCGACGCGTAACTGCTCAGTCGAACATGATGACCGAGCGGGCTACCTCGCCGGTTTCGAGGGCCGCCAGGCCATCGTTCACGTCCTCCAGCTTGATCTTTCTGGAAATCAGATCGTCCAGATGCAGCCGGCCCTGCAGGTAAAACTCCACGAATCGCGGCATGTCTACGCGGAACCGGTTGGAACCCATGTTCGATCCCTGCAGTGTCTTCTCCACCAGAAACTCGGGACCGTGGATCTCGACGTTTGTGCCCATGGGAATCATGCCGATCACCGTAGCGGTGCCGCCGCGGTTGAGCATCTTGAACGCTTGCTCGGTGGTGGCCTTCAGGCCGATGGCTTCGAATGAGTAGTGAACGCCACCGCCGGTCATCTCTCGAACCGCTTCCACCGGATCGCCTTCTCCGGCATTGACCACATCCGTTGCACCGAATTTGCGCGCCAGCTCCAGCTTCGAGGGCACCATATCAACGGCAATGATGCGGGCAGCGCCCGCGATGGCAGCGCCATTGATGGCGGACAGACCCACACCCCCGCAACCGATCACGGCCACGGTGGAACCCGGCTCGACTTTGGCAGTGTGGATCACCGCGCCTACGCCGGTGGTCACACCGCAACCGATCAACGCAGCCTGGGCCATGGGCATGTCGGGTCGGACCTTGGCGATGGCGTGTTCGTGGACAAGCATGTACTCGGCGAACGATGAGAGATTCAGGAACTGCCAGACCGCCTCGTCACCTTTGGCCAATCGCGGTGGCTGTTCCGGTGCCCGTTGCAGCTCAGGCTCCGCGCATAGCGACATGTGGCCAGTGAGGCAGTGCTCGCAATGACCACAGAACGCGGACAGGCAGGTGATCACGTGATCGCCGGGCTTCACGTAAGTCACGTCGCTGCCCACCGCTTCCACCACGCCGGCTGACTCGTGACCGAGCACCGCCGGTAGCGGGTAGGGATAGGAACCGTTCTGGAAATGCAGATCCGAATGGCAGACTCCGGCGGCGACCGTGCGCACCAGCACCTCCCGCGGTGCTGGATCGCCATGCTGGATATCTTCGATCTCGAGAGGCTTGTTAACTTCCCGTAGTACTGCCGCTTTCATACCCATCCCCCCAGAAAATTCATGAACTCGAGTGAGCGATCGAGTTTGCCAAACCGATGTCTGGATTACTACTATCGGCCGCTCAAGGGGGCATTGAAGGCGTGCATAGTTGATTCTGATCGGACTGGGTTCCAATCGGGGGGATTCCCGACGCATCGTCCAAGAGGCGATGGTGCGCCTGGCCGACTTTGCGGCTGGAGAGGTGCGTTGTTCGAGCCTCTGGCGAACTTCGCCGGTGGATTGCCCGCCAGGTTCAGGTGACTACATCAACGCGGCCGCGGCCTTTGCCGGGTATGCGGGCCTGACACCGGAGGCACTGCTCAGCGCCTTGAAAGCCATCGAGGTGGAATACGGCCGCAGTGCAACGGTGGTTAAGAACGCGCCTCGTGAACTCGATCTCGATCTGCTGCTGTTTGATGATCAGACTCGTGATACGGAAACGTTCGTTCTACCCCATCCTCGAGCGGTGGACCGGCTCTTCGTGCTGGCGCCTGCGGAGGAAGTGCTGCCCGACGCGATCTGGCCTGGCACGGACAGGAAGATCCGTGATCTGCGCGCGGCGCTGGTGACGGATGAGGTGGTGGAACGACTCGAGGAAAGTGCAGCGTGAGTCCATCCCGTGTGGCCAACGCAGCCTGTCGCCAGCACGCTGTCCGGCCGTTGAACTTTGTTGCGGGTCCGGCTCTATTGCTGTTTCTCTTGCTGACTGGTCCATCTGCCCGGGCTTACGATAGCTCCGCCCACCAGTTCATGACCTTCCTGGCTGCCAAGCAGTTCAATCGCTGCGTGGAAGGCACCGACATTCCTGCGCTCACCCCGCTGCAGGTGCGCTACATTGCCAAGGCGAATACGGGACTGGCGGATCGGAGCGTCTTTGCCCGGATGTTCAACTGGCGGTACTACGATCGGGCCGACCAGTCTGAGCAGAGCATGATGTGGCTCATCGACACCCGCTTTCACGATCACTTCGATGAGCTGTCCGGACGTCTACAGGTGGTTGATGATCCGGTGGCCGCGTACCAGGATCTCGGCCGGGCGATCAGCTACATCCAGCTGGTGAGCTCACCGCCACGGGTGGTCCCCGTTTACGTCGCGCGGTTCTGGCGCTTCAGCTTCTCGGATCGCTTCGATGGCTACCCGCTGGATGAGGAGAGCCTGGTCGCTGTGATCGAAGGCGATTGCCGATTTCTGGATCCGCCACCGGAAAGCTATGCGGAGGTGCTCGTGGCGGTGGCGGAGCGCACCATGGAAGCCGTGTTCGAGCCCATGAGCGGGTTGCCGTCGGATTGGACCGCCTTCTGGCGACCGAACAGCAACGCCGAAGGGTTTGGTGACTACGGTCCGGCCGGAAACACCTTCGGGCGTCGGACAGAATTCCGCTGCGCGGGCGGTGAGCGTTGCGTGCTGCTGAAGGACGATCCCCTGTATGCCGAGTTTGCGCTTACCCGGCACGCGGATGCGGTACGGGGAACCCAGGCGGCCATGCTCCTGATGCAGCTCAGCATGCGGGATCTCATTGCCGGTGCGCCTTGAACCAGCCGCCGAGCGTGTGAGGGTGTCATGAAGATCGGTGTCACCCCATGGGACTTTACCGGCCTGAATGCCCGTTCCCTGTCCGATCAGGCAGCCCGGGCCGAAGCACTCGGCTACGAGTCGTTCTGGCTGCCGGAAAGCCACTTCAATCCGAATGCGATTCCCGATCCCTTGATGCTGCTCTCTGCCGTCGCCGCAGCAACTGACCGAATCAGGCTCGCCACCACATCTTATCTGCTGCCGTTTCGCAACCCGTTCCTTGCTGCTGAACAAGTGGCTGTTCTGGACCAGCTCTCGAACGGACGAGTCACGCTCGGGGTGGGCAGAGGTTTTGCGCCGACCATGCTGAAGGCCTTCGATGTGGTGCCGAGGGAGAAGCGCAATCTGTTCGAGCGCTGTCTGTCCGTAATGACCGATGCCTGGAGTGGCGAGCCTGTCCAGATCGGGGACGGAGAGGAAGATCGGGTGGTGCTCGACCCGCTGCCGGTTCAGAAGCCACACCCACCCATCTGGGTCGCTGCCTTCGGACCGAAAGCCCTGGCTCAGGCAGGCCGCTTGGGCCTGCCTTATCTGGCGTCACCCATGGAGACCATGGATACCCTGCAGCGTAACTACGCCCGCCATGCGGAGGCTGCGGCGGAGGCCGGGCACCAGGACATCCAGATCACGCCCATCATGCGCACGGTCTTCCTGGCCAGCAGCAACCGGCAAGGTGAGGAGATCCGGGCTCGGGTGCACAGCCAGGCCCAGGCAAGTGGTCGGTTGGCCGAAGGGGCGAGCGTGGATGACTGGACGATTATCGGCGACGCGGCCTTGGTGACGGACCGGGTTGCCGAGTATCGCGAGCGGCTGAATGTGAGCCACCTGATTGTCACCCGATTGCGAATTGGTGGCGTGGAGCGGCACGAGGTTGAAGCCTCCATGTCCACTCTGGCTGAAATCATCGGCTGACTGACTGAGGAGAGAGAAGTGTCTTATAGAGTGCTGTGGCCGATGATGCGTTGGCCGGAAGGGCGAGAGATCGAGATCGCCAGCATGGGCAATATCGGCCAGGCTGAGTTCTGCAACTCCTTTGCAGATGTGACGGATGAGCAGTGGGCGAATTGCGATGCCATCGTCTCTGCACCTGACGTACCCGCCGAGTATCGTGCCAGGCTCGATAAGTGCCGGATCTTCGTGACCCCCAAGGTCGGCTTCGACAACATCGATCTGGCAGCCTGGGGCCAGCTCGGGATCCCGGTCTGCAACGTGCCGGACTACGGCACCCAGGAAGTGGCCGACCACGCCATGGCGTTGCTGCTGTCGCTGATGAAGGGCATCACGTTCCATACCCGGGAGCTCAAGCAGGATCCGAGAGGCCTCTGGCGACCGGCGCTGAATCCCTACGGCAAGCGCCTTTCTGCCTGCACGTTCGGTGTGGTCGGTCTCGGCAGAATCGGCACCGCGGCAACCTTGCGTGCCAAGGCTTTCGGCATGGACTGCGTGGTCTACGATCCCTACATAAGCAACGGTTCCGAGCTGGCACTCGGCATTCGCCGCGTTCACTCTCTGACCGAGCTCTTCGGTCAGTGCGACATTGTCAGTCTGCATGCGCCGCTGTCCGAAGAGACTGAGAAGCTCATCAACGCGGAAGTGCTGGCAGCCAGCAAACCAGGACTCGTGCTCATCAACACGGCCCGTGGGCCCATCATCGATCTCGATGCCCTTTATGAGGCGATGAAGTCGGATCAGGTGCAGGCGGTGGGACTCGATGTGCTGCCGGAGGAGCCGGCGAATCCGGAGCACCCGCTGATCAAAGCCTGGGCTGCGAATGAAGACTGGATCGACCATCGGTTGCTGATCACACCGCACTCGGCGTTCTTCACGCCGGAGTCGGTCTACGACATGCGCTTCAAAGGAGGTGAGGTGGCGCTCACCTATCTCGATCAGGGTCGGCTGCAGAATGTTGTGAACGAAGCCTATCTCAACGAGCGGCGTTGAAGGCATGACTGAGCAGCCCGATGATTCGCCGCCTGCGAATATGGAGACGGTCTACCACCACCGGCGTCAGCGCGTCTTTCTGATTCTTTCGGGTATCTTCCTCGGCACCCTGGCGCTGCTCAATGTGCTTGGCATCAGCCGCTTCCTCGACATGTCGTTCGATGTCTTCGGAATGACTATCCCGCTGGTGGTGGCCGTTGGCGTGTTGCCGTATCCGGTGACCTTCCTCTGCACCGACCTGATCAGCGAGCTATTCGGTGAGAAGAAGGCCCGGGACATGGTCTGGGTGGGCGTGATCTTGAACGTCTGGGTGATCTTTCTGCTCTGGCTGGGTGGCGTCTTGCCGGGCTTCGAGAGCATGGATCCGAGCAGCGGGTTGCCCGTTCCGGATGAAGCAGGTCGCCTGCCCGTGTTCTTTGAGATCCGGGAACTGGCGTTCGGTGCGGTGACAGCATCCATGATCGCCTATATGGCCGCTCAATTCTGCGACGTGCGCCTGTTCCACTTCTGGAAGAAGCTCACCGACGGCAAGCACCTCTGGATACGCAACAATGCCTCCACCATGATCAGCCAGATGGTGGATACCACAGCGGTGATCCTGATCACTCATTACTATGCGAACGCGCTGCCGGTGAATGCAGACGAGCCGATATTCGGTCAGCTGATGACCTTCATTCTCTCCGGCTACGTGTTCAAGTTACTGATCGCGGCCTTGGATACAATTCCGATCTATCTGCTGGTGGGCTGGCTGCGTCCCTACCTTGGCCTGAAAGAAAACGAGGAGGCGGCGGATGAGATGGTGTTCGGATGAGCCTCTTCGAGTTCCTCATGGTCTTCGTGTCGATCATCGTTGGTCTTGGTGTGACAGAGATCTTGACCGGCATTGCGATGCAGATCCGGCACCGGGAGTCGATCAAAGGCTACTGGGTGCACACGGCCGGAGTGCTGCTGATCTTTGTCGCTCTTATTCAGAACTGGTGGGAACTGTGGGATCGTCGGAACGTGCCGGAATGGACCTTTCTCGGCGTGGTTCTGATGCTGATTCCACCGGCGAGCCTGTATTTGGTTGCGCACCTGATTTTCCGGAAAACGGCCGGCATCCGGTGTTCACGTCTGTCTGAGAGGTGCGCCCTGCACGATGGTCCGACTGTCACAGTGGCTGCCAGCTGTAGAGAATGTCGGCCAGCGCTTCCCTGGACGTTGCCCAGGGGTTTTCTTCCGGGTCCGCAAAGCCCCTTTCGGTCTCGACGAAACCGTGCGCCAGGTAAAAACGCTGGGCCGTTTTGTTGCG
Source organism: Candidatus Azotimanducaceae bacterium (assembly GCA_965215995.1). Classification (GTDB taxonomy): domain Bacteria; phylum Pseudomonadota; class Gammaproteobacteria; order Pseudomonadales; family Azotimanducaceae; genus SZUA-309. Next base: position 1,750,592 of record OZ244128.1, on the reverse strand, counting down.
TTGGAAGGTATTGAGGCGTAGTCCGTCCGGCGAACCCGCCTTGGCCTGGCGCAACAAGGTGGATCCCAGTCCCTGACCCTGCCAGTCCACGTGAACATAGAGCTGATCGACCCAGCCCGGGGAGAGCGCCATGAAGGCGACAATCTGGCTTGAGTCAGTCTCCACGAGCAGATGAATACCGCCGGGGTCGATACGGGTAAACGCCTCCAGATGACCGTAGAGGTCTGAGAAACGGTTATGTATTTCCAGGTCCATGGCGCGCTGAAAGGACAGCCGCCACATCTTGACGATCTCCAGGGCGTACTCCGGACGGTAGTCGACCCGTTCGATCGCCATTAAGACTTCCTACCTAGCGTTCGATCTGTCCCAGATTGGCGTGCAGCACCGAACCGTTGATGACCGGGTTGCTCGATGCCCAGTAGAGGCACTCGGCGATCTCATCCGGGTCGATCAGACGCTCGAAGGCGGACATGCCGCGCACCGCTTCCATGGCCTCTTCCGGTACGTGGCTGCGGAGCATTTCCGTGTCGGTGAAGCCGGGGCAGATGCAGGCCGTGTGGATGCCACGGCCGGCCAGGTCCTGTGTGGTGGCGCGCATCATGCCGATGCTGGCGTGCTTGGTCACCACATAGCTGTAGCTGCCGGGCACCGCTTTCTCGGACAGCGTGGACCCCACGTAGAGCACCGAAGAGCCGGACTTCATGAAGGGAATCACGTAGTAGTTCAGGCTGTTCGGGGCGACCAGATTCACCTCGAGCACCTCACGAAACGCGTTGCTCGGTGTCTCCACCGCGGTGTCGTTCTCCATCTTCGCCGCGTTGTGAATGAGCACGATGTGCTCCGCCTCCTGCAGCGTAGGCGTGAGCTGTGATGAGATGAGCTCGAGAAATCCCGGTGCGGACAGGTCGCAGTTGATCTGATTGACCGCGTCTATCGGACAGCGCCGACGGGACAGATTGACGACGGTGTAGCCCTCATCGAGAAAGCGCTGGGCGGTGTGCAGGCCGATACCGGCGCTGGCGCCGGTGATGATCAGACATTTCACGCGGATTCCTCCCTAGTTGAACCAGCTGTGGTCGTTGCAGCATGGTCTGTGGACGCTGCCGCCCATTGCCCCGGCCCGGAGGAGACCTGGATCTCCAGGCGGCTGATGTTCTGCCCGGCAACCGACGGCTCGTCCTCCAGTTCAGCCAGGAACCAGGGCGCCAATTCTTCCACGGTGATGTTACGCACCGGAAGCGTGCGCACATCTCTGGGCAGGAAAGGCAACCGTTCGGCACCGTACTCCGCTATCAGATACCCATCGGACTCGGAAAGGCTCAGATGCGGGGACTGCTCAGGCAGCAGCACCTTCTCGTCCAGATGGTCGCAGAGTTTGAGCAGGCAAGTCTTCAGGATGTTGTAGTCGAAAGCCATGCCGTTCGCACCGACTCGGCTTGTGACAAAGGCGCGAACGTAGAAGGTGTGACCGTGCAGGTCCTCTCTTTCGGTCGCCGAGAAAATGGTGAAATGCGCCGAGTTGAAGTGCAGGTAATCCTTGCTGATCTCGATCGTGATGAGTTCTGACGCGGGCATCTATGAATCGGCAATTCGTTGGGACGCTCATGCTAGCACGTCAGTTCCAGGCGGCCGTGAATTCAGCGAGGGAATTGAATGTCCAGGTGGGCGATGCCTCCACCGGCTGTGCTGCGCCCAGGCTGGGACGATTGATCCAGACCGTGTCGAGCCCGGCGGTGGTGGCCGGAGCGATGTCGTGAAATCGGCTCTGAGCCACGTGCAGCACAGGCCCTTCGGCCTGTGCGAGGAGTGCTTCGAACATGCGCGGATCCGGCTTGTAGGCACCCACCTGCTCGGCCGAAATCAACACATCAAACGGATCGCCCATCGCTCGCGCGCTCATCTCGAAGAGGTCGTCGTCAATGTTTGAGAGCGCGATCAGCTTGAAGTCCCGGCTCAGGGTGGCGAGGCCATCGATGGTGTCCGGGAACGGCTGCCAGTACTCAATACTGGCTGCGAACCCGGCCAGATCTTCCTCGCTTGGAGAGAATGCCAGGCGGGTGGCGAACGCTTCCAGCACCCGGTGGAGCACGGACCGGTAGCTGCCGCCTTCCGATTGGGCGATTGGCTCCAGCTCGGCAAATGTCTCCAGCACCCAGGAATCGATCACGTGCGCGTCGACGCTCTCGAACAGCGGCTGCAGAAAGCCGAGTATTCCGTTCTCCCAGTCGATCAGGGTGCCGTAGCAGTCGAAAGAAAGGGAGGTGTAGTCGTTCTTCTGGAGTCTTGTATCGCTCATGGCTGCCTTCCGTTCGGCGGTTCAGTCGATCTGACCTCGGTTAGAGGTTTATTCAGACTCCTTCACGTAGTCGAGCACGAGTCCGTAAAAGTAGGCATCCGGGTTATCGAAGTACCAGCCCAGATGATGATGACAGGCCTCACAGCTGGCCAGCCGCCATCTGAAACCGGGAAACCAGGTGTCTGCTGCCATTCGCTCGCCGGAGATGGCACAGCCAAGCGCGTCGGCGTAGCAGCCCACGTGATACTCGATGCCGTACGGATTGGTAAAGAAGTGGCTGAAGCTGCCGCTCACCTCTATCCGGTCCGCTTGCCTGGCTATGCCGTGGTTGCAGTTGGCGCACAGCAGCAGATCGCGACGCGCCACGGGTTCGCGATCGACGATCTCTTTGAGCCTGGGGTCGAGTTCTTGACGCTCCTTATCCAGCACATCGATCATAGTGGCCAGTCAATCTCAATTCGGGGAACCGATTCCGCCCATGGAGTCTTTCGATAGCATCTTTCAGCGTGCGGCCGAGCGCAAGGGTGGCAAGGCGGCTCTGGAGGAAATCCTCCCGAAAGCGGCCAGCGACAGGACGCTGAAGAGCCGCCCGGACAGCTTCTACCTCGCGGAGATGACCAAGTGCGTGTTCCGCTCCGGATTCGTCTGGCAGATCGTCGAAGCCAAGTGGCCAGGCTTCGATGAGGCCTTCGATGGGTTTGACGTGAGTGGTTGCGCCCTGTTGTCGGATGAGGATCTGGAGCGCTTGAGTGGCGACGAACGCGTCGTTCGCAACGCCAAGAAGATTCAGAGCGTGCGTGGCAACGCGATCTTCGTGCGGGATGTGCGCGAGGAGCACGGCAGCTTCGGTGTCTTCCTGGCGGCCTGGCCGAGAGAGGACTTCGTCGGGCTCTGGGACGAGTTGAAGCGCCGGGGTGATCGTCTCGGCGGGCAGACGGGACGCTTCTTCCTGCGCTTCGTCGGCTGGGATACGCCTGTGCTGTCCGAAGACGTGGTGAAGGCACTGATTGGCCAGGGTGTGATCGAGAAGGCGCCGACCAGCAAAAAAGCACTGGCGGCAGTGCAGGATGCCTTCAACGTCTGGCACGAAGAAAGCGGTCGCCCCTTCTCCCAGATCTCGCGCACTCTGTCTGCGACTATTTAGATCCGAAAAGAAGGGGGAGTTCGAATGCAGATAGCACTGACACCGGATCAGGAAGAATTCGATCAGGAAGTGAGATCGTTCCTCGCTGAGTCGCTACCTGAGGAGATCTCGGAACGGGTGAAGCTCGGCAAGGCCGTCGGCAAGGAGTTGCTCGGCACCTGGACCCGGATCCTGAACGAGAAGGGCTGGGCAGCACCGAACTGGCCGAAGGAACATGGCGGCACTGGCTGGTCGCTGGTGGAGCGGCATCTCTTTGACGTGGCCTGCCGAGCCGCCCATGCCCCCCAACTGTCCGGGTTCGGTTTCAACATGGTCGGACCGGCGATCATTCGCTACGGCAGCGAGGCGCAGAAAGCCGAGTTCCTGCCGAAGATATTGAACGCGGATCTCTGGTGGTGCCAGGGCTACTCGGAACCCCAGGCCGGTTCGGACCTTGCTTCTGTCCGTACTCGCGCGGTGAGGGAGGGCGATGAGTACGTGGTCAATGGCTCGAAGATCTGGACGAGCGCGGCGGAGGACGCCGACTGGATCTTTGCGCTGGTGCGAACGGATCCGGAGGCGAAGCCGCAACGCGGTATCAGTTTTCTGCTGATCGACATGCGCTCGGCGGGTGTCAGCGTCGAGCCGCTGCTGGCCTTCAATGGCAAGCGGCTCTGGAACCAGGTTTTTTTCGAGGACGTGCGGGTGCCCGTGGCCAACCGGCTCGGTGACGAGAACCATGGCTGGACGGTGGCGAAAAGCCTGCTCGGTGACGAGCGCTTGCTGGTGTCACGGGTCGCTGAGAACAAACGCATGCTTGGCCGTATCAAGGACGTGCTCGATGAGGTTGAGCGCGCTAGCGGGCAACCGCTGCCGTTCCAGGAGCAGGTTTCCGAGCTGACCATCCGCCTGTCGGCGCTGGAGATGACGAGCCTGCGGATCCTGACGGAAGCGGACCAGGGCGGGCAAATCGGTGCCGAGCCGTCCATGCTGAAGCTGAAAGGCAGCCAGCTGGTGCAGGATATGGACATCATGCTTGCTGAGATCATCGGCAACTGGGTGTTGCCTCTGGATACCGGCGTGGCGGGGGTACCCGTCGGCCCAGACTATGCTGAGTACGTGGCTTCGGGGCTTTTCCACCATCGGGGTTACACCATTGCCGGTGGCACCAGTGAGGTGCAGCACAACATCATCGCCAAGCAGGTGCTGGGACTCTGAATCCGGTGGAATTCGGAAGGAGCTAAAAAAAACGCCGGATCGGAGATCCGGCGTCTTCTTAACCAGCGAGCGGGAGAGGAGAGGAGGAGACGTTCCCGATCGCTGCTGCCAGGAAGTATCCCCAAAGGACCCGAGCGACAATACCAGGGATTCTACGTAGGGAACCTCTGACCAGATCGCGAATTCAGCCCTGATGGTTGAGTTTTAGCCCATCAGGGCCTTCAGATCCGCCTCCGGATCAGCCAGTGCAGCCGGGTCCACCGCTTTGCCGATCAGTTGCTTGCAGATCATGAACTCCTTCGGGCTGTTCACCGCGTCAGCGGCCACCACCTTGCCGTCTTTCAGGTAGAAAACGGCGAACTCGTTGCTCGCCATATCACCGCGAATCACCTGGGTATCTCCATCCGCCGAGAAGCCCACCATCTGCAGCTTGAGCTCGTACTGATCGGACCAGAACCAGGGTATGGAGGCATAGACCTTGTCGCCGCCGGTCATGTTGGCGCTGGCCACCCTTGCCTGTTCCATGGCGTTCGGCACGGATTCGAGGCGCAGGCGCCGGTCGAGCAGAGGGTTCGGATGATTGGTGCAGTCACCGGCGGCGTAGACGTCTTTGGCGGAGGTACGGCAGTGATCGTCCACCACGATGCCGTTGTCGCACTCGATGCCGGCCGCTTCGGCGACTTCGGTGTTCGGAATGATGCCGATGCCGACGATGACCAGGTCGGCGGGGAAAGACTGATCACCGCACTCCACCGCGCTCACGTGTCCGTCACCGCTGAAGCCGCTGACCATTGTGGAGGTGTGGATGTTCACCCCGCGGCCACTGTGCAGCTGGTCGTAGTAAGCGGACATCTCCGGGGTGGTCACCCGCTGCAGGATCCGCTCTTCCATCTCCAGCACGTGCACTTCCAAGCCGTACTTCACAGCAACCGATGCTACTTCCAGGCCGATGTAACCGCCGCCGACGATCACCAGCTTCTTGCCCGTGCCGAAGTCGCTCTTGATGGCGTCCACATCGGCGATGGTGCGCAGGTAGTGGATGCCGGACAGATGGCTGCCGGGAATGTCGAGCTTCCGGGCCCGACCACCTGTGGCGATCAGGAGCTTTTCATAGGCAATGGTCTCACCGGCGTCCGTGCTGACCGTTTTCGCATCGGTATCGATTGCGGTCACCGATGTGTTCGCTTTCACGGTAACGTTTTTGTCTTCGTAGAACTTCTCCGGACGCAGATAGACCCGCTCGATGCCCTGCTCTCCGGACAAATAGGCCTTGGAAAGGGGCGGGCGCTGATAGGGTATGTGCGCTTCGTCACCGATGATGATGATTTCGTCCTCGAAGCCTTCCTGGCGGAGGCTGGCGGCTGCCTGACCGGCTGCGTGTCCCGCACCGACGATTACGATTGCCATGTTGAAGTGTCCTTTGCTAGCAGGCTGTTGGATGAGTCTCGTTTGCTCGTCGAGCAAACTGCCATTTTAGTCCAGCGTGATAGCATGTGCAGGGATGTTTCTATTGGGGGAGCCTGGCATGTCCGGGGACGATTTCCACACGCTGCACGAGATGGCGAAGCGCGCGCGGGACAACCTCTCGGACGATCACTGGGACTATCTGATCGGCGGTGCAGACACCGAGTCTGCGTTGAAACGCAATCGCTTCGGGCTCGACAGCTGGGTGTTCCGACCGAGGGTTCTGAACGATGTCAGCGAGGTGGATATCAGCACCGAGTTTCTCGGAACGCCACTTCGGATGCCGGTGATGCTGCCGCCTATCGGATCGGTGCAGGTCTTCGAAGAGGGCGGCGGCGAGTCGGTTGCCCGGGCGGCCCAGGAGTTCGGCGTGCTGCAGACTCTGAGCTCGGTCTGCACGCCGGATTTCGACGTGATTGCCGAGCGTGTGCCTGGTCCCCGCGTCTACCAGCTCTACCTGCTGGGCGACCAGAGCTGGATGGACGATGTGATCCGCCGCGCCATTGACTGTGGTTACACGGGTTTCTGCCTGACGGTGGACACCCAGACCTATTCCCGCCGCGAGCGGGATATCGCCAAAGGTTTCGTGCCGCCTTCCGGCAGCCGACCGGACAGCGCCGACTTCAGTCATCAGGCGCGCATCACCTGGGACACCATCGCCCACATCAAAAACGAGTTCGACATACCGCTGTACATCAAAGGCGTGAATGCCGGTGAGGACGCCAGGCTTTGCGTGGAGGCAGGCGTGGACGTGATCTGGGTGTCCAATCATGGTGGGCGGCAACTCGACCACACCCGGGCCTGCATCGATGCCTTACCGGAAGTGGTGGGTGCGGTGGAAGGCCGCGTGCCAGTGATCGTCGATGGGGGGTTCATGCGAGGTGCCGACGTGGTCAAAGGGCTCTGTCTGGGGGCCGATCTGGTCGCCATGGGCCGCTTGGAAGGACTCGCCATGGCGGCAGGCGGAGCACCGGCACTGGTCAAAGCGCTGACCATCATCGAGCAGGAAATCCGCACCAGCATGGCCCTGATGGGTGTGAACGAGCTTGCCGGGCTCGGGCCTGCGCTGCTGGAACGCGCACAACCGATGGTCACCCCCGGGGTGCTCAGCGCCTTTCCGCTGCTTGACGAAGGTTACTGAGCAACTTGTGTCCTGTTCAACGAACTAAAGGAACAGGCTGCTAGCTACTCCCCGCGTAGACGCATGCCGGCTGCCTGGTAGCAGCGATCGATCACGGCCATCTGCCTGGCCCCATCTTCGCCATCGGTGTGCAGCGGCTGGCCGTGGTTGACCGCGGCGAGAAACGCATCGAGCTGGTAGCCATAGGTTGGCCGTCGATCCCGGGTTTCTGTGCGCGCCTCCCCGTCGACCTCCAGCTCGATCAGGTGACCGGTTTGTGGTACCAGAGGGTTCGTGACCTCGAGTCTGCCCCGGCTGCCGGTGACGGTGAGTACTGCCTTGAATCGTGCCTCCGGCCGCATGTCACCCGAGGTGGTCGCCAGAACACCGCCCGGAAAGCGCAGGCGCGTGTGCAGCATCAGGTCTACATCCGGCGGCCCTTCGATGGCTTCGGCGTCTACTTCCGTGGGTTCCTCGCCGAGCAGATGACGCACCCAGGATATGGGATAGCAGCCGATGTCCATGGTGACGCCGCCGCCGGTGTGGTAGTTCATGCGGATGTTGTCTGGATCCGGATCGGTGACCGGAATGTGAAACGCCGCGTCCAGCCGTTCCAACTCACCGAGCGTGCCGGACTGGACGATCTCCAGAACCCGTTCGAATACCGGGTGGTATCGATAGTGGAAGGCGTCCATCAGCACCAGCCCCCGTTCTCTTGCCACCGCTGCCATCTCCCGTGCTTCTGCAGCGTTCGCCGCCATGGATTTTTCGCAGAGCACGTGCTTGCCTGCCTTCAGAGCTTTGATCGTCCACTCGTGGTGCGCAGGGATGTGCAGGGGTACGTAAACGGCGTCTACTTTTTCGTGCTCGATGACTGCCTGATAGTCATCCACCACTCTGGGAATGTTGTGGCTGGCGGCAAATGCTTCCGCCCGCTGCCGACTCCTGGCGGCGATCACGCTGATGTAGGCGCCAGGCTCGTCCACGCAAGGGTAGACGAGGGCTCGTGGGGTAATGGCGGCAGCACCGAGCGTGCCGAGTCGCAGCATCGGAGTTCTCCTCCCTCAATCGGAGTGCCACTATCTTAGATCAGACCAGGTGCAGCTGTGGACGGGTCTCTTCGTTCTGCCAGTCGGCCAGCAGGTGCAGGAAGTCTTCCATGGTTTTCGCTCGAGAAACCAGATAGCCCTGCACGTAGTGGCAGTTGGCATCCTCCAGATGCTTCAGCTGCACCTCCGACTCCACGCCTTCTGCGACAACCTGTTTGCCGAGGGTGGTGGCGATGCTGATCAGGTGCTGCACGAGGATCCGCGCCTGATCTGAGCTCTCGATCTCGGTAATGAAAGAGCGGTCGATCTTGACGATGTCGAGCGGCAGCTCACGGAGCATGTTCAAGGATGAGAAGCCGGTGCCGAAGTCATCCAGGGCGATCTTGATGCCTGCGGCCTGGAGGATCTCCAGCTCCTGAACGACCAGATCCTTGTCATGGGCGAACACCGACTCGGTCACCTCGATTTCCACGCTCGGGTGCGGCAGCAGGCGCTGATCGAGCATGGACAGGAGCGACATGGCGAAGCCCTCCGTCATCAGCTGCTTGGCGGATGCGTTGATGGCCACGCTGTCGAGGCGCACACCCACCGAATTTGCCCCGGCGACCAGCTCAGCGACCTTATCCACCTGCACGGCGGTGAACTCGTGAATCAGGTTGGTCTCTTCGGCAATGGGCACGAACTCATCTGGCGGCACCGCGCCCAGCACGTCGTCCGTCCAGCGGATGAGCGCTTCCGCGCTGGTCACTGAGCGATCGGCCAGGCTCAACTTCGGCTGGAAGTGCAGCTCGAGCTCACCGCGGGAGAGGGCCCCTCGCAGGCGGCTTTCCACCAGCACTCGGTGTCGGCTGGCTTCGTTCAGAGTGTCATCGAAGAAGGCGAATCGTGAGCGGCCGGCTTCCTTGGCCCGGTACATGGCGGAGTCCGCCTTCATGATCAGTTCTTCTACCTTCTGGCCGTCGTCCGGGAAGACGGCGACACCGATGGATGCACCCACGGTGTGTTCCATGCGATCGACCACCACCGGCTGGATGGCCGCATGGATGATGCGCTCGCAAAGATGAGAGATGGACTTTTCGTCCTCACAACCGGGCACGATCACGGCAAACTCGTCTCCGCCCATTCGCGCGATGGTATCCACCTCGCGCAGGCACTCGCGGAGCCTGTCGGCAATGATGCAGAGCAGGCGATCACCGGCCTTGTGTCCTTCCGTATCGTTGACCTTTTTAAAGCCATCCAGATCAATGAACAGCACGGCGCCATGATCCCCACGCCAGGAACGCGAGATGTGCTCGCGAAGGCTTTCCTGGAAAGCATGCCGGTTGATGAGGCCGGTCAGCTCGTCGAAATGCGCTTTCTGGAAGAGAATCTCCGAGCGCTGGATATTTGTGATGGCGACCGACAGCCGGTCGGCCAGATCGTTCAGCTGCTTCGCTTCACCGCCTTCCAGCGAGCGGTCGGCGGCGGCAACCAGGGCACCCGTGATGGTGCCGTCTGCAGCCACCGGCAGGCAGGATCGTACGGATTCGCCGCAGATCCGCCGGGCGATGCGGCGATAACCGTCTTCATCGCGCAGGCTGTCGTCTGAGATCTCCAGCAAGCCGATCGGTTCTTCCACCAGTTGCCGATCCTGGAGCCGGTACTTGGCCAGTGTCTTCTTGTCCCTGTCCAGACGAAGCAACAGTGAGATCTCTACTGCCTCCATACGGGCGGTGAGCAGCACCTTGCGGACGACCGTGTCGAGATCCGCAGAGGAGAGGATCAAACGGTCGATGTCGGCGACTGACTGACTGGACTTCAGCGATGCCTGCAGCTGGTCTGTCATCTCGTTGAATGCATTGCCCAGAGACTGAAACTCGTCGTGGGATTTGACGGTGACCCGCTCTCCGTAGTCGCCCCTAGCGATCCGTCGGGTGAGGCTTTCGAGGCGATTGAGGAGGGCGAAACGGCGACGGAGCAGGCGCACGGACAGCCAGGCGGAGATGATGAATGATGCGGCGATGGCACCGGTCAGAGCCCAGACGGGTACTGTGATCAGATCCAGGCCAACAGCCGCCATGGCGGCTACCGCCGTGCAGGCGAATAGGCTCAGAAGTGCCAGCAGCTGGCGCTCAACCCGATATCCCGCTCGTTCTTTGCCGTCGCCCATGAATCCTGTGGTGCCTGTGATGAATGTGCCCTTGAGCTAGGCATGGAATCACGAGCATCACGAGTGAACTGTGACGAGGACCACATTCATACATTCACTTGCGGGTTCCAAAAAGGCTTTTTCAGCAGTTCTTTGTACAGCTTCCCGGTCTGGTGGCGAGGTAGTTCCGGATGGATGTCAATGGCTTTTGGGCATTTCAGATGAGCGAGGCGATCGCGGCAGAAACTGATCAGGTCTTCCGAGGAGATGTTGCTGCCGACGACAAGCTCCACCGCCGCGCGAACCGACTCGCCGAACTCTTCGTCGGGCACGCCGAACACCGCGGCGTCCTGCACGGCAGGATGCTCGATCAGCACGTCTTCCACCTCCCGCGGGTAAACGTTCACGCCACCAGTGATGATCATGTGGGAAGCCCGGTCGGTGAGGTACAGGTAACCGTCTGCATCCAGGTAGCCGATATCACCGAGGGTAGACCAGCCCTGGGCGTTGTATGCAGAGGCCGTCTTGGCCGGATCCTTGAAGTACTCGAATCGTGGCCCCCCCTCGAAGTAAACGCGGCCGGTTTCGCCGGCCGGCAGGACGGCTCCAGACTCATCGGTGATGCGCACCCGGCCGAGAATCGGACGACCTACGGAGCCTCTGTGTTGCAACCACTCATCCGGTGAGATTGCGGTCTGGCCGTTGCCTTCGGTGCCGGAGTAGTACTCGTAGAGGATGGGTCCCCACCAGTCCAGCATCGCTTCCTTGACATGCACGGGGCAGGGAGCGGCTGCGTGGATAGCGAAGCGGTGACTGGAAAGGTCGTACGCGTGGCGTTCCGATTCCGGCAGTCGCAACAGGCGTACGAACATGGTGGGCACCCACTGGCTGTGAGTGATGGCGTGGTGCTCAATCAGCTCGAGGGCGGTCCTGGCATCGAACCTCGGCATGATCACGCTGGTCCCGCCCGAACGGTGCACCATGTTGTTGTAGCGCAGTGGTGCCGAGTGATAGAGCGGGGCAGTGGACAGGTAGCAGGTTTCTGCGTCGATGCCATGCAATGCGAGTCGGCGGCGGAAGAGCTCTGAGACGGTGCCGAGCGTTGCCCCCGGCTTTGCAGCGCGAACACCTTTCGGTCTCCCCGTGGTCCCGGAGGAGTAGAGCATCTCAGCACCTTCGGCCGGATCATCGATGAGCGATTCGGTCTCCGTGCTGATTCTCTCGCGCCAGCTGTCGAGTGCTAAGGTCAGTCGCTGTGGTCCGGTAATCTCCTTTGCGGCCTCTCGCCTGGAACAGACGAACAGGCTTGCTTCGCAGTCGCCGAGGATGTGCTCTATCTCGGCACGCTGGAACTGGATGCTGATGGCGGTGTAGTAAAGGCCGCAGAGCTGTGCCGCCCAGAACAGCGCGAGGGAGTCGGGCTGGTTTTCTGCGAGCACCGCGATGCCGTCGCCGGTATTGAGGCCCATGCCGCGGAGTGCACGCGCGCCTTTCAGGGCCAGACTGGCCAGTTCTCCGTAGGTGGTGGGCTGATCTTCGAAGTACCAGGCAACCTTCTCCGGTGCCCGGTCGGCGTGATGTAGCGGATGCAGCCCGGTCGCTGGGCTGGAGCCTATGATGAGCCCCCGTCCTTGGGCATGTGCATCGGGAATGGCGTGACGTTTGAACCGTCCGAATCGGTCACCTTGGCCACCCCTTCCTTCTCCACCTCGTCGATACGGATCACCGCATGCATGGGGATAAAGCTGCGTTGAACACCTTCAAACTCGCTGCGGAGCTTGTCCTCGCCCGGATCGACCACCAGCTGAGATCTGGTCCCGAAGATGTAGTCCTCCACCTCGATGAAGCCATAGAGGTCGCTCTGATAAATATTGTGCGCGTAGACCTCGTAGATCTGGCCCTGATTGTGAAAAACCACTTTGTAGATGTGTTGCTGCTGCTGGGTGTCCGTCATGGGATATGTCAGGGCTCTTCTGTCGGAGGTGAAGTAAATAAAATTGCTCTTTATGGGGCAATCTGCCCCAGGGATATATGGGTGTCTGATCGAGAATCAAGTCATTATAATCGCCGCCCCCTCAAAACGTGCACTGTAAGAACGCGCTGCATTGGCGCTCTCTATGAAGAAGCTCTTTATCAAGACTCACGGCTGCCAGATGAACGAGTACGACTCGAAGCGAATGGCAGAGCTGCTGAATGAAGCGGAAGGGTATGAGCTGGTGGGTACGCCGGAGGAAGCCGATCTGCTGCTCCTGAATACCTGCTCCATCCGGGAGAAGGCACAGGAAAAGGTCTTTCATCAGCTTGGCCGCTGGAAGACGCTGAAAGCAGCCAATCCGGATATCAAGATTGGCGTGGGCGGCTGCGTGGCAAGTCAGGAAGGTGCAGCCATCCAGGACAGGGCGCCCTACGTGGATGTGGTGTTCGGCCCGCAAACCCTGCATCGACTGCCGGAGATGGTGAATCCCGTTGATAGGCTCGAGCGGGTGCCGCTGGTGGACGTGAGCTTCCCGGAAATCGAGAAGTTCGACCGATTGCCGGAGCCGAGGGCGGATGGCCCGAGCGCCTTCGTTTCGGTGATGGAGGGCTGCAGCAAGTACTGCAGCTTCTGTGTGGTGCCGTACACCCGGGGGGAGGAGGTGAGCCGTCCGGTCGCAGACGTGGTCCGGGAGGTGGCTGAGCTGGCCGATCAGGGTGTGCGGGAAGTCAATCTCCTCGGTCAGAACGTGAACGCCTATCAGGGCCCCATCGATGATGATCGTGCCGACCTGGCGGAGCTCATACACTATGTAGCGGCGGTGCCGGGCATCGATCGGATCCGCTACACCACCTCTCATCCGGTGGAGTTCGGCGACAGCCTGCTCGAAGCCTATGCACAAGTACCGGAGCTGGTCGATCATCTGCACCTGCCAGTGCAGTCGGGCTCCGATCGGATCCTGTCTCTCATGAAGCGCGGGCACACGTCAGCGGACTACCTGGAGAAGATCCGCAGGCTCAGGGAGATCCGTCCGGACATAAGCCTTTCTTCGGATTTCATCGTCGGCTTTCCCGGCGAGACCGACGAGGATTTCGAAGACACCATGTCGCTCATCGATGCGATCGGTTTCGACATTTCCTTCAGCTTCATCTTCAGCGCCCGTCCAGGTACGCCGGCAGCGAATCTTGCTGATCTAACGCCGATGGCGGTCAAGAAGGCGCGGCTCGATCGACTGCAGGCCAGAATCCGCGAACAGGCAGCCGGCATTGCCCAAGGCATGGTCGGCGGAGTGCAGCGTGTGCTGGTGATGGGTGAATCGAAAAAGGACGCCGGTGAGGCGCAGGCTCGGACGGAAAACAACCGGGTGGTGAATTTCGGGGTACCAAAGGGATCGAGCGCCAGCCGATTACGTGGCGCCTTCGTGGACGTGCGGATCGAGCAGGCGCTGCCGAACTCTCTGCGAGGGCGGTTCCTGACGATGGTTGACGCACCCATCGATGCCGTGGATACCAGCAGCAATGGGGATTTCGTGGTTGCGGATGGGCACTGAAAGTTCATTTGACAGCCCCGTTCGGGCAGATATTCTGTGGATTCAACGGACGCGCAGTACTGCGCAAGGGCATGACTAAACTTTGAATAAGAAGTCCTCCGGTCTGCGGAGTGAGCCTGACGAAGACCCTGGATCCGCTCCCGAGTCTTCTCACGGAGAGCCTGTCGAGCCCTCTCTAACGAAGACGGGTGATCCGGATTCCCGGGTGGTCCCTCTCACCACCAACCTCACGCTCGAACCCAACGATTCCCTGCGCCTGTCTGCGCTTTGTGGTCCGTTCGACCAGAATATCCATCATCTGGAAAAGCGCCTGGGTGTGCAGATTCGCAACCGGGGCAACCTGTTTCAGTTAAGTGGTTCTGAGCATCGAATCAGAGCAGCCAGCGCAATCCTCTCCCAACTCTATCGGGAAACCGTAGGCCAGGAGACGATCGATCCGGATACCGTGCATCTGTTCCTGCAGGAAGCCGGCGTGGACGAGCTGCTCGCCGGTGAATCCGCCGATGGGGAGCTGGCCGCAACCGACGTCATCAAGACAAGCAGGAAGACGATCAAGCCCCGCGGTGGGAATCAGACCGGATATGTCAGCTGCGTGCGAACACACGATGTGAATTTCGGAATTGGTCCTGCCGGTACCGGTAAAACCTATCTGGCTGTTGCCTGCGCTGTGGAAGCGCTCGAGTCTCAACGGGTGAGTCGCATTCTGCTCGTCCGGCCGGCGGTCGAAGCCGGTGAGAAGCTCGGGTTTCTGCCGGGTGATCTGGCTCAGAAAATCGATCCCTATTTACGCCCGCTCTACGATGCCCTCTACGAAATGATGGGTGTGGAGCGGGTCAACAAGTACATCGAGCGGAACATCATCGAGGTAGCACCGCTCGCCTATATGCGTGGCCGCACACTCAACAATGCCTTCATCATTCTGGACGAATCACAGAATACGACGGTAGCTCAGATGAAGATGTTTCTGACCCGGATCGGCTTCGGCTCCACCGCGGTGATCACCGGCGACGTCACCCAGATCGATCTGCCCCGTGGCGAGCAGTCCGGCCTCATTAATGTGGTGAAGGTCCTGGAAGGTGTGGATGGGATCAGCTTCACCCATTTTGGTTCAAAAGATGTGGTGCGACATCCGTTGGTGCAGAAGATCGTCGATGCGTACGAAAGCTACGCTCCACCAAAACGCGACGCTTCGCCGGGGCGCGAGCAGAGTGCTGACTGAGGTGCCCATTGACGTGCAGCTTGCAGCGAGCTCCACGGAAATAAACGAAGCGAGTCTCGCCGGTTGGGCAGGACAGGTGATCACCCGGATGGGCGATGATCCGGCCGGGGTCGAGGTATGCATTCGCGTGGTTGAAGAAAGCGAATCGCAATCGCTCAATCGGGACTATCGGGATATAGACAAGCCAACCAACGTGTTGAGCTTCCCTGCGGATATGGTTGTGCCGGGTGGGGAAAAGGTACTGGGGGATGTGGTGATCTGTGATCCTGTCGTTCGGCAGGAATCCCGATCGCAGAACAAGCGTGTGCAAGACCATTATCTGCACATGGTGGTGCACGGAATGTTGCATCTGTACGGCTACGATCACGTGGATCCGGCCGCGGCGGATGTGATGGAGGATCTTGAAAGGGAGATTCTGGGCGGACTTGGCGTGGCGGACCCGTACGCGACACCCTGACCGGCCTGGAACCAGAGACATGAGCGATCAAGGCGAAGGGCGCCGGTCCATACTGGACTGGCTACACGAGATCTTTTCCGGTGAGCCGACGGACCGTGTCGAGCTACGGGAAACGCTTCGTGATGCTGCCGACCGGCAGCTCATGGACGGCGAAGAGCTGAACATCATCTTTGGTGCGCTGCAGGTGTCCGACATGCAGGCACGGGACATCATGATTCCTCGCACCCAGATGACCTGCCTGAACGACGATGAGTCGAAAGAGGCCATTCTGAAGACGGTGGTGGAAGCCAAGCACTCGCGGTTTCCGGTGGTTGGCGATGATCTGGATGATGTGAAAGGCATTCTGCACGCTAAAGATCTGCTCCAGCTTGCAGTGGACTCGGGTCGCGAGTTCGACATCAAGGACTGGATCCGACCAGCTACCGTGGTGCCGGAGAGCAAACGGCTCAACGTGTTGCTGCAGGATTTCCGCAGCACCCGCAATCACATGGCTGTGGTGGTGGATGAGTATGGTCATGTCTCCGGCGTCGTCACCATTGAAGATGTGCTCGAGCAGATCGTCGGCGACATCGAGGACGAGCACGATGTGGATGACGACAGCTTCGTCAAGCAGCTCGATGAGAAGACCTGGAACGTGAAAGCCACCACCACCATCGAAGACTTCAACGAGTACTTCGACCAGGAGTTTGATGACGAGGAGTTCGACACTATCGGTGGTATCGTGCTCAAGGCCTTCGGACATCTACCGGAGCGGGGCGAGCAGGTGGGTATCGAAGAACTGGAGTTCAAGGTGTTGAACGCCGACTCGCGCAGGATCCGTCTGCTGCAAGTCCAGACCCCTTGAGCAGAACGCTTCTTGCGCTGCTGGCAGGGGCACTGCTGCCCCTGTCCATGGCACCCTTTCATTTCTGGCTGCTGGGGCCACTGACCCTGGGTCTGTACTTCTGGGTGCTGCTGGAGACACCGGGCCGGGGCGTGCTGGCCGGCTGGCTCTTCGGTGTCGGGCTCTACGGCGTCGGAACGTCCTGGATCTACTTCTCCATCCACGAGCATGGTGGTGCCTCGCCCCTGCTCGCGGGATTTCTGGTGACGCTGTTCGTAGCGGGGCTGGCGCTGTTCCCCATGCTGAAGGCCTGGCTCTTCGTCCGTTTCAAGCCCGCCGGGCTCTGGAGTGCCGCCGTCTTCTTCGTGGTGCTCTACTCAGCGCTGGAGTGGATCCTCAACTGGTTCCTCACCGGTTTTCCCTGGACAGCCGCGGGCTATGGTCAGATTGAGTCTCCTCTGGCAGCCCTGGCTCCTGTAGGCGGGCTATCGCTGGTTTCCTTCGCCGTTCTCTGCTCCGGTGTCGGGCTGGTGGTCCTGCTGCGATCGCTGCTGGACAAAGGACCCGTGGCTCGTGGCGGCCTGGCGGTGGCGGGTGCCCTGGTAGCGCTGCCCTGGGTGCTCGGGCTGGTGCTTAAAGGCATCGACTGGACCGAACCGGGCCCCATCCGAACAGCCGTCCTGGTCCAGGGCAACATCGAGCAGGCCAGTAAGTGGGATCCGGACAACCGGCTACCCATCATCAACCACTATCGCAATCTCACCGAGCCGCACTGGGGCGCGGATCTGATTCTCTGGCCGGAAGCGGCCATCACAGTATTCGAGCATCAGGCGGAAGAGCTGCTATCAGCATTGGACGCGCGCGGAAAGGCAACGGGGTCATCTCTGGTTCTCGGGCTGCCCGCCGTCCGTCTCCATAACGATGAGGCCTACGGTTTTCTCAACACGGCCCGCGGTCTCGGCCTGGCAGAGGGCAGCTACGTAAAACGGCGACTGGTGCCGTTCGGTGAGTATGTGCCGCTGGAAGATCTGCTTCGTGGCCTGATTCAGTTTTTCGATCTGCCTATGTCTCATGCGGAAGCCGGTGACTGGCGCCAGCCGCCGCTGCGCCTCGATGGCCGGCGGGCGAGCATGGCCATCTGCTACGAGATCGTTTACCCGGAGTTGGTTCGGGAGGAGGTGGACGTATTGCTCACCATCTCCAACGACACCTGGTTTGGTGACAGCATCGGGCCACATCAGCATCTGGCGATCGCCCGCATGCGTGCGCTGGAGAACGGCCGCTGGCTGCTTCGAGCCACAAACAACGGGGTAACCGCCATCATCGATCACCAGGGCCTCGTCAGAGCACAGCTTCCTCAGTTCGAGATCGGCGTGCTGGAAGGGGAGTACGAAGAGCGAACGCAGAGAACCCCCTTCAATCGGTTAGGCCCCTGGCCGCTGTACACAGTCCTGCTACTGGCTGGCATTGCTGTTTTGGCTCGATCCAGCCTGGCCCGCGCCGTTCGAGTTGGGCAGAAATAGCTGGCAAACCTCTGGTATCCTTCGCGCCCCGAAAATTGTGATCGACAGCCGCCATGAGCACGCCCTACGACCCGCATACGGTTGAAAAGGATGCGCAAGCCCTCTGGAACGAGGCGGAGTGCTTCAAGACCACGGAGTCCGGAGACCGGGAGAAGTTCTACTGCCTGGCCATGTTCCCCTATCCCAGTGGCCAGCTGCACATGGGGCATGTCCGTGTCTACACCTTGGGCGATGTGATCAACCGCTATCAGCGTCTGAAAGGCTTCAACGTGTTGCATCCCATGGGTTGGGATGCGTTCGGCCTGCCGGCAGAGAACGCGGCGATCAAAAACGGCATTCCGCCCGCTGTCTGGACCAGGGACAACATCGCCCATATGCGCGGGCAGATGCAGGCACTCGGTTTCGGCATGGACTGGTCTCGGGAGTTCGCTACCTGCGATCCTTCCTACTATCACTGGGAGCAGTGGTTCTTCACCAGGCTGTACCGGAAAGGTCTGGTTTACAGGAAGAGCTCGGTGGTGAACTGGGATCCGGTGGATCAGACCGTGCTCGCCAACGAGCAAGTTGAAGACGGTCGTGGCTGGCGTTCCGGTGCCGTCGTCGAGCGGCGCGAAATGCCGCAATGGTTCCTGAAGATCACCGACTACGCCGAAGAGCTGCTGGATGAACTGGACAATCAGGACGACTGGCCGGACTCGGTGAAAACCATGCAGCGGAACTGGATTGGCCGCTCCGAAGGGGTGGAGATCGACTTCCCGGTCGTGGACTCGGATGAGGTGCTGACGGTTTACACGACCCGACCGGACACCTTGCTGGGAGCGACCTATGTGGCCGTTGCGGCGGCTCACCCTTTAGCCGAACGGGCCGCAGCGTCAGACGAGAAAGTGGCCGCTTTCGCGGAAGAGTGCCGGAAGGCCACCACAGCTGAGGCGGATCTCGCCACCATGGAAAAAACAGGTGTGCCGACTTCGCTCAGCGTCGTCCACCCCCTCACCGGCGAGCCGCTGCCGGTGTGGGTGGCCAACTTCGTGCTCATGGAATATGGCTCTGGTGCGGTCATGGCAGTGCCCGGACACGACCAGCGGGATTGGGAGTTCGCGAGCAAGTACGGCATTCCTATCAAGCAGGTGATCGAGCCGGTGGAGAGCTCGGACGAGTCCTGCGATCTCAGCAAGTCGGCCTTTGTGCCCTATGGCCGGCTGGTTAACTCCGGTGAGTACGATGGCCTGTCGTCGGCGGATGCGTTCGATGCCATCGCTGACGCGCTGGCGGAAAAAGGCCATGGTCGCCGCCAGACCAACTACCGGCTCCGGGACTGGCTGGTTTCCCGTCAGCGTTACTGGGGTTGCCCGATACCCATGATCCACTGTCCGGAGTGCGGCACGGTGCCGGTTCCGGACGAGGATCTGCCGGTGGTGTTACCCACCGAGGTGCAGTTCGAAGGTGTGCGCTCCCCGCTCACCACCATGGAGAGCTTCTTTAAGACCACCTGTCCGGAGTGCGGCGCCGAAGCGCGAAGAGAGACGGACACCTTCGATACGTTCATGGAGTCTTCCTGGTACCAGGCGAGGTTCGCCTCACCCGACGCGAACCGGCCCATGGTGGACGAACGGGCCAAGTACTGGACGCCGGTCGATCATTACGTAGGTGGAATTGAGCACGCTATCCTCCACCTGTTGTATGCACGCTTCTATCACAAGCTCATGCGCGATGAAGGACTGGTCGAGTCGGATGAGCCCTGGAAGCGTCTGCTCATGCTCGGAATGGTCCTGAAGGACGGCAAGAAGATGTCGAAATCCGCCGGTGATGCGGGCGATCCGCAACATCTGCTCGACAGGTACGGCGCCGACGCGGTGCGCTCGGCCATGATGTTCGCAGCACCGCCGGATCAGTCTTTCGAATGGTCCGAGGCGGCCGTGGAAGGTCAGGGCCGGTTCATGAAGCGGCTCTGGAAACAGGTGCAGGAGCATCGAGCTGGCGGAGAGGTTCCGGCTCTGGACCCCGTGGCACTCAGCGGCTCGGCGAAAGACCTGCGCCGGAAGACCCACGAGACGTTGCAGCGTGCCGACGATGACTACGGCCGCCGGCTGACCTTCAATACGGTGGTCTCGGCCGTTCACGAGCTTGTGAATCAGATTGCCAGAACGGAAATCGAGAGCGACGCGGATCGAGCAGCAGTGCAGGAGGCGCTGCAGATGGCCGTGCTGGTGCTTTCGCCCATTGCTCCGCATGTGACCCAGTCGCTCTGGACGGCCCTCGGGGGCAAAGGCCTGCTGGTGGAAACCCGCTGGCCGGTGGTCGACGAATCGGCTCTGGTTCAGGACTCCCTCGAGCTCGTGGTGCAGGTGAACGGAAAGGTTCGCGGCAAGATCGAAGTGGCGGCCGATATAGACCAGGACGGTGCTCTGGAAGCAGCGCTGGCTACGGAGAATGTCGCCCGCTTCGTGGCAGGCAAGACCACTCGCAAGGTGATCCTGGTGCCCGGCAAGCTGCTCAATATCGTTGTTGGCTGAGGAGAGCACATGGTCCGGACTGTCTCCAGGTATCTGCTGATTACCGGCTTGGCGAGCCTGATCGCGGGCTGTGGCTTTCACCTCAGAACCTGGGAGCTCGACGGTAACATCGAGACCGCGAAGATCACCGCCAACCTGCGCAACCCGGTTGCCGACCCGCTCGGTCGCGCGCTCGAGAGCGCAGGCGTGGATGTGGTGGGGAGCGGAGAAGCCGATGTGACCATTGAGCTGATCAGTGATCGGGAAAGCCGCCGTGCGGTGTCCGTCACGGATCAGGCGCGGGCTGCCGAATATCAGACCACCCTCACCGTCGTTTACGCGGTGTACGATGCTTCGGGAGAAACTCTGGCAGCGGCGCGCAACGTTCGCGCGAGCCGCATCTACACTGTGGATCGGGACAATATCGTCGGTTCCAGCGAAGAGCAGGCTCTGCTGCAGCGGGAAATGGTGGAAGACCTGGTGCAGCAGATCATTCGCGGGGTGAACGCGGTGGTGACGGCACAGGCAGCACCGGCCGGCACGGGCAACAGTGCAACTTAAGGCACAGGATCTCGCCGGGCACCTGAAGAGCAAACTGGCGCCCGTTTACTTCATCAGCGGTGATGAAACCCTCCTCGTCGAAGAGGCGGCGGACGCCGTGCTGGCAGCGGCGCGTTCAGCTGGATTTACCGAGCGGACCGTGCTGCACGCGGAGAGCGGCTTCAATTGGCACGAGATCCTTCAGGAAGGTGCTGCGCTGTCGCTGTTCGCCGAGAAGAAAATCATCGATCTCAGAAACCCGACGGCCAAATTCGACAAAGTCCCTTCCGAAGTGCTGCGCGAGTACAGTGCCAACCCGCCGGAAGACAACCTGCTGCTGATCCGTGCCCCGAGAATCGATGGCCGGCAGAAGAACGCCGCGTGGTTCAAGGCGCTCGACCAGGCCGGCGTGGTCATCCAGGTCTGGCCCATTGGTGCGCACGAGTTGCCGCGCTGGCTGACGCAGCGGTTGCACGGGGCAGGACAGAACCTCGAGCCCGCCGCGCTCACCTATCTGGCGGAACGGGTGGAAGGGAATCTGCTGGCCGCGGTGCAGGAGGTGGAGAAGCTGCGCCTCGCAGAGCTGCCGCAACCGATCACTGTCGATGCGCTGAGCTCCGTGCTGGAGGACGCCGCCCACTACGATGTGTTTGAGCTGCTGGATGCAGTCTATAGCGGAGAAGGGGCGCGGGTGAGCAGAATGGTGCGGGGTTTACGCGCAGAAGGCGTGGCTCTGTTCGCGATTCTGGGCGCGCTCACCAGTCAGCTGCGGCAGATTGCCGAAGGGAGAGTGCCGCAGTTCCGGCGGCGTATCACGGATCGGCTGGTGAAACGGCTGGGGTCTGTCGCCGCCATGGACCGGGTGCTGGCGCAATGCGCGCTGGTCGATCAGCAAGGCAAAGGGCAGTTGCTGGGGGATGCCTGGGTGTCTCTCGAAAACCTTCTGCTGCGGCTCGCCGGAGCTCGGCTACCGTCGCTGGAAAACCAGCTCGAGGCGCTACGCCGACCTTGACCAGTCAGGTGCCGTTTCAACCAGCGCCAGATAATCCCGGGTGAATGCGTCCTGACAGACCTCGCCCGAACCGGCCGCAACGATCAGCGTGATCAACTGCACGGAATCCGGATGCGGATCCCGGCCATTGGCCCTGAGCACCACCAGACCGCAAGCCAGCGCGGTGCGGCGATTGCCGTCGTTGAACGGTTGGCCGATGGCCAGGGCAAAGGTGGTCAGGGCGGCGACCAGCTCTGGACGGGTTAAGCGGTTGCCGCCGAAGCGGATCTGGTTGCGAACCCGCTCCAGCACGGCTGTTAGGCTTGCCCCTGGCCGGTAGCCAGGCTGCCCGCCGTCTCTCACCATGAGCTTCTCATGGATATCGGCGACCTGTTGGTCCGTGAGGAACTTCAATGGCTGGCCAGCCATCTGATCGCATCTCCCTGGCTCTCCAGCACCGCTTCGAATGCTGTGTGCACTTCCTCATCGGAAGCGTTCATGAGCGCCATGGCATTCACCGGCACGTAGTAACCTTCCACCTGGTTGTTGCGCAGGATGGGCACCGGCTGGGCACAGGCCTTGGCCTGATCGATTACCTTGGCAGGTGATTGCTTCAGCTCTGAGATGGTCACGGATTGGGGCAGTTTGCTCATTTCGCTTCCCTTACCTTGCTTGCCTGGCTCTTATCTCAGGCGGGTTCCACCAGCAGGCCTGAAATCGCCCGCGGCAGCTGAGTGGTGATGATTTTCTGGCCAGCGCTGATTTCTGGCGATCGCACCAGGATCCGGTGCTGGCCGTCTTCTGTCTGCGCCTCGCCGACCCGTTCCACAGTAATGGCCTCGAGCCGGTACTCGTGGACGCTGCCATCGAGCTCGCTGCCGTCAGCGACATCACGCACGGCGTAGATCCGGTCGTTCTCGTAGATCGATTGCACGGGCAGTGCGATCACCGCGTCTTCTTCGGGCAAGGTAATCGCCAGCTCGAGCATTCGGCCCAGGGCGGTGTCCGGCGCGCCCTGGCGAGCTTCCAGCTCGAAAAACGCATCCAGTCCCGATTGGCCCCGCTTCACCTGACCGGACAGGCGTGAAAGGGCGAGCACCAGGCCGTTCTCGGTGGTTGCCGTGACCACACGTCCTGCAGCCAGGTTCTGGTGCAGACCCGTGCCGAATCGTTCCGGGATCTGAACCCGAACCTCAAAAGCATCGGCGTTCGCAATATCGACGAGCGTTGCGCCGATGTTCGAACGATCGCCGGGTGCTACGAAAACGTTGAGAATCGGGCCGCGGAATGGCGCGGTAACCTGAGTTTTGCCAATCTCGAACTCCACCTGGCCGACCTGCGCTTTTGCCCGTTCCACGGCGGCTTCCTGTGCTGCCAAACGGTTCGGGAAGTCCGCGAGGGTACGCATATGGGTCTGGTAGTCGATGTTGGCCTGGTTGGCCTGGGCCGTAACTTCGTCCAACAGCCCTTGCGAGATCAAACGTTTCGCCATCAGGTCCTGATGGCGTTCCAGCTTTTTTTGCGCAACCTCCCGCATGGACCGGAAGTGCTCCGTGGATTCTTCGAACATCTCCTGTTCGATCCGGGTGGAGGCCAGATTGGCTTCCAGTTGCTTCAGCTCCGCCTGCCGTTCCATGAGGTCGAGCTTGAGCTCCTCGTCGGAGAGGGTCATGAGCACATCGCCTTTCTCTACCCAGTCGCCTTCGCGAACGTTGACGCTCTCCACCTCGGCGATCAGATCCGTGCGCAGGTGCGTGATGTTGCTGGACTCCACCCTGCCATAAGCCGTGAAGGTGGGTGTCAGCGGGCTCGGTTCCACCTCCACTACCGAGACGGGCCAGGCTTTCTCCGTCCTTTCGGTAGGTTGCGGATCCGGACCGGTCGCGAAGATAGACACGCTGGCAAGCAGCGCGGCTCCAATGAAGCCGATCCCGGCGACGAAACGTCTGCCTCTGGGACTGGCGGTGAGAAGTTTCAATCGAGCAAACATCAGTTTTCTCTCTCAGATTGGGTTCTGTTGATAGTCTGGTTGGCGGCGGCACCGGCGGCGGCTGCTTCCGCCGCCGGGTTCTTGATCAGATCAATGAGTCGGCGCACGCCTTCTGCGGTGTGACCATGGCTGGCCTCGAGCAGGGTGAGCAGCGCCGGGATGACGATCAGCACGAGCAACGTGGCGAAGGCGAGCCCGAAGCAGAGGGTCACCGCGATGGGCGCCATGTAAAAAGCCAGCGAGGATGACTCGAACATCATCGGGGTGAGGCCGGCGATAGTGGTCACCGAGGTGAGAATGACCGCCCGGAATCGCGAACGGACTGCTCTCTCCAGGGATTCCCTGATCGAAAGGCCGGCCTCTACGTCCCGTTTGAAGAAGCTGATCAGAACGATGGAGTCGTTCACGACGATGCCGGTCAGCGCGAAGAATGCGAGCATGGTCATGGCGCCGACCTCCCAGCCGGTGATCCAGTGACCGGCCACCGCGCCGGTAAACCCGAACGGAATGGCCATCATGATGGCGAGCGGCCAGAGGTAGGAGGAGAAGGTCCAGGCAAGAATCAGGTAGATGAGCAGCAGCGTGAGCACGCCGCCGAGCATCATCGTCTCCATCACCAGCGCATCCTGTTCCGACTTTCCGCCGAGCCCGTAGGTCAGGTTGTAGCGGTCGAGGATCTGCGGCAGATCTCTGGAGGTCACGTTGTCGGTGATGGCAATGGCGTTGGCCTGAGCAGGATCCACCATGGCGCTCACGGATACCGCCATCCGGCCATCCGTGTGCCGGATCACATCAATGCCGCGGCGGTTGTACAGGATGGCCACGTTGGAGAGAGGCACGTAGTTGCCGTCTGCCGTCCGGATGGGGAACTGGGAAAGGCGACCGAGGTCGTCACGCTCCACGTCCGGCAGCATCACCCGGACTTCGAGCTCCGCATCGTTTTCGTTGAAGATCTGCACCCTGGCGCCGCTGTAAGCTGCCCGCAGCTGCTGACCGACAGCATCCGATGTCAGGCCAAGGGACCGTCCCATGGGCGTGAGCTCAAAGATGATCTGCTCCCGGCCGTAGGGCAGGTTGTCGACGACGTTGGAGACGCCCGGATAGGCGGCGAGCGCTTCAGCAAGATCCTCAGCACCCCGTTTCAGGTTGTCGATGGAGTCTCCCGAGAGCACCAGCGTAATGTCCGGCATGCCGTTGTTCTGGCCGCCGTCCACGGCAATGGTGAGCTGCTCGACGTAGGCGGGCCGATCGATCTTTTCCCGCCAGGCGTTCACGAAGTCCTGGGGCGAGGCGGTGCGCGACTCTTCAAAGGCGTAGCTGACGGCGATGGAAGCGTACTGTTCGCCGGTCATCCGGTCTTCGGCGAAAGTGGCCAGATTGTACTTGGTGGTCCAGCCCAGCAGATTAGCCTTGCCCGTTTCTTCGTGGGTGGCTGCGAGCCCGTCTTCCAGGTTGGTGAGAAACTCGATTCTGTCTGCGTCGGTCGCTGCCGAGGAAAACTCCACATTCGCCTCCAGGCTCTCGAAGTCGAAGCCGGTGACGAAGGCGAAGCCGACATGACCCGAAGCCATGAGCGAAACGGCGATGATGAAGCCACCGATTGCCGCGCAGACCGTCGCTCCGGGGTAGTCGAGGGCTTTCCTGACCAGCGGCATGAACCGTTCGTCCCGAAACCCGAAGAACGCCTTGTCGAATCGTGCCCGGAAGCTCTCTGGCGCGGGCGCCTGCAACTTGCCCAATGTGTGGGAGAGATGGCCAGGCAGGACGAGAAAGCACTCCACCAGGGAGGCGATGATCACGCAGAGCAGCACTGTCGGCAGCGCCAGCACCGCAGCACCCATCTCACCGCCAATGATGAGCAAGGGCAGGAAGGCGGCCAGGGTTGTCATCGAGGAGGTGACCACCGGTACCCACATACGCCGGGCGCCGGCGATGGCCGCATCGCGCGGCGATTTGCCTGACTCGAAGTGGGTCACCGCGTCTTCGCCCACCACGATGGCATCGTCGACCACGATTCCCAAAGCCATCACCAGGCCAATCAGAGCGATCAGGCTGATGCCGTAGCCGAACACGAGGTGGAAGATGGCAAGGGCCAGCATGAAGCTCACCGGGATGCCGATCATCACCCACCAGCCTACCCGGCCGTTCAAGAAGACGAACAGAATGATGATCACCAGGAACAGACCGGTCAGGCCGTTCTCCACGATCATGCCGAGCTGAGCACCGAGCAGGTCCCATACGCTCTGAGACACGGTGATGGTCACGCCGTCCGGCAGGTTTGGCCGCACTTCATCGAGCCAGGTCATTGCCGTCTGGTGCGCGAGGTAGGCATCTGCGTCGGTAGCCCGCCAGAGATACATGCTGATGGTCGGCTCACCCTGATTGGTGACAATGGGCTGCCCCCGCTGTGGCCGCCGGACAACATCCGCCACGTCGTTCAGGCGTATGACCTGATCCCCTGAGCGCAGATAGAGCTGTTCGAATGCCAGCGGATCGCGGCGTTGATCGAGCCCGCGTAGTTGCCGGGAAGCCTGGCCGCTACCCACCGTGCCGGCGGGCAGATTCTGGCTGACACGGGCCACTTCCCGGGCCAGCTCGTCCAGGGTGAAGCCCATCGCCTGCAGGTCTTCGCCACCGACCAGGAGCGCGATCTCCTCCAGTGGCAGGCCGTCATACCAGATGCCGCCGATGCCTCGGGCCAGCAGGTCCTTCTCGAACCCGCGTACCAGGGGGATGAGCGTTGCCACATCGTCACCGCCGGTGATCAGGAATTCGACGATGGGCTCTGTGTCTGTTGGTCGTCGGACGATGGGCGGTTCGATGCCGATCGGCAGGTTGCGGATGTTGGCGACCCGCTGCTTCACCTGCTCGAAGGCGATGGTGATATCGGCGTCGTATTCGAAGCGGACGTTGATGAACGTATTGCCGTTCCAGGTGCTGGAAGTGATCTCTTTCAGCTCAGGCAGCGTTCTCAGTTGCTGCTCAATCGGGGTGGTGACCAGGGTCTCCAGGTCTTCCGCGCTGGCACCGATCCAGGTTACCTCGACGAATACCTGGGGAAAGTGCATGGGCGGATCGAGCTGGGTAGGCATGGCCCGAATGGCCCAGATGCCTGCCAGAGTCATCATGATCATCGCCAGATTGGCGGCAACCCTGTGCTTGGCAAATACTTCGATCAACGGACAACCCCTCTGGTCCTGCTGCTATCGGTACGAAAATCCGTACCGGTTGATGAGGGGTATCAAAGTCCGTGCCAGTATTTAGGCCTTCCGGAAACCCCCGTAAACCGTGGGTTTGATGCGCAGATGGGCAGAATGGTTTAGTTGAGTTGGTGAAATCGGCCAACTTTTAGCCGCCGAAGAGTGGTCGGGCTCAGTTCACGTGAGTGACCGTCGTCCTGCCGAGCGCCAATACGCTCAGGTGCCCGCCATCATTGGCTAAGGTGGTTACGGAGCCGTTGTCCGGCGAGAAGATCACCATCCGATCGTCGTTCTCGGCGCCGCCGACAGCGACGTTGATGGCGATGAAGTGGCAGAAGATCACGGAGTCTTCGGGAATAGCCAGCACGCAGTCAATGAGCGAGCGGCGCCAGGCCTTGAGGGTATCGTCCAGTGCCGACCAGTTGCCCGCCATGGCCTGGCGCAGCCACGCTGAGCGTTCTGCCAGATCTTCCATTGGCGAGGGAATTTCCGCCACCCGGGGCTCTATGATCACCTCAGTTGACCAGCGCTGGGCCAGTGGGGCGGCCGTTTCTCTGGCCCGGGCGAGGGGTGAGGAGTAGATGGGCAACGGGCCGAGATCGGTGAGCATGGCGGCGGTCGCTTCGGCCTGGGCGCGGCCCAGATCGTCGAGACCGGGATCCGCGTGCCCGTCGAAGCCTGCGGCCGCCTTGCCGTGCCTCACCATGTAGATCTTAGCCACGTTCTACTCACCTCTTTTTTAACTTGGTTTCTGTCGGTTTTGAGCCGGGGACCGTACAATAGGCCGCTTGCCTGCAGTAGGGGAAAGCCCTTGACGACCCACGACAGCGACGGTTTGTCGCCTGACTTCATTCCCGATATCAAAGTCAATGTACGGGAAGTATTTAGCATCGACCAGGATCTGGAGGTACCGGCGTTCTCACAGCGTTCGGATTACGTACCGGCGGTGGACGATGACTACCGATTTGATCACGACACCACCCTGGCGATCCTGGCCGGATTCGCGCACAACCGCCGGGTGATGATCCAGGGCTATCACGGTACCGGTAAGTCCACCCACATCGAGCAGGTGGCCGCGCGCCTGAACTGGCCCTGCATCCGGATCAACCTGGACAGCCACATCAGCCGGATTGACCTGGTCGGCAAGGACGCCATCGTTATCGAGGACGGCCAGCAGATCACCGAGTTCAGAGAAGGACTTCTGCCCTGGGCGATTCAACATCCGGTTGCGCTGGTGTTTGATGAGTATGACGCCGGACGGCCGGACGTGATGTTCGTCATCCAGCGGGTGCTGGAGGTGGAAGGTAAGCTCACGCTGCTCGATCAGAACAAGGTGATCGCCCCCCACCCTTATTTCCGCCTCTTCTCCACCACCAATACCATTGGTCTTGGCGACAGCACCGGGCTCTATCACGGTACCCAGCAGATCAACCAGGGACAGATGGATCGCTGGAGCATCGTCACCACGCTGAACTATCTCGAGCACGAAGCCGAGATGGAAATCGTGCTGGGTAAAGCCAAGCACTACCAGCAAACGGCGGAGGGTCAACGCACCATCTCCAATATGGTGGCTGTGGCCGACCTTACCCGGAAAGGCTTCATCAACGGCGATGTGTCCGTGGTCATGTCACCGCGGACCGTGCTCACCTGGGCCGAGAATGCAGAGATTTTTGGTGACGTAGGCTTTGCGTTCCGGCTGACTTTCCTGAACAAGTGCGATGAGCTCGAGCGTCCGATCGTCGCCGAGTACTATCAGCGCTGCATGGGCGAGGATCTGGGAGATGCGACCGCGAGCATCACGCTGAAGAGCGCCTGATCCGACTCCAGTCAGATGTCCGAGCAAGACCACCCACTGGAGCCGTTCAAGCGCGCCACCACCGCCACCATCCGCGCCATTGCCGCGGATGAGGAACTGGAGGTGAGCTTCGGGCAGGGACCACCTTCCCTTCGAGGCAATCGAATACGGGTGCCTCTGCCTGCCATGGGTGCAGATGCCGAAGAGATCAATGCCGTGCGTGGCATGGGCGACGAGTTCGCCCTGCGCCTGCGTTTCCATGACGACGCTCTGCATCAGACCCGCGCGCCCCGCGGTGGTCCGGCCCAGGAGATGTTTCAGTGGATCGAGAACGCCCGGGTTGCGGCCATCGGGTCCAACCGGATGGAAGGGGTGGCGCGTAATCTGGAGGCCTCCCTTGAGGTCCAGTGTCAGGAAGCCGCATTCGACAGCATCACGACCGAGGCGGAGGCGCCGTTGTCGGTTGCCGTTGGTCTGCTTGTCAGACAGAAGCTGACGGGCCGGGAGCTGCCGCCCTCTGCTGAGAACGTGGTCCGCTTCTGGCGGGACTACGTGGAAGAGCATGCCGGAGAAGACATCGAGCGGTTGCGTGACGTGCTGCTCGATCAGAATCAGTTTGCCGATGTGTGCCGCGCCATCATCGACGACCTTGGCCTGCTCACGGAAGCGGACGAGCCGCCGGACTCCGAGCAGGACGACCAGGATACGGAAACCGTAGACGAAGGTGCGGAAGCGGACTCCGAGTTCATGCCGGAGGACGTGGTTCTCGATGACGAGAACATGGCCGATGAAAACGCCGAAGGCGAGTCCACCATGATGGAAATGGACGCCGACATGGACATGGACGAGATGGGTGCGGAAGCAGACCCGGACGAGCAGCCCATGCAGCTGCCGGACGACTCCGGTCGCATCAAGGTCGACGTCAACTATCACGCCTTCACGGAAGAGTTTGACGAGACCATTCGTGCCGAGGAGCTGTGCGAGTCGGACGAGATGATCCGTCTGCGGGCGCTGCTCGACCAGCAGCTGATCCCGCTGCAGCACGCCACCTCGAAGCTCGCCAACCGCCTGCAGCGCAAGCTCATGGCCATTCAGAACCGGACCTGGGAATACGATCTGGAAGAGGGCATGCTCGACACCTCCCGGCTGACCCAGGTGATCATCGACCCGATGAACCCGCTCGCCTTCAAGCAGGAGAAGGAGATGCAGTTCCGGGACACGGTGGTGTCGCTCTTGATCGACTCCTCCGGTTCCATGCGCGGCCGCTCCATAACCATTGCTGCCATGTGCGCGGACATTCTCGGCCGGACCCTGGAGCGTTGCTCCGTACGGGTGGAGATCCTCGGCTTCACCACCCGTGCCTGGCGGGGTGGTCAATCCCGGGAGCGCTGGATTGCGGAAGGCAAGCCTTCCAACCCCGGCCGACTGAACGATCTGCGTCACATCATCTATAAAGCCGCGGATGATCCCTGGCAGCGGACGCGCCGGAACCTTGGCCTGATGATGCGCGAGGAGTTGCTGAAGGAGAACATCGACGGCGAAGCGCTGATCTGGGCGCACAACCGCCTGGTCACACGCCACGAGCAACGCAAGGTGCTGATGGTGATCTCAGACGGCCTGCCGGTGGATAACTCCACACTGCTGGTGAATCCGTCCAACTACCTCGAGCAGCACCTCAAGTACGCAATCGACATGATCGAGAACCACTCGCCGGTGGAGTTGATTGCCATTGGCATCGGCCACGATGTCACCCACCATTACAGACGGGCGGTGACCATCACCGACGCGGAGCAACTCGGCGGTGCGATGACGGATCAGTTGGCCGAGCTGTTTCAGACGGAACCCGCTTCCGTCAAACAGCGGCGTTAGAAGCAGTTTCCTGCGAAGCTGGAAACTGCCAAGCTGATTTCGAAGAAATCAGCCATCAACCGACGACCTCGAGGCGAGTGATATCGGGTGCGCCGGCCATCAGTCCCTTGAACCCCGCGCCGGCTGCCTTGAAATGCTCGGACTGGCCATGTGCCGCCAGTGACTCTGCATCCTTATATAGCTCCAGCATCAGGTAGTTGCCGTTTTCGTCCTTGCACAACGTGTACATGTCGCAGCCGGGTTCGTTGGCGCGAACCTGCTCCGCGAGACCGAGCATGTGTGCCTCAAATTCCGCTTCTTTTCCTTCTGCTACGTTGAGCTTTGCGATGACTGCCAGCATGATTTCTCCCTTCTTGAATTGTGCGTCCAGTTGACCCGACCGAGTATCCCGACTCCATGGCCCACAGGCAACGACTGCTTGAGCTGATCAGCCAGTATGCAGAACGGCATCCTGATGAGCAGGCGGTGGTGGACCGTTTTAGTGACTTCGTACGTGAGCACGAGCGTTGCTTCGAGCGGGATTGCTGGGCGGGGCATATCACGGGTAGTGCCTGGTTGGTAAACAGCGTCGGTACGCATGTGCTGCTCACCCACCACAGGAAGCTTGGCGCCTGGTTTCAGCTCGGTGGGCACAGCGATGGCGAGTCGAACACGCTGCTCGCCGCAATGCGGGAAGCGGAAGAGGAATCGGGTCTGTCCGTGCGTGCGCTCGATCGGCAGATTTTCGATCTCGATGTGCATGAGATCCCGGCCAGGCAGTCGGACCCGGCTCACTATCACTACGATGTTCGCTTTGCCTTCGAGGCAGAGAGGGAAGACTTTGCAGTGAGTGAGGAGTCGCTGGATCTTGCCTGGGTGGAAATCGACAACCTCAAAGCCCTCACCGACGAGCCCTCCATGCTCCGGATGGCCGCTAAATGGCTGTTACGTTACTAAAAGTAACAAACCCGCGTCTGCTGACTGATCACTATCAATTAGTGTCGGACCCAGGCCCGAATTGCGGTTGACTCAGTCAGGCTGAAACGATTTACTCCCCCAGCGCTCGATAAGAGGGATCGAGTACAGACTCCCGTATTTGGGCCAGGGTCTACACAACGGAGGGGATATTCATGCCTTATACCCTGTCGCGTGCCTTGTGCGCGCTTGTTGCTGCTGCGGTAATTCTGCCGATCAGTAGCGCTGCGGTCGCTGAAGAAGCAGCAGAAGGCCGCAGAATCGAAGAGGTCATCGTGACCGCCGAAAGAAAGGAAGCATCCATTCAGGATACGTCCATTTCCATCTCGGCATTCACCGATCAGTTCCTGGATGACTTCGGTATCCGGAACCAGGAAGACCTGCAGAACTTTGTGCCTGCCACCACAATTCAACCGTACGACGCGACGGTTCGCGGCGTAGGCCGGAATTTCCGGGCGCTCGGTGGTGACCCGGGTGTTTCCACCTATATGAACGGCATCTACTCGGAAGACCTGTTGACGGCAACGGCGGCAACCTTCTGGGATGTTGAGCGTGTAGAGGTGCTGCGAGGTCCGCAGGGCACGTTGTACGGCCGTAACGCGGTTGGCGGCGCCATCAACATTCTCTACAAGGAGCCGACCAACGAGTTCGAGGCGGCTGTCAAAGGCATCATTGGAAACTACGGCGCCCAGGAAGTTTACGGAGCGATCTCCGGCCCGCTGGTCAAAGACAAGCTGATGGGTCGTTTGAACTTCGCCCACCGTGAGCGGGATGGGGTGATCGACGAGATCGGTGGCGACCATCCGGATCTCGACGGTCTCGGCACGGACAATTTCGCGTTGCTGTTGAAGTGGACGCCGACGGAAAACCTGGAGTTCGATCTCCGCCACAACTGGATGGACATCAACCGGATCTTCGGCGGTGCCAACGGCGGTGGCCTGGTCGTGCTGAATGAAGATGGCGGCCCGACGCGTAATACCACGAACCTGACGCCAGGCTATCGTCGTATCGATACGGCCAACACTGACCCTGCCAACGTGCTGACCGGTGATTTCTACGATACGTCCCAATCGATCATTACCTTCACTGATCCCGTGTCCGGTGCCGACGTGCTCGCACAGCGCAACCGACCTGGTATCGACTACTATGATGGCGCGGGTTTCCAGAATGCCGCCGCATCTCTTGATGGATTCAACAACACCTCCGCAGCAACGGCTGCCAGGTACAACGACTGTGTTTTCCCGGGCAAGATCAAAGGCGATGACGTTTGTGGTGCCACCAACGGTATCAACGTTGAGGAATTCGAGCAGGAGGGCACGCAGTTCACTGTAGCTTGGGACCTCAGCGACGCGGTGACGCTGAAATACCTTTATGGCAACAACGAGCTTTCTTATGAGCGCGTCACCGACGATGACAACACGGGATCCTTGATCCACGACCGTCAGTTCTACGTGAACCACGAAGCGCGCTATGAGTCGCACGAGCTGCAGGCGTTCTACGACATCGGTGAGCGGCTGACGTTCACCAGCGGTATTTTCTTCTATGACGCGACCATCAACCAGCGGGGTGATTTCTACAGCTCTGTTGAAGAGGCCCGTTTCTACGAGCCGTACCAGGACAACACAGGTATCTACGATCTGCTAACAGGTCTGGGTGTGTTCCAGCCGGAGATGGTGACGCTGCACTCAGCGAAGAGGAATTGTGAAGCGAATCCCGACGTAGAGACCTGCCAGCGCAACTATGCGGTGGACAACACGGCAGAAGATCTGGGTACCGGCTTCCTGCCTGGCGCCGGTCGGAACGATAACCTGGTGATTTCTGCGTGGGATGGTGACGATGGTTCGAATAGCGATCTGAATGTGCACCACGGCTGGCAGACCACGGCTACCGATCTCCTCTACCATACCCGTACGGAACGTGAGGCGTTCGCCGCCTATACGCAGGGCGTGTGGAGCATCAGCGACCGGTTCACACTGACTGCCGGTATCCGCTACGCGGAAGACGAGATCGTCGCCGAGGAGAACCTCTTCCGTTACACCCAGAGCACGTTGGGTGGGCTTGATGCGTTGTTCGCCACCGCTACCGCCAGCGGCATCGCTAACATCAACCTTCTCAACGGCGGCATCGACCCTGCTACCTTGCAACCGAATCAGGACCTCCATGTCGAGGGCGGTTGGCCCATCGCTGTGTCAGTGTATCGTCCCTTCGAGCGGAAAGACGACGACATCACCTGGCGCCTGAATCTGGACTGGGACATAACCGATGCAGCCATGATGTACTTCGGTGTAACCACCGGATACCGTTCTGGCGGCTACAACCTGGTGTTCTTCTCCAACACCCCAACCTACGATCCTGAGGATCTGACGGCTTACGAAATTGGTTACAAAACCCAGTGGTTTGATGATCGCCTGCAGGTAAACGGATCGTTCTATTACTACGACTACGAGAACATTCACACGGTAGGTACGGAGGTGACGTCCTTTGGTGGCACCACCACCTCAGTTCTGGCAGCGCCGGGTGCTGAGATCTACGGCATCGAAGCGGAAGCTACCTGGCTCGCCACCGATCGCCTGACCCTGGGTGGTAACTTCTCCTGGACGCCCAGTGAGTACACGGAAGACTTCTTCATCTCGGATCCATCGAGCATCGATGCGCCTGAGTCGATCTTCCCGGGTCAGGACGAGAAGCTGACCAACATCAAGGGCAACCAGCTGCTGCAGGTACCGGAAGGCAAGGCTACGGCCTGGGGTAGCTACCGTTTCCCACTGCAGGGTGGTGCGGC
The DNA here is from genome assembly GCA_965215995.1 of Candidatus Azotimanducaceae bacterium. Taxonomy (GTDB): domain Bacteria; phylum Pseudomonadota; class Gammaproteobacteria; order Pseudomonadales; family Azotimanducaceae; genus SZUA-309. Next base: position 1,716,035 of record OZ244128.1, on the reverse strand, counting down.
TCTCGATCTCTTCGGCGTCTACAGCTGGATCTCCGAGGTGTACTACTCGCCGTTCGAGGCTGAGGCTGAGAAAGCCGACGCGTACGATCGGGTGGACCTCCGGGCAACCTTCACCAGCGGCAATGGCAACTGGATCATCTCGGCGTTCGTCAACAACGTGCTGGATGATGTGGGCGTGCTGCAGGTGCTGCGTGAAGGCGAGGACGAGTTCTTCCGTCACACGGCGGGTACCACGGTACCTCGCCACTATGGCCTGGAAGTCACCTTCCAGACTGGCCGTTACTAGCGGAGCGGTCACTGCTGAGCGAAGGCCTTCAGGCCAGATGGAAAGGGCGCCAGTATCGGCGCCCTTTTTTTGTCGGACCAGCAGACAGATACGGACAGGTGACAGATGCCGGTTGATGCGTAGAATGATCCGTATGGGTAGATAGCTGTCGACTCATTCGTTTCTGCCCTGTGGGTGCAGCTCTGGGAGAGGGGGTGCTGCATTCGTATTAACAATCAGGGGAGAAACACTATGAAGGTGAAACATGTGCGCTTGTGCGCACTGTTCTGCAGTCTGTCTTTCATTTCGTCAGCCCTCTATGCCCAGGATGCAGAGCAGCCCGGCGGGATAGAAGAAGTCATCGTCACCGCGCAACGGACTGCAGAGAGCATCCAGGATGTGCCAATCGCGGTCACCGCGCTGACCGGAGAGATGCTCGAGGACCGGCAGGTCATCAACCCGTCGGATCTGCAGCTCAATGCACCGAATGTGAGCTTCACAGCCACGAACTTCGGCGGTTCGAGCTTCAGCATCCGCGGCATCGGTCGCCTGGTGATTGCCGCCTCCGGCGAGAACGGCGTATCTACTCACATCAACGAGATCCCGGTGACCAGCAATCTGGTTGCGAATGAGTTCTTCGATGTCGAGCGGGTAGAAGTCCTGCGGGGGCCTCAGGGCACCCTGTTCGGACGCAATGCCACGGGTGGTGCGATCAATATGGTCACCAAGCGGCCGGATTTCGACGGCTGGGGTGGCTTCATCGATGCTGAGTACGGTGACTACGACCACACGCGGTTGAAAGGTGCGGTCAACATACCCGTCACCGATACGCTGGCATTCCGCCTGGCGGGTATGATGCTCGAACGCGACGGTTACATTGAGAACACAGCTCATGGCCAGGTGGGAATGGACGGCAACACCCTGCCCGGGATCGACAGCGATGTGGATGGCCGGGATCTCTGGACCATTCGGCTGACCGGAGAGTGGGCGATCACGGAGCGGGCGAATCTGTGGGTTCAGTACAGCCACTTCAACGAGGACGACGACCGGGCGCGCATCACCAATCAGGTGTGCGAGAAGAACACCATTCCGACGTTGGGATGCACGGCTGATGGCTTCGGCTGGGATACGCCGCACCTCGGCTCGACCACAGGTGGGATATTCGCCGGCATGTCGACGCTGGTGCCACTGGAAGGTGCGGTGCCACTCGGCACGCCAGGTGGCAACGACGATCCGAATGTCACCTACAACTATCCGCGCCCGGACAGCCGGGACTTCCGGAAGATGCACACCGACTTCGAGCCCACCTACGACTACGAGGAAGATCTGTTCCTGTTCGGCTTCAACTACGACTTCGACAACTTCTCCTTTGCACTGCAAGGGGGGTATCGGGAAGCAGAGTCCATCATGCGTCAGGACTACCTGATGGACGTCGGAGTAAACCTTGAGCCAACGACACTCAACCCGACAGGCGTCTACCTCACATCGGATGTATCCGGGCCTTACAGCGGTGGCTTCGACCCGGATGACCAGTGCAACTATGCAAACGGTACCGCGGGAATCTTCGGCGGCTGTATCCATCCGTACGCAGGTACCGGTAACATCTTCGCCTTCGACCACGCCAGCTCCAAGGGCGACGGCTGGAATATCGAAGCGAAGGTGGCTTCCAGCTTTGAAGGGATGTTCAACTTCGTGCTGGGCGTCAGCGCCTTCGAGTCCAACAGCGACGGCGGCGACTACTACGTGAATGCCAACACGCTGGACCTGGTGGGCACGCAGGGGGTGCCGATTCTCGGCTTCCCACCGCTCTACCCGACGTTGTTCAATGTGCCGGGCGAACCGGGCTACAAGACGGGCGAGGGCTATGCGATCTTCGGCGAGACGTATTTCGATCTCACCGATCGGATCAAGCTGACGGCCGGACTGCGTTACAACGAAGACAAGAAGTACACGTCTTCAACCAGCGTGCTCTATAACGCTGTGAACGTGAACGCGCTGGTAGGCGGCGTCCTCGGCCCGGATCCCTACTGGTCGAGAAACACGGGCTACCTGTTCGGTGCGCCGTATGACCCGGATCTGGTCGCCTTCTACGATGCGACAGAAGCCTTCGAAGCAGGGGCTGCGACGGCACCGTTGAGTCCTGAGCGGTTGGCCGCAGATCAGATGGTGCCTATCGTGCCTGCCTTCAACGAGACCCGCGCGCTCACCGGCAGCCCGGACGAAGCTAAGTTCGACGAGGTGACCGGCAGGCTGGGGATCGATTGGCAGGTGACGGACGATGCGCTGATTTATGCCTTCTACAGTCGTGGCTACAAGCCGGGTGGTTTCAATCCACCCATCAACCCGACCTTCCAGTCGTCCACACCGTTCACCTTCGACAGTGAGAAGATCGACGCTTTCGAGATTGGCGGCAAGACGACCTGGCTCGATGGCACGCTGGTCATGAACGGTGCGTTGTTCGTCTACGACTATCAAGGCCTGCAGGTGACCCGGATCGCCAACAACACCTCCATCAACGACAACATCGATTCCGATATCTGGGGGATCGAGTTTGAAGGCTACTGGCAGCCGGAGCAGCTTCCCGGGCTGATGGTGGATTGGGCGTACTCCTATCTGAATACTGAGGTATCTGGCTCTGAGTCCGTGGACCCGGTGAACCGAACCGCCGGAGACGACGATTGGACCGTGCTCAAGAACATCGATGCCGGCTCCCTGACGGCTGTCACCTATATTGCCCCCACGGAGGATGTGCTGGCTGTGTCGGCCGACGCTCTGGCTGGTGTCAACACGCCTCCGGGACAGACGTTGGGTGCGCTGAGCGATGTCAATGGCACGGCGGTGCCGGGAACGAACTACCCGAATGGGATTCCATCGTATTTCTCTCGCAGCTACCTGGACTTCAACGGGATAGAAACGTCCGATGGTATTCCGACGCAGCTGGACGGCAACAGCCTGCCGAACTCGCCGGAAAACACCATTCATCTGGGCGTGGCCTACACCTGGCAGATTGCTGCCATTCGCGGTGGCCTGACGGCGCGTTGGGACTACTACTGGCAGGACGAGTCTTACGCACGGGAGTTCAACACTGTCGGTGATGAAATCGACTCCTGGGATCAGCACAACGCGTCGCTGATCTACGAGAGTGACAACGGTCAGTGGATGGTCAAGGCCTGGATAAGGAACATCCAGGACGAGGACAACGTGACGGGTAAATACCTCACCTCGGATACATCCGGTTTCTTCAGAAACTACTTCCTGACCGAACCACGGGTGTACGGCGCTTCCGTCCGCTACATGTTCGGCGGCGGCTGATCAGGAGGGTTTAGCGGAAACAGAAAGGGCGTCGACAACGGCGCCCCTTTTTATTCTGGCACTGGAAACTTCATTTCCAGCCACGCTCCTAGGGTAATCGACTTGGACTACTACGACGCTTCAGAGCTGGTGAACTGTTCGTTCTCAGCTAGTAGAGATGGCAAGCGACTTCTCGGTTGGCCACGTCATTAAGAGGTACCAGCTCAGGCGTCGTCGACCGGCACACGTCCATCACTTTCGGGCAGCGCCCGGCGAACCTGCAACCTTCCCCGACATTCACGGGGCTCGGAATCTCCCCGGTGATGTGTGTTGAATCCCGATGCCTTTCAGACTCCGGGTCCGGTTCCGGATTGGAGCCGATCAGAATCTCCGTGTACGGATGCTTCGGTTTGAAGAAAACGTCGTTGGCCGGGCCTATCTCCACCACGGTGCCCAGGTACATCACTGCCATCCGATCGCTGACGTAGCGAACCATGGACAGATCGTGGGCGATGAACAGCATGGTGAGCCCCATGGAGTCTTTCAGGGCATCCAGCAGATTGATCACCTGGGCCTGAACCGAGACGTCCAGGGCGGAGATGGGCTCATCGCAGACGACGAAGTCCGGCTCCATGATCAGCGCCCGGGCGATGCCGATGCGCTGGCGCTGACCGCCGGAGAACTCGTGCGGGTAGCGGGCCATGTGATCGCCGTTCAAGCCCACCCGCTCCAGCCAGTCGCCGACCCGGTCGCGGATCTGAGCGCCCGAGTCGTTGGAGTGCAGACGTAGTCCTTCGCCGATGATCTCGCCCACGGTCATCCGTGGATTCAATGAAGAGTAGGGGTCCTGAAAGATCATCTGCATGCGTTTGGCATGCCGCTCGAAGTCCTTGGGATGATATTTCTGTGGCAGGGATTCGCCATCGAAGATCACCTCGCCTGCCGTCTTGTCGTGCAGGCCGATGAGCGTCTTGCCGTAGGTCGATTTGCCGGAGCCGGACTCTCCGACCAGGCCGACAATCTCCTGTGGGGCGATGGAAAGGGACACCCCGTCGAGCGCGTGCACGATCTGATTTTTGCCCATCTGGAAGTGCTTGGTGAGGCCTCTCGATTCCACCAACGGCTGGATGTCCTGAGGTTCGCTCACTCCGAGCTCCCGGACGCCGCGTCGGCGTAGTAGAGGCCTTCTACCCGGACCGGTGCGGTCTCGTGGTGCTGCCAGCAGTTGGCGCGATGCACTTCAGTAAAAGCGAATGCCCCAGGATCGTTGTGCTCACAGACCTTCATTGCGTACGGGCAGCGGGCGAAGTAGCCGCAACCGTCCGGCGGATGGAAGAGATCGGGCGGACTGCCGTCGATGGGTGTGAGCTCGTGCTGGCGGCTGGGCTCGTTGTTCGGCATGGCCGCCTTCAGGCCCAGTGTGTAGGGATGGGCCGAACGGTAAAAAACGTCATCCACCGTGCCTTGCTCGACGATCTGTCCGGCATACATCACCGCCACCTCATCCGCCATTCGAGCCACCACGCCCAGATCGTGGGTTATCAGCACGATGGCCATGCCGGTTTCTTTCTGCAGATCCTTCATCAGATCGAGGATCTGAGCCTGGATGGTCACATCGAGTGCGGTGGTGGGCTCATCGGCAATCAGAATCGCAGGCTCGCAGGCGATGGCCATGGCGATCATGGCCCGCTGCAGCATCCCGCCGGAAAACTCGAAAGGATACTGCCTGGCTCGCTTTCCGGGTTCCGGAATGCGGCTCATCTCCAGCAGCTCGATGGCCCGGGTCATGGCCTTTTTCTTCGAGTAGCCGCGGTGCACTTCCAGCGGCTCAGCGATCTGGGCACCAATGGACATGGTCGGGTTCAGACTGGTCATCGGGTCCTGAAAGATCATGCCGATTTCTCGGCCACGAATGTCCTTACCATCGATGGTCTTCCGGCCCAGAATGTCCATGCCGCGGAGGGTGGCGCGGCCGCTGGTGATGCGGCCGGGGGGCATGGGGATCAGACCCATCACGCTTTGCACCGTGACGGACTTACCGCAGCCTGACTCGCCGACAATGGCCAGGGTTTCGCCGGTATCCACACCGAAACTGACGCCACGCACCGCCTTGACAATGCCGCCGTAGGTATCGAACTCGACCGCCAGGTCGTCGACGCTGAGAAGGGTGTCGCTCACCCGGTGGACCCTGTCATTCAGTTGACCTCATTCGTGCATCGAGCGCGTCTCTGAGACCATCCCCCAGCAGATTGAAGGCCAGCACCGTGATGCTGATGAACAGCGCCGGGAATATCAGCTCATGGGGCGTGGTCAGCATGGTCTTGATGCCTTCGTTGCACATGCTGCCCCAGCTCGGTGTGGGTGGTGCGACGCCCATACCGATGAAGGACAGGAACGCTTCGGTGAAGATGGCGCTCGGTACCGCGAAGGTGAGGGTAACCAGGATTACGCCCATGGTATTGGGGATCATGTGCCGCACCACCAGATAGCCGTTCTTTGCACCCAGCAGGCGGCTGGCGCTGATGTAGCCTTCTTCACGGATCTGCAGGATCTGGCCGCGTACCAGCCGTCCGGTGGCCGGCCAGGACAGCAGAACCAGGGCCACCAGCATAGGCAGGATGCCCGATTCGCCGGGACCGATTCCGAAGGCGATCTTGAACAGGATCATGAACAGCAGGAACGGCAGCGCCACCACGAAGTCGGCAAAACGCATCAGTGCCTGGTCCACCCGGCCCCCGATGAAGCCTGCGGTGCTGCCATAGATCACGCCGAACAGCACGTAGAGCAGGGGTGCCGCGATGCCGATGAACAGCGATACCCTCGCGCCGTGCATGAGCCGGGCGAGCATGTCCCGGCCGAGATAGTCCGTACCGAACGGATGCAGGGGCATGAGCACCTCATCACCGATCTCCACCTCATCGATCGAGCCGATCAGGCCGCGCTCGAATGCCTGGTCCGCCGTGATGACGCGAGAGACCTGCACCTCCAATGTCTGAAAGTCGAGCTCCGTGCCATCTGCTGCAAATGCGATCACGGAGTAGTGGTAGGTCCTGGGTGTGAGATCCAGGCGGTCTTCGAAGTGGGTGGCGGTCTCACCAAAGAGATCGACCAGCGGCAGACCCAGCGCCCTGTCGCTGCCCACATCAAACAGGCTGCGATACACCGAGTAAGAGGCAGCGCCTGCCACGCGATCCCAGTTCAGGCGGACCGCTTCGCTGGTTGCTTCATCGCCCAGCCGCAGGCCGTCGCCCATGGGCAGCACGGAGCCACCGGACCAGGGCTCGTAGGGAGCGATGATGGTAGCCGTGCGGTCAGACCCCGGCGGCAGGCTGATCTGATCCACATCCTGGGCTGCTGGATCGATCGTCCAGAGCATTGGGCCAATCAGCGTAAAGGCCAGCAGTCCCAGCACGATATAAAGGGAGATCAGAGCCCGGGTATTTGCCTTCAGCCGGATCCAGGCGTCCTGCCAGTAAGACAGGGACGGCCGCGAGATGCTCTGGATCTCGTGGTCCGCGTGCAGCGGCTCGAAATCCGCTCGGCTGAGTTGCATTTCCGCCATAGCCAGACTGACCCTTACTCCAGCCGGACTCGAGGATCAATCCAGCCGTACAGCAGGTCGACCACGATCACCATGAAGACCAGAAAAGCACCGTAGAAGACGGTGGTGCCCATGATCACCGTGTAGTCGAGCTGTTGCACCGCCTGCACGAAGTAGCGACCCAGTCCCGGAATGGCGAACACCAGCTCAACCACGAAGCCTCCGGTGGTGATCGCGGCGATGGATGGACCGAGCACGGTGATCACCGGCAGGATCGCGTTTCGGAGCTGGTGGCTGGTAAAGATCTTTGTTGGCGGCAGGCCTTTCGCCTTCGCCGTGCGGATGAAGTCGGAGTTGACGATCTCCAGCATGGAAGAGCGCATGAGGCGGGTGAGGTAGGCCATCGTGCCGAGCCCGAGCACCAGCGATGGCACCAGCATGTGCCAGATGGTGCCCCAGCCGGCCACGGGCAGGATCGAGAAACCGAACAGGTCATTCACGTTCACCAGCGTCAGCTGAGCCAGAGCCGCCACCACGAAGCTTGGCACTGAGATGCCGAGAATCACCAGGAACATGATGATCACATCCGGCAGGCGGTTCCGGTAGAGCGCCGTAAGCGCACCCCAGAGCACGCCGCCGAGACCGGCGAAGACAACGGCAAGAATCCCGAGAATGGCAGAGACCGGGAAGTGCTCGCGGATGATGTCGTTCACCAGCCGGTTTTCCTGGGTGAAAGAGATACCGAAATCGCCGCGCAGAATATTGCCCATGTAAATGAGGTACTGATCAACGATGGGCTTGTTGAGGCCGTACTTCTCTTCCAGATTGGCGCGGATTTCTTCCGTGACGCTGCGGTCGTTGATCAGCGGATCGCCGGGCACGTTGTGCATGGCGAAAAAGGTGGCGGTGGCGATGAACCAGACCGTGATGACGCCCTGGATGAGCCTTTTCAACGTGTACTGCCACATAGGCGGCCGCCTACTCTTCGATCCAGGCGTTGGTGAAATCAGGATCCGGACCGACGGCGCGTCGGACCATACCCTTCATCTGCGGATGGGTCACATAGGTGATGCCTCGTTCGTAGTTCGGCAGGATGACGGCGTCATCGATCATGATGCGCTGGATCTCCCCGAAGGCATCCATCCGGGTCTTCGTATCCTGCTCGTTCTGTGCGATCCGTACCCACTTATCGAGTTCGGGATTTCTGTACTGACCGCGGTTGTTCAGGTTCCAGGATGCAAAGAGGTCGCCGAACGTCAGGGGATCATCATAGTCCGGACCCCAGCCGGCGAGCACCATGTCGAAGTCTCCGGACAGCATCTTCGCCAATCGCTGCTTGAAGATCTGTTTGTCGATTTTGATGTCCAGCCCAAGGTGCTTCTTGAATACCTGCTGGTAGTACTCGGACTGGATGCTGGAGATAGGATTGTCGCCGGACAGAAGTACCAGCGATGGAAACTCGTCAATGTCCAGTTCCCGCTTCGCCTGTGTCAGGTGCCAGCGGGCCTGCTCCACATTCATGCTGGGGTAGTTGGCGGGATATTCCTCGCGCAGGAAGCCATCGACACCTTTCAGCCAGACCGGAAAAAGTGACTCGCCCGGTAGATAGCCGGGCAGCTTGGTCACCTTGTAGACCAGCTCCGCAGAGTCTGTAGCGAGTTGCATCGCTTTGCGCAGGTGGTGGTTGGCCGTCACCCGGCCTTCGCGATGATTGAACTCGATGTAGAACACCGAGCCGTCCATGAATCGGTTGATCTGCCAGCGCTGCTCCATGGCGTCGTTCAGGTTTTCCGCCTGCAGCGAGGCATAGGCGATCTTGTTGTCTTTGAACAGGTTCAGCGTGGCGTTGGCGTCCGAGGTGATATAGGCAAAGTCGATCGCATCCACCCTGGCCCGGTCCCTGTCCCAGTAGAGCGGATTCCTCTCCATCTTCAGCGACGCGCCGTGCACCCAACTCGAAATCACAAAGGGGCCGTTGTAGAGCAGCTTGTCTGCGTCGGCGCCATAGGCGCCATTGGTAGCTCGATAGAAGTCCTCGCGGATGGGGGCGTAAGTTGAGAAGGCGACCAGCTTGTCGAAGTAGGCCAGTGGCCGCTCGAACTCCACCTCCAGGGTGTGATCGTCGACTGCCCGAGCACCGAGTGAGCCTACCGGCATCTCGCCTGTGTTGATGGCTTCACCGTTCTTGATGGCGTAGAGAATAAATGCGTACTCGGAGGCATTTGCAGGATCCAATCCCGTCTGCCAGCCGAACACGAAGTCGTGTGCGGTTACCGGCTTGCCATCGGACCAACGGGCATCCTCACGCAGCCAGAAGGTGGCGCCATGCTCGCGCAGTTCCCAGCGCTCTGCCACGGCTGGTGCAAGTCGGTTGTTTTCGTCGTAGCGCAGCAGACCTTCGATCACATGACCGAGCACGCTGCCGCTTACCTGGTCCGTGGACAGGGAGCTGTTCAGCTGTGGGGGCTCTTCTCTGAGGAAGACGGTGATGGTGTTCGATGCCACGTCCACCGCGTTGTTGCCACCAGAGCTGGAACCGGTCAGAGAGGTGGCCCAGGACAGGGCCATCATCAGTAAGGCAATACCGCCAATCGCCAGAGCTGCGAAAATGAGCAGCTGCTTGCCGGCTGCGCTGGTAAAGGAATCTTCGGAAGGGACGACTTCGCTCATCTAATCAGCAGACTCTGGTCTCCGGACAGATCAGGAAACGGATCTCAGCAAGTTACCGACCACACGCTCCAGGTGCATCAGGGAGTTGCATTCATCCACCTGGTGACAATACGCCATGTATTTCTTCATTTCAGCGTCGCCCACGTTCCAGGAATTGCGTGGCTCCGGATTCAACCAGATGACGCGTTTGCTGCGGTCGTAGAGCTCTTTCATGATATCTGTTCTGGGATCGCCGTAGTTGTTCCTGGCGTCGCCGAGAATGATGATCGTGGTGCGGTTGTCCACATCGTCGAGACAGAGCTTTTTGAAATCAACCAGTGCCTGACCATAGTCGGTGGAGCCGCCGCTGTAGTCCCTGAGCGTTTTGGCGATGGCGTCCTCGATCTTGTTACGCTCGAAAAGTTCGGTCACCTCGGCAAGGTCGGAGGAGAACGCGAAGGAGCGGACCTTCGGCATTACCTCTTCCAGGCTGTAGAGAAACATGAGCATGAAGCGGGCGTAGTTGGCCACCGATCCGGAGACATCGCAGATCGCGAATACCTTCGGCCGGTCCACCTTCACGGATTTCCAGTGCAGATCGAAGATGGCGCCGTCGTAGCTCATGTTGTGCCTGAGCGTGCGTGGCACGTTGAGCGCTCCGCGCTTGAAGACCTTCTTGCGCCGGGAGTGCAGGGCGGCCAGCTTCTTGGCCATCTTGTAGACGATTTCCTGGATCAGCCGGAAGCTGCGATGCTCCACGTTGGAGAGCTTGACCCGTCGCAGCAGATCCTCTCGAAGTCGTTTGCCTGTGGCATCGGCATGCAGCAGAAACTGCTTCTCAACGTAGTCACGGACCTGCTCTCTGAGCCAGTCGCGTCTGCGCTTGAGCTCCTGGCCCAGACGCCGGTCCGGGATCCGGCGCGATTCCTTGAGATCGCCGATTTCCCGATTGAGGGCCCCCAGTCCCATCTCTTCCATGATCTTACGGGTATAGAGTCCCTTCTGGGTGAACACCTGGATGCTCTTCAGATCCACGGCTTCACCGGCGGCGGCCATGGCCACCGAGAGCTCGACCTTTGAGTTGCTCATGAGCAGCTGGCCAAGCTCGGACCCGGCCTCGGACATGGCGCCTGGTCCCAGATCTTCCTCTTCATCCTCTTCGATCAGGGAGTTTTTCTTCTTTTTCTTGGCTTTCCCTTTGCCAGCGGATGCCTTCTGGCCTGGCTGCGATTCGCCGCCTGCTCCGCCCCCTTCGCCGTCGCCACCGGCCTCATCGCCTTCGGCGGGTTCGCCGTCTTCGGCACCGCCCGCGCCCTCATGCCGTTCCCCGCGCACGTCTTCAAAGGAGAAGAACTGGTCAAAGCAGTTCTCGAACGTTTCCTTCTCATCGGCGGTTTTTGGCAGCACGAGCGATAAGGTACGGCGCAGGAATTCCCGGTCTTCGTAGCCCACCAGCTCCACCGCGTTGAAGGCATCCAACGTCTCGGCCGTGGAAATACGCACTTCGGAATTCCGAAGCGCGCGAATGAAGTTGGTGAGCGTGCGGTCCACTTGGCGCCCTGTGCAGCTACTTCAGAGCATTGCTGGTAAGGGTCGAGATCTCCGCATCGACATTCTCGATGTCTTCCTGGAACTTCAGAATCACGTTCAGCGTATCTCGCACCAGCTGGGGATCCAGGGATTCGGTGTGCAGGAGCACCAGGGTTCGAGCCCAGTCGATGGTCTCGGAGATGGCCGGCACTTTCTTCAGATCCATGTCTCTGAGCTGCTGGATGAAGTTTACCAACTGCTTCTGCAGAGCCGGCGGGATCTCCGGCACCCGGGCGTGGATGATGCGTTGTTCCAGATCCGTGTCCGGGAACGGAATGTACAGATGCAGGCAACGGCGCTTCAGCGCGTCCGAGATCTCCCGGGTGTTGTTGCTGGTCAGAAACACCATGGGCGGCTCAGCGGCCGCTTTCACCGTGCCGATTTCCGGAATGGAGACCTGGAAATCGGAGAGCATTTCCAAGAGCAGGCTCTCGAACTCGTGGTCGGATTTGTCCACCTCGTCGATCAGGAGCACGCAGCCGTCCTCTTCCTTGAGCGCTTTCATGAGGGGCCGGGGCTCGAGAAACTCCTCGGAGAAGAAGATGTCGCCGAATTCGTGCAGACGGTTGACGGATTCGGCGAAGCCTTTGGCCCCCTGCAGCACTTCGTCCAGGGTTTCTTTCAGCACCTGCGTGTAGAGCAGCTGCTTACCATACTTCCACTCGTAGATCGCCTTCGCTTCGTCCAGGCCTTCGTAGCATTGCAGTCGAATCAACGGCAGCTCGAACATTTCCGCTGTAGTTTTGGCCAGCTCGGTTTTGCCGACACCGGGTGGTCCTTCGATCAGGATGGGCTTTCTGAGGTGATAGGCCAGATAGACGGCGGTGGCGATCTGATCGCTGCAGATGTAGCGATGATCTTCGAAATCCGCCTTCAACGAGTCCACGGATTCGACGATTTTTTCGATGTTTGCAGCGTTAGCTGATGGCTCTGCCAAGAATGATCCCCCTTAATTACCGGATATAGCCGGATCAACCGGATTACCCGGAGAGCAGCTGGAATTGCCCGTACTACCGCCTGAAATCGCAGGCGCAAACGACTCATTATCGCTGCAGTGCACCATGATATCCAGCAAGCCCCGGTAGGGGTTTATCGGCCCCAGCAATCCAAGCCACAATGATCGACTGCCAAAATGGAGGAGAGTCAGTGAGAAAAACGACAAAAAAAGTTCCTTTTCGGGCGGCCGTGGCCGTCTATTTGATGCTTCTCGGAGCCACTGCCGCGGCGGAGACGATCGTTCATGCCGGCCGGTTGATCGATGTGACGAGCGAAACCGTTCTGACAGAGCAATCCATCGTCATCGAAGGTGATCGGGTGCTCCAGGTGTCGTCGGGCTACGTTCGGACTCCAGAAGCCACCATCATCGATCTCACCGATGCAACTGTGATGCCCGGCTGGCTCGACATGCATGTGCACATCGCCAGTGAGCAGAGCCCGCACCGGCAGATTGAGACGTTCACCAAGGATCCGGCAGATCACGCCTATCGTTCGGTGGTTTATGCCGAGCGCACGCTCATGGCCGGATTCACCACCGTTCGCGATCTGGGTACCCGGTCCGGTCTTGCTCAGTCGCTCAGGGACGCCATAGCCCAGGGTTGGGTGGATGGCCCGCGGATCTTTACGGCCGGCAAGGGACTATCCAGCAGCGGTGGTCATGGAGATCCGAGCAATGGCCGCAACCAGGCGCTCAGCTGGGATCCGGGCGCGGACGAGGGTGTGGTGAACGGCGAAGCGGATGCCTTTAAGGCGGTGCGGGTCCGCTACAAGGAAGGCTCGGATCTGATCAAGATCACGGCCACCGGGGGCGTGTTGAGCCAGGCCAAGTCCGGTCAGAACCCGCAGTTCACGGTTGCCGAGATCGAAGCGATCGTGTCGGCGGCGAAGGATTACGGCTTCAAGGTGGCCGCCCATGCCCATGGGGCGGAAGGCATGCGCCGCGCGGTGGTGGGTGGGGTTTCCTCCATCGAGCATGGCACGTACATGAGCGATGAGGTGATGAAGCTCATGAAGAAGCACGGCACCTACTTCGTGCCCACCATCATTGCCGGCAAGTTCGTTGCCGAGAAAGCAGAAATCCCCGGCTATTTCTCGGATCTGGTCCGCCCGAAGGCGGCAGCCATCGGTCCGCTCATTCAGGATACGTTTGCCCGAGCCTACAACGCCGGGGTGCCCATCGCATTCGGCACCGACACGGGCGTCTCTCGCCACGGCGACAACTGGAAGGAGTTCGGCTACATGATCGAAGCCGGCATGCCGGCCATGGAGGCCATTGTCAGTGCCACGGTCAGCGCCGCGGATCTGCTGGGCGAATCGGAGAACCTTGGCAGCATCGAGCCTGGTAAGTTTGCCGACATCATCGCGGTCCCGGGCGATCCCCTTACGGATCCGGAAGAGTTCGGCCGTGTGCACTTTGTGATGAAAGGCGGCGAGGTGTTCAAGGGGGGTGCCAAATGAGGCTGTTTGTCAGTGTTCGGCTGCTGATGCTTGCCGCCTGCATCAACCTCTCAGGGGGTGTGCTCGCAGGAGAACCTTACGAGTCCACCTATGAGCCGCGGCCCACCGAGTCCATTCTGATCAGAGGGGCAACTGTGCTGACCGGGACGGGCACTCGGCTCGACAATGCAGACGTGCACCTGTCCGACGGTTTGATCATGGCTGTGGGCGTGGATCTGCCGGTTCAGCACGCCAGAATCGTCGAGGCCGAAGGGCGCTGGCTGACACCAGGCATCATCGACGTGCACTCCCATCTGGGTAATTACCCCGCTCCGGGCATCGCCTCCACAGCCGATGGTAACGAGATGACGGGTCCCGATGCTTCTCACGTCTGGGCCGAGCATTCGGTCTGGCCACAGGATCCCCAGTTCCCTCTGGCACTGGCGGGCGGCGTGACCACGCTGCAGGTCCTGCCGGGTAGCGGCAACCTGTTCGGTGGCCGGGGCGTGACGTTGAAGAACGTGCCGGCGGTTACGGTACAGGAGATGAAGTTTCCGGGTGCCAAGCAGTCATTGAAGATGGCCTGCGGAGAAAACCCGAAGCGCAGCTATGGCAGTCGAAACCAGAAACCGGCTACCCGCATGGGTAATGTCGCCGGTTATCGGGCCGCCTGGGCCAAGGCCCGGCACGCGTTGGACACGGAAGAAGCGCGAGCGGCGAAAGCGGAGGCTGCTGCAGAAAACGCTGAACAGGACAAAGACGAAGCTCCCGATGTGCCGCCGGTGCGGGATCTCGGCGTGGAAACGCTGGTGGGTGTGCTCAAAGGCGAGATCCTGGTGCATAACCACTGCTACCGGGCCGATGAGATGGCCTGGATGATGGATGTGGCCCAGGAGTTCGGCTATCGAATCAACACGTTCCATCACGCCGTGGAGAGTTTCAAGATCGCCGACCGGCTGGCCGAAGCTGGAATCTGCTCAGCCATGTGGGCCGACTGGTGGGGTTTCAAGCTGGAAGCGTTCGATGCGGTGACTGAAAACGTGGCTCTCGTGGACCAGGCCGGTGCCTGCGCCATTGTCCACTCGGATTCCGCCACGGGCATTCAGCACCTCAATCAGGAGGCGGCAAAAGCCATGGCCGCAGCTCGGCGTCAGGGCATGGCGGTGGACGAGGCTCGGGCTATCGGCTGGATCACGTTGAACGCAGCGAAAGCCTTGGAGATCGAAAATAAGACCGGATCCATCGAGGTGGGCAAGGCTGCAGACGTGGTGCTCTGGAGCGGCAACCCGTTCAGCGTCTACACCCGGGCCGATCAGGTCTATGTGGATGGCTTCCCCTACTACGATCGACAGGCAGGCAAGCGGCCGGTGACTGACTTCGAGCTGGAGCAGACGGTGTCTGGAGGTGGTGAATGAGACCGCTTCTGATGCTTCTCTCCGCGCTCCTGTGCACTACGCCCTTGGCTTCAGTCCGTGCAGCGGAAGACGCCATTGCCATCACCGGGGCCCGCATCCACACGTTGACCGACACGGGCACCATCGAGAACGGCGTGGTTCTGGTCAGTCAGGGCCGGATCGAGGCGGTAGGCGCAGGTCTGCCCATACCCGACGGTTCTGAGGTTCTGGACGCGGCAGGCAGGACCGTTACACCAGGCCTGATCGAGTCTTATTCCGGCCTTGGCCTGGTGGAAATCGACGGTGAAAGCACCACGGTGGACAGCGTTGTCAGCGAGTTTCCGTCCGGGGCATCGTTTGATGTGCGCTACGCATTGAATCCGGCCTCGGTTGCGCTGGCCGTCAATCGCCGGGATGGTGTGACCCGGGCGATTACCGCGCCAAGAGCGGGTAATGATCCGTTTGCCGGCTGGGGTGCGCTGATTCGATTGGGCGGCGAGCCGATGCTGATCCGTCCGGAGATCGGGCTGTTTGCCTCCATGGGTGTGGGTACGTCGGTATATGTGGGCGGTAGCCGGTCGGCGGTCGTTCAACGACTGCGCCGCGGGCTGACCTTGGCGGCAAATTACAGCCCGAATCGATATCAACCCGGGCCTGGCGACTTCAGTCATCAGGATCTGGCGGCGTTGCGACGATTCCGAAACTCGGATGCGCCGCTGGTCGTCAGTGTGGACCGGGCCAATGAAATCCGGGAAGCCGTCTACCTGGCGAACGATTTCGGCCTGGATCTGATCGTGGTCGGCGGGGTGGAGGCCTGGCAGGTTGCCGATCTGCTCGCCGAGGCATCCGTTGCCGTGGTCGTGAATGTCCTCGCGAACCTGCCCTCCTCCTATGAGAGGCTGGGAGCGCGGCACGACAACGCGGCACTGCTCCACGCAGCCGGTGTGCAGGTAGTGCTCACGGCTCAGGAGTCCCAGAATGCCCGCAAGATCCGGCAGATGGCCGGCAATGCGGTCGCGCACGGCATGCCCTGGGAGGCGGCATTGGCCGCCATGACCCGGGAGGCGGCGAGTGTCTGGGGCATGGAGAGCGGCGCCGGTACGCTCGCGGCTGGAGCACCGGCCGATCTCGTGATCTGGACCGGCGATCCTCTGGAGCTCACCGAATGGGCGGATTCAGTGATGATCGATGGTGCCTGGCAGGACATGTCGAGCCGGCAGACGCGGCTGTTTGACCGCTATCGCGATCCTGCCGATCCGGATCGGGCGTACCGCTAGTGTCCCGTTCGACTAACTCAACTAATTAATCGAACAGGCTGCTAGGGATCAGTCGTCCTCGTGCACCCGCATCAGACCTTCCTGGGCGGCGGAAGCCACCAGGATGCCCTCTGAGTTGTAGATCAGTCCGCGATTGAATCCGCGAGCGCCGCTGGCGGAGGGGCTGTCCTGCACATACAGAAGCCACTCGTCGGCGCGGAACGGCCGGTGAAACCACATGGCGTGATCCAGGCTCGCCATCTGGAGATTGGTCTCGGTGTAGCTGATCGCATGCGGCAGCAGGGCTGTATCCAGCAGCGACCAGTCGGAAAGGTAGGCCAACACGCACTGGTGCAGCCGTGGATCGTCCGGCAACGTGTTGCGTGCCCGCATCCAGCACATCTGGTGGGGTGGTCGCTTCTCCGGTTCGAAGATGTTCATTGGCTCGACCGGGCGGATCTCGATGGGATGGGCGCTGTTTGCCCAGTCGGCGTATTCCTTCGGCAGGTTGGCCACCCACTCGGCCCGAAGCTCGTTCTCATCCCGGAGCCTGTCCGGGCCTGGTGCCTCCGGACGCGGGATCTGATGGTCATAGCCTTCCTCTTCCACCTGAAAGGAGATGGACATGTTGAAGATGGCCTGGCCGTGCTGAATGGCCACCACCCGGCGGGTGGTGAAGCTCCGACCGTCCCGGATGCGGTCCACTTTGTAGAGAATCGGAACGGTGGTATCCCCGGGACGGAGAAAGTAACCGTGCAGCGAGTGCGCCGGACGGTCTTCAGGGACCGTGCGTGACGCGGCAACCAGCGCCTGGCCGATCACCTGACCGCCGTAGACCCGCTGCCGGTCTTCGTCCGGACTGGTGGCGCGATAGTGGTTTTTCTCGATCTCCTCCAGATCAAGGATATGGATGAGGTCGCTGATGGTTTCCGTGTTCACGGCGGGGGAGCCCGATACTGCTAGGTGGCGGTATTGTAGTCAGGCAAGGCGGTGGTGAAAATGACGATCCACTGAAATCGGGGAATGAGATGCCATCACGCCGTGAGATAATCCAGTTAGCTGACGAAGAGATCCGAGATTACCTGACCACTGCGCCGACCGTGATCATTGTCTCGAACGGCCGGGACGGCTATCCCCACCCCATGCCGATGTGGTTCTACGTGGATGAGGCGGGCATCTTCTACTGCACCACCTTCAGAAAGAGCCAGAAGGTGCTCAACTTCCAGCGGGATCCAAGAGCCAGTCTGCTGGTGGAATCCGGTGAGGAGTACGCGGAGCTGAAGAGCGTGCTCGCCTACGCGGACTGTGAGGTGGTTGATGACTTCGATGTGGTGCGGGACATCCTGGTAAAGATCAACGTCAAGGGCCGGGAGGTGGATGACGCGGAAGTGGAACAGCTCCTCGAAGCGGTTTCAAAGACCGCGGAGAAACGGGTGGTGCTCAAGTTCACACCACGCGAGCTCATCAGCTGGGATCACGCCAAGCTGGCGGGCAAGTACTGAGCCTTGGGGCTGACAGCGGTTACCAGCAGGTCTCCGAGACCGGCTCCCCTTCAATAACCACCGCGCAAACCTGAGTCCGGTACTCGAACGGATCCCCGTTGAACAGAACCAGGTCGCCATCCTTGCCTTTCACGATGGTGCCGACCCTGTCGTCTATGTCGAGAAGCTCTGCTGGCGTCCGGGTGATGGCGGCGATGGCGTCATCCGCTGCCAGGCCATTGGCCACAGCGATGGCAGCTTCGAACAGCAGCACCCGTGATTTGGGCACGTAGCCTTCGTGCCCACTCTGGATGGCGTAGCGGATTCCGGCGGCCTGCAGGACGGCCGCCGCGCTGAAGCTTGCGTTCTTCGTCTCGCCGCCGGCACGCATCATCGGCGGGTGGAGGAGCACCGGCACCTTGGCGGCGCTCAGGAGGTCCGTCATCAGGTGGGCATCCGCGGCGCCATCCAGCCAGAGCTCGAAGCCGAACTCGTCTCTGAGCCTGAGCGCGGTGATGATGTCCTGACGGCTGTGGGCACGGATCATGGCGATGGTTTCGCCAGCCAGCACCTTAGCCAGCATCTCTTTCTTCAGGTTTCGTCCCGGTGGTTCCGTGCTCTCGCGCTTCTTTGCATAGTCTTCGGCTTCGATGAGCGCGGAACGCAGGAGGGAGACGGTCTTCGAACGTGTGCCGGGTGATTCGAAGTTGTCTTCGATGGAGGGGCCGAGCGTTATGGCAACGGCGGTGTCGGTCGCGATCAGGGCCTCATCGACGGAGTCACCCCTGGTTTTCACCACCATGGTGCCGCCGCTGATCACGGCGCCCGGTCCGTGCCCCGTGTGCATGGTTGTCACGCCGAACTGGCGAACCCACTCCACCAGCGGGTCGGCCGCATTGTACGCATCGATCGGTCGCAACTCGGGTTGCACCGGATCTGACGTTTCGAGCTGATCCTGATCCCGCACCTGCCCGGCGCGACCACCGTAGATACCGGAGATGCCATCGGTGGTGCGGATGTCGATGAACCCCGGTGTGACCACCTCTGCTTCCAGCACCCTGACGTCGTTCGGAAGACGCATGCGGTCTTCTCTGCCCACACGGGTGATCTTTCCGCCCCGGATCAGGATGGCACCCTGCTCGATGGGTTCACCGGCGGCGGTATGGATGAGCTCGGCGCGGACGAGCAGGTCCTCGGCTTGAGATGCAAGTGCCGCGATCAGTAGCGCGAAGCCGAGCAGCGGTCGGGTAATCATTGCCCGCCTCCCAGGTCATGGTGAGTAACATGGGTGCGGTAGGTGTCCTCACCACCGGTGGCGAAGCGTCGGTGTTCGGGATCCGAATAGTCGAAAACCCGTTCCCCCTCCACCCAGGTCTCCAGCACCCGGGTATAGGTTGAGAACGGCTCTCCGGAAAGCACCACGAAGTCGCCATCCTTGCCGGGCTCGATAGAGCCGACCCGGTCCTCGAGGCCGAGTTGCCTGGCCCCGGCCAGGGTGAGTGCTTCCAGTGCTCCGGCTTCGGACATGCCGTTGCGCACATTCAGTGCCGCGTAGCGGAGAAACAGGCGGGAATCGAGCACGTAGTCGTCCGTGTTGAAGCTGACGTCGACGCCGGCGGCTTCGAGCAGCGCCCCCACGCGCATGCTGACACCGAGCACTTCTTCCTTGCCGCCAGGTGCTTCCACGTAGGTGACGGATACCGGGATGCCTGCCTCCGCGATTTCCTGAGCCACCTTCCAGGAATCAGAGCCGTGCTGGATCACAGGGGTGAAGCCGAACTCCCGGGCAAGCCGGATTACGGTGAGGATGTCGTTGTGGCGATGGGTATGAAACTGCACCCGACGCGAGCCGTCGAGGATCTGCGCCATGGCCTCCATGCGCAGATCCCGCGCCGGGGCATCCTTGTCGCCGTTCTCTGCCTGTCGCACCTTCTCCAGGTAGTTCTGAGCCTCGACGAACAGCCCGCGTTGCAGTGCGGCAGATTTCGAACGGGTGCCGGGGAAGGGCGTCTCCTTGATCGAATTGGTGCCGTTGGCCATCTTCATGCTGCCGCAGATGTCCGTCGTCGGGTTCGCGCAGAACAGCCAGTCCTCAATTCGGCGTGGATTCTTGCGGGTCTTCAGGTAGGTGGTCTGGCCACTCATCAGATGACCGGATCCCGGCATCACGTTCAGTGTGGTGATGCCACCGGCCCGGGCACGCCAGAATGCGGGGCTCAAGACATCGATGGCGTCCAGGGAGCGGACTTCCGGGTTCAAAGGCGCGCTGTCATCACCACCGCCAGGCCCTCCGATGTGCGAATGCGTATCGACCATGCCTGGAATCACGACCTTGCCACCGAGGTCATGCTCCACCGCGCCAGTCGGGGTATCAATGTCACTCGAGGCGCCCACTGCTGTGATCGTGCCGTTCTCGATCACCAGTGCGCCGTCCGGGATGGGCGGGCCGGAGACCGGACGAATCTCGGCGCCGCGGAAGATCTGAACGTCCGCCCTTTCTTCGGAGCTATGAGTTTCGGAGCTAAAGGCAGCGGAGCCAAATATAGCCGCGGAGCCAAAGAAAAGAGCCGCGGCGATCACCGCGGCTCGGTTAGCCTGTTGGATCATGTCTCCCCCTAGAAAAGGCCTGAAGGAGGCTGAATCCCTCAGTACTTGTAGGATTCTGGCTTAAAGGGGCCCTCCTGATCCACTCCGATGTAGTCCGCCTGGGTGGCTGTGAGCTGCGTCAGCACGCCGCCGAAGCCTTCCACCATCAGCTGGGCCACTTCTTCGTCGAGTTTCTTCGGCAACACCTCCACCGTGATCGGCGCCCGCTGGTTGTCCGGCTGATCGGCCCACTTCTGCTCGAAGAGGTGCATCTGGGCCAGCACCTGGTTGGCAAAGGAGCCGTCCATGATTCGGGATGGGTGCCCCATGGCGTTGCCCAGGTTCACCAGCCGACCTTCGGAAAGGAGGATAAGGTAGTCGCTGGGGTCATCGCTGCGGAAGATCTGATGGACCTGGTCCTTCACCGCTTCCCAGCGCCAGTTTTTGCGCATGTAGGCGGTGTCGATCTCGTTGTCGAAGTGACCGATGTTGCAGACCACCGCACCACGCTTGATGGTGGCGAGCATGTTTTTATCACAGACATCGGCATTGCCGGTGCAGGTGACGATCAGATCGGTGTCGGACATGAGGGCGGTGTTGATGTCCTCCATCCTGCCGGTGTTGTTGCCATTGTTGTACGGCGAAACGACTTCGAAGCCATCCATGCAGGCCTGCATGGCGCAGATGGGGTCGATCTCCACGATGCGCACCACCATGCCTTCCTGACGCAGGCTCTGAGCTGAGCCCTTGCCCACGTCGCCGTAGCCCACCACGAGCGCCCGCTTGCCGGAGAGCAGCATGTCTGTGCCGCGCTTGATGGCGTCATTCAGGCTGTGCCGGCAACCATACTTGTTGTCGTTCTTCGACTTGGTGACAGAGTCGTTCACGTTAATCGCCGGCACCTTCAGATCACCCGTCTTCATCATCTCGTAGAGGCGGTGGACGCCGGTGGTGGTCTCCTCGGAGATGCCGTGAATGCTGTCCAGCATTTCCGGGTATCTCTCATGAATCATGAGGGTGAGATCGCCACCGTCGTCCAGCAGCAGGTTGGCGTCCCAGGGCTTACCGTCCTTGAGAATGGTCTGCTCGATGCACCACTCGTATTCTTCCTCCGTTTCCCCTTTCCAGGCGAACACCGGTACGCCGGCGGCGGCCATGGCTGCCGCGGCATGATCCTGGGTGGAGAAGATGTTGCAGGAAGACCAGCGGACCTCGGCACCGAGCGCCATCAGGGTTTCCATCAGCACAGCGGTCTGGATGGTCATGTGGATGCAGCCGATGATCTTCGCACCGGCCAGCGGCTGCTCAGCCGCGTACTTCTTGCGCAATGCCATGAGCGCCGGCATTTCCGCCTCAGCGAGCGAGATTTCCTTGCGCCCGAAGTCGGCCAGGTTGATGTCAGCTACTTTAAAGTCGGTCATGTGAGGGTCCGTTTTATCAAGGTGAGTTGAGTGATGCTCAGCCGGGCATCGCGAAGCGATGCACCTGCACGCGAAAGCCGTTTTTCTGGGCCAGGTATTGCGCGCCGCCCTGGCGGAGGCCAGCACGTTCTGCCCAGTCCGAGAGCTGATCCGGCTCGAAGCCGAGCCATTGGTCACCGCAGGCGCTCTGGGCCCACTGCTGATCGTGCGGGCAGAGCTCAGCCACCACCAGACAGCCTTTGGCCTTCAGAAGCGAAGCCGCTTGCCTGAAGAACGCAGCGGGGGAGGCCTGATGGTGGACAACCATGGCAGCGATCACAGCGTCATAGCGACGGCGCGAGGGCAGCGCCATGAAGTCCTGGTGCTTGAGCTCTGCGGTAGAATCATGAGGCAATGCTTCTCGAGCGGCTGCCAGCATGGATTTTGAGTTGTCCACACCCGTGGCCCTCTCGAATCGATCCGCAAGTGCGCCGAGCAGCGTGTTAGCGCCGGGTCCCACTTCCAGAGCCTGTCGCGACTGCAAGCCGGCTGCGATTGCCTGGTCGATGAGCTCCAGGACCACGTCCTGATAGGTCGCAGGCTCACAGATTTCCGCCTGGTGGGCTCGAATCCGATCGGCGTTGTCCTCGAAGAAACGGGCGGAACGCTCGTTGCGCTCGGTGTGAATGTCAGCGATTCGTTCCGAAAGCGAGTGATCGATGGGTTCCTGATCGAGCTCCGAAAAAAAAGCGTTGGCTGTCGGAGACGGCGTGGCGCGGCGATAAAACAGGCTGTTGCCCTCCCGGCGCCGGGCCACCAGACCGGCGGTGAGGAGAATCTTCAGGTGATGACTGAGGGCCGGTTGCGGCACATCGAAGAGGACGCAAAGCTCGCCGACCGCATAGGAATCCTGGTGCAGCACCCGGAGGATGTCGGCCCGCAGCCGATCGCCGAGTGCCTTTGCGAGGCCCACGAGTGACGCCACCGGATCGCTTGGGGTCGACTCGGTGGTCGGTGTCAGGGCGCTGATTCTGGATGCAGCATTGCTCATAGGTCGCGCACTCTAGCAGTGGATCAGTTCAATATCAAAATATATTGATATTTGAAATGTAAGCCGGAATGGTCAGAATGCGGCCCCCATGGGCACCGCAAAGCTGACCAGCAAGCTGCCGGACATCGGCACCACCATTTTTACCGTCATGTCGGAGCTCGCCCGCGCCGAAGGTGCCTTGAACCTCTCCCAGGGCTTTCCGGATTTCGACGGGCCGCAGGCGTTGCTCGACCGGGTGGAGCATTACCTGCGCAGTGGCCACAACCAGTACGCGCCCATGATGGGCGTGCCGGCGTTGCGCCAGGCGGTCGCAGGCAAGGTGGCGGATCTCTACGGCGCCAGCCTGGATCCGGACAGGGAAGTCACGATTACTTCAGGCGCCACCGAAGCGCTGTTCTGTGCCATCGCTGCCGTGGTCAACCCGGACGACGAGGTGATCGTGTTCGATCCGGCCTATGACAGCTACGAGCCGGTGGTCCGATTGCAGGGCGGTCGGACCCATCACGTGCCCATGCATCCGCCGCAGTATTCGGTCGACTGGAATCAGGTGGCGGATCTTGTCAACGAACGCACCCGCCTGATCATTACCAACACTCCGCACAATCCCACCGGCACGGTCTGGCACAGCACCGATATCGAAGCGCTACGCGAGATCGTCGCCAACAGAAACATCTTTCTGCTTGCCGATGAGGTCTACGAGCACATCATCTTCGACGGCCGCCAGCATGAGAGCCTGACCCGTTATCCGGATCTTTTCGCACGCAGCTTCGTGGTCAGCTCGTTCGGCAAGACCTATCACACCACCGGCTGGAAGATCGGCTACTGCGCAGCCCCAGCGACGCTCAGCGAAGAGTTCAGGCGCATCCATCAGTACGTCACCTTCACCAGCATCACGCCGGTTCAGCTCGGTCTTGCGGACTTTCTCGCCGACCACCCGGAGCATCATCTCGATCTGGGGGCTTTCTACCAGGCGAAACGGGATCTTTTCTGCTCTCTGCTGTCTGATTCACCGTTCGAGGTGGTACCGTCGGCCGGCACCTATTTTCAGCTGCTCGACTACGGCAACTGGAGCAACGAGCCCGATGCGGAGCTGGCCATGCGTCTCACCCGGGAAGCGAAGCTGGCCTCCATCCCCACCTCGCCCTTCTACCAGACGGATCCGGGTCACAAGGTACTCAGGTTCTGCTTCGCGAAGGATGACGAAACCCTGGTCAGAGCGGCAGAGATACTCTGTGGTCTTTAGCGCAAAAAAATCCTGAGGAGAGTTCTGTGAAGAAGCTGTTGTTCCTATGCCTGGCCGCTGTCGCACTGTCTGGTTGCGGTGAAGGTGGGGAGGTAGCGCAAGCGCACCCGGGCGAAGACACTTACAACCGTTCCTGCTTTTCCTGTCATGCGGGGGGCGTTGGCGGTGCGCCCATACCCGGCGACGCGGAAGCCTGGGCACCGCGGATCGCGAAGGGACGGGCAGCCCTGGTGCAGTCGGTGAAAGACGGTATGCCGCCGGGGATGCCGCCAATGGGGCTTTGCATGAGCTGCACGGATGAGGACCTGGCGCAGGCGGTTGACTACATGCTCGTGCAGTAAAACAGCTCGCGGCGCAGGCTATCTCTGGTAGCGGTTCCCGTAGGCGTCGCCATCGTCTAGCAGCCTGCGCTGTGCGCCTCGAGCGTCGTTGACGAGCGCCGGTTGTTCATCGAACACCATGACGGGTCGGCTCTCCAGGTTGTAGGGAGCCCATTCAGGGAGGTGTGGGTTGTTGGGGTTTCCCGTTCGGGCGAAGGCGATCCAGGTATCGGCCATGATATCGGCCACCCGCTGCTGTGAGTCGCCGATGCCCGATATGCTTTCGGAGTTCGCCACGTTGTCGAAAACGAAGCCGATCTCGAGCGCGTGGGGAGAACGCCATTTGCCCCCATCGACGGGCGTATCCCAGTCGAACAGATAAAGCCAGGCAGGAGCGCCACCTTGCTGGACTTTCCGTTCCGCCTGGATCACATGACCTGCCAACCAACGCGCATCTGTGGTTACCTCGAAGTAGATGTCGGCAGGATCCGACTCCGGCTGCAGCTCCCGGTATCCGGCAACGATGCGCTCCACGTCCGCATCCGGATAGGTACGTCGCAGTGCAGCCGGTAGCTCATCCCAGGTGAGATCGAAGATGGCCGGGTCGGCTGCGCCCACGAACAGCGAACTCTCGGTGCGATTGGTGCCAAGCATCAGTGGAACGTCCTTGCCGGGTGGTGCTGCGTCAGGCTCGAAGGGATGCCGGATCAGCGTGCGCCCGTCGATCGACGGTGCGGTTGCGGCGTCCGTATCGACCAGGGCGGTCTGAATGGCTTCGGCGGGTAGCTTCCGAATCTCGGCGACGCTATCCGCTGTCAGCCCGAGATTTCCCACCACCTTGTCGGCGGCTGCACGGGCGGACGCCTGCTCCGGAAAGCGGAGCATTGCCCCGGACTGCACGACGGCGCGATGGAATAGCCCCTTTGCCTGCTCCGTAGCCAGCAGGGTGGAGACCTTCGCGCCACCACCGGACTCACCGAATATCAGCACGGTGTCCGGATCGCCGCCGAAACGATCGATGTTGTCCTGCACCCAGTTGAGTGCCAACACCATATCCAGCACGCCAGCCGTGGCAGAGTCTTCGAAGCCTTCGCCGTAGTGGCCGAGGGCAAGGTAGCCGAATACGTTCAACCGATGGTTCACGGTGACCACCACCACGTCGCCGCGGCGGGCAAGTCGGGTGCCTTCGTAGGCGCGCGAGGAGCCATTGCCGGATGTGAATCCGCCGCCATGGAACCAGACCATCACCGGCCGCGCTGTTTCGTCCAGTCCCGGCGTCCAGACGTTCAGAAACAGACAATCCTCGCTGTAGGGCGGCGTTGGCTCCGGGCGCCAGGAAGAGAACAGACCGCCTGGATTACCCGTCGGTGTCTGCGGGCAGGAAGCACCGTAGGCGGTTGCTTCCCGGGTCTCCTGCCAGGGCTCAGGGCTGGCGGGTGCCGCGAAGCGGGTGGTGGCTGTGTCGGCACCGTAACGGATGCCTTTGAACACGAGCACGTCATCTCGTGCGCTGCCGCGGACAGCGCCATATCGAGTCTCCACCTCCGGCGCTGGGGCCGCGCTGACTGGCGCGGTGCTGGCGGCGTTTTCCGGACTTACCGGGCTCCCGCCGTCCTGGCCGCAGCCTGTCGACATCAAGCACAGGGACACGGCAACGGCCGGCATTCCGGCGGTGGTGAATCGGATCATGGGGCTTCCCTCTCTTTTCCTTCGCTTACGACGGCATGTTGGACTGAACCTCGCGATAGCGGTGCTGGTCACCTTTCTCGATCACCGGGTCGAGCAACGCGAGGTCACCGGGTTTCACCTCATTACCTTGCGGGAATGGCGCGCCGGTGACCACGCCGATCTTCTCGCGGACCCGATCATCCTGGTAGTAGCAGTCGTAGATGATCGGCAGCACCGCCATGAACAACTCCGGATGATACGTGCTGAACGAGGCGACCCGCTCAACTCGCTTCTCCAGGGTCAGCTGGCGGAACTCGGCATCGAAGTAACCCAGCGATTGCTGCAGTGCCGGAATCACGTCGGCGCCCTGGGTCTTAAGATAAGTGTCGAAGTCCAGCTCCGCTGCGCTCGGCATCTGCAGCTCGTCGCTTGCCGGTAGCAAGGTGTCGAGCAGTGCGGTCAGCGTCCGGCGCTCCGCTTCGGTGAGAGGATGATCGGTCGAGATCAGATCAGACATGCGCTCCTTCCTCAGTCGAACAGAGTGGCCAGGTTCTTTTTCATGGTGTCGGCGATGTAAAGCGCGAGTGCACCGATGGTGCTCGCCGGATTCACACCGCCGCTGGTGACGAAGATGCTGCCGTCGATAATGAACAGGTTTTTCACATCGTGGCTGCGGCCCCAGCTGTTGACCACCGAGGTCTCGGGGTCGTCACCCATGCGGGCCGTACCGAGCAGGTGCCAGCCGGTCTCGGCCAGAGGCCCTGCCGTAGTGACGTCGCGGGCACCTGCCGCACGGAGCGCCTCTTCCGCCCTGGCCAGACCGTGCTCGACCATCTTCAGGCTGTTCTCGCTGTAGCGATAAGTGATCTTCGGCGACGGGATGCCATCTGAATCGGTGAGCTCCGGATCGAGGGTGACCCGGTTGCACTCCTCGGGTAGGTCCTCGCAGATGATGCCGATGGAGGCGACGTGATCAAACCGTTCGGCAAAGGCCTCATGGTGGCCCGGGCCCCAGGGGATGGTGCCTTGTTCGAGTCCTGCCATGGCGGTGTTCAGCGGCCCGGTGCCACGGGTGATCTGCATGTTGTAGCCACGCACGAATCCCCGGCTCTGGTCCGTCTCGTAGAACTCCTTCGAGAGAATGCAGCAGGCCTGCGGCCCTTTGTGGCTATCCAGCCGCTCGTTGAACACCCCCTGCGCGAAGCCGACCGGGTGGAACATCAGGTTCCTGCCAACCATGCCGCTCGAGTTGGCGAGACCATCCGGAAATCGCTCCGAGCTGGAGTTCAGAAGGATGCGCGGGGTGCCCACACCGTTGCAGGCCATGACTACCACTTCGGCCCGCTGAAACTGCTCGTCGCCGTTTTCGTCGTAGTAAAAGACGCCATCCACCAACCCCTTGTCATTGAGCGTGACCTCTCTGACCCGACACCGGGTGCGCAGCTCCACACCACGGCGGATGGCGTCCGGCCAGTAGGTGATGTCCGTGCTCGATTTGCCGCCCTGGCTGCAGCCTGAGAGGCAGGGACCGAGGTTCAGGCACCTGTCCCGCCCTTCGTAGGGCTGGGAGATGACGGCACTGTCGGAAGGCCACCAGTGCCAGCCCAGCTCATTGAAACCCTTGGCGACAGCCTCGCCGACGAGACCCATGGGCAGGGGTGGGAGCGGCGGCTGTTTCGGCGGGTACATGGGGTCTCCGGCCAGCCCGGAGACGCCCATCATGCGATCGTTCTGGGCGAAGAACGGATCCAGGGTGTCGTAATCGATAGGCCAGTCGTCTGCCACGCCATCCAGGGACTTCACCTTGAAGTCCGATGGGTGCAGCCGAGGAAAGTGGGCACCGTAGAGGATCGTGCTGCCACCAACGCCATTGAAGTTCACCACGTTTACCGCGGAGTCGTCGTTGTTGATCGGGTAGTCGGTGGGCAGGCCCCGGACGTTCGGGTTGATGTTGTAGGGCCCCCAGGCCTGGCTTTCCCAGTTGGCGGCATTGGTGGGGTAGTCCGAGGGGTTCGTCCAGTCACCCTGCTCGAGGCAGACGATTCGCATCCGCGTATCCGCCATGCTCCAGGCAAAGGCGGCACCGGATGCACCTGCCCCGATGATCAACACATCGACCACGTCTTCGCTCACTGGGGTTCCCCTGACATCCCTTGCTGCTCAGATTCTACCGGTTCAACGAGATTCCGTGCTGCACGATCTGCGGACACCCATCGTGATCGATGATCAGTTAGACCAAGATCTGGTCCATACGCGTACTCAACGCGGGCGCACCCCAGGGTTCGGATCTCTAACTCATTGAAACTAAAGCAAATGCATCATGGCCCGATTCCTGCTAAATAGTAGGGATAGAAGAACGCATAGGCTGCCGAGGATGAGATATCGACCTGGAGACGTGGTTTCCCGCCGCAAGGGGCTGGTCATGCACCGGGGGGTCGTACTGTCAGATGGCAGCATCCTGCACAACAGCCCATTTCGCGGCGAGCACATCGTGAGCGAGGCGGAGTTTCGGGACGGTAAGCGCCTTCACGTGAGCCGGACCGAATGTCCCCGGCAGCGTCGTTATGCAGCCAGCGCCCGGCCTGAAGACAGAGGCTACAACCTGCTCACCAACAACTGCGAGCACACCGTCAGCCGGGCGATGAGTGGCGAAGCGGACAGCCCGCAGCTCAAGTCGTGGGCGGTGGGCATCGGCGTGGCGACCGTCGCTTTCGCCGTGACACGGCACCCGGCCGTGACCGCAGCCGGTTACGCGCTCGGTCGCAAACTGGGATCGAAACTCTAGCGCCAGTCCCGTCGATAAACGGGCGAAGACGCTTAGGACCGGGGGACGATGATCAAGAGATTCCTGCTGGGTGTCTTCGTACTGCTGGGTGTCGCGGTGCTGGCGGTGCTGGTGCTGGTTTCCAACCGTCATGAGCCCTTTCCGGATACGCCGTCCGTTGTCAGTCAGGTGCCCTCGGATACCCCCCTCGACGCCGACCTGCGAGCAGCAATCGACGAGCTGCTAGCCGAGCAGCGCGCGGCCAGCAATCAGCCCTCCGTTTCTGCCGCCGTTGGTCTGAACGGACGCCTGGCCTTCGCCAGCGCACACGGCTATGCAGACATGGGCGAGGCAGTGCCTGCCACACCGAGACACCTCTATCGGATCGGTTCCGTCTCCAAGTCGATCACCGCCGTTGCCCTGGGTGCCATGATGGAGAACGGTATGATCGACATCGACCGGAACTTCCGCGACTACGTCCCCGATTTCCCGGAAAAGCACTGGCCGTTCACGCTACGCCAGCTGGCCAGTCACACAGCGGGCGTGCGGCACTACCGGGAGTTCATCCTGGCAAACATCATGGAGAACCTGCACGACGTGCACTACGAAACGGTGCATGAAGCCCTGGTGCTGGTGGCCGAGGATCCGCTGTTGTTCGAGCCGGGCACGCAGTACGCCTACAGCTCCTACGGGTTCAACATGCTGTCTGCCGCCATGGTCGTTGCGGGTGGCGAGCCGTTCACGGGGCTGTTGGATCGCCATGTGTTCAGACCGGCCGGAATGACCGAGACCCGTGCCGAAGATGCGCCAAATCCACATCCGGACTCGGTCAGCTACTACCTGCACTGGGACGGGGAGAACATCCGAGCCCCCTATGCCGACAACAGCTACAAGGTGGCAGGTGGTGGACTGATCGCCTCACCCTCTGAACTGGTTGCTTTCGGCAATGCGTTGCTCGGCGGTGCGCTGGTCAGCGACGCTGTGCGTGAGGAGCTGTTCACGCCTGTGGCCTTGACTGACGGCAGCACCGGACAGAACTATGGCCTGGGGTTTAGCTCGGCTGAACGCACCGTCAACGGGCGGGCATTCGCGGAATACGGGCATGGCGGTGGCAGCATCGGTGGTCGCACGGCCTTTGTGATGTACCCGGAAGTGGCCCTGGTGGTTGCCGTGACGATCAACGCCGATGGCAGCCCCGATCCTGCGGCCTATGGCATCGCTGATCTGATTCTCAGCCGCTGGGTTGATACCACCGAGCATCCAGCGGCGCTCTGAAACAGCCTGCGTCCGGCAGGATGAGCTTGCGAGCATGCAGGAACAGTCGATTGGCCCGTTGCTCCGGGTCCTGCGGCTTCCCATACAGCTGATCGCCCAGAATCGGGTGACCGATCCAGGACAGGTGTACGCGCAACTGGTGGGTTCGGCCGGTCTTCGGCATGAGTAGCAACAACGATCGATTGCCGCGCTGTTTCAAGCAACGGAAGCGTGTCAGGCTGGCGTGTCCGTCGGGGTCGGGATTGCGCAGCATCCAACGACCATGGCGGGCAATGATGTCGGCGCGTTGGCCTGCTACCCGATAGCGGCTCTTGCGGCCTTTCCTCAGCGCCAGATCAATTACCCCGCGAGAACCCGGATGGCCCAACACCCAGGCCAGGTAAAACTTCTGCACGGTACGTGCGGCGAAGGCCTGGGTGAGCTGCTTCTGGGTCTGCTGGTCCAGCGCAACTGCCAGCACCCCGCTGGTGGGCTTGTCCAGACGATGCACAAGGTACGGCTTCCGCCCGAGCAGATCGGGCAGGGCATCCCAGAGGCAGTCGGCACCACTCCGATCGGCCAGCAGGGAAACGTTTGCCGGTTTGTTGAGCACCGCGAGTCGATCGTCGCGGTGCAGTAATTTGATCTCGATTCCGGATGGCCCCTTACCCTCTGCCTGTGAATACGATAGCTTCTCAAGCTGAACAGGGACACATGAGGATGCCGTCATGCGGGCAGCGGTGATGCGGGACAGAAAGCTGGTTGCGGGGGAGATTTCGGAACCGGAGCCAGGTCCGGGTGAGGTGCTGGTCAAGACGCTGGCGTGCGGGATCTGTGGCTCGGATCTGCATGCCTTGGAGCACTTCGACCAATTCACCGATGAGGACAACGTCTTCGCCAGTGCCTTGGATGCGGACAAGGACCTGGTGATGGGCCACGAGTTCTGTGCCGAGATTCTCGATTTCGGGCCGGGTGATGCTTTGCCGAACCGCCTCCCAACCGGCACCCGGGTCTGCGCCATGCCCATGTTGATTCGCGATTCTGCGGGCGTGGCCGTTGGCTATTCCAATGAGGTTCCTGGCGGCTACGGTGAGCAGATGCTCCTGAACGAGATGCTGCTGTTACCGGTGCCGAACGGACTTCCGGACGACCACGCGGCGATGACCGAGCCCATGGCCGTGGGGTTGCACGCCGTCGAGATGGCCAAGCTCACCTCCGAGGATGTGCCGCTGGTGATCGGCTGCGGACCAGTAGGGTTGGCGGTGATCGGCGCGCTGAAGCTGAAAGGTGCGGGTCCGATCATCGCCGCGGACTTCTCCCCGGCGAGAAGAAAGCTCGCCGAGACCATGGGTGCCGATATCGTGATCGATCCGTCGGATACATCGCCATACGACTCCTGGCGGGAAGCCGCCGCCGCCAGCGCCCAGGGTGCGCGCGCACCGGCAAACCCTCTGACCGGCGAACGTATGCTTCCCGCAGGCGTCTACTTCGAGTGCGTGGGGGTGCCTGGAGTAATCGATCAGATGATGCTGGGTGCGGAGCGGGGCTGCCGATTCGTCATCGTAGGCGTGTGCATGGAAAGTGATCCGATCCGGCCGCTGCTGGCCATCGGCAAGGAGCTCTCACTGCAGTTCGTGCTGGGCTACACACCGGAGGAGTTTGCTGCAACGCTTACGCACATCGCCGAGGGGGACATTCCGGTGGCGCCGCTGATTACTGGCCACGTGGGCGTAGAAGGGGTAGCGCAGGCCTTCAAGGACCTCAAGAATCCGGAGGCGCACGCCAAAATCGTGGTGGAGCCATGGCGTTGAAGAGACGGCGGGGAGCCTGACACCCCGATGAATCTCCGGGATCTCAAGTACCTGGTGGCCGTCGCCGAGCACCGCCACTTCGGTCGGGCGGCCGAAGCCTGCTTCGTCAGCCAGCCCACACTGTCCACCCAGCTCAAGAAACTGGAAGAAGAGCTCGGTGTCACCCTCATCGAGCGGACCAACCGTCAGGTGCTGCTCACCGGCGTTGGCGAGCGAGTGGTTGCGCAGGCTCAACGCGTTTTGCGCGAAGCCAGCCACCTGAACCACATTGCAGAGGAGTACACGGACCCGTTCGGTGGCGAGTTCCGCCTGGGTGTGATTCCAACGGTGGCCCCGTACCTGCTGCCGAAGATCCTCGGTCCGATTCGCAAGAACCTGCCGAATCTGAAGACCCAACTGACTGAGGGCCAGACTGCCGTGATCAGCCGCCTGCTCCGGGAAGGGGATCTTGACGCTGTGATTCTCGCGCTACCCATCGAGGAAGAAAACGTCATTGAGCGGAAGCTCTACACCGAGCCCTTCTACATGGCAGTGTCGCGTGCCCATGCGCTGGCGAAAAGGAAAAAGGTCAGCGTGGATGATCTGGATGACGAGCAGGTGCTGCTGCTCGAGGATGGTCATTGCTTACGGGATCAGGCGCTGGAGGTGTGCAACTCTCACAACGCCGTGGAGAACACCAACTTTCGCGCGACCAGCCTGGAGACGCTTAGGCAGATGGTGGTGGCCGACGTTGGCGTGACGTTGATGCCGGAACTGGCGGTCCCTGCGAAGCCCGCGGCGGGCATCCGCTACATCCCCTTTCGGGGTGAGATCCCGCACCGGGACATTGGCTTGTGCTGGCGGAAGAGCTCACCACGGGAGCCGCTGTTGGAAAAGCTGGCCGAGGTTCTGGCAGAAACCCTGAGCTAATCCAGATCTGCCGCCAGGCTTACGGCCTGGTCCGGCTCGAGCGTCACCGATCCGGCAAGGCCTTCGTGGTCGATGCCGAAGCTGATTGCGGTGCCCGTCTTGAACGCGCTGACCGTCTCCGGCCCGAGCTCGAAGCGCAGAAAGTGCACGGCTGAGGCTTTGTCTCCTTCTGAACGGTCCAGATCTTCGTTGGCGATGGCGTAGACCTTCTGACCACCTTCCGCCTGCAGCCAGATGGTCTCCTCGATGCCGCCGAGTCGGGCCAGCGCTTCGCGCCGCTCGTTTACGTCGGCGTACTCGATCATGAAAGTGGCTTTCAGGTTAGTACCGTCGGGAATCAGCGGGTTGTAGGCAGCGATCTCCTCCTCGATACCCGCAGCTTCGAAGATACGTTCGGTTCTGAGCATCTCCTGCACCTGATACTTCATGGTCATGAAGTCCTCGAAGTACAGAGCCGCGTGTGGCCCGATGGCTATGCGGCGAGGCTTCTTGTGTGCCATCACCTCGGCACGAAACTGGTCTCGGACCTCGGCGTACTGCTCGAGGCTCCAGAGGCTTGCACGGTCTAACTTCTGCATCATCGAATCCTGTTAGGAACCTCTGATTAACTAAATACCATAAGCCCGTCGAACCATGGTCAGGGGGTGTTCGGGTCTGGTGTTCAGATTTTCCTCCCCGCCTGCAACCAGTCCATGGGCAATGAGGCGGCCGGCCATGGGACAGTCCGAACCGAAAGCGTCTGGTTCCGCCTGCTTGACCCGATTCACCACGGGTCTGGCAATCTTCATGGCCTTCTCGTAAGTCTCGCTCTTCACGGCGTAGGTGCCGTCGTGGCCGGAGCAGCGCTCGATGGCGGTGACTTCCGTACCCTCGATGAGCTCAAGGAACTCGCGCGTCTTCATGCCTATGTTCTGCACCCGCTGATGACAGGCGACGTGATAGGCCACCTTGCCGAGGGTTGTTTTGAAGTCTGTCTTCACCAGGCCGGCTTTGACTCGCAGCATCAGGTACTCGAAGGGATCGAAGAACGCGTCCTTCACCTTCGCTACATCTGCGTCATCCGGGAACATGAGCGGCAGCTCCTGCTTGTACATGAGCACGCAGGAAGGGACAGGCGCGAGGATGTCGTAGCCGTCCTCGATGGCCGCGAGGAAGGTTGGCAGGTTGGCGTCTTTCAGGCTTTCGACCTTCTTCAGATCTCCCAGCTCGAGCTTCGGCATGCCGCAGCACCTGGCGTCTTTCAACAGGCGCACCGGAATGCCGTTGTGATTGAGCACGGCGATCAGGTCGTCGAGCACTTCCGGCTCGTTGTGATCGCCGTAGCAGGTGATGTAGATGGCGACCTTGCCGGTGGTCCGCTGGCACGGCGTGGCTGTGAGGGTCGCGCCAATCTCTTCCGGGTGGCGCTTCGATGTGGTGTTGCTGTGAAACTCCGGCAGCGGTGCGTCCGGATGGATGCCTATCTTGTCACCGAGCTTGCGCAGGGCGCCGTTGCCGGCAGCGGCGTTTGCGATCCTGGCGATGCCGGGCAGGCTGATGGTATCGAAGATCGGATCGGTGCTGGTGATCAACCGATCGCGCCACTTGGTGTCCTGCTCGGCGAACTTGAATGCTTTGGCTCTGAGCATCATGTGGGGAAAATCCACCGCCCACTCATGCGGAGGCAGATAAGGACATTTGGTCTCCGCGCAGAGATCGCATAAGTAACACTGGTCCACCACCTTCATGTAGTCGTCTTTGTCGACGCCATCCACCTCGAAGGTATCGGACTCATCGACCAGGTCGAACAGCGTCGGGAAGGAATCGCACAGGCTCACGCAGCGACGACAGCCATGGCAGATGTCATAGACCCGTTCCAGCTCGGTATAGAGCGATTCTTTGTCGTAAAACTCCGGGTTTTTCCAGTCCAGAGGCTGGCGATCGGGTGCTTCGAGGCTGCCTTCCTTCATCGTGGTGTCCATTCCTGTGTCCGAGTTGGTCCGAGTAACCTGGTCCTGACAATTCGTTGCGGACAAAAAAGGGGCCGTACTCGACCCCTCTCTCGTCCTGTCGTGCGAGCGACTTCAAGCCGATCGCCGGTGGTGCTTCAGCCCATGGCATCCAGCGCTTTCTGGAAGCGATTGGCGTGTGAGCGCTCGGCCTTTGCCAGCGTCTCGAACCAGTCTGCGATCTCATCGAAACCTTCATCGCGAGCGGTTTTGGCCATACCCGGGTACATATCGGTGTACTCGTGGGTCTCGCCGGCGATGGCGGCTTTCAGGTTATCGCCGGTGGTGCCGATCGGCAGGCCGGTGGCCGGATCACCGACCGCTTCCATGTACTCCAGGTGACCGTGCGCGTGGCCGGTCTCACCTTCCGCGGTGGAACGGAATACGGCAGCGACATCGTTTTCACCTTCCACATCTGCCTTTGCAGCGAAGTAGAGGTAGCGACGGTTGGCCTGGGATTCGCCCGCGAAAGCATCCTTCAGATTCTGCAGAGTGTTGCTGTCCTTCAGTTCCATTGTTTCCTTCCTGTTCTCTCTGATTTCTAGCTGATTTTATGTGTTGTGTCGTGCCGGTTGCTAACCGGCCGGAGTAGTTCTCGAGTCGACTCACCACTTGGTGATGGGAGAAGTATACGGCTGACCTGGTACCGCGCTATTTGATTAATACTATCGGTCCGATAGACGGCGCCTATCAAGTCTGCGATTTTACTAGCTGTTCTAAATCGCAATTGTTCTCAGTTAGGAAAATGATTCTGTTCCAAGCCTGCTTTGTGGACCAGCCGACGCGTAGAATGGCGCGCTTTCTTCGGAATCGGACCGGCGGTGCAGTCACAGTCAGCCCATATCTCCAGAGAGCTGAGCAACCTTGGCCGGCTGGCTGCGCCCATGATTCTTGCCCAGGTCACCCAGATGGGCATGGGGGTAGCAGACACCATCATGGCCGGTCAGGTGAGCGCGGTGGATCTGGCAGGCGTCGCTCTCGGCGGCAATCTCTACTGGCCGTTCATTCTGTTGCTGTCCGGCATGATCATGTCGCTGACCCCATCCGTCTCCCAGCTGCACGGTGCCGGACGGCAGGCGGAAGCCGGAGAAGTTGCCCGTCAGGCCATGTGGATCGCGGGATCGGGGGGGCTGCTGCTGGCGCTCTTCCTGAACAACGTCGAGCCCGTGTACCGCCTGCTGGAGGTGGACGCGCGAGCGATCCCGGTGGCGGTGGCTTACCTGCAGGCCCTGTCGTTCGGCGTGCTGCCGGTGCTCGGCTATTTCTCGCTGCGCTATCTCTGCGAGGGAATGTCCTGGACGGTACCGGCCATGTGGATCGCTGCAGGCTCTCTGGCGCTCAAGATCCCGTTGAACTACGTGTTCATCTATGGCGCCTTCGGCATCGAGGGTATGGGTGGTGTGGGCTGCGGCTGGGCGAGCGTGATCGTGTTGAACGGGCAGTTTCTGGTGATGGCGCTGGTGGTCAGCCGCTCGCGGATCCGGGCCACCGGGGTGTTCACCCGGTTCAGCAAGCCCGATCCTGCGGAGATCGTTCGCCTGGTGAAGCTGGGTCTGCCCATCGGCATCACCAACTTCATGGAAATCAGCCTGTTCTCCGTGATTACCCTACTGATCGGGCGGCTGGGGGCTGAGTCTGTGGCGGCGCACATGATTGCCTCCAATGTGGGCGGCATGACCTTCATGGTACCGCTGGCACTCGGCATGGCAGTATCGATCCGGGTCGGCTTCAACGTGGGTGCGGGAGATCTGGCAGCGGCGCGTCGTTCCGGTTGGGTGGCCATCTGGCTGTCACTGGCGTTTGCGTTGTTCGCTGCCGTGATCGTTTACGCGCTCCGCCATCAGATTGCCGGTCTGTACAGCTCGGAGCTGGCAGTGGTGGCGGTTGCTGCAGACCTGCTGATCTTCGTTGCCCTCTATCAGTTCTTCGATGATGTCCAGGTGACGGCAGTGGGTGCGCTCAGAGGCTTCAAGGACACCCGCGCCACCATGTGGGTCGCCATGTTGAGCTACTGGGTCGTGGGCCTGCCGGTGGGTATGTCGATCGGCTTTGGCTGGATCGAGGTGAGCGGTTTCGAAGGTGTTCGCGGTTTCTGGATTGGCCTGATTGCCGGGCTCGGGGTTGCAGCCGTGGTGCTGACCACCCGCTTCCGCTGGCTCTCTCATCGGCCGGACCGCGTCGCCCAGTTCGCGACCCGATAGGGGCTGGATTTGGAGCTCTGGATTCCGATCACCATCGCAGCTGCCTTCCTGCAGAACCTGCGCTCCATGCTGCAGAAGCGGGCGACGGGAGATCTCAGCGTCAACGGCGCCACCTATACCCGCTTTCTCTTTGCGTTGCCGTTTGTCTGGCTTTACCTGCTCTGGCTCGCGGCCCGTTCGCCGCTACCGGCACCGTCGATGGAGTTTCTCGCCTTCTGCCTGGTCGGCGGTGGCGCGCAGATTCTCGGTACCGCCTTTCTGGTCGCGTCCTTCACCCACGACAACTTTGCCGTTGGCACGGCGTTCTCGAAAACGGAAGCGGTGCAGACGGCGCTGTTCGGGTTGCTGATCCTCGGCGACACGCTCACGGGAACGGCGTTTGCTGGAATACTGGTCAGCTTTATCGGGGTGATTACGCTCTCCAATCCTGGGCGCGTCTCTCAGCTGTTGCAAGGCAATCGGGCCCTGCTGCTGGGGGTCGCCAGCGGTGCGGGCTTCGCCGTGGCCGCGGTCTGCTATCGGGCTGCCGCGTTGTCCCTGCCAGACGGGGACTTTCTGACTCGATCGGGCTACACGCTGGCTGTCACTGTGACCCTGCAGAGCATGATGATGGGCGGTTATCTGCTCTTTCGAGAGCCTGGGGAGTTCCGCCGGGTGCTGCACAGCTGGCGGACGTCGATCTGGGTCGGGTTGCTGGGTGGCGTGGCGTCCGCCTGCTGGTTTTCGGCCATGACGCTGGTGAACGCAGGTCTGGTGCGGGCGCTGGGTCAGGTGGAGTTGCTGTTCACCTTTGTTGCGTCCATCTGGTTCTTCGGCGAGCGGGTCACCTCGAAAGAAGTGCTGGGTGCGGTGCTGGTGATCACCGGCCTCTGGTTACTGCTCCTCTGACCTCTTCTCTATCCAGGCACCGTCGATACAACGCCAGGTTCGGACATCGTCACCCACCGTAACGACAACCCGCCAGCCGGCTTCGTCGCTCAAGATCTCCCTCGTTTCATCAGTACCTGGCAGCGGACCACACGCTTGCATAAGGGCAGCGGCGGGATCCGCCAGCAGTGCCTGATCAGCCGCCCCGGTGGCAATGGCCTCCTCGATCTGGCTTTCCGCACGGTCGAGTTCCAGTGCTCGCAGGTTTGTGCTGCTCGGATCTTCAGGCTGCCGGTCGGCAAAAGTGTCTGGTGCCGTTCTTGAGGCGGTTTTTGCCGGCGGTGCCGGTTCTGCGCTTACCGCGGCTGGTGCTTCTGCCGGTGTGTTCGAGATCTTCTGCGCCAACATGGACTTCTGCTCGGCGGCCTCTTGCTTCAACCGCCGTTCAACGATTTCGTCGGCGGTGGCGGTCGAAGCTGCCCCCTCGGTAGCGCCCACCCTCTCTCCTTCTGCGAGACTGCCGGGTGCGGACTCCTCGAACTCGATCTCCGCATCCACGCTCTCCAGGGACTTCGGTGCCAGTTCCTGAATCGGCGGTGCGTCCAGCCGGGACTGTTCGGGCTCGAAGTAGATCACGCTCACCGCGATCACCATACTGGCGGCAGTTGCCAGGGCGGCGAGACGTCCGGGGCTTCGATACCAGGGGTGTTGCACGGGCGCTCGAGCGGCAGCGCGGATCTTCTCGTCCAGTGCGGGCGGCGGCAGTTCCTTCGCCCCTTCGGCATAGAGCTCGTCGATCCAGTCCGGTTCATCCGACATAGCGGGCCATTCCTCGTTTCAGTTTCTCCCTGGCGTAACGCAGACGGCTCTTCACTCCCTCCTCCGACGTGCCGGTAACCCGGGCGATATCGGCCGTGGAGAACGAGGTTTCCTGTCGAAGTAACCAGGCTTCCCGTTGATGATTCGGCAGGGCAAGAACCAGAGCGTGCAGCCGCTCCTTCAACTCAGCACGCTCGTGCTGGGAATCCGGATTGGCATCGTCCCGGGGCAGCTCGTCCGGTTCGGTTTCCGATTCCGGGCCGATCCGGCCTTGTTTGCGGAAGTGATCCATGAGCACGTTGTGGGCAATGGTGAACAGGTAGCTTCTGAAGGCGCCCTCCGGGCGGTACCGGTCTCTGTTGCCGATCAGCTTCTCCCAGAGCATCTGGAAGCAGTCGTTGGCTTCCGCTTCAGGGAGCTGGCGCGAGAAGTAACGGTAGAGAGGGCCCTTGTGTCGCTCATAAAGCAGGTCGAAAGCACACGCGTCACCTGCTGCGTAGGCCAGCATGAGTGATTCGTCCGACTCGCTGTCGGTCGGGGCGCCGGCGTTAGCCGGTGCACCCGTCTTGGCGCCGGCCGTAGCCGGCGCACCTGACTTCATCTGTGTTTCACCGCGTAGCCACCTCCTCATTGCCGGCATTGTCTGGAACGTTGACCGCCAGGGCATCTGCGGTGCGAACCATACCGAGGAACTCACCCCGGTAGCCGTAGGGGTCTTTGCCCCGAGCGGCGCTGGCCAGTGCGGCGACGGCATCCAGATTGAATTCGCCCGTATGCTCACCGCCGCGAAGGATCTGGCCGAAGCCAGCCACTGCTGCTGAAAAACGGTAATTGTCGCTGGTCCGAGCCAGATCGCCAATGATCTCGTCTTTCTCGACGGGCTGAGTGATCAGCCGGCTGGTGTCGCCGTCGGGGCGCTTATATCGGAGCTTGAGAAAGGCCAGCTCGCCGCTGGCTGCATCGGCGGTTTCCCGGGACGTCGTGCCGTAACGGAGCGGATCGATGACTTTCCCGCCGGAACCGGTCAAGGCGATCTCGTAGAGCGCCGTCACCGTGTGCCCGGCGCCGATATCGCCAGCATCCACCTTGTCGTTGTTGAAGTCTTCACGCTCCAGGTGGCGCGTCTCGTACCCGATCAGGCGGTACTCGGCAACGGTCGCCGGGTTGTACTCGATCTGGATCTTCACGTCCTTGGCGATCATGTTCAGCGTGGCGCCAATCTCCTCCACCAGCACCTTGCGGGCTTCGTTCAGGGTATCGATATATGCCGCGTTGCCGTTGCCGATCTGGGCCAGCTCCTGCATGAGGGCGTCATTGTAGTTGCCGCCGCCGAAACCGAGCACCGTGAGCGCGACGCCGGATTCCCGCTTGGCTTCCACCAGATTCTTCAGAGCTTCCGTGTTCGTGGTGCCGACGTTGAAATCGCCATCCGTAGCCAGGATTACCCGGTTGATGCCGTCGGTCATCAAGCCCTGCTCAGCCAGAGAGTAGGCGAGTCGAATGCCCGCGCCACCGTTAGTGGAGCCCCCCGCGGTGAGCTGATCGATGGCAGAGAGGATCTTTGCCCGCTCACTGCCAGGCGTGGATTCCAGCACCGTCCCCGCAGCACCAGCATAAACCGCGATGGCCACCCGATCCTCCGGAGACAGCCTTTTCACCAGCATCTTCATGGAAGACTTCAGCAGGCCGAGCTTGTCCGGGCTCTGCATGGAACCTGATACGTCGATGAGGAAGACCAGGTTGGCAGGCGGTAGCTCAGCTTCCGGCAGCTCGTAGCCTTTGATGCCCACGTGCAACAGGTGTCGTTCCGCGTGCCAGGGGCTGGGACCGACCTCGGTGTGAACGGCAAAGGGGTCGTCGTTCAGGCTCGGGGTCGGGTAGTCGTAAGAGAAGTAGTTGATCAACTCCTCCACGCGAACGGCGTCGTGCCGTGGCAACACGCCCTGGTTCAGCAACCGGCGGACGTTGGCATAAGAAGCGCTGTCCACATCTATGGAGAAAGTCGATACGGGAGATTCGGCGACCAGATGCACCGGATTGGTGTCGAAGTGTGTGTAGGCTTCCCGATCCAGAGGCTCGCTCGGGTAGCGGATCATGTCGGCACCGACCACGCTGCTGCGTGTTGCTGCTACGATGGATTCCGCCAGCACGGCCTTCCCAGCGGGGAGATTGTAGGCATCCTGTCTTTCCTGGCGGGTGGGAGCGCCAGCGAGTACCGGACGCTCGCTGCTGTCGAGCACTTCTTCGGGCTCGACTATGACAGATGGCGTTCCATCGTGTTCAGTGTTTGACTGGTCGGTGCTGTGCACCGTGGCGAGCGGGTCCGATTCCTTGGTTTCAGGCTCATCCGTGGTGCTGCAGCCGATCAGAACGGCGCAGGTCAATGCCAGCACGAAGCCGGCCCGGGGTGGTGTGAATCTAGTCATCCTCTAATCCTCTTGGTTCTGCATTTCAGTTTTGATGGCACGACAAAACGTGCGCGTCATAGGGGTTAACGCGCGGTTGGAGGAAAAGGGGTTAAGTTTTTATTCGGGATCAGGGGAGTCGGTCGGAGAAATCCGCATTCAACCGTTCCCACTCCATTTTCAGCCACGGGGTGTAGCGGTCGGGTTCCGCGGCGATGGCGCCGGTCAGCTCTGCTGGGTTGATCCAGCGCCAGTCCATGATCTCGGTTGTGTTGATCACGGGCCGGCTTTCCGTTTGGCCGATGTACACCCAGCAGAGCTCGTGCTCAGTGCCGAGGTCGCCGAACGGCGCACAATACTCGAACTTGTAGGCAAAGTTCAGCTCGGCTGTCATGCCGAGCTCCTGCTCCAGGCGTCGGTGCACGGCTTCGTCCATGCGCTCACCCTGGCGTGGGTGTGAGCAGCAGCTGTTCGACCAGAATTCCGGCCACAGGCGCTTGCCCGGTGCCCGCTGTTGGAGCAGCAGCTTGCCCTCGGGATTGAAAATGAACAGAGAAAACGCTCTGTGCAGCACGCCCTTGCCGTCGTGCGCGGCAGCCTTGTCCAGGTATCCGGTCACCTCGTCCGAAGGATTCACGAGGATCAGCGCCTCCGACTCGGAGGAGACGATCTCTGCCTTGGTGCTGGTGCTGGATGGGCTGGTCATGAGCGGCCGGAAAACCTTTGCGGGCGCACAGGGTGAGCGAGCGGCGCAGTGTAACCAAATCTGGGCTACCATGCGCGGCTTTGCGAAATTCGTGGCCGACAGTCATGGCGAGTGAACCGATCGAACATCAACTGCAGACGAATGGCATCAACCTGACTTACTTCGAGTGGGGCGATCCCACAGGAGAAACGGTGTTGCTCATCCACGCTACCGGGTTCCACGCCCGTTGCTGGGATCAGGTGGTGGCGGAGCTCGGCGAGGGCTATCACGTTTACGCGGTGGATATGCGTGGTCACGGGCGCAGCGACAAGACGCCGCCCTACGTGTGGGCCTCTTTCGCTGGCGATGTCAGCGGTCTCATCGAGCACCTCGAGCTCACCGACGCCATCGGGGTCGGTCACTCCATGGGTGGTCACTGCCTGGTGCAGGTCGCTGCTACCCATCCGGGTGCGTTCAAGCGCCTGTTGCTCGTCGATCCGGTGATATTCGATCCGGAGGCGTACAGCCACGACCGCTACAAGGGATTCGATTCTGCAGAAGATCATCCCGTGTCGAAGCGGAAAGACGACTGGCAGAACTGGCAGGAGATGTACGAGCGGTTCAAGAACCGTGGCAGCTTCGCGCTCTGGGACGATGCGGTCCTTCAGGATTACTGCCGCTACGGCATTACGCGGAAAGCGGATGACCGCTACCAGCTTGCCTGCCCACCGTTGGTGGAGGCTTCCGTATATCTCGGCAACACGGGCACCAACGTTTACGGGGAGATCGACAAGGTCCGTATTCCCGTCCTGGTGTTGCGGGCGAAAACCAGGGACCCGGACGAGCACCAGATCATGGATTTCTCCCTGTCACCGACCTGGCCTGAAGTAGCCAATCGGTTTCCGCAGGGCGAAGACGTCTACCTGCCGGAGTTCACTCACTTCATCCCGATGCAGGATCCGGCCTTCATCGCCAGCTTCATTCGGGGTGAGCGGCCGGATCAGAACGGGGCTGTGGGCGTGAACCGGTAACGCCAGAGGCCACTCCGGACCAGCCCGACGGCGAAAATCACCCCCGAGACCACCACGCCAGGCAGCAGCGCTGCCAGAGGTGTGGTTTCCGCGATGAGAAAGCCGAGCAGCACGGAACTGATTGGCGAGGAAACCAGAAAGCTGAACAGCAGCACAGAGAGGATCTGGGCGCGAACGGCTGCTGGCGTCAGCTCCTGCACGGTGGTTCTGACCATGGTGGTGGTGACCCCCATGTTGAGTCCCCAGGCAAAGATTCCGGCGTAGAAAAGCCACAACGAAGGCTCGGAGAAGAGCAGCAGCAGAATGACGGCCCTGGTGAGCTGCATGATCAGAAACAGGCGTCCAGGGTGTTTGAGGGGCATGAACAGCAGCAGGACCACATTGGAGCCGATGCTACCAACGGTGAACACGGTCATGACGGTGGCGAAAAAGGCCGCGTCGCCGCCGTAAATCTCCTTGGCGATGTACGGTATGGCGACGATGTAGGCGCCGGCATTGAACAGGCTGGAGATGAAATTCAAGCCGATCATGTTGCGCACGAGCCCGAGCTGCCACAGCGCCCGAAATCCGGCGCCGAGTCCCGGCCGAGCTGTCAGGGTCTGCAGCGAAGGCAGGTCGGGCAGGCGCCAGGTGGCAATCATGCCTAGGGCGAAGATCAGCGACTGGATCAGCAGCACGGTGGCAAGACCGAGCACGTCCAACTGACCGCCGAGGTAGAAGCCGGCGATACCGACGCCGGAGGTGAAGATGGTCATGATGGTGATGGACCGCTGCACGTCCAGCCGGGACACCCGGCTGAGAGCAGACTGTCGGGCGGGATCCGATAGGGCCTGGATGCTGGCCATGAGCACGCCAAACAACAGCACCCAGCCGTAGGACAGGGCGCCAGCCTCGAACACCCCGATGATCAGCAGCGGCGGCAGCGCCATCAGCAGATGCATGAAGGTGAGAAAGTGCCGTCCGTTGAAGCGATCGCCGAGCACGCCGCCGAGCAGCAGGATGGCCAGCGGAGGAAACTCGGCCAGTGAGCGGGCGATCCCAACCTGATCTGCAGGTGTTTCCAGGGTGCCCACCAGTAACCAGGTGAAAAGGAATCCCTGCAGGCTCATGCCCGCCATCCACAGGCTGGCACTGGTCAGGTACCAGGGATAG
The DNA here is from genome assembly GCA_965215995.1 of Candidatus Azotimanducaceae bacterium. Lineage (GTDB taxonomy): Bacteria > Pseudomonadota > Gammaproteobacteria > Pseudomonadales > Azotimanducaceae > SZUA-309. The sequence goes on along the minus strand of OZ244128.1, from coordinate 1,671,981 downwards.
GCGGATCTGCTGGGCGTAGGCGGCTGCATGGGAGGGCGGATCATACTTCAATAATCCCCCTCGGCCTGGTTGGTTGCAGATATTTCCTTTTAAATCATAAGGTTACGGGCACACAACTGACTAAAAAGCGACCAAGAAAGGTGTGAAACCGTTCACATCGGTCTCACAGACCCGATCGCGTCTCCACCGCAGACTGGCTGTGTTTCCGAGAAATTTGACGGGCTTATGAACGCAGCACGCCAGAACGAACAGTCCCGCACCTGGTTTCGCTCGGACCGTGTGTTTTTGAGTGACGGGAAGTGGTTTTTTCACACCCGCGAAGGTGTGGATGTGGGTCCGTATGAGTCTCAGTTCGAGGCAGAGATCGAAGCCGGCATGCTCAAGGAACTGCTGCGCGAGCGGGGCCACAAAGGTGAAGGCTGCATGACGGTCATTCGCGAGTTCGTGCTCGATTCCTACGCCATGGGCCGTCCCCTCACGCCGAGCTTCAACCACACCCTCGCCGATCTCGGCTGATTGATCCCAACCAATTCCCGGCCATCGCCTTCCTGCATAATGTTCCCGTCAGCGTCGCAACGGGGGAGGAGAAATGCCGAGGCTCAGACAGGTCAGCAGGGAAGACGCCCCTGAATCCATTCAGCGCATGTACGGTTTCCTGTTTGGCGACCGGGACCCGGTAGCGGAACCCGGCACGGACACCGGCACGCCAGGCAACTGGTGGACGGTGTTTGCACTGGTGCCCGATTGTTTCCAGCATGCGCTGGAAGGCTTTCGCTTCTATCGCAGTCCCAAGCGCTCGCTGGATCCCAAGTTGAGGGAACTGGGTCAGACCCGCGCCGGTTATGCCCGCGGCAGTCAGTTCGTCTTCTCCCAGCACTGCAAGTCCATGCGCTACCTGGGCTTCAGCGATGAGCAGATCGATGCAATTCCACACTGGCAGGCAGCCGATTGCTTCGATGAGGTGGAGCGGCTGGTGCTCGCCTACACGGATTGTCTCGTTCTGGACGGTGGACGTACCCCGGATGGGCTGTTCGACGCGCTGAAGACACATCTCTCCGATGAGGAAATTCTCGAGTTCACCTACATCACCTGCACCTACGAGATGCACGCCACCATGTGTCGGGCACTGAAGCTCGAGTACGACAATGTTCCGGAACGGGTGGAGGAAATTCCAGCCCCGGAGGGGGCGGGCGATATCCTGCAGGCATTGGACGAGGGCGGCTGACAGGCAGCCGCTAGCTGACGAGCAGTTGCCAGTTGAAGCAACCGCTTACCCGGCCTCAGCGCACCGCCGCCAGGTATTCTTCGATCCGCGCCAGGTGGCCGTCCACATCGGTCTCACCAGCGTTGTGCGTCGCGATAGCCAGATGGCTTGCACCCAGGTTCTGCCACTTTTCCGCGTGCCCGGCCCAGCGTTCCGGTGTGCCGCCGGCGTACTGCGCCTGGGCCTGAATACCGAATCCTTGCCAGGGCAGTCCTGCCGCTTCTCGATGCTCGCGAATCTTCTCGATCATGGCCGCCGACTTATCGTTCGGGCTGCCCAGCGGAATCCAGCCATCACCCAGCTCGCCACAGCGCTTCAACAGCGCCGGTGCGCTGCCGCCAAACCAGACGGGTACCGGTTCTGACGGGCGAGGTTTGATGCTGGCCAGGTCGATCCGGTGGTAGTCACCCTGATAGTCGATGCTGTCCTCCGTCCAGAGCCGCCGCATCAGCGTCACCTGCTCCGCCTGGCGCTTGCCGCGATTGCCGAAGGTCTCGTTGAGCCCCACGTATTCCACCTCGTTCCAGCCGGTGCCGACGCCAAGGCGGAAGCGGTTGTTCGAGAGAATGGCGAGCTCGGCTGCCTGCTTGGCAACGAGCACGGTCTGGCGCTGAGGCAGGATGAGCACCGTGGTGATCATCTCAAGCTGCTCGGTGCAGGCGGCCATGAAGGCGAAGGTGGTGAACGGCTCGTGGAAGGCCACGTCCTTATCGTAAGGACCCTGGAAGCCACCGGGTCGGTTCGGATCCGCGCCGAGCACATGATCGTAGATGAGCAGATGCGTGGCGCCGAGCGCTTCAACGCCTTGCGCATAGGCTTTGATCGCACCCGGGTCCGTACCGATTTCGTTGTGGGGTAACACTGCACCGAATTCCATCCCTTGCTCCTGTCTGCCTGATTGCGGGCTGCGGTCTACATAGTCGCGTCAAAGGTCCAGTGTACAGACTCAGGCCGACTGAGAGAGAATCCTGGCCCCGAACCGATCTGTATCAAGCCGATATGACTGACCTGACCGTACTTGCCGAAGGCCTGCGCTTTCCCGAGGGACCCATCGCCATGCCGGATGGCAGCGTGATCCTGGTGGAAATCGCCCGCGGCACGCTCACCCGAATCGTGGATGGGGAGACGGAAGTCATCGTCGAGCTGGGTGGCGGGCCGAACGCCGCGGCCATCGGCCCGGACGGATACTGCTACGTGTGCAATAACGGTGGCTTCCAGTGGAATACAGCGGCTGATGGCCGGCTGTTTCCGGGAAACGAACCGGAAAATTATTCCAGCGGCCGGATCGAGGTGGTTGACCTGGAAACCCGCCGGGTGGAGGTGCTCTACACGCAATGTGAGGGGCTGCCGTTGCGTGGTCCGAACGATCTGGTGTTCGACTCGAGCGGTGGCTTCTGGTTCACCGACCACGGCAAGATGCGCCCGCGGGAGATGGACCGAACGGGCATCTTCTACGCCAAGGCGGACGGTTCCCATATCTCTGAGGTGATCTTTCCGATGGAGGGGCCGAACGGGATCGGCCTGTCCCCAGACGAGTCCGAGCTCTACGTCGCCGAAACCCACACCGGCCGGCTCTGGGCTTACGAGCTCGATGCCCCGGGGATTCTGCGCAGAAAGCGCCGCGACAGGCCGGATGGTGGACGCCTGATCAATGGTCGGCCCGGGTACTTCCTGTTCGACTCACTGGCGGTGCAGGCGGATGGCCGGGTCTGCGTGGCGACCATCATCGATGGCGGCATCACGATTCTCGACCCCACCGGGGGAGAGGCTGAGCACGTGCCCATGCCGGATGTGATCACGACCAATATCTGCTTTGGCGGTGACGATCTGCGGACGGCCTTCATCACCCTGTCGTCCACAGGTCAGCTGATTTCCGTGCCTTGGGCGTCAGCCGGGCTGCCGCTGAACTATCTGAACAAGTAAAACCCGGCAGCTTCTTAAGGCGTTACCGCGGTTGCTGCGTCTGAAAGGCCCCTACGGAAATCCCTGCGTTGGCGGTACAATGCGCCGCTTTTTTCGACACTCTTCAATAGAACCACCGGGCGATTCAGCGCGCCCGGCAGAATCCGGCCTCAAGGTCAGAAACATGGCAGAACCAAGCAAGCACAAGCTCTACTTTCTCCTTCGTGGACATGGAACACGAAGTTCTCGCCTACTGGGACGAGCACGACGTGTTCCAGCAGACGCTGGAGAACACAAAAGAGAAAAAGCCCTACATCTTCTATGACGGCCCGCCGTTCGCCACGGGCCTGCCTCATCATGGACACATCGTCGCCAGCACCATCAAGGACATCGTGCCACGCTACTGGACCATGAAGGGGCGCTACGTGATGCGCCGGTTCGGCTGGGACTGCCATGGGCTGCCCATCGAGCACGAGATCGATAAGAAGCTGAACATGTCCGCGCAAGCTGCGCTGGAAGAGATGGGGGTGGCCGGCTACAACGATCAGTGCCGGGCCATCGTCGATCGCTACACCAGCGAGTGGCGCCAGACCATCACCCGGCTGGGGCGCTGGGTCGACTTCGACAACGACTACAAGACCATGGACCCCTGGTACATGGAGAGCGTCTGGTGGGTGCTGAAACAACTCTGGGATAAGGGGCTCGTCTATCAGGGCTCCCGGGTAATGCCGGTCTCCACCGAGCTCGGCACACCGCTGTCCAACTTCGAGGCGAACCTGAATTACCAGGATGTGCAGGACCCGGCGATCACCGTGCTGTTCAAGCTGGTCGACGAAGACGCTTATCTGAGCGCCTGGACCACCACGCCCTGGACGCTGCCATCCAATCTCGGCATCTGTGTTGGCGCCGACATCGATTACGTGAAGGTCCGGGACGCTGAGGCCGGCAAGAGTCTCTACATCGCCGAAGCCTGCCTTGATGCCTACGGTGATCATGAAGTCCTTGAGAAGCTGAAAGGCAAAGCGCTGGTCGGCAGAAGCTACGAGCCTCTGTTTCCTTACTTTGACTCTGAGCGGGAGCGCGGTGCCTTTGTCGTAGTCGCGGACGACTACGTCACTACCGAAGCCGGTACCGGCATGGTTCACCAGGCACCAGCCTTTGGTGAGGACGACTATCGCATTCTTCAGGCAGCAGGCATCGAGGCTTTCGTGGTGCCGGTCACGCCGAACGGCATCTTTACCGAAGAGGTGACGGACTTTGCCGGACAGTACGTTAAGGACGCAGACAAAGAGATCATCCGCTACCTGAAAGAATCCGGTGCGCTCTATCGTCATGAAACCATCCAGCACAGCTATCCGTTCTGCTATCGCTCGGATACGCCTCTGATCTATCGGGCGATCCCATCATGGTATGTTCGGGTCACCGAAGTTCGTGACAAGCTGCTCAAAGCCAACGAGCAGATCCTCTGGGTACCGGATCACATCAAGGAAGGTCGCTTCGGTAAGTGGCTGGAAGGTGCCATCGACTGGTCCATCTCCAGAAACCGCGTCTGGGGCACACCGATTCCAATCTGGATCAACGACGTGACGGGCAAGGAGGTCTGCGTCGGCTCCGTGGATGAGCTGGAGCAGTACACCGGTGTGCGGGTGACTGATCTGCATCGCGAACACGTGGATCCGCTCACCTTCCAGATCGAGGGGGAGGAAGGCACCTACCGACGCATCGAGGAGGTGCTCGACTGCTGGTTCGAATCCGGTTCCATGCCCTATGCTCAGCTGCATTACCCGTTTGAAAATCAGGCGGTGTTCGAATCCGGCTTCCCGGCGGAGTTCATCGCCGAAGGTCTTGATCAGACCCGGGGCTGGTTCTACACCTTGACCGTGCTGGCGGCTGCGCTTTACGACAAGCCCGCGTTCCGCAATGTGATCGTCAATGGCATGGTCATGGCGGAAGACGGCAAGAAGATGTCCAAGCGTCTGAAGAACTACACGCCACCGGACGAGCTGATGGAAGTCTACGGCGCCGATGCGTTGCGCCTTTACCTGATCAACTCAGGCCTGGTGCGCGGGGAGGAGCAGCGCTTCGCCGATTCCGGCGTTCGGGACATGACGCGGCGGGCCCTGCTGCCCTGGTACAACGCCTATTCGTTCCTGAAGACCTATGCGGAGATCGACCAGTGGTCGCCGGACAAGGGTTTGCATCAGGGCGACAACATCCTCGACCAGTGGATCCTGTCCCGGCTGCAGACATTGAAGGCCAATGTGGCGGAGCAGATGGAAGCCTATCGTCTCTACAACGTGGTGCCGCAGCTGTTCGATTTCATAGAAGATCTGACCAACTGGTATATCCGGCTGAACCGCTCCCGATTCTGGGGTGAGTCGATCACAGCGGACAAGATCGCAGCCTATTCCACGCTGTACACCGCCCTCTACGAGCTGGCTCAGGTAATGGCGCCGTTCGCGCCGTTCCTCTCGGATCATCTGTATCTACAGCTCACCACCCTGGGTGGTCGCGAGGCGTCACCCGCGTCCGTGCATCTTTGTGATTACCCGGAAGCGGAATCGGAGCGGATCAAAGCGGAGCTCGAGGTGGCCGTGGAGCGCATGCAACAGGTCGTGCTGCTCGGCCGGCAACGGCGTGAGGAAGTGAGGGTGGGAATCAGGACACCTCTGCGCTGCCTCACGATCATCAATCGGGATGAACGCTTGCTGGCAGAGATGAAGCACCTGGAGGACTACGTGAAAAGCGAGCTGAACGTGCTCGAGGTGCGATACGAGTCCGATGAGGGAGCCTTCATCGAGCTCGTGGCCAAGCCGAACTTTCCCGTTCTGGGGAAACGACTCGGCAAGCGGATGAAGGAGTTTCAGGGATTGATCGGCGCCTTGAGCGGCGAGCAGATCGCGAGCCTGCAGGCGAATGGCGAGGTTGAGCTCAACGGTGAGACCTTCAGCCTGGATGAAATCCAGGTGCTGCAACAGGCGAAACCGGGAACCAGCACGGTGTCCAATCGCTTCATCTCCGTGGACCTCGACTGCCAGTTGGATGACGAGCTTGTTCGCGGTGGCTATGGCCGTGAGATCGTCAATCGCATTCAACAGCGTCGCAAGGAAGTGGGTTTGAATGTCTCCGATCGTATCGAGGTGAGTTTTGAGGGTGATGCAGAACTCGTACGTGCTGCCACCGAGCATCGGGACACCATCATGCAGGCGACCCTGGCGGTCAGCTTCGAGCAGCGGGAAGTAACCACGGCTGGAGCAGTAGAAGCAGAGATCGACGGCCGGCCGTTCGTGTTTCTGATCAGCAAGGCTGCGTAAGTCTCAGGCTGATCGTAAGTGACCTCCGAGCAGAAAGGCCGATCGAGCTATCACCATGGTGATCTGAAGGAAGCTCTGCTGGCAGCGGCCGAGTCGCTCCTCGAGGAAGAAGGGGTCGCCGGGCTCACGCTACGAGCATGCGCGCGAAGAGCCGGGGTCTCCCATGCTGCGCCCAAGCATCATTTCAAAGACGCTTCCGAGCTGCTGGCGGAGGTCGCGGCGCGATCCTTTGACAGGCTGACGGACACACTACGGCAGGACCGGGCAGCCAACGCACTGCTGGACCCGGAAGCTCGCATTATTGGCATCTTTCGGGCCTACGTGAACTTCGCCCTCCGCTACCCGGACCATTTCCGGCTCATGTTCCGTTGGAAGGAGATCGGCCGGGAGAACGAAACGCTGCTGGCCGCCTCTGCACGCACCTACGCGGAGATGACCAGCAGCGTGACGATCCAGCGGGGTGACGCAGAGGTGACAGCAGATACCCTGTACGACCGGATCAGCGAACCAGAGCTTCAGGACGATGTGCTGATCGCCTGGAGCCAGATTCATGGCTACGCCATGCTGCTGCTGGAAGGGCAGTTCGATGGCTTTGCTGAGAGTGAAGGCGAAAATGCCTTCATTGAGCGCACGGTAGCGGAGACCGGCGCCAGGTTGAGCCGGCTGCTGCGAGGCCAAACAGGCGGCTAGGCAGCTTCGCGTTTTTCCTTGGCCTGCTCCGCCATCCGGGACGGCGCTCGCGCATAGGCACCGACGGCCGGAATGGTCTCGAAAGCCCGGGACAGACCAAAGCGTGGCATGTTGTTGTAGACGCACTCGAAGGTGCCGGGTTTGACCACGTAGGTCTCGTGCCAGATGCCCACGTCGCCGTTTGAGCCGACCAGCTTGTTGAACTCACCCCAGGCCGGAACATGCGCGGCGGACTTATTGGTGGCGTAGTCTTCCAGCGCGTCAAATGACTCCCAGTACTGGACCATGATGCTCGTGCGCCCGAACCAGCTCTCAACGTGCTTCAGACCCAGGTCCGGTGCATCGTAAAGCTCTTCGATCATCCGACCCATGGCCCGGGCAACGGGTAGCCAGCGGTGCACCTTCCAGGGTTTGTTCACCCGCATGCCGATCAGAAAGACGACGAACTCGTCTTCAGCCACTTTTGCAGTCACCCGATCCGGAATGATCGTCTCGGGCGTAACGTAGTCCAGATCCGGGCTCGCCTGCTCGGCCGCCATGGTCGTCCTCCTCTGTTTGGCTAACTTGACAGTGAAAAGATTAGCTGGGAAGTTACCTAAGTAGGTGATCGGGGTCAAGTCCGTGGCAGACACAGTGGAATGATGCGCTGCAACATGCTATCTAATAGTTATTCGGAATAAGACCAAAGAACTATGAACGCACCGTCGCCTAAGGAAGCCCTGCAGGGGGCATCGAACATCTCTGCCGCCTCCATGCGTCTCATCAACGCCACCACCTATGAGGAGTGGAAAACGGCCGCCATGGCTCAGGATGAGAAAATGGGCGGTGCCAAGTGGCGCAGGACGGACAAAAGCACGCTGTACGACCATGAGGTGATCCGACGCCGGCTCGAGGAGGTGACCTCGATCAGTGCCAGCGGCGATGCGCATCGTCTGCTCTTCTACCTCAACGAAGGCATCCACGGAAACATGGGTGGCATGGGTAACCCGGCTCTGTACAACCGGGCCCGTTTCGGCACCAAGGATCTGATCACCGACTACATCACCTCGCTTTGCGATGCCCTCAAGCAGGTTGCCGAGGCTCCGGAATCGGAAGTGCCCTTTGCCGAGAAGCTCGAGTTCTTCCGGCGGGCCAGCCATTGCTTCGGACGTTCGGCGCTCATGCTATCCGGGGCCGGCGCGCTGGGGCCTTTTCATCTCGGGGTGATCAAGGCACTGGTGGAGCAGGATCTGTTGCCTGATGTGATTTCGGGTGCCAGCGCCGGTTCCATGATGGCGGCCTTCGTCGGCACCCACGATGACACGGAGCTGGCCCAGCTGTTTGATCCGAAGGTGCTGGTCGAGTCCTTCGACGCTTTTTCCGAAAGCTCACGGAAAGCCTCCATCGGCTCCCGGATGAGCATCGACAACGTGCGTGACATCGTTGCGGGTCTGATTCCGGACATGACGTTCGAAGAAGCCTTCGAAGAGACGGGTCGTAAGATCAATATCTCCATATCACCACGTGAGTTCCATCAGCGCTCGCGGCTTCTGAATGCCATCACCTCGCCGAACGTCTACATTCGCGAAGCGGTGCTGGCCTCCTGTGCCATTCCCGGCATTTTCCCGGCGGTGACGCTGGCTGCCAAGAACAACCAGGGTCAACGTCAGCCCTACGTGCCATTGCGCAAATGGGTGGACGGTTCCATGACCGACGACATGCCCGTGCGCAGGTTGACCCGGCTCTACGGTGTGAACCACTTCATCAGCAGCCAGACCAACCCGGTAGTGCTCTGGGCGCTGCGCGATCACCACCAGAACGACAACCTGTTGACCCGCTCCATGGCCATCTATCAGAGCGCGGCGAAGGAGCTGTACAAGGCGACCTATCCCATGGCCATGAGCGTGGTCGGCAACGTGTACCCGCTGAACGTGATGACGCGGATGATGTACGGCCTGGCCACTCAGGACTACACGGCGGACATCAACATCCTGCCGCGGCGGAAATTCTGGGATCCGAGAAAGCTGCTCTCGGTGCTCTCCGAGGCGGAGACCCGCTACCTGATCTCAGAAGGTGAGGCGGCGACCTGGCCGAAGATCGAGATGATCCGTAACTGCACCATGATCAGCCGTACGCTGGATGACATTCTCGAGCCAATGGAGCAGCAGGTCTCGCACGGCGAGCTGCATCAGCAGGCGCCGGCGATCTAGGGAACCTCAGGTTCCCTGGGCTTTCAGACCAGACTCAGACCGGGTGTAGCCGCACCGGCAACTCGGCGTAGCCTTTGACGAAGCTGGATTGCACGCGCACCGGCTCGCCGACCACTTCCACCTTCTCGAAGCGCTTCAGGATCTCTTCCCAGATGATCCTGAGCTGCATTTCCGCCAGCCGGTTGCCCATGCAGCGGTGAATGCCGAAGCCGAATGAGACATGATGGCGGGCGTGCTCCCGATCGATGATGAAGTCGTTCGGATTCTCGATGGCGTCTTCGTCCCGGTTGCCCGAGACGTACCACATCACCACCTTGTCGCCTCTTTTGATGGTCTTGCCACGGAGCGTCACATCCTGGGTGGCCGTGCGCCGCATATAGGCCAGCGGGGTCTGCCAGCGGATGATCTCTGAGACCATATTGGGGATCAGGCTCGGGTCGGCCAGGAGCTTATCGTACTCCTTGGGATTCTGGTTCAGCGCCAGCACCCCGCCGGTGATCGAGTTTCTCGTGGTGTCGTTGCCGCCGACGATGAGCAGGATCAGGTTGCCCAGATACTCCATGGGCGTCATGTTTTTGGTCGATTCGTCATTGGCGAGCATGGTCACCAGATCGAAACCCTGCTTGCCCACCCGCTCTTCCTTGAGCTTGGTGAACACCTCCAGACATTCGAGCAGCGCCGCGCGTCGAACCGGTTCAGGGGTTGGCCCACCCGCCAGCTCTCCCGAGGTTGCCATGTCCGACCAGTAAGTGAGCCTGCGTCGATCTTCGAACGGAAAGTCGAATATGGTCGCCAGCATCTGGGTTGTCAGCTCTATGGAAACCAGATCCACCCAGTTGAATGTCTCGCCGATGGGCAACTCATCCAGAATGCCGCCTGCCCGTTGGCGGATCAGGCCTTCCATCTCCGCCAGGTTACGTGGCGCGACCACGCCCTGCACGGCCTTGCGTTGCTCGTCGTGTTGCGGTGGGTCCATGCCGATGAAGTTCACCGTCTGGAAGTCGTCCGGCCGGTCTGCCAGAACGATGCCGGGGGCAGAGGAGAACAGCTCGTGGTTCTTCTCGATGTAGACGATGTCGTCGAACTTGGTAACGGACCAGTAAGGGCCGAACATGCTGTCCGGACAGTAGTGCACGGGATCTTCTTTCCTGAGCCGTTCGAAGTACGGCCAGTGCTTATCATTCTCGAACAGTGCTGCCTGGCTCACATCGATGGCTTCCAGGGGCACAGTGTAAGGATCCGCGGTGAGCAGGTCGGGTTTCTCGGTGGCGGCTTCAGCCATGGCGGCCTCCCATGTCCGTTTCTTTCGTATGGCAGACGGTAGCGAAAAGAGCAGGAGGGTGGAAGTGCGTTATGGAGCCCAAAAACGAAAACGGCCGAACAGCTCCCCATCTATTTCTAGAATCTGCGCTGCTCGGCCGCCCCTCGAAAAGGGCGCGCGGTGCTCCCTTTCCTCCCCGCCTTCGATATCACTACAGAGCCTCCGGGCTGTCAATCGTGCACTGCGCAATGAATTCAGGCGGAATTCGTTGTTTCATGCGGCCGGAACAGGAACGCTGTCGGTGTCGTGTGATGCTTTGTCAAACCCGTGCACCCCTAAGTACCCTGTTACCAGAGCAAGAGAACCTAAACTAGAGAACCTAAGCAAGTAAGCAAGTAAGCAAGTGAGATGCCATGCCGGATCACGAGATCATCGAAGTCTTCCCCGGTTCCCAGCTGCCTCATGTGGGCACCTATCGTCGGGTGTTGCCGGTCAGCCTGGTTAGGATGTATGAAAACGCGCTGGATTGGGAGCACCTGCCTTATGTGCACGAATCAAGCTTCAAGAGCGTCGAATGCCTGGACGCCGGCCCCTGGGGCTGGCGGGCGAAAACGGTAAGCCCGGCTGGGGTCGAAAACGAAATCGAGCTGCGTCTCGACCGGGCCTGCCGGCGCTGGATAACGCGAACGCTATCCGGACGCAATCGTGGCGCGGAGATCTGGACCCATGCCTTTCCCATTGAGTCGGAGCGGGTCGATATCGTGGTGGACTTCTTCGTGCCTGGTGTGGCGCCTGAAGCCAGGGAAAAAGTGGGGAAGGTGTACGCGGGCCTTTACAGCACGCTCTATGATGAAGACGTGGCCATGATGGTGGAACGCCAGCGGCAGCTCGACCGCCGCATCGAACGCGGCGGACCGGCAGAGCGCGAGGTAGATCTCGGAATGCGGGTCGGTCTGTCTTTTCCGGCGAGCGTCGAAGTAGCCGGCCGGTCTTTCGTGCTGAATGAGCTGGCGGCAGAGCTCGTTGTCTACCCGGCGCTGTGCCCCCATCAGCTCGGACCGCTTGCAGATGCTGCGATCGACGATGGCACCGTCACCTGTCCCTGGCACGGCTATGCCTTCGACGTGCGTAGCGGAGAATGCGTGACCGGGCATTCCTGCCGTTTTGCCGACCTGCCTGAGATCATCGAGACCGATGGGCGGGTGCGGCTGCGCGCCCGCCACTGAGCTAGCTCGGAATCCTACTCGGAGCCGTTGGCATCCGCGGATTGACCCGCATCCGACGACCATTCCAGTGAAACGTTCTCCGATTTCACCGAAACGATGCGGCCGCCGAGCTCCGCGCCGGTGGCCAGCCGCACCGGCGATTCCTGAGCGTCCGCCATGCTCGGCGCCGGAGCAGTTTCGGTCGGCTCAGATTCAGCGGTGGGCGCGACGGCTGGCTCGGGTACGGCGGCGGTCGATGTGGCCGCTGGGACAGAGGGTTCGATGGCCTGCGACGCCGGTGCATCCACGATGGCCTCGGCATCCGCCGCAGTCTGTTCCCCTGCCGTAGCTGCCACAGTTGTTGCTGGCTCTGGCGCAGGCGCCTCAGTCTGAGTGCCGGCCTGTCCGGTCACCGTGGCATCGACGAACGGTGACTCCTGCGTGGGTTCATCTGCCGGCAGGCTGGCCAGCTGATAGCCTTCACCCACGCTCCTCAGGTAGCTGCCACCGGTTGCCAGGGCGCCAACCAGCACCACCACGGCCAGACCCATGAAGATCAAGCCCGCACTTTTCTCGGCGGTGTAGAGGCGATAGCCCCAGTAGCCGATGATCACAGCACCGGCAACAATGGTAAGTCTCTCCAGCCCACCCAGGGCCGCATATCCCAGAAGGTCCATCGTTCAATCCCCCAATCGAACCGTTAACCCATAGTACGCTCTGGCGAACGAGTAGTGCAAAAAATTTGCCTAATGCCTCGATAGGCTCAGTTGCCCGTAAAGTCCGGCCGTGTGCCGTTCAGATAGGCCTCCAGTGCCGCGTTCCTGTCCTCGGACGTGGCCGCGAATAGATTCTGATCCACATCCATGTGCATGATGCTCTCATCCAGCGCCGAAACGATGCGATTGACGCTCTGCTTGATCATCTGGACGGCGACCGGCGGCTTGCCTACGTAGTGATCGGCTATCTCCCGCGCTCGGGGCAGCAACCGGTCAGCCTCCACCAGCTCATCCAGCACGCCCCAGTCCTTAAGGGTGGCGGCGTGAATCCGCTCGCCGCCTGCCACCAGCCGTTTGGCTTTGGCCGGCCCGACCAGGTGAGTGATCAGTGGCAGGCTCTTCCACATCAGGTTCAAGCCGATATCCACTTCCGGGTACTGCATGAAGCAATCGATGGCGCCGACCCTGAAATCCAGCGCCGTGGTAATGCAGGCACCACCGCCCATGGCGGCACCGTTCCAGGCTGCAATGGTGATCTGATCGATGCCATACAAGGCCTGAATGGCCCGCTCGCCGATTCTCGAGCGACGCCGGCGAAGAGACAGAGGACCTCTATAGGCCGTACCTGGGTCGGTCAGATCGGCACCGGAGGAGAAGTGTTTTCCGGCACCGGTGAAGATAATCACGCGGGTGTCCGGATCGTCGCGGAAGGCCAGTGCCGCGGCTTCGATTTCCGCCAGATGTTCGTAGTTCAGGGCGTTTGCCCGGTCCGGTCGGTTGAAGGTGACGGTTGCGACGGGGCCGTTTTGCTCGACGCGCAGGTGCTGGTAGTCCATGCCGATCATCCTGGAAGCAGATCAGGAGATGGTAGGCAAAGATCCAGGCGGAAAACCAGACGTGAAAAAACGTGGCGGGGTTAGAGATCTGGTGATCGCTAACCCCGCCTACTTGTCATGGAGGGGTAGATTGGAGGGATACCCGAAGGGAGGGGAGGGGAGGGAGGTTTCGGGTATCCCTCAGCAAATCTGGGGGCAATGTTACTTTAGGTAACACGAAATGCAACCTATGGTAACGCAACGAAGTGTTGCATAATTGCAACGAACTCTAAGAAAAACACGGGGAGTGTTGCGCGCAGTGGCTAACTGGGACGACTATCGCTTTTTCACGACCTTGGCGCAATCAGGCTCCGTGCGTGCCAGTGCGGATCGCTTGGGCGTGAACGCCTCCACGGTCACCCGGCGGCTGGATGGCCTGGAAGCCCGGTTCGGCGTAAAGCTGTTCGTGCGCAGCCACTCCGGGCTGCAACTTACCGCCGATGGCAGCCAGCTCTTCAGCCGTCTCGAGCCGTTGGCGGCCGAGCTCAGCGATCTCGAGGCCACTTTTTCCGGCTGGGGGGCTGAGGTGGCGGGCACGGTGCGGCTGACCCTGCCGGACGTGCTGGCCATTGTTCTGATGCCGGAGCTTGTCCCGTTTACCACCGAGCATCCGGACGTGCGACTGGAATTCATTCCCAACTACCGGGAGCTTGACCTGGCCCGGGGTGAAGCAGACATGGCGATCCGGGTCACCGATCGCCCACCGGACACCCTGATTGGTCGCCAGTTAGGTGAATCCCGACTGGGCGTTTATGGGAGTCGTTCGTATCTCGACTGCCATGATCCAGTCGACCGACCCGCGGAAGCTCGATGGATCGAGTCCGGCATTGAAAGCATCCGGGCTCCGGGATTCAAACAGCGCTACTTCGCCAAAGTGCCCCTGGGTGTGCGTTGCAACAGCGTCCTGCTGCAGCAGGCTGCTGCTGCAGCGGATATGGGCATCACGCTGCTGCCTTGCGCGGTTGGAGATGCAGACTCGCGGTTGCGACGCCTCGGTGCGCTGGAAGCCCTCGAGGCGCAGCCCATCTGGTTGCTCTTTCATCCGGACCTGCGCGGCGTGCCGAGAATTCGCTCGCTTTCGAATCACATACAGGCAGTGTTTTCCCGCCTGGAGTCCCAGCTCCTGGGCACCAACGATGACGATGATCAGAATGGACAATAGAACCGGAACCATGAATCGCAACCCCACCTCGCACAGTTACTTCTCTCAACGCCTGCGCCTGCACTACCTGGATTGGGGCAACGATGATGCGCCGCACATGCTGCTCGTTCACGGCAGTCAGGATCACTGCCGAACCTGGGACTGGTTTGTCGAGCATTTCGCCGACGACCACCACATCGTTGCCCCTGATCTGCGCGGTCATGGCGACTCCGAGTGGGTTCGGGGATCCAGCTACCACCACGTCGACTACGTCTACGATCTGGTCCAGCTGGTTCGGCAGCGTTCTCTGACACCCCTGGTGGTTGTCGGCCATTCCATGGGTGGCAGCCTGGCGGCGATGTTCGCCGGCACCTATCCGGAGATGGTCAGCGGCTTGGTGCTGCTGGAAGGGGTAGGCCTCTGGCCCGGTCTTTTTGAGAACCACGGACCCGCGGAACGGATCCGGGCCTGGGTGGACAACACGCGGGCACTTGCCGGTCGCCAGACCCGTCGCTACCCATCACTGGAGGATGCCTATGGCCGAATGCGGGAGGCGAATGCCCACCTGAATGACGATCAGGCACGTCATCTGACGGTGCATGGCAGCAATCAGAACGAGGATGGGTCCTTCAGCTGGAAGTACGACAACTACACCCATGCTTACCCGGCTTACAGGGTGCCCGCGGCGGAAACCACCGCGCTCTGGCAGGCCATCGATTGCCCCACCCTGCTCGTGAACGCAACCGAAGGCTTTCCCCATCGAACGGGACAGGATGACACCCTGGCACACTTTCGGCATGGCCAGCTCATCGATGTGGAGAACGCCGGTCACTGGGTGCACCACGACCAGCTCGATGAGGTTGTTCTGGCCACGAAGAAGTTTCTGAAGCAAACTTATGCCACTTGAGGGGCGGCTGACACGATGGTCTCATGACGGACCTGATAACCGAAAAAAAAGATGACCCAACAGGCGAACCAACGGTCAATCAAGCGGACAATCAAACCGATAAGCAAACAGGCGAACAAACGCAGGAAAGGGCGCAGGGCACAGGCGAATACAATGACTCAGGTCCAGGCGGAACTACAGAAGGAACCGCAGATGCGACCAGCAGCAGCGGCGAGAGTGTTGAGCCTCGGCCTGCGCCGGCCGGCAGACCGACTCGGCTCACCTGCGAGTATCAGCACGAACCCCTTGGCATAGACGTTCTTCAGCCGCGGCTCTCCTGGTGGCCCGGGGACGATCGTCCTGCAGAGCTGCAGACCGGCTACCAGATATTGGCGGCTTCTCATCCGGAGATCCTCGGGATGGACGAGGGCGATCTCTGGGATTCGGGCCGGGTGGAAGGCCGGGAAACCGTGCAGCTTGAGTACGACGGTAAGCCGCTCATCTCCGGGCGTAGGGTTTTCTGGAAGGTCCGCAGCTACGACAGCGATGGCCTGCCGAGTCCGTGGAGCGATCCCGCCAGCTTCGAAGTCGGGCTGCTCGAAGCCCGGGACTGGTCCGGTCGTTGGGTCAGCGCCGGCCAGGTCGGTTCCCGGATCAACACGGTGCCCGTTCCGCTGTTTGGTCGTACTTTCACGCTCAGGCAGCCGGTCCGCCGGGCTCGGCTCTATGTGGCCGTGCGTGGGCAGGCGGCCGTGCAGCTGAATGGCCAGTCGATAGGCGGGGCAGCCCTGCCGGGGGACTGGGTCGACTACAGCAAGCGGGTGACCTATCACACCTTGGATGTCACTGATGATCTGCGTGCAGGCGAGAACCGTCTGGCCGTGCTCCTGGCCGATGGTTGCTACGCCGGCAATCCCGGCGTCGGCGGCCGGCAACAGTATGGCGAGCGCCCGGAGCTTCTGGTTGAGTTGAAGGCCGTTCTGGAAGACGGCAGCCAGTGGTGGCTGTCCACGGACAGCGGCTGGCGCTGGCAACCGTCCTGGATTCTGGCAGCGGATCCTGCCAGTGGCGAGGCAGTAGATGGTATGCGCCGTCGCGAAGACTGGCTGGGGGAAGGACCGGGAACATTTGGCTGGTATCCGGTAAACCAGGGCGCTCGGCCGGAAGAGGAAGAAGTCCTGCTCTACCCGGTCCGGAAAGCAGCGGTCACCCCGGACGTGGTGGAAGGCGAGATGGTCCGCTGGCAGGACACGTCGGCGTTGTTTGCGTTCCCGGAACCGCTGCTCGGTCACGTGCGGCTCGAGCTCAAGGCGCCGGATGGAGGGGCTTTCCGGGTGCGTTACGCGCTGGCCCTGGATGATGCCGGTGAGCCGATCGAGCTTGGAGAGGATGCCTATGTGGCACGGGGCGATGAAGCGGGTGAGACTTTCGAAGCGCGCTTCTCCAGGCACGGTTTCCGTTACGTGCTGGTCAGTGGCGATCTGTTCCGGGAAGATTCGATTCGTGCCTATGCCGTGCCCTCGCCGCATCAGGCGACGGCGCATACGGCCCTGAGCTCTGATCATCCGCGCCTGAACCAGCTTGCCGATCACCTCATCGGACACCTCAAACGGGTACAGGCCGAAATCAGCATGCCGGGTCTGGCGCCGGAAGACCGCATCGGCCGAATCAGCGAAGTTGGTCCTACCGCAGCGTCGCTGCTGCTCTGCTTCGATGGGGTGGCAACGGTCACGGCCTGGCTTCAGCAGATGATGGATGCTCAGTTCCCGGATGGCAGGCTGCCGTCGGCGGTCCCGACACCACCCGCTGAAGATGCGCTGTGCACAGAAGGACCTGCCGGCTCGAGTGCGGCCCTGGTCGAATGCCTCTGGCAGCTCTTTCTCGCCACCGGTGACAGGAAGTTGCTGCGCAAGTACTACCCGGCCGCAAGACGGGTACTGGCCAGCGGCTTGAGTGCTGCGGAAGAGTTTGTCCGAGAAGACCTGGATGCAGACCCGGCCTACCCGGCCGACCTGCTGGCGACGGCCTGGCTCTACCGAACTGCGCGCATGACGGCTCGGATTGCCGGTGTGCTCGGAAACCTTTCGGACCTCGAGAACTGCGAAGAGCTGGCGGGCAACATCCGCAATGCCTTCCGGCGACGCTTCGTCACGCCGGACGGGCGGCTGGTTGGCGATGGCGCCCATGTCTGCGCGCTGGTCCTGCATTTCGGTCTGCTCGATCGGACTGAGCAACGGCGAGCCAGAGCAGTGCTGATCGATGCCGTGGAGGCCACGCTGAGTGATGGCAGCGAAGCGATGACCGCACGGCGTACCCTGCTCGGTGTGCCTTGGTTGCTGGCCGGTCTGACTGGCGCCGGGCGACTGGATCTGGCCTACCGGCTGCTGCTGGAAACCCCCGTGCACCCGGATCCGGCACAAGGCGGCAGAGATCTCAACCGGCTGGTTGCCGCTGGCGTGCTGGAATGGTTGATGAGCTCGCTGGCAGGCTTCGGTCAGAGCCGGGATCTCTCCGAAAACCACATCGCCTATCGTCACATCGTTGTCGAACCGAAACCACCGCTTGGTGTGGGTTTCGGTAGCGCGGCCGGCGAACCGCCCGTGCGGGCGGTCGAAGCCTCGCTGATCACGCTGAATGGTCGCTACGAGTCAAGCTGGCAACTCACTGAGGAAGCCTTCGAAGTGACCGTGCGGGTGCCGGGCAACTGCACCGCGGATGTCGTGCTGCCGGATGGCACCAGCCACGTGGTGGATGCGGGTCAGCACACGCTCAGCATGTCGTTCGGCGAAGCCGGTGATGGCATCCCGATTCTACGGGAGGTGTCCTGATGGACGCCATGCATGATCTGGGTGGCCGGCAGGGCTTTGGTCCGGTCGAGCGGGAGGAAGACGAGCCGGTATTTCACGGGCGCTGGGAGGCGCGTGTGTTTGCGATCGTGAACCACATGCTCGGTCAGGGCCTGATCCGGAACGTGGACCAGTTTCGGCATGCCATCGAGCGGATAGATCCGGCGGCCTACCTTACCCATGGCTACTACGGTCGCTGGCTCGGCGGGGTCGAAAACCTGCTGACCGAAGCCGGCGTGGTTGACCCGGCAGCCCTGGAAAGAGCGGTTGAAACGCTGGGTGGCGACAGGAATGATCCGATCGCGGCCCGGCCAAGCAGCCAACCGGATCAGGTACCGGCGTCGGAAACTCCCGGCGCCGGTCGGGAGGTGAGCGCAGCACCCCGTTTCTCTGTTGGCGAGCTTGTCAGGACCTATGCCACGCCGGTCAGCGGGCACACTCGCCTACCTGGCTACGCCAGGGGACGGACCGGCACTATCGTTCGCCTGCACGGCGGCTGGGTCTATCCGGACAGCAACGCGCACGGCCATGGCGAACGTCCGGAGCACCTGTATTGCGTGCGCTTCGAAGGCGCTGAGCTTTGGGGCGACGAAGCAGAACCTGGCCAGAGTGTTTGTCTGGATCTTTTCGAATCTTACTTGACGGCGGTAGCACCATGAGCGAGCACTCTCCTCAGGCCATACGGGCCGAAGCCCTCGAGTCTCTCCTTATCGAGCAGGGCCTCTTCTCGGAATCTGCGGTGGATGACACGATCGCGCTGTTCAATGATCGGGTCGGGCCGCTCAATGGAGCCCGGGTCGTGGCCAAGGCCTGGTGCGATCCGGCCTTCAAGGCAGCGTTGCTCGAAGATGGCAGCAAGGCCATCGAGCCGTTCGACTTCCAGGGTGGCGAGGTGCAGAAGCTCGTGGTGGTGGAGAACACGCCGGAGGTGCACAACGCCGTGGTCTGCACCCTGTGCTCCTGCTATCCCTGGGCGCTGCTTGGTCTGCCACCCACCTGGTATAAAGACCCGGCCTATCGGTCCCGGATCGTTCGTGAGCCGCGTAAGGTGCTGGCCGAGTTCGGTCTGCAAGTGCCGGCTGAGAAGGAGATCCGAGTCTGGGATTCCAGTGCCGAGGTGCGATACCTGGTGCTGCCGGAACGGCCAACCGGCACGGAAGATCTGGACGAAGAAGCGCTTGCCGCCCTGGTTCCCCGGGAAGCGATGATCGGCGTCGCCGTTCTCTAGCCGTCCGCTCTGGCAGGTATCAAAATGGAAGAATCAGAACCGATTGGCGAACGAACACTCAACGAGCTGCTGCTCGACGGCAGGATCGCGCCACCAACGGCCAATGGCGAGGTGGTGTTCGATGCGCCCTGGCAGGGTCGGGTGTTCGGCATGGCCCGGCTGCTTTCTGAACAGGGTCACTACACCTGGGATGAGTTCAGGGCTCACCTGATCGAAAAGATCGGCGTCTGGGACCGCTCGGCAGAGGCGGAGGATCCCAACGAAGCATACCGCTACTACGACCACTTTCTGGCGGCGTTCCAGGCGTTGCTGGAGGAGAAAGGGCTCCTGGACAACGCTCAGGTGGAGTCTCGGCATCAGACGTTCGCGGATCGGCCGCACGGACACGATCATTAGCACAGACGCGCTATAAAGGATTGCAGGCGACGCTATGCTCTTCAATGCAGCTCACGACCCGTACTGCGCCAGAAACTCTCGAACCGCCCGCCGATCACCACGAAAGATGATCCGCGCCTCTTTCTTTTCCAGCTGATAGTCGTACATCGGATCGTAGTACCAACTGAGCAGGCTCTGGATCCAGGCGGCGTGATCGCCCGTATTGAACCCTGCTGCCAGCTGCTCACTCACCACCCGGTGGCGTAGCCCGCCGAGCCGTCGCTGAATACGATCAAGCGCCCCCTGCAGCCGCTCGATGAGGTCTGCTTCCGACACCCCCTGCGCCAACGGCTCGTCCACGTACTCCCCGGCGATGTGGGCAGCTCGGCTCGGCAGGTCTGCTTCCAGGATCACCACAGGCGCTGATTGCATTTCCGCGTGCCAGGCGGGTGGCACGGCCAGCCGACCGATGGTGCGACTCTCGTCCTCGAGCAGCAGATGGGGGTGGTCGTGATTCAGCCATGCTACGGCCAGTGCGTTCTCGAAGCCGACAGGGGTTGGCTGTGCAGAAAGGGTAGCGCCGAACGCAGAGCCGCGGTGATTCGCGAGGCCTTCCAGATCGATGCTGCCGGGGACGTCGTTCAGAATCACCGTCTTACCGGTGCCGGTGCGACCGCCCAGGATCAGCCAGGGTTTACTGCCGGGTGCCGCATCGAGAATGTCCAGGCAGCGCTGGCGCAACGCCTTGAAACCGCCTGGCACCCGATCGATGGCGACGCCCGCTTCCTCGAGCCAGTTCTGAACCGTCTCGCTTCTCAGGCCGCCCCGCCAGCAATACAGCCAGGCACCTGGATTAGCCTCGATGAAAGCAGACCAGGCAGCCAGTCGTGCCTCTCTGATTGGACCCGAAACCAGTGACTCGCCCAGTGCGATGGCGGCGGCTTGGCCCGCCTCTTTGTAGGTGAGGCCAATCTGCTGCCGCTCGTCGTCGCTGAGAAGAGGCAGGTTTACTGCGCCAGGCACAGCGCCCTTGAGGAACTCGCCCGGCGCTCGGAGGTCGATGAAGGGGCCAGAGCTGGCCAGAAGCGCATCGAGCAAGCGGTCGCCGGTCGGGTCAGGGTGCGGTTTCGGTGATCGTCTGACCATCCCGAAAGGCGTCCAGATGAGTCTGGAGAATGTCCATGACCCCTTCGAATTCCAGCGCTTGTGCCGCGGCCAGCGCCTGTTCCTGGAGCTCGATGGCGCGCTCGAAATCACCGTTCGCCGCATAGGCCGCGGCCCAGGTGTCCAGGTACTCGGGCCGGGCGCGGGCGGCTTCGTTGGCATCCATCAGGTTGTCCATGATCTCCCGGGCGTAAGCGATACGCTTAAGGGCTTCCAGGTGGCTGACGGTCAGGGTCCAGGCGACTTCATTGACGATGCTCGCATCCTCCGGGGCGGTCTTTACCGCGTCCTTGTACCAGGACACGGCGCGGCGGAAGTTCTGCTCGGTGCTCACCCCCCGGGCGTGCAGATTGCCGAGCAACAGCATGGCCTCTGGGTCCTGGTCGTCGGCCAGTTCCTCGAGCCAGGTGATTATCCGTGGATCGCCTTCCTGATCGATGGAGCGGTCAAGGAGAAAGCGGGCATAGCTCCGGCGGGCGAAGTCGTTCTCGAGCTCGGCGGCCTGCACGTAGTACTCGCGCGCGCGATCGAGGTCTTTTTCCACGATATCGCCGGTGTAGTAGAGGTGCGCCAGGAACATGGCTGCGTCATCGTGCCGGGCCTCGGCTGCCTGGGTCAGCAGGGTGACGCCGGAAGCCCGGTTCTCTTCGCCGTAGTGGTTGTTCAGGTAGAGCACGGCCAGCTCATACATGGCATCTGTGGATCCGAGAGCGATGGCATGCAGATAGTTTTCCAGCACCTCGTCGAGGGCCTCCTGTTTCTCTTCCTCGGTCGCGGCGGTGCTTGCCTTGCGCCAGTAGAGCTGTGCCAGCACGCTGCTGGCGACCAGATTGCCTGCCCGGGAAGAGGCGCGCAGCCAGTCGATGGCGTCCTGGGTGCGGTTCTGGGAAGCAAGGAAGGCGCCGATTGCCGCTTGGGCGGCGGTATCACCACGCTTGGCCAGATAGCCGATCACGCTGACCGGCGAGAAGTCGTCATCGTCGCTGCCGTCGTCCGAGGTGGCTCGAAAGTCCTGGCGCATGGCGTCATACACTGCGCCCAGATCGAAGTGAAAGCTCTCGATGGGGCCGGTTTCCGGCCGAGCCTGGATCATCAAGCCGAATTTTGCCCCTTCGTCCGAGGTTTGGTAGATCGCGCCAACCGGGCTCATGCCAAGGCTGATGGCGTACATCTGCGCTTCCACACTGGACATGCTTGGATACGGCCGAGAGCGGCTGCCATCGCCAACGCTCGCCATGTCTGCCCGAATCCGAGTCAACCAGTCCAGGTGGCTGGCCACGGCATCCTCTGTTTCCACATGCTCGTAGAACCGGCTCATCACGTAGTGGCCGGTGATGCTTGCCTGGTAGATGTCGAGAATCGCGCTGCCGATAGAGCCGAGTTTCAACGGTTCGTCTTCCACCAGCTGCAGTGCCTGGGCTTCGAGTTCCATGAGCCGTTCCATGCGCTCCGGAAGCGCGATGTCACGCCGGAACGACTCGCGCAGATCGGCAACAGGAACCTGCTCGCCGTTCGCTACTTTGTCATGCAGCTCGCTGTACGGGGCGGGGGGCGCTGTCTGACAACCAGCCGTAAGCGTTGCCAGGCAGAGCGAGGCAACCAGGAAGAAGAGGCGCGATACCATGCCGGCACTTATAGCACTTGTGCGGGGGTGGATGAAGGGTATGATTTCCAGCCTCCTGAGATTTGTGGGAGTCAGACATGTCGTTGGACCAGTTGCTGGGCAAAAAGCTCCGCATACCGGAAGAAAGCGAAGCCCTGCCCGGCCGCAGTGAGGTCATGGCCGTGCCGGCCGCTCACTTCGTGAACGGAAATCCGCTCGAAGGTCCATTTCCAGCAGGACTGAAAACCGCCGTGTTCGGTCTCGGCTGCTTCTGGGGTGCGGAACGTCGGTTCTGGGAAACGGAAGGCGTTTTCAGTACTGCCGCTGGCTACGCGGGTGGTTCTACCCCGAATCCAACCTACGAAGAAGTCTGTTCCGGCCGAACAGGACACACAGAGGTGGTGCTCGTGGTCTATGACCCCGCCGTGATCGATTACGCCAACCTTCTGAAGGTCTTCTGGGAGTCACACGATCCAACTCAGGGCATGCGCCAGGGCAATGACATCGGCACCCAGTACCGGTCGGCGATCTACACGACGGATGCTGAGCAGGCCGGCGTGGCGGAGGCTTCCAGAGCTGCCTACCAGCAGGCCCTCACACAGGCTGGCTACGGTGAGATCACCACTGAGATAGCCGCCGCCGGACCCTTCTACTACGCGGAGCACTATCACCAGCAGTATCTGGCCAAGGTGCCGAACGGCTACTGCGGTCTGGGCGGCACCGGCGTCGGCTGCAATGTCACCGGGTTGGTTGCGGCCTCGTGAGCGAAAAACCTGGAACGGACCGGACCCGGCTCCGGCGCATCCGGGATCGTGGCCGATACGACCTGGAGTCCATTCGCGCTGTACTGGATGCGAATAACATCGCCCACGTATCGTACGTGGAAAACGGCGAGCCGCGGATCATTCCAACGCTTTACATGCGCAGGGGCGACTATGTTTACCTGCATGGCAATCGCCAGGCTGCCTTCCTGAAGCATCTGGGGGCAGGGGGGCTGGCAGCCATCTCGGTCATGTCCGCAGACGGCATCGTGGTCGCCCGCTCCGGATTCCACTGCTCGATGAATTACCGCTCGGTGATCATCTTCGGTGAGGGAGAAACCGTGCCTGTCGAGGAGCACCAGGAAATCCTCGATGCCTTCGTGGACGCGCTGATTCCCGGCCATGGGGCGGTCGTGCGGTCCGCCACCAAGCAGGAACTGGCTGCCACCGCCGCGGTGCGCGTACCGATCGATGAGGCCTCGACCAAGATCCGGAACGGCCCCGCCATCGATGCGGAAGAGGATCTGGACGCGGATGTCTGGGCCGGTGTGATTCCTCTTCATACCGCGGTGGGAGAGTTAATGCCGAACCCGGACCTGAAACCGGGTATCGAAATCCCAGCCTACATCGAGGACTACTCCCCGCCCGCATGAGCATGCGCCTCGAGACAGTCTGCACGCCGTTGGCGCGGGCTCTGGAACATCGCCCATGAGCCGCACGGGCGTTGGCATCGACTTCGGCACCACGAACAGTGCTGCCGCTGTCTACGACGGGGACAATCTGGTCCTGATCGACCTGGAAACGGCCGGTCCCATCATGCCGTCGGCCACGTATATCGACCGGGATCTGCAGACGCTCACCGGCCAACGGGCCATCGATCGCTACATTCAGGACAACACGGGTCGTACGGTGGAGCTGATACCGGAAGTGATCGGCGAAACCAGCCAGTTCGTCGAGCACGGTGACTCGGAGAGCCTGGCCCCCGTCGAGACGGTAACGCAGAAGATATACGGCGCCGCGGTGATCGACAGCGGTCTGCAGGGCAGGCTGTTCCGGGGCACCAAGCGGCTGCTGGGCGACAGCCGCGTACGCCGTCTGATGGTCTTCGATCACCCGTTCCGGCTGGTCGCCCTGATCACGCCCATTCTGCTCCACATCGTCAAAGCGGTGAGTGATGCCGCTGGTCGTTTTTCGGGTGCCCATCTCGGCCACCCGGTGAACTTCGAAGGTAGGGAGGAGTTTCGCAACAAGACGGCGCTCACTCGTCTCGGCGAGGCGTACAAGTACGCGGGCGTGAAGGAACAGCACTTCTACGCTGAGCCCATCGCCGCGGCCGTGAGCTTCCTGAATGCGAATCCGGACGTGGATGGCGAGACGCTCTTCACCCTGGATTTCGGTGGCGGCACCCTGGATTTCTGCGTGCTGAAGCGCACGGGGCAGAGCTTCGATGTGGTTACTACCCACGGCATCGCGCTCGGCGGTGATCATATCGATCAGCGACTGTTCAGAAGCCTGCTGTTTCCGCTGCTCGGCAAGGGCGAACGCTGGAAGCGGCGCGGCATGGATCGGGAGATAGAAACTCATTTCCCGTTTGAGGACTTCGAGGATCTGCTGCTGAACTGGGCGGTGACCTACACCCTCAATCAGAACAAGTACACGACTCCGGTGTTCGACTGCATCGAACAGGGTGGGCCGGGCGTGGCGAAGTTCAAGCGCTTGCGTGAGCTGATCACTCAAAATCTCTCCTACGTGGTGTTTCAGGCGATCAAAGACTTCAAGGCGGAGTTGTCTTCGGCACCTGAAGCCGTGCTGGACATTCCCGAGCTGGATGTGGACATCCGCATGACCCGGGCGGAGTTCGAGACCCTGATCGGCGATCAGCTGGCACAGGTGGAAGAAGCCCTGGATGACACCCTGGCGCGAGCTGGATTGGCTCGAGAAGCCATCGACATCGTGCTCTGCACCGGGGGTTCCAGCCTGATTCCAGCCGTTCGGAAAATGCTCGAAGAGCACTTCCCTGCTCGGGTGGTGGAACACGATCCTTTCACCAGCGTTGCCGCGGGCCTGGCCATCGCCAGTTATCACGGCTGGTAGCCTCTACATCAGCGCTCCGGCGGTTCCTGCCAATCCGGATTGAGAACGGTGAAGAAGGTCTTCAGCATCCTGTAGGTCAATCCCCAGACGAAGTGCCCGCGTTCCAGCCGATAGCCGTTGAAGATGGTCGGCCGGCCTGCCATGGGGCGGGTTTCCCAATCGTGGCGGTCGTTGCTGATGAGTGGTGCCAGTCCGGTCCAGACCACTTCGTCCACCTCGTAGTTCGGCGTGAAGGTTGGATCGCCGCTCAGACTGAATACGTGTGGCGCGATCAGCATGTTCAACGGTCGGCCGCGAGGCATGGCCCGCTGCTGATCCAGAGGGCCGAGGTATTCCGCATCAGTCAGGTCGAGGCCGATCTCTTCGGCGGTTTCCCGGATCGCAGCGTGCTTCAGATCCTTGTCGTCGTCTTCTATGTGGCCGCCGGGAAACGCCATGTGTCCGGACCAGGGATCGCCGGGTTTCTCCGCTCGCTTGATGAAGAGTATCTCCGTGCCGTTACCGCCGGCCGCATCGTCTGCTCTCAGAATGACGGCGACGGCCGCCTGCCGGGTGGTTTCTCGGACGCTGAACTCCTCTGCCTGGTGGTTGGCGAGGCGGTCGCGGATGAACTGCATGGGATACACATGGTCTATGATAACCGCTCGAAAGACTTCGGGTGACGTCAGTGAGTTTGAGAAGCGAATCCAACGGTTGCTTTGTTTGCGGACCGGGCAATCCTATCGGCCTCAAGCTCGAATTCCGCATGGACGGCGATGTCTGCCGCTCCGAATTCACCAGTCGCGATGAGCACGCCGGTTACAAGGGTGTAACCCACGGTGGCATCGTGTTCAGCCTGCTCGATGATGTGATGGCCAACTGGCTGTGGCTGCAGGACATTCAGTGCATGACAGCCAAGGCCGAAATCCGTTACCGGGGCGAGCTACCTATCGGCACGCCGGTGCGTCTGGAAGGTCGCTGCCTGAAGCGCAAAGGCCGACTGGCCGTGATGGCAGGGCAAGTGATTCGGCAGAGCGACGATGAGGTGGTGGCCGAGGCGACAGCCAGCTTCATGACCAGGACCTGACCCAGGAAGCGGCAGAAGAGAGGAGAAATCGTAAAATGGCCTACGTGACAATCATCGCCATGCTGGCGTTGATCGAGTATCTCTACTTCGGCGTGCAGGTGGGCGGTGCCCGGGGTAGAACCGGAGTTGCCGCACCGGCGGTGAGTGGCGATCCTGATTTTGAGCGGGTCTACCGGGCCCATCAGAACACGCTGGAGCAACTGATCATCTTCATTCCGGCGTTGTTTGCCAGCGCGTACTACGCCAACGAGCTGTTCGCGGTGGCGGCAGGCGTGACCTTTCTGGTCGGTCGTGCTCTGTATTTCCGCACCTACGTCAGAGATGCGGAAAAGCGCGGGCCGGGCATGCTGATCACGGCAGCAGCGAACATTGCCCTCCTTGCCGGAGGCTTGATCGGTGCGTTGATCGCCATCCTATAGCGGATCAGGCCGGATAGCGCCGACCGAGCCATTCGAGTATGGCGTCATTGGTTTGGTCCGGGCGCTCCTGCTGAATCCAGTGGCCGCAATCCAGGGTGACCGTTTCCAGGTCCGCCACCACCTGCCCGAGTTCCGGTGAGGGCGGCACCATGTCATGGCTGCCATAGATCATCAGGGTTGGCTGATCGATCTTCTGCTTGCACGCGCCGAGAATTTCCCAGTTCCGATTGAAGTTCCGATACCAGTTGATGCCGCCGGTAAACCCGGTCCGCTTGAAGCTTGCGACGAACACAGCCAGGTCTTCCTCGCTCATCATGAGCTCGCCGGACATCTCTTCCGCGGTCGCCATGTTGACGATCGGCATGCCTGGACCCAGATCCACCGGGTCGTGCTGCCACTGATTGGTCCGATACATGTTGCGGAGCAGGTTCTCCGTATTCTCGGCGAACGCGGCATCTGCCACCCCGGGCTGCCGATTGAAGTGAACGATGTAGAAGTCACCGCCCAGGGCCTGCTCCCAGAAATCCACCCAGGGCACGTCGCCACGCTGCATGAAGGGCACGGACAGGTTGATCACGCCGGCGACCCGATCGGCATGCAGCATGGCCAGGGCCCAGACGATGATGGCGCCCCAGTCATGGCCGATGAAGACAGCCTGCTCGTGTCCGAAGTGATCGAGCAGGGCCGTCAGATCACCGGTCAGGTGCGTAATGTCGTAGTCTTCCACGGGCTCAGGCCGGCTGGATTGGCCATAGCCGCGCTGATTCGGAACGATCACGTGATAGCCGGCTCCCACCAGCGCCGGCACCTGGTAGCGCCAGGAGAAGGCGTGTTCCGGCCAGCCGTGACAGAGCACGATGGGTGGGCCATTCCGCCGGCCGGCGCTGAACACCTCCAGCTCGATGCCGTTGACGGAGATGATTTCGGCGTCGGGGAAAGGTGTTTTCATGAGCGCGGCTCCTCGCTGTGGTCCTGGCAGGCTCTGCTGCCGTCACCGGGTGAGTTGTTCGCAAAAGCTACTGTGGTTGTTGATCTCCCACAACCCATTGGCAAGAATTCACCGCACTGTGCAGGGCATCAGAGGAACCCAGATGGCTCAGATCACCGCCAACGGCATCAGCATCGAGTACGACACCTTCGGTTCGGAGTCGAGCCGGCCGTTGCTGATGGTGATGGGGCTTGGTGCGCAGATGATTCACTGGCGGGACGGTTTCTGCGAGATGCTCGCGGACAGGGACCACTACGTGATCCGGTTCGACAACCGGGATTCCGGCCTGTCTGAGAAGTTCGATCATTTTGGTGTGCCGGACATGGCCCAGATCGCCGAGCGGCTGATCTCCGGCGAACCGGCTGGCGCGCCCTACACTCTGGACGACATGGCAGCAGACGCTTTCGGCCTGCTTGATGAGCTCGAGGTGGAAGCCGCCCACATCTGCGGCGCGTCCATGGGCGGGATGATCGTGCAGACGATGGCGTTGACCGCGCCGGAGCGAGTGCACACGCTAACCTCCATCATGTCCTCCACGGGTAATCCGGAACTGCCACCCAGCACCGATGAAGCAATAGCCGCCATGTTGAGTCCTGCCGCCACGAACCGGGAGGAGGCCATCGAGCGGACGGTACGGGTAGGCAGGGTGATCGGCTCTCCGGGCTATCCGGCGCCGGAGGAGGAAGCGCGGGCCAAGGCGGCGGAGGCCTATGACCGGTCGTTTTATCCGGAGGGCGTCGCCCGGCAGATGGCGGCCATCGCCGCGCACGGCAATCGTCGCCCGGCGCTCGAGGCGCTGGCGCTGCCGGCGCTCGTCATCCACGGTACTGACGATCCGCTGGTGCGCGTGGAAGGTGGCCACGATACCCATCAGGCACTGAAGGGCTCCACCCTGAAAGTGGTGGAAGGCATGGGGCACGACCTGCCGGAAGTGCTGTGGCCGGAAATCGTCGAAGCGATAGACAGCCTGACCCGGTCGGCCTGATCAGCACCCGCCTCTCACGCTCCTAAGACTGCATGGCACTCATGAAGGTGTTGAGATCGAAGTAGTCTCGCCAGACCTTGATCTTGCCGCCTTCCATCTCGAACACGCCGGTGCAGGGCAGGTCCACGTTGCCGAGCGAGGTCTTGGTCCGGTCCAGACGCTCGGCGATCACCAGGTCCCCTTCACCGAGAATGTTGAGCACATCCCACTGAGTTTCGGTCCAGGTGGCGAGGAAATTCTGAATGAAGACGCGGACGTTCTCCTTTCCGCTCACCGGCTGAGTCGGCATGTTGTGGTAGGTGCCGTCTTCGGTGAAGTATTCGGCCAGTTTGTCCGCATCCAGCGAGGACCAGGCCTCGATGAACTCGCGGATGATGGTGATGTTGTCGGTTGCCATGTTAGATCTCCTGTGAGCTGCTGGGCACTAGCCGTAGCGTTCTGATTTCGCTGCATACTGGAAGGCATCCAGACCAACCATGTTGCGCATCTCTACCGTTGTCTCCGCCGTGTTCTCATCCAGTGGAATACCGGTGGCGTCCGCGACTCGGGTGATGCCGTTGAAGGCGCTGGCGACCACAAGCGCGTCCACGGCATTCTGTTCGCCCATGGTTTCGATGGCTTCTGCCAGGGTGCCTTTCAGCGCCCGCCAGGCGCTGCCTGCCGTCTGCTCAGCCAGTGCGGTGAGCAGCTCACCGTGGGGAACGCCGGAATCCTTCGTTCGGTCAGTCACTGCCGTGAGGTCGTAGTCGGCCGCTTCTTTCTCGCCGCTCGCACGGAGCAGCATGGTGTGCGACGTGGTTCAGTAGAAACACTCGTTCCAGGCAGAAACTCTGGATGCGACCAGTTCTGCCTGGGCCTGGGAAATGGACAGCTGAATGTCCTTCAGCGCGTAGTGAGGCTGGAAGGTCGTGAAGAAGAGGGCGACCGCATCGGGCACCAGCCCCATGGCACGAAGTATGTTCGGAACCGCTGGCAGGCCTGTGTCTGCCATGTCACGAGGAGCTCGGGTGATAGGCAGCCAGGCTCCGTCATCGACCACATCACCGGTCGCTGCCCTGGTTGGCTGGCTGGCTCCGGCCTCCGGTAGTGACGGCAGCGGCTGATCCAGAGCGGCGTGCAGGGTGTCGATGATGACCGAGGTGCACACCACGCTGACCAGCTCCACGTAGGCGGCCTGGTCGATTTCCGCCGTGATCTGGTCGAACCAGTGTCTGGTCAGGCGCCCGGGATCGGTACGGATGCGATGAACAGCGTCCACGACACCTGCGGGCAGGCCGGTGGGATCCTGGTGCTCACCGGAGACGTGGCTTGGAGACAGGGCAGATTTCCGTTCGGTGCAGTAGGTGCAGCTCGTCGCCGCCCTGGCGCTTTCCACCATGGCTTTTCGCTCGGCCCCCGTCCAGCTCGGACCGGGTTGGCAGATGGTCGCCAGTCCGGCGTCATGGGCGGCCCGCAAGTTCGGGCTCAATGGTAGTGCGTCGTCATACATGAGCTTTCCCCTTTTCCCTTCTGTCTCTCACCTGTCTCTCACCTGTCTTCACTGGCTCATGTACCAGCCGCCGTTGGGCGACAGAGTCTGGCCGGTGACGAAGCCGGCTTCCTGACTCGCCAGGTAAACGGCGCACCAGGCAATGTCGTCCGGGTCACCCAGGCGTCCCATGGGTGTCTGCATCTCGAGGAACGGATGCATGGGTGCCAGAGGCTCTGTCATATCGGTGCGGATCCAGCCTGGCGCGATACCGTTAACTCGTATGCTACGGGGTGCCAGCTCGTGAGCAAGGGCACGGGTGAAACCCAGGATACCGGCTTTAGCGGCGCAGTAAGCGAGACCGCCGCCGCGACCGAACGTGCCCATGATGCTGCCCAGGTTGATGATGGACGCTCCGTCCGGCAGCAGCGGCATGGCGCCACGGCAGCAGAAAAAAGTGCCGTCCATGTGCACGGCAAGCATGCGCCGCCACTTCTCGTCGGTGACTTCGATGATGCCACCGTCCAGCTCCGCCGGTGGCTCCTGGCCGCTGGCCAGTGCTTCGGCGCGGAGCCGGATCCGTTCCTGGGCATCGTTGTCGCCCTCGATCCCGCTGATGCCCGCGTTGTTTACCAGAATGTCGATACGATCGGTCATGTTGGAGACCAACTCGAACATCCGGGCGACGGACTCCGAATCGCTGACATCCGCCGCTACCGCCTGACCGCCCAAGCGTTTGGCTGTCGCTTCCGCCGCGCCGAGGGACAGATCGTTGATGATTACGTCAGCGCCTTCTTCCACGAAGCGTTCTGCGATCCGCGCCCCGAGACCTCTGGCAGCGCCGGTCACCAGCGCCATCTTTCCTTCGAGTCGATTCATTGGTCCCCTGTTTCCCTGTTTCAGACTGGCCGCATACCATAGCCTATCCCACCCTTTGGGTTCTTACCGCGGAGAACGGTGCAAATGACCTACCTCACCCTGGCGGCACTCCTGTTTGTTGGCACCCACCTGGGTATCAGCAGCACGGCGCTGCGGGCCCGGATGGTGGGTGGCCTCGGCGAGCGGGGCTATCTGGTGGTCTACTCGCTGATCGCCCTCGCCACCTTGAGCTACCTGATTTCGCTGTACAACCAGTTGCCCCGCTATGACTACTTGTGGATGCCATCACCGGAGCTGTACATGGTGGCCAGGATTCTGATGCCTGTCGCTCTGATTCTGGCGTTGGGCGGCTTCCTGGTGAAGAATCCGACCCTGGTGGGTGCACAGAGACTGTTGCAGGAAGGGCAGGCTACGGATCTGGCCCGCGGCGTAACCAGGATCACCCGACATCCCTTTCAGTGGGGTGTGCTGCTCTGGGCGATTGCACACGTGATTGCCAATGGTGATGCAAACTCGGTGGTGTTCTTTTCCGCCTTCGCGGTGCTGGCCGCGCTCGGCACGGTGGCGATGGACAGAAAAAAGGCTGCCGCCGCGGGTGAAGGGTGGGCGGCCTACGCCAAATCCACCTCGAATGTGCCTTTCGCGGCCATCCTCGGTGGCCGTAATCGGCTGGTTGTCGGCGAGCTGTGGCTGCCGGTGCTGCTGGGCCTAATCGGCTACGCAGCACTCACCTGGGGTCATGAGTGGGTCAGCGGAGTGCGGATTTTTTAGTATCAGCGCGCCAGCGCAGCATCGATCTCCTCCGCCAGCGCCTGCCAGCGACCGCCGAAGAAGTGGTCGGCCCCGGAAAGGAGATGCACCTTGGCGTTTTCCCAGCCGGCCAGCACGCCCTGATCCACATAAGGGTCCGCATCACCGGCGAAAACGTCCGTGCGCACACCGGCATCGGGCTCGGGAACGGACAGGTTGCCTACTGGCGGTGCGATCAGGAGCACCCGCTCCAAGGTGGGTTGATCGCTCCGGTCCAGCAGCCGACAGATCGTGCTGGCGCCAAACGAGTAGCCGCCGAGCGTGAGTCCGGCCTCCGGATAGGTTTCACTGGCCCAGCCGATCACGGCTTGAAGGTCGTCAAGTTCCCCATCGTTGCCGTCATGCGTGCCGTCGCTGCCGCCTACACCTCTGAAATTGAAGCGCAGACAGGCAACGTCGGCATTCTGGAGCGCCTCTGCAAGCACGCCGAGGACCATGTCATCCATGGAGCCGCCGTACAGAGGATGAGGATGGCACAGGATAGCCAGCTGGCTGAGCGGTGCGCCGCTCTCCTGCGAGCCGCTGAGGCGGGCTTGCAGGTTGCCGGCTGGGCCGGTGATGGTCAGAGCTTCGTTCATGGATTTACCGTACCAGGCAGTTGCCGGTGGGGCACCCCCTTGAAATTTGCGGCTAATTGCATATTTTTCCGCACTCTCGAAACACAGCAAACTCCGTGGACAAGGAAAGAACACATGATCGAAGCGGATCGTCTGACCCGAAGCTATGGGGACTTTCTGGCGGTAAGCGACGTCAGCTTCTCAATCAGCCAGGGTGAAATCGTCGGCCTGCTCGGACACAACGGCGCAGGCAAGACCACCATCATGAAGATGCTGACGGGTTACCTGGAGCCCAGCGCCGGCCAGGTCCGGGTGGATGGGGTAGATCTGTCGAAGGAGGCCACCCGGGTGCAGGCAAGCCTTGGCTACCTGCCTGAGAATCTGCCCCTCTATCCGGAGCTGTCGGTCATCGACTATCTGGACTATGCCGCCGAGATTCGAGGGGTTGATGCCCCAAGGGCCGTGCGCCGGGCGATCGAAGCCACAGAGCTCGAGTCCAAAGCGCTGGATCCGATTGCCACCCTTTCCAGAGGCTTCAAGCAACGCCTTGGTGTGGCCCAGGCAATTCTGCACGAGCCCAAGCTTCTGATCCTGGATGAGCCAACCAACGGTCTGGATCCGGGCCAGACCCAGCATATGCGCGATCTCATCGAACGCCTGGCCGAGAGCGCTACGGTCATTCTGTCCACTCATATCATGCAGGAGGTGGATGCAATCTGTGACCGGGCCATCATTCTGCGCGGCGGCGGTCTGGTGCTGGACGAGCGGCTGGCGGATCTGAAAGAGAGCAACCGCTATCGGCTGCGCAGCCGGACGGATGCCAAGCTGGCGGATCTGCTGAGCGGACTTGGCTGCGTGACGGAGGTGCATGCCTTGGGAGAAGGGAACTGGGAGGTTCTTTTCCAGGGGGAGCAGGACAACGCCGGACAGGCGATCGCCGAGGCCGTCATCGATGCCGGCCAGCCGCTCTATGAACTCGCCATCAAGCGTCGGGATCTGGAGACCGTGTTCCGGGAAGTGAATGCGGCGCCGACGGAGGAGGTAAGCGATGCGGCTTGACGTTGTAATGCGCATCACGAAGAAGGAGCTGACCCTCTTCTTTGCCTCACCCATTGGCTATCTGTTCCTGCTCGTCTTCCTTGCGGTCACGTTGTTCGTGTTCTTCTGGGTGGAGGCTTACTTCGCGCGGAACGTGGCAGACGTCCGGCCCATGTTCGAGTGGATGCCCGTGCTGCTCATCTTCCTTTCCGCGGCGCTGACAATGCGTATGTGGAGCGAAGAGCGGCGGACAGGCACGCTGGAGTTCGTGGTCACCTTGCCGGCGTCCGGCTGGGAGTTCGTGGTGGGCAAGTTTCTCGCCTGCTGGCTTCTGCTCGGTCTCGCACTGTTGCTGACGCTGCCATTGCCGATCTCGGTATCGATGATCGCCGATCTCGATTGGGGGCCGGTGATTGCCGGTTACGTGGCAGCGATGATGCTCGGTGGTGCCTACCTCGCCATCGGCCTCTTCGTCAGCTCCAGAACGGATAGCCAGATCGTCAGTCTCATCATCGCGTCAGCAGCCTGCGGCGCCTTCTTCATGATCGGCTCGCCGGTGCTAACGGATCTGGTCGGCGGTCAGGCTGCCGATCTCATGCGGGCCATGGGCTCCGGATCCCGCTTCGACGCCATCACCCGAGGTGTGCTCGATTTCCGTGATCTCTATTTCTACGCCTCACTGCTCGTGCTCTTCCTGGCGCTGAACGTCCACGCGCTGGAAGTCCAGCGCTGGGCCAGAGATGGCAGTCCGGAACATCACCGCAAGTGGTTGGTTGCCACCACCCTGCTGGTGGCAAACCTGCTGGTCGCCAACGTCTGGCTCGCCGGGCTCTCGAAGCTGCGTGTGGACATGACCGAAGGGCAGATCTACACGGTTTCCGATGCCACCCGGAGTCAGCTCGCGCAGCTGAACGAGCCCCTGCAGATCCGTGGCTTCTTCAGCGCCAAGACCCATCCGTTGCTGGCCCCGCTGGCGCCGCAGATGCGTGATCTGCTGCAGGAATATGCCGTGGCGGGTGGCGAAAACGTTCGTGTGGAAGTGCTCGATCCCGTCGCAGATCCGGAGCTCGAAGACGAGATCAACACCAAGTACGGCATTCGCCCGGTACCCTTCCAGGTGGCCGATCGCTATCAGTCGAGCCTGGTCAACAGCTACTTCGACGTGCTGATCACCTACGGCGATCAGTACGAAGTGCTCGGTTTCCGGGATCTGATCGAAGTGAAGATGGCGGACGAATCGAATCTGGACGTGCAGCTCAGAAACCCGGAGTTCGATGTCACCCGGGCCATCAAGAAGGTGCTGCAGGGGTTCCAGGAAGGGGGCGATCTGTTCGCCAGCCTGAACGCACCGGTGCAGTTCATCGGCTATATCTCGACGGACGAATTGCTGCCGGAGGCGTTGGTGGCATACCGGCAGGTATTGGCCGATACGCTCGGCGACATGGCCGCGGAGTCGGGAGGCAGGTTCACCGCTGAGCTGCTCGATCCGGAAGCAGGCGATGGCACGCTGGCCGCGCAGATCGCCAGTGAGTATGGCTTCCAGCCTATGGCGGCCAGTCTGTTCGACACCACTTCCTTCTATTTCTATCTGACGCTCACTGATGGGGAGACCATCGTCCAGATCCCGCTACCGGAAGGCCTTTCCGAAGAAGCCACCGCGCAGGGTATCGAAGAAGGTCTGAAGCGGTTCGCCTCCGGGCTCCTGAAAACGGTGGCGCTGATGGCGCCGGAATCGAACCCCTACGCGGGGATGATGGGACAGCCCCCGGCGGGCAATCAGTTCCGTCAGCTCACCGAGTTCCTTCAAGGTGATTTCAACGTAGCCACAAGCCAGCTTGCCGAGGGTCGGGTTCCGGAGAGCGCCGATCTGCTCATGGTCATCGATCCGGAAGGTTTGGATCGGAAGCAGGTGTTCGCCATCGATCAGTTCCTGATGCAGGGCGGCACGGTGGTGGTGGCCAGCTCGCCTTACAACGCCTCACTGCAGCAGCAGTCCCTGATCGCCATGCCGAGACAGACCGGGCTCGAAGACTGGCTGGCCCACCAGGGCGTGAGCCTTGGCGAGAGCTTTGTGATGGATCCACAGAACGCCGCTTTTCCGGCGCCGGTCACCCGGCAGGTGGGTGGTTTCAGCTTTCAGGAGCTGGTGATGCTCGACTACCCCTACTTCGCGGACGTGCGCGATGAAGGCATCAATGAGGACGTGGGCTTTCTATCCGGCGTGCGTCAGATCACGATGACCTGGCCCTCGCCCGTCGAGGTGAGTGTTCCGGAGGACGCTGAGCGCTCGGTCACCACGCTGCTTTCCAGCTCCCCGGAGAGCTGGCTGTCGGACAGTCTGGATGTGATGCCGAGAATCACGGAAGCTGGCCTGTCCGGTTTCCAGTCCGATGGCGAGCTCGGCGCTCAGCCGTTGGCGGTAATGATCGAAGGCCGCTTTGAATCTGCCTTCGCCGGGCAGACCTCGCCACTTCTGGATGTGCCGGATGCCGAAGGAGATATCGATGCCGGTGCGCCGGAGGGTGAAGAGGCCCCTGGCGAAGAAGACACGCTGGGTGTGGTATCCAGTGTCATCGACTTCTCACCGGCAAGCGCCCGTCTGATCGTGTTTGGCTCCAACAACTTCCTGGCCGATCAGATCCTGCAGTTTGTCGGCTCAGCGGAGGGCATCATCTATGCCAACAGCACCCAGCTCATGGCCAACATTGTCGACTGGACCCTGGAGGATTCGAGCCTGCTGTCGATCCGGTCCCGCGGCCACTTCAATCGAACCCTGCCGCCGCTGGACGAATCTGCGCAGATGGTGATCGAGTCGATCAACTACCTCATCGCGGTGATCGGCGTGCTTGCGGTGTTTGGCGTGCACCGGCAGCGTTTGAAACGGCAGCAAGCCCGCTATTCGGCCTGGATGAGCGGAGGTGCAGCATGATCGAGCGCATTCCCCTGCTGACCGGGCTGCTCGTTGCCCAGCTGGTTATCCTGGCTTTGCTGACGCTGGGTGGCGATGAGGAAGGCGCGGCGGTGAACCTGCTCAGCTTCGATCCCGTCCAGGTCACTGCCCTCGAGATAGAAGATGTCGATGGCAACCTGGTCAACCTGGCGCGGGTGGACGGCGAATGGCGGCTGGGCGAGCTGCCGGCGGATCAGGACAAAATCAACGAGGTCATTGAGTCATTGGCAGGTGGTGCCGCGAACTGGCCGGTGGCAACCAGCGAGAACAGTCAGGTCCGATTCGAAGTGGCGGAAGATGCCTTCCAGCGTCGGATTCAGTTCGACGGTGAGACCGGGGAGCTGGCAACACTCTATCTGGGCAGCTCGCCCGGATTCCGTCGCATTCATGCAAGAGCGTCGGGTGAACAAGCCATCTTCAGCATCGACTTCGGCGTGCATCAGCTGCCGGTGGAGGCCTCGGACTGGTTGGACAAGCAGCTGTTTCAGGTGGAGACGATTTCCAGCCTGACTTTTCCGGAAGGTGCCGTGCTGACCGGCGATGACGAAGCAGGATGGACCCTGGATGGTCAACCGGCCGACCCAGAGGAAGCCACGCGCTATGTGGACCGGATCGAAGGGCTGTCGGTGCTTGGTCTCCATGAAGATGCGGCGGACACCGTTCTGGGTGACCCGGTGTCGGTTCACGTTGAGGACAACGAAGGTACGCACGTGCTGAGTTTCCGCTTCAACGAGGCAGCGGACGAGTATGTGCTTGAGAGTGATCGGCTGCCGGGCCGCTTTGCCGTGGCCAGCTATATCGTCGAGCAGATCTTGGTGACGGCGGCGGAGTTGCTGCCGGAAGAAGAGGACGCCGCAGAAACTTCAGCGGAAGAGACTCATGCAGAGGACGAAGCGTCAGCTGAAACCCAGGCGGGTGACGGCTGATCAGCCGGAAGCGGAGATGTCCGCGCAGCAGACGGCGTTCCGACCGCTGTGCTTGGCTTTGTAGAGTGCCTCGTCGGCATGGTTCAGCACGTTCTCCAGATCCTGGCTGACCGCGCTGACGGTGGCTACGCCAATGCTGGCGGTCACCTTGATCTTTTTCGCCTGAGTCTCCGGTAGCGAGATCCTGGCGATGGTCTGCCGCAGCCGCTGGGCTGTGCTGACTGCGCCGGTTTGATCCGTCTCCGGCAGCAGCAGGGCAAACTCCTCTCCGCCGATCCTGGCCGCGATGTCGGTGATCCGCTTCACCTCCACGGTCACGTCGGCGACCGCTTTCAGAATCTGATCTCCGGCCGCATGGCCGCACTGATCGTTCACGTTCTTGAAGTAATCCAGATCGAAGAGCAGCACGGAGAGCTGACTGCCGTGCCGGCGGACCCGCTCCACTTCTTCCGATAATCGCTGCATGAAGAAGCGGCGATTGTGGATTCCCGTCAGGTAGTCGGTGTGCGCGAGTCGGACCAGCTCCTCCTGAGCAGCGAGAAGATCCTGCTCGGTCTTCAGCCTGTCGGTAATGTCACGAAGCACCAGAATCACATTTGCATCCGGATCGGTGTGATCCAGCGACGAAGCGCTGATGTCGTAGGAACGACCTCGCAGCGTGGTGGTGAGGCCCTTTCCGTCCGGTCGATCGGAATTGGTCAGCTCCTCCATGCTGAGCGCGGTGAGGAAGCTGGTGATGGAATGGTCGGCGAGCTCGCCACGATTGGTACGCAGGATCTGCAGCGCTGATTCGTTGATGTCCACCACCATGCCGTGTGCGTTCAGCACGATCACGCCGTCACGCAGCTGCTCCACCACTCGGTCCCGGACCACGGGAATGGTTTCCAGCACCCCGTAGCGCAGCACACCGCCATCCAGAATCATGGCTGCGATTGCGAAACCGAGCGTCGTGACGTCGAACCAGGGGGCAGGGTTCAGGGGTGAGAGGTAGAAGAGGTTGGTCAAGACCACCACGATCGGTGCGGCGATCACGGCCACAACCGGCTTCCAGGCGCCGGTGGTATGGCCGATGGACCAGGCCAGAATGGTGGTGGCCACCATCAGCATGGCGTAAGAGTAGGTGGCGTGGACATAGAACCAGGGCCCGTGCTCGGTGACCATGCCGAACACGCCCTTATCCCAGACAAACTCAACCTGTTGCCAGATGAGCTGGTGCCAGTCGTTGGTCATCACCAGCACCAGGGTCAGTGCCGGGACCACGCAGATCAGATTCAGGGCCAGCTTCGGCAGCCGCATCTGCCGGCGGGTGTAGCCGACGGCGAAAAACAACCAGGCGACCGGGGCGAGAACGATGCCGAAGTAGGCGAGCTTGGCGGTCAGCAGCTTGACGCTCGGGACGGTGAAGATGGAGCCGATGAACTGGGCACCAGACCAGAACAACAGGGCTGCCAGCAGCGCCAGCAGTGCCTGCATGCCGGGAACCCGCTTCATTTTTTGGGCTCGCAGGTAGGCGCCCACACACACCAGGGCGGCGAGCAAAGGGGGGATGGACCAGATGGTTATCTGGAACATGGCAGGACGTCCGCTGTCTGCATCTCGAGGAGTTGGTATTCGACCCCCTTACCTTGGCCCATGGGTATGAGGGGCTCAACGGGTGCCCATGCAAACTGTGCGCTGGGTCACCTTTAAGCTGGTTTTGCGGGGCTCGAAACGGTTAAATGACCGGCCGAAGCGCTGCCGGCACCATGGGTAAACCTGCCAGAGATCTAACCGACTTCAACACCTACCTGACCGATCTTCTGGTGGGTCAGGGTGGCGGTGGTTCGCCCGTGGTCGCCTATTTCGATCTGGACAGGACCCTGATCGATGGTTACACCATTACGTCCCTGGCACTCGAGAAGATGTGGTCCGGCTCTCTGTCGCCGAAGCGCATCATCCGGCACGCGGGCATCTTCCTGCATTGGGGACTGGGCTGGTCGGACTACCATCAGCTTCTGGAGAGCACGGTCGGGGCGCTGGAAGGCTATTCGGAAGCGGAGATGATCGAGCTGGGCGAGCGCGCATTCGCGAAGCGAATCAAGCCGATCGTCTATGAGGAAGGACGCCAGCTCATCGAAGCGCACAAGCGGCTCGGCCACGAGCCGGTGCTGGTCACCTCAGCCACCCGCTACCAGGCCGCACCCATCGCGCGGGATCTGGGCGTCGAACAGCTCTACTGCACGGAGCTCGAGATCGAGCATGGCGTGATCACGGGCAACGCGAGCCCCTGTTATGGTCCTGGGAAGAAGAAAGCGGCGGATGTGCACACGGGCTTTCGCGAAGCCGAGCTTGCCGATGCCTACTTCTACACCGACAGTTGCGAAGACCTGCCACTCCTGGAAGCCGTTGGCCGCCCGGTGGCGGTCAACGCCAAGTCCTCTCTGGCACGGGTTGCCGGCGAGCGGGGTTGGCCGCAACTTGTGTTTGAATCGCTGCCCATAGCGGCTCGGGCAGCATGATCGAGCTCTACACCTGGCCGACCCCGAATGGCCGCAAGGTCTCCATCGCTCTCGAGGAGTTCGGACTGCCGTACGACGTACATGCGGTAAATATCGGCGAAGGTGAGCAGGATTCGCTTGAGTTCCGGGCCTTCAGCCCGAACGGCAAGATACCCGCTATCGTTGATCGGGAGAAGGGCTTATCTCTGATGGAATCAGGCGCGATTCTGCTTTACCTGGCGGAAACGGAGGATCGCTTTCTGGGCGATGATCGCTGGCAGACCATCGAATGGCTCATGCTGCAGATGGGTGGGGTGGGTCCCGTGCTTGGCCAGGCCCACCACTTTCTGAAGTTCAACTCCGGCAAGGCGCCTTACGCGGAAGTACGTTTTAAGGCGGAAGCCGAGCGGCTTTATGGGGTTCTGGATACCCGGCTGGAAGATCATGAGTACCTGGCCGGTAGCTACTCCATCGCCGACATGGCCACCTGGCCCTGGATCTCGCGCTACGAGTGGCAGGAGGTGGACCTCACCGCCTATCCGAACCTGCTGCGCTGGTATCTGGCGATTGCCGATCGGCCAGCGGTGCAGAAGGGCTACGACGTGCCTGTGCACGTGAACGAGATTCCGAGACCGGCTGCCTGATCCGGAAAGGGCTATCCCGCCAGCGCCGCGCGAAGCTGCCTCACCAGCAGATCGGCCGCGCGGGGTTCGTAGGCCACCGGCGTGCCGAAGCCCCACACCGGATCCGGCCAGGCGGCGTCCTCGGGATGTCGGCCCAGTACGTGGATGTGCAACTGAGGCACCCGGTTGCCGAGGGCGCCGATGTTGAGCTTGCTGACCTCTGGCAGGTGCTCCAGGAACTGCGAAACGGCGGTTATCTCCTGCATCACAGTCTCCCGCTCAGCTTTCGGGAGATGGTGCCATTCGGAGATGTCGAGCACCCGGGGGACCAGGATGCACCAGGGGAAGCGAGCATCATTCATGAGCAGCAGCTCTGATACGTCAAGACTCGCGACCGGCAGGGTGTCTCGGGCGAGAACCGGATGGAGGTCGAAGCTCACCGCTTCGGGTACCCGCCAACCCAGATCGGGCTCGACCAGGCCATGGCATCGTTGGCCTGCCGGACGCGGACGAAATAGTAGTCGCCTTGTCTCTCCGAGCGGTCGGCCAGGTCGAAAGAAACGTCCGTCGGCCCGTTCTCGATCTTCTGCCGGAGCAGAACGGTGTCTGTGTAGACATCGGTGCTGAGAGTCTGCTCGAGCCGGCCACCCGTCAGGTCCCGGAACTGAAAGACGAGCTCGCTTGCCGGCGTGGTCTGATGCCTGCGGTAAACGGGTGGCCCGCCGCCCGTCTCTCGAGCTTCTTCCAGAGTGATCCGTAGCGTAGACGTTCGCTTCAGACCGGACAGGCGAAGCTCGATGGAGCTCGTGTCGCCTCGGGTAAGCGTCGCGAACTGCAGGAGGTTGGGGTTGTCCGGATCCGGGGTGATGGACTGATAGAAGCTGTTGTGAAAGTCCATACCCTGATAAGCATCCAGTTCTGCGTTGTCGATTTCCAGCGCACCCCGCCAATGCCGCCAGCCTCTCGGATTGTCACCAGGGTGGTAGGGTGCGGCGTCGGAACCGAAGGAGAGCAGAAAGATGCCCTCGGTGTTGCTGGCGGGCTCAGTGGCCGTGAGGTAGTCCTGCTGCCAGAGCACCTCGTCATTGCGAATCACAGCGATGTGCTCGATGGGGGCGGTGCCGATCACCCGGCCTTGCAGCGATCGATCTTCGCTGAAAGGTGCGCGTTGGCCCATGCCCGTACCGTTGACGTTCACATCCAGAATGATCCGATCTCCTGTCGTGGCATAGGCTTTCAGGGCTTTCATGCCATTGAAGATGGCATCCGTGGTCTTCTCTTTCGCGAATATCGCGCCGAGGCCACCACGCTGAGCCAGGCTCGAGTTTTTTGGTGCTCCGTAACCTGGTTGGCTGAGATGGTTGTCGGAAGCTGCGATGAAGCCGACCTGATGGCCGTGGCTGAGGTAGGCACGGCCAAACCACTCGAAGTTGCCGTGTTGAGACATGATTTCGATCAGCGGCTCGAGCTCGGGGTCGTTCAATCGATAGTCACCGGCCTGATGGGCATGGGGAATGATGACCACATCCTTCGGATCTGCCGTATCACGCAATCCCTGATACAGGCGGGAGAGAGTAGGGTAGAACTGGGCCGGGATCCGTTCCCGGGCGTCCGGCGTACGGAACAGCACGTTGTGGTGCCCGCCACCGAAGTTGCGCACAGTCCACTCATAACCGAGATAAGCGACGAACGCGCCCTCCTCGGTGTAGCGGCGAACGTTCTCGCGGAGCACTTCCCACTCGTGATCATCCATCCAGATGTCGTGCTCGGAGTGAGTGACGTAATCGAGCCGGGCGTCGTCCCGAGCCCAGGTCATGAATGCGTCCGGGGTGCCGATGCCTTCTGCGAAGCCCGAGTGGCCGTGGGTGTCCCCCCAGTAGATCCGGTCCCGGTCTTCGTCGGTCACCAGGATCGGGTTCACCTGGCCTGCGACGCTGCCGTCTCTGGTTTCCAGGCGCAGGTGATAAGCACCTGGCTCGGGGAGAGATAGCTCTACCAGGCTGATCGCCTGCTGGTTTGCGGGGACTCGGGCGACGACTTCCTCGCCGTTGAGTATCTTCAGGGTCGGATGACCGTCCTTGGAGCGGTTGTAGTAGACGTCCTGGCCGCGAACGGACAGAGTGAAGGTCTCCCCCGGTCCGACAACGGAAGGTGCGAAACCTGCCAATCCGGCGAACCCGGTGCCCGTCACCACGATGGGTTGGATAGGCAGGGTCAGCAGCGGATCGTTGCCGTTGAGGGCGAGATATAGCGGCAGAGGCATGCGGTCGCTTGCGAAGTCCGCCATGAGGAAGCCTCGACTACCCTGACTCTTATCCCCGTAAGTGATGGTGACCGTGTCCTCCTCGCTGAGCGTAC
This sequence comes from Candidatus Azotimanducaceae bacterium, assembly GCA_965215995.1. Classification (GTDB taxonomy): domain Bacteria; phylum Pseudomonadota; class Gammaproteobacteria; order Pseudomonadales; family Azotimanducaceae; genus SZUA-309. Next base: position 1,628,923 of record OZ244128.1, on the reverse strand, counting down.
CGGTTGCCAGGCGAAACATGAGTGCCGGGCGCTGGCCACGGAAACCGCCGTGCATGCCACGCATGGGTACGCTGTCGAGCGCGAAGCTGACCGTTCGGTTGCTGCTGGTGATGCTGACGTAGTTATCTGCCGTGGGGTCAGTGGCCTGCCAGATCCCGTAGTTCGGCATGAAGTGCCTCGCAACGACGAAGCCACCGCCTGGTTCGATATCTCGGCTGCCAACGGTGAACGTCTGCTCGATGGTGACGAAGGTACGAACTTCAAAGGGGCCCAGATCGGCGTTGAGCGTGCCCAAGGCCTCGGGTTCCTCGTCGTGCAGCGTCAGCTCGTAGATGTAGGCATCTATCACTGCCGGTAACTGTCGGGCCAGGTCCGGGTAGGCGGCGATTGCGGCCACGGTCTGGGTGAGGTTGACGGGTAGCCCTCCTCCCGCAAGCGCCCAGGCGTTGGCCCACTGCCAGAGCACGCGGGATCTCTCGGTCATGTTGTGCTGATCCGTCGGCAGATAGGCCACATCGGCCTTCAGCTTTTCCACCCGGGCGCGCAGATCGGGGCTCAGATAGTCGCCCGTGGCGGCATGCAGGACTGGTTGCCAGGCTGCGAGGAACAGCATGCCGGCGACCAGCCAGGCAGCGGGACGTCTGCGTGCTGGCTGCCGCGCCTTTTGAAAGTCAGCCTGGCTTAAGGTGCGGACCATGCCGAATCCCCTCGAATCTCCATAGAACGCGCATGGTAAGCAGGGTGATATCCGTGCAGCAAATTGCAGGTCATCGCTGCGGAGCCCGTCAAGGCCGCTATTTGACCCCTGGGTGAATCACCCGGCAGACTTAAGCCCGGGAAGGGAGGCTCACTTATGGCCAAAAAGACCGAGATCCTGACGGGCACCAGCGGCTACAGCTACAAGGAGTGGCGGGGTGCATTCTACCCACCCGAGCTGCACGCCGATGAGTGGCTGGGTTACTACGCTTCACGCCTGCCGGCGGTGGAAATCAACAACACCTTCTATCGGATGCCCCGATCGCACGTGGTCGAAACCTGGCGCGATAGCGTGCCGGAGTCGTTTCGATTCGTGATCAAGGCGTCGCGCCGGATTACCCATCAGAAGCGTCTCAAGGATACCGAGGAGCCCATGGGCTTTCTCCTCAATCGGGCAGAGATACTCGGTTCACGGCTCGGAGCGCTGTTGTTTCAGCTGCCGCCTAACATGTCTGTCAACGTAGAGCGTTTGCAGACCTTTCAGTCGTTGTTGCCGGACGGCCTGCCTGTTGCCTTTGAGTTCCGCCACCCCTCCTGGGAGGATTCGGACGTGCACGCAGCGCTCGTTGATCGTGGTCACGCCCTGGTGGTGACGCACGGTGACGGCGAGGCGGCGGTGAAGCCTCAGTCGGTAGAGCTGCTGCCCGGTCCGTTGGTCTATCTGCGGCTGCGCGCCTCGAACTACACACCCGCAGAGCTACGGCGTTGGCGGGAGAAGGTTCAGTCTTCGGGTTCGGAGCGTGCCTTCGTGTTCTTCAAGCATGAGGACGCGGGGGGTGGAGCCCGGATGGCCGAGGCGTTGCTGGCCGGAAGCGGCGCACCCGCGCGAGCACCGCGGAAGAAAGCTACGGCGGCAAAAAGGAGTCCCGCTGAAAAGCGTGCGGGACCTAAGGCCGCGACATCGAACTCTGCACGGCGTCGCCGAAAGGAGACCTGACCAGAACGTTCACCAGGCTGCTAGGCTTCGGCCATGCTTTCGGTTCTCGAAAACGTCACCTATCGGCGACTGTTTACGGCCCAGGTGACCTCGCTGACCGGTACCGGGTTGGCCACGGTGGCGCTGGCGCTGCTGGCTTACGATCTTTCCGCCGGTGACGCGGGTGCTGTGCTCGGCACGGCAATGGCGCTGAAGATGACTGCCTACGTCTTTGTGGCGCCGGTGGTGGGTGGCATGGTTCATCGGCTGCCGCGCCGGGCGTTTCTGATAGGCCTGGATGTGGTTCGAGCGGCCATCGTCTGTTGCCTGCCATTCGTCACCGAAGTCTGGCAGATCTACGTGCTGATCTTCCTGCTCAACGTCTGCTCAGCCGGATTTACTCCAACCTTCCAGGCGACTATCCCGGACGTGCTGCCCGACGAGGAGGAGTACACCCGGGCACTGTCGCTATCCAGACTGGCTTATGATCTGGAGAACCTGGCCAGCCCCACCCTGGCCGCCGCAGCGCTGTTGCTGGTCAGCTACGATGCGCTTTTTCTGCTCAACGCGGGGACGTTCCTGCTCTCTGCCGCGCTGCTGCTGACGGTAACGCTGCCGGTAGCCAAGCCGCCGGAGCGGGAACTGGGGGTCTGGCGGAACACGATCTTCGGCATCGCAAGCTATCTGCGAACCCCACGTCTGCGGGGTCTGCTTGCCTTGTGCATGGCGGTTTCCGCGGCAGGTGCCATGGTGATCGTCAACACGGTGGTTTACGTACGCGGCTATCTGGGTGGCAGCGAGACGGATACCGCACTGGCGCTGGCTGGATTCGGTTTCGGCTCCATGGTGGCGGCGTTGGCGTTACCCGGCTTCCTGGACAAACACCCGGATCGTCGTTTCATGCTCGGCGGTGGCGTCTTGCTCATCGTCGGTCTGCTGGCCGGAATGATGGGCCCTTCCCTGGCGGCAGTGAACGCCATCTGGGCGCTGCTGGGCTTTGGTTCCTCCTTGGTGCAGACGCCGGCCGGGCGCCTCATCGTTCGCTCTTCGCAGCCCGGTGACCGACCCGCCTACTACGCCGCCCAGTTTGCGCTTTCCCATGCCTGCTGGTTGATCGCCTATCCGCTTGCCGGTTGGCTGGGTGCTGGCGCGGGCCTTTCGGCGGCCTTTGCCGTCATGGCGATGATTTCGGCCTTCTCCGTTCTTGCCGCGCTGCTGTTCTGGCGCGAAGAGACCGGCGCTCATCTGCCGCACCGACATGAAGCTGTGTCGCACGAGCATCTGCACGTTCACGATGAGCATCACCAGCATGAACACGAAGGTCACGAGGGAGAGGAGCCGCACACTCATCCGCATCGGCACGATGCGATGGAACACAGTCATGAGTTCATGATCGATCTTCATCATCCTTTCTGGCCAACAGGCCGAACCACGCGGACTGGTAATCACTGACAAATTCGCACACACTGAGTCGCAGGAGAGACTGAATCTAAGGGGGTGTGTGGAGTGCTCTGCCATGAGCGTGACCATGCTGCCAGGTCGTACCTTTCCTTCAGACTCCTTGTCGATGAGCAACAGCGAACGAACTGAGGAGACCAACAACATGAGGCGAACCACTCATCTTCTACTTTTTCTGACCGCTCTCGCGGCTGCGCCGCTGGCATCGGCGGCGGCTGCGCCGATGGTTCGGGAAATCTATTCCTGCAACTTCAATGACGGCAAGGACATGGGCGATCTGATGGCCGCCCGGGACTACTATCTCAATCAGATGGAAAAGGCTGGACAGGAACCCGCAACGGCCTTTGTCTGGACGCCTTTCAAAGCGAGCACGTCATTCGATTTTCTGTGGGCGAACAACAACGACAGCCTGATGGATTACGCCCGTCGGGGAGATGCCTTCAATGCGTCCGCCGAAGGCCAGGCGTCGATGGAACGTTTCAACTCGGTGGCGACCTGCACCTCCAGCCTTGCCATGCGCCGGCAGATGTTCCAGGCGGAAGGTGAGTTGAATGCTGGACCGGGTGGCGCGATCATTCAGGCATTCGCCTGTGACTATCGCCGAGGTCACGGGCCGGGTGATCTGGAGGATCTGGTCAACCACGTGAGCAGTGTTGTCGGGTCCGTTGATATCGCTGATGGCGCGATGGGATTCGTTTCCGTGCCGGGCGTCGGGGCTCCACCGAGCAGTGCCGATCTTTACTTCTACAACGTGAATGCCTCTCTGGAGAAGTGGGCGGCGCGTAGCGAAGCCTTCCAGGCCGCGCCGGGCACGCCATCATTGATACGGCACCTGCAGACGGTTGTGGAGTGTGGCAGCGCATTGTTCGTTGGTCAGAGGGTCGTGCCGCCATTGGAATAGCGCTTCGTCTTTCTACGCAGTCCTGCTACACAGTTTTCCGGACTGGAACCTTCCGACAGCGCCCTTCGGGGCGCTCATCGTTTTTCCCGACTCAGCTGAATGCACCCTGCATCAGGAAGAACGACAGCACGGCGACGCTGGCGCCAACCACCAGAATCAGAATGAACGTACCGGTATCCGAGCTCTCGGAGCCATCGGCGGCTTCGTCCTGACCACGTTTCGTTCTTGCCAGCAGGTACACTACCACCACGATGATGAGGGCGGGGACGAGAAACTGAACCAGATAGCGCATGTGCGGAGGATACCACGTGGCCTGGTTCGTTGAGCATTGGCTGGCCGGCGTGCTGCTGATCGCCTACACAGCCGTCCTCCTCTACCACGCGAAGATAGGTGCTCAGCACAGCCACAACATGACCGAGTACTACGTCGGCGGCCGGAGTCTCGGCGGCGTGGTGGTCGGCATCTCCTTCTTCGCCACCTTCGCCAGCACCAACAGCTACATAGGTCACGCGGGCAAGGGTTACGAGTACGGCCTGCCCTGGATGACCATGGCTGTACTCATCGTTGTGTTCACCTGGATGTCCTGGACCGTGGTTGCGCCGAGACTGCGCCGCTTCACCAGCCATTGGGATGCGCTGACCCTGCCGGACTATCTCGAAGCGAGGTTCGGCGCGCACAACCGGATGCTGCGGCTGACCGCTGCTCTGGTGATTCTGCTTTCCAGCCTGCTCTATCTGGTTGCCATATTCAAAGGCGCGGGCAACCTCTTTGAGCGCTTTCTAGGTATTCCTTACCAGCATGCAGTCGGGCTGACCCTGGTGATCGTGGTGTTGTACACATCAATCGGCGGTTTCGTATCGGTTGTCCGCACTGATGTAGTTCAGGGCGTGCTGATGATTCTGGGATCCACCACCATTTTTTACTGCGTGTTGAATGCGGCAGGTGGATTTCAGGCGTTCTCGGAGCTCGCCGCAGCGCCCGACACTGAGCACCTGTTCACGCTGAATGCGGGATTGCCTTTCGTCGTGCTGCTGGGCATTGCCCTGTCCGGCTCGCTGAAGCTGCTGGTGGACCCGCGGCAGATCTCCCGGTTCTACTCTTTGCGTGACGAGCGCAGCGTAAAGGTTGGCATCTGGGTGGCAGTAGGAGGCATCGCGCTGATTCAGCTCTGCCTGTTCCCGACCGGTGTGATTGCCCGTGCGCTGCTCGATGGCGTCGTTGATACCGATCTGGTGATTCCAACACTGATCAATGATCCGAGCGTATTTCCGATCTGGATCGCCGACTTCCTGGTGGTGGCCATGGTTGCCGCTGCCATGTCGTCCATGGACAGCGTGCTGCTGGTTGCAGCATCCGTGCTCTACAAAGACGTGGTGGAGACGGTGCACCCGACCGCCCATCCGCTTACCTGGACCCGGATCGGTGTGGTGGGCTTTTCGCTGATCGCCGCCGTCATCGCGCTCAATCCGCCGGGCGGCATCGTGGAGATCACGATCTTTTCCGGCAGCCTCTATGCCGTCTGCTTCTTTCCGGCGATCCTCTTTGGCCTGCACTGGCATCGAGGCACGGCGGAGGGCGTGCTCGCCTCCATGCTGGTGGGGATTTTCGTGCTGCTCGGTTGGATGCTGGCCGGCCCGTCCGACGTGCTGCACGAAGTGTTCCCGGCGCTGGCTGCTTCCTGTCTCGTGTACGGCGCTTTCGCGCGCTGGCGGGAACCGGCTATCGAGCATCTGCCTCAGTGATTGCCTGATAAGTCAGCACCTGGAAGTCCTGACGGATGTTGATGTGGGTATAGGGCCGGACCTGAGTCATAAGAACAGCGACGATTTCTGCGGCTGGATCGAACCAGCTGATGGTGCAGTAGGCGCCGCCCCAGTAGGCCGCACCTTCCGATAGCGGCGTTGCAGCAGCCCCCCGATCTACCACCACTCCATAGCCAAGGCCAAAGCCCATGCCGGGACCGCCCAGCCAGATGGGCATCTCGCCCGTATGGTTGTCGATCATGAGGGAGACGGTAGCGGGAGAGAGCAGGCGCGTGCCGTCCAGCTCGCCGCCGTTCAGCATCAGCTGCTGAAAGCGCAGGTAGTCGTCTACCGTTGAAACCAGCCCGCCCGCACCGCTGAACATCGTCTTCGGCCCGCTGATCCATCGACTCTCCTCGGAGCCAGGATCCTGCTGGACGATCTTCTCATCCTCCCCCGGCGTGTACTGGGCAGCGAGCCGCTCGGCGTAGCTTTCATCGAGGAAGAAGTGGGTATCCTCCATGCCCAGCGGTTCGAAGATTCGTTGATAGAAAAACTCGTCCAGCGGCAGGCCGGAAATGACCTCGACCAACCGGCCGACCACGCTGGTCGCGGTGGAGTATTCCCAGCGCTCGCCGGGCTGATAGTTGAGCGGCAGCTCGGCGAGGTGCTTGATGTAGGTTTCGAGATCCGTCGACTGCTCGAGCTCGGCCATGTGTGCTCGATAGGCATTGGGATTGCCGAGGTAGTTGTTGGCGAGGCCCGCAGTGTGGGTCAGCATGTCACGAATCTGGATGGGTCGATCGACGGCAACCAGCTCGCCGGTTTCAGCGCTGGCATCGCTCGTCGTTGATACCTGGACGTCTGCAAATTCCGGCAGAAAACGACTCACCGGATCGCGCAGCTGAAAATGACCTTCCTCCCAGAGCATCATCAGTGCGACGGAGGTGATGGGCTTGGTCATCGAGGCGATGCGAAAGACGGTGTCGCGACGCATCTCCTGGCCGTCGGCGACGTCCATGCTGCCGCGCACCTCCAGATGCACGAGCCTGCCCTTGCGCATGATGGCGGTAACGGTGCCCGGCACCAGCTCTGCGTCGATGTATCGCTGCATGGCCGGACCGATCCGTCCGAGACGTTCGCTGGACATGCCAACGGATTCCGGCCTTGCTGAAGGCAGGTCCCGTGCCTCGGCCGTACCGGGCACGGTGAGCGAAGCCAGAAGAAAGCAGGCAGCTAGGCTCAGCCCCTGAGATCTCACCCGGGCACTCATGATGCTGCCTCGTTGAGCGAGCGGATCGGTTCTTCTTCTGCCAGCCGGCCCATGAGCGCCTTCACCTGCGGAAGCTCCGCCAGCAGATCCTGTTCGTAAATCGTCTGCACGATGCTGCTGGCAAGACCGAAGGAGTAGTAAGTGTACAGGTCGGCGAGATTGAGCTCGTTACCTGTGGCGAATGGTTCGCAGACGAACAGTCGGGAAACAGCCTGCACCCCGCGGGCCAGATCCTTCCGGGTGGTTTCCTTCAACTCGTCACTTGCCGTGGCACCAAAGAAGGCGGCCGGCAGCACTCGTCGGGCGACCAGCTCGATATCGAGCTCGATATGCCGGATCAGCTCCAGGGCCTTGGCTCTGGCGAACGGATCTGTGGGTAGTAGTGGTTTTTCTGCCTGGATCGCGTCCAGGTACTCGGCGATTGCCAGAGTTTCGGATATGAATCCCTGATCTGTCTCGATGCAAGGCACTTTGCCCATGGGGCTTTTAACCAGATAGTCCTCTTCCTGACTCGGGACGGCTTTCACCTCTTCATAGGTAATGCCCTTGAAGGCCAGGCAGGCTTTCGCCAGGTTGAAGTAGTTGCTGCGTGACATACCGTGAAGCTTGAGCATGAGCGTTTCCCTTTTACTCGCGGGTTGGCGGCAGGACCGAATCAGGTTTTGTGACGGCGCCTTGGTTTGTACTGAAAATAGGTTTTGCTGATTTCCGAGTCGAGGCTGGCCAGCTCGCCTTGAAAGTCGTCCAGAAAGGTCTCTATGGCCTCGATGTCGAGGTCTTCCACAACCAGGTTACTCACCTGGCGACGCAGGCGATTCACGGCGCGAAGCACACGCTCGTTTCTTGGCAGATCGCGGGCGCCGTTGCGCAGCGAGTTCAACGAGTATGCCAGCGATCTTGGCAGCTGGGTGTTGTGCACCAGAAACTCGAGTACCGCCTCCTGGCTGATCGGTCCCTGCACCACCTGATTGTAGCTCTGGGTAGCGTCGAGAGAGAGCAGCACGCTGCGCCACTGAATGTCCGTGAATGGTTCCAGTTCCGAGGCTTCGTCGAAAACGTCCTCGCACCCTGCTTCGAGGATGCGACTGGTCATATCTGCTCTTTCGATGAAGTTCCCCAGCCGGAGAAAGGTCCAGTGGGCGTCATGCAGCATGTTGGCAGACATGAAGCCTTCGATGCGTTGGATGAAAGCCTGGATCTCTTCCAGACCGTCTGCCCGACGGCTTCTTGACAGCGGCTCAGACAGGTGATCTTTCGCATAAAGATATGCTTCGTTGATCTGTTCAACCGTGCTGCGCGGGATGATGCCGCGTAGGGTACGAACGTTTTCCCGAGCATGATCCAGGGATTGAATGAGCGAACCCGGGTTGCGGACATCATTGATCAGGTAGCGGGCGACGTTCTTTTCGCTCGGCTCATCGAAAAGCTCATCGAACAACGCCCGGGAACCGGTGGTATTCACCAGTCCCTGCCAGGCCAGTGGCAGTCGCTTCGGCAGGTCGTAGAGGAGGCGTGAATTCACCCGAACCATCCGTGCCGTACTGTCCGCCCGTTCCAGATAGCGACCCAACCAGTAGGCTCGTTCGGCGGTGCTGGACAGTATGCGGTTGAGATTCATGATTCCAGATCCACCACCCAGGTGTCCTTGCTGCCACCTCCTTGCGACGAGTTAACCACGGTGGAGCCCTTGCGCAGCGCCACACGGGTCAGCCCACCGGTGGTCACGTAGGTCTGCTTGCCGGAGAGAATGAACGGCCTGAGATCAAGGTGTCGGCCTTCCGCTACGCCGCCGGGCTTGTTCGGCGCGTCCACCAGGGTAGGAGCCGTGGAGAGCAGCAACATGGGCTGCGCCATGTAGTTACGCGGGTTGGCCAGGATCTGGCGGGCGAATTTGTTCCGCTCTGCTTTTGACGCTTTCGGGCCGATCAGCATGCCGTAGCCGCCGGACTCGTTGGCGGGCTTGACCACCAGCTTGTCCAGATTGTCCAGCACGTAATCCCGTTCCTCCTTGTTCACGCAGCGATAGGAAGGCACGTTTGGCAGCATCGGCTCTTCATTCAGGTAGTAGCGGATGATGTCCGGCACGTAGGTGTAGATCACCTTGTCATCCGCCACACCGCAGCCGGGTGCGTTGGCCAGCGCCACGTTGCCCGCACGCCAGGCGCGCATCAGTCCCGGCACGCCGAGCATGGAGTCCGGATTGAATACCTCGGGATCCATGAAGAGGTCGTCGATGCGGCGGTAGATCACGTCCACCTGCACGAATCCTTCGATTGTGCGCATGTAAACGTTGTCGTCCCTGTCCACCACCAGATCCGATCCTTCCACCAGCTGAGCTGCCATGGCGTTAGCGAGATAGGCATGCTCGTAGTACGCGGAGTTGAATATGCCTGGCGTGAGCACGGCAATTTGCGGTGAGCGTTTTGCCGACAGCGAGCGGAGGCAGGCGGCCAGCTGTTTGGGATAGTCGTCCACCGGATGAATCACGTAGTGCTCGAACAGCTCGGGGAATACGCGCTTCATCACCTCCCGATTTTCCAGCATGTAGGAGACGCCGGAGGGTACCCGCAGGTTGTCTTCGAGCACGTACATCTGGCCATCTGCGTCCCGGACCAGATCGGAGCCGCAGACATGTGACCAGACGCCTTCCGGGGGGCTGATGCCGCAGCACTCCTCACGGAATTCCTTGGACTTCTCGATGTATTCCCGGGGCAGCACGTCGTCATCGAAGATCTTCTGCTCGTGGTAGATGTCGTCGATGAAGCGATTGAGCGCCTCCACCCGCTGGGCGAGACCTTCGGAGACAACGTCCCACTCCTTCTTCATGATCAAGCGCGGGATGATGTCGAAAGGCCATTCCCGGTCGATGCTGCCGCTGCCTTCACCGGTGTAGACAGTAAAGGTGATGCCCATGGAGCGGATCGCAAGCTCGGCGGCTGTGCGTCGGGCGGCCAGCTCCTCGTCGCTGAGCTCGGCCAGCATCCGGGTCAGGCTACCTGCCCCTTTCCGGGCCCTGCCGTTGGCCGTAATGAGCTCATCCCAGAAACCGTTGGTTTCATAGGCGCGCCAGTCGATTGTCATGGGTCAATTCAGCCGCTGTCCTTAATGCCATTCTATGGAACCTTTCCCTGGCGGAAAACTGTGGGAAAATGCCACCATGCTCGATGGCAACATTCATCCGGACTACGCCGATGTGGCGTCGTCCCTAATCCGTCAGATCCCGAAAAACCAGCATGCCGGTTCGGCCGTTTGCGTGTATCACCATGGCAAGTCGGTGGTGGACATCTGGGGCGGCATCAAGGACTCGGCAGGTAATCCCTGGCAGGCGGATACCACCGCGCCCAGCTTCTCGACCAGCAAAGGCGTGATGTCCACTCTGGTCCACATCCTGGTCGACCAGGGATTAGCCCAGTATGACGACACCATCGCCAAGCACTGGCCGGAATTCGGAGCTCGAGGCAAAGAGCAGATCACCATCCGACAGGCGCTGACCCATCAGGCGGGCCTGTACCGGATCACCGACCTCATCAGCCATCCCCAGGAAATGCTCGACTGGGAGCACATGAAGTTCCGCATTGCGGACGCGGAGCCCGCCCACGACCCCGGCGATGAGCATGGTTATCACGCGCTCACCTACGGCTGGCTCATTGGCGGTCTCATCGAAGCCATTGCCGGCAAGCCGTTGCAGGCTGTCCTGGCCGAGGAACTGACCGATCCGCTGAAGCTGGACGGCATGTTCATCGGCATGCCGCACAACGAGCTCTACCGCCGTGCCGAGCTGACCCAGGGAATCTCCAGGCCGGCCAAGCCGCGGGAAGAGTGGCAGGAGAACGTCATGCTCTGGGTGGAGCGCGGGCTCGGTCAGTTTGGTGTGGAACTCTCCGAGTTCAACTCGGCCATGAATCCGTTCACCGAGACCTTTGACTGGAACTCGGAGGAAGTGGTGCAGGCCGTGATTCCCGCCGCGAATGGCCAGTTCACCGCCCGCTCCCTTGCCCGGATGTACGCCATGCTTGCGAATGGCGGTGAGCTCGATGGGGTGCGGGTACTTTCCGAGGAGCGGGTACGGGAGCTCTCCCAGGTGCAGAGCAAAGCCCGGGATCGGGTGCTGTTCATCCCCATGCACTGGCGCATGGGATACCACAAAGCCTTCACCCTGGGTGTGCGTGCGCCGGAGGCATTTGGTCACTACGGCTACGGCGGCAGCGGGGCGTTCTGCGACCCGAGCCGCAATCTGGCAGTGGCACTGACCCTGAACAGTGGTGCAGGCACGCCCATGGGCAATTCCAACATGCCGAAAATCGCCCGGGCCGCCATTCGCTCGGTGGATCGTCTGCGCTGATGCCGGATCTGACGAGGCTGACGGACTGCCTGGCGGGTGTCGAACGTCTCTTTGTGCTTACCGGCGCTGGGATCAGCGCGGCTTCTGGAATCGGCACCTATCGGAACCACGACGGTGACTGGCAGCGCAGCGATCCCGTGCAGCACCAGGACTTTCTCAAGCAGCTCAGTGCCCGGCGGCGATACTGGGCGCGCAGCATGCGCGGCTGGCCCGCTTTCCATGCTGCCGAGCCCAACCCGGCGCACCGGGCGCTGGCAAGACTGGAACAGGCGGGCCGGGTCCAGATCGTGGTCACCCAGAACGTGGACGGCCTGCACCAGCGGGCCGGTCAGAGCAGATTGATAGAGCTGCATGGCAGTCTGGGCACCGTGGTTTGTCTGCAGTGCGGGGCTCATCAGCCCAGAGATCGGTTGCAGAGCTGGCTCGAGGCGCACAACGGCACCTGGCTCGAAGGTTCGGTCAGCGCAGAGCCGGATGGGGATGCCGCCTTTGACGATGTCCGACAGTTCGATGACTTCCGGGAGCCTCTATGCAAATGTGGGGGTGTTCTGAAACCGGACGTGGTGTTTTATGGTGATTCGGTCCCGAAAGAGCGGGTTCAGCAGGTTCGCGCCGAGCTCGATCGCGCAGATGGGTTTCTACTCGTCGGCAGCTCTTTGATGGTGTACTCGAGTTTCCGGTTCGCCAGGGAAGCGAGGACGCTGGGCCTACCCATGGTGGCGATCAATCAGGGTCGGACCCGGGCTGACGATTGGTGGGCCTGTAAATGGCCTGCAGACAGCGCCAGCGCGGTGCCGGCATTGGTGGAGAAGTTATGCGCTTGATTCGACTGAGCAGAGGGATTCTCATTGCTTCACTGATGGCTTTCCCGGTTGTGTCGACGGCTGAGGAGGCGCCCCAGGAACCAGAGGGACCGGAAGGCAGTGAGCAATCGAAAGATGCGGAAGGCCCTACGCTGGACGAGCGCCTGGATGCCCTGCTCTCCGAGGTGTCGGCCTATGAAGGCCATGAGTCGAAGCGCTGTCTGAGTACCCGGGCTTACCGCACCGTGAAGGTGCTGAACACGGAGTACCTGCTTTTCTCTCGAGGCAGCAACCACTGGTTGAACAAGCTCAAGCGGGACTGCCCGAGCCTGCGTTACAACGACTTGCCGATCTTCGAGTCCAGGGGCAGCAGCAGTCTGTGTGAGAACGATCCGTTCTATCCGTCCAACAGCATGGACCTGCAGCACGGAATGTCTGGTGGCCGGCCGGTGGCGATGCATGGCACCTGCTTTCTTGGCAGCTTCGAGGCCATCACGGCTGAGCAGGCAGCGTTGCTGACCGAGCAGAACTAGGGACCGTTGATCATATGCTGATTTCAAGCCGCCTCCTGCCGACGTTGCTGATCATCTCCCTTGGAGTTCCAGCATTTGCACAGGATGCCGAGGATTCGGAAGAAGGAGTGGTTTTCTCACCGGAAGTGGAGGCGATACTCAACGAGGCACCCGACCAGGAAGACTACGGGGAGATGGAGCGGTGCATCCCCGTCCGCTCGATTCGCAACAGCGAGGTCCTGGATGATCGGCATGTGGTCTTCGAGTTGCCGTCGAAGACTTACTACCTGGTGCAGTTCCGGCACACGTGCCACCAACTGCGGAGAGGCACGACGATTGCCTACGAGCCGAGAGGCAGCCAGCTGTGCCGACTCGATGACATTCATGCCATCAACAGCTTCAGCATAGGCTCCGTGGGGCCACCGTGCTCGATCCCGGGATTCTACGAGGTGACCGCCGAGCAGGTGGCGCTGCTCCGAGATACGCTGAAAGCCGAGAAGCAGGCCGAGATTGACGCCTACAAGGCGGAGAAGGCGAAGCGCAAAGCGGATAAACAGGCGGACAAACAGGCGGAAAAACAGGCGGAAAAACAGGCAGATCAGCAGGAGGGTGAGCCGGGCGACTGAGCTGCTGACCGGTGCTGGTTGATCGAGATCAGCATTCGGCCTCAAATACTATATGTAGTATCTGCAATATAGAGCATAACCATATATAGTATCCCACCTGTCCGATTCAACCCGATTTCCCGGAGCTCACGATGCTCGATCCCAAGGTGCGGTCGACGCAACCACCGGCACTCAACACGCTGCCGCTACAGGCGGCCAGCGAAGACATCTGGCACGCCAAGTACCGACTGAAAGACCGGGACGGAACGCCGGTGGACGCCGATGTCGGTGCCACTCTGGCGCGAGTGGCCCGGGCGCTTTCGGAGGTGGAAAAGGACACTGACCGGGAACACTGGTACCGGCAATTCCTCTGGGCGCTCGACAACGGCGCGATACCCGCCGGCCGCATTCTGTCCAACGCCGGTGCGTTCGCCTTCAAGCCAGCCACCAGCACCATCAACTGCACGGTGTCAGGCACGATCGGCGACTCGATGGACGACATTCTCGGCAAGTTGCACGAAGCCGGCATGACACTGAAAGGGGGCAGTGGCATCGGCTATGAGTTCTCGACGCTCCGCCCGCGTGGTGCCTGGGTGGCCGGTGCGGACGCGCAGACGTCCGGACCGCTGTCGTTCATGGACATCTTCGACAGCATGTGCCGGACCATCTCCAGCGCCGGAGGTCGACGCGGTGCGCAAATGGCAACCTTCGACATTGGCCACCCGGACGTGCTGGCGTTCATCGCCGCCAAGCGTGAAGACGGCCGGCTTCGACAATTCAATCTATCGCTGCTGATCACCGAATCGTTCATTGCGGCGGTCAGGCAGGATGCTCCCTGGCCTCTCGCGTTCCCTCTGTCGGCCGCCGAGCAGCGGCATGCGAAGCTCGACCTGGCGGACCCCAGCCAGGTCATCTGGCGGGATTGGCCGCTCACCGAGGGCTACCTCACCGACGACGTGGGCCGGGTGGCCTGTCGTGTCTACCGCACGATTCCGGCCAGGGAGTTGTGGGATGCCATCATGACGTCCACCTATGACTATGCGGAACCGGGCTTCATTCTCATCGACCGCGTCAACGCGATGAACAACAACTGGTTCTGCGAAGACATCAGGGCAACCAATCCCTGCGGCGAGCAGCCGTTACCGGCCTATGGCGCTTGCCTGCTGGGCTCGGTCAACCTGACCTGCTTCGTCACGGATCCCTTTGCCGACAAAGCACGCTTCGACTGGGACAGGTTCGATCGCGTGGTGTCCATTTTCACCCGGATGCTGGATAACGTGGTCGACCTGCATGGCCTGGCGCTACCCGCGCAGGCAGAGGAGATCGAACAGAAACGGCGGCATGGCATGGGGATCCTGGGCCTGGGCTCCGCGTTGACCATGTTGAAAATGCGCTACGGAGATCCGGATGCAGTGGCGTTCACGGAGTCGGTGTGTCGGGCGCTGGCAGTGGCAGGCTGGCGCGAGGCGCTGGCTCTGGCCAGGGAGAAGGGACCCGCACCGATCATGCGGGAGTCGTTCACGGTGACGGCCCGGATGCTCAGACGCACCCCCGAGCTCGCCCGGGACGGCTATCAGGCAGGTGATCGGCTGCCGGGGTCGGTGCTGTTCGCCAGGTACAGCCGCTACATGCGTCAGATCGCCGAGCTGGAACCGGAGCTGGTGGCGGAGCTGGCAGAAACCGGCGCCCGCTTCAGCCATCACACTTCCATCGCACCAACCGGGACCATTGCCCTGTCCCTGGCTAACAATGCCAGCAACGGCATTGAGCCGACCTTTGCCCATCGCTATGTCCGGAACGTGATCCGGGAGGGGCGGAAGTCGAAAGAGAAAGTGGATGTCTGCTCCTTCGAGCTGTTGGCTTATCGGGCCCTGGTGGATCCAGAGGCAGCGCCGGACAGCGAGCAACATCCCCTGCCGTACTACTTTGTCGGTACCGATCAGATCACCCCGACGCAGCATGTGGACATGCAGGCCGCTGCTCAGAAGTGGATTGATTCCTCCATTTCGAAGACTGCCAACGTGCCAACCGACTTCCCGTACGAGCAGTTCAAGGACATCTACCTTTACGCCTGTGAGCAGGGTCTCAAGGGATGCACCACCTTCCGGTTCAACCCGGAGCGTTTTCAGGGTGTCCTGGTCCGGGAGGAGGATCTGCGCAACACCCGCTACCGGTTCATGTTAGCCGATGGCAGCAGGGTAGATCTGCGGGGTGACGAGGAAGTGGAGTACGAAGGCGAGCGGCACACCGCCGCCAACCTCTACGATGCGCTCAAGGAAGGCGATTACGGGAGATCCTGAGATGGTCAAAAAGATAGAAGGGAAGATCGTCGATATGACCGTGCTCAAGGAAGAAGCCGCGGAGCAGGAAGCCGCGCTGCCTGTCCAGCAGATGCACGAGAGCGTCCAGCGGCCGGCCAAGCTGCACGGCACCACCTACAAGCTGAAGACGCCGCTCTCCGAACACGCGCTGTACGTGACCATCAATGACATCGTGCTGAACGAAGGAACCGAGCATGAGCTACGACGGCCCTTCGAGGTGTTCATCAATTCAAAAAACATGGATCACTTCCAATGGATCGTCGCGCTTACCCGCATCATCTCGGCGGTGTTCCGCAAGGGCGGTGATGTCACTTTTCTGGTGGAGGAGCTGCATAGCGTTTTCGATCCCCGAGGGGGCTACCTGAAGAAAGGCGGCCGCTTCGTGCCATCTCTGGTCGCCGAGATCGGCGACGTGCTGGAAACGCACCTGAAGGACACCGGCGTTCTCATCGACGCCCCGGATGAGCATCGGGATCGCTATCTGGCAGAGAAGCGTGAGGCGCTGGGACTGCCGGCGCAGGAGGAGGAAGGCCAGTCAGACAGCGGTCTCCCTGAGCACACGGGGATCTGTCGAAAGTGCCATACCAAAGCCGTCGTGTACCTGGATGGGTGTCTCACCTGCCTGTCCTGCGGCGACTCCCGCTGCGGCTGACCCTCGGCTGGCAATCCGGCTAGGGTTGCTTGAGGTTCTCGTAGTACGGCATCTCGACTTCGTCTGTGTCCTCCTCGGAAGGCGTAGACGATTTACGGCTCGTAGCGCTGTCCGTCTGACCGTAGACCGCTTCAAGATCGGTTATGACATTGATGCAGGCCGGCTTTCCGGCGGCCAGTGCTGCGGTTACCGCCTGCCGGATGTCTTCGAGGTTGTCCACGTAGGCGCCGAAGCAGCCGAATCCTTCCGCAACCTGCTCATATCGGCTCTCGCCGAGGGTGGTGGCGACCAGACGGTTTTCTCCGAACATGGACCGCTGGCCATGCACACACATACCCCAGGCTTTGTTGTTGAGGACGATTGTCACGACGGGCAGGTTGTGCCGGACCATCGAATCGAATTCCTGGATGTTCAGGCCCACGGAGCCGTCGCCGACAATGCAGACCACCCGCGCATCCGGGTGGGCGACCTGTGCACCCATTGCGAACGGCATGCCGATGCCGAGACAACCCAGATAGCCATGCCCGCAGTATTGGCCCGGCTGTCGGGCCTGAGAGGTGAGTTCTGCCCATTGTGAGGTTTCACCGCCATCGCCGCAGACGATGGTGTCCTCAGGGAGTACGGCCATGATCTCTCTGAGCGCAGCGTAGGGATGCACAGCGCCGGGTGTGAGCGATTGCACCTCCGCGTAGGCGGTGGCGTGCCAGTTGCTGACGCCGTGCACCACGCCGGCCCATTCGCTCCAATCCGGCCATGACATGCTGGCGGAGGCGCGGGACAGCGCGTCCGCGGTCTCCCGACAATCCGCCCTGATCGCCACGTCTACAGGCCGGATCCGGCCGAGCTCGGCGCCGTCGATGTCCACCTGAATGAGACGACAGTCCGCTGGGAGCAGTTTGTCGTCCGCGGTGAACATTCCGAATCGTGCACCGAGAAACAGTGCCACGTCCGGCACCTCCAGCCCCATGGCGCGGAGCGTGCCGATGTTCGTGTGCGCGCCGCCGGACAACGGATGCTCCGGCGGCAGGGTACCGAGCGCTTTGTTGTTGGCGAGTACCGGAATCCCGGTGGCCTCGGCAAGCGAGCGCACGGCGGCCGCGGCCCGTGACAGGAGCACGCCACCCCCGGCAACGATCACCGGTCGCGTCGCGGAAGAGAGCAGCGCCAGGGCGTCTGCCAGCTGATGATCCGAGGGTGCGGGGCGCCCCAGGTCTGGAATGGTCTCTGGCGTCGCTACGGACTCCGCCGTTCGGGAGTAGAGCACGTCGATGGGTATCTCCAGCAGCACTGGCCCAGGCGTGCCGGAGAGGGCGGTTCTGATCGCATGTGCGGTGAGATGCGGTATCTGCTCCGTCTGCGTCACCTGAACCGCGTACTTGGTCACCGGTTTCGACATGGCCACCTGATCGATGCCGCCCTGCAGTGGCCAGCGTTCCGCATCCCGCAAAGGTGCTGCACCGACGATGAAAAGCACGGGGATGCGATCGAGATAAGCCTGCGTCACCGCGGTGAGCACGTTGGTGAAACCCGGTCCTGCCGTCGCCATGGCCACACCCAGCTTGCCCGTCTGCCGCGCGTAAGCATCGGCTGCATGCCCGGCTGCTGCCTCGTGACGAGTATCGATGAGGCGCACGCCCTGATCGAGACACGCCTGAAAGATAGGATCCAGATGTCCCCCGTGGAGCACGAAGGCGTGCGCCACGCCCGCGCTGGTTAGAGTTCTGACTAGGAGCTCGCCGCCGTCCTGCGCCATGAGACCAATCTCCAACATCCGCGGGACTCATAACGCTACGCCTCTCTGTCTGAGGGGCCATACGGAGGAGTACGTAGCCGGATTAACGGCTCCCCTGGGAATTCGAGGGCACCGCCAGCGGCTGCTCGAGCAACGAAGAGATGGGAGTCGGTGCGCGTTCGCCGCGAAGGGCGGAAATGGCGATGATGAGAAAGCAGAGGCCGCCGATCGCTGCCAGCAGGCCACCCATGCCCATCATCCCCATGCCGAGCGATTCGTGAAAACCGCTCAGCATCTGATCCGCACCGGCCACCTTCCGCTGCACGCCGTAGCCTCCGGACATGGCCAGCCCCGTTATGTGCATGAGCTGGCCGCCGGCGAAGATGTACGGCTGGAGGTAGAGCATACGCTGATGCCGGATGGTGAAGCCAAGCCGGGGCAGCAGGTAGTAGACCACGCCCATGAAGGCCAGCGTTACGCCGACTATGGAACCATGGTAGTGAGCCGGGATCATGGTATTGGAACCGCGGATCAGGAAGCCGAGCAGGCCACCGGCTGCGAACAGGGTGAGCGAACACAACAGGGTGGCTCTGAGCGGTTGAAGGTGTGCTGGTGCTTTGTGTCGATAGATGAAGCCGACCCCGATCGCGAGGCCCAACGGTAAGGTCATCAGACCACCCCAGCGCATGAGGGTGGTGAACTCGGTGAAAGCGGCATCGGCAGTGACGGGTTGCCGGTAGATCCAGGGCACGCTCAGCAATGGCAGTACCACCAGCGCGAAGAGCACCAGTCCTACCCGCGGCGACAACCAGGCGTGTGAGCCGCTCGCCTTGCCGAGCAGGAACCAGGCCACCAGAACCAGCACCGAGTTGGTGAACTGCAGGATGTGCCCACCCCCCCAGAACAACGTTTCGAAGTAGCGTTCACCCTGCACATCCGCTGGCAGTGCAAAGTAGGTCCACCCCACTGCAGCGATGGCCGCGAGCGTGGATAGCGCTGCCAGGGCCAGTGCGAATCGCACCATGTCCGTGAAGTCCGGGCGCCTGAAGGAAATGGCGATACCACGCAGGTAGTCCATGGCCTGCAGCACAATGCCCACGGCGAGCAGTCCTAGCCCGGCGAAGAACCAGGGGTGTTGCAGCACCGGCACGTAGTTGTTCATCAGCGGCCGGTCGGCGCCGATAAACGGAGCGATGCTGATCATGACGGCGCCGAGAACGGCGAGCCAGAATGCCATTGCGCCCGTCCGGGAGCCTCTCGCTCTACCGAACAGGGTCCAGACCATGCCGGCGCAGGCCATGAACCAGACCAGCACCGATAGATCCACGTGCACGACCAGAGCCACGTGAAAGAAATCCGTGCCCGGAAACAGATCCTGGATGCCCGGCGTTCTCGCCAGCGCCAGGCAGAGCGACAACAGCCCGGCGGCGAGCAGCGAGTAAACACCCAGCCAGATCCAACCGACGGTACGCTTGCGGATGGCCTCGGTTACTGGCTGCGCTGCGTCTTCTGCTCGCGGCTGCAGACCACCCATCACGGGCTCATTCATGCTTCCCCCCGGGCGGTTCTTTCCGTCGCCACAACGAGTTGATTCACGGTCTCGACCATGGCGGGCACCGGCACGCCTTCTCCGAAAGTGGCCCGGACCTGACCTTCGGCGTCGATGAGATAAATGTGACTGCTGTGACTGATCGTGTAGCCCGCAGCCGATGACAGGGGCGCTCGCTCGTAGTACACCTTGAACCCTTCGGCAGCCTGGGCAATTTCATGGCTGCTGCCTGTCAGGCCGATGAAGGCGGGATCAAAAAAATCGAGATACGGACCAATGCGATCCAGGGTGTCCACCTCCGGATCCAGCGTGACGAACAGCGGTCGAACCGATGCCTTCTTCTCGCCCAGCTGATCAAGCACATCCCGCATTCTCGCCAGTGCTGTCGGGCACACATCCGGGCAGCCTGTATAGCCGAAATTCAGCAGCACGACTTCACCCCGAAGATCTGTTAGCGAGAGTCGCCCACCCCCGGTTGATTCCAGCTCGAAGTCACCGCCGAGGGTGTAGAGGACGGGAAGCGGTGCCGGCGCGACCGGACTGCGCTGCGTTGCGTACAGCGCTGAGCCCATTAGTACCAGGGCGGCAATCAGCCAGGCGGCACCACGGCTCACGATCGCACGCTCAGGCAGGTTGGTCGGCGGTGAGCAGAAGTATGCGCACTGCGGCGAGCAGCAGCAGTGATGCGGTCAGGTTGTGCAACAGCACCACCACGAGCGGCAGGCCGGCATAAACTCCGGTGAGGCCGGCAGCGATCTGCAGGGCAAGCAGGGCAACGAGCCCCAGCCCCCAGCGAGCCAGCACACCACCTGCTGCCAGGCAACGGAGTGCGAGCGCCAGCAGCAGACCCGTCGCCAGCAGCGCGCCCAGATGATGCGTCCGTTGAATCAACGCCTGGGCGCCATCGAGCACGATTCTGCCCGCGGATGTGAGTTCGAGCTCGCGCAGATACCAGAAGCTGCCGGCACCTGCGCCGGATGATTCCGCTGGGCAGGCAAGAAGTCCGTTGCAGGCAATGGCGGCGAAGTTGGCGCTGGTCCAGGCGCCGAGAAAGATCTGGGCGAGCAATGCTGCCAGCGAGATCCGGGCCAGCGGCCGCAACTGGGAGTAGCCACCCCCCTGAGAAGGGCGGCTGCGGAGCCAGAGGAGCCAGGTAAAAGCGAGTAGCGCCATGCCACCTAATAGATTGACGCTGGCCACGGCAGGTAGCGTTTTCAGGTAGCTGGCCGGCCCGATCACCGACAGCAGCAGAATGACGGCGATCAGAAGGATGGGTATCTGCCGGGTAAAGCCGGTCAACGGCTGCTGACGGGCCTGATAGACCACGATGAGCACCAGGATCACCAGCCCCGTGGCGATGCCGCGGTGAGCCTGTTTGGCAGTTTCGGCCGGGGTGAGAACCGCTGTTGGTCCGGCGGTCGCCGGATCCACCGGGATGCCGACCGTTGCGTAGCAATCCGGCCAGGGCTCGCAGCCGAGACCGGATTCCTGGTGCCGGATGAAGGCGCTGAGCAGATTGACAGCCAGTGTTGCCAGCAGCAGGGCTATCAGGCATCGGTCGAACCACCTCCCGTCCATCTTCATGACATTCTCCATTGATGCCGTTCCCTTAGTTATAGGTAGATGTACGGAAGTGTGCTCACCCCCCCGAACCCTGCTAGGCTCCCCTGCCATGGGTCAGGTTTTGCTGTTCACGGTGGTCGCGGTCGGGCTCTATTTTCTGGCCGACTG
This sequence comes from Candidatus Azotimanducaceae bacterium, assembly GCA_965215995.1. Classification (GTDB taxonomy): domain Bacteria; phylum Pseudomonadota; class Gammaproteobacteria; order Pseudomonadales; family Azotimanducaceae; genus SZUA-309. Next base: position 1,607,630 of record OZ244128.1, on the reverse strand, counting down.
GGTCGTGCGTCTCATCGAGCTGCGCCGAGGTGAGCCGCTCGCCAACCGGAGCTTGATCTACTTTCTCATCATCTTCGGTCTTTCCGTCACCAGCTTCGAGATCATCCAACGGGTACTCCAGGGCGGCCCTCTTTTCTGAGAGACGCCTGCCCGCCAGATTGAATTCAAAGTCGCCGATGTCGCCGTTGAAATCGATGACCAGGTTTTCCGCTGGCGACAGCTGCACGGTCCGTTCGGCCTGGTACTGAAACTCCTCCGAATCAATCCGATCTTTCAGACGCACGTTCACGGTGAGCTCGCCCGTGGGAACGACAATCCGGCGATACATGGCTGCGCGGCCATCTTTGTGGATGCCTCGCGCAGGTAGAACGTCCGACAGAACAAGCTCGTTGTTCAGCCGCAGCTCGAGCTCCAGCGGTGAGCGTTCGCGCGGGCAAACGAGTGGTGCCCGCATGTTCTCGGGCATGCCGGCGAGCTCAGCCGCCGATCGCTCGCGACACTCTCCGACGATCTGCCCGGCATGACGAAGGCTCAGTTTCAGCACGGCTCGATCCTCCGGCAGATGCCGGTACGACGGCTGGTTCGAGAAGTAGCCGATCCCTGCGGCGAACAGCGTCGCCACCAGTATTTGCAGGGGCAGGCGCCGCCAGTCGATGGCTTGGAACGTCATGAGGCCACCGCCGTATCCGTGTCCGCAAGCAGGTCCTGGCGGAACCTCCTGATCTCCTCTTCCAGGGCCGCGCGATCATGTGGACCGGCCCAGGAGATCCGCACTTTCTTCCGTCCTGCACCGGTTCGAAGGTGCGGCATCCGCTCGCCGCTGAGTCGCTGCTCCGACCACTCGCTGCCTTTCCGGAAAAAGCAGTCGCTGGCGTGACAGCCGCTGATCATCACACCCAGCACCTGATCCCTGCGGGCAACGAAATCGGCGAATGAAGGCGGTAGAGCACCGCTGCACGGCAGGCTGACCACGGCCACGCCATCTGCCTCGAGCGAGCTCACATCGAGAGCGTGATCACAGCCGAACAGAACCAGCCCTTCATCTTCCAGCGAGTCGATCGCATCCTGGGCCTGGTGCCTGAGCGCATCCAGGGGATAGTCCGGTACCTCGATGCCTGATATGAGCTCTTCAACGTGCCGAAACGGTGTTGCGGACGGACAGGAGCCTTCGCAGATACCACAGGCCGTGCAGAGGTCCGGATCCACCTGAGCCTGACGATGACCGGGCTTGTCCTGATGCGGGATCATGGTGATGGCATCGTAGGGGCAATCCTGGAAGCACCAGCTGCAGCCGTTGCAGTTGTCAGGGTTGACCACCGCTGGTTGCTGGATGGGTTCCCTGCCTTGCGGAATGAGCCAGGGTACGGCCGACAGCAACACGGTGAGCGCCGCCAGGAATCCCCAGACCGGCAGGGCACCGACGCTGTCCAGCAGCGGGTACAGGTTCAGGTAGAACCAGTCCAGATCCACCACGGCCACCGTTCTGCCCAGATCCGCCTGAGCCATGCTGACTGCGGGCTTGACGAACGAGAGCAGCAGAAACAGACCTAGGGTGCCGAACAGCAGCCCGTTCGCCGGATGGATGCGGGCGAGCTTCAGACGCTTGATGTGCACGAACACACCGAACAGCAGAAACAGGGGCAGGGCAATGTGCAGAAAGACGAGGAACGAGAAGAAGCGATCGTTCAGTGTGTCGTTCGACAGAAAGTTGCGGGCCAGCCCATCGCCCAGGAAAGGCAGTGCATCGAACCACTCGGATGTGGCCACGGCAATGTACTGGGCGTGCTGGTCCCAGACCAGCCAGTAGCCGCCGATCGCGGCGGCGAACATCAGCCACAGCAGAGGGATCCCGGAAAACCACGAGAACCAGCGCGGGCCGTGGAAACGGCCGAGGGCAAACTCCCGAACCAGGTGCAGAGTGACGAAAACGGCCATCGCATCCGTTGCGTAGCGGTGCAGGCTGCGCATCACCCCTCCCAGGTACCACTGTTCGTGGGTGATCGCCTCCACGGACGCCCAGGCGCCGATGATGCTCGTGTCGAAGAAGATGAACAGGTAGATGCCGGAAACGGCCAGAATCCAGTAGCAGAGCATGGCCAGGGCGCCCAGCTGATAGATCGGATTCCAGGCCTCGGTGAAGACCAGATTGAATCCTGCCTCGGCTCTGCGAAAGCCGGCCTCGATCCACTTCAGCACTGCTAAGCCTTGGTTGCCTTGCGAGTCAGCGACCACTCCCGCAGCAGCAGGTAGATGAAGACGCCGCCGAGCGCGAGGCCGATAAAGAGGCCGACGAAGATGGAATAGTCGAACTTGTAGCTGTCCGATGCCGGGTCGTAAACCGTACAGAAAAGCTTCACCCGGGCCGTGATCTGATCCAGCAGCGAGGCGGATTCATCCTCGCCGAAAACCAGGACCTTCAGCGGTTCTATCAGGTGGGGCGTGTCGAACTCGATGCCGTAGACCTGCCTGAAGATGCGACCATCGGCATCGACTATCGTGGACTGGATGAGGTGGTCGAAACCGCTTGGCGTGGGGAAGTACTGGAAGCCGAGCTCTTCTACCAACGCATCGATCGCCGCCTGCTCCCCGGATAGAAAGTCCCATTGGGGCAGGTTGACACTCTGCTGTGCCGCGAAAACGCGCATGGCATCTGGCGTATCGTTCGGCGCATCGAAGCCGAGCGTCACCACCGAGAAGCTGTCCTCGCCGAGGGCCGAACGCGCTTTGCGGACCACTTTCGCCAGATGTTGAGTGGTGGTGGGGCATATGTGGTAGCAGCTGGTGAAGATCAGACTGATGACCAGTGGCTCGCCGCGATAATCGCGAAGGTCCACCCGCTGTCCGTGCGTGTTCTGGAAAACATGGCTGCCAAGCGTCCGTCCGATCGCCGCCTGGCTGATCGCCAGCGCGTCTTTTCGCTCGAAGCCGGGATTATCGTCGGCCTGTAGCGCAACAGAGCCGAACACCACCAGGCAGAGGCCGGCAAGCTTGAGCAGCCGCAGGCGCATGCTAGAACACCGGCCAGTGCAGCTGGGGATCTAGAATTGCCGTGGTCATCAACAGCAACAGCTGCACCAGGGATGCCAGAAAGCACTGGATCGCCTGAGGTTTTTCCGGCTGCGCGTTGAGCTGGACACTGCGATAGATGAAGTAACCGCCGCCGATCACGGCGCCTGCCAGGTAGAGTGCGCCCATTCCGAAGAGGACGGGCAGCAGGGACACAGCAACCAGCAGCAGGGTGTTCTGCAGGATGATCCGCGCGGCCTCCGCGTCTCCGGTCACCACCGGTAGCATCGGTACGCCTGCTGCCGCGTAGTCATCCTTCTGAGCGATCGCCAGAGCCCAGAAATGTGGTGGCGTCCAGAGGAAGAGCACCATGGCCAGCAGGATCGACGCGGCATTCAAGGTTGGGTCTGCGGCGGAAGCGCCCACCAGAACCGCAAAGCTGCCGGAAGCGCCACCAATCACGATGTTGAGCGGCGTTCGACGCTTCAGCCAGAGGGTGTAGACCACCCCGTAGAAGAAAGCACCGAGAAACAGGTGCACGGCAACCGCCGGATTGAACAACCACGCCGCCAGCAGGACTGATGCCAGCAGCAAAGCGCCGATCAACCACAACCACCAGCCTTGTCTGGGCATGGCGCCGGTCACGAACGGACGGGATGCGGTTCGGGGCATCAGCTTATCCAGGTCCCACTCCATGAACTGGTTGAAAGCACCGGCCGCGCCCGAAGCCCCCAGTGTGACCAGAGCCAACAGCGCGAGCTCAACCGCGGACAGCTCAATGCCTGGTGTCACGGCGTATCCGGCCAATGCCGTCACCGCCATGAAAAGGCCGATCCGCAGTTTGAAGATGTCCACGAGTTGACTGATCAAGGGCTGCTCCAGCTGGCTGTGAGGTCCGCAGGCTCGACGGCCGGGCGGTGCTGTCACCGCCCGGTTGTGTTCAGTCGAGGCTTAACTGATCCCCCAGGTTTCGGCCAGGTACTTCCAGTTGATGAAGTAGTAGAGAGCGAAGGCAGCGAAGAATACGAACACCATCACCATCGTGCCCGGAATCGTGATGGCTCCTCTGCCGATCCCCGCATAGGAGGCTTCAGCAGGTGTGCTGGCGATCATCTCCCGTCCTACTTTCTCTTCCTCGTCGAGCTTGCGCCCGAACAGGATGGAGCCTACCACGATGAGGATGAAAGCGGCGCCGCCAACACAGGCAAGCACCACGGACATGCCGTTCAGGCTCATCATCGTCAGGGCTGCGGCCGAGAACTCGTAGCCGCCGTCCGGCACGCTGGAGAAGAGGATGTCCCAGTGCCGCCGCGGAACCCCCAGGGTCCCGGCGCCCATGAGGAACAGCGCCACGCCCGACATCCCTATGCCGAAGAGGTAGGGTTGCCAGCTCGCGAGCTTCTGCATGATCAGCTCACGCCGGAACAGAATCGGCACCAGCCAGTAGGTGAGCGACATGAACGCCAGCGTCGTGCCGACGACGACGGTGCCATGGAAGTGCCCGGGCACGTAGAGGGTGTTGTGCACGATCAGGTTGATCTGCTCCGCACCCATAACTACCCCGGTGATCCCACCGAGGACGCCGAATCCGATCAGCGAAAGGAACATTCCGGAGAACACGGGATTGCCCCAGGGCGCTTTCCGGAGCCACTCGAAGAGTCCCGAGTTGAGCCCTTTCGCCCGTTGTGCGGCCTCGATCGAGCCCGGCACCGTCAGACCATGAACCATGCTGGCCATGACGGCCAGATACATGGCGTAGCTGGTGTTGAAGATTTTCCATTCCGAGCTGAGTCCCGGGTCCACCAGCAGGTGGTGGGCGCTGGCGATCTGCAGCACGGCGATGTACATCAGAAACGCAAACCGGCTGACCTTCTCGGACAGGGGCTTGGCGCCGAACACGATCGCGGCGATGGCGTACCAGACCGCGACGTGGGCGGCTACGTTGATCTGTTGTGACGAGTGACCGAACGCCCACCAGATCAGCCGGTAAACACCGGCATCGATGTGGCTCACCAGGCCCAGATTCCAGAGCAGCGTCGGTATCAGGATTACCGCGCCCGAGGCGATGGTGAAGATCGCGATAACGGCTGCTGACAGGGCGCCGAACGTTACCAGGGGCAGGGAGCCTTCATAGGTCCGTTCCGCTTTGGCGATCACCAGCGTCGCAAGGAAAATGAAGCAGTTAATCAGGGCTCCCACCGCGAACAGAATGAGGCCCACGTAGAACCAGGTGTCGGCCGGAATCGGCACGTAGGACGTCATCATGACGCTGGAGTTGCCTTTCCAGATAACCGCGTAGTTGTTCAGCAGCGCGCCGAGCACCATCAGACCCCAGGCCGCCCAGCCGAGCCGCGGCGTTGCGATCCGGCAACCGAGCAGCGTCGAGGAGCAGAACTGCAGCACCGCCATCTCGAAGAAGATGATCCAGAAGATCAGCACGTTGATGCCGTGGCCGGTCAGTACCAGATAGAAAGCATCCGCTTCGAGCAAGTGGATTTCCGGCCAACGGGTCAGGCCCACCAGCAAGCCGAACAGGCCGCCCACGAGGAGAAACACCACCGCCGCCACGGCGTTGGCCTTCATCAGGGCCTCTGCGGGCCGATGGAACTTGAGCCCGGTGTCCGGGCAGGTTCGAAAGTCTGCTGCGCTACTCACTGCTGGCACCTCCCTCGACTACGTGGATCGTCCCCAGCATGTTGTGGTGGCCGATACCGCAGTATTCGTTGCACACGATGATGTGCTCGCCTGTCTTGTTCGGGGTGACCGTCATCACCATGTCATAACCCGGCAGCACCTGAACGTTGATGTTGGCTGGTTGCAGGGAGAAGCCGTGCTGCCAGTCCGTTGAGCTGATATGCAGCCGATAGCTCTGCCCTTTTTCCAGCTCGTAAGTGGGCCACCAGTCCCACAGGCGGCCAATGAGGTAGATGTCCGCGCCGGCCGGTGGCTTGACGACCGGTTTGTTCATCTGCCCTTCGGTGCGAACCGTGTACTGATCGACCACCGCCATGGTCTTCGCCTGGAAGGCTTCGGCCGTGATCTTGTACGCCTCACTGGAGAGGTTCTGCTCTCCGTAAACGTGCCAGAACGGCATCATCAGGGTGAGGATGATGCCCCAGACCACGACCACGGCGATCCAGATCAGCTCAGCCTTCTCAATGGGTTCTTTCCACCAGATTTTCTCACTGGGTGGTGCCAGACCTGTCATTTTCTGTACCTCCTCAGTCAGCGATTGGAATGGATATGAGCTCCATGATCCCCCAGATGATGTAGGTCATTGTGGGTATGAAGATGCCGATGAAAAGAAGGATGAAAGGATTGTCGAGGATGCGCTGCATCACCGGCACATCTCTGTCGTCGTCACCCTGGTCCGCCATGAGTTCCGCTCCCGTGTTGTTTTTCTACGTGCCCGGCAGCCTGAGGAGCAGTCGGGCGAACATGGCCAGCAACAAGCTTCTACTGGTGATGGCGACTATCTCGCCGTTCGTCTGCCCTGAGAATAAGGGGAATCACGGAGGTGGTTCCCCTCTTCCAGTTGCGTTTCTCAGAGCTTGAAGTACAGCTGTACCCAGAACTTGGTGACGTCTTCGAATCCGGCGGCTCCACCGTCCGCATCGAACATGGCCAGGTAGAGATCACCTCGGAACCGGTTGGTGAACTTGTATCCCGCCCGGAAGTCGAGCTCATGACCGAAGTCAGTGCTTCCTGAGTCCGCTTCGAAGTTGTGGTAACGCGCATCGAAAATGAAATCGCCGGGTGTGGCCTTGAAGGTCAGATAAAGGTCCGACAGGCCGTTGACCGGTGTGGCGAGGAACTGATCTGCCCAGCCGTTGAACTTGTGCAGCGTGGCAAGCGGCGTTCTGAACGCTGCGTAGCCATCGTCACCGTCATCTCCGCCAAGCAGTTCCCAGCCGACGCCGAAGTCGAAAATCCCGGTGACCGCAGCAGCAGCCAGGTGAAAGTAGTCTGCAGAGTAGTTCACCGGATTGTTACCCGCATCGTTCTGATACGCGTATTCCGCCTCGTAGCGGATCGACCAGTCGTCGTTGATGGCAGGCTTGCCCGTCAGGCGGGCGCCGAAGGTGCCTGTCGAGAAGCCCGGCGCGTCCTCGTTGTCGATGTGGTAGTAGTAGCCGCGGAGCTTGCCGATGGGTGTGCTGAGGCCGCCGTTGAGCAGCACCGTGCCATCCTGCTTGTGCTTACCGGCAGCGGATTCCTGTCCGAAGATCCGGCGCACCCACTGAACGTAGGTCGCGGAAACGTCGAATTTCTCCGTGCCCCAGGCGACGGTGCCCGCATCGAATACCTGTTCGGTCTGCCGCCAGCCGACGCCGCCGACGAATCTCTGATTGTCCAGGTTGATACGCTGTCGCCCGACCTTGAATCCCCAGTCCTCTATGCCGGTGTAGTTCACGTAGCCCTGATTGAGCCGAGTCCCTTTCGGATCCGCCACGACCGGATACTCGGTCCGGTCGGGCGTCGTTCCACCTCCGGCATTGAAGTCGTTGGACAGCACATGCCGCACATCGTTGACCTCTATGTTGAAATCCCAGCCTCGCCAGACACCGCTCTGAAAGCCAAGTCGGGTTCTGAGCGTTGAAGCGTTGGCATCTTCGTCGAAGCGATCGTCTTCGACGAACTCGTATCGATAGCGGAAGTCGAGGGTGACCTTACCCTCATCCAGAAGCACATCGAGGGAGTCGCCTCCCTCTGCGGCAGACACCCGGGTCGCTCCTATCGTGGCCAAAAAAAAGCCGGCCGCCAGGACGACGGCCCGAACAACATTCGTTCTCATTTTTCTATCCCTCAAATCTCGATGGCGTTCATCGCCTTCTACTGCGCCATGAAGCATAGGTAGCCGGGCGAGTAGTCATCACCGGGAATTGCTCATAAGCAGTTACGGGATTCCCCGGAGTGAGGACCTCTCGCAGTTCGGCGAGACTGCGTACCCGGGCTAACAGAATAAGAATCCCAGCATGACTCGCTCCGTAACGAGAACCGCCGCGAACACCATCGCCGTGGTGTGCCTGGGCTTAACAACCCTGCTCACCTCCTTGTCCGCACTAGGCGCAGATCCGACCGATCCGGCCACAGATGATCCAGCCATTGAGCGCATCGACGAGATTCTCGTGGTGGGTGCCCGCATGCCACGAACTGCTGACGACGTGGTCGGCAAGGTGGACGTGATCACCCATAAGAAGCTCGTCGATGAGATGGCTAACATTCTCTCGGACGTCATTCGCTACACCCCCGGTATCAGCGTGGCATCGGCCGACAGCCGTTTCGGCGAAACAGAAATCACCATCCGGGGTCTGTCCGGCAACCGGGTTGCGAGCCTGATCGATGGCGTGCCCATCCCGGATCAGTTCGACGTGGGCTCTTTCTCGAATGCCGGTCAGGATTTTCTGGTGGCGGATGCGGTGTCCAGGGTGGAGATTCTCCGCGGCCCGGCATCCACGCTGTTCGGCAACGACGCCCTGGGTGGCGTGTTCGCCGTCGTCACGCGGGATCCGCAGGAATATCTGCTCGGCAATCCGTTCCACCTCGGTGGCAGCGCGACCTGGTCCGGACGGGACGACTCGTCGACACTGAACGGTTCCATCGCCCTGGGTGGTGAGCTGGGCCCGGGTGCGATGGACGGCGTTGTGCATCTGTCGAGAAAGGACGGCCACGAGATCGATCGCTCTGCGGTCGATGAGCCGGACGCTCAAGACCGCACACAGAAATCGCTGTTCCTCAAAACCGGCTACACGCTGCCCAGCGGCAATCGGATTCGGCTCGATGGCTCCCTGTTCGAAGAGCAGGTGGAAACCGACATGGTCAGCGTGCTCGGCACTGGACGTCAGTTCCGCAACACCACCAGCCTGACCGGAGACGATGAGCGCCGACGCTACTCGGTTACCCTGGGCTACGACTTTGACGTCGAGCGAACCTGGCTGGACGGTGGCCGAGCCAACATCTATTGGCAGGACGTGAGCGTCGAGCAGAACACCGCCGATCTGCGCGCACCCATCGACACGTTGAACGAGCGCTACTTCCGCTACGACACGGAAACGATCGGGGTGGCACTGGATCTGGAGTCTACTTTCGCAACCCGCCGTACCGAGCACCGGATCGCGTGGGGACTTTCTTATGAAACCAGCGATGTCGAAGAGCAACGCGATGGTCGTTCTCACAACCTTCTCACCGGCACCACCAGCAACTGGTTGCTTGGCGAGGTGATGCCGGTGCGCGACTTTCCCAACTCGACGGTGGAAGAGTTCGCGCTATACGTGCATGACGAAATCACCATGGGACGGTTCACCCTCATCCCGGGTCTGCGCTATCAGAGCTATGACCTGGATGCCCGGATTGATCCCATCTTCAGCGAGGACAACCCGGATACCGCGGTGGTGGACGCCAACGAGTCTTCCCTGGCTCCAAAGCTCGGTGCCATATGGCGGTTCGACTCGGCATCTGAGGCCTACTTTCAGTATGCACACGGTTTTCGCGCGCCGCCGTTCGAGGATCTGAACATCGGCTTCAACATCCCGCTGTTCGGCTACCAGGCAATCCCGAACCCGGACCTGGAACCCGAGACCTCCGATGGGATTGAGCTCGGCTATCGATATCGTGGCGATCGGATGCGCTGGTCGGTTGCTGCTTTCGGTGCCGATTACGACAATCTGATCGAAACCAAGGTAAACCTCGGTCGGGACCCTGATACTGGTAATCTGATCTTCCAGTCACAGAATATCGACCAGGCGCGGGTGTACGGGGCCGAGTTCACATTCAGCTATTCATTCGACCAGTGGGTGTCCGGGCTCTCGCTGGATGCCGCGGCCAGTATCACGCGTGGTGACAATGAAACCACCGATGAACCGCTGAACACCGTCGACCCGGCCGAGCTCATCACATCTCTCGTCTTCGAACCCAACGACCGGTGGCGACTGGGAATGGTCGTCACAGCGGTGGCCGCGAAGGACCGGGTGGATGAAAGCGTGACCGGCCAGATCACCACCGACGGCTATGCAATTCTCGATCTGACCGCCAGTTGGCGGATCAGCAGGAACATCCGACTGGATGCAGGACTCTTCAACGCCTTCGATAAGACTTACTGGCAATGGAGCTCGGTTCGCAACCGGACGGAAAACGACCCCATGATCGACTACCTCTCTGCACCGGGACGCTACGGTAGCGTCGCCCTGCGGGTAAATCTGTAGACGAGTCCATGGTGTGCAAAACGGCAATCACTCGACAAAGGGGATTAGATATGAAGTTGCCATCAGATAGGCCCGAAGGCCGCAGACACTGCAGGAATAGCGACATCGTCCGCCGCTTTGTTGCAGCGTTGGCCGCCGTCGCGGCACTCATGGGCGCCTCGAGCCTCTTCGCAGCCGCGGAGGTGCACGCCGCCGAAGTCGCACAGGGCGATACGGGCAAGGCGGGCTATGAAGCTTACTGCCAGTCCTGTCACCAACCGGACGGAGAGGGCATGGCGGGAGTATTTCCACCACTGGCCGATTCCGACTACCTAATGGACAGCCCGGAACGCGGCATCCTTGCGGTCCTGCAGGGGGTTTCCGGGGAGATTGAGGTAAATGGCGTCACCTACAATTCGGTCATGCCTCACCTGGCGTACCTGTCGGACGACAGTATCGCCTCGATCCTCACCTACGTCATGACCGCCTGGGGCAACGACGGCGACCCGGTCTCCGCCGCGGACGTGGCAAAGCTGCGATCCGAGGTGGCTGGCGAAGGGATCGAAGGCGGACCGCACCCGGGCGAGAGTCCGGAGACGGAAATGGCGTATCAAGGCGCACCCTCTCCGCTCGGTGCCGAGACCACGGATCTGATGGTCTCCACCGAAGGTCCGGCCATGACCACAGAAGAGTTCGGCCACGCCACCCAGCTCTACTTCGAGCGTTGCGCAGGCTGTCACGGCGTGTTGCGGAAAGGTGCCACGGGTACACCGTTGACCACGGACATCACCCGCGAGAAAGGGACCCAGTATCTGGAAACCATGATCAACTACGGCTCACCCGCCGGTATGCCGAACTGGGGCACCTCGGGCGAGTTTTCCGCCGAGGAGATCTCCAAGCTGGCCAGATTCCTGCAGCATCCGCCACCCACACCCCCGGAGTTCGGTCTACCGGAGATTACCGAGACATGGAACCTGATCGTTCCAGAATCCCAGCGTCCGAAACGCCCGCAGCATCGCTACGATGTGGAGGACATGTTCTCCGTAACCCTTCGGGATTCCGGCGAGGTAGCCATCATCGACGGTCCCAGCAAGAAGATCCTGTCGATCATCGAGACCGGTTACGCCGTTCACATCTCCCGCCTGTCGGCTTCCGGCCGCTACGTGTACACCATCGGCCGGGACGCCAAGGTGGACATGATCGATCTGTATATGGATCCGCCGCAGAAAGTAGCGGAGATCCGAGTCGGTCTGGAAGCACGCTCGGTAGAAACGTCCAAGTACAAGGGGTTCGAGGATAAGTACGCGGTAGCAGGCTCCTACTGGCCGCCGCAGTACGTGATCATGGACGGTAATACGCTCGAGCCGTTGAAAGTCGTCTCCACTCGAGGCATGACGGTGGACACTCAGGAATACCATCCGGAACCCCGGGTGGCGGCGATCGTGGCCTCCCACGAGCATCCCGAGTTCATCATCAATATCAAGGAGACCGGCCTCATTAAGCTGGTGAACTATCAGGATATCGACAACCTGAACGAAACCACCATCAATGCCGCCCGTTTCCTTCATGACGGTGGCTGGGACAGCTCCAAGCGCTACTTCCTGACCGCAGCGAATCAGTCTGACAAGATCGCGGTAGTCGACTCCAAAGACCGAAAGCTCGCGGCGTTGATCGATGTGGAGAAGATTCCCCATCCGGGACGTGGAGCGAACCTGTCCGATCCCGACTACGGACCGGTCTGGGTGACCAGCGCGCTGGGTAACGCCAACATCACCGTCATCGCGACGGATCCGAAGAAGCACTCGGATGATGCATGGAAGGTGGTGCGCGTGCTCCAGGGCCAGGGCGGTGGTTCCCTGTTCGTCAAGAGCCATCCCAAGTCGGACAACCTCTGGGTGGATTCCCCGCTCAATCCGGATACGGCAATCAGCCAGTCCGTCGCGGTGTTCGACGTGGATGATCTGGAAGGTGGTTACGAGGTGTTGCCCATCGCGGAGTGGGCCGAACTCGGACCGGGTCCGAAACGGGTAGTGCAACCGGAATACAACAAGGCAGGCGACGAGGTCTGGTTCTCAGTCTGGAGCGGTATGGAAGAGGAGTCCGCCATCGTGGTGGTGGATGACAAGACCCGGAAGCTCAAGGCGGTGATCAAGGACAAGCGACTGGTCACACCGACCGGCAAGTTCAATGTCTACAACACGGTAACCGACACTTACTGATCGGACCGCAACCTTTTTCACGCCGCCTCTCGAGGCGGCGTTTTTTTTTAGCTTTCAGCTTCGCTTGCGATCCTTTCTGAACCAGGCGTCTTCTTCCTGGAATCGATCGGCATTCCAGGAGAGGGCCGCGTTGAGCCCCTGTTCCTTCTGGATGGCCTGGAACTGCTGGATTTCCGGAGATGACTCCGAGCTGGTCAGAGCCATGGCTTCGAGCTCGTAGGATCGCTCCATGACCTGACGCACACCCATGAGCTCATAAGACATGTTGATGAGCTTCTTGTTGTACTCAACCGTCGTGGCTGGCAGCTTCGCAATGGTCAGCGCCTGGGCTCGGACCGCATCATCGAGCTCGTCTGCTGGCACCACCTGGTTCACCAGGTTGAGCCTTTTTGCTTCCTCGGCATCGATGAGATTGCCGGTGTACAGGAGCTCGCGTGCCTTGCTCATTCCGATCACCCATGGCCACACGGCGGGGATGTATGGTCCACCTGTGCGGATCTCGGGTGCGCCGAACTTTGCATCCTCCGAGCAGATTCGCAGATCGCAGAAGGTGGCGGTGGCGAGACCTCCGGCGATGCAGAATCCGTGGATCTGGGCGATCACGGGTTTCGGGTTGCCCCAGAATACGTCCCACCACGCGGAGGCGCTGAAACCCTTACCCTGCAGGAAACGTCGACGCATGTCGGCCGCGTTGCCACGCTCTCCGGCAGAGATATCGAACCCGGCGCTGAAAGCTCTACCCGCCGCATTCAGGACGATGACCCGGATGTCGCCATCCTGCCAGCCGGCATCTTCGAGCGCTTCGCGAACCTCTGTCTGGAGCTCGTCGGATAGCGCGTTGAGCTTGTCGGGCCGATTCAATGTGATCGTAGCAATAGGTGCTTCTTTCTCGTAGATGATGGTGTTGAATGACATGTTGGCAGTTCCTCCCTGCACGTGAACTAGAACACTGTAAAGTACACGACCGCCAGCGCGAGCACCGTCTGCAGGCAGAAGGTCACCACCAGTAACGCTTTCGCCAGGGGTCCGGGTTGAATGTCCTTCGGCAACCTCTTCGCCTGCAGGTAAAGGGTGATGGCGCTCTGCACCGGCAGCATGATGGCGGCGTAACTCGCGGCAATGGTCACCATCAGCACAGGCCGCTGGAATCCGGCATACAGACCCAGACCGATGAAAGGAACGACGACGCAGTAGAGCCGGATGATTCCGTAGCGGAGATCCAGTCGCTTGCGGGAAATGAAGCCGAGCTCGATCAGGTAGTCGGGCACGTAACGGGCGCCTGCCGCCACACCGGCAATGCTGCTGGAATAGAGGATACTGAAGGCGCCGATGGCGAACAGCCACAGGGACCAGCCGCCCAGGGTTTCGGTGAACATATGGCTGAGCGCGGTGATGGTCTCGCTGCCTTCCGGTCTTTGGCCCATGGCGTGCAGCACCCCGGCACCCAGGAAGTAGAACGGAATGGTGGCGCACGTAAGAAGCACCAGGGTAATCCAGACGTCTGCGCGTAGAACCTTGAGCCAGCCCCGGGCTCGCGCGTACCAGTCGGGCGAGCCATCGTAGCGGCCGATCCGACCGGGGTAGCCCTTTTCGATGCACCAGTAGCTGTAGGCAGAGATCTCTCCGGAGTTGACCCCGGTGTAACCATAGGCAGCGAGGGCCAGGACGGCGAAGCTGGTGGAAAATTCGAACTGAAAACCTAGCGCGATGTCTTCTGCTCGGGTCGCGAAGTCGGTGCCCTGCATGAGCAGTGCCCCGGTCACCGTCAGGGCGGTGAAGGTCATCACGAACAGCAGCATCACCTGCTCCAGACGCTGGTAGCTGCCGCTCGCCAGAAGAATGGCTGCAAGTACCGCGAGCACACCGACTGCCAGAATCGGGTTCAGATCCGGCAAGAAGATCAACACAGCCTGCCCCGCCCCGCCAATCAGACCGCCGAGCCCAGTGAGGCCGGTTGCGAAACCGATGACACCGAGCGCAATCGGCCAGGAAAACGGGCCCCTGGGTCCGGGGATCTTGCCCGGCATGCGATTCAGGGCTCTCAGATAGGTGTCGCCGCTCAGCACGATGTATCGCGCTAGCTCGGCCTGCAGAATGGACTTGCTCCAGCAGGAAAAGAGCACCCACCAGAGCATCGCGTAGCCTACCGCGGCACCCAGGCTCGCTGTGAGGATGATCTCGCCAGAGCCGACGATGGTGGCAGAGATAATCACGCTCGGACCCAGATACTTCAGCGTTGCCCGCCAGTCCGCAGGGGGGACCTCGGTGGCACCGTCTGGCTGTGTGTAGCCGTCCTTCGCGTGTGCGATGGAGTCTGTTGGACTCAAGCGTTCTCCTCTGTTGCCCTGACTGAACTGCCCTGGCCAACCGTCAGTATGGATTCAATTGCCTACAAAGTCAGAAACCAGGATTTCTGGAGAAAACCCGGAGAAGGACTTTAAGACCCTGCTGTGGAGATCGCCGAAGATCCTTTCATCGTGAATGCACAGAGGAGCAATACCGATGAACAAAGCCACAACCCTGTTTACTGTCTGCGCACTGATGATCGCTGGTTATGCCGGTGCCCGGATCTATGAAGACCATCTGGTCTACGGTGATGCGCAACCGGCGCCTTCAACCGACCAGATTCTGGCCAGTTTCGACAGAGATCTGAATCGACAGGCCACACCTGCCGGACCAGTCCGAAGGGAGGCGATCGCCGTGGATCCACTCTACAAGGAGATCAACGAGAAACTGCGGAGTCAGACCCCTTCAGACGATCAGATTGCCGCGAGCTTCGAGCGCGCCTTTCGTGCTGAACAGTTCAAGCGGGACCGGATTGCCTCGTCGTTGCTCGCTGAGCCGATTCACGTTTTGATCAACAATGCCAGCGATGCGCAGCAGGCAGACTCGGATCTGATGCTGGCGACGATAGCGAAGCCCCATGAGCCAACGCCTTGAGCAAGACTCTGATGCTGGTCCGCAGATCGACGCCTCCGGTCAGGAGGCGTCGGTCACCGAGCAGAACCTGGATTCCAGATCCAGCACCATCAGCAGTCGGCCAAAGCCGATGAACTGACCGATCATCATGCCGAGCTCGAGAACCTGCTCATCGTCGAAGTGGGCTTTCAACCGATCGAAGAACGCATCGTCCATATCGTGATGCGCAGTCGCGAGGCGATCGGCGTACTCGACGGCGAGCAATTCCTCATCCGTAAACCCATCGAGCGTCTTGTCCAGGTCCAGGCGAGCTATCTTCTCTTCGTTGAGATCTCCTGCAGACTGCAGGAGCCGAGCGTTCAGTCATGTGAAGCAGTCGTTGTGGCGGGCGATGCGCAGACGAACCAGCTCGATCAGCTCAGCCCCGATCGACCGGCCTTCGCGCGCGGGACCGTAAAACCGGAAGTAGCTGTCGAACAACGTTTGCGCGTTTGCCAGGCCACGAATGGTTGACGTGTCCTGGCCGCTTGCTTCCATGGATTGCACCGCTGCCCGGGTCGCTTCGTTGAGCTCCGCATCAGGAACCAGTCTCACTCTCGCCATGTCTTCCTCGATCGGTGGTTCGGGCTGACTATATCAGCACATTGAGTTGAACCCCTGGATGAATCAGCCCAGCACCAGTCTTGCCATGGTCTCGAGCTCAGCCGGACTGCGAGCAGACACCAGCAGCGATGTCACCGGCGTCTCGCGCCAGACGCTGATCCGCTCGCGAATGCGTCCCTCTGGTCCGACCAGCGAAATCTCATCTGCAAGCGCATCTGGCACCGCGTGGGCAGCCTCCACCTTCTTGCCGGAAAGAAACAGCTCCTGCACCTTGTCTGCCTCCTCGCCGAAACCCATGCGGGTGACCAGCTCCTTGTGGAAATTGCGTTTCTTGGCGCCCATGCCACCCACATAGAGCGCCAGCATGTGCTTCACAGGCATCAGTCCCTGCTCGATGTCGTCGGTGATGTTCACCACAACGCCATGAGTGATCTCGAAGTCAGAGCGGGCGTTGGTGAGCGATGCGCTGTAGGTCTCCTGGCGAAATGGTGAGTAGTACAGCGGTAGCCAGCCATCGCAGACTTCAGCAGCGAGCGCGACGTTCTTCGGTCCTTCTGCACCCAGGAAGATGGGCAGATCCTCCCGGTACGGATGGACGATGGACTTCAGCGGCTTGCCGAGGCCCCAGCTGCCTTTGCCCTGGTAGGGTAGGGGGTAGTGTTCGCCTTTGTTCGAAACCGGCGTTTCGCGAGCCAGCACCTGGCGAATGATGTCGATGTACTCGCGGGTGCGCGATAGCGGTTTGGAGAACGGTGCGCCGTACCAGCCTTCGACGACTTGCGGGCCGGACACGCCGAGACCGAGGATCATCCGACCTTTGGAGAGATGATCCAGCGTCATGGCAGCCATGGCCATGGCGGTCGGCGAACGGGCTGAGAGCTGACAGACACCCGTGCCCAATCGAATGCGCTCGGTCTGTGAGCCGATCCAGGCCAGGGGCGTGAGCGCATCGGATCCGTAGGCTTCCGCCGTCCAGACCGAATCGAAGCCGAGGGTTTCCGCCTCTTTGGCGAGCTCGAGAAAGTTCTCCGGCGGGTTCGCGCTCCAGTAGCCGAGCTGCAACCCTACTTTGAGTGACTTGTCATCGTTTTCTGTCATGGAGCCGTCCCTCGTGTGACCAACCTGAACAGCAGAACCCTAAGGCGGGTTGGGGATCGCGATCAACTAGCGTCAGCCTGAGATATCAGCCAACCGGGAAAGGGCCTGGACCAGATCCGGCTGATCTGTAAGCACCTTTGCCAGCGGGTCGTCGCCTAATCGCTGCATACGACGGATGGCATTGGTGATGTGGTAGTTGGCATTGTCGAGCCTGCCGTTCACCTCCGACCACTTGAGCGGCACGGAAACCGATGCGGCTGGCTCGGCCCGGACACTGAACGGAGCAACCAGCAGACGGCCCTGACCGTTCTGACCGAAATCTACATAGACTTTGCCCTCCCGCGCTCGCAGGGAACGGGCGACGGTGCTGATCTCCGGGTAGCGGCTGACGATCACCCGAGCCATCAGCTCGGCCAGGGTTCTGGCATGCTCGTGACTGAGCTGTCGTGCCAGTGGGATCACCACGTGCAGACCGGACTTGCCACTGGTCTTTGCATAGGCAGGCAGCTCGAGCTCGTCGGCCAGCTCGCCAATGGCCTGGGCGAGGGTGATCACATCGGCGAACGGCGCTGACTTGGGGTCCAGATCCAGCACGCACCAGTCGGGATGCTCCAGGTCGGCCACCCGGCTGTGTGCCGTGTGGATGGGAATGGTGCCCAGGTTCGCCAGGTACTTCAGCGCCGCAGCACCATCGACGATGAAGTAGCGCACCTCTCGTTCGGCGGTTTCCGACCAGAGCACTTCCCGTCGGATCCAGTCCGGCACGAAATCGGGTGCATCCCGCTGGTAGAACGACTTGCCGTGGATGCCGTCCGGGTAGCGGGTCAGCACGATGGGTCGATCGGCGAGGTAGGGCAACATCCACCGGCTGATCTTCTCGTAGTAACGGATCAGGTCGAGCTTGGTCAGCGCCCGTTCCGGGAAGAACACCTTGTCCGGATGAGTGATCGCCACCTCGGGTTCCGGAGCGGGTTTCAAGGTCACCACCCCCGGATCGTCGAAGCCGCCGATGCACTCTTCAATGGGCTTGTCCGGACGCAGGCGCTGTATGACCGGATGCCGCAGGTGTCCGTCCCGCGTGTACTCTTTAAAAGCCACTTCCACGGCGAGCGAGGGCTGCACCCAGGCAACTTTTTTCGCCTGATCGGTGGGCACGAATTCCGGCCGCTCAACAGATTCGGTGAGTGCGCCTTCAAGTGTCTTGCGCATCTCGGCGTTGAGTCCGGAACCGGCGCGGCCCACATAGGTCAGCTCGCCGCGGCGATACTCTCCGAGAGCCAACGAGCCGATGTCCCGGCTGTTATTGCGGTTGGCAGCCACACCCAGGATCACGAAATCGGCCGTCTTCGCATGCCGGACCTTGATCCAGGCTTTTGATCGGCCCGGTTCGTAGCGGCTGTCCTTCCGTTTGCCGACGATGCCTTCCAGCCCGAGCTGGATTGCGGCCTGATAGGTGGAGCGTCCTTCCTTGAGGACGTGGTCTGAATAGCGGATCGCACCTTGCGGCGGCAGCAGTTTTTCAAGTTGCTGTTTTCTCTTGATGAGGGGGACCGAGCGCAGGTCCAGCTCGTCGCCGTTGCCGTCACCCAGGCTGAGCAGATCGAAGGCGAAGTAGGTACAGGGTAGCTCGATAGCGGCCCGGGCTACTTCGAGCTCGCCAGTCAGTTTTGCTCGAGACTGGAGCAGCGAGAAGTCCGGCACGCCGCGGGGGTTCAGAACCACGAGCTCCCCGTCCATCAGGTATCGCGCCGGTGGAATGCGTTTTGCCGAGCCGGCGATTTCCGGAAAGCGGGCAGTGAGGTCATGGCCGTTCCGGGACCGCAGTACGACGCCGTTGGGTGTCTTGTCGATCAGGATCCGGTAGCCGTCGTACTTCAGCTCGAAAAGCCAGTCAGGACGATCGAAGACTTCACCGGCTGTGGCGAGCATGGGGCTGATGGAAGACATCTCGACGGATGATCCGGCTGTGCGGACGGCTTCCTTGAGTCGCCTGGCTGCAGCCAGCCGCTGGCGGGCGACGGCCGCTGGTTCTGCGACTTGCTCTACTGTGAGTCCGGATAGCACGGAACGGTCAGAGAAGGTGCCGTCCTCGCCTTCGTAGCTGTCCCGTTCCTTGATGAGGAGCCATTCCCGGCCTTCCTCGGCGGCTTTGCTGGCGTTCCTGCCACCTTTCATGCGCACCAGAGTCCAGCGCCCGTGCAGCTTGAATCCATACAGATCGAAAAGCAATTTGCCTTTCTTTAAACCCTCCTGGGGATTCCCCACAGGTTGCCAGATTCCTCGATCCCAGACGATCACCTGACCGGCGCCGTAGTTCCCTTCCGGAATGGTGCCTTCGAAGTTTGCGTAATCGAGGGGGTGATCTTCCACGAGAGCGGCAAACCGCTTGTCTTTCATGTGGGATGAGGGGCCCTTGGGCACGGCCCAGGAACGCAGCACACCGTCCATCTCCAGGCGCAGATCGAAGTGCAGATGGGAGGCTTTGTGTTGCTGCACCACGAACAGCTTGCCGGTCGCCGGAACCAGCGCACGTCCGAAAGGTTCCGGTGTTGCGTCGGCGAGACGCTTGTCACGGTAGGTTTTCAGGTTTCTTGAGGGCACAACGGACCTTAAGTTATAGTCTCCGGCCGCCCAAGTCGAAACCCGGCGACAGGTCCAACCACGGACCCGGCGCTCAAGGAGAGGAGGGGAAGACGATGGCAGCTCGCTCGATAGGCTCAGGAACGATCTCGTTTGGCCTAGTGGCCATTCCCGTGAAGCTCTATTCCACTGTGGACACCACCAAGGCTGTTCGCTTCAACTATCTGTCGAAAGACGGCTCCCGGCTGAAACAACAGTACATCAGCTCATCCACCGGTGAGGTGGTCGACCGTGCGGACCGGGTGCAGGGTTACGAGTTTGCGAAAGGCCAGTATGTGCTCTTCTCCGAGGAAGAGATCAAGGCCATGCATGTGGAAACCACCAACGCCATCGACATTGCCGAGTTCATTCCGCTCGAGGATGTGGAGCGGTTGTACATAGAGAAGGTTTACTACCTGGGTCCGGACAAAGGAGCCGCGCGTTCCTATCACCTGTTGCGTGCGGCTCTGGAGAAGACCGGTCGGGCGGCGCTGGCGAACTATGCCGCACGCGGCAAGAGCTATCTGGTGCTGGTGCGCCCCTTTGCGGAAGGTGACAGCGAAGGCCTCATCATGGAGCAGCTGAAGCACGAAGACGAGCTCCGGCCGTTCTCCGAGGTCACCCTGGATCCTTGCGAGATCAATGATGACGAGCTGGACCTGGCGCTGACCATCATCGAGCAACGAGTGAACGCGAAGTTCGAACCTGAGCGCTATCAGGATCAGGTGCGCTCGAGAATGATGGAGCGGATTCAGCAGAAGATCGACGGGCAGGAAATCACCTTGCCGCCGGAAGAGGCGCCGGAGTCCAAGATCGTGGATCTCATGGAAGCGCTGAAAGCCTCGGTGGCCGGCAGCGGATCGGCTATTTCCAAGAAACCGGCCGGCAAGAAACCGGCGGCTAAAAAGCCCGCGGCGAAAAAGAAGCCCGCAGCGCGCGCAAAGAAGAAGCCCACTACCGGGCGAGGTCGAAAAACGGGCTGACTTCGAGGCAGGCTGCTAAAATCGCCTGATGGGTTACAGCACGCGCGAAGTATCTGATCTCATCGGCATGAAGCCGGATCAGGTGCGCCACTACGTGCGACGCGCGCTGATCGATCCTGAGCGCGCGGAGAACGGCGAGTATCGATTCAATTTCCAGGATGTGGTGCTGCTCCGCACTGCGAAGAGCCTGCTCGATGCCAACGTGTCTGCCAGAAAAGCCTATCGGATACTCCTGAAGCTGCAGTCGGAGCTTACCCACGTGGATTCCCTCGCCGCGGTGCGGATCTTCGCGGACGGCAGCAACGTGGTCGTCCGCGAGGACAATCAGGTGTGGGATGCAGAAACCGGTCAGGCCCAACTCGACTTCTCGGTGGCGGAACTGGCCGACAACGTGGCGAGCCTGGCCAACCGTAACCTGATCATCGCCAAAGAAGGCGACGATCTGGACAGCGACGAGTGGTACAACCTGGGGCTCGATCTGGAGGAAGTGGACCCGAGCCGGGCACCGGAAGCGTACCAGCGGGCCATCGAGCTGAATCCCGCCAACGCGGATGCGCACGTGAACCTGGGCCGGCTGCTGCAGTTGAAAGGCAATCTCAAGCAGGCCAAGCGGCATTATGAGAAAGCCCTCGAAACGGCGGCCAATCACCAGCTCGCTCACTACAACCTGGGCACTATCTTCGATGAGCTCGACCAGGTGGAGCAGGCCGCCGAGTACTACCGGCGGGCACCGTCAGTGCCGGATGCACACTACAATCTGGCGCGGATCTTCGAGCTGAAAGGGGATGAGCTCGCCGCCCAGCGGCACATGAGAAACTACCGGAAGTTGCTCGACGCGGACTGAGCCGGCCGGCTCATGATTCCAGATTCACCAGCGGTATCAGGCCGGGCGATTGCCGGCGGCCGTAGCGCACCAGCAGCACAAACATACCTGCCGCGGCCAACAGCGCCGCAGCACTGGTGATCAAAGCGCCGGAAGGGTCGGCAGATAGGCTGCCAAACTGGTAGCAGAGCGTTGCCGCCGTGTAGGCGAGCACGATGGACCAGACCGTGCTGAAGATTGCCCAGAACCTCCCGATCTCCTTGACGATAACCCCGATGGTTGCCACGCAAGGCATGTAGAGCAGTACGAACAACAGGTAGGAAAAGGCACCGAGCTGGCCATCGAAGCTCGACTGCAGGCGAGCGATGGTACCGGTCGCCACTTCGCTTTCCAAAGCCGCGCTCTCGAGCGTCTCGTGCTCATCAATACCGATACCGAGCGGGTCGGTGAAGGTGCCACCCAGATCCGCCAAGTTGGCGGGAACGCTGGCGAATGCCTCGGCCACCTGCTCACCGAGCGTCAGGCTTTCTTCTTCGCCTTCCGGTGTGTACAGGGCGTCCAGCGTGCCGACGACCACCTCTTTGGCGAAAATGCCGGTGAAGATGCCCACCGTGGCCTGCCAGTTGTCTTCTCTGATGCCCATGGGCGAAAAGGCGGGCGTGATGGTCTTGCCAATCGCGGAGAGCAGGGAGTTCTCGCTGTCCTGGTTGCCGATGCTGCCATCGGTACCGATGGTGCTGACCATGTTGAGAATGATCACCACGGCGACGATGGCCTTGCCCGCTCGAATCACGAAACCTTTCAGCCGCTGCCAGGTCTGCAGGATCAGGCCCTTCAGGGTGGGCATGTGATAGGCGGGCAACTCCAGCATGAACTGGCTTTCCGGTGCCTTGATCAGATAGCGACGTACCGCAAGGGCGCTGAGAACGGCAGCGACGATGCCGATCAGATAAAGGGCGAACACCACGTTCTGACCGCCGTTGGGAAAGAAAGCGGCGGCGAACAGTGCGTAGACGGTCAGCCGCGCGCCACAGGACATGTAAGGCGCCATGAGTGTGGTGAGGATTCTATCCGGCTCGTTGTCCAGCGTTCTGGTGGCCATGACGGCAGGCACGTTGCAGCCGAAGCCGACGATGAGCGGCACGAACGATTTCCCCGGCAAGCCCAGGCTTCGCAGCAACCGATCGACGATGAAGGCAACCCGGCCCATGTAGCCGGAGTCCTCCAGGAAGCTCAAGGCCAGGAAGAGAGCGCCGATGACGGGAATGAAGGTACCCACCAGCTGAACGCCGCCGCCGACGCCGTCGGCAATGAAGGCGACCAGCCAACCCGGCAGGCCAATCCCGTTCAGCAGTTGCCGCGGACCTTCCACGAACAACACCGCACCCAGACCATCGAAAAGGTCGATGAACGCAGACCCGACATTGATGGAAAACATGAACATCAGATACATCACGGCCAGGAAGATGGGGAAGGCCAGGAACCGGTTCAGGACCAGCGTATCGATGCGATCGGTGATGGTCCGACGGGCACCGGAGGAACGAATGGCTTTGTTCAGCAGCTCGTCTATGAAGCGGTAGCGATCTGCCGGGGTTGCGAACGTCGGCGGCGTTACGGTGGGTGTTTCCGCCGCCATCACCGCATCTTTCAGCGAGCCGACCCCTTCGCCGCGACTGGCGACGATGGGTACTACCGGGCAGCCCAGTACCTGGGACAGGCTGAATGCATCGATATGCAGGCCGTGGTCATCCGCCACATCCATCATGTTCAGTGCCACCACTAACGGCAGGCCCGTATCGAGCAGTTCCAGGGTGAGATAGAGGCCGCGTGCCAGACTCGATGCATCGACCACGTTCACCAGCACGTCGATCTCGTCTGCCTGGTCGACGATGAAGCTCCGGGCGATGTGCTCATCGATGGCTTCACCGATGGCTTCGAGCGAGTAGGTACCGGGCAGATCGACGACGTTCACCGAGCTGTCGCCGTGACTGAAGTGGCCCGTCTTCCGCTCAACCGTCACCCCCGGCCAGTTTCCAACGCGCTGGCGGGTTCCGGTCAGGTCATTGAACAGAGTGGTTTTCCCGGAGTTTGGGTTGCCGACCAGGGCAATCTGGGTCATGGCCGCTCCAGGGGGAGACATTCAGCCTCGGATGGACGCAGCACCAGCGCGTAACCACGGAAACGGATCTCGACGGGATCGCCCAGTGGGGCGACGCGTTCCAGCTGGATGGTCGTGCCTGGTATGAGCCCCATGCGGATGAGCCGCTCACAGTATTCGTTCATCTCCAGGTACTCACCCACTCGTGCTTCCTCGCCGACCGACAGATCCGCGAGCCTGAGCGTTTGGGGGTTGGTTGCAGCTTCGGTCACAGCCGTCATAAAACCGTAAATTGGCCAAGCATTTAAATGGAAATTATTCTCATTTGCAACGTGGCGCATGCTGCTGATCCTTCCTGAGGAGAGCGATCAGGATGCGAGCGTTGATCGAGCTGAGCGGGATGTGGTGACTGAAGAACTACGAGTCAGAGTTTTTTCTTGCGGACGAAAAGCACCAGTTCGTGGTCGACCAGCTCATAACCGCGCTCGTCGGCAATCTGGTGCTGCAGATCCTCGATACGCTCATTGACGAACTCGATGACTTTACCGGTATCCACGTCCACCATGTGGTCGTGGTGCTCTTCGCTGGCGAGCTCGTACACGGAGTGGCCGTCGTCAAAATTGTGTCGAGAGACAATGCCGGCTGCCTCGAACTGGGTGAGCACCCGATAGACGGTGGCGAGTCCAACCGAGTCATCCGAGTCCATCAGCTTCTTGTAGACGTCTTCTGCGCTCAGGTGGTGCGGATCGGCGTTTTCCATGACTTCGAGCACTTTGAGCCGCGGCAGGGTGACCTTCAACCCCGCGCGCTTGATGTCCGATCCAGGCATTTGCAGTCCTCTCAACTGACTGGAAACTTAGCTGAACTGTGCCAACGGGTCCAGCATCGCTTGTACAATGCTCGCATTGCAATCGGGTAAGTGATGGCGGACCTCAAAGACAAAGTTGTGCTCTTAACAGGCGCCAGTCGGGATGTGGGGCGTGGTATCGCAGAAGGTCTTGCGGAAGCGGGTGCGACGCTTTACCTGACTGGGCGAACGTCCAGTTCCGAGGATCCGCCTGTGTCAGGCAGTGTGGAAGCGACGGCGGAAGCCGTGCAGGCGCTTGGTGGTCGCGCGGTAGCCCTTCGTGTGGACCATACGGACGATGAGGCAGTGCTCGAGCTCTATCGGCGGGTGGAGTCGGAAGCAGGACAATTGGACGTGCTGGTGAACAACGCCTTCCAGGTGCCGGATCCGCCGGTGTGGTCCGGCGCGTTCTGGGAGCACCCTTTCGATGTCTGGGATGATCAGTGCGGCGTCGGTCTGCGTGGTTGTTATGTCGCTTCAGCCCTGGCAGCGCGGCTGATGGTGGCGCAGGGAAGTGGGTTGATAGTGAACCTCTCGGATGACATCGAAGCGGGCTATCGGTTCAGTACAGCTTATGGTGTGTGTAAGGCGGGTGTGGATCGCATGGCGAGAGACATGGCACACGAGCTCAGCACACACGGGGTTACGACGCTTTCCCTGGCGCCCGGACCGCTACGTACGGAGCGCGTCGTCGCGGCAATTTCTCGCGGCCAGGTTGAATTCGATGAACTTGAGCTCCGCTCGCCGCGCTTTGTCGGCCGCGCGATTGCGGCGCTGGCCATGGACCCGGACGTGCACGAGAAAACGGGCGGGCGCTTCGATATCGAAGCGCTGCGAGGCGAATACCGGTTCTCGGAGCTGTCTTCGAGCGAGCTGGCAACTACAGCAGAGGCATCCCCATGATCGAGAGCGAGTTGGATATCGCCACCCCCGGCGGTGCCATGAATACCTTCATCACGCATCCCGAGGAGGGTGGACCGCACCCGCTCATCGTCTTCCTCATGGATGCACCAGGGAAACGTGAAGAGTTGCACGATATGGCGAGGCGGCTCGGCACCGTGGGCTACTGCGTGATGCTGCCGAACCTGTACTACAGAAGGGTGCGGGAGTTTCAGGTGGGCCCGGATACCCGGGCGGAGATGATGGGGCACATGAACTCGCTGACCAATGCCATGGTCTGCGAAGACCTGCTGGCCTGCATGGAGCATGCGGCGGAAGATCCCGCAGCACGGGGTGGAGCGATTGGCGTGGTGGGGTACTGCATGAGCGGACCCTTCGCCTTTGCAGCAGCATCGGCGTTTCCTGACCGGGTGGCCGCAGCTGCCTCTTTTCACGGCGTGCGTCTATATACCGAAGCCCTCGATTCCCCGCACCTGCAGGCAGATCGGGTGCAAGGTGAGCTCTATTTCGGCTGCGCAGAAACGGACGAGTGGGCGCCGAAAGAGATGGTCGATGGGCTCGATGCCCATCTGAAAGAAATCGGCAGCAACTACCGGATTGAGTGGTATCCGGGCACGGAGCACGGGTTCGTGTTCCCGCAGCGGCAAGGGCTTTACCACAAAGCTTCCGCTGAGAGGCACTGGGAGCGGCTGTTTGATCTGTTCAGGCGGAATCTCTGAACAGAGTACCGGTAGCGATGGATTGTCAGCCGGTAATGGCGGTGATCCCGGCCTCGCTGACACCAGCCACTTCAGCCGCATTGAGGATGCCGTTCCAGCTGTTCTCATCGATCGGAATGCCATCGACGCTGCGCGCAGCCACCGATTCGCGCTCCGGATCACCGGGCACCCGCACCTGGTCCACCCCAGCGGCCGGCGTCGTCGTGTGCAGGTAGTCGACCATGGCCGTAACTTCCCGTTGAAAGCTGTCCAGCCCGCCGAAGGCGGCCGGGTCCAGCACCATCATCAGCATGTGATTGACGATGGTGTTCTCGCGGGCATTACCGGGTTGTGCCGTCCACTCGCCGGCGAGCCCACCACCAAGCAGCTCGCACATCACAGCAAGCCCGTAGCCTTTGTGGGCGCCGAAGGGACCCAGTGAGCCGAAGGGTTCTTCGAACATCACTTTTGGGTCATTGGTTGCGAGACCCGCTTCGTCAATGAGCGCGCCGTCCGGCACCTCCACGCCTTTCATGTAGGCGACTCTGACCTTGCCCTGGGCGATGGCGCTGGTGGCCATGTCGAGCACTATGGGCGGTCCGTCCGTGCGGGGCACCACGCAGCAGAAAGGGTTGGTGGACATCCTTCGTTCTCTACCGGCAAAGGGAGAGACCAATGGTCCGTGGCCAACCACGTTGACGAAATGGATGGATACCATCCCGGCCTCAGCGCACTGCTCCCCGTAGCTGCCGATCCTGCCGAGGTGATGGCAGTTGCGCACGCCCATGCAGACGATGCCCGTTTCCTTCGCCCGGTCGATCGCCATGGCCGTGGCCTGGGAACCAACCACCTGGCCGAAGCCGAACTGACCGTCCACCAGGAGCACCGCGCCGTTGTCCTTGATCAGCTTCGCTTCCGCATCCACGGTCAGGTGACCGTTGCGGATACTGCCTACGTAGGCGGGCACCATGCCGACACCATGCGAGTCGTGGCCTTTCAGATTGGCTGCAACGAGGTGGTGCGCCACCTTGGCCGCAAAAGCCTCTGATGCGCCCGCCGAGGTGAAGATCAGGGTAACGAAGTCGGTGAGTCTGGTTTGATCGATCAGCATTTACAGCCCTCCTTGTTGGTAGTGTTGCCTCAGGCTACGGGCTGTGACAAGGTCTTTCGTCCTGGGGGCAGGGAGTGATATCCGGTGACGGTAAGCAACGAGCCGGAGCTGTTGACCCGCGGCTACGGTCTGGTCGAAGGACCCGTGTGGGATCCCGTACGGGGTTTGCTGTTCAGTGACGTGCTGGGCGGGGGCGTGTTCTGTCTGGCAGCCGATGGCGAGGTGAGCGTGCTGTTCGAGCACCGGAAAGGCATCGGCGGCATGGCATTGCACGAGGCCGGTGGTCTGGTCGTCAGTGGTCGCAACGTTTCCTTCAAGCCGTTCGATGGCGGCCCAACCCGATTGCTGCTGGATCGAAACCCGGATGCGGGCAACGTGGGTTACAACGATCTCACCACCGATGCCGCAGGACGTATCTACGTCGGATCCCTGGGCTCGAGCCCGGTGTTCCAGGACGACCGGGCGCCGCAATCGGGTGATCTGTACCTGATCGAGCTGGATGGCAGCGCGGTTAAGGTGGCCGAAGACGTCCGTCTGACCAATGGTCTCGGGTTCTCGCCCGATGGTCGCACGCTCTATCACTCGGACAGCCTGCGCAGAACCGTCTTCTGCTATGAGGTCGCTGATGATGGCAGTCTGGGCGAGAAGACCTCGTTTCATACCCACGAGGCGGGCGTGCCTGACGGCCTGGCCGTCGCCGAGGATGGCTCCGTCTGGGTCGCACTCGCTGGTGGTGGTCATGGGGTTGATGTGATCGAGCCGGACGGGCGTTTCAGACAGCACGTCGCCATACCCGACCCCATGTGCACGAGCGTCTGCTTTGGCGGTGAAGATCTGAAAGATCTCTACATCGTGTCCGGATCAGACGATGCGCCCAGTGACCGGCACGGCGCAATCTACAGATACCGTGCCGAGGTGGCAGGCCTGGCGGTGGCCACCGCCAGGGTCGCGCTCGGCGACTGAGTCAGTCCGAAATCAGCAAGGAGAATTAGCATGCCAACGCAGAATATCGACACCGGCACCGAGGACATTCTCGCCCACGAGGAAGATGGGGTGGTGGTGATTACCCTGAACCGGCCCGAGGCACGCAACGCCATGTCCGGTGAGATGAATGCCGGGCTCGAGCAGACCCTCGACTACGCCGAACGGTCCGCCGATGTGCGGGTGATTGTGCTCACAGGTGCCGGTGGTGCCTTCTGTGCCGGTGGCGATGTGAAAGGGATGGCGGCCAGTAGCGAGGGCGGTGGAAGGGGGCCGACACTGGATGAGCGCATCCACGCCCAGCGTCTGAACCAGCGCAACACGGCAGGGCGCATGTACCTGATGCCGAAGCCGGTGATCGCGAGCCTGCCCGGTCCGGCTGCGGGAGCTGGCTTGTCACTGGCGCTGTCCGCGGATCTCAGGATCATGGCGGATACGGCGTTCATCACCAGTGCCTTTGCCAAGGTGGGCTTCAGCGGTGACTACGGGGGAACCTTCTTCCTGAGCCATCTGGTGGGCAGCGGTAAGGCGAAGGAGATCTACTATTTGTCAGACAGGGTGGATGCTGCGGAGTGTTTGCGTCTCGGAATCGCCAATCAGGTGGTGCCGGCGGCTGAGCTCACCAGTGCGACTCTTGCGCTGGCTCGGCGTCTGGCGGATGGGCCGCCAGTGGCGTACCGGTATATGAAGGAGAACTTCAACAGGGCGGCCATGGGTGCGGATGTGTTGGAATGTCTCGATCTCGAAGCCACGCATCACGTGCACGCGGGCCTCACGGAAGATCACAGAGACGCTGCTCGTGCCTTCGTGGAGAAGCGGGCACCGGTCTTCAAGGGGCGCTGAGGCTTCCAGGGCTTCAGGCCCTTCTCGGCCAGGAACGCCTCGTTGAACAGGCGTGACTGGTACTTGTGTCCGGTATCGCAGAGGACGGTCACGATCCGGTGTCCGGGTCCGAGCTGCTCCGCCAGTTTTACCGCCGCACAGAGGTTGATGCCGGTGCTCGAGCCGAAGAACCAGCCTTCGCTGAGCAGCTCCTGATAGACCATGGTGACCATGTCCTGATCTGTCACCTGAATGGCGTCGTCGATCTCGGTGCCGGCCAGATTGTCCGTGACCCGGCTGTTGCCGATTCCTTCCGTGATGGATGGACCTTTGCTCATGGTGGCTTCGCCGGTAGTGACCCAGCTGTGCATGGCGCTGCCCATGGGGTCCGCCAGCACGATCTGAACATCCCGGTTCTGCTCCTTGAGATAGCGGCTCACGCCGGCCAGGGTGCCGCCGGTGCCGGTGGCCGCTATGAAGGCATCCAGCTTACCTGCGGTCTGGGACCATATCTCGGGACCGGTGGACTCGTAGTGGGCGAGCCGGTTCGCCGTGTTGTCGAACTGATTGGCCCAGACAGCTCCCGGCAGCGTCTCTGCAAAACGGCCAGCCTGCTTCTGGTAGTTCATCTCGTCCGCATAGGGCACCGCGGGCACTTCCCGCACCTCAGCGCCCAGGGTCTTGAGGATGGCCACCTTCTCCGGTGACTGGGTATCCGGCATGTAGATGATGCAGTCGTAGCCGCGGGCGTTGCAGACGTGGGCAAGGCCGATGCCGGTATTGCCGGCTGTGCCTTCCACAACCGTGCCGCCGGGGGTCAGGGCACCGCTCTTCTCGTGCTCACGGATCATCCACAGCGCCGCCCGATCTTTCACGGAGCCACCTGGATTCAGGAACTCGGCCTTGCCGAGAATCTCGCAGCCGGTGAGTTCGGAGAGTCGCGACATCCGGATCAACGGTGTGTTGCCGATGCCGGCTTCAAAGCCATTGATGATGGTCATAGCTGGGTTGTTCGATCTGCCATTGTTCGGGGAATTCTAGCCAGCGGCCGTTGTCAGGGTATACCAGATACTGGGATTGATCTGGAATATTCATAGATTTGCCAGGCATACTCGGCGCTTCCCAGACCGCAGGAGGCCGAATGAATAGTCATCCCATCACACCACTGCAGACCCTCAATCTCAGTGAGGAGAAAGTCGAAAATCTGCTTGCTCGGGTGCGTCTGGAGGTGGACGAGGGGCTCTTGCCTGCGGCTCAGGTCGCGGTAGCGAAGGATGGTCAGCTGGCCCTGTTCGAGTCCTTCGGTTCGGCCACGGACGAAAACCTGTTCTGCATCTTTTCTGCCACCAAGGCCATCACCTCGTCAGCCATCTGGATCTTGCTGGAAGAGGAGAAGCTGTCTCTGTCGGAGCGGGTGGCGGACATCATTCCGGCCTTCGGCTCGAATGGAAAGGAAACCGTCACGGTGGAACATCTGCTGACGCACACCGCGGGGTTCCCGGACGCACCCTTCCGGAGCCTCGATTGGCTGGATCTGGGGCGCCGCTACGAGCGTTTCGAGCAGTGGCGCCTGGCCTGGGAGCCCGGTAGTCGATTTCAGTATCACCCCACGTCCACCATGTGGGTGCTGGCGGAGATTCTCGAACGACGGGGAGGTCTGGCTTTCCAGCAGTTCATCCGCGAGCGGATCGCCATGCCTCTGGGGCTACCCGATCTCTATGTGGGGCTGCCAACCGATCAGGGGGAGCGGGTCCTGCCCTGCGCTCACACTGGTGAGGCCCTCACGGATGCGGACTACGAAGCCATGGGTGTTCCAAAGCCACCGGTCACCGAGGTGACCGAAGAAGCCATCCTCAGCTTCAACGACCCCGAGATTCGTGCCGTTGGTGTGCCGGGTGGCGGCGGCATCACCAACGCGGCCACCCTTGCCCTTTACTATCAGGCGCTCCTCTCCGGGGGTGGCAATGGGCAGCAGATCTGGTCCGCCCAGATGCTTGAGGAAGCGCGCCGGGTGCGGACCGGGGAGCTCACCGATCCGGTGTTCGGCAAACCGGTGAGCCGGGGCTTGGGCATCGTGATTGCCGGTGATGAGACGCGGAACTACCGCGGTTTCGGACACACCAACTCGCCGCTCGCCTTTGGCCACAACGGGGCAGGCGGTCAGCTTGCCTGGGTGGACCCGGCCAGTGGCATTTCTCTCGCTTATCTCACTTCAGCGCATGACCGCAACGAGATCCGTCAGGGCCGCCGTGGCGTTTCGATCAGCAACCGGGCGGCGGATCTGTCTGCATGAAGCCGGCGCTTGCGCTCTCACTCGGCCTGCTCTTCGGGACGAATACCGCCTGGCCGGCCTGGTACGAAGTGACCGAGCCCATCATGGGCACGCGGATTCATGCCGAGCTGAAAGCTGAGGATGCCGAGCGTGGTCAGGCCCTCCTCGAAGCGGTGCTCGAGGAGATGCGCCGCATCGAAGCTGAATACAGCCCCTATATTGAAGAAAGTGAGCTGTCTCGCCTGAATCGAGAGGCGGGTCAGGGATGGGTCAAGACCACCGCCGAGATGGTGGAGCTGCTTAGCAAGAGCGCTCAGATCTCACGCATGACGGGTGGTGCATTCGATATCACCTACGCATCGGTCGGCCGTTACTACGACTACCGGGAAGGTGAGCGGCCGGACGATGAGGCCATTGCTGAGTCCCTGGCCGCCATCAACTACGAGTTCGTTGAAATCGATCAACAAGGACAGAGGGTCCGATTTGCCCATCCGCTCGTCTATATCGATCTGGGCGGCATCGCCAAAGGCTATGCGGTGGATCGTTGCATCGAGCTGCTCGAAGCTCGGGGTGTGACTCAGGCATCCGTTGCCGCGGGCGGCGACAGCCGGATCATCGGTGATCGTGACGGTGAGCCGTGGACCGTGGGTATTCAGGACCCGAGAGCGGCAGAAATGGCCGTGCTGCTGCCACTGGTGGATACGGCCGTTTCCACCTCGGGTGATTACGAGCGCTTCTTCGAAGAAGATGGCGTGCGCTATCACCACATTCTGGATCCACGCACGGGCGACTCGGCTCGAAACAGCTGGAGCGTGACGATCCTCGGCCCGGAAGCGACGTTCACCGATGGCCTCTCCACCAGTGTTTTCGTGCTTGGTCCGGAGCGTGGCCTCGCGCTGATTGACCGTCTGCCGGGAGTGGATGCCATCATCATCGATGCCGAAGGCCAGCTCCGCTACTCCGCCGATTTGCTGGAAGCTGCAGCACCTCCTCAGCCCTGATCTTTCTTCCATCCCGGGTGGTCGGACAGCGGCCATTGATCCCGTTCTCATTGTGCCTGGTCCCTAGCGCTGTGCCGGGCGAACTGTGACGTCCGGCACGTTTCGCGACTCTCCTCTCAACTAACGTGCATATCTGCGGGAGTCAGGACGACTCCGCATGTTTCAAGGATGAAACAGAGGATCCCCAAGGGTTCTCGAAGGCTCGCAGGAGGCGCGTCTTAAGGGCTGATGGATAGGCCCAATGCTGGAAGCAGAAAGTGCATGCCGGTAGTTCGAAGGACTTTGCTTGGTCGGATTCGAGACGGATTACGAATGGGTAGAAGACCTGCGTGGTGGTCGATCATCACGCTGGAAGCAGTAGCTGCCAGGTCTTTCGACGGCTCACTCTCATACAGCAGTTGAACGAATTGAGAAGGATCCGAAGAACATGAAGATGACGAAATGGTTCAGCAACGCGGGCGCCCTTGCCGTGCTCAGCTTTTTTTTAGCTGTGCCCGCCAATGCGGTTGACCTCCGTGAGAACGCACCCGACTTCACGCTGAAGAGCCTGCAGGGCGGCAATCTTCGCCTCGAGGAGTATCGCGGCCAGGTCGTGCTGATCAACTTCTGGGCGAGCTGGTGCGGCCCCTGCCGCCAGGAAATGCCCCTGTTGGATCGTCTTCATCACCGCTACGAGGACACGGGCTTCGCCGTGCTCGGCGTGAACGTGGAAGGTGAAGTCGAACCGGCGCAGGAGATCGTCGATCGAACCAACGTGACCTTTCCGATCCTCATCGATGACGGACAGAAAGTAAGCGACATGTACAACCTCCAGGCCATGCCCACGACCGTGGTTGTCGATCGCGACGGCGTGGTTCGTTACATCCACCCGGGCTACAAGCCGGGGGATGAAGCCAAGTACGTCGAGGTCGTTAAGAAACTGATTCGCGAGTAAGCCCCAGAACCGAAAAACACGGGAAAAAGCAATGCGAAGGACAGCAACGCGTCACATTTTGACTCTGATCCTGGCCCTGCCACTGGCATGGCCATTCGCCGTCTACGGCGGAGCACCTGAAGGCGCCACGTCAGGCGCAACTGGCGGTGCCGGGGCAGGCGCTTCAGCACCTGCGGCGGAAACAACCGGTGCAGGCGAAGCAGCAACCCCGGTTGCCCTCGACAGCGATCTGGAGCGGATCAAGAAGGATCTTCTCAAGCTGAAGCGGGACCTGGTGATTCTGGAGGAAGATCTGCTCTTCCCTGCCAGCAGCCAGGTGGCCGTTTTTCTTTCCATGGACATCGGCGAGCTGTTCCAGCTGGATGCGGTGAGCCTGAAGCTGAACGGGAAAGAGGTGGCACATCATCTCTACACGGACCGTCAGGTAGACGCGCTTTATCGCGGTGGTGTGCAGAAGCTGTTCATCGGTAACGTCAGGCAGGGTCGGAACCGGCTGACCGCGTTCTTTACAGGACGTGGACCGAGTGGTCGCGACTACCGGCGGGCAACCACGGTGGAGTTCGAAAAGTCATTCGAACCGGCTTTCGTGGAACTTGCCATTTCGGATTCCGGCGCAAAGTACCAGCCGGAGTTTACCGCAGCAGTTTCGAACTGACTTAGGGCAAGGGACGCCCGCCCATGAAAAACTTCATCTGTGAGCTCATCTTGAGTTGTGTGATCGCAGCCCCCGTTGGCAAGCCTGTCGACGAGCTCACCTACGGAAGCATGCTCTACAGCTACTACCAGCAGGAATATCAGCAGGCACTGCTGGAAACCATGGTGGCTGAGGCTCAGGGTCGACGCGGCGAGGATACTGTGCGCTTCGATCTGGCTAAAGGCAGCTTTGCCTTCAGCGAGCGGATGTACGAGACCGCCCGCACCACATTCGGCTCCGTGGATCCGGCAGAGCTGACCGAGCTGGATCAGATGCGCCTCGCGTTCCATCTGGCTCGCGAGTATCACCGTCGCGGTGAGTACGTCGGCATGGAAGCCCAGCTCGACAGAATTGCTCTGAAATCAAGCTGGTTCGGCCGCGCCCGTTTCCATCCGGAAGTGGAGTTCATGCGCGCTGAAGCAGCCATGAGTGCTGGAAACTACGCCGAGGCGGAGACCTACCTCGGCGTGCTTGACGACGATGATCCGCTTCTGGCTTACGGCCTCTACAACCTGGGCGTAGCCTATCGGGAGTCGGAGAACCTGGAAGGTTCGCGACGGGCCTTCGAGCGGTTGGCCAATCTGAAAGTGAAAAGCACGGGAAAGGGAGCGGCCAGCGCCGAAACGCTGGATCTGATGCAGCGGGCCAAGCTCGCGCTCTCTTTTGTTGCCCGGGAGCAACAGGACACGGCGGATGCCACAAAGGTTCTCGGCGGTCTGCCTGGCGAAGGTCGATACCGGGAATTGGCCCTCGCATCCTACGGTGGTCTTGCCATGGAGCAGGGCGACTATGAGCTTGCCGCTCGCATCTGGCTGACCCTGCAGAATCAGGACTACTGGACATCCAGCACCGCGCAGGCCCGGCTCGCCTTTCCAATGAGCCTCGAGCAACTCGCCTCGCGCGAGAGGGCGCTGACTCAGTACAGAAAGGCGGAACAGAGCTTCGAAGCTCGACTGGCGTTGCTCACCGATCTGCGCACACGCGCTGAAGACCCCAACTGGGTTAAGAATCTGTTGCTCGTCTTCTCGGCACCAGATCGTGACGACGAGCGCATGCGTGATCTGGTTGCCCGTTGGCGTGAGCAGCTCGGTCATACTGATTGGCTGGAGTGGTTGGCGACTGAAGATACGCATCAGGTGCTGATGGAGTGGCGCGAGCTGCTTGCCATGCGTGACTACCTGACCGCCCTGCCGGAGCAGCTCGGAGCCTTCGAACAGGTTGCCGGGGAACGGCGTCGGCGCACTGCCGAGGCGCGGGTGTTGCTTGAAGACGAGGCGCTGATCGCGAACCGGGAAGCGCTGGAAGCGGAGATCACCGAGCAGGAGCTCGCCCTGGACGCGCTCAGTCGGAGCGGAGCGGTTCGTTCCATGGACTGGATGGGCAAGCTTGCGACTCCGGAAGAGAGAGCCCTGCTCGATGAGCTGGCAGCGATGCGCAAACTTGTGCACGCCCATATGGACGGCGGGGATCAGAAGAAGTGGCTCGGTCGGATCGATCGCCTTGAAGGCACGGTGTTCTGGCAGATCGCCGACGACAGATCAGAACGGACCCGAAGGCTTGTCAGGACACACGCGGAAAACCAGGCCGTGCTCGAAGACGTGGATGCACGCATAGCCCGAGTTGCCAACGCGGAGTCCGAGTTCGCCGCTGGTGTGGAAACCGACTTTCTCGCCTTCACGGATCGCGCCGACATGCTGACCGCAGACGTGGCGAAAGCCCTGGATGTTCGAGAGGTCGCCCTGGCCGGCGAGCTCCGTCGTGGCATGGCCAGGGAGATGAAGGAAGTTCAGCAGTACCTGCTGGTCACACGAATCGGCATCGCCCGGGCGACCGATGAGCTCGCCATGGGCGTGGAAACGGTGGAGGGCGAGTGATGACCAGCCGCTCTGCCGGATTCACCAGAGGCCTGTTGCTGCTGCTCGCCGTGAGCGTAACGCTTACCGGCTGTGCCTGGAAAAAGAAGACGCGTAACCGGGCCGATGACGGCACCATTGCCGGAATCATCAGTGATCTACCGGAGCTCGCCGTTCCCGAAGGGGAGCCGGTGAAGCCGAGCCGCTCCGAGGTGCTGGCTGCCTACGAGAAAGTATACGGCCTGATACCGGACAGCCTGGAGAACCATGCGGTCGGCAAACGCCTGGCTGATCTGAAGATGAGCGTTGGCGAGGACCTGGACATCGAGGGTGCGGAGAATCCTTATCAGGAGGCGGTTATCCTCTACGAGAGCCTGCTCGAGAACAGCGAGGGCGAAGGCAGGGACCAGATCCTCTACCAGCTGGCCCGGGCTCATGATCTGGTAGGTGAAACGGATGCGGCTGTTGGTTATCTGAACCGGTTGATCGATGAGTATCCGGCGTCCACCTTTGCGGTGGAAGCCCGTTTCCGTCGCGCTGAGATCGCTTTCTCTGCCGGACAGTATCGCGACGCGGAGCGTGACTACGGTTATGTGGTCGACCAGGGCAGGGAAACCCCCTACTGGCTGAACGCGACCTATATGCAGGGCTGGGCGCAATTCAAGCTGGGTGATCTTGATGAAGGGCTGTCCAGCTTCTTCAACGTGGTGGACAGCGTGCTCGGCGAGCGGGAACTCGAAGCGCTGCCGGCCACCGAGCAGGAACTTCTTGCCGACAGCTTGCGGGTCGTGACACTCGCGCTCGCGTATCTGGATGGCCCGGAGACGCTGGCGGACCATATGCGCGAGCTCAACCGGCCAGCCTGGCAGTACGAGGTTTACCGGTCGCTGGCCGATGACTACCTCGAAGACGAGCGCTTCCTCGACAGCGTGGCAACCTGGGCCACCTTCATCGATCAGAACAGCCTGGATCCCCGGGCGCCGAGCGCCCACATCGGCATGATCAACACCCTGGTGCAGGCAGACTTCCCCAGTGAGGTGCAGCCTAAAAAAGAGGAGTTCATCGCTCGTTACGGCATCTACAGCGAGTTCTGGAACATCCACGATGAGACGGTTCGGGCCGGCTATGTGGACGAGCTGCATACCTATCTGCGTGAGCTCGCCAACCTGGCCCACGGTAAGGCCCAGGAGACTGAGCTTGCTGCCGACTACATGAAAGCCGCGGCCTGGTACGACGAGATCGTGGTGACCTTCCCCGAAGATCCTTCCACAGCGGAATACCTGTTCCTGCTCGGCGAGGTGTACACCGAAGCAGGCGAGCACGGCCGGGCGGTGGCTTCCTACCAACGGGTGGTGCATGAGTTCATCGATTACCCGCGAGCCGATGAGGCCGGCTATGCTGCCATACTCGGCCTGCAGACACTGGTGGCCAGTGCACCGCCGGAGGAGCTCGAGCTCTGGCAACGCCTGACTATCGATGCCCAGATCGAGTTTGCCATGCTGTTCTCCGCCGATGAGCGAGCCCCTGCGGTGCAGGGCGCTGCTGCCGACAGCCTGTTTGCGCTGGCCGAATACGAAGAGGCGGTGAACCTGGCGGACAATCTGCTCAACACCTGGCCGGAGCTGCCCGGTGAGCTCAAGAAAACGGCCCTGCTGATCCTCGGTCACGGTCGATTCGAGCTCGAGAACTACGTGGCGGCAGAGTCGGCCTACCACCGTCTGCTCACCATCGAGCTGGAGGAAGAAGAGCAGGCGAAGGTCGAAGAGCGACTGCTGGCAGCGGTCTACAAGCAGGGTGAAGCCGCGGAAGCCGCTGGCTATACGGACGATGCCGTGGCGCATTACCTGCGCCTGGCGGAAATCGATCCGGATGCAGCATTGGCGGCTCAAGGCCAGTTCGATGCGGTGGCCGTGGTGGAAGAAGCGGGGCGAGTCGGCGAAGCAGCCGGTCTGCTGCAGGCATTCCGCAGCAGTTATCCGGATCACGAGCTGAATGCGGATCTCGAGAAGCGCCTGGCGGACATGTATGAGCGAACGGGCGACTGGGAAAATGCAGCCGCCGAGTATCTGACGATGTCGGAGACAGCGGAGGATGTGGAGGTTCGCCGGCAATCCAAATACCGGGCGGCGGAGCTCTATCTCGAGCTCGGCAACGAGCCTCGCGCCATCGAGCACTTTGCCGGCTACGCACACGAGTATGAAAGGCCATTGGATCTGAATCTGGAGGCCGTGCACCAGCTCGATCTGCTTTACCAGGCAGCCGACGACGGCAAGCAGCGCCGCTACTGGCTGAACCGGAAGATCGACATCCATCGGAAAATGGGTACGGCCGCCACCGATCGCGCCACCTTCCTGGCTGCAGAGGCGCAGTACGTCTTCGCCGAGGACGAGCGGATGAGTTTCGAGGTGATCCGCCTCACCCATCCGCTGCCGAAGAGTCTGAAACGAAAGCAGAAGGCGCTGACCCGCACGGTGAAGGCCTTTGAGGCGGTGGCCGATTATCAGGTTTCCCGTTACTCCACCGCGTCTACCTTCCAGATTGCGAACCTCTATGCCTCTCTGTCGCGTTCGATCATGGACTCGGACCGGCCGGGCAATCTGAGCGAGCTGGAGCTCGAGCAGTACGAGATTCTGCTCGAGGAGCAGGCCTTTCCGTTCGAAGAGCAGGCCATCTCCCTGCACGAGATCAACATGCGGCGCAGCTGGGAAGGGGTGTACGACGACTGGGTGAAGCGCAGTTTCGCGGAGCTCAAGAAGCTGATGCCCGCGCGCTTCGACAAGCAGGAGATAGACGTTGCCTACGTTGAAACCATTCATTGAGGGGCTGACTCAGCATGCCCCGAAGGCAGTCGCAGCCGTAATCTTGCCTGCGCTGCTGACCGCTTGTGTCTCGCTTCCTGACGGAAGTTCCACCGCCAAGTCTTCGGCGTCGCCGGCATCTCAGGATGCGGCACTGCACCCGAGTGACCAGAGTGCGGCGACTTCCGAAGGTAGCGAGGACACCCTTCCACGGTCTGTTGACGTGCCGGTGCCTGCGCTGAAAGGCAACACCGAATCCGAGTTTGAGATGGCGGTGAGCTTCCTGCAGGAAGACCGTTTCGAGGAGGCCCTGGCGCTCCTGCGTCACATTACCACCGAGCAGCCGGAGCTGGCAGGACCCTGGATCAACCTGGGTCAGGTCTACGTGGCACTGGAAGCCCCTGAAGAAGCCCGGCAGGCCTTCGAATCTGCCGTGGCGGCGAATCCCTACAACTGCACGGCGCACAACGAACTCGGATTGCTGTCGCGGCAAAACGGCGATTTTGAAGCGGCCGAGCGGCACTACCTGAACTGCCTCGAGCGGGTGCCGGGCAACGATGCCGCTCACCTCAATCTGGGCATTCTCTATGAGCTCTATCTCGGCCGCCTGACCGAAGCGCTGACCAGCTATCGCCAGTACCAGGCGCTGCAGTCAGAGGAGGATCGGCGCGTGAAGGGTTGGGTGATGGATCTTGAGCGGAGGCTTGGCGTATGAGCTTATGTTTCAACAGAAGCGGGTTTCTGATCGGTGTCCTGCTGACCGGGATCAGCCTGCCCATCCTGGCGGAAGAAGCCAAGGATATGCCCCGTGGAGTCATACGACTTGACGAAACCGTGATCTCCGGCAACCAAGAATTGCCGAAAGTCCTATATATCTTGCCCTGGCGAGATCCGAGCGGCTTACCCGATATCGAGCTCGATGCGAGCTACTCGGAAATGGATGTATTTCGTCGGCTCTACCCACCGGCCTACCGGCGGGAGCTGACGTACTTTGAGTCACTGGAAACGAATTCGCCTGAAGGCGAAGGTCGCTAAAAAAACAGCGAAGAGACGCTAAAACGCAGCGAGGAGTCGCTGAAAAACAGCGAAACGCGCTCGCACAAAGCGCATCAATCGGAGGAGTAAGAAATGGACATGTACACAACCGTGGTCAGTTTCTTCCAACAGGGTGGTCCCTTCATGTATCCCATCGCCATCGTGCTGGGGATCGGGCTCGCCATCGCGTTGGAGAGATTTGCCTACCTGATGAACCAGATGCGGGTGAACCGCCGCGATTACGAGAAGATTCTGCCCCTGCTCAAGCAGAAACGAGCCCGGGAACTTGCGGAAGTCACCCGCAAGTCCAGTTCCGCGATGGCCCGGATCGTTGCTGACGGCATGAACCGTCGGTCCTCTTCTCGTCGCCGCTCGGACATCGAGTACGCGATGGAGGAAGGCCTGCTGGAGATTCTGCCGAACATCGAGCGACGCACGCCGTACCTGGCCACCTTCGCCAACATCGCGACCCTGCTGGGCCTGCTCGGCACCATCATCGGTCTGATCGCTGCGTTTACGGCGGTTGCCAACGCAGATCCGGCCGAGAAGGCGACCCTGCTTTCCCAGTCCATCTCCATCGCCATGAACACCACGGCGTTCGGCCTCATGGTGGCGATTCCGCTCCTGCTGGTGCACTCCATGCTCCAGTCCAAGACGGCGGCCATCGTCGAGAGCCTGGAAATTGCCGTTGTGAAGTTTCTCAACCTGATGGACGGCGACGCCCAGCAGGCGGGTGCTCAGAAGGCAGCTTCGGCTCCGGCCAAAGCCTGATCGACTGACTTCAGCCGGCCAAGGAGAAGGGCATGGATCGCGTCAAGCATCGCAAATACAAGCATCAGGAAGCTGCGGACCTGAATGTCACGCCGTTCATGAATCTCATGATCGTGCTGGTGCCCGTGCTGCTGCTGTCCATGGTGTTTACCCACACCACCGTCATCGATCTGAACTTTCCGACCGGTGAAGGTGCGTCCGATGCCTTCGATCCGGATACGGTTCACCTGGAAGTGGTGGTCAAGGGTGACACCCTGGTGGTTGCAGACGGCCGTGGCGGCACCATCAAAACCATTGCCAAGGTGGACGGCACCTACGATTTCGCCGAGCTCTCGCTGGTGATGCAGGAGTTGAAGCGGCGGATGCCCGAAAAGCAGGACATCACGGTGCTGCTGGCGCAGGAGACGGACTACCAGACCCTGGTCACCATCATGGACAAGGTCCGCTCGTATCCCACGGTGCAGAACCTGGAAGTCGTTCAGGCAGAACTCTTCCCGGTGATCTCTCTTGGCGACGCGCCTGTTTCACTTGAGATCGCAGGAGCTGCGTCGTGAGCAAGATAAGACATCAGCAACGACGCATGGCGCAGAAGAAGCACGGCAAGGCCGGCGCTTTGAACCTGGTTTCGCTCATGGACATCTTCACCATTCTGGTCTTTTTCCTGATGGTGAACTCCTCCGAAGTGGAAGTGTTGCAGACCAGCTCAAAGATCAAACTGCCGGACTCGACTTCCGAACAGCGCCCGGATAACCAGCTGGTGATCTCCATCAGCCAGGAAGATCTGGTGTTGCAGGGTCGCCCGGTCGCTCGCGTGGACGAGATCATCGACCCGAAGGTCACAGTGATCGACGGGCTCAAGAGCGAGCTCGAGTATCAGGCGAGCCGTAAAGGAGAGATTCCGGAGGGTGGCTACGAGATCACCATCATGGGTGACAAGGAACTGCCTTACTGGCTCCTGAAGAAAGTCATGCTCACCTGCCAGACCACGGACTTTGCCCGGATCTCGCTGGCGGTGAACAAGTTGCAAGGTTCGGATGACCCCGCGGCTCTGGAGGCCGGGCAGGAAACTGCCACCGTCTCAGCAGGAGCCGAGGTGGGAGGTGCGTCGTGAGTGTGACCATCACCACCTTCCATATGCCTGAGTTCAACCTCCCCTGGGATCTGGACCGGTCCGACCGCAAGCAGTTCAACAAGTGGCTGATGATCATGCTGGCCATGATCGTGATCTTCGGTGGCGCCATACCCTGGCTGCCGGTCCCGGAAGTGGATCGCACCGAGCTCGAAGAGCTGCCGCCGCAGCTGGCGCGCATCATGCTCGATAAGCCCGAGCCCGTAATCCCGCCGCCGCCACCCAAGCCGGAAGTGGTGGAGGAAGAGGTGAAACCTGAGCCGGAACCGGAACCGGAAGAAGTGAAGCCGGAACCGGAGCCGGAAAAGGTCATCGAACCAGAGCCTACGGTTGCGGACGCTCAGGAAAAGGCCAAAGTTTCAGGCCTGCTCGCGTTCCAGGACGCCTTTGCCGACATGCGCGAAGCAGTGGATGTGAGCAAGCTGCAGGACACGGGTGCGATTCAGCAGGGATCCGGCGAAGCAGCCAGCATCGACCGTTCCGTGCTGACCTCCAAGCATGGCACCCGCAGTGCCGGTGTGAACGTGGCTGAGCTGTCCAGGGATACGGGCGGCGTTGCCCTCTCTGGTCGCGAGACCACCAAGGTGGAAGTGCCGGAGGGCAGCAAAGGCGAAGGCGGGGTTCGCGCACCACGTGAGCTGGATGCCCGTCAGCGTTCCATCGAAGAGATTCGCCGCGTGTTCGACACGAACAAGGGCGCGATCTTTGCCATCTACAACAGGGCGCTGCGCGCCGATCCCACCTTGCAGGGCAAGGT
The DNA here is from genome assembly GCA_965215995.1 of Candidatus Azotimanducaceae bacterium. GTDB lineage: Bacteria > Pseudomonadota > Gammaproteobacteria > Pseudomonadales > Azotimanducaceae > SZUA-309. The sequence continues at coordinate 1,565,478 of OZ244128.1, read as the reverse complement.
GGTGCTGGAGCTGGTGATCAGCCCGGCCGGTCAGGTGATGGATGTGAAGGTTGTGGCCTCGGAGATTGAAGATGAGTCCGTCGTGGCCAAGATCGTCAATCGGGTGCGGCTGTTCAACTTCGGCAAGCGGGACGTTGGTACCACCACGATCAGCTACCCGGTTCATTTCTTGCCCAGCTAGCCTTACGGCTAGCTCAAGCTGAAGGCTCTTTTTACCCAGCTAGCCTTCGGCTAGCTCAGGCTGATGGCTCTTTTTACCCAGCTAGCCTTCGGCTAGCTCACGCTGAAGGCTCCTCCTACCGAGCTAGCTTGCGGCCAGGTCAGGCTGCTGCGCGCTTGCTGCAGTAGCAGGACGCCCTTATCGGTACCTCGGCACGACCCAGTGCTTTGTCGAGTTGCAAGCGCACCTGCGCCGCTTCCGTCGTTTCGCCGCGATGTGTCAGGCACTCGAGCAAGCCATGCAGGCTCCAGACGTTGCCCGGGTGCTGGCAGGCGCGGCTCAGGGTTGCATCCAGACCCAGGTCGGCGCGATACACAGCTTCCGCTTCCTCATAGCGCTGCTGATCCAGGAGCAAGGCGCCCAGAGCGTGCCGGGTCGGCTGCATCCAACCCCAGGGTTCGTCGTAAGGCAGGTGGTCGTCCAGCGCAATGGAGCGCCTGAGATGCTCGAAAGCCACCTCGTGGTTACCACTGTGGTATTCGAGCTCACCCAGCATCATCTGCTCGGCGACGGCGAGTATGTCCACCGCTGTGTTGTTGAAGAGCGTCCGGCTATCCGGTACCCGAGACAGAGCGGTGTCGAAATGTGCTCGCTCATCCCGGGCAGCAGGAATGGCGCCGCTGTTGGCCAGCGCCACGGTCCGTGCGTAGCGCATCATCGCCAGCGTCACCGAGTAGAGCGACTCATCCTCGGGGAGGGGCTGAGCGAGGATCTCATCCCACATACCGAACCGAATGAGCGCGTGTTGCTTCATAGGCACGAAGGCTTCGAACCAGTCGGCCATCGGCCGCAGGATGGTCTCGGGTAGGGCTGCAATGAGCTCGTCCGCAGTTTCCAGGGCGACGGTTGGTTGGCCGAGAAACATGGCGCCATATATCTTGAAGTGATAGTTGTGGCACCGGTAAATCGTGTAGAAGTTGTCAGCACCGTTTCGCTCCACAAATTTCCGATCAGCCAGGATTGCTGCGTGGTTGCGGCTGACGACATTCATGTAATCACCGCACAGCACATCGATGTGAGTGGCCATGTGCTGCAGGTGTCCGGCATCGGGCACCAGCGTGCTCAAACGATCGCCATGGCGTAGCGCCCGTTCCGGATGCGGCGACATCTCCATCAGATGAATGTACATGTGCAGGAGCCCAGGGTGTTCCCACGCTCCGTCGATTGCATCGAAGGCGTTTTCCAGCACATCGATTGCTTCGAGCGTGTCGGCACCTTCCGCGGGCTGACCCGAAGGCAGGTCCCATAGCGCCCAGGGAGTTCGATTCATGATTGCCTCGGCGAACAGGCAGCAGACATCCGCATCGCTGGAATGAGCGCGGTGTACCTCGCGCATGGCGTTTGCGTAAGCATCGTTCCAGGGAGCAAAGTCCTCGGTGGAGGCATCCTCCGGATAGCGTTTGGCGATCGCTTCGATCAGCGCGCACTCGACTGAGGTCAGCCGGTCTTTCAGTGCCGAAGCCATATCGATGGAGCGGCGGGCGAGCGCGATGGCGTCCGGCTTCTCATCCGCCTCGAAATCTTCCCAGGGCTTGTTGTAGTTGGGGCCGATGGCGTAGGCGATCCCCCAGTGGGCCATGGCACAGTCGGGATCGGCGTGGAGAGCCTGCTCGCAGCATGCGATTGCTTCTTCGTGGTTGTAGGCATAAATCCAGATCAATGCCCGATCCATCCACTGCTGTGCCTCCGGGGACGAAGTGGTCACCGGTCTCGAATAGCTGCCAAGGTCGTAGTAGTCCATTCGTCCTCCCTTAATCGCCGTTCCCTCGGGGGGTGAGAATCGACCGAGCCTCGGTGCCTGTCAAATTGCGAACTCAGCGAGACGTGTCGCTGACGGGCGGTTGTATCTATTTATACGTAGTATTGATACGTATTACGTAAATGTGTATGATGCGCGCAACTTCGGGAAGGAGAACCACCATGTGCGCAGCCGTCATCAAGACCGACCCTTACAGCATACCGCTCGCGGAAATCGACGTTTCCGATCCAACGCTCTATCAGAGTGATTCTCACTGGCCGTATTTCGAGCGCCTGCGCAAGGAGGCGCCCGTACACTATTGCGCGGACAGTGTCTTCGGGCCTTACTGGTCCGTCACCCGCTTCGAAGACATCATGGCGGTGGAGCAGGATCACGAGACCTTCTCCTCCTTCCCGGCGATCGTGATCGGAGATCAGGATCCGGACTTCACGGTGGAGCAGTTCATCGCCATGGATCCGCCGAAGCACGATCAGCAGCGCAAGGCCGTGACCCCGGCGGTGTCTCCGCGCAGCCTCGCCCGGATGGAACCGCTGATCCGGGAACGGATTGGCCGGATCATGGACGAGCTGCCCATCGGCGAGCCGTTCAACTGGGTAGACCGGGTTTCCATCGAGCTGACCACGCAGATGTTGGCCACGCTGTTCGACTTTCCCTTCGATGAGCGTCGCAAGCTCACCTTCTGGTCCGATATGGCAACGTCCAGCAGTGAGATCGCCGGTGATGACAGCGTTTCGCCAGAAGATCGGCAAGCGGCGCTGATGGAATGTCTTCAGACCTTCACCGGTATCTGGAACGAGCGTGCTGCCCAGGACCCGACGGATAAGTACGATTTCGTCACGCTGATGGCGCACTCCGAGCACTTCCAGGACATGGATCCCATGGAGTTCCTGGGCAATCTGGTGCTCCTGATCGTGGGTGGCAATGACACCACCCGTAACTCCATCTCAGGCGGCGTGCTAATGCTCAATGAGCATCCCGAAGAGTACGCAAAGCTGAAGGCCGACCCGTCGCTGGTGCCGAACATGGTGTCTGAGATCATCCGCTTCCAGACCCCGCTCATGCACATGCGTCGAACAGCGACCTGCGACGTGGAGTTCGGTGGGCAGCAAATCAAAAAGGGCGACAAGGTGGTGATGTGGTACATCTCCGGCAATCGGGACGACAGTCACATCGAACGACCCGACGAGTTTCTCATCGACCGGGAGAACGCCCGCAACCATATCTCCTTCGGCTTCGGCGTGCATCGCTGCCTGGGCAACCGGCTGGCAGAGATGCAGCTGCGGCTGGTCTGGGAGGAGATCCTAAAGCGCTTCGACAAGGTGGAAGTGGTGGGGCCTGCTGAGCGCCTGAAGTCGAATTTCGTTCGAGGCATCACGGATCTGCCGGTGGTGCTGCACCCGAAGCAGTAACGGCGAGCACGCCATGTCGCTCAAGATGAAGGAACTGGAGGCCAGAACCGGTGTGAACCGGGAGGCCATCCGCTTCTACATCCGCGAAGGTCTCCTGCCGGAGCCAGAGAAGCCGAAACGAAACGTGGCCCTGTACAGCGAGGAACACGTGAAGCGGACGCGCCTGATCAAAGAGCTGCAGGAGAAGCACTTTCTGCCGCTGAAGAAGGTCAAGCAGGTGCTCGACTCGCCAGATGCGCGCGCGCTGGCGGAAGACAGACAGGGGCCAGGCATGTCGCACTTTCTGCCGGCTCTGCTCCGGGATACGACGCCGGGACCCGACCGGTCCATCGCCGACGTTTCCGACACCTTCGGACTTACCGCTGAAGAGATCGACGGCCTGGTGGAAAACGGGACTGTCTCCCTGACGGAGGAAGGCAGAATCGATTTCCGGGATGCCGCGATCCTGGAAACATGGGGCCGAGCCAAAGCTCGTGGCTACGATGCTGAGCACGGCTACGACGCCGATTTCCTCGGCCGTTACGCGAGGTTGATGAGCGGACTGGCAAAGCAGGAAATCACCCAGTTTCTCGAACACTTCGAAGCCAGTCTGGATGGACGGGCTGCCGGTGAGATGGCAGCCGAGGGGATCGAGTTCGCCAACAGGCTGTTGACCCTGCTGCACACCAAGTATCTCCTGCTGGAGGTGAACGAGCAGACTCGCTCGTAGAGGGATTGGGTTGCGCACCCGTGCATCAGCGGGTGGATATGGAATTCGGAACCCCCGCGTCTTAAGGTAGCGGGCGCGGGTGTTGGAAAAGGAAGCCAGTCATCGTGTCAGTCCTGGGCATAGTTGCCGTCACGCTGTTGGTCCTCTGCATGGCCGCGCTGGCGGTCTGGCTGCGGATTCGCTTCATGACCAGCAAACAGAAGAAGGCGCTGGTCAAGAAGACGCTGAATGGCGTGTTCAGCTGGTCAGAGGATCGAGGTTGGCTACCTCGCACACCGGCTTTCGATCATGACTTCAGAAAGACCTATCCTGGTCTGGCAGTTTTCGAGGAGCACTACAGCGATATCCGGGAAGAGTGTCTGAATCTGCTGGTCAGTCGCGACAAGCTGGTGGACATGTCGGCGATGGGTGGGGCCTACACGCAGGCAGGTATTCACACCATCGACTGGAAGACGGTGATGTTCAAGGCTGGAGATTTCGTCGAGGAGAACTGCGCGTTGTGCCCGAGGACAGCTGCGCTGCTACGACAGACGCCCGAGGTCTTCACGGCGTTTTTCTCGGTACTCGAACCGAACCAGTACATCACACCGCACTGGGGCTACTACAAAGGGTTCGTGCGCTATCACCTGGGTGTGGTGATACCCGACGACAACGAGAATCAGCAGTGCTGGCTGCGCGTGAACGGAAACACGGCAGACAACGCCAGTCGTGATCCGTCGTTGGTTGAGTCAGGTGAGAGGTATTACTGGAAGAACGGCGAAGGGATTGTCTTCGATGACAACTACCTGCACGACGCAGCGAACTATTCGGATCAGCCCCGTGCGGTGATGTGGCTCGATGTACGGCGCAAGATGCCGTTCCTTCTCGATCTTTACAATCGCATCTGCCTGGCGCTGATGCGGCGCGATGAGTCGATCAGGAAGATACGCAAGAACGCAGCAATTGAACTGCCGGCGTGATGATCATTTCATTGCAGGTTGGGGACTCAGCAGAAGATCCCTGGGATCGATCTTCTCGATTCGGTCAATAGGACAGGCGAGTCCATCTGCCCGGATTGAGTCGAAGCCGGCCCAGATCGTGTTATTCGACATGCTCACGGTCACATTCTGAGCCCAGGCGAGTCCGTGGCACTGATGCTTCAGCGTCAGTAAATAGGTGCTCTTCTCATCCACATTCACCAGCACCCGCTGATTGTCGATGTGCTCCCAGCCGCTGATGCCATTGCTGGCCTCGATGTTCTGCACGGACTCTCCCTCGAGCCCCGGCTGGATGGCCAGTGCACCTGAGCTTCCGAACAGGGCGATCAGCGCCACAAAGACCTTCTGCTTGTTCATCTCTCTGAGTCCCTTCCTGCCAACCCGTGTCAGTTTCGATTCGTACACCTGCTTGTACGTCTCGTACACCTACTGGTACGTCTACAGGCTAGATTTCCTTAGCTGAACCGTAACTGAACCGGTCAGAGAGGGCTAGCCGCCTGTTGAAAGAGTATCGGTTGCTACAGTGCCCCTGGTGCTGTCAACGTGGCGTGAATCGGCTACGGTAGTGCCTTTTTATGCAAGGGGGATGCGGGATATGGGGCTCTCAGGAAGGATTCAGGGCCTGTTGCTGGCCCTGGCGATGCTTGGCAGCCCAGGGCTGCAAGCCGCGGAAATCGTTGCTCTGGTAAACGATCAGCTGGACGCGGGCACAGCGCTGGCCGATGAGATCTGGCGCCACGCCGAGATGGGCTATCTGGAAGAAAAAAGCAGTGCTGCGCTTAAGACGTATCTCGCAGCGCAGGGCTTTGCAGTGGAATCCGGGCTTGCGGGTATCCCCACCTCCTTCATTGCCAGCTATGGACAGGGTGAGCCGGTGATTGGCATCCTGGCTGAGTTCGACGCCCTGCCTGGACTTTCTCAGAACGCAGTATCCGAACGCTCTCCGCGGATCGAAGGCGCGGCTGGACATGCCTGCGGACATCATCTCTTTGGTGCCGCGTCGGTGACCGCAGGCGTGGCCATTGCCCGCTGGTTGGATGAGAACAACCGGCCCGGAACCATTCGAGTCTTCGGCACGCCGGCGGAAGAGGGTGGATCCGGGAAGGTCTATCTGACTCGGGCTGGGCTTTTTGAAGACGTGGACGTGGTACTGCACTGGCATCCCAGCGATCGAAACAGCGCCTCGGCCTCTTCGTCCACGGCGAACAAGTCCGGCCGCTTCACCTTTCATGGTAAGGCTGCCCACGCCGCGGCGGCACCGGACCGAGGCCGATCGGCACTGGATGGGGTGGAAGCCATGAACTACATGGTCAATCTGATGCGTGAGCACGTCCCCTCCGATGCACGCATCCACTACGTGATCACGGACGGGGGTGATGCACCGAACATCGTCCCGGAGACGGCACAGGTTTATTACTACGTACGGCATCCGGAAGCAGCAAAGGTGGTGGAGCTCTTTGAGTGGGTGGTGCGGACCGCTGAAGCCGCCGCGCTCGGGACCGGCACGGAGATGACCTACGAGGTAATGCACGGCAACTACCCGCTGCTGCCCAACGAGACACTTGCCCGCCTGGTAGATGGCAACCTGCGCAGTCTCGGTGGTTTTCTCTATGACGACGCGGAGCGGGCATTCGCCATCGAGATCCAGCAATCGCTGGGCGGCGACCTGCCGGCCATCGATAGCACCAATGAGATCCGGCCCTTCGCCATCACCCAGGGTATGGGCTCCACGGATGTGGGGGATGTGAGCTGGAACGTGCCCACGGTGGGCTTCAACACGGCGACCTGGGTGCCCGGCACACCTGCCCATAGCTGGCAGGCTGTGGCTGCGGGTGGCACCAGCATTGGTCACAAAGGCATGGGGCTCGCTGCGAAGCTGCTGGCGCGCACCGCGCAGGATCTCATAGAGAATCCGGAGATCATTGACGATGCTCGCGTGGAGCTCGAAGAAAAACGCGGCGCTGACTTCGAGTACGAAGCGCTGCTTGGCGATCGGGAACCGCCGCTGGAATACCGGCTGTGAAGATCGGATTGGTAAACCCCGGCGCCATGGGCGCAACCATCGGTGCCGCGCTCGTTCGCTCGGGCCATGAAGTGGTCTGGGCGGCTGGCGAACGCTCAACGGCGACTGTGGAGCGAGCGGAGAAAGCCGGGCTGATACCGGTGGCTGGTCTCACCGATCTGGCAGCTGATGCGGAAGGCGTGATCTCGGTTTGCCCGCCGCACGCCGCGAAGCAGGTTGCCCAATCCGTCCTTGCCGCTGGATTCAGCGGGATCTATCTGGATGCCAATGCGGTCTCGCCAACCACAGCCCGAGAAATCGCAGGGTTGGTGGGCGACAGCTACGTTGATGGCGGCATTGTCGGGCCACCTGCTCTCCGGGAGGGAACGACCCGGCTCTATCTGTCCGGGGCGGGCGCCCAAGCCGTTCGCAGCTGGTTTGCGGATCCGATTCTGGGGGTGAGCGTGGTAGACGACCGTCCCACCTCGGCGTCCGCGCTGAAGATGTGCTATGCAGCCTACACCAAAGGCTCCAGTGCGCTGCTGCTCGTGGTAAGGGCACTGGCGGAGGCGGAAGGTGTGAGCGAGGCGTTGCTCGAGGAGTGGTCGATCTCGCAACCGGACCTGCCGGAGAGAGTGAAGGTTTCGGCGCAGGCCACTTCAGGAAAGGCATGGCGTTTCGTTGCTGAGATGGAGGAGATCGCTGCCACTTTCGAGGCCCAGGGACTACCAGGTGGATTCCATCAGGCGGCGGCAGAAGCTTACAGTCGGATGAGCGGACTCAAGGACGCGAAGGGTGCAGCGCTTCAAGTTGTGCTCAAAGCGCTGCTCGATCGCGATGACGCTTAACTGTCTTGGTTGGTTGCACCGGGCACCTCGGCCTCGCACTGCCAACCCATACCGCTGAGCTTGGCGGCGAGTGCCCTGGCCTGCGCTTCACAGAAACCGGCTTCGTTGTTGGCCTGCCATAGGGTTTCGATCGTGCCTTCTGCCGACTTGTCGTAAATCACTTCGCAGGGCACGGGCTGACCCGGGTCCGAGTAAACCACTTCGATCGTTCGCGATAGATCCCCGTAGCTGCAGGTGACCGGATTGGCCAATACCTGGTTAGTGAGTACGGCAGTGACCAAGGCGGTGCCGAGCGTCAGAAGTTTCATGTGTTGATTCCTTTGTCAGAACACCGATAGGAAATCCAGGAAAGGCCCTAAGGGCGATACCAGAACCGCGGCGCTTCGGTGTTGAGCGCTCTGCGCGCCAATCTGACCCAGCGGGTGAGCAAACTCCGGGTGTCCCGGGGGTCGATGATCTCCTCGATCTCGAAATACTCTGCAGAACGGAAGGGTGAGCGCACTCGATTCAGTCGCTCCTTGATTCTCGAGAGGTGCTCGTCCGGATCTTCCGCTTCCGCGATTTCCGCTTTGTATGCCACCTCGATACCGCCTTCGATAGGCAGCGATCCCCAATCTCCGGAAGGCCAGGCGACCCGGATGTGGTGACTGCCGGGTTTATGGTTTGCGCCACCTGCCACACCGAATGCCTTGCGGATCACGACCGAGCAGAACGGCACTGGTGACTGACCGAGCGCGGCGAGGGCCTGGGATCCGAAGCGGATGGTGGCGGTCTCCTCAGAGGACTTGCCGATCAGAAAACCGGGGCAATCTTCCAGATGGACCAGCGGCAGGTGAAAAGTAGAGGCCAGATCGATGAGGCGGATGAGCTTCTTACAGGCGTCTGCGGTCCAGGCGCCGCCGTAGACCATTGGATTTTCGGCAAACAACGCCACCGGCACGCCGTCGAGTCGGGCGAGACCGGTGGTTATGGACTTACCCCACTTGCAACCGATCTCGAAGAAGGAGCCCTTGTCCACCACCGCATCGATTACAGTCCGCATCTTGTAGACCTTGCGCGGGTCTTTGGGCACAAGATCGATCAGCGCTTCCTCACGCCGTGTGGGATCGTCGTCGGGCTCGAGCACGGGTGGCAGTTCGTCCGTGCTGGAAGGCAGGTAGGAGAGAAATCGCTTGACCCGCGCAAAGGCCTCTGCTTCGGATGCCACCTCGTCATCGATGGCACCATTGCGGGTATGAATCTTCGAAGCCCCCAGCTCTTCCTTGCTCACATCACCAAGGCTCGCCCAGTCCACCAGCGCGGGTCCGGCGATCATCATCTGGGCAGAGGATTTGACGATCAGGCTGTAGTGGCTGGTTGCTACCCTGGCAGCACCGATACCAGCCACGGAGCCAAGTGCGAGCGACACCGAAGGCGCTATACCCAGGTGCCGGACCACGGTCTCCCAGCCGCGCAGCTCCGGAATGTAGGTACGTCCTGCCATCTCGATGGTCTTGACCGAGCCGCCACCGCCCATCCCGTCGACCAGACGGATATGGGGCAATCGCAATTCCAGTGCCAGCCCTTCCGCCTGAGTGCGCTTGCCGGCAATGGAAGCGTCCGCTGAGCCGCCCCGAACGGTGAAATCGTCACCTGAGAGGATCACCGGGCGACCATCGATGTCCGCGGTGCCGAACACGAAGTTCGAGGGTGTGAACGCGGTCAGGTTGCCATCGTCGTCATAGCTGCCAACACCGGCCAGCGCGCCTATCTCATGGAAGGACGCATCGTCCGCCACGGCGGCAATGCGCTCGCGAATGGTGAGCTTGTTGAACTCGTGCTGGCGGGCGACCTTGTCCGGACCGCCCATGGCGTGGGCCATCTGCTCACGCCGCTTCAGCTCTCTGATTTCCTCCTCCCAGCTCATGGCCAGGAAGGGCTAGGCGCGGGTACCCGTGAAGGTCGCGTTGCCAAAGGCACCCAGCTTTACGTCACCACTGATTTCATCCCCATCCACCGTGGCCGAAAATTCCAGGGTCATCGGCATCGGTGAGGTCATGCTGGCTTTCCAGGCTAGGTTGTCGCCGTCCACCGTGCCGTCTTCGATGTCGATCTCGCCTTGCGGGCCTGATAGCTTGCCGGTCAACGCGCCTCCGTCCGTCGCCAGGGTCATGGTGCCGTTCTGGGCGCCCATGGGGCTGTTGATCGTGGTGTTCCAGGTACCGTCTGCACTCATTGTGTCTCTCCCCAAAGAGATTGAATTGGCCGATGAGTATGCCTGGCGACGTGCAGGCCGTCATCTGCCAGGATGACGCGTCATCTGCCAGACTGAGCACGATGATGATCACCCTCTATGGCTCTCCCCGATCAAGAACCATGCGCGTGCTCTGGATGCTCACCGAGCTGTCACTGGAGTTCGAGCATGTTCCGTACGAGTTCGATGATCCGGCGCTGAAAACCACCGCATTCCTGCAATTGAACCCCGCCGGTGCCATACCGACACTGGTGGACGGCGAGTTCGCGCTGGCCGAGTCGCTGGCCATAAATCTCTATCTTGCCGAGCGCTATGGCAGGGAAGGGCCGGAGCCGCTGTACCCGGGTTCCGAGGAAGCCGTGGCCGAAGCCATCCGCTGGACGCTGTTTGCGCAGGGACATTTGGAACCCTGGGTACAGAAGGACGCACTGCTTGCCGACCTCGTTGAAGTCATTAGTGATCGGGCGAATGACATGATCGAGCAGTCTCTTGCGGTATTCGAACGGGTGCTGGCGCAGACGCCATGGTTGTTGGGAGATGCGTTTACCGTCGCAGACCTGAACGTGGCAGGCGTTCTGTCACCATCGCGTTCGTCTGGGCTCTCCATGACCCGATTTCCACATGTGCGGCAGTGGCTTGATCGGTGTTACCAACGGCCAGCCGCCAGAGAAGCCCGCAAGCGCTTCAGCACCTGAGCGGAGTGGCTACCAGGCGTAGGCCTCCGGCGCGGCACCACAGGGTGGGAAAATCTCGTCGATGGCCTCGAGCGCTTCCGGGCTGAGCGCCAGGTCCGGCACGCCAAGCACGGAGGTGAGCTGACTGAGGTCAGCGGGACCGATGATGGTGGCGGCTACCGGCTCCTGGTGCAGCAACCAGGCCAGGGCAACCGAACTCATGGATTCACCGAGCTCAGCGCAAAGGGTAGCAAACCGATCAAGCTGATCTGCCCGTCGGGCGCGCTCTGCTACTGCGTCTTCGGACTGCCGCCGACCTTTCCCGTCCTTGGCTGGCTCTGCCAGGAGTCCACCCGCCAGGGGGCTCCACGGAATCACACTCACGCCATACTCACGGCAAGCCGGGAGCACTTCCAGCTCGACTCGACGCTCGATCAGGTTGTACAAGCTCTGCTCGGAGGTGAGGCCAGGCGCGCCTAGGGCACTGGCGCGCTCGTTGGCCCGGGCGATGGCCCAGCCTGGAAAGTTGCTGGAACCGATGTAGGTGACTTTACCCTGGGCGATCAATCGGTCCATGGCCAACCAGATCTCGTCCACCGGCACGCTGCGATCGATGTGGTGCATCTGGTAGAGATCTATGTGTTCGACGCCGAGCCTGCTCAGGCTGGCGTCGCAGGCGTTCCGGATGTGGCGAGCGGAAAGCCCGCGGTCATTCACGTCGGGAGACATGGGCTCATGCACCTTGGTGGCCAGTACCAGGCGGTGCCGGCGTGTTCCGTCCTCTTTCAGCCAGTTGCCGAGAATGGACTCGGTCGTGCCCACTCCCAGGTGACCCCCGTACTGATCGGCAGTATCAATGAAATTGATCCCGGCGTTGGTCGCCTCGTTCAGGATTGCGAAGGCGTCTGCCTCGGAAGTCCGCGGTCCGAAGTTCATGGTGCCGAGGCAGAGGCTGCTCACCCTGACGCCTGAGCGGCCCAACTGACGATATTGCATGGCTGTTCCTTCTCTCGTTCTTGTTGTGTCTGATCAGGGGGCCCGAAGCGTAGTGCCGGTCTCGAGCTCTTCACTGGAGTCCATGACGCTGAAGCGGACCAGCCTCTGCGCCCGTTCCGGCAGTTTCCTGTAATCCTCATAGGAAATACCCGGCACTAAAGGTTCCCGAAACCAGGGCGCGTAAAACTCCAGGTTCGGGATCGAGCGGACTTCATCCGACAGATTTGGCGTACCGCCGTGCCAGGCCCGCACGTCACGAATCATGATGCTGCCTGCAGGTGCGGGGCAGACGGTGCTGAGCTTCATCCATTCCGGTTCGTCTTTGAGTCCGGGGATCTTTGCTCTCGAATTCTGGGTGCCCGGAATCTGCCGGGTCGGGCCGTTCAACCGGGTCACGTCCTGAGGCAGAAAGTTCACGCAGATGTATGGGCAAGGCAGATCGCGAATGCTGATCCGCCCGCTTGGATCGTGGAAGGCACTGAACGGTGAATCGGTCTTGCTCTCCCAGTCCCGCACGTCCGCATGCAGACGTTGATAGCCGGTGGTTCCCGGCAGGCAGAAGTCGCCGCTTGCCGCGCGCAGAATGAAATCATCAGAGCCGAACAGCGCCGCCACCAGATCGGTGACCTCGCTGAGAGAGAGCAGCATCTGCCAGGCGGGTCGATGCAGCTGGCTGCGTGTCAGCGACGAACCGCCAAAGGAATAGCGTTGGGAGCCTCGGTTACCGGTCCTCTCCGCATCGAGGGCGAGCACCTCGTCGATGACGGTCCGGCATCCTTCCGCGAGCATTGCGACCTGCTCCGCGTTCAGCACGTCGCCTACCACCACGAAACCGTCACGCCGAAAGATCTCAATCACCCGCTCGACGTCAGTCAGCTCAAGGATCTCCAGAGAACGGATGCCGTTGTTGGCTTCCAGGTGCGCTTTCAGCGCGACGATCTCCGGATGATCCTTCGGTTTCTCTGTCCAGCCGATGTTGCTCCCGACCATGCTGCCTCCCGTCCGAGCTATCGAGTGTAGTGGCTACGCAGGACAGGTGCACATGACGGAGTGCGTCGGCGTATGGAGGGTTCCGCTCCCGGTCGGTGTGGTCCATACTCTTCAGAGGCACAGCGCCCGTGCCTCCCCCCTCCACCGGGGAAGTACTTTTCGTGCAGGGCGTCTGCGTGCACGTTCGTGCACGACCAAGCCTGGCTATCCGAGCCGAATCGCATAAGGAGGGATTGTGAGACAAGGCTCGCATAGGAGGTTTGACATGAAACTGTCCGCACCTGTTTTTCGTCTCAAGCGCAAAGCGCGGCTTCGGTCGCGTGAAGCACAGATACCCCTCAATCAGGCACTGGATCAGGTTGCCCGGGAAGAGGGCTTTGCTAGTTGGAGCCTGCTCGCTGCCCACCACGCCGAGCCCAGTGCCGGCAGGCGCCTGATGGACACCTGTCAGGAAGGTGATCTCGTGCTGCTCGGTGCAAGGCCCGGACACGGCAAGACGTTGCTTGCGCTGGAGGTGGCTGTGGCCGCCATGAAACGCGGCCAGCAGAGCTGGTTCTTCTCCCTGGAGTACGGACCCGAGGATGTTCGCAGAACTTTCGCTGCCATTGGCGAGGAAATGGCTGCCTACGAAGGGCGGTTTGAACTCGATTGCTCGGACGACATCTGTGCGTCCTACATCGTGGAGCGTCTGGCTGGAGTCTCGCCGGGCACTGTGGTGATCGTCGACTACCTGCAGCTATTGGATCAGAAACGGGCACACCCGCGGTTGACAGAGCAGGTAGCCGATCTGAAGGCGTTCGCGGGTGAACGGGGCCTGATCCTGTTGTTCGTTTCACAGGTTCGTCGTGACTTCGAGCCGGGCGCTGGTTCAGTGCCGGGTCCTGCCGATGTGCGGTTACCCAATCCACTCGATCTGAAGGTGTTCAGCAGAACCTGCTTTCTGCATGAGGGGGAGGTGGAGATCGCGACGATGGCGTGACCCTACTGCCAGGCCCTGTCAGTAGGGATCGGTTAGCCTCTCCGGATCTCGAGGTTGCAGGATCCGGAGAGGCACGCAATGAAACACTACTTTCACCCCATGAGCCGTGCCGTGACCACGCACTGGATGCTCACTGAGTTGGACGTTCCGCACGAGCAGATCGTCGTGGACTTCCTGGCCGGTGAAAATGACACCCCCGAGTATCGTGCCATCAATCCGATGGGCAAGGTTCCGGCGCTCGTAGACGGAGATGTGATCGTCACGGAGACGGCGGCAATCTGCACCTATCTGGCTGACAAGTTCCCGGAGAAAGGACTCGCCCCACCCCTGGATTCTCCGGAGCGGGGAAGCTACTACCGCTATCTGTTCTTTCCGGGCACCACGCTGGAACCCATGTTCACCGCCACTCTGCTTGGCATTTCCGACTATCCGGCGCAGTCTGCTGGATGGGGGGATATGGCGCGCTGTCTTCAGACCGTGGAAGCACTGACACCACAGGCGGATTGGGCTTTGGGAACCCGCTTTACCGCTGCCGACGTGGTGTTCGGTGGCACTCTGGACTTCGCCGTACAGCTTGGCTGGCTCGAGTCACCCAGTGAGAGCGTCGCTGCCTACGTGCGGCGGCTCAAGGACCGTCCTGCTTACCGTGCGAGTCACGGTCCAGACTGGCACTGAACAAAAAGCCTCTCTCGAATCCGGTGACAGCTGGACAGCCACCCAATCGGATTGCGTTAATGCCTATCCATGACTACAGGTATCGGGACCCTCAACGAAGGGCCACTCCATCAGGCACTGAAATCCCTCTATCTCACCGGGAATGGAGAAGAAGAGGTGCCCGTGGGCAGCTACGTGGCGGATGTGCGAGCTGAAGACGAGGTGCTATACGAGATTCAGACAGGAGGATTTGCACACCTCAAGCGCAAGCTTGCCACCCTCATCGAGTCGCACCGGGTCGTGCTGGTTCATCCCATCGCGGCCATTCGCTATATCGTCAAGTTGCCGGTGGAAGAGGAGGGACAGGCCAGCCGGCGAAAGTCACCGAAACGGTCGAGTCTTGCCAACATCGTTGAAGAGCTTGTCAGTATTCCGCACTTGCTCGATCATCCGAATTTCTCGGTGGAAGTCGTCCTGATCGAGGAAGATGAGATACGCGTGTTCGATCCGCAGCGTGTCCGTCGTCGTGGCGGCTGGCGCGTGGTGAGTCGGCAGATGAATCATGTGCTCGAACGCCAGCGGATTTCCTCGCGTCAGGATCTCTACTCTCTGATACACGGTCCTTTGCCGGAAGCGTTCAGCACTGCCGATCTCGCCGAAGCCATGGGACAGCCCCGCCGGCTGGCACAGAAGATGGCGTATTGCTTGCGAGAATCGGGGGCTGCGGAACTTTGTGGCAAGTCGGGGAATGCGCTCCTATATCGCCGCATATAGCCCCCGTCAGGTGAACACAGCCGCAAACACCTCTTCAATCGTTCGAGCCAGGACGATCTCCAGATCCTCGCGCACCGTCTCCGGCAGCTTGCTGAGATCCGACTCGTTCTCGGCTGGAAGGATCACTTTGTGCTTGCCGGCCCTGTGCGCGGCAAGCAGTTTTTCCTTGATTCCGCCGACGGGCAGCACGAGCCCGGAGAGCGTTAGCTCACCTGTCATAGCCAGGTTGTCCGGAACGGGTTTGCCGGTGTAGGCAGAGTAGAGGGCCGTGGCCATGGTCACGCCCGCCGAAGGCCCGTCCTTGGGTACGGCGCCAGCAGGCACATGAATGTGCACGCCGTTGTCCTCGACCTTCGCTCGATCGATGCCGATGTCATCCGCCACGGACCAGAGGTGGCTGCGGGCGGCACGAGCGGACTCCTGCATCACCTGGCCGAGATGGCCGGTGAGCAACACCTTTTCGTCCTTCGGCGTGAGGGTCGCTTCCACGTAGAGCACATCGCCACCAGCTTCCGTCCAGGCAAGCCCCGCGGCAACGCCAGGTTCCTGATCATCCCGCTCCTGATCCGGCTTGTACTTCTGCGGGCCGAG
Source organism: Candidatus Azotimanducaceae bacterium (assembly GCA_965215995.1). Taxonomy (GTDB): domain Bacteria; phylum Pseudomonadota; class Gammaproteobacteria; order Pseudomonadales; family Azotimanducaceae; genus SZUA-309. The sequence goes on along the minus strand of OZ244128.1, from coordinate 1,549,663 downwards.
CAGCTCATCCAGATCGTCGGCTTCGACCGTTTCGCTCAAACGTTCGGAGTCCACCACCTGGCGGGCCCGTTTTCGCGCGAGACGTCCCATCACCCGTTCAAGCTCGCGTACTCCGGCTTCGCGTGTGTAACCGCGGATGGCGCGCTCCAACGCCGCATCTGAGATCACCAGCTGCGCTTCTTCCAGCCCTGCCTCCTTCCGCTGGCGTGGAATCAGGTATTGGCGGGCGATGGCATGCTTCTCCATGTCGCTGTAGCCGGAAAGCTCGAGGACTTCCATCCGATCGAGCAGAGGGCGGGGAATACCTTCCAGGGTGTTGGCAGTGGTGATGAACAGCACCCGGGAGAGGTCGAACGGCAGGTTCAGATAGTTGTCCCTGAACTCCTGGTTCTGGGCTGGGTCCAGTATCTCCATCAGAGCCGCCGAGGGATCGCCGCGAAAGTCCCGGCCCAGCTTGTCGATCTCGTCCAGCATCAGCAGCGGGTTGGTGACGCCGGAACGCCGAACCGCCTGCAGGATACGGCCGGGCATGGCGCCGATGTAGGTGCGCCGGTGGCCTCGGAGCTCCGCTTCATCGTGCAAGCCACCCAGGCTCAACCGCTCGAACTTCCTGCCCATGGCCCGGGCGATGGATTGGCCAAGAGAGGTTTTTCCCACTCCCGGTGGGCCAACGAAGCACAGGATGGGCGCTTTGGCTTCCGGATTCAGCTGCATCACAGCCAGCGCATCGAGAATCCGTTCCTTGATGTCACCCAACCCGTAGTGATCTTCGTCGAGCACGGTTTCAGCGTGGCCGAGGTCGAGCTGGTCCTCGGTGCGGGCATGCCAGGGCAACTCGGCGATCAGCTCCAGGTAGGCTCTCGAGACCTGATAGTCCGCGGCGCTTGCGGACATCCGGGCCAGACGGTTGAGTTCCCGGTCCACCTCCTTCTGCACCGCCTCCGGCAGGTTAGCGTCCTTGAGGTCTGCCTTCAGCTCGGCGATGTCCGGGTCTTCCTCACTTTCGCCGAGGGCGTGCTCGATGGCCCGCTTCTGCTGGCGGAGCACGTGTTCGCGCTGCTGAGCTTCCATATCGTCCCGGGCCTGCTCGGCAATCTGGCGCCGAACCTCGGCCACCTGCTGCTCGTGGGTCAGGATGCCGTGCACCACGCGCATCAGATCCGGCACCGTGTTGGCCGCGAGCACTTCCTGCTGCTGCTCCACGGTCAGGTTGGCCAGATTGGCGATACGGTACATCTGCACGATGGGATCGCCGATGGTGCCGATCAGCTGCTGGTAGATCTGATCGCCGTTTTCGCTGTCCATGAGCTGGGCGATTGCCTGGGCAAGTCCCAGATTTTCCCGCAGCAGCGCATCTGCGGCGGCGACGTCTTCCCCCTGGGCATCATCAGCGTTCTCGCCCATGCTCAGGACCGGTAGCGGTTCCACCTCGAGCATCAGGCAGTCATCGTCCGGCGTCGCGGACAGGATGCGGACCCGCTTTGCGCCCTGAACAATCACCTGGGCACCCTGGTCATGGCTTTCGATCCGCTTGATCTGCACCAGGGTGCCGATGGGATGGAGATCATCGAGATCCGGGTTTTCCACATCCGGCGCGTGCTGGGCGACGGTCACCAGCTCAACGGCGTGCTCTGACGCGTATTTGAGTGCAGCCATGGATTTTCGCCGGCCCACCGCCAGATGCTGCACGATCTGTGGAAAGACGACGATGTTCTTCAGTGGCAGCGCCGGATGGGAAGATGAGGTGGTCACGTCATGTGGCCTGCGAATTACTCGAGAAGTTGATTCTACGCCAGTCTGGCCAGCTGTTCCCGCCGGACCAGGTGTTTGAGCGCCCGGTCGGTGCTGAAGCGCTCCACTTCAGCAACGATGTAGTCGGTCAGACGCTGAGTTTCATCGCCCAGGGAACCGGCGATATGCGGCGTTAGGAACACGTTCGGCAATTGGTAGAAAGGCGAGTCCGGCGGCAGAACCTCCGGATCGGTGGTATCCAGCACGGCGAACAGACGCCCCTTGCCGAGCTCGGTAAGCAGAGCGTCCTGGTCAATCAGCCCACCGCGGGCCGTGTTGATCAGGGTGGCGTGATCGCGCATCAGGGAGAGCTCCCGGGCGCCGATCATATGCTGGGTGTCTTTCAGCAGGGGAGCATGCAGGCTAACTACGTCCGAGCCGGACAACAGCTCGGAAAGACCGACCTTGGTTGCACCCAGCTCCCGAGCCGCCAGAGGCGTGACGTAGGGATCGTAGAGCAGCACGCGCAGGTCAAACGGTTTCAAGTAGTCGATCACAAGACGGCCGACGTGGGAGGCGCCGACGATGCCTACCGATTTGTTGTAGTTGCCCACCTCCGGCGCTTCCCGTGTCCAGGGCGCCCGATTTTCTTTGTATCGGCAGTAGAACTGATTCAGCTGAAAGACGCGCTTGTTGGCGAACAGAATGGCGGCGAGCGTGTACTCGGCAACGGGAATCGCGTTTGCCGCCACCGCATTGGTCACCCGGATGCCGCGGCGCCAGACCACGTCGTCCAGAAACCCTTTTACCGAACCGGCCAGATGGGCGATGAGTTGCAGGCGGGGGAGTTGATCAATGATGGCGGCGTCGATGGGCGGGCAGCCCCAGCTGGTGATGAGAATTTCGATCCGAGCGTGGTGCTCTTCCAGCGCCTCGAAGTCGCGGTACGGCTCCGTGCTGACCAGGCGCGTGATCCGTGCCAGGCGTTCGAGATGATCGTCCCGGACCAGTTCGTCCAGCACGACCGGGTGCATGACCATGGCTGTGGTGTGTACTTTAGCCATGCTTGGAAGAATACCTCATAATCCCGAGCAGCCCGCACGGGGCGCTGCTGATGGGGTATTAAATGGGGCTGGATTCGAGCGCTGTGGAGATGCTGCGCACCATGGCCGGAATGCAGGAAGCACACAACGAGCACGTGCATCCTGAATGGAAAACGCAAGGATACGAGTACTACCGGGCGATCTGGGTGGAATGCGCAGAGCTGCTCGATCACTACGGCTGGAAGTGGTGGAAACAACAGCAGCCAGACATCGACCAGGTGAAGCTGGAAATCGTCGACATCTGGCATTTCGCCCTCTCCGATCTGATCCGTGCCGGCACGCTGTCGGATGATCTCGCCGTCCAGCTCGCCTTCGAGCCGGTATCGGCTGAGGGAGACCCGGCTGCCTTCCGCCTTGCCGTGGAAAAGCTTGCCGAAGTGACGCTCATGGAGCGGGCCTTCCACTTGGCGCCGTTTATCGAAGTGATGCGCGCGTTACCCATGGGCTATCAGGAGCTTTTCAGCATGTATGTGGGAAAAAACGTGCTGAACAACTTCCGTCAGGATCACGGCTACAAAACCGGGGAGTATCAGAAGCTCTGGTCCGGCCGAGAAGACAATGAGCATCTGGTGGAAGTGCTGGAGAGCCTCTCCTGCGATCCGGATGAAGTGCCGGACGCGGTTTACTCGGCGTTGAAGGCCCGTTACACCAGCTGAACGCTCAAGCCAACGCCTCCCTGTAGGCGGACAAGGTGGTGTCATCGAAGCAGACGAAGCGGACGAGCGTCAGCTGTTCTGCACGATGGGCCTGCACCATAGCGACGGCGATATTCGTTGCAGCCTCGAGGGGATAGCCGAATACGCCGGTGCTGACTGCCGGAAATGCCAGGCTCGTCAGCAGCGCCTGCTCTGCAATTGCCAGGCAGTTCAGGTAGCAGCGCTTCAGCACCTCGGGCTCGCCTGAGTTCCCGCCCCGCCATCTCGGCCCAACGGTGTGGATGACGTGGCGCGCCGTCAGCCGATAGCCTCCGGTCAGCTTCGCTTCACCTGGCTTGCAGCCATTCAGGGTCCTGCACTCCTCGAGCAGCTCAGGTCCGGCCGCCCTGTGAATGGCACCATCCACGCCACCACCACCCAGCAGCGTCTCGTTCGCCGCGTTGACAATTGCATCCACGTGCTCCGCGGTGATGTCACCGCGAACGGCTTCTATGCGCATGTTCCCATCCCAAGCGAAGCCCGTTCGACTTAGAACCCGCTCTCAGTGCGCTGGATTGTCATACCGCTGTCATCACTCCGTCACGAGGTCATAACCGTTTTAAACTAGTTTTGTCGAAACCAATCAGCGGGTTATCAATGAATATTCGTTCGATCCCTGAGCCCGGTAAAACGCACTATCGCACCATCTTCCTCTCCGACATCCACCTCGGCACCAAAGGCTGCCAGGCGGATCGGCTGCTGGCTTTCCTGAAGCAGCACACCTGCGATCAATTATATCTGGTCGGCGACATCATCGATGGTTGGCGGATGAGATCTTCCGGCATCTACTGGCCTCAGAGCCACATCAACGTCATCCGGCGAGTACTCACCATGACCAAACGCGGCACTGAGGTGATCTACGTGACCGGTAACCACGACGAATTCCTGCGCGATCACTCTCCGGTTGAGATCGGCAATCTGAAGATCGTTGACCAAGCCAGGCACGAGGCGGCCGATGGTCGGGAGATCCTGGTGGTGCATGGTGATCAGTTTGACGTGATCACCCGCTACCACCGCTGGATCGCCTGGCTCGGAGATGTCGGCTATACCCTCCTTCTGAAGCTCAACCGCTTTCTGAACTCGCTGCGCAGTCACTTCGGCCATGGCTACTGGTCGCTATCAGCCTGGCTGAAGTACAAAGTGAAAAAAGCGGTGAACTATATCGGCGAGTACGAGGATGCGCTTGCCCATCACTGCAAGAAGCATGACTACGACGCTGTGATCTGTGGCCATATCCACCATGCCGAGATTACCGACTTCGAAGGGACCACCTACATGAACTGCGGCGACTGGGTAGAAAGCTGCACGGCGCTAGTCGAGGACGAGCAGGGCCGGATTCGGATCATCGACTGGACCATCCAGGATGAGCAGGGCTTCACGGTGCTGCCGTTCGAGGACGAGCGCCTGAGCGCGTGAAGCTCCTTCTGGTCACTGACGCCTGGGCACCGCAGACCAACGGTGTGGTGACCACGCTGAACTCCGTGCTCGAGCGGCTTCCGGCCCTCGGGGTCAGCCCTTTCGTGATTCATCCTGGCCTGTTCCGATCCGTCGGCCTGCCAGGCTACCGGGAAGTCCCGCTGGTGGTGGATCTCTGGCGACTGCCAGCGATGATTCGCGAGATCGATCCTGACACGGTACATATCGCCACAGAGGGTCCGCTTGGGATGGCCGCCAGACGCTATATGGTGAACCACCACATCCCATTCAGCACCTCGTTGCACACCAAGTTTCCCGAGTACTTTCATGAGCGGGTGCGCACACCGCTCGCCCTCGGTTACCGGTTCATCCGCTGGTTTCATCGGCCCGCGGTCCGAACCCTGTGCACCACGGCTTCCCATCGTGACGAGTTGATGAGCTGGGGTCTCGGCAATCTGGTGGTCTGGAGCCGCGGCGTCGATACGGCACGCTTCCAGCCTGGTCCAGACCGCGAGCCGCACGCGCGTCCGCAATTGCTGTACGTCGGACGGGTATCGGTTGAGAAGAACATCGAAGCGTTTCTTGAGCTCGATATCGATGCGCAGAAGGTCGTCGTTGGAGATGGCCCTGCCCGAGCCGAACTGGAGGCGCGATTCCCTGAGGTGCATTGGCTGGGATTCAAGAGAGGCGAAGCGCTGGTGCAGGAGTACGCCCGGGCGGATGTGTTTGTTTTTCCTTCCCGCACGGATACCTTCGGGTTGGTGATGCTCGAAGCCAATGCCTGTGGGACGCCGGTGGCAGCTTTTCCGGTGACAGGGCCAAAGGACGTGGTGCAACAAGGCAGAAACGGTGCTTTGAACGAAGATCTGGGCACAGCCGTACGTCAGGCCTTGCTGGTATCCCGAAGTGCGTGTCGGCAGGTCGCGCTGGAGAACGGTTGGGACCGGATCGCGGCGCGGTTTGTCGCGGCAATGGAGCCCCGGCGGGAAGGCGTTGCACCAACCCCATCCCGGCTCGACAATGAGCCGCAATGGCAGATTCAGAACCCACCGCGGAGCACGACCGGCTCCTGACTAGTCGCCTCGAGGGCTGGCAGCCCGATGTTCGCGGCACCCTCCTTTTCCTTCGTGACGCCGACCAGGTTCTCCTCATCCGCAAGAAGAGGGGCCATGGCGCGGGCAAGATCAATGGCCCCGGCGGCAAGATCGATCCTGGTGAGACGCCTATCGAGGCGGCGATGCGAGAAACCCGGGAAGAAACCGGTGTCTGCGTGCGTGATGCAGCTCTGATGGCGGAGTTCCGCTTTCTCGATCTGGTGGCGCTGCAGTGGTACGGCTATGTCTTCCTCGCCCGAGATTGGCAAGGCACGCCAGTTGAAACACCGGAAGCGGACCCGTTCTGGTGCCCGATCGACGAGCTGCCGTTCGATCAGATGTGGGAGGACGATCGTTACTGGTTACCCCGGCTGCTGGCAGGTGAGCGGCTCCGTGGAGACTTCCTGTTTGATGACGGCGACCTGCTGGCGCACCGTCTCTGCGCACTGACGGAGGCGGACGTATGAGTCACGAGCTATGGCGGGAATCGCTGAAACGCCTGCGTGCCATCGCCCAGACCGGGCAGACTTACACAAAGGATCCCTATGACCTCGAGCGCTACCAGGAGCTGGAGGCCATGGCACTGACGCTGCTGGCAAAACTGCTCGACTCGCCGCCGGAGGTGATCCAGAGCGTCTATCTGCCGGAGAAAGGCTATCCGACACCGAAGATCGATGTGCGCGCGGGCGTGTTCAGGGAGGGGCAGATTCTGCTTGTGCGGGAAACCGCAGATGGCCGCTGGACTCTGCCTGGCGGCTGGGGCGACGAGCACGAAGCGCCGAAGGAGAGCATCGAGCGGGAGGTACGGGAAGAGTCCGGCTTCATCGTGTCCGCCGAGCGACTGGTGGCAGTTAAAGACCGGCATCTGCACCCGTACACGCCGAAGCGCCTGGAGCGCATATACAAACTCTTCTTCCTCTGTGAGCTCACCGGCGGGGAGGCCACGACCAGCCTGGAAACGGATGGCGTGGATTTCTTCCCGCTGGATGATCTGCCGCCGCTGAGTCTGGGTCGAACGCTACCAGCCGACATCAGCATGCTGGATGAGTATCGCCAGGCGCCCGATCGTCCCTCTTATTTCGACTGAGCGTGCGTTGCTCGATAAGGGCTTGTTATGTAGAAGCCCTTTTGTCAGGAGGTACCTCGACTGACGTTCAGTTAGAGTAGCCGGCTTTCAGCATTGGCTTGGAGCCCGCATGAAGCCATACCGGGACGAAATCGAATCCCTCGAGCAGAACGGCATCACCAAGGTGGCGTTCAAACGCATGGAAGATCCAGAGGTGATCCCACTCTGGTTCGGCGAAGGTGACACGGTCACACCGGCGTTCATTCGTGAAGCAACCAAGCAGGCCTTGGACGATGGTCAGACCTTCTACAGTCACACGCGCGGACGCCCGGAACTGCGCCATGCGTTAAAGGCCTACCTCGATGGCCTCTACGGCATCGAGCTGGATGAACGTCGCATAACGGTGCCGGGTGCAGCCATGCTGGGTGTAACCATCGCTGCGCAGATGGCGCTGACCACCGGTGATCACGGGCTCATCGTCGGCCCGGTCTGGCCGAACATCGACTCCGTGTTCCGGGTAACCGGTGCGGAGGTTTCCTACGTCCGCCAGCGGCTGACGGAGAATGGCTGGCAACTGACGGCCGACGAGATCATCGATGCCGTTCGTGCCGAGACGAAGGCTGTCTTCGTGAACTCTCCCTGCAATCCCACCGGCTGGGTAATGGCTGCCGAGGAGCAGGCGAAGCTGCTGGCGTTTGCCAGGCGTGAACGGATTCTGATCATTGCCGATGAGGTCTATCACCGGACCGTATTCGATGGCGCCCATGCTCCGAGCTTCATGACCATTGCCGAGGAAAACGACCCTGTGGTCGTGGTCAACGGCTTCTCGAAAGCCTGGGCCATGACCGGCTGGCGGATCGGCTGGGTGGTCACGCCGCTCGAGCACGAGATCCACTGGACGGCGCTGTCCGAATGCTTCAACACCACCACCAACGTTTTCTGTCAGCTCGGTGCTGTGGCGGCGCTCGAGCAGGGTGAGGATTTCATTCGCGAGCAGCAGGCTCAGTTTGCTCGTGGCAGAGAGCTGGTGGACGCCGCCTTCGGCAATCATCCGTTGATCGATTACGTATCACCCGCCGGGGCCTTCTATGCGTTTCCGAAGGTGAAAGGGTGCGAGGACAGCATGGCCTTTGCGGAAGGCGTGCTGGCGGAAGAGGATGTGGGCATCGCTCCCGGCTACACCTTCGGACCGGACAACGATGCCCATTTCCGCGTCTGCTTCGCGCAGAGTCTCGATCGGTTGGAGGAAGGTCTGGCCCGGATCATCCGCTACACCGAGCGGCACTACGGCTGATGAGCAGCCGCTGACGGGTTCCCTTCCACTTCCAGGGTCCGCCAGAGCACGGTACCGCCGGCTACGGCGACCGGGATCAAGAGAAAGTTCACGAGTGGGATCATCAGTGCGCCCGTCGCGCAGAGACCGAAAGCCAGGGCGATGGCACGATTGGCCTTCAGCTTGGCCAGGGTGTCCTGAAAGGGCTGTTGGCGGTTCTCCGTCGGGTAATCAACGAACTGCACCGCCATGGTCCAGGCGCCGAACAGCAGCCAGATGAGCGGTGCGGCAAGATTGATCACGGGAATGAGGGTCAGGACGAAGACCAGCAGCAGACGCGGCAGGTGATAGAGCAGTTTGCGGGCCTCCCGGGCCAGGCTCATGCCGATGTCTGTCCAGATCTGCGACTCCACCTCGGGTGCATCGCCATAGCGGATCCGCTCCAATGCCAATGAGAAAGCGCCGAGGAACGGGGAGGCGATCAGCACGGCCAGCAAGCCAAAGAGCCAGGCACCGCCGAGCACCCCGGTGACGTAGAGCAGAGGCTTGAGCAGCAGATCGAGCCAGGAGAGCCACTCGGGTAATCCGGCGATCCAGCGGTTGGTTGCGTCGATCAGGAAGTCGAAGGCGAAATACAGTCCGGTCACGCAGACGATCAGGCTGATGGCCACGGGGAGCAGCGTGTAGCGGCGCAAACCCGGATGCCGGGCAAGGGAAAACCCTTCTACGAAGCTCGAGATGCCGGTGGACAGGGTCATGAGCAAATCCGGTCGATGGCGTTGCCCAGGGTTTCCACCATGGTGTCCACGTGAGAGTCGTCAATGGTGAAGGGCGGCCCCATACAGACGATGTCACGAAACTCCCCGGTGCCGCCGCCGTAGAAGAAGACGCCGTTTTTCAACCCTTCACCCACCACACGACTGGAGATGTTGTCCCCTTCATCGTAGGGCGTCAGGGTTTCACGATCGCGAACGATTTCCACGGCCCGCAACAACCCCATGCCGCGAACCTCCGCCACGTGTGGATGCTGACCAAGCCGGGCTGACAGCCCTGCCTGGAGCTTGTCGCCCATCTGCCGGGCCCTGTTCACCAGATCTTCTTCCACCAGGATGGTCAGCACCTCTGCGGCTGCTGCACAAGCTGCCGGGTGGGCGCCAAAGGTATGGAACATCACGTTCATGTTCGCCTTTTTGATGGCCTCGCCGATGGCGCGACTGGCGAACACACCGCCGAGGGGGGCGTAACCGCCGGCGAGTCCTTTGCCGGACACCAGGATGTCCGGCGTGAAGTCCCAGTGCTGGTAGCCGAACTTTTTTCCGGTGCGGCCAAAGCCGGTCATTACTTCGTCCATGATCAGCAGCACACCGTGCCGGTCGCAGATCTCGCGTACCTGTGGCCAGTAGTCGTCCGGTGGCACGATGGCGCCGCCGCTGGAACCGGTGATGGGCTCGGCGAGAAAAGCTGCGACCCGACCGGAACCCACCTGAGCGATGGCATCTTCCAGGGCCTGAGCGTACCAGGCACCGAGAGCCTCCCGTTCAACCTCTTTGGGTGCGCGCAGCGGATAAGGCGTTGGTACAACCGGGTGACTGGCCAGCATGGACTCGAGTCCACGCTTGCGGGCGGCATGGCCGGACAGCGCTGCCGTGGTCAAGGTGGTGCCGTGATAAGAAGGCGAACGGGCGATGACCAGACTACGGTCAGGTTCGCCTCTGGCGGCATGAAACTGGGCCGCCAGCTTCACCGCGGTCTCCACTGACTCCGAGCCGCCGGAGGTCAGATGAATGTGCGGCAACGCCTCAGGCAACCAGTGTGCTTCCAGCACCTCCACCAGTGCCCGGCGTGCGGGCGTGATCCAGGGTGGAACGACGTAGGTTGTTTCCCGGGTCGCAGCGGCGACCTTCTCCACCACCCGTTCCCGGCCATGACCGATGTTGGTGACGATCGCGCCACCAGCAGCGTCCAGGATCGCTTTGCCACTGGCATCGATTAGAAACACCCCATCGGTGGCGGTGATCTCCGGCATGTTGCCGGGTATGAACGGCCAGTTGACATCACTCATGGGGGTACGCTCCTAGTTTTCCGTGCTTTCCAGGCGAGCTTCGTAGTCAGCCAGGCGAGTGAGCATCTCCGCGAAGGTGGCTTCGTCCACCGTCTCCCGTCTCGCTTCCCGTATGGCCAGGCTCTGTGCCTTCACCGCGTTATCCAGATCGGGTAACGACGCGTAGGCAGCGGCCAGGGTATCGAAATGTTGCCAGCCGCCTTCGGTGGCGGCTAGAGGTCGGATCAACGCCAACGCCCGAGGCCCATCGCGAAGCGTCTCGACTTCACTGGTGGCCAGGACCCAGGCCAGGTTGTTGCGGGCGGTGGCGTCGCCAGCGGCGGTTGCTGTCTCCAGGTAGGCAACGGCGCGGGTAGGATCCTGAGGCACATCGTACTGCCCGGTCAGGGCGTACTCTCCGAGGAGCGAGTTGGCCTGTGCCTGGCCTGCTTCTGCCGCCCGTTCTAGCCAGGTGATTGCCTGTGCCGGGGTGTTTTCCAGGAGCAGCAGTGCCAGGCGGAATTGGGCATCGGGCACTCCGGCCCGAGCAGCGCTGCGGAAGTGGCTGGTGGCTCTGAACGAGTCCGGACTGGGTTTCGAAAAATCCGCGTAGGCAGTACCGAGAAAGTATTGAGCGTGGGGATCACCGCCCTCAGCCTGAGCTTCGAGCCAGGAGAGCAGCCGTGGCTCGACTTCCGTGTTCCGTTTTCTGAGGATGCCGCCGGCGTACTCGGCCCCGCTGGGTAGCCTCATGAATCCGGAGCGAACCGTATCGCCGGTCCAGACGCCGTTGATCTCGATCCCGGTTCGGTCCCGGCGGGTGCCTAGGCCGAGGGGTTGATCTGCTTCCCAGATCCCATCGTGGTAACTGCCGTCGGCAAAGCTCTCGCGGCCCATGCCGGTACGCCGGCCTTCCAGCCACTCGCCCTCGTAGCGGCTGCCATCGTAGCGGGTCGCGATGCCAAAGCCGTGCCGCTTACCGTCCACCCAGGTGCCTTCGTAGATGGTGTCGGTCTCGGTGGTTGCCGTGCCGTAGCCGTGCTGTTTGCTCGCCCGCCACTCGCCTTCATAACGGGAGCCATTGGTGTTGATGAGGATGCCGAATCCATCCGGCACATCGGCAAACCAGTTCCCTTCATAGCGATTGCCGTTTGCATCCACATAGTCGCCATAGCCCTGACGGACGCCATCCTGCCAATGACCTTCATAAGATGAGCCGTCGCTGCCGTTGAACTTACCGGGACCGTTGGGCAGGTCGTTCGCCCAGTGGCCACTGTACAGACCCTCGCCGGATTGCATCACGCCGTCACCTTCACGAAGATCGTTTTTGAAGTCGCCGAGATAGCGGCTGCCATCAGCCCGTGTGAGCTCGCCATGACCATGCCGATAGCCCTGGTGCCAGGTGCCCCGGTAGCGGTCTCCGTTCGGCCAGGTACCGGTGCCGATGCCCTCCGGTGCACCCAGCACCAGATCCCCGTCATAGGTGCGGCCATCCGGCCAGCGATAGGCAGCTTCACCGGTATAAGCAAGCTCTTCCGGGTAAATTGGGTAGGTCTGGCCGTTGGCAAGAGTGAGCACACCCGCGGCAGGATCTCCTCTCGGCGCTACCGGGCCGCCGAGATCGACGCTTGCGCAACCAGCGAGCAGACCGCCTGTGCAGAGAATCGCGCAACAGAACCGGATGAAATGCATGCCGCATGAGAAACCATCTCATGACAAAACTCAAAGAGTTTGGTTAGAGTGCCAGGCGGCATGTTTGCAGAGTTATTCGGGAGGAGCGATGAGCGCGGAGTCCGGCGGCGTGGTACCCGAGGGTATCGATATCGATGGGGTGACACCCTGGCTCGCGGAGCGGATCGAAGGTCTTACCCCTCCGCTGAACTTCACGCTGATAGCCGGCGGGCACTCCAACCTCACCTACCGGTTCGTCGACCAGAATGGGGCAGCCTATGTGCTCCGCCGACCGCCGCTCGGTCACGTGCTGGAAAGTGCGCATGACATGGGCCGGGAGAATCGAATTGTCTCGGCGCTTCACTTAAGCGGCGTGCCGGTGGCACCCACCTTCGGCTACTGCGAGGATAAGGAAGTGAACGGCGCGCCGTTTTACGTGATGGGCTTTGTCGAAGGTCGTGTTCTCCATGATGCCGTGGCGGCTGCCGAGCTGCCGGAGACGGAGCGTCAGGCACTGGGTGAAAATGTCGCCGACGTGCTGGCAACCCTGCACAACCTCGATCCAGATGAGGTAGGGCTCGGAACCCTGGGTCGAAAGGAGGCGTATCTCGAGCGGCAGCTGAAGCGCTGGATCAAGCAGTGGGAAGCGTCCAAAACCCATGAGATTCCGGAGATGGAGGCGTGTTCGAAGCGTCTTGCGGAAGAGATGCCTGAACAGATCGGCGCCACCATCGTTCACGGTGACTACCGGCTCGGCAACTTCATGGTCGGCGATGGCAGGATTCGCGCGGTGCTCGACTGGGAGCTCTGCACGCTGGGGGATCCCCTGGCGGACGTGGGCTACCTGATGAATTCATGGACCCAGCCGGGTGAAGTGGAAGGGGATGTGACGCCCACTGCCGTGGGTGGATTCCCCAGTCGGGAAGCGATGTGCGCGCGCTATCAGGCGGCTACCGGTCGAAATCTCGATGGCATCAACTACTATCGAGCCTTCTCACATTGGCGTCTGGCGGCCATCGGACAAGGCGTGTACAAGCGCTATCTGGTGGGGGCGATGGGTGACAATCGTGAGATGGATCTGGACGCTTACAAGCAGAGCGTTCAGACCCGTGCCGCGGCTGCGCTAGCGTTGCTCGGCGGTTGATGCCGGAAACACGAGTGGCGGCTCGGCTGGTGCGTCTGCCTCTACGTTCGGGCGGCTGAAAGGGAAACCATCCGACCCGGCTGAGCCCGCGTTGCTGCTGCCTGTCGCCAGAGTGGTGATCACTGCCCGGAACTCGGCCACGAAATCGATATCCGTGATTTCAGGATCCGTTGCCGGATCCACGGTGATCCGTTCCGCTGCATCCAGGGTGCGATAGGCGCCGCAGGATTCACCCGCGTCGCAGAGGAAGTTGTCGTCATCCATATCGGAACCGGCGACGAACCGGTAGCTTCCAGCCGGTAGATCGTTCAGTGCCCAGTTGTACTCGCCGTTGCTGGCTGCGACCACGGCTGCGGCTCCCTGAGATGAACCGTCGTCTCGAACTGCGATCACGTAGAAAAGGCCGGCATCCGCTTCGGGATTGGCGCCCGGCACCTGGAGAGTGACGGAGACGTTGACCGGGTTGGTGTCGGGATCGGCGGGGGTGAAGGTGGCGACTGCGTTGTGGGAGCCTTCCGCCAAACCGGCACGGTCGACCGTGAGCTGGTAATCACCGAGGCCATCCGCGTCCACGGCTTCCGGCAGAACCGATAGCCAGGCCTCGCTGGTGGTTATGTTGCCTGGCAGCAACACGATGCTGCCGGTACCCAGATTCGAAAGGCGGACCAGCTGGCTGGTGGCGAGCACACCCAGGTTGACCGACGACAGGGAGCTGCCGAGCACCGGGCCTGGATCAGAACCAGGTCCACCGACCAGTGACAGGGCGCTGAGCACGGCTTTCTGCGCGTTGATCAGGCCGTAGCCGAAAAAGTCGTCCCGGCCTGTTGTGCCGAGATCATCCGTCAGCTCGCCGTTTGCCAGGGCGGCGTCGAACTGGGCCGGTGTCAGATTAGGATGCACCGCTTTCATCAGCGCTGCTACACCGGCCACATGAGGTGCCGCCATGGAGGTGCCGCTGAGCGTGCCGTAGCCGAGCTGGGTGCTGCCTGGATTGCTGTCATCGCCCAGCGTGCTTACCACGCCATCCCCGAAACCGTCCCCGTTGGCATCTGTACCGTTGAAACCACCCGGTGCAGCCACATCGATGGGGCCGAAGTTGGAATAGGGGGCCAGGGTGCCGCTGATGGTGGTGGCGCTGACGGAGATCACGCCGTTGTAGGCGGCCGGGTAGTTGGGCGCGCTCGTCGATTCGTTCCCGGCGCTGGCGATCACGATCACGCCACGGTTGCGGATCTCGGTGAAGATGTCCTGGGTTGCCTGGGAGAAAAACGGGCTGCCCAGGCTCATGTTGATGATGTCCGCAGGTTGGGCCGGCAGGAGGCCGGAGTCGTTCGCCAGTCCGGCTGCATACATCGCTGCCTGCATGACGTCGTAGTTGGTGCCGCCGTTCAAGCCGAGTGCCCGCATGGGCATGATCTTCGCCCCCCAGCTGACTCCGGCCACACCTTCCGCGTTGTCGGTGCTTGCCGCCACCGTGCCTGCGACATGGGAACCGTGAAAGCTGGATGAGGCTCCGTAGGCAAAATCCCCCTCATCGGTGGGATCCCCGTCGATACCGTTTGAGTCCCGGGCCCGGGCTGGGTCCGCGATGAAGTCGTAGCCATTCACCAGCTGACCGACGAAGTCGGGATGATCCGGCAGGATGCCCGTATCCACCACGGCGACGATGACGTCATTCGGCCCCGTCGGGGTGCCGGTGGTGATGTCCCAGGCCTCCGGGAGGCGGATGTCCGGCAGATGCCATTGCAGGCTGTAGAGCGGGTCGTCAGGGGTCAGGTTGGCGTGCATCAGGATGTTCAGCTCCACGCGGTCCATCTCCGGATCCTGAGCGAGTCGTTTCGCGGCGAGCAGGGTCTGGTATTTCTGCTGAGTCTCCGGCGGCAATCCGTCTGGTAAGTCGGCAGCGGTGATCAGTCCGAGTTGGCTTGTGAGCTGGCGCAACGTGGTCTCGCCGAGGATTGCCCGGCTGAACCGGCCCGCCCGACCGCGTTGAGTAAGGTCATAGGCCAGCAGTTTCTGCTGATCACCGGGGCGCCTGGCGATCAGAAGCTCACCGGGCACGAAGGGGTCGGACAGCCTGCTCGGCACTCGTGTGCCGGTGCTGAGATCCTGACCGACGCTCAAGACGTAGTTGGAGCCGCCTGATATGTTGGTGCCGGCGGTTGCCGGGAACACCTCGATGAAGTAATCACCGGCACCCGGCGCCGGGATGGACTCCGTGCTCTGGGTGCTGAGAGACACATCGACGATGGTACCACCCGCATCACGCAGGTGCAGATCAAGATCTGCGGTTGCGTCACCGATGTTCAGCACGATGAGCTCGTTGCCGGTCAGGCTGACCGCGTAGTAGTCGGCGGGGTCGCCGGTGGCGAAGAAGTTGCCGGTATCTTCCCCGGTACCAGGCAGGTTCACGAAGCCGCCGAGCCGCACGGGGTTCGGGATGGCTTGGGCGGTGAGTGGATCGTCGTTCGGGAGTGGGTTGGTCAGACGGTCGTTGACGTCTGAGTCCACCGCGCTGGTGCCGAGTATCTGCACGGTACCGGAGACCCGGGTGCCGCGAACGCGAATGCTTTGTAGCACGCTATCCGTGGCGCCATCGTCGTCGGTGACTGTCAGCCGGACGTTATACGTACCCGGTTCGGTGAAGGTGTGGCTGGTACTGGCGCCCGCGCCCGTGGCGCCGTCATCATCGAAATCCCAGATATGGCGGGCGATACTGCCATCTGAGTCCGTGGAACCGGCGCCGTTGAAGTCCACGGTGAGAGACGCAAAGCCGTCCGTGGTGGAGGCGCTGATCCGCGCCACCGGCGCCGAGTTCGGCGGCGTCGTGTTGTTGTTTCCGCCGTTGTTGCTGCCGCCACCGCCGCCCCCACAGGCGCTGAGCACCAGGCTTAGGAGCAGCGAAGCGCAGAACGCTGAAAGAAATCGACACATCAGCAGATGATCCCACATCTGAGGACGTTAGAACGTGAGCCGTTCGACTGTCTGATTTTTGGCGGGCAGAAAGCAAAACGCCCCGGTCAATACTGCTGAACCGGGGCGTTCGTTCTTTCGCCGTGCGTCGTGTCTGACGTCGGCTAGAATAAAAAAGGCGTGTCAGCGGTGGGCACCGCTGAAAGTAACTCCTCTTCTGGGGGAAGGACACTTGAAAGGGAGGACTGCATTGGAGTTACGTGCACGCCTGAACTGAAACTGGTGACCATTATGTACAGTACAAAGTTGCTGTCAACACTTTTTTTCTTTTTTTGTACAGGTTTTGTCCAGACTGCTGATCCGCGTTGAACTCGTCCGATCTGAACCCGTTCTACCGACAACGCATTCTTCCTAAAAAGACGTCTTGGCAGCAGGAGCTTGAGCTTCCGGCTCCGGTGTCGCAATGAGGCCTTCCGCCATTGCCAGAGCTTCCAGGGCCCGTTCCAGGTGCGACCGCGCCTGAGTAGCATCCACGTGAATACCGTCCAGTAATGGCCCGTCCCCGAGCGAGCGGCTGTAGTCGGCGAACGCGTTCAGCTGGCTGATCAGCTCCACCAGGTGTTGTGGGCAACCGCTGGGATCGGACAAGGTACTGGCAGCGATAGCCACCAGCTCTTCATCCGAAAAGCGCCTTGCGGCGGCATTTTGCGAGGCGTCTGCCTGGCGGTGCACGCTGGCCACCGCGCTTTCGATCTCCTGCCAGGGTGTTGGCCAGTTGAGCGCCGGTACTCCGCGTTCCTCGATGGCCGCGACGTTGTTCGGGGTGCCGAACTGATAGAGCGCGACGATCTGGGCATTCGGGTAGTAGTCGGCGATCACCTCCAGATCTTTGACCTTCGCCACCGGCATCTGCACCACAACCGCATCCAGGTCATCCACACCCAGCTGATCCCGTTCAAAGGCTGCGAGATTTGCCCAGCGGCCAGCAATCTGAATGCGCAGATCTTCTCCTTGCTGCTGCTCGAGAACCAGCAGGTTGGTACCGATCAGCCCGGTTTTTGCCGGCTGGGTGGAGATGCCGGATGCCCCGATTGGATCAGGAAGGGCCAGCTGACGCTCGTCGAGCTGCTCATCCGTGAGCTCTGCCAGAGAGCTGATAGGTTGGCCGGCATCGATCAGCCGTTTGATCTTGCTCAGCCGAGCCAGCTGAGAGGCACTGTAGAAGCGGGTCTTACCGGCCCTGTGCGCAGGTGCGAGGCCATAACGCCGTTCCCAGGCGCGCAGTCGCTCAACGGAGATATCGGTGATCTGGGCTACCGTACCGATCCGGTAAAGATCTTCCGTACTGTCGCTGTCCTGGTGATCGAGACCAGGCTCGTTGCTGGATTCCTGGTCGTGCATCTACAGCCGTCCGGATTCAGCTCAAAGGGTCAGCAACAGTACAAAACCTGTACAAGCTTGTCCAGGTACTGATTCCGCAAGCAGGTTGATAAATTGATCGGGAGACGGGGAGAGGCGTGGCGACAGCACATTGTGGCACTGTCTTCGCGGTATAGGGAGGAAGGGGAGAGAGACACCGCGCCACGCCTATTCTTGTTCGGGCCCGTACTGGTACCCGAAAAGAAGCCGCGCATTCTACGTAAAAGCGTTGTCGGGGCAAGCGCTCAATGTGCAAATGCACATTGTTTTTTGTAACGAATGGTTTCAACTGGACGGCATTGCCCTGAAGGACACCGACAGGCTGGCTTCTGCGGTGTTTCAGAGCCCGATCTGAAGGCCTCCACCCTGGGGCTGGCCAAAGGTGTGTCTGACAGTAGAATCTGCCTCGGCTGCGTGGCCAATTGCCAGAACAGACCTCCTCAGTCGAAATAGGGGGGCACGGAGGAACAATGGAAGACAACCTCGGACTCTTACTGACCCGGCGAGCGTTCCTGTCGCCGGACCGTGAAGCCTATGTGGATTCCCATTCGGATCTGCGCCTGACCTATCGCGAGCTGAACGAACGGGCCAATCAGGTGGCCAATGGCTTTCTGGACGCTGGCATAGAGAGAGGCGAGCGGGTCGGTCTGCTGCTGATGAACAGTGCCGAGTTCATGGAGGCATACTTCGCGCTGGCTAAAATAGGTGCCGTGGTGGTGCCGCTCAACTGGCGGCTGGTGCCGGATGAGCTGGAGTTCATCCTCAAAGACAGCGAAACGAAACGGCTCATCTTTGATGCGGACTTCGTCGATGCATGCGCCGAGCTGCACGCCCGGGGAGCAAAAACGGCTGTGATGCAGTGGCTCCAGGTCGGTGAGGACGCGGCGCACTTTGCCGAGTCTTACGACAGCTTCCGCAACACTGCCAGCGCCGAGGAGCCGACACCGGGCGCAGCAGGCGATGACAAGCTCTACATCATGTACACCTCCGGCACCACCGGGTTGCCGAAAGGGGTGCTGCATACGCACAACACCGCCCTCTGGGCCATCCTCACCATCGCCGCCACCACCGATTATCACGACGGAGATATCTACCTGGGCGCCCTGCCCATGTTCCATGTGGGCGCGCTGACCCCCCTCGCGGTGAACGTTTTTGCCGGGGCGACCTCGGTGGTGATGCGTGCTTTCGAGCCGGCGCTCGCCTGGGAGCTGATCGAGCGGGAGAAGATCACCACCGGTCTTGCCGTGCCGGCCATGCTGAACTTCATGATTCAGGTGGGCGATTACGAAAAACGCTTCGACTTCTCAAGCTTGCGCTGGATCATGACCGGCGCCGCGCCGGTCCCTGTCTCGCTGACCAAGCACTATCACGAGTTGGGCATTGGTCTGCTGCAGGTCTACGGATTGACGGAAACCTGCGGACCGGCCTGTGTCATGGATTCAGAAAACGCGCTCAGATATCCGGACTCAACTGGACGTTCCTTCTTCTTTACCGACGTGAAGATCGTTGGTGAGGATGGCAAGGAGTGCCCGCGGGGTGAGGCTGGTGAAGTCTGGGTGAAAGGCAAACACATCATGGTGGAGTACTGGAACCGGCCGGACGCCTCCGCCGAGACCCTGATCGATGGCTGGCTGCGCACGGGAGACGTGGCCACCATGAACGAGGAAGGTTTCGTCTCCATCCAGGACCGGATCAAGGACATGATCATTTCCGGTGGAGAGAACGTTTATCCAGCGGAGATCGAAGGGGTGCTGGCACAGCATCCGGGCATCGTCGAGGCTGCGGTGATCGGTCAGGAATCCGCAAAGTGGGGAGAGTCACCCCTGGCCATCGTGGTGAAGTCAGATGAATCCTTGACCGAAGCGGAGGTGATCGAGTTCTGCCGTGGCAAGCTGGCCGGTTACAAGCAGCCGAAGGCTGCCGTTTTCATCGACGAGATCCCGCGCAATCCCAGCGGCAAGATCCTGAAGCGGTTACTCAGGGAGCAGTTCCCCGATCCGGCGCCCGTGTGATACTGAGCCGATCCGCGACGGCCGTCACAGTTCTGGGCACCGGGCGCCAAGGTAGGCACCCCTACCTCAGCCAAGCAGGTTGTGCGCACCGATCAGTATCCAGGTACCCACCGCCATGATCAGCGACAACATCACGGCTGCTGAACCCATGTCCTTGGCCTGACCGGCCAGGTCGTGATGCTCATGGCCGACCCGGTCGACGACCGCCTCCACGGCCGAGTTCAGAAGCTCCACGATCAGCACAAGAAAGCACACGCCCATCAGTACTGCTACCTCCACCCAGGACTTGGCGATCCAGAAAGAGATAGGCAGCAGGATCAGACCGAGCACCAGTTCCTGGCGGAAGGCGGACTCATGTTTCCAGGCTGCCTTCAGACCCTGTATCGAGTAGATGCTCGCCTGCCAGACCCGCCTGATGCCCGTGTTTCTTGGTTTGATCATTTATGGCCATCCGGACATTTTCCATGATCCACCTGGACGGTGGAGTGTTCGATGCCGAACTCTTCGATCAGCACGGTCTTGATGCTGCTCATCACCTGGGAGAGATCTGCAGGTTCGTCGACGCTGGCGTGCAGGGTCAGCAGAGGTTTCTGGGCGGTGAGTGCCCAGGCGTGCAGATGATGCACGCCGTTCACACCCGGTACCCGCTCGGTAAGCGTGTTGGCGATCTGTTCCAGATTGATGCCATCCGGCACCCCTTCGAGCAGGATGTGGGTGGCGTCCTTCAGCACGCGCCAGGCGCCGCGGCCGAGAATGGTGGCGATCACCAGAGCGAGCAGGGGATCCGCATAGGTCCATCCCGTGAACCAGACAATCAGTGCTGCAGCGATAGCCGCTACCGAACCGAGCAGATCACCGAGCACGTGCAGTGCCGCACTCTTCACCGCCGCACTGTCCTGGTGATCGTGCAGCCAGCGGTAGGCGATGATGTTGACGATGAAGCCGACGCTGGCGACGGCAAGCGCCGGAATGGGCAGCATGGTCTGAGGCGTGTTCAGCCGATCCCAGGCCTCGAACAGTATCCAGCCTACCAACGCGATCAGTGTCAGGCCGTTGACGAAGGCGGCCAGTACCTCCCAGCGGTGGTAGCCGTAGCTCAGCCGCTCGTCTTCGAGTCGTCTGGACAGGCGAACGGCATACCAGGAAAACGCCAGCGCGCTGGCGTCGAGAAACATGTGACCCGCGTCAGCGAGCAGGGTGAGGCTGTTGGCGACCAGACCACCGACGATTTCCACGAACATGAAGCCGCCGATGAGTGCGAAGGCCCGGCCGAGAGCCTGTTCGTTCTCATGGTTAGTCGGGTGTTCGTGGCTGTGTGCCAATAGCAGGCCCTAAGGCGATTCGAAGGTGATCGGTGAAGTATAGCTGAGCTCAGGCGAGCCGCGCCCGGATCTCTGCCACCGCATCGATGCCCTCCGCTTCTGTCTCGGCGATGGGCATGATGTTGAACAACCCGCAGCCCTTGTCCTTATACCGGGCGAGGAAGTCGGCCACTTCCGCTGCCGTGCCGTAAGGGCTGTACTTCTCGAAGCGTGCAAACGGAACGTGGTAGAACTTCTGCATGGCTTCCGCCAGCCGAGCGCGGGCTCTGTCCTTGTCGTTGTCTATGCCGGCCCAGAGCTGCAGACCGTGCTGGCTGGGCTTTGCCCGGCCAAGCTCGATGGCTCGTGCGTCCACCTGAGCGGTGGCTCGCTCGAATCGTTCCGGGGAGACCCAGACGGCCAACCAGCCGTCACCGAACCTAGCCGCACGCTCGAGGCTTGCGTCCACCCGACCGCCAATCAGGATTGGAATGGCGGGATCCGGAGCCGGTTTGATGATGGCACGCTCGAACTGGAAGAACTCGCCGTCGAAGTCGAAGGGATTGCCGTCGGCAACACCTGCCAGCACGGCCAGGCACTCGTCCGTTCGCCTTCCCCGGGTTGCCGGATCCACGCCACACATGGCTATCTCGTTGCGGTCTTCTCCTCCCACCCCAACACCCAGGATGAGTTGCCCGGGAGCGGCCTGGGAAAGAGTGGCGAGTTGCCGGGCGACGGGCAGTGGGTGGCGAAGGGCGAGCAGGTAGACGCCCACCAGCACTTTCAATCGCTCATCCTGGGCAGCGATGGTCGCGGCGTTGATGAGACCGTCCATACCGAGGCCGTTGTGAAAGCTGACGTGGTCGGCCATGAAGACATGATCGATGCCCTTCTCAACCATGCGGGCGACGTGTTCGCGGCGGTCTTTATGAGAACAGGAAAGCAACTCGAAGGAGGCGACTGTGCCGACCAGCATATCAGACCCTGTTTTTACTGATTAAGGCGTCGCGTTGCCGCGCAGGCGCAGTTTCATCTGGTAGGCGGACAGCTTGCCATCGTAATACCCAGGGATCAGTGCCTCTTCCTGATAGCCGAACTTCTGATAGAAACGGCGCGCCGGCAGGTTGTCGGTGCGTACCTGCAGCTCGATATGCTCGCAGCCCGCTACCCGGGCCGACTTGTGCAGCCAACGCAGCAGTTGACTGCCGATGTGGCGGCGACGGATGTTCGGATGCACAGCCAGGAGTGTGAGCTGGGCTTTCTCCATCTCCAGGCCGTGCTCGAAGTCCATAACCGCGAAGCCGCCGATGAAGCGTACGCCACCCACTTCCAGCTCGGCCACCAGTACCACGGTTTCGCTGGCTCGAATCTTTCGAATCAGCTGTTCCGGGCGCCATCGCCAGTTCAGGCCCTGCTCGATGTAGTCGCGGGACATGCGCGCCAGCAAACGGGCGTCCGCCGGTTTCGCCAGTCTCAGTTCACATGTGCCTATCGCAGCCATGTCCGGATTATTCCTCAATCGCAGAACGGAAGAAAATCTGGACAGGGGCCCGGAGATATGCGAACGAAATTGCCCAATTCGCCCTGCAGATGGAGGCTTTCAGCGTGGCCGCGGGTGAAAATGACCGTGATGGCGGGATCATTGTTCCGGAAAAATCGGCCCTGCCCGGCCGGATAGAGCTTTAAAGGCTGCCCGGAACGTTCAAAGACGAGAACCCTTCCGGACCTGCGCACACGCACGATCGCGCGCTCTCCCGATTGCCAGTCGCCGCGGTTGAATCGGGCACTCGCCGGATAGTAGTCGCCAGCCAAGTCATCGAGCTCGGCCGTGGAAACCTGCGATCCTGCGGGTCTCGGTCTGCCGGACAGGTCCTGAGTCAAAGCATCCTCCAGAAGTCGACGCATGTCGCTGAGCAGTCCGGGATCATCCTTGTTGATCACCAGCAGGTAGGCGCGTCCCGTGTCGAGCAGAAGTCCATAGCGGGAGCGGTAGCCGTCCGCATCGCCGCCGTGTCCGTGAAAAACCTGACCGCGACGGACCCAGCCATAGACACCGGCGCCGTACCCCACTTCCAGACCAGCGTTGCTGCCCAACGTACCCATCGGCTGGAAGAACGCCGAGACCAGGCCTGCTTCGAGAACCGCTTCCCCAGCCAGTTGCCCCTCGTTGAGTAGCGCGGCCAGCAGGCGGCTCATCTCCCGGGTAGAGGCGTTTAACGCGCCAAAGGCCTGATAGGTCATGTGCCAGTAAGGAATCTCCGTTTGCCCGTCGGCCTTGAAACCTCCGGGCAGTCCGTCGACCGGAGACAGGCTTGCATTGGCCATTCCCAGTGGTTCGAAAAGATGCTGTTCAACGTAGACCTCAAATGACCGCCCGCTGGTTCGTTCGATGACGGCGGCGGTCAATCCCGGCGGAACGTTCGAGTAGCTGTGCTGGAGGCCGGATGGCCAGAGGACGATTCGATCCGCTTCATGTCGTGTCAATGCCTGCCAGAGTGATCGGGGTTCGTTGTCGTTCCATTCGGCGCGGCTCAGATCGGGCAATCCCGCCGACAGCGCGAGCAGGTGGCCCAGCCGGATGGGATGGGTTTCCGCCCACGGATTCTGATAGTAACCGTCGCCCAGAATTGGCCGGATGGGGCTCGCCAGCGTCAGGTCGGATTGCTGAACAAGACGGAGAGCCGCCAGGCCGGTCACCGATTTCGTGATGGAACCCCAACGAAATGGCGTGTCCGCCGTGGCATTGCCGTAGCCCTCAACGATCACCGGCTGGCCGTCGCAGAAGATGCTGAGACCCATGGCAGGAACGGCCTGGCTCTGGCGCAACCGCTCTAGCGTCTCAGCGGCGTTGTGTGCCTGATTCGCGCAGGTGTTGCCCGGTGCTTCGGCATAGGCGTCCAGCGCAACCAACAGGTAGACGACCGCTGGGACCGTCCGCCCGATCAGGTGGAGAAACCTGCTCACAGCAACCCCCGATCCTCCAGTTCACCGAGCAACGCGTAAGCGTCGCTGAAGTCGACGGTCTGAAAGCAGAGGGACGCCGCCGTCGCCGTGTTCATCGGTGCATCGTCCACGACCAGCACGTTGTCAGGGGTATGCCCAAGCAACTCGGCGGCTTTCTGATAGGCCCTGGGATCCGGTTTCAGCAAACCCAGGTCGGCTGAGAATATCTTCGGCCTGAATGGCGCCAGCACGGCAGGCCAGAAAGCCTCCAGGCCATCCCGGACGAGATCGGAGTTGTTGCTGAAGATGGCGATGGAGAATCCGGCGTCCTGCAGTCGGCGAGCGACGTGAAAGACCGCCTCGTCCGGGCGGAACGCGCTCACCCAGAGCTGAACGAAGCGTTCCAGGGACATTCGGCTACCCAGCACCGCGATACCTTCCCGATAGGCCCGATTGCCCCGGAGGCGTCCCTGATCACAGGCCATGGCGTAGCCGGAGGTGGAGAGCCGCCGTCGGACTTCCTCAGCAGGGATGGCCGTCTGCTCGGCGAAAGCCTGCCAGCGGAGCTCAGGCTGGTAATCGAACAGCACTCCGCCGAGATCGAACAGAACGACCTTGATGTCGCTCACGGACGAGGTTGGCGCCGAAAAGCGAAATGCAGCTTGCGCCGTTTGAACTTCCAGCCATCGGCCGTTTGCTCGAAGCGATCTTCGTAATGGCCGACACCCGCTGGCCCGTCGAATTCGATGGGTTCGCCTTTGAGGCTTTCCGGACCCACGTGTCGATAGAGGGTGAGATAGGAAATGCCGCGGGCTTCGTTCTCGCTTAGCACGTCGATGAAGACGTTGCTGATTACGTGTCGGGAGCGCAGCTCATCGGGTCGATGAGAGAGCGATTCCCGGATTGCCGCTCTGCCTTCTCTCGGCTTGCCGGTATCCAGCACCCCGTCTTCAGTGAACAGGGTGACGAAGGAGTCGTAATCGCGGAAATCCACAGCCCGGGCGTAAGCGATGGAGAGCGCTTCGCAGGCCTGCCTGATGGCGGTGATCTGATCGTCGTTCATCGAGTTTCTTCTAACGGGTTCAGGGGTGCGGAGGATGTGTATGTTAAGGTCTCCGGCTCGAAATTACGTGCGTTGGGGATCTAACCATGGACAGACTGAGTCTCGAATTCATCGATCGGGTGGCAGTATTGAAGTTCAATCATCCGGAGGTGATGAACGCCATTGGCAGCCGCATGCTCGGTGACTTTTTCGAGGCGCTGGCGGAGATCCGGAACCCGTCGAACGGTGCCCGGGCCCTGCTGCTCAGCGGAGAAGGGCGCGGTTTTTGTGCCGGGGCAAATCTGCAGGACGAAGATCGGGGCGAGCGGCGAAGTGGTGCGGGAGACGGGCTTCGGACCACCTACCATCCGATTCTTCTGCAGCTCAGAGACCTGGAGATGCCTATGGTGACCGCGGTGAATGGCGCCGCCGCCGGTGTGGGCATGAGCTTCGCCATGATGGGGGACATGGTCTGCGCCTCGAAAGGTGCATTTTTCCTGCAGGCCTTTGCCCGGATCGGCCTGATTCCGGATGGCGGTGCCACTTTCCTGCTGCCGCGGCTGGTGGGTTGGGGCCGGGCCATGGAGCTTTCCATGATGGCCGAGCGGCTGGACGCTGAGACTGCGCACGAGTGGGGCATCGTCAACAGGCTCTATGATGACAACGAAGCGCTGATGTCCGGTGCCATGGACATTGCAAACAAACTGGCCAACGGTCCTCGATCGCTGGCGTTGATACGCAAGGCTTACTGGGAAACCTGGCAGAACAGCTACGAGCAGCAGCTCGATCTGGAAGCCCGGTTGCAGAACCAGGCAGGCTCGTCCAGCGACTTTGCCGAAGGCGTGAGTGCTTTTCTGGAGAAGCGGGACGCGCAGTTCAAGGGCGAATAACCGTCGAGGCGCTCAGAGCCAACCTGCTATCCGGATCAGAACGCTGCCAGGTAGGCGTGCACTGACCTGGCAAGCGCTGCCAGGTCGTAGCCACCTTCCAGCGCGGACACCGCTCTACCACGGCAGTGCGTCCGGGCTGCGCTCTGGATCAGCTCTGCCAGCCAGCTGTAGTCCGCGTCCGCGAGCGCCAGTCCGGCCAGCGGGTCATCCCGATGCGCATCGAATCCCGCGGAGACCAGAATCAGATCCGGCCGGTGCCGGTCCAGCGCAGGTAGCCAGTCCACCTCCAGCGCCTTCCGGAATGTCCGGCTGCCGGTCCCCGCGGCCAGGGGGGTGTTGATGATGTTCGGCCGTTCCACGTCGAAGTAGCGATGCGGGTAGTAGGGGTGCTGGAAGCTCGAGCAGACCAGTACCTCCGGTCGGTTCTGGAAGATCTCTACCGTGCCGTTGCCGTGGTGGACGTCGAAATCGAGGATGGCGACCCGGGAGATGTCCGGCCGCTGCAGTGCCACCTCCGCGCCGATGGCAACGCTGTTGTAGAAACAGAACCCCATGGCCGCATCGCTCTCCGCGTGATGGCCAGGCGGGCGCACCGAGCAGAAGGCGGTGTCGCCCACCTCATCGAGAACGGCGTTGACTGCATCCACCATCGCCCCGGTAGCCATGTGGGCGGCCTGCAACGAGGCGGGACAGAGCGCGGTGTCCGGATCAACCGCGACCAGGCCCTCAGCCGGCAGCAGCGCTTCCAGGCGCGCCAGGTATGCGCCATCGTGGATACGGGCAATGGTCTCGTCGGCGACGGGTGTTGCCGACCGGACATCCAGATCGGCCAGCAGGCCGGTGCGGGTCAGGTGCGCAGTGATCGCCCGTAGTCGGTCAGGACGTTCCGCATGGCCAGGCTGCATCTCGTGGGCGAGACACTCCTCGGGGGCGTAGTAGAGCAGGAGGCACCTCTGACGGATCTCAAGAGCCTTCAGTATGCCGCCGTTTTCACGGGAGCTCAGCAGCCGTTTAGGTTCCCTAGGACTCTTTGCGCTGCTGGCCGACCGACAGCAGCTGCTGGAACTCACCGATGGGCACGGGGGGCGAGAGCAGGTAGCCCTGAACTTCCACCTCGCCCCGGTTGCGTAGAATCTGCAGCTGCTCGGGTGTCTCCACTCCGACGGCGACCACGCGCAGCTGGAAACGCTCGCCAATGCTGGCAATCTCGCCGACCAGATCAGCGCTCGCCGGGTGGCTGTCCACCCGGCTGATCAGCTGCCTGTCGATCTTCAGAGTGTCGGCCGGGCAACGCAACAGCCGATCGAAGTTGATCAGGTCGGTACCCAGGTTGTCGACGGCAAAGCGTACGCCCCAGTCCCGGAGGCGATAAAGCTGGTCTCGCTGTTCATCTACCAAGAGCAACAGGTTTTCCAGGGAAAGCTCGAGCTCGAGCATGGCCGGATCGAGCCAGCGTTCGTGCTTCAGCCGCTCGATCTGCTTGCTGATGGCCCGGTTGACGAACTGTTGCGGTGAGACGTTCACGCAGAGATAAATCGGCGCAACCAGATGCTCCAGCCAGTTGGTGGCCGCGCAGCTGGCCTGCTCCAGGACCCAATCGCCGATCCGGGTAATGAATCCATCCTGCTCGGCGATCGGGATGAAATGGCTCGGTGCCAGCTCTCCCACTTCGAGACCTTGCCAACGCAGCAGGGCTTCGACACCGGTCAAGCGCTGGCTGGACCACTGCCCCTGCAGCATCAGACCAAACTCTTCCCGCTCCAGAGCCGAAGGCAACCGGGCGGAAATGTGATCGGTGGGGCCGCCTTCGGTCCGGTTGCCGCCGTCACCGGTGGCCCTGTTCACCGCCTGCCAGGCACCTTGCCAGAGGGCGTCGAAGTTTCTGTACTCAGACACATGATTACAGCCGATACTGACGGTCAGGTGGATTTCGCCGCCGGCATAGGTCAGTGGTGTCCGAGCGGCGGTACGGATACCGTCTGCGGTGCGCATGAGGGTGTCGGCCGGTTGCTCCGGTAGCACCACGATGAAGCAGCCGGCATCGTAAAAGCCGATCATGCCGTGGCCTGGTACTGCCAGCTTCAGGCGGGTGGCCAGCGCATCGAGCAGGTCGGTGCGGCTGACCGGATCCAGGTTCGCGTAGAGATGCTCGGCGTGGTCCACCTGCACCACGAGCAGGGCTACCGGGCCACCGCGGTGGTTGACCAGGGCGCTGACCAGTTCCTGATGCCGGGGCAGCCGGGTAATGGGCTCGCGGGCGGCGCTTTCCAGGAATCGAGATTTCAGGCGAGTGGTGTTGATGCAATTGTAAAGGTGCTGGCGAATGGTCTCGTCGCTCTCTGCGACGCTGATCACAAAGAGTTCGGGATCGGATACCACCTCCTCGGTGTTCGTGACCAGGATCCGTGCAGCACTGCTCTCCGCAAGCTGCGTCAGCGTTTCGGCGTGATCGCTGACGATCGCGTCAGCCGGACTCGACAACGCTTCCAGCATGGGGCTCAAGAGGGCCGCCTGGTGGGTGATCCAGCTGTCCCAGCCCATGCCCTCGGCAAGCGCCAAAAAGCGTGCCCTGAGCTCGGAATCCGCGATCGAGCCACACAGAATCATTCCTGTCCTTCCCAATACCGATAGTTCTGGATCTGAAACTACCGGGATTCCAGGGTGATTTGCTTGTGGTCCTTCACACCTTTGAGAATTGTGCCGATTGGCGTGAGGTAAGGGCTGGTCCGGGCGTCCACGTCGTTGATCGTCTGCACCGCGATGCGACGCTCCCGGGCAACCAGGTGTTCCAGCGGACCGAGAGCCTCGGCGAGTCTTGGATGGTCGTGGGGCAGCATGAAAGTGAGACGGCTGCCGCCGTTTTCAACCACCAGCGCCAGCTCATCGTCCAGATAGGAGAGGTAGTTCTGCGGCCGGCGCTGAGGTAGCAGCGCATCACCGAGTCCCAGACCGCAGGGAGAAGCTGGATCGCAGGCATTCAGCCAGAACGTCATGGCTGGGGCGTCGGTGAGCCGGTTGAATGTCTGCAGCGCAGCCGGTGTGATGAATTGCGGGCCTGAGAGACCTTCGAAGAAGTAGCCGGAGACGATTTCACCGGCCAGCTCCATCATGGCGAGCGCTTTGAACAGCTTAGCCCAGCGCAGGCTCCCTCCTTCCCGGTTAGCGAGCTCTCTGGTCAGGATGCCGTAGCGGTCGAGCAGCAGGCGGGCGCGCTCCTTGTCTTCTTCCAACCGGGTCAACGGATCGGATTCGCCCGTCGCTTTAGCGATGAGCTGCCAGCTGCCTGCAAAACCGCGAGGTTCGCCACGGAACGCACCTCGGCGGGCGCGGCGCATGCTGGTTCGATCGGAAGCCACCGGTTTGAGCGCGAAGCCCCGTTCGATGCCTTGTCGAAGCGGCCGCAAGCTGTCAGCAGTAAGCCAGCCCTGCCAGACCGCTTCCCAGAACGTCTCGGAAAACTCGTGCAGCGACACGTTCTGCGCCTCGGCCAGTTGAGCAAAAACATACCTGGCACTGGGATCGGAGAAGCCGTCGAGGATGGGTTGTGGGGGATGCTCTGAGCCGCCTTCGCCTCGGAGCAGATCCCTATCTTCCGGATAGATCACGGTCATGGCTTCCCTGCCGGTGCCAATCCAGGACAACTCGGCGAGCTGCAATGCAGCTTCGATGGCACCTGGGGGCAAGGGTCCGAACCGGGCTGCCAGCAGATCGTCCAGCCAGACCTTCAACGGCGCGCTATAGCCGCGCAGGTTGATCAGGCTCTCCGCCAGGTTGTCATCCACAGGCGCTTCAGCAAACGCCTGCCAGCGGGCCAGCAGGGAGGGGAGTCTGGCCGGTGGCAATGCCACCACTTCCGGACGCAGGGCAGCACGCTGAAAGCGGAGCAGAATCTCGTAATTCTCGCCGTCGCAGTAGTACCGTTCCGGAGAGTCCTCGATCAACAGGCCAGTGATCCAGGAACCTTCGTCGGCGAACAGTCCTTCCGGCACCCGTGGCAGCAGCTCTGTGACTTCCCCAAGCGTCCGTGGTCCGTAGAAAGAGAGGATTTCACCGGCGAGCTGTATCGCATCTCTCGGATCCGGTACGGAGGGGATGGGATCGCGCACCCAGTCGCGGGGCACCAACCCGGAGCCGGTCAGCGCTTCCAGCATCTCGGGATGGCACAACCAGCGGCGCCTGCCATCGCTGATCCAGACAAGCCCCTCATCCGGACCAAGGTGCTCATCTTCAGGCACTAACAATCGCTCTTTGATCCACTCCTGCCAGTCCGCGAGATCCTGAGGCTGATAGTCCGCCTGTCGTCGTTGACGCTTCTCTTCGAACCGGAGCACGGTGCTGAGACCGATACGCGGTCTGAGCTGCTCGTTGGCGAGGACGTCGGCGATCAGCCGGTCGGAAAGTGAGCTGGGTCCGGCTGCATCCGGTGAGTCATCCGCGTACATGTAGCGGTTGATCTGATCGAAGGTGATGTTTGCTGCGAAGGGGCTTGGCGTGGCCGTCGAGACGAAGCTCCAGCCGATCACCCCATCGGCGAGCTCACCGAGCATGTCTTCCAGCCGATTCAGATCGAACTCGTCCTCCAGACAGGTGCGCCAGGTTTCCAGCAGCACTGGAAAGTCGGCGTACTGACTGACGGTGGTCATCAGCTTCTTCGCCTGCAGCCGGCTCATCCAGAGCGGCAGGCGCTGATTGAAGCGAGCACGGGTCAGGAGAAGCGCACGTCCAGCGCACTCCCGGAAGCGCGCACCGAAAAAACCCGACTGCTCGAGAGAGTGCCTGAGCAGATTGCGGAAGTTGTCCGGCCGGACCAGGCTGATCACTTCCTCCGGATCCATGGCTGCCTTCAGCTGGATGGCGATTGCGTTGTTGTCCGCATGAATCTCGGGGACATAGGCCAGTCGTTCTTCCAACGCCGCACCCAGTGCCAGTGCCCAGGGCCGGTTCAGCCGACCGCCCCAGAAGGTGTGCAGCACCAGCTGGGAAATGTCGTCCGGACCCTTGTAGCCGCCGGGGCCTGTGCGGATGGACTCCAGCAGCAGGTGCTTCCGGTGCGGCAGGGAACTGCCGGTGGCTTCCCGTTGCCGCTTCAGATAGTCGGCAAGCTCCTCTGCAGCGGTGCTCTGGAAGCCGCGATCTTCCACGAGATCACGGACCAGTTCGTCGTCCTGCCGCTCGGCCAGCAGGACTTCAGCATCCTCCAGATAGCCGGTGATCCGCTCCGAGAAATGGAAGCTGCGATTGTAGGTTTCTGAGCGCCAGAAGGGGGGAGCGTCGCTGCCAGCAGGCGCGGCGCGGACCAGCACGTCGTTGTGGGTGATACGCTGAATTTGCCAATGCTGGGTACCGAAGGTGAAGGTCTGGCCGACCGTCGCTTCCCAGACGAACTCCTCGTCCAGCTCGCCGATCATGGCGCCGGAGTCGCCGTGGCGCAGCTTGTAGTAGCCCCGGTCGGGAATGGTGCCACCGTTGGAGTAGAAGGCGAGGACGGCGCTCTTCAGCGCCTTCACCGTACCGTGAATGCGGTCGTAGCTGATGCGCGGCTTCAGCTCTCGAACCCGGGAACCGGCGTAGCGACCGGCCAGCATCTCGATGACCAGGTCGAACTGCTCCCGGCTCAGGCCATGATATGGGGCCGATCGCTTCAGCAGCGCATACAGATCGTCCAGCGGCCATTCGAGCTGCGCCGTGAGTGAGATGACGATCTGGGCAAGCACATCCAGGCAGCCGGTGAGCGGCACGAGCGGTTCGATGTCCTTCTCTTCCAGCGCCCGGGAAAGAACAGCGGCTTCCAGGAAGTCCTGGGCGTGGGTTGGAAACAGGGTGCCAACGCTGATCTCGCCAACCTTGTGTCCGGCCCGGCCGACCCGTTGCAGCGTAGCGGCCACGGAGGGTGGAGATTGCACAAGCACCACTTCATCCAGGTGACCCACATCGATGCCCATCTCCAGCGAGCTGGTGGCGACGATGGCGCGCAACTCGCCCGCTTTCAGACGCTGCTCGACCGTGCTGCGGATGTCGCGCGCCAGGGATCCGTGATGCGCGTAGGCCAGCGGCCCGGGCTGATCCTCATTGATCTTCAGCGTGATCTTCTCAGCCAGCCGCCGGGAGTTGGTGAAGAATAGGGTGGCGTTGTTCTCATCGATGAGATCCCGAAACGAATCCGACAGGGGATCCCAGATCTTCTGACCGTTCTCGATGGCCTGATGCACTTCCTCGGGAAAGCGCACGCGGAACTCGAGCTTCTTTTCCGTATTCGCCCGGATCACGCTGACCGGACGTGCCGCACCCGCTTCGTCATAGCCTCCGACGTAGGCGGCGACGGCCTTCAGCGGTTCCACGGTTGCGGACAACGCCAGGCGCTGGAACTCGCCGGACAGGTCCACCAGTCGTTCCAGGGCAGTCATCAGTTGCACGCCGCGACGGTTGTCGACGATGGCGTGCACTTCATCCAGGATCACCGTTTCCACCCGGGTCAGTGCGTTTTGACCGTTGCGAGTGGTGAGCAGCAGCGACAGGCTCTCCGGCGTAGTGATCAGGATTTCCGGTGGGCGTCTGAGCATGCGCTGCCGTTCACCGGCTGGCGTATCACCGGACCGGGTCTGCACCCGCACTTCAGGAAAGGGCCCGACGGCTCTGAGCTCGGCCAGAGGGCCCAGCAGATTCTCCCGGATGTCGGTGTTCAGCGCCTTCAGCGGCGAGATGTAAACCACCCGGGTGTGGCCGGTGTCCCAGGCACCGGAGGCAAAACGGTTCAGTGACCAGAGAAAGGCAGTCAGGGTCTTGCCGCTACCGGTCGGGGCGGTGGCGAGCAGATGCTCACCGGCAGCGATTCGCGGCCAGCTCTGTGCCTGCACACCGGTAGGCTCGGCGAAGCGGGACTCGAACCAGTGCCGGATTTCTGGCTCGAAGCCCGCCAGCACCGGTGTTGGGTTGCCTGCCACTGGAGTGCTCATGCTGGTCTGCTGCCTGATTGGCGCCCACAATCGAACCTCGTATGCTCGCACATCTTCACGAGCCAATGCTCGCCCATCCCGGCCGCCGGGATGCGACTACTGACAGGGGATGACATGAGCACCATCAGCGAGGCCCTGCGGCCGGGTCAGAGGATCTGGGTGGCCGGCAGTTCGAATGAGCCAACTGAGCTGCTGGCTGAGCTGGCTGCCACGTCGCTGCCGGAAGATCTGACTTTCATCCAGTTTCCGCTGCCGCCATTCAACCGTGTCGATTTCACCCATATCGCGCAGGGGGCGCAGATGGAGACCTTCTTCATGTCGCCGGCGCTGAAGAAAGCGGTGCCCGGTCAGTTGCACTTCGTGCCCATGCAGATGCGGGCTGTGAACGACTACCTGTCTCGTAACCTGGATGTGGTGATGATTCAGGCGGCGAGAGACCGTGCTGGGGTACTCAGGCTGGGGCCGAACGTCGACTTTGCCGCCGCAGCACTGGCCGCCGCCGAGGTTGTGCTGGTTGAAATCAACGAGGGGATCACCGCACCGGCCGGTGGTCTGGCGCTTGATGAAAACAGGATCACTGCCAGCATCGAAAGCCAGCGGCCGCTCACGGAGATGGCAGCGCCGGTGATCGATGCGGCAGCCGCCGCCATCGGTTCGAATGTGGCGGCGCTCATTGGCGATGGGGACTGTATCCAGACCGGCATTGGCTCGATCCCTGCGGCTATTCTCAAAGAACTGAAGGGATTGAACGACCTGGGGATGCATGGCGGGCTCATCGACGACGGTGGCATGTCGCTGATCCGGGCAGGCAACCTGAACGGCAGCCGGAAAGCGGTGGATTCCGGCGTGCATATCACCGGCATGGCGCTGGGATCCGTCGAGCTCTATGACTGGCTGGCAGACACGCCAGCAGTTCAGTTTCGGGGTGCGGATTACACCCACGAGATCAGCGTGATTCGGCAGCTGGCAAACTTCGTGTCCATCAACTCTGCGGTCGAAGTCGATCTGTACGGTCAGGTGAACGCAGAGTTTGCCGGTGGTCGCCAGCTGTCCGGCACTGGTGGCTCCGTGGACTTCATGCGTGCTGCCAGAGCGTCGAACGGTGGCCGCTCTATCGTCGCGATGAATGCTACCGCACGAGGTGGCAGTGTCTCCCGAATCGTTCCTAAGGTGGAGATGGTGACCGCACTCAGAACGGACGTGGACCTGGTTGTGACCGAGTTCGGCGTGGCGAAACTGGCTGGCGTTCCGGTCGCGGAGCGGGCCAGAAGGCTCATTCAGGTAGCCGCTCCCGAGTTCCGGGACGAACTTCTTGACCTTGCCCCGGTTTAGATCGTGCGCCTGGTCACAGTTTTAGCTCCTGCCTCTTCGCGCGCACGAGTCCATGCATAGAATGGTCGTGGAAAAGGATTTTCACTCATCGGATGGAGCCTCAGAACGTCATGGATTACGTCGGCCTCGACCCTGCAGTAGGACTGGAATGCTCCCACTGCAACCACATCTCCCGCATGCCTTACAGTGAGCTGTTGACGCTCGTGGTGGCCCAGGAGCAGGCCCAGTGCTTGTCCTGTCAGCGGCTGATGCTCCATGACTGGACTACCGTGTCCGTGGTGCAGAACATCATCAAAAATCGCATGGAACAGGCCAACGAGCTGAAGTCCCGCAAAGCCAGCCAGCTTACGAGCGTACGCTGATCCCGATCTGATCCCTTCTGTTACGCTTTGCCGCCTGTCTCACTTACCAGCGGCAGCCACCCATGACGCCCGATCTGATCCTGCTCGAGCAGGACGAAGATGCAGACTTGCCCGCGGGGGAGTTTTCCGGCTGGCTGGCGGCTATGGCGCAGGCGATCGAGGGTGACGGTGAGAGTGATGTGCCCTGCGGAGATTGCGATGCCTGCTGCCGGAGCAGCTACTTCATCGAGGTAAAACCAGCCGACGACGCTGCCCGGCGTCGTATTCCGGCCGCTCTGCTCTTTGACGCGCCCGGTGCGCCAGCCGGTTATCAGGTGCTTGGCTATGATGAAGCGGGACGTTGCCCAATGCTCAGAGCTTCAGGCTGCAGCGTCTACCCGGATCGACCGCGTACCTGCCGAACCTACGACTGCCGGATCTTCGCGGCAACCGGAATCGCGGAATCCAACCCCGAGAAAGCTGCGGTAACCGCCAGAGCCAGGCGCTGGCGATTCCGCTACCGCGATGGGGAGAGCCGGGAGTTGCATCGACTGCTCACGCTCGGTGCTCGCGTGCTCGTAGATCTGCGGAATGAAGTAGGGGGAGAGGGTCTGCCGCGAACGGCCACCCAGCTGGCAATGCTCGCCGTTAAGCTGCATGGTCTTTTCCGAAGCCAGGCGCTGTTGCTGAACCAGCTCGATGATGAGGAAGCCCGGAAGGCAGTGGGCGCCGTCGTGCTGGAAGCGGCTCGCAGTTTGATCACCCTTCCGAACCAGTGAGTGGCTCGCTTCGGATGGCGGCACCTGGTTGGACCGGATATGCTCTCTGGTCGCTGCAGCAAGCATTGCATCAGGGACGGCTTCCAGGTGCTTCTCAGCAGGATCGACGAAACAGGGTATTCGGATGAAATTCAGCGTTCTGCAGTTCTTCAGCTGGCCCGGAAGGCGCGGAGAACTGAAGACCGTATACGATCGGGCGCTCGAGCGCGTGCACGTTATGGACCAGAACCCCTACGATTGCGTGTGGATCGCGGAGCATCACTTCAGCACCTACAGCGTTTGCCCATCCATTCACCTCATGGCCATGCACTTCGCGGCCCACAGCAAGAACCTGCGTATAGGTACGGGTGTTTCGCTCGCCGCTTTCTACGATCCCATCCGCCTCGCCGAGGAGGTGGCGCTGCTCGACAATCTGACCGGCGGGCGTGTGAACTGGGGTGCCGGCAGCGGTTTCGATCCCACCGAGCTTCGCGTATTCGGCGTGGAACCCGAGCAGAAGCACGCCAGATTTCGCGAGAACGTCGACATCGTGCTCGCTGCCTGGGCGTCGGAGCGTCTCACCTACGAAGGCAGGTTCAGACGGTATGAAGACGTGGAAGTTCTGCCCAAGCCGTTGCAGAACCCGATGCCTGTCTGGATGGCGGCGTCATCACCGGACGCCTGTGCGTGGGCGGGCTCGCGAGGCTTCAACATGATGCAGGATCCGCATTCATCCATCACAGACATATCGGCCAAACGTGCCCTCTACGATCAGGCGCTCGCCGACAATGGGCACCACCTGGCAGATCGCGACATCCCTGTGGCGAGATTGCTCGCCGTTGCGCCGACTGACCTGCAGGCGAAGGAAGCTGCGGTGAGTGGCGCGGAATGGACGACGGGCAGCTATGCCAAGCAGCCGCTTGCCATGCGCAAACAGGCTGATGAAGCATCACCCGTGGATCGCTATGTCAACGACGTCATTCTTTGGGGATCTCCGGCGCGCGTGCGGGATGAAATTCTGCGCTATGAATCAGACCATGGCCTGGACAATCTCATCCTGGCACCGCTGTCCAGACAGACTTTCGATCTTTTTACAGAAGCGGTGCTGCCCGAGCTGGTCTGAAGGCTGCGTGCGAGGCGGTGGACTGCGGTCTGCATGAAACGGGTTGTCAATCCCGGCTGAAAAGATAAAAATCTTTCCAAGTTGTGATTCTGTAACTGAGCAGTAAACGCAATGGGTGGCTGGGGGGCTGCCTGCAAGGGGGAAAAATGAAAGGGAATCTCTATTGGGGCACCGCCCGGGTGGCGGCCTGTCTTGCCTTGGTCTATCTGTTCGTGCCAACGAACATAGTCCACGCCCAGGAGGGCGAACGCCGCCAGATCGAAGAAGTGATCGTGACTGCGGAGCGCAGGGAAGCAACGGTCAGCGATACGTCCATTTCAATTACGGCCTTCACCGGTGAGATGCTCGAGGACTTCGGCATCCGCAATCAGGAAGATCTGCAGAATCACATACCCGCTGCGGTCATTGAGCCGTACGACATGGCAGTTCGGGGCGTGGGCCGGAATTTCCGATCTCTGGGTGGCGATCCGGGCGTGGCCACCTATCTGAACGGTGTCTACTCTGAGGACTTCGGCATTGCCTCGACCGAAGGTGGCCTGTTCGACATCGAACGGATCGAAGTGTTGCGAGGACCGCAGGGCACACTGTATGGACGCAATGCGATCGGCGGGGCGGTTAACTTCATCAACAACCGCCCTTCCGAGGAATTCGAGGGTGAGCTTCGGGTGGTCGGCGGTGATTACGACCTTCAGGAACTATACGGGGTCGTTTCCGGACCGCTGGCCGGCCGCTACCTGCAGGCCCGGCTCACCGGCGTGAAGCGTACCCGGGATGGTTACATCGAGGACCTCAGCGGCGGCAAAGCGGTCAACAACTACGGGGACGAGAACTACGCTCTTGGATTGCGTACCAATCCGACGGATGCCATAGAGATCAACGCCCGGGTCAACGAGCGCAGCTATCGGCGGCGGATGGGCGGCGCCGATGCAGCCGGGATCGTCAACTTCGCGGACAACGGCACAGAGCCGAACCGGAACATCGATGCCTATGCCTGGGGCTATCGGGGCGTTGACACGAGCGTGACGTGTCCCGATCCGTTCACCCGCACCCCGGTGACTGCGGCGGACGGTGTCAGAACCGGTCTCGGCTGCACGGTCGCGGGCAATCAGATCTTCCAGTTCACCAATCCCGTCGACGGTACCACTGTCAATGCTCAGCGGGTGGTGCCGGGCGTCGACTTTTCTGGAGTCGGCACCACCGATGCGCCAAACATGGCCTACGCCACCGATCCGAACCGGCAGGTAATGCTCGGTTTCGACAACATCAAGGGAGATGACCTGGTCACCGACACCAATGGCCAGCAGGATGAGTATTTCGATCACCAGGCGGTATCCATGGATGCGAATTGGCAGATCAATGATGGCTTCGCGCTGAAATACATCTTCGGCTACACCGACTACTTCTATCATCGGACTTCGGATGTGGATCTCACCAGCAATCCGATCTTCGACAATACTTTCTACGTGAGCCAGGAAACTGAGTACGTATCCCACGAGCTGCAGTTCTTCATCGATCCGACGGACCAGTTGTCGATCACCGCGGGTTTGTTTGCCTACGATGCCAAGATCACGCAGCGCGGCGATTTCTACGATCAGAACTGCCAGCAGGGGCCCTGCTTCTCCCGGCACGGCGCGGACTCACCCATCGGCCCGTTCCTCGGCATACCGAAGGTGGATCTGTTCACGGCTAAGTCGGCCGGTAATGCATTGCAGGATGGAGTACCCCTGCCGGGTAACTGCCTCGATCTGGGCCAGATCCCCGTCTACTGCTTTGGCGATTGGGAGGGTGATCGGGGGGACAGCATTCCCCATGGTCCTGACTCCGTGGCCACAAACCTGGAGTACCAGACCCGCACCGAGCGCGAGGCCTATGCCATCTACGCTCAGGGCACCTACACCTTCAACGAAACCTGGGCGCTAACCCTCGGATTGCGTTGGGCGCAGGATGAGCTGGATGGCTACGAGACGGTGTTCTACTACGCGGAGGCCGACATCGTCCCGCTCGGTTTCGATCCGGTAGCCGGAGGTGGCTCATCGCTGGCGGCCACCAACATGGCTCTTGGCTACCTCGGCGCAGATGGAGAGATCCTCAACCCGCAACGGCTGCTGACCTCCGGTCTGCCGACCAGCCAGTCACTCTGGCGGGAGCTCGATCGGAAGGACGACGAGATCACCTGGCGGGTCAACCTCGACTGGTCGCCGACAGCAGAGAGTCTCTTCTATCTGTCTGCAACCAAGGGCTACCGTTCCGGCGGCTTCAATCTGGTCTTTTTCAGCTCCAACGAGCAGTTCGATCCGGAAACGTTGGTTGCCTACGAGCTGGGATACAAGGGCTCACTGCTGGATGGCAGCATGCAGCTGAACACGGCCGTTTACTACTATGACTACGAGAATGTGCACACCCTTGGTGCTGCCCCGTCGCTGATCGATCCAGCGTCTCAGTCAGTAGTGGTCGAGGCCGTACCCTCAGCGGAGATGATTGGCTGGGATACTGAAGTGCTTTGGTTGGCCACGGATCGGCTCACGTTGGGTGGTAATTTCAGCTACACCCACAGTGAGTACACTCACGACACTGAGGTCGTGGATTTCGCCAATCCTGAGCTGCCTGGGTCCCTGTTCGATGCGTCCGACTCTCCGATCAGCCTTAAAGGCAAGCAGATGTTGCGGGTTCCGGAGATGAAGGCAGGCGCATTTGCCCAGTACAACTGGCCTCTGGGGAACGCCGGTAAACTCGACTTTCTCGCAAGCTACAGCTGGATTGACGAGGTCTACTTCTCTGCTTTCGAAGCACCCATAGACGTGGCCAGTGATTACGACAGGCTGGATCTTCGTGCCACCTGGCACTCGCCGACGGAAAACTGGATGGTGGCTCTGTTCGTGAACAACGTGTTTGACGACATCGGTATCCGTCAGATAGATCGCTCGGGTGAATCCGACAACTTCCGGCGTTCCGGTGCCACCACGGATCCACGGCTCTGGGGTGTTGAAGTAAGGTGGCGGTTCGGGGAGGCGTTCCGATAGTGGCAGAGCGGGGCCGGAAGGCCCCGCCTGACTTCTCACCCTGTTACCCGGGGCTGGCGAGCAGGCCTTCAGGTCACTCCGGGTTCTCGCACTCCGCGATGTCGTCCTCCGTCAGCCCCAGATCCTTGGCTGCCTGTTTGAAATCCTCCGCCGTGGCACCTGCCTGATAGACGTCATACGTCGTCTGAGCCAGGTCGTAGTCGCCGAGCTGACCGGCAAGCCTGCCGACGCCGCGCATCAGCGAGCCGAAGCCGCGCTTTTTCTTCTGTGCCGCCTGAGCTTCTTCTATCTTCTGCTGCAGACAAGCCTGCTGGGCCGCCTGGAGCTCCTCAGGGCTGCGCTCCGTGCTGTTGCTGATGGAGGTGCCGCCCGCCGCCAGAATTCCGGCGAGCTGGGGTGATGGCTCGCCGGTGACCGCCATGCCGTTCTCCGCCTGATACTGTGAGATGGCGATCGCAGTGTCCGTATCCATCGTGCCTGTGGGGCTGACGTTGTAGCCGAGCTCGGCCAGGCTCTCCTGGATCATGAGGGTCATCCCATCCGCGGTCTCGGCGGGCTCGGCAGCCACCGGAGCCGATGTCTGCAGAACTCTCACTTCACCATTGGCGGCGGGTGACTCAACCACCATCGCGTCCACACTGCCGGTCCCGGGGCAGGGTTGGCCTGCTGCGTCCAGCAGCGTGGGATTGATGCGGATGTCGTCCACCAACGTCTCGAACTGGATGCCATTGCCCTTGGCCATGCTCTCCATCATCTTCAGCTGTGGGCCCAGCATCGATTCCATCATCGCCACCTCATTGGCCGGCATGCTCGCCTTCTGCTTCTCGAACTCGGCGAGCTGGGCTTGCGCTTCCGCCATCTGCGCCTGCTGCTCCGGCGTCAACATGCCGCTCATCGACATGACCTGCCGGTAGGACTCGTACATGTTGCTGCCGGCTACCTTCCGGTAATCAGACTGGATCGACTCCAAGGTCATCTCCTGCGTCTTACCGTCCGCGGTCAGGGTGCCTTCCATCTTCATGGTCAGCGGTACGTACTCGGCGGTGTCCACGTACAGACTGATTGCTTCGATCCGGTACTCGCTGCCATCGCTGCGCTCCACATGATCCAGGCCCTCGGCACGTATGTGCCAGGCCTTGCGCCCATCGACGGCCTCCGTTCCGAGCACCTCGGCCTTGTCCATGAAAGACTGCATGTGATTGAGTGATGCCCGGGCATCTTCTGCCGGGTCGTAGGCCTGATCTTCCCGCTTGGCCTCTGCTGCTGCGCGCAGGAACTCGGCGTTGCCGCCCATCATCACCCTCGGGTTCATGGTGTTCCACGGTTCGGTTCCGGAGGCGGCAAACTCGCCCCCGATCGGCATGCCGGCCTCATTGCCGTATTGTCGCTTGTTCTCGCGGGCCTGGGCGTCACCTACCATCTCGGAGGCGGCTGCGAAAGCTTCCAGCTCCTCCGCGGACAGGGTTGCGTCACACTGACGGTTCTGAAGCTGGGTGGCCGTCATCGGCACGAAGAAGACCTGTTGCTTGCCGGCCTCGTCTTCATATTCGGTGCGCACGAACCAGGTGGACACCGTCTGCCCCATCATCGTGCGGTCTACCACATAGGTGGTGACCCCCTGCCATCGTTCCACCTGCCGTTCCTGGCTGGTTTCAAGAATCTCGCGTGCGCTTTCCGCCATGCCTGTGCCTGGTAAGGCAAGAGCGGCGGCGGCTGCGATGCACGGTATCGTCTTTATCATGCTTTCTCCCTGCTGACCCAGCGCCAGAGTCTCAGGCGCCGGGTTTCTCCCTGAATCCGCTAAGCCTACTCAGGCTGACACAACTCGCAACTGTTAGAACCGTTCTGCTGGCGTCATGCATTCCGCCGCCGGATCTGAGGCACAATGCGACTGGCTACGGGAATGAGGGAGAGGAATGAACGTCAGCTGCAGCGAGCCGTGGACCGATCAGACCCTGACCGGCGGGATTGAGGGGCCCGGTCGATGAGCAGTTCCACTCCCAGGGCAGCCGCCCGCCCCCAGGTAACGGCACGAGTTCGCTGGCTCTATGGGATTGGTTCCGTCGCTTACGGCGTCAAAGACAACGGCTTCTCGTACTTTCTCCTCTTCTACTACAACCAGGTGCTGGGGCTTCCCGGGACCTATGCGGGCCTGGCGATTCTCATCGCCATGCTGTTCGATGCCGTTTCCGATCCGGTGGTGGGTATCTGGTCGGATAACACCCATTCGAAGCTCGGCCGCAGACACCCGTTCATGTATGCCTCGGCGGTACCGGTTGCACTGGCCTATCTGGCACTCTGGAACCCACCGGAGCTGTCGGAGTTCATGCTTTTCGTATACCTCACGGTCTCCTGCGTCCTGGTTCGTTTCTTCATCACGCTCTACGAGATTCCTTCCACCGCCATCGTGGCCGAGCTGACGGATGACTACGATGAGCGTACGCGGCTCCTGAGCTATCGCTACATGATGGGCTGGTGCGGGGGCTTGTTCATGGCCATGTTGAACTGGGGCGTTTTCATGGTCGCGTTCGGAACCACATCAGCGGCAACTTATCAGGTATACGGCAGCCTGGGCGCGTTGATCATGCTGCTGGCGATTCTAGGTTCCTCCTGGGGATTGCACCGATACATTCCTTACCTTCATGCGCCACCGCAGCGGGAGTCCTATCGGGTCTTGCAGCTGGCCAGAGATCTGAAGGTCACCCTGTCCAACAGGAACTTTCTTTCTCTCTTCCTGGCGGGACTGTTTGCTGCCGTAGGTGCGGGCGTGGCGACCAATTTCGATACCTACATAGTCACCCACTTCTGGGAAATACCTCCGGACAAGTGGCGCTGGGTGATCTGCTCTCTGTTCGTTTCTGCACTGATTCCCATCGTCACAGCGCCCTATCTCACGGCCAAGCTCGACAAGAAACGCGCGGCCATGACCATCTACGCCTTCCAGATC
Organism: Candidatus Azotimanducaceae bacterium; assembly: GCA_965215995.1. Lineage (GTDB taxonomy): Bacteria > Pseudomonadota > Gammaproteobacteria > Pseudomonadales > Azotimanducaceae > SZUA-309. Next base: position 1,507,435 of record OZ244128.1, on the reverse strand, counting down.
TGCTTCGCGGCACTACCTTTCATTCTGCGGCTTGCCGGTCTGTTCCCGGAGAACGACAGCGGTTGGGTTTATCCGATCATCTGGGCACACACGTTGATCAACGTGGTGATGATCGTGATGTTCGGCATTGTCCAGTCCTCCATGCTGGCGGATATCGTTGAGCACTCGCAGGCTTCCACGGGACGAAGAGAAGAAGGGGTGTTCTTTGCCTCCCGTTCCTTCGCTCAGAAGGCCACCTCCGGCATTGGCGCCTTCATCGCCGGCATTGCGCTGGACATCATCAGTTTTCCAAAAGGTGCTGCGATGGGCGAAGTGCCGGCGGAGACCGTCTGGGACCTGGGTTTTATTTACGGTCCTGTGCTCATGCTGTTCTACTTTCTGGCGCTTGGCAGCATCAGTTTCTACCAGATCACCCGGCGTGGGCATGACGGCCGGGTGGAGCGGTTGCGAGAAGAACTCATCCAGAGGTGAGCAAAGCCTGCTGAGCGCCAGGCTCAGGCGGCCTGTTCGGGATCTGTCCGATCCAGGGCGAGCAGTAGGAATGCGTACTCTTCTGCCACTTCCTTGAGGCTGTCATAGCGGCCCGACTGGCCTCGATGGCCCGCACCCATGTTTGTCTTCAACAGCAGCAGGTTGTCATCGGTCTTGAGGTGGCGCAGTTTTGCCACGTACTTTGCCGGTTCCCAGTAGGTGACCCGCGGATCGTTGAGACCGGCGGTAACCAGCATGGGTGGATAGTCCCTGGCTTCCAGCTGATCGTACGGCGAGTAGGAACGGATGTGCTCGAACGCGGCCGGATCCTCGATGGGATTGCCCCATTCAGGCCACTCGATGGGTGTCAGCGGCAGCTCATCGTCCAGCATGGTATTGAGCACATCAACGAAGGGCACGTGTGCGGCCACCGCACCGAACAGGTCCGGTGCCTGATTGACCACAGCTCCCATCAACTCGCCACCGGCACTGCCGCCGGAGATGGTGATTCGGCCAGCGCCGGAACAACCCTGCTCGATCAGTCCCCGGGCTACGTCCACAAAGTCGTTGAACGTATTTGTTCGCTTGTCGAGCTTGCCGTCCTCGTACCACTGATAGCCCAGATCGTCACCGCCGCGAACATGGGCGATTGCATAGATGAAGCCGCGATCCAGCAGTGACAGACGGCTGGCTGAGAAGCCGGGCTCTATGACGATGCCGTAGGCACCGTAACCGTAGAGATGCAGTGGCGTGTCCGGACCTGGTTCCGTATCGACTCGACGGACCAGACTGACTGGTACTTCCACGCCATCCCGGGCGCTGATCATCTGCCGTTCGGTGACGTATTGAGCAGCGTCGTAACCACTTGGGATCTGCTGGACCTTTCGGGTCGTAAGCGTGCGGGCGCTTAGATCGTAGTCGTAGACGGTAAAAGGCGTGACCATGGACTCGTAGCCGAGCCTCAGATGTGCGGGGTCGTACTCTGCATTGCTGCCGAATCCCACCGCGTAGCCTGCCTCGGGGAAGGCCACGTAGTGCTCCGCGGGTGTCTCGCTGTCAGGATTGGCGATCACCCGCACCTGATCCAGCCCATCGATCCGCTCAGCCAGTATCAGGTGATTCTTGAAGCAGAGATGACCGGTGAGGTAGCGCGTGTCCGAGCCTTCAATCAACGTCCGCCAGTTCCCTTCGGTCGGCGCGCTTTCATCGGTCTGAGCGAGGCGGAAATTCTTGTGCTGATCGTTGCTGCGGATGTAGAAGCGCCCCTCTCTGTGATCAAGATGGTACTCATGACCAGTGCGGCGTGCCGCCACGAGGATGGGTGACTGGTCGGGCGCATCGGCCGGGATGATCCGGACCTCCGTGGTCACGTGATCGCCTGTGGTGATCTGGATGTACCGCTCCGACTGCGTCTCTTCCAGGTGCACGAAGAAAGACTCGTCGCGCTCTTCGTAGATGATCACGTCGTCTGCCCTCGGTGTGCCGAGGCGGTGCAGACGGACGCGATACGGACGCCAGTTGTCCGACAGCTCCAGGTAGAAAAAGTGACTGGAGTCAGCGGCCCAGACCGGCGCATCCAGTGTGTTGCTGATGGGTTCATCCAGGGCAGTGCCGGTCTCGAGATCCGTGATGGAAAGGGTGAACCTTTCACTGCCATCCGTATCTGCGCTCCAGGCCAGATAACGTCCATCGCGGCTCACGGAGATGCCGCCCAGACTGAAATAGTCGCGACCTTCCGCCAATGCCGGCTCGTCCAGCAGGCGCTGCCAGCGATCAGGGTGATCGACGGGGGCCCGTTCCCAGATCCGGTACTGAGCGCCGGCCTCGTAGCGCCAGCGGTAGAAGTAGCCGCCTTCACGATAAGGTACGGACTCGTCCGCCTCCGGTTGCCGGCCTTTGATTTCCTCGAACAGAGAGCCGATCAGATTCTGGTAGGGGGCCATGATCTGGTCGAAATACGCGTTCTCGGATTTCAGGTAATCGAGCACCGCCTCCTCGGTGACCTCCGGATACCCCGGATCTTTCAACCAGTGATAAGGGTCATCGAGCGTCACACCGTGCACCTTCCTGCGGTGTTCGATGCGCTTGGCGATAGGGGGCTGGGGCGCTGTCATAGGTCGGGCTTGCTCGAGTGAACGGGCGATGCTCGATGAATGACCCGGAAAAGGCAAACCTTTACCATCCTTTCCCCATACAGAGTTTTGGAGTAATCGCATGGCGCACCTGGCACCCATAGACCGAGCAGAGGCGGGCAGTCTGGAGGGCGTGTTTGCGGCCGTGGAAGCCAGCATGGGGTTCCTGCCGAACAGCATGCTGACCATGGCCCACATGCCGCAGCTACCCATGGCCTTCATGATGCTCACCAGCGTGACCTTCGGCGCAGATCTGAAAGGGCTGATGGCGGCGTTCGCTGACTCCGTGCCCGAGCAGGGCAATGCACAGGAGAACCTGCCACCGGCCACGGTGCAGCTCATTGCCTTTGCGTCCAGCGTAGCGTCCGGGTGCCGGTACTGTCAGGCTCACACGTCCCACAATGCCCATCGTCAGGGTGAGGCGGAAGACAAGCTCTCGCACATCCTGGCGTACGAGACGCACCCGGCATTCAGTGAGGCGGAAAGGGCGGTGGTGACCGTGGCCATGGCCGCAGGGCGGGTACCGAACGAGGCGGAACCTGCCCACTTCGAAGCACTCAAGGCCCACTTCAGCGACCGGCAGATTGTTCAGATCGTGGCCGTGATCGCCACGTTCGGCTTCCTTAATCGCTGGAACGACACCATGGCGACTGAGCTTGAAGACGCTCCGGTCGCCTTTGCCGAGAAAGCACTGGCAACCATCGACTGGGCGAAGGGAAAGCACGGCTGAGACCATGTGCGGGCGATTCAATGTCACTTCGGATCCGCTGACCATTCTGCTCATGGAGCTCGTCGGGCTGCCGCATCCGGGCCCGGACAACTTCAATGCCGCCCCGACGGAGACCATTGTTGTGCTGCGTCTGAATGAAGACGGCGCTCCGGAGCTCGTGCCCATGCGCTGGTGGCTGACACCGCACTGGTCGAAAGGTCCGACCAGCAAGTACGCCATGTTCAATGCGAAGTCGGAAACCGCGGCCAGATCCCCGGCCTTTCGGGATCCGTTCAAGAAGCGCCGTTGCGTGGTGCCGGTGAGCGGCTTCTACGAATGGACCCGGCTGAGCAACCAGAAAGTTCCGTACTTGTTGAAACCTCATGAAGATCCGGGTTTGCTGCTGGCTGGACTCTGGGATCGCTGGCGCAATCCGGAAACAGATGAGCTGCTGGAGAGCTTCACGGTGCTGACGGTGCCGGCGTCTCCAGCGATGGAGCAGATCCACAAACGGCAACCGCTGATGTTGTCAGTCGAGGATGCCCGTAGCTGGATGGACCCGGAAAACGATGGGTTTGAGAACCTGATCCGCTCGGAACTGCCTGTAGAGATCGACGCGGTGCCCGTCTCCACCTACGTTAACAACGCTCGCAACAAGGACGACCGCTGTATGGATCCGATCGGTAAACCCATCGTGCTGGATGACAGCGGAGCGCTCCTGTGATCCTGAAGCCCGGACACTGGCTCGGACGCGGCAGCGTCCTCATCGACGGTATGAGCCTCGGCAAGACGGTGGAGTGCGATGCCAGGGTCGAAGCCGATGATACCGGTCTGGTGGTGAATGCGGACCTTGCCTTCCAGGACGACGGGAAACGGACGATGAACGTTCGTGTGGCCGCCAATGACGTGGGGACCTACACCTTGCGCCTGGCCTCCTCCGGAGAGGTCTTCCATGGCACCGCTAAGCTGGACAGCCCGCCGAACCTCGGCCTGCTCTGGAACGAATCCGAAACCGTGCACCTTACCTTTGCGTTCTTTGCGGTCTCGGAAGGTTACGGCTGCCGTGGATTTCTCCGGGATGGTGAAACCACATACACCTGGGAGGTCGCCTTCTCGCTCAAGCAGGAGGTGGTGAAGGGCGACAACGTGATCTCCCTGGCGAAACGCCGGCGGTAGCTGCGGATTCAAGTCAGGCTACTCACAGATTCAGCAGCCAACTGGTTTCGCCAATCCCGCAGCGCGCGAAGAAAGAAACACGTTTTCAGTGCACTCCCGCTCGGGCGCTCCGCGCTTCCCTCAGTTGGTGAGCTTGCCTCGCTGACGCGAGTCAACTCCCCGCCCTCGGCCTCGCTCTCACGTTTATGAAAACGTGTTTCTTTCTTCACACCCTGCTGCAGCGTCGAGGTGGCAGGGGCCTTGAGGCTTGAGAGACGCTGCTTCAATCCTCCAGATTCAGCCACCGACACTCCGCCGCGCTGAGCTCGATATCCAGCGCCGCCATCGAGCTCCGTGTCTCGCTGATCTGCCGCGGCCCGATGAGCGGGAAGCACGGGAAAGGCTGGTTGATCACATAGGCCAGAGCGACCTGTATGGGCGTGATGCCGCGCTCCTGGGCCAGGCTGACGGCGCGACGCCGACGTTCGAAGTTGTCCTCGGAGAACCACGTCTCTGCCAGCTCCGCCATGGTTGGCTGCACTCCGGTGATCACCGGATTCTCCCGGCCCGTGTGTTGCATCACCTCTTCCGCCCAGGGGGTGAAGAAGCCTCGAGCCTGGGATGACCAGGGCATGAGCGCCATGCCGGTTTCGCTCAGATAGGTGCGGAAGGCAGGGTCCGTGGCAGTCTGCACGCCGGGCCAGAGGGGCTTGATCATGTGGGCCAGCGAGAAATTGTTGGAAACGGCACTCATGCCCTGCTTGCCATTCGCCTCGGCGTATTCGTTGGCGGCCTGAACCCGGGCCAGAGTCCAGTTGGAACCGCCCCATGCACGGATCCGACCTTCGTCGATCTCTGCGTTTACCGCATCGACGAACTCACCGACAGGTATCTCCAGGTTGTCCCGGTGCAAAAAGTAAACGTCGACGTAATCCGTCTGTAGCCTTGTCAGGCTTACTTCGAGCTGCGGTGCGACAGCTTCCGGATTGTCGTCAGGTGTGTGGGCCCCCTTGCCGACAATGACGATGTCATCACGGAGATTGCGGCTCGTGTGCCAGTGTCCGAGCAGACTTTCCATCCGACCACGACCGTAGATATGAGCGGTATCGAAGCAGTTGCCGCCGAGGGAGAGGTAATTGTCCCACATCACTGCCGCGTGACTCATGCCAGGCTGGTTGTCGCAACCCATCACCAACCGGGAGACCGGTTTGTCCAGGTGCTGAACGTTGCCGGGTCTGGCAAGGGTGGTCGGGCGCCTGAATGTGGTGGCCAGTGGTGGTCGATGCTCGCGCGCCGATTCCATCGGGAACGCCAGGCCAACGGCCTGACGCCAGTCGTCCAGAACCCGGGCGTTTCTCAAGCTGTCCGCGAAGCTGACCAGGGGTGACTGACGGGCACCGCTGGCGATGCACTCGGCAACATGATCGATCTCGATCTCATAGAGCGGTGGCGCGTTGCCCTCGATGGTCTCCGCATCTTGTCCCGAGCGGCGAAGCTCGAACGACCAGTTGCCATCTCGATCCGAGCCCATCCAGGGATTGGCCAGGTGTATCCGACCCGTGTCACCAAATATCTGCAGGCTGTTTTCGTGTTCGAGGGTGATGCCGGTTGCCAACTGCGCGGTGAGGCCTTCCGCAAAGGTGAGCGTCGCGCTGGCCCAATAGTCCACCCCGGTCTCGCCCAGGAAGCCTTCTCCTGTCACCTGGATCGGATCGCTGCCGGCAATCAGGCAGGCGGCGGAAACCGGATAGCAGCCCACGTCCATGATGCCGCCGCCACCCAGGTCCGGCGCGAACAGTCTGGTTCCCGGGCGTGGTTCAACGCTGAATCCGAAGCTCGAACGGATCTGGCGCACGGTGCCGATGGCACCATCGTTCAACAGCTCCAGAAGTTTCAGGGTCTGCGGATGGCAGCGGTACATGAACGCTTCCATCAGGAAGCGATCCGCATCGGCTGCCGCGTCCACCATGGCCATGACTTCGGGGTGATTGAGTCCCAGGGGTTTCTCGCAGAGTACGTGCTTGCCGGCTCTCAGTGCCCGCAGCACCCAGTCTGCGTGCTGCGGGTGAGGCGTGGCCACGTAGATGGCATCCAGGTGCGGATGCGCCATCAGGGCTTCGTAGTCGAGTGCCTGAACCTCGCTCTCTCCCGTGCTGAACTCCGTTGCGAATTCTGCTGCCCGTTGCGGGGATCGGCTGGCGACCGCGACCAGCTCGCTGGTTTTGGAGCTGCCGAGAGCAGCGGCAAAGGTGCGGGCGATATTTCCTGTGGCAGCGATGCCCCAGCGTATCGTCATGTTCTGTTTTCCGTTGCCTACTGGCGTTCTGGAGTCAGGTGTGGTGATAGCACAACTGAAAAGCGCCCGCTCAGGTTTTGCAGCGTTGTCGGCACGTCAGAGTTCGGATCGAGCAACAGCCGGACGACTGCGTAATCCATCAGGTCATAGAGCGTATTGGCGAGCTCCGCCACCGGCACGCTGGGTGTGAGCTCGCCGGAGGTTCTTGCGGCGCCGAGCAGCGCTTCGAGTGACTGGTGGGCGACAGCGTCGATCAGGTCGAGCAGCTTGCTGGCCCCCGACTCCTGATTCAACAGAGCGATCAGGGCGGTCTGCCAGAGCGCTCTGTCACTGCTCGTCAGCGCGGTGCAGGTGAGGCGAGCCAGCTCGTCGAGGGCCTCGAGCAGGTCACCATCGTAGCTCTTGAGCACTGCCGCGTAGTGCGCGGAAACGTCTTCGATTCGATCGACGAGCAGCTGAAAGAGGATGTCGCCCTTGGCCGGAAAGTAGTTATATAGGGTCTGATAGCTGATCTCGGCGGTACCGGCAATGTCCCGCATGGTGGTCTGCGCATAGCCATTGCGCTGGATCAGCTCGTCGGCCACAGCGAGGATCCGGGCCCGGGCGGCGCGTTTTTTTCGCTCCCTGAGTGATTCCCTGTCTTGTTGCAAAATATTGGATTCGATCTAAAAATGTAGTAGATATATATTTTTAGTGGCAAGGTCGAAGTCTGTCAATTTGACAAAATGACCGAATCGGTTAAATTGGTCAGTTATGGGTATTGAGACGAGCGGTAAACGCATAGAAGAGATCCGTGCTTGGCTGGATGAGTTCCTCTGGCCCGAGCCGGATGGCAAGCAGCGCGCCAAACGGGCACGCATCCTCGAGTCTGCGACGGGCCTGTTCGTGCGCTTCGGCTATCGGAAGACCAGCATCGATGAGGTCGCCCGGGCAGCCGGGGTGGCCAAGGGCACCGTCTATCTCTACTACCAGAACAAAGCCGAGCTGGTGCTGCATGCCATCGCGCTGGAGAAAAGCGGCTATATGGACCGGTTGGAACCCTTGCTCGAGGCGGATCTGGAACCGCTGGAACGTCTGCAGGCATTGATCGCCCTGGGGCTGATCGGCATGCAGGAGATGCCGCTGCTGTCCTCTCTAACCGGTGGTGACCATGAGCTGACGCTGGCACTCGGCGAGGTGGATGCCGGCGTGCTGGCACGGATTGATGGCTGGCGGGCCGAGTTCATGATCGGCCTGCTGGATGAGGCGACGGATCAGTCCCTGTCCCGGCAGGCGCTGCTGGAGCGGGCTCAGGTGCTCATCGACGTGATCGGTGGCGTGGTTCTATCGGGTGCGCTGGCGGAAAAAGGCGCTGCGCTCGAGACATACGCCTGGGTGCTGGCAGGCACTCTGGTCAGTGGGGTGACCGCGCCAGGCGCCGCCATGACCAGTCCGGCTGCCTGGCAGCAGAGTCTCGATCAAACCGCGGTGGATGGGACCGCGTTAGTCAAGGAGGCGGCACTATGAAAGGACTCGCGTTCTGGATTCTGACCTGCTGGCTGGTGCTGTCTTCGGCGTCTGGCATGGCAGCGGAATCTGAAGCGGCGATCACGGCGGAGGAGGCGATCACGGCGGAGGATCTGGTGGCCGGCGCGCTCGATCTGGTCCGCGGCCGGACTTCCTACACCGAGCTTTCCATGGTGATCCATCGGCCCGACTGGGAGCGGACCAGCTCCCTGGTGTCATGGACTCGCGGCCGGGAAGATGCGCTCATCCGCTTTACCGCACCCGCCAGGGATGCGGGCAATGCCACCCTGAAGCAGGGTGACAAGATGTGGACCTACACGCCGAAGCTGAACCGGACCATTCGCCTGCCGTACAGCCTGATGTCGCAGAGCTGGGCCGGATCGGACTTCTCCTACAACGACCTTTCCCGGACGGACGACCTGTTGCGCTACTACCAGCTGACGATCATCGAAACCATCGAAGAGGACGGCCACAGGATACATACGGTGGAAGCCATCCCGCACGATGATGCGCCGGTCGTCTGGGGCAAGGAAGAGTGGGTGCTGAGGGACGACTACGTGCTGATTTCCCAGACCTTCTACGATCAGTCCATGGAGGCGCTGAAGAAGCTGGAGACGCTCCACATCGGCGAGCTCGGTGGCCGGGTCATGCCGCTGAGAATGCGGATGAACAAGCTGGACGAGCCGGAAAACTACACGGAGGTCATCTACGAGCAGGCCGAGTTCGACATAGAAATCGAAGACCGCACCTTTACCGTTTTTTCGCTGCAATCCGGCGGACGCTGATGAGCGAAGCCACCCTCGATCAGCAGACATCTCCCCCGACGGCCGGGCATGGTGCGCTGAGCATCCGGATCGGCTGGCGGAATCTGTGGCGCAACCGGCGTCGCACCTGGCTCACGGCGGGCGGAATCGCCTTCTCGGTGTTTCTTGTTGTTTCTTTCATGGCCCTGCAGATCGGTCAGTACGACGTGATGACCGAAAACGCCACGGCTCTGATGGCCGGCCACCTGCAGGTCCAGAACCGCGAGTATCTGGAGGACAACCGGTTTGAGGACACCATCGAAAACGCAAGCCAGGTGCTGGCCACCATTCGGGCGACGCCGGGAATTGCCTCCGTCGCCCCGAGAGTGGAGACCTTTGCCCTGACCTCGGTGGACGAGCGCAGCTTCGGCGCCCAGGTGCTCGGTATCGACATTGCTGCTGAGCTGGAAACCGTTCGTTTCGTGAAGATGTTGAAGGCAGGCCGCACCCTGGAAGGGCCGGAAGATGCGGTGCTTGGCGCAGTGCTTGCTCGAAATCTGGGGGCCGGGATCGGCGATGAGGTGGTGGTGCTTGGTACCGGCAAGGAAGGCGGCGTGGCTGCCATGGTGCTGACGGTGGTGGGGCTCTTGGAAACCGGAATGGCGGATCTGGATCGGGTGCTGATGCTGGCACCGATCGATCAGGTCCAGGCAGGCTTCGGCCTGGAGGATGAGATCCACTCCTTGATCATCCGAGCCGACGATGTGGAAGACGGGCCGGCCTTGGTGAGCACGCTTCAGGCCGAGCTGCCTGCCTACCTGGAGGTGCGCAATTGGGATCTGGTGCTGCCGGAGCTGAAACAGGGCATCGAAGTCGACAAGATCGGCGGCCGGATCATGTACGGCATCATCATGGCACTGGTGGTGTTCAGCGTGGTGAACAGCTTCATCATGACAGTGTTCGAGCGGACCAAGGAGTTCGGCATGCTGCTCGCTATCGGCATGCGGCCCCTGCGCATCATCCTCATGCTGCAATGGGAAGCACTGTTTGTCTGCTTGTTGGGCATTGCCATCGGGCTGCTGCTGGCGATCTCCTTGACGCTCTGGCTCATGGATGTGGGGATCTACCTCGGTGAGGCGATGCAGGACTATGCCCGACAGTTTTACATGCCTGATCGGATGTTCCCCGCGCTGTCTATCGAGGCTCTGATGGTTTCACCCATCATCATGCTGATCGGCACGCAGCTGGCGGCACTGCTGCCGGCACTTCGAATTCGACGACTCAAGCCAGTGGAAGCACTGAGGAGCGAGTGATGGCAACCGAAGCGATCTCAGGTGAGGTGGCCGCCGGGGAAGCGGGGCGCGCGAGCAGCAGCCTGGTCCTGATTGCCTGGCGAAATCTCTGGCGGAACCGTCGTCGCACCTTACTGACATCCGGCGGCATTGCCTTTGCGGTCTGGCTGCTGATCTTCTCCATCTCCATGCAGGATGGCAGCTTCGAGGTCATGGTGGACAACGGTGCCCGACTCATGCTCGGACACGCACAGATTCAGCATCCCGCCTATCAGGATGATCCGCGCATGGAGTTCACGATCGAGCAAACGGATGATTTGCTGGAGATGCTTTCCGACCAACCGGGTGTGATTGCTGCAAACCCGCGGACTCAGGGATTTGCTCTTGTCTCGAAAGGCGAACGAAGCTTCGGTGCTCAGGTGATTGGTGTGGACGCGTACCAGGAATCGCGCTGGTCTTCGCTACCGGAGATGATTGGCGATGGCCGCTATCTGCAGGGACCGGGCGAGGCGGTGCTCGGCTCGGTGCTGGCGCGCAATCTCAGTGTCCACGTTGGTGATGAGATCGTGCTGCTCGGCACGGCCAAGGAGGGAGGTGTGGCGGCCGTTGTGGCCACCGTGGTCGGCCTCATCGACAGTGGGATGACGGCGCTCGACAGAGCAGTGCTGCAGATTCCGATCGAAGATTTCCGTGCCGCCTGGAGCATGGCAGCGGATGAATCGCATCAGATCGTTTTCCTTACCGAAAGCGTCATGGGCAGTGGCGAGGTGGTTGCAGCGCTGAATGCTCGAGCGGAGGCTGATTGGCGGGTGCTGAGCTGGCGGGAGCTGATGCCCGAGCTGGTTCAGACCATCGACATCAAGCAGGTGAGCACGGCGCTCTTCTTCGGGCTGATCGCCATCATCGTCACCTTCAGCATCGTCAATACCTTCATGATGACCGTCTTCGAGCGCACCCAGGAGTTCGGCATGCTGATGGCAATCGGCATGAAGCCGGGCAGCATCATGGCCCAGCTCGCTGTGGAGGCTTTCTTCCTGGCCTTCCTGGGCGTGGCAGCCGGTGTGCTGCTGGCAGGGGTGTTTCTGATTCCACTGGCGGAGTTTGGCATGCCGCTGCCGGCAGCAGCGACGGAAGTGCTGAGCGAATACAACATGCCCGATCGCATGTATCCCAGCTTTTCGCTGATGGCCGCGGTCACGTCCGGTCTGATCATGGTCGTTGGCACCCAGATTGCCGCCTTCATTCCGGCGCTTCGGATCCGGCGGATGCGGCCCGTGGAAGCGTTGCGGGGAACGGAGTGAGGCGGGTGCCAGGAACCTCGTGCAGTGAAACGGCATTGAGCCGCATTGAAGCGAATGACTAAGGAGTTCCCGTGCCTCTGAAACTGCTGGCGGCACTCAGCGTGCGCAACCTGTTTCGACATAAGCGACGCAACCTGATGCTGCTTATGGCCATCGTGGTAGCCGTTGCCGGCGTGGTGGTGACGAACGGGCTCATTCGCGGCATGCAGCTGGACATGCGGGAGGCAGCAGTCGCCAACCTTACCGGCCACATCAAGGTGCTGGCGCCCGGATACCTGGACGACCCGAACATCGAGAAGAGCTTCCAGCTGGCACCGGACTGGCGGCCGGACGTTCCGGCTGCGGAAATGGAAGGTTGGGCAGCGCGGATCAGGATCCCGGCGGTGATCATGAGCGAGCGGGAAACCCGAGGTGTGCAGTTCGTCGGCGTGGATCCGGCCCAGGAGAACATCTCTTTTCTCGGTGATGTGGGCATCAGCGGCGAAGGCCTCGGTGACGCGGAAGATGGTCGGGTGCTCATCGGCGTGGAACTTGCCCGCCAGCTGGAGACCGAAGTCGGCCGGCGCCTGGTGCTGATCACTCAGGGATTGGACGGCCGCAATCGGGAAGCCGGATTCCGCATTGCCGGTCTGTACGATGCGGAAGGCACCGCGTTGGAGAAGCAGTTTGTGTTCACCGGCGTGGCAGCGTTGCAGCAGATGGTGGAAGCGCCGGTGGTCACCGAAGTATCCATCAAGCTGATCGACGAGTTGAAGGAAGGGGAGGTGAAAGACAGCCTGTCCGGGTTCTTTTCGGCGCTGGACGTCATGGACTGGCAGGAGCTGGAGCCTCAGGCGGCAGCCATGTTCGTCTACGTGGATAGTGCCATCCTGATCTGGTTTCTGGTGATCATGGGCGCGCTGATTTTCGGCCTCGTGAACACGTTGATCACTGCCGTGATGGAGCGAATCAAAGAGTTCGGCATGCTCCGGGCTGTGGGCATGAAGCCGAATGCCGTGATCGTCCAGGTGGTGCTCGAATCCACGATCATCATGCTGGCCGGGGTTGCACTGGGCGTGCTGGTGGGCTGGATTCTAGCCACTCAGTGGCTAGGCGATGGCATCGACCTCAGCCAGTGGGCGCAGGGTGTGGAGATGGCCGGCATGCGCAGCGTCCTGACCCCGCACATCCTGGTCGAGGACATCATTCTGGTCACCGGCCTGAGTCTTTTCTTCGGCGTGCTCGCCGCCCTGTACCCCGCCTGGCGGGCGGTGAAAATCAAACCTCTGGAGGCCCTACGTAGATGACTACACAGATGAGTGATCTGGTCGTACGCTGTCAGTCGATCTCGAGAACTTACCAGGACGACTCGGTGCCCGTTCGGGCGCTTGTCAATGTGGATTTCCAGGTGGCCCGGGGAGAATTCGTCAGCCTGGCTGGACCATCGGGATCCGGAAAATCCACACTGCTCAACGTGATCGGAGGCCTGGATCGCCCCGATGAAGGCACGGTGGAGGTTGATGGCGTCTTGCTCAACGAGCTTTCGGAGAGCCAGCTTTCCGATCTGCGCCTTGAGAAGATGGGTTTCGTCTTCCAGGCATACAACCTGATTCCGGTGCTCTCCGCTCTCGAGAACGTGGAGTTCATCATGCAACTGCAGGGAGTCTCTGCCGCCGAGCGTCACGCCCGTTCATCGGCCATGCTCGAAGAGCTGGGCCTGACCGGCATGGCGGACCGGCGACCGGGGGAGATGTCCGGCGGTCAGCAGCAGCGGGTCGCGGTTGCCCGGGCGGTGGTCACCCATCCGGTGCTGCTGCTTGCTGATGAGCCGAGCGCGAATCTGGATTCGAAGACGACGGAGGAGCTGCTGAAACTGCTGCAGCGGCTCAACGAGGAACACGGCGTCACCATCGTGACGGCTACTCATGATCCCCTGGTGATGAGCTATGCCAAGCGTCAGGTGCGTCTGCGCGACGGTGAGATCATAGAGGACAGCGCCCGCCAGGCGGCATGAGCTCGGACTCAATCCATTACTTGACGGGTCGCTTAGGATGCGTAGGCATGGCCGTCCTGGCGCTGACGGCGCTGCCCGCGGTTGCGCTCGAGATGGATGTGCGAGCCAAGTTCTTCGGCGTCGGGGCGGCCTTACCGGAGCATAGCCTGCAACGGGAAATCGGCGGTACGCCCGCCTACGACTACACCGCTGATCTGAGGCTGCTGTTCACTCAGGAGATTGGCCGGGTCACCCTGACCGCGCACCACAACACAATCCTGAATGGCGGCGATTCCTTCGCGTTTCTCACCAATCCCGGTGCGACGCTGGATCAGTCCGCCACGGACGACGATTTCAGGCTCATGGATCTGACCTGGGAGCTGCACAGCGGCGACCGGCACCGGCTCGTCCATCGCTTTGATCGGCTGGCGCTGCAATACCGGGGCAGTACCTGGGGCGTCACCGTGGGTAGGGAGGCGGTAAGCTGGGGCAGTGGTCTCGTCTTTCAGCCCATGGACCTGTTCAGCCCGTTTGCACCAACCACCGTGGATCGGGATTTCAAGACGGGTGACGATCTGCTGATCGTCGACAAGCTGTTCGCAGATGGCAGTGACCTGCAGTTTCTCGGTGTTGCCCGTCGAGACATCGAGGGTGATGCCACAACTGATGTGGCCAGCGCTGCCGTGAAGTGGCGCAAATTCGTTGGCGGCAACGAGCTCGAGCTGTTCGCGGGTAAGCACTACCGGGATCAGGTGTACGGAGGCGCGCTGCGAATCCCGGTCAGAAGCGCCATGCTCCGAACGGACCTGGTCGCCACTCGGCTGGAAGAGGGTGACTGGTATTACTCAGGAATCGTGAACCTGGATTACAGCTTCGATCTGAGTGGTCGTTCCAGCTATGTGTTTGCCGAGTACTACCACAACGACTTCGGTGTGAAGACGCTGCCGCCGAACCCGATCCTGCTGCCGGAACCTCTCACTGCTCGACTGCTCCGCGGCGAGGTTTTCAACCTGATGCGCGACTATCTGGCCCTGGGTGGCTCCGTTCAATGGCACCCGCTCTGGACCCAGTCTCTCACCTTGATCGGCAACCTCAATGACGGCAGCTCCCTGCTGCAGACGTCGCTCTCCTACGTACCGAGCGATCATGCGACTCTGGAGGCTGGCATCATCGTGCCTATCGGCGAAGCGGGTGAAGAATTCGGTGGTGTGCCGGTGCTGGGAGACGACCTCACGACAGGTGGCGCCTTGCAGGGCTATCTGCGCTGGGTCTATTACTTCTAGCGGCTGAATGCTTAAATCGATCTCCCGGGAGTTATGGGGAATGCGGGGGATCAACCATGTCAGACATCTACACGTCTCTGGACGCAGCGCTCGAGAAGGGGATGGCGCTCGCCCATCACGCAGCCAACCAGGGGGATGCCCTGGCGCTGTCGACCAATTTCGGTGATCGCTCTTTCACCGAGCTGAATGGCAGAACCAACCAGCTTGTGCGCTTCCTGCGCGATCGTGGCATTGGCGCGGGAGACGCCATTGCCGTGGTATCGCGCAACCGGCCCGAATTTGTCGAGGGGTTTGCCGCCGCGGCTCGAAGCGGTATCCGTTTCACACCGGTCAATTTCCACCTTACCGGGGAGGAAGCCGGGTACGTGATCGACAACTGCGAGGCGAAGGCGGTGATTTACGACGCGGAGCTGGGCACCGGGGTGGACGCGGTCTCGCACGCAAAAAACTGCGCGGTCCGTCTGGCGATCGGTGGAAAGATAGATGACTTCGAGGACTACGAATCGGCGATTGCCGGCTATGACGCCGCCGACATCGAGGATCCTACTCGCGGCACCAACATGCTCTACACCTCCGGCACCACCGGACGACCGAAAGGCGTCTACCGTAAGAGTCAGCCGGTCACGCCAGCGGCAGCGCTACAGGTCAATGGGCACGGCCCCGGCAAGGTCAACCTGTGCACGGGCCCTGCCTATCACGCGGCACCGCTGATGTTCAATGTGAATCTTCCCCTGGCCGCGGGTGCCACCATCGTCCTGATGGACAGGTGGGATCCGGAAGAAACGCTGCGGCTCATAGAGGAGCGCGGCGTTACCCACACGCACATGGTTGCCACCATGTTCCACCGGCTTCTGCAGCTGCCGGAGGAGACGAAGGCGAAGTATGACATCAGCAGCATGGAGTACATCGTGCACGGGGCCGCCCCCTGTCCCGTGCATGTGAAGCACGCCATTATCGAGTGGTTCGGTCCCATCGTGAATGAGTACTACGCCGCCACGGAAGGCGGTGGTGGTTTCACCATCGACTCGGAAACCTGGCTGAATAAGCCCGGCAGCGTGGGCAACACGCCGAATCCGGAAGGCACCAGGATCGTCGATGACGATGGCAAAGAGGTTGCCCAGGGGGAAACCGGCTATATCTACTTCAAGGCGCCGGAGGAAGGTCGGTTCGAGTACTTCAAGTCGCCGGAAAAGACGGGTGAGTCCTATCGCGGTGACTGGTTCACCCTGGGTGACATGGGGTATTTCGACGAGGATGGCTTTCTGTTTCTGAACGGTCGCAGCGCCGAGACCATCATCTCGGGCGGTGTGAACATCTATCCCCAGGAGGTGGATGAGGCGCTGCTCTCGCACGAGGCGGTGCTGGATGTGTGCACGGTAGGCGTGCCGAACGAGGAGTGGGGTGAGGAGGTGAAATCCGTGGTCCAGCTGGCGGAAGGCTTCGAGCCGTCAGGGGAGCTCGCCGATGCGATCATCGCCCATGGTCGGGAACGCCTGGCCGCGTTCAAGAGCCCTCGCTCCGTGGACTTCGTGACGGACCTGCCGAGGTTGCCGAGTGGTAAAATACAACGGCGCCACGTGCGGGCGCCGTTCTGGGAGGGCAGGGACCGGCAGATCTAACAGGCTGCCGGTGCCCGTTCCGCATCGTGGATCAGTTGGCGCTGACCACGTAGCGTACCGTGCGCTTCACCTCGCGCTCGTCATGACGCTCGCCTTTTCGTGATCGCTTGCGTTCATCTTTAGAGGTCTTGCCACGCTTGCGCTCCTCCATGCGCTCGTGAGCCAGCTCCTGGGCCAGACGGGCACGCTGGTCCTTCAGACGCTTGTTGCGATCCCGGCTTCGCTCCAGCTTCCGTTGGGCCGCAGCCAGTTCCGCCTCGGTGCGAGCCTGCTTGGCGCGCAGCTTCTTCACTCGCTTGGACTGCTTGTGATCGCGATGGCCATGCCCGTGATAGTGACGACGGCTATCGTCGTCCGCATTGGCGAGCAGCCAGGCCAGGCCGACCAGGTGCGTGCCTTGCACCGCCTGATGGTCATTTCGGTAGGCGGAGGCGTGTCGACGGTTGGCCGGCTTCCGGTACGCCCAGCCGTGGCGGGGTTCGAGAACCGCGGTCACGGAGCGAACCTGTGCTCCCGGTCCGAGACGCAGATGCCACTTGCGCTCTGCGCGGCTCGGCGCCGGGATGCGGGTCTTTTCACGTGATCCCAGGAAGTAGCGATGGGTTTTGCTGTTGCCCGTGCGCAGCGACGCGTAGCCGTTTGAAAAGCGACCGTTCTTGGTCACCACGGCCACCAGACGATAGCGGTTCAGATCGACGTTGCTGTGCTGCATGATCAGGCGGCCGATCGGCAGCGTCTCAGGACCGTGGTCTCTGACAGGAATATGCACGCGAACCCTCTGTTGCTGCTTCCAGTAGATAGGCCCGTAGCGGTAGTCATCCTGTCGGTAGTCCCGGTGTTTGTGATAGCCGCCGTCGTAGTGGTGGTATTTCGGGCCGTTGTGATCCGCCAGCGCGCCCGCGCCTGCCAGCGAGGCCGTGACAGCCAGGGCAGAGGCAGCCAGGTGGACCAGGTGACGCTTCTTGTTGGTACGCTTGTGAGTGCTCGTTCTACGCATGGGTTCCTCCATGACTTCGTCAATGTGGAGCCCAGAATAGGTCTGGCGTACTGAACCGGCTCTGAATCGGGAATGAACGGTTTCTGAACGTGGGCGAGACTCGGCGCTGTGCCGGAAATCAGCACAGCCCTCGTCTGATCAGGCTCCCAGGACCGCCGAGAGTGGGGTGCCGAGCGCGGTGGGTGTGGCGCGGGTCAAGGTGATTTCGCTGCAGTCGTTGAAGGAGGCGTAGCGATGAAAGGCTTCGCCGAGGGCAGGCAAGAGACCCTCTTCGCCAGTATCCACATCCTCTTCGAAGTGAAGGTGCTTGATTTCGAATCTGCCTTCCTGTCGGTGTGCCTTGCAATCTGCGCGACCGATGAATCGATCCCGGTAGGCGATGGGTAAGCTGTAGTAGCCATAGCGGCGATCTTTCTCGTTCAGGTAGCACTCGATCTGGTAGTCGAAATCGAACACGGATTGCACCCGATCCCGATGAATCACCAGGTTGTCGAAGGGCGAGAGCAGAGCGGCTCGGGCAGTCGCAGGTGCCGCACGAGAGTCGAGCCTTTCCGGTTCGATGTAGGCCAGCGCGCCGCAGGGCTGGCGAATGGCAATGAGGCTGCCATCGGAAAGCGACTCTGCCAGCAGCGTCTGGAGTGCCTCCCGGATCGGTTTGCCTCGCCGCAGGTGCGTCACCTCCTTTGGCGTGATGAATCCATGGGCACGGAGCATGGTGCGCAGGAGATAGGCCGCCATCTCTGCATCGTCCGGCATTCGGGTGTCTGTGCCTTCCGGCAGCACCCGCTCACGAAGATCGTAGGTCTTCTGAAAGCCGTCTCTGCCCGTGACCATGAGATCGCCTTGCATGAAGAGCTGCTCCAGTGCCCGCTTGGCGGGCTTCCAGTTCCACCAGCCGGATTCGGAATTGCCTGCAGCTTCGAACTGACGGGCCATCAGTGGCCCTTCGGCAGCGACCCGGGCAAGCACCTCGGCCATGAGCGCATCATCCTGGCTGCGGATCCAGCGCTCGGTGCGATTCCGCATCGCCTCCATTCGTGGCAGAGCGAACCGATAGTCACACATGGGCAGGTAGGCGGCAGCGTGATACCAGTACTCGAAGATGGCGCCTTCACGCTGCAGGCGGTGCAGATGGCTCGGATCGTAGTTAGGCACCCGGCTGTGCAACACATGATGGTGCGCCCTGCTGACCACCGATATCGTGTCTATCTGCACATATCCGATGGTCTCGATGGCTTTTCTGGTCGCGTTCTTACCGCGACCGAAGGGCGCCGCCTTGAGCAATCCCTGTGAGTCCAGGGCGATGCGCCGGAGCTTGGCGGCTGGAACCGTGGTTGCCGTGGGTTTGGCCATTCGATAATACTGGGTGGGATCACTGACGAGCGCAAGAAACGGACGAGAGCATGGAGCATGATTTCTGGTTGGAGCGCTGGCAGCAAGACCAGCTCGGCTGGCACCTGCCTGGTACCAACCCACTGCTCGAGAAACACTGGCCGACTCTGGGTATCACCCGGGGTGCCGCGGTGTTCGTGCCCCTGTGCGGCAAGAGCCTGGACATGCGCTACCTGGAATCGCTCGGTCATGCGGTGACAGGCATCGAGCTGTCCGCGAAAGCCATCGAGGCCTACTTCGAAGAAGGGGGTGAGACAGCGCAACGCACCGAGCTTTTTTACCTCACCCGTTACCAGGGCAAACGAAGCACCCTGTACTGCGGCGACTTCTTCGATCTGGCCGCCCCGGACATTCTCGGTGTGCGCGCTGTCTATGACCGTGGGGCGCTGGTGGCTCTGCCGCCGGGGCTTCGCGAGCAGTATGCCGATCACATGCTGCGGGTGATCCCGGAACACGCCCACATCCTGCTCATCGCTCTGGAGTACGATCAGAGCCTGGTGTCGGGTCCGCCTCATTCGGTGACCGAGGCGGAGGTGGAGGAGCTATTCGGCGGCCGATGTCGCATCGAGCTCCTGGAGCGATCGGAAACCAGCACGCTACCCCCGCATTTCGCCGAAGCCGGGCTCGAGGTTGGGATCGAGACAGTCTACAACCTCATCAAGGATCACTGATCTTGAGGATTCTCGATGACCGGGCCACTCAGCTGGTGGCAGCGAACGGGCTGGAACTGGCCTGCCAGGTCTACGCCCCTGCAGGACACCTCCCACAGGCAGCCATCGTCCTGATCCGGGGATTGGGCACTCAGCTCATCGAATGGAGCCCGGTGCTGATCGAGTCGCTGGTGGCAGGCGGACTGAAGGTCGTGATTTTCGACAATCGTGACGTGGGCCTTTCAACGAAGCTCGATCGGGACTACGACTTATCCGACATGGCTGACGATGTGGTTCTGCTGATGCAGGCGCTTGGTGAGGAGCAATTCCACGTTTTTGGCATTTCTCTCGGCGGCATGATCGCTCAGCTGGTTGCCGTCCAACACCCGGATGCGGTTCGCTGCCTGTTTTCGGTGATGTCGTCCACCGGCAATCCGGAGCTACCGCGCCCCTCGCAGGCGGTCTGGGATCGGATGATGCTGACCGCCGATACGCGAGAGGGCCTCATCGAGCTGGACGTTGAGAACCGTGTGGTCTGGGGGTCTCCGGGTTATCCGGAGACGGAGGCGGAGCGACGGGCCATATCAGAGGCGGTATACGATCGTGCTCACTACCCGGAAGGCGTGGCCAGGCAGATGCTTGCGGCTCGGGAAGATGGCAGCCGGGTCGAACGGCTTGGCAGCATTACCGCCCCGACCCTGGTGATTCATGGCGCCGACGATCCGCTGGTGCTGCCGGCCGGTGGCGAAGACACGGCACGAAGCATTCCAGGTGCACGGCTTGTCATGGTGCCAGGCATGGGCCACAACATCCCGCACGGGCTGGCGCCGCTGATCGCCGGGCTGGTGCTCGACTTCATCGGCGAAATTGTCGATTCAGGACACTAACGCCTGGGGACGGATGTCCCGTTTTCAAGGCCTTGTAGCTCGCTGATTCGCACCCATAAAGGGTCGGTAGCAACGAAAAGTACCCGAGGAGACTCGTTATGAGCATCGTTCGTTTCAATCCTTACTTCGCCGCCGACCGTCGCACTGCGCCAGTTGGCTGGACGCCGGTAGCCGATGTCTGGGAAACCACGGACGCCTATCGGATCGATTTGGAAATCCCCTCCGTCCCCGCCGAAGCGGTGGATGTTTCGGTGGAAGAGGGTGTGCTGATCTTAAGCGGTGAACGTACCCGCCCGTCGCGGGCCGAAGGTGAGCGCAATCACCGTCTGGAGCGCCGGACCGGTAAGTTCAGCCGCCGGTTCAAGCTGCCGGAGGATGCGGATGAGCAAGCCATCAGCGCACGGGTGGCCAATGGCCTGCTGGAAGTCACGGTCAGCAAGCGGGAAGAGAAAAAGCCACGCCGTATCGAGGTGGTTGCTGCCTGATCGTTCCTGATTGCCCGCCAAACCACATGCCCCCGGCCAAACCCGCGAGTTGGCCGGGGGCTGCTGGGTGGTGGGTTCAACGGGCTGCTAAACTCGGGGCATGACCGAGAATTCCGGCATAGACAGCACCGAGACGGATACCGGCACCGAGGCGGATAAAGAGACCCGCCCGCCGCTCAAAGACCGGGTTCGGATCATCATCTTCGAGGCCCACACGCCCGCCGGAAAGGCGTTTGATGTGGGACTCATCATCTGCATTCTGATGAGCGTGTTTGCCGTGCTGCTCGATTCGGTGGCCGCGCTGCACGAAGCCTATGGGGACTACCTGCTCGCCATCGAGTGGTTCTTCACCATCGTCTTTACGCTGGAGTATGCTGCCCGGCTCTGGTGCATTCAGGATACCGTCCGCTACGCCAGGAGTTTTTACGGGGTGGTGGATCTGCTCGGCATCATTCCCACCTATTTGAGCCTGCTGGTCACAGACACCCAGTACCTGCTGGTGATCAGGATTCTGCGTGTCCTGCGGGTGTTCCGGGTCCTGCGAATGGTTCGCTACGTGGGAGAAGCGGAGCTGCTTACCCAGGCACTGATTGCCAGCCGGCGCAAGATCACCGTGTTCATTTCGTCGGTGCTTGCTCTGGTGGTGATCTTCGGCTCCTTCATGTATCTGATTGAAGGCGAGGCGCACGGCTTCACCAGCATTCCACGCAGCATCTACTGGGCGGTGATCACTCTGACCACGGTGGGTTACGGCGATCTTACTCCGCACACGCCGCTCGGCCAGGCTGTGGCAACGCTTGTCATGATCATGGGCTACGGCATCATCGCCGTGCCTACCGGTATCGTCACGCTGGAGCTCTCCGAGGCACACAGAAAGGCCGCCAACACTCGGACCTGCCCGGTCTGCTCCGTAGAAGGTCACGTCCGGGAAGCAACCTACTGCTGGCGCTGTGGTGCACATCTGTTCGGGCGAGACGACGAGCGCAAGGACGCAACTGAAACCAAGGAGCTCGGCGAAGGGCTCTGAGAGAACACTCACTCCGAGGCAGGGAAGAACCAAATGAGCCGGAACAGCTTCAACACCCGATCGACGCTCGCCGTCGGCGATCGCTCGTACATCTACTACAGCCTGCCAGCCGTGCAGGCTGCCGGGCTCGGTGAGGTGGATCGCCTACCCATGTCCCTGAAGATCCTGCTCGAGAATCTGCTCCGTTTTGAAGACGGTGTCTCGGTCAAAGACGAGGACATTGCGGCGCTCGCTGGCTGGGCTCTGACTCAGAAAGAGGATCGGGCCGGGCGTGATGGTGAGTTGGCGGAAGAGATCGCCTTCCGGCCGGCGCGGGTGCTGATGCAGGACTTCACCGGCGTGCCCGGTGTGGCGGATCTGGCCGCCATGCGCAGTGTGGTGGTTGATGCAGGTTACGATCCCGAGATCATCAATCCGCTCTCTCCGGTGGATCTGGTCATCGATCATTCGGTGATGGTGGATGCCTTCGGTACCGAGCAGGCGTTTGATCGGAACGTGGCGTTGGAAATGCAGCGCAACGGTGAGCGTTACCGCTTTCTGCGCTGGGGACAGCAGGCCTTCGACAACTTCCGGGTGGTGCCGCCTGGCACCGGCATCTGTCATCAGGTGAATCTGGAATATCTGGCCCGTGCCGTGTGGACGACCGAAGAAGCCGGCGAGAGCGTCGCCTATCCGGACACGCTGGTGGGCACCGACAGTCACACCACCATGATCAACGGACTCGGCGTGCTGGGCTGGGGCGTAGGTGGCATCGAGGCAGAAGCAGCCATGCTCGGTCAGCCCATCTCCATGCTGGTGCCGGACGTGGTCGGCTTCAAACTCACCGGCAGTCTCGAGGAGGGGATTACCGCCACGGACCTGGTGCTCACGGTGGTGGAGATGCTGCGCAGGAAAGGCGTGGTCGGGAAGTTTGTCGAGTTCTACGGAGACGGGCTCAATCATCTGCCGTTGGCCGATCGGGCCACCATCGCCAACATGGCACCGGAGTATGGTGCCACCTGTGGCTTTTTCCCCATCGATACGGAGACGCTGCGTTATCTGACGCTCACCGGCCGACCGACGGAGACCATCGAGCTGGTGGAAGCTTACGCCAGGGCTCAGGGTCTCTGGCGCGAGCCGGGGACGTCAGATTCGATCTATACGGACACGCTGGAACTCGATCTGACCTCGGTGGTACCCAGCCTGGCCGGTCCGAAGCGGCCTCAGGACCGGGTGGCGATGACGGACATGCGACGCGCGTTCGATGAGGCACTGGAGTTGCAGGGTCGAGCGGCAACGAAGGACCTCGGCGTGCCGGTGCCAGGTACCGACTATGAGCTCAGTCATGGCGATGTGGTGCTGGCCGCCATCACTTCCTGCACCAACACCTCGAATCCGGCGGTGATGGTGGGGGCGGGCATACTCGCACGTAAAGCCCTGGCCCGGGGGCTGCAGGTGCAGCCCTGGGTGAAGACATCGCTGGCGCCGGGATCCAAAGTCGTGACCGAGTATCTGGAAAAAACCGGGCTCCAGGAAGATCTGGACGCCCTCGGTTTCAATCTGGTGGGCTATGGCTGCACTACCTGCATCGGCAACTCGGGCCCGCTGCCGGAGCACATCTCTGCTGCCATCGGCGAGGGGGATCTGGTGGTGGCCTCCGTCCTGTCCGGCAACCGGAATTTCGAAGGTCGGGTCCATCAGGAGATCCGCAGCAACTGGCTGGCGTCACCGCCACTGGTGGTGGCCTATGCATTGGCCGGCACCACCCGTATCGATCTCTCTCGCGAACCCATCGGCCAGGATGCCGGGGGTGCTGATGTCTTTCTCGCCGATCTCTGGCCGTCGAATGCGGAGATCGGCGAGGCCGTGGCCACCGTCTCGGCTGAGATGTTCGAACGGCAGTACGCGGATGTATTCACCGGGCCCGAAGCCTGGCGGGCCATCGAGGTGGACAGCACCGGCACCTATGCCTGGGAGGACTCCACCTACATCAAGCAGCCACCGTTCTTTTCCGTGGGCGGGGATCTCGAGCAGGAGGCAGGCGTTCGCGGCGCCCGGATTCTAGCCCTGCTGGGTGATTCGGTGACCACGGACCACATTTCACCGGCTGGCGCTATCCAGGCTGACAGTCCGGCCGGTCAGTATCTGCAGCAGGCTGCCGTGAACGAAGCGGACTTCAACAGCTACGGCTCCCGCCGCGGTAATCACGAAGTGATGATGCGCGGAACCTTCGCCAACATCCGGATCAAAAACGAGATGGTGCCGGGCACGGAAGGTGGCTACACCCGTCACGTGCCCAGCGGAGACCAACTGTCCATCTATGACGCTGCCATGCGCTATCAAGGCGAAGGCACGCCGCTGGTCGTGATCGGTGGCAAGGAATACGGTACCGGATCCTCACGGGACTGGGCGGCCAAAGGGACGCGGTTGCTGGGTGTGAAGGCGGTGATCGTGGAAAGCTTCGAACGCATTCACCGCTCGAACCTGATTGGCATGGGCGTCCTGCCCGTCCAGTTCCAGGCGGGGGAGGGGCGTCAGACCCTGAACCTCACCGGTGATGAGATCGTCGATCTCAGCCTGCCGGCGGGGGTCAGCGAGATCATCCCGCGACAGGATATGCTCCTGAAAGTGGCGCGGGCCGACGGCAGCACGGCACAGACCACCGTGATGAGCCGACTCGATACGGAAAACGAGGTCGCCTACTTCGAAAGCGGCGGCATCCTGCAGTACGTGCTGAACAATCTGGTCGAGGCGGCGAACGGTTCGTGAGCATCGCCTCCTCTGGTGCGCGCTACCCTGCGGGCGTGTTGTTCGACATGGATGGCCTGCTGCTCGATTCGGAGCGGCTGGCTCGGGATGCCTTCGTCCTTGCCTGCAGAGATCACGGCTTTGAGGCCGACCTGGTCACCTACCACAAGTGCATCGGCAGCACCTACGACAAAACCCGGGAACTCATCATGGCCGCCTACGGAGACGATTTTCCGTACGAGGCTATTGATGAACGGTGGAGTCATCATTACCATGCGCGCCTCGCTGAAGGGCCGGTTCCGGTGAAAGACGGAGCCCAGGCCCTACTCACGCACCTCGCGGCGCGTGAGATGCCCATGGCGTTGGTGACTTCCACGCGCAGGGCAACGGCGGAGCAGAAGCTCGAAGCAACCGGATTGATCCGGTTTTTCGACCGCCTCATCTGCGGTGGTGAGACCGAGCGCGGCAAGCCGAACCCGGATCCCTATCTGGCCGGTGCTGCCCAACTCGAGCTCGAGCCCCACCGCTGCTGGGCGCTGGAGGATTCGGCGAACGGGGTACGGGCGGCGCTTGGCGCCGGCTGCACGGTCTATCAGGTTCCGGACCTGGTGGCACCCACGGCGGAGCTCGAGCAACTGGGCCATCAGATTGTCGAGACCCTGCACGAAGTGCGGACCATTCTGAAAGCCCTGGAAACGCTGCACCGGTGACCTTGTGCCTGTCGCTCAGGACGCCGGCCCAAAGGAAGGCAAAGTGTAAGCGTTTATTAAACTGTTGGCTGGCGCACATACGATTTGCACGCCCTGTAGTGTAATCGGGCAATCGGCCTGTTGGATAAGCGTTCAGAGCGCGCAGTGCGATCAGCAGACAGATCGAAAATGGAGGCCGGGCTCCGGAGAGCCAGGCCAATAAGTAGTACTCCCTGCCGAGGAGAGAAAAAGTGATCAATCGCAGCGAGTCCCAGCTCATCGCTAGGGACCAGAGCAATCAGGTGCGCAAATCTTCCAGCAAGCGCCGCCCGGTAAATCTCAAGCGCAGCCAAGCTCAGGAACGCAAGAAAGCTTCCTGAGCCGAGGCTAGTCCCATAGGTCCTGTTCGACCGGACGGCTTCAGCCGATCCGGGTTTCCGTGTGCTCTGGTACCACGGTGTTCTCGATGTAGCCGAGCTTGTCGATTTCGACCCGCACCACGTCGCCGTCAACCAGCCAGGATGGCGGTTTCATCGCGGCGCCCACGCCTGCTGGCGTGCCCATGAACAGCACGTCCCCCACATCCAGCGTGAATGCTTGAGTCAGGTGTTCGATGGCATCAAAGCAGTCGAAGATCAGGTGCCTGGTGTTGGAGCTCTGCCTTTCCTCACCGTTAACCAGGCAGCGGATGCCCAGATCATGGGGGTCGCCGACCTCATCCGGCGTCACCAGGTACGGACCGATGGGACCATGCGTGTCGAAGGATTTGCCGATCTGGAAGGTCTGCGCTCTCATTTGCCAGTCACGCACGCTCACGTCGTTGCCGCAGAAGTAGCCGGCGATCACCTCGTGGGCGCGTTCCTTCGGCACGTGCTTGCAGGTTCTGCCGATCACCAGGCATAGCTCTGCCTCGTAATCGAGCATAGGCGAAACCGAAGGCAGGTTGATGGGTGCATAGGGGCCGGTGATGCAGTTGTGCTGTTTGTTGAACCAGACCTGGTGCTTGGGTGCTTCCATGCCGCTTTCGGCAATGTGGTCACCATAATTGAGGCCAATGGCGAGCACCTTGCCCGGGTTCGGCACCGGTGCCAGCAGCTCGATATCAGCGAGTGCCATGCTCTTGCCCTCGCCGAGCTTTGCCTCGATGGCCGCCACATCTATCCCGTCCGCGAGCAGGCTCAGCATGTCGCCGGGGAAGCCGCAGGACGCAAGATCGATAACCTGATCCCCCCGAACGACTCCGATGCCGGTCTGTCCGTTGGCCTGGTAGGTCGCAATTTTCATAGGTTTTTCCTTCTCTCTCGTCGGTTTGGTCAGTCATTCAGCCAGTGGGCTGTCGAGCTCAGGGGAGGGCAGCGGGGTCAGCGGCTGGTGGGCGATGCGAGCAGCCTCCGCCACATCCAGCCCCAAGGTCCGGAGTATCAGCTCGGCCATGTGGTCGATTGCCTCGCCTGGATCTTCTTGAGGAAAGCTTGCCAGCAATCCGGCGACGAATCCGCCACCCATGAAACTGTTGGTAACCTGCAGATCCGATACCTGGAATCTTCCGGAGAGCAGCCCACGGCCGAAGTCCCTGGCCGAAAATCGGCCGATAGCGTCTTTGATCAGCTCCAGCGGCAGTCCGCCTTCGGCCAGCAGCCAGCGCCAGAGGGGATCCCCGTGCAGGCGACGGGCCATATAGCGGGTGGATAGACCGACGACCTCTGCCGGGTCGTCGCAATCTCCGAGGTGCGCCTGGATCTCATTGTCCCACTGCTCGGCAGCAGCACGCACGATGGGTAGGAGGACTTCGTATTTACTCTTGAAGTGCAGGTAGAAGGTGCCGTGACCCACGTCAGCCGCCGTGGTGATGTCGCCGATGGTGACCTCCTCGATGGGGCGCGAGCGCATCAGTTTCTCTGCCGCAGCGACGATCCGTGCCCGAGCTTCCCTGCGCTTGCGAGCAACACGGGATTCCCCGGGCTTTTTCGCTTCGTTGGCTTCGCTCCCGCCTTGTGTTGCTGGCCGTGTCGCCATAAGTTCTGAATTCTGTTGACTGATTGAAGTCATAAATGATAGCTTATAAAAATGACTATAGTCAATAATTCGAAATCAGAAGCGAAACGATTAAGGACTGCTGGGACTTTGTACTGGGAATTCTGGGGACTTTAGATGCCGGACTACGATGTGGTGGTAGTGGGGATGGGGCCCGTGGGGTGCACGGCGGCCCTGCTCTTTGCCGAAGCAGGACTTTCTGTCGCTGCGATCGAACGGGATGAAGCCGTCTATCGACTGCCCAGAGCGGTGAACCTGGATGGAGAGATCATCCGTGCCTTTCAGAAAGTAGGTCGCGGACAGGCGGTACAGGATCTGATGCAGGCTGTGCGCCCGGGCGATCGGGCCGGATTCGCCAACTCGAAGCGGGAATGGCTGTTCGGGACCGAGTTCGTACCGTTCGGCAGCAATGGCTGGCAGCCGACGAACATGTTCGATCAGCCTGAGCTGGAAAGCTACTTGCGGGCTCAAGCGGTCGGCCATGAGCTGGTTGATGCCTTCATCGGCTTCGAGGCTCGTGGCCTGTGCAACGAGTCAGATTCCGTTCGCGTGGAATTTGCCCGTCCGGACGAAAATCAGAAAACCCTCACCGCTCGATACGCGGTGGCCTGCGACGGGGCATCCAGCCCGACTCGCAAAGCGTTCGACATCGGCTGGCAGGATCTCGGCTACGACCATCAGTGGCTGGTGGTGGATGTGACGCTCAAGGAGGGACACACCCTGGGGAACGACACGCTGCAGGTCTGCGATCCGGATCGGATTGTCACCTACGTGTGCACGAAGGACCCTTACCGGCGCTGGGAGTTCAAGATGAACCCGGGGGAGGACGCCGAGCAGATGCTGGAGGAGGACATGATCCTCTCTCTGATTGATCCCTGGACGCCGCGGGGCACCTATGAAATCCGTCGAGCCGCCGTTTATCAGTTCCATGCCGCCACCGCCGACCGTTGGCAGGCGGGCAGGGTGTTTATCGCAGGCGATGCCGCCCACCAGACCCCACCCTTTCTTGGCCAGGGGATGAATGCCGGAATGCGTGACGTGATCAATCTGGCCTGGAAACTCCCCATGGTGGTGAACGGGGTGGCGGAAGAGTCGCTGCTCGAGAGCTACCATGCCGAACGCAATGCCCACGCCCACGACCTGGTGGACTGGGCCGTGTCCATCGGTCGACTGATGGAGCATCTGGCGGAAGAAGAACGCTGCCGGCGGGAGCAGCTCCCGGCGCCGGAGGCGCCGGCGGCACTCAAGTCTTCCGGCTACGGACAGGGCCGTGAGCAGCCACCGATCCGGGACGGTGCGGTCGTGCTCGAACAGGTCTCGGACACGGGGTCCACGGGATACCTCTTCTCGCAACCGATCGTCCAGACCGGGGAGGGGCAGCCCATCCGGTTGGACGAGCTGCTCGGTCCTGGCTTCGCCGTGGTTCTTCGTGGTGGTGAAGCGGTACTTTCGGATGCTTCCCAGCAAATTCTCGATCACCTGGGTGCCCGTGTGGTGAGCCTCGAGGGAATCCAGGAGGTGCGCGGTCATATCGACCGACTCTTCGAGTCGCATGATGCAGCCATCGTCCGCCCGGATCGGCTGGTCTTTGGCGTGACGGATTCGAACGTCTCGCTGGATGACCTGGTCGGACGGCTGGGCAACGCGCTCTCGCTGACAATGAGTAATGAATCTACAGTAGATGCTGGTTGACCCGGCAGGAGGAGCAAAGATGAAACTATCCTGGTCTCACGCAGTGCTGAACGTCCGCGATCTGGACGCGATGCTGGATTTCTATACCGGCGTGCTCGGTTTTACGGTGAGCGACCGAGGCCCGCTCGGCCCGGGTGCGCCGGACATTGTCTTCATGAGCAATGATCCCGATGAACATCACCAGGTGGCCATGGTGCCGGACCGGCAGGGTGAGACTACCGGCAATCCGCTCAACCACCTGGCTTTCCGGGTGGAGAGTTTTGCTGACGTGAAATCTCTGCACGATACGCTCAAGGCGGGGGGCACGGACATCCTGCCGCTTTCGCACGGCAACACCCTGTCCCTCTACTTCAACGACCCGGAAGGAAATGGTCTGGAGGTGTTCTGGGATACGCCCTGGCACGTTGATCAGCCCCAGGGGAAGGTCTGGGATACGGATCTGGATCAGGAGGCCGCCCTCGCCTGGGTGGAAGAGAACTTTGCGGCGGAGCCAGGCTTTGAAGCGCTGCAAAAATCCGGCGCCGATTTCGTCAATCGACCGGGTTGACTCAGCGCCAGGAGGCCGCTGCTTCGAAGAAGGCGGCCTTCAGAAATAGAGGGTGCTCAACACCCAGGTGAGCGTGACCCACATCAGAATGGTCAGCGGCACGCCCACCTTCACGAACTCCGCGAAGCTGTAGTTACCCGCGCTCATCACCAGCAGGTTGGTGTTGTAGGCCATGGGCGTGGCGAAGCTCATGTTGGCGCCGAACAGTACGGCCAGCACGAATGGTTCTGCCGGCAGACCGAGCTGAATAGCGATACCAACGGCGATGGGGGTGCCGATCACGGCCGCGGCGTTGTTGGAGACGATGTTGGTGAGGATGGCCAGCAGCAGCATCAGCGCCGACAGGATCACGGTTGGTGAGGCGCCTTCCGTGGAAGCGAGGAACACGCTGGTGAGATAGTCGATGGCCCCGGTCACCACCAGGCCGTGACCAAGGGCGAGGCTCGCCACCACCACGAAGTAGACAGACGGGCTGATGGCGCGGATGGCGGCGCCAAGGTTGAGACATCGGGTCGCCAGCAGGATGGCGGCCCCGCAGACAGCGCTGACCGCAATCGGCAGAACACCGGTGGCGGCGAGGCCGATGGCCACTGCCAGAATGGCCAGCGCGAGGCCTGCTTTCTCGTTCTTCGGCAGGTCGACGCTGGCGTCCAGCACCAGGAAGTCCGTGGTCTGCTTCAGGCTGGCAATCTGTTCTCGCGATCCCTGTACCAGCAGGATGTCGGCCGGTTGCAGCAGCACTTCCTGGATCTCCTGCTTGGCGTCCCAGATGTCCCGGCCAGCCCGGTGCAGGGCGAGCACCGCAATCTGATAGCGGTCGAGAAAGCGGGCAAACTTCAGGTTTGCCCGGTCCAGGGTCGAGCCCTGCACCACGGCGATCTCCGCAAGCATCTGATTCTCGGCTGACAATGGATGCGCTTCGTCCACCTCCCGGTCTCCCGAGTACAGAGTGGCTCCGAGGGTGCCTTCATAGGACTTCAGTTGCACCGGCGTGTCGTTCACGCGGAGTCGGTCACCGGTTTTCAGCACCACATCCGGCAGCGGCAGGATGAAGTTCTCGCCGCGGCGAATCCGGGTTACCTTCATGTCTCCGTCCGTGGCAGCGATGGCTTCCGCCAGCGTCCGATCGATGAAGGGTGAGTCTGCGTTGACCTGCAGGCGGGCTTCGAAGACCCGGGGTGACGGGTTATCCAGATCGATGGCGCGTGCCGGAAGCAATCGGGGGGCGATCAACCATAGATAGACGATGGCCACCCCGCCGGCGATGGCCGCCGGCAGCGCGAAGTCGAACATCCCGATGGGTTCGAGGCCGAGATCGTTGGCCACGCTGACCACCAACAGATTGGTGGACGTGCCGACAGTGGTTGCCATGCCACCGATCAGGGTGGCAAACCCCATGGGCATGAGAACGGCGGCAGGAGAGCTCGAGGTGCGCAGGCAGACGCTGACCAGGATCGGAAGCAGCAGCACGACGATGGGTGTGTTGTTCACGAAGGCGGAAAGCACTGCGCCTACCAGCAGGGTGGCCAGAAACGACAGAAAGGGCGCCTTGCCCCAGATCCGACCGAGCAACCGGCCAACCGGTTCCAGCGCTCCGGTACGGACCAGACCCTGACCCAGCACCATGAGCGCGCAGACGGCAATCAGTGCTTCATGGGCGAAGCCGGCGAAAAAATCCGCCGGTGCAACACCGGGATAGGGAAACAGGGCGAACCCGCTGGCGAGCACGGCAATCAGCCCCAGACTGGAAAGCTCCAGCGGAATTCTGTCCCGAGTGAACAGAAGCAGCGCGATCAGGGTCAGCACCATCATGGCGATGGCGTGGGTATCAGGCGTGGTGATCACTTAAGCTCGAGTGCAGTCGTTGCCGCTATGGTAGTGCAAAGCCGGTCGGCAAAGAATGTGTCATTTCCGCACTGGAATGGGGAGCACGGCAGATGGTAAGAAGCCGCTTAGAACATGAGTGCCGCCACCTCTTCGAAGTGATTCACGAAGTGCACGGTGATGCCTTTTCGAATGTGCTCCGGTACCTCCTCATAGTCCCGCTCATTGGCCGCCGGGAGGATCACATGACGAATCTTCTGGCGTTTCGCGGCCAAGAGCTTCTCCCGCACACCGCCAATGGGGTAGACCTGCCCGGTAAGGGTCAGCTCGCCCGTCATGGCAAACTGGCGCTTCGGTGCCTTGCTGGTGGCCAGCGACAACAGGGCTGTGGCCATGGTGATACCGGCACTTGGCCCGTCTTTCGGCGTGGCGCCGGCGGGTACGTGGAGGTGGATGTTAGCTTTGTCGAAGAAGTCCGTATTCACACCGAGCGCCTCGGCCTGTGCCAGCAGGTAGCTGTAGGCAATGCTCGCGGATTCCTGCATCACATCGCCGAGCTGCCCGGTCACTTTCAAACCGGCTTGGCGATCGTGAGTTTTCGTTGCTTCCACGGGTAGCGTGGCGCCACCCAGTGCAGTCCAGGCAAGGCCAGTGACGATGCCAACACCGTGCTGCAAGGCTTCCTTCTCATAGATCGGCTTCCCGAGGTACTCGTTCACGTCCTCGGCATCGATGACGATGGGTTTCTTCGCGCCTTTGAGAAGTTTGACGACCGCCTTGCGCACAATGGCTGCCAGAGACTTATCCAGCCGGCGCACACCGGCTTCTCGTGAGTAGCCTTCGATGATGGCAGACAGTGCGGGTGCTGCGACTTTCAGATCACTGCGTTCAAGGCCAGCCCGTTTGAGCTGGCGGGGCAGCAGATGTTTTCTGGCGATCGCCTTCTTCTCGCTGTCCAGATAACCGGACAGGTGGATGACCTCCATCCGATCCAACAGCGGGCTGGGAATGGTGTCCAGCTGATTGGCCGTGCAGATGAAGAGAACCCGGGACAAATCCACGTCCACATCCAGGTAGTGATCGTGGAAGCTGCCGTTCTGCTCGGGATCGAGCACTTCGAGCAGGGCGCTGGCAGGGTCGCCCTGGTATGAGGCGCCGATCTTGTCCACCTCGTCCAGCATGATCACCGGATTCGCCACGCCGGTGTCTTTCAGAGCCTGGATGAGCTTGCCGGGCATGGCACCGATGTAGGTGCGGCGATGACCTTTGATCTCAGCCTCATCGCGCATGCCGCCGACGGAAAAACGATAGAAGCGGCGGCCGAGTGACTCGGCAATGGAGCGGCCAAGGCTCGTTTTGCCGACACCCGGCGGACCCACCAGGCAGATGATCGAGCCAGCCACATCGCCTTTCATGATGCCTAGAGCGAGGAACTCGAGGATCCGCTCCTTCACGTCGGCCAGACCTTCGTGGTGCGAATTGAGCACCCGACTCGCCTTCTCCAGGTTTTCCGTGTCCTGGCTGACCTTTCCCCAGGGCACGCTGGTCAACCAGTCGAGGTAGT
Organism: Candidatus Azotimanducaceae bacterium; assembly: GCA_965215995.1. Classification (GTDB taxonomy): domain Bacteria; phylum Pseudomonadota; class Gammaproteobacteria; order Pseudomonadales; family Azotimanducaceae; genus SZUA-309. The sequence goes on along the minus strand of OZ244128.1, from coordinate 1,474,441 downwards.
TTCGGGTAACCCCGAATTCCGGTGAGCCCTGTTCCAGGGTAGCCAGCTTTTTCAGCTCTTCCTCAATGCGATCGCTGACCGCCTCCGGCACCTGCAGCGCCTCGAGCCGGCCGCGGAACTCCTCGATCTCGGCGGTCTTGTCGTCCTTGGCGATCCCCAGTTCCTTCTGGATGTACTTGAGTTGCTGACGCAGCACCGCTTCCCGCTGATGACTCTGAATCTCGGACTCCACGTGGGCGCGGATCTCGTTCTGAGCCCGGGCGATCTCGAGCTCCTTGTGCAGCAGCTCTACGACCTTCTCCAGGCGGCGCTGCAGGTTCACCGTTTCCAGGACCTCCTGCAGCTCCGGCCGGGAGGCGGAGGTGAGGCTGGCGGCGAAGTCGGCCAGCAACGATGGCTGGTTCGGATTGGACCTGGCGAGGAAGATCTTCAGTTCTTCGCCGTACAGCGGGTTGAGCGGAATCAGCTCTTTGATGGTGTTGATGATGGCCACCGCGTAGGCTTTCTGCGCTTCATCGTCCGACTGCAGGCGTTCCGGAAAGTACTGCGCGGCGGCGGACAACGGCGGGGTCTGGGTAACCCAGCGGCGGACCCGGAAGCGTTGCAGGCCTTCCAGCAGTATCTGCAGCTGATTGTCTTCCCGGTGCACGCGATGCACCCGGCAGATGGTGCCCATTTCGTGCAGGTCCTCTGGCTCGATGGCTTTGTCGGAGCCGCCTGCCGGCAGGTCGTCGCGCAGGGAAACGAGCCCGAGCACATCCTGCTCCCGTTTCTGAATCGCTTGCAGGGTTGGCAGCCAGGTCTCCGCGTCCACCACGAGGGGGATTGCCTGGCCGGGGAAGAATGGCCGTTCGTAGGGCAGCACATGAATGATGCTGGGGTGCGCCTCGCTCGGCAGGAGAATCTGGCCACTGCCGTCCGGCTCGATCACATCACCCTGCTGATCAATGTCCATGTAGAGATTCCTCGTGCTCCGTCTGCCATATCTAGGGGCAGATGAGGAAATTTCAACGTCGGTGGGTGTGGCTCTACGCGGAAAGACGTCCCGAGGCCGGCTTTCACCGGCTCTGTCTGATCTGGCGGGGGGAGTGAGGCGCCTGCCGCACTCTGGCGGATGCTTACTGGATGGTGGTGCCGTTGTCCGCGGGCACTCGCTCGACCAGGGCGACCTGGTGGCTCAGAGTAATCAGGTCCAGCAGAATGTTGCCCGACTCCGTGAGGAGCGGGTCCTCGGTGGGATCCGGTTCTTCCTCCGATTCCCGCTCGGCTTCCTTGAGCGCATCCAGCGCATCCAGGCTCTCCACCGGCGCTTCGCCTTTGGCCAGACGCAGCTCGTTTTCGAGATCGAGCAGCCACTGATCTTCGGCCGCTTTCTCCGCCGTCCGGACGCTCTCTTTCAGGGAGATGTGGGTACGCTCGCGGTTCTCTCGCGCCTTGTCGGAAATCGCTCGCATGTAGTTGAAGTCCGGGTCGTCTGCCGTGCGAGCCACATGTGCTTCAGTCAGTTCAGGCAGCAGGGTCTCAATCTGCTTGGTCTGCGGGTAGACGGCAGGCTGGATCACATCCCAGGGCATGGCATCATCCAGGGCACTCTCGCCAATCCGCTCCGAGTCGAAGGTCTCCGGAAACTCGATGTCCGGTAGTACTCCCTGGTGCTGGGTGGACTGACCGGATACCCGGTAGAACTTGGCAGCCGTGATCTTGAGCTGACCACGGTTGAGCGGGACCAGGGTCTGCACGGTCCCTTTGCCGAAGGTCTGATTGCCGATGATGATGCCGCGGCCGTAATCCTGAATGGCACCGGCGAAGATCTCCGAAGCCGAAGCGGACAGACGATCCACGAGCACGGCCATGGGTCCGTCCCAGGCCACGTCGCCGTCCGTATCTGCATACACGTTGGCGCGTCGGCTGGCCGCCTTCACCTGCACGGTCGGGCCGGACTTGATGAACAGCCCGGTCAGAGAGTCTGCTTCCTGCAGCGAGCCGCCGCCGTTGTTTCTGAGGTCGATGATCAGCCCATCGATGCCCTCGCCTTCGCTCTTCAGCTCTTCGATCAGGCGACGCACATCCCGGGTCGTGCTCTTGTAGTTGGGATCCCCCTGCTGCACGGCTTTGAAGTCCACATAGAAGGTTGGGATGTTGACGATGCCGATACGGCGGGTCTGACCGTTGTGGGTCAGCTCCAGCACCTGCTTCTGAGCGGCCTGCTCTTCCAGCTTCACGGTGTTACGGGTGATCTGAATGACCTTTGTGCTGTCGTCGTCCGTCGCGTTCGGAATGATCTCCAGGCGCACGGTGGAACCTTTCGGCCCGCGGATCAGCTCCACGACGTCATCCAGTCGCCAACCCACCACATCAATGAGCGGGCCTTTCTCACCCTGGCCAACGCTGACGATCCGGTCGCTTGGTCTGATCAGTCCGGACTTGTCCGCCGGACCTGCTGGTACCAGCTCCACCACGGAGGTGTACTCATCCTCGTTGCGCAACACCGCACCGATGCCCTCGAGAGAGAGGGACATATTGATGTTGAAGTTCTGCGAGGTTCTTGGCGAGAAGTACTGCGTGTGTGGGTCGTAGGTGCTCGCGAAGGCATTCACATAGAGCTGGAAGGCGTCTTCGCTTTTGGTCTGATGACTCTGCTTCAGCCGGTTCGTGTAACGCTTTGTCAGAAGCTCCTGGATCTCTTCGAGCTCTTTGCCATTCAGCTTCATGCCAAGCGCCGCTGCTTTCAGCCGTTTCTGCCAGATCGTGTCCAGCTCGGCTTCGTCTGCCGGCCAGCTGGCGTTTTCCCGATCGATCTCGATCTCCTCGTCTTCCTCGAAATCCAGGCTGTCCAAACCGCCTTCGAGCTCGCTGATCAGGTAAGTGAGTCGTTCGTTCAGGCGCACCTGGTAGAGGTTGAAGATCTCGAAAGCCGGCTCCAGGTTGCCGCGAACCAGCGCGTCATCGAGCAGATAGCGATACTTCTCCAGCGCCTGAACGTCGGCCTCGGTGAAGTAGACCTTGGCGCCATCCAGCAGGGACAGGTACTTCTCGAAGATCTCGCTGGAGAGCTGATCGTCCAACGGCTTCTTCAGATAGTGGTTGTGGCGGAGCTGATCGACGATGCCCAGCGCGGTCCGAGGATGCACATCCAGCGGCGATAGGGCGACGATCTCTGCACGCGCCTGGTCCACCGGATCGGGGGTGGTGGAGATCGCGACCTGTGGCACCGCCTCTATGTTCGCGTCCGTCGCGACCTCTTCTGCCGCCCAGGCTGTGCCGAAAGTGAGGGAGACGCTGGTGGTAACCAATGCCAGTACTGCGGAAAACCGTCGGCGGAGCGTAAGGCTCGTTTGCAGGTTCTTGTTCAGGAAAAAGATACTGGCCTGCTGGTCTTCACTGGTGAGCGTATTGTCTCTTTGTCGCATGTGTCCTATTCGCTGTATCCGATCGCCGTTGTCTGGCAGATCGCGCTGCGTGAACGAGCGCGGTAAGATGCGCTCCGGCTAACTATATAGTTTGCGCAGTCTGCACGGTCTGTTCGGTCGTATTTTCGGTTGAAAGCACCGATCCTGGTCAGCAACCGCAGTCTTAGGCTGTATCCGGGCACATCGTCTGGCGCTTATTGGCTCATAGAGCGTTAGCTCGTTGAGCGCGCCTATTATCTGATGCCCGGTCGCGTGGTAGGTTCCCCCAAACCTGCCCAGCGAGACTAGCCAATTCCCAAATTGGGTCATATGAAAGGAATGTAACCCGGTGTTCAGGTTATGAGCAACCGGAACTAGGAGACTGTATGACGTATTTACGCCCTCGACCTGATTCAGCCGACAGCAATGCTGGTCCTGACGAAGGGACGAATATTAAGGCTGGTAAGTTGACTTTAGGGTTGCTGGCAGGCGCGGGGCTTCTCCTCGGCCTGGCCGGCTGCGAAGCACCGATTGCAGAAGCTCAGGCTGCCGATAACGCACCAGTGACGCTCAGCTCGGATGAGCAGAAGGCGAGCTACAGCATCGGCTTCTCGATGGCGGCCAACGTGCGTCGTGAGTTCGGCGACGACATGGACCTGGCCGCTTTCCAGGCCGGTATCAATGATCAGCTGGGCGGTGCGGAAAGTCGGATCAGCGATGCCGAGGCCAATGCCGCGTTGCAGGCACTCGTAGCGGCACGGCAGGCAGCCGAACAGGAAAAGGCGTCAGAGAACATCAGCGTGGGCAAGGACTTCCTGGCCGAGAACGGCAAGCGTGAAGGCGTGGTCACACTGCCTTCAGGTCTGCAGTACGAGGTACTGACCGCCGCGGAAGGTGAGCAACCGTCGGCTTCCGATCGGGTTACCACCCACTATCGCGGTACGCTGATCGACGGCACCCAGTTCGACAGCTCCTACGATCGGGGTCAGCCTGCCACTTTCCCGCTGAACGGCGTAATCGCTGGTTGGACGGAAGCGCTGCAGCTCATGTCGCCGGGTGCCAAGTGGCGGCTGTTCATTCCGCCGGAGCTTGCTTACGGAGAGCGCGCACAGGGCCCGATCCCGGCCAACTCCACCTTGATCTTCGACGTGGAGCTCATCGAGATCAACTAATCAGAGGTTCCGTTCGGTAGCTAGTCCGCCTCGGGATCGATGACGATCTCGAGGCGGTCCAGAATCGCCATCCCCTGAGCGAGACCCATTCGCACACCCGCCAGATTCACCTGGCGAGGATCCAGTGTGTTGAAGCTCGCACCTCTGAGGTCTGCGCCAGCCAGATCCAATCCCTGGCCTGTCAGGCCGTTCAGGTCTGAGCCCGAGAGGTCGGCACCGGTCAACGTGCAGTTGTGCGCCAGCACGTCGATCATCCGGTTGCCAGTCAGCACGCACTCATTCAGATAGGTATTGGATAGATCGCCGAACGAGAAGTTACAGTCCGTCATTCGCAAACTGGCCAAAGTCGTCGCGCCGCGGATGGGCAGACTGAAATCGCAGTTGGAGAAATCCGCGCCCTGTATCTGGCACTGGTCGAGCACAAGATCATAGGCGCTGGCCTGGCAGAAGAGCGCCGTCGTCAGGTCGCAGCGTTCGAAGCGGGCTTCCCTGAGCATGGCGTAAGAGAAATCCACCGGCGTCCCCTCATCTTCCTCCGGGAAGGCCCGGCAACCAATGAACAGCGCCTGGTTGAGATCTGCATGCCGGAAGTTTGCGCCGGTGAGTGTGCAGCCTTCGAAAGTGGCAGCAGTCAGGTCTGCGTTTGCGAAGTCGGCGCTGCTGAGATCCTGGTCGTGAAATGACTCTGGCATTGGGCTACCTTAGACAGTTCTTTAGTCCTCGATAGCTAATCCTTAATCACAGCCGCGCCGAATACCAATGGTCGACAATCTGCTTGAAGACAAGAAAGGTAAGACGGGTGCCACCCGGATCTCCGCCAGGCTGACTCGCACGGTAGTACTCGGCAGCATCGCCGTTGCCGTTGCCCTCTACTGGCTGGCGGACAGCTACGGCGTGGAGACGAGCGAGCTCTTCGACTATCTGAAGGCGAGCCTGGCCTTTGTGCTCGTCTTTGCCTTTTTCGGCGTGCTGGCAGGCATGCTGATCTGGCTGATCCGGAGCAGCAGGCGGCGTTGACGTTTCGCGGGCTATCGCTCTGCGAGCAGTGGCGGTGTGGCTAGCGGTGCGAAGAAGCGTTCGGAGCGTGGCCGGAAGTAGTTGTCGTAGTCCAGCGAGAACGCCACCGTCTCCGCGCGACCCAGGATCCGATCCCGACCGACGAAGCCGATGTAGCGCGAGTCGTGACTGTTGTCCCGATTGTCGCCAAGCATCAGGTACTCGCCTTCCGGCACCGTCACCGGACCGAACGAGGTCACCCCGGACATCAGGCTGCTCGGTTCCAGCATGATCATGCGGGTGCTGCCGAGTATGGATTCCGTGAGGAAGCGGAACGGATAAGGACCGCCGATGGTACCGGGGGGTACCGCTTCCCCTTCGAGGGTCGAGTATCTGGCTTTCTCGCCATTGATGGTGAGGACGTTGTCTTTCAATGAGACCACATCGCCGGGAATGCCAACGATTCGCTTCACCAGCAGTTGCTCGTCCTTCGGCGATGGAAAGGTAACCACATCGCCTCGCGCCGGCTCGTGCCAGCGCGCCAGTCGTCGAAGGGTGAAGGGAATGCGTAGGTCGTAAGCCAGCTTATCCACCACGATCCGGTCGCCAATCAGGATGGTTGGCTGCATGGAGCCGGAAGGCACCTGGTTCCAGTCGGCAATGGCTGAACGGAACACGAGCATCACGACGATGAAGAGCGCAAAGCCTCGCCAGTCGCGCCAGATGCCGTGCAGACGATCACGCATCGCTGGCTCAGCCCTCCGTCGGCTTGTTCTTCTCGAAATCGGCGAGCTGCTCCTGCGAAGCTTCCGTCTGGTACTTCGCCTTCCACTCGTCGTACGGCATCCCGTATATCCGTTTTCTGGCTTCCTCGTAATCGAATTCGATGCCTGCATCCTCGCAGGCAGCTCGGTACCACTTGGAAAGGCAGTTGCGGCAGAAGCCGGACAGGTTCATCAGATCGATGTTCTGGACGTCCTTGCGTTCGTCCAGGTGGGCAAGCAGCCGCCGGAACACGGCCGCTTCGATCTCGGTCTGCTGGGCTTCGGGAATCTGGCTCATTGGAGTTGGGTTCCGAGAAATACTGCGTCCGGCCAATGGTACCTCTCTCAGCGCGTCAACGCACAGGCAGATCTGAGGGCCGCCTTCATGGCTGCAAGTGGCTGTGGTTCAATGGTCGGCCGCCACAGCTGGTCACCCCCATCGTGCCCGAATTTCTTCTAAGTCCCGAAGTCTGGCTCGCCTTCCTCACCTTGACCGCTCTGGAAATCGTGCTGGGGATCGACAACATCATCTTTATCTCCATCGTCACCAGCCGATTGCCGAAAGAGCAACAGGCGAAAGGCCGCTTCCTCGGCCTGTCACTGGCGATGATCCTGCGCATTGGACTGCTTTTCTCACTCTCCTGGTTGATGGACCTGACGAATACGCTGTTCACCGTGCTCGGTGAGGCGATCTCCGGACGGGATCTGATCCTGTTGATCGGCGGCGGCTTCCTGATGGCAAAAGCAACCCGGGAAGTGCACAACTCACTGGAAGGTGAAGTTCACGAGCACCAGACCAGCAAAGCCGTCGGCTTCGCCGGCGTGATGTTCCAGATCGCCATCATCGACATCGTCTTCTCGCTGGATTCGGTGATCACTGCGGTTGGCCTGGTCGACGAGATTTCCATCATGGTGGCGGCCGTCATGGTGGCGGTCGTCGTCATGATGCTCGCCGCCGGCAGCATCAGCCGCTTCGTCGAAGAGCACCCGACGGTAAAGATGCTGGCGCTGGCTTTTCTGATCTTGATCGGCTTCACCTTGATGGGCGAAGGTCTGGATCTGCACACGCCGAAAGGCTACATCTACTTCGCCATGGCCTTCTCCTTCGGCGTCGAGATCCTCAACATCAGAGCCAAGAAGAAACGCGCCGACCACGTGCACCTGCGTAAGGCGCAGCTCGCCGACCTGATTGGTGATCATGCACGATAGCTTGTGATCCGGAGCTCGGTGTCCCTATCGGAGTTGCCTGAGACGTAGTGGTTTCGGTAGTGCCGCAGCTCTGATCGTCAGATCAGTGGTCGCGTATCGATGACACAGCAGTGTGCGAGGACGCAAAGCGTTTTCCTAAACGTGAGAGCGAGGCCGAAGGCGGCTTTTTGACTCGCTTAGCGAGGCAAGAAAGGCAACTGAGGGAAAGCGCGGAGCGCCCGAGCGGGAGTGCAGGAAAACGCTTTGCGTCCTCGCGCAATGCGGGAGCATCGAATCTTACCAAGGTGATCTATCAGGTCTTACCGCTGAGCTAGCAGGGCTTGTCGCGCAAAAATACCCAGTTGTCGCCGCGTGATTGGGACTCGCTGAAGTAGTAGCCGGCCACGTCGAAGTCCTTCAGTCCTTTCAGGGTCGAGACCCGATTGTCGATGATGTACCGGGCCATGAGCCCTCGGGCTTTCTTCGCGTAGAAGGAGAGGAACTTGTAGCGGCCGTTTTTCAGGTCCTTGAAGACCGGCGTGATGATCCTGGCTTCGACAGCATTCTCATCTATGGCCTCGAAGTACTCGGCGGATGCCAGGTTGACCAGCACCGGCTGGCGCTGCTCGGCAATGGATTCGTTCAAAGCCTTGGTCAGTCGCTTGCCCCAGAAGGTATAGAGGTCGTCACCTTTCGGGTTGTCGAGCTTGGTGCCCATCTCCAGACGGTATGCCTGGATCAGGTCGAGCGGCTTCAGCAGGCCATACAGACCCGAGAGAATCCTCAGGTGCTTCTGTGCCCAGGCCCAGTCGCGCTCGGTCAAGGTCGTGGCGTCCAGGCCCAGGTAGACGTCGCCTTTGAAGGCAAGTGCCGCCTGCTTGGCGTTGTCCGGCGTAAAAGGCGTTTTCCATTCGCCGTAGCGCGCGTAGTTCAAGTCTGCGAGTTCGGTAGAAAGATTCATCAGCTTGGCGATCTCTTCCGGCGATTTCCCGCGCAGAACTTTGATCAGCTGTTTAGAATCCGGAAGGAAATCTGGCAGGCTGTGCTTTGCCGTGGTGGCGGCGCTTTTGAAATCGAGCCTCTTGGCGGGCGATATGACGGCCAACATTCAGCGATACTCTTGGAATTCTTGGAATAAGGAAATTGGCGAGGCGGATTAGTTTAACGAATTCTGCCTGGAACGGAATGGACATAGTTGCCGAAAGCGATGTCGGCAGGGTTCGCCGCAACAATGAGGATGCACTTGCTTACGATGCCCGGCGTAGGGTTGCCGTGTTGGCTGATGGCATGGGTGGACTCGATGCCGGTGAAGTGGCGAGCCGGATCGCGGTGGATCGCATTATTGATCTGCTTAGAGAAGGTGTGGCCGATCGAGGCGCGAATCCGGAGTTGCTGATCACCAACGCGGTGCAAGCCGCGAACCTGGATGTCTGCAGCAGAGGCAAGGAAGCACAGGTGGACATGGGGACCACGGTGGTCGCCTGGTTGCTGACCGCGGAAGGTCAGTGCTTCATCGCTCATGTCGGTGACTCCCGTGCCTATCGACTGCGTCAGGGTGCGCTGAAACGGCTGACCTCGGATCACAGCATGGTCCAGCAGATGATCGATGATGGGATCCTGGGTGAAGCGGAGGCGCTGACGGCGCCGAACCGGAACGTGATCACCCGGGCGCTCGGTCTGGACGTTAAGGTGGAGGTGGAGGTGCGCTCCTGGGTGCATACACCAGGCGACCTCTACCTGCTCTGCAGCGATGGACTGACCGATCTCATTCCGGAGCCGGAGATCAATCAGCTTCTCAATGAGGATTCAGGCGATCTTTCGGCAGCCGCGAAAGAACTGGTCAGCCGCGCCAATGAGGCCGGTGGCCACGACAACATCACGGTGCTCTTGATTCGCCCGTGACCGGCTATAATCAGCACTTCCACCAGCACCTTGCATGAGCAGTACCGATCGACGCCGGTCTTCAGACATGACAGCCACCACCCAGGACCTTATCAGCGGGAAGCTCGATGCAAGCTTCGATCTCAAGCACCTTGATGTGGTGAACGAATCCGGCAACCACAACGTACCACCGGGTTCGGAAACGCACTTCAAGGTCGTGATGGTTTCCCCCGACTTCGAAGGATCCAGGCTCATCGCCCGGCATCGGGCCGTGAACGAAGTCCTGGCGGATGAGCTTGCTGGTGAGGTGCACGCCCTGGCACTGCACACCTACACGCCAGAAGAGTGGCAGGCTCGCTTCGGTGACGCGCCCATGTCGCCACCCTGTCTTGGCGGCAAGGCGGCGGAAGCCCAGTGAGTCACATAAGCACGTTTTACAAGTTCGCGCCGATCGCTGTGGATGCGTTAGAAGCCTTGCGCGATCGCCTCGAAACGCAAGCGGCGAGCCGGGCCCTGAAAGGCACCATCCTGCTTGCCGAGGAAGGCATGAACGGCACGATGTCCGGTGCTGAGGTGGCACTGCGGGAATTCGCCGAGGTGCTGCGGACCGTGCCGGGTTTCGCCGACATGCCGTTCAAATACTCGGTGGCGAATGAAGGCAACAAGGTCTTCTACCGACTCAAGGTCAGGATCAAACCGGAGATCGTGGCACTCGGCCAGCCCGGGGTGAACCCATCCGAGCGCACGGGCACCCACGTGGATGCACTGACCTGGAACGCCCTGCTCGATGATCCGAACCTGATCGTGATCGACACCCGAAACGACTACGAGATCGGCATTGGCACCTTTCCCGGCGCGGTGGATCCGCACACCCGTTCCTTCAAGCAGTTTCCCGACTATGTGGCGACGCTGGATCCCGAGGTTCAGCCGAAGGTCGCCATGTTCTGCACCGGCGGTGTCCGCTGCGAAAAAGCCTCCGCCTACATGCTCGATCAGGGTTTCGAAGCCGTCTATCAGCTCGACGGTGGCATTCTCAAATATCTGGAGACGGTGCCACCGCACGAAAACCGCTGGCAGGGTGAGTGTTTCGTTTTCGATCAGCGGGTCTCCGTGGACCGGGCGCTCGGCGAGGGAACGTATGAGCAGTGTTTCGCCTGCCGCCGACCGCTCACCCGTGATGATCTGAATTCACCCGATTATCAGCAGGGGGTCAGCTGTCCACATTGCGTGGCTGAGCAGGACGAGGCGCAACGGGCGGCCTTTGCCGAGCGTCAACGCCAGGTAGAGCTGGCCCGTGCGCGTGGTGATCAGCATGTGGGCAAGCGGATGCCCGAGCGGCCGGAACGGTCGCCGACCAGCGTAGCTCAGGACTCGAGCAGCGGCCTCAGATAGCCCCAGAGGGTTTCCAGAAGCAGTGGCTGCGCTTCCGCCGTCGGGTGTATGCCATCCGCCTGCATCATGCCTGGTGTCAGCGCCACTTTCTCCAGAAAGAAAGGCAGCAGAGTGACTCCCGTCTCACTGGCAACACCTTCGTACATGCCGAAGAACGCCTCGGTGTATCGGGGCCCGTAATTCGGCGGGATCTGCATGCCCACCAGCAGCACCTTGGCATCCCTGGCCAGGGAGAGCTCCACCATCTGTTTGAGGTTGCTCCGGACCAGGTCGGTCGGGTAACCGCGCAGACCGTCGTTGCCGCCAAGCTCGATCACCACCACTTCGGGTGCATGGGTGTCCAGAGCCTGCGGCAGGCGGGCCAGGCCGCCACCCGTGGTCTCGCCGCTGATGCTGCCGTTGATCACTTCATGCGGGTACTCTGCCTGCGCGAGTTGCCTGGACAGCAGTTCGACCCAGCCCTCGTCACGTTGAATACCGTATCCGGCGCTGATACTGTCGCCCATCACCAGAATTCTGGGGTTCTCACGCGGCTCTGACGCGAGGGCGGGTAGGGTTATTGCCATCACCATCAGGAAGGCGAAACCCATGAGCCGCAGCGCTGCTGTTACAGCGCGTACTGAGCGTACCGCGCAGAGAGAAAGGCCCCCCCGCAGAGAAGTGCCGGATACCGTGCCTGAAGTCGTAACCAGTGACATTTCAACCGGAGAGGAAAATCCCGCAACCATGAATGCTGTGGTGATTGAAACCCATGGTGTGGCCAAGATCGTGCCTACTGCTGAAGGCGAGCTGGCCATATTGGAAGGGATCGAGCTCGAAATCAACGCGGGCGAGTCCGTTGCCATCGTCGGCGCGTCCGGCTCCGGTAAAACCACCTTGCTCGGCATTCTGGCCGGGCTCGATGTGCCCACAGCCGGACAGGTGACCCTCTGCGGTGCTGAACTGACGGCACTCGATGAGGAGGAACGGGCGAAAGTCCGCGGCGAGCAGATTGGCTTCGTGTTTCAGACCTTTCAGTTGCTCGGCAGCCTGACAGCGCTGGAGAACGTGATGCTGCCGGCAGAGCTCCGCGGTGAAGCGGAAGCGGAGCGGGATGCCCGGGAGCTGCTGGCCAAGGTAGGGCTGGCGGAAAGGCTCGATCACTACCCCCGGCAGTTGTCCGGTGGTGAGCAGCAGCGGGTGGCCATCGCCCGGGCCTTCGCCTCCCGTCCCAACGTGCTCTTTGCCGATGAGCCCACCGGCAATCTGGATACCCGGACTGGGCAGAAGATCATAGAGCTCCTGTTCGAGCTGAATGCCGAGTTCGATACCACCCTGGTGCTGGTGACCCACGACGAACGACTCGCTGCTCGATGCCAGCGGACGGTGGAGATCGCCGGCGGCCGGATCGTCGGCTGAGGGTGCCATCATGAGCCTGGGATTCATACTTCGACTGGCCTGGCGCGACTGGCGTGGCGGTGAGCTCGGTCTGCTGGTGATCGCGTTGATGGTCGCCGTTGGCACGGTCACTGCGGTGAGTCTCTTTGTTGATCGTCTGCATCAGGCGCTGTTGAAGGAGTCGGCCACCTTTCTGGCTGCGGATCGCTATATCGGCAGCTCTGCTGAGATCCCGGATGAGTTTCGACAAGCTGCGCGGGACCTGGGCCTCGAGACGGCGGACACCCTGTCTTTTCCTTCCATGGTGTTCACCGAGGACGACAAGAACTCGCTGGTCAGCATCAAGGCCGTCGGGCCTGGATATCCGCTCCGCGGTGTGCTCAGAGTGACCGATGTGCCGTTCACACCACCGACGGTAACCACCGAATTGCCCGAACCGGGTGAGGTCTGGCTGGACGGCCGGCTGTTTCCTTCGCTGGCGGTGGAGCTTGGTGATCAGGTGGAAGTGGGTTACGCCAAGCTGACCATCAGCAAGGTGCTGACCTCGGAACCGGATCGTGGCGGCAGCATGTACGACCTGGGTCCGCGCCTGCTGATGCGGATCGAAGACGTACCGGCGACCCAGGTGGTTCAGCCTGGCAGCCGGCTTTCCTATCGGCTGTTGCTGCGGGGGAAGATGGCCCGTTGGACGCGCTCAAGGATCAGCTGGCGCTGGATGAAGATCCGAATTTCTGGTGGCGGGGAATCAAGGAGTCGAGCCCGACCATTGGTTCGGCGCTCAACCGGGCAGAGAGCTTTCTCCTGCTTGGCGGCCTGCTGGGCGTGCTGCTGGCAGGTGTCGCAGTGGCGCTTTCGGCCCATCGCTATGCCCGGCGTCACTACGATCATGTTGGCGTTCTGAAAACCCTGGGTGCCACACCGAACCAGATTCTCTATTCCTACGTTGGCCTGCTTGTCGCGGTCGGCGCTATCGCCGTGGTGCTCGGCCTGCTCGTCGGCAGCGGTCTGCACATGGGCATCGTGTTGTTGCTCAAGAGCCTGATTCCGGTGGAGTTGCCCTTGCCCAGCGCCAGGCCGTTTCTGCTCGGCGCGGTGACCGGGCTCATCTGTGCCATTGCCTTTGCGCTGCCGCCGCTCTTGCACCTGAAAAACATCTCGCCCATGCGGGTCATCCGTCGGGACGTGGGCGCAGCCCCGCCTTCGCAGATTGCCAGCTACGGTGCCGCTGTGGCGGGCAGTCTCGGCCTTCTGATCTGGTATTCGGGGAGCATCGAGCTGACCGCCTGGACCCTGCTCGGTACTCTGGGTGCGCTGGTTCTGTTCGGAGCTCTGGCCACGTTGCTGCTGCGCGGTGGTCGGGTCGTTGGCATGCAGGCCGGCAGTGGTCTGCGCCTGGCCCTGGCGGGCCTACAGCGCCGGCGTAAAGAAAATACGGCCCAGATCCTCATCTTCGGGCTCGCCATCATGCTGCTCTTGATTCTGCTGCTCCTGCGGACGGCGTTGCTGGACGAGTGGCGCAATCAGGTGCCGGAGAACGCGCCAAATCACTTTGCCTTGAACATCGCCCCCCATGATGTGGAAGAAATCGGTGCGTTGCTGGATGCCAACAGCCGGGAACAGGGTGGTCTCTTTCCGATGATTCGCGGCCGGATCACGGCGGTAAACGGCATCGAAGCCAAGGAGTGGGAGGCAGAGCATCGGTCGCAGATGGAGGACGGACCGCGCCTGAGCTCCGGTCGGAATCTCACCTGGGCTGCCGAGATGCCGGACGACAACACGTTGGTGGCAGGTGACTGGTGGTCCGCAGACGATACCCGGCCCATGGTTTCCCTGGAGGACGACTACGCCTACGACCTGGGGCTATCCATCGGTGACGTACTCAGCTTCGACATCGGCGGGGAACCGCTCGAAGTGGAGGTGGTGAACCTACGCCGGCTCGACTGGGAGAGCATGCGGCCCAACTTCTTCATTATCTTCTCCCCTGGAGCGCTGGAAGATTTCCCGGCCACCTGGATGACCAGCTTCTATCTGGAGCGGGACAACAAACAGTTTCTGAACGAGTTGCTCTCCCGTTTCCCGACCATCACGGTCATCGAGGTGGATGCCATCATCGCTCAGGTGCAGAGCATCATTGCCCGGGTGACTCAGGCAGTGGAGCTGGTTCTCGCCCTGGTGCTGGCGTCAGGTTGCCTGGTGCTCATCGCCAGCATTCACGCGAGTCGGGATGCGCGAATGAGCGAGCACGCCCTGATCCGCACTCTCGGCGGCACACGCAAGCTGATCGCCAGCTCCCTGACTGCGGAGTTCGCTGCCTTAGGGCTGTTCGCGGGTGTGGTCGCCGTGGTCGGGGCGGAGGCAACCGTGCTCATCCTGCAGACTCAGGTGTTTGAGCTCAAAGCCGCGGTGCATCCCTGGCTTTGGATCGCAGGACCGCTGATTGGCGCCGCGCTGATTCTCGTGGTCGGCATTCTCGGAACCCGTCAGCTCATCGCCGCGCCGCCGATCACCGTTCTTCGTGGATTGAACTGATCGTGAGCCTCACACGGACTCGGAGCCGGTCGGAAAAGGCCCGTTACGATCAGAACAAGCTGCAGAAGAAGCTTCGCCGACAAGTGGGCAATGCCATCGTCGACTACGGGATGATCGAAGATGGGGACAAGGTGATGGTCTGCGTCTCGGGCGGCAAGGACTCCTACACCCTGCTCGATGTCCTGATGAGCCTGAAACTGAACGCGCCAATCAACTTTGATCTGGTGGCCGTGAATCTGGATCAGAAGCAGCCAGGCTTTCCCGAAGACGTGCTGCCCGGCTACTTCGAGTCCATTGGCATCGACTTCGAGATCCTGGAAGAGGATACCTACAGCATCGTCCAGGCCCTCACCCCGGAGGGTAAGACCACCTGTCCGGTCTGCTCACGGATGCGCCGCGGTATCCTCTACAGCCACGCGAAGAAGATCGGAGCCGACAAGATCGCGCTCGGCCATCATCTCGATGACGTGGTGGAAACCCTGTTCCTGAATCTCTTCCACGGCGGTCGGCTGAAGGCCATGCCGCCAAAGCTGAGGAGCGATGATGGCGCCAACATGGTGATCCGCCCGCTCTACTACTGTCGTGAGCGTGACATCGAACGCTTCGCCGAAAACCGCAACTACCCGATCATCCCCTGCAATCTCTGCGGCTCTCAGGAAAACCTGCAGCGCCAGATGATCAAGGCAATGCTCATCGCCTGGGACCGTGAAACCCCCGGCCGCGTAGAAAACATCGCCCGCAGCCTCCGCCACGTAGTCCCCTCCCATCTCGGCGACAGCGGTCTCTTCGACTTCGTCAACCTGCAGGCAGATGCTGCCGCCAACGTACTGTCACTGAAAGACATCACCTACGACGCCACCGCCGGTTAGGCACAATGCCTGATCAGGTCGTCGACCTGATTCCGTAAGGGCGGTGGGTTGCGAGCAATGGTGGATCCCTGAAAGTGCAGCAGGGGGTGAAGAGTAAAAAGCGTTTTCATAAACGTGTAAGTGAGGCCGAGTGAGCCGAATTGACGGACGGAGGCGCAGCCTTCGGTCGGCAAGTTCGGGGAGGGAGGGAAGCGCGGAGCGCCCGAGCGCAGTGCACTGAAAACGCTTTTTACTCTTCACGCGCTGCGGCAATCGCGAAACCACAGCACTCAGGAGTAATCACTGGCCCTGAACTGAACCTCATCCCGAGCCATAGCCTCCGTCGACTCCAGCACCTCAGTAAGCGCCACCTCGAAGCTGTGCACCAACCCGAGCAGGTTGGTGTCGTCGGACTTGGCGATCGCCAGCTCCAGCGTTTTCGACGCTTCCTTCAAGCGCTTCGCGCCAAAGCTGCCGGCCACGCCGTGCAGGTTGTGGGCGAGACGTTCCGCCTCTTCGAACTGCTCGGCGGTGACGAAGGCGCGCATTTTCGCCCCGGCGTCCCCGTAGTAGGTGCCGAAGTCACCCATCAGCTTCACCATCAGCTTGATGTTGCCGTTGTGGCCACGGATGGCCTGGCTGATGTCGATGCCTGGCAGGCGCTGGATGGGCATGGACTGCAAGGCGGCCTCAACGGCTTCGTCCAGAGTCTGCTCAGGGACGCCGCGATCCGAAGCACGGCGTCGCGGTATTCCGGTAACTTCGGCGCCAGGCAGCAGGTCGTCGAGTTCCGACAGCAAGGTGTCGAAGTCGATGGGCTTGGTCACGTAGGCATTGCAGCCTGCATCCACAGCCGCCGCCTTGGACTCGGAAAGCGCATCTGCGGATACCGCAATGATGGGCATATCGAGGGACTGCTGACGGAGAATGGCTGCCGCCTCCAGACCATCGAGCTCCGGCATGTGGATGTCCATGAGGATGGCGTCGTACTCGGCCTCGGTAGCCCGAGTCACTGCTTCCCGTCCGTTCTGAGCGATGTGCACTTCAGCACCCCGACGCTGCAGGAACTCCAGCGCCAGCTGCTGATTGATGGGGTTGTCTTCGGCGACCAGGATTTTGCGTCCGGCAAGCGAAATGTCGCCGGCCCGGCGCTCGGCCCGTTCTGTTTGAATAAGGTCTCTAGCATCCGGAATCGACGCGAGGAGGGTGAACTGAAAGCTGGAGCCCTCACCGACGGTGGAAGTTACGTGGATCTCACCGCCCATGAGGTCCACCAGACGCTCGGAGATGGTGAGGCCGAGGCCGGTGCCACCATAGCGCCGGGTCGTGGAGGTTTCAGCCTGCTCGAAGGACTCGAACAGGCGTGCCAGCTGAGCTTCCGGAATGCCGATGCCCGTGTCTGTTACCGACAGGTTCAGGACCAGTTGGCCGCGGGTGGCAGCGATCACCTCTGCGCCCAGCACGATGCCGCCCGACTCGGTGAATTTCACCGCGTTGCCGACCAGGTTGACCAGCACCTGCTGAATCCGCAGCGCATCACCGATCAGGATGCCATCCTCCGGAAAACCAGCGTGGTTGCCGGTGTTGTCCTCAATCTCGAAGGTCAGATTGCGCCGCCGGACCTCGGTTCGGAACAACCTTTCCACTTCCATCAGGGTGTCGCTCAACTTGAACGGCCGGGCTTCCAAAACCAGCTTGCCCGCTTCGATCTTGGAGAAGTCGAGCACGTCGCTGACCAGAGTAAGCAGGTTCTCGGCGGCCTGGCGAATGGAGGTCACGTACTCGTGCTGCTTTCGATCCAGTGATGATTCCAGTGCCAGCTTCGAGAAGCCGACGATGGCGTTCATCGGCGTGCGGATCTCGTGGCTCATGTTTGCCAGGAATTCGCTCTTCGCCTGGGTGGCGGCCTCGGCGATCTGCCGTTGTTTGTCTGCCTGCTCCCGCTCGATCCGCTCGGAGATGTCTATCAGCGAGCCGTCGATATAGTCACCGTGTTCCGGGTCGTGATTGAGACGGGCGGTCAGCGCCATCCAGAAAGTGCGGCCATCCCGAGTCACGCCCTCTGCTTCGAAGCCGTTCACCAGTTGCTGGTCTTCCAGTGCCGAGAGAAACTGACCGGCCTGCTCGTTGGTCAGGAACACCCGATCGATGAGATCCCGGTACTCGTCCTGCAGCGCTTCGATGCTTGTGAAACCCAGAATTCTGGCCAGGGTCGGATTGGCAGAGACCAGCAGGCCATCCGGGCTGATCCGGAACAGACCCTCGATGGCGTTGTCGTACAGCGCCCGGTACTCATTCTGGGAGGACTGCAGATCCGCATAGAGTCTGGCGTTCTCGATGGAGATGGCAGCCTGGGAGGCGAGCAGAGCCAGAACCTCCACCCGCTGCGAGGTAAACACGCCGGTCAGCCAGCGATGCTCCACGTAAAGAATGCCGGTGATCTCACCGCGGTGAATGATCGGCAGGCAGAGCACCGAGAGCGGCTGCAGCCGCTTCACGTAGGGGTCCTGGGTGAAGACGTCTTCCGCCGTGGCGTCCGAGAGCACCAGAGGTTCCTGAGTACGGGCCACGAACTGAATAATGGACTCGGGCACTTCCTCGGTCGCTTCGAACGGCTCCGGTGGGGCAACGCGTCTGGTGGCGCCGCCGTCGACTGAAGCGATGGCTTCGAGGAACAGGCGTTTGTCGTGGGCCAGCAGCATGCAGGCCTTCTGTCCGCCCGCGTGCTCGAGCGCCAGGCGAAGCAGCTTGGTGAGCACCTTATCGAGCAGAATCTCGCCGGATATGGTCTGCGCTGCTCTGAGCACCGTGGTGGTGTCGACGATCCGCTCGTTGAATTCCGTGGATTCGAAACTGGCGGTGTTGGCCTGAAAATCCCGCACCGTCAGGTCAGCCAGATCACCCACGGACAGCGTGCTGGTTGTGGTGACGGACAGGTGATCGGTGATCAGGTTGTGGAACTCGCGCTCGAGCTGATTCGCCTTGGCAGTGGCACCCCAGCGCAGATAAGCCTGATAGGCGTTGCGAGCGAACAGTCGGGCGAAGTCGGCTCGCCCCTGGGATTCACAGGCCCGGGCGGCCAGCTCGTAGGCCAGTGCTTCGTCGTTTGCCTGACCATGCCGGCGAGCGCGGTCTGCGGCCACCTCGTAGTACTCCAGTGCCTTGGTGGTCGCACCGCTGCGCCAGGCCAGGTCCGCCTGCAGGATCATCCGCTTCGACGCCACGTGCGCGGCACCCTGATCCTCCCAGTGCTTGAGCTCTTTGAGATTCTTCTTTGCCAGGCGCTTGCCTTCCGGGGTAGAGCTGCGCAGGGACACCAGCCCTTCGGCGAGCTTGAAGGTGCCGACCAGCGGTGAGCCGGCCAGAGCCGGTACGTATTGCGCTGCCAGATCCAGAATGTTCTCGGCGCCTTTGAAGTCGTTGAACAGGGTGGCGAAATACAGTCTCAGCACGTAAACGTATGCGTGTGCCACCCTGTCATCGGTGTTGGTGATGGTCAGTTCCCGATCACTGCGCACCTCGGTCTCGTTCTGGCCGAGCAGGCTACCGACGATCTGCAGGACGAAGTGGCTGATGTTGATGCCGGTGATGTGGCGGAACTGGCCGATATCGGAGATCTGTTGTGTGAGCTCGCGCTTCAGGGAAGAAAGCTCCATGCCGCGGAGCAGCGCATTAGCGGAGAAGCAGGCACTCGCCACGGCGGCGAACTCGAAGTCCTGCTTCGCCATGGAACGGCCGATGTTCTCAGAGAGCAGCGACAGGGTGTGATCCAGGCTGTTCGACCAGGGGTCGACCAGGCCGGCCAGCAACGTCAGCGCCCGGATGGAGGCGGCTTCGTTTGGGAAACGGTTGGCTAGGGTGCGGGCTTCCATGGCGTAGGCCTTGGCGGCGCTGATGTTGCCCTGTGAAGCCGAAGTGAGGGCCCGAGCGGCATAGGCGAAGGCGCTTTCCGCGGAGTAGCCGTGCCGTGCGGAGCGCGCCAGCACATCGTCGGTGTAGTCCACCAGGTTGGCCAGGCCCAGATGGTAGCCTGTGTGCAGCAGGTAGCTGACGAAGCGGAAGCTCTGGTGCAGGTTCACGTCTTCCAGCATCTTCGGGGTTTCTGGCAACTTGGGCACGTTGGCCACAACCGGTAGTTGCTCCCGTAGCCGATGCCAGCTGCGGTTGGTGCTGCGCAGCGCCGCTGCCGGTCCGTGCGCCGCGGGTAGCCGGTAGTTGAGATCTTCCAGAGCCTTGAGGGAAAGATCCCAGGCTTCGGTCAGGTGATTCTGAACCACTGCCGCCCGGATGCGGATTTCCGCCAGGGTGCTGTTGTGCTCGGGCGCGCCAGCCAGCACCCGATCCAACTGCTCGAAATCGCCGCAGAAAAAGGCGGCTTCAGCCGCGCACTGACAAAGATCCAGATACATCGGCGAGCTTATGTCCTCGACCAGGGACAGACCGCTGCGGCAATACTTGTAGGCCTGCTGAAAAACGCCCTGGCGGAGGGTTTCCCGAGCTGCGAGCAGATTGAAGTGGGCAACCTCTGCCCGGCGCTCGGGATCAGACTCAATCGGGTCTGTGGCCGCATTCAGATGGTCGGCAATCTGCAGCAGCTTGGCACCCGTAGGTCGGCCGCCCTCCCCCAGGTACCGGGCAATCTGGAGATGGAACTTCTGCTTCTCGCCTTCACCCATCCCACGGTAGACCAGGGCACGGATGCGTGGGTGGGCGAACTGATACTGGATCAGCTCGGAGTAGTCGCCGACAGGCAGCGTGGTCAGCAGGCCGAGCCCGACCGCGGGCCTGAGTTGACTCGCCATCTGGGACTCTGTCTCGGTCTCGCGGCAGAGCCGGGTGAGCAGCGTCACGGTGAACTGCTCGCCGATGGCGGAAGCCATATCCAGGCAGTGTCGGGTCTCCTCCGGCAGCTGATCGAGGTGCTCGATGACGCGTTCCGTGGTGTTGCGGCTGAAGAAGTGGCCGCGAACCTTGTCAATGTCCCAGGACCAGACGCCGCCGGTCGGATCGTGGATGATGCTGCCGCTGCGATGTAGCTCCTCGAGCAGGGCCAGCACGTTGGAAGGAATGCCATCCGTTTTCAGGTGAATTTCCGCGGCCAGCTCCCGAACTCTGGCCTCGGATTGGCTTAACACGTCAGAGACAAGACTGCGGACGTCCGAGCGGTCGAACGGCTGCATTTCCACTTCCGAGCGCTTGGTCGCCGCTCGCGGATTGTCGAAAAGCGCCTCGTGACCATGCTCGGAAGCGAGGGTGAGCAGCAGATGCTTGCTTTCCAGAGAGATCTCCAGCAGCGCGGACAGGCACTCCACCGGCACCTCGTCGGTGTGCTCGAGTATCAGGCAGATGGGTTGCGGTGCCAGTGTGCGCAGGAGTGCCCGGATACCCCGATTCGGCAGGCCGGCACTTGACTCGGAGACTTCCTCCAGCAGGGTTTTCAGCTCAGGGATGAAGGGCTTCAGGCACTGCAGGTCCGGTCCGTCGGCGGCGCCGATGCGGGAGATGATCTCGTTGCCGATTTCGGTACCGAGCGACAACGCCTGGCGCACCAGCTGGCGCAACAGTTCCAGCCAGATAGCGTCCGTGTCGCGAAGATCGAAGTGCGGACTGCTGGCCCGTGCAACCAGTAGATCGCTTTCCGAAGCCTGACGCGCGAGCTCGGAGAGCAGGGCACCTTTGCCGATGCCGGTTGGACCGGTCACATCGAGAAACAGCACTTCACCCTGTTGCACCCGGCGTATGTGATCGCCAATCAGGTGCACCTCGCGGCTGCGGCCATAGAGGCGCTTCGGCATCGCCAGCTGTCCGGGAGAGTCGGTCTGGCCAAGGCGGAACGGAATCACGTTGGAGTGGTTCTGTCCCTCCATCAGATCGTCCCGTACCGCGGCGGCGGACTGATAACGATCTTCGGGCTGTTTGGCGAGCAGCTTCAAGACGACTTCGGAGAGCCACCGCGGTACGTCTTCGACGATGGCGGACAGCGGTCTCGGCGTGCTTGCGATGTGGGCGTGGATGAGCTCCAGCGGGTCCGTGTTGGAGAATGGCGGTGCGCCGGAGAAGAGTTCGTAGAGGGTGGCACCCAGTGAGTACAGGTCCGTGCGGTAGTCCACCACGCGGTTCACCCGTCCGGTCTGCTCGGGCGAGACATATGGCAGAGTGCCGGTCAGCTGGCTGAAGGGCTCGCTTTCCGGATACTCACGGGGCACCAGCGTCGCCAGGCCGAAGTCGATCAGGTAAACGGCGGTGGGATCATCGCAGACAATGATATTGCCCGGATTCAAATCCCTGTGGATCACCCCTTCGTCATGGATTGACTGCAGTGCCTTGGTGATCTCCACAGCGATGTCGATCCGCTCTTCCAGGCTCGGACTGCGGGACTGAAGCAGGGTGCGCAGGGACTCGCCGCCCGTATCGTCGAAGATGATCTTGGGTGCGCGATCGTCCATCGCCAGTGCCCGGCAAACGTACGGGCTGGTCAGGGACTGGTTGATGTTGAACTCGTGGTGGTAACGCGCGATGGCATTCGGCGTCTGGGCGCTGGACTTGAGCGACTTGGTGACGACTGGCTGATCATGCCAGGTGGTACGCCTGACCAGGGTGGAGGCGCTTTCGTAGATTTTCTTGTCTACCACGGTCCTGATCTACCGACTATTCACCGCTGACATCGCGCCTTAAAGCTTACCGCGACGTGCTTCCAACACCCAATGAATCCATTACCCCGCCTGCGAGGCGGGACCGGCAACAGCAGCGGAGCGTTGCTTGCGAAGTCGCTACGCGCCTGCGAAGTTGCTATGCACCTGCGAAGTTGCTATGCACCTGCGAAGTTGCTATGCACCTGCGAAGTTGCTATGCACCTGCGAAGTTGCTATGCACCTGCGAAGTTGCTATGCACCTGCGAAGTTGCTACGCACCTGCGAAGTTGCTACGCAACTTCGGGGGTGAACAGATAGCCGGTGCCGTGAATCGTGGCGATGATCTTGGCGTTGGCGGCCCGCTCGCCCAGTTTCTTTCTGAGCTGACCCACCAGAACGTCGATGTAGCGATCGTCCGGGAACCACTCCCGATTGCGGATCCGATTCATCAGCTGATCGCGGTTCATGACCTCACCGGCCTGCTCCATGAACGCCAGCAGCAGCTGATACTCACCGGCAGACAGGGTGGTCTGGGTGCCCTCGGGCGAGGTGAGCTCACGCTTGTTCAGGTCGAGCTGCCAGCCCTCGAAGGAACGAATGTGATTCTTGCGGCGCTGTTTCTGCTGGATGTGCACCCGACGGATCAGGTTGCGTGCCCTGGACAGCAGCTCCCGGGGATCGAAAGGCTTGGTCACGTAGTCGTCGGCGCCGGACTCCAGGCCCAGAATGCGGTCGATCTGCTCCTGCTTGCTGGTGACCAGGATGATGCCGATATCCGACTGGGTTCGGATTTCCCGGGTCAGCGTCAGGCCGTCCTTGCCGGGCAGCTTGATATCGAGCAGGACCAGAATGACATCTGAGTCCATGACGATGGGCAATACCTCGTCGCCGCTGCCTGTGGAAGTGACTTTGAATCCTTCGTCTTCGAAGTAGGAGACGAGCTGGTCGCGCGTGATTGGTTCGTCTTCGACGACCAGTATGTGGTCCTGCTGTTCTGCCATGGTTCCCTGTCCTGTTGGAACGCCAGTAAACTACTGATTTGAAAGATAAGTAACGCACCTTGAGGTCGCTTTTTCAAGGCAGAAACCCCTGAACTGACGGCGTTTGGGGCCTGGTTCACGGTTTTGAGCGGTAAGCGTTCACTCATTGCGTGCGTTAAGAGGTATCAGGGGTGAAGATTCCGCTTGCCAGCCTTTCAGCGGAGGCACTTCGCAGTATCATCGAGTCCTTCGTTCTGCGCGAAGGCACGGACTATGGTGACGAGCAGCGCTCGGGTGAGCATGCGCTGGATGCCAAGTGCGCGGCCGTGCTGCGCCAGCTCGAAGCCGGCGAAGCGGAGATCGATTTCGACCCTGACACGGAGACGATCGACATCCGCCCGGTCGAATAGAATCTCAAAGATCAGAAGTTCGTCAGAAGATGGATCTAAAACTATGAGCAGGTACTTCCCCCCAAACAGTACTTTCGCACACGGGTTACTCGGTTGCCTTGGTCTGCTGGTCACAGCGTTTCCCCTGCTGGCTGCCGCCGAGGTAACTCTGTCCACCACGGTGGAACGAATCAGCAGCGCTGCGCCGCCAGTGGCGCCTGATCCGCAGGCGAACGCCGGGCTGGGCAGGGAGGTGAATATCGGGCTCGGCACTGAGTCGAACGTGGTACGGAGCAGCGAACCGACCGAGGTTTTCTCCGGTGATGTGCTCCGCTACACCATCGTGTTCGAAAACACCTCAACGCAGGACGTAGCCGCTGGCAGCGTGGTGATCACAAATCCCCTGCCGGAGGACACCCTCTTTCTGGAAGGTTCCGCAACGGGCCAGGATACCCGTATCACCTACTCCGTGGACGGTGAAACTTTCGGCGATCCTCGCGAGCTGCGGGTGGGAGAAGGTGCCCAGGCTCGGGCAGCAACTGCGGCAGATTACACGGCCATTCGCTGGGCCTACCAACCGCAGCTGGGCGCCGGTGAATCTTCCGAAGTCAGCTTTGAGCTGCTGATACCGTAGCCTGAACCGCAAGCATCCCTTAAGGTGTCGGCGCTCCGTGCTGGTGTCCTGTTCGATTGACCCGTTGAATCGATGGAACAGGACACTGACCAGAGCTGATCGACCCCATGGAGAGAGACCAGATCCTGATGAGAAAAAGAAAAACGGCGCCCCTGCGCGAAACTCCGCTTGCAGCCGCGGCGCGATTGTTCTCTGTCGCGGCGTTTGCTCTGGCCGGTGCCACGGTTCAGGCGGAAGACGCCGGAGATAATCGGGTCATTGTTGAGGAGATCGTCGTCAGCGGCGAGCTGACCGCTCGGATGGGCGAGACCGGCAGCTTGAGTGCGGTGGATGCGGAAGAGCTCGATCTGATCGGTGCCACCCATCCCACGGAGGCGCTGGTCAGGGTGCCAGGGGTGTGGGTCTCCAGAGGCTCGGGTCAGGAGCACCTGACTGCCATCCGCTCAGCCGTGCTCACGGGCGCAGGTGCTTGCGGCGAGTTTCTGTTTCTGGAAAACGGGATCCCCGTTCGCCCGGCCGGCTTCTGCAATGTCAACAATCTGTTCGAGATGAACACCGAACAGGCCGGCCGAATAGAGGTCTGGCGTGGTCCGGCCAGTGCCGTGCTCGGCGGAAACGCGCTGCACGGGGCAATCAACGTGGTCAACAGGGTGCCTGAGCGGAACAGCATCGCCATCGAAGGCGGGTCGTATGACAGCTACCGGGCCTCCGGCGAGTTCAATGTGCAGACTGAAAACCATCGCTTCGCTGGTGCTCTGTTCGGCAGCAGCACCGACGGCTACCGGGACGACACCGGTCACGACCAACAGAAGGTCTCCCTCGTCCATCAGACCAGGGCAGGTGGGTTTGAGGTGGAGAACACGCTGAACTACACCAATCTGCAACAGGAGACCGGTGCGTTCGTGAATGGCTACAAGGCCTACGAGGATGACGAGCTCAGGAGATCCAATCCGGCGCCGGAAGCCTACCGGGACGCCTGGTCGGTACGCATCGCGTCCCGTTGGGCAAAGGAAACCTGGCACTTCACTCCCTATCTGCGCGCCTCCGACATGGAGTTCCTGCAGCATTTCCTGCCTGGTCAGCCCCGGGAGCGAAACGACCAGACCAGCGGTGGTGTGGTATTCGGTTTCGAACCGTCGACCCGGGATGATCTGGTCGTTTCCGTCGGCGCTCAGGTCGAGTTGATGTCCGGTCATCTGGATCAGTGGCAGGCCGAGCCGCTGACCGATTCCTCCGCCTTCAACAATGCGGTTCGACCGCAAGGCTGGCACTACGACTATGACGTGGACAGCTTTCTGGCGGCTGGCTACTACGACCTGGCCTGGGCATTCACCGAGAACACCCGACTCGTGCACAGCCTCCGGCTCGAGTATCTGGAGTACGACTACGAAAACCTGATGCTGGACGGCAACACGCGGGACGACGGTACCGAGTGCGGTTTCGGCGGCTGTCTCTACAATCGACCGGAAAGCAGCAAGGACGACTTCACGAATCTGGCGGGTCGGATCGGTGTGGAGCAGGACATCGGCGAAGGGGTGGGCTACATCACCTTCGGCTCCGGCTTCCGCCCGCCTCAGGCCACTGAGCTCTACCGGTTGCAGAGAGGTCAGGATGTGACGGATCTGGAGAGCGAGGAGCTCGTCTCTCTCGAGATCGGCTATCGAGGTGGCTGGTGGAACCTGGCGGGATACGCCGAGAAGACGGACAACTTCATTTTCCGGGACGGCGCGGGCTTCAATGTCTCCGACGGCAAAACGAAAGGTTGGGGCATAGAGGCTGAAGCGTTCAGAACCTGGGGTAAGCACACCTTTGCGCTTTCCGGCACCTATGCGGAGCACACCTACGATTTCGACAGCTCTCTGACCGGTCGGGAGACCATCGAGAAGGGCAACTACATGGATACAGCCCCGAAGTGGCTGGCGAACGCCCGCTGGGGCTGGGCGCCGGTGGCCTGGTTCAACTCCGAACTGGAGCTCAACTACCTGGATAAGCACTTCATCAACGCGGCTAACACAGCGGAGTATGAAGGCCATCTGGTGGCCAATCTGAGAATGCAGGCGCGGCTGAATGACTCGGTTTCTCTGCATGGGCGCATCATCAACCTCACGGACGAGCAGTACGCGGACCGGGCGGATTTCACCGAGTTCACCGCCGAGGGTTACCGCTACTTCCCGGCCATGCCGAGGCAATACTATGTCGGCGCTACCTTCAGTTTCTGAGAGAAAAGTCGACATCACGGTCGGACCGAGAGGCTCGCTCGAGCTGCTCTCCCAGCGGGAGATCGATACGCTGACCGACACGGCCGGGCAGACCCGGCTGTATGAGCTCTTCCGCCAGTGCGCGCTCGCCGTGCTGAATACCGGCAGCGAGTCGGACGATGCGGCGGCCATCTTCGAGACCTACTCGGACTTCTCAATCGCCATCGGCAAGCGTACCCGTGGTCTGAAGCTGGTGATCCGGAACGCACCGGCCAGCGCCATCGTCGATGGCCGGATGATCGAAGGGGTACGGCAACATCTCTTTGCCGTGCTCCGCGACATCGTCTACATCGGCACGGACATCTCCGATTCGGATCTGTTCGATCTGACGAGCTCCGAGGGCATCACCGACGCGGTTTTTCATATTCTCAAGCATGCCCGGGTGCTGGACCCGGACCTGCCGCCCCGAACCGTGGTGTGCTGGGGTGGTCACTCCATCTCCCGGGAGGAGTACGACTACACGAAAGAAGTTGGCTACCACCTGGGTCTCCGTGGTCTGGATATCTGCACCGGCTGCGGTCCGGGTGCCATGAAAGGGCCGATGAAAGGTGCGGCGGTCGGCCACGCCAAGCAACGGCTCAAGGCCGGCCGCTACCTGGGTCTGTCGGAACCGGGCATCATCGCGGCGGAGCCGCCGAACCCCATGGTATCCAACCTGGTGGTCCTGCCCGATATCGAAAAACGGCTGGAAGCGTTCGTCCGCCTGGGCCACGGCATTCTCATCTTTCCCGGTGGGGTGGGCACGGCGGAGGAAATTCTCTACCTGCTCGGCATCCTGCTGGAACCTGCCAACAGGCACATTGCCCTGCCGCTGGTGTTTACCGGACCCCCGGAATCGAAAAGCTACTTCTCGGAGTTGGACGCCTTTCTGCGTCTGACTTTCGGCGATGGGATAGCCAGCCGCTATCGGATCATCGTCGGTGACTCGGAGGAGGTGGGCCGCTATCTGGGCCGCGCGATCCGGGATGTGCGTCGTCAGCGACGCCGTGATGGGGACGCCTATTACTTCAACTGGCTGCTCGACGTGCACAAAGATCATCAGGTGCCGTTCGAGGTCAACCATGAAAACGTCGCCGGTCTGGTGCTGTCTCGGGATCTCCCCGCTCATGAGCTGGCGGTGAATCTGCGTCGTGCGTTCAGCGCCATCGTGACGGGTAACGTCAAAGACCATGGCATTCGCATGATTCGGCAGAACGGGCCCTTTGAGCTCAGGGCCGATGCCTCGCTGGTGTCCGCGTTGGATGATCTGTTGAAGCAGTTCGTTGCTCAGGGTCGGATGAAGCTGTCGGGCGACTACGAGCCCTGCTTTGTCGTCCGCCCGGTGAGTTGAGGGTCAACGTGAGCGACGGTCTGCTCAAGGTTTCGAATCTCTGTTGCGAGCGGGAAGGTCGTTTGCTGTTCAGTGATCTGAACCTCCTGCTCAACCCGGGTGATTGCTTCGCGCTCACGGGCCCCAACGGCAGCGGCAAATCGACCCTCCTGCGCTGCATCACCGGTCTCTATCCGGACTATGAAGGTGAGATCGAAGCCGCCCGCTCGGGATACCTTGGCCATCGACCGGGCGTTTCACCGGGTCTCACCGTCATGGAAAACCTGCGCTGGTTCGCGGCGTTGTCTTCCGGGCAGGCAGCGGAGGAGCGCGAGCTGGTGGGACGCCTGGAAATGGTGGGCCTTGCCGGCTATGAGGACGTGCTCTGTGGACGGCTTTCCGCCGGGCAGCACCGGCGGGTGGCGCTGGTGCGTCTCGGCCTGGATGACAGCCCCCTGTGGTTGCTGGACGAGCCCTTCACGGCCCTCGATCTGAGCGGTCAGGACCTGGTCCGTTCTCTGATCGCTCAGCATCGGGCAAAAGGGGGAGCCGTACTCTGCGCTACGCACCAGGAGTTGGCTGTGCCGGAAGCGAACGAGCTTCGCCTTGGGACCGCGCCGTGAACCTGTTTCGCGCTCAGCTCCGGCGGGAGTGGTTTCTCCTGATTCAAAACAACGAGGAAGTGCTGAATCCGTTGTTCTTCCTCTTTCTGGCCATCAGCCTGTTTGCGCTGGCAACGGGCGGTGGCCCGGACGTGCTCCGAGACTATGCTCCGGCCATAATCTGGGTGCTGGTTCTGCTGGCGAATCTGCTCAGCCTGGAAGGCCTGTTCCGAAGGGATTTTGAGGACGGCACCCTTGAGCTGCTCGTCCTGAAGGCGGAACCGGAATTCCTCGCCCTGCTGGCCAAGGTGCTCGCGCACTGGGCTTTCAGCGGTCTGGCGATGACCCTGCTCTCTCCGGTCGCTGCTCTGATTCTTTACTTGCCCGCATCAGCATTGCCGACTCTGATGCTCGGACTGCTCATCGGCACGCCTGCGCTCAGTCTGATCGGGGCAGTGGGAGCGGCCCTGACCGTGGGCTTGAAACGGGGCGGCGCGCTGTTGGCGCTTCTGGTGCTGCCGCTGTACGTGCCTGTCCTGATATTCGGCGCCGGTGCTGTGCTCGAACGGATGGCGGGAATCGAGACTATGGCGCAGATTTATTGGCTCGGGGTGATTACCATGGCGTCGCTGACGCTGGCACCCTTTGCCATTCAGGCGGCACTCCGGGTCAGTCTGGAGCAGTAAGGCGGCACCAAGTCGCGTCATTCGAGGATCTGATAGCACGACCATGGCCCTGACCGATACGATCAAGCAGTGGTGGCACAAACTCGGCTCACCCCGCTGGTTCTACGAGATCAGCGGGCCCTGGCAGACGGGTTTTGCCGTGCTCGCGGCTTTGTTGCTGGTGATCGGTACCGTCTGGGGCCTGGCCATCGCACCTGCCGACTATCAGCAGGGCAACAGCTTCCGGATCATCTACGTGCACGTGCCTACGGCGATCGTTTCGCAGACCGCCTACATGCTGATGGGTGCAGCGGGTCTGGTGCTGCTGGTCTGGCGGATGAAGCTTGCCGATATGGTGCTGGCCGCCACCGTGCCTTTCGGCATGTCCATGACGGCGCTGGCGCTGTTCACCGGTGCGGTCTGGGGCAAACCCACCTGGGGCGCCTGGTGGGTATGGGATGCGCGCACCACCTCCATGCTGGTGATGCTGTTTCTGTACATCGGCCTCTACGCCTTGCGGCAGGCAGTTCCGCGGGAAGAAACCGCCGGCCGGGCCTGTGCCGTGCTGGCGCTGGTGGGCACCGTGAACATCCCGATCATCAAGTACTCGGTGGACTGGTGGTTGACCCTGCACCAGCCGGCGACCTTCAAGCTCACGGAAGCACCGAGCATGCCTCCGGAGATGTATCTACCGCTCCTCTTGAACGTGCTCGGCATCTACTGCCTGTTCGGGGCGAACCTGATCGGCAGGCTCAAAGTCACCATCCTGGAGCGGGAATTCCGCACCCAGTGGGTGCGTCAACTTGTTCAGGGATCCCGCCGATGAGCTTCGAGTCCTGGTCAGAGTTTTTCTCGATGGGTGGCCACGGTCTTTACGTATGGTTGGCGTATGGCGTGGCCCTTATCGTGGTCCTGGTAAACGTCATTTCTGTGCGAGTTGCCCGTCGCCGATTCTTCCGGCAGGCTCGCGCGCTCGAACGAAGAACTACAGAGTTGGAAAAGTGAATCCGAAGCGCCGTACTAGGCTGATCGTCGTTCTGTTTCTGCTGGTGGGTGCCGGGGTTTCCGTCACCCTGGTGCTGCTCGCGCTGAACGAGAACATCAACATGTTCTACCCGCCGGAGGCGGTGGTCGCCGGTGAGGCGCCGGTCGGCGCGCAGATCCGCGCCGGTGGAATGGTGCTCGAAGGCACCGTGGACAGGGACCCGGAAAGCCTCGACGTATCCTTCGTGCTGACCGACTACCTGGGCTCCGAGTTCACCGTTCGCTACTCGGGCATCCTCCCGGACCTGTTCCGGGAGGGGCAGGGCATCATTGTCCAGGGCGAGCTCAGCGATGAAGGGGTGTTTCAGGCCAATCAGGTGCTGGCCAAGCATGATGAGAACTACATGCCGCCGGAACTGGCCGATATGTCACCCGGACACCAGAAGCAGCCCAACCCGCTGAACTATGATCGTTGAGCTGGGCCATCTCGCCCTGGTGATCTCTTTCGGGCTCGCCGGGCTGATCGCATTGTTCGGTCTCCTGGGTGCTCATCGCGGACAACAGAGGCTCGTGAATGCAGTACCCACGCTGGTTGTCGGGCAGTTTGTTTTCATTGCGCTGTCGTTTGCAGTGCTCGCCCAGGCCTTTCTGACAGATGATTTCAGCGTCGCCTACGTGGCGAACAACTCCAACACCCTGCTGCCCTGGCAGTACAAGTTCAGTGCGATCTGGGGCGCCCACGAAGGCTCTTTCCTGCTCTGGATCCTGATCATGGCAGGCTGGACCCTGGCGGTCGCCGCCAAAGGTCGGGAACTCCCGGAGGCTTTCCAGGCCCGGGTACTTGGCATGATGGGGCTCATGAACCTGGGATTTCTGGCCTTTCTGCTGTTCACTTCGAATCCGTTCGAGCGGCTGGTGCCGCTGACGCCTGCGGAAGGGGCGGACCTCAACCCGCTCCTGCAGGACTTTGGCCTCATCGTCCATCCGCCCATGCTCTACATGGGCTACGTGGGCTTTTCCGTGGCGTTCGCATTTGCCATCGCCGCGCTGCTATCCGGGCGGTTGGATGCTGCCTGGGCCCGCTGGTCCCGGCCCTGGTCCAACGTAGCCTGGGCGTTCCTGACCCTGGGTATCGCCCTCGGCTCCTGGTGGGCCTACTACGAGCTCGGCTGGGGCGGCTGGTGGTTCTGGGATCCTGTGGAGAACGCCAGCTTCATGCCCTGGCTCGCCGGCACCGCGCTCATTCATTCTCTCGCCGTGTCCGAGAAACGGGGCACCTTCAAATCCTGGACCCTGCTGCTGGCCATCACGACCTTCTCTCTATCCCTGCTCGGTGCTTTCATCGTCCGTTCCGGGGTGCTCACCTCTGTGCACGCCTTCGCGGTGGACCCGACGCGCGGGCTATTCATCCTGATATTTCTGGTCATGGTGGTGGGTGGATCGCTCACCCTTTACGCCTTGCGGACGGCGACCATCAGTGCGAGAGCCAGCTATACCCTGGCCAGCCGCGAAGCCTTTCTGCTGTTGAACAATATCCTGCTGGTGATCGCCATGGCGCTGGTGCTGCTCGGCACTCTGTATCCGCTGGCCTATGAGCTCGCCACCGGCGGAGCGAAGATTTCCGTTGGCGTGCCGTACTACAACATGAGCTTCGTACCCCTCATGCTGATTCTCAGCGCTGCCCTGGGGGTAGCGCCGGTGCTTAACTGGAAGCGCACGCCGACCTCCCGACTCATCGCCAATCTGGGTTGGGTGGCAGGCGTGAGCCTGGTGCTCGGCGTGGGCCTACCGCTGGTGTTGGCAGACGCGGTCGGCTGGCAGGTGCTGGTCACCCTGGTGCTGGCTTTCTGGATTCTCTTGAGTCATGCCGCGGACCTGGTGAAGCGGATGCGGAAGGGCATTCCGCCGCTGGCGTATCTGGGCATGCAGATCGCTCATCTCGGTTTTGCCGTGACGTTGATTGGTGTGGCCATCACCTCCGTGCTGTCTGTGGAGCGGGATTTGCGCATGGCGCCTGGAGAGAGCGCGAGTATTGGTTCGCTCGACGTCCGCTTCGTCGGGGTTGACCGGGTGACGGGACCCAACTACCTGGCGGATCAGGGCGAATTTGTGATCGTCGAAGATGGCCGACGCTATTCCTTGCGTCCGGAAAAACGCAGCTATCTGGCTCGCCAGTCGGTGATGACGGAGGCGGCCATTGACCCGGGGCTGTTCCGCGACGTTTACCTGTCGCTGGGAGAGCCGCTCGGCGACGGTGCCTGGGCCGTGCGGGTGCAGCTGAAACCGTTCGTGCGCTGGATCTGGCTAGGCGGGCTGTTGATGGCATTCGGCGGTGTGCTGGCGGTGCTCGATGCTCGTTATCGGCGGCTCAAGATCCGGCACGGCAGAGCGGCCAGGGCCGTCGCCGCGGAGGGTGCGCGGTGAGCAGGGCCAGCCTCTTCGTACCGCTGGTCATCTTCGCGCTGATCGTGGTGATCGGCTACCTGGGGTTTCGGCTCGAAGACCCACACCGGTTGCCGTCGGCACTGCTGGACAAACCTTTTCCCGAGTTCAGCGCCACCGTGCTCGGTGCCCCGGAGCGGCAGGTGACGAGGGATGACCTTCTGGGTGCGCCGGTGCTGGTCAACGTCTGGGCCACCTGGTGCCCCACCTGCAAGGCGGAGCACGAAGAGCTCATGCGCATTGATGCGCTGACAGATCTCAGGCTGGTGGGGGTCAACTACAAGGACGATGCAGCCAAGGCCCTGCGCTGGTTGGCGGAGTTTGGCGACCCTTATGAGTTCGTGCTCGAGGACGCGGATGGTCTGCTCGGCGTGGAGCTGGGCGTTTATGGCGCGCCGGAGAGCTTTCTGCTGGATGCGGACGGCCGGATCATCTACAAGCGGGTGGGTGAGATAAATCCACGGGTCTGGCGAGATGAGATCGCGCCGCTGCTCGATCTGCTCGAGGTGCGCTCAGATTATGACACCTCGGACTGATCGACCTGCCCGTACGTGCCTGGTTGGGAGCCTGATGTTGCTCGCGGCCGTGTTCACGTTCGGCCTGCCCTGGGCCCACGCTGCCGGCCAGGTGGATGTCTACGAGTTTCCGTCCCAGGAGATGGAAGCGCGCTACCGGGCGCTGATCGATGAGTTTCGTTGCCCGAAATGCCTGAACACCAATCTGTCCGGCTCCGATGCCCCCATCGCCAAGGATCTGCGCAAGACCGTCTGGCGGCTGTTGGTTCAGGAAGGGATGAGCGATCAGGAGGTGCGTGATTTTCTGCAGGCGCGCTACGGCGACTTCGTGCTCTACAACCCGCCATTCAAGCCGGGTACCTGGATCCTCTGGCTGGCGCCCGTCTTTTTCGGGCTGATCGGCCTTGTGGTGCTGGTGCGGATGCTGCGTTCCCGCCCCGAAGTCGAGCTCAGCGAGGCGGACAGCCAGCGGGTCGAGGAGATCCTCAAGGGGATCGAAGAGGGCGGGGAGAAAGGTACCTGAATGTTCTACCTCTGGGCGGCCCTTCTGCTTCTGGCGGCGGCTTTTCTGGTCGTTCTCGCTCTGCGTAGAAGGCAAACGGGTGATTCAATCCGCGCTGATCGTGACGCTACCGTGGCGGCCCTGTACCGTGATCGCCTCGAAGAGCTCCAGGCCGAGCTCGAAGGCGGCAGCGTAGCAGCGGCGGAACGGTCCGTAATCGAGGCAGAACTGAAGGCGGCGCTACTGGCTGATGTGGGCACTCATGCGCCTGAGTCTGCAGACGCAGATGGAGGCCATGGCGGCGGTTCCTGGCTCGCCGTTGCCAGTGCGGCACTGCTGCTCGCGGGCGCGCTGCTGGTCTACTACCTGGTAGGTGATCCGTTGGCCATGAGCCTGGCGGATGCGGAGCAGGTCTTCGAACTGGATCCGAGCCGGGACTCTGAAGCGCTCGACGACTGGCGGCAGATCCTCGAGGCCCGGGTGGATCACAAGCCCGATGATGCCAAGAGCTGGTATCTGCTCGGCCACGTGGACTTGCGCCTGGGTCGATTTGCTACTGCCGCCGAAGCCTTCTCCATGGCCGGCCGGACCCATGGCGAAGATCCGAGCATCGATATCTTCTGGTTGCAGGCACGTTACATGGCGGCCAATGGTCAGCTCGACGACACCAGCCGAACCATTGCCGAGCGTATTCTGGCCCGGGAGCCGAATCAGCCGCTGGTGCTCGAGATGATTGCCATAGACGCCTTTCAGCGCGGCGCCTATCAGGAATCGGTCAGCCTGCTGAACAGGGCGTTGTCAAATCCGCTGCAGGAAAAGCACCAGCGTACGCTGGAAGCTGGCTTCCAGGAGGCCCGGAGCAGACTTGGCGTGCTGCCGGGAACTGTGGAAGTGGCCATCGCCGCGGACGCGGACGTTCCTGCCGGTATGACCCTCTTCGTGATCGCTCGGCCGGTTGGCGGCGGCATGCCCTACGCGGTGGTCCGCCGTCCGGCGACTGGGCTCCCCCGGACCGTGCGCCTGGATGACGCGGTGAGCATGAATCCGGCGCTGCCCCTCTCCCAGGCTCGGGAAATCGAGGTGGTGGTCCGCCTCAGCCGTTCCGGCGCGGCCATGGCCCATCCCGGTGACTGGGAGTGGCAATCGAAACCCCTGACGCCTGGCACCGGTGCCGAGGCGATCCAGCTCTCTGCCGTTCTCACGCCACCCGCCTGATCGAACCTTTCTCCCGGGGGACTGTCCAAAGGGTTCCGGTACGATGAGAATTACTCGCTGGAGCGGAAGATGGAGTTCGAGCCTCAGGTCACGCTAACGGAACAGATCGCCGATCATCTAGGTGCTGAGATCATTACCGGACGTCTGGCCCCAGCCAGCCGAATTCAGGAGTTGAAGGTGGCAGGTGAGCTCGGTGTGTCCCGGGGCTCGGTGCGTGAGGCGCTGCTGATTCTGGAATCCCGGCATCTCATCGAGATCATTCCCCGCCGCGGCGCGGTGGTCAGCTCCATGGAAAGCAATGAAATTGCCGATTTCTGTGAGGTGTTCACCCAGATGCAATCCCTTTGCTTTGGCAAGCTGGCTGCCTTAGAAAGCCCGGATCTGAGTGGGCTCAGTCAGGCGCTCACGGACATGGCAGAGGCTGTGCACGCGCAAGACTCGGATGCGGTCCTGAACGCCCGCAAGCACTTTCTCCTTGGCAGCCTCCCGCCACTGGACAATTTCTACTTGAGCAGCGTGCTGAAAGGCCTGATCCCTGCCGGCCTGCGGATGGAACACCTGGTTTATCAACACCCATCCTTCGATGCCAGGGACGTGCTCCGATACCACCAGGCGCTCCTGGACGCCATCGAAACCGGCGAGCTCAGCAGAGTCGAAGAGCTGGTCCGGGCCTATCATGCTAGAGAGGGCAAGCTTGCCCTAGGCTGTCGGGAGGTGAACGGCGTCAATTAGGTTTTGCTACTGCCGCAGGGTGTGAAGGAAGCAATGTAATTTCCTAAACGTGATAGAGAGGCCGAAGGCGCCTTTTTGACTCGCGTTAGCGAGGCAAGAAAGGCAACTGAGGGAAGCGCGGAGCGCCCGAACGGAAGTGCAGGAAATTACATTGCTTCCTTCACACCCTGCTGTGGTATGCCAAGCGTGTAGACAACGTCCGTTCATCGCTTTTCCAGTGTTTTGCTGAATCGGGGTGTTACGCTGCCATTACAATTGCTTTAGACTACCGCGAACTTCCTACAGGGTGACCACAACGCCTGATGCGGCTTAAGCAGATCAAGCTCGCAGGGTTCAAATCTTTCGTCGATCCGACGACGGTCACCCTCCCCAGCAACCGGTGTGCCGTGGTCGGCCCGAACGGTTGCGGCAAGTCTAATATCATCGACGCGGTGCGTTGGGTCATGGGCGAAAGCTCGGCCAAGCAGCTGCGTGGCGAGAACCTCACCGACGTCATTTTCAACGGTTCCAACTCCAGGAAGCCGACGGCTATCGCCAGCATCGAGCTCATCTTCGACAATCGGGATGGCCGGATCGGTGGTGAGTATGCTGCCTACGCGGAAATCTCCATCCGCCGTCAGGTCACTCGGGATTCCCAGTCCGCCTACTTCTTGAACGGTAATAAGTGCCGACGCCGGGACATCATGGATATCTTCCTCGGCACCGGTTTCGGCCCGAGAAGCTACTCGATCATCGAGCAGGGCATGATCAGCCAGCTCGTCGAAGCCAAACCGGAAGAGCTGCGCGTCTATCTGGAAGAAGCAGCCGGTATCAGCAAGTACAAGGAGCGGCGCCGGGAGACGGAAAACCGTATCCGTCACACCCGGGAAAACCTCGCTCGCCTGAACGACATCCGTGAGGAGCTGGACAAACAGCTCAAGCACCTGGACCGGCAGGCGAAGGCGGCCGAGCGTTACCGGGTGCTGAAAGACGAAGAACGTCGCCTGACCGCCGAGCTGTACACCTTGAAATACGGTGCGCTGGAAGCGGAACTCAAGGAGCGGCAGGCGAAGATTCAGTCTCTGGAAGTGGAGTTTGAACAGTCTGCTGCCGCTCAGCAGCGATTGGATACGGAGATCGAGCAGGCTCGCCAGGAGCACGCCGAGCAGAGCGAAGGTGTCAACGAAGTTCAGGGTAAGTACTACCAGCTAGGCGCGGACATCGCCCGGATCGAAGAGGCCGTGCAGTTCAATCAGGAGCGGGTGAAGCAACTCGAGCTGGATCTGGAAACGGTGGCACAGCGGGCTCAGGAAACCACCCGTCAGCTGGACATGGATGAAGGGGAGATCGGCGAGCTGAAGAGCCAGATCGCCCGTATCGGGCCCCAGGTTCGGGAAGCGGAATTTACCGACAAAGCGGCCCAGGAGGCAGCCCAGGCCCTGGAAGAGAAGTTCCGGCAGTGGCAGCAGGACTGGGATGCGTTTACCCGTTCGGCTGCCGAGCACGAGCGCAACGCGGAGGTGCAGGCATCCCGGATCGAACACCTGGAACAGTTGCTCACCCGGCTGAAAGGTCGGCATGAGCAGCTGGAGTCAGACGCGGCAGCGCCCGCACCGGTGGGTTCCGATGAGGTGAGCACCCTGGCCGCTGAGATCGAGGAGGTGGAAGCGAAGCGCCGGCGTCTGGAGGCAGACATCGACCAGGGCATCAAGGAGCACGCGGCCGCTCGGGAAGACCTGATGATGCGCGAGCGCACGTTGGATGAAGCACGCAACGATCTGCACGATCTGCGGCACGAGCTGGCGAGCCTGGAAGCGCTGCAGCGTGCAGCGCTCGGCCGCGAAGCCCGGGAAGCGCACGACTGGATCGAGGACCAGGGCCTGGCTCAGGCTGAGCGGCTCGGTGAGGTGCTTGCCGTTGTGCCTGGGTGGGAACAGGCGGTGGAGACCGTGCTCGGCGATCACCTCCAGGCCATCCGGGTAAGCCGGCTGGACGACTACGCATCGGCCATAGATGCTTTCGAAGAGGGTGGGGTCACCCTGACTGAAGCGAGTATGGATGTGAACATGACGGGCTATCTGCCGAGCCTGGCATCGCTCATCCGCAGCCACGATCTGCATCTCGGCTCGGTGCTGCAGGGCATTTACGCCGCTGAGTCCGTTGCCGTCGCCATGGCGAACCGGCTGAAGCTCGGCCCTGGCGAGAGCATCATCACCCGGCAGGGTGTCTGGGTGGGTCCGGACTGGATCCGTCGCTACATCATCGCCGACGAGGAAGCCGGCATCATCCAGCGTGCTCAGGAACTGGAAACCCTGAACCTGCGAGTTGAAGAAGCGGAACAGACCTTGGCTGAGCTCACTGCCCGTCTTGCGGAAGGCAGGAATCGGATCGAACAGCTGGAGAGCGTTCGAGAAGCCCGGCAGGCCGAGATCAACGACCTCAACCAGTCTCTCGGCGAGCTGAAGACGGATCATGGTGTGCGTCGCGTGCAGCTCGAAGAAGCGGATGCCAAGCAGGCGAGGCTGGCCCGGGAGCGGGAAGAGCTCGTCAGTCAGATCGACGAAGAATCCAACCGGTTGAGCGAGGCGCGCTCCGCACTGTCCGCAGCGCTGAGGGCGCAGGAAGGTCAGGGCGGTCAGCGCGATGCACTTACGGCGCTCCGGGAAGAAACCGAGACCGCACTCACCAGCGCTCGGGAGAAAGCCCGGTCCAGCAGGGACCACTACCACGGTCTGAATGGGCAATGGCAGAGTCTGCAGAGTCGTCTTTCCGCCTCTGAGACCGCTCGCGATCGTCTCGTGCGGCAGCGTAGAGAGCTTGCCGATCAGCAGGAGAACCTGCAGCAGGGCATCGCCAACAGTGCCACGCCGCTGCCGGAACTGAAGAAAGATCTGGAGATCAAGCTGGCCGAGCGGCTCGAGGTCGAACGGACGCTCACCGATGCACGTAAGGCGCTGGACGATACGGACGCGAAGATCCGAGAGCTGGAAGCTGGCCGTTCGCAAGCGGAAGGCGCGCTGAGTGCCGTCCGCGGCAAGCTCGAGGACGCCCGGATCACCCGTCAGGGGCTTAAGGTGCAGGCCGAGAATCTGCTCGAACAGATCAAGGGCACCAACCTGACGCTGGAAGAGGTGCGGAAGAACCTGCCAGCAGACGCCAGCGAGGACGCCTGGCTGGAATCACTGGAGCGCACGGACCGGCGGATCAGCCGGCTCGGCCCCATCAACCTGGCTGCGATCGACGAGTTCGAGACGCAGTCGGAGCGCAAAATCTACCTGGATCAGCAGAACGAAGACCTGGAAAAGGCATTGGAAACCCTGCTGGCTGCAATCAGGAAGATCGACCGGGAAACCCGGCAACGTTTCAAGGAAACATTCGAGACGGTGAACAGTCGTCTGGGGGAACTGTTTCCGAAAGTATTCGGCGGAGGACACGCCTATCTTGAACTGACAGGGGAGGATCTGCTCGACACAGGGGTCTCGCTCATGGCGCGACCGCCTGGAAAACGAAACGCCAGCGTGCATCTGCTGTCTGGTGGTGAAAAGGCTTTGACGGCGGTTGCGCTGATCTTTGCCATCTTCCATCTCAACCCGAGCCCGGTATGTATGCTCGATGAGGTGGACGCGCCGCTCGACGATACCAACGTCTTGCGTTTTGCAGAGCTGATTAAAGACATGTCCGAGGACGTGCAGTTCGTTGTTATTACCCACAACAAGTTGACCATGGAAATGGCCGATCACTTGCTGGGCGTGACGATGAACGAACCAGGCGTTTCGCGTCTGGTGTCCGTGGACGTGGAAGAAGCTGCGGCAATGGCGGGCTAACCGCGATTTCCGACGGTGCAGCTCTCAAGGTTGCACCAAGCGAGCAGGGAGTAGGGGCAACGCCCGGTTCGCTGGCTTTGAGTTCAGGAATAGGAGTAACGGTCGCACCATGCGATCGGGGAGCCGAGTGTGGAAAGCACTGTAGATATCAAGGATTTCATCCTTATCGGCGGCGGTCTGCTTATCGCCGCCGTTGTCGCCCACGGATTCTGGATTGCCTGGCGCGAGCGCCGGCAGGACCTCAGGATCGACATCAAACCGGACCTGATCCCGGATGAGGTGGATGAGATCGAGCGATTGCGTGGCGAGTTGCCGAATGGCGGTGGCCGGGTGGTTAAGCAACCGGATCCGCAGCAGGATTCGCTGGATCTGGAGCCGCCGCCGCTGTCGCTCACGCCTGTCGACGCCCCACCACTTTCCGATCTGCGGCCGGTGATCGAGACCGATTTCGAGGTGCCCGAACAGGCGGACCCCGAAGAGGTGGACGCGGTTCTGCTCGGCAGTGACTGGCGCAAGCCCGGTGATTCCGAGGCTGCCGGGCAACACTCGGCTGATCGCGAGCCGATGAGTGCCGCGTCTGCATCACCGGAACGGACGGAGCCAGTGCTGGGTGGTGACGAGCCGGCGAGCGGGGTGCGGCCTGAGTCGCCTTTTGTCACCGATTCACGCACCAGCACCTCCAACACTGATGTGCCGCAATCACCGGAATCGGAGCGGGCGAAGGTCGCCGATGTGGCCATGCCCGACCCGATCATCACCGACGAGCCGAAACGACCCAGACGCCTTGGCAGCCGCAAAGCGAGCGAAAAGGCTTCCCGTCGGGGCGGCGCGCAAACGCCGGCCAGTGCGAAGCGGGAAGATTCGCGGGAAACCAATACGGCGGCATTACCGGTGGAAGAGCTGATCGTGATGAACGTGCTGTCGGATCCGGAGCGGCTTTTTACGGGCGATGAGTTGTTTGCGACCTTGCGTACCTGCGGACTGAAGTTCGGTGATATGAACATCTTCCATCGGGTGGAACCGCTGACCAAATCGGTGCAGTACAGCGTTGCCAGCGCCGTGGAGCCAGGTACGTTTGATATGTCTGAAATGGAAGCCATCCGCTGCCCCGGCCTTTGCATCTTCATGCAGTTACCCGGACCGGAAGATCCGTCCGCCGCTTTCGAGGACATGCTGAGCGTGGCCAAGAGCGTGGTGAAGAGCCTGGGTGGCGAGGTGCGGGATGAGCATCGCAACATCATGACGCCGCAGACAGTAGAGCACTACCGGCAGCGTATCGTGGACTTTTCCCGTCGCAGGATGTCTAAGAGGGCATGAACGTAGAAGCACGGCTCGACGAGCTCCGTGCGCTGATCCACTACCACAATCACCGGTACCACGTACTGGATGATCCGGAGATCGCCGATGTCGAGTACGACGCGCTCTTCGATCAGCTTCTGGCCCTGGAGGCGGATCATCCCGAGCTCGTAAGCCCTGACTCTCCCAGCCAACGTGTTGGCGGTGCGCCGCTGGATGGCTTCCGTGCCGTCCGCCACGAGCGGCCCATGCTCTCGCTGGAAAAATGCACGACCATCGTGGAGCTGGAGGAGTGGTTGCAGCGCTGTCGAAACCGCCTGGATGACGGCGTCCCGATCCGGCTTGCCTGTGAACCGAAAATCGACGGCGTGGCTGTTGCCCTGGTCTACGAGAACGGCGTGCTCACGCTGGCCTCGACGCGTGGTGATGGCAGCACGGGTGAAGACATCACTGCCAATGTTCGAACCATTGGTGCGGTGCCTCTGAAACTCCCGGCGGACGATCTGCCGCCGCGCATGGAAGTCCGGGGTGAGATCTACATGCCGCTGGATGCGTTCGAAAGATTCAACGAGCGGGCACGTGAGACAGGTGGCAAGGCGCTCATCAACCCCAGAAACGGTGCTGCGGGCAGCTTACGACAGCTCGATCCGAAGCTCACTGCCGAGCGGCCCCTGACCATGTTCTGCTACGGGCTGGGTTGGGTCGAAGGCGACTGGGCACCGGAGCATCACAGCGAAGTCATGGATCGGCTCAGAGGCTGGGGCTTCCGGGTGAACGTTGATGCGGCCGAGTTCGAGGATATTGCCGGTGTCGAGCGCTACCTGGATGATCTCCTGGCCAGGCGGGAGGGTCTTGGCTACGACATCGATGGCGTGGTCATCAAGGTGGATTCCCTTGCCCAGCAGGAAGCCCTCGGCACGGTGACCCGTAAGCCACGCTGGGCCATCGCCTTCAAGTACCCGGCAGAAGAAGCCACCACGAAGCTGCTGGACGTTGAGTTTCAGGTTGGCCGCACCGGGGCGGTGACCCCGGTGGCCCGCCTGGATCCGGTATTCGTCGGCGGCGTCACCGTCAGCAACGCCACCCTGCACAACATGGATGAAGTCACCCGATTGGGCGTGCACATCGGTGATACGGTCATGGTTCGTCGGGCCGGGGATGTGATCCCGCAGGTGGTAAAGGTCGTGGCAGGCAAGCGGCCAAAAAATGCGGTTCCCATAGCGCTACCGGAACGTTGCCCGGTATGTGGTAGCGAGATCGTTCGTGAGGGCGAGGAGGCAGTGGCCCGCTGCTCTGGTGGTGTGCTCCGTTGTGAAGCGCAGCGCAAGGAAGGTCTCAAGCACTTCGCCTCGCGCCTGGCCATGGACATAGAAGGGGTCGGGGATAAGTTGCTCGAGCAGCTGGTGGAAGCGGAGCTGGTGAAAGATCCTGCCGATCTCTACCGGCTCGATCTGCAGACGCTGGTTGCGCTCGAGCGCATGGGACAGAAGTCGGGTGAAAATGTCCTCGCTGCCATCGATCACTCCCGCCAGACCACTCTATCGCGGTTTATCTACGCACTCGGCATTCGCGAGGTCGGCGAAGCCACGGCCAGCAATCTGGCCGGGTATTTCGGAGACCTCGGCCCACTCATGGCAGCAGACCAGGAAGCGCTGGAAGCGGTGGACGATGTCGGGCCGATCGTTGCCCGTAGCATCGTCGCCTACTTCGCCGATCCGTTGCACCAGCAGATGATCGAGCGGCTATTGGCGGCCGGGATCGTCTGGGAGGTGGTCCAGGTACCGGACGCCGGTTCGCAACCTCTCGAGGGTGAGACCTGGGTGCTTACCGGGACGCTCGAGCGTCTTACCCGGGACAAAGCCAAGGCGCAGCTGGTCGGGCTCGGTGCCAAGGTGGCCGGTTCCGTCTCGAAGAAAACAACCCAGGTGGTCGCCGGACCCGGTGCGGGCAGCAAGCTTGAAAAGGCTGAGACCCTGGGCGTGCCGGTGATGGACGAGGCTGAGTTCATCGCCCGGCTGGCAAGTTACGGCGTGAGTCTTGAATGAGTCCGAACCATGGCAATGCTGATGGACCCTAGAATTATCGCCTTCCTAACGGCCATAGCGCTCGCGACCCTGCATGCCTGCACGAGCAAGCCGCCGGAAGAGCCGGATGATCTGTGCGCGATCTTTGATGAGAAGGGCAGCTGGTACAAGCATGCCCGGGCGGCGGAGAAGCGTTGGGGCATGCCTGTGTCAGTTGGCATGTCCTTCATCTACAAAGAGTCCAGCTACCAGGCGAAAGCCCGTCCTGACCGGGACAAGCTGCTCTGGGTAATTCCCTGGACCCGGCCCTCCAGTGCCTATGGCTATGCCCAGGCCACCAATGAAGCCTGGAAAGACTACAAGCGGGATACGGGTCGTAACTTCGTTGGTCGCGCCGACATCCGCGATGCGCTGGATTTCATCGGCTGGTACAACGACCGCAGTCACCGGATGCTGGGGCTTTCGAAGAACGACGCCTACAGCCTCTATCTGGCTTACTACGTCGGCCCCACGGGATTCAAACGGGGCGTGTACAAGTCCCAGCCGGAGGTGCAGGGCTACGCGCGACGGGTCGCA
This sequence comes from Candidatus Azotimanducaceae bacterium, assembly GCA_965215995.1. Lineage (GTDB taxonomy): Bacteria > Pseudomonadota > Gammaproteobacteria > Pseudomonadales > Azotimanducaceae > SZUA-309. The sequence continues at coordinate 1,431,347 of OZ244128.1, read as the reverse complement.
GACCGGGCCTACCGCTACACCAAGCAGCTCAGCCGCTGTGAGAAGAAGCTCAAGCGGGGCGGGTTCCTGTTCTTCTGAATGGAAACCAGATGAAGAGTGGCGGCACAGTTGGCGCGTCGTCACTCAGATTTTCTCCACCGGTTTCCATTATTTCTCTGCACTCAGTCCCTCGGCATTGGCTATAAAAGCACCAGTGCTGAAAAAGGGGACACGAGCCATGACTGTGACCGCTGTGATGTACTGTTTCTGGGCCGCGACTGTGGGCCTTGCCGCAACGACGATCGTCCGGGCTCTCCTGACGGAGCATCCGCTCTCCGGTGTGGGACCCGTGGAGCGAAGCAGCTTCATCACCCGGCACAGGCGTCCTCACATCTGAGCGAACATCCGTTCACGGCGGTCCATGACTGAGCATTCTCCCCTGTGGACGCCGACCGGTGAGACAACCCGCCTGACCGAGTTCAGACAGAGCTTGGCAGCCGCAACCGGCACCCCGCTGCCGGACTACGATGCGCTGCATGCCTTTTCCATCTCCGAACCGGATAAGTTCTGGGCCGAGGTCTGGAACTTTACCGGTGTGCGCGGCAGCACAGTGAAAGGCGCGGTTCTTAGTCCGGGTGATGAGTTCATGGCCGCTTGCTGGTTTCCGGGGGTGACGCTCAACTTCGCGGAGAACCTGCTACGACGTCGGGATCAGCACACGGCGCTGGTGGGCGTCACCGAATCGGGTGAACGTCGGGCCCTGAGCTATGCAGAGCTTCATGGCGAAGCTGCCCGGCTCGCATCTGCGTTGCAGGCCTGGGGGATTCAGCCCGGTGATCGGGTGGCCGGATATCTGCCGAACATCATCGAGACGGTGATTGCCATGCTGGCAACCAGCTGGCTCGGTGCGATCTGGTCCTCCTGTTCGCCCGACTTCGGCACCAATGGTGTGTGCGATCGGTTTGGTCAGATCGCCCCGCGGATTCTTTTCGTTGCCGATGGCTACGTCTATGACGGCAAACGGATCGACTGCCTGGCCAGAGCTCAGGAGATGCAGAGTCGAATCGAAGGCATCGAGCGGATTGTGGTGACGCCGCTGCTGGACCGGGACCCGGATCTCGGTGCGCTGCAAGGTGCCTGTCTGTACAACGACTTTCTGAGCGGTGCCGCCGAGGAGGCGCCGCCATTTGCCGGGCTGCCGTTCGATCATCCGCTGTACATCATGTATTCCTCAGGCACCACGGGAAAACCCAAGTGCATCGTTCACGGTGCAGGTGGCACCCTGCTCCAGCATCTGAAGGAACATCAACTGCACGTGGATCTCCGAGCCGAGGACGTGCTGTTCTACTTCACCACCTGTGGCTGGATGATGTGGAACTGGCTTGTCAGCGGGCTGGCCACGGGTTCCACGGTGGTGCTGTACGAAGGCTCGCCCTTTGCCCGGGATGGCCAGCGCCTGTTGGACCTCATCGATGAAGAGGCTGTGAGTGTGTTCGGCACCAGCGCCAGATACCTCTCGAGCCTGGAAAGCGCCGGTGTCCACCCGGCAGCCAGCCATCGCCTCGAGCACCTCAGGACCATTCTCTCCACCGGCTCGCCGTTGAATCCGGCCAGCTACGACTACGTCTACTCGAGCTTCAAGCCGGATGCGGCTCTCTGTTCCATCAGCGGTGGTACGGACATCATCTCCTGCTTCGTGCTTGGCAATCCGGATGCGCCCATCTATCGGGGTGAGATTCAGTGCAAGGGGCTTGGCATGGCGGTGGAGATCTGGAACGACGAGGGCGTGCCGGTGGTCGGTGAGAAAGGCGAGCTGGTCTGCACGCGGCCATTTCCGTCCATGCCCATCGGTTTCTGGAACGATCCGGATGGCCGCCGATATCGGGCCGCCTATTTCGAACGCTTCCCCGGCGTCTGGGCACACGGTGACTATGGGGAGATGACGCCTCGGGGAGGAATCGTGATTCATGGCCGCAGCGATGCGGTGCTGAATCCGGGGGGTGTCCGGATAGGCACTGCCGAGATTTACCGTCAGGTGGAACGGATTGACGAGGTCATCGACAGCGTGGTGATCGGACAGGAGTGGGCCGGCGATGTCCGCGTGGTCCTTTTCGTGGTCCTGCGTGACGGGCTCGAGCTGACGGATGCGCTCACGAGCCGCATCAAACAGGAGATTCGAACGCATGCCACGCCCAGGCATGTGCCGGCGGTGATTGTCCAGGTGGCCGACGTGCCCAGAACGATCAGCGGCAAGATTGTGGAGCTTGCAGTGCGGAACGTGGTCCATGGTCGCCCGGTCACCAATCTCGATGCACTGGCAAATCCGGATGCGCTTGATGCCTTTAAAGACCTGCCCGCGTTGCAGTGATCGCCGATTCGGGCAGGGCCACCGGATTACAGCCTGACCCGCCCGATCGGCTGGCTCTTCCGGCAATGCGCCGCTAAGCTCCCTCGATGAGCGAAGCCCCCCTCGAAGTCCCTGCACAGGCCAGCCGTTTGAGTGCGGCCGTCAAGGCAGAGATTCAGGCGTCCTACCGCGCCTGGCTGGGCGCCCGTAACTTCAAACCGCGCCGGGGCCAGAGGGAGATGATTGCTCAGATCGCCCGCACCCTCACCGACGACAACGACCGCATCGCCGTGATCGAGGCAGGCACGGGGACGGGAAAAACCGCCGCCTATTGTTTGGCAGCCGTGCCGATCGGCAAGAGCCTTAAGAAAACGGTGATCATCTCCACCGCCACGGTGGCGCTCCAGGAACAGGTGGTGCTGCGGGATCTGCCGGATCTGAAGGCCCGTTCCGGGCTGCAGTTTGATTTCGCGCTGGCCAAGGGTCGTGGACGATACGTCTGTCTGAAACGTCTGGATGACCGGCTTCGCTACGCAGACAGTGCGGAGATGCCGCTGTTCGAATCCGCTTTCGGCGGTGCAGATGACCAGGTGGACGACAGTGCCCTGTACCAGGGGTTGCTGCAGGCATTTTCCGAGCGTCGCTGGGACGGTGAGATCGACAGCTGGCCGGAAGCCATTCCGCGGCAGGCCTGGAGCTCGGTAACCACCGATCACCGGGGTTGCACCAACAATCGGTGCGCCTACTTCAAGCAGTGCCCGTTCTTCCAGGCCCGCAACCGTCTGGAAGGTACGGACGTGATTGTGGCTAATCATGATCTGGTGCTGGCGGATCTTTCGTTGGGTGGCGGTGCGGTGCTGCCGGACCCGGATGACGCCATCTACATTGTTGATGAGGCTCACCATCTCCCTGAGAAGACCCAACAGCACTTTTCTGCGTCCGGGCGGGTTCGTAGCACTCAGATCTGGCTCGACAACGTGCAGAACGTGGTCGGCACCCTGACCCAGCGTTTCGGACGACCGGACGAGCTGGTGAACGTGGCCACTCGAATCGCAGATTTCGGCGCCCGAGCGGGCGAGATGCTGACCTATCTCGATGAAGCGGTGGCCGAGCTGCCATTCGAGGCCAGAGATGAGACCCTGGAAACCTGCCGGTTTCCGGTGGGTCAGGTGCCACAATCGCTCTCGGAACGGGCGCAAGCCATGCTCGAGCCATTCGCTGCTCTGGCCGATGAGCTGGAACGTACCCATGCCATGCTCGGCGAGGTGCAGGAAGGCAAGAGGGAGTGGCAGCGGGGCTTCGAGGCGGACGACTGGCTGGGTCCGGTGGGGCAGTTGCAGACCCGAGCGCACGCCATGCTGGCGCTGATCGAAGCCTACTCGAAGCCGGATCCGGAAGGGGCGGCCCAGGCACGTTGGGCCAATCGACACCTGGAGGATGTGGAGCTGGTCAGCGCGCCCATCGAGCCCGGTGCTCTGCTCGAGGAAGCATTCTGGTCCCGGTGCTTCGGTGCCATCCTCACCTCGGCGACCCTCACTGCGGTCGGTCGCTTCGACCGCTTTCTCGAACGGGCCGGGTTGCAGGGTCGCAAGGCGTTGCGCATTCAGAGTCCGTTCGACTTTCCCAACATCGCCCAGTTCGTGGTGCCGCCGCTGAATGCCGAACCCCGGGATTTCGAAGCCCACACGGACGAGGTGGCCGCCCTGCTTCCCGAGCTGATCGGCGATGGTCCGAGCGCGCTGGTGCTGTTCACCTCCTGGCGGCAGATGTTTGCCGTGCTGGATCGGATGGATCAGTCGCTGCGCCCTTTGCTCAAAGTGCAGGGAGAAGGATCCAAACAGGCCTTGCTGGAAGCCCATGGCGAAGATGTCCGGGCCGGTACGCAAAGCGTGCTGTTCGGTCTCGCCAGCTTCGCCGAAGGCGTGGATCTACCGGACGACCTGTGCCGGCACGTGATCATCGTCAAGCTGCCGTTCTCGGTACCGGACGACCCGTTGGATCAGGCAATGGCCGAGTGGGCCGAAGCGCAAGGTCGGAACCCCTTCTACGAGCTGTCCGTGCCGGACGCGGCGCTGAAGCTGGTGCAGGCCTGTGGTCGCCTGATTCGTCATGAACGGGACTGGGGCAGGATCACACTGCTGGACAAGCGGATCGTCAGCAAACGCTACGGCAGAGATCTGCTGGCATCACTGCCCCCCTACCGGTTGGAGCTGGCACCTCAGCGCGGCTGAACGAGGCTCAGCTCAGTCATTGCCCGCGGTGCCGTTGGCCCTGGCCGCACCCGCTGCCGTCACTTTCAGCGCCTCCGTGTCCGGCAGCAGCCGGCCGAGCTCCGGCGCGGCGTCGAACTGGCCACGACTGAACACCAGCAGTCGGGCACTCTCCAGGCGATCGATGGTGAGCGTCAGATGCTCGGTGACTTCCTCGATCGTCAGGCTGCGCACGATGTCGGCAATCTTCTGTTGCGAATCGAAACTGGTGACACCGGCTTCCAGATCTGCCAGATAGCGGGCGTTGCGCTCTCGCAGGTTCTTCGCCTTCTCGGTCAGCCGGCCAGCGAGCGCTGCCTTGAATCGCTCGAAGGCCGCCGGGTCCATATTGGCCACCTGGGGAAGTTGCTCACGCATGAAAGCAACCGTGGCGGCTTCCAGATCCGCAGGCGAGGCGACAGGTGACTGGATAATGAACACCAGTGCGCCGCGATCGCGGATGGTGCGATTGGTCATGGTGACGATGTAGCCAAGCTGCTGCTCCGTGCGCAGCGCCGAGAAGTACTGTTGGGAGAGGATCTGGGAGATGAGCGCGCTCCGGGCTCTGGATTCGAAGTTCGCCTCCGGGTCCTGCACGTAGAGCACCATGGCCGCGTCGTTGTGGTCCACGGCGATTTCCAGCAGCAGGGGTTCACTGACCACGGCCAGTTCCGGCCGAGCGAGCGGAAAGTCAGTCACCGGCAGTTTGCCGGTCAGGAGCGCACGCACCGCCTGCACATCGACCTCTCCCAGGTTGCCGTGCGAAAGCCCCCGTATGCTGATCTGGCTCAGACGCTCCGACTGCCAGCGGCGAAGATCTGCTGCACTCAACGCCTGGGCTTCCGTGGCCAGGATCTCGGGCGAGAAGCTGGTGGAGACCAGGAGCTGGGAGAGGGCGGCGAAGGTCTGAGTGTAGGGCCGCTCATGCCTGAAGTTCTGCCAGTTACGGATCAGCTCAGCCTGGTACCGGGCGAAACGGGTATCGTCGATTTCCAGGGCGGTGAACTCTCTCAGAATCTGTTCGAGCAATGCCCCCTGTTTTTCTGAGTAGCCGGACAGCACCAGACGGAAGCCTTCGGGACTCGTGCCGATGCGGTAGCCGAGCCCGGCAAGCATGGCCGGGTAGGCATACGGATTCAGCGCGTCGTTGACCAGCTGTGCGTAGAGCTGGGCCAGGGCCAGATCACGAGCCGAGGAAAGACCACCGGGTACGCCGAGGAAGAAGGTCTGGTTGGCTCGGGGCACTCCGAACTCTGCATCCGGTGCCAGCCAGAGCTCCGTACCCGGCGCGCTCACGGCCAGACTCGGCAGATCCGTGGACTGAACGGTCAGTGACAGCGCCTCCGGAATGAACGGATTCGGTTCCGGCAGATGCAGACCGGCCTTACTCGTTTGTGGGTCGATATCGATTCGGGTTGCAAGCTGATAAGGCACCTGGAAGTAGGTTTCCATCTGATCGGTAGGCACATCCGGTCCGGAGCGTTCGATCAGCACGTTGTCGGGCCGCAGGTAACTCAGGTAGCGCCTGATCAACGCCGCATCCATGCCTTCCATCAGGTAGTCGGCAACGAGTACCTCCTCCGGTGGATAGCGCGTCAGATTGGGACTGGTGCGATAAACGAAACCGGTGGCGGTGGATTGCTCCTGGAAACGGAATCCGAGCTCCGCAACCCGTGCCTGCTCGTCGTAACGCCAGTCCTCCGGTTCCTGGGCGTTCAGGAGCTCAATGAAGCTGAACAGTGCCGCGGTGATCTCGTCTGCCGCACCCCGCCCTGACTCGGTCAGCTCGATGTCTATGGAGATGAAGGCATTGCTTTCATCCAGCCGCTGCACGCCGGCTGCCAGGGATTCGATCCAGCCAGCCTGTTCCAGACGCTGATGCAGACTGCCCTCACCTTCATGGCCAAGCAGGTTGGTCAGGTAGTGTGCTGGCTTCGTCCGGTAGTGCTCGTCCACCGGCGGCACCGGAAAGTTGAAACTGATCTGGTGACTATCGGACAGGGTCTGATAGTTGAGCTGGGCGGGGAAGGTGCCTGGATCGAACGCCCTGCCAGGGGCAGGTGCCGGACCGATGGACTTGTTTTCGATGGCGCTGAACATGGGTCGCAGCCAGGTTTCCATCTCATCGAGGCTCTCGCTGCCGAGGGCCACCAGCACCATCTGATCGGCGCTGTACTGAGTATCGAAGAACTCGTGCAGCGCCTCATTCACACCCTCGCCCAGGGTATCCAGCGAGCCGATGTAAAACCGGGAGCCTTCATAGGCGGGATCCATCACCGTCTTGATCACGGCACCCGAGCGCCAGCCATCATCTTTGATCTGCAACTGATACTCGGAGTGGACGGCGTTCTTCTCCCGCTCCACGTAGTCAGGGTCCAGCAACGGGCTGATGAAGAACTGTGCGAATCGGTCCATGGCCGCTTCGAAGTGCGCAGGCCGCACGTCGAAGAAGTAGTTGGTGTGATCGGATGAGGTGTAGGCATTCGACTGACCGCCGTGCGCGGAGATGAACTGCTGATAACCGTCCACCTCCGGATACTTCTCCGTGCCGATGAACAGCATGTGTTCCAGGAAGTGCGCAAGGCCGGGGAATTCCCGGGGCTCGTGGTAGTAGCCTCGCTGCACCGTCAGCGACGCCGCGGCACGCTCGGTGGCCGGGTCGCTGACCAGCAGAACCCGCAGCGCGTTTGGCAGCACCAGGTAGCGGTAGGCTCTGGGATCGTTGGGGCTTTTCTGGATGACGGCGTCTGCCGTCCCGGCAGAGGTCACTGGCGGCACTGCGGGTTGCTGGATCGAGCATCCGGCCAGAAGCGTGATGACGACGGTGGCGCAGGCGCTGAGCGTGCGCAGAGTCGATGAAGACTGATTCATAATATGAGTTGAGCGTGCTGTTCGGGCGGGATTATAGATAAATGTTGAGGTGTCTGGGCTCATTCGCCAGGCAGGTCGGCGGAGCGTGACAGAAAGCGTGACAAATAGTAGTCCAGGCTCAGATAGCGGCCGCCGCCGATCACCATCAAGGCGACCAGCATGGCCAGATAAATGGCTGCAAACTCGATGCCGCTGTTGAGCTTGACGATGCTGCCGCTGCCATTGAGATAGCTGTAGTTGCCATGCTCTCTCAGGATCGCCTTTGCCCGAGCCAGGCGCTTGGATGCCTCGATCGTCCGTTCGTTTACGTTGTGGCACTTGATGTAGCGCTCGAAGACGTTTGATTCTGCATACGCGGCGGTGTCGGCAATGCAGATCTCAGGCGGATTCGAAGGCGCGATAGCCGGCCAGCCGTTATCCAGGTGCACGGCCCAGGCCGCTACGAACATGGTCACCGCCAGAGGAATGGCGACCAGTCGGGTAGCCAGCCCGACAAGCAGCAGGATGCCACCCAGGAACTCGGTCCAGGAGGCCAGAAACCAGGAAAGCTCTGCCGGTAGCACGTTGAACGGGAACGGAAAGGCGTCGAGCTGATAGCCGAACCAGTTCTCGCCGGTGAGCTTCTCCCAACCGGCAGCGATCAGAACCGGACCGAGGATCAGGCGGAGCAGGAGTGAAGCGAGACCATCGAAGTGAGCAACGAGGCCGAGCAATCGCTCGTACAGGGCACTGGCACGGCCCAGCAGGCCGGCCTGGTCGGCAGGGTTGGTCATGGCGTCTCGTCCTCGTCCGTTACGCTGGTTAGACTCCCGAAATCGAAAAGGTTCTACCCACCGGGGGGTGGCTATGCCCGTGCCATCGGACACGGAAGCGGTGCTGGCAGCGATTGCCTCCGATGCGCCGGAGGACTGGCGGCAGCTCGCTGCCGATCTGGCGGTGCTGGAGTGTGGGCTGGTCGAGGCAGAGGGCCGGGTACGTGTGCTCGGCATCAGCGGCGGCCAGGGTGCGGGCAAGAGCACTCTGGCGGCGCTCCTCGTGCAGGCAGCTGAGGTGCTGGGTAAGAAGGCAATCGCCCTGTCCCTGGATGACTTTTACCTGACCCGAGCAGAGCGGGCAGTGCTCAGTGAGGATGTCCATCCGTTGCTGGCAACCCGCGGCGTGCCCGGTACCCACGATGTGGGACTGGCCAGTGAGGTGCTCGATGCGCTGGTTGCCGGTCGTCCCTGCCAGGTGCCCCTGTTCGACAAGTCCGTCGATGACCGACAGCCCGGTGGCCGCACCGTGTCCGAACCGGTGAATCTGGTGATCTTCGAAGGCTGGTGCGTAGGGGTGCCAGCGGAACCCGAAGCCCGACTCGCGCTACCGATCAACGACCTGGAACGGCTGGAAGACCCCGATGCGATCTGGCGTCGCTGGGTGAACGATGCGCTCAAGGGGTCCTATCCGCCGCTCTGGTCCAGGCTGGACCACCTGCTCTACCTGCATGTGCCTGATCTCGCCGCGGTGATCCGCTGGCGTACCCAGCAGGAGCAGGCCCACCCACCTGAGCGGCGCATGTCCCCGCTGGAAATCGAGCGCTTTGTCGCCCACTACGAGCGGCTCACCTGCTGGATGGGCGAAACCCTCATTAACCAGGCCGATCTGGTCGGTTTTCTTGACGAAAATCATCGACTTACGGATCTGTTTACCCGGTAGCAAATATCTCCGGCTCGAAATCCTGCGGAACAGGAACATTCAGATACCGTTCAGCGGGCGAGGGCTAACCTGCGGCCATGTTGAACGTTGATAGCAATCCGAGGTGTCTGATGTCTGTTCTTCGAGCTGTAGCACCCACCCTGCTTGGCGGCACTCTCCTTTTGAGCGCTGCCGCAACCCCGTCCATTGCGCTGGCCGGCGCCCACCCGGCAATGACTTCGGGTGTGAGCCTGGATCGGGCCAAGGTCGTGGCCGCCGAGCCGGTCTACCGAACCGTGAGCTATTCCGAGCCGGTGCAGCAGTGCACGTTGGTCGAGGAACCGGTCCGGGCTGAGCCTCGCTATCGTTCTTATACCGGCCCGATTCTCGGTGCGATCATCGGCGGCGCCATCGGCAATGCGGTCGGACATTCCAAGACCAACAAAAAAGTGGGTACCGCGGTCGGTGCCGTGCTTGGCGGCACCATCGGCCGTGACATCCAGCGTCGTGCCGAGCACCGCCAGGCGGATGCGCATGGCCATGGTGTTCAGCATGCGAGCTATGAACCGCATTACCAGACGCGCGAAGTGTGCGAGACGGTCTACCAGACTCGGGAGGAGCTGGAGCTCGAAGGTTACGACGTGACCTATCGCTATGCGGGCCAGACCCACACCGCTCGCATGGATCACGACCCGGGTCGTTACCTTCAGGTTCGGGTACGGGTCACACCCGTATAAACGGTTTTGGGAGTACAATGCACGCAGTTGATCAACCAGTTTTTACCCATGATTTCTTCGCCAGGCAGTCGGTCAAGCATTAGGCCAGGGAGCAGGCCAAGCAGTAGGCCAGGAGGCCGAATGCGCGGCATTCGGCGAAGCTATGGAAGTTTTCGTAGGTGGCTGCTCTGGTCAGTGCTCGTACTCCCGCTTTCTTCCGGCGCCCACGCCGCGCTGGAGGGCGGCATTCTCCCTGCCATGCTCGTCGCCCAGCAGGCCCAACCCAACCACTATGCGGCACCGGTTGGCGGCATCTCGCTGGAGCAGGCGGCAGACAAAGTCCGTCGCAAGACAGGCGGGCGAGTGCTTTCGGCCACACCGGTTGAGAAAGGCGGCCGCCGCGGCTACAACGTGCGCGTCCTTGTGGACGGTAAGCGTGTCAAACAATACTACGTGGACTCCGAAGGCCGTATGTCCTCCCGCTGAGGCCGGGCAAGGAATGTCCGGTAAGGGAAATTGAGATGCGAATTCTGGTAGTTGAAGACGAACCCAACCTCTCCGCCCAGCTCAAAGATCGGCTCAGTGCAGAAGGCTTCATTGTCGATCTGGCTGCTGACGGTGAAGAGGGCCTCTACTTCGGACGGGAGTACGACTACGACGCTGCCGTTGTCGATCTGGGCCTGCCAAAGCTCGATGGCATGGACCTGATCGCCGAGCTTCGTCGCGAAAATCGTGATTTTCCCGTCCTCGTGCTCACGGCTCGAGGCAACTGGCAGGACAAGGTGGAAGGCCTGGAAGCCGGTGCGGATGACTATCTGACCAAACCCTTTCAGACCGAAGAGCTGCTGGCTCGCCTCAACGCGCTGATGCGCCGAGCGGCTGGTTATGCCTCCCCGGTGATCGAGCAGGGCGGCTTGAAGCTGGATACGGCTAAGAAAGAGGTACGGGTGGATGATTCGCTGGTGGAACTCACCGCCTACGAGTACAAGGTGCTCGAGTATCTGATGCTCAACCCCTCTCGCGTCATCTCCAAAACGGAGCTCACCGATCATCTCTACGAGCAGGATTTCGACCGGGACAGCAACGTGATCGAAGTCTTCGTTGGCCGGTTGCGCAAGAAGCTGACGCCGGTGAACCCGATCCGCACCATCCGCGGTCAGGGCTACCGCTTCTCCATGGAAACCACTGCTTGAAAGCAGGCATTCAGACCCGCCTGCTGCTGATCACCACTGTCGTTCTCGGCTCTTTCCTGTCGCTTGCCGGCATCGTTCTCGATCGCTCGTTTCGCGCCAGCGTGCTGGATGGCGCGGAGGAGCAACTGAAGCTCGTCACCTACTCGTTGATGGGCTCGATGGAGAAAACGGGTGCCTCACTGACCTTCGGCGCCGAACTTCCGGAACCCCGGCTGCACCAGCCGGAGAGCGGCCTCTATGCGGCGGTGCTGGGTCGGGATGACGATGCGAGCTGGGCCTCTCCGTCCACCGTGATCACATCAATCCGACTGCCGGAACCTGCCTGGTCCGGGCTCGGGGAGTTCGAGTTTCTCGAGTTCACTGGAGAGGATGGCGTGGATAGGTTTGTTACGCACTACTCGGTGATCTGGGAAGACGAAGCGGTGGTCAACTTTGCTGTTGCCACGGACCAGCGCCCGTTCCTTGCCGCCATCGGCAGCTTCCGGCGGAATCTCTACATCGGGCTGGGCGCAGTGACGGTGTTTTTCGTACTGGCACAGGCGCTGGCCGTCCGTTGGGGGCTGCGCCCTTTGAGGATGATGGCTGGTGAGGTTCGGGAGCTCGAGGAAGGGCAACGGAATCGGCTCTCGAGAGCCTATCCCACGGAGCTGGAAGGTCTGGCCGAGAATCTCGACCGGTTCATCGCCCACGAGGAGCGAAGCCGCAGTCGTTATCGGAAAGCCATGGAAGATCTGGCTCACTCTCTGAAGACCCCACTGGCGGTCATGCGAAACGAACTGACCGGCAGTCGCGCCGAGCGCGGTGATGAGCTGGTCAGAGAGCAACTCGACCGGATGGAGAGTACCGTCACTCATCAGCTCAATCGGGCCTCCGTATCCGGACCGGTTGTGGTGGGCAGAGCGGTGGACGTGGGGGTGCTGATTGGTCGCCTGATCCGCGCTCTGAATACGGCTTACAGGGATCGGCAGATCGAGGTCTCGGAATCGGTACCGAGCGGACTGATGGTGCGCGGTGACGAGCGGGACCTGATGGAGATGCTCGGCAACCTGCTGGAGAACGCCTTCAAGTACACGAACCGGCGGGTTGCCATCAGCGGAGAGAACTCGGTGGATGGTCTGCAGGGTGCTCGGATCTCGCTGGTGATCGATGACGATGGTCCAGGTATCGACGAAGCGATTCGGGAACAGGTGCTGAACCGCGGCACCCGGGCGGATGAAATCCAACCGGGACAGGGCATAGGGCTTGCCATGGTGAACGAGCTCGTAGGCGCGTACTCAGGAAAGCTGTCTATCGCGGACAGTTCCTGGGGGGGTGCTTCGATCCGGTTGGAGCTGCCTTCCTGACCGCTGCACTTCAGCTCAGCGACCTATCAGAACGGTGATCGCCGTAAACAAGCGCTCCCGGAGCGGATCTGCAGACTCATCCTTCGGCCCCAGCTCACACCAGCGGCGGGTCAGATCCTCCGGTGTCGCCTCCAGCGCTTCGCGGCCACGGCCTGCGTTCATCATCTCTACCTGCAGGCTGATCTTGAGATCGGTTTCCGCTGATTCCAGCCCTGCTGCGATCTCTGCCTCGAGCACGAGTCGAGTCAGCGCTTCCGAGGCAACCGGAGTGGCACCAGCCTGACAACGGCTGGCGAAAACCGGGTCCGGAGGCGTGAAAGCCACCGTCTCGCCAGCCTGCTGAAGCTGTTCCAGCGCGGACACCTCCGCGTCCTGTGACTTCAGATTTTCGAGCCGGGTGACCGCCGCCGCCGCCCGCTGATCACGGAGCACCTGCTGGGCCGCTCTGACCAACTCACTCTGCTCCCGGTCCAACGCACGGGCGAGCCGATCAGGTAAAGGGGGCAGCTCGGCAAACTGATTCTGAAACTCACGCAACGTGCCGGGGTCGATGGGATCGGAGGCTTCGTCCAGTCGGGCTCGGAACTCGGCAAGCAACTGCTCTGCCGTTTGCCGATTGGCCCGAATCTCCGCGTCTTCACTCTGTTTTACCGAATCCCGCTTCTCGAAGATGGCATCACAGGCTGCGCGAAACTCCCGCCACAATGTCTGATCCGGGCGGCGGGGAGTGGTGCCTATGCTCTTCCAGCGCTGCTGCAGGCGCTTAGCTCCCTCAACCTGGTCGACGATGCCCTGATCTCCCGCGAGCAGCGCCTTAGCTTCCTCGACGATCTGCCGTTTCGCCTGAAGATTACGGTCCCACTCTGTCTTTATGTGCTGGTGCAGGTCTGCCTGCAGACTCTCGAAGCGATCTTCAACTGCCTTACCGGCGCTGCGATCTACCGGATGGTGGGCCCGCCACTCGTCCCGTGCCGTGCGCATGATGCGTTCGGCGGCCTTGAAGTCTGCGTGTTGCCAGTCTGTGGCGGCAAGGTAGCCAGCGAGTGATTCACAGATGGCTTCGCGAGCTGCCAGATTTGCGGTGCGTATATCTGCCTGTTCGGCGAAGTGGGCTCGGCAGGGTTCGAACGCCCGCTCGGCGACTTCGTTAAATGCGTCGAGCAGCTTGTGATCATCAGAGCGCCCTAGTGGGCCGAGCGCATTCCACTCCTTGCGTAGTGACTTGATCCTGCTTGCCTGATCTGGTGGTGCCAGTGGGTTGTCGGCAATTTCTGTCATCGCCGCCAGCAAGGCTTCCCGCTTGGGTGTGGTCGCGAAGGTCTGCCAGTCACTCAGCTCGCTGAGACGTGCCGAGGCACGGGCCAGATGCCGATTGAGCTCGCGTGCCGAGCGTTCCGGAATGGGTTTCAGACCTTTGCGGATTCTGCCTGCCTCAGACCGGGCAGTTTTCAGCTCGCCGGATTCGATCAACGCGTCCAGCTTCTCGAGCGATTCAGCAAGATCGGTGAGCGTCTGCGCTTCGGATCGTTGCCAGCTTTCGAGGCGGGCCGTAGCAGTTTTGAGGAGCGTTCGCTGAGTGGCGAGCCCCTCCGGGACCGTTGCCCAGTCCGGCCAGTTGATGTGGTCCAGAGTTTTCTGCAGTGTCCGAACCGCACTTTCCAGCTCAGCGGCCGCTCGCCATGCGCCCTGGTCGGTAGCGGTGTCGATCCTGTCGGGCACCGTTCCAGGATCAACGGTCCTGAACGACGTGCCTTGCAGGCGCCGGTTCGCCTCAGCGAGCAGTTGGAAGCGATGGGAGACCTGCTCGAATACTCGATGTTGAGAGTCAGCCGGTGGGGTGTGATCAGCTGCGGCGAGCCAGAGATCCGTCAACCGTTGCCGTTCGGCAGCCAGAGCATCGAAGTCTGTGCTTGTCGTCAGGGCTTCATCCAGGCCCTGAAAGCCAGCGGTCAGCGTATCGAAATCTGCTTGCGGTGCAGGAGTCGGCTCAATCTCGGGACTGGTTGCCTCAGCTGGCGAGGAACCAGCGGGCTTGCGTGTCTGAGGCTGCTCCTTCGGGCTGTGCCCGGCTGAGTGCTGAGCCAACCTCCGGTGGCGTTCCGCTAGCGCAGCCAGGTCGGGTAGTGCAGCGCCTGTTGCAGCCAGTTGCCGACTGAGCGACTCGAGCTCCTGAAGGCTCTGCTCGACCCGGCCGAGGAGTACGGAGCGGCGTTCCCGTTCGAGTGCCGAATCGTCGCCCGGCTTCTCCAGATTGCTGAGCCGCTCTGCCACCTCTTCGGCCACCGCGGTGGCTGTGGCCACCTGCTTTCGGACCTCGTCCAGACGAGCCCGGGCGAACCGATTCGTCTTCTTGTCGCGATCCCGGGAGCGTCGCTCCAGCTCCTGCAGCAGATCCGTCTTCCCGAGTTGAGGGAGGGAGAGCAGGGTCTCCCGCCGCTCACGGGGCGCGCCGAGCAACGCGTCGATCAGCAGGCTGTGGCCACCCATCTCTATCAGACGGGCGGCAAGCGTCCCGGGTTCGGAGGTGGTGGAGAGCTGAGCCGCGAGGACGACGGGCTCTTCGGACAACCCCATGCACTTGCCCCGGGTGTTCAGTTCGACAATGCGCTCCACGGCCTGGTCCGCCTGCTTGGAGTCGGCGAGTAGCTCCCGCAATACCTTTTCCGTGTGCAGTTGGCAGATGGCTGTCCGGCGCACCGCCGGATCATCGTCTTCCTGCGCAAGCCGTGCGAGCTCGGCCTGTACCTTCAACGCCTCCTGCTCGGACAGAGCTTCGATTGCGCGACGCCGATCCTCCGGCGCTTTGCTATCCAGTCTTGGTCTGGTCCTGAACAGACGGGTGATCATGGCAGTACCTCATCCAGATCATGGGCGGGTTGGCGCGTTCTCTACCCTTACAGGGCGTTGTGCGTGCCATCGCAGAGCGGCACACCCTTGGTGTGTTTGCAGCCACAGAAATACAGGGTGCGATCCTCCTCCGCGGTGTAGGCATAGGGCGTGAACTCCGTGCCCTCGTGGGAGCCATCGCAGAATGGCTGTCGAGCGCTCCTGCCGCACGCGCACCAGAAGTATTTCTTGCCGTTGCTGACGTCCACCGGGTACGGGGCTTTCTGTGAAATGGTAGGTTCGCTCATCTTTTCTCCCTTCCTGAGAAGTCTGCTGCTGCCAGCGAACCTCTGAGCTTTGCTGAATGTATCGAACAGGACACTAGCTGAATTTACGGGGCTCCCACCAGGGGTAGTAGTCTGGCAGGTCCTTGGAGACCTTGCCGGGAAATTCTGCCGGCCGTTTTTCCAGGAAGGCGGATACACCTTCCTTCGCGTCGTCAGAGCGGCCCCGGTGATAGACGCCCCGGCTATCGATCTTGTGCGCTTCGATTGGATGGTCCGCACCCAGCATGCGCCACATCATTTGTCGAATCAGGGTGACGGAGACCGCGGACGTGTTGGCACTGATTTCCGTCGCGATGGCGCGGGCGGCGTCGAGGAGCTCATCGGCAGGATGCAGGCTGCGAACCAACCCGCCAGCCAGCGCTTCCTCGGCGGGAAACACCTTGCCGCTGTAGCACCAGTCCAGGGCCTGGGAGATACCCACCACGCGAGGCAGGAAATAGCTCGAACAGGCTTCCGGGACGATGCCGCGACGGGCGAAAACAAAGCCGAACTTGGCGTTGTCCGATGCAATGCGGATATCCATAGGCAGGGTCATGGTGACGCCAACGCCTACGGCAGCGCCGTTGATGGCCGCAATGATGGGCTTTTTCAGCTCGTAGATTCTGAGCGTCAGGATACCGCCCCCATCCGGCTGCAGGCCGCCGGAACGATCGTCCCGGGCATCTGCATCGAAGGTATCGCTACCGGATGAGAGGTCTGCCCCGGCGCAGAAGCCACGGCCTGCGCCGGTGACGATGATGGCGCGCACCTCATCGTCGGCATCGGCTTCATCGAAGGCGGTGATCATCTCCTGCAGCATGATCTGGTTGAAGGCATTCAGTATCTCTGGCCGATTCAAGGTCAGCGTCAGAATGCCGTCCGACACCTCGGTGGTGATGGTTTCAAAGCTCATTGGTCGTCCCCGGAATCGAGCCAGCTATGTTGCCTCGATTGCCTGAGGGCTGCCAGGGGGCCTGTTAATATTTCCAACTCGAGTGGAGGCGGTCGAAGGTGCATCTGAACTTGACGGCAAAGCAGCGAGCGCTGGTGGCTTCTGTAGAGAGGTTTGCGGCCGAATGGCTGCCCGCAGCCGCTGGAGGTGAATATTTCGAAGCGCTCAGCGATCGAGGCTGGAGCGCGCCGGGTTGGCCGAAACCCTGGGGCGGTGGACTGGCGCCGGATGAGGCATTCCTGGTTGAGCGCACACTAGGGCTGGCTGGCGCGCCGATGCTGGATGCACACACCCTGCAACTCACCGGCCCACTTCTCCTCACACTGGCGGATGAGGTCCTGTGCCACCGCTATCTGCCCCGGATGGCCGCCGGTGGAATCCGCTGGGCGCTGCATGGCTCGCTGTTCGGTGCCGCACCGCTTGAAAGCCGCTTGCGGCCGGGTCAGGCGAGGCCGAAGGATCTACGTATCCTTGCCCGGCATGCGGGAGAGGCAACCGCGATTGCCATGTGCCTTAGCGATGGCATGGAGCAAGCGCTTGCTGTAGCTGAGCTCAGGGAAAGCGCCGTTCTGATCAATCAGCCGCTGGACCCGGATACGGTTCTGCTGAATCAGCTGCACCTGGAAGTCCTGGCCAGCACACGAACCCACCCGCATCTTGCTGCAGCGCTTCTCGATATGGCCGGAATGGACGGTGCAAGGCTGGTCGGGTTGAGCTGTTGGACTGGCCGACTGCGTCGTCAGTACGATCGGCTGTTGGCCGTGCAGGGTGAAGGAGACGAAACGGGGGAGAGTGCGGAGTCGCTGGCGGCGCTCGGCGTAACGCTCACTGGCCTGGAGGTGATGGAACAGCGTGCCGCGCTGAACGCGGATGGCGTGTTGCGGACGGCAGTTGCCATTCGCTCGGCGGAGCTCGGTCGAGCGATGGCAGAGCTCGCGGTGGCGAGGCTCGGCTACTACGCGTTACCGGCAATCGAGCCCTCCCGTCAGCACAACGAGTTGCCGGCTTCTGCTCTGGCGGCCCGGGATGCGATGGCAGAATTGATCCGGTATCTTGATGGAGAGTTCTGGATGCGGCGGGATAACCTCGCTCAGGGTCTGGGTCTGGCGGGGCACTGACGGGACAGCAAAGGGAAAGCAAGGGAAAGAAAGGGAAAGAAAGGGGAAACAGGAGGAGCTGAGAAGCGCAGCATGGATTTTTCTTTTTCCGAAGAGCAGACGCTCCTGGCCGACAGCGTCGGCAAGTTCATTCAGAACGACTACGACTTCGAAACCCGTCAGGCAATCACCCGAACGGATGCCGGATTCAGTACGGACAACTGGAATACCTTTGCCCAGCTCGGCTGGCTGGGCGTTCCCTTCCCGGAAGAGGACGGTGGCTTCGGCGGCCGCGCGGTGGACACCATGATCGTCATGGAGCAGTTCGGCAAGGGATTGGTGGTGGAGCCCTACCTCGCCAGCGTGATCCTGGCCGGAGGTGCGCTCAAGATCGCGGGCAGCAGGGTTCAGAAAGAAACCTGGCTCAGTAGCCTGATTGATGGTTCGAAGCAGGCCGCGCTTGCCTTTGCGGAACCGCAGGGCCGGTTCAACCTGGCCGACCTCACCACGACAGCAACCTCTGACGGCGATGGCTATCGCCTGAACGGCTATAAGTCCGTCGTGCTGAATGGCCCGGCCGCCGACTTCTTCGTGGTAACCGCCCGCACAAGTGGCGGGCAGCGGGACAACGGTGGCATCTCGCTTTTTCTGGTGCCAGCGGCCGCTGAAGGCATCAACCGCCGTGACTACCCCACGGTCGATGCTTATCGGGCCTCGGAGGTGACGTTTGACAACGTGATGCTCGACCCCGATTCGCTGCTGGGTGCACTGGACCAGGGTCATCCGGTCATCGAGCGGGTGATCGATGAAGGCATTCTCGCGGTCGGCTCCGAAGCTGTCGGTTGCATGGAAGTGCTCTACAAAGCCACGGTGGAGTACTGCAAAACCCGGGAGCAGTTCGGTCAGCCCATCGGTAAGTTCCAGGTCCTGCAGCACCGTATGGTGGATATGTTCATGGAGCACGAGCAGGCCAAGTCGCTCATGTACCTGGCAGCCATGCGCCTGGACGAGGGCTACGACGGCGAGGCGAAGAAGGCCCTATCTGCCTTCAAGGTCCAGGTCGGTAAATCCGGTCGCTTCGTCGCCCAGGGTGCGGTGCAGTTGCACGGTGGCATGGGTATGACGGACGAGCTCAACGTGGGCCACTACTTCAAGCGGCTCACCACGATTGACACGCTGTTCGGGAATGTGGATTTTCATTTGAAACGATTCGGAGCGCTGTAAGCCATGGCACGCTGGGACAAAGACACGGGACCCACCATTCCTGAGTGGTTTTTCGAGGCCATCGAGACGGAATACAGCACCCATACCGTCGAGGTGGACGAGTGCGACGTGGTCTACCAGAAATGGGGTGGTGCCGCATCCGGAGGCGATGGTGCGCCAGAAGACTCGGTGGGCAAGCCCGGCCTGCTGCTCATCCACGGCATGTTCGCTCACTCGCACTGGTGGGATTTCATCGCGCCGTCGTTCATGGAGGATTACACCGTCGCCGCCATGAATCTGACCGGCATGGGTGATTCCGACTACCGCTATGAGTACTCGAGCACCACGTTCTCGGAAGAGATCGTGGCGGTTTGCGACGATGCCGGTTTCGGCAATGACGTGATGGTGGTGGCACACAGCTTTGGTGGTGCCATGGCGGTAAAAGCGGCCAACCTGTTCCCGGAACGCTTCGGCGGCCTGATTCTGGTGGACTCCGGTATCCGCAATCCAGATGACCCACCGCCGGAGCATCTCACCATGATGATGGGCGGTCAGGCGAAGGTCTATCCGGACAAGCGCACGGCCATTGGCCGCTTCCGTCTGCAGCCACCCCAACCCTGCGAGAATGAGTACGTGATGCAGTACATCGCCCGTCACTCGGTGATGCCGGTGGATGGTGGTGGCTGGAGCTGGAAATACGATGAAGACCTATCCGGCACCATGAAAGGCGGTGACCGGGAGCCGGAGGAGTACGAGAATCTGAGGCTACCGTTCGGTCTGATCTATGGTGCGGACAGCGAGTTGTTCTCAAAGAGCACGCTGGACTACATGCGTACACTCATCCCACAGGACTTTCCTTCGGTTGCGGTGGAGAACGCCCAGCACCACGTTTTTCTGGATCAGCCGCAAGCCTTCACTGAGCATCTGAAGACAATGCTTGCCGATCTCAAACCCTGACCCGGATCCCGACATGAAGCTCTATCACAACCAGATCTCCACCTGCTCGCAGAAAGTGCGCCTCGTGCTGGCCGAGAAGGAGCTCGACTACGAGAGCGCCCTGATCAACCTGCTGGCCGGGGAGCAGTTTGCACCGGAATATGTCGCCAAGAATCCAAATGCCGTGGTCCCAACCCTGGAAGACGGTGGCCGCGTCTTCATCGAGTCGACGCTCATCAACGAGTATCTCGAAGACGCCTACCCGGAACCGGCGCTGGCACCTCTGGACGCAGCTGGACGGCACGCCATGCGGTTGTGGACCAAAAAGATCGACGAGCTGCACCCTCTCTGTGGCATTCAGACGTTTGCCATCGGTGCTCGACCGGGCATGCTGGCGCGGCCGAAGGAGGAAGTGGATGCGCTGATCGAGGCCATTCCCGATCCGACCCGTCGCGCGGTACGACGCTCGGTCATCGATCACGGTGTGCAGGCGCCGGAGTTCGTTGGGGCCTATCAGGGGCATGTGAAGTTTTTTGATCTGGCTGATCAGGCGCTGTCCAACACCGCGTTTCTGGTCGGTGATGCGTTCTCGCTGGCGGATGCGGCACTGCTGCCCTACGTGCTTCGTGTGGATCACCTGAACCTCAGCGGCTTGCTTGCCGATCGCCGGGGTCTTGAGGCCTGGTACGAGCGCGTGCAGGCGATGCCTGCCTATCAGACTGCTGTCGCTGACTTTCTGACGGAGCCGATGGTTGCCGGATTCCGGGCAGCGGGCGAAGCCGTGGCCGATGACGTCGCACGGGCGGTTGGCGGCTGATGGCTCCACCCAGTTGAGCTGGCTCGACGATCTGCCCGCGCAGATCGAGCAGGCTCGCGCCGGCATCGCCGGACACGTTCTCGAAACGCCCACCACCCGTGCGCTGTGGTGCGACAACCTCGAGCTCTATCTCAAGTGCGAACATCTGCAGCTCACGGGTTCTTTCAAGCTTCGCGGCGCGCTGAACCGGCTGCGGCATCTTAGCGATGCACAGCGCAGCCGTGGGATCATCGCGGCCAGCACCGGCAACCATGGTCAGGGCGTGGCCCGGGCTGCCGCGGCGCTTGCTGTGCAGGCGACCGTGTACGTGCCGGAAGCAGCTACCGAGGTCAAGATAGCGCCGATGCGGGCCATGGGCGCGGCGGTGATTGCTGTCCCGGGTGATGGGCTGTCGGCGGAGCTTGCCGCCAGGGAGGCTGCTGAGCAATCGGGCCGGGTCTTTGTGTCGCCCTACAACGATCCTCTGGTGGTGGCGGGTCAAGGTACGATCGGGGTGGAAATCGACGAAGCCGTACCGGATCTGGATGCGGTGTTCGTCTCTGTGGGCGGCGGCGGACTGATTTCCGGGATCGCCGGATGGTTGAAGCAGCGTCAGCCGAAGATCCGGATCTTCGGCTGCTGGCCGGTCAACGCGCCAACCATGGCGCGGTGTCTGGAGCGGGGCGAAATACACGAGGTCGCTGAAACGGAGACCCTTTCAGACGGTACGGCTGGTGGGGTGGAGGCCGATGCCATCACCTTCGAGGCCTGTCAGACGTTCATCGACGACTACGTTTTCGTGTCCGAGGCGGAGATCTGTGCGGCGCTCGCGACCCTGGTCAGGGAAGAGCGTTGGATCGTCGAGGGTTCTGCCGGGGTAGCGCTGGCGGGCTGTTTGCAGCTTGCTGAGGGCGAGATGGGCAAACCTGCACAGGCATTGACTGGGAAGAAGGTGGCTGTGGTGCTCTGCGGCCGGAACATCGACTTTGACAGGTTCCTGGACGCGATCGGGGAAGGTTGCCGCTGAGGCGATCGTCATCGGAGGAGAGCAATGCGCGAGTTCAGAGACAGACTGGCCGTTGTGACCGGCGCCGGATCCGGCATTGGCCGGGCATTGGCGACCGCGCTTGCCGCCGAGGGCTGTCACCTGGCGCTCTGCGACCTGTTCACCGACAGCCTGCAGGAAACGGTCGACCTCTGCCGTGCTGCCAACAGGTCCGTGCACGTGAGCGGCCAGCACTGCGACGTGGCCGACGAGCGCCAGGTGGTCGAGTTCGCCGAACAGGTGCCGAAGGAACACGGCAGTGAGCACATTGACCTCCTGATCAACAATGCCGGGATCAGCGGCGGTGGCAGCTTCATTGAAAGCCCGCGGGAAGAGTGGGAACGGACCTTCTCCATCTGCTGGGAGGGCGTCTATCTCATGACGCGACACTTCCTGCCACTGCTGCTGCGGTCCCGGGCCGGTCACCTGGTCAACATGGCGAGTGCCAACGCACTGCGGGCGGTGCTCGGCGGTCACGTGCCGCACACAGCCTACAGCACAGCAAAGTTTGCTGTGCGTGGGTTCTCTGAGGCGTTGATCCACGACTTCCGGTTCAATGCTCCGCACCTGAAGGTGAGCGTGGTGATGCCGGGCCACACCGGTACCGGCATCATCGAGCACAGCGCAGAGGTGCTGGGCCAACGGTCACCGGACCAGTGGAGCGAATCAGAGGTAGAGAGCGCACGGCGACGCTGGCGCATAGCCGGGCGGACCGACCACATGGAGATGTCGGATGATGAGATCCGGGCAGCAGGGGTGCAGGAAATCCAGGACATGAAGTCTCTGGGCATGCCGCCGGAAGAAGCGGCCCGGATCATTCTGGATGGAGTGCGGGAGGATCGCTGGCGGATTCTCATCGGCACGGATACAGAGTCCCTGGATGCCCTGGTCAGGGAATCTCCGGACAGTGCCTACGATGCCGACTTCGTGGAACGCTGGCGGGCAGCGAACGCCGCGCTGATGGACGCAGCCCCGACCGGGGGACTTAGAGATTGATTGCTGCGAAGCCCGGGCAGAGGCGCTTTCTCCTGGACGATATTGTCTTCGATGAGGCAACTGGCACTCTCGTCACCAGTCAAGAAACTCAGCTACTGACACCGAAAACTGCGGCCGTTCTGGCCTGCCTCGCCGATAACGCCGGCCAGCTGGTCACTCGTGAACAGCTGCATGAGGAGGTCTGGGCCGGACGCTATGTCTCGGACACTCAGGTGTCGAAGGCCATCAACCGGCTGCGCCAAGCCCTGCCGGAAGCGTTCATCGAAACCATGCCGCGACGCGGATACCGCCTGGTCTGCAACGTCGCGCTCGAGGACCTTGAGACTTCGCCTGACGGTGCACCCCACTGGCGACCTGCGACATCTCTCGTTGCCGGCCTGACGATAGCGGTGGGCATCGCCCTGTTTCTCTGGCAACAGGTCGGTAAGCCTCCGCCGATTGAAACGACCGCTCCACTGGATTCCTGGCAAACGCCGCCGCTGGAGTCGCTACCGCTCACGTCTATCGCCGTGCTGCCGTTCGAGAACGTGGGCGAAAACAGCGACTACGACTGGCTCGCCAATGCCATGGCAGTTGAGCTGACGGAAACGCTGGCACGCACCCCGGATTTCAGGTTGCCCGCCAGAAGCTCAATCAGACGTCTGGCCGATTCGAACGCCGATCTGCCAACCATCGGTCGTCGTTTGAAAGCAGGTACCGTTGTGGAAGGTACCGTGCAGGTTGCTGGTGAAGAACTACGCGTGACGGTTGGCCTGGTTCGCATCAGCGGGAACGAACAGATTCTCGCCGTCCGATACGATCGGGCCCTGACTGAGATCTTCGACGTTCAGCGAGCCGTCGCCATCGACGTCGCTGAGGCCATCCGGATCGAACTTGGTGTGGCACTGAGCTCGAGACCGGATCTTGCCTTTGCCCGCTACGAACCGGAGAACTTTCGTGCCTATGAGCTGCTCCATCAGGCGAATGCCACGATCTGGTACGTGGAGGATTGGTTCAGAGAAGACAAGAGAGCGGCCGTCCGCTCGCTGCTGGACCAAGCGCTTTCGCTGGAACCCGACTACCCGAGCGCGCTCGCGGGTAAGGCGACCGAGATGATGGGCTACGACTCGGATGGTGCCTGGGCCATCGCCGAGCGTCTGGCGCAACTGGATCCACCGCGGAGCTTCCTGATCCTGGCACAGCTCCATGAGCGCAGTCGTAACTACGAAGAAGCCTGGCGGTACTATGAAAAGGCACTGACCGTGGAAACAGGTCCCACCGTCCGGTTGTTGGTCGCCGAATTTCTCCTGAGCCAGTTCCGCCACGACGAAGCCATCAGACAGGCAGGCCTTGCAGCCGATCTGGATCCGATTTCTCCGTTGACCAGGTTCCGACATGGGGCGGTGCTTTATCACAGTGGTAAATACGACGAGGCCATAGCGGAGTTCGAGTACGCCGCCCGCATGGGTGACGATTCGTTGCTGACCGATGCGATGATTCTGCGGACGCTGTATCGGGCCGGTCGGGAACGTGAGGCTGCCGCCATGATGCGCAAAGTGCTGTTGCGATCGCCGTTCGGCTCGAGGCTCACCAGCCATACGGAGTACAGCGCTTTACTGGAGGACGGCCGTTTCGAGGAGTCGCTGATCTACTCGCTCGATACCTGGCTGATAGATTGCGCGAATACGCAAGCAGACGTCGGAGGCGTGCTGGGTGTTCTGGCGCGACTTGGCCGACGGGAGGAGATGTATACCTGCCTCGACGCCGCCCCGTCGCACTATGTGATACGGCTACACGATGTTGACTTTGAACCCTACTGGCAGGAGCCACGGTTTCAGGCACTCATCGAGGCCAGAGGGATCAAACTCAGTGGCCTCTAGCCTCTCGATCTGGTTCTGTCCCGCAATGCGCTGGGTTTACTCAGCCGGCTCCAGCACGATCCTGAGGGCCTGATTCGCCTCGACGGCACTTCTTGAGTAGAGCAGCGGAAAGGATGAGTCTGTCGCCCAGCCTTCGAGCAGGTTGTCGTAGAACGGCGAACGGGGATCGCCGGACTGACCTGGCGCGTTGGTCATCTCCGCGTCGTCCCACTGACCCACGTCCAACACCATACGGAAAGAAGCTCCAGCCACCACGTTGAAGCTCTTCTGCGGCAGAAACCCGGTGCTGTTGGTGGTGTTTCTGGTGCCGCCGCGGGGATAGGCTCTGTAGCGCATCTCGGCAGCCAGCTCGCCATCAGCCAGTTTCAGCAGCGGGTGCTCGAAAACGATCTGATGCAGGTCTCCCCAGCGCCAGTCCCAGGGACTCGGACCCAGCAGGTCGCTGGTTTCATACCAGGCGTCTTCCAGACTCTTCAGGGCCGCTTCTTCGGAGCCGAAATCGGCCAGGGTTTCCAGAACTGCCAGGGTGTCCATGCTGGTGAGCTCGGTATCCGGCACCCGGTAGGCGAGCAGGGCCGGCTGTAGATGCCGGTAGTACCAGACCGCATAGAGGGCAGCAGCGGCGGAATCCGGCGCCATCACCGCATCCCAGTCCTTCAGCATGGCCAGGCCCTGGTGGTTCGAGTAGGTGTAGGCATCCGGCAGCAACTCGACCACCTCCCGTGCCAGCACGGAAAGGTAGTCCCGCTGCAGATCGTGTGAATCGGTCAGACTGTGCTCAGGTTGCAGCGGGAGGACCTCCCAGAGCCGTCTGTGACGCCAGGGTGGCGACCATTCGAAGCCGACTCTGCGCTCGGCGATGGGGTAGTCCTCCAGCAGATTCATGGCGTTCGCCGTACCGGTATAGCCGCGTTCCGGGTTGTATTCCTCGGGCAGGGCGTCCATGTCGAAGTAGCCCTCCCACTCGTAGCGGCCGTCGCCAGGCACCGGCCAGAGCCCATCCCAGGTGGTTCGCCTCGGGAATAGTCCGGCAGGCTTGTAGCCGATGTTGCCTTCCACATCCGCATACACCTGGTTTTCTGAGGGTGCGCCCCAGCGATTCAGGGCGGCGACGAACTGGCGCCAGTTCTGAGCGCGCATGTATTCCACGCTGCCGAAGTAGGGGGCCATGCCGGGTTCCAGCCAGGCTGCGCGCACGGCGTACAGATTGGTTTTGGTCTCGAACACGATGGGACCGTGGCGGGTAAACTTCAGCCGCACAGCTCGCGGCGCTTCGCCGCGCACGGGGATTGTCTCCACAGTGGTTCGGATCCGTTCCGCCCGGCCCTGATAGCGATAAGCCGTCCGGTCGGTTTCCTCGACGCCATCCCGGCGGGCTCTGAGTCGGGTGCGCTCGTAGACGTACAGGTCTTCCTGATCGATGGGGAAGATGGTCAAGCCGAAGGCGATCCGTTCGTTGTGACCGATCGAGATTCCCGGCAGGGCCGGTTCACCGGCGCCAATCACGTCCAATCCGGGCGCGGACAGATGGGCGATGTAGCGCAGTGATGGCACCGCATGACTGCGGTGCGGGTCGTCTGCCAGGATCGGCCGGCCAGTGTCTGTTCGGGATGGGGCAACCACCCAGTTGTTACTGCCCAGGTGATCGGCAAGGGACATCGCTTTTGCCTGGGCGAGGGTTTCGGCCCGGTGTCGGGTCTTTCTGCTGGGTTTCGAAGTTGCCGTCGGGCTGGCAACCGCCACCACGGCATCGAAATTCACCGCCGCCGTAGCCAGCAGGTAGTCGTCGAGCACACCCTGGGGCAGTGAGCAGGGATCAAAGCCCTCTGGTACCTCTGTTTGCCACTCGGGCTCCAGAACCTTCCTCAACCGGGCAGCTTCCAGGCCTTCCTTGCAGGCAATCTCCGCTCGTTGAACTTCGCTCACCACATTCCGCCAGAGCCCGTTGCTGCGGATGCGGACCACGTCCGACGGACTCCACAAGGAAGGCTCGTAGCCGAGCAACTCGAACTCGGGCGGCATCAGCGCAGCGTGCTCATCCAGGAGCTGGACGTAGGCATTGATACCCGCGGTGAAGGATTCAGCGATTTTCTTCGCATCGGAGCCGTAAGCCAGCCACTCTGGGTACATGTCACCCCGGTAAAGGAACAGACGGGCGGCCCGATCCTGCTCCACGAACTCCGGTCCGAGCACTTCCGAGAGCAGGCCCAGGCCACGACGGCGCCAGAGGTCGATCTGCCAGAGGCGGTCTCTCGCGGCATTGAAGCCCTGCACGAAGAAGGCATCGTAGTGGGTACCGGCGTAGATGTGCGGTACGCCCCAGTGATCGACGATGATCTCGGCGGGTTTTTCCAGACCGCTGAGGGTGTAGGTCGCGGCGGCTTCCCCCTTGCCTGGTGTCGGGTCTTCCGCTGTTACCTCCGCCGCGCTGGCAGCCACGGGTTCGAGCGCTAACGTGGAAATGGTGAGCGTCGTTGCGAGCGCGACTGATAGCGTGCAACGGCGAGCGCTGCCGGGTGTCTGGATGAATTCAGTGCTGAACGAGATCAAAAAAAGCCCCTCCGGTGTGATCCTAAGAGGATCGTGCCTTGAAGGGGCTACGGTAGCGGGATCGGCCCGCTATGAAAACACGCTGGAGACGGCGGCGACTGCCGCCGACCGGCGCGGAAGGACTTCTTTATCTCGCACTCGAGGACTGAGCTTACGCTCAGTCCCAGCTGAGGGCTCCACCCGTCTGGTACTCGGTGACTCGGGTTTCGAAGAAGTTCTTTTCTTTCTTGAGATCCATGATCTCGCTCATCCAGGGGAAAGGATTCTTTACGCCCGCGAACTGCTCGGGCAGGCCGATCTGCGCCAGACGCCGGTTGGTGATGAACTGCAGATACTCGGCCATCATGTTGGCGTTCATGCCGAGGATGCCGCGCGGCATGGTGTCCTTGGCGTACTCGATCTCGAGCTGCATGCCTTCCAGAATCATCTGCCGGGCCGTGTGCTGCATCTCTTCGTCCCACAGGTGCGGGTTTTCCAGCTTGATCTGGTTGATCACATCGATGCCGAAGTTCACGTGCATGGACTCGTCGCGCAGGATGTACTGGAACTGCTCCGAGGTGCCCGTCATCTTGTTCCGCCGGCCCATGGAGAGGATCTGAGAGAAGCCGCAGTAGAAGAAGATACCTTCCAGCACGCAGTAGTAGGCGATCAGGTTCCTCAGCAGCGTCTTGTCCGTCTCCGGGGTGCCTGTTGTGAAGGTCGGGTCGGATATGTCCTGGGTGTACTTGAGTCCCCAGGAGGCTTTGCGGGCCACGCTCGGCACCTCGTGATACATGTTGAAGATCTCGCCTTCGTCCATGCCCAGTGACTCGATGCAGTACTGGTAGGCGTGAGTGTGGATGGCTTCCTCGAACGCCTGCCGCAGCAGGTACTGACGACACTCCGGATTGGTGATCAGCCGGTAGATGGCCAGCACCAGGTTGTTCGCCACCAGAGAATCGGCGGTGGAGAAGAAGCCGAGGCTCCGCTTCACCACCACGCGCTCATCGTCCGTGAGACCGTCATCCGATTTCCACAGGGAGATGTCCGCGTTCATGTTCACTTCCTGGGGCATCCAGTGGTTGGCACAACCGTCCAGATACTTCTGCCAGGCCCAGTCGTACTTGAAGGGCACCAGCTGATTCAGGTCCGCACGACAGTTGATCATCCGCTTCTGATCCACGGTAACTCGGCTGTACTCCTCAGAGTCGCTGATCATCGGTGCGTCGAGTTCGGCCACGGAGGCTTCCGCTTCGGCCATCGCAGATTCGGAGGCGGGTTTAATGGCGGCAGTAGCGGAGGTGTCCATCACCGGCGTCGCCAGATTGGTGCGCACCGGATCTTCCCGGCTGTGCTGTCCGGCCAGCGCGTCGAGCGCTTCCGATGCCGCGGGGGGCTCAGCAGCAACGATGGGTGCTTCGATCGCCGGTTCTGGAATGATAGTGGGCTCCGGGACCAGCGCCTCCGTGGGCTCTGGTACCTCGATCGCCGGTACCGGCGCATGAACCGGTTCCGCGAAGTCAGCGGCCGGCATCTCTACTCTCGCTTCCAACGCCATGGCCTGGCATTCCGTGCTGGAAGGCGCCATGGCCGGGATGGGCTTTTCGTTGTCGTAGTCGTCCCAACTCAACATCTTCTTATCTCCTTAATGCTCCGGGGGGTAGCCTGCTACTGGCAGGCTTCGCAATCAGGGTCATCGATGGAACAGGCCAGTGGCACCTCTGCGGGGCCGCCCTCCAGTTCCAGGTCCGGTGATGGCATTGCCACCGCCGCTGCCACCGGCTCAGGTGCTGCGGCCGCTGCTGCTGCCTGAGGCGCGCTGGCGCCGCTTGCTACGGACACGGCATTCAGCTTGCCGCGGTCCAGCGTCGACTTCTCCGCGCTGGTGGCACCGAGAGCGCGCAGGTAGTAGGTGGTTTTCAGGCCACGAATCCAGGCCATCCGATAGGTGAGATCCAGCTTTTTACCGGAGGCCTCGGCAATGTAGAGGTTCAGGGACTGGGCCTGATCGATCCACTTCTGCCGGCGGCTGGCGGCATCGACCAGCCAGCGGGGCTCCACCTCGAAAGCGGTGGCGTAGAGGTTCTTGAGCTCCTGTGGCACCCGCTCGATGCTGGCCAGACTGCCGTCATAGTATTTGAGGTCGTTGACCATCACCTGATCCCACAGGCCCATCTCCTTGAGATCGCGGACCATGTACGGGTTCACCACGGTGAACTCGCCGGACAGATTCGATTTCACGTACAGGTTCTGATACGTGGGCTCGATGGACTGGGAGACGCCGGTGATGTTGGCGATGGTTGCCGTCGGTGCGATCGCCATCACGTTGGAGTTGCGCATGCCGTTGATCTGCACCTTGCTGCGCAGCTTGTCCCAGTTCAGGGTGCTGGAGTAGTCGGCGTCCAGATAGTCAGCCCCCCGCTCCTGAGCCAGCTTCTTCAGCGAGTCGATGGGCAGGATGCCCTGGCTCCACAGCGAACCGGAGAAGCTGGCGTAGGAACCGCGCTCCTTGGCGAGCCTGGATGAGGCATCGATGGCGTAGTAGCTGATGGCTTCCATGGAGCGGTCGGCGAAAGCCACTGCTTCGTCGCTGCCGTAGGCGATCCGCTGCTCGTAGAGGGCATCCTGGAAACCCATGATGCCAAGGCCCACCGGACGGTGGCGCATGTTCGAAGTGCGCGCCTGGGGCACTGAGTAGTAGTTGATGTCGATCACGTTATCGAGCATCCGAACCGCCGTACGAACCGTCTTTTTCAGCTTCTTCAGATTCAGCTCGCCATCGACGACATGCTGGGGAAGATTGATGGAGCCCAGGTTGCAGACCGCCACTTCCTCCTCGGAGGTGTTCAGCGTGATCTCAGTGCACAGGTTCGAGGAGTGCACCACGCCCACGTGCTGTTGCGGAGAGCGAACGTTGCAGACGTCCTTGAAGGTCATCCAGGGATGGCCTGTCTCGAACAGCATGGACAGCATCTTGCGCCACAGCTCCTGAGCCTTGATGCGCCGGAACAGCGTGAGTTCTCCCGTGCGCGTCATCTCCTCGTAGGCTTCGTAGCGCTTCTCGAACGCCCGGCCGAACAGGTTGTGCAGGTCCGGCACATCAGAAGGTGAGAACAGCGTCCACTCGCCGTCCTGGAAAACCCGCTTCATGAACAGATCGGGAATCCAATTGGCGGTGTTCATGTCGTGGGTGCGGCGGCGATCGTCACCCGTGTTCTTGCGGAGCTCGAGAAACTCCTCGATATCCAGGTGCCAGGATTCGAGATAGGCGCAGACGGCACCCTTGCGCTTGCCGCCCTGGTTCACGGCTACGGCTGTGTCGTTCACCACCTTCAGGAACGGCACCACACCCTGGGACTTGCCATTGGTGCCCTTGATGTAAGCGCCCAGAGAGCGGACCTGGGTCCAGTCGTTGCCGAGGCCGCCTGCCCACTTGGAGAGCATGGCGTTGTCTTTGATCGCGCCGTAGATACCTTCCAGATTATCGGGCACCGTGGTGAGAAAGCAGGAAGACAGCTGCGGGCGCAGAGTGCCGGCGTTGAACAGCGTCGGCGTGCTGCTCATGTAGTCGAAGCTCGACAGCAGGTCGTAGAACTCGATAGCACGCTTGGTGGGGTTGTCTTCCCGTTCGGCCAGGCCCATGGCTACCCGCATGAAGAAAACCTGCGGCAGCTCGAAGCGGACCTCATCGGAATGGATGAAGTAGCGGTCGTAGAGGGTCTGCAGACCGAGGTAGGTGAACTGCAGATCCCGCTCCGGCTTCAGCGCGTCGCCGAGGGCGATCAGATCGAAGCTGGCCAGTTCCGGTGCGAGCAGTTCCAACTCCACGCCACGCTCGATGAATGCCGTGAGTGCTGTGGGGTAGAGGTCCACCATCTCGCTTTGCGTCGCCCGGAAGTGTTCACCGGACGCGACGTTGAGAAACTGCAGCGCCTCAGTGCGGAGCTCATCGAGCAGCAGCCGGGCGGAGACGTAGGTGTAGTTCGGCTCTTCCTCCACCAGTGTTCTGGCAGTGATCAGCAAGGAGGTGGAGACGTCTTTCTGCGAGATGCCGTCGTACATGTTCGACAGCGCCTCATCGATGATGCGATCCGCGTCCACCGCTTCCAGGCCGGTGCAGGCTTCCCGCACCAGCGTGCGGATTCGGGCTACGTCCAACGGGCCCGTAAGGCCGTCTTCGTAGACCACGTTGATGCTGGAGGTTGACGCTTCTGCTGGCGCTTCCGACTCCTGGCGCTCAGCCCGCGCCCGGGCGCGGTCTTCACGGTAGAGCACGTAGTCGCGAGCTACCCGGTGCTCGCCGGAGCGCATGAGGGCGAGCTCGACCTGATCCTGGATGTCTTCAATATGCAGCGTCCCGCCAGAAGGGAAGCGGCGCTTGAACGTGCTCGTCACCTGTTCCGTGAGGTGACCTACCAGTTCTCGAATACGAGGCGATGCGGCCGCCGTACCGCCTTCAACCGCCAGGAAGGCTTTGGTGAGCGCAAGTGCAATCTTGTCGTCCGTGTATGGGACGACGGTGCCGTTCCGCTTGATAACCCGTATCTGGCCAGGGGCAGTGGCCGCGATCGCGGGCGAAAGAGAGGAGGCGCTGTTGCTGGAGGTGGCGTTTCCGGACTGGCTCGGACCGCCGGGGGTGGGTTCGAAGCTGGAATCAGATTCGGTGTGCATTGTCGGTTGTCTACTCCCGGGTGGGCTGTTGTGACGGAGAGGCGTTATCTGTGAGCGAGCAAAGCGACCCGAACCGGCCTGCGCCGGGTCTGGCAGGTCGACGTTGATGCGTGCTCACAGAAATGCGTCCCCTCCGAACATATTTCTGGAATTTCTTGTCTAACTTTTTGTCTAGCTGTTTATCTAGCTTTGGTCGAAAACGGGAATCCAGTGGATTCCTACATATTGGGGTGACGGACGTCGACGCTTCGTCTGCACTCAGCAACTCTCAGCGACCATCTTCAATTCAAGTCGAGCCGAGCGAGTGCTAATGCCAGGGCGGTTCTGCACGGGATATGGAGAGAAAAAGACACCACCGTCACGGTCAATTTATTGACCCGGTCCAATTTCTTCAGCAGTAGATTAGGCTTTTTTATTGCCCATTTGCCGGTTTTCCACCGGATCCTACCGAATTTTCCCGCTCCCGGTCTGTTGATTTCTGTTGATTTCGATTAGCTCGAAATCACCGCTTCTGGTGTCGAGGAGCTCCGTCAACCTCAACATCTTGGGTTTTTCATGTCCAAGAGGCCACAAGTTAAACCTAACCCGTTCCCGTTGCAAGAGGATGAGCGGTGAACTAGCTGTGGATAACTTGTGGGTGACCGGTGCAAGGCCTGTGGAGGACGAAAAGCGGTCGAAACACGGTGAGTTTCGACCAGATTGAAGCTCAGGCTCGGGGTATTGCGGTGCTGATAGCCCGCCGTCGGCGACCACTATATATTGTGGTCTTCGATCATCTGGAAACTGCCGAAAATGAGTCACATCATGGCCATCGATCAGGGGACTTCGAGCTCCCGGGTCATTATTTTTGACACCCAGGGACGTATGCTCTCCGCGGTTCAGCACGAGTTTGACATGAGCTTCCCTGCCGATGGCTGGGTGGAGCAGGACCCGGAAGTGCTCTGGCGAACGAGTCTGCAGGCCGGCAGAGACGCGCTGGACAAAGCGAACCTTGGCGGCCGCGACGTGGCTGCGATTGGTATAACAAACCAGCGGGAAACCACGCTCGTCTGGGATCGGAACACCGGAAAAACGCTGCATAACGCCATCGTCTGGCAGGACCGAAGGACCGCCGGGCGTTGTGCTGACATGCAGGCCAACGGCATGCAGGAGGACGTCGCCCGCCGCACCGGACTGGTGATCGATCCCTACTTCTCCGGTTCTAAGCTGGCCTGGCTGCTGGAAGAGGTGCCCGAGGTTGCTCGCCTGGCCGCTCGTGGAGAGCTTTGTTTCGGAACGGTTGACAGCTACCTGATCTGGCGCCTGACAAAGGGTGCCGTGCACGTTACCGATGCGACCAATGCCTCTCGAACCATGCTCTACGACATCAACGAGCAGAGCTGGTCTGAAGCCATGCTCGAGCATTTCGATGTGCCGGCAGCGGTGCTGCCCGACGTGATGGACAGTGCCGGTGATTTCGGGGTGGCGGATCCGGAGTGGTTCGGGGCATCGATTCCCATCCTGGGGGTGGCGGGGGACCAGCAGGCGGCGCTCATCGGTCAGGCCTGCTTCGAGCCGGGCATGGTGAAGAGCACCTACGGCACCGGCTGCTTTCTGATGACCAACACGGGCAGCACGCCGGTAGCATCCACCCAGCAGCTGCTGACCACGGTCGCCTACCAGCTGCAGGGCAAGACGACCTACGCGCTGGAAGGCAGCATTTTCTCCGCCGGGGTTGCGGTCAAGTGGCTGAGAGATCAACTTGGCCTGATCACGGAATCCCATGAAACCGAAGGTGCAGCCCGCCGGACAGCTGGCGATACCCAGGGCGTTTATCTGGTGCCCGCCTTTACCGGGCTCGGTGCACCGCATTGGGCTCCGGATGCTCGCGGCCTGTTCACCGGCATGACACTCGACACGGAGCGGGATCATCTGATCACGGCCACGCTTGCCAGTGTGGCGTACCAGTCTGTGGAGCTGGTGGAGGCCATCACGCGAGATGGGGCTGGCGTCGGACGACTCCGTGTGGATGGTGGCATGGTGGTGAACGACTGGCTCTGTCAGTTCCTGGCCGACATGATCGATCGGCCCGTGGAGCGGCCTGTCAACGTGGAAACCACCGCACTTGGTGCGGCCGTGCTGGCAGCGGTGGGCGGTGGCCTGGTCGATGATCTGGCCACGGCTTCCCGGATGTGGGGACTCGAGCAGGAGTTTCTACCCAACATGGAAGGAGCCAGACGTGAGCGTCTCCTAACCGGTTGGCGTAAGGCAGTTGAGCGATCTCTAGTCTGAATCAGCCTGTTACCTACCGAGAGCCAGGTAACAAGACCGTTACAACGCAGCACGTGAGGCCAACGGCGCAAAACTAAAATAGCGGCTCCATCTCGAGAAAATCCTGGAGCCGACCTTGTTGCTGTCCGTCGCCGAGCTCGGCGTCAACAGAACGATGCGTATTCTGCTGGCTGTTGCCGGCCTGCTCCTCTATGCCCTGTTTTGCGCCTCCTTGCTCGCCGACGGTCAGCTCATGATGACCACATCGGCGTTTGTGCTGTTGTTTGGCGGCTGGTTCCTCGGTTTCATCTTCCTGCTTTTTGCCGACGAGCATCTGTTCAGGGACAAGCAAGTGGGACGCTTCGATGCCGGTACGCTGACTTTCTCCAAGGCCCTCTGGTGCAATCTTGGTGTGGTGCTGACCGCCGTGCTGGTGCCGAGCTTGATGCGGTTGCTGCTGCTCGTCGTGCCGCTGTTCGGCGTGCTTTACGCTTCGCTGCACCTCTCCCGGACCCAGATGCTGACCATCGCTGGGATAACCTGGGTGGGCTACCTTGTCAGCGCCGGTAGTCTGGTGCTGATGGGCTGGTCGGATGCGCTCTTTGAAGGGAAGCTCTCCCTGGCGTTCAGCTGCATGTTGGCCGTGATGGCCTACCTTGCCTCGGAGGTGACCGCGCTCAGAGTGGCCTTCGATCGACGTCGAGAACGCCTCAACGAGGCGATGGAGCAGCTTTCCGAGATCGCCATGCGCGATGAGCTGACCGGGCTCTATAACCGTCGCTACATCATGGATGTGCTCGGCCGTCAGAAAGCACTTGCCGACCGAGGCCATCTTTCCTTCACATTGTGTTACTGCGACCTGGATCACTTCAAACGCATCAATGATCGCTATGGTCATCAGGCTGGTGATCGGGTGCTGCACGACTTCGCCGAGGTGGCATTGGGCGTCGTGCGCTCCGTTGACTTCGTGGCCCGGCTCGGTGGCGAGGAGTTTCTCCTGGTGCTGGTTGGTGCAGATGAAGAGATGGCCGAGCGCGTGGCCGAACGGCTCTGTGAGCGGACACGCCGCCTGGCCATGGTCCCGGAAGACCCGAACTACCGGCAGACCGTCTCCGTTGGTCTGGCTGCTTTCCGGCCTGGGGAGAGGGTCGAGGATGTGATCCAGCGCGCAGATCAGGCACTTTATTCGGCCAAATCTCAAGGGCGTGACCGAATCGTGCGCGGGTCCTAGGAGGTTAGCGTGACGAGCCAATCCATATCGGGTAATGTCCAGACGATTTCGCAGATGGACACTGCAAGCGTGAATCGCCGGAAGTACCCGCGGCAACCCATATCCCTGTCAGCGCTCGTGCACCCCAATGAGGGTCGTTCCTGGCTGTGCACCATTCGGGACTTCTGCCAGGAAGGGATGTTGCTGACCGGCACGGGTGGCTCCAGGTCACTGGCGGCGACCGGTGCGGATGCCAACCCCGGCGAGCAGGTCGCGCTGCACTTTTCGGTGGCCACGCCAAATGGCCAGCGGCACTACCGGACCCAGGCCACCATTGCGCGGGTTACCGATGCGGGAAATGGCATTGGCGTGCGCTTCGATGACGGTGTGCCGGATGATGCCTTCAGCTCGCTGATCGAGTTTGCGATCGCCTCAGGCATGCTCTCCCGGTCCGCGGCAGAAGCGGGCAACGTCATCGAGGGAGAGTTCAGTTCGGACTCCGACAGCAGGGCCGACGCAGACGCACAGGCTGGCACGGCAGCCAAGCCCGGAGAAGCCGGCAAATCGGCTGCCGAGCACCAGGAGATTCCGGAGAAACTCCTGCGGGACCGCCGCATCAGCGACGAGTCTGCCGGGGAAATAAAAAACCGCTTGCGCCGGGTCACCCAGCGGGCGTTGGATCGGATCTGCACCCAGTTCTTCGGCATCGTCGACAACGAGCTGCTGGTGAAGGCCCGCGATGCCGGGACCAACGCCGTGCAGGGCATGTACTTCGAAGGGCTGGAACTGATCGAGAAGAATCAGGACCGAATCCGTCACGATTTTATCGGCGAAGCGCTCAAGCAGATCGACCAGATCTCGGAGCTTGAAGATGTGCTCGAACGTCGCCGGCGCCGTGAGACCGGCAACGTGGGTCAACTCGAGCTGGTCGATACCGAGCAGTTCGAGGAATGGCTGGCAGTTGCCGAGATCATTTCCAAAGCCGAGAACCGCTACACGGATTCGCTCCTGGACCTGCGCGCCCAGCTGGGTCTGGTGGCAAAACCCTGGACCCACAAAGATGTGCTGCCGGTCGGGCCGTCGGTGCTCACCTGGTCCTTCGATGATGCGATCAAGGAGTTCGAGTTCCGCCGGGTGGTCAAGCAGGACATCTATCGGTGCTTCGAATCAGCGCTGATGCCCATGCTGGGTAACCTCTATGCAGCGCTCGCACAGATGCTGGAAGAGAGCGGCGCTTTCCCATCCGTCGAAGAGCTCAGAGATTCTCTGCAGCGGATGTCTGTACCGCGCACACCGTCCGGCGTGCGGGTAGAGCCCGAGGCTTACCAGGAAATGGATACCGCCGTTCGCGAAGCCACCATGGCGGCGGATGGCATCAGCACGGCGGCACCGCGGGTGGACCACAATCCGTTCGTGGCACCCGCAGCCAGGGGCCGGGACGTGTACAACACCGCCCGCAGCCTGCTCACCGTCGACCGGCGGAGCCGGGAGATGCTGGGTAAGGAGGTCGACTCCATACTGGCGACGCCCAACACGCCCGCAACGGACACCTTTGATACGACGGACATCCTATCGGCGCTGTCCACCATCGAAGCAGAGCTCGGGGACGACGCGTCGCTCACAGATGTGCGCGTTCGGCCGCGTCTCGTGGAGCTGCTGCAGAGCCAGCACGGTGATCGCAAGCGCCTCAACGAAGAGGACTATGACACGCTGAACGTGATGGAGTCCCTGGTGGATTCCCTGCAGGAAGACTCCTTCCTTACCGAGGGGATTCGCGAGTGGATCGCCAGGCTGGAGATTACCCTGAACAAACTGGCGACGCGCGATCCTCAGTTCCTGCAACCCGATGACGCCGGTCCTCATGATGCGGTGCAGATGCTTAATCAGCTTGCGCGCCTGGGCAATCAGAAAGACATCCGTGAAGGCATAGATCGTGAGGTGGGTCAGCGGGTCGACGAGCTGCTGAAGAAAGTCGTTTCCGAGTACGACGAAAACCCGGAAGTCTTCTCCGAGGTGGTGGACGAGCTCAACCCGCTGGTCGACAAGCAGACCCGTGCGTACCGCGGCAACATCGAACGAACCGTCCGCGCCAGCGAAGGGCAGCAGAAGCTGGCCCGCGCTCGTCGGGCGGTGCTCGACGAGATGGACGAGCGGATTTCCGGCAAGGAAGTGCCCGACCTGCTGCTCAAGCTGCTGAACCCAGGCTGGCGCAATCTGCTTGTCCACACGCACCTGAGAAAAGGTGCGGACAGCCATGAGTTCCAGGACCAGGTTGCCCTGATCGATCAGCTCTGGGGCCAACTCGATGGCAGCATTGAAGAAGGTAGCGACGCCTTTGTGGACCCGGACACCCTGCTGAAGCGGGTGGTCAACGGTCTGAACAGCATCTCTTTCGATCCAAGCAAGCGAACGCCGCTGGTCATGGATCTATCTTCGGCGCTGGTTGGCGATACCACGGGTAAGAAGTCGGACGTGAACTACTCGCCGGTCGAGCCAAGCGGTGTAGCGGACGCGTTAGGGCTGGATGGGCTGTTGCCGGACGTCGAGCCGGTCATCGATTCGGACGACGAGGAGATCCGCTCCAGCTGGTCCAAGGCCGTCGAGCGGGCGAAACGCATTCAGGTTGGCGAGTGGATGGCTGCGGCAGACCCTCAAGGCCGGCCCCTGATCCTGACGGTTGCCTTCGTGGGCGACGAGGCTTCCGCCTTCGTGCTGGTGAATCGGAAAGGGATCAAGAACCGCGAGCTGTCGCTCAGGGAAATGGCGGATGGTCTGCACAAGGGTGAGATCACCCTGCTCGACGACTACGACCTGCCGCTCATGGAGCGAGCCTCCCAGCGCATGCTGGAGAACATGCACAATCAGCTGGCCTATCAGGCCAGCCATGATGACCTCACTCAGCTGATGAATCGGAAGGAGTTTGAGCGCTTCGTCGACACGGCCATCCAGCATGCTAAAGCGGATGAGAGCCAGCATGCGCTCCTCTACCTGGACCTCGATCAGTTCAAGATCGTCAACAACACAAGCGGTCACACGGCGGGTGACGAGCTTCTGAAGATGATCGCCGATGAGCTGGTGAAAGCACTGTCGAATCGCCCGGCTCAGATTGCCCGCCTTGGCGGTGATGAGTTCGGCGTGCTGGTGGAAGGGGTCGAAACCCAGGAAGCCAGAGACCTGGCCGAGGACCTGCTGAACAGCGTCCGTCAGGCCAGGTTCGAGTGGGATGGGCGCATGTACAACCTGTCCGCCAGCATGGGCCTGGTCTTCGTCGATCAGACCATGGACAACGTCGACGTGGCCATGCAGTACGCTGATGAAGCCTGCTACACGGCCAAGGATGCGGGTCGCAACCGCCTGCAGGAATACGAGCTCGGCGACGCCACCATGATGCGGCGGCACGGCGTGATGGAATGGGTGAGCCAACTGGACAAAGCGCTCGAAGATGATCGGCTGATCCTGAACTGTCAGCGCATCGAGCCGATTTTGAACGGTGCCGGTCTCAATGGTGGGGGTGGTGAAGAGCAGCACTACGAGATCCTGCTCACCATGATCGACGAGCTGGGCGACACCATGCCGCCCACCGACTTCATCATTGCCGCGGAAACCTACAACAGGATGACGGCCATCGACCGGTGGGTGATCGAGCGCGTCTTCCACTGGATGAGCATCAACCGGGACAAGCTGGATCACTTCGGCGGCTTCTCCATCAATGTCTCCGGTCACTCGATCAACGATGAGACCTTCCCGGATTTCGTGCTCGAGCAGTTCTCGAAGAGTCAGGCACCTACTTCTAAGGTCTGTTTCGAGATCACCGAAACAGCGGCCATCGCCAACCTGGACAACGCCGTGGACTTCATGAACCGGATGAAGATCATCGGTTGTCAGTTCTCGCTGGACGATTTCGGAACCGGTCTGTCGTCATACTCCTACCTGCGCAACCTGCCGGTGGACTTCGTGAAGATCGACGGCGTGTTCGTGAAAGACATCGCCAACAACCCGGGCGATTACGCTGTGGTCCGCTCCATCAACGAGATCGGCCACTACATGGGTAAGAGGACCATCGCCGAGTACGTGGAAGACCAGGAAGTGCTCGATCGGCTGAAGGAGATCGGCGTCGACTACGCCCAGGGTTATCAGATCGCCAAGCCGCTACCGCTGGAAGATCTGCGGATTTAGCTAGTTCCTGCGGATGAGGGCTTCCGCGGGATCCGGCTGACCCAGCTCTCGGAGCACGGCCTTCAGAGCCAGCTCCAGTTTCTTCAACCGGATGTCATCCAGGGTCTGCCAGCCACACCGATGCGCCAGCAATGCGGCCTCTAGCTCTGTACGGGCGAACACCAGTGAACGGCGTGCGCCGGGATCCCGCTCTTCGGCGGTGGTCGCGTGTCTCTTCCGCTCAACTCGCATCGTGGGCTCTCCATCTTTTCTCCATCACGAGCGCCCAATGTATGCGGGTGGATTACCGTGCTCCGTGCCGAGCGTGCCACCGTCAGGGCCGAACGTGCCAGAAGTGAAGGATGCTGGATGAAAAATGAACGAATGCTGAAGAAGGGTGGTCAGGCTGAATTGCTGACAGTTTTGCCGCCTCGCCGCACTACTCACCCTCTCATGGGTCGGTGCTTTCCGCCGAGTTGATGACGCGATAGACGGGAATCGTAGGGGCGATTTCCTTGAACGCGCTAAGCGGAGCGTCCTTGTCTACTGGAATATGCGGTCGTGCACCTGGTGCCCGCTTGAGGTAAGCCTTGATGATTGCGGGTCGCTGCTCAATGGGGACCTCGAGAAGCTGCACCCGCTCACGACGGCCATGCACGATGGTCGCCATTCCTTGTGTAGCTCGCACGTTCTGAACCCATCCCGCTCCGGAGCCTAACATCGAAACGAGGTAGCGTTGTCCGTCGACGACCGCCATGACGAGAGGCAACGAGACCGTGCGACCGGATTGGCGACCTGGGATCTCGAGTTTTACAAGGTAGTTCGGAAGAACACCCATCGCGTGGATGTGTGCCCAGAGGCGGTTCAGAGCGGCGGCGATGCGGCCCGGGCGATCGCCTGCGTACAGGCGGCGTTTCAGCTCACTGAGCGTCATAGTCGGCGTTCAGGCCCCCAGTTTGCGGTCGGATCAACGAGACGATCTCTTCTGCAGTACTCACCCACGGGATCAGCGGGTCAGGTCAGCAGAAACTCGAGCAGCGCTTTCTGGCTGTGCAGACGATTACCCGCTTCGCGGAACACGCAGGCACGAGGATCGTCGAGCAGGGTTTCGCTCACCTCTTCACCCCGGTGTGCGGGCAGACAGTGCATGAAGAGCACATCACTTGCAGCCTGGTCGAGCAGCTTCTCGTTCACCTGGAACGGCTCGAATGCGGCGATCCGACTCGCTTCCTCGCCTTCGTGACCCATGGACGACCAGACATCGGTCACCACCAGATCGGCACCCGCCACGGCCTCTTCTGCCGT
Organism: Candidatus Azotimanducaceae bacterium; assembly: GCA_965215995.1. Taxonomy (GTDB): domain Bacteria; phylum Pseudomonadota; class Gammaproteobacteria; order Pseudomonadales; family Azotimanducaceae; genus SZUA-309. The sequence goes on along the minus strand of OZ244128.1, from coordinate 1,390,819 downwards.
TTCCACCAGCTCCGCGTTGTTGGTGCTCTTCAGCAGGTCCGGGTCCGGGCGATAGCCTTCCGGAGAAGCGATCTTCAGGTGAAAGCCCCATTGCCTGGCGGCGTTGATGTAGGAATTGCACATGTTGTAGCCATCGCCGACGAAGCTCACCGTGCGGCCTTCGATGGGTCCGCGCAGCTCTTCGAAGGTCTGCACATCGGCCAGCAGCTGGCAGGGATGATAACGCTCGCTCATGGCGTTGATGACCGGGATGCTCGCGGCAGCCGCGAACTGTTCGAGCAGGGCTTGAGAGCTCGTGCGGATGATCACCGCGTCCACCATCTCCGAGAGTACACGGGCCATGTCCTCGACCGGCTCGCCGCGACCGAACTGGCTGTCCGCCGGGCTGAGGATCACCGCGTGACCGCCCAGCTGATTCAGACCGGTCTCGAAGGCAACCCGGGTTCGGGTGGAGTTCAGCTGGAACATCATTACCGCGGATTTGCCCTTCAGGCTCTGCGGTTGCTCGGTCATCTCCCGCAGCTCGGTGCCGCGCCGGGTGATGGCGTTCAGCTCTTCGAGGGAGCAGTCGAGCAGGGTCAGGAAATCTCTTTTCGCTTGCGCAGACATGTCATGCCTCAGGCGTTGTTGATGACCCGGGCGACCCGGGCCACGAGCTCGTCCGCCTCCTCATTGGAAAGGGTGAGCGGCGGCAGCAGGCGAACCACGTTGTCTGCGGTGACATTGATGAGCACGCCTTCTTCCAGCGCGCTGGCCACCAGCTCGCCGCAGGGGGCGGCCAGCTCCACGGCGATCATGAGACCGGCGCCGCGAATATCCTGAACCGCGTTGTTGCCGGACAGCGCTTCGCCGAGGCCGGCAACGATACGGTCGCCAAGCTCGCTGGCCCGTTCGATCAGGTTGTCGGACTCCAGGGTATCGATCACAGCGTGAGCGGCGGCGCAGACCAGCGGATTGCCGCCAAAGGTGGTTGCGTGATTGCCGGGTTGAAGAATCTCGGCGGCATGACCGCGAGCCAGACAGGCGCCGATCGGCACGCCGTTGCCGAGCCCCTTGGCGGTGGTGACCACGTCCGGAAAGATGCCGGTTTTCTGATAGGCGAAGAAGGTGCCGGTCCGGCCGTTGCCCGTTTGCACCTCGTCCAGCATGAGCAGCCAGTTGTGCTCGTCGCAGATGGCGCGCAGCCGGGCCAGGTAGTCGTCGCCGGGAATGATGATGCCCCCTTCGCCCTGAATAGGCTCCACCAGTACCGCGGTGACGTCCGGGTTGTTTCTGCCGATCAGAGCGACCGCTTCCGCATCGCCGAACGGCGCTCGGACAAAGCCCTTGAGAAGAGGTTCGAATCCGGCTTGAACCTTGCGGTTGCCGGTGGCAGTCAGGGTAGCCATGGTTCGGCCGTGGAAACTGCCTTCCATCACGATCACGGTCGGTTGCTCAATACCCTGGTTGTGGCCGTGCAGACGGGCGATCTTGATGGCTGCCTCGTTGGCCTCCGCGCCGGAGTTTGCGAAGAACACCTTGTCCATGCCTGAACGGGCGCAAAGCTTCTCCGCCAGGGTCGTCTGCAGTGGGATCTCGTAAAGGTTGGAGGTATGGGTGAGCGTGCCTGCCTGATCGGCGATGGCCTTGCTGACGTTCGGGTGGGCGTGGCCGAGTCCGCAGACGGCGATACCGGTCAGGGCATCCAGATACTTCTTCCCGTCCGTGTCCTCGAGGTATGCGCCTTCACCCCGGGCGAATGCCACGGGCAGGCGCTTGTAGGTTTCCATCAGGTTGCTCATACCGGGGCCGCTCCCGCGCGGGAAAAAACCGCGCATGCTACTAAAGCGATGTTACGAGTTCAATGTCGCTCAGGTCGACTGCAGTGCGGCAAGGGCGATGTCCAGACGCTCGATGCCCCGCTCGAGCATGGCCCGCGGGCAGGCGAAGTTGAAGCGGACAAAGCCCTGACCGGCGAAGTCGGCGCCGTTGGACAGGCCAAGACCGTGCTGCTCGAAATAGGCACCGGCGTGCCGGGCGATGCTGGTATCGCTCACGTCGATCCAGGCCAGGTACGTGGCTTCCACCGGACTCATCCGGTCGCCGAGCACCTCAGCCAGCAGATCGCGGTTGCCGCGCAGGTAGCTCAGCAGTTCCGGAACGTAGTCGCCGTCGTCCGCGAAGGCAGCGGTTGAAGCAGCGTACGAAAGTGGCCCGATATTCGGCAACAGCCCGCCGGCAGCGCGCCGGAATGCCTGGCGTAAGGCCGGGTCCGGGATCACAGCCACCGCGCAGGGCAGGCCAGGGATGTTGTAGGTCTTAGTCGCCGCGAAGAGGCTCACCGTTCGCTCGGCGATCTCCGGATACAGGCTTGCCACCGGCGTGTGTCTGGCGTGCTGGTCGAGCAGGATCGAGCAGTGTATTTCGTCCGAACACAGGGTGAGATCGTTCTTCAGGCAGAAATCGGCGAGCATGGTCAGCTCGGATTTGGTGTAGGCACGACCGGTAGGGTTCTGCGGATTGGAGAGCAGCAGCAGGCGCGGTCTACCTGGGCCATGATCGTCTACCGCGTCCTGCAGGACGTCAAAATCCATTACCCAGCGGCTGCCGTTCCTCGCCAGCGGCACGGGTATGCCGGCCTGCTCTACGTTTTCCGGTACGGACAGGAATGGGTAGTAAACGGGGGTCGGGATCAGTATGCCGCCGTCCGGCTCTGCCATCGCCCGGGCTGTCATGTTTACTCCCGGCACCACGCCGGGTACCCAGACCAGCCACTCTTCCGGCACCGTCCAGGCGTAGTTCCTGGCGAGCCAGCTCTGGAAGGCCTCGACGATCTCCGGTGGGGTACGTGTGTAGCCGATGATCTGCCGGTCGATCCGGGCCCGGATGGCATCGAGGATGAATTCGGGCGTTGCAAACTCCATGTCGGCCACCCAGAAAGGCAGAATGTCGCGGCCGGCGTACCGTTCCCACTTGGAGCTGGTGGTCTGTGAGCGATCGATTTCCTCGTCGAAGTTGAAAGCCAAGGTGTGTTTTCCTGATCTGGTGATAGAGCCGGTTTGTCTAACCACATATCCCGACGTTTCTGGGCAATGATCGCTGCCAGAGGCTACAATCCGCCTCCCCGTTGTCTCAGTTCGAAGTGATTGGTGCGGGGCAGAGAGGAGATCTTACATGAGCGATACGGTAAACGAAGGCGGCAACGAAGAAGTGATTGCCACCATCAAGGCACAGATCGACGACAACCCGATCCTGCTCTACATGAAGGGCTCTCCGGCGGCACCGCAGTGCGGCTTTTCCGCCCAGACGGTGCAGTGCCTGATCGCCTGTGGTGAGCGTTTCGCCTACGTGGACATTCTGAGCAATCCGGAAATCCGCGCGACGCTGCCCGGCTATGCCAACTGGCCCACCTTTCCGCAGCTGTACGTGAACGGAGAGCTCATCGGCGGCTGCGACATCATTACCGAGATGTTCGAATCCGGCGAGCTCGAACCGCTGATCAAGGAAGCCTCTGCTCCGGCGGCGGATTGATCGTTCTTCCTGAACGCGGCTGATTTCACTCAGGTGCCCTGCGCCTGCCAGCGATTGACAATCCTGCAGAAGAGCTCGGCCGTCTTCTCGGCATCGTACAGGGCACTGTGTGCCCGGCTTGCCTCAAAGGCGATGCCCGCCCGGCTGCAGGCTTCGCTCAGCACTGTATGCCCGTAGGCGACCGCGGCCAGTGAGGCGGTATCGATGAAGCTGAACGGGTGAAAGGGGCTTCGATTCAGGTTGTTCCGCTCGTAAGCCAGCCGCATGAACTGATGGTCGAAAGCGGCATTGTGGGCTACCAGGATGGCCCGCTGGCAGCCTTCCCGCTTCATTGCGCGGCGCACCAGTCGAAACAGCTCCCGGAAGGCGTCGGTTTCGTCAATCGCCCCTCGCGCGGGGTCTTCAGGATCGATGCCCGTTACCTTCAGAGAGGCCGGGTCCATGCTGCTGCCGGCGTAGGGTGCAACGGCCTGTCGCCAACGCTCACCGGGCACCAGCTGACCGTCCTCGAAAACGACCTCTACGGCCGCCATCTCCAGGATGGCATGCGTGTGGGCATCGAAGCCGCCGGTTTCCAGATCGACCACCACAGGCAGATAGCCGCGGAATCGGGTGGACATATCAGTGCCTGGCTGCCAGAGCGCAGCTGGCTCCTCTGAAGTCGGGGGGAGGCTCATCAGCGGGACAATAGCACAGCTGCTGCCGCGGCTCGGCTGACGGTCTTGGCGGATCGTCCTCTCGAAAACCGGGCAAACTTTCCTTACCATTGCGCCCCTTTTTCTTTCAGACAGACCCAAAGGAGCGACCCGTGTCCAGAAAGATCGTGCTGGCCTATTCCGGCGGCCTGGATACTTCCGTGATCTGCCGGTGGCTGCAGGAGACCTACGATGCTGAAGTGGTCACCTTCACGGCCGACATCGGTCAGGGTGAAGAGGTGGAACCTGCCCGAGCCAAGGCCCAGGCCATGGGGGTGAAGGAGATCTACATCGAGGATCTCCGCGAGGAGTTTGTCCGTGATTACGTCTTCCCCATGTTCCGTGCCAACACGATCTATGAGGGCGAGTACCTGCTGGGCACCAGCATTGCGCGGCCGCTGATCGCCAAGCGTCTGGTGGAGATTGCCGCCGAGACCGGTGCCGATGCCATCAGCCACGGGGCAACGGGCAAGGGTAACGATCAGGTTCGTTTCGAGCTCGGCGCCTATGCGTTGGCGCCGGAGATCTCCGTGATCGCGCCCTGGCGCGAGTGGGATCTGAACTCCCGGGAAGCGCTCATGGACTTCTGCGAGAAGCACCAGATCCCCGTGGACTATCAGCGTGGCGATAAGTCGCCTTACTCCATGGATGCCAACCTGCTGCACATCTCCTATGAAGGAGACAACCTGGAAGATCCCTGGGTGGAGGCCAGCGAAGACATGTGGCGCTGGACAGTCTCGCCGGAAGCGGCGCCCGATCAGCCGGAAGAACTCGCCATCGAGTTCGAACAGGGTGACGCGGTGGCGGTGAACGGTGAGCGCCTCTCGCCGGCGGCCATCCTCACCGAGCTGAACACCATTGGCGGCCGGCATGGCGTCGGTCGGGACGACATCGTCGAGAACCGCTTCGTCGGCATGAAATCACGAGGCTGCTACGAGACCCCAGGCGGCTCCATACTTCTGAAAGCACACAGGGCCATGGAGTCGATCACTCTGGACCGGGAAGTGACTCACCTGAAGGATGAGCTCATGCCGCGGTACGCCAAGCTCATCTACAACGGCTACTGGTGGTCGCCGGAGCGTAAGGTGCTGCAGGCGTTGATTGATGCTTCCCAGGAATCCGTCAACGGAGTTGTCAGGCTTAAGCTGTTTAAGGGCAACGTCAGCGTGGTCGGCCGAAAGTCGGAATCCGACAGCCTTTACGATGCGAACGTGGTCACGTTCGAGGACGACGCGGGCGCGTATCATCAGGGCGATGCGGCGGGTTTTATCCGCCTGAACGCACTGCGTCTCCGGCTTGGTGCAAGGAGCGGTCGAAAGCTTACGGAGTGAGCAATGAGCCACTATCAGGTACTTTTCAGCGGTGAAGTCGCCGAAGGTGCCAAGGAAGCGACAGTTCGAGACAATCTGTCCCGGGAACTCGGCATTGATGAGCGCAAGATCGGTCAGCTGTTCAGCGGCCGGACGGTGGTCATTCGTTCCCAGCTTTCTCAGGATGATGCACTGGCCATGCAGGCCCGTTTTGCGGATCTCGGCGCGCTGGCGCGCATCAAAGACCTGACGCCGAAGACCGATCCGAAGCTCGACTATCGGGTGGATCGTGCCGAGCGGGGCGGTGAGCACACGTTGCGCGACATCACTGCCGCCCACGTGGAATGTCCTCGTTGTGGTCATCTGCAGCTTGAAGCAAGCCACTGTGCCCGTTGCGGCATCGATATCGGTGCTGCGATCAAAGCCCAGCGTAAGGAAGACCTGATCATCGAGAAGAAGATCCGGGAACTTCGCCATGGTGGGGAGCCAAAAGCGAAAGCCGCGGTGGCGGACAACGTGACCCATTTCGAGACGGCCACTGATCGGAATGTATCGTCGGAGGACGCGAAGCCGGGTAAGCTCAAATCCTGGTTCAAGAAGTCTTCCTGATAGACCATAGACTCCTCAGCTAATCCAGAAAGCAGCTGCGAGCAGATAGATAGATGACTGAGCGTGCGTCCATCGGCGTCTTCGACTCCGGTATGGGCGGACTCACCGTTCTGCGTGCGCTCACCGAAGCACTGCCCCACGAATCCTTCCTTTATCTTGGCGATACCGCGCGGCTGCCGTACGGCTCAAAGAGCCCGGAGACCGTGCAGCGTTACGCGTTGCAGGCGGCAGAGATCCTGATCCAGCGAGGCGTTCGTGCGCTTGTCGTGGCCTGCAATACCGCATCAGCATTTGCCCTGGAAGCCCTGGCAGGGCGCCACCCGGAGCTACCTGTTTTCGGCGTGGTGGAGCCGGGGGCAGCGGCTGCCGCGGAGTCCGAGCATGGCGCCCACGTGCTGGTGCTGGCGACGGAAAGCACGGTCAACGGGGGTGCGTACCAGCGTGCGATTCTCGGCATGAGACCGGATCTGAAAGTGCACGCCAGAGCCTGTCCGCTGCTGGTGGCGCTGGCGGAAGAAGGGGAGCACGAGGGTGAGTTCACGGCGAGCGTGTTGCGCCACTACCTGCATGGTCACATGACAGGAGACAGCATCAGTCGTCCCGCGTCGGTAGTGCTTGGTTGCACCCATTTTCCGGTGTTCGAAGGTGCCTTGGCCGAGCTGCTTCCTGCAGGCACCCGGGTCGTGGACTCGGCAGCGACCACGGCAGAGCGGGTAAAGGCGGCACTCGAATCGACTGTGAGCCCGTCCGGTCCCGGAAAGACCACCCTGCTGGCGACGGATGGGATCAGCCGATTTCGCAGAGTGGGCAGCTACTTTCTCGGAACCCCCATCACCTCGGTGGAGCTGGTGGATCTGTAGCCGAGCGGGCAGTCCGAGCCTGCTTATTCGTAATCCGTCTTCTGCTTGAACTCGCAGAGATCCTCGATGATGCAGGCGCCACAGCGAGGCTTCCTGGCGGTGCAGACGTATCGACCGTGCAGGATGAGCCAGTGGTGCGCGTCCTTCAGATAGGGTTCGGGAATCAGCCGTACCAGACGATCTTCCACTTCCCGCACATTCTTGCCCGGTGCGATCTTCGTTCTGTTGGACACGCGAAAAATGTGGGTATCCACCGCCATGGTCGGATGGCCGAACGCCGTGTTCAGCACCACGTTGGCCGTCTTCCGGCCAACCCCGGGCAGCGCCTCAAGCGCCGCCCGGTCCTCTGGCACTTCCCCGTCGTGCTGTTCGAGCAGCGCTGCACAGGTTTTGATCACGTTCTCTGCCTTGGTGTTGTAGAGCCCGATTGTCTTGATGTACGCCTTCAGACCTTCGACCCCCAGGTCGAGTATCTGCTGGGGGGTGTTGGCGACCTTGTAGAGCGCATCGGTTGCTTTGTTCACGCTCACATCGGTCGCCTGAGCAGAGAGAATCACGCTGATCAGGAGCTCGAATGGTGATCGGTACTCGAGCTCCGTGGTCGGCTGTGGATCGTTGGCTTTCAGGCGCTCGAAGATTTCAGTTCGTTTTTCTTTGTTCATGTCGCTTTGAGTGCTTCTGATGGAACGCCTGTCCGGCCGCGATCAGCAGCCCGGCGATGATGAAGGCGCCTGGTGGCAGCGCGGCAATCACCAGGCCGCCGTCCACCAGTGACAGGTGCATGCGCTCGGCCCCAGGACCGAGCAGCGTCTCCATTCTATCGAACAGCCCGCCGGTCGCGACGAGCTCCCGTACCGCGCCCAGCGCCACCAGCGCCAGGGTGAAACCTGCGGCAGTGCCTGCTGCATCCGCCAGGGCGCGACCCACGCTCTGGCGGCTGGCGAAAGCTTCCACTCGGCCGAGGATCATGCAGTTGGTGACAATGATCTGGATGAACAGGGCGATCTTGAGATAAAGGTCGAAAGCGAATGCCTGCATGAGCAGCATGGCGATGGTGGTGAAGGTGGCAATCACCAGCACGAAGCAGGGCAGGCGCGCGAAACCCGGTATCTGATGGCGGATCAGGGCGATGGTGCCGTTAGCGCCAATCAGCACCAGCGTGCTGGCAAGTGCCAGGCCCAGAGCGTTGACCACGCTGTTCGAGACTGCGAGCAGCGGACAGAGGCCGAGGAGTTGCGCCCAGACCGGGTTGTTCCGGATCGCGCTGTCGGTAAAGACGCTCATTCGTCACACGCCATCTGGGCAGGCGGGCCGAGCTGACCCGCTCCTTCGCGGAGCACCGTCGCCAGGTGATCTCTGACCGCTACGCTGGTGATGGTGGCACCGGTCACCGCGGACAGCTCGTCGATGGCCGCAGGGTCCCGATTGGCGAATGACGACAGCCACTCCGGGTCCGTCAGGAAGTCGGCGATGCCTGGCGTTTCCTGATGTCCGAGCACCGCCAGTCGCACGAGTCGGTATGTCCGCTGGGACCTGGGCTGCCCGCCGGCTGCGTTTTGCAGGGTGTAGAGCAGCCGAATGTCCCCGCCGTAGCCGGAAACGTCAGCCCGCCCGAGCAGATGACCGGAGCAGAGCATCCAGGCTCCTGGCACCCGGTCGATCTCCGGTGGAATTGCCGGTGCCTCATAGCCTGCCGGCAGCAGATCGGCGATGGCTGCTCTGAGCTGGGCCGTCTCATTGAGGCGAATCTGATCTTCCGTGAGCCAGTTGGCGCCTGCGAGCGCAGCGCCGCAGGCAAGCGCGATGGCTACGACCTTGGCGATGGCGCGGAGGTCAGACACGGGCGGACTCCCGAGCGGGTACGCGACGGTCCAGGTACGGCGTCAAGGCATTGCCAAGCAGCACAGCGAAGGCGATGCCGTCCGGATAGTTGCCCCAGGCCCTGATCGCGTAAACAAGCAGGCCAACGGCAAAGCCGAACAGCCACTGAGCCCGGTGCCCCGATGGGTGGGTGACCGGATCAGTCAGCACAAACAGGGCGGCAAGCAGGGTGCCGCCGGCGAAGAGATGGTAGACAGGCGAGCCGAGCGAGGCGGAGCTGCCGTTGTCATATCCTGCGAGGGCCGCCAGAACCAGCGCAGTCAGCATGCCTGCGACCGGTCGCCAGGCTGCGAGGCCCCGGAAGATGAGGATCGCACCACCAATGGCAAAGGCCAACGCCGCCCACTCATACCCTGCACCTGCAAGTTCCCCGAAGCCGGAGGCTTCCGTCCAGATCCCTTCGATGGTGGCCGCACCCCGGTACTTGAAGGTGGTCAGCAGGGTGGCGCCAGTCAGCGCGTCGGTGCTCAGTGCCGATCCCGCCGGCCAGCTTGCGGTGCTGATGGGCAGGCTCACCAGTGCCACCGCATAGCCCACCATCGCCGGATTGAAGACGTTGTTGCCGAGACCGCCGTAGGCGTGTTTCCCCAGTGCCAGGGCGGTCAGTGTGGCGAGTGCGACGGCTGATATCGCGCCTGGCGGTAGCGCGGCGGCGAGAATCAATGCAGTCACCAGAGCACTGGTGTCGCTGGCCGTGAGCTCCTTTGTCAACAACAGGCCAGGCGCTCGTCTGGCACCTTGCAACCTGAGGCAAACCCGGTCGGTGAGCAGTGCGACACCGGTCGCGGTCAACACGTTCAGAAGCACGCCGGTCGGATCGATGAGGGCGGCTTGCACTGCCAGGCCCGGGATCAGGCAACCGGCGACGATAAGCATGATGCGGCGTGTATCTGGTCCCTGCTCAGACATCGGAAGCGTCGTCGCCGGCCTGATTGGCTTTCAATGCCTGCAGCCGGGCCCGCCTGCGTTCGCTCCGGCGTGCGGCCTCCCTGGCCAGCCGGGCATCCCGTTCTGCTACGTGAGCACGGGCGATTTCCCGGTCGGCCTCGGCCCGGCGCTGATCTGCCAGCCGCGCCCGGGCGGAGGTGAAGGTGCCGGTGAGATCGATGCGCGCCGGACAAGGTGGATTGCAGAGACAGCACTCGATGCACGCATCCAGACCGGCAGCCACTGCCTCGTCCAGATCGTCCTGGCGGCTCAGCCACCAGAGCTTCTCCACCGGCAGTCCTTCCGGGCAGACCGGATCACAGCGACCACAGCGGATGCAGGCATCTTCGGTATCCGAATCCAGCCTGGGTGGTGGCTGGTCGTCATCGAGCACGAGCAGATCGATGCAGTCCACCGGGCAGGGCGGCAGGCAGAGCTCACAGCCGGTGCAACGCGCCTCGATCACCGTGTGCATGAACTTAGGCGCGCCAACGATGGCATCGACCGGGCAGGCATCCACGCAAAGGAAGCAGCCGATGCAGCGGGACTCGTCGATCACGGCGCGAACCGGTCGCGGCGTGGATAGCGTCTGTCCGGACCGACGGCCCAGCAGGGTGGCGAGCCGACGCTGCGTATCAGCACCGCCCGGTGGGCAGAGGTCGATGCTGGCGCCATCCGCCACTGCTTCGGCATAGGGTCGACAGCCCGGATAGCCGCACTGGGCACACTGGGTCTGCGGAAGCAGTGCATCAATCGCATCCACGAGCGGCGTTGTTGCCGGCTGATAGCGGTGCCGGGCCCAGGCAAGGCCGCCTGCAACCAGCAGGGCCAGGAAGGAGAGCGCGAGCGTTTCGGCCATGGCCTGCCGTGCTCAGCCGGTGAAACCGGCAAAGCCCATGAAAGCGAGGGACAGGATACCGGCCGTGATGAGCGTGATCGGCGCACCCGAGAAGGCCGCCGGGATCCGGGCATGGTCAAGACGCTCGCGGATAGCGGCGAACAGCACCATCACCAGGGTAAAGCCGAGGGCGGCACCGATCGCGAAAACAATGGTCTCGGCAAAAGTCAGTGCGTTCTGCATCGCCAGCAGCGCCACGCCGAGCACGGCGCAGTTCGATGTGATCAGCGGCAGATAGATGCCCAGCACCTGGTGCAGCAGCGGACTGGTGCTCGACAGGTACAGCTCAGTGAACTGCACAGTGGCGGCGATCACCACGATGAAGGCGATGATCCGCAGATACTCGAGCTCGAGCGGCACCAGTACGAACTGATAAAGGATCCAGCTGAGTACAGCCGCCAGGGTGAGCACGAACGTTGTGGCGAGCCCCATGGCAGCTGCGGTGTCGTACTGGCCGGAAGCGCCAATGAACGGGCAGAGCCCGAGAAACTGAGCCAGAACGAAGTTGTTGACCAGCAGCGCGCCGACGAGAATGAATGCCAGCTCTGCCATCTGCGCCTCTACGAGCTCGATCAGCTCACGATCATGCCCGGCTCAGCACCGCTATCGGGCCGAATCAGGAAGATGTCCGATCCGCCCGGACCGGCAGCAAGCACCATGCCTTCGGAAGTACCAAAGCGCATTTTCCGAGGCGCCAGATTGGCCACCACCACCGTCAGCTGGCCAACCAGGGATTCTGCCTCGTAGGCCGCTTTGATGCCCGAGAACACCGTGCGTTGCGAATCCCCCAGATCCAACGTCAGCTCGAGGAGCTTGTCCGCTCCTTCCACGGCCTTGGCCTCGATGATTCTCGCGACTCGGAGCTCCACCTTGGCGAAGTCATCGATGCTGATGTGCTCGGCGTCGGCTTCGCTTTCTTCTGGTGCTGGTTTGGTGGTCTCGTTTGGCGCCGCCGTATCCGGAACCCGGGAGGCGTCGATCAGCTCATCCAGCGTCTTCCGCTCGAGTCGGGCAAAGAGAGGCTTGAACTTATCGATCTTGTGATCGGCAAGAGGCGCCTGGAGATCCGCCCAGGTGAGCGGCGCTATGTTCAGGAACGCTTCGGACTCTGCGGCCATCTTCGGCAGGATCGGTTTCAAGTAGATGATGAGCAGGCGAAACAGATTCAGTCCCATGCTGCACACGGCCTGCACCTTGTCCCGCTGGTCTTCTTCCTTGATGAGCTGCCAGGGAGCGTTGCTGGCGATGTACTGGTTGGCCAGGTCCGCAAGGCGAGTGATCTCCCGAACTGCCTTGCTGGTGTCGTCGTTCTCGTAGTGCTCGGCGATGGTCTCGGCGGCTGCCGTGCACTCGTTCCAGAGCGTCTCATCGTCCAGGCTTTCAGCCAGCATCCCGTCGAACTGCTTGTTGATGAAACCAGCGCAGCGACTGGCGATGTTCACCACCTTGCCGACCAGATCGGAGTTCACCCGCTGGACGAAGTCGTCCAGATTGATGTCCATGTCGTCCACGGTGCCCGAGAGCTTGGTGGCGTAGTAGTAGCGCAGATACTCGGGCTCCGTGTGCTTGAGATAGGTGGCGGCGTTGATGAAGGTCCCGCGGGATTTCGACATCCGGGTGCCGTCCACGGTGATGAAGCCGTGCGTGTGGATCCTTGTCGGCGTGCGGAAACCGGCGCCATGGAGCACGCTCGGCCAGAACAGAGCATGGAAATTGATGATGTCCTTGCCGATGAAGTGATGCACTTCCGTGGAGGCACCGGCATTCCAGAACTCATCGAAGGAAACCTCGTTGTGCCGGTCGGCGTAGTTCCGGAAGCTGGCCATGTAGCCGATGGGTGCGTCCATCCAGACGTAGAAGTACTTGTCGGTGGTCCCCGGAATCAGGAAGCCGAAGTAGGGAGCATCCCGGGATATGTCCCAGGGTTTCAAGCCCGCTTCCAGCCATTCGTTCAGCTTGTTGGCCACCTCCGGTTGCACGGTGCCGCCGGCCAGCCAGTCCTTGAGGAAGTCCTGATACTGGGGCAGGTCGAAGAAATAATGCTCGGAGGCGCGCACCTCCGGTGTGGCCCCGGACATCGTCGAGCGCGGGTTCTTCAGCTCCATGGCATCGTAGGTGGCGCTGCAGACGTCGCAGTTGTCTCCCGGTTGATCGGGGGTGCCGCAGTTCGGGCACTCGCCGCGCACGAAGCGGTCGGCCAGGAACAGATTCCGCTCCGGGTCGTAGAGCTGCGAGACCTCATCGGTGAAGATCAGCCCCTTGTCCTTCAGGCGGTTGAAGATCAGCTCCGAGATCTCGCGGTTCTCATCGGAGTGGGTGGAGTAGTAGTTGTCGTGGCTGATCAGGAAGCCTTCGAAGTCCCGGGCGTGTTCCTCCCGGATAGCCTCGATGAGCGCCTCAGGCGCCATGCCCCGTTCTTCTGCCATCAGCATGGTGGCAGTGCCGTGGGTATCGTCGGCGCAGACGTAGATCACCTGGTGGCCGCGCATGCGCTGGAACCGCACCCAGATGTCTGTCTGGATGTGCTCCAGAAGATGACCGAGGTGGATGGCGCCATTGATATAGGGCAAGGCGCTCGTGACCAGAATGCGTCGGGACATGGTTCTAAGCCGCTCGGGTAGAGGCTGCGGGTTGCTGAAAAAGCGCGACTATACCGGCAACTCACCTATAATGCGCGGCCACCGCGGATACGCCGCCGCCTTGCACAAGAGAGGGAAGCGAAGACAGATCATGGGTGTTGAGGCTTTTCACGATCCCTGCCTGGATCTCCCCTGGGGAGAGCTCGGTGCGCGCGTACTGAGCAGCGGCAACAAGGTGGCCGTCACCCTGGGCTACCCGGCCAGCGGTGCCCGGGATGCATACGCCCAGGCACTGGCCGAGCACCTCGGTGTGGATTCGGTGGAGCTGGATCTTCGTTTCAGCCCGCCTGCCGGTCGCGGCTTCAATCAGGTGAAGCACATCATCGCCGTGGCCTCGGCCAAAGGTGGCGTGGGCAAGTCCACCACCGCCGTCAATCTGGCCCTGGCGTTGTCTGCCGAAGGCGCCAAGGTGGGACTCCTGGATGCGGACATCTACGGCCCGAGCCAGGGCATGATGCTCGGGGTGCCGGAAGGCCGCCGACCGCAGACGTCGGACGGCAAGACCTTCCAACCGATCAAGGCCCACGGCATCCAGGCCATGTCCATGAGTTTTCTGATCACCGAGTCCACGCCCATGGTCTGGCGCGGGCCCATGGTTTCAGGCGCCTTGCAGCAGCTGCTGGGTCAGACCGCCTGGCAGGATCTGGACTACCTGATCGTGGACATGCCGCCGGGCACCGGCGATATCCAGCTCACGCTTTCCCAGCGGGTGCCGGTCTCGGGTGCGGTGATCGTCACCACCCCGCAGGACATCGCCCTGCTCGATGCCCGCAAGGGGATCGAGATGTTCCGTAAAGTGGACATCGAAGTGCTCGGTGTCATTGAGAACATGAGCACCTTTGTCTGCCCTGAGTGCGGCACGGCGAGCCCACTGTTCGGCACGGGCGGCGGTGAGCGAATAGCTCAGGAGTGCGGTGTGCCGCTTCTGGGAGCTTTGCCGCTCGCCATGGAAATCCGTGAGCAGGCGGATGGTGGCACCCCGACGGTGGCAGCGGACCCTGATGGCCCGATCGCCGCCGTCTACCGACAGGCCGCCCGACACATGGCGGCGCGCCTATGGGCGGGCAGCAAGCGCGGGCGGAGCCCGGGTGATATTCAGATTACGATGACGGATGACTAGGTGGGACCTGGAACTTCCTACGGAAAAGAAGATTGGAGAACTAGTCACAGATGAGCATCAAATCCGACCGCTGGATCAGAGAGATGGCGGACAAAGGCATGATCGAGCCCTTCGAGCCGGAGCAGGTTCGCTTCGCGGGTGAGGAAAAGCTGATTTCATACGGCACCTCGAGCTACGGCTACGACGTGCGCTGCGCATCGGATTTCAAGGTGTTCACCAATATTTACTCTGCCACTGTGGATCCGAAGGCCTTTGATGAGCGGAGCTTTGTGGATGTGTCCGGCGATGTCTGCATCATCCCGCCAAACTCCTTCGCGCTGGCCAGCACCGTGGAATACTTTCGGATCCCGAGCGATGTGCTGACGGTCTGCCTCGGAAAAAGCACGTACGCCAGATGCGGAATTATCGTGAACGTAACGCCCTTGGAACCGGAGTGGGAAGGGCACGTGACGCTGGAGTTTTCCAATACCACCAACCTGCCGGCGAAGATCTACGCCAACGAAGGGGTGGCCCAGATGCTGTTCTTCCAATCGGACGAGCAGTGCGAAACGACCTACAAGGATCGGGGCGGGAAGTACCAGGGCCAGACAGGCGTAACGTTGCCACGGCCATAGCGCCTGCCTCTACCAGGCAGAACTTCTCGCAGACAGGACTGTTCAGTGAAAGGTCGGTCAACCGACCAGGATCTGCCCTGTGCCCGCTTCCGTTCCCGGCGCCACCATGCGGCCGATCACCACCGGCGCCTCACCACTGTCGGTGAGGTTTGTCAGCGCCGCGTCCACATCCGCTTCCGCTACGGCCACCACGAAGCCTATTCCCAGGTTGAAGGTGCGCTGCATCTCCGCTTCCGCCACGTTGCCGGCTTGCGCCAGCCAGCTGAAGATGTCCGGCCGCTGCCAGCTGTCCAGATCGATCAGGGCCTGAACGTTGAGGCCTTCGAACATGCGCGGCAGGTTCTCGGTGAAACCGCCGCCGGTGATGTGGCACATGCCCTTAGCGTCGATAGCATCCTGCAATGCCAGGATCGGTCTGGCGTATATGCGTGTCGGGGCCATCAGCTGATCGAGCAGGGTATCTGAGACTGCCGTGCCCGTGGTGTCCAGAATCTTGCGGATGAGTGAGTAGCCGTTCGAATGCGCGCCGCTCGACGCGAGCCCGATCAACACATCGCCCGCGGCCAGATTCTGACCGGTGACGATGGCCGATTTCTCCACTACGCCGATGCAGAATCCGGCCAGATCGTAGTCGCCGCCCGGATAGAAACCGGGCATCTCCGCGGTCTCACCGCCGACCAGTGCGCAGCCGGCCAGGTCGCAGCCTTTGGCAATGCCTTTGATGACCCGTTCAGCCACGTCTACGTCGAGCTTGCCGGTGGCGTAGTAATCGAGAAACAGGAAGGGCTCCGCACCGGTGACCAGCACGTCGTTGGCACACATGGCGACCAGATCCTGACCGACCCCGTCATGGCGATCGTGGTCGATGGCCAGCTTGAGCTTTGTGCCGACCCCGTCGGTGCCGGTGACGAGCACGGGCTGCTGATAGTTACTCGGCAGCTCGGCCAGGGCAGCGAAACCGCCAAGACCGGAAAGCAGTTCCGGCCGGTGGGTGGCTTGTGCCGCGGGGCCGATGCGTTTGACCAGCTCATTACCGGCATCGATGTCTACACCGGCATCCCGGTACGTGAGACCGGCCGCTTTGGCTGAAGTGCCGCCGGTAGAGTCTGCGTCGCTCAACGCTGTAAATCCTGTCAGAGGAGGGAGTTGAGAAGGCGGCAGAGTGTACCAGACCTGCATCTCAAGAATTCGGTAAACTTGCCGCCCTCGACTTCTCTGGAGACCCTCCGGTTGCGCCCTCTGCTCATTGCTCTCGTGATTGTGCTGCCTGGTGCGTTGCTCGCGCCGCACAGCTTGTCTGCGGCCGAGGTGGTGCCGTGGCTGTATGAAGTGGCGGTGCCCGTGGAGAACCAGTCCGAGCAGGAACGAAACCGCGCTTCCGGAGAGGGTCTGCTGAAGCTGCTGACCCGGCTCACCGGCGTGACTTACGTGCCTCGCACGCCGGAAGTGACTGAAGCCTTGAACCGGGCGGACGGTTACTACAACGAGTTTCGCTTCTCCCGGGTCGAGCGTTCCACGGAGGAGACCGATCGGAGTTCCGCAGGTCGTTCCGCTAGCGGAACACAGCTGGAGTTCGTCATCCAGTTCGATCCGGATCCCGTTCAGGCGTTGATCCGATCTGCCGGTCTGCCGATATGGCGCGCTCAGCGGGAGCAGGTAATGGTCTGGGCCGTGCTGGCGGATGAGTCGGGCCGACAGATTGTTGGCGCGGCCAGCGATTTGCCGCTTGTCGATGGCTTGAACCAGCGGGCCAGGGACCGGGGTGTGCCTCTGACGCTGCCGCTGCTCGATCTGGAAGACCAGCTTGCTGTGGATCCGGCGGCAGTCTGGGGCCGTCTGTCCCAGGTGGTCGATCCGGCCTCCCGACGATATGGCGCCGATGTGCTGCTGCTTGGCAGGATCTCATCGGATGCGGCGGGCGGCTGGATGAGTGATTGGGAGTTCTGGGTGGACGGTGAGGTTGTGCCCTTCACCGCGGAGAGCACCGATCTGATGGTCCACGGCATCGATGCCGTGGACGTGCTGGCGGATGAGCTTGCCGCCCGCCGGGTGGTGCACGGGCGCCAGGCCGGTCAGGTTCAGTTGGCGGTGAGCGGTGTGCGCACGCCGGCGGACTACGGTGCCCTGCTCGGTTATCTGAAGAGCCTGGAGTTTGTGCAGAACGTTGGCGTCACGGGAATGCGTGACGGCCGCATCTGGCTGCTGGTGGATACCCCGGCGGAACCCGATCGGTTGCTGACCACGTTCGAGCGGGACCGGCAGCTTTTCAACGATCAGCTGGCGCTCATCGACCATGCAGATCTCCGACTGGTCTGGCGTGGCGGAGATTGACCGCACCTTGTCTCAGCTGCCTAACGTCATCACCGTGTTACGCATTCTGCTGGTCGTTCCGACCGCATGGTTGCTGCTGGAAACCCGATACGTGGAAGCGCTCGGGCTGATGGCCGTGGCAGGCGCCAGCGACGCGCTCGATGGCTGGATGGCACGTCGCTTTGGCTGGATGAGCCAGTTCGGGGCTGCCATGGACCCCGTCGCAGACAAGCTGCTGGTTGCGGTTACCTTCATCGTCTTCACCCTGCAGGGCTACATTCCGATCTGGGTGGCCGCCATCGTGCTTGGACGGGACGCGGTGATTCTGGCCGGTGCCGGCGCCTATCGGCTCTTTTTCGAACCCATCGAGTTCGCTCCTTCCTTCATCAGCAAGGCGAACACGGCGACTCAGATCGTAATGTTGCTGATGCTGATGCTCGGACTCTGCGGCTTCGGCTGGATATCGGATCTTTCACTGCTGATCGTCGATCCCTGGTGTTTCTATCTGCTTGCGGTGCTGGGTGTGGTTTCCGGGGCGGACTACGTCCGGACCTGGGGACGGAAAGCGTGGCGTCACGGCAGGAACCGTGCCTCCCGCGGTTCGCCCGGTGCCTGAGCAGGTGCCGGAACAAAAGACAGAGAAAGCACGGCAGCTCACCCTACTGCTCGAAGCCCGGGTTCTGCTCGGGTTCGACAACTTTCACACCGGGGCCAACGCTGAGCTCATTCATCGGCTGAAGACCCTGGCGGCGGTGGGAGACGCTCTGGGTGCCTGGATCTGCGGAGAGCCGGGTGGAGGCAAAAGTCATCTGCTTCAGGCCACCTGTCAGGCGGCCGACGCCGCCGGTCGTCGCGCTATCTACGTGCCGCTCGAGGACCTCGCCGAAAACACACAGGCGGTGGAATCGTTGGAGGCGGACCTGATCGCGTTGGACGATGCGGATATCTGGCTTGGCGATGGCGCGCTCGAAGCGCTGCTGATGGGGCTCTATCAGCAGCAGCTGCAGTCGGGCAGCCAGATTGTTTTTTCCAGCACTCAGGCTGCGCACCAGGTTACCTTCGCACTCGCCGATCTGGCCTCCCGTTGCCGTGCGTTGCCTGGTTACCGGGTGCTGCCGCCGGACGATGCAGGGCTTCGAGCCATACTCCTCGCCGCAGCGCACCGGCGCGGACTCAAGCTCACCGACGCGGTGCTCGATTACTGGCTGCATCGGGCGGTACGGTCATTGCCGGGACTTCTGGCGCAGCTTGAGATGCTGGATGAGCAAGCCCTGGTGGAACAGCGGGCGATCACAATCCCTTTGATCAAGGAGGTGCTCGAGCTGTGAGTGAGGCGGGCACGCTGCAACCGATCAGTCGTCTTGTTGTCACCGGAGGTGGCACCGCCGGCCATGTGGTGCCGGCGCTGCCCATCATGCAGGCCTTCATTGAGGCAGGCACGCAGGTGGATTTCATCGGTAGCGGCAGTGAGTTCGAACGCACGCTGGTCGCCGATCTGGACGCCACTTATCACGGAATCGCATCGGGCAAGCTGCGCCGCTACTTCTCGCTGGAAAACCTGATCGATGCCTTCAAGGTCGTTTTCGGCATGCTGCAGGCGCTTCTGCTCATCGGCCGATTGCGGCCGACTGTGGTGTTTTCCAAGGGTGGCTTCGTCAGCTTTCCGGTAGCTTTCGCAGCCTGGTGCTGGCGGGTACCGGTAGTTGCGCACGAGTCCGATCTCACTCCTGGTCTGGCCAATCGGCTGGCCATGCCGTTCGTGCGAAGCCTCTGCATCAACTTTCCGGCAACAAAGCCGCGCCGGTTCTCCGGTGAGCTGGTCTACACCGGTACGCCCGTGCGGCCAGAACTATTAAACGGTGACGCGAACGTTGGACGTCAGCTGCTCGAGGTGGGCGACGACAAGCCGGTGCTTGTGGTGACCGGTGGCAGCCTGGGTGCAGATCGGATCAACGCCGTGGTGCGTGAGGCTGTGGCCGCGCTTTGCCAGCGAGCGGTCATCGTGCACGTTTGCGGACCGGGTAAGGTGGTGCCGCTCGAGCAGCCCGGTTATCACCCTTTCGAGTACGTGCGCGAGGAGTGGGGCGATCTGCTGGCGGCCGCAACGCTGGTGATATCCAGAGCCGGAGCAAACACGCTCTACGAGCTTCTGTGCCTTCGCAAGCCTAACCTGCTGATCCCACTGAGCCGCAAAGCGAGCCGGGGTGATCAGATCGAGAACGCGGCCTGGGCGGAAGCACAGGGCTACAGCCATGTGCTGGCCGAAGAAGCGCTCACCGCGGAGCGATTGATTGTATCCGTCGACGAAATACTTGCAGAAACCGAGGCGGAATCTGGCAAAATCGCCGGCTTTCAGCCGCCTGACTCGGTCGGGCTCATCGTTGCCACGATAGAGAGGGCCGTGAAGAAGCCCTGAAGGCATCGGCAGTTAAGGACACGCATGTACAAGATTAAGACCTTCAACCAGATCGCCGTCCGTGGTCTGGAACGATTTCCTCGTGATGGCTACGAGGTGGGCTCCGAGATCAGCGACCCGCACGCCATGCTGTTGCGCAGCCACAAGCTCGACCCTGCAGAGCTGACGCCGAGCCTGCGCGCCATTGCCCGGGCGGGCGCGGGCGTGAACAACGTACCGGTGGCTGAGTGCACGGAGCAGGGCATCGTGGTGTTCAACACGCCCGGCGCCAATGCCAACTCAGTCAAAGAGCTGGTTTTAGCCGCCTTGCTGATTGCGTCCCGGGACATTGTCGGCGGCATTCAGTACGTGCAGTCTCTCGGCAGCATTGATGACGAGGCAGAGCTCAATCGGCTGGTGGAAGCCGAGAAGAAACGCTTCAAGGGCAAGGAGCTGTACGGCAAGTCTCTGGGCGTGGTCGGTCTTGGCGCCATCGGCTCACTGGTTGCGCGGGCTGCCCTGGATCTGGGCATGGACGTGCTGGGTTACGACCCGGCGATCTCCGTGGACGCAGCCTGGCGGCTGCCCGCCGAAGTGCGGCGGATGGAGAACCTGCCGAGCCTGTTCTCCCGGGCCGATTTCGTCACGCTGCACGTGCCTCTGCTCGAAGAGACCCGCGGGCTGATCAATGAGGAAAGCCTGCGTTCGTTCCGGCAGGATAGCGTGCTGATCAATTTCGCCCGCCAGCCTATCGTCGACACAGCAGCCCTCAGCCAGGCGCTGGAAAGCGGTCAGGTTGGTCTCTACGTCGCAGATTTTCCTGTCCCCGGTCTCGCCGATCATCCGAAGGTACGGCTGACACCGCACCTGGGCGCGAGCACGGAGGAGGCGGAAGAGAACTGCGCGGTGATGGCCGCAAATCAGCTCGTCGACTTTCTGCAGACCGGCAACATCAACAACTCGGTGAACTTCCCGGAGGTGAACCTGGAGCCGGCCGGCGGGTTCCGTCTCGCAGTGACCAACCGCAACGTGCCGGGCATGCTGGGCCAGATGACGAGCGTGCTGGCGGAGCAGGAAATCAACGTGGTGGACATGCTGAACAAGAGCCGCGGCGATGTGGCCTACAATCTGATCGACGTCACCGAAGAGGCGGATCAGTCGCTGATCGACAGCATCTGTGCCATCGACAGCGTGATGAACGTGCGTGAGTTTCAGATGGACTGACGTCCGGCCGGACCTGCATCAGGGCTCGGCGCCGAATCGGTAACCTCGACGGGCCTGGCGGTTGCGGAAACGGCTGGTAGAGACCAGAGCCAGCAGTCGGGCGTCAAGCGGCTCGAACTGGCCGGTCAGCGTGGCCGTGATCAGGGTCGCGGCCAGATGGCTGGTCACCGTGCCCATGGAACCGTGCCCGACGCTGACAAGTCGGTGAACGTCTTCATTACCTTCCAGATCCGTCAGAGGCCCGATCACGGGATTGCGATCTGAGGAAACACAACGGATCGCTCTTTTCTGCTCGCGACTCCGAGGAAGTGCCTCGCCGACTTCGCCGAGCAAGCGCTGCAGGTGCTTGAGGTTGGCTTCCGTCGCCCGCTCTTGGGGCCAGGGTTGGTACTCGTAGGTAGCGCCCACGCCGATGGTTGTCTCATCCAGAGGGGCCAGGTAGCCCCAGCCGGTGATTGGTGCCGTGAGGTTCTGAAGGGCACTGTTGCCACGATTCACCAGATCCAGTTGCCCGGTGACCTGACCAAGCTCGAGGAACGCCGCGCCTGGAAAACTCCGGGCTGCCATGCCGCAGGCGAGCACGGTTGGTTCTTCGGGCCAGTCTTCCAGAATGGATTCAGTGACCACCTCGATGTTCGGGTGCTCGAGGAGCTTACGCGTAAGAACCGGGGTGTTCACCGTGCAGGCATCCGGGAACCACAGTGCCGGTCCTTCCAGGCGCAGGTTCTGGTCACCAGCCAGTTCACGGGCGCTCCGCTCATCCACCAACGCAACGCCGAGGCCGGTCTGAGCGTAGCGGTCGGCCACTGCGGCCAGACGCTCGGCGGGGAAGTTCGGTGAGGGGATCTGCAGAGCGCCGCTGCGTTGAATGCCGGTTGCCGGATCCTCGATCAGTGAACGGGTGGCCGCGATGGCGTGCGCATAAGCGATAGCCTTCAGCTCCGCCGGATCGCTGCCATCGTGATGCAGACGGGGGTGCATGACAGTAGCTGGAATGCTGCTGGCGCCTCTGGCCGGCGCGTTCTCTGCTTCCGCAACTCGAACGGCGATACCGCTGCTGGCCAGTTCCCTGGCGATGGACGCTCCGGCAATGCCGGCACCCACCACCGTGACCCGTTCCGGCCGGGATGGCCGGGCGAGACCGGGCTCTGTGTAGATGCCGGCAAGGCTTTCCCGCTTGTGTGGCCGCTGGTCTACCCGCCGCGTGTCGAAGCCGGCAGCGATGAGACTGCGGCGGACGTGCCCGGCGGCGGTGAAGGTCGTCACCCTGGTGCCTCTGGCGGCGCAGCTACCCAGCCTCTCGAGCAGCTCCTCCGACCACATGTCCGGGTTTCTGTCTGGCGCAAAGCCGTCCAGAAGCCAGAGATCAACAGGGGCTCGTTGTCGGGTTAAACCGGCAAGCCCGGCTTCGGCGGTGCCCCAGTAAACGCTCAGCCGGACGCGCCCCGCGGCCAGGCTGCGATGATGCCAGCCTGCCAGGAGCGGCGGATAGACGGCGGTCAGCTCGGCGTAAATGGGTTCTGCGGACTGCCGGGATGCTGCTATCTCTGCAAAATCCTCGGCTGCGAACGGGGCTGCCTCGAAACTCAGGAAGTGCAGCCGAACACCGGCCGCCAGGCAGCGCCGGGCGATCACGGCGAAGTTGAGGCCGGTGCCGAACCCCAGCTCGCCGACGACGATCGGACGGGCCTCGTCGAGCAAAGCGTCGAATCCTGCCGGCTCCAGAAAGACGCGCTGCACCTCTCCGACGCCA
Source organism: Candidatus Azotimanducaceae bacterium (assembly GCA_965215995.1). Classification (GTDB taxonomy): domain Bacteria; phylum Pseudomonadota; class Gammaproteobacteria; order Pseudomonadales; family Azotimanducaceae; genus SZUA-309. Next base: position 1,368,074 of record OZ244128.1, on the reverse strand, counting down.
TCGGCGTCGTGGTAGATGTCCTGGAAGGCGGCGGAGTAGGGCTGACCGCCCCGCCAGTCGAGCTTGGCAGGCTCGATCACCCGGCGTCGTTGCCGTGGTTTTCAGCCGTGCCAACCGGGCGGGCCCCATCCCTGATCCATTCGCTCCAGGAACCCGGATAGAGCAACGGTTCGGAGAGACCGGCGACGCGCATGGCCAGGATGTTGTGTGCAGCGGTTACGCCCGAGCCGCAATAGCAGACCACGTTGTCGCCAGCCGGGAACCGTTTCGCAAGCTCCCTGCCCTTGCGGAAGGTGCCGTTCTCCTTGAGGTTCTCCTGAAAGGGTCGGCAGATTGCGCCGGGAATATGCCCCGCAACCGGATCGATGGGTTCCTCGATGCCGTCGAATCGAGGCCGGGCGCGGGCATCGATGAGCTGATAGGCCGAAAGATCGGCCGATAACGTCTGCACATCCAGCATTCTGGTCAAGGCTGGCCGCTGGCTGAAGTCTCCGGCAGGCGGACGGATGACTTCGGTGGTCAGTGGTGCTGGCCAGGCTTTCAGGCCGCCGTTCAGCACGGCCACAGCCTCGTGACCCAGCCAGCGCAGACACCACCAGGCCCTGGCTGCGAAGGCGCCGCCGGCATCGTCATAGACTACCACCTGATCGGCATTGTTAATGCCGAGGGCACGTAAACGATTGACCAGAGACACCGGTTCCGGCAACGGATGACGTCCGCCGTCCCCCGGCGTCGCCGCCAGATCGTCATCCAGGCTCAGGTACAGCGCACCGGCAATGTGCCCGCTCTCGAATGCCCGACGACCTGCTTCCGGGTCACCCAGGGCGGCTCTACAGTCTAGAAATTTGACAGATTCTTCGATGGCGCTCAGCGCGTCGATCAGAGTGGTGTGCACTTAAGGGCCTGGTTTTGACTTGAATTCAACTAAATACGGCTAATTCTGGGAGGATGCGCGCTGCCGGTGGTTGCAAAGCGTCGTATCTGTCCCGGTCAGCCGGGTGATCGGCGAATATACTGTCATACTCAGAGGTTCCTCAATAAGGTAGTTTTTTGCCGGATCAGACGTCAGAATGCCGCGAAAATCACCTTAAACCCTTCCGGGGCCTGACCAGGGTCCTGGACCGCAAGGCCGACCAGGATCGGCATCAGGAGGCAAAATCAGGTGAACGCCATTCTCGATTGGCTGGCTAACGGGCTCTGGAATCTTTCACCGGCGGCGCTTGTCGCCATCACGCTGGTTCTGACGCACATCACCATCGTGTCCGTAACCGTCTATCTGCACCGCTACTCGGCGCACCGGTCGCTTGAGCTGCATCCGGTGCTCAAGCATTTCTTCCGGTTCTGGCTGTGGATGACCACGGGCATGACTACCCTCGAGTGGACGGCCATTCATCGAAAGCACCACGCCACCTGCGAAACCGAAGATGACCCGCACAGCCCGGTGATCAAGGGTTTGAGCACCATTCTCTGGACCGGCGCGGAGGAATACCGGAAAGAGGCGAAGAACGAAGAAACCCTCGAGCGTTACGGTAAAGGTTGCCCCGACGATTGGATCGAGCGGAACCTCTACAGCCGTTTCCCCATCGGAGGGGTAGGCTCCATGCTGGTGATCGATCTGGCTCTGTTCGGGGCGATCGGTCTTACCATCTGGGCCGTGCAGATGATCTGGATTCCCTTCTTCGCCGCAGGTGTGGTCAACGGCATCGGCCACTACTGGGGTTACCGGAACTACGAATGCCCGGACGCGGCGACCAATATCTCGCCCTGGGGCATCCTCATTGGTGGCGAAGAGCTGCACAACAACCATCACACTTTCCCGAATTCCGCCAAGCTCTCGCAGAAGTGGTGGGAGTTCGACATCGGCTGGCTGTACATCCGCACGTTCGAAACCCTTGGACTCGCCAAAGTTCGCAGCACCGGTCCGGTCGCGCACAAGGTGCCGGGTAAGCAGACGCTGGATCTGGATACGGCCTGGGCCGTGGTCAACAACCGCTTTCAGGTGATGGCCCGCTACGCGGAAAGCGTGGTGAAGCCGCTGGTCAAAGCGGAGCTCGATTCCAGCTCTTCCCGCGTGGCCCGCAAGGCCAGCACGGCGCTGACCCGTGATGAGTGTCTGGTGGATGAGCGGAGCCGGCACCGCATCGACGAGCTCACCAGCGCCAGCCCGAATCTGGCGACGATCTACGAGTTTAGGCAGCGCCTGCAGGGCATCTGGGCCAAACGTGGTGGCAATGCGGAGGAACTGCTGGCGGCACTCAAGCAGTGGTGCCTCGATGCGGAAGCGACCGGGATTCAGGCGTTGCGGGACTTCGTGGCGGAGCTGCGAACCTACGCGATGCCGAAGGCGGCGACCGCCTGATTCCGGTCTCCCAGCACCTACCGTCTCCCCGGTAACCATCTCCCCTACCGGTTGCGTTGCCGCGCAGCCATAAAGTTCTGCGCGACACGAGTCGAGCAGTTGACGCCGATCAAGTGCGACGGTCGCGCCGGAACTTATTGTCTTGGCCTCGAAACTGCTGCCTGGGAGTCCGCCATGTCCGAAGTACTGGATGATTATCGATTGAATCTCGGTGGCCGCCTGTACGTGCCAATCATGATCGGTGGCATGGGCGTGGACATCTCTACCGCCGAAATGGCTCTGGAGGCAGCCAGACTGGGCGGCATAGGCCACATTTCGGACGCAATGACATTGCACGTCGCTGACCGGGCCTTCGGTACCAGGTATACAACTCAGAAAGCGAGAGCACACTCGATGAGTGTGGACAGCCTGGATAAGAGCGCTGTTCGTTTTGACACCGGGAGCCTCCAGGAGGCGCAAAGGCGAACGGTGGAGTCGGTGATGAGCAGAAAGCGTGGCCCGGGTGCGGTCTTCATCAACGTGATGGAGAAGCTCACCATGGGTGATGCGCTTCCGACGCTGAAGGCTCGGCTGATCGGCGCTCTTCAGGGTGGCATCGACGGAATCACGCTGTCGGCCGGTTTGCACAAGTCCTCGCTTCGTCTCATGGAGGACCATCCGAGATTTAGGGACGTCCAGATCGGAATCATCGTCTCCAGCGCCCGGGCGTTGCGGATTTTCCTGCGCAGCGCCAGAAAGGTCGGGCGGATGCCGGACTATGTGGTGGTCGAGGGCCCGCTGGCCGGCGGGCATCTGGGCTTCGGAGCGGACTGGCGGGAACACCGCCTCGAATCGATCGTTGCGGAGGTTCTCGAGCTGCTTCAGGCCGAAGACCTGAACATGCCGGTGATCCCGGCCGGTGGGGTGTTCACGGGCACCGATGCGGTGAGTTTCATGAAGCAGGGTGCGGGTGCCGTGCAGGTCGCCACCCGGTTCACCATTACCCGGGAGGCGGGACTGGCCGAGCGTGCCAAGCAGGCCTATCTGGCCGCGCGGGAAGACGACGTGCAAGTGACCTCTCAATCACCCACGGGCTATCCCCTGAGAATGTTGAAGACCAGTCCGTGTCTGGGTTCCAACGTCAAGCCGCAGTGTGAACCCTTCGGCTACGCCTTGGACAACTCCGGCCAGTGCAGCTACCTGCGTGCCTATGATGCCGCGCCGATCAATGCGAAGGGTGAGGTTGCAGGTGTGCCGGACAAGATATGCCTGTGTTACCACTTCAGTCGCGGACGCTGTTACACCTGCGGGCACTACGTCTACAGATTGAAGGACACGACTAACAGACGGGCGGACGGTACCTGGCAGCTACCTACGACTGAGCACGTATTCAATGACTACCTGCTGAGTCGGGATCATCAGATCAGACTGCCTGATCCGGAGCCTCCGCGTATCCCTAGTGTCCTGTTCGATTAATTCGTTGAATTAGTCGAACAGGACACTAACAGAGTCGTTCCTTGAGCTACATTCGCTGCACGGTTTCGATGCCGAGCAGAGAGAGTCCGAGCGACAAGCGTTCAGCCGTCGTCCTGCACAGAAGCAGCCGTGAGGTTCGCGTTGGCTCCTCTGCGTTCAGAATCGGGCAGGCCTCGTAGAAGCGCATGAAGGCGCCCGCCAGCTCGTAGAGCCAGGCGCACAGGTAGTGCGGGAATCCCTCCCGGGCCACCTGTTCGAGCACTTCCTGCAGACGCAGGAGAACCACCGCCAACGACCGCTCCTGTTCAGTGCCAAGCAGCACTTCGCCGTCAAGCGCATCCACCTGCACCTCACCGCGACTGAAGATGCTCTGAATCCGGCTGTAGGCGTACTGCAGATAGGGTGCCGTGTTGCCGTCGAAGGACAGCATCTGATCCCAGTCGAAAACGTAGTCGCTGGTCCGGTTTTTGGAGAGATCCGCGTACTTCACCGCGCCGATGCCGACGACTCGGGCAATCTCTGCCCGCTCGGCCTCCGGCAGGTCCGGGCTCTTCTCCGCCACCAGCGCGGCGGCGCGACTGACTGCCTCGTCGAGAAGATCGTTCAGCTTGACCACGCCGCCGTCCCGGGTTTTGAACGGCTTGCCGTCCCGTCCGAGCATGGCGCCAAACGGCTGGTGTTCCAGCGAGATGCGATTGCCGGTGAAGCCGGCTTCGGCAGCCACGGCGAAAATCTGCTTGAAGTGAAACGCCTGGCGAGCGTCGGTGGAATACAGGGCCCGATCTGCATCCAGCGTCTGAACCCGGTAGCGGATCGCCGCCAGATCGGTGGTGGCATACAGGTAGCCGCCATCGGATTTCTGCACGATCACCGGCTGCGGCTTGCCATCCTTGCCGGTGAACTCATCCAGGAACACGCACTGAGCACCTTCAGAGGTGGTGAGCAGATCCTTTGCTTTCAGGTCTTCCACCACACTGGCCAGGTCGTCGTTGTAGGCACTCTCCGCCATCACATCCTCGCGGGTCAGGGTGACGCCCAGGCGGTCGTAGGTTTCCTGGCAATGGGAAAGGGAGATATCGATGAATCGCTGCCACAGCGCCCGGGTTTCCGGCTCTCCTGCCTGCAGAGCGACCACCCGCTGCCGGGCTCGTTCGGCGAAGGCTTCGTCTGAATCGAAGCGTTGCTTGGAGGCGCGGTAAAACGTCTCCAGATCGGCGAGCTCTTCCGAGTCTTCACCGGATTCTTCCAGATAGGCGATCAGCATGCCGAATTGGGTGCCCCAGTCGCCCACATGGTTCTGGCGGATCACTTGGTGACCGAGGGCTTCGAGAATTCGGACGACGGCGTCACCGATGATGGTGCTGCGCAGATGCCCGACGTGCATCTCCTTGGCAAGGTTCGGGCTGGAGTAGTCCACCACGACACGCTGCACATCTTCTTGAGGCGTGATGGGCGATTCCGCCAGCATCCGGGCGAGAAACTCGGGCTTCAGGTGCACGTTGATGAAGCCAGGTCCGGCGACTTCCAGTTTGCCGGCCAGGTCGTCAACCTCCGCTGCCGCGACGACCTGCTCGGCGATGTCCCGAGGCTTCTGCTTCAGTGTCTTGGCCGCGGCCATGGCACCATTTGCCTGGTAGTCACCGAACTCCGGTTTGCCTGACAGCTGAATCTGAGGCGAGAGGCTAACGCCCGTGGCCTTCTCGAAAGCCTGGCTGAATCGTTCGTTGAGAATCGCGCGCAGGTTCATGCTCGTCTCTATGCGGGGGAGACTTCTTCCGCCTGCAGACCTTTTTCCCGCTTCGCCACCACGAAGGTGACGCTCTGGCCGTCTTTCAATGATGGGCGACGGCGGGCATCGCCGCTGCCCTCGGAGAGGATCGAGCGTTGATGCACGAAGATTTCTTCGCCGGATTCACGAACGATGAAACCGAAGCCTTTGGTGCGGTTGAACCACTTGACGGTGCCGGTCTCCCGATCACCGCTGGGCGCCGGCTTGGCTTCTCCGCGCTCCTGAGTCTCGCTGCCTTTGTCACGGCCGCCTTCTTTACGTGCCCTGCTGTCCTGCTGGTTGCTCCGCTGTGACCCTCGCTGTGATGTTTTCCCGCCGCTGGATCTGCCACGGTTTCCCTCCCGACCGGATGCGGGCGCCGCTGCCGGCGCGCCGAAGCGGAGGCTGAGATAGCCTTGAGCGAGCAGGGCGAGCACTGCGATAACGAGCAGGGCGATGTTGTTGCCCGGCCAGAGCCTGGTGGAAAGCTCTACGGTGATGGCGGCGAGCAGGACGGCGCTCGCGGTGAAAATGAAAAACGTCCTCATGTACTACCTGTTCCTGGCTGTTCTGGAAAGTGCGGCGTAAGCCTGTGCTGCTCACTTCCGGGCGGTGTACGCCTGCATGGGTGATGGACGGTGCCCGGAGCGGCGCCGCATGATACCTCGTGCATCCGGAGTTCGGAAATCCACGGCCCGATTGCGGGCTGTGCGGGCTAGAGTCGCCCGGCGCGGGTGATGATGACGTCCTCTTCCGGCACGCCAGCCATTCCTGCTTCGAGGTGGGTATCCACCAGCTCGATGGTGGTTACCACGTCCATGCCGGCGATCACCTGGCCGAACACGGTATAGCCCGGCTTGGTGCGATCCCCATCCAGGTTCGGGTTGTGCCGGACGTTGATGAAGAACTGAGTGTCGGCCGAGTCCGGATCGGACAGCCGGGCCATGGCCACGGAGAATTTCTGATTACGCAAGCCGTTGCTGGACTCATTGACCACCGTCCGCGGTGGTGTGCGGTAGGTGAGCTTCTCGTCATAGCCGCCGGCCTGTATCACAAAGCCCGCCACCACCCGATGAAAGATGAGGCCGTCATAGAAGCCGTTATCCACCAGGTCGAGAAAATTGGCCACTGTCTCGGGCGCCCGTTCGGGATTGAGCTCGATGTCGATGTTGCCCAGGGTGGTTTCCAGCCGGACGACCGGTTTCGCATCCGCTTCGGCGGCCCCGTCTGAAGCGGCCAGTGGAACTGCCAGAGTTGAGAAGATCAGCAGGGTGAATGAGAAGAGAGATTTCAACATCGTTACCTCGGTTGTTTTGGTCAGTTCCCGGCGATCACGTCCAGGTAAGCGCGCACGGTGGTCTCCAGCCCCATCCTCAGGGCATCGCTGATCAGGGCGTGGCCAATGGACACCTCGGCAATCTCGGTGATCTGGCGGAACAGGATCAGGTTGTCCAGGTCCAGGTCGTGGCCGGCATTCACCCCGAGCCCCAGTTGGCTGGCATGTCGGGCAGCGTCCAGATACAGCGCATAGCTCGCTCGGGTAGCATCCGCTTCAAGACCGTATTCCGCTGCCGCATCAGCAAACGGACCCGTATAGAGCTCGATCCGATCCGCGCCTACCTGCTTCGCGCGCTCGATCTGCGCCGGGTCCGGATCCATGAACAGACTCACCCGGGCACCTAGGGACTGATAGCGGGCGATGGTTTCTGCGAGTCGCGTATTGTCTCCGGAGAGATCCCAGCCGTGATCGGAGGTGAGCTGATCGTCCGAATCCGGAACCAGAGTCGCCTGGGCGGGTCGCGCGGATTCAATCAGCGCATCGAAACCCGGATAGCCGTTGTCCCGTGGACCGGCGAACGGGTTGCCTTCGATGTTGAACTCGATGCCGGGATGATCCTTCAGCAAGGCAGTCAGGCTGTAGACGTCCTCTGGCCGGATATGGCGCTGATCGGGTCGCGGGTGCACGGTGATGCCTGCCGCCCCTGCCTTAATGATCGTTGCCGCAGCCCAGCAGACGTCCGGTGTGCCGCCCTCCCGGGCGTTGCGGAGCCAGGCGATCTTGTTGACGTTGACGCTGAGAACTGTCACAGGATGGTCTGACTTCAAGTCCAGGCGGAGCGACGCGGCCGGGCCTTGATCGCCACACCGAGGATGAGGCCGGCGATCACCAGTCCGCCGCCGATCAGCAGCCAGCGCTCCTGCAGGTTGTCTTCCAGTGCGGTGATGGTGGCAACCAGCTCGTCGACTTCCGAGCGGAGGCGTTCGTTCAGCGCGGTGAGCTCCTTGTTCGTCTCGTTCTGAGCGATGGCACCAGCGGAGATACGTTTGATCTCCGAGAGTTCATGCTCGAGCTCCTTCACCCGATTGTTGAGCTGGCCAACGGTCTGATCTGAAGCGCTCTTACCGCTGCTGAGCTCGTCGAGCCGTTGACGTTGCTGGCTGATCGTCTGGTTGAGCGTCTCGATCCGACGATTGGCGGCCGCCAGTTGATCCCTGGCGATGGGCTCGCTGACCAGGTACTGAGCGGGCAGCCAGCCTTCCGTGCCGCGATCGGTGCGGATCTGCACGAAGCCGGAATCGGAATCCCGAGCCAGAATCTCCATACGGGTGCCGCTCGGCAGACCCCGGTGCAGGATGCGGTTGGCATTTGAAGGGCCGCTCCGCAGCGGCACCGTCAGCCTGTCTGAAATGTACGCGGTTTCTGCAAGGGCGTCGGCCGGGGTGAGAAGTGCGGCGAGCATCGCAAACAGCAGCGTAGCAATCAGCGCGGAAGCATCTGTCTTCGCGCCTGTGTTTCCGGGGGTGGAGTGCAACATGAGGTTCGTGTCTTGTCGTTCGTGATTTCTGAGGTGAGATCAGATCCGGGTGGTCAGAGCTGGTTGTTCTGAGCGTTGTCCTCGGCAGTGGCCGGTGCGCTCTCCGGCTCCTTGAGGTAGCCCTTCGCAGCCAGGTAGCCGATGGTCGCCAGGATGTAGAGAAAGGTCAGGGCGAAGCCGCCAATCAGCTTGTAGCTCACCCAGAATTCCAGGGAGAAGTTGTAGGCAACCACCAGATTCAGCGCACCGGCGAAGAAGAAGCCACCGGCCCAGCCGAAGTTCAGACGTGTCCAGACATCCTCATGGAGCTCCATCTGGCCGCCAAGCATGTGTTGCAGGGCGTTTTTCTGCGCGAGGAAGTGAGAACCGAGCAACACACCGGCCAGCAGCCAGTTGACGATGGTCGGCTTCCAGAGGATGAAGGTCTCGTTGCGGAAGATCAGGGTCAGCCCCCCGAAAATCAGGCTGGCCCAGAACGTGATCTTGAGCTCTCTTGAAAGGGGCTTCTTCAGCGCCAGATAAGCGGCCACCTGCAGGCTGACGCCGATCATGAGCGCCGCGGTGGCATAGAAGATGTCGGTCAGAAAGAAGACGACCACAAACAGCGCGACCGGCAGGAAATCGAGTAGCTGATTCATGTGGAGACTGATTACCCTCTGGGTGGCCTGGATACGCCGAAGCTCAGCGGCAAACGGACGGCGATCGGAATTGGTGAGATAATACCCCGGAAACCAGCGGGTCGCTCAAGTTGCGGCCTGAGCAGCCGTGTCAGCCCAGCCGGCCCGATCAGAAGCAGTAACTTGAGTCAGTACTTTTCCGTTCATCCCACCCATCCCCAGCAGCGGCTCATGAAGCAGGCAGCCGAGATCGTTTCCCGCGGCGGTCTGGTGGTCTATCCCACGGACACCACCTACGCCCTCGGCTGCCACATCGGCGACAAGAACGCGATAGATCGGGTTCGCCAGATCCGCCGCCTGGATAAGCACCACGATCTCACCCTGGTCTGCCGGGACCTCTCCGAGCTCGGCACCTACGCCCGGGTAGACAACGCGGCCTATCGGATTCTGAAGCGGCTCACCCCCGGTCCCTACACCTTTCTGCTGCCCGCTACCCGGGAAGTTCCCCGTCGCCTGGTGCATCCGAAGAAGAAGACCATTGGCCTCAGGGTGCCGGACAACCCAGTTGCCCTCGGCCTTCTCGAGGCGCTCGGCGAGCCCATGCTGACCACCACCATGCGGCTGCCGGATGAGGAGCTGCCGCTGCTGGATCCGGAAGAAATCCGCGAACAGCTCGAGCATGCCGTAGACCTGGTGATCGACGGTGGTTTCGGTGGTGTGGACTCGACCACGGTGGTGGATCTGACAGTGGCCGGAGGCAAGGTCATACGCGCCGGTGCCGGTGAGTTCGACTGAAAAACCGGGCATAATGCATCGGGTCTGAACCCGACTCCGCCAATTTGTCACCTTCGTCCGAAAAGGTTCCCCAGTGAGCAGTAACGATTCCAGCCAGCGGGTGGTGTCCGGCATGCGGCCCACGGGCCGTTTGCACCTAGGTCACTACCACGGTGTTCTGAAAAACTGGGTTCAGTTGCAGCACGAGTACGAGTGCTTCTTTTTCGTGGCCGACTGGCATGCGCTCACCACCAACTACGAGAATCCGGTGGATATCGACCAGCATACGTTCGATACCGCCGTGGATTGGCTGGCGTCCGGCGTGAACCCGAACTCGGCCACACTGTTCGTGCAATCCAAGGTGCCGGAGCATTCCGAGCTGCACCTGCTGCTGTCCATGATCACGCCGGTCTCCTGGCTGGAGCGGGTACCGAGCTACAAAGACCAGCAGGACAAGCTGAACGACAAGGATCTCTCCACCTACGGATTCCTCGGCTACCCGTTGCTGCAGGCGGCGGACATTCTCATGTACCGGGCGGGTAACGTCCCGGTGGGTGCGGATCAGGTCGCGCACGTGGAGCTGACCCGGGAAGTAGCCAGGCGGTTCAACCATATCTACGGCCGGGAACCGGGCTTTGAAGAGCAGGCGGAAGCGGCCGTAAAGAAGATGGGTAAGAAAGCCGCTCGTCTGTATATGGAGCTGCGCCGGAGTTACCTGGAGCAGGGCGATAGTGAAGCCCTCGCACGGGCCCAGGCTCTGCTGGCCGAGCAGCAGAATCTCTCCATCGGAGACTCTGAGCGCCTGTTCGGCTATCTGGAAGGCGGCGGTCGGATCATCCTGCCGGAACCTCAGGCGCTGCTCACAGAACAGGCGAAGGTGCCTGGGCTCGATGGCGAGAAGATGTCCAAATCTTATGGCAACACCATAGAGCTTCGCGAAGCGCCGGATGTGACTGAGCAGAAGATCCGCACCATGCAGACCGATCCGGCCCGGGTGCGGCTGAAGGATCCGGGTAATCCGGAAAACTGCCCGGTGTTTGGTCTGCACGAAATCTACTCCGACGAGGAAAAGACCCGTTGGGTGGTGGAAGGCTGCACCAGTGCGGGCATCGGCTGCATCGACTGCAAGAAGCCGCTCATCGAGTCCATCATCAGCGAGCAGCAGGAGCGTCGCGAGCGGGCGGCTCAGTTCGAGGAAGACCCGGGCCTGGTGCATGCCATTCTCCTGGAAGGATCCGAGACCGCCCGGGATGTGGCGAAGGAAACCATCGAGGATGTGCGTGCCGCCATCGGCATCGGCAGCTGACCCCACGTGGAAGGAGAGATCATGGTTGAAGAGGCGGAAGAGGCTGCGCAGTCCGAGGCGGAGAGCAAAGTCCACAAGCTGCATGAGATTCGACAGTCCGAGGGTGGCCAGATGACCCTGGCGCTGGTGCAGGGCGAGACCGTGGAGGAACTGCCGAAGGACCTCTACATCCCACCACACGCGCTGGAGGTTTTTCTCGAGACCTTCGAGGGGCCGCTGGACCTGCTGCTCTATCTGATCCGCCGGGAGAACCTGGACATCCTGGAGATACGGGTAGCCGAGATCACCCAGCAGTACATGAGCTACATCGAGCTGATGAGCGCCCTGCAGCTCGAGCTTGCCGGCGAGTACCTTGTGATGGCTGCCATGCTTGCGGAGATCAAATCACGCATGCTGCTGCCGCGCCCGGTGGAGGCTGACGATGACGAGGACGATCCCAGAGCGGAGCTGATCCGCCGATTGCAGGAATACGAGCAGATCAAGACGGCGGCAGAAAACATCGATGAGCTGCCCCGGCTGGAGCGGGATCTTCACATCGCTCGCGCGGGTCGGCCGAAGCTCGTCAGCGAGCACGCTGATCCGGAAGTGGATCTCAAGGAAGTGCTGGTGGCGTTGGCGAAGGTGCTGCAGAGGGCTGAGATGTTTCAGCGCCACGAGGTGCACCTGGAGCCGCTGTCCGTGCGCGAGCGGATGACCAACGTGCTGAGCCGGGTCAGCGAATCTAAAGATTTCCTGCCGTTTTCTGATCTCTTTACCGCAGAGGAAGGGCGGGTAGGCGTGGTGGTTACCTTTCTCGCCATCATGGAGCTGCTCAAGGAGTCGCTCATCGATTTTGTGCAGAACGAAGCCTTCGGGCCCATCTACGTGCGTGCGGCGGGAGAACCCGAGAGCGCTCAGATAACGGAGCCAGATAACAGTGGAGCCTGAAAAGCTCAAACAGATCATCGAGGCGGCGTTGCTGGCCGCGGATGAGCCCCTCACGGTTGACCAGCTGGCGAAGCTCTTCAAGCCGTCCGAGATCGATAAAAACACCATCCGTGTCGACATCCGGGAAACGCTGAAAGAGCTCACCAGCGAAGCGGAGGGGCGGGGCTACGAGCTCGCCAGGGTGGCCAGCGGCTATCGCTATCAGGTACGCCAGGAGCTTTCTTTGTGGATCAGCCGCCTCTGGGAAGAGAAGCCGCCGCGCTACACCAGGGCACTGCTGGAAACGCTGGCGCTGGTTGCTTACAAACAACCCGTCACACGGGGTGACATTGAGCAGGTGCGAGGCGTGAGCGTCAGTCAGAGCATCATGCGCACGTTGCTCGAGCGTGGCTGGATCCGGGTGGTGGGTCAGCGGGAAGTGCCGGGGCGGCCATCCATGTATGGCACCACCAGGGAATTCCTCGATTACTTCAACCTGAAAAGCCTGGATCAGCTGCCGCCGCTGGCGGAGATCAGAGAGCTGATCGAACCGGTGGTGGTGGAGATCGCTGCCGAGGAAGAAGCCGGCGCAGCAGCAGCTCAGCCGGAAGTTCAGAACACAGCCGCGTCAGGTGCCGACGGCGGCGAGTCGGAAGACGCCACGGCTCAGGACGGCGAAGCCGGTGTGCAGGATGGCGAAACCGCCAGCAACATCACGCCTCTGCGCGCCTTCGATGATAGCGACGATGCGGACGTCGACCTCGACAGCGACGATTTCGACGCCGAGATCTCCGCAGCCATCGCAGCCGCGGACGCTGCCAGTGAGCGGTTTAACGAGCCGGAGCCCTCAGCGGAAAAAGAGCCCTCAGCGGAAAAAGAGCCCTCAGCGGAAAAAGAGCCCTCAGCGGAAAAAGAGCCCTCAGCGGAAAAGAGCCCTCAGCGGAAAAAGAGCCTTCAGCGGAAAGAGAGCCTTCAGCGGAAAGAGAGCTTTCGGCTGAACAAGATTCCTCAACCGCACAAGAACCGTCGGCATCTTCCGCGGAAGATGAAACCGAAGCAGACGGCAGGGAACGCCCTCAGGTTGTCGACGTCGTAACGGACCTGGAAGGCGAAGCGAACAGCGAATCCGGAGCGGATGCGGAAGGTGAGCAACCTTCCGCGGATGTGGTGCAGCTGCCTCGAACGCCGCACTGACGGTGACCAGAAAGGCCCGCCCCGAACAGGCGGATGCAGAGACCGGGGCGGCAATTGAGCCGCTCGGCGACAAGTTGCAGAAAGTACTCGCCGAAGCGGGCCTCGGCTCCCGACGGGAAATGGAGCGCTGGATCAAGAATGGTCGGGTCGTCGTCAACGGTGAGCCTGCCCATCTCGGGCAGCGGGTCGGTCCTGATGCCCGTATTGCCGTGGACGGCAAATCCCTCAAGCCTCGAACTCGAAAAGGCGTCGAGCAGGGTGCCGCTCCCCGGGTGCTCCTCTACAACAAGCCAGTTGGTGAAGTGTGCACCCGTAAGGATCCCGAGGGCCGGAAGACCATCTTCGACAACCTGCCGGAGCTCGGTAGCGGCCGCTGGATCTCCATCGGTCGGCTCGACATCGCCACCGGCGGGCTGCTGCTGCTGAGCACGGATGGCACCCTGGCCAATCGGATGATGCATCCCTCCACGGGGCTCGATCGGGAGTATGCGGTGCGGGTGAACGGGATGCTCAGCGATGAGCAGTGCCAAGCGCTGATGTCAGGGATCGAGGATGAGGGCGAGCTTCTCGCCTTCAGCGACATCCAGTACTACAACGGCCGGGGCACCAATCACTGGTACCACGTGGTGCTGATGGAGGGGAAGAATCGGGAGATCCGGCGTCTGTTTGAGTCCTGCGGGCTGATGGTCAGCCGCCTGAAACGGGTCCGGTTCGGTCCCGTGGTGTTGCCGTCCAGGCTGGCCCGTGGCCGGTATGAGGATCTTTCGGAGCACGATACCCGGGAGCTGTACAGAATCCTCAAGCTGCCGGAGCCCGCGTTCCGCGGTGATCGGCGCAAGCGGACGTCGGCGGAACGGGAGGCGGAGAAGAGGGGGAGTGTGTTGATTCCGTATCCGGAGATCGATGTCTAGGTGAGATCTCTGTTCAGGTCGTTCAAGTGGGACTGCCTGTGATTGTCCGGTTTCGCTATTGCCGCAGCGCGGGTAGAAATAATTACGTTTTCAGTGCACTGCGCTCGGGCGCTCCGCGCTTCCTTCCCTCCCCGAAGTTGCCGCCCGAGGGCTACGCCCTCGCCCGTCAATTCGGCTCACTCAGCCTCGCTTACACGTTTATGAAAACGTAATTATTTCTACCCGCGCTGCTGCGTTGTCAGAATCGCTGGCAACATCAGGTGTCGTGGTACGAATGATCAGTTGATACAGCAGCCATCCCACAGGAGGCGACCCGGCTCGCGGTCACTGCTGGTCAGGCGGTGTCCAGTCTCGTGCGTCCAGTGCTTCGCCATTCACGGGTTTCGAAGCATCCGACATCAGGTACAGATAGAGATCCATGTGTGCTTCCGGCGCTGGAACGTCCCTGGGGTTTTCTGCCGGGTAAGCCATGGCGCGCATGCCGGTTCTGGTGCCACCGGGATTCAGGCTGTTGAAGCGGATGCGGCCGGTGTGCTCGTGCTCGTCGGCGAGAATCTGCATGAGTCCCTCCACCGCGAACTTGGAGGCTGAGTAAGCGCCCCAGTAGGCCCGACCCTGACGACCGACGCTCGATGAGGTGAGCACCACCGAAGCAGATTCCGGCTGCTCGAGCAGTGGCAGCATGGCGCGCGTGAGCAGGAAGGCGGCGTGCACATTCACCTGGAACACTTTCTGCCATTCGTCCGTGGGGTAGTGGGCGATGTTTACCTTGGGACCGAGCAGAGAGGCGTTGTGCAGCAGCCCGTCGAGACGGCCGAACGCCTCGCCTATGGCGTTGCTGAGCGCCGCGGCGTTCTCGTCCGCGAAGGCGGCCAGATCGCACGGTACGATCACCGCTTCGGTGTCGGTATGCTCGCCGATCCAGTCGAACACGCCCTCGAGTTTCGACCGGGTGCGGCCGAGCAGCACCACGTTGGCACCGTAGCTCGCATAAGTCATGGCCGCCGTTTTGCCGATGCCGTCACCGGCGCCGGTAACCAGAATGACCTTACCGGCCAGGCAGTCGGGTTCGGGCTGAAATCGCCAGCCAGCGCTCGCCTGAACGAGCTCGGGGTAGTGATCCATCACGTTTCGCCGTTCATCAGGATTCAACAAAGAGGGTCAACAGGGTTTGCGCGCGTGCAGCAGGTAGTTCACGTCCACATCAGAGCCCAAGCTCGCCTTGCGGGTGAACGGGTTGTAGGTCATGCCGGTGATCTCCGCCACTTCGAGACCGGCCTCGCGAACGGCAGCCGCGAGCTCATGGGGCTTGATGAACTTGGCGTAGTCGTGCGTCCCGCGAGGCAGTAAACCCAAGACGTATTCTGCCCCCACCACGGCCAGGGCCCAGGCTTTCGGATTGCGATTGATGGTGGAGAAGAACAGGTGCCCGCCAGGGGTGGCCAGTGCTGCACAAGCGGCGACGGTAGAGCCGATGTCCGGCACGTGCTCGAGCATCTCCAGGCAGGTCACCACCTGGTACCTTTCGGCTCGCTCGGCGGCCAGCGCTTCTGCCGTGGACTCCAGGTACTCCACCTGCACCCCTGCTTCCATGGCGTGCAGGCGAGCCACGGTCAGTGGGCTGCCGGCCATGTCCATGCCGGTGACCCGGGCACCTGCCTGGGCCATGGATTCAGCCAGGATGCCGCCGCCGCAGCCAACGTCGACGGCCGTCGCATCTTTTAGATCTGCCCGCTCGGCGATGAACGCCAACCTGACAGGGTTGATGTCATGCAGGGGTTTGAAGTCACCTTCCGGATCCCACCAGCGGTGGGCCAGGGCTTCGAACTTCTGGATCTCTGCCTGATCGACGTTGCTCATGCCTGGCTGATCTTCTGCTGCCAGGTTCGAGCGCTGTGCAGGATCTCCGCCTCGTCCATGCGGGTGAGAACGCCATCATCCAGCAGACACTCACCATTCACCCAGACGTGACTGACCGAGTTGCCGGAGGAGGTGTGCAGCACCTGGGCGGCCGGGTCGTACAGTGGCTGATGGCGGATGGCCTGCATGTCCAGTGCGATCATGTCGGCGGCCTTGCCAGGCTCCAGGCTGCCGGTCTGGCTGGCCCGACCGAGTGCCCGTGCACCCCCGAGCGTCGCCATGCTGAGCGCATCGTGGGCAGGCAGGGCAGCGGCGCTGGACTGTTCGAGCTTGGCCAGCAGAGAGGCCAGCCGTGCCTCGGCAAGCAGATCCAGCACGTTGTTCGATGCGGCGCCATCCGTGCCCAGGCAGACGTTGATGCCTGCCTGACGAAGATCCGTCACCGGGCAGATGCCGCAGGCGAGCTTGGCGTTCGATGTGGGGCAATGCACGACCTGCACGTTGGTTTCGGCGAAGAGCTCGGTCTCCTCCGGGGTGATCTGGGTGACGTGCACAGCCTGCAGGCGCGGGCCCAGCAAGCCTTTCTCATAGAGGTGGCGGATGCCGGACGTGCCGTAGCGACTTTCGTTCTGGGCGAGCTCCGCTGCGTTCTCGTGCAGGTGGATATGGATGTTGGCGTCCAGCTCCTCCGAATACATGAGGATCTTCTCGAGATCGGGTTCCGTCACGGTGTATACCGCGTGCGGCCCGAAGGCGATGTCGATGAACGGATCGTGCCGGTACTGATCGTACAGCGTGAGGCCTTTGTGGAAGCCTTCTTCGCTGTCCCGGCTCCAGGCGTTCCTGAACTCGATGACCGGAAAAGCGAGCTGGGCGCGCATACCGGCGCGCTTTGCCTCCTCGGCGCCAATTTCGGGAAAGTAGTACATGTCCGCGAAGCAGGTGATGCCGGCCCGGATCATCTCCGCCATGGCGATGCGGATACCGTCGCGGCAGAAAGCTTCGTCCACCCACTTGGCTTCCAGTGGCCAGATCTGCTCGGTGAGCCAAGCCTGCAGCGGCGCATCTTCACTGGAACCCCGCAGCAGGGCCATGGCCGCATGACCATGGGCATTGATGAGCCCCGGCATCAGCACGTGGTCGGTCAGGGTCAGCTGCGCCGCCTCCGGGTGCCGCCGGGCAATGGCCTCCCCGTCGCCGATTTCCAGGATGACGCCATCTGCTATGGCCACGCCGCCGTCGCTGATGGCGGCGGAATCGCCGCTGTCCTGCGCGTCGGCAAAGGGCAGAATCCACGGTGCGCGAATGACCCGCTCAGCGTTGTCAGCCGACGGTGTTTGAGGGCTCGAATGCGGCATGGCGCGGAGTATACCGGAAGTGGCAAAGAGTACGTTTCGACCTCCGCTTCGTGCTAAAATTCGGCGTTTTTTCCGGTCCGGCCTCAGGGAATCCTCAAGGGGACACTTAGGGGATTTCCAGGGGGTAATGCGCCCCCGTTCAGTCGTCGGCATACGTACCAGTTGCAGCCAGTTAAAACGGCGGCAGACAAGTTTGAGTCCAGCTATCTATGTCAGAATTGGAGCCTGATCAGGCGTCCGGGGATGGACCTGAAGGCCCGCAGGGGCCGGACGAACCCGGCGGTGATGGTCCTGCAAGCGGTGGCCCCGGCGGCCGCGACATCCTCCCGGTAAACATCGAAGACGAGCTCCGGCAGTCGTACCTCGACTACGCCATGAGCGTCATCGTCGGTCGGGCGTTGCCGGACGTGCGCGATGGGTTGAAACCCGTGCATCGCCGCGTGCTCTTCACCATGAATGAGCTCAACAACACCTACAATCGGCCGTACATGAAGTCGGCCCGGGTGGTGGGTGACGTGATGGGTAAGTATCACCCGCACGGTGATTCCGCCATCTACGACACCCTGGTGCGAATGGCTCAGGACTTTGCCATGCGCTACCTGCTGGTGGACGGTCAGGGGAACTTCGGCTCCATTGACGGTGACCGGGCCGCGGCCATGCGCTACACCGAAGCACGTATGAGCCGGATGGCGTCGGAGCTGCTGGCAGACCTGGACAAAGAGACTGTCGAGTTCATTCCCAACTACGACGATACCCTGTTCATGCCGGCCGTGCTGCCCACTCGGCTGCCGAACCTGCTGGTCAACGGCAGCTCGGGTATTGCCGTGGGCATGGCTACCAACATCCCGCCGCACAACCTTTCCGAGGTGATCGACGGCTGCCTGGCTCTGCTGGATGATCCTGAGCTCAGCGTGGATGGACTCATGGAGTACATCCAGGGTCCCGATTTCCCGACCGCCGGCATCATCAACGGCCGGGCGGGCATCGTCCAGGCCTACCGCACCGGCCGAGGTCGCATTTACGTGCGTGCGCGCGCCGAGGTGATTGCCAACGAGAAGACGGGCAAAGACACCATCATCATCACCGAGATTCCGTACCAGCTGAACAAGGCACGCCTGATCGAGAAGATCGCCGAGCTGGTCAAGGATAAGAAGATCGAGGGAATCACCGAGCTTCGCGACGAGTCGGACAAGGACGGCTTGCGGATCGTGATCGAGCTACGGCGCGGCGAATCCGGCGACGTGGTGCTGAACAATCTCTACGCCCAGACTCAGCTGCAGTCCGTATTCGGCATCAACTGCGTAGCGCTGGTGGACGACCAGCCGAGGGTGCTGAACTTAAAGCAGATGCTGGAGGCCTTCGTTCAGCATCGCCGGGATGTGATCACCCGCCGCACCATCTACCTGTTGGGCCGGGCTCGTCAGCGCGGTCACATTCTCGAAGGGCAGGCGGTGGCACTCGCCAACATCGATGCGGTGATCGAGCTGATCAAAGCATCACCCGCCAGCGCCGAAGCACGCGAAGCGCTCATGAGCCGTGGCTGGGCCGGCGAAGGTGTGCAGGAACTGTTGTCCCGTGCCGGCAGCGATGCCTGCCGCCCCGATGATCTCCCGGATGAGTTCGGTTTCCGGGAAGGTCTTTACTACCTGTCCGAAGCCCAGGCACAGGCCATTCTCGAGCTGCGTCTGAACCGGCTCACCGCCCTCGAGCAGGACAAGCTGATCGAGGACTATCAGGGCATTCTGGATGAGATTGCCGATCTCCAGGACATTCTGAGTTCGGAAGAGCGCCTGGTCACCGTGCTCCGTGAAGAGCTCGGCGAGGTGCGTGAGGCATACGGTGACGAGCGGCGCACGGAGATTCTCTCCACCCAGGAAGACCTCACGGTGGAAGATCTCATCAGCGAGGAAGACCTGGTGGTGACCATCTCTCACCAGGGCTACGCCAAAACCCAGCCGCTGGACAGCTATCAGGCGCAACGGCGTGGTGGTCGCGGGCGCGCGGCAACCGCGGTGAAAGACGAAGACTTCGTCGAGCATCTGCTGATTGCCAACAGCCACGATACGGTTCTCTGCTTCTCCAACCAGGGCAAGGTCTACTGGTTGAAGGTCTATCAGATTCCTCAGGCGAGCCGGGGTGCCAAAGGTCGTCCGTTGGTGAATATGTTACCGCTGGAGCCGGAAGAGCGGATCACCACCATCCTGCCGATCAAGGAGTACGATGCCGATCACTTCATCTTCATGGCAACGGCGAACGGCACCGTAAAGAAAACACCGTTGGAGCAGTTCAGCCGGCCACGCAACTCGGGCCTCATCGCGCTCGAGCTCGAAGAGGGCAATACGCTGATCGGCGCTGCACTCACGGACGGCGCCAGCGATGTGTTGCTGACCGCGAGCTCCGGCAAGGCCGTTCGCTTCAAGGAGTCGGACGTGCGCGCCATGGGCCGCACGGCGAGAGGTGTGCGCGGCATCAAGCTCACCGGTGATCATCGGGTCATTTCACTGATCATCCCGCGGGAAGACGGCTACATCCTCACGGCCTGTGAAAACGGTTTCGGTAAGCGCACCGAAGTGACCCAGTTCCCGGTCAAGGGACGGGGCACCCAGGGCGTGATTGCGATTCAGGTTTCGGATCGCAATGGTGCGGTGGTCGGCGCGGTGCAGGTTTTCTCCGGCGAGGAGCTGATGCTGATCAGCAACATGGGCACGCTGGTGCGCACGGGTGTGGATGAAGTCTCATCCCAGGGCCGCAATACGCAAGGGGTGCGTCTGATCAATCTCCGCGGCGATGAGAAGCTCGTCGGCGTGGAGCGTATCGAAGAGCAGGAAGACGATTCCGCCGGTGATGAGGCCGAAGCTGCCGGAGATGAGGAATGACCCGGGTGCACAACTTCTCCCCGGGCCCTGCCGCGCTGCCGCAGGCCGTGCTGGAACGGGCAAGCCGGGAAATGCTCGACTACTCGGGCACCGGCATGTCGGTCATGGAGATGAGCCACCGGTCCAAGGCATTCATCGACATTGCCGAACGGGCGGAGGCGGATCTGATCGATTTGCTCGGCGTGCCGGATGACTACAAGGTGCTCTTCCTGCAGGGCGGCGCCACCACGCAGTTCGCCATGGTGCCTATGAACCTGCTCGATGGCGCCGTGCGGGCCGACTATGTGAACACCGGGTCCTGGTCCAAGAAAGCGATCAAAGAAGCGGGCAGGTATTGCGACGTGAATGTGGCGGCCAGCTCGGAAGAGACGAACTTCGACCGGGTACCGGCGTTCTCCGACTGGGCGCTGTCTCCCGATGCCGCCTATCTGCATCTCTGCTCGAACGAGACCATCGGTGGCGTGCAGTTCAACGAGCTGCCAGGCGGCGTGAGCTGCCCGATCGTGGCCGACATGTCCTCGGACATCCTCTCCCGGCCGATCGACGTCAGCGACTACGGTCTCATCTACGCGGGCGCCCAGAAGAACATGGGGCCGGCGGGACTGACGGTGGTCATCATCAGAAAAGATCTGATCGGCAAAGCCGGTAGCAGCGTGCCGAGCATGCTCGACTACGCGGTGCACGCGGAGGCGGATTCAATGTCGAACACGCCGCCCACCTATGCCTGGTACCTGGCCGGGCTGGTCTTCCAGTGGTTGAAAGATCAGGGCGGGCTTGCCGGTATGGCGGAGATCAACGAACGGAAAGCCGGCAAGCTCTACGCGGCCATCGATGCCAGCAACTTCTACACCTCGCCGGTGCTGGCGGAAAACCGCTCCCGGATGAACGTGCCCTTCACCCTCCCCGACCCGGAGATGGATGGTGAGTTCCTCGCCCAGGCTGAAGCACGCGGGTTGACCAATCTGAAAGGTCATCGGAGTGTGGGCGGTATGCGGGCGAGCATCTACAACGCGGTGCCGGAGGCGGCGGTGGACGCGCTGGTCGAGTTCATGGGCGAGTTCGAGAATGAGCGGGGCTGACACCAGCAAGCTCGATAGCCTGGAAGCAGTCCGGGACCGGATCGATGCCATCGACCGGGACCTGACGCGGCTGCTCAACGAACGCGCTGCCTGTGCGCTTCGGGTCGGCGAGATCAAGCAGGCAGATCCCAGTGGCGAACCACCGGTCTTCTACCGACCGGAACGGGAAGCGCAGATTCTGGCCCGTATTCAGGCGGACAACGCGGGACCGCTGACGGACGAAGATCTGGCCCGGTTGTTCCGGGAAGTCATTTCCTGCTGTCTGAACCTGGAGCAACCGCTCACCATTGCCTATCTGGGTCCGGCCGGGACCTACACCGAGTCGGCGGCCATCAAGCAGTTCGGTCACTTCGCCCGAACCCGATCCATGACCTCCATCGATGAGGTGTTCCGTGAGGTGGAGTCGGACGGCGTGCACTACGGTGTGGTGCCGGTGGAGAACTCCACGGAGGGCATGGTGAACCACACCCTCGATTGCTTCATGGACTCGAGCTTGAACATCTGTGCGGAAGTGGAATTGCCCATACATCATGCGCTGATGGTGAATGCCGCTTTTCCGAAGGCGGGTGATGGGGGTGAGATCGAAGAGATCGTTTCCCACGCCCAGTCGCTGGCTCAGTGCCGCAGCTGGCTGGATGGCCATTTCCCCGGCGTGAAGCGCACACCCGTGAACAGCAATGCCGAGGCGGCTCGGCTGGTGGCAGAGGACAACACCGGCAGGCTTGCCGCCATCGCCGGCGAGATGGCCGCCGAGCGCTATGGCCTGCGAATGATGGCCAGCAACATCGAAGACCACACGGACAACAAGACCCGCTTTCTGGTGATCGGCAAGCAGAAGGTGGGCCCGAGCGGGAACGACAAGACTTCACTGCTGGTGTCGACCCGCAACGAGCCGGGCGCCCTCTACCAGGTGCTGGGACCCTTCCACAACCACGGCATCAGCCTGTCGCGGATCGAAACCCGACCGGCGAAGTCAGGATCCTGGTCCTACGTGTTCTTCATCGACTTCGACGGTCATCAGAGCGACCCGGCCATTCAGAGCGTGCTTGCCGAGGTGGCGGAAGTGGCGATGGAAGTGCGTCCGCTCGGCTCCTACCCGCAAGCCGTCGTCTAGCGCCATGACGAACCTGCAAGGCCCTGTTCACCCCGGTGTGGCTGGACTCACGCCGTACCAGACCGGCAAGCCCATCGAGGAGCTGACCCGGGAGCTCGGTATCACCGATGTGATCAAGCTGGCCAGCAATGAGAACCCGCGGGGACCGGGACCGCTCGTTCGGGAACGGCTGGCGCGCGCTGCCGAGGAGTTGTCCCGTTATCCCGACGGCGGTGGATACCTGCTCAAGCAGGCGCTGTCAAAGTCGCTGAATGTGTCGCCCGACCGCATCACCCTCGGCAACGGTTCCAACGATGTGCTCGATCTTGCCGGTCGCATCTCGCTCACGCCTGGTGCGGAGGTGATGGTCACGGAGCATGCGTTTGTCGTGTATCGGCTTGTCGCCGCAAGCTGCGGGGCGAAGCTCAAGGAAGTGCCGGCTAAGGAATACGGCGCTGATCTCGAGGCGATGAAAGCGGCGGTCAGTGATGAGACCGCGCTGGTCTTTCTGGCCAATCCGAACAATCCCACCGGCACCTGGGTGACTGAATCGGCCCTTGTCGATTTTCTCGAGTCGATTCCCGAGCGGGTCTGGGTGGTTCTGGATGAAGCCTACTTCGAATATGTGGAAGAAGCGGGCTACCCGAACGGCCTTAAGCTGGTTGATCGATACCCGAACCTGATACTGACTCGCACCTTCTCAAAGATTCATGCGTTGGCCGCGCTCAGGATCGGCTACGCGGTGTCCTCTGCAGGCGTGGCAGATCTGATGAATCGGGCGCGGCAGCCGTTCAACGTCAATGCGTTGGCCATGGCGGCAGCAGAAGCGGCTTTGACCGACCAGGAGTTCGTCAGCACCTCCCGGCAGATGAACCGGGATGGCAAGACTGAGCTGGTGGCCGGCTTCGACCGATTGGGGCTCGACTTCATTCCCTCCGCCGGAAACTTCGTCGCCGTCTCGGTGCCCGATGCTCCCGGGTTGTATCAGTCGCTGCTCCAGGAAGGCGTCATCGTCCGGCCCATAGCCGAGTACGGCCTGGCCAATCATCTGCGGGTGAGTGTGGGGCTGCCGGAAGAGAACGAACGTTTCCTTGCCACGCTGGAACGGCTGCTCGCCGAGGGCTGAGCTTGGCTGGCACCGAACTCACCGTGGTCGGGATGGGCATGATAGGCGCATCGGTGGCCCTCGCCCTGCGCGCTCAGTTCGACCGCATCAGCATTCTGGAGCCGGACGATACACACGCGAATCATGCCCTGGCCACCGGTCAGGCGGATGATCGGGTCGAAACGGTACCTGACCATGCCACTGCCGTGCTGCTGGCCTGTCCGAGCGACCGGATCGCCGATTGGGTGGTTCGACTGGCAGATCATCGGGGTCTGGTGGTGGACACCGGCAGCGTGAAAGGCGCAATCATCGAGGCGGTACGCGCGGCACTCGGCCGGCTGCCGGCCAACTGGATTCCCAGTCATCCCATCGCCGGGCTCGAACGATCCGGCCCGGCGGTTGCCGACGGCGGTCTCTTTCGCGATCGGAAGGTCATCCTCACACCCGGACCGGAAGTGGCCGCTGCGGATCTGGATCGGGTTGCCGACTGGTGGCGCGCGACCGGAGCGAGTGTGGAGCAGATGGATCCGGATGAGCATGACCGTGTCTATGCCCGTACCAGCCACCTGCCGCACCTGTTGGCGTTTGCTTACCTGCTTGGTGTTGAGGACGCCGATCTGGCTCACACCGGCGGGGGGTTTCGTGACTTCAGCCGGATTGGCGGCTCGGACCCCGTGATGTGGTCCGGAGTGTTCGAGCGCAACACACCGGCGCTGCTGGCGGCGTTGGATACCTTCGAAGGACACCTCGCCGAGTTCCGGCAGGCCATTGAAGCGGGCGACATGGACAGGTGCCGGGCGCTGATCGCCGCTGCTCGAGCACGACGGACCGGGCAGGGGGCTGCATGAGCGGCGCTCGGGTGTCAGAAGTTCCCGTGCTGACGATCGATGGCCCGAGCGGTTCCGGCAAGGGCACGATCGCTGCGCTTGTCGCCGAACGGCTCGGCTGGGCGCTCCTGGACAGCGGCGCGTTGTACCGGATCGTGGCGGCAGTCGCACTGGAGAGAGGCATCGACCTGAACGATGCAGATGGTCTCGCTGCCATGGCTGCCGGTCTTCATATCGAGTTCGACGCTGACCGGGTACTCGTGGACGGAGCGGATCTGACCGATCTGATCCGCACCGAGCCGGTCAGCCGGGCTTCCTCTCAGGTCTCTGCCCATGGCCCTGTGCGGGGTGCCATCCTGGATCTGCAGCGGAGCATGCGCCGGCCACCCGGTCTGGTGGCGGACGGCAGGGATATGGGCACCGTGGTGTTCAAGGATGCCCCGTTGAAGGTCTATCTCGATGCGAGTAGCGAGGTTCGTGCGGAGCGTCGCTATAACCAGTTGAAAAACAAGGGCTTGGATGTTAATTTCCGCGCCCTTCTGGCAAACCTCGAAGAGAGGGATGCGAGAGACAAGGCGCGCGCCGTCTCACCCCTGGTGCCGGCAGAAGACGCGCTGATCATCGACAGCACGAACCTCAGCATAGAGGAGGTGCTTGCCAAGGTGCTCAGCGAGGTCGAAGCCAGGCAGCTGAACAGCAAACAATGAGATGGCGTTTTTTTTTAAACCTCGACATGGTCCCGCCATGTCTACAAACAAGCACCGATCCAACGGTGTCCTGACCACGGACCCCGGTATCCATACCCGATCGGTGGGGAAAATTGTTAATGAGCGAAAGTTTTGCCGAACTCTTTGAAGAGTCCTTAGAAACCATCGAGATGGCCCCTGGGTCCATCGTAACCGGCACGGTGGTAGAGATTGATAGCGACTGGGTCGTCGTGCACGCGGGTTTGAAGTCCGAAGGCGTGATTCCCCGGGCGCAGTTCGTCAACGAGGCAGGTGAGTTCAACCTGGCCGTGGGCGATCAGGTAAAAGTGGCCATGGAAGTGGTCGACGATGGCTGGGGTGAGACCCGTCTCTCCCGCGAGAAAGCCCGCCGCGCAGAATCCTGGCAGATGCTGGACGAAGCGTTCGAGAAGAGCGAGGTCGTCACCGGCATCATCAACGGCAAGGTCAAGGGCGGTTTCACCGTCGACGTATCAGACATCCGCGCCTTCCTGCCCGGTTCCCTGGTGGACATCCGGCCTCTGCGCGAGACCGCCCACCTGGAAGGCAAGCCGCTGGAATTCAAGGTCATCAAGCTCGACCAGAAGCGCAACAACGTGGTGGTCTCCCGCCGCGCCGTTCTGGAAGAAGAGAACAGCGTCGAGCGCGAAGCGCTGCTGGCACAGCTCCAAGAAGGCCAGACGGTGAAAGGCATCGTCAAGAACCTCACGGACTACGGTGCGTTCGTGGATCTGGGTGGTGTAGACGGTCTGCTGCACATCACCGACATGGCCTGGCGCCGTATCCGTCACCCGTCCGAGATGGTCACGGTTGGCGATGAGGTGGACGTGAAGATCCTCAAGTTCGACCGGGAGAAGAACCGGGTTAGCCTCGGCATGAAGCAGCTGGGCGACGATCCGTGGGTTTCCATCACCGGCCGTTACCCGGAAGGTTCCCGGGTCATGGCCACGGTCACCAACCTCACCGACTACGGCTGCTTTGCCGAGATCGAGGAAGGTGTGGAAGGTCTGGTGCACGTCTCCGAGATGGACTGGACCAATAAGAACATCCACCCGTCCAAGGTCGTGCACGTGGGCGACGAGGTGGAGGTGATGATTCTCGACATCGACGAGGAGCGTCGCCGTATCTCGCTCGGCATCAAGCAGTGCCGTCCCAATCCCTGGGAAGAGTTCGGCGTCACCCATGCCAAGGGCGATCGCATCTCCGGCAAGATCAAGTCGATCACCGATTTCGGTATCTTCATTGGTCTCGACGGCGGCATCGACGGTCTGGTGCATCTCTCCGACATCTCCTGGAACGAGCCGGGTGAAACTGCCGTGCGCCGTTACTCCAAGGGCGAGGAGATCGAGACGGTCATCCTCTCCGTGGATCCGGAGCGGGAACGCATCTCTCTGGGTGTGAAGCAGCTCGATGACGATCCGTTCACCGATTGGACCGCGGTCAACGACCGGGGCAGCATCGTGACCGGTGTCATCCGTGAGGTCGAGCCGCGGGAAGCCATCATCGATCTGGCCGAGGATGTGGTCGGTATCCTGAAAGCCTCCGAGATCAGCATCGACAGGGTGGAAGATGCCCGCAACTCCCTCACCGCGGGCGAAGAGGTCGAGGTGAAGGTGGTCAGCATCGATCGCAAAAACCGGGTCATCGGTCTCTCCATCAAGGCCAAGGACATCGAGGACGAGCGTGCCGCAGTGCGCGAGCACCGCAGCAAAGAGTCCGATCGTCCGGGTGCCCAGACGCTGGGTGATCTGATCAAGGCGCAGATGGACCAGAACGCCGACGACTGAGTGAATGGCTCAGGGTTGAGCTGAAAGCCCCCGGTCCTCCGGGTTCGGGGGCTTTGCCACCTCGCGGGGCGTGCCGTGCGCACATATCCTGCCTGGAGGCGTGAAATAGCATACAATTGCGCTGAAAAAAGCTATAAAAATCAAAGACAAAAGCTTTATCATCAGACCATGACCAAATCCGAGCTCATCGAGATCATTGCCGCCCGGCAGACCCAGCTATCCGTCAAGGATGTTGAGCTGGCGGTGAAGACCCTCATCGAGCAGATGTCCGAGACACTGGCATCCGGCGAACGGATCGAGATCCGGGGCTTCGGCAGCTTCTCTCTGCATTACCGCGCCCCCCGCATCGGCCGCAACCCGAAAACCGGGGAATCCGTTGGCCTGGCGGGCAAGTACGTGCCTCACTTCAAGCCGGGTAAAGAGCTTCGCGACAGGGTGAATCAGGGTCTGGCGCGGGATCGGGCCCTGGCCGCTGCCGAGTCGGCCGATGGCGCCGGCAGCGAGACCGCCACAGCAGAAGCGGACGGCGCCATGCCGTCACAGAACAAACTCTTCGAGTGACCGCACCTTGAGCTGGCTAGCAAGAGTCTTCTGGGCGCTGCTGGCCATCCTCCTTTTCTTTCTCGCCGCCCTGGCCGTGAACCAGGAGCCGGTGGTTCTCAAATTTCTCACCTGGCAGACTCCCAGCATCAGCGTGTTCTGGTGGCTGCTGGCCGCATTTGGTGCGGGATTGCTCATGGGTCTGCTTGGTATTACCGTGTTGAGCACCAGGCTCAGCCTGAAAAACCGCAAGCTCAGCAAGCAACTGGGCCATGCGGAGCAGGAGCTGCACAAGGTCAGGAAGGCGACCTTGCAGGACTGAGTCCGGTCTGGCCACTCTGGGCGGAGAGGGGCCTCGCGGATGAAACCAACTGAGCTCACCCTTCATGCCGGAGAACATCGCTCTATACGTGCTGCTGGTCGTTGCCCTTGGCATCGGCTATCTGCTCGGTCGCCGCGAGAAAAAAGCCAGACCGAAAGATCTCGGCATGGTGGCAGAGGACTACTTCAAGGGATTGAATCACCTGCTCAACGAGCGCCATGATCTGGCCATCGATACTTTTGTCGAGTCCATGGCGGTGGACAACGATACGGTGGACACCCACCTGGCTTTGGGCTCGCTCGTTCGCCGTCGGGGTGAAGTGGACAAGGCGATCCGCATCCACCAGAACCTGCTGGCCAGGCCGGTCTTGTCCTCCGCGCATCGCACCCAGACCGAGCTGGAGCTGGCGCGCGACTATCTGGTGGCAGGGCTGCTCGGCCGGGCCGAGAATCTGCTGAAGGAGCTGGCCGAGCGCAATGGATCCGCCAAGCAGGTCGCCCAGGAATTGCTTCTCGAGATCTACCAGCGTGAGCGGGAATGGGAAGATGCGGTACGGATCGGCCGCGAGCTGGCGCGAACCGACAAGTCGATCAAAACGCAACTGGCGCACTTCCAGTGCGAGCTGGCAGAACTGGCGCTGGCCGATGGTGATTTGCGCACAGCCAGAAGCGCGCTGGGGAAGGCGAACGGCTTCGACAGTCAGTGTGCTCGGGTGGCGCTGGTTGCCGCGCGGGTCGCCTTTGCCGAGAAGCGCTACAAGGAGGTGCAGCGGCAGCTGGTGAAGGCCCGGGATCTGGACAGCGAGCTGGCCCAGGAAACGCTCAGCCTGTTTGAAAGCGCGGCGGATGAGCTGAACGATCCAGCCGGTTACATCAACTACCTGCGCACCTGCCTCGAAAGAGCACCCGTGCTGGCGGTGGTCGAGCAACTGGCTGTGGATATCGAGCAGAAAGACGGCGCCGATGCGGCCAACGAGTTCGTTCTCGAGCAGCTGCTGCGCAATCCGAGTCTGGGCGGTTTCGTGACGCTGCTCAATCGGCTCGATCAGGGCGACAAGCCGCTGCCGCCGGATCAGCTGGTTCTGGTCAGGCGCTTTTCCCAGTCGCTGCTGCAACGTCAGCCCGAATACCGGTGCAAGAACTGCGGTTTCAGCGGCAAGACGCTCATGTGGCAGTGCCCGAGCTGTCGCAGCTGGGGCACGATCAAACCCATCATCCAGACCCAACGCGAGGAAATCTGACGATCTCTGCCATCTCCAACCGGTGATGTCTGCAGTCAGCGCGAGCGTTTGGCGCCTACCTCATCGGTGGGCCGTGCGGGACCATCTCACTCCCTAGCCAACCTCTGGAGTGACTATGACCCTTCGATCTCTACTCAACACGCTGCTCGTGAGCGCAGCACTCATCGCCCAGGCCGCGTTCGCCGCACCGGACAGCGTCAACGTCAACTCGGCGGATGCTCAGACGCTCGCGGACGTGCTCGATGGTGTGGGCCTTGCCCGGGCGGAAGCCATCGTTGCCTACCGGCAGGAGAACGGCCGCTTTGCCGATATCTATGATCTGGCCAATGTGAAAGGCATTGGGGATCGGACGATCGAGCTGAATGAGGATCGGATTCGGCTGACGGACTAGCTCTCCGCCTAAGGAGGCACTTCGGTGTCGCCTTAAGCGGGTGGTTTCCGAGTATCTACCGCCGCGAGGCGGAGCTTGGGCATGTACTTACGGGGACGCTAGGCGCGCGCTACGCGCACGCCCCCATCCATGGGCGCTCAGGCGGGGGGCTGTTTGCAAAGCAAACAGCTAAGCAATTCGCGACTGCGAATTGCCCACGTCCCTGTGCCCCGACTGCCCCTTTAAGTACATGCCCAAGCTCCGCCTCGCGGCGGCGTGCTTCTGCTGAACCACCGGTTATTGCGCTCTGCAGGTACATGCAAAAAACCACTGCGTACTTCCGTTATACCCGTGCTCGACCGGACCGTCTTGCCATTGCGGACGAGTGGATCCAAGCTGCTGTCGAGATGCCGATACGGGAGTTGACTCAATCAGACGGGAGGATCAGGCGCTGGGTGTACATAGCTTCTGAACGAAAGTACCTTAGGGTCGTTCTGCTGGAAGATGGCGAGACCGTCCACAACGCCTTCTTCGATCGAGGGTTTCGGCTATGAAAATCAAGTACTTTGAAGACACGGACACGGCGCTCCTCGAGTTTTCAAACGCTGATGTTGTCGAGACTCGAGAGATCGATGAGAACCTGTACGCGGACATGGACGCCAACGGCAACGTGGTGTCGCTGACGATCGAGCACGCGAAAAAGCGGGCTGATCTGCCGAACGTCGTCGTTGAGCGCTTGGGGCGTGGTGCAGCCTGAAATCTATTCCTGGAATCCGGTTTGTCTGCTGATCCCCGCCGTTCGTGAATCTCTTCCCGCTCGCCTAAAATGCGCTCACACGTTTGAGTGGTGGCGCGCAGCCGCAGGCAGCCATAGAAGCATCCCAGGACATTCCCCAAACTGCTGAGCCCACCTCGCGTGTGCTGGTGACGGGGGCGTCCGGGTTCATCGGCAGTCACCTCAAGCCTCTGCTCGAATCATCCGGGATGTCCGTGTTGACGCTGGCGCGTGATGGGATCGGAGGAAAGACGCTGGCCGTGGGTGCGGATTCTTCGTTGGAGGCGTGGGCGGCAGCGCTCGAGGGAGTCGATGCGGTCATCCATCTCGCCGCGATAGCGCACCAGGCGTCAGCGCCGGAGCTGGACGTGCTGACGGCAGTGAACGTGCATTGGCCCGTGCGGCTGTTCAAGGCTGCGGCCCAGTCGGGTGTTCGTAACTTTGTTTTCCTGAGCTCCATCAAAGTGCTGGGGGATCGGAGCCTGCGGCCGTTTCAGATAGAAGATCCCTACGCGCCCGATGACGACTATGCGGAGAGCAAGGTTCATGCGGAACAGGCGCTGCGGGCGTTGCAGGCCGAGCACTCGAACATCTGCCTCTCGATCATCCGCCCACCGCTGGTGTACGGACCTGGTGTTAAGGCCAACTTCAGGACTCTGCTTGGTTGGGCGGCACGGGGAGCAAGAGGTCTACCGTTGCCCTTTGGTGCGGCCCGGGCTCCGCGCAGCCTGCTCAGCGTCCGGAATCTCTCGGAGGCGGTTCTTGCCAGCATGGGCAGACCGGGGATTTTTCACTGTGCTGACTCGCCCGATCTTTCAGTGGCGGAGCTGTTCCAGCAGCTCGGCGTGCCGCGATGGCGCCTGCTGCCTGTCCCTGCCTGGCTCATGCGATTGCTGCTTCGGGCGAGTGGCAATCACGGCTACTATCAGCGGCTCTATGAGCCGCTGCAGCTGGATACCGGCGCATCGGATGCGGCGCTCGACTGGTCGCCTCGTCACTCGAGCGAGGCATCGCTGGCGGAGACCATGAACTGGTGGCGGCAGTGACAGCTGGCCTCGTCGTGGTGTGGAGTTTTGTCAGCAGCCTGTTGCTGCTGGCGCTGCATATCCAGCTGGCTAAGCGCTTCGAGTTGCTGGCCCATCCCAACGCGCGCAGCAGTCATGCCAAGGCCACACCGACCATGGGCGGGATTGCCATCGTGGTGCCCGTCATCGTGCTGCTGGCTGCCTTTGCCTGGAACCAGGGCATGGCAGAACACGGCATGATGTTCAGACTGCTCATCGCCGTGACCTTTCTCGCTGCCGTGGGCTTTCTCGATGACCTGAAGGGCCTGAGTGCCGGAGTGCGCCTCGTCTGTCAGGCTGCGTGCGTTGCCCTGCTGCTGGAACGATTCGGCCTTTCCCTGCACGTGTTCTGGCTTGCGGTCATCGGCATTCTCCTGCTCTGGCACGTCAATCTCTACAACTTCATGGACGGCATCGACGGGATCGCTGCGGTGCAGACGTTGCTTTTCTGCCTGGGTGTGCACGTGCTTGCACAAGGCGTGGAAGGGGGGTGGGGATTGCTGCTCTGGACGGTAAGCGGAGCGACCGTGGGGTTCCTCGCCTTCAACTGGCCACCGGCGAAGGTGTTCATGGGTGATGTCGGTGCCCTGGTGCTGGGCCTGGTGGTGGGCACGGTAGTGATCGCCCTTGATCAGTCTGGTGAGGTGCCGTTCGTCGCGTCCATCATCCTGTTGAGCGGATTCTGGTTTGACGCCAGCTACACGCTTTGTGTAAGAATGCTGACAGGTCAGGCATTTACGGAGGCACACCGGAGCCACCTGTATCAACGGCTCTCGGACCGGGTCGGCCATCTTGGCACCACTTCGGCCTTTGCCGTGCTCGGAATGATCTGGCTGCTGCCGCTGGCCTGGCTCTCCGTCAGGCAGCCGCAGTGGGCGCTTGCTTGCCTCTTTGCAGCACCCGTGCCCTATCTGGCCGGTGCGCTGATTCTGAAGGCGGGCGTGCACATGGAGGTGGATGAGCCCTGAGGCGGACGATTCGGATAGCCTGAGCAGCGGATGCGAGGGTGGTTGAAGCGATGCATGGACTTGTAGAGGAATTTCTGGAACAGCTGCCCAGGCGACGTAAGCAAGCATTTGCCCTGGTCACCGATCTGATCGCTCTCCCGGCAATCCTCTACTTCGCGATCTTTCTGCGGCTTGGCGAAGTGCCTGAGAACATCGCCACTTTCTGGCCGGCTTTCGTGGTCAGTGCGCTCGCCTGCATTCCCGTGTTCGGGATGCTGGGCCTCTATCGGCACGTGGTCCGGCACATGGGCAGTCACGTCATGCGGCCCATCATCATCGGGGTGACCGTCATTGCCGTTGCGGTGGCGGCTGTTGCGTACATGACCCAGCTCAAGGTCTTTCCGCGGTCCGTTCCCGTTATCTTCTGGTTCATGACGCTCGTTTACGTCGCCGGGTCTCGATTTGCTGTGCGCGGTTATCTGCAGTGGTTGCAGGACAAATTGCAGGTCCGTCAGTCCGTCATCATTTACGGCGCTGGCCAGAATGGCGTGCGGCTTGCGCAACTGCTCATGCAGCAGGGCACCTACGTACCCGTTGCCTTCATCGATGATGACCCAAACCTACACCAGCGGATGATCAACGGGCTGTACGTCTACGGACCACGGCATCTGGACAAGCTGCTGAAAGATACTGATGCCCGGGAGATCTTCCTTGCCATCAACTCGAAGGCGGTAGAAGACCGGCGCCGCGTCATTGAGTTTCTGGAGCCGTACGGACTCCGCATTCGGTTGATTCCCGATGTTTCTGATCTGGTATCAGGTCGGGAACGGGTGGATCACCTGCGTGATGTGGAAGTCGAAGATCTGATCGGCCGGGGCGAGGTCGCGCCGATGCCGGAGCTCCTGGCTGGTTCCGTGGCGGGCAAGAACGTGATCGTGACCGGTGCGGGTGGATCCATCGGTTCCGAGCTCTGCAGGCAGATATTCCGGCAGCGACCGGCGCTGCTCGTGCTGTTCGATCAGTCGGAGTACGGACTGTTCAACCTGCGCCGGGAGCTTGATGCCCTGGCGGAAGCGGAGGGGTTCGAGACGACGCTGAAGGTGGTGCTCGGCTCGGTGACTCATCAGGAGCTGATGCGGCGCACGTTTGAAACCCATCAGATCGAGACCGTTTATCACGCAGCTGCTTACAAGCATGTGCGAATGGTGGAAGAGAACCTGATCGAGGGCCTGCGGAACAACACCTTCGGCACGTTGCAGACGGCCAGAGCGGCGCGTGATGCAGGTGTTGCCGATTTCATCCTGATCTCCACGGACAAGGCCGTGCGAACCACCAGCATCATGGGTGCCAGCAAACGGCTGGCGGAGATGACTCTGCAGGCGCTACAGGACGAGGTGCCGGATACCCGCTTTTCCATGGTCCGATTTGGCAACGTGCTCGGTTCCTCCGGGTCCGTTGTGCCGCTGTTCCTGGAGCAGATCGAGCAGGGGGGACCGGTGACGGTGACGCATCCCGAGGCCACCCGCTACTTCATGACCATTCCGGAAGCTGCCCAGCTGGTCCTGCAGGCGGCGAGCATTGCCAAGGGTGGGGACGTGTTCCTATTGGATATGGGTGAGCCGATAAACATTCTGGCGCTCGCTCAGCGGATGATCCGCCTGAAGGGCTACTCGCTGAAAGACGAGGACAATCCGGACGGCGATATCGCCATTGAGATCACCGGTTTGCAGCCAGGTGAAAACCTGCACGAGAAACTCCTGATCGGTGAAGCAACCTCAGGCACCCGGCATCGCAAGATCCTCCGAGCAACGGAGAGCTACCTGCCCTGGCCGGAGCTGAGGGAAGTGCTCAACACGCTGGAGAAGTCCTGCGATGAGTACGATTACGAAGGGATCAGGACGTTCCTGGATCAGTTGCTTGCCGGACCGGATATGGCGACACGGCTGGCAGAGATCCGCAAGCCCGCGGAGATCGTCCCGCTGAAGCCCGTGGACAAGGGCGACCAGTAAGAGCGGACGTTAGAAGTTTGCCGCGCCGGTACCCGCGATCCGCCCGAACACCGAACCCGACGTCAACCCGGTGCCGCCCGGGTAGTTGAAGTAGAAAAGGCCGCCGACCAGCTCCCCGGAAGCAAACAGGCCCGGGATCGGGAGCCCATCCTGAGCGATCACCCGGGCATCGGGATCCACATGCAAACCGCCAAATGTGAAGGTCACGCCGCAGGTCACCCCGTAGGCTTCGAAAGGCGGCGTATCAAGCCGATTTGCCCAGTTGGTTTTCGGCACGCTCAGTCCCGGTGTGCCACGGCCATCTTTAACGGTCGGATCGAACCGTTTGCTTGTGTCCACTGCCTTGTTGAACTCTTCGATTGTCGACAGTAGCCCTTCGGCGTCCACGCCATCCATTCTGGCGGCAAGTGTTTCCAGATCATCCGCCTGCACCTTGGTGACTTCCCGAATCCGGTACTCGTCCCGGAGCATTGGCGTCACCTTGGCATCGAATATCTGCCAGGCCGCCTGTTGCGGCTGGGCCAGGATCTCGGCGCCGTACTTTGCGTAGGTGTAGTTGCGGAAGTCAGCACCTTCATCGAGGAAACGTTCGCCCCGGTTGTTGATCATGATGCCGAGGGGATAGGAGTGCTTCTGAAAGCCGTCACCCACGTTGAGGTCGCCGTACTCGGGAGCGTTCAGGTCCCAACCGACAGCATGGCAGCCGGAGTAGTGGCCGCGAGCGGCAGCGCCGATGTCCAGCGCCATCTGAATACCATCACCGGTGTTGAAGCGGGTGCCGCGGACGCGAGCCAGATCCCAGCCGGGGCCCAGGTATCTGGCCCGCCAGGTGGGACTCGATTCGAAGCCGCCGCAAGCGAGCACCACGGCGTCGGCATGGAACCGGTCAAATCCGGCCTCTGTCTCCACCTGCACACCCGTTACCTTGCCGGCTTCCTTGAGCAGGCCCGTTGCCCTCGTGGCGTAGCGAATGATCACGCTTTTTTCCCGGGCGATGTCTGTCAGCGATTCCACCAGTCCCGGCCCGCCGCCCCAGGCTTCCACGGTGAGTCCGCCCCAGAAGCGTACCCTGCCATCCACCTCGTACGACTGACGACCGTAAAGCGGCAGGAAGCGCACGCCCTCGGCACGCATCCAGGCGAGTGTTGCGAAGCTCCGTTCCACCAGAACTTCCGCAAGGGCCGGGTCCGTTCGGTAGTGAGTTACCCGGCCGAGATCATCATAGAAATCCTCAGCGGTGTAGCGACCGAAATCGGTTCGCTCGAGCTCGCCAGGTGTGAGATCGGGCATGAGCTCGAGCAGATCATCAACGCCGTCGTAGACGACGCGCATGGCGCCCGCCGTGAAACGGGAGTTGCCGCCAGCAAGCGCTTCCGGGGCTCGCTCGAGCACCGTTACCCTGGCGCCTTCGCTGGCTGCGGCGATGGCAGCACAGAGCGCAGCATTGCCGCCACCGACCACGATAACCTGAGCCATGCCGTAAGTTTGCCCCCTGATCTTCCACCCCGTACTCTTGATGAGACTATCACAGGGGGATGGATGGACGTTCCGAAGAAATCGTTTGCCATGGTGCAGACGGCCAACCGGGTGCTCGAGCCTCAGGACTTACCGATACCGGACATCGATGAGGACTCGGGACTTCTGAAGCTGGAAGCCTGCGGCATCTGCGGCAGCGATTACGAGCAGTTCGAAGGCATGCTGCGCACACCGGTGCCGGTGGTGCCCGGTCACGAACCTCTGGGCACCATTGCGGAGATCGGCGATCGTGCGGCGGCGCGCTGGGGCGTGGATGTGGGTGACCGGGTTGCGGTGGAGACCATGATCTCCTGTCGCCACTGCAGTCATTGTCTGGGCGGCAGCTATCATCTCTGCGACGACCGGAAGATCTACTCCTACATTCCCACCACCGAAGCACCCGGGCTCTGGGGTGGTTATGCCCAGTACATGTATCTGCACCCGAACTCCGTCGTCCACCGAATGGGGCCGGATCTTCCTGCCGAAGTCGCGGTGATGTTCAACCCGCTCGGGGCCGGGTTTCGTTGGGCAGTGGAGATGCCTGAGACCAGGCCTGGCGACACGGTCGTGATTCTCGGACCCGGTCAGCGGGGACTTGCCAGCGTGGTGGCCTGTCGTGAGGTGGGCGCGGGCACCATCATCGTCACCGGTCTCGAAGCGGACGAAGACAAGCTGGCTCTGGCACGACTGCTCGGCGCCGATCACACCATCGATGTGGACAATGAGGATGCGGTTCGGCGGGTGAAGGAGATCACCAACGGTCGTGGCGCCGATGTGGTGGTGGATGTGAGCTCCTACGCCACTCAACCGGTCGTGGATGCGTTGTCCATGGTGCGCGTGGGCGGACGCGTGGTGCTGGCGGGCGTGAAGGGATTCAAACCTGTTGAGGGGCTTGTTTCGGATCTGATCGTGATGAAGGAGATTCGGCTGATGGGTGCCATTGGCGTTACCTCCTCAGGTTACAGAAGTGCGATCCGACTCCTCGAATCCGGCAGGAGCGAACTCTCCCGGATGCATACTCATGATTTCGATCTGGCGGAAGCAGAGCTTGCCATCCGGACCCTGGCCCGGGAGATTCCGGACGACGAGTCCATTCACTCCTGTCTGATCCCGGAGTTCTAGTGTCCCTTCGATCGTCTCAACGAAGTCATCGAACAGAACACCAGCAGTTCAAGAAAACGGAGTACGAATGAAATACGGTCTCATCCTGGGCTCGCCCACCATAGAAGGGCAGATGAAAACGGCAGCGCGGGCAGATGCCGCCGGATTTGAGTCGGTGTGGACAACCGAGTTTTTCAACGCCCACGGGCTGGTGCGCCTCGCCGCCGTTGCCACGGCGACGGAGCGGGTCAAGCTCGGTACAGCCATCGCTTACGCCTTCATGCGCACACCCATGCTGGCGGCATCTGCTGCCATGGATA
Organism: Candidatus Azotimanducaceae bacterium; assembly: GCA_965215995.1. GTDB lineage: Bacteria > Pseudomonadota > Gammaproteobacteria > Pseudomonadales > Azotimanducaceae > SZUA-309. Next base: position 1,331,055 of record OZ244128.1, on the reverse strand, counting down.
TCGATGAGTTGTCCGCTGGCCGAATGATCTTAGGGCTCGGCAGCGGCACGGAACGCATGAACCGGGAATGGTATTCCATGCCGTTCGACGATCCGCCCGCACCGCGGATCAAGGATGCCATTGGCCTGGTTCGTGCTGCCTTTGCGGCGAAGGACGGTGGCGGCCTCAGCTACGACGGCCCTTACTACCAGGTGAAGATTCCTGCCTTCCAGCGACCGCGAGCAGCGAGGGAGTCCATTCCCGTCTGCCTGGCAGCGGTAAACAAAGGCATGATCAGGGCAGCGGCTGCGACCGCAGACGGGCTGATTGGCCATCCGGTCTTCACCCGCACCTACATCAGAGACAGCGTGCTGCCTGTGCTGGAAGGCAGTCAATGCGAGATGCTGCCGTATGTGATCACCTCCGTGGCCGACAGCAACGAACAGGCGCGCAATGAAGTCCGCGGTCAGATCGCCTTCTACTACACCACCCGTCTGTATCACTCTATTCTGGAGCCGCACGGCTGGCAGGCCCAGGGTGAAGCCATTGCCAGTGCGTTCCGCCAGGGTGATTTTTCCGCCATGGCCGCGGCGGTGACGGACGAGATGATCGATGAGATCGCCATCGCCGGCACGCCGGACGAGGTGCGCGATCAGCTGAAAGCATGGGACAGTCTGGCGGAGCACGTGATTCTGTACACACCGAGCATCGGTATGAAAGGGGGGCGGGTGCAGGAAAACCTGGATGCGATCGTGGATACGTTCGCCAGCTGAGCAGTAAAAGAAGCAGATAACAAGAAGTAGAGAGTTCCGACATGAGCAACAAAGAAATCCCGTTCGACGAACGCATAGCCAGCGGCTTCATCAAGGCGCCCATCGGTTCGGGCGGTGGCATCACCGAGTTCCTCGGTTTCAAGATAACGGACGCCTCTCCCGGCGTGATGGTCGGTCAGTTCGAAGTCCGTGAAGATCTGCTCACCCCCATGGGCAACATGCACGGTGGCGTGTTGTCCGCGTTCTGCGATCACATGCTGGGTTGCGTGTGCTACCCGGCCATGAAAAAGGGTCAGTGGGCGGCGACCACAGAATTCAAGATCAACCTGACCGCGCCCGTGACCAAGGGCGTCGTGGAGGCCACAGCGGAAATCGTGAATCTGTCCCGGACCCAGGCGGTAGTGCGGATCGACGTGCGCAACGAAGACCGCCTTGCGGCGATGGCGCAGGGTACCGTCACCATCCGGGATCCGCGTTGATGGGATTGGCGATGCGGGTGTTCCCAGGCCGACTGCTGCTGACCGTCGCCGGGTTCCTCGTGCTGTCGGGCTGCGGTCAGGTTCCTCTTGAAGAATCGGCGCCGGAGCAATTCGACCTGTCCGGTTACTGGGTGCAGGCAGACAATCCGCGTGGCGCCGAGGGCGGCAATCGGAGCGGCCATGACTCGGGTGGCGCGCAAAGGGGCAGCAGGCCATCAGGCGGCGGTACCGGTGGCAGGATGACGTCAGGGTTCATGGCTCAGGATTTCCCGCTGCTGGTCGCTCGCGAGATGCGCATCGAGCAGGATGCCCGTTCCATGGGCATCGAGTACGCGACCGGCAACTACCGGGACGTTTCCTGGGGTGAGCGTCGGCGCGGGGTATGGGAGGTGCGCGCCGGCTGGAACGAAGGCGCGTTGCACATCTACTCCGAAGCATCGGACATCTCCGCGGCAGAGATCTGGCAGCTGTCGGCTGACGGCCAGCAGCTGGACATCAGCATTTCCGTGAAGGGGCAACGGAATCAGGAATTCCACCGGGTCTTCAGGCGCTCGACAACGTTCTAGGGTGTGAGGCGCTCGGCAACGTTCTAGAGTGTGGCCGGATCTGACTCGGAGATCATTCGCAGCGACTCCTCCGCAAGCAGGCGCCAGATATCCTCGGCTGCCCAGCTTCGGGCGTTTTCCAGGTAGATCGAGGCCCGGCTGTCGCCCATCAGGCGATAGCTCTCGCCCAGGTAGTAGTTGATCACGGCTGCCCAGGGTGCCCGGGCATATGCCACTTTGAGGTAGTTAACGGCATCGCCTGCCCGACCACGGTGCAGCTCCGAAAGACCGACGCCGAGGATGCCGTCGTAACGGCTCGGGTCCTGTTTAAGTGCTGCGCGATACAGGCTGCTCGCGGTCTGCCATTTCTCACGACAGGACGCATCACGATTGAACAGACACTCCCGCACGAGCAGGTCTGCCGCCAGCACGGTTGCCTCCGGGTGGTTCGCATTGCCGGCCAGCACGTCCTGCACCTGTCGCTCGGCAGCCTCCGGCGCTTCACTGGCGATTTCCACCCGGGCCATGGCGATCTTGAGCGCATCGATCTGCGCCGTGTTCTCCGGATCCGGTGTCCCATCGTCGAGATAAGGTGAGAGCAGCGTGCGGGCCAGCTCTGGCGCCTGTGTGTGCACGGCCCTGGCCAGGGACAGATCGCGCTCAACGGGTTCCAGGCAGTTAAAACGGGTATCCGGCATGGGAGGCGTTGGGACGAAGACGGGTTCCGGTCGCCGCCAGCCGCTGAGGTGCTTTTCCAGTGCCCTGATCAGCTGAGACGTCCGCACCTCCAGGTGTTCGGGGAGCGTCTGCTCGCGGGTGCTCAGAAAACGAGCCAAGCCCGACGACTGGATCTCGCCCGCGTGCAGCGCCTCGGCATAGACATCGAAATACAGATAGTGGGTGAGCAACCAGGCCAGGTCATAAAACTCGCTGACCCGATCTCTGTGCCAATTCGCCACCGAGGTGGCTTCGAGCGTGCGCCCGAGCCGTTGCTGTGGTGAGAGGATCTCGGCGTCGCGATTGATCCGCATCTCCATCCGAGTGACCGGGATGGCGCCCACCAGCGCAGAATCTCCGCTGAGCTCAATGGTGCCGAGCAGGCTGGCCAGTCCTTCGTCGAACCATACAGGCAGGCTGACGCCGGTCCGGTTGCGCAGCAGGTAGTGGGCGTATTCGTGCAGCGTGGTCTCGGTCACATCCCCTCTGATCGGCCCGATCAGCAGCCTGTTGGTCTGCAGGGAGGGCTGCATGTAACCGGCGAACTTCGCCTTGCCTGTGAGGGTCAGGAAGTCCTTCCTGTGCTGGAAGACCACGAGCTTCAAGGTGCTTCTTCGAGCCAGCGGCTCGCCGGGAAGAAAGGGCTCGGCCAGCAGCTCAAAGCGCTGGAGTTTTCCGATGAGGTCGAGCTGTTCGGACTCGGGCAGATCGCTGATGAGATGAAACTCAGGGCTGGTGGTTTCACACCAGGTATCAGTATCGGAGCTGGTGCGGGTTTCGGCGCTGACCGAGGTGGCCGCCAGCAGAACCATCGCGGCGGCCAGGCGTCGAAAAGAGCAGGGTAGTGAGGTTACTCTCGGTTCAGGACCGGAAAGGAGACGTTGCAGGTGAGGTTGAGGGAGAAGCGGCAGAGGAGCTGGCGGGCTGGACGGACACTGATTGCGCTTCTGGCCTGTCAGGCCGTGTGGGCGGCGGAACCCGAACCCAGTGCTGAAAGCGCTGCGCAAGCCGACTTCCCGCGCGTGCTCTGCAAAGCCGAGCAGACGGGCGGGTTTCACGACTATCCGGAGGAAGGAGAAGCCTACGAGCCGGCGCTTTTTCATCCGCAGCAGTTCAGTCTGGAAGAAAATCTTGTGTTCATGTTGAACCTGGCCGGGGGCGAGGGGCATGCGGACGTCTATCTCACCATGACCAGAGAGATCGATCAGGAGGATGGCACCCGCGTTCAGGAGACCACCGAGCTTGAATGCCGGGAGGTGCGGGGTGCTGGAGGTGGTCGTGGTTTGAGCTGTGTGAATCTACCGCCCTCGGAAATGATACTGATCAACTCCGGGACGCTGCGCTTCACCCGCACGGCAGTGGGTGGCTGGACATTCGCAGGCGCCACCGAGTCGCACGGTGGCGACTCGATCTTCGTCGAGTACGGGCAGTGCGAAGCGGCGGTGGAGCCACCGCCCTGATCGCACCCGGCGCCGTTTACTCGTCTTCTTCCTGGTCCTCGAGAGCGACCGCTTCATCCAGGATGGCTTGAAGCTCGGCATCCAGCGCTTCGGCGTCTGCCGCCGCGCTCTTCTCGGCCGTGACGTCGATCAGTTCCAGGTTCTGCACCCGTTCCTTCACGTCGAGCGAGTAGATCTTCACCGTGGCGGTATCCGCCCAGGCGCTTTTCGCCAGGAAAGCGGCCGCCAGCAGAGCGGCGGCAAGAATAATCAGCTTTCTCATGTAGATGTCTCCTTAGTCAGAGAGGCTGGTTGGTTTCTGGAAACAGACGCATGGCTTGCCTCGTGATCCCAGATGGATTCTTCGTTGATGGAGTAGATGAAGCGGTAGCGATGGCGACTGCCGCGTTTGATGGTGTCATCGGATTCGAGTAGCCACACCTTCGTCTCATCGTTGTCCGGGATCTGCACCGCCAGCACCGCGTGGTAGCCGCGCTCACCGTGATCCCAGGTGACGACGATTCGAAGCTGTTCCGCGCTGAAGCCGAGTCGGCGCAGCAGGTAGTACTTGGTGGTGGCATAGTCTTCGCAATCGCCGCCACGGCGCATGAATTCCTCGACAGTCGACCAGCGGCTTCGGTACCTCACCGGTTCATCGTCCAGTGACGATGGCAGTTGGGTGGTGCGATCACCTCGATAGCGCTGTTTGTTCACATAGCGGCTGATCAGGCTGACCTGCTTTTTCGGGGGCAGGCCCTCGGCTCTGAGCAGAACGTATCGCAGCCCCCTGTAGTAACGCGGGCAGCTTGCCGCGTCAGCGAGGCAGGCATCCAGCAACTCAGACTGACTTGCTTGCCGGCTCATGGTGGCTGCCCAATCGGGCATGAGGCTGGCGTCGCCGAGATAGCCGGCCGCATCGAACTGGTATGGCTTGCCGGCAGTGGCCGCCGGGCTTGTGCTTGCGAGGATGGCAACGAAGATGGCCGCAAGCGGGGCAACAGCGCGCCGTGGCCGCCCCGCGACCGGTTCCGTAACGCTTCTCCCGAGGGCTCTGTCTAGATTCCCCAACCCCATAGGCTCCCGAATGACGGTTCGTTCTCGCGTCATCTCTCCACCCGTAGCCTCATCCTCGCGCAACGTCCGCGCCAGTGCAAATCGTCCGGGGGCCGGAAATCAGCGCTGTTGGATATTGTCAGACAATCTGCACAAACCCTTGTGATCCGGTCGCAGAGGCAGGATGGGAAGTGAGTCAAGGAACGAGCCGCGCGTCGTGTTGTCCCACTTTTTGCAGACAGATACTATCGACAGAATGCAGAACGGATGCCGACCGCCAGCGGAGTGGGATAGTCGGCCTGGAATCAGGCGGGGACTGCTCTGTCTTTGCACCGCCCTGATCGCTGGCAGCCTGCTGCTGTCCGGCTGCGCGACCGTCCCGGAAGATCCCAGGGTGGATCCCGGATACCAGGCACTCCTGAGTGGTGAGCAGATTTTTGGCGAGCCCGTAAGGGTGGACGAGGTGCCCTCTGTGGATCTGCTGGGTGTGAGTGACGAGATGCGCACCTTCATCGCAGACGAGCTGGGTACCGTCCGTGTGCCGGCAGTGAAGTTCCGGCGCATGTTTCGCGGCCTCACCAGGGAAGGGTACTTCGAGGCCAACTACATCGCCGACAGCACCCGCACGGCGGCAGAGACCTTTCATCACAAGTCCGGCAACTGTCTCTCCTACACCAGCATGTTCATTGCGTTGGCCCGGGAAGCCGGTCTGGATGCACGCTTTCAGATCGTTCAGGTGCCGCCGAACTGGGACGCGGATTCCGGCTACCTGATCCGCTATACCCATGTGAATGTGGTGCTCAGGGGCTTCATATACGACGCAAGAACGGGGAGAGAGTTCAGCGTCGACTTCAACGATGTGCTGCCGGATCCGGACTACCCGCGCCATGCGATCAGCGATGAGCAGGCAACTGCGCTGTTCTACGCGAACCGCTCGGTCTTCCAGATGCGCACCGGCGAGATGCGCGAGGCTTTCGCCAATCTGAAGAAGGCGATCGACATCTCGCCGGACAACCCGGATCTGTGGATCAATCTCGGCGCCTTCTACGCCAAGCATGAGGCCTACGAACAGGCGCTCACCGCCTATGAGGTCGCTCTCAGGCTCGATCCCGGCAATCGCGGGGCGATTTCCGGACTTGGTCGGACCCACGAGATGCTGGGCAACCAGGAAGAAGCAGACGAATACAACGATCGGGTTCGGCGCTACCGGCAGCGAAACCCGTATTATCACTTCGCTATTGCGCAAACGGAGTACGAACGGGCGCGTTACGCGGCAGCGCTGGATGCCATCAACACCGCGATCGATCTCAAGTATCGCAATGGCCGCTTCCATTTCCTCAAAGGTCTCACCCAGTACAAGCTCGGTGATCTCGAGAGCGCCCAGACCAGCTTTCAACGGGCCGATCGCTTTGGCAACTACAGAGATCTGAAGCAGCGTTACGTCAGTGGCTTCGCTCAAGCTGGCGTCCCGGCTTCCGCGCCAAACTGAGACGCTGATCACGCGTATCGGGTCGGATATGCGGCAAACCCGCAGCCGACTACGTGAAACTACGCAGCCAAGCTGCGGCTCCCCCGCATTAAAATGCGTATCAATCAGTATTTTTCCCGCAAGGAGCAGGCGGGGTGGTGTAGTGCCGCTCAACGCAGCCGCTCAACGTATAAGAACGACTGGAGAGGACAAGCAGCCATGGCAGAAAGCACGGCAGACCGGCCCGCCGAGAAACCCACTGAAGAAGCGACTGCTGAAGCGAAAAGCCCAGCAAAGGTCGCCGAGATCAAAGGGGCCGGCGAAAACGCGCTGACTCAGGAAGAGAAGCAGGTGGGCAAGACTCTGAAGAAGAGCATACGGCTTTCCGAGGAAGATCTTGCGGCGGTGAACACCAAGAAAGGCCTGCTGCAGCTGCTCGACACCAAGAACGTCAACGTCGACAAAGCGCTGATCAAGTTGCGTTACGAGCAGGAGCTGGAAAAGCTGCAGGTGGAGCTGGTCAAGCTGCAGCGTTCCGTGCAGCTCGAAGGCAGGCGGATAGCCATCATCTTCGAAGGCCGGGATGCGGCTGGCAAGGGTGGATCCATCCGCCGCTTCATCGAGCATCTCAACCCGCGAACGGCTCGAGTGGTGGCGTTGCCGAAACCCACCGAGCTGCAGAAAGGCCAGTGGTACTTCCAGCGATACGTAGAGAAGCTGCCGAACCCTGGCGAGATCGTCTTCTTTGACCGCAGTTGGTACAACCGGGCCGTGGTGGAGCCTGTTATGGGCTTCTGTGATGAGCAGCAGTACAAGGTGTTCATGCAGCAGGTGCCGGAGTTCGAGCATATGCTCTACGAGGACAATCTGGAGCTGGTGAAGTTCTGGTTCTCGATTTCCAAAGAAGTGCAGGAGTACCGTTTCCAATCGCGACGGCTGGATCCGCTCAAACAGTGGAAAATCTCACCGGTGGACGAAGAAGCTCAGGAGAACTGGGACGTCTACACAAAGTACAAGAACGAGATGTTCAGTCGCACTCATACCTCCTATGCGCCGTGGATCATCGTCAAAGCCAACGATAAGAAGAAGGCGCGCCTCGAGAGCATGCGACATGTGCTTTCGACGTTGGATTACCCCGGCAAGGAAGACAGCAGGATCCACCTGTCTCCGGATCCGGACATCGTCCTGCGCTACCATCGTTCCCAGCTCAGCATCGACTGAAAAACTGCTGGACAGTCACGCACGCTGGGATCAGATACCGGCCAGATCCTCCAGGATCGGGCAATCGGGCCTGTCGTCGCCGTGGCAGGTATCTGCGAGGCGGGCGAGGGTTGCACGCATGACGGTCAACTCTGCGAGTTTTCGGTCGATTTCCATGATCTTCTCCTCGGCGATCTTCTTCACATCGCTGCTGGTGCGTTGCTTATCGTCGTAGAGAGAGAGAAGTCCCCGGCATTCATCAATACCGAATCCCAGGCGCCTGGCCCGCTGGATGAAGGCGAGGCGGTGCACGTGCTCGCCCTGATAGTGCCGGTAACCGTTACTGCTTCGCGACGGCACCACCAGACCGATCTCTTCGTAGTAGCGGATAGTCTTGGCCGGCAGGCCGGTGAGTTTTGCGGTGTCGCCGATATTCATGAGTTTCTCGCGTAGAGTCAGAGGGTGAGCCTTCTGAGCCGGAGCGCATTGCTGATAACCGAGACCGAAGACAGGCTCATGGCCAACGCTGCCAGCATGGGTGAGAGCAGCATGCCGATGATCGGATAAAGAACGCCCGCGGCGATTGGCACACCGGCGGTATTGTAGACAAAGGCAAAAAAGAGATTCTGGCGAATGTTCTTCAAGGTAGCCCGAGCGAGGTGACGGGCGCGGACAATCCCAGCCAGATCACCCTTCAGCAGCGTTATCCCGGCGCTTTCCAGCGCCACATCCGCCCCCGTGCTCATGGCGATGCCGACGTCCGCGGCCGCCAGCGCCGGTGCGTCGTTGACGCCATCTCCAACCATGGCTACCTTTCGACCGGCCTCACGGAGTCTGTTGGTGAGTGCGTGTTTGTCTTCCGGCAGAACGCCAGCATGCACCTCGTGAATACCGAGCGTTCGTGCCACTGCTTCTGCCGTACGGCGGTTGTCGCCGGTGGCCATGATGACCTCGAGACCGGCCGACCGGAGATCGGTGATGGCGCGGGCAGCGCCTGGCTTGACAGGATCCGTCACGGCGACCAGCCCGGCCGGTTGGCCATCAACTGCGACCAGCATGGCCGTTTTGCCCGCCTCTCTGAGCTCGTCTGCCCGGCTGTCCAGCACTGCCGCATCGATACCCGCCTCATCCATCAGCACTCTGTTACCCAGCGTGACGATCCGTCCTTCCACCCGGCCTGCCACTCCTTTGCCGGCCATCGCGGTGAAAGTCTCCGGAGCGGGAGAGGAAACGCCCCGCTCTCTGGCACCGTCGACCACAGCGTCCGCCAACGGGTGTTCTGAGCCCAGTTCCAGTGCCGCCGCCAGAGAGAGCACTTCCGCTTCACTGAAAGGTGGGATGGCAACCACATCGGTGAGCTCTGGCCGGCCTTCCGTCAGGGTGCCGGTCTTGTCCACAATCAGCGTGTCCACGCTGGCCAGCTTTTCCAGTGCAGTGGCATCCTTGATCAGCACGCCCGACTGGGCACCTCTGCCCGTGGCGGCCATGATCGACATGGGGGTGGCCAGGCCGAGGGCACAGGGGCAGGCGATGATGAGGACGGAAACAGCGGCGACGATTGCGTATGCCAGCCGGGGATCGGGACCGAGCCAGAGCCAGATGCCGAAGGCAACAACGGCGGTCAGAACGACCGTGGGCACGAAGTAACGGGCCACCCGATCCGCCAGGCCCTGAATGGGCGCGCGCGAACGCTGAGCGATGCCCACCATTTCGACGATCCGGGCCAGCAGCGTCTCCCGGCCGACATGAGTCGCTTCCATGACCAGGCTTCCCTGGCGGTTGAGGGTGCCACCGGTGACCGGGTCGCCAGATTCCTTGGCAACCGGCAGTGATTCGCCAGTGAGCAGGCTTTCATCGACGGCCGATCGACCCTGAAGCACGCTGCCGTCTACAGGAACGCGCTCACCCGGTCTAACCCTGAGCCGGTCACCGGCGAGGATGTTGGCGAGCGGTACGTCGTACTCATCGCCGTCCGGGGTCATCCGTCGCGCCGTGTCCGGCGAGAGATCAAGCAGTGCCCGCACCGCATCGCCGGTCCGCTCCCGGGCCCTCAGCTCCAGCACCTGACCGAAAAACACCAGGGTGATGATCACCACGGCCGCCTCGTAGTACACGGGAACGTGACCGGCAGCATCGTGCAAGCTCTCAGGGAAGATGCCGGGGAAGAAGGTGGCAAAGACGCTGTAGGTATAAGCAGCACCGACCCCGAGCAGGATAAGGGTCCACATGTTGTAGTTGCCCGTGCGCAGAGACGTCCAGCCGCGATGGAAGCAGGGGCGCGCCGCCCAGAGGACAATCGGCGTTGCCAGAAGGAACTCGGCCCAGAGTGCGGCCGAGCTGCCGATCCAGGTGCGGACGGGCAGCCCGAGCATGGGGCCCATGGTCAGGACAAGGAGCGGTATGGCGGCCGCGGCGCTCACCCATAGTCGTCGGGTGAAGTCGACGAGCTCCTGGTTTGGTTCGTCGGCCGAAGGGGTCATGGGCTCCAGCGCCATGCCGCAGATTGGGCAGCTGCCCGGTTGCTCCCGGACGATCTCCGGGTCCATGGGACAGGTGTACAGACTGGCGGCGGGTACGGTTTCCTGTTGCAGCTTGTGATGACCGGCGAGGAAGAAGTAAGGGTCTTCAACGAATCGGTCGTGGCAGCGCTGGCTGCAGAAGTGGTAGTTGGCGTGGCGGTAGTTGTGGCTCGGCTTGCCCATGCCGATCGTTACCGTCATGCCGCATACCGGGTCTGTGGCTGTCTCGCTGGCGGTCGTGGAACTGTCCGGCATCGTGTGCTCTCAAAAGCAGTCGGAGAGCCAGCCTAAAGGTTCCAGTTGCTGGAAGGTCAAGGGAGAGGAGATCGTGATCATCCATCTGTCGGCTTTTTCAGGGAGCGGTATTGATGCCAGAGAATGAAAGCTGCTGGCAGCACCAGCAGGGTGAGCAGCAGAGCTGTCAGCATGCCGCCGACCATGGGCGCTGCAATCCGGCTCAGCACTTCGGAGCCGGTGCCGCTGCTGTACATCAGGGGCAGAAGGCCGGCAATGGTGGAGACGGCGGTCATCACCACCGGGCGGACACGTTTGAGCGCTCCGTCGGCAACCGCATCGCGCAATCCGGCCGTCGTCATCGCAGACGCGTGCCCGCCATCGGAATCTGCGCAGGCCTGGTTCAGATAGGTGAGCATGATTACCCCGAGCTCCACCGCCACACCGGCCAGCGCGATGAACCCGACAGCAACGGCCACGGACAGGTTGTAGTCGAGCAGGTACATGAGCCAGATGGCACCCGCGGCGGCGAGCGGCAGGGTCGCCAGAATCATCACCACCTCGGCGAACCGTTGAAAGTTGACGTACAGCAGCACGACGATGATGGCCAGGATGAACGGGACCACGATGATGAGCCGTTCCTGCGCGCGCTGCATGTACTCGTATTGACCGGACCAGGTGAGGCTGTAGCCCGGTGGCAATTCGAGCCGATCCCGCACCGTAGCCATTGCCGTCTGGACGTAGGTGCCCACATCCAAGGTCTCGATGTCCACGAAGGTCCAGCCGTTCGGACGGGCGTTTTCGCTCTTGATTGCCGGTGGGCCGTCGGTGATCCCGACCTCCGCGACATCGGCCAGGGCGATTCGTTGGCCGGCCGGGGTCACCAGCGGCAGATCGCTCAGCTGCTCCGGAGAATCGCGATAAGCCTGAGGATACCGGAGGTTGATGGGGTAACGCTCGAGCCCTTCAACCGTCCGAGCGACGTTGGTGCCGCCGACGGCGGTTGCGATGACCTGCTGCACGTCCGCCACGTTCAGGCCGTAGCGGGCCGCACGCTGGCGGTCGATCTGCACTTCGATGTAACGGCCACCGGCTACGCGCTCGGAGTAGACCGAGGCTGTGCCGGGGACCGACTCGAGAATGTGCTCCAGCGCCCGGCCGATTCGCTCGATCTCGGTGAGATCGGGCCCCGCCACCTTGATACCGACTGGTGTCTTGATCCCGGTGGCCAGCATGTCGATGCGGGTTTTGATCGGCATCACCCAGGCGTTGGTGAGGCCGGGGATATCCACCCGGGCGTCAAGCTCTGCGATGAGATCCTCGGTGGTCAAGCCGAGTCGCCACTGATCCCGGGGCTTCAGTTGGATGAACGTCTCGATCATGGTCAGCGGTGCCGGGTCGGTGGCCGTCTCGGCCCGGCCGATCTTGCCGAACACGCTCTTCACTTCCGGCACGCCAGCGATGAGCCGGTCGGTCTGCTGCAGAAGCTCTCGGGCCTTGCCGATGGACAGACCGGGATAGGTGGTGGGCATGTACATGAGATCACCCTCGTCGAGTGGCGGGATGAACTCGCTACCGATTCGGCTGAGTGGCCAGAGGCCGATCAGGGTGACGATGAGCGCGATGACAAGTGTGTGCACGGGATGTGCCAGCACCATGCCGAGTAGCGGTTGGTAGGCACGGCGCAGCCACCGGTTCAGCGGGTTGTCGGCCTCCGGTCGGATCCGGCCACGAATGAGGTAGCCCATGAGAACGGGTACTACCGTGATGGCCAGCGCCGCGCTTGCTGCCATGGCGTAGGTTTTGGTGAAAGCCAGCGGGGAAAACATTCGGCCTTCCTGTGCCTCCAGAGTGAAAACCGGCACGAAGCTGACCGTGATGATGAGGAGGCTAAAAAACAGTGCGGGACCGACTTCTGTTGCCGATCGTGTGATCAGCTCCCAGCGGTTGGCATCGGTGAGGGGCGTCCGTTCTACGTGCTTGTGAAAATTCTCGATCATCACGATCGCGCCGTCGATCATGGCGCCGATTGCGATCGCGATGCCAGCCAGTGACATGATGTTGGCGTTGATGCCTTGTGCGCGCATGATGATGAAGGCGGTAAGAATTCCGAGGGGTAGGGTGATCACGGCCACCAGCGAAGACCGCCCGTGGGCTAGAAAGAGCACGCAGACCAGGGCGACGATGGCCAGCTCCTCGGCAAGCCCTACGGTCAAGGTGGCTACGGCGGCCTCAATCAGAGCCGAGCGGTCATAGACTGCGACCACCTCCACCCCATCCGGCAGCCCGGCAGCAAGCTCATTGAGCTTGGCCTTCACGCCATCGATGGTTTCCAGGGCGTTTTCCCCCATACGCATGACGACGATGCCACCGACCACCTCCCCTTCGCCGTTCAGCTCGGCAATGCCGCGCCGCATCTGCGGGCCGGTGCCGATTCGCGCCACGTCCTCCAGCAGCAACGGGGTGCCGTTGGCGTCCACACCGAGAGGAACCTGAGCCAGATCCTCCAGGCTCTGGATATAGCCGGTGGCCCGGACCATGTACTCGGCCTCGGACATCTCCACCACCGAAGCGCCCACTTCCTGGTTGGCGCGGGTAATCGCGGTCTCAAGGTGAGAAAGGGGAATGCCGAAAGCGCGCAGCTTCTCCGGATCCACTTCCACCTGGTATTGGCGGACCATGCCGCCCAGAGCGGCCACCTCTGATACGCCAGGCACGGTCTGCAGCTCGTACTTGAGGAAGAAGTCCTGAATGGTCCGCAGCTCGGAAAGATCGTGCTGACCGCTGCGATCGACGAGCGCGTAAAGGTAAATCCAGCCTACTCCAGTGGCATCAGGGCCGAGCTGGGGCTGGGCGGTGGCGGGTAGCGTCGGGGCGACCTGGGAGAGATATTCGAGCACCCGGGAACGCGCCCAGTAGGGATCCGTGGCGTCATCGAAGATGATGTAGACGTAGGAATCACCAAAGAACGAAAAGCCGCGTACTGTCACCGCCCCGGGCACCGATAACATCGCGGTGGTGAGGGGGTAGGTGACCTGATCCTCCACCACCTGCGGAGCCTGCCCCGGGTAGCTCGTCTTGACGATCACCTGCACGTCGGAAAGATCGGGGATTGCGTCCACGGGCGTGTTACGCAGCGCGTAGGAACCCCAGGCCGCAATCACCAGCATGCCGAGGACGACGAAGAACCGGTTTGTAACCGACCAGCGGATGATGGCGGCGATCATGGGCGATGCTCCGAGTGATCCATGGTGGAATGTTCCGCGTTGGAGTGATCCATGCTCGTCTGATTCATCTCGGATTGATCCATGCGCCGGAAATCCGAGGTCTTGCCCGACTCGGAGTCGATGAGAAACTGAGCCGAGACCACGATCCGGTCTCCTTCTTTCAGGCCCTCCAGGATTTCTGCCTGCTCGCGACCGATCCGACCGGGGCGGACAGCTACGGACTTGAACCGACCTTCATCCAGGGCCAGCACCACCCGGTTCTGGGTGCCGGTTCTGATGAGGGCCTCTCTCGGAATGAGCAGTGCGGGGTCGGCTGTCCGTGCAGAGCGGATGCCGAGCTCGCCGAACATGCCGGGCTTGAGCGAACCGTCCTCGTTGCTGAGCACGGCTCGAACCCGGACGGTGCGGGTCGACTCGTTGAGGCTCGGGTAGACGTAGTCGATAGTGCCCTGCCACTCCCGGCCGGGCAGGTAGTCGAGTGTAAGCGAGATCTGATCACCGGGTCCGACCAGCAGCGCCTGGCGCTCGTAAAGCTCGCCCACCACCCAGACGTGGTCCAGCGGGCCGATGGTCATCACGTTCATACCGGGAGAGACGAACATGCCTTCCCGAACCGTCAGCGTCTGCAGCACGCCTGACCGGGGCGCATAGACGCTGATGGTCTGGCTGACCCTGCGGTTTTTTTGCAGCCTCTCGATGGCGCGTTCGGGTACCTCCAGCGCCGAGAGTCGCTCCAGGGCAGCGTCGATCAGGTCCGGATTGTTCCGGTTCAGAGCCAGAAGCAGCTCTTCCTGGGCGTTCACCAGCGTGGGGGAGTAGAGCTCGAAAAGCGCGTTGCCACTGGTTACCGGATCGCCTTCGGCCTTGACGTGCAGTGTCTCGATCCAGCCCTCCACCCGGGGGTGGATGTGCACCAGTTGGTTCTCGTCGAATGCCACGTGGCCGACCGTGCGGATCTCGGGCTCGAACAGACCGTGGGTCACTACCGCCGTGCGCACGCCCAGGTTGTTCACCACGTTCGGCGAGATGATCACCGTACCAGTCCCGTCCGTCGTGTCGGGTTCCGCGTAGACGGGGACCAGGTCCATGCCCATCGGCGACTTGCCGGGCTCATCACGCCGATACTCCGGGTCCATGGGTGCCACCCAGTAAAGCGGTTGCTTTCCGTGGCCTTGCACAGATGTATCAGCGTCCATGAGCAGCCAGGACAACAGGACGCCGATCACTATTCCCGTGCCGATTGCGGTGAGAGTTCTTGCGTTCATTGGGTCTTCCTCAGAGGTTGGCGGCCGGATTGGCGCCATCGGCGGTGGTCAACAGGTAGCCGATCCGGGCCAGCGTCTGCTGCCGGGCCACCTCGATGTCCAGCGCTTCGATTTTGCTATCGAGCTCGGCGATCCGGGCCCGCACCGCTTCCGCGAAGTCGCCATCTGCGTTGTTGTAGGCCGCGAGAGAAGCTTCTGCCTGCTGACTCATCTGGGGGAGTAGCCGCCTGGCGTATAGCGCCTTTCTTTCGTCCAGCCGGATGAGATCGGCCCGCTCGGTGTGCAGACGGCTGACCAGCTCCCGAATCAGCAGATCCCGTTCGCTCCGTGCAGCGGCTTCCCGGGCGATGGCCGCATTGACCTCCCGGTCCTGCCGGTTGGCGCGGAAAAGCGGCAGATCGAAAGTGATGCCCAGCGTGAGCAGATCGTCGCGTGCGCGGCCGGCCGGATCTTCGGCCCGGTAGCCGTACTGAGCGCGCAGGCCGAAACCGGGCCGGTATTTCTGCCGGGCCAGGTCTGTGCCGCTCGCCAGTGAGTCCAGTTGGCGATCCACGGCGAGTACCGCAGGGTGCCGCTCGATCTGCGCGTAGAGGGTGGTTGCCGTGGCCGATCCGGTAAGCAGCCGCTGCGCCGCCGGTGTGTTCAGGTCGGGGATCTGCCCGTCTAGAGGTCGGTGCCGTGCCTCAGGTACCAGCTCGGCGAGTTGGTACTTCGCCACCTCCTGCTGCTGCTGAAGTCGAGTCAGCCGATCGTCCAGACGGATCAGCTCGAGCTGGGCACGAATCAGATCCTGCTGCCGCGCTCTCCCCGTGGCAGACGTGTACTGCGCCTCGGCCGCGTCCACCAGCTGCTCGAAAAGATCCCGATCCTGCTCGATCAGATGACGGCTTGCCTCTGCCAGATACGTTTTCAGAAAAACGATCGAGGTGTCGACGGTAAGCACTGCTCTCCGGTCGGACCGGCGGAGGGGCTCCATTGCCGCCTGAGATTCCTTCAGTTGCCGGGACAGAGCGCGGGACCTTCCTCGCGGAAGCTGCTGGCTGATCCCGACTGCCATCTGCGTCATGTTTTCCTGACCGAGATCGAAGCTGTCGACCGGGACGTTGGCGGCGATGAGGTTCAGCTGAGGATCCGGCAGGCTACCGGCCGCCACGGCTTCCTCGCGCAGCGCCGTCTCCAGATGCCTGCTGCCGTTGAGCCAGGGGTCAGCCTCGATGGCCAGAGTAACGGCGGTCTCGAGGTTCAGGCTGTCTCCTAGAACCGGAAACGAGATGCTCATGGTGAACGTCAACGTCAGCATCGAGATGACGCGCTTCATGCGTGTGTATGCTTGTTTTCTGATCGGCATGGCCGGTCTCCAGTCGGTGGGATGAAAGGCAGTCGCGGCGTACGCGAGCCGCCGGTCACCGGTCAGTCAGGGTGACTTGGTCTGGAGATCAGGCGATCGGGGGTCGGTAGATGGGACTTGCCGGCGCACCATATGGCGGTAGCCAGCCGAACGGGCGCAGAGTGCTCGTCTGCCCGCTGTATCGAAGGAGTTGCAGCTCTGGTGTGGAGAGCATACTTCCCGTAGAGAGGCAGCCGCTGGTCACACAGGAAGTGCTTTTCATGTCGTCACAACAGGGCATGTTGGTGGATGTCTCGGTCGGTGCCGAGTGATCCGGATCAGCGTGGTGCATGCCCTGGTGGTCGTGCGCCGTATGGACCGCGTTGTCCATGGGTTGCTCGTGCAGCTCGTTTTGTGTTGCTGAGTCCATTGCACAGGGAACTACCGCATGGGCAGCTCCGGCCTGAAGCAGGAGGCCGAGGGCCAGTAGATTGGCAATGAGGCGTCCGATTCTCAAAACGATACGACCGGTAGTCGCTGACGTGGTAACTAGCCTACCACAATGTCGGTCTGGCCGGATTGCCGGGTGCCTGAAGTGAGGACCTTGCCTCACTTCCCGGACAATCGTTTCTGATTACGGATCCGATCAGATCCCGTATCTGTCCAGCCAGCCGCTGATCCGGTCGGCCACTTCATCGCGGGCTGCGTCCGGCTCGGTGAGATAGTGATCGCCTGCCATGAACTCGAGCGTCTTGTCCTCCGCCGCCAAAGCATCGTGAATGGCGTGTGCATCGCTCGGGAACACGCCGGTATCCCCCATGGACTGGATGACGAGCGAAGGCACGCGGATCCGAGCCAGGTGCGGCGCACCGCGGCACTGGGATTCCTTCAGACTCCACATGGACAGCCAGGTGCGGCAGGTGTTTGTCAGGCCGATGCCGCGCGGTGAGTAGTTGGCAGTTTTCGGGTCACCTGCGTAGCACTGCCCGACCGGGCGCTCGGAGGGATCCAGATTGCCATCCAGCAGTCTGGGGTCCGCCCAGGTGCGGAAGAGATTGAAGGCCCGATCGAAGTAACCGTCGTTCTGCAACCGCTCGAGCTCAATGATGCACCAATCGGTGATGCGATCGTTACGGGCTTCCTGTGCTGCCCGATAGCGTGAGAGGAAAGCGTCCGAGTAGGGTGGGCCGTTGTCCGGGTTGAACATGGAAAGATCCCAGTCCGTGGAGGTGGGTTCCCGCTCGTCTGCGACGGCTGGATCCATCCAGGCGGTGAGGACTTCAGGACGACCGGCGTGGGCGTTCAGGGAAACGTAGTAGTCGCAGGCGGGCAGCGTGTTGACTGCATCCGGCAGCCTGAGCCCGCGGGTCGCGGTGAGGTTCGGTTCGGATGCCTGGGACTGATAGGCCCCCATCAGAGAGCCACCCCCGGAGTTGCCGACCAGCACCACGGTTTCCACACCAGCTTTTTCCTTCAGCCAGGTGACGCCGGCGCCGATATCGATCAGCGCGTGTTCGAGGATGAAGAACGCTTCGTTGCCGCGAAACCGTGTGTTCCAGCCCAGATAGCCATAGCCACGCTTCGCCATGAACTCCGCGAGGTAGTGTTCGGAGAAATCCACGTTGTAGTGGGTGGCGATGAAGGCGACCTTGGGGGTGCTGCCTGTCGGTCTGAAGTAGAGGCCCTGGCAGGGCATGAACCCGGCGCCGTTTCGAGCCGAGGTGGCGGAGGTGAGAGAAACGAATTCCCGTTCTACGGCGGCCATGATGTGCCTCCTTGTCTGATTGTCATCTGGCTGTTGGATTGCTAGGCAGCGCTGGTGCCGGGAGTACCGGGGAAATCAGCCTGCGATCTCACGTCGAACGATGTCCCGGCCCTGAACCATGCTGGAGAGCTTGCCGAAAGCCACCTCTCTGGCCAGGTATTTCATGCCACAGTCGGGTGCGACCACCATGCGCTCGGCAGGCAGCACCTCGAGTGCGGCGCGGATTCTTTCTGCCACCGTTTCTGGCGATTCCACGGTCGTGTCGCGAAGGTCGAGCACGCCGACGTGTATCGTCTTGTTTGGCAACAGCTCCAGCACCGACATGTCGAGCTTCGGCTGGGCACACTCAATGGACACCTGGTCTGCCACGCAGTCATCCAGCTCGGAGAGGAAAGCATAGCCTGCGGGTTTGTCCGCCACGTGTTTGCCGTAGCCGAAGCAGACGTGCAGGACCGTGGTGCCTGAGGTGCCGCCGAGGGCCGTGTCGATGGCGGCGACCGCATAGTCCGCGGCGGCCTCGGGTCTTGCCTGCACGTAAGGCTCGTCGAGCTGCACGATATCCGCACCGGCTGCAAAGAGGGCGAGCACCTCTTCATTGATGGCTTTCCCGTAGGCCTCGGCCAGGGACGCCTCATCCGGGTAGTAGTCGTTCTGAGCCTGCTGAGTCATGGTGAACGGGCCCGGCAGGGTCACTTTGATCGGTTTGTCCGTGTGGGCACGCAGAAGAGCCACGTAGTCGCTTTCGCTACTGCCCTGGCGCTCGATAGGCCCGGTGATTCGGGGTACGGGCACCGCCTTGCCTGTGCGGTCGATGGCTTCACCTGGATTATCCAGATCGACTCCAGCGAGGGAATTGGCGAACCGGTTGGAGTAGCTCTCCCGGCGGATCTCGCCGTCGGTTACGATGTCTACACCAGCCAAGATCTGATCCTGAAGGGCGATCAGAGTGGCATCCTGCCAGGCTTCATCCAGGTGCTCGGGGGCCACGCGCCAGAGCTCCCTGGCGCGCACCCGTGGCGGCAATCGCTCACCGAGACGGGCCTTGTCGATCAGCCAGTCGGGCTGGGCGTAACTGCCAACCAGGCTGGTGGGTAGCAGAGGAAGATTGGCTTCGGTCATGAATTACTCCGGCAGGCGCCAGACGGGCGAGCTCCAGGCGCGGTCCTGCACCATCCGATTCGCGTCCGGAAACTTGTCGCAGAGGTCGAGCCGTTCGCAGAGGTGCTTGGACCAGCGCTTGCTCGGCGCTTCGATCACCCGGGCATACCAGTAGGCGGGTCCACCGGCGCCGTCATCGTCGGTCCAGGTGACGCAGGCGCTGGCCTTTCCTTCCCGAAACTCGGCGACCCGGGTCGCCTGCTCCGCGGGCGTACCATCGGCCAGGTAGCCCTTGACGATATCGATGGCTGCGATCGGGGTTCTGTCCATTGCCGCCTGGACGGTGAAGGTGCGTTCCGAGTCGCCGGCTGTGCCGCCCATTGCTGTTTTGAAGGTGACTTCATCAGCATTGCAGGCATCAGCGGTGGTGGTGCCGAACTTCAGGCGGATGCGAGTGCCGCTGGTCGCGTAGGCGCTCCGCCTCTGCAGGGCATCGAATACGGCGGAGCGGGTGTTTTCTTCGGCCCAGACTGCGACCAGACCGCCTGGGTTGTAGACCGGATTGGCGAGCGTTGCTTCCGCGCCGAGCCAGATCGCGGTGACCCCGCCCGGAAAGCTTGCTTCCTCTGTGAAGCCAGCGGCTGCGAAGTGCCCGTCAGTGGATCCGATGGCGCCCAGCTGCAACGGGTTGGCTGAGCGGTTCGACGCCTCGAACGCCATGAGCCCTCGGCCCAGCAGCGACCTGTAGTAACCGGAGCGCATGGCTCGCCACTCGGCAACTGGGTCTTCCGCCGGGCCGAGCATCCGGAGCTTGGCGGTATTCACCTCAACGAGCTCGAAACCGCAGTCATCGCGGGCCGCATCCCGTGAATCGGGCAGGCACTCACTACCGCCTTTTTCCTGAAATATCTCTGCCAGCCGCTCGTATCGGCGACGTAGCGCGGAGATCTGTGCTGACTCGTGCTCAACATCGAAGGTGCCGCCGTCGGTCCAGTTGATGTTGTGTGGAATGGCCAGTGCATCGCAGCCACCCTCCGGCCGGCAGTGCTCGGCCAGCGCTCTCCAGAGCTTGGCCACGCTGGGGTAGGTGATGTAGTCGAACGGCCGCTCCGGGACCGTATCCGAGCGGAAGATCACGTTGCGGTGCCAGTGCCGGCCGTTGGGTGAGGCCGTCCATTCGTAGCCAATGAGGGCGGTGAACTCACAGGGATCGTTGGCCTGATTGGCGGCCTCCTGCACCCGGCGCCACTGACTGCGGGTTGCCCCTTCGCAATCGAGGGTGTCGCAGAACGGCGCGTGCACGGGTGGCTCCTGGGTGACTACCGGCAACAGGTAGTCGGTGAAGATGCCTCGGCCGTTGCCGGCTGCCCGCTCCTTGCGCATGCCGCTGCAGTAGGGCGCGTCCGCATAGAGTGGATCCGTGCAGTTCCAGGTGATCTCCCAGGTTTCCGCGTGATCGGTCACGGCGACGAAATCCAGGGGCCGGTCCAGCGAGATAATCTGGCCGTCATCCAGCCTGAGCGGCTGGCCCCTGGCGAACGCATAGGCATCTCTGGGTGTGGCTAAGGTGCCGAAGGCGTAGGCATCCAGAGAGTAGGCGGTGTGCACGTGCAGATCGCCGAACAGGAGCTGCTCACCTTCAGCGCCGGGCTGACAGGTCTCCGCACGGATAGACCCCGCGCTCAGCGAGACGATCACCAGGGCGGTCAGTCGCAGGCGCCAGTTTCCGTTGGATGAATTCATATCGCTCGGCACGCATGGCGCCGTCCCTCTCCGCATTCTTCCCCGAATACTGCCCGAGACTATTGACAATGGCATAAACAGTCAATGATATTGATTCTCCCAGGGGAGCGTTGGAGGATCTGACCATGCCGAGACTGAATCAGGTGACGCGGGCGAAAGCCAGCGAGAGCGTCCTTAAGTACTACGATGCGTTGTTCGGCGAGCGGGATCCGGTGGAAAGCCCGGGCACCGCAACAGGCACGCCCGGAAACTGGTGGACGACCTTTGCGTTGGTGCCGTACGTGTTCGATCACGCGACGAGCCACTTTGGTATGTTCGGCATGTTCGCGAGCGAGTCGATCAGCAAGCTCGATGGCGGCGTGCGCGAGCTCGCCATCATGCGAGCGGGCTACACGCAATCCAGTCAGTTCGTGTTTTCCCAGCACTGCAAGGCGGCTCGGCGCTTCGGAATCACGGATGCGCAGATCGACGCCATTCCCCACTGGGAAGTGAGTGATGTGTTCAACGAGAAGGAAAGGGCCGTGTTGGCCTGGGCGGATGCGCTCATACTGCAGGGTGGCCGGGCGTCGGACGAACTGTTCGCGGCGCTCAAGGCTCATCTGTCGGATGAAGACATACTGGAACTGACCTATCACACCCTTGGCTACAACCTGCATGCAGTCTGCTGCAAAGCTCTGCGTCTGGAGTTCGATGACGTGGACGAGCGGATCCGCGAAGTGCCGGTGCCGGGGGAAGGCGAGGCTGCCGACTGGGCAGGCAGCGCCTGGCAGAAAGAGGATTGAATCATGGCGGAAGGAGAATTCGAGTTCGGCGGTCTGCACCATCTGGCGCTGGTATCCAGCGACATGGAACGGACAGTGGACTTTTACACAAATGTGCTGGGCATGAAGCTGAAGAAAGGCTTCGATCTCGACCGCGGCTACGGCCAGCACTTCTTTTTCGATATGGGCGGCGGTAGTGATCTGGCGTTCTTCTGGTTCAAGGATGCAGAAAAGGCTTCGCCAGGCGTCGCCTCCGCGGCACACCTGGTGGGTGGTGGCGGCACGATCAGCTCGGGCCACGGCTCCATGAATCACGTGGCGCTATCTGTTTCACCGGACAAGATCGACGCCTACCGTGAGTCCCTGGTAGCGAAAGGCGTGGACTGCACACCCGTGGTCAACCACGACGATGTAGTGACAGGCGAAGACGCCCGCACAGCGGGAGAAGTCACCGACAAGACCTGGCTGCGTTCGTTCTACTTCTACGATCCTGACGGCATCATGCTGGAGTTCTGCGCCACCCTTCAGGCCGGGCTGCCGAGCGTGGATCTGCCGGTGAATGCACAGGGCATCAAGGCCAACGGCGAACCGATCACGGGGGCCGAGGCCTGATGGCGTCGGAGGTCGAGTCGCAACTCGGCCAGCCGCTCGATGGGCACGAACAGGCGCTGTTCGGCAAGCTCCTGCATGCGTTTTACTGGGTGGACAACGGCCTGCAGGCGCACATGATGCGGGAAGCCGGGTTGTCGCTGCCTCGGGCTCAGTCGATGATGATGAACTGCATATCGGACGGCATCACCCGCCAGACCGACATGGCTGCCGTGCTCAGGGTGAGCAAGCAGGCGGTCCAGCAGTCACTGAAGGAACTCGTGGCCAAGGATTTCGTGACGATTCAACCGGATCCGGAAAACGGCCGCCAGAAGATCGTGCGGCTGACGACTAAAGGTCACCGGATGCGGGAGATTGCTCTCAGGGGCATTGCCGATCTCGAGGAGAAACTCGCCTCGCGCATTGGTGCGGATCGCCTCGAGGCGCTGCACGATGTCTTGGATGCCGATTGGGGAGAGCCTGACCGGGACTGAACGAAAGACGGAAACACTAAGGAGGGCCGACATGGCTGCAACGAACGAGAAGTTTGAGATCCGAGGGATCAACCATCTGGCGCTCGTCTGCCGGGACATGAAGAAGACGGTGGATTTCTACTCCGGGCTGCTCGGAATGCCCCTCACCAAAACCATCGAGCTGCCTGCCGGCATGGGCCAGCACTTCTTCTTCGACATCGGCAACGGTGATTCCCTTGCGTTCTTCTGGTTTCCCGATGCACCGGACTCGGTGCCGGGGGTCACGCATCCGGCAAACACCGTGGGTGCGGGATCGCTGACCTCGGCCCACGCATCGATGAATCACGTCGCCTTCGACGTGCCGGAGGAGAAGATCGAGGAGTACCAGAAGAAACTCGAAGCAGCGGGCATCGAATGCACGCCGGTGGTGAATCACGATGACTCGGAAACTCAGGCGAGCCCGGAGATCACGGACACCACCTTCGTCCGCTCGATCTACTTCCAGGACCCGGACGGCATCCTGCTCGAGTTTGCCGCCTGGACCCGGGAGCTGGATGAGAACGACGTCGGGGTGGCGCCCATGAGCGTGGATTGAAGATGACCGTGCGAATATCCGTGATCGCTAGGTCCTCCCGGGTGCCGCCTGATCCCGCGCCTTAGAAAACTGGCGCGGTTTCGGCGAAGGATTCCCGGGCCATCAGACGGTCGTAGTACGCGGTCAGTTGCGGTCGACCCGTACGCCAGTCGTCTTCCGGGTGGCGCCAGTTGGCGTAGCCGAGGGCGGAGATCACGGCGACCGATGCCAGCGTGATCCTTTCGCTCTCACGGCCAACCAGTTCTTCCAGGTGGTCGTAGCAACGCTGTCCGCGTGCCGCCTCCCTCTCCAGCACCACATCTGACCGGAGATCCGGATCCCGCTGGTTCTTTTCCATGGAGCGCACGAACTGTGAATCCATGAGCACGGATGCGGTGGACTCCAGCGCCAGGCAGGCGAGCTTCTCATCTGGATCCTGCGGCAGCAGGATGCCACCGGCCAGATCGTTGAAGTAGCGGGTGATGATCAGCGATTCGCAGAGGGACACGCCGGAGTCCGTTACCAGGGTCGGTATCTTGCCGCCGGGGCCCTGGGCGATGAGGTCGTCGAAACTCGAGATGAACACCTCTTCGATCTGATCCATGAGCCCACCTTCCCGGGCGGCGAGGCGGGCACGGCGTCCGTAGGGTGAATTGCCACTCAGGTAAAGCTTCATGTTCGCTTCCTCCAGGATTACAGAGTCAGACGGGCTCCACCCGCTCCGGGCTGCCGGACCAGGACCAGGCCATGCTGGGTCTGGACAGGCCAAGCATGACGCCGCCGAGTGTAGGTGGATGCAGCCAGACCTGATCCGCTGGCAGGGCTTCCGATCTATCTGCGGGGCGATCCACCGTCTGGCCCAGGCCAGCGTCGCGCACGCGGGCTTCGATTTCCGCCAGGCGGCTGGTCTCGGCGAAGCTCATGTACAGACAGGGGCCGATCTTGCTGAAGAAGCGGCCCATGGTCTTTTCCCTGTCCGTGGGCGTGATCACCTCGAAGCGGTGCAGTTCCCGCTCGCGAAACAGCGTCAGCTTGCCGGTATAGCCGAACCGGGGTGAATCGATCTGGACGAATGCCTGCGCATCCAGCGCGAACACGTTGGCGAATCGGGCGGTCAACCCGTCTGCATCCTCTGCCAGGATGGTGGCTTCGTAGAGATAGTCCAGATCGCCCACCGGCGCTCGCTCCTCGTGCGGGCTGACCACCAGGCGCAGACCGGGTATGCCGATGTCCGCACCATCGACGAACAGCTGGCCGTTCTCGATCATCCGGTTGTCCGTATGGTTCGCCAGCTGGCCATCCACCGCGGCCACATCGGCTGTGGAAGCGCCGGCGGAAAACATGTGTGCCCCGCGCCGGGCCAGGGCGTCGGCCACCAGGCCACTGCCATCGGCGGTGAGAATCTCCACCACGCTGCGGCCGACCCGCAGCGTCGTCCGCGCCGCTGCCAGGCAGCGGATCCGGTCGCGGTCCGCCTCTTCCGCGCCGAGCAGTGTCTGCCAGCGATCGATGGCCGTCTCGGGATCGTTCGTTGCCAGCTGCAGACGGTCGATTTCGATGAGCATGGGTGCCTCCTGATTCAGCTAACCGCGTACGATGCGGCGCTCGATGAGCGATTCGATCCGATCGGATTCCAGCCCCAGCTCGGCGAGCACCTCGCGGCTCTGCTCACCGAGGCGCGGCACACCGCTGACCGGCCGAAAAACCGAATCGTTGATCCGGTAGCCGCTGTTGGTCACCTTGAGAGGCCCAACGGCGGAATCCACCTCGGTGAGCAATTCCCGGGCTTCGGGCTGGCCCGTATCGAGCACTTCACTGAGATCCCGAACACCGCCGGCGACGATGCCGGCCTCGCTGAACAGCGCGTCCCACTCGAGGCGCGTGCGCTCCGCCAGTGCAGCCTCCGCGGCGGCCGTTACTTCTTCCGCGCGCTCTGTGAATTCGCGGCCTGAGAACTCGGCAAACGCCGTCAGTCCCAGCACCCGGCAGATGCCGCGGCAATGATGGGGCAGGTAGCCGGCCAGCATCACGTGGCCGTCTTTGCAGGCGAAGCGGCCGAGCAGCATGCCCTCCCGGTCGTCGGCCGGCGCGGGTGGTTCGCCGGTGCTGGCAGCGATATGGAGATTCCGGTTGATCAGCAGGTTGGTCACGTCCTGCATAGCGATGTCGATCCGCTGGCCTTCGCCCGTTTTCTCTTTCAGCAGCACGGCTGCCAGCACCGCGGATGCTGCCTGCATACCGGTGGCGTAATCGAGCACCGGGCCGCCGGTGCGGATGGGCCCGTCGCCGCGCTGGTTGATGGACATGAACCCGGAGGTCGCCTGGATCACGTCGTCGAAACCGGGCCGGTGACCGTGGGGACCGTTCTGGCCGAAGGCGCTGATGGAAAGGTAGATCACGCCGGGATTGCGGCTCTCGATCTGCTCATAGCCAAGACCGTACTCGGCGACCGCCCCGGGCCGGTAGTTTTCAACAAAGATGTCCACGCCCTCGGCGAGCTGGGCAACCAGCGCGGCACCTTCTTCCCGGGTGATATCCACGCAGAGGCTGCGCTTACCGGCGTTCTGTGCGGTGAAGCCGGTGCCGAGGCCGAGCCGGACCTGCTCATCCGTGCCGCCCCAGCCGCGGACCATGTCGCCTTTCGGGGATTCCACCTTGATCACCTCGGCGCCCAGGAGACCGAGCTGGTAGGTGCAGTAGGGGCCGGCCAGCACGTGGGTGAGATCGAGCACCCGGTAGCCGTCCAGTGGTCTGACGGTCATAAGATTGTCCTCCCTTTGCGAGGACTCTAGCAGGATTCCCGGCGGATCGAAGGCCTCAGGTGGAACCGCCGGGCAGAAGACGGGCGACCCGGAGCATCGTCCAATTGAACCAGCCCATGTAGGCGCGGGGGATGGTGGCCGGATCCCGTGGGCCGCTCGGCGTGCGAAGCCTCAGGGTCTCCCAGGGTTCGCCGGACTGCATCCGTTGCCAGAGGGATTCCGGATCAAAATCGACCCCGATGGGATTGCTCTGAAAGTCGTCACCGGCCAGGTACTCGTTGGTTTCCTCGATGGAATCGAACACGTCCACCTGAGTTTCCACCACGTTGCCATCCGGGTCCTTGTAGTAGATGGAGATGGTGCCGCCGTGGTGGGTGCACCAGATAGGCCGGTGCCCGGCTGCCTTCATCCGCTGCCAGGTGGTGAGCAGATCATCGAGGCTGCCGTAGGTGTAGGCGTGGTGATCTACGCCGGCCATGTTCCGCAGCTTGGGCAGAACAGCCGGGCGTTTGACGATGGCCAGACGATGATGTTCATCGTCGTAAGTCAGAAATGCGATCAGCGGGGTCTCGTGCACGATCCTGGCGTTCAGGAGCGTTCTGTAGAACTCAAGCTCTGCATCGAAGTCGCGCGCGTTCAGCACCAGGTGGGCGAACTTCGTGGGTGTGGCGACGGCGCCGCTCATCGGATGGCCTCGCCAGGCGCGATCGTTGGATACGCAAGGGCAATGAAAAGGACGTGCATGTTCTGCTCCTCAGACATCGATCTGTTATTTGCCAATTGAACAAAACTATCTTATATTGTTTGCCAACTGTCAAATATTGAGACCAGATGCCTGTTCAAGCTGCAGCCAGCACCCTGTCACGTAAGTCGGAAATCACCCGCCAGAAGCTGATCGAGGCGGGTATCCGGCTTTTCTCCGAGAACGGTTACGAGGCCACGAGCACCCGGCAGGTGCAGACTGCTGCCGACGTGCAGCGGAACCTGATCACCTACCACTTCGGCAGCAAGGAGGATTTCTGGAAAGCCTGCGTGGCGGAGCTTTTCGGTCAGTTCAGCGGCACCATGGCACCGGCGGTAACCCAGGCCCGGGACATCGAACCCGGCGAGCGGATCCGCTTCCTGATCCGCCAGTTCGTCCGGGCATCCGCCGCGCACCCGGAGGTCACTCGGATCATGTTCGATGAAGGCCGGACGGACAGCTGGCGACTTGGCTGGATCATCGATGAGTACGTGCAGAGTTTTTATCGGCTGGTTGCCGAGCTCTACGAGCAGGGTTCGAAGGAAGGCATGATCCCCGACATCTCCGTAACCCGGTTCTACTACGCGCTGGTCGGCAGCGCTGCCGTGTTTGCCATGGCGCCGGAGTGCCGAAGGCTGACGGGCGAAGATCCGATCTCTGACGAGTTCGTGGACGCGCAGGCCGAAGCCGTGGCCACTCTGCTGACCAATCACTGAAGGAGTCTCCAGATGCGAAATGCAATCCACCTGAGAATGGAGCTGAAATCATGACGAGCGTGAACACCACCGTCCTCATCGTCGGCGGCGGACCGGCAGGACTTCTTGCCGGCATGTTGCTCGATCAGCTTGGCATCGACTTCCTGATCGTCGAGCGGAACGCGAGCCTCCATCAGGCGCCCCAGGCCCACGTGATATCCAGCCGGTCGCTGGAAATCTGCCGTGCGGTGGGTATCGACGATGCCACGATCAGGGCGCTGGGACCGGGTCCGATGAAAACTCTCACGGTTCGCTGGGTGGATCGGCTCGTCGGTCGTGATCTGGGCGTGTTCACCTTGGGCAGCGACCCGGACGAGGCGATGCGGATGCTCACTCAGAGCCCCACGCCCGTGACAAACCTGAGCCAGGATCAGTTCGAGCAGGTGTTGTTTGATCGTTTGGCTGAAACGGCCGGTGCGGACAGGGTCCGATTCGGTCATCGCTGGGAAGGCTTTTTGGAAACGCCGGATGGCGGCTACGTTTCCACCCTGACTACCGGCGACGACACGCTGCAAATCAGCTCGAAGTATCTGCTGGGCGCCGACGGTGCTGGTAGCCGGGTGCGCAAAGCTTGCGGCTTCGAGATGGTCGGCCCGGACAACATTCAGACTTTCGTTACCGTCCACTTCACCGCCGATCTCGGTGATTCATTGCAGGGTAGGGAGGGGCTGCTGTATTGGGTGATGGATGATCCCGTGAACGGCGTCTTCATTGCCCACGACATCGATCGGGGCATCTGGGTCTTCATGAAGACGGTGGACGAGTCGGAAGAGCTCGACTCGATCGACGAAGAGAAGTTCGCCGCGCTGCTCGCGGACGCCATCGGCGCTGACGTGCCCCATGAGGTCCTGAGTCTGGACTCCTGGCGCATGACGTCCCAGATTTCCAGCGGCTATCAGAAGGACCGGGTATTCCTGGTGGGCGACGCGGCCCACCGCTTTCCACCGACCGGCGGGATTGGCATGAACACGGGTTTTCAGGACGTGCACAACCTGATCTGGAAGATCGGCATGGTGGAAGCGGGCATGAGTCCGGCCATCTTCGAGACCTACGAGCCGGAGCGAAAGCCCATCGCCGAGACCAACTCGGAGCAGAGCTTCCACAATGCCAGGAAGATGCTGGAAGTGGTGGTGCAGCTCGATGTGAATGGCGACGGCAAGGTCACTGCCGAAGACCTGGAGGCTGTGCTCGCGGATGAATCGCGACAGAAGGCGGTGCAGGCAGCCGTCGACGCCCAGGCCGCCCACTTCAACATGGCCGGCTTGGATCTGGGTGTGTGCTACACGGGCCCGGGGGTGATCGAGGATGGGGTGCCGCCACCTGCGGACAATCTGGTATCTACCTACCTGCCGTCCACGACCCCCGGTGTCCGGCTACCTCATGCACCGCTCGAGCGTGCGGGTTCAGCCATCTCCACGTTGGATCTCATCCCGTACGACAGGTATCTGATCTGGACCCAGGGCGAGGCCGATGATGGGCTGGATGCGGTGGCTGCCGACCTGGTGGGCAAGGGAATACCCGTTGCTGTGCACCGCCTGTCGGAGGATGCCGGTATCCAGCCGACCGATGATTCGTTTGCCGCCTTGTTTCCTGCCGACGAGGTGCTGGTGGTGCGTCCGGATGGGCACATTGCCGCGCGTCTGCAGGCAGACCAGGCGGCCGAAGGCGTCACTTCTGCCATCAGTCAGTTGTGGGCGGCTGGTGCCTGAATCTATCGACTGAGAGTGGTCAGTCAGGTTCGCTGGCGCTGGTCGCAGCTAAAGTCCATCCATGATCCTGCGGATCTGGATGTACTCGTTCTTGGCCGTATCCGCGGAGGTGCAGTTGAGTGTCACTTCCGTGCCGTCCACGAAAACAACGCGGATGTGTGCGCTGCTTTGTTCGAGCTCGATATAGGCCGCATTGTCCAGGTTGACGATGTGCAAAGTGCCGCTGGCAGGGTCTGTGTGCTCGTGGCTGATCATGGCTTAAGTCGGTCTCGATGATCTGGGTTCTGTTGATCATACGAAAGGGATCCGAAGGTGGCTTTAAGGGTTACTACGGAATCTGAACGCGGCTGCAGGCAGCCTTTAGCTGGTCCGATTCAAACGAGGCAGGAAACGGCCGACCGTGGCCAGGTAACGCTGGTAGGCCTCTCCATGCACGGATTTCAGATAGGGCTCTTCCACGAACCGCACCTGCATCTCGATGCCGATGATCGAGCCGGTGAGCCCGGCCACAGCCCAGACGTTAGGCACCATGGCGGTGAATCCGACGGCAGATATCACCATGAAGGTGAAAATGGGATTGCGTACCCAGGCGAACAGACCAGTGGTGACCAGTTGGGTCTTCTCTGACGCGTCGACGCCGATCCGCCAGGCATCCCCCATCGCGAACTGAGCAGCCAGGGTTGCTACGGTGCCGACCACGGCAATCGCGGTACCGGTAATCTGCAGTGAACGACTCGCCAGTAGAAGCTCGCCGCCAGCCCAGCCGGTGAGCGCAGCGATGGGAGCAACAAACAGGAAGACAATGCCCAGCAGGAACGCCAGACCTGCGATCCAGGGTAATGAGCCGACCCGGCCGTGAAAGCCCTTGAAGCCGGTCGCACCGGTCTTTCGCCATTGCACGAAGGAGCGCAGGCCAAACAGGGTGAGGGCCCAGAAGGTAAGGAGCGCCATTGCGGTTGCGGGCATTGAGTTCTGAGCTCGCGGTTGTCAGGGGAGGCGATTTATATCAACATATGAACACCTGTTCAAATGTTATTTGCGATGTCTGATCACTCTGCTGAGCTGGAAGCCAACGAGGCTGTCACGCGTCTTGCCGATCTGTTCCGACTGATGGGCGATCCCACGCGGTTGCGCATCATCCTCACCTGCCTGAGCGAGCCCACCAGCGTCGGCGATATCGCCAACCGGCTTGACCTTTCCCAATCCCTGGTGAGCCATCATCTGCGTCTGCTGCGTGCTGCCCGGGTGCTGAAAGGGGAGCGACGGGGCAAGCAGATGTTCTATTCGGGTGCTGATGCCCATATCGAGCATGTGGTAGGCGATATGCTGGCTCACATACGCGAGGCGTAGGGCAGAAACGCCCATGCGGCGGGCTTTTCCGCCCGGTGGGCGGCTCCATACAAAAAAACTACAGGCCTGGGTCATATAGCCGGAGCGGCTGTGGCACTAAGGGGTAAGTTCGGCGACAACCCCAATGATCGACGATGGACTGGAACACAACCCCGGAATTTCGAGGCGGGCCCTCGCGGCACTGCATGAGGGTGCCTTTGGCTGGGCCTTGTCGCTCACCGGCTACGACGCTCATGCGGCGGAGGACGTGATGCAGCAGGCCTATCTCGCATTGGTGGAAGGCAAAGCCCGGTTCGATGGCGAAGCGAGCCTGAAGACCTGGCTCTATGCGGTGATTCGCAACTCGGCCCGCCGCCATCAGCGTCGGCAGCGGTTGGAGCAACGGCGTATGGCGCCCATGGGGGATCAGGAGTTCGTCGATGGGACCTCACCGGCCGTCTTGGATGGTGAGGCCGTCTCGCCGGCCTTGCGGCAGGCCATCGAAAGCCTTCCGGAGCGGCAACGTCAGGTGCTCGAGCTGGTCATCGATGCCGATTTCACCGTGGAAGAATCAGCACGGGTGTTGGGGATTTCCGTCGGCAGTGCCCGCACCCATTACCACCGGGCGAAGCAGACGCTTCGCCAGCAACTGGAGAATCAGGATGAGCACTGATCGGGACGACGTGTCTGCTTCTCAGACGGACGTGTCTGCTTCTCAGACGAAAGGGTCTCTTGCCAAGAGGGAATCAACCGAGCCGGAGCTGGATCGTCAGATACGCACTCACTTCGCACAGGCGCGAGCGGAATCCAACGTGCCCAGCTTCGAGTCACTCATGGCGCGAGCTGAAGCGGCGGATGCCATTGCCCAATCGAGCTCGGTATTCGGCTGGATCTCAGAGTTCTTCGAAGGTTGGTCAGCTCGCTGGACAGGTGGTGTGGTAGCCGCGGCTGCTGTTGCACTGGCAGTACTCATTGCCGTGCAGACAGGCGACGAGCGGATCACAGAAGAAGCCGCCCTCATCGCGCATCATGAAGAGATGCGTGCCGCAGCGGATTATCAACTGCTCGCCAGCCTGGAAAGCACGACGCGCTGGCAGGCGCCGAGCGATCGCTGGCTGACAGTTGAAACAGACATCGACATTTTCGGACTGCCGGAGATCGGCGGCCCGGAGGTTCTCAAGGAGAAAATCACATGGTTGTAGCACGGATGATGTTTTCGGGACTGCTGGTGGCGCTGCTGGCGTTCACTCCGGTCCGAGCGTTCGCCGAGGAAGAGGAAGACCCGTTCGAAGGCAGGCTGCTGTCGCTCGAGCTGATCATGGCGCACCGCAATGAGATTGGTCTCACCGAGGCTCAGAACAAGGAGATCGGTGAGTTGGTGGTGGCCGTTCAGCAGGCGGTGGCTGGTAAGAGCTGGGCCATGCAGTCCGCCTACTTCGAGCTGATTGAGGTGCTCGATGCCGCCGAGATCGACGAGGACCGTGCCATGGAGCTTGCCAAACAGGCGGTGGACACGGAAAACGAGATCAAGCTCGAGCAGATGCGGCTGCTGATCCGGCTGCGCAACCTGCTCACGCCCGATCAGGTCGCCGTGCTGCAGGAACGTCGAGCCGAGGCGCTCGCGGGAGGTTGATTCCATGCGAATACTGATTCTGACTCTGAGTACCTGCCTGCTCGTCGCCTGTGGCGGCGGAGGTGGAGGCAGCGACCGGTCCCCTAATCCGATCAACAACCCACCGCCGCCGGATCCGGGCCCGACGGCAACCGAGCTCACCGAGGCGTCCAAGCTGCTGGCCCGCACCACGTTCGGGCCGTCCTATGACGACATCTACAACGCCGCGGACGCAGGCCTGGAAGATTGGCTCGATCAGCAGTTCGTCCTGCCGGTCAGTCGTCATGAGCCCATCGTGCGGCGCTATCTCAACGAGTACGGCTTCGATCCGGCTGCCATCCCACCGCCCGGTACTTTCCGGCGCTTCGCTTTCTACGAGCAGGCGCTCACCGCGCCGGACCAGCTCCGGCAGCTGGTGGCCTATGCGCTCGCCCAGATCTTCGTGGTCAGCGACAACGTGGACATGATCGGGATCAACCCGCTGGGTCTCTCGAGCTACTACGACATGCTGCTCGACAATGCCTTCGGCAACTTCCGCGATCTGCTGGAAGACGTGACCCTGCACCCGGTGATGGGTCTTTACCTCTCGCACGTGAACAACGCCAGGTTCAATCCGGCCACCAACACCTTCCCGGATGAGAACTATGCCCGTGAGGTGATGCAGCTCTTCTCCATTGGCCTCTTTGAGCTGAATCCGGACGGCAGCCAGCGGCTCGACGGCACCGGCCAGCCGATCCCCACCTATACGAATGTGGAAATTCGCGAGTTCTCGAAGATCTTCACCGGGCTTTCCTACGGGTTCAGCCTCGGTTCCGGACCGAGCTTCTTCGGCCGCCAGGAACCGGTGCTGCACGTGCCGATGGCGATGTTCGAGGACTATCACGAGCCAGGGCAGAAAACCCTGCTCAATGGCTTCGTGGTACCGGACGGCCAGACCGGCATGGAAGACATCGACGATGCGCTGGATAACCTGTTCAATCATCCGAACGTCGGCCCGTTCATCGGCAGGCTGCTGATCCAGCGCCTTGTTACCTCCGACCCGTCACCGGAGTATGTGGCGCGGGTGAGCGCTGCCTTTGATGGCGATGGCAGCACGCCACGGGGCGATATGGAGGCCGTGCTGCGCGCTATCCTGCTCGATCCGGAAGCGGCCGAGGGTATCAAGCTGCGGGAGCCGTTCCTGCGCTACCTGCACCTGAATCGGGGTCTGAACGTCACCAGTTCTGACACCACCTGGCCGGGTTATGGTTTTGTGGCTCAGTTTCTTACTCAGCAGCACGTGCTGAGCGCGCCCAGCGTGTTCAACTTCTACCTGCCGAGCTTTTCACCGGCGGGCGAGCTGGGCGATGCGGGAATCACCGCCCCGGAGTTCCAGATAACAAACGCCTCCACGGTCGTCGGCATGACCAACCTGATTGCCTATGCGCTCTTCACTGAGCAATCCATCGATACGCCCGACGGATTTGCGGACATCACGCTGGATCTGACCGACTACGAGGATCTGGCTGATGACCCGGAGGCGCTCCTGAACCGGATCGATCTGGTGTTCTTCGCCAACAGCATGGACAACGCCACCCGGAATGCCATTCTGACCGCGCTGCAACCGCTTGCTGGTGATCTCACCTTGCGAACCCAGGTAGCACTCTATCTGGCGCTAGCCTCACCCGCCTATGCAGTACAAGGGGATCCATCATGAGTCACTGGTCGCGCAGAAAGTTCTTAGGCCACGGTGGCGTGTCGGTGCTGGCCGCCACCCAGCTCGGCTCGTTTGCCCGGGTCGCTCAGGCGGCACCAGCCGCCGACTACCAGGCACTGGTCTGCATCCTCCTTGCCGGAGGGGCGGATTCCTTCAACATGCTGCTGCCGTACGATCAGCCGCGCTACGACGCCTATGCGGCCATGCGCTCCGATCTGGCCCTGGACCGCAACGATGTGCTGCCGCTCAACTACCTGGGACCGGACAGCCGGCAGATGGCCGTGCACCCGGGACTCGCGGAAGTGCGCGATCTGTTCGATTCAGGGGATCTGGCGTTCATCGCCAACGTGGGCTCGCTGGCTGAGCCCACGGACAGAACCGGATACGATGCGGGCACCGTAAGGCTGCCGCTCGGCCTTTTTTCTCACGCGGACCAGATCGCCCAGTGGCAGACCTCTGTGCCCGATGCGCGCATCGGCACAGGCGTGGGCGGGCGGATGGCCGATGTGCTGCAGCCGGGCCTGCCGGTGAGCCCGATCTCCATGAACATCACGCTGTCCGGCACCAATGTCTTTCAGACCGGCGCGAGTGTGACCAGCTATGCGGTGGACGCGACGGAAGGTGCCCGCCAGGTGGCCGGCTACGAGACGGATGATGATGGCAGCGATGTGTTCACCACAGCCATGAACACCCTGCTCTCCGCGGACTACGAGGATCCGTTCCGGCGGACCTACGCGAGCGCCCTGCGTGAATCCATCGATGCCGCCGAGCTGGTGCAGACGGCCCTCGATGGTGCGCAAACACTGACCACCACCTTCTCCGCCAGCGGGCTTTCCGAGGCGCTGGCCCAGATTGCCCGAATTGTCAGCGTCTCGGATCAGCTGAACGCGCCGAAGCAGACGTTCTTCATCACCTTTGGCGGCTGGGACCATCATGACGATGTGCTTCCTCAGCAGGAGACCATGCTGCCGGTGGTCAGTCAGGCGTTGTCTGAGTTTCACTCCGCCATGACCGAGCTCGGTGTGCTGGATCGGGTCACGACCTTCACGATCTCGGACTTCGGCCGAACACTCACCTCGAACGGCAAAGGCTCCGACCACGGCTGGGGCGGCAACAGCCTGGTGATGGGCGGTGCCGTGAACGGCGGCAACGTATACGGCGATTACCCGGAGATCGATCCCGGCAATCCGCTGGATGTGGGCCGCGGTCGCTTCATCCCGACGACGAGCACGGACGAGCTCTATGCGGAGCTGGCCCTCTGGTACGGCGTGGGCGCTGGTGATCTCGACTTCGTGCTGCCGAACATCGGCCGCTTCTACGATACGGGTTCAGGTGCGGCGCCGATTGGATTCATGATCTGATCGGCGTTCGCACAAGCGGGCTTCGCGCACCTGGGTGTGTGCGCACATGAAAGTGCGGCGATGTATGCTGGCCGTTGTGAGTAACGAGATACCGAACAAAGCGTTTGAGAGCCCGGATGCGTGGCGCGGCATTGAGGTGCGCGCAGAGGCGGCGTGGTGGGATGCGTGGACACCGGCCGAACTCGCAGAGCTCCATGCGGCGCTTGCCGCCTCACCTGCCGATCGTCTCCCCGAATCCCAGGACGAGTTTCCCCTGCCGGGCCTCCCCTCCCGTATCGATGCCTGGATGGACGAGATCGACCGAGGCCGGGGCTTCGTGCTGATCCGCGGCCTGCCCGTGGAACGCTACAGTCCGGCGGAGTGTGAGCGCATCTACTACGGCCTTGGTCTCTACATGGGTCGCACAGTTTCCCAGAACACAGACGGCGATCTGCTCGGCCATGTGCGCGACACCGGCGAGGATCCGAAGGCGCGCGGCGTGCGTCTGTACAAAACACGGGCAGAGCAGGACTTTCACACAGATGGCGCCGACGTGATCGGACTGATGTGCCTGAAGGGGGCAAAATTCGGCGGGATAAGCCGGATCGTCAGCTCCGTGGCCATCTTCAACGAGATTCTCGCCCGCGAGTCGGAACTGGTGCCGACCCTCTTCGAGCCGTTTCCGTTCGATAAGCAAGGTCAGGAGAAGCCGGGCGAGCAGGGCTGGTGGGAGTTCCCCATCTGCCGGGTGGCGGACAGCAAGCTCGGCTCCTTCTTCATTCCCTGGTACATCCGGGAAAGCCAGGAGCACGCGGATTGCCCGCGGCTCACTGAGGCGCAAGTGCGCTGCGTGGAACTGATCGAAACCATTGCCAACGATCCGGCGTTTTATCTGGACGTGCACTTCGAACCGGGCGACATCCAGCTGCTGAAGAACTCGGTCATCCTGCACAAGCGCACAGCTTATGAAGACTTCGAAGACCCGGCCGAGAAGCGCCACCTGCTCAGGCTCTGGCTTTCGGCGGAGCGGTTCACGGGCAGCAGCAACCTGCTCAACAAGGGCATCAGGGCTTGCTGACCATGCTGGACGCGCTACTGGAGTTTGTGACCACGGGCAACGCGACAACGGTCTGGGCCGCCATTTTCGTGCTGCTGACCGTGCGCTACCTGGTGATCGCAGGGCTCGCCGCACTCATCTTCTACGGCCTGCTCAGACGTCGAGCGTTCGGCCGTAAGCTTCAGCAGCGCTGGCCGCGCAGCCAGGATTACCTGCGGGAGATCGGTTTCTCGTTTCTGACGTTCACCATCTTCGCCGCCATCGCGGTCCTCGTGCTGGCCGGGCCGGTGCGGCCCTACACGCAGCTCTACAGTGATGTGGCGGAATACGGCTGGCCTTATTTCTTTCTGAGCCTGGCGCTGGTGCTGCTGATTCACGATGTCTACTTCTACTGGATGCATCGGCTCATGCACCATCCGAAGATCTACCGCTTCGTGCATCTCACCCATCATCGCTCGACCAACCCCACACCCTGGGCAGCCTTCGCCTTTCACCCGCTGGAAGCGGTGGTGGAGGCGGGCATCATCCTCTTCATCGCCTTCCTGTTTCCGGTGCACACCGGTGTGATCCTGCTCTTCGTGCTCGTCATGACGATCTACAACGTATACGGGCATCTCGGCTGGGAGCTCTATCCGGCAGGATTCGCGAAGCATCCCATTGGCCGCTGGATCAACACCTCCATCAGCCACAACCAGCACCACCGCCATGCCCATTCCAACTACGGCCTCTACTTCCTCTGGTGGGATCGCTGGTTCGGCACGCTGCATCCGGATTACGAGCCCGCGTTCGATCGTCGGGCGAGGCGGGAGCCGGTGATCGTCTGAGAGCACACTGGGTGACTCTCGCATTGCTGCCCAGGCTGATTGCTGACGGCATCGGGAAATGGATCTGTCCATGATGTGGTTATGCGTACGCTGGGCGAAGCGATGGATGCTTACCTCGCATCAAGCCGGTTTCAACTGCTTGCGATGCGTACGAAGCGTGAGTACGAAAAGGCGATTGTGCGTTTGCGCGGAGCGTTCGGACATATGCCGCCTGATGCCTGGCGCCCGTCAGCCGGCTATGCCTATCTGGAAGCGCAACCGGGCAATGTTCAGGCCAATCGTGATCTGAGCGTGCTGTCAAACGTCATGCAGGTCTGTGTGCGTGCGGGCGTCGTTGACCGCAACCTGGTCAAAGAAGTCGAGAAGAACCGGGAACAGGCGCGTACCAGGTACGTGACCGACGCCGAACTCGCCGCATTTCTCACTCGTTGCAATCCAAAGCTCAAAGCCTGGGTTGAACTCAAGATGCTCACCGGGCTACGCCAAGGTCAGATGCGCGAGCTGCGGGTATCCGACTGGCGGGGCGACGAGTTGTGGGGACCGAAAGCCAAAGGCGGACGCACCCTTGTTTTCAAAGGCCCTGGTCTCGCCGAAGCGGTGGCCGAAGTCATGTGCACCCACCACGGTGAAGCGCCTCGATCCGCCTACCTGTTCTGCACGCGTCAGGGAAATCAATACACGGCGGACGGATTTCGTGCCATCTGGCAGCGCGCGATGCGCAAACACACCGACCATGGTTGGGAACGTTTCACCGAACATGATCTGCGAGCGAAGGTCGCGAGCGACAGCGAATCATTGCACCTTGCGCAAGCCCGCATGGGGCATCAAACGCCGAACACGACGAGCCGTGTATATCGCCGCGGACCGCAGGTGGTTACGGTTC
This sequence comes from Candidatus Azotimanducaceae bacterium, assembly GCA_965215995.1. GTDB lineage: Bacteria > Pseudomonadota > Gammaproteobacteria > Pseudomonadales > Azotimanducaceae > SZUA-309. The sequence continues at coordinate 1,293,119 of OZ244128.1, read as the reverse complement.
TGGCGAAGAGGGAGGGTGGCGAATGACGGGACGAGCTCATCGAGCGGCATAACATAACGATGATAGGATTTTCGCATCAGGATTTTTCAGAGAGATCGCAATGCGCACGACCCTGTCTTTGGACGACGATGTCGCCATAAAGCTCAAGCGCCTATCGAAAGATCGTAGTTTCAAATCAGTCGTTAACGAAGCGCTTCGAGCAGGGCTCCATGCAGTGGAAACAGAAAACAAAGAGCCCGAGATCTGCCGAACTGAGCCTGTCAGAGGCAATCCGATGGTCAAGAACCTGGATAGCATTGCAGATGTGATTGCTGACGTTGAAGCCGTGCCGCAACCCGTCGGAATAGCTTAGGTCTCACTCAAAGCCGATCTGAGAATCGCAACGAATCACCGTGTGTTCGTTCCCCGTGTGAGCCTGGTGTCTTGTGTGCCGCATCTTCTATGGATGGTGGTCGCGCGGGGGCTCTTGGCGGTGTGGATACCACCACAGTGAGGGAATGCTTCTGATCAGATGAATTACCTCCCACGTAATTGGCCTGCTGCGGGGCTTCGATATGCTGACAAACGATCAGCCACGAGGAGACTGTGATGAAACTATGGTCCGGAACCCTGAGTCCTTTCTCAGCCAAGGTGCGTATCGCTCTCGCCGAAAAAGGCATCGATGCCGAGATCGCAGAGATCCCCTGGAGCCGCGCTAATCTCTGGGGCCCCAAGCCCCAGGAGTTTCTCGACGTGAGCCCGAAGGGCGAGGTGCCGGTGCTGGAAGACCAGGGACTCGCCATTGTCGACTCCACGATAATCAACGAGTACCTGGAAGAGGCCTATCCCGAGGTGCCGCTGATGCCTGCAGATGCCATCGGCTGCGCCGCCTGCCGGATGTGGGAGGACATGGCGGATTTCTACATGGACAGCCACATCACCACCCTGATCGGGGAGGTGTTCATGAAGCCGGATGGAGCGGGCAGGGATGAGGAGGCTGTAGGAAAAGCCTTGGCGGCGTTTGCCGGGTATCTGGATGCCCTGGAGCGTCGGCTTTCGGGGCAGGAATACCTCTGCGAGGCTTATTCTCTGGCGGATATTGCGACCTGGCTGTGTCTGACGTTTGCCCAGACGCTGGGGGTGGATCTGGCCGGTCGGAGTGGGGTGCAGGCCTGGTATGGGCGGGTTGGCGAGCGGCCGGTGGTGAAGGCGGAGCTGGAGAGTGTGATGGGGGCTGCAGCGGCGGCCTGACCACGGTCAGGCATCCCGTCTCATCACAAGTTTGTTCTAGCGAAGAAGGAGGATGGCGAATGATCGGACGGATCGATCGGTCGCCGAGCTTTACGATCATGGTGTCAAAAGCCCTAGCGGAATAGAGCTGCGACATCCTTCATCCGGATTAGCAGCTTCAGCGGATCTTCTTTGTAGAAGAGTGCAAAACCAACGTTCTTGTAGAACTCGGCGATTTCTTCTGTCAGTGCATCTACTAGTACGCCGACGATGCCGATTTGTTGTACGGTAGCAAGACTCGTTAGCAATGCGTGTTTAATCAATCCTGTAGCTATCCCCTGGCGCTGGAAATCCTGATCAACTGCCAGCTGGCCCAGAAGCAGTACCGGGATGGGATCTGGCATGCCATGTGATCGTTTTATACCTCTTCTATCCACCCCACTGGCGCTCAAGGAATAAAACCCAACAACGCGTGATTCACCTTCCTCCGTGACTACATAGGTCCTTGACGCACCAGATTCCTGGTTGCCGATTGCGCGTGTTTTCAGCCAGTTGTCTGTAGAGGCTTCCCCAGAGTCGAATTGGTCGAGTTCATGCTCGGGGGAGAGCAGTATTGGTTTTGCTATTCCCAAGGGGCTTTGGTTGTCAGGACAGACTTAAGGCGGTCATTCGGATTGGCAGGTGCTTCTAGTGCAGCTACAAAGGCGTCATACAAATCATCATCCATGTGGACGATGGGCGACTCGGAAATGGCTGCAACAGCTTCGCGGTAGCTGCTTTCGATTAGAAACTCAGTCCTATTCTGCCCTCTTGCCGCAGCTCCTCTATCAATTATCGATAGCCGATCCTCTGGAACTCTTAGGCTAATTGCTCGTGTTGACATCTTGGCTCCTCCAAGAATCCTATTAGGCGAAAATTAGCATATAGTTTCGTATATTCAAATGCAATACATATATACAAATGAAATGCAGCGTACCAAGTGGGTGTTTATCGAGCAACATTGGACTTTCCCACCGAATCTGATTGCAGCGCTCCAGATACGAGCACCGGTACAACGGCTAGAACGAGCCAATGCCACTACCCGAGCCGAGTTCTACCTCTTCTAAAATGGGCCTCGAACCATCGACTCACTCAATAAGACGCTCATATTTCCAGAACAGTCTGGAACCACTCCTTACCTCAAATGAATAGGTTCAGAAGATCAGGATGACTACCTGATGTCTCACGTGTGCTGAACCCCGACACCGTCTTGATATTGCCGATTTCGGCAGTAAACTACGCCTCCTGCTCGGGTTGCGGCCCGCGCAAGCCGTCCAGCAGACCCCTGGACGAGACCCTCTTCCGCCTTAGCTCAGTTGGTAGAGCAGCTGACTGTTAATCAGCGGGTCGCTGGTTCGAGCCCAGCAGGCGGAGCCATTTAACTCTCTGATTTCTATTGCGATTTCAGAACACCGGTGAAGCACAACTAGGCGATCAGGTACCGAAACAGGTACTCGGTCTGTTGATGCTTGTCGGAGAATCTGAGATGGCGACACTAGCCAAGATCCCGCGCAAGGGTGGCTTTTCTTGGAAGGCCATCGTGAAGCGGCGCGGGCGAATCGTAAAGACGAAGACCTTTCGATCTAAGTCGATGGCGCGCGAGTGGGCTCGCCAGATCGAAGGGGATCTACAGAAAGTCGATGCCTTCGACGATCCGGGTCATCGATACACGGTGAGCAATCTCGCGGAGCAATATCTCGCTATGTGGAGTGGGCGTGACCATCATCGCCGGACTCAAGTTGCATGGTGGGTTAACCGGCTTGGAACCATGAGGTTGAGTGAGATCCGGGCTCGCGACATCCGGGAAGCGCTTCAAGAATACGCTGCAGGACTCGATCGCGAGACACGAAAGCCTCGAGCTCCATCCACCACGAACCGAATGAAAGCTGCGATATCGGCGATGCTGACGTTTGGAATACGCCGTGGGCTCTGTACCAGAAATCCCGCAAGGGAAGTTCCGTGCGAACGGGAAGACAACCATCGCACGCGATATCTGTCCGAATCGGAGCGGGTATCGCTTTTAAACGCTTGTCGTCGATCTCGGTGGGAGAAACTCTACTTGCTCGTTTTGATGGCGATGATGACGGGCGCTCGCAAGGGCGAACTGAAGTCGTTGCGCTGGGAGCAGATTGATTTTTCGGGGCGTCGAGCGCGCCTCGAAACGACGAAGAACGGCGAGCCGAGAGTCTTAACGTTCCCGGTTCCGGTAATGGAAGAGCTGATTCGTTGGCGAGAATCGACAGGACTTGTCTTCGCCAGCGATCGAACTCCTACAACACCGTTCGACGAGAAGAAACCGTGGCAGGAAGCTCTAAAGAAGGCTGGGATCGAAGAATTTCGCTTCCATGACCTTCGGCATACCGCTGGCTCATACCTCGCGATGGGTGGGGCAACGCTTGTCGAGATTGCGGAAATTCTAGGCCACAAGTCGTTCCAGACGACGAAGCGTTACGCCCACCTTTCTGCAGACCACAAGCAGGAGGTTACGGATCGAATCTTAGGGAGTCTTGTCCCATGAGCCGAATTTTCACCGATACAGAGATTGAGATATACATCGCGCTGGGCTCCGACGAGATATTGTTCAAGCAGGCACGTCTCCGGTTAGCAGAAGGCGTACCGCTCTCTCCTGAGCTCTTTCGCTGGTTCGATAATATTTTGGACACGGTTGAGATCAAGCCCACTCCCACCCGGGGATCTATAGATCGGCTAAGCCGCAATTTCCGCTTAGCTCTGAAGTACAAGATAGCTTTCAATCAGCCTCGCGAGCGAGGAGAACGTACGCACATTCCTCATGAAGTCGGCGAAGAAGAAGGTGTCAGTGCCGATGTTGTCTACGCCGCGTGGCGGATGCTCAGAGAGTTCGTAGAATTCTACGAGAATAGGAATGGGCAGCTGACCGAGTATCCCGAACCAGCCGTTCTTAGAGATACGCTGGCAGCGTTCTTATCTGGCTTCGCTGAAGACTTAGAGCGAAAGGTCAGAATGAAAGCCAGCGAATTGGATCAAGAGAGCGAACAGGATGATTGATAGTTTCTTCTGAAATCACTTGAGAAATCCAATACCGCCTTTTCGCCAGTGATTTAACACTTCCGAACCCCTAGTTTAAGCCTAACTCGTTTCAACTCTGGGGGTCACGATGAATCACCATACTCACACAGAACGCTCTGATCGATCTCAGCTCTTCGACGATTACGTACTTGCAGCCGACATTCCCGACTGGTTTCCGAACCTGCTCACGAAGTCGCGGTGGGAGTGGTTGTCCAGGAATCGCCGATCGAATGGTCTCGAACCCGCGTTTCGCATGATGGGTGGAAGGCTGGTTGTGCACATCCCGAGCCTTCGTGAAGCGCTTGACCGTGGCATCGAACCCTCTAGTACGGCTAGGTAGTTCTTAGGTGGTCGGGTTCGTAATGAGCCTTCACCGGTGCGGACCCGGCCACCGCTCTTTGCCCTGGATACGATTTGTCATGACTGATGAGTAGACGAAAGCGAGGGCCGAGTGCTCATGGATTGGGGAGCGGTCAACGATATGCGTTGCTTCCGTTGAGCGTTATCCAATCTGAAGCCTTCTGCACGTTAACCGCCGCCGGGATTCGCTTGCTTGTTGTAGCCGCCAGTCAATACCACGGAGGCAACAACGGAGAGATTAAGTTAACTGCTGCGAGGGTAAGTAAGTACGGCTTCCGGAGCGCGGACACTTTGAATCGCGCTATCAAGCAGCTTTTAGTCCGCGGCCTCCTTGTTCGGACTAGGCAGGGTGGATTGGGCGGTAAGAAGCTCCCCTCTCTCTACGCGCTGGGTTGGCTTGAGATACCGAGAAATCCGCGACTGGAAATTCGAACACCAGTAGATGCTAAGAATGCGTGGAGACACTGGTCCGCGAATCGCCACACCGATTCGCCGGAGGGTGATTGCTCCGAAATGTGCGTGAAGTCTGCTCCGACTGACGCGGAAACTTACATCAACCGCTCCGATAGAACGGAGCAGTACCGCTCCGATAGATCGGAGACATCTTTAAGATCTTCCCCAGAGGGTCACCTTAGAGTGATCCGTGGCCAAGGCGGCGAAACGTAAGTAACCGCCTTGAGCCACTTCTTCAGTTCCATACTGCGTGAAGACGAAGAATCAATAAGTTACGTGCTCGGGTGATCACTTCAAGCTCACGGTGGAAACTTGAACTACGTCTAGAGCCAGCGGTACATATTGGCCATAATGGCCATTACTGCTAGTAGGATTGATCTAGTGAAGACAATCACCGCGAAAGATGCCAAGTACGGTTTCGGTCGATTAATTGATGCAGCTCGTGCTGAACCAGTTGCGATTTCGAAGCACGGACGACCAGTCGTCGTCGTCATGGCTATCGAGGAATTCGAGCGCTTGAATGCGATTGATAGTCAGGGGGCTGATTCGAAGAAATTGGCCGACCTGAGCGAAATCGTTTCGGGAGGAAGTTGATCGAAATGGATAAGGCCAGCCTCTCAGAGCGCGACATTTGCACCAAGTTCATCACACCAGCATTGCGTGCATCTGGCTGGGATGAAATGTTGCAGATCCGTGAAGAGGTGAGCTTTACGAAAGGACGGATCATCGTTCGGGGTAAGTTGGTTACGCGAGGACAAGGCAAGCGTGCCGACTATGTCCTTTATTACAAGCCGAATATCCCAATCGCGCTCATCGAGGCGAAGGACAACAAGCACAGTGTCGGCGATGGGATGCAGCAGGCATTGGACTACGCGGAGACGCTAAACATCCCATTCGTATTCTCGTCGAATGGGGACGGATTCCTTTTTCACGATCGTACTGGAAAGAGCAACCCACGAGAGGCTACGTTGGGACTCGATGATTTTCCATCGTCTGAGGAGCTTTGGGAACGCTATCGACGCTGGAAAGGCCTTGATGACGAAGCCGAGCAGATAGTCCTTGAAGACTACTTTGACGACGGCAGTGGAAAGACGCCTCGTTACTACCAGGTCAATGCCGTAAATAGTGCGATCGAGGCAATCGCCCAGGGACAGGATCGGATCTTGTTGGTCATGGCCACTGGAACAGGCAAGACCTACACTGCTTTCCAGATCATCTGGCGTCTTTGGAAAGCGCGTCGTAAGAAGCGAATCCTGTACCTTGCTGATCGAAATGTACTCATCGATCAGACGATGGTGAATGATTTCCGTCCGTTTGGCGGAACCATGGCCAAGCTCTCAACCAATGCGAAGACCATAGAGCGCGCAGATGGCAGCAGTGAAGATCTAACTCTCGCTCTCGACAAGAAGCGGCGTATTGATACCGCCTACGAGGTCTACCTCGGTCTCTACCAGGCGATCACTGGTCCCGAAGAGAAGCAGAAGCTCTTTCGCGGGTTTTCGCCTGATTTCTTCGATCTAATCGTCATTGACGAGTGTCACCGAGGTAGCGCTGCTGAAGATTCTGCTTGGCGCGAGATTTTAGAGTACTTTTCCTCCGCCACACAGATTGGCCTGACTGCTACACCTAAGGAGACGAAGTACGTCTCTAATATCGCTTACTTTGGAGATCCGGTTTTCTCCTACTCCTTGAAGCAGGGCATACGCGACGGCTTTCTCGCGCCTTATAAGGTTGTGAAAGTCCATATCGATCGGGACGTGGAGGGTTATCGACCCGAGAAGGGTCAGCTCGATCGAGAAGGCATGATGGTTGAGGATCGGATCTACAACACCAAGGATTTCGATCGCACGCTTGTTCTCGACGATCGTACGAAACTGGTAGCCAAGAAGGTGACGCAGTTCCTTAAGGAGAGCGGTGACCGATATCAGAAGGCGATCGTATTCTGTGTTGATCAGGAGCATGCCGCTCGCATGCGTCAGGCACTAATCAACGACAATGCAGATCTCGTTGCTGAAAACTCTCGTTACGTCATGCGCATCACCGGTGGCGATACCGAAGGACAGGCGCAGCTTGGCAACTTCATCGACCCGGAATCCAAGTGGCCAGTTCTGGTGACTACATCTCGACTCCTATCAACCGGTGTGGATGCGCAGACTTGTCGTCTCATCGTGCTCGATCGCGAGGTGGGATCGATGACGGAGTTTAAGCAGATCGTCGGCCGCGGCACGCGGGTGCACGAGGATACGCACAAGTATTACTTTACTTTGATCGACTTCCGCGGTGCGACGAGTCACTTTGCTGATTCGGATTTCGATGGCGAACCTGTTCAGATATATGAACCGGGCGAAGGTGATCCAGTTGACCCGCCTGATGCCACTCCGACGAATGAGGATGGCGACCCGCTACCAGAGGAGCCGGGGGAAGACGAGGTTATTGTCGATCAGCCCGGCTTTCCAGGGCCTCCTGGGGATGGTCCGCAGAAGAAGATCTATATTGATGGTATTGGCGCCACGGTGGTCGCTGAACGAGTGGAGTACCTCGACGAGAATGGGAAGCTTGTAACCGAGTCCTTACGTGACTACACCAAGCGTGCTCTTCGTAAGCGCTTTGCCAGCCTCGACGAGTTTTTAGTGCGTTGGGCTGCGGCGGACCGGAAGCAGGCGATCATCGAGGAGTTGGAGTCAGAGGGGCTGCCGCTTGATCCTATTGTCGAGGAGCTTGGAAATGATCTAGATCCGTTCGATCTGATCTGTCATGTCGCGTTCGACGCCAAGCCGCTCACACGCCGTGAGAGGGCTGAGAACGTAAAGAAGCGTGACGCGTTCAACAAGTATGGAGATAGCGCAAGGGCGGTTCTTGATGCCCTGTTGACCAAGTACGCGGACGAGGGCGTTATAAACCTCGAGGACACCAATGTGCTTAAGATCCCCCCTCTTAGCGATCTCGGTACTCCGGTTGAATTGGTTCGCGCCTTCGGTGGTAAACCTGAATTCGAGCGCGCTGTTAACGACCTTCAATCTGCACTCTACAAGGATTTTGCGTAGCCCATGTCCGTTCGCACCCTTGTGAAATCGCTGCAGCAGATCATGTGGAAGGATACCGGTGTTGATGGCGATGCTCAGCGGATTAGTCAGCTTTGCTGGATGTTCTTTCTCAAGATCATCGACGACCAAGATCAAGAGCTCGAACTCCTCCAGGAAGGCTACCGATCCCCAATTCCCAATCACCTACAGTGGCGCGCTTGGGCTGCCGATCCAGAAGGGATCACCGGGGAAGAGCTGCTCGCGTTTATAAATGATGATCTCTTTCCGACTCTTAAAGCGTTGTCTCCAAGAACGCCTCGTGCTCGTACGGTCCGGGATGTATTCGAGGATGCGTATAACTATATGAAGTCGGGCCAGCTGATGCGCCAAGTAATCAATAAGATCAACGAGATAGACTTCAATAATCTCACCGAGCGACAGCACTTTGGGGATATCTACGAACAGATTCTAAACGACCTTCAATCGGCTGGTAATGCTGGCGAGTACTACACACCTCGTGCTGTCACGTCATTCATGGCTAAGATGATCGACCCGAAGCCAGGTGAGACGCTTCTCGATCCTGCTTGTGGTACGGGTGGCTTTCTTACCTGTGCAATTAGGCATATGAGAAGCCATTATGTGAATCGTCCGGAAGACGAGGCTGCCATTCAGGCTAGCCTTCACGCCGTTGAGAAGAAGCAGCTTCCTCATATGCTGGCTGTTACTAACATGCTTCTTCATGGCATTGAGGACCCCTCCTTTCTCCGCCACGACAACACACTGGCACGTCCATATATATCCTGGGAGCAGGATGAGCGGGTGGACATCATCCTCACTAATCCGCCTTTTGGTGGACGCGAGGAGGATGGGATAGAGTCTAATTTCCCCGGGCACTTTCGTACTCGCGAAACTGCTGACCTATTCCTCGCCCTGATCATCCGTCTACTTAAACCTGGTGGCCGTGCTGCCGTGGTTCTTCCCGACGGCTCGTTATTTGGTGAAGGCGTCAAGACCCGGCTCAAGGAGCATCTATTGGAGGAGTGCAACCTCCACACGGTTGTTCGCCTACCGAATTCAGTGTTCCGACCGTACGCGTCGATTGGGACGAACCTGCTATTTTTTGACAAGGGAGTCCCGACGCAAGAAATATGGTTTTGGGAGCATCGGGTCCCCGCCACGCAGAAAGCGTACTCAATGACCAAGCCTATTCAGCTTGAGCATTTGGATGATTGCTGCGAGTGGTGGGGTGGGCCACTCCGACAGAATCGAAAGGAATGTGAGCGGGCATGGAAAGTCAGCGCAGACGAGGTTAAGGCTCGCGGGTACAACCTCGATATAAAGAACCCCCATTCTCTGAAGGAGGACCATGGAGATCCTGAGACGCTTCTCGCGGAGTTGGAGGCAGCGGAGAAGGAGGAATCGGAGATTCGTGATCAGCTGAAGGCCCTACTCTTCGAGGCGTTAATGTGATGAATGTCGATAGATTTCTCGCACACTACGATCGCGTAACAGCCGCTGCAGACGCTGTTCCTCGCCTACGCAAGTTTGTCTTGGAGCTTGCTGTGAGGGGAAGGTTAGTTAGTCAGAACTCTGCGGACGAGCCCGCCATGCAGTTATTAGAGCAGATCGCGGAGGCGAGGAGCCAGCTTGGAATAGAGACACCGAGATCATTGGTGGCAGATGAGGAAGTACCTTTCAGATTACCTGCTGGGTGGACGTGGGCCCATATTGGCGAGATCTGCACGAAGACTGGGTCAGGCAGCACTCCCCGCGGCGGGAAGAGCGTCTACAAGAAGGTTGGCGTCCCGTTCTTAAGATCTCAGAACGTTTATGACGATGGACCTCGCCTAGAAGACGTCGCTTTTATTGATCCGGACACACATGCGCGGATGAAGGGTACGCTCGTTATGCCCGGTGACTTGCTGCTGAACATTACTGGGGGTTCGATGGGACGCTGTGCTTTGGTGCCGGATGACTTTCCGGAGGCCAATGTAAGTCAACACGTTGCGATCATTCGCCCTGCCGTCAAGAGCATGGGGGGCTTTCTTCACCGACTGGTCCTTTCACCATATTTCCAGTCGTTTATTTTCGATAAGCAGACAGGTGCTGGGCGAGGCGGTTTACCCAAGAACAAGATGGACAAGATTGCCGTTGCGCTGCCGCCGCTGGCAGAACAGCGCCGTATTGTGGAGAAAGTCGACGTACTTATGGAGTTGTGTGATCGGCTAGAAGCCTCGCTAACAGCTTCAGAGCGAATTCGAGCGCGTCTTCTTAATTCGCTCGTTCATGAAGCTCTTGAGTCAGACGATGCCCCACAGCTTTCTGAAAGTGTTGGATAGCCATGAGTAGTCCCCCGGATAACCCCAAGATCTACCATATTGTCCACGCGGACCGTTTACCGTCGATAATCGGTGAGGGTGGATTGTGGTCTGATGCAGAGGTTATTCGGCGGAGTACCGGCGGAACAACCATAGGAATGGGCAGCATTAAGGCGAGAAGATTGAACGAAAACACGCTCGCAAGCCATTCGGGATTGTACGTTGGGCAGTGTGTGCCGTTCTATTTTTGCCCGCGGTCGGTCATGCTTTATTTGATCTATCAGGCGAACCATCCCGAACTCAGCTATAGAGGCGGTCAAGGCCCCATTGTGCACCTCGAAGCTGATCTTCGTGCATCAGTTAAGTGGGCAGAAGATCAAGGACAGCGCTGGGCATTTACGTTGTCCAACGCTGGGTCCTATTTTTTTGAGGACCGTGCGGATCTTGGACAGCTAGACCAGGTGGATTGGGATGCTGTCAATGCGTTGCAGTGGGCTTCTTGTAAAGATGGCAAGCAAGCAGAGTTCTTGTTAGAGCAGTTTTTTCCGTGGTCGCTTGTAACGAGAGTTGGTGTGTCGTCGCGAAGGTTTTTCGGTCCAGTTTCCAACGAAGTAGCTAAATCGGCTCATAAACCGGTTGTGGAAATTCAGTCTGGTTGGTACTACTAACTCATCGGGAGGGTGAGATGATCGAATACACGACAGGTGACATTCTTAAAGCTGATGCAGAAGCTTTAGTAAACACGGTTAACTGCGTTGGCGTTATGGGTCGTGGAATTGCACTGCAATTTAAGAAGGCCTATCCCGAGAACTTCAAGGCATATGCCGCTGCATGTAAAGCGGAAGAGGTGCAGCCAGGGCGGATGTTTGTTTTCGAAACAGGACGGCTAACTAACCCTCGTTTCGTAATCAACTTTCCTACCAAGCGGCATTGGCGTGGAAAGAGCCGAATCGAAGACATTGAGACGGGCCTCAGCGCTCTAAAGAAGGAAATCCAAGAGAGGAGCATCACTTCAATCGCGATACCTCCCCTCGGTAGTGGACTCGGCGGACTAAACTGGGAGGACGTGAAGGCGAGAATTGTGGATTCCCTGGCTGATCTTGATGATGTGCGGATTGTTATCTTTGAGCCAGCGAGCGCACCTGAAGCGGAACGAATGGTGCATGTTCGCGAAGTACCAAGAATGACTGCGGGAAGGGCTGCGCTGGTCGAGCTAATTGATCAGTATCTTGGAGGATTGATGGATCCCTTCGTAACCCTTCTTGAAGTGCACAAGCTGATGTATTTCATGCAAGAAGCGGGGGAGCCTCTCCGCCTTAAGTATGAGAAAGGGCCATACGGGCCTTACGCTGAGAATCTGCGACACGTTCTCAATGCCGTGGAAGGGCATCTGTTGTCTGGGTATTCCGATGGCGGAGACTCCCCTACTAAGCGTTTGGAATTAGTCCCGTCTGCAAGAGAGGATGCCACCCAGTTTCTAGAGCAACATCAGGACACGCAGAAACGGTTCGATAAGGTTGCTCAGCTGGTGGAGGGTTTCGAATCTCCATTCGGACTTGAGCTATTAGCCACCGTTCACTGGGTACTTACGGAGAATCCCGAAGCTTCGGAAGAAGCAGTTGCAGATGCAATCTACGCCTGGAATGAAAGGAAGCAGAAGTTCTCGAGGCGTCAGATTTCACTCGCTGCTAATGTGCTACGAGAGCATGGCTGGGCTGAACGACCCGCAATTGCTTAGTTACAGACGATACCGACATGTTGTTCCAGGAAGGAACGAAGCGCCGCTGAGTATTCGGCTTGATTACCTGCGACCTGTTTGATTTCTCGCAATAGTAGCTCTTTAAGCGCGCCTTCTTCCTGCTCTGCCCAGCGATCTATCAGCGGCTTGATTCTCTCTATACACTCGGCCCGCCGCTCTACTAACGCGGTTCTCGACAGCTCGAGCAGCTTCGCGGTCCGTTCCCCTTTTTCGCTGCCGGGCCGATGGAACAGCATTGGTCCGTGGAATGCTAAATGATCCTCAGGGTTGTCCTGGTAGGGGTTGAGGAAGGGCTCTGCGGGATCGTAGTAGTCTCGCTTCTTGTTGTTGCAGATGCTGCAACAGAAGGTCAGGTTATCCCAGGCAACGAATAGATCGGGACATTTTTTCTTCGGGAGAATGTGTTCAACATCTCCTGGGTAAACTTGGGTCACTTTGCTTTCGCAGTACGCGCACTTGTCATGAGTTTCGTTTCGTATTGCGTCCTTGATCTGCGGATGGGAATAGCGAGTTTTATCGGCTTTCGAAATGGCGCTTCCGTTTTGCACGTGATCAACCCATTTCGCAGTCCACTCTTCGCCGTTGTTTTCTATCACCTGCGGAACATCGCCCTTTTCGAGCTCAATCATTCTTGATCTCGTCCAACTAGGTCCGTGAGTACCTTGGGCAATGCGTCGCTAAATCCTATCTCGGCCAGCTCTATGCGTAGCTCAGCGAGTTTTGGCTCATCTAGGTTGGTTGATGAGAACCTTTCAACCAATTCCTGTAGCTTCCTATCGGCCCAGATCGGCACCGTGAACTCTAACCCGAGAACTTCGCGTAGGATTTCGTTGGCAGTACCCGCTCTATTGATCACGTCTAGTTGTTCGCTGAAGACGTTCAGATCTTCGTCGAAACGCAAGACGTAGACATTCGAGTCAGGAACCGAACTAACCATGAACGGGTTGTGAGTGGCGATAATGAATTGGGCTGTCGGAAATGCCTCGATTAGCGTCGCCAAGAGAGTCTGCTGAAGCTCAGGATGAAGGTGGTTTTCGGGTTCATCGATAACTACGACGAATTCACTGTGCTCTAGCGAATACATATAGATTTGCCAGCACAGATCTATGATCGCAGATATCCCGCCTGATACGGCGTCTAGCGAGAACCTGTTGGATTGTGTCTCTAGCACGACCTCTGGCATTTCAATCGAAAGTCTTTGGAAGCCGAACTTATCCGGCAAGACAGTTCGGAGAACTTCCTGAAAGCCTTCGAAGGTCCGCTGATATTGCGGATTTGGTGTCACTACATCGTTGCCGAATCCGAAGACTGCTAGTGAGATTAGTGCCTCTTTGAGCCGGTAGCTGGGTGACTGTACCCTGCCTCCGCCGCTATATCGTGATCTCACTTCATTGAGGTATTGATCGAGTAATTGCTGCCTCGCGCTCGGTGCTGTTGGGATCTGCTCAACGCGTTGATAGAAGAATACCGGGCGATGCGAGGATACGAAGAGACCTTGAAGGGCTTGCTGCCCGTCGATTTGGATTTTGTACTCTTGAGTAACCTCTGAAGGAACGCGTATTCGAGCAGTTGCTCCATCTCTGTACGTTATCGTTCCAATCTGACGGTGTCCGTCCTGCGGTGCCGTCCTATCGGATTCCGGTACCTCTCCAGACCAATAGTCTGAGAAGTACTCAACTAGCTCCTTCTTGCGACGCGGAGTGCTTATGAACTTCGTATTCCAACCGAAGTGTCGATTTAGCATGTTGAGAATAGTGGTCTTACCGGCACCGTTCGCGCCGGTAAGGATCGTTAGTCGATCATGGAGTTCAATTTCTATCGAGCGAAACTGTCTCCATCTTTGAATCGAAACATTGCTAAACATGGCTCCCCTCAGTTGGATTCATGAGGCCTCAAGCGAAGCTTAGATTACTTGAAGTGTTAAGTAATCCGAATCTGAATTCTCTGCAGAATCAACTGGGTTGCGCGTGCTGCTCGATCGCTTTGGATAGAGAGGTCACAATAGGACCGAAGAATGGCGCACTATGATGAGTAAGAACTTTACGGTCCATAACCTGAGGCAAGTAGAAGAGTTGAGTGAACGGGTACGTTTATCAGCGGTGCAAGCCGTCGACGAGCTTGCCAGGACTCTTGCGAGAGATACACCGCTCGAGACATTGTCCCGCATCAAGTTCCAGCAGATTGGATTCGATCCGCTGGATTGTCATCGGCCGCTTAACTTGATTGAGCAGGTGAATCAGACTTTCACTTATCTGGTGACCCTGGGCGCTGTTCAGGAGTTGTGGACTTTGCACCCGTCTGCGAGATCGTTCGATCTCTGTTTAGGAACGAGCGGCGGGACCGATATCAGTTCCGGAGCTGACGGTGGCATTGCGGCTGAAGTATTTGCTGCCGTATCGCCTACCAACAACCCGAAGCTTACCAAGGATGTAGCTAAGGTCTCGCAGACAGAGGCAGCTCACAAGTACGTGTTCTTCTCCTGTCCAGGAGTGCCTAATGGCGACTATAGGCTCAGCGAAGTTCACCCTGCCGTCAAGATCGTTTCTTTGGAGCTGCTCCTCGCTTAGCTTGATTTGAGCGCCCGGAAATCAGGTACCGAATCAGGTACCTCAACACACTCATACCCACTCGCATCAACTCATCTTGCCTCAGACTCGTTTCAGCTTTATGGTTGAACTGGCTTGTGTTTCGCCGAAACCACAAGATAATCAATGAGTTACGAGCACGACTGTTAATCAGCGGGTCGCTGGTTCGAGCCCAGCAGGCGGAGCCATATTTTAATGGGGTCCTACCCGGAGACATGGGTAACACTTTATACCGAAGACATAGGTAACACTTTCGGCGTAAAGGGGTTCTTCGCTGGCTCTACGCGGTTCTCGTCCTGATCGAAGAACCCAAGATCATACTCCATGAAGCTCACCAGCCAGATCTTCTCGCTGACCTCTCTGATGCCCACGATCTGATTAGCCATTGCCCAACTCAGGCTGATCTTGCGCTTATCCAGACAGATACGGCCACAGTTGGTAACCCTGACGGTTCGATCGTGGAAGGGATACTCCGGCTCCTCCGGCGGGTGGTAGACGCGTGCTGAAGGTGTATACAGCTCACCGGGATACTTCATGCTGAGCGCCTGATGAGGCCGGTCGTGATTGTAGATTTCAACGAACTCATCGAAGCGCTCCTGTTGCTGCAGGAAGTTGAACGAGGCTGGCTTGGTGGCTTCCTTCTTGAGCGTCAGGTGCATGCGTTCATGCCGCCCGTTTTGCTGCGGGTTGCCAGGCCGGATGCGCTCGATGTTGATCCCTAAGCGCAGCCACCAGACGGAGAGCTTTGAGAGGCCGAACAGAGCCGTTCTGGACGCGAAGGGGGTACCGTTGTCTGTGCGGATGGCTGTCGGCAGGCCGAACTCCTGGAAGGTCCGCTCGAACACGGTGATGGCATAGTTCTCCTTTGTCGAGTCCAGGGCATCGCAGGCGAGCAGATATCGGGTCTTGTAATCGGTGATGGTCAGCGGATAGCAGTAGCGTTTATTGCCAAGCAGAAACTGACCCTTGTAGTCGGCGCAGCACAGCGCATTCGGTTGACGGCCATGGGAGAGCTCGGTGCCCTGGGCTCGATATCGCCTGGCTTTGCGGCGTTTGACCAGTCCATGCCGCTCGAGCACCGCATGAACCGTGCTTTTAGCAGGTGGTCGGATCTGAGGATACTCGCGGATGAGCTTCTCACGGATCTTTGGAGCACCCCAGGTGGGGCGTTCCTTCTTAATTGCGAGGATCCGCCGTTCCACCTGGAACGGCAGCTGGTTGGCGTACCGATGCGGCCTGCGACTCTGGTCATTCAGGCCATCGATGCCTAACTCTTTGTATCGATTGAAGATCTTGTAGCCGGTCTTGCGGGAGATCCCGAATTCTCGGCACAGACTCGCCATCTTCTCCCCATCGAGGAGTCGGGCGACGAATTTCAGACGTTCTTCCATACGGTCACACTCCTTCCAGGGCATTTGAGGTCCCCCCAAATGCCTGAATTGTGTAACCCATGTCTCCGGTATGAAGTGTTACCTATCTGTCGGGTCGCTCATTGAGAATCAATCGCTTACCGATCGCAGCCCGTTGCGGGTCTTGCTCTATCTGTATCACCGGTTGTGAGATAGATGTTGATCCGAGGTCTTTTGTCGCTGTTTGTTCTGGCACTTAGCTGAAAGCGAGTAGCTGACGAGGGCTTAGTTGTTCAACTCGGTGATGATTCACAGTCGCGGCTTTCCCCACGCGTTGTTGGGTGCACCAGTCACGGATCCTCAGGTTCGATCGCTAGATGCCAGCTCGTCGAACTCACGCTGTAGCGCGGGGTAGCGGCTGTACTTTTTTCGGATGTCGGCGAGCCAGACATTCGAAACCACGGAGGTATCGACGGCTGCGCATGCGGTCGCGAGCAACGCTGCGTGCTCATACCATCTGCGGCGCTTGTTCTTCGTGACACCATCGAGTCGCTTCTCGGCTGCGCTGCGCATCGATTCCAGCATGGCCGCCCGAACGGACTCATCCTTGACCGGCGCGACGCGTGTCATCGACAGAACATCCGTTGCCGTTGGGATCATCAGTCGCGGCGCCGCGACCTCCTCGCCCAATATCGGCCCGTCGTGGGCGAACATGTCGTCGTATCGGTGGTCCTCAGTGTGGACACCGAATCGCCGCACCTCATCCGAGAGCGAATCGTCTCCGAGCAACCGACAGAACATCGGGAAGATCAGATGTCCGGGATGCTCGCGGTCAGACCAGCCGAGACCGGGTGCCGCCGCGAGGTATGCGGCAGCGGCGTTCGCGTCTCCTTCGAGAACACGAAGAAACGCCAACTGGCGATGTGCATCCGGGGGACACGCTGCAGCCGATGCAGTCACACTCCTCGTCAGGACTGCTCGCGAGCTAGCGGTGCCCAGCCAGCGGCACAAGCGCAACAGGCTCGGCGACGCGCGCCAGCTCCTCTCGAGACGGTCCGGCAGATCACTGCGCGCGAGCGCTTGAGCCGCGAGCGCCGCGCTATCGAGGAAATCTGCGATTGCGACGGGTGCGGCAGACGCGGACGTGGCGGCCTCGTCGAACGCGGCCAGGGCCGCCTCCCAGTCCTGAGTTTCGACCACGGCACGACACCAGACACGGAAGTCGCCCGCTCGCTTCGTCGATCGTGCAATGGCCGCCAATCCATCTGTCCCGTGCAGGCGTTGCGTCACCTCGCGACGCCAGTGGTCGATGCCGGTGTCCCACTCGCTCATCGGTTGCGCTTGGGCTAGATCCGAAACCAAATCGTTCCAGCTCCTGAGGAACTCGTCGAAGTCGGGTAGCGGCTCGATGGCCACGCGCTCGAGCTCGTGCAGCGGACGCCGGAAGTAACCCACCTCGAACATGTCGTCAATGGCTGCTTTGACGGCACCGGCGCGCTCCGATCGCGTTGAGATCATGTAGACGGCCGCGACGTACTGGGCCGAGCACTCCGCCAAGTCGACGGCCAAGAGCTCGTCTACCAGTTCGTGTTGACCAATGTCGATCTCAGCCTCGGAGATGGGAACGACGAGGTCGCGAAAGACCCTTACTGCCGTTCGATAATCCTTAGCAAGGAAGGCATTCATACCCTGCCGCAGGTAAGCGTCGACCTCGGACGGATCTGCGTATCCGGCATGCCGTGCCTCACTGGCGAACTCGGCCATCTCGGCAACTGCATCATCAGCGGGTGCATCCGGCGTCCAGTCGCTGTCCGCGGTCCGTGCCGCTCGATCGATGATCTCGCCGGCCAACCGTGAATGCGTCCGGTCATCGAGCCAGGGCAGCGTTTCTCGAATGAGCTGGCGCAGACTGTCGGCGTCCATGGCGTCGAGCGCCGCGGCAACCAAGGCTCCGTCAGGGAGCGATCGGGAACGACGTCCGCGTCTCATTGCGACAGCGCTAGCTGGCGTTCGAGTATCTGCGTCACAAACGCATCCCCGTGTGCGGACAAGAGCGCACAAATGCGTTCCTGTGTGTGCGGAATCGAGCCCGCGTTCTCGGCCGCCCGCATCGTATGCGAGTAGGCGTCGAGCACATCCGTGCTGGTGATCTGGTAGCCATGCCCTGCGAGCAGCCAGCGCAGCGCCGCCACTCCCGCCTCGATGGCGAATGCCGGGTTCTCGGCGACGAAGTCACGCGCGGCGCGGGTGAGGGCCTGTGGAGCGCACGGCGTTCGATTCGCGAGCTGAATGGCTTCGTCGAACAGCTTCGCGCTCTTGGCGGCGGCGAACCACTTGCCTTCCTCGCCGGGCGTTTGCTCGACGAGATCGTCGAGAATCTCCGACGGAGCCTTGTGCGGATATTTCTTGGTCACGGCCCGAAACCAGGCGAGGTAGGTTCCGGCACGATTGGCAGCGAGGCCGTAACGTTCGTAGGCTTCGTCTGCGAGCCCGGAGGAAAGCAGGATCTCCTCGCAGGTGCGCGCGATCGCGACGGGGCTGTCGTTGGGCCCCCGACCGGCCTCGGCGTACCGAATCGCCTCGGCTTTCCGACCGAGTGCCGCGAGAGCCAGGACGCCGTAGCGGCGGTAGTGCCACATCGGATATGGAGCCAGCTCGAGCAGAGCCAAGAGGTCTTCGTACCGCTCCGCTGCTAGCAAAGCACTCAGGCAGCTCGTCGTGCCCTTGAAGTAGCCTCGCAGATGCGGGTCGGAGCTCCATGCCAACTCGCATGGCTCGAGCAACAGGTCCCCCCAGTGCGAAGCGATCTCCTTGGTCGCGCACAGCTCGCCCCAATGGTCGCCGAGCGTCTCGATGTACGGGATCGCGTCTTCCTGATACGCCTCCCAGAGCCGGTCGAGCCAGTCCAATCTCGTTTTGCTGTCGGCCGGCGCGGATGCGATCACCCCCGCCAATGTTTCGACCGCCTTGTTGACGGCAGTGCCGATCGCACCCGAGGAGCTGTCCACGTGCTCGAGCGCCGGGGAAACCTTTTCCAGAAACGCAACCGCGCCCTCGGCGGCGAGCATGCTGTCGCTGCGCCGCGCCCGCTTGATCTCAGAAACCGCTTCCTTGACCCGCGTGATGGCCGGCTGCGGCCGCCAGCCGAAGGCGTGCTTGCGGAAGCGTACTTTGAATTGCCAGGCCATATCCTAGGCGGCGTCAATGCTTACCGTGTGGCCGCACTTCAACGCGAAACCGACCAGTGTATCCAGTCGGAATGACTCGAAATCTCCTTTCATAAACGTGCTGACGCGCGGTTGCGAGATACCAAGCAGCTCCGCAACTTCTCTCTGTTTCAGGTTGTTCGCCTTGATGTGCTCCGTGATCACGTGCATCAGCTCGGAGCGCAGCTTGTAGATCTCACGCTTGACAGGATCGTCCTCGAGGGCATCCCACACGCTGTCGAATTGCCTTTTGCTCATCGCATTTCCTTCAATGCGGACCCAATGGCGGCGATGTCTCGCTTTGAAGTCCGCTGCGTCTTCTTTTGGAAGGCGTGCAACACGTAGATCGCCTCGTCTCGATTGGCGACATACACCATGCGCCAAGCACCACCAATCCTGATTCGGATTTCGCGTACGCCAGGACCGATATTGGGCATTGCCTTCCAGTCTTTCGGTGCGTCGCCACGCTGCACCTTGTCCAACTCGTATCCTGCCTCACGCTTCACGGCAGCAGGGAATTCTCGAATGGATTCCAATGAGCTACCGAGAAACACGATCGGCTTCATGCTCGGAAATATACATCCAGATATATACTTCGGCAATCGGAAAACGGTGTGCGCAGACGTGCACCGAGGGCGGGGCAGGCGGAGCCATATCTTTCAAGGCTAGACACTATCTAGCTGCCTTCGAATTCCCCTCTGCGCATGAACCTTGGATTCCTGCGTCTGAGACCACAGAGCGGAAAGCTCCCGTTAAATCCTGGCTTACTAGGTCAATCCACCTACCATGCAAGGCCCTTCACATAGCGTTGCAGCGCATCACAACCCGCCACGAGATTCGGAAACAGCGTTTGCGGATCCGTTTCCTGCGGGAAGACTTTGAAGGCTTTGGAGCCGTCGAAATCGACAACCGCCAGGCGCAGTCCCAGGTGGGTTGCGGGAAGAAAGAACACCTCAGCGGGAAGCGTCGCGACCCGCGCATCCTCGAGCAGGTTCGAGGCGAGTCCCGCGCCCGTGGTGACGCTACGCCGCGTCAGCGCTTCGCGCTGGTTATCGAAGTCGGGAAAAAGATAGAAAGCGCCTTCCCCGCGCGGGCAGTTCAGTCCTGCATTGATGAGACGTTCGTGCACGTAGCTCGAGGCGGCGGCGAGGATGACCGTGGCTTTTTCGACGTGCGCTCGAATCTGTTCGCCAAACTCGAAAGCCGGAATCGCTCCATACTGCACGGGAGCTGCGACGGCGCTGAATGTTTCGCTGATCATCGCGCGCAGGGGTGCGCGCAAGGCATCGAACGCTGCCGGTATTGCCGCAACGCCCAGACGCCAGCCACCGGCGGCGAATACTTTAGACAATCCCGTGGTGACGATAGTGCGTTCCGGCAGAATCGCTGCCAGAGACACTTGGTCGACGAGTCCGAAGTTCACGTGCCCGTAAATCTCGTCGGCAATCACCACAACGTCTTCGGCGCGACAGACCTCCGCGAGTCTGCGCAGATCCTCTTCACCGTAAACCATGCCGGTGGGATTAACCGGGTTGTTGAGGATCAGAACCTTCTGCCCGGGATTTGCGCGGCAGGTGGACTGCAGCGACGCAGGATCCAGACGATAGCCCGCTTCCCGACTGGTCGGGATCGGCACGAAGCGGCGACGCAGCAGTCGTGCCTGAGGCCCGTAGCTCACCCATGCCGGTGCGGGGACGAGGACGGAGCCAGGCAGGATGGCGAGCAGATCGAAGATCAGTTCCTTGCTGCCCGGACCGACGACAATCTGCTCCGGACGGAGATCGCAGCCCCAATGCGCGCAGAGGAAGTAGGCTGCAGCCTGACGCAGTTCCGGCAATCCTTCGCTCGGCAGATAGGCCTTCTCACCGGCGGCGTCTCTCAGAGCCGCCTGCATCGGTTCGGGTACCGGGAACGGGGATTCTCCGAAGCCGAAGTGCCACACGGTCTCACCGGCGGCGCGGAGCGCGCGGGCCCGCTCGTTGATGGCGAGAGTCGCCGAGGCTTCCAAAGTGGTGAAGACTTTATCGATCTCAAGCAAGGTAGCGTCTCCATGGGCTGGACGGGCAGCGTATGATCGGCTGCTTGAGTGTTTGTGGATAAAAACGTTTTATCAACTGAAACACAATTTTTTGGCTATCGGGTTTTACTGGCAATGGATAATCAAGATTCCTGAAACTGGGAAGCTCTGATGAATATCTCTCGCGCGCTCGCAGCGTTCCTCCTGTGCACCCTGATTGTGTCGGCCTGGGTATCCGCCGAAGAGTCGACGGACGAATACGACTACGAGTATTCAGACGTGCTGGACACGGATGGCGACGGCCTCACGGATGAAGAGGAGCGCCAGATAGGCACGGATCCGCTGCTGGCTGATACTGACGGTGACGGCCTCGAGGATGCAGATGAACGTATGCGGGGATCAGATCCGCTGGATGCAGAGAGCTACTGATTCCAGGACTCTCCTTCACTTGTGGGCGGGGTGCGTTACCGCATTCAGTTGCTTTTCCAGGCCCTTCGTAACAACTGCGCGCACCCGGTTTGCATCCGATTGACGCATCGCTTTGCGGGTCAGCCGCCGCGCTTCCTCGGTATTAATTGATCTTACGAAGGCGCGGATTTTCGGAAGGCTGAAAGCATCCATGCTCAATGTCCGGAATCCCAGGCCGATGAGCAGGGTGGCGCCGATCGGGTCAGCTGCCATTGCTCCGCACACCGTGGTTCTCAGGCCGAGTCGCAGGCTGCTCTTCTGAATGTTTGCCAGCATTTTCAGCACCGATGGATGCAGCTGATCGTAGTTTGCGGCAACGCGTGGGTTGGCGCGGTCTGCTGCCAGCAGGTATTGCGTCAGGTCATTTGTGCCGATAGATGCAAAGTCGATCAGCTGAGCGATGTGAGGTAACAGCGGCACCACGCCGGGTATCTCGATCATGATGCCGAGAGGTGGTTTTGTGAATCTGGGATCCGTTTCCTGGAGCTCGGCGACCAGCGTTGTGAGGATGGCGTCGGCTGCTTCAACCTCGCGGATGTCGGCAACCATTGGCAGCAGGATGCTGAGGTTGTTCAGTCCTTCGTTCGCTCGAAGCATCGCCCGCAGCTGGGTCGTGAATATGGCGCGATTGTCCAGTGTGAACCGGATACCGCGCCAGCCGAGCGCTGGATTCTCTTCTGCAAACGGCAGGTAGGGGAGGCCCTTGTCACCGCCCACATCCAGCGTTCGCATGGTTACCGGCAGCGGATGATAAAGAGAGAGGATTTCCCGGTAGAGATTGAGTTGCTCAGCTTCGGTGGGTAGAGCGTTTGCGGTGAGGAACGGGATCTCGGATCGGTACAGACCGACGCCTTCGGCGCCGCGCAGTTTGCCCGGTGCTGCGTCGGCCAGCAAACCAGTGTTGGCGAGTAGCGTGATGCGTTGTTGATCCGTGGTTTCGGCGGGCTGGTCGTTCTGGGTCAGCAGGTATTCCTGGTTGCTGACTTCTTCCGCGATCAGCTTTCGATATCTGGCAACTGTGGATAGCAACGGCGACAGGATGATGCTTCCTGAATCGCCATCAACCACGATCCGCATACCGTTGTGCAGGTGATCAATGGGCCCGGTTCCGATGACAGTTGGAATACCGAGCGCGCGAGCCAGCATGGCGCTGTGCGACAAGGTGGAGCCTTGAAAGCAGACGATGCCCGCCAACTGTCCCGGCGGGTACATGCCGATTTCAGTGATACTCACCATCGCACCAAGCAGCACGATCTGACTTTCACTATCGGGGGGTTCAGTCACCGCGCCCATGATGTTCGCCAGTAACCTGTTGCCGATATGGCGCACGTCTTCTGAACGGGCGCTCAGGTACTCATCCTCAATGGCATCGAAGGCGTGCACCAGTTCGTCGACGCTTGCGCGCACGGCGGCGAACGCGCTTGCTCCGGCGCGGATTCGATGTTCGGCGGATTCCAGTAGCTGGTCGCCGGACAGCATGAGCCGGTAGAAGTTGAATACCTCCAGAATGTCTTCGGAGACGTTTCTGCTGATCTGTAGCCTCGCGGCTTCGATTTCCCGGTCTGCTCGGGAAACCGCTTGTGCCAGTAGCGACAATTCTGCTTCAGCGCCTCTGCTCAGCGGCTCCTCCAGGAGCTGCAGGGTCTGGTCGCTGACGACCAGCTGGACAATGCCGATGTTTTTCCCGGTTGCTGCGCCGGTTCCCTTTATCAGCCGTTCTCCTTTGCGGAGGCGTTCAGAGGGTGGCGACAGACGCAGGAGAACGGGCCCGAGCTGGGTGGCGATGGTGATCAGCAACGACAGCTCATCGTCGGTGAACACCCGGCCGAGCACATCCTGAACCACGAGAACGCCGGTTACAGTGCCGAGGGTGAGTATGGGGACGCCCGCAAACGACGGGAATGCGTTCTCCCCGCTATCCGGGAACGGTCGAAACGAAGGATGGTCGCTCGCGATCGGTTCAATGATTGGCAGCTGCTTTTCCGCCACGAGGCCAACCAGGCCTTCTCCTGCGCCAAGACGTATGTGTTGGACGACCTCGGGGTTGAGCCCCCGACTGGAAACCAGCAGCAGGGTGTCGTCGTCCAGACGCTGATAAAGGCTGCAGACCGCTACCGCGAGCGCATCGCGGATCTGGCTGACAAGACGCTCTACCTGCTCCTCGACTGTATGAGCGGCCGCTGCATCGAGGGCGATCCGGTGCAGCGTCTGCAAGCTGACTGGCGAATCAGGCACGTTGGATTCCCCGCAGGTCAGTCCAGATAGTCGATCTCCTCGCGGATGCGCCGTTTGTCCGACCAGTCTTCCAGCTGACGGCGGACCTTCAGTGTGTGGCGCTGGCGACGGATCTTCCCCCGCTCGCGGACCTCGTACTTTTCTGCCAGTCGAGCCAGTTGAGTGGCAATCTCCGAGGAGAACTCATCCGTTTCATCATAGTCGTCGATGTCTTCGTTCTTCATGGCGTCTTCGTCAAAAAAGGCGGGTTTGCGGTTGGTGACACGCCTACCCGCCAATCCCTTGGGGCAAATTGGGTTGGTTACGAGCGAGTGATTTTCTGATCGGGGGAAGAAAAATAAAGCAAAATAAAAGAGGGCTTTTGATAAAGAATATTTGTCAAAATGAGTTCAGAGTTCGGGCTGGGAACGAATATGGACACGGAGCTACTGCGCACCTTTCTTGAGGTGCGTAAGACCAGACACTTCGCGAGAGCGGCGGAAAATCTGTTTATTACCCAGGCGGCGGTCAGCGCACGCATCAGGCAGCTCGAGGATCGGATCGGTCATCGTCTGTTTACCCGAGATCGGAGGAACATTCAGTTGACCGCTGCCGGACGTGAGCTGGTGCCCTATGCGGAGAGCATTCTTGATACCTGGCACAGGGCGCTGCTGGAAACCGGTACCGGCGGTCGTCCCCTCCTGGTGATCGGCTGCCTTGCAAGTCTGCGCGAGATCTATCTGGACGATTGGCTGCTGTCTCTGGTTGAGGGGAATGTGGTGCCGAGACTCGAGCTGGAATCCCTGAATACCCTGGAGACGATCAGGCGCGCCAGAGATGGTTCCGTCGACGTGGGGATGGTTTACGAAGCACCTCGAGCGCCGGACCTGTGGGTGGAATCGCTGACAACTTTCGAACTGGAGTTGGTGGCGACGAAGGACGGCGTCGTTTTCGGATCCGACCTCGAGAACTATGTTCACGTGGATTGGGGTACCTCCCTGGGGGCAGCGCAGGACACGCAGCAACCTGGTGTCATTGGCACCCGAGCGCGATTGGATTCAGCCGTGCTTGCCCGAAAGATGGTGCTTGCCGTTGGCGGCTGCGCCTTTCTACCCCGTCCTCTGGTTGCTGATGACATTGAATCGGGCGTGCTGCATCGGGTTTCCGGCAGTCCGAAGCCTCGCCGCTCGGTTTTCCTGATTGGTGCCAAGGACCGCCGCAGTACGCCGGGAGTCGAAGAGCTGGTTGCCGCCCTGTACGATCTTGCGGGTTCTGAAGAGGTCGGCTGAGTGAGGATCAGTCCCCGTCGGCCGAATCTCTGCGGCGATTGAGCCGCGCTCGCCCGACCACCTCGTAGATCAGTCCGGATATGGGGTGCATTCGCGTTACCCGGAAAATCAGCCCGCTCATGGACATCGGCCTTACCCTGCGTACCTCTTTGAGGCGCGGCAGGAACAGCAGGGCTACCGTGATCCGAGTCAGGCATGAGAGCAGAAACAGCCCGTAAAGCGGGGTGAATATCTCGATCGTTGTGCCTGCCAGTGAAATCTGCTCCGGAACGTAGAGCACCAGCAATGCACCGGCGCTGGCACCCAGAAACACGGCCAGAGCAGCGAAGATGTTGTGCACGGCGAAGAGGGTCGCTCGATGTTCAGATGGGGTCAGATCGAAAACGAAGGCCGTGGCGCTGAGCGTGAATCCTGCCCAGGCCAGACCGCTCAGCGCCTGGACAGCAAGCAGCCAGGCGTAGTGTGTCGAGACGAGCCAGAGCGATGGGATCACTGTGATGATACTTCCGGTTGTGATCAGCAGCAGGCGATTGCCGAACATGTCCGCCAACCGTCCCCACCGATTCAACGTCAGAAACTGCACGAGTACGGAAGCGACGGTGATCGTCATGAACTCGAAGTAGCTGAGTGCGAGATCGCGCAGCATGTAGAGCGTGAAGTACGGGCCCGAGATAGCCACGGCGAACTGCATGGCGGCATAGAACATGGAAAAACGCAGCAGGCTCGAATGCCGGAAGCGCCGCCAGAGGGTGAGATCCTCAATCACCTCCAGCGCAGCCACCCTGGATGCAGGATCCTTTATGGCTTGCAGATGGTGGGCTGATACGCATCGGGCGGCGGCGGCCAGCAGAAACACGGCAACAAATCCCGCGTACGCATCACCCAGTCGATCCGTCGCATCCAACACCAGCCCGGCAACGATCAGAGCCGTGATCGATGCCACGCTCGACAAACGTGTGCGCTGGGCGAAAAACCGTCCTCGACGGCTATCCGGCACCAGATCGCCGATCAGGCTATTCCATTGCGGGGCGCCTAGGTTGGGCCCGCAGAGATAGACGAAGACGATCGGGATGAGCAGGAGGGTGGCATAGTCAGATAAGAACAGAGGGACAAATGCCAGCGGGAAAAGGCATGCCGCCTGGAGTAAGGCACCGAAGACAATGATCGGTTTGCGCCAGCCGAGCTTCCTGCCCAGCCAGGCGGAGACCATCTGCATGAAAGAAGCGAGTAAGGGCGGCAGGGAGGCGAGAAGCCCGATGATCGCGGTGCTTGCGGACAGATGGATCGCATAGGCGGAGAAATAGCTCTCCGCGCCGCCAGTCATGATGGAAAACCAGATTCCGTCCTTTATTGAGTGACGTAGAGACCGATCCACTTGAGGGTCCGCCGAGTAGCTGGTCTTACTGGATCGCACGGCCTGCGCTCAGAGGTTTTCCAGCGGCAGCTCCGCGCGTGGGCGGAACCATCCGGCGACGCTGAAGCGTTCCGACTCGGTCAGCAGCACCTCGTGCGGAATCTCCTCGCTGAGATAGACCGCGAGAGTACGCTGTATTGGCGGAAAACGACCAAGCTCCAGATTTGCTTTGTCGTAGAGCACAAGCTCGCCGCCGTGACCGGGCTGCCACTCCGGGTTCAGGTAGAACACCACACTCAGAGTGCGGTTGCTGTCTCCTTTGAAGGCATCCAGATGTCGGCGGTAGAAGCTGCCTGGCGAGTAGTGCGCGAAGTGGCTCTCGAAGTGAGTCAGGCCCAGCATGAGCGAACGGTTCAGGTAGATCCGCAGCCCTTCGGCCCAGGCAAGCCAGGCCCGTTCGGCGGGGTCACTCCCATTGATCCAGGCGATGCGGTCCCGTCTCACGAAGCGATTGCGCTGATGGTCCGTTTGCCGGCCGATCCCTGCAGCCTCCCAGGAATCGAGAGACCGGGCTCGGACGTTCAAGATGTTCGTCAGGCGATTATCGAGGGCGTGCGCGAATATGCCCCAGCCGGCTGTGGCCAGCTCACCAGCAATGGCTTCATAAATAGGTGTCGCCTGAAGAGAGCGATGCGGCAGTTCTGGCAATGACGTGAATCCCGAATAACTTGAGCTGCCGCGCGAGCGGCGGCGAAGTTTACGCCCGGTTTTGAAGTCAAGCTACGAGTTTTTTCTTCACTCTGGAGAGACGATGTGAAACGACCAATATCGAAATTGAGAAGAGCTGTTGCGGCTTCGATCTTTGGGTGGATTTTGTGGGGATCAGTTATGCATCGTTATGCATTGTGGGGCATTTGAGTGCAACGGATGGCTCGGTAACTGATTGATTTATATAAGTTTATCTATCTGCTGACTCGTCTGTTAAATCAGCGGGTCGCTGGTTCGAGCCCAGCAGGCGGAGCCATATCTTCATGGGTCCTACCCGGAGACATGGGTAACACTTTATACCGAAGACATAGGTAACACTTTCGGCGTAAAGGGGTTCTTCGCTGGCTCTACGCGGTTTTCGTCCTGATCGAAGAACCCAAGATCATACTCCATGAAGCTCACCAGCCAGATCTTCTCGCTGACCTCTCTGATGCCCACGATCTGATTAGCCATTGCCCGACTCAGGCTGATCTTGCGCTTGTCCAGACAGATACGGCCACAGTTGGTAACCCTGACGGTTCGATCGTGGAAGGGCGGGTGGTAGACGCGTGCTGAAGGTGTATACAGCTCACCGGGATACTTCATGCTGAGCGCCTGATGAGGCCGGTCGTGATTGTAGATTTCAATGAACTCATCGAATCGCTCCTGTTGCTGCAGGAAGTTGAACGAGGCTGGCTTGGTGGCTTCCTTCTTGAGCGTCAGGTGCATGCGTTCATGCCGCCCGTTTTGCTGCGGGTTGCCAGGCCGGATGCGCTCGATGTTGATCCCTAAGCGCAGCCACCAGACGGAGAGCTTTGAGAGGCCGAACAGAGCCGTTCTGGACGCGAAGGGGGTACCGTTGTCTGTGCGGATGGCTGTCGGCAGGCCGAACTCCTGGAAGGTCCGCTCGAACACGGTGATGGCATAGTTCTCCTTTGTCGAGTCCAGGGCATCGCAGGCGAGCAGATATCGGGTCTTGTAATCGGTGATGGTCAGCGGATAGCAGTAGCGTTTATTGCCAAGCAGAAACTGACCCTTGTAGTCGGCGCAGCACAGCGCATTCGGTTGACGGCCATGGGAGAGCTCGGTGCCCTGGGCTCGATATCGCCTGGCTTTGCGGCGTTTGACCAGTCCATGCCGCTCGAGCACCGCATGAACCGTGCTTTTAGCAGGTGGTCGGATCTGAGGATACTCGCGGATGAGCTTCTCACGGATCTTTGGAGCACCCCAGGTGGGGCGTTCCTTCTTAATTGCGAGGATCCGCCGTTCCACCTGGAACGGCAGCTGGTTGGCGTACCGATGCGGCCTGCGACTCTGGTCATTCAGGCCATCGATGCCTAACTCTTTGTATCGATTGAAGATCTTGTAGCCGGTCTTGCGGGAGATCCCGAATTCTCGGCACAGACTCGCCATCTTCTCCCCATCGAGGAGTCGGGCGACGAATTTCAGACGTTCTTCCATACGGTCACACTCCTTCCAGGGCATTTGAGGTCCCCCCAAATGCCTGAATTGTGTAACCCATGTCTCCAGTATGAAGTGTTACCTATCTGTCGGGTCGCTCAATGGCAGTTCTGAATTCCCTTGATGTCGTCAATCAGGTGCTGTCTGACCCGATCAGCTCAACTGCGCCTCTTCAAGTTCAGACCAGCGGTGATAGGCCTGCTCGAGCTCGTTCGTCACATCGGCAAGCAACTGCAGCGCCGCCTCAACGCGCTCGCGATCCTGCTGATAGAAATCGGCCTTCGCCGTCTCTTCGGCCAACGCTGCCTGTCTATCTTCCAGTTCCTCAATCCGGCCAGGTAGAGCATCCAGCTCCCGTTTTTCCTTGCCGCTGAGCTCGCCTTGACGTCCTGACGTTCTGGCGGTTTTTTCCGACTTTCGAGAATCCATGGATATCTTCGGCTTGGCTTCAGCCTCCTTCGTGCGCGCTGCGTCCGCCTGGCGTTTCCAGTCGGAATAACCGCCGATGTACTCGCCAATCCGGCCATCGCCTTCCAGCACCAGCGTGCTGGTGACGGTCTGATCGAGAAAGGCTCTGTCGTGGCTGACCAGAAGGAGCGTCCCATCGAAGCCGCTCAACAGCTCTTCGAGCAGCTCCAGCGTCTCCACGTCCAGATCGTTAGTGGGTTCGTCCAGCACGAGCAGGTTAGCGGGCTTCGCGAGCAGCTTCGCCAGCAGCAGCCGATTGCGCTCGCCCCCGGACAATGTTTTTACAGGCGAGTTCACACGCTCCGGAGAGAACAAAAAGTCACGCAGATAGCCGATGACGTGGCGGGACTTACCTCCGATCTCGATCTGATCCGTACCGTCGGCAACGTTGTCACGAACCGAGCGCTCCGGCTGCAGCTGGATGCGCTCCTGATCGAAGTAGGCAACCTGCAGCTTCGTACCTTGTCGCACAGACCCACCGGAAGGTTCGAGCTCGCCCAGAAGCAGCTTCAGCAGCGTACTCTTACCGCTGCCGTTAGGACCGATCACGCCAACCCGGTCACCGCGAAGGATGGTCGTCGAAAACTCCCGGAGAATCAGTTGATCGTCGTAGGAGAAGCTGGCCTTGTCTGCTTCGATAACAATCTTTCCTGAGTCAGCGCTCGAGTCCAGGCCGAGCTTTACCGACCCCCTGGCGTTCGATACGGGCCTTGCGTTCGAGACGCATGGCTTCAAGCCGGCGCACGCGGCCCTCGTTGCGGGTACGCCGCGCCTTGATGCCGGCGCGAATCCACACCTCTTCTTCGGCGAGCTGCTGATCGAATTTACGATTGCCTTTATCTTCTGCCGCGAGCTCGGCGTTTTTCTGCTTGAGGTACTCGGCATGGGTGCCGGGGTAAGAATTCAGCGTGCCCCGGTCGAGCTCGATGATGCGGGTCGCAAGATCGTCAATGAAGGTGCGGTCGTGGGTGATGAACAGCACGGCACCTGAATAGGTGAGCAGAGCGGATTCAAGCGCTGTGATTGAGTCGATGTCGAGATGGTTGGTGGGTTCATCCAGCAGCAGCAGATCCGGCTCGCCAACCAGCGCCTGGCCCAGCATCGCGCGGCGCCGGATGCCGCCACTGCATTCAGCCATGAGTGAATCTGCAGGCAGATTGAGCCTGCTCAGGATGGCATCCACCCGCTGTGAGGCATCCCAGGCGCCGATCCGATCGATTTCCGCCTGTACCGTGCTTAGAGCTTCGAGCGTCTGCGCATCTCCCGTGGCAACCTCGTGGCTCAAGTTGTGATAACGAGACAGCAAGCCTCACAGATCCCCCAGTCCCATCGCGACGGTATCGTAGAGCGTGGCCGTCGCTGCCGCGGGCACTTCCTGCGCCAGCTTGGCGACCTTGACCCCGGCATCGATCCTGAGCGTGCCGGAATCCAGCACCTGCTGCCCGTTCAGCACGTTCAGCAAAGTGGATTTACCCGTGCCGTTGCGGCCGATCAGGCAGACCCGTTCCCGGGCCTCGATGATAAGATTCACCTCCTCGAGCAAGGGAACGTGGCCGAACGCGAGATGGGCGTTTTGCAGCTGTACCAGAGGCATGATCAGACCAGCAGCGATTCGGTGATGGGATGAAAGGCGGTTGCTGCCCGAACCAGCGAGTCCGCAGTCAGTGCTTGCACACCGTAAACCTCCACAGGCGTATCGTGTCGCGTCTGCACAGTGTCGATCAGCAGATCGAAGTCGCCATCACCTGAAAGCAGGAATATCCGGTCCAGTTCTGGTGCGTACTGTAGTACGTCGATAGTGATGCCCACATCCCAGTCTCCCTTGGCGGAGCCGTCGGCACGCTGAATGTAAGGCTTGAGCTTCACAGTGAAACCGATGTGTCTGAGCGCCGCCTGGAACTTCCGCTGACCCTCGTCACCACGATCGGTGGCGTAGGCGTTTGCCACTTCAATCGCGCCGCCTCGGGCTAGGACGTTCCAGAGGGTGCGGTAGTCGAACTGCCTGCCGAAGGTGTGCCGTGTGGTGTAGTAGATGTTCTGCACATCGACAAACAAGCCGATCCGTTCCATGTGACGTCATCGCGTCGAATAAGGCGGGCATAGTAGTGGGGCGGGCTGTGCAGCGCCAGAACCGGAAGAGAATGGGGGACTACGGATTTCTGTCCACCATATCTTTGTCCAGCCGACGCCAGGTCAGCAGGAAGAACAGTGAACTTGCGGCGTACAGGATCGCCATGATGATCATCGCTGATTGCAGACTCTGGGCGTAGACCGCACCGCAGACATTCTGCAGATTTTCGCTCAGCTCTCCGATAACGCTCGGGTGGCACTGGTTTCGAGCAAGTTCCTCTGCGGCAACCCCGAGTTCAGCCGCACCGCCGACGAAAAATACATCAGAGGTAAAACCAATGAACAGAGGGCCAAAGCCATAACCAATCAGATTGGCGATAAACAGCAGCACGGCCGTTGCCATCGCACGCACATGCATACTGACGACCCCCTGGCCGATGGTGTACTGAGCGGTGATATACCCGTACTTCACGAATCCGCCGATGACCAGGCCGATGGCCGCCATAACCAGATGCTGCGTCGTGAAGGCGAACACATAGAATGGGATCGACAATGCCAATCCAGCGGCCGGTACCCAGGCAATGGCGCCTGGATGTGTTTTGTACAGTCTGGTCGCCAGCCACCCCGTGGCAAATGTGCCGATGGCAGATGACAACGCCACTGGCGTGTTGATCCAGATGGCCGCCTCACCGGTTGTGATTTCATGAGCGCGAACCAGGAAGATGGACTGAAAGGAGGAGATTCCGTAACCGCAGAAAGCGGCGATTGTGGCGCCAGCCGTCATCAGCCAGAAGGCGGGCTTTGTCGTCAGTTCGCGCATCGCATCGCGTAGCGCAATCGGTTGGGTTGATTTTGTTCCTTTCGGGTCTGTAAAGCCGCGAGGCGGCTCTTTCACCGTCAGTTTGAAAATCAGTGCGATCAACACGCCTGGCAAGCCAACGACAATAAACGCCGTTCGCCAGTCGAACGCATCTGTCACCCAACCACCGATCAGATTGGCAAACATCCCACCGAGCGTGACACCCATGGAATAGACACCAAGCGCCTGAGATCTGTCACGTGGTGCAAAGTAGTCCGCGATCAGGGAATTGGCCGGTGGTGTGCAACCGGCCTCGCCGATGCCTACGCCGACGCGACACATCAACAACACCCAGAACGCACCAATTGTGAGAGAGCCAATGGTGATCTCGGTCGCGAGGCCACACAGCATTGTCATGACAGACCACAGGGCAACGCAGACCGTCATGATCCACACGCGGTGAGATCTATCTGCATACCGTGCCAGGGGAATGCCCACAATGGTATAGAGGAGGGCAAAACCGAACCCGGTCAGAAGACCGAATTGGGTATCGGACAGACCCAGCTCGGGCACAAGATCGGGACCAACGACTGCGAGCAGGCCGCGATCAACGAAGTTCAACACATAGATGAGAGTTAGCGCTGAGAGCACGTAGGTTCGGTAGCGGTAAGTACCGAACCCGGTAGTCTGATCTGGTGATTCATCCCGTTCGGGGGCGGTTGCTGCTGTCATGAAACAGGCTGCGGAGGCAATACGATCGCCAGATTCATTTGTTCAAATCCCTCCTTCGGGGAAACAGGTGCGCTTGCGCGTCCAGTGTCGCAGATGTCAGGACTACGGGTATATTCCTGATGCAACCTGGCCGACAGAGCTCGCCGACGCTCTGCTACACGCTCAGGGTGATGGTCTCGCTTTCGACCACTCACTCACCTTCCACAAGCTGAATTAGAGCAGCTGACGCGGGCTTAGTTTTCCTTGTGTCTCATCAGGCGCGCGCGCGTTTCGGCCCAGTGTTGGTCATCCTCCGCAAGCGTGCGGATGGACACGACCCGTGAGGGTGAGTGCGGATCCTTGCGGGCATGCACTTCCAGTGTCCAATCTCCTTTCTTGAAGCGTCGCACCGAGTGTTTGTCGCGACCTGGCTTCCCGCTCAGACCGACGTATTCCCAGGTCCGAAGTTGATCGGGGTGCACCCGTTCACCGATCTCGAATGGTGCTTCCATGTCGGTCATGTCTCTATGAGTTGAGTGGTTTCGAGTGGACTGCCTTGTGCGGAAAGCGTAGGAAGGATGTCTGCGAACCACACGCAGTTCAGACCGAGTGCCTCGTCGACGGCATACTCCCTCGTGTCGACGTCAAGGCGCGAGGAGTGCACGCCCAGCAAGGTCCACGGGAGATCGTTGTGCTTCGATTTTGGTGCCGTTCGCATGACGACGGCCGCACCGCTGGTGCCGCGATGGGTTCGGGAATCCGTGAGGAAATACCCGTTGCCCTGAAACCTCAAGGCAAAGGATGAGGCGTTGATCGCGTGTCGAGCCACCGGCAGATGATGCAACGAGTCGTGAAACCCCAGAGGGAACCCGACGACCAGCATCGACGTTCCAATCTCGACTGAACCAGAATCGCTCAGAAGGTTCTGAGGTGTAAACGCGCGATAGAAGGCTGATTCCGGTAGGGCGTTTTGGTTGAGCTCAATAGCGGCAATGTCAACGGAGCCCGCGCTGTCCTCTGCCTGCCGCCATAAGCTCAAGTTGTCTTTATACAAAGGAATCGAGAAACCGGTTGATTGGGTGAGATTGTTTCGGTCGGTGTGGAGTTCGATCTCGATCCGGTCAGGGTGGTGATTCGAAGGTTCATCGACCAGTACGTGGCGGCTTGTGACCAGGAAAAGCTGCGCGTCGCGTTGGTAGAAGAATCCGGTAGCGTTGGTCAGCGCCCGGTTTTGCTGGATCGTTGTGATTCGCGTGGTTGTAAGCAGCAGTGGTTCAATCAATTCTCGTGGCCCGGAGCGATCGAAGCGTCATCCTCTTTCGACGGAGTCTGCTGCAGTCTTGCGTAGTTCACGGCATCGGCAAGCCGCTCGTAGCGGTAGCCATCGTAGTGAAATAGGACCTTTTTCTCTGCCGTTATTCCGTATTGGGCCATGAGGCTAGTGTCGTGTTCGTCCATACGTGCACTCCGTTGTTGCGTAAGCGTCTGGCTGACTGAGCAACCCGCCTCGTCGGATTAGCCGTTTAGAACGTTGAAGTGCGCTTCTCCTTGGACTGCGCCTCGTTCACGCGCAGTACGCACGACTCAATCTCACGGCTATAGAGTTTCAGAATTGCCGACAATGCGTTTTGACCTAGAAAACGTTTGCCGATGAACAGGCGAGGTGTGAAGCTCGAGAGAAATCGGAACACAGGTTCCTGATTCAGTCTGTAGCATACGCCTAGCTGCTGGGAATAGCCCGAACTAATTGCCTTTGATCGTCCACGAAATGACCCTCCGCGGCGAGCAACGGCGTATAGTGTTGGAGTTCCTTGAATATGCACGTGTGTGTATTTTGCAACGCGCACCTGCGGCCGAGACCGGCCTCTCATCGAATAGCTGATACGCAACAACTGCCGTTGTCACGCTCTGCCCAGTGAAGGCGACCGGGACACGTTCGATGAGGGATGCTGATCATGAAAACTTTGACGATGCTGCGCGCCTGGTCGCTGTGGATAAGTGTTTCTGGCACTGCGCTGCTGCTGGCTTTCAGTACGTTCGATCCGATTGTTTCCGCACTGGCACTCAGCGCCATTGGCGTGCTTGCGTTACGCGCTTTACTCAGGGCGCGATCCGAGGGCGGTTCGCAACCACGTGAATTGTTGCGCTCGTTTGTACCGGGTTTAGGCATGCTGCTGATACTCGGCGCCAATGCCGCGGAGGCTGAAGTGCCAGAGAATGCAACCGCCAGGTCGTACGGTTCGGGTTGGACTTGCGATCCCGGTTACAGGAAATCAGGTGAAGAGTGCCTTGCCGTCATCGTACCTGAGGACGCGTACGCGACGCGTGGCGATTATGGGCGCGGCTGGGACTGTCGGCATGGTTTTCGCGAAGACAGTGAGCGTTGTTTACCCGTTCAGGTCCCCGCCAATGCGTACTTGGATGCATCGGGCACTGGATGGCGCTGCAGTCGAGGATTCAGGGAAGCGGATGGTGGATGCGTCGAAATTCCCGTACCGGAAAACGGGTATCTTGTTGGCGGCGCTTACGGACCGGGATGGAAATGCGGGCGTGGCTTTAGCTCTGCCGTGGATTCGTGTGCACCCATCCTGGTTCCGGAAAATGGCTTCCTGTCAGAAAGCGTGTCTTCAAAGCGGGGTTGGGAGTGTGAGCGCGGCTATCAGCCAGACCAAGACTCGTGTAAGAGGATAGCGGTTCCTGAGAACGCTTATCTGTCCGAGCCCAGCAGATACGGCGACGGCTGGGAGTGCGAGCGTGGCTTCGCGAAATCGGGGGACGGTTGCTTGGCTGTGACGGTGCCTGCAAACGCTCACCTGCGCTATGACGGCGCGAGCTGGGAGTGTGACAAGCCATTCCGTAAGCGCAATGGCCTGTGTATCGAGTGATGAGCTTGGTACCTTCTTCTCGGGCTGGGTCGCGGAGCCGCATAAGCGATTGCTTGATCAAGGCTCGCTAGTGCGTTACCGCTGAGGATATTCATATAGACCCTACACCGTTTCTAGGTATACAGGATCCGGTAGCTTCTCTCACTCATCTTCTCGGCGCGTTCATATTTGCGGTGCTGGGTGCAGGCTTGATCCAACGCGGGGGGGGAGACAGCCTTCGGGTAGCAGCCCTCATCATATATGTGTCGGGCGTAGTATCCGTGCTGCTCTTGAGCGGCCTGATGCATCTTGTGGATCGGGACTCGGGGGCCCGCAGCGTGCTTGTCCGGCTGGATCATGCGGCCATCTTCTTTCTCATCGCCGCGACCTACACTCCTGTGCACATTATCCAGTTCAGG
Organism: Candidatus Azotimanducaceae bacterium; assembly: GCA_965215995.1. GTDB lineage: Bacteria > Pseudomonadota > Gammaproteobacteria > Pseudomonadales > Azotimanducaceae > SZUA-309. The sequence goes on along the minus strand of OZ244128.1, from coordinate 1,256,889 downwards.
GGCTGGATGCGCGGCGGCGTTCTGGCCACTATCTGGACTGCAGCAACAGCTGGCATGATTCTGAAGCTGGCTTTCATTGAAGCCGTACCGGAATGGTTGTCGCTGACGTTCTATCTGGCGTTGGGTTGGGCAGGATTGTTCACAGCATTCGCATTGCACCGCGTGATCGGGTTCAAGCCGCTGATCCCGATCGTGCTTGGCGCGCTTGCCTACTCTATCGGCGCATTGATCGACGTGTCAGCCATGCCGGATCTGGTGTCCGGCTTGATCAGGCCACACGAAGTCTTTCATTTTTTTGTGCTTACCGGAGTAGCTGCGCACTGGGTGTACATCCGCAGAATCACAGTCTTCGCGCCAATCGCCGATCTCTACGCCAGAACGTGAGATGAGGCACGACGTCACAACTTTGCTTCTACCTCGAGAAACTTCGAGCTTTCTGCCGGTTGTACGCGTATAATCAGCGCTGATTCAGGAACCCCGTTCCGATTTCTTCCGAGTTTTACCTCTCGCCTGTTCATCGGCAATCACTTCCAAGTCAACTGAGCTCGCTGGCACGGTGCCGGCGAGACGGAAACTCATGCGCATCTGATTTTACGGGACTTGCGCACCTGCGGCTCGATCGAGCCAGAGACTGTTAATGAAAGTATATGTTGGAAACCTCCCCTGGAGCGTCACGGACCAAGAACTCCAGGATCTCTTCACCCCTTTTGGCGCTGTCGAGTCAGCCCAAGTTGTAACAGACAGGGACACCGGCCGTTCGCGTGGCTTCGGATTTGTGGAAATGGCTGGCACTAATGCGGCCGAAGCTATTGCTGAACTCAACGGCCAGGAGATTGATTCCCGAGCGCTGAAGGTCAACGAAGCGCAATCCAAGCCTAAAAGAGCTGCGTATTAAGCGCTTGAGGCACCATCGGGCTGTAGTTGCAGCCCGATGTTCTCCATTGAGAGATGTCCTGTGAGTCGCGAAGCTGATCAGGAAGAAAAAGAGCGTCAGCTGCGCCCCGCAAAGGCGGTTAGGGATTCCACTGCCGTGTCGCGAGGTTTGCCAGTGTGCAGACTGCCTGAAGGTGGCTCCGTGCCGGAGACTCGAAGTCGCATGATGCGATACCGACACCAACGGTCGTACACAACGATGCTCTCGTGAACGCGGCTCGAGTGCGCTATCAGACTGTTGAGGTCGGAGATCTCGACATCCATCTGCGCACCCTGAGAGACCTGAATCAGTACGCCGATGATCAGGGCAACGCCGAACAGGCAGGAATCCCGCCCGCTTCCTGGCCACATTTCGGCGTAGTCTGGGCTTCCAGCCACGTGCTTGCACACCGCATGCTCAGCTTCGACACTGGAGGGCGACGAATTCTTGAGGTTGGCTGCGGCATTGGATTGGCCAGCCTGACGTTGCAGTATCATAACGCCGATATCTCCGCCACGGATCGGCACCCGGAAGCGGCGCAGTTTCTTGAATTCAACGCCAGGCTTAACAACCTGGATCCTATTCCCTACTTCCAATGCGACTGGAAACACATAGAAAATCAGCCAGCGAAGTTTGATCTGATTCTCGGCAGCGATCTGGTCTATGAGCCTGGACACGCAGAACTGCTTTCCAGCTTTATCGATCGTCATGCGCGAAGACGCTGCGAGGTGTTGACTGTAGGGCCCCGACGCCGAGAACAGGCGAATTTCAATCGCTGCATGGTCGAACTTGGCTACGGTCACTGGCAGGAAACACCGGAAGACACGAGGTATCTCGATGAACCGTTTCGCGGGCAGATCGAGCGCTTTCGGCGGGTCTGAAATCCGGCTGGACGGGATGCATGCGTTAGGCTAGTCAGTGGAGAGGGATTGCCATCTCTCCATCTTCAGGTAACGGAGGCCTGCGACGAGCACATGAGCGGCCTCTGCCACATGCCCCACGTGCGGGAGATGCAGACCCTCCACCCGAAGGTACTCGAATCGCTTCCGCCAGTAGGGCTCGCTCACCGCAACTATTGCCGCTTGTGCGACTTCATCCAGATCCGGACAGACATCTTTGATCCCGCTGTTCATGCAACGAGCCAGAGCCTCATCCACATCTTGTCGGACGTGCTTCTCAACGTCTTCAATAGATGTGCCAGTGTGAAGCAAGTAGGACTTCAGCAATAACTCAATACCGTGCACATAGTTGTAGTAAACGGTTGAAGACGGGATACGAGTTCTCTGATTTATCAGGTGAGCGTAATGATCCGCCAAAAGAATGTCCGCAGCTTTCACGAAGTCTAAGCCCCTCGTTCTAAAACCAGTGGGGCTGGCCCTTCGATTCAGATCTCGCTTTTGGTCGCTCAATAAAACTCCTGGTGCGGGATTCTGAATTCGATTTGCTTACGCCCAAGGGCGCGCTAAGGAGGAATCTGAGACCACCACCGGCTCAGACATCTGTTCGTACCGGTGCAGACATTCGACAACGGTCTGACCTCGTAGCCGGAATCGTACACCATGGCGGTCGTGAAAGCCCGGATACACAGACTTTTTCGCGAAAACTCAGAATCTTCCAACACCTCGGTCGTGTAGACGCGTATGCTGGCAGTCTTACGCCTCGCACTCGAGGTTCCTTTCAATCGCTTCCAAATCAGAGCCGGGCAGCCGCTGGCAACCTCCGGACAGGTTTGTTCGCGTTGATTCAAGGTGACCATGAACACCAGCGCCGATGAACCGTTGCCCGATCTGAAGTCTTTGATTACGAGAGGGAGATCACAGGGCTACCTGACTTACGCTGAGGTTGGTGACTACCTGCCGATTGAAAGGTTGACGCCCGAGCAGATCAACCACGTCACCCAGATTCTTGATGACATCGGCATCACCGTACGTGAGAACCCTCCGAGCGCTGACCACGCGACAGAACAACAGACGCGAATTGATGTAGGTACCGCTGACGAAGAGGCCTTAGCGGTACTCTCGAGCGTTCAGGCGGACTCCAATCCTTCCCGGGATCCAATGAGGACTTACCTGCGAGAGATGGGGGGGAAAACGTTGTTGACTCGGGAGGGAGAGATTGAACTGGCAAAGCGGATCGAAGAGGGAATGCGGGAGGTTCAAGCGGCCATTGCCTGCTTGCCTGGCACCGTTGAGCACGTCTTGGAGGCTTATGATGCGGCTCAAAAGGAAACTGGACTGGCCGTTCTTATGTCCGGCTACCTTGATCCGATGGACGTCATCCCCAGCCCACCGGTGGTAGATCCAACCACCGGGCGGCTCCCTGAAGGCGAGGAAGAGTCCCCCGGCAATACCGGCCCGGACCCGATAGAGGCAAGAAAGCGATTTGCCTCTCTGAAACGCGCGTTCAACAGGTCAGGGAAGACTATCAGGCAGCATGGCAACAGATCTTCGGCAGCACATGAACTGGAGAAGCTCGGTAGAGTTTTCTCAGGTATCAAGTTTGCGCCGCGCCAGCAGGAAACGGTGGTGGACATCGCTCAGGCACCCTTGCTGCGTCTGCGCGAACTTGAACAGAAGATCTTGAAGGTGTGTGTCAACGATGCAGGTATGCCTCGCCAGCTCTTCCTGTCAGAGTTCCGCGGAAACGAATGCTCTCCACACTGGTTGGACAGCCAGATTGACTTCGGTTACCCCCACAGCGCCATTTTGGCGGCACGAAGAAAAGCGATTCGACGTGCCCAGGTCCAGCTGGAAGAGATCTGCCATGAAACGGGGTTTTCGATCGCCGAGCTGAAGGACATCGACCGAAGGATCTCGCTGGGTCAAACGAAAAGCCGCCGCGCAAAGTCGGAAATGGCCGAAGCCAACCTTCGCCTCGTTGTGGCGATTTCCAAGAAATACAGAAATCGTGGCCTGCCTTTTCTCGACCTGATTCAGGAGGGAAACACGGGGCTCCTGAAGGCTGTGGACAAGTTCGAATACCGAAAAGGCTACAAGTTCTCAACCTATGCCACCTGGTGGATCAGGCAGGCGATCACAAGAGCAATCGCCGACCAGTCACGGACAATTCGAGTGCCTGTCCACATGACCGAAATGATCTACAAGACTACCCGCGCCTCCCGGTACCTTCTTCAGCAACTCGGCCGCGAACCGACACCATTGGAAATCGCCGAGAAGATGGAGATCCCCGAGGAAAAGGTGCGCTGGGTGTTGCGGATCTCCAAACAGGCCCTCTCTCTGGAAACGCCGATTGGCGATGATGAGAACGCCTCGCTCGGCGACATGATCGAGGACGAGGAGACCGAGTCCCCCGTGGACCTGGCTCTGGACGAGAACCTCAAGGAAACCACGGCTAAGCTCCTGTCTACGCTGACGGAGCGGGAAGCCAAAATCCTCCGAATGCGCTTTGGTATCGACACGCACGGAGCGCACACGCTCGACGAGGTGGGAAAACAGTTTCAGGTGACGCGCGAACGTATCCGTCAGATTCAAGAAAGAGCCCTGCGGAAGCTCCGGCAGGCACCTCAAGGCGATGCGCTCAAGAGCTTTCTCGGCGAGGAGAGCGGCTACTGACCGCACTAAAGCAGCAGCTCGTTCGCGGCACTCCACTGAAGTGCAGTTCTGGCTACATGACACAACGAGGTAGAGACATGGCGAGATCGCAACATACGTATGCCAAAAAGCTGCGCGAGATGGAAAAGAAGCGGAAGGCAGACGAGAAGCGGGAGCGACGGCAGAACCGACGAAAGAGCCGGCCGACGAATGAGGCTGTCGAAGGAGATGTGGTCTGATTGGAACCTTGTTCTGTCCAGCCACCGTGACGGGGGCGTGTGGGTAAAGCTGCTAACCCCGTCTCATATTTCCCCACTTGTCTCATAAGTTGGTGTTGTCTCATACGGGGAACTGGCCCAACCAGCCGCGTCTCTGTAGCGAGTTAATCTCTTGTATCATGTGCGAATATCCGCCTTTGGAGCGGGTTTTTGAACATAAGACTAGAGTCCTCTCTAGAATCATGTTGCATCTGTCCTTGCCGAAGCCCGGTGACTGTCTCTTCCACCTTTTCTTACGAGCGACTAATTCTGAGGCTTCTAAGCCATTGAGCAAAGCCATCGCCCCGCAGCCAGGCTGAGAGAAATCGAACCGCGCTCGCAGGGGCAGTCTTAACTGGGAGCGGGGGCAGATCTTCGTGCTCAGTAGTGCCCGGGCAAGGCTCTACGTTTCTACTCGCTGGGTGTTTCGAAACCCATTTGATGCAAGTACAGAAACACCGATTGCGACCAGTACAGTCGCGACCAGGTAGGTCTGTGAGAATGCGGTAACGAAAGCGGCATGTTCGGTTGCCGAGGTGGCCAGGGCGTCGGTCTCGAAGGCGTCAAACAGGGCGGTCATGATGCCGACGCTGGTGATCATCCCAAGACTCATGGACAGCGAGACCAACGCGGCACCGGTCCCCAGCCGTGTTGTCGCGATGTTGCCCATCACGCTGTTGGCGTTGCTCGCCTGAAACGACCCCATCCCGATGCCGAAGGCTGCCAGGCGCAGTCCTACGTCATAGGCACTTGATGTTTCGTCCAGACCGACGAACCCGTACGTGGCCAGGAGTATGATCGACAATGCCCCGGCCGAGACGCGATCGGATGGAAACCGATCGGATAGCCAACCCGCTACCGGAGAGGCGGCGGCTGACGCAATTGATGGGAGAGTTAACAGGATGCCGAGCACCAGCGCACTGGCACCGACGACTTCAGAAACGAAAAACGGCAGGATAAACAGGTTCACGAACGTCGCCATGGACATCAGAAACCCTGCGATCAATGCTCTGTTTACCGGACCGGAGAAAACATCCAGCGCAATGATTGGTTCGGTTGAGCGCGTCTCGATCCGCACAAACCATGTGCCTGCGGCCAGCATGAGACCGGCCAGGCTGATCACTGAAATACTCGCCCATCCGAAACGCCCGCCCAGGTTCAGGAACAGCACCAGTGCCACCAGAGCGACAAACAGTGCAATGATCCCGCTCAGGTCCAGCCGCCCCTGTTTCTCGTCAGAAACTGCTTCTTGCAACACAGCGTACGCCAGAAAAAAAGCGATCAGACCAAGCGGGACACGGAACAGAAAGATGCTGCCCCAGCCGAATGCGTCGACCAGGAATCCGCCGCCAAGCGTGGCGGTGATCATCCCCAGGGTTCCCACACTCATCATCGAGCCAAGCGCGCGGCCGCGCTCCGCGTCAGGAAACAGACGGGTTACCAATGCGGGAACTGTGGTCACCACCATGGCGTAGCCGATGGCCTGCAGCACCCGCCAGGCCAGCACCCACTCGAATGTCGTTGCCAGGCTGATTAACAGAACGGCGAGCGTGTAGATGACAATCCCGATGAGATAGAAGCGTTTCAGACCGTGTGCGTCTGCCAGGCGTCCGAAAACAAGCTGCAGACCGGTGGAAGTGCCGAGATAGCTGATAATGATCCACTGTACCGTGGTCATATCGATGGCGAATGCCTGGGTGATCGCAGGCAGGGCTACATTGACCGATAGATCCAGGGCGCCGAGGAAGGTCCCCAGCGATGCCGCAGTCAGCCCAAGCCATTTGTTCAGAGGGGCATCTCCTCTACGAGCTCGCTATCCTGCGAGCAGAGCTTCCAGGAATTCGCGTCGCGAAACGACTCTCACCCCTTCTCTCGCCTTTTCTGGAAAGTGCTTGAGATTCCCGGTCACCAGGAAGTCTGCGTTACTGGAAACGGCGACTTCGATGAACATCTGATCCCACGGATCAGGCAGCGTGATTGCGAGAGGAGGCGCGAGCGTTGGTGATCCGGCCGCTTCAAGAAAACCGATCAGTTCTTCAACCAGATCCGGGTCGAAAGAGAACTGGGTTCGCGTGAGCACGTCGCGATACCCGGAAACGATTCTCTCATCGAAACACAAGGTCACGCGTTCGGTGAGGAGGGCTCGCAGGATTGCTGCAGGAGGGCCATTCGGCGACAGTATCCCGGACACCAGAACGTTGGTGTCGAGTACGATCTTCAACTGGCGGTTCTCTTCACCCGTGACTGCTGGATTTCGGAGTCAATCTCCTCGTGAGTAAGCTCGTCCAGCCCTCGTTCAGAAGCTTCACGCTGCAATCTGGCTAAAGCGTCGCTTGCGCGACTGCGCCGCAATGTCCACAGACACTCCTCGAAAGACTCTTCATCCGTAGCACTCAGGATCGCTATGGGCTTGCCATTGCTGGTCACCACCAGTTCTCTTTCCTTCTCGAGCTCCTTCCAGAGTTCGGATGTCTTGCCGCGAAGGTCGCGAACCGTAACGAATTTCATGGTTATTCGTGGAGCACAATCGTGACCACCATAGTAGCGCAATCGTGTTTGTGGGCAAGCGACAAACCCCGTCGTTTCTGGTGGAACGGCATCGGCGGTTGCCCCACGCCGCCGTGCTCAGCTGCGGCGCGTCCGGCGTTGGTGGGCAGCCAGGTCTCTGCGGTTTCCGGAAACCGCGGGTTCGAGCCCAGCAGGCGGAGCCACGTTTTTCAACGTTAATCAGAGAGTTAGCGAATCAGCAGGTGCACCAGTTTGGTGGCTCCTAGGCGACAGGTAGGTCCCCATGCGCCAACGAAATCGGGATCTGACGTGTTCGAAGTCAAGCCTGCTGACTGATTGCCTTGTTCACTCTGCTGCACGTCAACCCGCCGGTGGTGGGCCAACGGGTTGTGGAGAACGAGGACCAGACTCCAGATGAAGTGATTCCACCAAGTTGGCGCTAAGCTCCAACGCCCTGCCCACGTTACGTATTTTTTTTCTGACACTTACTTTCCCGTTCATGAAATTGTCACGACGCTTCTTCAGCTTCCGGACCCTTCCTGCGAAGTCCTGTTGTCCCGATGATGGAACCTCGACGCCCATGAGCTCCAGCTCAACGAGCCCATCGTGGATTTCCCGGGTGATTGTCAGGGCGTCGGCGATGTCTGCCTGATGCATCCTCAGGTAGTCAGGATGCAGGTCTTTGCTGTGCAACTCCTCCACGGCCAGGAAACAGACCCACAACCTGTGCAGCTTGCGGTAGGCACGCGCCACCGACCGAGCGGTCCCCGCAAGTTCAGCTGCTGAAGTTGGTTGTCGAGTGCGCCTGCCCGTTGCGGCGTTGCGTTCCAGACCGAGCGCCAGTCCCGCGGCTGCCATCATCACCATGCCGGCGGCAATCACGTCCGGAGCTGCTGAATGAGCTTCTTGTTCCCGCATCTGGCGATCGTATTACAGGCGGTGATTGACAGGTCGGTGCAGTATTGCACCTTGTTAGCCGTTCAAATCCAATTATGTCTTTGCACGAACGGACTGCGCCTTTAAGGTAATGACCAGAAGCCACGACTCGCACGCCAACTGGTTGCGAGTCCGTGACTGTCTTCAGGGCCTCGCTAGGGACGGGGGGTTGTGAAGTATACCCACTCAACGGGGCCAGTGTCGCATCAGGGAGGAATGCTATGGCTAACGCGGTTGGTCCCGTTTTCGTTGGGGGGTTTGAAGAGTTCGTCGTTCAAGGCGAAAGCGATCAGTACACCCTTCTTTATCTACCAGATCTCAACAATGACAAGCTTCAGGCCGAAGGTAAGGCGCCCGTCTACTACTGGGTGCCCGGCGAGGTTCGCATGGCCCGCAAGGGTGATGGTGGCGACTTCAAGTTCCATCACACTCACTTTGTCGGGGTCATGGGAGAGGAATCACACGTGGGCGTGGACGAGTCGGACGAAGTTCAGGGTGGGGTACTGGCTTTCACTGCAACGTCACGTTACCCGACAACCATCCTGCAGCAAGCGCAGGAGCAGCTGTTGGAAAGGTTCCGCGGCAGCGACGAGGCCTACTGGGGCTGGCGTACCAGCGCTGCGCCCATGTTCCGGATCGCCCCGATTTCGAGCAACCGGACGGCTGTGACCAATCTGGCACCGGATCGGACCGGTGTGGCGCCCGCGGAGAACTTGGGTGGAGGTGGTGGGAGTCAGCCCCAGCCGAGTCCGGCCGGTGACGGCGGTCCGCCCACCGGTGGTCCCGGTACGCCCGGAGCAGGACCGGTCGAAGACCGGCTGGCAGGAGAGAACGGGCTATCCGTGCGTAGCTTCGAGCCATCGGGACCGGTCCCGCACGGTCGGGGATTCGAGCCGAGATCCAACCTCGATGCCTGGGCGTTCCAGCTGCAAGGTCAGGGTGCCGGCTCGGTCACGGGTGGTGAGAACGCCTACTCCGCGCTCATGGGAGCCTACCCAAGCGAGATCATCTGGGCGGGTTTTCATGGCGCCTACAGCCCGATCACCGTTGCTCAGCACCTGCTGTTGCCCATGTGGAGCCAAGAGATTTATCTGCGCGTGCACGGAAGGTGGCGACGCATCTTCGATCACTTCTCGGCGCACGCAAACGCCCGCAGCTTGTGGGTTAACGCCGACGTGCAGGCCGAGATGAACCGCATGATCACGCGAGGTGACATCGAGGTGGAGATGCACATTGACGGGACCATCCCGGGTGCAGATGAGATGGAGAAAGAGATCCAGAAACGCTCCGATCTCGTGTTTAACAAGTTTATGGAGCAGGCCCAGAAGATGATCTTCGACCCGCCGGCTCCCGAGGTTGAGCCGGCGCAAGCGCGGCGTAGCGGCGGATTTCTGGGTGGCATTTTCGGTGGCGGCGGCGTCTCGCTGAAGGCTCGTCGCGATGTCCGGGACCTGGAGCTCAACTACGAGGAGACCCGCCACCACCGTTACAACCAGGCGACGGTGGTGTCTTCCTCCATGAAGGGCTTCTACAACGAGATCCAGGCCGATCCCGATGCTGAACGAAAGTACTTCACACGGCTGGTGCTTGGCGATCTCGGCCGCAAGATCTACACGGTGTCTAAGCCCGTGGTGCGCTGGCGAAAGCCGGAGAACGAATACATCGGGGATCCGGTGTCGTTCATGGACGTCCAGGTTGGCTATCCGGATACGGAAGGCGCCATCGACTGGCGACCACATGTCTTCCAGAGCACCGACAGCGACGAGGAGACCAGCTGGGTGGCGCAGTTCGTCCGCCGCAGGGCGGATGAGGTGGAAAATGCCCCGGAAGGGTGGACGCCGGGCAAGACGTTCGTCAAACGGACGGTCCACCTCGATGAGCCCATGGGCGCGACGGACGATCCCTACGTCAAGGTCTTCGTCGAGAGGAACGAGATCGAGATCGATCCGCCCGAAGGCACGTTGACTAGCGATCAGGTTTTCGAAGTCCGGGCCGACTCGGCCGGCAAACTGGAGATAGAAATCACCGGGATCGACGTCACCTTGCAGGACAACTCGCAGGTCGTGGAGGTGGAGGTCAAGCCGCTCGGTCGGAACCACGCCGGACACGAACGGGCCGCCGTTCGCTTCCTGTTCAAGCACGATGATCAGGATCGATCGCGGATCCTGGAGATCTTCACGGGTCAGCCCGACTACGTTCCGCACTTTCAGTATCGCGTGCACGTCAAGGTCAAAGGCACGTTGATGACGCAAGGGATGTCCTGGTCGGGGCCGTGGGAAACAGGCAACGCTAACGGCTCGTTCATGGTTCATGTCCCTCGGATGGACGAGGAAGGCGTGGAGAACGTGGTGCGTTTCTCGCCGCGTGAGGTGCTCGATCGGTTCAACGACCAGGCGCCTTCGGCATCAGCACCGGTGGATCCGGCGCCGGTGGAACCGGCACCTTCGAGCTCCGGGCCCAGCCGCCCGCCGGGTCGGATGACAGCTGAGGAGAGGATCGGCGGCTATACGATCGCGACGCCGCCGGAATAGCGGGCAGTAGGCCTGTCATGACAGATTCTCGGCTCGACCGCGTGATCCGGCCTCCTCCTGGCCAGGCGCTGGGTGCTGCTATCCCTATCGGCAAGGAGGGATGGCAAGACTTTCGCGTCGGTACGTGGAGAGGGTTGGTGCGTTATGACGAGGCGCCTCGCACGGCGGGTGAGGGACGGTTTCAGGCGTTTGCCTCGCCCCGCATCGCCACTGATGCCAATGGTGCACCTGCCGTGAATCTGACCCTGCTTCTTGCCGAGCAACCGCCCGCCGAAGCGGAGTCGCTTGTCCCATTCGTCGACTCGGGGCGTCTGGCGGTTGAGTTGGTGACTCGAACCTCGGCCCTGGAGCTTGAGAGGCTCGAGAGGGCTCTCGGGGGCGTGGTGCAACCGTTGCAGTCACGGCGTGTGCTGTTTTCGATTCTGCACGGCGAGCAACTCCTCGCTGACGGCCAAGGTCGGGGTGTCGCCGCTCGCACAGGTATATCCGCGCAGCTCGACGGCGAGCAGTGCCGTAGCGTCCTGCGCGCGCTCAACAGCGAGGCTGCTGAGACGGAGTTCCATGGACCGTACATTCGAGCGGTAGCGGAGTATGAGCAGCTACAAAGGGTATCCGTTCGCCTTCGGGGAGACTGGCAGGCGATACACGACGCCTTGGCGGATCGCGCTGGCGCTTCAGGCTTCCTCAGCCAGATGGATGTGGAAGGTGTAGTTGGCCGCATGTTGACGGAAGGGATCTTGCTGCTGAGCGGCGTCGATGATCCCGCGCAGCGCCGTTCGACTGGGATCTCAATGTTTCTTCGTGTTGCCTCGGTGCTGCTGGAAAGGCGCTCCACCGGTGTTTACAGGCTACGCTCTCGTCCTGCCCCGGTTGGCGTTCTCGAGTTGACCGATACTCGTGAATCGCGCGCTGCGAGGAGCATCGAAACCACGGCACAGCTCGACGAGCTGCTTGCCTCGAGTTTCGCCGCTCACCCCGCCGCCCCGCACGTGCATCCGGTTGCGCTCTCTCCGTCGCGATTGAGTGCCGTAGTCGTGCCGGTAAAGTCCCGATCGACTCGTTTGGGGCCGGAGATGCAACGCGGCACCCAGCTTGCGCTCGTCAATGCCAACGTCCTACATAGCGCAACGTTGGTGCGCCCGACCGTGCATGCTTCGCTCGTGTCCACCTCCCACAACGCAGCCGCTGTGTTGCCGGGAGGCGGGGTCACGACGAAACCCCGGCCACGCAGCCTGCCGGTTGTATCGGACGCCGCTGCAGCCGATCCGCCAGCCGTTTTTACTGATCGTATCAACCCAAACCGTCGCTGGTATTTGCCACGCTTCGAGCTCGCTCAGGTGGATCCAGGCGCTGCCTGGGATCAGACCGCGTTCGCGTTTGAGTTCGAGCGTACCGGTGTCACCGCATCGGGCAGACCGGCGATTGCCGGAACAATCAGGTTTCGTCTGGTGAGTCGTCCCCATCCGGACGCGCAGGCGGTGATCGAACGAGAGAGAAACGCAGGCCGTGTCGTTGGCGAGATCAGGCTGGACGAGGTGCGGGTGACGCTCCAGGTGCCCTTCGTTGCTGAGAACAGTGGGCAGACCGGACACCGGGCCTTTGTCTGTCGTGTCACGTCCGAAGAATCCGGCATCGAGTGCACGGTGCAGCTTGCGAACGACTGGGTTCGGTTGGCTTATGGCGCGCTGTCCACGCCGGGTTTTCAGCCTGAGATGCCGGTAATTCATGTGGCTGGCGAGTACACCTGCTACGCACCAATCGGCGTATCGCTGCAGGCAGGTGGGAAAGCGGCCAGGCTTGGCGATCTGGAGGCCGGTGCGGTGGATGCCAGGTTGATTAGCGGCGGTGTGGCCGTTGACCTCCTGCGATCACGGGTGTCGACGGCCATGCGGGTAGATGGCCGGAACCTGCCTCTTAAGGCGCGACCGATGAAAGCATTAACGTTGCAGCCATCACTGGCTCTGAGCAGCGGCGCGCTCACCCATCTGGTGAACACCAAGTACGTTCTCCGCAAACGACGCCACGATTCAGCTTCGGAGATGAGCGTGCCGTGCCTCACCCACCCGACGTCTTACAGAGAGCGTGTGGACGGACAGCTGAACGTTGTCGGTTGCCAGGATGCGCTGCTGCTGGGGCAAGCCGATCCCCGGCTTGTCGGAGAGCTTACACACCTTGCTACTGAACGGCTGCGGGTGTTTCGTTCGTTGCAGCAGCCGGATCTGTTCCTGATGCTGCCGGTGTCCTACCGGATTACCAGGCGCCGGGATGGAGAACAGGCGGTGCCCGCGATCGCGCTACATTCCGTGCTCGACGCAGAACGCGCGGACCAGACCCGATTCGTCTACCAGGTTACCTTACAGCCGGACATCACCCCACTGGAACGCCGTCAGGTGCTATCTCAGCTGCTCGAGCTGACAGCCGAGCCGATCGTGCGGTTCCCAACCGAGTTCGATCTGAACAATCTCGAGGTCACGCTGGGGAGTACTGGAGAAGCCACTCACGCGGCTGACGGCCCCTTTCTGGTGCACACGATCAACTGCGAGCTCGCCGATGCCCTGATCGTCAAATCTCAGCTGGAAACAGGTGCGCTGGCAGGACACGTTCGCTTCGGGTTGGGTGATGGCTCGACGTTGACCTCTAGTCTGTCCATGAGCCTTCGGGAGATCGACGGGCCCTGGGATGTCGGTCCGATAGAGGTCACCCCCCTGGCTGGTGAGGTTCAGCTGTCAAATCCAACCGAGAGCGCATACGAGATTTTCGAGCTGCATACGTTCGACCCTCCGGCGACCATCCCTCTCCAGCTGCAACTGCAAGCAGGTGAAGCGCGTAGGGTTACCGTCGGCGAGGACTGTCGGGAAGTGTACGTCGTTGCTAGCCGGATCGATGATGGTCCGACGTCCCTCGAAGAAGTGCGCAGCTTCGTCGAGGAAGTCAGCCAGTTCGTAGTGTTTTTTGCCGACTTCGACTTCTCCGGGCATCAGCTAGCGGCGGTTGAGATAGAAGCAGAGATTGAGGGCGCTGGTCAGCTACAGCGAGTGCGGCTGGATGCTGAAAAACGAGCCGAAGAGGTCATGTTCTCATTGCCTCTCACGCACTACATTGCCGACCCGATCCTCCGGTACCGAGCAATCAAGTTAGCCACCGACGGGACGCGCGACGACCCTGCTTTCAGCGAGACGCGTCTGGAGGAAGGCGCGCTGATAGCGGTGAGCTGGACGGACGAGTCGTGAACTGAACCTAAGGAGAACAGGGAGACGACACATGTCAGAAACGACAGTTAGCGAAGCAGAAGGTGACTATTACTACTCAGGTGGCCGGCAAGTTCCCCTGCAACGGGAGACCGGTGTCTTCTCGGTTAAGTACTCAAGGGAGGGATCGCTCGGGCTGAAGGAGGAGTCCCCCGACATCGACCGTCTGCTGACCGAGGAGTGTGATTCGAGTGAGTTCCTGGCGCGCTACGGACTTCAGGTGTTCACAGCTGCACCGGAAGCTGAAGGCAAGTTCGCGAGTGCCGAGAGTGCAGACCAGCAGCTCGCCAGACTGAACACCAGTCGTACGATCGAGTACGCGACGCCGGTGTTTCGGCAGACGCCAACCAGTGCGGCGCCGATGTACGTCACGAATCGAATTCTTGTGAAGTTCCTGGAAGGTGTGACTGACGAGCAGCAGGCTGAGCTGCACAGTCACCATGGTGCAGAGGTCGAGGAGGTGCTGGGTTATGCCGAAAATGCGTTCCTTCTCGTCGTCACCGGCACGAGTGCGGGTCGGGTGGTTCAAATTGCCAACGCCTACTTCGAGTCTGGCCTCACCGAGTGGGCGCATCCGGACTTCATCCCGGTGATGCAGCGCAAGTCCAGCTTCAGCGCTGAAGAGCGAGATGTCGACGCTGCGGGAACGCGCGGCATCGCTGAGGATTGGCATGTGCGTCTGGCTGGGGTGGATAGAGCCTGGTCCACCACGCGGGGTTCGAGTGATGTATCCGTTGCCATCATCGACGATGGTGTCGAGGTGAACCACCGTGAGTTTGCGGGGCGTGTAGATTCGTTCCAGTTCGACTTCGCAAGCGGTACAGCGGACGGCAGTCCGAAGCGCAGTGGGGATCGTCACGGTACGCCATGCGCAAGCGTGGCGGTGGCCGCAGGTCAGCGTGCCTTGGGGGCAGCCCCCGCGTGCTCACTGATGGCGATTCGCATGGGCCGCTTTGCCTCAGCCGACGAGGCGCGCATGTTTCAGCGGGTGGCTGACGAAGGCGCCGATGTCATCAGTTGCAGTTGGGGTCCCACCGACGGAGATGGGCCGTTTCCACTGCCCGATGCGACCCGGGCGGCAATCGACTATTGCGTTGATCCAGGTCGTGGCGGTCGGGGCGGAAAGGGCATCCCGGTGTTTTTTGCTGCGGGGAACGGTAACGAGCTGATCTCCGATGATGGCTATGCCTCCTACTCGAAGGTCATGGCCATTGCGGCGAGCACCAGTGAAGACACGCGCGCACCCTATAGCGACTTCGGCCCGGAGATCTGGATTTGTGCACCGTCCAATGGTGGCACCCGAGGTGTCTTCACGGCAGATCGAGCCGGAGCCGCGGGCTACAACCCGGACCGGGGCGGACCTGCGGATGATCAGGACTACTTCGAGCGATTCGGCGGCACTTCGTCTGCGACGCCGTTGGTAGCGGGTGTCGCGGGGCTGATGATATCGGCGAACCCGAACATTACGGAGCGGCAGGTCCGGGACATCCTCAGAGACACCGCGGTTCGAATCGGCGACCAGACGACGTACGGCAGCAACGGACACAGCCCGCAGCATGGGTACGGGCGTGTTGATGCGGAACGTGCTGTGCTTGCAGCCGCTAACCTCCGGCCCTCTGCCGGAGGCGGGCAGCCGTCCATTCAAGGTCCCACTACCCACGGGCGAACTGCTGGTGCACCTTCGTTCGATGTCGGCAAGGGTGGTCGGCGTTTTTTTGCGGTAGAGGTGGCAACTCGAGCTGAGCTGTTCGACAACGCGGCTCACGGCTCGGAACGGAATAGTTCAAACTTCTTCGCTTCCTGGCAGGAAGCACTGTCCGAGTTTTCACCTTATCAGCTGCCGGACTCGGCCTGGCAGCAGCTGAGCAATGCCGATCGTCTCTTCTATCGGGCTCATGTGGCGGATGACAATGCGTGGTCCAATCACGCGACGACCACATCCGGCGCCAGCTCGGCATCGGCGCCTTTCGTCACCATCCAAGCTGGCGGGCAGGCCCAGCCGCAGCCACAGCCTGGCACGGTGTCCATCAACGGTCCGGCCTCAGTGTCGAGGGCAGGGTCTGCACCAACTTTCCAGGTGAGCACCGGCGGAAGGAACTTCTACGCGGTTGAAGTGGCGACGCGTGCCGAGCTGTTTAATGCCTCATCGCATCAGTCTGAGCGAAGCGACGACAATTTTTACGCGTCATGGCGTGAGCGTTTGTCATCAACATCACCATTCCAGCTGCCGGCATCCGTATGGGCCAGGCTGCGTCAGGCTGATCGCCTTTTCTACAGGGCTCACTTTGCCGACGACAACGATTGGGCCAACTATGCAGTCACCGTGGAGGATGCCGATGCAAACTCAGCACCGGTGATTTCTGTGACAACGGATAGTCAACCTTTTGAAGTTACGTACCCAAGTGGCCTTCGGCTTTCGGTCGCAACCGATGCCTCGAATGAAGAAGCAGCAGATGATGTGGGTGGCGGGGCAGTGCCTCTGGTCGATGTGGCAGGTCAGTTGCACAAAAAGGTTTCGGCGAATTTCCGCCTCAACGAGTTTGTCCGCGGCGGCACACGGGTGGCTCGCCTCTCTGTCGAGCTTGTTCGCGGCCTCCAGGCGATGCGCTCGGAGCTGGATGCGGGAATTCGGGTTGACCGGGGTTACGTCCCCAGATCGGGCGCTTCCGGTAGTGAAGATCAACACCAAGCTGGCTGGGCTGCCCGTATCAGCAGTAGTCGTGCGCAGCCGATTCGACTGGCCGAGCTGGCGCTGGACCACTTCGGGAGCCGCGCAAGCCTCACTCTGGGACAACGGGAACTGCTCATTGACCTTCGTCCGAACCGGGTGGTTACCGTCGAACCGGGTGCTTCTATGGATGCGGCGGCATTCGAAGCATTCGTTGAGCAACATATGCGCACGCGTCTGGTATCAGTTGACGCGAGGGCAACGATCAGCATCGCTGGTCCGATACAGGCATCTGTTGCCGATCCTGCGCCGCAGTTTCTGATAAATGCATCGGGTGTGAGCTTCGTGGCGTTGGAGGTGGCGGCTGATCCCGCTGCATTTAGCGATCGCGAACTGCAGACGGATGACAGGTTCTATGGTTCCTGGACCGACCGGCTGGTTGAGATTCAACCGGATGGTGTGGTCCTGAGTGTGCCAGACCAATCCTGGGCTGAGCTGTCCCGCCACCCTTTCCTGTACTATCGGGCCGTTGGCTGCGACGATGCCGACTGGTCCGGTCTGGTCGCCACGGTGAATGCCGAAACCGCCGCCAGAGCCCCTCGAGTTAGGGTACGGGGTATGGCTCTGCTGAACGAGGCAGAGGTGAATCTGGAGTTCCTGAGTGAGCGTGAACGATTGAATCGAGCGGAGAGCGCCTGGCTGACTTGACCTGAGGTGGAGCTGATCACCGGCTCAGAACGCGACGACGTCGGACATGCGGAACTATCCAGAGAGTCAGTGAAGCGACGGATCCACTGGCTGGATGGACGGGAGCACTGGTTGTGCGAACGTGGCTTGAAGACCGAACGCTCAGAGATTAACTGTCCGGTTATGCCGATTACGCGGAACGGGTGCCGAGTCGTCTGATTCCTGGAGTCTGGTGACTGGATACGTGCGGTTTAAGCGCCGCCTGGTGATCAGCGCCGAGCTCCTGGGCGATGAACGAATAACTGCCAGCGCGATGAGTGCGTCACCGGTTCCGAGGGTTCCGGGCAAGGCTCTATGTTTCTGTTCGCTGGGTGCTTCGAAACCCATTTGATGCAAGTACAGAAACACCGATCGCGACCAGTGCCGTCGCGACCAGGTAGGTCTGTGAGAATGCGGTAACGAAAGCGGCATGTTCGGTTGCCGAGGTGGCCAGGGCGTCGGTCTCGAAGGCGTCAAACAGGGCGGTCATGATGCCGACGCTGGTGATCATCCCAAGACTCATGGACAGCGAGACCAACGCGGCACCGGTCCCCAGCCGTGTTGTCGCGATGTTGCCCATCACGCTGTTGGCGTTGCTCGCCTGAAACGACCCCATCCCGATGCCGAAGGCTGCCAGGCGCAGTCCTACGTCATAGGCGCTTGATGTTTCGTCCAGACCGACGAACCCGTACGTGGCCAGCAGTATGATCGACAATGCCCCGGCCGCGACGCGATCGGATGGAAACCGATCGGATAACCAGCCTGCTACCGGAGAGGCGGCGGCTGATGCAATTGATGGGAGAGTTAACAGGATGCCGAGCACCAGCGCACTGGCACCGACGACTTCAGAGACGAAAAACGGCAGGATGAACAGGTTCACGAACGTCGCCATGGACATCAGAAACCCTGCGATCAATGCTCTGTTTACCGGACCGGAGAAAACATCCAGCGCAATGATCGGTTCGGTTGAGCGTGTCTCGACTTGAGCTTCACAGTGAAACCGATGTGTCGCAACGCCGCCTGAAACTTCCGCTGACCTTCGTCGCCAAGATCGGTGGCGTAGGCGTTGGCCACTTCAATCACGCTATCTCGGGCCAGGACGTTCCAGAGGGCGCGGTAGTCGAACTGCCTGCCGTAGGCGTGCCGTGTGGTGTAGTAGATGTTCTGCACATCGACAAACAAGCCGATCCGTTCCATGTGACGTCATCGCGTCGAATGAGGCGGGCATAGTAGTGGGGCGGGCTGTGGGAGCCAAGTTCGAACGGTCCTGCGGACACATTGGTCACGCCACTTGCTGGCGTGCCTCCCATAGATCGTATTCGGCTTGCATCCGCACCCACATTTCGGCACTCGTACCCAGCACAGACTCGAGAACAATCGCAAACGTCGGTGAAATGCCACGCTTGCCATTGACGATTTCGTTGATCTTACGGGGCGAGCACTCGCAGCGTCGCGCCAAATCGGATTGGTTGAGTCCCATCTCTGCCATGTGAACTTCAGCGAGCACTTTGCCAGGGTGTAGAGGTAGTGGGTTGTCTATCATGCCTATCCTCGATGGTAGTTCTCGATCTTTACTTCCGAGAATTCGCCGTTTTGGAATTTGAAGGTGATGCACCACGGGAGTTTGATCGTAACGCTCCAGTAGTCCCGTCGGTCGCCACGTAGTTTGTGCAGTCGGATGTTTGGGGGTTCCCCCTGTATCCGTAAGTCATCAAGGGTCGTCGTTGCGTGCATGATCGTGAGCAGCGCTTTAGCTCTGATCCAAAGGTCTCTGGGCAACGTCTTGGACTGATTTGTCGTCCAGATATCTTTGGCAACTTTGCCCTTGAGACTGACAATCATCTACTGTTTCGTTGCATGTATTACACTATTCGGTATACCGGAAAGATTAGCAGCTCCGTTGGGTTGTCTGCAAGCGTAGCTGACGGTTGAACGTGTGGGACTTTTGCGGGGATCGGGTCTGTACGGTTGTGCGTCGTGAGGCACTTGGCTGCAACGGGCGTCTCGGTAACTTATTGATTTAGATGAATTTATGGATCCGATGAGTGGTCTGCTAATCTGCGGGTTTCTTTAAAGTCGCGGGTGCCAAGCCCAGCCTCTTGCTGTGGCGCATGCAACAAAAGAAGGCTTGGAGAAATTGTGCTGAAGTCTCGTTGCCCGGGCGAGGCGCTACATTGATGCAAGTACGGAAACACCGACCGCGACCAGGTAGCCGTCACCCCGGCTCTTCATCGAGCGGGCATCTGTATCAGTGAGAGACAGTTGTTGGTCCGGACCTTCAAGCATCCGGGCTTCGAGCTTCCGCTCAGCTTGAAATCGCGCTGCAGAAACCTGAAGGTATGGATTCTCCCGTTACAGCCCGGAGCTGCATGCAACCTTCCAACACAGCGTTTGCTGAGCTGGATCGACCAGTATTCGTTTCTTCCACCGTTCTTTTGTCCGTCGTTCTCTTGCTGGCTGCGATTTTCCCGAGCGCGATGGAATCGCTGTTCGCCAGCATGCAGAGCGCCATCATCGCCAATGCGAGCTGGTACTACGTGCTTGTGGTGGCCGTCATCCTGATCAGCGTTCTGGTGTTCGCCTGTTCGAGCTACGGACAGATCAAGCTCGGCCCCGACCACTCCGAACCGGAGTACTCGTCAATCTCCTGGTTCGCCATGATGTTCGCCGCCGGCATGGGTATCGGCCTCATGTTCTTCGGTGTCGCCGAGCCCGTCATGCACTTCCTGTCGCCGCCGAAAGGTGACCCGGGCAACGTCGCCTCGGCCCGGGAGGCCATGAAGCTCACTTTCTTCCACTGGGGGCTGCACGCCTGGGCAATCTACGCCATCGTTGCACTGATCCTGGCCTACTTCAGCTTCAGGCACGATCTCCCACTAACCCTCCGCTCCGCTCTTTATCCGCTCATCGGCGAGCGGATTTACGGACCCATGGGCACGTCCGTGGATGTGTTCGCCATCATCAGCACGACCTTTGGCGTGGCGACCTCGCTCGGCTTCGGCGTCGACCAGATCAACTCGGGGCTGAATCATCTATTCGATATTCCGAAAAATCAGGCCGTACAGATCGGCCTCATTCTCGCCACCACCGCAATCGCCACCGTCTCGGTGCTACTCGGACTCGACAAGGGAATCAGACGCCTGTCCGAGATTAATATCGTGCTCGCCGTGCTCCTGCTCATAGCCGTACTCGCCGTGGGTCCTACCGTTCTGCTCCTGCAGGCGCTGATGCAGAATACGGGCGGTTATCTAACGGAACTCGTCAGTAAAACGTTCAACCTCTACGCCTACGAGCCGACCGACTGGCTCGGCGGCTGGACCATCTTCTACTGGGGCTGGTGGATAAGCTGGGCGCCGTTCGTGGGGTTGTTCATCGCGAGGATATCCCGCGGCCGAACCCTGCGTCAGTTCGTCGTTGGCGCGCTGCTGGGTCCGGTGGCGTTCACCTTTCTCTGGATGACCGTGTTCGGCAACAGCGCGATCGACCTGATCATGAATCAGGGGCTGCCCGAGCTCGGTGCCGCCGTGCAGGCAGACGAATCGGTGGCCCTGTTCCAGTTCTTCGAGCAGTTTCCGGCCACGGAATTCCTTTCGCTGCTGGCCATCCTGATGGTGGTAGTGTTCTTCGTGACCTCGGCCGACTCGGGCGCTTTGGTGCTGAACATGCTTTCTTCAGGTGGTTCCGACCACACGCCCGCCAGTCGCCGTGTGTTCTGGATGGCGACCATCGGAATCACGGCCATAGTGCTGCTGCTCGCGGGCGGGCTGGCTGCGCTGCAGACGGCCGTCATCGCCAGCGCCCTGCCATTCTCCCTGGCTGTTCTGGCGGGCACCTGGGGCTTCAGCAAAGCACTCTACGTGGATCACGCCAAACGCGAATCGCTGCTTGCCGCCACACCATCGCCGACAGTCTCGGGTCCGGAGGTTGCCTGGCAGGATCGGCTCACGCTGCTGCTCCGCCACCCGAACGATGCCGAGGTGTCACGATTTCAGCGGGAGCTCGCGCTGCCAGCCATGCGCGCCTTCAGCGAGGAGTTGAAGCGCCACGGCCTGGACGCCCGCGTAACCTCGGACATTGACCAGGGTGGTAGTGTGCGTCTGGAGATCGCTCACGGTGACGAGATCGATTTTGTCTACGAGGTGGTGAATCGGGAGCATCCGTTGCCGGACGAAGCGCTGATCGGCATGGCCATGGAGAAGCTCAGCGCCGAGGAAACCTACCATCGGGCTGAGGTGCACCTGAGCGAAGGCAGCCAGGACTACGACATCATGGGCCGGACGAGCGAGCAGATCGCCCACGACATCACCGAACAGTACGAAAAGCACAGGCACTTTCTACATATGCTGCGCTAGGTGACTCCGTAGCGCGCTCTTACCTCTGGCCCTAGGGCTCGCTTGAGCGGCTCCAGCCAGCGTGCGTAGTTCTCCCAGGCATCCAGGCCCGAGCGGTAGATGGGCTGACGCACCTGTTCCGAGCTCGGGGTGCGCACGCTCCGCTCCGTTCTGTGAAACTCGAGACAGGATTGCTCGAAGGGCAGGCCGCAGAAGTCCAGCATGCGCCGGATCTGGTTCTCGAGGTCGTCTACCACGTCCTCGTGCTGCACGCGCAGCACGAACCCGGGCAGGACCTCGTCCCAGTGATCCATCAGCTCCACGTAGCGCCGGTAGTAGTCGCCGATCTCTTGCAGGCCATAGGAGAACTCCTGGCCCTGGCCGAACAGCTGCTTGAAACCACTGAAGCAGCAGGACATGGGATGCCGTCGCGCATCGATCACCTTGGCGTGCGGCAGAATCAGCTTGATCAGGCCGAGATGGAAGAAGTTGTTCGGGTTCTTATCGATGAACAACGGCGCGCCCTGGCGATAGACGCGCGTCTCTTCAACGAACTGCTCGCCGAAGCGGCGGAAATAGTCGTGGTCCAGCTCCGCGAGGATCTGCGGGTAGCGGGGATTCTTCTCACTTTCCGCCGTCTGCCCGACCGGACCGCGCAGGCGCTGCGAGAGCGCAATGATCTGGGGCAGTTCCATGGTGCCGTCCACCATGGAGTGCGAGGCGAGTATCTGCTCGAGCAGCGTGGAACCGGCTCTTGGCAGGCCGACGATGAAGACCGGATCCGGCGCCGGGCACCCAACACCTTCCCGTTCGTGAAAGAGCTCGTGTGTGCACACGGCTTTCTGCGCCTGCACCCGTATCTCCAGGAAATCCCGTCGATGTTTGACGACGCCCTGCTTGAGCAGATTTCCCCGCTCGTAGAAAGTGAACGACTCCTCGTACTCGCCTGCATCTTCGAGTGCTTTGCCGAGTGCGAAGCACATGTGGATGCGGTCATCCACGCCGATTCGCTCGTCGGCTTCCGCACGCCGCATCTGCTCGATCTCGTCCCGCGCGAACCGGTAAGTCTTGGTGTTGGCCAGCGACCAGTACGCATCGCCGTAAAGCGGCTGCATCTCAGAGGCTGCCTGGTAGGACGCGACGGCATCCTGGAGATGCCCGATCGTTTTCTCGGCATGCCCGCGCATGACGTGCAGCACGAACTGACCAGGACGCTCGCCGATCACGGTGTTGTAGGCTTCAATGGCAGCCTCGTGCTCACCCACGCCCGCCAGCGCGTTGGCATGCAGGGCGAGATAGCGAAGATTTTCCGGCTCGGCGGCAACCAGCGCAGCCGTTTCCTCGCGCGCTTTTTCGAATTTCTGCATTTTCAGCAGCAGGTTCGCGTAGTCATAACGCAGACGTGAATAACCGGGCTCCAGCTCCAGGGCGGTTTCGAGCAGAAACTCCGCATCCATGAGCACGCCGAGCTGCTCGCCGATCATGGCCAGGAGACGCATGCCCTCCACGTGCTGCTTGTTGCTGCGGAGAAAGTTTCGACAGAGCTGATCCGCTTTGAAGAGTTTGCCTTCGTTGATCAGGCTCAACACGCCGAGCAACTCATCGGGCAGGGCTTCCAGGTAGGCGACCTCCTGTCTGGCCAGACTGGTCTGCTCGCCGAGTCCCGTCATGCCATACAGATTGGTGAGTGCCTTCCAGCTGGCTAGCAGCGCCGGATTTCTGCGCACCGCCTGCTCATAGGCAGTGCGGGCAGTCTCCAGATCATTCTCAGACAGACAGACGTGGCCGCGCTCCTGCCAGGCCCGGGCATTTTCCGGCTGCAGGCTGAGCAACTCGCGCAGAGTCTTGCCGGCGTGTTCCAGCTTGCGCTGATATCGCTGAGCCACGGCAATGAGATAAAGCGCATCGGGCAGCCTGTCGGAAGTGACGTTCACGGATATCGCTCTGATCAGCTCCGCTTCCGCGGTTTCGAACTGACTCTGCTCGATGAGCGCACGACCGCGCTTGAGCGAATCGATCAGCTCGGCTTCAGGCATGGTAATAACAGCTGTTGGTGCGGGACGGGTACAATGCCCATCCCGCCCCGGCAGGGCAAACGGTTACTGGAAGCGATAGCCGAAACGCAGGCCAACGGTACGAGGCCGGTTTGTGCTGACGCTCGGCGTGTAGTCGACGGCGTTAACGTTCAGCTGCGCACTCTCATCGAACAGGTTGTTGATGAAAAGCTCGGCCGTCCAGCCGTCCCGGCGAATGCCAGCCGATACGTCTACCAGCGCGTAGGCTTCCTGCTCGTAGCGAGCCGCCTTGAAGCGGGTATCGCCATTGGAATCCATGTCAATGAAGTCCGGGTTGGTCACGGACGTCAGATCGTCGCCGGTCAGCGGCGTGCCGCAGAAGCCACCCTCTTCCTTTATCTTGAGCCCGGAGCCGTTGCCGAAGACCTGCGTGGTCACGTCTTCCACGAAGTAAGCATTACAGGTGGACGTGGCCCGGGAATCACCGGTGTAGACCAGCGCCGCCTGGAACCAGCCGTCGGCCTGAAAGCCTTCGATGGGGAAGTCGTAGCGCGCCCGCAAATTGCCTCGGAACTCAGGCGTCCAGGGCAGTCGGCTACCGACCGGCACCACGATCTCCTCGAGCTGCGGATTCACCCGGGAAAGTTTGTTGTCGACGAAGCTCATACCGCCGGAGACCGTCCAGCGGTCGCCGATCAGCCAGGTGAAGTCGAGATCGAGACCTTCAACCTCGGCGTCGCCCGCATTCTCGATGAAGACGAGGAAGGCGACGTTCGCGGGATCGAACCGGGAGATCTGCAGATCGTCGATCTCGGTCTTGTAGATGGTCGCGTTGAGCTGCAGGGTGCGCTCGAGGAAGCTGCCCTTGAAGCCGATCTCGAAGTTCTCGAGCTCGTCTGTCTGGGCTATCGCCGGGACCAGGTAGCCTTCGTAAACGCCCTCCTGATTGTTCGCGCGTGTACCAGCGTTACGATTGGCCGTCTGCGGACGGAAGCCCTCTGAATAGGCACCGAACAGCATCATGTCGTCAGACATGTTCCAGCTCAGGGTACCCCGCCAGATGGTGTCTTTCTGGTTGATCACGCCGTTGCTCTTGAAGCCATCGACATAGAAACTGCCGTCGTTGACCCCATCCTCAATCGCCTGAGCGTTTTCGGCGCTGAAAAAGGTCTCAAGGTCTGCAATGTCGCCTGAGCTCGCATACTGGCCCAGGGCGTCCAGCCGCTCCGTCACCCGATTGTCGAAGCTCTGACCGTCGCAAAGACCTTCGCCCGTGTAGAACTTACAGCCGAAGGACGAACCGGTGGAGCCGGTGAACTCGTAGTCGATGTCATAGTGCCGGGCCCCCACGGTGAAAGAGATCGAATCGGTGATGTCGAAGCCGAACTCGCCGAAAAACGCAATCTGGTCTTCCTGGCGCGTGAAGCTGTTGACGAAGGTGGTCGATGGACCGCGACCGAAGGGGTCGGTCACGCCGTCCACGGTGCTGACGATATTGCTGGAGGTCGGCGCCGAGTTCGCCGGCTCGGTGATCGTGCCAGGCGCCGACGCAACGTTGTATCCTGCCTCATCGGCACCGAAGTACTGGAACTGACCATCCGATTCGGTCTTCTGGTCATCGATGAAGATGCCGGCAGTCACCCGCCAGCGCTTGGCCGGGTCCGTGCTGATGCGGAACTCGTTGGTGAAGCGCTCGCTGGTGGTGTTACCCAGGTACTGCTTGGTGGGGTCGTAGCAGTCGGTGTAGCTGGTGTAGCCATTTCCGGTGCAGAGGTAGTAGGCCTGGTAGCCGCCGCCGTTGGTGTAGCCCGTGTAGTCCTGAGTGTAGAACACGTCCCGATCGAGATAACCACCCGTGTAGACCAGATCGAGCATGCCGATGCGACCGTTCAGGGTCCAGGTGGTGAGGCCGAACTCGTCCTGATTACGACTCGGCGTGAATCGGTTCACCGCCGTTTCGTCATCGAGCACCGGGTCATACTCGAACACGCCTTCTGTCTTCAGGGTCTGGTTGGTGTGCTGCAGCAGCACATCCCAGTCATCATTGATCAGATAGGAGAGACCGAGTCGGGCACCGCTGTAGATGGCCTCGTTGAAGTCCTTCTCCACCAGATTGCTGTTGTCCGCCACGGCCATGTTCGCCCGCTCGCCGAGACACTCGGCGGGGTCTTCCGCTGATCCGGAGCAGATTCGGGCAGCGATTGCGTTTCGGTTCATCACCTCGATATCGCCTTGGTAGGTGCCGAGGTCGTTGTCGATCCAACCACCGGCGCGGTCGTTGAAGGCGGCCACGCGAAAGGCCAGCTTCTCGGTCAACGGCAAGTTCAGGAAGGCGGTGACTGCCGTGCTCGGCTCCCCGCCTTTGGTGCTGCTGAGCGTGGTGTCGAAACCGGCTTCGACGCCGTCGATCCTCGGCTTGTTAGTGATCAACCGCACGGTGCCCGTCTGCGAGCTGGCGCCGAACAGGGTGCCCTGAGGGCCGGCAAGCACTTCGATCCGTTCCAGATCCGTGGCATACACGTCCAGATTACGACCGGCAAAGGAGACGGGTTGCTCGTCCTGATAGAGCGCCACCGCTGGCGCCGAACCCTGGACCGAGGTGATGGTGATGGAGGACTGCTCGGTGGCAGCACCCCGTACATAGAGCTCACGTTGCCCTGGCCCCCGGCCGGAGCTGACCACGTTGGTCAGGAACTGAGCGTATTCATCGAAGTTGCTGACCCCCAGCTCTTCGAGGGTGTCACCGGTGAGGGCGTTGATGGAAACCGGTATGTCCGCCATGGACTCCGCCCGCTTGGTGGCGGTGACGACGATTTCCTCGATTTCCGCGGCCTGAACGGCCCCTGTTGTCGTAGCGCCCGCTGCAACGGCGGAAGCCACAGCCTGACTGAGTCTGCTGCGCTCGAAATGCACTGATCTGTCTCTCCAATGATCTTGTTTTTACCCGCGACTACCCCTCGAATCGGGCGAGCCAATATTCAGCGCTCACCGCTGCCGCGATTTATCATTAGAACACTAAATGATATTACTTCGCAAAATACCCAGTTCTTTCGGCGCGAACAGCGCTTCTTAGCTGCACGAGCAGAAAAATTTGCCAGAATCCGCATCACGAGCCCGATTCACGGACGCGAAAACGATAGAGATCAATCAGATTATAATTAGCATCGAATGGATTTCGACGCGACTAACCTACGTCCTCTCCGGGAGCCAGCAGCGGAGCGGCATCCAGATCCTGCGCGTCCATCATCGCTGCCACCCGCGCCAGTGACGACACGATCAGGTATTGCTCCCAGTCCTCGAGCTGATTGAAGCGGGCAACAAATCCTTCCTGCAGGGGTTTGGGCGCCCCCTTGAGCAGTTTTCGGCCAGCCGGGGTCACCTCCAGATTGACCCGGCGCTTGTCCTGCTCGCTACGCTTACGCCGGATCAGATCCTGAGCCTCCAGTCGATTCAGGATGTTGGTCACGGTCGCCTGGCTGAGACTGACTTCGCGGCTGATTCGGGAAACCGTGGGCTCCTCCGCTTCCACAATCGCCCTCATGACGACAAGTTGAGGCGTGGTCAGGCCGGTCTCCTTACCCAGTTTGCGCGAATGAAGGTCGCTGGCCCGAATGATGCGACGAAGCGAAACGAGCACGTCATCGGTGAGATCCGTCATGTTCGATTTCTACCACGCGTTTTAATCAATCTTCCGCCATATAACCGCAGGTGCTTCACATTCCGCAACCGAGCAGCGCAGACGCAGAAGACAATGAACAGCCGAAGTCGTCGGCATTTCCAGAGCGGGGACAGATCTTCGTGCTCAATACTGCCCGGGTAAGGCTCTACGTTTCTGTTCGCTCCGTGCTTCGAAACCCATTTGATGCGAGTACAGAAACACCGATCGCGACCAGTGCCGTCGCGACCAGGTAGGTCTGTGAGAATGCGGTAACGAAAGCGGCATGTTCGGTTGCCGAGGTGGCCAGGGCGTCGGTCTCGAAGGCGTCAAACAGGGCGGTCATGATGCCGACGCTGGTGATCATCCCAAGACTCATGGACAGCGAGACCAACGCGGCACCGGTCCCCAGCCGTGTTGTCGCGATGTTGCCCATCACGCTGTTGGCGTTGCTCGCCTGAAACGACCCCATCCCGATGCCGAAGGCTGCCAGGCGCAGTCCTACGTCATAGGCACTTGATGTTTCGTCCAGACCGACGAACCCGTACGTGGCCAGCAGTATGATCGATAATGCCCCTGCCGCGACGCGATCGGATGGAAACCGATCGGATAGCCAACCCGCTACCGGAGAGGCGGCGGCTGACGCAATTGATGGGAGAGTTAACAGGATGCCGAGCACCAGCGCACTGGCACCGACGACTTCAGAGACGAAAAACGGCAGGATAAACAGGTTCACGAACGTCGCCATGGACATCAGAAACCCTGCGATCAATGCTCTGTTTACCGGACCGGAGAAAACATCCAGCGCAATGATCGGTTCGGTTGAGCGCGTCTCGATCCGCACAAACCATGTGCCCGCGGCCAGCATGAGACCGGCCAGGCTGATCACTGAAATACTCGCCCATCCGAAACGCCCACCCAGGTTCAGGAACAGCACCAGTGCCACCAGAGCGACAAACAGTGCAATGATCCCGCTCAGGTCCAGCCGCCCCTGTTTCTCGTCAGAAACTGCTTCTTGCAACACAGCGTACGCCAGAAAAAAAGCGATCAGACCAAGCGGGACACGGAACAGAAAGATGCTGCCCCAGCCGAATGCGTCGACCAGGAATCCGCCGCCAAGCGTGGCGGTGATCATCCCCAGGGTTCCCACACTCATCATCGAGCCAAGCGCGCGGCCGCGCTCCGCGTCAGGAAACAGACGGGTTACCAATGCGGGAACTGTGGTCACCACCATGGCGTAGCCGATGGCCTGCAGCACCCGCCAGGCCAGCACCCACTCGAATGTCGTTGCCAGGCTGATTAACAGAACGGCGAGCGTGTAGATGACAATCCCGATGAGATAGAAGCGTTTCAGACCGTGTGCGTCTGCCAGGCGTCCGAAAACAAGCTGCAGACCGGTGGAAGTGCCGAGATAGCTGATAATGATCCACTGTACCGTGGTCATATCGATGGCGAATGCCTGGGTGATCGCAGGCAGGGCTACATTGACCGATAGATCCAGGGCGCCGAGGAAGGTCCCCAGCGATGCCGCAGTCAGCCCAAGCCATTTGTTCAGATTGGAAGCAGGGCCACGTTTGCTCAAACCAGACGAATACCAGGCTGGAACGTCGGCCACTGATCCACCAGTTCCCCGCCGCGGAAGACGTCCAGGTAGGCGAGCCAGCGAACAGCGTCGCCTTCCCAGGGTTGGTAGAAGATGAAGTCGCCAACCTCGAGAGGCACCTGCCGCGCGCCGAGCCATCTGCCCTGGTTCGGCAGCATGTTGAGAATTCGGGTCCGCTCTTCGTCATCCGTCGAGCTGGTGTTCCAGTTGCTCGTGAGGCCATCCGGGAAGGTCTGCTCGCCGGGGAAGCCGCCTGCCACCATGAAGTAGGACACCTCCAGGTCGGGACTGCCGTCGGCGAGGTTTGGCAGGAAATCCTGGTCGAAGGGCGTTTCGGCTGGATCGATCCTCTTCAACACCGGGGTCGCGAAGAAAGTCGCCGTGCGCAGCGCCGTCTGGGGAATGTCGTGGAAGTTGCTCGGATAGAAGAACGCGGAACCCATCGCGACCTCGTTGATCGGTGTATCCACATCATCCGTGTAGTAGTGGTAGGTACGGCTGCCTCCACTGTTGTAGACGAGTGGGCCTTCGAAAAGCCCGGGGTAAGCCTCGCGCCCCGTGCGCACGAAATCCTCGTACCGGCTTTGCACCGCTCCAAATTCGGCATCGGGGGTCAGACCGCCCATGGCCGCAAACGGGACGTGCCCTTCGTAGCCCATGAAGCCAGCGAATCGAAGTAGCTCCGAGGTATCGACGATCGCGAGCATGTCGAGGAGCTCCGCCCCGTTGCGCGCCCCGCCGCGCCTCAACCCAACGTCGATCTCGATCGAGACATTGATCGACTCGCCGCGCTGGGCCGCGAGGGCCGCAAACTCCTGCATGCGCTCGGCCGTATCGATGAGCCAGCGCACCGCGCCCGCCGGGTTCGACTCGCCGCCAAGCGCGTCGAGCGTCGCAAACGTACGTGCGGCTGCGTCGACCGCAGCCGGCCGGCCCAGCAGGATGTCCACATCGCTCCCGAAGCGGCAGAGCAGGTCACGCACCATCCCCTCCGAGAACGCCATGACCCGGTTGGTGCAAGCCGTGACCATCATGTACTCGAGTAGCTGCACGCTCGGCAGGCTCTTGGCGACGAGGCGCAGCCCGATGCTGGAGCCGAGTCTGTCGCCGACGAGCTTCAGGTTGTGATCGACGGCGTCGAGATCGACGAGCGCGGACTCACGCCCGGCGGCTCTGGCACGAAGCTCGCCGTTCCAGGCGGCAAAACGTTCCTCGTCGGGCTTCACGGCGGCGGAGGCGATCCTGCCCGTGCAACGCTCCGTGTCGAACTTCGGGAGCGCTGCCGGAAGCGCCTCGCCGGGCGAGGAACTCCCGCGATCCGATGCGGGTTCGCGATCGCTGCTTGTACCACATGCTGTCATGGAACCGGCGACCAACGCTGCGGAAGCCGCGATCCATTGTCGCCGGGTCTGCCCAACCGGACCGACTTCCTCTTCTGAGGCATTCATATCCCCCTCTCCTGCTTTCCCAAGCTATCAAGACTCACCCTGTGCTGGCGAGGTTACCAGAGGCAACTCCATCGGTGTCTGGCGGAAATACCGTATACACGGCCCAGCCTCTTGCGATCAGACTTAGCCGTGTGAGAGCACGCGATGGAACCGCAAGCCGAGCGCGCGCTGGAAGTATCCGACGGAGGAGTAGTCCGTACCAAAAGCTTCCCGTAAAAGCGCTGCGGGAGCTCGATGGCTCGTTTTCAGTGCTATCCTGTTGGGTTTTGCGTCCGCACTCCCCGCTCATGGCCGAACCCGCGACATCGCAACCGATCACCGACGTAGCGGAGCCGTTGCCCGCCGATCATCCGACGGACACCTCGATGTTCGCCTCCCTCAAGGTCCCGGACTACCTCTTCCTCTGGATCGGCATGGCGGGGGCTGCGTTCGCGATGAACATGCAGCTCGTGGCGCAAGGGTGGCTCGTCTACGAGATGACCGTGTCGGCCATGAACCTCGCCTGGGTGACCATCGCGTTCATGTTCCCCCAGGTGGTGTTCTCACTGGTCGGCGGCGTGCTGGCGGATCGGTTCCGCAAGAAGCCGGTGATCATGTGGGCGCAGATGCTGAATGGAGCTGCCACGCTCCTGATGGCGTTCATCGTGCTGAACGGCAGTGTGACCTTTTTCGACTTCATCTGGGTGGGCGTAGTCAACGGCACGGTGCTGGCGCTCTCGATACCCGCGCGAACTGCCTTCATTCCCGAGCTCGTGGGCGAGCGGCTGATGTTCAACGCTATGGCGTTCAATACCGCCGCGTGGAACCTCGCTCGGATCCTGGGGCCGGCACTGGCCGGGTTCATGATCGCGATCTTCGCCGGTGGTGACACCACGAGCGAATTCGGCGTCGGTCTCGTGTATCTCGTGCTGTCGGCGCTCTACTTCATCTCCTCGCTCACCGTACTGCTGATCCGCCACGATGGCGAGCCGATGCCTCGGGATGTGCGCAAGGGCGCGTTCCACGACGTGTGGCAGGGCATGCGCTACGTGTTCGGCTCCGCGGTCGTCGGTGGGCTGATCGTGCTTTCCATCGTGCCGTTCCTCTTCGGCCTCAGCATCAACACGCTGCTGCCGGCGTTCAACACGGACGTTCTGCAGGGTGGGCCGGAAGATCTGGGGTTCCTGATGACCGGCATGGGTGTCGGCGCCATCCTCGGGTCGCTCGCGCTCGCAAAGATGGGCGAAGTGCGTGCAAAAGGGCACTGGCTCTTTGCCACCGGCATCCTCTGGGGCCTGGGGGTGGCCTGGTTCGCGAACACCTCAACCATGTGGTGGGCGTTGGCCGGCGTAGGTTTCGTCGGACTCATCTCCGCGATCAACATGTCGATGAACAGGAGCGTGGTGCAGCTGCAGGTCTCCCAGGAAATGCGCGGCCGCGTGATGAGCATCGACATGATGTCACACGGCCTGATGCCGCTCGGGTTACTGCCCGTGAGCTGGATCGCCGAGCACCACGGCGTGCAGAGCGGGTTGACAGCGAGCGGTGTGACGCTCGCCGGTCTCACGCTGATCCTCTGGTTTGGGCTCGCCAAGGTCCGACGTATCGACAAGGGATTCGATCAGGTCTGATGCTGGTTGCACGGTCGACAACGTGCGGGTCTTATTCGATAGTCGGCAGGATAGCGTACGTACGCGCCATGATTGGTCACCATGATGACTGCCAGGGATCCGGACTATTCGACGCTGCGCAGCAACGTCAATTTCCTCGGGCGCATGCTCGGCGATACGATCGCCGCCGCTGAAGGCCAGCCGTTTCTGGATCTGATCGAGACTATCCGCAAGTTGTCCCGGTCTGCCCGGGACGGCGACGCAACGGCGCGGAAAGCGCTCCTCGATGTGCTTCGGGATCTCGAGGAGGAGCAGCTCGTGCCCGTGGCTCGGGCCTTCAGCCAGTTCCTGAATCTGGCGAACATCGCCGATGAGTATCACTCCGTGTCCCGTGAGATGGACCCGCTGTTCTCGGCGTCGACCATCCTCGATCAGGTGCTGACCGACCTGCAGGCCGCCGGGCACGATGCGGCAGCCATCGACTCCGCCGCCGCCGGGCTCAATATCGAGCTGGTGTTGACCGCGCACCCCACAGAGATCACCCGTCGGACCCTCATCCACAAGCACGGAGAAATCGCCGCCTGTCTGGCCCAGCTCGAGCTCACCGGTCATTCGGAGCAGGAGCGAGCGCACATCGTCCTGCGGCTTCGGGAGCTGGTGGCGCAGATCTGGTACGGCGACGACTTTCGCCGGGAGAAGCCGACGCCCGTGGACGAAGCCCGCTGGGGCTTCGCCGTTGTCGAGGATTCCCTGTGGCGCGCGGTGCCGCGGTTTCTGCGGCGTCTCGACCTGGCGCTCAAACAGCTCGGGCGATCGGGCCTGTCCCTCGACGCTGCACCCGTGAGCTTCCTGTCCTGGATGGGCGGCGATCGCGACGGCAATCCGAACGTTACGGCGGCGATCACCGAGGAAGTGCTGCTGCTGGCCCGCTGGAAGGCGGCCGATCTCTATCTCCAGGATGTCGCTGTTCTCATCGAAGAGCTGTCCATGACGCGCGCCAGCGCCGCGCTTAAGACACGCACGGGCGGAGCCCACGAACCCTACCGGGCGGTGCTGCGGGCGCTCCGGGAGCTGCTGCGCAATACGCTGCTGTGGGTGGAGGCGCGCCTCGATGGTGAGCCGCCGCCGGATGTGGAGATCCTCGAGCACGCGGAGCAGCTCGTGGAGCCGTTGCACGCCTGCTATGAGTCCATGATTGCCTGCGGCATGGACGTCATCGCCGGTGGGCCACTGCTGGATCTCATCCGTCGCGTGCACTGCTTCGGCGTGCACCTTCTCAAGCTGGACATCCGGCAGGACAGCGCACGGCACACGGCGGCGCTTTCGGACATCACCCGTTGGCTCGAAGTTGGCGATTACGAGTCCTGGAGCGAAGCCGATCGTCAGGCCTTCCTGCTCCAGGAGCTCGGCAGCCGGCGACCGCTGCTGCCTGTTGGCTGGCAGGGTGATCCGGAAACCAATGAAGTCCTTGCCACCTGCAAAGTGGTCGCCTCGCAGCCGCCGGAGGCCCTCGGCGCCTACGTGATCTCCATGGCGCGGCAGCCTTCGGATGTGCTTGCCGTGCTGTTGCTCCTGAAGGAGCAGGGTTGTTCGTTCAGGATCCCCATCGCGCCGCTGTTCGAGACGCTGGATGACCTCGAGAACTCAGCCGCCGTGATCGACGCGCTGCTCGAGGCGCCCTGGTACCGCGACTATGCGGCAGGCAGGCAGATGGTGATGATCGGCTATTCCGACTCCGCCAAGGACGCCGGCATGCTGAGCGCCGGCTGGGCCCAGTATCGGGCCCAGGAAAACCTGCTGGCGGTGGCGCAGCAGCATGGGGTGGCGCTGACGCTCTTTCACGGTCGCGGCGGCACGATCGGCCGCGGCGGCGCCCCGGCGCGGGATGCGCTGCTGTCGCAGCCGCCGGGCAGCCTGCGTAACGGCCTGCGGGTCACGGAGCAGGGGGAGATGATCCGCGCGAAGCTCGGCAGTACGGCCGTGGCGACCCGGACCCTCGCGCTCTACGCCAGCGCGATCCTGGAGGCGAACCTGATAACGCCACCGGCGCCGGATCCAGCCTGGCGCGCCATATTGGATGTGCTCGCCGAGGAGTCCTGCGCAAGCTACCGGGCCCTGGTGCAGGACGATGCAAACTTCGTCCGCTACTTCCGCCAGGCGACCCCTGAGCAGGAACTCGGCGTCCTGCCGCTCGGGTCGCGGCCCGCGCGGCGCCGGGCCGACGGCGGCATCGAGAGTCTGCGGGCCATTCCCTGGATCTTCGCCTGGTCACAGAACCGGCTCATGCTACCGGCCTGGCTCGGGGCCGGCAGTGCCCTCGCCGCCGCCGTGGCGCGCGGTGAGGGAACAATCCTTAAGCAGATGGCACAGCGTTGGCCGTTCTTCGCGACACGGCTGTCGATGCTGGAGATGGTGTTCGCCAAGGCTGATCTGGAGCTCTCGGCCTACTACGACGAAAAACTGGTCGATGCTGCCCTGAAACCCATCGGTGAAACGCTGCGCACGCAGATGGAGGAGGACCAGCGCTGTCTGCTGGCGCTCATCGGCAAAGGTCAGCTGCTCGAGTCCGAGGACTGGCTGCGGCAGTCGATTCAGCTGCGCAACATCTACACGGATCCCCTCAACTACCTGCAGGCAGAGCTTCTGCAGCGCCAGCGGAAGAGCGAAGATGACCACGTCGTTCAGGCCATCATGGTGACCATCGCCGGCGTTGCCGCAGGTATGCGCAATACGGGCTGATGGCATCGCGCAGGTGAAACGAACATGATCATCTACTTAACAAGAGGAAACACAGATGAGCGACGCAGGACCTACCGCCCCGGAATTCATAACGCTGGAAGAAGCTGCCGCGATGAAAACAGGCACGCGGGTCACCTTCATTCCAGGTTTGCCTGCCTTGTACGCGGAGGCACTGAAGAACATCTGCTTTGTGAAGGGCATCCCGCTGATCCGCGCGCTGCATCCCATGATGGGCGTGGACAAAGAAACGGGCGAAGACCGGCAGGCGAGGCTTTATGAACTCACCAGTCAGACGAGCATCCCAACGATGTTCCACGATGAGGAGCGGCCGCGAAACGTCTGGATTGAGCAGTTGGCGCTGGCCGAACGAATCGGTGCGCCCGGTACCGCGAAGCTGATTCCTGATGACTTTGAACAACGTGTCGAGGTATTCGGCCTCTGTGCGGTGGTGCTCGGGGAAGATGGGTTGGTCTGGAACATGAGGATCATGAGCGACAGCCCGTTAGCGCAGAAGTACGGCTACAGTGAAGCTGCGAGCGCAGCAGCACCCGGTAAGGTTGCTGAGGTGCTCGAGCTCATTGATCGCCGTCTCGCCAGCCAGGAAGCTGTGGGCAGTCCTTACCTCGTCGGCGAGTCAGTAAGCGCAGCGGATGTTTACTGGGCAACGATGAGTATGAGCTTGCTGCCTCCGTCTCCGGAGATCATGCCGGTCACGCAGCAGAACAAGGGTATGTTGAAGTATTTTGCGATGTGCGGGCAGACTCCGGTGATCGCCGAGGCGCTGACCGAGCGTATCGGCAACCATCAACGCTACATCCTGAGCACCTACTGCGAGACTCCGGCGGTGTTGGGTGGTGACCCCGTTTCCGGACAGTAACCGCCGCCGCTGCAGGGGTGATTTCAGGTTTGCAGGCTGTAGTTACGTCGAAGTGAGACTGTCGTCGTCGGCGAGTCGTCCCGGATGCCAGGACTCAGCCCGGTTTCATGAGGCAGACTCCCAGCCAATCCGAAACCCCGGATAGGCAAAAGCGCCGGAGAGCCGCTCGCAATCCTGTTCGCTCACCCCGCATGAACGTGCGCTCTCATGCCATCGCGCGCGAACGGTTTCTTCCATCTCTGCCATCAGCGCGGTTGCCTCATCATGCTTCACATGGAAGCGCTCGGATTGGCTGAGCAGATTACGGGCGTTCGCATAGCGACCATCATCACCGCCGATCAGGGCCAGATCCCTTCGCTCCTGACTCGGAGGAGCAGAAGGTGTCAGATCGTAGGCCGGGGAGAGCTTCCAATCATCAGATAGCGCAATGACCGCATGGTTGCGCGGGTGATCATCGGTGTTCGATATCAGCGCATTGAACACCATCCGCCGGTAGAGCTCATTGGCATCCTCGACCGGTTGATCAGAAAGGCGCCGAAGTTCTTCAGCGAGCACCACGTAGGACCATTTATCACGCTCATTCTCATCAGCACGGAGCAGGGTCAGGGCACTGAGCATGCGCGCACGGCGATAACCCTCTGCCGTTTTCTCGCGATCAAAGCGTTTGACGAGCAAGGCGTCGCGATCGCCAAACTGGATAACGCGAGACTCCGCCGTTTGGATACCACATATGCGCGCCAGAACGAGCATCGCATGTTCAACTCGCGCATGATTCCACCGATCATCGGTGCGGTTGAATTTCGCGATCCAAAGCCCGTCCTCATCTTCGACCACGGTCTTTGGCCGGGCACCCCCCATTGAGGTGCCGCCAAGCAGCTCGTAGGCCTGTTGGGTGTCGGGGTCATCGGATAGATCCTCATCTTCGATGATGGCATCGGCGATTGCCTGCAACCTTTCAAGATCAATCGTGCGATTGAATTCCCGGCGGGGTGCGGGCGGTTCCTGGCCCAGTCCAAATCCAAGTGCACCCGCTCGGTCATCTGGCGAGTGCAGGAGATAGTCAAGCTCGCCCAACTCGGCGGCACCTGCGTGTTTCTCGATGACGCGGCGGCCCCAGTAGTCAGGACTTGCATCGCGTAATGCCCCGAACACGCCGCCGAGCAGCCTGTTCTCATAGGTCTTGCTATCAATCTTCAGCTCGATGGGGTCGATTGGCACCGCATCGTCTCGAGTGCGGTATCTCTGGCCGTAGACAAATCGACCCAAGGGATTTCCCTGACGGTCCTTTTTCAGGCTGAACTTGCCCGCCGTGACAAACTCCGTTTGCCCAGGAAGCGTGATGTAGACGTAGCACTCCGTATCAGAAGTCATCGTCCAGCTTTTTTGTTGTGCCTGAGCGCGCGCGCTCACGGGATCCCGCTAAGGCAAGTCCTTCGATATCACTGGCGGGATCGGCAAGGTCTGCCATCGGGCCGAGCAGATCGTAGGCCCAAAGCAGACCGACATAGACGGCAATCCCGGTCGTTGGTTTGCCTCTCTCGGCGTCGGCAATTGCGCGAACGCCGGCGCCGAGTTTTCCGCTGACATCCTCAAGTGTGAGGTTGCGGCGCAGACGCGCGGTTTTCAGATTCGCGCCAAGCTGCTTTAACGCGCTCTCTATGGCGTAGGGAGGGGAGGTGGACAGTATGTTTCTGGCGACCATGCTCTTAAGGGCGTCCTATCTGCGTTTACATGCTCTTTAGAGCACACTAGCAGAAAATCCATGAGCCGCCAAGCAGTAGCTGCTCTTAAGGGCGTCTTATTGTCGTTAAAACACCCTCAAGAGCATATTGATGGTTCTGGTGCGCCTACCTTCAGGTAGGAATGTTCTCGTAGTAAGGAATCATGATTTCGTCAGTTACGCTGGGATCTCCGACCATTGCCACGATGGCGGGGTTGACCACATCCGGGTCGACGATCAGGTTGATGCAGGTCGGCTTGCGTGCAGCCAGTGCTTCCTTGATCGCCGGAGCGATGCGTTCATAGGAGGTAACCGTTTCTCCTGCTCCTCCGAAAGCGACTGCCACCTGGTCGTAACCGGTCTGGTTCAAGCCGACGATGCTACGCCGATTCTCTCCAAACACGATGTCCTGCCCGGTTCTGGAAATCGCCCAGCAGGCGTTGTTCAGGACGATGGCCACTATCGGCATATCGTGCCGGACCATCGTGTCCAGCTCCTGAATGTTGAATCCAAAAGCGCCGTCGCCACTGAAAATCGCGACCGTCCTGTCCGGGTTGGCTATGGCTGCACCAATCGCGAAACCCTGAGAGACGCCAAGGCAACCCAAGTAGCCATTCGCCATGCACAATCCCGGTCCCGCCGAGCGTACGTTGACAGCTGCCCAGCCTCCGGATTCGCCACCGTCTATGCAGACCACCGTATCTTCATTCAAGGCATCCATCGCTGCCTTGACGGCGTGATAAGGATGCAGCACGCCGGGCCTGGTTTCTTTAGGTGCTTCACTGAAGATGGGCTCGTAGGGATAGCGGCCTGCCTGCAGCATTTTTACCCACGACTCTCGATCCGGCCACTCCAAGTCTTGTGCAGCATCGGCGAAGGCTTCGAAAGCCTCCCTGCAGTCCGCGACAATGGGCTGATCAACAGGTCGAATCCGGCCGATCTCCGAGCCATCTACATCGATCTGAATGACGGTGGCATCGTTCGGGATGATTGTCCCCGAGCGACCACCCAGATACATGCCTGCCCGTGCCCCAGCCATGACCACGACGTCTGGAGGACTACCCCGGGCGACAGCACCGCCCACCCCCGCAACGCCACCTACGTACCGAGCGTGTTTTTCCGGCAGGATGCCGCGTGCCATTGAGCTCGCGGCAACCGGCACGCCGGAAACTTCGGCAAAGCGCTGCAACGATGATGAGCATCTCGAGAATACCGTGCCACCTCCGGCGACTATCAGTGGCCGCTCGGCATTGCGTAGCGCCTCGAGTGCCCGAGTGACTGCATCACGGGAAGGTGCCGGTCGGTCTGGTGCAACGGGACGCTTGTCCACCGGGAACATGGCTTCCCGAACAGGCATGAACATGACGTCGATGGGAATATCGAGCAGGACTGGCCCCGGGCGGCCGGATGTGGCAATACGCACTGCCTTTTCGATCAAGTCGGGTAGTCGTTCCGTGTTGGTGACGCGGTGTGCCCACTTGGTCACCGGGGCTGCCATGGCGATCTGGTCGAATCCACCTTGCAGCGGGTTGGTCTCCACTTCACGTAGCGGTGGGGAACCGACAATGAACACAGTCGGTACGGCGTCGACGTATGCGCTGGTAATGGGCGTCAACGCGTTCGTGAATCCAGGTCCCGCCGTGATGACGCAAACGCCAAACCCGGCTTCAGACGATCTCGCGTATGCGTCGGCGGCATGTCCTGCCGAGGCTTCGTGCCGGAAGTCTATGAGTCGTATGTTTTCGTCGGGACAGGCCACCAGGAATGCGTCCAGATGCCCGCCGTGCAAGGCAAAGACATCTTTCACACCGAGTTTGGCGAGCGTCTGAGCGATGACCGCTCCGCCGGTCGTTTCTTGAGTCATTTTGCCCTCCCTCGTCCCTTGCGAACACGGCGGCACCTGGTGCCGCCTGCATCCAGATGGACATCGTCATGGATACGCTCGATCAACAGCGCCATTATACGAGAGTCTCAATAGATGAACTTTCCACCTCTGCCAATCGGGGGGAATGTCTGATGTTCACCGAAGCTCACAAAGCCAGCCTGGTCGAGCATGGCTACTGCATCATCGAAGATGTCCTGGATCCATCGAAAACGGCGTATGTTCGCCGTCGTCTGGTAGAAGCTGCTGTGGAAAGTGAGCGCCGAGGTATCCCGACTTACATCGAGGGATTGGATCCAAATCCGAACAACGTGCGCGTGTTCAACCTGCTCGATCTCGATCCGGTCTTTGTCGAGCTGATCTCACACCCTCTGGCGGTAGAGATCGCTCGCCAGGTGCTCGACGATGACTTCATCATCTCCAACTTCACAGCCAACATCGCGAAACCGGGCAGTGCCTCGATGTTCATTCATTCCGATCTCGCGCTCGTGTTACCAGAACCCTGGCACGCTCCTTGGAGTCTCAACGTGATCTGGTGCCTGGATGATGTGCGCGGTGAGAATGGCGCGACGTTGTTCATGCCCGGTAGTCACCGTTTCCAGCGCATGGATGACGTTCCGGCCGACATCGCAGACAAGATGATCCCGTTTGAGGCGAAAGCAGGCAGTATTGTTGCGATGGAAGGGCGCCTCTGGCACACATCTGGCGCCAACAAGACGCAAGACGAAGAGCGAAGCCTCCTGTTTGGCTACTACAGCCGATCTTTCATTCGTCCGCAATGGAACTTCAACGTGGGGCTGTCGGAAGAAACCAAAGCAACGCTCAGTCCGGAGCTCACGGACTGGCTGGGTCTTGGTGTGGCGGCGAACCTGAGACCGTTCAAAGGGCCAATCTGATGGAGAGGGACAGACAAGGGCAGACAGAAGCATCGACGGTTTTTCCGCCAATGGCCGGTTCTGCCCTGCAGGCAATCGAGCACCTGCGAGAGCGTGGTGCTGTCGTCCTACCTGCGTTGCTCGCAGGAGACCAGCTTCGGGAAGCGCGGGATGCGGTTTACGCAGGCCCGGCAGATGACCGGGCCAAGGGGCGTACCGCCGACGAATTCGCACTCGATGGTGATGGAAATGTGCGGGTGTGGAATCTGCTGAACCGCGGTGCTGTGTTCAGCGAGCTGGTACAGCATCCACTGGTACTCGAGCTGCTGAAAGCGGCTCTCGGTTGGCCGGCACTGCTCGGCAACTTTTCCGCCAACATAGCCGAGCCCGGCGGCGAAGGGGGAGCTCTGCACGCTGATCAGATATTCGTGCCGACTCCCTGGCCAGCACAGCCACAGGGAATGAACGTCGCGTGGCTGCTCGATGACTTTACGTCTGAAAACGGTGCCACGGAGATGGTGCCGGACAGCCACGATCGCACCAATCCGGCAGAACCGCCCATGGAAAGTGCAGCACCTGTCATCGCATCTGCGGGAACGGCCGTGGTGTTCGAGAGTCGAGTCTGGCATCGAACGGGTAGCAACCGATCAGAACAACCCCGCGCCGCAGCATTCGCCTGGTACACAAAGCCAATCTACCGCGCTCAGGAAAACTGGTTTCTGGCGCTCGATGAAAAGGTGCTGGAGGGTGCATCAGAGAACCTGCTCACGCTTCTCGGATACCGTGCCCAGGGGCTTGGTCTTGTCTATGGGGGGTCCCCGCGATGACCCGTTGCCCTTCTCACCAGATCAGCCGCACAGATGCGCGGATGCTTCGGGGCTCCAGGGGGTGGTAGTGCAGGTCTTCCACGCCTTCGGCCGGCTCATCGGTCAGTCGTGACGCGTAGAAGTAGGAGATGTCCGTGTCTGTGCTGTCGAGCAGGTTGAAGGCATCCAGCCGAAGCTCCAGGGGTCCTGTACGATAACCCAGGGACGCGCTGACCAGCAGCGAGTCCTCGGAGCGCACGTCCCCGTCCTCGGTGAGCGGCGCATCGGAGAGCCAGCGGAGGCGGGCGCTGGCCGAGATACCGTTTTTCCAGGTCCCGTTCGCCGTCAGCGTGAAGGTCGATTCGATCGCACCGGGAATCTCCCGTCCGCCGCCTTGTGATTCCTTGTAGCGGGCGTCTGTGTG
Source organism: Candidatus Azotimanducaceae bacterium (assembly GCA_965215995.1). GTDB lineage: Bacteria > Pseudomonadota > Gammaproteobacteria > Pseudomonadales > Azotimanducaceae > SZUA-309. The sequence continues at coordinate 1,215,587 of OZ244128.1, read as the reverse complement.
GGTGTACGCGGCGTTCATCGCCAGCCAGTCGGTCGCCTGCCAGAAACCTGCAAGCTCGACCCCCTGACGGCGGGTGGCGCCGTTGGGCTCCGTGGTGCCCGCATCGCCGACGAACACCAGCTCGGATTCCAGATCGAGCAGGAAACCAACCAGCGTGGCGTTGAGTGTGCGACCGTGCTCGAACCGCAGACCGATCTCCGCCCCTTCCGCTTCGGCAAACACATCCACAGGGTCCACCGGGAGGCCGGTCCCGGGGTCTACGGAGATCTCCACCCCGCGCACGTCGTTGGAATGAAATCCACGGCCCCAGTTGAGGTAGCCTTCGAAGCGATCCGTCATCTGGTAGCTCGCTGCCAGCTTGGGGCTCAGCAGGACGTCGTCGCCGGAACCGCTGTTTTCCTCCCTCAGGGCATCCACCCGCCAGTCGAAGTAGTCTGCTCGGGCACCGCCAACCAGACGCAGCCGATCGGTCGGAGACACTTCCAGCTCCGCATAGGCGCTGCCGGAAGATTGACGGACCGTATCCTGGCGCGTCGTTGAGAGGCGCTGACGCCCTTCCGTCGAAAACAATCCGACCTCGTCGATGTCATCCACCCGAACGTCGCCGCCCCAGCGGAAGAAGGCGGGACGATCCCAGAGTTGGAGCTCGGTCAGACCATCAAGTCTGCCACCATAGATGGTCCGGTTGTCGACCTGCTCGAACTGATCCCCGCGGTCCGGATCGTCTAGCAGGTAGGTGAAGTTTGAAAACAGCTGAAAGTCGTAGTCCAGCACGTAGGCAACGATGCTGGCCGACCCGGTTCGGAGTTTCATCGACAGTGCCCAACGCTCGGTTTCCCCGCCGAGATCGGGATCGATATAGCCGAGCGGATCGATCAGCCCCGCCTCGACAGCACGGGACGGGACCTGATCTGTCGAGTCCCAGCTGCCGTCGTAGCCCTGCAGAGTGATCTGCGCCCTCGCCGAGCCCACATCGAAGCCGGCACCGAGGTGCAGACGCACCTGCCGCAGGTCTTCCGGCAGGTCCCACGGCCCCTCATACCCGGTCATGTCCAGCGCCGAGGTCAGTGTTAGCGCCCCGGCCTCCATGCTGCCTGCCGCAAGCCCGCGCCAGTAGTCGTGCGAACCACCGGTCAGCTGCACGGTGTTGGCCGGCAGGCGATCGTAAAACTCGAACTCCGCGCTGGCGGCGGACGAGAAATCGCCCACCCTCGAAGAGTAGGTTCCCTTGCGGTAGGTCAGCGTTTCAACCGTTTCCGGGATGATGAAGTTGAGATCCAGGTACCCCTGACCGTGGCCATGAGTGCGCATGTTGATGGGCACGCCGCCAGCGTGGACCGCCAGATCGGTCCCGTGATCGAGATTGAAACCCCGAACGAAGAACTGGTTGGCCTTGCCGGTGCCCGAGTGCTGGGTTGCCACCATGCCCGGGACGCCTTCCATGAGCTCGCCGACCCGCAGAAGAGGCGGAACCTGCAGGTCTGCGTACCCCACAATGCCCTCCGATGCGGCATGGGCGGTGCCGACAAGCTGCTCTGCTCGTCCGTACACCACGATCTCCTCGATCTCCTCCGCCTCGGTGTGCGCGTGAACGACAGATGCCTGCAGCGCTGCCAGAAACAACAGGCACGCACTCCAGCACGGGATTAGATTTATCGACTGCATCACCCGGGAATTCCTTCATCTCGACCTGTTACCGACGCCCCTCAATCGCTTCCCGTCGGCGACGCAATATCAGCAGTAACGAAATGAAACTTCAATCGCAGGCGCATGTGTGAGGCAGGTATCAACGGATGGTCGGTCTCCTCCAAGCTCTTCCCGCCGCCGCAACCTCAGGTGAAGAACGCGCAGAGCTTGTTGCCGTCGGGATCTCGGAAGTAGCCTGCGTAGAAACCGTCGCCGCGAGGACCCGCCGGGCCTTCGTCGGTGGCGCCCAGCTCCATCGCCTTGGCGTAGAAGGTATCCACTTCATCGGTGCTGCCCATGCGCAGGGCAACCATGGTGCCGTTGCCGTAGGTCGCATCGGCGCCATCGTAGGGCAGGGTGGAAGCGAGGCAGGGCTCGTCCATGGATTTACCCCAGAGCACGAAGGTATCCATTTCCATGACCCGTGAGGCGCCCAGCGTGGCGAGCAGGGCATCGTAGAAAGCCTGTGCCTTGGCTGGATCGCGGGTGCCGAGCGTAACGTAACCGATCATCTTGAGTTCTCCCTTCTCAGTTTGGTGCCGGGCGTGCGTCGATACGCCCTTTTGGTTTCACAACTGTCTCAATGGCCGCACAGAATCGTGTCAGTGAAAGCGTTTCATTGCACGCTCTTGATCACGAAGTCATCGAAATAGGCCGCGTTTTCAACACCGGAAGAAAAGGCGCTGATACCTACCTGCAGATCACCCCGGCCGAGTAGCGTATGTTCGCCGACGTCCACCCATTCGGTGCCATCGGCGCTGATGCGGCCGGTAAATTTCAGACCCGAGCGTTGGATCTGGAGATACCACAGGTGCTCCACACCATGGGCTTCCTCCAGATCCCGCTCGCCTACCTGCGACAGCGTACGATAGGTGTTGATCTCGTTCGATTTCCCACCCGTCCACTTGACGAAGTTGGAAGTGATCTTGGCTGCGCCCCCATGATTCCCGTCTAACCTCAAGACGACGTAGTTGTCCTCCCCAAACCCTGTGTACAACCGCAAGGAGTTGTTTCGCTCCAGCTTCATGGTGGCGCTCACGGAGACTTTGAAGTCTCCGGAAAGAGGTTGTTGCAGAACCATGCGATTGGCTTCGGGTGTCGTCGCCACACTCAATGCTTTGCCGTCTATGAGCATGAAACGGTTCTCATCCGGCTCCGTTAGAGACCAATCGGTGCCCAGATCGTCGCGGTCGAACGTGTCCTGGAACAACACCGTCTCGGTGGGTTCCGGTGGCGGGGCGGGCTCAGCGACGACCTCTTTTTCCACTTCCGCCAGGGCAACGGTAAGTTGATCCGTGTTGGCCGCCTCGAAGTATTTGCCGTTACCTTCTTCGGCGATGCAGGTAAGTTGGCGGGTTTCCTCTGGCGTCACATCGAAACCGATGACATGAATACGAAGGTTGATACCGGTTGCAATCGCTTCACGGGCGGCGCTGCAGGGGTCCCCACCGCAGGTTTCTTTGCCGTCACTGACGATCACTATCGAGGTCTGACCCTCCCGTTCCTTCAGTTCGTCCACCGCACGGTGCAGTGACGCGGTGATTGGCGTCATGCCCTTCGGACGCACGGACTGCAGGGCTTCGTTCATGGCAGCGCGGTCGCCGCCCAGGTGCACGAGCGTCTCGATATCATCGCAATCGTCTTTGCGATTGTGCCCGTACACCATCAGTCCGGTCTGCACGTTCTCGGGAAGTCGCTCGCTGAGATCAACCATCACCTGCCTGGCAATCTCGATCTTGGGGCGTCCCTCCACCTGACCCCACATGCTGCCGGAGCCGTCTAAAATGAAGACAGTCCCGGTGTCTGCGGTACTCACAAGTGATAACAGCACAGTAATGAGACTTAGTGTGGCAGTGTAGAACGTACGCATCGGGATGCCCCCCTGACATCAACCTCGCTGTTCGCGAGTGTGAATAGTTATCTGTGAGATAGAGTGTATACAAGACCGGGCCTGGAGGTCGGTGGCTTTCTACACTAGCGTGCAACAATTGCTGAGCAATCCTCGCGTGCCAGCGTCAGTGTGTGGGTCACATGGTCCACGATAGTGCTGAATGTTGCTGGGTCATACCAGCGCTCGACCTGGCGGAATGTCATTTCCGCGCTGTCTGAGAGCTGTTGAATCGACACATCTTCGATGGCCACCTCGTATCGCTGGCGCTGCGCCAAGGTCTCTTCTATCCGTTCTGCCTGTTCCTCGTTCTGGATAAAACCCAACTTGCGTAACGCGCCGATGTCGGCAGTTTGCAGAGCAGACGCGTAGTTGCTCAGCCATTCTTGCGTCTGGCTCTGGTTGATTGCGTCCTGCGCTGTGATTTCCCAGCTGAAAGAGGTCGTCTCTCCCGAGTGATGAGCCTCCACGCTAACGATGTGGCTGCCCGCCTGTAAATCAGAGACCGCGTACCGCGTATTACCCTCGTTGGCAAGCTGACCATTCAGACGCCAGATGAATTGGGCAACATCGTCGGCATCGAGCACCTCGAATGCCACGACCTCGCATGCGGCCACGGTAAGGTTCTTGTCCGCAGGGCTGACGATTAGTGGTGGCAAAGCGGGTTGTTCTGTGTCATCGATGTCGGGTTCTCCGGTGATTTCCGCGGGCGTAGTCTGCCCCGCGGAAGAAGCTCCTTCATTCGAGTTGGAGCCCAGATACCACCACGCCGACACCGAGGCAATCAGTAGTGACGCGAACGCAAAAGACGCGACCACCCGACGACTGCCTTGCCGCTGGCGTGCGCCTGGTCTCGCCAGGTTTGTAGCGGCGATGGTTGTCTCGCCTGTGGAACCGTCGAACGCCTCGTCCTCGAAGTGCTTCAGATCGCTCAGCAGGGCTTCCACTGTGGGGTAGCGTTGCGTGCGGTCCTTGCTGATGGCTCTGGTCACTACCTGTTGAAAACCAACGGGTACGGGGGTATCGAACTGCAACGGATGTTTTTTCTCTCCGCCCAGCAGCTGTGCCATGAGCTGCGCTTCGTTGACGTCGCTGTAAAGCCGGTGCCCGCTCACCATTTCATACAGCAGAAGACCCAAGGAGTAGATGTCTGCCCGCCCATCGAGCTCCGCCTCTCCGCGAAGCTGTTCCGGGGCGGAATAACGGACTGTTCCGATGAAAGCACCCGTCCGCGTATGCTGGGTCTGGTCGTAGTCCAACACCTTGGCGATGCCGAAGTCGGTGACGACGACTCGTTCGGTGCCGTTCTCGATCAGGATATTCGCTGGTTTGATGTCCCGGTGTACGACAGCTGGGTTCTGACGGTGAGCGTATGCCAGAGCATGGCCAATCTGTGTCGTGATGGTCAGTGCTCTGGCAAAAGGAATTGCTTCGGCGGAACTCCGCAGGAACCGGTCCAATCCCATGCCCTCGATGAACTCCATGAGAAAGTAGTGCATATCGCCGTCCTGGCCGATATCGAATACTTCCACGATGTTTGGGTGTCGCAGTTGAGCCATGACCTGCGCTTCACGGCGAAACCTGCGAACCAGGTCGGCTTGCGCGACCAGATCGGGGCTCAGAACCTTCATTGCGTAAATCTTGCCGAGCACTGAATGGCGTACGCGGTACACAACACCCATGCCGCCACGCCCCAGCTCGTCTAGGATTTCGTACTTGCCACCAATGATCCGTACTGTATCCATGGTCTGATCTACGGTGCCGTACCTAGCTCCGGGCGTCGAGCTCACTCGCGGCTATGACGAGCGAACGCAAGGTGAGTCATCCCCGGATCGTGTCAGCGATGCCCGCGAGCTTGTCCAGAAGCGGCAGCACTTTATCTGCAGGCGCGTCCGGCAGGTTGAAGATCAGCTCATCGAAGCCCTGCTCGATACGACCCTTCAGCTGCTCGATATCGGTAGGCGCGCCGAATAGTGCCAGCTCCAGATCTTCGACCTTCCGTCCCCGTGCGGCGAGCGCCTCACTCATCCGTTCCATGTTGCCGCTGCCGAGCCCGCCAATAGGCATCCAACCGTCTGCGTACTCGGCAACCCGGTCGAAAACCCATTTTGAGTTGGCCCCGATCCAGATCGGCGGGCCACCGGCCTGCACCGGCTTGGGCCAGGACCAGATCGGATCGAAGTCCACGTGCTCGCCGTGAAACTCCGCCTCTTCCTCTGCCCAGATTGCCTTCATGGCGAGGACCTTCTCCCGGACCACGGCCCAGCGCTTGGGGTAGTTGGCACCATGATTCTCCATCTCCTCACGGTTCCAGCCAGCGCCGATCCCCAGTACGAAGCGGCCGTTGGACAGCAGGTCCAGTGAAGCCACCTCCTTGGCCAGCGTGATGGGATCCCGCTCGATGACCAGACAGATGCCCGTGCCCAGCCGGATACGCTCCGTGACCGCGGCGCAGGCACCGAGTGCGACGAACGGGTCGTGCGTGTGCCAGTACATCTGCGGCAGGTCGCCGCCGCCGGGGAAAGGCGTCGCCCGGGAAGTGGGAATGTGTGTGTGCTCTGGAAAGAACAGGCTGTCCAGATCACGTTCTTCCACGGCCTTCGCCAGCTCGACTGGCGCAATGGTGTAGTCCGTGGGAAATATGGTGACGCCGAATTTCGGGTTGCTCGAAAAGGCCATGGGTTTCTTCTCCCGGATGAGTGTGCTCGGAAGAGATTTATAGCCTAACTGAGCGCGAAAGGCTTACCCATTCCAGCCGAGAGCCAGCAGGCCTCGCTCAGGTGAGCATCTATCATCGCGGCCAGCGAGACACCCAGCTTCGCCTTGAACGCGGCCGAGAAGTTGGCCACATCTGAATAGCCGGTCAAGTACGCTACTTCCTTGACCGTCAGATCAGTGCGGAGCAACTCCTGCGCTAGCTGGCAGCGGACCTGCAGGGCGATTCGGAAAAAAATCACACGTTGTTGTCCGAGTCTTCTCTGCAGCGTTCGTGTGCTCGTTCCCAGGCGTGACGCCACGTCTGGAAACTGCAGAGAGTAGGTGGCATTGTGATGATCTCTAGCTTGCCTGTGCTCCCATGTACGTGAACCCCGCCCAGAAATACGGCGAGGAGAATGGTGTTACATCCTTGTGAGTCGCGAAGTAATCCGCGTTTTCTCTCGCTGTCTCGCCAAGCTCAGGCTGTCGTGTCGTCTTTGCGACTTGTCGCCACCGGTTCGCTAAGTCCAGGCTGTCCGCAGTGGAGTCACGCAACCATAGCTGTGCTTCGCGCAGCGCGGCAGATGGAGACGTCACCGTTGCGCCATCAGCAAACAGATTCTGATAGAAGCGCTCCATCACAAGCGATGTCGACAGGTCGTCCACTGACCACAAAGAACTGATCACTCCGGGAGTACCTGCCGAAAGTAAACCTGATGGCAGGCCGGTGAATTCTTCCGGTGCTTTGGTGGTGTCGGTGATCCCTGTCTCGCATGCAGATAGTACGACGAGGCGGCTGCAACTGAGATCGAGTGCTTCGATGATAACGGATAGCGTGAGGTCTTTGTTTTCCGCCATTTGCAGACCGGAGCGCATAACGTCGCTCCAGTTATGGGACCCGTGACCGGTAAAGTGCAGAAAGTTTTTCCCTGGCGCGACTTTGAGGACTTCTCCGACGGTTGCCTCAGCTTCTTTCAGCTGGAGCGAGTGCGGGAAGTGCCGGACAACAGCGTCCGCCTCGGTCGTCGCAAAGTGGAGATCCTCTGTGGGATTAACAACCGCAAGCAATTCTCGACCCTGCCGTTGCGGCTCTGCGAGCCGGTTTCTGCTCAGCGAAACTCCGTAGAAGCTCGGTGCGTAGTACACGGACCAGTCATCAAGCATGCATCTGAGCTGCCCGCGATCTTCACGCAACGCGGCATGAAGCGGTAACAGCCCCAACCGAGCGGGCGGCACCAGCAGCACCGGAGCGCCTGGGGAGAGACCAAAGTCAGCAAGCCGCCGATGTACTGGCTCAATCAACATATCCCAGAGGCGTCGACAGGTGCGATCGATCGTATCCTCCCAGTCCGGCCGAACCCCCCGAAGCGCTCCCAGCCAACCATTCTGCGCACTGGCGCCCCTGAGGATCTGCTCATCGTCCGCACCGAAAAGCAACACATCGAGATCCCTGGTCTTGAAGCGGTCGATCTCGACAACGTGTTCAGTTTCAACACGCACTGCCCCTGCAGGAATCACAAATACCGCTGTGCCTTGCGAAGTGATCAGAGGCGCCACCATCGCCCCACCTTCGGGTGCCTGACGAAGAAGGCTTTGAAGGTCCAGACGGTCCGCCATCGCGTCGGTCTGATTCGCGCGGATAACATCGCTGCGATTACTCAGGTCAGCGCGTGCTTCACGTAAGGAATTTGCCAGTTCCGCGTCGCTGCGACGACCTGGAACATCTGGCGGCAGTCGCATCTCTGCCTCGTAGGCGCGTATGGACTGCCTGATCGACTGAATCTCGTCTTTCTCGGCGGCGGATACTCTCCCCAGATCAACAGCCTCCAGGGCCATCTCTTGTCTCAGCTGCTGGGTTTTACCTTCCTCGAGTCTCAGCAGCGCCTCGTCAGCACGGTGCAGGCGAAGAAGCGCATAGGCGTCGAGCCTGTGTGCGCGTGTGGTTGCATCAACTTCCGCAATGCGCCCATCTTCGGTGTAAGCCGTTCCGATCAACTCCTCGCTGACTTCAATGGAGGTCGCGAACGCATCATGAGCCTGAGCGTATCTTCCCCGGTCGAGGTGCAACTCACCGAGATCACGCTGCGTGAATCGATACTTGTCAGGGTAGGTATCACGACTATAGATCGTCAGCGCCTTCTCATAGTGCCGGATCGCTTCATCCAGATTTCTCGATCCATCCCCGCGTATGCGATTCCGGTAGGTCAGCCCGAGACCGCCGTGGGTCGCCGCCCACTGTTCGGGGAAATCCTCGATGGAGTAGACCGTTAGCGCGTTTTCACGACAGGAGATTGCACGCTCCAGGTTGTCAGCCCGCGTTCCGCGAATCCGGTCCATGTAGGCGAGACCCAGATTACTCATGGTCGCTGCCCACTCCCAAGGAAAGGTCTCAGGCTTGAAGACGTCGAGAGCGGCTTGATGGTGTTGTATCGATTGCTCGAGATTGTCCGCACGTTCGCCGAGAACGCGACAGGCGTAGGTGCTGCCGAGACTGGATTGAAGCCTTCCCCACAACTCAGGATAGGTTTCGAGCGGGCAGACAGCCAGTGCATTCTCAAGTATCTCGAGTGCCCGCTCCGTATTCAGGGACCGGTCTTCACGGATGCGTTGGAAGAAAGCGAAGCTCTCGTTGATCTGAAGACCCAGCCAACTCCTGAGAAACGCTTCGGGGGTGATGATGGTCAGGCTCAGCTCATAGTGCTCGATTGCCCTTTCAATGTTGTCCGCCCGCTCACCACTGACTCGGTTCTGATAAGCAAATCCCAGACCGGAGTGCGTTTCCGCCCACTGTTCTGGTAGATCTTCGCGAGTTCGGATTTCGAGTGCTGCCCGAAAGTGAGCAATCGCCTCTTCAACGTTCTGCGCACGCTCACCGTTCATGCGTCCCATGTAGGCGAATCCCAGTTGATGCCTGGCCCGAGCCCACCGTTCAGGAGCATGCTCAGGCGTATACACACACAGCGAGTCTTCCCGATAGGCTATTGCTTGATCGAGGTTTTCAGCCACTTCACCCCGCACGCGCCCATCAAAGGCATCCGCGAGCCGCTCGCATGTTGCCGCCCAGTGTTCAGGAAACGCTTCACGAGTGCGGACAGCAAGCACCTGCCTGAAATGCTTGATGGCTCGCTCCACGTTGTCGGCGTTCGCGCCGTCAATACTCCGGGAGTAGGCAATTGCGATGTTGTTCTGCGTTGTCGCCCACTGCTCGGGATGATCTTCGCTGTTGTATACGGTGAGCGCGTTCCGGTAGTGCGCGATCGCCTTGCGGTGGTCCACGGGCCCTCCGTGTGTCGGTCGCAGGTGGTATGCGCGGCCCATATTGCTCTGAACCATCGCCCACTGCTGAGGACTGGCATCGGAGGCATAAACCGTGAGCGCCTGGCGATAGTGTTCAATGGCCTGCTCGAGGTTGCGGCCTCTTTCGCCGTGCACGCGATCGACGAAAGCGTCTCCCAAGTCGGTTTGAATGGCGGCCCAATCCTCGGGGTAGTCCTCGCTGGTAAGCACGCTGAGCGCCTGTTCGAAATGGCTGATGGCTTGCTCTAATGCCGGTCCTCCGATTTCAGCTCGAGCGTCCATTTGGCAAATGCCTGACTCGACGTGCAAGCGTGCCCACAGGGCGGGGTTCTCGTCTGCATCCACTGCAGCCAGAGCTTCCCTGCAGAGATCGGTCCGCGATGTGCTAGGTGTGGCCGTAGATTCTCGGAACTGCTCCAGAAACTCTTCAACATCAACCATGCTGGCTATCCTCGCGCTGCCTGCAGTGCGGCGATCCGATCAGCCCATCGCCCTCGCCAGCGGGTCTCCGTAGTAACAATACGCGGCATAGGTATCCTCTGCACCGGCTCTGCGATCGTAGGCGCGCGCTCGCAGCTCTCTCAGCACATCGGAGAACGGCCGCGAGGGATTCTCGAGAATGCCTCGATACAAAGCCATGGCAACCTGGTGCGCCAGGTCGTCCCGGACGCTCCAGAGGGCAGCCACCACCCCGGCAGCTCCGAGATCGATGAAGGTCTGCGCAAAGCCACCCAAGCCTACGAGGGCTGGTTTCGGCCGCCCAACCTCACACGCATTGATCACCACAAGAGTGGGCTTTTCTTCCAGTGCTGCGCGCAAGTTGTCGAGCCCGGTCAGCATGGTCGTATCCAGCATGCGATCGTTTTCCAGATATATGGCTTGCGCAGGGCTCTCCGCCGGATCGACCCCGTGACAGCTAAGGTGCAGAATGCTGCCCCGCACGCTCGCGAGCACCTCGTCGATGCGCTCGAGCTGCACTGGCTCGATACGGATTCCGGGGAAGTGCTCGAGCACGTAGCGCGCCTCTTCCTCAGCGTGAGGCAGTGCACGAGATCCATGATAGACAGGGGCGATCACGATGCTGTCCGAGAGCGGCAGCTGCTGAGGCCCGGCGCAGCCGTCGCCAAGCACCCAGCGCGCTACGGAGCAGTCGACACCCAGTGGCTGTCGTGACTCACTTCGACCTTGGTGTCGCCGGTGCGGGATCATGAGCTCCCATGGAATATAGGGTTCATCGGAAACTACGGAGAGTGTCTTAGGCGGGAGTCCTGCATCCACAAGCCTCCAGTACACGCTCTTGAAGCACTCCGGTGCCGCGTCGAAGAGCTGGCGGCCCGAACCTTTCAGCGAAGCCAGACGTTCAAGGCTCGAGGCCGCCTCGTCGACGAAGTTCCCCATGTATCCGCGGACGATAGACTCTGCCGAGCTCGGGAGATTCCAGTCTTCCCAACGTTCCTCTTCCTCAGCTTCGATCAGCGGCGTGGATACCCAGCACTGGAACTGGCGCCCGTCGTTGATCGGCTGCGCCCGCACCTGCACCGTCAGATCCGGACGCTCCGCCTCCGGCTCGACCCGCAGAGTACCCACCGCCATGCGCTCGTTCACCTCAGCTGATTCCGGTACGTCGAGATCAAGGTTCAGACTCATCAGCCGCGTAACGCTGCCGCTGGGTCGGCCTTGGTAGTTGAATACCGCCGAGATGCTCGCCCGCTTGACCGAAGGCAGCTCTCTGACCACTGCTAGAATCTCGTCACGGCTGCGAATCCGCACTTCGAACTCGACCACTGGCGAAACATCACGGTCCACGCCGATTTCGAGCCTCCGCAACGCATCGCCAAGCACTTCGAGCTGAGGGCTGACGATCAGGTGTGTGTCGATCTCTATGCTGCTCACCCCCGCCGGTAGCTCCACGACGATTTCCTCGCTTTCTTCGCCTGCGCGGGGGGGCTCGGCATCTGCATAAACTCGGACGCGAACGATGTCTCCGGGCCCGGCTTCTTCTTCGGGTTCCAGATCGAGATGGGGCGTACGGCGAAGTTCCCGGCGCACCCATGGGGCGCTCATCTGCTGCTGTTGTTGTTGTTGCTGTTGCTGCTCGGGTGCTCTACCACCGCGCCGACCTGTTCCTCCGCCTCGTCTGGTGCTCCCACCTCTGGGGCCACTACTTGTCGGTCCACTACCTCCCCTTTCTCCGCCTCGGCTGGCTCGACCACTTGAGCTTGAACCATGCCGCTGGCTGAGCCCACGACTGCGGGCGATCCCGCCACTCTTGGCCGAATCCGGAGCCGGGCTCGATGAGCGGTTGCTCAGCATTTCCTGGATGAACTCCAGCGTGCGCGGCTGGGTGAAGTAGTTGGTGTGATGAACTTCGTCCGTGGGTCCGAAGTTGAGCACCTGAGCTCCAGGGATGTATAGATCGTCGGAGAGGTCCACCATGGAGCCGCTATCCACAACCAGGTCGTTGTGACCATCGAAAACGAGATCAGCCGCCACGTCCTTGGCTCGCGCACCGATTTTGCGAAAGTACTTCCAGAACTCCCAGCCAACTTGCTCGCTTTCGAAGTTCGACGTAACCGCGAAGTAGCGATCCGGACTCATGCCCGCCACCTGCCGCAAGCTCAGCAACTCACGATTGTTGCCTACCCGACTCTGTGCTGCGAGCCCTGGGACCAGCCCGATGGCAGCGTCGACGGCCGGGGTGTTGGCTGCCAGCTTCGTCACGGACGTGACGACCCTGAACACGCCCGTCAGCACGGTGAGAAACGGGACGCCAGCGGTGGCAGCACCGAGCGCGCTACCGATATTGGAAAGCAAGCTCAGGCTGCTGCGGATATTTGCAGGTGACGCCAGACCCGTGCCTGCAAGTGGGGAACCCACGAAAACCGCGCGGCGCTTATCCGGTGGTGCCCGATCAAATACCTCCAACCACCAGCGCGTGACGAGGCCGCCGCGACTGTGGCAGATCACGTCGATCTCAGCGTCACAGCCGGTTAACTGGATAGCGAGCGAGCGTGCGTTCAGTATCGGACTGACGGAGAGAGTGGGATGATCGAAGGTCAAGACATGGGAATACTTGCCACGAGCCCAGTCGGTGAATTCAGGTCCTAACGGATTCTCCTGAATTCCATTGAAGAAGCTCTCGCTCTCGGAAAACGTGCCGTGAATGAACAGCAGGATTCGCCCCTGCTCAGGAACCGTGGCGAGCGGTTCGAGGCCGTCGTCGGTGAGTATCCGCAGACCGCGCTCAGGCGTGAGCTTACGATCGAGCGATTCGAGCCAACCGACGATCTGGGAGCGGTCAAGCCGTTCGAAGGCCCGTTCATATTTCACATCCCCGGTGTCGGCCGATGCACCCCCACTGCGTCGTGCCGAACCCCGTGTGGTGGGCTCAGCATCGTCGATAAGCAGTACGCCGTCACGCTCCACGACGCGCATCACCGAAGCAGGCTCGGAGCTCTTGCTGGTACCGGCTCCCCTCCGGCGGATGCTCGGCTCCGGTGCGACGGCAGCATCGAGCTCGTCAGCGAGGTCATCAAAGGAGCGGGAAAAGCCGTCGACGTCAATCATGGTGGGTCCCCCTGAGTACCTTAATGGATGTTTGTACACCGAGGGTAAGAACAGGTCGAGCACACCGCCGCATAATGTGCTGTTGTATCTGCGGCCCATATCATCAATCCGACTTAGGTCTGGATGGCCGCACCGTTGCCGATCTCACTAGATCAGCCGCACAGCAGCGCGGACGCTTCGAGGCTCCAGAGGGTGATAGTGCATGTTCTCCATGCCCTCGGGCGGCTCATCGGTCAGGGATGTGGGGATGAGTGTGCTCTGAAGAGATTTATAGCCTAACTGAGCGCGAAAGGCTTACCCATTCCAGCCGAGAGCCTGTAGCGGATGGATGACCTTGAGCGCTTCACTCTCGCTCTTGTGCAGGCGGCGAATGAACCGTTCAACGGGAAAATCAGGCCAACTTTGCTCGAGGAGCTTCATCATCCGAAGTCCGTCATCGGTGCGTCCCAGGCTCTGATATGCCGCGGCCAGGTAGAACACACCGGGAGCGGACAAAGGACCGCCAGTGGCATTGCTCTCTTCGATCAGTCGAATTGCTTCGGCTAAATCACCCTGGTGGAACCTGGCGGCTGCAAGGATGTTCAGAAAAGCGAAGCGCGTGTTCGGACCGGTTCGTTCGCGCTCTCGATCTGCAGCCGCCGCTGCTTTCTCGAACTCTCCGGTGAAGATCGCGATCACACCGTAGAAGTCGAGGATGTTGCCGTCTTCCGGGGCCAGCGACAGCGCGCGTTCGGAGTATCGCGCCGAGTTGTCGTAATCTCTGGCAACGAAGGCCACCCAACCAGCCGCAGACTGAGTCCACGCGTCCGTGGGTGCGAGGGCCAGCGCCCGCTCCAGAAACAGGTAAGCCTCGCTCAGGTGAGCATCGTGTTGCGGTCCATCGATGGACAGCAACGCCAGTGAAGCCAGCGTCTGCGCAGCACCCGCGTGGGCACCGGCTGAATTCGGGTCGATCTCGATGGCCGCCCGAAATAGCTCCGCCGTCAACCGCTGCCTGTTGGCATCGAAAACCGGGTAAATGAGGCCCCGGGCCTGGTTGACGAGATTCGCCGCTTCCAGCGCGGCGGGCGAGCGTTCCATGAGCGCCTGGCGTTCCAACCGCGCCGTGTTCGGCTGATCTGGTGCCTGTGAAGTATCGGTTGTCAGGTAAAGGGCGGCAGCCAGGACCACCGCAACGGCAATTCCGATGGCTAGCTGCACGGGGTTGAACTTTCGTTCGCGCGGTGGTGGTGCAGGCGCCTCTTGAGACGCTGGCGGTGATGGCTCCTCGCCGACGGCCTGCTGCTCAAACCGGGGGGCGTATCCACCCTTATCTATGTGAATGCGAACGGGATCGGCGCTGCCTTCATTCTCGTAGTAGTCCTCCAGCAGTCTGCGAAGCCGCCTGGCTTCGACCCTGACGACGTTGGCCGAGGTCATTTCATCAACACTGGTGCGCTCGTAGACCGAGAGCGCGATCGATTTGGCGCGGATGTCCGCACCGCGGCCGAGAATAGCTTCCTCGGTGACGTAGCGGAGAAAGTCGCAGAGCCGCGGAGATGCAGAAAAAGTCTTACTTTTCAGCAACCTATCGGCGACGGCGCGCTTCTCGGCCTCGCCTATCTCCGGATTCCCGGTGGGCGTGTCCGCCCGACCTGCCAGGTCTTTGCTCATTGGGGCTACGGGGGGTGAATCCCGCCTTACCTCGGTATCTCAGGGTAACTCACTCTCCACCCAATCGAGCTTAGGACCAGAATCTCCCCAGTTCAACGTCGGCGAGGTGGGCTGCCTGTGAGCTACCTGAAGCTTCATGAACCTGCGCTGTTTGAGCGCCTGGCGCGGACCCGCCACCTGGACGGACGTCTCGTTGAGGTGGCCGACGATCTCGAGGCGATGGCCCGCGCACACGAGCTTGGCGATTTCCCGACGTCTGAGCAGGTCGCCGAGCTGAAAGAGGAGCTGAGGCTGCGCATCGAGGCATGCGAAGCCCTGCTAGATGAGAATGAGAGGTGAAACAACCATGATGTTCGAGAAACCGTTCGTCGCAATCAGCCTGTTCATCTGCGCCGTGTTGGCGGTCGAAGCGGCGGAAGCGCGCAACATTCAGCACGATTCCGAGCACTACGTGCTCCTCCATCAGTATCAGGACCAATGGGCGGCTGAAGACCAAGAGCTGGATCGCAAGCTCGAGGAGATACGAAATGCGCATGGCGGAAAACCGCCAAACATCGTCTACATCCTCATCGACGACATGGGGTTCGGTGAGTTCGGCATTCCGGTTCTGAGCAAGATTCGCGGGGTTCCATCGCCGAACATCGACCAGCTGGCCAGGCAGGGCACCACCTTCACGCGAATGTATGCCGAGAACTTCTGCACACCCACCCGTGCGGCCTTCATGACCGGACGCTATGCGGTCCGAACCGGCATGGAAACCACCAAGGTGGTCCCGCCGGAGGGCGGGGGGCTGAACGACAAAGAGGTGACGATTGCCGAATTGCTGACGGAAGCGGGCTATGCGACGCATCACATCGGCAAGTGGCACCTGGGTGACATCAAGGAGGCCTATCCCACCAATCAGGGATTCGACTACGCCTCTTTCCCGATGCACAACCAGGTCTCCTACTTCTTCACGACCCGGGACGCGGAGCTCGACGGCAAGACTACGGCCTTCACGCCGGCAGAAATTCAGCCTGCGTACAATCTGGACAAGACGTTTCGACTCTACGATTGGGTAACTCAGGTCGACGGGCGACGGGACGGCAAGCTTCGTGAGTGGGGGATCGAAGTCGGGCAACGCCCTGACATGGAGTTTTACAAGCGGGTGAACGAGAGATTCCAAGCGCAAGCGCTGGAGTCGCTGCGTCAGCTGTCAAAAGGTAACAAACCCTTCTTCCTCAACTACTGGCCGCAGATTCCGGTGGCCGTGCTCCGCGCCACCGATGACACCGGCAAGACCCCGAATGCCGGTCGGTGGGCAAATGCCATGTCCGTTGTGGATGACTACGTCGGAGAGCTGCTCGAAGAAATCGACGCGCTGGGAATTGCAGACAACACCCTGGTCGTGCTGATGGGAGACAACGGGGTGATGTATCAGGAGACAGACACGTCCGGATACTCGCAATGGATATTCCGCGGGCACAAGGGTAGCGCGCTGGAGGGTGGCCACCGGGTTGGGGCCTTCGCGAGATGGCCGGGTGTAATCGAGCCGGGCTCGCTTATCGGCGATATGGTCTTCGTGGGGGATCTCTACACCACGTTCGCGCGCATTGCCGGGAATACCGAAGGCATACCCCGTGATCGTATTGTGGACGGCGTCGATCAGACCGCCCTGTTCCTGAAAGGCGATACCCACGGCCGTCGGGACTACGTCCATCTCTATGAGTCAGATGTGCTGAGAGCGACGGTTAAGCAGCATTTCAAGATGCACTGGCCGGGGCCTGGGATGAATCCCATCATGGCCGGGGTCTATAACCTGCACTGGGATCCGCGCGAGGAGAACAAACTCAAGACGGCCGGCCTGTGGAGCAGCTCCTCGTTCGTCCGCATGCGGGTCCAGCATCTGCGGATGAAGGACAAGTTTCCCGACTGGCAGCAGGCCCGTGGCATGCCTTACGAGGATGTTGAGAACATTCGCCCGGAGACCAGTGCCATGGTGGATACCTGGTTGAAAGTGTTCGGCGATGCCAGGGACGTGATTCTCGGGATCGAGATGGAAGGAAACTGAGAGTTCCACGCCTATGAACGACACAGGCAGAACTCGCAGGGACTTCATCAGGATGTCGGCCACGGGCGCCGCTGCTGGCGCCTTGGGCCTGGCAAACGACTCAGACAGCAGGGCTTCAGAGGTTGCGACGAAGCCACTCAAAGTCGCGGGGTACGACTATGACCGAGTGCGGTCCATCAAGAACGGGCGCGTTGGGATAGAAGGCGCGGCGGTCAGGTTCAGCACCGAGAACATCTACTCCGCCTCGTCACATGCCTTTGGGCCCGATCGCACATACGAAGTCACCGAGATCGGCCTGCTGCCGTTTCTCAGTCGCTACGTTAATCAGGACTTCCGGTCCTATGTGCTCATCCCCGCTTTTGTCTCCCGAACCTTCAGACATCGCAATGTCTTCGTGCGAACGGATTCGGGTATCGAATCCCCGGAGGGTTTACGCGGAAAGCGGGTCGGCACGCCTGGCTATGGATTCAGTGCCAATACCTGGATCCGGGGCTTCCTCCTCGACCAGCACGGTGTGAAAGCGAATGAACTCCAGTGGATAGAAACGACAGAGAGTTCCGATGGCGCGGTGCTTCCGCAGGATCTGAATCGACACTTTCTTCCGGACGACTTCCCTCTGGTCAAGGGGCCGAAAGGGATTGATGAGTCCGAGCTGCTGCTGTCCGGTGAATGCGATGCGCTGATCACCGCAATTACGCCAAAGTGCTTTCTGGATGGCGATCCACGGGTCAGGCGCCTGTTTCCGGATGTTCGGGCAGCGGAGCAGGCCTATTACCGGGAAACCGGATTGTTCCCCATCATGCATGCTGTGGCCATTCGTTCCGACGTCATCGAGGCTGATCCGTTGCTGCCGGAGACCGTTTTCGAGATGTACTGCCTGGCTAAAAAGGAAGCCTACGCAGACCTGGCGACAACGACGGCGCTGAAAGTCTCTCTCCCATGGGTCACCCAGGAATACGAGCAGACCCGTGCGCTCATGGGCGAAAACTACTGGCGCTATGGTTTCGACGCAAACCGCAAAGAACTCGAGGTGGTGATGCGCTACGCCTACGAGCAGGGCTTGATCAAGCGCCAGGCCAGGCCGGAGGAGATATTCCACCCATCAACCTTGGAACTGATCGATTCGACATGAGCCCTGGAGTTAGGCCTTTCTAACGTCCGTCGGTCTATCGACACGTCGACTTTACTGCTAACCGGTGGTCACCGGTCTCAGTCGTCCTTGTCGGATGAAAACGCACCGCGCATGTTTTCCTCGAACCGGGCGCGCATGATCTCGAAAGCCTTGGCCTGAGATTCGGAAGCGATCTCCGCCAGCTCCCGCATGTTTTCGAGCGCGCGCTCGAACCCTTCCCGGGCGAGCTCTGCCTGCTTCTCCATGGAGGCGTTGTCCCCACTCGGCGCCGCAATAGATGATTGCCAGCGTTCCATGGCATCCCGGAACATCTCCATCTGCTTTTCGGCGAGCGTCTGCCAGCCGGTAGCCACTTCCTGGTTGGCTGCCTGAACCGCTTCGATGTTCTTCCGGGCATCCTCCGCCATCTGGCTCAGATCGATACCGGGCACCTGCATCTGCTCGAACATCTTGCTGAAGTCCGGGAATCCGAACGGGTTGTCCGGTCCGTCGCTTTGCTTGTCTGCCATGTCGTTTCCCCTGGTTGGCTATTGGGTCAGTGTACCGGTGTTACAGCGTGTTCATCCAGAAACGGACGGAGCGCTGGCGGCCTGCCGAACGCGCTCCGCCGTGAACGGAACCTCCCGAAGCCTTAGTCCGGTGGCATTGAACACGGCGTTAGCGATGGCCGCCGGTGTTGGCCCGGTACTGGCCTCGCCAGCACCCAGGGCCCGCTCCAGTGGCCGATCCACCAGGTAGGTTTCGATGCGCGGTACGTCGCTGAATGTGAGTATGGGATAGGTCTCCCAATCCCGGGTGGTCACGCCATCCGCATCCCAGTGCACGGCTTCTTTCAGGGTCCAACTGGCCGCCTGGATGAACCCGCCTTCCAGCTGATTGATGAGCCCGTCCGGGTCGATGACCAGCCCGGCGTCGGCAGTGATGACGGCCTGCTCGAGTTGAATCTCCGCCGCGTCAGTAACCCGTACATCGACCAGCACCGCACACCAGGTTTGCCGGTTTTTGTAGCGTGCCAGGGCGATGCCGCGACCTGTGCCATCGATCGTGGCTGGTGCCTTGTCCCGCAGGGCAATGAGCACGGCCTGCGCCCGTCGGTCGGTCAGGTGCGACAGGCGGAACTCGAAAGGATCCCGGCCGGCCGCCAGGGCCAACTCATCCATGAACGATTCGATCGCGAACACGTTTGCGAACGCACCGAGGCTGCGCAGGGAGGAGGTCCTGAGCGGACTTTCCGCCACCAGGTGCTTCATCAGATAGGTCTGCGGGAAGTCGTAGATCGGTTGCAGATTTCTGTGGATGCCGACTTCCGAAAACATGGCGGGTACGCGAGGTGCCGGGATCCTCGGATCGGCCAGCCACCAGCTGGACTGCAGGTTGGAATAGCCCGGCGTGGGACGTGGCCGGCCGTTGTGCGAGAAGCTGTAGCTCTCATGCCGCCAGTCGATGATCTGCCCCTGGCCATCGAGACTCGCCTGCAGGTGGAGCACGGCCGCCGGCGCGTAGGGTTCGAACCCGTGCTCGTCGGCGCGCGTCCACTGCACACGGACGGGATCAGGTTCGGCAACCCTCGCCAGCAGAGCCGCATCGAGCGCCACATCATCGGCGCCATTGTGTCCGTAGCAGCCGGCTCCCTCGGCATGGATGACGTGCACCTGGTCCGGGTCGAGGCTCAGCACATCGGCAAGCGCCAGCTTCAACAGCTCCACCCCCTGGCTATGCGAGTACACGGTGAGAACACCGTTCATGAACTGCGCGATTGCGGCGGAGGGTCCCATGGCGCCATGCATCTGAAACGGACGGTAATAGCTGGCGCTCAGGGTCTGGGTAGCTGACTTGGGCAGGTCGGGGGGCGTTGCTGGTTCGTCCACGGGCGTGCCGTTCTTCACCGGCAAGCTGGCACTGACCTGTTTTTTGAGATAGGCCGGAACCTCATCAGGCAGTGGTGTGATCGGTTGAGATTCCCAGCGCGCTGCTGCCGCGATCTTCAGAGCTGCCTCGGCCGCATCTTCTTCCCGATCTGCAATCACGGCCAGGAAGCTGCCGTCGCGGACCACTTCCACCCCCGCCATCTTCAGCGATTCCGGCGCGCTCAGCAGACGAGCGCTTACCGCGGGTGGTTTCACCAGCCGTCCGTAGCGCATGTGCGGCAGAATCATGTCGTGCACGAACGCCACGTTGCCCTGCACCTTGTCCGGTACATCGAGTCGTGGCTGCTTGTGTCCGATGGTCTGGTAGGCGTGGGGATCCTTGAGCGCCGGTACGTCGAGCACGGTGACGCCAAACGGATGTCCACCCTGCAGAGACCAGTAGTCGGTCTGCTCGTTGGCATCGATGGAGGAGACAAGGCCGTCCGCCACCGTAAGGCTTGCCGTGTTGACACCCAGCGTTTCCGCAGCGAGTGCCAGCAGGATCTCTCTGGCGGTGGCGCTCGCCACCCGCACTGCACTGCCGCTGTCCTCCACGGACATGCTGCCGGCGGTGACGAACTCGTTCGGTGTGTGCTCGGTGTCGGCGGTCTGCACCCGGATCCGCGCGAGAGACACGTCCAGCTCTTCGGCGGCGATCATGGCGATGGCTGTTTTTATACCCTGACCGATTTCCACCTTGCCGGTGCAGATGGTGATGGTGCCGTCCTCATTGACGGCAATCCAGCGGTCCAGCAACGGTTGGCGCTGGATGGACGGCGGCAGGCTCACGAGCCCTCCATCTGCCGTATGGCGATCGCGCGCTCGACGGCCTTCAGAATTCTCGGGTGCGCGCCGCAGCGGCAGAGATGTCCGTCCAGAGCGTCGATGATTGTTTCATGATCAGGGTGCGGCTCGGAATCGAGCAGCGCTTTCAGACGCATAATGATCCCGGCGCTGCAGTAGCCGCACTGCATGGCGTTGAGCTCGATGAAGGCTCTCTGCAGCGGGTGCAGCTCGCCGAGCTCGTTCGCCAGCCCTTCGATGGTTTCCAGCGAGTGCCCTTGCAGATCACCGAGCCGCTTCGTGCAGGCGAAAGTGGGTGCGCCGTCGACCAGCACCAGGCAGGCGCCGCACTGTTCCAGCCCGCAGCCGTACTTTGCCCCGTGCAGTTGAAGATCGTTGCGCAGGACAGGGAGTAGCGGTGTATCGGGATCCAGATCCAAAGCCTGTGGATGCCCGTTCAGGGTGAACGTAATCGACATGGCTTCGACTATAGCGCAAGCCGATAGGCCTCACGTCCTGCACAGGCCTCGCCAGCCTGATTCTAGGTTGACGTCGCCAGGTCGTCAGGCAGGTGGCCACCGGCGCGCCAGTAGTGGAAAGCCGCCCACAGGTTGACGAAACCCCAGGTGAACAGGCTGTAGCGAAGCGCATCTGCGCCGAATGAGCCCGCGAGCATGTCCGAAAGCATGCCGACGGCCGGCGGACCGAAGACAAAACCGATGAAGTTGAGCAGGAAGAGGAGGATTGCCGCCGCAACAGCCCGCATGCGCACGGGGGCAAGGCCCTGGGTTTGAGCGAAGGTCGTTCCCTGATAGAAGTTTCCGAGCATCACGGGCACGCAGAGCAGCAACAGTGACAACCACCAGGCGTCGACCAGAAAAGCCGCTGCGCCGATGGGAACGACCACGGCCAGCGCGACCGCCACGATCCATAGATACCAGCGCGCATCCCTGGCCCCGAAGCGGTCGGACAACCAACCACCAGCAACAATGCCGAGACCGCCGGGAATACCCAGGACCAGACCCAGCCAGAATCCTGCCTCGGTCAGACTCATCTCATGAGTGCGGACAAAGAAAGTGGGTGCCCAGGTGACCAGACCGTAGCCGACAAACGCCGTCAAGCCACCACCGGCCGCCATGTGCACGAAGGAGCGTCTCGCGGCCAGGAAACGGAAGACTTCCATGATCGACGGATGTCCTTCAGCTGAAGCGACACCCGTGTGTCCATCCGCATGGCCTCTGGGCGGCTCCTTGACCGTGAGAAATACCACCGCTGAGAGAACGAGCCCGGGCACCCCGACGATGAAGAAGGCCACCCGCCAGCCGAAGGCATCAGCGATTGCACCCCCTGCGAACAGGCCGAACATGATGCCGATGGGAATACCGAGGGAGTAGATGCCCAGCGCCGTTGCCCGTTCTTTTGCTGAGTAGAGGTCCGCCAGCATGGAGTGCGCCGAAGGGCTGCAGCCGGCTTCGCCGATGCCAACCCCGATTCGGGCCACTGCCAGGTGCCAGAAATTCTGAGCCAGACCGGAAAGCGCCGTCATGCCGCTCCAGATCGCCAGCGACAGACCGATGAGATTTCGTCGGTTCCAGCGATCGGCGATCAAAGCAAGCGGCATACCGAGCGTCGCGTAGAAGATGGCGAAAGCCGTTCCGGACAGAAGGCCCATGCCGAAGTCCGTCACGTCGAGATCGGCCTTAATCGGCTCGATCAGTATCGACAGTATCTGACGATCGATGAAGTTGAAGGTGTAGACCACCACCAGGACGCCAAGCGTGTAGCGCTTCACGGCTTCGCTGATCAGGGGTTGGGATGACTCCGACATGCTGCTTTCCGTTTTTCTCAGTTCTTATCAGTTTGGCGTGAGGCGCCTCAGTGCCCGCTTGCAGCCCGGCGGGCGTCCCGCCGTTCGATGTGGGCCCTCATTCTCGCCTGCCGTTCTTTGGTCAGTGGATACTTCCACAAAAGCGGCAGAGCCACGCAGGCGAGTGCAGCCGGGATGACGCTGTAAAGAAAGGCCAGTGCCATCTTGGCGGTTTCGCTGTTGCTGGCGCTTGACGGATCAAAACCGAACCAGGCCACCCCGTTGGTGGCGAGAAACACGCCGACGGCAACCGCTGCCTTGTTGACCATGCCCCAGAGCGAGAAGTACAGGCCCGTGCGCTGCTCGCCGGTGCGGAGCGTATCCAGGTCCACCACGTCAGCAGCCATGGACGCCGGCAGGAAGACGAGCGCGCCAACCGCTGAGCCCTTCAGCATCATCACAGCGAAAAAGATCCAGTAATGTCCCGGCCCCAAGAGCGGAATGAACGCGCTCCAGAGGGATAGCCAGGCGATGCCCAGCACCACCGTTTTGTGCTTGCCCATCTTTCTGGATATGGCGAACCAGATTGGAATCGCGGCGCTGCTGGACACGTAGTAGGCGAGAATGAAGATCGCATATCTGTCGAAGGTCTCTTCCATGACCGAGGCAACGAAGAAGAAAGACAAGGATGCGGTCATGGAAACCGCGGCCACCAGAAACAGCAGGCAGATCACCAGCCGGCGATAGGGCCCGTTCGCCCAGACGATGCGAAGGCCCCGCTTCCAATGTACGGGTACGGAGGTGGTACGGGTGGGAAGCTCGCGCACCCAGATCAGGGCCGGCAGGGTGAGGAGCGGCATACTCACCACGACCACCACCGCCACGCCGAATAGCGCGTTGTCCGGGCCAGGCATCTCGAAGCCGATAGACATGACGAGCGGAATGAGCAGTGCCAGCAGAGTGCCGCCGTAGCCGAACGCTTCTCGCCAGCCTGTCACCCGCGAGCGTTCATCGTAGTCGGGCGACAGCTCGGCACCCCAGGCGCGATAAGGCAGATCCACTAGGGTGAAGCCGAGATAAAGCGCACTGATCCAGACGAAGAGATACAGATTGGTGATGGCTTCACCACCCATCAGACGCCAGAGGCTTACCGCGAAGTCGCTCTGCGGGACAAACAGCATCCACAGTGCCAGCACTTTCAGTGGCATGCCGAACAGCATCCAGGGCTTGCGACGTCCGATGCGGGTCTGCCAGCGATCCGAGGCGATGCCGATGGCGGGGTCTGTTACCACATCGGTCAACCGTGAAAGCGCGATCAGCGCGCCGACTGCTGCCAGCGACAAGCCGAGATTCTGAGAATAGAAGGCGGGGATATAGAGAGCGATCGGCAGGCCGACGATGGACGTCGGTAGATTGACCAGCCCGTAGAGCACCAATCGGGCTCGACCAATCATGGATGGCGAGGTCTGCGTCTCACTGATGATGTCTTCTCCCCAAGCACGCAAGCGGCAAGCGCCTACCGACTCTCGCATTGATCGGTGTGCAAACGCAATTTAAGTCACCCGATGGCTGTGGCGGCAGTCGGTGCAGACTGACGATCTCATCGGCGAATTCTTATGGTCTGGCCGGAGCCTGGCGACTTAAAGTAGGTGGGCGAGCTTTCCTCTCGCCTAGCCCGGACAGATCCTCCCTCTCTCACCCTAGGGTCTGCTCCGGGCTGCTGCCGCCGTCGGCTTATCGCGGGCGGAGTCGTGCCCAACGCAGAGACCGGTGTTGGTTAATCCGGTCATCGGTCCTAAACTCCTGAGCAGACTCACACCACAGCGCACGCAGGATCGCGACATGCCGTCGACTTCCGGCACATCACCCACCATCGCGTCCTATGCGTTCGCGATCGCGACGGCACTGGAACAAGAGGGTCTGGATCCTGCTCCTGTGTTCGATCGCTGTGGTCTCCGGCTGCCGACCACTACCGATCCCATGGTGCGCCTGACCAACCAGGAGATCAGCCAGATCTTCGCAGCTTCGGTCGAGGTCACGGGCGATCCCTGCTTCGGGTTGAAGGTTGCTGACTCCTTTCACCCAGGCAACATGCACGCACTCGGTTACGCCATGCTGGCAAGCACGACCCTGCGAGACTTCTGTGAACGTCTCAGCAATTTCTATCGCATCGTATCCCGGAACGCCGCCATCCGGGTCGAGGAAAGCGCCGAGGAGTTTCTGATGATCACCGAAGTCTCGGGTAAAGACATCTGCTGGGAGACCCATGATGCCTTCAGTGCGCTCATGGTGCGTTTCATGCGGTTTATCTTCGGGCCGAGGCTCGATCCGCTGCGCGTTGAACTCGTACGGCCAGATCCGGGCGAATACCATCACCGCTGCTACGATGATTACTTCAGATGTCCCATACGCTATGGCGCGGAACGCATTTTGATTGCGCTGGCTCCCTCACTCGTGGACCAGCCTTTGCCCGGTGCCAGTAAGGAGCTGGCGCAGATGCACGATCAGACCGTCATGCAGTACCTCCAGAAACTGGAGCGAGGTGACATCGTCAACCGGGTTCGGGCGGTGATTGTGGACGAGCTTTCTTCCTGTACGCTCAACAAGCAGCGGGTCGCCGAACGCCTGCACATGAGCCCGCGGAACTTGCAGAGCAAGCTGGCTGAACGGGATACCAGCTTTCAGGACATCATGGACAACACCCGCAAAGATCTGGCCCTCGGCTATCTGGAACAGAGCACCATCACGATCACCGAAGCCGCTTACCTGCTCGGATTCTCCGACGTGAGTAACTTCACACGAGCCTTCAGACGTTGGACGGGCACCTCACCCACGGCCTTTCGAAGCGGGCTTGGTATCCACAGCTAGTCAGCTGCAGAAAGTCACTGTGCGCTAACGGCCCGTTCGTTCAAAGATGTGCACGAATCCTGCACTTCCCAAGCCACCATTGTGTTGCAGAGCGATGCGCGCGCCATCGACCTGGCGGCTTCCCGCCTCGCCACGCAGCTGCCACGTCAGCTCAGTAATCTGAGCGAGCCCGGTTGCACCAAGCGGGTGGCCCTTGGCCAGCAGGCCGCCCGATGGGTTGACCACCACCTTTCCGCCGTAGGACGCCTGTCCTGTTGCAACGAACTCATTGAGGTCTTCCTCCCGGCACAGTCCCAGCGCGTTGTAGGTGGCCAGCTCGTTGCTCGTAAAACAGTCATGCAGCTCTATTACGTCCACGTCCTCTGGCCCGATGCCAGCGTCATCATAGGCAGCATTGGCAGCGTCCCGGCTGAGTGCCTGGAACATGAGATCGAGCGCACTGCCGCTGAAGTACTGCTGCCGATCGCTTCCCCAGCCCCGACCGGAGAGGTGGACGTCGGATCGGATTCCTTGCAGACGGGCAAAGTCGTAACTACAAACGACCACGGCAGCTGCACCGCAACTGGGTGGGCAAGCATAATTTTTACGTAGTTGACGGAAGATCGGCGGACTTTCCAGAATCTCTTCCACCGTCAACGGCTCTCTGAAGATCGCATTTTCGTTACGGGCTGCATGCTGCCGTGACTTGACGGCCACGGCAGCCAGAGTCTCCTCAGTCACGCCGAGCGCCAGCAGCGCGTCCACCTGCGCACCAAACATGCAGATAGCGGGTGGGATCTCTCGTTCGGTTTCGCCCAGTTGCATCAGATCCGTTATCGCGTCCTCGAATCGGGCCAGAGGGCTGGTCTTTTCCGGAAACATCACGTTTACGGCCCCGGGCGGCATCTCCTCGAAACCAAGCGCCAGGGCACATTCCACTTGCCCGCTTTCAATGGCCTGCACGGCAAGCGCGAAGGCGGATGATCCGCTTGCGCAGTTGTTGTTGACATTGAAGATAGGGATTCCGCTCAGGTCGAGCCGATACAATGCTGTCTGTCCCGCGCAGCTGTCCTCGTATACGTAGCCGCACATCGCCTGCTCGATAAGACCGTAGTCGATTCCCGCATCTGTTAGTGCTGCCCGGGCCGCCCGCTCGCCGAGCACGTCGTAAGGCTCGGACTGGCCGGGTTTGCGGAAAGGAACCATCCCTACGCCCGCCACGACGATGTCCCTGTTCATCCTCTTTCCCTCCGTTCGATGCCTGACCGTTGCAGTGCCCCGACTCTAGTTGACGGCACGTTCCCGCCCCGCCCAATAGTCTTTGCGCAGCTCGGTCTTTAGTACTTTGCCCACGGGCGAGCGCGGCAGCGTATCCATGAAGTCGATGCTTTTCGGCGCCTTGACGCTTCCCAGTTCCTTTTTCACCAGGGCGATCAGCTCGTCCGCGCTGCAATCGCTGCCGGGCTTGAGCTGAACCACTGCCTTCACAGCTTCTCCCCATTTCTCATCCGGCACGCCGATCACGGCGCTCTCCTGCACTGATGGATGCGACGACAGCACTTGCTCGATCTCGTTGGGGAATACGTTGAAACCGCCCGTGATGATCATGTCTTTCTTGCGGTCGACGATGGTGATGTAGCCGTCCTCCGCCATGACGCCAATGTCCCCGGTATGGTGCCAGTCGAACTGTCGTACCTCGGCGGTGGCTTCTGAATCCTGGTAGTAGCCAGGACAAACCAGATCGCCTCGCACGCAGATCTCCCCCGGCTCGCCGCGCGGCTGCTCTTCGCCATCCTCATTCAGGATGGCGACGGTGTTGAACACACAGGGACGGCCAATCGTTCGCAATCTTGATTCGTTGATTCCTCCATCCGCATCGAGATAGTCCCACGGCGCTTTTGCGGTGACAGACGCCGGGGCTTCTGATTGCCCGAAGGCTTCTGTCATTACGGGGCCGAAGACCTCAATCGCTTCCTTCAGCTTGTCCAGAGAGGTCGGTGCCGCCCCGACCAGGAAATGCCGCAAGCTCCCGAAATTTCTTGCGCGCACATCTGGCAGCGCGAGCAACATGTAGAGCACCGTGGGTGGCAAGAACAAGTGGCTGACCCGATAGTCTTCCATGGCCGCCGCGATCTCGGCGGGATCGGTACTCGACATGATGGCGTTGGTGCCTCCGCGTGCGAAGTGCATGCAGCCGGTGATACCCGCCGTGTGCGTCATCGGTGCCACCAGAAGGTGGCAGTCCCCATCGTGGTAGTTGAAATGGGCATAGAAGTTTGCGAACAGGGTGTGGATGTTGCGGTGTGTGAGCACCACGCCCTTGGATCTGCCGGTTGTCCCTCCAGTGGGAAAGATGGCAAAGGTCGCGTCCAGATCGTCGGAGTTTCCCTGAAAGCTGACAGCGGCTCCCGCGGACCACTGGGAAAGGCTTGTTCCGGTGCCGCAGTCACCGTCTATGCAGACGATCTCCTTGATTCCAGGGCACGACGCTCGTAGTTCGTCTGCTTGTTCGGCATAGGCGCTATGGAACAACAGCAGCTCACCGTCGAAACGTGTGAGCAGATCCGAATTGACCGCCACCGGGTTGCGCGGGTTGATGGGCAGCCAGACACACTCTGCTCGAAACAGCCCAAGCAGGGCCAGAAACGCGTCCGTGCAGTTGGGTGCCAGAACTCCGACGTGCGATCCGCGGCTATAGCCTCTCGAGTCGATGGCACCGGCGAGGCGCTGAGTGAGGGGCAGGGCCTCGGCGTAGGTGAGGCCCTGATCGTCTTTCCCCACATCAATGAAGGCAGTGTTGTCGGGATAGAATCGCACTGCGTTGTCGAAGTGCTCAATGATTCTCACGCTGCTGCTCCCTTTGAGTCCACCTGACACAGTCCGAAGTTGCAGATCTGCCCGAGCAGTTCCCGGTATCCGACCGCCTGACAGACAGAGCTGAATCCGGCAGTGAGTTGCCGCCCACCGATCAGGTAGCTGGCAGCCGCGGCCTGAACCACACCCGTCATCTGATACGGGTTTACGCTGCGGATGATGCAATGGGCTGACGTGGTGGCGCCCCGGCCGTACACCACATCGATGTTGCGATGGACAAGAGCGTTTTCCCGCGGCGGCATGCCGGGCTGCATGCTCTCGCCAATCTCTGCGAGCTTGCGCTGTTGTTCTTCAGGGGGCAGCGGTTTGATCTCATCTTCGTACATCCGCTGCATGGCCGTGACCTGCTCCATCAGCTCCCGGTTGGTGAACGCAGTCAGCGAACGGCAGTTGATTACTCTCGGATCGCTTTCGAAATACAGAGGCAGGGATCCACCACCCCAGTTGTGTGCGAACAGTGCCTGAGGGCGGTCCGGCACGACCGTCTCGTAACCCCTGGCGGGAGGCCAGACCACGCGCTGGTTGTTCTCCAGGTAGAACGCGCGGTCTGCGGTCTGAAACATGCTGAAGATGGTCTGAGTCGAGCCGAAGGTCGGCGTGCCGGTGGGGCTGCACACCGCCTCCAGCGTGTCGATGCCCGGCGTCTCGAGCACGATGTGGGCGGCGATTTCGAGTGGTGTGTACATGTAGGCCGCGCAAGGTGCCAGCACCTTCTCGTTCGCCTCGAACCTTTCGCCGAAGCCCCGAGCCACGTCGTCGATAAACGTGTTCTCGCCGGTGGTGTCCAGGTAGTGCACCCCGGATTTCGCACAGGCTTCCACCACCAGCTGACCGAAATAGAGAAAAGGTCCCACTGTGTTGCAAACAACTTCCGCGCCGGTGAAGAGCTCCACCAGATCATCGAGCTCGTGAGCCACCTCCACCACTTCGTAGTCGGCGGTTTCGATCCCTGGCACCAATCGCATTGCTTCTTCGATGCGAGCCCGATTGCGACCGGCGGCGATGAACGGCAGTTGGTAGTTTCGTAAGGCCTCGGCCACCAGGCGTCCCGTGTAGCCGCTGGCACCATAGAGAACCACGGGTTTGTTCGTCATCGTTTGCTCCAGTTCTTTCAGCTTGTTGCCACAGGCGATCAGTACAGACCGCCGTCCTGAAAAGCCCGGCTCAGCCAGCGCATGCCTTTCAGCCTGAGGATGTTGTTCTCACCGTCCTCGATCATCGCAGCGCGTGCATCTCGCATGATCTTCTCGATGGGGTACTCGCGGGTCAGTCCGTTACCTCCGAACAGCTGCAGCGCTTCACTTGCAACTTCGAAAGCAACATCTGTGACATAGGTCTTGCTGGTGACCGATGCCAGCAAGTGCGGGCCGTTGCTGCTGTAGTTGTAGTCGAACACCCGGTGAGTGATCGCCCGCGCGGTCTCGACTTTCTGCCAAAGCTCGAAGGTGCGCATCTGCACGGTCTGATGATTGATGATGGTCGTGCCGCCGGCGTTGCGTTCGTGCACGTACTCGAGCGCAAGCTCGAACGCGGCACGGGCAACTCCGGTGAATGTCGCTGCCATTTCCATGTTTGCGAAGGTCAAGGTAGAGAAGAAGCTGGTGAATGCATCGTCTTCTCCTGCCAGGACATACGATCTGGGCAGACGGACCTCGTTGAAAAACACTTCTCCCTGCGGCAGCGCGCGCTGTCCGATCTTGTCCAGCGGTTTGCCTTGCGTCACGCCTGCCTCATCAAGCGGGATGAATATCGCCACGTGGTTCAGCCCGCCACTGGTCTCGTGCGCCACTCCCTTTCCATAGTCACAGGGAATGTAAGCAAGGGCCGTCTGTGCGAGCGGTCCGTATGAGACCCAAGCCGATGACTGACCATTGACGACCACCTCATCACCCTCCATCCGGGCCAGGATGTTGCCCTTGGTCTGACGGGTGCCTTCGTGCACTTCGGTAGCATCCATATCCACGACGTCGCTGCCGCGGTCTGGCTGGGTGGCGAGCCAGCAGCCAGGCAACGAACCGAACCGCTCGATGATTTCGGGGTCACCTGTGTTGTGGGCTGCATAGCCCGGTATGGAGGAGGCCAGCGTCGCGATGGCAAGCCCCGAATCGCCCCAGCCGAGCTCCTCGAAGATGAGTGGGAACAGTCTCGATTTCTGCAGATCGTCCAGTTCTGCCAGGGCGCCGAGATCGAGGATCCCGGAGTCCGCGATCTGGGCCATGTAGTCCTGCAACGGTGAGCCGTCTGCGATCACCTCCTCGGGGGTCATTCGGTCGAGCTTCTGGCCGATTGGACGCATCACCTCCGCGGCAAAGCGGTGGGCATTGTCCTGGACGGCCCTTTCTTCCTGGTTGAGATCGGCCTCCAGGCCACGGTAGCCGAGTCTCGGCAGTTCCACGCTCGCCAAATTGAACATATTGAAGCTCCTGTGTTGCGGTGTTCGCTCAGGTATCAGGCTGATGAAGTGAGCGTAGCAAGTAGCTGACGATGCGCCTTGTCAGGGGGAGAAAGGTGTTTGTCTTTTCGAGCACAGCGCCAGGTCAGCCAGCAGTCGGTTTCCAGCAAGACAGGTGGTTGGTATAACTTTACTGGCATGTTCTGGTCAGCAGTGCGATGGCGGGATTGGAAAACAGGCCACTGGGTGGCTTGCGGGTCGTAGAAATAGCCAGCAGCGTTCCCGCTGCAGCCTGCGGCCGGCAGTTTGCGCGCTGGGGCGCGCAAGTAGTGAAGGTTGCGGAAGCGACAACCCAGGACAGAGACGTTCCCCTGACCCCTGACGGATTAATGTGGGAAAGCCTGGATAGCAATAAGCAGGTACACGTAGGTGAGGTGACCGATGCCATGGTCGCCGACGCCGATGTGTTGGTTACCGATCAGACCAGAGAGCAGCTGCCCGTCGATCTGCCCTCGAGTGCCTGGCCGATGGTTGTCGATATCTCGCCTTACGGGCGGCGCGGCGAGTACGCGGGCCATGCCGGTAATGTCTTTACGGCGGAAGCCATGAGCGGCTTCATGTCTGTTCAGGGTGAGCGTGACAAGGCGCCGCTGAGGATGCCTGGCGACATTCTCGGCAAAGCGTGCGGCATCAGCGCCTTTGTTGCGGCGCTTGCAGGGGTCCACAGGTATCGCGAGACGGGCGTCAAAGAGCAGATCGAAGTGAGCTGCATGCAGCTGCTCAGCACGATCGTGCCGACCCTGCGCACACAGCTTGACAAACCGGAGCAACGGGACGGTGGGCCGGGCACCGACCCGCTGGGGGTGCGGCTCTATCAGTTTGCTGACAGCTACCTGTCGTTCAACTTTGCGATGAAACCGGCTCTGAATTCACTGCTGGACATCATCGGTCTGGATGACTCGCATATACCCGAAGCGCTTCTGACCTTCGCAGACAGGCAGGACTACCAGCGCCTGAAGCAATTCGTTGAAGAGCTACCGTCACCCTTTGATGCGCACGACCTGTTCACGATTATCTCGGAGCCTCCCCACAGCTCTGCGGTCGGCAAAGTGCTGACACCCCTCGAGACGATAGAAGACAGGCAGCTTTCGGTATTGGGCTTCTGGCAGGCGCATGACCATCCGAAACTCGGCCGGCTGCTTCGATCGGGACCACCTGCCAGACTGTCACGCACACCCGCAGAGCCCACCACGGCAGCGGAACCTTTCCTCGCGTGGGCGGCACCTGAGCGACGGCGGCCCGGGTGCACGCCAGCGGAGCAGCCGCTCGCCGGGATCAGAATTGTCGATCTCACGCAGGCCTGGATAGGTCCGTACGCCAGCCAGGTGCTGAGTGATCTTGGCGCAGACGTCATCAAGGTGGAGTCGCTCGCCAAACCGGATGTGTGGCGAAACCTGCCGCCCAAGAAGCCACCCGGGATGAAAAACCCCGATGCATTGCTGGTGAACAGCAGCTGTAACTTCAATAGCGTGAACCGTGACAAGAAAAGTCTGGTGCTGGACCTGGCAAGCGAGAAAGGGCGCTCGCTGTTGCTGGACCTGGTTGGCTCCGCCGATATCGTGATGGAAAACTATCGTCCGAACGTGATGCCAAGGCTGGGTCTCGGCTACGATGCGTTGAACAGCGTTAAACCGGACCTGATCATGGTGTCCTTTTCGGCGTACGGGGAAACCGGACCGTATTCAGAATACAGAGGGAACGGTACGACGATTGAGGCGTTGTCCGGGTGGGACAGCCTGTTCGGCTATGCCGATGGACCACCGCTGGTGATGGGCTTCTACCAGGCCGATGCCCTTACCGGGTTGCAGATGGCGGCGAGCACCCTCGTGGCCCTGGCGCACCGAGACCAGACAGGCGAGGGTCAGCACGTGCAAGGCTCGATGTTCGAGGCTGCGGTGGATTACATAGAGGAGTACGTGCTGCTGCAGCAACTGACAGGCGAGGTTCCCCGGCATGGAAACCGTTCCTCCAAGTGCGCGCCGCAGGGCGTTTACAAGTGCCGGGGGGAGGACAACTGGGTCGCCATCTCCACTCAGTCGGACGTGCAGTGGCAGGCGCTGTGCGCGCTGATCGACGGGCTTGATCCGCGAATGAGTTTAGCAGCGAGACGGGCGACTCATGATGAAATCGACCATGCCATATCTGCATGGGCCCGCGATCGTTCGGCAGAGGCGGTGACAGCTGCGCTGCAGTCAGAAGGGGTCGCGGTTGCCCCCGTGCAGACGACAGACCAGCTGCTGAATGATCCCCACCTGGCGTCTATCGACTGGTGGCATCATCTGGATCATCCGGATCTCGGCGCCCATCAGTACGCGGGATTTCCTTATCGCTTTTCAGATAACCGGCTCCGATCAGAACACCCCTCCCCGCGATTGGGGCAACATTCGAGGATGCTGTTGAAGTCTGAACTGTCCCTCGATGACCAGGAAATCGATGCGCTGTTCGAAGCAGGCATATCGGGTGAGCAATGGTGAGTCGTCGTGGGATAACGGCTCAAAGACACGTAACAGCCTGAGTCAGGCTGATGAATCAGGACATCTGAACAATGACCTTCCAACACATAGAAGTAGAGCGAAAAAACCGTATCGCAACCGTCTGGCTGAACAGGCCGCGATACCGCAATGCCCAGTCACGAATCCTGCTGGATGAGATGACGGATGCCTTCCGGCAACTCGATTATGACAACGAGATAAAGGTGATCATCCTGGCAGGTCGCGGAGAGCACTTCTCAGCCGGCCACGACCTGGGAACACCGGAGGAAAAAGAAGACGCGGCAACCAAACCGTTCGGCGACGGGACCCTGGCACGAGTGAACCGATCCTGGCATCTGTTCATCGAGAACTCGTTGCGCTGGCGGGATGTGAAGAAACCCACCATCGCTGCCGTGCAGGGTTACTGTATTTATGGTGGCTTCATGATTGCATCGTGCATGGACCTGATCATCGCCTCGGAAGACGCGAAGTTTCTGCCGTCGCACCTGCAGCTTTTCAGCGCCCCGTGGGATCTCGGTATTCGGAGATCGAAGCAGATTCTCTTCGAGAACCGCTTCATCCCGGCAGCTGAAGCGATGGATCTGGGTCTGGTCACTGAGGTGACCCCAACGGGCCGGCACTACGAAGCCGCCGTCACTCAGGCGGAGAAATTCGCCGAAAACAGCCTGATGACGCTGCGCATGTTGAAACACTCCATCAATGCCGCCCAGGATGCAATGGGTTACCGGCAGTCCATCGAAGCCACGCACTCCAACTACATGATGCTGGAGATGAGCGAAAACATCCGGCGCCAGGGGAATGAGCGAACGGAGCGGCGCCTGGGCGGTGTGGCCGATGCGCTGGCAAAGGAAGCAGAGAACCAGACTTCCTAGGTGGCCGACAACAGATTCCTGAGGGGCATCCCTTCTAGACTTGTCAGCCGGTTACCGCCGTGGCTAAGTTAGATGTGCTCGGTCATGGGCGGATTTCCGTCCTGGTGCCGCGCAGTGGGATTGAGATGAGGATGGCATGAGCAAGAAAACCGGTCGCGGAATTGTGGCGGAATTGAGTTGGTCCGGGTTTCTCCTGCGCCTCATGGCAACCCTGGTGCTGGTGGGCGCGACCTACAACCCGAGCGGCTGGTCATTCGTGCACTGGGTGCGGCATGCAATCGGAGAAGGCGGCCTGGGGCCGGAGCATTTCGTCGTTGGCACCGTGATTGTGATCGGCTGGGTGATTCTTTTAACGGCGACCCAGCGATCCATGGGAACCCTTGGCCTGCTGCTAGGTGCTCTGTTGTTCGGTGGCCTTGTCTGGTTGCTGATTGATCTGGGCGTCCTGAGCATCGACTCGGTGTCCGAGTTCACCTGGGTGATCCTCATCATCCTGTCGGTCATGCTGGCGATCGGGTTGAGCTGGTCACACGTCTGGCGCAGGCTGACCGGTCAGTTCGAGACCGACGGCGACTGACTGAGGTTCGTTCGTCACGGCCGATGGCGATATGGGCTCCGATGGGTCGTCGCCGATAGCGCCAGCAGGCGTGAGCTGTTCGGTCTGTTTCCGAGAAAACTTTGACGCGATCGTGATCGGGGACGAGAATGCAGCCCGTGTCCGGAAGTACCCCCCGCGAGATCCACTTTTCTTATGAGCCTCACTGAGAGTTGGGTTGGAATTGCCGCAATTCTGATCTTTGTGGCCGGTTACGGCCTTGTTGTCGCCGAAGAGTTCACCAGCCTGCGCAAATCCAAGCCGATGGTGCTCGCCGCCGGCGTGATCTGGTCGCTGATTGCCTATCAGTATGTCGCAGCCGGTCAGCCGCATGCGGTTGAACACGCGGTATCTGAGTTTCTGGTGGAATTCAGCGAGCTGTTTCTGTTCCTGTTGGTTGCTATGACGTACGTAAACGCCATGAGCGAACGCAATGTATTCGACGCGTTGCGCTCCTGGCTGGTGTCACGTCAGCTCAGTTACCGCGCGCTGTTCTGGATCACGGGGCTGCTGAGTTTCGTCTTGTCGCCGCTGATCGACAATCTGACCACGGCGCTGGTCATGTCCGCGGTCGTGCTCGCGGTGGGTCGGGAGAACGCGCGTTTCGTCAGCGTGTCCTGCATCAACATCGTCGTGGCGGCCAACGCCGGAGGTGCGTTCTCGCCCTTCGGCGACATCACCACGTTGATGGTGTGGCAGGCAGGGATCCTGGAGTTTGCCGAGTTCTTCCATCTGTTTGTGCCGTCGCTGGTCAACTTTGTCCTGCCGGCTGCAGCAATGTCCCTCGTGATCGGCGGTGACGCACCGCACGTCTCGACCGATATGGTGATCATGAAACGAGGCGCCAGGCGGATCGTGCTCCTGTTCGCCTGTACCGTGGCCACCGCCGTCGCTTTCCACAACTTCCTGCATCTGCCTCCGTTTCTCGGAATGATGACGGGTCTCGCTTACCTGAAGTTCTTCGGCTTCTACCTGCGCAAGACGCATATGATCTCTCCCCTGGATCGGCCGGGGTACGGCGAGGCTGGGGATGTGGTGCCGTTCGACAGCTTCGAGCAGGTCGCCAGGGCGGAATGGGACACGCTGCTGTTTTTCTTCGGCGTGATCATGTGCGTGGGGGGGCTGGGATTCATAGGCTATCTTGCTGACGTTTCGAGCATGATGTATCTGGATCTGGGCCCCACGATTGCCAACACGCTGGTGGGCGTTCTGTCGGCGTTCGTGGACAACATCCCGGTGATGGTCGCCGTCCTGCAGATGAACCCGGAGATGGATGTCGCGCAGTGGTTGCTGGTAACGCTCGCTGCCGGGGTTGGCGGCAGCATGCTGTCCGTGGGATCGGCGGCTGGCGTAGCGTTGATGGGCCAGGCGAGAGGGTTCTACACTTTCTTCGGACACCTGCGCTGGACACCGGTCATCGCGGCTGCTTATCTGATCAGCATCTGGGTGCATCTGCAATTGAACGCGCAGTTCGTGGGTGTTGCTTTGCGGTAAACTCCTACCTCCTGCCATCTGTAGTTGCCAGCACTCAGTTCAGTATCGACCGTCTGCGAAGTGAGTACGCCCGCTGTGCTACCGTAGTGTCCGGAACGGGGAGAAACGGATGAGTGAGGCAGAGCAGAGGCCGGCTGCGGCGGCCGGTGCCGATGCAAGTGGTATCTGGAAGACCAGATACACCGTGATCGGGATGTGCTTCGCCGCCACCTTTGTCTGCTACATCGATCGGGTAAACATCTCCGTTGCCATCATCCCCATGGCCAGGGACCTGGGCTGGGATGTGGCCACCCAGGGCGCCATCCTTTCCTCCTTCTACATCGGCTATCTGCTCATGCAGATCGGCGGCGGGCGTCTTGCCGACCGTTACGGCGGCAAGCTGATTCTCGGTCTGGGCGTGCTGATCTGGTCGCTCTTTACCATCATCACTCCGGCGGCCGCGTTCATGGGTCTTTTTGCGCTCTTTGCAGCACGCATCGGCATGGGTCTCGGAGAGGCGGTGACCTTTCCCTCCATCTACAGCCTGGTCACCCGCTGGTTTCCGCACGATGAGAAGGTGAAGGCCGTAGCCTTCAATGCCAGTGGCATTCCGATCGGCACGGTGTTCGCCCTGGTCGTCACGCCGGTGATCGTCCTGTATCTCGGCTGGGAATGGGCGTTCTATCTCTTTGGAGCTGTGGGCGTGCTCTGGTATCTGGCCTGGAACCGGATGGTAACCACCGAGCCGGGCAGCCATCACCGGATATCGGAGGCAGAGCGCGCCTATCTTGCTGAGCGTGCCCAGACCTCCGGAACCGTAGCGGATGCGCCGCCGTTGTCCACCTTTCTCAAAAACAAAGCGGTGTGGGCCATCATCGTGGCCCACTTCTGCAACAACTGGACCCTCTACGTGGTGCTTTCCTGGCTGC
This sequence comes from Candidatus Azotimanducaceae bacterium, assembly GCA_965215995.1. Lineage (GTDB taxonomy): Bacteria > Pseudomonadota > Gammaproteobacteria > Pseudomonadales > Azotimanducaceae > SZUA-309. Next base: position 1,178,586 of record OZ244128.1, on the reverse strand, counting down.
CCAAGTACGTGAACGAGGGTCTTGGCGTCGCCTTCGCCGCAGTAGGCCTCGTTTCGATGCTGCCGCACATCACTTCATTCGTCTGCCTGAACGTGGCGGGTAACATTGCCGATCGGATGATCCGGCAGGGTATGGATGTGACCTTCGTGCGCAAACTCCTGCAGACCATTGCCTTCGGCGGCCTTGCCATCTGCCTGTTTCTGATTCCGATGGTGGAAAGCGCCACAGCGGCCATCGGCATCCTCTGCCTGGGCAAGGTGTTCTCGGCCGCCGGGGTGGGTGGCTTCAATGTCAACCATATGGATATCGGTCCGAAGTACGCGGGCTCCCTGATGGGCATCACCAACACGGCCGGAACCATACCGGGGATCGTGGGGGTTTACGTCTCCGGGCTGATTCTCGAGATCACCGGCTCCTGGGCGCTGGTCTTCCAGGTAACCGCCGCCGTCACTGCTTTCGGCATGGTTTTCTACCTGCTCTTCGCGAGCGGGGAGAAACAGTTCGACTGACTGAGTTCCTGGTCCGGATCGGGATATGATTCCGAATCGAAGGTGGTCAGTTACGGCGACAGGCGGGAGTCTGTCACGGGAGTTCGAATGGAAAATCGCTGCGCGACAAAATCCGCCAGGCTGCCGCGGCGGCGGTTGACAGCGCGCACCCGGACGTTGTTGCCCGGGCGCGAGCCAGCGGCAACCTGACCGCCCGCAACCGGGTAGACGCGGTGCTGGATGAAGACTCGTTCGTTGAATACGGCATTCTGGCAGGGCGCACCACCGACGAAGACGATCCCTTTCCCGGTGACGGCCTGATCTGCGGTGGCGGCACGATTGATGGACAGCCTGTAGTGCTCGCAGCGAGCGATCGCAGCGTTCTCGACGGCACGCAAAGCGATCGGAACCAGCGCAAGCTGGCGCGGTTGTTGCAGATCGCCGTTCTCGAGCGCAGGCCCGTGGTCCTGCTGCTGGATGGTGATGGTGCGCGCCCGGATGACAAGCTGTCGCCTCCACCCACCATGGTCGGTCCGCGAGGGCGATATGGCCTGTACCCTGTACGATGGTCTTGCTCAGCTGAACGGCTGGGCACCCACTGTGGCCTGTGTGCTCTGTCTCACGCTGGATTCAGAAACCGGGGCCGCCCTGATGAGCGACTTCTGCGTCGCCGCAGATCAATCGAGCCTCGGTGTCAGGGATGAGCAGGGAGATCCGGTGATCCGCTCCGCCGAGGAGTACGCGCTCGTACGGGACGCCAATGCGTTCGACGATGTGATCGAACCGATCCAGACCCGAACTCTGCTGGCGCGCCTGCTCCGTACCTTCCCTCTACGCAGAACGCAGACCAGCAAGCTGCGGCCGGTGGACAGCTGGTAGCCCCCTGATCTAACAGGATGGACCCAGCACCCGTGCCGTGACTGATGCTGCAGTCGGCAAGGTCCACCTTCACCCCGTTGTCCTGTTCCGGTCTATCGTGAAGGTGTGATAAGGCTGCAGGTCATCGATGAGCTGCGCGGGCTCATCACGCCGCCAGCGGAACAGGCGTACGGTGATCTCGTTCAGTGACAGATCTACCAACGTGAAACCGTTTTTTTCCTCCACCTCTGCCAGTGAGGTCGCCGCCAGGTCCGATGCGATCAGGGGAGGTGTGCCTCGGGCGGCTGAGGGCCAGGCAGTGCCGGTGCCGAGCGGGCCGGTGAGAATGGAGTGCACGCCTTGCGGCAGATCGAGTGCAGAGCTGCGATCTATACGCAGATGCCCCGTCGCGTGCAGGTCTCCGGAAAGGAGGATGCCTTGCCGATCCGGCTGTGAGCTCAGAGCTTCGAGCAGGCGTTGATGTTGTTGCCACCAGCCTTGCTGCCACATGAACTTCGGTTGGTCGGTGGTCAGCTTGACGGCCTCACCCTGCGTATCCATTCTGGCAATCGCAGGACCCTCGCCTTCGCTCATGGCTACGTCCGGGTACCACTCGCGCCACTTTCCCGCGCTCCAGCCCATGGGATGGGAGGGCACGTGCAGCAAGTGGCGTACTGACTGATCGGCAGTCCGTGTGAGCAGCCAGCGCTCCACCTCCGGCGGCACCAGGCCAGCCGCTTCCCCCTTCAGCGAGAGGAACCGGGCGCAGTCGTAAATGAGCGCCTCCAACAGATTGCCATACCGAAGCGTGCCAAAGGCTTCCGAGATCCCCGGTGCCCGGTCTGCGGCGCCAGAGCCGGAAAGAAGCGCAGGGCGCTCGGGGTCGGGGAGAAACTCGGGCAGGAAGAGTGCTTTCGTGTAGCGGGCGAAGGATTGCTGATAGGTATAAGGCGGCAGCGTCACCAGGTCTGGCCATGCCTCGTCGTTCTCATAGTAGTCGTGGTCATCACCGACGAAGAAACTTGGCGTGGAACGAAGCGACACGCCGTACAGGTGAGCGATCTGTGGCTCGCAGGCAGCTTTAATGGCTGCCTCGTTCCGCGCAGCCGTGGCCGGCAGGTCGTAGTCGAGCATACCGATGGACTCGTAGAAAGCACGAGCTGCGGCGGAACGAGCCGGCGCGCGATGTTCGAGCTGGGTCTTCTGATCCCAGTAAATCTGATCGCCAATGGCGATCATCGCATCGGGCGCGAATGACAACGCCCGTGCCAGTAACCGCTGGCGAATTGGCAGCGGCAGGAAGGTTTCGTTGCCCGGTTCACCGAGCCCCGGGTATCCACCCGCGCAGGTATAAGCCAGCAAGCGCACCGAATCAGGTTTGGTCCGGGGGTGTGGAAACGTCGTCAACGGCCAGGGATCGGTGAGTGGGCGGGTGCCATCGGTCAGACGCAACTCGTAACGGTGATCTGGCTCGAGGTCTGAGACGTCGAATTCGAAATAGCGTCCTGCACTGTCCGTGCGTCGCCCCGGTTGGGGTCGACCGTCTACCGTCAGCGACACGGCAGCCCGCGGGGTTCGAAACGAGCATTTGATCGCTATTCGATCATGGCTGGCAGTAGGAATGAGGTGCACCAGATCACCCTGGCGCCAGCCATCCGCGGCCAGCGAATGCTCTGAGCTGAGGGCGAGAAAGGCCGGAACTGCGCTGGAAGCCCTCAACATGTGCCGACGTGAAATCATGCTGCGGTCCTGTTCAATGTGCTGACCTGATATTAAGACTGTTGGACCAGCTGTGTTACTTTTCTGCCGGTCACCTGGACACGAGGAGAGCTGAATGCCAAGCCGACGAACGCTGATGAAGTTCTCCTCGCTGCTCCCTCTGTTCATTTCACCTTACGCCCGAACGACCGTGGAACCAGACGCCATGCGCAAGAGGATCAGCAAGGACATTCAGAGTTGGGATGCCATAACCGATCACCGTACCGGCACGAAAGGTGATGCGCTCACCGCGGAATGGATCAGCGATGAACTCCGACAGTCAGGACTGGAACCGATCGTCGACTGGTTCGATTTTCAGAGACGCGTGCTGCACGAGTGCACTGTGGCGTGCGCCGACAAGCGTGCAGACGGTGTGCCGCTTTTTGACGGCGGATACACGGATGCGGCCGGTTTGCAGGCAACGCTGTCTGATCTGGGTGGTACGTCAGACATCGGACTCACACTGTTCGGTCCGGGCCCTTGGCATCCGGGCACGAAAAACCTGGAGCAGGCCCGCCGCAAGGATGCCCATCAGGCCATCGTAGCGGTTGCTGAGGGTGACATGGTCCGTCCCGGCTTGTCACTCCTGAATGCCGATGACTATCTCAAGCCCCATGGCCCGCCGGTGCTGCAGGTGGCGACCGAGCACCGGCGATGGCTTGAAGACGCGAGGGATGCGGCCGAGCTGGTGCGGTTGGTTGCTCATGTGACTTTGGAGCAGACGCAGGCCAGCAATGTGCAGGCCAGGATTCCAGGCGCCGATGCCGGATTGCCGCCGCTGGTTGTCATGACGCCGCGCAGTGCCTGGTGGACGTGCACTTCCGAGCGAGCTGGTGGGATCTCGTTATGGCTGGAATGTGCACGTCATTTTGCGACCAGTCGGCCGGATCGAACGGTGATTTTTACGGCTAACACGGGTCATGAGCTGGGCCACGTGGGTCTTGCGCGCTATCTGGATTCGGTCCCGGAGCTGGTCAGAGAGGCACACGCCTGGGTGCACCTTGGCGCCAACTTCGCCGCGGTGGGCAGTGATTTGCGCTTTCAGGCATCTACCCAGGACCTCATGAGTCAGGGGCTGGCTGCCTTGACAGCCCGGGGGGTTGATGACCGCATCGTCACACCGCTTGGAGAGCGACCTCTGGGGGAAGCGCGCAACATCTACGATGGTGGTGGCCACTTCATCTCCCTGCTGGGCAACAACAGGCTGTTTCATCACCCCGAAGACCGCTGGCCTGACGCGGTGGATCTGGATCGAACCGTGGCGCTGAACCAGGCGATGCTCGATGTGGTCGACCGTCTCGCTCGCGCCTGATGAGGTGCTGCTAGGGCTGATACCAGATCGGTGACGACCAGGCTCGCTCCTGATGGGTGGCGGGCAGATCGGGATTCGGGGTGATCCCCAACCGGATTGCATCCCAGGTTGACCAGCGACAGCTGGGATTTTCCAGCACGCGAAGGTAGTAGAAGGCCTGTTCGTCAGGCTCGAAATCGGGATCGGTCCAGGTCGTCATGAGGTTCACGGCACCTTTATCGCGGCTGATGCTGCAGTCCGAGAGGTTCACGGTGGCACCATTGTCGGGACAACGATGTGTGGTGGGATCCGGTGTGAGCCTGTCGGCACAGGCAACGTCAAAGACGGCTTCTCTTGCCTCGCCGTTCTCCACCCAGCCTTTGATCACCTGTGCCCGCTGCAACCAGCCGGCGTTGGGATCGCGGGCAGCCCAGACCAGGAACCTGGGTGCGGTTGTCGCAGGTGCATCGAGCATACCGCCCATTGGCACGCCCTGGTCATAGCCGGCAGCTACCGGGTCGGCAACCTCGGCGATGTCCGGTGGCAGATCTCCGCCGAAGAAGCGGACGCGGATCCTCGGTCCCGAGGTGGCGAAGGTTTCTCGCCGTCGCATGGCGTCATAGAGTGCATCCCGGGTGTTGGCATCGGCCCATACCCCGGCCAGACCACCGGTGCCGTGGGTGGCCTGTCGCGGTGTCCAGAAGTCCTCCCAGGAAGCGTTCGGGTCTTCATGATCGGGATAGGCGGAACCGCGCGAGACCGGGGTGTTCGGCCCGCCGCTGAAGTAGTTGTCCTCCTCGAACGGCCCGGCAGAGAGGTGGGTATCACTGGCACCGATGACGCCGAGTTGATAGGGGTTGAAATCGTTGTCCTCCTGCATGACGAGACCCGTCTTCAGGGCGTCCCGGTAGTAACCGCCTTTGAATACCGAAATAGGATTGGTGTTGTCGGTCCGGTTCAGAAAGTACTGGACGATCTGGAAATCGGCCCATTCATCGTTGGGCGACAGGGAGGGGTGGGTCTCAGACGTGCCTTTCTGTTGGCTGATCTCCGCAATCGGTTCGTTGCGCATCCGTTTCTCTGCGTATGCACGGTCCATCGGCCCACCTTTGAATGTCACCTCCTGGAAGGCCAGGCCATCGCTCTGATTCATATTGTGGGGGATAGCCAGGCCTTCGATTCCGTCAGCACGTAGCCGGTCCAGCCAGTTCCAGAGGTCCTCCGGATCCATCGAATCGGTTGAGCTGAACGGCCGATCGGGCACCCGGCTACCTTTGAAAATCACATTGCGGTGGAGGTGGCGGTTACCAGGGGTAGGGGTGTATTCGTAGCCGACAAAGGTGGTGAACGTGCCGGGTTCGTTGTGCCGCTCGGCAGCCTCGATGATCTTACGCCAGGCGTACTCGTTGACAGCCGGGCCCATGAACTCGGGATTGCTGGCTTCCAGCGCGCGAAGGCGGGCCACGGTGCCGTCCAGCGGCGTGTCCTTTGGGACCAGTTCCTGGGCATCCGGGTGACCGTAAAAAGGTGCTTGTGGATCCAACTGGGCAGCGAACACCCCCAGGTATTTGGCATGGTCGCTCACCATGAGGAAATCCAGCGGGGGTCCGACGATCCGGAGTTTCGAGCCGGCGTGATGGTCGATAGGCTCCCCCTTGGCGTAGCGGTAGGCATCGTCGGGGGTGGTCCGGACATTACCCATGAACGCGTCGAACGAATACATCGTGTGGATATGGGTATCGCCGAAGTAGGCGCTGCGCTCCGGGCTGGCTGCCTGAGTCGTGCTTGCGCTGATGCACGCCGCCAGCAGGAGGGTCAGATACCTTGCGTCGAATGTCGTCATTTTGCGTCCCTCTATGCCTGGGCGGATCATCTCCTGGCCGATTGAAAATCTAAATCGCCGGAAAGAGCTGGACAAACACCTTTTTCATGAATTTCCAGTTGTTGCGAACCAGGCTGGCGCCTGCATCGAATGCAGCCTGTTCATCTTGCGCTTCGATGTTGTTTATCAACCGGCGCCAGTAACCGATCCTGGCTTTCTGAAAGCCAGGCAGATCGTCTGCAGATATTCTCCGTTGTATCGCCGTTGCCCATATGTTCGAGCCGGTAAAGTGCAGGCAGCCCTGCCGCACCACGTCCGAGTGACTCGCGTCGATCACCTGATCCCATAGCTGTGTGGCGGGAAATGCCATCACCGCATATGCGGCGGGCTTTTCCTCCAGTGCCATTCTCAGGGTGGCGAGACCGCCGCGTAGCCGATTCAGATCCACCTCCGTGCGATTCCTTGCTGCGAATTTGCTGGCAATGCCAAGCACGTGCTCGCGGAAGGTAAACAGATGCTCGAGTTCTTTCACGGTGAGCCGATTCACTCGGGTATAGCTGCGCGGCTTGATGGTCACCAGCATGTTCCGTTCGAGCAGCGTCAGCGCGTCACGCACCGGGCCACGGCTCACGCCCAGAGCGGTTGCCAGGCGGGTCTCGTTGAGTTTCTCGCCGGCGCTGTAGCGTCCGTTGACGATGTCATCCGCGACCGTATCGGCGATTTGCTCGGCGATGCTCCGGGTGGGCGCGTCCGGTGACATCCGGGGTACGGTGAGGTTCCGTTCGATCATGTTGATTGAAACTCATTGCGGGTCTGTGAATGCGAAACCGGATCCCGCTGTCGGTCGTTTCCCACGGGTCATTATTGTTAACAATTAACGAATTATGGTAGAAGTTGCTTACGGAGCACAAGTGGCATCGATGGCGGTCGAACGAAGGAGTGAGGTGTTGAAAGGGGAAAACGAATCGGTGGATGGGCCGGTTGGCCGGTCGCTGTGGGAACGAGCAGATCGGGTGTTGCCGGGCGGAATGGTGTACCGCAGCCGGAGTGCCGAGATGGTCGGCCAGCGGGGCGTGCTCCCCGGATTCATTGCCAGCGCCGAAGGCTGCCACGTCACGGATGCAGACGGTCGGCGTTATGTTGACTTCATGGGGGCCAACGGGCCGAACCTGCTGGGTTACCGGCATCCCGAGGTGGAGGCTGCAGCGCTGGGTCAGGCCCGCCAGGCAACCAGCGCAAGCCTGTTTCCGCCAGCGATGGTCGATATCGTCGAAACACTTGTGGACCGGTACGTAGACATGAGCTGGGGGATGGTGGCCAAGACGGGCTCGGAAACCCTGAGCCTCGCCGCACGGATGGCCCGACAGGATACCCAGCGAAGGCGCCTCATCGCCTTTTCGGCCGCCTATCATGGTTCGGACGCCGAACTGGCCTTGATCCCGCCGCCAGGTCAGCTTTCTGACCTCACTGCTCACGTGCACCGGTTGAAATGGAACGACGCCGATGGCCTTCGGGAGCTGGCCGACCAGGCAGGCGACGACGTGGCCGCGATGCTGCTGAATCCGCTGGATCAGCGCTCCCGGGCACCGACCGTCAACGCAAGCGAAGAGTTTGTCGCGGCGATCAACGAGGTGCAGCAGCGATACGGCATCCATCTGATCCTCGATGATGTGCGACACGGCTTCCGGCTTCATCCGCAGGGTTCCGAGCGTCTGCTGTGTGTGCACCCGGACATTGTCTGTCTTGGTAAAGCGCTTGGTAACGGTTACTCGATATCGGCCATCGTCGGGCGCGAGCCCTTACGGACGGCTGCAAGCAGGATCATGTTCACGTCGACATACGTTTTCGAGGCGCCGCCAATGCGGGCTGCGTGCGCCACGATGGAAATCTACGACCGAGACCATGTATTCGAGCACATGAGCAGAATGGGCCAGCGGTTGAAAGACGGGTTCCTTTCCGCAGCAGGAAAAGCAGGACACCGAATTTCGATGACGGGACCGGTGACGATGCCAACGCTGTTGTTCGAGGATGACCGGGAGTTCGAGAAACTGAACGCGTTTGCCGGTCAGGCGGCGCGTCTCGGCGCCATTTTTCATCCGGCGGTGAACTGGAATCTGAGCCTCGCCCATAGAGAAGGCGACATCGATGAAGCGATCTCAATAGCCGAAGAAGCTCTGCGATTGATACCAACATGACGTTGAGGAGGGCAATCATGCTCCGTTACCTGCTCCCGATAGCCTGCCTGCTGAGCTACACGGGCTCTGTGTGTGCCGCGCAGCCCAACGTCGTGATCCTGTTGAGTGACAACCTGGGATACGGTGACCTCGGCAGCTATGGTGGCGGTGCGATTCGCGGGGCCCCGACCCCGCACATTGATACGCTGGCGGCCGAAGGTGTGCGGCTGACCAACTTTAACGTCGAGCTGGCCTGCACACCGTCGCGCTCCGCTTTGATGACCGGCCGCTATGCCGTCCGATCGGGTACTGGATCTGCGACGCCGGTACCTGGTATTCCACAGGGAATGGCGCCCTGGGAGATCACCATCGCCGAGTTGCTCCGCGATGAGGGGTATGACACGGCTCTGTTCGGCAAGTGGCATCTGGGTGCCAGTGCCGGCCGGTATCCGACTGATCAGGGGTTTGCCACCTGGTGGGGATTTCCGAACAGCACCGGCATCGTCAATTTCCCGCGGTCGGTCGGCTATCCCGAAGGTCGTCTGCCTGCATCCAACCTCTATAGCGGGACCAGCCGTGATGGCATCGAGGTGGTGGACACCTACGACATGGATGGTCGGCGCTATGTGGAAGAGACTATCCAGCAGAAAGCCGTGGAGTTCATCAGCGACCGGAACAGAAAGCGGCGACCTTTCTTTCTGGTGGTTTCCTTCTCTCTCATGCACCACCCTTCAATTCCCCATCCGCACTTCGAGGGTCGGTCGGGAGCTGGGCGCTACGCGGATGCGCTGCTGGAACATGATCACCGGGTTGGGGTGCTGCTCGACGCGATTGATCAGGCAGACCTGCGCGACGACACGCTGGTCATCTACGCCAGTGACAACGGGCCGGATCGGGCCGAGTACCCCTGGGTCGGCGACACCGGGCCGTTTCTCGGCTATCTGGGTACCTCTTATGAAGGTTCCGTGAGAACGCCGATGATCGCTCGCTGGCCGGGACGGATCCCCGCAGGATCCCAGAGCAACGAGATCGTCTCGATCCATGATCTGTACCCGACGCTCGCGAATCTGGCGGGTGCGGCGATGCCCGACGATCGGCCCATCGACGGTGTCGATCAGCTCGCGCTCATGGTCGGGGAAGGCGGCAGCGCGCGCGAATCCGTTCTTTACTTCAATCGATTCACATTGAGCGCCATGAAGTGGCACGACCTGAAGGTACATTTCACCGGTGAAAGCTCGGATCCGCACGAAACGGAAATTCCCGAGATCTGGACACCGCGGATATACCACCTGCTTGTCGACCCGAAGGAAAAAAACGATCTCACCCACAAGGGCTACCTTTGGATGTACGGCATCATCAATCAGGAGCTCGCGGATTTCAGGTCTTCCGTTGCCGAGCATGGAATCGTGCCGAAAGGTGGCGATCGGCCGGCACCAGGATCGGTCCGGCTTCCTTATTTCGAACAGCGAGGTGGCTAATCTAGAGTGCAATCGCACCATCACTGCCTGCAATCGGTACTCATGTAATCTCCGTGTCCTGATTACGGCTGCGTATTTACGGTCGCTTGTCGTGCCTGAATCAGTCGGGCACAGTGTAGCGGTTGGGACATCAGGGGACATGATGTGGCTTCCATTCGAGCTGTTGTTGTCACTGCTGCAACGCTCACGCTGTCTATATGTGCGAACGCTGAAACCGCCTATTCACCACCGGTAGCAAACGATTTTCCCGACCGCGTTTTCTGGGGCGACACCCACCTTCATACTCATTTGTCGACCGATGCGAATGCGCAGGGCAACAAGAACATCAGCCCTGCAGACGCGTACGTGTTGGCGCGCGGTGGCACAGTCCACGCGCACAATGGAATGGAAGTGAAACTGCATCGGCCCCTGGATTTTCTGGTCATCGCCGATCATGCCGAGAACCTGGGTATTGCGAATGCCGTACAGCGCCGTGATCCGATAATCAGGCAGGACGATGTCGGCAGGCGTCTGGCCAGCGCTTTCGAGCAGCTAATGGAAGACGGGTCTCCAGCGCCGGAAGCGTTGCGCGATTTCGTGTACGCCCTCGGTACTGAAGACGTCAACGACGAGGTGATCCGGCAGACAATTTGGGATCGAGTGACTCGAACGGCAGAGCAATACAACGAGCCAGGTAAGTTCTCTGCGTTGACCGGCTACGAATGGACTTCGCGTTTTGAGAACGGTACTCGTCATCGCGTCGTGATCTTCAAGGACGGCGCCGAGAAGACGCGTCAGGTGCTGCCTTTTTCGGCCAGGGACAGCGCCAATCCGGAGGATCTGTGGCGTTTCCTTGGCCGCTATGAAGCATTGACCGGGGGCGAAGTTCTTTCTATTTCGCACAACCCGAACCTCAGCAACGGCCGCGAATTTGCCATCACGGACCTCAGTGGCCAGCCGTATAGCATCGCCCACCAGAGGCTGCGCGAGCGTTGGGAGCCGCTGCTGGAGGTCACGCAAATCAAGGGTGATAGCGAAACTCTGGCGATACTGTCACCGAACGACGAGTTCGCCGATTACGAGACCTGGGAAGGGTGGTCGGTCATCCGCGGTCAGGGAATCGGTCGCGACGAAGCTGTGCCCATGGATGCTGATCGGACGAAATACGAATATGCGCGATCGGGCTTGAAACTGGGTCTGCAGCAGTACGCGGAGGTGGGCGTGAATCCGTTCAAGTACGGCATGATCGGCAGCACCGATGCACACACCGGGTTGCCGGTGGTTCGCGAAGACAATTTCTGGGGCAAGCACGCCATAGTCGAGCCGAGCGCGGAGCGGCTGACTCACTTCCGTTACCGCTGGCGGCTCAGCGCCTCCGGCTATGCTGCCGTGTGGGCGAAGGAAAACACGAGGGAGGCAGTATTTGCCGCGATGAAACGGAAGGAAACGTACGCGACCACGGGCTCGCGAATGACTGTGCGTTTCTTTGGTGGTTGGAGCTTCGAGCGCAGCGATGCTCATCACCCGGACCTCGCCGCGATTGGTTATGCAAAAGGCGTCCCGATGGGCGGCGACTTAGCGGCCCCAGCTGCGGGAGCACCCAGCTTTCTGATTCACGCAGCCAGAGACCCGCATGGTGCGTACCTGGATCGAATGCAGGTGATCAAGGGCTGGCGCGATGGCAGCGGTGAATTGCACGAAAAAGTCTACAACGTGGCAATGTCCGATGAGCGCAAAGTAGACCGAGAGGGCAACACCGAGCCTGTCGGCTCGACGGTGGATGTTGAGACCGCCACATATACCAACACGATCGGCGACGCAGAACTCGCAACCGTCTGGCGTGATCCTGATTTCAGCGCCGATGAGCTGGCGTTTTACTATGTGCGGGTTCTCGAGATCCCGACCCCCCGTTGGAGTGCGTACGACGCCAGTTTCTTCGATCTGAAGAATCTACCCGATGAAATACCCATGGTGATGCAGGAGCGGGCATACACTTCGCCGATCTGGTACACGCCGCCGAATATGAACTGATCTTCCGGGGTGAGTAGAAGCCGTACCCGCACCTATGGCGATATGCCACGCGAAGATCGCGCGTTCAACGCGAACGCGATCCCCAGGGCGGAGAGTAGAGCCGCCACACCGAGGAGCTGAAGGTGACTGTAGCCGATTATTTCGCCACCCGGCATGGCGAAGGTCAGGCCACCGACGATCAGCAGCGCTCTGGACAGGAAACACTTTGGATTGGTGCCAGACAGTGACCCAATCCCGATCAGGTAACCCTGCAGGCCCGCGGCGATGAGCATGATGCCGATCACGGCCGTACCCGCCACCAGCAACACTTCCTCCAGCGGTGCTTTGCCGATCAGTGCTGGGTTCAGGGCAAAGAAGAAGGGGACGAAATAGATGACGGTACCGAGCCGCATGGCCTGCAGACCGGTCTGCATCGGCTGGGCACCTGCCACGGTTGCGGCGGCAAATGCGCCGATCGCCACGGGAGGGGTGATAAACGAGATCATTGCCCAGTACAGCATGAACAGATGCACGGCCATGGGGTCGAGTCCGCCGGTGGTGAGTGCCGGAGCGAGGGTGATCGCGAGAAACAGATAGGCTGCGGTGACAGTCATGCCGATGCCGAGCACAAAGGAGGTGAGCGCCCCCATGACCAGCAGCAGCAATGTGGAATCACCCGCCAACTGGACAAGATCGAAGGCCAGCGTGCCGACCTTTCCGGTCAGCGACAGTGCGCCGATGATCAGACCGACGCCAGCCAGCATCGCCGCCAGCTCGGCAAACAACCGGCCCACGCCCATTACGAAGGCCAATGCCTTAGAGAGATCCCAACGGTGGATCTTCACCATCTGGTTGACCACGAGAAGGGCTGCTGTGGCGAAGAAGGGTGCCTGGGCTTCCCGTTGCATGCCCACCAGCATGACAATGAGGAGCAGGAATACGACGATGAAGTACCAGCCGTCGCGCAGAACGTCTCTCACCTTCGGCAGCTCCTCCTCCGGCAGTCCGTGCAGCTCGTAGCGTGCGGCGTAGGCGTCGATCTGCATGAACAGTCCGAGGTAGTAAAGGAGTGAGGGAATGATCGCTGCGATCAGAACCTCGGTGTACGGAACCTCCAGAAAGACCGCCATGACGAAAGCGGTGGCGCCCATTATGGGGGGCAGCAGGGTGCCACCTGTAGAGGCGCAGGCCTCAACACCACCGGCGTACGCCGGTGCGAAGCCTACCCGCTTCATGGCCGGGATTGTCATCACCCCGGTTGTGAGCACGTTGGTGATCACGCTGCCTGACATCGAGCCCATCAAGCCGGAGCCGAAGATGGCCACCTTTGCCGGACCGCCGCGATACCGACCGAGCAGGGCGAACGCGAGGTTCAGGAAGAATGCACCTCCGCCGGTGTGCTGCAGAGCGACGCCGAATACCAGAAAGCCGATCACCAGATTGGCGAACGCATCCATCGGGATGCCAACCACGCTTTCCGTGCCGAACACATGATAGGTGGCGGTGAATGACCAGTCATTCGCCGGCCCTTCGAGAAAGCCAGGTGCGAGATGGGCCATCACCGGGTAAACAGAGAAGATCGCTGCCACAAAAAACACAGCCGTTCCACCCGTTCGCCGCAAAGCCTCCAGGACGATGATCCAGTATGCGTAGCAGAGGTAGATGGCAATATCCGGTGCTGCGTATTCCCATCCCTCATCGATGATCGCGTTGCCGTTTGCGGTGAAATACGCGCCGATGCAGAACGCAGCAGCGGCTGACAACAGGTCGTAGAAGGGCACGGAGGTCTTCACCTCCAAGCCACGGCGAAACGGGAACAGGATGAAAACTGATGGCAACAGCACGGTCAGCAGTGCATAGAAATACTGAGTTTCGAGCGGCACGTAGCCAGCGCGCGAGCCCAGATTGAAAATGATGTAGATCCCGGCGGCGATGGAAAAAAGCGTGCCGGTAACGGTGATGAAGAGATATGGCGCGGGCAGGCGCCACAGCACCGGTGGTTGTTGCGCGTTGCCGGTTCCGCCTGATGCACCTTCTGCGGGAGAGTTGACCATCAGCCGGGAAGAAGCACCGCTTTGCCAACCAGTTTTCGATCCATGATGGCTCGCAGCATCCATGGCGCGTCATCCAGACCACCGGTGGTGCTGGTGTCCGGGTGCAGCGAATCGTCGGAGAATCCCCTCAATATCTCGGTTGCCGCATTCTGCAGCAGATCGGGTCGTATGCTGCGGTAGTACATGAGGATGAATCCGAGCGCGGACCGATTCTTAACCAGCAGCCGGTTCGCTGCGAACTGAGGAACCGGGCCACCTCCGGCGAAGCCGATGATCAGATGACTGCCGTTCCAGCCGATGCAACGACTGGCAGGCTCGAAGAGATCGCCGCCGACAGGGTCGAACACCAGATCGACCCCATCCGGGTACAACGCCTTGACGGACTCGTCCAGGGCGACAGTGGTGTAGTTGATGAGGTGGCCGGCACCTCGCGCTTTCGCCAGCGCGAGCTTGGCTTTGCTGCTCGCCGCGGCAATAACCTCGGCGCCGAGAGCTGTGGCAATATCAACCGCCGCGAGGCCAGTGCCGCCGCCGGCACCTAGCACGAGAACTTTCTGCCCGGCCGTCAGTGCGGCTCGCTCCACCAGGGCAAGCCAGGCGGTCAGATAGACAGACATGTGGCCGCCTGCCGCCGTTATGTTACAAACTTCCGGGCACGGAAATGTCTCGACAGCGGGTGCCAGCGCATACTCGGCGTGACCGCCTTTGTCGAGAATCGCAGCAACACGGTCACCAATCTTCAGCCCGGAGACACCGTCGCCGAGTGCCTGCACGCGACCGGCCGCTTCTCGACCTGGTGAGAACGGCAATTCGTGTTTCACCTGGTGCAGGTTCCTGATGATCAGGGTGTCAACATAGGAAACACCTGCCGCTTCCACCTCGATCAGAACCTGACCTGGTCCGGGTTCAGGTGTCGGTATGTCCTCGACCTGGAGAAGCTCCGGCTCGCCGAACTCCCGGCAGAAGACTGCCTTCATCGCTGGCTCACGCTCGGCCGGGTGCCGCCCACAGGTCTTCTGATCGGGAGCCCGGCTGCGGAAAGATGGCGCTCCCGGATGTTCAGCCAGGCTTCGGTGAATGCATCGTCGTCAACATCCAGAGCGGAAGCTTCCTTCCAGGCTTCGGCCAGCACCCGCTGGCGCGTAAGCAGAAGATCGTTGTGTGCGTCGTCCGCCTCGCTCCACAGGCCAATTTCCCGGAAGTAGCGGATGGCTCCGGGGTGATAAGGGAGCACCAGACGGAAGTCCTGGCGATCGGGGGCAAAGCTTTCCATGCCCGGGGCAGCATTCTGGAAGTCCCTGTAGTTGTCGATGACGGCTTTCGTGAGCGCGTAGGCTGTTTCTTCGGCAATATGATCGTAGCCGACAAACGCGGGATAAGATGAGCCGAGACCCGGGTAAGGAACGACACCGGATGTGTTGTGCTCGAGGCCTGCCCCCAGGGTCACCATGGTCTTCCCGAAGTGTGGTGCGTGTTCCCAGAGACGATTCCAACCCGCCTCGTCATCATGAGGAAAGGCCGGCCACATCACGCCTCGTGGCGATGCGGTGATGCGCTGCACGTGGCTTGCCGTTGTGGAAGCCCAGGTGGCGTCGACCGAGTTGTTGAGCAGAGCGTCAAGACCCTGTCGGTAGCCGGGTACATCTACCCGTTCCACGTCGTCCCAGGAGAGTCCTGCGAATGCCAGGATTGCCGTGGCATTGATCTGCAGTGCCGGAGAACCCCGGATCCAGGACACCCGTTTTCCCTTGAGGTCAGCCAGGGACTCGATACCCAGGTCACCGGCCATGACCAGGCTATGGCCGATGCCATCACCACGGTTGGTGAAGACAACCTGCATAGGTTGCGGGCCCCAGTCGCGGGTGGCGAACAGCGTGATTCCTTCCTGGGCAAAGTAGGATTCGGCGATGCCACAGGCACAGAACTCCGCCCGCTTCCGAGCCAGCGGCATGATCCGGGAGATATCGTTCTTACCCGGAATGACACGAACCGAGGTGCCGTAGAACTTGCGCAGCGTGTTGGAGACGGCAATGGCCTGGACGTAGCCGGTGGACGTTGTTCCATAGGCCGACCATGTCATCTGCCGTGGAAGAGAAAGATCCGCAGCCATCGCACTCTGCCCGGCGAGTGCCGTGAGAGTTAGAGCGACAATGGCAAAGACGGCTTGCTGCATGGTCTTATCCGGTGGGCGGGTCGATCGATTGTGCACGAGCGCAGACGATAGTGACAAGTGATTCACATTTTGGGCTTCCAGGTCGAGACGTGAGCACCGGTGTTTTCAAGGAAGTGCCTAATCAGGCCGTGCTTCCCGCCAACCGGCCTGTAGTCTTCGTGACAGCTCGGCGACCCGTTCGGCCTGCAGGGTCTTTTCGGCAAGATTTGCAAACTCCATGGGATCGGTTTTCAGATCGTAGAGCTCGGCCAGCACTCGTCCACTGCCGTTCAGCGGCTTCCATTCAGTGTATCGGTAGCGCTCTGTGCGTAGCGTGCGGCCGTGGTAGCCCTCGCGTTTTGATTCGGAGAAGGCAGCCGACTTCCAGGTCAGGGCTGGATTTTCGAGCACCGGCACGAAGCTCTCGCCTTCCAGGGCATGGGCCGGATCCGGCAAATCACAGAGATCGACGAGTGTGGGATAGAGATCCACCAGCTCTACGAGTCCGGTGGCTACCGCGCCTGCGTTTCGGCCATCGGGCAGCCTGACGATGAGAGGTACCCGGATGGATTCCTCGAACTGGACGGTTTTCCGCCACAGCCCGCCGTGCTCGTTGAGCTGAAAGCCGTGGTCGCTGGTCATGACGACGATGGTGGAGTGTGCGAGATCCAGATCTGCCAGGCCCTGCATCAGCTGACCCACATAGGAATCGATCATGGTGACCGAGGCGTGGTAGGCCGCGATGGCCTGCCGGCGCTGCTGATCGGAGTGAGCGGCATCGTCAGGTTTGATCTCAGAGGCCGGTGCTGGTACATCGTCGGTGTCGTCAGCCGGTGTCGGCGGCAGCTCGATGGAATCGAGGGGATGCTGATCAAAGAACGCCGCCGGGCCCACCCAGGGTTGGTGCGGCTTATGGAACCCCGCCGCAATAAAAAAAGGCTTGTCCCGATGCTCGGCCATCAGCTGGACGATGCGCGAGGCCGTCGTTCCGTCCGGCGTCATGCGCGGTGACTCGTTTGTGGTGCGCCATGACAGCGGTAATCCGGCGGAGCGGCCCAGCGGCGCAAGCACCTCCGCACGAGACATTCCATCTGCCGAATCCTCGGTCCAGGTGTTGTCCTGGACCGGCGACAGATCGACACCGGGTAGATATCCAGGTGCATGAAAGCGCGCTGCGGGCTCTCGCGACAATGCGAATTTCGAGACGTCCCAGCTGATCGCATGCTCGAAGCGGTTATGCCCGATCTTGCCGACTCGGGCCGTGAGATAGCCGTGATCATTGAAATGCTCGGGCAGCATTCTCAACGTGTCACCAATCTTGTGGCGCGGCCATGTGGCGCCATCGTAGACGTCCAGCGTCGGGGGACGGAGGCCGCTGAGAATGGATGCGCGGGACGGGTTGCACAGGGGGTTCTGCACGAAAGCGTGCTCAAACCGGATACCTTGAGACGCGAGCCGATCCAGGTTTGGTGTTCTGGCCGTTGCGTACTGCGGCCTGGCCTGGGATCCCAGATAAGACCCCAGAGCCACATTCAGATCATCGACGATGATGAATAGCACGTTGTACCGGTCGCCTTCTTCCAGCTCTCGAGCAGGAGGGGAGGCAGCCAGAAGGAACTGCAGGGTGCGATCCTCTGCCTGGGCGGCGACAGTTGGAACGGGCAGGCAGAGGGCAAGTCCACAGCAGAGCAGGCAGAATCCGGAAAGCCAGCTTGCCTGGGCGCGGTGTTCGAACTGCGGTTGCAATGGCTGGATCTGGAGCGCGCCTGATTCCGCTTCGAGCATTTCGCTATCCTTTTGGGGGACGATTTTTCTTGCCGCGACTGGGCGCTCGTCGTGATTTCCGACCCGCAGGTCGGCGCTGTTCCTCGTGCAGGAAGCCGAGCAGGATCTGGGTGAGGTTGTCGATCACCTGCCGGTCGGTCACGGCATACGGACCCGGTCCGAACAGCACCAGGTGAGTAATCGCTGCGAGAACCGCCCGTACAGCGAATTGGATGTGATCGCGTGTGACCGGTGTGTCACGCAATTCACCTCGGCTCACCAGAAAGTCCATCAGCCGATCCGCGGCGTATCTGTCGTTGTCCCTTCTTTCCTCGAGAACGCGATCGTCTTTCAGAGACAATTCGACCTGTGCCCTGTTGAATCCCGCATTGGCAACCATGAACTCGACCGTACTCTGCACAAAACCCAGGATAACCCGCTCGGTCGTCATCTTGGATTCCTGCACGTCTTTCAGCCTGTCGAGCTGTCGATGGGCGCGCTCGTAGTGCCGATACTGGAGTGCGTAGAACAGGCTCTCTTTGTCAGGAAAGCGCTTGTAGAAGATCCCGACCGAGCACCCCGCGCGTTTCGTGATGTCGGATACCTTGGTCTCCTGATAGCCATGCTCGGAGAAAACCTCGTACGCCGCAGCGAGTATCTTTTCGCACATCTGTTTCGAGCGGGCCTGGGTCGTGGGCTTTATCCAACCCCTGCGGACGGCTTCCTCGAAGTAGCTCAGGTCTTCGGTACTGCTCTGTGATTCCGTCTTTCTACTCATACCCGATCTTCATGTGCATCCTGTGATCACTTCGCATTTTCGAAAAAAACGGGGCAATCTACAGTGAATGTCTGGTGAAGTCAGCAAAGCAAAATCGCCTTGCCCGTCGGCAGTTCACGGTGCGTACCAGATGGGGGAAGACCAGGCCCGCTCCTGAATTGTTGCCGGCAGATCCGGACGTGGCGGGTGGCCGGAGCGAAGCGCATCCCAGGTGGACCAACGGCAGGTCGGTCGTTCCAGAACGCGCACGTAGTAGAAGGCCCGTTCGGTGGGATCGAAGTCAGCGTCCCGCCACACGGTCTTCAGTTCAGAGGCACCACCGGCGTTGACTGCGCAGGTCGTGAGATCCACCGTCGCTCCATTGGGCGGACAGCGGTGCAGTTCTTCTATAGGCTGCTGTTCGTTCTCGCAGGCAACGTCGTACACGCGCTCGCGTGTCTCACCATCCTCCAGCCAGCCTTTCACGATCTGGAGACGCTCCAATGGCGCCGAGTTTGAATCTTGAACCGCCCAGACCAGAAACTCCGGTGTGCGTCCGCCATCCGGTGAGGAGAGCTCGCCGCCCATCGGCACGCCTTCGGAATAGGCGGTAGAGATCTCATCGCTGGAGCCGGTCAGCGCACTGCCAAGCCCGAAGCCGGCAAAGAAGCGCAGCTTGATTCGAGGACCGGTGGTCGCGAAAGTTTCCTTGCGCTGAAAGGCGCCGTAGATGGCTTCGCGGGTATTGGCTTCCGCCCAGACAGCGGCGAGCCCGGATGCGCCCCAGAACCGCCGGACGGGCGGCGGCTCAGCATATTCTCCCGTTCCGGCCAACGGCACCGAACCTCGTTGCTCGGGATTGGCGTCCAGCATGCCGGTCTTGCTCCAGTAGTCCTCTTCGCGGAATGAACCTGCCGCATTGTGGGTATCGGACGATCCGATCAGGCCGAATTTAAAGGGGTTGGCACCCAATCGGGACTCCAGCTGCAGCCCGCTCAGATAGGCGTCTCTGACATAGCCCCCTTTCGGCTGTGCCAGGAAGCTGGTACCGATGGTGTAGTTCATGATCTCGAAATCGGCCCATTCATCATTGGGTGAGAGCAGCGGATGTGTATCCGAGGTCCCCTTGACCTGGGTGACTTCCACCAGGGGTTCGTTGCGCAGTCGCTGCTCGGCGTAGTCGACGTCGATCGGTGCCCCGGCTTTGTTGGTAGTCTGGAACATCCAACCGTCGGAACCGTTGGAATTGTGCGGAATGGCCATGGCCTCGATGCCGTCTGCACGGATCTCGTCCATCCATGCCCAGAGCCTCTCGGGATTGTTATCTGCATCCAGTCGGCTGAATGGAATATCAGGCACCGTTGCACCTTCGAATATCACGTTACGGTGCAGATTCTGGCCGCGTCGACCACCGGCGGTGAACTCATAGCCGACGAACGTGGTGAAGGTACCGGGATCGTTGTGGCGCTCGGCCGCAGCGATGATCTCACGCCAGGCGTCGCGCACCACCTGCAGATCGAGCAGGTCGTCCTCAAAGTCGATGTAACCCCGCTCCCGGGGCAGAATCTGTCGATACACTGTATCGCGGTCTTCCGGGGTTGCCGCTTCGCGCAGTGCGGTTGCCAGCGGATGGCCGCCGACGCGAGACTCCGCATCGAACATCTCGGGGAACATGCCGAGGTAGGTGGCGTGGTCTGTCACCGCCAGAAAGTCCAGCGGCACTTCCAGTTCCATCGGCATTCCTGCCGGATGTCTGAGGGCTTCGCCTTTTGCGAAACGATAGGCATCGTCCGGGTCGGCCCTAGTCCCGAAGATGAAGGCATCGAACGAGTACCGGGTATGCACGTGCAGATCGCCGAAGTAGACAGCGCTCTGGGGTTCAGCGGCAACGGCTGGCTGCGTCAGGATGACGGTCAGCAACAGAGCAAGTGGCAGTCTGCCGATGAGGTTCGCCCTGTAGTCATTTAGGGGTTTGGCTGCCATGACGGTTTCCTTCCTCTCTCGACCCAGCCTGAGGATACTGCGCCCGCAGCAAATGTGACAACCAGTTCACCTTTTTGACGGGGACTGATAGATTCGATTTTCTGCTCAGGACGGGATGAAGGGGGAGCTGATGCGTTTTCGATCGGGAACAGGGGTACGTCTGCTGGGGTACTTCGGGATCAGCCTGATGGCGGCTTGCGGTGACCCAGCACAACCGCCCGCACAGACGCCGGAAAAGCCGACTGACGAAATCGCTGAGCCGACCGTGGAGGCATCCTCCCCAGCGCCCCGGTTCGATGGTGTGCAGCTGGACATGCCGCAGGATTTCATAGTGGCTCATCCCGGCGCCAACGCCACCCGACGGGCTTATTTCGGCGATCTGCATGTGCACACCGAGTACTCGTTCGATGCCTATGCGTTCGGCACAGTTGCCTCTCCGGATGACGCTTACCGGTATGCTCAGGGCCAGGCGATCGACCATCCGGCAGGGTTCCAGGTGAAGCTCGACAAGCCCCTGGATTTCTACGCAGTGACGGACCACGCCATGTTTCTCGGCGCGGTGAGGGCGGCGGCCGATACCCGCACAGAGTTTTCCCGCTTGCCCCATGTCCAGGCGCTCCATGGGCTGAATGATCCCGACCGCCGGAATCTGGAAACCATGGCCGAGCGGGTGAAGGCCTTCAGGACGTTTCTGCCGGATACGCTATTCGGCGTTGCAGAGGGTCGGATCGACGAGGAGCTGGTCAATCAGATCGCGAAGGATGCCTGGTCGGACATCATCGCTTCTGCGGAAACGAACTACCGGCCGGGTCAGTTCACCACGTTCGTGGGTTATGAGTACACCTCCTCGACGGACGATCGGGGCAATCTGCATCGCAACGTGATTTTCCGCGATACGGATAAACTGCCGGCCATGCCTTTTTCCCGTTTCCACAGTCAGAATCCCGAGGGGTTGTGGGTGTGGATGGATGGTCTGCGTGCCGAGGGGATCGAGTCGTTGGCCATCCCGCACAACGCGAATGGATCGAATGGCCAGATGTTCAAGATGGTGGATTGGGCAGGCGATCCGCTGGACGACGAGTACACAAGCCGCAGAATCCGCAATGAGCCGGTGATCGAGCTGACCCAGATTAAGGGCTCCTCCGAGACCCACCCGCTGCTGTCCGATACCGATGAGTGGGCCGACTTCGAGATCATGCCCTACCGGATAGGCACGTCCCTGCTCAGCGACGTGAGCGGGTCCTACGCGAGAGAAGCGTTGAAGAACGGTCTGTCTCTGGCGGAGTCCGGAATCGTGAATGCCTATCAGTTCGGCTTTGTTGGCGCTTCCGACACGCACACCGGCGCTGCCTCGCTGGAGGAAGAGACGTTCTTCTCGAAGGCTGGAATACTCGACTCCGTGCCTGCTCTGCGTGGCTCAGTTCCGCTGCCCGCCGATCTTGCAGAAATCGTTGCAGCCGCGGGTCGGCTGCGGGTTGAGCAGGTGGATGGTAAACCGTATGCCACCGGATCCTACGAGTCATGGGGAGCCGGCGGGCTCACGGGTGTGTGGGCTGAGAATAACGACAGGGAAGCCATCTACCGGGCCTTCAGGCGTAAGGAAACTTTCGCGACCTCGGGCCCGCGAATGCAGGTTCGGCTGTTTGCGGGATACGATCTCGACGAATCGATGCTGCAGGAAGAAATGGGGCTTGCACAAGCCTACGAACGGGGTGTGAGCATGGGTTCCGAATTGCTGCCGTCAGGCGATCGTGCGCCGACGCTTCTCGCATGGGCCCTGCGCGATGCTGCATCTGCGCCGCTTCAGCGTCTGCAGATTATCAAGGGGTGGATAGAAAACGGCGAGACTCATGAGCAGGTCTATGACGTGGCTTGCTCGGACGGGCTTTCGGTTGATCCGCAGACGCATCGCTGCCCGGACAATGGTGCGAGGGTAGATCTAGCGGATTGTTCGATCACGACGGATGTGGGTGCCGGGGAGCTTGGCGCCGCCTGGACCGATCCGGACTTCGAGCCCGGCCAACGAGCGTTCTACTACGTGCGCGCGCTGGAGAACCCGACCTGTCGCTGGTCCACCTGGGATGCCGTCCGAGCCGGGGTCGCGCCGCGCTCTGATCTAAAAGCCACGCTGCAGGAGAGAGCCTGGTCGTCGCCGATCTGGTATGTGCCCTGACCTTGGCGGTCCGGTACGGCGGAATGTGAAAGATGGTTCACCATTCACTTTCCATTTGATATATTTTCCTGCGAAGGGATCCTCAAATGGAGAGAGAGATGGAATCCAGGGTTGAACGAGCGCGTTCGCGTTTCGGCGTTTCTGACTGGTGGCTCACGTGCATAGTCCTCTCTATTGCAGCTGCGGGCGGGTATTCCTCGAGCGCCCATGCCCAGGACTCTCCAGCCATCGAGGAGATCATCGTCACCGCTCAGAAGCGGGAAGAGAGCCTGCAGGAAGTGCCGATGTCCATATCCGCCTTCACCGGGGACTATCTGCAAGACCGGCAGATAAACAACCTGGTGCAGCTGACCCGGTTTGCGCCATCGATGGAGTTCGAGCCGGGGAGTTCGACCCGGAACGCCTACCTGACCGTGCGTGGCATCGGATCGAGCGGCCAGAATGCCGGCATTGACGGCTCCGTCGGCCTCTACCTGGACGGTGTATATATTCCGCGGCAGGGTGGACTGCTTCAGTCTTTGACTGATATCCAGGCGGTCGAATTGCTCCGTGGTCCACAGGGTACGCTCTACGGTGCCAACACGCCTGCAGGCCTGCTGAACGTCAATACCCGCCCTCCGACCCAGGACTTCGAAGCCAGGGTGGAGATCGGCGCCGGTAACTTCGACATGACCGAGGTATCCGGCCATGTCTCCGGTGGCATCACCGATGAGCTGGCTGGCCGGGTCGCGTTCTGGATGCGGGAACATGACGGCACGGTCAAGCTCCACGGAGGCGGACGCAGCAACAGCCGCGAAGACCAGGGCGGGCGCCTGAGATTGCTGTGGTCTCCTTCGGATAAGTCGGAGTATGAATTCATCGGCGACTACTCCCGCGTCGAGACGGTCTGTTGCGATGGCGAGTGGATCGATATCTCCGACGAGGCGCTGGCAACGTTCGATCGCATGTCAGAGGGATTGAACCTCGATCGGAACACCGTCTTCCCGAGTCGAACAGGCGATGGTTTCGAAGGCCGGGGCGAGGACATCGACCATGTGAGCTTTGCCCAGGGACAGGGAACGGACGTGATCGAGCATTGGGGGTTGTCGTTCCGCGGCAGCTGGACGGTTCTCGGTGAGCATGACCTCACTGCGGTCCTTTCCTACCGGGATTTCGATTCGGACCAGGGGCAGGACAACGATGAGGTGGGGGTTGATGTCAGTCTGTTTTCCAGCCAGCCCGAGACCCATGAAACCATTTCCGGGGAGTTGCGTCTCACCTCGCCCGGGGATCAGTTCTTCACCTGGACGGGTGGGATCTTCTTCTACAAAGACGATGCGTTTTTCCAGCAGCAGTCGCAGATGAGATTGCCAGGATGCACGTTCACGCGAAATACGCAGAACCGTGTGAACAATGGCAGTCTGGAAGACACGATCGAAGACCGCTCCCGCTGTGCCGGTCATGCCCGTGGCGATGAATGGGACCAGACTCATGAGAGCATTGCCGGGTTCTTTCAGGGAGACTTTAATCTGACCGACAAATGGTCGATCACCCTGGGTGGCCGCATCACTTACGACGACAAGGAGGTGGACAAGCGGGTCCGCCTGTTCGACACGTTGTCAGAGTCGATCGTCGAGGAGTACGATCTCAATTGCCCGCTGTGCACGTTCGGCACTGGATCGGCGACGATTAACGGTGTGGGACTGCTGTTCGGCACCGCAGCATTCGAGGACAGCATCGACAATACCGAGTTCACCTGGTCCCTGAGCACGCAGTACTTCTTCACGGAAGACATCATGGGCTACTTCCGAGCTGCCACCGGTTATAAAGCGCCGGGTATCAATGCCCGACCGATTCGTTTTCCCACCATCCCCACGAACTACGACGAGGAAACATCGGAAAACATCGAGATCGGCGTCAAATCCACGTTGGCGAATGGACGACTGCAGTTGAACGCTGCCGTTTACTTCAACAACTTCGATGACCTGCAGCAGATCGCCGCGAACCCTGCATCCGACCCCGCCGGCGCGCTTGGCACCTTCGTGCAGAACGCGGGCGAGCTCGAGCACTGGGGCGTGGAAGTCGACTACAACTGGCTGCCCGTGAACTGGTTCAGCCTGTCTGGCGGGATTGCTTATCTCGATTCGGAATTCAAGGAATTCCGCGGCACTCCCTGCCCGCAGTTAGGTGATGTGCCGCCGGATCCGGACCTGCCTGCGTTGTGTGACCTGACCGGTTTCCGGAACGTGAAGACACCGGAGTGGCGCATGAACCATACGGCGCGGGTGTCATTTCCCATTGGCGATACCAGCACAGAGTGGTTTGCGCAGGGTTCCTGGATTTTCTATGACGATTCCTACGTGACCATTGATCACGATTCCCGGGGATATCAGGAGTCCTATTCGCTGTTCAATGTCTCCGCGGGTATCCAGGCAGCCGACGGTCGCTGGGATGTTCGGATCTGGGGAAGGAACGTCACGGACGAGGAATATATCCTCACCCTAGGAAATGCCGCCGTGCCGGCCAACTTTGGTATCCGCGGCTCCAAGGTCGTCTATCTCGGACCACCTGCGACTTATGGGCTCAGGGCTGCGATGAACTTCT
Organism: Candidatus Azotimanducaceae bacterium; assembly: GCA_965215995.1. Lineage (GTDB taxonomy): Bacteria > Pseudomonadota > Gammaproteobacteria > Pseudomonadales > Azotimanducaceae > SZUA-309. The sequence continues at coordinate 1,153,262 of OZ244128.1, read as the reverse complement.
GAGGAGGCGCTGGTGAGAGGCTGCCTGTCAGCGCTGGCTGTGTTGCTGGCCCTGAGTGGTTGTGGACCACCAGAGACGGGTGTTGGAGATCCGGCGGGGCAGGTGAGGGCCGGGCCGGCCGTGTCTACGGATGAAGATGGTTCGCCGGGGGATCTACAGCGCGCGATCGCGATGTTGAAGCAGGCGGTGGAGGAGCAACCGACCGATGCTGACACCCTCGTCGAGCGGTCGCGCACGCTTGTGGCTTGGATTGATGCCCACGCGTTGGCGGGCGGCGATGGGGCGCCCTTTGCGAGCACGGTGTTGCGTAGTGTCGGCAGCCCGCCCTCGGGTGCCGCGATCGCTGCCCGCAGTGCCGAGTTGGATGCGCTGGTTCGGGAATACACGTTGCGCGACGAGGAACCGCAAGCCCTCGGTGTGCTCGATGCCGAATCCCTCGGTCCCTTCACCGCGGGTGGTTTTGCAACGATACGGCAGATCTGGACAGCGGGCAGCCGGGGCTTGAGCACCGGCGGTGGCTTCTGGATTGCCCGTCACTTCTCGACGCTGTTTGGGCAGTACCAGACCGATGATCCCTCTGCGGAAGGCTATGTGACCATAGTCACCACGGATGACGATGCTGAGTTCGCGGTGGAGATCATCATGGCATCGGGTCCCCACGGAGGGTTTCGCTCGCCGGAACCGGCACTCGCATTCCGCCTGGTGGAAGGGCAGGTGGATCCTGGAGAAACCGTGACGATTACCCTGGGTGATACAGGGGGAGGCGGTCCTGGTTTGCGCATGACCACCGTTTCCGGGGAGAGCGTGCCGCTCCCGGTTTACGTTGCGCTCGATGGCGATAGCGGCTGGATGATGCTGCCGATCCAGCCGTTCGTGATCGAAGGTGGCGCAGGCGTCGGCGTGCACGGCTTCGCCCCGAGCGTGGTTGCACCTGGCGAGACCTTTGAGCTTTCCGTGCGCGCGCAGGATCGCTGGTACAACCGGGCAAGCGGTGAGATACCGGCCTTTGATGTCTTGATCGGTGGTGAGGTCGTGGCCACGACCCGGGCCGGAAGGGAGGCAATTCAGGTTCTCGAGTTGAGCCTCAGCGAACCCGGGCCGCACTGGATTGAAATCCGCTCGAAGGAAGGCGGCATATCGGGCGTTGCCAATCCTGTCCTGGTTACGGAGCATCCGGATCTCAGGATATTCTGGGGCGACACGCACGGTCACTCGGGCTATGCGGAGGGGATCGGGACCGTGGACTACTTCATGCGGTTCGCCCGTGACGAAGCCAGGTTGGATTTCGTCACACATTCCGAGCACGACGTCTGGCTCGATGAGGCCGAGTGGCAGTTGATGCGTTCGACGACCGCGGCATACGACGCGCCAGGCAGGTTCATCCCCTACCTAGGCTACGAGTGGACGTCCGCCGCTGCCAATGGCGGGCACCACAACGTGTTGTTTCGAACCACGGAAGGTCGCGAACGGGTCTCCGCATTGCTGTACCCGCAGCTGTCATCACTCTATCAGCAACTGCGGGAACGTTACGCACCCGAAGATATCGTCGTCATTCCGCATGCGCACAACCCGGGCGATGCGCGTCACTCCGATCCGCTGCTCGAACCGTTGATCGAAATCATGTCAATGCACGGCACCTTCGAATGGTTCATCAGAAACTACCTGTCTAATGGCCATCAGGTCGGGTTTGTCGCGGCTTCCGACGACCATCTGTCCCATCCGGGTTACTCGGCGCCCAGCCGCCTGACCCTGGCTCAGCGTGGCGGGCTGGGTGCTGTGCTGGCGCCCGAGCGGTCTCGGGATGCGCTGTTCGACGCCATGCGCGTTCGACGCACTTATGCCACCACCGGCGACCGCATGATTCTGGATGTGCGTTTGAATGGCGCACTCATGGGTCAGCGCACGGAGTTCTCTGAGAAACGTCTGCTCGAAGGGCGGGTGATCGGTACGGCGCCCATTGATACGATCACGGTCTTCAAGAACGATCGGGAGATCTGGCGACAGGATTACCTGACCGATTCCTCTGCGAGTGCTGGCCGTAAGCTGCAGCTCGCATTCCTCTCGGATGCCACCCCAAAGCACTGGGGTGACGCACCGCGAGGGTGGCGTCACTGGCGTGGTCGCCTGCGCCTCGAAGGTGGCCGGATCGACTCCGCCCGTGGTGTGGACTTTGTCAATCCAAATGCACAGACCCTCGTTCGCGAGGGAGAGGGCTTTCTATTTGCGACAATCAGCCGGGGGGATGCCAGTCCCATCGAGTTAGAGGTGAGCGATCTGACGGAAGAGGCGGTGCTGGTGCTGGAGATCGAAGATGGTCTGGAAACCGGCTCTGCGCCACCGTTCTATCGACGGCACCAGGTCGCACCTGGCGGTACCTTCAGGTTACCGATCGCCGAGATGACAGACGGTGTATTTGCGGTACAGGTGCCGGCACCCGACTACATGGACGGCATTCTGCTGCGGCAGGTGGTCGAGGATGGCCCGCGCGATATCACCTTCGAACTCTCCGATTCCGAGGAACCACGGCAAGGTGACTACTACTATGTCCGGGTTCGGCAGGCCAATGATGCGGCGGCCTGGTCGAGCCCGATATGGGTCGGCGGTTACCCGCACCGCTGAGCGATTGCCTTTTTGGAGAGTCGTTCAGCCGGCAATTGTCAAAACGGGGGTGAAACGTGAGCCAGTCCATTCGCTACATCGCTTTGAGCTGCCTGTTCTTCTGGGCAACCCAGGCACAGGCATACCCTACGGTGTTTCCCACCGGCACGACCATCTACAAACCCGACGAAACTTATGACGGCTACACGCTGGTTGGTATGAGCTGGTGGGGTGGGCACACCTACCTGATCGATATGAATGGCAACGTCGTCAAGGAGTGGCCGGGACTGATCGGGCACACCGCCTATCTTTTGCCAGGCGGTCAAATTATCGGGCAGAGCGGCGGACCTAAGAAGGCTCACCTGCGGCAGCTTGACTGGGATGGCAATGAGGTCTGGTCATTCGATGGTGCTTATATGAGCCACGATATGAATCGCGAAGGATTTCCTGCGGGCTATTACTCCCCTGGCGCAGAACCCAGAGTGACGGGTGGCAGGACGCTGCTCAATGCTCAATACCCGGCGCCAAAGGGAGAAAGAGTACGTCCGGAAATCACTGAGAAGGCACCCGTGCAGGGACAGTACCTCCTGGAAGTCGATTGGGATGGCAACGTTCTCTGGGAGTGGAACCTCAACGACCACTTCGATGAGCTTGGTTTTTCGGATGCCGCAAAGTACTCACTGAGTGAGCATCCATCCATGCACTTCATCAACAACGGCCTCCTGAATGCAGTCGACTGGGCGCACGTCAATGCGGTTGCCTGGCTGGGACAGAACAAGTGGTTCGACGCTGGCGATGAGCGCTTTCATCCGGAAAACGTCATCTGGTCTTCGCGTAACGCGTCCATAATCGCGATAACGAGCCGAAAGACCGGCAGGATAGTCTGGCAGCTCGGACCCGATTACATGAAGTCGGACGCATTACGTGCGCTCGGACCGATCCTGGGGTCGCACGGGATTCACATGATTCCCAAAGGGCTTCCTGGCGCCGGAAACCTGCTCGTTTTTGACAACGGTGCACCTTCGGTTTACGGAGCCCCCAATCAGATGTCATCGGATGGGCGCAATACGGTGACCCGCGGATACTCCAGAGTCTTGGAAATCGATCCGACCACAATGAGTATCGTCTGGATCTATACGGCCGAAGCTGCCAACCATGCAACGCGGCGGAACGCGCACAAATTCTACAGTCCGTATCAGAGCAATGCGCAGCGCCTGCCGAACGGCAACACACTTGTTACGGAGGCCGTGCACGGGAGAATCTTCGAGCTGACACCGGATCTCGATATTGTCTGGGAGTTCATAGAGCCCAACTGGCGGGAGCCGGGAGTTGATCAGGTGCCGGTATTCCGGGCGTATCGGGTCCCTCATGATTGGGTGCCTCAGCTGGAACCGAGCCAACCCAAGGCCGTTGTCCCACCAGAAGCAAAGCGCTTCAGGCTCGAAGCACGCGGAGATGAGACTGCGGTGCCCATCCTGATCAGATAGGAACGATTCATGGGTGAACGAATGCTCCGCCGTCTGCTGCTGTTGGGATTCCTGGCTGCACCTGGCTTCTTGATCGCAGCTGAGAGCCCTGATCGACACGCCTACTTCGGTGACTTGCATATCCATACCATGTATTCCTTGGATGCTTTCATGCGAAACGTCCGAACGACGCCTGACGATGCCTATCGCTATGCAAAGGGTGCCGCTATTCCGCATCCGGATGGTTCAATGATTCGCTTGTCCGGGCCTCCGCTGGATTTTCTTGCGGTGAGTGACCACGCAAGTATGTTGGGCGTGCATGCATCCTTTCTGAATCCGGAGAGCCCGAACTACGACCATCCGAATCGGTCCCTCTTCGTGACGCCTTTCACAAGTGAGCGCCAGTTCCAGGAGAGGATGTCTCGCTTTCGTCGGCTGAGGGAGGAGGATCCCTCTATCGCAGATGTAGCCGTTATCAAAGATGCCTGGAGAAGAAGCGTAGAGGCTGCGAACCGACACAATGATCCTGGAACGTTCACCGCGTTTGTCGGCTACGAGTACACGGCAACACCCGGGGGACGACACAAACATCGTAACGTCATCTTTCGCGGTGACAGAGGACCGGATCGACCCTTCAGCAGCCTGGATTCCATGAATCCGGAGGACCTGTGGGACTGGCTCGAGTTGCAGAGGGAAGAGGGTATTGATGGTCTTGCCATTCCCCACAATATGAATCAGAGCGACGGATTGGCCTTTCCCCGAGAAGCATTCAATGGCGATCCCATCGATCGAGCATTTGCTGCCAAGCGGGAGCGGAATGAGCCGATTGTCGAGATTTCCCAGTTGAAAGGTACGTCTGAGACGCATCCGTCCCTGTCTCCGAACGACGAATGGGCTGACTTTCAGATCGTGCAGTACTATCTCAACAAAGAGGACAACACGGATCCGATCTCCATCTTCAAAGGTGGTTACGTTCGCGATGCGCTGAACACCGGACTGCTCTTCGATGCTGAGCAGGGTTTTAATCTTTATCGAATCGGAGTCATTGGCTCGTCAGACTCTCATCTTTCTGGAGGATCATACGAAGAAGCGGAACGTTTCAGTAAAAGCGCTAATTCCCCGCAGTCCAGAGGCTCTGCCTATGACCAAGCGCGTGGCTCCTGGGATGGATTCACCACGCCACGGGAGGCCAGTCACGGCCCCGGGGGTCTGGCCGGAGTCTGGGCGGAGGAAAACACCCGGGCAGCGCTCTTTGACGCCATGCGACGTAAGGAAACCTTTGCAACGTCTGGCCCGAGAATCAGGGTTCGTCTGTTTGGCGGCTGGAGTTTTCAGGGTGATTGGCTCGATACACCGGATACCTTCTCCCTCGCTCAGGCATCAGGTGGTGTGCCCATGGGCGCTACTCTACCCGAAAGCGGGGGGCAAGAGGCCCCACAATTTCTGATCTGGGCTGCACGTGATCCACGTAGTGGCTGGTTGGAACGCGCTCAGATCGTCAAAGGCTGGGTCGAGGATGGCGAAGTAAGAGAGGCCATCTTTGATGCGGCGTGTTCTGACGACAACCAAGTGGATTCCGCCACCCATCGGTGCCCCGATAATGGTGCGCGCGTGAATCTCGCTGATTGCAGCGTCACGAAGGACGCTGGAGATGTCACGCTAACTGCGCTATGGAAAGATCCGCAATTTGTGCCGGGGCAGCACGCCTACTACTACCTGCGGGTTCTGGAGAACCCGAGCTGTCGCTGGTCCACCTGGGATGCGATTCGACTCGGGATCGAGCCGAACCCAGACCTTCAGGCCACGCAACAGGATCGAGCATGGTCATCAGCTATCTGGTATCGACCATGAAGCGTTCTACCATTGGGGGACGTACCGCGAGGGTGGCGCCAACTACATAGACGGTGGCCGGATCGGCTCCGCACGCGGTGTGGATATTAGTTGGAGGTGAGCGATCTGAGCGACGATGCGGTGCTGGTGTTGGACCGACTCCGAGCAGCCGATTAATCTGGGTCGAACAGGAACGCCCTTCAACTTACCCTGCCACTGATCTGGTATCTGGGGGAGTCTCTTCTAGGTAGCCACCTGACAACCGTGGAACTCGTGCCCACGGTGATCATCTTCGGTGACAACGAGGATCCATTCGGCGCAACGAAACTGGAACAGGAACCGCTGTTCAAGCTGGAGGACCACCTTACCCGAAACCTCAATCAGGCGCTGTGGCTTTCCATCGATGCGCTGTATGAAGTCGGCGGCGATACCACCACCGACGGCGTGAGCGACGACAACAGTCAGCGCTCATTCAATCTTGGCGGTACCGTGGGGATCAACCTGCGCCGCGGCTTCTCAGGCCAGATCAGCTACGGAAAGACGATCTCCAGCAATACCTCCGGCCTTGATGGGCACATGCTTCGATTGAAACTGCAGTTCGCCTTCTGAATTTGCTCGTTGGGGTTCAATCCGCCGCGAGCACACCAATCAGTACACTCAGTACACTCAGTACACTCAGTACACTCAGTACACGCAGTACACGGACACCTGCTGGGATGAGACTCAGGAAAGCATAGGCAAAGTCATCGGTGTTCGACCTACCGGCTTTCGTTTAATCTGTTGCTCATGAGTGAACATCCCTTAGATCCTATCTTCCATCCCCGGGCGGTTGCCGTGGTGGGCGTTCGATCGACATCAGGCCCGGGAATGATGGGCAGCTTCTACGATTCGCTGCTCGAAGCCGGGTTTCCTACCATCGGCGGCCTCTATCCCGTCAACCCGAAAATGGAAGAAATCAACGGCGAGCGCTGTTACCCGTCGCTACTCGACACGCCGGATCCGGTCGATCATGTGATCTCCCAGGTACCGGCAGCCGTGGTCCCGGAGCTGGTCGACCAGTGCGTGGCCAAGCAGGTTCGCTCGGTGCACTTCTTCACGGCGGGTTTTTCGGAAACCGGCGATCAGGAGATGGCGGCCGTTGAGCGCTCGATGATCGACAAGCTCCGTGCAGCCGGAATCAGAGCCATCGGTCCGAACTGCATGGGTCTCTATGTGCCTGGCAGCCGATTGGCATTCATGCAGGGCTTCCCCACCGAGTCCGGTAACGTCTTTCTGCTCTCGCAATCGGGCGCCAACGCGGGTGAGATCGTGCACGGGCTGGTAGCGCGTGGTGTGCGGTTCTCGAAAGTCATCTCCTACGGCAATGGCTCCGACCTGCGAGCCCACGACTTCCTCGACTACGCTGCCGAAGATCCTGAGACGGGCGTCGTCGCCGCCTACATAGAAGGTGTGCAGGATGGCCGTGCGTTTTTCGAGGCGCTGAAGCGTTGCGCGCTCAAGAAGCCGGTCATCATTCTCAAAGGCGGTCGCACACGGTCCGGCACGCACGCCGCGCACTCGCATACGGGATCGCTGGCAGGAGCGGTGGAAGTTTTCGACGCGGCTTGCCGTCAGGCCGGGGCAGCACGCGCCGAAACCATGGATGAGTTGCACGATCTGGTCGTGGCGGCTTCCACCAGCACTCGCCTGGTCACGGGCTCCGGCGTGGCACTGTTTGGCGGCGGCGGCGGCGGGTTTGCGGTCCTTTCGGCCGATGCCATCGACCGGGAAGGTCTCGTGGTACCGAAGCTCCCGCAGAGCGCGGTCGATGAGATGCGTGAGTACATTCCAGTGGCAGGCAGCAGCGTCAACAATCCTATCGACGCGTTTCCTCCCGAAGAGCATCTGGATGCCATGCTTCGCCTGGTAGCGACTGCCGACGGCATCGATACCGTGTTCATGTCGCCCATGGCCGGCTGGCGGCCGTCGGCGGGTAGCCAGACGTTGTCGGGAAAGGCTGACGAGCCCGATGAGGGCGAAGATCAGCCGCTGGCGCTTGAAGCCAAAGCCTCCCGTCAAATGGCGAGCCTGCAGGAGGATACGGGGACACCGGTGATCGGCATCATGCGCGGCGGTCGCATGGCACGCATGATGGGTCTCGACGCGGATGCGCTCTGCGAGGCGACCTATCGGGAGGGGATAGGTATGTATCCCAGCGTGGCTCGGGCGGCGCGCACCGTCGCTCAGATGCTCGACTGGAAGGCATACCGTGAAGGGCTGCCGGACATATTCAAGGTGGATGCATGAACGTGGAATCGGTCGTGAGTCGGGCCAGGGCCGAAGGGCGCACGCTGCTCAGTGAGGTGGAAGCAAAAGCGCTGCTGCATGATGCGGGCCTACTGGTCGCGCGGACGGTGTTGAGCACCACCGAGGCTGAAGCGAGAGACCTGGCCGCGGAGATCGGCTACCCCGTGGTTCTGAAGATCGTCTCGCCGGACATTGCCCACAAGAGCGATGTGGGTGGGGTGAAGGTGGGCCTGGAAGACGACGCCTCTGTGGCTGCAGCGTACCAGGAGATCATAGCCAACGTGAAGCGTGCCGAACCGGATGCCCGTATCACGGGCATTGCCGTGCAGCACATGGCGCCCGCCGGAACCGAGGTGATCGTCGGCATGACAACCGATCCGCAGTTCGGTCCGGTGATGATGTTCGGCCTGGGTGGGATCATGGTCGAGGTGCTGAAAGACGTTTCCTTCCGCGTGGTTCCCCTGGCGTCGCGTGACGCAAAGCAGATGATCGGCGAGATAGAGGGCAGCGTTATTCTCGACGGGATCCGTGGCCAGCCGCCTGCCGACAGGCAGGCGATCGAGGACGCTCTGCTGAAGGTGTCCGATTTCGTCGAACGAAATCCGGAGATTCAGGAGCTCGATCTGAACCCCATGATGGTCTATCCGGAGGGAGCGATCGCGGTGGATGCGAGAATCGTCATCAGGGATTGAGTCGAGCGACCAGAAAAGGAATCAAGGGGAGATCATGATGGAATCCAGAGACGTGGTGCTGAAGAGCCGGCCAGTCGGTATGCCCGCCAGGGACGACTTCGAGGTTGTTACCAGCAGCGTTCCGACACCTGCGGAAGGGGAGGTGACCGTTCGAAACGTCTGCATGAGCGTGGATCCCTACATGCGGGGTCGCATGTACGACCGGAAATCCTACGTGCCACCTTTCCAGGTGGGAGAGGTGCTGACCGGTGGCGCCATTGGTCGGGTGGTTGCCTCGACTGCCGAAGGCTTTTCCGAGGGAGACTACGTTCAGCACAACTACGGCTGGCGGGAAGCACTCACCTGCGCCGCCGGCGAGCTGACTCCACTCGGAAAGCTGGCGGCACCGGCGTCTGCCTATCTGGGCGTGCTGGGTATGCCGGGGATGACGTCTTACGTCGGGCTGCTCGGTGCTGCCGAGCTGAAGAGTGAGGATGTGGTTTTCGTTTCCGGGGCAGCGGGTGCCGTGGGCAGCGTGGCCGGGCAGATCGCAAGGATCAAAGGGTGTCGTGTGCTGGGAAGCGCCGGCAGCCCGGAAAAGGTTGCCTGGCTGAAAGAGCTCGGTTTTGACTATGCTTTCGACTATCACCAGGGGCAGCTGCTCAATCATCTTTGCGAGGGTGCGCCGGAAGGTATCGACGTCTACTTCGACAACGTGGGCGGCGACCATCTGGAAGCGGCGATCTTTCATATGCGGCCATTCGGCCGCATTGCACTGTGCGGCGCGATCTCCCAGTACAACGACACCGAGCCGGCCCCGGGTCCGGTCAATCTGACCATGGCCATCGGTCTGGGGCTGACGCTCCGGGGATTCATCGTCTCGCACTACCAGCACATGGCGGCAGACTTTCGCCGCGACATGGAGGGCTGGATCACCTCAGGAGAGGTGGTCTACACAGAGACCGTCTTCGATGGCATCGACAAAGCATCGGATGCGTTCATCGGCCTGTTCACAGGGGCAAACACGGGCAAGATGATCGTCAACCTGGAAGCCTGAGACGCTACCAGAGAGCCCACACCATGGAGCTTACAGAGGTCGACTACGATCTTGCCGACGGGGTGGCCACGCTCACTCTGAACCGACCGCAGCGACGCAACGCGATTACCACCGTGATGCTGGCGGAGCTCATCTTTGCGCTGGAGGCCTGTGCTGGCAACAAGGCAGTGCGTGTCGTGGTGCTGCGCGGTGCGGACAAGGGGTTCTGTCCGGGGGATGACCTCGGTGGCATGGGGCCGCTACCGGAAGACTTCGCCTGCCGGCCTGAGCGGCCGGTCACCCACGCAGCGTTGCAGGCAACGTTGCGAGAGCTCGAGAAACCGACCATTGCCGCTATTCATGGATTCGCCTTCGGCGTCGGGCTGGACCTGGCAATGGCGTGCGATTTCCGAATCGTGGAAGCTTCGGCGGTGCTGCGTGATCAGCGGGTGATGGAGAGGGGCATGCACGCGGTAACAGGCTGCGCCTGGTTTCACCCGCGGGTGATGGGCCTCACCCGGGCGCTCGAGTTCCTCATCCTGGGAGAGCCGCTGACCGGTGAGCAGGCGGCAACGCTCGGCATGGTGACCCGGGCGGCGGATGCCGGAGAGTTCGATGAGGTGGTGGCCGCGCTTGCCGCCCGGCTGGCGAAGGCTCCGACCAAGGCCATAGGTTTGATGAAACGGCAGGTTTACCAGGGGCTGCACATGACGCACGCAGATTTCATGGCGTTCGCCGGCCCGCTGATCCACCAGGTAGAGATCCTCGACCGGGAGGAGGGCATTCGGGCCTTTCTGGAAAAGCGTGACCCGAGGTTTACCGGTGAATGAGCAGCCTGCGGTGCTCACCGCCCGTGATACTCTAGGAAAACGCCGACCAGGGGAGAGGAAAATGCGTGCACTGAAGGTGCTGGGTGCCATCTTTGGCATCCTCATCCTGCTGATCGCGGGCGTTCTGATTGCTGCCCGATTTTCGGATGGCCCCTGGGAGCTCATAGCAGGGGGTCCGTTCTCTTCCGGTGAGCCCCACGTGGGTACGGAGCCCGATTGGTCGTTCGTCGCGGACATCCCCACCGTCGAGTTCCAGCTGATGAATCCAGAGCGTTCACGGACGACCTGGATCATCGAGCACGAGGGACGGATTTACATCCCCTGCGGCTATATGACCACATGGTGGGGCCGGATCTGGAAGCAGTGGCCCATCGAGGTGGAAAAAGATGGACGGGCGATCCTGCGTGTTGATGGGACGCTGTACGATCGGCAACTCGTTCGTGTGACAGAGGGACCGGAGCTCGTGCCCATCGTTCAGAAGCTGGGCGTGAAGTACCTTGGGATGAATCCGGCCGATGTGGAGAGTGCGCCTCGCGAAGAGCTTCTCGAGCCTGTCACGTCCGGATACCTCTGGGTGTTCGAGCTGGCGCCACGCTAGCCGGAAGGGGGAAGTCATGCCGCTGTTGGATGAGATCATGGCACTCGAGAGCGAAATGCGGACCTGGCGGCGGGATATCCATGCCCACCCGGAGCTCGGGTTCGAAGAGGTGCGGACCGCGGACTTCGTTGCCGAGAAGCTCGAGTCTTTCGGGCTGCAGGTGCACCGTGGCATCGGCAGAACCGGGGTGGTTGGCGTGCTGCGCGAGGGAAACGAGACGCGGTCGATTGGTCTGCGCGCCGATATGGATGCGTTGCCGATTCTGGAAGAGAACGATTTTGATCACCGCTCGACAGTGGACGGAAAGATGCATGCCTGTGGTCATGATGGTCACACGACCATGCTGCTCGGGGCCGCGAAATACCTGGCAGCATCGCGACGATTCCGCGGTCAGGTGAACTTCATCTTCCAACCTGCGGAGGAAGGCATTGGCGGTGCGCGGGCCATGATAGAGGATGGGTTGTTCGAGCAGTTTCCGTGCGATCAGCTGTTTGGGATGCACAACGCACCGGGCATGCCGGTCGGGCGGTTCGGTGCCACCCCGGGCACGGTCACTGCCGCGGGCTCCTTTTTCGATATCGACATACAGGGCACCGGCGCGCATGGTGCTTTTCCCCAGGATGCGGTGGATCCGGTGATCATCGCTGTCGAGCTGGCAACATCCATGCAATCGATCGTCTCGCGGAACCTGCGGCCTACGGAGACAGGTGTGGTCTCGATCACCCAGATCCACGCCGGTGATGCCTACAACGTGATCCCCGACTCAGCCCGCCTGGCGGGTACCGTCCGGACGTTCTCCGTCAGAACCATGGAGCTGATCGAGCGGCGGGTGAGGGAGCTGGCCGAAGGCATTGCCGGCGCCCATGGCGGTGCCGCCACGGTGGACTTCCGCACGATCTTTCACCCGGTGGTGAACGACGAAGCAGCCGCTGAGCTGGCGGGGAACGTAGCCTCGGAACTGGTCGGTGAGGGCAACGTTTCCCGGAACCTCCCGCCTGGAACCGGATCCGAGGACTTCAGCTTCATGCTGGAAGAGGTGCCTGGTTGCTACCTGCTGCTCGGCAACTCGGACGATGCGCACCAGACGGCACTGCATAATCCCGGGTACGATTTCAACGATCGGGCGGCCGTGTACGGCGCATCGTTCTTTGCGAGGGTGACCGAGACGGCGCTCGCGCCTGAGAAGTGATAACAAAGAAACGAACGCAACGCCGCGGTCACCTGTTCCAGTCAGCTCGTAAGATCAGAGCAGCTCTTCTGCGAAAAAGCGCAGCGTCTCCCGGTTCGCACTGCCCACGTTGAGTTGCGTCACCGGGCTGTCCTTCCATCCCTGCAGACGTTCACGAATGCGCTCTTTGGGGCCGCAGAGGGCGATCTCATCCACCAGCTGATCGGGAACCGCGGCAAACGCTGCCTCCCGCTGACCGGACATGAATAGGTCCTGGACCTCCTGTGCGGCGTCTGCGAAGCCCATCCGGCTGACATGGTCTTTGTGCACGTTGAAGGTTTTGGCACCCATGCCGCCCACGTAAAACCCGACGTTCTGCTTGATCTGAGCGCGAGCCCGGTCGACATCGTCGTCTATGACCACGGGCACCGCCGCCGCGATCTCGAATTCCGACCCTTTTATCCTCATCGCGTCAGCGTACTGCTCGTTCATGCGGTATGGGGACAGGAACATCGGGATCCAGCCATCGCAGAGCTCAGCCGCCAGCGCCACGTTCTTCGGTCCCTCGGCCCCGAGGTAAACGGGTATGTGATCTCGCAGCGGATGCTGCATCAGCTTCAGCGGTTTGCCGAGGCCCGTACCGCCGTCCAGCGGCAGCTGGTAGTGCTCGCCGTCGAAAGAGACCGGCTCTTCGCGGGCCACGATCTTACGGAATATCTGCATCCACTCCCGTGTACGTGCAAGCGGCTTGGGGTAGGGTTGGCCGTACCAGCCTTCCACCACCTGCGGCCCCGAAACCCCGATGCCGAGAATGAGCCTGCCGTTCGAGAGGTAGTCGATAGCGATGGCGTGCATCGCGGCACTGGCGGGCGTACGCGCCGAGATCTGCATGATGGAAGTGCCGAGATTGATTTTCGATGTGTGCGCGCCGACCCACGCGAGTGGGGTGAAGCAGTCCATCCCATAGATCTCGGGGCACCACAGGGTGTCGTAACCGAGATTCTCGGCTTCTTTCGCGAGCTCAATGATGGTCTCGCCGCCGGGTGGACCCATGGGGCCTATGCCAAGTCCGAGTTTCATGTGCGTATCTCCCAGTAGTTTGTTGCCAGTTGCGTATTGAAGAGGACACCAGACTTCGTCATACCACGCGACGCTCGTGAAACGAAGCGATCTCAGCCTCGTCGAACGCCAGCTCGCGCAGGATCGCATCGGTATGCTCGCCGAGACGGGGCGGCCGGACGAGCTCATCGGTCATGCCATCCGCCGAGAACTCGATGGGTGTACGTGGCAGCGGGTACGCCTGCTCGAGGCCGGGATAGACCATCTCCTGCAGATAGCGCATTGCCTGCACCTGCTGGTGCTCGAGCGCCTCCGCAGGTGTGAGTACTTCGCCACAGGGGATTCGCGCCGAGTCGAGCTCAGCCATGACTTGTGCCGTTGTGCGGCTACCTACCCATGCGGTCATCACCTCCGTGATCGCGTCGGCGTTCTCTCCGCGTGCCGCATCCGAAGCGAAGCGCTCGTCCTCGAGCCACTCTTCCTTGCCCAGCAGGCCGCAGAGGCGAGCGAACAACGGGTCACCCACAACGCTGATCAGCATCCAGCCATCTTGGGTGCGATAGACGTCCGAAGGTGCCGCCGTCTGGCCGCGGTTCCAGGATCCCACCCGGTTGACGTTGGTGAGTGCCTGCTCGATCAGGGTGCCGCCGGCAACCGTAAGTGCCGAGGCGAGCAGCGCCCCTTCCACATGCTGGCCCTGTCCCGAACGGTCATGGTGCATGAACGCGGAGAGTGCGCCCACCGTGTTCAGGGTGCCGGTCATGAAGTCCACATAGGGGAAGTAGTTGCGGCTGGGCACGTCGGGTGGTCCGGTCAGGTGGAGATTGCCGGACATCGCCTGCGCCACGCCATCGAAACCCACCCGATTGGCAAAGGGCCCGCCCGCGCCGTAAGCCGTGCTGGTCACCAGGATGATGTCGGGCTTGATGCGCTGCAGGCTTTCGTAGTCGAGGCCCACGTCCGCCACCCCTTCCGGGGTGAGATTGGCGAGCACCAGATCGGCGCTGGCAACCAGACGCCGGAGCACCTCCTCGGCGCCAGGCTTTTTCGGATTGAACGTGAAGCTCCGTTTGTTGCGGTTCAGATGTAGAAACAGCGCGCCCACCTCTCGCCCGTCCGTCTCGCCGACCGGTGTGGTAAAGCGGTCCTCGCTGCCGTCCACCTTTTCGACACGGATCACGTCCGCACCCAGGTCCGAGAGCAACATGCCGCAGAAAGGGCCTGCGATGTAGCGCCCGAAGTCGAGCACGCGCCTGCCTGTGAGTATGCCCATGAGTCTTCCTCCTCCACGGCCCCCCGGCCTGTGCTGATGTCTTCGATTGTATCGAGTCGACCTATAATCGAAACAGACAGAACAGCCACATCGGCGAAGGACCCTGGATGGCCTCGGATACACCGCACTCCCCGGAGATCGTCAACAGGCTACGGACTCAGCATGTGCTGTCGATGGCTATGCTGGCTGGTATGCAGTTGGAGCTGTTCACGCCCCTTGCCAAGGGCCCCATGAGCGCAGACGAGCTGGCCGACTCCCTGGGCGTCGATGCAGCCAAGCTGTCGCCCCTGCTCTACGCACTCGTGGCGGCTGAACTGCTCACAGTCAAAGATGGCCTGTTTTCAAATACAGCCGAGAGTGATCGTTTCCTGGTGAAGGGCCGACCGGCGTACATGGGCGGGGCGCACGAGCTCTACTCGATGATGTGGGAGTCGATGTGGCATACGGCCGATACGATCCGTAGCGGTAAGCCCCAGTACAGACACGATTTCGGCGCGATGGATGAAAAGGCACTACACGCAATGATGCGGGGTATGCACCCGAGTGCCCTGGCGGATGGACGGGGCCTGGCTGCGGCGCTGAACCTCACCCGTTTCCGGCATCTGCTGGATGTGGGCGGTGGTTCGGGCGGGCTGGCCATCGGCGCCTGCGAAGTCTCTCCGGATCTGCGAGCAACCGTGCTGGATCTGCCTGATACGGTGCCTATCACCAGGCGCTTCGTGGCGGAGGCAGGCCTGGCGGATCGCATCGACGTGCAGGCCAGGGACCTGTCCCGCGAGCCGGCTCAGGGCAGCTATGACCTGGCCGTGCTGCGCAACGTGCTGCAGGTGCTCTCGAGAGAGCACTGTCGCGCGGTTCTCAGACGCGTGGGAGAGGTGTTGGAGCCCGGCGGTGTGATCCAGATCTTTGGCCATGTACTGGATGACTCGCGCCTCGCTCCCGCCGAGTCACTTGCAGTCAACGTGTTCTTCCTCAACACCTACGATGATGGCCTTGCCTACACCGAGCGGGAACATCGGGATTGGCTGGCGGAGGCGGGTTTCACCGGGTTCAGCCGAGAGATTCGGCTCAACGGAACCAGCTCCATTACAGCCGTTAAGGAATAGGAAGCGGCGGTGTCTGATGTGATATCCAGCTGAATGGTGCCGACCATCTGCTTGACAGGTCTTCGCAGGCGGTAGATTGTCTGCACAACGAAAGGTCTTGATCAGCCATGCTGAATGTTCTGTGTGTTTTGAAACAGTCGGGCGTGCAGACGTGGTTTGCCCAATCCTGTGTTGGAAGGTTGTTGCTTGGGTTGACAGTCGCGTTCGTGGTGAGCGCGCAGCCTGGCTGTTCCAGTGCACTTGTCCCGATGGATTTTCCCATAGCTGCAGGCAGTGCCGCCGATATCCACCTGCCAGGTAGAATTGTCTGGAACGATCTGCTGACAAGCGACGTTTCCGCTGCACGTGAGTTCTATGGGCAGCTTTTCGACTGGTCGTTCGATGGCAATGAACGCTACACAATCATCACCCACGATGGCCGTCGTATCGGCGGAATCATCCACGTGGTGAGCCCGTCCGGAGAACCACGTACACCACGCTGGCTTATGACGATGTCGGTACCAGATGTGGACGAGGCAAGCGCATTCGTGCTGACCTCCGGTGGAAAGGTCCATGAAGGTCCCGGCAATCTCAAAGGGAGAGGGCGCGCATCGCTGGTGAGCGATCCACACGGTGCACAGCTGGCATTGCTCAGAGCAGAGGCGGGTGATCCGGTTGATATGCCGGCGCAATCAGGTACCTGGTTGTGGCACGAGCTGTGGACCGATGATCCTGAAGACTCCATCGAGTTTTACACCGCGCTCGCCGGATACTCCGGTACTGAGGATCTCGACGACTACTACATCCTCAAAACCGGCAATGAATGGCGTGCTGGAGTGAGAGCCGTCTTCGATAGAAACCTCGAACAGCGCTGGGTGCCGGTGATCAGGGTGGATGATGCTGATGCGACTGCGGCGCAGGCAACTCACCTGGGCGGGCGAGTTGTGGTGACTGCTCAACCGGATGCTACGGTGCTCCTCTCGGATCCGGGTGGTGCCTTGTTCATAGTGCAGGAGTGGGAAGGGAAGTCACAACTACCCTTGCCGGATGAATCATGAGAGCCGCCAGACTCATTTCCAGTGCCTTTCTGCTCGTCACCGCGACATATATGAGTGGTTGCGCTGGTTCGAGTTCCGGATCAGTGCACACCTCAGTGCACTACGGCGCCTATTATGATCCTTATCCCTACTGGGGTCGGGGAGGTAACACCACCATCATCATCAACGACCCCGATGAACCGGAGCGGCCCGCCAAACCTCCGATTTCAAAGCCGCCAGGCGGGATTGGCAGACCAAGTCCGAGGCGGCGGCGCTGACCTCTATCCTGTAGGCTCAGACTATCAAGCTAGCAGTCTGGAAAGAGCTGACGGAATGAGTCTTTCAGCAGATCCCAATTGTTTTCTACCAAGCGGCTGCCTGCTGCCGTGGCAGCTTCTTCGTCCTGGTTTGCAATGGCTTCGATCACAGCCTGCCAGAGGATCATCCGGTTTTTGCCGTGGCTTGGTAGCCTGGCTTTTGCGATCCTGCTCTCCACTGCTCTCGACCAGATATTGCCGCCAGTAAGGTGCAAGCATGCCTGGCGAACGACCTGGGAATGGCTTGCATCGATGATGAGATCCCAAAGCTGAGTGGCCGGAAACGCCTGCGCGTTGATGTCCCTAGGATTGGATTCGGCTGCCGTGTGAAGGTATGCATAACCCGCTTCGAGCGCATTGATATCCTCCTCGTTTCTATTACGGGTAGCGAATCGGCAAGCGAGGCTCAGAACCTGTTTTCTGAACTCGAACAGCTGCTCGAGCTCGCGGAAGGTCAGTTTGTTAACGTACGTGCAGCTGCGTGGCTTGATGGTGACCAGCATGTTCCGCTCCAGCAGTGACAGAGCTTCACGCACCGGTCCACGGCTCACCTGGAAATAGCGGGCCAGCTCCACTTCGGAGAGTTTCTGGCTCGGCAGAAGCCTGCCCTCGACGATATCTCCGGCGATGGCGTCTGCAATCTGCTCGGCCCGGGTTCGGGTGACAGCCAGGGGCGCCATTCTTAATTCGCTATAGGGTGATTGTTCTGGCATACGCGTTACTCGTATCAGGATGCTGGTGAGTACCAGATAGGCGATGACCAGGCGCGTTCTTGAATCTGGGGTGGCACTTCGTCAACCGGTTCGGCGTCGAGTCGAATGGCATCGTAACTTGACCAACGGCAGCTGGGATTCTGCAGCACCCTTACGTAGTAGAACGCGCGTTGAGCCGGTCGGAATGCCTCATCTTGCCAGACTAGTTCCACAGAAGCTGGGTCGTCACCCCCGGTGACCTCGCAGGTTTCGAGATTCAGCGATGTGGTGGGTGCGGGACACTCATGAGTGGTCGGGTCCGGCGATCTGTTTCCGCCACATGCGATGTCTTGAACCAGCTCCTTCTGTTCTCCTTTATCGCGCCAGCCCTTGATCATCTGTACCCGATGGATGCCGGTGCTCAGTGGATCTTTCAGCACCGTGATGTAGAAGCGAGGCGCAGAATCAGCGGCTTCTGGCGCTGACAGACGGCCACCCATAGGGATACCTTCCCGGTAAGCGATTTCTATCGCACGGTCGTTGCCGAGCATCGACTCGTCGAAGCCCCATCCGCCGAAGAATCGCAGTCGGATGCGGGTGCCACTTGTTGCGTAGACCTCCTTTCTGATCAGCGCGTCAAACAGCGCATCTCTCGTGTTTTCCGGCGCCCAGATTGCCGCAAGTCCACCTGGGTTGTGCATCAGCGGCACCTCCGGTGCGAATTCGCGCTTCGTCAGGCGTTTCATCGCGCTCGCATCATTGAAGTTTGACTTGCCGCGATAGTCCCATTCCTCTGCGTCGCCTGGATTTGAGTTGTGGGTGTCAGTACTGCCAACAAAACCAATCTGCAGTGGGTTGGTTTCAAGTTCCGCTTCCAGTTCCAGACCGAGCTTCAGGCCATCCCTGGCATATGAGCTAGGCCCGGCGCAAACTTCATGTTCGCCTTCAGAACAGGCGGGGAAGAACTGCTCGAAGCCACACTCCTCGTCGTTGGTACCCACTCCCACCGCACATTCCGATGCACCTTTCGCCTGAATGATCTCGACCACAGGCTCCAGTTGGGCTCGCCGCTGCCAGTCTGCCTCAGTGTACGCACCGCCATCTTCATCGATCCGGGAGAAAGCTTTTCCATAGAAGCGGTTCAGATTGTGGGGAATGGTGAGCACCTGGCACGGTCCGATGCAGGTCGCTTCCAGCCGCTCCCAGAGATCGAGTGCGGTTGGCGCATCAAAGGCGCTGACCACGGTGCCCGGCACCGTGCGGTTTCGGAAAATGACGTTTCTATGCGTCGATCCGCGCTTCGGCCAGCTGGGTGAGTATTCATAACCATAGAAAGTCGTGAACACGCCTGGCTCATAGGCCCTGTCTGCCGCGGCCTGGGTTCTTTGCCAGGTGGTCCTGCCGTGCTCGATGCAGAAGTGGCCGTCTTCACCACAGAAGTCCATCCGCTTGGGTGGGCGCTGGGTGGCTTGGCTTCTGAGTTGCATGAAGGCCGTGAGCGACGGGTTCTCAAACAGATCGCAGAATTTCATCTGTTCGTCCGTGATGTCGGGATCCGCGCAACCCTCGAAAAGGCCATAGCTTTCCGCGTGATCCGTGATGGCGGCAAAGTCCAGCGGCACGCTCAGCTGAGCGATCTCACCAGATAGGGTGGTCAAAGGACTCCCCTGAGCAAACTGGTAGGCCTCGTCCGGACTGATCTCGTTACCCCCCAGTCGCGCATCGAATGACCACGAGGTGTGCACGTGGAGATCTCCGAAGTAGACGTTTCGTAGTGGATTGCGGGATTGAATCGTCCTTCCAATGGGGCCGGGCTTGGCCACCGCGGATTCGTTCTCGCGCTGGACCGTCTCTTGCAACTCGGCGATCACCTCTGGTGTAAGGCGCGGAATCCTGGAATTGATCTGGTGGTAGATCACAGCTAGAGCGACGGCTGCAAGAACACTAGTGAGGACTATGGCTTTCTTCATGATTGACTCTCGTTGATCGAACAGCAGCCAGTAGTTGCGTTTTGTAGCTGAGATTATTGTTAACAATTGACAAATTGGCAAGGCTGATTCTACACTCGCCCCGCAATCCAGGACTGAAGAGAGGCGTTTGCCATGTCTCAAGCTGTGAACGGACCCAGAAACGAACAGCTCTGGCGGCGGGCGGATGAGGTCATTCCCCGCGGCGGCATCTACTTCACACGATCGGCGCGGTTTGCCGGCAATGACGTGATGCCAGGATTCATCGATCGAGCCGAGGGATGCCGTATCACAGATGTGGATGGTCGGGAGTACATCGACTTCAACTGTGGCAACGGTCCGAATCTGTTGGGCTATCGCCATCCGGAGGTTGAGGCAGCCGCAAGACAGCAAGCGGAAAAGACCGATCTGGCCTCTTTCTACAACGAGGCAATGGTGGATTACGCCGAGCGGCTGATTACTTGGAGTGGCTCAATGGAATGGGTGATTCCCGTCAAGAATGGCTCAGATGCCACCAACCTCGCTATGCGCACCATGCGTTCCGCGCGACAGAAGCCACTCGTCATCCTCTTCTCATCGGCGTATCACGGTTTCGGATCGGAGATTGCGCTGACTCCGGAATTCGATCCGAGGGAAACAACGCGCAACGTGCTGCGATTGCCATGGAACGACGCCGAAGCCCTTGAAAAGGCAATTGGGACAGCGGGTAACGACGCTGCTGGCATCATGATGAATCCGCTCGATCAGAATCCGGTGTCCGAGACGCGCGATGCGAGCCCGGAATTCATTGCCGCCATCGAGCAATTCAGGGTTGAAACCGGCGCGTTGCTCACGGTGGATGACGTTCGAAACGGCTTTCGGCTCGATGCCAGGGGTTCGCATCACTATCTGGGCATCGAACCCGATCTATTGTGCCTTGGTAAAGCACTTGGCAACGGCCATGCGGTCTCGGCGCTACTGGGTAAGAACACGATTCGGGGTGGTGTTGAGAACATACAGTTAACGGCAACTTACATGTTCTCTGCCGTGGCCCACCGAGCGGGGATCGCAGTGTTGGACATTTGCCAGCGGGATGACGTCCTGGCCCACATCCAGAAGATGGGTAGGCGGCTGGTTGCTGGTCTGACGGAGGCGGGGCGCGCTGCCGGGCACGAGGATGTCCTGCTGTCGGGTCCGGTCACCATGCCGATGTTCCTGTTTCGGGAAGACGTGAGAGCCAAGCGGGCCCGGATCTTCGCGCGTGAGGCGTCGCTGCGTGGCGCTATCTTCCATCCGACACTCAACTGGTTCCTGTGCCATGCGCACAAGGAAGCGGATATCGACGAAGCGATCGACATTGGCGCGGAAGCGTTTCGCCACACGCCGCGAAGTATCAGCTAACAGATTTTGTTTGAGGTAGGGATTTAACTGGTGAGCAGCACGAAACAGCCAAACATCGTCTTCATCTTGACCGATAACATCGGCTACGGAGATCTCGGGTGCTATGGTGGTGGCATCACCCGCGGCGCACCCACACCACGGCTGGATGCGCTCGCGAGAGAAGGGATGCGTCTCACCAATTTCAATGTCGAAGCGGAATGTACACCAACGCGGGCTGCCTTCATTACCGGTAGGCTTCCTATCCGCAGCGGCTGTCACCGGGTTATCCCACCCGGCATCATCCAGGGCATGGCTCCTTGGGAGTACACGCTACCAGAGTTGCTGCGGGATGCGGGCTACCAGTGCGCGATATACGGCAAGTGGCACCTGGGCAACATTCAATCCCGGATGCCGACAGAGTTCGGCTTCGATGAGTGGTGGGGGGTCAGGGACAGTACGGCACCAGCGATTTACCGTGATCTTATCGGCTTCGATCCGACCGCCATGGACAACCCTCAGCTCTGGCAGGGTAAGGGTGGGTCGGCCTGCGAACCGGTGGAACCGTACACCACCGAGAACCGGCCCTTTGTCGACGCAATCGTCACCCAGAAATCCGTTGCGTACATAAAAGATCATGCGGCAGATGAGAAGCCCTTCTTCCTCTACATTCCCTACACCCTTGTGCACCACCCCGCACTGCCACATCCCGATTTCAAAGGCGCAACCCGTGGTGGTGACTTCGCAGACTGCATGGTGGAGACGGATCATCGTGCCGGAGAGGTGCTCGATGCCATCGATGAGGCGGGGATTCGGGAAAACACGATTGTCGTCTGGGCCAGTGACAATGGCCCGGTGCTGATACCCAGCCTCGGTGCGCAGGCAGATTCGGGGCCCTGGCGGGGATGCCTTGGTACTGCTTATGAGGGCCAACTCAGAACCCCATGCATCGTTCGCTGGCCGGGTCGTGTTCCGGAAGACACCGTCAGCGACGAGATATTCTGCATCCTCGACTTCTATCGTACCTTTGCGAACATTGTCGGCGTGGACGATCTCGTGCCTGAAGATCGCTCCATCGATAGCATCGATCAGACTGCGCTGTTGTTGGGTGAAGTCAGCAAAGGACCGAGGGATCACGTCTACGCCTTCATCAAGGAGGAACTGGCGGCGGTGAAGTGGAAGCAGTTCAAAATGCACTTTGTGGAGTTTCTACCGGAGCCTGGCAGGCGCACGCGCATCGAGCTCAACAACCCGCAGCTTTACAACGTGGAGCAGGATCCCAAAGAGATGTGGGATATCATGGAGCCCAACACCTGGATCGCGGAGGTGATCAATCGATTGATTCGCGAGTATCGTACGTCCGCCGCTGAGTTCCCTCATGTGCCACCACGCGGCGTTGGCCCCGGAGAGCCAGGAAATATCCGGGAGGAGAAAGCGAGTTTCGAGTGAGTTCCCACTGAGCGGACGTCAGACTCTAGAGAATCGAAAGCAACGTTCCTGAGGTTTCAAAGAGTGGTCATGCGTGTAAATCACACTGGTGTCAGCGTCAGTGATATGAACCGGTCGCTAGACTTCTACGAATCTGTTCTGGGTCTGGAGTTGGTATTCGATTCGGACGTCGATGACATTCCCGATTTGAACGCCGTGGTGGGCATGGAGCAGGCGAAGGGACGCGTTGCCTGGCTGATGGCTGGGGATACGATGATTGAGCTATGGCAATGGCAGCACCCGGAGGGGCGTGATCTGCCTGCCGATTACCGTCCGGCAGACCGGGGTGTTACCCACTTCGCGCTCCAGGTGGATGATGTGGATGCCCTGTACCAGAGCGTCGTGGCATCAGGTTTTCCGGCAAACAGCGAGCCTCTCGACCTGGGCATGCACAAAACCACCTACATCCGCGGGCCGGATGGAGAAATCATCGAAATCCTCGAAGATCGGGTATCGCCAGAGTGGCTGGAACAGCTGAAGCGGGAAGCGACGCAGCGCCGACACTCGGGAGAAGGGTGACCGTAGCAGTGGGTGGTGTGCCGGGCGGGGTGGCCATCGGCGCCTGCGAAGTCTGTCCACTCGCGAAGAACCGCGTCTCGATCCGACCCCTAGCATAGTCAATCGGGCGGCCGTGAACGGTGCGTCGTTCTCATGGGATTCCGGTGCCCATGCGAATGTCAGCAAAATCCATGAATCGTTCCCAGTCATAGCTGGTCACATTGTGACCGCCCGATCTGATGTGGTATCCAATTCGGCTGGTCACAGGCTTTCCTACAGGTGGCATCGCGGCTGCGACCAGGCCACCGGTTCCCAGCAACCGGTAAACCGGACTGACCTCACACGCAGAAGCGAACTCTCCCTTTGGGTCTGCCCACAAGTCCTCCTGCGCACTGGCGATGTAGACGCGCCTAGGGGCGATCAGCGCAAGCAGCATGTGCTGGTCGACAGGTAGAGCAGCTTCGTTTCCGTTGTAGCGGTTGTAGTTGTCGCTTCGCCGAGTCTCGAGTGTCCCATGACCGCCACACGCTTGGAGTCTATGGCGTCATCCGTAACCAGGTAGTCCAGTGCCCGACTCAAACCCCAGGACCAGGCACCAATCGATCCCCACTCGTCCGATTCTGGCTTGATCTGATCGTTTTCAAAGAACAGCGGGTGGACGCCATTCTTCCAGCCGTCGTCAAAGTCGGGATCGATATCGCCATAGTAGATCGTCAGCGGATGGCAGGCGGATGCTCAGAGTCGCAGCGCTCGCTGCGGAGAAGTGAAACGTTTGCAATCATCGGAAGACACTGACCACCTGTTCCTCGAACATCTGCAGGCGGTCCACGTCGCCGCTCCTGATCCCACCGAACATGATCTCGGCGATGCCGGCGTCCTGGAACTCACCAATCCGATCGATCACGAACTGGCTGGAACCGGCTACGGTGCCGGGCCCCAGCGATTTCACTGCCCGATCGATGAGTTCCTGATCTTCCGTCAGGTAGCAGGGCATCAGCAGAGTGCGGCGGATTTCCGCCGGGTCCCGTCCGCATTGCTCGCAGTGCGACTCGAGGATTGCGGCTTTCTGCTGGTAGTACGCCAGCGCCATGCCGCCGCCCGCCCAGCCATCCAGGTTCATGACATCACCGTAGCGGGCCAGCGTGCGAAGCGTTCGCTTCGATCCCGTGCCGCCCACCATGATCGGAATCGGTTTCTCGGCATCGAAGCTGCCGGGCGAGAGCTGGGCATGATCGAGCGTGTAGTGCTGCCCGTTGAAATCCACCGGTTCTTTACTGTGGATGAGTGCCCTAATCAGCTGACAGGCTTCCTCGAAGCGGTCCTGTCGTTCCTTCATCGGCGGAAATGCCCAGCCGTAGGCCGCGTGCTCGCGCTCATACCAGCCCGCACCCAGCGCCAGGGTGAAGCGACCTTCGCTGATCGTGTCGATGGTGCCGGCGATCTTCGCCGTGTGCGCCGGGTTTCGGTAAGTGTTGCCGAGCACCAGATTGCCCAGCCGGAGCTTCCTGGTCATGCCCGCCACGGCGGCGATTGCCGCCAGCCCCTCAAAGGCCGTCATTGCCTCCTGCGCGTCATCACCGCCGCCGCCCGGGGGGATGAAGTGGTCGGCGAACCAGACGCTGTCCCAATTGCCCGCTTCCATGGCTTCCACCGACCGGCGCACGTCGCTCCACGCAGTGCGATAGACGTTGACCTGAACACCAAATTCCATAGTTAGCCCCTTCCTCCCGTTAGCAACCAGTGTAGCAGTGCCAACAGCCCGGGCTGGAGAGGCAGGCCACTCAGCATATTTCGTGTCCGCACGCGTTAAATATGCCAACGGCTGTCGTGAATTGACCTATGCCCTGAAAATTCAGCTACACAGTGCATATGGATTCATTACTGAAACTAGACCAATATGAACCCGAGGCGATTGTTCCGGGAGGATCATGAGTAACTTGATGCAGTCAAGCCTAGGGCGCAGCCTGCTGGTGGACAGTCTCAGGATG
The DNA here is from genome assembly GCA_965215995.1 of Candidatus Azotimanducaceae bacterium. Lineage (GTDB taxonomy): Bacteria > Pseudomonadota > Gammaproteobacteria > Pseudomonadales > Azotimanducaceae > SZUA-309. The sequence continues at coordinate 1,128,019 of OZ244128.1, read as the reverse complement.
GGGATCGATGCCCAGGTGGCCATGATGGAAATGGCCACGGGCTTCATGCCCTTCTTTCCTTTTCTCAAGAACGCACCAGCAGCCAAAAAGCGTCGCGGCGTGATCCTGATACCCGGCTTCATGGCAGATGACCTCTCCCTGAAACCGCTCGGCTGGCATCTGAAAGGCCTGGGCTACGATGCCGAGGGTTGGGGACAGGGCAGGAACATGCTGCCGCGAGACAAGAGCATCGGCACACACATGGAACTGTTGGCCGATAAGCTGGGCGATAAGATCAGGCGGCTGGCTGACAAGCATTCGGAACCAGTCAGCATTGTCGGTCAGAGCCTTGGCGGTATTGTCGCGCGGGAACTGGCAGTCGCCCTTGAAGACGACATCGACAGGGTGCTGATGCTGGGCTCGCCGACTTTCCACCCTTACATCTCCAATCAGCACAACAAAGCGCTGTCGCTGATGGGAGAGTACATCACGATGCAGTCCTACTCTTCGATGTTGGGTCATGACGGGCTACTGCACTGGTTTCATGACAAACCGAAAATGCCCTGTGTTGCCATCTACAGCCCTATCGACGGTCTGGTGCACAGCAATGCAGCCGCTATCCCCTACTACATCCGATGCCAGAGTGAAGAGGATGCACCCAGGGAAAACCTGCCGGTGCTGGCTTCCCACACAGGGATGGGATTCTCCCCCTGGGTACGCCTGGCGGTTGCCGATCGGCTGGGTCAGGACCGGCAGTCGTGGCAGTACTTTGACGCATCACGCTACCTGAATGGTGCGACGGAAAACCTTGCTGACCGGTTCTATCCCGGTCTGGAAGACGCACAGAAAATATAGGACGGACGAGCTTGTGAGCGACGACATTCAGCAATCGACAGAAGCAACCAGCGACGTTCTCGGCATGCTGAGACTGGAGCACACTTATATCTCCAGTCTGCTCTCGCTGGTTCGCAGCGAACTGGATCGAATCGCGGATCCATCGGAGCTGAACCACCGACTGGTGGAAGACGTGCTGATCTACCTGATGGAGTACCCGGACCAGTTCCACCATCCGCTCGAGGACGTTCTTTTCGAACGGGTTGTCGAACGAAGCGAAAGTTCGTCTGGTCTTGCTGAGCATCTGACAAGAGATCATACGATAAGCAGGGAGAAGGGTCTCGAGCTGATCGCGATGCTCGAGGAGGAGGAGAAGAACCACGGCCAGCTGGTAGCGTTGATCGATGATTACATCACGAAGATGTCGGCGCATCTCAACACCGAGGAAGCGCTGTTTGATCAGGCGGAGAATCTGCTTTCCCGGCAGGACTGGACAGATGTCGCCGAATCACTGGAACGTGAATCCGATCCGCTCTTTGGCCAGCAGGTAGAGCAGCAGCATCGCGAGCTCTACGAATACATGACCATACCTGCTGAAGGGCGCACTTACGTTGATTCCCTTGTGGAGCTCGTGGCGAGTGCTGAGCAGAATGCTCTCAACATGACGAGAAGTATGCTGGATGCTCAGATTCAGATAGTGAAGATGACGATGGACATCAGTACCGCCTGGTTCAGACCCAGATCCTGAACGGGTCACGAGATAGCGGGATCGGTTAGTACCCATCCAGGAAGAACAGCTCTCCAGTTCAACGGCCGCTACAATCTTCGATCCTCTGTCATAAACATGGATGCTGAGATGGCAATCGATAACGACAGTTCGCCGTTTGACACAATTCTGAGAAATGGCTCAATCGTCGATGGCACGGGTAGAAGTCGCTACGTCGCTGACCTTGGTGTTCGCGACGGTACCGTGGCCGTCATCGGTGACCTGTCTGCTGCACAAGCTGTGCAGACGATAGATGTGACAGATCTGATCGTTGCTCCCGGCTTCATCGATATTCATACCCATTCTGATCTTACACACTTGCTCGATCCCAGGGCGGAAAGCCAGATCAGACAGGGTGTGACGACAGAGGTCATCGGTCAGTGTGGCATCAGCCTCGCGCCATCCACAGATGAAAGTCTGAAGGCACGAGGCAGAGTGGGAAGCGGTGATCTGGGCACCTGGCACAGCTATGGCGAATATCTGGAGGTATTGGACAAGGCGCAACCTGGAACCAATGTGGTGGGTGTGGTCGGACATGGCGCCCTGCGGGAAGTGGTCATGGGGTTGAACGAGCCCCGGCCGGCCACGGACGATGAAGTGGCAGCCATGGTCGCACTGCTTGAAGAATCTCTGGAGGCAGGTGCTTTCGGTATGTCGACGGGTCTTGAATACCATCCCGGGAAGATGGCCAGCTTTGACGAGCTGGCGGCATTATGCCGCGTCGTTGCAGAGAAGAACGGGTACTACTGCACCCACTCCCGTAACCGAGATCGACGGTACTTCGTGGGATTTGGTGAAGCCATGGACCTGGCCCGTGAATCCGGTGTTCGGTTGCAGATATCGCACATCAACCCGAAATACGGGCGCCCTGAACACGCTATGCGCAACACGCTGAAGATGATCGAGTGGTCGATAGAAGAAGGCATAGATGTTGCGATGGATGTGATGCCCACCCACTGGAACTTCACCGCGGCTACCGCGCAACTACCCGCCTGGTCTTTTGCGCTCCCGGATGACGAGCTGCTCAGCCTGATGAGAAGCGCAGAAGGCAGAAATCGCTTGAGAGTCAACCCACTACCAATGTGGCAACTGGTGGCCGAAGAGAAATGGCACAAGATCAAGCTGATGAGTTGTCGAGCAAACAGGGATCTGATCGGCAGGACGATCGCGGAAATTGCCGAGGACAGGAATACGACAGGCTGGGATGCTGTATTCGATCTGCTGCTCGAAGATGGAGATTCTTTCAAAGCGGTAACGCTGACCGGAGATGCGTTCGCCGAAGAGGACATCCGGTTGGTTCTGAAGAGCCCGTTGTGCGCGGTCGCATCTGACACCATGGCGCTTTCCAACGACGGGAGACTGAAGGGCAGGCAGCTTGGTTACCACGGTTACAACTGGACCCCAAAATACATCGTGAACTACCTCAGGGACGAAAAGATCCTGAGCCTGGAGGAAGGCATACGTCGATTGACGTCGCTACCCGCAAGCAGGGTCGGACTGAACGATCGCGGCGTGCTGGTTCCAGGGGCAGCGGCAGACATTACGGTTCTGGACCTGGCTAAGGTCAAAGACAACTCTTCCTTCGAAGATCCCAACATCTACGCAGAGGGATTTGAGCACGTCCTCGTGAACGGCGTTCTGTCGTTCAGTCACGGCGCTCGACTGCCGGATCATGGCGGGCAAGTCCTGCGACATTGAGCAGACGAGGTTGGCATGCGTTACCTGAAACAGGCCAAGGTCGCTTCCGCAGCGGCACGGCCCGAGGTCGAAGACACCGTGCGCGGCATGCTCGAGGACATCGCCGACAATGGCGAGGAGGCTGTGCGTCGCTACAACGCTTCGTTCGACGGTTGGCGGGGCGAACTGCTCTTACCGCCTGCCACGCTTGAAGCGGCAGGGCAACGACTGCCCGGTACGGTGCGAGACGATCTCACCTTCGCTCGAAACCGGGTACGGGACTTTGCAGAGCGGCAGAGAGACTCCATGAGTGAGTTCGAAGCAGAAGCAGGTCCCGGTGTGATCGTGGGACAACGGCTCATTCCCATCCATACCGCCGGCTGTTACGTACCTGGTGGCCGCTACGCCCATGCTGCCTCCGCGATCATGAGTATCTGCACAGCCAGCGTTGCCGGCGTGGACCACCGCATCGCCGCAACGCCCGCCCACGGAAAGGAAGGTGCTCATCCGGCCATTCTGTTCGCAATGCAGCTCAGCGGCGTCAGCGAGGTGCTCATGGCAGGCGGTGTGCAAGGGGTCGCGGCGCTCGCTTACGGCATTGCCACCGGACACTCGGCAGATGTGATCGTTGGCCCGGGAAATGCCTACGTCGCCGAAGCCAAACGGCAGCTGTTCGGCCGGGTGGGTATCGATGTGATAGCCGGACCCACCGAGAACCTCATCATCGCGGACGAACACGCGGACCCACGTCTCGTTGCTACCGACCTTGCCGGCCAGGCAGAGCACGGCAGCGACTCGCCGGTGTGGCTCATCACCACCTCAGAGACGCTGGGTACCGAGGTTGCTGAACTGATGCCCAGCACTATTGCTGCGTTTCCGGAACCCGCGCGCTCCCAAGCCGGAAATGCCTGGCGGGATTACGGCGAGATCGTGGTTGCTGAAGACCGTGAACAGGCCTGTGAGATCAGTGACCGATACGCACCCGAGCATCTGCAGGTGCACGCTGAAGACCTTGACTGGTGGCTTGCGCGCCTGCGCAACTACGGCTCCCTCTTTTTGGGCGAAGAGACCAATGTCACCTATGGCGACAAATGTACCGGCCCCAATCACATCCTGCCTACCCGCGGCGGTGCTCGCTACACCGGTGGCCTCAGCGTCGCAAAGTTCATAAAAACCGTCAGCTATCAGCGGATGACCCGGGAAGGCAGCGCTTATGTTGGACCACCCGCCGCCCGCATTTCACGCCTCGAAGGAATGGAAGGGCACGCGCGGTCCGGCGATGTGCGTCTAAAGAAGTACTTCCCTGAGCGGTCTTTTGAGCTCGAATCCGGCTCTTCAGTCTGGCAAGAGTCATCCAGATGACCCGATTGAAGTGCGACCTGGGCAAACCCGCACCGGTACCGGAGCAGGGCTTGAAGCGCGCAGCAGAGGTGATACGGAGCGGTCGGCTCACCCGTTACGGTGAGTTCTCAGGCACTGGATCGGAGGTGGCTGCGCTCGAGCGTGAGTTCGCGAATTACATCGGCGCCCGATATGCGGTCGCTGTGAACTCGGGCGGCAATGCCATATACCTGGCGCTGCTTTGCGCCGGTGTGCAGCACGGCGATTCTGTATTGCTCAACGCCTTCACGCTGGCGCCGGTTCCCGGCGCTATCGCAAACGCGGGTGCCAAACCCTTGTACGTGGAATGCACCAGTGACTACACCATCGACCTGGCTGATCTCGAAGCCAACGCGCCGCATGCCAGCGTGCTGTTGCTGTCCCACATGCGCGGGCACATGCCAAATATGGATAACGTGGTCCGGATCTGCCGGGATCACAAGATCACGCTAATCGAAGACTGCGCTCACACACTTGGCGCGTATTGGGACGGGACGGCCAGCGGGCGCTTTGGTGCGTTCGGTTGCTACAGCCTGCAGGCATACAAACACATCAATGCCGGTGAGGGTGGGATTCTGGTCACCGATGACGAAGACGCGGCAGCCCGCGCCATTCTTTACTCCGGCAGCTACATGCTCTACGAGCAGCATGAAGCCCGGCCTTCTCCGGAGGTTTTCGAGCGTCACAACCGCAGCACACCCAACTTCAGTTTGCGCATGTCCGAAGTCACTGCCGCGATCGCTCGACCACAAATCAGCCTGCTGAACGAGCGGGGAGCCAACTGGACACGAGGATACCGCCACGTCGCCGATGCTCTCTCTACCCTTCAGCACGTGTCCTTACCAGAACGCGACGATCGCGAGCAGTTCATCGGCTCCTCTCTGCAGTTTTCCCTGATCGGGTTGAACGCGGAGCAGATCGAGCAGGTGCTGTTGCTTTGTGAGGCGCGCGGATTGAGCCTGAAGTGGTTCGGGCGTGATCGCCCGCTCGGATTCACAAGCCAATGGACGCACTGGCGCTACGTTGAGGATGTACCCGAGCTGCATCGAACCAAGGCCATGCTGGCCGGCCTCTGCGACCTGCGCATTCCACTTGATCTTCGGCAGGAGGATGGACAAGCCATCGGCCACATCATTCGTGATGCCATACAGGCAACGCTATGAGTTATCCCATTTATGTAGGCGGCTGCAGACCTTCGATGGCGAAAGGCGGCATCACTGCAATAACCGGGGACGCCCAGACGATTTCCACGTTGAACTCCACCGGGTGGCCGTCTCCAACATCAACGTGCACGCTGCCATTCTGCCGAATGGGCCAGCCCAGGCACTGAGTGCCATTGCTGCGCACGATCAGGCAACGCTTATCCCAAGCGGAGTCGGGAACGCCATCGTCGTGGCGGTTATAGAAGACCGAATGATCGCGCATGGGCGCGAACCGGCGGCTTGGGGCCCAACGCACCACCGCAACGTGGCTCATGTCTTCCATCAGGGGAGGCGCCAGAATCTGATCGGCCGCATCCGGTGGTAGCGGCTGAATCTCGAATTCAGAGTCGATAACACCGGTAACAGGCACCCACACACTCGGCGCAAACAGTTGACCAACGCTCAGCCCGATGGCGGCGCAGTACTGGATCAGTGTGTTGACCGTCAGCCGGCGGTCGCCGTTTTCAAGTCGATGTATCTGCGCGGGACTGACTGCCATGCGCCTCGCGACCTCGGTTGCCGAAATCCCCAGACGTATCCGATGGGAGCGCAGCTGGCTGGGATCAAAGTCTGCCATATGCTTGAGAAATTACCGTTTTGGTAACTTTTTTCCGAAATGGATGCAAATATTCCTGAGATTCGAGCTAAAGCTTACCAAAACGTTTACTTGCTCGGGGATCTGTGGGTATATGCGCTTCTACCCGTGCCAGAGGTCTGTGGTATCGGCACCAGGACGGTAGCACCCGAGAGCAATTTGAGGCCAGATGGAGGGGATCTCATGCATATGCCACACCTGTTCGCTCGCAAGCAGCACAAGACCACACTGCTGCTTTGTGCTTCGCTGCTTCTTTCGAGCAGCCTGGTTAGCCCACTTGCGCTGTCCGAGGCAGCAACAATAGAAGAGATTGTCGTAACAGCGCGAAAACGCGCCGAGTCAATTCAGGACGTGCCTGTTGCCGTGAGTGCAATCGACAAAGAGCTCAGAGAAGCCCACGTCCGTCGGCTCGAGGACATTCAGAACTACTCACCCAACCTGATCATCGGCAGGACGCCCGGCATCGCGAGCGGTGCGAACATCAGCATTCGGGGGGTGGTTTCGTCCGAGAGCGACAAGAGTTTCGATCCGGGTGTTGGCGTCATGATGGATGAGATGTTTCTCGGTACGTCCAGCGGTGTGTTGCTGCAGAATTTCGACATCGAACGAATCGAGGTCCTGCGCGGTCCTCAGGGCACGCTGTTCGGCAAGAACACCACGGGTGGCATCATCAAGATCACTCGCGGTGCCGTCACCAAGGAATGGGGCGCCGACATGAGCGTCACGGTCGGCGACCATGGCCGTCAGGACATCAAAGCCGTCGTCAACGCGCCCCTCGGCGATAGAGCGGGTGTAAAACTCTTCGGTGCCAGCATCGAGAGCGATGGGTACATCGAGAACACAACGCTCGATAAGGATGTGGGTGGAGACGACATTCTGACTTACGGACTGGCCGTGCAGTGGGACCCGACGGACGAGCTGAGCTTCAAGCTGCACTACGAGAAGTTCAAGGACGACAGCGAACAGGGCGCGTACCACAACAACAACACACCAGCTGAGTTGACTTGCGGTTTGGAATTACTCGGACTCACCGGTGGAGCAAGCGGCTGTCGTGCCACGGCGAACGATGATGAAGACCACAACTCGGCAAACGGCACCAACGACAGCGATAACGACTACGATGCGTTCATTGCCACCATCAACTGGGACCTGGGCCCTGTCCTGCTGACCTACATCGGCACCAGTCGGGACATGGATGAGGAGAACAACCAGCATTTCGACGGCGCTGAAGCCGACCTGCTGGATATGCGCTTCTTCAACGACTGGCACCAGAAGAGCCACGAGCTGCGCATGACATCCCAGTTCTCCGATAAATTCGAGTTCATCACGGGTCTCTACTACTGGGACGTCGACTACGAGCAGCGATGGGATGTGGGTCACCTCCATTATCAGCTGTCGCGCCTTGGTGTGGTGCCCGTGCCGCTAACGCCAACAACGCTCTCCAGCAACGGACAGGAACAGTCCACCGAATCTTTCGCTGCTTTCGTTTCGGGAGACTGGCATATCAATGAAGCCTGGACGCTGACGGCCGGTGTGCGCTGGACCAGAGAGGAGAAGGATTTCATTGGCGGTAACGGTGGCGTGTTCTATGACCCTGCCGCTGGTGATCCCATCCCACCTCTGTTTGAGCCTGTGCCCTTCGACGATGAGTGGACGGAGTGGACGCCAAAGCTCGGGGTTCGTTATCAGCCCAACGACATCCTCATGTTCTATGGTTCCTACAGCAGAGGCTTTAAAAGTGGAGGTTTCTTCGGGCGTCAGGCCAACTTCAACATCGATCCGACCTACGACCCGGAGTATGTGGACAATTACGAGATCGGCATGAAGAGCACCTTGCTCGATGGTGCGATGATCCTCAACGCTGCTGTTTTCGTCAGCGACTATGAAGACAAGCAGGAGTCGATACTGGTACCCGTCGACCTCACCAATGTTGCAACCGTCGTCAGAAACGCGGCTGTCCTGGAAATGTTTGGCGTCGAGCTGGAAGTCCTGTACCAGATCACGCCAGCCTGGTTCCTGCGCGCCAGCTACGGATACCTGGATGCCGAGTACGACGACTACATGGCCGATCTCAATGGCGACGGAGAAGTGACCGACAACTCCGGGCTTACGCCTCGCAGGACACCGGAAAACACCTTTGGCCTCACGACGACATACGTTCTGAACCTGGGCCCGGGTGAGTTGAGTGGCACGCTGGCTTACCGGTGGATCGACGAGCAGGAGGCCAGTCCGGACAATCACCCGCGAGGCCATCTGGACAGCATGGATGATCTGAGCGCGAACATTACCTACCTGTGGGGTGATGGTCGTTTCAGGGTTACCGTTTTTGGCCGGAACATGACCGACGAGCGACAGGGCAGCGGACCGTATATCGGCGGTCTGACTCAAGCGATTGCCTGGAACGAGCCTGCAACCTATGGCCTGGAGCTGGGAGTTTCTCTCTAGGTGCCATTGCCGGGGAGGCTATGCCTCCCCGGCTGCTTCTCTTCCACTTAGTCCACGGTTTAAGGTGCTGAAAGTGAGAGTCTCCTGCCACGTGCTGGTTGTCAGCATCTGTCTCAGCCTGTCACCGGCTGCACAGTCGGATCAGACGTATTCCCGACCCGCGGCGCAGAGCTATCCGGCCAACGTCTATTGGGGCGACACCCATCTGCACTCCCGAAACTCAGCGGATGCATATTCACTGGGCAACATGAACCTTACGCAGGCGGACGCTTACCGCTTTGCCCAGGGACAGACCTACACCGCACACAACGGCATGCAGGTGAGGTTGCGACAGCCACTGGATTTTCTGGTTGTGGCAGACCACGCGGAATATCTGGGCGGCTACTACCGTTTTGGTGTGGGCGATCCGCTGGTCACCCGCACCGAAACCGGTCAGCTCTGGTCGCAATTCATCGCCGATGGTAACCCGTCGAGAATGATGGCTGGGTTTACCGGCAGTATGTCCGATCCGGACAACAATCCACCGTTCCCGCTGGAGACCCGACGCAGCATCTGGCAGGACGTTGCGCAGACAGCTGATGAATACAACCGGCCGGGTGTGTTCACGACGCTTACCGGTTACGAGTGGACTTCGATGATCAACGGCAACAACCTGCATCGGGTCGTGGTCTACCGGGATGGTGCGGACAAGGTCGGGCAGCTGCCGCCTTTCTCGGGCCAGGATAGCCTGGACCCCCGGGATCTCTGGGATGCGCTGGCACGATATGAAGAAATCACACAGGGACAGGTGCTGGCGATCCCGCACAACGGCAACCTGTCGAACGGCATGATGTTTCCTGCCGAAACCGTGGATGGCGAGCCGATCACAGCGGCCTACGCCAGAAAACGCGCGAGGTGGGAGCCGATCTACGAGGTCACTCAGGTAAAGGGTGACGGGGAAGCCCACCCGCTACTCTCTCCCAACGACGAGTTTGCCGACTACGAGACCTGGGACTGGGACAATATCGGCCGCACCCAGAAGAAAGAAGACTGGATGCTCGAGCATGAGTACGCGCGTGGTGCTCTGAAACTCGGCTTGTCGTACGAACGGACGCTCGGCCTCAATCCTTACAAGTTCGGCATGATTGGCAGCACCGATGGGCACAACGGTCTGTCGACGCCAGACGAAGACAACTTCTTCGGCAAGTTCCCTGAGTCAGAACCGGGCCCTGAGCGCACCCGGAACGCGATGGCCGGCAATCAGCTCTGGCAGAACTGGCGCATCGTGGCGTCGGGCTACGCCGCCGTGTGGGCGCATGAGAACACCCGCGAAGCCATCTTCGACGCCATGAAACGACGTGAGGTGTATGCCACCACCGGGTCCCGCATTGTGGTGCGCTTCTTTGCCGGTTACGACTACCGGCCGGATGAGGTCAAGCGCCCGGGATTCGAAGGCCGAGCTTATGCGGGTGGTGTTCCGATGGGTGGCCAGCTCACGGCGGCGGACTCAGGTCAGGTGCCCAGGTTCATCGTTGCAGCAATCAAGGATCCGGATGGACCAAACCTCGATCGAATTCAGGTGGTGAAGGGTTGGCTGGACGGAGAGAACCAGGCCCAGGAGCGTGTCTACGACGTTGTCTGGTCCGGTGATCGCAGCCCGGACCCGGAAACCGGCAAGCTGCCCCCGATCGGTACCACGGTGAACGTGGCGAATGCGACGTACACCAACGATATCGGTACCGCCGAGCTCAGTGCTGTATGGGAAGACCCGGAATTCGACCGAACTCAAAGCGCCTTCTACTACGTTCGGGTTATCGAGATACCCCGCCCACGCTGGACTGCTTACGACGCAGCGTTTTTCGGTCTGGATCTACCGGCGGACGTCCCCATGGTGATCCAGGATCGAGCCTATACCTCACCGATCTGGTATCAGCCCTGAGCACACCGGCGGGTGTCTGCTTGTCATGCCGATGATCGTTCGTCACGCCTCGCCTCGAGGATCTGCATGATCTCCCGGTGCCGTAACCGATTGAGTCGGTAGCGGCTGTAGATGAGAAGAGAGATAACGGCGGCCAGCCCCATGATCGGTCCGGCTGTGATGCCAAGGCGGAAGAGCACATCGGCCTCGAGTTGTCCTGGCACTGCCTCGAATGGCAGCCGCACGAAGAGGTCGAGCATGATGCCCGCGAAGAAGTGGCCGAAAGAATAGGATGCTTTCGCAAAGAAAGCCCGGGCGGAGTAGAAGAGGCCCTCCTGGCGCAAGCCCGTTTTGAGCTCGTTCTCGTCGACCACATCGCCGAGCATGGAGTAGATGGCGACGGTGCCGACGCCCAGAGAAAACGTGAATCCAGCTGCATTGGCGATCAGGAGCGGTAACAGGAGCGGATCTCCGTTTGCGGGCAGCACGTCTGCCAGACGCAGGTTCACCACCAGCTGAGCGAACAGCGTGGTACCGCCGAGCGCGCAGAGCATCACTGGCTTCCGGTCGAAGCGACGCATCAGCACGGGGGAGCACATGGCGCCAACGAAAGCCGCAGGTGCGCCGACCAGGCCTACCCATCGAATCTCCTCCGGTTTCAGTTCCCAGAAGTAGGTGTTGATGAAGATGTTCAGGGTGTCGTAGATACCGCTGGCGATCATGAAGAAGAAATAGCCGGTGAGCATGATGACGTAGTTGCGGTTCGTCAGGGTTCCAAGTATTTCCCGCAGAAGGGTGAGGACGGTGAGTCGCTGCTCGGCAAGGGGTGCGGTCGACAGTGTGCCGATATGCCGGTAGGTGCCTGCAGCGCAGGACCAGATCGACACCAGCACCAGAGTGCAGGCAAGCAGCACCAGCGGCGGGTAGGCCGCGACGTCCAGCTGTCCCGGCACCAGCTGGCCATCGGCTGCGCGCACGCGCTCGGCAAAGAAGAAGGTCCAGGCAGAGAACGCAAAGGTGGCGCCTGCGACGTAGGAGATCGCCGTGTTGGCGCTGAACAGCTGAGAGCGCTGATGCTGATCCTTCGATAGCTCCCCACCGAGCGCTAGGTGAGGCACGCTGTAGAGAGTGACGAACATGCGACTCAGGATCGTCCACACGCATAACCAGGCGAAGAGTCCCATTTGAGAAGGACCGGCCATTCCGTCTGTCAGCACTGCCGGAGGGTGGAAGATGCAGTAGATGGACAGGGCCAGCGGGATGGGCGCAATGAAAAGAAACGGGTGCCTGCGCCCGTGCTGCGATCGCCAGCGATCACTGACGATGCCGACCAGTGGATCGGAAACCGCATCACCGATCATGGCCAGCATGATGGCGGTTCCGATGAGCGTGTTCGAAAGGCCGATGGCCTGGTTATAGAAGATCGTGATGAAGGTGTTGAAAAGGCCCAGGTAGACAGACTCGCCGATCGCACCGGAGCCGAAAGCGAGCTTGGTGCCGAGTGACAGCCGTTGTACGGATTGTGAGTTTTGCACCCTGGTCATGCTGGTTGGATACTCGCATTGGAGCGTGTGGCAGACCACCGCTGATCCGGTAATGCGGTTGTCGTGGACTGATCAGGCCAAAGTAGGGTACTAGTAGAGCTGGAAACTGTGGGAATCACATCAACGGGAAGATCTCATGCAGGCAGACATCACAGGCGAATGGCGACGGCCGACCAACACGGCAGCCCACCAGAAAGGTGGTATCCACGACGACGACACTGCCACCGACCTCGGTTTTCGCGGTGGCACCGTGGCCGGCTCCATCCACATGGAGCAATTCGCGCCGATACTGGAGGAGACCTTCGGCGAGGCATACTGGCGCACGGGCACGCTGTCACTTTACTTCCGCTCAGCAACGGTGGATCAGGAGCCGGTGCGATGCTTTGCCACTGCTCCCGAACAGGCAGGAGACATCCAGCGAGCGAGCGTGTGGATGGAGAACGAGGTTGGGGACACCATCGTGTCCGGGACTGCTTCCTGTGGCGGTCACGATGCCGGATCGGAGCTCAGAGAAAGGCTGGCATCGATTCGACCGGTCACGGAGCTGCGCATCCTGAAGGCGATGAGCGTGGGCGACACCTGTGAATCGGTCACGGTCCAGGTTGCGAACGAACACGTGGACCGGCAACTGGCCGTGATCACCGAGCCACTGGCCTGTTACGCCACACCTGAGCGCTTCGGTGGTCGCGTCCTGCCAATGACTGGTGTCGTGCGGATCTTCGATCCGGCGGAGCAGCTGCTCGCAGAACCTGCCATCCAGCCGTTTGTCGGTCTGTATGGAGGTATCGAAGTCGAGTTCATCAACGGGCCTGTTTTCTCGGAAACCGACTACGATGCAATGGGCGAGATCGTTGGCCTGACGGATAGCCCTAAGACAGAGGTGCTGTGGCGAGACATGCTGCTCAAGAGGGAGGGTGAACCGGTCGCCCGCATGCTGAAAATGGACCGGATCATGAAGGACTCGTCGCCCCTCTGGCGAGATTAGCCGAGCGGATAAGGATCGACGTCTTGTTGAGTGACTATCGCGCGCTGGATCTCACCGACGAGAAGGGCATCTTCGGCGGCTACATGCTCGCTCAGCTCGGCATGGAAGTGCTGGCAGTCGAACCACCAGGCGGGTCGACGGTGAGAGCGGATTCGGGCCTTCTGTGGCAGGCGTATGCCAGAGGCAAGCAAAGCGTGGAACTGGACATCGCGGCCGACCGCGAGCGGTTTCTGGATCTCGTTCGCCAGGCCGACTTCCTGTTCGAGAGTTGTACTTCGGCAGAAAGAGCCAGACTTGGTCTCGACTATGAATCCCTTTCTGCCGTCAACCCACGGCTGATCGTGGTTTCCATTACTCCCTTCGGAACGACTGGACCCCGTGCGAACTGGCCAGCAACTGACCTGACGGTCTGGGCGGCGAGCGGTGCGCTGATTCTGGCGGGAGACGCAGACCTTGCGCCTGTACGGACCAGCGTACCGCAGTCCTTTCTTCATGCCGGTGCAGACGCAGCCGGTGCTGCCCTCATTGCATTGCAGGAGCGACACCGTTCCGGGCTGGGGCAACATGTCGATATCTCTGCGCAAGCCTCGTGTGCGCAGGCTGTGCTCTCCGCCTATCTCGGTCCGGGAAACAACTCGGAACTCGTGGTTCGGCGGGAGGCGGGCGGTCTTGCCGGAGATTTTCCTGTGAAGATGACCTGGCCCTGTAAGAACGGCTATGTCGCCATAACTTTCCTGTTCGGACCTGCCTTCAGCGAGCCGAACCGGCGAATGTTGCGATGGGTCGCCGAACACGGTTACTGCACCGAAGAGGAGGCGGAACGTGACTGGGGTGCAGATCTGGCTGCCATGGTGAGTGCCGGAGAACCGCCTGACCCTTACTTCGAGCTGTGCAGAAAAATCGAGGCGTTCACGATGCAGCACACCAGGGAAGTCCTGTTCGAAGAGGGACTTGCCCGTGGTATCTACATCGCGCCAACGCTGGATATCGGGAGCCTGATGGAGGAGAAGCATTTCGCTTCCCGGAACTACTGGCACAGGCAGCAACTGGACGGGAAAACCGTTCGTGTTCCTGGTGAGTTCGCAAAGATGTCGAAGACACCGCTCCCTGTGACGGGACCGGCCCCTGAGCTGGCATCTTCAGAAGGTTTCAACGGTGCGGCTGGTGAGGTCCAGTCGGCGTCCGGCGCCACCGACGATCTACCGCTGCAGGGGCTCAAGGTGCTCGACTTCATGTGGGTGATAGCAGGACCGATCTTCACCCGGGTGCTCAGCGATCACGGCGCCACTGTGCTGAGGGTGGAATCGACAACAAGAATCGACCCGTCGCGGGCAGCGCCGCCGTTCAAGGACGACGCCATGAACATGTCGGCCAGCACGCCGTTCAACAATTTCAACGCGGGCAAACTGAGTGTCACCATCGATCCATCGAACCCGGCAGGAAAAGCCGTCCTGCTCGACCTGGTGCAGTGGGCCGACGTGGTGACAGAGTCGTTCTCTCCCAAAGCCATGAAGGCGTGGGGGTTGGACTATGACAGTTTGAGAGCGGTCAATCCGAATGTCGTCATGGTGTCGAGTTGCCTCATGGGTCAGACCGGGGATCGGGCCATGGTGCCGGGTTACGGCAACATGGCGGCTGCGATCACTGGATTCTACGAGCTGACGGGTTGGCCTGACCGGTCTCCGGCGGGCCCGTATCTAGCGTATACCGACGGCGTATCCCCCAGGTTCATGCTGGCATCGCTCATGGCCGCCCTCGAGCACCGCCGCCAGACCGGAGAAGGTCAGCACGTCGACCTGTCTCAGGCAGAGGCGGCCGTTCACTTTCTGGCGCCGGCTGTTCTCGACTTCGAGCTGAATGGGCGTGTCGCCCGGCGTGTCGGCAATCGCGATCAGGCAGCCTGCCCTCATGGTGTATTCCCGGTAAAAGGAGTGGATCGCTGGATTGCCATTGCCTGCACCGACGATGACTGCTGGCGCGCACTCTGCGAGGTGGCCGGCTTCGACGATCTAGCGGGTCAACGCGATCTGGACAGCACGGCTGGCCGTCGACAGCGGGAAGACGAACTGGAGGAGAGAATCGCCGCCTGGACTTCAATGCACGTGGGAGAGGATATCCAGCCTCAGCTTGTTGAGCGGGGTATAGCGACCTATGTGGTGCAAGACGGCGTCGAATGTATGGCCGACCCACAGAACGTCGAGCGCGGACACTTCATTCGATTACCGCAGGCCAGTGTCGGGGAGGTCATGATCGAAAACAGCCGGTACCGATTGAGCAGAACGCCGGCCCGGGTCGAAAGGGCAGGGCCTGACCAGGGAGAGCACAACGTTGAGGTGTTGTCTGAAGTACTGGGCTACGATTCAGATCGAATTGCGGACATCTATGCGTCGCTTGCCATGGAATGAGCCGCGGCGTTTGGTTCGCAATCAATGACACCGGGGAGGGGGTCAGTTCATGTGTACGTCTCACGACGTTTCGGACAATACGGACTCGGATGATCCGCGCAGCGGTTATCGGCTCGCGGAAGGCTGGCCGCACTACCCGGAAGACATGCAGTTCGAGATGGGTTCCGGAGTGGCCGTCGACGCGGCTGGAGTCATCTATCTCTTCACGCGCGACGTAGAGCACTGGGCGGCCCATCCGCTGGCGATGAAGGACAAGATGGGCCAGAGCAGCATTTCGATGTTTTCAAGGGAAGGTGAGTACCTCGGCAAATGGGGACCATCGACCGAGCGCGGCTTCGCGCTTGGCGCCCACACGCTCTACATCGAGAAAGACGGCATGTTCTGGACCACCGATCGGGACGGCCACACGGTAAGGAAGTATCACCCGGAAGGCGAATTGCTCCTGGAGCTCGGCACTTTCGGCGAGTGGGGCGACGACGAAACCCACTTCAATGGACCCACCGCCGTCGCGGTGCAGGACGATGGCAACATCGTGGTGGCAGACGGCTACTGGAATTCGCGTCTCGTGTGGTACTCGGCAGAAGGGGAGTTCATTCGGTCGATGGGCGGATGGGGCCGAGGACCCGGGGAATTCAACACGCCCCATGCGCTGACCATCGATAGCAAAGGCCGCATCCTGGTCGCCGATCTCGTCGGCGGAAACTTCCACGACTACATGACGGTACCGGGGCAGATCGCCGAGCACCGGACCCACACCGAGCCCGACTGGCGGCATCGTATTCAACGCTTCGATGCTGAGGGTGGCTACATCGACGAGTGGACGCACATCATGCCACTCAGCCTGGCGACCTACGGACAACAGATTTACGCGAGCGATCGCATGAGCAACCTCGTCATCCTCGACGAGGACACCGGCGAGGTGCTCGATCGGGTCGAAGACATCGCCATCTACATCCACCAGCTGGCCATGGATGCCTATGGTGACCTCTACACGGCGTCGGTGTATCCGGAGCATGCAGGGGCGCCGCGTGGGCCCTCGGGTCCGTCACACCGGCGCTGGACGCGCGCACAAACAGCCTAGGAGAAACAGCACTATGATCATCGTCGTCGCGGCACTGGAATTCGATAACCAGCAGGATCGGGACCACGCGGTCGGGATCACCGCAGAGGTTCAGCTTGCCACCCGGACGGAGGAGGTCGGTTGCCGGGACTACTGCTTCGCCCCGGATCCCGCCGTGCCGACACGTATCCAGGTCTACGAGCTCTGGGAAGATAGCGACAGTCTCGTCGCGCATTTTGAGCACCCGAACTACCTGCGGATGGTGGAGTTGCTGCAGCAGTCCAAGGTCCGGCAGAGCATCAACCAGGCTTACCTGGTGGAGCGCGGCGAATCAGTCTACGGCCCCAATGGCGAGCGAAAGACCGCCTTTTTCGCTGATTGATCGGCTACGCCCGTGAGTAACACCGTATTCCGCAACGCGACCCTGTTCCCCGCGAAGGACGAGAAGACGATCGAAGAAGGTGTGCTGCATGTCCAGGGCGAGACCATTGTCTACGCCGGCGCTGAGGACGGCCTGGGAGAGTTGCCGCAAGGGACCGACATTCTGGATGTGGCCGGTGCCTTCCTCATGCCCGGCATGACGGAAACCCACGCTCACCTTTCCTTCGCAGATGCCAGCCCCTTTGCCATCGGTGCCACTCCGGTTGAAACCGCCACCATCACTGCGGTGCGAAACGCTGAGCTCATGCTGACATCCGGATTCACCTCGGCGATCAGCTTCGGCTCCACCTATAAGATCGATGTCGCCCTCAGGGACGCGATCAATGCGGGCAGGATCTCAGGTCCGCGGCTTCTTGCGGCGGGGCGTGATCTCGGCGCGACCGCCAGCAACGTCGATTCCCCTGGAGGGCTCAGTCAGATCGCGGACGGACCCTGGGCGTTACGCCGCGCTGTTCGCGAGCAGCGTCGGGACCGGGTGGACGTGGTGAAGATCTTCATCGATGGCGAGGCCATCAATCCCATCAATCCGCCCGGGGAGCTGTCCTTCTGCGATGAGGAAGTTGTCGCGGTAGTGGATGAAGCCCACCGGCGAGGACTCCGGGTAGCCTGCCATGCGCGTAGCGCGGCTGCTGTGAAGCAGGCTGTACGGGCGGGTGTGGACTTCGTCGGCCATGCGAACTATCTGGATGATGAAGCGGTAGATCTGCTGGCCGCGAGCAGAGAACGGATTGTGGTCGGTCCGGCCATTGCCTGGGAAGTGCAGTATCTCGCGCAATGCGAGACGTTGGGTATCAGCCGCGACGTGGCCGTCGGTCAAGGGTACGAAGCGGAAATCGAGGCGACGATCACCTCTGTTGAGAAGCTCAGAGACGCTGAGGTGAAACTGGTGGTTGGCGGCGACTACGGAATCAGTATTGCGCCGCACGGCACCTATGCGAAAGATCTCGAGTACTTTGTGGATCTGTTCGGCATGCGACCGGCAGAAGCACTTGTCTGCGCCACGCGAAATGGCGGTGAAGCGATGGATCCGCGCGGACATCTGGGCACACTTCAGGCTGGCAACAAGGCCGACTTCCTCCTGGTGGACGGGGATCCGCTGGCTGATATCCGCGTGCTGCAGGCACGCGATCGCCTGACGGTGTTCAAAGCCGGGAAGAAAATCGAGTGTCGGGGTGCGTCTGGCTGAGGCTGCGCAGCGTGAGATTGCTCAGCTCGTCAGGCTCTCGATGCCTGCGAATATGAACTGAACGGTCTGGTCGATCAGCAGGTCGCGATCACCCCCGGCACGGTTCTGGTATTCGGCGGCTGCAAGGGAGGCCCCTGAGGCCAGCACCACGATCTTCTCGGCTTCCGAGCGGCTGATCTGATACACACTCGCGAGCTCTTTCACGAACAGATGGCCGGATGCGACTCTGGTGTCATTCTCGAGCGCCTGACGAATATCCGGTTGGCCCAGCAGGATGCTGACAATGTTGCCTTCGTCGAACTGCTGGAAATTGGTTTCTACGTAGACGCGAACGATCTCGCGATAGTCCTTCAGTCCTGACAGACGTTCCCTTACGGAATGGCGAAAAGCCTCAAGCTCCCGAACGAGCAGCTCTTCCAGGACCTGCCGCCGCGTATCGAAGTATTTATAGATGAGCGGATTGCTGACCCCGGCCGCGGTAGCCAGCATGTCCATGGTGAAGGCGGATAGACCTTCATTGACCACGATATCGTGAGCGCAATCGAGCAGCTGATTGCGGCGGTCTTCGGGCGAAAGCCTGCGTCTTGCTGATTCAGTCACGGCTGCAACAGGAAGCTAAGCAGCATTCAGCCCCAGATAGTCCTCGTAGTTTCTGGTGTAGAAGTGATCCAGCTCTTCTTCGGTGGCTTCGACGGCGTCCAGGCTTCGCTCGAAGTCACCGAACGGATCACGGCCACCTTCCGGGTGAGGATAGTCTGTGTTGAACATCAGAATGTCCTTGCCCACGTTCCTCAGGATCCAACCGGTGTTTTCCGTGTGCAGAGGCGCAACGCGCACCTGACGGTTGACGTACTCGGAAGGTTTCAGGGTCAGCTGCTTGAGCGCGGTATCGAACTTCCCCAGCAGCGAGACACCCATGTCCAGGTTCATGAGCGATGCGGGGAGCCAGTTCGCGCCCACCTCGATCAGACCCACTTTGAGCCCGGGAAAGCGTTCGAGCACCCCGTCGTAGATCATGCAGGTCAACCACCGCTCGATCGTATGGTGCACCACCGGCAGATCCTTGGGCTTGGTGGTTTCCAGATTGGCCATATTGGCTTCGAGAACCCGCTCGACGCCCGTGTTCATGTACTCGGACGGCAGATTTCGACCGCTGCCGATGTGCAGCGTCACCGGAACGCGGGCTTCTTCGAGCATGGCCCAAATCGGGTCGTAGGCGATGTGAGAAGGTGCACGTCCGTCGACCGCATCGGAGGGTATCCACACGGCTCTGATCCCGGATTCGAGCGCGGTCTTGAGACTGGATAGAGCGCGGGTTGGATCTTTCAGGGCCAGGAAGCTGACCGGAAGAAGGCGCGGGTCGTCTGCGCAGACGTCAGTCATCGCACGGGTCAGCGCATCGCAACCGCCATAAACGACGTCCAGATCCTTGTGCCGTGCAAATCGCGATGCGGCAAGGGTAGGGAAGACCAGCTGGCTGCTGATTCCCATGATGTCGAGACTTTCACTGCGTTCAGCTTTATCGATGGCACCGAATGCCATCCACTGATTCATTTTCCCCTTGTGCGCGAAGATGTTCTCTTTCAGCGCCTGAGTGAGTTCCGGTTCCTCACCGGCCAGGCGGCGATCGGCCATTTCGATGAACGGATCCAGCTGAGGTAGATCCAGCGAGAAAACGCCACCGGAGAGGTTCTCCTTCACGTAGTCCGTGCAGTAGGACTCCAACCAGCCCCGGCCTTCAATGATGTGGCTGTCGCTGTCGTGAATGGTGCGACCTTGAGCGTGCGGCATCAGGGATTCCTTATTACAGTAAATGTATAATTGTTAGTATAGAGATACTATAATAAAGATCAAGTGCCCTGATGGGACTACGTGGGCACGTACCAGATCGGAGACGACCAGGCCCGTTCCTGCAGGGTCTTGTGAAGATCAGGTCTGGGCGCGACACCTGCTCTGACTGCATCCCAGGTAGACCAACGGCAGGTTGGGTTTTCCAGCGCTCTCAGGTAGTAGAACGCCCGTTGGGTCGGGTTGAAATCCGGATCCCGCCATGTCGTGGACAGCTCCGCGGCGCCGATGTCGGGGGCAATCGAGCAATCGGACAGGTCCACGTCCGCGCCGTTGTCGGGACAGCGGTGCGTTGTCGGATCCACTGCCAATCCATCGGAACAGGCCACATCGTAGACGCGCTCCTGCGGCTCGCCGTCTTCGATCCAGCCTTTCACGATCTGCAGGCGTTGTAAGGGGGCGGCGTTCGGGTCTCTGAGCGCCCAGGCCATCAGCATCGGAGCCTCGGTCCCTCGGGCGGGCAGCTCTGAGCCCATAGGGACTCCGCGTTGGTAGGCCATTGGAAGATCTTCGGTGACGGTCAGCCCATCCAGATCGTAACCGGCGAACAGCCGGACCTTGATTCGCGGTCCGGAGGTAGCGAACGTTTCCTTTCGTCGAAAAGCGTCGTAGATGTCTTCCCGGGTGTTTTCCTCTGCCCAGACACCCGTCAGGCCAGCCGCGCCCCAGGTCTCGTAGGACCCGGTGGCATACGATCTTCCGCCGATCTCCTCGACCTGGAGCCTTCCGGCGGCCGATACGATCTCAGCCAGGTCGGGCGAGAGTGGTACAGCGCCTCGCAGCGAGGGCGCGGAATCCAGCAACCCGGCCTTGGAGAAAAAGGTCTCTTCTTCCAGGGAAGCGGCCGCGGTGTGGGTGTCAGAGGCACCGACGAAACCGAACTGGAAAGCATTGATTATGCCGCCCTCCGATAACAGGAGCCCGTTCAGCAGGGCTTCTCTGGCGTAGGAGCCGTGCGGCTTGCTTGGCAGGGAGGTGCCGACGCGATAGGGCATGATCTCGAAATCCGCCCACTCATCCGTATCCGAGAGCAGCGGATGAGTTTCGGACGTGCCCTTTATCTGGGTCAGCTCGATGACGGGCTCGTTCTGGATGCGCTGCCGGCTGTAGTCCTCATCCAGCGGATCACCCGCCCAGTCGACCATACTGAACATCTGCCCGTTGGAGCCGTTGGCGTTGTGGGGGATGGCCAGGGATTCGATGCCTTGGGCCCGGAGACTGTCCATCCAGTCCCACAGCCCTTCCGGATTCTGGCTGTGGAAACGGGAGAAAGGCATCGCCGGTAATCGGTCGGTATCCCGGAAGATCACGTTACGGTGCAGATTGCCGCGGTCGTTGGTGGAGGTGGTGTACTCGTAGCCGACAAAAGTCGTGAAGTTTCCAGGTCGATAGTGGGTCTGAGCGGCAGTAATGATGTCCGCCCAGGCGTCTCGTGCGATACCGTTGACCACCTCGTCATGAATACGGCCTTCGGCAACGCCCGCCAGCGTATCCGGAAGGAAGGTTCTGAAAGCCTGGACCCGTTCCACCAGTGTTTCGACAGTCTGGTTGCTCGCGTCGTTCAGCCCATGCAGTTGCAGCACGTGGGGGAGCTTCGAGAACTCCGTGCTGGTGTCCGCCGCAGCCTTGACCGCGCCGAGAAACATGGCGTGGTCGGTTACCGCGTAGAAATCCAGCGGCCGGTCGAGCTGCACCTCGAAACCGGCCGGGTGCATGATTGCTTCGCCCTGGGCATATCGGTAGGCATCGTAAGGTGTCGCCACCGTACCAAAGGCGAACGCATCGAATGAGTACTCGGTGTGCACGTGCAGGTCACCGAAGTAGGCATTGCGAGCGGCGCTTCTTACCGGATCGGCGGCGATCATGCCTGCCGGCATGCGCAGGGTATTGCCGCCAAAGCGCGGATCGTTGGCAGGCACATCTGAGGAATCCGATTGATCTGGCCGGGTTGAGCTGCTGGTGGCGGCTGGCGGTTCCTGACTGCTGACACCCGATGCGTCGGGCTGAGAGCAGCCCGTTAGAAAGCAACACAGCGTGAAAGCTGCTGCAATGCTTCGGGACAACGATGTGCGGAAAGGATTTCGGTAGAGAGCGGTGGCGTTCATATCGTTGTCCCTCAGTTCGACCGGCGAGCCCCAGTGTACAGAACGTCGGGCTGTGGATGTGGACAGCCGCGCCATAGCAGGAAGCCCGTTATCAATAAGTGTTCGGTTGCTTGAGCTCGCCTGTTTCCCGATTGACGAGCCAGGGTACGTTTTCCTCCGGTTCCGGGTCCCGCCCGGGCATGCGCATGTCCTCGGGGATGGCGTAGAAGAACAACCAGCCCTCCTCGTCTTCCCTGGTCAGCTCATCATGGACCACCTGCCGGGGTTTCGTTGGCCAGTCCATATCCGGCTCGTTGATCCGTGCCTCAACGAGCGCAATCGCTTCCTGCTTTGACACCATTCTCCACTCTCTCCGTAACGATGAATGTGGCCGTTTAGAGTACCCAATGAATTGCCGGTGGATCACTAGGTGATTCCACTGCACCAGGCATTGCTGGCGATCGGTAAGTCCGCAGGCTGCTAGGCAAGTCTTGACCTCTCCGCCCGAATACCGTTCTCTGGTCCGCGTCATGTGCCGCTGAAGGGAGTGTCAGCACGTGCTCGAAACGCTACACGAGCTTGAACAACGACACCTGTGGGAGCGGGATTGGCGCGACGCATCCCGATGGCAGCGCCGGCTCATTGCCATAGCCCGCACCGCTGTCCTCGTTTTCCGGGACATCCTCGGCGGCGAGCTGACGCTGCGAGCCATGAGCCTGGTCTACACCACTCTGCTCTCGCTGGTGCCTCTGCTGGCACTCAGCTTCTCGATCCTGAAGGGCTTCGGGGTGCAGAATCAGCTCGACGAAACTTTGCGCAGCGCCCTGGCTCCGCTCGGTGAAGAGAAGGCCGTTGAGCTGACCGAGAATCTGATCGGCTTCGTGAACAACATGAACGTCGGTGTGCTGGGTGCGGTCGGCCTGGTCTTTCTGGTCTATACCGTGGTTTCGCTCATGCAGAAGATCGAGAGCGCTTTCAACTACGCCTGGCGGATCCACACTCCGCGGACTTTCGGTGAGCGTTTCACGACTTTCCTCTCGGCGATCACGGTCGGGCCGTTGCTGATTTTCGCCGCCATTGCAGCAACCGGCTCTTTGATGAGCACCACCGTCATGGGGCAGGTGCAGGAGATTCCGGGGGTTGGGCCTCTGATCGAACTGATTGCCCGGCTGGTGCCCTTCGCGCTCGTGATCGCGGCGTTCACCTTCCTTTACGCGTTCATTCCGAACACCCGGGTGCGCCTCGTATCGGCCCTGGTTGGCGGTACGGTTGCGGGCATCCTCTGGGAGCTTCTGAGCTTCGGCTTTGCGTCCTACGCCGCCGGTACTTCCAACTACCAGCTCATCTACGCCACTTTCGCCACCGCCATATTCTTCATGATCTGGCTCTATCTGAACTGGATGATCCTGCTCATCGGCGCGAGCATCGGTTTCTACCATCAGCACCCGGGTGTTGTCGCTTCCGGGCTCAGGGACGTGTATTTCAGCCGCGTGCAGAACATCCGCTACAGCCTTTCGATTCTGGTGCGAATCGGACAGCGGCACTACGGCAGGGACGAGTCAGCATCTCCGTACAGCCTCGACGAGCTCGCATCGAGTTATCAGATGCCCGTGCATGCCCTCGAGCGCTGTCTGGCAAGACTGGTTGAGCTGAAAATCCTCGCCGTTACCGAAGGACCGAGGACAGAGTTCGTCCCGGCGGTCCCATTCGATACGACCACCGTCGCCGATGTGCTCGACAGGCTCGACGCCTATCAGCCGGAGGATACCTATGCCCCGCCGATGATCAGCGAACCGCAGATCGACGCCATTGAGGAAGCGGGCAGGTCAGCGCGTGACAAGGCGCTTGCGGGTCTGACCCTCAAGCAGCTCGCCTCGAACGAGGTGATTGCCTGAGCTCCCGTCAGTGCTCCGGCGCTCTCGCTAGCAACCTTCCCGCTCCCACACTGTGACGTCCTTCCCGGTTTCCCCGGGCTGCGCCTGGTTTTGAGAACTAGCCAACCGACCGAACCGCCGATTCAGGCGAGAATCCGAACGTTTGATGGAATAACAGTACCTGCCGCCGACTGCGCTCCAGAGGTCAGTCGGGCCGGGTTTGGAAAGGAATCCAGCGCACCATGCACCATCTACGTAGTGGACTCTTACTGGCCGCATCACTTGCCTTTGTCAGCGGATGCGATGGTGACAGCCGTTCCCTGAGCGAATTCTCCCCAACGCCACAAGCGCCGGAGTATCTGTCGATCTCCGGCACGATTTCCGGCCTGGAAGGCAGCCTGACCCTGGGTTGGGCGGATCAGGAACAGATACTCACCGGCGACAGCTTCAATATCCCGTTCGCTTTCGAGGCGGGCGACGATTTCGAGTTGACGATCGTCACCGAGCCACTGAGCCAGCGATGCACGATCGACAGCCAGACGGTATTCGACGATCAGGAGGACGACGTTGCGAACGTTGCCATCAGCTGCATCACGCAGAACCTGATCCGAGTGACGGTCGAGAACTTCTTTACCGGCGACCCCCTCGAAGGCATTGACGTCACAGCGACCTGGAACGACGGGGCTCAATCCCTTGCGGGTTCTTCGGATGCGCAGGGCCTGCTGACCTTCGAGGTGCCTACCTTCGATGGACGCATAGTCGTCAACGCCGACCCCGATGGGTTTGGCGAGCAGTCCAAAATCGTAACGAATACTACTGAGCCCGCGGGTCGGATTGCTCGAATGCTCATGCAGCCTGTGGTGCTCGGCACGACGTTTGATTCCGAGGTTGGCACGGATCTGACGGTGGGCACGGATGTTCTGCTGAGCATCCCGGCCAACGCACTGGTGGATGAGAACGATGTCCTGTACAGCGGCACGGTGACAACGGAATTCACGCTCGTGGATCCAAGCGTGAGCCTCGAGATCATGCCGGGTGACTACACCAGCCGTGCGCCGGGCGGTGCCACATCGCCAATCCAGAGCTATGGCGCGCTCAGCGTGACGTTTACCGGCGGCAACGGTGAAGTGCTCGATCTGGCTGCAGGCCAGGTTGCCGACATGAACATCCCCGTCGCGGAGTCCGAACGCACGAGCGCCCCTGCGACAACCCCGCTCTTCTACTACGACCCGGTGACTGGCTATTGGATTGAAGAAGGCACGGCCAGCCTGACGACGTTGGCCAGTGGACTGGAGGTGTATACCGGTCAGGTCAGTCACTTCACCACCTGGAATGCGGACGAAGAGTACGTTCCCGTTTTCGTCAATGGCTGCGTGGTGAGCCTCGCTGGTGCACCCATGCCGAACGTACGCGTGGATGCCAACGGTGCGAGCTATCTTGGCAGCACACGGGCGATCACCGATGCGGATGGTCAGTTCTCGATACCCGTTCGACCGCTGTCCGATGTGTTGATCACCGTAGGTGACGGTCTGCAGAGCGGTACGGTTCAAATGGCTACGGGCTCGAGCGACAGCACGATGCCCGACTGTCTGGAGGCATCCGCCGGTAGCTCGACGATCAATCTCACCTGGGGTGAGAATCCGAGAGATCTGGATACGCGTCTGTACGGTTTCTCGGCGGACAATTCGGGCGACGACTTCGAAGTCAACTACACACAGCGTTCGGTCACGACCGGCGGATTCTCAATCGATCTCGACGTAGACGACGTTGACGGCTTTGGTCCGGAGATCGTCACGTTCCCCGATTTTCCGTTCCCTGGTGTCTACCGATATGCGGTCCATCTGTTCTCCGGCACCGGCACCATTGCGTCATCACCGGCTCGTGTCGAGGTGAATCTGCGTGGCACGGTGACCGTATATACGCCACCTGGAGGCACCCCCACCGAGTGCTGGGCCGTGCTGGACGTGGCGGTCGATGAATTCGGAAACCTGACGGTGACACCGCTCGACAGCTGGGAGCCGGAGGGTTACTGCACATCTGGTGAGTTCAACAACCCGATCACGAATGTGCCCAATGGCCCTGTCGCAAACTCGCTCGGCGAAAGGCCGGAAAATCCGGTGATCAAGTTGATCGAGCAGAAGTACTACACACAGTAGGCCGGAAACGACTAGAACCTGATTCATATGGAGATGAAACAGTGACAATCAAAGCAATGGCAAAGGTATGCCTGACCGCAGTAATGCTACTCGCGGCACCCGCGTTCGCAGAAACGCTCACCTGGCAGTACATCGACGTGAGTTATCTGCAGCCTTCCGACAGCGACACCCGGGGCTTTTCCGGTGAGGTCAGTGGCCACATATCAGACAACTGGATTCTGCAAGGCCGGGCGAGTCGACTGGAACTCAAAGAAAGCGACGTGGACCTGGAGATGTCGCAGACCCAGTATGACCTCAAGGTCGGACGGGTGTTCGCCTTCGGACAGAGGTACGCGGCACTGATCAGCGCCGGCTACACCCACCTGGACTACTCCACCGAGATCGGCTCGTTTCAGGAAGACGAGAAAAGCGATGCGGCTAACGTTCAGGCCGACTTGCGGGCCAGGCTCACCAGGCGGTTCGAGGCGGAAGCCGGCCTTGGCATGCTCTTTGATGATAAGGACACCAGCGACCTTCTCTGGAACCTTGGCTTGCGCTTCTGGGCTTCCGATTCCATCTCGATCCTGCTGGGCGCAAACGGCATCGACAGCAGCAATTTCGATGGCGACGACATTCTCTATGAGGTCGGATTTCGCTTTGACCTGAACTGAGGTGACCCTACCTGAGCTCAGCTAACAAGGCGTCCAGATAGTCGGCGCTCGCCAGCTCGATCGCCGATAGCGCATCGAGGGCCTCGCCTTGGTCCGGATAGAGGGCTTTCAGGTTCTGCCAGGCGCCGGCTCCCTGGCGTTCTGCGTTGGCCTGAATCGTCATCTGCTCGATCGCCGTGTACGGTTCAAACGCGCTGTAGTAGGTGGCTTTGGCGGCGGGGATGATGCTCTCCACCAGTGCCCGATGTTCCTCTGTTGGCGGGAACATGGCCTCCGCACGATCCGCGATCTCGTCTTCGCGTTGCGCGCAGGCAAGCAGCCCCTCGTTGTGCTCTGGCACCGCTTCCGACCAGCCGCGATAACGTGCCGCCGCTGTGCGTTCAAGCTGCGACAGGAGGTATGGGTAGGCCTCTTGAGGCACCGCATCGAGATGCTCGGCAAGCAGCTCGCCGAAATTCGGAATCACAATCTCATTCATATCACTCGCCTTTCTGTTCTTTCGGTCTGTACTGATAGCTCCGTTGCGTCCGCCCACCTGCGACCAGATGGTGCTCTCCGGTGATCCATTGGGCAGCCGGTGAGCAGAGAAACAACACCATTGCCGCGATATCATCCGGTGTGCCGGCACGACCCAGCGGGATAGTGCGCACGAGCTCATCGAGCTTGTCTTCGACGCCGAGGACTTCCCGGTACGCTTCCGTGAATATGGGGCCTGGTGAAACCGAGTTCACCCGAATGCCACGCTCTGCCAGTTCCAGCGCCAGCGTTTGCGTGAGGTTGATGAGCCCTGCCTTCGCTGCCGCATAGGGACCGGTGAAGGGTGAGCCGCGGGTACCTGCGGCGGATGTGATGTTGACGATGGATCCGCCATTCGGCATATGTGCCGCCGCTGCTTTGGCGCCCTGGAAAGCACTCGTCAGATTCAATTCCAATTGGGACCGGAAGATCTCATCAGGTGTGTCCAGCAGAGCGCGAACGTCCTTGTCGTCGGAACCGCCGACGTTGTTCACCCAGATGTCCAGTCGTCCGAATGTTGCCAGGCAGCGCTCCGCCACTGTTTCGGAAAAATCCCGTATGTCGCCTTGGACGATGAGCGCTCGCCTGCCGCGCGCTTCGATACCTGTTGCCGTGGTCTCGAGATCGCTCTGGCGGCGTGCGTTGAGCACGACGTCGGCGCCGGCGTCCGCCAGTGCCCAGGCGATGCCGCGGCCTATGCCCTGACCGGATCCGGTGACCACCGCCACCTGTCCGTCAATGCGCAACTGATCGAGGATGCTCATGATGGAATCAGCTCGAATACCTCGAGATCTTCAGAGGCTCTACTGTGCCGGGCCAGGCTCTCTGCGATCCAGGCATACGCCGCGGCGTTCGATACGTCCAGAGTACCGGCGACCACAGTGATGTAAATCCAGTTGTAGAGTGTCGCCCATCGATAGTCCTGCCAGACCTGCTCGAAGTTCGGGCACTCAGCGCCGTTCTCCTCGAGGCGGGCGATGTACCGAGCCAGCAGGTCCCGTTCATGTGTCCGACGCACTTCCGTTGTGGCGCTTTGGGTCAGAAACAGTGCCACGTCGTTCATGCCTCGCGCCCGCAGCGGACCCTGCCAGTCAAGGACCACCACCGGGTGATGGCCGGGTTGACTGCCGTACAACAGGTTTTCCATACGGTAGTCCCCGTGACAGAGCGTGACCGGTGGGTTTGCCATGTACGCCTGCAATGTTGGGATCGCCCCTAGGTACCGATCTTTGTTGGCGATCAGAGCGCTCGTGACGACGCTGGGGAACTTCTCGCACATGGGATCGAAACCGGCCTGGGTGAGCGCGTGCATGTTCTCGGCGTGATAGCTGTTCGCAATAGGGGGGACCCAATCCAACTCATTGACCCTGTTCTGAAACGGAGCATGCAGCCGGGCCAGCTCGTCCAGCGCCAGCTCCGCCTGCTGAAGGGTGGCTCCGTCCACCTGGCTGCCCACGGTGTAGTCCCGCATGTCTTCCATCAGAATCAGCATTCGCTCGCCGTCGCAGGCGGCGTAGTAAATGGCAGGTGTGCGGACGGTGGTCAGCTGATCGAGCTCCGTAAAGTACCGGGACTCCCTTTCGTAGAGCCGGTAGCTGAGCGCGATCTGCCGATTGGTTTCGATCTGCGAGGCGAATTTCGCGATGAAGCTCGAAGGCAGGTTGCTCCCATCGTTTGTGTAGGTCACGGACAGCACGGCAACTTCCGACATCATTCCCGTGCCTTCTCCAACCTGTGAATGGGTCACCGAGGCGACTTCCACGCCCGCTGGCAGTGCATCTGTCGCTCGCAGTACCTCTGTAAGAAGTGCTGGTGTAAACCCGTCAGGCAGATGTGGCAGGTTGATCATCGGTGACGACCTCAATCCGGCACAGACGGCGTGTAGTGCGCCGGTTTTTCACCACCGGCGGCCCGCCGCGCCTGCGCCGCATCCACCGTCTCTATCAGCTGCGCCCGTTCGATGGCCAGCTTGTGGTTCGCCAATACCGGCTCGCGTTGGTCCGCCCTGGGCATATCGGCGGCGTTGTAGTAGCCCACCGGCGATTTCTTGCCGGATGTATCTGCGGTCAAGGTGAGATCTCTTTCATTGGTCCCCGCCGGTACCCGGGCCTGGCCATCCACGAGCTCCAGATCCAGCCACCAGCGTTTTACCGGATTGCGGTTACCGTAACCAATCCAATCGTCGAGAAACACGGCTATGGGAACGAGCAGCGTTTTGAGCCACCTCGTGTGGATGCCGAGCCAGGAACCAATCCGGTGGGTGAGCGCGCCGTCTGCGGAAACCACCTTGTTCAACGGGCATGTCTTCATGCAGCGGCCGCATGCCGAACCCTTCGGATTGGTTACCCGGTAGCGGGTGCAGCGCTCCACGTCCGGCTTCCAGATCTCGTAGCCGTTGAACACCACCTTGTCGCCAAACGGAATCGCGTTCACCGGGCATTCCCTTGCGCACTTCAGACAGTTGCTGCAGAACTGCTGCAGGCCGAAGTCGATTGGCTTGTCGGGAATCAGCGGCAGATTGGTGGTCAGCACGACGGACTTGAGTCGGGGACCGACAAAGGGATTCAGCACCAGCTCGCCAATCCGGCTGAGCTCACCCAGCCCCGCCAGCAAAACCAGTGGGATCTGCAGCACTTCGCTGTCCGCGTTGGTCTGTGGCCGCGCTTCAATGCCATTGGCGCGCAGGAACTCTGCCATCACTCCGGCGATCTCTGCGCCGCGGATGTAGCCGCGCATGGACTGGCATCCGGAGATCCAGTCGTCGCCGCTCGCACCTTCCATGGTGTCGTAGCCCTGGTCGATCAGCATCACAACGGCATACTTGTGTGACATTGCCACCTCGTTGCCGCTTGCGTCGTGGGAGTACCAGGCATAGGGCGGGACTTCGCAGATGCCGGTCAGGTCGGCGCCCAGGTGGTAGCTCAACGACTTGATTGCGTCGGTGTTGGCTTTCGGGTCGGCAAAGCCCGGCGACTTCGCTTCGGCGGTCTCGCCGTCCTGGTGCGGTACCATGGCTCGCAAGGGGTACATCATGCCGTCAGTCAGCGGATGCTTGAACGCGAAGCGCCGCACCTCGCGTTGCGCCTTGTCACCCAGGTCACCCATTCGGGCTCGCATGAAGAACTCGGCCCGCTTTGGCACACGTGGCACCTCGTCATCGAAGATCAGCGTGGTCGGCCGATCCACTCGGCGAACCTGCTCCATGGGATAGCGGGAGAGATGTGATTTCCGTTTTCGCACCCGATTACGCTCCCGACCGGAGACGGCACCATTGATGCCGAGCCAGTGACGGAACCGGCCAACTTCCGCACCGGAGGCAAGCGGCTGATCCGTAGCAAGTGCGTAGTCGGTGGTGATGGCTGCGGCAGCGAATCGATCGCCGACAAAGGGGCTGACAGCGCGCTGATCTGAATCACGCACGGTGACTCCGGCGCTGAGCAACAGCCGATCCAGGTCCACCTGGGATTTCCCCTCCCAGTGGCAATGCGCATCGAATCCCAACGCCCGGATGTGTCCGGTCAGCGAGACGGCGATCTCCAGCGCTCGCATCAATGCGATATCGTGCTCGGCCCCGGCAATCCAGTCGATAGCGAGGTTGTCTGGCTCGATTTCCCGACCATATTCCACGCACACCATCAGCGCATGGGTGTGGGGGAGGGGATTACCGATCCAGGCGCGATCTGCAAGTGCGCAGACCCCCGCGTGACTCGCGTCCAGATAGTAGGCGGCGCCTTTGAGTTCCTTGGCTCGGCGTGCGAGGTCGTCGGGCACCGGTGCGCGCGGTGCGGGCGCTTGTTGCATGCAGTTTGCGAAGAGATCGGCATAGAACCTTGCTGCGCGGGTCATTGGTCCGTCGATTCGTCGTGGCGAGCGCGGGTTGAGCACACCAGGAGGGGATTCAGCGGTTGTGGGCAGTACTTCGAACGGATAGGGGCCGAATTCCACCCCTCTGCGGTAGGCCAGGTCGTGCAGGAGCAAGGGCGTCTCCGGGCTGCAGGAATCCGAGCAGCCTATCACGGGCGCTCGATTCACTTCGAACTGTGCGGTCCAGCTCCGCACCCGAGAGCCTGAACAGCCTGTTCGTTTCGCACCTGACCTTTCATACTGCGCGACTGACCAGCAGACACAGAAAGGCTTTCATGACAGCGCCCCGCAAGATCGGTTTGAGAATGACAGCCGTCCTCATTGGCGTGCTCGGCGTAGCAATGCTCTGGTATGGCATCGACCTGGTCATTGCGGGTGGTACCTTTTACTACGCGACGGCTGGCGCGCTCATGTCGGCAAGCGCCGTGCAGTTGTGGCGGGCACAGCGCCAGGGGTTTTACCTGTTTGCAGCGGTGCTTCTGCTCACCCTGGCCTGGGCGGTCTATGAAGCTGGAACGGCGTTCTGGCTGGTCGGGTCGCGCATATGGCTGATCGGCCTGTTGTCCATCTGGCTCTGCACACCTGTTATCCGGCGGCATCTCTGGGGTGATGATATGCCGCGGTTGTTCAGCCAGCCAACGGTTCAGATCGGCGCGGTCGCAAGCGCCGGCGTGCTCCTCGCCATGACGTTTAATCTGCTGAGCGATGCCACGGTCGAAATCGAGGATCGCCGGTTCGGGCCGCCGCAGAATCCTGCCGACTGGACAGACTACGGCGCGAACAAGGCAGGCACTCGATTCGCCCCCCATGACCAGATCAACACCGCGAATGTGACGGAGCTCGTCGAAGCCTGGAGTATGAACACCGGCCGGATCGGCCGTTTCAGTGGCACGCCTATCCAGGTAGAAGACGGGTTGTATCTCTGTACCGCTCAGAACGTGATGATCTCTCTGGATCCGGATACCGGGGCAGAGCGCTGGCGGTTCGATCCGGACAACGACACCCCCGCCGCCGGGATCCTGGGTAATTGCCGCGGTGTCGCTTACTACCACATACCTGGCCGGCCTCGTGCTGAGCGGTGTGCCGAGCGTATCTACACGGCGACCACCGATGCACGGATGATCGCGGTCGATGCTGCAACCGGGCAACCGTGCGAAGAGTTCGGTGACGACGGGCAGATCTCGCTTCTGGCCGGGATGGGTGAAGTGAAGCCGTACTACTACTTTGTTACCTCACCGCCGACGGTTGCCAGCGGTGCTCTGGTGGTCGGTGGCTGGGTGATGGACAACCAGGAAATCGAGGAGCCGTCCGGTGTCGTGCGCGGCTACGACCCGATCACCGGGGCGCTGCTCTGGGCCTGGGACATCGGCAGGGAAGGCGAGACAGCCATGCCCCCGGAAGGCGGTTTTTACACGCGCGGCACGCCAAACGTCTGGAGCCTCACATCCGCTGATGATGAGTTGGGCTTGGTGTACGTGCCTACCGGTAACGCGACGCCGGATTACTTCGGTGGCCACCGGACGGAAGTGATGGATCGGTACTCGAGCTCCATCGTCGCCATCGATGCCCGAACAGGACTCACCCGCTGGCACTTTCAGACGACCCATCACGACATCTGGGATATGGATGTGCCATCCCAGCCCACGCTCATCGATCTGGCACTCGATGGCCCGGATGCGCCGAAGCGCAAGGTTGTGATCGTGCCGACCAAGCGAGGTGAGGTCTTCATGCTGGATCGGCAGACGGGGGAACTGATCACCGAAGTCACGGAACGGGAAGTCCCGCAGACGGACCTGCCGGGCGAGCGCACTGCTCCGACCCAGCCCTTCTCCACGGGTATGCCATCGTTTGCTCACCCGCGGATCCGGGAGCGGGACATGGTTGGTTTTACACCCTTCGATCAGATGGCCTGCCGGAAGAAGTTCCTGAGTCTTCGCTACGAAGGCCCGCTCACCCCACCTTCCACCCGGGGCACTCTGCTCTATCCCGGTCCAGCAGGGGGAATGAACTGGGGTAGCGTGGCAGTGGACGAGGAGCGCCAGCTCATGGTGGTGAACAACATGCACCTGGCGTTCATCGTGGAGATGATTCCCCGGGAGGAGGATCTGGTGTCTTCCAATGAAGGACTGAATAGAGGCTATGGCATCGGCGGACCGCAACGGGGAACGCCATTTGCCGCGAGGGTCGGCATGTTTTCCTCACCTTTGTCGATTCCCTGCCTCAAGCCCCCTTACGGAGAGATGGCGGTGGTCGATCTCACCACGCAGCAGATCGTCTGGCGACGTGGCAACGGTCTGTGGGAGCTTGGCTTCCCGGCGTCAGCCGGATCGGTGATCACCTCCGGTGGGCTCATCTTCAATGGTGGCGTCGTGGGAGGGCAGCTGAACGCGATGGACTCACTCACCGGCAGGATCCTCTGGAGCGCCGAGCTGCCTCGCGCCTCCGATGCGACCCCCATGTCCTACTTGAGCCCGAAGTCAGGCCGCCAGTACGTACTGGTTACCGTACCCGGAGAAAGCCAAGCCCCTGTGAGCGAGGATCATGGGGCAGGTGAGCCGAGCGAACCGCCTGCCGTCGTGGGTGGCCGGGTGATCGCCTTCGCACTACCCGGAGCGCCTTGATCCACGCAGTGGTCCTCATGCTCGGCTGATCTGAAAGCCGATGTTCGGAAAGTGGGTCATCAGGCGCTTGGTTTCCGGCGTCTCTCTTTCCAGCACCAGTTCGGTGCTGGAGCCGGCGACCAGCGTGCCGGATACGGGCACCTTTCCGTAATCCGTGGGCGTCACCTGCACTTCATCGCCAATGTCCACACCGATCAGCGGCTCAGACTCGAAGTCGGGCAGAACGGGATCGTGCTCACCGGCATGCGCAAGGGCTGCTTCGGCGCTGGCTTCTTCCACCTGACCGTGCCCGAATGCGGCGATCCTGCTCATCCAGCTGCTCACGCCGGGATACGGCTCGATGAGCTCCGCGTTCACCGGATTCTGCTGGATGAACCAGAGGCAGTGATACACGGAGAAGTCGGCGATGCTGGGCGACCCGCCGAATAGAAAAGGCGACTTAAGAGAGGCGTCGAGCTGTGTCAGATAGGCATTGAAGGCACTGATCGCGGCTTCCGGCGGCACGCTGATCATGGGCGTATCGCCGGCCAGCTCGGCTCGATCAGCCTGAAAGGCAGCGACTTCCTCTGGGCTGAGCCGGCCCATGAATCCGCCGATGGCTTCGGGTCGGAAGTTCATTGCCACGGTGATTCTGAACAGCGTGCTGTCAGCCCACTCAGCCACCCGATGCGCACTGAAGCCCGGTGCAAACAGGGTCTCATCACCGGTGTGACGCGCCAGCGCCTTGCTGATGACCGCGGTATCGCAGTAGATGTTGGCGCCGATCTGAAGTGTCGGCGTTTTCCGGTAGCCGCCTGTGAGCGGCATCAGCAGCGGGCGCGGCATGACCGATGAGATCTCCACCGATTGCCAGGACAAGCCGAGGTAGCCGAGGATCGCCCTGATCTTCTCCGAGAACAGTGATGTGGGATAGTGATGCAGGTAGATCAGTCGGTTCATGGCGTGGAAAGTCCTCCTTGGTCCTGCTTACAGCTTCGAGGGAAACTGCCTGATCGATCAAGGACTATTTAAGTGCCGCGCATCGGGGAATGTGTGAACATGTACCTGTGCGAGTGCATTTTCCTGGATCATGTTGTTTGCTCTGATCCTGCTGGCAATTCTGGCTACGGTCCTGGTGCCTGCGGCCTGGGTGAAGTGGGTGTTGAAGAAATACAGTCAGCCAGCCGATCGCTACCGGGAGAAAGGCAGCGGTGCTGAGCTCGCTCGTCACCTGCTCGACAGCTTCGGACTGGCTGGTGTCAAGGTCGAAGAAACGACGCAGGGTGATCATTACGATCCAACCGAAAAGGCAGTACGGCTGTCAGCCGGTAATTTCAACGGCCATTCACTCACCGCGGTGACGGTGGCCGCGCACGAAGTAGGGCACGCCTTGCAGGATGCCCGCGACGAGCGATTGTTCGACACCCGGCAGCGGCTGGTGAAAGTAGCGGCGCAGAGTGAGCAGGTGAGTCGGATTCTGCTGATCGCGGCGCCGATCGTGCTGATCGTGCTCAGGGTGCCGCAAGCCGGCTTTGCCGTGCTGCTCCTGGCAGTTGCCTCGATGGCCATTGGCACGCTCGTGCACCTGATCACATTGCCGGTAGAGCTCGATGCCAGTTTCAAGAAGGCACTGCCAGTGCTCGCGGAAGGGGGCTATCTGCATGACGGCGATCTGCCGCACGCGCGTCGCATTCTGAAGGCAGCAGCGCTCACCTACGTGGCGGGATCTCTGGCGAGCCTGCTCAATCTGGGGCGGTGGATTGCTATCCTGCGTCGTTAATGAGGATCGGAAAGGATGAGTCGTTGATAGAAGATTTCGAAGATCGTCACATCCCGTTCGAGGGCTGTTTCAATTTCCGCGACATCGGCGGCTACCCCGCCGCGGACGGCAGAGCGGTAAAGTGGGGCCGGTACTTTCGTGCCGGTCGGCAGGACCGGATGACGCCGGAAGACCTGAAGCAGGCCGAGACGCTCGGCATTCAAACGCAGATCGACCTGCGCAAATCCGACGAGATCAGCGTTCAGGGGCGGGGTCCCATCGAGTCCATGGGTGCTCGCTACGTCCACCTGCCGGTGATTCCGGATGGGGGGACAGATCAGCTCGCGCGGCTGGTCGGCGACACCGGCATATCCGGCAAGCGCTATCTGGGTTATCTGGAGTTCGGTGGTGAGACCTGGCTGAGGATGTTCGAGATTTTCGCTGAGCCGGGTGATCACCCGGTCGTCATTCACTGCACGGCAGGCAAAGACCGCACCGGTGTATCGACGGCCTTCCTGCTGAGCGTCCTGGGCGTTGATCGGACACTGATCGAGGCCGATTACCTGCTCACCAATCGGGATGTCTCCCGGCAGGTGGACTTCGTTGAGGCGAACGTCGGCCTGCCGGAAGGGATCGACCGGGATGAGATGATGTTCCATGCCGGGGTGCCGGAGATGGCCATGCACGACTTCCTGAACGGGCTCGAAGAGCGCTGGGGTGGAGCCCTCGGTTTTCTCCGGAGCATTGGTCTGAATGATGAGATCTTCGCAGCGGTCAGAAGAAACTTTCTGACCGACGACTGATCGAACAGCCCGGAACACGGCATCGCGCCAGGATCACTGTGGGTGATCCTGGCCTTCCGCATCTGAGCGCTCCTGCTCGCGTTGCTCGGACGTCCAATGCACCCGGTTCACCATCCAGTACAGCACATCGTTGTCGATATCATCCCGTTTCACAGGTCGAACTTCCGTTGACTCATGGTTCAGGGCTCTTTCAAAGCTGGCGACGATCTGATCTGAAGCCGGTGCCGGTGGCTCCGCTGCCTGCGCTTCGGGCCGCTGATCTGTCTGTGAGGCCGCATACGCGGCGGCGAGTGCTGCGATGAGCGCGGTTGTGATGATGCTTGTCTTGTTAATCATGCTACTGATCTCCTGATTCTCTCCTTTGGGTGTCGCGGCGGCTGCATGCCCGCCGTGGCAGCAACCCTGGAGATCAGCGGTCAAAGACGCTTGAGAATTTCCTGATCAGATGATGATTTTTTCCGTACTCCTGATTTTTATAGTAATTTCAGTAGGTTACGGGACGGGTCGGGGTGCGCGATGGCACGCGGGCAACCCTTGAGCAACGGGCCAAGACACTGTTTCGCGCCGGAATTCACCCTGGGCAGCCTGAATCTGCGATTTTGGCGGCAACGGTTGGGGCAGCCGCATGCCCCATTGCCTCGAGTTCGGGATAGGCCTCTGACCAGTAGCTGCACGCCAGTGCCATATCGCCCTGCTCACGGGCTACTTCGCCTTTGTTGACCAGCAGCACCCCGACGAGCTCGGCTAGTCCGGCTACCTCTGCGATGACCTGGGCCTGATCCATGTAATCGAGCGCCTTAGCGAACTCGCCGCGCTGGGCGGAGATACTGCCCAGGTTCGTGAGATCCAGCGCCACCGATCTTTTCAAGCCCAGTTGCTCGCCCAGCGCCACGGATTGCGCAAGCCAGGTTTCGGCCTCGTCCAGATTGCCCTGCTTCAGCGCGGTTGCCCCGAGATTGCCGATGGCCTGTGCCTGACCGGCCAGGTCGTGTCGCTCGGTGTAGATCGCATTGATGCGGATGAAGTGCTCTCTGGCCTGGTCGAATTGCCCGGTTTCTGCCAGCACGATGGCCAGATCGTTCAGGGCATCGGCCAGAAGGCCCTGGTCGCCCATCTCTTCAGCGTACTCGATGGCCACCTCGAAGTGACGCCGAGCAAGCTCGTACTCGCCACGCACTTCGGCAATGGATCCGAGTTGCAGCAGAGCCTTACCCACCTGAATGACATCGCTCGAGCGCTCGGCAACCTCCCGGGCGCGGAGAAGCGCCCGCTCGGCTCTGTCGTATTCGGCCTGCAGTCGGTAGACGGTGCCAGCGCCCCGCAGAGCAAAGGCGAGCAGGTTGTCTTCCAGATCCTGGGCAAGGGCAGCGTCAAAGACTCCGATGGCGTCGTCCAGGCGACCTGCGCGAACGTAGGCAAAACCCAACTCGATGTGATTCAGGGGATTCGATGGCTCGAGCTCGAGGGCTGCCTCGTAGCTGCGCACAGCCTCCACCGTGTTGCTCGAGTAGTAAATCGCCCCTGCCTCACGCCAACTCTCTGCGGCGGCGGACCGGGAAGATTCGGACGCGGCATCGAAATCCTCAGCGACCTGGACGATAGCGGCAGCGGCACCCGCTGTATCACCGGCTTCGAGTTGCGTCAGTGCCTGCTGCTTTCTGGTGTCGCCCGAGACGATCATCGCCTGAACGGCCTGACGAATGGCTTCTTCGGCCGTTAGATCAAGCGAAATGCCTGTCTCCGCTGCCTGCTGCTTGAGCAGGCTGACGATCTCGTCGATCTTCTCATCCGTGGTCCGCAGCGTGGACTGAGCCTCCTCGAGCATCTTCACCGAGGGATCGGCCACGAACAGTTGCACGATCTCGCTGATGTTCGCTACGGCCAGCAGGATGCCGCCAAGTGCCGCGGCGGTGATCGCTATCAGGGGGCGGCGTTCCCGCCACCCAGGTGAGGCGCGACCAGTGGCAGAACCGCGACCTGGCGCCAGAGTTTCCACGTTGGCATCCAGCTGGTAGCCGTGGCCGTGCCGGGTTCTGATGATGGCCGGATCAACGCCGCACTCTTCCAGCATCGACCTTGCCTTGCGGATCGCCTGAGCGATGGAGGCGTCGGTGACGATCCGACCCCGCCAGAGATCGTTGGCGAGTTGCTCCTTCGAGACTACCTCACCGGCATGACTCACCAGGTACTCGAGCGTCTCGAAGACGAGTGGCGAAACATCCTTCAGCTCGTCACCGACGCGAATGCTGCGTTTGCCGGTGTCGAGCTCAATGCCGCTGAAGCGGTACGTTGGTCTGGACAAGTCGTCGCGATCAGGCATCCCTGCATCCTGCTGCGGTCCTGCCAACGAGAATAGCCGCGGCTCAAGTTCCTGTCTCTAACCTCTGTATAGTGCTGGCATGGAGAGCCAACTTCAGAACTTCCGCGCCCGGGACATCGTGCGCGACTCATCGACCCTGTTCCGCTTCTCGGCGGTGATGGGTCTGCAGATGGGGCAGGTTCTGCCCGCCGCATTTGTCGGCCTGATGCTGCCGGTGATCTATCGGGAACAGGGGCTGTCGCTCGACATGTGGTGGGTGTTCACCATTCCGCTCATCCCCACCTGGCTGCGGCCACTCTGGGCGCCGTTTGTCGATCGCACCGGCAGCCGCTCGTTCGGCATGCGGCGTTCCTGGTTCATTCCCTGCACAACGATGGGTGCCTTTGCTTACATGGGGATGACCCTGTTCGAGCCGACCATCGAGAACCTGGTGGTTGTCATTGCCCTGTGGACGTTGAAAAGCAGCATCATGACCACCCAGGACGTGGCCATTGACGGCTACATGGTGGAGAACATCAGGGATGTGGAGCGGCCGGTGGCAGCTGGGGTGCTGGACATTGCCCGGAACGTGGGCATGTTTGTCTCATGGGTGGGCATTGCCTGGATCTACGACGGTTACGGCTGGACAATCGCCATGCTGGTGGCATCGCTGCTGCTGATTGCCTGCTCGTTGCCCGGCATCCTGCGTCAGGAGCCGCCTCGGCCACAGCAGTTCGAACGGGCGAAGCCACCCAGCCTGAAGAACCTGCTGGAAAGGCGCGAGACGTTCTACGTCTACCCATTGTGTTTCTTCGTTGCCATGGCAGGTGCCGTCATTGCCACCATGTATCCCACCTATCTCTCTGACCTAGGATTCCGTGCTGCCGAAGTCGCAACCATGGTCGGACCGGCGACTCTGGTCGGCACGGTCATCGGTGCGTCTCTGGCAAGTTGGGCGCTGTCGCGATTCGGCTATCTGAAGGCATTCCTCATTGCCGCTGTCATGATGGTGCTGGCGGTGGTACCCATCATCTGGATGGGCTCACTGGAGGCACCGAGCTACGCGATCGTGTTCGGGGTCACGCTGAACGGCATCGCGCTACCTTCTTTTCTCACCGTTGCATTCCAGGCGGCCCGGCTTAAGTGGGCCAGCAAATCCCAGGCTGCAACCGACTACACCACCCAGATCGTCACAATGGCCGCCGGTAGCGCGCTGGCCACCGCCATCGGTGGGTTCATCGCACACCACCTGGGCTGGTTCTGGCACTTCGTGATCGGTGGCTCAGCCACGGTGACCATGTGCTTTGTGCTCTATTTTCTTTATGAACGGATCGAGGCGATCGTCGAGGAGCGTGATCGCCTCGAGCTCGAGCCTGCCTCTGAAAACATCGTCCTCGAGGGGGAAACATGAAGCTCTATACCGGTGATCTGAGTCCGTACTCGGCCAAGGTGCGTATGCAGATTTATGCCATGGGCATCACGGACATTTCCTTCGAGCTGCCCACCGCGTTCTTTCTGGGGAAGATGAAGGAGGTTTCGCCCATCGGCCGGATACCCGTGCTGGAGGCCGACGATGGCATCATCCCGGAGTCCGAGGTGATTGCCGAGTACCTGGATGATCTCCATCCGGAGCGATCGCTGGTTGGCAGCACGCCGCGAATGCGAGCCGATGTTCGGCTGATCTCGCGAATCGCCGACCTTTACCTGATGAACAACATCTTCATGGTGCTCCCGCAGATCGACCGCAGGACGCGCGTGGATGCCATTCGTGATCTCTTGATCGGGCAGGTGGTTCGGGGAATGGGTGCGCTCGAGCAGCATATTGGCGAGGGCGACTTCGCGGTTGGTGATCAGCTGAGCCGGGCGGACTGCAGCCTGGTCCCGGCGCTGTTCCTCTGTGAGCATACGGTGCCGCGGCTGGATGTGGAAAACCCCATACTCGCGACAGAGAAAGTGGCTGCTTACTGGGAGAAGATCCAGAAGAACGAGCATGCTGCGCGGGTGCTGGACGAGATGATGAAAGGATTGCAGGCAAGACTCGACGGCACGGAGAGAAAGCAGATTGAAGCAGCCATTGCCAGAGACAAGGATCGCTAGCAGACTTTAAGAAGCGTCGGAGCAGCGGGCTGCTGGTACGGGACGGATGACCGATCGATGAAGCAAGCGCTCAACCTGTGGAGTGAAGGCACGCGCATAGCGGCCGACCTGTTTCTGCCGGATGACCTGGATGCGGGTGAACGGTGCCCGGCAATCCTCCTCTGTCACGGCTGGGGAGGCCCGAAGGCGCATCTGAGCACCACCTACGCCCCGTATTTCTGTGCGGCCGGGTTCGTCTGCCTGACCTTCGACTACCGCGGCTGGTTTGAAAGTGATGCCCGATTGATCACCATGGCGAAGCAACCGGAGCCGGACGCGGATGGCATGGTCACCGTGCGCGCGAAACCCCTCCGGGAGATCGTCGATCCGCTGGATCAGAATCGCGATATTCAGAATGTGCTGGACTACCTGATCGAACGCCCGGAAGTCGATCCGGCACGGGTCGGTCTTTGGGGGTCCAGCTTCGGCGGTGGTCATGTGCTCTACGTCGCCGGTCATGATCCGCGCATCAAGGCGATCGTGAGTCAGGTGCCTGGGATGGGTCCGGAGGTTGATGGGGACGGTTATGCCCAATCACCGAAAGGTGTTTCTCAGGTTGGTGCCGCCTTGACCCGGGGTGAGCTGGACGTGGTGCCGCGCCCGCCGGAGATGCCGGACTCGCTCAGGGGAACAGGCGACGTTCGCACGATGTGGCTATATCGTCCGAGGTTGGCTGCCCGTCGCATCAGGGTGCCGACGCTGATTCTCGACCAGGAAGAGGAAGAGTACGGTGGCAGGGAGAACTCCGGCCTTGCGGCGAAGGAGGCGATTCCGGCCTCTACCTTGGTTCAGTATCACGTGTTTCCCGGCAGTCATTACGACATCTACGACAGGAACTATCAGGAAAGCGCAGATATGGCCCGGGCGTGGTTCAAGCAGCACCTTACCTAGCTACGCTCGGAAAACCGTCGTGTGTTTCCGACCAGGCCGATGATGGGTGCCACGAGCAGGCACAGAATCAGGGCGGTGGTCACCGGGTCATAGTGCGATCCCATCACCGGAAACAGCATCCAGCTGACGTTGTTCATGGCGTGGAACAGGGAGGCCGAGAAAACGCTCTTGCCGCCGCGGACGTATAACCAGACGATGATCTGACGCCGCGCCATGGTTCCGAGTGCCCACCAGGCGATCCAGTCCCAAGGTCTGTCCACCTGAAGAAGCGGAATCAGGTGCCAGACGACGGCCACTGTGCCAATGATCAAGCCGGCGACGACCATACCCTGTCGTTTCACCAGGTCGCCCGTTGCGTAGGCGGTCCAGCCGAGTTCCTCCAGTGTGGCGGCTAAAAGAAAGAGCGCCAGCAACCCGACAACCTGGACCAGACTGATCTCTGCTGGTGGCAGCGTCCTGCCTGACACCATCAGTGCCACTGCGGACAACGCCATGACCAGAGGCATGGTGCCGACCGCAACCGGCCAGGCCCATGCCCGCATGCGGGGAGCATCGACAGCACGCCGGAGCAGGGCCGTGAGCCCGGCTGATCCATCGGCACGGAAAGCCAGAACACCTGCCGCAATCGCGGGACATACCACCATCAGGGCACTGAGCGGTAAGCCGGGGAGCAGTTGATCGCCGAGCAAGGCACCATACGCCCAGAACGGCACCGAGAGGAGGAACATCAGGACGAAGAAGTGAAGCGGGTTGGCGTTCAAGTCAGTTCCACGTGCAATGACGCGGGATGGTTGCAGGCGGGCGGGCGTCGATCAAGCCGGACGGCGATTTATGATCGGATCTGAGTAGATGGCAGTCGCCGGGGGATCGACGACTGCCCGGGCTCAGGTTGGCTTAATCGGCTCGCGTGAAACGTGGCTTGATGCGCTGCAATCTCACCCGCACGTCCACCGGTTCGTTCGGGTTCGGTGCAAACAGAGCAGCTGAAGCAACGGGGTTCGGGCAGTTGAAAACACCTGCAGGTGCCGGACCCGAGCAGTCCAGGCCCAGCACGTTGACCGTGCCTACGAGCGTATTGCGGTCCTCGAATCGCAGTTGCAGCTGCACTTTCTGCCAGCGGATCACGTCGCCGCTGATGGCGTCCGCCTGGAGGAAGAGGGTGACCATCCTGATTCCCCCGTATCGTGTGTAGCGCCAGCTGCCGAACTGGGTACTGTCACGGGACATGAACGGAAAGCCGCCGAAGTCACCGCCATCGGCAATCTGCACGGTGCCGTCACTCTGAATGGTCACCAGGCCAGGCAGGCTGACGCCAGGGGGTAGCCCATAGGGTTCTGCGTCCAGGGCCAGGTACCAGGCGCCTGGTGCCGATTTATGCTGGCCGCCCGCGACCGCTGCCGGCGCAGCGAGCATCGTCATGAGCCACGTGATCACGACGAGACCGGGGAGAATTAACGTTCTGCTGTTCATCGGAAACTCCGGTTCCTTGAGAGTGCATCCATCCTAGGATTGACGGGTCGGTGGGGTCCTAGCGGAAACCTCAGGAAAAGCCGGGGAAGCCCCCAGGAGCGGGCAAATCAGCGGTCCGTGCGGAGCGCCAGCCTGTCGGCCAACGGCGTGAACGCTACGTGCTGGCGTACCCGGTGGAAGGAGGGTGCCATCATCACGAAGTCGATCTGCATGAGGTCGTTTGCTGCCAGAGCTGCCGCCAGCACCCGTATCGCTGCATCGTGATTGCCGGCCAAGCTGTAGAGCCGGGCGATCACTCGAGGTGAGTGGTAGGAATTCCGCCCGTGCAGACACTCTGCCGACTTCTGCAGGGGCTCCGCTGCTGTCGCCATGATCGTGCTGATCTCTGGATCCTGGCGCCAGAGCGCCCGTTCCAGCTCGATTGCCTGATTGTCGCCACCAACCCACGCCAGATCTGCCTTCAGCTCCAGGCCGGGTGGGAACTCGGGATCCAGGTCGCGCAGGCTATCGAGTTGCCCTGCAACGGCTTCATATCGGCCCGCGCCAGCGAGTATCAGTGCCTGTGCGAACAGCACGGGTGCCGCCAGCGGATCGAGCTGACGGGCAGTTTCGATTGCTGCGAAGGCCGCCGGATCACCCCTGGTGCCGAGCACGAGGCCAGTCAGCAGATGTGCTTGCGCGAGATTGGGCTTGCGCGCCACCGCCTGCCGCAGATGATCCTGCGCGGCGTCCCAGTCGTGGAGCAGATGAAAGGCATAGGCGCCTTCCATCATCTGCACTTCCGCGGCCTGTGGATCCGGAACCCTGGCTCTTTCCAGGGCGGAAAGAACATTTGGACCGACCTCGGACCCGGGCATCATGCCCCAGTAGCCGTACGCCCCCCAGACGTCGGCGATGCCGGCATGGGCTGTCGGGAAGACCGGGTTGAGCTGCACCGCCCGTTCGAAGTGCTTGAGCGCTACCGGGAAGTGCTCGGGATTCAGTTTGTTCCAGTGATAGCGTCCGTGCAGATAGGCCTCCATGGCTTCTGCGCTCACGTCGAGGTGGTCGGCGGTGGCATCGGCTGGGCCGTTGCTGCTGGTCAGCTCGTTGACCAGCAGGGCGGCGAGCTCGTTCTGATCGCTGATCAGACTCTGGACACGGCTTATGTGTGTGTGGGTCCAGACATAGGTGTCCTGAGCGACATCAATCAGCCGGACGGAAACGGTCACCTTCGAACCCTCACTGTGCACCGACCC
The DNA here is from genome assembly GCA_965215995.1 of Candidatus Azotimanducaceae bacterium. Lineage (GTDB taxonomy): Bacteria > Pseudomonadota > Gammaproteobacteria > Pseudomonadales > Azotimanducaceae > SZUA-309. The sequence continues at coordinate 1,083,435 of OZ244128.1, read as the reverse complement.
TTCGAGCAGATGGGTTGCGCCGAGCTCACGAGCAGCGACGGTCGGATCCGTGCGGGTCGCCAGCGTCATTGAGTGACGTGAGATGATCTGCAGCGTCTGATAGTGGCCGAGCGCGCTGATCAGCAGGTCGGTAACGCCGTCCGTAAGATGAGGCCGCTGAGCGTGGCTCTGCAGATCGGTGAAAGGAAGAATGCCCAGGACGGGCGAGATGGCGACAACCTCGGCGGCCAGCTGGTAACCCCGTTTGGGCACGGTGACCAGGACGATCTTTGCGTCGTCATCGAGCGCCTTCCGCAGTGCCGAGACGGCCGTCTGCAAGGCGCTGTCGGTGACGTATTTGTGCGGCCACACGCCGGAGAGGATCTGATCGTGGCTCAACACCTCACCCGGGTGTCGGGCCAGGTAGGCAAGCAGATCCATCACCCGTGGCTCCACTCGCCGAACGTCGTGCCCGCGCCTCAGGGTGTTGGACTGCGGGCTGACTAGCCAATCGTTGATCCGGAAGTCCTTCAAGCAGACATCTCTTGCTTCCTGCTTGCATATCAGTTTGCGCGGATCAGAACGTCAGCACCACCCTGGTGAGCAGGCCCTCGCGCATCTCTGCGAAGCCCTCATTGATCTCGGAGAAGTGACGGGTTTTATCCACGAGCAGACTGAAATCGAGCTGGCCGGATTCACCCAGCGATGCGATCTTCGGGAAATCAACGGGTGGGTTGGCGGAGCCATAGACGGAACCCGAGATCGATTTCTCCTGCAGCAGGCTGATCGCTGGCAGCTCGAGCATCTCCGTGTAGGCGGGTAGTCCGACCACGATGCTGCGCCCGCCTGCCCGGATCACGTTGAAAGCGTCCGCCATGGTGGCGACCTGCCCCACACACTCGATCGCTACGTCGGTGCCACCCGCGGTCTCCTCGAGAATACGCCGCACCGCGCCATCGGGCGAAATGACCAGGGTTGCGCCTGCTTGCCTTGCCGCCTGCCGACGTTGCTCGATGGGATCCACCGCGATGATGGCGGTCGCACCGGCAATCCGGGCCCCCTGAATCGCCGCCAGGCCAACACCGCCGCAACCGAAGATGGCCACGCTTTCCCCCCAACGAACTTCGGCGGTGTTCACCGCAGCGCCGAATCCGGTGGTCACGCCACACCCGATCAGGCAGGAATGGGTGGAGGGCAGACCGCTGCTCAGTTGGATGGCCATCGGGGCGGGCACGACCACGTGCTCGGCAAACGCCCCCAGCCCCATGAAGCGGTCCAGGGTTTGACCGTCCAGAGACAGGGGGCCGGTACTGCCGGTGGACATGTTGATCTGCGCGCACAGCTGCAGGTCACCGCGTCGGCAGCCAGGACAGACCCCACAGGCAGGTGACCAGGACAGCACCACCCGATCGCCGATGCTGTGGGTATCAACGCCCGGTCCAACGGCATCAATGACACCGGCGCCTTCGTGGCCCAGGACGACGGGAAACTCAACGGTTTCCTTGCCTTCCAGTGCGCTCAGGTCGCTGCGGCAGATACCGCAGGCTTCCATCTTTACCCGAACCTCACCGGCTGCCGGTTCGGCCAGGTCGACCTCATGAATCTCGAACTCAGCCTCCGGAGAACGGGAGATGGCGGCATGCGTCTTCATGGCTGCTCAGTCCTCGAAAAGCACAGGCTGGCTGGCGATGAACCGGGATTTCGTTGCCGCACCGGATCCCGACTCGGCGATCGTGATGGCCGAGGCCAGCGCTTCTTCCTGCAGTTGAGCATTGTCATCGAACTGCGCCGCAAGCACGCCGCGGGCAAGCGCTGTATCGGAATCCAGCACATTGCCGGTCAGGCACAACATCCGGGCGGTGCCTTCATCACAAACGCTTGCGACCAGATCGTAGGCAGCGGGTATACCGAAGCGGATCTGGGGTTGCCCGAATCTGGCGCTGGCGGTCCCGAGCCGGAAGTCACACATCAGGGCGAGATCCATGCCGCCGGCCATTGCCGGGCCATTGACCGCGGCGATGAGAGGCTTGGGAAATCGATGCAGCGATCGATGGTAGTCTCCGGCGTCGGCAAAGATGGTGGCGCTGTCTCCCTGACTCAGCTCCTTGAGATCGAAGCCGGCACAGAAAACGTCACCCGCGCCGGTGATGATCACGGACTGAATGCGATCGTCGGCCGCGAGCTCGGTCAGCCGTTCAACCAGCGCCAGTCGCAACGCCTGGGAGAGCGCGTTCTTGCTGTCTGGACGATTCAGGACGAGCCGGGCCACCCCTTCCGCCGGCCGTTCATCGAGCAAAACGGATTCTTCAGCCATCAGCCATCTCCCTGTCGCTGGGCAAGCGCCTGCTCGGCACCCCTGATGTAGTCGGCAACGATCTCGGCGGCGGGTCGCACGGCCTTGATCATGCCGATGCCCTGGCCGGCAATGCCCGGGTACACGTCCGTCCGTTCGTCTTGTACCGCCGCGCTCATGACGGGGTCGGAGATCATTGACTGATAGGGCATGGGCAATGGTTTCAGCTCACCTCGTTCCCAGGCGTCCGTCCAGCTGGATCTCAGTACCCGGCAAGGTTTGCCCGTGAGCGAACGGGTGATGACCGTAGACTCGTCCGTTGCGTCGATCAGAGCCTGCTTCTGGAAGTCATGAATCCCGGCTTCCTTCGCCGCCAGAAACGCAGACCCCACCCAGACACCGGCAGCGCCAAGCATCAGCGATGCGGCAAGCCCACGGCCGTCGGCGATTCCGCCCGCGGCCAGCACCGGCACCCCTGGCACCGCGTCCACCACCTGCGGGATGAGTGCCATCGTGCCGACTCGTGAGTTGTGACCCCCGGCATCATGTCCCTGGGCGACGATCACATCGACGCCGCTGCTCGCTACCTGAACCGCATGTCGAACGGCGCCGATCACCGCCATGACCTTGGTGCCGTTGGCTTTGAGCAGATCCATCCAGGGTCCTGGATTGCCCAGTCCTGCCGCGTAAACGGGTACCCGTTCGTCGATGATCACTTCCATCTGGGCTTTGAAGAACGGCTCGGAAAACAGAACCAGATCGTCTTCGGGTTCTGCTCCGGCTGAAGACGGGTTCGGCACCAGGCCGTGCTCGCTCATGTAAGCACGGGCGAACGCTTTGTGCGCTTCCAGATCCAGCTCGGGTGCTGTTTCACCCGCTTCCGTGAGCTGCTGCTGTCTGCGCACCGAAGCTGGCAACAGGGTGTCCACTCCGAAGGGCCTGTCGGTAAGTTCCCGGGTTTTTCTGATCCAGTCCCGAAGTCGGGTGGGTCCACAGGCTGCTGCCCCCAGCACCCCGAGCCCTCCGGCGTTCGATACCGCCGCCGCCAGCTCCGGTGTGCTGGCGCCGCCCATCCCGGCCAGGACGAGCGGGTAATTGATTCCCAGTAGCTCACAGCACTGCGTTTTCAGGTCTTTGGCCATTCGTGCACCCCCAGCAGAAGTAGCTTCGACAAATATCCTCCTATCTGATTAGAATGTAAACATGTATACATTAAATAACATTACAGAGAGCGTTATGAGCTTGAGCGCAGTTGGCTGGGCTGAGAAGGGAACGCCGTGGTCAGGCGGGGGTTGCACATGACGAAGGCCTTGGAACCCGTGTTGGTGGGCGCCGGTCAGCTGGTCGACCGGTCAACCGATCTTGCGCAGGCGTTGAGCCCCCTGTCGATGATGCGATCAACGGCTCAAGCCGCAGCAGAGGACGCAGGACTCCCGGTTGAAGCGCTGGCCAAGCTGGACGCGCTGGCGGTGGTGAGCACTGTTGGACCGGTGATGATCAGCAACCCACCGGCCGCGTTGGCGGCGGCGCTCGGCGCGAAAAGCGCGGCAGGTTACCTCACCGTAACCGGCGGCAACACGCCGCAGACGCTGGTCAACCACTTCGCTGACGAGATTGTCTCTGGTCGCAGTTCACTGGTGCTGTTATCCGGTGCGGAGATACTGAATACCCTGGCGCTGGCATCTAAAGCCGGTGAGCCGATAGACCGCTGGAAAGATGACAGCGCCGACGGCGAGCCCGCACTGCTCTGGCCGGCTCGAGCCGGCAGCAACGCGACGGAGCGTGCGCACGGCATGGTAGCCCCGATCGTGACCTACCCGCTTTTCGAGAATGCTCTGAGGCGGCACTACGGCAGAACCCATGCAGCGCATCAGCAGGCGATCGGCGAGCTGTTCTCGCCGTTTACCGCCATCGCCCGGGACAATCCTCATGCCTGGTTCCCGACTCAGCGAAGTGCCGAGGAGATCGCGACGCCGTCTCCGCAGAACAGATACATCGGCTTCCCGTACACCAAGTACATGAATGCCGTCATGCAGGTAAATCAGTCGGCGTCGGTCCTGCTCACCTCCGATGCAAAAGCGAGGGAGCTCGGCATCGACGAGTCGCGGTGGGTCTATCTGCACGGTCACTGCGACATCAACGACATCTGGTTCGTCTCTGAACGACTCGACTTTCACTCTTCTCCGGCGCTCAAGGCAGGATTGGAAGCTACGCTGGACATGGCGGCGATGACGGCGACCGACATCGATCTGTTCGATGTCTACTCCTGCTTTCCGGCAGTGGTGGAGATCACGCGCGATGCGCTTGGGATGAAAGAAGACGATCCGAGGTGCTTCACCGTGACCGGCGGGCTACCCTACTTTGGCGGCGCAGGGAACAACTACAGCATGCATGCGATCGCGACGATGATGGATCGTCTCAGGGAAGCGCCGGAGCAGCGAGGCCTGGTAACGGCCAATGGGTGGTACCTGACCAAGCACGCGCTTGGTATCTACGGCGGAACCGCACCGGAAAAACCATTCGCGGCGCGCAGAGCTCTGCGACCTGACACAACGCTGCCAGAGACCAATCACCCGCGGCTCGATCCACAGCCGTCGGGTACCGGCACGATCGAGACCTACACGGTGATGTTCTCGAGGGCAGGCGAGCCCGAGCGTGGACTCGTGCTGGGTCGACTGGCCACTGGCAACCGATTCATTGCGGATCTGCCGCCTGATCCGGAGCTGCTCGAGCAGCTGGTTGCTGCGGATCCGATTGGCAGCAAGGGACAGGTGAGCAGTGGCGAGCCGGTCAACGAGTTCAGACCGTTATGAAGGTGCCGAAATGAAGGGTGCCGGACGGTCCCAGCATGCCGATGAGCGTGAGCTGAGCTTTCTGCTGGTGGACGCCGGCAGAAAGTTGAATGATGCCTACGATCAGCAGATGAAGCCGCTCGGCCTGAGCAGGGCGAAGTGGCGGGTCATCGCGTACGTCAGTCGGACACCTGGGATCTCGCAAACGGAACTGGCGCAGAGCATCGAGTGCAGTCGCATGGCGATCACCAGCCTGCTTGACCGGATGCAGTCACAGGGGCTGATCGAACGGCAGGTGGCTGAGGGTGATCGACGGGTGCGGGCGGTCTTTCTGACCGAAGACGGTCGCGCGGTCGTCCGCCGCATGAACCGGATCGCCGCGGCGGTGCTCGATGACATCTTTGCCGGCACCTCTCGGCGGGATCGCAGCCAGCTGAAACGGCTCCTGAACACGATAAAGGTCAACGCAACGGCGATTGCTGAGCGCAATGGCAGTGGCTGAATCCCGTCGTCTCGGCGCGGAGCCCGCTTGGCACCTGCTTTGACGTCTCTGCAAAAGAGATACATGATCGCAGCGTGCTGACCGTCTATCTAAGCCTCGCGCTCGGCGTGTCGTTTATCTGCTCGCTCCTCGAGAGCGTGCTGCTTTCGACGACCATCAGTCATGCCCATATGCTCGACCGGGAGGGGCAGAAGAGCGGCTCGCTCTGGCTGAAGCTGAAAGACCACGATGCGGTTCAGCCTCTCACCGCCATATTGACGCTCAACACCATCGCCCACACGGTCGGTGCGCTTGGTGTCGGGGTCGAGGTGGAAGCCGCCTTTCCGGGTCAGTACACGGTCGCCATCGCTTCCGCGCTGCTCACCATTGCCATCTTGCTGCTCTCAGAAATTCTGCCCAAGACCCTGGGGGCGGCTTACTGGAAGCAGATCGGACCCATCGCTGTCCACACGCTGGATTGGATGGTGAAGCTGATGTGGCCGATTATCGCCGTCATTCTCGTGCTGAAGAAAACGCTGCCCAAGGCAGACTCTCAGATCATCACCCGGGATGAGCTGGCCGCGTTGGCAGATATCGGAGAAGCGGAAGGTGCGATCGCTGAACGGGAAGAAGCGGTAATCGTCAACCTGCTGCATCTCAGGGATCGGCAGGTAAAGGAGATCATGACCCCCCGGGTCGTGATCGCCAGCTGGTCGATCGACTACACGGTGCGGGAGGCGCTGGATGATGTGCCTCGGACGCTGTTCAGCCGGATCCCGCTGATCGGTGAGTCGCTGGACGATCTGCGCGGCTTCGCCCTGCGCAAGGACGTGCTGCTCGCCGCGGCGGATGGAGAGTGGGAGCGCCCGCTGACCGATTTCCAGCAGACCGCGCTGGTGGTGCCGATGGATCAGAACATAGAGCGGTTGTTTCGCGATCTGATGCGGGAGCGGTCCCATCTGGCGTTCGTCCAGGACGAGTTTGGCGGCACTGCTGGTCTGGTGACGCTCGAGGACGTGCTGGAAACCATTCTCGGCGCGGAGATCGTCGATGAGCACGACGAGGTGGCAGACATGCGTGAACTTGCCAGGCTGCAGGCAGAAGACAAGAACGACCACTGACTCCCTTCGTGAGCGAAGCGGACCCCCGGCAGAACCGATCGCACGGGGGTATAGTTGCAGTGCATGGTGGAGGAATTTCCATGAATCTCGAGAAGGTGTTCTTCGGTTTCTTCATCGTTCTGGCGTTGACGCTGAATGTCGCCTTCGTGATCGGTGACATCGGCAATCCGGAGCACCACAGCATCTGGCTTCTGTTTGCCGCCGTGGTTGTGAACCTGATCGCGACGGTGCTCAAGCTCGGAGACCGCTCTCAAACGGGTGCTCTGCTTCTTGCCACGGCGTTTGTTGCGGATCTTCAGCTCCTGGCATCCGCGTTGATCTGGACGTTCGCAGATACGACGGTCGCGCTGAGCGCGGGTGCTGTGACCACGATCGTCTCCCTGGCGTACGGCGCGCTGGTTGCCAACGTGGTCTCTGTGACCCTTCTTGTCAGCGACACCCTGATGGCCGGCAGGTAGGCATCATGGCCAAGGGGTCGGACCTGGATCGTGTCACTGCAATCGTTCTGCAGGAGATGCGCAACCCGCTGTTGCTGCTGTTGATCGTGTATGCCCTGGGTATCACCGGGATGGTGATCATCCCCGGTACCGACGGGCAGCCGATGGATATCTTCCACGCCTTCTACTTCATGACTTACACGGCGACCACCACAGGCTTCGGCGAGTTGCCGCGGGAATTCAGCGATGCCCAGCGGATGTGGGCAACGGTGTGTCTGTACATGAGCGTTGTGGCCTGGGTGTATGCCATTGGCAACATCATCCGCCTTGTCCAGAACCCCCATTTCACGCTCGCGCTGGATCAGCGGCGTTTCGCACGGGCGGTGGCACGGATCCAGGAGCCGTTTTTCATCATCTGCGGTTTCGGGGACACCGGCAGCCTTCTGGCTCGAGGCCTGAGCGATCATCAGATGAACGCGGTCGTGATCGATACGGACATCGAGAGAATCAAAGCGCTGCGTCTTCGGAACTACAGCGTGCCCATGCCCGGTCTGGAGGGTGATGCCAGCGTGCCGAAGAATCTGACGGACGCCGGCCTCTCCAGGGAGAACTGCCAGGGAGTGGTGCTGCTCACCGGCGACGAAGACGTGAACCTGAAGATCGCGGTGATGACCAGGCTGCTGAATCCCAGGGCGGAGGTGGTCTGCCGCTCTACCAGTCGCGCGCACGATGAGGAGCTGAAAGGACTTGGCTCGGTGGTGGTCACCGACCCGTTCGAGACCTTTGCCCGGGAGCTCGGCTTCGCCCTGCACCAGCCACCGCTGCATACGCTGGATGAGTGGCTTGTTGGCGTGCGGGGTGTCAGCCTGGCCAATCTGGTTTCCTACCCACAGGGCACCTGGGTGCTGTGTGGCTACGGCAAGCTCGGTCGCTGGCTATATGGGTCGCTCACGGAATGGGGCGTGAACACGGTGGTGGTGGACCCGAACGTCGGCAGTGCCAAAGAAGTTTCGAAAAGCGTCGAGGGGCTGGCCACCCGGGTGAATCTTCAGCAGGCCGGGATTGCGGACGCGGTGGGTGTGATTGCGGCCACCAACAGTGATGCGGACAACCTCACCATTCTGCTGACCGCACGAAACCTGAATCCGGAGGCGAAGCTCATCGTCCGTCAGAACAGCCATGAAAACGAGCTTGCTTTCAATGCCGCTTCAGCTGATCTGATCATGCAACCCAGTCTTGTGACGGCCAGGCGTATTCTGCTGCGCTTGATTTCGCCGCTGATCCAGGACCTTCTCGAGTATCTCGAGCAGCAACCGGAACTGCTGACCGACGTGGTCCTGCCGTTGCTGCACGAAGCGGTGAAGGATCCGAGTCCGGCGCTTTGGACGATCGGTGTGAATGAATCCGAAGCACCCGCGGTGATCGCGCACATGAAGGAGCATGGCGAGCTGACCCTTGCCTGCTTGATAGGCGATACCCGTAATCGTGGTCACTCGCTGGATGCGGTGCCGTTGCTGCTGAAGCGAGGTGAGGCTCAGGTCGTAATGCCGGAGCTCTTCGAGGAGTTACAGCAAGGGGACAGAATCCTGGTCTGCAGCACCCATGCTGCCAAGTTCCGGGTCCGCTCCAACATCGCGAATCCGTATACGCTGAGCTACCTCGCCACGGGCAGGGAGCCGCCGCGCGGCTGGCTCATGAACAGGCTGCGGTTGTCGTCGAACTGAGCTGCGAACCGGTTCACCTGGACAGGCGAGGCCGTCGCGCTTGCTGCGCGTCAATGAGCCGGCAGAAGATCCCTTCAGGCCAGGCTGTGATCCGGGGTCTGAGGCGCCCGGGTGCGCACCTCATGACCGTGAATCTCTCCTTCTCGAATGTCGTCGAAGAACCGATCGACCACCTCATGACCACCCGTGCCTGCTCGGTACAGGTTGCCGAGCAGATAGAGGGTTCGGACCGCGGGTCCTGCGAAGACAAACACGGTGTCGACGAAATTGTTGTCCGAGAAGGTAGGGGAGCGGTCTCCATCGTAGACCAGCTCGCAGTTGATAAACGTGCAGCGGTGAAACGTCTTCCCGTGCAGTTCGATTCGATCGTTCTCGAACGTCTGATCCAGATACGTTTCCATCAGGCTTCCTCCCTAGGCCTGCGTCAGCAGATGGTACGCCGGATGCCCGGAAACCGCGAATGAATACGCTACAGGTTCAGCAGCTCTGCGTTTCCACCCGTCGCCACGGTGTTCACGGTCAGCACTTTCTCGGTGGCGAATCGCATGAGGTAATTCGGGCCGCCAGCCTTTGGTCCGGTACCCGAACGGCCCCGGCCGCCAAACGGCTGACTGCCGACCACGGCCCCGATCATGTTGCGGTTGACGTAAACATTGCCTGCCTCCACCTGGTGGGCCACGAAGTTGGCGCGTGCATCGATGCGAGTGTGAATCCCGAATGTGAGGCCGAAGCCGGTGCTGTTGATCTCCTCGATGACGCGAACGAGGTCGTCGGCATCGAACCTGATCACATGCAGGATCGGCCCGAAGTGCTCCTGATCCAGTGCGTGGATGTCCGGTATCTCTGCCAGTGTGGGCGCCACGAAGGTGCCCTTGCCGCAGCTGTCGTCGAGATCGACCTGATGTCGAATCCATCCTCGAGCACGCAGGTTGGCGATGTGGTCTTCGAGAGCCTGCGCGGCCGCCGAGGAGATCACAGGGCCCACGTCGGTGGAGATCTCTGAGGGGTTGCCGACTCTGAGCTCGTCCATGGCGCCAATGAGCATATCGATCGCGCCCTCTGCTACCTCGTCCTGCAGATACAGGACTCGCAGCGCGGAGCAGCGCTGGCCGGCACTCATGAATGCCGACTGAATGACGTCGTCCGTCACCTGCTCGAGCAGCGCGGTCGAGTCGACGATCATCGCGTTCTGACCGCCGGTTTCCGCGATCAGGGGTACGATGGGTCGGTCTGCACTGGCCATGGCCATGTTGATGCGACGAGCGGTCTCGGTGCTGCCGGTGAATGCCACACCGGCAACCAGGGGATGTCGGATCAACGCCTGCCCCACATCGGCGCCACCGTGCGCCAGTTGGCACACGGTTTCCGGCACGCCGGCCCGATGGAGCAATGCCACGCACCGTTGGGCGATGAGGGGCGTTTCCTCGGAAGGCTTGGCGATGACGGCGTTGCCGGCAGCCAGGGCTGCACTCACCTGACCGAGAAAGATCGCCAGCGGAAAATTCCACGGGCTGATGCAGATCCAGACCCCGCGGCCCTGGAGGCACAGGGTGTTGCGCTCGCCCGTTGGCCCTGGAAGCTGTGTCCCATCACCGAACAGGCCTTCACTCTGCTGGGCGTAGTAGCGGCAGAAATCCACCGCCTCACGGACTTCGTTGATCGCATCGGGAATGGTCTTGCCGGCCTCGTGTACCAGGAGGCCGATCAGCTCCGCATGTTCCGCCTCCAGCTGATCGGCACAGTGCTCGAGCATCTCTTTGCGGGTCGGGACACCGGTTGCATCCCAATCGGGCTGTGCGGCATATGCCTGGCTGACCATCCGATCGATCTCCTTCACTGCTGTGTCAGCGACCTGACCAATGCGGAGATGACGATCGTATGGAGCGGTAATGATCCGACCCGCTTGAGCTTCCGTTGCCGGTGCCTGGGTCAGGGTTTTCAGAGCACCGGCGATCGCCAGCTCGATCCGCTCCTGCTCTGCACGATCCGAGAGGTCCACACCTGCAGAGTTGGCGCGCTCAACGAACAGGTTCTGTGGGGCGCGGATTCCCGGATGCGAATGGCTGGCTTCTTCGCTAACGGTGCGCAGCGGATCCTGAACCAGCTCATGTGGCGGCACAGCCTCATCCAGAAATCGGTTCACGAAAGAGCTGTTCGCACCATTCTCGAGCAGGCGCCGGACCAGGTAGGCCAGCAGATCTTCGTGAGATCCCACTGGTGCGTAGGTTCGCACTTCGGGGAAGTCACCAATGCGCTCTCTCGCGGTGGCATAGAGGATCTCACCCATGCCGTGCAGGCGTTGGAACTCGAATCGCTTCCCCTTGCCGACTTCCAGTATGGCGGCAAGTGTATGGGCGTTGTGGGTGGCAAACTGTCCGTACAGCTGCTCCGGATGTGCCAGGATCTTCTCCGCGCAAACGAGATAGGAAAGGTCGGTGTTCTCCTTGCGCGTGTATACGGGAAAGCCAGGCAGCCCCTCCACCTGGGCATGCTTCACCTCCGCATCCCAGTAGGCGCCTTTCACCAGGCGGATTCTGAACGTGCACTCGTTGTCCCGGGCAAGGTCGATGAGCCAATCGAGGACGGCGGCTGCGCGTTTGCCGTAAGCCTGGACCACGAATCCCACGTTGCGTGCACCGTGCACCTCCACGAGCGACTCGAACAGATCGAGTGAGAGATCGAGCCGGTCGGCTTCTTCCGCATCGATGGTGAGCGATAAGCCGACCCGATCCGCTGCCTCACTGAGCGCAACGAGCCGCGACAGAAGCTCATCCATTACCCGTTGTCGCTGTGTTGCCACATAGCGGGGATGCAGCGCGGAGAGCTTTATCGAGACCGTCGACCCATCACGGTGCGTAGAGCCACCGACGGCGTTGATGGCATCCAGATAGCTCTGAAAATATCGCTCGGCCGTGCTCTGGTTTCGGGCGGCCTCGCCGAGCATGTCGAAGGAGTAGGCCCCGTCCTCGGCGCAGCGCTTCAACGCTTTCTCGATGGTCTGGCCGAGCACGAACTCCCGGCCGAGGATCTCCATGGCTGAACGCACAGCCGTCTGCACGACCGGCTCGCTGACCCGTGAGATGAGCTTCTTCAACCAGCTTATGGGTTCCCGGGTGAGTTCCTCATCCAGCACCACGATTCGCCCGGTCAGCATCAGTGCCCAGGTGGACGCGTTGACCAGCAGAGAATCTGCGTTGCCCGAGTGCTCCGCCCAATCCGCGCTGCCCAGCTTGTCCGCGATCAGCAGATCGGCCGTGTCCCAGTCCGGGATTCTCAGCAGGCTCTCTGCCAGGCACATCAGCGCGACGCCTTCGCTGTTGCTGAGGCCGTACTCAGTCAGGAAGGTATCGAGCAGCGGCTTGGTCAGGCTGGTATCACGTGCTGCGCTGACCAGTTCGGCAGCCACCTCCTCAACGGATTCGGCGACGGTGCGTGGGTAGATCGGTCGGCTCAGCAGGGTGGCGACAGCCTCGTTCTCGTCGAGGTATTTTGCCTGTCGCAGTGATTCGCGAAGCTGGTTTCGTTGGTCGCTCATGAGTACGTATCCCCCATCCTCTGAGCAGTTGTCCCAGTGCTACACGAATGCAGCACCCATCAGCTCGCGAGTGTAGGCCGAGCCGGGATTGTCGAACACTTCCTGAGCCGGGCCCTGCTCGACCACAACGCCGTCCTTCATGACGATGAGCTGGTGCGCCAACGCCCGAACGACCTTCAGGTCGTGGCTGATGAAGAGATAGGATAGCCCGAACCGCGTCTGCAGCTCTCTCAACAGATCCACGATCTGGGCCTGAACTGACATATCGAGGGCGGACGTTGGCTCATCCAGCACCACGAAGCGGGGCTCGAGAACCACGGCCCGGGCAATGGAGATACGCTGACGCTGGCCGCCTGAAAACTCATGCGGGTAGCGCTCCATGTCTTCCGGAGCGAGGCCAACGTCAGCCAGCACCTCGGCGACACGATCTTGCCTGTCATCAGCCGACAGATCCGGCCGGTGCACGAGCAGGCCTTCCTCGATTATCTGACGCACGGACAGACGCGGTGACAGGCTGCCGTACGGATCCTGAAATACGATCTGCATGTGTTGCCGCTGGGTTTTCATCCGGGCAGACGGCAACCGCATGATATCCGTGTCGTTGAAGCGCACCGTGCCCTCTGAGCTGATCAGGCGGAGGAGCGCGAGGCCGAGGGTGGTTTTACCCGATCCCGACTCGCCCACCACACCGACGGTCTGTCCCTGGCCAAGATCCAGGTCCAGATCGCGGACGGCGTGAAACGTCTGTTGCTTGCCTAACCAGCCTTTGCCGATCTGGTAGTGGACATTCAGGTTCCGTACTTCCATTACCCGGGGGGCGCCTGGATCCGCAGCCACCGGCGCACCCCTGGGTTCAGCTGCGAGCAGGTGGCGGGTGTATTCGTGGCGCGGAGACTCGAAAACCTCCGCCGTGCTGCCCGATTCCACGATCTCGCCCTGAGTCATGACGCAAACCCGATCCGCCATGTGGCGGACGATGCCGAGGTCGTGGGAGATGAGCAGCAACGACATGCCGAGCTTTTTCTGCAGATCCTTGAGCAGCTCGAGAATGCTCGCCTGGATGGTCACATCCAGCGCCGTCGTCGGCTCATCGGCGATCAGGAGCCTCGGCTCGTTGGCCAGCGCCATGGCGATCATGACCCGCTGCCGCTGTCCGCCCGAGAGTTGGTGCGGGTAAGCGCTGAGCTTTGCTTCTGCATCAGGCAGACGGACCAACCGCAGAAGCTCGAGCGCCCGATCACGTGCCTCCTGGCGACCCAGCCCTTTGTGCAGGATGAGCGTCTCGCCGATCTGCTTGGCAACCGTGTGTAGTGGGTTCAGAGAGGTCATGGGTTCCTGGAAGATCATGCTGACCACACCGCCGCGTATGCCGAGCAGCCGGGCATGGCTGGCGCCAATCATCTCTTCCCCGAGCACTCGGATGGATCCCTTCGGGTGCGACGCCATGGGATAGGGCAGCAATTGCAACACAGAGAGAGCGGTCGCTGACTTGCCGCTACCGGACTCTCCTACCAGAGCCAGGGTCTCCCCATCGCCTACCTCGAAGGAAACGCCACTTACGGCGGTGTTGGCGCCGAAGTCGACCTGCAGGTTGTCGACCTGAAGCACCGGCTGAGACCTCGTAGGCGCCTCAGGCATGAGAGGCCTCCGCGCTGCGGCGGGGATCAAAAGCATCTCGCACGGCTTCGCCAATGAAGATCAGCAGGGTGAGCATGATGGCCAGGGTGAAGAAGGCGAACAGGCCGAGCCACGGCGCGTGCAGGTTCATCTTGGCCAGGGAAAGCAGACGGCCAAGCGAGGGGGAGTCCAGAGGCAGACCGAAGCCCAGGAAGTCGAGGGCCGTGAGCGTGGTGATGGAACCATTCAGCAGAAACGGCAGGTAGGTGAGGGTAGCTACCATGGCGTTCGGCAGAACATGCCGGCGCATGATGGTCAGGTTGGAAACGCCAAGCGCTCTGGCGGCGCGGACGAACTCGAAGTTTCGAGCCCGGAGGAACTCGGCGCGCACGACGCCGACCAAGGCCATCCAGCTGAACAGGGCGAGAATGCCGAGCAGCCAGAAGATGTTGGGCTCAACGAGGCTGGCCAGAATGATGAGCAGGAAGAGCACGGGCAGCCCGGTCCAGATTTCGACGATCCGCTGGCCGATGAGGTCCGTGTAGCCGCCAAAGTAGCCCTGGAGAGCGCCGACCGTCACCCCGATCACGGAACTGATGAGCGTGAGCGTCAGCCCGAACAGCACAGACATGCGAAAGCCGTAAAGGAGCTTAGCGAAGGTATCCGAGCCGAGCCCGTCCGTGCCCAACCAGTGTTCCGCACTTGGCGGTGCCGGGTAAGGAGGTGGCAGATCCCAGTCGATGGTGGCGTAGGAGTAGCGCACGGGCGGCCACAGCATCCAGCCGTCACGCTCAATCAGCGCCTGGACGTATGGATCCCGGTAGTAGGCTTCACTTTCGAACTGACCGCCGAGCTCTTTCTCCGTATAGGTGTTGAATACGGGGAAGTGCCACTCACCGCCTACGGAGAAGAGGATAGGCTTATCGTTGGCGATGAACTCGGCCATCAGCGACAGCAGAAACAGAATGGTGAAGATCCACAATGACCAGTACCCGCGCCTGTTGGCACGGAAGTTGGCCAGCCGTCGTTGATTCAACGGGCTCATAGGTCGCGCGACTCGAAATCGATGCGAGGATCGACCAGAACATATGTGAGATCGCCGATCAGCTGCATGATCAGGCCAATCAGCGTGAAGCTGAACAGAGTGCCGAAGAGAATCGGGTAGTCGCGCTTCACGACCGCCTCATAGCCGAGCAGGCCGATACCGTCGAGGGAGAAGATCACCTCGATCAGCAGCGCGCCGGTGAACAGAATGCCGACGAATGCGGCAGGGAATCCGGCGACAACGATGAGCATCGCATTGCGGAACACGTGTCCGTAGAGCACGCGGCGTTCGGTCACGCCTTTTGCTCGGGCGGTGAGCACGAATTGCTTGTTGAGCTCTTCCAGGAAGCTGTTTTTGGTCAGCATGGTGAGCGTGGCGAAGCCGCCGATGGTGAGAGCCGTAAGCGGCAGCGCCAGGTGCCAGAAGTAGTCGCCGATCTTGCCGAGCAGGCTCAGGTCGCTGAAGTTGTCGGAAGTGAGGCCACGAATCGGAAACCAGTCGAAGTAGGAACCTCCGGCAAACACGACGATCAACAGGATGGCGAACAGGAAACCGGGCACAGCGTAGGCCGTGAACACCACCGCACTGGTCCAGAGATCGAATCGTTGACCGTCCCGGACCGCTTTGGCGATTCCGAGCGGGATGGAGATCGAGTAAATCAGAAGCAGCGACCAGAGGCCCAGGGAAACGGAAACGGGCAGGCGCTCGATGACCAGGTCCACGACGGCGCGATCCTGGAAATAGCTGTGCCCGAAATCGAGACGCAGGTAGTTGCCCATCATCAGCAGGAAGCGCTCGTGGGCCGGCTTGTCGAATCCGAATTGCTGCTCGAGCCGGGCGACCAGCGCAGGATCGAGCCCGGAACTGCCGGTATAACCCGTGTCGCCACTTGGGCCCAGGGAGCTGGAAGAGACCGAGGCCGTGCTCGAGACGCTGAACCCGGATGCCTGGGCCAGTACCTGTTCTACCGGTCCGCCAGGGGCGAACTGCACGATGGTGAAATTGATGATCATGATGCCGAACAGCGTCGGCACGATGAGCAGCAGGCGGCGTGCTATGTATCTAGCCACGTGTCAGTCCAGGATTCACAGGGGTGGCCCGGAGATTCATTTCGTCCTGGTGAAGTCGTGAACTCTGGCGGCCTTTTCCTCATCCAACCACCAGGTGTCGATGTAGGCGAGGCGGAGCAGCCTCCCGTCCACCTCCGGGCGGCCGAACTTGTCCCAGTAGACCACGTTGTAGTCCACTCGCGAGGAGCCCGGTTGCCAGTAGAAGTTCCAGATCAGGACGCGATCAAGGGCGCGCAACGCGTTGGTGAAATCCTCGTAAGTCTGCGCTGCATAAACATGGCCGATCAGCGTATCTACTGCCGGATCCCGCAAGTTGCTCCAGTTCTGGCTGTAGGCCAGATCGGCTGTGGTGCTGTGAAAGAAGTTGGTGATGTTCATGGTCGGCGTGTTGTCGGTGATGAACGGGACGGACCCCGCGTCGAAATCGCCGGAGCGCATGCGGTAGAGCCAGTTGGAAACCTCCGGCGATTTGATCGAGGTGGTGATTCCGAGGCGCTCCAGCAGTCTCGAGTAGGAGATCCAGGAGCGGCCGAGTGCCGGTGACACTGCCACCATACGGATGTGGAAGTGCTCACCGGTCTCCCCATGCACCAGCTTGCCGTCTCTCATGACCCAACCGGCCTCCTTAAGAAGCTCGGCAGCGCGCAGCAGGTTGTCCCGGTCCCAACCTTTGTGTTGGTTGGGAGGGCGCTTGAATTCATGAGTGAAAACGCGCGGTGGGATCTGATTACGCAGGGGCTCGAGCAGTGCCAGCTCTCCTTCGTTCGGAAGTCCCGTTGCTGCATAGGGTGAGTCGTGAAAGAAGCTCAAGCCCTGGCCCCAGAAGTCGTACGTACGCTTACTGCCCCACTCGCTGCCCGGGCGAGCGAGATCCAGCGCCTCCCGGACCCGGATGTCCTGAAAGCGAGGCTGATCGAGATTCCAGAAGATCGGCCACCAGAGCCCAGCGGGCCGGATGAAGTTGAAGATGGCTTTCTTGAACAAGCCCGCGTCGGCAGCGGGAAAGTCATAGGCGGTGACCCAGCGTCGCGACACGCTCTCCGTGTGAATGTCGACGAGGTGGCCCTTTACCGCTTCCGTCTGCACCAGGTCGTCGC
Organism: Candidatus Azotimanducaceae bacterium; assembly: GCA_965215995.1. Classification (GTDB taxonomy): domain Bacteria; phylum Pseudomonadota; class Gammaproteobacteria; order Pseudomonadales; family Azotimanducaceae; genus SZUA-309. The sequence continues at coordinate 1,066,244 of OZ244128.1, read as the reverse complement.
GGAAGTAATCGACCTTGATGATGTCATAGTTCCACATGCCCTTGCGCACCGGCAGATCCCGGGCCCAGTAGTCGGGCACCCGTTCGTATTCGATCCAGCGTCCCACCTCATGGTCTTTCACGCGATAGGGGCCGGAGCTGAGCGGGGCGGCCACGGTAGTTTTACTGATATCCCGGTCTTCCCAGTAGTGCTTGGGAATGATGGGCGCCACGCCGAGACGGCGGGGTACCACCGGATTGCCCTGGGCGGCGGCGGCGATATTGAACTTCACTTCGTGCGGCCCGATCACCTGCACGGACTCCACCACCTGCATCGGGGTGCTGATCGTCGGTGTGGCGTGGTTCCGGTAGATATCGAACGAAAACACCACATCTTCCGGGGTGATGGGTGTGCCGTCGTGCCAGCGGGCTTGTTCGCGCAGCTTGAAGGCTACCCAGGCGTAGTTCTCGCCGACCGCAATTCCTTCGGCAATCAGGCCATATTGGGTTGCCGGTTCGTCCAGAGCGCCGTACATGAGTGAGTCCTGGACGTAGTTTCGCTGGGAATCCCAGAACGACACACCTATCGGCAACCGCCCGCGGACGGTGACGTTGTTGAAGTTGTCCCAGTTGCCCATACCGGCGATGCGGATGGTGCCGCCTTTCGGTGCGTCCGGATTCACATAGGCGAAGTGGGCATAGTCGGCGGGCTGGACGGGCTGGGAAAGAAAGGCATAGCCGTGCTGATAGCGGATATCAGTGCCTATGTCCGCGGCTGTTATCACGGCGACGGGCAGCGTGACTACGGTCACGATAACCAGCACGAACTGCCTCACATTCACGCTTCCCCCGAACATCGCCTTGGCAATCTAGCAAGTTCGCGCTACGGAGGTAAATGCGGTCTTCGCGAAGAAAACTCAGGCGGCTGTTCTTTGTTTCCGGTCAATGCTCCGTCGTGGCAGCGGGGTGTACGCTTCCGAATTCTGCAAGGTGCGTATTGATGAAACGGTTCGACCAGTTCCGCAACCCACTCAACGTGCGTGGTTTTTCCGTGGTGCTGGCCAGCACCGGTCAGAGCGTTCCCGTGCCGCCGGGGATGAGTATCCTTGCAGCGCTCCTCGGCGCTGGCATCCATGTGCCATATAACTGTGGTGACGGGAAGTGCGGGGTCTGCGAAGTTCGCGTTCTCGAAGGTCAGCCTGATCACGGTCGAGTGAGATTGAGTAGCGGCAAGGGGGCAGGGCACGGAATGGTGCTGACCTGCTGCGCCGTCGCTCTTGGTGAAGAATTGGTGCTGGCGCTCTGATGCGCAAGCCACGAACTGCCGGTCGTTAGCAAAGGTCGGTTATTGCTGCAGGCAGGTGGATCGTCGATCCGGAAGCTCAGTGGGTACGACGTTGGGCATTCTGCTCGTAGATGCCGAGTTCGGCCATCCGTGCGATAAGCCGCTCGCGCATGCCGTCAACATCCCGCAAAGGCTCGGCCCGCCACTTGGAAACTTCAGCCGCCCGGTAAGGCTCGAAATCATCCGGCAACTGCTGAGCGGAAATGCGCGGCAGCAACCAGTTCAGCACTTCCGCGAGCGCGCTGTCTGACAGATCCGCATTGGCGGAGCCGGGCACGCGTACTAGAAACTCCCGGCCCTGTTCAACCTTCAGATAATTCCCCAGAAAGTCGTTCATCGTGGGAACAGCGCCGTCGGCTGTGCCGGTGCCCTCGGGTCCGTGACAACCCTGGCAGTGCATCCTGTAGTTGAATTCAGCGCGGGCCGAGCTGTGTACGCCGGGGCTTGGATCGGCGGCGATTACCCCGGCGGAAACCATGCTCGCCATGGCGCCGATCGCGCTCGCCAAGGCCCAGTTCCGTCGCATGGATCTACTCCACCGAAAGTCCGAGAAGAACGGCAGTGGAGCAGTGATAGACCGAACTTTCGGTGCCGAGGCACCAGTTGATGTCGTTGCTTTTGGGAGGGTTGTACATGGGCCGATCACCTTCGTTGGTGTTGCACATGCAGTTACCGCAGGCGGATTTTCCACAGCAGTCATTGTAGGAGATGACGTAGTTCTTGCCGTCCACCGGATTCCTGCAGGTGCCGATCCATGTGATCGGCGACATTTCGGTTCCCGGCGGGCAGCTGTTTACCGTTCCGCCACAGCAGGTGCAGAGAAAACCGTCGATGGCGCAGTAGCGCCAGTATTCGCAACGGGTATCGTCGCCTGAATCCGGCACATCCGCTTTGCTCGGATTGCCACCGCCTGCGGCACGGGCGACCGGCAACAGAGGCAGACTTGCCGCGCCAACCAGGCCGGCGCCCAGCAGGCCAAAGAGCCCGCGACGGCTGGTGCGTCGGGCAACGTCACGGGTCAGGCGCTCGGAGATCTTGTCGATCAAGTTGTCTGTAGTGCTCATAATCTGCTCTCCGTTCAGTGCGCGCCGTACAGCATGAGTGGGGCGATTCCGCCGCTGGTCAGGGTTTTCACGTACTCGCCACTCGGTAGTGCGTAGACGTCTATGCCCATTTCGATGTTGGTGACGAACAGCAGGCGACCATCACCTGAACCGGAGGTGCCGAGGGTCAGGCCCCAGTTTTCCAACGTGACACGCCTCAGACGCTCGCCGTTGGCCAGGTCGTAAGCCCAGACTTCACCGCCACCGTTCTTGTGCGTGCCTTCGCCGCCATCGGGATGCATCAGCAGGTAACCCATGCCGGCGCTGTCTGCGGTGAAGAGCTTCGCGCCACCGGGTCGCCAGGATTTCTCCTCGTCGTTCTGGGCCAGCGGCCAACGCGCTTTCGCCTCCACCTCGCGGCCGCTCACATCGACGGGCAATACCTCACCGGTGAACGTGAGGAAGTAGGCGACCCCATCCACCACCACGGCGGTTTCGAAGATTGGATCATCGTTTGCATCGAACCATTGCTCGGTCCTGCTGGTGCCGGTGAGTCGGCCATCGTCGTCGAGATGGCTGGTCAGCATGGTGCCGTTGGAGCACAGAGAGGTGAAGCTGCGCTCGCCATTGGGCAGGATGAATCCGCATCCTGGGGTCATGACCTCGCCGACAAAGGTCCGTTTTTGGAGATCGACGATGGAAACTGACTGGGCCGGTGTGAAGTTGTAGATGCCGAGGAAGCGGTCGCCACCGATCAACCCGCTCATGGTCACCTTGGGCATGCCGGTGATGCGCTTGGCAGGCACCTCGATTTCGGTCAGCACGCTCAGGGTTGACGGATCCCAGATGGTGACAACGTCCGTGCGCTCGCCGCCGCGTCCGCCTCGAGCGAAGAACGACTCCATCACGTAGTGCTCGTTGCGCACCGAGCTGCGCTGGTAGGCGGCGAAGAAGCTGGCGGTGATCATCCCCTTTACCTGGGTGCTCAAACTATCAGCCAGAGGATCGATCACATGCAGCCTGCCTTCCAGCAGGTAAGGGAAAGCAGCGTCATGGACCATCAGCCAATGGTCTGGATACTCGCTTGGCAGGGTGGCCACGACGCCCACAGGTTCAGGCTCTATTTCAGCCTGCCCATGCGCCAGGAAAGGCGTTAACACAAGTACGGTCAGCAAAGTGGACCACTGGTTCATGATGGCTCTCCCGTCAGTCATGCGCAGGGTCGCATGATGGAGACCATTTATACAGATTCATGCTGGCAGATCCACGGTGCTGACTGACACCTGGGTTCAAGCCAGTGGAAGATGTGATCGTGCAGGTTGCCGCTTGGCGACGTTGCGGATCAGTGCCCGTGATGCCGCTCGTGATCCGCGTTCTCCATCCCCTTCGGCAGTTGCGGCGGCGGTTCCGGCTGGATCTGCGCGAAGCCCGAGTTCCGCTCCCCTTGCTGTACATCGTGAGGATCGTGGCACTCCGTGCAGACGAACCAGCGTTTTTTGCCGGTGGTCGCCCAATCGCCGATGCGCTTGCCGTGCAGACCATCGCGCCAGTCGCGGAACAGAGGGCCGTGGCACTTGCCGCATAGTACCTGCGGCGAGTTGAAGTCGATCTCACCACCATTGTGGTCCACGAACTTGTTTCGGGTCTCGGTGTGGTGGCAATCCAGGCACCATACGCTGCCTCGACCATGCTGAAGATCGGTTGCATCCGGCACCAGGTCCTGATGCATCGTTAACGTACGCGGCGTGTTGTCGTCGCTGGGTGGTGGAAAGCTGCCGTTGTGACAAGCGACGCCACACACCGAATACAGACTCATCTGCGTGTCTCTGGGTTTCACCACCGCCTCGGCGTGGCTGTAGTCCGCTTCCACCGGCATTTCCGCCATGGGCACGGTGCCGTCGAACGCGTCGCTCCACCACAGAACGCCGCCGGTGGTTTCCGAGCACTTGACGTTCGGCACACCGGATTCGTTCTCGGTGACAGTTACGCTGGTGCCCTTCTCCCTGCCCTCGAAGCAGGTTTCCGCAGCCTGAACGCCCGTCGTCAACGTCGCGAGAACGGCGCCGGTGGCAATGAGGCCAATCATTGCCACCCCCTTCGAGTCGCGTCTCCGGGTTGTTGCATTCTGATCAGGCATCGGCGTACCCCTGTTTCTCAATCCCCATATCGGTGGCCTCGGACTTCTCGCGATTGGCGAGCCGTACTTCTCCGGTGAGTATTCCGATTGCTCCTTTGAGCAGGAGTGTCAGCACCAGAAAGCCTATGGCCCAGTTACCCAGGCTGTTCATGATCTCAATGGATGAGGGCGTGTATTCGGTGAACTCGCCGATGGGCGTGGGGATCGAGCCCGGGATCATCAGCCCCATGCCTTTTTCCACCCAGATCGCAAGGAAGGCCACGGCGCAGATCCAGGGTAGCAGGTCGTAGTCCTTACGCACCCAGGGGATCAGCAGCATGAAGAAGGAGCCCACCAGCCCGATTGCCGATATCCAGAACCAGGGCACCAGGCTGGTCAGCCCGTTGTGACCGAACATGAGGTACTTCATACCGAGGGAGTGTTCGGTGGGATGGTAAAACTCGGTAACGACCTCTGAGAGCGTAAGGAAGATGGCGATGCCGAGACACCAGACCACGATCTGCGAGAGCAGGTCGAGCGCCTCGTCCTTGATCCAGAGCTTGGTGTTGTTCCGGACGAGCGTGAACACGATGATGATCAGCGCCGGCCCTGCGGCGAATGCGGTTGCGATGAAGCGGATGGGCATCATGCCGTGGTGCCACATGGGCCTTGCAGGCATGGTGTTGATGAGAAAGGCCGTCACCGTATGGATGGAGAGCGCCCAGACGATGGCCACGTAGATCACCGGCAGGTAGATCTTGTTGTTGAGCGGCTCGCCGGTGTATTTCTTGTACAGATAGTAGAAACCGCCGACGATGTTGAGCAGCAGATAGCCCACCAGCACGATCACGTCCCAGGAAAGCATGGAGCCTGGGAAGTTGTAGATGCCGATGATGGGCGCCATGTGCCAGAGGCGGTCCGGCCGGCCCATGTGATTGAGCACGAACAGCATGCACATGATCACGGCTGAGATGGCCAGAAGCTCGCCTAGAACGGTCACCTCGTGCAAAGCCTTGTGCTTGTAGACGTAAGCGGGGAACACCACGGTCACTGCCCCAGCGGCTACCCCGACGAGAAACACGAAGTTGGCAAGATAAATCCCCCAGCTTACCTGGTCGGTCAGCCCGGTGACGATCATGCCATGCGTGAGTTGCATGTAGTTCCCGTAGAACCAGAACAGGATGAATATCCAGAGGAAGGCGAGCCAGGCCCAGTATTTGACGCTACCGCGCCAGATGCAGAGCAGGAAATCGATGCAGAAGTTGAGGATGTTTTTCACGTCTGCGCCCCTAGTCCACGTAGTAGAAGAATTTCGGGTAGGTGTTGAGATCTGCCTTCATGCGGAACACCCGTTTGTTGGCGAGCACTCGGCGGACCTCACTTTCCGGGTCCAGCAGATTGCCGAACTTCCGCGCCCCCACCGGACAAACCTCAACGCATGCCGGGTAGCGGCCCTTGCGAGTGCGCTGCAGACAGAACGTGCATTTCTCCACCACGCCTTTCATACGTGGTCTGTTACCCAGGTAGTGAGTGTCGGGGTTCATGTCGGAGGCCGGCAGCTTTGGCTCACCCCAGTTGAAGCGGCGCGCCCAGTAAGGGCAGGCGCCGATGCACATCCGGCAGCCGATGCACCAGTTGTAGTCCACCACCACGACGCCGTCCGGCTCCCGATACGTGGTTCGAACCGGGCAGACCTTCACGCAGGGCGGTTTCTCGCACTGCATGCAGGCGATGGGCATATAGAAGAAGTCTTCTTCGGGAACCAGCTTCGGGTCGTAGTAGTGTTCGCCTTCGTCGACCACACCGGCAGCGGTGTAGGAGTTTCCGCCAATCTCGATGCCGTAGTCTTCCGGATAGCCTTCGGGCATCTTCTCCGCGGTGAAGGTGCCTTTCTGCATCTTCAGCACCCGGATCCACTCGATCTCCTGATCGCCCCGGGATTGGTTGTTTTCCTCCACGCAGGCTTTGGCACAGCGTCGGCAGCCGATGCACTTCTGGATGTTGAGCGCGTAGCCGAACAGCACGCCTTCCTCGGCCGGCGTGGTGTCCACGGTTACATTCTTGCCGTACTCGGCGGAGTAGCGCTTCTCCAGACGGGCAACCGCCTGTTCCTTCTCTTCGTCGGACATCAGTCGGTAGTTGCCCTGAAACCACTCGGCCCATTCCAGATTCGCGTGCGCTTCGTCAGAGTTGGTCATCAGCGCCGCGGTGCCCATGAGTGAGGCGGCAGACAGCCCGCTGGTGTTCTTCACGAACTTACGCCGGCTCATGGTAGGGGCGTCTGCCGGATCGAAGGTCTGGGGTTCGCAGGACGGAAGCTCGGAGGCCGAAGGACATGCCTCAAGAGTGATGTCCTTTAACGGGATTTGCTGATCTGTCACGCTTACCCTCCCAGGCATTCATTGCAGATCCGGCTCAGCCTGCCCGTCATCTGCGGAGCGAAGTACGGCGCGGTGAAGAGTGCCTGAAATAGCAGCACAGCGAACTCAGTAGGTTCCCTTAGTTGGAGGAGTCAGCCGCTTGAACAAGAAGACCAGGATCTACTTCGGCCCGCCGCTTGCACGGCTGACGGAAGACGAAGCCAACACCATGGAGATCAGCAGTCGCCTCAACCGGGCGGCAGAGCGGTACCTGGAGATCCTAACCCGGCATGGGATCGAACTTAGCGAAGCGGAGTGGGAGTGCTTGCGCCAGATCTGCGCGACCGGGGTGCTTGCGCCACACGAAATCCTCGAGCTGTCCATGGAAGTGGAGCTCGGCACAGAGGACATCCCCGGATTGGATCGGAAGGCGCTGATGGCGAAGCTGGACTCCGCCAGCTTCGCTGATCTGGTGGCTGTGGTAGAAACGCTCGGCTACTGAGGCTCGGTGACGCGCTCGAACGTCGGCACCCGCAGCTGAAAGCTCCCGCAGTTTAAGGCACTCATAGGCCCGCCGTGCATCCGTAAGGTTACGGAGTGACCGGTGCATGGATTCCACCCAGAGTAGGCTTGCGTTTTTCTCCGAGCGCCCGTCAGGAGCAGCCCCAGTCATGCAAATCGTGGACATCTACATTTCACCCGGCCACAACTATGTGGGTCACCATGGCAAACCGGCCGGTAAGCACGGCATTGAGCGTGTGCAGAAGATCGATTGCGTCGCCGGCAGGGGCATCCACGGTGACCGCTACTTCGATTGCGAGCAGGATCACAAGCAGATCACCTTCTTTTCCGAGGAGACGTTCGAGGCGCTCGATCGTCAGTTTGGGTTGGATGGCAAATCCACAGCGGCGCTCCGGCGCAACGTGATCGTCCGCGGTGCGGATCTGAACGCACTGATCGGCGAGGAGTTCGAAGTGCAGGGCGTTCGTTTCGAAGGCGTTGAGGAGTCCAGGCCCTGCTACTGGATGGATCAGGCTTTGTGCGAAGGTGCTATGGATGCGCTGCGTGGTCGAGGTGGCCTGCGCGCGAAGATTCTCTCGAGCGGCACCCTTTCCGTCTCCGTCGCCACGTAGATTCACGGATACCTGAACGCGCTCCTCTCTGGGAACATTGAGGCAGTGGAGTAAGTTGTGACGGTTCTTTCGCGAGCGCAGTTTCTCAGAGGTGGTTGGCAGGCGAGCCAACCGGGCGCTGCTACAGGTGCTGATCTCACTGCAGACATTCAACCCAGTTGCCTCGCCAGCAATCGGGTGGAGTGTCGAGCCTGTGGCGATGCCTGCGAGGCTTCCGCGATCCGATTCCAACCCCGACTGCAGGCACCGCCCGCTCCGTTAGTCGATTCCGAGTGCTGCACGGGATGTGGTGCGTGCATTCCGGTGTGTCCCGTTAGCTGCATTCGCCTGGTTACCGGAGCACGATCATGAGCTCAGGAAACATGCCAGTAGCAACCGAACAGATCAGCGGCGTTCTCGTGCACGCAAGGCCGGAAGCCGCAGTCCCGGTCACGTCAGCACTTGAGGCCATGCCCGGCGTGGAAGTGCACGACGACCTGGGCGATGGTCGGTTGATCGTCATTGTCGAGAGCACGGACGAGCGGGTAATGGCCGACACCTTCACCGATATCAGAAACACAGACGGGGTGCTGTCCGCATCCCTGACCTATCACTACACCGACGAGACAAGCTTCCTGGACGAGGAGTTTTCACAATGAAAGTAACCCGCAGAGATTTCGTAAAAAGCAACGCCGTTGCTGCCACCGCCGCAGCCGCAGGTGCCTCGGTTCCGAGTACGGCCAACGCCATTCCCGAGGAAGGTGTGCGCTGGGACAAAGCGCCGTGCCGATTCTGCGGCACCGGCTGCAGCGTGCTGGTGGGCGTGAAGGACGAACGCATCATCGCCACGCAAGGCGACCCGGACGCGCCGGTGAATCGCGGTCTCAACTGTATCAAGGGCTACTTCCTGTCGAAGATCCAGAGTGGTGGCGACCGGCTCACCCAGCCGCTCCTGCGCATGACCGACGGCAAGTACGACAAGAACGGCGAGTTCGCGCCGATCTCCTGGGACGATGCCTTCGACATCATGGCCGAGAAGTGGACCCAGGCCGTCAAGGAGAACGGCCCTGAGTCCGTGGGTATGTTCGGCTCGGGGCAGTGGACGGTCTGGGAGGGCTACGCCGCAGTGAAGCTCATGAAGGCGGGCCTTAGAAGCAACAACATCGAGCCCAATGCCCGCCACTGCATGGCTTCCGCGGTGGCTGGATTCATGCGCACCTTCGGCTCGGATGAGCCCATGGGCTGCTACGACGACCTGGAGCATGCCGATGCCTTCGTGCTCTGGGGTTCCAACATGGCCGAGATGCACCCCATCCTCTGGTCGCGGCTCACTGACCGCCGCCTGACCCACGAAGGTTGCAAGGTGGCCGTTCTCTCCACCTTCAAGCACAGATGTTTCGATCTGGCGGACAACGGCATTGTCTTCGAGCCCCAGACGGACCTTGCCATCCTGAACTATGTGGCCAACCACATCATCCAGACCGGCAATGTCGATCACGAGTTCCTGAAGAAACACGTCAACATTCGTGAGGGTAACCGGGACATCGGCTACGGGCTCCGTCCAGAGCACCCGCTACAGAAAGCGGCGGCCAACGCGGACAAGGCAGGCGGCTCCGAGCCCATGAGCTTCGAAGACTTCGCCAAGTTCGTCTCCACTTACACGCTGGAGTACACCAGCGAGCTCTCCGGTGTGCCCAAGGAGCAGCTGCTGGAACTGGCGGAACTCTACGCGGATCCCAAGATCAAGGTCATGTCCTTGTGGACCATGGGCTTCAATCAGCACACCCGGGGCACCTGGGCGAGCAACCTGATCTACAACGTGCACCTGCTGAACGGCAAGATTTCCGAGCCCGGCAACGGCCCGTTCTCGATCACCGGTCAGCCTTCTGCTTGTGGTACGGCCCGGGAGGTTGGCACCTTCGCGCACCGTCTGCCCGCTGATCTGGTGGTGGCCAACGAGACCCATCGCAAGTTTGCCGAGGACGTGTGGAAGCTGCCGGAAGGCACCATCGTTGCCAAGCCCGGCTATCACGCCGTGCTGCACAACCGGAACCTCAAGGACGGCAAGCTCAACGCCTACTGGGTGATGTGCAACAACAACGTGCAGGCCGCGGCCAACATGAACGAGGAGACCCTGCCTGGCTACCGGAATCCGAAGAACTTCATCGTCTGCTCGGATCCGTATCCCACGGTCACAGCCATGGCATCGGACCTGATCCTGCCCACGGCGATGTGGACGGAGAAGGAAGGCGCCTATGGGAACGCCGAACGCAGAACCCAATTCTGGCGCCAGCAGGTGAACGCGCCGGGTGAAGCCAAGTCCGATCTCTGGCAACTGGTGGAGTTCTCGAAGCGACTGAAGGTCGCCGACATCTGGCCGGAAGAGCTGCTCGCGAAAAAGCCGGAGTACAGAGGCAAGACCCTCTACGACGTGCTCTTCGCGAACGGCCAGGTCAATGCCTATGCGAAGCAGAAGGTGACCAACGATCGGGGTGACGAGTTCGCCAACGACGAGATGGACCACTTCGGCTACTACATTCAGAAGGGATTGTTCGAGGAGTATCGGCGTTTCGGTACCGAAGGACCGAAGATCGGTCACGACCTCGGTGAGTTCGATACCTACCACAAGGTACGCGGCTTGCGCTGGCCGGTGGTGGATGGCAAGGAAACCCTCTGGCGCTATCGGGAAGGTTACGATCCTTTCGTGAACAAAGGCGAGGAGGTGAGCTTCTACGGCAAGCCGGACAAGAAGGCCCTCATCTTCGCGCTGCCCTACGAGCCTCCGGCTGAGGCGCCGGACGATGAGTACGACATGTGGCTGACCACCGGCCGAGTGCTGGAGCACTGGCACTCCGGCACCATGACTCAACGGGTACCGGAGCTTTACCGAGCATTCCCCGACGCTCTGGTGTTCATGCACCCGAAGGACGCGGAGAAGCGCGGTCTGAAGCGAGGCGACACGGCCCACCTGGAAACCCGCCGCGGTCACATCACCGCCAAGGTGGAAACTCGAGGCCGCAACCAGCCGCCGGAAGGCCTGGCCTTCGTGCCCTGGTTCGATGCCCGGCGGCTGATCAACAAGCTGACCCTGGATGCCACCTGCCCGATCTCCAAGCAGACGGACTACAAAAAGTGCGCCATGAAGGTCAGCAAGGCCTGATCCGACGCTGAAGGCACGATCATGGTTCCCGATGCCAACCGGCGGCGTTTCGTCGCTGGTATTGCCAAGACCGCCTGCGGCGCGGCGCTGGCCGGTGCGGGTGTGGGGATGTTTGCGCTCAAATCGTCCGCACTTCCTGCCCAGAGCCTGCGGCCACCCGGGGCGTTGGCGGAGGAGAACTTTCTCGGCGCCTGCGTGCGCTGCGGTCTCTGCGTTCGCGACTGTCCGTTCGATACGTTGAAGCTGGCAACACTGGGCGAAGATGTAGCCGTGGGCACGCCGTACTTCACGGCCCGGGACGTTCCTTGTGAGATGTGTGAGGACATTCCCTGTGTGGTGGCCTGTCCGACCGGGGCGCTGGATCACAGCCTCACCGACATCGACGATGCGGACATGGGTCTGGCCGTGCTGATCGACCAGGAGACCTGCCTGAACTTTTTAGGGCTGCGGTGTGATGTCTGCTACCGGGTCTGTCCGTCTATCGATGAGGCCATCACCCTGGAGCTACAGCACAATCAGCGCAGCGGCGGTCACGCCATGTTCCTGCCTACGGTGCATTCAGATGCGTGCACCGGCTGCGGCAAGTGCGAGCACGCCTGCGTGCTGCCCGAGGCAGCCATTAAGGTCTTTCCCGTGTCGCTCGCCAAGGGTCGGGCTGCTGATCATTACCAGCTCGGCTGGGAGGAGAAGGATAAGGCCGGTGAGAGCCTGATCGGTGCAGAGCCCGAGCATGAGTACAACATGCCGGACCATATGGATTACGACTTCGACGAAGGCCTGAAGCCGATTCCGACGGAGCCACGGCAATGAGCCTCGTCTGGAACAATCGCTGGCTGATTGCGCGGCGGGCGACGCAGTGTTTCGTGCTGGGCCTGTTCCTGCTCGGGCCCTGGTTCAGTGTCTGGTGGGTGAAAGGTAATCTCTCTTCCAGCATGACCCTGGAAGTGCTGCCGCTGACGGATCCTTTCGTTTTTGCTCAGACTCTGCTGGCCGGCCACCTGCCTGAGCTCACCGCCGTGACCGGCGCGCTCATCGTCATCGCTTTCTACCTGATGGTCGGTGGTCGGGCGTTTTGCGCCTGGGTATGCCCGATGAATGTGGTGACCGATGTTGCTTACTGGCTGCGCACGAAATTCTCTCTCAACGGAAATTTGCGTATCGACCGCAGAACCCGCTACTGGCTGCTCGGCGCGATCATGGTCGCGGCGTCAATCACCGGCGCAGCAGCCTGGGAGCTGGTCAATCCGGTCTCCGTTCTGCACCGCGGGCTGATCTTCGGCATGGGGGTAGGCTGGCTGCTCATCCTGGGCATCTTCCTCTTCGATCTGGCCGTGCAGCGGCGTGGCTGGTGCGGGCATCTGTGCCCCATGGGCGCTTTCTACTCACTGCTGAGCCTGGCCACGCCGATCAGGGTCGGCACGGCGAATCGGGCCGCCTGCAATGACTGCATGGACTGTTATCGGGTCTGTCCGGAGCCACAGATTCTCAAGCCCGCACTGAAAGAAAGCGACAAGCCGCCTCTCATTGCGGCCATTGAATGCACCAACTGTGCCCGCTGCCTGGATGTGTGCAGCGAGGACGTATTCAAGTTCACGAACAGATATTCGGGGACCACCCCGCAACTCAAGGAGGCTGAATCATGAAGCAATCCGTCAAACTGGCGCTCGGCGCTGTCGCCGTGCTGTTGCTTGTTCAACCCGGCCCGATCATGGCGGACGAGAAGGTGACCTCGCTTCGAGGTGACGTGCCGCTTGCCGCGGACGCCGTTCTACCGACCAGCAAGGACTGGCAGGCTCCGCAGAAGGAGCTCATAGAGCGAAACTTCGCTGATCAGCCGCCGTTGATTCCGCATGCCACAGACGGCTACCTGGTCACCAAGGACAGCAATACCTGCCTTACCTGCCATGCGAAAAACATGGCGGCGGCCACCGGTGCGCCAGCGCCTAAGGAATCTCACTACACCGACCGGGACGGCAACGTTCTGGATGAGGTCTCTTCCGCACGCTACTTCTGCAACCAGTGCCATGTGCGTCAGGTAGCAGCGGAGCCGCTGGTTGAGAACACCTACACGCCGCCTGCCGGAGAGTAGGCGACTGACGTATCAAAGGTAGCGTCAGTCCGTCTGACCCGCGAGTGCCCGAATGAAGGCCAGGTTTTCGGCTTCCCGATTGGTGGATTCGTCCGGCGATGTGCCGTAGGCACGGTTGGCGGACAGCTTGACGATGACGACGTCTCGGGAGGGATCGACGTAGACAAACTGGTTGTAGACGCCGATCGCCGAGTACTCGCCCCGGTCTCCCTCGGGAATCCACCACTGGTAGCCATAACCGAACGGGAATAAATGGCCGCCGACGATGACTTTCCCGGGCTTCAGATGCAGGGCATCAGGTGTCGTCGAGTCTCGTACCCAGTCAGCGGGCACGATCTGTTTGCCTTCCCAGACGCCATGGTTTCTGTAGAGCTCGCCCAGCTTGGCGAAGTCCCGGGCGATGAGATTCACACCGCCTGCTGCCAGCTCCATGCCTTCGCAATCGAGTAGCCAGTATCCTGGTGCTTCCATCCCAAGCGGCTCGCAGAGTTGCTGCTGCATGTAATCGGCGATCGACTGATCCGTCGCGCGCGTGAGCAGCATGCCGAGTGCCTGGGTATCACCCGAGTTGTACTGACAGAGCGTGCCCGGCTCGCATGCCCGTTGCATGCCGGCGACGAACTCATCGAAGGAGCCTTCACCCGACATCACCCGTGTGTAGCCGTGAATGTCGGCGTCAGGGTCACTGTAGTCTTCGTTCCACCTGGCACCTGACGACATCTGCAGCACGTCCTTGATACGCACACCGTCGTAAGCGGATTGCGACAGCGATGGCACATATCGGGTGATGGGCTGTTCGATACCGGCGATGTATCCCTGCTCGATCGCGATGCCGATCAGCGCAGAAAGGAAACTCTTGGCAACGGAAAACGACATCCAATGAACATCCGGCCCACCGGTCAGCATGTAGTGCTCGTAGCGGATCTCACCGCCTTGCAGAACCAGCAATGCGACCGTGTCGGTGCCTTCCAGAAATGCCTGGCTCGAACGCGATTCGCCTTCGAAGGCAAATGTCTCCGGCAGTTCGATCGGTTCGCCGAGCGGAAATGAAAAGGGCGAGGTCGATGCTGGCATGACTCTGGAAGGGTAGAGGTCCTTGGTGTGAGGAAACACATCATGCTGAACCAAGCCGGTGTAGAGAGGTTTTGGTTTGAGCGGTGCGGACATGGGGTTTCTCCCGATTCAGAAAACAGACCAACCTGTTTGTTGACATACAGACTAGTCTGTTTGATAATTCCCGTCAAGTTTGGAGGTGTTGATGGAACAGACAGCCACAAGGGATACGGGTGACCATCGAAGTGAGGTCATGCGCGCGCGTCTGATGGATGCGACGCTCACCGTCATCCTGGAAGAAGGGTGGGCCGGCGCCAGCACGCCCAAGATCTGCAAGAAGGCGAACGTCTCCCGCGGTGCTCAGACCCATCACTTCCCGACCAAGATCTCGCTGTTCATGGCGGCCATGGAGGCACTGGCGCGGCAATCCGAAGCGCACATCCTGCAGAGCATTGTAGAGACTGAGAGCGCCGATCGTTCCTTGCGGGACATTCTGCAGCTCATCTGGGACGCGATGTTGAGCGATCAGTACATGCAGACGGCGATGGAAGCCATGGTTGCCGCCCGCACCGATCCTGAGCTGCGGCCACTGATGGCGGACCTCGATGCCGCCTCGATCACATCAATGCGTTCGGTGGCGGCAACCCTGGCCTATGGGGAGGATGCTATTGGCCGTGTTCAGGATGCTGTTGAACTCAGTATCTATCTTTTTCGCGGCCTGGTCGTCGAGCGGGGCCTTCACGACGATGAGAAGTTCAAAGGGCCGCTCTTCGAGCTCTGGTGCGATCTCGTGGAGACGGCGCTCGCGAAAGATCGCCGGACCGGAAGCTGATTCAACGTGGGAGCAATACGATGACCAACGAAGAAATCGTCAGAGAAGCCTGCCGGGTAGTCTGGACGGAAGGGGATGTATCCCGGATCGGTGAGTTCTATTCGGAAGATTTCACCACTGACTATCCGATCACCCAATGGGGATCGGGCCTGGATGGGATCAAGCGGCTGGCGGAAGCGCAGCGCAACGCCTTTCCCGACTACCGCGAACAGATCGATGAGTTGTACGACGCCGGCGATGACATCATCGTCGTGCTGACCATTCGTGGTACCAACAAGGGCGCGATGGAAGGTATCGAGCCCACTGGCAAGGAGGTCGAGTTCAGGGACGTGACGATCTGTCGGGTCAAAGACGGCAAGATCATCAAGCAGTCGGGACTCAGCGACTACTTCACCGTCTACCGGCAGTTGGGCCTTATCGACGTATCGTAAGGGTTTGCTGATATCGGGCCCGTGCGTGTTGGCTGCACGGCGTGCTCAGAGCCGTTCTTCCGGCGGCATACCCGGCCAGTGCCGGGGATTGCTGGATTCGGCGCTCTTCTCGAGCTCTTTGAGGCCGATGCCTGATTCACCGGTGAGCTCGTTCAGCTCGATCTGCATGGCCTTGATCTCACTTACCACGCCTTCCTCGTCCAGCTGCTGGCGGATCTCATCGAATCCGATCTCCTCCTGAACCTGGGCGACGGTTTTAGTCACCGACCGGCGCATCCTCACCCAGGCCCTCGCCGCTGTTCGCATGGCGTCCGGCAGGCGCTCGGGGCCGAGCACCAGCAGCGCGACCACGGCGAGCATCAGCATTTCCGGTGAGCCGATATCGAACATCGACGGTTTCTCGATTACCTTGTCGCTGCAGTCTAGTTCTCTTTCGGCAGGCTGGCGTATCCGTAAGGTTACGGATACACGTTTGTACGCTCGCCGATTCACCATGCCGGCAGGCGTATGATCAGATAGGGTGCAAAATAGGGCGTACGGCAGGAGTGATTGATGAGTGACGGCAAGTGGAAGGAACCCCGTAGCTTCTGGACCTGGGGCTTCACCTCGGACGAACCCGATGAAGCCAGCCGGCGCGCGGCAGCCGAGAGCATCTCCAAGCGGTTCGGTCGTGAAGTCTCACCCCCGCCGATACCGGCGGTCTCTGATCTCACCCTGAGAGCGCCGCGCCTGAAAGTGCCGGGCAATCTCAGCGCTTTCGTCAGCACCGATCATCGTGAGCGGGTTCTGCATACGCATGGCGGGCACGTGCTCGAGCTGCTCGATGCGTTGCGCGGACGGTTTGAGTCACCCCCGGACGCAGTGGCGCACCCCCGTGATGAGGCGGAGCTTCAGGCAGTGCTGGACTGGTGTGATGCCAACGGGCATGCGGCGATTCCCTATGGTGGGGCGACGACGGTGGTCTGGGGCGTCAGCGTGCCCGAATCAGCGGAGACCGCGGTAACCATCGATCTCGATCACTTTCATCGCGTGCTGGAGATCGATCCGGTGTCCAGGGCAGCCAGGGTGCAGGCCGGCGTGTTCGGGCCGGATCTGGAAAACGCGCTGCGCCCGGAAGGATTCACCCTGCGTCACTTTCCGCAGAGCTTCCCCTGGTCCACGGTGGGTGGCTGGGTGGCCACCCGATCTGGCGGCCACTACGCGACCAACCACACCCACATTGATGATTTCGTGGAGAGCATCCGCATGCTCACGCCTGCAGGTTGGTGGGAATCACGGCGCCTGCCCGGCAGCGGCGCCGGGCCGAGTCCGGACAGAATGGTCATGGGCTCTGAAGGCGTGCTGGGCATCATCAGCGAGTGCTGGCTGCGTCTTCAGAGTCGTCCGAAGTACCGGGCCACCGCAGGGGTGGTGTTCGACGACTGGTCAGGCGGTGCGGAGGCTACCCGGCAGGTGGTGCAAGCGAAGCTCTGGCCGGCGAACCTGCGACTGCTCGATCCCGCCGAAGCAGAGCTCTCGGCTGGGCTGAACGGTGAGCAGAGCCTCCTGATTATCGGCTTCGAGTCCGCCGATCTCCCGCAGGGCGAGTACATCCGTCAGGCGGTCGAGATTGCCCGAGGCGCGGGTGGACAGATCGATGACGAGGCCATCCGCATCGACGATGGCACGGGGAAGGCAACAGGACACGAGGGAGCCGTGGGGGCCTGGCGCTCAGCCTTTATCGGGGTGAATGCCGGGGTGATGAACGGCTTGGGATTGCTGAGCGATACGTTCGAGACCGCCATCACCTGGGATCGCTGGCCGGAGTTCGATAGGGAGGTGCGATCCCGTGTTGGTGAGGCGCTGACCGAGGTGCTCGGCGAGGGTCATCATCTCAGTTGTCGTTTCACCCACGTCTATCCGGATGGACCGGCGCCTTACTACAGCTTCTCCGGTCCGGCGAGCATCGGTGGCGAACGGGCGCAATGGCAGGAAATAAAGGATGCGGCCAATGATGCCGTCGTGTCGGCAGGTGGCACGATCACCCATCACCATGCGGTAGGGAGAATGCACAAATCCGGCTACACGAGGCAGATGCCGGATCTGCAGCTGCAGGCGATCCGGGCCGTCAAGAAAACACTGGACCCGAGTGGGATTCTGAATCCGGGTGTTCTGATCGACGCCTGATGAAAAGCATCGGCCCGGCTGCATAGAGCGATGAGTTGGCGTCTGCGTCTGGTCTATGCCGCCGGCCAACTGCCGGAAGGCATCAAGTCCGCGGCGTTCGGTTTTTTTCTGCTCTTCTACTACAACCAGGTGCTGGGTCTGTCAGGGTCCCTGGCTGGTCTGGCGGTGTTCATTGCGCTCTGTCTGGATGCCATAAGCGATCCGGTGGTTGGCTCATGGTCCGACTTCGCCAGGTCCCGCTGGGGGCGTCGGCACCCGTTCATGTACTGGGCGGCGATCCCCTTTGCGGCAAGTTTTTTTCTGCTGTTCGTCCCGCCGGACGGATTGAGTCAGCCCGGCCTGTTCATCTGGTTGCTGGTGTTCGCCAGCCTCACCCGAACGACCATGACGTTCTATGCCGTGCCCTACATGGCCCTCGGCGCGGAGCTCACTCGGGATTACGATGAGCGAACGCTTCTTGCCGCACTGCGCAGCGTGTTCATGCTGATCGGGATGTTCGCAGTTCTGATCCTCGGCAACATCGCTTTCTTTGGCGCGACTGACGAGTACCCCAACGGCCAGCTGAATCCGGATGCCTATCTCCCGTTCGCACTGGCTTGCGCGCCGGTCATGATTGCCGGGATCTGGACTGCGGCCTGGGGAACACATGGACAGATCCCCCGCCTCGAGCAGCCGGATGGGCCGCCCCGGGCCTTACTGCGCGGCGTCGTGCTCGATGTGGTGACGGCGTTTCGTATTCCGGCTTTTGTCGCGGTCGTTGCCGGAAGCATCATGTTCAGCATCAACCAGGGCATGGTGCAGGCTCTGCATCTGTACATGGCCACCTACTTCTTCGAGCTCTCGAGCACCCAGGTCACCGGTCTGTTCGCCGGTGCGATCGTTGGAATCATCCTGGGCAGCCTCGGCAGCCGACCGATGGCGGCGCTTATCCCGGAGAAACGCGACCTGTTCATCGCGGGTACCGCCTGGTACGCACTGTGGACCAGCAGCGTCATCATCGCCCGGCTGATTGGCGTGCTGCCGGGCAACGAGCACCCGATTGTCGCGCCGTTGTACATCACAACCGGCTGCATCTCAGCGCTCGGTCTGGGCGTGGCCATTCCACTGATCGGCTCGATGATCGCTGACATCACCGATGAGCATGAGCGCCGGCATGGTCAGCGGCAGGAAGGCATCTACTACGCCGCCGGGTCGCTGGTTGCCAAGGCAGTCGGGGGCGCTGGTCCGGTGCTCGCTGGCGTGATCATCGATCTGTCCGGAATCGCACCCGGCAGCGCACCGGGGGAGGTGGCGCCCGAGGCAATCGCACGATTCGGCTGGGCCACCGGTCCCAGCGTGCTTTTGCTCTCGGCCCTGTCTATCGCCAGCATATGGTTCTACAACATCTCGCGAAGACAGCATGCCGAGATTCTCGAGCACATCGGTCGTCACCGCGATCGCTGAGGGTCCAACCGTTGATCGGATCAGGCAGCCTGAACGACCGGAGATCGGTAGTCCGTAGTACCCGGCAGATAGGTGGCGACCCTAGGCGACTGGGTTACGGTCACGCAGAGGTCAGTCACCCCGTGGATTGCGGCGCCACCCTCGATGACACCGGCGAGATGGCGGACTCTGTCGGCGTCTGTGACACAGCGTAGCAGTCCGTATTCCTGGTTGATCCGCGCCCCGGCCAGATGCTCCTCCGCCTCGTCATCATCGCGGGCGACGAAGCGCGCATAGTTGACGTTGAGGCCTGGCGCGCCCGCGTCGAGCAGCAGATCCATCAGAACTTCCAGCTGATCCCGGTTGACGATGCCGGTCAGGCAACGTTGATCGATCAGTGTGCTTGCGGGTGTGTGGATGCCCAATCCCGCGCTGCGGCCACCCCCGCCAATGTCTGCGGCAGACTGGTCGCGCCAGTGAGTGTGACCGGCGAGATGATCGATGGCGTTGATGATCTGCTGCATGTTCGCCGGGTAGTGATGGTGCGAGAAGCGGCTTGGCAGATTGAACAGTCCGCGGTCCACATCCAGGCGATACATGAATCCGCGGCCCGGCAGATGCAGTTGCCCTGCCACCGCCATTGCATCGAAAACGTCTTCCACATCTCCTGGATCTGCAATTACGGTGAGCACCTCCTTTTCGTGCTCCTTGGTGATGCGCAGCCAGCCAAGTCGATCACGTAGCCCGCGGCCTTCGCAGTAGTAGACGATCGGGCCATGGGCACCAGCGGCGATTGCCGCACGGGCGACTCGATCCGACAACCGGTGATCGACGATGCAGTGGATGATGCCGAGCTTTCCGCCTGCAGTGATCGCACCCTCTGATTGCGGATGCAACGGCCAGCGATGGTAGTCGGCACCGAAGTAGGTGTGCTCGCAGGGTACCGAGTAAACGGCGCCGGTTGCCTGCTGGTGCAGACGTCCGACCTCGACGATCTCGTCGACCAGCACCCCTGCACCAGCCTCCGGCACGATCGCCGAAAGGGCGGTCCGTGCCGGACTGACCGGAGGGAACCAGCGCTTCCACCAGTGGTCGTGCAGCACGGTGCCACGCGCAGTCCAACTCAACAGGTTCACGTCCTGCCGGGCGGTAATCGCATCCACCACCCTGGTGGCGCTTGCCGGTGGCAACACGGCTGTGACGATGGAACTCGGTGTGTCGTTCTTGAACATCAGTTTGCCTCCACGGTGGCATCGGCCGGGTAAGCACCGGTTGCACGGTCTGTCTCCGCCTGTCTGGCCAGCACCTCTTTGCGCTGGGTATACAGACCAACCGCCAGCACTGTGAGGATCGGACCCACGGAGGCCAGGGCCAGGATGCCGAACCCATCACTCACCCCCGGCACGTTGGCGCCGATGCCCAGCCCCATCGCCAGCACCAGCGGCACGGTGATAGGTCCGGTGGTTACCCCGGCACTGTCCCAGCTGAAGTTGACGAAGCTGTTTGGCGCGAACCAAGTGAGCAGCAGGGCAAGGCTGTAGGCAGGTGCCAGGAGCCAGAACAGAGACAGGCCGTAGGCCATGGTGACCACGCCAGCGCCGATGCCAAAACCGACGCCGACGGCTACGCTCTGCATGAGCAGCTTCTTACGGAAGGCACCCACGGTGATGCGCTCCACAGTGTCACCGAGGGCGTTCAACGCGGGCTCCGCCAACGTCGCACCGTAGCCGAGAAAAAAAGCAAATCCGACGGCCAGCAGCTTGCCGATGTCCGGCGTGTCCGTCAGAGGTGGCAGGGCATGATCACCGCCCCAGGGTGTGATGGATGCAAAAGTCAGCGGCACGTTGCTGCCGAGCTGCGCGCCCAGCGGCGTCAGGCCAAGGGCAATGCCCAGACCGAACAGGCACATGCCTGCCAGCGCGAACGTCACGCCGATGCCCACATCTGCGCCGTGCTCGAGGCGTTGCCTGAGCACCAGCCGCAGCACCACGTAAAGAAAAAGGCAAAGCGGCACGATGGCTCGGAAGGACTCGATGAGTGCCTGTCCGAATCGGTCGCTGAAGGACTGTTGCCGATCCCATACCGCATCGCTGATCACTTCCCATTCAGTGCTCGGCGCCTTACGGATCACCACCTCGGGATCATCCAGAACGATGGCGCCGTCCACCAGCCGGGGTGCACCGCCTCGGAAGGTGATCTGGTGCCGCTCGGGGAGCGCTCCGACTGCCAGGTAGTCTTCGAACTCACCGACGCTGATGGCGTCCTGCACAGCTGATTCGTCGCCGTTTCCGGTTGACCCGGTCGTTGCTGCGTCTGCAGCCTCGATGCTGGCCGTTCCCTGATAGTAGGGGGCGCCCACATAGTCGTCCCGCACGTAGTGAAAGAGCGCCAGCAGCAGAACGGCAAGGATAGGAAACAGCGACGCCAGAGTGACGATTCCGAAACCGGAGTGGCCATCGCTGCCTGAGCCGCTTGAAACAACCCGGCACACGCCGATGCCGAGCGCCAGCACCAGGGGAACTGTCACCGGACCCGTGGTCACCGCGCCGCAGTCCCAGGCGAGCCCGAGCACGTCATTGAGTACGTCAATCCGGCTGAAATAGAAAGATAAGGTGAGCAGGGCGAGCACGGCGGGAATGACCAGAATCTTAAGCGGCCAGGCGTAGAAGAAACGAAGCACGCCGAGCATGACCGCAAGGCCGACTCCGACGGCAACCGAGCCAACGAGCTGGCTCGAGAAATCATTCAGCAGGCTGTAGAGCAGTGGTGCTTCTCCGGGCCGCACGCCGGCACCGGCGGCTTTCAGCACGGCGATTGCGGGTTCTGCAAAGGTTGCGCCGGCGCCGAGAAGCACGGCGAAGGCGAGAATGACAGGCATTTTCGAGCTTCGCGGCAGCACGCTGCCGATCACCTCGCCAAGCGGCATCAGCCCGAGCCGCAGGCCTTCCATGAACAGCATCAGCCCAACAACGACGACGAGAATACCGACGGCGATCATGGCTGCGTAAACCAGCGGCAACTGCAGCACGAGAATCTGGAAGACAATCAGGTAGGCGACGATGAACCATATGCCTTCCACCTGTCCGACGAAGTGACGCTTCACGTAGGGCAGGAGAATACGCAAGGTATCCCTGGTCCCGAGCTGAAATCTCGGATTGCTTTCGATCTCGGCCATTGAGGCTCCGGACGTCCTTATCCAATGCGCTCTATCGGCCGTCAGTCGGCTGGATTTAGACGGACGGGTGCCGCTTTGCGCATTATGTGCACCCGGTCACAGCAGAGGTTACGCTCTGATCCCAACTCACTTGGAGGATCTCATGAGCGTCCCTGACTGCGTTCGCGGTAGCTGTCCGTGCCCAAACTAGCCGCCTTGCGGCTGGGTAGCCCGGATCCGGAAAGGCAGAAGCGTTTCTACCTGGAAGTGCTGGGAATGCGGGAGCGCGAGGACGGGATGATCGGTTACGCCGACGAAGAGATCGGCCTCCTGTTTGAGTGGGCGAACAGCGGTTATGTCGCCTCCACTGAAGATCTGTACTGGAAAATCTCCATCTCTGTGCCCGACATCGAGCTTGCTTGCCGGCAGCTCACCGATCTCGGCGTCCATATTGATGGCCCACGTCAGTTCGGCGAGGTCGGCTTTCTTGCACATCTCGTGGATCCGCTGGGATTTCACATTGAGCTGATCTGTCACTGGTTTGAAGGAGACCGCCCTGAACGGATTTATGACGCCAGACTGCTGGGTGGCGGTCCGCACGTAAGCCTGCTCACCCTTCGTTGTCATGACATCAGCCTGATCCATCAGGTAGCGACCGAGCTGGAGATGACGCGGCTGTGCATAGTGCCGGTGCTCGAGCATGGCTTCACCCTGTATTTCTATGGTTACGCCGGTGATTCCCTGCCGAACTCAGATCTCCATGCCCTGGAGGCTCGGACATGGGTATATCGGCGCCCCTACACCGTACTCGAGGTGCTGCACCGCGAGCAGGATCACGCCATGTTGAAGCGGGGCCCGGGTCAGGCGGGCTACAAAGGAGCGCAAGTCACTGATCTGGGGCGTCTGGTCGCGGACGAGCACCTGCTGATCAGCGCTCGTTAAGTATTCCGTTCGCCCAGTTGCAGCATGATCTCCTCATGCCTCTGCCGATCGATCCGGTAACGCATGTAGAAAAGCACCCCGATGACCGTGAAGACGGACGTGCCCGGGCCTTCCGCGAAGCCGAGCCACCAGATCGTGTCGGGATCCACGCTGCCCAGCGTCGCGCCAGCCGGAAAGGCGATGAGGTCGATGATTGCCCCACCGATGATGACGCCGATGGCGCCGGTTGCTTTCTGGGTGAAAGAGCGAGATGAGTAGATGATGCCCTCCCGGCGCTCGCCGGTTTCCAGCTCGTGCTCATCAGCGATGTCTGCAAACATGGAGTTGATCGAGCTGAAAATGATCGGTGCGATGGTGGCCGCGATCAGATAGCGGAGCATCATCAACCTGAGGATCCAGGGGGAGTCGTTGTCCGGAAACCAGGACACATCGAGCAAACGCAGCACCGTCATGCCGTTCATATTGATGACGGTCAGGATGGCAAGCAGGACGACGGCTCGTTTCTTGTCCAGAAGTTGCGTCACCAGGGGGGTGAGTGGCACCGACAGGAGGAGGCCGAAGACGAGCACCAGAGGCAGCAGAGAGAGCTGCTCAGTGCTGAGCCCCCAGAAGTGCACGCCCATATAAGGGCCGAATACGGCTTCCACCGCCAGCGAGGTTGTCGCCAGTAACATGCCGGCAAACAGGGCCCGAAAAGAGGAATTTGTGAACAGCTCGCCGAGCTCGCGCAGGACCGCGCGCGGGCTGAACGGCGGGGAGGGTGGTGGTGATTTCAGGTGTGGGATCTCACGCCAGGTACCGGCGACACAGATCAGAATGGATAGCACAGCAGCGCCGCCGGCCAGCAGGCTGAACCCGGTGTAGCCGTCCGGATTGAGGAGTCCCGGATCGAATGCCTCGGTAGTGGGAAAGAACAGTCGGTAGGAGGCGAACGCCAGAAAGGCGCCACCCACTGCGCTGAACAACGTGCTGAAAGCGAAAAGGGTCGAGCGCTGGTTGTAGTCGGCCGCCATCTCGGCGCCAAGCGCCAGGTGTGGCACGTGGTAAAAGGTCAGGCAGGCGCGTATCAGGACCGCGAAGCATGCCAGCCAGGTGAAAAGGCCGAGCTCAGAAAGGCGCTCCGGCGGGTTGAACAGCGCGAAAAACGCAAAACCCAGAGGCAGAGCACTGAGCAGCAGAAACGGGTGTCGCCGGCCCCAGCGGGTGCGTACCTTATCGGACAGCGAACCGGCAACCGGATCGGTGATCGCATCGAACGTGAGCGCTATGGCCAGTGCAATACCCGTGTACAACCCGGACACGCCGAGGATCTGCTGATAAAAGAACAGCAGAAAGGTATTGAACGCAGTGCCTTTGATGCCCTCGGCAGCCTGGCCAATGCCGAAGGCGGCCATGACGGGTATGGACAGTCGACGTGGTGGTTCTGAAGGTGCCTCGGGCGGAGCCCGTTCTGCTGAGGAGTGTAAGGTCGTGGAAGTAATGGATGTCTAATCGTCGTTACTGCTGAACAGAGTCTAACCCATAGTTACGCTAGGATGACCGAACCATGGAAAAAGACCGGCGAACGGGACGGAGGATACGCAGGTGAGTCTGAAAAAGAGCACGGAAAAAGACAGATGAGCAAGGTGATCAAAGGCATCGGTATTGCGCTGACCGTGGTGTTGGTTCTGCTGGTCGGACTCTACTGGTCAGGCTACGGTGGGCAGATTGCCATGTTCCTGTTCGTTGCGGCGAACGGACCTGACGGGACTTTCGAACCGGAGCAGGCGGCACCGGCGCCCGACTACTCTGATGAGGTCAACTGGGCAGCCTTACCGAGCAAAGCCGATCCTTCCGATCTGGTTCCCGAAGGTGTAGCCACGCCTGCCGGGGCAATGCCGGCTGATACCTTCTTTATCCACCCCACGGGCTACTTGAGTCCCGGTAGTTGGACATCGCCCATGAATGTGGATTCGGCGACAGAAGAAAACACATTGTGGATGATGGCGAACCAGGCCAGTACTTATAACGGCTGCTGCAACGTCTACGCGCCGCGCTACCGGGAGGCGAACATATTTGCTTACTTTGGAGACGAGTCTGACCGGGATGAAATCCTGGCTTTTGCCTACCAGGATGTGCGAGCCGCTTTCGATTACTTCCTGACGCACTACAGTGACGGTCGGCCCTTTATCATTGCCAGTCACAGTCAAGGTACCCATCACGCGCTGCGCCTCCTTCAGGAGGAGATCGATGGCACGCCTCTGAGAGAGAAGATGATTGCCGCTTACCTGATTGGCGCTGCCATCGTTCCTGTACCGCAAGCCTGGTTTGCGTCCATGTCAGGGATCGCACCTTGCGAGCGAGCCGATGATCTTCACTGCGTCGTGCACTGGGATACCCTGCCGGATGGGGCAGATCCCATGGAGCGATCGGCCGATAGCCTGTGCACTAACCCGCTGACCTGGCGCGTCGACGAAGCATTCGCCGACGCGGAGCTGAACGAAGGCGCGGTGGTGCCTGCCGGGGCATACAACACCTCCATGGGCGAGGAGGACGAGCCTACCGAACAGGTCTTCGACGCTCTTGGTCCACCACAACCGGAGCAGACCTGGGCACAGTGCAGGGGTGGCTCACTGTTTGCCCGGGATCAGACGGGAACCGGTTTCGCGGCCATGGGATCGGAGGATATGGGTTCCTATCACGGCCTTGACTACGCGCTGTTCTACATGAACATCCGCAAAAACGCGCAGTTGAGAACGACGCGGTTTCTACAGAAGAATCCGCACTGAGCCGGACATCGGCCTGATCGGAGAGCCTATGTTGGGCTCAGACCAGGCTCCCGCCAGTCGTTGTATCCGGGATGAGCAGCATCGATCGGCAACTGCTCGCGCCTTCCGCTTCGACTGCTCGAGTAACAGGCAGTGACCAGCTCGAGCCCTCGACGGGCATCCTGGGAAGTGACCGGTAGCGGTGAGCCGTTTACGAGTGCGGAGTACAGGCCTTCGAACTGGCCGGTATAACCGGGCGCCGGTGGCTGAAACCGGGCCAATGCTCTCTGCACTCGAGATTCCGTGGCGGCATCGACGAACGTGTACTGCCAGGGCTCGCTGCCGGGGTCGTAAGGCGACAGGCTGCTTTCTACGGTGAAGTTCTCGAAGCAGAACCGCAGCCGGCTGATCTCCTGACGTGAACCCAGGGTAGAGCTCGAGCTGACCAGCGCCCCGCACTTCATTCTCAGGCTGGCGGATGCGCAGTCCTCAGTTTCAATTGGGTTGACCATGGTCGCGACTTCCGCGAAGGCGGTATCCACCTCGCCCAGGATGAAGCACAGCAGGTCGTGAATACGCAGTGCATGTCCGAGCAGAACGCCGCCTCGTTCGGTATCCCAGCGGCCGCGCCAGGGAGCAGCGTAGTACTCGCTGCCTCGGTGCCAGTGCGTTTCCAGACTGGCAGCATAGGCGGTGCCGGTAAGGTTCAGCTCAACTAAGTGTTTCAGGCGCTGGATACCTTCGGCAAAACGATACTGGCTGACCGGCATCAGGAAGCACCCGGTCGCTTTTTCCAGCCTGATCAGCGCATCAGCTTCGGCGAGTGAGGTGACCAGCGGCTTTTCACAGACCACATGTCGCCCGGCCTGCATGGCGGCTTGCGTCATCTGGAAGTGCAGAAACGGGGGCGTGCAGATGTCGACCACATCCACATCAGCGTTGACAACCTCATCGAACGAGTCGAACCCCGGGACCTGGTGCTTGTCGGCTGCTCGAGCGAGGCGCTTCGGGTCGTTGTCGCAGAGTGCTGCGAGCTCGAATTGATCGGCAAGGCCAGACCAATGCTCGATGTGCTGTTGCCCGATGCCGAGGCCGACCACGGCGACACGGTATCTCATCTATCCGTTCCGGAAACCTTGTTGCAACAGGCTGCTAGCCAGCATCCACCGTAGCAACCCGATCCGCATCTTCGTGCATTGTGACGTACTGGCGGTACTCGCCTGGGGACAGACCGCGAAGCCTCTTGAAGCTCTTGGCGAAAGCCTGGGCGCTGGAGTAGCCGACCGCGGTGGCGATGTCGATCACCGAATCGACGCTGTTCGCGAGCAGACTTTCTGCATGCTGAACCCGGAGGCGTTCGATGATCGCCCGCAGGGTGAGGCCGCCAGCGGCGAAACTGCGCTGCAGCTGGTGGGTGGGGTACCCGACCATGGCTGAGACCCGCTCCAGGGTCGGTTCCTCTTCCTCCTCGAAGAGCAGGTGTTCGATGGTGTCGTTTACTTCGACAGCGCGATCTGCGTACTTAGGCGGATAATAGGCCCGAAGCAGGTCGCCGTACGCTAGAGGATCGCCGAGCGGGATCAGCGGTGGGATGGCCAGTGCCTGCTCCCGGTCGTACACCAGTGCCCCGTTACCGGGCGTAAACCTCACCTCGATAGCAGGTAACTCGGCGAGCATGCGAGCACGCAGCAAGTTGGTTTCCCGTACCGGCAGCTCCAGGCGCAGAGGCGTCAACCCGGTGAGCATCTGTACTTGCCGAGTGACGAACAGATAGCCTGAGACAGGAAGCCCAGTACCCGGGAAACCTCGCCAATCGCTCCAGATCGACACCTGATCTCCGGAGGAGAGCAGTCGGCAGTCCTGGCCGTTGATCAGCAAACGGGTGACGCTCTGAATGCGGCCCCAGAATTCCAGCATGGTTCGAGAGCGGCCCTGTAGGGCGTAGACACCAGCCAGGCGAAGTGGGTCATACACAGGATTGAGGGCACTCGCTTCGGCCAGTTCGGTGATGGAATCGACGTTCAGCAGCAGCGCATCCAGCACGGTAGCGGCTCGCGAGTACTCGATGACCTCGAAGGGGTTACTGACCATCTCCGGGTCTACCCCGGATGGGCTGAATACCGCATCCGCGGCGTCAGCACCCTGTAGCCCGGAGATCAGCTCATGCAGGCCGGTGAGGTATGAATTGCGAACCCAGGAATACATGTGCGTTCAGCTGTGAACTACGGGACAACCTGGCCCCATTGTGGCACAGATGGCGATGGGCTTGTTTTGGCGAGAGAAATCGGGGTCCGAATGCGATCGGCTGCCTTCCTCTGGCGGTCGCGCACCCGAACGTGCTCCCTGCTGCGTCTAGTGACGCCCCGACGAAAAAGCAAGATATTGGAATATTGGTAAGAAAGCGGGTTCTGAGAGCACGCTGAATTGGCTGTCTGTCCAGAACACGTGCATGTTGAGAGGCGCCACCCAGCCCGAGGTAAGCAGACTCGGGGAGTACGGATTGACAGAACTCCTGCCAGGCTCCAAGAATGGCAGTCAGGGAACGGACAAACAGAGGGCGCCTGGGGCTACCAGGTGATCCAGATCGGAAGGGGGCACCATGCGACTTACCCAGACAGACGCTGCATTCATCTACGGTGAATCGGTCAGCAGCCCGATGCACATCTCATCGGTCTACACCCTGGACGGAGAGCTGGAGTTTCAGAAGCTCCTGACGAGATTCGAAAAGCGCATCCACCAGGTGCCGGCATACCGGCGGAAACTCCAGCAGATCCCGTTGAGCATTGCGCACCCGGTCTGGGTCGACGACCCCGACTTCGATCTGTCTAATCATGTCATCCATCACGAGCTGCCACCGGGGGTGAGCTATACCGAAGCGCTCGATGTGGCCGTGGAGCTGAACGAGCCGCTCCTGCCTCGAGACAAGCCGCTGTGGAAGATGGTGATGATCTCGGGTGTGCCAGGTAAGACGTTGCTGCTTCAGCAAACCCATCACGCGATGATAGATGGTGCTTCCGGAATCGAGTTGTCGCTCATTCTCTACGATCTGGATTCGGACGCCGGTGAGCCTGTCGCCCCGAACGAGCCGTGGCAGCCGACTAAACCACCCGCGCCCGGAGAGCTTCTCACGGAAGCGGTGCAGGACAACGTCAAGGCGTTCACTGAGAAGAACCCGCTGAACCTCGCGAGTCGAGCGGTCTCTCAGGCGCAGCAGCTGCGCCGGGCGACTGAGGTGATGGCTCGATTCGTAGCCCAGCCGGCGATCACCGCACCCTTTAACGCCGGAATCGTGGGTCCGAAGCGGAAGGTGCGCTGGATCAAGAAATCGTTCAGCGAAATCCGGGAAATCCGCCGGCAACTCGGTGGCACCATCAACGATGTAGTGCTGACCGTCGTTACCGAGGCGGTTGCCCGATACCTGACAGCGCACGACGAGGCGGCGTCGAACGGTCAGTACATGCGAGTGATGTGCCCGGTGAACGTTCGCACGGAAGACAAGAAAGGCGCTCTAGGCAATGAGGTGTCTGCCATCTTTCCGCGTCTGCCAGCACAGACCCTGGACCCGGTGCAACGCCTGCACGCGGTGATTGGCGAAACCGAGCGTATCAAGCGGGAGGAAGAGGCTCAGTCGGTCACCGTCATGCAGGAGTCCATGCCATATATGCCGCCGGTGGCCATGTTGAGCTCTCAGCTGGTCGGCACGGCCATGGACCCGACCGCCGCCATCGCCCGAATGAACCTGCCAGTGCAGCCCCGGATCGGCGGCTACAGACCTCCGAATGTGGGCATCAACTTCGTCTGCACCAACGTGCCGGGGGTGCAGGTACCGCAGTACATGTGCGGCCTGGAAGTGACCGACACGGTGGGTCTCTTGGTGCTGACCGGAAACGTGGGCTTCAGCGTCACGATCCTGAGCTACAACAAGCAGCTGTTCTTTTCCTTCATCTGCGAATCGCGTTTGCTGCCGGATCTGGAGGTGATCACTGAGGCTGCGGATGAGGTGTTCAACGAGCTGCTGGAGGCCGCGAGGCAAACGGCCGGATCAAGAGCAGTTTAGAAGTAGAGAAGAAAGAGGGAGACGACAGTGCTTGATTTCAAGAAAACGATAACGTTGCAGGATGGGGGTGAAGTAGAGCTGCACGCGATGACGGCGGACGATCGGGAGGCGATGCTTCAGTTCGCGCAGAAGCTGCCCGATGACGACCTGCTGTTTCTGCGTATCGACATCACCCAGCCGGATGTCATCGACCAATGGATCAGGCAGATCGAAGAAGGGCACTCTGTGTCGATCGTAGCCTATGACACCGACGGTCTGATCGGCTACGGCACCGTGCACCGAACCGAGGCGCGCTGGACTCGAAACATCGGCGAGTTGCGGGTCAACGTCAGCGCAGACTATCGCGGCCGAGGACTCGGCAGGCATCTCACCTCCGAGATATTCGATGTCGCCCGGGGACTGGGACTTCGAAAGCTCACGGCCAGCATGATCTCCGATCAGAAAGGTGCGCAGGCGGCGTTCCGGCGCCTGGGGTTCGTTACCGAAGCCATGTTTTCCGACCATGTGGACGATATGAACGGCACGCCGAGAGACCTCATCGTGATGACGCACGATATCAGTGGTCACTCTGACTTCGTCGAGCAGACCGTCAAGCTCT
This sequence comes from Candidatus Azotimanducaceae bacterium, assembly GCA_965215995.1. GTDB lineage: Bacteria > Pseudomonadota > Gammaproteobacteria > Pseudomonadales > Azotimanducaceae > SZUA-309. The sequence continues at coordinate 1,035,639 of OZ244128.1, read as the reverse complement.
GAGCCTTTCCTCCGAGCAAGAAAGGCCATGACCACGCCACTGGAAACCGCTGCATCGCTCGAGTCGCTTGTGCGGGCACATGCGGATCAGGGGGAACGGGAACGTCGCCTGCCGGCGCCAGTGGCGGAAGCCTTTGCCGCCAGCGGGCTCTATCGGATTGGAGCACCGGAAGATCTTTCCGGGCTCGATGCGGATCCAATGACCCAGATGGCAGTGATTGAAACCGTATCCCGGTTCGATGGCAGTGCTGGCTGGAATCTGATGATCGGCATTGAGACTTTCGCCCTGCTTGCGCCTGGCTGTGTTGGCTGCCGGGCTTTGATCGAGGATCCCATGGTGGTGCTGGCGAGCTCCACTGCCGCGGTGGGCCGCGCTGAAAAGGAGGGCGACGGCTACCGGGTAAACGGGCGCTGGCAGTTTGTCTCCGGTTGCCACAACGCTGCCGTTTTCGGCGCCACCGTTCGCCTGTATGAGCAGGGCTCCCCCGTCAGCCAGAACGTCTACGCGATGGTGGCTCAGCCGGATTTCCGGATTGAAGACACCTGGTCGGTGGGCGGTCTGTGCGGTTCCGGTTCGCACGATGTCTGTGTGGACGATATCTGGGTGCCTGATGGTCAGATCGCCGCACCGCTCGGTGGTGCTGAGGCCACGACGAACCAGCTTCGGTTCCCTCTGGGCGCACGACTGGCCTTTAACAAGGTAGCGGTGGCGCTGGGAATTGCTAGAGCCGGAATTGATGCCTTCGTCGAGCTGGCAGAAGGCAAAGTGCCACGCTTCACATCCAGTTCGCTGCGCGAACGCCCGGCATCCCAACGGGCGGTGGCGGAGGCGGAAGTCCGCGTTCGGGCTGGTCGAGCGTTGGTCGGTGAGCTCCTGGAAGAGATGTGGGGTAAGGTAATCGCGGGAGAACATATCTCCACGCGCGAACGGGCACTCTTTCAGCTCGCCTGTTCCGACGCCGTTCGCGGCTGCGTCAGCGCTGTGGATGCGGTCTGTGATGCTGCCGGTACCACGGCTAACAAGCAAGAGCACCCACTGGAGCGCATCTCCCGGGACGTTCGAGTAGTTCGACAGCACGTGACCGTTGCCAGTCATCAGATTGATGATGCCGGCCGTGTGTTGCTCGGGTTGGCGCCTGAAGGTCTGATGCTTGCCGGCACCCGCGGTTGAATGGAGCCTGGTGAATGAAACACCTGCTGCTTGGCCTGGCGCTCTTTGTCGGCACGGAGGTCGCCTGGGCTGAGAGGTCTTTCAGCGACTTCCTTCGCGAGCGGATGGAGTGGCTGATGTTCCAGAGTGATCTGGAGATCGACGGCGAACCCATTCTCTCCCGTGATCTGCTGCCAGAGCTGTACTCGGAAAACGAGTATCAGCCGCTCTGGGGCGAACGAGCCCGATTGGATCGGCTCGAGGATCTGGTGGAGTTTGCTTATCAGCAGGGGCTGGATCCGGACGATTTCCCGCTCCCCGCGCTCAAGCGGCTCCTGCCCGAAGAAGGAATGCCGGAGGATACCCTGACACTGGTGAAGATCGATGTTCTGGCCACCGAGGTCCTGGTCCGGATCACCTACCAGATTCGATTCGGAAAGGTGAATCCCTATGAGTTGTATCCGGACTGGAACTTCGGCCGGGAATTGCTGCCCGGTGAAGATCCGGTGCAGATGCTGCTGGGATTCATCCGTGCGAATGCCCTGAATGCCGCGGTTACTAGGGACATCGAGAGAGGACCGATCTATCAGGCCATGGTCCGCGCCCTCGCCGAGCACAGGCGCATCGCCGACCAGGGAGGCTGGCCGGAGATCTCACCAGGCCCCGCGCTGCGGCTGAGTGACCAGGACGATCGGGTGGTGGAATTGCGAAGGCGCCTCTTGGTTTCGGGCGAGCTGGAAACCGGCCTGGAACCGGAATCGCCTGTATTCGACGACGTCCTGCAGGCAGCCGTGGTGCGGTTTCAGCAACGTCATGGCCTGGACGGGGATGGCGTGGTAGGTCCGGCATCGCTCTCGGCCCTCAACGTGCCCGTAGAGCACCGGATACAGCAGATCCGTGCCTCTCTGGAACGGGGCAGGTGGGTGTTCGAAGATCTGCACAAGGTGCGCGGCCAGCTGGTGATGGTCAACATCGCTTCCGCGGAAGTCAATGTGTTCGAAGGTCGGCAGATCGTCTGGCGAAGCCGGGCTCAGATCGGCAAACCCTATCGGCAGACGCCCGTGTTCCGGGACGAGATCCAGTATCTGGTGTTCAATCCGACCTGGACAGTGCCGCCGACCATTCTGCGCGAAGACGTCCTGCCAAGGCTGGTCGAAGACCCTGCCGGTTACCTGGCGGAGAAGAACATGGACCTGTTGAACCGCGATGGACAGGTGGTGGATGTGGCCGACGTGGACTTCTCCGAGATCGGTCCTGGCAACTTCCCCTACATCGTCCGGCAGCGGCCCGGACCCTGGAACGCACTGGGTATGGTGAAGTTCATCTTTCCCAACCCGCACTTCGTGTTCCTGCACGACACGCCATCGAGGGAGCTGTTTGAAAGAGCCGACAGGGCCTTCAGCTCCGGTTGTGTGCGCGTGGAAGATCCTTTCACCCTGGCGGAGATGCTGTTCGATGATCCGGACACCTGGAACATGGCAGCCTTTCAGGAAATCCTGGACAGTCGGCAGGCCCGAACCATTCATCTGGAAAAGCCCACACCGGTGTTTCTCATGTACCTTACGGCGGAGCCCGACATGGCCGGTGAGGTCCGGTTCTTTGAGGATATCTACGGCAGGGATCAGACACTGCTGGAAGCACTCGACGCCAAACCGAGCTACCCGCCGGTTCGTTGAGAACGGCGATCGGCCGCTACCAGGTCCGGAATCGCCCCGTATCCAGATGAACGAAGTCTGAGGCCATGTAGTAGCCGATGCCGCCACGCTGGAGGTCGTAAGCGACTCTGCGCAGCTCGCTGGTCGGCACATCGCTGAGGCGGACATCGATCGCCTTGCCGTGCAGGTGCTGACTCTTCTTTGCCACCCCGCCGCTGTTCGCCCGCAGCATCTCGTTGGTCTTGGGCGAGCGGTATGCGGAGATCACTTCGAAATGGCCCTGGCTGCCGGTCCGTTCGTAGACAACGTGCAGAATATCCAGCAGCTCGGGGTCGATATCGGTAGCATCGCCGGTGCGAAAATCCCGGAGGAAGTGTCTTATCTCGGCAAGTGCTGTGTCCAGATAGGCACCATCGGCCCAATAGACGATCGACAGACGTTCACCCGTGTGGGTGTGAATAAAGCTGAGCGCTCGATGGCTGCCGTCCGCATGCACCGGTACAGAGCTGGTCAGGATCAGAGACAAAGCTCCGGTCCAGACGATGGCCCACAGCCTGGCAGACAGAGTATTCATGACCCCATTGAGCCGTTTTCCGCAGCGAGGTGCCAGCCCATCCGGGCCGATTACCGCTCCTGCCGGGCCAGTGGCCACCCTTAACCGGCGTGGGTGGCCGTTGTTGCACCGTACATTCGGTCCCGGGTCTCTTCTCTCAGCAGGTCCAGTTCCTGCGAAAGCGCGATGCGTCCCGCCTCCGCGGCCGGATCATCCGGATAGTAGGAGAGCTCGGATTCCGGATCACCGGCGATGCGGGTTCCGATCAGCACCCGTGGCTTTGAGTAGTCGTAAGGTCTGGCCCGATGCAGGAGGCAGCGGTTGTCCCAGAACAGGGTATCACCCGGCAGCCACTGATGGCTGTACACCCGGCTGGGTTCGGAGACGACAAACTCTATCAGGGATTTCAGCAGGGCCCGACTCTCGTCTCGTGTAAGGCCCGGAATACCGAATGCGTGACGGGCTACGAAGATCGCCTTCCTGCCCGTTTCCGGATGTACCTTCACCAATGGCCGCAGGTACGCCTCACCGTGATAGATGTAGCCGTCATCCCGAACCGGAAAGTCGCCCACATCGTTGGCCTGGGAAAACTCGGTAGAGTGATAGGCGCTGAGATCCGCGATCTTTGCCCGCATTGCTTCGTCGAGATCGTCGTAGGCAGCACGGGCATCCGCGAGTTCGGTTCCGCCACCTTCGTCTGGCACGGTTACCGCGGAGAGCATGGCGCACTTCGAGCTCAGCGGTTTGTAGGTGGAGTCCGTGTGCCAGGCTTCGTTGCCGACGTTGGTGCGCATGATCTGACCGTCAAGATCGAACACATCGCCGTACTTGCCTTCGGCTAACCGCTTCTGGTTCGACATAGGGGCGCCACCGAACTCGAGCTCGCCGTAGCGCTTGCCGAAGTCGATGTTCTCCTGCTCGGTCAGAAACTGGCCGGGAAAAAGAAGAAATCCGTACTCAAGAAATGCGGCATGAATCCGCGCAAACTCATTGTCCGTCAGCTTGCCGAGATGGACGCCGGTGACGGTGGCGCCAAAGGTTTTGCCCGCCATGGGCTCGATTGTCAGCTCGCTCACTACTCCCCCGAAGCGCTGCCCTCGCCTGAATAGGATACCACCTGTATGGGGAGAAGTTGCAGCTGCTGCGCGTCAGGCGACCTGATCAGAGTTGGCGGCGAGACCGTGCTTACGGATCTTCTCGACCAGGGTGGTTCTGCCGACGTTGAGCATTCTCGCCGCTTCGGCTACCACGCCGTTCGAACGAGCCAGCGCCTGCTCGATAAGCTCGCATTCGATCTGCTTGAGGTGGTTCTTCAGGTCCACGTTGCCGGCTTCGTCCGTCAACATTGAAGCGTCATCAGCAAGCGTCTGCTCTGGTGTCAGATCCACGCGGTATTCCTCGGGCAGATCGCTGATTGCGACGATGCCTTCCGGCTTCAGAATGGCCATGCGTTCGACCAGATTGGCCAGCTCCCGGATGTTTCCCGGCCAGTCGAGCCAGGAAAGGGCACGGATCGTCTGCTCGGCGAACTGCACGGCAGCACCACCTCTGGCGACGTTTTGCTGGATGATCTCGTTGATCAGAGCGGGCAGGTCCTCGACACGGTCGCGCAGGGCCGGGACTTCAATGGGAAAAACGCTCAGCCGGTAGTAGAGGTCTTCGCGGAAGTCGCCGGCAGCCACCGCGGCCTTCAGGTCTCTGTGTGTTGCCGCCAGGATGCGTACGTCGCACCGGAGGGTCCGATCACCGCCCAGCCGCTCGAACGATCGCTCCTGGAGCACGCGCAGCAGCTTGACCTGCAGCTCGAGGCTCATATCGCCAATCTCGTCGAGAAACAGCGTGCCACCGTCCGCCATCTCGAAACGGCCTTTGCGTTGGCTGAGCGCGCCGGTAAATGCCCCTTTCTCATGGCCAAAGAGCTCGCTTTCCATCAGCTCCGAGGGAATGGCACCACAGTTCAAAGGTACGAAAGGCTGATCGTGCCGGGTGGACTGTCCGTGAACACTGCGAGCCACCCGTTCTTTACCGGTGCCGGACTCACCAAGAATCAGCACGGTAGCGTTCGAGGGTGCGACCTGATCGATGAGCTGACCGAGTTGACGGGCAGCGACGGATCGACCGGTTGGCGCCAGAGAGCTGGTCTCGAGCTGCGAGGGCTCGCGCGCAACGATTGGATCGTGACCAGACCGGAATGCCCTGGCGTCGAGAACAGGGATCTGTGGCATCCGCCGAGTGAGCGAGCCGATCCAGTCGGTCCAGGTTGCATCTGGATCGCCGGCCACAACAGCCACCCACGAAGCATCACCAGCGTTGCGGGTGGCATGCTCAGGGCATTCGAAGCTTTCTGGCTGATAGCCAAGGAAAACGAGCAGCTGGGAAACTTTGTTGACGCGGTCGGGGTCGCCGTCAACGATCAGGACGCTGCCATGCGGGATCAATTCAAGGCCTCCAACTGCTTCTGCCTGTGGCGACCGGCTGATGCGTACATCGAATCGAGTTTGTACGCTTCTGTTCGATTGTCTGTGCGCCGGTCTAACGCATCTCCCGATCCTTCCCCGATCTGGTCGATGCTTGCTCCCATGTGCTGTTTAAGCCTAATTCGGTGAATTTCTTTGTGCAAGTAACCTATGGACTCCAACCGTTGATCCGGTTGCGCCTTCGTACGGTCTGACTTATTGTCCGGCGTCGGAACTTCATGTGACAAGCGTCATGACCAATAAAGGAACGGACCGCGCGGACCGGACACCGTGGTAAGGCACGGCTGATCAGGTGAGCACGGCGAAGAAGGCCACGGAAGTGCGCTTCAAAGCGCTGGCCGAGAACTCCGACGAGGTCATCGTCGAAGTAGGACCGGATACCCGGCTTACTTATGTGAGTCCAAATGCCGAGGCCGTGTTCGGCATCGATGCGACGGAGTTCATCGGTCTTGATCTGATCACTGTTGCCGAGCGGCTCGAAGTCACACCCAGAGAATCCCTTGAGGGATTCGCCGGACCACTTACTCTCAGTCAACTGGTCGCCAGAGGCCCATACCAGCGCATTCGCAGCATCCGAGTTCCGAACGGGGACGTTCACTGGGTGGACATTTCCGTCACCCAGTTTGTTGCAGACAACGGTCAGTCTCGCGCGACCGCTGTGTTGCGTGACATCACCCGTCGAGTGCAGCTGGAAGAACAGCTCATTCGCACCCAGAAGCTCGAGAGCATGAGCGTGCTTGCCGGTGGATCTGCGCACAGTTTCAACAACCAGCTCACCACCATCCTGCTTAACGTCGAGCTTGCCATCTCGGAGGTGGAAGGCAGCAAGAGCTCCAAGATTCTGCCTTATCTCTGGGCTGTGGTAGAAGCCGCTGGCAGAGCTGAAGAAACCACTCACCAATTGCTCACCTACGCAGGCAAGCAGTCAGTGGAAATGGAGAGCCTGGACCTCACAAACGAGATCCGATCCATGCGCGGATTTCTGCGCTCAGTGGTTGGTGGCCGCACCTCGCTCGATTTCGAGCTCAGAAGCTGGTTGCCGAACGTGGTCGCTGACAGCAAGCAGCTGAATCAGCTGCTCACCCACCTGACTCTGAACGCCGTAGAAGCCTGCGGCGAAGCAGGGGGAGGTGTGCTGATTTCTACCGGCACCCTCGAGCTTGAAGAAAATTCCGCCGATGCGATCCGCACCGGTCTGCCGCCAGGTACCTACGTTTACATCGCGGTGAGTGACGACGGCGAAGGCATCGAACCGGAAGTGCAGCTGAAGGTGTTCGATCCGTTCTTCACCACGCGGCCAGGTAGTGGTGGTCTCGGCCTCGCCGAGTCGCTGGGCATCGCCCGTGCCCACGGCGGTACGATTATCGTCGACTCCAGCCCGAAGCAAGGGTCGGTTCTCAAGGTGCTGCTACCCGTAGCGGACCAGATGCTCGCACTGACGCCAGCCCCGGCAATTTCCCAGACAGGGCCGCGACCCGTGGAAGCCGTACCCGAAGCTGAAGACACCACCGGCGCCCTGATTCTTGTGGTGGACGATGAAGATCACATCCGTCAGCTGGCCGGCGTCGGATTGAAGCGCGCCGGTTACAGGGTGCTGACCGCAAACTCCGGTCACCAGGCCATGGCTCAGTTTGCCGAGCATGGCAGTGAGATCGATCTGCTCATTACAGATCTCGCCATGCCGGAGATGAGTGGTGAGGAGCTCATCGTCAAGCTGCGCCGAACCCATCCTGACCTGCCCGTGCTCCTGATGAGCGGCTATAGCCGCTCGGCGGTGAGCGAAGGGTTGGTCAATCTGCCCACCATCAGCTTCCTGCAGAAACCATTCCTGCTCAGCGACCTTGCTGCCTGTGTGAACCGGATCCTACCCGGAGATTCCCAAGTGTGATGATCTTGTTGCGCAATGGGCGCAGCGTGATCTCCTTCTCAATACCTGCCTAAAGTTTCGTGTGTACTGGCCGAACAAGTGGTTGGGCAGGTCTGTTCGATGAATCGGTCTGCCTGTGAACTGGATCAACACAAGGAGACTGACATGAAAGTCAAGACCAAGGTCAAGGCTGGCTCCATTATGTGGAACAACTAGCCACTAATCGTGTCGGGGCAACTCCCGTTGCCCCGACCGAGGCTGGTGTTCATTCCGGTTCTCCCAGACATGAACTGATGGGAATTTCTTTAACTGTCTGTTCGAAGGAACGAGCGGTTCAGTGGCCATACCTTTTGAAAACACGTTAGCCGCTTCCGGCAACGGCACACTGCGTACCGGTTGGTGGCTCACCGCTGTGGGTGCAACGATCATGCTCGTGTGGGGTTTCGTTGCGCTTTCCGTCGGGCTGCCTGTGACTGTGTCCAGTGCCGACGGCCGGGCAGTGTCTGCCACGGACGCTCTCGATATCACCAGCATCTCTGATGCACCCATTGCAACCCTGCCATTTCAGCTTGGCGATGCCATCGAGCCCGGCGACGTTCTGATCACATTCGACTCGGAACCCCTCAGACTCGAGTTGACGCGAAGCCAGCAGCGCCTTGCCTCTCTCAGAGAGGAAATCGATTCCATCGATGTGGAAATTGTATCGATCGCCGATTCTCTCGCGGGGGAGCTGGACAGCTATGACATGGCGCTCGAGGCTCTCGCTGCCCGCACCGAAGAAACTGAGGCTGAGCTGAACTACGCAATCGAGGCGGAGGCGCTCTACCGGCAGTTCCGTTCCGAGCGTCAGATCGATGCCTTGCAGTACGCCCGTGCGCACACCGAGGTGGCACAGATTCAGCTGCAACTGCAGGCGCTCAAAGCGGAAAGGAGCGAACTGCTGGCAAACCAGCGTCTCGCGGTGAGCAAGAACGAGACCAGCCGGGCGCAGCTGATGCGCCACCGGGCTGGTCTCGCTGGTGAGGTCGCCGAGCTGCAGCCCGAGCAACGGAAAATCGAGCTGCGCATTGAAGAGCTCACTGTCCGTGCACCTTTCGCCGGTAGGATCGGCGCTATGTCGCGTGTCTCGGTCGGGCAGTCTCTGCAGCCGGGAGACTGGCTGATGACCCTGGTTCCGAACCGCGAGTTCGAGTTCCAGGCTACGTTCGCCGCCAGGGAGGCAGCCGGTCGTCTCAGGGTCGAGCAACCGGCCCGAATCCGTTTCTACGCGTTGCCGTGGACAGAGTTCGGAGTGCTTGATGCCCGAGTGCTGAGGGTCGGTACTGAAGAGCGAAACGGCACCGTGCGGGTGGATTTCAGGGTGGATACGGAATCACCGCTCGCCGCGCAGCTCAACCACGGACTCAAAGGCGAAGCGGTCGTGCAGATCGACGAAGCCACCCTTGCCGAGCGGATGTTCTGGCTGCTGAACAGACCAGCTCGTGAAATCCTGCCGCTGCAGCATGCTTCTGCGCAGTGATAGCCCGGTGAGCCGAAGAAACATTCCCGAGGTTACCCAGACCTCTGCCATGGATTGCGGTCCGGCGGTGCTCGCCTCTCTGCTGGGCGGCTTTGGTGCAACAGTCAGCTATCCCCGACTGCGGGAAGCCTGCCAGACCGATGTGGATGGTACCTCCATCGATACTCTGGAAGAGCTGGCCATTCGCTTCGGGCTCGAAGCAGAGCAGGTGATGCTGCCGAACGATTTCGTGCTGGGCCGGTCCGGCGTGAATCTACCCTGTATCGCCATTGTCAGGCTGCCGAATGGCCTGACCCACTTTGTCGCCGTCTGGCGTGAACGGTTCGGGTTCGTGCAGATCATGGACCCGGCCCGCGGTCGATCCTGGATGCGCGCAGATCGTTTCCTCGACCAGCTTTATCAACACCGGATAACCGTGCCAGCGGAGGATTGGCTCGACTATGCGCGCTCCGAAGAATTTCTCGCCTGTCTCGACGATGGGCTTGCTTCGATCGGCATCGATAAGCAGGCGGCTGGCGCTCTCATTGACGAAGCCTGCCAGGCCGATACCTGGTTGGCGATTGCCCGGCTCGACGCGGCGATCAGAATGTGCCGGTCCATGTATGACGGTCGAAGCAAGCGACCGTCGAATGTGCTCGAGCTGCTGCAGGCGCTTCTCGATGCGCCCGAGTTGCTGACCGACGAGTACTTCCAGGTCACCGAAGATGGTGAGGGTGATCTCATGCTCCGCGGCGCGGTCATCGTGCGGATCGCGGGGCAGTCGGAAGCCGCGGATCTCGAAGATCCTGTTGTCGCTCATGCGTGTCAGGATGAGGAGCGTTCTATCTGCAGAGGGCTCCTCGGCGTCTGCCGTGAGTTGGGAATGCAGCGGGTCGTTGCCGGGCTTGCGTCGGTGAGCCTCCTTGTTGGTGCCGTCACCTTTCTGGAAGCGCTCGTGTTCCGCTATCTCATCGGCGCGGAGCCACCCGCCGAGCTTCCTCTGCTGCTGCTGATCGCGTTTATCGTGATTGCACCACTCGCTGCCGCCGTGGCTCTGGAGTCAGCCAGCATGCGCTTATCACAGGCGCTCGGCCTTCGATTGAGTACCGGCATGCATGCGAAGCTGCTGAGAAAGCTGCCGCGGATGGCCGATGCTTACTTCTCCAGCCGGTTGGTTTCCGACCTGGCTGAACGCGGGCATGCCATTTCCCAGGTTCGTGAGATCCCCGAGCTGGTGCGGCAGATTCTCGTTGTCCTCGGACGTATCGCCCTGATACTGATCGGCCTTCTCTGGCTGATGCCCGAACAGACTCCTCTCATTGCCCTGGCCGGTCTGATCTCACTGCTGGCACCAGTGCTGATCTTCCCCGGCCTCGCAGAACGTGATCTGCGAGCCCGTACCCATCTCGGCGCGTTGTCCCGCTTCTATCTGGACAGTCTGCGAGGGTCGGAGGCGATCTGGGCGCACGGCGCTGCGTCGTCGGTACGTCAGGAGCAGGAGACGCTGTTGCTTGGCTGGGTTCGGGCGATCAGCGAGCAGCAGCGCCCAGCCTTGCTTTTCGAAGCTGTGCAGGTGCTCGTGCTCGCAGCACTCAGCATCGCGCTGGTCAGTATCGCACTGGACTCTGTGATGTCTTTGGGCACGATACTGCTGATCGCTTACTGGTCGCTGTTCGTTCCGATTCTCAGCCTGCAACTTGTCGCACTGCTGAAACAGCTGCCCTCGCTCGGTAACGTCGCTCGGCGGGTATTGGAGCTGCTCGATGCGCCTGAAGAAGAGGTTGGTGCGGATGAGTCTGCCAGTACGGAGAAGGGCAAGGGCGTCGGCCTCGAGTTCCGAGCGGCCACGGTTCGATGTGGTGATCTGGCGCTGATCGAGAACCTGAACGTGGCGATTTCTCCCGGTGAGCGTGTCGCCATCGTAGGTGCCTCAGGCTCCGGCAAGAGCTCTTTCCTGGGCACCATACTCGGTTGGCACCAACTCGACGAAGGTGAGCTGCTGGTCGACGGTGTTCCCCTGGTGCCGGGTGAGGCAGCCTCGCTACGCGAGCAGTCGGCCGTTATCGACCCGGACCTTTACCTGTGGAATCGCAGCCTCTTTGACAACGTTCGCTATGGTGTGGACGACGAGGCCGCTCTGCAAAGCGAGCTGGCGCTGTCCGGATCTGAGTTGCTTGGTGATCTCAAGCGCATGGATGAGGGCCTCGCTACCTGCGCTGGGGAGAATGGCAGTCGTCTTTCCGGTGGCGAAAGCCAGCGCCTGCGAGTTGCTCGTGGGTTGGCGCGTTCCGATAAGCGCCTCGTGCTCCTCGATGAGCCGTTTACAGGCATGGATGCTCAGCAACGCGTCCGAGTGCGACAAGCCATTGAAGCGCGATGGCCGCATGCAACCATGCTGTTCGTCAGCCACAACATCCGGGAAACCACACAATTCCAGCGGGTTCTGGTGTTCCAGCATGGACGCGTGGTCGAGGACGGCGCGCCTCAGGCGCTCATGACCACACCTGACTCCCTGTATCTGCGGATGCTGGACAGCGAGTCCGCCCTGCTGAGCCATCTTGACGAAAGCCCTCATTGGCAGCGAACGCACCTGGAACGCGGTGAGGTGAGCCGGCCATGAGCAGATTGACGGATGAGCTACGCTGGCCGGCAGACGACCTAGGCCTGGGCGTCGACATGCTCCTTGGCGCTGTCAACAGGTCGGCTGGTGCGGGCAGTAAAAGGCGTTGTCGCGCGGCCACCGTTGAACAGGCCATGGCATCGACGCTGTCTGCCAGAGGCATGGAACCGGTGCCTCTCAGCTGCACGGTTGATGAGCTGGCCAGATGTATCATGAGCTCGGCACCGCTGATAGTTCCCATCGATCCGACAACGGCGGTGGTGGTGGCTCGAGCCAGCCGTCACACCGCGACGCTCGTCAGCCATGACGGTCGCCAGCGGCAGATCTCGATGGCGAGCCTGGTGGCAGAGCTGGCGCCGACCCTGTCTGATGATGTAGAGGCAACCATCCAGCGTCTGGCCGGTGATGTCGGCGCGGAGGTAGCACGGGTGTTTCGAGATGAGCACCAGAGGCAGCAGCGCATGTTCGCGGGCTGGCAGCTTCCTGCTGCGCCGGACAAGTCGCTCTGGAGCAGGTCAAACCTGATTCGGGTCGCGGGTCTGGTCGGTGTGCATGTCCTTCACTTTGGACTCTGGGTGCTCAGCTGGGTCACCCTGGTCAGCGCCCTTTTGAGTGTCGGCGATCGAGATGCGCTGCTCACGGTCTGGATGGTCGCGCTGGTTTCGTCGCTGCTTCTACTGCCGGTTGAGTCGCTACTGCAGCAGAACCTGGCGACGCGGCTAGGAATCAGCATCAAGCAGGGTCTGCTGCGAACGGCCCTTGGCCTGGACAAAAAGGCAGTTCGGGAACAGGGCATAGGTCAGCTGACCGCCCGGGCTCTGGAAGCAAACCGGCTGGATGCTCTGGCTGCTCAGGGTGGGCTACGGGTCCTGCTCAGCACCTTCGATGCGATCGCCATCGTGGCCATCTTTCTCTGGTTTGCCGGGGTTCACCCCTTGCTGCTGCTGTTCTTCCTGGCCGTGATTGTTGCCGTCCGCCGATGGTCGGTTTACTACCACGCCGAACGGCGCCTGCACGCAGCGCACCAGCGCCTGACGGCGGTGCATACTGAAGAGATGATCGGGCATCGAACGCGCAAGGCGTTTCTGGGCCGGTCCCGTTGGCATGCCGAGGAAGAGGCCTGCCTGCTGGATTACGAGCGGGCCTGCGCCGAGGCGGATCGAATCGAGCTTGGAATCAGCGCCCTGCCACGCCTCTGGGCTGTGTTCGGCGTCGCCGTCATCCTGCTCGACCTGTTCGGGCAGGACACTTCGACCGCCACGGGTGTCGCCCTGATCGGTTTTGTCATCGTTGGCTTCGGCATCCTGCAGGGCGCATCCAACGGCATCATGAAGCTGCTCAAGGCCCTGGTGTCGGCCCGATACCTGAGCGAGCTTCGTGAACAACCAGCTTCGATGCCGGCCTTAGCCACATCGGCACCGGCAGAATCTCTGATGGAACCGGAAAGCAGCTCTCACCTGGTCGTCCAGGGCCTGGAGTATTCCTACCCGGATTCGGCGCGCCAGGTGTTGCGTGGGGTAGACCTGGAGCTGGCGGAGTCCGAAAAAGTGCTCATGACGGGTGGCTCCGGAAGTGGAAAGTCGACATTGGGCTCGCTGCTGGCCGGACGGTTGCAGCCGAGCTCCGGCACGGTTCTGAGTCAGGGCATCGATCGCTATGTTGCCGGCGTGAAAGGGTGGCTGAAACACGTCTGCTACGTACCACAGCCTGGCAGCAACCATGTGCTGACCGATACCTTTGCTTTCAACCTGTTGCTTGGTCGCGCCTGGCCGCCGACGGCGAATGATCTCGAGGAAGCCCGGGAAGTTGCCGAGCGTCTGGGACTTGGACCGCTCATCGAGAAGATGCCGGCGGGGATGATGCAGATGGTTGGGGAAGGTGGCTGGCGTCTTTCGCAAGGCGAGCAGGCTCGCCTGTTCCTGGCCAGAGGCATCCTGCAGGATGCCCGACTGCTGGTGGTCGATGAGCTGCTGGCGCCGCTTGATCCGGTGACCGGGCTCGAGGTGTTGAAGAGCGTGGAAGCGTTGCCCTCGCAACTGGTGCTGATCGCCCACACCTGATATCCGCTTCGACCGCTCGAGCTTTTACCCGGTAGGGGATTGTCCGTAGGTTCGGGATTGGACCTTGCAAGCGTCCGTCGTGACGTGGATATTGATGCAGGGACTTCTTGAAGGAATGCTGCGGATTGCAGGGCACGCGCCTGATCAGCTGTGGGGCCATATATAGGGCTATATATAGGGCGGCTTTCTGCCTGCTGACTCTGATCGTGCACCTGGATGCGGGCGCGATGGAGGCCGTCCGTTTCAACCGGCTCTCGGTTGAGCAGGGCCTGTCACAATCAGTAGTTCAGGCGATCGTTCAGGATCAGCGTGGGTTCATCTGGATCGGCACCCAGCAGGGTCTGAACCGATTCGACGGGCACGAGTTCGTCAGCTACTTCCACGACCCGGCCAATCCCGATTCGCTTTCTCACGACTGGATCTGGGATCTGCATCTGGACGCCGAGGGAATCCTCTGGATCGGAACCGGCGGAGGCTTGAACCGGTTAGCACCCGGTGCGGATGATGTGCAACCGGTGTTCTCGCAGCTGGCCAACGGCTTCGCGGACAGACCCGTTCGGACGATCGCCGAAGACACTCAAGGCACGCTCTGGCTGGGCAGCGATGGTGCGGGGCTCATTCGCTACGAACCGGAAACTGGTGCGCTGCAGCAGTTTCTCCATGATCCCGATGATCCCCGATCCCTGTCCAGCAACCGGGTCAAAGCACTGCACGTGGACGGTAATGGCTTTGTCTGGGTGGGCACGGATGGCGGAGGGCTCAACCGGCTCGATCCGGTCAGCCAGCATTTTGCGCAGATCGAAATGCTCGGCGTTGACGACCGGATCCGTTACATCACCTCTGATGAGCAGGGTGACCTCTGGGTTGCCACGATAGAGCGCGGGCTGTTCCAGCTGGATGCCAACGGAGTGGTCAAAGCCCACTTCACAGAGAACGATAACGACGGTCTCAGCTCCGATGCCATCCGCATTCTCTTTGTGGACAGTGATGGGACCCTCTGGGTGGGCACCGACAGCCACGGACTGAATCGCTTCGATCCGGTGACCCGCCGTTTCGAGGTGTTTCGCCACCAGGCGTCACACGTTCACAGCCTCAGTGGTGATCAGATTACCGCGTTGTTCCAGGATCGGGGTGGGGTGTTGTGGATTGGCACCCAGACGGGGGCGAATACCTGGAATCCGCATGTCGGCGGCTTCGCTACCTACAAGCAGCTTGGTGAGGGTGAAGGTGAGCTCACCAGCAACTGGATCGCCGGTTTCGCCGAGGCGGAAGACGGCCGACTTTATGTGGCGACTTCAGGTGGTGGTGTAAATCTCATCGACCTGCATACTGGCATTGCGGCTGGCGTTGGCCCAGCGAGTGGCCCTGGCTCACTCGCGGACAATCGGGTCATGGCGCTGGCGGTGACCGCGGATGGCGTGCTCTGGGCTGGCACCCGAGCCGGTGGTCTCAGCCGTTATGACAAGGCAGCCGATAGCTGGCGGACCTACCGGCACGATCCGGAAGACCCGAACAGCCTGAGCTTCGACGGCGTGACCAGCCTGCTGGTGGATGAGGCAGGGAATCTCTGGGTGGGCACTTTTGGAGGTGGGCTGGATCGGTTCAACTCTGAGATCGACGGCTTCGAAAACCGCCGCGCTGATCCAACCGATGTGAACAGCCTCTGTTCAAATCATGTCTTGGCACTCCACCAGAGCCGCTTGGGTGGGTTCTGGATCGGCACCTACCGGGACGGCATCTGCCATCTGGATCTGAAGTCGGGGCTGTTCGAGCACTATCAGCACGACCCTGCCGATGAGACATCGCTGGGAAGCAATGCAGCCTGGGCGATCACCGAAGATGCGGCAGGTAGCCTCTGGGTGGGAACGGGCGATGCGGGCCTGAGCGTCTGGCGAGGTGCAGATCGTGAGCGCGGCGAGGTCAGATTCCAGCGCATTGGTGTGGCAGAAGGTCTGCCCAGCAATGTGGTATACGGCCTGATCTCCGAGCCGTCCGGGCGGATATGGGCTTCCGGCAACCGGGGGCTTGCCAGTCTCGAGCTCGGCGGTGGAGGCATCCGCCGATTCGGCATCTCGGATGGTTTGCAGAGCAACGAGTTCAATTTCGGCGCGGCGTTCAGAGCCTCGGATGGCCGGCTGCTGTTCGGCGGTGTGAACGGCTTCAACGCTTTCTATCCCCGTAACGTCAGAGTCAATACTTATGCCCCGCCAGTCGCGCTCACGCGGTTCCTGCGCCACAATCAGCCGACCAACATCGACTCGCTGAGAGACGAGAATGGCCTGGTTACCTTCCGCTACACGGACAGGCTGATCACCTTCGAGTACGCCGCTCTGGACTTCACTGATTCCAGGGGTATGAGCTACCGACATCGGCTGGATGGCTTCGAAGACGAGTGGGTGGAAGATGGCAATCGCCACTCAGTCACGTACACGAATCTTGCGCCGGGAGACTACGTGCTGCGGGTCCTCGCCACCAACAAGGACGGTGTAGAGAGCCAAGAAGAATTTCAGGTGCCCTTCCGCGTGCTGCCTGCGCTGTGGGCAACCTGGTGGGCCCAGACCGGATACGTGCTGGCCTTTCTGCTTGTGGTCGTCGTCGTTTATCGAAGCTACGCTCGCCGACTCGCCTATGCTTCCGAAATCCATCAGATCAACGAAACCCTGATCCGGGAAATCACCGCGCGGGAACACAAAGAGGCCGAGCTCGAGAGAACAGAGCAACAGGCACAGCGCTATCTCGATGTGGTGGAAGTGATGATCCTGGCCCTCGACCGGCACGGCAGGATCCGGATGATCAATCAGAAAGGCACCCGGGTGCTGGGTTGCACCGAGGAGGAGATTCTCGGCAAGGACTTCTACGAGGAATTCGTGCCCGAGGAGTTTCGATCAGAAGTACGAGAGCGGTTCCAGACCGTGGATCAGCATGCCTATTCCGAATCGCCCATTCGAACCCGCAAAGGTGACGTGCGGATGGTGGCCTGGCATGCCATCGAGCTGCCGAGAACCGAGCGCACCCCACCGGGAACCTTGATCTCCGGAGAAGACATCTCGCAGATGCGCAGTCTGGAGAAGCAGCTTCGGGATGCACAAAAAATGGAATCGGTGGGGACGCTGGCGCGCGGCGTCGCCCACGATTTCAACAACATCCTCGGCTCCGTGCTCGGATATGCGGAACTGGCCATGGTCGCAGGTGACGATCCGGAAAAGGCCAAGCACCACTATGCCAATCTCGAAAAAGTCGTGGCCAACGCCCGACTGCTGGTCAAACGCATTCTCTCGTTCGATAGCAGCAGCGGTTTGAAGCACCAGCCTGTGCAGGTGGCAACGGTTGTGCGTGAAACGCTGCGGCTGGTGGAGCCGACCATCGGTCCGAATGTGCGGATCGAATGCGCTCTCGAAGACTGTCAGCCGGTGATGGCGGATGCCATCCAGCTGGAACAGGTGATAATGAACCTGTGTACGAATGCCGCTCAGGCCATGGGCGAAACTGGCGGTGTGATGCGCCTGACATTGACACCCTGCGACGTGGACATCGAGCAGGCCCGATCCACCACTATCCTTTCACCGGGCCCACACGTGAAGCTGGTGGTTTCCGATACCGGCCCGGGGATGGATGAGCTGACGATGTCCAGGGTCTTCGATCCTTTTTACACCACTCGTCGACAGAGCGGCGGTACGGGTCTTGGGCTTGCGATCGTCCATGGCATCGTCACTCAGATGCAGGGCTCGGTGCAGGTGTTCAGCGAGCCAGGGCAGGGTAGCCGGTTCGAGATCTACCTGCCCTGCTGCGAAGGACAGGCGCCTGAGGACGTCGATGATGCTTCCGAGCGGCCAACATACCGGGCGCGAGGCAGCGAGACGGTACTTTTCGTGGATGACGAGCCGGACCTGCGCGCGATTGCCGAAGAGGCACTGACGAACCTCGGCTATCGGGTCTTCACGGCCGAAGATGGCGATGCTGCGCTCGTTCTGTTCGATGCCATCGGCAGCGATGTGGATGTGGTGATCACGGACCAGACCATGCCGAACATGCTGGGCCGGGAGCTCGCAAGTGAGCTCAAGCAGCGGCGCCCTGAATTGCCGGTAATCCTGATGAGCGGTGCGGACTGGCGGTCGGGCGACACCACGAATGGGTTCCTCGAGAAGCCGTTCACTCTGGATAAGCTGGCTCAGTCCATCAGAACAGCACTGTCAGATTCCGAGCTGAGCGACTGAGGCGGTCATCGAATCCCGGGGTGCCAGGTCGGGTGACAGCTTTCCTCCCATGCCGCCATCGAGAAAGGCGATCATGCCGATGCTGGTCGCTGCCGCGGTGTTACTCCGCCGATCGTGATCAGTGACTCCACGCAATCGCGGATCGACGTGTCCAGATCCCGAAACTCGATGCCCGTGGCGGCGCGCATACGATCATTGCGCAGCTCGCAACCCGCCCAGATGCCGCGCAGCTCAGCTTCACGGGCTTTAACCCGGTCCGGAAAGTTGTCTGTAACCTCGGGCGCATCGTGTCTGAGTTCTGGCAGCAAGCGGTCAATGCTTGCGCAGACCTCTTCCACATTGCGGGTATCCGTGGACCAGGCAATGTAACGCTCGCCGTTCGCAACGCCAACGCTGTCCAGGAGCCGCACGTGGCATTCAGCATCGTCCCGCACGTCCACGGTCATCCACGGCCGATACGCCTCTGTCTGCGGGTACTGGCCGATCAGCATGCCTTCGATAATGTGCTGCCAGGGCCCCATGTTCTTCTGATGCCTGGACTGTATCGGTCCCACGTTGTCGGCGGGGCAGACAGTGACGGCATCCCAGGTACCGTTCTCTTCTGCCGCATCGGAAAAGGCGCGTTGCGCGATCAGCTTGCCGATGGCGTAGCCGTGGCCTCGTTCCGGCGTGCGCTTGGGGTGGTTCTCGTCCGGATTGCGATCCTCGTACAACACCGGGCGACGTATCAGCTCTCGGATGTCGCCTTCGGTCAGGATCGCAGCGATGCTCGAGGTGACGATCACTCGACTGACCGTGCCCGAGCGGTTGATGCTGCCGATGATGTGGTCGCAGACTCGACGCACGTAGTCCGCATCGTTGTAGTCCGTCACGTGAGAGACATGGCAGACGCCGTGGCAACCGGCGAAGATGTCATCGAAGCAGCCGTCGTTGTTCAGATCAGCGGCGTGCAGCGTCAATCGACCGGAGGTGAAACCAGGCATCGCCTTGAGAAAGCCCGTGCGCTCCGGGTCGTTCATGTCGCGCACACAGGCGCGCACACGATAGCCTTTGTCCAGCAGTTTACGCACCACCCAGCCACCAATAAATCCGGCACTGCCAGTGACAGCGATGGTGCCACCCTTGGGTACAGCTGCCATAACTCTCCTCCTTAAGGGATCTCTGACTGATTCATCTTCGAATCAGCATGCCAGATCGCCGCCACGCTTGGCAGACCAGCCGCGGGTCAGCGGACGGAGGGGTCGTAGAGCCCAAGAGCGCGATACATGTGAAATCCTGCGACCTTGCGCACTTCCGGTGAGAGTTCTGCCAGGCGTTCCGGCGTCACGTTGAGGTACTGGTTTTCCTCCTGGCGGACCCAGCCGGCGGAGTAGGTGAGGATCACGCCGTAACGCCAATCTTCTGCGCTGCTCGCCCCGGCACCATGGAGCAGGCCGCCAAGCCAGAACAACACAGAACCGGCCGGCATCTCCGCTCGCTCGATCTCTTCAGGAGCAGCAACCCGGTTCCCGGGCCAGGTGTGACTGCCCGGAACCACGAGCGTTGCGCCGTTATCCGCTCGGAAGTCGCTGATTGCCCACATGCTGGCGACGATCAGGTTAGGCCGCGGCACGGGAAAGAAGGTGAAAGAGTCTTCTTCCCGATGCAGCACCTGCTCTCGCGCACCAGGGCCCACTTCCAGCGCGGCTGTCACATGCAGCTGATAGCCATACTCGCTGTTCGGCAGGAGAAATCGCTCACACATATCTTTCGTTACTGGATGGGCGATGAGGTGATCGGTGATGCTGGCCGATCTCTGCACCAGGGCCGTGATGCGCCGGGTTCGGCCGGGATAGAATTCTTCCGGATCATCCTCATCGACAACTCGTGCCGATGCCATGTGCGGCGCCAGCTCGTCTTTGATCGTCCGCCGCAGTGCGGGATCCATGAGCCCCGTGACCACCACGCAACCTGCCTCTGCCAACGCAGCCGCGATTTCGGACCTGGGCGTATCGGCGGGGTAAGAAGGAACGGTCATGGCGAAACTCCAGCTGGATTGAGAGCAGTCAGCTCATAGTGCCAGCCAGGTGGTATGCCGTGCTAACTTCTCACGCTGTCTTTTCACAATGGCGGTTCCGAATGACCCAGAAGTACCGACCTGCCTGCGCGCTGGTGCTGGCCGCGTTGCTGCCTGCCAGCATCGTGCTGGCTGGTGACTGGCCGCTGCATGGCCGCACCCATGACGAGCAGAGATTCAGCCCTCTGGATCAGGTAAGTGTCGACACGGTTGATCGACTCGGCCTTGCCTGGAAGTTCGCGACAGGCAACACGCGGGGCATGGAAGCCACTCCCATCGTCATCGACGGCATCATGTATGTGAGCACGGCCTGGAGCAGGGTGATGGCCTTGAATGCCGTCACCGGTGAGCTCATCTGGCACTACGACCCGATGGTGCCTGGAGAGAAAGGCCGGGATGCCTGCTGCGATGTGGTGAACCGAGGCGTGGCCGTGTCTGGCGAGCAGGTTTTTCTAGGCGCTCTGGATGGTCGCCTCATCGCGCTCAACCGTCGAACCGGCAAAGTGAACTGGTCCGTTCAGACCACGGACTCGGAAAAGCCCTATACGATCACCGGTGCCCCCCGTGCGCTGAAAGGTATGGTGATTATCGGCAATGGAGGCGCCGAGTTCGGCGTGCGCGGCTACTTCGGCGCCTATGACGAGCGGACCGGTGACCTGCTCTGGCGGTTTTACACCGTGCCCTCTGAAGACGCCTCGGAGGATGAGGCGCAGCCGTCACTCGAACTCGCCCGCCGCACCTGGTCACCGGATTCCCTGTGGGAAACCGGCTTGGGCGGCACCGTCTGGGATAGCTTCGCTTACGATCCGGAGCTGGACATGCTCTATGTGGGGGTGGGAAACGCCTCGCAATACAACCGGGCACAGCGGAGCCCGGGCGGTGGCGATAACCTGTTCGTCTCCTCCATTCTCGCCGTCGATCCGGACGACGGCCGACTGATCTGGCACTATCAGACCACGCCTGCAGATGCCTGGGACTACACGGCCACGCAGCATATGATCCTCGCCGAGCTCGACCATCTGGGCGAGCGGCGCCGTGTGCTCATGCAGGCGCCGAAGAACGGCTTCTTCTACGTGCTGGACCGGGTAACGGGCGAGCTGCTCGCGGCGGAAAACTACGTACCCACAAACTGGGCCAGCCACGTCGACCTGGAAACCGGCCGACCTGTGGAAACAGACGTGGCGGACTGGTCCACACAGCAGCGGGTCATCACACCGGCGATCTTCGGTGGCCACAACTGGCACCCCATGTCTTACAGCCCGGACGCAGGGCTGGTGTACATACCGACCATTCACGGCATCTACCCGCTAAGGCCGGACCCGGACTACGTGTACGATCCGAACACCATGAACACGGGGGAAGACTTCCCGGCGCTCGTACGCGACATGCCGAGTTTTCAACCGCGATTCTGCTCGCCCACCCGGCTGACTGCCTGGGACCCGCTCGAGCAGGCAGTATCCTGGGAGGTCCGATTCAGCGGCGGGGTACCTGCCGGTATTCTCTCCACTGCAGGGGGTCTGGTGTTTCAGGGCACCACGGATGGGGAACTGGTTGCCTATGCGGCTGCGAGTGGTGAGCGGCTTTGGGCGCAGACAGTCAACGTGGGCATCATGGCCCCGCCGATCAGCTACAGCGTGAACGGCGAGCAGTACGTAGCGGTGGTGGCAGGGATCGGCGGTGCTCAGGGCGGGCACGGCACCACACTGCAAAACAAGAACCGCGGCCACGTACTCGCCTTCAAGCTGGACGGTGCGGCCGAGCCGCCTGAGCTGGAAGCGCGGCAGACCACGGTCAATGTGGATGATTCCCTGCTGGATCCGTCGACCATCGACCGGGGTCGGGATCTCTACGCGATCCACTGTGTGCGCTGCCATGGCGTTGGGGCGCGAAGTTCGGGCCTCATTCCGGATCTGCGCCACTCAACGGCCGAGGTCCATGAGATCTGGTCACAGATCGTGCTGGATGGTGTCTTTTCTGCCAGAGGGATGGCCAGCTTTGCTGACAGTCTGGACGAAGGCGATGTGCAGGCGATTCACAGCTATGTGATCAGCGAGGCGCTCAGCTCCCAGAGTTTCGGGCGCAGACTCATGGATCGGATTGGCTCTGCCGTCTGCATCCCTGCCCAGTGGCTCGCGGACTGAACAGGACTCGTGCGGCAGCTGATAGTTAACCGTGGTGATTCACGCCGGTTCGCTCTGTGAGGCTGTCATTGTGTTGGCGATAAAGGACCGGCAGCAGATCCGCCAGGTAGCCCATCTCTTCAGTTGCGTGCTTGTGCAGACCGCGGGTGAGCTCATCGTTCACGGCAGCTGCTCTGATCTTTGCGGTGTCTTCCGGGCTCAGAGGGTTGCCTGGATCCCGGCTTGCAATGTGCCCTAGAAAGAAGCGGGAGCGCATTTCGCAGCCGTAGTCCGTGTTGCGGACGAAGTGAATCATGTAGCCGGTTTCAAGCGGCGCTTCGAGGAGCCCGGTACGGGCGCAGATTGCCACGCCGTCCAGCCGTGCGTAGGCCCCCGGATCGAAGAACTCCTGCGGATCTCTGAAGTTGATCCGCAGTTTGTGCAGGGGACCGCTTCCCCCGAGGTACTCGTGGACCAGATGGCTGGCGCCGATGTACTGCCCTGGCGTCCGATCTTCCCAGTCGCAGAACACATGGTCCCGTGGGTGCCAGAGCTTGTAATGCTCAGTACCATCGAGCCAGCCGAACCACCACTCGACCATGGCAGCGCTGCATCCTGGCATGCGAGCCAGGGCGAACACCGTGGCGTAGTCATCATCGAACCGCATCACCCCGGACTCCATAGGAGCGTAGCCTGGCTGCAGCAGGCTGTCGGTATCTTCGACTCTCATCGGGCTCCCTTCCTAAACAAGTTCGTTAACAGGTTCCGCTGCAGGGACCTGGTTGGCAAACTGTCTCTTCGGTGGCCGCAGCAACAGAATCAGGACCGCTGCAACCAGATTGCAGACGGCGATAGCCAGGATGGCACCGTCATAGCTTCCGGTTGTGTCCTGATAATAAGAGACGAGGACCGGGGCAGCAGCGCTGATCAGGAGCGTGATCGGCAGTCCGGCGCTGCGTACGGCACCGAGGTAGCGTCGGCCGAAAAAAGACGCCCAGATCACTTCCTGCAGCGGAATCATGCCACCCCAGCCCAGGCCAAGGAACACGAAAGCCGTGTAGATCCACGATAGAACGCCTGCCTGCACCGCAAGCACCACCGCCAGCAGCGCCAGACCGGTGACTGCGGAACCCAGGGCAGCCAGCGGTTTGGCGGGTAGCCGATCGATGAAATAACCCCAGACGGGTTTCGAGATCATTGACGGAAAGGTAGCAAACACCACGGCCAGGGCCGCCTGCTTGCGGCTGAAACCTGCATCGGTAAGGTAGGGCACGGTTTGCAGCAGCATGACGATGATGTTGATAACGAAGAGCCCGAAGGCGAGCACCATCATGTAGAAGGTGGAGGTTCGGAGAGCTTCGGCCCGGGTCATGGAACGCGCCAGATCCGCGGCAGCCTTCACCGCCTTGCCACCGTCCACATCCGCCTGACTCCGGCCGTCTGGGTGCAGGCCATGGTCTTCGGGTGCGCGTCGCATGACGGATGCCGTTGGGATCATGAGCAGAGTGAACAGCACGGCAAGCAGCAGCCAGGCATCGCGCCATCCGAGTGAATCGATCAGATAGATGGCGCCGGGTGTGATGATCACCCCTCCGAGCGAGACCCCCATCGCTGCCCAGGCGACAACCTGACCACGCTTTTCCACGAACCACTTGGCCATGGTGACGTTGACCACCAGGTTGCCGATAAGGGCACAGCCGAGGGTGGCGAACAGTCCGTTCAGCAGGAACCAGTGCCAGAGCTCGCTGATCAGAGCGTGGGCGGCGAGTGATGTGGCCAGCACCACGGTGCCTATCAGCATCAGCGGCCGGGCACCGATTCTGTCCACATAGGCACCGATGAAAAAACCGGCCACACCCATGACGATCTGGCTGATGGAACGGCTGAGGGTGTACTCTGCACGGGTCCAGCCGAGCTCTTCGATCATAGGCACCATGAATGGCCCCAGGACGTAGCTGATTACACCAATGGAGACGAACTGGGCAATGAAGGCCGCGGCCACCAGATAGTAGCCGTAGTAGATATTCGGACGGTTCAGATGCCGCTCCCCGGATGAAACCGCTTATTAGAGCACAGCTGGCCGTGTTGGCCGCAGCGAGCTTAGTTTCAACGCTGGCAGGTTCGTCAGGCTTCGGCGCCTTCTGGTTCCAGCCCGAGTCCCGACCAGAGCAGCGCGGTGATCTGATCGATCACTGTTTCCATATCGGGTGCCTGCTGGCGAAGCCACCACAGGGTAACGAAGTGCACCGCGCCCAGCAGACCATATGACCAGACCGTGGCTACCTCAGGGTCGGCACCACGCTCCCTGCGATAGGCGGCGATGGGTGCGACGAACTGATCTACCGCACCATCGGCGAGCAGGAGCGACTGCTTCACCCGATCTTCGTTGTTGGCTCCGGCGGTGACGAACAGGTACAAATGCCTGTCTCTGGCCGCCAGCCGGAGATAGGCGGCAATCAGATTCCGTAGTCCTTCGTGTGGCGTTCTGGCTTCAGCAACCAGCTGAGTCGTCGCGTCTGCCATGCGCATGGCCAGCCGCTCGGCCAGCGCATTGACCAGCGCGTCCCTGTCACCCAGCTCCCGATAGAGGGTCGGTTTTGTCACGCCTGCCGCTTCTGCAATCGCCGCGAGTGAGATGGCAGGTCCCTCCTGGCGGATGAGTTTCTCCGCTGCCTTCAGCAGGGTTTCGCGGTCGGCGATAACGCCGTCCGCGCTGGTGCGTCCGGCGGGGCGGCCACGTGGTCGGCTTACGTTCATGGCTTCTGTGATCGCTCGAGTACTTCGGTATTTTAAACTACCACGGGTAGATTAATTGCACGAGTCTGCCTACCATGAGGACTCCAGACAGGAGGACATATCCATGGCAGCCGTACCAGACGACACACCATCGCACCTTAAGGGCAACGGCAGACCGGTCACCGAGGAGCTGACGTTGACCGATCTCGAGGTCACCGGCTCGATCCCCGCAGAGCTCGACGGCCGGTATGTGCGCAATGGTGCCAATCCGTTGAGTGGCACCAGCGCTCACCCTTTCCTCGGCGACGGCATGCTGCACGGCGTGCGGCTGAAAGACGGCAAAGCCCAGTGGTATCGGAACCGCTACGTGCAGACACCGTTCATCCGGAACCCGGACGTGGACGTCCTGGATCCCAGCGTGATGATGGACATGTCGTCTTCCAAGGCGAACACCCATGTGGTCGGCCACGCGGGCAAGATTCTGGCGCTGGAAGAAGGTCACTTCCCGTACGTGATCGATGGCAACCTGGACACGGTGGGACCCACTGATTTCGGCGGCGCGCTCAAGGGGTCGTTCACGGCGCATCCGAAGATCTGTCCGGTCACCGGTGAGATGCTTGCCTTCGGATACTCTGCCTTTGAGCCGTACCTCCGCTATCTGCGTGTTTCCGCGGACGGCGAGCTGGTGCAGACGGAAAACATCACCGTTGGCGGCCCGACGATGATGCATGACTTCAACGTCACCAGGAACTACGTGATCTTCATGGACCTGCCGGCGGTGTTCAACCTGGAACTGGCGATGAGTGGCGACATGCCGATCCGCTGGGATGACGGCTATCCGGCACGGCTGGGCGTGATGCCGCGTGCCGGGACGGACGCGGACTGCAAGTGGTTCGACATCAACCCCTGCTACGTCTTTCATCCGATGAACAGCTACGAACAGGGCGACAACATCGTCCTTGATGTAGCACGCTTCGAGCACATCTGGCGCGACTCCTCCATGGACTTTCCGCCGCCCGTGCTCTGGCGCTGGACCATCGACATGAAGTCTGGAAAGGTCAAAGAAGAGCAGATAGACGATCGTTCAGCCGAGTTCCCGCGGGTGGCGGACGATGTGGTCGGCTTGAAGCATCGCTTCGGCTACATGATGGGGATGTCCTTTGATGCGGATCCCAGCGACCCGCTCAGCAACTCGGGCGCGATCCTCAAGTACGATCGAGAAACAGGCCGGCGGACGGACATCGAGCTCGGTCGTGGCCGCGTCGGTGGTGAGCCGGTCTTTGCGCCCGCAGCGGACCCGAAGAGCGAAGATGATGGTTATCTGATGACCTACGTGCACGATGCGAACTCGGACACGAGCCAGTTCGTGATCATGGATGCAGCGAGCATGGACAGCACTCCGGTGGCGGCTATCAATCTGCCGCGAATTCCGAGCGGCTTCCATGGCAGCTGGATTCCGGCGACGGTGGCGGACTGAGCCATGTCCAGCGAAGAACACGAAATCGTCTCTATCTATCCGTTCTCCGACGATGAACGGGAAGCGCTGCTGAGCAGTGCCCGGGAGTGCACGTTCAACTGGTCTACCAAAGATGGCTGGCCCGTCGGGGTGATCCATGCGTTTGTCTGGAAGGATGGGCGGGGTTGGATTACCTGTGGCGCTCATCGCCATCGAGTCGCGGCGATCAGAAGAGATCCGCGCTGCTCTGTGGTGGTGAGCGGTATGGCCGCACCCGGCGGCCCCAATGGCGCAATCACGTTCAAGGGTCGGGCGGTGATTCACGATGACGAGGAAACCAAGGCCTGGTTCTATCCCGCGTTGGCCCGTGGGCCGTACGGCGGCATGATAGGGGAGCTCAGCCCCGAGCAGGAAGCTCAGGCTAAGGCGTTTGAAGAGCGGCTGAACTCGCCGCTCAGGGTCATCATCGAGATCATCCCGGAGAAGTGGATCATGCTCGATAGCGACAAGATGGCAAAGGATACGGCCGGGCAACTCAGCGATGAGGAACGGGGGCCGATGCTGGAATCCGATGCGAAGCGGATGCCGAAGGAGCTGGAACGGCGCGGGTTGGATTAGGATTCCTCAAGAGTACGCCATGGCAACGTTGACTATCGATGTGTTCTGGTCATTTCGGAGTCCCTGGTCCTATCTGGCCACGCCGCGGCTCAGGGATTGGCAGGAAAAGTACGACCTCAGCGTCCGCTTCCGTCCGGTCTACCCCATCGCCATCCGCACACCCGAGTTTTTCCTCAATGCCCACCCTCAGTGGGGATCTTACTTTGCCACCGACCTGAGAAGGGTGGCCGAGTATCTCGAGCTGCCCCTGGTCTGGCCGAACCCGGATCCTGTGAGCCAGTTTCGGGGCGAGGACGGCCGGCCACGCACCAGCGACGAGCAACCGCACATCCACCGATTGACCCGGTTGGGTGTGGTGGCTGAAGAGCAAGGACGAGGTATCGAGTTCGCCGATGAGGTGTCGCGGCTGATCTGGCAGGGCACGGAAAACTGGCATGAAGGCGGCCATATGGCCGAAGCCGCTGCACGGGCGGGCCTGTCGCTGGCTGAGATAGATGAGATTCAGGCGGCGGAAACCGAGCGGCTCGAAGCGGTGATCGAGCAGAACCAGGCGGACCATGAGGCGGCCGGTCACTGGGGCGTGCCGACCTGTGCGTTCAAGGGCGAACCGTTCTTCGGTCAGGATCGGTTGGACGTGCTGCTCTGGCGACTGCAGCAGTCTGGACTCAGCGTAAAGGAATGACGCTCATCCTGTCGGTCAGGGTGTGAACACCACCTTCACCGCTTCTTCCGCCTTGAGCTGAGTCTCATAAGCGTCACTTGCCTGCTCGAGTCCGAAAGTGTGGCTCACCAGAGGCTTCCGGTCGATTTTCCCCGAGGCAATGAGTTGCGAAGACTCGATGAACTCCTCCATGGTCCAGGCCCAGGAGCCAAGCAGGCGGATGCCCTTACGGACAATGATGTTCGGATCGATAGCAATGTCCTGCTCGAAGACCGCGACGACCACGACGGTGCCTTCGGGCTTCACGATCTTAAGCGCCTGCTCCAGCACGCTCGGACCCTTGAAGTTTTTGCCCATGCCGGCTGAGTCGTAGACCTTGTCGATCGATCCGGCCGGTGCGCTCAGGAGGTTCGCGCTCGCTTCGCCGATGAGCGTTTCGACGAGATCGACTTGCCCGGCGTTGATGACCTCGTCCGCGCCGAGCTCACGCGCCATGCCGAGGCGACGGTCAGAAAGATCGACCACGGTAACCTTCGCCGTGGAGAGCGCCTTGATGCATTGCAGAATGCCAAGACCGATGATGCCCGCGCCGATCACAAGGTGATGTTCGTGGTCTTCAGGACTGCCGAGCTTTGCCGCATGCAGTGACGTCGCCAGCGGTTCGGTGGTCGCAGCTTCGATAAAGCTAATGGACTCATCGAAGGGTTGCAGCATGCCCACCCCCGCTTTGGGAATTCTGATGTACTCGGCGTTGGCCCCGATGCCAACGGTAACCACCCGATCGCCCACCTGCACGCCTGTCACATCGCCGCCGGTTTCAGCGACTACACCAGCGAACTCGTGGCCGAGGATTCTGCCGGATTCGATCGGCGTGCCCAGGTCGAGAAACATACCGTGCCGATAGGTGTGCAGATCTGAGCCGCAGATACCACAGGCGTGCACGCGGATCAGCACGTCGCCGTCCTGCAGAACGGGCTTGTCTACCTCTTCGAATCGAACATCTCCGGGACCATGGAAGACGGCAGCTTTCATCGCCAACTCCTGTGTCGTAGTGGTCACTTCGATGTTCCGCTAACTATGGAGCCTGCGCAACGCTTCAGTGCTATAAGGGCTGTTACGGATCCATTCAACCAGCACCAGTGGCATGATGTGGTCAACTCGAGCCGATCAGTTCGGATATCCCTTCATTGATTAGCGTTTTTGGCAGGTTTTTCCGCGTCATGTTGGGGAGCGTCCGGGATCTGTCCCCGATTCTGCTCGTGGTCATCTTCTTTGAGCTTGTCGTGCTCAAGCAACCGATACCGAACATCACCCAGATGCTGGTCGGTTTGCTGTTCGTGGTGGCCGGCCTGACCTTTTTCATCTTCGGGCTCGAACAGGGCCTGTTTCCAATCGGTGAAAGCCTGGCACACGACTTCGCCAGGAAGGGCAGCCTGGTATGGCTGTTCATCTTTGCGTTCGCCCTTGGATTCGGAACCACCGTCGCCGAACCCGCGCTGATCGCGGTTTCCGGGGAAGCGGCGGAGATAGCCGCACAAGGTGGGGTGATCGCCAATACGGAGGCCGCGATGGCGGATTACGCCGACGGCCTGCGGCTCACCGTGGCACTGGCAGTGGGCTTCGCCATCCTGATCGGCGTGCTGCGGATCCTGAAAGGCTGGCCCATCCACTGGCTCATCATTGGCGGTTACATCGGGGTGGTGATCATGACCGCGTTTGCACCCAAGGAGATCATCGGCATCGCCTATGACTCCGGTGGGGTGACCACCTCCACCATCACGGTGCCACTGGTGACTGCCCTCGGGGTTGGTCTTGCCTCTTCGATCCGCGGGCGGAATCCCATGATAGACGGCTTCGGCCTAATCGCCTTTGCCTCGCTCACGCCGATGATCTTCGTCATGGCCTACGGGATGCTCATCTGATGCCGGAGATGCTGCAGCCGATCCTTTCTGGCTTGCTTTCCACACTGAGAGACGTGTTGCCCATCGCGGTCATCATCTTCGGTTTTCAGTTCCTGGTGATCCGCCGGCCGCCGGCCAACCTGGTCAGCGTGCTGGCCGGGTTCGTCTGGGTGGTGGTCGGCCTGACTCTGTTTCTCATCGGCCTGGAATGGGCGCTCTTTCCACTCGGCAGAACGATGGCCGCGCAGCTCACCGATCCGGTGTTCATTGGCGGCGCGGCCGAGGCAGCAGCGGTTGCAGCCGGCACGCTCACCTTCGACTGGCTGGACTACAGCTGGGTATACCTGTTTGCCTTCATGATCGGCTTCAGCACCACCATTGCCGAGCCTTCTCTGATTGCCGTCGCCATCAAGGCGAACGAAGTTTCCGGTGGGGCGATCGGTGCCTGGGGCCTGAGATTGGCAGTCGCACTCGGGGTGGCCGTCGGCATCACCCTGGGATGCTACCGCATCGTCGTTGGTGACCCCATCCACTGGTACATCATCGCGGGCTACGTGGTGGTCATGATTCAGACCGCCTACGCGCCGAAGCTGATCATTCCCCTCGCATACGATTCCGGCGGTGTGACCACGTCCACCGTCACCGTGCCGCTTGTGGCGGCACTCGGTCTCGGGCTTGCCGAAACGGTCCCTGGCCGAAACCCGCTGATTGACGGATTCGGGCTGATTGCCTTTGCCAGCCTCTTCCCCATCATGTCTGTGATGGCATATGCGTGGATGTCTGAGGCCTGGCCACGGCTGTTCAACAGGCCGCGCGAGCAGTCGGAAAACGGTGCGGATTCAGGATAAAGATGACATGAAAAACGGAGAACCGACATGCACTTCAAGATGATTCTCGTGTTTGTGGAGGACCACAAAACGGATGCGGTGATGGACGCGGCACGCGAAGCCGGTGCCACAGGCGCCACCGTGATCAACAACGCTCGCGGTGAAGGGTTGGATCGGGCCAAGACCTTTCTGGGTTTGAGCCTTGAAACCCAACGGGACGTGGTGCTGATGCTGGTGGAGGAGCACTTGAGCCGTTCGATCCTCGAAGAGATTGGTCGGGTCGGTGAGTTCGACAGCAAGGCGGGCACGGGCATCGCCTTTCAGATCGACGTGGAAGACGCGGTCGGCGTACGGCACCAGATGCAAAAACTCGAAGAGGAAGTGGAGGATCTGTTGTGAGCGAAGGACAAGAACTGATTCGGACCCGGGACATCATGCAACCCACCTTCACCGAGGTGGAAGGGCTCGCCACCGTGGCCGAAGCCCTGGAGCTCATGCGTTCCAACGACACCAGGGTTCTGATCGTCAAGAAACGCACGGACATGGACGAGTACGGCATCGTGCTCCTGTCGGACATCGCCAAGGAAGTGCTGGCCAAAGACCGGGCGCCGGATCGGGTAAACGTCTATGAGATCATGTCGAAACCGGTGGTGGGTGTAGATCCGCACATGGATATCCGCTATTGCGCCCGACTCTTCGCCCGGCTAGGCCTGTCGGTGATGCCGGTGCTCGAAGACGAGCAGGTGATCGGAATCGTCAGCTACCATGAGTTGGTGCTCAAAGGCCTCTGACTGCATTCGCCTGAAGGGGCATGGAAAACAGGACCATTCCCCTGCTAAGGTTCCTCCCTAAAACCGTCAACCGTGACGGTTATGGAGCTTGCGTACGGCCGAAAGAGACGGCTAAAGAGACGGCTAAAGAGACGGCTAAAGAGACGGCTAAAGAGACGGCTAAAGAGAGGGAGAGGCAGAATGGCGGAGATGTTCAAGCCGCTGGATCCGGAGACCATGAATCGGTCGCCCGGGCTCACGTATCAGGACCTGCTCGATCAGGATACTCATGAGGTGCCGGACGTGCTCCGGCTGCAATCGCCACGGGATGTGGGCGTCGATGAGTTTCCCATCGATCGTTACATCTCGAAGGACTATCACGACAAGGAGGTGGAGCGCCTCTGGATGAAAGTCTGGCAGTTCGCCTGCCGGGAGGAAGAGATTCCGGAGCCGGGCGACCACATGCGCTACGACATCGCTGGGCGCTCCTTCCTCATCGTTCGCCAGTTGGATGGTGCGGTTAAGGCCTATCCCAACGCCTGCCTGCACCGGGGTCGGATGCTGAAAGAGAACGACGGCCATGCCTCGGAGCTGCGCTGCGCCTTTCACGGCTTTGCCTGGGAGCTGGATGGCTGCCTGAAAGACATTCCCGCTGACTGGGATTTCCCCCAGGTCGATAGGGCGGAATTCGGCCTGCCGGAGATTCCCACCGAGACCTGGGCCGGATTCGTCTTCATCAACCCGGACCAGAACTGCCAGCCTTTCGCGCCCTTCATCAAGGACCTGGCAGAGCAGTTCGAGCGCTGGGATCTGGGCTCGCTGTACATCCAGGCGCACGTTGCCCGCATCGTGCCCTGCAACTGGAAGATCGCCCAGGAAGCGTTCTGCGAGGCCTATCACGTGAACGCGACCCACCCGCAGGTCATGCGGGCACTCGGCGACACCAACAGCCAGGTGGACATCTGGGAGAACTGCGCCCGGGTGATCACCCCGGGAGGGACCTCGAGTCCGCTGCTGGACTACGATGTTTCCGATCAGGACATCCTGCGGGCAATGATGGATATCCCGCCAGATACCGAGATGCCGCCGTTGCCGGACGGCATGAATGCGAGGTCCTACCTCGCAGCCATGAGCCGTGAGGGGCTGCGCGCTGATGCGGGTGATCGGGTGGACAAGTACTGCGACGCGGAGATCGTCGACAGCATCGACTACACCCAGTTTCCGAACTTCCATCCCTGGGGTGCGTTCAACAAGATCGTCTATCGATTCCGGCCGAACGGCAACGACCATCGCAGCGCGATCATGGAGTGCTATCAACTGATGCCTTTTGAGGGCGAGCGGCCACCGGCCGCAAAGATCCACTGGCTGGGTGAGAACGAGCGCTTCTCCTCAGTGCTCGGCTTTCTCGGCCGGGTATTCGATCAGGATCTCTTCAACATGCCGAACGTGCAGATGGGTCTGGAGTCTACCTACAAACCAACCATCACCTTGTCTGCCTACCAGGAAGGCAAGGTGCGGTGGCTGCAGCACAAGCTGGATGAGTGGGTGGGGGACTGAGCATGGCGTTGACACATCCGTTCGATCCGGATTCCCTCTACGAGCTGATGGAAGACGGCAATATCCGGGTCAGTAATGGTGACCGTGAAGGCATCTTCACCAATGGCGGGGTGTATATTTCCGGGGACATCCGTGAGGCCGACCCGCAGATCTGCGTCTGGGTCGGTAACGTGCCGAACCCGGATACGCAGCTTGCCACCTCTCGTATCGCCGGTCGTGATAGCGGCCAGATTGACTGACCTGAACGAAAGGAGGCGCACCTTGGCTGAGCTGAATTCCGGTGAAACCGTGTCAGCAGACACCCCTTATGTACCCCCGCTGCAGCTGACCGACGGTCAGCCGTCACCGATTGCCGCGAATGGCGGCCTGTCCTACATGTCCTTCGATCGCAATGGCGATGCCGGTACAGCGGCCGCTCTGGAGGATGCGTTGGCTCAGATCGCCGAGGGCGAGGGTCAGGCGGTGATTGATCTGATCGAGCATTCACCGCCGGGACCGATCGAAACCAAGTGGGGCCTGGGATTCCGGCGCTATGCGGAATGTCTGGACTACATTCGCGAGCAGAACATTCACGCACCGGAAGGTGGGTTGGCATTGCCACTGCGCTACACGATCTACGAGCGACCTTCCTACTCGGTGGTATCTTCGAACGCGCTCTGGCAGGACCCGGATCGGAAAGCGGAAGCCAGGGCGTTGGCGAAAGACGAGCGGGACAACATCCGCCGCTGTCTGTACTTCCCTCAGGTGATGCGCGATGCCCGTCGCATGGAAGAGTACTATCCGGGGCTCGACCCGATGAGCCCCGAGTGCATGGACAAGCTCGGCGTGGCACTGGCGCACTGCGAATCCGCTTGCACCAACTTCTACGATGCCGCCGAGGTGGAGCGGGTCTTCTATCCGGAGATGGAAAAGCTGCTGCTCGAGTTCTATCCGGATGCCACGGATGCGCTGGTCTACAACCACGATGTCTTCGACAAAGACTACGAAGGTGACCGGACGGAGGATCAGGCGAACAAGAACCCGGGCGTGAATGCCGCCTATGCCAACCTGGTGCACAACGATCTCAACGACAACAGCGGTCGGGTACGTTGTCGGGAATTGCTGACGAAGAACCTGCGCAATTTCGGCCGTGAGCAGAACTACACCGAGGCGGAGGCGGACGAGAAGATGTCTCGCCGCTTTCTTTCCATCAATCTGACCAAGCCCATGGAGACGGTGGAACAGAACCCGTTTGTGCTCTGTGCCTGGCCATCCTTTGCCGACCAGCCCTATATCAACAACTATCGCATCTATGATGACCGTGTGGGTGAAACCACCCGGTTCACCTACCGTCCGGACCACGAGTGGTACTGGTTCCCCCAGCAGCAGCCACACGAGGTGTCGATGCTGAAGTGCTACGACTCGATCACGGACGGATCTGTGTCGCGTTGGTCGTTCCACACCGCGAGCATCGATCATTCGGCGCCGAAAGATGCCCGCTGCCGCAAGAACGTGGTGGTTCGTTCCTTTGTCTTCTTCTGAGCGTCGCTGTCCAGGAATTGAGACTGAGGATTGAGCATGACCGTACTAATCAGAAACGCAGTCGCAACCGATCGGGAAGCCTGCATCGAACTTCTCCAGGAGCTGCGTGCTGCGGATCGTGGCCCGCTGTCCGCCGCTGCAGGGGAGGTGTTCGACCAGCTCCTCGATGGCGTCCGGGGTCGGGTGCTCATCGCGGAAGACGACGGAGAAATGCTTGGTCTTGCCTCAGTGACCTTCAACCTGGCCATGCGCTACGGTCGTGAGTACTGCCAGCTGGAAGAGCTCGTGGTGGACCCCGCGGCGCGGGGCAAGAAAGTTGGCGCGCTGCTGGTAGAAGCGACCGTTCAGTGCGCGAGGGATCGGAACTGCGCAGAGATCGGTGCTTATCTGGTGGCGGCGACCGAGCACAACCGGCCTTTCTACGAGAAGTTCGGTTTCGAAGCGGTGGGAACCGAGATGCGCCAGGTGCTCGGTTGAGCGGGCAGTTCAGGTGGGTCTGGCCGTGCCGGCACCCACGCTTACAATCTCTTTGACCTCTCCTGTGTCCGGATCCCAGACCCGGCGATTCTCCTGGTTCATATCCACGCCGGTGACGCGAACGAACTTGGCGCCCTCGTTGTACTGGATCGAGTGAATCTCGCGCACATCGAACAGGCCCGCCTGCCCGGGCTCGAGTCGGAACTCCCGGATCGGAGTGATCGCGCCGTCTTCTACCGACCAGATGGTCATGTCCGTAAAGCCCGCCGCTTGTCCGTACACCGCCCAGGAGCTGCCGTGATCGTGGGGAGGCGAGGTGCGTGGCGCGGACATGTTGTAGGCCAGCACGCAGAAACCGAGATCCGGGTCCCGGTAAATCTGCGCCAGGCCGGAATCGTTGTCTTCAGCCACGTACTCGGCACAGAATCCGGGGTCCCCCAGCAGTTGCTCGAGTTTCCGGCGAACCTTTTCCCGGCCGTCCGGGTTGTCCTGTTTTTTCAGGATCGATCGGGTATCTGCGCAGAAGTCTTCCAGTGAGTAGCTCATCAGTTTGCTCCGTTTAAAACTCGCGGAATCGCGTCGTGCCATCCCGCTCAACCTGCTCGACCAGGGCAACCTCCCAGGTGAGGTAGTCGCGCATGAACTGCTCCTGGTTGCCCCGGTGGTCGTAGGGCTTGAACCAGACATCGTCGGTAGGACCGATGGGGCGCGCCATGCCCGTCTCGGTCGGCTGCCCTGCTGCGATCCAGGCTTCGGTGCCGCCGACGAGGGCGTGAACCACAGCTGACTGACCGGATGCGCTCAGCAACGCGCGCGCTTCCGGGAGTGCGAGCCGTGCCAGCAGGCCGTCACCGGAAGTGATCACCAATGGCCCGTCAGCGATCGTATCCTGTAAGGCGTCCAGTGCCTGATCCAGCCGCAACCTCGTGCACCAGTGAGCCCCGGGTATGTGCGCCCGGTCGTAATCACGACTCAGTCCGAGATCGATAACGGTGGCAGTATTGAGCTGCTCTGCCAATTGATCAGGCGCCAGTGTGGCGGATTCGGGACCACCGAGCACGGTGGGGGTGTCCCGACCGGCAACGAGCCCGTCCGTGCCGACGCCACCGGCCAGAACGTAGACAGAAGACCAGCCCATCTGTATCAGCCAGGAAGCGGTCATGATTGCCCGCACACCGATGTCATCGGCGAGTACCAGCCGGGCATTTCTGACCGCCACGTACTCGTCCGTTGCCTGCACCAGCTGGCCGCCGGGCGCGTTCCGATAGCCAGGCAGGTGGCCTTCCGCGTATTCGGCAGGGGAACGTACGTCCAGCAGGTAGGTGGTGCGATCGGTTTCGGCTAACCAGCCCTCCACCTGCTTCCGCGTGGTTTCCTGCACCCCGAATCGGTCGGTAACGACGGCAGCTGCGGCCAGCGCCTTCGCCTGACCGTCGGCACCGGGCAGGGCGGCTACCCGGGTTGCGCCTCTTTCGAGCTCGAGTCCCGCCAGATGCCAACCCATGGTGCCGTCCTTGAGAGCGACCACCGGGTTGGGGATGCCCGCATTGATCAGGCTCTGGGCACCGATGATCGAACG
This sequence comes from Candidatus Azotimanducaceae bacterium, assembly GCA_965215995.1. Taxonomy (GTDB): domain Bacteria; phylum Pseudomonadota; class Gammaproteobacteria; order Pseudomonadales; family Azotimanducaceae; genus SZUA-309. The sequence goes on along the minus strand of OZ244128.1, from coordinate 999,267 downwards.
GGTGCGCCCGGCGCAGTTGACGACCACCAGCGTCTCCTGATCCGGGGCGAGATCATGCACACGGTAGGCAAGCTCTGCACCTGGCATATCTGTCGCGGTCGGGATGCTCATGCGGTGAAACTCTTCGAACGGACGTGAGTCCACGATCACCATGTCCCGCCCCTCGTCCAGCATGGCCTTGACCTCGCTGGCCGTGAGACGAGGAGTGTCGTAGCGATGCTCGACGAACTCGCCGAACGCCTTGCTCGGCACGTTGATGCCGGAGAACACTTCGAATCCGGCCGCCCGCCAACCCGTTGTCCCGCCTGTCAACACAGACAGATTGCGATAGCCGAATTCGCTCATCCTTTCAGCCGCGCGCTCTGCAAGCCCATCGCCATCCTCACCGCTCACGAGCACGACGGGTACATCCAGCCGGGGGAGCAGATCGCCGACAAGAAGCTCGAGCCGGCTCAGCGGCAGGCACGTTGCCAGCAGCAGATGCGCCTCTGAATAACTCCCCTGTTCGCGGACGTCGATGAGCGCCAGCTCCTGATCACTCATGAGCAGCGCCTTGAGTGCTTGTGGGGTCAATGAGCGCATCATCGCGATCCGGTCAGCCGTAAGTACAGACTACGCTCAGTCTGGAAGGCCCAGCACCCGCTTGGCGATGATATTCAGCTGGATCTCGTTGGAGCCGCCGGCGATGGAAATGGACTTGGCTTCGAGCCAGAGACGGGTCATGGCGATCTCTTCCTCAGAGAAGCTGTCTCCCGACCAACCGAGGCCCTGACTGCCGCGAATGCGCATCTGCAGCTCGAGCTGGGACTTCACGTATTCCGCTTCCACGTAGTTGAAGATGGAGGTGGCTGCGCCTGGCGTGTTGGCCTCGGATTCTTCGACAGCACGTTGCTGGGTGAGCAGAAAAGAACGTTTGCGCATCTCGTTATCGATCAGATCGGCACGCAGGGCGGAGTCGGAGATCCGGTTGCTTCCATCATAGGATTTCGCCAGGTCCGGGAGCGACAGAGAAGGCTGAATCCGCTCCAGCGCTCCGGCAGTGTCCGCACTGGCCAGTGCAGACAGCCCCGATCGCTCGTGCTGCAGCAGACGCTTTGCCACCGTCCATCCCTTGTTTTCCTCGTGCACCAGGTCGATCTTCGGCACCTTGACGTCATCGAAGAAGGTTTGGCAGAACGGTGAACGGCCGTTGATGAGCTCGATGGGCTTCACTGTGACACCGGGATCATCCATGGAAAAGAGCAGAAAGCTGATGCCGTTGTGCTTGGGTACGTTCGGGTCGGTGCGCACCAGGCAGAAGATCCAATCGGCGTACTGAGCGCCGGAGGTCCAGATTTTGCTGCCATTGACCAGATAGTGGTCGCCCTGGTCTTCGGCTCGCGTTTTCAGGCTCGCCAGATCAGAGCCCGCGCCTGGCTCGCTGTAGCCCTGGCACCAGGCCACTTCTCCCCGGGCGATCTTTGGCAGATGACGCAGCTTCTGATCTTCCGTGCCGTACTCGAGCAGCGTGGGGCCGATCATGGTCACGCCCATGCCACCCAGCGGCGGTCGGGCGCGGATCCGCTGCAGCTCTTCCAGCAGGATGAGAAAGTCATCCTTGGCAAGGCCGCCACCGCCGTATTCCACCGGCCAGGTGGGTACGGTCCAGCCACGTTCCGCCATGCGCTCGAGCCAGAGGTATGCATCGGGGTTGGTGCTGCGCCGTTTGCTGCCGCCGTTTACCTCTTCGCCTGGCACCATGCGCGTGCGCATGGAGGCTGGACAGTTCTCCTCCAGCCAGGCACGGGTTTCCGCTCGAAAGCTCTCTGCCACGGATGGCCCCTATCAGCTGATTTGCCAGTAAGGCTATTAGCAGGATCGTGCAATAGCAATGATCGAGCGGTTAGGAGCGACGTTGCCGGTCAGGTGGATCTATTCCTTGAAAGCGAAGCGGATGGCAACGCGGACGGGGAGGGGCCGGTCTTTAAACAGATAGGGTCTGAACGACCAGCGGCCGATGGCTCTGAGCGCTGCGTCTTCGAACTCCGGGCTGCTCGAGTCGCTGACGAGCGCATCCACGACCTCACCGGATTCCGAAACGGTGAACTGCACATCCACCCAGCCATCACCGCGACTCGACCGCGGGTATTCGGGGATTTCCCGGCGTTTGGCATCCAGCTCGGCGATGGTGAACATCCGTTCGAAGCTCCCGCGCCTGGCATCACTCAGCGCTCGCTGATAGGCGATCTCATCCTCCAGCTCCACGAGCTCGAACGACTCAGCACCGGCGGATTCGGCATCCTCGAGCGTCTGCTCAGCCGCATTGAATCTTCCCGCGCGGATCTGGCTCCAGGCCCGTTCGATGAGGGCCCGGAGCACCAGACGCTTCCCTTGCCTCGCCGCATCAGAACCGGGATCCTGCGCCAGTACTTCGTCGAAAAGCGCCAGGGCGTTCGGTTCGTCCGGCGCGGTGAGCCGACCCGCCTCCAGCGCAGCAGAAGCGGCTTCGAGTTGATCCTGCAAGTGCCGGCTGCTGACCATTTCCGACCATTGCGCAACCACCTGCTCCGCTTCGACGAGTCCAGGTGCGTTTGCGTCGATGGACTTAGCCCGGGCGATGAAGCGAGTGGCTTTCTCGCTTTCTCCAGCCAGAGCCGCAGACTGGGCGACGCCGAGCAATCGTTGAACAATGGAAGCGATGCCCTTGGTGGCAACGTCGTTACCGGGATCGATGGCCAGGATACGTCCGTAGGTATCCATGGCGTTGTCGTTTCTCGGTTCTGTCAGTCGTGAGACTGCCACCTGTCGATCAGCCCGCGCCATGAGGTTCTCGAGCTGCTCAAAGCGGTTGATTCGATCCAGCAGTGCGAGAGCCGTACTGTCTTCGGGCCGCAGGGTACGGAGCTGCTCGGCGTAGGCCCGGGCCTCGGGCCAGTCGCCCTGAAAGATAGCGCTCTCCGAGCTGCTGACGAGATGGCGAATGACCCGATCCATCCCAGCCAGAGCTTGCAGATGCGCAGGTGCCTGTTCCAGCGCCTTTCCGTAGTAATAAAGCGCGTTGTCACGAGCGGGCTCGACGATGCGGCCCGCCGCGTAGGCTTCCTCGCCGAATTGCACCCAGGTCTGCACTTCGTCTGGCTCTGCCGTTGGCTCGGTGTTCGGGGTAATGGGCTTGAGCAGCAATGTCTCCAGAGGCGGGACAGTGATTGACTCCGCCCCATCCGAGCGCTTGAGATAGACCCAGCTGGAGACCACGCCGACGACGATCAGCAGCGCGGCGAAGCCGAAGCTCTGAATGAGCGTTCGGCCTTCAGTTGCAGCTGGCTGATCGATCAGCTGATCCATTGCTTCAGCCTCTGAGCCTGGTTCTGAGACGGTCCACACCAGCCTTCACCCGACTGAACAGGCTGGAGCCTCGCACCTCTTCGTCCACGTTCACCCGGTGTCTGGCCAGCGCCTCATCGCTGCCAGCCAGCTCTTCAAACTTGCGGGCGGCCGACTCCAGCCAGAGCCTGCACTGGCCACGAGAGACCGGCTTGAGCAGAAAACGATAGATCTGCCCTTCGTTGATCAGCGAGATCAGTGTGTGCGCATCGGAGCGCTCGCTGGCGATGATGGTGATAAGTTCCGGAACCTCCGCCTTCAGCGTCTTGGTCAGTGTCTGCAGCTCGGTGCTGTCTACGGTGATGTCTGTGACCATCACGCCGATCCGCCGGTTGTTCAGAGCTTCCAGTGCCTGCTCAATCGAGAAGACCCGAATCACCTCGTGATCGACGACGGCGTCGGCGATGGTCGAGGCAAGGTCTTTGTCTGAAGAGAGCAGCAGAACCTCCACAGCTGAGCCGACATTGCCTTTTCTGCTGCCTTGCTGGGTGGCGGGGCTCGATTTCCTGCGTGGCAGCCGGTGCACTGTGGCAGACTGCGGTTTTCTATGAGTGTTCGGGAACGGAATTAGCTCTCCCGTTTCCCTTTCGGCTGATGTGGACGCGGGCGAACGCTCGCCACCACTGTTCGCATTGCTCGATCCGAGCTCGATTCCTTCAACCGCCGAGTTGCCGCTGCGAACCGCTTCTACGGCCATGGCGATTGCCTTCTTCAGATCGTCAGGCGGGCAAGGTTTCATCAGGTATCTGAAGACTTCGCCTTCGTTGATCGATGCCTCGATGGCTTCAAGATCCGCGTAACCGGTGAGGAGGATGCGCATCACGGAAGGCGCACGCTTTTTCACCGTGCAGAGAAGCTCAACGCCGGTCATCTTCGGCATCCGCTGATCGGAGATCACCACATCGATTCGTTCCCGGTCGATGATCTCGAGCGCCTCGGGGCCGTTGTCGGCAATGAAGACGTGATAATCGCGCCGGAACATGGCGCGCATTGAAGACAGCACGCGCTTTTCATCATCCACGAACAGCAGCGTGGCTTTGTCGAGATCCTGTTCGGTCAGCGAGTTTCCGGCAACTGGCATCAGGCTGCCTCCTCATTGTAGGGCTGTCTCGGCAGCCGGACGGCGATGCGGGTGCCTTTGCCTACTTCAGAGCTCACATCCAGATTGCCATGGTGCTGTTGCACGATCTGATGGACGATTGAGAGCCCGAGCCCGGTGCCCTGACCCACTGGTTTGGTGGTAAAGAAAGGATCCATGATTCGATTCATATCTTCTTCGGCAATGCCGCAACCGGTGTCCTCGAAGACGATCTCCACACAGTCGTCCACCGAACACACGCTGATCTTGAGCTTGCCTTCCCCATCCATTGCCTGGGCCGCGTTGGTCACCAGGTTGACGAAAATCTGATTGATTCTGGCCGGTGAGCAGAAGATCTCGCCCACCGGCTCGAAGTCCCGCTCCACCTCGATGCCGTACTTGAGGAGGTTCTTGGTGATAGTGAGCGTCTTCTCAATACCCTCGCAGACATCGAAGCGATCTTCGGTGGCGCGATCGAGGCGGGAGAAGTCTTTGAGGCTCTGAACCAGATCGCTGATCTGCTTTAGGCCCTCAATGCTCTCGCGATTGAGGGTCGCCACCTCTTCGGCAGACTCCCGGATGGATGCCACATCGAACTCGGCGCGGCGCGCGAGCAGGGCCTTGAGTGCGGCTTTGATCTCCTCGCCACCCTGCGCCTCGAGCAGGGGTAGAGCCGATTGCACGAAACGGTCGACGTCGGCGATGGAGTCCGAGGTGACTGATGCGTTGTTCAGAACGTAGAGCAGCGGTGTGTTGATCTCGTGCATCACCCCGGCAACCAGCTGGCCGAGGGAAGACATCTTTTCAGCCTGCACCAGCTGCACCTGAGACTCCTTGAGCTCTTCGTAGGCAAGCTCGAGATCTGCCGTGCGTTCCTGAACGCGCACCTCCAGGTCATCGTGGGAGCGATTGAGGGCTGAGTAGCTGGCGCGCAAGCGCAGGCCGAGATAAGCAAGCAACGCCAGCAGAAAGATGGTGTAGAGATTCAGCAGCACACGGGCATCACTGATCATGGAGAGCGTCCGTACCTGATCTTCGGTGGCGATTTCGGAGAACTGCCCAACCGCATTGCCCAGACCCGTGAGATCCATCTGCTTGAGTGCCTGGTTCATCGCGCGGCGCGCAGCCAGCATGACGGGCACCATCTCCAGAAGCTCCCTGCCGGTGCTCTGCTCGTTGGCGCCGAGTCCGACTACGATCAGCTGGACGCGCTCGAGAACGGAATCCACCCGGGTCAATCGAGCCGGTTCGCCGGAGATCATGTCAGCCTGTAACTGATCCCCGGCGCGGAAGATCTGATCGGCAAGATCGTCCCGACCGTTGGCGCGCAGGGATTGCACCAGGGATCGGTTGTTCTGGCGGAAGCGCGCCATGCCCTGCTCGAACTCCCGGCTGTTCTGCAGATACGGATCGATGTGTCGACCAACCCGGCTGGCCGAGGTCTCGAGTGCGTCAAGAGGGGCTTCGTAACGTGTGCGTTCCGCTAGCGCGTGCGGTTGGTGATCGATCAGGTTGAAGGCTCGAGTCGCCGACCAGCCGATACCGTCGATCAGGCCTTGTGGTTGCCACAGCCCGTGCAGGCTCTCACGGATCTGGGACACCTGAGGGGTGAGGCTTGCCGCCAGCTCGGACACCGCGGCTGCCTGGTCCTCGCTGGTCGATTCGTTTTCGAACGCCAGGTACTGATCGAGTGCCTGGGCGGCGTCGCGCAGGTACTGAACCCGTGAGTCCACAGTGCGGAAGGTCTCACCGGCTGGAGAAGTGGATACGGCGATTAGTATGCAGAGCACGGCCAGCGCCAGCACCAGGCTGACGATTGGAATGATGCGTTGAATCAGTAGTGACAAAGCAGCACACCCAGCTCGAAACCGTTAGAGGATGCGCATCTGTCTGTAGGTCGAAACGCGGCTCGACCTCTCCGCCTGGATGGCATCGGCTATGTCCCACGTTAGGTCGGCCGCCTGCCGGTAGCCGTGACAGGGGTCTCAGATTCGTCGAGCACCGGGTCGCAGATCGACATCCCGGCTGTGGGTGTCAACAAACTAGTTGCTGACAGGCGCACGGGTACGTGTTTGGCGGGTGTTGTGTTGCGTCGCAGGACTCAGCAGACTTAAGTCCTGACGGGGTCAAGGGGAAGTGAGCTGTGCCGACCAATCGAAATCTGATTCGCCAGCCGGGCCGTTTGCTGATCACGTTGGCTGCAGGGCTGGTTTTGACTGCTGCTGCGGTCTCCGCTGCGGCAGATATCAAACGTACGCCTTCCGGAAGACCAGACTTATCCGGTGTGTATGACACGGGCACGCTGACGCCGACCCAACGGCCGGAGTGGCTGGGCGAGACCGAATATCTTTACCCGTGGTTCGCGCGGTTTCTCAACTGGGCCTTCGAGGTGGCGTCGAACTGGGCGGTAACGAGCGAGAGCGATCCGGACCGCGAAGCGCCCCCGGAAGGCGGTGACGGCAACAATACCGCGGGCGCCGGCGGTGTTGGCGGCTACAACCTGTTCTATATCGATGCAGGCAGCTCGCTCGGTGAGATCAACGGTCGTGTGCCCACCTCGATCATCTACGATCCGCCGAACGGCCGTCATCCGCCCACGTTGCCAGGCGTGGGTGCTCGTATGAGTTCGGTCTATCAGAGTTTCGCGCATGAGAATACGGGCGAAGCCACCTGGCTCGAGCACGATGGCCCCGGACCGTTCGATGGTCCGGAGAGCCTTTCGCCGTCCGAGCGCTGCCTGATCTCTTTTGGCTCCACGGTGCCGACCATTTCCAGCCTGTACAACAACTACAAGCGAATCGTGCAGACGGACACCCACGTGATGATCCTGCAGGAGATGGTGCATGATGCCCGGATCATTCGCCTCGACTCGGAACACACACCGCTTCAGAACCGGAAATGGCTGGGCGATTCCATCGGGCACTGGGAAGGGGACACCCTGGTGGTTGAAACCCGAGGTTTCCGGGAGCTTTCGAGCCTGGCGGGAGCCGATGAAAACCTGCAGGTGGTAGAACGTTTCACTCTTATGGAAGATGGCAACTTGTACTACGATTTCACCGTGACCGACGAGACCGTCTGGGAAGCGCCCTGGAGCGGCCGCTACGTGTGGCAGTCGAAGCCGAATGACCTGGTCTACGAGTACGCCTGCCACGAAGCCAACTACTCGATGGGCGGCATCCTCCGTGGTGCGCGGCTGCTGGAGAGCGAGTACGAGGGGAATCAGTCCGGCGGTGGCAGCTAACCTGGACCTGGGGGATATATGAGCGACGATGTGACCAACTACGATGACGTGAAGCAGTACCGGCTCGACAGCGAGCGCGAGCAGGAGCTGGTGCGTACGGCCGGAGAATGCGTATTTGTCTGGGCCAACAAAGCGGGCCACCCAATTGGCGTGATCACTGCATACGTTCCCGTTGATGGGAAGATCTGGATGACGGCCACCAGAGAGCGGGTTCGGATCAAGGCCATTGCCAGGGATGGGCGTTCTTCCATCGTGATCTCGAGCAAAGGCACGCCCATGGGTGGCGGGAAGACCGTCACCTATAAGGGCCATACCGTGATCCACGATGACGCGCAAACCAAGCAGTGGTTCTACGGCTTGCTGGCGGCGGGCATGGCAGCCCGCGACGATGACGGCAACGCCTTCACCCGGAATCTGGATCCAGACAAGTTCGTCCAATTTCTGGATACGCCGGAGCGGGTCGTGCTCGAGTTTACTCCGGAGATGTCGATTCCCTTTGATGGGGACAAAATGGCCCAGGCAACGGCCAGTGCTTACCTGAAGTACGCATCGGAATAACAATACTGATAGCAGCACAAGAGGAGTTGAATAGTGAAAGTCGGTCTCGCGTTTGCCAGCAGCATTGCCATAGATGGTCCCAACGCTCTGGAGCTCTGCCGGCGGGCGGAAGCTGCCGGATTCGAGTCTGTCTGGGGGGGTGAGCATGTGATCCTGCCGGATTCGATTCACTCCAGATATCCCTACACGGAAGACGGCAAGATCCCCGCGGAGCCCGACACGCCGATTCCGGATCCGCTCATGTGGCTGGCGTTCGCTGCCGCAGCAGCATCTAGCCTGCGTCTGGGCACCTGCATACTCATCGTGCCTCAGCGGAATCCTCTGATACTGGCAAAGGAGCTGGCTACCCTCGATCAGCTCTCTGGCGGTCGGGTGGAGCTGGGGCTGGGCGTGGGCTGGCTGGAAGAAGAGTTCGATGCGCTGGGCGTCCCCTGGTCACGCCGCGGCGCCAGAAACGATGAGTACATTGCCGCCATGCGGGCCTTGTGGTCAGGACCCCATGCCGAGTTTCACGGTGAGTTTGTCGACTTTGAGCCGGCCACCTGCAGCCCGCGACCGGTGAACGGCAACATCCCGGTGTTGGTGGGCGGGGATACGGACGCGGCCATCCGCCGGGCAGTGCGTATCGCGGACGGCTACTTCCCGGGTGAAGGGGATCATGAGAGATTGGCCGCATTGCTCGGCCGCCTGCGCAGCGCCGCTGAAGATGCGGGCCGCGATCCGGCCAGCATTGAGATCAATGCCATGTTCGGTGCTCAGATGATGGACCCGATCACCGGCCTCGAGCAGATGCGCTCAGTGGGCGTGGATCGGATCATGGTACCTGCCTTCTTCTTTGCGGGCCCTGATGGCCTGGACCGGTTGAGCGAGTTTGGTGAGACTGTGATCAATCAGGCCGGCTGAGGCTCGCTACCGGTTCACCGGCTACATCAGTGACAGGTACAGACCGTACAGACTCGCGGCGGTGATGGCGGTGAAGCTGAGGACCACACCGATCTGACGGAGCTTCAGGTTCGCGCCTTCGCCCATGCCCAGGACGTGCAGCGGCCGGGCGACGATAAAGAGTCCGGCAAGTACCAGGAGCGCAGTCCGATTGCCGCCGCTGTACTCGAGCAGACCCAGCAGAATGAGAAAGATCGGTGCGTACTCGATGAAGTTGCCGTGGGTTCTGATGGCGTAAAGCAGTTCCGCACTGGCGCCTTCGCCAATCAGCGTCTCAGTTCTCACTCTGGAGGCGATCACTCGGGCGGCCAACCAGATCAGCATGAGCCCGAGAATGGATGCGGTGGCGAGTGTTACCGGTAGTGGTGTCATCTTGAGCTCCTATCCCCTTGTGAGTCGACCTGTTACACCGAACTGAGCTTACTTTTCGCGGCTCTTGAGCCAGAGACGTTCCAGGCGACGGTGCAGGTTGGAGAGCGGGATCGGTGGATCGAATTCCCCGTCCTTTATGGAGTCCGGGAAGTGTATGGCAATCGACCCTCGATCCACCTCGCGAACGACGGCACCTTCCAGAACGGCCGCTCGGCCATCGTGCTCGATGGCAACGGTAACCGTATCGCCCACCTTCACCCCCAGGTCCAGATCAGCGATGAGCATGCCAGTCAGGCTCAGATTGATCATGGTGGCAGGCGACGTCTGATCTCCGAGCGTGATCGAGGTCGTTATCAGCCGCTGTGAATGCTCCGGGAGGTCCGCGACGATGACCCTGAATCCCAGACGCTTCTCTTCTCCAGTCAGTCGTGAAGGCGCCTTCGTTGTCCAACTGGTGGACGATAAATACTGTTTGAGGATCAGTAAAGATGATTTCAGGGGCATCGAAATCCGGCCGGAATTCAGTCTCTGAGCACGAGTTGAGTCTGGGTCACCAGCGCCACCGGTCTGCCCTTGTCGTTGATCAGCTGCGTCTGCCAGACAGAAGTTCTGCCGCCGATGTGCACGGGAGTGGCAACGGCGCTGACCTCAGAGCCCAGGGAAGCCGCACCCAGGAAATTGGTCTTGCTCTCGATCGTGGTGGTTGCCTTGGCACCCTCGGGCAGGTTCAGAAAAGCGCCGATGGCGCCGAGCGTATCCGCCACCGACATGATGGCCCCACCGTGCATGATTCTGCCGGTGGTGCACAGTGACTCCTGCACGATCAGTTTGGCTTCGATCCGATCGGGCTCCGACGTCGTCAGCTCGAGGCCGAGCTGTTGGGCGAAAGGCATGTGGTCAATCAGGTTCAATGGCAAGGCGGGATCCTCGCTCGGGCAGCATTGAGCTGTCAGCATACCCGGTTTCAGGTCAAGTAGAACTGGATGAGCAGGCTTGCGTACCATGTCAGGTGTTTACGGAAGAATTCCCCGGACAGGGAAAACTGGCGGGTATCCAGCTTTGAAAGCCTATATCGTCGTCATCGTCCTGCTGCTGGCCATTTTCGGCTCCATCGGCGCCTATCTGTATCAGCGCTTCAGCACCTTTGCGAGCATGGACTTTTCGCCGCCGCCGGTGACGATCGCCGCGTCGACCGCTGAGCGCGAGGTCTGGGAGGAAACGCTGAATGCAGTGGGCTCCATCCAGGCCGTTCGAGGGGTGGAACTTACCTCGGAGACCAGCGGGGAAATCACCTCAATTCTCTTCGAGTCTGGTGACAAAGTGACAGCAGGGCAACTGCTGGTGGTACTGAACGACGAGGTGGAGATCGCCAGTCGCCGGAGCCAGATCGCCACGCTCGAGCTGGCTGAGATCCTGTTCCAGCGGGATCGAACCCTGATGGATAAGGGATCGATCCCGCAGACCCAGTTCGACCGTTCACGTGCCGATCTGGAACGGGCCCGAGCCGAGCTCGCGGAAACCGAAGCCCGGCTTGCCAACAAGAGAATATCCGCGCCGTTCTCGGGAACCATGGGTATCCGAAGAGTGGATGTGGGCGACTACGTCTCACCGGGTACCGTGATCGCGACTCTTCAGGATCATTCGGAGCTCGAAATCGACTTCACGGTTCCGGCCCGATATGCCCCGGATCTGCGCGCGGGGCTCGCGGTCTCCGTGCGAGTCGACGCCTATCCTGATCGAGCCTTTCAGGGCGTTGTAGCCGCGGTGGATTCCCGGGCGGACCCGAATACCCGCAACGTGCTGTTGCGGGCTCGGCTGGAGGAGGTGGATGGATTGCTTCCCGGCATGTTCGCCGTGCTGGAGGTGGATCTGGGGCTGGACAGAGAAGTGGTGACCATTCCCGAGACGGCGATGACCTATGCCCTGCAGGGTAATACGGTTTACGTGATCGAACCTACCGAGGATGGCCAGCTCACGGCCAACGCCCGGGTCGTTCAGGCGGGACGGGTGCAGGATGGCAAGGTCGCGGTGCTGGCGGGTCTGCAGCCGGGAGATGAGGTCGTAAGTGTCGGTCAGAACAAGCTCTATCGCGGTGTGCGCGTGCTCATCGATCAGAGTGTGGCGCTTTAGTGCTCTAGGAGAACGTGATGACAGACATCTTCATCCGTCGCCCTGTCCTTGCTCTGGTCATAGCGGCTGTGATGCTGCTGCTTGGTCTGCAGGCCGGTACTCAGCTCGCACTGCGTGAGTACCCGGAGGTCGAGAAGAGCGTCATCTACGTGCAGACCGTTTATCCGGGCGCCAGCGCCGAGACCGTGCAAGGCTTTGTCACAACGCCGTTGCAGCGGCGTGTGGCTGCGGCCAAAGGTGTGGAATATGTCACCTCTCAGAGCGATCCCGGGATGTCTCAGATCCAGGTCTGGGTCCGTCTTGGAGAAAACTCCACCGAGGTGATGAGCGAAGTCATCACCAAGATCAACGAGGCGCGCTTCGAGTTGCCGCGTGATGTGGAGGATCCGGTGGTGAGCAACCGGACCGGTGGCGACTCCATGATGTACCTGACCCTGCTCTCCGAGGAGATGTCGGTGCAGCAGCTGGCCGACTACGGCATGCGCTCCATTCAACCGGTGTTGAGCACGGTGGATGGGGTTGGTGAGGCGCGGATGTTGAGCGGTGGCCTCTTCGCCATGCGCATCTGGTTGAACCCGGCGAAGATGGCAGCGTTTGGCGTCACCGCCACCGATGTGAACAACGCCATCCGGCGGGACAATTACATCTCCGCGGCGGGGACCACCCGTGGCGAGCTGGTCCGGGCCAGCGTCGACGCCCAGACGGACATGCAGGATCCGGGCGAGTTTGCATCTATCGTCGTTCGCCAGGACGGTGATCGGCGGGTCACGCTGGGTGATGTGGCGGCAGTAGAGCTCGCCAGTGAGACCTACGATGCGGCGGCCTACTCCAGCGGCAAAGAGTCGGTGTTCATCGCCGTTACGGAAGCACCCGGTGCGAATCCGTTGGAAATGGCCAGGAGCGTGAAGAAGAAGGTCGCCGAGCTAAACACAAACCTGCCGGCGGACATGGAGATCGTGATGGACTCCGACCTCTCCATCTACATCGGCGAAGCCCTGAACGAAGTGGTGCAGACACTCATTGAGGCCACCGTGATCGTGATCCTGGTCATTCTCCTGTTTCTCGGCTCACTGCGGGTGGTAGTCATTCCCATCGTGGCCATCCCGCTGTCCTTGATCAGCGTCCTGTTCCTGATCTGGCTGATGGGCTTCTCCCTGAACCTGCTCACCCTGCTGGCCATGGTGATTGCCATCGGCCTGGTGGTGGATGACGCCATCGTGGTGGTGGAGAACATCCACCGGCATATTGAGAATGACGAGACACCGCTTAAGGCTGCTCTGATTGGCGCTCGCCAGGTTGCGTTGCCGGTGATCGCCATGACGCTGACCCTGGTTGCCGTGTATCTGCCCATCGGGTTTCTCGGCGGGCTGACCGGTGTGCTGTTCAGCGAGTTCGCCCTGACACTGGCTGGTGCGGTACTGATATCCGGCATCGTCGCCCTGGTATTGAGCCCGATGATGTGCGCCTATCTGCTCAAGGAACATGCGGACCAGGGTCGGGTAGCGGACTGGCTGGACGCCCGATTCGAAAGCCTCCTGCATCGCTACCGGCGCTGGTTGTCTGCCTGCCTGGACAGTAAAGGTGCCGTCATGCTCTTCGCCTTCATGATTTTTCTCAGCCTGCCCGTTTTTTATCAGTTGGCACAGAAGGAGCTTGCACCGGAAGAGGACAGCGGTAGCATTTTTGCGATAGCGACACCTCCGGATTACGGCAGCCTGGAGTACACCACGTACTTCCTCGATCAGATGGTTGACGCGTGGCGTACCATTCCGGAGGCCACCCACTCTTGGCAGGTGAATCAACCCACATCGGTATTCGGTGGCATCAATCTCAAGCCCTGGTCAGACCGGGAACGCTCTCTGGAGGAGGTGCGACAAGAGCTGCAGGCGAAGTTCAACAAGATCAGCGGCTTGGAGATATTCACCTTCGCCTCGGGCGGTCTCCCGGGGGCTGCCCAAGGTTTGCCGGTCCAGTTCGTGATTTCGGGCAATGTAGGCTACGAGGAGCTCGACCGGGTCGGTGAGGAAGTGCTGCTGAAAGCACGACAGTCTGGACTGTTCGCCTTCGTCAACAAGGATCTACGCTATTCACGACCGGAGGTGAATGTCGAGATCGATCGCGAGCTGGCCGCCCGGCTCGGTATCTCCATGGCGAGCATCGGCGAGACCCTGCAGGTGATGCTGGGTGAAGCAGAAACCAACCGGTTCAGCATTGAAGGTCGCAGCTATAAAGTGATTACGCAGGCAGATCGCGGATTCCGTCTGACGAAGGAATGGCTGGAACGTTACTACGTCCGCACCAGCGAAGGGTCGCTGGTCCCTCTTGCCACAGTGGTCAGGTTGAAACAGACGGTTAAACCGAACACGCTGAAGCAGTACCAGCAGCTCAATGCTTTGACGATCCAAGGCATGGTGTTGCCGCCTAACTCCCTGGGCGTGGGGCTCGATTTCCTCGAGGAAACGCTGGCGGAAGTCGCGCCCGTTGGCTATCGCGCGGGCTACGAGGGGGAATCGCGGCGATTCATCGAAGAATCTCAGGGATTCCTGCTCCTTTTTACCACGTCGCTCATCTTCATCTACCTGGTGCTGTCCGCTCAATTCAACAGCTTTCGCGATCCGTTTATCGTGCTGATCAGCGTGCCACTCTCTATCTTCGGCGCCCTGGTGCCGTTGGCGATCGGTATGACCACGCTGAACATCTACACCCAGGTTGGCCTGCTCACGCTGATCGGGTTGATCAGCAAGCACGGGATTCTGATCGTCGATTTTGCCAACCAGAAGATGCTGGAAGGGCTTGATCGGCGCTCAGCGGTGCTGGAGGCGGCTGGTCTGCGCCTGCGGCCTATACTGATGACTACCTTTGCCACCGTGCTCGGGGTAGTGCCCCTGTTGCTGGCCTATGGTGCCGGCGCCAATGCCCGGTTTGCGATTGGCCTGATGATCGCGGCAGGCATGCTGGTCGGCACGCTGTTCACTCTGTTCGTGCTGCCGACGTTCTATCTGCTGATGGGGCGAAAACGGTCAGTCAGCCAATCTGGCTTCGAGCACGGTCAGCAGAGCCCTGTTTCCGGTGACGCGAGCGCGGTCTAGGGGCGTCTGTCCCGCGTCATTCAGAGCGGCTGGGTCGCCACCAAGAGTCAGTACCCAGTTGTAGCGCTCCAGGTTGCCTTCCTTACTGTTCATTGCCGCGGCGTGCAGCAACGTGTTGCCGTCGGCATCACGCGCGCCGGGATCAGCCCCATGGCTGAGTAGTCGTTCCATGGTGCGGATGCTGGTGCCGTATCGGGCGGTCAGAAGCAGTGCGGTCATGCCTTGCTGATTCCTGATGTCCGTATCGGCACCGTGCTTGCGAAGCAGCGTCAGTGCATCATTCGGATCCTTCACCGACCAGCTGGCAATGCTGTGAATGGGCGCGGCACCGTTGTTATCCCTCTGATTGGGATCGGCACCAGCGGCCAGAAGAACCTCTGCCGGTTCGAGGCAATCCAGGTACATCTTGCCGAAGAACGCCTGGCTCAGCGGCAACGGGCCATGCTCTATGGGGATGCTGGTGTCTGCCCCGGCTTTCGCCAGCAGCTTGAGCTTCTCCAGTTTTTCTTCCTTGCAGGAGACCAGACCGCTGATCATCGTGTGGCCGCGAGCTTTCCGGGCGTTGACGTCCGCCCCAGCCGCGATCAGCACCCGGACCGCTTCTACGCTGCCCTGTTCCACGGCGGTAACCAGCGGCGTCTGCTCTTTTCTGTTCTTCAGTTCGAGCTCTGCGCCGTGGTCGATCAATGAGACCATCACGGCCGGCGCGCCTTCATCCCGTTTTCTGCTCGCAAGTACGTGCAGCGGTGTGTTGCCCGCATTGTCACCGAGATTGAGGTCTGCACCACGGGCAAGCAGCGCGTTGAGCACCCGCGTACGGGTCGTGCCGCCGAAAAGCGAACGGATCAGCGGGGTCTGACCGCTCCTGGCCTGCTGATTGATATCTGCACCGGTGGCGAGCAGTCGATCGACGATGTCATCCAGCCGATCGGGCGCCACGCCGCCAAGTTGATGGAGGGGTGTGTCACCGCTGCGGTCCGCCAGTGTCGGGTCCGCGCCCCGTTCCAGTAGGAAGGGTACGGCTTTCACGCAGTAGCGCATGGAGATCATCAGTGCCGTCGCACCCCGTCTGTTCTGACCGTTGACGTCACCACCGGCATCTATCAGCAGCTGGGCCATTGTGGTTGCGTTGTCCCGACAGTTTCTCAGCGCTGCTTCGAAGCTGCTGCCTTCCCGATCGCTGGCATTGGGATCAGCACCCTGGTCAAGATAGGCGATGGCCCGTTCCAGGCGTCCGGAGCGGAGGGCGTTCAGCAGACCCGCATCCGGTGTGCGCGGATCTTCCGAGTCCGCCGCTGTATCCGGCTGCGTCCCCCGCACCTCAGCCGGACAGTTAGCCAGCATGTTCGGGTCGCTGGCCGCCGCCTCGACCTTCTGTCGCAGTCGATAGCTAGAGTGATTGCTCAAGGGAGATTCGTCCAGGCCGTTCTTCAGCAGAACACAGGCGCCGTTTGCCAGCAGGGCATCCACCAGCGCCTCGTTCTGGAACGTGAGCGCGTAGTGCAACGCGGTGTTGCCGAAAGCATCCTGTGTGTTCGGATCTGCGCCAGCACTGAGGAGACGTTCGGCAGCGGGACCCAGGAATTCCGGATCCACCGGCGGGTGCATCCTCATATCGCCGGTCCAGGTGCCGTAGGTGTGAATCACCGCATGAAGCAGGGGGCTGACGGACTCGTCATAGTAGGTGGCGCAGGGCCGATCAAGATCCTGGTCCAGCAGCTTGCCATCCAGCGCCGCCAGATCGCGGTCCACCGAGAGAGAATCGCACAGCTGGCCGTGTGCTGGATCCTGTCGATGCTGTTGGGCACGTTTACCGTCGTATGCCCGCTGATCCAGGTAATCACCGAACCTTATTGCCGCTGCGCGCGCTTCATTGCGCAGCACTTTGTGCAGCGGCTCGTAGGAGGGGGACAGATTGAGACCGACCAGCCAGAACCATGCCTGTATGGCGAGGGCGAGCAGGGTGTACGAACCGAACTGCCAGCTTCGCCGGCGAAACGAGAACACCAGGCTGATGAGGGCGACGATGAGGCGAATGGCGGCCAACGGGTAGAGCAGGAAAGCAGCACCCATCGCTTCCATGCCTGATCGAGGCATGAAGAGAAATATGAGCAGAATGAGTAGGTCCAGAGCGAGGCTGATTACTACCAGAGCTCTGGGAACTTTGCGATCGGTCATTGGCGTCCTGCCGGTTGAGGGCCGAGCGGGTCGGCCGGCCTGGTCAGATCCTTCTGCTGCACGGCTTGCTGAAACGTACACCTAACCGCTTCAGGTTCGTGATGTCGACGGCAGGGGTCACAAATCGGCACCTGTCATTTCAGCTCGACGGAATTGCGTCACAGTGGCTATCCTTCGCGCATCTGTCGTCCACGGAGCGGAGATGGGAGAGACAAAGGCTGCGGTGATCGGTTCAAGTCGTCGCCGGTTCTTGAAGACTGCGGCAGGCATTTCTGCTGCCGGTGCAGCGGGTGTACCCGGAGTGATGCTCGGCTCGACTGCGGATGTTCTGCCGCCGAGTGACCGACTCGATCTGGCCTTCGTGGGTGTGGGTGGTAAAGGGGCGAGCTCCATCGGAGCGCTTCATCAGCACAACCTGGTTGGCTTCTGCGACGTGGATGAGCGAACGGTTGCCGCAGCGCGGAGTGAGAGGAGCTGGTCGGCGCAGTTCGATGAGCTGCTCAAAGCGGCCGAAAAGCGCGGTGCCCGGTGGTATCGCGACTATCGGCTGATGCTCGAGGAGCTTGGTGACAGCCTCGACGGCGTAGTCATCTCAACCCCCGATCACATGCACTTCCCCATTGCCATGTCGGCCATCAATCTGGGTATCAACGTCTACTGCGAGAAGCCGCTGACCCATACGGTGGAAGAAGCGCGCTTGTTGGCGGAAGCCGCCCGCAAGCAGGGCGTGGTCACACAGATGGGCAATCAGGGGCATTCCAACGACGGAGTGCGGCTGGCCCGGGAGTGGATCGCTGCAGGTGCGATTGGCCGGGTGCGCGAAGTGTATTCCTGGACCAACCGACCGATCTGGCCGCAAGGTCTGGACCTGCCTGATCACAGCGAGTTCGTTCCGGTTCTGCCTGACGGTCTCGATTGGGCATTGTGGCAGGGTGTGGCAGACCCTCGGCCCTATGATCCGGGTTACCTGCCGTTCAGTTGGCGAGCGTGGTGGGACTATGGCTGCGGCGCGGTAGGTGATATGGCCTGTCACGTGATGGACGCCGCTTTCTACGGCCTGGATCTGGGACTGCCGGATTCGGTCTCTGCGTTGGCAACCATGGTGAATGACGCCAGCGCGCCAAACGCGTCGGCCATCACCTACCAGTTCCCGAAGAAAGGCCGGCGGGATGCGGTCACCTATCACTGGCTCGATGGTGGCCTGTTACCACCGGCCCTTAATGGCATCGACCAGGCAACGCTGCTTGGACCGGACAAGAGCGGATCGCTGTTCATCGGCTCGGAAGGTTTCATGGTGACGGATACCTACACGCGGACGGTACGCATCCTGCCGGAGGCACGGGAAGCGGAGGTCAAGGCGGATCCTCCCGAGCAGAGCATCGAGCGCGTCAGCGGCAGCCATCACGACGACTGGATTCGGGCGATCAGGGAAGGTGGGCAGGCCTGCTCGAACTTCGATTACGCAGCGCCGCTGACCGAGGTAGGGCTTCTGGGTAACGTGGCGATCCGGGTGAAGGCACAGATTGACTACGATGCCGGGAAGATGCAGGTAACCAACCTGCCTGAAGCTAACCGATATTTGAGGAAATCCTACCCGGATGGCTGGATTCTGAGCTGAGGATCAGGCCGCGGATTCGGTTGGCATCCGGGATGCGAGCCGCATCTCGTTCCATGCACTTCGGAGCACGCGCACCGCAGAGCGGAGAAACATGACGAGCAGGACGCTGGCGACGATGACATCCGGCCAGCCTGAGTCGAGCAGCCAGACGAAAGCTGCCGTAGCGATTACTGCGGATCCCTCGAACACATCGTTGCGCGAGCACTCCCAGACCGAGCTCATGTTCACATCGTTGTCTTTCAGGGGCGTGAGCAGGTAGAGACAGAAGGCGTTGGCGGCAAGATTCAGCACGGCGGCGATGCTCATGGTCTCAACCACCGGTGCTTCCATGTTCGTCAGCCGCCAGCCGATCTGCACAGCAACCGCCGCCGCAGCACCCAGAATCAGGAGACCTTTGAGAAAGGCCACTCGGGCTTTGGCAAGCGCGCTGGCTCCCACCACCATCAGGCTGGCCGCGTAGGTGAGCGCATCGCCAAGATTGTCGAGCGTGCCGGACAAGAGTGCAGATGAACCGCTCAGGATCGAACCGACGACCATCATCACGAAGGTGGCCAGGTTGATGATGAGCACCCAGATCAGAACCTGTCTCTGCCGCGCCGCCAGGGCAGCAACATCGACCGCCTTGCCGCAACAGCCGCTCATGGGTCTACTTTCGCGGTATCCGTACAGAAGTCGCGACAATCTCGTACTGGGCACCGGGGCGAATGGACGCACCGCCGCCAGCATCTTCATTCAGATGCGCTGCTTGTGCCTCGGAGAGCTCACTGCGAATCAGCGTGCCAGCCAGGGTGACCGTCCGGCCGCTGATGTCCGACGGCACGAAGAAGCCATAGTCTTTGAACGACACTCGGGCTGCGTGTGAACCTTCCTGAGCGATAAAGAAGCAGCCTTTGGCCTGGCAGACCTGAGCGACTCGGGTTTCCACCACCACATCCCGGTCCAGGTAGCTTGCGCTGGCTGTGAGCAAAGCACCGAGGGCGATGACGTCCGCCTGCTCGGGGAGCGGTGCGCCGAACGTCTCGTAGCTGTCAGTGGATTCAACCGGTTCTGAGAGCCGGACTACATCCGCGTGAAGCACCGTGCTCATGAGTCCAACGGCGAGCAGAATGCCGGAGCGTTTCAGCCAGGCTGGATATAGGGCCATTGTCCTCTCCTATCGAATCAGTGAGTAGAACTGCAGGGTACCAGTCTGACAGGGCGTTCGCACAATCCGGTCATGCGTATCAAGCCCACGGATGAGCTTTCGCTCGAATGCTCCCAGGAGGCTCTAAAGGGCCTCGGTCAGCGCCTGAAAGTCCGTGTGGAGCAACCGAGTGACCGGGCCGACCTGGCCGTCTCCGATCGGTGCACCATCGATGCTGATCAGCGGTCGGATCTCGGTGGTGGTGCCGCAGAGGAAGACTTCATCGGCCTCTCTCAGCGCGACTTCACTGCTGTCTTCCTGCCGTACATCGATATCCAGGCGCTCAGCCAATTCCAGGACCAGAGCGCGGGTGATGCCGGGTAACACTCTGTGATCGAGAGGCGCGGTGTAGAGCACGGTATCTCGAACGAGGAAGAGGTTTGCATGGCTGCCTTCAAGGGCAATGCCGTCCCTGATGAAGATCACCTCATCCACACCGGCCTCAACCGCAGCCTGTTGGGCCAGAACGTTTGGCAGCAGCATGGTGGTTTTCAGCTGGGCATGGTGCCAGCGGAAATCAGCATGGGTGATTGCAGAGTAGCCTCCCTGCCAACGCGATGGATCCGGTCGTTCGAGTTGCCTTGCGAAAAGGTAAACGGTGGGCGGGATCGGATTTGCCGGAAAGGCATGGGTCCGGGGCGCAGCACCCCGGGTGATCTGCGCGTACACCATGGCCCAGTCGGCCCCACCGAGATCGTTGCGATTCAAGATCTCGTGGTGAAGAGAGTCGAGCCTGCTGATGTCGTATTCGATCCGTAGTGCCGCCAGACCTCGGACGAGGCGAGCCAGGTGCAGATCGAGTCGCAGGAAGCGCCCTTTGTAGGCGGGTGTTGCTTCGTACACCGCATCGGCAAAGAGAAAGCCCCGATCGCCGACGTTCACCAGCGCCTCTTCCGGAGCGCACCATTTGCCATTGAGATATACCACCTCGCTCATTGGTAGAACGGCTGCTGTTCAGGCGCCAGCGTGTCGCCCGTCATCTCTGCCGCGATCTTCTCGGCCAGCATGATCGTCGGTGCGTTCAGGTTGCCGTTGGTGATCATCGGAAAGAGCGATGCATCAGCGACTCTGAGCCCGTCGATACCGTGCACCCGGCCGACCCCGTCCACAACGCTGTCACCCGCTTCCCCCATACGACAGGTGCCACAGGGATGGTAAGCACTCTGCGCGTCCGCCCTGATCCAGGCATCCAGCGCCGCGTCGCTGGACGCATCCGCGCCGGGGGTGATCTCGGCACCGCTTACCGAGCGGAGGGCAGGCTGGGCAAGTACCTCTCTGGCCCGTTGCACGGATTGCCTGAACGTCCGCACATCACGCTCATGGCTTAAGTAGTTGAAGCGGATGCGAGGCGGCGGACCCGCCCTTGCAGAGGTGATGGCGACCTCTCCGCGGCTGTGCGGCAGCATCGGTCCGACGTGTAGCTGATAGCCCGGTGTCGCTGAAACGTGGGAGCCGTCGTAGTGCATGGCGGCGGGCAGGAAGTGAAACTGAATGTCCGGCCAGGGTGCGTCGGCCGTGCTGCGTATGAATCCGCCGGTTTCGAAGTGATTTGTCGCACCCGGCCCTTGCCGCCTCAGCAGCCACTCGAGCCCGATGACTGCTTTCCGGGGAAGCGTTAGGCTGCGGTTCAGGGATAGGGAACGTTCGCAAGCTTGTTGAACATATACCTCCAGGTGATCCATCAGGTTCTGGCCTACCGGCAACTCGGCAACGAGGGGGATCTCATGCTCACTCAGCAGCTCGCCAGGACCCAGTCCGGAGCGCTGCAGAATGCAGGGTGATTCGATCGAACCGGCACAGAGGACGATTTCCCTGCGGATCCTGGTGCTCATCGGCCTGCCTTTCACCTGCCAGCAGAGCGACTGGATCTCATTGCCAGAGCAGTCGACGCGATCGACCAGCGCGCCGGTTGCTACGTCCAGATTGGCTCTGTTCAGCACGGGACGAAGATAGGCTCTTGCGGCGCTGCAGCGAACGCCCTCTTCCACGGTCATTGGCAGGGTGCCCACACCTTCCTGCTGGTAGCCGTTCAGATCAGGACTCAGCGTGTGCCCTGCCTGAGTGCCGGCCTCGAGGAAGCGTTCGTAGAGCGGATTCTCGAGCGCGCCGGTCGTGGTCGTGAGCGGTCCATCTCGTCCCCGGTAGCGATCGTCCGTCCGCTGATCCAGGCAGCGTTCCGCCCGTTTGAAGTACGGCAGGACGGCGGCGTAGGACCAGTCTGCTCCGGGCCCGACAAGATCGTTCCAGCGCTCGAAATCCAGCGGATGGCCGCGCACATAGACCATGCCGTTGATGGCGGAGGATCCGCCGAGGCCGCGACCACGGGGGCATGGCAGACGCCTGTTGTTCAGGCCGGGCTCCGCTTCGGCGACGTAGCCCCAGTTGAAGCGCCGCCGATTCATCGGGATGCTCAGAGCGGCGGGCATGTTGATGATCAGACTGTTGTTCGAGCCTCCAGCTTCCAGCAGCAGCACCCGGCAGCCGGGATCCGCGCTCAATCTGTTTGCCAGCACGCATCCGGCAGAGCCGGCGCCGACGATCACAAAGTCGTACACGTCTTTCAGGGCGCTCGTCATTCGCTTAACAAGCTCCGCTGCGTTAGGCTCCTGCTCTGGCCTTCAAGACCAGACTTTATGCGACGTCTGCAGCCCGACGATCCTGCCGCCAGTATCGATTGGTTCATATTCTTCTCAAGTGCGGCGATCGTCTTTGCAGTCTGCATCCCTCTCGGGCTTTATCCCGATGCCGGGGCGGTCACCCTGAACACAGCCTTTCGGTTCGTGACGGAAAAGCTCGGGATAGGGTACATCCTGTTCAGCATCGTCGCGATTGCATTGCTGCTCTATCTGGCCTTCTCCCGCTTCGGTCTGGTCCGGCTTGGCGATCAGCAATCCCCGGACTTCACCACCTTCAGCTGGGCGGCCATGCTGTTCTGCGGAGGCATTGGCACCAGCGTTCTCTACTGGGGCACCATCGAGTGGGCACACTACTATCAGGCGCCGCCCATGGGAGTGGCCCCCGGCACGCCCGAAGCGCTGCAGTGGGCGATGGCCTACCCGATCTTTCATTGGGGCTTCACCGGCTGGGCCCTGTACTGCCTGCCAGCCATAGCCATCGCTTATGCTTATCATGTGCGGGGTGTACGCTCTCTGACCTTGAGCGCCGCTTGCGAGCCGGTGATCGGCCACTGGGCGCACCGTTTCCCGGGCCGTCTGATCGACATGACCTACATGGTCGGTCTGATCGGTGCCTGCAGCACCGGAATCGGGCTTGCCGTGCCGCTGATCGCCGCCTGCCTCGGCTGGATGTTCGGATTTGAAGACACCTTTGCACTGAAGGTGGTCGTCATCACGGTGGTGACCGTCGTATTCGCCATCAGTGTCTGGGTCGGCCTGGAAAAGGTATCAGG
This sequence comes from Candidatus Azotimanducaceae bacterium, assembly GCA_965215995.1. Taxonomy (GTDB): domain Bacteria; phylum Pseudomonadota; class Gammaproteobacteria; order Pseudomonadales; family Azotimanducaceae; genus SZUA-309. Next base: position 976,106 of record OZ244128.1, on the reverse strand, counting down.
CGGCTCAGCAATCTGGCGGTGTGGTTGGCCTTCGCGCTGCTGATCGTGGTGTTCGTTTCCGGTCCCAGCGTCTTCATTCTCGAGCATGGCACCGCAACCGTCGGATTCATGCTGCAGAATTTTCTGACCATGAGCACCTGGACGGATCCTGCGGCAGGATCGAATTTCGTGGAGTCGTGGACGGTCTTCTACTGGGCCTGGTGGCTGGCGCTGGGCCCCTTCATGGGGATCTTCATCACCAAGATATCCGGCGGTCGAAGCTTACGTCAGGTGATCCTGGGCGCCTTGGGTTACGGCACGCTGGGCACCTCGCTGTTCTTTTTGGTGCTGGGTAACTATGCGGTCAGCATGGAGCAGACCGGGCAACTGGCGGTGCTGAATACGCTCAATGGCGCTGGTGCAGCCACGGCCGTGGTCGAGGTGGTAGCCTCGTTGCCGATGGCTTACCTGGTGTTGCCGCTCTTCGCGCTGATCTGCGTGATCTTCGCAGCCACCAGCTATGACTCCGCCTCGTACACCCTGGCCTCCTCCACCACGCGCGCCTTGCCGCGAGATGCCCATCCGGCACGTTGGAATCGGGTGTTCTGGGCCGTCGTGCTCGGGCTTCTGCCCATTACCCTGATTCAGATCGGTGGGCTGCGACCGTTGCAATCGGCCGTGGTCGCCGTGTCTGTGCCGCTGCTCGTGGTGGTCGCCGTCATGACGATCGGCCTCTGGAGGAGCCTCCACGCGGACGAACGCTCGCGGGCCGGGAACCTTTCGGTGTCTGATTGAAAACTTCCGGCTCGAAGCGCTCAGCCGGGCATGCGCTCACTCCTTGAGCAGATCGGCCAGGAACTCTTCCTGGGCCCGCACCCGTTCCGGGTCCGCCTCACCGAATGCATCCAGAATGGCCTGAACACGCAACTCCGTGGACGCTTTCATCTCCGGATGCGGAAACAGGTACATCAGGTTCTGGCTCACCCCGTCCACGACCAGTTGCGCCACCTCTTCAGCGGGGATACCGGCGTTCATGGCCATCTGCATCATCTCACTGTGCGCCTTGGCGGCCGCTTCCGCACTCTCGTCCTCCGGCGCGAGGGCTTCCGGTCGGGTGCGCTCGCTTTCCAGAATACGGGTCTGCACCATGCCCGGGCAGAGCACGGACACACCGATGCCTTGTTCGGCCAGATCTTCGCGCAGCGCTTCAGACAATCCCACCACGGCGAACTTGCTGGTGTTGTACACCCCCAGCCCCGGTGAGGTGACCATGCCGGCCATGGAGGCGGTGTTGACGATGTGACCGCCCTGGCCGTGCGCTTCGATTCGTCGCACCCAGGTCTGCACCCCGTTGATCACGCCGCCCACGTTCACCCCCATGACCCAGTCCCAGTCCTCATAGGTGACTGAATCCATGGAGCCGCCCCGATAGACACCGGCGTTGTTGCAGACGAGGTGAACGGGACCCAGGTCCGCCTCCACCTGATCGGCAACCGCCGTGTACTGCGCCCGATCGGTCACATCCAGCGGATAGCCGCGAACTTCGGCATTACTGCCGCGCAGTGTGGCTTCGGCATCAGCCAGTGCTGCCTGATCCACGTCGGCGATAGCGACGTTCATGCCTTCCGCCAGGAAGGCCTTCGCCATGGCAAGGCCGATACCGTTGGCGCCACCGGTAATGAAGGCGGTTTTACCCTCGAGCTGCTCCATATTCTGATTCTCCGTACATCTGGGCTGATTCGGCCATCTATAGCAGGATCGGGTAGTGTAGGGGAATACACGTAGGGCCATTCCGGCCCGATTCCTGTCAGACTTATTCTGATTAACTTGAGAGAAGAGGTAAAAGTGACCGCACAAGCGCAAGAAGTATCGGAAGCCGCCACTCATGTGGATGTGCTGATAGTCGGCGCGGGCATCTCCGGGGTGGGTTCTGCTTACCACCTGCAGGAGCAGAGCCCGAACAAGAGCTATCTGATTCTGGAGATGAAGGACACCTTCGGTGGCACCTGGGAAACCCACAAGTATCCGGGCGTTCGCTCTGACTCGGACCTCTATACGTTTGGTTATCGGTTCAAGCCCTGGGTAGGCGCTCCCATCGCCAGCGCGGAGGAGATTCTCAAGTACATGGGTGAGGTGATCGAAGAAAACGGCATCGATCAGCACATCCGCTATGGTCACCGGATCGATCGATGCCGTTGGTCGAGTGACGACAACCTGTGGACGGTGGAGGCGACCCGTCTGTCCGATGGCGCTGAGCTGCAGTTCACCTGCAATTTCCTGTGGATGTGTCAGGGTTACTACGACCATGAGAACCCCTACATTCCGGACTGGCCAGGCATGGATCAGTACAAAGGCGAATTCATCCACGCGCAGCTGTGGGATCCCGAGACCGACTACACCGGCAAGCGGATCCTGGTGATCGGCTCCGGCGCCACCGCTGCGACTGTGATTCCGGCCTTCGCCGAGAAGGCGGAACACGTGACCATGCTGCAGCGCTCGCCCACCTACTTCTTCTGTAGTGAAAACAAAAACGAGCTGGCCGATCGGCTACGCGAGGTCGGGATCGACGAGCCGACCATTCACCGGGTGGTGCGAGCCCAGATCATGTATGACCAGGATCAGCTGACCAAGCGTTGCCAGACCGAGCCCGATGTGGTCTTCGAAGAGCTCAAGGAACTGGTACGCCTGTATGCGGGACAGGATTTCGAGTTCGAACCGCACTTCACGCCGAAATACCGGGTCTGGCAGCAACGCCTGGCGTTCTGCCCGGAAGGCGACGTCTTCAAGGCGGCCGTCGACGGCAAGTTGTCAGTGGTAACGGATACCCTCGATACCTTCACGGAGAAAGGTGTACGGACCAGCTCCGGTGAGGAGATCGAGGCCGATATGATCGTTGCCTGCACCGGTTTCCATCTTTCGGTCATGGGCGACATTCCCTTTGAGGTGGACGGCGAGTCCGTGGACTGGCACGAAACCGTCAACTACCGCGGCATGATGTTCACCGGCGTGCCGAACCTGGTCTGGGTATTCGGCTACTTCCGTGCCAGCTGGACGCTCAGGGTCGACATGCTCGCCGACTTCGTCTGCGGGCTCTTGAACCACATGGACGAGGTGGGTGCAAACAGGGTAGAGGTGGCATTCCGCGAGGAAGACAAGGACATGGAGATCCTGCCCTGGATCGAAGCAGACAACTTCAATCCCAACTACCTGATGCGCGACATCGACAAACTGCCGCAACGGGGCAGCAAGGACGAGTGGCGCCACAATCAGGACTACTGGAAGGAGCGCGACGAGATTCCCGCCATCGACCTTGATGGTGAAGAGTTCGTCTACGACGGTATGCGCCGGGTGAACAAAGTCCGGGAAGCGGGCTGACGCTTACGGGCGGGTCGTGTTCAGTCGAACACGCGTGTTCAGCTGAATACGACCTTGAACCGGTTCTTCTCCAGCAGCACTTCTCCCGCTGGTGCTTGCAACAATGCTGCGCTGCCGCCCTCGTCAAGCAGGCTAGTGGTAGCTTCTCTGGCTGATTGATCGGAACCGGCATGAGCTACCCGGAGCCTCTGGATCTTCCAGACGACGTACGGGCGGATGCCGGCCGTAATCGCAGAATCGCGAAGCATGCTTGTGTATGTGCCGACGCCACGGGGTGCTTCCGAACCTGTCGCGGTATCCGCTTCATCAGTTCCTGCCCAATCGATGAAGCCAGCCTCCAACGCGGTGAGCATGGGCGCGGCGTCCGTGCCGACCAGATTGAGCACGGCTTTCAGGGTCTCAGGCTGATCACCGTTGAATACCTCGCCCATTTGCTCCGGCACCGGTCGGTTGCAGCGCTCGATCCACTTGCAGACCTCGATCGCTTCGTCATAGAGCTTCTTGCGGGTAACCCGATCGAGATACAGATGTGCATAGAGTGGCCCCATCAGAGCACAGTCGGCCAGCGTCAGACGATCGCCTAGCAGGAACGGATGCTCGGCGAAGTGCGCATCCAGAGCGGCGAGCATGGCGTCCGTGTGGGCGTCGATGGCCGGTATGGTCTCCGCGGTCACGCCCAGCATGGGCAGATAGGAGCTCATCAGGTCGGCGACCGCGTTGCCCCGATCCAGATCTCCGGTAAACGCACCGAAAGCCCGGCGAAGCTCGGCTTCGTTTTCCGGATAGGCCCAGCGCGTGCGCATGCTCACCGTGGGAAAGAACTCGTCTGCATAAAGCTCGAACAGGCGGCAAAGCGTGCCGTTGGTACCCGTTGGGATCAGCACCGGCTCCGGGAACCTGGTCTCCAGCTCATCGATGATGTCGGTGGTGTCCTGGAACACCGCGTCCTCTGGTGAAAAAAGCACCGGCACGAAACCGACACCCGTGCGTTCGGCGATCAGCCGGGTATCCGGCGGATACTCCACGTGATGTATCTGCTTGCAGCGCAGTGCCGGACGCAGCTTGGCGGAGAAGTGCGAGCGGTCCACGCCCATGAAGATCCAGGGTCTGCTCATCAGCTTTGTCCTCGGTGTTACCCTAGTGTCCTGAATCGGTAATTCCTTGAGTTATGACGCATCCCACGGGGTCTGTGGCTAGTGCGCGCGGCGCAATCAAAGATTGCGCTAAGCCGAATCTTCGATTCGGCCTCTCGCAGGGAATGGTGGTTCCATTGCCAAGAGGCGTAACAACGCCACAGGCCCCGTGGGATGCGCCCTTCGGGTGGCCCAGAAGCCCCAATAACGGCGTTGCACTCCTTGGTAATGGAACCACCATTACCGGCGGAGTGCGCCTTGTTCTTGGGACTTCTGGGCACATCATAATTCAAGGAATTACCGATTCAGGACACTAATGCCTTGTCTTAGAGCAGATCATATATGACCGGATCCTCCTCCCGAGGCAAGCTGGCCCTGTCCGGTCAGCGTTCAGCGTCCGTCGTCTTCCACTCGGTGCTCAGCAAACTGGTCGATCAGTTTCCGGACGCTTTCGCGCAGCTGCCATTTCCAGAGCATCCGGATCCTTTCCGTAGGCGCTATGGAGACATTCTGCCCAGGTTCGAGGCAGCCCGGGTGGCAAGCGCATCTCGTACTGAGGTTGCCGAACGCGCAGTGAAGCTGCTGAGGGAGCAGATCGTCTACGTGGAAGGCAATGGTCACGAGGCACCGCTCGGTGAGTTGCTGGCAGAGCCGGGTGATCCGTTGCCACTGCAACTACACTCGTTCACCGGCTCGCCAGGCTGGACGCCGACGCTCACCTATCAGGGGGAGCGCTGGGGACATGAGCGTCTGCCTGTGCTTGGCAGGGAACTGGTTGGGCGAGGCATGATCACCCAGCCGGCAGGAGATGCGCTCATGTGGATGGCTGAGCAGGGTCTTCAGCAGGGTGCGATGGTCCTGTCGGGAAGGAAGATCGCCGTGCTCGGTGCTGGCGCTGAGATGGCGCCGACAAGGTTCTGGCTGGAGGCTGGGGCGGATGTGCTCTGGTTGGATGTGGCCCCGCCGCCGGCAGACTGGCAGCAGATATCCGGTCTGGCCGGACGACTGTACTGGCCGGAGAACGGCGTCGATCTGCTGGCCAGGCCGCAGGAGGTACTCGCTACTCTGACTGCCTTCGCGGCGGGTAATCCGATCGACCTGGGTCTTTATGCTTATGCACCGGGCCAGGCAAGAGAGCTTCTCCTGTCGGTGGTGATGAACGGAATCGTCGATGCCCTGCCGCCGGAGCTCCTCAACAGTGTTGCCCTGCTTGTCTCTCCCACCACACCCACGATGCTGTCGACGGCGGACCGGGAGGCGATGGAGAGACGGCGTTCAGGCCGACCAGGATGGGAAGCCATATTGGCCTACCTGGGGCTGCTTGGCCGTGGTGGTGTGGCGCTGTCCGGAACCGTAGCGGTGAGCAGATCAGTAGTGGCCATTCAGGGTGCCAGCTACCAGGCGGCTCAGTACCTGGGCAAGGTGCTGGCGGCTGAGACCTGGGCAGCGATGACAACGGATGAAAATACGCAGCCGTTCCGCATCTCAGCCAATACCGCTGCAATCACCCGCACCCGATCCCTCGACCATCCCGTATTTACTGCTGCGTTCGGCGGCGCAGCGGCGTTTCGAGCGGAGACCTTCGCGCCCCGACTATCCCGCCGATTGAACGGCCTTCTGACCGCCCATGACTGGCTGAGTCCGGAGCGACCGGTACCCGGTGCGGTGCGGGTCCATGGCGGGATTCATACGTTGCCTTATCCCCTTGATCCGGCATTGCGGGTCGCCGCGGTCATCGGTTTCGCCCGTTCTCCAAGGTTGATACGGGGCTTGCTCAAGGCTTAGTCATCTCTGCTCGACATCAGCCTGCCTCGGCCAATGCCGTGATGAAGGCTTCCGTCAGCGCCACGGTGCCGTCTGGCTCGCCGAGCGATCGTGCGGCGAGGGGGCAGATGCCTGCCGTGGCCAGGTTGCCATCCAGGGTGACGCCGGTGCCGAGATAGTCGGATCCGGTGAACTCGGGACGTTCCTCGAGATCGACCTTGCCGGCATACGAGTAGCTATGTCCTACCAAACCTCCTGCCAGTGCCACCGCACCCACCGAGCCGCGGGAGGCTGCAATAGGAATGCCGGCGTTGATGGCATCGGTCAGCAGCTCGAGCAGGTCGACCGACACGGAAGCCCCGGGTGGCGGCGCCATGCAGGGTAGAATGACACCCGCATAGCTGGAAACATCCACCTGCGCCAGCGTGATGTCCGGCGTCAGAGTCATCGCTGTGCCGGTCAGCGGCTTACCATCGGCGGTCGCCACATCTACCTGATAACCGGCCTGTTCCAGCATGTGTCGCATCACGCCCACTTCCTCGCGCAGCATCAGATCGAGATCTCTGGATCCATCGCGAACGAACATGAGGACCCGGCCCATTTCATCGGTGCGTGCTGCCGGAGATAGGGTGAGCAGAACGAGCAACGCGGTGAGTATTGCTCTGAGGAGAGGCAGAGTCAGACGGGTTGGGTGTGGCTTCCGCATCGGGAACTCCGGTGTGTGGGGCAACCGATACTAGCAGGCTCACCCAAACGTCAGCCAGGTGAAGGGCTGCAACGCGAAGCCCGGACTCAGATGGTGTCTGTGAGCAGGAGTTCCTTGACGACGACCCGGTTACGTCCGGCCCGTTTGGCTTCGTAGAGCGCCTCGTCGATCTGCCGTAACGCTGTCTGGATATTGGTATCCGGATTGATGCAGGCAGCACCGATACTAGCGGTGAGTCCGAACGACTTACCACCACCGGGCTCGACCAGGGTATCTGAAATCGCCTGGCGAAAGCGCTCGGCAACGCTTTCGAGTTCAGTTGCGTTCATGTCCAGGAGCATCACCATGAACTCCTCGCCCCCGACTCGGGCCAGGGTGTCTACTGCCCGGCACTCCCGTTCCATTGCCCGGGCAGCACTGATCAACGCTTGGTCACCGGTGCTGTGACCGTAGCTGTCGTTGATCGCCTTGAAGTCGTCCAGATCGATGGAGAGCATGGCGAAGGTCTGGTTGAGACGGGCAGAGCGCTCGTACTCCTGGCTCAGCTGATCGAGGAAGTAACGACGATTACGCAGACCGGTGAGGGCATCGGTGTTGGAGAGCCTTGCCAGCTCGTTGTTCAGCGTGTGCAGCTCGGCCTTGCTCTCTTCCAGACGTTTCAGTGCCAGGGTCTGCTCCGTGGTATCACGCAGCAGGACAAGCACCTCACCCTGCGAGCGATGTTTGTCGAAGCTTCTCAGATGAACCTGGAAATGGCGGGCCACGCCTTCCTCATCGAGTTCCAGCGAGCGAGTGGCTTCCAGACCGCCGTTCAGTGACCAGACCGTTTCCGGGAGGTAGGCGCTCAGGTTGCTGCCGATCGCTGCCCGTTCGTCGCGGTCGAGCAGGCGGGCAAAGTGCGCATTGCAGTCGACAATGGTGCCTTTTTCGTCGACCACAGCCATGGCATCCGGGAGCAGGTTCAGCATCAGCTCGCGGGCGATGGGCCGAACCTCGAGAAAGCGTGTCCACAGGAGCGCGCAGGTAAGGAGGATGAGGCCGACCGTGGTGCTGAATATGACTGGATTGACGTCTTCCGGGAGGAAGCCCATGGATTCGTTGGGTACCAGGTAAGCCAGCCCGGCCATGATGGGAAACACGGTAATGGTCACCAGCTGGGAGATGCGGAAGCGGGAACGGCTGTACTGAAATCCGATCAGCACCAGAGCGATGAGGACGCAGCCGATGTTGAGACCACCCATCAATCGCATGATGGGGCCGTGTGCGATCTGGCCGGTGGTGGTGATCGGTTCCGCCACCGTGAGCGGGGCAAACTCGGCGAACTGACCGTGCAGGGGATTGGTGACCGCCAGCAGGGCAATTGCCCCGGTGGTGAGCAGCAGCCCGTTCTGAATCCATTGCCACCGGGGTGGTTGAATTGTCAGGTAGGCGGTAATTGCAAGCAGGTAGAAGGGCCCGATCCAGCTGCTGAATAGGAAGACCAGTCCCTGATCGAAGAAAGTAAAGGGGTAGACGATGTATGCCCAGGGATAAATGGCGCAGACGAGCACCAGGGCCAATAGGTTGATGGCGCCGGGTCTATGTCGATTGTCCAGCAGACGATAGGCTGGCACCGCCGCAGCGGCGACGGCGAGAATGCCCCACATGAGGTCGATCAGATGCATCGATTGATTGCGTCCTGCATATACAGTCGAAAGCAGCATGAAAACTTACAGTGCCACCGGCTCCTATAACGTGCGGAAATCGCCGAAGCGCACCCAAACTGAGGGCAAAGGACAGGAAACTGAGACCCAGAGCACACTTATTCGGCACCTCGGTGTGGTGAAAGGTGATGAAAAGGTGAGGATGGCCTGTGTCAGGAAACGATCGAACGCAGTAGTGCGGCTACCCCCGAAACACCCGGGCCCGGCAGGATTTCAGTCGCTGCGGCTTTCGCATAGTGATCGCAATGCTCGGGTGCTGCGCTGTGGCCTGCCCACTCGAGCATGGAAACATCATTGACGCTGTCGCCCACCGCCAGCACTTCGCTCCGACCGATGCCAAGCTCGGCGGCCAGCATGCTGAGCGCATTGCCCTTGCTCGCCTCCCTGGAGTGGACAGCGGTGACCGAAGGAAAGTCGAGCAGGCAGAGGCGGTCGCCGTAGCGGGACTCGATCTCGGCGTGCACGGTCGATGCCAGCTCGGTGCTGCTGATTATGTCTATGCCCGTGGCACGCACGCCTGAATTGTGCGGTTCTTCGTGGATCTCCATATCGATCTGCGAAACGTTCGCGAAGAACTGCGCCTGCTCGCAGTGGCGGGTAACCAGGTAGCGCTCCGAGTCAAACCAGGCCAGTGGCCAGCCGTGGTGGGTGGCATAGTCCACCAGCTCGAGCGCGGTTGCGTGGTCGATGGAGTAACCGTGCCGCAGGCTGCCATCCCCGTTGTGCACCGAAGCACCCTGCTGGCAGATGAGCGGCTGATCGATCCCGAGATGTCGGGCAATCCTGGCGGTCCCCGGAAACATCCGTCCGGAGGCCAGCACGACGACAACGCCCGCTTCAATCAGTTGGGTGACGGCATCTGTGATCGGTTCGCCAGGGCAGTCGTCGTGGTGAACGCCGGGGTCGAGAAGAGTGCCGTCGATGTCGAGAGCCACGAGACGCACGTTCACTCCGAGATTTCGGTTCTAGGGACAGTCGTCTCGTCGGCGATTGCGCTCATGCTGTTCTTGCCTCGACTCAGGTGGTGGTTTGAGCCTCTGTAGCGACGCCGGTACAGTAGCTGAAGATCTGGGAGGTTAGCACGTGCGCTTGTAAATCGGCGCAACGGGTAGGCATGAAAATCGGACCGGGCTTCATCGTCGCTGCGGCTTTCGTCGGCCCGGGAACGATCACCACCTGCACGCTGACCGGTGCTTCGTTCGGTATCTCACTCCTCTGGGTGCTCGTCTTCGCCACTGGCGCCACCGTGCTGCTTCAGGAAATGAGCGGCCGTCTTGGCCTGGTCACGGGCAAAGGCGTCGCAGAAGTACTCGCCGAGCTCGCGCCACCCTGGGGTCGCGCTTTGGCCTGGCTGACCGGGCTGGCGGTAGTGCTTGGCGTTGTCGCGTTCGAGGCTGGCAATCTGTCGGGCGCGGGCATTGGCCTCGCGGCAGTAACGGGCGTCGATGAAACGGCGCTGAGCGTCGCGGTCGCCATCCTTGCCGGGGCGCTTCTCTACTTCGGCCGGTATCGTCTGCTCGAGCGGCTGCTGGTGGTCTGCGTCGCAGCGATGGGCCTGGTCTTTCTGATGACCGCCGTGCTGGTTGCCCCGGATTGGCGCAGCCTGCTTTCCGGCCTGATACTGCCGTCCATTCCTGCAGGCTCACCACTCACGATCCTTGCCCTGATCGGCACCACCGTCGTGCCGTACAACCTGTTTCTCTATGCCAGCACGGTGCGTGCCCGCTGGCAGAGCGTGGCTGAGCTTGGTGAGGTGCGGCGTGATCTGGTTCTGGCGGTCAGCATCGGTGGGGCGATTTCCGTTGCCATCGTGGTTACGGCGGCCTCGGCGATGGGTGATGGTGAGATCAGCTCTGCGTCCGACATGGCCAGACAGCTGGAGCCACTGCTCGGTCCGTGGGCGCGCACTGCTTTCGGTCTGGGAATCGCGCTGGCAGGTATTTCATCCGCGATCACGGCGCCGCTGGCGGCTGCCTACATTCTATCCGGCCTAATCCAGCAGAAGGGCGATCTGACCGAGCCGATTGCCCGGCTGGCGGCCGTCGGTTGCGTCCTGTTCGGTGCTGTCCTGGTGCTGACTGGCACAAGGCCCGTGCAACTCATTCTCTTCGCTCAGGCGGCGAACGGTCTGATCCTGCCGGTCGTTGGCGTGGTGTTACTCATCGTGCTGAACGATCGTGGCTGGTTGGGTGGGCAGGTGAACGGCTGGGCCGGAAACGTCATCGGTGCTGTCGTTGTGGTGGTGTGCGGGTTCCTGGCGGCCAGGACCTGGCTGTGAGTCGGGCACCTGGAACCTGTGCTCTCTCGAGCAACGCACTTACTCGAGCACGTGGATGTTCCGTGCTGCGCAGATCTGCTTCAGTGCTTCCGGCCATACCGACACCTCGACCTCGCCGATATGGGCCTTCCGCAGAAGCAACATGTAAAGGCGTGACTGGCCGATACCACCGCCGATGCTCAGAGGGATCTGGTCGTTCAGGATCGCCTGGTGGTAAGGCTGCTCGGCGAGCTCCTGCTGGCCGGAAAGGGCCAGCTGCTGACGTAGTGTTGTTGCGGTCACCCGGATACCCATGGAGGATAGTTCGTGACGGCGCTTGGTGACGGGATTCCAGACGAGAATATCGCCGTTCAGCCCGTGCATCGGTCGCCCGTCAGCGGAAACGGTCTCGGTCACCCAGTCATCGTAGTCTGCTGCTCTGAGCTCGTGTGGGTGGCCGTCCGCCAGTGGCCAGCCGATCCCGTAGATGAAGACCGCAGGGTGCTCTTTGAGCAGACGCTCCTCACGCATCTTCCGCGGAAGATCTGGAAATCTCGCCAGCAGATCTTCCGCGTGGATGAAGGTCAGCTCATCGGGGAGGCTGGGATATCGAGAATCGGTCAGCTCCGGGAACCGCTCCTGCACCAGTGCTTGAGCTCCGCTGATTACTCTCCAGATCCGTTTCACCACATCGGTCAGGAAATCCAGATTCCGGTCTTGCGCTGTAATCGTCCGTTCCCAGTCCCACTGATCCACATAGGCGCTGTGATCATGATCCAGGAAGTAGTCTTTGCGGATCGCACGCATGTCAGTGCAGATGCCCTCGCCAGGCGTGCAGTCGAAGGTTTTCAGTGCCATCCGCTTCCATTTTGTCGCAGCCTGTATGACCTCGGCGGCGAGCGGTGTTTCCAACCCCAGCCCGCACTCGAATCCAACCGGCGTACGAGAACCATCTCTGTCCAGCATGTCGTTGACGCCGCTGTCCGTCCTGACGATCAGCGGCACCCGCACCATGGTCAGGTTCAGCTCACGGCAGAGCCCTGTCTCCATGTAGGACTTCACGGTATTGAGCGCAGTCATGGTACGTTTCGAATCCAGCAGCGGCCGATAGTCTCGAGGCAGAGCCTGCGCTACCTTGTCGTAGCTGCCGATGCCGGGTCCGGCCAAATCAGCCTTCTCGTCACTCATCGCGCAATCACCCCCTACAGACGAGCCCTACCAAGATTTGCCTAGAAGAATTTTGGGATATGTCCAGCAATCTCCGGCAGCGTGTGCTGGGTAAGGTCTTTGTCGATGGACAGCGCAACCAGACTTTGCGTCTCGCTGCTGATGGTCGAGCGCAGGTGGCCGAGAAAAGCGGGTGCAGCGATGATCACCAGCTTGTCCAGCTCGCCGGCGTTTCTCAACTCGTCCAGCCGACCGGCAAGCTCCCTGGCGAAATCGATCGCTACCTGCTCGTGCTGGGTGGTTCCCGGTTCCATGTCGTGGCGACCACCCCCCTTGCTGTCGAAGCTGCGCCCGGCCCGGTCCGATGTAAGTTCCTGCTCCTTGAGCCGCTGCTCCGGGCATGCAAATGCTTCCACCTCGGTGAGTGACCGATCTTTTTCCAGCCTGATCAATCTTGCCCTGCTGCCGTCTGCCACCAATACCCACGTATCCATCGCGTCCTCCCGTTGGAAGTACTGTTGAAATGCTAGGAAACAGGGGAGTCTGTGGGCATAAGATGAATTACGTAGCTTGCCTCGGGTTCAACCGACCCGCGTGCCTGCTTTCCCGGCCATGGCTTCGGTGATCTTCTCCAGAGCACAGATGACAGCGTGGCGCCCTCTGGCGGCAGCGAAGTCGATGGCACTTTCGAGCTTCGCGCCCATGGATCCGGGCGTTGCGGCGCCGTTTTCGACGAGCGACCGGGCGGACGCCAGATCCAGGTTGGAGAGCGGCGTGCCGGATAACGTTTCCGGATCGGCGAACACACCGGCCACATCGGTCGCGAACACCAGATGAGATGCGTTCAGCCGGATTGCCAGCAACGCGGCCACCCAATCCTTGTCCACAACACCACGCACAACCTCGCCTGATTCATTCTGCGGTATGCCGCCGCCGCCACCAGCAATCACGTGCTGTCGCTCTATGAGCTTCTCGATGGCCGGCATCTCCACGATCTCAACTGGCCGGGGCGAGGGAACGATCAGCCGCCAACCAGAGCCGGAACGGGTCGCAGGTTGTTTCGGGCGCACCTCCAGAATCGGCCCGATCGGCTTCACCGGCGGGCCGGAGTCGGCGGCAACCAGCACCCGGGTCAGCAGGCAGACGGCGGGCTCCGCCATGGCGGCCTGAATCAGATAGCCGAGCTCACCCTGGGTTTGAGCAATGTGAATGTCCAGGTTGCCGTGAGCCGGATCCTGGCGCAGGAGACGCCCAACCTGGGGTCCGTTGCCATGCACGATCAGCAGTCGATATCCGGTGCTCGCGAGCTGATCGAGCAGAACGGCCGTTTGGCCGACAATCTCACGCTCGACAGGGTAGTCGTCTCCGGTCGTGGCGGGTGGAGAAAGGGCGTTGCCACCCAGCGCCAGCACCAGCAGGGGCCGCTCGTCGAACGGTGCGGTCTCATCAGGCACGGTGTCGCGCCAGGAAGTCGTCAACGTGGTGCATAAGCCCGGGTTCGCCATGGTCCTGATAGCGGTAGTGGGCGCGCATCACCGGCACACTTGAGTCGAGTGCGCTGGCCAGGTCGATCGGCGTGCCCGCAACCACCAGATCTACGTTTGCCGCCTCGATGGTGGCGCGTAGTGCCCGAAGAGAGTCTTTGCTGTAACCCATGGCAGGCAAGACCGGACCGATGTGCGGGTAGCGCTCGAACACGGCCTGGAGCTCGGGAGCTGCGCTCGGCCGGGGATCGACGATGGTGGCTGTCCCGAGTGCGCTGACCGCCTGATAGCCTGCGCCAAAGGGCATGCCGCCGTGGGTGATCGTTGGGCCATCCTCGACAATGAGCACCCGTTGCCCAGCGATGGCTTCCGGGTCGTCCAGGAGAATCGGCGACGCTGCGTACACCCTGTCGACATCCGGCAACAGGCGGTCGAGACCACGATCCACCTTTTGCCGTTGCTTGGCGGTGGCCGCATGGACCTTGTTCACCACCACCAGGTCAGCGCTCAGCAGAACGGCAGCACCGGGATAGTGGGTGTCGAGCTGATCCGGCCTCAGCGCGTCAACCACCACGATGCTGTAGTCGGGACGGATGAAGGAGAAGTCGTTGTTGCCGCCGTCCCAAAGGATCAGGTCTGCTTCTGTTTCTGCGGCCCTGAGCACAGCCGCATAGTCTGCGCCCGCGAATACGACTCCGCCTGAAGCGATGTGCGGCTCGTATTCCTCCCGTTCCTCCAGCGTGCAGTCGGCAGCATCCAGGTCCGCGGTGGATGAGAATCGTTGCATGACCTGGCGATCGAGGTTGCCGTAGGGCATGGGATGCCGGATGGCCGCGACGGTCCGGTTCTGCCGGGTAAGCTGGCTGGACAGAAACCGTGCGATCTGAGATTTCCCGCATCCGGTACGCACCGCGCAGACTGAGATAACGGGTACGCTGGCGTCGAGCATGGTGGCATTCGGGCCCAGCAATACGAAGTCTGCGCCTGTGGCCAGCACCCGGGTGGCCGTGCGCATGACGTGCGCATGGTCCACATCGCTATAGGCGAAGACCACCTGATCGACGGCTTTGACGGCGCATAGAGTCTCCAGATCCTTTTCCGGAGTGATGGGGATTCCATCCGGATAGAGCTCACCGGCGAGGACCGGTGGGTAGGTGCGCTCGTCGATGCCGGGAATCTGGGTCGCGGTAAACGCCACGACTTCGACCGCGGAGTCATCGCGATAGACCATGTTGAAGTTGTGAAAATCCCGCCCGGCGGCGCCGCAGATGACGATGCGTGTACGATCCGGCAAGTGACTGCTCCCGAATGATCCGGCTGCCTACTTCCTGTCAGCAATATACGGTGGTCATCCGGGAGCTGCATACGCGCTTTTCCCTACTGCGCAGGCAAATGACCGCGTTACTATCAGATTCTTCCTTCAGGCTGAGAGGGTTCGTGAGCGCAACTCCCGGCTTCGACGTTAGCCACACGGCTTACCTGGATCCGGACGGGAAGCCGTTGCAACCGTTTCCTGACTCGTTGGCGGCTTCTGACGTCCTGGAAGCCCTATACCGGAATATGGTGCTTACGCGTGCATTCGACGCAAAAGCAGTCGCGCTGCAGCGAACCGGTCGACTGGGTACTTATGCCTCGTCACTCGGGCAGGAGGCGGTGAGTGCAGGCATTGGTCATGCCATGTCGGCCGATGACGTGTTGCTGCCATCCTTCCGGGAACATGGCCTGCAGATCCAGCGTGGTGTGAAGGCGGAGGAGATCTTCCTGTTCTGGGGCGGTGACGAACGCGGCTCTGCCTTTTCGGGACCCGCCGATGACTTTCCGGTGTGCATCACAGTAGGCGGCCACGCGCCGCAGGCCGCCGGTGTGGCACTCGCTTTGAAGCTTCGCTCCGAGGCGCGCGTGGCCGTTTGTGTTTTCGGCGACGGAGCCTCCTCCAAGGGTGACGTCTACGAGGCGATGAACCTGGCGGGCGTCTGGAAGCTGCCCGTGCTGTTCGTGGTGACCAACAACCAGTGGGCCATTTCTACCCCTCGCCAGCGGCAGACTGCCGCGGAAACGCTGGCCCACAAAGCTGTCGCTGCAGGTATTCATGGGGAGCAGGTGGATGGCAACGATGTGGTGGCCGTGGCTGACGTGATCGGCACGGCGTTGGCTAGGGCAAGAATCGGCGAGCCGTCACTCATCGAGTGCCTGACCTATCGGCTTGCTGACCATACCACCGTCGATGATGCCAGCCGCTACCGGGATGATGCGGAGGTCAGTCGTTGGTGGCAGAAGGATCCCATTGTCCGGATGCGCACCTACCTCCACGAGAACGCGGGTTGGAACAAAGAACGGGAAGAGGCCTTGCTCGCGGAGTGCGCTAGAGAAATCGAGGATGCAGCGGAGAGGTATCTTGCCACGCCCCCAGAGCCGCCGGAATCGATCTTCGATCATCTTTACGAGCAACTGCCGGAAACGCTCGCGGAGCAGCGCGCAGCACTCCTGGAGGGAAGCTCGGATGGCTGAGCTGAATCTCATCGGGGCGGTAAATCTGGCTTTGCAGCGAGTCATGAGCGAAGACGAGCGGGTTATCGTCTTCGGCGAGGATGTGGGTGTTGGTGAGGGGGTGTTTCGTGCTACGGCCGGCTTGCTGGATACCTTCGGTCCGGATCGGGTGCTCGATACGCCGCTTGCCGAGACGCTGATCGGCGGCATGGCCGTGGGGGCTGCCGCTCAGGGATTCCGCCCGGTTGCGGAAATACAGTTCATGGGCTTTGTTTATCCGGCCTTCGATCAGATGATCAATCATGCTGCCCGACTGCGTAACCGGACCCGTGGGCGCCTCAGCTGCCCGATGGTGCTTCGCATGCCATACGGCGGCGGCGTGCATGCGCCCGAACATCACTCCGAGAGCACCGAGGTGATCTTTGCCCACGTGCCCGGACTCCGGGTAGTGATTCCCTCCACGCCGGCGGATGCCTACGGCCTGCTGCTGGCTGCAATCCGGGATCCCGATCCTGTGGTGTTCCTCGAGCCGAAACGGCTGTACCGGTTGGGCACCCAGGAGGTGGTAGACGATGGCGTAGCACTGCCTCTGGACAGGTGCCGGGTCCATCGTGAGGGGCGTGACCTGACCCTGGTTTCCTGGGGTGCTTCGATGGTTGAAGCGCTGGCTGCGGCGGAAGTGCTGGCGGGGGAAGGAATTGCTGCCGAGGTGATCGACGTCTGCACGTTGAAGCCACTGGATCGAGCGACGATTCTCGAATCCGTCGGCCGTACTGGTCGGCTCGTGGTTGTCCACGAGGCAGCGCTTACAGCTGGTTTCGGTGCGGAGATCGCTGCCAGCGTCGCTGAAGCAGGACTGTTCGATCTCCGTGCGCCTGTTCGTCGTGTAACAGGCTGGGACACGGTGATGCCGTTGCCCAGGCTTGAAGGCAGCTACCTGCCGGATACGCAGCGCATCCTCGCTGCCTGTCGCGAGGTGCTTACGTATGATTGACGAATCGACCACCTTTAATCTGCCCGATCTTGGCGAAGGGTTGATTGAGGCCGAGATCGTGCAATGGCATGTTGCACCTGGTGACCGTGTGGTAATCGATCAACCACTGCTAACAGTGGAAACGGATAAAGCGGTGGTGGACATACCGAGTCCCAGGAGTGGCGTGATCGATACCTGCCTGGGTCAACCAGGCGACGTGATCCAGGTCGGGCAGCCCCTGGTGCAGTTCGCCGCGGATACCAGGCGTCCTGACTCCGGCGTAGTAGTCGGAGAGCTGCCATCTGCGACGCCTTCTGCACCTTTCCGGCGTACCGCACCCGCGGTGGAATCGACAGCCAAAACAGGTGTTAGAGCCAGTCCACGCGCCCGTCAGAGGGCACGTGAGCTCGGCATCAACGTGGATACGGTAAAGGGGACGGGTCCGGAAGGGGTGATACAGGCCAGTGACGTGGACGCTCTGGCAGGAGGTGTCGGTGAGCGACTCGGTAGCGTCCGACGGGCCATGGCGAGGCGGATGACGGAGGCACATGGGCGGGTGGTGCGGGCCACGGTAACCGGAGAAGCGGACATCAGCGACTGGCCGACTGCTGGCTCACCCTTACCTCGATTGCTTCTAGCGATAGGTGTGGCGGTGGCGTCGGTGCCGCGCATGAATGCCTGGTTCGACGATCACGCTGAGACGCTTGCCATCCAATCCAGGGTGAACGTCGGTGTTGCCATGGAAACGACCGACGGCCTTTTCGTTCCCGTTCTCGAAGACGTCACGGGCAGAACTCCGGAGAGCCTCGCGAGGGAGCTCGATCGCCTGCGGGATGCCGTGGAACGGAGAACGATCCAGCCCCAAGCGCTCAGAGGTCAGACCATCAGCCTCTCGAACTTCGGCGCCGTGGCCGGGTTGTTTGCAGAGATGGTGGTAGTGCCACCCCAGGTAGCCATCGTTGGTGCGGGACGGGTGTTCGAGCGGGTGGTACTCACAGATGGTCAACCCAGCCTCGCGAAGATTCTGCCTTTGTCCGTCACCTTCGATCATCGGGTAGTAACGGGTGTTGAGGCCTGTACCTTTCTGAAGTCGCTTATAGGGGATCTCGAAGATCAACACGCTACTTGAAGGAGCTCATGGATGACGACCGAATTCAGCTTCATAGATGATCTTGGCCCCGAGAAGATCATCGAGATTTACGATCCGTCAACCGGGCTCAAGGCCATCCTCGTTGTGGACAATGTGGCTGCAGGACCTGCCATCGGGGGTGTGCGGATGGCGGTGGACGTGACTGCCGAGGAGTGTTTCCGTTTGGCCCGGGCCATGACACTAAAAAACGCCATGGCTGGTCTGGCTCATGGAGGCGGCAAGTCAGTTATCGCCGCGGACCCGGGGATGCCGGCGGTTGAGCGGTCGAAGTTGATAAAGGCCTTTGCAAGAGCGGTCGCAGATGTTCGCGACTACATTCCGGGCCCGGACATGGGCACGGATGAAGATGCCATGGCGGAGGTGAAGAGCATCATCGGGCGCGCTGTTGGCCTACCTCGGGAGGTAGGCGGCATACCGCTGGACGAGATCGGAGCCACGGGGTATGGGCTTTCCGTGGCGCTGGAAGCAGCCGCGCCATTCTGTGATCTGAACCTGGCTGAGGCGCGAGTGGTGGTACAGGGGTTCGGCTCGGTCGGTCAGCACGCGATCCGGTTTCTTGCCGAGCGCGGTGCCAGGCTGGTGGGTGTCTCGGACAGCAGTGGTGCGCGGGTCTGTCCCGCGGGATTCAGTCTGGCGGATCTGCTCGAGGCAAAGGTGCAGGGGCGTTCCGTCGCGGAGTTCGATCAGGGCGATGTGATCGATCCGGAAGACCTGATCGGGGTTGAGTGCGAAGTATGGATCCCTGCGGCCCGGCCGGACGTGATCCGCGAAGACAACGCGGGGCGTATGCGAACCAAGGTCGTGGCTCAAGGCGCCAACATTCCGGCCACCCCGGAGGCTGAGAAGCTCCTCGCCGGCGATGGTGTGCTGGTGATCCCCGACTTCGTGGCCAATGCCGGTGGCGTGATCTGCGGCGCCGTGGAGTACCACGGCGGCAGCCAGTCCCAGGCCATGGAGACCATCGCCGAGAAGATCAGAGGCAACGTGACGGAGGTGCTTGCCCGGTCGGTGACGGATCAGGTGCCACCCCGTGCCGCTGCCATGCGGATAGCAAAGGAGAGAGTGCTGAAAGCCATGTCGTTCAGGTAGGGGTGACTACCGGGCAAGCAGCACCGGCACGTCCAGGGTGCCGAGCTGCTCGTGACGACCTTCGATCAGCTCACAGTCGTTCGCCATCACCAGCAGACCTCCGTCGTGGCGGCTGAGCATCGTCTTCAGCGTGTCGAATCCTTCAGGGCTGATGACTTCGGTGACCACCTCGCCTCCGGACAGGGCCAATTGACCCCTGACCGTTTCGTCGAGCGACGTTGCTGATGCTTCAGGTGTGCAAAGCAGGACGACCAGCGGCGAGTTTCGCTGGGCGGCCAGCCGTGCGGCGATCGACAGCGCGCTGCTGGCATTCGCTGACCGGCCGTAGACGGCTACCACGGCGCTTCCTCTGCGCACATCCGGGCCCAGTAGTAGCACTGAGCACGAGGCCCGACTGGTGATCCCCCGCGCTGTGGAGCCAAGACGTGCCCTGGTGACATTCAGCTGGCCCATCAATCCCATGGCCAAGAGGTCGGTCTCCTCCGTGGCTCGAAGCAACTCGGCGAGCACGTTGCCGCGCAGCAACTGAAAGGTGGACGCGAGCCGATGCTTACGGGCGATGTCTTCCAGCGACTTCCTCGCCCGATCAGCCTGGAGCCTGAGGGCTCTCTCCATCGTCTCCGGATCGAGCCTGCGGCGTTGTGCGGAGGTGAGACCCGTTTCCCTGGCCACCGGCAGGGCTGACAGCCGCAGGAGCTCAGCGTCGAGGACGAATATGCCGGCCAGCTCGGCCTGGAGGGACTCCGCCAGAGCGGCCGCTTCTATCAGGGCTGCGTGGCTGTGCGGTGATGCATCGAGCGCGACCAGAATCCTGCGTACATCTGGAGCAGTCATCGGCCGGCAAGCTCCCTGGCACGTCTCTCCGCCGTTTCCGCCATTGCCGCCAGACGTATTTCAATCATCTGGTTGGCAGTTTCCGCGGGGTAAGCACCCGTGTCATCACGATCGCCTGCCGCCACCCCGGTAAACAAGGTGAGGGCCTCGTCCGCGGTCTCGACGGCATAGACATGGAAGGCGCCCCGTTCCGCAGCCGCGACCACATCCTGGCGGAGACAAAGATGCTTCACGTTGGCCCTCGGGATCACCACACCTTGCTCGCCAGTGAGTCCACCTTCGCTGTTCGCGCACAGATCGAAAAAGCCTTCGATCTTCTCGTTGACGCCGCCAATTGGCTGGATCTGGCCCAGCTGGTTGATGGAACCGGTGATCGCCAGCGACTGCCTGATGGGCAGACCGGCGAGGCTGGAGAGCAACGCGATCAGCTCGGCAGCAGATGCGCTGTCGCCGTCCACGCCGGCGTAGGACTGCTCGAACACCAGGCTCGCCCGCAGGGTGAGGGGATGGTCCTGGCTGTACCGGCCGCCGAGATAACCGGCGAGGATCATCACGCCCTTTGAGTGAAGCGGACCGCCAAGCTCCACCTCCCGCTCGATGTCCACTACCTCGCCCCTGCCCATCCGCACCCGCGCGGTGATACGGGTTGGATGACCGAAGGCATGCTCACCGAGCTGCAGCACCGAGAGGCCGTTGATCTGACCGACAACCGAACCTGCTGTGCTGACCAGCAAGGTGCCGCGCAGGGTCGATTCCAGAAGCCGTTCGCGAACTCGCGCGTGACGTTTCTCACGGGCATCGATCGTGCCCTGTACATATTCGGCCGTAATGGGACCGTTACCGGCCAACCGAGCGTGATGGTCCGCCTCTCGCAGGATGTCGCCGATCCTAC
This sequence comes from Candidatus Azotimanducaceae bacterium, assembly GCA_965215995.1. GTDB lineage: Bacteria > Pseudomonadota > Gammaproteobacteria > Pseudomonadales > Azotimanducaceae > SZUA-309. Next base: position 955,113 of record OZ244128.1, on the reverse strand, counting down.
CGAACCGGGTGCTGAGCTTCTCAGCATCACTCACCATCCTCGAGGCGTACTCGATCACTCTGGCGACCCCGCCTGCATCCAGCGGTCGGAGGTCTTCCCTGCGTGCGAAGGTAGCCAGGAAGGCTGCGAATTGACGGGTGGTGTCCGGGAGACGATCCATCTGATCGTCGAAGTCGGCCGCCACCTTGAACAGGTCGTTGAACTCCTCGTCGTACTGGCAGAGCAGGTAGTAGAGGTAGCGCTCGCCGACCAGCACCACCTTGACGTCGAGCGGAATGCTCTCGGGCTCGAGCGATACGGTGCTCACCATGCTCAGCGCCTGACCCAGCGACTCGATGGTGACTTCCCGGGACCGCAGCATCCGTTTGAGCCCTTCGTAGGCATAGGGCTGCATCAGGAGCTTGCGGGCGTCGAGCACCAGGTAACCGCCGTTTGCTTCGTGGAGAGCGCCCGAGCGGATCATGGTGAAGTCGGTGATCAGTGCGCCCAGCTGGACCTGGTGCTCGACGGTGCCGACCAGGTTCTGAAATGTCGGGTTGTCGGGCTCGACAACGGGGGCGCCTGCCAACTCGCCGTTGTCGATCAGCACATTGACCTGGTAGCGGTTCGTGAACGGCGCGCTCTGCTCCTTTTCGCCCATGAGCATGCCCGCGAGCATGGGCATGCTCTCGCCCTGGTGACCGAACTGGTCGGCGTGATCGACGATGTCGGTCTGGACGAGCCCGAGGTAGTCGAGCACGTCCGCGAGGTCTGCGTACTTGAGCAGCAGCTCGCTCATGAGCTGGCCCACCACCGACATCACCACATCCCGATTCAGTGCCCTGATCTGCTGCTGCATATCCCTGCGCCAGCGCGGCATCTGCTGAATCAAGGCGTCCAGCTGCTCCTGCAGTGACGCTACCCGCTGCTCGATGGCGTCCTGCTCTGCCTGGGGTAACCGGTTGTACTCATCGGGCTCGATCACTTCCCCGTGGCGCATCGGGGCGAACACGAATCCCGATGGGGTTCGCAGGAGTCGGACATCCTGGGCTTCGGCATTGGTCTGCAGCTCCTCGAATGCACTGCCTTGCTTCTCCCGGAAGATCTCCTCGAACTCCTGGCGCCGTGCCCGGTACTCATCTGACTCCAGCGCTTCTGGAACCACGCTTCTGAGCTCATCGATCAACTGAAGCATGTCTTCGGCCAGCTGGCTGCCCCTGCCTGCGGGTAGAGAAAGCGCCCGGGGTTTGTTGGGGCTGGTGAAGTTGAAGACGTAGCAGTAGTCCGGTGGCACCGGCTCATCCACCGCCCGCCTCGAGATCAGCCTTCTAACCACCGAGTGGCGGCCGCTGCCCGCTGGACCCAGAGCGTAGAGGTTGAATCCCTGGCTGCGGATACCGACGCCGAAGCGGAGCGCTTCCAGCGCCCGATCCTGGCCGATGGTTTCCTCGAGGTCGGGCAGTTCCTCAGTGGTTCTGAACCCGAGTGAATCGGCGGGGCAAGGTGTGAACAGCGAAGCGGGATCGAGCCTCAGATCTTCCATTGGATTCCCCCTTTTCCCTTAAAGCTATGTGGCGGAAGCGTGTAGAGGAATAGGCAATGTCCGAGGGTGTCCTCCTCAATTCTTGCTGCAGAAGTAGTCCACAGCCCGCTGAACGAGCTCCCGACCGCTCTCGTCGCAGGACGGCAGCTGTGCATCGGAGCACCTCAGGGGTTCTGTACGATTACCCCAGCGAATGAGCATGGCAGCGGAGGTGAGCCCGGCACCGAAGGCACAGCTCAACACAAGATCACCTGCCTTCAGCCGCCCGGCTTCCAGTGCCTCGCAGAGGGCGATCGGCACGGTGGCGGCGGATGTATTTCCGTACTCCGCGATGTTTACGAAGACCTTTTCTTGAGGCAGCTTCAGGCGTTTACCCAGGGCCGAGATGATACGGGCATTGGCTTGATGGGGAATGACAAGATCCACCGCTTCCGCGCTGATTCCCTGACGCCGGAGGACCTGGTCGCAGAGTGCCTTCATACCGGTGACGGCCTTTTTGAAGACCTCGGGGCCATCCAGATGGATGTAGTAGTCGAGCGAAGCAGGTTCGAAACGGTCCATACCCGTGCCGAAGGCGGAATTGAGGTTTGTCCGACCGTCCGGGTCATTGTTGAGCGCGTAATCGATCACACCGCCTGGCTGGTCTGAGGCCTCCACCACGACAGCACCGGCGCCGTCGCCGAACAGCACGGCGGTGTCCCGGCGGGACCAGTCGATGTAGTAGCTGAGCCGTTCGGCGCCTGTAACCAGCACCTTCTGATGCTGACCGCTTCGCACCAGTGTTGATGCGAGCCCGACGCCGTAGAGAAATCCGCTGCAGGCAGCATTGAGATCGAAAGCACCGCAGTGCGCACCCACCTCCGCCTGAACAGTGGACGCGATGTTCGGGATCAGGGTGTCCGGTGAAGTGGTGGCCATGATGATCAGATCCAGCTCGCCACCTGCGCAATCTGCAGCAGCCAGTGCCCGTTGGGCGGCAACCGAGGCGAGCTCTGAGGTCTGCACATGACTGATACGACGAGAGCGGATACCCGTGCGGCTGAATATCCATTCATCGGAGGTGTCCATGATCCCGGCAATCTCATCATTGCTGAGCTTGGCGGGTGGGACACATTTACCCCAGCCGGTGATGGCTGCATTCAGCACGGGGTGCACCTCTTGCTGCTTGGAGTGTTCGGTACGTAATCGGCCAGGCGCAGGATGAATCCCAGCACCCTGACCACGTTCGCCAGCCCGTTATTCTAGAGCAAGGGGCTATCGGTGTCCCGGAAACAGGCGGCAAGGCGTGCGGCGAGGGTTTCTGCTCCAATCTGTCTGAGGTGACGGATGTTCCGCTCGGGTACGCCATCGATGTCGTCAAAGGCATCGATGGCCGCTTCGATGCTCCGTTCCCGAAGAAGGTGGAGTAGCGGATAGGGCGAGCGGTTGCTGTAGTTCTCTGCGTCTTCGGATCCGGTCCCGGCGAAACGGTAGTCGGGATGGAAGCTGGCGACCTGGAAGGTGCCTTCCACACCCATCGACCTGATCAGTTCGTCCACGTCATCGAGGAACTGATTGTAGGACTCGAACTCCGTGAGCACGTTCGGGTGAATGAGCAGAGTGGTCTCGATCCTCGCATTCTGTTCGAGTCTGGCAATCTCCTCCGCCAGAGCATCCAGAAGCGCTGCTTCGCTCGTGACGAAAGTCACCGCGAATCGTACTCTGCCTGCCTTCAGCGGTTGTCTGGCGAAAGGGCAGAGCTGCTCACCCACCACGAGCTGCTCGACCCAGGTTCCTACCGAATTGAGGATGGCTTCAGTGTTCATCAGAGGTTGGTTGCCAGATGGCTGCCCGTTTCAATCCGCGCTAGAGTGGGTCTTTTATTACGGGGAAAACTCATGGAAATCAAAGGACACAACGCCATTTTTGTTGGCGGCGCATCGGGAATGGCGCTGGCCACCGCAGAGCTGTGGCAGGAGCGGGGGGGCAACCTGGCTGTGCTGGACCTGCCTAAATCGGATGGTGCAGCAGTCGCCGAGCGACTCGGTGGCACCTTCCATGAGTGCAATGTGATGGACTACACCGGCACGGAGGAGGCGATTGATGCGGCCGTTGAAGCGCTCGGTGGCTCGGTGCACTTCTGCTGCAACACGGCCGGCGGTGGTCTGGCGAAACGAACCCTGACCAAGGAAGGTCCACATCCGCTCGAGGAGTTTCAGCAGGTAATCGATCTCAACCTGATCTCTTCGTTCAACATTTCCCGGCTGGTTGCGGCAAAGATGGCTGAAAACGAGCCTAATGAGGACGGCGAGCGAGGTTGCATCATCAACACCGCGTCCATTGCCGCTTTCGAGGGACAGATCGGACAGGTAGCCTATTCTGCCGCCAAGGCGGGCATTGCCGGAATGACCTTCGTCATGGCGCGGGATCTCGGCAGCATGGGTATACGAGCCAATGCCATCGCCCCGAGCCTGTTCGACACGGGCCTCACCGCCGGAATTCCTGACGAGTTCGCCCTGGCGCTGACCAAAGATGCCGCGTTCCCGAAGCGCATGGGTCGTCCCATTCACTACGCGATTCAGGCGATCTCCATTTACGAGAATGCGATGATGAACGGCGGCACCATTCGGGTGGATGCGGGTCAGCGCTTCGCGCCTAAGTAGGGGCGCTCGGTTACCGAGTCATGCCGAACAGCGGCCGCAGCCGTACGGCGACTGCATTGCCGGCGAAAGCGGCCGCAAACCACAGCCAGCCATGCAGACTGGCTGAAGCCAGACCGCTGAAGAAGGCGCCGATGTTGCAGCCGTAAGCGATTCGAGCGCCGTAGCCAAGCATCAGCCCGCCGATGACAGCGGCCAGCAACGAGCCGAGGGGAATGCGCCAGACTGGCGCGAAGCGCCCGGCTAGCCCGGCTGCGGCCATAGCGCCGAGCAGAATCCCGAAGTTCATGACCGACGTGATGTCGGCGAGCAGGCTTGATTGCAGCGCTGTCGCTGGGCCGGCGCGCTGCCAGTAAGGCCAGGACCCGACATCCAGCCCAATGCCTGCCGCGGCTTTGGCGCCCCAGAGCGCAAATCCGGAGGTGACCCCCCAGGGTCTGCCAGCCAGGGTCAGGGTGGCCACATTGACCGCAGCCAGCGCCAGCGCACCGGCGATCAGGGGCCAGGGCCCCTGTAGCCAGCGATTGTTCGTGCTGGCCTCGCTGCCGCCATTGCCAATCGCACCGTGCCGCCGGCGCTCCAGCACGCCGGCGCCATACCATACCAAGGTGAAGAGGCTGAGGCTGACGAAGATCGCACCTGTCATGCCGAGAACCTGAAGCAGCGAAACCGGTGCCAGTTTCGGCGCCGCCTGCCAGGCAGACCAGTGGTATGCGCCGAGTACCGAGCCGGCGATGAACGCCAGCAGGGTGACAACCATCCGCACGCTACCGCCTCCGACGGTGAACAGGGTACCGGACGCGCAACCGCCGCCCAGCTGCATACCCATCCCGAACAGAAAAGCACCGATGAGAATCGAGCTGGATAGGGGTGCGACCGAGCCACGAAGCGGTGTGCCGAAGACTTCACCGGCATCGAGCAGCGGCATGAACAGCAGCACGGCAGCGGCGAGCATGATCATCTGCGCACGCAGGCCGGCGCTGCGTCGATTGCTGATCATCTGTCGCCAGGCGCCGGTGAAACCAAACGCGGCATGATATAGGGCGATGCCTGCACCCAGGCCGACGGCAAAGAGCGCAGCCTGGCGCCAGCCATACTCAGCAAAGAGATAGAGGGCCAGCAGCGATGCCATCAGTCCCGCTGACAGCAGTGTTCTCCGACTTGCGGCAGGCCCAGATGGCGACGAGCGGTCTGCGTGGTCGTTTAGGGAGGTGGTCATGATGCTCCAGGCTGCAATGTACGTGCTCATGCCATGCTAAGAGATTCGATGCTTTCGGTGTATAACCTACAGTCGATGAAGTCGGTCCTTGGGGGCGTGGTGTTCAAGTGCAGTTTCTTTCTGGCAGGCCCTGAGGGAGGTGATCCATTCCGGAGCCGCGGTGAGGCGGCGGCGGAGAGGATCAGCGCCTGCTTCCCGGCACTGGCAGGTTACACACAGAGCAGGACTCTGGCTGAGCAGGTGGATCCGAGTGCTGGTTCTCCCTATACCGGCGTCGCGGAGCTCTGGTTTGCCGATGAGCGAGCGGCACTTGCCGCCGAGTCAGAGGTAGAGAAGCTCGACGAGCTGCTGGCAGACGAAGCCAGCGTTGGCGCCGCAGTCTCCGGGATGATGCGAACGGTCATGCGACTGCCGGCCTTCTACGAAGGTGCATACATCAAAGGCGTGTTTCCGTTCCGGTGTCAGGATGCGCTCGGCGTTGAAGCGTTTCAACGCTACTGGTGGCTGAAGCACGGCCCGGTTGCGGCGCTCACCGAGGGGGCTCTGTGCTATACCCAGTGCCACCCTTCGGCGGTGCGATACGCTGAAGACCGCCCGCCCTTCGATGGGATAACGGAACTCTACTGGGGCGATGTGGCCGCAGCTCGCGCTGCCATGAGCTCACGCCAGATGGTGGAGGATCAGGCCACGGACGCCCAGAACTTTGCTGAGCCGGGTAGCGTGATCCTTTTTCTGGCAGGCGAAGAAGTGGTCATTCCCGCCTGAGGTCTCTGTGCTGACCTAACGCTCTTCCAGGCCGCGCTCCGCACGCAGCCTGTTCATGCGCACCTTGTCCGCCTCCAGACGTTCGCCCAGCTCGTCCTCGTCTATGGTGCCGGCCATGTGTCGACCGGCCGTATTCGAGTTGTACATGATTTTCTTCACCGGCGTGATCGCGATGACGACCCGCAGCGGCGAGTCGAGCAGGTTGTTGAAATAGGCCTCGAACTCATCGTTGTCCGGACTCACCTTCTTCGCCAGTGCCGGATAGAACCAGGCCTTGGTGTCGTCATCGTCGAAGAATTCCGCGGTTCCCTTGAACGTGATGGCGCCTCGAGGGGCATCAGCGGGTGCGTCGGGACGGTAGCTGGCGCTGCTGACGTTCACCGAGACCCGGTTGTCTCTCCGGATCGCGACCGTTCGATGCCTGTGCTCGGCGAAGGTGAGCCAGATCTTGCCGTCCTTCCAGAAGAAGGCGTGGGTGACCCCGACCGGCCAGCCGTCCTTGGTAGCCCACATGAGCACGGCCTCGTTGGCAAGGGTCATGAAGGTGTCCACCTCTTGGTCGGTGAACGGGTAAATCGAAACAATCTCGTGGTCGTGCGTCTGAACCATCCTGTCCTGTCCCCAATGAACGGACGGCAAGTATTCGGTGCCTCGAAGAAACAGTCAAGGGTGACGGTTTTACGGCTGTCCTGCCTGCTCCTTCAATGCGATCTCCCGGCGGATCTCCGCATGTCGTGACTCGGTGATGGGGTAGTTCCAGACGATCAGGGCACCGAGGAGGAAGAACAGGGAGGGAAAGGTGGAGAACAGAAAGCGCAGACCGAACATTTCGTCCGGCCCGTTCACCGCCCCATCGGTAGCATCGAAGCCGAACAGCGCCAGACCGAACATGGCGATGGCCGCTCCGATGGAGGAGGTCGCCTTCTGAGCAAAGGACCAGGCGGAGAAGAACAGGGCGGCCCGGTTCTCGCCGCTGACAGAGGTGTCCAGGTCGATCACGTCCGCCTTCATGGAGTTCGGCAGCGTCTGGGAGAAGCCACCGGCGGCGAATCCTGTGGCCACGGTGATCGGCAGCATCCACCAGAAATCGCCAGCGCCGAGCAACAGGTAGAACGGGTGGGCTGAGGAGATCAGCACGAAGGCGGCGATGTAGGCCTTGTGCTTACCGATTCGATTGGCCAGTCGAACCCAGAACGGCACCGCCACGAAGCTGGTCAGATAAAAGAACGTAAGCATGAAAATCGCCTGATCTTCGGCGCCCAGCACGTCGGCGACGAAGAAGATGTACAGCGGTGTGGTCACGTTCAAGCCGATGGAGCCGATCATGAAGGCGAGCACCAGCTGCTTGAACGGCCCGTTGCCCCACATGAGCTTGAGGCCGGCGAACACGGGGACTGTCGAGCGTACCTCCATCAGCGCTTCCGGCGTGCGGCTGACCGTCGCCAGAACGCAGATGGGCATGATGATCAGCATGGTGATGCCCACCAGCTCCAGCACGGCGGCGCTGCCACCGAATCCGAACAGAATCAGAGCCGCGGCCGGGACGAGTTGCGCCGTCAGGCTGCCCAGCACGCCGGCCATGGCGCGAGCACCCGTGATGCGGGAACGTTCCCGGTAGTCGGTAGACAGCTCAGCCCCCCAGGCGTAGTAGGGAATGAGCATCATGGTGGTAGCGACGGACAGTGCCATGCTCCAGATCAGCATGTGCGCCGCACCTGCCCCTTCCGGTGGCATGAACAGCTGATAAATCGACAGCATCATGATTGGCGTGGCCGCGACGATCCATGGCCTGCGGCGGCCATAGCGGCTGCGGGTGTGATCGCTCAGATACCCCATCAGCGGATCGGTGATCACGTCGAATACACGCACGGCGATCATGATGAATCCGACCACCGCGAGTGAGACCCCGACGTCGCTGGCATAGAAACGGGGAATGAAGACGATCACCGGAAAAATGGACATGGCCACCGGCAGATCGGTCAGGCTGTAGTAGAACAGCGTCGACGTTTTCAGCGGAGCGGGCGTGGCAGTGCTCGCCGACTGAGTCACGTGCGTTTTCCTCGGTGTGTCCAGCTCAGGTGGGTTGCCCGCCGGCGACATCGATGAACTGCCCTGTGATCCACTCGGCCGCCGGTGAGGCAAAAAACACGGCCGCTGCTGCGCAATCTTCCGGCGTGCCCGTCCGTCCCAGCGGAATGGCACCGTCGAAGATCTCGTGTGCCTGCTCGTCGGTCACATGCATGGTTTCCTTCAACATGTCGGTCACGACCACACCGGGTGCGATGCAGTTCACCGTGATTCCCTTAGGCGCGAGCTCCACCGCCATGGTGCGGGTCATGCTGATCATACCCATGTTGGCAGCGGAGTAGACTCCGAAGCCCGGAGATGGGCGGTGGGCGGCAATGGAGATGATGTTGATGATACGACCGCCATTCTCCATGCGCATGGCCGCCTGCTGGGCACCCCAGAACTTGGTCTTCATGTTGAGCCCGAGCTGCTCATCGAACTTGTCCAGGGCGATGTCCGCCAGCGACCAGGTGCGTCTGTCCAGGTTGCCGCCGGCGTTGTTGACCATGATGTCCAGACCACCGAGCTCTGCCACCACCTGATCGAGCTTTCCGGGCGTGGCGTCATAGTCCATGACGTCCGCGGAGATGCCGAGGCCGCGGCGACCGAGTGCCTCTATCTCTGCCGCAACCGCATCCACATCTTCCTGACGGCGGGCGAGCACGGCCACATCCGCACCGCACTCGGCCATGGCCAATGCGATGCCTCGACCGATACCGCGACCGCCGCCGGTGACGACTGCCACTTTGCCGTCCAGTCGAAACCGCTCGTGCATACCCATATGAGGTTTCCTCTCCTCGTGCGGTCCGGATTTACCGGCCGCCGCAGAACCCGCGTGGTTTTGCTTAGCCTGTTTACTTAGCCTACTTGCCGCCCAGCCGGGGACCGCCGAGCCCGGCGAATTCCGGATCCGGTTCCTTGCCGAACAGGATGCCTCCCAAGGTCTCGTACAGGGGCGCCGACACCCAGCGGTGTGATGCCGCTCCGTGCGAATCCCGCAGCTTGCGCTCCAGCGGGTTGGCCATGTAGCTGCCGCTGGTGCCCGCGGCGGCGTGCACGGCATCCACTACGCTCATACAGGATTGGGCGCCGTGGATACAGGCGAGCCTGGCATTGATGGTTACTTCCGCCGAGGGCATCTCCGCACCGGCTTCCAGCTCCCGTTCCACTTCGGCCATAGCCTCGAATACGTAGGCTCGGGCAGCTCTGTAAGCAGCGCTGAGCTCGCCCATGCGGTACTGGGCGATGGGTCGGTCCATCAGTTTGGAGGCAGACAGCATGGGCACTTTGTTATTGGCCAGGTCCGCGAAGGCGTCCAGCGCGCCCTTGGCAATCCCGAGCGCAATGGCCACCTTGTTGTAAGAGAGGCGCAGGGGGACCGGGATCCGGAACACAGGATTGTCGTACAGAGCCGGTGTGAGCATCAGATCCACCGGCAGCCATTTTTCCTCAACTACGGCACCGTCGGCCTTGACGTTGTGGCTGCCGGAACCACGCAACCCTGCACAATCCCAGGTGTCGAGAATCTCCCACTGGGAGCGGTTCAGAAACCACATCTTGAACACGAAGTCGCCGTTCTCATCTTTGCGTGGCTCGCCGTCATCGATGATGGGCGCACCCATGAAGCACCAGGTGGAGTTGTGACAGCCGCTGATGAAGGTGGTCTCGCCCCAGACCTTGTAGCTGCCGTCTGGCTGCTCTACGGCGTAGGAGGGTTGGGAGCCGGGTCCGCCGCCGCCGCACATGATCACCCTGGGGTTTTCCACGTACACCTCCTGGGCCAGGTCCTTCGGCATGCCCCCGGCTGCCATGGCGTTGATCTCCGAGCCGAGCATCACGTTCCAGCCGACCGAAGCATCGATTGCCGAGATGGCTTCCAGCACCTCGATGGTCTCCAGGCTGGAGGCGTTTTCGCCGCCGAGCTCCGGAGGCAGCGTGAAGCGGAACATGCCTTCGTCGATGAGCACATCCACCACTTCGTCCGGCAGGCGCCGGAGTTCCTGCGCCTCATCACCGCCCTTGGCGATCACGTCGCCGAGCCTTGCCACTCGCTCGAGTGGCGTACCTTCGAGAGTCGGGAGTTCTGTTGCTGCGTCAGACATCGATAGTTCCTGTTTCTAGCTTGGTAATCTCGTTGCGATCCGTCATGCAGGCAGGGCCACGGTGGCGGTTCCTTCGAGGGGCGGCTCGCTGCCTTCACGGTGCAGCCAGATGCGGCAATCGGCCAGCCGCTCACCGCCCTCTTCGCGAACCGCCGTGACTTCGCCTCGGGCTACGACTTTGTCCCCATCGAGTATCACCTGGGGGAATCGCATCACGATACGGCGGATACTGGTGGGCCCGGCCCACTCGTGGAGCATGTTGATCATGTAGCTCAATCCCAGGGGTCCCTGGTTTATGGTGCGTTCGCCAAAGCCGAGCTGGGCGACCAGCTTTGGATCCCAATGCACTGGGTTGGGGTCACGGAGAACGGCTGCCATGGTGCGCATACGGGCCGCACTCACATGCTCCATCACCCACTCGGGAATGGCATCACCCACGGCGACGTTCACCTGCAAGCCTCCGTCATCCGAGATTCCTCCGGTAGTGCCAGGTAATGGTGGTTCGCGCGATATGCGTGCCATCCGGGTCGTTCAGATCGAATTGAAACTGGATACGGTCGAAAGTTCGCTCGGCGGTTTCCCTGCGGTCCGCCTCGGTGATCCTGCCCGTCACCGTGTAACGGACCTCTTCTCTGAGCGGCCCGAATATCTCCCAGTCGTAGCTCTCAATGCCGATGGAGAAGTCGGATTCCGCCTGACCGAGAGCGAACATCTCGGCAATGCTGGTACCGGCGCCCAGAATAGGCATGTGGAACAGGGCGACCGGATGGGCCAGCCCGTCAGGCAACTGCTCGCCGCCGGTACATTCGGTGAGCAGAAAGTTTTCCCAGTGCGCGATGGTGTACTCGCCGCCCGGAAACTCATGCCCGACGAGTCCCTGAATAGCTTCTGCAGATGGCGGTGACGTCGACGCCACGAATAACCCCCCTGATGCCTCCCTTCTATCCCGCCTGGCAACCGCTGGAAATAACCGTCAGGCGTGACGGTTTTAGAGCATACCCGAAGCGTTTACCGATGCAACAGCGTTTGCTTGCCGAGTCGTATCTACGCTCGCAACGGCTTCAGCAGGTGCGCTCGCTCGAGCCCAGGCAGGCTTAGCCGTCCAGGCCGCGCTTCCCGGCTTCTGCAATGAATGGGGCATACTCATCGAAGGCACCGCTGCTGTTGCCGGCGCCGGCGGTCACGCCTGCGTCGGTTGTCAGCGTCATGCCTGAGGTGTAGCCCGACTCATCGCTGGCAAGCCAGAGGGCGGCATTGGCAACGTCTTCGGCGAGTCCCGGACGCCCGTTCAGAGGCGAGGTTTTTGCCAGACGTGCCTTGGTGCCTTCGATGTCGTTCGGATCTCCCGCGACCAGCTGGGCCACCATGGTGGTAGCCATGCTGCCCGGAGCAATGCAGTTCGCCCGGATGCCATATTTACCGAGCTCCACGGCTACGTTCTTGGTCAGACCGATCATCCCATGCTTGCAGGTGGCATAGGCGTGCGGACCCTGGCCGCCGAGGAGACCGGCAGTGCTGGCCATGTTGATGATGCTCCCGGATTCCTGGCTCATCATCACCCGGGCGGCGTGCTTGCAGCCGAGAAAGCTGCCATTCAGATGAATGTCCAGCGTGCGTTGCCACTCCTCCAGGGGCGTTTCGGCGATGGGGCCGACGGCACCGACCACACCCGCGTTGTTGTACATCACATCGAGCCGGCCGAAGTTGCTGACCGCTCGAGCGACGAGGGCCTCCACATCATCTTCCCGGGTGACGTTGCAGGTGAGGAACACCGCACTGTCACCCAGCTCACCGGCAACGGCTGCGCCTTCGGCTTCCTGGATGTCGCCAAGAACGACTTTTGCCCCTTCAGCGACGAATCGGCGCGCAGCGGCGCGCCCGAAACCGCTGGCCGCACCTGTGATGACGGCTACTTTTCCTTCCAGTCTCATGGTGGTCTCCCGCATTTGATCGGCGGCGAGCGTAGCATGTGATCGGGCGGGTCGGCATCTGTAGCGTGGTCTTCGAATAGAGATGAGCCTTGTGACAGAACGGGCAAGGTGACATAGGATCGCAGCACAGGATTTGCGAAGTGGGAGTTCCGATGTCCGATGCCGCCAAGACGAATTACGACGACGTGTCCATCTACCCGTTGGATCAGGAGAAGATCGAGCGTCTCTGTCAGTTGCAGTCTGAATGCGCCGTGCTCTGGTCAACGAGCGACGGCTGGCCCATGGGGGTCATGCATCGCTTTGTTTATCAGCACGATAAGTTCTGGGTAACCTGCGCGGAGCAGCGGAAACGGGTACCGGCGTTGAAGAAGCGCGGAAAAAGTGCGGTGATCATCACAAGCGAAGGCACGGCGCTCGGGCGTGACCAGACCATGACGGTGAAGTGTCGCGCCACCGTGCATGAAAACAACGCGGAGCTCAAAGCCTGGTTCTATCCCGCGTTGGCGATGAAGTTGAATCAGGGGGACGAAGCGGGCGCTGCCGTCTTTCAGAAGTTTCTGGACACCCCCAAGCGGGTAATCATCGAGCTTACGCCGGTGAAGTGGATCACTTACGACGGGGTGAAGTTGGCGGCCCATGTGGCCGGGCAATGGACGCCGGACCAGCCGTGGGAAGAGGAGCTGCCAGCGGCGCCTGCCTGGCTGAGTGCTTAAACGGCTGGGTTCTAACTTGTGAGTTCACTCCATCAGCACCGTGATGGCCGGACCCGGATTCAGACTCAGTAGCAGCAGTGTGCTGAAGGCGATGCCGATCATCAGGTAAGCGAACGGCTGCACTGTACCTGCTCGGAGTAGGCCTACCAGGCTGCCCGCACAGATCACAAGCAGCGGGATCAGCACCGGTGCGTTCATAGCACCTTCCACCGTGAAGATTGCCGATGCTGTCCAACCGTGGACCAGCGCGATTCCCGGCACGACCCAGATCAAGTTGTGCAGCGCCTTCCAGTGCGCCCCCATCCGCTCCTGTGCTCTGTCGTTGGACGTGCCCAGCATGGTAATCACGATCAGCAGACCAACGAGGGCAGGTGCGATCTCCGGGCGCAGGACGTGAGCCGCCCAGCCCGCGGGTTGCGAGCCGAGGCTGAACTCGCTCTTCGTCAGCGCGTGGGCGATGGCCCAGAGCCCGGCACAGATGCCCAGGTAGCGTCTATCCCGTCGGAGCGCGAGCCGCACTCGACTCTGCCCAGCGCCGGACCAATCCAGCAGGGTTGGTGCCAGCGCCAGCAGCAGAAACAGCACCAGGGGCAGAGTCGTGATGCCGTTGCCGCTTGCCGGTGGGGAAAAGATCAGCCAGGTGTGGTACGCGAGCCCGGTCATCGTGATACCGAGGCTCACTTTGGCGGTGATGCCCATCTGGGAGCGGCTTACCATTATCGGTATCTCTAGACCGTCAAATTGAATTGACACTCTACGAGGAGGCCTCTATTCTGTCAACGTTGTTTGACGAATGGTGGAGTTATGACTATCCAGAGACGCATCGCGCTGATCCTGTTGGTGCTCGGGGTCTTGGCGTCCGTGGCCAGCGGCCTGCAGACCCTGGGCCACGTGTCGGATCCGAACTACCGGTCGGTAAACCTGCCGGTAGAAGAGGCGTCCACCCCTGAACTGACGGCGAGCCACTCGAACTACCACGCCTTCCGTGAGTTTCTGCTGGTATTAACGGTTGTTGGTGTGCTGACCTGGCTGGTTGGCTCCGGACGGCTGGGCACCCCCTGGCTACGAATCCTCGCGGTAGCGCTCGGGTTGGGCTATTGCCTTGGTTGGTGGTTGCCGTGGCTGCTCTATGGACTGAGAGCACCCCATCTGACCGCGGAGCTGGTTCATGCGGTTGCGACGGTGGGTCTGCTCGGTGCGATCCTGCTGAGTCCAGGTCAGCCGTCGGAGACCGACTGATTTCAGCAGGCTCTGTGACTGCTGGGTTATTGTTGCCTCTTCTTCGGGGGGAGATCATCGGTGTTTTCGCTCAAGTGCCGCGTGGAATTGCTGCTTGGTATCGTGCAGATCGGCTTTGGCAACTCTCGGCCAAACATACTCCTCATCGTTGTCGACGACCTGGGCTTCATGGATCTCGGCGCCTTTGGTGGGGAGGTCAGAACACCGAACCTGGACGCGCTGGCACTGACTGGCATTCGGTTAACCAACTTTCATGCCGGGCGAGAATTTTGACAACTCGCTGGCAGCGATCGGCACGAACAGATCCTATGTTGCGGCGGATCATGGACGTGGCGCCCACAATGCTCGAGCTTACCGCTGCTGAATCAGCCCCATCGATGATAGGTCGTTCGTTCCTCAACTGACTTCGTGGTGGTCGGGCACCGTACGCGGAAACGGAAGTCCAGGCGCGGAGACTTTCGGTCGTTGAATGGCTCGTCGGGGCAACTGGAAGATCCTCTGGCAGGAACCGCCGCTTGGTAGTGGCGACTGGCAGCTCTACAACCTGGCCGAAGATCTGGGCGAGCAGCGCGATCTGAGCGCAACACATCCGCAGATTCCCGCCGAGCTGATTGTGGCGTGGGAAGCCTATGCGGAAGCCGTGGGGGTGATGCTGCCTGAAGACCCGGTTCGTTACTGAGTCAGGTGATCAGTCCGGCGCAATGGCGGTGTCCACCGGCTCCCGTATGGGCATGATGAACTTTCCCCAGAGGCTGGGCTCCGTGGGTCCGGTACCAGCCTCGAGGGTGTGGGCATCGGCGAAGGTACCGAACAACCGGTCCCAGATTATCGCTGAGCAACCGTAGTTGGTATTGCTCTCCTCGAGGACCATGGAGTGATGATGAATGTGGTGGCGATTGGTTGTGAACAGCCAACCCAGCACTTTCGAATTCAGATCCAGGTTGGAATGGGCGATTGAAGCCTGGGCGGTAGCGAGAATTGCTGCACCTGCTGCGGCGGCGCCGACGCCGAAAGTCAGTTCCACGAGCGCAGCGGGCAACACCAGCAGGAAAAACTCCAGGGGATGATTGAGGCCGAAGTTGAGAGCCCCGAGCTTTTTGAAGGAGTGGTGTGCGCCGTGACCGGAGGCGCGCCAGACCAGCTGCCAGCGGTGCTCTGCCCGATGGAACCAGTACCAGATGAACTCGCTGAAGAAGAAAACACCGAACAGCTGAGCGAGTAGCGGCCAATGGTGAGGCCATATGTTCAGGTGCAGGGCCCCGCGCAGCTCACCGAGCGGCGCGCGCAGCAGATCATCATAGAGCGCACCCACCACGCCGACACCCAGGGTAAGAAGCACAACCAGGCCGACGTTGCCCAGCTGCTGCCAGCCGGAGATGATCCAACCCGGTCGGGCAGGCATCAGCCGTTCGAGCACGCCGAGGACGATATGCAGGGTGACCAGCGCAATTGGAAAAACCAGCGGATCATCTGGATGCGTGACCCAGTACCAGAGGGTCAATACGATGGCCGTCGGCTGCAAGGCGTACCGGATCACTTTTTGAGCGGGCGTGGTGGCCGTCCGGTAGGTTGGATCAGGGTGGTCCATGAACTGCCTGCGAATTTCTCTCCCGGTTGCATAATGGGTCATGGCGCGGCTGATTCAAAGTGAATGGGGAGTGGCAAGCGGATGGGGTGGATTGTGCAGGAGATGGCGGGTTCAGGATTGCGGATCGCAGCCTTGCTGCTTGCTGCAGCGCTCACGGCCGGTTGCAGCCAAGAGCAGCCACAGAGCCAAGCGATAACGCTTGCGGAGCAGTTCATCGACGCGTTTTATGCCTGGGACCCGGCAGCTGTGGAGGCGCTTGTCGTGCCGGGGGAAGATCTGGACCGGGTAGCTTACTACCAGGGCTGGGCTGAGGCTGCGAACTACCAGGTGCTCGGTATTCAGCCGTGCATGGTGATGGACGCAGACGGTGCTGCGTCGTTCACGGCCGAGCTCGTACAGTGTGCAGTCACGGTCAGCGATGACTTTGGTCAGGCGCTGGGTTATACGGCAACGGATACCTTCTCCCTGGCCATCGCAGATGGAAAGATCGTCTCGGTTGCGTTTGCTGGAGATGACCCGCCCATCTTCGATGCGGTGTTTGCCTGGATGGCGGAAAACCGCCCCGAGGTGCTCAACGGCCCTTGTCTCGATATGTTCGAGGGCGGCACGACGCCGGGTGCCTGCGCCCGGGCGGTGGCAGACGCTGCTCGGACCTATGCGGCGTTGATTCCGAGCGATTCCGATATCTGAGCGAGGTCGGTCAGACGCTCGCTCGTGGATCAGCCTGGCTGCCGCGGACCAACCTGCCGGGCAGCGCACCGGTGGCTTCGCCTTTCTCGTAAATAACTTCTCCGGAGACAATCGTCGCCTCGATGCCTTCCGCGTTCTGCAGAAAGCGCAGCCCGCCAGCCGGCAGGTCGTGCACGACATGGGGTGTCCTGAGCTTGAGCGCCTCGAAGTCGATCACGTTGATGTCTGCTTTCAAGCCAGGCTGCAGCAGTCCCCGGTCGAGCAGCGAGAAAAGCTCTGCCGGTTGCCGGGTGAGCATGTTGATTGCCTGGGAAAGCTCGAACTCGCCACGATCCTTTACCCATTTGGTGAGCACATAGACATTGGCGCTGGTATCGCAGATCGAGCCGACGTGGGCACCGCCGTCGCCGAGGGCGGCCACGGTGTTGGGATGACCGAGCAACTCGGGAATGTGCTCGCTCAGGTTGGCGGCCGCGAAGTAGATCAGATTGCTGCCGTCGCCGGCGAACAGATAATCGTAGAGCCAGGACTCCGGTTCCTGGCCGGCAGCCGCGGCCAGCGCGGTGATGGTGTTCTGCCGGCTGGGCAGGTAGTCGATGGGGTCCTCCAGCACGAAGACACGGTCGTAGTTACTGCGGATGATGCGCACGAAGATATGCGGATTGACGTCGTTCTCTGCGAGGATCTGGGCTTTGACTTCTTGATCCCGGAGCCGGTCTAGCTTCTCTGCCAGAGGCAGGTCGGCAAGGCTCAAGAAAGTGGGCCGCTGATAGAAAGGCTGCATGGAAGATTTCAGACCCATCATCATGCCGACCGGACGCGACAGCACCTGCCCACGAATATCCAATCCTGCCTGCTGTGCCGCTTCAATCCGCTCCAGCTGAGCCCGCCAGAGCTCCGGCTGGCTGTCCAGGTAGAGCAGGGTGAACGTGCCTTTGGCGCCCGTTCGATCGCTTGTTTCTCGGAGGATGCTGAACTCGTCGTCCAGATCTTCCCAGTCGGAGATCAGCTGGAAAACGTGTCCTTTCTCGCCTGACAGGGATTCGCCCAGGGACTTGAGCTCCTCGGTGGCGGCCTTGTAAGTGGGAATGAAACTGCCGGAGCTGGAACGGTGCACCAGCGTTCTGGACGTGGAGAAGCCAACAGCACCGGCGTCCATCCCTTCCTTGAGGAGCGCTTTCATTGCCTCGATATCTTCCGTGGTGGCCGGTTCGCGGTTTACGCCGCGTTCTCCCATCACGTACACCCGCAAGGGCCCATGCGGGAAAAGGGCGGCCACATCGATATCCCGATCAAGGCCATCCAGGGCGTTCAGGTAATCGGGAAAGGACTCCCAGTTCCAGGGCAGCCCTTCGTCCAGCGCCGTGCCGGGAATCTCCTCCACGCCTTCCATGAGTTGCACCAGCACCTCATGATCATCCGGACGGCAGGGAGCGAAGCCGACACCGCAGTTACCCATCACCACCGTGGTCGTGCCAAGGTTGGAGGACGGGTTCAGATGGCTGTCCCAGGTGGCCTGGCCGTCGTAGTGGGTGTGCACGTCTATGAAGCCCGGTGTGACGACCTTGCCGCTGGCATCGATCTCCTTTTCCGCACGGCCTTGCACTTCAGCGCCGATGGCAGCAATCAGCCCGTCCTTCACCGCGACGTCACCGGTCAGTGGCTCGCCGCCGCTGCCGTCGATGATGGCACCGTTTCTGATGATGAGGTCATAGAGATCGTAGTCGGCCATGGTGTTCTCTCCCCTGTTCCACTGGCGAGATTCTGAGGAAATGGCATCGCTTAATCCACAGCCGCACCAGTAGACTCTTTCAGCAGGCTGCCAGTGGGACCTGTCTTGAACGCTTACTGTGACGGACCTCTCGTCTTCGAAGGGATCGTTCCTGAATTGTGCCATCGTCCCTGACTGACTGGCTCATGACCGGACACAATGGGTAACATCCTGATATAGATAAGGATTTCTACCATGTACGAACGACCCACCGAGCCGCAGAGCATAGGCGGCGTGCTGGACTCAGGCTTCAAGCTGTTTCGTGCTTCCTTCGGCCAGGTCGTCGGCCTGGCCATGCTGGCCGGATTCATCGGTCAGCTGCCGAGCGTCATGGTGACCCTGATGATTGGCGGGGGCAGCGCACCGGACAACAGCTCGCTGCTCTCCGTGATGCTGATATCGCTCTTGATCGTGATGCTGATCTCCATGGTCTTCTTTGCCGCGATCGTCAGCCGCATGCACGGTGCCCATGTCGCCCGCGAGGTGAGCATGGGGGACGCCTTCAACATGGGCTTCTCCTGCATGCTGCCCCTGCTCGGCTGCGTGCTGCTTTACGGCCTGGCTATCGGTGTGGGCTCCATGCTGCTGCTGATTCCCGGCATCATCCTGTCGCTTTCGCTGATGTTCGGCCCCTACATCCTGATCATCGAGCGGGGTGGTGTGCTGGACAGCCTGAAGCGCAGCCACAGCCTGGTCTGGGGCTACTGGTGGCGAACCAGTGGGATCATCCTGATCGCAGGATTCATCATGATGGTGGCCTACGTGCTGGTCGGTATGGTCGCAGCCGTTGCCATCGTCATGGAGCCGGACACAGTGCTTTCGCCGACCTATACCCTGATGGAGGCCCTGGTCACCGCACTGCTGAGCGGTCTGATCACGCCACTGTTCTATGCGATGACCCTCGCTGCATACTACGATCTGAGGCTCCGTAGACAGGGCGAAGATCTTGCTGAGCGAATTGACGCAGCACCGCAGAGCGCATGATTGAAGCGCCCACCACCTCGTGGTGGGCCATCTCTCTCGCCATCCTGCTCTCGGTGATGGCGCAGCCGTCCATGGCTGACCCTGCACAGGAGCAAGGCAAGGGACAGGCACAAGCCCAGACGCAATCGGGGGCGGCGGAGGCGCTGTTGCCCGATCCGGTGCTCGATACTGGCCTGCTGAAGTCCCACCGTAAAGACGATGACTGGCTGAAGCACGGATACTACGTCGACGCCACACCCGGGCCCCGCCTGGACACTCATCTCCTCGATACCATTCTGGAAGAGCTGGCTCTACCCGAGGCTCAAGCCGAGCTGACGTTCTGGGAAAAGTTGGAAAACTGGCTCAACCGATATCTCGGCGAACGCACTGAGCCGGTGTTACCCGATTGGCTGAGGAGCTTCCGACTGCCGGAAGATACGATGCTCTGGGTGTTTTACGTCAGTTGCCTGCTGATCGTGCTGCTTGCCGTTGGCATCGTTGCCAACGAGGTCCGTCACGCCCGCGGGCGTAGACAGAGAGATGTTGAGTCAGCAGCGGTTTCTGACGCGCCAGCAGCTTCTTCAACTTCGGACGCCAAACCCGACTCGCTTCTTGAGCTGCCTGCCTGGTTGCTCAGAAAACTGATCATCAGGCTCGGGCTCAGCCTGAGTGGAACCCGAGGCCACAGCCTGACTCACCGGGAGTTGGCTCGAGCGGGTGAAGGCCTGCCGGACGAACTCGGTGAACCACTCGGGGTGCTCGCCCGCACCGCAGAACGTATTCGTTTCGGGGATGCATTACCAGACGAAGACGAGATCAAGACGGCGGTCCGGGCTGGTACCTCGCTGTTGGATTCCTTGGAGGGTCGAGCTTGAACGATCGACTGATCACCGCCGCCGGCGCTCTGATCGCCCTCGCGTTGATCGTTGGCATGTTCGTGCAACCGGCACCGGAGTTGCCTGTTACCCGACCGACGTCTGCCGAAGAAGGAACCAACGGCTATCTCGGCTTGAAGAAGTGGTTGCAGGCCGCTCGCGTGCCTGTGCACAGCTTGCGCCTGAGGTACGACACGCTTGCCATTGACCTCTCAGGAACCGGCCATGTGCTGCTGACCACGCCGCCATATACGAAACCCGCTCGAACTGATGAGCTGCTCTCGCTCATGGACTGGGTTGCCGCCGGCAACACGCTGATCGTCGCAGCCGCGCTCAACGATACACCCGAATGGTCTGCAACCGCCGATGCGGATGGCTTTCTCCGCAACCTCGGGCTCCTGTCAGGCACGCTCTTCGAGGCGGCGCTGGATGCTGATGGTGATCCGATGCTGGTGGGTGCAGCCAGCGAGGAGGTGGACGTTTACTTCCTGGGCGAGGCCTACAGCAATCATCCACTGGCCGAAGGCGTCACCGAGGTGGTTGCCGTAACGGACGACGTTGCGTCCATCTGGGTGCCTGCAGAGGCGCCCGGCCTGCCGTTTCTTCAGGAAGCCAGCACGGGCGTTGCGGCCGCCTGGACACGGCAGGAAGGCAAGGGCCATGTGATCACGCTGGCCACGGCCACGCTGTTCGCCAACCGGGCGCTTGGCCGGGAAGACAATCGCCGTCTGTTGAGCAATCTGATCCGTTGGCACCTGGGCGCCGAGGGCAGCGTTGTTTTTGATGATCTGCATCACGGCCTCTCGGAGATCTACGATCCGGAGGCCTTCTACTCGGACAGCCGGTTGGGGGTGACCCTGCTTTTCCTGCTCGCTTTCTGGTTTGCCTACATGATCGGCACCAGCAATCGGATGTTGCCGGTCCGGAAGGTGGCGAGCATGCCGAAGCAGGGCGATCTGATCCGCTCGATGGGCGGATTTCTCGCTCGTAAGTTGCCGGCAAACGGCGCTGCCGGACTCCTGTTCCATCGCTGGTTCGATGCGCTGGCGGAGCGTTCTGGCAGCAGCGAGCCCGCAACGGTCTGGACCTATCTCTCTGCCAGCCCGCTGATCAGCCAGGATGCCGTTGGTGAGGTGCGGCGTTTGCACGAGAACTACCAGGCCGGTGGCAAGGTCGACGTCCGCCGGCTGCATAACCTGATTCTGGATATAACCGAGGCACTTGGATGAACGCACTAGAACTGGAAACCCGACTGCAGAGCGAGCTTGGGAAGGTGATATTCGGCTCGCAGGAGGTGGTGCATGCGCTCACGATCGCGCTGCTCGGCAATGGTCACATCCTTCTGGAAGGTGCACCGGGGCTCGGCAAGACGCTGCTCTCCAAGTGCTTTGCCCGGGTGCTCGGTGGTGCTTTCAAACGCATTCAGGGCACTGCAGATCTGCTGCCGACTGACATTACCGGGGTGCATGTCTTCAACAGCAAGAGCGCTGCCTTCGAGTTCCAGCCTGGTCCGTTGTTCGCGGACGTGGTTCTGATGGATGAAGTAAACCGGGTCGGGCCGAAGACACAGTCTGCATTGCTGGAGGCCATGGAGGAACGGCAGGTGACGGTGGATAAAGAAACTTTCCCTCTGCCTGAGAGCTTTCTGGTGATCGCGACCCAGAATCCTCGTGAGTTCGAAGGCACCTATCCGCTGCCTGAGTCACAAATGGACCGATTCATGATCTCCGTACCGATTCGGCATGCGCCCCGGGAAGAGGAACTCAAGGTGTTGGCTGCCTACAACTTGCCGGGGGCGGGTGGGCAACCGGACCTCGCCTTCGACGCGATCTCTGCGGAGCAGATTGCCGAGGCGCGCAATGGGGTGGCAGACGTGCACCTGTCGGACGAGCTCATGGGGTACGTGCTCGATATTGCCCTTGCCACCCGCGACAGTGCCCATGTCAGCCTGGGTCTGTCTACTCGTGGCGCGCTGGCTCTGGCGCGCTGTGCCCGGATCGAAGCCTGTCTGCAGGGTGCTGACTACGTGGTCCCCGATCACGTGAAGCGCGTAGCGCCCTGGGTGCTCGAGCATCGATTGCTCCTCTCCGCAGAAGCGGCACTCGAGGGCATGACGGCTGCAGGTGTGGTTGGTCACGCACTGGAAAACGTTGCGGTTCCGCACTGAAAGCCGATGCCGAGCCTGACGCCACTGAGCTATCTGATCATCGCGCTGATCTGTGTGCTTGGTATCGTCCAGGTCTGGGCGTCCGATCCGGAGACCGGCGTCACGTTCTCGTGGTGGCGGTTGATGCTTGCTGTTTATCTGTTGGCGCTGATCTACGAGCGGATGAGGTCGGGTGCTCGTGCACTTCGTCTGCTGGTACCCGACATCGTACCGCTACGGCTTGGCCGGCGGGCGCTGATCGATGCCGCCCTCGTCAACCAGGGCACGAACCGTCTCGAGTGTCTTTACGCGCTCGACCTGCCGGAGGGGCTCGAGGCTTCGAAGGAGACCCGCACAGCCCGGCTGGCGCCCGGTGCGGAAACATCCCTTTCTTTCAGCGTGTTGCCATCGGCGCTGGGTAGTCACCTCTGGTCGCGGCTGCCGGTGCGTGTGCTGGGGCCGTTGCGTCTTGCTTGGTGGTCGGCTGGCCTGCCCGTTCAGAGAACGATTCGAGTGGTGCCGGATTCGCTGGGAAGCCACGATCGAGCAGCTGGGATGGTGCGCCAGGGTGCAGCCGCCGAGCGGCGCCAGGGAAGCGGGCAGGAACTGCATCACCTGCGCGAGTACCGTCCTGGAGATCCACGGCGCGCCATCGACTGGAAGGCCACGGCCAGGTCGGGCGAACTGATCACACGAGTGTTCGGTGAAGAACAGCATCTGGACATCGTGCTTGTCCTGGACGCAGGCCGAACCAGCAGAAACGAGATAGATGGTCTTTCCCAGCTCGGCCACTACGTGAACATCGCCGCCCGTTTCGCCGAGCGGGCGGTGGCCAACGAGGATCGGATCGGTCTGATCGCGGTCACCGACCGGCCGGTGGCCCTCGTTCCGCCGGACGGCGGTTTTCGGGCGGTGCGGCAGATCCGCCAGGCCCTGACGGGGCTTGCAACCGTGCCGGTGGAATCAGACATGCTGGCTGCTGCACACGAGCTCGGACGTATGGTCCGGCATCGCAGCCTCGTGATTGTGCTGACGGATTTCTACGGCAGCGATCCGTCTTCCGGGCTGTCGCAGAGCGTTCGCCTCTGGGTGCCCAAACATCTGCCCATGATCGTGGGGCTCGTTGGCACGGAAGTGAGGGCGATAGCGAAGCGGGAAGCTGCCGAGTGGCTGGATCCATACGAAAGCCTGGCAGCCATGACCTATCAGCAGGACGTCCAACGTGGCATGGAAGGATTAGCGCGACTGGGCGCTGAGACGCTTTTGGCCGGTCCCGGCGAGCTGGAGCAGGCGGTCGTCAGGCGCTATCAGATGCTGAGGGCGCATCGTCGCGTCTGACCAGGGGCCCGGCCAGCACCAGCACGAGCAGCACCCAGTAAGCGAGCCCGATACCGAGACGCATGGACAGCGGGAAACGGTCATCCGGTGAGATGTAGCCTTCGATCAGGCCGGCGCCGACAAGAAACGCCACGCAGAGGACGATCAGTGGGCTCATCTCACTGACAGCCCGGCGGAAGGACTCGATTCGGCCCCGGTTCCCCGGCCGGGCGATGGACTCACCGAGATAAAAGCCAATGGCACCGCCGATGCTGATCACCGAGAGCTCGACGAAGCCATGCGCCGCTACGAACTCGAACAATCTCCCCGCCATGCCGTACTGGGCGGTGAAGGCGAATATGCCGCCCAGCATGAGCCCGTTCAGGCCCATGATGTAGATCGTGCCGAGCCCGTAGAGCACGCCGAGGCTGACTGCGGTGAGCGTGACGACGATGTTGTTGGTGAAGATGCTCACCGACAGCAGGGCCGATGGCATGATGTTGAGCAGATTGTCCGTCCACAGCTCACCAGCCTGCACCTTCTCTATCATGGCTTCCGAGGCAAACAGCGTCGCGAGCTCGGGATAGGTGACGACCAGCCACCAGCCTGCCAATCCGGCCAGGGCGAAGCCGACCGTGACGCTGAGGATGTGCATCCGGATGCGGTGGGCCGCCAGTGCCGCATCCCGGCTGAAAACCCGCGCAACTGTCCGCCCCAGCGAGCCGGGCTTCCTGAAGATCGCTCGGTGCAGCCTGGTGTAGATTCTCTGCAGATGCCGGGTCAGCGTGCTGTTCGGTGCCTCCCGACGCGCCAGAGCGAGATCCCTCGCCAGCTCGGGGTACCGGCGCATGGCCTGGAGGGCCTCGCTGGCGGTGACCGGCTTGCGATCTTCCAGATCATCGAGAGAGGCTTCCGTTTCCTGCCAACTGCTCGACCGGCGCTCTATCCAGCTCGGGCTGAGCCTGTCCGGACCCTCTGCCATCAGCGGTTCCCTAGTGTCCCTGCTGCTGAATTCGTTGCAGGGCTACCAGCACGTCTGCTTCCCCGTCCGGTTGCTCGTGACCCAGCCGAGCCAGGAGGCGCTGGCCCAGGGAGAGGCGGGTTTCCGGATCGAGATCGTCCCAGCGGGCGATCACATCGTTGACCAGCTGCAGGTTCTCGAGCCCCATGGTGGCCAGGCTCGGACTGACCAGGCTTTCGATGTCTGCCGTGGTTTCATCTTCGTAAACCAGCAGCGTGCCGGCCGCCATATCACCGATTCGCACAGACTGATCGGTCAGCACCGTGGCAGCGAGACCGATGGCGTAAACACCCGGCAGGCTGTCCACCAGGCGGAGAACGTTACGGATGAGGATGGCGCCCACGCTCGGCACTTCACCTTCCTGATTGACGATCCGGATACCGGCCATGCGCTTTCCCGGCGTGCGCCCCTGCATGACGATTTCGAGGACCGGGTGATAAAGAAAGAACAGAGCAGTCGCCGGAATGACGACCACGTAGACGAAGCTCGAACCCGCGTCGGGAACAGCCTCCGCTGATAGCGTGCCAACCAGGGCGAGTGCGCCCAGCACGTACCAGGCCAGCGACAGCAACAGCCGGATGTGCCAGTCCACCACGAAGGCGAAGCTGCGACCGCCGGGTCCGGCGATCTTGAGTTCCACGTCCACGCCGGTGATCGAGTGAATCTGCAGGGCATCGCTCATGGGCGCATCATAGCCTGTCTGAACCGCTGCCAGAGCGGAATCAGCCAGACCAGTATGAGCAGCGCTGCCAGCACCAGGAAGGCGGGTCGGTCCAGCAGGGTCTGGAATCCGCTCTCGGCGATGAACAGGGTTCGCCGTGCGTTCTCTTCCAGCAGACCACTGAGAATGAAACCGAGCAGCAGTGGGGCAAGGGGGTAGCCGAACCAGCGCAGTATCAGGGCCAGCAGAGCGAGGCCCAGCATCAGGTAAAGATCGAATCCGTTCAGCGTGGTGAGGTAAACGCCAACTAGAGAGAAGCCGATGATGAGCGGAACCAGCAGTGTGCTGCGCACGCGCAGCAATCGCGCCAGCAATGGAATCAGGGGCAGATTCAGGGCCAGCAGAAACAGGTTGCCGAGGTACATGGAGACGATCACGCCCCAGAAGATCTCCGGCTGTTCCGAAAGCAGACGCGGTCCGGGCTGCAGACCATAGCTCAACATCACGCCGAGCAGTACGGCGGTCGTGCCGGAGCCCGGTATGCCGAGCGTCAGCAGCGGCACGAATGATCCGGTAGAAGCCGCGTTGTTGGCAGACTCGGGTGCAGCCACACCTGCCTCCCGGCTGCCATCGCCCACCCGCTTTTCCACATCGTAGGCAAAGAAGCTGGCCAGTGTCGCACCTGCGCCTGGTAACACGCCGGTGACGAAGCCGATGAGCGAGCTGCGGCCGATTACGGGAGCAAGGCGCTTCGTTCGGTCAAACGAAATCAGCAGCTGCCCGGCCGAGACGTCTGGTGTTGGCGGCGGTTCATCCTGCAGCACCATGCGGAAGGCCTCGGCCAGCGCGAACGTGGCCATCACCACCAGCACGAAGTTGAGCCCATCGGCCAGGTCGAGACGGTCGAAGGTGAAGCGGGGGATGCCGGCGAGCTGGTCGGTGCCGATAGTGCCGAGCATCAGCCCGATCAGCAGGGTGATGAGCGATGGCACTCTGGCCGCTGGTGAGGCGAACACCACCACCGATGAGAGCGCCAGCAGGAGAAGCAGGGTGTATTCCGGTGACTGAAAGGCAAGCGCAAGGGCGGCCAGATATCCGGCGAACAGCATCAAGGCAATTGCCCCCAAGGTGCCGCCGGCAAAGGAGGCATAGGCAGCGATGGCCAGGGCTTGGCCGGCCTGTCCGTCTCGAGCCATGGGATAACCATCGAAGCTGGTGGCCACAGTGCTGGCGACACCCGGAGCATTGATGAGAATCGCCGAGGTGGAGCCTCCGAATACGGCGCCGTAGTAAACGCCGGCCATCATGATCAGACCACCGGTTGGATCGAGCGAGTAGCTGACCGGAATCATCAGGGCGATGGCGGTGATGGGGCCAAGGCCCGGCAGCATACCGATGACGGTGCCGGCCAGCGCACCGAACAGGACCCAGCCGACATTGACGAGGGTGAACGCGGTGTTGAAGCCAGTGAGTATGCCTTCCAGCATGGTCAGTCCGGGAGGTACAGGCCTAAGGCGACCTCGATACCGAGGTAACCGAGGAGGGGTACCGAAACGGCCAGGGTCAGCATGGCAAGCCAGCGTCGCTCGCCCAGCCACCAGGCTGACGCGAACAGCAAGGCTCCGAGTGCCAGCCAGAGGTTGAGCCAGCCGACCAGCAAGATGAAGGCGACCACCAGCACCCCGGTACCGGCAAGGCGCAGATAGCGGCCCGGTGGGAAGCCGGAACCAGAGGCTGTACGGGCCATGGGTGGGGATCGAAACAGGGCGATGATGAGGACCAGCGACAGCAGAGTCCCATACATCGTGGGCAGCGTCTGGGCGTTGATTGTCTCTTCGGCCGTCCAGACATCCATGGGTATCTGCCGAGCAGCGACGGTATAGGAAACGCTGGTTATCAGCAGGCCGAGCAGAAGCAGTCGGTAAGCCATAGGGTGACGCAGCCTCAGCGGCGGATGAAGCCGAGCGCCCGGAGGGTGTTTTCGAGAACCGCCGCCTGCTCGTTCAGATAGCCGGTGAAGGCGTCACCCATCAGGGTGAGCGGCGTCCAGCCGTAGCGGTCCATGGCGTCCTGCCAGGCGGGCGACTCGAGCCCCTGGCGAACCTGCTGTTGCAGGAGCAGCGCCTGGTCACCAGAAGTGCCCGGCGCGGCGAACAGGCCACGCCAGTTTGCAAACACCAGCGGTGTGCCGAGCTCGGTCAGGGTTGGGGTGTGCGGCAGCTGCGCCAGGCGCTCGGGACCGGTGATGCCCAGCACGCGCACGTCCCCCGACTGGGCATAACCGATGGCTTCGCCAATGCCGGTGCTCAACACTTCGACCTCACCGCCGAGCAAGGCGAGCATGGCTTTGCCACCGGCATCGTACGGGAGGTAGCGTACGGCTCTCGGCTCTATACCTGATTTCTCTAACGCCAGCGCCAGAATGAGGTGATCCAGGCTGCCGCGCACGGAGCCACCGCCGATATTGATCGCACGGGGATTCGCCTGGAGTGCGGCGATGAGTTGCGCCCAGGTGGTGAGCTCGGAATCGGTGCGGACCACGAAGGCGCCGTACTCGCCGACCAGCCCGGCAATGGGCACCAGATCGTGGTGATCGTGCGGAAAGAGCCCCTGCAGGGAACGGATGATGAGGGGTGTCGAGTTGATCAGCAGCGTGTCCTGCTGCCGGTCCGCGGTTTCGATAAAGTGAGCCATGGCTCGACCACCACCGCCGCCGGTCATGTTCTCGTAGGAGACGGGCGAGCGAACGCCCTCACCGCGCAGCGCCTCGCCCACCGCTCTGGCGGTGCTGTCGAGACCGCCGCCAGGGCCCACAGGGATGAGGAGATGCAGCCGTTCGGCAGCAACGCTTATGCTCGTGCTGAGCAGCCCGGCAACGATGCCGGCCAGCAGAGTTGCGCCATGTCTTACGCCTTTGTTGAGGATCACTGAGGCTCCCCCTCCTTGCGAGCCGCCATAGTACCGGAGCCCGACCGGAGCGACATTCAGACGCGGCTGTGAAAGACTCGCGCCATGAAACGGAACATTCTCCTCATCACGACCGATCAGATGCGATACGACGCTCTGGGTTGCAACGGTGGCGAGGTGGCCCGGACGCCAGCCATCGATGGGCTGGCCGCAGAGGGAATCAACTACCGTCGTGCGCACAATCAGAATGTGGTTTGCATGCCGGCCCGAGCGACCATGATGACGGGTCAGCACGTAGGTTCTCATGGCGTCTGGATGAACGGGGTGAGCCTGCCGGAGGCCCGGCAGACAATTGCCCATCACCTGCAGGCACATGGCTACCGGACGGGCCTGCTCGGCAAAGCGCACTTCGAGCCCTGGCTTGGCGATCCGGCAGAGTTCTTCGAAAACCGAATGGCATCACTGGATAGCACCGGTCCCCATCGCGGCTTCGATCACATGGAGCTGGCCAATCACTTCTTCGAGGGCCATAGCCACTACGATCTGTGGATGAACGATCACCTGCCGGAGAAGGAGAGGTTCTACCCCATGCTGACTGACAAGGGGCAGAACACGGCCAGCCGGGGCGAGACGGGTGCCGTGCAGGTCTGGCCCATGGACGTGCCACGGGAGCTCTATCACACGGACTGGGTTGCGGATCGAACGATCAACTGGATTGCGAGCCTGACCGATACGGATCCCTTCTTCTGCTGGATGAGCTTTCCCGATCCGCACCATCCCTGGGACGTGCCGAAATCCGAATTGCACCGGGTGCGTTGGCAGGATGTGCCGCTGCCCAGGCTTTACCGGGAAGGGGCGTCAGCGCGGGAGGCATTGCTTGCGAGCAAGCCCAGGCATTGGCGCGGCTACTACGACGGCACGCTGTGGACGAATCTGGAATCGCCGCGGGAATTCGTGCCGTCGGCAATGACGCCGGATCAGATCCGGGAAATCAACGCCATGACTCACATCGAGAACGAGCTGATCGATGAGGCCTGCCAACGGGTTTTTGATTTCCTGGCCGCCCGGGGTCAGCTCGAGCACACGGACATCATCTTCAGCACGGACCATGGCGAGTTGCAGGGTGATTTCGGACTGCTGTTCAAGGGTCCCTATCACGTGGACGCCCTGATGCGTCTGCCCTTCATCTGGCGACCGGCTTCCGCTGAAGGCGCTCTGCCAACCGAAGTCACCGCGCCTGTTGGTCACCTGGATCTGGCCAGCACCTTCTGTCACATCGCCGGTATCGAGGTGCCCGGGTACTGCGAAGGTAAGAAGCTGCCACTGAGTGATGCGGAGGCGGCGAGCCAGGGGCGCGAGTTCGTGCTCACCGAATGGGATTCGGAGCACGGGCCCATCGACATGCACCTGAAGTCGATCTATCAGCAATCCGGCTGGCTCTGCACCGCCTACGGCAAGAGCCATCTCTACGATGGCAGCGAGGGCGAGCTGTACGACATGAACGAGGATCCGGACCAGCTGGTCAATCTGTGGAATGACCCGGGTTGTGCGACGCGGCGCGCCGAGCTGGTCGCCCTGCTCGAAGAGAAGGTGCCACCCATGCAGGTGCCCCGGCCTGAGCGCAGGGCACCGGTCTAGCCGGTGCCTTGCGGATTCTGACGGAGGGCCTCAGCGCCAGAAGCTGGACTTCGGTGCGGCATCCGTCATGTCGAGCGCCTGGTCGGCCACGTCCAGGAACTCTTCCGGGTCCATGTTCGGGCCGAGATCGACGCCGGTGTTGGAAAACACCATGTCGCTGGCGAACCTGCCGCCAGCCGCCTGTATGATCCTGCCGTTCGGTGCGTCCTCACCAGCCATAAAAAGCACGGCCGGGCTGACCAGGCCGGGCAGATTGTCTGCCGGCGGGTTATCCAGATCGATGGTGCTGCCGGGCACACTTGCAGTCATTCGGGTGGCAGCCCCTGGCGAAAGGCAGTTGGTGTGCACGTTGTGCGAAGCTCCTTCCCGGGCAAGATTGTTCATCAGTCCCACCATGCCCATTTTTGCCGCGCCGTAGTTTCCTTGGCCGAACGAGCCGAGGATCCCGGAGACGGAGGAGGTGAAGATCACCCTTCCGTAGTTTTTCTCGTACATGATGGGCCAGGCGTGCCAGGTGACGTAGGCGGAGCCGTTCAGATGCACGTTGATCACGATGTCCCACTCGTCCAGCGTCATTTTCTTGAACGACTTGTCGCGCAGGATGCCGGCATTGTTGACCACAATGTCCACGGTGCCGAAGCTGCTTACGGCTGTCTCGACGATCCGCTTGGCGCCATCCCGGTCTGCTACCGAGTCCTTGTTTGCCACCGCGTCGCCGCCGGCGGCCTTGATCTCTTCGACCACCTCATCGGCCGCGTCACCCTGACCGGATCCATCGACGTTACCGCCCAGATCGTTGACCACGATCTTCGCGCCGTGCTTCGCCAGCAGCAGCGCATGTTCTCGACCGAGACCACCGCCGGCCCCCGTGATGATGGCTACCTTTCCGTCCACGCTCATTGCTTTTCCCCTTTGAAACATGCAGACCTCCCAGATTGCCCAGACGATCTGCCGTCGTCAATTCGTCACGCTCCAGCAACGTATACTGGGCGCTCTCCGGGAGAAGAGCGAAAGAGGGAATCGCAATGACCAACCGGGTTGCCGGGAGTTGTTTCTGCGGGACGGTATGCTTTGAGATCGAGCTGCCGACGGTTTTCTGTGCGCACTGCCACTGTTCCATGTGTCGACGGCCGCACGGCGCGAGCTACGTGACCTGGACGGCGGTGCCGCCGGATCAGTTTTCAATAACCGCTGGCGCCGATCACCTGAAGACCTACGACAGCTCGACGCACGGCCGCCGGCAGTTCTGCGATCTGTGTGGCACGCAGATGTTCTGCTGGCACCTGCCGGAAGGAGGCGGCGAGCCGGAAGTCATCGATGTGACGCTGGCATCCTTGCACGGTCCTATCGACCGGATACCCAACGCACACGTTTACTATGATTCCAGAGCGGATTGGACCGCGGTGAACGACGAGCTGCCGAAGCTGGGTGGTGCGACAGGGCTCGAGCCGCTGCCGGAAGAGAAAACCAGCTGAGTCCTGCCGCCTGCCGGTGGCGCTTATCTGGGGCTGAGCTCGAACAGCGCACTGCCCTGGGCCAAATCCGGCACCGGCGGGAAGCTGTCTATGATCTCCGGATAGTCGGCTTTGTAGCGGTCGACATAAGCCTGGAGCACGTCGACCCGACCGGGTGGCATCCTGGTCGCTCTCATATCGTAGACCGCGTCGTTGATCCGGACTTTGACATCGGAAGCGCTGGTGGCTTTTTTAACCCAGGTGCTTTCCGGGTCTCCGACGACATAGAGCCCGCCACCTGACTCAACGATCCAGATGGTGACCACGTAGGGCAGGGCGCCGTCATAGGTGGCGAACAGCACTTCATCCGGAAGTTCGGCTGCACTCCAGGTGTCTGGTGCGTCGGCAGGCGTGCCGCCAATCCGAATTCCGGGCATTGGACCGATAGGCGCGGCGATTGCCACGACGATGAGGCCGACCACCAGGACGGCCAGAACGTAGGTAAGCCAACGTGGCATGGATACTCTCCTCTAATCAGGCCAGCAAAACCCGCCTCGAGAGACCATAGCTCAGCTGATGGCGCTCAGCCAGTTGCTCAGCACCAGATTCAGGGCCTGCGGTCGTTCCTGGGCCATCCAGTGACCGCAGGGAATCGTCTGCTCGGTGAGGTGATCGCAGAGCGCGCGCATGGGTTCCGCCAGGGTCGAGGTCATGGTTTCGCAGGTGTAGTCGTATGCCGCATGCACGAACAGCACCGGCATGGCGAGCCGGGCATCCGGCTTCTCATTGGCGTAAGCCAGGTTGCGCTCGTGGTTCATGTAGTAGCTGTCCGGTCCGAAGAAGCTGTTTCTGGCCAGAGACTCGGCGTAACGGTCCAGATCCGCCTCGGTGAGCACCTGCTCGTCTCGCGGCATGTCCGGGGCGGGTCCGCCGGCAAACCAGCCACCGAGTTTCCGGGTGGTGGCGGTGGCGGCGATCTGTCCTTCACCGTTCGGATTGCCTCTGCGAAAGAGCAGCTTGCAGACGGCCCTGGGATCCGCATCGAAGGCGCGGGTGGCATCCTCGAAGTTTTCCTCGTAGTAGCGCTGGTATTCCCATTGTCCGGCCGGATATTCATCTTCGGGATACAGGTTCCGGTCGATGTAGGGGAGCATGCCCGGCCAGCCGATCTCCAAGGTGTTGTAGGGCACGCAGAGATTGGTGATGGCGATCGCCCGCTCCGGGTGGTGGCGGGCAATGTTCCACACCGTTGGTGCGCCCCAGTCGTGGCCGATCCAGATGGCGCGCTCGATGCCGAGGGCATCGGCAAGTTCCAACATATCGGCCACCACTTCGCGCTGAGCATAGGCCTCAAAGCGGTCGTAGGTGCTGGAATTGCCGTAGCCGCGCATGTCCGGGGCGATGGCGCGGTAGCCGAGCTCGGCCAGAAACGGGATCTGGTGCCGCCAGCTGATGGCCAGCTCCGGCCAGCCGTGCACCAGGATGACGGCGGTACCGTCCTCCGGACCGGCTGCCAGATAGGCGGTTTCGTGCCGGGGGCTGGTTACCCTTGCCTCGGTCCAGGGCGGATTGTCCATCTGTGGCCCTTCAGATGCCGTAGTGGCTGATGTAGCGGCGACGGTGGAAGGATTGACCGCCGAAGGTGGCTTCCGTCGCCCGGGCTCGCTTCAGGTAGAAACCGGCATCGAACTCGTCCGTCATGCCGATGCCACCGTGCATCTGAATCATGTCGTTGGACATGTCGTGCAGGAATTCGCCGGTCTTGCATTTGGCCAGCGAGCAGAGGATGGGCACCTCCGGGTCGTCCGTGTCGATGGCACGGAGTGCTGCTTCCACGCAGGAGCGGGCGAACTCCATGCTCATGAACAAGGTCGCCGCACGATGGCCCAGGCTCTGAAAGGAGCCGATGACCTGGCCAAACTGCTCACGGGTCTTCAGGTACTCGAGGGTTCGATCGAAGGCTTCAGAGGCTGTGCCGAGCATCTCGGCGGCGAGTCCGGCTCTGGCCCGATTGAGCAGCGCATCCAGCAGCGGGAAACCATTGCCCACTTCCCCCAGGACCGCATCGGTCCCAACCTCCACGCCGGAGAACTCGAGGTCTGCATACCCCCGGCTGTCCGCTGTCTTCAGGACAGAGATGCTGAGACCATCGGTGTCCGCGGGAACGAGAAACAAGGTGATGCCCGAAGATTCTCCAGCGGTGCCGCCGGTTCTGGCCGCGACGACGAAGGCATCGGCGCTGCCGCCTTCGAGCACGAACACCTTGCTGCCATCCAGCTTGAACCCGTCACCCGAGGCGGCAGCTGCGAGTGCCACTTGCTCTGGCGCATGATGCGGCCCTTCGTCTATTGCCAGAGTGACGATGCTCGTACCTGCTGCGATACCGGGCAACCACTGCTGCTTCTGAGCGTCATTGCCGCCGAGCAGCAGAGCGGAAGCGCCAACCAGGCCGGACGCGAGAAGCGGCGAAGCCACCAGCTGCCGACCGGTCTCCTCCAGCACGACGCCGAAGGTCGCGTAGTCCATGCCTGAACCGCCCAGCGCCTCCGGGATCAGGATGCCCGTCCAGCCCATGGCAGCCATCTCCTGCCAGGTTGCACTGTCATAACCGTTGGCAGCCCCGCTGTCCCGCATCTGCCTGAACTTGGTTACCGGTGATTCATCTCTGGCCCAGGCGTGCGCCTGGTCCTTCAGCATGGATTGCTCTTCGGTGAGTACCGCCATTGCTCAATACCCCTTTAAGCCCAGCACGCGCTTGGCGACCAGGTTCAGATTGATCTCAGTGGTGCCACCCTCAATGGAGTTGGCCTTGGAGCGCAGCCAGGTGCGCACGGTGTTGAGCTCGGTTTTCGAGAAGCCCTCACCCTCCCAGCCGAGGCCCCGATTGCCCAGCATCTCGATCAGCATCTCCTCCCGGTTCTGATTGTCTTTGGCCCAGGCGACCTTGAGGATGCCTACCGCGGCAGAAGGTCCGTGCACGGCCGCCTCATCGCTGAACCGACGCCCGGTCAGTGCATAGGCGTGCGCAAACATCTTCTGCTCGGCGATTCGCTCGCGCATCGCACCATCGGCCAGCTTGCCGTCGGTCATACCGATGTAGTCCCTGGCCACCTGCTCTATGTCGTAGGAGCCGCCGACCACGTTGCGCTCGGCACTTCCGGCAATGCCCTGTCGTTCGTGCAGCAGCAGGCGCTTGCCGATGTTCCAGCCGAGGTTTTTCTCACCGATGAGGTTTTCTTTCGGGATCACCACGTCGGTGAAGAACACCTCGTTGAATGGTGACTGGCCGGAGATCAGGACAATGGGCTTCACCTCCACACCGGGAGATTTCATGTCCAGCGTCAGGAAGCTGATGCCTTCGTACTTATTGCTCTTGTCGGTGCGGAAAACGCCATACATCCAATCCGCTTCCAGCGCGCCTGAGGTCCAGACCTTGGAGCCGTTCAAAATGAAGTGATCTCCCTTGTCTTCGGCGAACGACTGCAGATTGGCCAGGTCGGAGCCGGCGCCGGGCTCGGAGTAGCCCTGGCACCAGTGAATGTTGCCGCGGATGATATCCGGCAGGTAGCGATGCTTCTGCTCCTCTGTGCCGAAATCGAGCAGAGTCGGCCCCCACATCATGGTGCCGAAGCCGCCGATCGGGCTGACGGCACCCATCTCGCGCATTTCCTCGGCAAGCACGCCGGCCTGCTCCGGGCTTAAGCCGCCACCCCCGTATTCGGCTGGCCAGGTCGGTGTGGACCAGCCCTTCTCGCCGAGGCTCGTCTGCCAGGCCTTCCAGTCGCCCGTGAGCTTGGCACCGAAACCAGCGATGCCGGGTGGGCGCTTGCCGGCGAGACCGGGCGGGAAGTTCTCGGTCAGCCACTCACGGGCTTTTGCGCGGAATGAATCCAGATCTTCTGCGAACGCCAATGTCTGCTCCTCCTGTCTGATCCTATGAGACGGTGTGTTTGGATCGAACCCACAACGATAGCAGATCCGGAGGAAGGATCGATGCGCTGCATGGTCGGCCGAGCGCAGCCGATCAGGTGGGTGCCTGTGAACCCGCCGGTTCGCTGAACGTCTCGGTCAGATATCGATACGCACGCAGGTCGGTGGACCAGAAATCGACAGGCAAGTCCGCTTTCTGCTTGAGCGCGTCGACGAAAGCGCTTGGCTCCGGAATCTGATGCCACATCTTGGGCAGAAACGTGGCGCGGTGGTCGGCAAACTCGAGGACGAGCCCATCCATGCCAGGTTGCAGCGCCTCGAGCAGCATCTGCTCGGAGCGGGCGTCTATCTCCGTCAGCGGTGACAGCACAGAGATCTCTATGCGCAACGCGTCGAGTTCGGTTTTCTGGACCGGATCAAACCGCGGATCGTTGAACGCCGCGGAACAGGCCGTCTCGGTCACATCTACGATCAGCGGCCTGGTTGCAACGAGAGAGCCCATGCAGCCTCTCAACTGCCCTGCGTTCTGCAGCGTGATGAAGCTGGCGCGATGACGAGTCAGGCATTCGGGCAAACCCTCGAGAAGAATCCGGGTAGGGCTCCCTGAGTAGACACCGCAGGCCACCGATTCCCTGGCTGCCCGTAGCAGAATCCGACGTTCCTCATCCAAAAACTCAGCTGAGCGCGTAGGCGCCATAACCCACCACCTGGCGGTGATCGCCCGCCGTATCTCCGGAAGTCCTGATATCGAGCACGTGAACGGATAGATCATGTCCCCGGGCGGCCAGCATGAGTCCATTGATGGCTGTGGCACCACAGGCCTCCTCACCCTCCAGATCGGATGACCTGGCAATGATTCTGGCCGTTGTCGAAGCGTCCATGTCTCTGGCCGTCTCATGGGTGTGGTAGTGCGAGAGATCGGAGCTGACGATGATCACCGTCTCTTCGCCACCCCAGGCTGCTTCGAGCAGACCGGCAACCTGGGAGGCCGGGCACTGACCTACGACGATGGGCACAAGCTCGAACCGATCGAGCACGGCCTGCAGGAAAGGCAGTTGTACCTCCAGGCAATGCTCCAGGGCATGTGCCTCGTCGTCAATCCGGGTGCCGGGCAGATCCTCGAGGGTCTCGATAAGCGCTCGATCGAGCATCACGCTGCCGGTTGGCACCTCGAAACGATCCACTGAGGGCAATGCCATGCCGGAGAGATGGACCCGGTGCGCCGGACCGAGAAGAATGACCCGGCGAATTCGCTCTGCTGCGGGAGCGAGCAGGCGATAGCCGGTCGCGGCGACGGGTCCGGAGTAGGCGTATCCCGCGTGCGGCAGAATCATGGCCTTTGGTGGGCGCTGTGCTGTGCGCACAGGAGTCGGCGCTGGCGCGTTTTCCAACAGCGTTGCCACAGTCGCAGCAAGGGCTTCCGCCTCACTGGGATAAAAGGCACCGGCGACTGCCGCAGGCCTTGCGCTCATGAAAGCCGCCTGTTTCGTACGTTTACCTGTCCGTTTGCCTGTCCGCTCACAACCTGTCCTTTTTCTGAACTTCTCTTGTTATATGCGGTTCGGATCGCCATATAGCAAGCATGGAAAGCACGGACGGTACCATCGTCAGCACCAAGTACTGGCACCGACTCGAGGATCAGCGGCTCCAGTGTGATCTCTGCCCCAGGCATTGCCGCCTGCGGGAGGGTCAGCGCGGCCTGTGCTACGTACGACAGCGGCTGGACGATGAGATCAAGCTGGTGAGCTACGGACGTTCGTCCGGCTTCTGCGTCGATCCCATCGAGAAAAAACCACTGAATCACTTCTACCCGGGCAGCACCGTGTTGTCCTTCGGCACCGCCGGTTGCAACCTGGCCTGCAAGTTCTGCCAGAACTGGGACATGAGCAAATCCCGGGAGATGGACACGCTGGCGGACCGGGCCATGCCGGAACAGTTGGCGGAAGCGGCGGTTTCCCTGGCTTGTCAGAGCGTTGCCTTCACCTATAACGATCCGATCATCTTTCACGAGTACGCGGTGGATGTGGCAGGGGCTTGTCGCGAGCTGGATGTGAGAACGGTGGCGGTCACCGCAGGGTATGTGGACCCGGTGCCCCGTGCGGCATTCTTTCAGGCAATGGATGCCGCGAACGTGGACCTGAAAGCGTTCACCGAACGCTTTTATCACAAGATCTGCGGAGGACATCTGGCGCCGGTCCTCGAGACGCTCGAGTACATTCGCCACGAAACGGACACCTGGTTGGAACTCACAACCCTGCTCGTGCCCGGTGAGAACGATTCTGACGCCGAGCTCGACGAGATGACTGCCTGGGTTGCCGACAGGCTGGGACCGGACGTGCCCATGCACTTCACGGCCTTTCACCCGGACTGGAAAATGCGGAACGTCGGGAGCACGCCTCGCGCCACCCTGGCGAAGGCTCGGCGAATCGCGCTGGCCAATGGTGTGCGCTATGCCTACACCGGCAACGTGCACGATGCGCATGGTGGCAGCACCTGGTGTCCGAGTTGTGGGGCGTTGCTCATCGAGCGGGACTGGTATCAGCTGGGTCAGTGGGCGCTCGATGGCGACGGTGTCTGTCGGCACTGCGGCCATGAGGTGCCCGGTCGGTTCGCCGCCGCCCCAGGTCAGAACCCCCCGAACCGGATGCCGGTTCGGCTTTCGGGGTTATAGGGCGAGCGCGTCCGCTTCAGCGTTCGTAAGCCCAATGCTCTGGGCGAGGCTGCCGGAAGGGGTTGTGGTCAACCCGGAAACTGACCTGGCACGTCGGCGGGGTCGATCACAGGACGGGACAGCAGCTCCGATGGCGGTTCTCCGGCGCGATACCGGGCGATCAGATCCTCCGCATCGAACTTCACGCCGATGGGGTTGGTATCGAAGTCGCTCCCCCGCATCCACTCGTTCAATGCCGCGTTACTGTCGAAGATATCGATCTGCAGCTCGATCTGATTGCCGTCGGGATCCCGATAGTAGAAAGACAGGGTAGGACCGTGGTTGATGGTCCAGTAGGGCTCGATGCCGGAAGCTTTGAGCCGTTCATAGGTCGCGAACAGGTCTTCGATGGTCTCGTAGGTGAATGCGCAGTGATCGACCCCTGCGATGTTCGGATCCGACGGCTTGCAGTCGGGCATGTTGATGAACGCGACCCGATGATGCTCATCATCGTAGGTCATGAAAGTGGCGAAATCGGATCCTGCCACCACCTCGGCCTCGAGCACCGTCTGGTACCACCTGATCATCTCGCTGTAGCGAGGCGTGCGCAGCACGAAGTGGGCGAGCTTCGCGGGAGCGATTCTGCCTCGATTGCGTGCGGAGTCCGGGACTTTTACGTTGTCTGCCATAGCTGTCTCCCTGTGTGGTGCGCTCAATCCGGCAGATTGGCCAGAAAGAACTGCTTCGCGTTCTCGCCCATTACCTTTCGGATCTCTGTCTCGGTGAAGCCTTCGTCCAGCATGGTCTGAGTGAGGATGGCGAGTTCCGAGGTGTCGAACAAGACCTCCGTGGCGCCGTCGTAGTCGGAACCGAGAGCGACGTGATCGACGCCTAGGAGATCAATGGCGTAGCGGATGGAGCGGACCACGCCCTCCGGAGTGATATCGCAGACCGCGCCGTCCCAGTAGCCGATTCCGAGCAGGCCGCCCTGTGCAGCGATCCGCTGCATGAGCGCATCGTCCAGATTGCGGCTCTGATCGCAAAGGCCTTTCACGCCGCCGTGAGAGAGGATGACGGGCGTGGTAGAAAGATCCAGCACATCGTTCACCATCTGCGGCGAGGCATGGGCGACGTCGATGATGATACCGAGCTCGTTGGCACGCCGGATCACGTCTGCGCCGAACGGGCTCAGTCCAGCGCCGCTCAGTCCGTGCAGCGAGCCGCCCATGCGGTTATCGAAAAAGTGAGTGAGCCCGGCGATGCGCAGCCCGGCGTCGAACAGGCGATCCAGGTTGTCCAGATCTCCTTCCAGGGGGTGGGCGCCTTCGATCAGATAGATGCCGGCCACGATGTCTTTGTTCTGAGCACGTCGGCTTAGGAAAGCCCGCATGTCTGCCACGCTCTGAATCACGACCAGCTCACCGTCGCTGTCTGCGGCGAAGTCATGCAGCTTTTCCAGCTGGTACCGGGCGCGCTCGTAGATGCTCGTCCAGGTTCGGACCGGCCACATCTGGGCGACGGCGAGCAGGGTGACGGTGTCGGAGTCTGCCGTGTTCTGCTCGTAGTTCTGCCCGCTCGGGCTCTTGGTGGTGGCGGAGAATACCTGCAGTGCGACGTTGCCACGCTGCAGTCGCGGCACGTCCATATGCCCGATATCGGATTCGGCAAGCAGGTCGCGTTTCCAGAGCAGGGAATCCGAGTGCAGATCGACGACGAACAGGCTGTCGTGCAGCGCTCTGGCATCGCTCCGGATCTGGTAGGGCTCATGCACCCTGACCAGGTTGATGGTGCGTTCGATCTGGCCCGGCAGCACCCAATGCATCAGAGCGAGCGCGATCAGCAGCAGGACGCCCAGAATTCTCACAGGCTTCTCCAAAAAGAGATCAGCCTTTGAGATTAGCAGAAGCCCGGATGCGGCATCTCCCCGAAACCCGTAAACTCCGCGGTCGTTTTTTCATATCCG
This sequence comes from Candidatus Azotimanducaceae bacterium, assembly GCA_965215995.1. GTDB lineage: Bacteria > Pseudomonadota > Gammaproteobacteria > Pseudomonadales > Azotimanducaceae > SZUA-309. Next base: position 915,342 of record OZ244128.1, on the reverse strand, counting down.
AATGCACGAGACCATACGGAGGCAAGCATGAGCGAAGAAGTGAAAGCGCCCGAAGCGGGTGAGCAGGATACGCCGGAGCAGGCGGAGTTCCGCGCCCACTGCCGGGACTGGCTTAAGAGCAACCACCCGGGCGAGCCACCCGTGGAACTGCCTCAGGGCGCGTTGGAGCTCAGCGATCCTGCCGCGCTCGAATGGCTGCAAGGCTGGCAGAAGTCTGCCTACGACGCAGGTCTGGTCGGCTGCGACTACCCGACGGAAGTCGGTGGCGGCGGCCGGCAGGATTGCCAGCGGATCGCCAATGAGGAGATGCAGAAGGCGAAGACGCCGTTCTTTCCGAACATCATCGGTCTCGGCATGGCAGCGCCCACCGTGCTTTTCCACGGTACGGAGTCCGTGAAGCAGGAACTGCTGCCGCGGCTGCTGAGCAGCGAAGACATCTGGTGCCAGGGTTTCTCAGAGCCGGGCGCAGGCTCGGATCTGGCCAACCAGCAGACGTTTGCCCGCCGGGATGGTGACAACTGGGTGATCAATGGTCACAAGGTGTGGACCTCGCTGGCGCACTTCGCCAGCTGGATGATCCTGCTCTGCCGCACCGACAAGGAGGATAAGTACAACGGTCTGTCCTACTTCGTGGTGCCGATCAAATCCAAGCTCGGCGAAGGTGTTACCGTGCGGCCGCTGATCAAGATGACGGGCGAGACGGGCTTCAATGAGGTGCTGTTCGATGACCTGGTGGTACCGGATGAGTATCGTCTCGATGAAGTAGGCGCGGGCTGGAAAGTGGCCATGACCACACTCGCCCACGAGCGCGGGGCCGGGCTGCTGGTGACCCCATCGGCTGGCGGAATGGCGGTGAAAAAGGAATCTGCCGTGTCTACCGGCAGCCCAGGCTCTTTGATCGCCCTGGCGAAGCGGCAGCAGCGGAACGGCAAAGCGGCCGCAGACGATCCGGTGCTTCGCGACGAGATCATGAAGATGGTGATTCGCCGTCGGGGTTTCCAGCAGAACAGTCGTCGTGCTCGGGTCTCAGCGCTTACCGATCACCCGCAACGCATCCCGTTGCAGAGCAAACTTGTCATGACCGAGATCAACCAGGATCTGGCTGCAATCGCTTATCGAATTCAAGGTAACGCCAGCTCGTTGTCGGTAACGGATCCGAACGCGCCTGACGGCGGACAGTGGCAGCACAGTTACATGAACAGCTTTGGTGTCACCATCGCTGCGGGTGCCAACGAAGTGCAGCGCAATATCCTCGGCGAGCGTGTGCTCGGCATGCCGAAGTCCAAGTAAACCGGAGGAATCAGGAAAATGACGACACAACCAGACAACTTCGGCTTTGGCGAAGACGAGGCGATGCTGCGTGATTCTGCCGCCAAGTTCTTCGCGGACAACATGAGTGCGGACAAGCTGCACCGGCTGGTGGCCGATGACTTCAACCCGGAACGGGAAAATGTTTGTGCCTGGGATCAGGGTCTCTGGCAACAGCTGGTCGAGCTGGGCTGGACCGCCGCCTGCGTACCGGAACGGGCAGGTGGCATTGGCATGCCGCTGGTCGCGGCGGTGGCGCTGGCAGAGGAAGCCGGTCGGGCGGCTTTTCCTTCACCGCTGCTTTCCACCTTCATGGCAACGGCAGTGCTGAGTGCCTGTGAGACTGCGCCTGCCGACAAAGCGCTGGAGGCCATTGCCGGTGGACGGGCGCTCAGCCTGGCGATCACCAACCAGGCGGGCAGCCTGGAAGCCGCGGACACGGATGTGAGCGTGAATGCGGATGGCAGCCTCTCCGGCACTGCCTGCTACGTGCAGGACGCGCGCAAGGTGGATTCTTTCGTGGTCAGCGCGCGCGGTGATGGAGGTGTGGGTCTGTACCTGATCGACGCCTCGGCGGCCAGCATCGTGCCGGACAACATCATCGACCTGACCCGGGACCAGGCCAGCCTGGTGCTGGACAACGCTGCGGCGACCGAGCTCGTGCCGCCTGGAAAGGGTGATGCTGCGCTCACCGCGGCGCTACCCGCGATCCTGAGCCTGCTCTCTGCGGATATGGTGGGTGCCGGTGAGTGGTTGCTGCAGACCACGACGGAATACGCTAAAACCCGGGTTCAGTTCGATCGACCGCTCGGATTCTTTCAGGCGGTGAAGCACCCGCTGGTGAATCTCATGATCGAGATCGACGATGCCAAGTCGCTGGCGTACGACGCCGCCTGTGCGGTCGATGTGGGAGATCCGGAGGCGTTGAACATCGCCCGGATGGCCAAGTCGCGAGCCAGCGATATGGCCGTCTACTCCGGCAGCCGGGCGGTGCAGTTTCACGGGGGCATCGGCTTCACCTGGGAGTGCTACGTGCACCTGTTCTTCAAGCGGCAGATGCACAGCCAGACGCTGTTTGGTGACGGTGCCTATCAGCGTGCGAAGCTTGCCGACGAGCTGATCGGCAAGGTGGCCTAGCGTTCGACGAGAAGCTCCGGGCGGTCTCTCGCTCAGCTCTTGGCGAGGGCCGGTCCAGGAACGGCCCGGATGTCCTTTGCGCCCAGCGGTCGGCCATCCTGGCTCATGGCCGACATCTTTCGAATCGGCTGACCGGTTGCCTTCTCGACGAAATCGAGGCGCGTGCCGCCCGGGTGCGGCATGTGCTTGTCGCCCCAGTGCGTGAGGGAAAGGAGAACGGGTTGCAGATCGAGCCCCTTCTCGGTGAGCAGGTAGTCAGAAGACTTACCATCCACTGCCCGTTTCTCCAGGATCCCTTGCGCCACCAGCGTGTTCAGTCGGGTGGTCAGCACGTTTCGGGCAATACCTAGGGAAAGAAAGTCGTCAAAGCGCCTGGAGCCCCGGAAAGCATCCCGCAGAATCAGCAGCGTCCAGCGCTCGCCGAGAATCTCCAGCGACTGCGCCAGAGAGCAGTTCATATGTGCAAACGACTTGTATTTCATGGCCCTGATTCTAGTTGATTAGTTAGCTGAAACAACTCATATTCAGTGGCTTACCACGTCTATTCATGAGCGACGGCGGGCGTCGATCACCGCCGCGCTCACAGGTTTGCGACTCTGGAGAAGAAGTTATGAGTGAAGCAGCAGAACAGCCAACCCAGCAGTTCAGAATGCCCGGCTACGAGCTGGCAGAGAAAAAGGGGCCGGTACAGCCCGCGGCGGAGGTGCCACTGGAGGAGATCGTGCCGGTCATGCCGGCGCTGTTTGCCCAGGACCGATGGCAGGATTACTTCGAGCGGCTGCGACAGGAAGATCCCGTGCATTTCAACGAGATCCCATCCACCGGTCGTTTCTGGTCGCTGACCCGGTATGACGACATCAAAACGGTCGATTCCGATTGGCAGAACTTCTCCTCGGCACATGGCATCACGCTTGGTATGCCTGTCGATGCAGAGCCGCCGGAGGGCATGCTCAACGTCAGCATGTTCATCGCTCAGGATCCGCCCGTGCACGACGTGCAGCGCAAGACGGTGGCCAGCGTGGCCGCCCCCCGCAATCTCTCCAAGATGGAGCCCCTCATCCGTGAACGCACGGCCCGGGTGCTCGATTCTCTGCCGGAAGGGGAAGTGTTCGACTGGGTGGATACGGTCTCCATCGAGCTCACCACCATGATGCTGGCAACGCTGTTCGACTTCCCGTTCGAGGAGCGACGCAAGCTGACCCACTGGTCGGATGTGGCAACCGCGGTGCCGCAACCCGGTGGCATCATCGAATCCGCCGAGGAGCGGCAAACCGAACTGCTGGGTTGCCTCGAGTACTTCACGCGACTGTGGCAGGAGCGGAAGGTGAATCCGGGGGATGATCTGGTCTCCATGCTCGCGCACGGCGAGGACACCAAGGATATGCAGCCGATGGAGTTTCTCGGCAACCTGATCCTCCTCATTGTCGGCGGCAACGACACTACCCGGAACACCATGTCAGGCAGCGTCTACGCGTTGAACAGATTCCCGGAGCAGTACGACAAGCTCATCGCCAATCCGGAGCTGATCCCGAACATGGTGGCGGAGGTCATCCGCTGGCAGACGCCGCTGGCCTACATGCGCCGCACGGCAAACCAGGATTGTGAGATCGGTGGCAAGGCGATCAAGGCGGGCGACCAGATCCTGATGTGGTACGTCTCCGGCAATCGTGACGAAACCGTGTTCGAGAATGCCGATGCGCTGGATATCGAGCGCGAAAACGCACGTCAGCATCTCTCTTTCGGTTTCGGTATTCACCGTTGCATGGGCAACCGGCTCGCCGAGCTGCAGCTGCGCGTCCTCTGGGAGGAGATCCTGAAGCGTTTCGAGAAGATCGAGCTTCAAGGCGAGCCGGAGCGCACCTTCTCTCCCTTCGTCAAGGGCTATACCCATCTGCCGGTAAAGGTAACCCGCAAGCGAGATTAGCGTTGCGAAGCGATCGCGTAGGCGCGGCCATCGGCCGTGCCCAGCTCATAGACTTCCTGCAGTCCTTCCGGGTTGGCATAGTCGAACTTGTCCATGCGAATGGGCGCGCTCGGTTGCACGTAGGTGCGTCCGGGAATGCGCGGCAGCTCGACTTTGTAGCGTTTGCTGAGCAACACCAGGGTTTCACCCGACCGTTCGTCGGCTAGGAACGCGGGCACATTGTCGATCATGCCGCCGTCCAGAATGTGCTGGCCGTTGAACGGCGGGCTCGACAGCACCGGTGGCACGCAGGACGCAGCCAGAACCATGTCGACCAGCATCTGCACGTCTTCCGCCTGACCAGCGTTTGCGACAATGGGCGCGAATCCGAGCTTCCGGGCCCAGCGTGGATGCACCCGGCCAGTGATTCTCTTCTCGAGTCCGTAAACGGTGAAGCCGACCAGGGGACCGAGCGCACCGGGAAGGTGGCCGGGACGTTGAGCGATCAGGAATTCCAGGGTTTTCTGGCGCAGGATGAGCAAGTCCTCCGGGCGAAGGAATTCCTGCATCACTTGCCGGTACATGGCCATGTGCGGGAGCAACGGTTTGCCGCTTCCGGGTCGGAGGTTCTGCCAGTGGACGTTGCTCGGATTGGCGGCGGTGAGAACCTTGAACCGGTCCAGCGCTTCCTGCTCACGATTGAGAATGGCTGCGGTGGCCATGGCACAGCCGGCGCTGGTGCTTGCCACATAGGAGACGCTTTCGTCCAGGGCCAGTCCCGCGGCATTCGCGCCGTTCCAGAAACCGAGCTGCCACACACAACGGCTGCCGCCACCGGCGAATATGACGTTTCTGAACATCAGCAATCCGGAAGGTGAGATCGCGCGACCTTACGCCCGGGGCAGATTCGAGTCGAGCTGCTCAACGGCCCTTGAAGACGGCCGCGCGGCGCTCCATGAACGACTGGATGCCTTCCCGCTGATCTTCTGTACCGAACACGGTCTCCCTGACTTCCGGAAGCATGTTGATGGCCGCCTGCTCGCCCTGCTCGATATAGGCACGGCCGGCTTTCTTGGTGACCTGGATGCCGAGCGGGGCGTTCTTCGCGATCGCTTGGGCAATTTCCATGGCCCTGTCCACCTGGCTGCCGTGGGGAACCACTTCCTGGACCAGACCGCAGCGATACGCCTCTGCTGCATCGAACTCGTCACAGAGCAGCAGGTGGTACATGGCATTGCCCCAGCCGCTCCGGGTGATGAAGCGAAAGTGGGCGCCGCCCAGCGGGGCGATCCCGCGCTTGGCTTCCATCTGGCAGAACCGACAGCTGTCGGCCGCCACCGCGATGTCGCCGGCCAGCATCATCTCGATGCCTACGGTGTACGTAATGCCCTGCACAGCGGTAACCATGGGCTTCGAGCAGACGTTCTTGAGTCCGAATGGATCGATGTTGTCATCCGGCCGTTCGCGTTTTTCGGCGTTAGGGCCGAAAAATCTTGGCATATCCAGGCCAGCTGTGAAGTGATCGCCGGTGGCGCAGAGCACGCCGACCCAGAGATCCGGGTTGCGATCCAGCTCGGTCAGGGCTTCGGAGAGCTCCTCCATCATGGCAGGGATGAAGGCGTTCTTCTTCGCTGGATTGTCGATGACGATTTTCAGAATGTGGTCGTGGACTTCGCTGTACACCCGCGCTTTGCTGCTCATTGCCTTTCCTGGATTGGTTGCATGAAAAAACTAAAGAAACGATAGCATGGTTGCTTTGTCTGCTGCCAGGTATAAATCCCAGTGGGTATTGAACGGGTCGTGGCGAACTATGGCGCTTGATCGAGAGAGCTACTCGAGAAACGGTTACCTGCTGGTGCCCGGACTGCTGGCGGATTCAGCGGTCGATTCGCTGCTGCAGGAACAGGTGCGGTTTGTCCGCCCCGATGCACCGCTGTCGGTGGAGGTGCAGTTGGTGCATCGCTCCAGCGTCATCAGGAACCTGGCAATCAGCGGCCCTCAGGTTGCGCTCGCGCAGGAGCTCCTGGGTCCGAACGTCTGCTTCACCCATCAGCAGTTCGTCAGCAAAGGTCCGGACGCGGGCGATGCGAGCGATGTGCCATGGCACCAGGACAGTGGCTACGGGCAACTGGAACCAGCTTCCGATCTCACGGTGTGGATTGCGCTTTCTGATGCAGATGAACAGAACGGCTGTCTCTGGGTGTTGCCCGGGTCACACCGGGAGGGGCTAAAGGCACACGAGCCGATTGGTGCTCTCAAGGGCGCGAAGGTGCAGGAAACCGGCCAGCCCGTGCCCATGCGTCGAGGTGATGCGCTGCTGTTTGGCGGCTTGCTGATGCACCGATCGCTGCCGAATCAGACTGACAAGGCACGCCACGCGATGTATCTGCGTTACTGCACACCGGACGTCAGGATGATGAGCCATGGGGGTAAGCGGGTGCTCGAGGACGAGTTTTCCTGGATGGTCGCCGGGGAAGCGCCTGACTAGCGTCGCTTCGGGATTTTGTGTTCTTCCGGCAGTGTGCAGATACGCCGCATGCGAGTGACACTGCCATCCGCGTACTCCCAGACCAGCTCCTCGCCTTCCCGGTAGCGCCGCACGACGACCGGTCCCCAGCCGAAGACGTGGAAATCGAGCACACCTTCATTCCAGACCATGCTGGCCGACGTGCGGGGACAGTAGGGTGTGTCGCCAATCCGGAACAGCACCCGACCTTCCGTGTCATTCGTGGTCTCGCCGCCGGTGCTGTTCGGGCCTGAATCGTGAATCACGCCGCTTGAAGTGACGACTACCCGGCGTCCGCACTGCTCGATCCGCTCCACATGACCACCGCCGATCTCCTGCCACAGCCCACGGATATCGTCAGCGCCTGCGGCGAGTGATTCCGTGCATTCAGCCAGGATGGGCAAGGGGAAGTGCTGGTAGGCGCAGCCTGGCGTGTTGCCTTTTGCAATCTCGACGGCCAGCTTCCCGGAGCCGTCCAGCACCGGCAGCTCGCAGTAGTCGAGAAGGCTGCCGTCCCCGGCCAGCGTGGCCGGATCCGTCAGGTTCTCAGGCCGCGGAGAGAAGAAGATGGCCCAGAAGGCGACTAGAACCAGGAAGATGAGAGTAGCCAGGAGGCCGAGCAGTGCTTTCTTCATCCGTCTCGTTCTTTCAACTCAGGATCGTTGAGCTAACGCTAGCAGTCTGTAAAGATTAATGTAAGACATTACTGAGGATGAGGCATGACACCCGCTCGATGGCTCTGGGCAGTACTCGCTCTGCTCTACCTGGCCTTTTTCAGCTGGTACACGTCGTTCGGCGGGCCGCTGACCGAAGCAGAAATAGAGCACTACCTGAAGGTGATGGATACCAATGGTCAGATGGATCCGGAAGCTCGGGCGCAACTCAAGTTCTTCATGGAGACGGACACCGGCGATGACTTCGTGATGATCAACCTGATCGATCACTACGAGACACCGCTACAGATCGAAGGGGTCGAGCCCGGAGAAAGCAGCTCACAAGTGCTGGGTAAATACATGGCGTACATGTACCCGGCACTCTTTGCCCGCGCCTGCCACCCGGTGCTGGTGGGCGCGGCAGCCAATACCGCCATGGATCTGATGAATGCGGACGGCATGGAGAGCTGGACGCAGGCCGCGGGCATGCGCTATCGAAGCCGGCGGGACCTGCTCGAGATTGCCTCCAACCCGGCCTTCTCAGGCTCACACGAATTCAAGGTGGCAGCGATGCGCAAGACCATCGCATTCCCCATCGATCCCTGGTTCCAGTTGGGCGATCCCCGGCTGGTGCTGGCACTCGTGCTGGGTCTGCTCGGCTGCGCACTGAGCTGGCTGATCAGCGCGAGAAGAGCTACTCCCTAAGCGGTGGCAGCTCTAGCTTCCGGTTCAACGCTGGCCAGCAACCGGTACTCGGAGAAGTCCGGGTTCAGCATCTCCTGACGGTATTGAGCCGGCGGGAAGGGGTAGATATTCGGTTGGCCGGACTTGTCCAGATACCAGCTGTCGCAACCTCCGGTCGCCCAGGTGGTTTTCGGGATCTGCTTTGCCATCTCCGCGTTGTAGGCCTCATAGGCTTTCTGGCTGGGCGCGACAGCGGCCAGCTTCTCTTCCTGCATCTTCTCCAGGAAGCTGACGACGTAAGCAATCTGATGCTCGGTCACATCGATCACCGACGCATTGCCGAATACACCCGTGGGCCCTTCGAGCATGAAGAAGTTCGGGAAGCCGGGGAACGTCATGCCGCGATGAGCGCGAGGAAGGCCGTTCCAGAACTCACGCAGGCTTTGCCCGTCTTCGCCATACACCTCGGTGGGGAGAATGAAGTCATTGAATCGGAAGCCGGTCGCGAGTATCAGCACATCCAGCTCATGCAGCACGCCGTCCGCCGTGCGCAGACCGTTCGGCTCGATGCCCGCTATGTCCTCGGTCACCAGTTCCACGTTGTCCTGCTGCAGTGCCGGGTAGTAGTCGGAGCAGAGAATGAGCCGCTTGCAGGTAGCCCGGTAGTCGGGCGTCAGCTTGGCAAGCAGCTCCGGGTCTTTCACCTGCTTGTGCAGATGCTTGATGCAACCCTTCTCCACCCGCTGCTGCATCTCGGCATTGCCCATGGTCGCTTCACCGAAGGTGGACTCCATCAGCTTGCGCATGCGGTGACGGATGAAGCGCTGCAGGCCGGGAAACAGCTTCAGGGTCAGTTGCCAGAACTTTGAGTAGCGCTTCTGTGGCAGCGGCGCGATCCAGTGCGGTGTGCGCTGATAGACGTCCAGATGACCCACGTCTTTCGCGATCTCGCCAACGATCTGCGCCGAAGTGGAGCCGGTGCCGATGATTCCGATGCGTTTGCCGTTCAGCGTCACGTTGTGGTCCCAGCGGGCAGTATGGAAGCTATCGCCCTGGAAACTCTCCAGGCCGGGAATGTCCGGATACGAGGGATTCACCAGCACACCGGTGGCGGCGATCACGAAGTCGAAAACCTCTTCCTCACCCTTGCCTGTCCGGATCAGCCACTGGGGTCCGAGATAAGTGAGATCTTCCACGCCGTTGGCAAACTGGATCACGTCCTTCACGCCGTACTTGTCCGCGACCGCGTCCTGGTATGCCCAGATTTCGCTGCCGTAGGAGAAGCGATGGGTCCAGTTGGGATTGAGCTCGAAAGAGTAGGAGTACCAGTGTGACGGTACGTCGCAGGAAAGCCCCGGGTAGGTGTTATCCCGCCAGGTGCCGCCGAGCTTCGCTTCCCGCTCGTAGCAGGTGACGTTCGTGAAACCAGCCTCTCTGAGCTTGATGATGCTGGCAATGCCGGAGAACCCGGCGCCGATGATGGCGATCCGTGGCTGCCGGCCGCTGTGCGACCAGGCATCGCGGATCTCATCCGCGGAGACTTGCGTGTTCATAGACCCTCGGACCATTCCCGATCTGGATCGGGCTAGTATACGGCAGGACTGATCAAGGAGGCTTTCATCCCGAGACTGAAGCAGGTGGGTGTCTTATTCCGGTCCGCTTCCAGCACCCGTTCGGTTGCGGAAGAACTCGATGACCCGGCGTTCCGCCTGTCTGGTTGGTCCTTCCGGATCTGTGTCGTCCAGGTGTACCGTGAGCACGGAATGCGGCGCCATGGGTACGCCTTCCGGCCTGGCCGCGTCTTCAGGTCGTAGCTCGATCCGCTCGAATCGTGGCCCGAGCTCGCTGGTCAGGGTATCGAACCGTTCTTTCGGCACCAGTGGATCGTCGTGGAACCTCAAGCCCATCACGGTCAGGTCCTCGGCTTCCAGCCGAGCCTTCGCCGTTGCCAGATCCGATGGCGAGATGTCGATGCCTGTGCCACGCCGCTTGCCGCCAGGGCCCATGCATAGCGGTAGGGAGGGTTGGGAGAGCACGGGTGCGACGACCGACGGATCGGTCATCATGGCCAGCGCAAAGCCGCCGGTAAAGCACATGCCGATGGCACCGACACCATTCCCGCCGCACTCCGCGTGGACCCTGCGCGCCAGGGCGCGCAGCCAGTCGACGATGGGGCTGGTCCTGCCCGCGGACCAGGTGATGAACTCCCGGCGCACGCAGATACCCTTGAACATTTCTTTTGCTGCGTAGCCGTTCGACACCTCTCGACCCGGGTCGCCGAACAGGCTCGGCAGGAACACGGTCATGCCCGCGCCTGCCACCCGTTCCGCGAAACGCACGACTTCCGGATGCAGTCCGGGCATCTCGTGGATGATGATCACGCCGGGCCCGCTGCCTTTCTGGTAGACGGGTCGAGTCCAAGGGCCTGATTCGAACTCGAACCGGGTGTAGTTGTCGAGGCTGGTCATATCGTTCTCCCGTGTCAGTGACTCAAACGGCGAAAAGCGGATTGTCGACCTGCAGTCCCAACTGCAGCCGGCCGGACTGCTCCGGCCACAAAGACTGCGTGAGCACGTGCTGGCGCATCACCCTCACATCCCTGCTGAAACGCTCGAGCGGGTTATCCTGGTAGATCGCCTCGGTACCGCACAGGGAGTAGAGCTCGTCCACCATGACCGTAGCCGTCTGAATGGCGTGGTGGCTGGCGGCATACACAGATGCGAGCGTAGTGGATTCCACTGGTTTCTCAGAAAGTGCCCACTGCCAATGCGCGTCCGCCTGACCGAACAGGTGCACCCGCGCGGCAGCCAGTGCGGCACTGTGGCCGGCAATTGCCCGTTGCACGTCCGGTCTGTCGCGCATGTCGGGCACAGGCGCTGAGGTGATTCTCGAGGTTGCCTGGGCAACCGCCGTGTTCAGCGCGGACCTGGCTATGCCCACGAATTGCGCTGCCATGCCGAGGCTCAGAGTGGCGATGATGGGAATGCGGCCGTAGGGTCCGCTGGCCGTGCTTGAATCGGTGGCAGGCGAGATGCTCCGTGACGCCGGTACCAGGCAGTCCTCCACCACCACATCATGACTGCCCGTGCCCCGCAAGCCGCCCACGTGCCAGGTATCGAGAATGGTAAGCTCCGAACGGCGCATGAAGAAGTAACGCATTTCCGGTTCGCCGCCATCCTCTGCCGGTACCAGCCCGGTCAGTGGCATCCACTCGGCCAGCTCGCAACCGGAAACCAGGCTCCAACGGCCCGAGAGACGGTAGCCGTCCGCTTCGCGAACTGCCTTGCCGCTGGGGCGGGTGCTCGAGGCATGCAGCCAGTCCGGATCGGCGAAGACGTCTCTTCGAGTGCTGGGCGGCAGGAAACGGCTGAACAGGCAAGGCAGGGCGTTGTTCCAGACAATCCAGCCGACGGAGGCGTCAGATCCGGCCAACTGTTCGTAGACTGCCAGTGCTGTTGCCAGAGGCACCTCCAGTCCGCCGTTTTCACGGGTCAGAGTGAGTCGCTGCAGTCCGGCTGCCTTGATGCCAGCCACAATGGCAGGTGCCAGACGACGATCGGATTCCGTGGCATCCCGATGGGCCTCGATGACGGGTGCTAGCGCTTGTGCGGCAAGAACCTCTGCCGCCTGTGGTCCAGTTTCACTGCCGTCCATTTACTCCCTCCTTCAGATCTGAATTGTGAGCGGCAGACGATAGGTGCGCAAACCAGAGTCTCGTCGATCGGGCGATGGTTCCATCAGGCAACTGAAACCGAGAGAATGTCGACAGACACTTATCAGGAGAACTCACATGTCAGCCTCTTTCTATGATCTCACCGTCGGTTCCTACACTCAGATCGTCGAAGCCGCCGTGGGTGTGCTGCAGAAGGGGGCCGATCACTGCGCCGAGAAAGGCATTTCCCTGGACGAGGTGGTAGAAAGCCGACTGATCGATGACATGGCCAATTTCCACTTTCAGGTAGTCTGTATCACCCACCATTCCCTGGAAGCGTTGAATGCCATGGCTTCGGGTGAGTTTCAGCCACCGAATTACGAGCCAATGGACTACGCTGCACTGCAGGCGCTGACCACCGAGACTCTGGAAACCCTGAAAGGCAAGTCCGCGGATGAAGTGAATGAGCTGGCGGACGGAAATCTCGTATTCAAACTGGGCGGCAACGAGATTCCCTTCACCAACGTCAACTTCGCCTTGTCGTTCTCTCTGCCGAACTTCTACTTCCACACCACGACGGCCTACGATCTTCTCCGGGCGAAGGGCGTGCCGCTGGGCAAGCGGGACTTCCTTGGCGCGATGAAGATGGGCGTTTAGTCCGACGGGTCGGGTTTCGGGTACCAGTAAGTCAGGTACTCGGCATAGAGCGCATTTCCGTCGAGGCCATCCACCTCGATCTCATGACAAGTCTTCAGCAGATACTCGCCGTTGCCCTTCGGGGTGGCGGCGAGCAGGCTGATGTGGGAACGAAGTCGCACGCCGTCACCGATGACCACCGGCTGCAGCACACGCACCTTGTCCAGACCGTAGTTCAGCGGATAGGCGCCGTCTGACGGCCACAAGTCTGCATCCCGATAGAAGTGGGACAGCAGAGAGACCATGTGAAAACCGTGGATCAATGTGCCGCCGTACGGGGTTGTCTTCCCGTATTCGGGGTCGCAGTGGCCGAGCGTGCGCCAGCGTGTTACTTCACCGAATACGTTCACCTGCACCTGATCGATGAAGACCCAGTCGCTTACGCCGAGCTTCTCACCAACCCGGGATTCCGCCGTTGACAGGGTGAAGGGTGTGCTCATTGCATCGCCTCTCGATTGTCTTCCTGGAGTTCCTGAGGATGACAGATCGACTTGGTCGAAGGCGAGGGTTGCCGGCCGAGCGGTGAGCAGATCTGTTTAGAGGGATCTGGACGGCATCAAGCTGATAGTCTACGTAATGGTGTATCTGACGACTGGGGAGGATGCGGATGGCTGCTCAAGCCACTCTTGCCTGCTGGTTGCGAGTCGGTGTGCTCGCTAGCGAGAAGAATACAGGCTGAGCGCACCTGTTTTCGCACCAGGTGAATCTAGTGTAGGTTAGATTGTCGCAATGCTTCGATTTTATATCCGCCCGCTCCTAACATGCGCCACCACCGTGGCGCTGTTCCTATGGGGATCAATATGCGTTGCGCAGACAGAAGATAGCGCCTGGTTTCAGCGTATGAACCTAGATGGGCATCCACGTGTCCTCGCCTTAAGGCTTTCGGATGATATGTGGGCCGCATATCTGACGGAGTACGGTGCTCTCTACAAAGTCTGGCGGGATGGAATTAGCTTCGACGGCATATTGTACGACAAAGCTCCAGGGACCAATCCCCAGAGTCTTGGACCTGCTTACTTCGTTTCACATCAGAACTATCCCTGGCGAATCTCTGTTGATGGACGGGTGGTTCAACCAGCCTTCCGCTACATCGGACATCGGTTGGATGCTGGTCAAATTGTCCTGCTGTATGAGTTGTCCGTGGGTGAAGTCACGATTGGGATTGAGGAGTCAGTATCACGAGTCACCAATCAAGAGGGAGCAATCGGATTCCAGAGGCGCTTTATAACCCGCAACGCAGTTCAAAGTGTGAAGGTGCTGGTTGAAGATATGGATCAGCAATGGAGGGAACTAGCGTTTGATGAGGAAACGCGGTTTGTCGAGTACTTTCCCGAGGGGCCGCAGGTTTCAGCTACTGAACGGTTTTCTCGATTGCTTGACGCCGGTGAGAGGCTCATCAGAGATGATGATTGCCTGCTTTGTCATGACAGGAAGAAAAGCGGGGTCGGTCCAGCGTTTGAACTCATCGCGGAAAGATATTCACCATCGAGCGCTAAGGTTGACGAACTTATTGACTACATTATCGATGGCAGTCAAGGCAGATGGGGTTCGCGACCGATGACACCTCATCCAGATCTGGAGAGATCTGATGCGCAATCAATGGTCACCTGGATATTGAGCCTAAACAGCGATAGCAAGCGCCAACTAAGCCACAGCAGCGAGGTGGACTTGTTTACGGAGTACACTGAGCGTGCTCACGGTTGGTTGAATCGGAAGTGGAAGGCCGTGATCTCTCTTGTTAGTGAAGACGGCTCAGAAAGCGTGGAACTAAACACTGCACCGAACGTCAACAAGTTGTCTGGTGTTCATCCCAGCTTCGATGTATCTCAAGCACGTCCAGAAAGCTTTCAGCCAAAGGTAGGAGGTTTGGACATTGGGAGCGAGGGGCAGATATTCGTATCCACCTGGAGTCCCGCCGGTGAGGTCTTCGTTTTGGAAAAGAATGAGAACGGTGAGGTATTGCCCAGAAGAATAGCTTACGGGTTGGCGGAACCGCTAGGTCTCAAGGCTGTAAATGGAGACCTGTATGTTCTACAGAAACAAGAGCTAACACATCTTGAAGACACCGACGGAGACGGAATCGTAGACTTGTATACGAACGTCAGTAATCAGTGGCCGGCATCAACAAATTACCACGAGTTTTCTTTCGGACTACTCTACCGAGATGGTTACTTTTTCGCCTCACTGGCAACCGCCGTTGAGCCTGGAGGATACCCTGATCAACCGCAACTTTCCGGGAGAGGTTCGGTAATCCGAATAGACGCGGATTCAGGTAGCGTGGACTATATTGCGTCAGGGTTGAGAACTCCTAACGGGCTCGGATTTGGTCCTGATGGCGCGCTCTACGTAACGGACAACCAAGGCTCATGGCTTCCTGCAAACAAAATCATCAGAGTAAAAAGAGGGGCGTTTTATGGATTCCGGGGCCTGACTCCCAACGCACACGGCGAACAGGAAGAGCCACCACTCGCGTACATACCGCAAGATGAAGTCGGTAATTCCCCCTCACAACCAGTTCCAATAGATCACGGGCCATTTAAAGATCAGTTACTGTACGGGGATGTGACACATGGTGGGATAAAGCGGGTAACCATTGATCAGGTTGGGAGTGTCTTCCAAGGTTGTGTGTACCGATTCTCGCAAGGCCTCGAATCAGGCATCAATCGGATGGTCTGGAGTCCAGATAAGCGCTTGCTTGTGGGTGGTATCGGAGTGCGTGGAAACTGGGGCCAGGCAGGTAAACTCAATTACGGACTACAATGGCTGACCTACAATGGCCGGAGTACCTTTGAGGTACTGAAGGCTCAACTATTTGAAGATTCAATTGTTCTGAGTGTAACGGAACCTGTAGATCCCAAAGCCGCAGAAGATGTTACCCACTACCAGGTACAGTCGTGGCGCTATGAACCAACCCAGGAATACGGTGGACCAAAACTCGATAACATTACCCATCGTATAGATTCAGTCGCGCTGAGCGGAAATGGAACGCGAATTCAACTCAGTGTGTCGGGACTGCGTGAAGGTCGAGTCGTCTACATCAATGGCGATATCACGAATAAAGCTGGTGTTGGTGCCTGGGCGAACGAGGCATGGTGTACGGCTAACAGGTTAGAGCCGTCTGGTCCGTCGCTCTGAACAAGCCGAAAGAAGAAGGCAGTTAGCCATGGCTGACGATTGGGATGAGTTTTCAGTGGCAGCTGACTTTTTGCTGGGGCGTATCTAGATATCCAGGTCAGGTGGAGGCGATGAGCCGTCCAGCACCAGTTCGCGGAATCGCAACGGATCTTTCAACGGCTTATCACGCAACGGCCCGATCACAGTAGCCTCGAACGGCTCGAACCCCTTCAGGTCTGGTCTGAATGCGTCGACCATCCAGTTGAGGAGCTCGCTCATGGCCCGGTCATCGATAGGCACCTGAGCCGCGCCAGGTACCCGGGCCAGATAGGCGCGTCCGCTTTCGCTAGCCAGAAGCCGATCCAGGTCACGACGGAGGTCCGGCACCTCTGGCGGTGCACCTGAACCATCCTCCAGATGACAACCGGCGCAGTGCAACAGGTAGTCGTACCGCGGGTCGGCTGAAGCCGTGCTGGAGAGGCTCAGCAATGATGTCGTCAGCCAGATCCGCAACGCCGAGCCAAAACGCAGTCTGAGCCGGCATGGGTGTGAGCGGACGTTCAACCCTGTGACGTCTCGCCGCCCTGTCCGATCACCAGAGCCATGGTGCAATGGTAGGCATGACTCTTGGATCCGAAGCACCAGAGAATGCTGTTCGACTTCGAGGGAAAGTAAACGGGGCGATCGCCTTCCGAGCGATGGCAGCCACACCGACCGCCCGTGCTCTTGCCGCAGCAATCGTTGTATGAGATGAGGTAGTTTTTGCCGTCCACCGGATTCTTGCAGGTACCGACCCAGGCCACCGAAGCCGGTTCGGAACCGGGTGGGCACTGACTGGGGGATCCGCCGTAGCAGCTGCACAGCGAGCCGCTGAATGCGCAGTAACGCCAGTAGTCGCAGGATTGCGGATCGCCCATCTCCGGGATCTTGGCAGCAGCAGCTTCTCGATAGACAGGTAGAAGTGGAACAGCGCCCATGCCTACCATGAAGGTGCCGAGCCTGCCGATGAAAGAGCGCCTGGACGTACGGCGCGAGATGCCTCGGGTGACCTGGCTCGTCAGGGTATCGAGGCTGCCGGCAAGATCGAGCTCTTTGAGCAGAGCTTTTAGTGAACGCCTGTCCAATGAGTCTTTTCTCACCTCAGCCTCCCAGATTCTGTATCAGGCCGCCGCTCATTTCCGGCATTTCCCGGAGCAGATGACCGGTGTTGGCGTCATAGATGCGCAGCACGTCAGACTCCGCGGGTGCCACGATGAGAATGGGCTCGTCATCCGGCGTCACCTGCAAGCCAAGACCCGGCTCTTCCTCCGGAAGTGAAAGGCGGTAGCCGCGTTTACGCGTTCTGGTAGAGAAAGCCCAGACTTCCGTGCCGGGATCTTCGAAAGTTTCCTGTCCGCCACCTTCGTGCATCAGCGTAAACAGCAGACCACGCTCGGCGTTGTAGGCGAACGGTTGGAAACCGCCGATTCGCCATTCACTACCTTCTTCCTCTCCATCGAGGATGGACCAGGGTTCGCTGACCACCACTTCTTCGCCATCCAGCACGCCCTCGTATACCTGGCCGTCCATGCTCATGAACAGCCAGCCTTCCGCTGTCGGGACGGCGTAGTCGAAGACCGCATCGCCGTCGATTTCAAAAAACGCGCGGCTGCGGGATCGGCCCGCCTCACTACCATCTGCATTCAGGGAAACGTACTGCAACGTGCCGTCACCGCAGGGCATCAGAAAGCCCCCATCCACCGGGTAAACGCCAGCACAGCCGGGTGTGAAGATCTCCCCGATGAAGCTCGAGTCATTGATATCGACAATGCTGACGGACATGGCCGGTGTGATGTTCCAGACACCAATGAATGCGTCGTTGATCAGGCCGATCATTCCGCTGTGGCCAATGCCGGCGGACTTCGCCGGAATTTCCACCTCGGCGATGGGGGTCATGGTCTTCCAATCGAAGGTGAGCACGACATCCGTGCGTTCGCCGTAGTAGGTGCGGGTGTAGAAACTACCGTAGGAGTAAAACCGTCCCTTGGAGATCTGGGGTTCCAGTGCCGGTGAGAACAAAGACAGCGTCATGGTGCCCTGCACTTCGGCGTTGTCGCCATCGATCAGGTAGCCGATTGCACGACCTCGGAGGGTGAACCAGTGCGGCCCGGGCTCGCCGACCTCTGCCACCGTGCCAACCACCGAATCCCACTCGTACTCCTCTGCAAGTACGGGTTTCGTGCTGAAAGCCAGTATGACGAGCCCTGAACAAAGTAGACGCTTCACACCTTCAACCTTCCCAACCATGTCGAGGTCTCGCAGAGTAGACTGGAAGCGGCGTCAGCGATAGTCCGACTCACCTCGATGGGCCGGTCCTGCTCGTAAGTCTGGTCGGGAAATCAGGTTGTGACCCGCAGCCCATCAGCGCCGCCGTCAGCGCCAGTCGTGCCGCAAGTTGAGGTGTCGTGACCGAGTCGTGTATGAAGGAGCACATGAGAAACGACCCACCCGAGACAGATCCGGCGCATGTCGCGGCAGCAGGCCGCTGGAACGGCACCCTGTTGAAGTGCCCCGGCTGTCGGCTGAAATTCCCCTTCGTGGCGGAGCAGCTTCCCTTCGAGCTCAAGCGTCTCCCCCCACTCGGCCCTGGCGGTGAGCCGAGGGAGGTGCCGGTCACCCACTGTCCGCAGTGCGCTGGCTGGGTGAATATCACCTAGCAGCGCATCAGCTCTGGGTCACGGCAGCGCCTGCTGTCTGAATGAGCGCGCCGAAGTGGCCACGACTGACCAGCGACTCGGTAAACGCAGCATCGTAAGCCTGTTCCGGATTCGCCCGTACTTCTGCATCCACCACGTGTGCGTCGTCACCGACCAGAATGCGCCAGTGCTCGTTCCTCACCCCATCCAGAATGATCTCTGCCGCACTGGCTGCAGTCGTGGGTGCTTCTGACTCGAAAGCCTGGGCCTGCTGCGCGATGAGACCCCGGATGTCGTCGTCGGGCAGATTGCCGACGGGCAGCCCGGCGTCTGCCAGCTGGGTGCGGACCGCATCGATCTCCTCGCCGCTCATGCTGGCTGGATCCCGGCCGAGGTAAGCCATGCTGTTGGCGGCGATCTGGGTGCCGATGTGCCCGGGCATCACAACAGAAGCCTTCACGTGGGGAGCGTTGAGCCTGAGGTCGGTGATCAGTGCTTCCGTGAAGCCCTTAACGGCGAACTTTGCCGCGCTGTATGCCGTGTGTGGCGTGTCCGGCCCCAGGGAGGCCCAGAAGCCGTTGACGCTGGAGGTGTTGACAACGTGCGCCTCTTCAGCGGCGATCAGTGCGGACATGAACGCCCTGCAGCAGTAGTAGACGCCAAACCAGCAGACGTTGAAGGTCTTATCCCACTGCTCCCGCTCGTCGTGAATGAAGCTGCCACCACCGCCGATACCGGCGTTGTTGAACAGCAGGTTGATGTGGTCGGTGCCGTGCTCTGCCAGCACGGCATCGCGGAAGGCGCATACCTCTGCTTCGTCGGCCACATCGCAGAGGTGGGTGCTGACAGTCAGCGAGTCGTCGATACCGAGACAGAGCTGCCGGGTTTCTGCCATGTTGTCCGCGGAAACATCGCAGAGCGCCAGGTTGCAGCCAGCCCTCGCCAGCTGCAGGCACAACTCGCGACCCATACCCGTGCCACCACCGGTCACTACGGCCAGCCTTCCAGTGAAGTCCTTCATGTTGTTTCCCCGATCCCCGCGAACTGATTTCCGCGACCATACTGCTTACTCCCTTCCACCAGCAAGCGGACGAGCAGCTTGACCAGCGGTGCCTCAGTAGATTCGGGGCGGACGAGGCAGGCGCTCTGCCAGGTGACCGAGCGACGGTTCTTCACTTCACGCAACGCACCGCCGCTGAGCTCGCTCTGAAACAGTGGCCAGGGGCCGCGGCAGATGCAGTCGCTGGACAGAGCAACCCGAATCAGCAACGGGTAGTTGTCGCTGGCGATCCGCTGGTTCTCCGGTACCTGAGCATCGACATTGGAAAGCGAGCCCTGAGGCAGAGGGGCCGCGAGTGGAAAGTCCTGCGGTTTCCGATCGTCGTCCGGATCGAACAGGGGGTGTCCGGCTCTGGCGACGGTGACCAGGCTGTCGCTGATCAGTGGGTAGCCGATCAGATCCGGATAACCGGCGGCGTGAAACGGACCGGCGATTACATCCAGTCGGCCATTCCGGAGCAGCTCGATCAGTGTGTCCGCATGATCTGTGAAGGTGACGATGCGCACCCGGCCGGTCTCGGCCACGAATTGCCCCAGCACTTCCGGGAGCAGCACCTGCTCGATAATGGGCCCGACACCCAGCCGCACTTCACCGGTTTCGAGTTGGGTGAGCTGCTCCACGTGCCGTTCGATCTTCTGCAATGCGGCATCCAGGGGTCGAGCCGCCTCGATGATGTAGCGGGACACGTCGGTGGGCACCATACCGGTGGGCGAGCGATGAAAGAGGCGGGTTTGCAGCCGGGATTCCAACCGGGCGAGCTTGCGACTGAGTGTGGGCTGCGAAAGGTGCATGGATTCTGCTGCCCGGGTCAGACTGCCTGCTTCTGCCAGGGTGCGGATCAACGTGATATCGGCGGTATCCATGGCGAGCTCTGCCTGTTGCTATGCAAAATCTTTCGATCTGAGGGAATATTTATTCATTTTCTTTCACTTCGGGCAAGGCGTAACGTATTCCCGCTGACTTGAGGAGGCGCATCGATGAGCGAGGCAGGCGCGGGAGTCGTGTTCTGGGGCGCTGGTACCAGCCGGACGCTACGGCCGATCTGGGTGGCGGAGGAGTTGGACATCCCCTACGAGCTCATGCCCATAGGGCCCAGAACCGGAGAGACCCAGACGGCGGAGTACACCCGGCTCAACCCGAAGCAGAAGGTGCCGACCATGGTTGACGGTGAGTTCCGTCTCTCGGAGAGCCTGGCGATCTGTCGCTACCTCATCCAGAACTACCCGGGCGAGTCGATCTATCGTCCGCTTAGTGCCCGGGATCGTGCCCGTGAGGATGAGTGGTGTTGCTACATCTACGGCGAGATCGATGAGACCAGTCTCTATGTCATGCGTCGACACCGGGATCTTGCGCACATCTATGGCGAGGCGCCAGCCGCGGTTTCCTCAGGGAAGGAGTACGCGATGAAGCATCTCGGCGTCGTTGCGGCGCAGATGACCGAGCGTGAGTTCATCATGGCTGGCGGTTTCGGTCTGGCGGACGTCCTGCTCATGACCTGTCTCGAGTGGGCGCATGTCTACGGACTCGAGCTGCCCCAGGTGCTGGACGAGTACCGGCAAAGGATCGCCTCGAGGCCAGCTTATCGGCGCGCAGCCGCCGCCAACTTCAAAACGGAGGTCTAATCATGGAATCACTCGAAAGCGGGCCACTGGCAGGCATCAAGGTGCTCGATCTCACCACCATGGTCTCCGGACCGGTGGCTGCCACCATGCTGGCAGACCAAGGTGCGGACGTCATCAAGGTAGAACCGCCTGGGGGTGAGCAGATGCGCCATCTCGGCACGCCACACAATGGGGTCACGCCCATGTTTTTCTCGTGCAATCGGGGCAAGCGCTCCATTGTGCTCGATCTCAAGTCCGACGCTGGCAAGTCAGTTCTGCGGGATCTGATTCGCGATACGGACGTGCTGATCCAGAACTTCCGTCCCGGCGCCATGGCACGAATGGGATTTGCTGAAGGAGAAGTCAGGGCATTGAACGAGAAGGTCATCTACGTTTCGATCAGCGGCTTCGGCGAGCACGGGCCTTACGCGCACAAGCGCGTCTACGATCCGGTCATTCAGGCGCTGTCCGGTGCTGCAGACATACAGGCGAACCGGGAGACGGGCAAACCGGGTATGTTCCGTATCATCATCGCGGACAAGGTGACGTCGGTAACCGCGGCTCAGGCGATCTTCTCCGCGCTTTTTCATCGGGAGAGAACGGGGAGGGGTCAACACATCAAGCTCTCCATGCTGGAAACCATGCTGGCGTTCTTCTGGCCGGAAGGGATGGGCGGGCTCACTTACGCGGAGAAAGAGTACGACCCGAGACGTGGACAGGGGACCATGGATCTGGTCTATCAAGCGAAGGACGGCTATCTCACGGCGGGTGCCATCTCCACAAAGGAATGGGTTGGCATGTGCCGGGCGCTGGATCGGGAAGATCTGATCGAGGATGAGCGCTTTGCCACGCCGCAAGCACGTGGCCGGAACGGCGACGAGCGCAAGCGCATTACCGCAGAGGAGATCGCCAAATGGCCACGGCAGGAGATTCTTGCTCGGCTCGATGAACACGACGTGCCGAGTGCGCCACTGCTCAATCGCGTGGAACTGCTGGACCACGAGCAGATCCGGGTGAATGAGTCCGTCCTGCGACTGGAGTACGAAGGCTTCGGCGAGGTGCGCCAGGCAGCACCGGCGGCCCGCTTCAGCGACTCGCCGAGCAGGGTTGCCGGGCCAGCGCCACGACTCGGCGAGCACAGCCGTCAGATACTCGAGGCACTTGGCTATGACGAGGCGCACAGCGACGCTTTACTCGCATCCGGCGCGGTGGTGGCCGGCTAGCGAATCAATTTCAGCGATGGAAAAAACGAGGAAGGAATGACCAAGCCAGTCTGTCTAGTGATGGGTGCCGGTGCCGGTATCGGCGGCACCGCAGGGAAGAAGTTTGCCGAGGAGGGCTATCACGCGGTGCTCTGTCGGCGCAGTGACGAAGTAGGTCTGAACGCCATGGTGGAGGACATCCGCAGCAATGGCGGGGATGCCACCGGTTTTTTGCTGAATGCCGTGGAGGAAGGGGCGATCGAAGACCGGGTCGAACAGGTTGAGGCGGAGATCGGCCCCATCGAGGTAGTGATCTTCAACCTGGGCGCTCAGATCGGCAGTCGACCGCTGGCCGGCACCAGCTACAAGGCTTTCGAGCTTGGCTGGCGGATGGCCTGCTTCGGGTTGTTTCGCATCGCCGCCGCCGTCACGCCCTCCATGGTGGAGCGAGGCGGTGGCACCATCATCGTCACCTCTGCCACGGCTGCCGTTCGCGGCAATGCGGGCCAACACTCCCATGCGGCGGCAATGGGCGGCCGGCGCATGCTCTGCCAGACACTCAATGCGGAATTCTCCGGGCAGGGTATCCACGTTGCCCACGTGCTGGTGGACGGCATGGTCGATGCACCGGATACGGTGGGTAAGATGCTCGGGGCAGAACGTTTTCAGGAAGTTCGCGAGACCAGGGGTGCGGCGGATGGCATCATCCTGCCAGAGAAGGTGGCAGAGACCTATCTGCACCTCGCGCGTCAGCATCGATCCACCTGGACCTTTGAGATGGACATCCGCTCGTTCAGCGATACCCCCTGGTGGAATCATGCGTGAGCCGTAGATCCAATCTGCACTATCATGCTCACTTTGAGGTTCCGGAAAACCGCATTTGAACGAACAGAGATTCTGGCTGGTCAGCCTGGCGGGCGTCGTGCTGCTGCTCGGTTTGATCTACTGGCTGCATGCACCCCAGGAGGGCGCCGATGCGCCGGTGCCGATGACGCCGGACGACATCGCGGCCCTCATCGAGGAAGCCACCGCACCACTCGAGGAGAAGATCTCTGCCCAGGCTGCGCAACTCGAGGCACTGGCGGGTGTTCAGCAGCAACTGGCCAGCACCGCGGAAGAGAGTGATCTGCGGGCGACCCTGGAGGAGGAAATCGCCCAGAATGCCGAACAGACGAGAGACAGCCTGAAGTCTGACCTCAGAAAGTATGAAACTCGCTTGGACGAACTGCAGGCCCGGGCCGATGACCCGGCGGTTGCGAATGAGATCGCTGCGACCAGAGCAGAGATTGATCGAATTGAGGTGCTGCTGAACGATCTGTCGACCCGGGTCGACTGTGCGAGTCTGGCAGCACGCACCAACGTCCGAACTCTTGTCATCCCGTCCAGAAGCAGCCTGGAAGTGCCGGAGGAGACGGTAGTGATCTCCGTGGGTCGTCTGCGAAACAACGCCATCGACACGGTTTCCGTCAATGCCAGAGCGGCGCTCGATGAGCCGGTATCCACCCGTGTGATCGGTGAGGTGCCGATAGGCGGCAGTGTCGAGTTCCGCCACGAGAGCAAGGATTTTGTCGCTACATTCACTCACGCAACGAGACGGTTTCTGAGCTCGGCATTGATTGGCATAGAGCTCCGATCTTCGCCGATCGAACTGGCCGATTGCCGCTAACTGATGAATTCACGTTTGCTCAGCCCGAACTACGGAGTTCCTTGAGAGGAGATAAACATGTCAACCAGGCATCTGCTGGCTGAAGAGCTGCACCCGATTATCGAAGCCATGCCCAATACGGATATCACCAACGAAAACCTGGCGCTGTTCCGCCAGGTAGGCGCCGAGAACGTGGTGATGGGCGATCCGGAAAAGGCTGGCGTGATTCGGGAAGAAGTCGTGGTATCCGGTGCGGGCAACGACGTGCGCTGTTTTCTTTACAAGCCGGCGGAACAGGGTTCCAGTTGCCCTGGCTATCTGCACATCCACGGTGGCGGCTACATCATGGGCTCTGTGGAAGGTTCCGATATTTCGAACCTGCAACTCTGCTCGAAGCTCGGTATCGTGATCCTGTCAGTCGATTACCGGCTAGCCCCCGAACACCCGATTCCGGCCCCTCTGGATGATTGCTACGCCGGTCTCGCCTGGCTGCATGAAAACGCCGGATCCCTGGGTGTGGACCCTCGGCGCATTGGCATCGGCGGTGAGAGCGCCGGAGGTGGACTCGCCGCAGCACTCGCCATACGGGCCCGGGATGCCGGTGAGTACTCGATCTGCCACCAGCATCTCACCTATCCCATGCTCGACAACCTGACCGGCACCGAGTCTCAGCCTGGAGACCCGTTGGTGGGGGAGTTCGTCTGGACCCGATCACGAAATCAGTTCGGCTGGTCGTCCTACCTGGGATCGGCTCCGGCCGAGGCGCCGCAGGTGCCGGCGCGGGTCAGTGACCCTGCTGGCCTGCCCGGTACCTGGATGTTCACCGCCGCTCTCGATCTGTTCCGTGATGAGAACATCGATTTCGCCCGCCGGTTGCTCGAGGCGGGTGTCTCGGTGGAGCTGCTGATGTACCCGGCTGCCTGCCATGGCTTCCAGCTGTTGCCGGGGACCGACCTGACTGCCCGATTTACTGCAGACCACCGGGCGGCCCTGGCGAGGGGATTGGGCGTTGATTGACGCGGGTTGATTCAGTCAGGCCCCCTATCGTCCGGGCCCTGATCGACTCAGGCGAACGCGCTCAGCACCGAATCTGCGTTCTCTTCCACGTACCTTGCCATTCTCGGCGCGTACTCCGGATGACCGAGCTCGGGGCGGGCGTCGGCCCAGCCGATGGTGTTGAGCGTCCGGATGAGCAGAAACAGAGGGATCAGTGCCAGCGTTTCATCGTCCAGATCGCGATGCTGACGATAACCCTCAATGAGGGCGGTCTGATAGCTGCTGAATGCCGCTTCGTCCTGATAGTCCTTCAGAGCCACGGCAAAGTCGTAGATATGCCAGCCGAAAGCAGCATCGTCGAAGTCGATCACGTGCAGACGGTCGTCGTTGACCAGCACGTTGCCGGGGTGCAGGTCGGCGTGGATCAGGCTGTAGCAGCTCGAGTCGGTGGGGAGTCTCTGCAGTATCTGGTAGATCCTCTGACGCAGCGCGGCGAACTCTAGCTGTTGATCTTCTGAGAGCGCTTTTGCTTCCCAGAACGGACCCCAGAAGGGCGCCTGACCCATCAGCCCGTCTGCGTCCAGCGCATGACGGACGAACGCTGCCGGTTGTTGCCAGCCACTGGCCTGATGATGGAGTTGCGCCAGCAACTCCCCGAGCGCGGTGAACTGCGCTGCGTGTTCTGCCACGTTGTCACTGGCCGCCACCAACGCTTCCATGGATGTGCCGTCCACCCACTCGAGGATGCCTGCGAAGCGGCGTTCCCCATTCACGTCGATCTGCCCGTAAGGTTCTCCGCGACGAGTGCTGCGGGGCACGGGGACGTCCACTCCGGCGTCCTTGAGCGCAGCGGTCCAGAGTTGCTCGGAGATCAGCCCCTGGTAGCTGTGATAGCCCGGCCTGTGCAGCCGCAACGCGTACCTGGAACCGTCTTCCGCATCCACTCGGAAGACGATGTTCTCAGACTGGGAAATCTGCTCGACGGTCGTCGGCTCGAGTTCCCATTGGCGAAGCGCCTGCAATGCTGCCTCGTTGAGGTCGTCCACGGTCCGGTTCAAGAAGGTAAACGCGCGATCATGCCACGGCGGACCGATGCCTGCAGCAAAACCGTCACCGCTGATTGTTTTCGGCCGTCACTGGTGCCAGTATTTCCGGCTTGCATTCGAACCGGGTAGTTCCACATGACCGACACTGCATCTGCGCAGGAAGAGTTTCGCGAGTACTGTCGTCGCTGGCTGGAAGAGAACAGGCCGCCGCCGACAGAAACACCGCTGCCGCAGGCCGCCTATGAGGTGACCTACGACGACCATCGCGCCTATCTCTGCGACTGGCAGGCCAGGTGCTACGAAGCAGAGCTCATCGCCACGGATGTGCCGACGGAGTACGGCGGCCATGGTCATGAAGGCTTTCAGGCCATAGCCAGCGCGGAGGTGCGCCGGGCAAAGGTGCCGTACTTCATCAACTGGATCGGTCTCGGCATGACCGCACCTACCCTGCTCATTCACGGTACCGAGGAGCAGAAGAAGCGTTTCTTGAAGCCCATCTTCACAGCGGAAGAGATCTGGTGTCAGGGATTCTCTGAGCCAGGTGCGGGATCGGACCTGGTCTCGCTGTCGACCTCGGCGGTGAAGGACGGCGACAACTGGATTATAAACGGCAGCAAGGTGTGGACCAGCCTGGGGGCGCTCGCAAGCTGGATGCTGCTACTCGCCCGCAACGACAGAGACGACAAGTACAACGGCATCACCTATTTCCTGGCTCCGATGGATACAGAAGGTGTGACCGTTCAACCCATTCACAAGATGACGGGTGAGTCGGGCTTCAATGAGGTATTCCTCGAGAACGTCGTGATCCCAGATCACTTGCGTGTGGACGAGGTGGGCGCTGGCTGGAAAGTGGCCATGTCCACACTGACCAGCGAACGTGGGGCGGCCACCGGCGTCGGCGCCGTTGCCAGTTCCGAATCGCCCCTCACCGCGGTCCTGCAGGTGATTCAGCTGGCCAAGGACACGCGTCGAAACGGTCAGCGGGTGTGGGACGATCCGCTATGGCGGGAGCGGATCATGAAGCTCTATGAGCGGACGGAAGCGGGCATGCAGAACGCCCGTAGAGCGCGGGTCAAGGCCCTGAACGGCGGTGCCATGCGCTTGCCGCTGCAGGGCAAGCTGGTGGGCAGTGAAATCGGCCAGGCACTTCATGAAGTTGCGCTCGGCATCCTTGCCATGCGCTCGAGTCTCTACGTGGGCGATCCGAATGCGGAAGCAGATGGGAAGTGGGCGCTCGGTTATATGAACACTTACACGGGCACGATCTCCGGTGGTTCCAGCGAGATTCAGCGCAACATCCTCGGCGAGCGGGTGCTCGGCCTGCCGAAAACGAAATAGCCCCGAGCCAGCAGAGAAAAACCATGACGCAACCTAGAGATTACGGTTTCGACGAGGAGACAGGCATGCTGAAGGACGCTGCCGCCCGCTTCTTCGACGAGAAAGAGATGCTGGTGAAGCTCCGTCCCCACCTGCGCGGGACTGAAGACCCCTATCGGGGCAATGAGCGCGCCCCCTGGTATGACGAAACGACCTGGCAGGACATGCAGGCGTTGGGCTGGCACCTGCTGGCGGTGCCGGAAAGCGCCGGCGGTATCGGCATGGGTTTGGTCGCGGCGGCAGCGATTCAGGAGGAGATCGGCCGCGCCGCCTGCCCGACACCGCTGACCGGCACATTACAGGCAACCTTTCTACTGCGCGAAGCGTCTGCCGACGCGGCCCTTAAGAAAATCGCCGAAGGGACGTCCATGGCGCTTGGGGTTTTCGGGGAGGACGGTTCGCCTGAGCTCGATGCGACCGCGGTTCGCGTCGATGGTGATCGGCTGACAGGCACCAGCTACTACGTGCAGGACGCTGGAAAGGCAGATGCCTTTGTGATTGCCGCGCGTGGCGAGGGTGGGATTGGCCTCTATCTGGTGGCACGCAGTGCGGTGACCATCAGCCAGGATCGGATCGTCGATCTCAGCCGCGATCAGGGTCGCGTTGTGCTCGATGGGGCTCTGGCGGAAGTCATAGCCGAGCCAGGCGAGGGTCAGGCGGTGCTCGCCCGGGCGTTGCCGGCGCTCCTCACGCTCATCGCTGCCGACATGGCAGGCGCTGCCGAGTGGCAGCTGCAGACCACGGCCGAGTACGCCAAGGTGCGCATGCAGTTCGATCGCCCCATCGGCTTCTTCCAGGCGGTGAAGCATCCGATCGTCAATATGATGATTGCAGCCGACGAGACCCGATCGCTGGTCTACAACGCGGCCTGTGCCTATGACCATGAGCCGGAGGATGCGCTGCGCTGCGCGCTTCTAGCCAAGTCGAGTGCGTCGGATACCGCTTCCTTCTGCTCCAACCGGTCTACCCAGCTGCACGGCGGTATCGGCTTCACCTGGGAGGCGGATGTGCAGATCTATCACAAGCGGCAGATGCACAATCAGTTTCTGTTCGGCGATGGTGCCTGGCAGCGGCAGAAGCTGGCGGAACTGCTTTAGCTGCCTGTTGCTGCCGGCGGCTTCGGCACCGGCGTGCAGAAGATGAGCGCTATGGCCAGGAGCATGGCAGCGAAAGTCGCCCACCACAGCGGCACGAAGGAGCCCGTCAGGTCTTTGACCATACCGGCCACTGGCGCCCCCAACACCGCGAATCCGAGGGTGATCGGCATGGCCGCACCGCGAATGGCGCCAATGTGCTGGGCGCCGAAGTAAGCGGGCCAGATCGTGTTCTGGATGATCACCACGCTGGCGGCGCCCATACCGAAGGTCATGGTGGCGGCGAGCACCTCCCAGCGGGTATCGGCATTGATGGTCAGCAGCAACATCCAGATAGGAAAGGTGAACGCGGCAGCACCCAGGTGGTGGATGCGGAATCGTTCCAGCAGGAGGCCAACCGGTATGGCCACCGTAGCGCTGACGATGGCCTCGGCGGAGAAGGCGATGGCCACCCAGCCGGCGTCCACACCATGCTCGATGAAGTGTGGCACGCGAAAGATGGCCACCGTGCTGATGGTGAACATCAGGATCCCGAAGGCGATGCTGATCCGCCAGAAGGCGCCGCTCTCGAGGGCCTCCTGACGCGTCCACTGGTGGCCGGTCTGCAGAAGGGAGGCACCTTTCTCGGCGAGGGCCGGTCCGTCAGTCCCGGCAGGTGGATTCCTGAGCAGAAGTGCGAACGCGACAAAAAGCCCGCCGCACACCACGCCGAAAATCTGCCAGGTGGCACGCCAGCCGAAGGCCCCGATAAGCCACTCGGATAATGGCGAAGCGATGAATATCCCCAGGGGCATACCGATGAACACGATGGACATGGCCCGGGCCCGGTTCGCCTGGAACCACTTGGAAATCACCACGCCGGTGAAGAGATCGCCACCACCACCCTGCAGGCCGATCAATCCGAGCAGGCCGATGCAGGCGATCAGCTGCCAGCCGCTGTCGATCTCTCCGAGCAGGTAAACGACCAGAGCGCTGATCGTACCGATGCCTACGAGCAGATAGCGGGCCCCGTACCGATCCATCCAGCGGCCGAGCCACGGTGCGGCAAAGGCGAAGGCCAGCTGACGGGTTGAGATCGCCCAGCCGAACCAGGCCATGGGGATGGCCAGCTCTGCGTGCATGGCGGGTATGAAGAAACCCATGATCGGACCCGCCAACGGGATCGTCAGCGCGCTGATGGTCAGCAGCGCCGCGACGATGACCCAGCGGTAGCGGTCAGTCATTGAGGTGGGCTAGCGTGTCCGCAAAGGCCTCGATGAATGCTTCTGCATTTTCCTGTGCGAACACCAGGGGAGGCCGCAGCTTGACGATGTTGTTGTAGGCGCCGGCGTTGCTGGTAAGAAAGCCGCGGTCTTTCAGCATGTGCACCACCTTCAGCGCGCCTGCGACGTCCGGTTCGCGACTCTCACGGTCCTTTACCCACTCGAGGGAAACGAACAAACCGTCTCCGCGCACATCCGCCATGGGCTCACACTGTTCCATGAACGGGACGAGTGCTGATCGCAGCCAGCTGCCGACCCGGGCGATGCTGGCGAGAAGCTGCTCCGACTCGATCACATCGAGCACTGCATTCCCTGCGGCCGCCTGTGCCGGGCTGGAAGCAAACGTATTGAAGTAGCGGGTCTTCCTGCGGAAGTTCTCCACCAGATCCCGAAGTCCGGCTGTGGCGGCCAGCGGCATGCCAGCACCCAGGGGCTTGCCCATGCTGACGATGTCCGGCGCGACGCCCTGAGTCTCATATCCCCACCATTTGCCTGTGCGGCAGAGACCTGCCTGGACTTCATCGCAGATGAACAGCCCACCTGCTTCGCGGACGATTTGGGCTGCTTCAACCAGGTAGCCGTCTGGAACGGTCGGCAGACCTTCGTTGGCGAATATCGGGCAGAACAACAACCCGGCGAACGGAATTCCGTCCCGCTTGAATCCCGCGATGGTCTCCTCGATCCTGCCGATGTAGTAGGTGAGCGGATCATCACCGCTCGCTTGCGCCTGGAACCGGAACAGATCGGGGAAAGGGACTGAGCGGATGTCGCCTGATTGGGATTGGCAGTGGTTCAGCCGACGCACTTCGGTGCTGTTGCCGTGATAAGCAGCGTCCGTGCAGATGATCCCCCGGCCACCGGTTGCGGCCCTCGCCATCATCAGCGCCACCTCGTTGGCTTCGGTGCCGGTGCAGCTGAAGACCACGTTTTCAATACCGTCGTGGTGGGTTGCAACCAGCCGCTCGCCATACTCGAGAATTGCCTCGTGCAGATAACGGTTGTGCACATTCAGCGTGCCGAGTTGGGTCGATACAGCCTCCACCACGTGGGGATGACAATGCCCGACGCTCGGCACGTTGTTGTACATGTCGACGTATCGGGTGCCATCTGCCGCCTGCAGATAGACGCCCTCTCCGCGCACGATGTGCACGGGATCGTGGTAGAAGAGTGTGGAGCCGGCGCCGAAAACCGCATCGCGCCGGTCCTTCACATCGACCACTGACTCAACTGCCTAGGGCGGCAAGGCTCGCCTTCAAGGTGCCCAGCGCACTCTTGTTGGCGTTCCTGATGGTCTCCATGGACGGCGGCTCCCGACTGATGTCGCCCAGTTCCGCCAGCACCACGTGCACCTCGTCATGGCCTTTGATGCCTTTCATGTCGTCCAGCCAGCGGCGTACGTTCGGAAACGGCTCGAAGTCGTAGACGTTGGTGAACTCTGGTCGCAACTGACCGATCTCGGCATAGGCGCCGAAATCGGCGATGGACACCTGATTGCCGGCCAGGTAGCGGGAGTCCGCCAGCCAGCCTGTGTCGAGCCCTGTCAGCGCATTGGTCAGGGTCGCCTTGGCGGCGGCCTGGGTCGCTTCCGGGATATCCAGGTCTTTGCGGATCCTCGGTGCCACCAGGCCCACGGATGCATCCCGCACATTCCGGTGATGGAAGTTGAGGTACCAGTCCACCTTGCCCCGCGCTTCCGGATTGGTCGGGTAGACGTCGTCCCAGCCGTACCGGTTGCAGAGGTAGGCCATGATGGCGTGGGCCTCCGCCAGCACGTAGCCGATGTCCGGATCCTCGATCATGGGAATGGTACCGGCCGGGTTCTTGGCCAGGTACGCCGGGTTGCGGCTGCCGTTGTCGCCCTTGGAGCCCGGATTGATCAGCACCATCTCGAAAGGCGTGTCTTTATAGAGCATGAGCCACATGACCGCGCGCACGGGCTGGGAGAAAGGCACGCCGTAGAGGATCAGGGGTTTTCCGCTCATGAGTCGTCTCCTGTTCCGATGGCTTGTTAGTCGAAGAGCTCGCCGCCGCAGGCGGCTGCGGTGGTGCCGTCCTTTTCGAATGCCATGATCACGTTTTTGCCGGTCCGCCAGCGATGCACTTCGTCCGGACCGTCCACCAGACGCTGGGAGCGGATGCCTCTATACCACTGAGCCAGCGGCGTATCCATGGAGTAGCCGAGGGCGCCGTGCAGCTGAAGGGCAGTGTCCACCACCTGATGCACCATGTTGGCCAGAAATACCTTGGCGATGCCGTTTTCCTGACGAAGGTCCATGCCGTTTTCCGCCTTGTAGGCGATGTGCAGCAGCATCAGGCGTGCTTTGTAGATTTCCGCCGCGCAGTCGGCCAGCATCCAGCGTACGCCCTGGCGGTCGGCCAGGCGCTTGCCGAAGGTCTCCCGCTTGGTCACGTGCTCGGCAGCGAGATCCAGCGCCCGTTGGGCCATGGCCACGTTATGCATGCCGTGGCGGAGACGTCCATATGCCAGACGATGTTGACCCATGTTGAAGCCCTGGCCACGCCCGCCGAGGATGTTGTCCCGGGGCACACGCAGATTCTCGATCTTGATCTCGGAGTGCGATGCACCGAGCTTCAGCCCGAGTTCCGTGTGGGGTTGCATGGTTTCGATGTTGCGGACGATCTGGTAACCCGGATTGGGCAGCTCAACGATGAAGGTGGAGTACTGCTCGTGCCGGGGTGCGTCCGGGTCGGTCTTCGCCATCACTACGGCGATGTCGGCCACATCGGCGGAGGAGGAGAACCACTTCTCCCCATTCAGCACCCACTCATCCCCTTCGAGGGAGGCCGTGGTCTGCATGCCCGTGGCGTCGGCACCGGCGGCCCGCTCGGTCATTGAGTAGCAGATGCGCTTTTCGCCGTTCAGAAGCGGCTTTAAGAAAGCCTCTTTCTGGTAATCGGTGCCGTGCTCCAACAGGGTGAGCATGGTGGCGTCGTCCGGACCTTGGGTGTTCATGGACAAGGCGCCTAAGAAGCTCTCGCCGAGCTCCATCTGCACCAGCGCATTGGCCAGCGGTCGGAGCCCCATGCCGCCGTGCTCGGTTGGCACGAACGGGCACCAGAGACCCTGAGCCCGTGCCTTTTCCCGAAGTGCGGCCAGAGTCTCTTCGAAATTTTCTGCGGTGCAGGCCTGCTCAGCCGGGTGGCATTCTTCCTGCACGAACTTCCGCACCTTGTTGCGAATGGCTTTTGTTTCTTCCGGAATGGTGAAATCGATCATCGTAGTTCTCCCTCTTGTCGGTAGTAGTTCCCATATCCCAAATGTGTCCTGAACCGGTCGTTGTATCAGAAAAGCCGGCCTAATACCCGATCTTAGGGACCCTATCAGGTCGCTCACCCGGTGGGCGGTTGACAGGTTGGAAAATACTGGGCTCTAGTAAGTTCGATAGAGGAGGGAAGGCACATGAGCGAATCACAGCGGGCGACCTACGCACAACACCGCCGCATCATCGACGCGGACAGCCACGTCATTGAGCTGGATGACTTCCTGGCCAGTGTAGCCAGTGAAGCGGATGCCGGTCTGATTAGGCCCATGAACGAGCAGCGGGAACTGCCAGTCGTCCAGGCAGGGTTGGACCGAGGCCGCGAGCTCTTTGCCAAACGCCAGAATGACCCGGAGACCATGGCCAAGTTCGAGGCGGGACTCATGGACAACTCCAAAAGCGGCTGGAACCGGCTTGGGGCGTTCGATGCGACGGAGCGGTCGCACACTCTGGATCTGTTCGGCTTCGAGATGCAGTGGGTGCTGCCCACTTTCGCGTTTCATCAGGTTGCACACGTCGGTGATGATGAGCTGCTGGAGGCCGGCGCGCGTACCTTGAATCGAGCCATGGGGGCCTTCTGTGCAGCGGACGAGCGACTCAAAGCCATCGGCTACCTGCCGTTGACCTTGGGTCCTGAGAAGTCGCTGAAGCTGATGAAGCAGGGCATGGAGGAGGGCTGCTACTCGTTCATGGTGGATACCAACGAGCCCAATCCGGAACGCCGCTCGTTTACCCATCCAGATTTCGACGACGTCTGGGCGCATTTCGACGCAACCGGCACGCCCTTCGTCTCGCATGTGGCAGTGAACGGCCATTACCGGGCGGTACCGGAGAGCTTTCGCAACAACGGCAAGACTCAGATCGAGCTGGGCGGCGATGCCCCGGCGGGAGAGATTGGTCTGATGACCATTGGCAACAGTGCGCAGATGTTTCTGGGCGCCATGATTTTCGATGGCGTGTTCGATCGGCACCCGGGACTGCGCGGTATCTCCATGGAGCATGCGGCCTTCTGGCTACCTTCCTGGCTAGAATCGATTCGATACACCACAACGCTGTTCAAGCGGCGGCGGGAGTTCAAGGAGCCGCCGATAGATACGGCGCGTGAACGGCTGAAGATCTCGCCCTTTGCCGGCGAGCCGGTGGGTTGGATCATCGACAACGTGGGACCGGATATGCTGGTTTTTGCTTCAGATTATCCGCACCCGGAGGGAACCTCGGATCCGATCAGGAAGTTCGAAGCCGAGATGACCGGCTGTGACGAGGCGACCATGGACAAGTTCTACTTCAGAAACATGGAAGCCCTGATGGGCATCGAGCTCGACGCCGGTTAGCAGCCTGCCGGGGCGCTGTCCGGATCGTGCATGGTCAAGGCTTCGAAGAGATTGGCTGCCTTGTTGATAGCGACGATGTAGACCATCCGTTCTGTCACCTTTCCTTCCGCGTGGAGAGCGCCAGCGGGGATCACAAGCTTGTCGCCGGGACCGATGGGCACCTGCTCACCGTTCTCATCGAGCAGGTAGCTCTTCCCTTCCAGCACATAGCCGTGGTTGTCCACGTCGTGCCAGTGCAGGGGTAACTCCTCCATCCGCTCGGAGACATAGGTAGTGGGCCACAGGTCCAGGCTCTTGATCTCCTCGAGCACTTCCTCTTTGCTGGTAAAGTAGTTGCGTAGGACCTGCATCGGTCCGGGTTCTAGTGCCATCAGATTCCCTTCGTGCCTCGGTGTTCGTCGGTTGATGTTTGTCGGATCCCCGGCTGAAGGTTCGTGGGCAGGTCGAGTCCCAGCTTCTCGAGCTGCTCGCTCAAGTGTGCCATGGCCTCTTCCGATGGTCCGGGATACGTACCGTAGATCGGTGTGTTGCCCTGGTAGCCAAGCTCACTCACCCCTTGCGGGCTGGTGTAGTAGGCGCCCGTCACCAGCACTCGCAAGCCTTCGAAGAACTGGCGTGGCCCTTCGAGCTCCGGACTGGCGTCCTTTCCGGCGATGTCATCGACTATCGCTCGTTGAGCATCGCCAGTCGCACTGGCGAAAGGCATGGAGACTCTACGCTGTGACTCCCTGTCACACCAGTCGAGGCCGGACAGCAACATGGCGCGATGCGCCTGCTGGTCCGGATAAGGCGCGCTCACCCACTCATCGAGCACTTCCACCACACCAACGTCGGTCGCGGCTGGTAGCTTGCCTTCAGCGGGGATGATCAGATCGGCCAGCGCCGCGAGCAATTCCAGCTGCTGATCCGTCAGAGTCTTCGGCCAGGGTGCCGGGGCGGGGTGGACCAGATCCGGGTCTGGTCCGTAACCCGGAGCCTGGACCGGCTCGATGCTTGCCATGGCCCAGCTTGCCGGTCCCTGTTCCGCGCAGGCGACGAAGCTGAATGGTGCCCCGGCAGTCAGCGACAGTAATCCTGCCCGCCGCAGGGACTCCCGGCGGCTGATGCCGGCTCCTTTTTGATGCGTCACAGGACACCTCGCTCGAGCGATTTGCTCAACTGCTCGGCATTGCGCATGGCCAGGGTCATGATGGTCAGCGTGCAGTTCTTGTGTGGATTCGAGGCGAACACGCCGCCGTCCATGACAAACAGGTTGCTGACGTCCCAGGTTTGTCCCCACTCGTTGGTCACCGATGTCCTCGGGTCGGTGCCCATGCGGGTGGTGCCGACCTCGTGAATGATCTCGCCACCTTTTTTGATGACCTCCTCTGGTGGCATGTCCGGATTGCGCATCTCGCCACCCATGGTCTCGATGATTGCCCGGGCGGTCTTCTGGCCGTGGGCAACCTGCCGGAGCTCGTGCTCGGACCACTTCCAGTGGAAGCGGGGCACCGGTATGCCCCACTGATCGGTCACGGCAGGATCAATCTCCATATAGCAATCGTCGCTGGCGACCATCTCGCCACGAAGTGACAGACCGACGTAGGCGCCGTACTTCTTGCGGATGGCGGCTTTGAGATCCAGACCGTAGCCTTCCGCGACGGCGCCGATGCCCATGTTCGGTGCGGCAAAGCCGCCACCGAGCTCGAAGTGGTAGCCGCGGGGGAAATCCAGCTCACCGCGGGCCTGTGCCTCATGTCCCCACCACGGAATGAAGAGGTGATTGGATGTGTGCCCGTCTTCGTTGTAGCGGGGACGATTCTCCAGTGCCGGAACGTGACCCACGAAGCTCGCGCCCGTGGAATCCATGAGATTTCTGCCAACCTGACCACTGGAATTAGCCAGACCTTCCGGAAACGCTTCAGTTCTCGAGTTCAGCAACAGGCGGGCTGTCTCACAGGCGCTGGCCGCAAGCACTACGGCCCTGGCCGCAACCGTTACCGAAGCGCCGGATTGCCGATCGATGAAAGAAACACCGGTTGCGCGACCGCTGCCGTCCACGTTGACACGGCTGACCATGGCGTCGGTGACGATGTGCAGATTGCCGGTCGCCTTCGCCATGGGCAGCAGCGACGTCGTTGTCTGAAACGCAGCGCCGATGGAACAGCCGCGGCCACAGGCAGTGGCCCAGAAGCAGGCCTGCCGGTCGTCCAGGGGCCGAGTCAGCACGGCGCGGCGCATGGAGGCAGCAGTGATCCCGAGTTTTCTGGCTGCAGCGGCGATCAGGAGCTCTGGCACCCGTGCTTTTGGCGGTGGTTGCAGGACGCCGGGCGAAGAGTCGGGTAGATCATCCAATCCCGGATTGTCACCGCAAAGCCCGACCAGCGACTCCGTCTTGTCGTACCAGGGGGCCAGGTCCTCGTACTCCATTGGCCAGTCCGCACCTAAGCCGTCACGGCTGGCCGCTTTGAAATCGTGGTGACTGAAGCGGAGAGACAGCCGCCCCCAATGATTCGTTCGACCGCCAAGCATGCGAGCGCGCCACCAGAGGAACTCGGAGTCGCCGCCGGTCGTGTAGGGCTCACCGGGCACCTGCCAACCGCCGTCCACGGTCGCATCAAAGAAGCCGAAGTTCTTATCCGGCGTGCTCGTGCCTCTGAGCGGCGCTTGATCATAGGTATTGAACATCGGGGTTTCGCTGACCGGGTCGTAGTCCCGACCGGCCTCCAACATCAGCACCCTGATACCGTTGCCGGTGAGTGTATGTGCGGCCATGCCACCGCCGGCGCCGGAGCCGACCACCACCACGTCGTAGTCGAAACCGTGGTAGTTATGCATCAGGCGACTCTGGTAGCGTTCTGACCTTCAGGTTTCGGAAGTGGACCACATAACCATGGTCTTGGAGGCCGAGGTGACCGGACGTAAGGGTGCCGAAACCTTCCCATCCGGCGAACTTGCTACCGGCAACCAGAGCATTCCAGCGCTCACCGCCGATATGTATGTCCACCGTCTGCACGCCGTTCTGCCAGACCTGGAGATGTCCAGTCAGATGTCTGATCACTACCGTGTTCCAGGCGCCCGCGGGTCTTTGCGACTCAGGCGGTGCTGCGATCAAGTCATACAGAGATCCGGAGCGGTGGCTATCCACCTTGTTGTCAGCATGTCGGGCATCATCGAGGATTTGCACCTCAGGGGCTTTGTGGTAGATGTCCCGCTTTTCCTCGTCGGCCAGGAAGAAGATTCCGCTATTGCCGCCTTGTGAGATCTTCCAGTCCAGGTGCAGCTCGAAGCCCGCCCAGGTCTTTTTACTGATCAGATCACCGCCACCTCGGCGAGTGAGCACGAGCTCGCCGTCTACTGCCCGCCACTGCAGGCTAGGCGCCGGTTGCTGATAGGTACGCCAGTGCTCGAGTGATTCGCCGTCGAACAGCAGCTGCCAGCCTGCGGCTTCCTCTTCGGTGGTCAGCTGGTTGTGGGACTCAGCTGCCATCACTGTTGAACAGACAGCTGTAACTAGCTGCAGGGACAGAAGCAGAAACCACGAGTCCCTGCGCAGGCTGGACGAATGCATGAATCCTCTTCTCTCCCTCCAAGGTCATGCGGTGATAGTGAGCGGATGCGGGCTTTCAGGCAAGCCCATAGGTAGGGGGAGATCAACTTGCTGTGTTGGCAAGCTCTTCGCGAATGATTCTTCGAATGGTATGTGCATCCATAGGCTCGTCCGAGCGAATGGCAGCCTTCAGTGTTTCGTTGATAAGTGTCTGGTAGCCACGCTGCTCTTTCGCAGACCGCGCCTTGAACGCCTCTAGAATGTCATCGTCGAGGTAGATGGTGATTCGAGTTTTCCCGGTCGTACCTGTCACCGCACCTCGCCTGCCTCTGGAAAAGTCATATTCTTTTTTCATACTGGCGCTTCTCTCTTGCTGTTGCGGTTCTGGCTGAAATGACCCGGATCGTACGTTTTCGATAGGTAAAGGCAACTACCACAATCCTCCCTTCAGCATCTGTCCCAAGCGTTAACCATCGTGGCTCCCCTATGGCGTCGACATCCTCCATGGTGATCGCATAGGGATCTAGGAATACCGGCTCAATACTGGTGAAGCTGACTCCGTGTTTCCTCTCGTTCTGTTTGGCCTTGCCTGAATCCCATGTAATCCATATATGCATATTATATGTATTCGACCTATAGGAGCAATGGCCTACCCACTCTGTATTGACGCCGCTGGTGCGTCTGGCAGTGTTAGTAGAAGCCCCGTGTGGGACATCAACGCAGAACGCGTTGAGAACAGGCAGCTGCAAGCAAAGGGAAGGCCAAATGACCGAATTCGTTCGAACAGCGGACGAGCACTTCGATGCGCTCGAGGACTTCAGATACCCACCGAACTACCATCGGTGGCAGGACCTGCGCATGCACTACGTGGATGAAGGGCCAAAAGACGCGCCGGTGATGCTGTTGCTGCATGGCATGCCTACCTGGTCCTATCTGTATCGGCAGATGATTCCGCCCCTGCTCGAGGCCGGCTACCGATGCATCGCACCGGATCACATGGGCTTCGGGCGTTCTGACAAGCCAGCGGACATCCACTGGTACACGATTGCCCGGCACACGGAAGTCCTGACCACGCTGATCACGGCATTGGATCTGAATGACATCACCCTGGTCTGTCAGGACTGGGGTGGACCCATTGGCCTTGCGCAAGCTGCCACCATGCCGGAACGGTTCTCACGGCTGGTGATCATGAACACCTGGCTGCACCACCCTGGTTATGAATACTCGAAGGCGATCACCAACTGGAACCGGAACTGGCATGAAGGTGGGTTGTTCCACGTCGAGAAACCGGACTTCGGGGCGATGATGTGTATGACCGCCGGGTTGCTGGAACCCGAGAAGGCGTTCGAAGCGATCACGAGCGGCACTGAACCGCAGCTCGATGGGGCGGCGAGAGACATGTACCGTGGCTTCCGCGCACCGATCGCCGGTCTGGAGGATCAGGGTTTCAACGGCTTCCGGCGTTTTCCGTTGTCCATACCGTTGGACAGCTACGATAACGGCAATGGTGCTGCGCAAACCCTGCACTACCGGCTGCTTCTCGATTTCGATAAACCCGTGCAGTTCATCTGGGGCTGTAAGGACGACGTGTTTACGGAAGCCTGGGGTCGCTCCTGGGCGGAACGGATGAATGCCCCGTTCGATCCCATCGAGGATGCCGGTCACTTTCTGCAGAATACACATGGCGGCGAAGTAGCCCGACTGATACTCAAGCGAGGCTGAACATGAGCGAAGAGCAAACCCCTGAGGTGAGAGTGCCGGATGCACCAACGGTTGCGGCGCAACTACAGACTGGCGACTTCCCAGATCCCTGGAAAACGCCCATTGACGAGCTGGACGTGAGTGACTCCCGGCTGTATCAGCAGGACGCCTGGCGACCCTACTTCGAGCGTCTGCGCGCGGAAGATCCCGTTCACTTCACCCCGGAGAGCCCGTTCGGACCTTACTGGTCGGTCACCACCCACGAACACATCATGGAGGTGGAAGGTCGTCCGGATGTCTTCTCCTCTTTTCCGACCATCGCCATTGGCGACAGCCCGGACGATCAGTACATCGCCAACTTCATCTCGATGGATCCACCCAAGCACGACGAGCAGCGTAAGACCGTAGCACCCGTGGTCGCGCCTCGAAATCTGATGCGGCTGGAACCTGTGATTCGTGGTCATGTCTGCGACATTCTGGACAACCTGCCTGAGGACGGGGTGGAATTCGATTGGGTGGACAATGTGTCCATCGAGCTGACCACCCGCATGCTTGCCACCCTGTTCGACTTCCCCTTCGAAGAACGGCGCAAGCTCACCTACTGGTCTGATCTCTCCATCGGCTCGCCGGAAACCACTGGCATGGACGAAGGGCCGGCGGTCGAAGAGGTGCAAGCCGGGCTGACGGAGATGGCCAACACCTTCATGGGGCTCTGGCAGGAGCGGGCGGGTTCAGAACCAGGTGAGCGGAACGATCTGATCACCATGCTCGCCCACGGTGAAACCACCAGAGACATGATCAATCGGCCGCTGGAGTTTCTCGGCAACATCATGCTGCTGATCGTTGGTGGCAACGATACCACCCGGAATTCCATATCCGGCGGCGTGCTTGCGCTCAACCAGTTCCCGGACGAGTACGCGAAGCTCAGGGCCGATCATTCGCTGATCCCGAATATGGTGTCCGAGATCATTCGCTGGCAGACCCCAGTGTTGCATATGCGCCGCAGCCTGGTCAGTGACTACGAGATCGGCGGCAAGCAGATGAAGGCGCGTGAAAAGGTGGTGATGTGGTACATCTCGGCGAATCGGGACGAGCGCATGCACCCGAACGCGGATCAACTCGTCATAGACCGACCGGATGCGCGAAAGCACGTTTCGTTCGGCTTTGGCATCCATCGCTGCATGGGCAATCGGCTGGCGGAGATGCAGCTGCGCACGCTATGGGAGGAGATCATGAAGCGATTCGACCGGATCGAGGTGACTGGACCTGAGAAGCGCCTGAAGTCCAACTTCATCCGCGGCATTCTCGAGTTGCCTGTGCGTCTGCACCGAGTCTGATCGAACCTGAGAGGAATTCAGATGTTGAGTAAATCATCGCTGCTCGGAACGTTGCTGATGTTGGCCCTGCTCGGCTGTTCCGAGCCTTCACCCGAAGCTGGCAGCGTTCACGGCACGCCGGATGTAAGCCCGGTGGTAGATCCTGGGGCGGGCGAGCCGCTGGCCGCAGCCGAACGGATTCACCAATCCGTGCTCGTGCTGGATGCGCATGCGGATGTCGAGTTGCCGGGGCAACCCTCGCCCTATGCAGGTCCGGATGGGGCTTCCCGCGTCGCGCCCGCGAAGATGCATGCAGGCGGTGTGGATGCCGTGGTGATGGCGGTGGCCGTCGGCCCTGGTCCCCGTGATGCGGCGGGGGTCAAGGCGGCGAGAGAGCAGGCGGATGCGGAGCTGGCTGCCGTTCAGGCTCTGGTGGACGATCCGGCCAACGGTGTGGTGCTGGCTACTTCCGCGGATGAAGTTCTGGCAGCGCACGAGGCGGGACAGGGCGCACTGATTCTCGGATTTCAGAACGCGCGAATCCTCGGCACCGATGTTTCTGGTCTTGCGGAGTTCTATGCTGCCGGTGTCCGGGTCTTCGCCCTGACGCACATGGGGCATAACGACTTCGCCGATTCCTCCCGGCCCGTGTACGACGGTGAGACGGGGACCTACGAGCCGGATGCGGAACATGGTGGCCTCTCAGAGCTTGGTGTTGCTGCGATCGCGCTGATCAACGAGCTGGGCGGCGTGGTGGACGTATCCCAGCTGTCGAAACAGGCCACCCTGCAGGTGCTGGCGCGCTCCACCGCGCCGGTCATCGCCAGCCATTCGAATGTTCAGGCGCTCTCCGACGTGCGACGAAACCTGTCGGATCAGGAGATCGACGCCATTGGTGAGCACGGTGGCGTGATCCATGTTGCCGCCTTCAGAGGTTACCTGTTCGATTCAAACGATGCGGCGCTGGATGCGAGCATTCGTGCAGCCAGACGCGAGGCGGGAATCCCCGAGGACTACGACTACCCCTACGAGCTCTACTGGGAGCTCGAAACCCGGGAGGCGCAAAGTGCGTTCACCGGTGCAATCAGTGAGCTGCTGGGTCCGGGCAGCATCGACACCCTGCTTGATCACGTCGACTACATCGTCGGTCGAATTGGTGTGGATCATGTCGGGATTGGTAACGACTTCAATCACGGCGGCGGGATAAAGGGCTTAAGCGATGCAAGCGAGGCGTTGAACCTGACGCTGGGTCTGATGCAGCGTGGCTACAGCGAGGAGGAGATCGCCAAGATCTGGGGCGGCAACTTTCTGCGGGTTCTCAGGGCGGCAGAGACAGCCGCGCGGTAAGAGTCGAGCTGAGTGAGGACCTCACCGGATCGGTGCCTGGCCTCAGTGCCGGGTGACGCCTGGGCGATCGGCGTAGCCGAGATAGGCCACCCGGCGGAAGCCCAGGTCCATGTCCGGAGCGCTGACCCGCACTACGGTGTCATCCAGCAGCTCGAAGCCATCGAGGCTGGCCAGGTTTTCCCGCATCGCTTCAGGCGCTGGCGAACGTAGCTCGACTTCGAACTCGTAGGGCCCGCCAACATCTGAGCAGACTTCCAGCTCCCCAGCCAGAGCACGAAACACCGTCCGCTCGGCGCCTGCTCTGATCATCTCTCTGGCTCGCGATGGTGGAATGCAGTCTGCCGACTGATTGCCGAGGGCGATCTTCACGATAACGGCTTCCGCCCAGGGGCAGAGGGCCTGCACCTGCTCGGCGACGATCTGGTCGCCGCTGACCATACCGATGGGCACCCCCAGCTCCCCCGCCCGGCGGGCAAAGAAGTCGGGTTCACCAATGGGTTGGCCTGCCAGCCGGACGAGCTTGAAACCGCCATACGAGATGGTATGCGCCATGACGCCTGGAAACGAACCGGCGCGGCCATGGTGACCGATGAGCAGAACGACGCCTACCTCTGAATCAAGGCCGGCCATGGTCGTCGCTCCCGGTCGACCGGCACCGCGGATGACCCGGCAGCTGGGATCGATCAGGGTCATGTCGAGCACGCAGAGATCCTCGACGCCGTGGTTTTCCTCGACGACCACCTCCGTCGCTCCGGCCTGATAGGCGCCTTCGATCGCAGCGTTGGCATCCAGGGTCATCAGAGCGCGGTTCCGTTCGAAATCGATACCGTTGCTGGATACGTCCGCCCAGCGAACCAACCCGGAGATGCCTTCCATATCGACGCTGATGTAGACCTTCATGGCGCAGCGCTGCGTCGCCTCGATCGCGATAGGAATACCGTGGTGAAGAGTCGCATTCTGATCCCCTTCCTGTGCCTGAAGCGTTCTTTATAACAGGCACCGACCAGCTGCGGCAGTGTCAGGATCAAATCGCACCCAGCCATCAGGCGTTGGTAAAAACTGCGTCAAAGCCCCTGTACAAGTCAGTGACGCCCCCTTTACCTACCGGCGACCAGACTCCTCGCTCCCCTAACAACTTCATGGACTTAATGAATGATCTCCAAGCTCAGATGGCCGATGTTGTTTTCGGCACTCATTGTTCTGGCTGCTTGTGACAGCGACTCAGACGACGACCTGACCGGTCCGCAGATCACACCGCCGGTTACCGGCCTGGTGGAAGTGATCCACGCATCCCAGGATGCGCCAGCGGTAAACGTGTTGGCTGGCGGAAACGTTATCGTCTCTGATCTTGATTACCAGGAAGCGGCGTTTCGAATCGTGAGTGTGGGTGAGTTCACGGTAGAGGTGGAAGGTCTGCTTGCCGACGGCACGACCACCACGGTGATTCCTGCAGCGGGAGAGCCGGCCCCTGTGCTGACCCTCGCAGAGGATCAGCGGATCACGGTGATTGCGGCGAATGAGGTTGCGAATATCGCCCCCATCGTGCTGGT
Organism: Candidatus Azotimanducaceae bacterium; assembly: GCA_965215995.1. Classification (GTDB taxonomy): domain Bacteria; phylum Pseudomonadota; class Gammaproteobacteria; order Pseudomonadales; family Azotimanducaceae; genus SZUA-309. The sequence continues at coordinate 871,676 of OZ244128.1, read as the reverse complement.
CGATGATCAACCCGCTGTGGCGGCCGACGAGGTGCGCCTGCGGGTAGTGCACGCAGCCTCGGTGGCCGCAGCCGTTGAAGTCTGGGTTTCCGAGCCCGGCCTGGATCTGGAGAATCCCGGTGGTGGCACGCTCATCAGTGCGATATTTGATTTCGGTCAGACGCTGACCGGCCAGCCGCTGGTGGTGCCGGCTGGTTATTACCAGATTCGGGTCACGGCACCCGGTGATCCGGCCAACCCGGTCTATGACACGGGCACCATCAGCCTGCCAGGCGGTGCGGATCTGGCGGTCGCTGCGGTGGTCAACACCGGACCGGGTGATGCTCCGATCAAGCTGCTGGCATCCACGGGTGGCGCGTTGCTCGAGTTCAACGACCTGGCGACCCCCGCTTGGGTGCGCGTTGTGCACGGTTCCCCGGATGCACCGGCGGTGGACGTGCTGGTCAACGACACCATTCGCGCCGTGCAAGGTGCGCCATACGAAGCCGTCACCGGCTACATTCCACTCGCACCGGACACCTACAACTTCAAAGTGGTTCCCGAGATGGGCGCGCCCGCAGATGCGGTGATGGACGCCGATGTGCCGCTCCCGCAGGGTAGCGAGACGACGGTCATCGCCGTAGGCACGCTGACCGATCCGATGATTCCGATCGAACCGCTGCTGCTGACGGACAGCAACCGGGCGGTGGCAACGGAAGCGAAGATCCGCCTGGTGCATGCTTCCGTGTCAGCCGGTGAGGTGGACATCTACGTGGCCGCAGGCGGCAGTCTGTCCGTTGATGTGGATACTTCGCTCGACTTCCTGTTCACCGCGACGGCGGTGCCGTTCAAGGCCGACACCGGATACCTGGCCTTGCCGCCCGGTAGCTACGATGTGGCAATCACCCCGACCGGGGCCACCGGTGCGGCCATCGGTCCGCTGACTATCGACCTGGCAGCGGGTGGGATTTACACCGCGATTGCCCGCGATGAAGCAGGCATCGGCCTGCCGCTGGGTGTCATCCTCATGGACGACTTCACGCCCTGACGCGCCCTGATTCACCGTTCTCTCCCTCCCCCCTCATCGCGCCCTTCAAGGGCGCTTTTTTAACATTGACCGGCCTGAACATCTGCCTGCTTCACGTCTGCTTCACACGTGAGCGGGAGTATGGTCGTTCGTTCGCCATGTCGTAGACTCCTCAGTCATGTCAAAGATCAAAGTACTGCTGGTGGAAGACCACCAGGAGCTGGCAGAAACCGTCGGCGCCTTCCTGGAGGCCGCGGACCACATCGTCGATTACGCAGCCGATGGACTGGTCGCCCTCCACCTGGCGGTCACCGAGAGCTTCGATGTGATCGTGCTCGATATCATGCTGCCTGGACTGGATGGCATCGAGGTGTGCAAGCGTTTGCGCAACGATGCCCGTCTGACCACGCCCATCATCATGCTTACCGCTCGGGATCAGCTCGAAGACAAGCTCAAGGGTTTCGACGTCGGCGCGGATGACTATCTGGTCAAGCCCTTCGACCTGCCCGAGCTGGTTGCTCGTATCGATGCGCTGGTCCGTCGGGACAAAGGACTGGAGTCCCGCTATCAGATTGGTGAGCTGATCCTGGACACCGACTCCCTTGAGATCACCCGGGAAGGACAACCCATCAAAGCATCGAAAACGGTGTTTGAGATCCTCCGCATCCTCATGCGGGAACATCCCAGGGTGGTGAAGCGGGTTGAGATCGAGAGAGAGCTATGGGACGAGGACCCACCGGATAGCGATGCCCTTCGAAGCCATCTCTACAATCTGCGCCAGGCAGTAGACAGGCCGTTCGACAGACCGATGATCGAGACGGTGACCGGTCAGGGATACCGTATCAGGGAGTGAACGGCTTCAGCCGTTCATCTGGTCGCCGGGAAACTGGACTTCCACCGAGGTGCCCTCGTTGGGCTGACTGGCCGTAAGCAGCGTCCAGCCGAATTGACGCGCCAGGCGGCGGACGATGGCAAGGCCCAGGCCGTGTCCCTTGGTGACCGAGCGGCTCGGCTCCGCCCGGAAGAAGGGTTCGAAGGCGTTCTCGAGCTCATCGGGATTCATGCCGATGCCCGTGTCCGATACCTTCACGGAGTTAGCGGTGACGGTGACGGTTACCTCCCCATTGCTGGTGTAGGTGAGCGCATTGCGAATCAGGTTGCCGAGAATGATCTCCAGCACCTTGCGCGGCACCCGGATACGGAGCTCCGCTTCTTCAGCCAGCTTCGTCTGATTGCAGCCCCGCTCCGCAAGAAACCGCAAGGTCTCGAGCTGGTGGCTGACCACATCGTTCACCAGGATCGGTTCTGCAGGTGCTGCCAGTTCTTCTTCGCGAGCCAACAGCAGTAGCGTTTCCAGGAGCGCCTCCATGTCGTCCACGGTTCTGCGCATTCGGGCCAGAGCCTGGGTGTCCTGCTCGGAGCGCTGGCTGTTCTGCTCCATCAGATCCAGGCTGCCTTTGAACACTGCCACCGGCGTGCGCAGCTCATGTCCTGCGTCCCGGGTGAAGATCCGTTCCCGCTCGATAGCGGCGTTGAGCCGCTCCGTGAACTGCTCCACAGCCAGAATCATGGCGTCTACCTCATCGTCCGTCTTGCCTCTGAGCGCTTCCAGATTCAGCTCTATTCTGCCAGCAGCATTGAAGTCCACGCTTTCCAGCCGGTTTGCCAACCTGACGATGGGGGAGAGCGCCCGTTGCGACCAGCGGTAGACCACGAACAGGATCAGGTACATGAGCAGGAGAACCAGGGACAGCGGCACCACGCCGAGGTAGAAAGCCAGGTCCGACACGCGATCCACCTCGAACAGCAGATACAGACGCTGACCGGCATGGTCAGAAACATGGACCAGGAGGCTTCTGCCTTCCACACTGGCTCGTTCGTAGCCAGGACTGAGCTGGGTCAAACCGCTGGGGAGATTGGTCGTGGCGTCGGGCATGGGTGTAGCACCCGGCGCCAGCGTGGTGAGGAATCCCTGCATGTTTGCTACGTCCGGCAGCGGATGTGCCGGGTCGGCATCGTAGAGCGACCAGAAGTGCTCGGCCTCCAGGTTGAGCGCCTGACGGGTAAGCAGATCCTCGATGATCAGCTGGGTGAGGTAGATGCCCACCAGGGTTGCCAGCGAGATCACGGTAATCTGGATGGCGAACAGTCGCCCCATGCGATCCCGCAAGCCGGAACCCTTCTTTGCTGCTGTCTGTGCGTTCATCGGGTTGTGATTCTCCAGCCGTTCACGAGCCTCTGCAAACCAATCGCCGCTTTGCAACGGCAGGTCCTTCGTAACCGGTCTCTCGCAACAGCAAAGGGGCCTGACCACGGATCGAAGATCCGGCATGGTCAATGCCCGACCGTGAACGCGGCGTGAGCGTGTGAACCCCAGCGCTCACAGGTGTCTCACTCGAAATTCGTAGCCTGAGCGCTCCATTAACTGCTGGAGATCCTCATGGCACCGTCACCTTCCACCTCCCCGGCCACCGCTCTGGCCCACATGCCTGACATCGCCGGAGAAGCACTGGAACACCCCGAAGGCGTGCTTTCCTGGGTGGGGATGGACCGCATTCATCTGCCGATCACGCTGCCCGGGGAGCGGGCTGTGCTGGCAAGCGTGGACGCCTATGTGGACCTCACCGATCCCAGTGCGAAAGGCATCCACATGTCTCGACTGTATCTGCTGCTGCATGACCATGCCGCTCAGCACCCGTTGACGTGCTGTACTCGTCGACCTGTCCCTGCAGCGCAGCTCTCGCCCGGCAACTGATCCAGACTTCCTTCGATGAAGCTTTCGCTCCGGGTGAGACGCTCGGCTTTGACGCCGTACGCGACTGGTTGGGCACGCAAAAAGCCATTGTTGCAACGCCGCACAGCCAGCGGAGCGTGGCCCAGGTGCGGGTTAAGCTGGATGGAGAAATCGGTGAGTTTCCCTTCCTCGCTCTGATAGATGCACTGGAAGACGGCCTGTCGACGCCGGTGCAGACGGCGGTAAAGCGGGAAGACGAGCAGGAGTTTGCGCTTAGAAACGGTCAAAACCTGATGTTCTGCGAGGACGCAGCGCGACGGGTGAAGCAGGTCCTGTCGGGAGATGAGTATCTGGACTATCGGGTGCGAATCGAGCACCAGGAGAGCCTGCATGCCCACGATGCGGTCGCGATTGCGGTGAAGGGCGTGCCTGGTGGCTTCACGAGGGAAGGAGCCTGAGACGATGATGCAGTTCAATTCCAGATATTTCGGTCCGATCGCCGCGGCAGTGATAACGCTGTGTCTTTGCGCACCGCTGCTGGCCTAGCGCCCTAATTCAACGAATTAATTGAACAGGACACTAGGAAGGCGCCGCCTGGTGCCTCGCACTCTCTGCCAGCCAGCGATCTTTGACCTGCCAACGGCAACGCAGCCACTCTGCCGGGTCATGGATGTCGGCAATCGGCACGACAGAAAGACGAACGACGGGTTCCTCCGTCGAGCCGGATAGAAACCGCCAGAATTTGCCGGATTCGGGGTAGTAGATGTCGACGTCCAACACGGCTTCCGCGTGGGCACGAACGGCATCCATGATGGTGGCGAAACCGCCGGGACGAGGCGGGAGTAGGTGCTGGTACCCGGTCTCCGGCGAGTGCGTGCGGTGTTTTTCCGCCGTAAAACGGGTGCCTTCCGGATAGACGAGCATGGCGGCAGGAGAACGGGCAAGAACAGCACAGGCCTGCCGGATGCGCGCCTCGTCCTGGAGGCGGCGCCCTGGTTCATCCGCCGGTCTGGCGGCGCGCCTTTTCAGGCGGGGAAAGTCATAGGCACGGAAGATGAGGCCGAGGATCGGCCAGCGGGCGAGCTCTTCTTTCACCAGGACCTTGAGGATGGGTCCCCGGTGGACGATGGCGGTTTGAAGCAGAAAGCTATCGGTCCAGCTCTGGTGGTTTGCGACCACCAGATAGCTCCGGTCCGGACTGAGCCCCACTTCCGGGAATCGCCAGCGGTAGCCCAGTATCCGTCTGAACCACCAGTCGTTACAGCGAACGGCGATTCGATAAATCGCATCTTTGTATCCCTGCGATCGTCCGCGCTCTGCGGGGATGAGCACATCGCCGAGCACGAGCAGCAGAAGAGGCAGGCACCAGAAGGTCAGGTTCAGCAGACCGAAAACCAGCGAGCAGCAGCTGATGAGGTGTCGAGCAGGAGACATCTCAGCCTGGCGGACGGAGCAGCAGTTCCGACGTGCGTGTCCTGTATGCCTGGTAGTCGGCGTCCTCGCCCCAGTCCCGGTCTGCCCGTCGCTCCAGCATGCGCACGCCGCTGATTCTGGTGAGGAGCAGGTAGACGAACAGAGGTGAGATGAGCGTCAGGTGTTGCCAACCTGAGAGCACGGGAATCGCGATGAGCGTGATGCCAAGCCAGAGGACGATCTCACCGAAGTAATTCGGGTGCCGTGACCAGGCCCAGAGACCGGTAGTGATGAACCGGTTCTGATTGCCGTCAACAGCTCGAAAGGCAGACTTCTGCCGGTCCGCGACCACCTCGATCGCAAAGCCGAACAGCCAGAGCATTACGCCGACGACGGCGTACGGGCCGAGCGAAACCGTATTGATCGAGGTCATGGCGGCCAGCGCACAGGCAAGCGTCAGGGAAACCCAGAGACCCTGCAGTGTCCAGGTCAGGAAGAAAGTCGAGAAGCTGTGCTTGATCTGATTGAAGCGACGGTCATGTCCGGCTCGATTGACCCTTACGAACAGAAAGGTGCCTAGGCGGAGCGCCCAGACCGCAACGAGCATCGCGATCAGTAGAGATCGGCCATCGCCATTGCCGAGTGTCAGCGCCATCCCGAGCAGACAGAGATAGGTAATACTGCCTGTCAGATCGAAAAAACGTTCCGTTCGCCTGCGCCAGGCATGCACAAAGACAAGCCACTGCACCAGAAAGGCTGCCAGCACGCAGAGCAGCATCAGCGGCAGGCTGGCAATCGTGTGGCCATGCTGGCTGCCAGCCCAGCCTATGGCAAGGGCGGAAAGCGTCGCCATGCAGGCTTGAGAAAACTCCCTGACTGAGGACTTCATTCCGACCTCCTGGTGCGTTTGGTGGCGAGAAAGGAGACAGAGTCGAACATAAGCGCTCTGAAAACCATGTGAAAATGTGCCCATGAACACTGCCGTGAAAGCTCTGGCGCCGCGCACGACGGGGAAGGGGGTGCCGGCCCTGCCTCAGGATGCGTCCGTGTGGTCGCTCGTGCTGGTGAATGTCATTGCTCTGCTCGTTGCGTACGCAGGCGGCTGGACCCTGATCGATCTGATGGCCGTGTACTGGGTGCAGAGCGTCATCATCGGCACGAGCTATTTCTTTCGGATGCTCAATCTGAAACGCTTCTCGACGGAAAACTTCAAAATAAATGATCGGAGCGTTGATCCGACCCCGGAAACAAAACGACAGACGGCTTTCTTTTTTCTCGTTCACTTCGGCTTCTTCCACTTCGGCTACCTGGTGTTCATCTTGTCCGAGAATACGGGCGGCTCTCCATTGGGACTCCTGGTCTGTACCGCTGCCTTTGCCATCAACCACTACTTCTCGTACCGGTATCACCGTGAGGTGGATGCCAGTGGCACACCCAACATCGGTGCGCTCATGTTCACGCCTTATCTCCGCGTGGTACCGATGCATCTCGCCATCGTGTTCGGCGCGGTCATGCTCGGCAGCACGGGCGTGTTGATTTTCGGCGTGCTGAAGATGGTGGCGGATGTGGCCATGCATCGGGTTGAGCACCGGATGCTGTCCGGCCGGTGATATCATCTGCCGGTGCGCGGAAAACGGTGCATTGGAGAGAGACGATGAATCGACGTTGGCTGCTCAAGGCGGGTGGCACAACGGCAGCGGTAGCTGCCGTTGCCGGCGGCGCCCTGGCTTACCGCTTCATTCCCGCTACCCCCAGCGGTCCGCTCGCTTCCTCGAGCGAGCTTGCAAACGAGTTGCTCGCTTCGGTCGGCCCCGAGCTCAGAAGGGCGTTGCAGGTGAATTACGATCACCCTTACCGGCAATACCACAACCGTGGTGTCTGGGCGGGTGGGATCAACGTTGCCCGGGCAGACTTCTCCCGGGCACAGCGCAACCTCATCGTTGAGCTGATGCATTCGGGCCTGTCTGAAACCGGTCGGTCGATCATCCCCAATCAGCTGCTGCTCAAGCTGCCGGATGCGGTCTTCAACAACCTGCTCGTCTGTGGCGAGCCGGGCACGGCTGAATGCCAGATCCTCTTTACCGGGCCCCACCTGAACCTGCGCATCGGTGGCGCCAACCGGGAAGGGGTCGCCTTCGGTGGGCCGCAGGTTTACGGCGATCAGCGAGGCAACAAATCGCCGGGCTTGCCAGGCAATGTCTACCAGCCACAGTTTGTTACGGGCATGGCACTCCACGCCGCCTTGAGCCCGGAGCAGCAGGCGGCGGCCGTGCTGCCTGAGTCGCCCATCCAGACCCGCATCGAGTTGCAGGGCAGCAGGGGTCACTTTCCCGGCGTGCCGGTAGCTGAGATGTCAGCCGGGCAGCAGCAGGCGGTCCGGCACCTGATCGAGCTGACCTTTGCGCCTTATCCGGAAGAAGACGTGGCCTATGCCTGGGAGTGTCTGGCGGCCAATGGCGGGATCGAAGGTTTGCACGCCAGCTTTTACGCGGACAGCGCCTATGAGGACAGCGAGGCCTATCAGACCTATCGCCTGGAGGGACCTGCCGCGGTTTTCTATTTTCGGGGCTTTCCGCATGTGCACGCTTTCTTGAACGTGGCGATGGATGGCGATGCGCCGCTGTCCGTGGGCGAGGTGGTCGGCCACGCGACACAGCAGATCGAAGGGGCGGCGCTCAAGCAGCTGTTCGAAGCATCAATGCTGGCCGCGACGGATGCGGACTTCGGTTTTTACGACGTGAGCAGCGCCGTCGGCGTGCTTCGCTCGGGGCCGATACGGACCGGAGACCTGTACACCGCTGAGAGCTGGGAGAACAGGGTGCGGATTGTGGCGGTGAAAGGAGCGGACGTGGTTGGCGAGTTCGCGGCAGACCTGGCTGCGCAGGGCGTCGCGCTGCAACCGGAGCGTAAGTACCGGATCGCAACCATCGAGTTCATCGCCGACGAACGCCTTGACGAGGTCGTCGGCCGCGGCGAGATCGTGGCGGAACATGGCTATCTCCGCGATATGACCATCGACTACGTTCGGGCCAAAAAAACGGTTTGAGCGGTGGCGCGTGAGCTCAGTCGACGACGTCGAGCGCGTTGTAGGCGTAGAGGCCGTCCATGACACCGGATCCGGCCCTGCCGGCTGCCCTGTTTCTCGCCCATGCCTTGATGCCGCTCATGTGGAACACCTTGGCGTTCCGTCTCGAACCTAGCTGGATGCCGGCAGTTCTGTCCTTGCGCAAAGACTCGTAGCGAAGCAGGCTCCCGGTGACGCTGTCTCCTGCGGCCAGACAACGGGCCAGCACCGCCGCGTCCTCGATCGCCATCGCTGCACCCTGAGCCATGAACGGCAGAGTGGGGTGACAGGCATCACCAAGCAGGGTGACCCGTCCCTCGCTCCAGCGCGGCATGGGCGGACGGTCGAACAGTGCCCACTTGAAGCAGGCCTCCCGATCCATGTTGTCGATCAGGGTCTGAACGGTCTCGTGCCAGCCGCTGAAATCGGATCTGAGTTCAGACTGGTCACCGCGCTCTGTCCAGGATTCGACTTCCCAGCCTTCTTTTTCCACGACACAGACGCAGTTCACCAGCTCGCCGCCGCGTACGTAGTAGTGAACGAAGTGCTTACCCGGCCCCCACCAGACGCCGGCGACGGGGTGGACCAGTCCGGCAGGTAGCCGATCGGCCCGCACCAGGCCGCGCCAGGCGACGTTGCCGGTAAACGTAGGCGACTCTTCGCCAAACAGGCGGGCACGAACCACGGAGTGGATGCCGTCGGCACCGATCAGCACCGATCCTTCGTGTCTACCCGTGTCGGTTTCCAGGACTACGGATGAATCTGACTGGGAGAATCCGGTGGCGCGCACGCTGGTATGCAGGGTAACGTTCTGCTCGGCCGCCGCGGCCTCTGCCAGCACGCGGGTCAGATCCGCCCGGTGGATGTGGTAGTAGGGCGCCCCGAACTTTTCCCGAACCGCAGCGCCCAGCGGGTTGTGGTTGAGATGTTTGCCGGTGCGCCAATGCCTGAATTCAGTGCCCTCCGGCAGGAAAGCCACTGCATCGAGGGCCGTTTCCAGGCCCAGGCTCAGCAGTACCCGGCTCGGATTCGGGCTCAGCTGGATCCCTGCACCCACGTCGGAAAACTCAGCCGCCTGCTCGAAGACCTCCACGGTGAATCCCTGCCGGGCACATTCAAGGGCCGCCGTGAGGCCGCCGATGCCACCACCGGCTATGAGTACCTTGTTCAGCTCTGACACAGCCGTCTCCTGAACCCGTGATGAGGCCCGCCCAATGCCAATTAGATAGTATAGGCGCGTGGTTCCGCTAGATTACCGAGGGAGATTTGACATGAACAAAGTAGAAGGCCTGCATCATCTGGCCATCACCACAGCCGACATAAAGGCACAGATCGATTTCTTCAATGACAAGCTGGGCATGGAGCTGGTCGCCCTCTACTGGATGCATGGTGTTGAGAACACCTTCCACGGCTTCATGCGCCTGAATGATGAAAGTGCCATCGCCTTTGTGCAGAACCCGGATATCGCCGACATTCCGGTTACGCTGGGTGAGACGCATGCCGGCAATCCCGGAGCCAATTGCGCCAGAGGATCCATGCAGCATGTGGCGCTGAAGGTGAAGGACAAGGCGGAGCTGATGGCCATGCGGGACAGGCTGCGTTCCAAGGGCGTGCCAGTCATGGGTCCGCTGGACCACGGCATGTGCGAGTCCATCTACTTCGCCGGTCCGGAGAACCTGGCGCTGGAACTGTCCTACTCGAACGAACCCATCAATCAGGAAGCCTGGATTGATCCGGAGGTGGTGGGCCTCCTCGGCATTGAAGAGGACGAGCTGAAGCGCTTCAAAGCCTCTGGCGACTATGCGGATCAAGGGGGTACGGTCACTCAGCCGGCACTGGATGGTCCCGGACCGCATATGGCCAACTACCCGCCGGGTGCTTATGAGGCGGTCATGAGCCTCAGTGACGAACAGTATCTGCACATGGTGACGAACGTACCGCCGGTAGAGGTCTGAGCACGCCATGAGCCGACCGAACGTTCTCTTCGTCATCACCGACCAACACCGGGCCGATCACGTCGGCTTCATGGGCAATCGGGTGGTACGCACGCCGAACCTGGATGCCCTGGCTGCTGGCGGCATGGTATTCGAGAACGCCTGGGTGGCGAACCCGGTCTGCATGCCGAACCGGTGCAGCATTCTCACCGGCCGCATGCCGACGGCACATGGGGTGGTGTTCAACGACCGGTCCCTGGACTGGCAGGCAAACACCTTTGCCCGGCGGCTCAATAAGTCAGGCTATCGAACGGCACTGATCGGCAAATCGCACCTTCAGCATGGCATGAGTCGGAATTCCGTGGTGCCGTTTCGTGGTGAGCCGGCCAACTTCTCACCCTACGCCGCCGGCTGGGACTCGATCGAGCACGCGGACCGATACCGGGGCGAGGTGCCGCCGGATCCGGAGGATTTCTACGGTTTCGAGCATATCGAGCTTTCCATCGATCATGGTGCGCGTCTGACAGGACACCACCTCCGCTGGGCGCTCGAGAACGGCGCCCGGGAAGAGGACGTGTTCGTCGAGTACGGACCGGAGGCACCGGGCACGGATCGATTCGATGAGTGGTGGCAGATTTATCGGCCGCCTTACGATGAGCGTTACCACTCCACCAGCTTCGTGGCAGAGCGGACGATCGAGTTCATCGAAGCCTCCTCGAAGCGAGACGCGCCCTGGATGGCCTGGTGTTCCTTCCCGGATCCTCATCATCCCATGACACCGCCCGGCCAGTGGTTCGATCGGCACAAGCCGGAGGACATGATGCTGCCGGAATCCCGCACCGACTCGCTGGCAGATGCGCCGGAGCACCTGCGTATCTTCCGGGGGCTGCATCCTGCCGAGCAGCGCGACTGGGTCACCCCTTGCGGATTCGGTAGCGACGATCTGCTGCGCGCAGCGATTGCCGCGACCTACGGCATGATCGAGATGATAGACGACCGGATCGGCCGGATTCTCGCTGCCCTCGAACGAACGGGTGTGAGAGACAATACGATCATCGTCTTCACCAGTGACCATGGTGACATGATGGGCGATCACAGTCTGTTGCTGAAAGGTTTCATGCACTATCGCGGCACCCTGCAGGTGCCGCTGATCATCGATGCGCCGGGTCTTGCCGCCGGTCGCAGCCGATCGCTGGCCTCGAGTGTCGATCTGGCACCGACCATCCTCGGCCTTTGCGATGTGACGGGTTTTGACGGCATCCAGGGTAAGGATCTGGCGCCCGTACTGACGGATCCAGCCGCAACAGTGCGGGACTACGTGCTGATTGAGGACGACCTGGTGGAGATCGTTGCCCGGTTGACGCCGTTCCCCGCCCGCACGCGCACGCTCATCACCCCCGCGTATCGCTACACACGCAACTCCAAGGGAGAAGAGCAGCTGTTCGATCTGCTCAATGATCCCGACGAGATGCACGACCTGAAGAAGGAAGACGAGGCGGCGAGGTTCAGTGCCCTGGAGACCCTCACCGAGGCGCTGATGGCCGCGGATGACTCAGCCAGAGGTGCACCTGCGGTGGAAGGCCAATGAGTCAGCCCGAAGATCTGGACGCCATCGACGCAGAGGCCCACCTGCATCACGCCTACCTCCTGGGCCTGCAGCTCATGATCTCTACCCGCAAAGGGCCGGAGGTGATGGGCGACTGGATGTTCCGCCTGTTCCGGCGTCAGCATCTGGAGAAGTTTCTGTCGAGCTTCGACAAGCTGGGACTCACCGGTCTGCCGCATGCAGTTGCCTGTGCGCGTTATCACGTGCTCTCGAACAACATGGGTGGCGTCGGGGTGGAATACATGGAGGAAAGCGATAAGAAGGCCTGGGTGCGCTTCCGCTATCCGCGCTGGATGTATCACGGGCCTACCGTTTGCGGCGTGCCGGTGGAGGTGAGCCGCGGCTTCCTGAGGGGTTGGTACGCGCACAATGGCGTATCGCTTGAGAATCCTCGTCTCGGCTACGTCTGCGTCTCAGAAGACATGACGGGCGAATTCGGACTCTGTGGCTACTTCAAGGAGTACGACCACGATCTCGGCGAGGAAGAGCGTCTGCAGTTTGCCAAGGGCGAACTGCCGCCGCCGTTCGACCCGGATGCGCAACCCCAGCCGCCGGCCGACCAGTGGAACGATCTGCGGCTCGCGAAGGCGAACCGAAACTACGCCATGGAGTACATTCGCAACGGGCTCTGTGAGCTGGCACGGGTGATCGGAGCCGACGAAGCACGAGCGCTGGGCGGGCTGGCGGCCAGGCTGATCGGTCTGCAGTACTTTCCTGCGACAGCTGAGATGCTGGCGGCACAGGACGCCGACCTGGCAGCGGCCGCCGGCTATCTGGCCCGTATGTTCGGTGGTATGGGCGATGCGGCAACGGTGGCTGGCGAAGCCGGATCGTTCGAAGTCGTGCAATCAGGACTGAGAATCGTCCGTGGCCTCGAACCGGACGAAGCGGCAGTGGTGCTCGATTGCTGGGTCGAGCTCTGGCAGGGTGCCCTGAGCTCGCAACGGGAGCTGAAAACGTTGAGTTGGGATCGCCAGGGCGATCAGATTCGCTGGACCATCGCGCCTCGCAGCGCCTGAGTCACCACATCCGCTCCGCAGCATATTCGGGGTAACCGGCGTCGTAGCTCTCGGCATCCAGAGAATCGTCCACTTCGTGGAGGAACTGCCCGGCGGTTGGCAGTCCGCCGCTTTCGTCACCTGAGATCCAGAGCCTCGATCGCATCAACGCCTTGGCACACTGAAAGTAGACCTCCGCCAGGGTGATGACGATGACGGATCTCGGATGCTTGCCATTCTGCTCGAAGGCGCCTGTCACCGAGCTGTCGGCGGTGAGTATGGCGCTGCCGTTCACCCGCACCACGGTATTCGAACCGGGGACCATGAACATCAGGCTGACCCGGCCATCCCGGACGATGTTTCGCAGGGAATCTGCGCGGTTGTTGCCGCGCCAATCCGGTAGCCAGAGGGTGTTGGCATCGATCACCCGGACGGCGGGACCCGCATCACCGCGCGGGCTAGCGTCGGTGCCTTCCGGACCTACCGTGGTCAGGATCAGGAAGCGGGAGGATTCTACCCACTTCCGGTACAGCGGCGTCAGCTCGTTTTTGACCTTGGCCAGGGCGCCCTCAGAGGGCTTGCCATAGAGGGCTTCCAGTGCTTCGACGCTCTTGATGGCTTCCATCGTCACTCCTTGCAGTCAATTCATCGAACAGGACGCTAGCCGGGCTGATCCACCGACGTGGTCATCATGAGAAAACCAGTGAAGGCGGCGTTGTTCGGTGACAGAGAAGGATCGACCAGCGCTTTCATCTCAGCAATCAGATCACGGTAAGCCGTGTAGAACTGCCAGGTCGGCTGCGGTTTGTAGACCAGGTCTTCGACCTCGAACTGGCGGATCACGTTCTTGGTGGTAGTGGGTTTGACAAAAACTTCCTCCTCCGGATCCCAGGAGAACAGGCAGATGGTCATCAGGCTCCATTTGGCGAGCTTTCCTTCGCGAAGGACGTCGGCCACCGCCTCGAAACCCTTCTGCTGGTTACCGTGCAGCAGCTTCTTGTAGCCATCTGCGAGAAACTCGCGGTCGTCCCTGTTCATCCCGTTCACGTAGTCGCGGAACTTGGGTTTCTCGAACATGGAGACCATGGAGGAGCGGGAGACGATCTTGACGATGTCGTCCAGCACTGCCGCCCGTTTGCTGAAGCGTTTCTTCGAGAGCGCCTCCCGGGTGAAGTCGGCGAGCTTGCCCACGTTGTGCTTCTTGCCGATCGCAAGCATCTCTTCACTCTGGAACCCACCCGGGTAACGGTGCAGAAACAGGGATTCCGCCTCACGCAGCTTTCTGACGTTCAGATTGACGGTCAAGGCTCTCCTCCGCTGTGGATGTTGCGTAGGACGAGAGTGTACAGAGTGCGTTGCCTACCGTCCTGAAATACTCAGAGGTCGATCAGTTGCGAAACCAGCCTATTGCCAACACACTCGGATCAGGGAACTGGGGATTAGTAGTTATGTCGATTGCGCCCATTGCGCCACCGGAGCCGGGCATGACGGCGGAAGTCATGATCGAGCGGGCCCGGGCCATGATTCCCGTGCTGCGGGAAAGGGCCGATGAGGCTGAGCGTCTTCGCACCCTGCCGCAGGAAACGGCGAACGACTTTTTGGCGGCTGGATTCTACCGGATCCTGCAACCGGCTCGGTTTGGTGGCTACGAGTTGGGCCTCAGGACGTTCTGTGAGGTGATGTCGCTGATCTCTCAGGGTTGCTCGTCTTCCGGCTGGGTTCTCTGCCTGACTTCTGCCCACACCTTTCACATGGCGGCAGCACCCGAGGCCGGTCAGATCGAGATGTATGGCGCAGACGGGGATTTCCGCTCACCGCTGATCCTGGCGCCGCAAGGTGCGGCCAAGGTTGTCGAGGGTGGCTACAAGCTGAGCGGCCGCTGGAACTACAACTCCGGCGGTGAGCATGCCAACTGGGTCGGTTTGTCGGCGATTGTGCCTGGTGAAGAAGGCGGCCCGCCAGCTGATCTGCTCATGTGCTTCATCCGGCGTGAAGAGTACGAGATCTTCGACAACTGGCATACGCTGGGTATGCGCGGCACGGGTTCGAAGCAGGCGGTTGTCGAGAACGTCTTCGTGCCTGAGTGCCGGGTGATCTCGCAGACCGCCTGGGGGGAGGGCAAAGCGCCGGGATATGGCGTGCATGAGAATCCGTTCTACCGCACGCCTCACATGGAAGTCTTCTGTGCGGAGATCGCCAGCATCTGTGTTGGTGTTGGCGAGGCTGCGATCGATGCTTTCGTTGCACGGGCGGAAACCAAGGTCAGCCCCTTCCCGCCGCATCAGCTTGCCAAGCAGGAGGAAGGCATTCAGCGGCGCCTCGGCATGGCTCGTTCGAGCGTGGACGTGGCGACAGCGGCCAGGGACAGAATCATCGACAACCAGGAGCGCTACGCTCGGGAAGCAGCCGCGGGCACGCTCAGGTATGGTCGTGAGGGCACGAATCGCATGATGCTCCTGACCCAGCAGGCTGCGCGGCTGTGTGACGAGGCAGTAAACTGTCTGTTCGAGCGCAGCGGCACGAGCGCCACGCAAACGGGGTCTGCCATTGAGCGCCTCTATCGGGACATGGCAACGATCCGCACTCACTACATCATGGACTCGGATCGTACGGCCGCAAACTGGGGTGCGGCCTATTTCGGTCTGGATGAGCACACCCCCTACTGATCGGATCTGATGGACAAGCTCGAACGGCACCTGAAGGAAATCGAAGAGCAGGGCTTCACCCTGCTGGAAGACGTTGTTCCGGGTTCACTGGTTGATGAGCTCAACGAGGTTCTGCTCCGGCTGGAGAAATCACTTGCCACTCAGCCTGGCTGCAACCTGTTTGAAGGGCATCACACCATTCGGATCTACAATCTGCTGGCGCGGGATGCGGTGTTTCAGAAAGTGCCGGTCTTTCCTGCGTTGCTGTCGGTTGTCGAAGGCGTGCTGGACCAGGGCGCCCTGGTCTCCTCACTGTCCTCGATCTCCATCGACCCGGGCGAGGTAGCTCAGCCGATCCATGTCGATGATGCGCTTCTGAAGCTGCCGCGACCGCATCCCGCTCTGGTCTGCAACTCCATGTGGGCGCTCACCGACTTCACCGAGGAGAACGGAGCTACCCGTATCGTGCCGGGAAGCCATCTCTACGATTCGAAACCGGACTACGGCAGTCATCCTGAGAGCGTGCCGGCGGAGATGCCGAAGGGCAGCATCCTGGTCTGGAACGGCAGTCTCTGGCACGGCGGCGGCGCGAATCGATCCGCCGAGCGTCGAGTAGGTATCGCTATGAACTACTGCGCAGGTTTCATCCGCCAGCAGGAGAATCAGCAGCTTGGCATTCCGCTCGAGCTGGTGCGGACCTTCGAACCCCGGCTGCAGGCGCTGATCGGGTTTGGCACCTACTCGAACCTCGTCGGCCACATAGACAAGCAGAGTCCTGCCCAGGTGCTGCTGGATCGGGACGACGGGTTCCAATCCGTATGGGATCTGATCGATTCCCAGGTGGAACGATGAACCTCCCTGATCTCAACTTCGGTGATCTGCTGGAAGCAGCGGCGGAGGTAGCGCCTGCGCATCCTGCGGTGATCCAGGGAGAGCGGGTGCTCAGCTGGCAGGATCTGGATGCCCGGGCTAATCGGCTGGCTCGCTCGCTGATCCGCGCTGGCCTTGCGCCGGATAGCAAGGTGGCGTTCTACCTTCGCAACAGCGCGGCCTACATCGAGCTGCTCACGGCTTGCAGCAAGGCTCGGTTCGTGCACGCCAATGTGAACTACCGGTATGTGGATGAGGAGTTGTTCCATGTGCTGGACAACTCGGACGCAGAAGCCGTGGTCTACGACTCGGAGTTCCGTGCACATGTGGAAAACCTGCGCCCGCGTCTTGGCAAGGTGCGTGTTTTCCTGGAGGTGGGGGAAAAGTCGGACGATCAGGCGGCAGGCTTCGCGCTGCCATTCGAGTCCGCCTGCGCGGACGGAGATGAAACGCCGCTCGGCATCGAAAGATCAGGACAGGACCTTTACTTCATGTACACGGGTGGCACCACGGGTTACCCGAAAGGTGTGATGTGGGAGCACAAAGCACGGATCGCGGCGGTGGGCATCACCGATGCCGCCAGTCCAGAGGCGCATCGGCAGAAACTGATGGCACAGGGCCCGGGACCGGTGGCAATGCCAGCGGCACCTCTCATGCACTCCACGGGCTTCACAACCGCCATCGCGACCCTGATCAACGCGGGCACGCTCGTTCTGCTGCCGGGCCGACGCTTTGAGGCTGCCGAGTGTCTGGCGGAGATCGAACGCCATCGAGTCAGTCGGGTTGCGATCGTTGGTGATGCTTTCTCGGTCCCGATTCTCGACTACCTGGCAGCCCATGCCGGGGTTCATGATCTGTCGAAAGTAGACATGATCACATCAGCAGGTGCCATGTGGAGCGAACACTGCAAACGGGGCCTGCTCGAGCACTTTCCCAACGCTACGCTGTCGGATTCCCTGGGTTCGTCTGAAGGTTCCCGTCTGGGCTCAGCGGTTACCCGGCAGGGCGAGAGCACGACCACGGCAAGCTTCACGGTGGGCGACAACGTGAAGGTGTTTACCGAGGATTTTCGCGAGGTGGCGCCAGGTTCCGGTGAGTCCGGCATGATTGCCAAGTCCGGTGCGCTACCCATCGGTTACTACAAGGATCCGGAAGGCACGGCAAAGACTTTTCCGGTGGTGGATGGTGTTCGTTACTCGCTGGCCGGTGACTGGTGTCGCATCGAAACGGACGGCACCATGACCTTGCTCGGTCGGGGTAACAACTGCATCAACACCGGCGGTGAAAAGGTATTCCCTGAAGAGGTGGAAGAAGCGCTGAAACGGGCGCCGGGAATCTACGATGCCGCCGTGCTCGGCGTGCCGGATCCGCGCTGGGGCCAGGCGGTCACGGCGGTGGTGCGCACGGTGGATGATCTGCCTCTGGAAGAGTCGGCGGCTCGAGAACATCTTGATACTTGTCTTGCGCGCTATAAGCACCCGAAGCAGATCGTGAGAGTGACGGGTGAGCTCCGGCATGAGAACGGTAAGGTGAACTACCGCGGTGTCCGCCGGCTGCTCAATGCCGCGCGGGAGGCCTGATTAGCCGAACAGGAGGCTAGATGGATACCTTTCAACAGCAGGTGTTGGAGCTCGAGGTCTATGGCTTCACCATTGTCGAAGACGTGCTGTCGGCAGCCGAGGTTCTGCAGCTGCGGGAGATGGTGGTCAGCGAGGAAGAACGGATTGGCGTGGAGTCGTCGCATCGTGGCAGCGCCAGGCATCTGGCAAACCTGGTCGGGTTGTCGCCTTGCTTCTTTCCGGTGATCGATCATCCGAAGGTGTTGCCGCTGGTGGAAGCCATCATGGGGCGTCAACTGATTCTCGGCAGCCTGAATGCGCGAGTCGTTCGTCCTGGTGACGGCAAGCAGACCCTGCATAGTGATATCCCACTGCCGCTGCATCGCTATGGCAGGGAACCGCCGGTAATGATGAACACCATCTGGCCACTACATGACTACACCCGGGAGAATGGTGCCACCTGCGTGGTGCCTGGCAGTCATCAGAGTCATCTGCAGGAACCTCCAGCCGGGTTTCAAGTCCAGCACGAGGTTCAGGCTGAAGTACCCGCCGGTAGCGTAATAGTCATCAATGGCCAGACCTGGCACGGTGGTGGCGAAAACCGCAGTTCAGAAAAGCGGGCGGCCATGTTCGGTCACTACCGTTACGGGCAATGGATGCGTTTCCAGTGCGACCCGCATGATGAGTTTCCACCAGCATGGCTGGCGAAGCTCAGCAAGCGGCAGAAAGAATTGCTGCGCATGACGGATGGCTTGGGCGTGCGTCATGGGGCGGACTTCTACGAGCGTTAGACGGAGCGCCGTGGCAGAAATGGGTCTACAATCCAAGGCCTTACGGCAGATCTCAAAACATGGGGAGATGAGATGAGCGAACAAGGCGGCGAGCAAAGCGGAAGCGAACAGGGAAGTGGTGAGCTCGAGACCTCGGTGGGTGGCAACGGAGGCGGCGGTAGCCCGGATCAGGATTCCCGGCAGTGGGGCATGATCGCTCACCTGTCGGCGCTGATCGGGTTCATCATCCCGTTCGGTAACCTGATCGGCCCCCTCGTTGTCTGGCAGACGAAGAAGGATATGCCCTTCGTCGTGGATCAAGGCAAGGAGGCGCTGAACTTTCAGATCACGGTCGTGATTGCCGTTTTCGTCTGCCTGCTGCTGTCACTGGTGGTCGTCGGCCTGTTGCTTCTGCCGGTGGTCGGTATCGGCGCCTTGGTGCTCACCGTGCTGGCCGGGATCAAGGCCAACAACGGCGAGGCCTATCGGTATCCGTTCACGTTGCGCCTGATCAGCTAGACGCGGGGAATCAGCCGAGCGATCGGACCGGGTCGCTCCCATCCCAGTTTTCTGCAGCGGCTTCCACCATGTGGTAGAAGCCGGTCAGCGTGGGCGTTTTCTCGTAAATTTCCACCATGTGTCCCAGGCGGTCGACGGTATCCACGAAGGCAAACTCGGTCCCCGTCTTTGTGCAGGCGCGTGCCGCCAGGGAGCAACCCAGGGAATCGTAGTGCGCAATGGCGGATTCCAGGGAGTCGACCAGGGTGGCCACGTGATGTATGCCCTGGCCGCCGGAAGGGTACAGGTCGCGAAAGGGCGACGGCCCTTCGTCTTCCTGCTGCACGAACTCCAGCATGATGCTGCCACACTGCCCGTAAGCGGAGGAATGAACGAAGTTGCAGGCCGCGCCGCGTCGCTCGCCCCAGGCGAGCTCGATGTTGGGCACAAAGAAGAACGGGCCGGCTGAGCCGCTGTCCGCCATCTCCCGAGCCGCCTGCACGGCATCCGGTACGAAGTAGGCGACCTGGACGATCGGCGCGGTCAGCATGCCCTCGCCCTGTCAGCGATGCAGCACCACCGGGAGCTCCGTGTAACCGCGAACGAAGTTGGAAATGGCTCGAATCGGTGCCCCAACCACCTCGATTCGGCTGTACCGGTTGAGCAACTCCTCCCAGAGCAGATTCAGCTGCAGCTCGGCCACCCGATTACCCATACAGCGATGCACGCCGTAGCCGAAGGACAGGTGTTGGCGGGCGTTTGCGCGATCCACGTCGAGCAGATCTGCGTTCTCGAACACGGTCTCGTCACGATTGCCCGACGCGTACCACATCAGCACCCGCTCGCCTTTCGGGATGACCTTGCCGCCTATCTCCACATCTTCAGTGGTGGTGCGTCGCATGAAGGCCAGCGGGGTCTGCCAGCGGATGATCTCGGCAACGGCATTCGGAATCTTCGAGCGATCGGCCTTCAGCTTCTCGAACTGCTCCGGCCAGCGATTCGTTGCCAGCACACCGGCGGAGATGGAATTTCGGGTGGTGTCGTTGCCACCGATGATCAGCAGCAGCAGGGTGCCGAGGAACTGTCGGGGCGACATGTCCCGGGTGCTGTCGCTGTGGGCGAGCATGGTGAGCAGATCGTGGCCGTCCGGATTACCGACTCGCTCGTTGCGCAGCCGGGTCATGACCTCGAGACACTCGTCGAGCTCGCGCTGCCGCTCTTCCAGGGTGTCCCAGAGGCCGGCCTTGCGCGGTGAGGTGGCGATGTCCGACCAGCGGGTGAGCTTGTAGCGATCCTCGAACGGGAAGTCGAAGAGGGTTGCCAGCATCTGGGTGGTGAGCTCGATGGAGACGCGCTGCACCCAGTTGAACGGCTCGCCGATGGGCAGCCCGTCCAGGATGCCGCTGACGCGATCTCTGATGGTCGGTGCGAGCGCGGCCAGATTGCGCGGTCCAGCCACCGGTGCCACCACCTTCCTGTGCTCGGCATGCCTCGGGTCGTCCATGGAGATGAAGCTGTTGTCGTCGACCGCCCCCTCCTCCAGAGGTTCGTTCAGGCCGATGGAGGGCTCGGAGGAGAATCGAACCGGGTCCGTGTCCACGGCCTTCACCAGATCGTAGTTGGTGATGGACCAGAACGGGCCGACGATGCTGTCTTCGTGATAGTAGACCGGGCTCTCTTTGCGCAGGCGCTCGTAGTAGGGCCAGATGGTGTCGAAACGCATCAGATCCCAGTGGGCCAGGTCGATCTCAGCAAGCGGAATGCTCGCTGCGTGGGCCCTGGCGTTCTCCAGGCGCTGCTCGTGCTCGTGCTCGTACTGCTGAAAGTCCATGATTGGCTCCCCGATATCCCAATCCCCGATCATAGCGCGTATCCTGAAAGCCGGTAATCTGCCGCGAGAGTGTCATGAGCGAAGCCAGCAGCACTGAACTGCATCCCATACCGGTCCGGCGGATGGAGTTCGAGATTCCCACCGCCGACGACCTGGATCCGAAGTGGCTGGCAAACGACATCCGTCAGTCCTACTTCTCCACCGGATTGAGCCTGTACGTCGCCTATCTGGAGCCGTTTCTGGTCAAGTCCATGCGCCGGGTGCTCGATCGGATCACGGACCCTAAACTGAAAGAAGAGGTGGATCGGTTTTCCCGTCAGGAAGCTCAGCACTACATGCAGCATGAGCGTTTCAACGCGGCCATCCTCGGCAAAGGGTATCCGGGCCTCGAGGAGCGGTTCGATGGGCTGAAAGCCGACTTCGAGCGTTTTCTTCAAACCAAGGGTGACAAGTGGTGCGTTGGTTTCGTGGAAGGCTTCGAGGCGCTGACCACCCAGATGGCCCTCGGTATGCTCAGCGAGGTTGGCCGACAGCACCCGAAGACGGACAAACGCTTTGCCGCGCTCTTCGAGTGGCACATGGCCGAAGAGGTGGAGCATCGCAACGTGGCTTACGACATCTACCAGCACCTGTACGGTGACTACCTGTTCAGGGCGAAGATGTGCCTGATCGCTCAGAGCCACATCCTGAAGTTCATCACCGACTGCATGAAGATCATGTCTCCGGTGGATGTGGCCAGGTACGATGCGACCTACAGTGTTTCAGGCCTGGTTCGAGTCATGGTCTGGCTCGGGTTCTCGCCCATGATTGCCAAGACCCTGATGCCCGGTTACACCCCGCACGACTACGATGTGTCCGAGGCCCTGGAAGGGCTCTCGGCCCGCCTTTCCGCAGAAGCGACCTCGGTCAGCTGATCTGAGTCGACCTCAACCGGCGTTCTTCTCCGCTCGCTCCGAGGCTTCGTAGGCATCCCACCAGTCGCCGCCGAGCGCCACCCGCCGGACCGAGTCCGTGTCCGTCGGCTGGTGGCCAACATCGTGAGCCGGTGCCGGGATGTCGGCGACGGGGTTGGTCAGACGGCCCAGGCCGGTCACCTCCACTTCCACCAGGTCCCCTGGCTGCATGGGCCGGGAGTTGGCCGGCGTGCCGGTGAGGATGACGTCTCCGGGCAGCAGGGTGATATGCCGGCACAGATCGGCGAGCTGGTAGTTGATGGGAAAAACCATCTCGCTGACCGGACCCTCCTGAACGACCTCGCCGTTGAGGTAGGTGCGTACGATGGACTCACGCACGTCTACGCCGCGCACGATACCGGGACCGATGGGACAGAAGCCGTCCATGCCCTTCACCCGGGTCATGCCGCCGGCGTCCGTATCCCGGAAATCCTGAGAACCGACGTCGTTCGCCGGGGCGAATCCGGCGATATAGTCCCAGGCGTCCTCAGCCGCCACGTTTTTCATTGGCCGGCCGATGATGGCGGCGATCTCGCCTTCGTAGTTCAGGTATTGGGTGTTTTCCGGCCGATTGAGCACCCCGCGGTGGCTGTTCAATGCCGTTGTTGGTTTCTGAAAGTAGGTGGGTGTGACCAATGGCTTGGCCCGAAACTCCACGCGCCTGGACTCGTAATTAAGATGAATGCAGAGGATCTTGGTGGGTTCGCAGGGCGGCAGGTAGACGGCTTCACTTTCCACCACGCGCCGACCGTCCATTGCCAGCAGCTCCTCACCTTCCACGGTCGTCCACTCAGGACGGCCATCCAGCAGGATGCGTCTCTGTTCGAAGCGTTCGCCTTCCAGTACGTTCATCTGTTTTATTCCTAGTCCGTGTGTCTGTTGGTCAAAGGTCCGATCGGAGCATCAGCGTGGCGTGAGCGGGAATGAGGCGAATCGGGTTTCGGTGAAGAACTCCCGGCTCAGATTTCCTCCTTCCCGACCAAGCCCACTCGACTTCATGCCGCCAAAGGGCTGACGCAGATCCCGGTCAAATCCGGAGTTTATCCAGATCATGCCCGTCTGCAGCCGATGACTCACGTAGTGAGCCGTGTCCTGTGATCCGGTCCATATGTAGCCCGCGAGGCCGTAGGTCGAGTTGTTGGCGATGGCGATGGCCTCATCCCTGTCCTCGAACGGCAGGATGGTGGCGACCGGACCGAAGATCTCTTCCTGGCAGACGCGGGCGTCGGGAGCGACATCGACAATGGCTGTCGGCTCGATGAAGTACCCTTTCTCGAGATCGTCCGGTCGTTTGCCGCCGAACAGAATCCGCCCTTCGTCCCGCGCCACATTCAGATAACCCATGACCCGATCGTACTGACCTTTCGAGACCAGGGGCCCTAAGCGGGTTCCGCGAGTCATGGGGTCGGCAGGTTTCCAGGCGGTTGCCGCCTTCTCGAATCCGCCGAGGAACGCATCGTAGATCTCCCGTTGCACCAGGATTCGTGATCCGGCCACACAGACCTGGCCACTGTTCATGAATATGCCACCGGCCGCTGCAGGAATGGCTTTGCCGAGGTCCGCATCGGCGAAGATGATGTTGGCAGATTTTCCGCCCAGCTCGAAGGACGTGCGCTTCAGGCCCATGGCGGCACGACCTGCGATGTCCCTAGCGGTATTCGGCGAACCGGTGAAGGAAATCCCGGTGACCTGATCGTGCTCCACCAGTGGCACGCCGGCTTCCTGACCGTAACCGAGCACCATGTTGTACACCCCGGCGGGCATACCGGCTTCTGCGTAGATTTCGCAGAGCACGCGGATGGAGAGGGACGAGAGTTCCGACGGCTTGTGCACCGCTGAATTCCCGTATGCCAGGCAGGGTGCCATCTTCCAGGTGGAGAGCATGATGGGACCGTTCCAGGGCGTGATCAGCCCAAATACGCCGGCTGCATCGGTCATGGTGTAGGTGAGCAGGGTGTCGTCCCGGTTGAAGGCATGATCGCCTGCCTGCTCCTGCTCCTCGGCGAAGTAGCGCAGGTTCCAGGCGGAACGCTGCATCACCGGGTGCGGCTGACCTTTGAAGTCCGGACCGATCGGAGCACCCATCTCGGTGGTCTGCAGTCGGATGATCTCGTCCGATCGGGCTTCGATCAGATCTGCCGCCTTGAACAGCACCTTGCGTCGGAAGGCAGGCTTCGCCCGCGACCAGTCACCGGCCTCGAACGCATCGTGAGCAGCGCTGACAGCCAGGTCGATGTCCGCCGAATCGCCTCGAGCCGCGACCGTGCTGCGTTCCTCGGTGGTCGGGTTGATCAGATCGAAGGTGTTGCCGGAGGCAGCATCGGCGAACTGGCCGTTGATGAAATGTTGCTGTGCGGGTAGCTCGGACATGTCTTTCTCTTCGGGTCGAAAGCAATTCCAGGTGGATGGAAAGTGCGGATGGGTGCTGCCCTTCAGGCATCGGGCCTCTGATACCTGTGGCCGTAGGTATCGCCTGTGTAGTACTCGGACTGATGGGTTGCCGGCCGTCCTCCCCAACCGATCTCGATCTGAAATCCGGAGGGTGACAGGCAGT
This sequence comes from Candidatus Azotimanducaceae bacterium, assembly GCA_965215995.1. GTDB lineage: Bacteria > Pseudomonadota > Gammaproteobacteria > Pseudomonadales > Azotimanducaceae > SZUA-309. Next base: position 847,241 of record OZ244128.1, on the reverse strand, counting down.
AGAACGAGAACATGTGATCATTCGCGTGCTTTCCGGGCGTAATGACGACCGGGTACTGGCTCTGGGTGATCAGCTCGTAGGTTCTGAACACGTCGTCCATGTTGTCCACCTCCAGCATCAGGTGGTCGACGTTCTTCTGGCAGGGTGGGCCAAAGGCGAATGTGTGGTCCCGCTCGTTGCAGTGCACGAAGCCGATCTCCATGGCGCTGCCGTCCGGCCGTGGGATGCGGTACTCGATGCTGCCGCGCATGCCGAGCAAGGTGTAGAAATCCAGGGTTGCCTGAATATCATCGGTCCGGATCATCATGTGACCGACGCCGCCAGCGCCGGTGCAGAATCGTCCGAACATGCCGCGGCCGGGGTGGAAGGGGCGGTGGCTGTCCACCTGTGGCCCGTGGAAAATCTCGATCGGCACGCCGGAGGGGTCACCGAGGGTCACCATCTCCAGCACCCGACGCTCGCGGAGGGTAGCCCTATCGGCCGTGTCGAAGGCGACCCCTGCCTCCGTCAGGGTCTTCTGAATGGCCTGGAACTCATCGGGTCCGGCAACCCGCAGTCCGGCGCCGATCAGGTCGTTGCTGCCATCCTCTTCCAGGATGATTCGGTGGTGCCAGATGTCGTTGCGCAGATACAGTCGCCCGTCCGCCTCCTCGCTCACCTCCAGACCGATCAGATCGGTGGCGAACGCTCGCCACTCCGCCAGATCGGAAACGCCAAAGCGGACATAGCCGAGTTCCGTGATAGCAGTCATCGAAGTCTCTCCCTTGTTCCCATTACCAATTGTCTTCTGTCGAACGCCTCGCCGCTAGGCCGCGTTGCCCAGGTTGTAGTTTGCCGTGATCTCGTCGGTGGCGGCCCAGAACTCGGGCACGGACGTCCACTCCCGGCGGAGCTGTGCCATCCTGTGGGCCAGGGTGTAGTTCCGGGGCGCAGACGCCAGGTAGAAACGCTCGTACAGCTCCACTCGGCCGCCGAGGGCAGACCCCGCCATGTCCCACGCGGTTCTGAACAGCCGGGCTCGTTCGTCCGCCTGGTACTCGTCCGCGCCGCGCAGGAAGTGCTCGAGCAGCGGCGCGAGGGCCGGATCCGAAAAATCTGCCTGACTGGGCGTGGCCAGCAGGTTGTGCGAACCGATGGTCTTGAGGATGTCGTTCACCCTTACCATCCAGCCGGGCATGGTGGGACGCAAGGCGATGAAGGGATTCTCGTCGCAGATCCAGGTGCCGTCGCCATAGTCGGAGGCGCCTTCCTCCGCCGCCTTCAGCGCGCAGCGGGTGAGCTCGGCGTAGGACCAGAGCTCGCCGAGCATCTGGGTGGTTTCTGAGCGTTCCTGCTGACCGGTTACCTCGGCCATCCGATTGGCGAGCTCGTAGGCGAACTCGAGCTTGACCAGGGCGCGGATCACCGTCTGCTGCATGATATTGCCCGTCCAGCCCCGGCGCATGACCGTATTGAAGACTTCCGGGTTGGCATCGCAGAAGACCCGTTGCTTCGGGATCTCCACCTCGTCGAAGATCACGAAGGCATCCTGCTCATCGAAGCGGCTGGAGAAAGGCGAATCGAAGACGTTGCGCTCCACGCCGTAGTGATCACGGCAGAGTATCTTCAGCCCGGGCGCGTTCAGCGGTACCGAAAAGGCCATGGCGATCTCCGGGGAAGCTTTCGGAATCGGATGGGCAGGGTAGACGGCGAGCTCGTCGGCAAAAGGGCCCAGCGTTGCCAGGATCCGGGCACCACTGACTATGATTGACTCGTTCGTCTCGCCTACTTTCTTGAGCGCCAGTTGCTCGTTCACTCCTTCATAGTCCGGCACCCGCTTGTCCACGATCGGGTGAACGATGGTGTGGGTCAGCGACAAGTCCTGCTCGGCGATCTCCCGCTGAAAGGCGCAGAGATTGTCGTGACCTTCCTCATTGCCGGCAATCCGCCACAGGCTCGGCTGTCCGGCGAATCCTGCAAAGGTCACGTTCACGTAGTCCGGCGTGCGGCCGAGCATGCCGACGCTATAGCGGGCGAGCTGTTTCAGCCCTTCATGACGACGGCTCAGATCCTCCCGGCTTCTCGGGATCATGTGGCTGACGCTGGTCAGGCCGCCGTTGCCGTCCTCGACCAGGCAGGCCTCGCTGTGGGCGTGCTGCCAGTCGAAGTAACCGGCCATACCGGCCAGAGAGCCTCTGAATCCACGGTAGGCCGTCACGTCGGTGACAGCGTCCCCGTCGACCCAGACCGCTCTGGTGTCTTTCAGCCCCTCGAGATAGTCCGCACCCGTACGTGCTGCCATAGGTCCCTCTCCCACTGACTGGTCAGGTATGCGAGTATAGAAAGTGAAATTCTACAAAACAATAGATATTTAGATAATCTATGATTTACCTGATCAGTTAACCTGGAGGCCTGGATTGGCGCAATCGTTGAGAGACCGGCAGAAGGTCCGGCGTCGCGAGGACATGCTCATTGCCGCCCGCACGCTCTTCGTCGAGCGGGGTTACAGCAGCACGACCATGGAAGCGATCGCCGAGCAGGCGGATGTCGGGGTCGCCACTGTCTACACCTACTTCAAAAACAAGGAAGGCGTGTTTGCGGAGCTGGCACGCATGGACATGTCTGAGCTGCGCTCGGAAGGGGAGGCCGCGCTGGCATCGCTACCCGAGGACCCGCTGCTGGCCGTGCAGCAGCTGCTCGGCATCTATAAAAAAGTGCACGACTACATTTCCTACGAGTTGGTCCGGGAATTCAGCATAGGTGCGAAAAAAAAGGGGCGTATCCGTGAGGTCGCGCTGTGGATCAGGGAGTGGGAGGCTGAGCAGCTGACCCGCGCCTTTGAACAGCGCAAGGCAGCCGGGCTGATTGCGCCCGGGCTGGCTACCGATGAAGCTGCCCAGATCATCTGCGACCTGCTGGAAAAGTATTACGATCGGGCCGAGTCCGACGCCCAGGAACGCAAGGCTTTCGATAGCCTTAACAGGAAGGTGGCGGTGATCTTCGATAGCTGGCGCCGCTGATTCTGCCAGTCTTGAATCAGTCTGGGAGGCTGCCGTCCATGTAGTCGTCGATCAGCTCATGGTAACGGCGTATCCGGGTCTCCTGCTTCGCCAGATAGACACCCTTGAAGCCCCGGGACCGGAACCCGCGCTGTTGAGTGACAAAAACCCGCACGTCGTCTTCGATGGCGGGGCCGATTGAATCGCCTTTTTCGAAGTCGAGGAGGGTCACCTCGACTTCCTTGGGACCCGCACCCATGCCACCTTCATGACCAGAGGCCATGGCTGCCGGGCTCGTGTACCACCAGTTGTCGAACAGGCACTGCTCCGGATCGGACCGGTGCGGTCTGGCGCGCAGGAAGTGGAAGCCATCCGACCAGAGCGAGACCGCGAAGTTCGGAAACAGGGTGTAGTGAAAGGCGTCCGTCAGCTGCTGATCCGGCACCTTGGCGTAGTGGCTGAAGCCCCGGTCCGGGCCGAGTTGCCGTTTGGCCTGCTGGATGGCGGACCGGGTAGCCTCCGGATTGCCTTTGAAATCCTCCGGATCAAGGTCCCAGTAGCGGAGCTGACCAGCGAGCGGTTCCTGTATGTTGCCTTCCTTGTCTGTGGCACCGACGCCGTAGCCGCCTTCCATGACCATCCGGTTGTGGCCCTCGTCGGAAAGATCAAAGCGGGTTTCCTTGAAGTAGGTGTTGATGTTGCCGCGGATCTTTTTCCGGTCCGTGCTGGTATCTGCGCCCATGTGCACCGTGGGCACGTGATAGGACTCGTTGAAGTTGTCCAGCACCACCTTCCAGTTGCATGGCAACCACATGCTGTTGGCCATGGTACGGGTCCAGGTGCCCACCTCGCGGGCCTCCCACTCGTCCCAGATCGGACCGAGAAACTGCTTCAGCGGCATGCAGTCGGGATCCATGTTCACCCAGACGAAACCGGCAAAGGTCTCGCAGGCAAGCTCCTCCAGACGGATCTTGCCGCAGGGGTTGCCTTCCGGGAAATCTTCCCTGTCCGGCGCGAAATTGAGCTCACCGTCCGGCATGAAGGCCCAGCTGTGATACTTGCAGACAAAGCGCTTCACGCGGCCTTTGCCGTCTTCCACCAGCGGATTGCCCCGGTGCTGGCAGACATTGTAGAAGGCCTTCACGGTGCCATCGGTCTGCCGGACCATGAGGATCTCCTCCGGTCCCACCGGCTCCATCTGCCAGTCACCGGGCTCCGGGAGCTCGGACTCGCGGCCGAGCAGCAGCCAGACCTTGGTCCACATGCCTTCCCATTCTCTCTCGAAGAATTCGCGGGACGTGTAGCGGTAGCCTTCGAGTCGCGAACCCCGTGTCTGCTGCTCCGGGTAGGATTGGATTTCAGTGCTGATCGATCTTTCGGCCATGTCCTTTCTCCTGGCGTTGCCCTCAGCCGCCGTGGCGCTCCGTTGCTCTGGATATTAGCTCGTGGCGGACGATCTTCCACTCCCCATCCTGCTTCTGCATGCGAGTGAGGTAGGTCGCCCACAGGGTGAACAGACCACCCTCCGTCTTCAGCTCGTGCATTGCCTGCACGTCGTTGCGGGTTTCCGCCGTATCGCCCTCGATGGTGGCGAGCTGAGGTCCCAGCATGTGCTGGGTGGCGCCGTACTGCTCGAGCGCAGTGCGGACGAATTCGAGCCAGGCGTCAGCGCCCTGAATGGCATTCGGTCCGAAGCCGACCACTTCCACATCATCGGCGAAGCAGGATCTGTACAGATCGAAATCCCGGTCATCGACCCCGGCCGCGTAGCGGAGCATCACGTCCTGCAGGGCCTGTCTGTCCGTTGTCATCGACGCCTCTCCTTTTCAATCCGTCTTGAACCTTGAAGACAAAAGCGCCGGTGGTGTCACCGGCGCTTCAGGTCCTGAGTAGCTGACGAGCTCTAGAAGCGGAACTCCAGCTCCAGCCCATAGCTGCGCGGCCGGTTGACCGTCCCGGCCGCGAACAAGGTGTCGATCGGGATAAACACCTCCTGGCGGTCGTCAGTCAGGTTCCGGCCCCACACCGACACGGCCCAGCGATCGGTGTAGTAACCGAAGGTTCCGCTCAGGTCCTCACGTGAATCCAGCTTGGATTGTTGCAGGTTGAGCAGATTTGCGTCCATCTCGTCGACCCAGGCGTACTTGCCGAACAGCTCGAATGCACCGTTGCCGGCCGGTATGGAAATGGTGCCGCCGATGCCCAATGTGTTCTCCGGCGCGTTTCGCGGGTTCAGGTGGGTGGCGTCCTCGATGACGGGTACACCGTCGTTCGGATTCAGATCGGTCTCGAAATCCTTGTACTCGGCGTCGAGATAGCCGTAGTTGAGAAAGGCCCGGAAGTACTGGTTGAACACGTACTGCACTTCGAGCTCGATGCCCTGATAGAGCACCTCGGCCGCGTTGTCGAAGATGCTGGTCACCGTGTTTGTGGTCGGATCGAAACCAATGAACGATTCCTGCTTGTCTTCGAACTCGTTGCGGAAGTAGGTGGCGTTGAGCTGCATCCGGTTGTCGAAGTGCTGGCTCTTGTAGCCGACCTCCCAGGTATTGGCGTACTCCGGATCATACTGGTCACGCTCGAAGTCGGAGATGTTCTGGTTGACGCCGAAGAAACCGCCGGAGTGAAAGCCTTCCGAATAGGACACGTAGACCATCGAGTTGTCGTTGATTTCGTAGGCCAGCGCGACCTTCGGGGAGGTTTCCGTCCACTCGTTGTCCAGATCGGCAAAACCACCGGGGAAAGCGCGCATCAACGCCCGATCCTCACTCGTGAGATAAGCCTGGCCGGCCACGAAGTCTTTTTCCTCCCGGGTGTAACGGAGACCCCCTGTCAGTATCCAGCGCTCGGCAAAGCGCCAGTCCGCTTCCACGTAACCCGCATAAGATGTGGTTTCCTGGGTTTCGTAGAGGACCTGGGCCACGTTCTGGGTCAGCGGCACGCTGGCTATTGCCGGGTCGCAGGACAGGTTACCCAGGCCGCCGCTGACGCACAGCCCCCACCAGAACGGGTCGGCAGCGGAGGATACACCCGGTACGAAGGTACCGAAGATGAAATGCCAGAAGGTGTCTGAAGTAACCCAATCCTGCTCGAACTCATTGTTGAAATAGTACAGGCCTGCCGTCACGGAAACGTTGTCCCAGTTACCGTTGAACCGGAGTTCCTGGCTGAACTGGTCGTAGTCGTTCCAGCGCTCGATGGTGATGAACGGCGCGGCGGACGCATCGAAGTCGAAGAACCGATACTCCATCTGCTCCCGGTAACCGGTGATTGACGTCAGCGACATGTTCTCGTTGAGGTCGAGCACCATCTTCAGCGTGTAGGCATCGGTTTCCAGCTCGAAGTCGTTGTCCTTGTCGTTTTCCGCCTTGGATGGCGTATCCAGCGAGGTGCGGCACTCGCCGAAAACGAGACAGGTCAGGAAGCCGCCACTGAAATCGTTCTCCGAGGAACCTGGCGGTGGCGCTGGAATCACGCCCGGTGCCGTATTGTAGTTCGTGTGGTAAGCGTCGAGCGTGCCTTCGTCGTCGAACGTCTCGGCGGTGAACAGCAGCTCGAAGTTGTCCGTGGGTTCCCAGAGCAGGGTGGCACCGATGTTGTAGTAGTCCCGGTCGGCGACGTCGTTGCCGTTGGTGGCGTTGTCTCTATGGCCGTCGTAGCCGATGGCGGTACCGAACAGCTTCAGACCGAAGTTGTCTTCGTTGCCGAAATTGACCACGCCCCGGATCTCTGCGCGCCCGTCATTACCTCCGGTCAGCTTGAACCGGCCATCGAGTTCTTTCGTTGGTCGGCTCCGGATCACGTTGATCACACCGCCGACCGTGTTCTTGCCGAACAGCGTGCCTTGAGGACCGCGAAGAATCTCGACCCGCTCCAGGTCGAAGTTCTCCATGACCTGGCCGGCGAGGGTGCCCAGATAGATTTCATCGACCACCACGGCGATGGGGGCGTCAAATGAGTTGTCGTCTGTGCGCGTGGGGCTGATGCCGCGGATCAGCACGTTGCCGCCGCCACCGCCCCGGCTGCCGTCCTCTGACATCACCACGTTGGGCGAGTAGCCGTTGAGGTCGGTCAGGTCTCGGAATGATGTCTGCTGAAGCTCCATGGTCAGGGCGGTGACCGCGATGGGCACGTCCTGTACGGACTCTTCCTGTTTCCGTGCCGTGACCACGATCTCTTCAATGGCCGCACGGTTTTCTTCTGCCCCTGCGGCGGTCATGGGCAGGGCTGCCGACAGCGCACAGGCGAGAAGTAATGGTGTGAAAAAAGCGGCGCGAAGCCCGCGCCCAAAGATTTCCAGGTTGGATGACGGCATCTAACCTCTCTCCCCATTAGTTGATGCCCGGCCGAGTATCGGTTCCTAATTAGAAACCGTCAAGTCTGACGGTTTCCAGGTTCGACATTCGGGGTGCTGTGATTCGGGTCCGATTCAGGGGTACTCTGATCAGCCGGAGAAGAACAGGGAGAATGAGGTGACCAGAAGCACCGAGCGGAAGAAGATCGGCATTCAGCTGCCGAGCCAGGCACGCAACCAGACGACCTCCGAGCGCTACGCGCTGGAGCTCGAAGCCTTGGCGCCCGTTGGCGACATCATTGACATCCGCGCGGACACACCGGCGGAGTTCGCTGAGGGCGTGCGCGATGTGGATGCGATCATCACCTCCTGGGGTCTGCGGATTGACAGGCAGGTGATCGATGCCCTGGAGAAGTGCGTCGTCATCGGTGTGGGTAGCGTCGGCGTAGACATGGTGGACATCGAGGCCGCCACCAAGGCCGGCATCGTGGTGACCAATGTCCCCGACGTTTTCATCGAGGAAGTGGCTGACCACGCGATGATGCTGTTGCTCGACATGGCGCGGCGCACACCGCTCATGACCCGCATGGCGAGAGAGGAGGGAGAGTGGTACAAGGCCCGGCCTCTGCTCTCCAAAGTACCGAGGCTCATGGGCGAGACGCTCGGTCTGTTCGCATTCGGCAATGTGGCGCGCTGCACGGCTCGCCGGGCTAAGGCCTTCGGCATGCGGGTGATCGCTCATGATCCCTACGTCAGCGAGCTGGCCATCTCGGAAGCTGGCGTAGAACCGGTGAGCTTTGGCGAGTTGCTGGAGCGTAGCGACTACGTCTCCGTGCATGCCCCGCATAACGCGGAAACGGAACATGCGTTCAGCACTGATGCGTTCGCGCGAATGAAGGAGACGGCCGTAATCGTGAATACCGCTCGGGGCCCGATCATCGATGAGCCAGCACTGATCGATGCGCTCGAGCGGGGCGCCATCGCCGGTGCCGGACTCGACGTTCTGGAGCAGGAGCCGCCTGACCCGGCAAATCCGTTGCTTGCGATGGAAAACGTGGTGGTTACCCCACACGTCGCCTCTGCCACTACCCGGATGCGCCCGGAAACCCGGCGCCGGGTCGGTCGGGAGGTGGCACTGGTGCTGCGGGGTCGTTGGCCCATGAGCTGTGTCAACCCGACGGTGCTGCCTAAGGTCGAGCTGGAGCGCTGGCAACCCTATCCGATGACGCGTGGGCCAAATCGTTAGCGGGACGGTCGAGAGCAGAGGGAGGGAACGGTGAGAGTGCTTGTTATTCAGGGTGCCGGCATGGAGCTGCGTGGCAAGGTGGACGTGGAGATTTTCGGTCCAGACACGCTGGACGAGATCAACGAGCGGATCGAGAGGGATGCAGCAGCACTTCGCGTGGCCGTGGAAATCCGTCAGACCAATGTGGAGGACGAGGCGGCGGGCTGGGTCGGCGACGCTGCCCGCGAGTTCGACGGGCTCATCATCAACCCAAGCGGATTCACCCTCACGGAAGGTCCTCTCATCGGGGCGTTGCGCAACCTGTCAGTTCCCGCGATCGAGGTGCATGCCTCGAACCCAACCGCTCGCGGCGTGCGTTCCGCCCTCACCCCTGTTTGCACAGGTGCGGTCTGTGGATTTGGCTACGATGGCTACCGTGTGGCGCTTGGCGGATTGCTTGCCGGTGAGGGGCAGTCTGAGAACTCGTAAGGGTAAACGCTGACTGCACTCAATCATCGGCGTTTTCGTCGAGCCGGGTCCGGCGTACACTGGCCATTCCCGGGGAGGAAACTGAAGGGGATTTCCGATGAGCGAAGCCACCGAGAGCGTGGATAGCGCCAATGCCTGGCGCAAAGAAACACCTGGCTGTGAGGGTTGGCAACGAACGGCCCGGCCGGACGATGCGAACAAGTTCTTCATGGTCTCCGCGGACGGTCATGTGCAGGAACCCTCCGATCTCTGGGTCACCCGCATGGACGAAGCCTACCGGGAGCGCCTGCCCGGTGTGATCGTCGATGGCAAGGGCAACAAGTTCCAGAAAACCGAAGGTTTCCGGCCTCTCAAGCTTCAGAACATACCTTTCGAAGGTGAGGACAAGCTTCGCAATCAATCCGGTAAGACGCCGGAAGAGCGGATCCGGGACCTGGCCATGGATGGTGTGGAGGCGGAGATCCTGTTTCCGAACAAGGGCCTGACGATCTGGGCTACACCGGATGCGGATTTCTCCCACGCCATGTGCCGTGCCTACAACGACTGGGCCTGGGAGGAGTTTGCAGACTACAACGATCGGCTGGCGCCCATGGCGTGCGTCGCACCCGGGGCGCTGGAGAAAACCATCCAGGAGATTCAGCGCTGTGCCGCACTCGGTTTCAAGGGGCTATCGCTACCCTGCAAACCGGTCTGGGGCGCGCCGGATCACACCCAGCTCAACTACAACCTGCCGGAGTTCGATGACCTCTGGGCCTGCATCCAGGAGGTGGACCTGCCCATCACGTTCCATGTCTCTACCGGCCGCGATCCACGCACGGCGAGGGGCAACGGCGGGGCGGTGATCAATTACGCCGTGCACTCTCTGGCACCCACCATGGAACCCATTGCCAACCTCTGCGCCTCTGGCGTGCTCGACCGGTATCCGAAGCTCATCTTCGGCACCATCGAGGCGGGTATCGGCTGGGTAGCCTGGGCGCTCGAGGCGCTGGATGAAGCCTACCGCAAGCACCATATGTGGGTGCGTCCGAAGCTCGATCGGCTACCGAGCGAGTACTTCCGCACGAACGGCTTCGCCAGCTTCCAGGAGGATAAGTCTGGTCTCGATGTCGCCCGGGAGCATGATCTGGTCGGCAATTTCCTCTGGGCAAACGATTTCCCGCACCACGAAGGCACCTGGCCGCACTCGGCCGCCGCCATCGAGCGGACCATGGGTGGTCTGGATGACGGCGAGCGGGCACGGATCCTCGGGCTCAACTCAGCGCGCATATTCAAGCTGCCGGTGCCCGAACGCTTCCTCGACCAGGAAGACGCTGCGGCAGTGGCCGCCCAGGTCGGCACGCTGTCCGCATGAGCGATGCGACCATTCGGGGCAGCGTCTGCGTTGCCGGTGTCGGTGAGACCGATTACTACAAACGCGGCCAGGCACCGGATGCGGAAGGAAAGCTGGCGCTGAAGGCCATTCTTGCGGCCTGCGCGGACGCGGGGATCTCACCGAAAGACGTGGACGGCTTTGCGTCTTTCAGCAACGACCGGAATGATCCTTCGCGGCTTGCTGCTGCACTTGGCTGCAGGGAGCTGCGTTTCTCGAATATGCAGTGGGGCGGCGGTGGCGGCGGTGGCTCTGCTGCAGTGGCGCACGCAGCAGCCGCCATCCACGGTGGCCTGGCAGATTGCGTTGTCGTCTTCCGGGCGCTGGCGCAGGGCCAGTTCGGTCGCTTCGGTCAGGGTCCACGGCGGAACACCATCGCCGGGGATGCAGCCCACACGGTGCCCTATGGCCTCATGTCGCCTGCGCAGATGTTCGCCATGAAGGTCGTGCGTTTCATGCACGACCATGACGTCGCACAGAGCGCGCTCCGGGCAATCTCGCTGGCCGCCTATCATCATGCCCAGAACAACCCGCGGGCCGTGATGCATGGTCGGCCGCTGGACGAAGCAACGTACGACCAGTCGCGCTGGATCGTCGAGCCTTTCCATCTGTATGACTGTTGCCTGGAGAACGACGGCGCGGCGGCCATGGTTCTAGTGTCCGCGGAGCGGGCGAAAGAGTTTTCGCACGAGCCCTGCTATCTGCTCGGCGCCGTCAGCGGTTCTCATTATCGAGCTGGCGCGGGGGTGCACAACACACCGGACTACGCTTCCTCTTCATTCCCGTCTCTAGCGCCCCGACTCTATGAGATGGCGGGCGTTAAGCCCGCTGACGTGGACGTGCTGCAGAGCTACGAGAACTTCACCGGCGGTGTGCTGATGAGCCTGGTGGAGCACGGTTTCTGTGCAGCGGATGACTGCAACGAGTTCTTCATCAAGGAGCGGTTTCTGGCGCCGGACGGCGATCTGCCACTCAATACCAGCGGCGGCAATCTGGCGGAGTGCTACATGCACGGTTTGGGGCTGATCATTGAAGCCGCGCGGCAGATACGAGGTGAGTCGACCAATCCGGTTCCGGGTGCTCAGGTCTCCATGACCATCTCCGGACCCATGGTGACCCCGGTCAGCGCCTGCATTTTCGGTACGGAGGCGACTTTATGAGCGTCTGCTATCTCGCCTCGGGATTACCCCAGCCCGTGCCCGCGCCGGATGGTCTGGATGCGCCTTTCTGGCAGGGGCTCAGAGAGGAGAAGATACTGCTTCAGCGCTGCTCGGACTGCGGTGAGTGGCAGTGGGGACCGGAGTGGATCTGCCATCACTGCAACTCCGAGGCCGTGGGCTTCGAACAGGTTCCAGGCGAAGGCCGGATCTATAGCTATGAGCGTGTCTGGCATCCGGTGCACCCGGCACTGAAGGAGCAGGGACCCTACGTGGTGGTGCTGGTAGAGTTGCCGGCGGCAGGCAACGTGCGCGTGGTTGGCAACCTGCTCGGCGATCCGGAAGCAGATGTGACCATCGGATCAGCGGTGCGGGCCGTTTTTGAGCACCACGAGACTGCAGAGCCAGCATTCACACTTCTGCAGTGGGAGCGCGGCACAATACCTTCATGAGTCTTTTCGAACGGTACCTCACGCTTTGGGTGGCGCTGTGCATTGTCGCCGGTATTCTGCTGGGTAAGATCGCACCCGGTGTCGCCGAATCTCTGGACGCCATGGCCATCACGGTCAATGACGCGCCCGTGGTCTCCATTCCCATCGCTCTGTGTCTGTTCTTCATGATGTATCCGATCATGGTGAAGATCGATTTTCACGAGGTGGTGAAAGCCGGCAGGGCGTGGCGGCCGGTTGGGCTGACGCTGTTCATCAACTGGGGCGTGAAGCCCTTCACCATGTACGCGATCTCGGCGTTCTTCCTCGGCAATCTGTTTCTCGTCTTCATCGGTCCGGATGCGGTGGATCACGTGAAGTTGCCGCTCGGTGAAGGCCTGACCGTGGGAGACAGCTACGGTGCCGGTCAGGTGGTGCTGGTAGATGGGCTGAAGATGCTCGAAGTGCCTCTCTGGCGCAGCTATCTGGCCGGCTGCATTCTACTCGGCATCGCGCCCTGCACGGCCATGGTTCTGGTCTGGGGTTATCTCTCGAAAGGCAACGATGGTCATACGCTGGTGATGGTGGCCATCAACTCGCTGACCATGCTCGTGCTCTACGGCGTGCTCGGGGGGTTCCTCCTTGGCGTCGGGCAGCTGCCGGTGCCGTGGGAGGCTCTGTTACTCTCCATTGCTGCCTATGTGGCGCTGCCTCTGCTCGCCGGTTACCTCTCCCGCAAGTGGATCATCGCGGCCAGAGGTGAGGTCTGGTTCAGGGAAACCTTCCTGCACTACCTGACCCCAGTGACCATCTCGGCGTTGCTGATCACGCTGGTGCTGCTGTTCTCTCTGAAGGGGGAGACCATCACGGACAACCCTCTGACCATTCTGTGGATCGCCATACCGCTCACCGTGCAGACGCTTGTGATCTTCGCTTTCGGCTATGCGCTGGCCCGCGTCATGAAGCTTTCCTACGAAAACGCCGCACCTACGGCCATGATCGGTGCCTCCAACCACTTCGAGGTGGCCATCGCCACTGCGGCCATGCTCTACGGGCTCTCTTCAGGCGCAGCGCTCGCCACCGTGGTGGGGGTGCTCATCGAGGTACCGCTCATGCTGGCGCTCGTCCGGTTCTGTCTGAACACTCAGAATTGGTTTCAGAACAGCTCCGCGAGCCTGAACACTTAAGGGAGCGAGAATGACAGACACAGACAACCGGCATCCAGCGGCGATCGAAGCGCATGCACGTCTCGATCGGATGCGTGACGAGATCTTGCGCCTCGACCTGGAACGCAACGTGCTGGAGCTGGAGCTGTACGGCTACACGGTGTTGGAAGACGTGATGCCGGAACCGTTCTTCGATGAGCTCAGAGAGACCATACTCCGGCTTGGCGAGGAGGACAGACAGGCGGGCAAACGGGTGCCGCTCTCCGGCCCGGATGGTGGTAGCTATCTGGTGACCTGGCTCCTGGCGCGGGGGCGTATCTTTGAGCGGGCTGTGATGGCGGAAAAGCCTCTGGCGTTGGTCACCTATCTGCTTGGAGAGAGTTGCCAGATCAGCAGTAACCACGGCCATGTTCGGCTGCAGGGAGACCCGCCCCAGGGTATGCACCTGGATACGCCGATGGTGCCGGAACCGGTACCCGAGCACCCGGTCACCTGCAACATGATGTGGGTCACGGATGAGTTTTCACTGGCCTCCGGGGCAACCCTGGTGGTGCCCGGTTCCCACAAAAAACGCAATCATCCACCGGGTCGATCGATCCGCCAGGCCATTCCGCTGGAAGCCAAAAAAGGCTCGGTGGCCGTGTTCAGTGGCAATCTCTGGCACAGCGCCGGCGCCAGATCCCTGCCTGGCGAGCGGGTAGGGATGACCGTCTACTTCCAGCGGATGTTTCTGCGACCTCAGGAGGACCTGAATGCTGTGATCAGTGATGAGGTGGTGGCCAGAAACCCGCCCAGATTCGCCCACCTGATCGGCCGCAATAATCCTTATCCTGCTCGGGATTTCGGTTTTTTCAATCCGCTCGGCTCTAAGTACTTCGCGCCGACCACCGATGCCCGTGGGTAGTACGGGATTGACTGTCTGGAGTATTGAGGCAGCTCGGCGTTAGTGGCTACTAACAAGCCGGTACAATTCGCCTATTGCGGAAATCGGGTCGAGGCATAGACTGATCGCTGATAACGACAAAGCGTGTGTTCTGAGCCTGGGGGCGGAAACGCACATATGGAACCGATCGACTCCAAAAACCGTGGAGCCATTGGCTGGCACCTGATTGCCCGTGGGGGCGATATGACAGCCCGGGTGCATCCAGCGATGCAGCTCGGCGTTCTGCCGTCCGGTGATCTCAGCTTTGAGGCGCCCAATGCCGTGGTGCAGTTCAATCTGGCGGGCGAGGCGCTGCTCCTGGACGTGGTCGCCGAGCATTACGAGTTGGAACTCGAGTCCGGCGAGCGGATCAAGAATCTCACTGTGGGTGCCCAAACCCACGTCTGTCTGGACTTCCTCGGTCACACCCTCGACATCGACAATGACTTCGCCGTAGCGAGACCGCCGGGTGATGCGCTGGCACTTTATGTGGTCAGAAAGGGCGAACCTCGTCAGGCGCTTGGTCCGCTGAGTGCTCCAGCGCATGCGGAAGAGATCATCGTCGGCGAGCGGTCCAGCGTGACGCCGCTCAAGGCAGTGCCGGTCGACTACCTGCAAAGGGAGCATGCCGCTGTCGCCGCGGAAAAGCGTCAGCACGCGGCCAGGCGGTCGAACGTGCGCAGAGTGATCCTGGCCCTATCCGCCTCGGTGCTCCTGGTGGCCGGCCTGGTGGTCACCGCGCTCTACGTGGCCAGCCGCAGCGTGGAAGAGGCGATGACCTCCAGTCAGGTGTCCGCCACCGAAGACACACAGGGTGCGAGTCCGGATACCGCCCGCCAGGAGACTGCGGCTGCAGCTGAAGTTGGCCCGCTCACCGGTGCTCGAGCAGAGCCGCCGCAGCCGGCAGCAATCGATCCCTCGAATCTGGAAGTTGCTGGCGTCAGTCAAGACATGTTTGCCAGACTCTCGGCCCTTCTTCAGGCAGAGCCCCTGCCGGACAAGGCGACCATCGACTTCGCGGTGGAATCCCTGCGCTCCCTCATGACCGCTTACCCGGATGATCCGCGCATCCCTGCGGCGCTGACCACCCTCAACGAGCGATTGGTTCAGGAAGCGCGGCAGGCCTACGACGACGGCGATGCGTTTCGGGCGGGCAGGCTGATCGAGCAGGCTACTACGCTGGGTCTGGCCGGAGCCTCCGTTGCAGAAACGCTCGACTACTTTTCGAGCCAGGCGCCGGGTACTGCGGCAATGCAAGCCGTCAGCTCGAGCTCCGGCGCGTCAGAATCCGAACAGAGGGGGCAGGGTTCCGCTGCTGCTGAACCAGTAGTCTCTGACGCGGAAGCAGAAGCCATGCTGATTGATGCGCTGGCTCAGGAAGAGGCTCGAGGCGTGGCACAGGCAGAGGTGCAGGGAGCGTCGACAGAACAGCCGATCGACGTGGTTGATCCGGTTACCGATGCGGTAGAAGAGGACACCGGCTTGGATTCGCTGGTGGAATCTGCCACCGGTCTGGCCTTGGGTGCGCTGGCCGTTGAAGTCATCGTGGAAGACGGGACGGAGGCGGAGGCCGATCCGGTACTGGAGGCGTTGGGGCCCGTTCTCCCACTCAGCCCGAACACGACCGAGGGCGTGGACTCGACGGTACAGCTGGCGCTGGATAACTACCTTGCTGACTCCATCGCGCCCGAATCTGTCAGTGCCAACGAGCTGCCGGATGGGTTTCTGACCGATGGGTTCAGGGCTGGAAGCAACGAGGCGGAGTCCGAGCAACCGCTCGCAGCTGCCGATTTTGCGCCACCGCCCGAGACGGGCCCCAGGTTTCGACCTTATTCTGAGCTCGAGCCTGTGCGCCAGTCTCCGCTCGTATACCCATCCCGGGCCCTGGAAGGCGCCGAGGGTTCCATCGATGTGGAATTCACGGTGACCGAGACAGGACGGGTGACCGACGTGAATGTGAGTGGCGATGCGCCAGCTATCTTTCTGCGCGAAGCCGTCCGTACGATTCGTACCTGGCGCTTCGCCCCCGTGCAGCAAGAGGGCGAAGCGGTGCCTGTTCGAACCGCACTCAGGGTCACCTACCGCAGCTGACTTCTGCATAGCCTCCGAACCGTTCCTTCCTGCCCGTTGACCAAAGTGACAGGGTGTCATTATAATCCTACCGTCTTAGCGAGCCAGCCGCTCAGCCCTCTGCACTCTCCCCTCGGCAAGAAGGAGCAGGAGACCTCCGATGATCGAATTCAGCGTCAACGGCGTCCGTCAATCAGTAGACGTGGAGCCAGACACCCCGCTTTTGTGGGTGATCCGTGAACAGCTCGAACTGACCGGCACCAAGTTCGGCTGTGGCATCGCCCAGTGTGGCGCCTGCACCATTCATCTGAACGGCGCACCCGTCCGCTCCTGTGTTCTGCCGGTGTCCGCCGCTGCCGGTGGGGAGATCCTCACCATCGAAGGGCTCGCTCACAATGGCAAGCTGCATCCGTTGCAACAGGCCTGGATCGAGCATCAGGTGCCCCAGTGCGGTTACTGCCAGTCGGGACAGATCATGTCTGCTGTGGCGCTGTTGGAGCGAAATCCTGCGCCTGACGATGCCGCGATCAACGAGGCGATGGACGGTAACCTCTGCCGCTGCGGGATGTATGGGCGGATCAGGAAGGCCATCAAATCCGTAGCGGGCGTCGAGCATTTTGATCCAGGTGCTGCGGATCAGGCGGAGGTGCAACATGGGTAAGTGGACGCGTCGTGGCGTGATCGCAGCTGGCGTGGTGGCAGGCGGTGCCCTGGTCGTCGGCGTTGCCATCCGGCCTGGGAACCGTGCCCAGAAGTTGAGCCCACTCGTCACCGAGGGTGACGAGACCCTGGTCAGTGCCTGGTTGAAGATTGATCCGTCCAATCACGTAACCGCCATCATTCCGCACTCGGAGATGGGTCAGGGTGCACAGACCGCACTGACCCAGATGATTGCTGATGAGCTCGATGCGCGTTGGCAAGACGTCTCCTTCATCGAAGCACCCGCCCACGATGAGTACGCCAACTTCATGATGGGCAAGGGCTACTTGCTGGGACCGGCAAAGATCCCGGCACCTCTGGTCGGCACCGTGGATGGCGCCTTCATTCAGATCGCCAAGGCCATGCGGCTGCAGATCACCGGCGGCAGTGCCAGCGTTCGGGCGACCGGTCAGTATGGGATGCGTATCGCCGGTGCGGCAGCCCGGGAGATGCTGATCGGTGCAGCCGCGGATGCCTGGTCGGTACCGTCAGCGGAACTTCATGCCCGCGAGGGCCAGATCATTCACACCGGGAGCGGCAAGCAGGCGCCCTTTGCGGAGTTCGCAACCGCAGCCGGTCGGATGGATCCACCCTATACGCCCAGGCTCAAGCAGCCGGAAGAGTTCCGCATCATAGGCAGAAGCGTTCCGCGGCATGACATTCCCGCCAAGGTGGATGGTAGCGCCGTCTTCGGAATTGATGTGGAAATGCCTGGTCTGAAGGTAGCCACCATCAAGGCGGCGCCGGTTTTCGGCGCTGCGCTGGCGTCTGTAGAAGATAGTGCCGCCCGTGCCATGCCCGGTGTAGTGGACGTGGTGCGTCTGGATGACGCGGTCGCAGTGGTGGCCGATGGCTACTGGCAGGCGAAGAATGCACTTGCCGCGGTGAAGGTCGGCTGGACGGAACCGGTACAGGAGGGCGTGAGTCAGGCGCAGATCTTCGAGCAGTTCGACCGTGACATGGCTCAGGCCATCGCCGACGGTAACGAGCAGCAGGATGTTGCGCTGGGTGATGTGAATCTGGGCTATGCGGAAGCTGCGACCGTGGTCGAAGCAACTTACCGGGTACCCTATCTGGCACACGCCTGCATGGAACCCATGAACGCCACCGTAGCCATAGAGAGTGGTCAGTGTCAGGTCTGGATCGGCTCGCAGAACCCGCTCGGCACCCGTTACTCGGTGGCCGAGGCGCTCGCTATGGACGTAGAAAACGTTCGTGTGCACAACCATGTTATGGGTGGGGGTTTTGGCCGCCGCGCCACGGACGATGCGGCCGTACAGGCCGCTCAGATTGCACAGGCAGTGGGCCAGCCGGTGAAGCTGATCTGGTCCCGGGAAGAGGACATGCGCCACGACCACTACCGTCCGGCAATCACCAGCCGATTCAAGGCGGCGCTGGATGCGAACGGCGTACCGCTGACCTGGGAGAACCAGTACGTCGACAAGCACGAACCTGCGGAAGCGCCACACATTCCCTACGGCATTGCCAACCAGCACATCCACTACACCGACTCGGCTACCCACGTACCTTTTGGCCCCTGGCGGAGTGTGGATCATTCTCAGCACGGCTTCTTCACCGAATCGTTTGTCGATGAGCTGGCGTACGCAGCCAACAAAGACCCGTATGAATTCCGTCGCGCTCTGCTGGCCGACGCCCCTCGGCATCGAAATGTGCTCGAAACCGCTGCTCGAAAGGCCGGTTGGGGTGAGACGTTGGCTGCCGGACAGGGCAGGGGAATATCCTTGCAGGAGTCCTTCGGCAGCATCGTCGCTCAGGTGGTTGACGTGACGGTGCGTGATGGTTCGGTCAGCGTGGACCGGGTTGTCTGTGCGGTGGACGCTGGCATGGCGGTGACGCCGGACGGCCTGACGGCGCAGATGGAGTCGGGCATCATCTACGGTCTGACTGCGGCACTTCATGGTGACATCCAGATCGATGCGGGGGCGGTCGTGCAGTCCAACTTTAACGACTATCCCATGGTACGCATGTCAGATGCGCCTGAGATCGAGGTGGAGATCATCAACAGCGGTAATCCGATGGGTGGCGCCGGCGAACCCGGCACCCCGGGGATTGGCCCGGCACTGACCAATGCAATCTTTGCCGCCACCGGCACGCGAGTCCGCCAACTGCCGGTCAGTCAGTATGATCTCAGCTTCAGTGTCAGCGAGCCGGAAGAGGTGATCTGATCCGCCTGCCTTCAGATCCTGTCGATCAGCCGGGTCATGTGCTGATGGAAGTTGACTATGGCTTTCTCGAACCGGCCATAGATGAAATGACTGTTGGCACCGCTGGCGAGCCCCTCCTGGATCCGCTGCACCATCTCTGCATCTTCTTTTGCGCCGGTGTCTGACACGAAATCGGCGTCCCGCTCCATGCGAGCGGCGGCTTCCTCATCCCCGTCGGCGATCTTCTGGCCGATCCGATAGCTGAAGTAGCGGGTCCGGGTCGGGGACAAGGGCTCCGAGAAGGAAGCCACCGTGTGATTTGACAGCATGGCGACCGAGGCGTTCGGAAAGATGTTGTAGGCGTAGGTGACGCGGCCGCTGATATCCCGTTCAGCTGGTGCTAGCTTCCGCAGCTTCTCTATCCGGCGGAACGGGAATGTGACCCGGGCGTTGGGGCCGAACGTCTCGACCACGTTCATATTGTCATAGCCGTAAGGAAAGAAGGTTTCTCGGTGCGTGGGCTTGATGTGATAGCCCTCCAGGGTCGCCTCGATGTTCAGCTTCCAGTTGAACTCACTTTCCCGGTCACTCTCGCGGAAAATGGCCTGATCGGATCCGATCAGCTCCGGCATCTCTACCAGCGCGCCATCGTCGATGGGCGGTTCGATCGCGACGAAAATCAATCCGCCGCGCTCGATGACGCCGTCTATGGGAACCAGGCCGTATTCGGACTTGTTCAGACCAGGAAAACCGGATTCATGTGGGACGTGCTGCAAGGCGCCGTCCAGACCATAGGCCCAGCCGTGATAGCCGCAGGTGAAGACACGCGTGCAGCCCTGGCCCTGAGCCACGGTCACGCCGCGGTGGCGGCAGGCATTGCGAAAAGCGCGCAACCCGCCATCGTCGCCTCGGACCACGACAATGGGCACCCCGCCCACGGGCCTGGCGATGTAATCGCCCGTATTCGGTAGCGCGATCGAAGGTGCGAAGGGCAGCGGCAATTGACGGAACAGTGCCAGCTCCTTCGCGAAACGTTCCTCTGAGCAGTAGTTCACGGTGGGCTCTCGCCAGATCTCGTCGCCGAGATCCGTAGAGCCGTTGTCGATGTGATCGAATACCCGCTCGATCACCGCCTGATCGCTCAGCAGCATGTGTTCCCCCGGTGCTACGCCTGCCCGCGTGCCTGATTATAGGGAACCTCAGATGAATTCACGAAAGCCCGGTTGCCCGGCATGCCGCACGGGCGTGCAGGACACTAGCCGAAGTCGGCGGCACCGTGCCGTTCCGGCACTCGCAGCTCTTCGGGGCCCCAGGCGCGATTGACGCGGCGTCCGCGCTCCACCGCGGGCCGTGCTTCGATTTCCGTTGCCCAGCGAACCACATTGTTGTAGCTGGCCACATCGAGGAACTCGGCGGCGTCGTATATGTTGTGCAGCACCAGAGCACCAAACCAGGCGTAGTTGGCCATGTCGGCGATCGTGTAAGCATCGCCGCAGAGAAACTGGTTATCGGCCAGGCGCTGGTCCAGCACATCCGTCAGGCGCTTCACCTCCATGGCGTATCGGTTGATTGGGTACTCCCATTTTTCGGGCGCGTAGGCATAGAAGTGACCGAATCCGCCACCCAGGAATGGCGCGCTGCCCATCTGCCAGAAAAGCCAGGACATGCACTCGGCGCGCTGAGAAGGGTCGGTTGGCAGGAAGTTGCCGAACTTTTCGGCCAGGTAGAAGAGAATCGCGCCGGACTCGAACACCCGGGTTGGTTCCGGCGTGCCGCGATCCAACAGGGCTGGAATCTTGGAGTTCGGGTTGATGGCCACGAAGCCGCTGCTGAACTGATCACCATCGCCGATGTTGATCAGCCAGGCATCGTATTCCGCGTCACGGCCCGCTTCGAGAAGCTCTTCGAGCAGCACCGTCACCTTCACACCGTTCGGGGTACCGAGGGAGTAGAGCTGCAGCGGATGCTCCCCTACGGGCAGCTCTTTGTCATGCGTGGCACCGGCGATGGGCCGATTGATGTTCGCAAAGCGGCCGCCACTCTCTTTGTCCCAGGTCCAGACTTTGGGTGGCGTGTAGGTATCTGACATGATGTTCTCCCGTGGGTTTGAGCCGATT
Organism: Candidatus Azotimanducaceae bacterium; assembly: GCA_965215995.1. Lineage (GTDB taxonomy): Bacteria > Pseudomonadota > Gammaproteobacteria > Pseudomonadales > Azotimanducaceae > SZUA-309. The sequence continues at coordinate 826,162 of OZ244128.1, read as the reverse complement.
AATGCACCGCAGGAGTACGCGGATCAAGTGAGAAAGGCGAATAAGGTTATGTCCGGCGCGGGATCCTCTCTCTCATCGCAGGCGGCTAGGCGTCGGGCTGCCGATCCGATAGCAGTCGCTCGACGAAACGACTGGCTGCAGGGGACAACGAGTGACCCCGCCGGGTCGCCAGGCCCAGTCGGCGGGTAATGGCGAGTCCCGTTACCGGTACCTCCCGAACCAGATCCTGGCCCTGCACACCGAGCTGAGAGACAAACGCCAGGCTATCCGTGGTCACGACCATTCTCAGAATTGCGGGAATAGAGCGCAGCTCCATGATCACGTTGATGGCCACCCCGGCCTCCCGCAGGCTCGCGTCGACGATCTGGCGGATGGCGCTGCCACCTTCGAAGCCGACGAAGTTCTGACCGACCAGGCTCTCCACTGATACGGTGCCGGCGTCCGTCAGAGGGTTTCCTGCTGCCGCCACCAGCACGATCCGGTCATCGAGTATGGGCTCGATCTCGAGACCGGCGGTGCGAACAGGCAGTGTCACCAGGCCGAGCTCGAGGTGCCCATCTGCCACATCGCTGGCGATCTCGCTGCTGCTCGCTTCCTTCACATGGAAGTGCACGCGCGGATGTTCCCGCTGGTAGTTCGCTATGGCATCCGGTAGCACGAAAGACACGGCGGTGGCTCCACCACCAATCCGAATGGTGCCGCCCTCGACGCTCGAGTGGCTGGCGACCTCCTGCTTGAGCGCTTCGTAGCGGTCGATCAGAAGCCGGGCTTCCCGGTCGACCAGACGGCCAAGCTCGGTCAGTTCGGCACCTTTGCGGCTGCGGCTCAAAAGCTCCGCACCAAACTCCTGCTCCAGTTGCTGAATGCGCCGGGTGAGGGCGGGTTGGGTGACACCGATGCGACCGGCGGCTTCGGTAATGGCGCCGGCATCGGCGACGGTGACGAGCGAGCGGAGGAGGCTCAGATCCATGGTGTTCTCGCGAATTGGTACACGTGCTATCTATAAATATATAGAAATAGTGCATGTTGTACATGCAAAGTATCCATTTTAAGCATGATAAGGCCTCTGGTACATTACTGCCCATTCACCCGATCCCCCCGGATGCGAGCCGCCTGCGGCAGGCTACACACCTGTCGTGTGCGTGACGTATTCGGGCCAACGAACGTACTGAACACCTGGTTAGAAAGAGGTCACCATGCTTGAAGCCTATCGCCAACACGCCGCCGAACGTGCGGAGCTGGGAATCCCCCCGCTACCCCTGGATGCGGAGCAGGTCACTCAGCTCGTCGAGCTGCTGAAGTCTCCACCGGCTGGCGAAGAGGCCTTCCTCATGAACCTGCTCACGGAGCGGGTACCGCCTGGCGTCGATGACGCAGCCTACGTGAAAGCCGCGTTTCTGGCAGACATTGCCAAGGGGGAAACCGAGTGCGGTCTTATCGACCGGGCGAAGGCCATCGAGGTTCTCGGCACCATGCTCGGCGGCTACAACATCATGCCGCTGGTCGACCTGCTCGATGATGCGGAGTTCGCCGCGAAGGCAGCGGAAGAGCTGAAAGGCACACTGCTCATGTTCGACGCCTTCCACGATGTGGCTGAGAAAGCAAAAAACGGCAACGAGCACGCCCAGGGCGTGCTGCAATCCTGGGCGGACGCAGAGTGGTTCCAGGAGAAGGAGGACCTGCCGGAAGCCATCAAGCTCACCGTGTTCAATGTGGCAGGTGAGACCAACACGGACGATCTCTCACCCGCCCAGGACGCCTGGTCGCGCCCGGATATCCCGTTGCATTCCCTGGCCATGCTGAAAAACCCACGTGAGGGGATCACCAACGCGATCGAGCAGATCGAGGCGTTGAAAAACAAAGGTAATGGCGTCGCCTACGTAGGTGATGTGGTTGGTACCGGCTCCTCACGGAAGAGCGCAACCAATTCCGTGCTCTGGACCATGGGTGACGACATTCCCTCCGTGCCGAACAAACGCCAGGGGGGCGTGGTTCTGGGCGGCAAGATTGCACCCATCTTCTTCAATACGCTGGAAGATTCCGGCGCGCTGCCAATCGAGGCGGACGTGAGCAAGCTGGAGATGGGCGATGTGATCGTGGTGAAGCCCTATGAAGGCCGAATCGAAAGTGAGGACGGCGAGCTCATTTCCGAGTTCAAGCTGAAAACGGATGTGATTCTGGATGAAGTGAAGGCCGGGGGCCGCATTCCGCTGATTATTGGCCGGAGCCTCACCGAGCGGGCCCGGGAAGCGCTCGATCTCGACCCCACGGACGTGTTCCGCCGGCCGGAAAACCCGGAAGAAAGCGATGCCGGATTTACGCTCGCCCAGAAGATCGTCGGCCGTGCCTGTGGATTGCCGGAAGGCCAGGGCATCCGCCCGGGTACTTACTGCGAACCGCGCATGGGCACGGTAGGGTCTCAGGACACCACGGGTCCCATGACCCGGGATGAGCTGAAGGAACTGGCCTGCCTGGGCTTCTCTGCCGATCTGGTGATGCAGAGTTTCTGTCATACCGCGGCGTATCCCAAACCGGTGGATATCGAAACCCAGCACACCCTGCCGGACTTCATCCAGAACCGGGGTGGCGTGTCGCTGCGTCCCGGTGACGGCATCATCCACAGCTGGCTCAACCGCATGCTGCTGCCTGACCAGGTAGGTACCGGCGGCGATTCACACACCCGTTTCCCGCTCGGCATCTCCTTCCCCGGTGGTTCCGGGCTGGTGGCGTTCGGCGCCGCCCTTGGCGTGATTCCTCTGGACATGCCGGAGTCCGTGCTGGTGCGTTTCACCGGTGAGATGCAGCCTGGCATCACGCTTCGCGACCTGGTGAACGCCATTCCTTATGCAGCCATACAACGCGGCCTCCTGACCGTGGAGAAGGAAGGAAAGAAGAACGTCTACAACGGTCGAATTCTGGAGATCGAAGGTCTGCCGGAGGATCTGACGGTCGAGCAGGCGTTCGAGCTCTCCGATGCGTCCGCCGAGCGATCCGCCGGTGGCTGCACCATCGCCTTGTCGGAAGACTCCGTCGCCGAGTACCTGCGCTCCAATGTGGTGATGCTGCGTTGGATGATCGCCAACGGTTACGGTGATGTGCGCACACTCGAGCGTCGCGCTCAGGCCATGGAAGAGTGGTTGGAAAATCCGAGCCTGCTTCGGGCGGATGAAAACGCCGAGTACGCCGAGGTGATAGAAATCAACATGTCAGAGATCACCGAACCGCTGCTGGCGTGTCCGAACGATCCTGACGATGTGAAACCGCTGTCTGAAGTCGCAGGCACCAAGATCGACGAAGTGTTCATCGGTTCCTGCATGACCAACATCGGTCACTTTCGTGCAGCCGGGAAGCTTCTGCAGGCGGCGGACACCGTGATTCCGACCCGACTCTGGATCGCGCCGCCGACCAAGATGGACGAGCACCAGCTCATGGAAGAAGGCTACTTCAACATCTACGCCCAGGCGGGCGCACGCACGGAAATGCCGGGTTGCAGCCTGTGCATGGGAAACCAGGCGCGGATCCAGGCGGGTTCCACCTGTGTCTCCACCTCAACCCGAAACTTCCCGAACCGATTGGGGCAGGGGGCTGACGTGTTCCTGGCCTCCGCAGAACTCGCGGCCATCGCCTCCGTGCTCGGCAAGCTGCCGACCAAGGAGGAGTATCTGGAGTATGCAACCCAGATCGACTCCATGGCACCGGAGATATACAACTACCTGAACTTCGATCAGGTACCCGAGTTCCTCGAAGCGGCAAACGAAGGCCAATCGATCGCCCGGGAGATCGTGATCCAGGCCTGATTCCTGGCAGCGGGAAAGCTCAGCTGGCGAGGTGACTGAACGGAAAACTCAGGATGTTGTACACGTAGACGATCCAGAGATTGATGAGCGCCGCTACAGCTACCAGGCTGTAGCGGATTCGAACCCGGTTGGTCGCCGCGCCGCTGAGCCACTGACTGGCGGCGAAACCGATCACGGCGATGCCAAGTGCCGAGTTGAGGATCAGCAGCCAGACGTTCACCACCACGCGGTCCGGCACGCCTAGCACGAACTCTTCCACGTCGCCGGACAGAACGCTCGCAAGGTAAGCGTACAGCGCGATCAGGAGCAGGCTATGCAGCCAGGCGGCGGCAACCTGCGGAAGCGGCAGCCGCGCAGCAGCGGATGCGCGGTGGAACAGCCGACCGCCGTAGCCGAGGACCGCGAACAGGGCGATCACGGTCATAGTGCCGATCAAGGTGATCGCAGTGCTCGGTGCATTCAGCCCACTCACCTTTCTGAAAGTGCTCAAGGGGCTGCCGACCAGAACGTGCGTGACCTCACCCTCCTCGCGCTCGAAAACCATGTTCACATCCCTGTACCTGCTGTGGAAAACGTCCTCACCTCGAGGTACCCATCGGCTGCCGCCGGCGAAGAACAGCTCCCCATCAGCTGCTTCGATGGTGACGCCGGTGACCAGCGTACCCAGCCGTTCCAACGTGCTCTCGTTGCTGCGCAGAGGAATGTACTCGCCGGTGTAGTCCGAGAGATCCACCTCGTCGATCGGCTCGGGTGCTTCGCGAAGAAAGGTCACAGGAAAGAAATGGTCCACAAAGGCGGTGATCAGGCTGCTGCGTGCAGCATCGGCCGGATCCGAATTGAACGAGATGAAGACGCCAAGGTCGTGCTCGGGAAACAGGCTCAGGTTGCTGTGGAACTGATTGGTGTCGCCACCGTGGCCGAAGATGATCTGCCCGTTGCGATCAGATCGATAGAAACCGTGCAACATGGCGGTGACGCCTGCGTGTGGGGCGAACAGAGGTGACTGCATCTGCCGGGCCATGGCCTCGGAGAGAATTCGTGCGCTCCCGAAAGCACCGAGTCCCAGGTGTGCGAGCATGAACCGGCTCATGTCATCGGCCGTGGTGCTGATCATGCCTGCCGGCCCGTCGTTCATGTATTCATACGGCTTCGCCGTGAATTGACCACCAGCCCAGAGGTAGCTGGTGGCCATTCGGGTCTGAAAGTCGTCGCTGAGCTCGCTGTGCGTATTGGTGGAACGCATGGCCAGCGGCCGCAGAATATGCGCGTCGACGTAGTCGGCCCAGTTCTCACCGCTGACTTCACCGACGATGTGGGCAGCCAGGCTCGTGCCCCAATTGGAGTAGGCCGCGTGCTCGCCAGGCGGACGCACTCTGGCTGGCATATGCTCGGCCAGGTAAGTAGCCAGAGGCAGCTCATCCTGCAGAGTTCTGGCATTCATACCGATCGCCTGATCTTCGAAGCCGGGTGTGTGAGTGAGAAGATGGCGAATGCGAACCGGCTCTGGGAACGTATCCGGTATCTTGAAGGTGGTCAGGTGATCGTTGACGTCGTCATCCAGATTGAGCCGACCGTCTTCGACCAGCTGCATGATCGCCGTCCAGACGAACGGTTTCGAGATGGAAGCGATCCGGAACAGCGAGCTCACCGGATCTGCAGGTGTGCGGGACTCGAGGTCCGCCCAGCCGTAGCCGCCAAGGTGGGCGACCTCACCGCGATGCACCACTGAAACGACCGCGCCGACGATGCGATGATCCTGAATCTGGGTGGTAAAGGCGGTGTCAAAGAACCGCTCGATGTTTTCGGCAGTGAGTTCCGGTGCGGAGCCCGTCTCTGTCTGTTGCTGCGCCGTCGCCGGCAGACCGAGAGTCAGCAGGGAAAGCAGGACGCCGGAGATTGCGATCTCGAGAGCCCGGACGGTACGCCTGCCTGTCTGCCCGAGTCGAACTACAGACCTTGCCATACGCCTCTTACCCCGTTTAACTCGATCGACGCATCATACCTGTTGTTTGCAATTGCCGGAGGAAGCCAATGCCTCGATGGCGGAACTGGTCTGGAAAGCTCGAGAGTCGCCCGGCGGCCATCCACTTCGCGCGCAGCGAAACGGACGTCTGTGCGCTCGTTGGCGAGGCCGCTGCCCAGGGGCGCCGCATGCGGACCGTAGGTGCGGCGCACAGCCACGCACCGTTGGTGGGCAACGACGACGGGATCATTCTCGACCTGCAGGGTCTGGCGGGTCTGATCGATGCCGACGTTGAAACCTGTCGAGCCAGGGTCTGGGCCGGATCGCGGATCTATGCCCTCGGCAATGCGCTGAACGAAAAAGGGCTCGGATTCACCAATCAGGGAGACATCGATCAGCAGGCAATCGCGGGGGTAACAGCCACTGGCACGCACGGCACGGGAAAGGACCTGAAAAACTTCTCTGCGGCCGTCACCGGCTTCCGGCTGGTCACTGCGACCGGGGAAGTCGTGCAAGCCGGTGAGGGTGATCGGCTCTGGCAGGCGGCGCGGCTTCATCTCGGTGCTTTCGGCGTGATGACGCAGTTCGAGCTGCAATTGCGTCAGCGCTACGTTCTGAAGGAGGAGAGCGAGGAACTGCCGTTGGATCAGGTTCTGGACGGCATCGAGCCCGGTATCGAGGAGAACCGGCACTATGAGTTCTTCTGGTACCCCCAGGCCGACTCGGCCCGAGTGAAGAGGATCAACGAGACGGACCAGGCGCCCGTCTATCCCCTGGCAGAAGAAGGCAAGCGTCAGGCGTGGAGCCATGAAGTGTTACCGAATCACCGTCCGGTCCCGCACACGGAAATGGAATACAGCGTGCCAAGGGAACAGGGTAGAGCCTGCCTCGAAGAGATCGCCCGACTGCTCCGCACGGAGTTCACTGAGGTGCAGTGGCCGGTGGAGTATCGCACCGTCGCCGCAGACGATGTCTGGCTGTCAACGGCTTACCAGCGGGATACGGTTACCTTGTCGGTGCACCTGCCGCTGGGTGAAGACGACAGCCCGTACTACCGCGCCTGCGAGGAGATCTTTCTTGCGCACGCCGGACGCCCGCACTGGGGCAAGGTGCACTACCTGAGCAGCGAGCAACTTGCCGCGGCACACCCGCGTTGGGAAGACTGGTGGCAGGTACGTGATGAGGCGGATCCCGAAGGTGTCTTTCTGAACGAGTACCTGCGGAGTCTGCGGCCCTGATCTGATTACTCACCGGGTAGTTGGCGCCAGGCATCGATGCTGTCAACATGCCCTGCCGACTGGCCTACTGATGCGTGAGAGGTTGGCATGAGCAGAACGACACAGGGTCTGATTGCGATGTTGGCGGGCACCGCCATCGCACTGGTGCTGACCGGCGTAGCGGCGGCTTTGAGCCCGGACGTGGAGGGTCTGGTATCCAGCGGGCTCCGTTGGACCGGTCGATTGGCTTTCTTCGTCTTTCTGGTGCCCTGGCTCGCGAGCCCATTGCAGAGCCTGTTCCCGGGCGAGGTTTCACGCCTTCTGTTGCGTTGGCGGCGCCGGGCCGGCATCGCCTTCGGCAGTATCCAGGTGGTCCACCTGGGGCTGATTGTCTGGCTCTTTCAGATCCATGCAGACCCTGGTGTGGATGCAGCGACTCTGGTGGTTGGCGGCACAGGCATCGCGCTGGCCGTTGCCATGCTGATCACGTCATTTGATGGTCCGCTGCGACTGATCGGTTCCCGCGCCTGGAAGGCTCTGCACCGGTCCGGTCTTTACGTGTGCGGATTCATCTACTTCTTCGACTTTCTCGTTGCCCCGTTCCTGGCCGGCTACGACCTGCTCGCCTATGCGCCGCTGATGTTGCTGTCCGCGACAGCCTTGGGTTTGAGGACGATGGCCATGTTCAAGTCAGGGAGCGCGGAAGGCGTTCCGGCCCGATAGCTTTCCGCTCAGCCTTCCGATTCGATCAGGGACAGCATCTCTGTGCGGCTTGGGCCACGAACGATGCGCGCGCTGGCGTTTCGCTTGCGGCCGCGAAACATGTAGAGAAACACGATCAGCCGCGTCTTCTTGTCTTCGAGAAACGCGCCGGGCTTTTCGAGCAGGTTCACCGTGCGCATCACCCCTCGTGTCACGCGCAGGTTGTAGCGACTGGCTGCGGCCAGCGCATCACCGAAGGCGGTTGCGAACCACCGCTTGAGGCTGTCCGGCTTATCCAGAAGTTCACCGCGCGCGCTCGCCAGTGCTTTGCGGATACCGTTCTTATCTTCTGCCAGGCTGGTGGAAAATATGGGCCGGATTGCGTTCTCGGTATTCTCATCGAATGCCAACGCCCGGTGTACCGGGTCGTCTGACTCGGTCAGCACATCCGCCAACAGATGAGCGTGGAGGATGCTGGTGCTGCACCCGCGACCGTAAAGCGGATTGGTGCGAATGGCGGCATCGCCCACGGCGAAGTAGTTGAGCGCCAGTGGCTTGCCGTCTACCACGAAATGCCGCCAGACCGCGCGGATATCACCGATCCCGAAAGGATGTGTGGTTGCCTCGTATTTACCTTCCTCGAGCCAGGGTGCCAGGCCCGGAATGCTTCGACAGACAGCATCGAACGTATCGCCATCCTTGATCGCTTCGCGCAGTTTTCTTTCGTCGTTATGCAGGCAGACGATGATGGCGAAGCTGCCCGCGTCACCGGGGAAAACGCCGAACTTGATGTAACCGAGATCACCGGCAGAACGATCCTTGCCGCCTCTGGGTGGCTCTTCGACGCCGTCGTTCAGTTGGTAGTGCCGTGTGTAGTAGACGATCTCCGCGCTGTCGTTCTCCTCGGGAACCTCGGTGCCGAGCCTGGCGAAGTAACCGGGGAACTTGGTAGTCCGGCCGCTGGCATCCACGAGAACGTCCGCCTCAATGGTTTCGCCGAACGCCTCGACGCAATCGCGGCGCACCCGAACACCACGAACGTTGAGCGAGCCGCCTTCTCTCTGCTCGGCAACCACGCCGTCGATGGTGATGCCGTTGATCACCTGGATGTTTGGCAGCCGTTCCACGTAGCGGCGCAGCACGGTCTCGATGGTGGCGCGCCGGCAAAGCAGCATCCAGAGCTTCTCGTCGCCCGGTTCCGGGCTGTAGCCGGCCTGCAGTTCCGGTGACAGCATCTCCCGGAAATCCAGGCGTCGCGCGCCCGCTGCGTAGAAGTCCTCGAGCAGATCCGGGTAGTTCTCCTCGAGCAGGTTGCACATCAGACCCAAAAACGCGTGCGGGTGACGGAACTGAGACGCGCCGCGGCGTGGCCACTCGAAGAAGGCCTTGTCCGCATCGCCTTCCGGCGGCGGTGTATCCCGCTCGAGCACCGTGATGTTCAGGCCCCGTTTGGCCAGCGCCAGCGCGGTGCACATGCCGGAGATGCCGCTGCCGAGGATGACGATGCGCTCGCTCATGGCGGGTCAGGATACCTCTGCGAGAAAACGGAGCAGAAGCTTGTTGACCTCATCAGGCGCTTCCTGCTGAGTCCAGTGACCGATCCCGGGAATCAGCTCGTTGATACGCAGGTCGGGCACGTTGTCCGGCATGTTTTTCAAGGCTTCTGCCGCCATCACGATCACCCCGTCCTTGTCTCCGGCGGCGAACATGGCTGGCTGCGCGATCCTGGTGGGTGCGCCTGCGGTCAGCTCCCAGGTGAGGTCGTGATTGCGGTAGTAGTTCAGGGGTCCGCGCATGCCCGCGGCGGTGAACTCGGCGGTGTAGAAATCCAGATCTGCTTCCGTCAGCCAGCCTGGCAACACTTCCGGTACCTCCAGGCCAGACAACAGATCATCGTCAGGCCCACGCATGAGCAGTGTGGTGGTGGAGTCGGCATCACCACTGGCCATGTACAGAAACTTTTTCAGGGCCAACCTCAGATCAGCTTCGAACTCTGCTTCTGCCACCCCGGGTTCCTGAAAGTAGAGCTGATAGAAGAACTGTCCTTTGAAGAGTTCCCGGAGTGTCGCCATGGGTGGGTTTTCCGCGCGAGGTGAGAACGGCACCGAAAGCGCACCAACGGCGGTAAACAGATCCGGGTAGTGCAGGGCGCAGCCCCAGGCGGTGGGTGCGCCCCAATCATGGCCGATTACGACAGCTGTCTCGTAGCCGAGCGTCGGAACGAGGCCGGCGATGTCGGCCATCACTTCCACCTGAGTGTAAGCCTCGATCTCATGCGGTCGATCGCTCTTACCGTAACCGCGCATATGCGGAGCCACCACGTGGAAACCGGCGTTGGCCAGGGGGGCGAACTGATGCCGCCAGGAATACCAGGATTCAGGAAACCCATGCAGGAGCAGCACGAGCGGACCCTCACCCTGCTCGGCGATGTTCAGCTCGATGGAGTTGGTGGCGACGCGGCGTTCGGTGATCTGGGCCATGTGTCTTCCGGTAGTCGTTTAACGACTACCAACTATGGCTTCATGTACCGGCCGCGTCGATAGGATCAGGCCGCCATCTGCAGTTGCAGCTGGAGCGTGTTCAGCCGTTGCAGCTGAGCCTTCAGCGATCGCTCCAGCGCCTTCACGTGCTCATTGGCGGAAAGCGCGATATCGCGGCGGGTGGCAGCGAGCTTTTCTTTGGTCTCTTCAAAGCTCGCCTGACGAATGGCTTTCCACTCCTCCAGGCTCTGCTTGAAAGCTTCCATCTCCTGCTCGAGCAATGCCCGCCACTTGTCGGCATCCGAGGTCTGCTCAATCTGCGCTTCGGCACGGCGCAGCTGCATGGCCACTTGCGCCTCACGGATCTTGAACTTCTCTACCGTCTTCAGATCCCAGGCGAGACCAACGAGTGAGCAGGCTTTGATCAGCCACTTGGTCGGGTCGTAGTCGAACCAGCGGACGCCGTTTCTGTAGTCGGTCTGAAAGTGGTGGTGGAAATTGTGGTAGCCCTCACCGTGAGTGAACAGGGCGATAAGGCCGTTGTCCTTGGCCGTGTTCTGATCGCTGAATGGCTGTCGACCCCAGTAGTGGGCCAGGGAGTTGATGAAGAACGTGGTGTGATGAGTGATCACCAGACGGGCAAAACCCATCAGCAGCAGGTTCGCCAGGTAGTCACCGGTGAAGAAACCGACCAGCAGCGGTGGCGCCAGGTTCATGATCCAGGTGATGGTGACGTAGTGCTTCTCCTGCCACATCACGATGGGATCGCGCATCAGATCCTGGACGTTGGAGAAATCTTCCTTGCCGCTCGGCCACTCACGGAGCATCCAGCCAATATGAGAGAACCAGAAGCCACGGCGGGCGCTATACGGGTCTCTGTCGTTATCGTCCACGTAACGGTGGTGCTTACGATGGCCCGTGCACCAGCTCAGGATGCTGTTCTGAACGGTGGCCGCACCAAACAGCGCGAAAAACAGTCGTAGCGACCAATGCGCCTTATAGGCGTTGTGCGACCAGAGTCTGTGGTAACCGGCGGTGATCGAGAGGCCGGTAGCGAACAGGAACAGGATGAAGGCGATGATGGCGGACCACTCGAATCCCACCGCAATGGCGTACCAGGGCACGCCGACCGCCGCGACCAGGAAGGTCAGGCTGAACACACTGGCCTGCACCCAGAGAAACGGTGGTTTTTCTTCGTTAACTAACTGATTTTTCTCGTTTTTCTTGCTTATCTCAGTGTCCACAACCGTTAGAGTCCGTGCTGGGGGAATTGTTGAGCCGAATCCTATCAAACGGGGCCCGGGAATAAACCAGACAATTTCCGCCTTCCGCGCCGAAAGCTGTGCTCTGGGTCGCATCCCGGACCGCCGGATTCCCCATTCGTCGGGGAATTCAGCCCATGAGGTAGAGATACTCCTCCTGTGTGATCTTGTCGTCTTTGACCGTGAACAAACCAACTTCCGTCATCTGGCTCCGCTCGCCATTCGATGTGAGATCCATGACGAACCGGATGATGAACTGATCGTCGCGGTGACCGACATACGGGCCCTCGGCGACCGTGCCGTGCACCTCGTTGTTGTCATACCACCAGGCGTGCTTGGCATGAATCGCCTCGATGCCTTCGATCCGTGCCGGCATCTCCTCGGACCCCTGACCTTCGATGCTGACGATGTCGTCGGCGTAGTAGTCCCGGACGAAGGCCGCCTCGCCTTCCCGGCCTTGATTGACCAACTCGACCAGTTTCTGGCCCACTTCCATTACACCCATTTCTCGCTCCTTCCTTGTGGTCTTTGGGATGGACGATCGAGTGTAGCAGGGTGCTCCTGACACCTGGATGTCAGGAGCGCAACGCCTGGCCTACTCGGAGAAGGTCAGCCAGAGATGATGGAATCCACGGAGCAGGGGAGAAGCCACCCGTTCATTCTCGCCGGGTGCTCCCATCGGCCGTGCCAGGTGGGCGAAGCGTCTGGTAAGGGCCTTCAACACCAGCCGCGCTTCCATCCTCGCCAGTGGCGCGCCGATGCAGAAGTGGATGCCGAAGCCGAAGGTATGGTGGTGGTTCTTTTTCCGGTCCAGGCGGAACTCGTCGGGATGCTCGTAGATGTCCGGATCCCGATTGGCAGCGGCCATGACCACGGTGACGTTTTCCCCTTTCGCCACGTCCTGGCCGTGATAGCGCATGGGCCGAGTTGCCTTGCGCATGAGAAACTGCACCGGCGCATCGAAGCGCAGGGTTTCTTCTACCGCAGCGTCGATCAGCTTCGAGTCTTCGATGAGCGCTGACCACACCTCTGGCCGGTCCGCGGCGATATTGAAGAGGTTGCCGAGCAGGTTGGTCGTGGTCTCATTTCCGGCGATCAAGAGCAGTATGCAGAAACCGACGATTTCCTGGTCTGTCAGCCGCTCGCCATCGATCTCGGCGTTGGCCACAGCGCTGATCAGATCATCACCAGGCGTGCTTCGACGGTCGGGAATCATGTTGTTAAAGAAGGTGGCCATCTCCAGCACGTCCTGCTGGCGGTCCTCCAGGGACGCACCAGCCAGGGTGCCGGTGAGCGCATCCGACCAACGTTTGAAGTCGTCCGCGCGCTCACCCGGTATGCCCATCATCCTGGCAATCACGGCCACGGGCAGTGGAATGGTCAGTGCCTGAACGATGTCCACGGGCTGATCCGCTGGCAGCCTGGTCACCATGTCGCTAGCCAGCTCCTCCACCCAGCCTTCCATGAGCTTCAGCATGCGCATGGTGAAGGCGCGATCAACCAGCGCTCGCAGCTGAGTATGCTTGGGCGGATCATCGGTCAGCAGGGGCAGTGGGGTACCCTGTTCGCCCATGGCCTTTGACGAGTAATCCACCGAGCTCTTCAGCACCGAGCGCACGTCGTCGTGCCGGGTCAGGATCCATTGGCCGGTGTCTTCTGCCCGAAATATGGGACTTTCAGCCTGCCAGCGGGCGTAGGTGGGATACGGGTCTTCGATCAGATCAGGGTCGAGGAAGTTCATGGCATCTCCCGTTCAGGCCGGTTCGTCTCCTACTCAGACCGGCTCGCCGAAGCAGAGCCGATTGTCACGGCGATCGATGTGGCGGGCCGGATTCACCCGGACCAATCCGCTCAGTTTGGTGGTGGCCAGGAATGAATCGCACCGGGCCCGCTCTGCGTCCGTGAGCCCGGCGTAGCAGCGCTGAGCGCGTTGACTGACCCAGACATGGTAGAGATTGCAGGGTATGTCGACGGCGTCGTCCTCCACCGCGGCCACCGATACTGCCGGCAGCATGGGCTGATCGCCTGGCTCCGTAAGCGGTGTGCCTGCGGATTCGTTCTGCCGGGTTTCCGCGTGAACGGCCCAGGCTTTGGCATTCAGCTCGAATTGAGTGCCGTAGCGCTCACCGAGGTGAGCAAGGATCGCGACGAAGGTCTCCGGGAGCGCATCCTCTTCCGGGTAGGCGATAGGGGTGTCGAAAAACTCCGGCGAGCGGATCTCAGGCACCAGCATGTGCTCCATGAAGCGGAAGGTGCGCGGCCCGTGATCCTGCATGACCCGCAGCGGCTCGGGATCCCGACCCATGTGCGCGTGCAACGCCCCCATCAGGGCGTAGTCCGCCGCGCTCGGGTGGCCGCCGAGCATGTAAGGGTGCCGGGTGAAATGTGCTTCCAGCTTCTCCAGCAGGGCCACGTATTCGGCCTGAACCGCAGCGCGCACGTCCGATCCCGCATCCAGGCTGCCGCGAGACAGCATTCGATCGGCGATCACGCCGCCGTAGTGCAGGAGTTCCTCATCGCTGCCCTGGGGGCGAAAGGAGCGACCGAAATCCATCTTCACGAAATGCAGGTTGCCTTCGAAAAACCAGCGGTATTGCCAGGCGAGACGAACCAGGCCTTCGCTGCCGAGCAGTTCCATCAGGTGTACGGCCAGGCGTTGCCGGGGTGTGGCGGGAAAAGCGGGCAGGTTGGGGTGGCGGGCTTCCAGGTGATCGATGATGGCAACCGAGTCCTGTAACACCGTGCCATCGGCGGTCTCGAGCTGGGGAATGCGGTGACTTCCGGACGTTGGCCGAACGTGCTCGCGAAACCGTGGAGCGCTCGGCAGGCGTTCCTGAAACGGAATGCCTTTCTTGCGCAGGTAGGCGCGAACCTTTGCGGTGTAGTAGGAGGCGTAGCTCCCGTACAGGGTGCATCCTGGAACGTTGCTCAAGTCAACTTCTCTGACCGATCTGGACGGACTATCGCACAGCTGACGGGAGCGAGGTAGACTGCCGCCCGCCGAGGGAATGGATTGCCCTCTTAAGTGAAAGACAAAGTGAAAGACGTACTCCCCCCAGTTGGCATCAGCGGTCTGGCCGCCTATGTGCCACCCTACCGTGTCTGCCTGCATGAATGGTCCGAATGGACCGGCAACAATCCCGATAAGATCCGCGCCGTGGTCGGCGCGAGCTTTCGCATGCGAGGTTCCGAGCAGAGCATCTACACCCTGGCGGCGACGGCCGTTCTGCGTCTGATCAGAAACTACGATCTGGACCCGTCCCGGGTGACCTATCTAGGCTTCGGCACCGAATCCAGCACGGACAATGCAGCCGGTGCGGTGATCATCAAAGGCATGGTCAACGATGGCTTGCGCGCGCTGGGCAAATCCACGCTGCCCCGGGAGTGTGAAGTCCCGGAGTTCAAGCACGCCTGCCTTGGCGGTGTCTACGCTATGAAAGGGGCCCTCCGCTACCTGGCGACAGATGGCAGCGGCAGGCAGGCCATCGTCGTCAGTGCTGACCTGGCCCAGTACGCTCGGGGCAGCAGTGGTGAGCAGACTCAGGGTGCGGGGGCAGTGGCCATGCTGCTGGAAGAGAATCCCGGGCTGGCCACGGTCGATCTCCGGGCTGCAGGCAAGTCCTCCGACTACCGTGGCCTGGATTTCCGCAAACCGTTCATTCGTTTCAATCAGTCGGCGCCTGGTCATCATGGCCACCTCAACGACTTTCCGGTCTTCAACGGGCCGTATTCCACCGCCTGTTACCTGGAGGCCACCATCACCGCGTTGGCTGCCATGTTCGAGAAATCCGGCGAGCGGCCGTCCGCCTGGCTGAAGGATCTCGGTGCGATCTTCATGCACCGACCCTATCAGCGGATGCCGGAGTCCGGCCTGGCACTCGGTTACCTGTTTGCGCTGGCCCGTGGCGGTGCCTCGGATCGGGCAGAGCTATCCGCCTACTGCGAGAGCGCAGGCGAACCCACGCAGGCGGTGGTTGATGAGCTGACCGCCCGGCCAGCGATCGGGGAAGCGGCGGCAGATGCATCGGCTCCGGCAGCAGAGGCCTATCCGCGGGCCATGAACGTAGTCCGATCTCTGCGGAACACGGCGGCCTATCGGGCGGTGGTCGCGGAGAAGCTCGCCTTTGGTGCTCTGCTCGTCGCCGAGCTCGGTAATCTCTACACCGCATCGCTGCCGGCCTGGATTGCGGCAGGGCTCGAAGATGCCGTCAATCGGGACGAAGACCTGGCAGGCCGCAGGATGCTGCTGATTGGTTATGGCAGTGGAGATGCGGCGGAGGCCATTCCGTGTCAGATCGTGCCCGGCTGGGAAGCGGCCGCCCGCAGAATTCGCATGTCAGAAGCGCTGGCCACTCCGATTGATCTCGACAGGGATCAGTACGAGCGTCTGCATGAAGGCGGCAAGGTGGAAATCGAGCGACCCCTGTCGGAGGAATTCGTGGTCTCGCATGTCGGTGATAGAGCTGACGCGCCGGTGGTGGACGAGGGCATCGAGTACTACCGGTTCATCGCCTGAGCCCTTTCTCCACTCTGCCTGGATGCTTCAGGGACCGATTGGCCTGCCTGCCTGCCGCCTGTCGAATGTGCCCTGACGAAACGCTCCGGCATCTATCTCCATAGGCGTTGCCCGCCTGGATTCCGTACCTTCGTGCACGCAGACCCGCTCGCTGATCCGCCACTGACCGCCACGCTTCTCGTAGCGATCCAGGTAGCGGCCGTACCAGGTATCGAGCACGTCCTCGTCTTTGTGGAAGAGCCAGGTCACGCAGTAGATCTCGCCACGAGCGTGGGCGTCGTCGTCGAGCTCAATCTGATGGTTGAAGATGCAGTGGCCCGTGGAACGGTACTTTTCATGGGCGACCATGCAGAAGTCGACAAAGTCGTGTGCATTGCCAACGAAGGCACCATGATCGTCCGTTGCGTCTTCCCAGTAGGCGGATTTCATCTCCTCGGCATCGAGCCGGTCGACGCCACGGGAGTATCGGTTGGCGGCCTGGCGGATGCACTCGAGGTCTGACAACCGCTCCGTTGTGAAGCTCATGATTCAACCCCGTTCTGTTCAGTCAGGTAGGTGTCGAGCGTATTGTGGAAGTTCCGTATCCGGACTTCCTGGTAGTTACCCAGAGTCTGCCCTGGCTTCAGTGACGCCAGCATGCCCGCCCACTGCCTGTAGAAGTTTTCCGTATCCTGATCCAGCACACGTGCCAGCGGAAAGCCGTCTACCGTGGTGTAGGAGGTTTCCATCTCCAGATCTATGGGTTCTGCCGGTGCCGGACGCGGTCCCTCATCCGGAACGGGCTGCAGCAACAGGATCTCGTGCAGGCACTGATCATGGCCCATGGGTCGGAATCGGTAGATCAGAGGTATCTGGATGCCCGGGAAGAAGCAGGCGTTGGGGAACAGGTGGTACTCGATGGAGTCCAGCATGAGGGAGGTGTTTACCTCCGAGAGGTCTGCACCGAACGCTTGTCCCAAGGTTTCCCGCAGGTTCTGCGCATGTTGCTCGCGGGCGGTGATGCCTTCCGGCAGTGAGTCTCCTTGGTAGCCGAGGCTCGCGTACTTCTCGGGTTCCGTCTGCTCGAGTTGCGGGTTGCCTGTGGCCAGCCCTTGTAGAAAACGGGTGACATTGGCGCCGAAGATGTCGTACTGGGTGTTTGCCCAGGACGAGGAGCGCAATCCTTCCGGGTGCGTGGCCAGCACGTGGTAGGCCTCGAGGAATGCCTCCATGCACATTTTCCAGTTGCCGGGCAGCACCTTTCTCGTGTGCATGGATACAAAGCGGTTCTCGAGCCCCCAGCGGGAGAAGTGCTCGGGCAGCACCTCCAGATAGTCCGCGAGCGGTGCGCAGTCGACGTCGAAGTTGATGAACACGAATCCTGCCCAGGTGTCCGTTGGGATCTCTGTCAGCCTGAAGGAATCGTCTTCCACATGCGGAAAATCCCAGCGGCAGGGTATCTCTCTCAGCGACCCATCCAGATGCCAGCTCATGCCGTGAAACGGGCAGCGAAGGAACTGCTTGCCAGTACCGGAGGTGCCGGCATCGGCGAACTGCATACCTCGGTGCGGGCAGGCGTTCACGAAGCTCCTGATCGCGCCATCTTCGCCACGAATGACCAGGGCGCTGTACGGGCCAACGTCATAGACCTGGTAGTCACCGGCGTTCGGGATGTGCTCCTCTCGGCACGCCCACTGCCAGACCTTCGGCCACAGGTGCCGGATCTCGGCCTCATGAAAGGCGGGATCGGTATAGCGGCTGAAGGGCAGGTCCGCATCGCCCAGGAACTCGTAGCGTGCTGCTGCCAACCCTGGATCGCTGGCGCTGCCTTCGGCAGCGAGCAGTTCGGCGACGCTTGGGCCAGGACAGCGGGCCTCTCCGGGCGCAAGCGATGGATCACCCGGTTGGCAAAGCTCATCAACCATGTGCTGGAGTGATTTCATTTTCGGGATGCCTCCTGCTTGAGACCTGCGGGGAAGAAGGGCATTGAGTAGTCGTCCGGCGCCCGCTTGCCGATGATGGTAGCCGGATTGCCGGTCAGTGCCTCATCCGCCGCGGGATCGGTACGGGACCAGTCGTTCACCTCGGAACGGAATGTGATTCGCCAGCGGCCGTCCTGCTTCTGGTAGCGGTCCAGGTAGCGACCCGAGATGAACAGGTCCTTGTCCTCGCCATCCTGATTGATGCGATGGAACGCCTGGAAGTAGATCTCGCCGACGGCTTGCTCGCCATTTACAGCCACCATCATCTGACCGATGAAGTGGTGGTTGGCCTGGTGCTCGCTCAGAACACCCAGCGCGAAGTCGACGAAGTCGGCAGCGTCGCCCTGAAAGAAGCCGTAATCCACTGTGGCATCGTCGGCAAACACTGATTGCAGCACCTCGCCGTCCAGCCGGTCCAGACCGCGCATGTAGCGGCGGGACAGCTCCCGGATCTCTTCCCGGTCCAGATACTCGGTCACGCGGTCGCTCATACGCTTCGTTCATTCCTTAATATTACCCCCGGTAATATTAGCCGCCCTCGGTGAGCGTTCAAGACCGGGAACTCGTAGCATTCACGGGTGAGGTGGTATCGAATCCGAATATGGTGGGTTTCAGTACCATTCGCGCTCAGGACTTGAGACTGGAGCCGGTCCCACCCCGCTCGTCTCCGCTCCCCGCTGCCGTCTTTCTCATTGCCATCAGGCGCTCATATTCTGGCCGATCTCAGCCAGGTCGATCCGAGTCACGCTCACATGGCCAGCGAAAACCGCCACTTGGTCCGAATCCGGTGCGTCGTCGATCGGGAAGCGTTGCAGATCGTGATAGTACTGATCACCGCGCTGGGAGAAGCACTGCTGGTAGTAGGTGCGGCCGAGCCGTGTGCGGACGATCGCCAGATCGCCGGTGTGATCCGGCAGGTTGAAGCTCCAGGTGATCGGTGTGTCCATCTTCAGGGCATAGTCCTGCCAGATTCTGGGGAACACCCTGGTTACTGAGCTCGTCATCCTTTCCAGGGCTTCGTCTGAAAAGCGACGCTCCGTATACCAGTTCCTGTGATCTTCGAAGTTCATGGCCTGGGAGAGGGCGATGGCCGGAATCCTGGCGATGTTGGCCTCGAAGCAGGCGCCCAGGGTGCCGGATGCCATGAAGAAGCCGAGGCCGGTATTGATGCCGATGTTGATCCCGGACACCACGATGTCTGGCGGTGCTTCCATCAGGTTGTAGATGGCCAGGTTCACGCAGTCGGCAGGCGTGCCGGAGACCGACCAGGCCGGCGTGCCATGCAGATCGATCTTGTCCACGTAGAGCTCGCCAAAGCGGGTCATGGATTTTCCCTTCCAGCTCTGCTCCTGGGCCGGGACGACCACGGTCAGCTCACCGAGGCTTCCGAGCACCTCGATGGCCAGGAGAAAGAGCGGCGAATCATGGCTGTCGTCGTTGGTGAGCAGGATGCGCATGGTCCCTCCACGGCAAAACGACAGACTACCTCAATCGATGGGCGGGCGGCGCGGTTGCGCGGGTCTCCTTGGCCGCCAACAGGTTGAAGGCACCTGCTGCTGCGATCATGGTTTAATGTCGGTCAACCACGCTCGGGAAGGGGTTCTTATGAGTGATGCATCGGCAGAACGCACTGCACACAGCGCCTCGGCAGAAGGCGCAGATCAAGCCGAACGGGCCGGCCCCGCTGGCCGCTTCTACCAGACTTCCGATCCGTCGACGCCGATTCCGGATCCGTACAACCTGCCCATTGAAGACATCAACATGGTGTATCCAAGGCTGTTTCAGGAAGGCGCCATCTGGCCGTATTTCGAACGTCTGCGGAAAGAGGACCCGGTTCACTACAACGAGCATCCGGCAGCCGGTCCGTACTGGTCGCTCAGCCGCTATGCAGACATCAAGGCAGTCGACTCCGACCACGAGCGGTTCTCCTCGGCCAAGGGAATCACCATCGGGCCTAAGGTCGGCACACCGCTGCCGGATGGGGCCATGGGGATTCAGATGTTCATCGCTATGGATCAGCCAAAACACGATGAGCAGCGGGCGACGGTTGCCCCCATCGTCGCGCCCATGAGTCTGAAAAAGCTGGAAAGCACGATCCGCAGCCGTTGTCAGACCATACTCGACTCCCTGCCTGTGGGTGAGGCGTTCAACTGGGTAGATAGAGTTTCCGTTGAGCTCACCACGCAGATGCTGGCGACCCTGTTCGACTTTCCGTTTGAAGAGCGCCGGCGTCTGACCCGTTGGTCGGACATCGCTACGGCCGCGCCCGGCACCATGGTCGAAAGCCAGGAACAGCGACGAGCGGAACTGCTGGAGTGCCTCGACTGCTTCACGCAGCTCTTCGAGGAACGCAAGAAGAAGCCGGGGTTCGACCTGATCTCGATGCTTGCGCATGGCGAAGCAACGAAGAACATGCAGCCCTTCGAGTTTCTCGGCAACCTGATGTTGCTGATCGTGGGCGGCAACGACACCACGCGCAATTCCATCAGCGGTGGCGTCCTGGCACTGAATCAGTTTCCGGAACAGTACGACAAGCTGCGCGATGACACCTCTGTGATTCCCAACATGGTGGCCGAGATCATCCGCTGGCAGACGCCGCTTGCCTACATGCGCCGTACTGCCAACGAAGATTGTGAGATCGGCGGCAAGCAGATCCGGCAGAACGATCAGATATTGATGTGGTACGTCTCTGGAAATCGGGACGAGGACATGTTCGAGAATGCCGACGAGCTCGTCATCGACCGGAAGAACGCCCGCCAGCATTTGTCCTTCGGATTTGGTCTGCACCGTTGCATGGGCAACCGCCTCGCCGAGATGCAGCTTAGGGTCATCTGGGAGGAGATCATGAAGCGCTTCGAGATGGTCGAGGTGGTGGGCGAGCCGGAAAGGACGTTCTCGTCCTTTATCAAGGGCTACACGGAGTTGCCCGTGGTCCTGCACCGCAGAACCGGTTAGCAGAGGGACCGAGGCAGACGTATCGGATATGCTCAGACTCGTTTGAGCAGTCCGCGAACACAAGGAGTCCACGCAATGAATGCAGTTTCCTCTGGCTCTGATCGACTCAGTTACCTTGTCATCGGTCACGGTATGGTCGTGCTGCTGATCGGCCTGGTCGCCGGTGTGATGCTCATCTTTTCGTTGCTCGATGCGGTGACCTTGTGGCCGCTTCCCGCCTGGGAGGTGACCGTCCCTGGCAGCACCCGCGGCTGGCAAGCGGCGCATGTGGGTGGAATCCTCAATGGTGTGATGATGGGTGGTGTGGCGCTCCTCATGGGTCGGGTGCCACTGTCCGAGCGCGACCTGAACTGGGTCGGCTGGGGCATGATCGTAATGGGTTGGGGGAACACGGTTTTTTACTGGGCCGGTAACCTGGCGGCCAACCGGGGCTTGAGCATGGCCGAGACACCCTTTGGAGAAGGAGATGTCTTCGGGGCTCTGGCCTTTCTTGGCGGTGGGATCGGCATGGTGGTCACTTTTGTGGCGGTGTTCATTCTTGCCCGCAGTGCTTTCACGGCGGCCAAAGGCGCGACGAACGCCGGGTTGGCTCAGGTAGCTGATGCTGCTGATTGATCTGGTCGCGCTGGCCAGCGTCATCGTTGCCCTCTATGGGTGGTGGAATCGCGACTCGGCAGTCGTTCAGCAACTCCTCATCCCAGCAGCCGTCGCCGCTCTTGTAGTGAGCGTCGCCGGTGTGCTGGATGGCCGCTGGCAGTTGGCACCTCTCGGGCTAGTTGCCCTTGTTCTGTTGCTGAGTGGCCTGGCCCGTCGATTCAGCTCGAAAGGGGTGCGAGCGGGTCTGCCCTGGATCACGGGCAGCCTGTTCTCCCTTGCCTTGCTGGCTGGTGCGTCCCTCCTATACCTCTACCCGGTGGTCGATCTGCCGGAGCCTTCCGGGCCGCACCCGGTTGGCGTCATCGACTTCATGCTGGTGGATGAATCCCGGCCGGGGCTCTTGGCGGCAGAGCCGGATGAGCCGCGCAAGCTGCTGGTCCGAGTCTGGTACCCCGCAGCCGCGGTCGAAGGGTTGAGCGTACGACCGTACTTCACCGATGGTGAAGCGAAGACGACGGCGACCGGGTTGGGGTTGCTGGCAGGGGCACCTTTCTACTTCACCTACCTCAAGCATGTGCGGACCAACAGCTTCGAAGCGGCGCCGCTCCTGAAAGCAGAGGGGAAGCTGCCGGTTGTTTTTTACTCCCATGGCTACACGAGCTTCGCAGGTCAGAACACGGTGCTGATGGAAGAGCTCGCCAGTCACGGCTACATCGTCTATTCCGTTCAGCACACCTATGACTCCTCACCGGTCCTGTTTCCGGACGGCACCGTCGCCCTAATGGATCCAGCGCTCATTGCAGAGATCCAGACGCAGATGGCAGAAGAATCGGAGGACGACTTCGCCGAGGCGTTCCTTGCGCAAAGCCTTGATGACCGCTTCCAGGGTTTCATTACCAATCAGCGGCAGTCGGTGGCGGAAGGAAACCGGATCGCCACGGTGAGCGCGGATATCTGGCTGGCTGACCGGTTGTTCGTGCACGATCAGTTGACGGCGGGGAAGGTTCCGGAACGGGTTGCCCACATTGCCGCGGCAGGTGACCTGGGCCGCACCGGCGAGATGGGTATGTCCTTCGGAGGATCCACCAGTGGCGGTATCTGCATGGTGGATTCCCGCTGCGCGGCTGGTGTGAATCTGGATGGTGGCGACTATCACCTGCAACCCTGGCTGAGAAACATGCCGGTCCCGTTTCTGATGTTCTACTCGGACTACACGCGCATGTATGAGTTGCTCGGTGGGGAGCCAGGGGGCATAGCTCGCGGCTTCAATGACTTCTCCTATGAGCGGCCGGAGCTGGCGGGATTGCGTGATGACGTGGTGCGATTGACCGTCAGAGACGTCGCCCACCTGGGCGTGTCTGACTTCAACCTCTTCATGCGGAATCCCATTCGGGAGGCCATGCTCGGTCCCATTGATGGGGATCGCATGGTGCAGATTCAGAACGACTTCGTGCGGGCGTTCTTCGACACCTATCTGAAGAACGAGCCCGTGGGTTTTCCCTCTGCGCAGTTCGAGCAGTACCAGGAACATGTGGCGAGAGACTCCGTGGAGGCTGTGCGGGAATGGTGGCTTGCCAAGCACCCGGAAGATGAGACGGTTCTGGTTCGCTTCGAGACGAGTCTGGGTGACGTTGAGGTGGCACTCTATCCGGTGAGGGCGCCGGTCTCAGTGGCTAACTTCTTGGCCTACGTGGATGCGGGGCATTACGAAGAAGCGAGCTTCTACCGTTCGCTCAAGCCCTCTGGTCCCTACGGTTACGGTGTGATTCAAGGTGGCCTGCTGCAGGCGGCCATGGCCGGGGACGGTTCCGAGTATGCAGATCCCGAGCGGCTTCTGCCGCCCATTGCCCATGAGACCACGGAGAAGACCGGCATCCCGAATGAACGGGGCACGCTCGCTTATGCGCGCTTGGCCCCAGGTAGTGCCGGCTCGGAGGTCTTCTTCAACATCACGGATAACGCGGTGCTCGACACGGGTGCAGAGGTGCCGGGTCGGGACGGGCAGGGTTACGCCACGTTCGGCCGGGTGGTGACGGGCATGCGGGTGCTGGAAGCCATCCAGACACTGCCCACCGACGGCGCGACGGATATGGTTGCGCTGCGGGGACAGATCCTCAGTGAGCCGGTCCGCATCCACCGGATCGTGCGGATCGAATGATCGCTACCAGTTCTCGAGCCAGGGTCTGAGCACGACCTCGTAGGCCCAGGTTGAGCGGTGCTGCCGGTGCAGCTGCAGGTAGACGTCGGCGATCCGATCCGGGTCTGCCATGTTGTCGTCCTCGGTGGTGCCCGCCCGCCGATGGGCACGGCTACCATCCTCCTGGGTCCAACCGATGGCCGCATCGATGGGGATGTGGGCGACGTGGATGCCCTCTGGCCCCAGCTCTCTTGCCATGCTCTGGGCCAGGCCTGATTTGGCATGGGAAGCCATGGCGAATGCACCGCTTCTCGGATACCCCTTCAGCGCTGCGCTGGCGTTTGTGAAGAGGATCGTGCCCCGCACCCCGTTTTCGTCCTGGTCATTCTCGAGCATCAGCCGCGCCGCCTGCTGGCCGACCAGGAAGGCACTGAAAGAGGAGTTCATCAGCACCTGCTGGACGAGCTCGGGTGCGGCTTCGGTGATCTTTTTACGGAAGATATCGGCCATTCGGCCGTCGATGTTGTGCACGACCAGTCGCGGGCGGCCCTGTGATTCCGTCACATCGGCGAACAGCTTAGCGACGCTGTCCCCGTTTGCTGCGTCACACTGATAGCGCAGGACGCCGTGCTCTTCTTCAAGTGCGAGCAGTACTGACTTGTCGGGATTCCGTGCGGCAACCGCCACCGCCATTCCCTCCGTGCGAAAAAGTCGCGCGCAGCTGGCACTTATGCCGGGTCCACCACCGATGATGAGGGCCAGCCCATTGCTCATGTGTCACTCCGATTGATAGCTCATCTGATTCTCATTGTGCCATGTCGGAAGTGGCACAATAGGGGCTTGTTCGATCCTGTGTGGAATCCAGTGAGCGACGAGAAACCGAAGAAGATCCGCCGGCGGCGGACCACCGGCAGGGTAGGCGGCACCTCCCAGAGCGCTTTCGCTACCAACTCCATGACGAGCGTTCTAAAGCAGCAGGCGAAAGACCAGGCCCGCAGGAAAGGGAAAGCGGAGGAAGAGGCCAAGGATGACGAGGGCGAAGACGAGTAGTCCTGGCTGCGGCGATTCGCTCGCCATTGCTCTAAAAGCCTGGTAACCGGCTATTCCTCCTCCACGGCTCGATACAGCCACGTCAACGCGAGATTGCTGAGGGCTTCCACGCCCACGGGCAGCGCCTTGTCGTTGACGTAGAAGTAGGGGGAGTGATTCGGCGCGCTGTCGGTGGGCCCGGTCCCGTCCTTCGCCACACCCAGCCCGATGAAGAGGCCGGGAATCTCATTGGCGTAGTAGGAGAAGTCCTCCGCGCCCATGATGGGCTTGGTGATGATCGCCTTGCCGCCCAGGGATACCCGGTCGAGCACGTCGCGC
This sequence comes from Candidatus Azotimanducaceae bacterium, assembly GCA_965215995.1. Lineage (GTDB taxonomy): Bacteria > Pseudomonadota > Gammaproteobacteria > Pseudomonadales > Azotimanducaceae > SZUA-309. The sequence goes on along the minus strand of OZ244128.1, from coordinate 801,207 downwards.
ATCTCGGCGGTGAGCTCGGGGTCGTTGAAGGTGACCGGATAACCGTGACCGATGGTGACCTCGGCACTCGCGCCCCAGGCTTCCGCGGTCTTCAGCACGGTGTTCTCGATCCGCGCATGCACGTCCTTGCGCATTTCGGGGTCGAAGGTGCGGATGGTGCCGGTCATTTCCACTTCTTCCGGGATGATGTTGCCGCGATTGCCGCCGTTGATGGAGCCGATGGTCACCACGGCTGGCGCGTTGGAGATGTCGATCTGGCGGCTGACGATGTTTTGCAGCGCGACGATGATCTGACCCGAAACAGCGATGGGATCGATACCGCCCCAGGGCATGGAGCCGTGGGTCTGGATCCCCTTCACCTTGATGTGCAGCCCGTCGGAGGCGGCCAGCATGCCCTCCGGCTTGTACATGATGGCTCCGGCAGGCGCGGGAAACACGTGCAAGCCGAAGATGGCGCCCGGCGCGTCGTTTCCGGCCAGCACGCCTTCCTTGATCATCAGATCGGCGCCGCCTTCCTCTCCGGGTGGGGCGCCTTCTTCGGCCGGCTGGAAAATGAACTTCACCGTGCCCGGAATCTGTTCGCGCATGCCGGCGAGCACCTCGGCAACGCCCATCAGGATCGCCATGTGCGCGTCGTGACCGCAGGCATGCATGACGCCGGTCTCCACACCCCGCCACTCGGTGGTGACGGTGGACGCAAACGGCAGTCCTGTTTTCTCGGTGACCGGCAGGCCGTCCATGTCGGCCCGCAGTGCGACCACGGGGCCCGGCCTGCCGCCTCGAAGGATGCCCACAACGCCGGTGTGGGCAACGCCGGTCTCCACGCTGTCGAATCCGAGGCGCTCCAGATGCGCCGTGATGAATGCTGCAGTCTCGAATTCCCGGTTGCCGAGTTCCGGATTGGCATGCAGATGGTGCCGCCACTGCACCATTTTGTCGTTCACCGTGGTCGTTCGATCCGTAATCGTGGCCTGCCAGTCAGCGAAGACCGGTACGGCCAGCGAGGCGACGGCGAGCAGGAGGGTGCTGAGGTAGAGCGCTTTGTGTGGGTCGTTCATGGGGTTTGAGAAGCTCTTCGTCTTTCTGATCCTGATGAGAGTGGCGCATCGGCGGGGGAAAATCGACCCGCGGGAGGTGTAGTCAACCTGGACTAGTCAGTATTGACTGTTTTTGCCATACTGCGCCGTTCAGATTTTGCAGGTGGCCGGCCGCATAGCCGCCACTTCTGACCAACAACGAGACCAGCAACCATCGAGGTGAAGATGTCGGAAGCCATTGATCTCGGATTCGATCCGGACGCACTTAGAAACAAGTATCGCGAGGAGCGTGACAAACGCCTGCGCGAGGACGGCAATGATCAGTACATTGAAGTCACAGGTCAGTTTTCCCACTACGTGGAAGACCCGTACCTGGAAAAGGTGATCGAACGGGAGCCTCTGCACGACGAGGTGGAGATCGCGATCATCGGCGGCGGCTTTGGTGGTCTCCTGGCCGGCGCGCGTTTGCGCGAAGCCGGTCTCGAGAACATCCGCATGATCGAGAAGGGTGGTGAGTTTGGTGGTACCTGGTACTGGAACCGTTATCCGGGTGCCGCTTGCGACATCGAGTCTTACGTCTATCTTCCCCTGCTCGAGGAGACCGGCTATGTGCCCCCCAAGAAATACATCGATGGGAAGGACATCCTCGAGTACAGCCAGCTGATCGCAAAAAAGTATGACCTCTACCGGGACGTGCTCTTTCAGACCGAAGTCACCGAGGTGCACTGGGACAACGACGCATCGCGCTGGGTGATCCAGACCAATCGCGGTGATGCGTTCAAGGCCAGATTTCTGGTGATGTCGAATGGACCGCTGAATCGACCCAAGCTACCCGGCATACCCGGCATCGATTCCTACAAAGGGCACACTTTCCACACCAGTCGCTGGGATTACGACTACACCGGTGGTGATGCCAACGGTGGCCTGACCGGCCTGGCGGACAAGCGTGTGGGCATCATCGGCACCGGCGCCACCGCTGTGCAGTGCGTGCCGCACCTGGCGGAAGGCGCGAAGGAACTATTTGTTTTTCAGCGCACACCGTCGTCCATCGATGAGCGCAACGACAAGCCCACGGACATGGATTGGTGGAACAATCAGCAGCCAGGCTGGCATCAGGAGCGGATGGACAACTTCAATATTCTGGTCTCCGGTGGCGTTGCGGAAGAGGACCTGGTCAACGACGGCTGGACGGAGATCATCAGAAACCTGTTGCTGTTGATGCAGACCGAGAAGGACTCGGGACTCTCCATGGAGCAGCTGATGGAGAAGATGGAGCTGGCCGACTTTCAGAAGATGGAATCGATTCGGGCCCGCGTGGATGCCATTGTCAACGATCCGAACACAGCAGAGCATCTGAAACCCTACTACCGGCAGTTCTGTAAGCGCCCCTGCTTCCACGACGACTACCTGCCCGCGTTCAACCGCGACAACGTGACCCTGGTGGATACGGATGGCAAAGGTGTGGAGCGGATAACCGAGAAGGGCGTGGTCGCGAACGGCGTTGAATACGAGCTGGACTGCATCGTCTTCGGCACCGGCTTCGAGGTCGGCACGGATTATCAGCGTCGTTGCGGCTACGAGATTCACGGCAGGACCGGAGAGAGCCTCAGTGAGCACTGGAAAGACGGTGCCCGAACCTTCCACGGTCTGCATGTGCACGGGTTCCCGAACCTGTTCATGATGGGTCACACCCAGACCGGGTTCACGGCCAACTATCCCCATGCGCTCAGCGAGCAGAGCGAGCACATCGGCTACATCATCACCAACTGCCAGTCAGGCAATCACAACGTGGTGGAAGCCAGCGCCGAAGCGGAACAGGAGTGGGTGGATACCATCATCTCGCTGGCTCGGGCAAACGAGAAGTTTCTCTCGGACTGCACTCCGGGTTACTACAACAACGAAGGCAAGCCCTCAGAGCGCTCGTTGCAGGATGCCAACTATGGTGCCGGCCCGGTCGCCTTCTTCAAGGTGCTGGACGATTGGCGTGAGGAAGGCCTCATGCGCGGGCTGGATCTGAGCGCCGGCTGACTGGCTAGCCGGTGAGCAAGATCGCGAGCGTGAGAGAATCTCCGATAATTGGCGCGTCTGGGACGGAAGGGCGAGCGGAAGAAAGGCGAACGAAAAAAGGCGGTGCGACTCGCGCCGCCCTGCTCGACAGCACGATCACCCTGCTGGCTTCCACCGGTTACGCCGCGACGACCACGCAGGCAGTTCTCGACCACCGCGGTCTCAGTCGCGGGTCGCTCCTCCATCAATTCAGAACCCGTGAGGCGCTGATGGTGGCGGCAGCGGAAGAAGCGGTAGAACGGATGTTCGCTGCCGTGCACAGCAGACTGGAATCGGTCACCGATCCGATCGAAGCCCTGCGGCAATACCCTGCCGCCTTGTGGGAAGTTCAGAACGAGCCGCCTGCCCGTGCCTATGCGGAGTTGCAACTGGCATCGCGTTGGGAGACCGGTTTGCGGACGCGGCTGCGTCAGTCCGTGAAGGCGGTGAATGATCGCATGGGCAGAGAAGTTCGTGAGACGGCTGAGCTGATCGGTCTCGGCGATGCGGGCAAGCTGATGGTCGAGATCGGTGCGCTGATCTCCGCCATGCAGGGCCTGGCGGTCAGCAGCACGCTCGTGGATGACGAGGAGCGGGTTGAGGACGTGCTCGCCGCGCTGACCCGACATTACAGCGATTGCCTGGAAACGCTGATTGGCGAACGCTGAGCCTGGCAGCCGACCAGACCTCCTGCCTGATGAGTGATTGAACGGGATCGTTCAGACGCGTAAAAAGGTCCTGGGGGAATCAGGCAAAAGGGGGTCTCATGGATTTCGAACCGACCGAGAAGGTCCTGGAGCTGCGTGCCCGGGTGGATGCCTTCATGGACGAGCACATCTTTCCACGTGAGCTCGAGCACGGTGATTGGGTCGAGGATTCGGCCAATGCGTGGAGCTACCCGCCCTGGTTCGAGGATCTTAAGGCCAAGGCCCGGGAAGCGGGCATCTGGAACTGGTTCTTACCGAAGGACTACGAGGACTGGAGCCCGGGACTGAGCAATCTCGAGTTCGCACCGCTGATGGAGCGGATCTGCCGGGTGCCCTGGGCCCAGGAAGTGTTCAACTGCAGCGCTCCGGACCGGGGCAACATGGAAGTGCTGGCCCGATTCGGCAACGCCGAGCAGCAGGAGCGCTGGCTGAAGCCGTTGCTGGCAGGTGAGATACGCTCTGCCTTTTCCATGACGGAACCGGCCGTGGCCTCGTCCGATGCCTCGAATCTGGAAACCACCATCGTCCGGGATGGCGATGAGTATGTGATCAACGGCAGAAAGTGGTTCACCTCCAATGCCTTCAACCCGCTCTGCAGGATTCTGGTCGTGATGGGTAAGACCAATCCGGAAGCGCCCCGGCACCAGCAGTTCTCCATGATCCTGGTGCCGGTGGACACGCCCGGAGTTACCCTCGAACGGCCGGTGCGGGCGTTCGGCAGCGTTCATTCTCCCGGTGGTCATGCCCAGGTGCTCTACGACAATGTTCGGGTGCCGGTGGAAAACCTGATTCTGGGCGAAGGGCGCGGCTTCGAGATCGCTCAGGGCCGGCTCGGTCCCGGCCGTTTTCAGTACGCCATGATGTTCGTCGGCATGGCTCAACGGTGTCTCGAGCTCATGTGCAAACGGGTAGAAGAGCGTGAGGCCTTCGGCGAGAAGCTGTCAGCGAAGACGAGTATTCAGCATGATGTGGCTCGTTCCCGCTATGAGATCGAACAGTGTCGATTGCTGGTGCTGGCGGCGGCCGACAAGATGGACAAGTTCGGGCCGAAAGGCGCACGTGACTACATCTCCATGGTGAAGGTAGCGGCACCGAAGATGTGCCAGGAAGTGGCTGACCGGGCGCTACAGGCCCACGGTGGAATGGGTGTTACCTCGGACACACCCATCGCCAGGATTTATCTGACCAGCCGCTATTGCCGGATTGCAGATGGACCTGACGAGGTGCATATGTCGCAGCTCGGGCGAAGGACGATTCGGGACTTGAATGCGGGGTAGCGCCAGGGCAGTGCTGTGGCGAGCTGACGACGGTGTTCGATTGGGTCAGAGCTAGGCATCAAAGCAGACGTCGGATTCAACCCCGTCTTTGCCGCTTGGATGCCTCAGATCGGCCTATTCTGTTGAAAAACTATTTACCGGCGCGACGAGGCACGATTATCGGAGATCTTCGCGCATGAGAGTTACATCAAACTCAACTGCACCAACGAAATACGAAACGACCAAGCTCTCGTGCGCGTTGCGATTTTGGCCCCAGAGTTCTTCAACAGAATAGGCCACTAAGGGACGTTCGTTTTTCTGGGCAACGAGACTAGGTACCCTAGTATTACAGCGGGAATAACCGCCACCAGGAACCAATCGAGACTCAACTGATACGCCCCCCAAGTGACGGCCTGGATCGTGGGTAGCGCCAATGCTACGACCACGAGAACGATGATTCTCTGTACGGGAGCTGTTGTTGCACCCACGTAGAACGCTGAAACTTTAAGTAGCATCAATACCACTAAAAACGCGAGCAAGGTTGGAACAACAAGTTGTACCGCGACCACGAACCATAGGAATAATTCGTAGGAAAGACTTCTGTCGTGTCCAGGTGCATGGAAAGACCCTGCCGTTAGTCCAAAGATTACGGTCAGCGGTAAGTACACTGAAAAGAAGAGCGTCAGGTTAGTGATCGTGGATCTCAATCTGCTCTCACTTTTTGTCTTAGCCGTTCTTTCGCCTCCCGAATCTGAGTCAGCAACTCGGGTGCGTTTTCCTTAAGGTGTTTTGCACTAACCCCATCGCTGTATGGCATCCAATCCCAGATAAGGACTTCGTCAAAATCCTGGTTTTGAAGCATCGCTTCGATTCGAACGAGGCGCTCCAGCAGATGGTCTGCACTTCCTTTGGGTCTTGTGTCACTACCGCTTTGTAAGATGAGGTAGATTGGCGAGGTATGCGCGTAGCTGGCTCGCCACTCGCGCCTTTCCAGAAACGCATCTACTTCTGTACTACTGCCACCGCTCATCCATTTTGAGAAAGCAGTCTCCATCCACGCGGGAAACGCTCGCGCTGGCGGTTTTGTCTCACCAACCTTGCGCCCCATTGTTCTTAGAGCAACCCAACCTGGGCTAGCAAAGGTGATTTCTTCCGAGAACTGGAATCTTCCAGACTGACCAACTGGCCAAGATCTGACGGTTTCCCCGTTGTGAATGAGTTCAAGTGTCTGTGACCGTACCCCTTGATTAGAGCCACGTCGGATGTGGGAACGTGAGCATATCAAGACGCTTCTCTAGCAAACACTGCGGGTGGCTTCTTACCGAGTGACCGATGTGGTCGCACATGGTTGTAGTGCTGTCTCCAATGCTCGATCGTAGATCGAGCATCTTCCAGGCTCGCGAACCAGTTCAGATCCAAGCAGTACTCTCTGAACTTCCCATTGAAGCTCTCAACGAAAGCGTTCTGAGTGGGTTTGCCTGGTTGGATGAACTGCAACTTCACGCCCGTTCGCTTCGACCAGAAGAACATTGCCTTGCTGGTGAACTCCGGCCCATTGTCACAGACGATCGCCTCAGGAAGCGGGCGACCGAGCCGGTCCAGCTCACGAGCAACACGCGCACCAGAAATCGAGAAATCGACGATCTGGGCAACGCTCTCGCGGCTGAAGTCATCGACAATGTTCAATACTCGAAATCGTCGTCCAGGTGCGAGCTGATCTGAAACAAAGTCCATTGACCAACGCTGGTTCACTGCATCTGGAATTGCCATCGGGATCCGAGGCCGTGTCAGCTTCTTACGTTGCTTCGTGCGCACCTGGAGGCCTTCCTCGCGATAGATCCTGTAGGTGCGCTTGGGGTTGATGACATGCCCCTGTGCTTTGAGCATGTCGTGTAACGTCGGATACCCGTATCGGGGATACTGCTCAGCCAATGCCTTCAACCGCGATCTGAGTTCGTGATCGTTCCGGCCTTCCAGCTTCCGCCACATGGCTGACCGACTGAAGCCAACTATCCGGCAAGCTCGACGTTCACTCACCTGGCGACTCTTCAGGTGATCGACCGCCTGTCGCCGCTGGCTGGCCGTCACCACTTTCCCTCGATCACTTCCTTCATCGCGGCCTTGTCGAGCTCTGCCTCTGCCAGCAGCCGCTTCAGCTTCGCGTTCTCACTCTCCAGTTCTCTGAGACGCTTGGCTTCCGAGACTTCCATACCGCCATACTTCGACTTCCAGCGATAGATCGTGTTCTCTGCGATGCCGTATCGACGGGCCAGATCCGGGACAGATGCCCCTGCCTCGTGCTCTTTCAAGATCGAAATAATCTTCTCTTCGGAATAGCGCTTTCGCTTCATATCGGGATCTCCTGCAATCCAAAATACTAGGAAATCCCACATCTCGCATGGCTCGAATTACGGGGGTACGGTCATCTGTATCGCGTCTTGTTGGGGGTCATACCGAACATGACCTTCAACGCCGACTCGATCTGTAGTAGCCAAATTGAGCCTACTCCCAATTCCGTTTCCTTCGATTGCCAGGTCCAGCATAGGACCGTTGCTGACAAACGTTCGTCCTGCTCTGAGCGCGTCGACTATTGCTACGCGTTCGAGGGGAGCATCGATACGTAGAAAGGTTCGTTCTCTTCCGGGAATGCCTGGGAGACAGGGAAAATCCGTACCCGCAACTGCGGTGAGGGTATAACCAAGGTTTAGAAGCCCATACCACGCATCCAGATAAAGAAACTCAAAGCTCAGGACTTCAAGAAGCTCTACGTTACCCAACGGTACATTCAGCGCCAACCCATCACGAGACGGACCAGCGCCCCAGTGCGCAAACCCGCTAATGCCTCCAGCCTCTCTGACTTGCTTGAAAGTGGCGTTGTACTGAATGTACTTCCCGCGCTCATCCACCTGAGCTGATGCACCTAGACTAATCCCGTGTCCAAAGAAGTGTGTTCGTGGATGTTCCTGGCCAGAAACCAGCAACGTGCCGTTGTTAAAATATGTACCCGCATCCCCAAATGCGTACTGTGGCGCTGCTGCAAAATGGGTAAGGGAACCCATCTGCAGAAGGTTCGCTATCTGGAGACCTTCGGCCGCCATCCACAACGCTAACTCTTCGTTGCTTTCCGAGGTCTGTCGACTCAGATGCAGGTGCGTATCCGCAGAAACCCAGCCATTGCGTCTGGCATCACTCCAGCGATTAATCTCTACCGTCACATCAAGCGACTGGTTCGAAACAGAAAACTCCCGCTCCACGACTTCAAACTCAGGACCCTTGAATGCTCTCAGGCGGTACGTACCAGCTTCTAGATCGTAGCGGCCGACGCCATTAACGTAGTGCTGTTTGGTACCCGTGAACGGATTGTCTATCTGTTTAGGCGGCGGTTGCGATAGCCAAACCGGCAGCGGCGCAAAGGCGCACTCTCGACTAATCGGAATCGCGTTCTCCGCAGCAACCGATGTTCCGCTGCTATCAATCAACTCGACCCGAACGGGTGTGAGCGATTTTGAGACCGTATCAACGAACCTAATCGTCACGGATTCGCCCCAGGCGATCCTTACGAGAAATATCAAAACAACCATGACTGTAGTGCGCATTACAGAATACTCTTACAATGTAACGCGCATTACAATACGGTTGATTCTATGTCGAAACGCGGCGAGGCAACAAAACAACAGATTCTAGAAGCAGCGGTATCCTTGTTCACGGAGGGGGGGTTTCGAGCACTTCGAATCAGTACGATCTGCGAACGAGCCAAGGTCTCGCCCACGTCGGTCTACTGGCATTTCAAAGACAAGTCCGGGCTTGTTCAAGCGGTGCTGGAGGCGGCCTTCAAACCAATTGGAGATTCCATCGCGCGAACGGACCCCCACATGCCCCAAAACACAGAGACTTTCCTAAAGTCCCTTGAAAAGTTGGTGATGGACCAGCCAGTTGGATCACTGACGATGTTGGCTTACGTCGCAGACAATCTTCATGACCCAGAGCTCGAATTGGCAATAAAGGCAACGCGCAGACGCGAGGCGAAGCTCCAATCCGACATCATCTCCAGTTTACTTGGCGTGGACAAAGAAACAGCTAGACGACAAGGGGTGCTCATAAACGCGTGTGTAAACTACGCTGCCTTAGTGAAACTCAGCGGCGGGAGTCGTAGCGAAGTGAAACAGGTTCTGGGCGCGCTCACGTCGGTGTTCTGATGCACCAACAAACGTCAGTTGTGGGTCTATTCTGTTGAAAAACTCTGGGGCCAAAATCGCAACGTGCACGAGAGCTTGGTCGTTTCGTATTTCGTTGGTGCAGTTGAGTTTGATGTAACTCTCATGCGCGAAGATCTCCGATAATCGTGCCTCGGCGAGCCGGTAAATAGTTTTTCAACAGAATACGTTGTCCAGAGCCTGTCACTGCCGGATTTCGAACGGTAGCTAACGAGCTATTCTTGAATCTGCCAGAGGTATTCGACAAAGCCGACATTCAGATTCCTCGTTCATTTGACTCCGAGCGGCCAAGAGCAGCCGATTAGATCGGCTAGAACGGTCTTGCCACCCAAACCAAACCTCGCCACTTGCCGATCAGATCGTTGTTCGCAACGAAGTCACGCGACATGTCGCGTTCAAGACCCAACTTATTCATCACCGACTGCGATCGACTATTCTCAGCTGCTCTGTAGGAAAGCACTTCCGTTAGCATTATTCGCTGAAACGCATCTTTTAGGGCTGCACGAGCAGCTTCGGTGGCATAGCCATGTCCCCACGCTTGACGTACTAGTCGCCACCCGATTTCGTGGTGCTTACCGAGCGGATGCCCGGGATATCCAGACATAACACCGCAATAGCCTAAGTATTCCCCAGATGCTGTTTCGACTAGCCATCGGCCGAAACCATGCTGGTCAAATGCCTCTGCATAGCGATCAAATTTTGCGTCGCTATCGATCCTACTGATGGGGCCGCCGTAGTCGTGCATCACTTCCGGGTGAGCATTCATCGTCGCGAACGCGTCGCGATCACTCTCTAACCAATTTCGGAGTCTCAGACGTTCTGTTTCTAGTTCCATCAACTCCCTCCGAAACTAAACTGCGTGGGCGTATACGTTACCTAGAGAACGCAGTTTTCTCGATGGCCGTTCTGGGTCGATCCTTGCCTGTTTGCCGCATCTGCCCAATCTGGCGACTCTGAGAGAGCCGACAATCCCAGAACGCGGCAAACTGCAGAAACTGAGAGGATTAGAGGCAGTAGGCTGTTCGTATGATGTGAACGGTTGCTCTTGTCCATAACCATGTAGCAAGGATCGAGATGAGTATGATGAACAATGAGATCGGAGCTAGGCCCATATCCAGCACGAATACGGTTGCGTGGGATGAGATCAGAACGTAGAAAAACGGCACGGCGAAGAACACCGAGATTTTGTCTCTTAACGACAGAGGTTTGCTCACTAACTCCTCCAGAAGCCCAATCAAAGCTGATCATAGCGATCAGCCTCGAGCATTCAATCCGGCCGTACTCGGCCCGGAAGCAGTAGCCCGGGCGCTCACAGTGAGAGGCGGCTTTCAGCCAGGAAAGGCTCTTTCTTCAGTTGCGAACTCTACCCGTACTGATAAAGCATCATCAGGGACGGCAGCCAAATCGCATAAGCGAGCACCAATGAACCGGTGATCCATAGCGCGAGCCCACTCGACACCGCGTTGACAACATAGGCTTTCCTACTGAACAGATGGTGATCAACCGAGGCATTCAATGCATTCAGAAACGCCAGTTTCGAAAGGAGTAGTCGTTCTCTCAGTGCGATCAGAACTGACTTCATATACACAAAGAGAAACACTATCGCGGTCTCCACTCCGATCACATCGGCCAGGAATACAAGCTCGATTGCCAACGGGGCGAGCAAGCAGAGAACGACGATAGAACCTATCCGAATCCAGGTGCGTCGGTTATTGAGACTCCACTTCGGCATTGATCTCATCCCTAGCGGCTAGACATTCGAAACGCCATTTTGATTAAACACGAATTCTCCTCGCTTATCTGCGGAATCGATGTCCGGAGGGTCGACCTTTACCTGTCCCGCCACATTGGCGAGTGTCGGGTTTCTCGACAACAGTCTTTCGGAGAAGCGACTCATCGGTCTCTAGTCGGCCACGCTAGCGCAATGATCGTGGGTCGTCGTCTAACCAACGCACAGGTTTCAACCTGAAGCAATCTCAGAAAGGATCGGGACCATCGAAAGCGAAGTGAGGTCGAGTTTCGAGATTTCTGAGGGCAAAAACCATGCAATCTCTACGTGCTCGTTAGAGCAGTTGGTCGGGGTGCCATCCCACTCCTGCACCGAGAAGAAGCGGAGTTGGTATTGCGCATCAGCGAACTCTTCTGCGAGGACGCCAGCGTTCTTGTACGTTGTCGGAACAATACCCAGTTCCTCGTGCAGCTCCCGAAGCATCGTCTGTTCGTCCGTCTCGCCCGATTCGCGGTGACCGCCGATAACATCCCATTGGCCGTGATGGCTGCGGGCTCCGGGGCCCCGCAGCCCGAGCAGAACTCGTCCGTCGCGGACGAGCACGCCACAGGAAGCTCGTCTGATTTCGGTTTTGCCCATCGGTTCTCCTAACTGATACGTGAGAGTCTACACACCGGAACCAAGTGTTCGCGAACGACCGCAACGGGTCGATCTTGCTCCTTCATTTTCATAGTCTGAGCGACGGTTTTCTCTACAACAGTCGTACGTAACGGCTACTCATCGGGCTCTGAGCGGCCATGAGGAGACAGTCGATTCCTGCGCCGTCATGAAACAACCCAACTAAAACGACGCTTAACTTCTTCAAGGCCATTTTCGAAAAAGCTCTCTCCGTGGCTGATGATTACGTGGTCTGGCGCCCAATCCAACATCTGTTGATAGCAGCTTCGTGCAAGCTTTCGGTCTCGCATGTTCCATCTAAACAATCTCGGCGAGCCGCCGTCTGGAAACGCAATCCCATCAAACTTGGCAAACTTTTTCTGAACCCAGTTGAATCCATCTGTTTTCAGGTTGAGTATCAAATCAGTGAGAATTAGCGTCTTAGACTCCCTATGAAAGAAAACAACTTCTTCGAATACCCGATTGCCCAGGAAATGTTCATGGGCAATATCCTGTGTCCACGAATAAACGCGGTCACGTAAGAGATCGTCATCGAATCGTAAATCCGGGCGCTTTTCCCTCAAGCCAGGAGCAGCGACGTAACAGGCATTTGGGTACTCACGCTGCCAGCCGTCCAAGTAAAGATGATGTAGGTTGTTTGGGGCGACTACGTGGCCCACATCTCCATAATTGGCAAGGAACTGAGAAATCTCTGGTGTGATCGGAACTGGCGAGTGAACCCAAAGGGAGGATTCACGCCTCGCTATGGTCATTCGCGTTGGAATGTCCAGACCAAGAAAGCGCACATCTGGCCCTTCAAATATCCAAAGGCTTTCAGCGATCTTCTTCATGCCCTCTCCACAGCGATTCGCCAAGCGAGTCTAACGAAGACCATGAATGACGGGTATGGGGTCGCCTAGAGCCGGCTGTACTTCCTGGCTTGAACGGCAGCTTTCCCGATAGCGGCCAGTCGATATTGCGCGCCTGAGTAGTCTCTGAGCGGCCAAGAACGGACAGTCAAAGTTCGATCACATATCCGTCAGGGTCTTGGACGTACGCGAAATGGTGGCCCGGTTGATGTTCGCCTTTCTCGACCAATTTGCCCCCACTGGCCTCCACAAGTTTAATCGCTTCATCGAGATCAGTATCAACTCGTCGAAATCCGAAATGGGCTATTCCTGCACAAATTCCTGCTTGATCACGCTCAGCGTCGTCCTCATTTAGCGTGATTAGGTCAGATGTTCCGGGGGTATTTAGGAACACCATCTTCGGCCCATCGCGGAACCTTTCTTCGAGGCCAAACACGTTCTTATAGAAAGCCAACGAGCGATCCAGGTCAGCAACAACGAGGTGGATGTGGGTAAGACCTTGCGTCTTTATCATGTTTGATACCCCCTTGTTTGATTGCAGAGATTCTAAACCTCAAGAACTTGAAAGGCAGCTCCGGGTCGTGAACGGCGGTAGCACGCCACCGTTAGAAACGTCCGCTATCAACTTTTCCTCGAAAACGCATCAAGTTCGCTCGAAAGCTGCCCATCGAATCAGCTTGGCATGAGGCTCTGGACGGCCAGGTGCGGTCGTTCATATACACCTTCTGATCGTGTTTCTCAGTTGGAAATCCCATGAGCAGCCCGTTTTCGAGGAGCACTTGAGTGTGACGAGGCAATTCTACGAAAATCTCTACGAAAATCGTCGAAATCGACCCGAAGCCGCCTTAGGCATTGAGTAGGATTAACCCAGCGGAGAACTCCTCTATCCATCCTGATGGTCAAACTCGACTGCCAGCCTTCCGTTGCCTAAAGAAACTCAGACAGGCGCTGTCGACAAAACCTGCCACTTTTTTCGGTAGGCTGAAGCAGAAATGCCGACGCGTTTTCGAAACGCCGAGCGGAAGCTCGACGGCTCGGAGTATCCGACCGCTGCGGAAACCTCGTCGATCGACGTAGTGGTGGTTTCAAGAAGATGCTTGGCTTCCTCGATCCGGAGGGTTTGGATGTAATCACCTGGCGCCTGGCCTGTCGCCTTCTTGAACCGGCGATGGAAACCGCGCTCGGTCATGTCACTCCGATGCGCCATGGCCGCGACGGGGCTGGGCGCGTCGTAGTGCTGTGCGGCCCAGACCTGCGCCTCGGAGATCAACTGGTCTTCGTGCTGGCGCGCAGAGGTCAACGATGCATAGGTAAGCTGTCCGTCCAGGTGCGGGTGGATCAGGTAGATCTTGGCAATCCGGCGGGCTTCATCCGCACCGGTGAACCGTCCGATCAGGTAAAGCATGAGGTCGGCCCAAGCCGAGGCCCCGCCTGCGGTAACAACCCGGTGTCCTTCCCCAGCCGGAACGAGGATGCGGTCCCGGCAAACGTTCACCTCGGGGAAGTCCCGATCAAGCATGTCTGCGAACCCCCAATGCGTCGTCGCTTCCTTGCCGTCGAGCAAGCCGGCCGCGCCGAGTAGCACGGCTCCGGAACATACAGACGTGACGATTGCGCCCTCTGCATGGGACTTCCGAAGCCAGTCTTCGACATGCTTCAGGTCGTCGGGAAACCGGGCATTCGGATCGAAATGCAGATCAGGCACGATGATGAGGTCGGGATCGGGCGTCTCGAAGAGCGTGGCATCGGGCGTGATCTTTCGGCCATTGACATCCCAGTAGGGTGCACCGTCGGTGGTCCTGAGGCTGACATCGAACACCGGAGTTTGCATTGGAAGCCCGTGCAGCATTTCCCAATCGCGGCCCACTGATGCCAGGACGTCAAGGATGGAAAACAGCACCGATGAGCCAGCAAGGCGTGATCCGATAACGGTCGTATTGATGGTCATTCTGTCCTCCAACGGGTCTTGAGTGTCCGATAATCACCGTTTTCTTCGCTTTTCCTTCTAACACTGCCTAACATCAACGTCCATAGTTCTGACCACGAAATCGGCCATCTAGGCCATTGGATCTTACGCAAGGACAAGTGGAGACATGCCATGCCAAGTTTTCGAACACACCTTCCCCAGCTCGACGGCGGACTGTTCCTAACCGACGCTGGCCTCGAAACCGATCTGATCTTCAACCACGGTATCGAGATACGTGAGTTTGCGGCCCATACACTGCTGGAAAACTCTGCCGGACGGCAGGCGCTTGCCCGATACTTTCGCGGCTTCCTGTCACTGGCTGAACGACATGACGCCGGGTTCATCATCGACGGCCCGACCTGGAAAGCGCACTCCCACTGGTCGGAGTCGCTTGGCAGCACTGCAACCGAGCTTGCCAAGATCAATCGCCAGGCCATTGACTTTATCGCTGACCTGCGCACCGAGTTTGCCGCCAATCACCAGCCGATCGTTCTTAACAGCGTCATCGGCCCATGCGGCGACGCCTATAGTCCCGAGTCGTTGATTTCCGCTGAGGAAGCCGAGCGCCACCACGCTGAGCAGGTGGGTTGGCTAGCCCGGACTGAGGTTGACATGGTCAGCGCGCTGACGTTTACGCAAAGCGCCGAGGCAATCGGAATCGTGCGTGCGGCAGGTAACGAAGGATTGCCGATAGTCGTTTCCTTTACCGTCGAGACTGACGGCAGACTGCCCACCGGCCAGCCCATAGGCGAGGCTATCGAGGAAGTCGATGCGGCGACCGGCGAGAGCGTGGCCTATTTCATGATCAACTGCGCCCACCCCGATCATTTTCGGCATGTATTCGACAACGGCAACTGGATGCGACGCATTCGAGGCCTACGCTGCAACGCGTCCCGTTGCAGTCACGAGGAGCTCGATGCTGCGGAGACGCTTGACGACGGCGATCCGATGGAGCTGGCACAGCTTTATCGCGCGCTCGCCGACAAAATGCCGTGGATGAACGTCTTCGGCGGCTGTTGTGGCTCCGACCTTCGTCACGTTGCGGCGATCGCCGATCGTATCTTGCCGCATCGATTCAATGACAACGGGGGCGCCGCCTGAAAACCCGCTTGGTATCAGCCCATGGCCATGGCGGTCCTGGTGCACCCATGCCGGCTTCGCAAAAACCTTGAGCAAACCAAAGAACAGTTGCGCCATGAAACATCTCATCTTCGTCTATGCGCTCGGCAGCTACGCCCTGTTCGGCGTCGTCTTTGTCTGGCTGGCTGCCTTCCTGCTGAATCTCGGCGACCTGCGCGGCCCGGCGACACGTCCTGCGGTGATTGCGGCCCTCGTTAACCTGGCGCTCATCTTGCTCTTCGGGGTTGTCCACAGCGTCATGGCGAGGCCCTCCTTCAAGAGGGTTTGGACTCGCATTGTTCCGCCCGCCGCCGAACGAGCGACCTATGTGCTGCAATCGTCACTGCTGCTGGGCCTGATCATCTGGAAGTGGCAACCGATCCCGACAGTCATCTGGCAGGTGGAAGGCCCCGCGGTTTGGGTGTTCTTCACCGCCTCGGCGCTCGGAGCGATGATCATTCTGATCGCCACCTTTCTGCTGGGACATTTCGAGTTCGTGGGCCTGTCGCAGGCCTGGCACAACTTGCGCGGCACCCCCGCGCAGCCAGCGACGTTCCGAACGCCGATGCTCTACCGCGTCGTGCGCCACCCGTTGCAGTTGGGCCTTTTGGTCATGATGGTCGCAACCCCGACGATGACATTGGGCCACCTGATTTTCGTTGCGGCGATGACTGTGTATATCGCCATCGGCCTGCGCTTCGAGGAGCGTGCGCTGCTGCGTGAGTTCGGCGCCGCTTATGCGGCCTATCAGCGCGATGTGCCCATGCTGATCCCGAATCCGTTCGTTCGGTCGCACCAGTCAGCCCCCGGCACCGAATGATGGCCGGCCGGTGCAGCAATCGAGCCGTCCCCCAACGCCAGCGTTGAACACTCAATCCGAGACGTATCCTCCATGGAAACCACCATGCCAAGAAATGTCCTGATCATCGGCACGGGCCTGTCCGGCCTCGCCACCGCCGAGGCACTGCTACGTCGGGGCATCCCGGTCACTATCCTGGCGGGGAATGGAGCGTCGCCGAGCCCTGGCGCAGACGCCATCCTGCGCTACGGCTCAACATCCATCGCCATTTGGCTCGGCTGCCAGGGGTGCCTCCTCCGCGGGGCGATGGCACCTACATACGGCGTGACACTGTGATCGACTACCTTACGCGCTATGCGCGCCACATCGGGGTTCCGATCCGTTTCGGCGTCACCGTCGAGGCAATTGACCGTGATGCCACCGGATGGATGGTTAGCACCACGTGTGGGACGTTCAGTGCGGCGCATGTGGTTCTTGCCGCTGGGCGCGACAGTGTACCGCACGTCCCAGACTGTAGGGGCGGGCAACTCCGGCAGCGATGTGCTGAACCACCTTGCGCGCCATCGACCTGCCGACGTCGTGATTTCTGTCCGATACGGCCCCGCGATCGTGCCCATTCGCGTGTTCGGCTTTCCGCTGCACCGCGCGGCGCCATTGTTCCAGGTCATGCCGCTACGGCTGGTAGACCGCGCCTTCGCGCTGACCCAGTGGCTGTTCTTTGGCAATCTAACTCGGCACGGGATGACCATCCATTCGTTTGGCGGTGGTATCCGTTTGGCGCAGGAAGGCACCGCATTCGCCATCGACGATGGGTTCGCAGCGACAAAGAGCGGCCGCTTCAGGGTTGCCCGGGCCGTCAGGTAGTTCCAGGGATCTCGGGTCGCCTTCGAGGACAGCGAAAGCTTCGAACCCGACGTGGTCATCTGCGCCACGGGATATCGTACAAACCTCGAGCCGCTGGTGGGACATCTCGGCATCCTCGACGCCAGAGGTAACCCCGCCCGCCCGGCAGGAGAGCCCGACCCGGCACATCCGGGGCTTTGGTTCACCGGCTATAAACCCCAGTTCACGGGCTACTTCGACGGCGCGCGGATTGCAGCCAAACGCATTGGCAAGGGCATTGCCGCTGACCTGCAGCGTCCTGGTCCGTCCGCCCAGCACAACGTCGTGCCCGAGACCGTAGGTAGCTGACAGTACCGGAGTTCCGCGCCTCTTCGACACGGTCGGTCGGGTTCCAAAGGAGCAGATCCATGAGCTTTTTCAGGTGTGTCGGCCGAAAGTACGATTTTCGAGGCTCTTCGATCCTCAAATTCGAACGACCGTTGTCGCTAGAGTAAGCTGACCGAGCGGGCTGGAAGTGTCGACTGGCGCTGTCGACCCACAGCTACCTTTGAGTAAGGCTGTTAACGTGCCTGTACAGGCACTCTGGCTACGTGAAGGATTGCGGTAGGTGGATAATAGGGTGTCACTAGCTGTGTGCGACAATAATCCGCACTCAGACCACTCGTAAGGATGATCAAGATGACGCAAGTAAGAGCTGGTCAGTGCAGATGCGGCGAGGTGCAGTTTGAAGTCGACGCACCTCCAATTCTAACGGCGGCCTGTCACTGTACCGGGTGTCAGCGCATGACATCCAGCGCATATTCACTAACTGACGTGCCCCAGGTTCTGCGTTCACCGGCCTAAGCTTGTTTAGCTCGTTTTTCATACTCGACTGGGCTAAGCCCACCCAGAGTCGAGTGCCGTCGCCTCGGATTGTAGAACCTCTCGATGTAATCAAAGATATCAGCTCGGGCTTCATCACGTGTTCGATATCGGCGCCGGCTGATTCGATCGTCTTTCATTCTCGAGAAGAAGCTCTCCATGACAGCATTGTCATGACACTCACCCACTCGGCTCATGCTGCACTCGATGCCGTTGTCAGAGAGTAGCTTCTGGAACTGATCCGCCGTGTACTGGCTGCCTTGATCGCTGTGATGCAGCAGCTTCGTATCAGGCCGTCTGCGCCAGATCGCCATGATCAGCGCATCCGTCACCAGGTCGACGGTCATGTGTGATTTCATGGACCAACCAACAATACGGCGTGAGAACAGATCCAGGACCGCAGCGACGTACAACCATCCTTCCGAGGTCCAGACGTAGGTGAAGTCCGCCACCCACTTCTGATTCGGCGCTGTCGCAGCAAATTCTCGATCCAGTGTATTCGGCGCAATGGAACTCTCCTGGCGTTGCCCATTGTCCACCGGGCGTTTACGACGCTTTGGCTGAGCCACAAGCTTCAGAGACCGCACCAGCCGTCCTACGCGTTCTCTTCCCACGTCGTGACCCCAGTCCAAAAGATCCAGCCAGATACGTCTCACACCGTAGGTCTTACCGCTGTCTGAGAAGCTGCGGCGGATATCGCGGATCAGATTCTCATCGTACAAAGCTCGATCGCTTAGCGGTCTCGAACGCCAGCTGTAAAAACCACTGGGCGAGACATCGAGCACCCCGCACATCCATGTTACCGGCCAGATCCCCCGATGCTTCGCAATGAACTCGAACTTCACGTTGAGTCCTTTGCAAAGTAGGCCGCGGCTTTTTTTAATATGTCCCGCTCCGCTTTCAGTTTGCGGATTTCTTTCTTCAGCTGGGCGATCTCAGCCTGCTCGGGTTTCATTTGACCTGCACCTGGAAACGCCTGTGCAGGATCGTCTCGATAAAGACGGACCCATTTGCGCAAAACATTCTCGTGAAGATCCAGATCTCGCGCTGCTTGAGCAACACTGAGTCCTCTCTCGCTAACCAGCCGAACTGCTTCTAGCTTGAACTCTCGGCTGAAACTCCTTCGTGCCATTGTCGTACCTCCAGTTTCATCTTCTCACCTTATCTTGGTGAACGTGAAACCTGGGGCACGTCAAACAGAGATCTATCCCCGAGACACGTTTAGGGTCACGTTAGGAGAGCCGGTACTCGGAGGCTTGCAGCAAGGCACAAACCATTACTTCTGTCCTCGATGTAAGAGCTGGTTGTTTACTCACCCTGAAGGCGAAGAAGCGCTCGTAAATGTCCGAGCTACGATGATGGAAGATGCTCAGGCATTTGTTCCGTTCATTGAATTTTTCACTAACGAAGGGCTCTCATGGGCAAAGACGGGTGCTGCCTACAGCTTCGAGACTACGCCAGCAGATAACCAATGGCCTGAACTCATCGCGGACTATCAGAAAAATGGCTAACGCAGGCAAGTGGCGAGCGGAGAAGCTGCCCGCTTTGCCGTGCGGAATACCGTAAACGGCTCTCTAGTCCGTTATTGGCCGCCGCCAAGAACCGGTCGGTCTTCCTGATTGAACGGCAGCTATCTCTATAGCAGTCATCCAACGAAGCTTTCAAACTGGCTCTGAGCGGCCAGGGGAAGTTGTGCCAATCAGGCGCTACACTGCTACTTGCGGTCAACAAAAAGTTGGCGACCCAGAGAGATCTGCGTGAATTCAGGCGAGAACAAGACTCAAAGAAAGGCTGTACGGAAAAAAGCAGAAGCCATTAAGTCCTACCGATGTAAGAACTTGATAGCCGTCATTGAGGACCCGCACGACATTCGCAATATCGGAACTGTGATTCGAAACGTGAACGCTCTTGGCGTAGAGAAGGCTTATATAGTTGACCCTAGAAAAGCCCTTCCAGACGATTGGCAGGATATGCGTGAGCGTAAGTCACTATCAAAGTCCTCAGTTTCTGCTATCAAGTGGAGCTTCGTAAAACGCTTCGACTCTACCGAGGATTGTTTGGACCACTTAGAGCGGAATCGGTTTATTTCGCTCGTAACGTCGCCGCACATCAAGGGTCGGAACAACGCCATTCTAGACGAGGTCGACTATACAGTTTTCACCAAGCTCGCTGTCTGGTTCGGAAGTGAATCTCGAGGCATCAGTGACGTAGCTGTCCAGCGTAGCGAGATGTGCATCAGCATTCCGATGTTCGGAATGATCGAGAGCCTCAATCTCGGCACCACCTCCGGGATCGTTCTGTATGAAGTCACAAAACAACGGCGCGACTACCAGAGTAAATACCGCAGGAGGAACAAGCGTTCTCCGATCAAGCAAAAAGCCAGTGACGACGCCTAACAACGCGCTTAGGCGCAGGGTCTGTACGGCCGCTTTGGGGAGAACTGAGCCGTTCCCGCCAGATCTGGAGGAACGTCCGCTTTCCGGTATCTGAAACTGTCAGTTAGATCGGATGCGGACTACACCTCAGTACAGATCCGTCATCCCATAAGCCTGCATCTGAGATTGAAAGCCCTCCACATCGTGCGAAAGAATCACGATATCGTGCTTCTCCCCGTTCTGATCCCGCACATGCTCTTTCAGGAGCGCCTCTGCCGTAAAACCCATCTCCTCGAAGACGTTGATGGCGCCGGTCTGATCCGGTGTCATCTGGGCTGTGAGCTTCTCGAGGCCGAGTCCGAGTGCGATCAGGAAGCTCTCCTGAATCAGGTGGCGGCCAAGACCTCTATCCTTGCCGGCAGGTGCGACCAGCACCCGAAGTTCGCCCACGTGCGGCGACCAGCTGTGCTCATCCTGAACCACGGCCGAGCAACCGAGCATCTCCCCGGCTTCGTTGCGTGCCAGGAGGCTGGTGATTTCGCCTGTTTCGATCTGTTGCGCCCAGGCGGACAGCACCTTCGGTTCCGTGATGTCGCGGCGCAGGAACAGCAGGTCGTGCGGAGGCAGCGAATTCGCGAACGCCAGCACTTCCTGTTCCGCTGCGGGCGTCATCATTTCCAGGCTGGCTGTGCCGTCCTTGATTTCCACCGCGCGCGGATACCGCTTCGTGTCGCTCATACGGATCTTTCCCCCATCCATTCGGCCAGCTTCGGCCACATTCTGCGTGCCGCGTTCGGGCCCGCGATGAGGCTGACGTGGCCGCCTTTCAGCACGATCTCTTCTTTGTCTTCCGAGCCCACCAGCTCCAGCAGAGGCTTACTCGCCTTGTAGGAGACGATGTGATCGTGCTCTGCCATGGCAGCGAACACCGGAATGGTTATGTCCGAGAGCTTTGCTGACTTGCCGCCCACCTTCAGCGTGCCTTTGAAGAGCTTGTTGCCCCACATCAGCTCCTTGGTGGTATCGCGCATGTACTCGCCTGCCAGCGGTAGCGTTTCGTTGCCCCAGCGATCAAACGCCCGGTAGGAGGCGACGAAGTCGTCGTTCCACATCTGCTCCCAGACACGGATCTGTCCAGCCGTTTTCTGGGCGGGCCGCAGCATTTCGAACATGGCGGTAACCGTGCTTTTAGGCACGATACCTAGGGTGTCGACAAGCCGATCCACGTCAAAGTGCTTCTCATCCGACCAGATGGCGGTCAGGCCCATTTCGGAATAGTCCACGGGCGTTGTCAGACAGGCCAGGTTCTTCAGTGGGCCGTCCGCGTGGCTGGCGGCGTAGATGAGCGATAGAACACCACCCATGCAGTAGCCGACGATGGAAAGGTCCGGCTCTCCGGAGTCTTCCAGCACCATGTCCACACAGGTCGGGATGAAGTCCTGGGTGTAGTCCGCCAGATTCAGGTTCCGTTCGGCAGGCGTTGGCGGTTCCCAGTCGATGACGTAGACGTCGAAACCCTCCTTCAACAGGTACTCCACCATGCTCTGGCCGGGTGCCAAGTCGAATACGTAAGCCTTGTTGGTGGTGGCCATCACCAGCAACAGGGGCACTCGATAGATCTCGTCGGAAAGTGGGTGGTAGTGATAGAGCCGCAGGGTGCCCCGTTCGTAGAGCACTTCCTTCGGAGTCAGGCCGACCTTGGCGGGTGGGCCGGTGAGAAACTCGAGTCCCTTGACGTTGCGCTGAATGGTCCGGTCGACGAGTTTGCGCGCTCGCTCAAGGATCTCCGGAGAAACAGATTCTTCAGCCATCGGTTGCCTCCTGCCGTGCGCTGGGTGGTTTCTTGGTTCTTGGTGGGCCGCTTCGTGCCGAAGCCTCTGCCTTGGTCGCGCCTTTTTTCTTCTTTTTCCCGCTCTTAGCCGCCTGCTTGGCGAGCAGGGACTCGATCCGGGCGATCCGCTTGTCCAGCGCGTGCACGGCTTCGCCGAGCTGCAGGATGTCGTCTCGGCTCGGCATGTTGAAGTTGGAGAGCTGTTCGGCCATGGCCTCGCTGAAGCGCTTCTGCATGGTCAGTTGCAGATCCTGTAGCTGATTCATGGATCGGCTGAACTCTTCCGTGCCCATGATTCTATTGGCCATGGCGTCGAAACCCCGTTCCCACTCATTGACCAGGTTTCTGAAGTTCTCCGCCGGGTCCGGCGGTCTTTTACTCGACTTCTGATCAGCCATCACTCCCCCCCTTTCGATACGCCCAGGGAACTATCGCACATCCTGATAGGCAGTTCTTCTACCTGTCTGTGAGCAGATTGGCCAGCGGCGTCTCAGCTGTAGCGGTCGTGATGACGCAGCCAGGCCATGGGCATGGGCAGATCCGCCTCGTCTCGCCCCTTGGGCACCAGATCGAGCAGCTGGTAGCAGCCGTTCAGTGCATCCAGACCTCGGGCATAGCAGGAGTAGGTGTGGTAGATCGTGTCTGCATCGTCCTTGGCGAAGACACTGACCCCGGGCGCATGCTCACCGTAGTGCATCCCGGGCTGGAAGTTGTAGGCTACCTCTCCCTGTGCGATCTGCTCCGGGGTGTACCAGGCGTGATAGTCATTGCTGAAACTGCAGGGTGCAGAGGAGACCCAGGTGAACGTCCAGCCCATGCGTTCCTTGAACGGGGCAAAAACCGTGATCGGCGCCTGGGAGACTACCGCAAAGGCCACATCCCGCGCGCCCAGGTGGGTGACGGCCGGATTGAACTGATCTGCCCAGAATGCGCAGCTCTTGCAGCCTTCCTGCCAGTCGGGACCATACATATAGTGCTGCACGATGAGCTGGCTGCGCCCATCAAACAGGTCTGCAAGGGTCACCAAGCCGTTCTGGCTTTCGAACTCGTAGTCCTGTTCAACTTTCACCCAGGGCAGGGCCCGGCGCTTTTCCGCCACCGCCTCTCTGGCGCGGGTGAGCGCCTTCTCTTCTTCGAGCAGTGCTCGGCGTGCTGTCAGCCACTCTTCCCTGCTCGCCACGTTCAACGCTTCCATATGCAGTCTCCTCTTCTCGTGATTTCAGTCTGCCGCTAAGAGCTCCGCCAGACAGATCAGGCTGCTCGACCAGCCCTCGCCATGCAGTCTTGCCCGGCCATCGTTGGCAAAGCGCTCGTGCAGCAGCTCCAGCTCACAGTGTCCATTCCCTTGCTCGGTGAAGTTCAACGTGACGCGAGTCTTCTCCTCCGGCGAGTCATCCCATCGCCAGCTGAACACCAGCCGCTGCGGTCGATCGATCTCCAGGTACTCGCCGGTCACCACGCTGAGGGTTCCCGAGTCGGAGAGTATCTCCAGGCGGTATTGGCCGCCCTGCCGGAGGTCGATTTCGGCACCAGAGCAGGTGGTGCCTTGCGGGCCCCACCAGCGGAGCAGATGCACCGGGTCTGTGAAGCACTCGAACAGACGTTCCGCGGTGGCAGGGAACACTCGGGTGATGTGCAGCCTGGCTTCAGCCACAGTGACGATCGCCTCGCTCATCGGGCCGACCTCTCGTCATTCAAGTAGCGCTCGAGCTCATTGAGCTGATCGGACCAGAAACGCTGATAGCGGTCGAGCCAGCGGTGAAGATCGCACACACCGGCGGGGTTGATTTTCAAACGATGGACTCGGCCGGAAACGGTGCGCTCGATCAGCCCGGCATCTTCAAGCATCCGGATGTGCCTGGAGATCGTTGGCTTTTTCAGGGCAAAGGGGGCAGACAGCTCGCCGATACTGCGCTCTGATTCCAGGAGCCGATCGAGCATTGCCCTGCGCACCGGGTGGGCGAGGGCGGCGAACGCACGATCAATACCCGCGGGATTCTCCGCTGCATCCGTGGCAGCGGGTGCTGTGTTCAGGACCATGAGGTCTCGTGCTACTCAGCAGTTTAGTTAGCCAAAATGCTAACAGTTAGCATTTTGGCTATCAATAGATCATTACGCGGCGTCGCGAGCGTCCCGCTGGATGAGATCCATGGCGGCCTCCAGGGCAGCCGTACGCTCCGGCCAGGTGCTGCCGCCGGTGGAGAGGCGCAGGGTGTTCACACCAACTTCGCGGTAGCGGCCGAGCTGTTCCCTGACCATGGCTTCCGTCCCGATCAGGTTGGCCTGCAGCACCAGCTCGTCGGGGACGGCCTTGATGGCTTCTTCTCTCTTGCCCGACACCCAGAGGCTCTGCACTTCCTTCGCCACGTCTTCGTAACCCGCCCGTTGGTACGCCTGGTTGTAGAAATTGGTTTTCGCCGAACCCATGGCGCCGAGCGTGAAGGCCATGGCGGGTTTGCGCTCCTCGATCAGCTTCTCAACGTCTTCGCCCACTTCGAAGTAGCCACCGGTCTGGATGTCGATGTCGGCGAGCGTTCGGCCTGCTTTCGCAGCACCTTTTTTCAGATGGTCGAGAAAGATGTCCGCGTGATCCGGGAGAAAACTGGTGCCGAGCCAGCCGTCCGCCAGCTCTCCCGTCATCTCCAGCGACTTCGGGCCCAGAGTGGCCAGATAGATGGGCAGGTTGGGGCGAGGTGGCTGCGAGAGGCGAATGGGCTTGCCTTCGCCGCCGGGTCGCGGCAGCAGGTAGTGCTCGCCATCGTATTGCACCTTCTCACCCGCGAGGGCGATCTTGAGGACCTCCACATACTCCCGAAGGCGGGACAGCGGCTTGGCGAATGCGGCGCCATGAAGCCCTTCCACCACCTGCGGACCGGACACACCCAGACCCAGTATGAAACGACCGTTTGAGACCGTATCCAGGCTCTGGGCGGTCATCGCGGTCATGGTCGGCACCCGGGCGCTGATCTGCATGATGCCGGTCCCGAGCTTGATGTTCTCTGTCTTCGCGGCGAGATAGGCCAGCGGCACGATGGTATCCATACCCCAGGCCTCAGCAGACCAGGCCTGATGGACCCCCATCCGGTCGGCAGCTACCGTGTACTCCACGAGCTGATCCCAATCCTGACCGTTGTAGTAGGCCGAGCCGATACCAATAGACACATTCATGATCGTCCCCAGAAACTGTAAGTCGATCGAGTAAAGAGGCTCACTCAAGCGAGGTCAAGCGGACGGGTTGAGGGTGGCACCTGTTGTTTCCTCTTCTGCCCTCGCCACCGAGCGACCCAGGGCGATGCGGTAGAAGACTGGCACGGCGATCAGGGTGAGCAGGGTGGCGAAGGCCAGGCCGCCCATGATGCAGACGGCCATTTCCATGAAAAAGTTATCAGCCAGCAGTGGCGACATCCCGGCGATGGTGGTCCCAGCGGCCAGCATGACCGGTCGCAGGCGACTGACGCTGGCTTCTCGAATGACGTTGAGCGTCGTGCCTTCTTCGAGCATCCGTTTGTCGATCTCGTCCATCAGGACAATGCAGTTCTTTACCAGCATACCGGAAAGGCTGAGCAGCCCGAGGAAGGAAGGGAAGGTGAATGAGAGGTCGGTGGCCAGCAGGCTGATCACAACACCGCAGGCGACCATCGGTACCGTCAGCCAGATTACGATCGGCTGCCTGAGCTTGCCGAACATGAGTATGGTGATAAAGAACATGCTGCCGAAGGTGATCGGGATTTTGCTCGTCAGCATCTCTCTCGCTTCAGCGTTTGCCTCGAACTCGCCGCCCCATTCGAAGGTGTAGCCGGATGGCAGCGGGATGGCCTCCACCTCATCACGGAGTCCTTCGAATACGTTGTTGATGTTCAGTCCGGTTGGCGCGTTCGCCTGGGCCGTTATCGTTCTGATCCGGTGGCGACGCAGAATGGTGTTGTCCTCGGGCTCGAGCTCGAAGGAAGTGATGATCTGCGCCATGGGGATGTAGGTGCTCTGGGTGGGGCTCCAGACCATCCGATCCGGCAGGGTGCTCACGTCTGCGCGCTCTTCGAGTGGCGCACGCGCAATGATCGGCAGGAGTTTGTCGTGATCGCGGAACAGCCCGATCTGGGTGCCATGGGTGGCGAAGGCAAGCGACTGGTAAACGTCCGATCGGGATATTCCGGCCCGCCTTGCCCGTTCCTCATCGAATCCGGGTACCAGTTGCAGCTCCCGCTGGCGCCAGTCCGTCTTCCGGTCCACCAGATCGTGGGCCAGGTAGATGGCGTGTGCCTGCTGGTTGAGCCGGCGCAGAACCACGGGATCGGGCCCGGAGAATCGGGCTTCGATTTTCGAGTTGCCGCTCGGGGTAAATTCGGCGCGATAGACCAGAGACTCTGCATGCGGTGAGATTTCGCTCAGAAGCTCCCCGATGCTGAGAATCAGCGCATCGAGCAGCTTAGCATCGGTGGCCCGGACCACGAGCTGGGCCATGGCGGGGTTCGGCTGCTCCGGGCGCATGGTGGCGGCGAACCTTGTCTGGCCCTGACCGATGAAGCTGGTCACATCGGTGATGCCCTCGGTGCTGGCGATGAGAGACTCGATCCGTTCGATGTCTGCGCTCGTTGCTTGAATATCGGTGCCCTGAGGCAGGAAGTAGTCGACGAACAGCAGAGGCGCGTCAGTCCCGGGAAAAAAGCCCTGCTTCAGGTAGTTGAATCCCCACAGGCAGCTGCCGGTGATGATCAGGATCACAACTGCAGCCAAGCCGGAGTGGCGCAGCCCTGCGCCCACCAGTGCCCGATAAGGGGCGTAGCCCCAGCCGCTGTAGAGCGGACGCCCAGCCTGGTCCTCCGCAGGTGGCTTCAGAAGCTTTGAGCCGAGCAGCGGCACCACGGTGATCGCCAGCACCCAGCTGAGCAGCAGGGAGAGAGCCACCACCTGGAACAGCGAGCGCAGGAAGTAGCCGGAGTTGTCATCCGAAAGGCCAATGGGCGCGAAGGCGAGAATGCCGATCACGGTCGCCCCGAGGAGCGGCAACTGGGTCCGGCCCACTGCGTGCGCTGCGGCTTCCGCCGGGGTTCGCCTCTGCGCCACGCCGACCACCATGCCATCCGCGACGACGATGGCATTGTCCACCAGCATGCCCATGGAGATCATCAGGGCGCCCAGTGAGATCCGCTGCAGCTCGATACCGAGCAGGGCCATCAGGCACAGCGTGCCGAGCACGGTCAGCAGCAGAACGCTGCCCACCACGGTGCCGGCCCGCCAGCCCATGAACAGGCACAGCGCGCCGACTACCGTGGCCACCGAAATCAGCAGATTGACGAGAAAGCGGTTGATGGCCTCCGCCACCACTGCGTGCTGCCGGTAGACAGGGTGGATGTCGACGCCGACAGGCACATGGTTCATCAGCTCAGCCAGCTTCTCATCCACTGCGCGGCCAACATCCACCACGTTTTCACCTGAAGTGACCGACACGCCCAGGGTGAATGCCCGCACGCCGTTGTGGCGGATGATCTGGTTCGGCACCTCCACTGCGCCGCGACTGATGCTGGCGATGTCACCGAGCTTCAGAATCTCAGTGGAGCCCGGCCGGCCGATGCGCATCTCTTCGATGGCGCTCACGTCCTCGAAGGCGAGCTCCGGGGCGACGCGCAGACGCCGATCCCCAAATGCGACCGAGCCGGCGGCGGTCACGCGATTTTCCATGCTGATGCTGCCGAACACGGCATCGAGCGGCAGGCCGAGACGAACCAGTCGCTCGTGGTCGATCTCCACGTGCACGGCCTCGGCAGGCTCGCCGGACGTGGTGATCTTCGCCACACCCGGAACCTGTTTCAATCGGGTGGCCAGAAACTTGGAGATGTCGCTGATCTGTGCCTCGCTGTAATCCGGGGCAGTGATTGCGTAGAAGATGCCGTAGACGTCACCGTAGTCGTCCTCCACGTGTGGCGTGCCGGTCCCGGGCGGCAGACGCTGCCCAGCCTCTGCGACCCGGCGCCGCAACTCGTCCCAGATCTGCGGGATGTCTGCCTCCCCGTAGATCTCCAGCAGCTCCACCTGCACCTCGGAGCGGCCGGGCACGGACTTGGAGGTGAGCACGTCGAGCGACGGCAGCTCCTGGATCGCAGCCTCCACCACATCGGTGACTTCCTGCTCCACCTCCAGGGCGGATGCGCCTGGATAGGGGGTGATGATGAAGGCGCTCTTGATGGGAAATTCGGGATCTTCCAGGCGACCGACCGTGTCGATGCCGTATAGACCGCCGAAGAAACAGGCGGCAATGATTAGCCAGGTGTAAAGCGGCCGCTCGATTGAGAAGGTGGCGATGTCCCGCATGCCGTCTGCTCAGGTCCCGCTGTCTGGCTGGCCGATCGGTCGTACCTTCATTCCTGGTTGCAGGGCCGACGCGCCGCTGGCGACGATCAGATCACCGCTCTTCAGACCACTGAGTACGGAGATGCCTGCGCCGGTGGCAGGACCGATGGTGACTCCCTGGCGATTTACCAGCCGGGTTTGCGGATCATAGGTCCAGACGTAGTAGTTCTTCTCCGGGTCGGAGACCAGTGCCGAGGTTGGAATCTGAATGCCTGTGTCACTGTCTGGAGACGCAAGGGTGATCTCCACCGTGACCGTCATGCCGGGCAGGATGTTGAGATCTGCGGGTCTTGGCATGGCCAGCGTGACCTCGAAGGTCTGCGCGACAGCGCCTGACTCGCCTCGATTTTCTCGAAGCGCCAGATCAAAAGGCCTGTCAGGCAGAAAAGGAAATCGGGCTTTGGCGCTGATCAGGCTTTCCCGGGTGCTGGTTGCGACCAGATTTTCCGGGACGTTGATCACCACGTACAGCTCATTCAGATCCATCAGCCGGACGATGGGATCGCCAACCCGGACGTTGACGTGGTTGTCAGTAAACCGGCGCGATACATAGGCTTCGAACGGAGCGACGATCCGGGTGCGCTCCAGGTTCTCTCTGGCCTGTGCCAACGCCACCTGGCGCAGATCGAACAACGCCTTCGCATCATCGACGAGAGATCGGGAGATACCCCGTTCGCTCAGCAACTGGCGTTTCCGGTCCAGATCCTGGCGGGCGAGCTCGAGCTGCACCTGCGCTTCCCGGTGAGCGAGGGTGTAGTCCGTATCATCGATGGCGGCGATCAGGGCCCCTGCGGCAACGGTCTGGCCTTCAAGTACGGGCAGCTCCACCAGCGGGCCCGGCACTCTGAAGGTCATGTCGATGGTCTGCCGCGCTTCCACCTGGCCGACGAACTCGTGCCTCACATCGAGGCTGTCACTGGTGACTGCAAAGATTCTGGCGGGTCTGATCGACTGATCGGTGACGGTCTGTTCTGTCTGCTCGGTACAGGCAGCGAGGATCAGTAAAGCGACCAGAGCGGCGGCTCTAAATACGAAGTTGAACAGAGCCGGATAACCAATCGGGATCAACGGCAGGCCTCCTCGGCGATCTGAGACAGCCTGTTACCGACTTCCGTGAGAGTGCCCTTATCCAGCGACAGCAGGTTGACGACCTCCAGAAAGCGGATGCCTTCGCTCGCCAGCAGCACGATGAGCGCAAGAGTGGGGTCGGAGGCATTTCGCATGATCTGGTTCGCCCGATCACCGAGTAACGCGCGTGCCGGTTCCAGCAGGGAGGGATCCTCTGCTGCATTGGCGAGCACGGCCAGCGAGTTCGCCTGCTCGCCTTTCGGACGATGCAGCACCGACTCGATGTGGGTATGCAGCAGCGAAGGTTTGCCGTCGGCACCGAGTGCCACCGGGCGATTCTGAAACTCCTCCATGATCCGCTCGAGCATGCCCTGCAGGAGTGCCTTCTTGCTGGGGAAGTGGTAGAGCACGCCGCCCTTGGAAAGGCCGGCATTCTCGGCGACCGCGTCGATGGTCAGATTTGCCGCACCAGCTTGGGCGACGATGCCTGCGGCGGCATCGAGCAGGCGAGTGCGGGTGTCGGGTTTTTCTTTCATCCGCGCAGCGTATCACTGTACCGTCTGGACGGTACAGTGATCAGCTTTCGGCGAAAGCGCTGTCCCGAACCTGGAGGAGGAGCCTTCGCAGCTCAGCGATTTTCTTCTCACCGCCTTTGCCGAGCCGGTCCGCGATTTCCGCCTCGATCCGGCGCAGGTTTGCCGCGGTGGTAATCCGAACTCTGTTGCCTGCCTGGGTGATGGTCACCAACTTTTCCCGGCGAGAATGCCCGGATGGGACGAGCTCGACCACGCCAGCGTCAATCAGCCGGTGCACGGTGTGGTGAACGGCCTGGCGGGTCACCCCCATCACTCTGGCAAGATCCGAGATCGAGCGCTCACCGCCGCGTAACGCGGCGAAGAGCCTTGCTTCCGCCGGAGTGGCGTTCGCGAATTCGGTGTCGGCTCGGAGTTCCGTATTACGGGCATCGATCTTCTCGAGCACGTCCTGCAGAAGGCCCTTGAGGTTGGTCGCCAGGAAGGCGCGGTCGGCGTCGCTGAGGATATCGTCAGTCATAATTGACACTTTTACTGATCGGCGTATTCTGTCAAATGAATTTGACGGACTGAAGTCTGACGGAAAACTCACAATGAAGCACCTTCTACTCGCGGAACTAATTCTACTGACCTTGTTGTTGCCCGGTTGCACCGAGGAAGAGGTATCCAGGGCGGCAGACCCCGTGGCGCTGCCAGACGAGCCTGCGGCGGCAGCTGTATCCGGGGAGATGCCCAGCTTCGCCAGCGCAGAAGAGGCGGTGGCCGGGTGGTTTCACCGGCACGAGTTCGATAGCTGGGCTGCGAAAGGAGCGGACGAGTCCGTGGCTCGTGCTGTGCTCGAGCGGATCGAGTCCGCCGAGGGAAAACGGGCCAATCCGGAGTGGATAGACAGCATTGCGGAGTATGGCCCTGGGCATTGGGTATACGAATGGGTTCAGGCGGGAGAAGCGGCGCTTCTTGATGCGCAAGCCGACCCTGCGTCAGTCGAGGCCCATCTTGAAGCGGCGCTCGCCTATTTCACCATCGCCTCCTGGCCACACCTCGGTGACCAGGCGGACAAGTCGGCTCTGGCCAGAGCCCGGGAGGTATATCTCGAACTCGGTGAACGCCTGCCCGTACCGGTCAGTCATGAGACATTTGCGGTTGCTGACATCACCAGTCGAGGTTACCTGCATCTACCACAAGGAGAAGGGCCTTTTCCCGTCGTTCTCTTCACATACGGTTCCGATGTGACCAAGGAAGACGGCATGCGCTTCTTCCGCTATGAACTGATGCCGAGAGGCATTGCGCTGTTCAGCGTGGATATGCCGGGTATCGGGGAGGGAAGTGGTCTGAACCTGCTGGATGGTAGCGATCAGGTGCTGGCCGGGGCAAAAACCTATCTTCAGTCTCACCCTGCGATCGATGCCGACGAACTCTATCTGGTCGGCGGCAGCTTTGGCGGAAACGCGGCGGCGCGTGCATTCCTCACCATGGAGGGACTGGCAGGCGTCGTCTCGATGTGCGGTCCGCTGCACACGCCTTTCCTGGCACCACCGGAAATGATCGACGCGCTGCCGGCGTTGACCATAGAAGGCGTGAAGGCAAGGGTGGGGTTGAAAGGGCAATCGGCAGAAGCGCTTGCGGAAGTGCTGCCACAGGTGTCGCTGGTAAATCAGGGGTTATTCGAAGGACCGGTCATCGACACACCGCTGCTCGTGTTCACCACCAACCGGGATCCAGTGGCGCCGCTTGAGGATCTATCCGGGCTGCTCGGTCGGGCAACCAACGCTGAGACTCTCATCATCGACGAAGTCGGTCACTGCCCACCACGGCCGGTACGTCAGGCCGTGGTGGCGCGTTGGGTGAGTGATCTGATTCGCGAGGGTTAGCGGACCGAGCGTTGGGCCCGGCCGCCCTTCCGCCCATCCACGAGGTCGGTCTCTGTCACGCCGAGACCAGCCTGCTTCAGTGCTCGTAGGATGTAGCCGCGCATGGTCATCCCGGAGTTGAACGCTTTACGCGCCAGCTCCCGATGCAGCGATTCCCGCATCTTGATGGTGACCTGTGAGATCGGCTCGGCAGACTTCAGAGGCTCCTTTGGCCGTTTCGCTCTCCGACTCTTCTCTCGAGTCTGGCTTATCCGGTTCTGTGAGGCAGGCTGCCCGGCCGCGTTTTTACGCGCCCTGACAGCCGACTTCTTTGCCGCTCGGCTCATGAAGCCTCTTTGAAGGGCAAGACGACGCGCTGCTCTTCCTGACTATCCATGAACGGCATATAGCCGAGCTCATGGATCTCCTGGACCAGCAGTTGACCCTGGGCACCAGCCGTTCCTTTGTTCGGCACGTTGCCGGTGAACGTGAGGTCCTTGAACGCAACCAGGTGATGCAGCCGGGTTTTCAGCGTTGGCAGGCAGAGATCGTTCACCGCCTTGCGAACCTTTTTAGCGATCTTTGTTTTCGGCACATAGTCGGTATAAACCAGACGTGCCCGTATCTCCTTGCCCGCCATACGTGCCGTGCTCTTCACCAGACGGTACGTTTTGTCTGCTTCGGTGACGTCACCGTATGAGAGTTGCAGCGGAATCAGCACCAGGTCCGAACAGCCCATGGCGAAGATGGTGGACTGGTGATAACCGGCGGGGGTGTCGACGATCACGCAGTCGTATTTACGCTGAAACTTCTGGATCTCTTTCACAACCATGGACTCATCGAGTACCACGGAAGTTTCGATGGCCATCTTACTGGTGTTGTTCAGCCAGCGGGAGAGTGTCTGGTTCTCATCGCAGTCGATCACGCCGATGGTGTAGCCGAGGCGATGAATGGCGCCGATGATCATCTGGGCGGTGGTGGTTTTGCCCGCTCCGCCTTTCGTCGTAGCCAGAGTGATTGTGCTCATTCGCAATCCTTATCAATCTACTGAAGGTCAATCCGTTGTTTGGTTTCCACTGCTGCGATTTCGCAACATTGGACGGTTGCGAGCGCTTTCCAGGCTCTTAATCGATTCGTTCATCTTGAGGCGAACCCGATCGGGCGTGCCTTCTCTTCTCAACCTGCGCCTCACCTTTCACCTGAGCCGTCTTCGAAAGGTTGTTGCTCACACCCGGCATTCGAATCGGCTATCCCACAGCTGCACGTATTGTAAACCGTTCTCGATGAAAGATGTATGTATGTAGGTACATATTTTAATATTTATTTTGCTTTTCTGTGTTCACCAGGACGGAAAACCGTCCTATGAGCAGCAGGAAGGCGTGGCTGAGAGTTCGGGGGGATTCTTCGCTGGGATCAGTGCCGCAGGTCGCTGGGCAGAAGCATCGGTTGGGACGAGGGGTGAGTGCTCGCCCAGCCGTTATTTCTTGTTGAACCGATCTCTCGCCGAACGGGCGTCCGAAGTTCCGGCGGTGAGTTGGCTCTGATCTGCATCGGCGAAGCTCGCGGCTCGGTTCAGCGCGGTCGCGGTGGCGTTGACCGCTTCCTTCACCATCTGAGTCGCCACCGCGGGCATTTCGGCGGCAGCCGCAGCCATCTCCAGGGCCTTTGCTGTCGCTTCGCCATCAGCGACGACTTCCTCTGCGAGCCCCCAGTCGAGGGCGGTTCGGGCATCCATGCGCTCACAGAGGATGCAGATCCGCTTCGCCCTGGCAGGACCAACCAGATTGATCAACCGAGGCAAGGCACCCCACTGCAGATTGAGGCCGATCTTCACCTCCGGTACGTAGAGATAGCAGCTTTCTCCCAGCACCCGCCAGTCGCAGGCGAGCGGCAGCGCCACTCCAGCGCCTACGGCGATCTTCTCCATGGCGGCAATGGTGATCTGCGGCATGGCCTCCCAGGCTTCGCAGAGACGCACGCCGCGAAAGTAGGTCCGACGTTTCTCGAGATCGGTGATGCTGGGATCATTTCGGGAGGCTAGGTCTTCCAGGTCGGCACCGGCGGAGAAGTAGTCCTTGCTGCCCGTCAGCACAACGGCCCGTGTGTCCAGATCGTCATGAAAGCTACGGGCAGCTTCCGTGAGCTCTTCAATCAGCTGACCGTCAAATGCATTCAGGTTTTTGTGACGGTCGAAGGTGACCAGGGCGACCGGGCCGTTTCGCTCGATGGTGACGTAGGGTTCGCTCACGGCATGCTCCTCAGGGACAGGGTTTCCAGGTTGGGGTCGGCGTCGATCTCCGCATCGCTGAATGGCAGATCGAGCCATTCTCCTTTGGCGTAGAGATGAGTCATGTCTGCGTAGTGGGGCGAGTCAGGCTCCGGGCTCTGGGAGTAGGTAACGATCGCCCGAGGATCCAGGTTGCCGGCCTCGTCCCAGGAGATTATCTGCATGTAGCTGTTGCCGTGTTGGATGTGGGAGTAGCCTTCACCTTCCTTGAAGTTGGCGATGATCATGCTCCACATGCCAGCCCAGCCTTCTCCTCCGGGCACGGGAATACGCTCGCCATTTCGCTTCGCGAATTGGATGTCACCAAGTTGAGCGTCCAGCGGGATACCTGCATCGGTCAGCTTGGTCTGAGCCGAGGCGAGAGCAACAAGGAGAGCCTGGCGCACCTCGGGTTGGTCTACAGCAATGCCGCTCGGCGTGTTGACCGGGTCGTTGACGTCAAATGGCACGGCGTAGAGGCCTTCGATTTGCTGCGCCGTGCGAAAGAACTCACGCCAGACGTGACCGCCGCGGCTCTCAACGGCCATTCGACGATCCCAGTTCTCGAGCGCTTCGCAGGAAGCGGTGATGTCCACGGTCTGATCGTCCAGGGTCACGTCAGCAAGCTCCGGGGTGCAGATCCTGAGGATATCGTCGAGTAGAAGCTCGGCCCCGAAATTCCGGTGACTGCCGAGCATGGATTGGATCTCTTCCGGTCCGATCTTGCCTCTCGCTGTGGCTTCGGCAATGAACCTGAGCCCTGCCCGGGTCCGCAGGCTGCGTGCTGTACGTTCACTGCCGATAATGGGTGAGTAGCCTTCCAGCGGTGCCTCGGCGTTGGTCAGCCAGTAGCTGTCGTTGGAGTTGGCGACATAGTCGCTGCGGGTGAGTCGCGGCATCTCTTCCGCAGGCAAGGCGCCGGAGACGTTCGATCGTTCGTCGGTCCCCCACTCGCACTCCACCCGGGCACCATCCAGTACCATGACCCGCCCGGGAACCCCGTCTACTTCGATCCGGCAGCGTTCGATCAGATCCGCGTCCACGTCGGGGGTAACGCTGATGTCGCCGTAAAAAGCATCGCCATGCCGATCGGCGGCGACGGTATTGGTCCAGGCAACGCCCTGGTGACTGATGGCGGCTTCCACCTCGGCTACCGAGCTCGCGGTGCTCAACGCGTCATAGGTGAGAGCCGCCTGGCTGTTGTTCATGTTTGCGTCGCGGATGGCGTACGCCTTTTCGTGGGTCCAGGGGAAAGCGTCCGATTCTATGATTGGACCGTAGTGGCTGAAGTAGACGGTTCTTTCGACGGTCACTGGCTCGCCACCGTCGTCGGCGCTGGTCACCGGCACGTTGACCGCTTCCAGGGCGCGATAGTCGTCACCGTACCGGTACTGCAGTGGATCTTCGGGATGCAGTTTCAGCTCATAGAAGGTAGAGCGAAGCGCCGTAGAGACTGTATGGCTCCAGGCGATGTCCTTATTGAAGCCGATGCCTACCCGGGAGGTGGTGAGCAGGCTCACACCCATCACGTCCACTTCGCCGGGTAGGGTGAGGTGGATCAGGTGAAAGCGCGAGGAACCGTGCCAGGGGTAGTGGGGATTGCCGAACAGAAGCCCACGTCCGGACTTTGTCAGCGAGCGGCCCAGGCCGACCGCGTTGGAGCCGTATCCTGTTGGCCTGGAGAAATCCGTTTCAATCCGGGCGACCTCGGCCATGCCTTCGTCCACTGGCGGTGCGGCAGCAGCCATTTCTTTCTGCATACGGCCGAGGCCATAGCGTATGCCTACGCCGATGGTCAGGCGGACCATGTCCAGCTCAGTCATAGGTCGCACCCATGACTCGCCATTGCAGTTGGCTGGTAGCGACCTTGCGTGATCGGTCAGGTAGCGGTTGTAGCCGGCGACGTAACCGCGGGTGAAGTCAGCGGACTTCCTGCTCTGGCTGGAGAGAAACTCGGTCAGCTTGTCTTCTGTGAGAACGGCATTGTGGAAGACATCGCTCTCGAAATTGCCGTCTTCGGGGCCGAAATGGCTGGACTTTGTCCCGTTCACCATCACCAGGTCTTCTGCGATCACGCATACTGCGTCCCGTGCGGTGGCATAGGCAAATCCGTAGCCGAGGCCTTTCCAGTCATTGGCCTTCACGTGGGGGATGCCGTAGCTGGTCCACCGGATGTCGGCAGCAAACTCTGCACCTGCCGTGCTCGGCGGTGCCCCCTTGGTGGTTGACTCCGTGCAGGCGACCAGCAGGCAGAGAGCGACAACTCCGATGCTGATTTTGCAGAGATTTCCGGATGTCTCTCTGAACATGACTTCCCTCAGGTCGATGCAGTGAATCAGCCAGTCTAGCTTATTCGGCTGGCGCAGGCCCGGGTAGACCGGGTCCGGTTTGTCTGGGGTATCCAGACATCGTTCAATTGGGTCTTTCTGTTGAATGTCTGAGATCTTGGTAAGGCGTGGCGGAACCCGAAGACAGCATACTGATTCAGAAGACCAGAAAGGGCGAGATAGCCGCGTTCGAGGTGCTGGTCCGTCGCTATCAGGATCTGGTGGCGGGTACTGCCTACGGTTGGTTGGCTGACCCTGAGCTCGCCCGGGATGTGGTACAGGAAGTTTTCCTCGAAGCACATCTGAAACTGGACCAGCTGCAGGAACCGGCAGCGTTTCGCGGCTGGCTGCGGCGGATCGTGATCAAGCAGTGTGATCGAATCACCCGACGGCACACTCCTGTGCAGACTGAATTTGATGACCAGCTGCCAGACATGGCGGGTGTTTCGAGCCCAGCCGACCGTGCTGAGCGTAGCGAAGTGGCTGATCAGGTTCGTTTCGCCGTAGCAGGACTGCCCCGCCAGGAACGCGAGGTGATCGCGCTTCACTACTTCGCCGAGGCAACAGGACCGGAGCTTGCCGACTATCTCGAGCTGCCGCTGTCGACGGTCAAGAAGCGGCTGCGCAGCGCCCGAGCAAGACTGAAACAACACGGAGAACGGCTCATGCAGGAAACGATGGATCGAATGCGACCGTCACAGTCGCTGGACTTAAGCCGGGAGGTCCGGTTCTTTCTGGCCCTCAGGGCAGGTGATCGAACGGAAGTGGCCCGCCTGCTCAGTGAAACGCCCGGCTTGGCAGATGCCCGCCAGCAGTGGGCGCCGGACATGGTATTCAAAGGGCTATTGCCTTTCGCCACGGATGCCACCGCGCTGATCACCGCGGTGGAGCTTGACGATCTGGAGATGCTGAAGCTGTTGCTTGCCGCCGGTGCTGATGTGAACGGGCAATGTGGTTGCCTGACCGCTGAGACGCCGCTGTGGGCGGCGACTCTGTTTAACAGGGTAAGCCACGCAAAGGTGCTGCTGGAAGCAGGAGCCGACCCGAATCTGGCCTCGATGACGGGGAACTACCCTCTGCATCTGGCGGCTATGCGCGGTAGTGGAACCTTTGTCGAGCTGCTGCTGGCCCATGGCGCGGATCCCGGGCTCACAGACGAAGGGCCGAGATTTCCAAGGCCATTCGCTCCCAGAGATGGGGCAGGACTGGATCTGCCGAGTCGCACGGCCGCTCAGTGGGCGCGAGAAAACGGTCACGATCAGATTGCCCGTCAACTCGACCAGGCGATCATCGAGCCTGCACCCGACAAGCCGGTACAGGGTGGCATCGTTCGGGTGAGTGAGCAGATCCTGCACACCGGCATCAAGGCCATAGATCTGTTCACGCCCTTAGTGCGTGGCCAGGCAGTGCGGGTGCCGTTCAAGGCCGGTGTTGGCATGGTCGTGCTGCTGGGCGAGCTATGCAGCCGGTTCAGCAGGGCCGAAAACGGCGCCGCGGTCTGGACGGGCTTTGCGCAGCCGCCATTCGATCGCAAGGACTGGCAGGCAGAGATGGCGGAATTCGGGCTGCAGGATCAGGTTGGCCAGTACCTGGCGAGCTTCAACGAAGCACCGGAGACTCGCCGGAAGGCGTTTCAGGGCGGCATCGACGAAGCCCTGTCTCTGGCGCGCAGCGGGCGGGACGTCCTCGTGGTGGTTCAGACCACTGATGGATTCGAAGGGGAGGTGGATGCCGCGTTGCTGCAGTTCTCGGGTGATACCGCCGAAGGCTCGATCACGAGCATGGTGATCAGCAGCTTTCCGGAAGCCGAAGGAGACATCTGGCGCGAGCTCTCTGCACCCTACGCCGGTCAGATAGTGCTGGATCGAAGCCGGGCAAGAGCCCACCTCTTCCCGGCCATCGATCCCGCCGCTTCTCTGACTGGCGCGGATGAGTTCCTGCAAAGCACACACAGAAGACTGGCTGAGAGAGCCGCGCGCACTCTTGCCGACTATCGGAGCCAGGATCCGGACTTCGAAAATCTGTCGGAGCATTCGAACGGGCCGGCTGCGCTTTTGCTTCGTTACCTGTGCCAGCCTTTTCAGGTGACGGAGCCTTTCACAGGCCGTTCCGGCGAGTGGGTCTCTCGGAGCTCCCTGCTCGAGGAAGTGGCCGCCATCGTGGGCGACGCCCATCAGTAGGGCTTTCTATCCTCCGGGTGATGGATCGCAGCCGCAGCGATCAGCAGACATAGAATGGCCACCGCGCAAAGCTCCTCAGCAGCGGTGTAAGCACCCGTCAGATCATAGCCGAGGCTGAACAGGAACGGCCCTATGGCGCTGGCGAACACGGTGATGGAGGTATTCAAGCCGCTGATCTCGCCGAGATGAAGAGCACCGAACAGGCGGATGAACGCCACGTTTGAGATCACGCCCCAGAGGCCCCCGCCGGTGCCAAAGCCCGCGATGAGCATCAGGTAACCCCACTGCGCGGAGAGGTTCATCAGGCCAACCGCGCCGAGGAGAAAAAAAGCCAGCATGATCAGCAGAAACGGTTTCAGCCGCTGGCGATCGACGAACGCACTGCCGATCAGATTGACGCTGGTAGAGACGATCGCCTGGGGCAGAAAGTAGGCAAAGGCCTCCGTTCGGCTGCGTCCGGCTTCCGCGAATATCGAAACGATGTGGAAGGTAACCGCAGTGCCGAACAACGCGTGAATGGCAAGCCCGCCACTGTAAAGCCAGAAGCTCGGGCTGCGCCTGGCCTCTGCCAGCGACTTGTCTGGTGCCCGGTAGATGGGATTGTCGCCGCTGTCGCTTGTTTCCGTGTTGCCATCCGCTTGCAGCCCTTCTTCTTGTGGTGAGTTCCTCAGGAAGATCAGACAGATGACGGCAAAGCCGAAGATCAATGCGCCGGACATCAACCAGAGCGCACCGCGCCAACCAGCCGCATCGATCATCAGTGCCAGCACCAGCGGAGCGATGGAGAAGCCCAGGGAGACGAACACGCCACGGACCCCGGAGACCAGCCCGCGGCGTTTCTCGAACCAGAGCAGCAATACGTTGCGGGACGCGCTGGTCAGCACACCCTGACCGGAAAAACGAACACCGAAATAGCCGAAAAGAACCAGTGGCAGGGTGATGGTGGCAAGCGGGACAGCGAAGAAGGCAGCAATGGCACCGCCGATCCGATCGATAGTGGCGATGAAGGCGACCATGGCGCCGAGTAGCAATGAAGCGCCCACCACCATGATGCGAGCACCGACCCGGTCGTACAGCCTGCCGGCCCGGGTCAGCAGAAACGCACTGCCAACGGTGCCGCAGAGATAGGCGAACGAGAGCTGTGAGCGGCTCAGGTCGAAGGCTTCGATGAAAGGGTCCGTGAAGACAGCCATACCCATGGTCTGGCCGGGGATGCTCATCAGAAAGCCGAGTGTGGACAGCAGCCAGATTACCCAGCCGTAAAAAAAAGGAGATCGATCAACCGCAAACGGCCATCGCGGCGGCAGGCGGAACCTGCCGCTGTCGGTAGGGTCGGTCAATGTGTCAGGCGGTCTCGAAACCGGTGACCAGAGAAACGAACAGTTCCGGTCGGAAAAAGGGAGAGCCGTGTCCGGTCATCTCCATGATCCGGCACTCGCATCCCGGAATCGCCGCAGCAATACGCTGTGCTTCTGCCAGGTTCATGTCCTGGCGGCCACAAGCGACGAGCACGGGCACCGGCAGGTTGCCGAGCATCTCGGATGTGTCTTCCTCTTTCTGGTGGGCCGTGTGTGCCTTCAGTGCTGCCTCCCGGTTCTCATAGAAACGCCAGGACTTGCGTGGCGTGACCCCGGGCTCACCCGCCGCCTTCAGCATCTCCCGGGCTTCTGCACCCAGCGCACGCTGGCCCGTTTGCTCGACAGGTGGAGTAAGCGCCACGTCAAACAGTCCCAGTGCCGTCAGCTTGTCTGCATGCCGCAGGGCGAATCGGGCTGCAGTGCGGGCGCCGTAGGCCACGCCGAGCACGAAGGCTTTCGGAATCCGCAATGCAGCCATGATGCCGGCCAGATCATCGGCATAGTGGGAGAACGTGAATTCGTCGTCGCTGCCCCAGCCGCTTTTACCGGTGCCGCGAATGTCGAAGCGGAGCACCTGGAATTTTTCCAGCAGGCCATTCAGGACCGGCTCCCAGCAGGTGAGGTTGTGGCTGGCGGGGTTGACCAGAGCCAGTGTCGGCTTACCCCGCTCACCGTCGAGGGCATAGTGGAGGTCGATGCCATTGACCGTGACGAGGTCGTTAGCCAGATCGTAGGGTTCGGACATGACGGCTTCCTGCCAAATCGCCATGATACACGGCGAGTCTGGCCAGGTCGGTGCCCGCTGCGCGAAGCGCAGGAGCGTGATTTACCGCCGCTCAAGTGAACAGGCAGATACCGCGGGTTTCGATGCTCTCCCGCCCGGGCGCGTCCGCTGGCCGCAGAGGATCGCGAAACGCGGTGTGCAGCGTCCAGAAAGGCTCGGCGGATCCGGCCCGGTCGCTGTCGTAGGCTCGGAAGAGGACGACCTCGTCTTCAGTCATGTCCGGGAAGACGTACCAGTTCTGCTCGTCTCCCTCAGGCGGCAGTCCGATGAATGAGTCGAACTCGGTTCGCAGACCGCCATACTCTTTGACGCGATGCGCTACCAGCGCTTCCCTGCGAACGGTCCTCGCATCGCAGAAACACAGTGGGAAATCCATGTCGGGTGGGCCGATATTGCGCCAGCACTGCAGCGTCAGCACCCTGCGCGCCTGCTGGATATCTGCCGCTTCCACACCGGCCCGGGTCATGGAGGGCTTCAGGATGGCGTGGTAAGGGTGGTCCGGATTTTCGATCATGGCCCGATAGCCATCGGTATAGTCGGAATGGACGAACTGAATCGGCGCCAGGTCTGGCTGCTGCTGGGCGTGTGTCCGCGTGCGGAGCAAAGGCGGGTAGAACAGCACTGCATCGCAGCCGGTGAGCTTCTTTAGGAAGGATTCTGTCTCATCGAGATGCAGCTCGTTGACGGTGCTCTGATCCGTCCAGTCCTCGATGGCTGATGGAAACCGCATGAGTTCGAAGCCGCAGACCTCCCAACCGGGCAGGTTGCTCAGGCGGCCATTGTGAATGTCCACGGCTACCGGAACGGGCATCATGTCCCGGGCGTAGTGGAGCTCGGTGTGGCAGTAGACGGGATCATCAGCCATCGAGTAGATACCCATTCAGAATCATCGACCGGTAAGGAGTATGCCAGTGCCAGACAACGACGAAACCCTCTACGAAGAACGGGACGGCATCGCCATCATCGCGATCAATCGTCCTGAGAAGAAAAACACGCTGACCAACAACGTTATCCAGGGCATTGCCGATGGAGTTGATCGCGCCAGTCGATCGAAAGACGTGGCGGCCATCGTCTTGCGTGGGGTGGGAGACACCTTCACGGCCGGCTACGACCTGACGGCCGGTGGCGCTTGGGATACGCCTTATGGCGCACCGGATGTGGAGCATCGTGAAGGTGCCTGGGATCCGGTGAGGGACCTGGCATTCATGGGCAACAACGTGCGCCGCTTCATGAGCATCTGGCAGTGCCCGAAGCCGGTGCTCGGCGAGGTGAAGGGCTGGGCAGTTGGCGGTGCCACGGACCTGGTGCTCTGTTGCGATCAGCTCTACATGGCAAGTGATGCGTACATCGGCTACGCACCGAGCCGTGTGTTCGGCACGCCTACCACCATGCTCTGGGTCTACCGGTTGACGCTCGAACACGCCAAGCAGTTCTTGCTGACCGGCAGGGCCATCGACGCCGAGACCGCGCATCGGATCGGCCTGGTCTCCCACGTGGTTCCGCCGGACGAGCTCGAGTCGTACATAGAGGAGGAAGCGATGCTCTATCGCAACATCCCGGCTAACCAGCTGGCCCTGAACAAGCTTCTGATCAACCAGGCGTACGAAAACATGGGACTCAGAACCAGCCAGCTGCTGGGTACGTTGTTCGATGGGGTCACCCGGCACACGGAGGAGGCCTATCGCTGGGCGGAGTCCTTTGCCGAAAAAGGATTCCGCGAGGTGATTCGGGAGCGCGATCGGCCCTGGCAGGACTATGGGGAGCGGCCATCAGACGATCAGCCTTGAATCAGCCTCTTGCGCTTGTGAGTCGAAAACAACAGCTGAGATCTATCTCATGAACTGACGACCGAACACGCCACCGAGGGTGCGCACCAGCCAGCGGGGCTGACTCTGAACCCAGAGGCTCGCCATCTGGTTGGCAACACCGGGCACTCGAACGACTTCCCGGCGTGTGGCGGCGTCGTAACCCTCCTTGGCGACTTCCGCCACATCGCTGATCAGGAACGACGGTATCGATGGCAGCCCACCATCGTTCTGTACGCCCTCGACCATCTCCGTATCGGTTAGCCCCGGACATAGCACGGTCACGCTGACACCGGTGCCTCTCAGCTCTTCCGACAAAGCCTCTGTAAGTGACAGTAGAAAGGCCTTGCCTGCCGCGTAAAGTGCAAAGCCCGGTACTGGCTGAAACGCGGTAACAGAGGAAACGTTGAGTATCCGACCGCTACCGGCTGCAATCATCGGACCTGCGAACTTATGGCTGAGCGCCGCCACCGTCGAGATGTTCAGCTGCACCATGTCCAGGACCTGGTCGGCGTTCATGTCGACGAATGCGCCGTGGTGGGTGAAACCTGCGTTGTTGACCAGAACGTCAACGTGAACGCCCAGGGCCTGGACCCGGTCAAAGAGCTCGTCTGCCGAATTCGTCCGCGCCAGATCCATGGCGATGACGTGCACTTCAGAACCTCTGCTTCGCAGCTCGTCTGCGAGAGAGGTCAGCCGGTCCTCGCGCCGGGCCACAACGATGACGTTGTGGCCATGTTTTACATAGATGCGAGCCAGTTCAGCGCCAATGCCGGAAGAAGCCCCTGTCACCAATGCCCACTGTTTCATGGCAGTGCCTCCTTTGCATCACCCGATCAGGATCGTACCCGATAGAGCTCCGCCCATTCCGAAAGCCAGCGCCCGTAGGCATGGCCGAACGCCTCGGCCGATTGGATTCCGACCCGGATTGTCCTATTCGGTTCCAGCATCGGGAAGACGGGCAGGGCACGAACGGCCTTGCGCGTGAGCGCACAGGCTTCCCGGCGCTGGCGCTTTGCCGTGCTGTTAGCGGAGCTCATGCGGTCTCTCAGGGTCGATGCGTGAGACAGTCCGGTCTGAAGAGCTGCACCGAGCGGGCTGTTTTCCATGGCCACGCTGCTGTGCGTACGTCCGCCTGTCACATAGTCCGCAAGCAGGGGATAGCGGGGATCTTCGTTGATCGCAAGCGGATCGTTCGCACTCTCGTACCCGGCGAGCGCCTCCCAGTCCTCGGCCGTCAGCTCGGTCCAGGCCT
The DNA here is from genome assembly GCA_965215995.1 of Candidatus Azotimanducaceae bacterium. Taxonomy (GTDB): domain Bacteria; phylum Pseudomonadota; class Gammaproteobacteria; order Pseudomonadales; family Azotimanducaceae; genus SZUA-309. Next base: position 757,124 of record OZ244128.1, on the reverse strand, counting down.
GGGAATACAGGATCTCCTCCTCCTGAGCGATGTGCCCCCGCATGGCCCGGGCAAACCGCTCCAGCCTGCGGGCCAGCTCGGCTCGACTGCTTTGATCGGCCGGATCGGGTGACAGGCCGTCCATCATCCGCAAAAGCCCTTCACCGGCTTTCTCAGTCGCACCGTGTTCCCCGGAGAGCTTGCTCGCGGCGGCAGCGAGGGACTCGGATTTCGCCGCGATCCTGGCGAACATCACTTCCTCTCGAGGGTGATGGTGAACGTTCTGGAAGTTCACCACGTAGTCAACCGCCTCTGCGAACAGCGGTAGCACCGCCTCGGGCTCATCAACCAGTCGCCGCGCATCCCTGCCTATCATCGACAGAACCCGGGAGAACCGTGCGTGATCCTCCCGCAACCCTCTCAAGTACGCTTCCCCGTCCTGCTGCATCGAGTTCCTCCTTCCGGCCTACGGGCAGCAGCGGCGAGCAAAGTCGCCCAGGTGCTCGAAAGCCTGTTCAGCTTCTGGAAACGGCATTGTGTGCCAGACGTGCGGCTGTCCTTCCCAGACCTCCGCCTCTGCATCCACACCCGCTGCGCGCGCTCGGTCGGCAAACGCTGTGACCTGATCCACCAGGAACTCCGTGCTGCCTACCTGTAATAAGATAGGGCACAGGCCACGTAGATCGCCACGCAGCGGGGACGCATAGGGGTGGTCCAGCGTTTCTTCGTTGCCAGCGGTGTACAGGAGCCTGGGATCACCGTCGCTGGATGCCGATTGCGGAAAAAGCGAATCCAGCTCATCGGCATCGATTCCGGCGCCGCCTTCTTTCATGCTCATGTCCGTGCACGGCGACAGGGCAAACGCTCCGGCTGGCAAGGGCGCGCCACCATCGCGCAATGCCAGCAGCGTGGCGAGCGTCAGGTTGCCACCGGCAGAATCTCCGCCGACAAGGATCCTCGAGGAATCCACGCCTTCATCCAGCAGCACCTCGTAGGCCTCGACGCAGTCCTCCAGTCCTGCTGGGAAAGGGTGTTCGGGCGCGAGACGATAGAAAACCAGCAACACGTCGCAATTGGCCGCTTTCGCCAACCCGGCGGCAATTCGTCGGTGCGTGCGCGGGCTGCGCAATACCCAGGCGCCGCCGGGCAGATAGATGGCCACTCTGTCCGTGCGCTTGCCTGTGCGTACCCATTCGGCATCGCAGTGGGACAGCTCCCGCGGTTCAACGCGGACACCGGTGGGCGAAGGATTGAGGCTATCGACACGAGCCAGCAGACCGCGCGCTCTCTCGAGGTTGAACTCACTGAAGATGCTCTTCATCGCCTGATCGGCGAATCGGTTGAACAGTTGCGAGTGAATGCTCGGCATCGGCCGCCTTGTCCCGGTATCGATCACTGACACCATCCACCCAGTCCATGCCTCACTGCAAAGCGTCATTGATCGGAACTTGATCTGAGTCAATCGGCTGGGCGGAATCCTCGTGTTACGGACCTGTTCTCGTGTTACGGACCTGTTGATGCGGGAGGCAGCCGTCAACGGTGCGTGGGTTGTAATGTTCGTGCGAAACTGCGCATTGCGCTGGAGGTGCCATACGATGCCGGACATTCATGCTGCTCTTTCCGTTTTCACACCGGATCTGTTCGAAGGCCGCACGGTGCTCGTCACCGGCGGAGGTCGCGGCATCGGGCGGCGCACGGCGCTCGCGTTCGGCGGCCTCGGCGCAAACGTCGTGATCGGCAGCCGGAATCCCGACAACCTGGACGCTGCGGCTCGCGAGATGGCGGATCTGAGCATCGACTGCCTGGCAGTGCCAACCAATATCCGCGAGCCCGACGAAGTGGAGCGACTTCTGGCTGAGGCCATCGAGCGCTTTGCTGGGATAGATTTCCTGGTGAACAACGCGGGTGGCCAGTTTCCCGCAGCGCCGGGTGCGATCAGCGATCGTGGCTGGCGGGCTGTTGTCGACCTCAATCTGAACGGCACCTGGAACCTATGCAGTCGGACGATTCCACACATGATCGAGCGAGGTACCGGCCGCATCGTCAACATCGTCCACAACTATGCGCTCGATCGGGGCGCACCGCCTTTCGTTCATTCCGGCGCTGCCCGGGCAGGGGTGGTGAACATGACGAAGACGCTGGCCGTCTATCTCGCCCAGCACAATATCACCGTCAACGCGCTGGCACCTGGGGCCGTTTCCACTGAGGGATTTCACGAGGAAGAACTGGCCCAGCTGAGCGATGACGTCGCAGCGCAGGAAGCGCGTACGTTGAAGGACATCCCTGCCGGAAGGCTCTGCGACCCGGACGAAATCGCGGCGAGCATCGTTTTTCTCTGCTCGCCCGCCGCCAGCTACATCTCCGGCACCACGATGATTGCCGACGGTGGGCTGCAGCTTGGCAACTGGAATGCCATTCTCGACGAGCAGCCGGAATACGGCGGCTGATCGTCGCTTGTCGGCGTAAGAAGAGGCGATCAGGCGGCGCGGGTGCCTTCCGAGTCGTCCTGTTCCCGTGCATCCGCCGTTTTTTGCGGCAGCACCAGCTCGGTGAGCTCAACGTAAGCCGCCAGCAAGTCGTCCCGTAGTTCCTGAGGCTCCTCCAGGGCACACGCTGCTGCAGTCACGGCGAAATCCATGGACCCCCGGAAGCTGATCACCGTCAGGTTCACACCGCAACCGTGCGTGGGCAACGAAACGGGGTACATGGCCACCATTTCCGAGCCGTTGCTGTACAGCGGGCCTCGCGGTCCGGGGATGTTGGATATGGTGATGTTCATCGGCATGGGTAAGCGCGCGGTGAGATGCGTGCTCTCGGCGAGGCGGATGGCGCCCTTCATGAGGTTGGGCAGGCCAAAGACGCGCATGTCCAGTGAGCCGGAGCCGAACAGATCTGCTGATACGGCTTTGCCGACATCCGCCGAAGCGCGAATTCCAGTCAGCCGTTCCAGCGGATCCTCGATGTGGGTTTCCAGGCTCACCAGCATCACGCTGACCTGATTGTTCTGCGCGGCGTCATCGTCGCCGCGGATTGATACCGGGCAGCCGGCGATGAGCGGCTCGGTGGGAAGCTCGCCTCTGCGCAGAAAAAACCTGCGCAGCGCCCCGGCGGCAACAGCCATGAAAACATCGTTTATCGTGCAATCCAGGGCTTTGCCCATCGCTTTGAACTCAGCGAGCGGCATCTGTCCTAACGCCAACCTGCGTTCGGCGTCGATCTCCACGTTGAACGAGGTCTTCGGCGTCTTCATGGTGTAGGCACCGAAGCTCTTGTTCGGATCGAGCGTTCTGTTGACCAGCGCGCCGGCTGTCTTCAGGGTTCCAGGGATCGACAGCCACTGATCGATGTTCGACCTCGCCAGCTTGTTGATGGCCTTGAGATAGAGCTCTACGCCTGATGGTGCTTTTTCCGGCGGCTGGGGAGTGGGGTCGTTCCACGCCGTCTCGGGGCTGGGGTCGGACAGGAGGTTGAGCGGTTGCTGGCCGCCCATACCGTCCACACAGGCGTGGTGAACGGCGCTGTAGTGCGCGGCACGGCCGCCTTCGAGACCCTCGATAACGACGATCCGCCACATTGGACGATCCAGAGGGATGCGCTCCTGATGCAGTCGGGCAACCGTGTCTTCCAGATCGCGCAAGGTGCCAGCGCCACCGAGATCCACGCTCGTCACGTGGTGATCCACATCGAAGGAGCCGTCGCTCACCCAAACGGGATGGTCGATGTTGCCTGGTACGAAACACAGGCGGCGCGTCAGATAGGGAACCAGATACCTGCGATCGAACATCATCCTCTTCAGGTCATCGACGTAGGTGGCGCGCTTCTCGATCGGCACCTCGAACACCTGGAGGGTCGCGGCGTGGGTTGGCGACTTGTCGGTTTCCATATAGAGGAAGCCGGCGTCGTTCAGAGACAGGTCGTCCATCAGGTCCACCCCGCTCGCAAGTCTGGACCCTACACGCTAGCGAAAGCCTGTCGATTGGCTATAAGGGATAACCCATACGCATTGCTGGTTAGATGGACGGCGCTCTGGCAGAGTGAAAACCGCAAGCAATGGGCGGAGGAGCCGGCAATGGCGCAACAGCTGTGGGCGAAGAGCGCGGTCGAGTTGGCGGATGGCATCCGGAACCGAAACTGGTCTTCGGTGGAAGTGATCACCTCGGTCCAGGAGCGTATTGATGAGAAGAACCCCTCACTCAATGCGATCGTGATCGAAGACCGCGTCGCGGCGCTCGAAGCGGCTGAGGCGGCTGATAGAGCGGTGGCGAGCGGCGGTGAGCTTGGGCCGCTGCACGGCGTGCCGGTGACCGTCAAGATCAATGTGGATGTGGAAGGCAAGCCGAACTCTAATGGCATTCCTGCCTTCAAGAACAACATCGCTCCCGGAAACTCCCCGGTGGTGCAGAACCTGCTGGACGCTGGCGCGGTGATCGTCGGGATGACCAACACCCCCGAGTTCTCCATGCGCGCGACCACAAACAACCCGCTGTTCGGCCTGACCCATAATCCATGGGGTGAAAGGCTAAGCCCGGGTGGATCCTCCGGTGGGGCCGGCTCCTCGGCCGCGGCAGGCTTCGGTCCCATTCATCATGGCAACGACATCGGTGGCTCGCTGCGATTTCCCGCCGCTGCCTGCGGTGTTGCCACGGTCAAGCCGGGCTTCGGCCGGGTGCCCGCCTTCAATCCCTCAGCCCAGGTCGAAAGGGGATTGCTTTCCCAGCTGATGTCGGTGCAGGGGGTGATCTGCAGGGAAGTAAAAGACGTGAGGTTGGGCACACGGACGTTGATACCGCACGACCCGCGTGATCCCTGGCATGTTCCCATGCCGCTCGAAGGTCCGACTGTGACCCGTCCGATCAAGGTCGCGTTTACCAAGAACGCCCACGGCTACCCGATACACCCGGAAGTGGTTGAGAGTCTGGAAAGAGCGGCAGCGACACTGACGGCAGCCGGTTATCAGGTGGAGGAGGTTGAGCCGCCGCCGATCAAAGAGGCCGCGGACGCCTGGTTTTCCGTTGCCATCCTCGAAATCAAGCTGACGCTGGATCCGCTGGCGCGAGAGGTGGGTAGCAGGACCATCCAAGATGTCTTCGATGCGTTCTATGAAATGTCCGATATGGTAGATCTGGACGGGTACTTCTCAGGTATCGCCGAACGGACCAGGCTGGTGCGGGACTGGAACCGGTTCCTGGCCGAGTACCCGCTGGTGCTCACGCCTTTCCTGATGAGACCGACCTGTGACTATGATTACGACGAAACTCACGAGGGTGTGAAGGATCTCTTTGGCGCCGCCATCTACAGTTTCGGCCTCAACTACATCGGCTTTCCGGCGGGGAATATCCCAGCCGGGTTCGCTGACGGATCGCCGTGTGGGGTGCAGGTCGTCGGCCGGAGATTTCGCGAGGATCTGATCCTCGATGCTCTCCAGGTCATCGAGGATGATGTGGGCGTGATGGCGCATCGGCTGTGGGAGAAGGAAGCAGGATAGTTGGGGAAACGCCATGGATCACTCTGAGTACGAACAGCGAAAAGGGGCGCTTAAGCTGCTCTATGGATGAAGTTGCGTACGGAGGATCACACGATCATGAGCACTGGATTCGTCTGGCACGAGCGCTGCATGTGGCACGATCCGGGCCCGGTCTCCGGTGTCACGCCGGCAGGCGGCGTCTTCCAGCCAGGCATGTTTGTCGAGAACGCTGAGACCAAGCGGCGTCTGAAGAACCTGCTCGATGCCTATGAGGTGACCACTCAGCTCACAAACCTCGAGGTAGAACCGGCCACGGACGAGATGCTGTTGCGTTTTCATACGGAACCTTACCTGGCTACCGTGCGGAAGCTGAGCGAGGGGATCGGTGGTGACGCGGGAGAGACTGCCCTGGTGGGCCCGGGCAGCGATGGCATTGCCCGCCTTGCCGTCGGCGGCGTATACGCAGCGGTACGCGCGGTGATGACCGGAGAAGTCAGCAATGCCTACTCCCTGTGTCGGCCGCCGGGCCACCACGCGGAGCGCGATCGGGGCAGAGGTTTTTGCCTTTACAACAACATCGGCGTCGCCGTTCTCGAAGCTCAGGCACAGGACCTGGTGGGGCGGGTAGCGGTCGTCGACTGGGACGTGCACCACGGTAACGGGACGCAACAGGCGTTTTACGACACCGCGGAAGTACTCACCATTTCGCTGCATCAGGAGATGCTCTACCCGGTCGATCTCGGCAATCTTGATGAGCAGGGTGCTGGGCCGGGCGTTGGCTTCAACATCAACGTCCCCCTGCCCGCGGGCTGTGGTGGTGGCGCCTATGAATACGCCATGAATCAGGTGGTGGAACCGGCGCTCCGCGCTTTCAAGCCGGAGTTGATCGTGGTGGCCTGTGGCTATGACGCCGCCTACTTCGATCCGCTCAGCCACATGTTGCTCATCTCTGGCCACTATCGATCCATGAGCCAACAGATTATGAGGCTGGCTGACGAGCTCTGCGATGGCCGGCTCGCATTCAGTCATGAAGGGGGCTACAGCGAGTTCTACGTGCCTTTCTGTGGTGCGGCCGTGATCGAGACGCTTGCCGGCATCAATTCGGAGATCGTCGATCCCTATGGCGGCACCGCCGGGGTTGCCAATCAGGCACTGAAGCCCCATCAGCAGGAAGCAGTGGAGGCGGCGGTGGATGGCCCTCTGGCGGCACTCCGCGAGGCACTGTAGCGCGAAGGAAAGGAGGTGGCTGTGAGGGTAACTAAGGTAGATTCAATGGCTTCTGGCCGACGCTGCAGTCAATTGCAGTGCTGGGCTTTCGTTCGGGTCGTTCGGGTGCTTGTTACTTCGATCTGTGCTCTCCTGGCGTCGTCCGCTGTCAACGCCGCCGGGATGGGTGATGTGACGGAAGAGCGGGTGCTGAAAGAGGCGGCCCGGGGCGAGAACTGGTTTCTGAAAGGCGGTAACTTCAAAGGCCAGCACTACTCCCCGCTCGACCAGATACACGCGGGAAACGTCGGCCGGCTGGGTCTGGCCTGGTCCACAGAGCTCGCGATACCCGATGGCATCGCTGCCACGCCGATCGTCGTGGATGGTGTGGTCTTCATCTCGGGTGCCTACTCGCTGGTTTACGCCGTAGATGCCGGGACCGGTCGAGTTCTCTGGCATTTCGATCCGGACGTGCGCAGCGCGCTGGGTGAGGATGGCGTCCTGTCCTGGGTTGCCCGCGCCAGCCGTGGTCTTGCGGTGTGGGAGGGGCGGGTGTACGTCGCGACGGCCGATTGCCGCCTTCTAGCACTCGATGCTGCAACCGGTGAGATGCTCTGGTCGAAGCAGACGTGCGATACCAGCCTCGGCTTTTTCATCACCGACTCACCCTACGTCGGAGGTGGCAAGGTCTTTCTCGGCAATGGGGGATCTGAATCGCAGGAGAAGGGACGCGGCTACATCTCAGCCTACGATGCTGAAACCGGTGATCTCGAGTGGCGATTCTATATCGTGCCCAGCGACAAACCGGAAGAGAACGATACGCCCGCATTGAAAATGGCGGCCAGCACCTGGTCAGGCGATGCGCTGGAGAAGTATGGCGGCGGTGGCCACAGCTGGAATGAAATGACCTACGACCCCGCCTCGAATCAGCTTTTCTTCGGTACTTCCGGTGCCTATCCGTACGTTCATCATGAGCGGAGCCCGGCGGGAGGGAGCAACCTGTTTCTGTCCTCGGTGGTCGCGGTGGATGCAGACACCGGGGCTTATCGCTGGCACTACCAGACCGTGGATCGGGACAGCTGGGACTACAACGCCACGATGAACATCGTGCTGGCTGAAATGCAGCTTCGCGGAGAGCCGCGCGAAATGCTGCTGATCGCGCCTAAAAACGGGTTCCACTACACGCTGGATAGAAATACCGGAGAGCTTCTGGCTGTTGGTAAGTTTGCCAGGACCAGCTGGGCCCGAGACATTGACATAGAGACCGGCAAACCCGTCTACGATCCTGCCGGTGAGGTCTGGAATCTGGATGAGGACGAAACTGCGTACCTGTGGCCGAACAGCTGGGGCGCGCACAACTGGCACCCCATGGCCTACCACCCGGAAACCAATCTGACCTACATTCCGGTTGTGGACGCTCCGGCGGAGATCGGTGGTGACGGTGAGCGGGAAGCCATCGTCATGCTCACGGAAGTCGATGGACAGCCGCACTCACCCGGCAAGCTGGTAGCGATGGATCCGGAAACAGGAAAGGTGCGTTGGCGAGTCGACCATGAACTGCCTTTCAACGGAGGTCTCATGACCACGGGCGGTGGCCTGCTGTTCCAGGGGCTGGGTACCGGCCATTTCGAAGCCTACGCGGCGGACAGCGGTAAGAAACTCTGGAGCGTGCAGACCGGATCCGCCATCAATGCCGCTGCGGCGAGCTATTTGTGGAAAGGTGACCAATACGTGGTCATTCCCGTGGGCGCGGGCGGCGGGCTGCAGTTCATGTACCCCGAGATGCATGGTTCCGCCCAATTACGCGGGCCCACTCGCCTGATGGCCTTTTCGTTGCAGGGGGGAAAGGCGATTCCCTCCGATGAGATCGTAGCACCCGCTCTCCCGGATCAGCCGGCTCTTGAGGCGCCGGCCGAGGCGGTGGCGATGGGTGCCGAGCTGTACGGTGGTTACTGCAAGATATGCCATGGATCGAATGCCGTGGCTCGCGCGGGCGGCTCCGTGCCGGATCTGCGCTACTCGACGTCTGAGACGTTTGCCATCTGGGATGCGATCGTCGTCGGCGGATCGAAGGCGGCCGGTGGCATGCCGGCGATGGGAATTGCCGTAGAAGAGTCGCAAGCCATCAGGAGCTACATTCTTGCTCAAGCCCAAGCCTTGAGGTCCTCGGACACACAATGAGCTGCACGGCGGTGTCAGGCGAGATCCGGGTGGAAGCGCCGTTCGAACATCTCCCGTAACTCGCCTGAGATCTCCAGCGCCCGTCGCGCATCGAGATCGAGGCAGGCCATGACGATGGAGCCGCTGCTGAGCAGCGCCTCGGTGTCCAGATTGAAAACCCAGTGGCTGCGTCGGAGCGTCTTGCGCTCAAGCGCAACTTCCGCCGAAAAAACCTGAATGCGATCGCCTTCCCGAGGCAACGAGAGAAGCGTGTTGCGCGTCTCCAGATCCGCCAGTCCCACGCGAGTGCCATCAGGTGTTTCGAAGACCCACTGCAGGGTGGGATCTTCCGAGCCAGCGCCGCTGTACGGCAGGTGTTGGAAGCGACTGGACTCGAGGAATCCTTCCTCATTGCATTCGTCCAGCTCGATTTTCCGCGGTGGTCGGGATGCCAGATCACGTCGCCGCGCTTCGCCGAGACTCAGCTGGAACGGTGGTCGGGACAGATCCAGGCTTCGGGGCTGTCCGCGCTCAGGCCAGTCGATGCGGGCGTCAATCAGTTGCCCGAGAAGCGATGTGTCGAAGGCAACAGATTCTCTGGTTGCCATCGCCTGCAGCTCGAAGGTCTGCACGTAAACGGCGGACAGCTCGTCGCGCTCGGTGTTGACGATCTGCTGATAGAGCCGGACCTGATCATCCTCCGCTTCGAGGACGCCACCCTGTACCGAAAGCGGCGCGCCAAGAAACTGCTCACGTAAATTCCGGCTGAAGGCATCCACCAGAGTGAGCTCCACACCCTGGTCCATCAGCGCGTCAGTGGCGAACCCACACCGAGTCAACAGCTTATGACTCGCAGTCAAGGCTCGTGCCTCGTAGAAAGGCACGCTGAGGTGCCCCAGCTCGTCGATCTCGTCTTCCTCGACGCGGTTCTCGAGGAGTGTCTGGAGGCCAGATTCGGTTCCCATTGCCTCTGTCATTCGCGTTTTGTTTCCAGTGGTTCAGAAGACGGGGCACAGCCTAGCGGCTGCCGGGTTTTCCACGCAACCGGTTGATCCGAATCAATCAACCATTTACTACGGGCGCACAGACTGGGACACCGCCGCGTCATAGTTCATCGAGTTGATCGAACACGGCACTAGGTGACGAGGGAGGGTTGCATGCAGACCATTGCTCTAGTCAACGAGCCGACGGATTTCGGAAAAGAGGAGTATCCCTCAGCGTTGGTCGTCGTCACCAACGCCTGCAATCTTCGTTGCAGGCACTGCTTCGTTTATCGCGAAGACACACCGAACGAGCCCCGTGACAAGATGAACGACGCGAACATGTTGCATCAGCTCGAGGTGCTTCGCGACCGGCACAAGATCCGCTCCATGCTGTTCATGGGCGGCGAGCCGATGATCAGAGCCGGCCTGGTGCTCGAGGCCATGAACCTCTTCGAGCGGAGTTCCATCGTCACCAACGGGACTTACGGTATTCCCTCCGTCCCTGGCCATCTCGTCACCGTCTCGCTGGATGGGCCTGAGTTCTACAACGACAGACTTCGCGGCGATGGCGTGTTCGAGAAAGTCAGAGAGGCGGTGTTCAACCGGGATGCGAACGACGGCACCACCGTCATGCTGCAGATGACGGTGACGAGGGAGAACGCCGATGCCATCGAGCCATTCGTGGAAGCCGTGGCTGACTGGCCGGTGGATGGCATTGCTTTCAGCTTCTACGTCCCCACCCGGGACGATTCGGGACCTCTGGTCTGGAAAGACCTCAAAGACCGGGACCGGGCAGTGCGTAAAGTCATGGAGCTCAAGACACGCTACCCGCAGATAAAGACCAATCTGGGTGCTCTCGAGCTCATGCTGTCGGACCGCGCGCTCGAGTCGACGGGGGAGCACGGCGAAAACTGCTCACTCAAACGTATGCTGCCGCTATATGTGGGTGATGGCGGTCAGTTCGAACGCACCTTCTGCTGCTACGGCAACGATGTGGATTGCAGCCGCTGCGGTGCCTACGCTGTCTTCAATTCCGCATATCACCTCAAGGAAAGCGCAGCCCGCCGGCCTGAGTGAACCTGGACTCAGTCGTCTTCGACGTCAGTCGTCGTCTTCGACTTCTAGTCGTCGTCTGCCACCAGCACCAGGGTGCCGGTGGTGGAGAGCGATCCACCCGTGCCATTCACCACGCAGGTGCGCGCATCGCACTGCTTGCCCTTGTCGCCATTGACCCCATCTTCAGCCGTACCGGAAAGTTGCCGGTAGGCTTCGATCAGCAGTGGCATGCCGTACATGCCACTGTGGTTGAAAGACAGGCCACCGCCGTTGGTGTTTATCGGCAGGTTGCCACCAGGGGCAGCCCGGCCGTCTTTCCACAGCGTGTGGCCTTCGCCGAGCGGTGCGAGGCCCAGCATTTCTGCCGTCATGGCAACGGTGATGGTGAAGGAATCGTAAATCTGAGCCATCTCCATGTCGGCGGGGCCGAGCCCTGCCATGGTGTAGGCGGCTTCGGCGGAGTAGCGGGCTGAGGTCTTGGTGAAGTCCCCCATCTCCAGCATGTTGCCGTGGCTCATGCTCTCGCCCGCGCCGGCGATCCAGACCGGCTTCGTCGAGAGGCTCGCGGCTACCTTAGGGCTGGCAACAATCACCGCGCCCCCATGGTCCGCCACCATGCAGCAGTGCAGGATGGTCAGGGGCCAGGTGATTAACCGGGATTCTTCAACCTGCTCGACGGTGATGGGGCCGCCGAAGGGGTGTTTCTCTTTCGAGTACATTGCCGCTCTGGGATTCAGAGTTGCCCAGTCCCGGGTCACCTTGGCGATGTGCGCATAGTCTTCTGTTGTGTTCCCGTAGCGGTGCATGTGCCGGACCATGGCGTGCGCGTAGTTCGATGGCGCGCTACCGAGACCGTAGGCCATGGTCATTTCCGCAGCTGGCGAGGCTGTGCCCGCGCCGCGGCCATAGTTGCCGCTGCCGCTGCCGATCTTTCGCGCCGAGTGACCGTTTTCACCGTGGCTGATGAGCGCCACATCGATGATGCCCGAGTAAATGGCGGCCAGCGCGTGGTGCACGTGCATCTCGAAGGAGCAACCGCCAACGGCCGTCGTGTCGATGTACTTAGGCGTGATGCCGAGATGCTCGCAGAGCTCCGTGGACCATCCTGTCGAGAACACGCCTTCGATCCGTGAGATCGGTATTCCCGTCTGCTCACTGACGTTCTTGATCGCCTCTATGTGAAGCTGCAGCGAGGTGACCGGCTCTTCGAGGAATCCGATCTCGTTGGCTTCGGCGGCGCCGACAATGGCGGCGGCGCGAGATAGTTGTGCTGGCATTAGCCTTCCTCCACTACGCGCCAGAAAGGAATGGAGACCTCATCACTGGCTTCTTCGAACTCGACCACGACTGCGGCACCGATCCTGATGTCTTCCGGCTTGTTCGGGTCTACGCCCCGCAGGACGGTGAGCATCCGATCTCCTTCCTGCAGATCGATGTAGGCGGTCACAAACGGTGCCTCCTCCGCCCAGGGGCCAAACGTCATGTGCTGCACGGCATAGGTGTGAAGCGTGCCTCTGCCGCTCGCTTCCACCCAGGACAGGTTGGTGGAACGGCAGTGTGGACAGATGTGCCGGGGATACCAGTGCACGTGGCTGCAGTCGTCGCACTTCGGCAGCATGAGCTTGCCGTTCTTCGTGCCCTCCCAGAAGGGTCTGGTGTGAATGCCCGGTTTGGGTATGGGTTTGCTGTAGGCCAAGATTCCTCCCGATGCGCCGCACGCGTAAGCCGACCAGCATATCATTCCTGCCGATCGCACAGAAAACCCGCGAGCCGGAGCTGGTCTGATTGGGGAAGGTGTGTCATAGATAGGCTTCTTCGTAGGCCGGAGGCCGCTGCCATGAGCTCAATTTCAACTGTGGAAGAACTGCGCGCCGTGATCGGCGACGCGCCCCCGGGTCTGGAGGCGAAGGTGGAGGACCATCTGACCAGCTATGCGCTTGAGTTCATCGAGAAGTGCCCGTTTCTGGTGCTCTCAACATCGGATAAGGATGGTCGGGTAGATGCTTCTCCGAAAGGGGACGCGCCGGGCTTTATCTCGGTGGTGGATGACAAGACCCTGCTGATCCCGGATCGGCCGGGAAACAGGCTTGCGTATGGGCACCTGAACGTGCTGGAGAACCCTCAGGTCGGCTTGCTGCTCGTCATTCCAAATACGTCCGAGACGCTGCGCATCAATGGTAGGGCCGAGCTGTCGGCGGATCCCGAGCTGCTCGAGTCTCTAGCGGCTCGTGGCAAACCCGCCGTGCTGGCAATCCGGGTGATGGTGGAAGAGTGCTTCTTTCACTGCGGCAAAGCTTTCATCCGCTCCGGGCTCTGGAAGCCGGCCGACTGGGGTGACCGGCACAGGATCTCCTTTGGCGAGATGTATGCGGCCAAGGAAGGGGGTGGAAAGGCGATGGCGGACAGCGTCGATGAGATGATTGAGCAGGACTACCGCGAGAACCTATGAGAGAGCCGAAACAATGAGTGAGCTTGATACCTTCCGGGCCGACACCCGCCAGTGGCTGGAAGAGAACTGCCCGGCGGGTGCCCGTGGCACGGGCCCGGTTTCCATCGGCAGCCGTCGCCTCGATCTCGGCGAAGATGTAGACCTCTGGCTGCAGCGCATGGCGGAGAAAGGCTGGACGGTGCCCACCTGGCCGAAGGAATACGGCGGCGCGGCGCTCGACCGGGATGAATACCGGGTTCTCATCGAGGAGCTGACGCGAATTGAGGCGCGGCCGCCGCTGTCCGGCCGCGGGGTGAACTACATTGGCCCGACTCTGCTCGAATACGGCACGGACGAGCAGAAAGCCCGCTGGTTACCCCAGATCGCCCGGGGCGATGGAGCCTGGGCCATGGGGTACTCAGAACCTGGTGCCGGTTCTGATCTGGCAAGCCTGTCCTGCCGGGCGGTGCTGGAAGGCGATCACTACGTGATCAACGGTCGCAAGACCTGGACCAGCGACGCGGTGGACTGCGACTATATCTTTGTGCTCGTGCGCACTTCTCCGGATAAGCCGAAGCACGAGGGGATCTCTCTGGTGCTGGTGGATATGTCTCAGGAGGGCGTGCAGGTGCACCCGATCCGCCTGCTCTCCGGCGCCTCACCGTTCTGTGAAACCGTGTTTGAAGACGCCGTCTGCCGGGCGGACGATGTGGTGGGCGGCGTAGACAACGGCTGGACGGTGGGCAAACGATTGCTGCAGTTCGAGCGCTCGACCCATGCCGGCATCAACATCTCCGGCTCTCAAGGCGGGCGCACGGAAGAGAGTGGGGTACCAGAGAAGGTCCGGAGCTACGCCGCTGATGCTGATGGCCGGATCGACGAGCCGGCGATCCGGGACCGCCTGGTCCGCTACCTCATGAACGAACAGGCGCAGAAATATACCCAGGCACGTGCGGTGGAAGAGCTCAAGTCCCGGGCGCCCGGCTTCACCTCATCTGCTGTCAAGCTGACCGGCGCGTTGCTCAAGCAGGAGGGTGACGAGATCCTGGTCGAGGCCATGGGTGTGCGCATGCTGGGGGTGGATGAGGAGCAGAGCAAGCAGGAGCTGGCAGCTCAACGGCAGTGGCTGTACGGCAAGTCCCTGACCATTGCCGGCGGCACCAAGGAGGTGCAGAAGAACATCATCGCCAAACGTGTCCTCGGTCTGCCGGACTAACGATCCCAAGCGCTGGCGAGGTTCACGGATCAACCAGCCGCTGGGAACGTTCCTTGTGCCCAGACCACTTAGGGAGATCGTCGCTTACAGCCATGACACGCGAGCTGTAGAAGATGTGGGCGCTGGGCTGGAAGGAGTCCGGCACGGCAGCTGCATCGAAGTCGAATAGCGATGGGAAGGCGAGCCACATGTTGCGGCCTTCGTCGGCGATCGGCGTACCGCAGAGCTGGCAGGACACCTTGCACGGCAACTCGCGTGATCGGCTGTGGCTGGGCGCGTGGTAAAACCCGAGTTCCTGGATGCCCGCCGTGAATCGGACGTCCCGCTTGTGAAAAATCGCGGCCCATTGCATGGGGGCGCCGTGCAGGATCTGACAATCACGGCAGTGGCAGATCTTGGCGTCCACCGGATCCGAGCAGACTTCATAGCGAACCGCGCCGCAGTGGCAGCTGGCACGGTACCTGGCGTCGAATCGATCGTCGTCGACCGAGGCGTATTCCGGTCCGAGTACTGAAGCGGTCATTTAACGGTACCTCTCCTTGTTTCTGTCCCCGTCCCTGTCCCCTGGGACATTGCCCCCGGTTTTTGAGTTACTGTCAGATAAGCGGCAGCCGCAAGTCCGGATGATCCGAAGATCATGCACATCACTACGATCTGATAGCGCACGGCCACCAGCGGCTCCACCCCCGACAGGATCTGCCCGGTCATCATGCCGGGTAAGGAGACGAGCCCCACGGCCAGGAGCGCGTTGATCTGCGGGATGAGGGCTGCCGTCATGGCCGTGTTGCGCGCATCGACGTGTGGCTGCACCGTTATTGCGTTCAGACTCGAATCGTTCCGCGGCAAGGCTGACTGTGTTCATGGCGTTCGCGAAGATCATACCGGCGATGGGGACCACGAATCTGGGCTCGAACCAGCGCGGCAGCTCCAGGGTCAACTGAGTGACCAGAGCAAGCATCAGCAGACCTGCGCTGCCGATGGCGCCGAGTGCAATTACGTATTTTCTGGGTGTGCGGGCCTCCAGCGGGCGCAGAGCGATCCATGCTGCGGCCAGCATCATCAGGGTCACTACGCCGACCACGATCCAGGGATTTTCCGTTTCGAAGATGAAGGTCAGCACGTAGCCGACCGCCAGCAGCTGGCCAAGCATGCGGAGGTTGGCCCAGATTGCCTGCCCGGGCTCGAGACGCCATGCTTGCATGATCAGAATGACCCCGACGCTCGGCAGGAAGGCGATCGCCATGGCGGAGTAGGTGATGATGGGTAAGCCATCCACGTGGGCTGCCCTCTGCGTTTCTCAATGTGGATACCGTAGCGACATCCGATCTGGAACCATAGTGCGGGACATCGAACCAAGCTGCCGGAAAAGGTGCAGCGCTGAGGCGAGTCGTGAATACATTTGAAACCGCGCGCCTGCTGTTCAGAAGCTTCGAGGCCGACGACCTGGATCGATTGGCAGAGATCAGCGCTGATTCGGAGACCTCACGCTACGTGGGGGATGGCAGGCCCCTGTCGCGAAAGCTGACTGAGCAGTGGATCGAGAACAGTCGGCAGAACGTGGCGCGATTTGGCTACGGCACCGGAGCCGTGGTTCTCCGTAGCTGCGGAACGCTGATCGGCTGGAGCGGCATCGCCCGTCCTGAGGAGGGTGGCGAAGAGATCCTGTACGGTCTGTACCGGGACTACTGGGGACAAGGACTTGGCACTGAGCTGCTCGATGGTCTGCTGGACTGGGCGTGGCGGACGCTGAACCTGGGGGAACTTAGAGCAACGGTGCACAGGCAGAATGCGGCCTCGATACAGATGCTGGAAAACGCCGGTTTCGTGCTGGCGGACGACTGCTACGACAACGATCCCGATACCCTGCTCTATATCTCACTACCGCGAGAACGGATGGTTTAATCTCAGCGAAACATCCATGACCTAAGTTGCCGCTTTCCGATCTCAGACCCATATGCGTAAACGACTGTTCGAAATCTCAGCTGTGCTCGCCGGTGTGGCCATCGTGGTGGTGATCTATTTCTACCGGGAAGGTTTGGCAGGGGGTGAAAAACCTCCTGAACCGCAACCCGTCGCTACCATTCCGGAAGCTAGATCGCCCACGCCGGCGCCGGAAATCAATCGATCCGTGCCTCAATCCTCCTCGGCTGCGAGGACTGCAGCACCGGTCAGCGAATCGGCGCTTCCGGTTGTCGAAGAAGCGGAGCTCGAAGCAGCCCGTTCGCTCTGGCAGTCGGCAGTCGCCGAGCTGGAAGCTGTGGAAACCGAACTCGACGTGCTTGATACACGCTTTGATGCGAAAGAAGCCGAGCTTCTTGAGATGGAAGCTCAGGGTATGGATCCCGATACCCTCGAAGAAGAGATGCTCATCTTCCTGGATGGCATCGTCGACGAGTACGACCTGTTGGAAACCCGCCTTGCAGAGGCGGAAGCGGCAGAAGTTGATGCCGCGGAGCGGTTGGCTGAACTCCAGGGTGACGACCCGCGGCCATAGTGGCTGCTGCAGGGAATCCCTGCAGCGAGCCTGATCTGCTGAATCCTGGTGGCGTCATGGATCGGTAACCATGCTGCGGTACGGTCCAGCGGTTTCCATTTCCGATCAGGCTGCCCATGTTCCGCTTCATTATTGCCTCTGGCGCTTGCACCTTCCTCCTGACGAACTCGCTGGCATTGCTCGCCGAATCCGAACCCGTTCATAAGCAGGTTCTGCACGCTCTCAAAACACAGCAAGGTGTGGTGACCCGGCCGCTACCGGAACTGCATCCGGTAAGGACCACCTTCAATGCAGAAGCACCCATCCCGCCGCAGTGCTACACAAAGACAGACGGGCAGTTCAATCCCTGCTACGTATGCCATCAGAGTCGGGTTGACGGCCGTGAAAACACTATGGACGACGGCCACCTGCAGGTCTCCTATGCCTTCAGCGATGTCGGCATGACCAATCATTGGGAAAACCTGTTCGAGGATCGCTCGGAAGCAGTGACGGCGATTACCGATGAGGAGATCAGTATCTGGGTGAATCAGGACAACTACAGCGCGCTGGCTCCGAGGCTGCGTGCCGCCGAGTTTGCTGGCTGGATTCCGGATCTGAAAAACCTGCAACTTGCTGCCGAGGCCTTTGACGACGAAGGGTTTGCCCTGGATGGCAGTCACTGGGTTGCCTTCAGCTACAAACCGCTGCCGAGCACCTTCTGGCCTACCAACGGCTCCACCGATGACGTGATGATCCGTCTTGGCGCGCGATTCAGGACGGATGCCGAGGGGCACTACTCCCGCGAGATCTACAAAGCCAATCTGGCACTGGTGGAAGTGTCGCTGAAGGGCTACGAGCGAATTGGCTCGCTGCCGATCGACGAGCAGATGGTCGGTGTGGATCTCGATGGCGATGGCGAGCTCGGCGTTGCCCGGGAAGTTCTGGCCCGGGCGGCCTATGTGGGTGGGGCATCGGACATGTTGACCAGTACCTATCTGTATCCGCAGGAAACCGAGTTTCTGCACACCGTTCGTTACGTTGGTGTCGATGATGAGGGGCAGATCGCCGTTCCGCAGCGGATGAAAGAAGTCCGCTATATGCGCAAGTGGAAAGCCTATAACAAGGCGATCTACGAGCGCGAGTACGAGTTGGAGAACTTCGCTAAAGAAGCCGGTCGCTTACCTGCGTATCAGCTCATTGGCGATCACGGTCTCGATAACGGCTTCGGCTGGTCAGTGCAGGGCTTCATCGAAGGTCATGATGGTGCCCTCAGGACGCTCTCCTACGAAGAGAACCTGTTCTGCATGGGTTGCCACGCCGCCATTGGCGCCACCATCGATAAGACCTTCGGATTTCCCCGCAAGGTGGATGGCGCCGAAGGCTGGGGCTATATCGATCTTCGCGGTATGCCGGATGCACCTAACCTGGGTGAGCGGAAAGGCGAAATCGCAACCTATCTCGAACGCGTTGGTGGCGGTGGTGAGTTCCGCTCCAATCCGGAGATGTTTGCACGCTGGTTCCATGAAGACGGCCGGGTCAATGAGACAGCCGTTGCTGGGGCGAAGGACGTCTACGAACTAATCAGCCCATCACCAGAGCGGGCACTCGAGCTGAACAAAGCCTATCGGGTCATCGTGGCGGAGCAGGACTATATCTACGGTCGGGACGCCACCGCGGTGCCACCGGAGAACGTTTTCCGTCACATCGACAATGATACTGCGTCAAGCCTGCCGATCGACAGGTTTTTCTCCTGGGACATTCGCCTCGATTGGAGTCGGCAACCTGTCGAAGTGGCGGCAGAGAAGGTGGATGACGCTACTGCTGCCGCCGACTGAGGCTGTCTTCAGTCTGTCATCACAGCTTCACCGAATCGTTATCTGGACGTTACCTGCGTGAAATCTCGGTAAGGCAATCTGTCTTTGTTCGACGAACTGCACCGGGGAGATGGGTGCGGGAATCCCGAACCAGAAGACTCAAATCTAGCTCGAAGAGAGAAAAAACCATGCAGTTAAGATCCAAGCATCTGGCTGCTGGCGTCCTTGCGCTGGCAGTTTCACCGACGGCGATTGCGGGTACTGACCCGTACTTCTCGCCCCTGACCCAGTCCTCCGCCGTTGCTTCACCGGACCATGTCAATGAGCTCAACTCGCCGTGGCAGACCCCGGCTGGCATCAGCCAGACCAAGCTGATGAGCCTGGTAGAGGTGGAGAGCGACGTGCTCCAATCCATCCAGCGAACGGATGGCGACGGTCGCGGCAATCCCTCCGGCGCTGGTGCTTCCATGTTCGACATGCTGGCGTATGGTCCTAAGGGGCGCTACGTGTTCATTCCGCATGAGACCGGCATCGGCGCAGGCGTTTCGCGTTACGACTCGGAAACGGCGCTGACCCAGCTGATCTTTGCGGGCAATGAGCAGGGCGATCGCAATGACATTCTCGGCGAGACCTGGTCGCACGATTACGGCGCTTTCGATCCGGCCCGCCTGACTCCGAACATGACCATCATCGCTGCTGAGGAGTGGTCAGGTCAGGGTCGTGTGGTGGAAATCATGGATCCCTTTGGACCGGCGCCCGCTGATCCGGTAGCCGGTTCCGCCGACATGCAGCCGGGCCAGGGCTATCGCGAGCTGACCGGCATTGCCAAGGTCTCCCACGAAGGCATCAACTTCTCGCTGAAGCACGAGAACAAGGTGATCTACTTCATCGACGAGGACCGTTCCGGTTCCATCTACAAGCTGGTGCTGAAGAACAAAGGTGACTACGCGGGTGGTGGTCAGACTTTCGTGCTGTCAACCGACGGCTTCATCGGCAACGTGGACGAGCGTTGGGACGGCAGCGGCAGCTCCGATTCCGACACGAACCAGGATCCGGCTGTGCAGGCTTCCCGATTCGGACCGGCAACCTGGGTACCGATCACGGACGAGAACGGGGTGCCTCTGGCCGGCGTGCGTAATCCCTATGATAATTCCGACCTGGACGACAGTGATCAGTGCGTGCCTTCCGAGAATCGCTGCCAGCCCTCCGCGCGTCCCGGACGTGACTCAGCTGATGATGTTGGCGGCACGCCGTTCGGACGCCCGGAGGACATGACGATCGGCAAGAGCAGAAACGGCAACGAACTGCTGTACGTAACCACGACCTCCGAGCATGCGGTCATCTCCATCGAGAACCTCGGTGGCAACAAGGCGATGGTTCGCCAGTTCGCGAGCCCCGAGACGCCTAAAAACGTTGGCTTTCTACCGACCACGGGAATACTGAACTCTCCGGACAATCTGGCTCAGGACGCTCTGGGCAACATCTACATCATCGAAGATTCGCCGAATAGCGGCGACGTGGGCGGCGATGTCTGGTTTGCTCGTGACAAGGACAACGATGGTGTGGCCGAGTCCCTCGACCACTTCATCAGCCTCCAGGTTGCGGGCTCGGAAGCGACCGGCATGATCTTCCACCCGAAAGATCCGTCGCGGTTCGTAATCTCCGTGCAACACCCCACCACGACCAATATCGCAGTCGGCGGTCAGCATGGTGATGCGGTCTGGGAATTCGACATTGCCGACGTGGTCCCGCCCCTGTGTGCCAATGGCGGCTACAAATACCACTACTATGGCAAGCACAGAATCCGCACCTGTACCAAGGCGCGGGACGTGAACTACCAGCGCAAGCTGAATCGGGCAGGTCGCTACTCCAGCGCGCTCCGTCCGTAAGAGCGCTTCGTCCGCAAGGGGCGCCGGCTCCCCTCTGGTGGCCCTGGTTTCAGAGCCCCGCGCTTCGCGGGGCTTCTTTTCTGGGCGTCAGTCGTCCGAGAGTCGATCCCGGAATCGCCGCATGCCGCCCAGCCAGCGGTCGTAATCACTGGCCTTGCGCTGGAAGTAGGTGGCGACCTCCGGATGCGGCAGCACGAGGAATCGCTCTTCGCGCACTGCTTCGATACAGGCATCAGCTACGACTTCAGGCTCGAGAACGCCATCCAGGCTGGCCTGACTCTTCGGTCGGTTTTCCTGAGTGCCGGGCCCGAGAATGGCGGTGCGGACCGCCTGTGGGCAGAGCACGGAGACACCGATGCCTTTATCGCCGTAGTTGATGGAGATCCACTCTGCAAAGGCAACGGCGGCATGCTTCGATACCGCATAGGGACCGGAATCGATCTGGGTGAGCAGACCGGCAGCGGAGGCTGTGTTCAGCAGGTAACCGCCACCGCGTTCGATCATCCCGGGGATCACCGCCCTGGCAGCGGCGAGATGCGACCAGACGTGCACGTTCATCATTCGCATCCAGTCTTCCGTGGGCAGATCGAGACCGCCGCGCTGACCATAACCAGCGTTAGAGACGAACAGATCGATGGGCCCGATGCCGGACTCCGTTTCAGCGACAAGTGCCTCGATGGCTTGCTCGTCACCCACATCGACCGCCCCGGCGGTGGCAGCAGCACCTATCATGGCCGCGGTTTCTGCTGCGTTGTCGCCGTTCAGATCTGTGCAGACGACCGCACGCGCACCGACCGCTGCAAGCCCGATGGCAAGAGCGCGACCAATGCCGGAACCGGCCCCGGTCACCACGGCGACTGTGTTCTCGAGATCCATATCAACCCTCCCTTTGGTTCTGGAAATATAGCATTGCAGCGTGGGGTGGGTGTCGCGCAGCAAATCCTGGCTGCTCGCCTTGACCCCGGCAGGGAAAAGGGAGAGAGTCATCGACCCACCCTTGACGGGTGGCGGGGATGACCGCAGAGCAGCTCTGCGAATCAGAGAAATTCTTTTTGGGGAGGCTATCCGCGTATGCGATATGAAGCGCCATCGTCCGCGAAAGAAGCGGCGAAGCTCCTGGCCGGTGCCAAGGGCAAAGCCGTCGTTCTTGCTGGCGGCACAGATTTACTCGTCAGGATGAAGAGTGGGGCGCTCGAGCCTGATCTCATCGTCGACATCAAGCGAATCGATGCAACTCAAGGGATCAAGAAGACCGGTAATGGTGGCTTCAAGATCGGCGCCAGCGTTTCCGGTGCCAGGCTCGCTAAGAACAAGGCGCTGGTGAAGGCCTGGCCCGGAGTGGTCGAAGCGACCAATCTGATCGGCTCCGATCAGATTCAGGGCCGTGCCACCATGACCGGCAATCTCTGCAATGCCTCACCGGC
This sequence comes from Candidatus Azotimanducaceae bacterium, assembly GCA_965215995.1. Taxonomy (GTDB): domain Bacteria; phylum Pseudomonadota; class Gammaproteobacteria; order Pseudomonadales; family Azotimanducaceae; genus SZUA-309. Next base: position 735,032 of record OZ244128.1, on the reverse strand, counting down.
TGCTGACAGCGTGCCGGCGATGGTCGCTGCCGGGGCGAAGGCCAACGTGGTCGGGCCCAATGGCCGGCGCACGGTGGCTGTCGAGAAGATCCCGACAGGCCCCGGCAAGACCTCACTCAAGAAGGGCGAGATCATCGAGTCCATTTCGCTGCCGAAAAAGCAGCCGAAGTCCGGCGACGCCTATCTTCGCTTCATTCCGCGCACGGAAATGGACATTGCCGTTGTCAGTGCTGGAGTGAATCTGAGCATCGACGGAAAAGGTGTGGTCAAGAAAGCGCGTGTTGCGCTCGGTGCTGTGGCACCTACCGTGCTGCTGGTGGAAGACGCAGCGAAAGCCATCATCGGCAGCAAACTCGATGAGGAAGCGCTCGCCGCCCTTGCATCGGCCTGTGAGGCGGCCTGCAAGCCTATCGACGATATGCGGGGCACCATCGAGTTTCGAACAGAAGTGGCCGGGGTGCTTGCCCGGCGAGCGGCATTGATTGCATACGAGCGCGCGGGAGGTAAGCAATGAGCGGCGTACAGGTATCGACCACCGTCAACGGTGATGTGGAAGAGTTCGTCTGTCATCCAGGTGAGACCCTGCTGGACGTGCTGCGCAATCGGCTGGGGCTCACTGGCGCCAAGGAAGGTTGCGGTACCGGCGATTGCGGCGCCTGCAGCGTGATCGTGGACGGTCAGCTCATGTGTTCCTGCCTGGTGCTCGGCGCTGAGGTGGAAGGCAAGAAGATCGCCACCGTGGAAGGACTGGCTGACGGCAACAAGCTGCACCCGCTGCAGGATAAGTTCCTCGAGCATGCCGCCCTGCAGTGTGGCATCTGTACCCCTGGTTTTCTGGTGGCGGCCAAAGCGCTGCTGGATGAGAACCCGGATCCGACAGAGGAAGAGATCCGCTACGCGCTGGCCGGCAACCTGTGCCGTTGCACGGGGTACGACAAGATCGTCCGGGCGGTAGATGCAGCCGGTGAGGAGCTGCGCAAAGGTGCAGCGAAGGGCAAGAAAGCCGGCAAGAAGAAGTGAGGAGGATGGGCTAATGGCAGAGCAAAGTTACACAGATCAGGACTTCAAGGTCATCGGCTCCCGGGTGCGGCGGCCGGATGGCATCGACAAGGTAACCGGCCGCGCCCGCTACGGGGCAGATGCGTTTGCGCCAGGGCAACTTGTTGGGCGAATTCTCCGCTCACCGCACGCGCACGCGAAGATCAAGAAGATCGATACCAGCCGCGCAGAACGGATGAAAGGGGTGAAGGCCGTCATCACCTGTGATGACCTGCCTGACCTCACCGGCGGCCGGGGACCGAATTACGACATTCTGGTGAACTGCATGGCCCGTGGTACTGCGCTCTATCACGGCCACGCGGTGGCCGCGGTGGCTGCAGTGGATGAGCCGACGGCGCGCAAGGCGCTCAAGGCCATCAAGGTGGAATACAAGACGTTGCCGCACGTGACCGACGTCGATGCGGCCATGGCGGATGATGCGCCCATCGTTCAACCGGGCGTGGAGCACGAGGGCAAGCCCTCGAACATCGTCAATGTCTCGCAGTTCGGCCACGGTGACGTGGAAGCAGGTTTCGCGGAAGCGGACGTGATCATCGAGAAGAGCTTCAAGACGGAGCAGACCCATCAGGGTTACATCGAGCCTCACGCCTGCCTGGCTAGCGTCGGCCCCGATGGCGATGGAGAGCTGTGGGTGACCACGCAGGGTCACTTTACCTTCCGCACCGTGTGCGCGCAGTTGCTCGGCATGGATATCGCCAAGCTCAAGGTGACGTCCTCGGAGATTGGCGGCGGCTTCGGCGGCAAGACTCATGTGTGGATGGAGCCGCTTGCGCTTGCGCTTTCCCGCAAAGCGAACCGCCCGGTGAAGCTGGTAATGCCGCGAGACGAGGTCTTCATGGGCTCCGGCCCCACTTGCTCCACCTCCATGGATGTGAAGATCGGGGCAAAGAAAGACGGCACCATTACCGCCGGGCTTGCCACGCTGCGCTACCAGGACGGTCCGTTTCCGGGCCCCTGGGGCATGTTGGGCGGCATGACGGCATGGGCCTGCTACGACCTGCCGAACGTGCAGGCGGTCGCTTATGACGTGCTGGTCAATCGGCCGAAAGTCGCGGCCTATCGCGCACCTTCCGCGCCCATGGCGGCGTTCGCGGTAGAAAGCACCATGGATCTGGTGGCCGAAAAAATCGGCATGGACCCGGTGGACTTTCGCTTGAAGAACGTTGCGAAGGAAGGTTCCAGGGCGGCCTACGGACCCACTTACGGGCCCATTGGTATAGAAGCCACCCTTCGGGCCGTGAAGAACCATCCGCACATGAGTGCCAAGCTCGGCAAGAATCAGGGACGGGGCATGGCCTGCGGTTTCTGGTTCAACTTCGGCGGTCAGACCTGCACCGACCTGAACATCGGCGTGGATGGCACCGTGAACCTGACCATGGGAACCGTGGACGTGGGCGGTGCCCGGGCATCCATGGCGCTCATTGCAGCAGAAGAGCTCGGCATTCCCTACGACAAGGTGAAGGTCAACGTGGGTGATACGTCCTCATTGGGTCACAACGACACCACGGAAGGCAGCCGGGGCACGTTCTCCTCCGGCATGGCAACGATCTTCGCCGCTCGAGCGGCGGTGGATGTGCTCAAGCAGCGTGCCGCGCTGATGATGGAAGTCGATGTGGAAGACATCGAGTGGAAGGATGGCGCGGCCCACGCGATGGGTGTAGAGCACAGCAACCTGGCACCGTTGACTCTGGCGGAGATCGCCAAGAAGTCACCACAGACCGGTGGCCCCATTGCCGGGCACAACGAGGTGGTGGCCGATGGGGCCGGCGTGTCCTTTGCCAGTCACATCTGCGATGTGGAGGTGGACCCGGAAACCGGCAAGACGACGATCCTGCGCTATACGGTGGTGCAGGATGCGGGCAAAGCCATTCATCCGGATTATGTGGAAGGCCAGTTCCAGGGGGCTGCGGCGCAGGGCATCGGCTGGGCGCTCAACGAGGAGTACGTATACGGCGAAGACGGTCGGCTGCAGAACCCGAGCTTCCTCGACTACCGGATTCCGGTCTGCTCCGATCTGCCGTTCATCGACACGGAGATCCTGGAGATCCCGAACCCGAATCATCCCTACGGAATCCGCGGGGTTGGCGAGACCTCGATCGTCCCGCCCCTGGCCGCGATCGCAGGCGCCGTATCCAACGCGGTGGGTGTGCGGCTGGATCACACCCCCATGTCACCGCCGCGGATTCTCAAGGCGATCCGGGAAGCCAATGGGGCCTAGTCGAAACCCGGCCGGTGGCTGATGGTCACCGTCAGCCTGTCCAGCGGCTTTCGGGATGCGGCCGGTGGTGCTGCTTCGGTGGAGATCGAAGCAGCCACCGTTCGGGAATTGCTGAGGCTCCTGCTCGAGCGCTTTCCCGAGATGGAACGTCACTACGACGAAGGGGTGGCGGTCTCCATCAACGGCGAGATCTATCGGGATATCCGTGACCTCAGCATCCCGCCGGATGCGGAAGTGTTTCTCCTGCCCCGGCTGCAAGGCGGCTGAAGCGTTGGCCGATGGCTGCTTGAGCGTTGAAAGGATAGAATCCCGCCCCCAACGCTAATCACCAAGAGCCGCCCGCCTTTGAGCATCGAGTTCCTCGGTAAGCGCATCTCCGGCGCCTACACCATCCCATCCGGCATCGTTGCCACTGCCGTTCCGATCATCGACTACCTGTTCCGGCATGTTCCCCAGATCGGCGTGATGACCACCAAGAGCATCGGTCCGGAACCACGGGCAGGCTACCGGGAACCCGTCTACAGCCAATACGCGCCCGGCTGCTTCGTGAATGCAGTGGGGCTCACCAATCCGGGTGCTGCACGCTCGGCTGAGCTGTTTGCCGAGCTTAATGTGCCGGAGGATCGATTCCTGCTCAGCTCCATATTCGGCGGCAGTATCGAAGAGTTCGTGCAGGTCGCCCGACTGCTGGCGCCTTACTCAGATGGGTTGGAGCTGAACCTGTCCTGCCCGCATGCGCAAGGTTATGGCATGGCCATGGGGCAGGATCCGGAGCTGGTGCGAGACATCACGGCGGCAGTCAAAGCAGCGGTCGACATTCCCGTGGTGCCCAAGCTCACCCCCAATGCGGAGAACATCGGCGAGATCGCCCAGGCGGCGGTTGCCGGCGGTGCGGATGCGCTCTGCGCGATCAACACCGTAGGTCCGGGCTACTACACGGCCCATGGCGCCCCGGTGCTCTCGAACGAGCTCGGGGGTATGTCCGGAAAGGGCGTGCTGCCCATTGGTCTAAAGTGCGTGCGGGAGATCGCCTCCCGAGCAGATGTACCCATCATCGGCTGCGGAGGGGCTAGTTCGGCTGACGATGTGCGAGCTTACCGGGACGCGGGTGCGTCGATCGTTGGGATCGGCTCGGCCCTGACCGGGCTCACCACTCAGGAGATCGAGCACTACTTCAGCACCCTGGACGCGGAAGTAGCTGGCGGGCCTGATGGGGCTGGCGCAGATTCACTGGTCCGCTACGACCTGGATATGGGATTCGCCCCGGTAGAGCTCGTTGAGAACGTCCGGGTCTGCGAGGACATCTGCATCCTCCGCTTCGATCGGCCGATCGAGATTCAAGCGGGCGAATTTGTATTCCTCTGGGTGCCGGGGATCGGCGAAAAGCCGTTCTCAGCGCTTACGGATGACCCGTTCTCGCTCGTGGTGATCAACGTCGGTGAGTTCACCTCGAAGATGATGGCGCTTCCACCTGGCAGCAGAGCCTACGTGCGCGGTCCGCACGGTCAGGCTGTGCAGGTGGAACCCGAGTCGAAACTGGTCGCGGTGGCCGGTGGAACCGGACTGGCAGCGGTCTACCAGCTGGTACGCGATCACGGTGGCGGTGAGCTGTTTGTCGGAGCGCGAACGGCCGAGCGTCTCTACTACCTGGAAGAAGCGAAGGCGGTTGCCAATACCCATGTCGCCACCGATGATGGGTCCGAAGGATTTAAGGGCCTGGTCACGGAGCTGCTCGATGCCTACCTGAGGGCCCTACCTGCAGACGAACTGGCGGCGCTGCGATTTTACAACTGTGGTCCGGAGCCCATGGTGCATGCCGCCATCGCCGTGCAGAGGCAGTACTGCAGCGACGATCAGATCTTCAGCGCCATCGACTACCTGACCAAGTGTGGGGTTGGGGTGTGTGGCGCCTGTGCGGCACCGGACGGGCGGCGTCTTTGTGTTGATGGGCCGTTTCTCGACGCGGGTGCATCCGGATAAAACAGCGGATAACGCGATCACGGGTCAGATCGTGTTAACCGGTTCACGGGTCTCCCGTCTCATGGGTGGTACGCTGGCGCCGCCTACAAGGACATTGTGAGATCAAGGATGATCACTCAGACAGGAATGCCGGTCGAAATACCTTCTGTGGACGGATCGGACGACTTATGGCGCGTCATTGGCGCCGCGACCTCCGCAACCGCTGCCGCCATGCTGTTGGCATACTGCTTCCAGCCGCTCATTACCTTCGCGTATCTACTGATTCTGCTCGCCGGTTGACTCTGATCGCCGATGGATTCCTGGTGCCACGTCAGATGGTAGAGGGTCCTGTTGGCAGGTGCGGTCTTTCAGTCGATGTCCGGTGTAACGGGTCGCTCGTTTTCCTCTTTGAGATCGATCAGCATCACGTAGGCGTCCAGCTGCTCGGTAGCCTCGCCCTGCGTTTCGAACGGCCCCATGATTCCCTCCCGGGAGCAGAAGTACCAGTCGCCACCGCGGTTGAACACCCGGTGTTCAGAGCGCTCGTACTCTATGGACTGATCCAGGTCGGATTGCCGTTTTTTCTGCTCGCTCATACCCTCACCTCTACTGCTGACAAGTTGAGTCCTGGGCGAGCCTAGCAACGAACACGGGTCAAAGTGTGATCCAGATCACACTTTTTGCCAGGGCATACAGACTGCTCGCAAGTGCGTTCGGCAACCAGACTGTCACTCGGCGGCTTTCTCGAAGTGCTCGACCATATCCGCAACGATCAGCGGCACGACGTCCGCCGGCATGTCGTGCCCCATGCCGGGGTAGACGACGTATCGGGAGCCCGCGATGTTGTTGTGGGTATGCTCACCGTGCGCGGGTGGCAGCAGCGTGTCGTCCTCGCCGTGCAGTACCAGGGTCGGGGTGGTGATGGTCTGCACCTGCGCCGTGCGATCACCCGCGGCGATGATGGCCAACAGCTGTCTGGGCATGGCTTCCGGGTAGATGCCCATGTCTTGCAATTGGCTGCTGGCGTCTCCCTCGGCTGAAGCGATGTTGAGCAGGCCATCGGAGGCCTGGTCTTCGGCCGGCGGCAAGTGCGCTGCACCGGTGGTGGACATGATGGAGACCAGCGACAGCGTTCGCCCGGGATGCTCGGCGGCGATGATCTGGGCAATCATCCCGCCCATGGAAGCACCGATAACGTGTGCCTGCGTAACACCCAGCGCATCCAGGACGGATATCCCGTCCTCCGCCATATCGGTGAGGGAGTACGGTGCGTCCACCTCGAATCCCGCCCAGTTCTTGAACAGTTCCCACCAGAGGGTCGGTGTGCCGAGGCCGTCCAACCGGGCGGAGTCACCGGTGTCTCTGTTGTCGAAGAGAATCACTCGATAACCGGCATTGGCCAGGCCGTTGATCAGATCCTCTCCCCAGAGCCGGTGGGAGCCGGTCAGACCCATCACCATCAGCACTGCCGGATCGTCCATGTCGCCCGCTGTGGTGTAGGCGATTTTGATGCCGTTCAGGTGCTCGATCGTCATGGCCTGATCACGGCTGTATCTGCCCTGTGCGCTGCTGGCAATCAGCAAGACGGCGAGGGCAAGGCTGAACGCGAGAATCTGTCTGGGCATGGGTGGCCTCCGGTTTGTCTGATCAGGCGGAGACCAAAACCGACACCGATGGCGGAAGTCAAGGCCTCTCGGGTATTCTCAGCCGCTGCAGACAGGAGAAACGGGGAACCCATGCGAACGCTACGAGCCCTGGCGCTGACGGCGCTGACCTTTTTTTCGGTTTCCGGCGTGCCGGCCGTTGCCGGCGTCCTGGACGAGATTCGAGAGACCGGTGAGCTGAGGCTTGCCTACCGCGCGGAGTCCCCGCCTTTTTCGTCCAAAGCACCGGATGCGCTGGCTCCTGAAGGCTTCACCATCGACATCTGCAGGATCGTCGCCCGGGATATCCAGAGTCATCTCGGGCTGGACGACCTGACCATCACCTGGGTGAAAGTGGACGCAGATGAGCGGATTCAGGCGATCGTCGATGGGCGGGCGCACATTGAATGTGGCATCACCTCGGTCACGCTCTCAAGGCAGGAACATGTGGATTTCTCCAACCTGTTTTACGCCACTGGTGCCAGCCTGATGATTCTCAACTCCAGTGAGATCAGAAACGTAGACGATCTGGGTAACAAGCGGGTCTCAGTCGTCGAGGGAACCACCACGGAGCAGGTGCTGACCGATGTGCTGGCAGAGCGCGGGGTCAATGCTCGAATCGTGCGGGTGCCTAACCACGCCGACGCGCTGAAACGCCTCGTCAACAAGAACACGGACGCAATGGCGGCGGATCAGGCAACGCTCTTTGGGATCGGCTTCAAATCGAAAGGGGAGCAGCGACTGGTGATCACGGAAGATATGTTGTCTTTTGAGCCGTATGCTCTGCCGTTGCCCAGGAACGATGCGGACTTCCGGCTGGTGGTGAATCGTTCCCTATCCAACCTCTATCAACGAGGAGATGTGGGCAGATCCTGGGAGCGGCACTTCGGCGTGCATGGAGTGAAGCCCACCCAGATGCTGCTGACGTTGTACCGACTGAATTCGTTTGCCGAGTAAATACAAACTAAGAAGGAGGAGCTTAAATGAGCGAGGAGATGGGACTGTTCGAGGTCATGTACAACTGCCGTGCCATGCGTCGGCTCGACACCCGGGAAGTGCCGGAAGAGCTGCTGGTCAAGCTGATCGATGCGGCCAGCCAGGCGCCATCCGGCTCGAACATGCAGAACGCACGCTGGATTGTGGTCCGGGACGCGGAGGTGAAGCAGAATCTCGCAGATCTGAACAGAGCCGGGGTGGAGGCCTACGTAGGTCCACAGAGCGGTCGGGCGGGCAGCCTGCCGCATCAGAGTGCAGACAAACGACAACGCATGCTGGATTCAGTGCTCTGGCAGATGGAGCACATGCATGAGATACCGGCCCTCGTCATCGCCTGCATGGAGCTGGGCCAGAAAGTGGATGCGGTGACCGCGGCCCGTGCCGGTGGTTCGATCTGGCCTGGCGTGCAGAACCTACTGCTCGCAGCCCGGGCGCTGGGATTGGGTGCCGCACCGACGACGCTCGCGCTTGGCGATCCGAAGGCGGTAGCGGAGGCACTCGATCTGCCGGAGACCATGGCGGCGTACTGTCTGATCCCGGTGGGTTACCCGCTCGGCAACTTCGGTCCGGTGACCCGCAAGCCGGTGGCCGAGATCATGCGCTTCGATCGCTGGTCCTGATTGTCAGCCTAGAGACGTCTCAGAAAAGTTCTGATCTTCCTTTTGGTCAGGAATATGGCGGTCAGGGTCTGTCCGCCAGCGGCGAGGGCGGGATAGCGTTTCAGGCCCAGATCGCGAAATGGTTGCGGGTTGTCATCCACGCACACTTTGTCCACCTGAATGTGTGGGAATTCGGGCAACACCTTGTCCAGCGACAGACCTGCCGCCTTGCAACGGCCTCAGAGATCCGAGTAAAAGTAGGTGACCGTAGTCATATGCGTTCTTACTTATACGAGCTGGAAGACAAGCGGGAGAGAGTAGTCTCAAATTGAGGCTAATGCTACGTGGGCATGAAGCCATTAAAGGGGGTGTTGGACAGATGGCGCAAGGGTCGGTGACGGACCAGCAGGTAGAGCTCCGCTTCGCGGCGGCGACGACGGACCTCGAGCGTGCGAGGGAGCTTGGTGCTCAGCTTCATGGCACGTTCTATGTTGATGAACGGGCACAATGGCAGCATCTGCCGTTCCGCGGGTTGTTGACTGCGCTTCTCGAAGATCCGGATCAGCTCGTGGACCTTGGTGACATCGGCGTTTATCGAATAGAGCAGCGGACCGTAAAACAGGGAACAGCAGATGTCTTCGGTCTGTTCCCGATGATTCGCGCCGACGGATTGACGCACGAGCAGGCGGACGCGCACTGGCGGGACGTGCACGGGCCCCTGGCACTCGAGCAGCACGCCCATATGACGGAGTATCTGCAGCTCAATGTGCTGGAGACGATATCCGGGCCCGCTTTCGATGGCTTTGCCCTATGCGGATTCGCAAACGAAGACGATCTCAGAAATCGTTTCTATTCCGAGCCAGGCGGGCCGGAGATCATTGCTCGAGACGTGCAGCGCTTCGCCAATCCGAGCCGCTCGCCCCGACGACTCATCGCATCGGTGGAGCGGTTCGGGGTCTGAAACCGGCCTGAGGGTCAGGCGTTTTCGATGAACTCCACCCAGTTCCCGTCTGGATCCTCCACCATGGCGATGCGAACGCCGGGGCGGATTTCCGTGGGTTGAATGGGTACGGGTGCGCCTGCCTCAACGCAGGTTGCAGCCAGCGCATCCAGGTTGCTGACGCTGATGGTCCAGTAGCGATAACCACTCGCACCGGCGAGACCGCCTGGAGGCGCTTCGGTGTCAGCCAGGTTGCCTGGGGTCACCAGCTTGATCAGACTGCTGCCGCAGAGCAGGCGGTGCATGCTGCCGCCACCGGGCATGGGCATTTCTGCCTGGTAGTCGAGGCCGAGCAGGTCCCGGTAGAACGTGAGCATCGGCTCCGGGTTACGGGTGACGATCCCCAGATCGATGGAATCCTTTGCAAGCTCGAGGCTCATACTTCATCTCCTTTTAATGTGGGGGTGATGTCTTGGCGTCCGGCCGACCGGCGGCGTATCTGAGGCCCTGCAGCAGATGCTCGAGGAAGCGCGGATCCAGCCAGATGTGCGGGAAGTGACCCAGCTTGGTCATGAAGATTCTTCCGCCACCCCAGGTGCTTGTCCAGGAGATCGGGATGTCTGAGCGATCGATCTCAGCGGGCAGTCTCGAGAGATCGACGCTGGCCGCATCCAGACTGAGCAGCACATTCACGTTCGGCCGCGGATTCTCATCCAACAGGTAGATCTCATCACGCAGCTCGAAGCGGTCGCCCAGGTGTGCCGTCGCGGGGTGGTCGGGCACTTCTCTGTTGATGCCGACGTTCTGGTTCCAGGGATGGGAGTGAAACAGACCGCCGCCCACCAGTTCGCGATAATCGTCCCAGCCGTAACAGGCATCCAGTGCGGAGTGAGCGCCGACGAAGCCGCCACCCGCACGGATGAAATCGAGGATGGCATTCTGCTGGATGGTGTTGAGGCCGCCGTCAGGTTCAGGTGCGATCCGTAATGTGCTGTTGGCAAAGAAGAGCACGTCGTAGTCGTCCAGGTTCAGAAGATCCTCGAGTACCTCGGTCACCGTGAATTCGAACTCGGTCGTTTCGTTCAAGCGCGGGAAGAGCGCTTTGGCGGTGTCGATCGCACCCTCGTGACGGAAGCCATGGGTGGTGGTGACGACCAGAACGCGAATGCTCGAGCTGTTTTCAGCCACCCTGATTGCGTTTATCAGATCGTCGGGAATGGCCGGTTTCGAACCAGCAGCCGTTAGCATGATGGCAAGCAGTAGCGTTGTAATGCGAATGAGCAGATCCTCCCCGGCGCAGGCGTCTACTGTACACTGAGCGGCCTTCGAGGGAGAGGATTCTTAGCATGGCGGACGGCGCCGATACGGGGACGAACTTCGAGATTCGTGCAGCGCGCGAGGAAGAGCTGCAGACCATTATGCAGCTGGTCGGATACGCGTTCGCGAACAATGAGCAGCCCAAGGACGAGCCGGAGCCGCCGCCGGTAACACCCCAGCAGACGCTTTGCGCCTACGATGGCGAGCGAATGGTGGCGACCTCCGGTGCCTTCGACTTCCAGATGCAGATGAATGGTCGCCCTGTTGCCGCGGATGGGGTGACGCTGGTGACCTGCGATCCGGGATATCGGCGTCGCGGCCTGGTTCGGCAGCTGATGGAAGGGCTGCTGCAGCGAGCCAGGCAGCGTGACGTGCCTCTGGCGATCCTCTGGGCTTCAATGGGCGCCATCTATCAGCGGTTTGGCTATGGCCTTGCGACCACTCAGGTGACCTATGAGGTGCCGCTGCGGTTCGTTGAGTTTCAGTTCGGCGAACAGTCAGGGGGAAATACGCGCCGCTTGAGCAGAGCGGAGGCCATGCCTCATCTCGAATCCGTGTATGAAGCCTACTCGACACCGGCTAACGGCATGCTGCAGCGTCGTAAGTTTCTGTGGGACTTCATGTTGAAGCGATCGGAAGGTCAGAACGTCTGGATCGCCGTCTACTTCGATGATGGTGGTAAACCTCGAGGCTACTGCCTCTATAAAACGCTATTCGATGTGAAGCTCTTTCCCGAGTCGCCGCAGATCATGGACGTGTTCGACTTCGTCTGGCTGGACATGGACGCCTATCGCGGGCTCTGGCGCTTCCTCGCCAGTCACGACCTGGTCGATCGGATCAGGTTCGACTACGTGGCAGAGGATGATCCTGCACCGAGCCTGTTTCTCGAGCCCAGGCGCCTGCGCCGGAGGACCACCGATGGGGTCTGGATGCGCATCGTGGATGCGGCCGGCGCGCTTGGCGGCCGCGGCTATGATCTGCCGGGCGAGGTGGTGATCCAAGTCACCGAGGATGTGCTCTGCCCGTGGAATAACGGTTGCTACCGGGTGATCGCCAACGAAGATGGGGCGGAAGTAGAAAAACTCGCTGGTAGCACGCACCCGGATCTGACCATCCGGCCCGATGGTCTGGCTTCGCTGGTCAGCGGTCACAGCAGAGCGAGTGATCTGGCCCGAATGGGAAGAGCAGCCATTCCGGATGAGCAGCAAGCCGCCAGGCTCGATGCGCTGTTCGCCACCCGGCGACGGCCGCATTGCCCGAACATGTTCTGAAAAGAGGGCTCGAACTCAGCGGCTGCTAGTCGATACCGAGCTCCCTTTTCAGGCCGGTAAGCTCCGATTTGAGAGCCGCCACTTCGGATTCCAGAGCTGTCAGACGGATCTCCAGCTCTGCGCGGTCGGTTGCCGGGACTGCAGGCGCGCTTCTGGCTGAGCTGTCTGATCCAGCAGCAGCGGAACGTGCCGTTGGCAACGCTGTGCTACCTGCGCCGGTCTCTGCTTGCTCGACGTCCGGCACCTGTCCGGCCAGGAGGTGGGCATACTCGTTGTCACGGCGGCCTGGCTTTCGCGGCAGCTGCACGACGACCGGGCCGCCCTCGCGATCAATGAGCGTGTTGAGCGTCTCCTGGACTTCGGCGTTGTCGGCGAATGTGTGCAGCCTGCCCACATTGGCCCTCAACTCACCCGGGGTGCGGGGACCCCGCAATAGCAGCACCGTCATGACGGCAAACTGGGCCTCGTCGAACTGGTAGTCGGAGAATGGCGTGTTGCACAGACGCTGCGCGTACTTCTCCACCTGGGTCTTGAAGTTTTCCTCAACCCGGACGAGGTGCTTGTCCTGAAGGGCGCGGAGTGTATGCAGCACATCGCCAGACTCCAGGTTCATCACAGGCTCCCTGGATGACTTCTGATTGCAGGCATTGGTCAGCCCGTTCAGTGTCATCGGATACTGATCCGGGGTGATCACCGACTTCTCCATCAGGCAACCGATGACGCGGGCTTCCTTTTCCGAGAGTTCGATTGGCATTGGCTTCCTGATCTGCCATGGTCGAACGCTATCCTACCTGACCGGTCATGCCGCGTCGTTTGTCGCCTGCCGCGGAAAGCGGACGATGCGGTTCTCTTCGGGTGCGTTGGGCTGATCAGCCGTCTGAACCGATCCTGTTGCCACCACCTCGGGTGCCGCGCTCATGATTGCCGCTATCTGGGCAAACGCACCAGCCCAGGCATCCCGGGCTTCTCCCGTGAACGCGTCCGCCAAGGCGTGTTCCAGAGTCTCGATGAGCACGCCGCCCACCACCGGATAGTGATCGGGTTCCACGCCGTAGTCCCTGTGCCGTTCACCGAGCCGTTGCAGCATGGGCACCGCTTTCTCGGTGCAGGCCAGGCTCGACACAATGACCTGCAGGCTCTGCAGGAACTTGCGCGCTTGCCGGTCCATGTCGGAACTGAACAGCCCCTTGACCTCCGGTGCCGCGACGAACAACCGCTCGTAGAAGCCGCGGATCACTGGGGGTCCTTCGGCGAGCAGCAACTCGAAATTCTCTTTCAGAAGCTCGAGCTGCCGCGCGCAGAGATAGCCGCCAACAATGGCGGCATTGAGCTCCGGGAAGTCCCGGTGGTGTTGCTCGATGCAGGCCGACGTGGCATCCACACCCTGGAGCCGGGCACCATCAATCTCCGCGCCGGTAAGATCTGCCCAGCGCAGGGTGGCATCGGTGAGATCCGCCCATCTGAGATCGGCGCCTTTGAGGTTCGCCCCGGTGAAATCCGCGCCTTTGAGGTTGGCGTGCATGAAATCCACGTCCCGGAGATCGGCAAAGCTGAAATCACTGCCGGAAAGATGCGCACCTGAGAGGTCGGCTCGGGAGAGCCTGGCCTTGACATAGCAGCGGCCGGCCATGGCACCGCTTTTCTGCCAGCCTTCTTCCTGGCAGCGGCGTACCGCATCCAGCGCGAACTCATTGGAGAGGCTGCCGACCTGGCCCAGAATTCGGCTGCGCTCGTTGTTGCGCAGCACCCGGTTGATCACCAGCAGCAGGAGGCCGTCCACCACCAGCCCCGGGCTCCAGTCGGAGTAGGCGCCTGATATCGCTGCGATCAGGCTGGTGGGCGGCTCGATGGACCAACCCCAGATAAACATGCCCATCCCGGCCACGAGCAGGATGACGGCGAAACGTTCCACGATGTCGAATGATTGCATTGCTCGAGTCCACTACCAAGCGAGTGGCGTCACAATGCGCGCACAGCGTTTGCTTGAACGTTGTGCTCAGCGTGGTATTTCGCTGAAAACGGGCCGAATCGTGTGAATCAGCCAGATAATCGGGTCTTAGAGCCCCGCCAGGAAGGCCAGCAAGGCGGCATTGGTCTCAACCGGCGCTTCCTGCTGCACCCAGTGTCCGATCCCAGGGAGCAGCACCACATCGGTCAGCTGTGGCACCGTATCCGCCATCAGCGCGCGCAGCTGCGCTTCGTTGGCACCGCTGATCACCAGGTCCTCCTCGCCAGCGATGAACAGGGCAGGCAGCCGAACTGTCTGGTCCAGGTCCGCCGTCAGCTCCCAGGTAAGGCCGAAGTTCCGGTAATAGTTCACGCCACCGCGGAAACCCGCTTGCTCGAACTGGCTCACGTAGTAGTCCAGGTCGGCCTGAGTCAGCCAATCCGGCAGTCCCTTCGGCGCGCCGAGGCGGGGAATCCAGCCACCAGCCGAGCGCTTCGGGTCGGTGACTTCCGGTGGCTCCCGCGGTGAGTCCGGGGAGAGGTAAATGCGACTCAGGAAGCTACGCGGATCGCTGTCGTACTCCGCTTCTGCGACACCGCCGGGCTCGTTGTGATAGACCATGTAGAAGAAGTTGTCGCCCGTACGGGCACGCATGGCATCCATGGGGTTGGCCGGTCCACGGCCACCGTGTGGCACGCTCATGAGCACCAGTCCGTTGAACCGCTCCGGATAGATCAGCACGCTGTGGGTTGCTACCGGCGCCCCCCAGTCATGGCCCACCATGGTTGCTGTATCGATGCCGAGCGCATCCAGAATGCCAACCATGTCGGCGGCGAGATTCACCTGGTTGTAGCTGGTCACGTCTTCCGGGGCATCCGTCTCTCCATAACCGCGCATGTCCGGTGCCAGCGCCCGGAAGCCCGCATCGGCCACGGCCTTGATCTGATGTCGCCAGGAGTACCAGGATTCCGGCCAGCCGTGCGCAAAAAGCACCACCGGCCCTTCGCCCATGGTGGCGACGCGCATCTGAATACCGTTGCTTTCCACGGTCAGGAACTCGATACCGGGCAGCAGCCGGGATTCCACAGAAGGCTCTGCAGCGCTGCTCGAAGTAGGTACGGGTTCTGCTTCGATTGCCTCTGCGGGGGCCGTTGTATCGGGCGCTTGCGGTTGCTCGCTTGGCCCGCAGGCTGCCAGGGTCAGCAGAGCTGAGCTGGCAATCAGCATTGCACGCAGCTGAGTTCGGTTGACGAGTGGTCTGAAGGAGGTGTTGTTCATCTAGAGGCCCCTGACTGGCAATCAGATCACGGTAGTGCGGTTCCGCGGCAGGCGTCAATCATTCACCGGGTCGTCTTCCACCGGAAAGGGGCCGTCGGTGAACGTACGGTCGTGATAGCCCTTGCTGCCGATCGCCTCTGCAAGCGGACTCCCGATGGGTTCCCCGCGGCTGAGACGATCCAGCACGGTGCTGAAGCTCCATGCGGGCTCCCAGCCGAGTTCCCTTCTCGCCGCTGCGTTTACATACACCCGATCGATGTGCTCGAGCATGTGGTAGCCCAGTCGTTCATAGACACTCAGGTACTCGGGACACCGGGCGGCGACCACCTGGGGTGCGTTTCCGTTCAGCACGTCGAGGTCGCTCGGCTCGAAGGGGGAGGTTGCACTGATGATGTAGCGGCCGAAGCCGATCCGGTCGGCCGCTCGGCGGGCACAGAGATGGGCATCGACCACGTCCTGCACGTCTACGCGGCGGTACAGATACTCGTTGGCTTTCAGGTTCTCGTCGGCAAATTGCTGACGTCGCGCCCGGTTATCGTCTTCTTCCAGAAAGAACCTCGAGGTGCGCAGCACGATGCAGTTCAGGGCGCGTTGCCGGTGCAGCAGCAGGCAGAGGTCCTCGGCGGCTGTCTTGGTGATCCCATAGATGTTTTTCGGTTCAGGCACTACCGCTTCGGTGATCCAGGCAGCCGGCGTACAGGGCGGTGGTCTCAGGGCATTGCCGAACACGCTGGTGGTGCTGGTGAAGATGAATTGCCCGACACCGGCATCAGCCGCGCATTCCAGCAACCTTAGGGTCCCGGACACATTGGTGTCGATGAAGTCCTGTTTGCTGTGCGTGGCGACGTGTGGCTTGTGCAGCGTGGCGGTGTGAAAGACCGTCTGCACACCTGTCATGAGCGCCCTAACGAGCGTTGCGTCGCAGACACTGCCGACCCGGTCCGTCCAGGGCGACTCCTTCACATCCAGGCCGATGACTGCTTCCCCGGCTGTTCGGAGCGTGCGCATCAGACCTTCGCCCAGGTGTCCGGCGCTACCGGTGACCAGAGAGGTCACACCCGCCGACCGCCTGGCAGTTCTTCGCCGTCCGGCGCGGTGGCGCCTTCGGCGGCCTCTGTCGCCTCTTCACCGTGACCCTTGTCGATGGCAGCCAGCTCCGGTATCCAGAACCGCAGCAGCAGGAGACTGATTGCCAGCAATACGGCGCCGAGCAGCAGGGCGAGATCAATGCCCCAGGTTTCCGCGACGGCGCTGATCGGAATGATGCCCAGAGGCATGAAGCCATGCGCCATCATCATGATGGCCATCACCCGGCCACGAATTTCGTCGGGCAGAGCGATCTGGATCACACTCATGTTGAGCGAACCCATGACGGCGCCAAAGAGGCCGGTAACCGCACCGAAGAACATGGCGGCCACCAGATTGCCGGACAGCGCAAAGGCGGCGATGAAGATGGCCCAGAGGAATCCGGCATAGAACATCACCCGGCCTTTGCTGCCGATATCCCCGGCCCTGGCCAGGAGCAGCGAACCACCCAGGGCACCGGCCCCCGCGGCCGTCATCAGGAGACCAAGCGTATCCGGCCCGCCCAGGATCACGTCCGCGTTGAATGCAGGCATCAGAAAGGTCACGGAAAAGCCGAAGGTCATGGGCACGAAACCCATCACCAGGAGGCCCAGGACGATCCGCTCTTCACGCATGAAGCGGAAACCCTCCTTCACGTCGGCCAGCGGGCTGGTGCCTTCCCGGTGTGGATCGCCCTGGTAGTGAATGAGCGCCGTGCAGACCACGGAGACCAGATAGAGCAGGGCAACGGTGAATATGACGATGCCGACCCCTTCGGCTGAGCTGGTGTCCCCGGCAGCGAACAAGGCGATCAACATGCCGGCCAGGGTGGGGCCGACAATTCGGGAGAGATTGAACGTGGCTGATTGCAGTGCCATGGCGTTGACCACCTGATCCCTGCCGACGATCTCCGGCGTCACGGAAGCTCGTGCCGGCATAGATAGCGCCAGCACGGTGCCGTTGAACACACCGAAGTAGATGAAGTGCCAGAAGGTGACTTCACCCACGTAGACGATGGCAGCCAACGCAGCGGTGGCGACGGTGTTGAAAACGCCGGAGACGATCATGATCGATCGCTTTCGCAGACGATCGGCAATCACGCCGCCCGCGAGGGAGAACACCACCGAAGGCAGCATGAAAGACAGCATCACCCAGGTGAGTGCCATGGGCGAGGCGGTCATGTCGTAGATGAGCCAGCCTCGCGCCACCATCTGCATCTGCATGGCGAACGTGGCGGCGACGTTGCCAAGCCAGAGCAGGCGAAAGTCTCTGAATGCCAGAGAGGAGAACATGCCTGAAGCCTTAGCCACGACCCAACTCCGCCTGAATCACAGTGAGGCGATCCCGGGTCAAGGTGTAGTGGGTCAGCATCCATATCGGCAGGAAGTAGCAGAGGGGTACGGCGATGCCATCCGTAAACGCCAGATTGAACAGAACGCTGTCTGCAACCTCACCCGGTTGCGTGCCTCTCGGGAAGCCGATCGCGTAGTCGAGCAGGAAGCCGCCAATGATCAGCCCCAGGCTCGACGTGGCTTTCGATGAGAAACCGATCGCCGAGGCGAACACGCCTTCCTGTCGCCGGCCTACCCGTTGCTC
Organism: Candidatus Azotimanducaceae bacterium; assembly: GCA_965215995.1. Lineage (GTDB taxonomy): Bacteria > Pseudomonadota > Gammaproteobacteria > Pseudomonadales > Azotimanducaceae > SZUA-309. Next base: position 717,143 of record OZ244128.1, on the reverse strand, counting down.
CTGCTCATCCACCATGTCGGCGACCATGGAGCCGAACATGATGCCGGCGGTGGTCAGAAGGCCGGCACCAAAAGAGGAGTGGATGACCAGAGCGACCACCAACCAGGGGTCGCCGTTGACCGGCCAGATATCGGCGAAGCGGAAGATCACCTTCAGCATGGCGAGCACCATGGTCACACTCAGCACCGTGACCAGAATGTGCTGTTTCTGAAATCGCTTCTGCAGGAGCGGGACCGCTACGAACGCCCCCATGGCGCCGAGGATAGAGAAGGCGAACCAGCGCAGGTCCTCCGGCGTGAATTCCCAGAAGTAGGTATTCATGTACATGTCGAACACGCTACCGATCCCGGCTATGCAGGCGAAGAAGAGCATGGCGGTGAACATGAGGCGGAAATTCCGACTCGATAGTGCGAGCAGTACCTGCCGCCCGAGGTCCATGAAGTCGAACTTCGGTGTTTCCCGCACCGGCTGGAGCAGATAGGGCACCTCCCGGCGTGTCAGGTGTGTCGAAACGAGGCACCACAGGGTAATCAGCCCACCGGTGATCATGGCGAACAGAGGGTAGTTGCCCGGGTCCAGCTGGCCGGCGGGATACGACTCCGATGAGGTGAAAACGAACGTGTACATGCCGAACGAGAAGATGACGCCGCCGATCCAGCCCACCACATAGCGGTAGGTGATGATGGACGTCCGCTCGACGTAGTCATCGGAAAATTCAGCGGCGACAGCGTTCCAGGGCATGATGAAGAAGGTGAACGCGGTCCGGGTTGCCAGGGTGAATGCAAACAGCCAGACCACAAGGATCATCTCGGAGGCATCAACCGGCGGGCTGAACAGCAGAAACATGAACAGACCCAGCGGCACCGCCGCGGCATACATGAACGGGTGTCGGCGACCGAGTCTCGATCTGAAGTTATCCGAGTAGGCGCCGACCATGGGATCAGTGATCGCATCGGCGAACAGGCACAGGGCCAGCACGATGGCGGCGGTGGAGGCCGGCACACCGAGAATCTGGCTGTAGTAGAGAAGCAGGAAGTTGTTGAACGCGAAGTCTTTGTGACTGTTCGATAGTCCTCCAAATCCCTGGAAGATCTTGGTGCTGACCGGAACCTTGCCTTCGCGTTTTTTTTCTCGTCGGTACTGCACTGGGTTTTCGGCCATAGCGAACCAGTATACACAGGTGCTGTGACGCCGAGCTCTGACCCGGCTACACTCCGGGGTCATCTATGATCTTGTGAGGGGGAGAAAGTGGAAGGTGGACTGACCGAGATTTCCATTCCGGGTACCGATGACGATCTGCGCAGAGCGCTCGCTGATGTGAACCTGCCGACCTTGCTGATGGTGATGACCCAGCTTTGCGGGGACGAGCGTTGGATGAGCAAGCGTTACGCACCGGAGCCCATCGTCACCCCGGAGGGCAGTCTCTTTCCCGACGACAGCGGCGGTTACAGCGAAGAGATCGCCGAGGAAATCCGCGCGGCCGCGTTCGACATGCTCAAGGGGCTGCGGGACCATGGTGGTGTCCTGCCGCCGGTGCCGACCCTCGAGCAGCTGCGGCGAATGATGGAATTCTCCACGGCCGAGCCGGTGGAAGACGAGTTCTGCGCCATGCTGCTCGAGGAAACGAACTTCGTTGACCGGGACGAGCAGTGGGCGCAGCCCATGGCAGCACTTCAAGGTAGTCAGGCACTGGCCGATTTCAATGTGATCGTGGTCGGTGCGGGCATGTCGGGTATCTGCACCGGCGTGAAGCTGAAGGCAGCAGGCATTCGCTACACCATTCTCGAGAAGAACGACGCGGTGGGCGGTACCTGGTACGAAAACCGTTATCCGGATTGCGGTGTGGATACGCCCAACCACTTCTACTCCTTCTCATTCGAGCGCAATCCGAATTGGTCCGGCTACTTCTCGAAGCGGGACGAGCTCTACGAGTACTTTGAACGCTGCACGGACAAGTTCGGCATCCGTGACAACATTCAGTTCGAAACGGAAGTTCAGGACATGCGCTACCTGGCTGATGAAGGCTGTTGGCAGGTGAAGGTCAAGCGCGGGGACGGCAGCACGGATACCTTGAGCGCCAACGTGGTGATCAGCGCCGTTGGCCAGCTCAACCAACCGAGCATTCCGGAGTTTCCCGGGCTCGAGCGCTTCAGCGGAATATCGTTTCACTCCGCCCGCTGGCGTGACGATGTGGATCTGACAGGCAAGCGGGTCGCGGTGATCGGCACGGGTTGCAGTGCCGTGCAGTTGCTGCCCAAGACGGCCGAGCGCGCGGCTCACACCACCGTATTTCAGCGCTCACCGCACTGGGTATCGCCAAACAAGGATTACTACCGCCCGGTGGAGCCGGGCCTGCTCTGGGCACTCAACCACATTCCCTTCTACGCCGAATGGCATCGAGCCCGGATGATCTTCGGCTTCATGGATCGAAACTGGCCGGCAGTACCGGCGGATCCGAGCTGGGAACACCCGGATAGAGCCATGAGCGAGCTGAACGATGGGCTCCGGGAAGCACTGACCGCCTACATCAGCGAGCAGCTCGGCGAGCGTCAGGATCTGCTGGAGAAGTGTGTGCCGGACTTCCCGGTATTCGGTAAGCGCCTGATTATCGACAACGACTGGTATCCGACCGTAGCCCGGGAGGATGTGAATCTGGTGACCGACGAGATCGTCGCCGTGCATCCGAACGGGATCGAAACCGCGGATGGCACCCTGCACGAGGTGGAGGTGATCGTGTTCGCCACCGGCTTCAATACCAATCACTTCCTCTGGCCGATGGATGTAACCGGCCGCTCCGGGGTCAAGCTCGAGGAGCGCTGGGGCGACTATCCTCGAGCCTACAAAGGCATGCTGGTGCCCGACTATCCGAACCTGTTCTGCCTGTACGGCCCCAACACCAACATCGTTCATGGCGGCAGCATCATCTACAGCATCGAGTGCCAGGTGCACTACGTGATGCAGTGCCTGGCACTGATGCTCGAGCGTCAGTCGAGAGAGCTCGAGATCCCCGAGTCGATGAACGACGAGTACAACGAAGAGGTGCAGGCCATCAGCGAGACCCTGGCCTGGGGCCATCCTGGGGTACAGAGCTGGTATAAGAACTCGGACGGGAAAGTGGTGAACAACTCCCCGTTCTCAAACCTGGAGTTCTGGCAGCGGACGCACGACGCGGAGCCGAATCGCTACGCCATGCGCTGACCTGCGCGGATGTGCTGGGATCAGAGCCCCAGTACCCGTTTGGCCAGCACATCCCGCTGAATTTCGCTGGCCCCTGAGTAGATGGTGGCTGCCCGTTCGTTCAGATAGCTGGGCAGGGCAGTCACCCCTTCCGCTGGTCCGATGGGTGTCCAGGCAGCATAAGGGTTCAGAGCTTCCGGCTGAAACGGCAGGCCGTACCAGCCCACCGCCTCGGCAGCGAGCTCCGTGATCTGCTGCTTCGCTTCCGTGCCCAGCGTCTTCAGCACGGATGAAATCGCGCCGGGACTCTCGCCCTGATGAGTAGCCGCCAGCACTCGCAGCTCGAGCACGGTCACCCGTTCGAGACAGATCTCGGCTTCGGCGAGCTTGCGGCGGAACGCTGATTCCTCGCAGAGGCGGCCTCCCTGGCCATTGGCCTCCTCTGCAGCCAGTCGCTTCACCCTGGCCAGTGCTTCACGCACCCAGCCGGTATTCACGTTCGTCGATCTGGCATGCTGCATGAGGGACTTGGTCACCCGCCAGCCATCACCTTCCTGGCCGACCCGATTTTCCGCCGGCACCAGCACGTCGTTGAAGAACACCTGGTTGAACTCGTGATCGCCGCTGATACTGCGTATCGGCTGCACCTCGATGCCAGGCGTCGACATCTCGAGCAGCAGAAAGGTGATGCCCGCCTGCTTCGGACCGCTGTCATCCGTTCTGACCAGACAGAACATATGGGTGGCGAAGTGAGCACCCGTGGTCCAGATCTTCGAGCCGTTCAGCACGTAGTGGTCACCGCGGCGCTCCGCCTTCAGCTTCAATGACGCCAGATCCGAGCCGGCACCCGGTTCCGAATAACCCTGACACCAGATGTGCTCGCCGCTCAGCACCTTTGGCAGATAATGCTGCCGCTGCGCTTCGGTGCCTTCCGCCATCAGGATGGGGCCGATGTGGCGTATGCCCATGTTGAATAGCAGTGGCGCACCAGCCTGGAAGCACTCGATGCCGAATATGTAACGCTCGAGAGCGTTCCAGCCGGTACCGCCGAATTCCTCCGGCCAGGTATTCGCAATCCAACCCTGCCGCGCCAGGATTTTGTGCCAGCGCTGACAGGCTTCGATCTCGGTGTGCACACCGGTGGTCAGCGCTGAAGCGGTTTTCAACGCCTCGTCCAGATTGTCACGCAGGAACTCTCGAATCATGTCCCGGAAAGCGAGGGTTTCAGGTGGGAGGTGGGCGCGCACGCAGGTAACCGCAGAATAGGAGTTTCGAGCCTAACAGCTGGCGCTTGGTTCAACCTGTCTGAAATCAAAACCACTGTCCTGAATCGGCAGCACCTAGGTTTCTGCAGACTGTTTTTCTTTTCGGCCCGGTGGGTTAGCTTGCCTGTTTCGATTTCAGGGGGAAGCCAATGGAACTCAGAGACAAGTATGTCGTGATTACGGGCGGCAGCGGGGGTATCGGTCGGGCCATGGCGGAGGCCTTTCTGCGGGAGGGGGCGAGTGGTGTCATGCTCGCCGACCTCGATGCAGCGGCCGTGGCCGCGACCGCTGCAGAGCTTGGTTGCGACGGTATGGCCTGCGATGTCACGAAAGAGGCCGACGTGCAGGCGCTCGCCAAGGCCGCCGAGGACAAGTACGGTCGGATTGACCTGTTCTGTTCCAACGCGGGCGCAGGTGGCCCCGGCGTGCTGATCGATGCGGAGAACGACGTCTGGCAGCAGCAATGGGATCTGCACGTGATGGCACACGTCTACGCTGCCCGAGCCGTGCTGCCTGGCATGATCGAGCGGGGCGCAGGTTATCTTCTCAACACCGCCTCTGCAGCGGGCCTGCTGGCGGCCCTGGGATCCGGTCCTTACACGGTGAGCAAAGCGGCTGCTGTGAAGCTGGCCGAGTTCATAGCTATCACCCATGGGGACGACGGCATCAGAGTCTCGGTGCTCTGCCCCCAGGGCGTGAACACGGCCATGGCTCCGCGGAGTCTCGGCGATGGGCAGACGGACGGCATCATCGAACCGGAACAGCTGGCCGGTACGGTGGTTGAAGCCATCGCCGAAGAGCGCTTCCACGTCCTGCCGCATCCGGAAGTGGAAGAGTATGTGCGCCGAAAGGGCGACAACGTGGACCGCTGGCTGGTCGGCATGCGCAGGCTTCGCCGCCAGACCATGGCAGGCGCAGAGTAGAGGCCTTTCCTGCGGTCAATCAGTCGAGCCGAACCACCCGGGTGCCCAGATTGCCGCCCGCCAGCAGGTCGACGAAAGCGTCCGGCGCTGCCGCCAGTCCGTGCACCTCGTCGGTCAGTGCGATGAGGCTGCCGTCCGCCAACCATCCGGCGATCTCATCTCGGGCGGCCGCATACTCGTCCTGAAAATCAAATACCAGAAAGCCGCGCATGGTGATCCGCTTGTTGACCAGCAGCCCCGGCACGCCTTTCGGTCCTGGCTCCGGTGAGTTGGTGTCGTACTGGGAAACCACGCCGCAGCAGGCTATGCGGCCACCCACGTTCATGCGGAACAGGGCAGAACCGAGGATGGCACCGCCGGTGTTGTCGAAGTAGACGTCCACACCATCCGGGGTGGCTTCCTTCAGTGCGCCCCGGTAGTTCGGATCCTTGTAGTTCACAGCAGCGTCAAAGCCGAGCTGCTCCGTCAGCACCCGACCTTTCTCATCGCTCCCGCACACGCCGACTACCCGGGCGCCTTTGATCTTTGCGATCTGCCCGACAAGATGACCCACGGAGCCTGCTGCGGCTGAGACCATCACCGTATCACCGGCGGCAGGCTGACCGACCCGGAGCAGGCCGAAATAGGCGGTCAGGCCGTTGACGCCCAACGGTCCCAGGTAGTGCACAGGATCGTGGGCGGGGTCTATGCGTGACAGGTCTTTCGCGCGCTGAGTCGAGTAGGTCTGCCAGCCGGTCGGGCCGACGACCCGGTCACCCTCGGCGAATCCATCCGCCAGAGATCTGATCACCTCACCGACACCCGTGCTGTTCATCACCACGCCGGTGGTCGGCGCTCCGGCATAACTGGCGCTGCCCTGCAAGCCGGCTCGGGTGCCTGCGGTGATGGCGAAGGCAATGGTTCTGACCAGCACCTCACCGTCCCCAGGTTCCGGTAGGGCGCTCTCAGTCAGTCGGTAGTTTGCCGCACTCAGTTTTCCCTCCGGTAAGGAGTCGATCAGTACCTGTTGATTGGTGGTCATCTGCATTCTCCTCTTAATCTCTGAGACCTTGCTCGCCGTAGCGGCTGGCCGGTCCGCTGCCTTCCGGACCCAGACGCCCCTGGTCACCGAAGTGACCCTTGCCCGGCACGTGGTTGATTTCGATACGGATACCGTCCGGGTCTTCGAACAGCACCGAGTAGTAGCCGGGCGCGAACTCCTCTCCATCCTCTGGTGGGTGGACGATGTTGGCGCCCAGAGCAACCGCCTGCGCATGAATGGCATCCACGTCCTCCCGGGAGCGGGCTCGGAGGCAGAAATGGTGCAGCCCGACCGTCCACTGATCGAAAAGCTGACCGCGTTTCTCCGTCGGCGCTGCTCTTGCCAGGAGGCCGGTGCGGCCGCCGATGCAGTACACGGTTTCGTCGTTTCGGATGAGTGTCTTCATGCCCATGAAGTGGCACAGGGACTCCCAGAACGGCAGGCTCACTGCCGGGTCGTTGACGGTGAACTGGATGTGCGCGACGCCGTTTATCTCGACGCTCATGGCTACCCTCCCTGCTGTCGGCGCCGGTTGTGGCGCATGAGCAGACCATAGAGGGCAGCGTTGATGAGGACAAGCAGCGTGCCGAGTAGCCACTGCGTGCTGGCGGTAAGGTCGGCTGGATAGAGCATGGGGATCACGTACTGCTCGATGAAGCTGGTTGAGTAACCCGCCTCGCCGCCTTTCTGTCGTAGCCAGTTCTCCAACGGTGTCAGCGGACAGATCCGGCCGGAGAACTCGATCCAGATGCCCCAGAGGAGCGCTGGCAGATGCAGCCAGACGAGCTTCGGCCAGCGGAACGCCAGCAGCGCTCCGAGCACGACATAGGCCACGAAGCACAGATGGACGACAACGACTCCATCCGCAAGCAGACGGTAGCCCATGGCGTTCGCTCAGCTTTCCCGGTAGCTGCCTGGCCGCTTCTCGAAGAAGGCGTTGACCGCCTCCATGTGATCCGGCTCGGCGTGACAGACAGCCTGGAACGCCGCGGACATATCGAGCAACTCATTCAGACTTGCCTGCTCGCTGGCACGCATCAGCTGCTTGGTCAGGCGCACGGCGTGCGGCGGATTGGACGCGATGCTCTGGGCAAGCTCGACAGATCGCTGGAGCAGTCGGTCGGCCGCCACGACTTCAGAGACCAGCCCCATGGCCAGTGCCTCGTCGGCCTGCACCGGGTCACCACTGAATGCCATCTTGCAGGCGTTGGAGTAGCCCACCGCCCGGGGCAGGAACCAGGCGCCGCCATCGCCGGGGATGATGCCGAGCTTGACGAAGCTCTCGGCGAACATGGCTTTCTCCGAGGCGATCCGGATGTCGCACATGGTTGCCAGATCGCAGCCGGCGCCGACGGCGGGTCCATTCACGGCAGCGATGATGGGCACGTTCAGCGCGTGAATTGCTCTGGGAATACGCTGGATGCCTTTGCGATAGGCGTCCGCCTGATCGAAAGGATCACCGGCGAATAGCCCCTGCCGGTCGCGCATGTCCTTGACGTTGCCACCGGCGCAAAATGCGCTGCCCTCACCGGTGAGCACGACGCAGCGGATCGAAGGATCATCGTTTACCTCAGCGCAGGTGGACTCGAAATCTTCGAACTGTGCCGCTCCTGTCAGCGCGTTGCGGGTATCCGGGCTCGACATGGTGAGGACGAGCACATGGCCGTGCCGCTCGCGAGTGAGAAAGCTCATGGGTGTCTCCAGCTGTGAATTGGCTCTGCAGCGGAGTGTACACCGCAGGGCAAGAAGGCTTCGGTCAGCCGTCCGGCTGCTCGGCGCGAATATCCATCAGATCCTGAACGCACTTCACCAGCATTGGCGTACCGGGCTGGATGCCGGAACCGATGCACTGCTGCTCGTAGCGTTTCTGCCAGTACTCGTCATCGGTCTGCGCGGCGTTGAGCTCTGCTTCGGTGGGGCTCGAGGTGCTGCAGGCACCGGTCATGGCGGTAGCGAGCAGCAAAGCGAGGGACTGGGTAAGTCGCACGATGGGAATTCCCCGTAGCAGGTTGATCAGAAGAGGGATGGAAGTTCGCCCGATGCCGGCAAACGGCACCGGACGAGGGGCTCAGGTCAGGGCAGCTGAATGAGCCAACCGGCGTCCTGGAACCACTTCTTGTTGAGCTGCTGCAGCACGCCGCTTGCCTCCATGGCACGCATGTAGTTTTGCACCAGATTCAGGAGCAGCGGGTCGTTCGGTGGCACGGCAACACCGATCGGCTCAATGGTCAGCGGCTTGTTGGCGGCGACCAGGCCTGCGTCCGGCCAGCGCATCATCGACAGCATGATGATGCTGGCATCGGCGACGAACATGTCCACCTTGTTGGCAAGCAACAGATCGATGGCGGCGTTGTAGTCGTCCGTGGTGGTCAGGTTGGCGTTCGGTGCCACGGCCTTCACGAAGTCTTCGCTGGTTGAGCCGGCCAGTGCCGCAACCTTCAGCTCGGTCTGGCCTAGTTCTTCGGTGCCGAGCGCTGCAAGGGTCTCGGTGCGAGCCAGAATGGATTTACCGGTCACATGGTAAGGCGCCACGAAGGCAGCTCGCATGTTCCGGGGCAGGGTAGCCGTCATGCCGGAGATCACCAGATCGACCTTTCCCGCATCAAGCGCCGATAGCAGCTCGCCAAAAGGCATGTCGACGATTTCCAGCTCCACGTTCAGGGCGGCTGCCAGCAGGTCAGCCAGATCCACGTCCATGCCTATGGTCTTGCCTTCCCGGCTGACGAAGTTGAACGGCGGCTGACCGGCCGACATGCCGACCTTCAGGGTGCCGGATTCGGAGATCCGGGCAAGCACAGGGGCGTCGGCGGCAGCGGTACTGCCCAGAGGCAGCGCGACCAGAAGTCCGGTCAGCAGAGTTAGGACACCGCGGCGGGTGATCCTGCGGTAGAAGTTACGCATGACGATTCCTCAATTGAGCTTTTTTTATTCTTAGTGCTTGTTTCTCGGGCCGGTAAAGTGCTCGGGTTTCTTACGCTTCCCTGCTGCGGCGCCTCGCGCGCCGTTATACCTCGGGGCGGCGAGCGGGACAAGCAGACGCTTGCGATTGTCATCTCAGATAGCCCAGCCAGCGTTCGAACAGTTCCACCAGCAGCGCCGAGTTGGCTTGGTACACCCGTTCCCGACCGATCGTCTCGACGGACAGCAACTCGCTTTTGACCAGAGCTGCCAGGTGCCGGCTGGTGGTGGGCCAGCTGCAATCGAAACGGCGGGCGATGTCACCCGCCCGGGCGCTGCCTCGGTAGTGGACGGAGAGCAGGATCTGGCGCCTCGTTGGATGGGCGAGGGCCGCGAATACGGCGTCTGCCTGCTCGATCTCCGAAATGCCGCGCGGCGGAGAGTGGCCGGGTTCCGTCATGACATCCTGGTCACATGGGGGAATTCCATGTTCGGCTTGCCACCCCGGCTCTCGCACAGGCTGTCCATCGGCTCCCAGATGGCCATCACCTCCGGATGCTCATGGGCCCGGTCCACGGCACCATCCCGCCACTCGAAGATCTCGAAGTAGATGGGTTGGCCGTTGTCTTGCTCCTTGCCTCTGAAGTGCTGGGAAGGCTGCTCGGTGACCAGCCCAAGACGCTTAAGCGTCGGCCAGTGCGCCTGAAGCAGGGCTTCAAACGCTTCCTCGTTGCCGGATCTGACCCGGTAGTGACAGATGACGGTTTCAGGCATTGGTCTCTCCTCCTACTGAAATTATTAGCAAATAAGCTAATTAATAGATAATACATGCCGATCCATACAATTAGCAAGATAGCTAAATAAGATGGCTGAACATATGGAAGGCAGAATGTGGATGGCAAGATAGAAAAAAGGCGCCCTGCTGAGAGGCGCCTCTATTGCGGGTGACAGACTGGCCGGCTACCAGAGACCGTACTTCTGCACTTCGTTGCGCCCGACCACCATGTGGTGAACCTCGTCGGGACCATCGGCGAAACGCAGGTGACGCATATCCATGTACATTTCTGCCAGCGGGGTCCAATGGGAGATGCCGGTCGCACCATGTATCTGGATGGCGTCATCGATGATCTGGCAGACCTTCTCAGGAACCATCGCCTTCACGGCGCTCACATAGACGCGCGCCTCCTTGTTGCCGAGCACGTCCATGGCCTTCGCTGCCTGCAGCACGGCAAGGCGCATCGCGTTGATCTCGATTCTGGCCCGGGAAATCACTTCCAGATTCTTACCGAGCTTGACGATGGGCTTGCCGAACGCTTCTCGGGTAGCACCCCGCTTCACCATCAACTCCAGCGCTTTCTCCGCCTTGCCGATTGAACGCATGCAGTGGTGGATCCGGCCCGGGCCGAGCCGTACCTGGGAGATCTCGAAGCCGCGACCTTCGCCGAGCAGGATGTTCTCCTTGGGCACCCGGACGTTGTTGAACTTCAGATGCATGTGGCCGCGTGGGGCGTGGTCCTGGCCAAATACCTGCATGCCTTCGATGATCTCCACCCCAGGGGTATCGATGGGCACCAGGATCTGAGATTGCTGTTTGGATGGCGGTGCATCCGGAGAGGTTTTGACCATGGTGATCATGACTTTGCAGCGAGGATCCCCCGCGCCGGAGATGTAGTACTTCTCGCCATTGATGACCCACTCATCGCCTTCGAGCACCGCCTGAGTGCTGATGTTCTTGGCATCGGAAGAAGGCAGGCCAGGCTCCGTCATGGCGTACGCGGAACGGATCTCGCCGTTCAGCAGCGGTTTCAACCATTGCTCCTTCTGCTCAGGAGTACCCACTCGTTCCAGTACTTCCATGTTCCCGGTGTCGGGTGCTGAGCAGTTCAGCGTTTCTGAGGCGAGCGGGTACTTACCCAGCTCTGCGGCGATGTAGGCGTAGTCGAGATTGGTCAGACCCTCACCGATCTCGGAGTCTGGCAGAAAGAAGTTCCAGAGTCCGGAGGCCTTGGCCTTCTCCTTGGCGCCATCGAGCAGCTCGAGCTGACGTGGATGCCAGGACCAGCGGTCTTCCTTCTCTTCATGGAGCCGCTCGAACTCGTCAATGATGGGCACGACGTTCTGCTGGATGTGGTTCTGGACCGCATCCATGAGTGGCTGAGCCTCTTCGGACATCGCCAGGTTGAATAGATCCGCTTCCAGATCCGACATGTCTCTTCCTCCGTCAGTTAAAGCCCCCGGTCAGGGGAAACCAAACATACTATGATCTGTATCAGAACGGCGAAAGGGTTGCATCGTGTTTGAGATCAAACGGCATGAAGATTGACGCGCCGGCGAACGCCAGCCTGACAGGTATCGCCACCGATGCCGGGCGGCTCGAGTCGCTCGGCTATGACGGCATCCGCCTGGCTGAGCTGAATCACGACCCGTTCATGCCACTGGCCGTTGCGGCCGAGCATACGGAACGGATCGAGCTGGTCACCTCCGTCGCCGTCGCTTTTGCGCGCAATCCCATGTCCATGGCCGTTCAGGCCCACGATCTGAACGCCTATTCCGGTGGCAGGTTTCTGCTGGGACTCGGCTCACAGGTCCGACCGCACATTGAGCGTCGCTTCAGCATGCCCTGGCATAAAGCCGCCCGACAGATGCGCGAGTTCATCGAAGCGATGAATGCGATATTCGATTGCTGGTACGACGGGGCGCGGTTGGAGTTTGCCGGAGAGTACTACCGGCATGATCTGATGCCGGCCACATTCCGGCCTGACGATACGGATGGATCGAGACCCAGGATCCTGCTCTCCGCCACGGGGCCATTGATGACCAGGGTGGCCGCAGAAGTGGCAGACGGCATGATCATGCACCCGTTCTCCTCCGAGCGGTACATGCGGGAGGTGACCTTGCCCGCCGTGGAGGCGGGGCTTGCCAAGAGCGGCCGGAGTCTGGACGGCTTCGAGCTCGACTACGCGCCCATGCTGGCCATGGGTCGGGACGATGAGTCTCTCGAGCGCGCCATTGCCCGGGTGCGGGATCGGATCGCTTTTTATGGCTGCACGGTGGCCTATCGGCCGGTGCTGGAGCTGCATGGCTGGGGCGAGCTACAGGACGAGTTGATTCCGCTCAACCGGGCCCACCGCACGGCGGAGATGGCGGCGCTGATAACGGACGAGATGGTGCAGACCATCGCCATCGTCGGTTCGCCGGAGCAGGTGGTGGACACCATGCGCGCCCGTTTCGGCGGCCTGATCACGCGCACAGGATTCGCTGATCCAACGTTCGAGCCGGCTGAGCTCGCGAGCCTGCTGGATCGCCTGCGCGGAAACTGACCTCGCTTGCAGCGTGTGCCGCAGAAACCCCGAAATTCCCCGGTGCTGGCAAGCGACTGTCGCTTGAGCTTTACTGCGCATTTTCCGGGAGAGGAGAAAGACAGATGCAGTTGCAGGAAATGGTTGCGGCGATCACCGGTGGCACAGCGGGTATCGGGCTCGGCATCGCCAGAGCCTTTCTGGCTGAAGGTGCCAGCGTTGCGCTCATGGCGAGAAATGCCGAGAAAGGCGAGCGTGCCCTGGAGGTGCTGGATGCGGATGACAAGGCCGTATTCATCCAGGGCGACGCCATGGTTCAGGCGGATGTGGAAGGCTTCATCGACCGGACCACGGCTGAAGTCGGTCCGGTGGATATTCTTGTCAACAACGCCGGTGGTGCTGGTGACCTGCAACCGCTTATGGAGCTCAGCAATGAGACCTTCGATGAGGCGATGAAGTGGAACGTCTACTCCACTTTCTGGGCAAGCAAACGGGTGTTGCCGCATATGCTGGAGCGAAGCTGGGGCCGGATAATCAACATCTCATCGGTGGAAGGAAAGGTTGGCAAGCCGGTTCTGACCGCCTACACGGCTGCCAAACACGCTGTCAACGGCATGACCAAGTCACTGGCCCAGGAAGTGGGTGCTTCGGGGGTGACCGTTAACGCCATCTGCCCTGGGCTCATCATCACGGACATCGTCAGAGACAATGGCCCGTCGACGGCCGAAGCCATGGGCATGACCTTCGAGGAGATGGTGGACATGTTCGCCCAGGAGTCGGCCATCAAGCGGCCGAACACGGTCGAAGAAGTCGCGGCCATGGCCGTGTTGCTTGCCTCTGACGCCGGCGGAGGCATAACCGGTGCGTTGCTGAATGTGGATGGCGGGACCGCGCCTTATTGAGCTTACTGAACTGGGAAACCGGACTGGAGAGCACAGGGGAGTGGCATGTGGCGACTGAGCGTCATTCTGATTGGAATTCTGGCGATGGCCGCTGAAGGCGGAGAGCGCATTCCGCTCTACCCGGGTCCAGCGCCCGGTAGCGAATCCTGGTCCCACGAGGAGATGACCTACCACTCGGAGATCTTCGCGACTCGAGTGGTGACGAACGTCAGCAGACCCGCTTTAGAAGCTTTTCTGCCGGAAAATGGCAATGGCGCCGCCGTGGTCATCGCGCCCGGCGGGGGCTTTCATGCGCTGTCGATAGACAGCGAAGGCAATGATGTGGCCCGCTGGCTGAACGATCGAGGTGTGGCTGCTTTCGTCCTGCGCTATCGGCTGGTGCCGGCCGGTGAGGACGCGGTAGCCGAGCTTGTGCAGAAGCAACCGGAACAGGCGGCGCAGGATATGGCAGAGATCGCCCCATTGGCGGCGGCAGACGGGCTCGCCGCCATGCGCCTGGTCAGGGCGCGGGCTGGCGGGTTCGGCATAGACGTCGATCGAGTTGGCTTCATGGGATTCTCCGCCGGTGGCACCGTTGCGATGGCAGTCGCTGCCGGTTACGACGAAACGAGTCGCCCGGCCTTTCTGGCACCTGTCTATGCAAGCACCAGAGCGCTGCCCGAGTGGGAGCTGCCGGAGGACGCGCCGCCCATCTTTCTGGTGGCCGCAACGGATGACCAGCTTGGCCTGGCCCCGGAGAGCGTTCGTATCTACGAACGTTGGACGGCAGCAGGCAAACCCGCCGAGCTGCACCTCTATGCCGAGGGCGGGCATGGGTTCGGTATGCGCACTCAGAATCTGCCTTCCGATCGCTGGATCGAACGATTCGGTGACTGGCTGATCGCCAGCGGGTTCGCTGAGTCGCGATAGCCGCTAAAAAACGATTCGCTGGAAGGCCATCCTCTGATCGCCCTGATGTCTGGGCACGGCCAGGCTGCCTCGGGCGTCGCTGATGGTCTGAGCGGGCGCTGGCAGCGTATGGCTGCCATCGATCAGGAACCCGGTCACGGGCTCGGTGGCGCTGGCGGTGAATTCGAACACCAGAGGTTGATTGCCGTTGGCAAAGAATCGAGCCTGCAGGTAGCCATCCCGTTCCCAGAGCTCGGCCGGCCTGCCAGCCATACGGAAATCACTGATGCCAGCATCAAGTGGCAGGATGATCTGAGCAAAGTCACCGGCACCCTGATCGGCGAGCGTTACCCGAACCTGCTGCTCGAGGCGCTCAACATCAACTGATGCCTCTGGCAGGTCATGACTGGGCAGGCGGGTCACCGGCACTTCCAGGGAGGACCAGGGCAGCAGCGATGTGGTCTCGGGCACCTGGCCGTTTACGGTCATGGCTGACCGTACGCTGCTCGGGAGCGGGTTCGCGCTGATGGTGCCGAGCCAGGCGCGGCCCTCGTCCCGATCCTGGACGTAGTAGAGGGAAAGGTGCTGTGGCCGCCAATCGGAGTACAGAGGCACGCTGGCAACCCCGATCCAGGCGACGATCGCGGCGACGCCGAAAGCTGCCGCTGTGCGAGAGGTTGGGTTCAGAGGAAGTAACGACAAGCCGGTCAACACCAGGTAGACGTAGATGGCGGGTGCGAGATGGTAGCCCTGGGTCTCTTCCATGGCGTAGGCGATGGTGATGAGAACGTAGGCCAAGGGGAGCATTGTCAGGGCAACGACGCCGAGCAGCACACCGGCGCTTCGTCTGTCGAGCAGGAAAACGGCAGCAGAGGCAATGAGTGCGCTGACGAGTACCGGCACCATCAGCAGATTGGCTGCCAACGGTGCAATTACGGCCAGCGTGAGCGCCAGCAGCCCGAGCAGCAGCCAGGCGCCGAGAAAGCGTGCCCAGGGTGTGATCCGATTTCTGGCCCAGATGCCCAGAACCGCCAGCGGCAGGAGCGCGCCGGTAATCATGAGCAGGCGCCATGGCCACGGGTTTGCAGGGAAGCTGACCACCGTTCCGGTGATTCGATTCGCCACCCAGAGCAACGTGAAGCAGGTCGCCATGCCGGTAACGAGGCATCCCAACGCGAAGAGGGTTCCTGCGGCCAGCTGACCGACACCCAGATCAGACCAGAGCCGGCCCGCTGTCAGGGCGAGGCCTGCAACGCCAAGCAGCGCAAGACCGACGGACCACCCAACTGGCCAGGTGATCCACAGACGTTGTCCCAGGGTCAGATAGGCGAAGTTGTCCTCGGTCTCGTTGAGGTCGAGCTCAGCCAGTCGGCGTGCCAGTGGCAGCACGTTGTCGCCGTGATGCTGTAGCGTCCCTGTGTCCAGATTGGCAATGGTGTCCAGCGGCGTGTGATAGTGGTTGAACTCGAACGCGAACGCGAAATCGATGCTGGCAATACCTGCCCGATCCGGCACGGTGAAGTCCGTGTCGTTCGGCATCCGGGCGAACACCTCCTGCGAGTAGGAGTAAGCATTCGCCACCTCGACGTTTTCCCGATAGGCACGCAGCAGGTGGCCGCCCGGGTTGGAGCTGCGTAGTAACAGAGAAGGCCCGCCGGAGCCGGAGCCTTCGATGTTGATCACCGCCCGCACGTCATCTACCCAGCGGTGTTCGGCGAAGAAGGCTTCCGCACCCAGAAGGCCCATCTCCTCTGCGTCCGTGAAGACCAGCAGGATTCGATTTCTGCGTGGCGGCTCTGTCAGTAGAGCGCGAGCAGACTCGAGCAGGGTCACCACGCCTGATCCGTCATCGGCTGCCCCCGGTGCGTGTGGCACCGAGTCATAGTGCGCCATCAGGACCACGGCCTCCTCACTCCGTCCCGGGATTTCAGCCAGGACGTTTTCGACTCTGGCACAGACAGGACGCTTGGCGCTGCATCCGATCGTCTGCTGCACCTCGACTTGGAGCCCCAGTTCCTTGAGTTGAGCCAGCAGGCGGTCCCGTACCGCTCTGTTTGCCGGGCTGCCCACCGGGTGAGGTGTTTCGTCACCAAGAAGCTCGGCAAGGTAGTCGGCTGCCCGGAGCCCGGAGAACTGTCCTGGCGGCGCATCGATCGGAAGCGCTTCCGGCGGTGCCAGAGAGCGGACGGCGAGTACCGAGACAACGGCCATCAGGAGCAGGGCTGGCCACACTCCGTGGTGGCCAGGGATCCAGGGTGAGGCCACCTATCAGTTGCCGATACGTTTGAACTCGGGAGGGCGTTTCTCGATGAAAGAACGTACGCCCTCCTTGAAGTCTTCCCGTTCCAGAGACTCGGCCATGAGCGCGTTCGATTCTTTCATCGCCTCTGCCAGCTGCATGTTCAGGTGGCGATACACCTGGGCTTTGATCACCCTGAAGGACGTCGGAGAGCTCATTGCTGCCAGTTCGCGGATATAGGCCGCTGCGGCATCTACCGACTCGCCGGATTCAACCAGGCGTTCCACCACGCCGAGCTCGTACGCTTCATCGGCCAGAAACTTCCTCGCACTCCAGAGCAGATCCAGGGCCTTGCCCGTGCCGATCAGCCGGGGCAGCAGCCAGCTGGAGGCATGCTCGGCGATCAGTCCGCGTTGGGAAAAAGCCGTCGTGAACTTGGCTTGACGCTCGGCGAAGCGCATGTCGCAGAGCAGGGCGTAGCAGAAGCCGAGTCCTGCGCAGGGTCCGTTGATTGCGGCGATCACAGGTTTCTGCACGGACAGAATGTAGGTATAGGTGATCCGGAAGTTCTCACCCATATCCGGATCCCCAGGATCCGCTTTCAGCGCAGAGAGATCCTCTGCGTCACCTGCCTCACCGGAGGCGGTCGCGTCCAGACCGGCGATATCTGCCCCGGCGCAGAAGCCACGGCCCGCACCGGTAAGGATGATGCCGACCACTGCCGGGTCCGACTCCGCCGCTGCCAGCGCATGGCGGATTTCAGCCATCATGCGACCGGTGAGCGCGTTCAAGGCGTCCGGACGGTTCATGGTGATGATGGCGACCGGATCTTCCACTGAATAGATGATTTCTTCGTACATGATTCCCTCCCTGTCTGTCTGATATGTTGGCACAGGGAGGTGCAATATGACTATTCAACTACGCCAGATCTGTCTGGTTGCCGAGAAGCTCGCGCCCGTTATCGATGATCTCACCGCTGTTTTCGGCATCAACCCCTGCTATGTGGATCCAGGGGTCGCCCATTTCGGGCTGGAGAACACCCTGCTCGCCGTCGGGCGCAACTTTCTGGAGGTGGTGGCACCCATTCAGGAGAACACGGCCGGTGGCCGTTATCTGGACCGCCGCGGCGGTGACGGGGGCTACATGGTGATCACCCAGGCAGACACGCTCGCCAATCAACGGGCGGTTCGTCAGCGTGCGCTGGATGCTGGCGTGCGCATTGCGCACGAGTCAGAACGGGACGGCTGGCATCTCTGTCAGCTGCATCCGCGGGACATGATCGCTGCCTTTCTCGAGATCGAGTACGACAAGCACGAAGACCTCTCTGGTCACTGGATGCCGGTGGGTGGCGACGGCTGGCAAGACAAGGTGAAGCAGGATGTGACCGTGGATTTCCTTGGTGCCGAACTGCAGGCCGATGACCCGGTTGGTCTGGCGGAGCTGTGGGGCCGAGTGATCGACGCGCCGGTGGCACGGCAGGGTTCGGAGCTGACCCTCGCGCTCAACAACGCGACGCTCAGGTTCGTTGCGGCCGAGGACGGTCGGGGGCCGGGACTGGGCGGTCTGGACGTTTCGGTGGCGGATCGAGCGGCTGTGCTTCGGGAGGCGCGGGCCAGGGAGTGTTACGTCAGCGATGACAGAGTGGATGTTTGCGGCACACGCTTCTATCTGCACGACGCCTGACCGGATGCTCAAGGCGGTTCTCTGCCGAAACCAGGCAGCAGGGTAACGGTGCCGCGGGAGAGCCGCACCTGACCCTTGTTCTGCCACTCGCGAAGGTAGCCGTTCACCACCTGGCGGGACACACCCAGATAGTCGGCCAGCTCCTGCTGGGACAGTCGTACAACCACCTGTTCGAGAATCTCCCGGCCCCCCGCCTGCGCCAGATCCAGAAGCCGGGTGGCCATTCGGTCCGGCACCGACAGAAACGCTGAATCGGCAACCAACCGGCTCGTCCAGCGGACGCGCTCGCAGAGCAGGGAGAGGAGGTGGCGACTGATCTGGGGTCGGCGATCCATGAGTTTGAAGAACGGTTTCCGGGCGATGGTGATGCACCGGCTTGGCAACACGGCCGTGCCCGTTGCCGTGCGCACACCGCCATCGATGAAGGCGATCTCGCCGACGATCTCACCGGGTTCGATCAGGTTCAGATTCAGGGCCTGTCCGGATTTGGAGGTCACAGAGATCCGAAGTTTTCCTGCCACCAGACCAACCAGCGTGTGACCGGGCTCTCCCTGACGAAACACGGTTTCACCAGGTGCGAACTCCCGGGTTACACAGAGTTTCTCGATCGCCGTCAGCGATTCGGCGTCCAGCTCTCGAAACGCCGGGCTGTTCCTGATGATGTCCATGACCGCAGTTTTCGACGGTGATGTGTCTGCTTGTGTCACTGAGTTGACAGTCTCCCATTTCCCACAAGCGCAGTATAAGCCGGCCGATCATGGGCCACTTGGGAGAAAGGAGGCGATCATGTGGGGTCAGGTGCCAGCCCGGGTCCGGGTGTTGGCTGGGGTTGCCGTTGCTGTCTATTTCATAGCGCTGCTGGTGTCACTCTAGCGGGCGCGAGCGCACGGACAGGCGCTCGTGCACAATGCGTTCCGTGTGGTGACAGGAACGAGCCATGAGAATAGATCTGAGTGGGCGAGTACAGGCGCTATGGCGGCTGATCTGGGTGGCGCCTATGCTGCTGATGGTCGCGCCGGTTGCTGCGGAAGTGACCGCGGCGGCTGAAAATGGCTTCATTTCGAGTCACGAGCTGACCCTGGAAGCTGAGCCGCTGGTGGCCTGGCAGGCACTGACTGCGCAAGTGGCTTACTGGTGGAATCCGGCTCATTCCCACTCGGGTGACGCGGCCAACTTTGCGCTCGACGCCACGGCCGGCGGGTGCTTCTGCGAAGCCCTGCCGGACGGTGGCAGCGTCATGCACATGCAGGTGGTGTACGCCGCCCCTGGAAAGTTGCTCCGGTTGAGTGGCGGGCTTGGGCCTTTGCAGGGTATGGGCGTGGCAGGTGCGATGACGTTCTCACTCGAACCAACGGAAGACGGACGTACGCTGCTGCGCTATCGGTACGTTGTATCCGGCTACGTCCCCGGAGGTCTCGCGAGCCTGGCAGAACCGGTGGACAGTGTGCAGGGTGGCCAGCTGGAGCGGCTGGCAGAATTCCTTGCAGCTGGGGGCTAGTGTCCTGTTGGAATAGTCTCGTTTGCTCAGGCAAAGCGATCCCAGGACAACATATCGGTCAACGGCTTTCTCGATATGGGGCCATGGCCACCGCCCACCGGATAGCCGATGGGCACGTGCGCAGCCGTGTACCAGCCGTCCGGGATACCGAGCAGCGTCTTGACCTTCTCTTCTTCCATACACAACAGGGTCGTGAGGACGCAGCCCAAACCTTCGTTCCTGCAGGCCAGCAACAGGTTCTGCACGGCTGGATAGATTGAGCCACCGCCAACCACGCTGGGCCGGTCCAGCGCGGCATCGGTGATGGTCATTCGAGCTGGGTTGAAGCAGAAGACGGCGATTACCGGCACTTCATGCAGGTGGGTGGCGAGGTAGGTACCCGCGGCCAGCGCCTTCGCCGATGAGGCTCTGGCGTCCTCCGGCATGCTCGTCATGTGGGCCTCGTAGCCGGGGATGTAGCTTTCCCAGTGAGGCCGGTAAAGGTCCTCGAGCGCCTGCTTCGCTGCCGGATCACGGACGGCGATCAGGCGCCAGCCCTGATGATTGCCGCCGGTGGGGGCCCAGGTGGCTGCCTGGAACACCCGCTCCAGTACCTCATCGGGTACCGGATCCGGTCGGATCCTGCGCACGGCACGCAGGGTCGACATCGCCTCGTAGAGTTCCATGCTTACTCCCTTCTGACGAAAAAGATGGGGAAGGATGGCGCCGTGTATACTCCCGTGCAACTGTGGCAGGCGTGAGGAAGAAGGATGCAACGAAAACTGAGAACGCGGTTCCGTGCCGCCCTGGCATCGGCTGTGATCTGCGTCATCGCTAGCGGTGTGGCTCATGCCGTGGAGGTCGGGCAACCGGCTCCGGACTTCACTCTGATGGGGAGTGACGGTCAATCCTACACGCTGTCCGACCTGCACGGTCAGCACGTTGTAATCGCTTTCTTCCCGAAGGCGTTCACCGGCGGTTGAACCCTCGAATGTAAGGCGCTGCGTGACAGTGACCGGGAGATTCGAAACTTCAACGTGGTCTATTTCATGGCCAGCACGGATTCGGAAGAAGACAACCGCGGCTTTGCCGAGAAGAACGAGGCCAGCTTCCCGATTCTCTCCGATCCATCGAAAGACATGGTGAAGGCATACGGCGTGCTCTCCGATCGGGGTTATGCCAAACGCTGGACCTACTACATCAATGCAGAAGGCATCGTGATTGAAATCGACAAAGACGTGGACCCGCGTACCGCAGGCGAAGATCTTGTGGAGCGCCTCTCCACGCTGGATGTACCCAGGGCCCACTGACGGGTGAGGATCTCAGTGGTGCAGGCGCTGACCGCCATGCCCCAGGTGAGTGTGAGCGCCTGGCGGGCATCTCCCGTGCTGGTCCGCTGGCTCATCTCTGCCAGGGCCAGCGTGCTGCTGATGACGTTCACGGCGGCGGCGCTCGGTGGCCTGCTCACGGTTACGGCACCCGGGTGGAACACTTCGGCCTGGGTCATCTGCACGGTCGGGCTGCTGCTCGCGCACGCTACCAACAATCAGCTCAATGACCTGACTGACTCGGTGCGCGGCATCGACGAAGGGAACTACTTCCGGCTCCGCTACGGGGCTCACGTGCTCGAAGACGGACTGCTTTCAAGACGAGGGCTCATCCGCTACATGAGCATCACCGGCGCCATGGCTGCTGGTTGCGGCATCTGGCTGGTGGCAACGGTGGGCGCTGGCCTGCTCGCTCCCTTCCTGATCGGTAGCCTGCTTCTGCTGTTCTACACCTGGCCGCTGAAGCAGTGGGGGCTGGGTGAGCTGGCGGTGCTGCTGGTCTGGGGGCCGCTGATGGTGGCAGGTACGGCACAGGCGGCTACCGGGGCCTGGGACTGGCAGGTGGCTGCAATCGGTTTTGGTTTTGCGCTTGGCCCAACCACGGTCATCTTCGGAAAGCACATCGACAAGCTGTCTTTTGATCTGGAGAAAGGCATGCGCACGCTACCGGTGCGGCTT
Source organism: Candidatus Azotimanducaceae bacterium (assembly GCA_965215995.1). Taxonomy (GTDB): domain Bacteria; phylum Pseudomonadota; class Gammaproteobacteria; order Pseudomonadales; family Azotimanducaceae; genus SZUA-309. Next base: position 695,365 of record OZ244128.1, on the reverse strand, counting down.
GGCGAGCGCCGCGCGCGGGATTGGGTGCGAGGGATGCTGCTGGCCCAGTACCTCACCACGCTTGTGTTGGTGGCAGCCGGCTGGTTGCCCTGGCCGGTGCTGCTGATCGTGCTGGGATTGCCCCGATTCCGGCACAGTTGGCAGGCATTCTCGCAACCCGCACCCAGTATCCCGCCGGAGTCCTTCCCGTCCTCCGCCTGGCCGCTCTGGTTTTCAGTCTATGCCTTCGACCACACACGTTGGTTCGGCATCCTGTTTCTGGCCGGTTACTGCCTGGCGTTGCTCATTGGCTGACGGTCTTCCAATGACTCCTGCTACGCACCGGCCACGACTGCTGCCGAATCCACGGGCCTCGGTGCTTTACCTCTCGCTGTGTCTTATCACCTGTCTTTCTTTCGCGGTACCGCCCACTGCCCGGACATCCGCCTGGGAGCCGCCCAATATCGTGGTCGTTCTGGTCGACGATGCCGGTCTGATGGACTTCGGTGGATACGGTGGAGAGGCCAGAACGCCGAGTATCAATCGAATTGCTGATCAGGGCGTGCGCTTCAGCAACTATCACACCTCGCCGTTGTGCGCGCCGTCCAGAGCCATGTTGCTGACCGGCCTGGACAATCACCTGACGGGTGTGGCCACCATCCCTGAGATGCTGATGGACCATCAGGCAGATAGCCCGGGCTACGGGATGCGTTTTGCACCCGGTGTGGAAACCGTTGCCACTCGCCTCAAACGGGCAGGCTATCGCACCTATATGACCGGTAAGTGGCACCTGGGCAGCGGTCCGGGCGATCTGCCGGCGGACCACGGCTTTGATCGATCCTTCATCCTGGATGCATCCGGCGCCGACAACTGGGAACAGAAGTCCTATATGCCTTACTACGACGAGGCGCCGTGGTTCGAAGACCGGGAGCCCGCCACTTTACCGGATGACTTCTACTCCTCCGAATTCCTCGTCGATAAGATGATCACCTACCTCGGCAATTCACCCGAGGATAAGCCGTTTTTTGCCTACATCGCCTTCCAGGCCGTGCACATTCCCGTGCAGGCACCGCGGGAGTTCACCGACAGATACGATGGCACCTATGAGGCGGGTTGGGACGAGCTGCGCAAGACCCGCTGGCAGCGTGCCAAGGCGCTGGGCCTGATTCCGGAGAACGCAGCGCTGGGTGCTAAACACGATTCGTTGCGCGACTGGACCGCTCTGCAGGCTGAGGAGCAGGTGCTCTACAGCAGGAGCATGGCCGTCAACGCGGGCATGCTGGAAGCCATGGATTTTCACTTTGGCCGGCTTGTCAGTCACCTCGAAGCAATGGGCGGGCTGGATAACACCCTGTTTGTCATCACCTCGGACAACGGCCCGGAATTCAACGATCCGGTCAACGCAACGGGCATGGGTTTCTGGATGTGGCGCAATGGCTATCATCACGATGTGAGCCGTTTGGGCGAGCCGGGCAGCATGGGGTTCATTGGGCCCGAATGGGCCAGTGCCGCCGCTTCCCCTGGCGCGTTGTTCAAGTTCTACGCGAGCGAAGGTGGGCTACGGGTACCTCTGATCATCTCCGGACCGGGCGTGGCTGCGCTCGGTTTCGTTGACGCCCGGAGCTTCGTCACCGACATCACGCCAACGCTGCTCGACTATGCGGAAGTGGCACCATCACAACGCACCGGATTTACCGGCCGAAGCCTTCGGGAGGTGCTGGATAGCACCCGCGTCGAGGTCTACGAAAAAGCGGAGCCGGTTGGCATGGAGGTTTCCGGCAACTCGGCATTGTTCCAGGATGGTTTCAAGCTGGTGCGCAACACGCCGCCCCATGGCGACGGTCGGTGGCGCCTGTACTACATCGAGGAAGACCCGGGCGAGACGCGGGATCTGTCCGAAGTACTGCCGGAGAGGTTCGCTGCGCTCACCCGGGCTTATCAGGACTACGAGAGGCGGGTGGGCGTCGTGCCGGTGCCGGATGACTTTCACGCCCTTGAGGTCCTGCAGGCGAATACCATCGCCAGACTCTTGCCGGGTTACCTGCCCTGGCTGATCGGCATATCTGGACTGCTCGCCGCCGCCGCGGTCTTTCTCCATCGGCGCCGCCGAAAGATTGTTGGCAGAATGTGAACCAGGTCGCCGGTCGCAGGCGACACCTCTTCTATAGTCCGAAATCCCAACTGGCTACAGGGATTTACCGATGAGCGAGCAATCTGACGTTCAACCCGGCAACAGCAAGAGCAGCTGGCAGCCTGGATTCGACAGCAATTCGAACGCTTCTTCCGTGTCTACATCGACCTCAGCCGGTCAGTCCCTGATCGGACCGACCGTGGTTATCAAAGGCGAAGTGACCGCCGAAGAGGACCTGCTGATCCTTGGTCGCGTAGAGGGCTTCATTGACCACAGCAGCACGGTCACCGTGCACGCGCAGGGTTCTGTCGCTGCCGAAGTCAAAGCCCAGGAAGTTCTGGTTGAAGGTACGGTGGACGGCAACGTCTACGGCACCCGGCGGGTGCAGATCGCCGAGACGGGCAACGTCAACGGCAATGTCTACGCGCCTCGTGTTGGCGTGCTCGAAGGAGCCTCTTTCAGAGGTGCCATCGACATGGATCCGGATGTGGATGCCATCGAGCGCCGTTTCCGTGAACAGACCGGCACCGTGGCGGCAAGCAAGCAGACGGACAACAAGCAGACGGACAGCAAGCAGACGGATAGCAAGCAGGCGTCGAAGAAGCAGAAGGATGAGGCAGATGCTGCGGAGGCTGAAGAAAAAGGAAGCGACACCAACACAGACGGCGCCAGCGCGCTCTGAAACAGAGGATACGGACATGAAGCTGTTTGAAAGAGATGAACCGGAGCAGAGCCCGGCACCCGAAGTTAAGGCTGCAGCGGCAGAACTGCGAAAGGACGACGTAGCCCAGACCATGAAGAAGGAAGAGAAGCCAACGCCGGTACCCGAGGTGTCAACGGCTCGTGACGGTCTGTCCGTGATCGGCAAGACCCTGTTCATTAAAGGCGAGTTGGAAGCGGCTGAGAATATGCTCGTCGAAGGTCGGGTAGAAGGCTCCATCAAGCATACGGCCAGCCAGCTTACCATTGGCGTCTCAGGTGTGGTCAACGCCGACATCGACGCCAAAAATCTGGTGATCGAAGGTACGGTGGACGGCAATATCGTTGGTGCCGAATCCGTTGTGATCAAGGACTCTGCCGATGTACGTGGCAATGTCTATACTGGGAGAATCAGCATCGCTGATGGCGCTCAGTTCAGCGGCACCGTGGACATGGATCTGTCTAAAAGCCCGAAGCACTGAGCCGACCACGGTCGTCAGGCCGGATAGCCCAGTAAAGAGTAACCGAATAGCCGATTGGTCGAATGGTTGAATGAAGCGCAGGGCGGTCGTCCTGTCTTCCTCGAAGCCCGACCGGAGCGAGGATGGAGCCACATCAGAAAGCCCTCGTCGATCAGGCTATCCGGCTCATCCTGACCCGATACGACGAGCAGCATTGTCTGCTGCGCACTTCGGCGGATCCCCGCTTTCGAGCCGTGCAGGAGACCCTTGCATTTGCGGCGCTGTTGCTGGCCCGCACTGCCGCGGGTGAGGGTCGCAAGACGGAACTTGGCCTGGCCCGGTTACTCATTGATACCATTCTACCGCTGCAGAACCGGGTTCGAAGAGACCCTGGCCGTGGTGCCTTTCCGCTGCTCTGGACGCCGGATGCCGACCGGGCCCAGGTCCTGGATCCGGATTCCCGGGAGACCATGGGCTCGCTACTCGGCGTGATCTACCGCGATTACAGCCACTTGCTTGGTGAAAAACGCTGTGCCCGGGTTCTGGAGGCGGTCAAGCTCGCGATCAGGGATAATGAGCAGAGCGCACCCAAGACCACCTCCGGGGCAATGATCGCGGCCTGGCTGGAACTGGAATTCAATGATCAGTGGCGTGGTGAACGGCTGGCGACGGATGTGGCACTGGCCGGGCTCGACGCCCTGACCGAAGGGCGCTTTGGTGATCCGGCTGCCTATGCCCGGGAGCTCTGGGCCCTGGGCTTGTGGCGACGCTCCACAAGGCTTCACGACGGTGTTCAAGGCCTGCTGCCAGGTCTGGTCGACGAGATCACCCGCTTCGCCCATCCGAGCATGCCGGAAATGTTCGGTTCGATGACAAGCGCCACAGGGACAGCTTCTCCATTTTCCCGTCTGGGGGTCTGGCTTACCTGGCACGCGCTGGCTGGCGAGCCCATGCTGCCGAAGACCATGAGCGATCCGCTCGATGCCAGCGGCTTTGCTTTCCCGGCGCTGGCTCGGGCGAAGATCGCGGCTCCCGATGGCTCCCGGCAGTCGGACGAACCGCAATCGCTTTGTCAGACCGTTGGCGACCGCCAGATAACGGGATGGATGGAACGCGACCTGCACCTGGAGGCGCGCAGCGTGCCGCAGGTGGAATCAGGGAGGCTGGCGGTTGCCGGTGTGCGCTGGCGCACGCTGGAAGGCACCACCGCCTGGCTGCGTTGCCGGGTGTCCCGGCAGGAACGGGCAAGCTGCAGTAAGCGGTTCGTGCATCTCGAAGATCCGGGCACCACCCGCGTCAGCGTGCACGATCTAGGCCAGGGTGAGACCCGGATGATCGAGAACGGTTGGTGGTTGTCGGGCCTGCACTTCGCCACCGAAGGGTTTCAGATGCTGGACGCGCGACGTTCGGATGAGGGTCTGGAGTTGACGCTCAAGCCGACCTCCGAGCGCACCCTGCTGATGTTCTCGCCGCTGAGTTGAGTCTCGCTCCTTCGGCCTTCCCTTAGGGACATGGTCGAGAATCCTGCTTATAGTCCGAGAATGCGCCGATTTACCGGTTTCATTCTGATGCTCTCGACAGTTGCGCTGCTGGCGCTGCAGAGCGCGGGTTTGCATCTGCATGCCAACGTCCACACCGATGGCATGCAACTGCATGCAGAGCACGTTCATGACGCGGATCCGGACGGCCATGATCATTCAACGGACGTGGACGTGACCATTTTCGAGCTCGGTACGCTATGGGCGAAGCTCATCTTCCTGTTGCCCGTGCTCGGACTGCTGCTTCTCGTGCCGTACGTCCACCGTTGGATTCTCAGCCATTCAACCGAACCATCTGCCGCACGCCGTCGCCAGTTCCGCTGGCGTCCTCCTTTGCGTGCGCCTCCTCTTGCTACCTGAACTCACTTAGCTGAGAACGCTGCCTTCGGCAGCCGTCGTTTTGTGGTTGCGCCTTGGAGCGCGAAGGAGTTTTGGGTATGTGGGCAGAACTCACGTATCGAGTTGGGGTTCTGAGAGTTCTGAGCCTTTTCATCCTGTTGAGTTTGTGTTCGATGGAAGCCTGGCCTGAGGAACGTCCGGCATTAACGCTGACGTTGGCCATCGAGCGCGCACTGGCCAGCAATCCAGAGCTGGCAATCTCCAAACATGAGCAGCAGATCGAGTCCGGACATCTGCGTCAGGCAGGCATGAGGCCCAGAGTTGGGCTCGATCTTGAAGTGGAAAACTTTATCGGTTCCGACTTCTACCAAGGCTTTTCACACTCGGAATCGACCTTGAGCCTGGTCTGGGTGCTCGAGCGGGGCAAACGGCAGAATCGTCAGAGCGCTGCACAAGCAGCACTCGATGCGACCAGCGTGGCCGCCGAGTTGCGCCGGCTGGAAGTGGCCGCGGATACAGCGGATGCCTTTCTCGAAGTGCTCATGGATCAGGAACGCCTGCAGCTGGCTGCGGAGGCCGTTCGTCTCGCCGATGAGGCCCGCTCTGTGGTGGCGGAACGGGTCAGGGTCGGGCGCTCTTCGGCGATTGATCTGGCCAGAGCCGAGGCCGACCTGGCCTGGCATCGCCTGGCAGAGGAAGACGTATCGCACGAACTGTTGGTGTCGAGGCAGACGCTGGCATCCCGCTGGGCTGCTGGCAGTCCGGATTTCGTGACGGTTGAAGGCGACCTGATTAGCCATCCGCCCCTCGTCAGCTACGCTGAGTTGCTGGCCAGCGTGGCCGCTTCGCCGATGATCAACCAGTACATGAGCCGCGGCCGGGTGAAGCGGGCGGAACTCAAGCTTGCCGAGGCTCAGTCCAGGCAGGACTGGTTGCTGCGCACCGGTGCTAGATATCTGGGCACGACCGATGAGGTCGCCTTTGTCGCCGGGGTGACGATGCCGGTGGGTCGTGCCAACCCCAATCGCGGCCGGATCGAAGCCGCCCGTGCCGAAGCGGCACTGGCAGATGCTGAGCTGGTCGCGCGTCGGGTCGAGATCGAGACGACCCTATACCGTCTGTATCAGGAGCTCAGCCACAACCTGCATCGGGCAGCCGCGATCGGTGCCGAGGTGATCCCGCTGCTTGAATCCGTGTTAAGCGATGCTTCTGCGGCACACGCCGCCGGTCGGTTCAGCTACTTCGAGCTTCGCCAGGCGCAACTGACCCTGCTCGAAGCCCGGCAGGCTTTTCTGGAAGAGAACTACCTGGGTCAGATCAATCGCGTGGCCATCGAGCGTCTGACCGGTAAAGCCGTCGGCGCGAGTGCGGGTGTAAGCGGGGAGAATTCCTGATGAGAGCTGTCTATCTGTTTGTTGTGCTGTTAGCTGCGTTTGGCTGTACGCCCGGCGTGGGTGAAATATCACACCACGATGAGGAAGAACGTTCCGGCCAGCAGGGCGGCAGATTGCTCGAGAAGGACGATGTTTCGTTGGAGCTCCTTATCGAAGAATCGACCGGGTCACCGGAGTTCAAAGCCTGGGTTCGGCAGGATGGGCTGTTGCTGGCGCCAGACACCGTTGAACTGATCGTGACCCTCAGTCGTCTCGGGGGTGAGCAGGAAGTCATTGGATTTCGGCCCGTAGGAGACACGCTCATCAGTGATGCCGCCGTCCGTGAACCGCATTCGTTCGAAGTCAACGTCTCGCTCGTGCACGACGGAAAGACTCATCGTTGGCGCTACGAGAGCCTGGAAGGTCGAACCCGGATTCAACCGGAGATGGCGGAAAAATTCGGCCTGGCTGTCGCCACGGCTGGACCCGCGGTGATCAATGAGACCCTGCAGGTCTTCGGAATGGTGGTCGCTGATCCGTCTCGAACATGGCTGGTTGAGGCTCGCTTCCCGGGAGTCATCCGCTCGATGTCCGTGCAACCGGGTGAGCGCGTCGCGGCCGGTGCGGAGTTGGCTCGTGTGGAGAGCGATGAGAGCCTGAAGTCGTACTCGATCACCGCACCCGCTGGTGGCGTGGTGGTTGAACGCCTGGCCAACGTGGGGGAACAGACAGCGGAAAGAACGCTGTTCCGAATCGTCGATCTGGAGCGGGTCTGGGCACTGTTCAAGATATTTCCCGGTGATCGATCAGATGTCCGGATCGGCCAGGATGTTTTCGTGCAAAGCGCTGCCGGAGCGCGGCTTGGCCAGGGTGTGGTGAGCTGGCTTGCCCTGGAGGCAGAGGAGGATCAGTCCGTGCTGGCCAGGGTCGAGCTGGAGAACCCGGACGGATCGCTGCTCCCCGGTATGCACTTGAAAGGGCAGGTGACCGTCGCACGGGACGAGGTTGATCTAGCGGTGCGACGGAGCGCCCTGCAGAGCTACAGAGGCCGTACCGTTGTCTATCGTCAGGTGAGCGACGTATACGAAGTCAGAATGCTGACTCTCGGTCGCGAAGACGATGAGTGGGTTGAGGTGCTTGGCGGATTGAATGCTGGGGATGTCTACGTTGCCGAGAACAGCTACCTCGTCAAAGCAGATATCGACAAAGACAGTGCGTCTCACGATCACTAGGGGAGCGAGGCGTGCTTGATCTGATTCTAAAGCTTTCAGTCGCCCGACGGGGCGTGATCTGCTTCCTGGTGTTGATGCTGGCGGGGCTGGGGGTGTGGAATTTCACCCGCCTGCCCATCGATGCGGTGCCGGACATCACCAACGTCCAGGTGGTTGTCAACGTGCCGGCGCCTGGGTTCACCCCGTTGGAGGTCGAGCAGCGCATTACTTTTTCTCTCGAGAATGCCATGGCGGGCATGCCGCGTCTGCTGAGCACACGCTCCTTTTCTCGTTACGGTCTGGCGCAGATCACGGTGATCTTCGAAGAGGGAACCGACATCTACTTCGCACGTCAGCAGGTGAGCGAACGATTGGTCGCAGCCCGAGCAGACCTGCCCGACGGGGTTGAACCCGAACTGGGCCCCATCGCCACCGGGCTAGGCGAGATCTTCATGTTCACCATCGACGCCCAGCCGGGGGCGGTCAACGCGGATGGTTCGCCAATCACGCCGATGGATCTTCGAACCGTGCATGACTGGATCGTCAAGCCGCAGCTCCTGCGCGTGAAGGGAGTGGTGGAGGTGAATCCAATCGGTGGCTTCAAGCGCGAAATCCAGGTGGCACCGGATCCTGCCAGGCTGCTGGCGGCCGGGTTGACGTTCGATGATCTGACCACTGCCATTGCGCGGCACAACAGCAACCAGGGTGCGGGTTTCATCGAAAGCGCCGGTGCGCAGTGGCTGATTCGAGTGCCGGGACTGGTCGAAGACATGGCAGCGCTGGCTGCGATTCCCGTATCCAGCCATGATGGCGTGCCCCTGCTGCTCGGCGAGGTTGCAGAAGTCGGCCTGGGCCGCGAGCTGCGGGCGGGTGCGGCAACTCAAGCCGGTGAGGAGGTGGTCCTGTCCACCGTGTTCATGCTCATGGGTGAGAACAGCCGGACCGTGGCACGGGCGGTGGCAGAACGGATCGAGGAGATTGCGCCGACCTTGCCTGCCGGGATCAGCCTCAACCCGGTCTATGACCGGACCGAGCTTGTTGACGACACGTTGACCACCATCAGGACGAATCTGTTCGAGGCAGCCATCCTGGTGATGATCGTGCTCTTTCTGTTCCTGAGGAACGTGCGCGCTGCGCTGCTGACTGCGGCGGTGATACCCATCGCCACGCTGATGACGGTGACAGGGATGGTGCAGGCCGGGGTCAGCGCCAATCTGATGAGCCTTGGCGCGCTGGATTTCGGACTGATCGTGGACGGTGCGGTGATCATCGTTGAGAACTGCCTGCGTCGGCTTGGGATGGAGGGCGGTGGCGCTGACCTGCTCGAGGATCGGCTGCGCATCGTTTTCGACGCGACGCGCGAAGTCATTCGTCCGGCGCTGTTCGGCGTGTTCATCATTACCGCCGTGTATCTGCCGATCTTCAGTCTGTCCGGTGTCGAAGGAAAGATGTTCCACCCTATGGCGATCACGGTGGTGATGGCGCTACTCGCCGCTATGCTCCTGTCCGTTACCTTCGTGCCGGCGGCAGTGGCCCTGCTGTTCAGGGGGCAGGTCAGAGAGTCCGGCAATCCCGTCCTTGATGGGCTCAAAGCGGGCTACCGGCCACTCCTGCTGATCGCCCTTCGCTACCGGTTTGCGGTGCTCGGGATCGGTCTGCTGTTGGTAGTGATGTCCATCTGGCAAGCTTCCCGTCTCGGCACCGAATTCATCCCGAGTCTGGATGAAGGCGACATCACTATGCATGCCCTGCGGATACCGGGTACCTCGCTGGGGCAGGCTATCGAGATGCAGACCGGTCTGGAAGAAATCGTCGCTGAGATGCCTCAAGTGGAGCGGGTTTTCTCCCGGATCGGGTCCGGGGAGATCGCTACGGATCCCATGTCGCCGAGCATGGCGGATACCTTCATCATGCTCAAAGATCGTGCGTTGTGGCCGGATCCGGACCAGAGTAAAGAGGCCCTCGTCGCCGAAGTGGCTGACCTCGTTGAACGTGTGCCCGGTAATCAGTACGAGTATCTGCAACCCATCGAAATGCGCTTCAACGAGCTGTTGGCGGGAGTGCGCGCCCAGCTTGCGATCAAGCTTTTCGGTGATGATTTCGAAGTGTTGAACGAGGCCGGCAACGCCATCGAAGCAGCCGTCGCGGGCATACCCGGCGCGGCTGACGTGGCTATGGAGCAGACCACGGGACTGCCGGTGCTGACGCTGGTGCCCGATCGAAACGCACTCGCCCGATATGGGGTCAGCCTGGCTGAGCTGCAGGATCTGGTTTCGGTCGGGCTTGGTGGCAGAGCCGTGAGCCAGCTGTATGAAGGCGATCGGCGTGCCGATATCGTGCTCCGTCTACCCGAGGCGCTGCGAGCGAACCCGGAAGGCTGGTCGGTGCTGCCGGTGCCTCTGGCGGACGGGGGCTATGTCCCCCTGGGCGAGCTTGCTCGACTGGAGATCCGTGAAGGCCTCAATCAGGTAAATCGGGAAAACGGCAAACGCCGTGTGGTGGTGACGGCGAACGTCCGGGGCCGCGATCTGGGCACCTTCGTGGCCGATGTGCAGCGCACGGTGGCTGCGCTTGATGTGATGCCGGCCGGTTACTGGATCGAGTACGGTGGAACCTATCGCAATCTCACATCCGCCAGTGAGCGGTTGGCGGTGGTGATTCCGGTTACCCTGCTGTTCATCCTAGCGGCGTTGGTGGTGGCACTCGGTTCTGTTCGCGATGCCGGGATCATCTATGCCGGGGTGCCGCTGGCACTGACCGGCGGCGTGCTGGCGCTCATCTTGCGTGGCATACCGCTGTCGATCTCCGCAGCGGTGGGTTTCATCGCCTTGTCCGGCATTGCGGTGCTGAATGGGCTGGTGCTGGTGTCCTTCATACGTGATTTGCGCAAGGCAGGCATACCACTGGAGACTGCCATCATTGACGGTGCCTTGACCCGGCTGCGGCCTGTGCTGATGACGGCGCTGGTGGCCTCGCTCGGTTTCGTGCCCATGGCCTTCAATACCGGCGTCGGCTCGGAAGTTCAGCGACCGCTGGCGACAGTAGTGATCGGCGGCATTCTCTCTTCAACACTTCTAACCCTCATCGTAATTCCAGCACTGTACCGGGTCTTGCACGGTGCAGCGGCTGGTGGAGAAAATGATGCCAGGGAGCGGGGTGATCACAATTGAAAAGGAAGCGATATGAGTGATCTCGATGACAAGATGGAAGAAATTCTCGATAAGCTGAAGACGGAGCGCGACGAGCTCCGGGTGCAACTGCACCTGCTGAAAGCGGAAGCGAAGGACGAATGGGAGGAGGTGGAGAAGCGCTGGGAGCATCTGGAGTCCCGCATGAAGCAGGTGGGTGAGGCTGCGGCAGATGCGGGTGATGACGTCGCCGCGGCTGGTAAGCAGCTGGCGGAAGAGATCGGCAACGCCTACAAACGGATACGGAAGTCTTTGGACTGAAGCAGGTCGTAGCCGTTCGGTTCACGCACCCTGGCTGATCAGGGGCGTGAACTTCGTACGGTCTCTCCAGCTTTGTCCTGAGTTCGAAGGCGTCTGAAGAGGCCAGGAGGCTACTCGGGGAGTCCCAGGACGCGCTTGGCGATGATGTTGGCCTGAATCTCGCTGCTGCCACCGTAGATGGTGGTGGTGCGCAGATGCAGGAACTCTTCCGTCGCCTTCAGCTCATCGGCCGTGAAGCCTACTTCCTCGTGCGCGCCGAGGCCGCGGAAACCCATCAGGTTCCGCTTCAGATCCGCGCCATCGCGCTGCAGAGTTGCGCCCACCAGTTTGAAGATGGAAGTGGCAGCCCCAGGCGTGCCGGCTTTGCTCTCTTCGTTGACGCGCTGGGCGGTGTAGTTCAGCGCTTTGCGGGTCATGTTCAGCCTCAACACCTTCGATCGTAGGGCATCGTCTGCAATCTGACCGTTGTCTTCGCCGATGTACTTCTTCGCCACCTTCACCAGAGTCTTGGCCGGGTCGGCGATGCTGGCACCACCGGTGAGGCCACCGATGCCGGAACGCTCGAACTGCAGCAGGCGCTTGCCGACGGTCCACCCTTTGTTCAGCTCGCCGACCAGGTCATCTTTCTGAGCGATGGCATCGTCCAGGAAGGTTTCGCAGAAAGGCGAGGAGCCTGAGATCAGGCGAATGGGCTTGGTGGTTACACCCGGCTGATCCATGGTCAACAGCATGAAGCTGATTCCGTCGTGCTTGGGTGCATCCGGATCCGTGCGCACGAGGATGAACATCCAGTCGGCCGTGGCCGCACCGGAGGTCCAGATCTTCTGACCGTTGATCACGTAGTGGTCGCCGTTGTCCACGGCTCTGGTTTTCAGGGAGGCCAGGTCAGAACCGGCATTCGGCTCGGAATATCCCTGACACCACTGGACTTCACCGCGAGCGATCTTCGGTATGTGGCGCTGCTTCTGGTCTTCGGTGCCGTACTCGAGCAGGGTCGGGCCGATCATCGAGGTACCCATGCCCATCAGCGGCGAGCGGGCATTGATCTTGGACATCTCGGCGTACAGGATCTTGGCCTGATCGGCGCTCAAGCCGCCGCCGCCGTATTCGGTAGGCCAGGTAGGTACGGTCCAGCCGCGCTCGGCCATCCGCTCCAGCCACACGGCCACGTCCGGTTCCAGGGTGATTTTGGTGGAGCCGGTGGCGATCTGACCCGGACCACGGGCGCCCTCCGGGCAGTTTTCGGCCAGCCAGGCGGCCACTTCGGCTCTGAACTCGGTTGCTTCACTCAACGGTTTATCCCCAGAAAATCAAACCGCACACATTAGCGGCTCGCCCGCCCCCTGTCGAACTCGCCGGGCGAGCACAGGGCGGGGATTCGATCCGGATCAAGGCAGACCAGCTCGCCTGTCCGCGGTGATTTTCCGGGTTACCAGGGGTCGATGTAGGGGTACTTCTTCTCCGTTCTCGGTGGCGCTGTCGGCACACGCTTCAGAGCCCGGGCAAGCCAGGTGCGGGTCTCGGCCGGGTCGATGACATCGTCCAGTCCGCCACCGGTGCCTGCGTTCACGGCCTTGCCACTCTCATAGGCTCTGGCGACCCGCTCATCGAACTCCCGCTTGCGTGCCTCGGGATCTTCGATCGCCGCGAGTTCTTTACGGTAGCCGAGCTTCACCGAGCCTTCGATGTTCATGCCGGCAAACTCCGCCGTGGGCCAGGCAACGGTGAAGAAACCGGCCAGGGCGCTGCCACCACACATGGCCTGCACGCCCAGGCCGTAAGCCTTGCGGACGATGACGCCGAACAGCGGCGTGGTGAGGTTGGCGCCGGTGTTGAACATACGGACCGAGTGCCGGACCAGTGCCGTGCGCTCAACGTCCGGTCCGACCATGATGCCTGGACAATCCATCAGCGACAGGATGGGGATATCGAAGGCATCGCAAAGCTGCATGAAGCGTGCACCCTTGTCCGCCGCGTCCGAGTCTATGGCCCCGGCCAGGTGATGTGGATTGTTAGCGATCACGCCCATGGGCTGACCTTCCACCCTGATGAAGGCGGTGATCACCCCGATGCCGAACTTCTCGCGGATCTCCAGCACCGACCCCTTGTCGGCAATGGTCTTGAGCACGTCGCGCATGTCGTACAGGCGCAGCCGGTTCTCCGGAACGATGTGCCGGAGCAGGCGCTGATCGTGGGCTTCCCAGTCGTCGAGGCTGCCCTGGAAGTAGGACAGGTACTTTTTAACCACCTGCACCGCTTCCGCTTCGTCTTTGACCAGGATGTCCACCACGCCGTTCGGCACCTGAAACGACATGGGGCCGACCTCTTCCGGGGTGTAGATGCCTAAGCCGCCCCCTTCGATCATGGCCGGACCACCCATGGCCAGCGTGGACCCTTCCGTGGCGATGATCACATCACAGGCGGCGACCAGGGCCGTGTTCCCGGCGAAGCAGCGCCCGTTGGTGACCGCCACCATGGGCACCAGAGCGGACAGCTTGGAAAACTGGGTAAACGTCGGGGTGTCGAAGGCAACTGCTGGTCCTGTCGGGTCGTCACCGGGCCGGCCACCGCCGCCCTCACCGAACAGAACCAGCGGAATCCGGTAGCGTTCGGCGAGCTCGAACATCCGATCCTGTTTGTAGTGATTGCGGGCGCCCTGGGTGCCGGCGAGGACCGTGTAATCGTAATGCACGACCATGGCCCGGGCGGCTTCCTCACCGAACAGATCGGCGTTGATGGTGCCGGTGCCGGCGACCACCCCATCGCCCGGTGTGTTCTGGCGCAGGTCGTCCATGTCCCGGCGCCGATGCTGACGGGCCACCACCAGCGGCCAGTACTCGCTGAAGGAGTCCTCGTCCATCAACTCGGCGATATTCTCCCGGGGCATTCGGCTACCCTGAGAATGACGCTTCTCCACCGCTCGCTGACGGTTCTCGTCCAGGGTCATGGCATGCCGGTCGTAAGACTCCTGGAGGTCCGGGCGGATGTAATCCAGATCCAGCGCCTCGTCGGCTTCGGAAGATACTCCGGAGACCTCTGCTTCCTCGACGAAGACGATGGGGTAACCTTCGCGCACCACATCCCCCTCGCTCATGGTCACCTGACGAACGACACCGGAGAGGTGAGCTCGGATCACATGTTCCATTTTCATGGCTTCCAGCACGGCCACCTGAGCTCCCTCGAGGACCTGATCGTCCACGGAGACGTCGATGGATACGATGGTGCCCTGGATAGGGGCTCCGATGCCGATGCTGCCGTCAGGACCAATAGCGGCCGCCGACTCGCCGGTGCCTGTGCCAGCGGCGGCATCGGCGGCGGCTTTGACCTCCTCGTCGTGCTTGAAAAGCGCCAGCGGGTCGCTGCTGTCCACCTTGGCACCGGCGAAGCCATCGGCACCTTCGGCCGGTGTTGCCAAAGCTCGTGCCGGTGCCGAAATGGCTGCCTCCACGTAGCGCTTGCGATCGTCGGCAGGCTGGCGGGCCAGCTCGGTCAGGTTTTCGTCGGTCCAGCGTGTGTGCACGGAGCCATCGGCGAAGTCCGGATGACCGATGATGTTCTTCAGAAATGGGATGTTCGTTCCGATGCCTTCGATGCGGAACTCGGATAACGCACGCTGGGTTCTGGCGATGGCTTCGGCGAAAGCCGGTCCCGGGGCATGACAGATCACCTTTGCCAGCAGCGAGTCATAAGCGGTACTGGTCTGATAGCCCGCATAGCCGAACCCATCCGTGCGCACGCCGGGACCGTTCGGTGCCTCATAGACGCCGATCAGACCACCGGCCGGACGCACGCTGCCATCCTCTCTGATGGTCTCCATATTGACCCGGGTCTGGATGGCGTAGCCCCTGGGTTTGAGCAGCGCCGGATCGGTCAGTCCGAGGTCTGCCAGGGACTCACCACCAGCAAGTCGCAACTGCGCCTGAACCAGATCGACGCCGGTTACGGCTTCGGTCACCGTATGTTCGACCTGCAGGCGGGCATTCGCTTCGATGAAAACAAAGGGTGGCACGCCCTCCCGACCGGTGACGTCGAGTAGAAACTCAAAGGTCCCCAGGCTCAGGTAGTCCTCGTTTCGGGCGAAGCGCACGGCGGCGCTGATGATGCTCTGACGCAGGTCGTCATCGAGATGAGGTGCCGGAGCGATCTCCACCACCTTCTGATATCGACGCTGAACGCTGCACTCCCGTTCGTAGAGATGTGCTGCGTTGCCCTGCCCGTCACCGATGATCTGCACCTCGATGTGCCGTGCTCGCGGAATGAACTCCTCCACGTAGACGTCCGGCAGGCCGAAGGCGAGCTCAGCTTCCGACTGACAGCGTTGATAGGCGTCCGCGATCTCAGACGCTGACATGACCACCCGGGTGCCGCGACCACCGCCCCCAGCGACTGCCTTGATGATCATGGCGCCGCCCTCACCGAGACTGTCGAAGAATTGGCTGGCGGTATCCAGTGAGACCGCATCGTCGAGACCCCGCAGCACGGGCACGTCTGAGTCCGTCGCAGCAGTTCGAGCCCGGCTTTTGTCGCCAAAGAGTGCCAGGTGCTCCGTGTCTGGTCCGATGAAACGGATACCAGCCTCCGCACAGGCAGCGGCAAAGTCCGCCCGCTCCGAAAGAAACCCGTAGCCCGGATGGATCGCTTCGGCACCGGTTGCTCGAGCCGCCTCGATCACAGCGGTGATGTCCAGGTATCCGCGCGCACCCTTGCCGGGTAGCTGGTAAGCCTGATCGGCGATCCGGGTGTGCAGGCTGTCCGCATCGTCTCCGGTGTGGACGGCGATAGTGCGCAGCCCGAGGTCTTCCGCGGCACGAACAATCCGGATGGCGATCTCGCCGCGATTGGCGACGAGGAGGCTGCTGAAGGTCATGGATTCTCCTGGTTCTCTGTTTACGTGTTAGCGTTTGGCGTTGTTGAAGGTCTGCACGAGCTTGCTGTAGTCCGCGCCCGTCGGGCTGAACAACATGTCGTCCCGACCGAGCATCCTGGCCATGGCCTCGCCGTGTTGCTCGATGAGCGCGTCCGCGTGGGCGCTGTAGTCCTCGACCGGCCGCATCATCAGTCGCGTGTAGGTGATGTGGCACACCACCCGCTCACCGTCCGCCGTGCGGGGGTAGTTGGAGTGCCAGAGGTTGCCGTCCCACATCGCGATGGACCCGGGTGGACACTCGATAGGAATGGCCCGAGCCAGATCCTTGACCTCGTCCGCGTCGGGATGACGCCGTTTGTGGTTCGTACCGGGAATGATCAGCGTCGCCCCGCCGGCTTCGCTGTACTCGTCGCAGGTCCAGCAGGCGGTAAGCAGCATGTTGTGAGCGGGGAAGGGCGCTGGCAGCCAGTTGTGATCGGCGTGCAACCCGATGGTGCCGGCACCTTTCGGGCGCACGGATGCCGCCACCTGGCTGATCAGAAAACCACGGCCGACCGAGAACTCTGCCATGGCCTGGAGTGAGGGGTTGAGAATTGCTTCCGCGAACACCGGGTCTTTCGCCAGGAGCATGTTGGCACCGCCGCCTCCGGACAACTTCAGAATGGTCTCGCGCAGGTGTTCGGTGAGTTCCGGTTCTGCCGCACCTTCGATCACCGTCCAGCCTTCTTCGGCAAGCTGGCGGCAGTTCTGCTCGAGCGCCAGGGCTTCGATCTGTGGTTGCAGTGATGCCGAGATCTCTCCTGGCGCCAGCGTGTCGTAGTAAAGTTCCGCCATGCTTCCCCCATGCAGCGGCCGTGCGTCGTTGGATTGTCGTTGGATTATAGTCGGCCGTCAGATTCTATGGAGAACCACCGTGAGCACCCCCGTCGACCGCCAGCTGGACAGAGACTTCTCGCGCCCCATCCGCTATCCGGACCCGGCTGTGGAAGTACTGGACGATCGCTTCCGTCGCTACGTTCTGGCCAGCAGCGCGCTCGAACGGATCTGGACGGGCGGTCGCTGGACCGAAGGGCCGGTCTGGTTCGGCGATCTCAGAAGCCTGATCTTCAGTGACATACCCAACGACCGGATGCTGCGCTGGGCTGAAGAAACGGGCTCGGTGAGTGTTTTCCGGCAGCCTGCCAACTACGCCAATGGCAACACCCGGGACCGGCAGGGCCGCTTGATCACCTGCGAGCACGGTGCGCGACGCGTTACCCGCACGGAAGCCGACGGCACGATCACCGTGCTGATGGAACGCTTTGAGGGCAAGCGGCTGAACGCGCCCAACGATGTGGTGGTGCATCCGGATGGCGGCATCTGGTTCACGGATCCGGGCTACGGCATTCACTGGAACTACGAAGGTCACAAGGCCGAGTTCGAGCTCGATACCTGTGTGTATCGTCTCGATCCGGGTACTGGTGTGGCGACCATGGTCTGTGACGAGCTGGTCAAGCCGAATGGTCTGGGTTTCTCACCCGACTACAGTCTCCTTTACATCGCCGATACCGGTGCATCCCATAAGCCGGGTCATCCCAGGCAGATCTGTGTCTACGACGTGGTCGATGGTGTGCGGCTCGGCAATGGTCGCCAGTTCTGCGAGCTTTCCCCAGCCGGTCCGGACGGCTTCCGGCTCGACGTGGACGGCAATCTCTGGTCGGCTGCCGCCTGGGCAGGCCCCGGCCACGATGGTGTCCAGGTATTTGCGCCGGACGGCGTCAAAATCGGCGCCATCCATCTGCCGGAAGGGGTCTCGAACGTCTGTTTCGGTGGCGTGAAGCGGAACAGACTGTTCATGACCGCCAGTCAGTCCGTCTACGCGCTTTATGTGGAAGCCCAGGGTGTGCCCTACGTCTGAGAGCCTCTGAGCGCTGCTCAACAGATCCGTACTGCTACGGATACTAACTCCTTTGTCCGCAACGCAGACTGAAGAGATGACTTCTAACAAGGTGTTGGTGTCCTGGGCATTCGTCTGCGTCTGTTGAGTTGCCTTCTCTGTCTGGGCAGCTGTGCGTATGTCAATCAGGTGGGGCGAGGTCCTGAAAGTTACGCTCTGCCGCCGCAGCCTGATTCCCGCCTCGGCACGCTGCTGAAGGGCGACGATGATCTTGGCCGGGCGATGGTGATCAATGATCCCAGACTGGCGCTGACCGCAAGGCTCGATCTCATCGAGGCCGCCGAGTCGAGCATCGATGTGCAGTACTTCATCTGGCAGAACGATCCATCCGGCATTCTGGTGATCGATCGTTTGCTTGCAGCTGCCGATCGTGGGGTGCGGGTGCGGGCGCTGATTGACGATGTGCAGTTGGAAGGGTTGGTGACGAAGATAAACGCCATCACACGCCATCCGAACATCGAGGTGAGAATCTTCAATCCCTTCAGTGTCCGCTTCGGGATGCAGCTGCGCCTGTTTCGCCTTGCTGAGTTTGCGATCGATGGCAATCGACTGAATCACCGGATGCATAACAAGCTTCTGGTGGCAGACAACCAGGCTGCGATCATGGGCGGGCGGAACATCGGTGACGACTACTTCGGTATGAGCCTTGAGCGTAACTTCATCGATACGGACCTGATGCTGAGTGGATCGGTCGTGCCGGATCTGTCGCGAGGATTCGATGTCTACTGGAACAGTGGCTGGGCTGTGCCGAGCGAAGATCTGCTGCAGTTGGAGCTGACGGGAGTGGAGCTTGAGGCCGTTCGGGACAGAATCGCCGATCGCCTTGCCGAGCATCCGCTGCTTGTCGAGCTGGTAACGCCTGATCGGATCGAGGGACTGATGGCTCGTCTCCGTGCCGCTCATCGCCTGCAGGATGCGCAGTCGGTGGTGGATGACCCCGATGTGACCTGGGGCGAAAGACCTGACGAGGTCGCGGATGTCCTCACCGAGCTGGCCGATTCAGCCCAACGGCAAATCCTGATTGTCTCGCCTTATCTGGTGCTGACCCCGCCACTCCTGACGCTTGGCCGATCGTTGACCAGCAGGGGCGTGGATGTCCGGGTAATCACGAACTCCCTGGCTTCCAATGATGTTGTGATCGCGCACGCTGCGTATGCCAGGTTTCGCGAGCAGATCCTGAGCGCGGGAACCGAGCTGTATGAGTTTCGTGGTGATCCGGAGATTGCCAGGGATGACCCTGCAGAGCACGTATCGCTGCACTCGAAGTACATTCTTTTTGATGAAAACATCGTCTTCCTGGGCTCCCCGAACCTCGATCCGCGATCGCTCTACCTGAACACGGAGCTGGGCGTGATACTCACCTCGGAAAGCCTGGTTGCCGAGCTGACCGCCGAGTTCGCGCGTCTGACGAGCGGTGCGAACGCCTGGCGCGTCGTGCAGCTGGACGCCGGCTTCGAGTGGCACTCTGCGGAACACACGGTTCAGCGCCAACCCGCCAAGTCCAGCTGGCAGCGATTCAGAAGCTGGTTGATGATGTTCCTGCCGTTGACCAGCCAGACCTGATCCGTCAGCCGGTGTCCTGAAAGACAGACCAGCGGTCCACCAGCTCGCCGTTCTCGACCACGTGCAGGTCACCGAACTGCAGCAGCACGCGTTCGCTCTGGGTTGGACGCAGGAAGGCGTGATCACCCACGGCCAGCGCACCTCTTGGTGACGTGGTGAAGGGTTCCTGATTGGTGCTGTGATAGAGCGGTTCCGGGATGCCGGCCGGAGAGACGTAACGGGCTTTCCAGTAGCCCCCGTAAATGTAGTGCAGACGGCGCATGTTCGGGTTCCACCACTGAAGCACATCGGCGATCAAAGGTTCGCCCGCGGCGTAAAGCCTGTCGTAGGTCTTCAGCACGGGCGCTGCGATGAAGGCTGCGGGCTGGTTTTCTGCCAGGTGATGCGTATCGAAGTCCGTTGGCTTCACCACGCCGGACCCGGCAGAGAGATCGTTCATGGTGCGGTCACCTTCGTAGATTCTGAGCGTATGACTGCCCGCGCCGTTCAGGGTCAGCGACTCCGGCTCGTAGCCGGCCGCTCTGACCCGTTCGATATCCGCCTGGTAGCGGCGGATCACATCCTGAACAGCCGGATGCTCGAGGTTGGCGCCGAGACCCGTGAGATGAGGCTCGTAGCCCATGAGGCCGGCGAAGCTCAAGCGCTCGGGATCGGCTGCGATGGTCTGCAGCATGGCGGCGAGCTGCTCCGGATCTTCCACGCCACCTCGATGCAGACCCACGTCGATCTCCACGTTGATGCGCATGTGCACGCCCAGGTTCCTGGCCAGTGCCTGGTACTCGGCCAGTCGCTCGGGCGTGTCGACCAGCCACTGCAGCTGGCGGCTAGGGTCGAAGCTGCTGTTGCCGAGCTCACCGTAAAAGATCCGGGCCGCCTGAAAAGGCATGGGCTTGCCCATGAGCACATCGCTGTCGGGGAACGACTCGGCGATCTGATTCAGGAACGGCTGGTGGAAGACCATCAGCGCCCGGGTGCCTGCCCGGCGCATCACGTGATCCAGGAGCTCGATGGAGGGCAGCGACTTCACCACCACCCGGTAGGTTTTATCCGGGCCAACCGACCGTGCCAGCAGATCGATGTTGTGGTTCATCCGGTTGAGATCGAGCAGCAGCACCGGCCGGCCGGGGCCTTCGGCTTTCAACATCTCGTTCAACGCGCTGAAGTAGGCATCGTGGGGTGCCCCTCTGTCATCGGGGCGCCAGAGCGTGACGCCGGCAGCGGCCGCTGCGGTTACAGCGCCGGCACCGATCAGCAGGTTGCGCCGCTTCATGCGCCGAACAGCCTTCTCAGGTGATCGTTCAGCAGCCGTCCTTGTGGATCCATTGCCGCACGGATCTCCCTGAAGGCTTCGAACTGAGGATAAAGGCGGGTTAGCTCGGCATGCCCGAGGCTGTGCACCTTCCCCCAGTGCGGCCGACCGCCGTACTTCCAGAATACGGGTTCCACCGCATCGAACAATGGCCGGTAGTCCTCCGAGGCTGTGCGGTGCACGGAGATGGCTGCCCGATCGCCGCCCTCGTCCATGGACAGCCAGATATCGTCGCCCTTCACGTAGCGATACTCGAGCGGGAAGACCACGTCGATCTCCTGCTCGGCGATGGTGTCGAGCACCTCGCGAACGCACTCGGCACCCACTTCCCGGGGTACCGCATACTCCATCTCGTTGAATCGGTTGCTGCGCACGTTGGAGAGGATGCGGTAGGACGCATCGACGGTGACCGAAGGTGCTATCTGTTCAGCGAGCCCATTGATCAGGGGGCGGCGCTCGGCGGGCGGGATCTCCATCCAGGCTCGCATGGCGTTGCCGAAGGCGGCTTCTTCCTCGGGTGAGATGGGAGGGTTGTCGATAGGGTCGTCTGTCTCATCGATGGACAGCACCAGTGCGTAGTCCGAGTGGGTCAGCGGAAACATCTCGAAGTGCCGGTGCCTGGTTGCTGAAGCTTCGAACTCCTCGAGCACCTCGTCGATCCGGGCAGCCCAGTTGCGAGCTTTCAGCCGGTAGGCTGCCCGGTTCTGCAGACTGATCTCTGTCATCACGCCCAGCGCGCCGACGCTGACACAGGCGGCCTTGAAGAGATCCGGATCGGATGCTTCGCTGACCGCCACGATCTCGCCGCTGGTGGTAACCATTCTCAATCCGGTCACGTTGCCGGAGAGCGAATGCAGGGTGAGCCCGGTGCCGTGAGTGCCGGTGGCGATGGCACCCGCCAGGGTCTGACGGTCGATGTCCGGCAGGATCAGCGGTCCCTGGCCGACTGCTTCCAGAGCGGGGCCGATGCTCGACAAACGGGTGCCGGCACCGAAGGTCGCCTGCAGGGTGTCCGGGTCATGCCTGGTCAGTCCGTTGATGCCATCCAGCACCAGCAGGTGTCCATCGGTAGGCACCAGCGGGGTGAAGGAATGGCCGGCCCCCACCGGGCGCATCTGGCCTGTAGTCGACTTCATCCAGGCCGCGAGCTCGTCCTCGCTGTTTGGTGCGAACCTGCCGGCAGGATGGGCCAGCAGACCGCCGGACCAGTTTCGCCAGGGGAGGCTGGCAGGGGCGGCGGCCGCCGTGCGCCCAGGGTTGAGACCAGCAGAGAAGAGTGCAGACAGGGCACCGGCGGCGACGAAGTGCCTTCTCGAGATCATCGCTCACCTCCCATGAATCGGATGAGTGCCAGGAAGTCGTCTTCCTCGCAATCCATGCAGTAGCCGAGTGGCGGCATGTTGTTCAGCCCGGCCACCGTGTGCTCGAGCAGAACGGCTTCACCCTGGGCCCGGCGTTCGGCCCAGGCCTCCCGATCGCCCAGCACCGGCGCACCCCCTTCACCTCGAATGTGGCAGAGCGCGCAATTCCGGCTCCACTGGGCCATGCGCTCCGGGGTGAGCTGGCTCATTGGGGCCGTCGTTGCAAGGGGGGATGAACCGGATCCGGCCTCTGCAGGGGGATCTTCCGGCGGTGGCGCATCGTTTTCGGTGGCTGATTGCTCGGAACAGGCAGTCAGCGTGCCGACTGCCAGCGTCAGCAGGGCCGCCCGCAGCCATGGAATCTGAAGAATCGTAGCGACAGTCAATGGTTAGCCTCCCTGTGCTTGTGCCCACTCTACGTGGGCAGGGCTTCTGGACTCAACCTGGACTGAAGGTTGGTGAAAACGAACCGTGCTGTGACCTGTGCTGTAATGACCGGATGGATAGCACAAACCTGTTGGCGGACATCCGGCTGCTGCCGGTGGTGGTCATTGAAGACGCGGCGCTGGCACTGCCGCTTGCAGAGACGCTCTACGCGGCAGGTGTTCAGGCCATCGAGTTCACCCTGCGCACCGAAGCGGGCCTCGCGGCCATCGAGCGTGTGGCCCGGTCGATGCCGGAGGCGTTGGTCGGTGCCGGCAGTGTGGTGAACGAGGCGCAGCTGCAACAGGTGCGAGACGCCGGAGCACGATTTGCGGTGAGCCCCGGGCACACGGATCCGCTTCTCGATGCGGCAGCAGATTTTCCACTTGTGCCCGGCGCGGTGAGCGCCGCTGAGTGCATGCATCTTCTGGCGCGCGGTTACAAGCTGCAGAAGTTCTTCCCTGCGGAACTGTCCGGAGGGGTGAGTATGATCAACGCCCTGTCTGCACCGCTGCCTGACGTTCGCTTCTGTGTCACAGGCGGCATCGCACCGGCCAACGTCGGCCGATATCTTGATTGCCCCGCGGTCGCCTGTATTGGCGGCTCCTGGTTTGTCCCGGCTGAGGCCTTGGGGGGCGGTGACCTTAAGACCATTGAGCGGCTTGCGAAGGAAGCGGTGTCCTTGGTCTCGGCGTCCTAGCAGCCTGTTTTCACCACCTTGTTAGATCCTCGGCCGCCACTCCAGTCCAAGTCGCAGGAAGCGCCCGGGTGCTGGAAATCCGACCGCCTGCTGGTAGTCCTCGTCGAGCAGATTCTCGACCGCGGCGCGAACGATGAATGAGTCGTTGAGACGCCAGTTCACGCTCACATCCAGCGTGCTGTAGGCATCGAGCAGGTAGTCCACGCTCTCGCCCGTATGCCGGGAGGCTTCGGTGACCTGGTCTACCCACAGATACTCGGCAGTCAGCCCTGGACCATCACCCATCTCGTGGAGCCACTGGATGCCCCATTTCCATTCCGGCCGTCCGCGGAGCGTCTGTTCGGAGCCGTTGACGTCCATCTCCGTCCAGGTGGCATGCAGGCGGAAATCACCGAGCGCGTCGGACTCCACACGAGTGCTGAATTCGATCCCACTGGCGTCAACCCGATCCCGATTCACGTTCATGAACAGCGAGTCGTCGAAGTCGATCAGGTCGGTGTAGGTGATATCGAAGTAGGTGAGGTCGAACGACCAGTTGTCGTTCAGACGCTGTTCGACGCCGATTTCCCAGCTGTCGGAGCGCTCTGGTTCCAGCTCCGGATTGCCCACCAGCGGGTGTCCGAGAGCGAAGAAGCTGGGTGGTTTGAACCCCTCGCCCCAGGTGGCGCGAACCGTCGTTCTCTCGCCAGGGCGCCAGAGCAGCCCGAGCCTGCCGGTGAGCTCCGAGTATGCCTGTTCCACATCGTCGTAGCGTAGGCTGGCTGCGAAGGCGAGTGCATCATTGAGATCCACATATGCCTCCAAATAGCCGCCGTAGCTGTCGCGAACGAGACTGAAGCTTGTGTCCAGAGGAAAACCGAAGTCGATTTCTCCCTGGCTGCTACCGTCTTCCCGTTGCGCGTCGATGCCAAGTCCCAGCCGCACCCCGCTGAGACGTAGCTGGTTGTTCCAGGTGAGCTGATAACGATCGAACGAGATGTCGGCGGATCTGGGCGGCACCGCAAAGCCCGGAAAAATGCCCGGTGTCTCCTCCCTCGATTCCACCGAATCCCAACTGACCTGAATCTGGTAGTGCCAGCGTTCGGTCGCTTGTGACCGCCAGCCGAGATAGCCAGACAGCGCCTCGGAACTAGCCTCGTCCAGCGCGTCCCAGACCGCGAGCTCCGGACCGCCGCTGTCCTCCGGGTGATTCTTCCGCTCGCTGTCGCTGTAGCGGAGGCCGGCGTTGAGCCTGCCTTGCTCGGTAGGTTGCCAGTCGATGGCGGCGTTGGCGAAGCTCAACTGCCGTTCGCTGTCTTCGACGATGTCACCGCTGTCACTCCGACCCAGGCTCAAGTTGTAGCTTGCCGTGCCGCCCAGCTCGCCGCTGGCATAGATCCTGCCGCGGTAGTAACCCTCCTGCCCACCTTCCAGTGCCAACGCAACCT
Organism: Candidatus Azotimanducaceae bacterium; assembly: GCA_965215995.1. GTDB lineage: Bacteria > Pseudomonadota > Gammaproteobacteria > Pseudomonadales > Azotimanducaceae > SZUA-309. The sequence goes on along the minus strand of OZ244128.1, from coordinate 670,599 downwards.
CACTTCGCTTCGGTGTGCGGGTGACGATGTTCAACACCCCGGACAGCGCATCTGCACCGTAGACGGCGGATTGCGGTCCGCGAATCAGCTCGATGCGCTCCACTTGCGAAGGATCCAGGGTGGAGAAGTCGAAGGAGCCGCCGCGTGTGTCCACCGGGTTGTTGACCTGCACGCCATCGATGAGCACGACGGCGAAGTTCGCCTCGCCGCCACGCACGTACATGCTGGTCACGCCACCGGCACCGCCTTGCTGATTGATGCTGAGGCCGGTGAAGGCGTCGATCAGTTGCTGCAGGTCCGTTCTGTTCAGCGCTTCGATTCGGGATCGGTCGACGACGGACACTCGGCTGGTCATTTCCGGACGACTGACCGGCGCATGGCTGCCGACCACCACCAGGGTTTCCATGATGGTCTCGCCATTGTCCGGTTCGCCGTTCGGTTCGCTGGCCCCGGCCAGTTCGGTGTGCACCAGCAGCACTGGAAATGCGCTGAGTAACGTCCAGGCCGCCCGCAGGATAGTCATCCGGCGCCCCAGCGTGAGTGAACCGTCCTGAGCACGCCCCGTTGTTGAAAAGTTCTGAGCCAGGTCAGCAACTCGGATCGGAGCGTGCGGGAAGCTCTGAGCGTTGATGGGAAAACGGCCGTCATCTGCAACAGGCTGTCCAGATATCTCTCGAGGTCGCCTCTGCTTGCCCGATAGCGCTCGGCAAAGGCGTCGCTCAGCGGGTCTTCCACCCTATACGCGACTCCCTCCTCGTCCACGCCCGTGCTGTATCGGATCCAGCCGGCCAGGCTGCAGATTGCGGCCTCGGCAGGCTGACCGTCGGCCAGACGTTCTGTGATGGCGGGTAGCAGTCGTTGTGCGACTTTCTGCGTGCCATCCATAGCAATCTGCCGCGTGCGGTGCGGCAGGCCGCGATTACCGAAACGGTCGATGAGTGAGTGCTGGTATGCCGTAAGGTCGAATGCGTTCATGCCGCTGAGCGTGGGCGCCATTTCCTGGCGCATCAGTTGCGTGATCAATGCCCTGAAAGCGGGGTCGGCGATGACCTCGGCGACGGTCTCATAGCCTGCCAGGCTGCCGAGGTAGGCCATGCTGGAGTGGCTGGCATTCAGAAGTCTGAGCTTCATCTGCTCGAACGGTGCGACCTCTTCCACATACTCCACGCCCACTTTGTCCCAGGGTGGCATGGGGCCGGCAAATCTGCGTTCGATCATCCACTGGCTGAACGGCTCGGTGACCACCGCTGCAGGATCACGTTGGCCGAGTGCTGCTTCGATCTCGTCAAGATCCGATTCCGTGGTTGCCGGTACGATCCGGTCAACCATGCTGTTCGGAAACTGGCACTGCTGCTCGATCCAGGCTGCGAGCTCCGCATCCTTCACTCCGGACAGATCCAGTACCGCGTCTCTGAGCTTGTCACCATTGCCTGTGAGATTGTCGCAGGAAATCAGAGTCAGGCCCGCCGTCTCCCGCCGCCGTCTTTCGGCCAGACCTGCGACCAGAAATCCGATCGCCGACCGAGGTGAGCCTGGCTCGGCAAGGTCGTGAGCGACATCCGGATGACTGAGCTCCAGCCGGCCACTGGCAGGTGCCAGGCAGTAGCCTTTTTCGGTAATCGTGAGAGTTACCACGTGCACGGCGGGATCGGCGATGGCCTCGATCACCGCGTGCGGGTCTTCCGGCGCAACCAGAACCCGGGTCAGGGCACCGACGGGCTCGACCTTGGTGCCCGTCGATGAGCGCTCGGCAACCGAGTAGACGTTCTGATGGCGAGCAAGCGCATCCCTGACCGCACCGCTGCGCAGGCTGACTCCGCAGATGCCCCAGTCACCGCCGAATTGCCGTATTGCCCGGTCGGTGTAGACGGCCTGATGGGCGCGGTGAAAAGCCCCCACCCCCAGATGCACGATGCCCGTATTCAGGGCGACGCGATCATAGTCGACCTTCACAGTCGGTACGCTTGTTTAACCAGCCCGTAGGCGAGGTCGCTCGCTACCTCGCGTGCTTCGTCTTCGTCCAGCCGGTGCTCGGCCACCAGCCGGGCCAGGAAGCCACAGTCCATGCGTCGAGCCATGTCGTGCCGTGCCGGAATGGAGAGAAAGGCACGGGTGTCGTCGTTGAAACCCACGGTGTTGTAGAAACCGGCCGTTTCTGTGGTCTGCTCGCGAAATCGCCGCATGCCTTCCGGTGAGTCGTGGAACCACCAGGCAGGTCCGAGCTTCAGGGCGGGGTAGTGCCCGGCCAGTGGCGCCAGTTCTCGGGCGTAGCTCGTCTCGTCCAGGGTGAAAACGATCAGGCTGAACTCCGGGTGATTACCGAATCGGTTGAGCAGGGGTCGCAAGGCGTCGACGAAGTCGGTCCGCATGGGAATGTCCGCACCCATGTCACGGCCGTGGGAGGCGAACAGCGGCTGATTGTGATTGCGGAACGAGCCCGGGTGGATCTGCATGACCAGACCGTCGTCCAGACTCATCGCCGCCATCTCGGTGAGCATCTGCGCCCGGAACAGTTCCGCATCAAGAGCCGTGCAGGCGTCGGTCTGTACCCGGGCGAACAGGGCCCGGGCGTCCACCTCGCTCAGGTCCGCTGTTTTGGCGCTGGGGTGACCGTGATCGGTCGACGTGGCGCCCAGCGATCTGAAGAACGCGCGACGGATCCGGTGGGCGGCCAGGTAGCCGGACCAGGTCCCGGTGTCTTCACCGGTCAGCTCGGCGAACCGGCCCAGGTTGTCGATGAAGCCTTCGTATTCCGGGTCAACCACCGGATCCGGGCGGTAGGCGGTGATCACCCGCCCGGGCCAGGGATCGTCACGCAGAGCCTGGTGGTGGCTCAGATCGTCCAGGGGCGATTCGGTCGTCGCCAGCAGTTCGATGTTGAAGCGTTCGAACAGCGCTCTGGGTCTGTATTCAGGCCGCGCCAGAGCGGCGGAAATATGGTCGAAGTAGAGGTCTGCCGTGTCCGCGGCCAACCGGACATCCAGCTCGAAAACCTCGGCAAAAACCGTATCCAGCCAGATCCTGGACGGGGTGCCGCGAAACAGTACGTAGTGCTCGGCGAAGCAGCGCCAGATCTGCCGGTTGTCCTTCACTGTGCTGGCCGTGTGGCCGATGCCGAGCTGATCCAGGCTGATTCCCTGACTGAACAGCATGCGGAACAGGTAGTGATCCGGCTTCAGCAGCAGCTCGGCGGCATCCGCGAAAGGTTCGTTCGATGCGAACCAGGCCGGGTCCGTGTGGCCATGCGGGCTGACGATGGGCAGATCCTTCACCTCACCATATAGCCGCCGGGCAATCGCCCGCACGCCTTGGTCCGCTGGAAACAGGCGGTCGCCGGAGAGTCGCAGTAGTGTGCTCATGGCTGGATTGTGGCGGATCCGGGTGCGTAAGTTGACCATGCTAGGTGTGGCTTGCTAGCCTGGTCAAGTGGTCAGGCCAATTGTAGATTCGAGCTCGGACGTCGTCTGCGCCGGTGAGGTGATGGTGGAATTCGCACCGCTTGCCCCCGCAGGCGAAAAAAAGGGAGGACAGGGAGGGGGCGTCGGCGCCACCTACCAGCGGGCCTTCGCCGGTGACAGCTTCAACACCGCGGTCTATCTGGCTCGGTCCGGCATCCGCACCCGCTACCTCACCCGCCTCGGCGATGATGCCGGGTCGGAGGGCGCCTTGCAGCGCATGATGGCCGAGCAGATTGATGCCTCGCTGATCGACCGGGCGCCCGGTCGCTGCATCGGCCTTTACCTGATCGACAACGATGCTGAGGGCGAACGGACATTCACCTACTACCGGGAGTCGAGCCCGGCCCGGCAGCTCTTCGATGCGCCGCTTAAGCTTCGGGCGAGCGTTTTTTACTTCACCGGCATCACCCTCGCCATCACCCGATCCGGGCACGCAAACCTGGTCGCACTGCTTGCGTCATTACGGGCCGCAGACTGTCAGATCGCCTTCGATCCCAACTACCGAGCCCTGTTGTGGGAATCCCTGGCGCAGGCGAGAAGCTGCTGCATGGCCGTGTTGCCCTACTGCGACGTGGTGCTGCCGACCCTGGGCGATGATCAGGCGCTCTGGGGGCATGAATCGGTGACCAGCAGCATCGATTTCTACCGGGGGTTGGGTGCCACTGAAGTGGTGGTCAAGGGGGAAGACCTGCAGGTTGAAGCGTGGAGCGGGAGTAGCCACGCCAAGCGCAAAGCGGAGCCGGTCGCTGCCGTGGACACAACCGGTGCAGGCGACGCGTTCAATGCCGCCTACCTGGCGAGTCGATTGCAGGGTGCGGACCTGGAAGCATCGCTCGCCGCTGCCCAGGGCCTGGCGGCAGAGGTGGTTCAGCACCGCGGGGCCATCATCCCGGTGAGCAGCGGGAGGTAGCGATGCAACAGACCTGGCGCTGGTTCGGACCGGATGACCCGGTCACCCTCGATAAAATCGCCCAGGCCGGCGCGACCGGCGTGGTGACGTCTCTGCATCATGTGCCCACCGGCGAAGCCTGGCCCCTGGAGGCGGTGATCGAGCGTAAACGGGAGATCGAAGCCGCTGGTCTCAGCTGGAGCGTGGTGGAGAGTATCCCGCTGCACAACGAGCTGAAGACCAGAACCGGCAACTATCGTCAGTGGCTTCGGAACTACGAGACCTCCGTGCGCAACGTCGGCGAGGCGGGGGTGGCCGTGGTCTGCTACAACTTCATGCCGGTGGTGGACTGGACGCGCACCAACCTCGACTATCAGATGCCTGATGCCTCCAGGGCGCTGCGCTTCGAGATGACCGACTTCGCCGCCTATGACGTCTACATCCTCAAACGGCCCGATGCCGAGCAGGACTATGACGCGGCCCTACTGGCCAGGGCAGAGAAGCGGTTGCAGGCGATGACGGAGGCCGAGCGGCAGCTGCTCGAGCAGAACATCATTGCCGGCCTGCCGGGCGGTGAAGGTTCTTATGATCGTGACGGGATTCGCGCTGCCATCGCGGAGTTCATTGCGCTTGGCACGGAGGGGCTTCGAGCCAACCTGCTGGCCTTTCTGAAGGCGATCGTCCCGGTGGCGGAAGCTGCCGGTGTGCGAATGTGCGTGCATCCGGATGACCCGCCCTTTTCCCTGTTCGGTTTGCCACGGGTAGTTTCCACGGCGGAAGATGCACGGACGTTGTTGGCAGCCGTACCCAGTCCGAGCAACGGCCTTACCCTGTGTGCCGGCTCGTTCGGCGCCAGAGCAGACAACGATCTGGTTGCCATGGTGCGGGAATTCGGTCCTCGCGTGCACTTTGTGCATCTGCGCAACGTCCGCCGTGAAGCGGATGGATCCTTCTACGAGTCAGAACATCTGGATGGTGACAACGACATGGTCGGCGTCATCGAGGCCCTGCTCGATGAGGAGGCACGTCGGCGGGACGAAGGGCGTGCCGATCGCATTCCCATGCGCCCCGATCACGGTCACCTTCTCGGTGATGAGATCGGCCAGGCAGGCGTGAATCCGGGCTATTCGTACGGGGGTCGGCTCAAAGGGCTGGCGGAGCTGCGCGGCGTGATCCACACCCTGGAAACCCTGCGCGCCAGACACAGGCTGTAACAATAGAACGCACATAGAGATGGGAGAACACGGACAATGCAGCGAAGACGCTTCCTGGGCCTGGCAACAGGCGCGCTCACGGCCTCCGGTCTTGCGGCACCGGCTCTGGCTGTGAGCAGTACGCATCAGCAGGAGGACTCACTGGAGAGTTTCGGTCTCCAGCTCTCCACCGTCACCGCACTGATGCTCAAGGACTTCGAAGGTACCCTGGCACGGGTTGCTGAGATCGGCTACCGGCAGGTGGAGTTTTCGGCCATGGGGTTCCTCGGCCGGACCGCTGAGCAGGTGCAATCGCTCCTCGATGCCAACGATCTGACTGCGCCGGTAGGACGCGTCACGCCTAAGTTGCCGGAAGGGTTTGCCGGGTTGCCTCGCGACGAGGCCATGCGGGTCTATCGAGCCCGGGGCGGAATCGAGAACCTGGCAGAGAACGTCAAGCACTCGCTGGAAGGTGCGCTGGCCCTCGGCCAGAAGTATCTGAACCTGCCGGGGCTCGGTCGGGACGACTTCGAAAGCCTGGACCAGGTCAAAGGCAACATCGAGCGTCTGATTGAGGCGGGTGAGATCTGCGCCCGGGAAGGGGTCCTGTTCGGCTACCACAACCACAGCTGGGAGCTGCAACCGATCGGTGGGGTGGTTCCCTACGATCTCATGCTGAACGAAACTTATGAAGACACCGTTGCCTTTCAGATGGACGCCTATTGGATCGTCAAAGGCGGCGGTGATCTGCACGATTACCTCCGTCGCTACGCCGGACGCTTTCCGAGCTGCCACCTGAAAGACATCGATGCCGCCGGTGATTTTGCGGACGTAGGTGATGGCGAGATCGACTTTCCCGCGTTCGTCCGGCACGCCCTCGAGCAGGGTGCCCGGCACTTCTTCGTCGAGCGGGACGGCCCGCCGGAGCCGGAGAAGTCGATACGGCGCTCTTACGCCTATCTGAAGACGATGAGATTCTGACCGTGCGCATTGCGCTGTTCGTTCTGCTGCTGCTCAGCGGAGTCGCACCGGCAGCGGAGAAGCCGTTTTACCTGACGCTCGAGACGCCTCCGGCGCCGGAGCTGACGCCGACCGAGGCGCTCGAGAGCTTCAGCCTGGCCCCCGGTTTTGCCATTGAGTTGTTTGCTGCCGAGCCGTTGGTGGAGGATCCGGTTGCCATCGCCTGGGATGAGCGGGGCGATCTCTATGTGGTCGAGATGCGGGGCTTCATGCCTGACGCCTGGGGCCGGGGCGCGGATGAACCGGTTGGCGCGGTTGTTCGACTCAAGGACACCGATGGAGATGGCCATCCGGACAGCCGCCAGGTGTTGATGGACGGGCTGGTGCTGCCCAGGGCCATTGCCGTCGTCAATGAAGGGATGTTGGTGGCCGAGCCGCCGAACCTCTGGCTCTGTCCGGGCACACCTGGCACTGCGACAGATTTCGATTGCGGTCAGCGCGTCAGCCTTGGTGAGTACGGCAATCAGCCCGGTAGCGTTGAGCACGCCGAGAACGGTTTGCTGCTGGCGATCGACAACTGGCTCTACAGCGCCAAGTCGGATAGACGGCTGAAGATCATCAATGGAGCGCTGGTTGAAGAGCCGACGCTGTTCCGTGGCCAGTGGGGGATAACTCAGGATAACGACGGCCAGCTTTACTACAACACCAACTCCAACCTGCTGCTCGGTGATGTCTATGATGCGCAACCGGTCATTGAAGCGGGGAACAGCAGCGCGCCAGGCCTGCACATCCAGGTCAGCCGGGACGATCAGGTTTATGCGGTGCGGGTGAATCCCGGAGTGAATCGGGCCTACGTGCCCGGGGTGTTGCGCGATGACGGCCGTCTGGATAAGCCGACGTCCGCCAGCGGTATGGCCGTCTACCGCGGCGGTGCATTTCCGGATGGTGCACGGGACGTGTATGTGACTGAGCCAGCCGCCAACGTGGTGGTTCGGCTCACGCTCAATGCCGAGGGGCTTGCTGCCAGCACAGAGCACGTGCTCTATGAGGACCCGCAGTGGGGACAGCGGGAGTTCCTCGCCTCCACCGACGAGCGCTTTCGCCCCGTGGACGTGAGCGTTGGTCCGGACGGTGCGCTCTACGTGGTCGACATGTATCGCGGCATCATTCAGGACCAGGTCTTCCTGACCGAAGAGCTCCGCAATCAGGCCCTCTCCCGTGGGCTGGACAAACCGTTGGGTCTGGGCCGAGTCTGGCGAATCCGTGCCGAGGCGGATGTCGAGCCTGCTGTTCTTGCTTTGCCCGAAGATGCCGATGAGCTGATCGAACGGCTCGGTCATTCGAACGGCTGGCAGCGGGATACCGCGCAACGACTGCTGATTGCCGGTAAGGCCGGAGAGATAAATTGGAAGCTCAAGAAGCTCCTTGAGCGTGGTGATGAGATCGCGGCTATGCATGCGCTCTGGACGCTCGAAGGCCGTGGTGCCTTGACCCGGAGGGACGTGCAGAACGCCCTCGAACGCAGTGAAGGTGCTCTGCGAACCAACGCGCTTCGCGCTGGCCGAACGCTGCTTGCCGAACAGGAGCTGATCGCTCTGAGCCGGGATGCGGATGAGACCGTGGCCCACCATGCGGTTCTTTACTTAGGCGGGCACAATCAATCCGAAGCAGTGCTGACGCGGCTCACTGAGGTGCTGAACGATGCGATAGACGACCCGGTGCGAACCGCCGGTGTCCAGGTCGCATTGCGCGGCAGTGAAAGTGCCTTCCTCCGCCATCTGGTTGCCGCCGCGCAGTGGGATGAGTCGCGGCTGGCATTCGCGAAAGCGCTGGTGACACAGGCCTTTCGTGCTGAGCCAGCTACCGGAAGCGCCTTTCTCGACGAAACGCTTACGCTGAAGTCGCGGGCTGCGCAGGAAGCCGTGCTTCTGGGGCTCTACCAGGCGACCAGAGAGGAGGGATTCGAACGGGCAATACTGGAAGGACCGCACCCGGTTTTCAGCGAGTTGCCGGAGACGCTGTGGCCGATCGTTTCGCAGACGCGGCGCGCCTTCACCTGGCCGGGCGACGATCTGGTGGCCGACCTGCGACCGCTCTCCAGTGCGGAAGAAGCACTACGGACAGAAGGGCAGGCCTACTACAGCGGCCGTTGCGCGATCTGTCACGGCACGAACGGGGAGGGTATCGGCTCTGCAGGACCGCCGCTGGTGGGTTCGGAGTGGGTCACGGGTCCTACCGAAACGTTGTTGCGGATCATCCTGCATGGTCTGCAGGGGCCCATCGAGGTAAACGGTGAAACCTGGGACAGCGTCATGCCTGGCCACGACGACCAACCGGCATTCACCGATGAAGTGGCCGCCGGACTGCTTACCTACCTGCACAGGGCCTGGGGTCACCTCGGGCGGCCGATTGATCCGTCGTTCGTTGGCGAGGTTCGGGCAGCCAGCACCGATCGAAGCACGCCGTTCACCGCGGCGGAGCTGGCAGATCTGCCCATCAACCTTCATTACCGGGACTACGCCGGTACCTATGCCGGCGGTCTGCGCTTCTACACCGAGGATGAGCAGCTGATGGTGGCATCCGTCTTCTTCAACGGAGCGATGACGGAGGTTGGCGAAGACAGCTTTTTCTTCGAGCCGCGTCCGTTTCAGGTCGAGTTCATTCGCGATCCCGCGGGTCAGGTGGTCGCCATTCGCCTGCCCGAGCGCGACGACGCGATAGTACCGAAGGTGGGAGAGTAGAGTGACGGTTCGATTTGCTGTTGTCGGCACCGGGAACATCGGCGGCCAACACATCGAGCTCTTGCGCTCCGGCGCCGTGCCAGGTGCGGAGCTCGTCGCGACGGCGTCCCGACACGGTGGGTCGGCCGATGAAACGGTCCCGCACTTCAACGATCCTGAGGACATGCTGAAAGCCGTGGCGCTGGACGCAGTGCTGATCGCGACGCCGACACACTCTCATGTGGAGATCGCGACTGCGGCACTGGAACGAGGCCTGCACGTGCTGATGGAAAAACCCATCGCCATGTCGGTGGCGCAGGCGGAGCAGCTGCTGGATAAGGTGACCCCGCCCACGCAATTTGCCGTGATGCTCAATCAGCGATTTCACCCCCTCTACAGCCGGGTGAAATCGCTGCTCGAAGGTGACGCCATCGGTGCCCTGCAGCGGGTCAGCTGGATCATGACGGCCTGGTACCGGCCGGACGTTTACTACAAGGTCAGCAGCTGGCGGGGTACCTGGCCTGGTGAAGGAGGCGGTCTGCTGATCAATCAGTGCATCCACAATCTGGACGTGCTGCAGTGGCTCATCGGTCTGCCTGAATCCGTGTTTGCCCGGGTCGACTTCGGCCGCTACCACGACATCGATGTGGAAGATGCGGTCACTGCCTTGCTCACGTTCAGAAATGGTGCGCACGGTGTGCTGGCTGCCTCCAGTGGAGAAGCGCCTGGCGTCAATCGGTTGGAGCTCATCGGTGATCGCGGCTCGATCGTCTGTGCAGACGATGCGATTACGCTGAAGACCGCGTCGGTGAGCGTTGCCGAGCATTGCAGGACCACCAGGGAAATGTTCGGAATGCCGGCATTCGAAAGCGAAACCTTGAGCGGGCTCGCCAAGGTGAACCAGCATGCCGCGGTGATTGCCAACTTCGTTGGCTCGATAGAAGGCGAGGAGACTTTGCTCACCCCGGGCGAAGCCGGGTTGGGTTCGCTGCAGCTTGCGAACGCCATGCTGCTCTCTGCCTGGTCGGAAGGCCCCGTGACGCTGCCCATAGATGCTCGAGCATACGAGAAAGTGCTGCAGCAGCGCATCGCAGCCGCGACGCTGAGAACACCTGAAAACATTGCCGTGGAAATCGATATGGATGCGTCCTATCGATGAGCCGCTTTGTCGACAACATCAGAAACGGCGGACCCGGCTGGCTGCAGGGAGCCATGACGCTGGGTGGCGGCTCTGCCATCACCTCGCTCACGATCGGGGCGGCTTTCGGCTACGAGCTTCTCTGGGTGCAGCCGGTTTCCATGATTGTCGGCTGCATCATGCTGTTTGCACTTGCGCACCAGACCCTGTCCACCGGTGAGCGCCCCTTTGCGGCCATGAAGCAGCACCTGTCACCGACGCTGGCCTGGCTGTGGGCTATCGCAGCCTTGGGTTCCAGCATCGTCTGGGGATTTTCCCATTATCCGCTGAGCGCCGGCATGCTCGAGGAGACCATTGAAGTGGTGGCGGGCTTCAATCTGAAAGGAGAAGAACACGGTATCGCGCGGCAGCTCTACCTGTTCGTCCTGGCGGCGCTGGTGTGGTCGGTCTGTGCTGCCACTGTCTGGCAGTACGGCAAGGCGGCGCGGGCCGTCCGAGTCTTCGAGAACGGCATCAAGCTGTTGAGTTTCGGGGTGGTGGTGAGCTTTGCCTGGGTGGTGCTCAGCGCGAGCCTGAATGCCGGCATCGACTGGGGCAAGGTGCTTTGGGGCTTTGTTCCGCATTCTCTGCCGGACAACGCCCTCGGCGTCACCACCATGATGGCCGCGCTCGGCACGGCGGTCGGCATCAACATGACGTTCGTCTATGGCTACACCCTGCTTCGGCGCGGCTGGGGCAGGGAAGAGCGGACGCTCGCCAACTACGACATCGTTATTGGCCTGGTCATACCCTATCTGCTGGTGACCAGCCTGATCTCCGTTGCCGCCGCTGTCACCCTTCACGGCGGCGAAGGGGCGATCCAGGCCAGGCTGGCCCCTGCCCAGGCGAGCGGCATGTTTGCGGCAAGCGGGATGGGTGATTTCGCGGGTCGGCTGGTGTTTCCACTCGGGGTGCTGGGCATGGCAGCCGGCTCGCTGGTCATGCACATGCTGACCTGCGGTGCCGCGGCCATGGAGATGTTCGATCTGGAGGAAGGATCCAGGGCCTATCGCTGGGCTTGTCTGATTCCAACGCCTGCCGTTCTGGGTGTATTTCTCTGGTCCAGCATGGGGCCCTATGTGATCCTGCCCACCTCGGCCTTCTGCGGATTTCTACTGCCGATCGCTTACACCGGCTGGCTGCTGCTGAACAACCGGCAACAGTACCTGGGTGCTGATCGGCCGACGGGCGCAAAGGCATTGGCAAGCAACACGGCCATGAGCATCTGTGTGCTCACCGTGCTGGCCAGCGCGACATACAGCACTTCAGTGGGGTTGGGATGGTTATGAGCATCGCGAGTGGGGCCAACTACGCGCCGCAGGGCGAACGACGCGCCGTTGTGGGTCCGGATGAGTTCAGGTTTGCGGCGGCGTTTCTCGATCATGGTCATATCTACGGGCAGACGAACGGCCTGCTCGAGGCCGGGGGAACCCTGGTTGCCGTTTACGACCCGGATCCGGTGAAAGTGCAGGGATTCTGCGAGCGTTTTCCGGGCGTGCAGGTCGCGGCAAGCTTTTCGGCGCTGCTCGCGGATGACAGTCTGCACCTGATCGCGGCAGCAGCAGTGCCGAACAAGCGCGCTGACATTGGTGCCGAGGTGATTGAATCCGGCAAAGACTACTTCACCGACAAGACGCCGTTCACGACCCTGAGCCAGCTCGACGAAATCCGCGCGCTGGTTGCCCGCACCCGAAGGAAGTACCTGGTCTACTTCTCTGAGCGCCTGCACAATGAAGCCGCCTGGCATGCCGGTGAGCTGATCAAAGACGGCGCGATCGGCGATGTGCTCCACGTCACCAATCTGGCGCCGCATCGGTTGTCTGCACCGCAGCGGCCGGACTGGTTCTTCGATAAATCCCGTTACGGAGGAATCATCACGGACATCGGCAGTCATCAGGTGGAGCAGTTCCTCACCTACGCGGGTTGTGCTGATGGAACCGTCAGTTTCGCTGCGGTCAGCAATCGCAACCATCCGGAGTATCCGGAGCTCGAAGATTTCGGCGAGTTCGCCCTGGCGGGAGACAACGGTGCCAGTTTTTTCAGTCGGGTGGACTGGTTCACACCCGCGGGCATGGATGTCTGGGGTGATGGCCGGACGTTCATTCTCGGAACCTCCGGTGCGATGGAAGCGCGTAAGTACACGGATCTCGGCCGACGTTCACCCGCATCACTCCTGTTTCTTACGGATGAATCGGGTACCCGGGAAATCGACTGTCTGGGTAAGGTGGGGTTTCCGTTTTTCGGTCAGATGATTCTGGATGTGCTGAACCGCACCGAGCACGCCATGACCCAGGCTCACATATTCAAAGCCGCCGAGCTCAGTCTCGAGGCGCAGGTCTGGGCCGAGGAGAGGGCCTGAGGTGTTGAAGCTGCAGCCCATCGACACCCAGGAGCGCCTCTATGTCCGGGTTGCCCGGCGCATCGCCCGGCTGATCTCGAGTGGCGAAGTAGCGCCCGGCGATAAGCTGCCGTCAGAGCGGGATCTGGCTGAGATGCTCAAGGTCAGCCGCCCATCCGTGCGGGAGGCGATGATCGCGCTCGAAGTTTCCGGGCTGATCGAGGTGCGTACCGGATCGGGGATCTATGTGACCGAGCAGGCGGCCAGCCAACCGCCCAGGGTAGCGGATGAGGGCATCGGCCCATTCGAGATTCTGGAATTTCGGCTGCTGATCGAGCCGGAGGCCTGTGCGCTGGCAGCGGAGCGGATTACGGATGTGCAGCTCGCCGAGTTGCGAGGGTTGTTGGTCGAGATGCAGCGTTGCAACGGCACTCCGGAAATGGAAGCGCATGACGGTGCCTTTCATCGGTTGATTGCCGCTGCAACGCTAAACACGGCCATTGAGAATACCGTTTCCTGGCTCTGGTCACTGCGCAGCCAGAGCGAGCTGAGCCGTGGCTTTCATCGCCTGATCATCGAGGAAGGCGTCTATCCGGTGCTCGATGAGCATGAGCTGATACTCACCGCGCTCGAAGAACGGGATGCCGATGCGGCCCGGCAGGCCATACGTGCGCACCTGGAAGCTTCCACCAGCGCGGCTGCCAGGCACTTCGATTGAGCGGCTCAGGTTCCGAAGACCAGGCTGAAGCGGGCACCCCCTCCCGGCGGACTAGTGAAACCGATGCTGCCACCGTGGGCATTCATGATCTGTCGGCTGAGCGCCAGACCGACCCCAGTGCCTTCTGCTCGCGTAGTGTAGAAAGGGACGAACATTCGCGCTGCCACCTCCTCTGGTATGCCCGGGCCATTGTCACTGACCTCCAGGCAGGTCTGACCGCGTACGTTCAGCCGTGCGGCCAGGACGATTTCGCCCCCTTGGGGACTTAGCGCCTGCGCCGCGTTGCGGATGAGATTGAGCAGGACCTGCTCGATCAGAGCCCTATCTGCATGCAACTCCAGAGAGACAGGTTGTATCTGCTTGCTGATTCGAATGCCCTGCACCTCATACTCGGCTGATGTCATGCGGATCACGTCGGCGACCAGCTCGCTGACGGCAAAGCGGGACTTTTCCGGCTCGGGCAGGCCGAGCAGCTGACGGTAGCTGCTGATGAAACCGGTGAGGCCTTCGGCGCGTCTGGCCAACGTATCCACCGCGCTCTGCGCGTCCTCCAGGGTCTCGCGATGGTCAACGTCCAGGTCGGCTGCGGCGGCTCGCACCAGGTCGGAAGACGTGCTGGCCAGGGAGGAGAGTGGCGTGATGGAGTTCATGATCTCGTGGGTGAGGACGCGGACCAGCGCCTGCCAGGCATCGAGCTGCATGCCGTCCAGCTCCGTCTGGATGTTGTGCAGGCTGATCAGACGTTCCGTCCGTCCGCTTGTCACGATTTCGCTGGCAGACAGCGTCAGGCTCTGGTCGATGTCGTCGACCGTCATCTGCACGAGTGCCCGGCTGCCGGGCTGGATCCGTTTGATCGCAGGCATCAACTCGTCGCCAAACTGGGCGAGATCGTCGAGTTGCTGCACGCTGTGCTGACCGAACAGCCGTCGGGCGGCGTTGTTCCACAGGCTGATCCGGCCATCGGCGAATACGGAGATCAGCGGCACCGGCACATGCTCGAGCAGAGCCTTGAGATGTTTGAGTGCCACTTCCTGCTCGCTGCGATCTGCGCGGAACTTCTCGAGGATGCGAGTCAGGGTCTCGCCCAGCTCCTTGAAGCCTGCACCGGCGCCGGAAAAACTGAATCGTTGTCCGAAATCCGCGTAGCGAATGGCATCCAGGAACCTGGCCAGCTCCTGGTTCGTGCGGGTCACGAAGCGGCTGAGCTCGATGGCCAGCACCACGCCGATGGCAATAAGCAGCAAGGTGGCCGCAGGGTAACCGCCAGTCACGACCAGATAGGCGGTGATGCCCAACAGGCTGAAGAGCACGGCCAGACGGATTCCGAGCCGAATCCCGAACTGCTTAAAGACCATGCTTTTCCATGCGCCGATATAGGGCGGCGCGGGTCAGTCCCAGGTCTTTTGCCGCGTGCGAGATGTTGTAGCGGTTCCGGCCGAGCGCCCGTTGGATCGCCTGTTTCTCGATGCTTTCCAGATTGAGCTCGGTGAGTGCCCCTTCGGGCATGGAGTCCCGGGTGTGGCTGTGCGCCCCCAGGGGGAAGTCTTCCACCTGGAAGGTGTCGCCATCGGCAAGAATGACGGCGCGTTCCACCGCGTGTCGCAACGCACGGATATTTCCAGGCCAATCGTATGCCGAGAGTGCCCGATCGACTTCCGGTGTGAACGCCCTGGCCGGCCGGTCATATTTCCGTGCGTACAGATCGGCGTAGTGCTCGGCGATGGGAAGTATGTCCGCGCGTCTGTCTCTGAGTGGTGGCAGGGTGATCTCGACGGTGTTCAGACGGAAGAGCAGGTCCTGGCGAAATCGAGACTCATCGTCGAGCTGGTCTCTGGGGACATTTGTGGCTGCGATCACCCGCACGTCCACGGGCACGGGCCTGGTGCCGCCCACGGGTACTACCTCCCGCTGCTCGAGCACGGACAAGAGCTTCGCCTGCAGGTGCAGCGGCAGGTTACCCACCTCGTCGAGAAACAGGGTGCCCCCATCAGCGGCCAGGATACGGCCCGGGCTGGCTCTGCGTGCGTCCGTGAACGCACCTTTCAAGTGGCCGAAGAGCTCGGACTCGAACAGGGTTTCCGTGATAGCGCCCAGGTCGACGCTGATGAAGGGCGCGTTGGCGCGACGTGATTGGCTGTGCAGGGATCTGGCCGCGAGCTCCTTGCCGGTTCCGTTCTCACCGAGCAGCAGCACGTTGGCATCGGTTGGCGCCGCCCGTTCGATCATTCGCTGCACCGTCTTCAGGGCGTTGGAGTTGCCGAGCATCTGCTGGCTCGTTGCGCCTGCTACCTCGGTCAGCACCAGGTTCGCTGCCTTCAGCCGCCTTGCCTCCAACCGGCTGTCCCGGAGCTTGGCCGCGCTGGAAAGGGTGGCCAAGAGCTTGCCGTTCTCCCAGGGCTTGGCAACGAAGTCCGTGGCGCCCCGCTTCATGGCCTCAACGGCGGTCTCAACGCCGCCGTGGGCCGTGATCAGAACCACCACCGCGTCTGAATCCAGACGAAGGATCTCTTCCAGCCAATGAAATCCGGCTTCCCCTGTTGACGCGCCCGGGCCGAAGTTCATGTCGAGCAGGATTACCTGGTAATCGTGCGCCTGCATCAGAGTCGGGATCTGCTCCGGGTCACTGGTCACATGGACAGAGTCATAGTGCTGTTTCAGCAGCAACCGGCCTGCCGTGAGAATGTCGTCATCGTCATCGACGATGAGCACGGAAGTGGAGGGCATGATCGAGCACCAACCCGGTAAGTGTTCGATATCGTACACCACGGCAGGCAAAGGCGTTCGAATTCGAACACCTGTGGCTCCATACATGGCAGCCTGATTTAGAGAAAAATCAATGAAAACAGTAGGTTGGACAGCTGGCACGGACTTTGTCTGTTAAATGGTGGGAGTCAATGCTGACGCGTTTGTGCGGAGAGTCCGTTGGCTCAGGCAGATCATCAGGAGACGGCACATGCATGCGGTCGGCAGTTCCAACGAGACGGGCACCAGCGACAAAGCCAGACCGGTATCCGGCGTTGGGATGGACAGGCCCATCGAGCGCCGTCGGTTCACGGCGGTGCAGCTTGCTGCCGGTGTCGCGGCGCTGGCGATTACAGTGCTCGTGGCCTGGCTCCTGCTGAGCGCCGACGGTGTTCGGAGTCTGACCATCGAGAACACGCGCCTGGTCATCTCACCGGTCACCGCGGGCATCTTTGAGGACTACATTCCCATCCGGGGTCGGGTTACGCCGTTGAAAACCGTCTACCTGGACATGATCGAAGGTGGCCAGGTGGAATCCCGACTGATCGATGACGGGGCCATGGTCGAAACCGGCGATCTGATCGTGGTGCTGAACAACACGTCGTTGCAACTGGATGTGACCCGGAACGAGGCCATGGTCACCGAGCAGCTCAACAACATGCGCACCATCGAGCTGCAGCTCGAGCAGAACCGGCTCCAGCACAAGCGAAACCTGGTCGAGATGGACTACCAGATCACCCGGCTGACCCGTCAGGTGGAACGGCTCGAAAACCTGGACAACGCAGGGGTGGCTGCCAAGAGCCAACTCGAAGATTCGCGGGATGAGCTCGCTTACTACGTCAATCTCCGTGAGGTGACGCTTGAGAGCCAGGCTACCGACAGTCGCCTGCAGGAAACACAGCTTAAGTTCCTGCAGGCATCCGCTGAGCAACTCGAGCGTAATCTCGCCTTGTCCCGGAAGAATCTGGAAGCGCTGAACGTGCGTGCGCCTGTCAGCGGCAAGCTCTCGGGGCTTGATGTGGAAGTGGGCCAGAGCATCCAGCGGGGAGGTCGGCTCGGACAGATCGACGACCCGGACAACTTCAAGCTTCGGGTGGCTGTGGACGAGTTCTATCTCAATCGGGTGGACATCGGTCAGACGGCCCGATTCGACAGAGGTCGCGACAGCTTCGATCTGACCGTCAGCAAGATCTATCCGCAGGTCAAAGACGGCCAGTTCGAGCTCGATCTCAACTTCCGGGACGCGCAGCCCTCGGATATCCGTAGAGGGCAGACGTTGCAGGCGACGCTGATTCTCGGCGACGCCAGCGAAGCCCTGCTGATTCCCAACGGCGCGTTCTTTCAGGACACGGGTGGCAACTGGATGTTCGTGGTCAGTCAGGACGGCACGGAGGCAGTCAAGCGACCCGTGGTGCTGGGCCGGCGCAATGCCCGCTACATCGAGGTGCTGGAAGGGCTGGAGGCGGGCGAGGAAGTGATAACGAGCCCGTATTCGAGCTTTCGGGAGATGGATCGGCTGAGTCTATCCGAGGCTTGAGACTCGAGCAGACCGAAACCGCACTGCAGACGACGAACTTGAACGAAATCAGGAGCCAGACATGCTGAAACTGCACGACCTGTCGAAGGTTTACCGCACCGCGGAAGTGGAGACGGTGGCGTTGAATGCCGTTAACGTCGAGATCGCGGCGGGGGAGTTCGTGGCCATCATGGGGCCCTCCGGCTGCGGAAAATCAACGCTTCTGAACATCATCGGCATGCTCGATTCACCTACCTCAGGTCAATATCTCTTCAACGGTGAGGATGTTTCCGGCTACTCCGAGGGGCAACTGGCCGACCTCAGGAAACACAACATCGGCTTCATCTTCCAGTCCTTCAATCTCATCGATGAGCTGTCCGTGGCGGAGAACATCGAGCTTGCACTTCTGTATCACGACATCTCGAGCGCCGAGCGGCGTGATCGGGTGGTGCACATCATGGACAAGGTCGGGATTGCGCACCGGGCGAAGCATATGCCCAGTCAGCTGTCCGGTGGTCAGCAGCAGCGAGTGGCCGTCGCTCGTGCGGTGGTTGGGGATCAGGCACTCATCCTGGCGGACGAACCGACCGGCAACCTGGACAGCGCCCACGGTCAGGAGGTCATGGAGATGCTCCGGGGCCTGAATGAGGAAGGCACCACCATCGTCATGGTGACCCACAGTCCAACACATTCGGATTACGCCCGGCGAACCATCAATCTGTTCGATGGGCAGGTGGTGACCGAGAACTTGCGGGCCGTGGTTTGAGGAGCGGGTGGCATGCTTAAGAACTACCTGATCATCGCCTGGCGCCAGCTGGTCAAAAACAAGCTCTACGCCAGCATCAACGTTCTCGGTCTGGTTGTCGGGTTGAGCATCTTTCTGTTCAGCACGCTGCTGGTGGCTTACGAGCGCAGCCACGATCTCTTTTTTGAAAATGCGGACAGAACGTTCACTGTCGGCAGCCTGTTCTCGCCATCCGCCAACATCGGTGTCAATGAGTCGGACGGCATCTACACCGCCTTTGCGCCGTTGATCGAGGCGGAAGTGACGGGTGTCCAGGCCATCGCCAGAACCGTAGGCAGGGAATTCCTGATCTCGGTGCAGGATGCCCACTACTATCAAGACATCGCCTTCGCCGATCCGGCCCTGCTGCAGATTCTCGACTTCGCCTATCTGGAGGGCGACGCGGGAGCCCTCGAAGACCCGACCGGGGTGATGCTGACCCGAGACATGGCGCTGAAGCTGTTCGGCCCCGGTCCGGCGCTTGGACGCACGATGGATCTCGATCATGAGCATACGTTGCACGTCACTGCGGTGATCGAGAATCTGCCGCCGAACACCCACCTGACCGGCGCCATGTTCGGACGCCAGGGCTTCGATGTGGTGGCGCCGCTTAAAGCGCTGAACAGCATTACCGGCTATGACCTGGAGGGTAACTTCAACAATCTCTCCAGCGGCAACTTCACCTATCTGCTCATGCCCGAGGGAACCCGGAAAGCGGATCTGCAACCGCAACTGGACGGCGTCTTCGACCGCCACTTTCCGGAACAGGGCCGGGATGTGATTTCCGGTATCAAGGTGCGCAAGCTGGTGGAAGCCAACAACGTGCTCTGGGATGCGGTGGGTATGCCGATCCTCGAGACGGTGAGCGTGCTGGGACTGCTCGTGTTGCTGGTCGCCATCGTCAACTACACGAACCTGGCGACGGCCCAGTCCCTGGGCCGTTCCCGGGAGATCGGGCTGCGCAAAACCATGGGGGCGAGCCGTTCCCAGCTCATCATCCAGTTTCTGGTGGAGAGCCTGTTCGTGGTGCTGGTCTCCATGGTGATTGCCGTTGCGCTCATTGAGCTGGTGCTGCCCGTCTTCAACACCGCCACGGACAAAGGGCTCACGCTGGATCACCTGGGCATGTTGCCCTGGTTGCTGCTGACGACCATCGCCGTGGGATTGGTGGCCGGTAGCTATCCTGCGTACCTGATCACCCAGGCAGCACCTATCGATGCTTTACGGGCAGGCGGCGCCAGTGGTGGCAGAGGTGGCCTGTTCCGTAGCCTCATGCTCGGGTTGCAGTTCTCGATCACCATTCTGATGCTGGCGATGGTGTGTGTGATGGTGCTGCAGAACAAGAAGATAGAAGACTCAGCGGAGATCTATCCGAAGTCGCAGATCATTACCCTCGACCGGCTTGGGGTGGACAGCATTCAGACTCGTCTGGAGACCCTTAGGAATGAGCTCGAGCGCCTCCCGGCGGTAACCGGTGTTAGCTATGTCAGCCAGCTGCCGTATGAAGGCAGTAACTCGTCATTCAATGCCTCCCTCGAGGCCGGCAGCGAAGCCGACGATTTTCTGATCAACCAGATCACGGTGGATGAAGGTTTCCTGGAGACGTTCGAGGTGCCACTGCTGACCGGTCGTTTCCTCGGCAAGGAAAATGCCGCCGATACGATCACCGAAGGCGTGATGTCCGCAAACGTCGTCGCCAACGAGCTGGCCCTCGAGCGACTGGGCATCTCGAGTCCGTCCGCGGCGCTCGGGACGGTGTTCTATGAGCGGCGCGGTGACAGCGAACCGCGCGCGCTGACCATCGTCGGCGTGACACCGGATCAGAACTATCAGGGATTCCACAACCAGATCAAACCGACCGTCTTCCGAGTGAATCCCAAGCGCTTCTTGTACGGTGCGATCAGAGTGGAGAACGTGGCCATGGGGCAGGCGCTGAGTGATGTGGAGCGGGTGTGGGATGAGGTGATTCCGGACTACCCGATCCAGGTGGCGTTTTTGGACGATGAGTTCAACGAGACGTTTCAGGTCTACCAGGGACTGTCCAACGTGTTGGCGGGGTTTGCCGGTGTTGCATTGGTGCTGAGCCTGATCGGTCTTTTTGGCCTGGCCGCATTCATGGCCGCGGGCAGAACCAAGGAAATTGGTGTGCGCAAGGTCATGGGCGCCAGCACTGTGCGCATCGTCCGGCTGCTGGTCTGGCAGTTTTCCCGGCCGGTGCTGTGGGCGCTCCTGGTCGCGCTGCCACTGGCCTACCTGGCTGCAAATACCTACCTGCAGTTCTTTGCTGATCGGATCACCTACACCGGCCCGATCGTCGGCATGGCAGGCGCAGGCTCGGTGCTGCTGGCCTGGTCGATCGTCGCCGTGCATGCATATCGGGTTGCCCGGGAGAATCCGGTTCACGCCCTCCGCTACGAGTAGTAGCGGACGAGGTACTGAGTAGTACCTCAGACCTACGCCTACGAATAGTAGTGGACGAGGTACCGAGTAGTACCTCAGACCTACGCCTACGAGTAGTAGCGGACGAGGTACCGAGTCAGCTTTCAGCCGCTCAAGTTCCGCGCCGTCCTGCCGATACGCCGTAGCAACACCCGCGTGCTCTGTCTTTGTATTCTTGGCAACAGAGTGTGAACCCCGTCACCAATCGGCGTTGAAGGAAACTTCAGCTCTGCCGATAGCGGAGTTATGAGAGTACCCAATAACTCTTTTCAGAATAAGGCGGCCTGCAAGGATGCAAATACCTGCTAACTCAAGCGCAACGGAAGAGTCCCTCAACAACCTGCTGACCCAGCTCGAGGAGATGGATGATCTCCCCAGTCCACCTGACATCGTCACGCGGATCATCGAGCTGCTCAGGGATCCGGAGTCCGATATCAAGGAGCTCATGGATACTCTGGCCAAGGATCCTGCCCTGGTGGCAAAGATCCTCAAGACAGCGAACTCAGCCATGTACGCTCGGCGCCGGGAGGTCACCAACCTGGCCCAGGCGTTGCTCACCCTTGGTCAGGCTGCGGCCATGACCCTGGCACTCAGCTTTTCCCTGGTCAGCTCGCTGAGAAAGCACGAAGGTGGTGGGATCGATCTGGTCCGTTACTGGCAGCGATCCCTGTTGACCGCCATTGGCGCCCGGGAAATCGGCGCAGCACTTGGTGCGGAGAACATCGAGGAGCTGTTCCTCGGCGGGCTGCTGCAGGACATCGGTCTGCAGGTGCTCGACAAGCTCATGCCCGAGCAGTACGCCTCGCTCGAGGAGGGTCACATTCATGCCGTGATCACCAAGCACGAAATTGACGTGCTGGGTGTCGATCACGCCTGGATCGGCGCCTGGCTGCTGGAGAAGTGGGAGTTGCCGGACATCATCTGTCAGGCCGTGCGCTACAGCCACGAGCCTGAAGGTGCTGATGCGGATACGGACATGGAGGATGGCACCCGACACTTCGTCAACTGTGTGAGCGTTGCCGGCCGGTTCTCGGAGATCCTGCTGAACGATCCGGGCGAATCAGGGATCGCAGCACTCGGCGTGATCATGCAGGACAAGCTGGGCCTCGATGAGCAGGCCACCCTCGAGGTTCTGAAGAAGGTGGAGCTCCGGATTCCGGACATCGAAAGCCAATTCGGCATGGACATCATGGATGTGGAAGTCGCGGCCGACATTCTCGATCGGGCACGCAAACTGCTCACCGATGTGAGCCTGAACGCCCGCCGGGAGATTTCCGCGTTGCAGCAGGAGATCGACACCCTCGGGAACAAGGCGGAGACTCTGGAGCAGGAAAACCACACAGACAAGCTCACGGGCCTGCGTAATCGGGACTACATGGAAAAACACCTGGCCGAGTGGGTGGTCCGAGCTCGAAAGCTTGGATTCCCCTTGAGTCTGGCCTTCATGGACCTGGATGGCTTCAAGGCGGTGAACGACACCTACAGTCATAGCGCCGGTGACGACATCCTGCGCAGCACCGCCCGACTTCTGACCGCACAGATCCGCGAGAACGACGCGCTGGCCCGGTTCGGCGGCGACGAGTTCGTCCTGCTGCTCGGCGGCGAGAGCTCGGCGAATGCCCGCATCGTTTGCGACCGGATACTGAAAGCCTTCAATACCACCAGACATGACGTCGAAGGCAACGAAGTGGAGCTTTACATCTCCATTGGCCTGGCAACCTTCGATTCCGGCAGCGAGTTCACCGGTCAGGAGCTGATCGAGGCTGCTGATGAAGCGTTGAAGTACGCGAAGCAGCATGGCAAGGCGCAGGTGGTGGAGTACTCAGATCTCCCATAGAAAACCCGTTCCCCCGGGGATGCTTATTGGATCACGTTACTCGCATTGATCAGGAGCCTCACATGAGGCTCTTTTTTTGCGTTCGCAGGCCGGCGCACGTTCGCCGCGGGTTCAGTCGACGTCCACTTCCACGACCTTCACGCCGCCAAGACCGGCGGCGATGAACAGGTAGTCGTTCTCGTACTCGACGTGGTTCACAGACTCCAGATCTCCGAACTGGAGCCGTCCCAGCATCGTAATCTCGGGACCCTCATTGCAGTCATAGTCCTTGAAGTCGTCTTCTGACGTGGCGACGTAGATCCCCGCCTCACCATTGGAAATGAACATCAGGTCCTTATCCACACTTACGGCGTTGGTCACGACCACCGAAGGATCCAGGCCAAGAGTGGCCGGGTCCGGACGTGGCACGGAACCGACGACCTCGCCGGACTCCAGACAGACGATCTGCACACCAGCAGTGCCAGCAGCGACGTAAGCCTGGCTGCCGGCCACATCCACCGTCGTTTTTGCTTCCGGCACATCAGCACCTGGAAACGGAAAACTGTCGAGCAGCGTCATGGTGCCGCCGGAGAATTCCTCCTCTTCAAACAAGGACAATGTTCCAGGGGTTCCCTGGGCAACTACGATTCGCCTGCCGTCTTTGTCCCAGGCGACCCAACGGGCGTCGTGGAGCGCATAGGCGCCTTCTTCGTCCAGATCGTTGTGGTTGTAGCCGACAATTTCACCCGCACTACCGGATGTGGCATACAGCGTATTTCCCACCCGCAACACACTGGTGGCGGCGAAACTGGACATCTGAGCGCGCATGGCGCCGTTGAGTGTGAAGCGGTTGTTCTTCAGGCGGATACGATCAAGCACTGCGGGCATGGACGCGCTTGGAGCATCTGTAGCCGCGGCGGCATAGACCACATCGCCTTTCGTTGCTACAGCACTGATATCGGTATCGATGAACACGATCTGTGAGCGCAGCCTAGGTTCGTCCGAGCTGAAATCCGTAATCCAATCAATCGCACCCGTGCGCTGCGCCCCTTGCGTGTTGTAGCTGACTACGCCCTTGTCGCCACCGTCGAGGGCGATGGAGGTTGCCTGAAGCACTACGCCATCCACTTCCGGCGGGTAAATCTCGGCGACCAGTGTCAGTTCGATCTCCTCTACTGCCTGGATGACCGCGGAATCGTCGCGGCCGCCGGGCTCAAACAGCTTCTGCACTCCGGTATTGAGGCTGTCGATGCTGGCTTCGGGATCAGCGATCTCGATGGTCTCATTCGTGTAACCCACGCGCGGATCGAGCAGTGCAGGATTGTTGTAGGTGGCAGCATTGTCGGAAGTTTCGTCTGCGCCGAAAAACGGTGAGTTCGCGTTGTAGCTCTGATAGTTCTCTCCGCCACCACAGGCGGTGCAGAGTGATCCAAGCGCAGCCAGCAGCACGAGCCTGAGTCTGAGTTCGAGCCTGAATTCCGATCGGTTGTTCGAAAGAGTCACCGTGTTTCACCCTGATGCACTGCCACGTCATCTGAATCGACCGCAGGCGAACTAACTTGACCTTTCCTGTGTGACACAGATCACATTTTTCGAGGAGGATAGTGGGGTGTGTGCGGAAACGGCGAGATCAGGACGCTGCAGGATCGGTCTTCGATTTGCCCGCGGCAGGCCTCGACCAGCGCGCCGAACGTTGCATCTCTCCCCAGCGCGCTTCGCGTCGGAATGCCCAGCGCAGCAGGCCAAGCAGACGGAACAGGGCGTTGAGCTGCCGGTAGCCGAAGTTTTCCAGGATGGCGACCGCGAAGAGCACGGCCATGTGCCGGGCCCGGGGGTAGATGTGAAAGGAGAGCTCCTCCAGGAGCAGGGCGCTGGTCGAGAGCAGCACCCCGAGGCCGACGGCGACCAGCATGAAAGCGAGGTAAGCCTCCATGGAGATCCATCCCTGCAGGAACGCGATGGCAAAGAAAAGATAGCCGCTCACCTCGAGGAGAGGGCCGAGGAACTCGAACAGGAACATGAACGGGAAAGCGAACCAACTCACCCAGCCACCCCGTGGATTGAACATCAGCTGGCAATTCATGGTCAGACTCTCGGCCAGACCATGCTGCCAGCGCTGACGCTGGTTTTTCAGGGTTCTGAGATCTTCCGGCACTTCCGTCCAGCAGATCGGATCGGGCACGAAGGTGATCCGGTACGGACGTCTCTCCTTGCGCAGCAGGCGATGGATTCGAACCACCAACTCCATGTCCTCACCGACGGTGTCCGTTCTGTAGCCCCCGGCGGCGATCACCGTTTCCTTCCTGAACAGGCCGAAGGCTCCCGAGATGATGAGGAGCGCGTTCACCGGCGACCAGCCGAGACGCCCGAACAGAAAAGCGCGCAGATACTCGACGACCTGCAGCAGGGCCAAGGGATTCCTGGGCAGCGCGATCTTTTCCATGAAGCCGCCGCTGACCCGACAGCCGTTGGCGATCCGAACCGTGCCACCGCAGGCGACGGTCTTGGGGTCGTCCAGAAAGGGCTGGACAATGCGTTGCAGGCTGTCCGGCTGCAGCACCGAGTCGGCGTCGACCCCGCAGTAGAGCGGGAAGCGAGCAGCGTTGATTCCCGCGTTGAGGGCATCCGACTTGCCGCCATTGGCTTTGTCGATGACACGAAGGTTCGGATAGACCCGGGATCGATAAACCGTTCGCACGGGCTGAGTCTGCAGGCGGACCCGATAGGCCTCAGGGAACGGGATGAGCTCGAACTCTTCGATCAGCCTGTTCAGCGTGCCGTCGCTGGAGCCGTCGTTGATCACCACGACTTCAAACTCCGGGTACTTCAGCTGCAGCATGGCCCGTATGGAACTGGTGATCGTTGCCTCCTCGTTGTAAGCCGGTACGAGAATGCTCGTTGGCAGCTCGAAGTTGGAGTAGACGCTTGGCAGGCTGTCGACTCCGCGAGCTTCCATGTAGCGTCTGAGACTGAACATGGCGATCAGGTTCAGAGACATGTAGCCAAGGTTCAGAAAGACGAAATAGCCGAGAAACAGCCATTGAGCCGCATGAGTGAACTGCTCAGCGTTCATGACAGGGTCTCTTCCGCGATCACCTGATCGAGGATGTCTCGGGCGTAGCGATCGCTCTGGCGTTCCTGAATGGCCCGGAGTCGATCGATGCTCATGAAGGGTAGATGGTTGAGGGTCTGCGCGGCTCGATAACGCACCCACCATGCCTGATCCGACAGGAGTTCGATGAGCACCGCTTCATCTTCCGCTTCGCCGATACGGCCGAGCGCCACGGCGCAGAGCATGCGGATGTGCCAGCGCTGATGGCTGATCAACCTGCGCACGATCGGCAACTCACGAGGATTGTCCAGAGTTCGCAACAGCGCGGTGATGATGTAGTCGTCGTCCGAGTACTTGAGCAGCCGGTGGGTCAACTCATCGGCCACGGCGAGGTGGCAGGTGTCCAGGTAGCGCAGCAGGCGGTTTGCTTTCTCGGGTGTTGCCTCGAGAATGGCTTTTGCCAGCGGCCCCGACACCGCATCGGGACCCGCGCGGCGGAGAATGGTTGCCACCCGCGCCGGTGGCCAATCTTCCCGATCGGCCATGTGTGGAATGACGATCGGCAGTGCGCGATCCGCATCGATCTGAACCAGGGCGCTGGCGGCGAGTAGCGACAGAAGCGTGTTACCGGATTCGAGCATGGCGCTGATCCGATCCCAGGCCCGGTTCTCACCGAGGTGACCGAGCGTCGCGGTGGCAACCAGCTTGCCCCGAACCGAGTGCCGGTCGAGCATTTTCCAGACCTGCTGGTCGATCTCGAGCTCGCGAGCCAGCGAGTTGAGGCGTGTCTCGGCGCTGCCGCGAATCGAATCGTGGGTGATGTTCCACTCGTGCAGGAAGAATTCCAGGTCGCGATGTCTGAGTACTGGTAGTGCGTCCCGCGTCAGCCCCTGATCGCTGATGGCCTCAGCCAGGATGGGTCGCCAGATCTTGATGAAGGCGGCGTACCGGCGATTGCGAAGGGTCAGAGAGGCACGCAGAAGGAAGGCGTAGCCGAGCAGCACGGCTGTTGCCAGCAGGGCGAACTGGCCACTCAGGAGTGCTGCCTGAATGATGGATTCAGAACTGGCGAGTGAATCCAGCACGGAAGCGCTGCTTGTCGTAAAGGGTTGTCCAGGCCTGGCCGACTTCCCAGGTGAGCGCCCAGCGCTGGCTCAACCAGTGCTCCCCGGTGAAGGTGAGCGTCTGCACCTCGTTCACCACGAAGAAGCCATTGCCGATGCTTTCGACCTCCTCACCGTTGGAGGCAATCAGGCTGAATCTGGATCGGTCGCGATAGTAGCGGTCCAGCTGAGCCCGATGGCTGTAGATCAGCGGCCCGCCATCTATAGAGGCCGCATAGAGGGTGTAGCCCGCCCGATAGCGGTTGAACCAGTACTCTCCCGCGCCGCTGAAGAGATCCAAGGTGGAATGCGGGTAGTCGGCATGGCGCCAGCCTGCCTGGACGCCGAGGCCAAGCGGCAGGCTGCGCTTTGCCTGCCCACTGAGGCTCCACGAGGGTAAAACGTTTGCATCCGGTGTAACGCTGCCATCGAACGTCAGCGTCCACTTGTCTCCCACTGACTGCACGATACCGCCCATCAGCTCAGTGTCCGACTGACTGAATCGCTCTGTCGCCCTTACCTTACCGAGCAGAGTCAGCTTCTCGCGCAGCCGATAACTGCCAGCGACGTACAGCTCTTTCCAGTTGCTGTAGCCGTTGTCGAGATGGTCGTAAACAATGCCGCTGTCCAACCGGGCTCGGCGCGGCGGTTCGAAGTGCGCCCAGTCAGCACCTGGAAAGCGCGCACGTGCCTCCTCGGCAAAGGCCGCCGTCTGCCTGCTCTCAGGAAGGGTACCAGCGGAGGCAATCCGGGCATTGAGCTCCAGGCGCCAGAGCTCTTCGTATTCCGGTGCGAGCGACCGGGCCCGGCTCAGCAGCGGAAGCGCTTCATCCGCGCGTCCCATCCAGACCAGCACCTGACTCTTGCCGAGCAGGTAGTCCACATTGCCCGGTTCGGTATCGAGCAGCGTCTGGTAATCACCCAGCGACTCCTCGTAGCGGCTGGCCCAACCCAGGGCTCGGGCCCGGAGAAAGCGCGCCTCGCTGTCTTCAGGGTGCGCCGCCAGCCAGCGGCTGAGCTCAGTCAGGGCGCCGTTCCGATCGCCGGTATCCAGCAGCTGCTGGGCGTTGAGCAGACCATCGCTGTGCGGTACCGCCTTCCCTGCATGAGTCACTGGCGTTGCCTGCGCAGCCAGAGGCAGCCCCAGCAGCACTGAGAGCGCGAGCAGCAGTGGATAGCGATTGGGCATCATTGGCTCCTTCCTCCGTACGTTCACAGGTGAGTTGCCTGCACTGGTCCGCTCGTCGCACGCGCTGGTGCTCGATCGGCAATGTGGCGTTTGATACGGGCCAGCAACTCCCGGGGGTTGTACGGCTTGGTCACGTAGTCGTTTGCGCCCGCCTCCAGTGCCCGAACCACGTCCTCCTCCATGGATCGGGCGGACAGCATGATCACCGGCGTGTCCTGCCAGATGGATGAGGAGCGGATCTCGCGGACGATTTCGAAGCCATCCTTGTACGGCAGCATGACGTCCAGCAGAACGATGTCTCGGGCTGGCCCGACGGCAATGGCCTCGGCGGCTTCCCGGCCGTTGCTCGCCACCAGCACATCGAATCCTTCCCGCTCGAGCATGTACTCGAGCAGATAGGCCACATGTTCACTGTCCTCAACGACCAGCGCGGTCGGACCGGGGTCTGCGTCGCCCGGCTGCAGTTCCCTTTGCGTTAAATCCGTGCTCATCCTCTATCTATCGTCGCGCTTCGACAGGAGTTGAGGCGCGAATTCGAAGCAGTTCACAGTTTCGCCATCAACGCCTGACCAGAGTGTGCGCCCCGCCGTCAAGGTTGCTCGGCAACTGCCGATAGGCTCGATCCATTCACCGGTCCGGTCACACTTTTGAGCCATCACCCGCTTTTTAGCGCTTCGCTTCTTCTAACGGGATTGCTGGTCCTGCCGATGACCGGTGTGGCTGCTGAGAAGGCCTGGATTCAGCTTTGTGGTCCTGAATCGTCTCCCCGACCCCCTGCGCCGGACAGGCGCGAGTACCTGCGGACCGACGGTAGTCGTCGCTGGCTCGAGCTCAGCAACGAACCGGACCCCGGCTGCGAGCACCTGGCGCTTCCGGTGCCGGTCAGCGAGGTTCGTTGGTTCGGTCTGATTCCCGAATCAACAGCCAGAAGGCTGCCTCGCGGCGTCATCCTGCAGGGTACAGACGGACGACAACGGATCCGGGTCAGTGAGGTCGTGGCTACGGAGCCCACGACCTTTAATCGGACACCGTTGCCGCTCGCGATCCCCCTGTTCAGTCAGCTCAATCCCCGCACCTTTGGACTGGAAGAACGGGCTGAAGGCGTACTGACAGAAGACCGCCTGCAGCTGAGCTGCGCACCTGGCAGGCAACCGGCAGGCATCGTGCTCAAGAATGATGGCGCCCGTTTACCGGAGGCGATCGAATCCAGTCTGGTGCTTGGTTATCAGGCCGATTCTGAGTTCGGAGTTGGCTATGCAGATGGGCAGACGTACTCGCTCGATGACCCATACAGGCTCGGCGAGCTTGCCGGTTTGCCGAGCGATTCAATCAACCTGAGCGCGGCGCCGTTCCCGCTGCCAGCCAGTGATCTGGGCGGGAAGTCCGGATCGGCCACCATTGCGTTTACGCTCATGTGTCCGAAGGCAGGCGGCAGCCTCTCGTTGTCGACACTGCAGCTCAGTGCGGAGCCGGTTGTGGAGGTGCCGCCTCGATCCATTTGGATCTGGCAACCGTCGGAATGGCTGGAACACCCCGAGCTTCTTCTGGAAGAGCTGGCAACGCTTTCTACACCCGTCGTCTACGTGTCGGTACCCATTGAGCACGATCAGGTGACGCACGCAGAGTCGCTCGGACGCTTTATCGCTGCCGCCCATGCGCGTGGCATTAAGGTCTGGGCGGTGGAAGGAGACCCGCACGCCGTGCTGCCGGATGGCCAGGCTGTGTTTGCAGAACGGGCAAGGGCGCTCAGCAGATTCAATGCTGATCAGCCTTCCGCGCAGCGTCTGGATGGCGTGCAGTACGACATCGAACCCTACCTGTTGCCGGACTTCAGCCTGCACACCGATGACTGGCTGGTTGCCTATGTGCAGACCATCGCCACGTTGAACACGGTGCTCGATGTGCCGCTGGAAATCGCGGTGCCATTCTGGTGGTCGTCTCTCGAGCTCCACGAGGGTTCGCTCCTCGACGCGCTGGCTCCCCACATTCAGAGCCTGAACGTGATGAACTACCGAACGGATCCGGAGCAATTGCAGCTATTTGCCGAACCTTTTCTGGCCTGGGGGGTGGAGCACGATGTCGGGGTGCGTATCGCCCTGGAAGCAGGGCCGATTCCGGATGAGCAACGCTGGCACTTCAAGATGTCGGGGGAAGCGAAGATAGGCAGCAGGCTCTGGCACCTGAGCATCAACGGCGAGCAACTGCTTGTGCTGCTTCGAGAACCAGTCGTCGTTGCGGAAGGAACAGGCTATCGGTATGTGCGTCAGTCGCACCTCGACGGCAGTCGTCTTACTTTCAGGGGAGATCGAGTGCGAATGAATCGGATCATGGCCAAGCTGGAGTCGCTATGGCGTGCCTGGCCCAGCTTCACGGGCCTGGCTCTGCACGAGTACCGTCTTCACGGGGAGTAGGGAGTGACCCGGACCCAGAGCTTGGCCTGATTCTCTGTATCGAGCGCGACCCAACGTGACAGTTGTACCGATTGAAGATAGTGGTACTCACCATCACTGATGGCCAGGCGAGCACCCACCGGCGTTCTCACCAGCTCGATGGTGCGCCGTCCGTACTGACCCGCGACAGCAGGTGCATACACCCACATCTGTTCGAAGGCGGCCCAGACCGGTGGAACCGGTGTGCCCGTGGGCATCTCGATCCGTTCCCCGTCCCGCATTTCGAATTTGGTCGACCTGGGCACCGTGCCTGAGCAACGGCTGCCCTCTGGCACATCCAGACAGGGTGGCTTCGAGTCCGCGAACTCGAGCAGAAACCAGGACTCAGCAGCAAGGGCCCGATGACTGATCAGAGTGCCGGTGACTCCCAGCAGTCCGAGCAGGAACAGGGCGCTGGCTGCGCTCTGCACGAGTTTGTTGGTCAGTACGGCCATGAGTCCACCATTGTTTCACCTTCCGGCAGCGGTGATGTTGCCGTTGTTGTAAGCAGGCCAGCCACGGGTCGTTTCTGAAGACGAACGCATGCCTCGCCAAGCTATCGGCCACCCATCTGATTTCTGCAGACCTGAAAGTGAGAAGCAGTTCTCAAAATGACCAGAAACCCAGTAAAAACAGGCGTTTTCAGGGCCTGATGCATGGATGGTATGGCTGCGTTGTGAGAATTTTGCGCCCCGGATGTGTGTGATCAAAGCACCCGCTTTGCGCTACACGAACTTGAAACTCACAACGAAGTGAAGGACCTAAGAAATGGACTTGAAATCAAACTTCAAGAAAGTGCTGGGTGTCGGGCTGCTTGGCGCGGCTGCGATCACCAACTCTACGGCCTACGCGGCGCAAGCCAGCGTTCAGGTCGATGTTAACCTGCCCACCGTTCTGGTGATGTATCACTACAATACGATCACCCTGAACCTGGACCAGACCGCTCTCGGCGGCTACCTGGTTGGCGGCACGGCTGCTGCCTGTCTGTCCGGCGGCGATTTCTGTGACGATCAGGGCAACCCCACGGCCATCGACGTAACCACTATTGGTGCCACCACCACGGTGAACCAGGCGGTTGTCGATAACCCGGTTGCCGCGACCGACACGGACATCACCCTGGTAGACGTGGTCGGCGTTCGTGCGCTGGGCTGCTCCACCTACTCTGCCACCTATGATGACGGCGGCAGCGGCAACGGTGTTGGTATCACCAACGGTACGGCGGTTGCCGGCATCGATGGCCAGGGTTGCTCCTTCATCATGACGACGGGTGACCTGACCTTCAACCTGGACTTCGACGCGGTAGATGCTGGTGCCACTTCGGTATCCGCGATCTTCGACGTTACGGTAACGGGCGTATAAGCCAGGTTTTCTTCTCTAGAAGCGGGGGCTCAAATGGATGTGAGCAACCATAGAGAGAAGCAGGGCCAGACTCCTGTGGCCCGGCTTCTCTCCAGTAGCAGCTTTACGCTGCTGCTCGTCTTCAGCCTGTTGGCGTCGAACGCCAGCGGCTTCACGGTCTCAGGTCTGGGCTGGGGAGCGTCTGTGCAGCTGCGCCCGGATGATATCGCCCAGGATGGCGTGCCGTTGAGTGCAGCGACCGAGCAGGTGCTGGACGAGGGCATGCTGCAGGCAGACCTCACCGACTTCTCGGTGCCTGTCGACGTGAATCTGGGCGGCGTGCTCTCGAGCAGCACGCTGACCACGAGCATCAATCGCACCTACGCCTTCTACATCCGGCTGTCCCGGGCTGAACGGAATCGGTGCGTGCAGGACGCAGATTTCGACATCGATCTCAGCATCGTCTCGCCGGTACCGGGGGCGTTCTCTGCCACAGGCAGTGCCGGCGGCACAATGCGCCTGGTGCGCTTTCAGCCTGCTTATCGCGGTGCCTGGGGGCGACGCTGCCCGAGCGTGCTCTTCTACGGTTATGTCATGGATCTGTCGGTAGCAGACGCGGTGGCTGCCGGCAGGTATGAAGCGACAGCAGAGATCGACGTCGACCTTCCCGGGCCTGGTGGCTCCAGCCGGTCCATCCAGGTGCCGCTCGAAGTGCAGATGCCCGGCATGTTGCTGCTCTATCACCACAGCCAGATCGATGTGAATCTGAATGCCACCGCGTTGGCAGGTGCCCTGGGCGCCAACCGAGCCTGCAGCGGTGGATTCTGCATGGATGTGGGCAGTCGATCGCTGCCCGTGGCCAATCTCTCCGGACCCGTCATGCTCAACGTGGCGGCAGAAACCGGCATGGTCGATCCGATCCAGACCATTACTCTGCGCGACGCGGTGGCGGTGCGTGCGACCGGTTGTTCCGGTGACATTTACGACACCGCCTCCTACCAGATCCTCAATCCGGTAGGCGGCGTGCTCCCGACGAACGGCATCATCAGCGGCATTCAGAACGCCCCCTGCGGTCTGGATATCCGCTCTGGTGACCTTTCTTTCGACCTGGATCTCAACCAGGTGGACACCGTGACCGGCAGCGCATCGGCCACGATTCAGATAACCGTCACAGGACTTTAACCATGAAGTGCACTATTCGATTCCTGATCCTGCTCACCGCAGCATGGTCGGTGCTTGCGCAGGCGGCCACGGCGCCGCCGCCGAGTATTGGCGTGTCCCCTTCCCGGCTCGAGATCCGTGTGGGGAAGGAGAACACCATGGGCTCCGCCACGGTGCTCAACATGAGCAGCCACGACATCCACGTAAAGACCAGTGTGGTCGACTTCGATCTGGATGAGGCGAACCAGTTCAGGGAGCTGGAACCCGGGCCCGGCTCGCTACCCACGGCCATGATAGTCAATCCCTCTGAGTTCACCATCCCGGCGAACGGCTCGCAGACCGTTCGCTTTGCCATCATGCCGCAGCGCCTGAGTGGCGAAGGTGAGCACCGGGCAATGCTGTTCTTTTCCGAGCTGGTGGACACCAGCCACGCGGGTGTGAAGCTGAACTTCCGGCTCGGCATGCCGATCTACGCCACAGTCGGGGAACCGAATCCGATCGCGGTGTTTAACGACCACGCATTCGATGCCGAGCGGCTCTCGTTCTCCCTGGACATCTCCTCGCTCGGCAACGCTCAGGTGAAGCCGACCGGCTACTACCTGTGGTGGCCGCTCTCCGACTATCCCTCACAGGCTCGCGCTTTTCGCCGGGTATCGGAACTGGCCCGGGATCCGAGCCGTTCAGAAGGGTCTGATCGCGTTGGTGGCCGGCTGGTGACCAAGCCTGTCTTTGCGGGTACCCGGCGTACGGTTACGGCGAATCTGGCGCCACCACCGGATGCGGGGGAGTACATGCTGGTCCTGCAGGTGGATGCCGGCGGTCAGCAGATCAGGCAGGCCATTGAATACGCACCGACGGATCTGCTGATTGTGGATACGGACTGATACGGAACTCAAAGTGGCACGGACGCCCTGGCTAATCGGCTGCATCGTGGCGCTGCTTCTGGCGGCGGCTGTGCTTCCGGCTGCCCGGGTTTCTGCGACAGAACCAGCTGCCGCGATTTCCGCAAGTGTGGCACCCATGGATGCGAGCCTGTTGTTCGCCGGCCTGGATGGGGCGTTCTCCTTCCAACAAGCTGACCCGGACGAGGAATCCGTACAGAGCGAGCTGCTCGGCATCATCGTTGACGGCGAGGAGTTCGGAACCGAGCTGGTCTACAGGCTCGGTGAAGCCTACTACCTGCCGGCCACGATCCTCGCCAGAATCGGCGTGCAGGGAGCAGCGAGAAACGGTCGTTTCTACCTCGCTACACCGGGTGGTGAAGTGGAAACCAGCCCGCATTTCTTTCGCGATATCTACGGGCAGATGTTTTTTCACGCCGGCATGCTCGACGAGGTGCTTCAGGTCCGTTGGGAATTCTCGCCGGAGAAGTATGCGATCAACATGACCTTGCCCTGGTGGCAGCAGGGCCCGGTCGCTGAGTCGGTGTTTACCGGACAGGATGCGGATGTTGATTTCCATCCGTCGAAGGTCGGCGTGACTCAGGTGCGGCTGGATCACACTCAGCTCTTCTACGACGATGACAGCTACGGCTACAGCAACCTGCTTCTGCGTGGCCGCCTAGCGGATGGTATCTGGCGCGGCGAGCTGATCGAGCAGGACAACAGGGATCTGCGGGCAGAGAACTACTACTGGCTGCGAGACTTCGAACACGTTCAGGCGCTTGTGGGTCATCAGGAGGTGCTGATCAATCCGCTGCTGCCAACGGTTCAGACCACGGGTGCTCAGGCGCTGTACAGCTCCAATGCCATTGAGTTCGATCCTTTTCAGGATCAGACCCGAAGTCAGTATGTGCGCAGCTTCGGAATCCCGGCCAAGGACATTGAAGGCACGGCGCAACCGGGTGCCATTGCCGAGCTGAGGGTGAACGAGCGGCCTATCGCCCGGGTTCGGGTGAATCTGGACGGCACCTATCGCTTCGATCGGGTCCGCGATACCGCGCTTCAGTTTCAGACGACCAAGGTCCACATTCTCGATCAGCGCTCCTACGTGGAGCTCGAAGTACAGGACTTCACCCGCACGCCGATCGACCT
Source organism: Candidatus Azotimanducaceae bacterium (assembly GCA_965215995.1). GTDB lineage: Bacteria > Pseudomonadota > Gammaproteobacteria > Pseudomonadales > Azotimanducaceae > SZUA-309. Next base: position 635,544 of record OZ244128.1, on the reverse strand, counting down.
GCTGCTTGATAAAGGTCAGCTGGTCGGTTTCGCCGGGATCGGGGCGAACGGCAATCCGCTGGATCCGGTCCGACAGGCATCCGGAGAGGCAGTGTTTGGCCTGGCGCGATACGGAATCACGGAAACCCTGACGGTGGAAGGGGGTCTGCAATCGGCAGATGGACGGATGCATCAGGTGGCCGGGCTCTCGGCCTCGTTTGGCCGGCGTTGGGCGCTGACGGCTTCGGGCGGTCATCACGACGGTGCCTATGGCTACAACACGGACTTCTACGGACGGGGTGAGCGATGGGTGCTGAACCTGCGCTCGCAACGTTTTGGCGACGGCTTTCGAACCGCTAGCGCACCGGGGTCCAGCTTCAACGAGCTCCGCTACGAGTACTGGTTGAATACCCGTCTGGCCGTGGGTCTGCACGGCCGCTCCGCGGATCGCGCAAGCCGCAACGAGGACTACCTGCTGCCCGGGTTCACCTGGCGGTTCAATCGTCGCAACACGCTTCGGGTGTGGCCGGACTTCGATGGCGAGTACCGCTTCGATCTGAGAACGTCACACCGGCAAAGGGATTGGTTCGAGTTCGTGCACGACAGTACCGGCACCCGGGCAGAGTATCGGTACTTCAAAGGCCCGCAGCTCGAGTTCTTCGCTCGGGTGTTCGATTACTCCGAGGTGTCTCGAACCACGGCGGAGGTGGGTTCGATCTGGTACCCGAACGCTTATGATGACCGGTCCAAGCTGGCGGCGAGCCTGCTGGGTGGCGACGAGGGCATGGGCTATCGTTTGACCTGGCAGACCACGGTGCTGCCCGGTCTGTTCTCGCACCTGGAGCTGAGGGAAGAGCCCGTGGCGACCGAATACTCAGATCCCGGCTTGCAGGTTCGCTGGACGGTGTCCGTGGACCTGGCGATATCAGGCGGCCGGCCGGTTCCGGCTCGCAACGACTTCATCCAATCCCGTGCCGGTTCCATCGGTGGCCGTCTGCTGCTGGGTGATGGCGAAGACATCAGATCCGAAGGGATCGAGCAGGTTGCCATTCTCGTCAACGGACGACCGCATACGGCCGTGCTCCGCGGCAAACATTTCTTCGTCCGCAACATCCCACCAGGTGTTTATGAAGTCGCGCTCGGATCCGACTACCTGCCGATGAGCATCTCGCCCGAGTCCCTGACCTATCGGGTGAGGGTGGTGCCCGCGGCCACAACCACGGTGGATTTTATGGTCAATCGCGAGTACGGCCTGGGTGGTCGAGTGACCGGTGATAGCGGTGCGGGTCTGGCGAACCTACAGATTCAGATTCTGGATGAAGAAGGTGGTCTGGTCCGGTCGGTTCAAACCGATGCTTACGGCTACTACCAGGTCAGCGGGCTGCGAGTTGGCAGCTATCGGATTCGGGTCAAAGATGCAGCGGGACAGACGGACGAAGCGGAAGTGGTCATCGCTGACGATTTTGTCTTCGATGCGGACCTTAGGCTGGCCGGTACACCGTCGGCCATAGACCCGTAGTCATCCGGGCGCTGGCGGGAGGTATGTTGCCACCTGACCGGCGGGACCTTGCCGACTGATCCGGCTCCGGCTTGCCGGATCGCTGCTGAGGCAGACAAAAACACTTTAAAAACAATCAGATAGAGTTCTGGCACGGGCATTGCAAATTCGTTGGCAAGACCAGCGGCAAGGGCCCGGACATGGAAACCACTTTCAGCACAGTACTCGACCGGCACTTCGGCGTTCATGCCCCGGCTCTGGAGTTCCGCAGCGCTCGGGCCCGGGTGCTCGCTTCCAACCTGACCAATGCGGATACGCCCAATTTCAAAGCGCGGGACATCCGTTTTCAGGATGTGTTGAAGGCCAGGGGCCTTGAGCAAGGCCGAACTGGACCAGCCGCGGTGACCATGACTGCCACGCACAGCGGGCACATCCGTGGTGGTGACACCTCCGCGGCTGGGGCTCGGCTACTGTACCGAAATCCCTATCAACCCAGCCTCGACGGCAACACGGTGGAAGCGGAGGTGGAGCAGGGCAAGTTCGCTGAGAACGCGGTCCAGTATCAGGCGAGCCTGCTCTTTCTGTCAGGCAAGATTCGCGGCCTGCGTGAAGCCATCAAGGGAGGCGCTTAGATGTCGCTTTTCAACGTCTTTGATCTGGCTGGCTCCGGTTTGCGGGCACAGAGCATTCGGCTCAACGTGACCGCCAGCAACCTGGCCAACGCGGATAACGTGGCCGGTGCGCCGGAAGCGGCCTACCGGGCTCGCCACCCGGTGTTCTCGAGTCACATGCAGCCGGGCAACACCGCTGGCTCAGCGGGATTCGGTCCTGGGAAGGCCGAGTCCACCGGTGTGCGCGTTCTCGGCATCGTCGAATCTGCTATCGAACCGGTGAAGCGCTACGAGCCGGCGCATCCGCTGGCCGATGAAGAGGGCTACGTCTACGCCACCAACGTCAATCCCATCGAGGAGATGGTGAACATGCTCTCTGCGTCCCGCTCGTACCAGAGCAATGTGGAGGTGCTGAACACGACCAAGGAGTTGCTGCTCGGGACCTTGCGGCTCGGTCAGTGAGCGCTCGAGCGAGGAGATTGACCGATGACTGATCTGACCGTACTCAACGAGCTGGGCCTGACCCGCCAACCAACGAGCACGTCGAGCTCGCCATCCACAGGCGCGCTGCAACAGGAGGCGTTTCTCGAGCTGATGATCGCTCAGTTCCAGAACCAGGACCCATTCAAGCCCATGGAGAACGGTGATTTCCTCGGTCAGCTCGCACAGTTCGGCACCGTCTCCGGCATCGAGGATCTGCAGAACTCGTTCGCTTCCTTTGCAGACTCCCTGTATTCGGATCAGGCCCTGCAGGCTTCCGGCCTGATCGGCCGGGATGTACTGGTTCCGGCCAGCACCGGCGTGCTGTCCGGCAGCGGCGGCATTCGCGGTGCGGCTGAGTTGCCGACGGCCACTTCCTCCATGCTCGTGCAGATCACGGATGCCTCCGGGCAACTGGTGCGACGCATGGATCTCGGTGTGCAGCAGGCGGGGCTCAACTACTTTGACTGGGATGGGTTGAATGACCTGGGTCAGCGCGTGGCGGCAGGCATCTATCAGGTGGAAGTGGTGGCCGGACCGGACGGTCTGCGCGAGCAGATGCCGGTGATGCTGGAAGCAAGGGTGAACAGCGTGACGCTCGGAAATGCGGGTGGCGTGCTCCTGAACCTGGATCAGCTGGGCGAGATATCCCTCGCCGATGTGCGCCGAATCGGCGCTGCGACCGGCAGCTGACGGTCTTCCATTGCAACGTAACGAATAGCGTAGAGCACGAGAAGGAGAAACCATGCCATTCAATATCGCTCTCAGCGGCTTGAACGCCGCATCCGATGACCTGAGCGTCACGGCAAACAACATTGCCAACGCGAACACCAATGGCTTCAAGCAGTCACGGGCCGAGTTCGCAGAGGTATTTGCCGCCAGCTCCGAGTCGCTGACCTCGAACGCCATCGGCAGCGGCGTCCGTTTGAAGAACATTGCCCAGGAACACACCCAGGGAAATGTGGACTTCACCGGTAATACTCTCGACCTGGCAATTACCGGGCAGGGATTTTTCACCCTGTCCAACAGCGGTTCACTGAGCTACACCCGGGCAGGTGCGTTTGCCGCTGACCGGGATGGTTACGTTGGTGATGCCGACGGGCGCCGGTTGCAGGTCTACCCGCCACTTGGCAACGGTGTTTTCAACACCGGTGAGCTGACCGATCTGCGACTGCTGACCGGCCAGAATCCGCCTCAGCCCACCAGTGAGATCGAGCTTGGCGTGAACCTGCCGGCGGATGCGCTGCAACCGACGAACCCTGTGTTCGACCCGGCGGACCCGTTCAGCTTCAACCACACGACCTCCACGACCATTTACGACTCCCTGGGCGCGCCACATACGGCCGCCGTTTACTTCGTGAAGAGCGCGACGGTTAATGACTGGGAGACGCACATGGTGGTGGATGGGACGGCCGTCGGGGGAGCCAACGCGCTGTCATTCGACGCCTCCGGGCAGATCACGGCACCCGCGGGTGGCCTGATCACGCTACCGCCATATACGCCAGGCAATGGTGCTGCGGACATCAACCTGGAGCTCGATCTGGGCCAGACGACGCAGTTCGGCGGCAGTTACGCGGTGAACACGCTCTCTCAGGACGGCTTCACGGCGGGTCGGTTGACGGGCATCGAGATTGATCCTACCGGCATCGTGTTTGCCCGCTACACCAACGGACGTGCAGACGAGCTCGGTAAAGTTGCACTGTCGAACTTCGCCAGCGTCGGCAATCTGGGCCAGATCAGTGACACCAACTGGGTGGAGACCTTCGCATCCGGCGATGCGCTGCGAGGCGAGGCAGGTACCGCGACCTTCGGTCTGATCCAGGCAGGAGCGCTTGAAGCCTCCAACGTGGATCTGACCGATCAGCTCGTGAACATGATCACCGCGCAGCGGAACTTCCAGGCCAATGCTCAGGTGATCTCCACCGCGGATGCCATCACTCAGACCATCATCAACATCCGTTGATCCGGTAGTAGTAGGGGGCGTCACAGATGGACGAGATGATCTACGTAGCCATGAACGGCGCCAAGCAGCTTGAGCGCGCTCAGGCCATGGCCAGTCACAACCTCGCCAATGCGAACACCGTCGGTTTCCGGGCGCAGATGCACATGTTCGAAGGTGTGGATGTGGAAGGACCCGGCTACCAGACTCGCGTGAACACGCTTGTGAAACCGGGCGGATGGAACAGCGCTGAGGGTGCTCTGATGACAACGGGTAACGAGCTGGATGTGGCCATCAACGGACCAGGCTGGCTGGCTGTGCAGGCTCCGGATGGATCCGAAGCCTACACGAGGGCGGGCGATCTCCGGGTAACCGCCCTTGGCGTGCTGACCACCGGTGCCGGTCACCCGGTGCTTGGCGGCAACGGGGGGCCGGTGGCCATTCCGCCGCACTCCAAGCTCAGCGTCGGTGGGGACGGTACCGTATCCGTGATCTCGAAAGGGCAGGGTGCGGAGACCATGGCCAGCATCGAACGGTTGAAGCTCGTCAACCCGGCTGAAGACAACCTGTTCAAGGGCGAAGACGGCCTCATGCACACCCGTGATGGGGTTGCCGCCGAAGCGGACGCCAACGTGCGCCTCACCAGCGGTGTGCTCGAGACCTCCAACGTCAACGTGGTGGACGCCATGGTGGACATGATCGGAGTTTCCCGACGCTACGAGATGCAGGTGCAGATGATGAAGATGGCCAGTGACAACGCCTCGGCTTCATCGAGCGTCATGCGGTTGTCTTGAGGTTAAGAGTGACTAAGGAGCAGTAACAATGAATCTGGGACTCTGGGCAGCGAAGACCGGCCTCGATGCGCAACAGACGAAAATGGCCGTCATCTCGAACAATCTGGCCAACGCCGCCACCACCGCGTTCAAACGAGGCCGGCCGATATTCGAGGATCTGCTCTATCAGAACGTGCAGCAGGCAGGCAGCCAGACCTCACAGGACACCCAATCCCCTTCCGGTTTGCACCTGGGGACCGGGGTCCGGGTGGTGGCAACCGAGCGGACCTTTACCCAGGGCAATCTGAACAGCACGGCAAATGCGCTGGATATGGCGATCGAAGGACGCGGCTTCTTCGAGATTCTGCTTCCGGATGGCACCAGTGCCTATACCCGGGATGGTGCCTTCCAGGTGGATCGGGATGGGCAGCTCGTCACGTCGAGTGGATACATCGTCCAGCCCGGCATCAACCTGCCGCCGGGCGTTCTGAACTTCAGCGTGGGCTCCGATGGGACCATCTCGGTGCAGCTGTCCGGCCAAGCCGCCCCAGTGCAGGTTGGCACCATGCAGCTGGTGGATTTTGTCAATCCGGGTGGCCTACAACCCCGAGGGAAAAACCTCTACCTGGAAACCGGTGCCTCCGGCCCGCCCAATCCGGGCACACCGGGCCTGGATGGCCTGGGCACGATCGAGCAGGGTTACCTGGAAGGCTCCAACGTGAATGTGGTGGAGGAGCTGGTGAGCATGATCGAAACCCAACGAGCCTATGAGATGAGCTCGAAGGCCATCGCCACCAGCGATCAGATGCTCCAATACGTGAACAACAACCTGTAAATGCGGTTCGAGGGAGACAACGGATGATGCGACGAAAGCTGCTACTGTTTGTTCTGATTGTCGGTGCCAGCGGTTGCATGATGGTGCCGAAGGAAGAGCCAGAGCCGGACTACTCCGAAGCTCTGGCTGCTCTGCAGCAGCAGAGACCGGTGAACGGTGCGATCTTTGCGTCCTATCAGAGCACCGCGTACATCGAAGACCCCAAGGCCCAGAACGTGGGTGACATTCTTACCGTGCTGCTGGTGGAGCGCACCGACGCGTCCAAGCAGGCCAATACCACTACCAAGAAAGAAACCTCGGTGGAGAACGCGAACCCGGTGCTGTTTGGACGGGAAGTCACACACAACGGTGATCCGCTTCTCTCGGCGAGAATCGAAGGGGATCAGAACTTCCGCGGTGAGGGTTCGAGCTCCCAGAGCAACTCGCTCGCCGGCACCATCACCGTCACGGTGGTGGAACGCTACCCGAACGGCAACCTGAAGGTCGCAGGGCGAAAGCAACTGGCGCTCAATCAAGGCAGCGAATACGTCTCCATTGCCGGTATCGTCCGGCCCATCGACATAAGCACCGAGAACACGGTGACCTCCGATCGGTTGGCCCTGGCAGAAATCAGCTATGGCGGCAAAGGCGCCGTGAACGATGCCAACAGCATGGGTTTCCTCGCCCGCTTCTTCAATTCCCCCTGGGCTCTCTTCTAGCAGGCACCATGATGATCAGACAGCTATTCACCGTTGCTCTGCTTGTCTCCCTCTGCCTGCCTGCGGCTCCCGTGCAGGCTGATCGGATCAAAGACGTAGCAAGCTTTGCCGGTGTGCGTACCAACCAGCTGGTCGGCGTCGGCCTGGTGGTGGGCCTGGACGCTTCCGGGGACCAGACCTCACAGGCGCCATTTACCGTGCAGGCGTTGAAAAACCTGTTAGCACAACTCGGTCTGGTGGTGCCTCCGGGCGTTTCCCCGCAGCTTCGCAACGTGGCTGCGGTCTCCGTGCACGCCGAGCTGCCTCCGTTCGCCAAACCCGGGCAGCAGATCGATGTCACGGTGTCGTCTATCGGCAACGCCAGAAGCCTGCGCGGCGGCAGCCTGTTGGTGACCACGCTCAAGGGTCTGGACGGTCAGGTTTACGCCATTGCCCAGGGCAACCTGGTGGTCAGCGGTTTCGGCACGGACGCAAGGGATGGCTCCAGCGTTTCGGTCAACATCCCCAGCGCCGGGCGTATTCCGAACGGCGCCACCGTAGAACGATCGGTGCCAACCGATTTCGGCGACCGGCCCAACATGATGCTCAACCTGCATGCCGGGGATTTCTCCACGGCGACCCGGGTCGCAGAGCGGATCAACACGGAAATGGGCGCCGGTTCGGCGTGGCCGGTGGATGCGGTGTCCGTGGAAGTCCGAGCACCTCAGGATGCATCGCATCGGGTGACCTACCTCTCCATGATTGAGAATCTGGAGTTCACGCCAGCAGAAGCACCAGCTCGAGTCATCATTAACTCCCGGACCGGTACGGTGGTGATCGGCTCGAACGTTCGGGTCTCGCCGGCCGCTGTCTCGCACGGCTCGCTGGTGGTGACCATCACCGAGGATTTCAATGTCAGCCAGCCTGGACCGTTCGCTCGCGGGGGGCAGACGGCGGTGACACCGGATTCGAGCATCGAGGTCACCGAAGAGGGTGGCCACATGTTCCTGTTCAACCCGGACGTCTCTCTGGACAGCATTGTCCGCGCGGTGAACGAAGTCGGTGCAGCGCCTGGAGATCTGGTTGCCATCCTCGAGGCGTTGAAGCAGTCCGGCTCATTGCATGCCGAGCTGATCATCATCTGATCATGCAGACGCTGCCTGTTTATACCGACTTTCAGAGCCTAACCGCCATGCGCGGGGTGGAAGGCGTCGGTGAAGCCAAGCGGTTGGAGGACGTAGCTGGCCAGTTCGCCAGCGTCTTCACCCACATGATGCTGAAGAGCATGCGTCAGGCAAGTCTGGGAGACGGATTGCTGGATTCTCAGCAGTCCCTTTTCTACCGGGACATGTTTGACCAGCAGCTTGCCCTCAGCTTGTCCAGCGGTGACGGCGTCGGTATCAAGCAGATGATTGCCGAGCACCTGAGAAATGTGACCGGTATCAAATTGCCGGAGTCTTCCGCAGACGCAGCTGCGAAGCAAAGCGCTGGCACCAACACCTTGGGACTAACCGCGCAACGGGCGCACGCCGCCTACTCTCTTGTGCAGACCATGCTGCGGACTCAAGAAGGGGATGAACCGGCCGATACACAAGATTCCCGGATTGAACTGCAGCTGGATCCTCGGGATTAAGTAGTACCAGATGCCTGACATATTGAACACATCGTTGACCGGCCTGCGAGCGTTTCAGAACGCGTTGGCAACGACCAGTCACAACATCGCCAACATCAACACCGACGGCTACAGCCGTCAGCGGGTGAACTTCGGCACCATGCCCGCGCAGAACGTGGGTGTGGGCTATATCGGCAGCGGCGTGCAGCCGCAGAGCGTGACCCGAATTCTGGATCAGTACCGGGTGGATTCCCTGCGCACGAACGTGTCCGAAGAAGCGCGGCTTCTTGCTTTCAATGATCTGGCCGGCGGCATAGATGGGTTGCTGGCAAGCCCGGACTCCGGGCTGTCCCAGCCCCTGCAGGATTTCTTCGCGGCGCTGCAGACCGTGGCGGACAACCCGTCCTCGGTGAGCGCGCGCCAGGTGGCCTTGAGTCAGGCAGAGGTACTCAGCGATCGGTTCTCGACACTGAACACGCGGCTCGAGGATCAGAACGACCAGATCAACGCCCGACTTTCCCAGGCGGTAACCCAGGTCAACGCGCTGGCGGAATCCGTTGCCGACTTGAATCTGGCCATCCGCGACGCCCAGGCCGCCGCCGGAGGCGCACCGCCCAACGACCTGCTCGATCAGCGGGACCAGGTCCTGCAGCAGCTTTCCGAGCAGATCGCCATCGATGTCGTCGATCAGGGTGACGGCGGGCTGAGCGTGTTTGTCGGCAGCGGCCAGGCGCTGGTGCTCGGCGGCGATGCCAGCCAGCTGACGTTGGCGCAGAGTGAGTTTCCGTCGGCAGATCCGGAAGTTGCCATGGTCACGGCGACGGGTACCACAATACCGCTGACTCACGTCAGTGGCGGCGAGATCGGAGGGTTACTGGATTTCCGTCGGGAGATGCTGGATCCGGCTCGAAACACCCTGGGTCAATTGGCAATTGGTCTTACCGAGGCCATGAATACTCAGCACCGGGCCGGTATGGATCTGGACGGCAATCTGGGTGGCGATCTGTTCAGCGTCGGTGCGCCAGCGGTGACCGCGAGCACCAACAACACCGGTGGCGGTGATGTGAGCGTGCAGGTCGCGAGCGCATCGGGCCTGACAGCCAGCGACTATCTGCTCGCCTACGATGGCGCAAGTTACGACCTGACCCGACTGGATACAGGGGTGACCGTGCCTATGACCGGTAGCGGTACTGCCCTGGACCCCTTTCTGGCGGATGGTTTGAGTCTCATCGTGAACACCCCGCCGGCGGCGGGTGATACCTTCCTCATTCGTCCAACGAGCGCGGCGTCCGGTGATTTTGACGTGGTGCTGGCAGATCCGCGCGGGTTTGCGGCAGCCCTGCCGATTGTGAGCGCGGCAGATCTGACCAATACGGGCTCTGGGACCATCGGTGGTGATCGAATCATCGACCCGACGGACCCGGCGCTGCTGGATCCGGTGACCATCGAGTTCCTGGATGCCAGCAACTACGCCATCAACGGTGCAGGCAGCTTTCCCTACACCGCCGGTGCACCCATCGTGCTAAATGGCTGGGAAGTTACGATCGGCGGCGCTCCGGCAGCAGGGGATACGTTCACCGTTACTTCCAACGCCGGGGGTGTCGGTGACAACCGAAATGCGCAGGCGCTTTCCGATGCTTTCGATGGTGGCATCTTCAGCGGCGGTACGGTGAGCGTTCAGGCGCGGTTCGAATCGCTCGTCTCCCAGGTGGCAACCGACACCCGGCGTTCCGGCATCAGCCTGACCGCGCAGACAGCGATCACCGAGCAGGCACGCACGGAGCAGCTGTCCGTATCCGGTGTGAATCTGGATGAGGAAGCGGCCAACATGATCAAGTATCAGCAGGCCTATCAGGCGGTAGCGCAGATGATCGGCGTAGCCGACGTGCTCTTCCAGACCGTGCTGTCGATGACCAGGAACTAAGGCGGAGGAGAGTAACGACATGCGCATCTCAACCGTCGCCATGCAACGCCTGGCCATCAACTCGATTCTCAACCAGCAGAGTGAGCTGTCCCGGACCCAACTGCAGATAGCCACGGGCAATCGGATCATCAACCCATCCGATGATCCGTTGGGCACCCAGCGGATCATGGAGCTGGACGCAACGCTCGAGCGAATAGGCCAGTTCCGGGAGAATGGCGAGCTGGCAAGGGTGCGGCTGTCTCTCGAGGACAATGCCTTGGCAAACGGCACAGACATCCTGCAACGGGCCAGAGAGCTGGTGGTGCAAGGCAGCAACGATACCTACACCGCGCAGAGCCGCGGCTTGATCGCGACGGAAATTCGCCAGCTTGCCGATGCTCTGCTCGAGACCGCAAACAGCCAGAATGGCCAGGGTGAGTACCTGTTCAGCGGCTTCCGTAGTCGCACCGAGCCTTTTGCCCGGCAAGGCAGCGGCGTGGTTTACAACGGCGATCAGGGTCAAAGGCAGTTGCGGGTGAGTGAGTCACAGCGGATCGCAGACGGTGATCCGGGCAGTAAAGTGTTTCTGGAGGTGCCCACCGGCAACGGCACGTTCGCCGTGGCCGTGTCCAGCACGAACACCGGGGGTGGCGTCATCCTGCCGGGTGCCGTCGTCGATCCTGCCGCCTACGACGGTGACGACTATCAGATTCAGTTCACAGCGGCGGATGCCTACGACATCGTTGATTCGGGTGGTGGCGTGATTCAATCCGGAGCCTTCATTGAAGGTGAGACCATTTCTTTCCGGGGTATTCAGGTACGTATCGAAGGACTGCCCGATACCGGCGATACCTTTGCGGTAAGCCCGAGCAGCTTTCAGGATGTGTTTGCAACCCTGGATGCCATCGCTACCGCCCTTGAGAATACCGGCGAGACGGACATGGCTCGGGCGCAAACCCGCTCCGAGCTGAATGCAGGGTTGGCCAATCTGGATCAGTCCATTGACCGACTGGTGCAGATGCGTACTGAGGTAGGTTCCCGGCTGATCATGCTGGATACCCAGGACCGGGCCAACGACGAGTACGAGCTGCAGCTGGAAACCACTCGGTCCGACATACGGGATCTGGATTTCGCGGAAGCGGTTGGCCGCCTCAACCTGCAGCTGACCGGTCTGCAGGCTGCACAACAGGCATATACCCGCGTTCAGGGGTTGTCTCTGTTCAACTTCCTATGAGGTAAATCCGCCTGATCGGTGACTCGCACGTGTGCTGTCGAATACTTGACGGTCGGTGTCGGAACAACGACGAGATCGGTGTGTAGAATTGCACCGATCCGGCGCTAATACCCTGGCATGAGGCTTCCTTCTCCCACCCAGCGCACGATCCAACTGTTAACTGGGGCTCAAATCGCCAGAAACTCCTAAGGTTTTCCTTAAGCCACCCGATAAAGGGTTCTAAGTGGTGCATGAAAGGTATGTCTTTCGGCCACTGAAAACTGGCTGACGAACAACTTAAGGAGAGTGTTTCATGGCCCTTGGAATCAACACCAACGTTTTGTCGCTCAACGCGCAGCGTAACCTCAACAACTCCCAGAGTGCTCTGGCGACCTCTCTTGAGCGTCTTTCCACGGGCCTCCGGATCAACAGCGCAAAGGACGATGCGGCAGGTCTCGCTATTGCCGAGCGCTTCACCACGCAGATTCGTGGCCTGAACCAGGCGACGAGAAATGCCAGTGATGGTATCTCTCTCGCTCAGACGGCTGAGAGTGCGCTCGGTGAGCTCACCAACAACCTGCAGCGGATTCGTGAGCTGGCGATTCAGTCGGCCAACGTGACCAATTCTGCCTCTGACCGGGCGGCACTCGACAACGAAGTGCAGCAGCGCCTGGAAGAGATCGACCGGATCGCTTCTCAGACTTCGTTCAACGGTCAGAAGGTGCTCGATGGCTCCCTCGGCACCGCCACCTTCCAGGTGGGTGCGAATGTGGGCGAGACCATCAGCGTCAGCCTGAATACATCGGTCCGCTCCAATCAGATCGGCCAGGTAGCTACGGCGACTTCTTCCGTGGAAGTGCCGACGACTGCCCTGTCCGGTGCTGGCACGATTCAGGTAGGTTCTAATGCGGCGGTCACCATCGGCGCCTCTGTTGCCGGTACCAGCGTTGGTCAGAATGCTGGCAGTGCTTTCGCCAAAGCTGAAGCCATCAACAACTCCGGCGTTTCCGGTCTGACCGTAACGGCGACCAACAACGTGGAGCTGGTGATTGCAGATACCACAGGTACTGCCTCCGGCGATACCTACAGCCTGATGATCAACGGCCAGGACATCTTTGCCTCTTATGACCAGGAAGCAAACGGTGTGCTGACCACGGCGCAGATCGCCGACGCGATCAACGCTCAGTCGTCGAACACCGGCGTATCTGCCGCTCTCTCCGGTACGGACCTGCGTCTGTCTGCTGCTGACGGTCGTGACATCATCATTGGTCAGGACCTCGGTGGTGCTGCGGGCGGGGGTATTACTGCAGGCGCTGGTGGTTCTTCCACGGTGAACGGTGTGGAGTTCCGTGACGGCACGATCGGCACGGTAGCCAACGCGACGGCCACCAGCACCGATGCAACGGCTGTCAACGGCGGTACCATGACGTTCACGGCAAACGAGAACATCATCATCACTGGTGACGGCGATGACATGGGGCTTAGTTCGGCCAACTTCACGATCGCTCTGGACACGACCACGCTGTCCACGATCAACGTGACTTCGGTTGCTGAAGCCAACAACACCATCTCCCGGGTAGATTCTGCTCTGACGGTCATCAGCACGCTGCGTAGCGAGCTGGGCGCCATCCAGAACCGCTTCGAGTCCACGATCTCTGGCCTCCAGGCGGTATCCGAGAACCTGGCTGCTTCCCGCGGTCGGATTCAGGACGCGGACTTCGCCGCGGAGACGGCTGCACTGACCAAGGCACAGATCCTCCAGCAGGCTGGCATCGCGGTACTCGCGCAGGCCAACACCCAGCCGCAGGTAGTGCTGAGTCTGCTTCAGTAGGCACGGCCCTTGACTGAGCGGAATGCTTAAGGACGAGCGTTCCATCCCGGCCGGGCGTTAACGCCCGGCCGTTACTCTCCAGGACGATCAGTCCTGGTGGGCGAGGCCCGACGGAACGGGTCCGATTGATCGCGGCTGCGACAATCACAGATAGAGACAGTGGTCTTGGATGGGGATTAACCATGCTCGACGTGACATCAACAAATCAGGGTTCTGCGATTACGGCGATTCGCCGGGTCGATCCGGCGATTGCCAAGCACAGGCCCATGGAAGGCAGCGGCCAGGACGCGCCGGCCAGCGGCACGAGTCTGCCGGTGGAGTCGGCGTCGAAACCGGAACTCGTTGAGCTTCCGGAGCTCGAACGGCTTGCCGAAAGCATCTCCAACTTCGTCAGAAGCATGAACCGCGATCTCACCTTCAGCGTGCACGAAGCAAGCGGCCACACGGTGGTGCGGGTGCTCGACGGCGAAACCAAGGAAGTGATCAAGCAGATTCCCAGCGAGGAATTCCTGCGCATGTCGGAAGCGCTCGCCAACGGCACTTCGTTGCTGATCGACACAGAGGCCTGAGTGGCCCCGGCCAGTTCTCTGCGCTGTACCGGCTTCAGTTGGTACGGATCATGCAAAACCCACAAAGCTCAAAAACTGATTGATTGAAATGTCTCGATTCACCACTAACCGGCCCGGAGTAGCCTGATGGCATCCTTCTCTTCACCTGGGATCGGCTCCGGGCTGGACGTTGCCGGCATCGTTTCACAGCTCGTGGCGGCGGAACGGGCACCGACGCAGACCCGCCTGGATCAACGCGAAGCGCAGGCGCTGGCCAAGCTGTCTGCACTTGGCACCGTCAAAGGCGCGGTGGGCACCTTTCAAAGCGTGCTCGAGCCGTTGCTCGCGCTCGAGACCTTCCAGGGGCGCACCAGCAGTTCTGAAAACGAAGAGATCTTCACCGCCACCGCAGCCTCGACCGCAGCACCTGGCCGCTACGGTATCGAGGTGGTCTCGCTCGCCAGTGGCCATAAGATCCGCAGCGATGCCTTTGCTGGGCCAGATACCGTGGTCGGCAGTGGCACCCTGACCATCACCTCGGGCGCCGAGACCTTCACCGTGGATGTGGCAAGCCCCAATGACACCTTGGTCGAGATTGCCGGCGCCATAAATGACTCCGAATTCAACACCACGGTGCTCGCGAGCATCGTCAACAGCGTTGATGGCTCACATCTGGTGCTCACGTCAGCCGAAGAGGGTGCTGCCAGCGCGATCAGAGTGCAGGCTAGCGGTGATGCCGGGTTGGATGCATTGGTCTACGACACTGCAGGCGGTACCACCAATATGACCGAGGTGACCGCAGCCGCCGACGCGAGCCTTTACATCGATGGCCTGGAAGTGAACGCCACCTCCAATGTCGTCAGCGATGCCATCGAAGGCGTATCCATCAACCTGGTTAGCACGGAAGCGGGCACGGTGTACGACCTGGTGGTTGGATTCGACAACGAAGGTGCGCGCGAACAGGTCCGTGCCTTTGTCGAGGGTTACAACGAGCTGCTCGGCGTTCTTGCCAGCCAGACCACCTTCGATGCGGAGTCGCTCATTGCCGGACCGCTATTCGGCGAGAGCTCGGTTCGAAACCTGACCTACGATCTGAGAAATCTGGTCGGCGGCACTGCATCGGAGTCATCCAGCCCGTATCAGGCCCTTGCGGAGATCGGTATCACCACCAGCCTGGATGGCACTCTGGCGTTGGACGAGAGTGCGCTTAGCGAGGTCTTCGCCTCAAGCTTCGACGATGTTGGTCGACTCTTCTCGGGTGAGGGTGGCTTTGCAACGCTGCTCGATGACCTGCTCGGTGAGTTTCTCGAGCCGGAGTCGGCGATTTCCACCCGGGAAGATGGGCTCGAAGCCCTCATAGAGGACATAACTGATCAGAGAGAAGCACTGGACACCCGCATGTTGGCAGTCGAAGCTCGATTGACCGCTCAGTTTTCTGCTCTGGACTCTCTGATCAGTCAGCTGGACTCGACCAGCGCGTTTCTCGGCCAACAGCTTGCGGCCTTGCCTGGCAACTCGCCCAGCACCAACGGCTAGTCCGGCGGGTCACCCGACAGGAACAGGACGTCTACAATGAGCAATTCAGGGGTCAATGCCTACCAGAACGTGAGAGCCGGTGGTGCCATCGGCGGCGCGACAAGGGAACAACTCGTGCAGATGCTGCTGGATGGGGCGCTCAACCGAATCGCTACTGCGAAGGGTCACATCCAGCGCGGCGAAGCGGCTCAGAAAGGCGAGCAGATTGGCAAGGCAATCTCAATCGTCGAAGGGTTGAAAGCAAGTCTCAATCCGGAAGCCGGTGAGATAAGCGCCAACCTGGGCGACCTGTACAGCTACATCAGCGGGCGTCTTCTCACGGCTAACACGTCTGAAGATCCGAGTATCCTCGATGAGGTCGGTGATCTGCTTCGGGAGATAAAGTCCGCGTGGGACGTGCTTGCGAGCCAACCCGGTACGCAGGGCGCTATCTGATCATGTCTATCGGTGGCAAAGCGGTACCTGCGGCAGAGTCGTGCAACGCTCCGGCGCTCCGCCAGAAGATCGAGTCCGTGACAGCCCAGATGGCGGGGTTCAGCGAGCTCGGTGATTGGGACCGAGTGCTCGAGCTCGGCAACCTCCGTCGTGACCTGCTTGAAGCGTTGTTTCAGGCCGCTGATCCGGCGGAGGAAGTGGTTCTGATGGAACAGATACTCGAATCGGACCGGCTGTTGGGGGAATCGGCACGTACGGCCCGCGCGCTGCTTGCCGAAGAGCTTGCCGGTCGTCGCGCAAAAAGACGTGCGGTGGGTGCCTATCGCGAGGCGGCGTCCCGGGATATCTGATCCGATTCTGGGCTTTCGGTTGCTGTGCTCGCTGTACCGGGCCGGGGTTCCGGTGCGATGATGGAAGCTTCCTCTCTTGTCATGATCTCGCGCAGCCTATCGGCCCAGAGCGCAAGCCAGGCATTGACGTTGTCCAGGTTGCGATTACCTTCATCGGTCGGTAACAGATGTCTCCTGCGGCCGTCTTCCGGATCCGGTTGCTCCTTGAGCAGGCCATTGGTCATCAGCGTGGTGACCGCACGGGAAACCGTGGTCTTGCTGATGCCTGTTTCGTTGGCGATCTGAGTAACGGTGCAGGGCTGGCTCTGACGCCAATAGCGGAACACGGTGTGCATCACCCGGAGCTCTTTCACCGAGTAGATCCCCTTGTAACCGATCTGCGCTGTGGACTCGATGTCGATCACGATGCCGAGATAGTCGGTCAGGAGGTCTCCAAGGGCATCGACTAATTCTCGTGTCACGTGTGGCTCAGTTTCTGGGGATTCGTCTGCATGGTAGCAAATCGCTATTTCTGCGGGCAGTGTGCAAATGCACTAGCCGTGAAACTATCAGGGATTCTTAGGGGCTTCCCCTTCGCTCCTGCAGTTCTGATATCAGTTTGCTATCACTTTGCGGTCAGAATGCGCGCAACCCGTCTCTAATCGAGACCATACCGTTGCATGATCGAAACTAAAGTTGCCAAAGCTTGGCTGACCCACTTAGGGTTGGTTGGAGAGTGACGCGCAGATCGAAACAGAGATCGAAACAGAGATCGAAACAGAGATCGGAGCAGAGCATCAGGCCGGGGTTCAGGCCGGTGACTCGTAGCGCACAACCTCTCGCAGAGAAAACAACAAGCAATGCAAGTTATTGCAAAGTACACGTTAATGCGAGTTCAATAGACGAACGAGCGACGGGAAAGACACAGGGATCAGTCGGCGCTTCTCGGTAGAGGGGCAGCCGGTTAAATAAAGGGAGGCACCAGAGTTGTCACTGAACTGGAGTGCCCGATTTGATCCCAAATGGGAATGCCCCTGGCGAAAGACCGGCTGAAAGACCGGCTGAAAGAACGGCTGAAAGATCGGCTGCTAGCGAAGCCAGCTGCGAGAGAGCCCCGAACCGCAAGATTACCCGCACAGAAGTCCCGCCGGAAAAAGTCGCACCGGAAAAAGTCTCCCAGGAAGAAGTCCCACGCAGAAAGGTCCCGCACGGTAAAGTGCTGGTCTTGGACGAAGACGGTTCCCGGGCCCAGAAAATAGCGATCTTTCTGACCTTCTTCGGCTACACGCCGCAACTCCACGACCCTGCCCGTCGGCTCGGCGCTGATACGCTCAGTTGTGCCCCGGCTGGAGGCTTGACCGGTGTGATCGTGGTTGGGCTACGGGAAACACCCCTGGTCAGTGACTGGCTCGATGCGCTGGCAGCGCACGCACCTGAGGTCGCACTCATGCATTGGGATGGTCAGGAGGGCCCACCGCTGACGGCGCTCGTCCCGACAGAGAACGCTGAATTCCTACCCACTGGAAACTCGCCTGGCATCCGCACGTTGATCGAGCTGATCCGACAGGTGGCACCTTTCAACACCTCTGTGCTGATTCTGGGTGAGTCGGGTACGGGCAAAGAGCGGGTGGCTAGAAGTGTTCATGCGAACTCGGAACGCTCCAATGGTGTGTTCGTTCCGGTCAACTGCGGCGCTATCCCGTCCGAGCTAATGGAAAGTGAGCTGTTTGGTCATGAGAAAGGTGCCTTCACCGGTGCGCTCTCTACCCGCAAAGGCCGTTTCGAGCTTGCTGAAGGCGGCACCCTGTTTCTCGATGAGATAGGCGACATGAGCCTTGAGATGCAGGTCAAGCTGCTGCGTGTCCTCCAGGAGCGGACTTTCGAACGGGTGGGTGGCTCCAGGAGCATTCCCTGTGATGTCCGAATCGTCGCCGCAACACATCGCGATCTGAAGCAGGCGGTTGCTGAAGGTCGCTTCCGAGAGGACCTTTACTACCGCCTGAACGTGTTTCCTCTCGACGTTCCGGCCCTGCGTGAGCGAATCGGTGACCTGCCCATGCTGGTGGATGAGCTGATCGCGGAGGTGACCAAGAACTCGGGTGCGTCGGTCGGATTCTCTGCAGCCGCCGTGCAGCAGCTCGCCAACCACAAATGGCCAGGCAATGTTCGGGAGCTGGCGAACCTGGTGGAACGAATGGCCATCATGCATTCCGGCAGAACCATCGAGCCGGCGGATCTGCCTGCCGACTACCGCACCGACGTGGCGGACGATCCGCGTATGGAGGTGGCAGCGGCAGCCGCTAGTGCCATGGACGAATCGCGTCTGAACGATGCGGCGTTGGAAGAATCGGAAGATCTTTCGGTTGACCTCAAAGAGCACCTCCAGCAGATCGAGCGGGAACTCATTGAGCATGCGTTGCAACGATCGAAGGGGGTAGTGGCGGAAGCAGCCCGTATGCTCAACGTCGGCCGGACCACTCTGGTGGAGAAGATCCGTAAGTACGATCTGGACACGGACGCCAGCAAGGTCGCCTGATCCTGCCCTGAGGCACGAGGCGTCGGCCTACCGGCGCCGCCCTCGTCAGATAGTCCTCTGCCCGTCGGATTGTTGACGATCCACCGCCAGATCAGCGCACGGTTTCTCCAGCCTCTGACCTAACCTGCTGAAAAATAAGTAAAAACAATTGCGGCATGTTTTTTGCCTTCTACCTCTGAAAGGACCCCGTCGGGTGCCAGGTCAGGAGTCACAGATGTCGAACCTCATGCCGAGTCTGGCGCCAGCGGATGGTGGGGCGCGTTCAAGAGAAGACCTGGAGGCAGCCTTCAGGGTATTCAACAGCCTGTCCGTTCGTTTGGAAGAAGCCTATGGAGATCTGGAGGACCAGGTTGCTTCGCTGGATGAAGAGCTCAGGGTCGCCAGGCGCGAGCGGGAGATTCAACGGGCCGAGAAGGAGCGGATCGCCGCCCGCATGGCGGGACTGATGGAGGAGCTGCCGGTTGGCGTGGTGCTGGTCGGTGCAGCTGGAACGGTGGAAGAAGCGAATCCGGCAGCCCGTGACATGCTCGACGGGCTGGACAACGGAACGCACTGGGAAACGGTTATCAGAGACAACCTGGTCGGTTCAGGAAGCGCCGGAGACATGGTGCTTGAGCGTCGGCGCCGGATCACGCTGACACGACGTGAACTGGGTGGTGGAGCCTGTGTGGTAGTGCTCACGGAGGTGACTCAGCTGCACGATCTGCAGGAGCGGGTGGTCCGAAAAGAACGATTGTCCGAAATGGGCGAGATGGCGGCCAGGCTTGCGCACCAGGTGCGGACGCCGGTCACCACCGCGATGTTGCACGCTTCCTCGCTCGCTCGCCTGCAAGACCCCAAGGCGCAGCACGGAGCAAGCAGAATCCTCGACCGGCTTCGCGAGCTGGAGGTGATGGTCAACGACATGCTGATGTTCGCTCGCGGAGATGTGGGTGAGCTGGTTCGTGTCTCAGCCGCTGAGCTCTTCGAGCAGGTAGTGGCTACCGTAGATCCACGGATGCTGCATGCGCTCAGCGCTACATCGGATTCGGCAGACGATGATCAGTGCGTGTTCGTGAATCGGGATCTGCTTGTTGGAGCGCTTGTTAATCTGGTCAGCAATGCCGTTCAGAGCGGGGCGAACCACGTTGCGTTGTCTGCGCGGAGCTCCAGCGAAGGATTTCTCGAGCTCGGTGTCGCTGACGACGGGCCGGGTGTCCCGGAGGAGATTGCCGCGCGCGTCTTCGAGCCGTTCTTTACGACCAGAGCAGGTGGCACAGGTCTCGGTCTGGCTGTGGTGCGAACGGTTGCGGAGACCTTCGGCGGCTCTGTGCACCTGGAAGGCAATGCGAATGGCGGAGCGACGTTCCGTGTGCGCCTGCCGCTGGACGCGGGGCTCACCGTCGAGGAAAGTCAGGTGGCCGGGGGAGTGCGCTGATGAGCGATGCGCAGGTTCTGGTAGTGGAAGATGACGCTGCACTCAGAGAGGCGCTGCAAGAAACCCTTCAGGACGCCGGACTCAGGGTTCGGGTTGCAGGCGACGGTGCAGAAGCCCTGCTGATGGTCGAGCAGGAAACCCCTTCGCTCGTGGTCTCTGACGTGCAGATGAGTCCCGTCGACGGCCTGGAGTTGCTCGCCTCGCTGCGCGAACAGCATCCGGAGGTGCCGGTGGTGCTGATGACGGCGTACGGTTCCATCGAGCAGGCAGTGTCGGCGATGCAGCGTGGCGCCATGGACTATCTGGCCAAACCTTTCGAGGCAAGTGCGCTCATCGAGATGGTTCAGCGCTACCTGCCGGCCGTGCAGGGTGGTTCGGAGGAACTGATTGCCTGCGATGCGAAGACACTGGAACTCACGGCGCTAGCGCGGCGTCTGGCAGACAACGACCTGACCGTGATGATTTCCGGCGAGTCCGGAACCGGCAAGGAGGTATTTGCCCGGTTCATACATCGGCACTCGCGGCGTGCTGAGGCACCGTTTGTTGCGATCAACTGCGCCGCCATTCCCGAGAACATGCTGGAGGCCATGCTGTTCGGTTACGAAAAGGGCGCATTCACCGGTGCTCAGTCTGCGCACCCGGGCAAATTCGAACAGGCCCAGGGTGGCACGCTGCTGCTCGATGAGATTTCGGAGATGGGTCAGCCGCTGCAGGCAAAGCTTCTGAGGGTGCTTCAGGAGCGAGAGGTGGAACGCCTTGGTGGCAGGAAGGTCATGGACCTGGACGTCCGCGTCGTGGCGACCACCAACAGGGATCTCAAAGCCGAAGTGGCCGAAGGCAGATTCCGTGAGGACCTTTACTACCGGCTGAACGTGTTGCCGCTGAACTTGCCGCCGCTGCGTGACCGCAAGGGCGACATCATGCCGCTGGCGGAGAACGTGCTGTGTGGAACTCCGGGTGTTGGCTCACTGACGTTCTCGAATGCGGTGGTGGCGCGCCTGACAGCCTATGACTGGCCTGGCAACGTCCGGGAGCTGACGAACCTCGTGCAACGCGCGGCCGTGCTCGTCGATGGAACCACGATTGAGGAGCAGCACCTGCTCTTCGAGGCAGAGCCGGTGCGGGTTGCGTCGGTCGAGTTGCCCCCGGCGGAGGGCTCGAGCGTGGCCGTTGCTGGCGAAGCATCCGAGGTGGTCAGTCTGGAGGAAGATCTTCGCGCCAGAGAGCAGGAAGTGATTTTTCAGGCGCTACGTTCGGGGAATGGCAGCCGGGAAGCGGCCGCGGCCCGGCTCGGCATCAGCCCGCGAACGCTCAGGCACAAGCTGGCCCGGCTGCGGGAAGAAGGGGCAGAGATTCCCGGTGAGGTAATGCGGACCGCATGAGAATAACCGGGCTTAGGAGCTGAGCATGAACAGTATCGATGTATCGAGTCTGCTGGCAGAAATGCGGGCCCTGGCAGCGCAGGCGCAGTCCCTCGACGATCGGGCAGGCGCAAACGTTGAAGCAGTGCCGCAAGCCCGTTTCAAGGATCTGCTGGGCGATTCCGTGGACGCAGTAAACCAGGCGCAGAGCAGGGCAAAGGAACTGGCAAGTGCTTTTGAGGCGGGCGATGAGAACGTGGATCTGGCTCAGGTGATGATCTCGCTGCAGAAAGCCAGCCTCTCGTTCAACGCCATGACAGAAGTCCGCAACAAGCTGGTCAGCGCGTACCAGGAAGTCATGAACATGCCGGTATGATGGGCCTGAGTAAGCAATGGCAGAAGTAGAGGAGCAACCGTTGCCCACGACCTCGCGGCCGGTTGCCGGGGGCATCCCAGGTTTTCGCCAGGGCCTCCTTCTGGTCGGGTTGGCAGCCGCGGTGGCGATCGGTGTCGCTGTGGCGCTCTGGTCACAAAGCCCCAGCTACCGAGTGCTGTTTCCAAGCATCGACCCGAGCGAGATGGGTGCCATCAGCGGGGTATTGGAATCCGCAGGCATTGCTTACGAAATCGATGGCAGCTCCGGCGCCTTGCTGGTGGAAGGCGCCAGTCTCAGTCAGGCACAGATGCTGCTGGCCGGCCAGGGCCTGCCGCAAAGCAAGGGAGTGACCCTCGAAAATCTCTACGACGGGCAGGGATACTCCACCAGCCAGTTCATGGAAACCAAGTTCTACACCCACGCTTTGGAAGCCAAGCTCGAGCGGATCATCGGCAGTCTGAACACGGTGAAAGCCGCTCAGGTTTCCCTCGGCCTGCCAAAACGCTCGGCTTTTCTGCGTGACCGGAAGGCGCCGACCGCCTCCGTGGTCGTGCATCTGTTTCCCGGGCGGATTCTGGAGCCGGGTCAGGCGAAAGCCATCACCCACCTGGTGGCTTCCAGCGTGCCGGATCTGGAGCCGAGCAATGTGACGCTGCTGGATGAGAACAGCAATCTGCTCTCCAATCAGGCCGCCGACGACCTGCTGGGTGCTGCGACCAGTCAGTTCGAGTATCGCCGCCGGCTGGAGAACGCGCTGGCTGAGAACATCGACACTCTGCTGGTACCGATCATGGGGCCGGGGCGATCCAGAACGCGGGTGGTTGCGAACCTCGACTTCACGGAGCTCGAAGAGACCACCGAACGATTCGATCCGGCCAGCCAGGTCGTTCGCAGTGAGCAGACCAGCCAGCAGGAATCCGTCGGCGGTACGCTCGGCGCGCTCGGCATTCCTGGTGCGCTTTCCAATCAGCCGCCGGTAAATGCTCTGGGCAATCCGCCGCAGCAGGTGCCCGCGGCGGGCGGCACGGTCCAGGCGAATGGTACCGTTGCCACTGAACCGCTGCCTCGAAGCAGTGCCCAGGACGCCATTCTGAACTACGAGGTAGACCGGACCATCAGCCGCAAACGGGCACCGCGCGGTCAGGTGGAGCGTCTGTCTGTAGCCGTTGTTCTCGATTACCTGCCAGCACCCGGTGGTGGCCGGAATGCGGAACCTGTGCCGCTGACCGAAGAGCAACTGACGGAAATAGGCGGCCTGATCCGCGAGGCGGTTGGCTACGATGAGAGCCGGGGCGATACGCTGAATCTGATCAACATGCCTTTCCAGGCTGCCCCGACGCCGGTGGAAGCTGAACCGCCACCATTGTGGGAAAACCCGCTGGTGATGGACGTCGGCAAGCTGCTGCTGGCCGCGGTGATCGTGTTGTCACTGGTGATCTTCGTGTTGAAGCCTCTGGTGCAGCACCTGTTGCAGCCGCCACCAACGCCTACGTCTGCGCTGCCGCTGGATCACGCCGGTTACCCGCAGATGCAGCTCATGCCGCGAGAAGATCCCATGCAGATTGCGCAGAACATGGCGACCACTGACCCGAAGCGAATTGCCCAGGTGGTGAAGGATTGGGTCGCCGCTGATGAGTAGCGCGGCCGAGAGTCTTTCCGGCAAGAGTCGGGCCGCCATACTGCTGATGACACTCGGTGAGGAAGCTGCCTCGGAGGTGCTTCGGCACATCAACCCCCAGGAAGTGCAGCACGTGGGTCAGGCCATGGCCGAGATCGGCAACGTTTCCCGGGAGCAGGTCGATGCGGTCATCGAGAGCTTCGCCGTCGATATCCAGGAGCATACGTCCCTCGGTATCGGCAGCCAGCAATTCGTGCGAACGGTTCTCGCCAATGCCCTGGGTGCGGATGCGGCCAACGAGTTCATCGAGCGCATCCTGCAGGGGCGGGACACCAAGGGCCTGGAAACGCTGAAGTGGACTGAACCGGCCGTGGTGGCCGATCTCCTGCGCGAAGAACACCCACAGGTTGTTGCCGTGGTGCTTTCCCATCTGAGTCACGAACGGGCTGCGCAGGTGCTTCGTGGGCTGCCTGCGGATCGACACGGCGACATACTGATTCGGATTGCCAACCTGGAAGGTATCCGTCACTCGGCACTGATGGAGCTGGACGAAATCATGGA
The DNA here is from genome assembly GCA_965215995.1 of Candidatus Azotimanducaceae bacterium. GTDB lineage: Bacteria > Pseudomonadota > Gammaproteobacteria > Pseudomonadales > Azotimanducaceae > SZUA-309. The sequence goes on along the minus strand of OZ244128.1, from coordinate 611,476 downwards.
GAAACGGATCGCCCAGAATCGCGGCGATCAGTCCAAGAGCCTTGGTGGCATGCGTGCGGCCGCCGATATCCTGAACAAGCTCGGTCCGGAATACGAAGGGGACGCCATTGCCCGGATCCGGGATGTGGACGATGAGCTCGGCATGCAGATTCAGGAGCTGATGTTTGTCTTCGAGTCACTGGCCGAGCTGGATGACCGGGGCATGCAGACCCTGCTCAGAGAGATCAGCAGCGACCAGCTGGGCGTGGCTTTGAAAGGTGCGGATCCCGCGACCCAGGAGAAGATCCTCTCCAACATGTCGAGCCGGGCGGCGGACATTCTCAAAGAAGACATGGAGGCCCGGGGCCCGGTGCGCCTGTCCGAGGTGGAAGAAGCACAGAAGGAGATTCTCGAGCGGGCCCTGCGCCTGTCGGACGAAGGAAAGATCCAGCTTGGCGATTCGGGTGAAGAATATGTCTGATGCAAGCATCAGTAAGTCTGATGCGCAAGCCGTGCGTTGGGTGGCTCCGGACGTTGGCAACCCTGTCGGCTCCGGTCCGCCGTTGACCGTGGATAAGCTCGAGGCGCTGCAGAAGACGGCCTTCGATGAAGCGTTTGCGCAGGGGCTGGAAGCCGGACGCCAGGAAGGTCGGGCGGCATTGGCCGCGCAGGCAGAAACCCTGAACCGGTGCATCGAAGCGTTGGCCGAACCGTTCAGAGACCTGGACGATGACGTCGAGCGTGCACTGGTATCACTGGCCATCCGGGTTGCCAGGCAGATCATCCGTCGGGAGCTCAAAACCGATCCTGGCCAGATCGTCGGCGTCGTCCGGGAGACCATTGAGCTGTTGCCGGTGGCATCCCGTGAGGTAGAGGTGCACCTGCATCCCGAAGACGCTCAAGTTGTCCGAACAGCCTTCGGCGAAACCGGCACGAACCTGGCCTGGACGCTGGTTGAGGATCCAGTCCTCAGCAGAGGGGGACTCCGGGTCACCACAGCGACCTCGCAGATTGATGCCCGGGTCGAGAATCGTCTGGAAGCGATTCTCGCCACGCTGGTCGGCGGCCAGCGCGAAGATGACGCGAAGCGCGAAGATGACGCGAAGCGCGAAGACGACGCGAAGCGTGAGGATGATCAACGTTGAGCGGCAACGCGGCACAGGCACCTGAACTCCATCGGAGCCAGCAGTGGGTGGAGCGCCTGGCTCGCGATGAGGCCGAGGTGGAAGAAGCCGGCCGGCTGGTCGTGGAAGGCGCACTGCGGCGGATGGTCGGGCTCACACTCGAGGCGGTGGGCTGCGAAGCACCCATCGGCTCCTACTGTGAAGTCATTCGGCCGGATGGTGGTCGGGTGGATGCGGAAGTGGTCGGATTTGCCGATGACCGGATCTTCCTGATGCCCACCGGGCGCATTCGCGGCATGGTGAGCAATGCCCGGGTCGTGCCGACCCTTCGGCCAGCATCGGTACGGGTTGGGGAAGGTCTGCTGGGTCGGATCATCGATGGTTCGGGTCAGCCTATCGATGGCCGCGGCAGCGTCGACTGCGATGAGCGCATGGATCTGCACGCCTCACCCATCAACCCGCTGGAACGGCAACCGATAGAGAAACCGCTGGATGTAGGCGTGCGCTCAATCAATGCGCTGTTGAGTCTCGGCCGTGGCCAACGGGTTGGTCTTTTTGCTGGCAGCGGTGTGGGTAAAAGCGTTCTGCTTGGCATGATGACCCGTCACACCGCTGCGGACATCGTGGTCGTCGGCCTGGTCGGTGAACGGGGCCGGGAAGTTCAGGAGTTCGTGGACAGCGCGCTCGGACCCGAAGGCATGGCCCGCTCCGTGGTGGTTGCCACACCGTCCGATCACCCACCCCTCATGCGGATTCATGGCGCGCTGATCGCCACCAGCGTGGCCGAGTATTTTCGTGACAGGGGCTATCACGTGCTCCTGCTGATGGACTCCCTGACCCGAATTGCCCAGGCCCAGCGCGAGATCGCGCTGGCCATTGGCGAGCCGCCGGTGACCAGGGGCTACCCACCGTCGGTCTTTGCAACCTTGCCTGAACTTTGCGAGCGGGCGGGAAATGGCACCGCGGACCAGGGCTCCATCACGGCGATCTACACCGTGCTCACGGAAGGAGACGATCAGAACGACCCGGTGGCAGATGCCGCCCGCTCCATCCTGGATGGGCACATCGTGCTGTCGCGCAAGCTTGCCGGTGCTGGCGTGTTCCCGGCAGTGGATGTGGAAGCGTCCGCCAGCCGGGTGATGAACCAGGTCACCGACTCCCGCCAGCAGCAACTCGCTCAGGCGTACCGGCAGATCTATGCCACCTATACGGAGAACCAGGATTTGATCAACGTCGGTGCCTACAACCCGGGTTCGGATCCGGAAATCGATCTGGCCATCGAGCTCTGGCCCAAGCTGCGGGGTTTTCTCATGCAGGCACTGGACGAGCCGGCTCGTATGGACGCCTCGCTTGCTGAGCTCGAGCAGATATTCAGGCCAGCTGCCGGTACGGAGGCGGGTCCGGAACTGAACGACACGGGAGAGGTCAGTGACGCGGAGTGAGCGACGCTCGGAACGGATGCGTTCCATCGAGGCAATCTCGGTGCGGGAATCTCAGGACCTGGCGGCACAAATGGAGCGCCAGGCGCAAGTAGTACGCGAGGCAGAGCGGAAGCTTCAGGAGCTGACCGATTACCTCGAGGCCTACGCGACCGAACAGGCGGAGAAAAACAAGACCGCAGGGGTGAGTGCCATGCAGCTCACGGAAACCCATCTGTTTCTGGAAAAACTTCGACATGCCCTGAACCTTCAGGCAGAGACCGTTGAGAAAGCGCGCAGTAGCTACGAGTCCTGCCGGGCTAAGTGGATCGCTCAGCATGTCCGCTCGTCCGCACTCGGTTCAGCGGTGCACCGATTCGAAGCCGAGGAAGCCCGGGAGCTCTCCAGGCGGGAAGACCGCGTCCAGGATGAGGTGGCTGCCCGGTACCACAAGACCCCAAAGCCGGGCTGACCTGGCTACTTGTCAGGTGCGATGAGCCGGTTGTTTCACTGCTCCCCTTCGAGCCACTCAACCGCCTGCGCTGCGTTCTGAAACGAGCGCACGGTGATTGGACCGGCCTGCTTTTCGCCCTTGCTTTCGTAAAGGGCCAAGGCGACCCGGGCAACCTGATCCAGTTCCTTGCCGACCAGTAGAGCTGAACGGCCACCGGTTCTCAGGTCCATGATCTCAGCGAAGGCATGCTGGATGTTCAGAATATCGCTGCTGGTCACGCCCGAGGGATCGAAATCGCGAAGATCCCAGAGAATTCGGTCATGGGCAGACCAGGTCTGTTGGTGTCGGGTGGCATAAGCGGTCGCGGTCGCCAGCGAGACGGAGCCGCGCACGAACACCGTCAAGGTGCCGTTTTCTGACTCGTGGCTGAGGCCCGCGACTTTTTCGTTGCTACCCCCGCTGTTCTGACGACCCATGTCGAATGGCGCTAAGTTCTTGATTCGTAACAAAGTATGTCACCGGCTGGGAAGCCCAACCAAACCCTTTTCAGCCTGCCATGCTCATTCTGCGGGCGCGTTCACATTTCCGGATTTACCTGCTCAAGGAATCCTGCGGACGGTCGACGATAGGGCTGACGGCCAAAATTGGTCGGTTAACTAGTTGACACTCATGTTAGAGCACGTTCGCTCTTCGCAACTGAGAAAAGGAGTCCGGTTGTGGATCTAGCCACTCTTATCGGGTTGATAGGCGCCATGCTTGTGGTCGTCGCCACCGTGGTGGTCGGCGGTCAGCCGACCGTGTTCGTGAACACACCCTCGATGATCATCGTCTTGGGCGGCACGATCATGGTCACCATGATGAAGTTCAGCCTCGGCCAGTTTCTGAGTGCTGCCAAGGTGGCGGTCCGTGCCTTTTCCTTCAAGCAGGACACGCCTGAAGAGCTGATCGAGAAATCCGTGGAGCTTGCTCAAGCAGCCCGAAAAGGTGGCATTCTGTCGCTCGAAGAGGCGGAGATTCCGAATGAGTTCATGCAGAAGGGCCTTGGCCTTGTGATCGACGGTCATGAACCTGAAGTGGTTCGTTCCATCCTCGCCAAGGACATCGGCCTGACCGTGCAGCGTCACCAGGAAGGTTCGGCGATCTTCACCCAGATTGGTGAGGTGGCGCCGGCCATGGGCATGATCGGAACGCTGATCGGTCTGGTGCAGATGCTGTCCACCATGGATGACCCCAAGCAGATCGCTCCGGCCATGGCCGTGGCTCTGCTCACCACCCTTTATGGCGCCGTACTCGCCAACATGGTCGCCATTCCCATTGCCGACAAGCTGGAGCTTCGAAGCCGTGAGGAAAAGCGTGTGCGCTCACTGATCGCCGACGCCATCGCGGGCATCCAGGACAGCCAGAATCCCCGGGTACTGGAGAGCCTATTGAAGAACTACCTTCCCGAGTCCAAGCGGGAGACGGAAGAGAAGAAAGTAGCCGCCTGAAGATCCAGGCGCAGACAGGAGCACAGGGAAGTTGGAAGAGGAGTACGAATCCCCGTCGAGCGGTGGTGGCGGTGCGCCGAAGTGGATGGTCACCTTTGCCGACCTTTCAACGTTGTTGCTCTGTTTTTTCGTCCTGCTGCTGTCCTTCTCGGAGATGGATGTGGCCAAGTTCAAGCAGCTGGCCGGTTCCATGCGTGAGGCGTTCGGCGTTCAGGCCGACATAAAGAGCAAGCACATCCCCAAGGGCACCAGCATCATCGCCAGGGAATTCAGTCCCGGACGACCGCAACCCACGGCGCTCAATCAGGTTCGGCAGTTCACCATCGACTCCAACAAGAACACGCTGGACTTCGTTGATCCGGATGATGTGGTGGAACTGAAAGAGTTCCAGGAGCTCGTCGAGAAGGCGGAAGAAGACTCGAGAAATGCCCGGGATGCGCTTCACGAGGAGATCGAGGAGGGCATGATCGAAGTGCGCACTCTCGGCGCCCGCACCATCATCCACATCCGTGAGAAGGGGTCCTTCGCGCTTGGCTCTGCCGATGTGGAGGACAATTTCCGGCCGGTGCTTGCGAAGATTCATGATGTATTGCGGCAGACGGAGGGAGTGATCCGGATTGCCGGCCACACGGACAACCTGCCGATCTCGACGCTGCGCTTCAGATCGAACTGGGAGTTGTCATCTGCGCGCTCGGTTTCGGTGCTGCACGCGCTGATGGAGCATGACGGCCTGGATCCGGCGAGGTTCGTAATCGCCGGATACGCTGATACGCGGCCGATTGCATCCAACGACAACTGGTCCGATAGAGCCAGAAATCGTCGTGTGGATATCTCAATCGTCCGCGGCGAGGACTATCAGGAAACCGTTTATCTCGACTGAGCCGCGGCCAGCGACTCCTTAAGGCGGATTTCCTCGCTGGTCAGAGGCGACTCTTCATCGGCGGATGCGGAAGCCGTCGTTGGCTGGCGCCATTGTTGCCTGGGCTTTGCCTCTTCCCTCTGATGCAGACGGACCATCAGCGCTGCCTCTGCATCTGACAGACCGCAATCGTTGACCAGCGATTCCACGGTGCCGCCGTCCTTGACCAGGCGCGATGCCTCCTCGAAGGAGCGGCTGAAGGCAAACTGGGACTGGATTTCCAGGTTTCTGTTGGTGAAGTCGCTGAGTCGGGCTTCCATCCGTTCGATCCGGCTTGTGCTGGCGATCAGCGACTGCCCGTAGGCGGCGACCGCACCCTGCAGATCCTCCATGCGTTGAGCCTGTGCCGCCAGACGACTGCTCTGACTTCGCACCTGAAAGATGAGGCCGATGAGCGCAGCGATCAGCAGCATGCCTACCAGCACCTCGCCGTGGCTCGTAAGCAGGGATACCTCGCTCATCGTGCGGGTCTCACTCTTCGATGCGCGCCTTCAGGCGCAGCAGGGCCTGGCCATGTATCTGGCAGACCCGGGATTCCGAGATGTTCAGCACTTCGCCGATCTCCCGCAGATTGAGCTCTTCATCATAGTAAAGCGACATGATCAGTCGCTCTCGTTCAGGCAGGTCTTCGATCAGGGCCACTAGTCTTTCCCGTCGCGAGGTCTCCTCCAGCACCTCTGACGGTTCCTGATCGTCTTCGCCTTCCACCTGCAGCGGTTCTCCACTGTCGTCAGCAGGCTGATCGAGGCTGAACAGGCGGGCGGCAGTCGCATCACGGAGGATCTCGTGATACTCCTTGGTGCTGATGCCGAGCGCTTCCGCGACGTCTGTATCGCGAGCTCGAGCCCCGGTCTGGTTTTCGATCCGGGAAATGGCTTCAGTGACCTCTCGGATCTTCCGGTGCACGGATCTGGGCGTCCAGTCCGATTTCCGAAGCTCATCGATCATGGCACCGCGGATTCGGATGCCTGCGTAGGTCTCGAAGTTGGCGCCTTTGTCCGCGGAGAAGTTCTTGCCGGCCATCAGCAGGCCGATCGTCCCGGCCTGTATGAGATCGTCCACGTCTACGCTCGATGGCAGACGTCCAACCAGGTGGTAGGCGATGCGCTTGACCAAAGGCGCGTGCTTTCTGACCAGCTCTGTCTGATCCATCTGTTCGTTTTTGAGGTATTCGGAAGATGCGCTCATGGGGAGAGTCTCGATGAGGAGTCGCTGTCGGTCTGGGTGCCGCCACCTGCTGCCGCCGCAACCGTGCGTTCGACAAAGAACTCCACGTGCCCGCCAGGTGAGCGAGGCGTTGGCCAGGCCGCCGCTTTCCTGGCCAGGTTGTGGAAGGCTCTGGCCGATACGGAACCCGGGTAGCGCAGCACAACGCCAGCCTGCTCTTGAATCGAGCGCTGCAGGTACGGATCCCGTGGAACCTCGCCGATCGGATTCAGAGTGACGTTCAGAAACCGGGCTGCGACCCGGTTGATCTTGGAAAACACCTCCCGGCCCTGGGTGGCGTTGTCTGTCTTGTTGACCAGCACGTTGAACTGCTGCACACCGTGGTCACGACTCAGCACCTTGATGACTGCATAGGCGTCGGTTATTGAAGCAGGCTCGTCGCACACGACCACCAGCACCTCATGGGCTGCGCGGGTGAAGCGGAGCATGCTCGAAGATATCCCGGGCGCGTTGTCGACGATGAGCACGTCCAGATCGTTGGTGAGCTCGTCGAACGCACCGATCACACCGGCCTGCTCACGAGCGCTCAGCTCCGTCATTCTCGTCACGCCTGATGCAGCAGGGATCAGCTCCACGCCCGGATAGACAGGCAGCACGATGTCTTTCAACGCGCACTCACCAGCCAGCACGTGTGACAGGTTCGACGACGGCTGCAGCCCGAGCTGGGTATCAATACTGGCCAGGCCCAGATCTGCATCCAGAAGCATGGTCTTCCGTCCCATCTTGCCGAGCGCCAGCGCCAGATTGATGGAGACGGCCGTTTTACCGACGCCGCCCTTGCCGGCGGTTACGGCAATCACCTGCACCGGCTTTCTACGGCCTGAGAGCTTCGGACCCGCCTGGTGAGAGCTCATTGGTAAAACGTTATCCATAGCTGGCTACCGGAGTGTCGGTTGTGATGGCATGCAGCTTGCGTGTCGGTGCGTGCTCGGTTGCACCGGGCCCCACTGAGCTCGCTGCCTGTGAATCGTGCTCGTTGAATCTCTTCGCCAGAGCGACCGCCTGACTGACGAAACCGGCCCGGAAACGGCCGGCAGGTTTCAGATCCTCCGGCACCCGTTGGCCGTCAGCAACGTAACAGACTGACAGGCTGGACTCGATGACGGCGGAGAGCAGCCCACCCAGCGAGGTGGCTTCGTCTACCTTGGTGACGATCGTCCCATCCAGGCCGAGCCGGTCGAAGGTCTGGATCGCTTGGCGAATTGCCGCCGCCTGCAGGTTTGCCGGCAACGCCAGCAAGGTCTGCACCGTCGGTGAGTGCCTGGTCAGGCTTTCCAGGTTTCTGAGCATCGTCTCGTCGTTCAGGCTGAAACCCGCCGTGTCGATCAGAATGAGTTTCCGGTCGGCCAACTGGTCTAGTGTGGCCTGGAGGAGCTCGGGAGTACCGGCTACCTGGACGGGGACGCCGAGGATCTTGCCGAACCTGAGCAGGTGTTCCTGGGCACCGATGCGGAAACTGTCGGTGGTGATCAGGCCGAGCTCGTGCGGATCGTGCTCGAGCGCGAATCGGGCGGCCAGCTTCGCGATGCTGGTGGTCTTTCCGGCACCGGTTGGACCGACCAGCGCAAAAACGCCGCCATCCTCACAGACGTCCTCGGTAGCGACCGGGATCCGCTTCGCCAGCAGGCCGATGGCGTTGCGCCAGGCTTTCTTGGTGGCGCTGTTCTGGGCATCTCCCTCTCCTGGACGCTCTGCGGGGAGCGCCTTGACGATACTCTGCACCAGAGACCGAGTCAGACCGAGCCCCTCCAACCGCTGAATCACTTCCGCCAGGTGCGGTTCGCGGCGTTGCAGATCGTCCCAGTGCAGTTCCCTGTACTGACCGTCGACCGTCTGTTGCAGTAGCTGCAATTGGGTTGCGATTTCCTCCAGCGTGGGTACCGTGCCCACCGCCTGGGCAGGCTCGGGCAAGGTGGCGATGTTGCTGGTGGCATCGAATATGGATCTGAAATCGGTCTCACCGGTGCCTTCCTCGTCGGCGAGATCGTTCAGCGTCGCTTCGTCGTCGTCTTCCCCATCACCTTCGGTGGCGTGAGCGGCCTCCGAGTAGACACGCGCGAAGAAGCTGCCGATTGACGATTGAGCACTGGTGGCCTTCGTTGGAGCGGGCTCTGCACTGTCCACGTCCGGTAGGCCAGTGGGTCTACCGGCAGAAGGTGCAACCGGTGCTGAATGGGTGCTGTCAACGGCAGCACGAGTGCCGAGCGCCTGGTTTGCCAACACCTGGTTCGACTGGTGTAGCAACGCCTCGTCGTAGTCCACCGCTGCGATGACCTCGATACCGTCGCCAAGCCGCTGCTTGGAGAGAATGACCGAGTCCGGACCCTGCTCCTCCCGCACCTGCTTGAGCGCATCGCGCATGGTCCGGGCGTGGAATCTCTTGATCTTCATATTGCGCTCATCCCCGGTCTGCTCAGCCACCGATCGCGCCGATCAACCGGACTTTGCGATCGTCGGGAATCTCGTTGTAGGCGAGCACGTTCAGACTCGGGATGCCCTGGCGGGCAAAGCGGGCGACCCAGCTGCGGATAGCCGGTGGCACCAACAGCACGGCCGGGCTACCGACCATTTCCTGGCGTTGAGTCTGCTCGAGCAGCGCCTTGTGAATCTGATCCGCCAGATTGGGCTCGATGCCCAGTCCCTGCGGTTCGCTGCCGTCTTGCGCCTCATTCGTCATGTTCTGCTGATTTGCTCCACCGTCAAATGCCAGGGCTCGAGAGGCGGTTTCAGCCCCACCTACTCGTGCCTTCATACTGTCGTGCAGGATCTGTTCCAGTTTGGGATCCAGGGTGAAGGCAGGGATTTCCGGGGCTAAGCCATTGATTTTATGAACAATTGAGGAGGCAAGCGCGACCCGGACCGCCGCCAGCAATCTGGCGGGATCCTGGATGTTGGGCGCCAGCTCCGCCAAAGTTTCGACGATGGTTCGGATGTTTTTGATGGGGATTTGCTCGAGCAGCAGATCCTGCAGCACGCGCACCAGCGTGGCCAGAGGCACTACCTTCGGCACCAGGTCTTTCAGCGCCCCGTTGCCGTTTTCCGTGAGGCGGTCGATGAGTCGCTGGGCCTCCTCGTGGCCGAGCAACTGGTGAGCGTGTGTCTTTACCACCTGGCTCAGATGGGTGGCCACCACGGTACCCGCGTCCACGACCGTGTAACCCAGCGTGCGGGCATGATCGCTGGCGGTTGGCTCGATCCAGACCGCTTCCAGACCAAAGGCCGGATCGCGGGTCTCGATGCCAACCGGCTTACCCGAAACCTCACCCGGATTGATGGCGAGCTCCTTACCGGGGTAGATCTCCCCTTCGGCCACCGGCACGCCATGCACGGATATTCGATAACCGCCCGGCGCCAGGTTGAGGTCGTCGCGGATGTGAATGGGTTGGATCAGGAAGCCGAGCTCGCTGGTCAGGTTCTTGCGTACCCCGCGGATGCGCGACATCAGCTCTCCACCTTGCTCCGGGTCAACCAGGGGGATCAGCAGGTATCCCACCTCCAGACCCAGAGCGTCGACCGGACCCACATCCTCCCAGGTGAGATCTTCACGGACACCGTCCGGCTCGGTGGGCGCCGGCACCTCCTCGAGCGCGGGGGCTTCGGGAATCTTCGAGGCGTAGTAAGCCCCGTAGAAGCAGCCGGCGCTGATCAGCAGGAAGACCATGTTCGGCATGCCGGGAATGATGCCGAGCAGAAACAGCACGGCACCGGCGATGGTGAGCACCTTCGGCTGACGGAACAGCTGCGAGAGCACCTGCTCGCCCATGTCCTGAGGAGCGGACATTCTCGTGACCACGATGGCTGTGCCGGTGGAAAGCAGCAGGGACGGAATCTGCGCGACCAGGCCATCGCCGATGGTCAGCAGGGTGTAATTGTGCATGGCATCCGCGAAGGACATGTCGTGCTGCATCGTGCCGATGGCCAGCCCGCCAATGATGTTGATGAAGAGGATGAGCACACCGGCAACGGCGTCACCGCGTACAAACTTGCTGGCACCATCCATGGAGCCGAAGAAGTCACCTTCCTCGCGGATCTCGCTGCGCCGCCGCGAAGCCTCGTCCTGATCGATGATGCCGGCGTTCAGGTCCGCGTCGATGGCCATCTGCCGACCTGGCATGGCGTCCAGCGTGAACCTGGCGGTGACTTCAGAAACCCTGCCTGCGCCCTTGGTGACCACCACGAAGTTGATGATCACCAGGATGGCGAACACCACCAGGCCAATGGTGTAGTTGCCACCGATGACGAACTCGCCGAAGGCTTCGATCACCCGGCCGGCCGCATCGGTCCCTTCGTGACCGTTCAGGAGCACGATTCGGGTGGAAGCTACGTTCAGCGACAGGCGCAGCAGGGTGACAAGCAGCAGCACGGTAGGGAAGACACCGAGATCCAGCGGCCGCTGCACATAGATGACCGCCAGAATGATGATCAGCGACAGGGTGATGTTGAAGCTGAACAGCAGATCCAGCAGAAATGGCGGTAGTGGGATGACGAGCATCCCGAGGATCAGCATGAGGAAGATCGGTGCGCCCAACCCGTGATTGAGGTAAGGCATGATGCGCTGACTCAGTTTCTGAAAATCCACCGGTTCAGTCCTCGTCTGGCTGATCAATCTCGATGACCGGCCGTTCCGGTTCGTTGCTGCGACCCGCGACGTAAGCATCGAGCTGGTAAATGTAGGTGAGCACCTGGGCGACCGCCACGTACAGGCGCTCTGCTATCTCATCACCAATCTCTGCGCTGGCGTATAGTGCTCGAGCCAGTGGTGGTGCCTCAAAGATCGGCACGCCATGCTCGTTGGCGACTTCACGGATTTTCAGGGCCATCAGGTCGGCACCCTTGGCCACCACCACGGGCGCACTCATCTCCTCGGCGTCGTAGCGCAGAGCCACGGCGTAGTGAGTCGGGTTGGTGACCACCACGGATGCGATGGGTATGTCCTCGAGCATCCTGCGGTTGGCGGTCTCCTGCTGCAGGGCGCGGATCTTGCCGCGAACTTCCGGCCGGCCTTCGGTTTCTTTCAGCTCGTCCTTCACCTCCTGACGGGTCATGCGCAGCTTCTTGCCGTGATCCCAGATCTGGAAAGGCACATCCACGGCTGCGATCAATATCAGACCGGCGCTGAACAGGACGAAGGCAGTGGCCATCAGCCAGGCGGAATGGCTGAGTGCGCTCATAAGCGTCTGGCGGCCGAGTCCAATGAATTCCTCTGCCAGCCAGTTGAGCACCCACACGGCGATGGTGCCGACCAATGCGAACTTGGCCAGTGCTTTGAGAAGCTCCACAAGACCACGCATGGCGAACAGCCGTTTGAGACCAGCCACCGGATTGATCCGATCCCCCTTGAACTTCATGGCTTCCAGGCTGAAAGACCAGCCGCCCAGTGACAGCGGCGCGATCAGCGCGACCACGGTTAGCAACGTCAGCCAGGGCAGCAGCGTGAAGGTGACGGAGGCCGTGGCCGCTTTCAGATGGGCGAGCATCTGCTCCGGAGCCAGCACGGCCAGTCGCGGTAGCGAAAGGTTAGCCGTCATGATGTCCGTGATGCCGCCGACAATGCCTTTGCCGAGGGCGAAAATGGCGACGGCCCCTGACAGGGTAACGGCCATGGCGTTCAACTCACGGGACCGGGCGATCTGCCCTTTGTCCCTGGCTTCCTTCAGGCGTTTAGGAGTGGCCGGTTCAGTGCGTTCCTGAAACTGCTCTTCAGCCACTGCCGGGCTCCAGCCGCACGGCGAACAGGCAACTCACGGCGTGAACCCGAACAGATTGCCGATCTCGGCGAAAGTGCCGTCCAGCAGGGTGGTCAGGCTCACCAGCGTGGTCTGAAAGCTGAACTGGAGTATCAGGAAGCCGAGCAGTACGGTGGCTGGAAAACCGACGGCAAAGAGATTCAGCGTGGGGGCGGCCCGGCTGATGACGCCATAAGCCAGATTCACGACCAGCAGCGCCACCACGGCGGGAAGCGCTACCAGCACCGCACCGGCAAACATCTGTGATCCCCAGGAGACCACGGTCCACAAGCCATCCGTCCCGAAGCTCGCGGCACCCGGCGGCAACGCGTTGAAGCTCTGAACCAGCACCTGAATGAGGATCAGGTGACCGCCGAGGGCCAGGAACATCATTGTTGTCATCAGGACGAAGAACTGAGACAGGATGGGCACGTTCACGCCGCGCTGCGGATCCACCAGCATGGCGAAGCCTAGGCCCATGCCCATGGCGATGGTCTGGCTGCCGATAATGATCGCGTCGAAAACCATCTGCACCATGAAGCCCATGGTGCCGCCGACGATGACTTCCTGAGCGACGGCCAGCACCGCACTGGCGCTGAAGGTATCGAAAGGCGGAGCAGCAGGTATCAGCGGTGCGATCACCGCCGCCAGGACCAGCGCCAGAACCACCCGCACTCTTGCCGGTATCAGACGAGCGCCGAACAGCGGTGCGACCATCAGCATGGCGGCGATGCGGAAGAAAGGTAGAAGGTAAGCGGTTACCAGTGCAGACAGATCGGTGAGGTCGAACACGCCCCGGGCCTCAACCGATCATGAGCGGAATGTCGGAGATGAGCCGGGATGCATAGGTGGTGATGAGATCCAGCATCCAGGGGCCGGCAATCCAGAGTGCGGCCACCAGCACGATCAGTTTGGGGATGAAAGACAGGGTCATCTCGTTGATCTGAGTCGCTGCCTGTAACATACCGATGAACAGGCCTACCAGGAGTGCTGACAGCAAGAGCGGTGCAGACAACAGCACGATCACCTGCAGTGCCTGCTGACCGATGGTGACGACGGTTTCAGGTGTCACAGGTAGAAACTCCCGGCCAGCGTACCGATCAGCAACGACCATCCGTCGATCAGCACAAACAGCATGATCTTGAACGGCAGAGAAACCAGCATGGGCGAGAGCATCATCATACCCATGGACATGAGAATGCTCGCCACAACCAGGTCGATGATCACAAACGGAATGAAGACCAGGAATCCGATCTGGAAAGCGGTCTTCAGCTCGCTGGTGATGAAGGCAGGTACCAGCACGCTGGTGGCCACTTCCTCCGGCGCGCTGACATCGTCAGCGGAGAGCGAAACGAACAGCTCGAGCTCCGACTCACGGGTCTGATCGAGCATGAAAGCGCGAATGGGCGCCATGCCCCTGTCGAACGCTTCCTCTCCAGCGATCTCGCCATCCAGGTAAGGCCCCAGCCCGGCTTCGAAGCTGGTACTCATGACGGGCGCCATCACGAAGAAGGTGAGAAAGAGTGCTAGCCCGATCAGCACTTGATTGGGTGGCGTCTGAGCGGTACCGAGCGCCTGACGTAGTATGGAGAGCACGATGATGATGCGGGTGAACGAGCTCATCATCAGCACCAGCGCCGGCAACAGGGTCAGCGCCGTCATCAGCGCCAGCACCTGGATGGTCAGCGAGTACGGGGCCTCACCCTCTGCGCCCGCAATGCTGATCAGAGGCGCCGTGCTCGGGGTCAGTGCCGCACCGGCGGTGGCCGCTTCTGCGGCAAACGAAAAAGTAGGCAGCAGCAGACCAGCCAGCGTGAACGCGATCAGGAGGGCAGCGGGCCGGCCGCTCATGTCCTTGCCCTCATGAGGCTTTTCAGCTGCTCAGCGAAGGTGCCGGTAGGTGCCGTAGCATCTGCACTCACCGGTGCTTCGAGATCAATTGGCGAGCTGAGCGTATGCAGGTGCTGGATCCCTGCGCTGCTGACCCCCATGAGCACCTGTTCCGATCCCGCCTGAACCAGCACGACCCGTTCCTTGGCGGACAGCGGCAGCACAGAAACGACCTTCAGATGGCCCCGACCGCCGCCTTGGCTCTGCTGCATCCGCTTGAGCAGCCAGGCAGCAGCGAAGATGAGCAGCAGCACACCGGTGAGCGCACCGAGCATGTTGAAAGATTGGCTGGCCCAGGATGGATCCACCGGCCTACTGAAACCGCTTGATACGCTCGGCCGGGCTGACCACATCGGTTAACCGGATGCCGTACTTCTCATTGACCACCACCACTTCTCCTCGGGCGATCAGCGTGCCGTTGACCAGCACGTCCAGCGGCTCTCCTGCGAGACGATCGAGTTCCACCACGGACCCCTGATTGAGCTGCAGCAGGTTCTTGACGCTGATGGTGGTGCGACCGACCTCCAGGGCTAGATCCAGGTCGACGTTGAGCACCACATCCAGATTGATGTCCTGGCTGGCGTCGGCGCCTGTGTTCTCTCCCAGCTCATCGAACTCTGCCCGCTCGACGGGACTCTCTGGTACAGCTTCAGTTTCGCTCATCTGATTGCCTTACTGTTGATTGTCATGCCCGACCCTGCAGCCGTTCGACGATACGGATGGCGTTGTGGCCGTTGGACACACCAAAGGTGCCCTTGAACAGCGGAACGGAACCGGCGCTGAGCTCCACGGTCTCCGGTAGCTCAAGCGGCAGGACGTCGCCGATGCGGAGCTTCACCAGCTCGCCGAGGTTGATTCGGGCGCTGCCGAGCACTGAGCTGAGCTCGATCTCCGTGTTTCTGACCTGGGCCTGTAGCGCGTTGGCCCAGCGGGATTGCTTCTGCAGCTGGTCGCCCTGACTGCAGGCGATCAGTGCCCGTCGAAGCGGATCGAGGGCTGTCTGGGGAATGACAATGTCCAGCCAGCCGATGGCTCTTTCGCCGAGAGAAACGTTGAAACGCGAAGCGCTGATCACGTCTGCCGAATTGAAGAAGTTGGAGAACTCGGGATTCGACTCGGTACCCAGATCCTCGAAGGCCAGCGGCACGACCGGTTCCCAGGCTTCGATCATGAAACGCTCGGCCTTCTTCTGTAGCCGCGATGCGACGCCGAGCTCGGTAACGGTGAAGTCGCGGGTCAGCGGTTCCGAGTTTTCATGCAGGCCGTCGCCGCCGTAGTAGAAGTCCACGTAGTTGAGGATGAGGTCGGCATGCAGGACAAAGAGCACGTCGGAATCCAGCGGCTTCGAGTGGGTGTGGTGAATGCCGATGGGGCGTTCCAGCTCCGCTAAGTAGTCTGCGTAGGAGCAGAGCCTGGCGGGTTCTGCGTTGACCTCGGCCTGGTTCTTCAGGAGCGGTCGGATATTGGTGGCGAGCTTGCGGCCGAGCACCTGGTTCACGAAGTCGAGTGGCGGCGTTTCGTTTCGCTGTACCCAGTCAGGATTGGTCAGGTCTAGCTCCGTCACCTCTGAAGCGGGCACGCCGAAACCACCGCCGGAGGCGACATCGCCGCTGGATACACCTTTCAGCAGCGCATCCACTTCTTCCGGAGAAAGTACCTCGCTCACTGAAACACCATGCTGGTGAGATAGACCGCCTCAATGCCTTCCACGCCAGCCAGCTCCATCAGCACTTCGTCGATCCGCACCCGGGCACTTTCCCGCAGCGCCTCCTTACCTTCCACCGTCGACAGCGAGTTGTACGGCACGGTGGAGAACAGCAACAGGAGCGCACTGCGGATGGCCGGTGCGTGAAGTTTGGCTGCCTCATAGACCTCTGCATCTCGCGTCATGATCTGGATAGAGGTCTGCAGGTACTGGGACTTCCCTTCGTCCTGAATGTTGACCACCAGAGCCGGATCCAGAGGCAGGTAGTTGGCGGGATCCAGTTCCTCTACCGGGATTTCTTCCTCTGTGTCTTCCGCCTGGGCGTCCTCGGCCGATTCGGCGACAACCTGAGGTGGGAAGAAGGTGTCCAGCACCACTTTCATGACCACCTGGGTGACGATCACCAAGGCGACGATCATCAGGATCTGGACCAGTCCCAGTTTTGCCTTGGGGGGTTCTTCAGTCGCTTCTTCGGGTTCTGCGCTCTCGGCCATCTCGCGTCTCTTGGTAGGGCTGCTCCTTGACCGAGCAAAATCCGTACCATCGGGCTGACCGAATTAACTTGTTGATAAATGGAGAAAAAATATTCGTGGCCGGGCATGAATCCTGGGAGTGAGCGGATTATTGACTGGCTCCCTCACGGATACTTGGCGGGGCTAGGCGCGGCTGACGCTCAGATGCTCAAGGCTGATCAGGCCCAGGTGTCCAGGAGTCCGAGCCGGTGGCCGTCCGGTTGATCAGCGAGCTCACCCACCTCGCCGCTTTCCTCGGCAGCAACGTCGGGGCGGTTGCTGCTCTCCGCCTGAGATCCGTCCGTCTGACGCTCAGCGATCTCGCTCTCGGCAAGCTCGATACCGAGACTGCTGAGCAGGCTGTCCAGGCGTGGTAGTGCCTGTTGCAGTGCTTCCCGCACGTCCGGATTGGCACTGGCGACGAACAGCGTTGCCTGATCGTTGGCAACGGTGATCCGCACATCCAGCTGCCCGAGGTTCGGCGGATGAAGGCGGATTTCCGCGGTATTGGCACCCCGGGTTGCCAGTCCGGCCAGTCGCTCGGCCAGGGGGTCCGCCCATTGTGCGGGTTGGCCGAGTAATGTCAGTGGCTGGGAGAGGAGGGGTGCGGTGCTGATCTGGGCTGCCGCGGTCGCGGGCGTCGTGACGGTGGCGTTCGGCAATCCCTCCAGGCTGAAGGTGATCGAAGGACCGCGCGGGCTCGAGTTTGCCTGCACCTGCCGATCTCCTGCCCGCTCGCCCTGATTCTGACCACCGGCCGAGTCCCCGGCGTCCCCACCGGTAGTATGGACGGCGGAATCACGGGCGATGCCGCCACCGGCTGCTGCCAGCTGGCCCTCCGTTGTGCGCACCGAGGGCTCCGGATTCTGCGGTATCGGGGCCGGAGCCGGTGAGGAGCTGGCGGCAGCCACAGTAACCGAAGCGGTTGGTTGGCCGGCAGACACTTCTAACGACGGCTGCTGGGCGGAGCCGGGCAGGGCGACCATGGGCCGAGGTTGGCTGTCCGGGTTTTCAGCTGAGCCGGGTTCTCGAACTACGATCTGCCCGTCTTCGCCCAGCTTGGCTTCCGCGGGTATTGCCCCTTCCAGCAACTGCTCGCCAACAGGCTCGATCGGGAGCGTCAGGTTGTTGTCAGTCAACCCGACGCCGGGTTGTGGCAGCAGCTTGCCGGCAACCGGCAGGTCGCTGCCGGTCTCTGTCGCTGGCCCGGCGGTCTCGACCCGAACCCTGATCAGCGTCTCCACCGGGCGTTCGGCTGTTGCCGGTGTGCGTGCCTCCAGGTTTTCCAGCTCGGTCAAGAGGGAGGCGAAGACGGGCGCGTTTTCTTCAACAGAATCAATGGGCTGCACGCTGTTCAAGGCGCCGGGCTCGGCATTCGGCAGCAGAGGGTCCGCGGCGCTGGATCCCTGACCGGTGGCGGTACTCTGGGTGGGCAATAGCAACTGTGCCAGCACCAGGCTGGCACCTACCTGTTCTGACACGGATCGGGCCTTCAAATGACTTCGAAGGGGGACAATGCAGATATCGGACCAGGCTCAGCGCTTCAGCGGCAGGACCTTCGCTTTGCCTTCCCTGGGTTCTTCGACACGACGGGGCACTGCTCTGGATTTTGCCGGGCGGCTTCTATCGATGGATAGTGCCACGCCGTCCGCGGTGATGCGCACGACGGTGACCGTGAAGTCGTAGAGGCGGGTGAGGTTGCCCAGGTCGACAGCGAAGGTCATCTTCAGCACGGCACGTTCTCTCAGCTTCTCGGCATGGGGCGTGACCACGAAGACGCCATCCGCGGAAAGGTCCCGGGTGACGCAAGGCGTCGCCGGAAACTCCGGATGGTGGAGGAACACCTTGGTATCGGTGAGTTTTCGCTTGTTGGTACGGCGCTCCATCGCACCATTGTACGAGGACTGGTCGCCTTACCGTTGCGCAAGCTTGTGCCGGGGCTGTAAACGGTCGTGCGCTACGGTGGGAGTTTGGCAGAAGTGTGTAAGGGTCTGGCGGTGATCAGGCCTTTGAGATCTCGCCGGAGGTCAGCCGCCCGGCCTGATAACCGCTCGCCTCGTAGAGGGTCTGGTCGCTGTCCCGGCCGGCCAGCAGATCGAGCGCGCGCTGGGTCTGGGTCTGATGCGTGCGCACAATTGCGCCATTCACTTCGTTCGCCTCCTGGCAGTCCCGAAGCGCTTCTAGCACCGTCTGCCAGAGCGATTCGAGCTCCGGGACGATGGCTTCCTGACCCGGATCGAAACCGAGCTGATTCATCTGTGCCCGGCGCCGGACCTCCAGCGCTTCCAGATGAACGAGCAGGTCTTTCTTGGTTTCGGTGTGGGCGTTCAGCGTGTTCAGATTGTGCTGGGTGAGGGCTTCGCGTTCTGCGAGCAGCGTGTTTTGAAGGCGGGTGCTGCACTCGAGCAATTCTTCCAGGACGTCGCGCAGCGGTTTGAGGGGAGCGCCCTGGCTCATCAGCTGCTACCTCTAGAGTTGATCTTCCAGCTTGAGTAACTGATCGGCGATGCGACCGGCGTCCACCTGATAGGTGCCTTCCGCGATGGCCTGTTTGATGGCCTCCACGCGGCTCGAATCTACTTCCGGTGTGGCGGCGATAACCTCGTTCAGCTCCTTCAACAGCTGAGCCGAGGTGGTCAGGCTCAGCTGGTCGCCGCCCTGCGCAGGGGCAGAGCCGCGCTCCGCGTTAACGCGGTCGGTACGGGCATTCTGTCCCGGGTTTGGGACGGCGGGCCGCTGCCCCGATACGCCGTCAATTTTATTAACCATTTGTTGCGCTCCGGAATGTTCCTGGACAACACACCTTTATTCGGCTGCTGCCCCCATTACTTTAGGTTCTACTTCGTTGAAAAGTCGTGTGAAGTGTGAGTCGAACTTCTCTGAATGGACCTCAATAGCTTATCACCTCCACCATCTGCGGTGACCGGACGATGCCCTCGACCGTGCGTTGGCTGGAGGTGTTCTCCACACGGATTCTCTCGTTGATCGTGCCATCGGACAGGGCGGTACCCGCCATCTGCACCATGAATCCGGATTGCTCAACCATCAGGGTAACCCGTTGCCCGCGCTTGATGATGTCCTGATCATTCAACAGATCAGCGGTCACCAGCCGTCCCTCCGGAACCGTCCGCTTGAGAATCTTCCCGTTCAGCTGAGCCACATCGGTCAGATAGGCACCCCGGGCCATGGTCACGTCCTTCTCTTCGATTCGCACGTCTGCTGCGCTCAAGGTTGCGCCGCGGCTGAGTGGCCGGCTGGTCACCAGCACCTGGCGCCTGGCCGAGAGCTTTACCGGAACGTAAACCTTCCACGGTCTGGACCCCCGGCAGCGGACGCCGATCACCAGATTTTTTTTCAGCTCCGTATTCGGCGGTGTGAATGCCGAGAGCGGTTGGTCGCAGCGGGCCAGTTTCAAGCGGCTGTCGAGCGCGGTGACCGTTGCTTCCACCGTGAGGTCAGGATGCGACAGGCTCGCCCGGGCGTGCGCTTCTGCCTTGGCGGCGATGGATGAGGTGGTCTGCCAACGATCTGCATCGGCCCAGGTTGGGGAGACCAGCAAAGCGGATGCACAGACCATCGCGGCCGCGAGCGTCAAAAAACCGTGAACTGGAAGCGTATTTCTCAGCATCAGTGATCTAAAAGCAATTATCGAGCCACACGGTAAGGGGCGATGCTGGCTTCCGCTGCTGATTTCCGGCAGGCTTCCTGCCATGCGTCCACAGATCACCCGTTACCGGGATAGATCCCCTCTGACCAATGCCCTGTTCGCCTTCCTCGGATTGGCACTGACGGCATGGCTGGTCTGGGTGGTTACGGCGGCCCTGGGGGGCGCCACAGTTCTTGCAGACCCGTCTGGCTGGCTGAGCACGCTGGACGAGCGAGGAGCGCTGGAGGCGGTGAGCAACTCGGCAGAGGTGGTAGCCGCGGTGCTCGGCATTGCGATCACGGTCGTCGCCATCGTGGTGGAACTGGCGGCCACCCGTTTCAGCCATCTGATCACCAGGCTATTCATGCGTGAGCCGGTCAACATGATCGTGCTCGGGCTTTTTGTAATCACCACCATCCAGTGCGTCTGGATCGGCATCAGCTTGAACCATGAGGACTCGGGTGCGGTGTTGCCCCACGCCGGATTCTTCATCACCTTTTTCCTGGTCACGGTTTCTCTGCTCTGCCTGCTGCCCTACATCTACTTCGTGTTCACCTTTCTTTCTCCGATCAGCGTCATCGAGCGGATCTGCAGGAACGCGGTCAATGCGATCACCGATGGCCTTGGCTCGGAGGTGGAGGCGGCGCAACGCCTGACCCTGGCGGCAATTGACGAGTTGCAGGACGTCTCCCGTGGTGCCATTGAACAGGGTGATCGAAGCATCGCCATGAGCGGCATCAACGGCATGACGGCCATTGTCTACGACTACTCTGAGATGCGTGATCGCCTGCCCGCTAGCTGGTTCGCCATCACCGATGCCATCGCCCGCGATCCGGATTTCATCGCCCTGACCGATGATGCGCTGCTGGAAGTGGAAGAAGGGCAGGTCTGGCTGGAAACCAAAATCATGCGCCAGCTCAACGCGCTGATGTCCCAGAGTGCCGGCCGTGCCCGGGATGTGGCGAACCTGATCGGCATCAATGCAGGCCAGCTGGCGAAAGATCTGGGCGCGCAGAACCCGCAATTGCTTGCACTCTGCATAAAGAGCTTCAACAGCTTCCTGCGGACGACGATCAATGCGGGGGATGTGCGAACGGCCTACTACCTGATGGACCGGTACCGGGAAGTGGCCGAGCATCTGCTCGATCAGGGAGAAGGGCACAAGGCCTTCGAGATAGCCGGATTCTTCAGCAGGTACGGTCAGCTGGGTCACTTGAATGGCATCTCCTTCCTGCTCGACGCAGCAGCCTACGACGTGGTCAAGCTGATCGAGCATGCTCTTACGTCATGCAGCGACCAGGTGGATCCGTTGCTGGAAGTGCTCCTGGATCTGGATGAAGAAATCCGCGAGGAGAAACAGGAAGACAGCCTGCTCGGCGTTCGCCGTTCCCAGATCCAGCTGGCGACCCTGTTCCTTGCGCGTGGCGATCAGGCGCGAGTCACCCGGATTGTCGAGGATTTGAGGGGTGAGCGGACCAACCGCCTGCTGCGGTTGCGTCAGCAACTGGAAACGGAAGACCGGGCTCAGTACTGGGAGCTTATCGATCGCGGCTCGAATTTTTCCTATCTGCCGCCGGAGCGACGCCAATATCTGGAACCGCTGTATGCGCAGTTGCTCAATTCAACGCTACAAGATTCAACGCTACAATCTGACTGATCGTGCGCGATCGACTCGAAGACAGTTTCAATACGGTTTGAATGAGGAGGCAAAGATGTCCGCCAGCGTCAATTGGTACTACTTCCGCAAGGGCTGAACCAGCTGTGCACGAGCATCCAAGTTCTTGGAGGCCAACAGCATCGACATCGAAGAGACCATTCCAGCGAGCAGAAAGCTCAAGGCAGATGATGCGAAGAAGCTGCTGAAAGGCGCCAGCCGCCTGGTGGTTGCGAAGGGTAAGAAAGTCAGCGAGTTCGAAATCGGCAGCCGGATTCCAGGCGCGACGGTGGAAGCCATGCTCGGCCCAACCGGCAACCTACGGGCCCCCACAGCCATCGTCGGCAAGACCGTGCTGGTCGGTTTCAACGATGAAGCCTATAGCGACGCTTTCAACACTGCCAAGTAGTTGAAGTGATCACCACCGCCGTCGTTGTCGTCCTGTTCGCGGGTGGGGCGGTCTGGATCTACAATCGGTTGGTGGCTGATCGCAATCAGGTCCGTAATGCCTGGAGTGACATCGATGTGCAGCTTGCCCGCCGCCACGATCTGGTGCCGCAACTGGTGAGTGCGGTCAAAGGTTACGCAGACTACGAGCAGGCCACCATGGTGGCGGTAACAGAGCTGCGCACACGAAGCGAGAACGCAGGTCGGCTTGCGGACAAGGCGGCCCTGGAGGATGCAATGGAAACCGGGCTGCGTCGTCTCATAGCTGTGCAGGAAGCCTACCCGGATCTGAAAGCGGACGAGAATTTCCGCGCGCTGCAGGAAAGCCTGACCGACGTGGAAGACCACCTGCAGTACGCTCGACGGTTCTACAACGGTTCGGTGCGAATCCTGAACACGCGCATCCAGTCCTTTCCCCACCTGCTGCTCGCCAGGCCACTCGGTTTTCAGGCGGCCGAGTTCTTCGAGGCGGATGAGCGTGCACGGGCCAACGTGGAGGTGAGCCTGTCTTGAAGAAGCGTCGGGCTGGAACGAGGCATTACCGATCGGTTGCCGCGCTTCTGTGCATGGCGGGTGTTTGCGCGCTGCTGGTGTCCGCGGATGACGCACCCGCCGCTGACGCATCAACGATTGCTTCGGCCATGGAAGAACGGATCCTTTCGTACCACGCGGAGATCCGAATTGCCTCGGATGCCAGCATGACCGTGACGGAAAACATCCACGTTCGCGCCAGAGGTGACCGGATCCAGCGAGGCATCTATCGTGATTTTCCCACCGACTATCGGGACCGCTACGGTAATCACTATCAGGTACCGTTCAAGGTGATCTCCGTCAGCAAAGACGGTCGCGCGGAACCCTGGTTTGCTGAGTCCCGGTCGAACGGGGTTCGCATCTACATGGGGGATGCGAACCGGCTTCTGCCGCCAGGCGAGTACAGTTACGAACTCACCTACAGAACCGATCGCAGCATCGGTTACTTCGACGATCACGACGAGCTGTACTGGAACGTGACCGGCACGGACTGGGGCTTTCCCATCGACGCGGCCAGCGCTCGTGTGGTGCTGCCGAAGACCGTCGATGAAGGCGACCTGGCGGTGGAAGGGTACACGGGCGCCTTCGGTACCAGCGGTCGGAACTACGTAAGCGGTGTCAGCGCCGGGGTGGCCACCATCGAGACCTCCGTGCCGCTCAGAGCCCGGGAAGGTCTGACCGTGGTGGTGAGCTGGCCGAAGGGTGTGGTCTACGAGCCGGATGCCATGGACCGACTCGTTTACCTGCTGACGGACAATCTGGGGCTGCTGCTGGCGCTGGCTGTGCTGATCGCGGTGGCCGGGTTCCTGTTCGTTGCCTGGCGCCGATATGGTACGGACCCGGAGGCGGGTGTCACCTTTGCCCACTACGAGCCACCACAAGGGTACTCGCCTGCCTCCATGCGCTACATCCGGAAGATGGGTTACGACGCGGACACCCTGACAGCGGCGGTGGTGAGCCTGGCGGTGAAAGGTTATCTCAGCATCAGAAACGACGATGACGACTACGTGCTCGAGCAGGGTGAATCCACCGAGGCGATGGGTCCTGGAGAGGCTGCCTTGCTCAAGGCGCTGTTCTCGGAAGGTCCGATCGTGGCGCTCGACGATGAGAATCACGAGCTGATCAGCGGTGCCCGCCGGGCACACAAACGGGCGTTGAAACGGAACTACTACAACGTCTACTTCAAGAACAACTCGCAATGGTTGCTGCCGACCTTTCTCGGCAGCCTGGGTGCATTCGTCGTCCTGATCCTGGCTGGGCTCGTAACACCCGTGGTGGTGGCCGTGTTTGTCTTGAACGCGCTGCTTCAGGCGGTGTTTCTGATTCTGATGAAATCACCGACCCGTCGCGGACGGGAGTTGATGGACAAGCTCGAAGGCTTCGAGCTCTACCTGGGCGTTGCTGAAAAGGACGATCTCAATATCGCCCATCCGCCGGAGCTGACACCGGCGCTGTTTGAACGCTATCTGCCCTTCGCCATTGCGCTGGGTGTGGCGAACGACTGGGCGGAGCAGTTTGCCACCGTGCTCTCGAAGATGGACCGGGCGGAACGTGCGGCTTACTCGCCGCGTTGGTATCACGGCGACTTTCAGCCGCATCGGCTGTCGAGCTTCGTGAACGATGTGGGCTCTGGCTTCTCCTCCGCCATCGCCAGCGCTGCCACGCCGCCGGGTTCTTCCTCGGGCGGTGGTGGTGGCGGCTTTTCCGGCGGCGGTGGCGGCGGCGGTGGTGGGGGCGGCTGGTAGCGGACTTCTACGCTGGATTCAGGTCCTCAACCTCGCGCGGCTGCTCTGTCCGTTGCCTCCTCACGCAGCTGACGCTTCAGGATCTTGCCGGATGCCGTTCTCGGCAGGGGTTCTGCGGTGAAGTGGAAATAGCGCGGAATTTCAAAGCGCGCCAGCAGCGGCTCGAGAAAAACACGCAGCGCATCCTCGCTCACCTGATCGGCGCAGTAGACGGTGGCGCCCACTTCCTCGCCGAGGCGTTCATCCGGTACTGCGTAAACGCAGGCCTCCAGCACGGACGGATGCTCGAGCAGGGCTGCTTCCACTGCCCCGCAGCCGATGTTCTCACCGCCACGAATCACCAGATCCTTGATCCGGTCGACGATGTACAGATAGCCCTCGTTGTCGATGTAGGCCACGTCGCCCGTTTTCAGCCAGCGGCCATCGAAGGTCGCTTCGTTGGCCTCCGGCCGTTCCCAGTAGCCGCGTATGACGGAGATCCCTTTGACCTGCAACTCGCCCCGTTCGCCAGCGGGCAGCACCTGTCCGGATTCATCCACCACCCGGATGTCCACCACCGCAGAGGCTCGTCCGGAGCTGGCCGGATGATCCAGGTAGTCCTGGCCACCGATGCCGGTGCCGATGGCATTGGTTTCCGTCATGCCCCAGCCGGTGTTCGGGAGCGCCTTGGCAAAGGTTTCCTCGATGCGGCGGACCTGTTCCGGTGCGCGCGCAGCGCCGCCGCCACCGACCGTCGCCAGGCTTGTCAAGTCTTTGCCTTCGCGCTCCGCATGCTCGACCAGATCGCCTGTCATAGCGGAAGGTGCCACCACGGAGGTGATCTGCTCCGCTTCGATCAGAGTTGCCGCTTCGGCCACGTTCCACTTGTACATGCAGATCATTCGCCGCTGGCTGCGATACGAGGAGAGAAACACCGCGTGGGATCCAGTTGCGTGGAACAGGGGCACCGCCATGAGCGTGGCAGGCTGGCTTTCCGGCTCCTCGATTTCCACCCCGGCCACCATGGCTGCTGCCCGGGCGTCGAGCTCCCAGGAAAGCAGGGCGGAGAGGATGTTGCGCTGACAGCTCACCGCGCCCTTCGGATGACCGGTTGAGCCGGAGGTATAGAGAATGGTGGCATCGTCGGTCGGCGCGACATCAGCCTCGGGCATGTGCGCATCTGCAAAACGTTCCTGGATCGACTGCCAGGATTGCGCATTGGTGGCGGTGAGCACTTCCGTGCGCACGCCGATTACAGCCAGCTGTGGCATCGGATCGCACAGGGAGAGTCGCTCCAGCCGTTCCTCATCGGCTATCAGCACCTTTGCACCACAGTCGTTCAGGCCGAAGGCCATCTCATCCGGTTGCCAGAGCGCGTTCATGGCCACCGCTATGGCGCCAATGGCGGTTGTGGCTTCGAAGGCGATGACCCACTCGGGGTAGTTGCGCATGCTGATGGCCACACGATCACCTTTGCTGATGCCGTGCTCTTCCATCAGGCAGGCGGCGAGACGACCGGCCTGACGCCAGACCTCCTCGAAGCTCAGACGCTCGTCTTCGTAGACGATGAACGTAGCGTCACTGCGTGCCTGATCGTACAGCTCACGCAACGAGCGGGGTGCATTCAGAAACACACGGCATGTGTCGCCGTACTGTTCCACTTCTACCAGCTCGTAGGGCTCGCCCGGGGCGGTGAGCGCGGCAATGGCCTGATCGCGAGTGACCATATAAACCTCGGTCAGTCCAGGGGCTGGTAGAGGCGGGTTCTGAGTTCCTTCGGATCGGAGACCTCGGAGGGATCGTTCTCGTAGATGTCCCAGCCGCCGAAGGTACTATCCATGCCTCGCTCTTCACGCCAGGCGTTGATGGCATCCCAGGCCTCACCCACCTGGTGATAAGGGCCCAGAAAAACCGTGGTGGCGGCTTTGCCGCCTGGCAGCTCGTCGGCCTTGAGGCGGGTTCTGAGTTCCTTCGGATCGGAGACCTCGGAGGGATCGTTCTCGTAGATGTCCCAGCCGCCGAAGGTACTATCCATGCCTCGCTCTTCACGCCAGGCGTTGATGGCATCCCAGGCCTCACCCACCTGGTGATAAGGGCCCATGATGTCGTCCGTGCCCGTAACGGGCTCGGCGACCGGCATGCCGGCTTGAATCAGGAACTTGTCGCTCATGGACAGGTAGCGCATGAAGGGCATGCCGGTGATAACCGCACCCTGCTGGCTGGCGTAGCCATGCACCGTCGGCAGCATTCGCGCCAGAGCCGCGCCGAGCTCCTCGGGGGCCACCTCCTCCTCCATCACCAGCACCGGTTGGGGCTTCAGAGTGACCACTTCGATCTGATAGGACATGGTTCTCTCCTCGTCGAGCAGCCATTCTGCGGGCTCCTGCGGGATGCTTCAAATATGGGGGAGGCTGACGGAAAATGATGAGCAAGGGAACTCTCGGTAGGTATCGATAGGTAGAGAGATAGAGAGATAGAGAGATAGAGAGATAGAGAGAGGGAAAGTGGGATGGCCGAGCAAACACCAGAGCAATCAACAGCGCAGAAAGCAGATCAGCCAGCCGCGCGGCCGAGTGCCGAGCAACATGCGGCCGAGATGGCGGACTATCTAGCCGCCGGTCGGAAACGGGCGCTCGAGCTCGGCAATCGCGGGCCGTTGCGACTCACGGCCGACGGCCGACTGCACCCGGACATTCTCGAGGCCTATCAGGAGCACGGCTTCTATGTCTTCGAAAACCTGATCGGCGAACCGGAGCTCGGTGAGCTCAGAGCCGGGATCGACGAGATGCTCGATCGTGCGCCGGTGCATCCCGGCGCTACCGAGGACGCTTATGGCCGGCCGGCTCTAGGCCTGGACATCACCCGTGACTCCTATCTATGGGCCAAACCGCTGGCGGATCCGGTTGGTGGCACTTCTGCCAACGGGGGAAGGCATCCGGCGAAGATGACCGAACCGCAGCCAGATGAGCATGCCCCGGAGAAAGTCATCTACATGATGTTCAATATGTGCGAGAACATGGAGGCCGGGCTCAGGGTGTATGGCCATCCGGGTCTGCTCGCCATTGCGGAGAGCATCAACGGGCCGGATTTCGTGCCGTACAACGATGCGATCTTCGTCAAGCAGCCGGGTCTTGGCGCATCGGTAGCCTGGCATCAGGACGGGCTCACCCACTGGGACGCGCCTGACTGGGATCCGGATATCCACGGATTCAACTTTCAGGTACAGCTCTACGACTGCACGCCGGCCAATTGCTTGTGGGTCGTGCCGGGTACCCACAAGCTCGGCAAGGTGGACATCAAGCAGCGGGTGGCCGACAACGGCGGCTCGGATCAGCTGCCGGGTGCAGTGCCTCTGTTCTGCGCCGCCGGTGGCGTCACCATCGTCAATCGCCAGGCCCTGCACTGCTCGTTCGCCAATACCTCAGAGCATCTGCGGGTTTCCCTGACTTTCGGTTTTCATCGCCGCGCCTCGGTGCTCGGTCAGCGGGGGGCGATCGTGGTGAGCTCGGATCAGGTGTACGACGACGCCCGGATCTTTGAGCGCTCGAGCGTGATCGCGACGGCGATCGATGCCCGAGCGCAACGCTTCCCGGAAGAAGCGACCTTCGTCTACCAGCCGTTCGTTGGTCTCGAGGATGAGTTCCGATGGGATGAGGCAGGCAGAGTGCGGCTTCATGACTACAGCCAGAAGGACATCGGCATATGATCCATCGGCCTCCGGCCATTGTCTGGTCGGTGGACGTTGATGACGGATGACTGGCTGGCAGGACGGGCGATTTCGCTTGGCGACGATCCGTGGACCCTGCCAGGACCGAAGCAAAAAGGCGGTGCACCGTCGCTGGCCGATCTGGATGCGCGAATCTCATCAGCGAGGATTCTCGTGCTGGGTGAGACGAATCACTTCATTGCCGAGAAAACGGACTTTCGTCTCAGCTGGTTGCGATGGCTCCGTGTGGAGAGTAGCAGTCGCGACCGACCCATCATCATCGGCGAAGAGCTTGGCTGGGCCGATGGCCGGCGGGTAGCGGCCTACCTCCGGCAAGGCGACGAGCGGGAACTGGACGAGGCCGCCACCTTCGGCGGTCGTGCGCATGTGCGTACGGATCGGAACGATGCACCTCGCGGCGTGTTCGCCGGGTCACTGGCAGACTATCCTTACGCAGCCATGCGCCGTGCGCACGGTCGATTCTATGCCGGTCTCCGCAACCTCGGACCGATCGACTTCTTCGGCTTCGATATGGATGTTCCCGGCGCGGGTTATCACGCCTTGTTGGATGAGCAGGACAGCGCGATAAAAGCGGGTTTGCCCCACGCGTTCTTCGACGAGCTGGCACGGGTACCCGGTGAGTCCCTCAGCGAGGAAGCGGACCGGCTGGAACGTCTGCTGCAAAGGTATTCGGGCAGGGCGGGCTATTCTCTGATCGAAGCGGATCTCGAGGCCATGCACGATTCGGTGCGCTATCGGTTGCTTGCCGATCAGGCAGAGGACTATGAGGCGACCCGACCGGCCATGGCTTGGCGGGAGGAGAGTATGAAGCGGCGCGTCGCGAGCGTGCTGAGTGGCGCGCTCGGCACGGTTCAGGAAGATGCTCTGATCGTGTTGCTCGGACATGCCTTTCACCTGGCCAAAGATGATGCCGGCATCGCCGGGCAAGGTGTGGGCCCGGGGGACGGCGGCACCCCATCGCTCGGACACTGGTTGAATCGGGAGCAGATGATCGAGACCGCCGCCATCTGGCTGCTCTACGGTGCCGGCCGTGACAGCCAGCCGCTCGAGGACCTGCCGAATGAGTTAACCTATCCGGAGGATTCGGTGAACGGCGTGCTCGGCCAACGGGAAGAAGCCCTGGTCGTACCGCTCGGAGCGGATTGCCCGTGGGGTAGTCGCTCAGGCGTCGGCCACCTGTACAACCTGGTGGCTGAAGTGGACCTTCGTAGCGAAGCGGATGCGGTTCACTTCCTGCCGGTGGTGACGCCGCTCGACCAAGGCTGATCAGGCGGTGAGGCGGTTGACCGCCTCTTCGGACAGATCCAGGGAGCGGCCGATCCGTTCCCGCATCTCGTCCAGATCGATACCGTCTGTGCTCTTTTTCCCTTCGCAGTAGCGGGCATACACCCCGTGCACAATGGCCGCCGACTTCCAGCGATTGAAACCAACGTAGTAGTCGAGAAGGGATAGATCCCTGCCCGTCTGCTCAGCGTAGCGATTGGCGATCTCGGTCCGGGTCGGAAACCCGGGCGGCGCAGTGGCGCTTTCCGGGGGCGGTGGTTCCTTGTCGGTGGGATCCGGCCAGAAGTTGAGCGCGTAGGCCAGATCCGCCATGGGGTCGCCCAGCGTTGAGATCTCCCAATCCACGACTGCGGCAATGGTGCAGTCCGGACCGACCAGGCAGTTGTGCACACCGTAGTCACCGTGCACCACTCTGGCTGGACCCTGATCCGGCACGTTGTCCAGGAAGAACCGCTGCAGCTCGTGGGCGCGGGGATCGTCGTAGTCCGCCGGCTCGATGGACGCTGTCCAGGAGCGGTACCAGGTCTTCAGCTGCCTGCCCACGTAGTCTTCCTTCTTGCCCAGCTCACCGAGCCCCACCTCATCGGGATCCACCCGATGCAGGGCCGCGAGCACGTCGATGAAGGAGAAGGCCATTTTCCGCCGTTCGGGTTCCGGCACGTAGAGGTTGGTATCCTCCGCGCTGTACAGCGGATGCCCATCGATCAGCCCCATCACGTAGAACCAGGCGCCGGTCACATCCGGGCTCTCACAGAAGCCGAGGGCTGCGGGGACAGGCACATCAGTTGGTCCGAGCGCGGAGATGAGGGCCCATTCACGGCTCATGTCGTGTGCTTTCGGCAGCAACTCACCCTGCGGCGGGCGACGGATGACGGCTGCCTGGCCATTGGCATCGTCCAGTCGATAGGTCAGGTTCGAATGACCGCCCTGCAGGCGCGTCCACTTGAACGGCGGGGTCAGGCCTGCCACGTTTGCGGCGATCCATTCTTCCACCGGACCGACCTGATATCCCTCCGGCCCCAGGGATTCATCGTGCGTGCTCATTTCGATACTCCTGATGTGTAGCCCGGCGCCGTGCGCCTCCCTCAATAGCTGATTATGACGTTTTTTCACTGACAGGGCTGCTAGACTCTGGCGCTTTCGGTATCCGCAAACCCGTCGCAAGGAGAACGTCTCGATGAATGGCGCAGAGAGCATGCTGGAAACTCTGGTGGCAAGTGGTGTCGGGGTCTGCTTCACCAATCCCGGCACGTCGGAAATGCATATGGTGTCGGCCATAGGCGGCTCTCAGGGGATGCGCTCGATCCTCTGCCTGTTCGAGGGTGGTTGCTCCGGCGCCGCAGACGGCTACGCGCGTATGGCGGGCAAGCCGGCCTGCACGCTCTTCCACCTGGGCCCGGGCTTATCCAACGCCTCTGCAAACATTCACAACGCGCGCAAAGCCCATGCCCCCATGATCAACCTGGTGGGTGATCATGCCACGTATCACAAGAAGTACGACGCACCGTTGAATTCGGATGTGATTGGACTTGCCGAGCCGGTGTCGCACTGGGTGCGAAGCGTAGCCGATGCATCGAGCCTGCCGGGTGATGCGGCAGAAGCAGTCGCTGCTTCCCGGGTGCTGCCCGGTCGGATTGCAACGCTCATCGTGCCGGCGGATTGCGCCTGGGATGAATCCGTACCGGCTGCGGAGCCCATTGCGCCACCGCGGGCGCCTCTGGCCGATGATGCCCGGGTGGCGCAGGCGATTGACATGCTGGGCAACGGTAAGAACACAGTGATTCTGATGTCCAACATGGCGCTCACCGAAACGGCCCTGGAACTTGCGGACCGGATCGCCCAGAAAACGGGCGCGCGGATATTCTGCGATACCTTCATCCCCCGTCTACCGCGCGGTGCGAGTCGACCTGAGATCGAGCGGCTCGGCTACTTCGCCGAGCAGGCCACGGAGCAGATCAAGGAGGCGGAGCAGCTGATCATGGTGGGCAGCAAGGCACCAGTGGGTTTCTTTGCCTATCCCGGTAAGGTAAGCGAGTTCGCCCCGGAGGGTGCCGCCCTGCACACACTGGCAGAGGTGAATGAAGATGCGGAAGATGCGCTCGCTCGGGTCTGTGACGGTGTGGCTGCGGCTGATCTGGCTCCGCGTCGCAAGATCCTGGAGAAGCCAGCGTTGCCGACGGGGGAGTTGAGTTCCCGCGCAATCGGCACGGCCCTGGCCGCGTTGCTGCCGGAAGACGCCATTGTCGTGGACGAGGGCGGGACTGCAGGATCTGCCTGCTATCCGGCCTGTGCGGCGGCTGCCCGGCACGACTGGTTGATGCTCACCGGCGGCTCCATCGGCTTCGGTTTGCCACAGGCGATTGGCGCGTCTGTTGCCTGCCCGGATCGGAAGGTGGTCTGTATTCATGGGGACGGCGGCGCGATGTACACCATCCAGTCGCTCTGGACCATGGCCCGCGAGGGTCTGGATGTGTGCATCATCATCTTCGCCAACCGGAAGTACCAGATTCTGCAGATCGAGCTGGCTCGGGTGGGTGCTCAGACCATGAGCAAGAAGACGTTGGACATGCTCGATCTGTCTAATCCGGATCTGGACTTCGTGAAGATCTCCGAAGGGATGGGGGTGCCTGCCGCTCAGGCGACCACAGCCGAGGCGTTCAACGAGCTGCTCGAGCGGTTCATGAACGAGCGTGGGCCGCGGCTCATAGAGGCACTACTCCCCTAAACGCTTTTGCGATGCGGGCTCATGCCCGCTGCAACGTGATACCGCCGTCCACCGCCACCACCTGGCCGGTGATCATTCGCGCTTCATCAGAGGCGTAGAACACGGCCAGGTGACCGATATCCTCCGGCGTCTGCTCGCCGCCGAGCGGCGTCATGCTTTCCACCACCGATTCGAATATCTGCCGCTGCGGCACGTTAGAGAGCTCTGGCTGGTTCGCCTGCATACGAGCAGTGAGGAGCTCCCAGGCTCGTGTCCAGAGCAGACCGGGGCAGATGCAGTTCACCCGGATCCGTCTGGGTGCCAGCTGCAGTGCCAGTGATTTGGTGAGATGGACCACCCCGGCCTTTGCCGCGCCGTAGGCCATCAGGTCCGGCGTGCCGGAGAGGGCGGCGATCGACGCGATGTTGACGATGTTACCGCCATCATTCAAACGAGAGATTGCCGAATTCGACGAGGCGTAGGTGGTGCGCAGGTTGTACTTCAGCTGCTCATCCCACTCTTCGTCGGTCATACCTGCGCCGGCTTCTCCCGAGGAGAGCTCGTCGGGCGTCAGATCGAGCCCACCGATCCCGGCGTTGTTGACCACGATGTCGAGACCGCCGAGCTCGGCCACGACCTTATCGTAAGTCTCGCCCATTGCCGCCTGGCTGGAGGCATCGGCAGCGAGTCCGATGGCCTTGGTCGGCAGTGCTGCAGCAGATTCGTCTGCCATGGTTTGATCGAGATCGGTGACCGCCACCAGTGCGCCCCGATCGGCAAAGCAGCGGGCAATCCCCGCACCGATACCTCTACCGGCGCCCGTTATCAGTACGACTTTTCCTTCCAGGCTCATCCCAGCCTCCCGTGATTGCTATGCCAGTTGACTTGGCTTAGACCCTGACATATGACGATAAAAAAGGGGAGTGTTGGCAATGGCGGAAGCAACCCAATTTGATCGAAAACCATCTGCGCTCGATCGGGTCATGGCTGAAATCGGCGCGCAGGAGCTCGAGCCACATCTGGTCGAGCTGGAGGCGCAAGGATTCACGACCATCCCCGCTGTATTACCGGAACAGACCATTGAGCGCGCGAAGCGCGTCATTCTGGACAGGGTGGAACGCCTCACCGGTCGGCAGATCGATTCTGAGACCGCCACGGCGGAAGACTACGAAGGCATGACCTACCTGCCGTATCTCCTCTACGACGACGAAATCTTCGAGGAGATTCTGCTGGAGCCCAAGCCCCTGGCGCTGATCACCTATCTGCTTGGCGAAAGCTGCATCCTCTCGAGCATGGGCTGCCACTTCAAAGGACCCGGTGGCATGCCGTTGCCGCTGCACTCGGACAACGGCAACGGCATGCCGGCGCCCTATCCGGCTTACTCACAGGTGGCCAACGTCAACTACGCCCTGACGCTCTACAGCATGGAGGCAGGCGCGCTTGCCATGGTGCCGGGCAGTCACCGTCTCGCCCGGCCTCCGCGACCGGATGAGATGGTGCTGGGCGGAGACGCGACCAATCCGAAGGCGGTGTCCATGGACCTGCGGCCTGGGGATGTGGTGGTCTGGCACGGCAACACCTGGCACGGCTCATTCGCCCGACAGGTGCCCGGTATCCGAATGAATCTGGCCGTATACTTCTGCCGCCAGTACGTGCAGAGCCAGGAGCAGCACAAAGGTGTGGTGCCGGATGAGGTGCTGGCGCGACACGCCAACGACGAGCGTTTCCAGGTGTTGCTGCATCAGAAGCAGCCATACGGCTGGCAGACGGAAGGCCCGGACTACACGCTGATGGCCCGCAATCCGCGGGGACTTTACGATTAGGAGGGATAGTGGCCGGAACAGGTACGCTCATCGTGGTTGAGCATGAATCCAGAGTGCTCAAAGACAATCCGCTGAATGATCCGCATGTCCGCCGGTTTCCGGTGTGGTTACCGCCGCAATACGACCAGGGCCGGGGTGATCGGGACTTTCCCGTGCTCTACGACCTGGTCGGCTACACCGGCTCCGGCTGGTCACACACCAACTGGCAGAACTTCGCGGAGAACCTGCCTGATCGCCTGGACCGGCTGAATGCCGAGCGGAAGATGGGGCCGGCCATCGTCGTCTTTCCCGACTGCTTCACGAGTCTGGGCGGTAATCAGTACATCAATTCCAGCGCCATCGGCCGCTATGCCGACTACCTGACCCGCGAGCTGATTCCGTTTATCGATCGGGAGTTTCGAACCCTGGCGGATCGGGATCATCGAGGCTGCTTCGGCAAGTCCTCCGGTGGTTACGGCGCCATCGTGCACGGCATGCGTTACCCGCAGTTCTGGGGCGCCGTCGCCGACCACTCTGGCGATGCTTACTTCGATTTCTGTTACCGCAGCGATTGGCCGAACACGCTGACGGAACTCACCAAGTACCGGAAGCCGGAACGAAAGGAAGGCAGTTATGACGTGAAACGAGCGACGGCTCGACTCAAAGCTGGCCTGGACGATGGCCGCGTGGCTCGTTTTCTCGAAGCATTTCAGAGTAAGGAGAAACCCTCGGGTGCTGAGGTGATGGTGCTGATGAATCTCTGCATGGCGGCGACCTACGATCCGGCGCCGAGCGCGCCGAACGGTTTCAAGCTGCCGTTCAACCTGGAGACCGGCGAGATCATCGAGTCGCGATGGAAGCAGTGGCTCAAGCACGACCCGGTGCACATGGTTGCCGACCACCGCAAAGCACTGAAGTCGTTGAAGGGGATCTTCATCGATTGCGGCTGGCGGGATCAGTTCCACATTCACTTCGGTTGCCGTCAGCTTTCCCGGGCGCTGACCCGGGCGGGTGTCAGCCATCGGTATGAAGAGTTCAATGACACCCACTCGGGCATCGATTACCGGATGGACCGGAGCCTGCCGTTTCTGTATCGGGCGTTGAAGTAGGCGGCGCTCAACGAATCGGCTGGATCATCAGTCCAGCCGAAGATCTAGTCCGTCTCATCATCGAGTTGGTCTTCCGGCCGGTCAGGGCCAGCGAGTTTTCCGGCGGCCTGATGGCAGGTGCGTCCCAGCATGTGGATATGTCCAACACGATCTGAAAACCCCCTTCATGCACTAGCCGGTGGTGATGACTACAGAGCAGCATCAGATTTTCCAGACTCGTCTCTCCGCCGTGCGCCCAATGCTCTATGTGGTGGGCGTCGACGAACCTTGCGTGGCTGCAGCTGGGATATCGACAGTGGCGATCACGGGCCAGGAGCGCGCGTTTCAACGCGGTGGATACAGTGCGGCGATTCCGCCCGATGTGAAGCGGGTGCCCCTTGGCATCGTTGCTGATCGGCACCACGTTGCCGTCGCAGCAGAGGCGACGAACTGTCTCGACAGGCAAGTCTGACCGTGCTGCCGATCCCTCCGAGGAGGGGTCTTCGGTATGGCGCCCAGATAACGCGCTGGCATCAGTGTGGATGATCACTTGATATGGAGTAGTGCTGGAAGCTGCCTTTGCGGCGTTTCTCGAAGATCTACTCGTGGTTGTTTGTGAGACGTTGTCCATACCAATCCCTCCGCGGAGGGATTTGTCTGCGTTGACAGTACACGATTCACCTTCGGTGACGTCTTTGCGCGATTGCTCTGGGGTGTGTGCGTCCCTGCACAGAGCGATCAGCGCATCTGCCTGACGGGCTCGGTAAGAAGTTGAGGCATCTGCCGACTGGCTCCCCTGTTCCAGCACTCGGTCCAGGGTGTTGAGCAGCAACTCGCCCTCTTCGAGTGGCAGCTCGACGGTGACTGTCATGGTGTTCTTCTGTCCATTTCGGAACGCGCTGAGTGACCGTCGCTCGTGGGCTCGCCTCGCAATCCGGGTTGATTCGGAGGTGACATTGCGCAGCTGTTGGCAGCGTTGCTCGACGAGGGCAGCAGAAACCTGCAGTGCGAAAGACAGCAGTTCAGCTTCGTTGTGTGCATCTGCGACCCGGGTGAGTGCTCGCGCTTTCGAATAGGAGAGTCTTCCGGTGGCGAATGCCGCGGAGATTTCCGGTAGCAGGTTGAGCGCATGCGCTACCCGTACCTTCTCCCGGGCAGCACTCAACGAAAGATCGCAGCGCCAGTGCAGCCACTCAGCACAGCTCGTCGATCCCCACTTCAGCCAGCCACCGCGCTCGTCGAAGCTCCGGATCAGCGACAGCAACTCGTATTCCTGTGCGGTCATGCGTGCGGCGAGGCTGACGATCTCTTCGTCGAGGGTCTCGATCGGAACCAGATCTGGATCGAATGCGAGGTCAGTGAGAGCAGTAGTAGCCATTGTGATTCCCTTCCCTGAATACTGTATAAATATACAGTATCAGTGGTTCTGATGCTAGGAATCGATAGATCCTGCGGAAACAGTATGGCTAGGTGGTTTGTTGCTCTGGGGAGGGTACGCTTCAGTTGCCCCCTAAGCCATCGCAATCGATCTTGCCTCCAACGTGGCCGTTAAACTGCTTGCGGTCTACGCCGGGGATGCCTTTCCCAGATTTGAAGGATCCTGCTTTCACGTAGGCTGTTCTGATTGCGCCGGTGCAGCCGTTTCCCTCAGACGGAACCAAGCCGCCTGGCAGTGCAGTACCGAACACGTACGGGGAACCAAACTCCCACTTGTTCCACGTCAGGTTACCTTCACCATCCTCGCCACACACAAGCACGATATTGGAGATGTCTTTTGTGTTCCCAGCATCGTTCACTGATGAAGTGACCGCGAATGTGCTGCATGCCGGCCCCCATGTGACTTCGTAGATAGCCACGCTGTTCGTGTTCGGTTGAGCTCCGACGCCGAAGGCTGCGAACCCTGCTCCAGCGAACAAGATACCAGTCAGGGATCGCTTCAGATTGTGCGCAAATGCGCCATGTGATTTCACCATGTCTCTCTCCGTAGTTGGCTTGGCAGTAGGTGCATACCCACAGCCGCTGGCAACAGTCTCAACTACCGAGATTCAGGTGCGTGGCTAGTCCCAACGCCCTAACGGGGTCGACGCGAGCGCGCCGTGCTTTCAGCAGCCCCGCAGCCATAGGCGCGCGCCTTTAGACCGGTAGCTTTGCGTCCCCATCTTTCGATGGGTTTGCCTTTGTCAGCTCTTCAATCAGACCAGCGTACGGGCCAATGATCAATCGCTCGGGTCCGTTCAGACATCGAGCGCATGACGTGGACGACATGTTCGTCGTGAACAGGGTCACGAAATCCCTATACGTTTGCCGGCTTTTTCTGCGAACCGCTAGTAAGGGGCTGCCTCTGCCTCTGTTGAGAGATCGAGTGAAGAACGTCGGTCTATCGCTGCTGAACGCGAGAACACTACTCGAAGTTTGCGGTGGTGGTTTCGCCGGCAATGACCATTACATCAATCCCATCCGTGAACAGGATGTCGTTGTCGGCAGGATCCGGCTGGTCCTGAGGAGGGGGATTCTCGTCATCGGGAATGACGTCGTCCATCCCCTGGCAGGTGAACGCGACGGTGTAATCCCCTGCCTCTACGTAACCGACAGTGTATTCGTATTCGGCGGTTTCCGCGTTGAAACGTACTGGAGCCGTTGCGTATGGATCGCCGTCACCATCGATGTCATCCACCTCGCCGGGACTGGTGAACACGTAAACTTCATTACCTGCTTCGGTGTTCGGATCTGATGTGCAAGCCAAAGGACCCTCGGAGGACAATAGCGGCTGAGAAACCGTGCCGGTGATGTGGCCGTACTCCGTGTCATCGACAACACGCAAACTGGGCTTCAACTTGTAGCAATCGGCTTGTCCGACAGGATCGGTTAGGCCCATACGCATGTTCCACTCGATGGTGAAGTCAGTCGCCTGATTGGCGGTGATCACGAATCCGTTGCTGAGTTGTAAGCCACGGGCACTGGGCACCCGTAGATCGATCATCCGACCATCTTGGTGCTCTACGTATGACGAATTCATGACATCTCCGTCGCATACGGCATCGACATCGAATCTCATCCATTCGTACTCGCCGGCCGGTAACGTGGCACCGTCAATCAGGAGTTCTCGGTCGAATCCTGTGAAATCCAGTAAGTTGGTGCAGTTGTCAGCTGCAACTTCGAGATCGAGGTCAATGGCTGGCCCGTCGGCTGGTTTGACGGAGGCGCCCTCGAACTCAACACAGATTGCAGCCACGTTGTCCACCGGGGCATCGCTCACGCCGACGGTGATCGTGCCGCTTGCGGCTGGGTCATTCGAATTGCTGCTACCGCCTCCACAGGCCGAAAGCAGCGTTGAAATGATTGCAGTACCAGCCACCAATAGCA
Source organism: Candidatus Azotimanducaceae bacterium (assembly GCA_965215995.1). Taxonomy (GTDB): domain Bacteria; phylum Pseudomonadota; class Gammaproteobacteria; order Pseudomonadales; family Azotimanducaceae; genus SZUA-309. The sequence continues at coordinate 573,065 of OZ244128.1, read as the reverse complement.
GTGGCTTGTAATGGATTGAGTTCGACATGATTCTGGAATTCGTCCGGATTACTGACAAAAAATAGTACCCGTCACTCGCCCCAACTTATACGACGGAGGTCACATCAACGACGCAAAATCTCAGCCAAACGCACTTTTCACCCAAAGACCAATTGCATGCGAGGCAACGATCACGAACGTAGCTATTGCAACGTGCTCCGCGATCACCCTCAGCGGTCTCATACCCTGCTCTGATGCCAGCTTGTAGCTGAGCAAGCTGATGATGATGTAACCCCAGATAACAGAAATCAGTATCGCCATTTCGAGGGACAACAGCACAAAGGGTAACGCGAAGCTTAGAGCGGTCAGGAACTTGGCAAAGAATGTCGCGAAGGTTGCTGACCAAACCTGCTGGTCCGAGCTTTCAGAGTCAGCTTCCTGTGCGAGATGGATGCCGAGAGCGTCAGACATGGCATCGGCGACTGCGATCACCAGAATCCCACCCACAACTGCTACGAGTGATTCTGTACCAGCATTTAGGCCTATGATCACCCCCACTGTCGTGATAACACCCGAAGTTGTTCCGAAGAAAATGCCTGTACGCGTTCCCGATTTCACGGTACCTACTGTACTCCAGGCCTTTCCGGATGGTCGATGTACTCCAGGCCTTTCCGGAGCGGGCAGTTCCAGAGTGAGTTCAACATGTCAACGAACGAGATCTCGGTGCACCCTAAACGCAGTGGCCTGCCAGGCAGACCGCACCGATCATGCGACTCTAGTACCGTAACCATACCCAATCGACCCTGTTTGGAGAGTATTTATGCGCTTTCGTTGGCCCTGCCGTCTGCTAGTTCTTTTCACCTGCGTTCTTGTCGCATACGCTGAAGTCGCCGCCGCTAATCCCGTCTTTGGCTACGAAGTCGAGACCGATGTCGTATTCGGAACGGGTCGTGTCATCGTTGATGGCAGAGAGACTGTCCGAGACCTGGAGCTCGATGTCTATACGCCCAGCGAATCCAATCACGGAGATGCCCGTCCGGCTGTCATTCTCGTGCACGGTGGAGCATTCCATCGTGGTGGACGGCGGCAACCGCCGTTTCGTGAGGCCGGGGCGGTGCACTCCCGGATGGAAGACTACGCCAGGCTTCTAACACCGCTCGGCTACGTCTGCTTTGTGATCGAGTACCGATTCGTGCAAGAGCTACCTCAAACGGACAGGGTTCCCGGCAGGGGAGACATGCTGCCGTTAGACGTTGTTGTTGAAGAAGCCGCCATGGGACGCATAAATTACGCGCGGGCAGCGATGGGCCTTCCCGCTCTCGCGGATGACGAGCGAACTCTATTGTGGAATACGGCTATTGCCGGTGCTGAAGACACCGCAAAGGCGGTGGACTTTGTGCGCAAGAACGTGGAACGCTACGGTGTCGACCCGAACAAGATCGCCGTTGGTGGTCATTCCGCTGGCGGTGGCAATGTCATGAATGTTGCGATTGGCCTTAACGCTCCGGTCGCCGCTGCGTTCCCCTTGTCTCCACCTGCCTCAATGTTCGATCTTGCGGCTGCCATCGAAAAGCATGATCCGCCACCAATGATGATCGTCATCTCTCAGAATGATGTGGGCGCAACACTGGAAACGGCCCCCACCACAATTGCTGCCTTGCGGGCCGCGGGTGCTGATGCTCAGTTAGTCTGGGTGCCTGGCTTTGCCCATTTTTATCCCACGGGCGCAGTCACCCTTGGCGATGATGGTACGAGAACGTCTCTCGGCGAAAGGGTGGTCGAGTTTCTCGATACACATCTGAAGTGACGATCTCATCGGCTGGTTCTAGCCGACAACGACCTCGTGCACCGCATTATGAGAATTCCGCTTCCGACCGACCCAGAACGACCGCTCGCGAATCGCGCTAAAATCGGCCGCGATGTGGACGAGAGAGCGGGATGAAGAGCGCGACAATCGACACCGCCGCTTATCAACGAGCCTTGTCTAGCCAAACACTAAGAGAGGGGCTGGCTGAGTACGAGCAGCGAAATCCAACTCTCAATGATGCGCGAGTTGCCACGCACGATGGGGCTGATTTCTTCAGATGTCATGATGCAGTGCATGTCGTGTTCGGATGCGATACCTCGTTGTTGAACGAAGCCATGGCCGATGCATGGACGCTGTTTGGAACCACCGTAACGTTGAAGCGTTTCTATGGGTTCATGAAGATCGAGGAACATCAAGAGATCATAGGCAAGCTGGGTTGGCTCGTTGTGGTCCGCACGTTTTTTCAGTCGGTACCGCTGGTTCTGAGGATCATCTACCGATCAACGAAAATGAAGAAAGCCTGGCCATGGGATGATTACCCAACTTATCTGGACGTGTCGCTGCGCGATATACGTGAAGAGTTTGGCATCTGTCCGCTTATCGTCCGTTGATGGCCGAACTCAGCCGCCTGAGGAGGATGTCGGCTTCTGGAATTCTGAGCAAGCCAAGGCCGGTAAGACGGCGCCTACTTGTGCCATAGTACTTTTGCATGATTAGCGGGTGACAAGATGGTGGATTGGCGCAAACGCTCGGCTGCACCGTTCGCGACGGAAAAAATCTCCGCCGTTGGCTCTCTGGGTATGGTGGTGACAAACAACCCGCTGGGTTCTGCCGCAGGCGCCGAGATCATAGCCGGTGGTGGCAACGCCATTGATGGCGCGATCGCATCGCTCTTTGCGCTCACCGTGGTCGAACCCATGATGGTCGGTATATTCGGCGCGGGTATGTCGACGGTCCACCTGGCCTCGGGCCAGCATCAGTTCATCAACAACTACACCACGGCACCCGCCGCGGCGACAGCAACGATGTACCGACCAGTTTCCGATACCTGGCCCGATTACCAGGTCGTCGAAGGCCGGGAAAATGACATAGGCGTGTTAGCAACCGGGGTACCCGGCACTCTGCTCGGCTGGCAAGAGACGCTTTCTGCGTGGGGAACCTTGTCGCTCGAGGAGGTCATGCAACCTGCGATCCGCTATGCCGAGAGAGGTTTCCGGGCGACTGGTTACCTCTCTGAGATCATCCACAAAAACACGGATGACATCGCGCGGTTTCCCGAGACTGCCAGGACCTGGCTGCCGGGCGGCAGCCCCCTGAGACCGGGTGAACTTGTCGCGCAGCATGATTACGCCGGGACACTGAAGACAATCGCTGCCGAAGGTGTCGACGCCTTGTACGGTGGTGCTATCGGACAGGCCGCGGTGGACTACATTCAGAAAGAAGGCGGCATCATCACCCTCGAGGATCTCAGCGGCTACGCCACGACTCACGCTGACGTGGTTCGCGGCCGATACCGCGGCTATGACGTCGTGGGCCCGCCCCCGCCCACTGCCGGCGGCGTGCATGTCATCGAAATGCTCAACATACTGGAAGGTTTCGATGTCGCCGGGCTCGGCTTTGGTACGACCGACGGCTTACACCTCTTGGCTGAGGTGTTGAAGATCGGCTTCGAAGATCGACGCCAATACATGGGCGACCCTGCGTTCGTCGATGTACCGGTCGACAAGCTGATAAGCCACTCTCATGCCGATACCTGGCGCGAACGGATCGACATGCAGAAGGCGCGCAAAGCGCAAACCGCTTACATCGCGGAATCACCAGCAACCACCCACATGGCCGCCGCAGATGCCGCCGGTAATATGATTTCGGCTACGCATACCATTCACGCGGTATTTGGCTGTAAAGCAACCGTGCCGGGAACCGGTGTGATCCTGAACAACACAATGAACATATTTGATCCGCATCCCGGCATGGCCAATTCGATTGCACCCGGCAAGCGGGTGACATCCAGCATGTCACCCATCATCGTCGAGAAGGATGGCCGGCCGGTTTTCTGCGTAGGTCTCGTCGGCGGCATCCGCATATTCCCCTCTGCCCTGCAGGCGATCGTCAACGTCATCGACCACGACATGACTCCCCAGGAAGCTGTGGAGGCGCCGCGAATCTGGACCCTGGGTAAAGAGCTGGAGGTAGAGCCCGGCTTCAGTGATGCGGTGCTGAGCGAGCTAGATCGGCGCGGTCATCGGATCGTCAAGCAACCCATCGTCGGCGCGGGCATGGGGATGATTGCGCAAGATGGCGGCCGGCTGTCGGGCGCCAGCTGTTGGCGCGCGGACGGCACGCCGATTGGAATTGGCGGGGGGATGGCGCGGCCGGGTATCAGGTTTAGTGTGTGACGGGCGGAAATGAATCGGTTGTCCTAGCGCGATGTCAGCTCTCCGAAAGCTGTTATTTTTAGCAGTAGCAACAATACGACAAGCTCCGACCTACTCCGGTCGTTCACCAGTTTGAGATTCTGAGATAGCCTTCTTGAAATCGTTGAGAGGAGGAGACCATGGATCATCAGGCATTTGCAGAACTTTTAGGCAACTACGGTGAGTTTATAGGCGCAATAGTCGTCGTTCTGACTCTCGGGTACTTGACCTTTCAGATTCGCCAGAACACCGTCGCGATAAGACAGCAGAGCTATAACAACATATTGGAGCGACGGGCAAACCTGCTTCGATCTGGAGCAGAAGATCGAGAATTCTTTGCTCTTGTAGGAAGCGGCATCGAGGGTGGGAGTTTCGATAGTGTTAACGCCGGGCGATTTACTTTTCACTTCATCAACTATTTCAGTCACGTTCAGGATTGTTATCTGCAGTATCGTGCCGGGATTGTTGAGCGCGAGGTGTGGGAGGCTGAGTTGAGAATCATCAGTCCGGCATTCTGCCGTCCGGGTCTGAAGAACTGGTGGGAAGTATCGCAACAATACTTTGTGCCTGAGTTCGTCACCGCAATGGAGGAACAAGCCAAACAGGTGGAACTCGTCCAATTCGATCCGGAGAGCGCCACCTGGTATCTGGGAGGAGAGTTTTCTGTTGGCGAAAACAGATAAAAAGACGGTTCTGGTCTATGTGTGCGCAATCAGTTCGTCAAAGAAAAAAGGCGCCACCAAATTGCCGTTGGCGACGTATTCTGATAGCTCTCGATGCGCATCGCGTGAAAAACCATCAATAGCATCGAGCCATTGTTCATCGTCCAGGTCGACCAGCCCCAACACCATCTGACCGCTCTCATCGAGGTGTCCAGCGCAGGTTATCTGTACATCAACGAATTGCTGGATTGAATCGGACCGGATGTCCAGGCTCGTCTTTTCAAGCCCCTCAACGGCCATATTCGCACCTTCTGCCAGTCGCCTTAGTTCGTCCAGACCGCCAAACGACCAGGAATGGATGGGCTTCTGATCCGCGCCAAAATGCTCCGCTAGAGAATCTTCGGCGAATCCGAATGCCGTTTGATCCGCGGCCGACGAGGCCACGATAGCATGAAGAATACCTCCGCGTTTCAATACACGCGCAATCTCGGAGAAACTCTTTTCCCGGTCTGGGAAATACTGGAGACCTTGCTGGCACAAGACAACGTCGAAGGTAGAATCTTCGAAAAGCATGTCTTCTGAAGCTCCCTCAACCCACTCGACTGGAGCGCCGGTAAACACCTTGTTGCGGGCTGCATCCAGCATTTCGCGTGTGGGGTCAAGACCGACTACCTTTCCACTTGGGCCCGCCTTGAGTGCTGCGTACTTGGAAACGATGCCCGAACCACACGCCAAGTCCAGAACGCTGTTCCCCGGAGCCACTGAGTCACTCAGTAGTTCAGCGCACTCTTCAAGAACGAATGGAATCCAATAGGCGTCGTACAGCTCTGACATCGAACGGCCTGCAACGAAATCTCTGAGTCTTGTCATCGATCTGTCTCCCGGCTATGAACATGGAACAGTACAGAGCGGGTGATTGGTGTTCAATGCAGTCCGATTCTTAGGTCTTTCCAAAGATTCCAAATGACCGGTTCTTTGGCTGGCTTTTCGTGTTTCCGAACCGTTCCCGGCGTGTCCGGGTACGGGGACACGCCCACCTCGTGCACTGCACAACGTGAAGTAAAAGGAACGATCCACAACGAACAGATTCCACGGCCAAATCGAGCTTTCCCCTTCATACATCGGCCACGGTCGATGTAGAAAGTTGCATGTTGTCGGAAGCTACCCGCGAGAAACAGTCTGTTAGAGTCATGGTAGGTGGAAGAAGTCATTTGGACGACTCATGGCTCAGAACTACGAGAGCAAATATTGGGGACTGATTTACGACCAAATGATGGAGGAGCATCTCGGCGACTGGTTGGAAGAGAATCGCGCTTTTTACACGTCGCATCTGAACGACGTAAAGGGCCAGGTGCTGGAGTGCGCGTGTGGCACCGGCCTAATCCTACTACCCTTACTTATGGAGGGTATTGACGCGAAAGGCTTCGACATTTCAGATGCGATGCTCTCCACGCTACGCTCTAAAGCACTCTACCAAGGCTTTTCCGACATCGATGAGCGTATCTCCAAGCAGAGCTTGGAAACGTTTACGTACCCTGTGCAATTCGATGCCGCGATTATCCCGACGAACTCGTTCGTTCTGCTGACAACGCAGGACGCGCAGATTGCATGTCTGAGGAACATCTACGCTCACCTTGTGCCTGGCGGTCGTTTGCTGATGGACATTCGACTGGATGGCCTGAGGGGCCTCGTCGAATGTCCAGACGGTGTTACGACAGGACGCTGGAGAACGTGGGATCATCCGGAGACCGGAAAGCCTATCCGACAAAGACTCGATCAAGTTGGTCGCGACCTAACCAATCAACTAACTTTCGACCGTTGCCACGTCGAGTACGACGGCCACACTGAGGAGTTTCCGATGACTGCTCGCTGGATCTTCAAGGATGAGTTTCAGCTACTTCTACGCCTTGCCGGTTTCCAGCGCTGGGACGTGTGGGGAGGACCGGAACACGAACCGCTTGTCGTGACTCTCGACGATACCAACAGCTACTGGATCGCTCACAAAGACTGAAGTTTGGCGCCAGGCGTATAGAGCCTTTGGCGAATCGAGGATTGCGCGCTGCGCGAATGGCTTTGATGACCCCAGTTCGCCTGATGCACTACACAACGATCCGGCGTTTTGAGTGACCGGAGTTGGTGCCGAACTCGGAAGTCTCAACGGCTGATCTGAAATGTCCGCTGCGGAGGTCGCATCGCGCTGAGTGATTCCCCGAAGGCAGACATTGTTTGCGCCCTGTTGGACGGCGAAATTCGGCAAGAAAAGGCTATCTTGATCAGTAGAAAACGAGTACTCGCGGTACATTCATGCAGCTTTCTGTAGTACAGGGAATTTTCCAGCCTCCTCTACTCCCCATTCTTTTCTCAGCTCAATCAGGTCACGGTCGTAGACCGTTGACCAATCAAGGCCGACTAGACATCTAGCATTGCAACCCATGTTGTAGCCCTCAACAAATGCATCTACCAGTACTGGAATCATGTCCCGATCATTCCAAACTGCGCGGATCATCAACAGGGATGCGAAGAAAGCAATAAACGAGAACTTAGGTAGCTGACCCATATAGAAACCGGCGACACCAAACTCGCCTTCCATGTCGTAGTAGAAGCCCGTTAGCACATGCCATAGATCGTGAGTTTCGTACATGTACCCCATTAACCAATCTCCGTCATCTGGAGCCGGCATGGTTTCGACAGGGTTTGGGCTAATGCCCCTCTTTACTGCATGAGTGGCGAACTCGTGTCCGAATGTGCCTTCAGGAAGGGCGGCAAGTGAATCAATATCCAGCGCAGGCAACCTGATGCGCTTCCTCATTAAATCGGCCGCTTCTGGGGAGGTCTGGGCGACCTCATGCGCAAGTAAATCCCATCTTGCGATTTTCCGCCCCCAACGAGATCGATTGAACGCGAACTCGACAATCGCAGCGTCCTCTACATCCGCTTTGTCGTAGTCGGTTTCGCGCATCATCCGACGCAGTGCGAACGCGGTTCTGAAGAAGCCCTGCGGTTCGTAACTGTATTTCTTTTCTGACATCCAAAACCTCCTCCGAACATGAACCCTGACGATCACAACGATCTCACTTGTCGCAGCACCTATTGGATCGAACGGTTTAACTCAGGATGGAGCTTAGTATCGCAGACATCGGATGTCGCTTGTGGGTTGTGCACTAGGCCTTTGGCGCTCCTTCTCATGCTGGAGGGCGTCAAAATGAGATAGTGGCTCAGAAATACTGAAAAGTTTTTTCCGCCGGATTCATCTATGCGGCGGTGATTTGGATGCTACAGAAGAGGCTGCGAAGCAAGTAGCGACCCGTTCACGTGCCTCCTTGCCCTTTTTGATTATCACGCTACAGCCCTTTGCGCTCCGTCGCGGGTGGAGTAGTGTGACCGCTATGGAACCCCTATTTCTAAAGGTCGATTGCCACAGTCTGCCGGTCGCGGAATTGGACGCGGGCATCGCGTTTTACGCCTCCCTCGGGCATGAGCTGATCTGGCGAGATGAAACGGCAGCGGGTCTACGGCTCCCAGATTCGAATGCCGAACTGGTGATTCACACTGACGACCGACCCGTAGAGACTGATTTTTTGGTCCAATCGGTGCCTGACGCAATCAGCGAATTTGTTGGCGCAGGCGGCACGCTTGTACACGGTCCCTTCGACATCGGGATTGGAAAGTGCGCCGTCTTGCTCGATCCGTGGAACAACCCGATTGTGATTCTCGATAGCTCCAAAGGTCTGCTGGAAACTGATGAAGAAGGCAACGTCCTGCCGGACCGGAGGAAATCCGGTTGATTCGAGAGATCGTCGAAGACGACATTCCCGCCCTTTTCGTGGTGCGCCCTCAGACGAGAGAGAACGCCATGTCGGTAGAAGAACTAGCGAGTATCGGCATCACGCCCGACTCCATGAGAGCCGCGATCAACGGTTCACATCGGGGGTGGCTGTTCGAGAAAGAGGGTGAAGTCGGTGGATTCGCGATGGGTGACTCCGACAAGGCCGAACTCACGGTCATGGCGATGTTGCCGGTGCATGAAGGCAAAGGCATCGGTGGCAGGTTGCTGACGAGAGTAGAGAACTGGTTGGCGTCTGCAGGCTGCAAAAAGATTTGGCTCACCACCGACATCAATCCAGAGCTCAGGGCCTATGGTTTCTATCTCAGACATGGCTGGGAAGACTGGAAAATCGAGCACGACCTGAGATTCATGACGAAGGTGTTGGACCAGTAGACGAAGCCCGCGCTTCGTCGACCAAGCCCATGCCTCAATCCAACTTCCAACTTGGTGAGCTCCAGCGGCGTCGGGCCGAGCTCCTCGGTCCGGAAGGTCGAGCCTGGATCGATGCTCTACCCGATCTGATCGGGGATCTGGAATCGCGCTGGCAGATCACCGTAGAAGCCGACCTGGCCGGCGGCACGGAAGCATTGGTGCTGGCAGCGACTTCCCGCGACGGCACCCCCGTGGTGCTCAAACTCGGCCAGCCGGATAGCCTCGCACAGGAGATCCGGGCCCTCGAGTTGGCGGGCGGGGTGGGCTACGCGGAGATGCTCGCGGCAGATGAGGACAACGACGCCATTCTGCTCGAGCGGCTCGGCCCGAAGCTGATCGACAGCGACAGGTCAGCGGCCGAGCAGCTCGAGATTGTGGTGCGCACCGTCGAGCAGACCTGGCTGACCGTGGAGGATCCCACAGGGCTGATGACCGGTGCCGGAAAGGCACAGTGGCATCTGGACTGGCTGGAAACGCAATGGCCCGCTCTTGGTGAGCCTTGCCCACGCAATGTCGTTGATCAAGGCATCGCTTTCTCGCGGGAGCGGAGATCTGCTTTCGATGCAGGAACCAGCAAGCTGGTGCACGGCGATTCCCATGCCTGGAACACATTGGCTGTGCCCGGCGATGCAGAGGCGTTCAAGCTGGTCGATCCGGACGGCTACTTCATGGAGCCGGCCTACGATATGGGAATCTCCATGCGCGAGTGGATCGATGAGTATCTGGCTGGTGACGCGGTGAAGATCGGCCGGGCTCGTGTGGCACATCTCAACGCACTCACAGGTCTGCCGGAGGTACCGATCTGGCAGTGGGGCTTCATCGAGGTGATCTCGACGGCGCTCGTCTACTCCCAGCTGGGTGAAGCGGAATCAGCCGCGCCTTACTTTGATCTTGCCGAGCGCTGGCTCAATGCCTGATCGGGTCTTGGTCCGTAGCCGGCTCTGCTTCTCAGGTGTTCGGGCGACCGGTCACAAACAACCCCAGGACGATGATGCCGAGCCCGATCCAGGAGGTCAGATGAACGGTCTCACCGAGCACCGAGCCGATCAGCAGCAGAGACAGAAAGGGTGACAGGAAGATCAGCTGGCCGATGCGAGCCGTCTGTTGAGTCAGCCGTAGCGCCTGCTGCCAGAGGAGAAAGGTCACTCCCATCTCCACCAGCCCGACCCATGCGCCGTAGAGCAGGGCATCACTGCCGAGCGTCGGCAGTCCCGGACCCAGCAGGCAGACGACCACCAGCACTGGAATGGCCAGCAGGAAGCTGGTGGCCATTAGTGCAGCAGGTGCCGTGCTGGACCGGGCATTGAAGAGCCAGTAGCTGGCCCAGATCAATGTAGAGCCCATCGCCAGGGCAACGCCGAACCAGTCCAGGTCCGGCAAGACGTCAAATCTGCCTTGGCTCAACAGCACGACCACACCCAGGTAACCGATGCAGATGCCGAGCCCCATGCGCGGGGTCAGACGCTGGCCGAGCACCGGCACTGCCAGCAGTGCGAGCACGATGGCCCAGGTGTAGTTGAGCGGCTGCGCAATCTGCGCGGGCAGGCGGTCGTACGCCTCGAACAACACCAGGTAGTAGAGCACCGGATTCAGCAGTGCGAAAACGGCACCCTCGCGTAAATTCAGCTGGTGGCGTGGCCAGCCACTGCGGATGGCCGCCGGTACGAACACCAGCGCGGACATGCAGGCACCGACGAGCAGCAGCTGAGCAGGTGCCAGCACCGTCAGACCGAGCTTGAACCCGGTGGCAACGGTTGACCACATCAGCACGGCGCTGATGCCGAAGAGCAGGGCTTTCCGTTCGTTGAGCTGTTGGTCAGGCATGGTTCGGCCAGTGCCAATTGAATTGAGCCACGGTAACGGATTTGGCAGTCTTCTCACATGGAGGAGATTCGATCCCTGACGCCGTCGCTCAAAACGATGATTCGTGAGCGACTCGATGCCTTTCCGGTGCAGATCGCCGAGGTGGATGATGCACATCATGCCGCGGTCGCTATAACCGTGACGGATACGGCCTTCGGCGCCGATCTGCCGGGCTTGCCGGTGCATGAGGCATGGAACGACGCCCCGGCCCTTATTCTCACCCGTCGCTCTGCCGCCTTGCGTAAGCATGCCGGTCAGTGGGCCTTCCCAGGTGGACGGCTGGATCCCGGTGAGACCGTCATTGAGACGGCGCTCAGGGAAATGCACGAAGAGGTGAATGTGGACCTCGATGCCAGCCGGGTGCTCGGTCGTCTCGATGACTTCGTCACCCGCTCGGGCTTCGTCATGTCACCGGTCGTGGTCTGGGGTGGGGCGGAACTGGAGACCGAGCCGAATCCGGACGAGGTTGCCTCGGTTCACCGCATACCGCTCAGCGAGTTCCTTCGCGAAGACTCGCCGATGCTGAGCGATATGGATGGCAGCGAGCACCCGGTACTGCGCATGCCGGTCGGCACGGACTGGATTGCCGCACCCACCGCCGCGCTCATCTATCAGTTTCGGGAAGTATGCCTGCTGGGCAGAGAGACCAGGGTCGCGCACTACGAACAACCCACTTTTGCCTGGCGCTGACTGAATTCGTTGACCCGCCGCTCGCCTTTCTCCACACTCGCTTCTCGCTCCATGCGCTCGACAGATATTCGTTCAAAGAGGAGGACGACACCATGGCGATTCAGGAAGGCGACAAGCTGCCCGAAGCGACGCTCTACGTGATGGAAGACGGCAAGCCCACGGCCAAGACAACGGCCGACCTGTTCGGTGGCAAAAAGGTCGTGGTTTTCGCGGTACCAGGCGCTTATACGCCCACCTGTTCCCAGGCGCACCTGCCCGGGTTCGTTGTCAACGCAGATGCCATCAAGGGCAAAGGGGTGGACAGCATCATCTGCATTTCCGTCAACGATGCCTTTGTGATGGACAGCTGGGGTCAGGACAAGAACGCCGATGAGATCATCATGGCGGGCGACGGCAACGGTGAGTTCACCGCCGCCATCGGCCTGGAGATGGACGGCAGTGGTTTTGGTCTCGGTACCCGCTCCCAGCGCTACGCCATGATCGTGGATGACGGCACGGTCACCAAGCTGTCTGTGGAAGCACCGGGCCAGTTCGAGGTCTCTAAGGCGGAAGCCATTCTCGAGGCGCTCTAGCTTCGGGGATACCGGATCCTGCGTCGTCAGGATCCGCGCCCATGCGCTGGCTCATCCGTATTGCCAACCGCACCCATCCCCTGGTCTTGCCGGGGGTGTGGGTGCTGGTGACGCTGGGAGCGAGCGCCCATTTTCTCAGTGACCCTGGTCTGGTCAGTTGCTGCTGGGACAACACCACGCAGATGTGGGGCAGCGCACTCACCTACATCCTGATACCCGGATACCTGATGGCTGCGTTTCCTTTTCTGTACCGCAGTCACCGCGACACCGTCCGTGTGCTCCGGCCCATGGTGACGGATGCTGGGGAAGTCGATCTGGCCCTGGAAGACCTGTCTTCCCGGGCGGCCATCACTGCGGCCCTCGCCGGACTGCTGTTCGGTGCCGCTCAGTTTGCCCAGACGTTGTTCTCTGATGCTGTTCAGATGAATCCGAGGTCTGACTATCCGCTGATCATTGGCAACACCCTGCTCTGGGCCATCGTGGCGGCGGTCACAGTGGGCCGGATTCGAGATGCCCTGGCCATGCGCAGGTTGGGTCGCCGGCTGCAGGTGGACCTGTACGACCTCAGCCAGGTTCGGCCTATCGGACGAGCGGCCATTCGCGATGTGCTGGTCGTAATGGGTGCGCTGGCGTTCATGCCCCTGCAATCGCTCGATGCTGAGTTTCGCTGGGTCAACTACCATACCGGACTGGCCGTCGGGTTAGTCTCGTCTGCGCTCCTTTTCTACCTGCCGATGTCCGGTGCGCGACAAGCAATACGCACGGCGAAGCTCGCACGGCTGGCGCAGCTGCAGGGCATCGTAGATACGGCCGATCGGGATCAGGTGGCGGCGTTGGAAGCCCTGATTGCCCACCGTGACCGGATCCAGCACCTGTCGACCTGGCCGGTGGATCTGTCGATTCTGTCGCGCGTCGGCCTGTACCTGATCATCCCACCCCTTGCCTGGGTGGGTGCTGCCCTCGTCGAGACGCTGGTGCAGGGCTACATCGAGTAGGCGCACATCTTGAGCGCGTGCCTGGAGCCGGCATATTTATCCGGTGGTGGCCGTCGGCTTGAGCGGCCGGATCAGACATTCCTGAGCAGCGGTCACCACCAGGTCTCCTGACCGATTGAAGAACTGACCGCGGACGAATCCGCGGGCACCTCTCGCGTTCGGGGATTCCTTGGCGAACAGCAGCCACTCGTCTGCCCGGAACGGTCGATGAAACCAGAGTGAGTGATCCAGACTCGCGCCGTGCATCTGGCCACGCATCAGGTTGCGGCCGTGCGGCAGCATGGAGGTGCTCATGAAATCCAGATCCGACATGTAGGCCAGCAATGCCAGGTGGATTTCTTCGTTGTCGGGGAGCGGGTCGCGGGCCTTCAGCCAGGTGTGCTTGGTGGGTGGATGGGTATTCAGATCGTCCATCGGGATCCGTTCGACCTGACGGGAATCGATGGCTTCGAAGCGAAAGCCGAAGCGCTGCATCTCGGCATTGTCCTTGTTGTGCTCGAGAAAGACCTCCCGGTCGCCGCGCAGAGCTTCGGGTGGTGGTACGTCCGGCATTGGCAGGGTGTGCTCGATCCCTGGTTCCGCCTTGTGCCAGGAGAGGGCCATCTCGAAGATGGCCCGGCCGTGCTGTATGGCCATCACGCGACGGGTGGTGAAGCTGCGCCCATCCCGTATTCGATCCACCTCGTAGATGATCGGCAGGTTCCAGTCGCCAGACCGGATGAAGTAACTGTGGATGGAGTGCAGATCGTGCTCAGCTTCGACGGTACGGAAACCGGCAGCGATGGCCTGAGCCAGCACCTGTCCGCCGAATACGTGCTCGGTCTTGTGGTTCTGACCGCGATAGAGATTGCGCTCGAGCTCTTCCACGTTCAGAAGCTCGATGATGTGCTTGAGGACCGGGTTCACGTCTGGTGACTGCCGGGAGGCTGTAGTGGTTTAATCAGTGGTTCCTCAAATGCTCGTTGATCAGGGGCTGACCATGCAGTTCGTACGTGTTTATACCGGAGACGACGGCCGCTCGCACTTCGAAGATGGCGACATAGAGCTGGAAGACATGGGCGCGATGGGACGGATCTCATCGATCTGGCGTGGCAAAGGGGTCATATTCCGCGAGGTTGACGGTGACTACGCGCTGGATTTTCATACCGCCCCGCGCCGTCAGTTTGTGATCAATCTGACGGGATCGGTGGATATCGAGGTGGGTGATGGGAGCGTGCGACGTCTCGGCCCGGGCGACATCCTGCTGGCGGAAGACACCACGGGTGAGGGCCACATCAGCCGGGCTGTGGACGGTGAGCCGAGACGCTGTCTGTTCGTGCCCCTGGACGAGCCAGAGTGACGTCGGCTCAGGATCGAACAAATAAATAGGAGGTAGCACCATGGCGCTTGAAGTTCACATGTTTCCCTGTTTGAGCGACAACTACGGCTTTCTGATTCACGATGCCGAAGCGGATGTGACCGCGGTGGTGGATACCCCTGAAGTTGCGCCCATCAATGCCGCGCTGGAGGAGAAGGGCTGGAAGCTCACCCACATCCTCAATACCCACCATCACTTCGACCATGCCGGTGGGAATGAAGAGTTGAAGGCGAAGTGGGGTTGCACCATCGTCGGCGCGGCAAACGATGCGGCGCGCATTCCGGGCATCGACGTGCAGGTGGCCGATGGCGAGACCCTGAGCTTTGGCGCTACTGAAGCTCGGGTGTTCGAAACACCCGGCCACACCACCGGCCACATCGCTTACTACTTCGCCGACGATGGTATTGCCTTCGTGGGCGATACGCTGTTCGCGCTCGGCTGTGGCCGGTTGTTCGAGGGCACGCCGGATCAGATGTGGGCAAGCCTGAAGAAACTCATGGCCCTGCCGGACGAGACGGTCGTCTACTGTGCCCACGAGTACACTCAGTCCAATGCTGCCTTCGCGCTGTCAGTGGAGCCGGGCAATGCGGAACTTGTTGCTCGTTCGGAGGAAATCGACCGGCTCCGTGCAGCGGGTCAGCCTACGGTGCCCACCACCATCGGGCTCGAGAAGGCGACCAACCCCTTCCTGCGCCCGGACAGTGCGAACCTGCAGGCAACCGTAGGCCTGGAAGGTGGAGACCTGGTTGCCGTATTCGCGGAGACCCGACGCCGCAAAGACAGTTTCTGATGCTCGTTCCGACTGGCTCCGCCAGCTTGAGGCGGCCAGCCGGTGAGCGATGAATCCAATGACGCTCATGTCGAAGCAGCAGGGATCTGGTTTGCGCTGACCGCCTACGGTCTCTGGGGTGTCATCCCCGTCTACTTCAAGTTCGTCGACTTTGCCGGCCCGTTCGAGATCATCGCCCATCGGATCTGCTGGGCGGTTCTGGTGCTGGCCGTGCTGATTGCACTCCGTAGGCAGATGGCGGGCATCCGGCATCTGAACCGACAGCGGCTGCTCTGGCTGATGGTCAGCGGTTCGCTCCTGGCCATCAACTGGAGCGTCTTCATCTGGGCGTTGCTCAACGAGCGGATGCTGGAGACGAGCATCGGTTACTACATCAACCCGCTGGTGAACGTAGTGCTCGGTGGCCTCTTCCTGAGTGAACGCTTGAATCGGGCGCAGGCCGTTGCGGTAGGACTCGCGGGTGTTGGTGTGCTCAACGAGCTGCTCGCCGTGGGCATGTTCCCCTGGGTGGGACTGACCCTGGCTTTCAGCTTTGGTTTCTACGGTCTCGTGCGCAAAAAGATCATGGTGGACTCGTTGGTCGGATTGGGCGTTGAGTCCCTGCTGCTGATGCCGTTGGCTGCCGGTTATCTGATCTGGCTGTACCTGACGGGCGTGGGATCTATGGCGGCCGGCAACGGTGCCGAGGTGGCATGGCTTGCTCTTGGTGGGCCGTTGACGGTGATTCCTCTGGTGGCATTTGCGGCAGCTGCATTGCGGCTACCGCTCACCACGTTAGGGTTTTTTCAGTACCTGGCACCGACGCTCACTCTGTTGCTCGCCATCTTCGTCTATGGTGAGCCATTTCGCACCAGCCAGGCGATCACGTTCGGTTGCATCTGGTTGGCGCTTGCCGTTTTCTCCTACGATGCGATTGCAAGCCAACGGCGTGTTCGTCAGGCCGCCAGGCAGTCTCCGATCTAGTTGCTCAAGCCCATACGCAGAGCCTCGGCATCGGTAATGCCGGTCTGGATGGAGGACAGCGGTCGGATCCACGGCCGGACGTCGGCCATGGTCTCTGGAAGCGTGTCGACGGCAGCTTGTGCCTCGTCGAAGGTGTCGTAAACGCCGAGCAGGACCACGTAGTAGAGCTCCTCCTCTTGAGCGAGCTCCAGGGTCATGAGCCCCTCCACGCTGCCAAGTTCGTAGTTGGAGATGAAACCATCTGCCAGTGCCTGGGTTTCCATGGCGCTGAGCTGAACGGCAAAGTGCTCGGGCGACCGTTCGAGGATATCGGAGGCGCTATCCGGGCGCTCGGTGGCCTGGGCAATGGCATCGAAGTTGATGGCAGCAGAGGGGTTGGCAAGACCTTCCGTGGAAGTGGCGACTTCGGGCAGCGCAGGCGATTGCTCGTCGAACGGACTGGGTTCTAGCGGATCTGTCGGCAGCCGGGTCGGTTTTGGATTTTTGGCAAGCGCATCGTCCTGCACGCAGTCCCAGTCGTCCCGGGTTTCGTTCATCTCGCAGAACCAGGCCTCGCCGAGATCGGTGACCGGCGTTCTTCTGACCTGGGCGTTCGTGCAGCCGGCCAGTGTCGAGATCACGATTAGAGCAGAACAGCCTGCAACCGCAATTCTAACAAACCTATCCACGTGGCTGAACCCGGCGTGGGTGCTGGTCTGTTTGCCGAGAGCCATCGACACAAAAGTTAAACGGTCGGAACGCATGATGGCCGTCATTGAATCCTTGATTGTGATTGTTCATTATACCGGCGCCATAGCGAGGTAACGTATGGTTTCGACTGTTTATGACTACGATCGGATACCGCGCATCCTGCGATTGAACATTGCGGGCCAGCCCATCGACTGGGTGACCTGGCAGGAAGCGGTCTGTCTCTACGCTCGAGAGATCGTGGTCTGGACCATGGGCGACGCAGTGCTGCGAATCCGCGGCGGGCACTCCCGTGTGGACAGTTGTCAGTCCCATGTGGACATCCATGCAATCGTCGCCTGCGAAGGCAAGGTGGTGCCGCCGCAGCGAGGCGTGCCGCCTCTCACCAACGAAGCCCTCTTTCGTCGCGATCTCAATGTCTGTCTCTATTGCGGTGGCACTTTCAGTGACGGCGACCTGACCCGTGACCACGTGATGCCCACCTCTCGAGGTGGAAAAGACACCTGGTTCAACGTGGTGGCTGCCTGCAAACGCTGTAATCATCACAAAGGTAATCGCCTGCTCGAGGAGTGCGGTATGGAGCTGATGGCGCTGCCTTACGTACCGAATTTTGCCGAGTACCTGGCGCTCACCAACAGCGGGCGGATTCTGGGGGATCAGATGGATTTCCTCAAGAAGAGCTTCAGTTCGAACAGCCGCCTACTGCAATAGCCTTCTGAGTCGGTAACTGCCGTTCGCACTGGTGATCCAATACGGATGTATCAGTGCCTGGCGTGGTCGGCCAGCACGTTCGCCACACACGCGGTCACCCGCTTACCCGTAGCGATTTCGAGAAACTCGTTCGGTCCGTGAGCGTTTGATTTCGGGCCCAGCACGCCGGTGACCATGAACTGCACGCCGGGGTAGGCATCGCCAAGCATTTTCATGAATGGGATGGTGCCGCCACAACCCATGTACATGGCAGGCTTCGAGAAGTAGGCCTGGGAAGCGTCGTTAATCGCCTGTTCCAGCCAGGTGTCCATGGGCGGCGCGGCCCAGCCCGCCTGGGCAGTATGGGGATCGAAAGACACCTGGGCGCCATAAGGCGGATCGCGCTCCAGTTCCGCCTTGAGCAGTGCCAGTGCCTTATCCGCATCCAGGGTAGGCGGCAGACGAACGCTCAGCTGAGCGCTGGTATCCGGACGCAGGGTATTGCCGGCATCCGCAACGGCAGGGGCGCCGGAGAGGCCCGTGGTGGCCAGGCTCGGCCGCCAGGTGTTGTTGATCAACAGCTCCGTGGGATCCTCGGATTGCGGCCTCGTATCGCCTGCCCAGGGAAACTTCTCGTAGATGGCGGGTCCCAGCACCTGCGCGGCCTGTTCTGCCTGCCTGATCACTGCCTCGGGTATGTCCACATAGAGGCTCGGCAGCAACTCACCGGTTTCCGCGTTCTCCACCCGCTCGATCAGCTGTCGCATCACTCTGAAGCTGGACGGCACGATGCCACCAGACAGGCCCGAATGCTGGCCTTCCTCGAGCACTTTCACCGACAGGGCACCGGGGACAATGCCGCGCAGGGATGTGGTGATCCAGAGCTGATCGTAATTGCCGCACTCCGCATCCAGGCAGATCACCAGTTCCGGATTGCCGATTTCCTCGGCCAGCGCCTCCATGTAGTAGGGCAGATCGAAGCTGCCGCTCTCTTCGCACCCTTCCACCAGCACCACGCAGCGACTGTGACCGATCCCCTCTGCCTGCAGCGCGGCAATGGCGGTCAGGCTGCCGAACAGCGCATAGCCGTCGTCCGCACCACCACGGCCATAGAGCTTGCCGTCACGGAGCACGGGTTCCCAGGGCGAGAGCCCCGGTTCCCAGCCGAGAAACTCGGGCTGCTTGTCGTAGTGACCATAGAGCAGCACGGTCCCGGCACTTTCTGCCGTGGCCGGGATTTCACAGATGAGCACGGGGGTGCGTCCCGGTATCTTGACGATCTTCCGGGTCATACCGGCGATCTCTATGCCGTCGCACCAGGCGTCGAGCAGCTCCACGGCTGCCTGCATATGCCCGTTTGCCTCCCAGTCCGGATCGAACATGGGGGATTTGTTGGGGATGCGAACGTATTCGCACAGCGCAGGAATGATGCTTTCGTCCCAACGCTCGTCGACGAATTTCTGAATGCTGCTGCTCATGGCGTCTTTCCTGCTGAAACCGGCCGAAACTTACAGCCAGTTTAAGCCAGATGGGAAAAAGGTTAAGGAAGCTGCCCAGCGGCGCGAATCCGGGCCGGTGACTGCCACAGACTGATACGCAGATCACATCTCGCGGCCGTCCACTTGGTCAGACTTTTCGGCCGGGATTGCCAAGAGAGAGCCGGATGGGGTGGGTACCTCAGCGGTTGGCCTTTCTCGTTAATCAGGGACAAACAAGGGATCAACATCATGGAGACGCTATTGATGCTGACGGACAGCCCGTGGCTGTCCGCGCTGATCTGGATCGTGCTGATCGTGACCGCGCTCTATCTCGGCCGCCGTTCGGCCAGAGGAGCGCTCATGGCGGTCGCTCGCACGCTGCGCGGTCAGTTGCGCCTGGCGGGTCGGGCGCTGACCCGTGCTCGAGCCGCGCTTGCCGAACGCAGTCGCGAAGTGCTGCTGGCGCAAGGCCGGGAAGCGAAGGAACGGCTGGTGAGTCGTGAGTTCGAAAGGATCACGGCAACGGTTAACCGGGATCTGGCTCGCTACCCAGAGACGCAACGGCTGCTGTCCGAGACCGTCGCTCGAATCGATGAAGACCATCAGAACGCCACCGATGTGCCGCCTGAAGTACCCGGCTGGAGCAAGGCCGTGGATGCGGTCGCCAAGGTGAGCGTCAAAGCCGACCCCACCGTGAAGCACGTGCTGGAAGCGATCCACGGCTCGCTGGCAAGAGCCGAAGCGGAATCGCTGAGGGCTTATCGGGAATCCAGCCGCAAGCGGCACCAGCTGCTTTCCCGCATGCGGCCGGCCTGGCAGACGATTCAGGCCACCCTCAAGCGCACCGACCGGGCAGTGACCTCTATTCTGGAGCGCTCACGCAGTATCGACCGGCACATGGAAGAGTACGAAGCCATTGTCGAAGGTCGCGACAACGCTTTGCGTTCGCTCTCCACCTCGGCACTGGTGCAGTTTGCCATTGCCAGCCTGGTCATGCTCATCGCAATCGGTGGCGCGGTGATCAACTTCTCGCTGATAGCCCGGCCTATGGCAGAGATGGTGGGTGGCACCAGCTACATCGGCCCTTTCCAGACTGCGGACATCGCGGCGCTGGTGATCATCCTGGTGGAGATGTCCATGGGCCTGTTCCTGATGGAGAGCCTGCGCATCACCCGCCTGTTTCCGGTGATCTCGGCGCTGCCGGAGCGCACCCGTCTGACCATGGTCTGGGTGTCTCTGGGACTGCTCACCACGCTTGCCTGCGTGGAGGCAGGGCTCGCCTACATGCGTGAAGTGCTGCTGCAGGATGAGCTAGCAACGGCTTCCGCACTGCGAGGCCTGGAAGGGTCGCTGGTGGCGGCAGACACCCTGTGGATCACCACTGCCGCGCAGATGGGCATGGGCTTCGTACTGCCATTCGCGCTCACCTTCGTGGCCATCCCGATGGAATCGTTCATACAGACCTTTCGGCACGTGGCAAGCCTGGTGGTGATGGGCCTCATCGATCTGACCGTGGTGGCGCTGCGTCTGGCTGGCAATCTCGCCTGGCAGGCCGGTGTGGTGGCATTGCATGTCTACGATCTGGTGATCTTCGCGCCCCTCTGGCTCGAACGGGTTTCGGCGCGGCGACGTGCGCGCCGCCAGGACAGCGCAGACGAGTCAGTCACGGGTGTGTCCGATGCGACGGTATCGGAATCCGACGAGCAACCAATCAACTATCGCTATGGGGAGGCTCCAGCATGAAGAAACGAAATCGGACGATGAATCACGGCCGAGCTGTCGGCACGAGCCTGGTGCTCGGTCTGCTCTTCACGCTCTCCGGCTGTGGTGAGCCTGAGAAACGCAATGTGGGCGTGTACATGTTGCTGGATACCTCTGGCACTTACACGGGTGAAATCGGCAAAGCCCAACAGATCATCAACTTCACCCTGTCGCAGCTCAATCCCGGCGATTCGTTTGCTGTGGCTCGGATTGACACGGCCAGCTTCAGTGAGAAAGACATCGTTGCCCGAGTGACCTTCGATGAGCGTCCGAGCACGGCCAACGGCCAGAAGCGACAGTTTCAGGCCTCCGTGAATGCCTTTGTCGATGGGGTGCAGCCTGCGGGTTATACGGACATCTCCGGCGGTCTGCTGCAGGCGCTCGAGTACCTGAATGAAAAAGACCCGGGAAGAAAAACCATCTTCATCTTCTCGGATCTGAAGGAAGACCTGAAGGAAGGTTACGTACGCGACTTCAGCATGACCTTCACCGATGTGGACGTGGTCGCCATGAACGTGACCAAGCTGCGCTCGGACAATGTGGATCCGCGGGAGTACCTGGATCGTCTGACGGAGTGGGAAAGCCGGGTTCAGCAGGGTGGTGGTCAGTGGCGGGTGATCAATGATCTGGATCGCCTGGAGGGTCTGTTTCGAAGCTGAGCAGGGGCGGCCGGTCAACCAGGAGGACAACGCTCAGGCAAATCCTTTGATGCAGTCGTAGCCGTACAGCCAGTCGGTGCGTTGCATGGCGATCTCCGGCAGAAAGCGGCTGGTCAGCGACCACTTCAGGTTGCGCTGCCAGTCCGCGACCCCAGATTGTCCGGCGAGTGTCGCCCGCTCTGCAATGGCGTGGCGGCGTAGCCTTTCGGCGCGGGGTTTGCGGTACCGCTCATAATCGGCGAAGCCTTCATGAGGCGACTCCTCCCAACGTTCCATCATCCGCGACAGGACCCAGGCATCTTCCAGCGCGGCGCTGGGGCTGAGTTCTGGAAAAGCTGGATGGGCATGGCAGACGCCGCCGAGCAGCACCAGCTTTTCCGCGTACCAGAACTCGGCGATGTCCGCGACGGGTTGGGGAACCCGTTCGACGACCGGGTACGCAATCAACCCTCGCAAATGGGGGTGAGCGCGCTCGAGCAGACGCGTGAACAATTCTGCGGCTGACGTGTTTCTGTTGGGATGTTCCTGAGCAGGTGCAAGGAGAGTCAGCGCCAGACGTTGCTCTTCCATAGCGGGAGATTGCTGAGGCAGGGGTTTCTCGATGGCGATCAGTCCGTCGGCGACCCAGGTGTTGATGAAGCGTTCGTGATCCCGACTGGCCTCAGCGCGCACACCGACCGCCCGGATAGCAATGAGATCGTCGCTGTCTCGCCAGTCCCTTTCGTTCAGAAGGTTTGCGATGCCGGGTGCATGCTGAGCAACCGGTATCCCGGAAGCAACGGCCAACGCCTGATGCCTGATTTGCCGGTCGTTGACGAGTGTCAGGCAAGCAGTTCCAGCGTCCACAGTGGTTACCGCTGCCTCTGAATGAAGCGGTATGCCCTCCGCGGAGGCCGTGTCCCGAAGCAGCGTGATCAAGCGGTCTCCGTCTACCAGGATGTCAGGCGCGCCATAGCGAGCTTCGGAAAAGGCACCCAGAGGGCGTTGGCTCAGGAGAAATCCCGTCCTTGCATGACGCAACGTTGAAAACTGGGGTAGCACGGCGATTTCGGCGAGGTCCTCTTTCAGACCGATCGCATGCAGCACCCGGGTGCCGTTCGCGGAGAGCAATACTGGCGTTTCGGAGCGATGACGTTGGTTTGGCTGGTCCTCCGGCTGGTCCTCCGGCTGGTCATAGAGGCGCACCGCCAGCCCGGATTGCTTCAGCGCGATGGCGAGGGTGGTACCGGCGAGGCCAGCTCCGACGATGCCGACCTCAGCGAGATCGTCAGCCGTCAGCCGTCCGGCTTCCCGATCACCTTCCAACGGGTGCCCTCCCGGGTGTCCTCGAGCTCGATGCCGGCCTCCAGCAACTCATCGCGTATCGCATCGGCACCGGCATAGTCTTTGTTGGCTCTGGCCTCGTTGCGGGCCTCGATTCGAGCTTCGATGGTGGCCGCATCCAGCGTGCTGTCCGCCTGGAAGTACTCGGTTGCCGGGCGAATCAGCAGGCCGAGTAACCAGCCACCCGCCAGCAGCTCGCTGCGCAGGCGCTGCTTTTCGGTTGCGTCGGACGCCTTGTGAATATCACCGGCGAGACGATGCATGGCAGCCAACGCTTCCGGGGTGTTGAGATCGTCGGTCAGCGCTTCGACCACCCCCTTGGGGTACTCATCGATAGCCAGGTCCCGGTAGTCGGCTGAGGTTTCGTTGCCTGATTCGTCGAGGGCTCCGTAAAGCCGATCCAGGCTCGCTTTGTGCTGCTTGAGCAGATCTTCAGACCAGGCCAGCGACGAGCGGTATTGGGCTGAAAGCAGTGCGTAGCGGAGCACCTCGCCCGGAAACCTGTTGCGCAGATCCCGAATCGTCACCACGTTGCCGAGCGACTTCGACATCTTTTCCTGATCCATGGTCAGCATGCCGTTGTGCAGCCAGTAGCGAACGTACTCGTCGCTGCCGTGGGCGCAGCGGCTTTGCGCCGCCTCGTTCTCATGGTGCGGGAAGGTGAGATCGGAGCCACCCCCGTGGATGTCGATCACGTTGCCCAGATGCTTCTCGATCATGGCCGAGCACTCGATATGCCAGCCAGGCCTGCCCCGACCCCATGGGCTGTCCCAGCCCGGCAGCTCATCGGTCGAAGGCTTCCAGAGCACGAAGTCCTTCGGGTCCCGTTTGTAGGGCGCCACTTCTACACGGGCACCGTCCACCATGTCCTCCAGCGAGCGACGGGACAGGGTGCCGTACTCAGGATCTGAGGGCACGTGGAAAAGCACGTGACCGTCCGCTTCATAGGCATGGCCATCGCTGATCAGTTTTTCGATCATCCGGATGATTTCCGGAATGTGATGCGTGGCACGGGGGATGGCCAGAGGTTCGAGCACACCGAGCGCCGCGATGTCTTCTTCGTAGGCCTCGGTGAACCGATCTGCCAGCGCAGAGATAGGTTCGCCGTTTTCCAGCGCTGCCTGGTTGATCTTGTCGTCGATGTCCGTGATGTTGCGGACGTAGTCCACGCGCTGATACAGCGTCGACAGTAGCCGGACCAACACATCGAAGACCACGGCGGGCCGGCCATTGCCGATGTGCACGAAGTCGTAAACCGTCGGGCCACAGACGTACATGGTCACCCGGTTCGGATCCAGAGGTTCGAACTTCTCCTTTTTCCCGGAGAGGGTGTTGTGGAAGTAGACGTCCATTGTTTTGGCCAGGTTAGGGTTGTGTGCCGGTTGGTTTCGGGCGGCGGAGTATATGCCAGTCGTCTCCCTGGGGAAAACACAGGAGGATCCTCAGACCGCCGCCGCAGGGCTGACCGGAATCGCCGCCAACGACGTTGCCAGTGACGCTATCAGATCCGCCGATGTTGCGCTTGCACTTCGCCATGGATTAACAGACGGTGGCTATTCGCTGGCTCAGGACCAGGAGTATGAAAAAGTACGAAACCAAAGCGCTTGATACAGCCACCTGGCCAGACTTCGCCCGTCTGGTAGACGCCAACAACGGTGTCTGGGGCGGGTGCTGGTGCATGTGGTACCACGCACCCGAGGAATGCCCAGACGACTCCCCGGCGTCAAAACGCAAGGCGAAAGAATGTCTGGTTCGGCAAGGGCGAGCGCATGCCTCTCTCGTCTTCGATGGCGTGGAGTGTGTTGGGTGGTGCCAGTTCGGGTCGCCTGAGGAGCTTCCGCGAATCCACAATCAACGCGCCTATATGGCAACCGATCCGACGCTCCCCGACTGGCGGATCACCTGCTTCTTCTCCGGCAAAGGTCATCGCGGCAATGGCGTGGCATCCGCCGCGCTCAAAGGTGCGATCGAGCAGATCAGAAAGCTAGGCGGCGGGCGCATCGAGGGATATCCCGAAAACACCGAAGGTCGAAAAGCCTCGCCAGCGTTTCTATTCAATGGTGCCTTAACGACGTTCGAACGTGCTGGATTCAAACGGTCGCGGCAGATCGGAAAGCACAAGTGGGTAGTGACCAGAACCGTCCGTAAGGCTAGCACTAGAGCCAGCTAAAGCGCGACGCATTCGCTCTTGACACCGTTCACGATATAGAGCGCTTCTCCGCCCTTAGTCCAGAACACCCGCTCATCATTCACGTAGCGCTCGCCAGAGGCACTTCGTTCTCGCCGCAGAACTGCCGAGCGGCTGTTGGATTCGAGTTCGATTGTCTCGGGACCGAGAAACCGAACAGTCAGCGCACCCACGCCGCCGCATTGGAATGCGGAGATATCGTTCGCGGACCGGTTCTCAGCGGCGTCGTCGCCAGTCTCAGTGGCTGGAAGACAGCTCGCTGCGGAGCAGCAACCCGCCAGCAGAACTGCCATGCGTAAGCACATAGTCAGATCTCCGGCTCGCTGACGATTGCGACCCGGTCTCCCTGGACCTCGAGGTAGAAACAGGTTGCCCGATTGGTGTGACAGGCAGGCCCGGTCTGCTCGACGGTGAGCAGGATCGCATCGCCATCGCAGTCGAACCGCATGGCGATCAGCGTCTGCAGATGACCGGAGGTTTCGCCTTTCTTCCAGAGGGTCTGTCGGGACCGTGAGTAGTAGCAGGCATAACCCTCTGCCAGGGTGCGCTCGATGGCTTCTCTGTTCATCCAGGCCAGCATCAGCACCTCGCCGGTGCTCGAATCCTGGGCGATGGCGGGGATGAGCCCATCATCGTTGTAACGGAGCGCGTCCAGGACAACGGTCAGCGATTCGCTGTCTCCGAGCTCAGATGCCTCCAGCGAGGTGAACAGCTCAGCCACCGAAACGCTCCTTGAGATATGCGTACGCTGCCCGCACACCCATGGCCTCACCGCCTTCGGGTCGACCGGGGCGGCCACGGATATTGAAAGCCATGATGTCGAAATGGGCCCAGGACACCTCGTCGACGAACTTCTCGAGAAAAAGCGCCGCCGTGATGGCACCACCATAGGGGAGGCTTGCGGAGTTTACTGTGTCTGCCACCTTGCTCTCCAGCATGTAACCGTAGGGGCCATGCAACGGCATGCGCCAGACCGGATCGGCGACAGCTTCTGCCGCTGTTGCTATCCCATTCGCCAGGGCGTCGTCGTTGGCGAACATGGCGGCAATCTCCGCACCTACGGCTGATCGGGCGGATCCGGTGAGCGTGGAGTAGTCGAGCATCACGGCCGGTGCTTCTTCTGCTGCGAGCGCCAGAGCATCGCACATGACCAGTCGGCCTTCGGCATCCGTGTTGTCTACCTCGACGCTGATGCCTCTATAGGTCTGGATGATGTCACCCGGCCGGTAGGCGTTGCCGCTGATGGCGTTTTCCACGGCAGGCACCAGAACTCGCAGGCGGACGGGCAAATTACTCGCCATGATCAGCTGAGCGAGCCCGAGCACGTTGGCCGCACCACCCATGTCTTTTTTCATGGTGCGCATGCCGCTGGCAGGTTTGATGTCCAGGCCGCCGCTGTCGAAGCAGACACCCTTGCCGACGAGGCTGACTTTCGGATGCTCGGGATCACCCCAGCGGATGTCGATGAGCCGGGGGGCGTCCGCCGCCGCTCTGCCTACGGCGTGGATGGTGTTGAAGCCCGCAGCAAGCAGATCTTCACCCACGGTCACAGACACCTCGGCATCGAAGCTGTCTGCGAGCTGCATGGCCTCCTCGGCCAGACGCCCTGGGTTCAACTCATCTGCCGGCAGGTTGATGAGATCCCGAACCAGCTGCATGGCGTTCACCTGATTGACGATCTCGTCCGCGGCGGCAGTGGCTGGCAGCAACAGTTGGGCCGGCTGTCGGTCCGCCGCTTTGAAACGATCGAACTGATAGGCTCCGAGCCCCCAACCGAGAAGCTCGAGATCGTTCACCGAGCTGGAGAGTTCGTAGACCCCCTCCGGCAGCGTGAACGGCAGGCTGCCAAGGGCACTGAAAGCTTCTTCCCCATCCCAGCCGACGACCACGGAATCCGGTGCGCCCTGATCATCCGGCAGCCAGGCGAACTGACCGTTCTTTGCTTCGAACTGCTGGCGATCGATCCAGGTGCGGCCTGAAGCGGGCAGAGCACCCAGCCAGGTGTCCAGTTCCGTCGTCTGAATGATCTGAATGGCGGTGCGTGGGCCGTCGTGTTCAGTGATCAGGCTCATGTGTCTGTTATCCGTGTTCTTGATCGTGAGAGGTCAGAGGGAGCGGACGGGAATCAGGCCCAGGTTGTCACCTTCGAGGATGCGGTCGGCCCGATAGCTGGAGCGGACCAGCGGGCCGGATGCTACCTCGCGGAAACCTTTCTCGAGTCCTGCTGCCCGATAGGCTTCGAATTCTTCCGGTCGAACCCAGCGATCCACCGGCAGATGGTTGACCGTGGGCCGGAGATACTGGCCCAGGGTAAGCACATCCACGTCGTGGGCGCGCAGATCATCCATGGCTGCAAAGATCTCATCATCGGTCTCGCCCAGGCCGAGCATCAGGCTCGACTTGGTGAGGATCTCCGGTGCGATCCGCTTACCCATGGCCAGCACGTCCAGGGTCTGCTGGTAGCCCGCCCGGGGATCGCGGACAGGATGGGTGAGACGACGAACGGTCTCGAGATTCTGGGCAAAGACGTCGAGCCCGGCGGTGACCACCTTGCCGACGGCTTCTTCGCTGCCGCAAAAATCCGGTGTCAGCGCTTCCACCGCGGTTTGCGGATTGCCTGCCTTGATGGCGCCGATGCAGGCTGCGTAGTGGGCGGCCCCCCCGTCGCTGAGATCGTCACGGTCTACCGAGGTGATAACCACGTACTTCAGACCCATCAGGGCCACGCTTCTGGCCGCGTTGGCCGGCTCTTCCGGGTCCAGCCAGCCGTTCGGATTGCCGGTGTCCACGGAGCAGAACTGGCAGGCTCGGGTGCAGACCGAGCCCATCAACATGATGGTGGCGGTGCCGTTGGACCAGCACTCGCCGATGTTCGGGCAGTGCGATTCCTGACAGACGGTGGCGAGGCGATGTTCGTCCACGGTTCTCCTGACACCTTCGTACCTGCTGCCGGTGGGGATGCGCACCCGGAGCCAGGGAGGCTTGCGTCCGGACGGGGTGGGATTCGATCGGGACTTGACGCCATCCTTGATGGCGCTGAAACCGGCAGGTGTCAGGAACTTCTGCCCTGCCTTGGGTTGCCCGCTGTCATCGGCCTTACTCATGGCCGCTATTTTAGCGCACTCTGATCAGTCCAGCGTCTCGTCAAATTCGGTAAGCGCTGCGCTGAGCTCCTGGGTGTAGCCAGTGGCAAAGGCCGTCATTTTACCGCACTCTCAGTAGAAGCATTGGCGGCGGAGAACAGACATGGATCAAGAGGGGCAGATTGTTCTGAGCGGTGGCGCAAGTGGTATTGGTCGGGCGATCGTCAATCGTCTGGTCCAGGAAGGAAACCGGGTGTGCGTGCTGGACCGGGATGATGCGGGGCTGGCGGCGCTGGCCGAAGTTCACGGCGCAGCAGTCAGCACGGCCGTTGTCGACGTCAGTAACTTCAAGGCCGTTGGCGCAGCCGTCAGTGACTTCGGCAAGCAGGGCACTATCAGGGGGTTGGTGAACAACGCAGGCTGGGACGAATCAGCCCGCTTCATCGATACCGAGCCTGCGTTCTGGCAAAGAGTCATCGACATCAATCTGTACGGCCCGCTCAATCTGACTCACGCCGTGCTGCCGCATCTCATGAGAGCGGGCGGGGGCCGTGTAGTGAGCATCGCCTCCGATGCGGGCCGCGTCGGCTCCTCCGGGGAAGCCGTCTACTCCGCTGCCAAAGGCGGCACCATTGCGCTGATGAAGACGCTGGCGAGAGAACATGCCCGGGACCACATCACGTTCAACAGCATCTGTCCGGGACCCACCGACACGCCGTTGCTGGAGACGGTGGATCCGAGCGGGAAGCTTCAGCAAGCGCTGGAACGGGCGATACCCATGCGCCGGTTGGCAACGCCCGAAGACTTTCCGGGTCTGGTGAGTTTTTTCCTCTCGGAGGGGGCGGGCTACATCACCGGCCAGACGATCAGCGTATCCGGTGGTCTATCGATGCAGGGCTGAACCGACCAAAAATCACTAGAATCCTCTCGTTGACAGTCTATAGGAATCAATAGTGAGTGAGCCCACCTTCTGGGGCCGTCGTGCTCTGAACATGGCCGAAATGAACGAGCTGTCGCAGCGGACCATGGACCTGGAGGGGATGCTTGCATCCATAAAGGCCTATGAGCCACGGCCGACGGACGTGATCATCTCCCCGGCCGGAAAGTGCGGTACGACTCTGCTGCAGCAGACGTTCCACACGCTGCGCACCCGCGGAGACATGGATTTCGACGACATCTCCCGGGTTGTCCCCTGGATTGAAACAGCAAAGAAGCTCGAGATCGATATCAACGCAGAGCAGGTCGCCGAGCCGCGCGGATTCAAGAGTCACCTGTCCTGGGAACACGTGCCTAAAGGCGCCAGATACGTCGTTTCCCTGCGGGATCCGAAGGACGCGTTTGAGTCAGGCTATCGCTTCATGGAGGGCTGGTATTTTGAACCCGGTACGATCACCTATGAAGAGTTCTTCGTGCCGAGGCGGGAGGGTCGCGGACGCGGGCTTGATCACTGGGCACACCTGGTCAGCTGGTGGGGCCAACGGGACAACGCCGATGTGTTGCTGCTTTCGTACGATCACATGGTGGAGGACCCGGAATCCATCATCCGTCGGGTAGCTCGATTCTGCGGCGTACCGCTGGATGACGAGTTGCTCGCGATTACGCTGGAACGCACGTCACGGGCATTCATGCTGCAACACAAAGACAGGTTCGACGATGCCATGATGCGCGCTGCCTCGGAACGCGATGGCGGGATCCCGCCGGGCAGTGACTCCGCAAAAATCCGTGCAGCCGGAACCGGGAAGCGTCGGGAAGAACTGCCTGAGTCCATCGGCCGCGAATGTGACGAGATCTGGTTGAGCGACGTGACACCACACATCGGCTTTGAGACCTATTCCAGTTTCGAGGAGGCGTTGCGACGGCTGGAGATCACTCAATGATCGAGCAGGGTAGTCATTCGTCCTGACCGCGGGTTAAATTGAGTGCAGCCTTCAAGGATCCCGGAGGAGCTGATGATGCGCAATCTTCTGCAAATCGTGGTCGTGGTGGTGGCCGTCCTGGCTGCGGGCAACGCCACGGCAGCAGGCTTTTCAGGGACAGTGGCCGGTGAGTCGGCAGAACCCATCGTCGGCGCCATGGTCACTGCCCGATTCGGCGCGCCTTTCCAGGAGCGCACCGTGTTTACCGACGATTCCGGCCGCTACCAGCTTGCCGGTCTCCCCGCGAACACGGTCCATAGGGTTCGGGTACGTCGTATCGGCTGGCAGGATGTGCGTTCCAGTGGCCACGAGACCGGAACGGACGGCCTGACGCCGCTCGACTTCATGATGACCCGCCACACCGATCCCGCGGCGGTTGCTGCCCAGCTACCGGCTAATCACTGGTACGAGTTGTTGCTCGATCAGCTGGAATCCGAGCACGATCGTGAACAGTTCGTTCGTCAATGCACTTATTGCCACCAGCAGGGCAATCCGGCAACTCGACTGCAACGCGAAGAAGGAGAGTGGCAGAAGATTCTGGCGCTGATGGCACGCATGGGGGCGGGGCTGGATGAAGATCTCAGCGCACGACTCCCCGGGCTGATCAACCGTGCTTACGATCCCGCGACCGCGGTGCCGACGTTGACCGAAGGATGGCAGGAACCGGACTTCGCACCGCCGCCGGAACCCGGAGCACTCGACGCCATCATCGACGAGTTCGAACTGGGCGGTCGCTCCTCGATGCAGCATGACATGATCGTGCACCCGAGCGGCCACATCTATTCCGTCGATATGACCACGGACACGCTCTTCCGTTTGGATCCCAGAGTACCGGGTGGGAAGCGCGAGTGGTTCAAGATTCCCAACGAAGACATGCCCCTGGGTGGCAACATGGGATCCGGCACTCTGCCCTCCAACTCGGAGATGTACGTGGGCCCGCACTCGCTTCAGGTGGATCACGACGGTGCGATCTGGATTACCCTCGCCACGGGTAATCGGCTCGCGAAGTTCGACCCTGAGGACTCATCCTTCACCACCATGCCCTTGCCCAGTGGTATCTACCCGCACACCCTGAGAATCGATGATCGCAACCGGGTCTGGTATACGGTAGCGGGCTCGAATCACGTCGGCATGTACGATCCCGGCACGGGCCAGCACGAGAATATCCGGGTTCCGGCGCGCAGCTTCGGCGAGGAAGTGATGCTCAGAATGCTGCCTTTCTTCATCTGGCTCAGTCAGTACGTGGATCTGAGCGGCGCGGCGGCTGGCAGCGGCGAAGGCACGGGACCGGTACCCTACGGCATCGACATCGCACCCAACGGTGAGGTCTGGTTCAGCCAGCTCAATGCGCACCGCATCGGCCGCATCGATCCGGACACGTTCGAGCTGCATATGATCGATACCCCATTCAAGGCGCCGCGACGAATGCGCTTCGACTCCAGAGGCGATCTCTGGATCCCCGGATTCTCCTCCAACGTGCTCGCGCGCTTTGACATAGAAACCGAAACGTTCGAGCTTTTCGAGATCCCCATCGAACCGCTCGGCACGGAAACGCCGTACGCGCTCAACGTGGACCTCAACACGGATACGGTGTGGATCTGCGGCACCAACAGCGATACCTTGCTGAGCTTCGACCCGACCACCGCGAAATTCACCATCTACCCGTTGCCGACTCAGGTGACCTACACCCGTGAGATCGACTTCGATGAGAACGGTGCTGTGTGGACGAGCAACTCCAATGTCCCTGCCTGGCAGATCGAAACCGGCACCCCGAGAGTGTTGCGCCTGACACCGCCAGCGGTGCCCACGGTTGGTGCTTTGGGGTCGCGGTGAGCGAACGGGTAGGACGGGTACTACTGGCCGTCGTTCTGCCAATGCTGAGCAGCTGCGTAGAACCAGAGCCCGACGTCGCTGCGCTGAAGGCCATCGAGGCTAGGGCGGCAGAGCTGGCACAGACGCTTGCTGCTCAGGATGACGCAGAGATCGACGGCATGGTCGTCAGATTGAAGTTCGATGACGATGTCGATCTGGACCTCTACGTCACGGATCCTCTGCTGGAAACCGTCTACTTTGCCCGTCACGAGTCCCGCACTGGCGGCGTCATCAGCGCGGACGTGCGCTGCGATTCGTCCGGACCCCGAGTGGAGGAGATCCGCTTCCCGGATCCATGGCCCGGCCGCTATCGGATAGGCGTGGATTTCCCAGCCCGTTGCGATGGCGCGAAATCCCGGGCACCGGCACCTTACGCGGTGACCGTGAATGCAGACGGCGTCCTGCACGAGGCGCGCGGACTGGTGAGCCTCGAGCAGTTCGAAGTCGTCGTGCTGGAATTCGATCTGGAAGGACCGCGACGAGACCAGGGGGAATCTTAGCCATGCGCTTTTTACTCCGGTTTGCTATCTCCGCATGCCTGCTTGTCCCGTTGCCCACGTTGGCAGATGGTCAGGCGCTCTACGAAAGCTACTGTCAGGTCTGTCACGGTGCCGACGGCGAAGGGGATGGCGAAGGTGTACCGGCGACCATGGTGCGGCCAAGACCTTTCAGTGCCGGGGTGTTCAAATTCGATACCGATGCGGATTGGCAGAAGGGCAGCGATGCGGATCTGGCCAATGTCATCAGGAACGGGACCGCTGCCTACGGCGGCTCGCAGCTCATGCCGGGCTGGAGCAATCTGACCGACGAAGAGCTGGGCGAGTTGGTTGGCTACATCCGCGAACTGCAGGCGCGCTGATCGCAGGTTGTTTCTGGTCTATAGGTCCTGGGCTGTGGGTTCGGACTGAAACTGCAACGAGTGCAGGGTGTGGTAGAGGCCACCGGCTGCGAGCAGCTCATCGTGGGTTCCCAGCTCTTCCACCTTACCATCCTGGAGCACCAGCACCCGATTAGCCTCCTGAATCGTCTGCAGCCGGTGGGCAATCAGGATGGATGTGCGGCCTTCGGTCAGCTTCCTGAGTGCGTCCTGAATCAGAAGCTCGGTTTCCGTGTCGATGCTGGCGGTTGCCTCATCCAGCACCAGGATTTCCGGATCTGCAGCCAGTACCCGGGCAAAGGCCAGTAGCTGCCGCTGACCTTGTGAGATGTTCTGGCCCCGTTCCGATAGCTCGGTGTCGTAGCCGCTCGGGAGCGCACTGATGAAGTCGTGTGCGTTCACCCGTTTAGCCGCCTGCACCGCCATCTCGCGAGTGATGCAGACGTCGCCCAGGGCGATGTTGTCGTAGATGGTGCCGGAGAAGATGTGGAAGTCCTGCAGCACCACGCCGATGCGGCGTCGAAGGTCGCGGGTGTGGATTCGATTCAGATCGATACCGTCCAGGAAGATCTGTCCGTCGTCGAAGTCATAGAAGCGGCCGAGCAGACGGATCATCGTGCTCTTGCCAGAGCCGGTGGGACCGACGATGGCGAGTTTCTCGCCGGGTTCGATGGTAAAGGTGACGTCGTGCAGGATCTGCACGTCTTCGTCGTAGCCGAAATTGAGGTGCTCGAAACGCACTTCGCCGCGCAGTCGATCGGGTAGGGTAGCCGGTTCGGCGGGCTCGTGTATTTTCTCGTCCCAGTCCAGCGCCTGAAAGATGCGCTCACCGCTTGCCATGGCCCTGAACAGGATGTTGGTCTGCTCGCCGAGCACGACGATCGGATGGAACAGCATGTCGATGAACCGGGTGAAGAGGATGACGCCGCCGAGCGACATGTAGCCCTGTACAACCTCGCCGCCCGCGTACCAGATGATCACGCCGAGCGCGATGTGAGCCATGGAGTCGGTAAAGGCGCCATAGAGGGTCTCTAGACGGGCGCTCCTCATCTCCCAGGTGCGGTTTTCCTGGTTGATCTCCGTGTAGCGGGCGAGGTTTTCCGCTTGCCGATCTGAGAGCTGCACAACCTGCAGACCAGCCAGATTCTCCTGCATGTACTGGTTCAGTGAGGAGACGGAGAGCCGGACCAGTCGGAACAGCTGTCGGGTCGCCTGCCTGAACACGTAGGTGATGCTGCCCATGATGGGTAGTGCCAGCAGCAGAATCAGCGTCAGCTCTACATCTATGGCGAGCATGATGGTGAGCGCCACGAAGAAAGGCACGAACTCCCCGATCAGGGTGCCGATGCCGCGCAACAGCTCGTAAAGCGCTTCCACATCGTTGGTCACCCGGGTCATCACTCTGCCCACGGCAACCCGATCGTAGAAAGACGAGGGTCGGGTTTCCAGATGCTTGAAGAGATCCTGGCGCAGATCCCGCAAACCGTTGATCACCGAGCTGATCAGCGTCAGCCGGTGGGCGTGACCGACCACCGCCCAGCCTACATAGACCAGGGCATAGAGAAGACAGGCGGCCAGCAGCGGATGCACATCCAGGCTGATTGCGAGCCAGTCCGTCAGATCCACCAGGCCGAGGTCGGGTGCCAGCGTTTGTGACTCCTGACGGATGATGTGGTCGATCACCACGACGGAGATGATGACAGGCTGCATCACCTGCAGAGTGGAGGCCAGGATGATGAGCACCGCACTGACAAGGAAAGTCACCCGGTAAGGCTTCATCCAGCGGAGCAGGCGGCGTAGAAGAGACAGATTCAGTACCGCGCCCGAAAGCTCGGCATCGAACATGGAGTAATCCCTCCGCGGACGCGGAGGCTGGCCCAGGGGTTTGGCGTCGGTTTCAGCCATCAGCTGGTCGCCCCCAGGAAATCGAAGTCGGCTTCGTCCGCGCCTTCCCGCTGAATGCGTTCGAGCTCCGCGTAGAGCCCGCCCTTTTCGATCAGCGCCTCATGGCTGCCTTCCTCGACGATCCGGCCGCCGTCCATGATGACGATGCGATCCGAATGCCGTGCGGTGCTGACCCGATGCGACACGAGGATCGTCGTCTGCCCGCTTCTGAGCCGGGCCAGTTCCGAGAGGATGTGTTCTTCCGTTTTCGTGTCCACGCTGGAGAAACAGTCGTCGAGCACGAGCACGGGGGCATGGCGAATGAGTCCACGGGCGAGGGTTGCTCGCTGCTTCTGCCCACCGGAGAGCGTCACACCGCGCTCACCGACCAGGGTCTCCATCTGCTCCGGAAAGTCCTGGATGGTGTCCCTGAGGTCCGCCGAGGTGGCTGCTGCCCAGATCTCATCCAGGGCGCGGTTCGGATCGTCGTAGGTGAGGTTGGCTTTCAGCGGCTCGCCGAACAGGAACGGATCCTGAGGCACGAGGGCGACCTGAGAACGGAGCTGGGAAAGGGGATAGTCCCTGACGTCCACACCGTCGATAAACACGGTGCCTGGTGGCGTGTCGAGCAATCGGACCAGCTGCTTCAGGAGCGTCGATTTCCCGGAACCTACCCGGCCCATGATGGATATCCGCTCACCGGGATTGATCGTGAGATTCACGCCGGAGAGCGCCTCCGCCTCAATGCCCGGGTAGTGGAAGGTCAGATTTCGAACTTCCACTCTCCCCTGAATTTGCGCTGGTGCTTCGCCGGTTGGTGCATCGGTGATCTCGGGTGAGAGTGAGAGGACTTCGAACAGCCGGTCGCTGGCGACCGCTGCCCGTTGGAACAGACTGATGACGAAACCGGCAACCCGGAAAGGCTGAACCACCATGGTCACGTACATGAGAAAGGCCACCAGCTGACCGGCGCTGAGCTCGCCTTCCATCACCAGATAGCCGCCATAGCCGATGATGGTGATGGAGCAGACGGCAGCCAGCGTCGGCATCCATGCTGCCATCAGGGAGTTGATTCGCGCTTGCTGGTAGAAGGCGTTCGAGTAAGCCTGATTGGTGTCGAGAAAACGTCTCACCTCGTTTTCTTCCTGCACCATGGCCTGGATGGTGCGAATGCCTGAGAGGTTTTCCTGCACATGGTCGGCCAGATCCGACATCCGATCCTGCACGTCCTTTGAAGCGATACCCATCTGATGTGACGCCCAGCGCGCATAAAAGAAGACGAACGGAAGCGGTGGCAGCAGCAGCAGGGTGAGCGACGGCGACAGGTAGAGCATGAAGCCGAAGCCGACCAGGGTGGCGTAGACCAGGATGACCAGCAGGATGGTGCCCATGGCGATCAGCCGCTGAACCAGAGCGATGTCGGCAACCGCCCGGGTCATCATGTCGCCGATCGTGTAGCGGTTGAAGAAGCTGCCGCCCTGGTGCTGAAGCGCGCTGAACAGCGCCTGGCGCAGATCGAACGAAACCCGTATGCCGGAAGTTCGGACCAGGTAGCGAGCAGCAGAGACCACGACAAACCGGCCCAGGACCGCACTGAAGATGCCCGCAATGGGAAACAGCAGGTCGAGGTTACCCGCGGCGATCCGATCAATGCCCGTTGCCAGCAGAATGGGCACGAAACCCTCGCAGAGTCGGGCCAGCCCGAACGCCACGATGCCTGCGCTCAAACGCCAGCGATAGGGTTGAATGAACGGCTTGAGGCGAAAAAGGGACTTCAGCATTCAGAAAACTAGAAACTCGCGTTGTTCGGGACGCGGGGAAAGGGAATGGCATCGCGGATGTTCTCCATTCCGGTCACGTAGAGCACCAGGCGTTCAAGGCCGAGGCCGAAACCAGCGTGAGGCACGGTGCCGTAACGACGGAGATCCTTGTACCACTCCAGCCCGTGATCCAGACCCTGCTCCGCCATGCGCCGCTCGAGTACGTCCAGCCGCTCCTCCCGCTGGCTGCCGCCGACGATCTCGCCAACGCCAGGCACCAGCACGTCCATGGCGGCCACGGTCTTATCGTCATCGTTCAATCGCATGTAGAAGGCTTTGATCTCTTTCGGGTAGTCGATCACCACCATGGGGCCCTGCACGTGCTGCTCGGTGAGGAAACGTTCGTGCTCGGACTGCAGATCAGCACCCCAGGAAACCGGAAACTCGAAATCCTGACCGGAGTTCTCGAGGATCTTCACGGCTTCGCTGTAGGTGAGCCGTTCGAATGGCTTCTCCACTACGTTGGTGAGTCTGTCAATGACCGTGTCGTCGATTCGCTCGGCAAAAAACTGCATGTCCGACGGACACTTCTCTAGCACCTCGGCGAATACCGACTTCAGAAGCTCTTCGGCGAGCGTTGCGTTGTCGTGAATGTCCGCAAAGGCGATTTCCGGTTCGATCATCCAGAACTCGGCCAGATGGCGGGAGGTATTCGAGTTCTCTGCGCGAAAAGTCGGGCCGAAGGTGTAGACGTTCTTCAGAGCCAGGCAATAGCTCTCAACATTCAGCTGGCCGGAGACGGTAAGAAAGGTCTCCTCGCCGAAGAAATCCTCGCTGAAGTCCACGGGCTTGTCACGATTCATGAACTCGAGTGTGGAAACTCGAAAGAGCTCACCCGCGCCTTCGCAGTCCGAGGCGGTGATGATCGGTGTATTCACCCACTGGAAGCCTCTTCCCTGCAGGAAGCCGTGCACGGCCATGGCGATGCTGTTCCGAACCCGGGATATGGCACCGAAGGTGTTGGTGCGTGGACGCAGATGGGCAACGGTGCGTAAATACTCGAAGGTGTGCCGCTTCTTGGCGATTGGGTAGTGCTCAGGATCGTCCACCCAACCGAGCACTTCCACGCTTGCCGCCTGAATTTCCCGGTCCTGGCCTTTGCCGCCCGACTCCACCAGCGTGCCGGTAACCCGAACAGCGCAGCCGGTGCCGAGTTCGAGGATCTCGGACTCGTAGTTCGGCAGCTCGCCATCTGCGACCGCCTGCACGTTGTCCATGGACGAGCCGTCGTTGACGTGAATGAACGAGAAGCCACCCTTGGAGGTGCGGCGGGAGCGAACCCAGCCCTCGATGGTGATCTCCGTATCGAGCGGGGTTGTGTGGTCGAGGATGTGCTGAATCGAGGTGGCCGTCACCGTGAGCTCCGCGCAGGGAAAAGCAAATCTGGAATGATAATGGAATTGCCCCGGCCCTGGGATAAATTGCTCGGTGCGGGAGTCATAATGAGCCATGCGAAGCAGTTTTCTCATCGCAGCGCTGGCCGCCGCCGCCGCTATCATTCTGGGACTCACTTTCTATCTGAACCGGACCGGCGATGAGTCCGTGGTCAGCGAGTCCCTGCCGGTGGCCGACGAGGAATCTCAGTCCTCCCCCGGCCCAGCACCGGACGGGCCACCGACAGCGGCCGAAGAGGTGATGACCGAAACACCGCCATCTCCGGCGATCAACGAGCCGGTGCTGGTCCTGCCGAGCCTCAACCAAAGTGATGAGTTCGTTCGGGAACGGATCCCGGAGGCTGTGCCGGCGCCCTGGCGGGAGCGGGAAGATCTGCTTCGGCGGGCTGCCGTCGTTCTCGAGAACGCAACCCGTGGCGAGATCCCCAAGCGTCAGTTGTCTTATCTGGCACCTGAAGGAAGCTATCCGGTGCGGGAAGTTGAGGCCCCAGGGGCGGAGCAGCCGCGCTATTTCGTGGACCCGGCTGGTTTCACCAGATACGACCGCTATCTGGACATGCTGGAGGCACTGCCACCGGATGAGATGGCAACGCTGCTTAGAGACACGAGTCCGCTGCTCGGCGAGGCA
Source organism: Candidatus Azotimanducaceae bacterium (assembly GCA_965215995.1). Lineage (GTDB taxonomy): Bacteria > Pseudomonadota > Gammaproteobacteria > Pseudomonadales > Azotimanducaceae > SZUA-309. The sequence continues at coordinate 534,455 of OZ244128.1, read as the reverse complement.
CTCGCGGAACTCGGTACCGAGGTCGCGGTGAACGAGTCGATCCTCGAAGCCGTGGATCAGATGCTGGCTGTGCCGGTGCTGCGCGGCGATGTTGAACTGGTGCAACCGAAAGTGCTTTTCGAGTATGCGGATCCAGCCCTGGAAGGATTGACCGATCTGCAGAAGCAGGTGCTGCGCATGGGGCCGGACAACGTCGAACGGTTGCAGGCCTACTTGCGCGCCATGCGCGAGGGCTTCGTTCGCTAACGAAAGGCATCCCGCAGTGTCGAGACGTCAGGGATCTTTTGTCTGGCTGCTGCGGATATCACCGAGATCGACAGTGGCCTTGAACGGGCTGCGTCGCTCCGTGTAGTCGATATCTTCCGCGACGTAGCGCCGTTCATCTTCCAGAAACCGCTGCACGGCAGCGCGAAATCCCGCGTCTGAAATCCAGTGGGCGCTGTAAGTAGCCTCGGGCAGATAGCCTCGGGCGACTTTGTGTCCGCCCTGAGCGCCTGCTTCCACTTTCTTCAAGCCCCGGTCGATGGCGAAGTCGATGGCCTGGTAGTAGCAGGCTTCGAAATGCAGAAAAGGATGATGCTCGATGCAACCCCAGTTACGCCCGAACAGAGTGTCGCCACCGATGAAGTTGAGCGCGCCGGCAACGTATCTTCCGTCACGCCGGCAGAGAATGAGCAGCACGTGATCCGCCAGGCGCTCGCTGATCAGGCTGAAGAACTGCCGGGTCAGATAAGGGGAGCCCCACTTACGGCTGCCGGTATCCATATAGAAACGATAGAAGGCATCCCAGTGTGCTTCGGTGAGATCGGCGCCGGTCACCCATTCGATCTCAATGTTGTTCGCCAGCGCTTCCCGTCGTTCCCGCTTCAGGTTTTTCCGTTTCTTCGAAGAGAGGTCGGCGAGGAAGTCGTCGAAGGAGCCGTAGCCCGGGTTGTGCCAGTGGTATTGCTGATCCATGCGCTTCAGGTAGCCGAGCTCGCCCGCCAGTTGCCATTGCGACTCGGGCATGAAGGTGATGTGCAGAGAGGAAACGTCGATCTGCTCGCTCACCTGCATGGCAGCACCCAGGAGCAGCTGCTCCGTATCCGCATTCGGCCGCGGCACCAGCAGGCGGCGGCCGGTGGCGGGCGTGAAGGGCACGCTGGCCTGCAGCTTCGGATAATAGTTCTGGCCGGCGCGGTGCCAGGCATCCGCCCAGCTGTAGTCGAACACGTACTCACCCTGAGAATGCCCTTTCACATACATTGGCATCACCCCCAGCAGGGCATCGTCTTCTTCCAGGCACAGGTGAAATGGCTGCCAGCCGGTCCTGCCGGTAGCGCTGCCGCTTTCTTCCAGGGCGTTCAGGAATTCGTGGCTGACAAAGGGGTCGTACGGCAGATCCCCGCCGGGGTTCGCACAGCGATTCCACTCGTCTGCGCCGATCTCGTCCATGCCATGCAAAATGCGGGCGGTGCGGGTGCTGGTCTCTGGCAACGGGGTCCTCCTTCTCCCCACTTGTACCACATCGTACCGGCTTTGGTGATCGCTCAGCGCTGATCGTTGCTCGCGGGCAGGGCCTGCGTCATGGTTTCGCATTCCAGCTTGAGCAGATCGATAGTCTGCCGGACCGGGTCTGAGAGCTCGAATCTCTGGAAACCGATCAGCGAGATATCGAGAATGAGACGAAGCAGCTCGGCCTTGCTCTCCAGCACGCGCAACCGATCCTGCAGATCCTGCACGAAGGCACCAGCTGCGAAAAACGAGCCCGTATCACCGTCGGTTGCCAGGGCATTGATCACCCCGTTTAGCAACGGCGTGAGCTGCGCGCGCGCAGCAGTCAACACCGCCTCGGCGTTTTCTCGGTTTTCGTCTGTCCTGTAAGTACCCATGCAAACTAAGTCTATCCGTCCACGAATAGCGTGGTGAACGGCCTCATCGATAACTTCGTCACACAATTACTTTTGCCGAAAATTCATCATAGGGACGGCCCTGTCACGGCTTTGTAAAAAGGCCGACCGGTACAACTACAGGGCCGGAAGAAACGCACATGGATACGCAGGACTTACAGGACATAAAGGGCCTCAGCCAGACGCCGTCGTTGATGGATGAAAGCGTCCGCCGGCGTGCGGTCGAGGAGTTCGGCCTGGAGTTGGAGGTGGCGGACGGCAATCTCTGCCTGTCGCAGCACAACAGAACGCAATGGGGCGTGGCGCTGGCAGCGCTGTTGATCGGCGTTGCCTTCTTCTTCCTGCCCGGCTACATGCCGGATTTCGGGTTTGCCGCTGAAGCCGTGCGCCTGACGGCATTTACGTTCGGCGCCTGCCTGCTGCTGCTGGCGGCATATCTCCCTCTTGCGGCGGTGGATGTGATAGTCACTCGACGCCGGATCGAACGCGTACGCAGATGGTCGCGCTTCGCCCTGAAGCGGCGCATCGTTCTTGCTGAGGACGTCGCCGATCTTTCTATCGATCCAGGCCGCAGCGGAACCATTGGCCGGTCCTACGATCTGGTCGGCCGGGGTGAATTCGGTAAGCTGACGCTCGTCGACGACATCCCCGACCGCGAGTTTCTGGATGCGATCCGTCGTCAGATCATGCTGGCGGCGAGGCTTCGTCCCGCCGGGACGCACTGACAGATTCGTCGTCGGCAGCCTCACCGGATTCATCCGCAGATTCAGCGTCGGGTGCGGCCGCTTCGGTTGCATCCGAGGGGATTGCTTCCGCGGTTTCATCGCTCCTTGCCGTTGCTTCCGGATCATCCATCCACCGTTCGCCTCCCGGCTCATCGTCCGGCCAGTCCGAGAACGGGAACGGCCGGTCTTCGGTGTTGAAGCTGACGAAGCGGGCAATCTGATAGTGGTAGCGCGACAGATTCTGCCCGAACCGCAGCAGCGGCAGGTTGGCGCTGCCGGTGATGAGCACGGTGAAGAACTGGAAGATCACGCTGAATACCAGCAACACCTCCGACAGTCCCCAGGCGATCGCGAAGAAGATCATGTACAGAGCCCGCAACCAGACATCTTTGCTGGTCAGGCGGGATTTCATCTGCTCGTCCATGTGGACTCCTTGAATCATGTGTTCTATGCAGAGATTGCAAGATTGGTACCAGGGATGATTCTTTTAAAATCAATAAGTTATGAAGTATTTTGGTGAACTCTGCCTGGCTGATTCGACCAGCAGATAGTCAAACTCGCCACGGGGATCAGTAGATGCCGGCGTCCAGACCTGCAGCCAGGCTCATGCCAAGCTCCTTTGCCTTCTCCAAGTGTTCCTTGCGCACCTCACCCTGAACGATCAGTGGCTCCTGCACTTCATTGAAAGGATAACCCCCGGCAATCCGCCGTATGGCACGCAGGGCACCGCTGCCATCGTTGCCGGCACTGATGAAGACGGCGTAGGGCAAAGGCAGGATCCGGCCTTCCACCGGATAGAAGGTCCGATCTAGGAAATCCTTCATGGCCCCGGACATGTAGCCGAAGTTCTCCGGTGTGCCGAGCAGCAAACCGTTCGCCCAGAGGAGGTCATCCGGCCCTGCCTCGGCGGCTTTCAGATAGCGCACTTCCACGTCTGTGAGCAACTCGTCACTGGCCCCCGCTCTGACCGCCTCCGCCAGCTTGCCGGTGTTGCCGGTCTGGGTGTGATAGACGATCAGCAGGTGCTTCATCAGTAGTTTAGGGGCTCGAATGGCTGGCGGTGATCGCGAGTATACTGCGCCCGATCCCGATTCAGCCGTTGCCGGAGGGCCGATGCGCTACCAGGACATCGTCGAAGCAGGCAATCGCATCTCCGGCCAGGTGGTACGCACGCCGCTGGTACGCTCGGAAACCCTGTCGCGCATGACCGGTGTGCCGCTCAGCTTGAAGCTGGAAAACCTGCAGTTCACCGCGTCGTTCAAGGAGCGGGGGGCGCTCAACTGCCTGCTGCAACTGACTGCGGAGGAACGCCGCCGGGGCGTGATCGCCATGTCTGCAGGCAATCATGCCCAGGCTCTGGCATATCACGGGCAGCGCTTGGGCATTCCCACCTGCATCGTCATGCCCAGATCCACCCCCAACGCCAAGGTGGAGCAGACCAGAGTATTCGGAGCGGACATCCATCTCGAAGGCAGCGTGTTCGACGAGACTCTGGCCTTCACCGAAGCGCTGGCGGCTGATCGTTCGCTGGTGCTGGTTCATCCGTACGATGATTTCAGGGTCATGGCAGGGCAGGGCACGATCGGGCTCGAGTTGCTCGAGCAGAGTGATGGTCTGGAAACGCTGGTCATCCCCGTTGGCGGCGGTGGGTTGATCAGTGGGGTTGCCACGGCAGTCAAGGAAAAGCGGCCACATGCTCGGATCGTTGGTGTGCAGGTGGAGCGGTTCAGCGCTGCATACGCCGCCTTTCACGATCAGCAGGCAACCAGCCTCGTTGCCGGCACCGTAGCGGAAGGCATTGCCGTGAAGTCTCCCGGTAGCAACACGCTACCGGTGATCAGATCCCTGGTGGATGAAATGGTCACCGTCTCGGAAGAGCAGGTGGAGCAGGCCGTGTTCCGCCTGATCGAGATCGAGAAGACCGTGGTTGAAGGCGCAGGTGCGGTGGGTCTTGCAGCGGTGATGGCAGACCCGGGCAGCTTCGAAGATCAGCACACCACCCTGGTCGTTTCCGGCGGCAATATCGACATGATGATCCTCGCCTCGATCCTGCAGCGTGGCATGGTCAGAACCGGGCGGCTTGTGCGCCTCAAGGTGGAGATCCCCGATGTGCCCGGTGCGCTGGGTGAGTTGACCCGGCTACTCGGGGAGTTCGACAGCAACATCATCGACATTGCCCAGGAGCGGACGTTCGGCGGCTCGTCGGTTCGAGCCACCCTGGTGGAGCTGTCGCTGCAGATGCGGGGTGAAGAGCAGGTGGACGAAGTGCTCGATGGGCTCGAGCGCCGCGGCTACGAGGTCACGCTGATCTGAGCGGAGACTTTCGACCCTTCAGATGTCCTGGAAGTCGCCGTGCCGGCCGGCACCGGCGGCAAAGCGGCTGGCCCCTTCCCGGGTTTCTCCCGACCGGATTACCTGCAGACCCAAACGCGTCTCATGCAGCAACGCATCGTGCAGGGGCAGGGGCCATTGCTCATAGGCACTCATGCGATCGTTGCGCATGCAGAGCTGCGGAAACCGACAGAGTTGCTCTGCCAGCTCCAGCGCCCCCTCGAGCGCCTGCCCTTTTGGCGTCAGCCGGTTGGCGAGTCCCATCTGCTTAGCCTCCTCGCCGGAGACCCCGCGGCCGGTCAGGATAAGGTCCATGGCATGACTCATGCCGATCAGCCTGGGCAGTCGAATGGTGCCGCCATCCACCAGCGGCACTCCCCAACGCCGACAGTAGACACCGAACACCGCGTCTTCCGAGGCCACCCTGAGGTCGCACCAGGCGGCCAGCTCCAGCCCACCGGCCACCGCGTGCCCTTCCACCGCTGCGATCACAGGTTTCGAGAGCAGCATGCGGGAAGGACCCATGGGTCCATCGCCGGATTCACGCATCCGATTGCCGCGTGCCTCCGCCACCGCCTTCAGATCAGCCCCTGCGCAGAAGGTACCTTCCGCGCCGGTGAGGATGGCGACCGACTGATCTTCATCCGCCTCGAACTCGCGAAAGGCATCGGCTAGCAGACCGGCGGTGGGACCATCTACCGCATTTCTGACGGCCGGCCGATTGATGGTGACGATGGTGATCTTTGCTCGCTTCTCGATGTTGACGGTCATAAGCTCTTCCCTTGACGAATCGACGTTCTCATTGGGAGGGATCATGCGTCTAAACGAACCAAGAATAAAAGCGCTGTCGGAAGAGGAGTGGGACGAGAAGGCGCAAGCGCTGCTCAAACCTTTCGTCGACCGCGGCTGGGTACTGAATATCTTCCGAACCTTGGCGAACCACCCGGATCTGGCCCGGCGCTGGATGGTGTTTGCCAATCACGTGCTCGGCAAGTCGACGCTCGCGATCCGCGAACGGGAACTCGTCATTCTCAGGATCGGTTATCTCTGCCAGTCCGGCTACGAGTGGGGGCAGCATGTGATCATCGCCAGGGATGCCGGCATGTCGGACGAGGAGATCCGTAGCTGCAAAACAGGTCCGGACACGCCGGGACTTACTGAGCTCGACCGTCTGCTCTTCAAAGCCACCGATGAGCTGCACGAGGATGCCCACGTGAGTGACGAGACCTGGCAGGCGCTGACCGCTCATCTCAGCGAGCAGCAATTGATGGACCTGGTCTTTACGGTCGGTCAGTACAATCTGGTTTCCATGGCACTGAACAGCTTCGGCGTGCAAGCCGATGAAGGACTGCCAGGATGGGACGTCTAAGCGGCAAAAGGGCGGTTGTGGTCGGCGCTGGCCAGACGCCCGGAGACACCATCGGTAACGGCCGAGCCACCGCTATCCGCTTCGCCCAGGAAGGGGCGAAGGTGGCTTGTGTGGATGTGAATCGCGCTTCGGCCGAGGAAACCCTGGCGATGATCGAGGCGGAAGGCGGTAGCGGGATTGTCGTGGAGGCTGACGTGACCCGTGAGTCGGCTTGTCAGGAGGTCATTGCCGGGTGCGAGGCCGGGTTAGGTCAGATCGACATCCTGCACAACAACATCGGAATTGGTCGCGGCGACCGAGGTGTGACCAGCATGACGGAGTCCGCCTGGGAGGCGATTTTCGAGACGAACGTGAAAGCGGTGATGTTCCTCTGCAAGCATGCGCTGCCTGGTATGCGTGAGCGTGGGAGTGGAGTGATAACCAACATTTCTTCCGTTGCCGCAGTCTGTGCCGTTGGCCTGGTGGCTTACAAATCATCCAAGGCGGCGCTCAACGCCTACACCCACGCGCTGGCAACAGCGAACGCACGCTACGGCATCCGCGCCAACGTGATCATGCCGGGCCTGATGGAAACACCCATGGCTATCGAGGGAAACGTGGCAGCAGGCGCGGATCGGGAAACCCTGATTGCCCAGCGTAACGCCCGGGTGCCGCTTGGCGGCAAAATGGGTACGGCCTGGGATGTGGCGAATGCCGCTCTGTTTCTCGCCTCAGATGAAGCCGGTTTCATCACCGGCGTGAATCTGCCCGTGGACGGCGGCCAGTCTGCGCAAATAGGTTGACTTGTTATAAGAAAGCTTGAAAATCGACGAAAAAGGCATAAAAACACTGGAATCTGCTGGAAAAACGTGGAAAAGCCGCTGGAAGCGTAGGTTGAAAGCGTCAGAATCGGCTCTAAGTATGAGTAGATTGGTAGCCGAACAGAGGAAATGTCACCAACCGTAACAAAGTGGTTGACTGAAGCAGGATGATCTCTTTGAATAAGGCGCAGCAGAAAGGAAATAAGCGCGATTTTCCTGGGTTTCTGAAGGGTTCGCGTGAAAAAACGGACGAGCCGGGCATAGCTCGGTCGGGTACTGGTAGTAGAGATAGTACTGATAGCACAGATAGCATAGATAAAAGCCGCAGACACGGTAGTCAGCGCGGCGCCGGGCGAGATGCCGGGCAGCTACAGGAGCATGGACGCGGAGCCAGCGGAAGGGGGCGGTTCGAGCTTATGCAATACATTCACGGATTCATCGCATGTGTTCTGGTGCTGCTGGCGCTCATTCACATCCCGTTTCCTGAACCGTTCGCCTGGCTGCCCTATTCCGTTGCTGCGGTGCTGGCGCTGATAACGCTCAAATCTGAAATCTCCATACCTGTATCAAGAGTGCTGGCCATCGCCACCACCGGCATGATGTTTTTCTTTTTCGCCCTGTTTTTCCTCGTCGTCCCGACGCTCAAAGCCAATTGGTACACCACCCAGTACGGCTGGGCCGCAGTCTGCTTGCTGCTCAGCGCCTTCGTAATGATTCCCATCCTTTCCGATTACAGCTGCCGCTTGAAAGCGCCCTGCCGTGAGGCCCGTGCCGCACGCCGTACGGCGTTCTTCTCCGTTCCGAGTCACATCAATCCCGAAAGCCGTTAAACGGCCAACTTAATTGGCGTTTGCTCGCGCCTCTTAAAGTCTCTCCGATCCTGTCAACCGATTGACGCCTCGGGCGTTGTTCTCTGTATGTGCAACGCATTCGGAGTATTCGCATGTCTGGATTGAAGTATGGATTCTGGGCGGCCGTGTTGGCCCTTCTGCTGGGTTGTGGCGGCGGTGGGGGTGGTAGCAACCCGACGTCTGTCGCTGACAGCGGTGCGGAGGAAGAAACCGGCCAGGTCATTCTCGCCCTCACCGACGCGGAAGGGGATTTCGCGAGTTACACGGTAACTGTCTCTTCCATCGTGCTGGAACGGGTCGACGGCACCATCGTCGAGACCTTGCCGATGAGCACAGAGGTGGATTTCGCAGAGCTGACGGAGGTCACCGAGCTGTTGACGATCGCAACGGTGCCCACCGGTCGATACCGGCAGGCCACTCTGATACTCGATTACACGGATGCCTCGGTGATCGTGCAGGACGAGGCCGGCGAGTTACATGAGGCTGACGTGCAGGACGAAGCCGGTGATCCGATCGGCACGCTGGAGGTCAGCCTGGAGCTGATGGATTCTGACGCCATCGTGATCCGGCCTGGTGTGCCTGCGGCGTTCAGCCTGGATTTCGATCTGGATGCCTCGAACACGATTGATCTGACGGCGACACCCCCGGTGGTGACGGTCCAGCCGTTCCTGCTCGCCAGTGCCGAGCTGGAAACCGATCGAAGCCACAGACTGCGTGGCATTCTGAGTGAGGTGGACGAAGCTCGAGAAACCGTCACGCTCAACGTGCGGCCGTTCCGCCATCGTCGTGGTGAGTTCGGCTCGCTTGTTTGCTCGGTGACTGACGCCACGCTCTACGAAATCGATGGCGTGACTTACGAAGGCGCGGATGGCCTTGCTGCACTCAACGACTTGACGCGCATCGATGCAGAGATACCGGTGGTTGCCGGCGGCATGATCGAAGCTGGCTCGATGACCGCTGAGACGGTGCTTGCCGGGAGCAGCGTGCCCTGGACTGAGCACGACGTGGCCAGGGGATCTGTTATCGCCCGCAGTGGTGACAGTCTGACCCTCTCCGGTGTGGTGATCGAATATGCCGATGGCGTGCTTGCGCGGCGCGGGCAGCTCACCGTGCAGATTGGTGATGAAACCACCGTTACGGCGCTTGGCCTTGCCAACGACACTTTAACCAAGGACAGCGTTTCCGTCGGTCAGCGTGTCACCGCTTTTGGCGAGCTCGTTGACGACACGACGCTGGACGTGTCGGAAGGCCGCGTAAGAATGAATATCAGTCAGCTGACCGCGGATGTGGTGGCGACGGATGAGCTGGTCCTCGATCTCTATTTTCTCAACGCCCTCCGACCGGAAGCCTTTGATTTCAGCGGCACCGGTATTGATGGCGACAACGATGCGGATCCTTCGGCTTACCAGGTGGACACCGCTGGTCTTACGCTGGCAAGTGTGACTGAAGGTGATCTGGTGCGCGTTCGAGGTCATGTGAATGGCTTTGGTCAGGCACCGGCAGATTTCCTTGCGCTCTCCGTATTCGATCTCGCGATCGACAACCGGGGTGCTGCGTTGGGTGCCGTCTGGGAGGATCCAGCCGATCCCACCACAGGCATCTCCAGCGATCGCATCGGCGTGGATCTGACGCTTGCACGTTCCGTGCTGAAGGTGCGAGGCGTGCCTCTCGATGCCACCAATCCGCTCGAAAGCGTAGTCCTGACAGCACCGGAATCGGGGCGGGGGATCTACGCCGTCGCAGTACGCAGCGGTGACGGCAACGGCCGAAGGGAGATCCACCTGTACCGGACCTTCGCGGATCTGGCAGATGAAGTGCTGCGCCAGCTGCAGGCAGGAAACGGGCTGAAGTTCATGAGCGTGCATGGTCGCTACTCGGCTTCAGAGGCTGGCGATGAGATCGAAACTGCTCGGGCTTCTTTCCAGTTCGTCGAGATAGACTAGCTGCAGGCGATGGCCATAGAGCGCATCCCAGAGCGCGGCGACTCGGTACTTCCCGGGTCGCCGTTCGAGGAGAACGATGAGCAAAGCCAATCAGGCAGCAGAGATGAACCGGTTTCTGGCCGAGGTGGAAGCCTCGGCCTTTCAGCTGGCTCGTTATGCAGTACGCGATACCGACGAAGCGTTGGATCTGGTGCAGGATGCCATGTTCACGCTGGCCCGGAAGTACGGCAGAAAACCGGTGATTGAGTGGCGGCCGTTGTTCTTCCGGATTCTGCAGAATCGAATCCGGGACTGGCATCGGCGATCCACCGTTCGACGGCGCCTGTTCGCTGAATCGGTCCGGGACGGTGTGGATCAGATTGATCAGGCCGTTGATGGCGCGGCAGCTGATCCCATGCGCTCGGTTCGTGCTGATGGTGCGGCCGATGAGGTGCAGGCAGCTATCAGCAATCTGCCACTGCGCCAGCAGCAGGCATTTTTATTGCGGTCGATCGAAGGAATGAGCGTCGCGGAGACGGCACAGGCCATGGGTTGTTCCCAGGGCAGCGTAAAAACACATTACTCTCGGGCACTGGGTGTTCTGCGAGAGCGACTGAAGGAGCATGTGTAAATGGCTGAATCGGATAAGGACGGACATCTCGAGGAGGCGGTTCAAGCGGCGCTTCGTGCCGAACGGGAGCAGCTCCCTGCGGACGTGCGAAGCCGGCTGGCGGCCAGCCGTCGGGATGCGGTTGCGATTCTCGAGGATTCGGAAACGGGCACTCAAGGCTGGTCGCTTGCTGCACTGTTAGCGCCGCGAGGGCTGGCAGTGGCCGCAGCCGCTTCGGTAGCAGCCATTGCGCTCTGGGTTGGCCTGTCCACCCCGGAAGATCCGGCCCTGCCGTTGATCAGCGCACCGGAAGTCGCGGTGGTCCAGGATCTGGAGCTGCTGGAGGAGCTGGAGTTTCTGGCCTGGCTGGAAGAAGAGTCTCAGGGTGCGGGGTAGTCTGATGTTGCTGAGCCTGTTCATGGTGAGCGTGGCCGAAGCAGGTGCGGAAGAATCGCTGCCCCTGGGCTTTCTCGAGTTTCTGGGCGGCATGGTCGAGGTGGAAGAGGCGGGCGAAAAAAAGCTGCTGGATCCGCTGGACTTTGAAGGTGCTCTCGTGCCTGAGACGTCCGCAGCCAGTGCAGACGGAGAGGAACCGGTTCCGGCCGATGGTGTGCCGCCCGGTTCGGAGCATATTGAAGAGGTGTTGCCATGAGTCATCTTCTGAAATTCGTTGTCCTGATCAGCCTGATGCTGCTTGGCGCGGCACCGGCGGCCAGCTGGGCAGAATCCTGGTCTGATCTCAGCCGGGAACAGCAGCGGGTTCTCCGCAACTATGAATCCAGCTGGTCGAGTCTGAGCACGGAGCAACAGGCACGTCTGAAGACAGGCAGCGAGCGCTGGCTTGCCATGAGCCCGGAAGAAAGGCGTTCATCGATGAAGCGATTTCAGCGCTGGCAGAATCTCGGGCCTGAGCGGCAGCAGCAGCTCAGACAACGCATGGAGACTTTCCGCTCGCTCACACCGGAACAGCAGCGGCGCGTACGGGCGCGCCTCGATCAGGTTCGCAAGATGTCCCCGGAGCAACGCGCCAGGCTGCGTGAGCGGTTTCAGTCGCTGACACCCGAGCAGCGGGCCCGGGCGCTGGAGCGGATGCGGCAGCGATCTCAAGATAGGCCATCGACCCAGCACCGAGTGCCGCGTGGCTGAAGTCAGCTTCTCTGGGGATGCCGGGTATTCGTCCGGTAGTTTGCATACACTTGCCGTTGTGCAGTGGTGATACCCGGAACGACCCATGACCGAAACGCTCAGTCCGAGACGATCAGTTCTCTACATGCCTGGCGCCAATGAGCGTGCCATGGAAAAGGCCAAGAGCCTCGATTGCGACGCCATCATCTTCGACCTCGAAGACGCGGTAGCGGCGGACGTTAAGGCGCAGGCGCGGGGGCAGGTGGCGGCCATGGTGAACGGCGGCGGTTATGGCTATCGGGAGCTCATCGTTCGAATCAATGGTCTGGACACGCCCTGGGGAAAGGATGATCTTGCGATTGCCGCCGCCCTGCCAGTGCAGGCGGTGCTCTTCCCGAAAGTGGAGTCGGTCGCACAGGTCGAGGAGATCATTGCCGAAATGGATTCGAGCGGTGCCGCCCATCTGCCGATCTGGGTGATGATCGAAACCCCGAAAGGGGTTCTCGACGTGCGTGAGGTGGCGTCAGCTTCCGCGCGTGTTCAATGTCTTGTCATGGGTACCAGTGATCTGGTCAAGGAGCTCAGGGCGGAGCACACGCCGAGTCGCAGCAACCTTGCATTTGCCCTGCAGCAATGTGTGCTGGCGGCAAGGGAAGCGGGTGTCGACGTGCTCGACGGCGTGCACCTGGACTTCCGCAATCTCGACAGTTTCAGGGAGGCCTGTGAGCAGGGGCGTGCCATGGGATTCGACGGCAAGACGTTGATCCATCCTTCCCAGGTGGAACCTGCCAATGAGGTGTTCGGCTACGGTGATGACGAAGTCGAAGACGCTCGGGCGGTGCTGGCGGTCTGGGCGAAAGCCCAGTCCGAAGGGAAAGGGGTGGCGGAGCTGGATGGTCGGCTCATCGAGAACCTGCACGCAGCGGAGGCTCGGCGGGTACTGGCCTTTGCGGATGCGCTGGCTGGGAGAGCGGATGATTGAATCAGTGCAAACGTTCGCTCAATGCACCTTCTCCCATACCGATACGTGACTGGTGCTGTCGCGCGTGAATGGCTCTTTGTTCCAGCCACCCCATCGCGCTTTCAGCTTCATTCCAGCAAGTTGAGCCATCAGGTCCAGTTCAGCTGGCCACACGTATCGAAACGGTATGGACATGCGACGAGTTCGATCCCCGGTGAACACCACATGATGTGAAGTCAGTGATTGAGTCGCGACCTCATACTCATCGATGCCCCAGTGCCGTTCGCTTACGTCGAAGGCGAGTCTCGTCTCGCCAGGCGGTAACCATTGCAGCCTTGGAATGAAGAGCTCGATGACGAAGGTACCGCCGGGCTGGAGGTGCGCGGCGGCGTTTCGGAAGCACGCAACCTGTGCTTCCTGCGTGGTCAGGTTGCTGATGGTGTTGAATATCAGGTAAACGAGAGAGAAGGAACGATCCATTCGAGTCGTTGCGAAATCGCCAACCTCGCTGTGCAGCGTCGCCGCGGCGGGTTTCTCTCTTAGCTTGTCGATCATGGCTTTGGACAGATCAATACCGCAAACCTCAATCCCCCGTTGGGCGAGGGGTATGGCGATTCGGCCGGTGCCGATTCCGAATTCAAGCACCGGTCCGCTCCCCGCAAGCCCATACAGGAAGTCGACGACCGGATCGACCACCTCGGGGCGAAAGATCGCGCGGTCATCGTCATAGGTGGCTGCGACGTCCTTACCGAAGTGGCCGTCACTGTCCATGGAGGTGTCGTTGTTTTCAGCCATGGTGACTCCAAACGCAGAACTACGCGAGCTGCCCGCGCGCCTCGCGCCAACCTCGCCGCGAAGGGCGATGGCCCGGTGTGCCGAAGTCGAGCCAGCGTGTCCACAACGCTCGTTCGATCCGAAACTCGAAGAGAATGTGGTGCTCGTCCACGCCGGTGGCGAATCCCATGGCGTTGGCTGCGGCTTCGAACAGCGCCTGATCCGCTCGTCGGGCCTGCCCGTTGAGACAGCACTCCTCGTCCTGGTCGCCCGGTAACGTGTGCAGGGCAAAGTTGCCGTTCCCATCCAGATCTCTGAGCTTGGGTGAATCGTCCATGATGAAGGCCAGCAACAGCCCATCGACGACTTTCGGTACGAACGGATGCAGTCGAGGCTTGCCGTTGCCGCTGACTGTCGCCAGGAAAGCAACTTCGTTGCTGATCAGCAACCGGTTGAACGCCGCCGCGATTTCCGGCGCATCGGTCTCGAAATCCGAAAAGCGCTCGGCCATCTTCAGGCGGTTGCTTTACGCACCTTGGGCATCACATCGGTGAGGTAGGCGTCCAGCGAGTCGTCATTCCAAGGCGCGCGCAGGGCTATGTTGACCTCGTCTGCGCCAGCTTCAACGTATTCCATGATCCGGTCCACAGCCTGATCCGGGGTGCAGAGCAGGGCGCCCTCCGACGTCCTTTCCGCCATCGGGCCCCAGTCCCGGGCCAGCGTTTCGCGCTGTCTCGCCAGCTCGAGCTCGTCCGCACCAAGATTGAACAGCACGTTGGCCGCGCGTTTCAGTGATTTTGGATCGCGTTGTTCTTCTTCGCACCAGTGATTGAGGACTTCGTTCACCCGGGCAAATTCCTCCGGTGAAAGGTAGGCAGCGTTCCAGCCGTCTGCGTGATCGGCAACGATCTTCAGGGTGCGTTTCTCACCCACACCACCGATCCAGATCGGCAACCTGTCCTGCACGGGGTGAGGCAGACAGCTGGCATCATCGACCTGATAGTGGATGCCGGAGAAGGTCGTGCGCTCCTCTGTCAGCATCCTGCGGATGATCTGAGCGGCTTCCTCCAGCATGTCCAGCCGGGTGCCGATGTCGGGAAAAGGATAGCCGTAGGCGTTGGCCTCCCAGATGTGCCAGCCGGCACCGATCCCGAGCTCGAACCGGCCGCCTGTGATGTGATCCAGGGTGGTGGCCGCTTTGGCCAGCAGCGCCGGATTCCGATAGCCTACGTAAAAAACGAGACAGCCGATCCTGGCGTTCTCTGTCTCTGCCGCAAGAGCCCCCAGAGTTGCCAGCGCTTCGAAATGCGGCTCAGTACCGCCCTTCGGCGGTGCCTCATAGAAGTGATCCCAGGCCGAGATCCAGTCCACGCCGCTGTTGTCAAGCTTGCGCCAGACCGCACGCATCTCATCCATGGCCATGTTCTGTTGGCCCACGTGCACACCCAGTGAGATACTCATTCGACCGACTCTGAAAGATGAAGGCCACGGAGCATACCGTGTGGCTTCTTTCAAGGGAACGGAGTTCAGGTCACGGAAGCAACCGAGCGAAATGAGGGGAGTTGAGGCCCATGCCGATGGTGCAGGCCAACGGAATTGAGATCCACTACCAGCTTGGCGGTGATGGCCAACGGCTGCTGTTCATCAGCGGCACGGGCGGTGATCTGCGCAATCGGCCAAACGTCTTCGACGGTCCGCTTGCTTCCGCCTTCGAGGTGCTGGCCTACGACCAACGTGGACTCGGCCAGACAGAGAAGCCAGCCACCGATTACACCATGGCCGACTATGCGGACGACGCAGGGGCTCTGCTCGACGCGCTCGGCTGGGAGCGGGTGCCGGTGGTGGGCGTCTCCTTTGGCGGCATGGTGGCCCAGGAGCTCGTGCTCAGGCATCCGGATCGGGTAAGCCGGCTGGTGCTCGCCTGCACCAGTTCCGGTGGTGAGGGCGGGGCATCTTATCCCCTGCACCAGCTTGAACAGCTCGATGAAATGACGCGCGTCGCGCGCAGCCTGGAACTGGCGGATACACGCCGGGATCAGGCCTGGCGGGAGGCCCACCCGGAGCAGTGGCAGGGCTATGTGGACCTTGCGCTCGCCGCCCGGCGTGAGGACAGAGATCCGCAGGGGGCAGCAAGGCAACTGGCAGCCAGGGCAGGGCACGATACCTGGGATCGGTTACCGGAAATAGGCGTGCCCGTTCTGCTCGCTGGTGGCCGTTACGATGGCATTGCCCCGGTGGCCAACATGGAGGCGCTCGCTGGCAGAATTCCGGGCGCGGTGCTTGCGCTCTACGAGGGCGGCCACCTGTTTCTGGTTCAGGACAAGTCAGCCTATCCTCATATAATTCAATGGCTTAGAGGCACCAGCTGAGCCTTTCTGGAGTCGGTGGCGATTTAAACTCAACGCTCATCGGAACTCTTACGCCGGTTATCGGACTAAGAGGTAAGTATCGCGGGTGATTTGCTATAAATCTTCCTGCGCGCGACGGGAATAATGATCCGACGCGTACAAAGGCTGAGAGCATCAGTGTTCCGGCCGAGTAGATACTTGAGTTTTTATCCTCCTGGATAAAGCGCCCCAGCGACATACCTCCCCTCCCCTCCCCAATCCCGTGTCGCTGGGGTTCTTTTTTTCTCCCCACCTGAAACGGTTGAGAGCGTGGGTGGCAGCCTGCTATTCGATCCGGTCAGTGGGCCAGCGCCCGCTCCTGATGATGTAACGCCCGGTAAAGCTGAGGCCGACATTCAGAATCAGTGCGACCAGCACCCCAAAGACAATCCACAGCCGTGCTCCGGCCGGGGTCGCCAACGCCAGCAGGGCAAAGAGAAGCAGTCGGAAGCTCAGTTTGATCAGAGCATTGAAGCGGCCACTGATGTCCACCTGATCAACGACCTGAAGACAACCGGCCAACGTGTACACGGTAAGCGGCATGGCAATGACAAACACCAGAGCCGAGATCATTCGACGATCTCCACCCAGCCTTCCGAGGCATTGATCTTCAACGACTGCCCGGAGCGGATCTTCTCGGTGGCGCCGTGCACATCCACCAGGCAGGGAATGCCGTACTCCCGAGCAACCGTGCCGGCGTGGGAAAGGTAGCTACCCACCTCGACGATGATGGCCGCAGCGCCCGGAAAAAGCGGTGTCCATGCCGGATCCGTGTAAGGAGCAACCAGCACATCGCCCGCGGACATATCCGCGGACACGCTCGGATCCCGAATCACCCGGGCGGTGCCGGTAGCTACTCCGGGACTCGCACAATCGCCAACCAGCAGATTGTCATCGGGCATCAACATCGGAATGCGGGCCTGAATGTTGAAGGTCTCCGGTGGTCGCTCCAGGCTCTGACGCTGGTAGCGCAGTCGGCGATCGTGAATGATGCCTTCCACGTCCTGCCAGTCCATGAGGCCGGTTTCCAGTGACTTTGCCTCGGGGAACTCGAGAAAGAAGATGTCGTCCTCGCACTTCAACCGACCGGCCTGAATCAGCCGCTGCTCCAAGGCCTTGAGCTTCAGCCGTGTCGCTGCCATGGCCATGGTGTGGTAGTAGCGGGTGTTCTCCCGGAGCGTCACGTAGTAGCGGATCCGGTCGATCAGGTGGTCCGCCAGCCGTCGCTGCCAGCGATGGGGGAGGGCCTGATGAAGCTCGTCTTCTGCGGCAAGCAGAAGTCCGTGCGGTTCGATTCGATCTTCGCTCTCATGACGGCTCAAGAAGCTGCGTACCAGGTTCAGGACGCTGTTGTTGTCCTCCCGCCAGCGCGGTGCCATCAACTCGATCTCCTTCACCGCCCGGTGCCCGAACCGGACCATGAAGGCCTCCAGAGCGATGGTGAAGGGGTGGTACTCACCGAGTTGCAGCACCAGTGACTGCAGGTCGGCGTCTTTGGCCTGCATTTGCGTTGCGAAGGTCTCGTCCTTTGCCGCGATCTCTGCCAGATCGCGAATGCCTTCCACCATCTGTTGCGAGAGCATGGCTTTGCCGCCGGACAAAACCAGGGACAGGTTCACCCGGTCGTAGTCAGGTGCCATCCGTGCAAGCAGCGTGTTGAGCACTTCGATCAGCAGGAAGTACCGAATCGAAGAGAGGTTGCACTGCACCGGAAACTCGCCGATGGGCCGAAAAGGGTGGTCGTTGAGGATCAGCTGACGCAAGGTGTCCAACGCGTCCAGATCGTCGTCGGCAAGAGCGCGCTGACAGAGTGGCTCGAAGCTGGCCAGGCTGTCGAGCGGCACGCTGGCGGTGCGATGCCAGTTGACTCCGGCTGCCAGGTAACCGATTGCGAGTGAGCCGGAAAGCCCCAGCACCCGGCGCCAGCTGAGCGGTTGCTCCGCCGGCGAGCCGCGCATGAGGACCAGATCGGCCAGAGCCTCGTCACTCAGCGACCAGGGCAGCATCTTGGCCATCAGGTCAGCGTTCACGTAGTAGCGGCCGTGGATGAACTGGCCCATGCCTGGCAGCACCCGGCGGAACAGATCCACGGTCATCGGCGTCATGGGTTCCTGAAAGTTCTCCGCCGTTGGTTTGAACAGCACCCAGCGTCCCTCTACGGGTGATTCCTTCTCAGCCTCGACGGCCGTGGTGATCGGTCGGCTCTGCAGGATGAACAGCTCATCGCCATCCATGGCCCACTCAACGTCCTGGGGTTGGGTTCGCGCCCTGGCGATCTGTCGGGTGAGGTCGGCGATTCGGCCAATCTCGACCTCGGAAAGCGAAGCCTGGGTCTGCTGGCGGAGTGGCACGGGCTCGAGCCGCTGACCGGAAGGATCCCGAAGGTCTTCCGCCACCTTCAACCGCTTGCGACTGATCTTCCGCTGGCTGATCCGGCCGTCCGCGGCAATCCAGAAGCGATCCGGTGAAACCCTGCCATCGACCAGCGCCGCACCCAGGCCCCAGCTGGATTCGAGCAGGGCATGATCGCTCCGCTCGCCGGTGGGATCGGTGGAGAAACAGACCCCTGAACGTTCGGACTGAATCATTCGCTGGACGATCACGGCCATGCCGAACGGGGCATCGCTGCCGAGCTCGGCGCGGTATGTGAGCGCCGGCTCCGACCAGAGCGACATCCAGCAGTCGACGACGGCTTTGGGCAGGGTATCGGCAGTCACGTAGTAGTAGGTGGCGTTCTGGCCGGCGAAGCTGGCAGATTCGCCATCTTCCCCGAGGGCCGAGCTGCGTACCGCCAGCTGTTGTCCGGGAGCTACGCAGATCTCAGCAGCGATTCGATTCAAGGTGGTCAGCAGCTCGGTTGCCAGCTCCGGGCGTTCCGGGCGCGTGTCAGGTTGTGCATCCGGCAGATGGGCGTTGAAGACGGCCACTGGCAGCACATAGGCCGGTGGCACAGGCAGCCCTTCGGCATGCAGAACGGCAAGCGATGCGGCCTTGCCACCGGTGAGGGTGGCATCCGCGCAAATAGCATCTGTGAGGGAGACGGCCCAGGCGCCTGGTGCTTGCATGGCCGGCTAGTGTAAGGCCTTAGGGCAGCGGAACTCCATGGGCTTGGAGTCCGCTAATCACGAAGCGTCTCAGGCCTGGACGGGTGCTTCGTCGTTGCTGCGCACCCGGTCTCTTGCCCGCTGGCTCAGGATCTTTAGCTGCTGGGGTAGAGCCAGCATTGCCGGGGTCGCTACCAGGGTCAGCAAGGTGGCAAAGGTGAGACCCGAAACGATGGCCTGGGAGAGCGGTACCCAGAACGAGGACATCTGGTTGCCGTAGGCGATGGTCCGGTTGATCAGGTCGATAGAGAGATTGCTGGCCAGAGGCAGCAATCCGAAGATGGTGGTCACGGTGGTCAGCATGACCGGCCTCAGCCGCTGAGCGCCGGTGCGGACGATCACCTGAACGTAGTCCAGCTCAGGATGCTCACGACGGATATGGTTGTAGGTGTCGATGAGGACGATGTTGTTGTTCACCACGATGCCTGCCAGGGCGACCACGCCCACACCAGATAGAATGGCACTGAATGGGGCATCCATTATGAGCAGCCCGAGCAACACTCCGGCCGTGGACATGACCACCGCCACAAGAATCAGAATGCTCTGGTAGATGCTGTTGAACTGGGTAACAAGCAGAACGAACATCAGCAGTAGCGACATGAGGAATGCGCCCTGCACGAAGGCGAGCGACTCCTGCTGCTCTTCGTTGGCGCCTCTGAACTCGATGTTGAGTCTCGGATCGAAGGTCTGGGTGTCGATCCAGGCCTGAAGCTCTTTCACTACGGTGTCGGCGAGCACGCCTTCCATCACGTTGGCCCGAATGAACTCGACGGCGATCCCGTCGATACGCTGGATGGCGTCCACGTTCGGAGCAGGCTCCCGGTTGACGAAATTCGATATGGGGACCAGACCGTTGCGGGTGCTGATCTTCAGATCGTCGAGCTGGGCGATACCCCGGTCTTCCGTCGGGTAGCGCACGCGGATGTCCACCGCATCGTCTGCTCGATCCGGGCGGTACTCACCCACCTTCACCCCATTGGTAACCAGTTGCACGGCCACACCGACCTGAGAGACGTCGGCGCCGTAGACAGCCGCCTGAGCCCGGTCGACAGAGAGCTTCCACTCGATGCCCGGCAGAGAACGGGTGTCGTCCACATCGATGATTTCCGGCATCTGATCGATCTTTTCGCGTACCCGGGTGACCGCGGGTTCCAGCAGCGATCGGGTATGGGACGAAAACTGGATTTGGATGGGCTTGCCGACAGGGGGGCCCTGTTCCATTTCCTGGATCTCCACGGAGATGCCTGCGAGTGGTGCCGTACGTGCCCGGATCTCCTCGAAGATCTCAGCACCCTTTCTGTCCCGTTCGTTCTCGTCGTGCAGCTCGAGGAAAATACCGCCGATCTTGTCGAAGCCATCCCTGGACGAACCGCCGGTGATCCGCGTGTAGGTATTCATGCTCTGAATTCCGCTGACCTCGAGCACTTCGTTTTCCACTTCGCTGACCAGGCTGTTGATCTCCTCGGCAGCCAGGTTGCCCCGGGCGCGGATCGTTACTTGTGCGAACTGTGTGTCGGAATCCGAGAAGAAGATCATGCCGCCACCGAACTTCCCGTAGGCCCAGAAAATACTGATCAGCAACGCGAGAATGGCCGTTAGGGTGATGATGGCGTAGCGGCTGGTGAGAGAGAGCAGCTTCGCATACCAGCCGGTGATGTTTTTCAGCAGGGTAGGGTCGCCGTCCTCCAGTTGCTTCAGAGTGTCCATGGCCGCTCTGTCCTTGGCACCGGCCCGACCGAAAATCGAACCAAGCACGGGCCCGAATATGAGCGCGTAAACCAGCGAGCCTGAGAGCACGGTAAACACCGTCACCGGCAGGTAACGCATGAACTTGCCGGAGATACCGGGCCAGAACATCAGCGGCAGAAAAGCCGCAAGTGTGGTGGCGATCGAGGCAGTTACCGGCCAGAACATCCGTTTGGCAGCCATGGAGTAGGCTGCCCGACGATCAAAGCCTTCGGTCATTTTTCGGTCTGCGTACTCGGTCACCACAATGGCCCCGTCAATGAGCATGCCGAGGCCGAGCAGCATTCCGAACATGACCATGAAGTTGAAGGTGTAGCCGAGCAGGAAGACGAATATGAGTGAGAACAGGAAGGAGACGGGAATGCCCAGGCCGACGATCAGTCCGCTGCGAAAGCCCATGGCGGCGACGACCAGCACCATGACCAGGGCCAACGCGGTGAAGATGTTGCCCTGCAGCTCCACCACCTGCTGTTCTGCGAAGGGTGCCTGGTCCTGTGAGTAGAACACATCCACTTTGCCGGGCATGTTCTGCCGGTGGCGCTCTACGATGGCCTTCACATCGTTGATGGTGTCGATGATGTTGGCGTCGGCCCGCTTGGTAATGCCTAAGCTGAGGGCGTTACGGCCATTGACGCGGGCAAAGCTCGTCCGGTCCTTGAATGTCCGCCGGACCTCGGCGACGTCGCCCAGGGTGACCACCGTATCGCCACTCGCCTTGATCGGCAGGTCGAAGATGTCCCGGGCTTCCTCGATCACGCTGGGCACCTTCACGGAGAAGCGGCCGACGCCGGTGTCGATGCTGCCGGCGGGGATCAGACGGTTGTTTCGAACGATGGTGTTGATCAGCTCCTCATTGGAGATCTGATAGGCCTCGAGCGCATTCGGATCGATGATCGCCTCGAGTTGCTCCTCCCGATGCCCCTGGAGATTCGCTTCCAGAACACCTGGAATGCCTTCGATATCCTCGCGGAGATCGATGGCCAGGTTGTACAGCACCCGCTCCGGTACTTCTTCGCCCACCAGGTTGACCTGAAGGATCGGGAAATCCTCCGTGGTCTGCTCCTGGACAAAGGGCTCCTCCGCCGTGCTGGGGAGTTCCGCCCGACCCCGATCCACCGCTTCCCGAACGTCGAGCAGTGCCTGATCCAGATCCTGATCCGCATCGAATTCCACCAGCAGGGTCGCGGAGCCTTCCGATGCGTAGGCGGTGAGTTCCTTGATGCCTTCGATCTTCTTCAGCTCGATCTCCATCGGCATCACCAGGAGTCGCTCGGAATCCTCCGGCGAGATACCTTCGTGAATGATGGTGATGGCGAAGAACGGCACCTCAATGTGCGGCTCGTTGGCGATCGGAATGGCGCTGCGGGCGATGAGACCGGCCAACACCACCATGAACATGAGCAGCATGGTGGTGCGGGTGCGGTTTATGGCCGCATCGATGAAACTGTTCATGGGGCGGCAGCGTTCAAGGTCAGGCCGCCACCGGCGGCGACGCCTGAACTGGTTCTGCTCATGTCGTCACCTTCGCTGGGCTCAGGTGCGCTGGCTGGCATTTCGCCGCTGGCTTCGAAGTCGACCTCCACCAGCTCACCGGGCACCACGAGTTCCTGTCCGACGGTGATCAGCGTGGCGACCTCCGGCAGGCCGGCGACCCAGACCCCGTCCGGCTCATCGCGCACGATCGAGACATGGTGAAATTCTACTGAGCCCTGCTCGTTGACAATACGGACGCCGATTCGGCCGGTGTCGTCCAGCGCGAACAGCGCCGGGCTGATCTTGTGGGCCATTACCTCGGCGACCGGGATACGGATCTCCGTGGTGAGGCCGGAGCGCAGCTCGTAGGACTCGTTCGGCACCTGGATTTCCACCGCATAGGTTCGGGTTGCAGGATCGCTCTGGGCGCCGATGAAGGAGACCGGACCTTCGATGGTGCGGCCGTCAGCGAGCACCCCGGTGACCGGCAGATCGACCTTCAGCAGATGCACGTCTTTCTCCGCAACACGACCCACCAGCAGCATGGGATTCAGATCCACCACCGTCACGCAGGCGGCACCGGGCGAGACGTAGTCGCCCACCTCTGAGTGGACTTCTTCCACCACACCGGCAAAGGGTGCGCGAATGTAGGTACGCTGGATGTCGATTTCCGCCCGCTTCAGGTTGGCTTCCGCGGCGGCCAGATTAGCCTTCGCCTGAGCGATAGCAGTTTCCGACTGATAGCCGCGCTCCTGAAGCTTGAGGCTGCCCTCGTACTCGATGCGGGCCTGATTCAGTGCTTCCCGTGACTGGGTGAGGGAGGCATAGCGGTCTTCCATGGAGATCTGGCAGAGCAGATCGCCCTCTTCCACGGCGGTGCCTCGCTCTACTGGCCGCTCGACGATTCGGCCGGCGGTTTCCGCCTTCACGTTGACCGTGCGCTTGTTTTCCGTTTTCCCGCGCAGCACCACATGCTGCAGCTGCGGAGATGCGTTGATCACCCGTGCCCGCACTCTGGTCGGCTCGGCATCCTGTTGCCGCGCGACAGCCTGCCGGTTCTGCTCCGCCAGGTTCTCGTGTCGGACCGGTTCGTTATCGCCGAGCTGGCCGGAAAGCAACCATGCCCCGATGGCGAGGGCGATAAGAGTAGCGGTGATGTAGGTTGCGCGCATATGAGTCCTTTCTGGGGCTTGCCGATTCTCAGTGCTCGGTGACTTGGCTCCTCGGTTGAACCGGCAACACCGGTAGGGTGGTTGCCGTTTTCGCCGGTGCTCTGGTTACCGGTACTTCTTATTCCTGAGATTTTTATTCCTGAAATTTATTAAAGCGAACTTTCTTGTAACGGGAAGTCTGGGTGCTCCCAGAGTGCTACGAAAAGTAACACAATATGCATATTCGATCCAGTTAGGAGCACCCGCTATGGTGCCGCTGAACCTTAGCGATCACGGTGTCGTCATTCTGTGAAAACGCGTTAGAAATCGGTGACTTAGGATTGCGCACCGGAAGGGTGGGAGAGGGCTGTGTCGGTGAGATCGAGGTGCCCCGCAGGCGTGTTCCGAGCCGGCCCGAAAGCAGGCTCGGACAACAGCAACCGGCCTGTCAGGCAGACGCGCTGGAGCGCCCCCGCATTCGCTCGAACCAGGCGTTCACGTTCTTGTTTTCCGGGTTCAGCGGCTGACCCACGTTTGTGCCGAAGTCCAGGAAGCAGAACAGCAGGATGTCGGCCAGACCGATACCGCTGCCGCCAATGAACTCTTTGCCCTCGAGCTGCGCGTCCAGCCAGCCCAGCTTGTCCTGAGCCATGGCTTTCATGCCGTCGGCGGCTTCCGGCCGGGTCAGCATCCGGGTCTTGAACAAGTCGAGGCCTTCCGCGAAGCGGAAGCCATTGGCCAGTGGCTCGCAGATGCCAAGGTCGACCCGTCGAGTCCACATCCGGGCCTGGGCTTTTTCCTCCGGCGTGTTGCCCAGCAGCGGTGTGCCATCAGCAGTCTCATCCAGGTACTCGCAGATCGCGGTCACTTCTGAAATCACCGTGCCATCGTCCAGCTCCAGGGCAGGGAGCTGGCCGGCCGGGTTCTTCGCCAGGTAGGCATCCTGCCGGTTCTCACCCGCCATGATGTCCACCTCCACCGTGTCCAGTTCTATGCCCCGCTCGGCAGCAAACATGCGTACCACGTGTGGATTGGGTCCGAGAGAGTTGTGTAGCTTCATGAGTCCCCCTGTAAGCTCTGATTGGGTGTGTGTTTGTTTGTTTGTCAGGAGTTCATGCTGTGAGCTGTCTGTAGCAAGCAGGAACCGTTTTACCACTCGCCCACATTTGGCATTTCTGACCAGGGCTCGGCCGGTGGCAGGGCATCGCCTGCCTGCAGGAGCTCCACCGAGATGCCATCCGGTGAGCGCACGAATGCCATACGACCATCCCGTGGTGGCCGATTGATCGTGATGCCTGTGTCCATCAGCTTCTGGCAGAGCTCGTAGATATTGTCCACGGCGTAGGCGAGATGGCCGAAGTTGCGTCCGCCTGCCAGGGTTTCCGGGTCCCAGTTGTAGGTGAGCTCCACCTGAGCCTCTTCGTCGCCGGGTGCTGCAAGAAAAATCAGCGTGAAACGGCCGGCTTCCACGTCGATGCGCCGCAGCTCTTCGAGCCCGAGGGCTGAATAAAAAGCGAGTGATTCATCCAGGTCCGTCACCCGAACCATGGTGTGCAGATATTTCATCCAGCCCCCCGAGAAGCAGTACAGGGAATGTAGCTCATGGGCCGCGGCGGGTGAAGGGGCCTGATCGCTGCTGGTGTGCTATGTAGCAAAAGAATACGGGAAACACGGCCAAAAAAAACCCCGCGGGTCGCGGGGTTGGCCATCTGGTCATCACAAGGTCTATGGAGAGTTCGTGTTGCTCAGTCAGCGTCGGTTCAGAGTTCCAACGTAGAAACAGGGTCAGAGAGTGGCGAAAGACGCGAGGCTGACCGCCAGGGCGAACAGCGCGCCGAGGAGAAGCGCACTTTCACCCTTCGAAAGCGGAGCCTCCGATATGGCCTCAACAGGGCGAGGGTTGTTCAGCTTCTCGTACTTCCGGTACATCACTTCCAAACCTTCTTCCTACTTCCTTCCTACTTTTCCTACTTCCTAGAATCCAGCTTCCTGCTTACTCTAATCCAGCGCCGGCCTGAGCCAACAGTACGATTTGCATACTAGTGCCCGACAGTGGAGGAAGGCAGAATCAAATCTGGAAGTAATATGGACCGCCTGAAGCCCTGGCGGAAAGGAAATCGCATGCCCAGCAGCACTATTCAGACGAATCCGAAAATGTATTTTAACCTATTGATATTTATCACTTTATTGGCCCTCGGCGGGTGCGTGACCAACCCGGTTACCGGGCAGTCGGAGGTCGGTTTCGTCAGCACAGCACAGCAGATCGCCATCGGTGAGGAGCAGTACGTTCCTGCCCAGCAGATGCAGGGTGGTCAGTACGTGGTGGATCGAGAGCTTGCCGAGTACGTGGAAAGCGTGGGCCAGCAGGTCGCCGTCCACAGCAATATCGATCTGCCTTATGAGTTCGTGGTGCTGAACAGTTCGGTGCCCAACGCCTGGGCGCTGCCGGGAGGCAAGCTGGCCATCAACCGCGGTCTGCTGACCGAGCTCAGAAACGAAGCCGAGCTCGCGGCCGTGCTCGGGCACGAAGTGGTGCATGCCGCGGCCCGACATGGGGCGAAACAGATTGAGCGTGGCATGTTGCTGCAGGGAGCGTTGGTGGCCACTGCGATCGGCGTGCAGGGTTCCGCGCTCGGCAACTCGGTGATGCAGAGCGCCCAGATGGCCGCCAGCCTGGTGAACACCAAGTACGGTCGTGACGCGGAACGGGAGGCCGACTACTACGGCACCCGCATGCTGGCCCAGGCTGGCTACGATCCCTATGCTGCCGTCACACTGCAGGAGACTTTTCTGAAACTCTCGGAAGGCCGCGAGCCTTCCTGGGTGGAAGGCTTGCTGTCCAGCCATCCGCCTTCTTCCGAGCGGGTGCAGAACAATCGCGGACTGGTCGAGTCGCTGCGTGCCGAAGGCTACACGGGCGGCGAGTACGGTTCTGATCGCTACCAGAGAGCCATCCGGACCATTCGTGCTGACAAAGAAGCCTACGCAAAGGCCGACCAGGCCAGACACGCCTTTCGCGAAGGCGACAGTGCAGAAGCACTGGAGCTGGTGGAGGCAGCCCTGGCCATGCAGAATGCTGAACCAACTTTCCACGCGTTGCGCGGCGACATCCGCTACGAACAGGGCCGGTTCGGCGATGCGATCATCAACTACAATCGGGCGATCGAACGGGATGATGACTTCTACGGCCACTACCTCGGTCGAGGCATGAGCCACGTGGCGCAGGGTAATCAGGCAGAGGCAAAGGCCGATCTGAACGCGTCCGTGGAGTTGCTTCCCACCACCATCGCCTATCTGGAGTTGGGCAAGATCGCGGAGGCGGAGGGAAACACGGATCTGGCGAGCCGCTACTACCAGGCTGCCGGCCAGTCGGACGGCCCTGTGGGACAGGAAGCTCGTGCCCGATACTCGCGTCTGCTGAGTGGCGGCTGACGGCGGGCTCGAGCGCGTGGCTCACTCCGATCGGACCCGGTAACCTGACGAGTATGTTCTGACTGATCAGGAGCACATGGCTCTTCTCAAACAAACCAACGGACTGCAAACATGGCGAAACCCTATCCCAATCATCCGCAGCTGAAAGGCAACTTCGCGCCGATTCGAATGGAGTGCGATCTGCCGGACGCGATCATCCGCGGCGATCTGCCGGAAGATCTGAACGTCACCTACTATCGCAATGGCCCCGATCCTCAGTTCCCGCCGAGAGGCCAGCACCACTGGTTTGGTGGCGACGGCATGCTGCACAGGTTCCATATCGGGAACGGCAGGGTGAGCTACTCGAACCGCTGGATGCGGACGGTGAAGTGGAAGCTGGAGCACGAGGCTGGAGAGGCATTGTTCAGTGCATTCAACCCGATGGAGAACGACGAGCGTGTCGCCGGCGTGGAGACGGACGGTCTGGCCAATACGAATGTGGTCTGGCATGGCGGTAAGCTGCTCGCCCTCGAAGAAGGGCACGCGCCATTTGCGGTGGATCCGGAGACGCTGGAATCTTTCGGTGCCTGGACCTTCGATGGGGTGCTGGAAGGCCCCATGACCGCACATCCGAAGATGGATCCTGAAAGCGGCGAGATGCTATTTTTCGGATACATGGTCGATGCACCGTTCGGCGCCGGACTCAGCTACCAGGTGGTGAGCGCCGAGGGCAAACTGACCCGATCCGATCAGTTCCAGGCTCCGTTCGCCAGCATGATGCACGACTTCATCACCACGGATGAGCACGTGATCTTTCCCGTTTTCCCGCTGACCGGCAGCCTGGAGCGGGCCATGAAAGGTCAACCGGCTTTCGCCTGGGAGCCAGACAAAGGCACGCACATCGGCGTGATGCCGAGGAACGGCTCCGTGGAAGACATGCGCTGGTTCGAAACGGATCCCTGCTATGTGTTTCATCCCCTGAATGCTTACACACAAGGGAACAAGATCATTGCGCATGTGATGCAGTTCGAGGAGGCGCCGCTGTTCCCGCATCTGGATGGCTCGCCACCGGATCCGCAGAAAGCCAACGCCAGGCTGTGCGAGTGGGAGTTTGATCTGGGCGACAACAGCAACTCGGTGAAGCGCACCCATCTGGACGACATCACCGGCGAGTTCCCACGCCTGGATGAACGCTTCGCCGGTCTCGGCTATCGGCATGGTTACTACGCGGCGTCCACCTCGCGGGATGGTGGTCTTGGCTTCGACGCCATCGTCCATCACGACTTTGCCAAAGGTGACAAGTCGCTCTACGCGCTATCGGACGGCGATCGGACCGGAGAGCCCGTATTCGTGCCGGCCTCGAAAGAGGCACCGGAAGGAGAGGGCTATCTGCTGTCCACCGTCTATCGGGCGGTGGAGAACCGCAGCGACCTGGCCGTATTCGACGCGCAGAATGTGGCCGATGGTCCCATCGCCTGCGCCGAGTTGCCGCATCGAGTGCCCTACGGCTTCCACGGCAACTGGAAGTACAACGATTGACAGGCGGTTGGCTGACCTGCTGAACGTCTGGCGGGGTAGGGCACTGGTTCGGTGTCGTACGCTCAGCGGCTGTAGTCGTTGCGTTCCTTGAGATCGCTGGTCAGGTACTGCACGAACTCCCAGTCGTTGCCGTCCGGGTCGTAAAAGTAACGGCGATTTCTGGCCGGGTGGTCGTCGGCTGCCAGGTTTGGCTCGAATCCAGTCCTTTGCATCCGTTCGACCAGAGCATCCAGGTCTTCCACTTCCCAGCCAAGGTGATTCAGACCGGTGTCGTTCCCATAGGGTGCGCGATGTGCGTTGGTCGGCACGGTCTGCAGGGCGAGGTAGAACTCATCATTGCCTACATGGCGCCAGGGCCGGCCCTGCCCATCCAGGCCTTCACCGCGCCGCTGGAAGTCGGGAAACGCAGCGATCAGAAAGCGCTCCATCTCGTCGGTGTTCTGCACGGAAAGGTTGGCGTGTTCGAGCTTCATGGCGGCCTCCTGGCGAAGTGCTTGCGCGTAATATAGAAATATTTATATTTCTTTATCAGCCTTGCGTCCAGCTAATTTTTAAACTTTTATGTTATAAAACTCCTGAGTCCCGGATGTCTTTGCGTATGCACCGGGATGGCGGCTGAACCGAACGAACCCTGTAACGATGCCAGAAATCATAGCCCGCGAAACCAAGGCAGAAGCAAGCGATCGCCCGGAGGTAGGTGAACGCACCGATCTGCGCACGAAGGAACGGCTGCTGCTGCTGTTGAAAACACGAGGTCCCATGACCACCAAAGGGCTGGCGGCTGCCTTGAGTATCAGCGTGCCAGCTACCCGTACCCATCTGAAGTCACTCGGTGACCAGGTGCAGGCTGCCAGCGAGCCGGTTGGTGTGGGCCGACCGGCGCAAACCTGGCGGCTTACCGAGGCGGCCCAGGACCGCTTTCCGGATACCCATAGCGAGCTGACTGTGCAGATACTCCAGTCCGTTGAACGGGCGCTGGGCCAGGCCGGTCTGGATGCAGTGATCGCCGATCGCTACCGGGAAACGGAAGCCCGCTATCTGGAAACGGTCAGCGGCGCATCGACGCTGGCGGGCAGGCTCAAACGGTTGGTCCGGCTCCGAACTGACGAGGGCTACATGGCGGAGCTGGAGAAGACGGAAGACGGCTGGTTCCTGCTCGAAAATCACTGTCCGATCTGTGCTGCCGCGACCGCCTGTCAGGGATTCTGCAGCAACGAGCTGGCGCTGTTCCGCCGGGTGCTCGGAGCGGATGCCGAGGTGGAGCGGGTCGAGTACCTGCTCGAAGGCGGCAGGCGTTGTGCCTACTCCGTGAGGGGCAGATGAGTCTTGAGCCACGCCATCTGCAACTCGACAGCCGCCCGATAACCTGAATCCCGGTAGATGTCGTAGTGCTTGCCAGGCAGCGCTTCGTACCGAGCCGGGACCTGGTCTTTGATGGCTGCATAAAGCGCTGCCCCGTTCTCTGAGATGTCGAACAGCTCTTCGTTCTCCGCGTCGATGATCAGAGTGGCCGATGTCAGCTGGGTCCGGCTGGCATAGGGATCGTAGCGAACGTATTCCGGCCAGTCGGGGTTCCCGGTGAGCCCGGGTACGGCGGCATCCTCACCCGGGAATGGCGGCACGTCGCCCCGTGCCCGTGCTGTGCGCCACCGACGAATGTCGGAATCACTCATTGCCTGCTGAGACTGAGGATTCACTGCGCCGATCTGGCTGATCAGCACCTTGAAGCCGGGCAAGGTGGCTGCGCTCTGCAAAGCCAGCCCGCCGCCAAGGCTGCTGCCCCAGATGGCGAGCCGCTCGGCATCCACTGCGGGCTCGCCGATCAGGTAGTAATAGGCGTTCTCGATGTCTTCCAGCTGGTCGATGGGGTCTACGATCTGCCGTACCTCCGTCACGGCCACGTTCGAGTCGCGCTCTGGCGAAGATTCAGGGACATCCGCCGATCTCGGAAGAGTTCTCACCAGCTTGCCGTCGCTTTCGCCCCAGCCGCGGTAGTCGAAGGTGAGAACCAGGTAGCCCATGTCGGCAAAGCGGGGGGCGTAGGCCTGGTTCAGATGCGCCTTGGTGCCGCCCCAGCCGTGCACCATGAGAATGGCCGGCCGTCGTTCGCCTGGCGCGAGTCCGTCGGGTTGCCACAGATCACCGGCCAGACGCACTCCGTCACTCCAGATGGTGATGGCTGTGCTGGTTGCGGCGTAGGCGGTGCTGCTGGCGAGCAGTGCGAGCAACGTGATGAGCCTGATCATTTCTTTTCCTCCGGCGCGACAGACCATAGCCTACCAGCAGCGTCCCTGTGATAGGGCCAGTCTGCCTCGTGCAGGGCAACTTCCAGCTGGTGCACGTCGTCTGGCGGCAGGCCGAAGTGCTCCGCCAGCTCTTCCGTATCCATCACCCGTACGGTTCTGCGTCGGCCCTTCCGCTGCCGGTGCAGGCGCGGCGTGTCGAGAATGCGGATAGCGTCCTCCTAGTCGTTTCCAATCTGTATATATATACAGTACTCTATTAATCCGGTTCAGGACAGTGGACCATCGTCATCTCATAGCACTGTTCATAGCACTGTTAATAGCACTGTTAATAGCACTGTGGGGAGGAAACTGATGAGTGATCTACCGGAATTCGTGCTGGATCGTGTCTTCGATGCGCCTGCTGAACTGGTCTGGAAGGCCTGGACGGATCCTGAGCTCCTGGCCCAGTGGTACGGACCGAACGTCGAGACGGTCATTCATCGCTTTGAGCTGGAGCCGGAGGGTGTGTGGCTGAACGAGATGAAGATGGAGCAAGGGTCGAGCTACCAGAAGGTGGTGTTCAAGGAAGTGCTGGCGCCGGAAAAGCTGGTCTGGCATCACTTCTCTTCTGTGGATGAAGCGTGGAATCCGGTGGCTAACCCGATGATGCCGGATTGGCCGGCGCTGCTGCTTACCACGGTGACGTTCAACCCCATGGAAGGTTCGAAGACAAGCGTACGTCTCTCGCAGGTGCCTCTGCAGGCGACCGCTGAAGAGATTGCCTGCTTCGCCCGGATGAAAGACAACATGGGCGGCGGCTGGGGGGCCGGCTATGCGATTGTCGACGAGCAGTTGCAGGCTATGGGAGGATAACCTGGGTCCGAAGATCGGAATGGCCTGACGATCAACCTGCCGGAGCGAGCATCGCTACCGCTGAATCCAACCGCCGGAAAACGGAATAGCCTGACCAACGAAGAAGTCGCTTTCATCACTGGCCAGGAACAGGGCGAATTGCGCATCTTCCCGGGCGGTGGCCAGACGACCGAGCGGCACCTGGCGGCGCAGCGAGCTCATGAATCGTTCGTTCTCCTTGAGCTCGGCGGGGTAGTAAACAGGATTCTCCACGTAGTTCTGGGCGATCAGGTTTACCTGGACGTTGTCTGGCGCGACTTCCACCCCAACAGATTGCACGTAACCGACCTGAGCTGCCCGGGCGGCACTGTATGCAGCGACCGTCTTCAGCCCTTTCAGCGCGGTGGCGCTGCCGTAAACGATGATCTTGCCCCGCTTCCTGGCCTGCATCTGTGGCAGCACGGCTCTGGTCAAGCGGTGTAGCGGGTGCACCATCATATCGAAGGTCTTCGCCCAGTCTTCGTCTGCCAGCTCAGTGGCGGCGATGCCGCTGAAGTTCTCGGAGGCCAGGTTTGCCACCAGTATGTCGATCTCACCGGATTCGTCGATCAGCGCCTCGCAGGCGCCTGGCGTTGTGAGATCCCTGGCGTCGGCGATGACGGTGGCACCTTCCTCCGCGAAGAGCTCGGCAGTGGCCGGACCCATGTAATCGTCTGCCTGAGTGATCACCACCCGCTTCCCGGCCAGCCGGCCGTTGCCTGTTGCCATGACTGCTTGTCTCCAGAAGTGCAGATGCTCCGGGAGGTTAACCGCGCGCAGAGGCTTCTGCCAATGCGTTAAAATGGCGGCAGCGTAGTAAGAGAGGCTGCAGATGGGTCGTTACCTGATGATTGGTCTGGCCGGGTTGATGGTTCTGTTGCTGGCGTCACCGGGCGTACATCCGGAAGAACTGGAAAGGCCGGCCTGGTTGTCTGACGAGGTGGTCGCCGCCGCCATGAACATCGGCATGTCGGAAGCGCAGCTTGGTCCTTTTCGGGAAAGCGTAAGGATCTTTCTCGAGGACTATCGCGATGAATCCCGACGCATCATCCGCCGTGCCGATGCGGGTATCGAGACCTCGGTGCAGAGAGCGCGCAATTCACTGGCCCGGGAAATGGACAAGCGCATGCAGGAATTTCTCACCGAGGAGCAGATGGTGCGCTACCAGGACTACCGCGCGGCGCTGCTCGACGCAGTCACCCCGGATCCCTAGAGATAAGAGGAGGCAAAGAAGGATGTATCTGGCAATGAACCGCTTCGCTATAGCGCCTGGCATGGAAGAGGGATTCGAGAAAATCTGGCGCGAGCGGGAGACGTTCCTGGCCGAGGTGCCGGGCTTCGTTTCTTTCGCGCTCCTGAAAGGGGCGTCTGATGAAAATCAGACGCTTTACGCCTCCCACTCCGTGTGGGCGTCAAAGGATGCGTTTGATGCCTGGACGCAGTCGGAGAATTTCCGCAAAGCGCACGCTCAAGCGAACGCGCCGAAGGGGACCTATCTCGGGCCGCCGAACCTGGAGCTGTTTGAGCAGGTGCTGTAACCCGGACCAGGCGGTGACCTGCCAAGGCAGCAGTAGCCTGCTGCGGCAGCTGGACTAGGTTCCTTCCAATGTCCGAGTCAGGGTTGCCTTTGCGTAAGCAATTCGCAGCCGTTCCACGCGGTGCTCGTGCCTGTCTAGAGCCTTCTCCGCACTCGAGAGCCAGTCAGCGGCATCCTCAAAAGCACCCCGAGCGATGAGAATCTCGCCGAGGATGCGCATGGCGCGGACCAGGCGCCAGTGGTTTTCCGGCAATGCGCTATCGAGACTCTGCACAGCATCGCGGGCGACGCGTTCTGCTTGACTCAGATCGCCCGCCTTCTGATATGCCTGAGCACGCGTGACCCGGGCATGGCCGGCAAGCACGCGATAGGTCCCCTCTTGGATCGCGTCAGCACGAGCGATTATGTCGTCGAGCTCACGCCCAGCCAGATCCAGGTGACCGGCCTCGAGAAGCAAGCGGGCCAGGAGGTGTCGAGTGCCAAGGGTTTCACCATGATCCTCACCCACCGTGGTACGCCATTGGGCTACCGCAAGCTCGTAGTGCTCCCGAGCAGCGTGAATCTCACCGCGACTCTCGA
This sequence comes from Candidatus Azotimanducaceae bacterium, assembly GCA_965215995.1. Classification (GTDB taxonomy): domain Bacteria; phylum Pseudomonadota; class Gammaproteobacteria; order Pseudomonadales; family Azotimanducaceae; genus SZUA-309. The sequence goes on along the minus strand of OZ244128.1, from coordinate 501,055 downwards.
GCGCCACCGCGTAGTTGTTGAGGGCACGGGCCGTTTCCGGATGGGCTTCCGTATAGAGTCGCCTGTAGATATGGAGAACCTGCTCGTAGCCCTCGATCGCGGCGTCGAGCTCGCCAAGCTCTCGCAAGCACAGGGCACGCGCGTTCAGCGCGGTGGCATAGCGGGGATCCAGTCGACCGTAGAGATCTCGATGCAGCTGTGCGGAGCGTTCGAGAATCGCGAGAGCCTCATCCAGCCGACCGGCAAAACGTAGCAGAGTCCCTTGATCAAAAAGCGCGTGCGCGTAGTCCTCGCCATCGGGCTGTACGGCGCAGAGATCCACCGCCCTGGCTGCCAGGGCCAGTCCTTGCTCGTACTCCCCGCCACCGACGAGCAGATTTGCGTACAAGCTAAGCGCATCGGCGGTGCCAACGTGCGTTTCGCCGAGCACCCGGCGCTTGATCACGAGCGACTGCTCTGCCGCCTTGAGTGCTTCGCCTTCTCGGTCGAGATCGCGAAGTGCCAGCGCTATGCCATGCAGGCACCTGGCAATCTCGATGCCGTCATCGGCACTGCCTTGGCGGTGCAGGGAGAGAGCTTGTGTCAACGACGCCAGAGCTCGATCGAACTCTCCAAGACGCTGAAAGGACTCGCCAACGGTCTGGAGCATCCTCGCACGGACCTCTTCGGGAACGTCCGGTGTGGTGATGACGTCGAGGCCCTGGCCGATCCCGACCCGCACCTCGGTTTCTGCGGCGCCGCTATGGAGAAGCATGGCCTCAGCCGCCTGACGACGCTGGACCAGATCGGCACCGGCACTCAGAGGAGGATGGACCGGTGTCGCCTTCTTCGCTCCAGTCCGCGCTCGAGGGGAGGTGAGTGCTTTCAGCGGAACTTCCAGTAGTGCCGCAGCCAGGCGCCGGTAGCCGCGGCGACGGGCGCGTAGGCCGCGGGCATCAGCCGCTAGTGGCTCATCAAGCAGTTCGAAGATCGCCGGAGGCACGGCGTCAATCGGTTCTCCTTTGACAAGCACGCAAAAGGTTCGTGCGCCACGTCCGAGCCGGTGGAAGAACACCACTTCCTGATTGACCCAAGTTGAGGCAGCGGATGCAGGTGAGCAGACCACGATCAGGGACTCTGAAGCGCTGAGCGCTTGCTCGATCTCGAAGGGCAAGCTGGAAGATGGCAGGAGATCCCGCTGATCGAGGAAGATCGGTGCAAGTGAGGTGATGCCCCGCTGTCCGGCAATGTCCGGCGGTACGTGGAATCGCTCCAGCCATCGATGCAAGCGGACCGCGGCCGCTCGATCTTCGTGGCAGTAACTGATGAATGACCTGTAGCGGAACGCTGCATGAGAGGTCATTCCAAGCTTGCTCCTACCGGGGATCTTTTCCCGGCCACCATTGGTCACTCACGGCAAAGTTTCAGGTAGTGATCCACTCCACCAACATGGTGCTCTGCCAAGGTCCACCCGGTCCCCTCGATGAGTCGAGGCACGTCCGCAATGAGGACGTTGGTCAGATCCCACCATGGGCTTTCGGTCTGGCCATAGATCAGCCGTAGCGTCACGTTGCCAACGTACTCCCCCTTCGCGGCCATCCGCTTCTGATAGTTCTGCACATCAGGATCGGTCATCACTGTTGGATCAACGGTATCCGCAAGCAGGACAGCACCGTCGGCGCAGATGTCGTGCAGTTGCGAGAGCATCCGGCGCGTACCCTGCCAACTTCCGGCAAGCCCGAAGTTGCCGCAAAGCAGTAGCACTGTGCGCCAGAGCTTGTCGTTCGGCAATGTTTCAGCGAAGTCGTGAAGCCGGGCATCTACGACGCCGCGTGCCTTGCAGACCTGAATCGCGCCCGGTGAGTTATCGACGGCAACGACTTCATGCCCACGCTCCTGCATGTACAACGAGGCGCGGCCGGCACCGGCGCCGAGATCGAGAACGGGACCGTCGGCGTTGTCGAGATTGTCTCGCTCCCATTGTTCCCAGCGATCAGGTGGCTCAAAGAACCACGATGCAGGCATGGCGGGAGACTTCGTGCCCGCATCGGTTTCGAGCGTCAGGTTCTCGGCTGAACGTCCTTCGAAGTGATCTAAGAGCGCTTGGCCGAACGCATCCTCGTTGGGGCTAAGTATGGGCATAACCCTCCCTAGCCCCGTGCTCCAAGGTCGAGCCCTGCGGCACGGAAGGTATCACACGCCTCCAGCTCACCCGTTTGCATGCCTTTGCGGAACCACTCGACGCGTTGTTCTGAAGACCCGTGAGTAAACGCCTCCGGTCGCACTGCGCGTCCCGCTCGCCGCATGAGGTTGTCATCGCCGATCGATGCGGCCGCTTTCAGACCTTCTTCCACATCACCATGCTCCAGCAGGTCGCGCTGGTTCTCCGCGTGGTGTGCCCAAAGGCCCGCGTAGCAATCGGCTTGCAGCTCAACGAGCACCTGTAGCCGGTTCGCCTGTTCCTGCGTCCGACCGCGTTTCATGGCTTGCACCGCGTTGAGCACACCGGTGACATTCTGAACGTGGTGCCCGATCTCATGGCCGATGACATAAGCCTGCGCGAAGTCGCCGGGCGCACCGAGCTGACGTAGTTGCTCGAAGAACGTGAGGTCCAGGTACACGCGCTGATCTCCCGGACAGTAAAACGGCCCGACAGCAGCGGTGTTGTAACCGCAGGCCGAGCTGACGCCGTCGCTGAAGAGCCTGAGCTTGGGCTCGGGGTAGCGGCCACCATGACGCCTGAACACATCACCCCAGGTATCTTCGGTATCAGCAAGGATCACCGACACGAATTGGGCGGCGTCGTCGTTCCCGACCGGGCCGATTGATTCAGGCGCGCGTTGGCTGACCACCGGGCCTTGTTCGCCGCCCAGCAACAGTCCCAGGATCTGGCCGAGATCACCGCCAGAGAGATACACCAAGGCAATGAGCAGGATCGTTCCTAAGCCCCCGGTCAGCTTGAGGCCGCCACCACCGCGACCCATGCGCATTCGACCGCCGGAGGAGCGTCCGCGCTGGTCCTCTACATTCGAGCTCTGTCTACGCCCGCGCCATTGCACCATTCCTGAACCTCCTTGTTGAGTTGCGGCTGAACGACACGTCTACGACTGCTCAAGCTGAGCGATCCTCCCTGGCGTGGTCCGGGTGTCGGCCTGCTTGCACCGGCGCTGGCCGATTCTGCGCCGCGCCGACTCTCTCCAGAAGCTGCTCGGCCTCCCAGATGGCAGCCCCCGTCAGGGCAACGACCGACTGCCGGGGTGCCTCATGGTCCTGGCCGGGCAGCTCCAGCTGAAAACGCACCTCCACCCGTCCGCTGAGCCCGCCTTCCGGATCCTGGCCGACGACGGAGATCTCACTCGTGCTCGGCGACCAGGTCGGGGCGCTGATGGCTGCCCCAGGCAAGGATTTGCCGTCCAGCTTAAGCTCTGTCGCTGCCCGGGCGCCGGGCACCAGGGCGGGGCCGAAAAAAGGCACGTCATGGCACCGGACTTTCTCCAGGGCGCCGTCAACAGGGCGTTCCGGGAGTACAGCGGCGATCCGCCTCAGCACCCTGAGAAGCCGCTTTGCCAACCGGTGGATCTTCCGGGGTACCGGCCGATCCATTCTGAAAGAGTAGACGTCCCTGCCGGGCTCTGCTGCCGAGGACTCTGCGATCATCCTGAATGGCCGAGCAGCAAAGAAGGCGTCCGCCGATTCGGCGAGCTCCCCCTGCAGGGCCGCGGCTCGACGGATCAACCGGCGAAGCCGGGCAGTATTCAGTGCCCGCTCAGGCTTCTCGTTGTGGTCGCGCTTGCTCAAGTCCAATCCAGAAATTCTTTTGCGTCAAGCTTACGTTCGTCCGCTTGAACTCATGCAGTTCCTCAGTCAGCCTTATGTTATTGGTCGGAGCCAGCTCTGGCTATCGGGACACACAAAACCGCACAGCGCATACAAAGGGATCGAAAACATGGACGAAGCTCATCGGAGGGGGCCGGATGGCGGCGCGCCCGGCACATCACGGCTTCTCACCTCCCTGATCGGGCCAGGCGTCGTCATTCGGGGGACGATCAAGGACTCGGACGACACGCTGACGATCAGAGGCAGGGTTGAGGGCGTCATCGAGCACGGCAAGCACGTGCTGGTCGACGAGCAGGGATCAATCCAGGCAGAGATCAAGGCCAGGGAAATTCAGGTGCGTGGAACCGTCACCGGCAACCTGCACGGCGAGGATCGGGTTCGAATCGATGCCAGCGGAAAGGTCGAAGGGGATATCCATACCAGACGCTTTGCCGTGGAAGAAGGTGCCAAAATGAAAGGTCGAGTCATCATGGCCAGCGAGAACGCAGCAGAACCCGCTACCAAGAAAGGCTCAACGGCCAGAGGGCCGAAGCTGGCGAGCCAGCCAGCAGAGGCCGGAACCGGATCGAAAACCACAAATATCACGAGGAGTGCGACATGAAGAAGTTGTGGCAATCGGAGCAACCCAAAACCGAGCGTACCCAGGGGAAGACCGATCCGGTCATGAAGACACCGGGGAAAGCAGCCGGACCGAAAGCCGCGGCGCCGGTCGAGCAACCGCAACCGCCGAAGCCGAGCAAGACGGATCAGATCGCAACAGCCGTGAAAACGGTGATCAAAGCGCCAGAGAAGCAATCGGTCAATGCACCTGCCCGTTCCTTCATCGGCAGCAAGATGTCCGTCAAGGGTGAGCTCGAGGCAACCGAGGACCTGCTGGTGGCAGGTACTCTGGAAGGCAGTATATCCCTGCCGGAACACGCGCTGACGGTGGCGGGCAGCGGCCGGGTCAAAGCCTCGGTGTCGGCCCATTCGGTGATCGTCGAAGGCGAGATAGACGGTGATCTGGACTGCGCAGATTCCGTGGTGCTCAAGCCTTCCTCTAAGGTCACCGGTAATATTCGCATGCGCCGTATCAACATCATGGACGGGGCGGTCTTCAACGGCAAAGTCACCATGCGATCACCGGAAGAGTAGCGCGCTGAGGCTGTTCGACGCCTCCTCAGCACAGGTAGGCGGTTAGACATGAAAAAGCCGGCAGAACGCCGGCTTTTTCTTCATCGCGTCGAGATCAGTGATCCCAGCGAACTTCCAGCGCGTAGTTGCGGGGCGGACCCCAGCCCTGGAAGCCGCCGGTGGCACCGAGCGGCAGCTCGTAGTCCTTGTACTCTTCATCGCCCAGATTGCGGCCATAGAGAGCCACGGTCAGGCGGTCCGCACCATCGTTGAACATCCACTCGAGTGCGATCCGGCCATCCACCAGCGTGTAGCCATCCTGTGCGACCGTGGACTCGCCTGTCAGCAGATTGTTGCTGATGATGAAATCATCCTGGCCGCGTACGGTCAGCGTGGCGTTCAGGCGGGTACCACCGAACTGCTGATCCCAGATACCCGTGAGCGACCAGTTCCAGTCCGGTGCACGGGGCAGCTGCTGAGAAGGCAGAGTAATCGTGTTGCCCTCACAGGGAGGCACACCCGGGACACCGGCGGTGCCGAGTGGGCCGATCGGCACCCGATCACAATCTTCGTCGTAGCTCTTGCGCTCCGCATCCTGAATACCCACCTGGCCGACCAGGGTGAAGTAATCGCCGATCAGGGCAGTCGCGTCGACCTCGAAGCCGAGAATCTCGGTCTTGTCCGCGTTGTTGACCACGGTATTGGTACCTGGCGCCGCGAACGGACTCTGCAGCACGACACCGTACTGCTGGTCCTTCATATCCGTGTAGAACGCGGTGGCGTTCAATCTGAGCTTGCCTTCCATGAAGTCGTTCTTCGAGCCGATCTCATAGGTGGTCACATCCTCGGGCTCATAGGTGATCTGATCTACCTGGTTGGTCCGGCTTCCAAAACCGCCGGACCGGTAGCCGTCACCGTAGGAGAAGTAGAGCCGGTTGTTGTCGGTGACCGCCCAGTTCGCAGTGAACTTGAATATCACATCATCCCAGGAGTCGCTCTCATCTACCGGGAATCCAGGTGGCGGTGGCGGAGCCAGTGCCGTGTAGTTGTTGCTGAAATCCTTCTCTTCGTCGATGTAGCGCAGACCCGCCGACAGTTCCAGGGTGTCCGTGACATCCCAGTCCAGGGATCCGAAGAGCGCCCAGGAGGTCACGTCTTCCGCCATGTCCTGCACCGAGAACACCAATGTTCGCTGATCGCCAAGCTCCCCGGTCGGATCCGGGATGGAGGGCGTCTGGCAGTAGGCGTCACCCAGCGTCGGATTCTGGAAAAGGAAGCCGGGGACGATGCCAGTCCCATCCAAGGCGCCAAACTCGGCGCAGGTCAGACCCGTCGTGTTGGCCAGCTGAGCGATGGCATTGGTGGTCTGCTGATTGGTGATCTCCGCATCCCAATAGAAGCCGCCGACGTTGAAATGCCAGTTGTTGCTGAAGCTGCCTGACAGTCGGAGCTCCTGGGAAAACTGCTCGTAGGTCTGATCCCGGAGCGTATGGAGCTGCGCCAACGGAGTGGGTGCGATGGGGGGTGTCACGCTGTCATCGACGCTGGCGCGTGTGGCGGAGTCGAAGTCCTGCTCGACCCAGTCCGACGAGTCGGTCCAGCCCGTGATCGAGTGCAGGGACAGGTTGTCGTTGATGTCCCAGTCCATCACCAGACCGACCATGTCCTGGTCGTATTCCGTTTGCGCGTCCCAGTCGTTCTCGTTGACGAACGGATCGTCGCCGTTGTAACGGGCGTCCATGGCGACGCTGTCGCTGCGATCTTTGAGATAGTCATAGGTCAGGGTGGCGACGAAGCTGTCCACCGGCGCCCATTTGAGCGCGACCGTGGCCGACGAGTAGTCGATGTCGCCAGCGGAATCGCCCGTGTTGATGTTGTCGTAGTAGCCGTCCCGCTCTTTGACGATGCCACCGATCTTCAGGGCCAGCTTGTCATCCACGAGCGGGATGTTCACCCGGCCTTTCAGGTTCTGATTGTCGTAGTTGCCGAGCTCCCCGGCGACGGAGAAGCCCCATTCGTTGAACTCCGGTTGCACCCGCTTCACGACGATGGTGCCGCCGGTGGTGTTCTTCCCGTAAAGCACACCTTGCGGGCCTCTGTTTACCTCCACCTGCTCCACGTCGAACATGTCGATGAGCTGGCCGGTGTTGGTGCCCTGGTAGATGCCATCGACGATCACTCCCACGGCCGGCGGGATGTTCTTTTCAACGTCGGCGTAACCCAGGCCACGGATGTAGATGGCACCCATCTGCGGCCCGGCTGTCTGCCGCCCGATGAACACGTTGGGCATGCGGCCATCAATGTCGCGGAGGGTATCCGGGTTGATGCGCTCCAGATCATCTGGATTGAAGGCGGTGACGGCCAGAGGTACATCCTGCTGAGACTCTGCCCGGCGCCTCGAGGTGACCACGATCTCTTCAATGGTGCCGCCGGTATCGGACTCTGCCCCGTAGGCAGAGCTTGCCAGTGGCGCTGATGCGAACGCGCATAGCGTTGCGGCCAGGATCGGCGGAGCCGAACCAGTGAACTCGAGAATCTTCATATTCTCTCCCCTTGTTTTGCGGATCGGCAACGCTGCTGGCACCTGTTGCCGACGTAGACCTTGTGCCCGTCTTTCACGCTGCAGCGAAAACCTGCGTCTCTCTCATTGCATGGGGCAATGCACAGGCTTCCAACGCTCCGACGGTTTCTCCTCAAAACCAACAGATGTGACGGTTTTTAACGCTGCCGATTGGCGCCGTCAACGCTTTCCTCAGGCTGGTTTGACCGCAATGCCGTGGGTCATGAAGGCCGCCCACTTGGGACCAGGCAGGTAACCTGACTCAGAATCCGGTAGCAGGAAGCCGGCGTCCTGGATCAGATCGTCGGCTTTGCGGGTCAGATGACAGCCACCGCCGATGATCTTCCATAGCGGTTCAATCCGCCGCTGCCAGCGTTGCACGCCCGCATCCGGGGACAGTCCGTGCTCCACGAAGTAGAAACGGCCGCCTGGCTTCACTACCCGATTCATTTCCCGGAGCGCCTGGTAGACGTTCGGTATGGAGCAGAGCGTCCAGGTGCAGACGATGCTGTCGAAGCGGCCGTCGTCTGCCGGAATCTCCTCGCCGGAAATCTGCAGCACTTCCACGTCCGGCGTGGCGTTCTGGGCCCGGGCTTTCGCCATATCGGTCAGCTCGGCGTGGGGGTCCAGTCCGGTGACGGATCGCGCTCTGTCGGAGTAGTGGGGCAGGTTCAATCCGCTGCCGATACCGATCTCCAGCACATTGCCTTCCGCTTCGGGCACGTAACGGCTGCGCAGCTCCGCCATGGGCGGCTGGCTGCAGGCCGCATCGATCAGCTTCGGCAGCACGTACTTCGCATAAAGTCCCATCAGATGGTTCTCCCCTGACCCTGCCAGTAGCGATCGCGCAAGAGCCGCTTGTAGAGCTTGCCCGTCTCGTGCCGGGGGAACTCTTCCTCGTAGTCGATGGACCTGGGTGCCTTGTAGCCAGCCAGGTGCTCCCGGCAGTAGTCGATCAGGGTTTGAGTCAGCGTCTCACCGGCCTCATGCCCCGACGCAAGCTTGACCGCGGCCTTCACCTCTTCTCCGAACTCCTCATTGGGGATGCCGAATACTGCGGCATCCTCCACTGCCGGATGCTGCACGAGCACGGCCTCTATCTCGGCCGGGTAGATGTTCACCCCACCGGAGATGATCATGTCGATCTTCCGGTCACTGAGGTAGAGATACTTGTCCTCATCGAAGTAACCGATGTCGCCGAAGGTGAACACGCCGGGTTCCAGGTGTACGTCCGCGGTCTTCTCCGGCTCGTTGTGGTACTCGAAGTCGGTGCCCATCAGGTTCCTGACGTAGATCTGGCCCGACTCGCCAGCAGGAACGACGTTGCCATCGTCATCGCGTATGGTGATCTCCGACATGGCACCTGCTTTGCCGACCGAGCCGGGACGCTCGAGCCACTCCTCGGCGGTGATCTGGGAGACGATGGAGCCTTCCGTGGAACCGTAGTACTCGCTGACCACGGGACCCCACCAGTCGATCATCTTGCGCTTGGTTTCCGGTGGGCAGGGTGCTGCACCGTGCCACACCACCACCAGAGAACTGCCATCGAATTCGGCGCGCTCGTCCTCTTCGAGCTTCAGAAAGCGATGAAACTGAGTGGGCACCAGGTGCACGTTGGTTACCTTGTGATCGTCCATCAGGCGGAGCGATTCGGCTGGGTCGAACCGGTGCCGCATCAGCACCCGGCTGCCGACAAGCAGAGGCAGAAAGGAGAATGCCCACTGTGCCGAGTGATAGACCGGGCCGCAGATGTAGGTCGTGCCGTCAGCGGGAATGTTGAGCATGCCCGACAATCCGGCCCCCATCAGCTCTAGAACCTCGATGGGACCACCCGCGGCGGAGCTGTTGGACTTCACGCCCTTCGGCCGTCCGGTGGTGCCGGATGTGTAGAACATGGGCCCCCCCATGGACTGGTTCTCCGGCTCATCTTTGCTGCCGGATGCCAGCAGCTGCTCATAGTCCTGGAACGCACCGGGTAGGCGCTCGCCGCGAATTGCAATGCAGTGTTCCAGTCCGGGCGTCTCGTCCCGATCCACGGCTGCCGCTGCCTGGTCGAGGAACTGGCCCTCGGCGAACAGGACTTTTGCTTCCGAATCAGCGATCACATAGGCCAGCTCTTCCGGGCTGAAGTGCCAGTTCACGGGTACCCAGATGATGCCGGTATGGATGGCGGCCATCATGATCTCGTAGTACTCGCGACAGTTGCCCGCGTAGACGGCGACCGTGTCACCGGGACCCAGGCCGAGGCCACGCAGCGCCGAGAGCAGCTGATTGGTCCGCAGGTTGAAATCCTTCCAGCTGAGCTCACCGCGCTCGTCGACGAGTGCACGGTCGTCGCCACGCTCGGCGGCAATTTTCTGGGGAAAATGAGTCATCTGCTTCCTCGTGACTGCGGCTTCTGATAAACCCGTTGCCCGCCAAGCCAGGTCTCCAGGATTTCGATGTCGAGAAGTTCCTCATCGGGCACGGTCAGGGGGTTGGCGGAGAGAACGATCATGTCGGCCAGCATGTCAGGCGCGAGCATGCCCTTGATGTTTTCTTCCCGGGTGAGCCAGGCGCCTTTGCTGGTGTAGCCCTTTAACGCTTCAATGCGGCTGATGGCTTCGGCGGGACCGAACACCCGGCCGCTCATCCCCTTGCGGGTCACGGCGGCGTAGATGCCCACCCAGGGTCCGATGGGCAGGATATCGCTCGAGATGGCCACATGAATGCCGTGATCCATGGGTGTGCGAAGCGGGTTGTTGGTCTCCAGCCGAGCGCCATCCAGGTTGGCGACGTAGCGGCCTTCCAGGGTGTAGGTGAAGTTTGGCTGCTGGGTGATGGCGATACCGTGCGCAGCCATGTCGTCCATGGTCTGCCCATCAGGCATCACGGTGAAGTGGTTCAGGTAGTGGCGGTGGTCGTCCCGCGGGGAGCGGCTGAGGACCTCCACCAGATAGTCTACGGTCAGCATGATAGCGGCATCACCGATGGCATGGATGCCCAACTGCCAGCCTTCCTCGTGAGCCATGATGACCAGTTCGCGCAGCTCGGCTTCTGTCATGTTCAGCTTGCCACGGTACTCGTCTTCGCCCTTGTAGGGCTTGCTGGTGTAGGCAGCCGGGCCCGTAAAGCCGCCGTCCGCAAAGATCTTCAACGGTCCCACCTGAAGGTGCTCGTCGCCGTCGCCGGTGAGCTTGCCGAACGCGGCCATGGCTTCCGGACCTTCGTGAAGGAGCTGCACGGAAGCGCGCGGCAGAGCGCCGTGATGTTCAGCGTAGGCGGCCTCCCAGACCGGGTAGATCTCCAGGGTGGCATTGGCGTGGATGATGGAGGTGATGCCTTTGCCGAGCAGCGCCTGCAGATTGGCGATCAGGCTCGGCCGCAACTCCTGTGGCGGCGTGACAGGAATCAGGTCGCCAACGAGGTTCTGTCGCTCACGAATGACACCGTTTAGAGCCCCGGACTCGTCCCGCTCGATGATGCCGCCTTCAGGATTGGGCGTGGTCGCATCCACACCGCCGATCTCGAACGCTCTGCTCGAGAACACGGCGCTGTGGCCGCCTGCCCGGGTCAGCATCACCGGGTGGCCGGGCGCTGCCGCATCCAGGTCGCCGATCAGTGGGCGGCGTCCTTCGGCGAGCTCGTCTTCCGACCAGCCGTAACCGGTAATCCAATTACCCGGCCCCACCTCCGCTGCCTTGGCGCGCACCAGGCTGACGATCTCGGCCACGGAGTTCACCTCCGTGAGGTCGATGTAGTGGGGCGGGCGACCGTAAATGTGCGTGTGGCTGTCGATGAACCCCGGCATCAGAGTCTTCCCGCCCAGATCGATGACCAGAGGGGCGCTGAAGCCCGCGGCCACGGAAGCATCGCCCACGGCGACGATCTTCTCGCCGGTGACCACCAGGGTGCTGGCTACCGTATCGGCCTCATCCAGGGTCAGGACGTGGCCGTTGGTGAAGATCACATCGGCTGCAGCCGTCGCTGATTCGGTGTCTAGAGCACCGCGGATTTCGGGAGCCTCTTCTGCGGGCGAACAACCGGCCAGCAGATAAGCCAGCAGCGCAACGAGAAACCCGGCGCGGGCCGGGTGTGCAGGGAGAATCTGCTTCATAGGCTTCGGGCCAGTCGTTTCAGCGGATTCGGTTCCGTTGTCGGCCGGCGGTCAGGATCGAAGAACGGCCGCTCTCCGGCGATGGTCACCCGATGGCCTTTGCGCTCTTCAGGCCAGTAGTCCCAGAGGGCGAAGTGTTGTGTGGACCGGTTGTCCCAGAGCGCGATGGCGTTTCGCGACCAGCGGAAGCGGACCTGGAACTCCGGCCGTTGCTGATGGCGATACAGGTAGTCGAGGAGCGCGTTGCTCTCCTCGAAGCCAAGCTCGCAGATGCGGGTGGTGAAGCTCGGATTCACGTACAACGCCCGGCGGCCGGACTCCGGATGGGTGCGCACCACCGGATGCACGGCGCTTGGATAAACACGACCCGCATCGTCTACGCCTCGGTCCGAGTAGCGTCCCCGGTAGATGTGTTCCGATTCGTGGCGGGCGCTGAGCGTCTCGAGAAAGCGCTGCATGGCGCGGGACAGACTGTCATAGGCGGCGCAGGTGTTGATCCATAACGTGTCGCCGCCGGACTGCGGAAGTTCGTGAATCTGCAGCATCGTGCCCATGGGCGGCGCTTCGTCACAGGATACGTCCGTATGCCAGCCGTTGCCGTTGGCGACCTTGGAGTCTTTGTGTGCGTGGATCACGAAGATCTCCGGGTGCCCGTCCATGTGCGGTGCTGCCGGATGGGCGTGCAGATCACCGAAGCGACGGGCGAATGCGATCTGCACCTCCGGGGCCAGCGCGTCCTGGTCCCGGAAGAAGATCACCTGATGCGCAGTGAGTGCCTGGTGAATGGTCTCGAACTCGTCGTCGGTTACCGCGGACAGATCCACTCCGCTGATCTCGGCACCGATGACGGGAGAAAGCGGAGTGATCTGCACGGCCATGCTGACTGGTTCCTTTGCCTAGATGAGCAAGCGGTAGGGCGCTTCGAGCAGGTCCCGGACGCTGCCGAGGAACTCGGCTGCCGGCGCGCCATCCAGCACCCGGTGATCCCAGGTGAGCGACAGCTTCATGCGCTGTTGCTTCACCGGTCGGTCGCCTTCCCAGGCGACGTCATCACGAATGCGGTTCACACCGAGGATACCAGCTTCGGGAGAGTTGATGATGGGCGTGAACGAGTCCACGCCGAACATACCGAGGGCAGTCACCGTGAACGTCCCGCCCTGCAGATCGTCCGGCGTCAGGGTGCCGTCTCTGGCCGCCAGCGCCAGCCGTGAAGTCTCGCGGGCGAGCATCTGCACGCTCAGCAGATTGGCGTTCTTCACCACCGGCACGATCAACCCTGCCGGCAGGGCGACAGCCATGCCAACGTTGATCGCGCCGTGTTGAACGATCTCTGTCTCGTTCATGGTGGCGTTCATCGGCCGGTGCATCGCCAGTGCCTTGGCGACCGCTCGAATGACCAGGTCGGTGTAGGTCGGGCGAAGCCCTTCCTGCTGCCATTCATCGATCAGCTGGCCTCTGAGCTTGACCGCGTCATCCATCACCACGTCCATGTCCATGGTGAGCTGCGCCATTTCCTGCAGGCTGGCATGCATTCGTCGGGCGATGGTCTTGCGCATGCCGCGTACCGGCACGGTCTGATCTTCCGCCACCGAACCAGACAACTGCGGCAGGGAGGGCAGCAGGCGAAGCCGTGGTGGGTGTCGAAGCAGCACCGGCTGCGGCAGCCTCTACGTCATCCTTGGTGATTCGTCCACCCGGACCGGTGCCCCGTACGGTGTCCAGATCCACCCCAAGCTCTCTGGCGACCTTGCGCGCCATGGGGGACGAGCGGGGAACGCCATCTTCCGTCTCGGCTGCAGTGGTCGCGGGAATACCGGCGCCGATTTCGGCAGGCGAGGACATCTGCCTCCACGATCCGGCCACCGGGACCTGTTCCCTTGAGGGCCGAGAGTGCAACGCCGCGCTCTGCTGCCAACCGTCTGGCTATGGGCGAGGCCTTGATCCGGCCGTCGGCCGCGAGCGCAGTAGCAGCCGCGGGGGCGAGGATCGGTTCTTCCTGGGCCTTCGAGCCTGCCGTTGCAACGGCCGGCTGCGAAGCGCCATCGGCCCCGGCAAGACCTCCGGGATCGCTTCGCCTTCTGCGTAGATGTAGCCCACCACATCCCCCGGCTCCTTGGTGATGCCTTCGCCGACCAGGTGTTTCACCACTCCGCTGGTCTCCGCATCCACGTCGAGATTCACCTTCTCGGTCTCCAGGCGATAGAGGAGCTCGCCTTTACTGACCGTGCCGCCATCGGGGATGTACCACTCCTCGACAACGCCCTCTGTCATGTTCATTCCAACCTTGACCAGATACACCTCGGTGGGCATGGCTCGTTCCTTATTACTCTGCTGCCGCTCCGGCGGCCGTCGTCTGAGGCAGATTGGTGGGCATCAGAAAGCTGCCTCTGCTGGCTGCCAGCCTCATGGTGGCCGGCACGTCGATCACATGAGGCCCCGTGCGCTCGACTGTGAGCAGAGCCTCTTGTCCAGGCTTCAGTACCCGCTCCCGCTCGCCATCGAATGCGAGCACCCCCGGTCCCTGGCAACGCAGGGACTGGTTGAAGTTGACCCTGCGATGCTCACGTATGCCGACTTCCCGGTAGTAGCCGGGGGCGATGGGCGCTCGGATGAGGGTGGATGCCTGATCCTGGGTCGCAAACTCAATCTGCATCCCGTCGTCCGCCCGCTCGCTGAGGGGGTCGATCAGTCCGCCGATCGCCGTGATGCCAACAGCCGCTGGATCGGCAATGGTCAGCAGGGCGGAACTCAAGCTCTCCGGGTTCAGCAGCGCCCGGGCACCCACGAAACGCTCGTTGACGAGCACGGCATCGATCAGCGCCAGATCGTCCGCTTCTCCTTCGATCTCCACCCGGATGACTTTCTGCTGTCGGGAAACCTCTGTTCTCGGAATTCGGCCGGAGGCGACGAGCGCGGCAGCGGCACCTGCTACCGTTGCTTCCATCAGGCGCGGAAAGACGTTGTTGGTGCCGGTGGAAATCGGAATCAGCGGGGCGTCCCGCCAGCCCAGACAGAGTGCCCGGTTGGTGCCATCGCCGCCCAGGCTCAGATTCACGTCCGTGGGTACCTCGGCAAGCGCTCGCGCGGCTCGGGTGGTGTCTATGGCGCTGCCGGTTTCAGCGCTCATGATCGGCACCCCGCGTCCGGAGTCCTCACCAAGCACACTGCTCACCGCCTGACGGACGATGCCGTGTGCGTCATCGAGGTAGTACAGACGCCAGTCGGAATCGCCGAGCACGCCTTCCATGCCGGCAATAAGCCGCTGAACGATGGCCTGCTTTTCCGGGTTGTCGAACACGGATGCTCGAGCGACAAGACGCCGGACGTCTTTGCCTGACGCCGGATTGGCGATGATTCCGATGTTAATCACGGGTGAAGATTCAATATCCCGATGCGATGAGACGGAACAACAGTCGGCTACACACCGAGCATCTTCTTCGCTTCGGCGACGATCCGATCTGCATTCGGCACGTACACGGACTCGAGCGCCGGGCTGAATGGCACCGGCGAGAAGGGCGCGCCCACCCGGGCGACCGGTGCATCCAGATAGTCGAATGCCTCTTCCTGAATCTGCGCCGCGATCTCACCGCCTAAGCCCCCGAAGCGGACGGCCTCGTGCACGATCATGGCGCGGTGCGTCTTCTCCACGGATCTCACCACGGTGTCGATGTCGAACGGCTGCAGTGTCCGTGGATCTATGATCTCGGCATCGATGCCAAGCTCTGTCAGCCCGTCCACCGCCTTGATGGCTTCGTGGGTCATGCGGCCGAGGGCGACGATGGTCAGGTTCTTTCCTTCCCGAAGCACGTTCGCCTGGCCCAGTGGGATCTCATAGGCTTCTTCCGGCACTTCGCCGGTGATCGCCAGAGACATCTTGTTAAGCACCACGATCACCGGATTGTCATCCCGAGCCGCGGCGATGATGAGGCCTTTGGCATCGTAAGGTGTGGTAGGCATGGCCACCTTGAGTCCAGGCAGGTGGCAGAGCCAGGCTTCCAGCGACTGGCTGTGCTGTGCCGCCAGGCTCGCACCGGCGCCGGCCATGGTCAGCATGGTGACGGGCAGGGTTGCTCGGCCACCGAACATGTAGCGCATTTTGGCCAGCTGATTCGCCACCTCGTCCATGCACTCGCCCAGGAAATCCATGAACATGAGATCGATGATGGGCCGGCAACCGGTCGCCGCGGCGCCCACGCCAAGACCGACGATGCCCTCTTCAGAGATGGGCGTATCGAACACTCGATTCGGTCCAAACTCTTCGAGCAGTCCGTTGTAGTACCCGTAAACACTGCCTGCGCCCGCTACGTCCTCACCGGCGACGAAGGCGTTGTCCTGCTCTCTGAGAATCTGCCTCACCCCATCGGTGATGGCTGCCACGTAGGGCAGGGTACGGGGTTTTTCTGCTGCTTCTGCCATATTGCTCCCCTTATGCGTAAACGTCTTCAAGGAGCGCTTCCGGCTCCGGGTAAGGTGAGTTCTCCGCGAACTCGACAGCCGCTTCGATTTCGGCGGCCACCTCCTCATGCACGGCTTTCGCTTCCACCTCCGCGAGAATGCCCTGCTCGGCAAGACGGCCTTCCAGCAGGGTGATCGGGTCCCGCCGCTTCCACTCTGCCACCTCGTCATCGGAGCGGTAGTTCAACCCCATGCCGCGCACCCCCACGTGGTCGTAGAAGCGGTAGGTCTTGCACTCGAGCAGGGTGGGCCCGCCGCCGTCTCTTGCCCGCTGAATGGCAACGCCTGCGGCCTCGAAGACGGCCACCGCGTCCATGCCGTCGACAATCACACCCGGCATGCCGTAACCGGCGGCCCGGTCTGCCACATCGACGATGGCCTGGTGGTTGGCCTGGGCCGTGTACTCGCCGTAACCGTTGTTTTCGCAGACGAACAGCACGGGCAGCTGATAGAGGCCTGCCATGTTGGCCGCTTCGTGAAACGAGCCTTCGTTCGACGCGCCGTCACCGAAGAAGGTGACGGATACCCGATCGTTGCCCTTGAACTTGTTGGCGAAACCGGCACCCATGGCGATGGGCGGCCCGCCGCCGACGATGCCGTTGGCCCCGAGCATGCCGAGCGCCATGTTCGAGATATGCATGGAGCCGCCTTTGCCTTTGCAGTAGCCGGTGGCCCGGCCGTAGAGCTCGGCGAACATGGGACCGAACTCGCCGCCCTTGGCGATCAGATGACCGTGACCCCGGTGCGTACTGGTGATCCAGTCTTCATTGGTCAGATGAGTCATGACACCGGAAGCGACGGCTTCCTGGCCTACGTAGAGGTGCAGGGCCCCGGGAATCTTGCCGTCTTCCATCAGCTTGCCCGCGCGTTCCTCGAACTGGCGGATACGAACCATGCGACGGTGCAGGTCCTTCAACGTGGTATCTGAAATCTGAGTATTCAAGCCCCGTTCCCCTTCAGACTGTAAGGGAAGAGATCTTATCCAAACTGAGGGGCACTAAAACAGTCAGCGTTGACTTTTTTTCGGCTCGCCTGAGCAGCAATTCAGGGCGTTAGAGGTCGCTGGGACGTTTCACGGTGGTCAGCACGTCCTGATAGCTGCGCACCAGTTCCCGCTTCAACCAGTCGAGGACTTTCTTTTCCGGGATGGGAATACCCTGGACCAGCTTGGCGGCCGCCATGCCTTCGAGCAGGTAGGTGGTGAGCAGGTTGCCTCGTTCGTA
This sequence comes from Candidatus Azotimanducaceae bacterium, assembly GCA_965215995.1. Taxonomy (GTDB): domain Bacteria; phylum Pseudomonadota; class Gammaproteobacteria; order Pseudomonadales; family Azotimanducaceae; genus SZUA-309. The sequence continues at coordinate 483,792 of OZ244128.1, read as the reverse complement.
GGCCTCGGACAGGGCCAGATCCGGATACAGCTCCAGGGCCGCTTCCGCCATCGCCTTGCCGAAATCCTTCAAAGCAGGCACCAGCGCCTTTTCCAGCTCCTGGTCGGTCCGGGCAGCGACCTTGAGCTCGTTGAACACCACCCAGTCAGGCGAGTTCAGCAACTCCCAGTAGGCGTCGATCCCTTCAGCCACCCGGGTGTGCTCGGCGCCTTCATTCACCCGGGACTCCGCGTCCGTGAACCGTTCGAGCCAGCGATTGCTGAGGTGGGCAACCGCGGCGCTGATCAGGTCGAAACGGGTGGGGAAGTGGTGCAGCATGGCGCCGCGGGAGACGCCCGCCTTCTTCGCGATGTTATCGGTGGTGGTGCTGGCATAACCGAGCTCGTAGAAACAGTCGATGGCGGAGGACAGGATGTTCTCCCGGGTCTGCTCACTTTTGGTCTGCTGCCAGGTCTTCTCGACCCTGGACTCCGATTCGGCCATCTGATTTGTCACTTCACGTGGTGGTTTATGGGTGGGCTGCTCCCGGACATACTACGAGCCGATGATCCCGAGGAGCAAGGCGGCCCATGAGTGATGTGGAACGCAACATACTGCTGGTGACCAAGGGGCACCCCTTCGAGCGGGAGCCGTTTTTTCAGATTTTCGACGATATGCCCCTGCTGAACTGGACGCACGTGGAGCAACCGGCGGCGCGCGCACTGCAGAACGTGGAGCAGGCAGCCGCCTACGATGCCTTCGTGGCCTACGATATGCCGGGCATCGCTTTCGGTCCGGATGGACCCGATTTCGAGGTGCCGAGCGAGGACTTCAAAGAGCAGTTCATGGCACTGGTGGAAGCAGGGCATGGTTTCGTCTTCCTCCATCATGCGATCGCCGGCTGGCCGGCCTGGCCGGAGTACGGAGAGCTGCTGGGCGGCCGCTTCCTGTACCTGCCGGCGGACGTGCGCGGTGAGCCCAGGCTGGATTCGGGCTATCGGCACGAGGTCACCCACAACGTGCGTGTGCTGGCTGATCACCCGGTTACAGCCGGGGTGCCCGAGCGCTTCGAGATTACCGACGAGCTCTATCTCTATGAGGTGTTCGAGGAGGACGTGACGCCGCTGCTCGCATCCGACTACGGTTTCAGCAAGGAAAACTTCTATTCAGCCGCGCATGTGGTGCTGCGCGGGAAGATGTTCGATAACTCCGACTGGGATCATCCCGCCGGTTCGAACCTGATCGGCTGGACCCGGGAAGTAGGCAGGAGCCGCATCGTCTATCTGCAATGTGGCGACGATCACAAAGCCTATGCCAGTCCACACTTCCGGAGGCTGATCCGGAATGCGATCGACTGGGTCAGCGATCGCTGAGCCCCGTTTAGGACCAGTTTTAGGGACGGCGCCTCAGTCGCCGCGCGCCGTAAACCGGATCGGCAGCTTCGATAACCCCCGCAGCAACACGTTCGGCGGATAGTTGAGCTCCGATTCATCGCAGTCCAGCTCGAAGTTGTCGAGTCGTTCGAGGAGCACCCGGAAGGCGGTATCCATCTCTTTGCGCGCCAGGTTTGCGCCGATGCACATGTGCACACCGTGGCCGAAGGCGATATTGGTTTTGGCGTTGTCGCGGGTCACGTCGAATGCCTGGGGTGCTTCGAACTGCGCTTCATCCCGGTTGGCGGACGAGTAGCGGAGTTGCAGCATGGAGCCGGCTTTCACCGGCACGCCGTTGATCTCGGTGTCCTTGGTCACCACGCGCCACATGTTGGCCGTTGGTGTGGCAAGCCGGAGCACCTCCTCGACGAAATTGCTGATCAGGCTCGGATCATCCTTCAGGAGCTTGTGCTGATCCGGGTGCTGGATCAGCAACAGAATGCCATCGGCGATGGAGTGGGTGGTGGTCTCGTTTCCGGCCACCAGCAGTTGCTGGATGATCGAGAGCATCTCCGCTACATCCAGCGGTCGCTCGTTTTCGAACTGGGCGTGAACGATGTCCGAGATGATATCGTCCTCAGGATTCTCCCGCCGTTCCTCGATCTTCTTCGCAAAGTACTGCTGGTAGTCATAGATCAGCTCCGCCGCCCGCACCGCCTCATCCGGTGACGCCATCTGGGAGAGCTGGGCTACGAACGCATCCGACCAGGACTTGAACAGCTCGTAGTCCGAGAGTGGCACGCCCAGCTGGTCGGCGATCACCGTCAGTGGTACCCGCTCGGCGAAATCCACCACGAACTCGCAGCGGCCGTTCTCGATGAAGCCGTCGATGAGCTCATGGCAGAGCTTCTCGATATAGGGTTCGAGCGTGGATACGCGGCGGGCCGTAAAAGCCTGGTTGACCATGCCCCGGTAGCGCCTGTGCACGGGCGGATCCTGGGTCAGCATGGTGTCCACCGGCGGGTAGCCCTTCTTCTGGATCTCGATGATGCGCGGATCCACCTTGGACTCGCCCGTCGGCATGGCGGTAGAGAACCGGTTTGAGAAGGTTTCATGGTCCTTCGCGATCCGGGTGATGGTTTCGTAATCGGAGACGAACGTGATGCCGGTGTGCGGGCACTGATAGACCGGGGCCTCCTTGCGCAGGCGTTCATTGAATGCGTGCGGACAGGCCAGCACCTCCGGGTTCATCGGCGTCATCTCGTTGAGCGGGGTGGTGAGTATGTCGCTCATATCTGCGGGCCTCCCGGCGAATCAGGTGTTCGACTTCTGCAGAGTATGGCTGGCCGATACGGCAAAAAAAAGCTGGCTTGACTGTTTTTCCTGCCCTCCGCCAGAATGCCCCTTCAAGGGAGGGCAGATTCCAGATGAGCGATGTGGCTGGTCGGCCAGCGGGTCGGTTAACCGGCAGAAAGTGCGTGGTCACCGGTGTCGCAGACGGCATTGGTCGGGCGACGGCGCTCAAGCTCAGTGCCGAAGGCGCTCGGGTGCTCGGCTGCGATCTGAACGCTGCAGGGCTCGAGGACCTGGCAATCGAAAGCACGCTGGTGCTGGACGTGACCGATGCCGCGGCCCCCGATGCGTTGCTGAGCGCCGCCTCGGATCGGCTGGGCGGGCTCGACGTGCTGGTGAACAACGCCGGCGTTTCTCGCGGCGCGCCGGTGGAGACGTTGACCGACGAGACCTGGAATACGGTGCTCGAGGTGAACCTGGCTGCCGTTTTCCGACTCTCGAGAGCGGCCATTCCGCTCCTGAAGCAAAGTTCGCAGGGTCGGATCGTGAACATCGGCTCGGTGATGAGCGATCTGTCCGCCCCCGGGATGGCAGCCTACACCGTGTCCAAGCACGGTGTCGCCGGACTGACGAAAACACTGGCACTGGAGTTGGGCGAGTTCGGCATCACCGCCAACTACATTCGGCCTGGGGCTATCGTCACCGGCATTACCCGGGACGTGTTTGCCGCCGATGAGGCGTTCCGGAATTTCTGGGAACAGAAAGCGGCGGTGAAGAGATTGGGACAGCCGGAAGACATCGCTAACGCCATTGCCTTCCTCGCCTCCGATGAGGCAGGGTTCATTTCCGGGCACGGCCTGCTGGTGGATGGCGGCGCCCTGCAGTCGCCATGAGCCGGTCTAAACGATTTGGTGTTGCCCTCGAGGCGGGCAAAGTGAACTTAGTTATCTAGCTAGCAAGGAGCTTCAGTATGGATCTCAAACTCAAAGGCCAGAAGGCCATCATCACCGGCGCCACCAAGGGGATCGGCCGGGCAATCGCAGACACCCTGGCGGACGAGGGTTGTAACGTCGCCATCTGCGCCAGAAACGAAGGAGATGTGGCTGCAGCGGTAGACGCGCTGCAGGCGAAAGGCGTGACCGCCTTTGGTCAGTCCGTGGACGTGGGCAACGGCGAAGCGCTCAAGGCCTGGGTGGAAGCCTCTGCCGAAGCACTCGGTGGGGTCGACTGCCTGGTATCCAACGTATCCGGTGGCAACTCTCCGGGGGAGGAAGGCTGGCGGGCCAACTTCGAGCATGACGTGCTCGGTGCCGTGCGCCTGGTGGAAGCCTGCATGCCGCATCTGGAGAATTCGGACAATGCCAGCATTGCCATGATCTCCTCCACCGCAGCACTGGAGAAATTCATCTCCGCGGGAGCGTACAACGCCATGAAGGCGGCAGTGATCCAGTACGCCGGTGCGCTGGCGCAGGATGTGGGCGCCAAGGGCATTCGCGTCAATGCGATCTCTCCCGGACCGATCATGATCGAGGGCGGCTCCTGGGACTTCATCAAGCAGAACATGACGCCGTTCTACGAGGCGACCCTGGCTGACATTCCACTTGGCAGGATGGGCACGGCCCAGGAAGTGGCCGCGCAGATTGCGCTGCTGGCGAGCCCGCTGGGATCGTTCACCACGGCCACCAACATCGTGATCGACGGTGGCATCACCAAGCGGATCCAGTTCTAAGTCCAATACCAGGAAGGGAGGACACCGTGTCCGAGCATAAAACGACCAAGGTCTATCTGGTTGCGGCCGGAGACTTCCACGATATCGACTATGCCCGCCTGGAGCTCCTGAAGCTCCTGGCGGAGCACGAGTCGGTGCGCACGGAGGTTGCCGCCAACTACCACGATGTCGAGACCATTGCCGAGAGCGATTTCCTGATCACCTACACCTGCAACCTGGTTCCGAGCGAAGCCGAGCAGGCTGCGCTCAGGGACTACATTGCCAGCGGCAAGCGGTGGTTTGCCCTGCACGGCACCAACTCGATCCTGAAGTTCCTCGAGCAGGGCGGTGTGGACTCACCGGAGATTGCGCCGGTGCTGATGAGCGTGCTCGGTACCCAGTTCATCGCCCACCCGCCCATCCAGCCGTTTACGGTGGAGATCGCGGATCCGGAGCATGAGCTGGTCAAAGGCATCGAGCCCTTTGAGACGGACGATGAGCTCTATCTGTCCCGCATTCACGGCGATCTGCACACACTGCTGCAGACGCACTACACGGGCAAAGCCCAGGGTTTTGTGGAGGAAGACTGGCCGGACGATGAGCCGCGTCCCCTTTATTACATCAATCCGGTGGGTGAGGGAGAGGTGCTGTACCTGAATCTCGGTCACTGCCGCGGGCACTACGACATGCAACCCATGGTGGAGTACTACCCGGTGATCGAGCGGGGCAGCTGGGAGAAACCGGAGTATTACGAACTGCTCCGTCGCGGTATCCGCTACTGCATCGACAACGCGTGAGTGACCGGGAGCAGCCATGAGCAAACCTTTCCGCTTCGGCGTTCAGTCCTTCAACGCGGATTCCGGTGCCGACTGGGCGGCCAAGGTGCAGAAGGCGGAGTCCCTAGGCTACTCGGCCTTTCATCTGGCAGATCACCTGATCGGGCCGGGGCCGGCTCTGGAAGCAACCAACCATCCGGTACAGGGGCTCGCAGCGATCCCGGCCATGGCTTATGCGGCCGCGGTGACAGAGACGATCAACATCGGTTGCCGGGTCTTCTGCATCGACTACCACAATCCTGTGGTACTGGTGAAATCGGCCATGACCATCGATCACCTGTCCGGTGGCCGGCTGGAGTTCGGCCTGGGTGCGGGCTGGCTGAAAGGTGAGTACGACGCCATCGGTCTCCAGTTCGATTCTCCCGGAATTCGAATCGAGCGTCTGGCGGACGTGATTGAAGGGGTCAAGGCATTTCGCGGCGAAGGGCATGCGAACGTTTCGAACGACACCCTCAACTGGCGGGACTTCGAGGGTTTGCCGAAGCCGATGTCCGGTCCTCCACTCATGATCGGCGGCGGTGCTCCGAAGATCCTCCGGCTGGCCGGGCGGGAGGCTGACATCGTCAGCCTCAACTTCAACAACCGTTCCGGCATGATCGGTCCGGATGGCGTGCAGGCGTCCTCGGAAGTCGAGACGCAGAAAAAAATCGGCTGGATCCGGGAAGGTGCGGGCGATCGGTTTGCCGATCTCACCCTCGAGATCGGCGCTTACTTCACCTTCGTGATGGATGACCCAGACCCCGTGCTCGGCAACTTCGCGCAGATGTTCGGCTTCACGGAAGAGGAGATGCGTAGCCACCCGCACGCGCTGTTCGGCAGCGTCGACACGATCTGTGAAGAGCTCGAGCGGCGCCGGGAACTGCACGGCATCTCCTACGTCACGGTGGGTGAGGATGCCATGGAGCCCTTCGCAGCCGTGGTCTCGAGGCTTGCAGGCAAGTAACGGATAGCGGAATTCAAGGAGCTCAAGCGCTATGGCAAAGACGGCAATCATCATCTCCGGCACGGTCGACCTGCCGCCGGATAAACTCGAAGCGGCACTGGAAGCGGGTCGGCCCCTGATAGAAGGTGCGCTCACTCAACCCGGCTGCCTGGATTACGACTGGTGCCCGGAACCCACTCATCCCGGTCGGATCCGGGTGTTCGAGCGCTGGGACTCGGAGGAATCTCTCGCCAGCCATTTTCAGAATCGCTGGTATCTTGAGATGCGTGAAGCTATCGGCCAGTTCGGTCTGCTGAACGCGGAAACCGCAAAGTATCGCGTGGATCTGGAAGAACCGGTCTACGATGAGACGTTTACCCCAAGAGCCGATTTTTTTACGGCCACGGATTGACGATCCGCGGATTGACTCAATTGTCTGCAAGCGTCCCACACCAATGCTGAGCGAGGTGTGGCTTCAGTGCAGAGCATCTTTTTTTGGAGGACAACAATGCTGAGTAACCTGATGGACTTTGCGACCCACATCGGTCGAAAGATCTTCGACACCGATGCGGAGGCTGCCGACAACATTCTGAAACACATCCAAACCAACAATCCCGGAGTCGACACTTTGAGGGTCGCGTTCGACGATGGCGTAGTGACCCTGACAGGACGTGCAAAGGACGAGATCTGCAAGGAGAAGGTCGTTCTCATGGCAGGGAACGTAAAAGGGGTGGAACGCGTCGATGCGGAGGGTATTTCTGTGATTGAACCCATCAGGCAAGAGCCCTCTCCGGCCAGTGCAGATCCCAGCCAGAGTGCGGAAACACGATCTGGCGCAGCACCGGCATCAGACGCATCCGCTGGAACGCAGTTCTACATTATCCAAAGCGGTGACACGCTCTCAGGCATCGCCAAGCAGTTCTATGGAAACGCCATGAAGTATCCGCAACTGTTCGAGGCCAATAGAGAGGTCATTGAAGATCCCGACAAGATCTACCCTGGGCAGAAGATACGAGTTCCTGTTCTGGATTAGGCTGGATACACGAGGTACGACCAAGCATTGGTGCAATGGAACACGATGCGTTCTCGGCCGGCTGGTATTCGGTGTTCCTCGATCCGATTCCTGAGGAGCACACCGCTTCGGAAGTTGCTTTCATCGAGCGCCATCTGCCACCCAGGGAGTTCCCTACGCTTCTCGATGTTGCCTGTGGGCCTGGAAGGCACGATGAAATCCTCACACGCAAAGGCTTTCAGGTAACAGGAATCGACAAGAACAAGGCTTCCATAGAGTCGGCGCGGAGGAAGGCGATACCTGGAGCGACCTTCAAAGAACTGGACATGAGGGATCTGTCCCAGCTCGATACCATCTTCGATGGGGTTGTGAATCTATGGCACAGCTTTGGCTACTATGATCCCGCGACCAACGAGTCAATCGTGCGGAGTATCGCCTCGGTGTTGCGGCCTCTCGGAAGGGTCGTGTTCGACATCTACAATCGCGACCACCTGCGCTCACTGCCAAACTATGAGAAGCATGAGTGCGATGGCGTAGCGCTCGAAACGCGCCGCATATGGGAAGGTAAGCGAATGCAATGCCAGATTGGCTACGCAGATGGATCATCCGATGTGTTCGAATGGCAACTGTTCAACCCTGAGGGGTTCGCTGAAATGGTAGAGCGAAACGGCTTTGTTGAGGTACTCAGGTGTGCGTGGTTCAACGAATCTATGGAGCCATCAGCTGAGCACGCGCGAATGCAGTTCGTTTTTGAGCGCCGCCAAGAACGGCCCGCAAGCTAGCGCTGTTTTAAATAGCGGAAGGAGGGTATCCCTGCATCCGTCTCCGCTTCTCCAATTCGGAGGAAACCCAGCTTTTCAACCACCTTGATTGATGGCTTGTTTTCCTTCGCAACGATGGCGGTGACTTCCTCTATACCAAGCACGTCGAACCCGTGTTTGATTACCGCGCTGGCGGCCTCGGTTGCTATACCCATTCCCCAGTAAGCTCGACTAAACCGATAGCCGAGGTCTACATAGTCTCCTAAGTCTACCAAACCGCACATCCCGACTAGTTTGTCGGTATCCCGCAAGATGACTGCGTTGCGGGAGTATCCAGAGATCGTCTCCATTTCCAGGTACTTCTGGATGTAGGCGTGCGCTTCGGTGACCGTAAGCGGACCGCCCTTGCCGAGATACCTCATGACCTCAGGGTCGGCGACGATCTCCGAGAACGGACCAACGTCTGCGGTTGTGAACGACCGGACGAGGAGCCTGGGGGTAGTGAGGCGCATTCGCGCACAATGCTGAGTCTATGTGGCCTCGTCAAATCGTCTGATACTGGCCGTCCAGAGCCTCGAAATCGCCGCCGCGCACTGACAGTTCGAGGTTAGAGGACCATCTCGAAGAAGCGCTATCTCCATGTTTTTGCTTGCCTTTTCGCGCCAATACTGTATATTTATACAGTATCGGGAGTCGAAAAGGAGAGGACCCATGGCCGAAGTCTGCTGTGTCTCGGAAGACGTTGCCATCTGCGTTCCATCCAATGCAGAAGATCTCCGCACAGACGCTGTGGTCGAGCCCTGTCTCAACATGCCGATGCAGGATCTGTCCCGCTGCAAGCTCATCGACCTGTTTCGAGAGTTCCGCCTGTTGATGGCACAGCGCCAGCACATCGACTATCGCCTGATGTGCATTCTCCGGGAACTGGACAGACGCGACGGCCTGGACGGGCAACCCATCCGCCTGGCCTCCTGGCTCACGCGAGAACTGGGGTTCGGCTACGGTGCTGCTAGTGAAAAAGTACGGGTGGCCAGGGCGCTCGGGGAACTCCCCGTCATTGATGCCGCTTACCGGGAAGGCAAGCTCAGTTATGCCAAGGTGCGAGCATTGACCCGGGTAGCCAATGCAGACAACGAGCGCGAGCTGCTGCACGAGGCCTGTGCCCACAACGCGGATGTGCTGGAGCACATCGTGCGACGCTACCGGAAGCAAGAGCGTATCGAGGACGTGCAGGAGATGATTCGGCAGCGCTCGCTCACCTATCGCTGGGACGATGATGGCGCTCTGGTGGTGAGGGGTCGCTTGACCCCGGAACAGGGTGCGATTCTCATTCGGGCCATCGAGAAAGCGGAGCGTGAGCTCGGCAGTGATGAGTCGTATGGCGCGCGGCATGCGGATGCGCTGACCCATGCCCTGGAAGACAGCCTGAGCGACGACCCCGGTTCCGGGAGCACGGCCGACCACTATCAGGTGGTGGTGCATGTGCCGGCGGAGACGTTTGCCGTGGAAGCGCCGGGATCAGAGACCGAGGTGGAATTTTCCGCGGGAACTCCCACCGAAACTCCCTCCATAAATAGTGCCGATGGATTTACCGCGGTAAATTCGGCCCTACCCACATCATCACGAACGGCCCCGGTGCCGCTGATCGAACGCGGTCCCCCTTTGCATCCCGAATCGATCAGAAGGCTCACCTGCGATGGTGCGCTGATCTCCGTGCTCGAAGACGGCGCGGGCAACGTGCTCAATGTGGGGCGCAAGACGCGCACCATACCGCCCGCGCTCAGACGGGCGCTCAAGGTACGAGACAAGCACTGCCAGTACCCGGGATGCGGCAGCGTGAAGTACGTGGAGGGCCATCACATCGTCCACTGGAGTCGAGGTGGGGAAACCTCTCTCTCGAATACCGTGTTGCTCTGCCGAAGGCATCACCGGGTCGTGCATGAGTTCGGGCTGTCCGTGAGGCGGGAGAACGGAGCATGGCGCTTCGGAGGCTAACGACTGGCGGCTTCAGTTGCAGGGCGCGTGTATACTCGCCCCTTTTTCGCGATCCGATTGGGGGAATCAATGAGTGAAGATCGTGTCAGCCGCGGTAGTCTGAAGGTTGCCGCCGAGCTCGATGCGCTGGTAGCGGAGCAGGTTCTGCCCGGCACCGGTGTGGATCTGGATGATTTCTGGTCAGGCTTCGAACGCCTGCTTGCCGAGCTGGCACCCAGAAACAGAGCGCTGCTGGAGAAGCGTGAAGCGCTGCAGAAGACCATCGATGAGTGGCATCTGGCCCGCAAGGGCCAGCAGATCGATGCCGCCGAGTACAAGGCGTTTCTCACGGAGATCGGCTATCTGGTGCCGGAACCGGCAGCCTTCACCATCGAGACCGAGAACGTGGATGAGGAGATTGCCCTCGTGGCCGGACCGCAGCTGGTGGTGCCGGTGATGAACGCCCGGTTCTCTCTGAACGCCGCCAATGCCCGCTGGGGTTCGCTCTACGACGCTTTTTACGGTACGGACATCATTCCGGAGGAGCCCGGCAGGGAGAAGGGTTCGAGCTACAACCCGGCCCGGGGCGAGCTTGTCGTCGCCCGTGCTGCTGCCTTTCTGGACTCGGCTGTGCCGCTGGATGGGGCCAGCCATAGTGAGGTGGTGGCTTACGGTATCGGCGCGGATGATGCGGGTAATCGGCAGCTTCGCGCGGTTCTGGACAACGGGGGAAACACAGGCCTTGAAGACCCGGACCAGTTCGTCGGATTCATCGATGAAGAGGATCCGAGCTCGATCCTGCTCAAGCACAACGGCCTGCACGTGGACATTCAGATCGACCGGGCGCACGACGTAGGTGCGGTGCACCCGGCAGGTGTGAAGGACGTGGTGCTCGAGAGCGCGGTCACCACCATTCAGGACTGCGAAGATTCCGTGGCCGCCGTGGATGCGGAGGACAAGTGCGTGGTCTACGGCAACTGGCTCGGCCTGATGAAGGGTGATCTTGAAGAGACCATGGAAAAAGGCGGCCGCACCATCACTCGGCGGTTGAATCCGGACCGTGAGTACACAGGCAGGAACGGCGAGCCGCTCGCCCTGCACGGCCGTAGCCTGCTTCTGGTGCGCAACGTCGGCCATCTGATGAGCACGGATGCGGTGCTCGACGCCGACGGCAACGAAGTACCGGAAGGTTTTCTCGATGCCATGGTGACGTCGCTTGCCGCCATGCACGACCTGCAGGGCAACGGAATGCTGTCCAATTCCCGCACGGGCAGCGTCTACATCGTCAAGCCGAAGATGCACGGGCCGGAAGAGGTGCAGCTCACCTGTGATCTTTTTACCCGGGTTGAGGAAGTGCTGGGCCTGCCGAAGAACACACTCAAGGTCGGCATCATGGATGAGGAGCGTCGAACCACGGTGAACCTGCGCGCCTGTATCGAGGTGGCGAAGGAGCGTGTGGTATTCATCAACACCGGATTCCTCGACCGAACCGGTGATGAAATTCACACCTCCATGCAGGCAGGTCCCTTTCTGCGCAAGGACGCGATCAAGGCGGAACCGTGGATTCAGGCCTATGAGGACGCCAACGTGGACGCCGGTCTGGCTGCGGGCTTCAGGGGGCGTGCTCAAATCGGTAAAGGCATGTGGCCGAAGCCGGATGAAATGAAGGAGATGCTGGAGGCTAAAGTCGGCCATCCGCAGGCCGGTGCCAACACCGCCTGGGTGCCGTCGCCCACGGCCGCCACTCTGCACGCCATGCACTATCACCAGGTCAGTGTGGCCTCCCGTCAGGAAGAACTTTCGAGTCGAGCACGGGCGAGCCTGGATGACATCCTGACCGTGCCCCTGATGCTGGGTGAGAACCTGTCTGCCGATGAGGTGAAGAACGAGCTCGACAACAATGCCCAGGGCATTCTCGGTTACGTGGTCCGGTGGATCGATCAGGGTGTTGGCTGCTCGAAGGTGCCGGATATCAACGATGTGGGCCTGATGGAGGATCGGGCAACCTGCCGGATCTCCAGCCAGCACATCGCCAACTGGCTGCTGCACGGTGTCACCAGCCGGGAGCAGGTGCTGGAGTCCATGAAGCGCATGGCCGTGGTGGTGGATGGCCAGAACGCGGACGACGCGGCCTATCAGCCCATGGCGCCAGACTATGATGCGTCCATCGCCTTTCAGGCGGCCTGCGATCTGGTCTTCGAAGGTGTGTCGCAGCCGAGTGGCTATACCGAGCCCATACTGCATGCCCGACGCCGCCAGGCGAAGGCCGCGCAAAGTTGAGCAAAGGTGATGCATGGCGTGGCACGGCTGCTGATGCTTGCTGCTTGCCTGTTGTCTGGCTTCGCACAGGCCCGGGTCGACCTCGAGCCCTACCTCGGGCTCTACGAAGGCAGCTTCGCCTCGGCGCTTACTGAAGATCCGGATGACGATCTGAACTTCAACCCCTGCAATCCCGCGTCCCGGGATTGCAGCATCCATCAGGATCCACACATCGACATCCTGTTGTTGTTGTCGCTGGACGCGAGGCAAAAACTGGTGGCCGGGTTCTACCGCAGCGAGACCCAGGTGCGCTCCGGCAGGCAGCTGGATCTGCTCGGTCGCGGCTGCCACTCCAAAGTGGGCGGCCTGGAAAAACTCAGCCAGGGAAAACGGGGTGAAGCCATTCGCTGGACGGCCCGATTCGAGTTGACGGTGGACAGCCGGGCCTGTCTCGGTAAGTTACGACCGACCTCCAACCACTTTCTGCTGGTACATGGCGTGGAGGACCCGGAGAGCGGCGCCCAGCATGTGCTGGTCACCATCGATAAGTCCGTCTCCAGTCAGAACTACCTGTACGTGAAGGAAGATGGTAAGGAGCGGCGGGTTCGCATGGACCTGGACAACACCCAGGGTAGCGGCCGGCGCGCTCAGTATCGGGTCTGTATTGAAGATGACCATGGTGATTTCGGCCGCTGCGTGGTCACGGACAAGGAACTGAAGAATTTCGCGCTGCCCATGCCGGTGCCTGGCGGTGCGGCGGTGAACTACACCTGGTGGTACGACCTCTTTCCGAATCTGAAGCGCACCCAGGGTCTCTACGAGGTCAGCCAGTATACGGCCCGGTTTGCAGCCGTTCGCTAGCGCCTCTGATCTCGGTCACCGGCGTTGAAATGCCCAGAAAGGCATCGATGTCGGCGCAGACGGCCTCGAGGCGGGTGAGGATGAACAGATGGCCGCAATCGAAGGTCTTCAACTGGGCATTCGGCAGGCGCTTGTGCAGAATCCGGGCATTGGTCATCGGGATGATGGGGTCGTCTTCGCCGGCAAGGATGAGAGCCGGTGCGCGAATCTGGTGCAGCCACGGCAGGCTGGTCCAGCCGGACAGCGCATACAGCTGACTCAGATAGCCGACAATGGAGGGCGGGGTCATGCGTCGGGCGTGATGTTCTCTGAGTACCGCATCGTCTCTGAAATCACCTCCGTATATCTCACCGGCGATTCGCCGGAAGTACCCTGCGCTCAGGTAGCGCATGGGCGTGGCCATGCGCAGGATGACACCCGGCTTCGGTGGCATCATCAACGATCCGGTGGAGGTGGCAGCGAGAACCAGGCGCTGGGTGATCGATGGGTATTGCCAGGCGAACTGCTGCGCCAGACCGCCGCCCCAGGAGATGCCCATCACATGACACTGCTCGATCTCGAGATCAGCCAGGAGCTTTCTCGCCAGCCGGGCGAACTGCCATAGGCGCCTGGGTCTGAACGAGGTTTTCGAACCGCCCACACCGGGTAGGTCGAAAGTGAGCACCGGCACGTTCAATCGCTGAAACAGTGGATGCAGCAGCCCGGCAGAGGCGCCGATGCCGTTGAATATCAGCAGCGGCGTACCGGCCCGGTCCAACTCGGTGACGACTCGGAGATGCTGACCGTCGACGTCCCGGAAATGGTCCCTGATCATTCGAACACGTAGGTACCCGGCGCAGGTGTGAGCTCCGGATGCTCGCTGTTGCCGTATTCGGTGGGCGCCGGAATCTCATCACCCTCGTAGAGCGCCTTCAGCCAGGTCACCCAGTATGGCCACCAGGAGCCCTGATGCTCCTCGGCAGCCTTCAACCACGCCTCGGCGGAGACGGGCGTCTCCGGGTTGGTGTAGAACTTCCGTTTCGAGTTGGCCGGTGGGTTGATCAGGCTCTGAATGTGACCGGCCGTGCTGAGCACGTAAGTCACCTCGCTGCCAAGCAGCTGCGTGGTCCGGTAACAGGCCTGCCAGGGCGTGATGTGGTCGGTAGTACCGCCGGTCACAAAGGCGGGCACGTTGATCTTCTTCAGATCGATGGGCACATCGTGAACGGACAACTCACCCTGCTTGGTGAGCAGGTTGTCCTTGAATATATCCAGGAAATCGCTGTGCAGCCGGGCCGGCAGCCGCGTGGTGTCATTGTTCCAGTAAAGAATGTCGAAGGCTGGCGGTGTCTCACCCAGCAGGTAGTTGGAAACCACGTAGTTCCAGATCAGATCGTTCGGTCGCATCCAGTTGAAGATCCGGGCCGTGTCTTCACCATCCAGCACACCGGCCCGGGCGGAACGTTTCCGCGCTGACTCGATGGCCTCGTCGCTGGTGAACAGGCCCAGCACCGAGTCGCTGCTCGATGGCTGCAGCACATTCACCATCAACGTCAGCGAGGCGATGCTATCCAGCTGGCCTTTTCCGGCCAGATAAGCCAGGGCGGTGGTCAAGGTGATGCCTCCCGCGCAGGCACCCACCACGTTGACCTTGTCCGCACCGGTCACGCTCCGGCAGACGCCGAGCGCCTCTTCCAGAGCCGTGATGTAGTCATCCAGGCCCCAGGCGCGATGATCGGCGGTCGGGTTCCGCCAGGAAACCATGAACACCTGGAATCCCTGGTCGAGCAGGTAGGCCACCATGCTCTTGTCCGGCGACATGTCGTAAACGTAGTACTTGTTGATCTGCGGCGGCACGATCAGCAGCGGCTGACCGTGCTGAGTATCGGTCTGTGGCTGGTACTGGATCAGCTCCAGAACCTCACTTCTGTGAATCACCGCGCCGGGAGTGCTGGCCAGGTTCTCGCCAACGGTGAACGCGGACTTGTCCACCTGGCTGGGCATGCCGCCGTTGTTGCGCACATCATCGAGGAAGTTTCTGAGACCGGCCGCGAGGCTGCCCCCCCGGGACTCGAACGCTTTTCTGAGTGCCGCAGGATTACCAAGCAGAAAATTCGAGGGGGCAAGGCTGTCAGCGGCAACCGTCGTGACGAACCGGGCCCGTTCCAGTTCTTCCCCTTCCAGGCCCATGGCCTCGACCCAGGCGCCGAGTGATTCGTTCCAGGCAACCCAGCTCCTGGCCAGGCGGGCGAAAAGCGGGTTGCTGGTGTAGTCCTCGTCCGAGAAACGACGATCCCTGGGTGACGGCGCGTGCGAGGTGTCGCCGAACAGGATCTTTATCAGCTCGCCATTCAGCTTCAGCACATGCTCGGCGGCGACCACCGGCTGCAGCATCGCCTGTTGCAGCACTTCGCCGGTGGCCTTGACGAGATCCTCCACGTTGACCCCGACGATGGGATTCAGCGTGACGACGTGATCGTCGATCGAGTTGGTCTGCTCCTCCCCTGCCATGTCTGGTCCTCCGTATTCCTCCTATCAGGAGAACGTATTAGACCAGAAGGCAGGGGAGAATTGGCGGCAGTTTACAGGCTTACCCGCACGCCGCCTTCCACGGTCCGTCCGGGTTGAGGCGCCAGATCCTTGATGAACGATGCGTGGTATCGCTGCTCGTCGTCGGTCAGGTTGCGCCCGGCAACGAACACTTCGAACAGGCTGTCGCCGATTTCCCAGGTGTAACCGAGATAGGCTCGCAGATCCTCGAAGCTTTCTGTAGGCAGCTCGAGGGGTGCCACGTCCTTCTGACTGCTGGTCTTGGTGTAGTCAAGAGTCGCTGTGAAGCCGATCCAGCTCAGCCTTGCACCGAGGCCCCAGCGTTCCGGTGGGATTCGGGGCAGATCTTTGTTTTCACCGTCTTTCAGCCGGGCTCGCACGTAGTCGTAGAAACCGGAGATGGCCAGTTCACCCCGATCCCAGCGAACGGCACGCCACTCTGCTTCCAGGTCTATGCCTCTGAACGTAGCCCCGTCCTGCTGCCACTGATAGACGGGCAGCTCGTCCATTTCCTCGCCGGTTGCCTGCTCGTAGATGAAGTCCTGGAAGTCCGTGTAGTAGGCGCCTGCCGCCAGCAGCCAGTCATCGTTTTCGAACTGAATGGTGGCTGAGACGTTAGCGGCACGTTCTTTGTCCAGTTCCGGATCACCCACTTCGTAGCTGCCAGTGGCCAGGTGCGGACCGTCCGAGAACAGCTCCTCCACGGTCGGCGCTCTGGTCGAGTAGTCCGCCAGCAGTGCCAGGGTCAGGCCGGACTCGAACGGCGCGATCAGGCCGAGGGAGACAGCACCCAGGTCAAAGCTGCGGGTCTGACCGAACTGCGGGTCGTGGGCGACGCTCTCGTAGCGCACACCGCCTTCGAGGTCGAAGTGCTCGAGATTCCGCTGACCGACGTAGAAGAAGCCGTAGTTTCGAGTGTCGACCGGCGGTACGTAGGCCTCTTCGCCGATCGCCTGGTACTGCCGATCACCGAACTGAAAACCGCCGGCACCGGAGATCTGTCCAACAGGCAGGTGCACCACCTCGATCCGGCCTTCCCATGCCTCGTTGTCGAACTCCGTGCCGACCTCGCCGTTGCCTTCGATCTCAGCGTGCTCGTACTCGTTGTAGCCGATCCGCAGGTTCAGGCTTTCAGCACCACGGAATGGAGCTTTCAGACCCGCTTCGAAGTCGATTCTGGTCTGTTCCAGATCGATGAAGGGCGTGCCTTCCTCGTCGTGCTCGTCCTCGTCGTGGTCCTCTTCGTCTTCATCATGTTCTTCGTCGTGATGGCCGTGAGTATGACCTGGAATGCCGTACTCGGAGTCATAGAGGCTTACGGAAGCGCCGATGAAGCCGCGATCGCCAACGAAAGAGAGACCCAGGGCACCCCCTCTGGTCTCCAACTCGCTACCGGGCAACACACCGTGGGCTTCCTCTTCGTGCTCCTCATGATCCTCCTCATCCTCGTGGTCATCATCATGATCTTCTTCCAGTTCCCGCAGGGCTGCGGACTCGGCATAGCCGGGGATCTCGTAGTCGTCTGCATCCCGATAGAAGCCGTCCAGATGCAGGACGAATCCGTTTGCACCGGCCTGGACCATGCCAGCGGCACTGCGCTGGTCTGCGTTGTCCGCGCCGCGTAGCTCTGCCTTCGCCTTTACCGTATCCGGCATGTTGTGTGGGATGCGGCCCGTGTGCACGTCCACCACCCCACCAATGGCGCCGTTGCCGTAAAGGAGGGTGCTTGGCCCCTTGAGAACCTCGATCCGGTCAGCCATGAACGGCTCGATGGTGGTTGCGTGATCCGGGCTGGAGACCGAGACATCCATGCTGTCGATCCGGTCTTCCATGACTTTCACCCGGGGACCACTCATGCCGTGGATGACTGGCCGGCCAACCGCCTGGCCAAAGCTCGAGTTGTGAATGCCGGGTTGATTGACGAGGGTTTCACCAATGGTGGCGGCCACGGCTCGATTGAGTTCTTCACCATCCAGGATCGACGTGGGCTGGGCGAGCCCTTCTCCTGAAAGCGGGTGAGCGGTTACGACCAGCTCTTCGTAGATCGCAGCTTCTTCGCTGCTAACGTCATCACTGGCGGCGTAGTTGTTGCCTGCAGGAAAGAGAGCGCTCAACGCGAGCAAACAGGCGATTCTGGAAGTATTCATTTTGATCTGGATCCCATGGCGTGCCCGCTTTTACGGGTTGAATCGAGAGCACGCGAAAAAAAACGGATCGGCACACCGACTGCCCTGGTTGCAGTACCGGTTGCCGCTCTTCTTGAGAAAGGGGATCAGGTGATGGGTGGTGCGCGGGCGAGATGGGTTGTTGGAGTCGGTGTTGCTGGTGCGAGCGGTGCGAGCGCTGGGGTGCTGACGATCTTTGGACGGACAGTTGCCGTCTCTACCAGCTCCGGGGTGTCTGCGTGTTCCACCGGGGTGGAGCACACCGCACAGAGTTCACTGTCGGAAACCTGATGATCATGAACGATGACCAGGGTCTGGGCACAGAGCAAAGCGACCGCGAGAATCGCGGCAGTCCGGGACATCTGCTCTAACGCTGATCTGATCATCATGGAACTCCGGGGTCGGAGACTACTCCAGAGCCGGAATCGGCGCTACCTCCGTTCTAAATCGTCCGACCTGGTCGTCGGTGAACGCCTGGCGGCATATAATGAAAAGTTCTGCATTGGGAGATGGTTCGGACCGTGAACACATTGAGTAGGGAAGAGCGGGCAGCGTTGCGCGATTCGGTGCACCGACTGCTTCTGGATCAGAGCTCGGAGCAGGCCGTTCGAGACGTGATGGAAACAGACAGCGGCTACGACCCGGCAGTCTGGCAGAGTCTGGCGGAGATGGGTGTGGTCGGTCTCATGATCGACGAAGCCCAGGGCGGATCCGGTGTGGGTCCCATGGAGCTCGAGGCGGTGATGGAGGAGGTCGGCGGGGCGCTGCTCTGCTCGCCGCTGCTGGCCACGGTGATTGCCGTGAAGCTGCTTCAGGCGCTTGGCGATGCTGGCGCGAATGACCGTCTGCTGCCGGCTATCGCTCGAGGAGAGACCATTGCCACCGCCGTGCTCACCGGTGACTCGGGCACCTGGACGGAAGATGCGGTTGCCGTGCACGCTGAAGAAGCGGATGGACAGTGGCATCTTGAAGGGAAGGGTAACTACGTGCTGCACGGTCAGAATGCCGACGTGCTGATCGTGATCGCCCGTGCCGCCGATGGTCTCGGGGCTTTCCTGGTGGAGGCCGGTTCGGCAGGTGTGAGTATCGACGCCCTGCCGACCTTCGATCACACACAGCGTCTGGCGGCAGTGACGTTCTCCAGCGTGTCAGCCGAGCGCTTGAGCGCGAGTGCGCCGGTCTGGGAAGCTGTCAGCGCGGCCCTGGACCTTGGCCTGGTTGCCCTTGCCGGCGAGCAGGCAGGCGGTGCGCAACGGGTGCTCGACTTCACGGTGGAGTACGCTAAAACACGCATCCAGTTCGGCCGCCAGATCGGCAGTTTCCAGGCCATCAAGCACATGGCGGCGGACCTGTTGCTGGAAACCGAGTCCGCCGTCTCGGCGGCCCGCAACGCGGCGGAGCAGCTTGCCGATGGCGCAGAGAAAACGCAGGAGGCGATCAGTCTGGCTGCGTTTGCCTGCGCTGACGCTTTTGTGAAAACGGCCGCGGATGGCATCCAGATGCACGGCGGCATCGCCTTCACCTGGGAGCATCCCGCCCACCTCTACCTCAAACGGGCACGGGCAGATGCCCAGCTCCTCGGCTCACCGGACTATCACCGTGAGCGATATCTTCAGGCATTGGGAGGTTGATCATGAGCACGACCGACGAAGCGCTGCGTGACGAAGTACGCACCTGGCTCGAGGAGAACTGGAACCAGAAGACCGCGGAGGCGTTGGCGAACGAATCCTATGGCTGGGAAGCCTCGGCAGAGCGCAAAGCCTGGCTGAAACTGGTTCTGGAAGGACGCTGGTCCGTGCCGCGCTGGCCTGAAGAGTGGTATGGGCGGGGTCTTGAAGACCGCCAGGCGAAGATCATTGAGCGGGAGTTTGCCCGGGTGCGGGCGCCCGGCACAGGGCAGGATCGGATGAACCTCTGGGCCAACACGCTGCTGACAGGCGGTAGTCAGAGCCTGAAGGAACAACTGATCGGCCGTCTGCTCACCAACGATGTGAATATGTGCCTGCTCTACAGCGAGCCCGGTGCCGGATCGGATCTGGCCGGCATCCGTACCCGGGCCGACCGGCAGGGCGATCATTTCGTGGTGAACGGTCAGAAGGTGTGGACCTCGGGTGCCGCGGTTGCCGACTACGGCATGCTGATTGCCCGCACGGATTGGGATGTGCCGAAGCACAGAGGTATCTCTTTCTTCTTCTGCCCCATGAAGCAGCCGGGAATCGAGGTCCGGCCGCTCCGCCAGATCACCAACGAGAGCCATTTCAACGAGGTGTTCATCACGGATGCCATCGTTCCGGCGGAAAATCTGCTTGGCCAGTTGAACAGCGGTTGGCAGGTGCTCAACACCGCGCTTGCTTACGAGCGTTCTTCCATGGGCGAAGGGGCTCGAGGCCCACGCAGCGGGGTGAAGGAAGCCAGCAACGAGGAACCGCTGATCGCTCTGGCCCGTGAAGCGGGTCGCCTGGATGAGCCTGGGTTGCGTCAGGACATCGCGCAGACGATCGCCTACAAGAGGCTGAACGCCCTGAACGCCGCCCGGGGCAAGGCAGACTTGAAGCAGGGCACGTCTTCTTCGGTGATGAGCCTTGGCAAGCTGGCAATGTCGCGGATCCTGCACGAGGAAGCACGGGTGCGCACCGAAATCCTAGGTGCTCAGAGCCTGCTGGAAGGGGCGGACTACCCCCGGGCTGAAGATGCCAACTTCCTGGCGCTGAATGCCTACTTCACCTCCATAGGCGGCGGTACGGATCAGATCCAGCGCAACATCATCGGCGAGCGGGTGCTCGGCTTGCCGAAGGAACCTGAGGTGGACAAGACCATCCCGTTCCGGGACGTGCGCACGAGCTGAGGCCTGAGGGTTTTGGCCGCTTCCGGTCGAACGAACCTTGAGCAGTTGAGACCGCCGCATGACTCATCACGACTACGATGAGTGGCGACCGATCCATCGGGGTGCCACCCGACGCCGGCTCATGGAGGCGAGTCTGGTGCTGACTGCCGTCAATGTGACTCACGTGGTGGTCCGGGACGAGCACGACTGGTGCATCAAAGTGCCGGAGGTTGAGGCTCCGGATGCCATTGCCCACCTGGAAAAGTACCGGCTGGAGAACCAACCGCCACCACCGGCGCCGGTGCCGGATCAGATCGATAGCGGCCTCATCGGCGTGCTCGGATTTCTCGTAGTGATCTGGGCGGTGCCGTTTTTCGAGAACAGCGGTTTTCTCGGCTGGGACTGGCGGGGGCTTGGCCGAGTGGAGGCGGGAGCGGTTGTCGCGGGAGAGTGGTGGCGAACCGTTACGGCGCTGACCCTGCATGGCGATCTTGGTCACATCATCGGCAACTCTGCGTTCGGTGCCGTGTTCGGGCTCTTTGCCGGCCGCTTCATGGGTTCGGGTCTGGCCTGGCTGCTGATTCTGCTCGGCGGTGCCCTCGGCAACGGGGTTGCGGCTGCGCTGCGCCCGGCGGAATTCGCATCCCTTGGCGCCAGCACAGCCACGTTCGCTGCCTTGTCACTTTCCAGCGCCTTTGTCTGGCAGCGCGGCTACTTCCGCGGGCGCGGCTGGCGCAGAGCGTTTGCACCCTTGTTTGCCGCCATCGCGCTGCTCTCGTTTACGGGTGTGGGCGGTGAGCGGACCGATGTGCTGGCCCACATTACCGGTTTTGCAGCCGGGGTGGGCCTCGGGCTCTGGGCCGCGGACTGGCCGATCCGACGCCTCGGCCGGATTGGTCAGAAGCTCTGTGGCTTCACCGCGCTCACCCTGATCGTGCTGGCCTGGGCGCTGGCCGGTTCGGCTGGCGTGGCGACGGTGCCCTCCTGACCGAGTACTTAGCTTTCCGGTTCGTACCAGATTGCTGACGTATATGCCCGTTCCTGAGTGACCCGGGGGATCTCCTCCGGTAGCGCCAAGCCGAAGCGCACGGCGTCGTAAGTGGTCCAGCGGGGGGTGGGAATCTCCAGAACGCGCAGGTAGTAGAAGGCCCGCTCGTCGGGATCGAAGTCCGGATCCTGCCACAGGGTGGTGAGCTCCGCCGCACCGAACTGATTGCTGTAGCTGGCCGTGCTTGGATCGACCGTGCTCTGCACCGGCGGCAGCCGTCCCTCTGCGTCCGCGGTTCTGCCCTCGCTGGCGGCAACGTCATGTACCTTCTCGTGCAGCGTGCCATCGGCGCGAAGCCAGCCTTTGACGATCTGCAGCCGGTCCAGATTAGCGCCGTCGGGATCCCGGAAGGCCTGAATGAGGAACTGCGGTGGGTTGCCGTTGCCAGGAGGGGCGTCGCTGAGCAGTCCGCCCATGGCAACTCCTTTGCCATAGCCCACCCGAGCAAGGTCCGGCGCATGAGCATCGGCCGCGGCAAAGGTCCAACCGCCGAAGAAGCGCACGGTCATTCGTGGACCGGTCGTGGCATAGGTCTCCCGGCGCTGCATGGCATCGAAGACGGCCTCCCGGGTGTTCTCTTCCGCCCAGACTGCAGCGTAGCCGGATGCTGCCATCTCCCACTCGTAAGCGATGTAGGGCAGGGTATCGCTTCGGACAATGGGGGTCTGCCAGCGCTCGGGTCCGGGATGGGCACTGACGAATTTGCCCCAGTAGTCATCCTCATCCGCAGTGGCCAGAGCCGTGTGCGAATCGGTGCTGCCGATCAAGCCGAACCGGTAAGGGTTCACGCCGGTAGCGTCGGCGATCTCGAGCCCCAGCTGCAACGCCGAACGAACGTACTCATGGCGAAACCACTCATCCTGATGCGGAACCGCCATGCTCACGTTGGATCGATCCCAGGATTCGTAGTCGGCGAACTCGTCATCGGGTGACAGGAAGGGGTGGGTTTCGCTGTCGCCCTTTACCTGGGTGGCTTCCACCAGCGGCTCGCGCCAGGCACGCTGCCGGGCGTAGTCTGCCGTCATCCGCTGACCGTCTGTTTCGAGCCCGGGGAACATCCGACCGCCGCTGATATTCGAGTTGTGCGGGATGGAAAGGATGCGACCGCCGGTCTGGGCCTCGTAACGGTCCATGAAGGCCCAGAGATCCTCCGGTTTGTCACTGTCGAAGGCGCTGAACGGCAGGACCTGTCCGGCCCGCTCAGCACCGTCGCGAAACACGACGACCCGGTGCAGGTTGTTGCCGCCTGGCATGGACGTCCACTCATAGCCGATCAGGGCGGTAAATACCCCAGGCTGATTGGCCGCCTCCGCCGCCTCGAGCACCGTGTTCCAGATCACGCGGCTGTAATCCGGGTGCACGAGCACGCTCTCTCCGGCAACAAGGGACTGGGCGAACTCCGACATGGGCGAGTAGTCGCCCGCCGCGAGGGACTGCTGCCAGCGCCGCGCGGTGTCGTTCTCGAGCAGCAGCGCGTCCTGGCGGTTCAGACCGTCCATCACGCCAAGGTATTCCGCGTGGTCACTCACCAGGAGAAAGTCCAGCGGCCGGCGCAGTTTCAGCGGCCGGCCGTCATTGGTGGTGACCCGCTCACCGCGGGCGAACCGATAGGCATCGGCAGCGCTCAGCCCTCGATTTCCAGACATGTTGGCATCCAGAGACAGCTTGGAGTGGACGTGGGTATCGCCCCAGAGAACGCGACGAGGAAAGTCCTGCGTCGTGTGCGGTGAGTAGCTCTCGGCCTGCACCGGCGCCGCGAAGATCGAGACCATCAGCAGGCTGGATGTGAGGCAGATGATCCGCTTAGTCATCGCTTCGTGCCTCGAATACCCGTTTGGCCACAGCCATACCCTCCACCGCGACCGGAAAGCCGCCGTAGATGGCCATGTGCATGATCAGCTCGCAAATCTCCGTCTGGCTGAGACCATTGTCCAGCCCGCGACCGATATGAAGCTCCAACTCGTTGGGCCGATACAGGGCGGTGAGGGCAGCGATGGTGATCAGGCTGCGATCCCGCTGATTGAGCCCGGGTCGGGACCAGACTCCATCCGGGAGGACCGTGTCGACGATAAGTCGACCCCAGTCGTCCTTGATCTCGTCCGGTGTTGCCAGCGCGTCCGTTATCGCTCTGGCAATTCTCAGTTTGTCTTCCTCGCTTCGTTCCGCCATGAACCTATCCTCCCCCTCAGGCTTTGCGTTCAGCCGATTGTCAGTGGCCCTCGATCCAGCCGTCTGCGCAGGCCTTCCGCAAGCAGGGCCAGATTCTCCTCATCCCGCGTCCACAGATACCAGCCAACGTGGGAAGCCGCAATCTGCAACTCATAGCAGTGGTGGCGCTCGGCGAGATTGGCGCGGGCTTGTTCATCCAGATCTTCCGCTGCACGAGTCAGAGCCAGGACGTCCACCGCAGAAATCCCCGGATGCCAGGGTGCCCAGTGTGTGCACCAGGCGATGTCGTAGGCGAAGTCACCGAACGCAGAGCACTTCCAGGAGAAGACTGCCCGGACTTCGTCCGCCTGCTCGGAAACCAGCACGTTCTGATGCAACAGGTCACCGTGGACGAGATCGCGGCGTTCCGGACATCGTGGCAGCAGCTCATGAATGCGAGTGCAGGCAACCTGATAGAGATCATTCAGGGCGGGCCGGGACTTGAGAACCCGGCGGGTGTCGTCCTGAGGACGGCTGGGTTCATCGCTGATGCTGCGCAGCAGATAGTCGTGCCAGGAGCGGCTACTGGCTGGGTCGTACCACTCTACCCGGTCATGACCAGGAACGCGTCGCAGCTGTGCGAACAGTTCTGAGAGTGCCCTTGCCAACCGCGGTGCCGCCTCCGGATCCACGGTTTCAAGAAATCTGCCGTGGTATCGGCGGCTGATGGCGTAGGAGAGATCCAGTGCCGTACCGATCTCCAGCACTTCAGGTACTGGAAGTCCGGTTTCGGAAAAGGCGTGCGCGGCTTGATCGATCCGAAAGCCTTCGGGATTCCGGTTGAATCGGATGACGAGCTCCTCGCCGCCGCGCTCGTAAGCGAAGCCAGCAGACCAGAAGCCACCAGGGAGCGGTTGCAGGTTTGCCACCGTCGAGCCGTACCGATTCGTCAGCCATCGCCGCACGTCGTTCGTATCGATTCCGGGTTTGTTGGTCGCTGCCGGCTCGACGTCCCCACCGGTTTCTATCTTCGCCATGGTAGGCTCGTTCTCCCATCAAGCTCGCAGTATGCCCATGTCTGATCAGTCCTTCGAACATGTGGATGCCGGTCGCCGTTTCGACTGGGGGCGTACTTCCGTGGACTATGACCGGTTCCGGCCTGGACCGCCGGAGAGTTTCTACGAGCGCCTCCGGGCCTTTGCCGTGGGGCGGTCGGGTCAACGGATTCTGGACCTGGGTACCGGCACCGGTCTGCTTGCGCGACGCTTCGCCGAAGCAGGTGCGGTTGTGAGTGGCCTTGATATTTCAGCGGACCAGCTTTCGGTGGCTCAGGCTGCTGCCAGCCGCGATGGCCTCGACATCGAGTTCAGACAGGGCGGGGCGGAGTCACTGCCCTTCAGATCTTCGTCGTTCGATGTGGTTACGGCCAACCAGTGCTGGATGTACTTCGATCTGAAGCAGACGATTCCCGAAGTGCTGCGTGTGCTCAGACCTGAAGGTCTGCTGCTGGTTTCTCATTTTAGCTTTCTACCGAGACAGGATCCGCTGGTGGCTGCGTCGGAAGCGCTCGTTCTCGAGCACAATCCAGACTGGTCAGGAGCGGACTGGGATGGCGTGCTGCCGGCGGAGCCCTCCTGGTCTCGTGAGGCTTTCGATCTTGTGGGTCTCTTTGTTTACGACGAAGCCATACCCTTTACCCGTGAATCGTGGCGAGGCCGGATGCGGGCGCTGCGGGGTATTGCAGCAACGCTTACGGAGGACGAAGTGGCAGCGTTCGATCGGGCGCATGAGGCGATGTTGAAGAAGCGGGCGCCGAACGAGTTCGGGGTGCTGCACCGGATTCACGCGCACCTCTTCAAACCGCGCGAGTGACAGGGCGCCAGACGGAAGCTCAGTCTGCCACCCGAACGTAGGCCAGCCACTCCGCGACGACGGCCGGAGCGATGTCGTCATCCTCGATCTCGATGGAGACATCCAAGTGCACGAGCATGCCGTGCGGTCCCTTGGGTTCGATTCGGTTCAATTCGAAGCGGCCGCGAATGCGACTGCCGACGAGCACCGGCTGAACGATACGTACTCGATCAAACCCGTAGTTCTGCCGATAGACGATGCCGGGGATCGGTATCTCGACTGCCGCAACCATGTCCGTGAGACAGGACAACACCAGAAAGGACTGAGCGATGGGCTTGCCGAACGGCGATTCCTCAGCCGTCCGGGCCGGGTCTGTGTGCATCCAGCTGTCGTCGTTGGTGGATCCGGCGTGAGCATCGATCTTCCGCTGATCGATGAGGATCCAGTCGGACAAACCTACTTCGTGTCCGAACAGGTGGTGAACGTCGGCGATGATGTCAGTGACTTTGCTCAAGCGTTTCTCCTCGACAGGATCAGTGAGTGTGGGGCGTCTCGACGCCGCGAGGCACCCGAATCCGGTGCACGAGCGCCTGGACCTCGCCGGGTACCGGTGCGGTGAACCGGGCAACCAGGGCGGCAGTCGCGAAGTTGAGGACCGCACCCAGGGCACCAATGCCTTCCGGCGAGATGCCGAACCACCAGTGCTCGGCATTGTTCAGATCCGGCGAGACGAACTTGAAGTAGACGATATAGGCAAAGGTGAAGATAAGTCCGGCCAGCATCCCTGCCACTGCACCTTCCCGGTTCATCCTCAACGAGAAGATTCCCATGAGTATGGCTGGGAACAGCGATGCGGCGGCCAGCCCGAAGGCAAACGCCACCACCTGAGCAACGAAACCTGGGGGATTGATGCCGAGGTAACCGGCCACGGCGATCGCCAGTGCCGCCGCGATTCGAGCGTAGAGGAGTTCCTGTCGGTCGCTGATGCCTCGAGCCAGGGTCTTTTTGATCAGGTCGTGAGATACGGAGGTGGAGATCACCAGCAGCAGGCCGGCTGCCGTCGACAATGCTGCCGCCAAACCGCCGGCTGCGACCAGGGCGATCACCCATGGCGGCAGCGCCGCGATTTCTGGGTTGGCAAGCACCATGATGTCCCGGTCCACGTATACCTCGTTGCTGGTCTCGGTAGGCGCGTTCGCCACCAGCCGCTCGCCTTGCGGGCCGCGTTGTGCTTTGAACGTGGGCGCGCCGGTGAATGGCGCGCCGGGACCATACTGGATTTCTCCGTCGCCGTTCTTATCCAGCCAGCCGATCAGGCCGATGTTCTCCCAGCTCTTGAACCAGGGCGCGGTTTCCGAATAGGCGTGGTCGTGGACCGTGTCGATGAAGTTGAGCCGGGCGAAGGCACCGACTGCCGGCGCGGTTGTGTAAAGCAGGGCGATGAACAGCAGTGCGTAGCCAGCGGATTTCCTCGCATCCGATACCTTGGGCACGGTGAAGAAACGCACGATCACGTGCGGTAGGCCTGCTGTGCCGATCATCAGGGCCATGGTGATGGCGAAGACGTCTATGGTGCTCTTCGCCCCCTCGGTATAGGGTCCGAAGCCGAGTTCCACCAGGGTGTTGTCCAGCTTCTCGAGAACGGGAATGGACTCGCCAACTGCGTTGGCACCAAGGCCAAGCTGCGGTATGGGCACGCCGGTGATCAGAATGGAAATGAATATGGCCGGCACCAGGTAGGCGAAGATCAGCACACAGTACTGAGCCACCTGGGTATAGGTGATGCCCTTCATGCCGCCGAGCACGGCGTACATAAAAACCACGGCCATACCGATGATCACGCCGAGGGTGATGTCCACGTCCAGAAACTGGGAAAAGACGATGCCGACGCCACGCATCTGACCGGCGACGTAGGTGAAGGAGACGACGATCAGGCAGATCACGGCGACCACCCGGGCCGCGTTGCCGTAGTATCGGCTGCCGATGAAGTCCGGCACGGTGAACTCGCCGAATTTCCGCAGGTAAGGGGCAAGCAGCAGGGCGAGCACCACGTAGCCACCGGTCCAGCCCATCAGATAGACGGTGCCGTCGTAGCCCATGAAGGCAATGATGCCGGCCATGGAAATGAAGGACGCGGCACTCATCCAGTCCGCGGCGGTGGCCATCCCGTTGGCGATCGGGTGCACGTGGCCACCGGCCACGTAAAACTCCTTTGTCGAGGCCGCCCGGGACCAGATGGCGATGCCGATGTAGAGGGCGAAGGAGAGCCCGACGAACAGGTAAGTTAAGACCTTTACATCCATACCGATCAGTCGTCGTCGTGCACGTCGTACTTGCGATCAAGCCGTTTCATCGCCCAGGCGTAGACGAAGATCAGGACGATGAACACGTAGATGGCGCCTTGCTGTGCCCACCAGAAACCGAGCTTGAATCCGAAGAAGGGGATCTGGTTCAGCGGCTCCACCAGCAGGATGCCGAAGCCGAAGGAAACGATGAACCAGATACTGAGGAGCACAGCACCCAGCTTCAGATTGGCGCGCCAATAGGCCTGGTTCTTATCGCGCACGGGTGACTCATCGTTCCCGCCACCAGACGGCGCCTTGTCTTCGCTCGACACGATGTCTCCGCTTCCCCTTGAACTGGGGCCAATATACATTGTGACCGTCGAAGAAACAGGGGCAGGCAAGTGGCCATCGAACTGGATCATCTGATGTGGGGTGCGCCAACCCTGGAAGAAGGTATGGCGGAAGCGGAGCGGCTGTTTGGCGTGGCGGCAGCCCCCGGTGGGGTGCATCCCGGCGGCGGCACGCGGAACGCGCTGCTTTCTCTGGGTGATCGCGTATATCTGGAGATCATTGCCCCGGATCCGAATCAGGATCTCGCGGGTACTTTCGGTGAGCGGATTGCGAGTCTCGACGGCTGCGGGCTGATCACCTGGGCTGCCGCTGCCCCTGGACTGACCGCCCTGGCCGAGCGGGCGGCTGGGCTCGAGATCACCGCACGCGGACCCATTGCCACCGAGCGGCGGACGCCGGACGGCGATCTTCTCAAGTGGGAGTTGCTGTTTCTGGGCGGGCATCGGTTTCCAGGGTTAGTACCGTTTTTCATCGACTGGCTGGAGACGCCCCACCCGGCGACGACGAACCCGACCGCCGGCCAGTACCGGGAGCTTGCGATCCGGACCCCGGATGCGGCAGCACTGAATGAGGTGTTTGCCGGGTTGGGTATCGCGCTGACCGCGGAGCAGGGAGAGTCCGAAGACCTCACAGCGGTGATCGATACGGCGCACGGCGAAGTTCGCCTCAACAAGGCACCCGGCACGGATGGCTGGACGCTTTAAACTTCATAGGCACGCATTAGCCAGCGCCTGCTCGCTGTGTTTGCTGCTCTTTGCCTCCCTGCTGCCGACGAAAGAGCCACTGGCGGAGGGTCCAGGATCGGTAGGCGGCGGTGAGGTTCGGGCGGCACCAGGCTTTGAGCCTGACTTCGTCGCTCGACTTAAGCGCTACCGGGACAACGTGGATTTCCGATTCCGCGATCGCATTCTCTCACCGCTGTCCGAAGCAGATCGTCGGTCCTTCAGAGGGCTTAAGTACTTCGAGCCGGCTCCGGAGCTCGCGCTGACCACGGTCTTCGAGCGGGCAGGTGATCCCAGCGTGTTCGCCATGCCGACCTATGATCGCCGGACCCTTCGTTACTCTCACTACGGCACGCTGAGCGCAACGCTCGGTGATCGGTCGCTGCGACTGAAGGCATTTCGTCGAGAAGAAGGCGGTATGGGCAACCTCCTGCTGGTGCCGTTCCGTGACGCGACCAACGGCGAGGAAACCTATGCCGGTGGGCGTTACCTTGAGCTGTCGTTGCCGCTGCCCGACGCGCCGGTGCTCGACTTCAATCGGGCCATGAATCCGCTCTGCGCCTACGATCCAACCTACGCCTGTCCCATCCCGCCACCGGAGAACCAGCTGACAGTGCCGATCCGGGCAGGCGAGAAGCGCTACCCCGGTACGCCGACCGTTTCATCGACCAGCTCGTGAAGAACCGGCATATCGAGCCGGTCTGGCTGGCTCAGTCGTTCATAGACGATCTGATCCTCATCTACCCCGTCTATGCGATCATGATGCTCGCGGAAGGCGTGAACGAATTTGAGCTCTCCGTGCTGTTCGTGATCTGGGCCGTGGCGGCGTTTACCTTTGAAATCCCCTCCGGCGTAGTGGCGGACAAGATCGACCGACGCCTTTACATCTTCGCTGGTTCGCTGGCTGGTGCCGCGGGATTTCTCACCTGGTGGCTGTGGCCGACTTTCAGCGGCTTCGCCCTCGGCTTTGTGCTCTGGAGTCTCGGCAGCGCCATTCATAGCGGCACCCAGCAGTCGCTGCTCTACGATGTGCTGGCTGAGCAGGATCGTACTGCTGCCTTCGCGCGTATCTATGGGCGAGGCAGGGCGGCCTCCAGCGTTGCCGTGTTGGTGGCGATGGCGATCGGGGGGTATCTGGCAGAAAACGGTTTTGAGGCGGTCCTGCTGCTCTCGGCGACAGCGCCGTTTCTTTCAGGTCTGCTCGTGGTCTGCTTCATTCGCGAGCCAGCTCGAAGCCACGCCCGGCCCACTGATGAAGACGAACCTGAGCAGCCGTTTCGTGAAGCGCTGACAAGCCTGCGACGACAGCCCCGGCTGCGGCTGATTGCGTTGATGTTCATCGTATTCGCCGGACTTTCAGGGGTGCTCGATGAGTATGTCGGCCCGCTCCTGAAAGAAGAGCTGGCTCTGTCGCTCGGCACCATCGGGCTGATATACGGCGTGGTGGTGGGTTGCCAGGCGTTCGGCAGCGCGCTGGCGCACAGGCTGGGCAACGTGCCGCTGACCAGGGCCGGCTGGATCAGCACCGGCAGTCACGTTCTGCTGGGTGCCGGGCTGGTCCTCACTACTCTGTTGGGTGTTGCCTGGCTTGTTATCACCTTCAGCCTCTACTTCGTCGCCATGGGTGCCGTGCAGGTGCTACTGGAAACCGGATTGCAGAATGAGATCGATGTGAGTGCCCGGGCGACGATTACTTCGGTGGCTGGTGCTGGTCTCGAGGTGTGGGCGACGGCGCTTTTTCTGCTGGTCGGTGCATTGGCCGTGCGCCTCGACTGGTCGAGCGCGCTGCTCGTGGTCGCTGCTGGTGCGGTTCTGATTTCCCTGCTGCTGACCCTGGCGGGCAGTGCAAGGGGGCGGGGGTGATGGAGCGTCTCGATAAGGAGGCTGCCCAGCGGCTGGAACCTTGGTTCGCGCTGCAGCTGCAGTTTGCGCAGGCGTGGGCAGAGGCCACTGGCTGCCCGTTTTCGGAAGCGGTCACTTTGCAGACCAACATCCATCGCCGCTGTGGGCTGGGCAGTGCACGGAAGAAACCGTTGAGTCCCCGCTGGCATGCCTACCTGCTGGCGCTCGAGAGCTGCAACACTATTGATCAGATGGCCGCAAAGACGGTTGCGCTGGCGGTAGAGCGGTTCGTCCCCTTTGCACAGATCGATCATCCTCTGAACGAAGGCTGCTTCTCGTTGGAGCCCCCGAACCCCGACGGCATGGTGCGTATCCATTTCTCGCCGGTTGATGTGGATGCCAGCGGCGGTCCTCTGCGTAAGGACCGTGCGAAGCAGAGACAAGCCGAGCTCGCTCGGTTGTTTTTCCGGCTGAAGGCAGAGCACCCGACGGTTGTCTCCATCCGGGGAACGTCCTGGCTTTATCACCTGCACGCCTATCGACGACTGTTCCCGGAGGTTTACGTTGCCTCCCGTCGTGTGCGCGAGGGCCCGGGGCTCAAGCTCACCGGCGGATCGTCCTGGGGCCAGTTTCTCGATCACCGTGGTCAGATCCGTCAACCGCTTGCGGATTCCTTCCTTGCCAACATCGAAAACCTGGATCCAGATGCGGTATGGAAATGTTTTCCTCTGCCGGCCATGATCGCCGAAGCGCCGGTTGCGGCCTTCTATGACGAATATGGAATCTGAATGACACCAGCCCGAACCCCCGAGACACCGGTTCAACCCATCCGCCCGGCCGCAACGGTCATCATCGCCCGTGAAGCACCGGATGCCCGTGGAGGATTCGAGGTCTTCATGCTGCGCCGATCGCGAGGTTCGGCTTTCGCCGGTGGCATGTACGTCTTTCCCGGTGGCAAGGTCGATGCGGATGACCATCTGCATAAGTACGATGTTCATCGCCAGGGACCTTCCGACTTCCAGGCGCCGCAGCAGGTTGCCTTGGGTGCGGAGTGGCGTGGCTACTGGGTGGCAGGGATCCGTGAGAGCTTCGAGGAGGCGGGCTTGCTGCTCGCCTACACGGCAGGGGGAGAGCTGCTTTCCTACGATGCGGAGAATCGGGAACGCTTCCATGCCTACCGTGGTCCTCTGCACGACGGCACGCTCAGCCTCCTTCAGATCTGCGAGCGGGAAGATCTGAAGCTGGCCGTGGACCACATTCACTTCGTCAACCGTTTCGTGACCCCACTCGGGCGTCCACGCAGATTCGATACCCGGTTCTTCCTCGCCGAAGCGCCACCGGGACAGACGGGCGTGCACGACGACAAAGAGACGGTGGACAGCATCTGGATCTCGCCATTGGAAGCCATGGCTCGAAATGACGCCGAGGAGTTCGACCTCATGCGGGTCACCCGTATGCAGCTGGAGATGCTCGCCGAGCAGGAGAGTCACGCAGAGCTCCTGCGCTGGGTGCATGGGCTCGACCAGTTCCCGATATACCGGCCGGCCGTGCCGCGGGATTAGCGTCGAACGTGATTAGCGTGAGCACCTGAAAGTGCAGCAGCGTGTGAGGCGAAATACGATTTTATAAACGTGAGAGCGAGGCAACAAAGGTAACTGAGGGAAGCGCGGAGCGCCCGAGCGGGAGTGCATGAAATCGTATTTCGCCTCACACGCTGCGTCGTTTACTAGTGCTGCACAGCCAGACACGATGTGCATAATGTCGCTTCAATCTTCCGGGGAACCTGATCATGTCTGACATCGAAAACGCCTACGAGACGCTCACCGCCCGAATCGGCGAAAGCAATACGCCGTCTGAGTGGTTCGAGATCACTCAGGATCGGGTGAACGACTTTGCCGACGTGACCATGGATCACCAGTGGATTCATATCGACCCGGAGCGGGCCAAGGCAGGTCCGTTCGGTGCGCCTATCGCACATGGCCAGCTGACGCTGTCGATCATGAGCTTCCTGCCGAAGCCGGACGCAGCGGAGAGCCTGCCGCAACTGCCGGGACAGAAGCTGACCATCAACTACGGTTTCGACAAGATCCGCTTTCCATCGCCTGTACCTGTGGGCGCGAAGATCCGCACCACCAGCACGCTGAAGCGTGTGGAGATCAAAGGCTCGATGATCGAAACCATGAATGAGGTGGTCGTGGAGGTGCAGGGTTCCGAGAAGCCCTGCGTGGTCGCCGAAAGCCTGGCGCGGCTGGTTTTCTGATGATGAGCAGGCATACCTGATGGATATCCGGCCTTTCGATCCCAAGGAGGATATTCGGGCGGTCGAGCGCATCTGGTATGAATGCGGCTGGGTTGAGAACGAATCCCAGGCAGGATTCGTCAAGGATTTCTTAGGCACCGGGCGGTGCATCGTCGGCTGCCTGAACGGCACCCCGGAATGTCAGGTGCATACGGTTCCGGGCTCGATTCATCACCTCACCCAACCGTTGAAGCTGTGCGCGGTGACGGCGGTCACCACCAGCCGCATCGCCCGCAAGCAGGGCTTTGCCCGGGTGATGACCGCACAGCAGCTGGCTACTGCTGCCGAGGAAGGCGCGGAAGTGGCGGCTCTCGGAATGTTCGATCAGGGATTTTACGATCAGGTCGGCTTCGGTACCGGCGCCTACGAGCACACGATCCGTTTTGATCCCACTACCTTGCAGGTGGACGCACCGTTTCGAGTGCCTGCCCGGCTGACGAAGGACGACTGGGCCGATGTGCACAGCGCCATGGTCGGGCGCATGAAGCATCACGGGGCCGTGGTGCTCGATCCGCCGGTACTCATGAAAGGTGAGCTCGGCTGGCACGACAACGGCTTCGGTCTCGGCTACTTCGACGGTAAGAAGCTCAGCCATTTTTTCTGGGCCGAGGCCAAGGACGAGCACGGTCCCTATGAGATCACCTTCATGGCTTACCGCAGCCTGGATGAGCTCATGGAGCTATTGGCGCTGATCCGCTCGCTTGGCGATCAGGTGTCGAGCTTTGTTATGCAGGAACCGGCGCACGTGCAGCTGCAGACCCTCCTGCAGCAACCGTTCCGCAATCGGCGCAACACCTACAGATCTACCTTCGAGAACGTTCATCGAAGTGCCGCCTGGTGGCAGGTTCGATTGCTCGATGTGAGCGCCTGTCTGGATCGGTTCAGCTGGCCTGGGTCGGCGTTCGAATTCAATCTGCTGCTGACCGATCCGGTCAAGGCGTTCCTCGGTGAGGATGGCTGGCAGGGTGCTGGCGGCGAGTACGTGGTCCGGATCGGCGAACGATCGGCTGCCCAGGCGGGATCCCGAACCGGCCTGCCCACGCTGACCGCCAGCATAAATACGTT
The DNA here is from genome assembly GCA_965215995.1 of Candidatus Azotimanducaceae bacterium. Lineage (GTDB taxonomy): Bacteria > Pseudomonadota > Gammaproteobacteria > Pseudomonadales > Azotimanducaceae > SZUA-309. The sequence goes on along the minus strand of OZ244128.1, from coordinate 449,685 downwards.
CAGTCGTTTGTTTTTCGGAATAGCCAGCGCCACGGAACAGCTCGTCGCGCCCGATTTCGCGGCACCAGATGAGCTGGTCCGGCAGCTTGATTCCGCGTTCTGCTTACCCAGGATGACCACCTCTTGGGAATTCTGAGCGAACGGTTGACCATCGACTCCATCGAGGTGGAGGTCCGTCGCAGCAGCCGGCGCAAGACACGGATCGGGCTTGCTTTCGATCCGGCCGGTCTGGTGATTCTCGAGGCACCCATGGAGGTCACCTTTGATGATCTGGCCTGCGTGGTGGCGGAGCACGGGCGCTGGCTCCGGCACCGGCTGGCTTCGGTGCAGGAAGACGCCCGCTGCGTCAGCCCGCCCAGATACGGTGATGGCGAGCTGCTCCAGTATCTCGGCGAGGCCTACGAGCTCAACGTGCAGGTGGGTCCGCGCCGGGTTACCCGTAAGGAGCGGGAATCACAGCAACGTCTCTTTCAGGACGTGCGCGGCATTGTTGGCAGCATCGTCGTGCGGCTGCCGGATACGAATGCGCGGCTGGTCAAGAAAGCCATCGACCGCTGGTACAAGAAAGAGGCAGAGCGGCTCTTTTCCGAAAGCCTGCACAGATTGAGGGATCTGCCCTGGCTCGCGACCTGGTGCGGGGAGTGGCGGGTGCGCTTCATGCGCAGTCAGTGGGGCAGCTGCTCTGCATCCGGCAGGATCGTTCTGAATACGCACCTCGTCAAGGTGCCGGAACGGCTGATCGATTACGTGGTGCTGCACGAGCTCTGCCACCTGGTCCACCACGACCACAGCCACCGATTCTATGCGCTCATGCGCAGACACATGCCGGACTGGGAGTCGCGGCGGGAAGAGTTGGACGCCTATCTGCCGCTCCTGCTGCATGAGTAGTCGCCCATGAGTGATGCGGTCTCCCTGACCGATCTCGGCTGGACGCCCGCGTTCCAGCAGCAGGTCACCTTGGAAGAGATGGAAACCCTACTGCCGGCTCGGGTCTTCGAGGTGCAGCGGACCGGCCTGCGTCTGCGCTTCGAGGGGGAGGCGGGTGGCCGGGAACTGGACGTGCCACTCGGGGGTAGGTGGTTTCAGGGCTCGCCGGAAGACCGGCCCACCGTGGGTGACTGGGTGCTGTTCAATCCCGAGAGTGGTGCTATTGAGCGCCTGCTCGAGCGCAAGAGTCTTTTGAAACGGATGAGCGTCAACAAGCCTGGCGACGTACAGCTTATCGCTGCCAATGTGGATGTGATGTTTCTGGTCAGCTCCTGTAACGAAGAATTCAATTTGGCCAGAATGGAGCGGTATCTCACACTGGCCATGGATGCCGGCGTGCAACCCGTCGTCGTGCTGACCAAGGCTGATCTGACCGACGACGCGGACAGCTACCGGGATAGGGCCATGAGCCTCAGCCGGGAGCTCGTCATCGAGGTGGTGAACGCGCTGGCCGATGAGGATCTGGAACCGCTTCGCGCCTGGTGCGTTCCGGGCCAGACCATCACGTTGCTCGGCTCATCGGGCGTCGGCAAGTCAACGCTGATCAACAGCCTGGCCGGGGCGGAGGTGCAGGCGACGGGCAGTATCCGGGAGGACGATGGCAAGGGCCGTCACACCACCACGCATCGTTCGCTGCACCTGCTGGAAGGGGGTGGGCTGCTGCTAGACAGCCCCGGCATGCGAGAGCTCGGCATCACGGAAGCGGAGTCCGGGATCCAGTCCGCTTTTTCGGATGTGGAGTCGCTGGCGGAGCAATGCCGGTTCAACGATTGTGCTCACGAAACAGAACCCGGCTGTGCGGTTCGGACAGCGATCGAGTCCGGGGTGCTGGATGAGCGGCGGCTCGACAGTTATCGTAAGCTCCGCCGCGAAGAGATGTACAACACGGAAACGGTGGCCGAGCGCCATGCGCGATCGCGGCAGTTCGCCAAGATGGTCAAGCAGCACCAGGAAAATTCCCACAAGAAGCGGGAGTGACAGGTGCCGCGTTGCCAGAGAGGCAAAGCCAGAGACGCGGTGCCAGAGAAGAGAATCAGCAGTGACTAACCTGAACGCGCCGGGCGTTGTCCGGCAACCCGTATCGGTGACCCGGAAGATGTCAGCGTCCCTGCCCAGACTGCGCAAGGTCGCTCAGGACAAAGGGCTCAAGATCCATCATCTGGGTGCAGGTTATCCGCACCCGGAAGTGACCGATCCGCGTGGCTTCATTGCTCATGAAGCAGCCTATCTCGCTCATCTCACCGAACAGGAAGGGCAGAACGACCCTGATGCCTTACCCGAGCATCTCAGGGAATCTTTCTCCTACGGTGATACCCTCGGCCCGTTGAGCACCCGAGAGACCTTTGCGCGTATTTACGGCAACGACTGGGGTGTGACCATGCGGCCGGACTGTCTGGTGCCGACGGTGGGTGCAACAGGTGGCATCAGTCTGATCTGCTCACTGTTCGAGCATGCCGGCAGCCCCATTGCCTACATCACGGACGCACCCACCTACGCGGGCTTCATGGCCCGTGCGACGCTCTGTCAGCATGCGAGTATCTTCAGCGTGGAGATGGATGACGAGGGTCCGCTGCCATCAGCGTTCGAAGGCCAGATTCATGCAGCCCGTGCCGCCGGTAACCTGGTCCCGTTCTACTACACCGTGCCGGACGGCCATAACCCTGCAGGCTTCTCCTTTTCCGAGGCGCGGCGGCTCGAGATTCTCGAGATCGCCCGGCGCGAAGGGATACTGATCGTAGAAGATGCACCCTATCTCTACATCAACTTTGCTGAGGAAGCCGAGCGGGTGAGCCCGTTTTTTGCCCTGGATCCAGCCCAGACCGTGCATCTGTTCACCGGTTCGAAGATCGGTTTTCCGGGACCGCGTGTTGCCTATCTCTATTCCGAGGCGGAGCTCAGCATTGCTGATGGCGCCACTGCGACGCTGGCGGAGTTGGCGCTGGTGCAGGCAAGCGCGGACATACTGTTCCCGAATCCTGCCGCTATCCGCGGCTTCGAGGCGTTGCTGCACGAAGCGGATTTCACCGAGCGCACCTCATTGTGGCCGGTCGCCGAGGGCAAGCTCGGCGTTTACCGGGAAAACCGGCAGATCCTGCTGGATGGATTCGAATCGGAGCTCGGTGCGCATAAGGATCACTTTCATTGGACCGTGCCGGATGCCGGTTTTTTCTCCGTATTCACGTTCCTCGACAGTGAGGTGCGCACGGATGACGAGTTCATAGAGCAGATGGTGGCGGAGTACGGCTTGGTGGTGATCCCTATGTATGACTTCTACCCGCCGGATGCCCGGGTGCGGAACCCGGCCGCGGGCTACGATCAGCTGAGGATCTCATTCTGCTTTTCCGAGAGCGCGGGTGAGGAGCGGCGCCGGGATCTGACCGAGGCAGTGGCCGCTTTCTGCGTAGCGGTGAAGAAAATCGCCGGGCTGGCATGAACTGCCGGATAAAGATATTGCCTGATCGTCAGCCCGTTGGCGGCGAAGGTTGAGACGCTGCGTCGGGGCCGGGTCCCGATGACATGCTGGACTGGATCTCCTTCACCTTCTCTTCGGTGAGGGAGTAGTTCCACAATAGCGGCATGGCCACGAACTTGAAGATTGCCGGTACCACCGAGTAACAACAGGCCAGCATGAGCAGTGCGAAGGCCGTGTTGGTGGTGTTGAGGGGATCCGCCAGCGAGTCGAAGCCGAAGATCACCACCATGTTCGTTCCGACCAGCAGCCCGAGCGCGTAGGCGAGTTTCCGCACCATGAGCCAGATGGAGAAGTAAGCGCCGCCCTGACGCTTGCCGGTCTGGGCTTCGTCCACATCCACCACGTCTGCTGCCATGGCGTAAGGCAGGGCGGAGAGCGCGCCGATGGAGCTGCCTTTCAGGCACATGATAAGGATGAAGAAAAGGAACTTGCCGGTGGGAATGCCTTCGAAGTACGCAACCACGCTGGCGTAGGTTTCTGCTGGCAGGAAGGTGAGCAGCCGCGGAATCTCGAACGCATCGAACCAGACCATCGGCGCGATGGCAATCAACGGAATGAAGCAGGACCAGAGCGAGTACCAGCCGATGGCGACCATGGTGGCCCGGTGCTTGCCGATCTTCCGCGAAAGCTTGAACCAGAGCGGAATGGCGATTACCTGGGAGACGAAGTAGGGCGCGAGGTAAAGGCCGTAGAGATCACCGGCCAGCAACACGTGCTTGACGAAGAAGAACGACAACGTGTTCGTCATTGCCGAGCCGATGTTCGAGAACAGGAAGATGATGATCAACCGCCGGTAGGACTCGTTCTGCCAGACATAGCGGAAGCTCTCCTTCAGCGGCAGTCGCTCTGCCCGCCTTTCCACCACCTTGTGCTCCGGGGTCGATATCACGCAGTTCGCAACCAGGACCGGCATGACGAAAGCGATGGCCAGCGATAGGAAATAGACGGCGTCCACCGGCTTGTCGTAACCGAAAAACAGGATGATCGTGGGTGTAAAAGCGCCGATCAGAGAACCGGTCACCGAGAAGCCTTCCCGCCAGCTGGTGACCAGCGTTCGCTCGTTGTAGTTGGTGGTGAGCTCGCCGCCCCAGGCCGAATAGGGCACATCCTTCACCGTTGCGCCCACGTACGTGATGATCAGCGCCATCAGCATCCAAGGGTAACCGCTGTTGAAGGTCAGTCCGAGGAACGTGACCTCGCCGAACTCGATAGGTGGAATGAACAGCAGGCAGATGCCGGCGATGTAGATCGGCGTGCCGATCACCACGAAAGGTTTTCTCCGGCCCCATGGCGTGCGTATTCGATCGGATATGAAGCCGATCAGCGGATCGGTGATGCCGTCGAAGATCCGCGAAAGCATCATCACCAGCCCGACGAAGGCAAGGCCCAGACCGAAGCCTTCCGCATCGGCATAAACGGCTGGCAGGTACACGGCCATGGGCAGTGCCACCATGGACAGCGGCATGGCCGGCGCGCCGTAGGAGGCCAGCTGCCAGGACGTGAGTGTGCGCTGACTGTCGGCGGACGCGCCCTGCTCTCCTTCAGTCGCAGCGGACGCAGACGATCCCGTAGCCTGGTTCTCAGACATAGTTACTCCCCTTGGCAAGGAAGATAGGGGTAACCCGCGGGCAGCACAAGATGGGTTGCTGAGCTAAAATGGCCGGCTTGGCACATTCAGGAGTATGTCGTGAGCGATCTGAGCGCATTCAGAGACGAAGTCCGGGACTGGCTCGAAGAGAACTGTCCGGCAAGCATGCGAACACCCATGCCGGCGGATGAATCTCCCGGCGGTGGCCGCAGGGCGGTTTTCAAGAACCCGGATACCAAGGTCTGGATGGATCGCATGGCGGAGCGGGGTTTCACGGTGCCCATGTGGCCGAAGGAGTATGGTGGCGCCGGTCTTTCCAAGGAAGAGAACCTGGTGCTGGCCGAGGAGCTTCGTCGAATCAACGCCCGACCGGCACACGTGGGCATGGGTATCAGCATGATTGGTCCGGCCCTGCTCGAGTTTGGTACCGAAGAGCAGAAGCAGCAGCATCTGCCGAAGATTGCCCGGGGCGAGATCTGGTGGTGCCAGGGTTACAGCGAACCGGGCGCAGGGTCTGATCTGGCCAGCCTGCGTACGTCTGCCGTGGAGGATGGCGACGAGTACGTGATCAATGGCCAGAAGATCTGGACCTCGGGCGCAGACCATGCGGACTGGATCTTCTGTCTGGTCCGCACGGATCCGGATGCGCCAAAGCATGACGGCATCACCTTCATCCTGTTCGACATGGATCAGCCGGGGGTGACGGTGAAGTCCATTCTGCTGATCAGCGGCCTATCGCCGTTCTGTGAAACCTTCTTTGACGACGCCCGGGCATCCAAAAGCCAGGTGGTCGGTGAACCGGGCAAGGGTTGGACCGTGGCCAAGCGGCTACTGCAGTACGAACGTACCATGATCGGTGGCATCGGCGGGGGCAGCCAGAAGCAGGCGACGCTCGAGGAGCTGGCTGCCGACTACGCTGGCATGGAAGACGGCAGGATTGCGGATTCTGCCCTCAGGGAGAACGTGCTGCGCCACCGCATGAACGATCGGGCTTATGGATACGCCATACGACGTTCCGTGGAAGAGACAGCCAGCGGTAAAGCGCCGGGTGCAGAGTCCTCCATGTTCAAGTACTACGGCACAGAGCAGAACAAACGACGCTATGAGCTGATGCTGGACATGATGGGCACGAAGGGTCTGGGCACCGTCTCGGAGGACAACCCTTTCGCGCCGAACGAGCTCGACACGACCCGGGGTTGGCTGCGCTCGAAGGCGAACTCCATTGAGGGGGGAACTTCCGAGGTGCAGCTCAACATCATCGCCAAGCGAGTGCTGGGTCTTCCCGATTGAGCCGAGCCCGTCGGCTCTCCGCCAGAGGCTTGCCGATCGAGAAATAGCCCTTCTATGACAATGGCTTAGCACCTGATTCAGATTCTGATGGGCTTGTATGCGGGTCATTGTGGCAGTAGAATGCCGCGCTCCGTCGGTGTTGGCTCGCAAGCCCATCGGCGGGAGTTGGTTTACATATGCGTTTGGTCGGGCGAGCTCCTGAAAAGGAATAGGTCGCCGCGGCCGTTTTCGCGTTAGCGTTTGTGTAAAAACAGATACTTAAAGAAATTCAGAGTCATTTAAGGAGAGAACGCCTATTAAAAGAGGTGTCGCGAGACGAGCCGACCGGTCTCTGACCAACGAAGAGATCATGGCCACTAACGTCCGGCTGATTGGTGCGGATGGAGAGCAGGTGGGTGTCGTTTCCAGGGATGAAGCGCTCGGTGCTGCCGCACGCGCAGGGCTGGACCTGGTACTGATCGCTCCGGATGCGGAGCCGCCGGTGGTCAAAGTAATGGACTACGGCAAGCATCTGTTCGAGCAGAAGAAGACCAAGGCCGCACAGCGTAAAAAGCAGAAGCAGATCCAGGTGAAGGAGATCAAGTTCCGGCCTGGCACGGAAGAGGGCGACTATCAGGTCAAGCTGCGGAATCTGCGGCGTTTCCTGGAGGATGGTGACAAGGCGAAGGTCTCCCTCCGATTCCGTGGACGTGAGATGGTCCACCCGGAGATCGGCATGAAGCTGATGAGCCGGATAGAAGCAGATCTCGAAGATCTGGCTGTGGTGGAAACCCAGCCGAAATTCGAAGGTCGCCAGGTCGTGATGGTCATGGCGCCCTCGAAAAAGAAACGCTAGATCACCTCTGGCGAAAGAAAAACGAGAAGCCGGTAACACCGGACGCAACAACCTAAACCAGACCTGCATCGCCGTTCCCTAAGAACCGGTTGAGACCAGGTAGAAAATCGGAGTTCGAAATGCCGAAACTCAAGACAGACCGTGGCGCGGCCAAACGTTTCCGCCGCACCGCCAAAGGTTACAAACATCGCCAGTCGAACCGTAACCACATCCTCACCAAGAAAGCATCGAAGCGGAAGCGTCAGCTGCGCGGACTTGAAGACGTGTCCGCCGCCGATACCCGCATGATCGACAAGCTGCTGCCGAACAAGGCGCGATAGGAGAACCGCATGTCACGAGCAAAACGTAGTGTGGTGTCCCGAGCACGACGCAAGAAGGTACTGAAGCAGGCGAAAGGCTATTACGGTGCCCGCAGCCGGCAGTTCAAAGTTGCGAAGCAGGCCGTCATCAAGGCCGGCCAGTATGCTTACCGTGATCGTCGCCAGAAGAAACGTCAGTTCCGTCAGCTGTGGGTTGTGCGTATCAACGCCGCTGCCCGTGAGCACGGTCTCTCCTATTCCCGATTTATCGCCGGCCTCAAGAAGGCGGCGATCGACGTGGATCGGAAAGTACTGGCTGATCTCGCAGTTCACGAGAAAGAAGCATTCGCGGTACTTGCCGAGCAGGCCAAGGCAGCACTGGAGTCCGACGCGGCTCCTGCCGAGGCCGCTTAAGACACCGCGCAGAACGCGGTCATGCCCCGACAGCCAACGGCTTGAGGGGTAGATCCTAAAAGACTCCGCCTTCTGGGGGCCCTGACAGGAACCCTTCCGGAAGGCGTTGCCGTGAAAAAGGAAGGGCGCAGGTTCTTCCTTTTTTTTTGAGTTTTGAGAGTGAGCAAATGGACATCGACAGCATATTGAGCGAAGCCAAAACCGCGATCCGGGACGCTACTGATGAGCAGGCACTGGACGAGGTTCGCGTTCGCTTTCTTGGCAAGAAAGGCGAGCTGACCGCGCTGCTCAAAGGCCTGGGTGCACTCGATCAGGAGGAGCGACCAAAGGCCGGTGCAGCCATCAATGTGGCCAAAGAAGCAGTGCAGAAGCTGATCAGTGAGCGCAAGGCGGCACTCGGTTCAGAGCAGCTGGCCGAGGCGCTGGCTAAGGAAACCGTGGACGTGACGCTGCCCGGTCGCCAGGTTCCCCTGGGTGGTCTGCACCCGGTTACCCAGGCCATGCAGCGGATCGAGGAGATCTTTGCCGGCGCCGGTTACGGGGTGGTGGACGGTCGTGAGATAGAAAACGACTACTACAATTTCGAAGCGCTCAACATTCCGGCCCATCATCCGGCCCGTGCCATGCATGACACCTTCTATTTCGGCGATGGCACGCTGCTGCGCACACACACCTCGCCGAGCCAGGTGCACACCATGGAAGCCCAGGAGCCGCCGATCCGCATCATCTGCCCGGGACGCGTCTATCGGCGTGACTCGGATATCACCCACAGCCCCATGTTCAACCAGGTGGAGGGGCTGGTGATCGACCGCGGCATCAGCTTCGCCGATCTGAAGGGCACAGTGGTCGAGTTCCTGCAGCGCTTCTTCGAGGCGGATCTGGCCGTACGCTTCCGGCCGAGTTACTTCCCGTTCACGGAGCCTTCTGCGGAGGCAGACGTGCAGTGCGTGCATTGCATGGGTAAGGGTTGCCGGGTCTGCTCCAATACCGGCTGGATCGAGGTGCTGGGTTGCGGCCTGGTGCATCCGAACGTGCTGGAAATGTCCGGCATCGATAGCGAGGAGTACTCAGGCTTCGCCTTCGGCATGGGAGGTGACCGTCTGGCCATGCTGCTCTACGAGGTGGACGATCTGCGGGTGTTCTTCGAGAACGACGTCCGTTTCTTGAAGCAGTTCAACTAGAGAGAGAAGATGAAATTCAACGAGAAGTGGCTGAGCGAATGGGTTCAGCCAGACATTGCCGCCGACGATCTGCTCGAGCAGCTGACCATGGCCGGACTCGAGGTGGATGGCATAGAGCCTGTGGCTGGCGAGTTTCAGGGCGTTGTGGTTGGACACGTTCGCGAGGTGGACTCGCACCCGAACGCAGACAAGTTGTCCGTCTGCCAGGTGGACGATGGTGATTCCGTGCACCAGGTTGTCTGTGGCGCGCCGAATGTGCGCGCCGGGCTGGTGACCGCATTCGCGCGAGTGGGCGCCCTATTGCCCGAGAACTTCAAGATCAGGAAGGCAAAGCTTCGAGATGTGGAGTCCCACGGCATGCTCTGCAGTGCCGCCGAGCTGGGTCTGGGTGAGGATCACGACGGCATTCTGGAACTGGACCCGTCGCTCGCTGCCGGCGACGATCTGCGCGAGGCGCTGGACCTGGACGACAGAACCATCGACCTGGACCTGACCCCGAATCGTGGTGACTGTCTGAGCGTGCGTGGCCTGGCCCGCGAGGTTGGGGTGCTGAACAACGCGCCGGTCACAGAGCGGGCCGTTCCTGCCACGGCACCTACGATCGAAGACACTTTCGAGGTGCAGCTTGCCGATCCGGAAGGTTGCCCGCGCTACCTGGGCCGGGTGATTCGTGACGTGGATATCTCTCGTCCGACGCCCCACTGGTTGAAAGAGCGACTCAGACGAACGGGCTTGAGGAGCATCGATCCCATCGTCGACGTCACCAATCTGGTGATGATGGAGCTCGGTCAGCCCATGCATGCCTTTGATCTGGCGCAGCTGGCCGAGCCGATTGTGGTGCGGAAGTCGAAGGCGGGGGAAACCCTGACGTTGCTCGATGGCAGGGAAGTCACCTTTGCTGACGACACGCTGCTGATCACCGACGCAAGCGGTCCGGTGGCCATTGCCGGGGTGATGGGCGGTGAGCGAAGTGGTGTGCAGACGGATACCAGGGATGTCTTCCTCGAGTGTGCGTTCTTTCATCCGCTCTCAGTAGCCGGCACCGCACGCCTGTTTGGCCTGGCAACAGATGCCTCACACCGCTACGAGCGTGGCGTGGATTACGAGCTCCAGCACCTTGCAGTGGATCGCGCCACCGAGCTTCTGCTCGAGATCGTTGGCGGTGAGCCGGGTCCGGTAGAGGAAGCTGTGAGCGAAGGGCATCTGCCCAAGGCGGCGGAGGTCGTCCTGCGCGAGAGGCGGCTGAACGAGCTGATGGGCGTGGATGTGGCGCCGGCGGCAGTTGATGAGGCGTTTCAGAGGCTCGGCTTCGAGCTGATCTCGAGGGATGAGCATGCCGAGACCGGCGTGCAGTGGACGATCCGCTCACCCAGTCATCGCTTTGACATTGCCATTGAGGCTGATCTGGTCGAAGAGATCTGCCGCATCTACGGCTACAACAACGTCCCCAGTCGGCGCCCGGTGACGGATCTGGCCCTGAGCGAAGTGCCCATCGAGCGGCGCGGGTTTCCCGCGCTCAAGCGTCAGCTCGTGGATCTCGGCTATCAGGAGGTGATCACCTACAGCTTCATCGATCCGAAAGTGCAGGACCTGCTTGCGCCGGGTACAGCACCGCAGGTTCTCGAGAACCCCATGTCTCAGGACATGTCAGTGATGCGCACCAACATGTTGCCCGGATTGTTACACGCTCTGCGAGCCAACATTGCCCGGCAGCAGGATCGGGTGCGGCTCTTCGAGGTGGGCCAGTGCTTTCTGCCGGTGGAAGGCGGCGAGGTTGAGCAACCCTGGATGATCGGCGCTGCGCTCTGGGGCCGGCGTCATCCCGAAAGCTGGAATCTGACCGATGACGGCGTGGACTTCTTCGACCTCAAGGGTGACGTGGAGCGCCTGATCAGTTGGACCGGCCGACAGGACGTGACCTTCGAGCGGTTGGCGGATCCGGTGCTGCATCCGGGTCAGTCGGCGCAGATTCTTGCCGCTGGCGAGCCAGTGGGTCGGCTCGGCCGATTGCATCCTGAAATCGAGCAGCATCTGGACATCACCGGTGCGGTCTTCCTGCTCGAAATCCTTGCAGATGCGGTTCTATCCCACGCCAGACGCCGGCATGGCGTAGTCTCCAGATACCCAAGCGTCCGGCGGGATCTGGCCATTGTCGTCTCGGAGAGCGTTCCGGCGGCGGAAATAGAAAAGATTCTTTCCAAAAGTCTCGAAGAAGTGCTTGTAGACTTGAGGCTGTTTGATGTGTATCAAGGCAAAGGTATTGATTCTACAGAGAAAAGTCTGGGTGTAGGGTTGACCTTGCAGAAGGCTTCCGCCACTCTTACCGAGGAAGAAATCGGGCAGCACATGCAAAACGCCATAGAAGCGCTCGCCAAAGAAGCGGGGGCCAGGCTGCGTTAGCCCGACCGTGGGAGGACCCTCCAGCCAATTGGCTCCTGGAGGGAGACACGGGGAAAGGAGACTGAATTGGGTGCTTTGACGAAGGCGCAGATGGCTGACCGTCTTTTTGACGAGTTGGGCCTGAATAAGCGCGAAGCGAAGGAAATCGTGGAACTCTTTTTCGACGAGGTCCGCGGTAGCCTGGAGCGAAACGAACAGGTGAAATTGTCCGGATTCGGTAATTTCGATCTGCGCGAAAAAGGGGAGCGTCCCGGACGCAACCCGAAGACAGGGGAAGAGATCCCCATCACGGCCAGACGGGTGGTTACCTTCCGTCCCGGCCAGAAGCTGAAAGCAAGAGTAGAGGCCTATGCTGGACCCGAGTCAGAGTGATGACCTGCCCCCGATCCCGGGGAAGCGGTACTTCACCATCGGTGAGGTAAGCCAGCTCTGCGAGGTGAAGCCGCACGTGCTGCGTTACTGGGAGCAGGAGTTTCCTCAGCTCAAACCGGTGAAGCGCCGCGGCAACCGCCGCTACTATCAGCGTCAGGATGTGATCATCATCCGCCAGATCCGTTCCCTGCTTTACGATCAGGGCTTCACCATTGGCGGTGCCCGGCAGCGCCTGACCGGTGATGATGCCAAGCAGGATCAGACCCAGTTCAAGCTGCTGGTCAAGCAGATGATCGTCGAGCTGGAAGACGTGCTCCGGGTGCTGAAGAACTGATCGTCGCTCGACGAACGACTCGACCGGCTCGCTCTGAGCCGGCTACTGCGACTCAAACAATCGATTGCTCACAGCTGCTGCCCCGCAGGGGTGCCTGGCTGTGCATGGTGATGCTCGCCATAGGCGGGACTGTTGTTGCTGCAGAGGAGGCAGGCCAGATGCCGGACGACGAAGGGGCCAGTGAGGCGACGGCCGTCGAGCTGACGGTTGAGGAAGCCCGACTGGATCGGCTGGCTGGCTCAGGCATCCCACTCGAGAAGCTCATGGACAGGGTTGGCCCCACGCCTCTGACAATTGACCCAACAGATCCTGAGATGATTGCCGATCTCGGCCAGCGGCTCTGGCGTGCGGCGGTCGGAAGTGTTCAGACGGGCGAGATCTGGGACGACCGGACTCTTTACTGGGCGCGACTGAAGATCAAGGCCGGGCTCAGAAAAGCAGCAGCGGATCCGGGCGCTCTTGAGCGTCTCGAGCGGGCCAGTCGAGGCATGGCTGATGTGACGTATCCCGCCGAGCGTACTGGGACCGCCCGGCTGCGGCGGGTGCTGGTGACCGGTTTCGATCCCTTTCATCTCGATCGGCAGATTGAGCAGAGCAACCCATCCGGCCTTGCCGCCCTTGCCCTCGATGGCAGAACGCTTGAGACCGAAAACGGCCCGGCTCACATACAGGCCGCCGTCTTTCCCGTCCGGTTTGCAGATTTCGATCTTGGCAGTGTGGAGCTGTTCATCGAGCCGCTTCTGAAGAGCGGCGTGGATCTCTTGGTCACCATCAGCATGGGTCGGGAAGGTTTCGATCTGGAGCGCTTTCCGGGTCGACGCCGGTCATCCGCGGTGCCGGACAACCTGAACGTCCTGACCGGGGCAACACCAGATCGTCCTCTGATCCCGGGCGCGCCAGGTGGTGAGCTGGTCGGGCCGGAGTTTCTCGAGTTCACCCTGCCCGCTGAGGCGATGACGGCGGTGAAGGGTCATTTTGCTGTCCGTGACAACCGAAAGGTCGCCACGCTGGAGAGCGGGGACCACGAAGCGAGGGGCCTCGAGGCACTGCACGGTGAGACGGCGGTGCGTGGCTCCGGCGGTGGGTACCTGTCGAACGAAATCGCCTACCGCACGCTGCTGGCCAACGAACGGATCCATGGCCGAGAGAACCGGATTCCCATGGGCCACATTCACACGCCGCGGCTCGAGGGGTTCGATCCGGCGTTCGAGGCGAAGATCGTGACCCAGATCGAGGCCCTGCTCGCCGCCGCAGTGGAGGAGCTGCCGTAGATCAAGATCGCTAGGCGACGGGGATAACGAACGCCTTCAGAGACTCGGCTTTTCCCTTGACGTCGAATGTGGCCGGCTCTGCTCGAGGTATTGGATTCTCAACCGCTGAATGCACTGCTTGTGAAAGCACGATCTCGAACTCCCGCGCGTTGCTTTGCAGGCGTGCTGCCGTGTTGACGACATCACCAACCGCCGTGAAGTCCTTCGCCTCACCCTTGGCAATGGGACCGACCTGGGCGACGCCGATGTTCAACCCGACCCCCACCGGAAGCATGCCCTCAGGCTGATGCGCTGAGACAGGCAGGTCTACCGGCGTAAATCTGTAGAGCTGAACTTCCGGAGATAGTAGGTCAGTAGGGTGAGCGCGGATCGAACTGAATGACGATCCAGACGACGGCCACAAACAGCCCTGCTCCCAATAAAAACCAGGGCACGCGCCCCGGGTACTCCAGTGGCATCTCTTCGGAGATCACGAAGACCAGAATGATTCCGGCGAGGAACGCCGTCATGCTGTGGATAAACAGATCGGGTAGCTCCGTAGTGAGTCCCAGGCCCGCGCCAGCAAGCACCAGCAGGAAGTAGGCCCACCGAGCGATCCGATCGAATCCGGCGGTTCGGATCGATCGCAACACGTGATTCATGCCGAGCAGGTGCAGAGCGAAAACGGTGCCGATCAGCGCGTTGATCTCGTCTTTGTCTGAGGCTGTCTCCACGAATACGTAGCCCAGAAGAAGGCTGTAGGCGCCATGTACGCCGTAGTCGAATGCCCGCGCGAGTACAGACCAGCGCGTCTGGCCGGTGTCCAGGTGCAACATCACCAGATAGGCCACCATGCCGGAGAGCATCAGGAAGTACATCCTGAGATCCAGAAAAGCCATCTCTGTAACCGGATCGGGGCCCACGACCTTGGCCGTGATCCGGGCTATTTTCGGCAGGAGGTAGAGAATGGCGTAGCCCGCAGCGACACCACCGATAAATCCCATCCAGAAAGACGTCCCCTGAGTGTAACGATCGTCGAACCAGGGAGACCAGAGATGCACGCTCGCCAGTGCGCCGGATAACACCAGCAGGGTGATCCAGTTCAACTCGATTTCGATCATGGCGGGGGAGTGTGTAACATGAGCGCGCAGTTTACTCAGGAGCCTGGAATGAGACTACACAATCGGATGGTGGCGGGGACCGTGATGGCGCTGTGCCTGATATTGGGGATTTCTGGCCCGGTGCTGGCCGATGGCTACGATGATGCTCGTGAGGTCTTTCAGGGCGCTGGTGCCAGCGGCAAGTTTTTTGGTTCTGCTTACGGGTACGCGCTCTTTCCGACGATCGGCAAAGGGGGCATTGGCATTGGTGGCGCTGGCGGTAAAGGCAGGGTTTTTGTGGGCGGCGCCTATGTGGGCGACACGTCCATGGGCCAGGTAACCGTCGGTTTTCAGCTCGGTGGTCAGGCCTACAGCATGATTATCTTTTTCGAAGACAAGCGGGCGTTTGATGAGTTCTCCTCCGGCAATTTCGAATTCGGTGCTCAAGCCACGGCGGTCGCCATCACGGCAGGTGCGTCCGCCAGCGCATCGACGGCCGGTGGCGGAACTGCCGGAGCCTCCGGCGGTCGGCATGATGCGGTGACCTCCGGTGATTACTCGAAAGGTCTGGCTGTGTTCACTGTCGCCAAAGGTGGACTCATGTATGAGGCCAGCATCGGCGGGATGAAGTTCGGCTATAAGCCTGTAGGAGAATCGGAGTCGCAGCAGCCGCAGGGCCAGTAATGCGACAAGCGGTTCTCAGGTACCGTCATGGCGCCAGGCTGCGCGCCTGAGCAATGTAGCTCCGGTTCCAGGTGGGGCTGATGGTCAGCTCGTTGAGGCAGACGTGGGCCGGCAGCTCGGCGATGAACCGGATGAGCTCGCCGCAGTCTTCCGCTTGCACCATCTTCGCCTTGTCTTCATCTGTCACTGGAACCGGCCGGTTGTCCAGGATGGGCGTGGCCACCTCACCCGGGCAGATCGCACAGGCACGAATCCCATGGATGCCGTGCTCCATGTTGAGGCTTTCGTTCATGGCATTCATTGCATGCTTGGCAGCCGTATAACCCGGCCCGGTCAGCACGCTCACATATCTTCCGGCCCAGGATGAGATGTTGATGATCAAGCCATCGCCTTGCTCGATCATCGCTGGCAGCACGGCCTTTGAGCAGTAGAAAGCGCCATCCAGATCGATCCGGATCACCCGGTCCCAATCTTCCAACGCGACGTTGTGCCAGTTACGTTCCTTCACGTTGATGCCCGCGCTATTGACGAGCACGTCCACGCGGCCATGGCGATCCAGGATTCGCGCGGCCACATCCGCCACGGCGTCTTTGTCAGATACGTCCAATGGCTCGACTGTGGCGGCAGAACCTAGTTCCGCCGCCGCGGCTTCCAGCGGCCCGGCCCGGCGACCCGAAAGCACTACCTGCATACCCGCCGCAGCCAGTGCTTGTGCACCTGCTTCGCCGATGCCGGTTCCGGCGCCCGTGATCCAGGCCACCTTACCCTTCAGATCTCGCATTCGTAGCTGCTCCTATTTCATTCTGGTAGGCGTTGGCACACCAACCGGGTGCACGTCGGTGAACTTGTCGAACCAGTCGTCTGCCGACTCCTTAAGCGTCGCCCGGGCGCCGGCTTTGATCTTGCGACTGCCACCGGCCGGATACTCACTCATCGCCCGGGCAAGCTCGGTGGCGGCATTCAGAACTTCGGCATCTTCGACACAGTCATAAGCGACACCCATCGACAACAGCGCTTCACCGCTGTGACGCCTGCCGACCATGGCAAGCCGCGCGGCGATGGACTCAGGGTGACGAAGGGCCAGCCAGGCCATGTTGTAAGGCGCAGCCATGCCGATCTGAACTTCCCCCACCTGAAGAAATGACTCACGACCGACGATGAGCAGGTCGCAGGCCAGTGCCAGAGCTGCACCGCCGTTGATCGCATAGCGCTCCATGGCCCCGATGATTGGCACCCGGCACTCCAGCAGTGCCCGGTGCGCACCGCGCCAGATGTGCTGGAAGTCCGGCAGCCAGTCGGGGGCCGGGTCGGCATTGAACTCCTTGAGATCGAGCCCGGAACAGAAAGCGCCGCCAGCGCCGCGCAAGATCAACACCTGAACGGACTCATCGTCGTTAACCGTTGCCAGGCACTCGGCCATGGCAATGCCCATGGGTCCGGTAATTGCGTTTTTTCGTTCCGGCCGGTTCAGCATGAGTTCTGCCCAGCCCTCGTGTCTGATGAGTTCGGCGTCCATCTGGTGTCCTGTTCGATTGACTCGTTGAATTATGACGCGTTCCACGGGGTCTGAGGCTAGGCGCGTCGCGACCCGGCCGCAAAACGGTTCAGTCGGCCATCTGCTCGGCGATTCTAGACGCCGTGTGCTCCATGCTGGTGAGAAAAACGTCCGACTTGTTCAGATCGTAGCTTGTCAGGTTCACCACGCGAACCAGAAACCGTGATACGTCACCCTGCTGATCCGTATCCACGTCGATGACGTTGATACAGCAGTTGTCCTGCTCGATCGAAACCCGTCCCTGCCAGCCTAAGCCCAGCACGTGATTGAATATCATCCGATTCACGGCGCCGTGCAGTACGAGCAGCAAGGTCTTCCAGCGCTGGTCGGCGACAATGGCGTCAAAAGCAGGGGTTACCCGGGCAGCGAAATCGACGAATCGCTCACCCCCCATGAAGGTGGCCTCAGGATGGTCGGCACCAGCCCAGGGGTTTGCCACGTGCTTCAGCCAGGCAGCAGGGTCGGCGATCGGCTGGTCCTTGCCGCCGCCATTGATCTCTTCGAGGTCGGGTACTTCTTCCAGGGCCGGCGTCTCGCGACCGGCGAGGACGAGTATTGCCGTTTCTAACGTTCGCGGCAGGCCCGAGCAGATGGCCCGGTCGAATGGCACGCTGGCCAGCACGGCAGCTTGCTTTCTGGCCTGAATTCGTCCGTTCGCGGTGAGCGGCACGTTGCGCGGATCGTCTGTTACGGTGCCGTCGTCGGTAACGTAGGCGGCTTCCCCGTGCCGCATGAGATAGATTCTGCGTCGGTTTGGCAATTCAAACATCGGGTTGCTTACTTCCTTTGGTTCGTCTGCTGTTGAGAAAGGGCCGCATGGCATCGATATGCTGATTCGCCGCATAGACCCGGAGCATCCAGGCTTCCGGATTCGAGTCTTCGGCATCTTTCAGGTCATTGGCATAGACGGTGTTGGTCTCGTAGGTGAGACCGTCGGCTTCCAGGTAGCCGAGCGTCATGTCGGCCTGCTCCACGAGTAGCGGCCAGGCCACGTCATTACCGAGGGTGTCTTCGTGGCAGTGGTGCACGATGAGTTCTGCGCCGAGTCGGGAAAATCCTCGCGCGGCCATCATCAGGTCCCAACTGCGGCCAGTCATGAGTGCGTAGATCCGGTTCACCACGCTCTCGGTATCACGCAGGCGTTCCGGGGTAGCTGCAAAGGACACTGCAGAACGTCCGATGATCAGGCAGTCCCAGGAGCCGACCATTGCCAGCGCCTCTTTGAGCTCGCCGGGGTGTCGCTCCAGCCAGCGAAGCACGTGGTCGGGATCCAGATAGATCAGTCGCTCGGCATCGAAGTGATCCAGAGCGATCTCCAGAGAACGGCGTCGGTGCAGTCCGATGTGGTCCCAGCCTGGAGCGGCCTGCCGGGTTGGCACATCGTGCTCGGCCAGGAAATCGAACCAGTCCGGGTGCGTGTCGCTGGTGACGTGGATAGCCTGGCTAGCGAATGCCGCCTGCAGCGCGGGCCAGAGAGCCCGAGCCTTGGCGAGCAACTCGGCCTGTGGATCGCACAGCGCAGTGGCCAGGCAAACGCCCCCAGCGGGTGCCGGTCGTGCGGCAGCGGTTTCTTCCCTGTGCACCTTCTACCAGCGCTGCAGCCAGCGAGGCTCTGCCAGCATGGTCAGCCGGTCGTTGATGGGAAACGCTTGCGGGTAGCTGCCCGTGCCATCGATCTCACCTTCGCGAATTCCCCGTAGACCAGTAGCGAGGTCCTCCACGTCCCGGTAACCGAGCCTGGGTGCGCCGGGAGGAGCGACTCGATGCGCCCCCAGCAGCACAACATCCGGGTTCAGGTTGCCCAGCAGCGTCAGCGCCGTGGCCTGATAGTCGGCCATTGAGGAGTTAGTCAGGAATCCGTATAGATCTCCGGGGTAGAGATAGTCGCCACTGAAGAGAATCTGGTTGGCTTCATCAAGCAGTGAGACGGAATCCGTGGTGTGGCCGGGCGTGTAGAGGAGCATGAGGGTCCTGCCACCCAGATCGATTTCGCTGCCGGGCGGCCACCAGTGGTCCACCTCCCAGGTGGGGGCAGCAACGCCTTCGGCCATGACCAGGTGTTCCATGGGCAGCAGAGTGAGCAGACCGCTCTCATCAACCCGGCTGCGGATGTGCGGCAGATCTACCACCGCGATCTCCTCGAAGGTAACCTCGTTACCCACGTGGTCGTAGTGGAAGTGGGAGGGGAGAAAGACGATGGGCTTGTCTGTCAGGCTTTCGGCGATGCCGCGGATGTCACGTATGCCGGGGCCGGCATCGAAAAGCAGGGACTTCTCCTCGCCGATAATGAGGTAGTTGTAGTTCTGCTGGGCATAGCGCGGTTCGCCGATGGCGTAGGTGTCGACGGCGACGCTTTCGACGGTGAAATAGTCGTCCAGCCAGCGCACATCCGGACCTTCCTCCCGGGCCGGCAGCAGCGGTGGCGGTTCGCCCGTCCCCGCCGCGGAGAACGCATACATCACGATCACCCGGCGCTCGACGAATACCCAGGCGCCCAGCAAGCCGATCAGGGCCAGGATCAGAAGAGACACTCTCATCGGTAACGCTCTTTGTGGACGCCTTGCTTGGAAGAATGCAGTGTCACTGCTTCGGCGCTCGTTGTCATCCGGGCTTGTCTGCGGTCATTGGCCCGGGCACCATCGCAGTGAGGGAGGAGTGCAATGTCTGATAGCGCAAGTAGAGATGATCTCACGCCGGTGGCGGGGAATGGCCTGCTGCACCGGCGACTGTTTCTGAAATCCGGTTTGGCTGCCGGTACAAGTCTCCTGATGGCCGGTTCTGCGGCCGCGGACGGTCCGGATCGCACGCCCTGGATGCGCGCACCGGGGATCGGCATGGGGCCGAGCGGCGCGCCATCGCCGTTCGAGGATCACGTGGTCCGTGCGCCGGTAGGCTCGCAGCCGGGCACGACCGGGGCCGGCGTGTCCAGAACGCCGTTGCAACATCTGGACGGCATCATCACCCCCAGCCGATTGCACTTCGAGCGACACCATTCCGGGATTCCGGAGATTGACCCGGGGGAGCACCGGCTGGTGATTCATGGGCTGGTGAATCGGCCGTTGTCGTTCGATGTGGAAACGCTGGACCGGTATCCCCAGGTCTCCCGGATTCAGTTTCTCGAGTGCTCGGGCAACAGCAGCCCGATGGTCGCTCCGAAGCCGGTGGAACTGGACTGCGGCACGATCCACGGACTCATCTCTGCCAGCGAGTGGGGTGGTGTGCCGCTTAACGTGCTTCTGGACGAGGCGGGTGTGAAGCCTGAAGGTAAGTGGGTGGTCGCAGGAGGTGCAGACGCGGCGGTGATGAGCCGCAGCGTGCCGCTTCAGAAGGTCATGCAGGACGCAATCGTTGCCCTCTACCAGAACGGTGAGCGGTTGCGACCTTCGAACGGCTATCCGATGCGCCTCTTCCTGCCGGGCTGGGAAGGCAACGCGAGCGTGAAGTGGCTGCGCACGCTGAAGGTGACGGATTCCCCCGCCATGACCAAGGACGAAACTTCCAAGTACTCCGATCTGGCGGAAAGCGGCAGAGCGGAGTTGTTCACCTTTCCAATGGCGGTGAAGTCCGTGATCACCAGTCCCTCCCCGGGCCTGGATCTGATGGAACCCGGTGTCTACCAGATCAACGGTCTGGCCTGGTCCGGCAGCGGCCGGATCAGCCGGGTTGAGGTCTCTGCGGATGGCGGCAAGAGCTGGGCGGATGCGCTGCTCGATGAGCACGTGTTGCCGCTTTGCCTGACTCGATTCCGTGCTGCCTGGCGATGGGATGGTGGACCGGCCACCTTGATGAGTCGAGCGGTGGATGAAACCGGTGCCGTGCAGCCGACCCGGGATCGGGTGATGGCAGGCAGGGCGCCAGGGGCTTTTTATCATTACAACGCCATTCAGGCCTGGGCTGTTAACGAGCGGGGGGAGTCGCGCAATGTCTACGTTTGAGCGAGCGTTGCTCTGTGCGACCGCGTTGTGCGGGATCCTGAGCCATGCGATTGCCGCAGAGGGTCCCGGTCTCGGCACGCCCATCAGCGAGGCTGATGCGGCTGCCGTGGACTTCGTTGTGATGCCGGACGGCCGTGGCCTGCCGGAGGGTTCCGGAGATGCGCATCAGGGTCTCGCGGTGTATCAGCGCGAGTGTCGGATCTGCCACGGAGATGGTGGTCAGGGCGGCCCGAACGACCGGCTGGTCGGCGGGATAGGCTCACTCGGCTCAACGCAGCCGGTGAAAACGATTGGCAGCTACTGGCCCTATGCCACCACGGTGTTCGACTACATCCGGCGGTCCATGCCGTACCACCAACCCGGCAATCTGAGTGCAGATGACGTTTACGCAGTGACCTCCTACCTGCTGGCGGAAAATGGGGTGATCGATCGCGATCAGGTCATGGATGCCAACACCCTGCCAGCCGTGCAGATGCCGAATCAGCAAGGATTCACCTGGGCCTGGCCGGCTGACTGACAGCAGGCCCGACCTGAGATCAGGGCTCTGCTGCGTCTGGCGCCTTCATCAGCTGCGGCAGATGGTAGGCGCGGCCGTTCTTGATGGTCATCACCACGTTGTCTGCATCGGCGATGTTGGCGAGCGGGTCGCCGTCCACCACCACCAGGTCGGCGATCATGCCGGGCTTAAGGGTGCCGATGTCATGTTCCACGCCCGCGGCCTTTGCTGCGTTCACCGTCGCTGCTTTCAGGATCTGCACCGGTGTCAGACCGGCTCGTGCATACAGCCTGAGTTCCGCATGCAGGCCGGCACCGTAAGGCACGAACGGAGAGTCCGTGCCGCTGACGATCAGCGCTTCCGCCTCTGCCAGCGCCTTGAGAAACCTGCCGTTGTTTTCTGCCGTGCTGGCCGCTCCCGGTCCGAACATGCGGGCAAGCATGGCGGCCGCCTGACGTCCTGTGGCGCCGTAGAAGTAGTCGAACTGGGGCGTGGCAAAGAGGTCGGTCTCTTCGGCCGCGATCACCGCGTAGCCTGGTAGCACAGCGGTGGGGGTGAGACCCATGCCGGACTCGGCCAGCAGTTGAACCACGTCGCCGTAGCTGCGACCGAGCCCGCTGACCTTCGGCTGGTAGCCTCGCCGGCTGGTGCCGCCGATGTGCTCCACGTGGTCCATGCCGTAGGCAACGGCAGGGAACAGCTCGTGGGAGGAAACCGGTATGCCGGCCTCATGGGCAAACTCCAGTACCCGCTCCTGGCGATGATCAGGCAGACGGACGTAGGTCTTGATGAAGTCGAGCTGCAGTCGTCCGGCTCGATCCAGCGCCCGGTCCAGGTGCACGTCGGACCCGATACCTTCCGCCACTGAGTAGTAGACCCGGTTTCCGTCGGTGAGATAGCCGGTGATGTGGGTGCGGGGCCCGATGAAGGTGCCGCTGTCCCAGATCTCCTGACGCTCTTTGGCCACGTACGGGTCCGAGCCGGGATCGCGCACCGTGGTCACGCCCCAGGCAAGCCAGGCCCGGCCCTGAGGCTCACTGACATCGCCCATATGAGCATGCATCTCGAACAACCCGGGGAAGGCCGCTTTGTCCGAGGCATCCAGATCCGCTACCGCATCCACGGCATCCGGCTCGACGCTGACAATCCGATTGCCATCGATGGTGATCAGCGCATTTTCGAGATAGCGCTCGCCGGTGCCATCGAACAGTTTGCCCACCTTCAGCGTGTAGTTGGCGGTGATCAGAGACGGTCGCCATTGAACGGGTGGTGTGATGTCCTCCGCCGCACCTGTGTCCACGTTCAACCGCATCATGCGATCGGCGTTCATGTACACCAGGTACTGGCCACCGCTGCTCCAGCTGGGTGCGTCCGTGAGTCCGGCTGTCAGTGGTTCCGGGTAACCTGTCGGCTGGAAATCTTCAGACAGATTCTGTTGCCAGAGCTGGCCATCCTGTATGTAGGTCATGGCCTGCCCGAACGGTGTGAGCGCCGCGTTGGTCATGCTCTTGTGCTGGACCGGCTCTACCCGGTACTGCTCTCCCGTTGCGGGGGAGGTGACGATCATCTGGTACACGCCTTCCCGATAACGGCTCGAGTAAGGGGCAAGTTCCGTTGTTGCCACAAACGTACCGTCACCGCTCCAGGAAATTCCTTGCTCAGGTATGGGCGTGTGCACGGGTGTCAGGCTGCCATCTTCCAGATTGGCGATGGTGAGCTGGCTCGCCAGCGGACTGCCGGCGATGCTGGCGAACAGTGCTACGGATTTCCCGTCCGGCGACCAGGCGGGTGCGAAAACGGAGTCGTTGGGCAGGCTCACGGGTGTGTGCGTATCCTGCGCTATGTCGTAGATCCACAGTGCGGTGCGCTGACCACCATCTGCGCCACGGTCAGAGACATAGGCGATCCGATTGCCGTCCGGCGAGTACTGGGGCGAACGCTCAGCGAAGGGGCTGTCCGTCGCGTTGCGCAGTTCCTGCGCGTCCGGTGACCAGAGCCAGATGTCACCCAGTGCGGTGAATGCGATCTGCTGGCCATCCGGGGAGATGACGGGCTGTGACAGGCCCAGTGCCTGACGAGGTGCTACGTCATCATGGTCACGGCGACGGCGCTGGTAGTCCGGCCGATCGAGTTCGAAGGTGGCTTCGAAGGGGATTGGCGCCCGGGAACCATCGGCACCTTGGCGCTGGATGCCACCATTGCCGGCATAGAGCAGGCTGCCGTCTGCTGCCCAGGTTGCCCTGAACGGGAAGATGTCGTCATCAGGCTGGCTGAGTGTTTCGCTCATGCCGGTAGAGGGGGTCAGAGCCTTCAGGCTCGTGCTGCCCGGCAGAGCGTTCTGGTAAGTAAGCCTGCTGCCATCGGGATGCCAGCTGATACCCGCTACGCTGCCGCTATCTGCCGCCAGCATCCGGGTTTCCCGGGTGATCAGGTTGGTGCTCCTGACCTCGGCGTTCTGGCGATTGGCGCTGGCCGCGTAGGCGATCTCGTTGCCATCCGGCGACCAGGCGGGTCCAGATTCGTTTTCCGGTGTGTCGGTCACCTGAGTCAGGCTGCCGTCTGCGACGGAAAGCAACCAGATATCGTAGTTGCCACTTCTGTCCGAAGAGAAGGCTATCTGAGCACCGGAGGGTGATACCTGTGGTTCCCTGTCGTCGAAGGCATCCGTCGTCAGCGGTAGCGGATCACCACCGGCAACGGGCAGTGACCAGAGGTCCCAGTTCCCACTGCGGTAACCCTGATAGATGATGAGGCTACCATCCCGATTCCAGACGGGCTCCCTGGCGTCCTGGTAGTAATCGGTGAGCACCGTGGCAGGCCCGCCCGAGACCGGAACGCTGAAGAGCACGCCCTGCAGGCTGAACACCAGGGTTCCGCCGTCGGGACTCAGCGAAAAGGAGAGATTGGTGCCTTCGCTGACGGTGACCGGCGTCTTGCCACTCGCCATCTGACTTGCTGGCGGCGGAGTTGCTTCTGCCGCCGGGGCGACGGATTCGGTGGTTGTCTGTGCCTCGGGTGTGGCGGGATCATCGCCGCAGCCAGAGAGAAAACCGGCGATGGCCACGCCGGTCAACGCGGTGCGCGTCGCCGTGTTCATTCCGAGCCCCTTCCTGATGAAGCCCCGGAGTATGGGGGATGTGAGTGAGGCCCGCCAGTCGATGGCCGGTCAGCGCTCGGCAGGATGGGCGTCGACCCGGACCGTTGTTCGAGCTATTCGGCTGCCTGCTCACCCGCCTTGAAGTTGGTGTAGATATAGACGGGTAATTTTAAATCACCCAGGTGGTTGTCGATCAGCGGTTTCACCTCGTCCCAGTCCAGACCGCCGACGCCTGTAGCCAGACGGGGCAGAGCGATGCTCTTGAAGCCCTCTTCCTCGATCAGTGAGCGCAGATTGCGCAGAGCTACGTTCACCGTGTGGGTGGTGGCCTTGCCTGGCCGGGCCTGCTTGCTGGGCGCTTCTTCCTGCACCATCAGGTTGATGATCCGCTTGCCGTCCGCACTCGCCCAGGCCCAGATCTCGCCTGCTTTCGGGTGACTGACCTGACAGTAGTGCCGGAAGTCCTTGGCCATGGCCGGGTACTGCTGCCGGAGGCTGAGGGCCAGACCTTGATTGAAGTGGTCTGCCGGGGCAACGCCGTGCGCAACGACCTGAGCTTTAGAGAGAAGAATGTCTCCGCTGACTTCCTTGAGCACTACTGATACCTCCTGGCTGCTTGCCTGGTTAAAAAACCGCATTCTCTCCAGCCGCTGCTCAGGCGGGTATACGTAGTTGCCGTCAGGACGGTGGTGGTGGCTGCACCTTTTCCTGGAGCTCGAGATTTCTGTGGAAGTGTTCTTTCCAGAACAGCTCGAACGGGAAGGAGTACTCGTAGTCCACTTCCGGCGGACGCTCCTTCAGCGTGGTGCCAGTGAGCAGAAAGGCGAGAAACACCGCCTGACCAACAAAGAGCACCACGCGATCGTAGGGATCGGTCCACGACAACTGATTGTCGTCGCTGCGCTCGCTGAGCAGCTCGGCGAGCTGCCAGTGTGGCTCGATGGTCGGGTTGAGCAGCCGCCGAATTGCCGCAGCGTAGTTGCGCCAGGCAGAAGTCAGCCTGGTCTGCAGATCCTTTTTCTGCTCACCGTTGGCTGCGGTGCTGTCGCGGCGGGGCGGCTCGAGTCTCTGTGCCAGCTGTCGCAGCGCCCGGTCATACCCCAACCGGTCACGGTAGCAGGACTCGGCAAGCTCATCTGCCGATTGCTGGAAGTCGTGGATAAGATTGTCAACCAGGCGTTGGACCCAGGGTAGGGGCCAGTAGATGCAGCTCACCATCCAGCCGATTCGGTGCCAGCGCCTATGCCGCCGTTTGAGGTGGACGAGGCTCAGTATGAGAAGCACGTCCTGCAGATTACCTGGCCAGTGTCGGGCAGCAGCCGGGAATGCCACGAGCTCACCGGAGGTGAGAAACCGTGGCGCGGTGCCAGGTGCTTCCACCAGGTCGACGCTTCCTTCGAGCCCGAGTCGGCGCTGCCAGTGTGCGAGCCTGCCCAGCAGCTTCTCGTCGTCGATCAGGGTCAGAGAGCGCATTTCTGCGCGCACCCTCAGCTGCGCGCGGATCAACGCGCTGAGCGAAATCAGCCCTCCTGCCAGCCAGAGCAGGAGCAGGGCGAGCCAGAATGGGTGAGTGCCGGAGGTTGCCGGTTCCAGTTCGTCCACATAGACGGTCATCCGGCTTGCCGGTATCAGCCAGACAAAGGTTGGAATAAGCACCAACACAACCAGAGCGGTTTTCCGGAACGACTGACCGTACTGGATTTCGAAGCTGGGGATACGGACTTCGAAGTAGCGCAGAAACAGAATCAGAAATCCGGCAGCTAGAGCGCCGCGGGCACCGTCCGGGAGGGCGTCCAGCAGGCCGATGGCGCCGAGCAGCACGTTCTGGGGAATGGTCAGCAGTTCTTCCATGCTCAGGAAAAAACTGTCTCGAGCAGCCAGCGCAGGGTGGCGTAGAAGGCGCCGAGCACTGCTGCAAAGGCAACGGCTAAGAGCGCGGCGTTGCCTCGACTGCCACCTTTCGCGTACTGGAGGGTATTGGTGGTACCGCTGAGCACCGCCAGGCAAACCAGAGCGCTCGAGATCAACACCACTCTGGCATCCAGCTCACGGAACGGAATCAGAAGCAGGAACACGATGCCCGCCGAACCAAGCAGCAGCAGTACCGTCAGCAGGCTGGATCGCAATTTTGCTCTCGGGACGGAGCGGGTCAGCAGGGCACTGCCAATGTAGAGGCCGGTCAGCAATGTGAACAGCAGCAGGCCGATCTCGACGGCGGATAGGCCGAAGAAGAACCGACCGCTGAGCACGATCGTGGCAAGCGTAGTGCAGATGGCGCCGAACAGCACGGTCGTGGAAAACTGGATACGCTGCGGTGTCCCGCCGCGAAAGACAATGCGGTAGAGGGCCCTGGCTATGCTCTGCGCCGACTGCATGCTGCTTGTATCGAAGCCTATCTCGAAGCCTTCGGAGGATACTAAGATGGCGGGCGGAGATCACATCAGGGAATACTGACGATGCGGCTTGCCAGGCAACTGGGGCTTTTCCTCCTTTACGGTTTGTTTGGGGCGACCCTGGCGCTGGTTGCCGGTCTGCTTTACTACCTGGAAAGCCGTGAGGACCTGGACATCTGGCACCGGGCCGAACTGCCTTCCGAGTATCAGCAGGACAGTGAGGTGGCCAGCTTTCAGGACTACCTTGCTCTGGAAGAAGCGGTATTTGCAGAGCTTGCCGCGGAGGTGACAGAGCTGCTGCCAGCCCATCCGGCAAACGTGATCAATCGCTACGCACCTGAATCAGTCTCCTCGCCGGGGCGCTGGCAACGGAACTGGAATCGGAGCTACGAGCTCGAGCACGACCATCCGGTGGCCGGTGTGCTGATGCTGCACGGGATGTCCGATTCGCCATATAGCCTGCGGGCGCTTGCCGAACGGCTGCACGGGGAAGGGGTTCACGTTGTCGGGCTCCGCTACCCCGGCCATGGCACCGCCCCTGCCAGTCTCACCCGCACCACCTGGGAGGACATGTATGGTGCTGTCGCGCTGGCAGCCAGGCATGTCGACGAAGTTGTTCGTGACAAGCCGCTCTACGTGTTCGGCTACTCTACCGGTGGGCCGCTGGCGATAGAGCTGTCACTCGAAGCGATGGCGCAGCCGGACGGCACTTCCCAGGTGCCGCTACCCGATGGGTTGGTGCTGTTCTCTCCTGCGATGGGGATCACCCCGCTGGCGGCGCTTACGCCGTGGCAGGCCAGGCTCGGTCGTGTGCTGGGGCTCGAGAAGGTTGCCTGGAACAGTATTGAGCTCGAATACGATCCGTTCAAATATCGTTCGTTCCCCCTGAACGCGGCAGTGCAGGTCTGGCGGCTGGCCAGGCACGTGGACGCGAGGCTTGCGGCCGCCGCAGGAGCCGGCCGGCTTGCCGGGCTGCCACCCGTATTGAGTTTCCAATCGGTGGCGGACACCACCATCGAAGCACCGGCAGTGATTGAAGTGCTCTATGACCGGCTGCCGCGACGTGCTGAGGGACCTGATCACGCTCTGGTGGTCTACGATTTCAATCGCAGCACGGAAGTCGAGCCGTTGCTCACACAGGATCCGCGATCCATATTGGATGAGCTGTTGTCGCGAAGCAGCCGCGGTTACGAGTTCACGGTGGTCAGCAACACGGTGGAGAGCGCGAGGTCCGTGCTGGCGAAAACCGGCGCCGGCCCGGGACGTGCCGGGGAAAGCTGTGAGCTCGACGCGCTCTGGCCAGCCGGATCCTACTCTCTGTCGCACATCGCCCCGACGTTTCCGCCGGACGATTCGCTCTATGGTGGCGCTGCCGCAGAAGACAGAGTCGATCGCATTCAGCTCGGCAACGTCGTGTTGCGCGGCGAAGGCGGTGCGCTCAGGGTTTCTGCCGCCGGTTTCCTGCGGCAGACGTTCAACCCGATCTTCGAGTATCAGCTCGGAGAGATTGGCCGCTTCATGAATCTGGCACTGCCACCTGCCTGTTCTCCCCCGACCGGGCGATGATGTTCTCCTTCACCCGCTCCACGTAGTCGTCGGGAAAAACCCATATCCGTACATCGTTCACGACTCGCGGCTCCAGACCTCGCTCATCGGCCGTCAGCCCACCCAGCAGCGTCACCATCACGTCGGTGCTCACCCAGGAGCTGTCGTACCAGGCGCCGTGGGTGAAGCGATACTCGGTGGCGGGCACGTTGAGCAGATCGATGAACACCATTTTCTCCGAGTTCATGATGTCCACCAGCTGCTGGTAGTGCTCGTCGCTGAGCCCGAGGTTGATGCCGTCTCCTTCACCCGTGGCACCGAGGCGTAGCTTCCGGTCGGTGATTTTCGCCATGCCGAGCACCGGATCGCCCGCCGCCGCGGTTACCGTCAGGCCTTCGAGGAGCGGAAAGAACTTTGGCAGTGCGTCTACAAAGTCCGCCAGAGGCTGATCTGATTGGGTCAGATACACGTGCCCGATCTTCAGAGACGCCCAGTCCTGATAGCGCTCAGCCAGTTGCTCGAGCGCGCCGCCGACCACACGACCACCGGCACTGTAGGCGATCAGGTTGATTCGGGAGGCGGTGGAATGA
Source organism: Candidatus Azotimanducaceae bacterium (assembly GCA_965215995.1). Classification (GTDB taxonomy): domain Bacteria; phylum Pseudomonadota; class Gammaproteobacteria; order Pseudomonadales; family Azotimanducaceae; genus SZUA-309. Next base: position 420,867 of record OZ244128.1, on the reverse strand, counting down.
TGGGCCAGCAGCTCGATCAGATAGGCGAGATCCGTCGCCGCCGCGTCCGCCCGGCGCTTGTCTTTGCCGTAGCCCCAGATGCTGCCCGGCGAGGGCCAGGCGAACGTGAGCACCATGGCGTTGTCACCGGTGAAGTACTGAAACTGAGCGCCCTGGGCCACGGACCAGTAGAAGGTGTTGTTCGCGCCGTGGGCGTACAGGGTCAGTTCCTTGATCGGGTTCTCGTCTATGTAGTCATTCAGGGCGGCAACGGCATCGGCCATGGCTTCCGGCAGGGTCGGGCCCAGGGTTGCTCCGGAGGGTCTGGCGGTGGAGGAGAGGATCGGCGCTTCGAGCAGGCTCCAAGCGAACTTCTCCTTGCGCTCCCCGGTGGTCGACTGGCTGATCAGCTCGAACAGGTTCAGATCTTCTTCGCCGATACGGAGCTCGGCGTAGCCAAAGTGCAGTCGCTGATCGGGCTGACCTTTGAAGAAGTCGCTGCGGTTTTCGTCCGGCACCCTGGTGGTGACGTAGAGGGTGGCGATCTCGTTGCTGGTCAACGGCGCCGGGTTGGCTTCGAACAGATTGAACCGCTCATCCTTCAGTACTTCCGGGGTTGGCATGAGCATGAGTTGGGACTGGCAACCGCCGAGTAAAAACAACAGCAGCAGGGAGGCAAGGCGGCTGGGTTTCACGTTGCTGAGCTATCCGGAGGCTGGTGATTGGCTTATTGTAGTCGGCTCAACCTACCTGGGGAGATTCCAATGCTCACTTTGCACCATGCGCCCAACAGCCGTGCCGGCCGGATCGTTTGGCTGTTCAAGGAACTCGATATGCCATTTGAGCTGAACGCCATGCGCTTTCATCCGGAAGATCTCAAATCCGACGCGCACAGGGCGCGCCATCCTCTCGGCCGCGTCCCGGTTCTGGACGACGACGATGTACGCATCTTCGAGTCCGGCGCCATCATCGAGTACGTGCTGGCCCGCCATGCGCCGGGCAAGCTCAAGCCCGATGTGGACTCGCCCGAGTATCCGGCCTACCTGCAGTGGTTTCATTACTGCGAAGGCATGGTGATGCCGCCGATCAACACCATCGTCGTGCAGACCATGCTGCTGCCGCCAGACCGTCGCGACGAAACGGTGCTGGCGCAGGCACAGAAACTACTGGGCCGGGCACTCAAGCCCATCGATGAAGCGTTGGAGGGGAAGGAATATCTGGCTGGTGAGTTCTCCGCCGCGGACATCATGCTCGGCCATGCCTGCATCATGAGCAACCGCATGGGGCTGATCGGCGAAGACATGCCGAATCTGGCCGCCTATGTGGAGCGTCTGCTGGCCCGACCCGCCTGCGCGGAGGCGTTCGCAACCTGATCGATCGCGGGAAGGGATCAGTTGAGGATCAAGGCTGCGTAGGAGATGACGCTGACCGTACGCAGGCTGGGCCCGGAGGATGCGGAGGCGGTCGTCGGCTGCTTCCAGCGGGTCTACGGCGACAGCTACGCCAACGAGCTTTTTTACGATCCGGCCGGGTTGGCAGAGGCCATGCGCGAGGGCAGGGTAGGCTGCGTGGGTGCCGTGGACTCAGAAGGTCTGGTGCTCGGACATATGGCCATGTCGGTGCATCCGGCTGCAAGCGTAGTCGAGCTGGGCAATACGGTGGTGGATCCGGCTGCTCGCGGGGGCGGTCTGGCCTGGCAGGTTGGCGCTGAGTTGTCCACCTGGTGCCGTGAGCTGGGCTACCAGGGATTTCTGCACTACCCAACCACAGATCACCACATCATGCAGCGGCAGTCGGTGAAGGCGGGATTCGAGACGGGCCTTATGCTTGGCTACATCCCCGCGGAAACACACGGCAAGGTCGCGAATGACAGAGCGTCGACGCCAAAACGCCAGGCGGCCACCATAGTCTACGAGCCCTATACCGCCGGAGCGCCCTTCGAAGGTTTTGTGCCGGCAGCCTATGCGGATCTTGTGCCTGACCTGGCATTACCAACGGGATTGCCCCGTCGCTGGCAGATCTCAGACGCTCGGAGCAGTGGTGCTGGGCAGTGCAGCGTTCGGCGGTATGTTAAGCGCGGTCTCGCGCGTCTCGATGTCCGGTCGGTGGGTCAATCGTCGCTGGACGCGATCGATTTGCTCGGGCGCAGCCAGGCGCCATGCCGGCAGATTGACTTCAGCCTGGCCGACCCGGCCGTGGCGGAGGGTGTCGAGGCGGCACGCAGGCAGGGATTCCTTTTCTGCGGATGGTTGCCGGGATTCAGGGCCGGCGATGTGCTGCGACTGCAGAAGCTCGATGAATCGACGACAGATCTCGAACCGGTGCTCGAGAATGAAACTGCCCGGCGCATCCTGAAGGTGTGTCTGGACGATGGTTAGCGCCGCGCTACCTTAGCAGCGCGGCTTCGTCTGCTTTCTATCTCCGCTCAGGACTTGTTCTGCCGCTCCGCCATCATCTTCTTCATCCAGGTCCAGCCTTCGCTGGCAGCAGTCATGTCGAGAAGATCGTCCTTGTGGTCCAGCAGGTCCTCATAGGTCACTTCCGAGCCAAGTTCGATGTCGTCGTTGTTGAACACAGCTGCACAGGAGAAGCGACCGTTGCCGGCCTGAATGGTGACACCGTTCGGGGCATCTTCGGAGCACATCAGCAGCACGGCCGGGGTGACGAGACGCGGGTGTCTGGACGGGTCCGGGTTGTCCGGATTGACTTCCCGGCCGGGGATGGTGCCGATGAGGCGGGTTTCAGCCGCGGGTGCGAGGCAGTTCACACGCACGTTTTTCGCGGCGCCTTCTTTGGACAGCACGTTCATCAGGCCGAGCATGCCCATCTTCGCTGCGCCGTAGTTGGCCTGACCGAAGTTGCCGTAAACACCCGAGGTGGAGGAGGTCATCACGATCCGACCATAGTTCTTCTCATACATGATCGGCCAGGCAGCATGGGTGACATAGGCGGTGCCGTTCAGGTGCACGTCCATGACGATGTCCCAGTCGGCCAGGTCCATGTTCTTGAAGCTCTTGTCGCGCAGAATGCCGGCGTTGTTGACCAGGATGTCGACGGTGCCGAATTCAGCAACGGCGTCATCAATGATGGATTTGGCGCCCGCCTTGTCGGATACGCTTGCCTTGTTGGCGATGGCCGCACCGCCAGCAGCCTTGATCTCCTCAACCACTGCGTCAGCCATGTCGGAAGAGCCGGTGCCATCCCCGGCGCCGCCCAGATCGTTCACCACCACCTTGGCGCCACGCTTGGCGAACTCCAGGGCATGGGCTTTGCCGAGACCGCCGCCGGCACCCGTTATCACAACTACTTTATCTTTGAACTCGCTCATTTCTCTCGTGTCCCCTTCATCGGTCGCAGGTAATAAAATGGAGCCGGTCAGACTAGAATATACTGAATCCGGATTCAATTTCCCCGACAGGCCTGCGCAACAAAATGGCGATAGCTTGGCTCAAGCGCTTTTCCAAGGCTTTCTGGGTACGCGTGGGGCGTTACGGACACGTCCACCTCTGGCGCATATGCCTGCGAGAGATTGATCCTGAGCAGACGCGTTTTCCTGAACCATCAGAAGGCTTCGAATTCGAGGTGCTGGATGAGGCCGGTATGAAAGAGCTTGCCGACGATCACTCGATGGTCAGCAGTGCGTTCGTTGAAAAGGCAACGGCTCAGGGAGACACCTGTCTGGTCGTTCGCAGACAGAATCAGTTGCTCGGATTTACCTGGCGCACGCAGGGTGCCCTCGAGTTCATGCCCGGTATGCGGATGCGATTGACGCAACCGAATACCTTCTACGGATTCAAAACCTGGATTCACCCTGAAGCGCGGGGTCTGCGGCTATTCGAGCAGATGCGAACGTATTTGGATACGCTGTCGCTGACCGACGGCACTCCACGGGGCATTGCTTACATCAACCGGACCAATCTGGCCTCCTGGGCGTCTATCAAACGCGATCCGCTCTATCGGCAGGTTGGTTGGTCCGTGCATGCCAGTTGGGGTGCGGCGAGTTGGACCTTCTCGACGCCCGGCGCACGCGCCTGGATTGCTGTCGACCGGAGTGATTCCCATGTTCATGAGAATGCGATGACACGTTGATAAATCCAACAGGAGGAGTGAGAGATGCTGAACAAACTGGATGACTTTCCGGTCCATCAGACCCCGGAACCGCTGGCTCAGGCGGCAACCAGTGACCGGAACGTCTACGACCGTACCTGGTTCAACGGCTACGCCGTTGACTCGAGTTACTACTTCGGGCTCGGTATGGCCGTATACCCGCACCGCTCGGTGCAGGATGCTGCGTTCAGTGTGGTGCGCCCCGGTGGGCTGCAACACTGCTTCTACGGTTCACGGCGAGCACCGGATGAGCGAACGGATATGAGCGTGGGTCCACTTCGCATCGAGGTGATCGAGCCCATGCGGCGATCCCGGGTAATTCTGGAAGAGAACGAAAGTGGTCTGGCCTGTGATGTCACCTTCAGCGCGAGAACGGCAGCCATCCAGGAAGGACGGCAGACGCTCTGGCGCGGTGCGCAGCGAGTCATGGATGCCACCCGGTTCGACCAGTTCGGGCGCTGGGAAGGCACCATCGCAACGCCGGAAGGTGAGATCAAGGTCGACCCTGACGTCTGCCACGCCACCAAGGACCGTTCCTGGGGGGTGCGTGGTGTGGGCGAACCGGTTCGCGATGGCGCACCGCAACCCGTCGGGGGATTCTTCTTTCTGTGGGCACCCTTGTTCTGGGAAGACCACATCTCCCATGCCATCTTCTTCGATGGTTCGCGCGGCGAAGCACTGGTTCGCGAAGGGCTCACGGCGCCACTGTATGCCAGCGAGGCCGATGTGCCGGGCGTGGAAGATGGAATGGTCGACCGGAAGGCCGGAGCCGTGCACCGGGTTGAATACCATCCTGGCACACGACTCGCCCGGTATGCGGAGATCGATCTGATCGAGCTGGACGGCGCTAAGCGGACCATCTGTCTGGAGCCCACGCTCAGGTTCCAGTTCAAAGGGCTTGGCTATGGCCACCCGGTCTGGAAGCAGGGGGCGTGGCAGGGTGAGTTGGCGACGGGGCACGAGTCTTTCGATCCTGCGGAGCTTGATCTGCTGGCTCCGGAGAACGTCCACGTGCAGCAGGTGATGACAGCGAGCGATGGGGAGCGAACGGGCATCGGCGTGCTCGAGCAGATCGTGATCGGCCCCTATGCCCCGGCGGGCTTCCAGGATCTGCTGGATGGTGCGAGCTGAGTCTCAATCGCTGCGCAAGCCGCGAAGGATCAGCTCGCCGTTGCTCAAGAACACTTCCCTGCTGGCAAAGCAGGACATGATGCGCTGGGCTTCAGCCGGAAAGCTCGAGAAGTCCATCGCCGGGGAAGCGTCCGCTTGAACCGCGCCTAATAGAAGCGCGAGCAGAGCAATGATGAGGTGCTCCGTCTGCTGCTGCGGGAGGGTCAGCGCACGAGCCAGGTTCGCGGAGAGCCGTTCGAAGGATTCGGTCATGGCGAGCTTGGTTTCCAGCAGAACATGTTGGTCCACGTTGTGCTCGATTACGCTGGTCAGGCGGAGTCGCAGAGCAATCAGGGTCGGATCTGTCAGCGACAGGTCGTACCAGGCCTGCAGGAAGTCACGATCACCGATGCCGTCGCCAGCGGCTTCAATCAGATTTTCGACAAACTGCTCCTGCTGGTGCAGATAGAGGCTCAACAGCAGCTCTTCACGGGTGCTGAAGTAGCGGTATAGCGTCCCACGGGCCACTTCCAGTTCCCTGGAAAGAACCTCCATCGAGAACTTCTCGAAACCGACTGCCCGGAAGTGCGCGTCCGCCGCGGTAAGGATGGCCGCACGGCGTGCTGACTTATCTTTGGCTGAAACGGCGCGTCGGGTGCGCGAACGGCTGGAGGTAGGCATCGTTGATCGATTGAGGTGACAGGGTGTCATTTTACAAACTGGGTGGATGCAAGTCACGATTAGGCGGTGGAGAAGCGGGAGCCGGATTTCAGCGGTACCCGGCAGTGATGAGAGGAGAATGAATGAGCGCGGTAGTAGGTCCAGAAAAGATGGATTCGGCCTGGTTTGCCGAGCGGCTCGCCGAGAACGGCTTTCCGGATGAGCAGGTGGCCAGCGTCGCCCGGCAGCAGATCGGCACGGGCCAGATCGGCACCTGTTTTCGCTTTGAGCTCACGTTCGCGAACGAGACGCCGGCGGCGCCGCGGACCTTCGTCGGCAAGTTCCCGTCCGACGATCCGATCAGCCGGGCCACGGGCGTGCAGCTGCGCAACTACTACCGGGAGGTACAGTTCTATCGCCATCTGGCTGATCGGCTGAGCATCTCACTGCCGCAGATCTACTTTGATGCTATCGAAGGTGAAGGACCCGAGTTCGTGCTGTTGATGGAGGACATGGCGCCGGCCGAGCAGGGCGACCAGCTCGGTGGTTGCAGCGTTGAGGTGGCACGAGCAGCCGTGCTGGAGCTCGTCGGTCTGCAGGCGCCGAGCTGGTGCGATGAATCTCTGAAAGAGTACGACTGGCTCTATGCACGCCAGGAGGGCGAGGTGACCACCGGATCGCTCTATCAGCAACTGGTGCCTGGTTTTCTGGATCGGTTTGGCCACCGGCTTGAAGATGATGAGAAGGCCATCATCGCCCGAGTAGGCGATTACCCTGATTGCCCGCTCTTCAAACCGTCCGAGATGCCCTTCTGTCTCGAGCACGTGGACTACCGACTGGACAACATGTTGATCGACGCTCACCAGTCGCCACTGAAAGTCACCGTGGTGGACTGGCAGAGCCTGCGGCTCGGGCCGCCGATGAACGATGTGGCGTACTTCCTCGGCGCAGGTCTTCTGCCTGAAGTGCGTCGGGAGGCGGAGAAAGAGATCGTCCGCGACTACCACGCAGCCCTCAACGCTGCTGGCGTGGACTTCGGCTGGCAGGACTGCTGGACCGGTTACCGGAAAGGCACCTTCTGCGGCTTCGGCGTCACCGTGATCGCCTCAATGATCGTGCAGCAGACCGAGCGCGGCGATGACATGTTCACCGTCATGGCACGCCGGCATGCCCAGCACGCGCTCGATCTGGACGCAGAAGAGTTTCTCCGCTGAGGGCTGACGGTGGCCGCCGCCTGGTTGCGAGCGTCGGCGGCTTAGTGTCCGTGGCCTAGACGTCCGCGGCCTATCGGCCGGTGAAGTTCGGCTTGCGCTTCTCCATGAACGCCTTCAGGCCTTCCTCGAAGTCCTCGCTCTGGAACATGCCGTTTAAGTGCACCATCAGGTGGTCGACGGCCGTGTCGTAGGACTCTTCCAGCCCCATGCGCATCATCCGCTTGGTGGTTTGCACGGCCATGGGGGCGTTGTCTGCCACTTCCTGGGCCCACTGCATGGCGGTGTCCATCAGCTCGTCTGCCGGGACCACCGCGTTGACCAGGCCCATTTCCAACGCTTCTTCGGCGTTCAGCGTTCTGGCCCGGTAGTAGAGCTCGGCCGTCTTGGCCCAGCCAATCAGACGCGGCAGCAGCCAGGTGCCACCGGATTCCGGCACCACGTTGCGCTTTGCCGTCACCGCCGCCATCTTGGCGTTCTCGGAGGCAATCCGCATATCGCAAAGCAACGTCATGTCCATGCCGTAGCCGGCAGCGGCGCCGTTGATGGCGCAGATGATGGGCGTATCTACGCTCCACATCACGTTGATGGGCGCATCACGCAGGTCGAACAGCTGACGGGGTCGGTTCTGACCTTTACCTTGGCGTGCATCCAGGTTGTCGCTGGTGTCGATCAGGTCGAGGCCGGAACAGAAACCGCGACCGGCTCCGGTCAGGACGATGCAACGCGTGTCCGGATCCTTGTTCGCCTCCACCACCTTGGCCGACAACTCAGCGAGCATAGGCCGGCTGATGGCGTTCAGGCGTTCGGGCCGGTTCAGGGTGATGACGCAGATTTGCTCTTTCTGCTCGACCAGGAGCTCATCGGTGCTGGAAGGTGTGACGGCCATGGCAATCTCTCTGTTGGTCCCTGGGAAAGGGATGCGAGTTTACCGGATTTCCGTGACCGTTCCCTGTCCCGTGTTCAAGGCAGATTCAACTCGCTCCGCCGACGAGGCTGATCTTCCGGCGCACCCTGGCTGTAGTCAGCGAAAGGCCCATCCCGCTGCTCGATGGCGCCGCGCACACCCTCGGAGGCTGCGGTGCGCACAAACTGCCGCCCTTCCGGCGTGTTGCGCATGATGCCGTCCAGGATGGGACCTAAGGTCTGGGTGCTCTGCAGCCCCATGTTGTCGTAGGTCTGGTTGACGATCAGCTTCATGGAGATGAGCTGAGTCAGCGGGATCTGGGCCAGCTTCCCGGCCAGGGCCTGCACTTCACGATCCAGGTCTTCCAGCGGGTAGGAGAAGTTGATCAGCTCGGCCTTGACCGCTTCTTTGCCACTGATCCACTCGCCGGTCAGCGCGTAGTACTTGGCCTTGGCCAGACCCAGCCGATACACCCACATGCCGGTCAGGTGGCAGCCCCAGACCCGGGCGTAGGGGGTGCCGAACCGGGCGCAGTCGGAAGCGACGACCAGATCGGCGCACAACGCCAGCTCAGAGCCGCCGCCTACGCAGTAGCCGTGCACCTTGGAGATGGTCGGCTTGCCACCGCGCCATAGGCCCATGAAGGTGTTGATGTAACTCGAGTACTGGTCGGTCACCCCGAGCACGTCCATGCCGGGGTCGTAGTTCTCTTCCTTGATATTGCCGTAGTGCTCGAGTCCGCCCGAGAAATCGAAGCCGCCGCAGAAGGCGTCTCCTTTACCTTCCAGGATGATGACCCGCACATCAGGATCCCGATTGGCTTCCTCGAGGTGTTCGTTGAGCCCCCGAATGACCTCGTAACGCAGGGTGTTGTACTTGTCTGGTCGGTTCAGCGAGATGGTGGCGATGCGATCGTTCTTCTCGTAAAGCACTTCGTTCATGGCTGTCTCCTGTTTCTGGGTTGGCTGTCTGCGGTCGATTTACTTATCTGAGCCCTACTGGGAACTTACCAATTGGTAAGTCATGTTCAGAGAATACCTTACCAAGTGGTAAGTGCGCAAGGGGTTCAGTACCATTCGAGGAACTTTCGCTTTCGGCCAAACCATGAGCACAGATACCCGATCCAGATTCATCGCTACGGCACGCAGGCACTTTTCCGAACGAGGCTTCGACGGCACCAGCATTGCTGCCATCGCCGATGAGGTGGGGCTGACCAAACAGGCGCTCCTGCATCACTTCGGCAGCAAGGAGAAGCTCTATGGACTGGTGCTGGAGGAGATTTCCAGTGAGCTCATGGCCGGTCTCGAGCAACTCGATGGGTCGGAGGAAGATCCGTATCAGGCACTGGAATCGTTGCTTGTGGAGCGTGTCGCCGGGTCGCTGGAAGCTACGGAGAGCACCCGGATTCTGATGCGCGAGCTGCTCGACAACCGACGACGTGCGGAATCGGCCGGGGTCTGGTACCTGAAGCCCTATCTGGATCGGCTGACCGCGCTGGTGAAAGCCAATCAGCCGACTGCCCATCTCAGCGATGCGCAGGCGCTGGCTTGTGTCTATCAGTTTCTGGGCGCGGTGAACTACCTGGTGATTTCAGCGCCGACCCTATCGAACATGTACGGTAAGCGGTACTTCAACGAGATGAAGCGAAGCTACCCGGAGACATTGCGGGCGTTGGTGCGGGCCCAGTTCTGCCCTGAAGGCTGAGCGGACCTACTCCCGTTCTCTCACCTGGTCGGCAAAGGCGTCGTCTGCCCTGTCGCGAACAGGCGGTAGCGCCGGATGGCCGTCCAGGTGCGCTTCGATGAACTCGAAGCGATCCTTGCCCCAGTAGATCTCGCCGTCGATGACGAAGGTCGGGGCGCCGAACACACCTTCGGCCATGGCTTTTTCCGTCACCTCAGCCAGTCCAGCCCGGATTTCTTCGCTTTCGCATTCGGATTCGAACCGCTCAGCATCCAGGCCGATCTCGTGAGCGATCCGGGTGAGGCCGCGGTACTCGGCGATAGAGGGATCGTTGTGCTCCCAGTAGGCGCTGAAGATTGCATCCAGATAGGCCTCCTCGAGGTCGTGCTGGCGTGCCACCAGGGAACCGCGCAGTGCCCGGCTGGTCTTGATCGGAAACTGCTCCGGCATCCTGAACGGCAGATCGTGACGAGCGGCCCAACGCTGCAGATCTCTCCGTCGGTTGCTGAGCTTGGCCCGGGGTTCCTCCATGAGTTGGTAGTTGTGCTTCCGGAACACGTAACCGAGATTAAAAGGCTGGTACCGGATAGTCGCGCCATGTCGGGCAGCGATGGGCCGGATCAGATGCAGCGCGAAGTACGTGTTCGTGCTGCCGATGTCCCAGTAGAAATCAATTTCAGTCGTCATGAATCAGCCCGCTTTTCGATAACCGGCCGCAGGATGGGGTGCCCGCAGGCGGTCCCCAGCACCGAACAGCTTCTGCCTCAACGTGCCTTCACTGTATGAGTTCCTCAGCCGACCACGACGCTGAAGCTCCGGCGTCACCAGCGTCACGAAGTCGCTGAAGCATTCGGGCATCACGGTGTAGGCCAGATTGAATCCGTCCACACCGGTCTCATCCAGCCACTGCTCTAGCGCATCGGCCACGGTGGTGGGTGAACCGCTGATGACGTTGGCCGCGCCGCCGACGGCCAATGCTTCGCCCCACTCCCGAACCGTGCGGCTGCCGAGGCCGCTCATGGCGCTCTGGATGGCCTGGCTGGAGACGTTCTCGGCCCGCTCATCGAGACCGAACTGACCGAGATCCACTCCGGTCCAGCCGGACATCAGTGCCAGGGATCCTTCCGGCAGAGCGTATTGCCGGTAGTCCGCGAGCTTACGGCCTGCCTGGGCGTCTGTTTCGTCGGCCACCACCGCCAGCAGCGCGAAGATCTTCAGCTGATCGGGATCCCGGCCTGCATCGGCGGTCGCCTGCCTTAAGCTCGAAACCATGGCTGCCGTGCTCTCGATCGTGGGTGCCCCGATGAACACACATTCGGCATGCTGGGCCGCGAAGGCCTGACCGCGCGGAGACGCGCCGGCCTGGAAGATCACGGGCGTTCGTTGCGGGGAAGGCTCGCAGAGATGAATGGCTTCCAGGTCGAAGTATGGACCGTGGTGCGAAACTGCATGAACCCGGGCTGGGTCGGCGAACATACCCGCTGACTGATCGTAGCGTACGGCGTCGTCTTCCCAGCTTCCTTCCCAGAGCTTGTAGACCACGCTCATGTAGTCATCGGCAATATCGTAGCGGGTGTCGTGCTCGGTCTGCTTCTTCCGACCGGCACCCCGAGCGGCGCTGTCCAGATATCCGGTCACCACGTTCCACGCCATTCGCCCCTGGCTGAGATGGTCGAGGGTCGAGACCCGGCGGGCAAATGCGTAGGGCGGCTCATAAGGTATGGCGCCGGTGATGCCGAAGCCCAGATGGTCGGTGACCGCCGCCATGGCAGGCACCAGGCAGAACGGGTCGTTGGCCGGAATCTGCATGGCGGTGCGCAGCGCTGCATCCGGCGTGCCCTGGTAAACGTCATAAACGCCGGTGACGTCCGCGAGGAAGATCCCGTCGAAACAACCGCCCTCCAGAGTCTGGGCGAGTGATTGCCAGTACTCGAGGGAGTAATACTCCCGTGAACGATCCCTCGGATGACGCCAGAGGCCGCTGGACTGATGAGCGACACAGTTCATGGCGAACGCGTTGAGCAGCATCTGCCTGGCCACGTCAGCTAGCCCTGCCCGTCAGTACCGCTGCGGCACGTACAGCTCGCTCGGCAGGGTCTGCCGGTCGTAGTCCGGATTGAAGACGCGATCCGGCAAGGCGATGGGGTCGCTCTCCACTTCCTCGTAGGGAATCTGATCGAGCAGATGGGCGATGCAGTTCAGCCGTGCTTTCTTCTTGTCGTTGCCTTCGACGATGAACCACGGTGCCTCGGGTATGTTCGTTCTGGCGAAGGTGATCTCCTTGGCCTTGGTGTACTCCTCCCAGCGGACACGGGACTCCAGGTCCATGGGCGAGAGCTTCCACTGCTTGAGGGGATCGTAGATCCGCATCAGGAACCTCAGTTGCTGCTCTTCGTCTGTGATCGAGAACCAGTATTTGAGCACTGTGATCCCGGAGCGGACCAGCATGCGCTCGAACTCCGGCGTGTCGTTCAGGAACTGCTCCACCTGGTCCGGCGTCGCGAACCCCATCACGCGCTCCACCCCGGAGCGGTTGTACCATGAGCGGTCGAAGAGCACGATCTCACCCGCCGCGGGCAGATGCGGCACGTAGCGCTGGAAGTACCACTGGCTCTTCTCCCGTTCGCTGGGCGCAGGCAGGGCTACGGTGCGCACGACCCGCGGGTTCAAGCGCTGGGTGATGCGCTTGATGGCGCCCCCCTTTCCGGCCGCGTCCCGGCCCTCGAAGATCACGACGATTTTAGCGCCGGTGTGGATCACCCATTCCTGGAGCTTGATCAGCTCGGACTGCAGCAGGAGCAACTGGCGGAAGTAATCGCGCCGGTCCATGCCCGGCGGGCGAGCCTTCCGGTAGATCTTCTTGACCTCGCTGGAGATGTGCGGATCAGACATCTCCAGCTCATAGTCTTCATCCAGAGTATCGCTGAGCTCCGCTTCGAGCCATTCCATCGCGTCGTCTTTTGAATCCATCAATGCCTTCCGTGATTGCTTTCTGCCGGAGATGATGCGGATCAAGGCGGGTTTCGTCCAGGCTGCTAGTGTGATTTGAATGGGCGACATGCACCTTCGCTTGACCTGATCTGGACGCTGCGAAACCATGTTGGCCTTCTGCTCATGGATTAGGTCAGTCACTTCCTGGGGTTGTTATGAATAAAGCGGTAGAGAAGAAAGTCGTCGACAAAGAGGCGCTGAAGAAGAAGTACATGGAGGAACGGAACAAGCGTCTCCGACCCGATGGCAACGCCCAGTACATCCGGATCCAGGGCCAGCTTTCCCACTATCTGGACGATCCGTACGTGCCCTTCAAGGAGCGCGAGCCGAAAACCGATCACGTGACCGTTGCCTTCATCGGGGGTGGCTATGCGGGCCTTGTCACCGGTGCCCGACTGGTGGAGCAGGGGGTGAAGGATGTGCGCATCATCGAGAAAGGCGGCGACTTCGGCGGCACCTGGTATTGGAACCGATACCCGGGCGCCATGTGCGATACGGCTTCATTCATATACATGCCGCTGCTGGAAGAAACCGGTCACATGCCGACCGAGAAGTACGCGCACGCGCCGGAGATACTCGAGCACTGTGAGAGAATCGGCAATCAGTACGGCCTCTATGACAACGCGCTGTTCCACACGCAGGTGCAATCCCTGAAATGGGATGACGCGGCGAAAGTCTGGCGGATCGAGACGGATCGCGGTGATGCGTTCAGCGCTCAGTTCGTCGGCATGGGCACGGGACCGCTGCATGTGCCCAAGCTGCCTGGCGTGCCGGGCATCGAAGATTTCAAGGGTCATTCGTTTCACACCAGCCGCTGGGACTATGACTACACGGGTGGCGATGAGGCCGGTGCGCCGCTCGACAAGCTGGCGGACAAGCGCGTCGCTCTGATCGGCACCGGTGCCACCGCGGTGCAGTGCATCCCTCACCTGGCCAGTGCCTGCAAGACCTTCTACGTCTGCCAGCGCACCCCGTCTTCGGTGGACGTGCGCGACAATGTGAAGACGGACCCTGAGTGGTTCGAAGAGATCGCCACACCTGGCTGGCAGCAACGTTGGATGGAGAACTTCACCCTCAATCAGACGGGCGGTGCCGCGGAAGAAGACCTTGTGCAGGATGGTTGGACGGACCTCTCCCGGCGCATCCGCTCGAAGATCATGGAGCTGCCGGAAGAGCACCGTCGGGATCCGCTGAAGATGCTGGAGTCCTACGAAGATGCCGACTTCGAGAAGATGGAGGAGATCCGCGACCGGATCGATTCCGTGGTCGAGGACAAGGAGACGGCATACAAGCTGAAAGCCTGGTACCGGCAGCTGTGCAAGCGCCCGTGCTTCCACGATGAGTACCTGGATGCGTTCAACGAGCCCGCCTGCGTGCTGCTCGATACGGATGGCAAAGGGGTCGAGCGGATCACGGACAAGGGCGTGGTCGTCGGCGGTCAGGAGTACGAGGTGGACTGCATCATCTACGGCACCGGCTTCGAGGTGGGCACCGAGCTCGCACACCGGGCCGGTTTCGAGACGGTTGGCCGGGATGGTGTGACCCTCACCGAGTACTGGGCCGACGGCATGCGGACCAAGCACGGCATCAACGTGCACGGCTTTCCGAACGCGTTCTGGGTGCAGCCCACTCAAGGTGCCAACCTGATCTCCAACATCCCGCACAACATCGTCGAGTCCGGCATGACCATCGCCATGATGGTGAGGCACGCCCTGGATGGCGGCTACCAGACGGTGGAGGTCTCGAAAGAAGCTGAGGATGCCTGGCTCGAGCTGTTGAGTCATAGCGCCGGCATGATGATCGGCTCGCCGGACTGCACCCCCGGGTACTACAACAACGAAGGTCAGGAGATTCCGGAATCCGCGAAGATGAACGTGGGTTATCCGGAAGGTGCCACGGCGTATTTCAAGTACATCAAGGCATGGCGAGAGAAGGGCGACTTCGAAGGTATCGAGTTCAACTGAGGTTCCCCGACCCGCGCTGACGTCGGCGGAGGGAGCCAAACGGGTATGTTGCTGAAGATCTGGTAGTGTTGGCTATTCCACAGGGAGGACATGGATCGATGCTCGGAATAATGCTCAGAACAGTGCCCTTTGTTCTGCTCGCTAACATCACGACCCCGGTGTTGGCGCAGGAGTCGTACAGCTCGCTCGAGGACTACTGCCTTAGAACCGCTGCGGATACCCCGGAGAATTGTGAATGCGGACAAGCCACTGCCGATCGGATCATGTCCGATGAGGAGCAGGCCGCGGCGCTGGCGATGATGACACAGCAGCAACCTCCACAGCTGAGTCCGGAAAACTACCTGGCGTTGACGGAAAAACTGCAGCAGGTCACCAGCGGGTGTGAGCCCGACGATCAGGGTCCGTAAATCGAAACGAGGGTAGGAGGGGGCGCAATGGCGGAACCATCGACCGTACAGAATCAGCAACCCTGGTACGACGTTGACCGGGGGCTGCTGGATCGGCGCATCTACAACGACCCTGAAATCTACGCAGCGGAGCTCGAGAAGATCTTCGCCCGGGCGTGGAACTTCATGTGTCACGAGACGCAGATCCCGGAACCCGGTGATTTCTTCATGAACTGGATCGGCGAAGACGAAGTGATCGTCGTTCGCGACCGGACCGGTCAGATCCAGGTGCTGCTGAACTCCTGTGCCCATCGGGGCAACACGGTATGCCGCGCAGAGCAGGGTAACGCCTGGAGCTTCCTCTGCTCCTACCACGGCTGGAATTTCGACCTCACCGGCAAGCTGGTCGGCATGCCGGGGGAAGAGGAGTACTACCGGAACGACATTGATAAGGAACGTTGGGGCCTGGGACGGGCGGCCCAAGTGACCAGCTACAAAGGGTTTGTTTTTGCCACCATGGATTCGAGCGCACCGCCGCTCGAGGACTATCTCGGCTGGGTGGGGCGGCTCGGTATCGACACCCTGGCCACGCACGGTGATCTGGTCGCCGTGGATGGAGTGGTGAAGAACCGGATCAAGTGCAACTGGAAGCTCGCGGTCGACAATCTTTACGATTGGTATCACGTGAAGATCAGTCACGGCTCGGCGCTGCGGGCTGGACTATTGAGTCACGAGTCCATGGCCTATATGGATCAGATGGTGATCCTGGGCGAGTACGGCCATGGTATCGGCGGTCCCGGACTGTCGGAGGAGCAGATCGCCGATTACGATGCCCGGATGGCCAGCGGCGAAGGTGAGCCGCAGTGGTATGACCTGCAGGCGTCGCGGCGGACCGATCCGAAAGTTCGGGAGGTGCTGGGTCCCATCGGCAGCCGCTGTTTCGGTCACCCGAACATCTTCCCGAACTTATGGGTGGCGCTCACACGTCAGGTCTGCCTGCGCATACCACGTGGTCCATTGGAGACCGAGCTCTGGTGGTTCACCTTCATGCCGAAAGGCATCTCGGAGGACGAGCGGCGCAACAGCATGTTCATGGCGAACCATGTGTTCGGCCCGGCCGGTTTGCTCGAACAGGATGATGGCGAGAACTGGAGCCACTCCACCCGCGGATCGATCGGTGCGGTGACGCGACGGCAACCTCACTACCTGCGCATGGGGCAGGGGCATGATCGGGTGGAGGAGGACGCTTCCGGGCAACATGCAATCAAGACGGTGGTGAACGAGCATGCCCAGCGTTGGAACTATCAGTCCTGGCAGGAATGGATGCTGGCAGAGAGCTGGGCAGATCTGATCGCCAATCACTCCGAGCCGCCTAAGGGAATCGTCTGATGGCTGCCTTTCAAGATCTGAGCCTCAACGAGCGGATGCTGCTGACCTACGAGGCAGAGCAGTTCCTGATCGGTGAAGGCGCGCTCCTCGATGAGAAGCGCCTGGATGAGTGGCTCGATCTTCTGACGGAGGATATTCACTACTGGATGCCCCTGCGCCGCACGACCACGGCGAAGGAAGTGGACAAAGAGTTCACCCAGCCCGGGGCCATGGCGCTGTTTGATGATGACATCAGAACGCTTCGGCTCAGGGTGCAACGGCTGAGCGCAGGCCGGGCCTGGGCGGAGGATCCGCCTTCGCGCACCCGGCGGATGGTGACTAACGTCCGGATTCTTGAAATCAATGGCGACGAGTTGCTGACAACCTGCAACTTTCAGCTCTACCGCACCCGGCTTGCCAGTGAGGAAGACAGCTGGATTGGTCGTCGAGAAGATCTGCTGCGACGGGTGGACGGTGAGCTGAAACTGGCGCGACGGCACATCTTCCTGGAACAGACGGTGATCCTGGCTCAGAACATGAGCAACCTGTTCTGATGGGTGCGCTGGATGGGCAGACTGCACTGATCACTGGCGGTGCGTCGGGTCTCGGCGCGGCGATTGTCGATCGCTTCATCGAAGAAGGCGCGAACGTGGCGGTGCTGGACCGCTCCCAGGAAGGATGCGCTGCCCTCGAGGCAAAGCATGGCGATCGCATCATCTGCACTACCGGCGACGTGCGCGAGTATGAAGACAACGCCTCAGCGGTCACCAAGGCCGTTGACCGGTTCGGCAGCCTGGATGCAGCCGTTGGCAACGCTGGCATCTGGGACTACAACGTGACGCTTGTGGATCTGCCGGCTGACAAGCTCTCAGACACTTTCGATGAGCTGTTCCGGGTCAACGTGCTCGGCTACATGATGCTGGCCAAGGCGGCGCTGAAGCCACTCGTTGCCAGCAACGGTGCCATGACGTTCACAGTTTCCAACGCCGGCTTCTGGCCGAGTGGTGGTGGCATGCTCTACACCGGCACCAAGCACGCGGTAGTCGGCATGATCCGCCAGCTTGCCTTTGAGCTGGCGCCGCACGTGCGGGTGAACGGGGTGGCGCCCGGTGCCATCTCTACCAGCCTGAAAGGACCGGCCAGCCTCGGCATGGAGGCGCGGAAATTTCCTGGTGACGCCATGGCAGAGAACGCAGCCGGTTTCGTGCCGTTAGGGCAGATGCCGACACCGGCCGAGTACGCCGGTGCTTACGTATTCTTCTCGTCCCGGAAGGACAACGTGCCGTCTACAGGGGCTGTGCTGAACCACGATGGTGGCTTTGGCATCAGAGGGCTGGGCGCAGTTCCCCGAGGTGGTGATGACCTCGAGGAAAAGCTGTCCTTGAGCTGACGGCGCGCCCGGTATGACCGATCAGGCGATGGCGCCTGAGTTTCTCAGTGCCGCGATGTCGTTGTCGCTGATGCCAATGCTGGCGAGCACCTCATTGGTCTGTGCACCAGGTGCAACCGGCGGGGTGGGAAGCTCCGGCCCGGTGCGGGAGAACCTGGGCGCGGGCGCCGCCTGGATGATGCCTGCCGATTCCACGAAGGTCTGCCGCTCCCTGTTGTGCGGATGGGCAGCCGCATCGGTGAGGTGGAGCACGGGTGCGTAGCAGATGTCCGTGCCGAGCATGATGTCGTCCCACTCATCCCGGGTTTTCGTGAGGAAGATCTTCGTAAGCTCGGCTTTCAATTCCGGCCAGAGCGCACGATCCATCTGCTTTTCGAAGCGTGGATCGGCCTGCAGGCCCGTTTTCTCCAGCAGCAGGGCATAGAACTGAGGCTCGATGGAGCCGATGGAGATGTACCTACCATCGCTGGTTTCGAAGGTGCCATAGAAGTGGGCGCCGGTATCCAGCAGGTTGGTGCCGCGCTCCGGTTGCCAGGCGCCCGTGTTCATCATGCCGAAGATGGCGTTCATGAGCAGAGCTGAGCCATCGGTCATGGCTGCATCGATCACCTGGCCTTCACCGCTCTTGCCCACCTCGACCAGTGCGGCGGCGATGCCGAAGGCGAGCAGCATGCCGCCACCACCGAAGTCACCCACCAGGTTCAGGGGCGGGATTGGCTTGCCGCCCGCCTCGCCGATGCCGTGCAGCGCCCCGGAAAGCGAGATGTAGTTGATGTCGTGACCGGCGGCGGGTGCCATCGAGCCCGTCTGTCCCCAGCCGGTCATGCGTCCGTAAACCAGCTTTGGATTCCGGGTCAGACAGACCGTGGGTCCCAGGCCAAGACGCTCTGTAACGCCCGGTCGGAATCCCTCGATGAGCACATCGGCGGATTCGATGAGCTTCAACACCGTCTCCACCCCATCCGGGTGCTTCAGGTCCACGCCGATGCTCTTTCTGCCGCGAGCGAGCACGTCAGCGGTTGACGCCTTGCGGCCGACGGAACCCGCCCGGTCTATGCGGATGATCTCCGCGCCCATGTCCGCCAGCATCATGCCGCAGAAGGGCCCCGGGCCGATGCCCTGGAGCTCGATGACTCGTATGCCGTCAAGTGGTCCCATGCGTGCTGCCTCCCCATCTGTCCTCGTATGCCCGGATCCAGCATTATACTCATCAATGAGTAGAACGAGTTTCGCCCTGAAGAAAAAGGAGGCCAGAGATGAAATCTCCCGTATGTGACCTGCTCGGAATCGAGTTCCCCTTGCTGGCGTTTACTCACTGCCGTGATGTGGTGGTGGAGGTGTCGAAAGCAGGCGGCATGGGCGTGTTGGGTGCGGCGGGCTACAGCGCCGAGCAGCTCGAGATCGAGCTGAGCTGGATTGACGAGCACATTGACGGCAAACCCTATGGCGTGGATCTCATTGCACCCACGTCTCTGGCCGCGACCGATGAGGATACCGGGGAATCGCTGAATGCCCGGGTGCCGGAAGAGCATCGGGACTACGCGGTGAACGTGCTCGCCCAGCACGACATCGAAGCGGGCGATCTTTACGAAGGCGTGCGCGCAGGGATTGCAAGCGGCTTCCTGACCGAAAACAAGGCGACCAACATCATCGACGTTGCCTTCTCACATCCTATAAAACTGATCGCCAACGCCCTCGGTGTTCCGCCCCGCTACATGCTGGAGATGGGTAAGGAGCGGGGCGTGGCGACAGCGGCTCTGGTCGGTGCCAAAGAGCATGCGATCAAGCAGGTGGAAGCCGGCGTGGACATCCTGGTCGTGGCCGGCACCGAAGCGGGCGGGCACTGCGGCGAGGTGAGCACCATGGTGCTGGTACCGGAGGTGGTCGAAGCGGTGCGGGATTCCAATGTCTGCATTCTGGCAGCCGGCGGCATCGTCCAGGGGCGGCAGATGGCCGCCTGCATGGCCATGGGTGCGCACGGCGCCTGGACCGGATCCATGTGGCTCACCACCACCGAAGCAGAGACCTCACCGGTGGTGAAGGAGAAGTACACGCAGGCCACCTCCCGGCAGACCGTGCGCTCGAAGTATCGAACGGGCAAGTACTCGCGGCAGCTGCGCTCCGCCTGGACTGATGCCTGGGAGAGCGAAGAGGCGCCGGAACCGCTGCCCATGCCGCTCATGTCCCTGGTCAGCGAACCGGCGCTCAGCCGGGTGACCAAGCTTGCCGAAGGCGGGCATTCCGGCGCGCGGAGCCTGGCAACCTTCTTCGTTGGTCAGGGCGTGGGGCTGATGAACGACATTCAGGACTCGCGGACCGTGGTTCGGGAGTTCATGGAGGACTACCTTGCCGCGACCGAGAGGTTGTCGGCCACGCTGGACGAGTGAACGGGCCGCAGGATTGAGGTAGTCTGACTGGTTTACAGCTCAGTATTCAGTGTTTGCAAAGGAGAGAGAAGATCATGGCGGACGCCTACATTATCGACGCGGTGCGCACCCCACGGGGCATCGGCAAGGCAGGGAAGGGTTCCCTGTCCCACTTCCACCCCGGCCGGCTGCTGGCCAAGGTGCTCGAGCAGGTGGAGTCCCGGAACGATCTGAATACCGAAGACGTGGACGACGTAGTGATCGGTTGCAGCTCCCAGGTCGGCTATCAGGGTGCCTGTGTCGGCCGCATGGCTGTCCTGGATGCGGGCTGGTCCACCAAGGCTTCTGCGGTCACCCTCGATCGCTTCTGCGGTTCCGGCATCACCTCGGTGAACCTGGCGGCTGCAAACGTGATGAGCGGCATGGACGATCTCTGCATCGCCGGCGGCGTCGAGATGATGTCGTACACCGCGACGCTCTCGAACCCGACCAACAACCGCACGGTAGACGGTGGCAATCTGCACCTCAGGGACCAGCACCCGCAACCGCATCAGGGGATCTGCGCCGACATGATTGCCACGCTGGAAGGCTTCAGCCGGGAAGACGTGGACGCGCTGGCGGTCGAAAGTCAGAAGCGCGCCAAGCACGCCATCGACAATGGTCACTTCGACAAGAGCCTGTTCCCGGTGATCAACGATGACGGCACCGTGGCGCTGGATCGGGAGGAGTTTCCACGTCCCGGCACCACCATGGAAAGCCTGGCCGAGTTGAAGACGGTTTTCGATCAGTTCATGCCGGCACCCATCGACGACACGGGCGAGACGTTCGAGCAGCTGGTGAAGCGGGCCTATCCGGATCTCGAGATCAATCACGTGCACCACGCCGGCAACAGCTCCGGGGTGGTAGACGGTGCGGCGGCGCTGGTGCTGTCCAGCAAGGCATATGCGGACAAAGCGGGTTTTAAGCCGCGGGCGCGGATCAAATGCATTGCCACGGTCGGCGGTGACCCGACCCTGATGCTGAACGAGCCGGTTCCGGCCGCAAAGAAAGTGCTGGCTCGCGCCGGCATGACCACCAGCGACATCGATCTCTTCGAGGTGAACGAGGCCTTCTCCGTGGTGGCCGCCAAATTCATCCGGGATCTGGAGCTGGATCCGGAAATCGTCAACGTGAACGGTGGCGCCATGGCCCTCGGTCACCCGATCGGTGCCACCGGTTCCATCCTGATCGGAACCGCGCTCGATGAGCTCGAACGCCGCGATCTGAACACGGCGCTGATTACCATGTGCACCGGCGGCGGCATGGCCCCGGCGATCATCATCGAACGGGTCTGATCGGCAGGCAGACGAGCTCTACAGATGGGTCGGCTAGTCTGGCCGGCCCTTCATCATCCGCAGCGGGTTATAGGTGAGCACGGTCTCACCTTTCTGATTCACGACCCGGTTCTCGGTTCTCACCAGTGCCCGGTTGCCCCTCGAGGCCGGCCGGATCTCGGTCACGGTGCCTTCCACGTGAAGGGTATCGCCAACGAAAGTGGGGCCCTGAATGTTCAGCTCGCAACCGAGAAAAGCGATACCGGTCCGGGATATGGTCGCGGGGATCACCAGGCCTTCAGCAATCGAGAACACCAAGGCGCCGGGCACCAGCCGGTCGTCGAAATCGGTGTGGTTCTCCAGATAGTCATAAGAAGTGAACAACTCCTCGGTCATGCCGGTGATGCCGACGAAGTTCATGATGTCCGTTTCCGTGATGCTGCGCGTCAGGGTCTGGAACTCATAGCCTTCATGCCAGTCCTGATAGTAGAAACCGTGTCCGAGCAGTTCCATGGGAATCTCCTATTCGATCGGATATCGCCAGGGCATCTCTGGCTGTTCCGCGTCCTCATCGATCGTCCATAGGGGCATGGCGATGCCATCACCGATATCCTTGAACACGACCCGTACCCGGGTACCGATACCGACGCGCCTGACCAGCTCCGGCGGAGCCAGCTCAGCATCCGCCGTGGCCAGGTTGGCCTGAAGGCGTAACCCGTCGAACTCGGCCGGGGTGTTACGCTGCTCATCGAGCTCTACCAGCAGCAGCAGGTAGGGTGTGAACTGCCGGAACACGGGTTGAATGGCGTGGTGGACTTCCCCGTAGGAATAGACCGTGCCTTTGCCGCTTACCGGCTCCCAGGTGGCTTCCTCGTGGGCGCAGAACGGGCAGGCCGTCGTGGGCGGAACCCGGCGCAAGCCACAGCTCGTGCACTGCTGCACCCGCAGCTCGTGTTGCCCGCACCAGCTGAAAAAGGCGTGGTTCTGCTGATCCAGCTCGTCCACATGCACAGGCATGCCGAGATACTCTCCTGTTAATGGCATGCTCAGTCTCCCCTTGCCATGACCATGGCCGAGCCCATGCCCGGCGTGCCCCAACCCATGTTGGCGCTGAGCTCCACGTCTTTGACCTGGCGACAGCCCCCCTCTGAATAGTCATAGGTGTGCTGACGACGGCCATCCGGGCCGATTGGGCAGCTGTCGTCCACGTCGTGACGCAGCTGACGGACGTTCTCGATCACCATGTTGATGCCGTGGGTGTAGCCTTCGCAGAGATGGCCGCCGCTGGTGTTGTTCGGCCGCTCGCCACCGAGGCGCATGGCGCCGGAGCTCACATAGTCGCCGCCTTCTCCCTTGGCGCAGAATCCGTAGTCCTCGAGTTGCAGCAGGGTGGTGAAGGTGAAGGCATCGTAGGAACCGGTCACCTGGATGTCGTCAGGACCCACACCGGCATTCGGCCAGAGAATGTCCTTCGCATAGTGACCGGCAACGGTAGAGATGGGGCCGGACTGGTAGTGCATGTCCGCACGAGGCTTGCAGCAGCGGCCCACCACCGACTGGATGACGGCCGGTGTGTGTCGGCAATCCTTGGCCCGATCGGTGGCGGTGACCACAATGGCCGTGCCGTTATCCGTTTCCACGCAACAGTCGAGCAGATGCAGCGGCTTGACGATCATCCGACTCGACAGCACGTCCTCCACGCTGACCCTTTTCTTGTAGTAGGCCTTGGGATTGTTGGAGGCGTGCTCGGAGTGAATGGCTTTCACGTGGGCGACCTGCTCGGGGGTGGTGCCGTAGTCGTACATATGGCGCATGAACGTCTGGCAGAACATCTGTCCCGCACTGGTCAGGCCACCACCCGCGGTGTGCAGAGCGTTGCCGGAAAGGGCCCGAGCCCCGCCGCGGCCCGTACCGCCGATTCGGACCTGGGTGTAACCGTTCATGGCCCGGTAAATGACCACCGTGTTGCACATGCCGACTTCGATCACGCCCATGGCGATGCCGATCAGCGCTTCGATGCTCGAGCCGCCGCCGTAGACGTCCATGTGGAAGTTGAGCCGAATGCCCAGATCACCAGCGATGATGGGTGATGGGGTGGAGTCGTTGTAGCTGTAGGAGAGCATGCCATCCACGTCACCCATAGTGAGACCGGCGTCCTCTACCGCGGCCCGGACTGCCCGGGTGCCCAGGGTGCGGGTCGTGCAGTCGTTGCCCCGGGTATAACCGGTCTCACCGACACCGACGATGGCGTACTTGCCGCGCAGATGCTTATCTGAGCTCGCGTCCACGTCCTGGTTCATAATCCTCCCCTCATCTCATGCCCTCTCTCATCTCAAGTTGGCACAGATGGTAGCAGACGGTTACCGTCAGATTTCCAGGGCACCTGCCTGGGCTTGCACATCCTCGAGTCGCCTCGGATCTCGAAGCAGTGCCTTGAGGGTCAGCGTCGCTGCCTGCTCTGCCGCACGGCTTGCTCGGTGGGACGTTTGTCTTGGCCGGCCCAGGGGCGCTTCGATGAGCGCGAAGAGCTGCTCCGATGCGCTCTCCACCTCAACCGACTCGAACACCTTAGACTGGATTCCCGCCCGGATGTGGCGCTTGAGCGTGCGGTAGATCTTCTCGTAGGCAGTCCAGAACTCCGGAAACTCGTCACCAGTGGTTTCGGGAAACTGCAGCGGGCTGCCGAGAACGTTCGGGTTGGTCGCCAGGTTGGCGAAGACGAAACGGGCGTATCGATAGAGGGCCACGTCTGGTGGCAGCTTCAGGCCGGCTTCGCGATCGATGAAGGCGGTTTCCGGTGTCATCGCCAGGTCGATGATGGTTTTCAGAATGGCTTTCTTGTTGGGGAAGTAGTGGAACAGGGTGGGCTGCCGGATGCCTGCCGCCTCTGCGATCTGCCGGGTCGAGGTGGCGGTGTAGCCGTGCGTGCTGAACAGCGCCCGAGCCGCTTCGAGAATGGCCTCCTCGGTCGGCTGCTCCCGCTCCGGGGCCTTTGCACGCGGACGTCCAACCCGCCGGCGTGGTGTCTGCTTCTGCGTCGTTGACCCTGTCATCGGGTTATCGTAACATAATTTCTATCAGTTGATAGATATTAATGTGCTGCGCGTTAAATCGCCATGAACGCACGGCGCGCAACAAGTGAATTCGCAGCAAGCAAAGGAGGCATCATGGGGAAGCTGATCGAGTCGAGAGAGCTAAAGGGAGAGATCATCAGCGAGAGCGAGCTCGCACGCGTGCGCGCACCGCTCGAGCGTGCCTGGACCCTGCCGCCAAAGGCTTATACCGATCCGCGGATATTCGCAGCCGAGGTGGAGGGGATCTTCAATCGGGAATGGATTTGTGTCGGTCGCACCGATCAGGTTGCCGAGCCCGGGGACTTCATGTGCGTGGATCTGATCTCACAGCCGATCGTCATCACCCGGGATCGATCCGGTGAGCTGCATGCGTTGTCCAGAATCTGCGTGCATCGCGGCATGCCGGTAGTGGAAGGCTCTGGCAATGCCAGCCGTCTGACCTGCCCCTATCACAAGTGGGTGTACGAGCTGAACGGTAACCTGCGCGGCGCGCCGATGATGGAAGAGGTGGAAGACTTCGACGAGCGAAGCTGCCGGCTGCCGAGCCTGGCGTTGGAGGTCTGGGAAGGATTCATCTTCGTGAACCTGGATGTCGATGCGCCGCCTTTGGCGCCACAACTGTCGGGCCTTGATGAGCTTGTCGGCAACTATCGGTTCGGCGATCTCGTGGTCGCGGAGACCGTCCATTTCGACAGCCCCTGGAACTGGAAGATCCTGGTCGAGAACTTCATGGAGGCTTACCACCATATCGGCACGCACAAGGAGACGTTGGAACCCATATACCCATCGAGACGGTCGAGCGTGCCGGACAACCAGGGTCAGCCGTGGTCGTTCCTGTGGATGCCGAGCGTTGAGACGGTGCCGGAAGAAGCGAGCATCTTCCCGTCGCTGAGTGAAGAGCAGCGCAATGGCCTCTTTGCCGCAGCTATCCTGCCGAGCTTCCTGTTTGCCGCCACCGCGCAGAACGGGGTCTGGTACCAGCTGGAACCCCGTGGGCATGACGCCATGGATCTGAAGATCCACGTGCTGTTGCCGCCGGCGATGGTGGACTCTCTGAGCGATGAAGAGAAGAAGGAGATCGGTGAGCTCATTTCGGTGATCCATCTCGAAGATATCGCTGCCAATGAAGGGCCCTGGCGTGGCCTGCACGGTGCGTTGACCACACAGGGACGGCTCTCCACCTTCGAGAAGGCGATCTGGCAGCTGAACCAGTACTGGGCGGATCGCGTGGCGGGTTAGAACGCCAGTCAGTCGTGGCGCTGCAGGGTGCAGTGCTCACGGTCGAAGAGGCGTTCCTGATAGGCGAGCAGGTTGGAGAACTCATCGATGAGCCCCTGCTCCTGGCCCCAGTTCACCGCGTAGGCTGCATAGATATCGGTGACGCTGAAGCGGTCGTCCACCAGATAGTCAGAACGACCCAGCAGGTCATTGAGCACCGCGGCACCCTTGCGGAAAAACCTGCCGTTCTGAGCTTTGATCTCCGGCACGTGCTCGGCTTCGGGAAGGATGAAATCGATGCTGTTGACTTCCGTCGACTGGAGGAAGGCCTCCATCTCTGACTGGATAAACGAAATCCACTGATAGTGCAGGTTCCGGGACCAGCTACCCGGTGCGGCCACCAGCCCCTTCTCAGGGACCAGATCGGCAACGGCGGTGAGAATGGCAGCGGACTCGAACAGCGGCCTGCCGTCGATCAGCATGGCCGGCAGCTTGCCGAGCGGGTGCACCGCTTTCAGCTCATCGCTGCCGATGATGCTCACCTTGTTGCCGATGGACTCGAAAGGCAGCTCGGCTTCGAGCAGCGCCCAGCGGGCCCGGGCGGATCGGGTGGGTCCCAGCTCGTAGAGCTTGATCTCTGGCATAGGTCTCCTGCCGGGTTCGTCAGGTTTCGACGATGCCGAGATAAGCAGAAAACATCCGCAGCATCTCCTGCACGAAAGCCTCATCGCTCTGCTTCGGATCCGCTGGCCGGGCTCCCGGTACGTAGGACTGGCTGCGCTGATTCAGTACCGCCCGCAACGTTGACAGAACGACTTTAATGGCCAGGCTCGGATTCGGGTGATTGATCTCACCAAGTCGGGGCTTCAGAAGCTGCTGGACGATCGCCCTGACCTTCTTATGGGTCTCGGTCATCCGCGCCTCAATGGCGGGATCCTGCAGTGCCAGCACCCGTTGCGCCTGACTCACCCCGGGTAGGTGCCGGGTCCGCTTCAGCGAGTAGCGCATGAAGCCTTCGAGCACTCCCATCAGGGATACCCCCTCCCAGCGGCCGAGCTCAAGACCTTCCTCCGCGGTCAACAACGCTTCGTGGGACATCCGATCCAGCACCGCATAGACGATGGTCTGTTTGTCCTGGAAGTGATGGTAGAGGCTGCCGACCGAACATCCTGCTTCCTTGGCGACCTTGGTGATCGTCAGACCGTCGATGCCTTCCTTGTCGAGGATTGCTTCGGTTGCGTCCAGCAGTTGAGCACGGGTACGCGCACTGCGGTCCTGTTGAGGCTCGCGAACCCAGCGGAGATCCCATATCTCCCGCTTGGACTCATCCGTCCGATTCGGCGCCTGGGTTTTAGCGGTGTGCGGCTGGCTCATTCCAATATCACCGGTATCACGGTATCTGAACCGGCATTTGGTTTTGCTGCCGGATTGAGCCATTGTAAGGCACTGGAAGGGATTGCACAGTCAGCGAACGAGTGCCAACTGAAAGGGGAGAGAAGATGAAACTGATCACTGGAATTGGCGGCTGGCCGGATCAGGCCGGCGAGCAGGCAGTCAAAGCGGAAGAAAACGGCTACGACATGGTGACCTGTGGCGAGTTGTCCCACGACTCCATACTCACCATGACCCTGGCGGCGAATGCGACCACGAAGATAGATCTTCAGACCTCCGTGACCATCGCTTTCCCGCGCAGCCCCATGGTGCTGGCCATGGAAGCCTGGGACATCCAGCGGCTGTCGAAAGGGCGTTTCCACATTGGCCTCGGATCCCAGGTGAAGGGCCACAATGAGCGTCGTTTTGGTGGGTCCTGGAGTGCAGCCGCACCGCGGATGAAAGAGTACATCCAGATGATGAAAGCCATCTGGGCCTCCTGGCAGGACGGCGAGCCAGCGGACTTCATCGGCAAGGAGTACCGCTACACGCTGATGACGCCGAATTTCAATCCTGGTCCCATCGATTTCCCGAAACCCAAGATCTACCTGGCCGTGGTTGGCCCGGCCATGGCCCGGGTTGCTGGTGAGGTGGCGGACGGCGTGTTGCCTCACGGCGGCATCATGACGGACAAATACATGCGCGAGACGCTGCTGCCGAACGTGAAGGTTGGCCTGGAGCGGTCCGGTCGCACCTGGGATGACATCGACATCGCCGCCAGTGGTTATCTGGCCCTCGGTGAGAACGATGAGGAGATCAGTCGCTCCCTCGATCAGTATAGAAAGCCACTGTCGTTTTACGGCTCTACTCGCAGCTACCACCATGTGCTGCGCTTGCACGACTTGGAAGAGCTGGGCCTGCGTCTGCACAAGCTGTCTCTCGACGGCCGCTGGAAGGAGATGCAGGACATCATCACCGAGGACGATCTCAGAAAGCTCGCGGAAACCTGCACGTATGACGACTATCCGGCATTCGTTCGCAACAAGCGGGAGTACGCATCGCAGATGGGCTTCGGTTTCGGTGGCGACAACACACCGGATAGGAAGGATAGGGCCCAGGCGCTCATGAAGAACCTGCAGGCGGTCGAAACGCCAGGCGTGCCGGTGGGGCTGGAGTTCTAGAGAACGTGGCGGCCCGTTGAGCCGCCAGTTCAGCGTGAACTCACTTGATCGTGCACTTTCCGTTGTTGATCGAGACCACGTCACGCTCCTTGATCCGCACCCGAAAGCTGATCACGTCGTCGTCCTGCCAGAGCTCCACCACCTGGGTCTCGCCGGGAAAAACCGGGGCGGAGAACCGCACGTCGAACCCGGTGATGCGGGTCTGGTCGTAGTCGAACATCGATTTCAGCACCGCATGACAGGCGATTCCGTAGGAGCAGAGACCATGCAGGATCGGCACGTCAAAACCCGCCTTTTTCGCGAACTCCGGGTCCCGGTGCAGCGGATTGCGGTCGCCGCAGAGCGCATAAACCATAGCCTGATCGGCACGCCCCGGCATCTCGCAGACCTTGTCCGGATCCCGATCCGGTAGTGGGTGAGGCACCGGCGCGCCGTCTGACTGGCCGCCGAAACCGCCATCGCCACGGTAGAACATCGTGGATCCCAACGTGTAAAGCGGCGCGCCATCTGCGAGCGTAACCTCGGTTTCCGTCGTCACCAGCGCGCCTTTGCCCTCGCCCTTGTCATAGATGCCCGTTGTCCGCGAGCTGATCAGGGTTTCTGCAGCAGAAGGCAGGGGCTGATGTACTTGAAGCCGCTGCTCGCCATGCAGCATTAGGGCAAAGTTCATCTTGCCGCGCAGGGCATTGCCTTGGCTCGGGCGCTGCTTCGGACGGCTCAGAACCGTCGCCGCCGTCGGCACCACCCGATTGCCAACGGTCTCGCAGACGTACTCGAGCTCGTTCGCGTCCATCGGATCGCGACCCATGCCGATGGCGACAGCGTACAGAAGCGAGTCGCGGTCCGTGTACTCACCGGGAACCGGTTCTCCTCTCTCGGCCAGCGCCTGCTCGACATCTTCCAGTGTTATGGCCACTCTTTCCTCCTTCCATCAGGTGCTCGACTGTCGATTCACATTAGGCGAATCCGAATAGAGATTCAATTTATTCGGGCGGGTGATATGCTCGATGGGAGAAAGGGGATAGGGCGACGGAATGACGAGCGCATCAATCGGCTGGCGGGTGAAGTCGTTTTACGGGCTCGGCCAGGCCGCTGAATCCATCAAGAACTTCGGCTTCGGCACGCTTCTGTTGCTCTACTACAATCAGGTGCTTGGGCTATCCGGTACCTATTCGGGCATTGCCGTGTTCATTGCCGTAGCCGCAGACGCGATCACCGATCCGGCGGTGGGATCCTGGTCCGATGGCTTTCGACACCGGCTTGGCCGCCGGCATCTGTTCATGTATCTGGGTGCCATACCCCTTGGCATCACCTACTACCTCCTCTTCTGGCCACCCGAAGGCCTGACTGAGTTCCAGCTCTTTCTGTGGTTTACCACCTTCGCGGTGCTGAGTCGCACAGCGTTGACGTTCTTTCACGTGCCGTACCTCTCGCTTGGCGCCGAGATGTCCCTCGACTACCAGGAACGCACACAGATCGTTGCCCTGCGAACCGCATTTGGCATGGTGGCGAGCCTCGTTGTGGTGATCCTTGCCTGGAACTTCTTCTTCGTGGAGACCGTAGAGAACAGCTCCCCACAACTGGATCGGGCGCCGTATTTCCGTTACGCGCTGTTGTCCGCGACCACCATGACGGTGATGATGATGATCAGCACCTGGGGAACCACATCGGTCATTCCGCACCTGACCCAGACCGGCGACGATCACCCGTCGTTCAATCTCAAGCAGGTGTATCGCGACCTCTATGATGCGCTCCGAACCCCGGCTTTTTCCGCGCTGTTCTGGGGCTCGCTGGTCTTCATGATCTATGCCGGTGTGCATGGCGCTTTATCGATGCATGTGTACACGTTCTTCTGGGAGCTGGAGACCAACGGCATCGAGTATGCCCAGTACGGTGGCATCTTCGGGGGTCTGCTCGGCCTGGCGGCTATCGGGTTGTTTCATCGCGTCTTCGACAAGCGCATGACGGTCATCATGGGTGTGTTGCTCACTTCGCTGGCAGGGACCGTTCCGGTGGCATTGAAGATGATGGGGTTGATGCCGGAAGATCAGGACATCCTGGTGCCCATCATCGTCTTCATGGCGGTCCTCAGCTACTTCGGCATCCTGCACGCCGGTGCCAGCACCGGTTCCATGATGGGAGACATTGCGGATGAGCACGAGCTGAAACACGGCAAGCGGCAGGAAGGCGTTTACTTCGGCAGTCATAACTTCGCGCTGAAATGCACGAGTGCGGTGGGGAATCTGATTGCCGGGTTTGCGCTCGACATCGTGAACTTTCCGGTTAACTCTAAGCCCGGCGAGGTGCCCGAAGGCGTGCTCTTTGATTTCGGGATGATCTACGTGGCCATCATTGTCATGGTGGCCGTCTCACTCAAGATATTCTGGCCGTACGATCTGAATCGGGCCCGGCATGCGGAGATACGTGCAGAGCTGAACCGGCGCGCTCGAGAAGGCGCAGAGGGAGAAGAGGTGACCGTGCCGCAGGCTACTTCCTGATCGGATCCCCGACTTCGTGAGTCAGGGCGCCTGGTTGGACATGATCACCGTGCCCGATGCGGCGAACATGCCGCCGACGCCGTGGCAGACGGACACCTGCGCACCTGCCACCTGTGCAGGTGCCACACCGCGCATCTGCCGCACCGATTCCTGCAGCGCGTACATGCCATACATGCCGGAATGCATATAGCTCAGACCGCCACCGTTGGTGTTCAGGGGCAGCTTGCCGTCAGGCGCGGTATGGCGCTCTGCCATGAAGCCGCCTGCTTCGCCGCGCTCGCAGAAGCCGAGATCCTCGAGGCCGTAAATCGGCAGATGGGCAAAGGCATCGTAGATCATCAGGTGATCCACGTCTGAGTGGCTGATCCCTGCCTCGTCGAACGCCTTCTTCCCGGATACCCGAAAGGCTCGGGAGGTCGTCATGTCCTCCATCTGGCTGACCATCGGCGTCTCGACGCTTTCTCCGGTGCCGATGATGTAGACCGGCTTGTGCGGAAAGTCCCGGGCTCGCTCCGTGCTCGTGAGGATCAACGCCCCGCCGCCATCTGTGACTAGGCAGCATTCAAGCTTGGTGAAGGGGTAGGCGATCATCCGCGCGCTCATCACGTCCTCGATGGTCAGCGGATCTCTGAACGAGGCGCGCGGATTCATCGCGGCCCACTCCCGTTGCACCACCGCCACGTTGGCCAGCTGCTCGAGCGTGGTGCCCGTTTCCTTCATGTAACGCAGGAAGGGAATCGTGAAGGTGGTCGGTGGACCCATAGAGCAGTACGGTGCTTCAAATTGTCCCTGCAGACTCGCCATCGCTGGTCCGAACCGGCCACGACCGACCTGAGAGCGCCCGCTTTCTCCGTGAGTGATCAGCACGGTTTCACAGAGCCCCTCGTTGATTGCCGCCGCTGCATGGCGAACGTGCAGCATGAATGAGCAACCACCCACGGCTGTACCATCCACCCAGGTGGGGGTGATGCCGAGATAGTGAGCGATACCGGTCGGGGATTCTCCAGCGGTGGCGACACCGTCGATGTCGGAGGGTTTGAGCCCCGCATCGTTCAAGGCGTTGATGGCGGCATCCGCATGGAGCTGGATCTGAGCCAGATCCGGAATCTTGCCGAGTTCCGTGGTTTCGGCGGCGCCGACGATGGCGATGCTGCCTGGCTTCATTGGCCTGCTCCCTCCGGCTGAAAGTACGGCAGGCTGATCTCGTCGCTGATCGACTCGAACACGACTTCCACCGGCATATCCAGCACCAGCACGTCCGGTGTTTGCGCGCAGTTGACGATGTTGGTCATCATGCGCGGTCCTTCTTCCAGCTCCACCACCGCAATGGAGTAGGGGCCATCGTGGGCGGGATGGTCCCGGTGGTTGATCACGTAGCTGTACAGCGTGCCTTTGCCGGACGCATCGAACACCTCGACGTTCCGTGAGATGCAGCTCGGGCAGAATGGCCTGGGTGGGAAGTAGACCTTGCTGCACTCAGTGCAGCGTTGCAGTTTCAGCTGGCCGGCCCTGGCGCCTGCCCAGAAATGTTCGGTCTCCGGTGTTGGCCTGGGCACGGGTATTTTCGATCGATCTGCCACGGGCAGCTCTCCTTCGGATAGGGTTGATCGTTCGATTGTATGACGTATTCGAGTTAAAGTAGGGAGTTGAATTTACGTTCAGTTTCCTGGGGAGAAGGATGTCGGATTCCGTACTGATCGAGCTCGATGATGGCGTGCTGACCGCAACATTGAACGAACCCGAAAGCATGAATGCCCTCAGCGAAGGTGTAAGTCGGGGGCTTTTCGATGCATTGGAGCGGGCGAGCAATGACGACGATGTGCGTGTCCTGCTGCTCACCGGCAAGGGCCGCGGTTTCTGTGCCGGGGCGGCTGTTGGCGGCGGGGGTCGTGCTGTCGGGGTGTCCAGCCGAAAAGCCCGTCTGGATCAGAGAGGCCCTTCGGCCAGATCGGTGGAGGCTTTCTCCAACTGTGAGGTGCCGATCATCGCAGCGGTGAACGGGGCCGCGGTAGGCGCGGGCTTCGGTATCGCCACCTGCTGCGACGTCAGGATTCTGGGTGAATCGGCGCGGATGGGATCCATCTTCATTCGTCGCGGATTGGCGTCGGACTACGGCGCCGCCTACTGGCTGCCGAAGCTGGTTGGGATCGGCAAAGCATATGATCTGATGTATTCGGGTGAGCTGCTGGATGCCGAGACCTGTCTCGAATGGGGGCTGGCCAATCGGGTGGTCCCGGACGATGCCCTGATGACAGAGGCCACGACCTACGCACGGATGATCGCGGATGGTCCGCCCCTTGCGTACACCTTGCTGCGCCGAATGTTGCAGCGGTCTTCAGACATGGATCAGGCGACCTTCGCAGAGTATGAGTGGACCAACCAGCGCCTGCTGGTCTCGAGCAAGGACTCGAGGGAAGGCTTCGCTTCCTTCATCGAAAAACGACCACCCAGATTCACGGGTGAATGAGTTTGGCGAGCTGCCAGCGGCAAAGCGTCACCCACGTTCACCAACAAACAGATCAACCGACTACGATCTAACGAGAGCAAAGCTATGACTGATGATTTGAATGCGTTTCGCGAGGAAGCGCGGGCGTGGATTGCTGAGAACTTTCCGGAGTCCTTGCGAGGCAAGGGCCTTGGGATAGAAGCCGAAGAGCGGGCAAGCCTGGATGCGGACATGGATCTATGGCGCGACAGCCTGGCCAGCCAGGGCTGGGGCGCTCCCACCTGGCCGAAGGAGTACGGCGGTAGCGGTCTCTCACAAGCACACGCACGGATCATCAACGATGAGCTCGCCGCAGCGGGTGCCTTCAATCACATTTCCATGATCTCCGGCATGGGCATCACCATGGTGGGTCCGACCTTGCTCGACTACGGCACGGACGATCAGAAGGAGCGGCACCTGCCCGGCATCGCCAGCGGCAAGATCCGCTGGTGTCTCGGGCTATCTGAGCCGAATGCGGGATCGGATCTCGCTTCGCTTTCTACCAAGGCGGTCGACAACGGCGATCACTTCGTTCTGAACGGCCAGAAGATCTGGACTTCCGGCGCCAACATCTCCCAGTGGTGCGGTGCGGTAGTGCGTACGGATCCGGACAAGCCGAAGCGGGATGGCATCAGCTTCGTGATGCTGCCCATGGATCAGGAAGGTGTGGAAACACGTCCGATCAAGCTGATTGCCGGTGCATCGCCATTCTGCGAGACCTTTTTCAACGATGCGGTCGCCGAGAAGCGGGATCTGCTTGGCCCGCTGAACGAAGGCTGGACGGTGGTGAAGCGTCTGCTGCAGCACGAGCGGCAGAGCCAGACGGGCAGCCGCACGGCTGCCTCCGGTGCCAAGCCGACGCCGATTCAGGAGATGGCTAAGGAATACGTGGGTACCAATGAGGACGGCACGCTGGCTGATGCCGATCTGCGGACCCGCCTGACCCGGCACCTGATGGATGCGAAGGCCCACGGACTGACCATCGCAAGAATCACCGCCGAAGCCAAAGGCAATGTAGAAGTCACTGCGGCGGCGTCGATTCTCAAGAACTCTGCCACCACGGTGGCTCAGACCAAGGCGGAGTTGACCGTCGAGCTGATGGGTGCCCAAGGCCTTGGCTGGGAGGGGGATAACTTCACTGAGACGGAGCTTGGCACGGTTCGCGAATGGCTGGGTGGCAAGGCCATGTCTATTTACGGTGGCTCTTACGAAGTTCAGAACAACATCATTTCCAAGAATATTCTCGGTCTGCCCGAGACAACGCAGAAGGGCTAAGCACATGGCGGCACTGACAGAAGAACAATCCATGCTCAAAGATCAGGCCAGCGCCTGGGCGAGAGAGGCAGCGCCGGTGCAGAAGTTCCGGGAAATGCGTGATTCGGGTGCGAAAACCGGTTTCACCCCGGCCACCTGGGGCGCCATGGTGGAGATGGGCTGGACGGGCATCCTGGTGCCGGAAGCC
This sequence comes from Candidatus Azotimanducaceae bacterium, assembly GCA_965215995.1. Lineage (GTDB taxonomy): Bacteria > Pseudomonadota > Gammaproteobacteria > Pseudomonadales > Azotimanducaceae > SZUA-309. Next base: position 386,143 of record OZ244128.1, on the reverse strand, counting down.
TACGGTGGCTCGGATTTGGGGTACCTGACTTTCGGGGTAGTGCTTGAGGAGCTGGGCCGGCAACTCACCGCCTCGCCTTTGTATGCATCGGCTCTGGTGGGCACCAGCGCGGTGCTGCTCGGGGGCAGCGAGGCACAGAAGTCGAGCCTGTTGCCGAAAGTGGTGGATGGCTCTGAGATCCTGACCCTGGCCGTAGACGAAGGCCCGCGGCATGCGCCGGCAGCCACCGCCCTCACTGCTGAGCAGCACGGAGATGGCTACAAGCTGTCGGGCAACAAGGCCTTCGTAGTGGAAGGCATGTCTGCCACCAGCTATGTGGTTGCTGCGCGCACCAGCGGCCAGCCTGGAACCCTGGATGGCATCAGTCTGTTCCTGGTAGCGGCTGACACAGCGGGCATCACGAAAGAACGGCTGGCCACGGTCGACAGCCGTGGCTATGCGAATGTCAGCTTCGACAGCGTGGAAGTCGGCGCGGACGCTCTGCTGGGTGACGCAGATCAGGGCGGGACTCTGCTCGATCAGGTGTTGGACCGGGCCCGTGCTGGTCTTGGTGCGGAGATGCTCGGTACCGCGGCTCAGGCCTTCGACATGACTCTCGAGTACCTGAAAACCCGTGAGCAGTTCGGCCGGGTCATCGGCTCCTTCCAGGCGCTCGGCCACCGTGCCGCTGAGCTCTTCACCCAGCTGGAGCTGGCACGGTCCTGTGCCGAAGCGGCCCTGCAGGCCATAGATGCGGGCGCCGACGATACGGCCCAGCTCTGCTCGCTCTCAAAGGCGCGGGTCGGCGATTTCCTGCACCAGATGTCCAACCAGTTGATCCAGATTCACGGCGGCATCGGCATGACGGACGAGTTCGACGCGGGCTTCTACCTGAAGCGAGCCCGCGTGCTGGAATCGCTATACGGAAACCAGGCGTTCCACAGGGATCGTTACGCCCGGCTTCTGGGGTTCTAGCCGGTCGATCTCTCCTGTCAGCGGGGCAGGAGTCTGAACAGATAGGCTTCGGTGACATTCTCGTTACGGGGCCGATTGCCGTACTTCACCTCGTAGAGGTCCGCGAAAGCGGCAAATTCTTCCGCGTTCTCGACCCGAACAGCGCTCAGCTCATACAACGACGCTTCGATGAGCAGACGCACGTTCGCGTCCTGCTCGATGTGTTCCACCCAGGTGGCCCGATTGGCGCCTGCGTGCACGTACAGGTTTGGACCCATGCCGATGATCCAGAGCTTTACTGAGTATGGATCCGCAGGATTTGTTTCCAGCTCGATGACTTCGGCGCTGGCAACCTCGGTCCAGTCCATGGGTGGCTCCGTTAGGTTTCCGGAGAGCCCGCCACCGGAGAACGGGATCATGTCGCACCCAGCGAGCAGTCCAATCAGGAACAGCAGATGTGTCTTTCCCATACTCCTCGGCTCAGTAACCAGGGCGACAACCCACGATGCTCCAGCCACTACTTTCTGTCCAGTTTTCGATAGGCGAAGTAGTACTCGGTCTTGATTGGCCCTGCGTAGCCTTCATCTTCGAACGGAATCCCATCTAGACACCATTCCATTTCATCCAGCTTGTAGTGCCAACCGCAAGCAACGCTATACCGTGATTGAATGGTCTGGTCGTCGTCATCGAATGTGGACGCATCGGGCAGCATGGCCAGGAACGTGAGCTGGCAACCGGTGCCTGTCGGCACGAGCTCAAACCTGTGATGTTCGCGAGGCCCGATGTACTCCAGCAGGTTTGGTGGTTCAAAGCGGGTCACCCGGCAGTGGTAAACATCGCTCGGGTTGTCCTCAGGTGGTGGACACTCTGAGCCGCTGAAATTCACCACGGCGTCTCCGCCGACGGCCGTGGTCAGGTTCAACTCCGGAAACCAGGCTGCCCTGTGCTCTTCCACTGTAATCGCGCGCCAGACCTTCTCGATCGGGTGATTCAGCATCCTGGTATAGGTGATGGTCGTGTTGCCGGTATCGTCGGATCCATAGACTCCAAGACGTTCGGCATCGAGATTTGCTTTGAGCGTTGTCATCAGGTTGCTTCCTACTGGTCCATCTGGTCGAGATGTCGTTCGAGGCGGTCGAGTTTGGCGCTCAGAAACTGGCGGTACGGCTCCAGGAACTCGTCGACTTCTTTCAAAGGCTGCGCATTCAGCTCATACCACCGCTTCTGGCCATCTGGTCGGACGACTACGAGGTTGGTTTCTTTCAGCACCTTGAGATGTTTCGAAACTGCCGGTTGGCTCAATCCGGTCACTTCGACGAGTGCGCTCACGGTGCACGGATGGAGGCGCATCGTTTCGAGCATCAAGCGCCGATTGGGTTCAACAATGGCTGCGAACGTGTCCACTCTGTTGGCCTGGGATGTTTCTTCAGAGAAATATAGCTATATAGAAATATTTCTGTCAAGGAATATATTAGAAACATGGACTGAACCGCCAAGTGGCGCTCGGGAACCCGAGCAAGGCTGAGCTTCGTAGCAGTCTATGGGCCCTGACGGCTTCCCTGAGCCGCGATATCCGCAGACAGCGTCCGCCCGGCTGTGAAGTAGTGATACGCGCACCAGAGGTTCAGAAAGCTCAGCACGATCAGCGCCATCCGCAGTGAGTGCTGGCCATACTCAGGCGCGAAGAAATCGCTGAGGATTCCGACCAGCTGTGGCCCGAAGCCCATGCCGATGATGTTCAACACAAACAGAGTGATACTTGAAGCCAGCGCCCGCATGCGCAGAGAGACCAGGCTTTGAATCAGTGAGAAGGTCGGGGCCAGATAGAAACCGCCGAAGAAAGCGGGAATGAGATAAAGGATCAAGGCGGTGGTCAGATCATCCACCCAGAGCGCTGCAGCGAGAAAGGGCACGTAGCCGCCTTTGCCGAGTGCTACTACCCAGGTCCGCCAGCGGATGTCCCGCCTGGAAAGCACGTCCGTCAGCTTGCCCGCGGTGAAGGTGCCCATGGCACCGACCACACCAGTCATCAGGGCGAGAATCAGCCCCACTTCGGTCGGTGAGAGGCCATGCGATCGGACGAGGAAAGACGGCATCCAGAGCACAAAGCCGTAACCGATGAAGCCAGCCAACGCCGATCCCAGACAGAGATGGCGGATCGATCGAACCTGCCACATATGCCGGGCCACGGTGCTGAAACCCGGCGCAGAAGGATCCGCTGCAGGTTGTCCTGCCGGTTGAGAGGCAGACACATCCGCGCCGCCCCGACGCGGTTCCTTCACGGTGAAGAACAGTATTGCGGCGATCAGCAATCCGGGCACGCCGACGATGATGAATGTCGCTCGCCAGCCGTAGTTCTCGGACAGCCAGCCACCGGCGAGATAGGCGATCAACAGGCCGATGTTCACACCCAGAGCAAACACGCCCATGGCGGTGCCGCGGCTCTCCGGCGGGAACAGATCGGCGATGATCGAGTGCGAAGGCGGTGTGGAGCCGGCTTCGCCGATGCCGACACCGATTCGCGCCAGTGCCAGCTGAAAAAAGCTCGCCGCGTAGCCACAGAGCACGGTCATGGCGGACCAGATGGAGATCGCCGCGGTGATGATGTTTCGCCGGTTGGTCCGGTCGGCCAGCATTGCGATGGGCATGCCGAGGGTCGCGTAGAAGATGGCGAAGGTGAGCCCGACCAGGAATCCCATTTGCGTATCGCTGGCACCGAGCTCGATCTTTATCGGCTCGAGCAGGATGGCCATGATCTGGCGGTCGACCTGACTCGACGCATAGACGGCGGTGAGCACGCCGACTACATACCAGCGATAGCCCGGGTTGGCCTCGAGCCGCGATCGTAATGCCTGCACTCGTTCCCCTCCTCGACGAATGGCGCAGCGGAGTGTCTCCGGCGGGGATCCAAACCGCAAGCGCGAGGCGATCCCGATGGTGTGGGACTACTACGACCGGATTCGTAGCAGTCCCACTGATCGCACCCCGACCCGGGAAGCCTATTCCTCGTCCGGAGTGACGACCTGCTGTGAGCTCCACATGGAGATGTTGCAGTCGACGACCATGTCCATATGGTTGCGCATGGTCTGACCAGCATCCGTTCCAATTAACTGCCCGACATACCTGGTCCAGTGGGCCATATCATCGAATACCGAGGAAAGAAACAGATCCGGAAAGTCTGCTCCGCGGGTAATCGGCGTTCGAAGAAACGAGAAGCCAGGAGCATCCGCCCCTATGCCTGCCATCACGGCACCCATATGGTCTGTCAGGTCGTCTATCTGTTGAGGTCCTTTCCCTTCTTTGTAGTTGCACGCGAGAGTCACCACAAGGGATTCGCCATCGTCTCCTCCGTTGCCTGCGTCCTGCTGATGGATCGCCCTGAGGGCACTCAATCCCGCAGTGCAGTCCTCGATCTCATCGAATCGGGCCTGCACTCCGGCACCAATACCACTGTCGTCCCAGGCTACGCTGTTGGCACCGAATGCCTCCAGACTGGGGTGCACATCCATCCACAACGTATCCACGGGTGCCATACCTTTGATCTGCGTCATGTGGTAACCGGGGACTTTCGTAAGCCCTGCCTTTTCGATCTGGGTGACCATGTAGTCACGGGCCTTCAACTTGTCGTCGAAGTCCTTACCCTCCTTGTAGGTGCAGGCCCAGGTTTCTCCGATAGCGGGTGGTGGCGGTGGTTCTGCTGCCAACAACGCACTGCCCATACAGATTCCGAAAATACTCAACAATATCGACCCGACGGTCGTAGTCTTTTCTTTCACAATGATCTCCTCGCTTACGCGTCAGATATTTTCAAAGGAGGGTGAAAGGAAGGTACAACCGTTGCGCAAGCACGGATGATCTACTATTGCTCTTCGTCTGAAAAAGCGTCTCCGCAGTCTGAACGAAGCGTTACTTCAGCCTGATCAAAAACACCCTGGTGGCGCTCCTTGATCTCAGCCTCTCCCGGCTACCAAGTCTCCTCGTAACAAGTGAGAAATGCCAGTGTTCCGTGCAGGAGATTGTCATCGCTTAGCAATTACCCTGTGTGCAGAGACACCTTTACTTTCAAGGTAGATCCCTGGCCACGGAGAAACTGGTAAGCAGTCCCGGATCCGGGTAGCTTTACTCGCTCGGTCTCGAACGTGCGGGTAGGGGAATGAGCTGGAATTACGGAGACATCCTGGATCGGTTGGGCGAGCGTGTGCCGCAGGACAGGCCTTGTCTGATCCACGGCGACCGGAACATCAGCTGGGGTGAGTTCACGGCGCGATCAAACAAACTGGCCAGGAGCTTTCTGGGCGATGGAGTCGTTCCTGGCGACAAGGTTGCTTTCTACATGCGCAACAGCCCTGCGTACAGCGAAACCCTGGCAGCCTGTTTCAAAGCCCGCCTGACCCATGTGAACGTCAACTATCGCTATGTGGACGATGAGCTCTGGTACATCCTGGACAATTCCGATGCAAAGATCGTGGTCTATGGCCGCGAGTTCGCAAGCCACGTTCTGGCACTGAAAGATCGGCTGCCGGAGGTCACCCGCTGGCTGGAGGTCGGTGATCTGAGTGACGCGGGAGTGGCCGACGTCGACTTTGCGGAAGACTATGAAACCGTTGCGGGTTCGGGTGACGGCACGCCACTTGGTATTGAGCGTAGCGGGGATGATCTGCTGTTTCTCTATACGGGTGGCACTACCGGCATGCCCAAGGGCGTAATGTGGCCGCAGGAGGGTATCTGGATGGCGATGGGCGCGGGTGCCCTGCAGTCGCCGGAGATGATCCCGCCGGAGAGCATCGAGGCCCATATCGACAACTGCCTGGCAACGGATGACTATCGTGTGACCATTCCCTGCTGTCCGTTGATGCACGGCACTGGGCTTTTCAATGCTGTTAGTACGATGCTGGCCGGGGGCTGCATCGTCACGCTCACCCATCCGAGCTTCGATCCGGCTGAGTTGTTCGAAACCGTCGGCCGCCACCGTGCCAACACTCTGGCGATTGTCGGTGATGCATTCGCCAAGCCGATGTTGAAAGAGCTGGACGAGAATCCGGGTAAGTACGACATCAGCTCGTTGCAGTCCATCCGTTCATCCGGGGTGATGTGGAGCCCGGAGGTGAAGGAAGGGCTCATTCGCCACAACCAGGCGCTCACACTTGCTGATTCGTTCGGGGCCTCTGAGGGCGTCGGTTTCGGCAGCTCGGTGACGACGGCGGAAGGCGGTTCCCGGGTGGCCAGGTTCCAGATCGGACCTAACTGCAAGGTGTTCACGGAGGACTTCCGCGAGGTGACGCCGGGCAGTGACGAAGCGGGTTTCGTCGCCCAGACCGGGCCCATTCCCATCGGCTACTACAAGGACGAGGAGAAAACGGCGAAGACCTTCCCCGTGATCGATGGGGTGCGTTACTCCATGCCCGGCGATTACTGCAAGGTGGCAGAAGACGGCACGCTCATACTCATGGGCCGAGGCAGCGTCTGCATCAACACGGCCGGTGAGAAAGTGTTTCCGGAAGAGGTCGAGGAGGTTTTAAAGACCTATCCCGGCGTTGTCGACGCGCTGGTGGTGGGCGTGCCGGATGACAAATGGGGCCAGATGGTAGCGGCCGTGGTGCAGCCGGAAGGCGAGGAAGCACCGGACGAAGAGGCGATACGGGCACACGCCCGGGTTCATCTGGCCGGATACAAGACACCGAAGCGCATCCTGGTCAAAGCCGATCTGCAGCGCGCGAGCAACGGTAAGGCGGATTACAAGGCCATCACGGCTTTTGCTAAGGAATCGCTGGGCATCACTGGCTGAATCGAGTTCTGCCTCCTTGTGTATTTCGGTACTGCGCGAACAGAGCAAGCCTGCGATGATCAGCGAAACGGAGGAGTGAACATGCGTGCTGCTTTCTTGATGCTAGGCTTGCTTGCGGCTCAGATCACCTTGGCGGATATGCCGGGGAGTGCAGATCATCCTGATATTCCGAGGGTCGCCGGTTCAGAGATCTACGGTTATGCCTATGCCGACTACGATGCTGGGAACCTGCTTCGAGAGAACGAAGCGGGGAAGCTGGAGGTCGATCATCCTGAGGGCGCCCGGACCCGTATCCTCTACATCGCCAAACCAGGCGACTCTCCGGTAATGGTGATGCGAAACTATGCGGTAGCACTCGAGGAGCTCGGCGAAGTCACTGAAATCTACAGCTGCAAGAACGACTGCCAGGCGCACACTTTCTCCACCACGCTATGGACGCGGGAAACGATGGTACCGACGGAAGGTCTGGCGCAGCCGTTCTACCTCCTGGCGTTTACACACAACTATGGGTCCGCCAGCTATCGCTATGCGGAGGTTGTGACGGATGAGTCCAAGTACCACGTCGGTGTCTATACCGCGGTGCTGGGTGACAACAATCCGAACCCGAGCGTGCGGAATCGGACGACAGTGCTGATCGAGATCATCGAAGATACGGAGTTTGAGCCAACCCTCGAGTTTGTCGATGCATCCACAATGCAGACTGAAATCGCGGCATCTGGCCATGTGGCGCTGTACGGCATCCAGTTTGACCATGATCGGGCGACCTTCAAGCCGGAGTCACAAAGCACCATCGATGAGATCGCCAAGGTGCTGATGGCGGACACTGGAATGAAGCTCTATATCGTTGGTCATACCGATGACGTGGGTGCGCTCGAGTACAACAATGATCTGTCCAAACGCCGGGCAGCCAGTGTGGTGGAAGCGCTCGTTGCAGCAGGAGTTGCCGCATCGCGGTTGACGCCGATCGGTATTGGTCCTGTGGCACCGATCGGTAGTAACGAATCAGAAGCCGGTCGAGCCCTGAACCGCCGGGTTGAGCTCGTTAAGCGGAATGCAGCCGACTAAGCGAACACCGTAAATCCGCCCTCGGAAACGTCCAGCAGTCGTTGTGCTGCCTCTGGCAATGCCAGGATGTCTTTTTCGGCATTGGTAACCAGCTGGTTTTCTATGGGACGCAGCCAGCTGACGATGTAACCGAGATAGAGGCCATAGCGCGCCTCATCTTCCCTGTTGGCACCGCCTGAGTGCACGGCATTGCCGGTGTAGATCAGTGCTGACCCTTTCGGCATCACCGCAAGGCATACCTCGTCGTCTTTCGGCGGTCGGTCTTCTTTCCAGAGGTGACTGCCGGGCACCACCCGCGTTGCGCCGTTTGTTTCGGTGAAGTCGGTCAAGGCGCAATTGGCGCTGATCAGTATCTCGTTGCCGTTGGCTTTTTCTGCAGCTTGTATACGCCGCCACGAGGCGGCGTCGGTGTGGAACTCCTGAACGTCCTGATCTTTGTTGAGCACCATCAGCTCCGTGTTGCTGAGGCGGATATCGTTCGAGATTCTTGGCTCAACGAACATGCGGGTTGCCAGTGCCAGAAACAGAGGATGAGTAAGCACTTCCTGCATTTTCGGCGACTTGCTGAACAAACCGTGCAGGCGTTTGGTCTGCTGACCATAAAAGTTGTCCCGATAGCCGAGCTCATCCGTGCCCCAGGGCATGTCGTCGAGATGGGGTTTGAAGTCGGCGATCAATGCGTCGCACAGCTCGGGTGAGAGGACGTTCAAGGCGACACAGGCGCCGTCTCTTGCGACCGCGGCCTGGACGTCATCGACCCGGGCAGCATCTATTCTCTGCAAGGAAACCATACGCTGCTTCCTAGTTACCGTTTGCGCGGATGGCGGCCAGCACCCGCATTGGCGAGCAGGGCAGATCCGTCATGGGTGCTCCGATCGCCTGGCTGACGGCCGAACCGATCGCGGCAAGCGGGGGAATGATCGGTGCTTCGCCAACGCCGCGCACGCCGAACGGATGGCGTGGGTTCGGTACTTCCACCACGATGGCCTCGATCATGGGTAGATCCGAGGTTACGGGAATTCGATAGTCGAGGAAGCTGGCGTTCTCGAGCTTACCATCGTCGTCATAGATAAAGGCCTCGTTCAATGCCCAGCCGATGCCTTGAGACGCCCCGCCTTGCATCTGACCTTCCACCGAGGGCGGGTGTATGGCACAGCCGGCATCCTGCACGGTGGTATAGCGCTCCACCGTTGTCTTGCCTGTTTCCTCATCTACGGACACATCACATAGGTGTACTGCGAAGCAGGGACCTTCACCACCGGCGATGTCCACACTGGCGGACGCAGCCAGCGGTCCGCCCGTGCGCATCGCCTGACGGGTGACTTCGCGCAGGGTGGTGGCTTCATCCCGGGTCGTGTTGGTGAGCTTGCCTTCCTGCCATGCCACCTGATCAGGCAGGACGTTCCAGCCGGAGGCAGCTCTCTCTTTGGCCTGATTGATGATTTCGTTGGCGGCCTGCAGCACAGCCTGACCGGTCGCGTTCACCGTCCGACTGCCGCCGGATACACCCGTGGTACCCACGGTGTCCGTATCTCCGACCTCCACATGCACATGATCGAATGGGATGTGCAGCGTTTCGGCCGCGATCATTCCGAGTGCAGTACGGGTGCCGGACAGATCCGCCGACCCCGTGGAGAGCGAGGCGAAGCCGTTCTTGTGCATATGAATGGTGGCGGCAGAGTTGCCACCGGCATTGAACCAGAAGCCGGTGACCACGGCGCGGCCGTGACCAGGCTTTACCGGCGTGCAGTAGTGCTCGGATGCCCTGGCTGCCTCCAGGCACTCGACGAAGCCAATGGTGCCGAAGGTGCCCACGTGGGTAGTGTCACCGTTTTTGACGGCGTTCTTGAGCCGAAACTCGATCGGATCCATACCGATCTCGGCAGCGAGCTCATTCAGCAGGCTTTCCACTGCGAAGACCGCCTGGGGTGCACCGGGGCCTCGATAGGCACGCACCTTGGGTTTGTTCAGCACCATGCTGAAGCCTTCCATCCGGATGTTCGGTACGTTGTAGGGGCCGAACATGCAGCGCATGCCGCCGCCGAGCGGTGCGCCGGGTGTCGCGCCCGCTTCATAGGCTAGCTGAGATTCCATGGCGGTGATGGTGCCGTCCTGCTTCGTGCCGATCCGTACCCGGATCTTGCTGGCGGCACCCGGCCCGGCAATGCGAAATACCTCCTCGCGGGACATGCGCATGCGCACGGGTCGCCCGGCGTGCTTCGAGAGCATCAGCGCGATGGCCTCGAGATAGGGTGTGGTCTTGCCGCCGAAGCCGCCGCCGATCTCGGTGGGGATCACTTTCAACTCGTGGGTAGGCATGCCGCACATGAGCGCAACGGAGTCGCGTACCGCGAAATGCCCCTGGGTTGTGGTCCAGATGGTGGACTGGCCGGCGTACTTGAAGCTGGCCAGACAGGCCGGGGGCTCGATATAGCCCTGATGCACCGTGGGCGTGGTGTAGGTTCGCTCCAGAATCACGTCTGCAGCGGCGAAACCCGCCTCCACGTCACCGTGGTTTTCTTCCACGCGTTCGTAGATGTTGCTTGGGCCTTCATGCCCTTCGTAGCCGAGCGAATCATCCAGAATGGGCGCATCTTCCGCCATGGCAGCGTCAAGGTCCGTCACATGGGGAAGCGGCTCGTAGGTGACCTTTATCTTCTTCAGCGCCTTTCGCGCCGCTACCGCGCTGGTTGCCGCAACCGCCGCCACCCCATGGCCGTGAAAGAGCGCCTTGTCCCAGGCCAGGTTGTCTTTGGCGATGTCACCGGCACCTCCCGTACGCAACTCCGGAAAGTCCGCGTTGGTAATGACGGCCTTCACCCCTTTCACTTTGAGGGCGCGGCGGGGATCGATGGAGAGAATTCTGGCGTGGGCATGAGGACTTCGTAGCACCAGCCCATGCAGCGTTCCGGGCAGGGTCACATCATCGCCAAAGGCCGCCTGGCCGGTCACTTTGTCCCGGTCGATTTCCCGGATGGTCCGCTGGCCAATGGTCTGATAGCTCGTCATGAATCCTCTCTTGCTGCTGTAGATCTGGGAAACCGAACGAAAATTCTATTCCTTTGAGGGGGGATGTATAGTCTCTGTTAGCCTCGGGAGGGAGAAAGATGGCGTTTCTGGAAAGGGATGGGGTCAACATCTACTACGAGACCCATGGCAGTGGTCCGGCGCTGCTCCTGACTCATGGCTATTCGGCGACTTCGCAGATGTGGCGGCCGCAGATCGATGTGCTGTCTCGAGATCACACGCTCATTCTCTGGGACATGCGTGGGCATGGTCAGAGTGACTCGCCTTTCGAGGAGGCGCTCTACAGCGAAGCGCTTACCACCCAGGACATGGCTGCGCTTCTGGATGCACATGGTTTCGAGACCGGCGTGATCGGTGGGCTCTCGTTGGGTGGCTACATGTCGCTGGCGTTCTATGCGGACTACCGGGACCGGGTGGATGGGCTCCTGATCATCGATACGGGCCCTGGCTTCAAGAAAGACGCCGCTCGGAACGCCTGGAACCAGACGGCCGTCGACCGGGCCGTCGCCATAGAGCGTGACGGCGCAGCAGCGCTGGAGGGGCGTTCGGCAGAGCAGGCAACCAGCGAGCACAAGGACATCACCGGACTTGCCCGTGCAGCACGGGGCATGCTCACTCAGCATACGCCGCGGGTGATCGAATCGCTGCCGGGTATCGAGGTGCCGAGCATTGTGGTGGCAGGTGCCGAGGATGAGCCCTTCCTTGCCGCAACGGACTACATGGCGGCGAAGATCCCGGGAGCTCGGAAGGTGATCATTCCGAATGCAGGGCATGCTGCGAATATGGATCAGCCCGAGGCGTTCAACGAGGCCATCACCGGTTTTCTCGTCGAGAACAACCTGTAGCCGCAAATACAAACGAACAGAAGGGGAGACTAAATGAGCAGAAAAGTTGGAGATGTGGCGGTCACCGATCTCGGTGAATTCGTAACGCTGCTGGAGATTCAGCGAGGCCCGAACAACTTTTTCGACCACGATCTGATCCGAACGCTGGCCGACATCGCGGATGAGCTCGATGAAGACAACAACTGTCGGGCCATCGTGCTGGCCTCCGAGGGAAAGCACTTCTGTGCCGGCGCCAACTTCGGCTCCAATCAGCGGGCGGAAGAGGCGAGAGAACGCACCATCGACAGCGGTAATCCGTTGTACACGGAAGCCGTGCGCCTGTTCCGGAACAAGAAGCAGGTGATCGCCGCGGTGCAGGGCGCTGCCGTCGGCGGTGGGTTCGGTCTGGCCATGTACGCGGACTTTCGAGTGGGTTGCCCGGAATCCCGGTTCACGGCCAACTTCGTGAAGCTCGGCTTCACGCCCGGTTTCGGCCTCACGCACACTTTGCCTCGCATTATCGGTCAGCAGGCAGCGGCCGATCTCTTCTACACCGGCCGGCGGATGGGCGGTGAGGAGGCGAAGGCAATCGGCATTCTCGATCGACTGGTGCCCCAGGCTGAGGTGCGGGACGAAGCCATCGCTTATGCCAGGGAGATTGCCGAGAACGCACCGCTGGCGTTGATGGCGGTGCGCAAATCCTTGCGTGGCGATCTGGCAGATGCTGTGAAAGTGGCGACGGACCAGGAGGGTCGGGATCAGTTCGTGCTGCAGCAGACGAATGACCACAGAGAAGGTGTGAAAGCGGTAGCCGAGCGCCGGCCGGGCAACTTCACCGGCAGCTGAACGCTCGGAAGGTTCGAGCGTTAACGCTCAGGGCCGCTCTGCGCGGCCTGGACCCTGTTCGACATCGCTGATCAGGCCAACCCTGATCAGGCGATTTTGAGCGGCAATTCCCTGAGGCGCTGACCGGTGGCGGCAAAAACCGCGTTCGCCACCGCCGGTGCGATCGGTGGCGTGCCGGGTTCACCCACCCCGGTCGGGTCCTCGCTGCTCTCGACGATCACAACCTCGATCTCCGGAGACTCGTTCATTCTGAGCAGCGGATAGTCGTGGAAGTTGCTCTCGCGAATGGCCCCATTGTCGAGCTGCAGATTGCCATGCAGTGCGGCGGTGAGACCGAAGACGATGCCGCCTTCCATCTGTGCCCGGATCACGTCTGGATTCACCGCCAGACCGCAATCGACCACGCAAACCACTTTGTGCACCCGGATTCGCCCGTCCTCAACGGAGACGTCAGCGACCTGGGCAACCGCCGAGTTGAATGATGTGTGGGCCGCAATGCCGAGGCCGTGCCCGGGTGCCGCTTCCATCATCCGCATCTGCTGTCCAGCGATCCGGATCACGTTGTGCAGACGCGGATTGTTGCGCGTGTTCTCCAGTCGGAAATCGACTACGTCTTTGCCGCTCGCATGAGCCAATTCATCCACCGCCGATTCGATGGCGAAGGCAGTGTAGGAATGACCGACCGAGCGCCAGAAAGTCAGCGGCAGCCCATGGTCGACCGTGACGTGCGTGACCGTCTTGTTCTCAGTGTCGTAGTCCTCGTGCAGACCTTCGATGCTGGAAGGATCGACCACCCAGCCGTCCATGGCCCCTCGCGCTCGATTGGCGATCCAGTTCGTCATGCCTTCAGGTACGGAAGTGGGTAGTAGCGCAGGCAGGATGTTGGTCAGCGTGTCCGGCGTGATGTTGCCGCCCACACGCTTGGCATCCCAGGCGCTGATCCTGCCTTCAACGTCGGTGCCTGCGCGAATACGCATCATCGATGCGGGACGGTAGAGACCGTTCTGGATGTCTTCCTCACGGGTCCAGAGCAGGTGAATAGGCTTGCCCGTGGCGACTGCGGTTTCCGTGACCTCACGAATGTGCGTCAGCGTGCCGCGGCGGCCGAACGCACCGCCCAGGTAAGTAGTGTGTACGGTGACCTGTGCTTTATCGAGGCCGGCATGCCGGGCAACGATACCTTGTGCGCCACCCGGTCCCTGGGTACCGGCCCAGAGTTCAGCCGCGCCGTCTTCGATTTTCAGGACCGCGCTCATGGGTTCCATCGGCGCGTGTGCCAGGTGGGGTGCCCAGTACCGGGCGTCGATGTGGTGGACCGCTTCACTCAGCGCCAGGGCCACATCACCTTCCTCTATTCCTGTGTCACCCTCGTCAGAATCCAGTGCTGCCTGATATTCGGCACGCAGGTTCTCCTCGCTGATCGACGCAAGTGGCGGATTCGACCATTGTGCTTCCACAGCTGCGACCGCCTGCTTTGCCTGCCAGAACTTTTCGGCGACCACGGCGATGCCGTCACTGATCGGTACCACATCGGTCACACCTGTCATGGCAAGCGCGGCATCGGCATTCAAGGAAAGGAGCTCCGCTCCGGCGACGGGGCTACGCTTGATCTGCGCGTAGTGCATGCCAGGCACCTCCACATCGATGGCAAACTCGGCGGTACCGGTGGCTTTGTCGATGCCGTCGAGGCGAGGAAAGTGCTGGCCGATGTAGCGGAAATCCGAGATCGGCTTCAACGGTACGTTTTCCTGTACCGTGAGGCTCCGCGCTGTCGACACGAATGCGCCGTAGGGATGGCGTTTGCCCTCTGCAACGACGTGCCCGTCTTGGGTCGTCAGTGAGCTCACCGCCACGCCGAGGTCCTTTGCCGCCGCTGCCAGAACGAGTGCTCGAGTGTCCGCGCCTGCCTGACGAAGCTGGTAGTAGTGGGCCTTCACTGAGTTGCTGCCGCCGGTGCCTTGAACACCCATCTCCGGATTGTTGTAAGCAGAGTGGGCGCCTGCGAACTCTATAGCGATTGCTTGCGGCGCCACGTCCAGATCCTCAGCCATCAACGTCGTCAGGCCGGTGGACACACCCTGGCCCATCTCTTCACGTGGGCATATGAAGCGGAAGCCGTTTTCCGGCGTGATTTCGACGAAGGCGTTCGGTGCCAGCGTGCCAACGCTAGGGGTGAAGGGCGCCCGGGAATCGCTGCAACCGCTGAGTGAGAAACCGACCACCAGGCTGCCACCGACGATGCCGGAGGTTTGCAGAAAGCGTCTGCGGGAAACGTTGATGGCGCTCATGCTGTCACCTCCGTGGCCAGAGCTTCAGCCTGTTCGGCATCCGCGACTGAAAGGATGGCTGTTTTGATTCTCGGGTAGCAGCCGCAGCGGCAGAGATTGCCCGCCATGGCCTCTTCTACTTCTGCTTCGGTGGGTGCGGCGTTGGTGGCGAGCAGCGCTGCCGCAGACATGATCTGGCCTGACTGGCAGTAACCGCACTGGGCCACCGAATGCTCAACCCAGGCTGCCTGAATCGGGTGCATGTTCTCCGGAGTGCCGAGGCCCTCGATGGTGGTCACAGACTTGCCGGCCACCGCCGAGACCGGCAGCGTGCAGGTGCGGATGGCCTCTCCATCCAGGTGCATGGTGCAGGCGCCGCAGAGTCCGGCGCCGCAGCCGTACTTCGATCCCTTCAGCTTGAAGGTGTCTCGCACCACCCAGAGCAGAGGGGTGTCCGGCGTGTCGTCCGTTTCTACGGTCGCGCCGTTCAACTGGAATCTGATCATGGGACCTCCTCTCGATCGATCCTTGCAGCCATGAGCGAATAAAACCATAATCGTCATTCGGATTTTTTTCCAGCCCTGATTTTGCTGTCTGGGCTGTTTCCTGTTGAGACAACCCGGGAGGGGGAATGGCGGCAATCGAACGAAGACGCATGGGGCGTCATGGCCTGGAAGTTCCGGCGCTCTGCCTCGGCACGATGACGTTCGGATTGCAGGTGGACGAAACCGGTTCTCAGGCAATTCTGGACAAGGCCTTTGACCACGAGTTGCGCTTCCTGGACACGGCTGACGCGTATCCGCTCGGCGGCACTCGGGAAACGGTAGGTGAGACAGAGGCCATCATCGGCCGTTGGATGAAGGCACGCGGCACCCGGGCGGAAATCCTCCTCGCCACCAAGTGCTTCGCGCCTACCCGCCGAGGTCCGAATGGCTACGGCCTGTCCCGGCAGCACATCATGGAATCCATCGATGCCAGCCTCACCCGGCTCGGTACCGACCACGTGGATCTCTATCAGGCGCACGGGTTCGATCCGAACACGCCCATAGAAGAGACCTTGCGTGCGTTCGAGGACATCGTCCGGGCCGGCAAGGCTCGCTACGTCGGCTGTTCCAACTATCCCGCCTGGCGGCTGGCGGAAGCATTGCGGGCGGCCGAGCGCCTGGGCATCACCGGCTACATCAGCCTGCAGCCCCGCTACAACCTGCTCTACCGGGACATAGAGGTAGAGCTGCTGCCATTGTGTGTGGACCAGGGCCTGGGGGTGATCGTCTACAATCCGCTCGCCGGTGGTTTTCTGTCCGGCAAGTACAAGCCAGGACAGGACGTGGAAGAAGGCACCCGCTTTTCGCTGGGCACTGCCGCCGAACGCTATCAGGCACGCTACTGGCAGGAGAGTCAGTTCGAGGCGGTAGAAACGCTGAAGGCGGTGGTGGAAGGTAAGGGTCTCAACATGGTGTCGGTGGCCATCGCCTGGGTTCTGGCACAACCGGGGATCAGTTCAGCCATCATTGGCGCTTCCCGACCGGATCAGCTCGATGCAAATCTGGCCGCCTTTGATGTGGTGTTCGATGGCGAGCTGACGGCTGCCTGCGAAGCAGCCTGGTGGTCGCTGCCGCGGCGGCCGGTTCAGGAAGGGTATCGCTAGTGCCGAAAAGCCGGTTTATCTCTGATCTGCACTGGGTCCGCGAGGGCCAGCAGACCCGTAGCCAGAAGACCCAGGAAGCGTTGCTGGATGCCGCGGAGGAACTGTTCTCAGAGCAGGGTGCGGATGCCACCTCAGTAGCGGACGTGGCCAAGCGTGCCGGCTGCTCGGTAGGAGCGGTCTATCATCACTTTCGCGACAAGAAGGCGTTGCTCTATGCGCTGTTTGACCGGATGTCGGAATACAAATCGGCAACGACGCGTGAGGCGTTGGATCCGAAACGCTGGCGAGGTGCTTCCGTTGCCGACATCCTGCATGCCTATCTGGAGTTTTCGCTGGCTTCCGCCAGAGAACGGCCGGCCTTCAAACGCGCGGGCCTGGAGGCATCACGCAATGACCCGGCGCTTAAGGAGCATCTCGCCGAGCTGCATAGAGAGGCCAACCGGGGACTGACCAGGCTGCTAGTCGCCCGCAAATCGGAGATTGGCCATCCACAGCCGAAGATCGCCATCGGCTTTGTGCTGGATCAGTTGTCTGCAATGATGAAAACGCGGCTGGACAACATCCTGATGCCCACCGAGCTCTCCGAGATCGCGGACGAGCAGTTCATCAGCGAGACGATGCGCTCCGCCTGCACCTACCTGCAGGTACCGTTGCCGAAACTCGAAGACTGACAGGAAAGAACACGTGGATATCCAATCTAAGCGCGGCTTCGAGGCGTTGACCTATCGCTTCGAAGACCAGGTACCCGAGCCTGGCGAGGCGACCCAAATCGCCGATGGAGTCTGGTGGGTCCGCATGCCCATGGGCGGTAGGCTCAACCATATCAACGTCTGGCTGCTCCGAGACAATGACGGCTGGACGATCGTCGACACCGGTATTTTCAGCGAGTCTGTTAGAACCCATTGGGAAACGATTTTCGAGCGCTATCTGGATGGGAAGCCGGTCACCCGGGTGATCGCCACCCACCTGCATACGGATCATACCGGTCTGGCAGGTTGGATCTGCGAACGCTGGGATTGCGCGCTCTGGATGAGCCGGGCCGATTTCTACATGTGCAGGGTGATGGCCGCCGACAGGCCATCGGACGTGCCGGAGGATGCCATTCGCTTCTATCGCCGGGCGGGCTTCGATGAATCACGACTGGCCCGCTACCGGCAGCGGTTCGGGCAGTTTGGCGCCAGCATCTCCCCTTTGCCCGCGGGCTATCGGCGGATCAGTGACGGCCAGTACCTCGACATTGGCGGCAGGGAATGGCGGTCGGTGATTGGCCATGGTCACTCACCTGAGCACGTCTGCCTGTACTGTCCGGAGCTCAAGCTCATCATCGGCGGCGATCAGCTGCTTCCGAAAATCACGCCGAATGTCAGCGTGCAGCCTTCCGAGCCCTATGCAGACCCACTCCGGGAGTGGATTGCCTCCTGTAGCCGCTTCCGGGAGCAGTTGCCGCCCAATCTGCTCGTGCTACCGGCACACGAACTACTCTACGAGGGAGTGCATGAGCGGCTGACCGCTCTCATCGACTGGCACGAGGTGGCGCTCGAGAAGCTCTATGAGCTATGTGCCGAGCCGAGGCGAGCAGTGGACGTGTTCCCGGCCTTGTTCAAGAGTGAAATCAGTGACTACAGCTACTTCCCGGCGACGGGTGAGTCCATCGCCCACCTGCATTGCGCGCTCGGGCGCCGGATGCTGACGGTGGAAGAGGACGAACAGGGCGTGGCCTGGTGGCGGCGGGCATAAGTCGAAAGAAAGGGAATCACTATGGAATATCGTTCATTAGGCCGTACCGGTGTGCAGGTCAGCCAGTTCTGCCTCGGTACCATGATGTTTGGTGGCCGCTCGGATGCAGCAGAGTCCCACCGGATCATCGATCATGCCCTGGAGCAGGGTGTGAACTTCGTTGATACGGCAAACGTCTACGCAGGTAAGGAGAGTGAGCGTATCGTTGGCGAAGCGCTGGCCAGAGATGGACGCCGGCAACGAACGGTGCTCGCAACCAAATTCAATTTCCCACAAGGCGACGACGTCAACGCCCGGGGGCTGAGCCGCCGGCATCTGATAGAAGCGTGCGATGACTCGTTAGCGCGCCTCAAGACCGACTGGATCGATCTCTATCAGCTGCACCGTTCGAATGCCGATGTTCCCATCGACGAGACGCTACGGGCACTGGACGATCTCATCCGGGCAGGCAAGATCCGCTACATCGGTTGCAGCATGTTTCCAGCCTGGCAGATGGTGGAGTCGCTCTGGGTAGCCAAAGAGCTGGGGCTGAATCGATTCGTCAGCGAGCAGCCTGCCTATCACATGCTGGACCGCACCGCCGAAAGAGAAGTGATCCCCGCCGCCCAGTCCTTCGGTCTGGCTGTCATACCCTGGGGCCCACTGTGTGGTGGGCTTCTAACCGGTAAGTACCGGCGCGATCAGGGCGACGCGGATGGGCGTTGGCAGGACGGGAAGGACAACTTCTCCCGTGAAGCAACCGAGCTTGCCTACGACGTGATCGACCTGCTGGTGGAGATGGCAGCGGAGAAGGGCTGTTCCGTTTCGCAGCTGGCGCTCGCCTGGTGCGCAGGGCAACCGGGCATTACGGCACCCATCATCGGTCCGCGAACGCTCGAGCAGGTGACCGACAATCTGGGGGCTGTGGATGTGACTGTTACCGATGAGGATCGGAAGCGGATCGACGGCCTGGTGCCGCCGCATGCGTTTGCCGTGCGTTACTACGACAAGGCCAACGCCACGGACTTCCGACCGCACAACGGTCGCAGTGTGCTCTGAGCGCTAGTCAGAAGGAGATAGCGAATGAAGTGGTTTCTTATCGTTCTCGCGGTCTTGGTCCTGCTGATTGTCACCTACGGCTTCTATACGCGCCTGGTGGTGAATCCGAGGGTAGCCGAAGAGCTGAAAACAGACCCTGAAGGCGCCAGAGCAGACCGCGTCATGCTCCTCACGTTTCCGGATGGCCGGGCGCTGCCGGTTAACTATCTGTTGGATGGCGACAAGGTGTTTGCCGGAGCGGACGGCCGCTGGTGGCGTGCGTTTCAGGGGGACGGTGCGCCGGTAACGGTGCTGATAAAGGGGCAGACCCTGGCAGGCCACGCGACGCTCGAGCTTGATGACCAGGCGTACATCGACGATGTCTTCAGCCGCCTGCGTCCGGCCGCGTCCTGGGTGCCGAAAGCGTTGGATGCCAAGCTTGTGGTGATTACCCTGGACGAGAACCCCTAGTGGGTGACGGAGAATCAGCCAGGGCGTCAACCAGCGAATCTGACAGTAGGGAGAAGAATCGTCCCTTTATCGGATGGCGCATGGTGGCCGTCGCGTTTTTCGTCGATTTCGTGGCGGTCGGCTTCTTCTTCTATTCCTATGGTGTTTTTTTCAAAGCGATTGCCGTCGAGTTCGGCGATTCCCGTCTGGGTGTCGCGCTCGGTCTGACGGTAACCAACGCGGTGGGTGCCGTTGCGGCGCCGCTCGTGGGTCGGGCGTTGGATCGGTTTCCCTTGCGTCGGGTCATCGGTGTTGGCGCGACCTCCATGGCACTCGGGTTCCTCGGCTTGAGCCAGGTGGAAACGCCGGTGCAGTTCTATCTGGTGCTTGGCCTGTTCATCGGCTTTGGCGCCAGCAGCATGGGTAATCTGGCCACGAGCAAACTGGTGGCCAACTGGTTCGAGCGCAAGCGGGGTACCGCACTCGGAATCGCAGCAACCGGTGTTTCACTCTCCGGTGTGGTCATGCCGTACATCTCTGCGGAGATCATCGACAGCTACGGCTGGCGGAACGGTTTCATGGTGTATGGCCTGTTCACCTTCTTCGTGGTGGTGCCTCTGGTGCTTAGGCTGGTGATTTCCCATCCACGAGATGTGGGGCTGTTGCCGGACGGTGCGCTCATCAAGGAGGGTAGCGGTTCGAAAGCCGCAGTGGAGAGACCACGTCTGAGCATGCGCGATGTGAGCCGGGATCGGAATTTCTGGGTCATCGTGCTCGCCTTCTCGCTCATGTTCTGCTGCATGAGCACGACGCTCACCCACATGGTGCCCCGGCTCACGGACATGGGCCATGCGCTGCAGCTTGCCTCTCTGGTAATGTCACTCTGCGCCGGTCTCGGGGTGGTGGGCAAGCTGAGCTTCGGCTGGCTTGGCGACCGGCTGCCCATGCGCCGCATTCTCTACATCATCATCCTGGTCCAGTTCACCGGCCAGATGATCATGTTCCAGTCTGAAGCGCTCATCTGGTTTGCGCTGGGCGCAGCACTGTTCGGCTACGGAGTCGGAGGGGTGGTGCCGATCCATGGCAACATCGTCGGCCGCACCTTCGGTTCCGAACGCTTCGGTGCCGTTCTGGGATTGATGCGCCCTGCGATGTTTCCCATTCAGATACTGGGGGTGCCGTTTGCCGGCTGGGTATACGACAACACAGGTTCCTATGCCCAGGCGTTCCAGGTGCTTTTCGTACTCTACGGTCTGGCTGCGGTGATGGTTGCGTTCTACAGAGCGCCCGCGCCGGTGATCGAGCAACCGGGTCAGTGAGTCCGCATATGCTCCATCATGTGTCGTTGCCGGTCAGAAATCTGGAAGCTGCCAGCGCGCTCTATGATGCTGCGCTCGGCGCGCTCGGTTATCAGCGTGTGTTCACGGCGTCGACGGCAGTGGGGTATGGGACTGAGCCCGGTAAGGACAAGCTCTGCCTGAAGCTGACACCAGAGGCGTCGAGTGCTGGGGAAGGGTTTCACCTGGCCTTTGCAGCGCCTTCGGTGGAGGCGGTCGAGGCGTTTCACGGGGAGGCCCTGGCCAACGGGGCGCGTGACAACGGCGCTCCCGGACTGCAACCGGCCTATGGTCCTGACTACTACGCTGCATTCGTGATCGATCAGGACGGACATGCACTGGAAGCAGTTTGCAAAGCGGATGGGTGAGGCCCGCTCACGATTCCGCCTGCACCTGGATCGGTGACGACCAGCCGCGATTCTCAGACGATTTTCGACTCTTTGCCCCAGTAGCGGTCCTTGAGCAACCGCTTGTAGAGCTTGCCGGTCGGTAGCCTTGGCAGCGCATCTTCGAAGTCCACCGAACGCGGACACTTGAAGTGGGCGATGTGCTCCCGGGTGTACTCGAGAAGCTCCTGCTCGACTTCCGGTGAGGGCTCAATGCCATCTGCCAGTTCGACAACAGCTTTCACTTCTTCCCCCATCTCCGGATTGGGCACCCCGATCACCGCCACGTCGGCGATTTTCGGATGCATGGTCATGGCATCCTCGATTTCCTGGGGGTAGATGTTCACGCCACCGGAAATGATCATGAAAGTGGCCCGGTCGGTGAGGAAGAGATAGCCGTCCTCGTCCACATAGCCCACATCACCGAGGGCTGACCAGTTCGGGTGCTCCGGGTGCTGGGTGCTTTTCGTCTTCTCTTCATCGTTGTGATACGTGAAGGCGACGTCTGGTTGCTCGAAGTAGACGATCCCCGGCTCCCCGGTCGGCAGCTCCTTGCCTTCCTCGTCGCAGATGTGCAGCACGCCCGCAACCGGCAGGCCCACGGTGCCGGGCTTCTCCCGCCAGGCCTGCGGGGTGACATGGGTCATTCCGTTTGCTTCGGTGCCGGCGTAGTACTCGTAGATCACATCGCCCCACCAGTCGAGCATCTCCTGCTTCACCTGCTTCGGGCACGGAGCCGCGGCATGAATGGCGACCTTCAGCGTAGAGAGATCGAACTGACTCCTGTCCACGTCCAGCTTCAGCATGCGCGCAAACATGGTGGGCACCCACTGGCTGTGTGTCACTTTGTACTGGCCGATGGCCTCCAGTGCGGCCTGGGCATCCCACTTCGGCATCATCACCACGGTGCCGCCGACGGATTGGGTAGCCAGGCAAAAAGCGAGCGGTGCGGAGTGGTAAAGCGGGGCGGGGGAGAGATAGATGGTGTTGTTGTCCCATCCCCAGAGCGCCTGGTGCATCAGGCTCATGCCAGCACTCTCGCTGATGGACTGCCCGGAAAGTGGTCGCTTGATGCCTTTCGGCCGACCGGTCGTGCCGGAGCTGTACAGCATCAATGCGCCCGCAGGTTCCTCGGTGAGGTTCTCCGCCGGGTAGTCGCCGATTATCTTCGCGTAGTCTTCGTAGCCGGGATGCCCGCCATCGACTGATAGCCAGGTGTCGCACTCAGGCGCGTGTTCCTGAAGACCCACGGCAGTGTTCAAGGCTGCCGATGTGATCACGACCTTGGCGCCGCAATCATCGACGATGTATCCAGCTTCCTCGGTAGTGAGGTAACGGTTCACGGCGGTCATATACAGCCCGGAGCGCAATGCCGCCCAGACGATCTCGAAATAGGGGAGGCGGTTTTCCATGAACAACGCCACGTGATCGCCGGGTTGCAGGCCTTTGGCCTGGAAGAACTGGGCAAGCTGATTGGATCGCTCGTTCAGCTCACGGAAAGTCACGACCTCACCGCTGAGCGAGTCGATCACCGCCGGTCTGTCGGGCGTCTCGACGCCCCAGTGTCCTGGATACATGAGAGTTACCTGCTTAGTCCGGTCGTGTGCCTAGAATCCGATAAACGCCACTGGCCTGGCCGATTCGCGCCTCGCCGTTACGCAGAAGGCCGTTTGCGTAGGCAAGCGTACCGCCGACTTTCTGCACTTGTGCATGCACCTCCACCCAATCACCTTCCCTGGCAGTGCCGGCGAAGTCGATGGAGAGGCTGACGGTGGCGATTGGTACCCGCGCGGCTCCTTGCCGACGTTTCTCGAGCGCGTCTTCAGCAGCTAACCCTGCTGACATCGCCAGGGCGATGTTGTTGCCCAGTGCCACATCGAACAGCGCGCTGCACATGGCGCCGTGCAGCAGACCGGCCGTGTTGCAATGCCGGGTCTCCACAGCCAGGCCGACTACCAGGCTGTTCTGTTCAGCCCGACAGTAGATCGGACCGACGGAGTTGTTGAACGGGCTGCTGGTCGGCAGTGGCTCGAAGCCGGAGGGGATGGTCATTCAGTGCCTTTCTGCTGCGAGGGTGCATCTGCCGACAGGCCGAATTCGGCCAGCACCTCGTTCGTATGCTCCCCCAGTTTCGGTGGTGCCTGGTAGAACCCGGTACCCGTGCCGGTGAACTTGATCGGATTGCCCGCCACGGCCGCGTCGGGGTTGTCGCCAGGTATCTGGAAGCGCTGGATCATCTGGCGAGCAGCGGTGTGAGGGTCGGCGTAGATTTCCGCCATGTTGTTGGCCGGCCCCACGGGCACCTTGCCGCCCAGCTTGGCCACGATCTCAGATTTCTTGTACTGGCTCGTCCAAGCGGCAATCTGTGCCTCCGCGAACTCGGCGTTCCGGACCCGGCGGCCGTTTGAGCGCGTTCGCTCATCTGTCAGCAAATCGGCACGATCCATGGCATTGCACAGGGCTTGCCAATGGTTCGGTTGCGGTGCAGCGATAGCTACTCGCCCATCGCTCGTCGGGAACAGGCCGAAGGGCACCAGCACGCGACGCCGGGGTGCATCATCTGCCGGGACCTTACCGGTGAAGCCGTAGGCGGCCACGTTGGTCTGCAACATGGCCAGCATGGCGTCGTACATGGCCACATCAAAGAACTGGCCCTTGCCCGTTTGCTTCGCGTGATACACCGCAGACACGAGGCCGAGCGCCATCAAAGTGCCTGGGTAGATGTCGGCAATGGCAACGTTGAACAGCTCGCCATTGGCATCCGCTACGCCGCCGAAGCTCTGAGCCGCCACATCGAGGCAGGGCCAGGCACTGTATGGGCTTTCTCCGGTTCGCGGGTCACCAAAGCCACGCACAGCGCCATAGACTATTGCGGGATTCCGCTCGGCTATGGTCTCGTAGCTCAAGCCAAGCTTATCCATCACTCCGGCCCGCATGTTCTCGACGATGGCGTCTGCATGGCGGCAGAGCTCGAGCAGGGTCGCGCGATCATCTGCTGACTTCAGATCCAGCTGGATGCTGCGTTTGTTGCGATTGACACCGGCGAAAGGCGCGCCGTAGTCCGCACCGGCGTCAGTATTCCTGGCTGCGTGACCGTAGTCAGGCGGAAATGGTGGCAAGGGGCGGAAATTGTCTCCTTCCGGTGGCTCCACCTTGATCACGTTGGCACCCATATCCGCCAGCAGTGCGGTGCCGAAAGGACCGGCCAGTGCCATGGTGCAGTCGATGATCGTCAGGTCTGCAAGAGGCCCACTTCGAGTGCTCATATTCCCTCCCTTTCCCCGGCAGCTTCAGCCGGAGAAGCTGAATTGTAATTCAATTCGGTTATGCTGGAAGCGATCGTCTGCCGAGCCGTGGGGGGAGGCCAGGTGAAGATCAGCGTGATTTTTCCGAATGTGCTGTACCGGGAGGGGCCAGATGGCGTTTCCCGGTTCATTCGAGGTGTGGAGTCCATCGGATTCGATGAGCTCGACATGTTTGATCATGTGCTGATGGGCTACCCGACGGAAACCCGCGAGGCGCCGTTCTATCCCAGCCAGATGCCGCTGATGGAGGCGCTGATGACGCTTTCATTTGCGGCGGCCATCACCGGGAAGATCGGGCTCGGCACGGGTGTGCTGGTCCTGCCGCAAAGACAACCGGCGCTGGTGGCCCGGCAGGTCGCGACCCTGGACACCCTTACGGGTGGCCGGGTTCGCTTGGGTCTCGGGGTGGGTTGGCAGGCGTCCGAATTTCAGGCCCTGGGTGAGAACTTCCGCAATCGCGGGCGCCGTTTCGACGAGGCGGTTAAGCTCCTGAAAGCCTACTGGGGCGATGAGCAAGTAGACTTCGACGGTGAGTTCTACCAGGCAGAAGCGATGGCCTTCGAACCGAAACCGCCGCAGGCTGACAGCCTTCCCATCTGGATCGGTGGGGCGGTGCCGCGAACGCTTGCCCGGGTTGCGGAGTACGGGGACGGGTGGATGGGTCAGTTTGTCAAAGGCCCGGAAGTGGCTGCCGAGCTCATGGCCCGGATCAGAGACCAGGCGGAGGCGAACGGGCGTAACCCAGCAGAGATCGGTATGCAGCTCAGCCTGGCACCCTTTCACGGTGAAGATGGCAAAGGCTTTTTTAAGGACACCCACCGGATGGCCGAGCGTTTTCTGGAGCTTGAGTCACTCGGATTGGATTGGGTCAGCCTGGATACGGTGCCTCTGTTTCGCTCGGGTGCGCGCAGCGTGGACGCGCTGCTCGAGAAGCTGGCCGAAATCCACGAGGCAGTCAGTTAAAGGAGCTCTGCCGATGCAGGCAACATACACAGAAGATCAGGAAACCTTCCGCGAAACCGTCGTGCGTTTCCTTCAGGACAAGTCACAGCCTTCAGACGTCCGCCGGTTGATAGAAACGGAATCCGGCTACGATCCATCCGTCTGGACACAGCTCTGCTCGGAGGTGGGACTGGCTGCCACGCATTTTCCTGAAGCCTATGGCGGCTACGGCTTCGGCGTGGTGGAGCTGGGTATCGTCGCGGAAGCGATGGGACGTTATCTCTACTGCGGCCCCTTTTTTGCTTCTTCGGTCATGGCCGGTTACGCGGTGCTGATCGCAGGTTCTGAAGATGCCCGATCCCGTCTGCTCCCGGAAATCGCTGCCGGTAGCACCATCGCTACTCTGGTGATGGATGATCTCAACTCGCCGGAAACAGTTGGCGCGAAGATTTCCGCCTCGGGCGACAAGCTCTCAGGGACGGCCGAGTTAGTGCTTGATGGTGGCAACGCGGACCGATTCATCGTCGTTGCCCGGTCATCCTCGGGCCTCGGTCTCTACGCAATTGAGTCCACGGCGACAGGCGTGACTATCGACGCCGTGCAGGCGTTGGACCCTACCCGGAGGCTCTCCCGAGTCAGCTTTGACGATGCCGAGGCGGACAACATCGGCTCGATGGACGCCGAAGCGCTGGAGACGCTCTGGGATCATGTCTGCGTCGCGCTGGCCCACGAGATGATCGGCGGCGCAGAGCATCTGCTGGAAACTACGGTGGAGTACACCAAGGTCCGCTATCAGTTCGGCCGACCCATCGGCTCCTTCCAGGGGCTCAAGCACCGCTGTGCCGACCTGCTGCTGGAGGTCGAGTGTGCCAAGGCAGCCACCCATCACGCGGCCTTCTGCCTGGCAGCCGGGGAGGGCGAGCCCTACGCCGCCAGTATGGCCAAAGCCATGGCTTCGGATGCCTACCTGCTCGCTGCCAAGGAAGCAATTCAGATGCGTGGTGGCATCGGTTTCACCTGGGAAGAAGACACCCACTTCTGGTTCAAACGGGCCAAGAGCTCGGAGGTTTTCATGGGCACCCCGGCAATTCATCGCGAGCGGATGATGTCGCTGATGGAGGATGAAGCATGAGCATGACGGCAGAACGCATCGAGCTGGAGGTCAATACCTGGCTGGATGAGCATTGGGATCCAGACCTGTCGCTGGCCGAATGGCGGACCTGCCTGGTGGATGGGGGCTGGGCCACACCGAACTGGCCGAGTGAGTACTACGGGCGGGACTTCGATCAGGCGCAGGCCGCCGTGGTCGCTCGCGTTTTTCGGGAACGGGCTATCGTACCGGTTGCCCAGACTGGACCGCGGCGATTGGCGGCAGAGACGATTCTCTCCATGGGCAATGACGATCAGAAACGCCGTTACCTGCGTCCGATCCTCACTGGTGAGCATTCCTGGTGTCAGCTCTTCAGCGAGCCCGGCAGCGGCTCGGATCTGGCGGGACTTTCAACAAAGGCAGAGCTCAAAGACGGCAAGTGGATCATCAATGGGCAGAAGGTCTGGAACACCAGCGCTCATCACGCGGACTTCGGGATTCTGGTGGCGCGTACGGATTTCGATCTACCTAAGCATCAGGGCATCAGCTTCTTCCTGATCGATATGCATCAGCCGGGTGTGGAGGTGCGACCGCTGAAGCAGATGAACGGGCATGCCTCTTTCAACGAAGTGTTCATGACTGATGCGGTTGTGCCGGCTGAAGATCTGGTGGGTGGCGAAGGCAACGGCTGGGCGGTGGCGAAAACCACGCTGTCCTATGAGCGTCGCCTTGGTGGGGTCACGCGCTCCTTCGGTGGCGTGCAAGGTGAGCGGCAGGGCCGGATTTACGAGGAGTACGCCGAGGAGCTCAGAATTGCCAATGAGCCTTATACGTGGTACCCGCAACGCCAGGGCCGGGTGGACCTGGTTCTCTCGCGAGCCAAAGAAACCGGTGCGATCTCAGACCCTGCCGTGCGCCAGGAGATTGCTCGGCTGATGTGCATGTACAAGGGTGCGGCCCTTGCCTCCCAGGCAGCCGAAGCGAAGCGCAAGACCGGATCGAATGAGCTGGTGCCGGCCGGTTCCATCGGTAAGCTGGCGGCAAGCCTGATCGCACGCCAGGCATCCCACGTGCACACCATGATCTCGGGGGCCGACGCCATGCGGGCCGGGCCGGAATCTGCCGCACAAGGCATGATTGCGGAGGTGCTCATCTCCGTGCCCGCTATCTCTATCGCTGGCGGCACGGATGAGATTCAGCGCAACATCATTTCAGAACGGGTGCTCGACATGCCGAAGGAAGCCCGTTCAGATACGGGCCCCTTCAGAGACATCAAGCGGAACGACTGACGGTGATGCGAGGATCAGCGACCCTTCCAGACAGGTCTGCGCTTTTCCGCAAAGGCTTTCAGTCCTTCGCGTCGATCCTCCGAGTCCAGCGCTTTCTGAGCAATGGGCATCTGCTTCGACCAGCCTTCCTCGTCGGTCCAGTCCGCTGACTGCCACATGATCTCCTTGCTGGCAGCCAGGGCTGTGGGCCCGTTGATGAGCAGAGATTCGGCCAGCTCGATTGCGACGTCCAGGGCTTTGCCGGATTCGGTGATCCTGTTTACCAGACCGAACTGAGCCAGATACTCCGCATCTCGGAATTGACCGCTCAGCGCCATCTCCATGGCGATATGGTAGGGAATCCGCCGCGGCAACCGGAACAGGCCACCACCGATGGCGACCACGTTGTGCCGAACTTCCGGCAGACCGAACTTCGCATCCCTAGCAGCGACGATCAGGTCGCAGCACAGGCTCATCTCCATGCCGCCGCCCACGGCGTATCCTTCCACAGCGGCGATCAGCGGTTTCCGTGGTGGTCGCTGCATGATGCCGAAGCCGCCGCGGCTTGGCCTTTCACGCGGCGCGTTTCCGCGTGCGGCAGCTGCCTTCAGGTCGGCGCCTGCGGAGAAGTTGCCGCCAGCCCCCGTAACGACGCCGATGAAGAGTTCGTCCTCTGAGTCCAGAAGGTCCATGGCGGCGTTCATGGCGTGAGAGGATTCGTCATCAAAGGCATTTCTTGCTTCAGGGCGGTTAACGGTAACGATGAGGATGGATCCGCGACGCTCGGTAAGCACACGGTGGCTGGTCTGTTCGCTCATGCTCTTTTCCTTTTCTTCTTTCCCTGATTCCTGTTCAAAGCGCCAGGCTGAAGCCGCCGTTCACCGGATAGGTCTGGCCAGTGATCCAGCTGTTGGAGTCTGAGGCCAGGAACAAAACCATGTTCGCCACATCCGTGGGCTGACCGGGGCGGCGGATGATGTAGTTTTGCAGCACCCGCTTCATCTGCTCTTCGTTACCCGTCATCCGCGCTTCCGTGGCTGGGGTGACGGTTGCGGCAATGGCCACACAGTTGGCAGTGACGTTGTAACGGCCAAGGGTACGCGCAACCGAACGCATGAAACCGGCAGCCCCCGCCTTGGCACCAGCGTAGATCGAAAGCCCCACGTCACCCCAGCGTCCGGCATCAGAGATGATGGTGATGATGCGGCCACCGTTGGCTTCAATCATTCCGGGAATGACGGCACTGGTGCAGTTCAGCACGCCATCGAAATTGACACCGATGTAGCTCCTCCAGACCTCAGGGCCTGTCTCCCAGAACGGTTTACGCAATTCCGGGCTTGGATTGGCACCAGCGTTACCGGCATTGTTGACCAGAACGCCTATCGGACCCAGATTCTCGGCGGCGATGGCCACAGCTTCCTTGACGTTGTCATGATCGGAGACGTCGGCTTGCACAGGGAACGCACTGCCACCTGCTTCGCGGATCTCTTCCGCAACGGCTTCCGCACGTTCCAGAACGTAGTCGTTGACCGCAACGCCACCGGCGTTGTGGGCGGCAAGATGCAGGGCTATCTGCCTGCCGACACCTTGCCCGGCGCCTGAAACGAAGGCCACGCGGCCCGCCAGATCGAGGATGTTGTTCATACTTTTCTTTCCTTGTCTTGCCAGTAAGGATCTCGAAGCTCGCGCTTCAGAAGTTTACCCATGGTGTTGCGGGGCAGTTCATCCATCAGATCGATGCTGCGTGGCCGCTTGTAGGAGGCGAGCCGCTCTGCAGCGTATCGCATGAGGTCCTCGGGAGTTGCGGAGCGACCAGGTTTTAGCTCGACAAAAGCTTTTACTTCCTCTCCGAACTCCGTGTTGGGAATGCCGACAACCGCTGCGTCCTGAACCGCGTCGTGGGCGGTCAGAGCAGCTTCGATTTCGGCGGGGTAAATGTTGACACCACCGGAGATGATCATGTCTTTGGCCCGATCGGTGATGAACAGGTAGCCGTCTTCGTCTACATGGCCCATGTCGCCGATCCGAAAGTAGCCATCCGCGTCCAATGTATCCTCGCCGAGTGGATCGGCATTCAGGTAGCGATCGATCACGGCAGGTGTACGAACCCAGATTTCGCCGACAGTACCGGTAGGGACGGGGACTCCTTGTTCGTCGCGGATACTCAGATCCACATGCTTATGCGGTTTTCCACTGGAACCTGGCTTGTCTCGATGTTCACCCGGTGGCAGGAAGGTGATCATGCCTGTTTCCGTTGAGCCGTAGCCTTCCGACAACTTGTCTTCGCCGAAGTAACTGTCGATCCACTCCTTCAGCTCCGGTGTTACTGGTGCGGCGCCAACGCCGAGCTTTCTCACGGACGAGACGTCGTGTCTGGTGAGCGTGGATTCCGGCAGACCAGCGATTCGCTTGAACATGGTGGGTACGCCTGTCCAGTCTGTGACCCGATGCCTTTCGATCAGTTGCAGGGCTCGCTCCGGATCGAACCTTCTCAGCAGAACGATTTGGTTGCCTAGACGCAAGGCACCGGCGACTGCTGCCGGGCCAGCCGCATGATGCATGGGCAGCGTGATCAGGCTGATGTCACCGGGCTTCGATGCGCGGCTCTCGGCAACGTCGAGCAGGTACTCGGCTACCTTCGGATCTGTCACCGCCTTTTCACGGGTGCGTGACAACACGCCCTTCGGCAGGCCCGTGGTGCCGGAGGTGTATATCACCAGCGGTGCCTCTCCCCGGGAGAACCGTGCCGGTGCATCCTCCACCATGAGATCTTCCAGCGACAGGAACCCGTCCGCCTTAGTGTCCATGCTGACGCAGGTCTTCAGCCCGAGCTCTTCGGTGGTGGCCTGAAGAGGGGAGGGGTCCAGGTCATCGCAGATGAGGGTGCTGGTGCCAGAGTTGCTGAGGACAAAGAGAAGCTCAGCTGGAGTCAGGCGCCAGTTGGTACCGAGGAGCGAGCAGCCGAGCTTGGCCAACGCCGAATTGATGATGACCCATTCCAGCCGTATCTGCGTGCGTACTGCGACGATGTCACCAGCGGTCAAGCCTGCTCGGGCCAGTCCTTCGGCAAGGTGATCGGCTTGATCGTTCCATTCCCGATAGGTCATGGAACGGTTGTCTTCATGAATGGCTATCGATTCGGGTCTATCGTGAGCCCAGAACTCAATGGTCCCGGGAACTATCTCTTCGTCGCTCAACGTCTTACCTCCATTCAGAAACATACTGGTTGACCAGATAGTAACTTGATCGCTACACTAATGTAAACCACTGGCGAGGAAGCAAGGGCGAGGAAGCAAGAATGACTGAAGAAGCGGAAGCTGCAGGTAGGGTGTCACTCTGGGTGGCAGAGGGAGATAGCGTGTTGCTACGTGGTGTCCACTGCCGGCGCTGCGAAAGTCTGTTGTTCCCACCTCAGCAATATGGCTGTGAGGCCTGCGGTGCAGAGGGGCAACAGCTCACCGAAGCGTTGATACCGGCTGCCGGTGTGCTGCACAGCTTCACTACGGTATACGTGCACCCGACGGTTGAGGTGCCTTTTCAGGTTGCTGAGGTGCTGACGGAGGCGCGCCAGCCGATCAGGGCGCGTCTGGAACATCCGGAACCGGAGCTCGGAGGCAGAGTAGAAGGGCACGTCCAACTGATTGGCGACCGGTCTGAGGTCGTTTTTGGGCCGATAAGGGAGAGAGGCTGATCATGGCAAGAAGAAACATACTCAAGGAGGCCCCTGTCTACGCAGTGGGTATCGGTCTGCACCCTTATCAGCGTCTGTCTGAAGTTAGCTACGTCTCATTGGGTCTCACGGCGGTCCGTGAAGCGTTGACAGATGCCGGAATCGGATGGAAAGACGTGCAGACCGCATTTGTTGGTAACGCCCGAATCGGGATGGCAGCCGGGCCGGCCATGCTCAAGTATCTTGGCCCGTCGGATGTGGCTGTCGCGCAAGTGGAGAATGCCTCGGCATCAGGATCAACCGCCTTTCGCCAGGCCGTGCACGACGTGGCTAGCGGAGTCGCGGAAGTGAGTATTGCCATCGGTGTGGATAAGCCTGTCGCGGGGGCTGGGCGTGGTGGGCCTGCGAATGCGGGCGTGCGTGGTCTGGCTGATGCTCTGGTTCAGCCGTTCAGCCACTTCGCGCTTCTGGCTGAGCGCTACATGCAGGCGACCGGTGCGACGGCGGAGCAGATTGCCGGCGTGGCCGTAAAAAACCATGCCAATGGGGCTTTGAATCCGTTTGCCCAACGCCAGAAGGTGCGCACTCTGGAGGAGGTGCTGGCACCACCACAGATATCGGGTGCGCTTACCCGTCTGCAGTGCACGCCAGTCGGGGAAGGGGCAGCAGCTACGATCGTTGCCTCTGAAGATGCGATATGGCGCCTCGGCATCGACCGGAAACGGGCTGTGCGGGTGCTTTCGTCTTCTTCACGGTTAGAGGAGTTCAGCCCAGGAGAGAACGCAGATGCAGCCCTCACAAAGAAGACGACGGAGGAAGCACTGGAGGCGGCTGGTCTTGGCCCGGCGGATCTGGATGTGATCGAGTTGCACGATGCCTTCTCCATCGAGGAGCTGCTCTACGCCGAAGCCATGGGGCTTTGCGGAGAAGGAGAGGCTGCCGAGCGATTGCAGCGTGGTGAGTACGACATCGGTGGACGTCACGCCATCAGCCCGTCTGGTGGGCTTCTGGCCATGGGTCATCCGATCGGTCCTACCGGCGTCGGTCAGGTTTGTGAAATCATCCGGCAGCTGCGCGACGAAGCAGGAGCCCGACAGCATCCCGACGCCCGGACAGGTCTTGCCCACATGGTGGGCGTAGGGGCGGTCTGTGTCGTTCACGTGCTGCAGCGTGATTAGTTGGACCAGAGCAGATATATGGGATCGCAGTTCACAGAGAGACGTACACAGGAAGAGCGGCGAGCCGCTTCACGACAGAAACTGATAGAAGCCGCCACCCGGCTGCTGGCTTCTCGCGGCTATGCAGGCACCACCCTTGTTGAAATCGGCAAGGAAGCAGGCGTGAGTCACGGTCTTGTGACCTATCACTTCGGCACAAAGCAGGGCTGCATCAAGGCCGTGCTGGAATCCATTCGAAAGGCCACCGAGCAGCGTAACGCGGGTCAGCTGGCTGAATTGAGAGGACTGGCCAGCCTGGACTTACTCACTGAGATCTACCTGGGTGGACCAGCGAGCGAACGGCTCGGTGTGCGAGCCATCAGTGTGGCCATGGTGGAGTCAATCAGTGCTACCCCGGACCTGAAGCCTCTGATGGCGGCAAACGACCAGGCGTTTCGTGATGTGGTAGCGCAGGCGCTTGTCGAAGCCATTGAGGACGGAGAAACCGCCGCCGATGTGGACATCGATTCCCAGGCAGTGCTGATTGTTGCGCTCTTGCGCGGCGTGGTTCAGCAACGTCTCGTTAAGCCCAGGGCTGTGAAGCTCGATGCGATCGTGCCGGCGGTAAAGGCGAAGATCAGAGCAGGATTGCAGTGAGCAAGCGGCTGCTGAGAAAATCAGGCACCCGCGGCGAAGCCAACTTTGCGGTTGGCCCAACCCACCAGCAGGTCGCACAGATCTTCGTTGGCTGAGAAGAACGGTGAGTGGTCTGTATCCAGCTCTGCCACCTCTGCTGCCTTCTTCGCCAGAACCCGCTGAGCACCGGCGGGCATTGCTTCGTCTTTCGCGCAAACGATGTACAGCGATTCGATTTCCCGCCAGGGCTCCGGCACAGGCAGGCCGAGGTTGTAGCACTCCACGCTCGCGGGCCGGAGCTGAGCAATGGCGGCCTCAGTTGTCGCCTCGTCGCATTCGCTATAGAAACCACGCGCGGCATTCTCGGGACTGATCGTCATCCAGGTGCCGTCGTTATCGATCAGGTGTTCGGAATTGGCGGTGGCATGCTCCGCCATGATCGAGAAGTAGTCGTCTTCCGCGCCGATCATTGCTGCAGCAAGATAGATGAGGTGAGTGATCCTGCCTCTCGTCTGGTTCGCAGCTGCCGAAATGACCATGCCGCCGTAGGAGTGGCCGACAACGATTGCAGGGGAATGCTCTTCGACAAGACGAGCCACGGCCTCGGCATCGTCTGCGAAGCTTGTCAGAGGTAAGTCCGGGGTGACAACGTTGTGACCGCGAGCTTCAAGTTCGTTCTTCGTTCTTTCCCAGCACCAGCCGCCGTGGCCGAGTCCGTGCACGAGGATAAATGTCATGGCTACCCCTATCTCGATAGCGCGAGTGTGAAGGTAAGACGCATCGGGTCAACCATGGTTTTGTGAATACAACTAATTGGCAGCTAGGGGAAATCCACGAGTGTGGCAGGACTGCCCCGCACTGCCGCTCCGGGCTAGAATCGAGCGTCCAGGAAGTGCGTAGCGGGGGGATTCGTGACAGAAGCAGTCGAGCAGCACGAAGTGGTCGTCATCGGCGCAGGCGTCTGCGGCATCTATATGCTGCACCGGCTGCTGGAGCTTGGCATTGACGTCACCGTCCTCGAGGCCGGCGACGGGCCGGGAGGTACCTGGTACTGGAATCGTTACCCAGGGGCGCGATTCGATTCCGAGAGCTACAGCTACGGCTATTCCTTCGACGAGGAGATCCTCGAGGAGTGGAACTGGTCCGAGCACTTTGCCGCCCAACCAGAGACTCTCAGCTACCTGAACTACGTGGTCGACAAGCTCGATCTGCGTAAGCACATGCAGTTTGGTTGCAAAGTCGAGTCCGCTGAGTTCGATGAAGATGCAGCCACCTGGGCGGTGACGCTGGCGGATGGCCGACATCTCAGCTGCCGCTTTCTGGTTACCGCCATCGGCATGCTGTCCGCGGCCACGCTGCCTCGAATCGACGGCGTGGGGCGCTTCGAAGGCGAGGCCTATCACACCTACTACTGGCCGCAGGAGCCCGTGGATCTCGAAGGCAAGCGGGTGGCGGTGATCGGCACGGGCGCCACTGGTGTGCAGGTGATTGCAGAAATCGCGCCCAAGGTGGCAGAGCTGACGGTTTATCAGCGCCGGCCCAACTGGTGCGCGCCGCTGAACAACTCGCCGATCTCCCCTGAAGAGATGGAAGAGATCAGAAGTCGCTATGACGAGATCTTCCAGAAGATCTCCGAAACCCCGGGCAGCTTTCTGCATGGCCCGGACTATCGGGCATTCGATGAGGTCTCCGAGGAAGACCGGCTGGCGTTCTGGAACGAGCTCTACGACTCGCCGGGCTTTGGCGTCTGGCTCGGAAACTTCCGCGACGTGCTGGTGGAGGAGGAGCCGAACCGGGTTTACTCCGAGTTTATTGCCGACAAGATCCGGGAGCGGGTGAACGACCCGGAAGTGGCGGAGAAGCTGATCCCGAAGGACCATGGTTTCGGCTCCCGTCGCGTGCCCATGGAGACCAACTACTACGAGGCTTACAACCAACCGAACGTGCATCTGGTGGATGTGAACGAGACGCCCATCGAGTGCATCACTGAGCGCGGGATCAGAACCTCGGATCAGGAGCGTGAATTCGACGTGATTGTCTACGCTACTGGTTTCGATGCGATTACCGGTGCCTTCGATCGCATTGAGTTCATCGGTGCTGACGGCCAGAAGCTGGGAGACAAGTGGGTGGATGGCCCGATTACCTATCTGGGACTATCGAGCGTGGGTTTTCCGAACCTGCTCACGCTCGCCGGCCCTCAGAGCGCCTCCGTTTCGTCGAACTTCCCGCCGGTGATCGAGGCCGCCGTTCAGTGGGCCAGCGAGCTCATCGCCTGGATGCGGGAGCATGGCAAGACCCGAATCGAGGCGCTGCCGGAGGCAGAGGAGGCCTGGATTGCCGACATCATGCGCTCTTACGAAGGGGCGCTGGTTGCCAGCACCAAGTCCTGGTTCACCGGCTACAACTCGAACGTGGACGGGCACGACAAGCTCCGCTACATGATCTACCTGGGCGGCTCGCCCGCTTACCGGACCCGACTGGCTGAGATTGCCGAGAATGGCTACGAAGGGTTCAATGTGAGCTAGGAAACCTCCAAGCCACTTGAATTGGATGGAGGTTTCCTCGAGCGCTTTTCAGGCGCTGTGCTGCTTTCGCTCAGGTACACTGCGCCCTCGCTCACCGATCGGGGTCCCCCTTGCTGCTGAACCGGAACACGGCCGTTCTTCTCATCGCCCAGTGCATGTACGTGAGCGGCACGGTGCTCATGGTCACGGTGGGTGGCATTGCCGGCAGCACCTTGAGCCCAACCCCGGTGCTGGCGACACTGCCGATGTCACTCATGGTTGTGGGCACGGCTCTTGCCACCGTTCCTGCCAGCCTGAGCATGCAGCGCTTCGGGCGGCGGGCAGGGTTCGCAGCTTCAGCACTGCTTGGTGTGTTGGCCTGTCAGCTTGCCGTCTACGCGCTGCAGGTGGAGAGCTTCGTGCTCTTCTGCCTGGCCGGGACGCTGATTGGTATCACCGTCGCCTTCAGCCAGCAGTTCCGGTTTGCGGCGGCGGAGAGCGTGCCGCTCCATCTGGTCAGCAAGGCGGTCTCGCTCATCCTGGCGGGTTCTATTGGCGGAGCGTTGCTCGGTCCTGAGCTGGCAGCCAGAAGTCCTGGATGGACACCCGATCAACCGTTCAAAGGTGCCTACTTCGCGGCAACAGCTGCCTATGTGCTCGCTTTCTTCGCATTGATGGTGTTCAGGAATCCCGCACCGGCCAACGAGACGGACGGTGATGAAGAGGGCAACCATCGCTCCTTGCTCAGCATCATTCTGCTTCCCGTGGTCACCGCGGCCATCCTCGGTGGCATGGTAGGGCAGGGGGTGATGACATTCATCATGACCGCCACGCCGGTGAGTATGCATGTTGTGGATGGTCACTCGCTGGCGGACACCGCAGAGGTCATTCGCGCCCACGTGCTGGCGATGTACATCCCGTCTCTGTTTTCCGGGGTGCTGATCGGCTGGATCGGCGTGCGCCGGGTGATGTTCTTCGGCATCGCAGCGCTCGCTGCCACCGTCGGCCTCGGCATGCTGGGCCATGAGTTCATGCACTACTGGGGTGCATTGGTGCTGCTCGGCATCGGCTGGAATTTTCTGTTCGTCGGCGGCACCACGCTGCTCGTGAGTGCATATCGGCCTTCGGAGCGGTTCAGGGTTCAGGCGGTGAATGACTTCAGCGTGTTCGGCGTATCGGCCCTGGCCAGCCTCTTAGGAGGTGCCGTGCTGTTGCAGTTCGGTTGGGAGACGGTGCTGGTCGCATCCACCGTGCCGCTGCTGCTCATGCTGGCCGCATTGCTCAGGATTCCAGCCAGGCAGCAGTCGTGACAGGTGCGGAGCGAATCCTGTAGCCTGCGGAGTGAAAAGGAGGAACAGATATGTCGGATCAGAGTGCGAAACCGGTGGCGGCCGTGGTGACGGAAGCCGAAAGCGAAGAGAGACTGGAAGCGGGTGAGGCGAACCCAGAAGCCGGCAATGAGGCAGATGCCGAGTCGAAGGCGGATGCCACCGATGGGACTGACGTTCGGGCGCAGAACCTGAAGAACCTGAAAAAGGTCGGCACCCTGCATTTCGTTGCCGTGGTAGCCGCACTCACCTTGTTCGGCGCCGCGCACACCTGGGCGGCCTCCAGCGGGCTCGCCCTGGCGCTCGTTGTTGCCGTTGCGGCGGCCTACATCGCGGGTACCGTGCTCTCGGGCATCGTCCACGAGTACGGACACTACACGGGTACCGTTCTTTCCGGGGCGCCGCATAAAGTGCTGGAAAAGCCAGCCCGATACTTCTTCATGTTCAACTTCGACATGAAAGAAGGCACCACGAAGCAGGCCCTGTGGCTGAGCTGGGGAGGAGTGCTCGGCAGCTGGCTGCTGGTCGTCGGGCTTTTCCTGGCACTGCCGATGGATGGCTGGGCGAGTGCAGCGCTGGTGGCTACGGTGCTGGGTAATGCGGTCAATGCCAGCGTGTTCGAAGTACCCGTCATCCGGAAGACCATGGCGACCGGAGAGTTCGAGAAAGCGCTTTATGGCCGCCTCGAGTCGCCTGGTCTGGTGAAGATGCCTGGAATCATCGCCGGTCTTCTGGCCTTTGCATTGCTGACCTGAGGTCGCCTGGATTCAGCAGACATGTTCTCCGAGTGAGGCCGATGAGCAACAGATCGCTGCTTGACCTCGCCTACGAGCTGACCAATGAGCAAAGGGAAGAGTATCGCCGCACGGGTGCGATTCATCTCGGTGGGGTGCTCGATGCAACCACGCTCGATTCGGTCCGCGACACGATCAGGCGGCTAACCCGGGAAGGCGATCGCGCGACGCTGCCGCTGGCAGAGAGGGATACCTACGGCCAGGCGTTTACGCAGGTGTTCAACCTATGGCGTCGTCACGACATCGCCCGAGCGCTTGCTTTTTCCAGCCGTCTGGCTGGCATCGCCACGGAGCTGATGGGTTGCAGCGGCGTGCGCATGTATCACGATCAGGCACTGTTCAAGGAAGCCGGCGGTGGGCATACCCCGTGGCACTGTGATCAGTTCTACTGGCCGGTGGATACCGACAACACGATCACCGCCTGGATCCCCCTGCAGGAGACGCCGCTGGAAATGGGTCCACTGGCGTTTGCCAAAGGCTCGCAAAATCTGACCGCAGGTCGGGTTCTGGAGATCAGCGATGCCAGCGAAGAGATTTTGAGTGAGCTGCTCACCGAGTATCCGCACGAAGAGATGCCATTCGCGCTCGGCGATGTGAGCTTTCACGCCGGTTGGGTCTATCACCACGCCGGTGGCAACCGCACCGATCGTCCTCGAGAAGTGTTTACAGTCATTTATCTCGACAAAGAAGCCCGGCTGCGTGCTCCTGCCTCACGGTATGAGCAGTTTGACGCGCGAACCTGGTGCCCGGGCATTGCACCTGGTGAAGTGATCTGCTCTGAATTGAACCCCATTCTGCATGAACGCGGTTCGATTTGAGCACCGTGCGCGGTGCGGCCGAACGGTTCATAATAGGACGCAGGAACACTGGTAAAGGCGCTTTCGCAATTGCGCAGAAGGCAAGAAGACCGAGCCAGTAGCAAAGGGAGTGACTGATGCGGCTGAGTGAACAAGATGCGGGATTCCTCTATGGGGAGACCGCCAGCGGCAATATGCATACGGCAGCCATCCTGATCATCGAGGGTGAGTTGAGCCATGAGACGGTACTCGAGCATATGCGGTCCCGGATGCATCTGGTGCCGCGTTACCTGCAGAAACTTGCCTTCGTGCCATTCAATCTGGCTCACCCGAAGTGGGTGGATGATCCTGACTTCAACGTCGACAACCATGTCAAATCGTACTCGGTAACCGCCGGTTCGACGCTGGAGGAGGCGGTGGACGAGTTGATGGTGGTGAATGAAGCCGTGCTCGATCGCAGCAAGCCGCTATGGATGACCTATGTGGTCGATGGAGTTCCCGGCAAGACACTGCTGCTGAATCAGGTACACCATGCCATGATCGATGGGGTGTCTGGCGTGGAATTGCTGACGATCCTGTTCGATTTCGAACCCGAGGTGAAGACACAGGCACCGCCGAAGGAACCCCGGCAGTTGGAGCCGAAGCCGAGTCAGCTGGAGCTACTAACGGAGGCGGTTCGTGAGAACTTCGAGTCCATGGTGGAACAAGCGCAGCGTCCCTGGCCGTCTGATGAGAAGTCCAGAGCACTGATCGCCAACGCCACCAAGGCCATGACCCGATTCGTCAGTGAGCCAGCGGTCATGGCGCCGTGGAATGCGGGCATGGTGGGGCCGAAGCGGAAGATGCGTTGGACCAAACATCCCTTCTCCGAGTTTCGAGAGATCCGTCGTGCCTTCGGCGGCACCATTAATGATGTTGTGTTGGCAGCTGTCAGCGAAGGGGCAGCCCGCTATATGGCAGAGCACGACGAAGACACAGGGGGGCGGAATCTGCGCCTCATGTGTCCGGTCAGCGTGCGCACGGAAGATGAGCAGGGCGCACTGGGCAACCGGGTCTCCGGGATCTTCCCGTCGCTGCCCGCCACCCCCATGCGTATTCTCGAACGCTACCACGCGGTGCTCGCTGAAACGGAAGAGATCAAGCGCAACGAGGAGGCCCAGGCGCTGACGCTGATGAACGAGTCCACGCCTTCCTATCCCGCGGCGATGATGGCGCCGACCCTGCTCGTGGGCACCTCCTTCGATCCGACTGCTCTGGCCGCGCAGTATCCAGGACCCGTGCTGCCAAATCTGGGACGGCGACCACCCTATATCGGCTTCAACTTCACCTGCACAAACGTGCCCGGCGTGCAGGTACCCATGTACATCGCCGGGCATCGAATGGAGACCATGCTCGGCGTGCTCATGCTGGGCGGGCAACTGGGCTACGGTGTGGCTGTAGGCAGCTATAACCAGGAGATGATCTTCGCCATGATCGGCGAGACCAGACTCATGCCAGATCTGGAAGACATGGTGGAAGCGGTAGAGGAAGCCTTTGCCGAGCTCCTGGCGGAGGCGCGCAAGATCAACGCGCCACCAGCAGCTGCGGTGAACATCGAGCCGGTCCGGAAAGCAAAGGCGCAGGCGGGCAAGAAGGCGAAGAAAGCTGAGAAAGAAGAGAAAGAAGAGAAAGAAGGGAGGAAAGCGGGATGAGTGAAGCAGCCACGGATTACCCCAGGGAAACCAAGCTGCCCGACGGTGGCAGTGTGGAAGTGCGCTTGATGTCAGCCGATGACCGAGACGCCGTGCTCGCCTTCGCCCGCGGTCTTCCCGAGGAAGATCTGCTCTTCCTGCGCGTGGACCTGACCGAGCCAGCCGTGATCGACGAGTGGATTGGCAACCTGGAGGCCGGCAGCTCCACCTCGCTGGTTGCCTACGATGGGGACGGTCTGGTCGGCTACGCCACCGTGCATAGGAATCCGGCTCGATGGACTCGTCGGGTGGGTGAGATCCGGGTCAATGTGAGCCCGGAGTATCGAGCGCGAGGGCTCGGTCGCCGGCTCATCGCGCAGATTTTCGATCTGGCGCGATCCCAGGGCTTGCGCAAGCTGATGGCAAACATGACAACCGATCAACCGGGTGCTCAGGCGGCGTTTCGCAAGCTCGGTTTCGTGCCGGAAGCGTTGCTCGCCGATTACGTGGAGGATCGCAACGGCCTGGCCCGAGACATGGTGATCATGTCTTACGATGTGGACGGCCACTCCGACCAGGCAGCAGAGCTGCTCAGGGTATAGAGGCGTCTCTGAATACCATCCTGCCTGATTTCTGAAGAGTTCCCTCGAAGCAGCACAGCAGCCTGCTGAAGAATTTTCGTTTGCTCCGCGGCACGCCCTAGGCTGCCCATCTGTTTGACATTGTTAAGTGAATAGTATTAACTAAACAATATTAAATTAATGGAGCCAGTTGTGGCACGACCGGCATACAGCGATGACGAGCGGCATCGGATCGAAGCGGAAATCCGCGAAGCAGCCCTGCGTTGCTTCGGTCGGATGGGCTACAGAGCGACATCCATGCGCGCCATTGCCTCTGAGTTGGGCTGGAGCGCCCCGGCCCTGTACCGCTACTTCGAAAACAAGGAGGCGCTGATTGCCGCCGTACGGGCCGAGGGTTTCCTCGAGTTGTGTCAGGCCCTCCGTGATCTCCGCGGGAATCAGAGCTCGAGCCTCGAGACCATCCGCGCAGCGATGGTTACCTATCTGGAGTTCGCTCGGCAGCGCTCGGATCTCTACCGGCTCATGTACGAGCTGGATCAGGGTGAAGTCACGGATCATCCGGATGTGGCTTCCAACAGGAAGGCTGCATTCGCGCAGGCGGAAGCCATGGCCGAAGACTATCTGACCGAGTCGGGCACCGATGGCAATCCCAACCGCATCGCCCACCTCTTCTGGATCGGGGCACATGGGCTTGCCGCACTGGCCCTCGCCAATCAGCTCGATCTGGGTCAGAGCTACGAAGAGCTGGTGGAACCACTGCTGGACATGGTGCTCGGCGGCAACCTGCTTACCACTGCTGGTTGACACCGGCGGTTCTGAACGACGAAAGGGAGAATCATGAGTAACTATGACGCAATCATCGTCGGCGCCCGTTGTGGTGGCGCCCCGCTGGCCATGTTGCTGGCCAGAGCCGGCCACAAGGTGCTGCTGCTGGACCGGATGGCCTTCGGCAGCGACATCATGTCTACGCACTACCTCAAGCGTACGGGCGCGAGCCATCTGGCCAACTGGGGCTTGCTCAAAGAGCTGGAGGCAGTCGGTACGCCCGCCATCCGTGAGCTTAGTTTCCATATCGACGATCTGCATCTGCAGGGTTCAGCACCTCCCCACGGCAGTGTTGACGCAGATTACACGCCGCGCCGTTTCTATCTGGACAAGATCCTCGTGGACGCAGCGATCGCTGCCGGTGTTGAAGCCCGGGATCAGTTCCCGGTGAAGGAACTGGTGT
Organism: Candidatus Azotimanducaceae bacterium; assembly: GCA_965215995.1. Classification (GTDB taxonomy): domain Bacteria; phylum Pseudomonadota; class Gammaproteobacteria; order Pseudomonadales; family Azotimanducaceae; genus SZUA-309. The sequence goes on along the minus strand of OZ244128.1, from coordinate 343,851 downwards.
TCGACGACGGCCGGGTTGTCGGTATCCGGGGTGCTGCCCGGGGCGGCGATACGGTAACAGAGAAAGCTCAGGTGGTGATCGGCGCCGATGGTGTGCGGTCGATGGTGGCTGATGCCGTTGGCGCGGAAGCCTACGTGGATGCTGGTATTCACACCTGCGGCCACTATGCGTACTACAGCGGAATGCGGGATCGGAACGACGCGGCCAGCCTGCACATCCTGACCGACAAGCGACGCTTCTACATCACCTTCCCGACCAACGACGATCTGGAGATGGTGTTTCTCTTCTGGCCGACGGAGATGGCCCAGGCGGTACGGGCAGACACGGATGGTGCGTTCGCAGCAAGCTTGAAGAACGTGCCCGAGCTGGAAGCCAGAGTGAATGGCGGTACGCGAGAATCCCGGATCACCGGCTCCCACCTGCTGCACAACTTCTTCCGCCGCGCCCACGGCCCCGGCTGGGCGCTGGTGGGTGACGCCGCTCTGCACCGGGATCCGATCACCGCGCAAGGCATCACGAATGCCTTCACCCATGCCGCCATTCTGGCTGAAGAGCTTGGGATGGCGTTTTCTGGCGACAAGCCGGTGGACGAGGCGCTGGCGGCTTTCGACCAACGGCAGTTCGACGTTTTGAAACCCATGTTCGACTACACAGTGCATCTGGCTAGGTTGCAGCCGTTACCCGAACAGGTTCAGAGCATGTTGCCCAGGGTGGCCCAGGACTCGACAGCGACCTCTGCGTTCATCGGTGCCTTCATGGGCTCGGTGCCGCTGGATCAGGTATTTCCGCCGGAGTTGCTCGAGCAGTTCGCAGCGGACGTGGAGCGAGGCAAGGAGGACAGCCGTTATGTCGCATGAATCAGATATTGCGGAACAGGTGCAGTGGCTCGTCGACATCGAGCAGATAAAACAGCTCAAGGCTCGCTACGCGTTCGCTTGTGACAATGACTACGAGCCGGACACGCTGGCAGCGCTCTTCACCGAGGATGCGGTCTGGGACGGCGGGTTCATGGGGCGAGCCGAAGGCCGTGAAGGCATCCGGGAGTTTTTCGCCAATGCCTCCAATCTGGTCGGCTTTGCCGTGCACGGCGTCAGCAACCCGTTGATCGAGATCGATGGAGATCTCGCCACTGGCCGCTGGTATCTGGATCAGCCCATGGCCATGAAGGGTGCCGATCTCGCTTTCTGGTTCTGCGCTCAGTACGAGGACGAGTACATACGCACGGCCGAAGGCTGGAAGTTTCAGAACGTGAAGGTCATCGCCCGGGCGTTCACGCCCTATGAAGAAGGCTTCGGTAAGACGCTGCTGGCCGACCTACCGGTCTGATCTCATGTCGATGGAAACCACACGCCGTTGCCAAACACCCGAAACCCACAGAACCGACATTGCGGAGGCATGATGGACTACGTAGCGCTAACCAAGGAGTTCTACGAGCTGCTGCTCAACGACTTTCAGGCGGCGGTGAAGAAGTTTCTGGCAGACGATTTCGTCTGGGAAAACCCGCTTCCCGAGTGCGTACCCTTTGGCGGTACTTACCACGGCGCGGAGGGGCTCGGCGCCTACCTTGTCGGTTTGAGTGAAGCCATCGAGATGAGTCCGCTGCACTTCGACGAGGTGATTGCGGGCGATGGCATTGTCGCCGCCATTGGCGTGGAGGCAAACACGCTGGTATTACCCACGGGTAAGCGCTACGACATGCCGTTCGTGCATGTGATTCGGTTTGACGACGACGGCAGGATCACTCACGTGCGTGAATACAACGACACTCGCGAGATGGTGGTCGCCTTCGGGGGTAACCCGTGATGCCAGGGCACCTCCTGGTTGTTGCGCTGGAATAGCATTCTGCACGGCGAGCCCGGATACTGATCCTTCAGCCTGGTTGGCGGGAGGGTCTGATGTCCGATAGTTCGGAAAACCATGTGGCGGGGAAAGTCCTGATCGTCACCGGTGGTGCCGGTGGGTTTGGTCGTCTGCTCTGCGAGAAAGCGGCGGCCAAGGGGGCGAGGATCGTCTGCGCGGATATCGATGAGGGGGGACTTGCGGAGACGGGCGCTGCGCTGGCGGCATCCGGTGCCGAGTGGATGACGGTCCGTGCCGATGTCACTCAGATCGCGGAGATGACCAGGCTGGCAGCGGCTGCCGTCGAGCGGTTCGGCCGAATCGACGTGATGGTGAACAACGCCGGCATCATGCCTCTCGCCTTCTATCAGGATCATGCCGAGGCGCTCGGCGCCTGGGACAGGTGCATCGATATCAATATCAAAGGCGTGCTGCACGGGATCGTTGCCGTGCACGACCAGATGATCACGCAAGGTGCGGGACACGTGATCAATCTCTCCTCCATATACAGCAACTTTCCGGTGGCAGGTGCTGCCGTATATGGCGCTTCGAAAGCGGCGGTGAACTTTCTCTCCGAAGCCTTGCGCGTAGAAAGCCAGGGCCGGATCAAGGTTACCAACGTCCGCCCAACCGGTGTCCCGGCAACCAATCTCGGCACCGGTATCGTCAATCCGGAAGCCATCGTCGGCATCCTGGGTCAGAACGCGCCAGGCTATCTTCAGCAGATGGGAGCGGCGGCTGCCGGCGAGTTACCCCTCGAACAGCTCGAGGCGGGCAACATAGAGTACTACGCGCTCGAACCCGAGCATCTTTCTGAGCAGATTCTGTACGCCATCAATCAGCCAATGGGTGTCTCCATCAGCGATATCACCGTGCGTGCATCGGGAGACGGATACATCCTGTGACGGAGTGGCTCGCGCTGCCTGCGGTCCAGCTCGCCATTGCCCTGGGCCTGGGATTGCTGGTTGGTCTGCAGCGGGAGTGGGTGGAGGAGAAACCGCTCGGGTTGCGTTCCTTCGCGCTGATTACGCTGATCGGTGCGCTGATTGGTCTTTATGCTGAAGATGCCGGGCTATGGATCGTTGCCGTGGGTCTTCTTGTGGTGACGCTGGCGATCTTCGTGCATACCATTCTCCTCGCCCGGGAGAGCGAAGTGGCTGGCATGACGACCGAGCTTGCCGGCATCGCCATGTACATGGTCGGTGCGATGACAACCACTGGCTATCCCGTCGCTGCCGTGGTGCTCACCGGCGTGGTGACCCTGCTTCTGCACTGGAAAGTACCTTTGCACGCGCTGACCCGGCGCATTGCACCCGAAGAGTTTCAGGCGATTGCGCGGTTCGTGCTGGTCACGCTGGTGGTGCTGCCGATTCTGCCGAATCAGACGTACGGGCCCTACGATGTGCTCAATCCCTTTCACATATGGCTGATGGTTGTGCTGATCGTCGGGCTGAATGTGGCTGGTTACCTGGCTCTGCGCTTTGCAGGTGCGCGAGGGGGTGCGTTGCTCGGCGGGGTGCTGGGTGGTCTGGTATCCAGCACTGCCACCACGGTGAGCTACGCGACCCGCAGTCGAGCAGATGCGGCGGTGGTACCGGTGGCTGTGGTGGTCATACTCATTGCCTCCGCCATCGTCTATGGTCGGATCCTGCTGGAGATTCTGGCTGTGGCGCCTGCGCTGCTCAGTCACCTAATCGGGCCGGTGCTGACCTACCTTGCGGTGTTTGGCTTGGTGATCGGTACTCTTGTCATTCGCTTTGAGCAGATTGACGGGGAGGAGGTAAAGACCGGTAACCCGGCAGAGCTGAGCACAGCGCTGGTCTTCGCCCTAATCTACAGCGTGGTGGTATTCGCCAGTGCGGCAGTCAGCGAGCACTATGGCGAGACCATGCTTTATCCGGTGGCTGTGCTGTCTGGCCTGACGGACGTGGATGCGATTACGTTGTCGGTCGGCAATCTCTTCGAGGCCGACAGGATCAGCCCGGATACCGCCTGGCGGGTGATCTTCATCGCTTCGGTCGCCAACCTGCTCTTCAAGACCGGTGTGGTCGCTGTGATCGGCGGCGCTGAGCTGCGTCGCAGGCTTCTACCTCTGCTGGTCGCACTGGCGGTCGTTGGCGTGCTGGGCACCTTTGCCTGGCCTTGATTTTCTTCAGTCGCGCTGCATCACCAGTCCGATCTGCCGACTCTGTGCCACCAGGTGCCCGGCGCTGTCCCAGAGCGCGCCCGTCTCCACCATGCGCCCTTCGTTGAGATCATCGGTTCTGAGGTCCGCCAGGATCCAACCCGCTACCGGCCGGCGGCGGACGTGCACGGTGAGCTCCAGGGTCGGCACCCAACCCACCGAGCCGAGCTTGCTCAGTGGTGAGGGTGGAAAGCTGTCTGCGAAAAGAAGCAACGAGCGGCTGTCTGGTGCGCGACCATCGAGAAATCTGATCATGCCGCGGATTCGCGCCTCATCCGAGGCACCAGGCCTGGCACAGGCGGGATCCAGGCGGGTATCGAGCCGATCGAGAATCGGCAGGTGCACACCCTGGTCCTCTGCCGAACGCTGCACGCAATCATCTGCTGCCGGCAGCTCGGGTGCGGGCAGGGTGATGTCTGCGTCCAGCCCGGCTGGCGTGCTGAGATCTGCATACGCCGCCAGCAGGGTGAGGCGTTCCTTGCCTTCCTGGCTCAGGGTGGCGCGCACTGTGCTCAGCGTGCGGCCGGTGCGAATGACATCTACGTCTATATCGCATTCGGTTTCGGCGAGGCCCGGTCGCAGGTAGTGGGTGGTGATGCTGATGGGGTCCGGGTGTTCGATGGTTTGCGACAGTGCCTGGGTGATCAGGGAAACCAGGTAACCGCCGTTCGGGTTGTCTCCGATGTTCCAACGGCCGCTCACCTGACCACGGAATCTCCGTTCGTCCAGCCGCTCCACCGCAGTCTCATGGTCGTATTGGCTCAAGTCGAAGTGTCCATCCGCTGTCCGGGACGCTAATCTATCCGGCCCCATCACTGGATCACAAGTTGCAACATGACTGAGACGAGCGTACCCCTTGGTGTCACCTTCGGAAGCCTGGCCGTACTGGGTCCCCGCGGTGTGCTGGACATCGCCCGGTTGGCCGATGAGCTCGGCTATCGCTCGCTCTGGACGGTGGAAGCGACCGGCACGGATGCATTCTCACTGCTTGGTGGCGTATCCGCAGTGGCCCCGAAGCTCGATCTTGCCACCGGCATTGTTCCCGCGCAGCTGCGCACGCCACCGTTGGCGGCGATGTCCGCCGCCACCCTGCAGGCCATGAGTCCAGAGGCTGATGTCTGGCTGGGCGCAGGCGTCTCTGCACCGGGCATCCTTCGCGGCCACGGCCAGTCCAGCACCGATCGACCCATTGCCATGATGCGGGAGTATGTGGCGCTGCTGCGTGAGTGCCTATCCGGCGAGTCGGTCACTTTCGAAGGGGACTTCTGGCAGGTGAAACGGTTCAGGCTTGCTGTGCGCCTCGGCGAACGCCGACCCAAAATCGTGCTGGCGGCGCTGAACCCGCAGATGCTGAAGCTGGCCGGCGAAGTTGCAGACGGTGTGCTGCTGAACTACCTGCCTGCCTCGCACGTTGGTGAGTCTGTCGCTCAGGTCAAGAAAGGCGGTAATGCGAAGATCTTTGCCTATGTGCATGCAGCGGTGGCAGAGCTCAACGAGCGTACGGCAACGTCCGCACGTAGAGATCTCTTTAACTACGCCATGGCGGATGGTTATGCCCGTATGTTCAAGCGGGCTGGGTTCGGCGAGGAAGTCGATGCGCTGCGCGCTCGCCAGGCTGAGCGGGATAGGGAGGGTGCGCTAGAGGCGATTTCTGAACGGATGATCCAGGCCATCGACTTCATTGGCAGCCCGGACGAGGTGGGTGAGTTCGTGCAAGCCTACGTGGATGCCGGTGTGGAGCATCCTGTGCTCATGCCCATGCCTTGGGGCAATGATCGCTTCGAGGTGACTCGCCAGACCATGCAGGCGGCGATCAACGGTCTCGCTGGCCGCTGAACACCGGATCCCGCTTCTCGACAAACGCCTTTGCCCCTTCCTGCATGTTTCTGGGAATCAGAACCGCCTGATGTGCCATTTCGAGAGTGAGTTGCTCATGGAAATCGTTATCCGTTGCGGCGTCGATACACTGCCTGATTCGGGTGACGGTGCCAGGTGACGAGCGTTCGAGAATCCCGGCAACACGGGCGACTTCGTCATCGAGCTCGTCGTCCGGCACGCTGCCCCAGATAAGACCCCAGTCCACTGCCTGCGCTGAGCTGATTCGATCACCGAGCAGGGTGATGCCCAGCGCGCGGGCTCGACCCACGGCCCTCGGTATGCTCCAGGTCGCCCCCATATCCGGCACGATGCCCAGCCGCGGACCGAAGGTAGCCACGAAAAAAGCGGAAGACGCTGCGATGCTGATGTCACACGCAAGCGCCAATCCGAAGCCGCCACCCGCGGCCGGACCATTGACACGCGCGATGGTGGGTACGGGGCACTCATTGAGCGCCTGAAGGGTCCGGTTGTAGGGATGCACGCCGGGGTCGAGCTGGTCTGCGCTGCCCGCGTTACCGGCGGCGACGTCGGTGAGATCAGCGCCAGCGCAGAAACCGCGTCCGGCGCCGGTGAGCACGACGAGACGCAGGCTCTCGTCGGCCGCGACTTTCTCCAGCGCTGCCGTGATGCCGTTCATCAGACCGAGGGTCATGGCATTCAGTTGCTCCGGCCGATTGAGCGTGATGGTTGCCACACTCCCCGCGGTTTCGAATAGGACTTCAGACATAACGTTTTCCCTCAGAACGGATAGCAAGACCCTACCAGCATCCGGTGAGCGGCTGCCACTGAGCACCATACGCCAATAGGGCGCATCACTAAGCGGTTGGGTTCAGCGGCGCGAGCGCCGAGCGCCGATCGGCGCCAGCAGCGGACAGGCATGCCGTGCGGGCTCGGCCAAGCCTACGAATGAAGCCAGGGAGATCGACTGTGGCTCCAGCGTTTTCGAACAGTGCTCGCGACAGCGCATCTACTTCGTCGCCAAGCCCACCGTCACCGAATTCTGCAGCGAAGCCTCTGAGATCCAGGCTCGGATCCAGGCGGTTCAGCCAGGTGAGGGCAGCCGCGTACGCAGATCGGGGATCGGCAGCCCGGCTGAGCGCTTCGAAGGCGTACGCCTCGCTCTGCTCGTGGATCTGGGCCTGTTCACGCCGTTTCCGAAGAAACGCTGGTAGCCAGCGCCATAGCGCGATCCCGAAAACCAATGTCAGGAGCAACGCGAGCAGCAGCCAGCGTTCATTCACCACGTTGCGCTTTTCCTGCGCCAGGTCGCTCTGAGGTGGGGGCCCCGATATCGCGAACGCCAGAGGTTCGATCAGTACCTGATCGATTTGCTCTGTTCTGGTATTCCACCAGGAGAACGTCTGTGCAGGTAGCTCGAGATTGCCACCATGGTTCAGAACCAGCGTTACGGTTTCACTACGCTCCGCGGTTTCTGCCTGAACGACCTGCGGTTCTTCCGGATAGGCGGTCACCAGGTTGCTGCGGATCTCCGGTGCCAGCGGCGGAATGAACAGTGCAGGCATGCCATCCAGCCTTGCCCGGTACTGGATGACCAGCGCATCGCCGATAGCCAGTGGCCGGTCGCCGCCGGAAACGGTGCGTTCTACGCTGAAGGCAGTCCCTGCCAGGAACGGATCAAGCTCGGCCGCACCTTCCGGTACGCGAGCGGCGAGTGTCACCGTTGGCACCGGTACGTTTATTACTTTGTTGGGCTTACCCGGATCGGCCCAGGTGATACGAATGGTTTCGCCACCCAGCTTGAAATTTGCCGCAATCAGCGGAGTCACCTGATAGTTGCGAACAATGCCGGACCAGGTGTCTCCACCAATTCGCTGGCTAGTCGGGTGGGCGCTGTCCGGGGGTAAGCGGGTGATGACGTTCGGGATCTCAAAGGTCGGATAGACAGGTGGATCAGGCTGCCAGGTGGGAACGAGGACGGTAACCTGCATGCGTGCCGACTCACCGAGGGTAATGGTCTCCGGGGTGAGATCGATGCGCACGATGGGATCGTTCGCGTCAGCACAGACGCTGGCAAGAACGGAACACGCTGCCACGGTGCCGAGTCCGATTCGGCGAAGGGTGGTAACGAATGTCATAGCTCACCTCGGTGAGCTGCTTCGAGTTGAAATCTGGATCGTAGGAAATCAGCCGTTTCCGTATCCACCGAGCGCATCCACTTCTCTGCAGAGGCGGCTTCGAGCGCGCTCTCTCGGTCTACCGTGGTTTCCTGACCGCGGCTTCGTTCGTTGTCGTAGACCACGTCATCCGCTTCGAGCTTACCGGTTGAACCCTGCTCCCGAGCCTCTTCCACGTAGTCGAGCGTGTACCGGGCCAGAGCCAGGTTGTCCGCAGCAGCCTGCCAATCCGGTGCTTCTGCAACCGCCTGTTCGTAGGCGGTGATGGCCTTCGAAAACTCGAACCGTTTCATGAAGGCATTGCCTCGATTGAAAAAGGCTTCTGCCGAGCCGATGCGCCCGAAGGCTTCAGCCGCTTCGGCATAGGCGCCGTTCTTGTAGTGAGCCACGCCCTGCCAGCTCGGGTCGTCGAATCGGTCGGCCGCGATGGAGTAGTCCTTCCTTTCAAAGGCCAGTCGGGCCTGCTGATCGGCGGTAAGCCACACATTGACAAAGCCATCCTGACGGAGCGTTAGGCCGAAGAGGATGAGCAACGCCAGGGCGGTGAAAGCCAGCGCCTGAGTCACGAGTGGTGCCTGAACGACGCCACTGATGAGTTGCTTCACCATTGCATCGTCCAGCCGCGCCGGAACCAGAGCAGCATCAAGAGCCCGGCCGGCCAGAGCAGCCACCACCCCTCGTCCCGCCATTGCGCTTCCGGATCTGCCGCCTGGGCGAGATGAGAGGCCATTCCAGCCAGCAGTGAGCGCAGGTCCGAGTCGTCGGTGCGCATACGGGTGATGTCCATGCCGCTGGCGGCTTCGATCTGTCGCAACAGATTTGAGTCCACGCGCGTATCGAGTCGGCCACCCGCGCTGCCCGGTACCGGTGATCCATCCGGCATGAGTGCCACACCGCCTTCGTCCGTGCCCAGCACCAGGGCAAACAGGCCGGGAAACTCGGGTTCTCCTGCGGCTTCTCCGAAGGCGCTGACGTCCGCTTCGTTGAAGCCATCATTGACGAACAGCAGGGATCCACGGCCGCGCTCCTCGCCCAGCAACTCGAGAGCCAGCGGCAGCGCTGCTGCTGCGTGAGCGCCCGCTACCGGCATCACGGCAGGATCCAGGCTTTCGAGCAGCGGTTTCAGAACAGCCAGATCGGAGCTGGGTGGAACGACGATGTGCGCGCTGCCCGCATAGGCAATGATGGCCGTTCGGGCGCCTGTTCGCTGGCCAATCAGGTCGAGGATTTTGAATCTGGCCCGATCGAGTCGGGTCGGCAGCACGTCATTGGCGCGCATGGAATCGCTGACCTCGACGGCGACCACCAGCGGTGCGGTCTCTGAAAACCAGGGACTGGGAATACGCGACCAGGTGGGACCGGCCGCGGCCAGACCGAGAAAGCAGCCGCAGAGGATGATGCCGTCCACGGCTTTCACGCGTTTGCTGGTTTGACTGTTCACGATCAACGCCTCGCGAAGGTGAGGTGCGATCAGGTCGCCCACCTCGGTGTTGCCAGTCAGCAGCCGGCGAGCGAACCACCAGACGACACCGAGCAGGGGAAGAAGCAGAAGCCACTCCGGCCGAAGGAAGTGAAAAGCGTCGATCATGATCTGACCCGCATGGCTCGTATCGACAGGGACAGGGCGTAACTGAGCAGCATCAGCAGCAGAACGCCCCCCGCTGGCCAGTAAACGAGTGACGTTCTCGGCCGCCAGGTCTGAGTTTTCACCTCTGCGCTGGTTGCAGCATCGATGGCTGAATAGATGCTGATCAGTGACTGCTCGTCCTGCGCGTTGGAAAAGGTGCCACCGGTTCGTTCAGCGACGGCTGCCAAGGCATCGAAATCCACGCGATCTTCTCCCCGAGCGCTTTCGTCGCCGATGCCGATGGTGTGAATCTGAATGCCGCTTTGGGCCGCGATCTCCGAGGCGTTGATGGGCGTCATCGTGCTGGCGGTATCGTTGCCGTCGGTGAGCAGAATGAGCACGCGATCGTCTACATCGCTCGATTCGAAGGAACGGATCGATAGCCCGATCGCATCGCCCAGCGCTGTTCGCGGTCCGGCCATGCCGACTTCCATGAGGTCGACCAGAGCCACCGCGGTGCTGAGATCGCGGGTGAACGGCAGCTGCAGGTAGGCCCGATTGCCGAACACGATCAGGCCGATCCGGTCAGTCTGCCGGGCAGCAACGAATTCCGTGACCACCCGCTGCACCGCCTCGAATCTGCTGACCGTCTGATCATCCGTTCCCATGAAGTCCCGGTAATCCATTGAGCCGGACAGATCGATGGCCAGCATGATGTCTCTGGCCGCTTCGCTCTTAACGATGGGCTCACCCACCCATTCGGGTTTGGCGAGCCCCGTGACGATTCCCGCCCAGAACAGTGCGGCGAACAGCATCTGGAAAGCACGCCGACGCATGATCACGGAACCGGACTGCGGGTCCGCGCCAGCGGCCTCAGCCACCGACTGGAAGAAAGGTACGCGCAGCGCACTGACCCGTTCGCGATGCGGCGGCAGAAGCCACCGCACCAGCAAAGGCAATGGCAAAGCCAGGAACGCGTAGGGGTAGGCGAACTCAAGCATGATGACGGCGGATCCAGCGCTCGGCGCAGGGCGCGATCTCCTCGGTCCTGATGCCTGGCGTGTAGGCCGCTGTTGCCAATTTGCGCGCTGCCGACTCAATGACCGGATCACCCTGGCCGGTTCGGATCAGGAAATCTGCCCAGTCATCGCCATACAGACTGGCCACTTCGGTTCTTGGGTAAGCGGTCAAGGCGGTACGTTTCACAAGCTCGGCAACGAGCGTGGCGCTGTGAGCCGCACCGCTGGACGTGATGTTGGCAGCGTCGTCCTGCACGAGTCTCTGCAGGTGGGCGAGGGCTTCGTGCCGATAGCGATTCCGGCGGCGGTGGGCCGACCATTGCACAGCGCCGATCAGCGACAGGCCGACCAGCCATCCGAGCAGCACCCACCAGCCGTCTGTTTGCGGTATCCAACCAATCGGCTCCGGCATCGCCAGGTCGTGCATGCGCTCCAGCAGATCGGGCAGATTCAGTCCTTCGTAGGGGCTGGCCTCACTCATCGAACCCGCCGTGTGGGAGCCTCAGCACCCATCAGCTTCCGGAGTTGGGGCAGTGTTTCTTCACCGGCGGAAAGTGGCAGCACGGAGAGTTTGATCCGACGCTGCCAATCCAGAATACGATCGAGGCGCGCGGAGGAGACCTGCCGCACTGCCTCGACGATCTCCGGGCGGCCGAAATCCACCTCGGCCTGCCTTGTCCCGTCACCGAGTATGGCTTTCGGTTGCCTGTTCAGGTTGCGTGCCGACGGATCGTGCACGAGCCCGAGGATGAGATCGTTGTGCGCGGCAATTCCTGCCAGATGTTTCTCAGTCGTTGCGTCGATTCCATCAAAATCGCTCAGCACGAGCACCAGATGATCATGACTGGCGATTCGAGCCACCGACTTCAATACCTCGTTGAGGCTGCCGGGCTGAGCAACGGCCGGATTGTCCGCGTGCAGCGCGCCGTTCATACCGGTAACAGCTTCCAGGAAGGCGAACAGACTCTGACTGGAACGCCGTGGGGTGAATTCCTTGTGCTCGGTTTCGTTGAAAACGATGCCGCCAATCCGATCACCGGCATCCAGCACCCGGAAAGCAGCAACGGCGGCAGCTTCCGCGGCCGTGACCGATTTCATGTTCAATCGCGATCCGTAGAACATGCTCATCCGCTGATCGACCACGACCAGGGCAGGCCGGTCGCGTTCTTCCGTAAACACCCGCACGTGAGGAGCGCCGGTGCGGGCGGTGGCTTTCCAGTCGATCGAGCGAATGTCATCGCCGGGCAGGTAGCCACGCATTTCCTCGAAGTTGAGACCTCGACCGCGCAGCCGGGAGACATGGCGACCGTTCAGAACGCTGGCGCTGGGTTGCCGGGGTAGGAAGCTCAGCCCCTGAGCGGCTCCCTGCAAACTGCGCAGGTGTTTGAGGCTCACATGGATGTGCGTGTCGTCCACGGTGCTCAGTAAGGCCCTAAGGCAGAGCGACCTGCTCGATGATCGTATCTATCACCCGGTCGGCACGAACACCATCTCCCTGTGCTTCGTAAGAAAGCATCAGGCGATGCCGAAGCACATCGTGGGCAATGGCTCTGACGTTTTCCGGATCCACGAACTCGTGACCATTGAGCCAGGCATGCACGCGGCTGCACTTGTCCAGCGCCAGTGAACCTCTAGGACTGGCACCCACATCGATCCAGCGATCCAGATCTTCGGAGTATCCGGCCGGATTCCGGGTGGCAAAGATCAGATCGGCCATGTAACGGACCATGGCGGGTGCTACCTGGATGCCGGCGATCTGTGCCCGGGCGTCGAAGACGGTTTGCTGAGGGATCTTTGCGGGCTCTCCACCTTCAGTCGCTGCGCCGGTCGAGGCATTTTCCTCCGCTCGGACCAATTCGATGATCTGCACTTCGTCATCCACCGGCGGGTACTCGATCTGCACGTGCATGAGGAAGCGATCGAGCTGGGCTTCGGGCAAGGGGTAAGTGCCTTCCTGTTCCACCGGGTTCTGGGTGGCCATCACCATGTAGAGCGGCGGCAACGCGTGGGTTGTGCCGGCCACCGTCACCTGACGTTCTTCCATGGCTTCGAGCATGGCGGCTTGCACTTTGGCCGGGGCCCGGTTGATCTCGTCGCCGAGAACGATATTCGCGAATATAGGCCCGGGCTCGAAGCGGAACTCGCCCTGGCCATCCTTCTGGTAGTAGATCTCCGTACCGGTGACATCCGAGGGCAGCAGGTCCGGGGTGAACTGAATGCGGCTGAAATCCGCCTCCAGGTTCTTCGCCAGGGCCTTGATGGCGCGCGTCTTGGCAAGCCCAGGCAGGCCTTCCACCAGCAGGTTGCCGTTCGCGAGCAGGCCGATGATGAGCCTTTCCACCACCGCTTCCTGGCCGATGATGGCTGTCTGCATCCCTGCTTTGAGCTGCTCGATCTGCTCCCTGGCGCTCATCTCGATTCCATTCTGTCCGTTGGCGGAAACATAGCAGCCTGAAGCGAATGCGTCTCCACCAGGTCGAGGGGCCATCAGCACAGGTGAATCCTCGCACGATATCTTGCGAGATTGCTGATTGCAGTCACTGCTGGCAAAATGCCAGCATGACCGTTCAGATCACGATCAGGGATGTGCCGGACGAGGTGCGCGACGAGTTGGCTGCCAGAGCGGCTCTCGAAGGGAAGTCCATGCAGGAGTTTCTCCGGCAGGCGCTGGTTCAGATGGCTGACAAGCCTTCCGTTGAGGTGTGGTTGTCCGAAGTCCGTCAAAGAAAGGCGGCTAGCGGTACACGCCTTTCCACGGCAAAGATCCTGGGAGCCAGGAAGGCCGAAAAGCGATGACGCTGGTGCCCGACGCCTCCGTCCTGCTGGCGGCTCTGCTGGATGGTGGCTCAAATGGTCGTTGGGCTGAGTCGGTGATCGGTGACCATGATCTGGTTGCTCCAGATCAGGTTGTGCTCGAAACGATGAACGTTCTCCGACGACTGGAGCGATCGGGGGATATCACTCGGCTTGAAGCAAACGTGGCGCAGCGCGATGCCAATCGTCTGGTGATTGAGCTCTTGCCGGCCGCGCCGTTCGCGGAGCGCATCTGGTCGCTGCGTCACAACCTGACCAGCTATGACGCAGCCTATGTCGCCATCGCAGAAGCCCTGGATGTGCCTATGGCGACATTGGACACTCGATTGGTGGGTAGTGCTGAAGCCGGCACAGCGGTCAACTGCACATTCATCGTGCCCTGACTCAACTCGGCGAGGCTGCGATAGCCGCTTCAAGTCAACCGTTCAGGTCGCCGTAAGGCACGTCCGGGAACAGAATCTTCACCGGATCGCCGTTGAGTGTGGTGGCCAGGTGCACGAGAAAGCTGCCGACGCCCGCGGCGCCTTGCATGTAACCGGTCTGCGCCTGAATGAAGTCCGGCTGGGCACGGTGCTCGGCTTGAGGCCAGCAGATCGCATCTCCATGACGCTCTGCACGCCGCAACACTTCGGCAGCAACGCGCTTGGCCAGATCCAGATAGAAGGTCTCTCCGGTGGCACGGTAAGACCAGATCGCATGATCGCCAATTCCTGCATCGCAGCAGCATTGGCTGATGTTGTTCCAGAACCCGCGTCCCCGTTCCTCCGGCGCGCCCAATGCGGCCAGGCCTCGATCGAGCCCACGTGAAAACGCCGTCCATTTCGAGTCATCCGTGAGCTTGTTCAGCAGGTAATACAATCTGGCCGTGCCGGCGGGACCGTGGCAGATGCCGAGGTAGAAGCGGTTCGGCCGGCCGTCGTCGAGGATGTGCGGCACCAGGTGGCCATCGCCTACCGGTTCGGCCATGGCCATCACATGGCACGCGCCGGCGATGGCTGCATCCAGATAGCGTTGCTCGCCGGTCACCTCGAAGGCCCGGGCGAAAAAGTAGGCAACCCCGGCGGTACCGTGCGCAAAGTTGGGTGCATCGAACGGCCAGGGAATGTCTTCCATGAGCTGCCAGCGCAGGCCGCCCTCTGCTGGTCTGGCGACTTCGAGCAGTCTCTCGGCAATCGCGCGGGTCCAGTCGAGCGTGTCCGGGTGAACGCCGTGCTCATGGGCGTACAGGTAGTAAAGACCGACGCCTGCTGCCCCTTCCGCTACGTCGTAGATCTCCCGCTGACCTTCCTGCCCGGTGAGGTTGGCGTAGGGCATGGGGGCGATCCAGCCGATACCGGTACCGACATCAGATGCCTGATCCCGCAACTTCTGTGCGCAGTAAGCAGCTGCCTCGCGAAACGAGTCAGCGCCGCTGGCGAGCGCGATCTCGTTCAGGACGAAGGTGTAGCCGGCCCAGCCGCCCAGTGCAGAGCAGGTGAGCGTCTCCTTTGCTCTGGTATAGGCGATGATATCTTGGCCTGCTCTGATCGCAGTCTCGAGATATGCCGGTTCGCCGGTCGCCTGATGGAGCTCGAGGTAGAAAAGGGCGATACCGGCGGAACCGGCGTACAGGGTTCGGATCGTTTTTTCCGGCGCTTCGTCAGCCAACCCCCAGACCAGTCCGGCATCGGTCTGCTTGGCATGCTGAGCGATCCAGCGTTCGGCCGCCAGCGCGGCCTCCAGATACTCCGGATTGCTCGCCATGGTGTCTCCCCCTTGCTGAAAACGCGGCCGGGACCCTACCAGTCCAGGTCGTCCGGCACCTCGAACTTCGCGTAGTACTCGTCATCGGAGCCGGGCTCCGGTTGCTTATCTTCTTCCTGGCTGGTGATGATCCGCTTCGGATCCCGGGCTTTGATCTGCTCTGCCACCTCCTGGCTGACCAGGCTGTAGAGGCCATCGTTGTTGATGATCACCAGGCTGCCGTTGATCAGGCGCTCTCTCTGAGCGGTGGGCACGTAAATCCGCTTGATCTTCCTGCCGTGCACGAACTGATAAGGCACGTCTTCATCGCTGGTGGTCTTCTGTCGTTGGTCGTTCTGCGTGATGATCTGCTTGATCTCTGCCCGCAGTGCCTTTGCCGCGGCCTTTTCGTTTCTGGTCTCAGCCAGCGCTCTGTCCCGTGCCCGTTTCTCTGCCTGTTGCTTGCGCGCGCGTGCTTTCACCGCCTCCGGAGAATTCGGATCGGATTCCTTTGATTTGGACTGCCCGGGCTTGCCGGATTCCTCGGGCTTGCGACTCCGATTGCTGTGCTGCTGCGCTTTGGCCTGGCGTTCTGCTTTCTTGGCCTGCGATGCAGTCGCGAGACCGGCCTTCACCAACTGGTCCCGAAGGCTTTCAGACACTGCTCGACTCCTTTCCTACATTTCCCGGCGATTGGCGGAGGTGATTGTGCGCTTCTGTCAGTATCTCGTAGGAACGCACCCGGGCACTGTGATCATAAATCTGGCCAGCGATCATGAGCTCATCGGCGCCGGTCTGGTCGGCAAACGCTTTCAGTGCCGTAGCGACAGTGTCTCTGTTACCTACCGCCGAACACTGGCCGAAGTTTGCAACGATGGCTTCGTCTTCCGGCGTTAAAGTGAGATTCTCCACCGGTGGCGGCAGCTGACCGGGCGTGCCCTTCCTCAGGTTGATCACGGCCTGTAGAGAAGAGGTCCGCAGGTACTGAGCCTCTTCGTCAGTGGGTGCTGCACAAACGTTGTAGCCGAGCATCACATAAGGCTTTTCCAGCTGCTCAGAAGGACGGAACGATGATCGGTACATGGCGATGGCCTGCATCATCATCTGTGGTGCGAAGTGCGAGGCGAATGCGTAAGGCAGGCCGAGCATGGCCGCAAGTTGCGCGCCATAGAGGCTGGAACCCAGGATCCAGATTGGCACCTTTGTGCCGGCACCAGGTACGGCTTTCACGCGCTGCCCTTCTTCCGCGTCATCCAGATAGGCCATCAACTCCATCACATCTCGAGGAAAGTGATCGATGTCGCCGGTGAGCGTACGCCGCAACGCCTGCGCGGTGATCTGATCTGTACCCGGTGCACGACCGAGGCCGAGATCGATCCGATCGGGGTAGAGCGAGGCCAGGGTACCGAATTGCTCGGCGATGATAAGTGGCGCATGGTTCGGCAGCATCACACCCCCAGCCCCCACGCGTATACGTTCGGTGCCTTCGGCCACGTAGCCGATGGCCACGGCGGTCGCGGAGCTGGCAATGCCGGCCATATTGTGATGCTCGGCGAGCCAGAATCGCTGATAGCCGAGTCGCTCCGCGTGCTGGGCCAGGTCCCGGCTGTTGCGCAGAGCCTGACCGGGGCTGCCGCCCTGAATGACAGGTGCCAGATCGAGAATGCTCAGCGCTGGCAGGTGATTGGTCATGCTGCTCCGAAGTGGTATCCGGGATGGTGCTAGAAGCGGATTTTACCCGAGCTTCCCCATCGGGGGCAGATGAACTCCCCGGGACCATTCCGTAGACTGATCCGACGATCAGATCGCCCATTGCGACTATGTGCAGTGAATAGGGAGGAGACCATGGAAAACCTGCCGAAAGGACAGAGCTACCTGTGCGGCCAGGCAAACGAACCGTTGCTCTACGAGACCATCGGCGCCTGCGTTGATCGGATTGCAGCCGCTCATGGCGATCGCGAAGCGCTGGTGGTCCGTCATCAGGATGTCCGCTGGACCTTCGCTGAGTACAAGGCACAGATCGATGAACTGGCCGCCGGATTGCTCGCAGTCGGTATCGAGCCAGGCGATCGGGTTGGCATCTGGGCGCCGAATCGGGTGGAGTGGTGTCTCACCCAGTTTGCCACCGCCAAGATCGGCGCCATCATGGTCTGCATCAATCCCGCATACCGACTCTATGAGCTCGAGTATGCGCTGAACAAAGTGGGCTGCCGCGCCATCATCAGCGCCGAGCGCTTCAAGACCAGTGCTTATCTGGACATGCTCAATGAGCTGGCCCCGGAACTGGCCTCGTCGGAGCCCGGAAGGCTACGGGCGCAGAAGCTGCCGCGCCTGGAAACCGTCATCCGCATGGACGAGACCGAATCACCTGGCATGTTCAACTTCGATGCGGTGATGAAGATGGGCGGTACCGGGGAAAGGGGGCGGATGGCGGAGATCGCAGCCACCCTGCAGCCTGATGATGCCATCAATATACAGTTCACCAGCGGCACCACCGGCAACCCGAAAGGGGCGACGCTGTCGCACTTCAACATTCTCAACAACGGGCTCCAGGTGGGTGCCGGCATGCGCTTCTCCGAGCAGGATCGGCTCTGCATCCCGGTGCCGCTCTATCACTGCTTCGGCATGGTGATGGGTAATCTGGCCTGCATGACGCATGGTGCCTGCGCGATCTTTCCTGATGAGGGCTTTGATCCGGTCAGCGTGCTGGAAACGGTAGCGGAGGAGCGATGCACGGCTCTGCATGGGGTGCCGACCATGTTCGTTGCCGAGGTGGAGCTGCCGAACGTGGCGGACTACGACACCTCGACACTGCGCACAGGCGTGATGGCCGGCGCACCTTGCCCGCTCGAGCTCATGCATCAGGTGATCGATCGGTTGAACATGAGCGAGATCACCATCATGTACGGGCAGACGGAAACCAGCCCGGTGAACCACATGACCGACATCGACGCGCCGGCCGAGAAGCGTTGTGGCACCGTCGGCAAGGTGGGCCCCTATCAGGAGATCAAGATCATCGGCGAGGACGGCAAGGTGGTTCCGCTCGGTGAAAAAGGCGAGCTCTGCTGCCGGGGTTATTCGGTGATGCAGGGCTATTGGGATGACGAGGAGCGCACCGCGGAGACCATCGATTCCGCAGGTTGGCTGCACTCCGGCGATCTCGCCGAGATGGACGAGGAAGGTTATGTGCAGATCGTTGGCCGAATCAAGGACATGATCATCCGGGGTGGCGAGAACGTGTACCCCCGTGAAGTGGAGGAATTTCTCTATACCCACCCGGATATCCAGGAAGTGCAGGTGTTCGGCATTCCGGATCAGAAGTACGGTGAAATCGTCTGTGCCTGGGTGCAGCTGAAAGAGGGTGCAGCTTTAAGCGAAGAAGAAGTGAAAGCCTTCTGCAAAGATCAGATCACCCACTTCAAGGTGCCCACCCACGTCCGTTTCGTGGACGATTTTCCGATGACCGTGACCGGTAAGATACAGAAGTTCAAGATGCGGGAGGCCATGCTGGAAGCCTGACGACACCGGGGCCTTATACCGCATCCCAGAGTTCACCCACTCAGGCATCATCTGCGGGTAAGTGTTTGAATTTCTGAAATTTCTTCTTCCGAGAGCTGCCAACCGATGGCGGCGACGTTTGCCTGTACCTGTTCGACTTTGGTCGCGCCTGAAATCACGCTGGAGACGAGGGGATTGCAGGCCAACCAGCTCATGGCGAGCTCCAGGAGTGAGTGTCCACGCTCTCCGGCGAAGGCGGTGAGTTTTTCCACCACGTCGAAGTTTGCATCGGTCAGGGCGTTCTTGCCGCGCTCACCGGACAGCCGGGTGTTTTCCGGCGCCGGTTGACCGCGGCCGTACTTGCCGGTGAGCAGCCCGCTGGCCAGCGGGAAATAAGGCAGCATGCCGAGCCCGAATCGCTCACAGGCAGGCAACACCTCGCGCTCGATGCGTCGATCGAGCAGATTGTAGAGGTTCTGAGCGGAGGCGAACCGGTTCAACCCTTCACTCCGGGCAGTCCAATCTGCATCGGCGAGCTGCCAGCCGCTGAAGTTCGAGTTGCCGAGATAGCGGACCTTACCGGCGGTGACCAGATCGTCCAGCGCGCGCAGGGTTTCCTCGATAGGCGTATCGTCATCTGGTCGGTGTTGCTGGTAAAGATCGATGTAGTCGGTTCCGAGACGGGCAAGGCTCGCCTCGACCGCGCTCATGATGTAGCGCCGTGATGCGCCCTGTTTGCCTTTGCCGAGGGGCATCGCGAACTTGGTCGCGATCACGACCGACTCACGATCCATGCCTTGTAGTGCTTGGCCTAGGAACTCCTCACTCTTGCTGCCGCCGTAGACATCGGCGGTATCGAAGAAGTTGATGCCTGCATCCAGTGCGGCATGCACCACGGTCCTGGTCTGCTCCGCATCCATGCGCATCCCGAAGTTGTTGCAACCTAGCCCGACCGTAGAGACCTTCAGGCCGCTCGTGCCCAGATTTCTGTATTCCATGCCGCTCCTCCTTATAGCCTCTTATAGTCTCGCTTGCTTCAGACATGGACGCCAAGCGCCACGCCGTCAGAGCCCGGATCCGCACCACCTCGCAGTCTGCCGTCCACGACCTCAATACCATGCACACGGGCAAACTCGAACGACTGCGGCCAGCGGACGATGTGATAGCCCTCGACACGTAGCGGCTCCACCACGTATTCGGGGATCCGGTTCGAGATGTCGATCAGATTGCTGGTGGCCGAAAACCGGGGGGCGGATACGGCTTCGACGATGGGCATATCGAAGTCGATGACATTCAGAATGCTTTGCAGCACGCCCATGGCGATCTGCGTGCCGCCGGGGGCTCCGATCACGATTTTAGGCCTGTCGTGGTCGAATACGATCGTCGGACACAGGGAGCTGAAGCGGCTCTTGCCCGGCGCGATGGAGCCGGTGCGTCCGGGTCGCGGGTCGAATACACCCATGCAGCCGTTGTACATGAAGCCGAGCCCTTCTGTGACCACGCCGGAAGGCATGCCGAGCGAGTGGGTCATGGTCACGCAATTGCCGTCGGCGTCCACCGCCGCGACGTGCGTCGTGTCCTTCGGCTCTGCGACATTGAACCGTTCCACAGTGAGCTTCTCGCGGGCTCGGATCCGTCGTGCGTAGTCCTCGGCCAGGCCTTTGCCGGTCAACCGCTCGATTGGAACATCCATGAACGCCGGATCACCGACGTAGGCTTCCTTGTCAGCCGTCGCGGCCTTCATGGCTTCACAGACGATGCGCAGATATTCGCTCTCGTTGTGACCGATGGCGGTAAGATCAAACTGCTCGAGGATATTGAGCATCTCGATCAACATGATGCCACCGCCAGGTGGGTGGTTCGTGGAAACTTCCAGGCCCCGATAGGTGGTTGCCAGCGGGTCGTTGCGGGTCGTGCGATAGCCGGCCAGGTCCTCGGCAGTTAGCAGGCCACCGTTCGCCGCCATATCAGCGACGATCTCTTCGGCGATCTCTCCGGTATAGAAAGTCTCGGCGCCTTGATCGGCGATGCGCTGCAACGTGTTGGCGAGATCCGGGTTCTGAAACAGATCGCCGATCTGCTTGAAGCTGCCGTCTTCCCGGAAGTAGAGGCGACGCCCGGCGGGCGTGTGCTTGAGTCTTTCGTCAACCGATGTGCGGCCGAGCGAAGCGCCGTACAACCACCAGTTGTAGACAGCCGGGCGCACGACCCAGCCGTCCCGGGCATAGCGGATGGCAGGTGCGCAGATGTCCGGCCAGTCGAAGGTGCCGAACTCGGCCACCGCTTCCGAGTAAGCCATCAGGCTGCCGGGTGTGGTGATCGACTGGTAACCCACGTCGTTGACGTTACCCTCGAGCACGAAACCGAATCCGTCGCGGGTTTCCGCGATCAGCCGGTCTTCCCACATGCCCGGCGTCGCGGCCATTGGTGTTTTGCCGTGGAAATCTATGCAGGTGTGAATCCCGCGCCCCGGCATGTAGATCTGGCAGTTGCCGAATCCGGCGATTCCCGTCATTTGCGGGTCAACCACCCCCTGCACCAGCGCAGCGGTCATGGCGGCGTCGATGGCGTTACCGCCGGCCATCAATACCCGGGCACCTGCCTCCGAGGCCTCCGGCTGGGCCGTAACGATCATGGCGTTCGGGTTTCGGCTCATCGCAACTCTCCTTGTTTCCGGAAAATGGTGCTCTACTCGGTGTTGTTCCGGATCAAGCAGTCGAACTGAGCGAGGCAGCGTTGCTCGCCGTGTCAGTCCTCGAAGCCGACGAAACTGATCACGTCGTCCACCGGTCGGCGAGTGGATACCACGTCGTTGGCTGGGAAATCGTCCATCGGATAGCCCATGGCCACGCAGCTCATGATCACTTCATTGGCTGGGATTTCGGCATGCTCGCGCACCACCGGCGACTGCATGATGCCCTGACCGTTGATCACGCAGCCGAGTCCCCGTGACCAGGCGGCGTTTACCAGGCAGTTGGTCACGGCGCCGCAATCGAAGATGGCGATGTCGTTGTCCGTGAGCTCGGCATCGAATGTGACCACGATGGACACCGGTGCATCGAACTGACGGAAGCCACGCAACACCCAATCCTGGCGCTTCTCCTTGTCCGACCACTCGATGTCCATGGCTTCGAAGAGCTGCCCGGCAATGGCTTTCTGCCGCTCCCGGTGCACCCCCGCGTAAGGGCCGTGCATGCGAATTTCCCGGGATGCCGGCACGCCCGCCAGGTTCTTCTCCGTATTGCCGGCCCGAATGCGATCCAACGCGGCACCACTTACCGCATGCAGATGCCAGGGCTGGGTGTTCATGGAGGAGGGGGCTCGGGTCGCCAGGGCGACGACTTCCCGGATCACGTCCTTCGGCACCGGATCTTTCTTGAAACCCCGGATGCTGCGCCGGCCCTGAACAACTTCGTCGAAATCCACCTGTGACCCCCTGTATGCTTGAATTCATGTGCCTGTCGACAGTTTAGCTCAGGCCAACGCCTGATGGCCCGGGCAAACTGGGTAGAATGACCCCCGCTAACCGGACCAGGACAGAGGCGAGTTGGAAGATCTCAAACTACATGACGCGGTCGTATTTCTGGTCGCTGCCGGGCTTGTCATTCCGCTGTTCAAGCGGTTTCGGCTGAGCCCGGTGCTCGGCTTCCTTCTGGTCGGGTTCGCGGTCGGCCCGTTCGGCGTGGTCCGCCTTGCAGGCGAGGAGAGCTGGTTGCGATTCATGATGATCACGGACGTATCCGGCGTTCGCGCCCTGGCCGAGCTGGGTGTGGTGTTTCTCCTGTTCATGATCGGTCTGGAACTCTCCATGGACCGGCTCATGGCCATGCGTCGGCTCGTCTTCGGCCTTGGCTCGGCTCAGGTGCTCATTACGGCAGCCACGATCGGCGGGATCGCCTGGCTGTTCGGAAACGGTGTGGAAGCTTCCGTGGTGCTTGGCGCGTGCCTGGCGCTTTCGTCCACTGCCATCGTCACCCAGCTTCTGATTGAGCAGGGCCGTTTCGGCAGCCCTACCGGTCATGGGGTTTTCGCCATTCTGCTGGCTCAGGACATTGCCGTTGTACCTATCCTCTTCCTGGTCGGCATTCTCGGTGCTCAGACAAGTGGCTCGGTGGGCATGGCGCTGCTGCTGGCCATAGGTGAGGCGCTGTTGGCGGTAGTAACAATACTGCTTGTGGGACGCCTGCTGGTTCGGCCCGTGCTGCGCTTTGTTGCGAGCGCGGACAGTCCTGAGTTCTTCCTGGCAGTCTCGCTGCTCCTGATCATTGCCACTTCCTTCGCCACCCACGAGGCCGGCCTGTCCGCCGCCCTGGGAGCGTTTCTCGCCGGACTACTTGTTGCCGAGAGTGAGTTCCATCACGAGATGAAGGCCAATATCGAGCCGTTCAAAGGGCTGCTGCTCGGACTCTTCTTCATGTCCGTGGCCATGTGGGTCGATCCGATGGAAGTGCTGACCAATCCGCTCTGGATCGGAGCCTCCGTTATCGGCTTGTTTCTCATCAAAGTGGCGCTCATCGTGGTGCTCGGTCGGTTGTTTGGCTTCAGCTGGGCAAGGGCACTCGAAACCGGCATCACCCTTGGTCAGGGTGGTGAGTTTGCCTTTGTCGTGGTCGGGCTGGCAGTCACCATGGCCGTGGTACCGCAGCCGACGGCGCAGTTCATGTTGATTGTGGTCAGCGTCACCATGTTTCTGACTCCGGCTATGTCGCGCCTGGCCAGGTGGGCGGGTGTGCGATTGAGCACGTCGGCGAGTTCGGGGACGATGGCCCCGCCAGAGCAGTCCGGCGGTGCCGGTGGTCATGTGATCATCATTGGTTACGGGCGCACCGGCCAGCTGCTCGGCGAGCTGGTCGGTAGGCAGATGTTGCCCTTTGTTGCCCTGGATTTGGATGTTGAACGGGTTAGCCGCTGCCAGGCACAAGGATTACCGGTGTATCACGGCGATGCCAGCCGTGAAGCCATGCTTCGCTCCGTGGGTGTCAACGAAGCGGTCGCGGTGGTGATCTGCACCGATGACCCGGGCGTGCCCGGCAGGGTGTTGGCGGTGAGTCGAAAACTCGCTCCATCTGTCCCAGTCTTCGTGCGAGCCCATGACGATGCCCATTCCAGTGAGTTGCTCTCCGCCGGGGCGGCCCGGGTAGTACCGGAGGTGTTGGAAGCCGGCCTGGAGCTCGCCCAGATCACGCTGGAAAAGGCCGGCATTCCTGCCAGCGTCGCCCACAGCCTGATTGAGGCTCGGCGTCTGGAGGCCGAGTCACGCTTGGAATTTCCTGTGACCCGGGAGTCGAACCACTCGAGACAAGGCGCCGCGGATGCAGGCCGTTAGCGGTACACTTCGGGAACCACCGGCAAGAGCCGACTGATTAGGGAAGGAGAGAGTATGTTCATCGCAATCGTTCAGCTACCCGGCGTCGAGCGCAGCAGAGAAGACGCCATCGCTTCCGGTCTCGCCTCCGCGCCGAAGTTCACCGGCATGGATGGCCTCAGCACCAAGTACTATCTCAATGGTGAGAACGGCGGCGGTGGGGTGTACGTCTGGGAATCCAGGGAGAAAGCGGAGGCCTTCTACACGGAGGACTGGTATCCGGCCATGGAGAAGATCTTCGGAGTGCGCCCGATCGTCACCTACTACGACAACTATGTGGTGGTGGACAACGAAGCGGGTCAAGTGCGCGTAGAAGGTGAGGCGGTGGATCCAGGAGAGGCAGCGGCTTAGACCGACCGCTCGAACTTCTCCGCCCGTTCGACCGTCATCGGTGTGTCATAACCGGTGTGAATGATCAGGCATCGATCAGGCGATCGGTGTCTGTTTTCCTTCGGGCTCCGCTCCCGGCCAGAAAACCGTATAATGCGCCCCCGAATTTCAGGCTGGATGCGCATCTTCCGGCCCGCTTACCCAGTTAGAAGAAATCAGGAACGAAATGTCAGATCTGAAGATCGTTTACACCCTCACCGACGAAGCTCCCGCACTGGCCACCTACTCACTGCTGCCGTTCATCAAGAAGTACACCGAGGCAGCGGATGTGGAGGTTGAGCTCGCCGATATCTCCGTTGCCGCACGCATCCTGGCGGCCTTTCCGGAGAATCTGACCGATGCGCAGCGCGTCCCGGACAAGCTGGCCGAGCTCGGTGCGCTGACCAAGGAAGAAGGTGCCAACATCATCAAGCTGCCAAACATCAGTGCTTCTGTGCCACAGCTGATCGAAGCGATCGCGGAGCTGAAGTCACAGGGTTTCGATGTGCCTGATTATCCCGAAGAACCGGCCACCGACGAAGAGCAGGCCATCCAGGATCGTTATGCGGCGGTGCTTGGCTCTGCGGTGAATCCGGTGTTGCGGGAAGGCAACTCCGATCGCCGGGCGCCGGAGTCCGTGAAGCGTTTCGCGAAGAAGCACCCACACCCCATGGACAAGTGGAGCCAGGCGTCCAGCACCCACGTGGCGCACATGCGCGAAGGCGACTTCTACCACAGCGAGAAGTCGGTCACCATCGACAAGGGTGGCAACTTGAAGATCGAGCTGATTGGCGATGACGGCCAGACCACCGTGCTGCGGGAGGCAGTGCCGGTGCTGGATGGGGAAGTGGTGGACGGCATGTACATGAGCGTCGCCAAGCTCCGAACCTTCCTGGAAGAAGAGTACGAGGGTGCCCTGCGCGCCGACCTGCTGGCATCGCTGCACATGAAGGCGACCATGATGAAGGTCTCCGATCCCATCATTTTCGGTCACGCGGTGGAGGTGTACTATCAGGACGCGTTCGACAAGCACCGGGAAACCTTCGAGGAGCTGGGTGTGAACCCGAACCTGGGGCTCGGCAGCGTGCTGGAGAAGGTGAAGACCCTGTCGTTCTCCCTGCGCAACGAGATCGAAGCGGACATCCGGAAGTGCCACGAGAGCCGGCCAGGACTTGCCATGGTCGACTCCGATCGGGGCATTACCAACCTGCATGTGCCGAGCGACATCATCGTCGATGCGTCCATGCCGGCCATGATCCGGGTAGGCGGCAAAATGTGGAGCGCGGACGGCAATCTGCGAGACACAAAGGCCATCATTCCGGACTCCTGCTACGCCACCATATATCTCGAGGTGATCAATTTCTGTAAGCACCACGATGCCTTCGACCCCACCACCATGGGCACGGTACAGAATGTGGGCCTGATGGCGCAGAAGGCGGAAGAGTACGGCTCCCACGACAAGACCTTCGAGCTGCCCACCGGCGGTACCGTCCGGGTCACCGACGAAGCGGGCAGTGTGCTGATCGAGCACGCCGGGGTTGAAAAAGGCGACATCTGGCGTATGTGCCAGACCAAGGATGCGGCGATTCGCGATTGGGTGAAGCTGGCGGTGAACCGGAGCCGGGTTTCCGGGATTCCGGTCGTCTTCTGGCTCGACCAGCACCGCGGTGATCCTGAGCAGCGTGGTCACGATGCCCAGATCATCGAAAAGGTGCACAAGTATCTGCAAGAGCACGACACCGATGGCCTGGACATCCAGATAATGAAGCTGACGCTGGCCATGCGACACACGCTGGAGCGGGCAAGGCACGGTGAAGACACCATTGCTGCCACCGGCAACGTGCTCCGGGACTACCTGACGGACCTGTTCCCGATCATGGAGCTGGGCACCAGCGCCAAGATGTATTCCATCGTGCCGCTGATGGCGGGCGGTGGCCTGTATGAGACCGGCGCCGGCGGCTCCGCGCCAAAGCACGTGCAGCAGTTCGAAGCGGAAAACCACTTGCGTTGGGATTCTCTCGGTGAGTTTCTGGCACTCAAGGTGTCACTGGACGACATCGCGGCGAAGACGGGTAACGACCGGGCTCAGGTGCTGGCGGATGCGCTGGATGTGGCAACGGAGAAGCTGCTCGAGAACAACAAGTCGCCTTCGCGAAAAACGGGCGAGCCGGACAACCGGGCAAGCCACTACTACCTGGGTACCTACTGGGCGGAAGCCCTGGCGGCACAGGACAAAGATGCAGCGCTTAAGGCGCAGTTCGCCCCGCTGGCCAAAGCATTGGCGGAGCACGAGGACCAGATCATCAAAGAGCTGGTGGATATCCAGGGCGGTCCGGTGGACATCGGCGGCTACTACCACCCTGACGTGGAGAAGGCCGACGCCGCCATGCGCCCGAGCGCGACGCTGAACAGCATTCTGGCCGGTTAAGACGTTTTTTTTGAGGGGGGGATATGAGTGAAGCGGCCGTTCTCGATGACCTTTCGGAGAAGCTGAACCCAGCCGACGCGAGGCGGTTCAAGAACGAAACCATACTGCCGATATTCAAGCGGCTGCGCGCCGAGGCACCCGTGCATTACTGCGCGGAGAGTCCCTATGGCCCGTTCTGGTCCATCACCCGCTATGAAGACATCATGGCGGTGGACAGAAACCATGAGACTTTCTCGTCAGAGGCACATCTGGGCGGCATCATGATCGATGACGCCATCGTCGGAGATGCGGATTCGGACTTTTTCGTGCGCAGCTTCATTACCATGGATCCGCCGGAACATGGGCCGCAACGGAAAGCGGTGAACAAGATCGTGGCGCCGGCAAGCCTCGCCAACTTCGAAAAGCTCATCCGCTCCCGGACCCAGACCCTGCTCGATTCTCTGCCCGTGGGGGAGGAGTTCGACTGGGTGGATCGGGTCTCCATCGAGCTCACCACCATGATGCTGGCGACGCTGTTCGATTTTCCGTTCGAAGACAGAAGAAAGCTCACCCGCTGGTCTGACGTGACCACCGCCGAGCCGGATTCACCCATCGTCGGCAGCCAGGAGCAACGGGTTTCCGAGCTGATGGAGTGCCTAGAGTACTTCACCCGGCTGAAGGACGAGCGCCGGGATGGTCCGGCCAATCTGGATCTGGTCACCATGCTCGCTCAGGATTCGGTGACGGCCGATCAGCCGGACTCGGATTTTCTCGGCAATCTGATGCTGCTGATCGTGGGTGGCAATGACACCACCCGGAACACCATGAGTGGCAGCATCAATGCCTTCAATCAATTCCCGGATCAGCTGGATCTGCTGCGCTCGGATCCGAGCCTGATTCCGAACATGACCTCGGAAGTGGTGCGCTGGCAGACCCCGCTGGCGCACATGCGGCGCACGGCGGTGGCGGATCACGAGATCCGTGGCCACACCATCAGAAAAGGTGACAAGGTGGTGATCTGGTACTACTCCGGCAACCGGGACGAGGACGTGTTCGAAGACGGCGACCGGTTCGACATCACCCGTTCGAATGCCCGCAGCACCATCTCCTTCGGTTTTGGCGTGCACCGCTGCCTGGGCATGCGGCTCGCCGAGATGCAGATGCACATCCTCTGGCAGGAGATTCTCACCCGCTGGAAGCGGATCGAGATCACCGGTGAGGTGGAGCGGGTGGAGTCTAATTTCGTCAATGGCTACGCACGGATGCCCGTGCGGGTTGTTCCCTGACAACGGTCGCGGACGGTATGCAATTCTCGGTCGCGTTCGCCTCTGAGCTGGACTCCTGGAAATGGGTAAAGCGCGCGGAGGAATTGGGATTTCACGCGGCTTGGTTTTACGACACTCAACTGTTGAACCCGGATGTTTTCATCTGCATGGCACTTGCCGCGCACGAGACTTCCCGGATCCGTCTCGGGACGGGTGTGCTGGTGCCATCCAATCGTATAGAACCCGTTACCGCCAACGCCCTTGCCTCACTCAACAAGCTGGCACCCGGGCGGATCGATTTCGGTATCGGCACGGGCTTCACCGCGCGAAGAACCATGGGTCAGGGTGCTGTGCCGCTGGCCGCTACCCGCCGTTACATAGAGACGGTGCAAGGCATGCTCGATGGTGAGACGGTCGAGTGGCGGGCCGCGGATGGCCCGCACAAGATCCGCTTTCTCGATCCGGATCTGGGGCTGATCAACATTGCCGACGAGGTTCCGCTGTGGATTTCGGCGTTCGGCCCGAAAGGCAAGCAGCTCACCGCGGAGCTGGGCGCAGGATGGATGGTCTTCGGTTCCGCCAACGCGGCGGAGGTGCTCGACGAGATGCACTCCGCCTGGCAAACAGCAGGCAGGGCTGATGAGAAGCTGGAGGCCAATCTCTTTTTCATGGGTGCGGTTTTGACGGGGGATGCGGCAGAGGATGACGCTCGCCTCATGGCCCAGGCTGCGCCTTACGCATCCGTGCTCTTTCACAATCTGGCCGACGAGGTTGGCGCACTGACGGGCGGCAATGTGGACAGCGGTCCCTTAAATGAGTTGCTCACCGAGTACCTGAAGGTGCACGAGCGGTACGAGCCGGCAGATGCGCGCTATCTCGAGAATCACAAAGGTCATCTCACTTACGTTCGCCCGGAAGAAAAGCACATCAGCCCGGATCTCGCCCGAGCGATGACGTTGAGCGGCACCCGGGAGGAACTTGTGGAGCGAATCCGCGCGATCCGCGATGCAGGCTACACGCAGCTCACCGTGCAGCTCGTGCACAATCACGAATCTGCCCTGGAAGATTGGGCACAGGTTTTCGATTCCGTCTGACAACTGGAGAAGTCATGCATTTATATACCCAGAGCGCGTCGCCGAACGGCCAGCGCGTGGAAGTGTTCATGAAGGAAAAGGGCATCGAGCTACCAATGACTCAGATCGACATACGGGCGGGTGAAAATCTGGGCGAGGAGTATCTGGCCAAAAACCCGTTCGGCCGGGTGCCGACCCTGGAGCTCGATGACGGTACCTACCTTTCAGAAAGCCAGGCGATCTGCCGGTTGCTCGAGGGTTTGCACCCGGAGCCGAACCTGTTTGGTGCAACACCCGAGGAGCTTGCCGTGATCGAGATGTGGAGCCGCCGGGTGGAGATGAACTTCATGATGTCCGTGGCCCAGTGCTTTCGGAACTCCACCGGTTTCTTCAAGGATCGGGAGCGCTGCTCTGCCGAGTGGGGCGAGATAGCGGGTGAAGCGGCCAGAGACGCGGCCACTCGGTTGGACACACACCTGTCGAGCAGCCAGTACCTGGCGGGAGATCGCTACTCCGTGGCGGATATGACGCTGGCCATCGCCGTGGGCTTTGCGAGAAATGTGGGCCAGGACTATTTCGATCTGTCGAATCTGGCCCGGTTTCATGGGGAGGTCACCGCCCGGCCCGCGTTTCAGTCGTGAGCTGAAGGAGGGCTGAGACAGCGCCTGGCTGGTTCAGGCGCTGCGATCCCCGGGGGCGCGAACGATGAACACTGGTTTCTCTTCGCTCACCTTTGCCCAGGTTTTGCCGGTCTCCTGCACGTCCATCAGATAGCGGATCTCGTCTGCTATACAGCCAGGGCTCATCAGCACCGCGTCGCTGGTGCGTTGCGCCTCAGGAATGATGGCGGTGTCGATACCTCCTGGGCAGATGGCGCTGATTCGGATTCCCCGCTCCTCGAGCGGGTCGCCGAGGCTCCGAACCAGTCCCACCACGGCGTGTTTGCTCAAGGTGTAGAGCGGGTCCACGCTGTAAGGCGTGATCCCTGCCAGTGATGCGGTGACCACGATTGCGGCGCCATGGCTTAGCAATGGCAGCAGCGCCTGAAGGCCGAACACCACGCCGTCTACGTTCACCCCCATCATCCGGCGATAGCGTTCTATGGTCATGGCGCCGAACTGATAGTCGGACAGCGGTGCATCCGGGGGTGCGATCTGTATGCCCGCGTTCAGTGCGATGCGGTTCGGCGTGCCCAGACGCTCCAGCGTGTTCAGTACCTTCTGCCAGTCATCGGGATCACTGACGTCGCAATGCTGATAGTCTGCACCTGTCTGGGCGGCCAGTGCCGTGCCGGCCTCATCGTTGATATCGAGTGCGAGCACTCTATCTCCCGAATCCCTGACGTTGCGAACCAGTGCAGCACCGATTCCAGAACCGGCACCGGTAACAAGCCACAGCGGACTCTCTGTCGTTGACATTTTCCAAACTGCCTCTGCTGGAGCTACTGTTTTACCACGACCTGACGTCACCGTCGTCAGGCGCACATGCCGGCATCGATGATCAGCTCGGTGCCGGTGATGTAGGAAGACTCGTCGCTGGCGAGAAACAGCACGCCGTTGGCGATGTCGCGCGGCTGACCAACCACACCGGTCGGCACACCCAGCTCGGCCATCGTTTCAATGTCCACACGATTGCTGCCTTCTTCAGCCATCCGCAGCGCGCCTTCGGTGGTCCAGATCGGCGTGTTGATGGTACCCGGGTGCACGGAATTCACCCGCACGTTCCAGCGCGCCTGAGCACATTCCAGCGCCACACCTTTGCTCAGCAGACGTACGCCGCCCTTGGTTGCGTTGTACGCGGAGAGCTGCGCAGAACCCTTGATACCTGCCACGGACGACATGTTGATGACGGAGCCGCCACCGCTGTCGCGGATCAGCGGAATGCCGTGCTTCAGACCAAGGAACACCCCATCCAGGTTGATGGCCTGTTGGCGCTGCCAGTCATCCAGGGACATCTCGATGATCGAAGCGGCGATACCGATGCCGGCGTTGTTTACCAGGATGTGCAGCGCGCCGTGGGTGGCTTGCACGTGGCCGATCACATCGATCCAGGCCGCTTCGCTGGTCACATCGTGGTGCAGATACTCGGCAGATCCGCCTGCGGCAACGATCCTGCTGGTCGTCTCCGCGCCCAGCTCATCCTGAATGTCGGTCAGCACAACGTGCGCACCTTCTTCCGCAAGCCGTTCTGCGCAGCCCCGGCCGATACCCGAGGCGCCGCCGGTGATCAGCGCGATGCGTCCCTTGACTCGATCTCCCATGGTTCAAAACTCCTTTGCAGTTTGATCTGTATGCGCGTCAGTCCGCGAGCTCCCCCAACGGCAGATCGAATAACGGTGGCTGCTCCGTCATAGCGGCCCGGTGCTCGGCAATCTGCTGGAGCATGTCGGCGACGACTTCGGGATGCTGGTCAGCCACGTCGAACTTCTCCGCCGGATCATCGGCAAGATTGAACAGCAGTGGCTTCTCGTGCTCCTGTCGGTCTGGTGGCTGACCGTAGGCCCCCTCAGTGATGAGGTGAAGTTTGAAGGTTCCGGATCGGAAGGCTCGCAACTCGCCACGGTTGTAGTAGGGCAGTGCGGTTCTGGGGCTCGGCTCGCCGCGCATGAGCGTGGGGCTGATATCCAGGCCATCCACACCGGCAGTGTCCTCTGCACCGGCCAGCCGTAGAACGGTCGTGTACACATCCAGGGTCGAGCCGATGTCACTGACCACACCCACATCCAGTTTGCCCGGCCACCAGAAAATGGCCGGTACCCGCATGCCACCTTCGAAGGTGGTGTTTTTGCCATGCTTGAGAAGACCGGCCGTCCCACCGTGCTGGTTCATGGTCAGCCAGGGGCCGTTGTCCGACGTGAATAAGACGAGGGTGTTCTCTGCGATGCCGAGAGCCTTCAGCTGCTCGACGATCTCGCCCACGCTCCAGTCGATCTCTTCGATCACGTCTCCGTAGCGCCCGCCGAGGCTTCGTCCAGCGAACGACTCGGAGCGGAACAGAGGCGTGTGCGGCATGCTGTAGGGCACGTAGAGGAAGAACGGCGAGTCGCCATTTGCTTTGATGAAGGCCAAGGCTTCCCCTGTGTGGTTTTTGGTGAGCTGCGGTTGATCGGCACGCGCCTCGACGATCTGATCGTCGAAAACCGCACCCACGCGTCGACTGCGGAGCAAGGGCACGTTCCAACCATCGACGGTCGGGTTTGCGTACAGTGCCTGCCTGGCGGCGGACAGCTCACGCAGCTCGTCACCCCGGCCGGCGGTACGCATGACGAGCAGCTCATCGAAGTTGGGGCCATCCGCCCAGTCCATGTCGTTGGAGTAGGGCAGGCCATACCAGTAGTCGAAACCATGCCGGGTGGGCAGATACTCCGGTGCATCACCCAGGTGCCACTTGCCGATGATGCCGGTGTTGTAGCCCACCTCCTTCAGTGCTTCGGGCAGGGTGCGTTCCGATTGTGGCAAGCCCGCACGGGCGTTGGGGAAGAACACGCCGATGTGGCGGCCCCAAAGACCCGTGCGTTGCGGCAGCTTTCCGGTCAGAAGCGCACCCCGGCTCGGTGAGCAGACGGGCGCAGCCACGTAGAAGTCGGTCCAGCGTTGGCCTTCCGCCGCCAGCGCATCCAGGTTCGGTGTGCGGATGTAGGGGTGACCGTAACTGCCAAGATCGCCGTAGCCGAGATCGTCAGCGAAGAAGATGATGATGTTTGGACGTATGTCTGCGCTCCGGGCAATTGCCGTCTGATTGGCGAGCAGGCTCAGCAATCCAAGCAGGAGGAGAATGAGTGATAGTCGGGTCATGTAACGGTCACCTGTCCTTCAACGCTTCATCGACCACCTTCAACTGCTCCGACTTCTGCGGTCCATCGGGAAGGATGTGCTCCCAGCGGTCTGCTGCGTCACCCGTTCGCAACCATTTCCCGGGAAACTCCGCCGCCTGAGAGCGGTCCGGATGTCTGAACACCGCCCCCTGGGTGTACTTTCGAGAGTAGGGTATGGCGTTGTTGCCTTCGCGATCGGTCAGTGAAGCGTACAGGCGCTGCCGCATGTCCACCTTGATCTCGAGCAGCGCTGGATCTTCGATGAGGTTCGTTGCTTCGCTCGGGTCTGTGGCCAGATCGTACAGCTCTTCCGTATCCCACACACCGTGATACTGGATGTACTTGAAGCGGTCTGTGCG
Source organism: Candidatus Azotimanducaceae bacterium (assembly GCA_965215995.1). Lineage (GTDB taxonomy): Bacteria > Pseudomonadota > Gammaproteobacteria > Pseudomonadales > Azotimanducaceae > SZUA-309. Next base: position 310,542 of record OZ244128.1, on the reverse strand, counting down.
CAGCGCGAACGTCGTGGGCGTATGCGGGTAGTTGAACTCCCAGTAATACTCGTAGGTGAGTGCATCCCGCAGAGTACCGTGCTCCCTGTCCTGATCCTCGTCAGGCGCATGTGGCAGGTGGGCGAAGCTCAAGCCATCGTAGTGCCCGGGCACCTCGGCGCCAGCCAGGGTCAGGAGCGTCGGGGCAATGTCGATGTTCGCCACCATCGCATCCACCGTCTGCCCGGCGCCGTACCGGCCGGGTGCAGCTACCAGCAGCGGAACCCGGATCGACTCCTCATAGGCGTTGCGTTTGTCGATGAGGCCATGCTCACCGAACAGGAAACCGTTGTCGCCCATGAGGATGACCACGGTATCCTGTGTCAGCTTTTCCTTTTCGAGCCAGGCCTGCAGCCGGCCAAGGCTGTCGTCCACAGCCGACAGCGCGCGGTGGTACTGACGCTTGAACGCCTTCAGCGGCAGGTCGCTGTGGTACGGAAACTCATCTCCGTGCCAGCTGTTCCGCTGGTTTCTCACCCACATCGGCACGTCGGCATCGGCCGGAGGTGCTTCGCCCAGCTGAATGTCCGCATCGGCGTACTGCTCGGCGTGTCGTGGGGCTGGTTCGAAATTGGCGTGCACGGCCTTGTGTGAGAGGTAGAGAAAGAAGGGTCGATCCCGATCCCGCTGGTCGAGAAAGGCGAGTGCGTACTCGGTGAGCTCATCTGTTATGTAGCCGGTTTGAGGCACCTTCGTGTCGTTGACGGTCAGCATGGTGGTCTGGCCGAAGGCCGTAGTGGGATTGTAGGTACCCTGGCCGGGAAAGCTCACCCAGTAGTCGAATTCAGGGCGGGGATCCGAGATGCGGCCACCCATGTGCCACTTGCCGATGAACGCGGTCTGATACCCGGCATTCTGCAGGTGCTCTGGAAAGAGCTCCAACCCATCCGGCAAGGGTCGGTTGTTATCGATCACGCCGTGGTTGTGCATCATCTGGCCGGTGAGGATGCTCGCTCTGCTGGGTGAACAGAGAGACGTCGTGACAAAGGCATTGGCGAAGTGAACGCCTCGTTCCGCCAGCGCATTCATGTGTGGTGTTTCCAGAATCGAGTTCAGGAAGCCCACTTCGTCATAGCGCTGATCATCGGTGAGCACGAAGATTATGTTCGGCTGCTCGGCGGACACGGCCGCTACCGAGGTCGTCAGCAAGTACCCGGCAAGCAGGCGGATCGCGTGTTTCGCGAGCATCAGTATTCCCCATCCCTCCCTTTGCAGGCACTTTAACGTATGGGACCCATTGCCGGAATTGGCGCTGTGGTTTCGACTGGTGAACAATGTGGCTGGAGATCACACGAGGAAGGGGAGATGCGCACGCTTCTCTGGATTGTTCTGGTGCTGGCGGCGTTGATCGGATTCCTTTTCGCGGCTGCTGCTTTTCGACCGGTGGAGGTATCGAGAGTCGTGTGGCCGATCGTCGAGCGCATGGCGTTGGAGGAATTTGTCGGAGTTACCGCCGACGGCTCAGTGCAGCCGGGCCTGTTCCCGATTGCTGAGACGGGTGTGTCTACCGAGCCGGTAAGGTTGGCCGCGGTTGCGCTGCTCGCCGCCCTGACACCGGAACAGCGTGACCGTGCGCTCTTCTCGGTGGATGACGACGAGTGGCGGCGCTGGGCGAACATCCACATCAGCACCCGCCAGGGTGTTGGATTCGAAGAGATGACCGACGAGCAGAAAGATGCGGTCTGGGCATTACTTGCTGCAGGAATGAGCCGGAAAGGGGCTACGCTGGCGAGAGACATCACCCGGCTCGAAGAGCATCTCGCGGAGCTCAAGGACGATCACTATCAGTATGGCGAGCACCGCTACTGGATCACGATCATGGGGCAGCCTGCCAGTTCTGAGCCCTGGGGTTGGCAGTTTGAAGGCCATCATCTGATCGTGAACTTCTTCGTGCTCGGTGATCAGGTGGTGATGACGCCTGTCTTCATGGGATCTGAGCCCGTTCGGGCGGATTCCGGAAAGTACGCTGGTACCGAAGTGCTGCAAGCTGAAGAAGCGCTGGGTTTGGCACTGATCAGAGGGCTGACGGCAGTGCAACGCGACCAGGCGGTGGTCTCCGCGGATAAGCCGGGTAACAACAACTATGGCGAGCTTCTGAGCGACAACGCCGTAGTGCCCATGGAGGGCCTGGCACTTGCCGATCTCGGCAGCGAGCAGCGGCGATTGGCTGAACAGCTCATCCGCATCTATGTGGACAACATCCGTCCCGGGCATGCGGAAGTGCGGATGCGGGAAGTGCTCAAACACTGGGACGACACCCGGTTTGCCTGGGTGGGCGGCACGGATGATGTAGCGCCTTTCTATTATCGGATCCAAAGCCCGGTGATCCTGATCGAGTTTGATCATCAGAAGCCAATCGCGCTCGAAGGCCCCGACCTGCCAAGCCGTAAACACATCCATACCGTGGTGCGCACGCCGAATGGCAACGACTACGGCAAGGATCTTCTGCGCCAGCATCTCGAGGCGCATCCCCATTGAGCCAAGGGCCCTGTGCGGCATAAGCTGCGGGAGATGATTGCCTTCGATAACAGCTACGCCCGACTGCCCTCGACTTTTTATGCTCGTGTGGCGCCGGAGCCGGTGGCCCGACCTCAGCTGCTGGCTTGGAATCAGACGCTCGCAGAGCAACTCGGTCTGGGCGAACTTTCAGAAGACCAGGAAGCACTCGGGCGGGTTTTTGCTGGCGTGGATCCACTCCCCGGTAGTGAGCCCATCGCTCAAGCCTATGCCGGGCATCAGTTTGGCGGCTTCACACCCCAGCTTGGCGACGGGCGGGCGATGCTGCTGGGCGAGATTGTCGATGGGTCGGGTGCGCGCTTCGATCTGCAGCTCAAAGGGTCCGGCCGCACGCCCTTTTCCCGTGGCGGCGATGGCAAGTCCTGGCTCGGCCCGGTGCTCCGGGAGTACATCCTGAGCGAAGCCATGCACCGGCTGAGCGTGCCGACCACACGAGCACTGGCGGCGGTGGCAACCGGAGAGACCGTGCAACGCGAGGAACCACTGCCCGGTGCAGTGTTTACCCGGGTTGCCGCGAGCCATCTTCGGGTCGGCACTTTTCAGTTCTTCGCGGCGAGAAGGGACGTGGACGCCCTTCGGACCCTGGCCGACTACGCGATAGAGCGACACTACCCTGAAGCACGGGCGGAGGAAGAGCCCTATGTAGCGTTCTTCCGGGGCGTCATGGCCCGTCAGGCAGCGCTCATCGCGCGTTGGATGTCAGTGGGATTCATCCATGGGGTGATGAACACGGACAACACCACGATCTCCGGCGAGACCATCGACTACGGCCCGGCAGCGTTCCTGGATGAGTTCAGCTTCAAGAAGACGTTCTCATCGATCGATCTGCAGGGACGCTATGCCTACGGCAACCAGCCGGCCATCGGTCAGTGGAACCTGGCACGGCTGGCGGAAACCCTGCTGCTGCTGGAGGTACCCCTAGAGGCACTGGAAGCAGCGCTAGGTGAGTTTCCCGAGCTTTATCAGGCGCAGTACCTGGCTTACATGCGCCCGAAGCTCGGGTTGCTCGATGCACACCCTGATGACGGGGCGATTATCACCGACTGGCTCACTCACCTCGAGGACGGCGCACTTGACTACACGTTGAGCTTCCGGGCGTTGGCCGACAGGGCCGGTGCGGCAGGCGAGCCCGAATTCGGCGAGGTGGAGGTGCGCTGGCGGAAGAGATTGGGTGATCAGGCACCGGAGCGGACCAGAGCACTGATGAACGCCGTGAATCCACTCTACATCCCACGTAATCATCGGGTGGAGCAGGCCATCGACCAGGCGGTAGCTGGCGATCTTTCGGTCTTCGAAGATCTCAATCAGGTGCTCGCCGATCCCTTTGAATCGCATCCGGTGTTCGCTACCTACGCCGATGTGCCAGCGCCGCACGAGCGAGTTACCCGGACGTTCTGCGGAACGTGATGGTGATAGCTGATGGGGGCTGATCTGGAGGACCTCCTTGCCGAGGGAATCGAGAGCAGGCAGATCGATACGGATCTGGGCCTCTCCATGCATTTCCTGCAGGCCGGTCGAGCGGACGACCCGGCCCTGCTCCTGCTGCACGGTTTCCCGGAGCTTGCCTTCAGCTGGCGCAAGGTGATACCAGCGCTGGCTGGTGCCGGCTTCAGAGTCATCGCACCGGACCAGCGGGGCTACGGGCGCACAACTGGGTGGACGCCTGGATACGATGTGGATCTGGCACCCTTTCGAATGACGTCGCTGGTGCTCGATCAGCTGGCACTACTGGCCGCGTTGGGTATCCGGCAGGTGCACGGGGTGGTGGGGCACGATTTCGGCTCCCCCGTGGCGGCCTGGTGCACGCTGACGCGGCCGGATGTGTTCAACAGGTTGGTGATGATGAGCGCGCCCTTTGTCGGTGCTCCCCGGTTCGGTCGCAGCTCGAAACGGGATATTGATACAGAGCTCTCCCGGCTGGATGCACCTCGCAAGCATTACCAGTGGTACTACGCGACCGAACCGGCAAACAAGGACATGCTCGACTGCGCGCAGGGGCTCGAGCGTTTCCTCGCCGGGTACTACTACCTCAAGAGCGGGCTCTGGGCAGGCAACGATCCCCAGCCGCTTGCGGCCTGGGACGCGGAGTCTCTGGCTCGGATGCCGAGCTACTACGTCCTCCCCCGAGCGCAGACAATGGCTGAAGCGGTTGCTGGAGACTGTCGAGGAGAGGATCTCAATCAGCTCAGCGGCTGGCTATCTGATGAGGCGTTGGGATTTTACCGTGATGAGTTTGCCCGCACCGGATTCCAGGGTGGCTTGAACTGGTACCGCGCGTCGACCTCGGCGGCCGAGAACGGCACGCTGCGTCTGTACGGCGGTGCAACCATCAACGTGCCGGCAGCTTTCATCGGTGGTAGTCAGGACTGGGGAATCTACCAGTCCCCCGGTGCGCTGGCGGCCATGGCCGAGCGCGTCTGCACCGACTTTCGTGGCCTGCATCTGGTCGACAAGGCCGGCCACTGGGTTCAGCAGGAAGCGCCGGAGCAGGTGATCGGTCTGTTGACTTCTTTTCTGGGTCAATCGTGATCTGAGCTGGCGGCCCGCAGGCTGGCCTGGCTCAGATCATTCCTTGTCTGCACGGCGGTCCGTCATTCGCTGGAAATGCGCCCTGGCATTCGGCTCGAGTGCCATGCCAGCCTCACCCCAGAGAGCAACCGGTGGGGACTTAGTGACAGGCACCGTCAGCTCGAACGGTCGCCTGACGGGAATGTCGCAGACCAGATCGTCACAGGCCTGCCAACGGACTGTGCCCTTGATTTTCAGGTTTGCACCATCGTCACCGGGCAGCATGGCACCGTTCACCGTCAACGGCATCCGTATTTCGAACTGCCCGTGATAAACCGGAAAGGGCTCAGTGGTACCGGCCAGTGTGTGCGCCTCGCTTTCCGGTTGGACCAGCGGTCTCTGAACGATCCGTTCGTTCGGATCTAGCCTGACCTCCAGTGCCACTGAGCCCTCAGGCGCCGGTTCTGCATAGACATGTTTACCCGCCGGGACGCTGAAATGAATGACCAGGTCCCGTTGCACGGTGGGCGTCAACGAATCACCGTCGAGGAAGACGGCAAAGCTCACTTCCTCCGATTCGGCAGCGTCGATATCGGCCACAGCGTTGCTGATCGACTCGCCGCGGATCGCGCGAAGCAGTTGCTCTGGTCCGACCCGCACGGCCAGGTTACTGTCGAAGAACTTGTGGGTGATGATACCTGCCGCATCAATCACGTACGTGCCGGGGTAGGGAATGCCGTACCAGGGGTGATCGTCCGGGTTGATCAAGGTATTCAGAATGCCGAAAGCACGGATTACTTCCGAGTCGGGATCAGACAGCAGGGTGTAGGTGATGCCGTGCGCATCGCGAAAGTCGCGGAGTGCGTCCGCCTCGTCGTAGCTCAGTGCGTATACGCGGACGCCGGCAGCGTCAAACTCGGTCATGGCTCTCTGCAGCTCCACGAGCTGCGAACGGCAAGGGGGTCACCAGACGGCGGAGCGGTAGAAGACGACGATCGCGGGACTGTCTGCACGATCCTGGTGGAGATCCAGCTTGCTGCCATCCGCGCTGCGGCAACGGATGTCCGGCAGTCTTGTGCCGACCTCCGGACCGGTGGGGAAGACGCCTCGGGGATCGCTTCTCGGACCGATACCCGGCCGGTAGGGGCCAACGAAGCCATCTTTGTCCCGCCAGCCGTTTTCCACCTGCTCGGCGTGGGTTTCCTTTACCACCGTCATATCAGTTCTCCCGATTCTGAGGCTGAACCTATCACGGACGGCTGCCCGTGATCACCTGTGGCATGGGCTGCTAGGCTGCGTCTTCCAGGACCCGAAGCAACCCACCCAGGTGCTTCGCGAACTGGGGGCGTTCTGCCAGAGTTTTCATGTGCCGACAGCTCAATGGGTAGTCCCTCTCGAAGCCGGTGCTGACGGGCTTCAATCCCTGCTCGGCGAGGACCTCCGCGCTGGTGCGCTCCCGTAGAAACTGGCCGGTATCACAGACGAACGCGATGTCCGCGAGAGTCAGCTCGGCCCCGGCGAGGTAGTCGCTACGGCCGAGTGCCTGTTCGATGCCGTTCAGATAGAAGTCATAGGCGGCGGTCATTCGCTCGTGCAACTCTACGGACATAGCGCTCATTGTCAGCAGATAAACCTGTGCCTCCCTGGCGAATACGAGCCCGGCGTCGAGGAAGCTGTCTATGCGCGACGCGGCATAGCCATCCCGCCCGTACAGACCATGATCGATTGTGCTGGCGCGTACGGTGGCTCGGAGGATGCTGTTCGATTCGAAGATGCCAACGGATCCGTCCGGACTGAACGCAGCAGGCACGGTGCCGTAGGGGTGGGCCGCCAGAAACTCGTCGGTCTTGTACAGCGTACCGCTGAAGCCGCGCTTGCTGACCCGGGCGTGCGGACTGTCTTCCGTACGCTCGGCTTCTTCGAGCGGTCGAGCGTCGAAATCCCACAGCCAGGTGGCCAGTGCAGGAGGCCTGTCGCCGACGACATCCACCGTCACCTCCGCAATCTCGGCGGCGATCAGAGATTTCCAGACTCGAGGGTTAGGCAGATAGGAGAAGATTTTCAGTTGAGTTTCCGACATGACTACCAGTTCTCGCCGTATGGACGGATGACGGATTCGAACGACCAGGCGCTCTTCGGCTGGTGCGCGATGCGGTAGCACTCCGAAGCGATGTCAGCCGGTTGGCAGAAAAACTCATCGGGTTTTCCGGTGAAGACCTTTCGCGTCCACTCGAGATCGATGACCGCGTCGATGGCCACGTAGGCGGCATGAATCCCCTTTGGGCCGGCCTCCCGGGCGATCGCTTCGAGCAGGATCCGCTGTGCTGCCTTGCTCGGGGCGAATCCGGCGAAATTTGGCTTGCCGCGATAGGCCGATGTGTTGCCGGTACAGATGATGGCGCCAGCACCCGCTTCCACCATGTCCGGCGTGGCCAGCCGAGCGAGCTGGAGCAGAGCCATGGTGTTGATCTCGAACGCGTTCCGCAGGCCTTCCGGGTCGATGTCCATGTAATTGCCGCGTTCGGCGCCAACGGCGTTGTGCACGATGACGCCTGGTGCACCGAGCTCGCGTTTTACACGGCCGAAGGTGGTCGCGAGCGCAGCAGTGTCACTGACGTCACAGGTATAGGGATGAGCGTCGCCCAGTTCGGCGGCCAGCGTATTCAGACGTTCCTCATTGCGGGCCAGCATGGCGACCGCGTAGCCGCCTTCCACGAATCGCCGCACCAGGGCCGTGCCGGTGCCTGGGCCAACACCCGTGATCAGACAGATTTTGCTCATTGGGTTGCTCCCACCTTTATTTGTCGACTGTGCTTGATTGCGACCAATTATAGTTGCGTGATGAAACTATAAAAACCTATCATGCCCGTCGGATTCAACACCCCACGCACGAGTAGCGCCATGACCACAACCGTCGACTTTCTCTACGACTTCGGAAGCCCGAACGCCTACTACAGCCACTGTGTAATACCGCAGATCGAGGCCCGTTCGGATCTCGCGTTCAACTACGTGCCCGTGCTGCTGGGCGGAATATTCAAAGCCACCAACAACGTGTCTCCGGCAATATCCATGCAGGGCATTCTCAACAAGCCGAGGTACAGCCAGATCGAGACCGAGCGCTGGCTCAAGCGCTACCCGGTGAAACGGTTCGAGCGCAATCCTCATTTTCCTGTGAATACGCTGATGATGATGCGAGGCGCCGTGTTTGCCGAGGATAAGGACTACTACCGAAAATACGTAGATGCAATGTTTGATTGCATGTGGGGAAGTCCGCGCAAGATGGACGAGCTGGAGGTTTTCTCGGCAGCCCTCGAGGAGTATGACCTGCCGGCCGCGGACGTTATGGCCGGAACTCAGGATCCGCAGGTGAAGCAGCGTCTCATCGATTCCACCAATGCCGCAGTCGAGCGGGGCGCTTTCGGTTCGCCCACTTTTTTCCTCGGTGAGGAGATCTACTTCGGCAAGGAGAAGCTCAGGGACATCGAAGAAGCGGTTGCTTGAGCTCCCTCCAGCTGCTGGTTCAGGCTGACTTGCGGGTCAGCTTCACCGGCAGATAAGTATAGCCTTTCACGAACGAAGACAGGGTGCGCGAAGGCTCGTCCTGCACCTCGATCTTCTCGAACCGCTTGAGGATCTCTTCCCAGAGCACACGCAGCTGCAGTTCTGCCAGGCGATTGCCCATGCAGCGATGGATGCCGAAACCAAAGGAGAGGTGCTGGCGGGCATTGGGCCGTTCGATGTCGAGCTCGTCCGCGTTCGGGAAAACGTCCTCGTCCCGGTTACCGGACACGTACCACATCAACACCTGATCATCCTTTTTGATCTGCTTGCCGCCGATCTCGATATCGCGCACGGCTGTTCTTCGCATGTAGGAGAGCGGCGTCTGCCAGCGGATGACCTCGGCCACCATCTGCGGAATCAGCTCCGGGTGGGCGATCAGCTTGTCGTACTGCTCGGGGAACTTATTCAGCGCGTAAACGCTGCCGGACATGGTATTGCGGGTGGTGTCATTACCGCCGACTATAAGCAGCAGCAGATTGCCCAGGTGATCGGTCACCGGGAAGTCCTTCGTCGCTTCGCCGTGCACCAGCATGGAGATCAGATCGTTGCCGGGATTCTCCCGCCGCTCTTCCCAGAGCCCGGCGAAGTACTGCACGCACTCCATGAACTCTTCACGCTTCTGCTCCTGCGTCTCGACGATGCCGCCGGGTTCAGGAATGGCGAACACGATGTCAGACCAGCGGGTGAGCTTGCGCCGATCGTCGAACGGAAAGTCGAACAGGGTTGCCAGCATCATGGTGGTCAGCTCGATCGAGACGTTGTCCACCCAGTCGAAAGTCTCACCTTCCGGCAGCGAATCCAGCACCCGGCAGGTGCGCTCGCGGATCAACGGCTCGAGGTTGACCAGGTTGGCCGGTGCAACAACCCCCTGCACGGTCTTGCGCTGCTCGTCATGACGTGGCGGATCCTGGGAAATGAAGGCGCTGTTCGCACCGCTCTGCATCATGCTCCCTTCCGGGAGCTTGGTGCCTTTGGCGAAGCCGAGTGTAATGCCGGAGGCGGACGAAAAGTTTTCGAAATCCGAATCCACGGCCTTGATGTCTTTGTACTTGGTCAGGGACCAGTACCGTCCGGCGGATTTGATCTCGTTGAAGTGGACGGGATCTTCCTTGCGGAGCCGCTCGAAGTGATCCTGCCAACGATTCTCGGCGAACAGGTGAGCGTTGACCGGATTGATGTCTTTCAGGGCCATCTCTGCAGCTGCAGGTACGCCCACGCCTGCGGCCGCCTGCTCCTGCTCAGGGGTTCTGAATTCGGTGGTCGGCTGCTCTGCCGTTGCTTCGCTCATGGTCCGCTCCTCTCTAGTCCAGCTAATCCAGTCTCTTCGGCAGTCACTACCCGTCTTCTACCCGCGTAGTAACAGTGCAATACAATGCGACGCCGTGCGTCTCTCACAGCGCTTTATAACATAACTTAAATTACGGTATTGTAAAAGGGCAGCAGCACGGGATCGAGCATGGCCAGAACCGGGAAAACCAAAGCTGACTGGGTGGAGGCCGGGCAGGCCCTGCTGATCGATGGCGGTATTGAGGCGGTGAAGCTGCAGCGCCTGACCGAGGAGCTCGAGGTCACAACCGGGAGTTTTTATCACCATTTTCGTAACCTGGACGAGTTTCTCTGCGCGCTGGCCGAGTATTACGGCACGAAGCAGGCCCAGCTGATGTTCGATCGGGCCCGTGCCGCGGTCGGCACGGATCCGGATGCGGTTCTCCGTGAATCCACCGCCATCTTCGGTCGTGGCTCCATGCGTTTGCTGAACATCGCGATGCGGGGCTGGGCCCATGGTGACAAGCGCGCGGCCGCGGCAGTGCGGCGCTTTGATCGGGTGCTGATGGATAACCTGGATCAGCTGTTCATGGACATGGGTTTCGATGAGATGGCGGCGAAATCCCGCACGTTGATCCTGATGGGGCTGGCTTCCGTGGATTTCGACCCGAAGGCGATGCAGCCGTCGTATCAGGAGCGTTGGGCCCACATTCGTGAGCTGATCACTCAGCGCTGAAATAGCGAAAATCGGGGAGAAAACCATGAACCATAGAGCACGTGTCCGGGCCGTCCTGGCGGGAGAGCCGGTAGACAGAGTGCCTGTTTCGGTCTGGGGGCATGACTTTCTGCGGGAGTGGTCGGCGGATGATCTGGCTGCGCAGACGGTAGAAAAGCAGCGCGCCTACGACTACGACTTCGTGAAGATCAACCCGCGTTGGACACTGTTCGCAGAGCCTTGGGGGAATCGTTATCAGCGGCCTACAGAACAGAAACACCCACGGCTGCTCGAACGGCTCATCACGGAATCAGCAGACCTGGCGAAGGTGCCAGTGATCAGTTCAGATCAACCGATATTTCTAGAGCACCTGGATGCGGTGAGTCAGGTTGTGGGGGAGCTCGGGGAAGAGGTGGACTGCCTGGCAACGCTGTTCTCCCCACTAGCCGCGCTGGGCCTCCTGGCCGGCGGCGTAGGCAGGCCGTTGACGGTCTTCGCAGAGGATGACCCTGTAGCCGCACATGCGGCACTCGTTGGGATTACGGCCACGCTGAGCGCTCATGCCAGGGCATTGATCGACGCGGGGGTGGCTGGTCTCTTCTTCGCGCCCTTGCAGTGGACGTCGCTGGACGTGTGCCCGGCGGAGTTCTATGCCGAGTTCGGTGAGCCCTATGACCGGCAGCTCCTGCAGTCCGTTAGTGACGCAACGTTCAACATGCTGCACGTCTGCGGAAACAACATCGGTATGGACCGGTTCTACGACTATCCGGTCAGCGTGCTCAACTGGGACAACTTCGGTGCCGGAAACCCGAGCCTTGCTGAGGTTGCCGAAGCTTCCGGCAAGGTGGTCGCCGGTGGTTTGCCGCACAAGCGTCTGCACAAGCTGGATCTGACGGCGCTGACTGAAGCCGCCGTAGGTGCGCTGCGCAGCGTCGGTCCGAAGGTGATGCTGGCCGGAGGCTGCGCTATTGGCGCTCTGACGGAAGAAGGACCGAGAAGAGCCGTTGTGGCGGTGGCTGACGGTCTCCGTCGCTGACCTTCAAGGACGCACTTCGTAGTAGAGGTTGCCCGGATCCTTGAAATCGTGCATTCGAAAACGGGTGAACCCCGCTGCCTGCGCCATATCTTCTGCGATCTCAGGATTGAATCCGAGCGTGCCCAGACCGGCGCCGCCTGGCTCCGACATCGCTGACGACATACATGAGAGGAGCGAAAAGCCGTACATCATGGCCAGCATGGGATTGCGTAGGTTGTCTTCGAGACGAGGCTTGCTGCGAATGTCCTTGATGAACCAGGTGCCGTCAGGCTTCAGGCATGCCCGGATGCGATTGATCACCTCTTGCGGCCGGGTCATGTCGTGAATGCAATCGAAAGTAATGATTAGGTCGTAGGGCTCCGAAACATCGAGCGCTTCTCCCGACTCATGCCTCACTACCACGTTGTTGAGGCCGGATTGCTGGACTAGTGATTGCACGTGCTCGACGGCGTGTCGATTAGGCTCGGTGGCATGGAATCGGCTGGCCGGGTAGCGTTCGGCCAGAGCCATCACCAGAGCACCATCGCCGCAGCCCACGTCGGCGACCAGACAGCCGGCTTCGAGCTTGTCGTGCACGCCATCGAGCGCCGGTATCATCACTGGCACCACCTGATTCCTTGCGCTCTTGATGTGCCGGGCTTCACTGCGCCGCGCCCCGTCCGGACCGGCGTCCTGATAGGTTCGCCCGATACCCGTGCGGAAAGACTCCAGCAGATTCTCGATTGCGCGTTCGCCAATTCCGCCTTCGAAGTTGTCCAGCATGAACTGGCTGGAATCCTCGTCGCCGAGCATTGCCGCGCCGATTTCGGGCAGATTGAAGCGGTGCTCGTCCACGTATTCGAGAACCTTTGCCGCGGTCTGCAGCCGCAGCCACTCCAGCAGCCAGCGCTCGTGCAGGCCCGTCTTCTCGGCCAGCTCCGCCGCTGTGATTGGTCCGGCGCCGGTGAGTGCTTTGAAGAGGCCGAGCTCCTTGCCCACATAGATCATGGCAGCAACGGTTTCGGCCTGCTTGTATTGCCAGATTCTTCCAGCGTAGGCCTTGCTGGATTGAGCGGCGGCCTGCTCGTTCTGATCGTGATTCATGAGTGGTTCCGGGCTGAAGGGTTTCAATCCGCATCACGTTACCATTACTTTCCAATGGGCAGGGCAGGGAGCAGATCTCATGAGTAAACGTGTTGCGTTGATCGTCGGCGTTGGACCGGCCACCGGCCAGTCGATATGCCGGACCCTGGCCGCCGACCACAAGTTGCTGCTGCTCGCCAGATCGAGTGAGTTCATCCAGGCGCTTGCGGCGGAACTGCCGGATGCGGAAGCGTTCGTTTGTGACGTTTCCGACCGCGAAGCCTATGAGGCCACGCTGCTCCACATTCGCGAGCACGTCGGCCTGCCCAGTCGGATTCTGGTGAACACGGAGAGAGCGGCCTGGGGCGAATACAACCAGCTCTCCCTGGATGAGCTCTCCATCAGCTTCGATGTCAATGTGATCAGCCTGTTGCAGCTGGTGCAGGTGCTGTTTCCGACCGCCGACAGGATTCCGGAGGGCACGCGCATCATGGTGTCCAGCTCACCGGCGGCCTACGATCCACCCGCTCGGTTCCTCGGCCTGGCGCCGAGCCGTGTCGCCCAGCGGGTGCTGGCCGAGCTCCTGAACGAGAATCTCTGCGCGAGGGGTCTGCAATTCAGCGTGTTCTCGATTGATGGGGCGATCGACGAACCGAAAATGCGGGCCATGCTGCCGGATAAACCCACCTCCTACTTCATTCAACCCGATGACATCGCCCGCGAGATGCTATCTGTGTTCGGGCGCGAGGACTTCCCGATCGCCAGCGGTATCTCAGGCGAATCTTCCTTTGCGAAACGCTAAGCAGTCGGCGATCTCACGTGTAAAGTACAGCCAGAAGAACGCTGCTCGGAAGGAGCGAGCACCGCTGTCTGAAACTGTGCAATTCCTGGGCTGATCATGAGCAGAACGTTGACGGTGGATGGGTTGGGTTTTCGGGATCTCGATCACGACGGGGTGCTGTCACCCTATGAGGACTGGCGCCTCTCCGTTGCAGAGCGGACCGGGGACCTGCTCGGCAGGCTGTCCCTTGAAGAGAAGGTGGGGCTGTTGCTTCACGGCACCGTTCCTGCCGTTGGGGAGCCCATGGGTGCCCTCGGCTGGGGCGCTGAGTACGATCTGGACCTCTCTGAAAAGTTGATAGCCGGTCGTGGCGTGAACAGCATGATCACCCGCCTCGCCCTTAAGCCTCGTGAGCTGGCTCGACAGAATAACGCCGTCCAGAACATCGCTGCCGAAAGCCGCTTCGGCATCCCGGTAACGATCAGCACGGATCCGCGGCATCACTACAACCCCACTTTCGGTGCCAGCGTCGCCGGGACCGGATTCAGCCAATGGCCGGGGACCCTGGGATTTGCCGCGCTTGGCGATCCGGAGCTGGTGTGTCAGTTTGCCGACGTCATGCGGCAGGAGTACCGGGCAACCGGCATCCATATGGCCCTGTCGCCGCAGGCCGATCTGGCCACGTCACCACGATGGGCGCGTATCGATGGCACCTTCGGTGAGGACCCGGCACTCGTCCGGCGCATGGTTGGTGCCTATGTTGCCGGTGCGCAGGGCGGATCGGACGGACTGGCCGGCAATGGTGTGGCAGCCGTCGTCAAGCACTGGGTGGGTTACGGTGCGGCAGAAGACGGCTTCGACGGTCACAACTACTATGGACGCTTTTCGGCCTTCCCTGGCGGTGCTTTCGATGCCCACGTAGAAGCCTTTCTGGATGCCTTTGCCAATCAGGTAGCCGGTGTGATGCCGACCTACAACATTCTGAAAGGCCTGGTGCTGAACGACGAGCTGATTGAGCAAGTGGGCGCCGGCTACAGCAAGGAACTGCTCACCGACCTTCTTCGTGGCGAGCACAGTTACTGCGGCCTGGTGCTGTCGGACTGGGCGATCGCCAAGGACGTGAACGATGTCTGCCGCTCGGGTGAGCGGCGCATGACTCCCAAGGACATATCCATGGCTTGGGGTGTTGAAGCACTCACCATGACGGAGCGTTTTGCTAAGGGGATCAATGCCGGACTTGATCAGTTTGGTGGCGAGGATGATCCGACGCCGCTTCTGGACGCCGTCGCCGAAGGGCTTTTAACTGAAGCGCGGATCGATGAGTCAGCCCGGCGTGTGCTCGAGCAGAAATTTCAGCTGGGCCTGTTCGAGAATCCTTATGTGGATGAAGAGGCTGCCGTAGAGCTGGTCGGCAATGCGGACGCAATGGCGCAGGGGCTCTCCACCCAGCGCCGATCTGTGGTGGTAGTCAAGCGTCCAGATCAACCCCTCGGGATTGCGCAGCAGCGCACATTTCTGGCTGGACTGGATGGCGGCGCCTTCACGGAAGCGGGATTGAATATTGTCGACGACCTCGAAGTGGCAACCGTTGCCATAGTGAAAATGGCTTCGCCATCACAGAAACTGCACCCCAACTTCTTTTTCGGCTCTTTCCAGAAGGAAGGGGATCTGGACTTCAAGGAAGACGATGAGGCATTTCTGGCGTACAAACGAATCAGCAACCGGGTGCCAACCATCGTTGTGCTGGATATGGATCGGCCACCGATCCTCGGCAACGTACGTGACCGGGCAACGGCACTGCTGGCTGGCTTCGGCGTGAGTGACGAAGCGATTGCTTCGGTATTGAACGATTTAAGCCAGGCCGCTGGCTCGTTGCCCTACGCGCTGCCAGCTTCAATGGCGGCGGTACTTGCCCAGTCGCCTGACAAACCGCTGGATGATCCTGCGCCGTTGTATCCGGCTGGCTTCGTGGACGGACCGCAACCATGAGTGATCAGAGTGCGCAAGGGAACACGGTAGAGCTTCCCAGTATCAGACCGTCTACCGCCTGGATTTACGGCTCACTTGGCTTCCCGATCGCCATGTTGGGCTATCCGCTCGGTGCCTACATCCCGCGTCTGTACTCCACGGAGATGGGCATCAGCCTGACCGCGATCGGCCTGGTCATCATGGTGGCGGCCATTTTCGATGCGGTCACTGATCCGCTCATGGGTCACTTCAGCGACCGTTGGCGGACGCGCTGGGGCAGGCGCCGGCCCTGGATGGTGGTTGGTCTGCCGCTCTGGCTGTTCGCCGTCTGGATGCTGCTCAACCCATCAGTCGGGATTGGCGTTGTCTATCTGGCGTTTTTCTACATCTTCATGCGCGCTTGCTCCACGCTGTTCGGACTGCCGTACGCGGCCTGGGGGCTGGAGCTTTCCAGCGAGTACCACGCGCGGACGGCGATTCAGTCGGCCAGAGAGAAATTCGTGCTGGCCGGGCTGATCGCTTCGGCGGCAATGGTGATGTTCTCCGAGCAGGTGTTCGGCAGAGCGGAGGCGAGCTTCGTGCTCAGCAACATCTCCACCTTTGTCGTCGTTCTCACGCCGCTGATTGCCCTGTTCGTGCTGGTGAAAGTGCCGGAGGTGCCGTCTTTCAATGCGCCGCCTGTGTCGCTTAAAGACGGCGTGGCGCGGATGTATCAGAACAAGCTGTTCTTCCGCCTGTTGATGATTGAGCTGCTCATCGCGGGTGGGGAGAACTTCCGCAACACCCTCTCTCTGCTGTTCATCCAGGACTACATCGGTCTGAAGTCCGTTGGCGTCGCCCTCATGCTTTACTTCGGCTCCGGACTGCTGGCGATTCCGTTCTGGGACTGGATTGCGAAACGCTTCGGTAAGCATCGGTCGCTGGCGACGGCCATGGTGCTGGTGGGTGTTGTTTCGCTCTCCGTGCTGACGGTGCAGGAAGGACAGCTACTGAAGTTCTATATCCTGTTTTCGCTCAAGGGGTTCTGCTTCGGCGCGTTCGCCTACCTGCCACGGGCCATGCTGGCCGACGTGGTCGACCTGGATACCATTCGCTCCGGTGCGGCCCGCCCCGCCAGCTACTTCGCCATACTCGGTTTTGTCACCAAGTGCGCCGCATCGTTCGGTGGCCTGTCCCTGCCCATACTGGCCATCGTCGGATACTCAACGGATCCCGGCGTGCTCAATGGGCCTGACGAGCTTCTGTGGCTCGGCATTCTCTACGGCGTGGTGCCGACCGCAGTGTATGTGGTCGCCTTCTATCTCTGCGTTACCTGGCCACTGGATGATCGGATGCACGCCAAGGTGGTTCGAATTCTCGGTAAGCGCTACCAGCGGCAGGTGAAGGGTTCCTGAGCCGCCTACTCAACGATAGTATAAGTCTATTGTTCTGATCGAAATAATCGATTTTATCGAAACACCCTCTGCCCCTATTCTCGGCCTTCAGACAGGAAGCCAAGGTAGGAATCCATGAAAGCAAGCTCACTCACGAAATCCGTGGCGCTGACAGCAGCGCTCAGTCTGACCGGGGTTGCTGCCCCGATAGCCGCCGAGCCGGAGATCAGCAAACCGGCAGGTCCGATGGGCAGTGGGGCGGTCGCGGCCGGCCAGGCGAAATCCAATCAGTTCTGGTGGCCCGATCAGCTGGACCTGGCACCGCTGCGAGATCACGATGCCCGCTCCAACCCCTACGGGGCTGAGTTCGACTACGCCGAAGCGTTCAATCAGCTCGATCTCGCCGCCGTGAAGGCGGATATCGATGCGCTGCTCACCGATTCACAGGACTGGTGGCCGGCGGACTTCGGCAACTACGGACCACTCTTCATACGTATGGCCTGGCACAGCGCGGGCACCTATCGCACCCTGGACGGTCGAGGTGGCGGCGACGGTGGGCAGATGCGCTTTGACCCGCTGAACAGCTGGCCGGACAACGGCAATCTGGACAAGGCCCGACGCCTGCTCTGGCCGATCAAGCAGAAGTATGGGCGTAGCCTCTCCTGGGGCGACCTGATGGTGCTGACCGGCAACGTGGCGCTGGAGAACATGGGATTCGAGACCTACGGATTCGCCGGCGGCCGCGCAGATGACTGGGAACCGGATCTGGTCTACTGGGGTCCGGAAGTCGAGATGCTGGCAAGCGATCGCCAGGACAGCAGCGGAGAGCTGCAGCGTCCGCTGGGTGCCACCCACATGGGCCTCATCTACGTGAATCCGGAAGGTCCGCGCGGCAAGCCGGATCCGGTTGGCTCGGCGAAGAACATCCGTCACGCCTTCGGGCGCATGGCCATGAACGACGAGGAGACGGTGGCGCTCATTGCAGGGGGCCATACCTTCGGCAAGATGCATGGTGCGCACAAGGCCGGTGACTGCGTGGGTGCCGAGCCCGGTGGCGCGTCCATGGAAGAGCAGGGACTCGGCTGGAAGAACACCTGTGGCAAGGGCCATTCTGAGGATACGGTGACCAGTGGCCTGGAAGGTGCCTGGACACAGGCTCCAACGCAGTGGACGACTCTCTACCTGCAGAATCTGTTGCATCTGGACTGGGAGCAGGCCCGTAGCCCAGCTGGTGCCATCATCTGGGTGCCCACGGATAAGTCCATGCACACGACGGTGCCGGACGCGCATGTGGAAGGTAAGTTCAACCCGCCGGTGATGACCACCGCTGACCTGGCCGTGAAGTTCGATCCTGCTTACCGGGAAATCGCAGAGCGGTTTCTGGCCAATCCGGACCAGTATGCACTTGCCTTTGCCAAGGCCTGGTACAAGCTGACCCATCGTGACATGGGCCCACGCAGCCGTTATCTCGGTGATGAGGTGCCGGAAGAGGTACTGGTCTGGCAGGACCCGATACCGGCATCGGACGGTGCGCTGATCGGTTCCGGCGATATTCGCAGGCTGAAAGAAGAGATCCTGGAATCCGGCCTGACAAACGCTGAACTCGTTCGGACGGCCTGGGCTGCAGCGTCCAGCTATCGGGCAAGCGACATGCGCGGCGGCGCCAATGGCGGCCGGATCGCGCTTGCGCCCCAGAACGAATGGGCTGTGAATAATCCTGCAGAGCTTGCGAAGGTCCTCGAAATGCTCTCAGGTATCCAGAAGGCATACAACGACCGCTCGCGGCGCTCGAGTATTTCCCTGGCTGACCTGATCGTGCTCGGCGGCGCCGCGGCGATCGAACGGGCAGCGGAAGAAGCCGGTCAGGAAGTCGAAGTGCCCTTCGTGCCCGGTCGTGGTGACGCGACCACCGAGCTGACCGATGTGGCTTCGTTCGCGCTGCTCGAGCCGAAGGCGGATGGTTTCCGCAATTACTTCAACGCCGAATCGAGCTACCGCTCGCCCACGGACATGCTGGTGGACAAGGCCGATCAGCTCTCGCTGACGGTGCCGGAAATGACCGTACTGCTCGGTGGCATGCGGGCACTGGGTGCCAACTACGACGGTGGCTCGGCGGGTGTGCTCACCGATCGCCCCGGCACCTTGTCGAACGACTTCTTCGTCAATCTGATGGATATGTCGATCAGCTGGCAGAAAGCCGAAGCTGACGGTCTCTACGAGGGCGTAGATGGCGTTGGTAACGTGCTGTACACAGCCACACCGGTAGATCTCGTGTTCGGCTCCAACTCCGAGCTCCGAGCCATCGCTGAGGTCTATGCCTACGATGATGCGGAGGCGAAGTTCGCAGCCGACTTCGTCGCCGCCTGGACAAAGGTGATGCAGCTCGATCGGTTCGATCTGAACTAGCGTAAAGCGGGAGACCCCCGGCTCTGCCGGGGCGGCACCTCAGGTGCCCGTCCAGTTCGGCGCCCGCTTCTCAGCGAATGCGAGTGGCCCTTCCTTGGCATCGTTGGAGGTGAAAACTTCCTTCTGCAGCGGCACCTGCATCTTCCAGAGGGTTTCCTCGTCATAGCCCTGGGCAGCGGCGCGGACCAGTGATTTCGATGCGGCCACCGCAAGCGGTGCATTCTCGGCAATGCGATCTGCCCAGCCGATGGCCGCTTCCAGCGCGCCGCCCTGCTCGGCCAACTCGCTCAGCATGCCGCACTCCAGCGCGGTTTCCGCGCTGATGGGCTCACCGGTGACAGCCATCTCCATCGCTCTGGTGTAACCCACTCGGGCTGGCAATCGGAATACGCCGCCTGCAGCCGCGAACAGACCAACCTTGACTTCCCGAATGCCGATCTTGGCGCCCTTACCGGCAACCAGAAGATCGCAGGTGAGGGCGATCTCGCAGCCACCGGCCAGTGCGTAGCCTTCGATGGCGGCGATCAGCGGCTTCTTGCTGCCTTCCTGGATAAAGGTGGTGAGAGGGCCGATGTCTTCACCACGGGAAAACGCCTTCAGATCCATTCCGGCGCAGAACGCACGACTATTGCCGGTGATGATGCCGGCGGTCAGCGTGCTGTCTGCATCGAGCTCCTTCACGGCGTTCAGCAGGCCATGAGAGAGCGCACCGTTGATGGCGTTCATCGCCTCCGGACGGTTCAGCGTGATGATCATTATGCGGTCCCGTCTTTCGACTAGGACGGCGTCTTCGGTTGCGGCGTCACTCATGGCCGGCTCCTTGGTTTCAGGTGATTGAAATTGCTGGTCTGCGAATACTCGCGAGCAATCGGTGTGAGTTCAAGTCGACGGCTGCCCGATAGCGTGCGTAGTTGACGGCAATCGCCTGGCTGTGGAGCACTTCGATCGGCTACAGTAACGATCTGATGCTCCTGGTCCTGTATCCAGTTCTGGAGCGACATCAAACGCAATCGGTGCTTAGCTGGCTTGAGTAACAGAAGACAGAACTCGAGATGGATTGGCTAACATAGAGGAGTGAAGGGATGAGCGAGGCGAAGGTAGTAAAAACAGTTTCCGCACCGGCCGATGCGGTCTGGGCGCAGCTGGGAGACTTCAGCGGCATTGAAGCAGGCGGCGGAATCGATTCGGTTTCCTTCGAGGGTGAGGGCGTCGGCATGACGCGGACCATCGTCATGGGCGGTCGGCCGGTGGTGGAGCGCCTGGAGATACATGACAGCGCTGAGCGGACATTCACCTATGCCATCATCAACGACGACAGCCCGTTACCGTTCAGCAACTACTCCGCGACGGTGAAGATCATCGACAACGAAGACGGCACCAGCACAGTGGACTGGACTGGCAGCTTCGAACCGCGCGGCGTGGACGAAGCGCAGGCGATCAACATGGCAACCGGGATATACGCCGGTGCGATCAAGCGGACAAGAATCGCGCTCGGCGTGGACGGTTGATGGCTGAACGCTGAGCGTGAATAGACCGGACCGTCAGGCGTCCTGTGTGCCTGCCCGTTCCTGTCGACGAATCGCCAGATCTTTCTGCAGCTCTCCGTGGTATTGCTTGTCGATCCGATAGCCCGCGTAGATAACGGCGGCGATCAGTCCCCAGACCATCGCGAACGGGCCGTCGATGATGCCCAGGGCGAAGATCTTGTCCGGATGGATCTCACTCGCCGGTACTCCCCGGGGAAACTCGATCACGTCCAGTGCAACACCCGCCACCACATGTCCGATCCCGTTGGTCACCTTGGCGAAGAACGTGCGGGCGGAGTAGAAGATCCCTTCCTGCCGCCGGCCGGTGTTCCGCTCGTGGTCATCGGCAATATCCGCCAGTGCGGACATGACGCTTATGTTCAGGATCGAGCCACAAGCGGAAGCGAAGGTGCCGAAGAAGATGATGAAAGCCACCAGTTCCCAGGTGGTGTTATCCGGAGCGAGGCCAAGCAGCCGCAGGCTGACCGCCGATGACCAGAAGATGGATAGACCAGCTGCGCTGATGACGATGGCCCAGCGTTTCTCGATGATCTGATGCACACTCGCCGCCGAGAAAAAGCCGATGGCATAACCGAAGATGTTGTTGAGGATGAGCCAACCGATCTGAGCATCCGTGAGTTCCCAGTAGAAGGTGCCCATGTACAGGGCGAGTGTTTCATGGGTGCCGATCGTGATGGATAGAAAGAAGAGACCGAACAGGAGGTAGGCGTAGTTCCGGTTTTTCAGCGCTGAGAACATCTCCAGGACGAGTTGCTTCAGACTGAAGGGCGGCAGGTCGTCGGGCACCGGCTTCATTCGCGCGATCTGGCCTCGAGTGGAAAAGGCCGAGCCGAGCATGGTCACCACGATCAGGCTGGCGCAGAACAACACAACCGGCATATAGGCCGCCTGAGTCATACGGCCGTTGTCGAACGAAGGGAAGATCACGAACCAGACCGTGATGTGCATGATGATCACGCCGATGTAGGTGAAGACGTTGTTGTAGGCCATCACCTTGGTGCGCTCGATATAGTCATCTGACAGCTCCGCACCCATGGCAAGGTGGGGCACGGCGAATAGAGTGGAACAGACGCGCATCAGCACCGTGAATCCGGCAAACCACAGGAACAGGGTGAAGTGATCGAGGTTCTCTGGCGGGTTGAACATCATGTAGATGCAGATCACCAGGGGTAAAGGTGCAAGGAACATGAACGGGTGTCGCCGGCCGAGCTTGGAGCGCCAGCGATCGGAGATGGAACCGATCAGCGGATCGGTGATGGCGTCTGATGCGATGCCGATGGTCACGGCCGCCGCCGTCAGGGTGCCGGAGAGGCCGAGTATCTGGTTGTAGTAGAAGAAGACCAGCGCATTGAAGATCCAGTTGGTGGCCGCTTCCCCGGAGGCGCCGATGCCGAACGCGATCTTGGTGGGGATGGAGATACCGGGCTGACTCTCGCTGCTTTCAGACATCTCGCCTTGCTGCTTTGTGTTTCATCAGAGGATAACCCGGGGCTTGTTATGATTGCGCGCCTCGATGCGAAGAGCGCCGTGGTGCTGATAAGACACATTCAACGACTGACGAGTGGGATTCTGTTGGCCATGCTTGCGGCAGGATGTGGAGAGCCGGAGTTGGCCACCAGCCCGCCCATGGACGCCCTTGAGCAGGAACTCGAGATCCCGCACCACGAACCGCTCCTCGAGCGGATTGCCGTCTCCGCCGATCGCCTGAGCGAATTCACAACGGATGGCTGCAGCGGTGGGCTCACTGTTGCCTGGGAACAGTTGTCCCAGCAGTACACCGAATTCGCAGAGATCCACGGGGGATTGCCTCCCTGGCAGGACTGCTGCGTGACGCACGATCGGGCCTATCACTTCGGTGGTGGTGCGGCGAGCTCGGCTCTCGAGAGTTTCGCGCAACGCCGGGATGCCGATCTGGCACTCAGAGCCTGCGTGATTCATACCGGCATGGAACGTTCGGGCGTACTGCGAAGCCACTACGACCTGACGGCCGCACAGGTGCAGGCGTTGTACGAGAACATCGGTGACCTGATGTATCGGGCCGTCCGCCTCGGCGGTATCCCCTGCACGGAGGCGCCCTGGCGTTGGGGATACGGCTGGCCGGAGTGCAGCCTTCTGCCGTCGGATGGCTAACCGGTGTTCGCCACCGTCGCCTGCTCTTCCTTCACTTTCAGCAGCAGCAGGCCACCAATGATCATCAGCAGCGCCAGCGAACCGAAACCGATTCGCTGCGATTCGAAAAGATCCGTGGTCGTGGCGACCAGCAGTGGCGCCAGAAATGCCGTGACCGTGGCGGACAACGCAAACAAGCCAAAGAACTGGGTTGCCATTTCAGGTGGTGCGATGCGCGCCATCAACGTTCGCGAGGCTGACAGTCCGGTGACGAAGAACATGGCGAACACCTGGTTCGTGCAGAAGTAGAAGATTTCCGGAAGCGTGGCGAAGTAGGGCGAGTTCCAGACCGGCTCCGAGCCTACGTGGATCACATAGAGGATGGAGTCGGGCTGCACGGACACGAGTAAGAGCAATATGACGGAGCTTGTGCCGATGGCGATCTGCAGCGCTCGGATCGAACCCACTCGATCGTCCAGTCGCCCGCCGGCGTAGGCGCCGAACATGGCCGAGGCGCTGCTGCACAACCCGAAGATGAGCAGCGTGGTCGTATCCCAACCGAAGGTACCGGAGGCGTAAACGCCGCCGAAGGTCAGCACCCCAACCATGCCGTCGATGAAGAACATGCGGGCCAGCAGATAACGGGCGATGTTGGCGTAGTGACGCACGTGCTTGAGCGTCTGCAGCACGTCCCGCATGCCATCCTGCGCCAGCTGCCACATGGGCAATGGTGAGGCTTTGCCGTCCGGCGTGAAGAGCAGCACGGGCAGGGTGAACAGGAGCATCCACACTCCCGCAATCGGACCAACGATGCGGTTGTGCTCCTGGGCCGATTGATCGATACCAAACAACGGGATTTCCGGCAGAAATGCCCAGGGTTGGGTGCCGGGCATCGAGAAAGCCAGCAGCACGAACAGCATCAGCAGCAGGCCGCCCACGTTGCCCAGGGAAAACGCCACGCCCGAGATCAGCCCGACCCGATTGATCGGCGCGATGGAGGGCAGCATGGCATTGTGGAAGACCTCGGAGACCGTAAAGCAGACCTTGATGACAAACAGGATCACGAGCGTGAGGCCGAGGCTGAGGCCTCGCTCTTCGGGCTCGACGAACCAGAGGCAGAGCGCGCCGAAAGACATCACGGCCACCGTGGCCATGATCCAGGGCTTGCGCCGGCCGTCCTTGTCGGCGATGGCACCGAGGAAGGGTGCGGTGAGTGCCAGCAGAAAACCCGCACCCGCGGTGATATAGCCGATCAGTGCCTGGCCTCTAACCGGGTCTCCCACCACCGTGTTGCTGAAGTACGGGTAGAAGATGTAGATGATCACCAGGATGTAGTAGGGATCGCGTGCCGCCTGGCCGAAGGTCCAGCTGAAGTAGCCAAGCGGAGACGCCGCCGGCGTACCTGCCAGCGAAG
Organism: Candidatus Azotimanducaceae bacterium; assembly: GCA_965215995.1. GTDB lineage: Bacteria > Pseudomonadota > Gammaproteobacteria > Pseudomonadales > Azotimanducaceae > SZUA-309. Next base: position 286,240 of record OZ244128.1, on the reverse strand, counting down.
TGACCTGAGTGCTCAAATAGGAATCTCCCCGACCTGGTGCGGTATCCCGCGAAATCCCGGATTCAGGGCGTCATCATAGCCGAAAGGATTCTGGGTTGAGGCGGATTCCGTTCAGCCGTACATCATGAACGAGGTGGCTATGATGAAGAGAGCGGAAGCCACGATCAGGAGAACGGCTACCGTGCGCCAGGGATTGCTCACATCTCTCTCCGTGTCCGATTCTGTCATGTCAAAGCCCCCACGGGATCAGTCGGCCCCAGTAGACGACGCCGACCCAGAGCACGAGGGAACTGCCGGCGATGACCTTGGCGACGGCGGGTGCATCCTCCCCTGCGCCCAGACCCTCTACAGTTCGGGCTATGCCGCGCTGATAGTAGGCCAGCAGGTTGAGACCAGCCAGGACGATGAACAGAAGTTTCGTCTGCAGGAAGTGATTGTAGCGGAGCGCTTCCAGGGGATGGGTCTTGACGTTTGCCCACAGGCCGGTCACGAACAGCAGTCCGGTCAGCACGCACAGGCAGAAACCGAGCACCGCCCAGGGCATGAGCTTCTGCAGCGGAGCAGCAGGCATCCGCTTCGCCACGCCCAACATTCGGAGGTCCAGAATGGAGACGATGCCTACCAGCAGGATGAGGCCGAAAAAGTGCAGCACTTCGCTCAACGGCCAGACCCATCTATAGGTACCGATCAGGTCTTCGACGAAGGCGATCTGCAGGAAGGTCTCGGGTAGTCCGAACATGGCGCTTCCTTATTCTGGTGCGTCGGCGCGGTTGTCGCCAGAGGTGGTACCGATCCACCCGAGGCTCCTGCCGATTGCGTAGCCGGCCAATAGGGCCAGGACGAGAAAGATTCCCGCTGCCGCTGCGGTCTGCAGTTTCGTCGGCATGCTGTAGGCCATGACCCGACCGGCCACCGTTGCGATGAGCCAGATGAAGATCATCCAACCAGCCATTCGCCGGACGCTCTTCTCTCCAGCAGCTGCCTCCGCATCCACACCTTCTGTAAAGACCTGGTGCTGCAGCTTTCTGAGCAGAACGAACGCGATGATCACAGCGCCAAGCTTCACGTAGATGGTTGGCTCGGTGAGGTAGTCCGTGGGGTAGAGGCACATGAGCACGGCACCGGTGAGCAGATTGATCCAGAAGCCGGCATACATGAGCGGGAAAAAGTCACTCATCGGTGCCAGGGGAATCGCGCGGGCGACGCCGAGGATCCGCATTGCCGCGGTGCTGCTGATGCCAACCAGAAAGGCGAGGCCAACGGTGTGAAAAGCCAGCACCGCAACATAGGCTGTGGACGACTCTTTCACCCACATCGAAAAGCCGCTGCTCTCGAGGGCCTGCAGCAGTTCCATCATATTCTGATCCCCCATCCCCTGACGTGCGGCCGCGCTCTGGTGGTCTTCGTCACCAGCCAACACACGCACTCTGCTCGACGCTACCGGATTTGGCGACAGCCGATTTGATCCAGATCAGTTGTTATCGTGGCGGCAATCCGCCAACAAATCATCGTTCAGCCTCCTTAGGTAGATTTCCTGGGTCACCGGACACCTCGCCCATGACTATGATCGGCGGCTACACTGTTTGATTGAGGCAATCATGAACGACGTCAATGAGGAGCTCGGCACCATCGAGCACCTTGCAGACAGGTATCGGGCCCGGCTGGAAAGAACCCTGGATCACCCGCCTGCCACCGTCTGGGCCATGCTCACCGATCCAGACAAAATGGTGGATTGGCTGGCACCTGGCGAGATCGAGCTGGTGGAAGGTGGTGCGGCGAAGCTCAATTTCGTGGACAGCGGCATTGTCATCGACAGCACGGTGACGGCATGCGAGCCTGAGAAGCTCCTCGAGTACTCCTGGAGTGGCCCCGGCGAGCCAGAACGCCCGGTTCGTTATGAGATCGAGGCATCCGGCGATCAGTGCACCCTGATACTGACCCTGATCACGCCGGATGATGAGGACATCGCCCGCTCCTGCGCTGGCTGGGAGGCCCATCTGATGATGTTGCTGGCCGCCATCGAAGGGGTGCCGATCAAGTTTCCCTTCGAACGCTTTCAGTCCACTCGGGAACACTACAACCAGCAACTCACAGGCTAGCTGACCCGGGTACGCCCCGAGGCGCTGCTAGGCAGCGCCGTGGAGACTCCCGGCCATTGCAGCCACGTGCCGGTGGTCCGTACCGCAGCAACCGCCGATCACGTTCAGGTTCGGTAGCGCTGACTTCAGCGCCACGTACTGGCGACCGAGTTCTTCAGGGTTGCCGTCATCCAGATCTTCCGCTTCGTCGAGCTCGGCGTGGCTCCGGCAGGAGGCGTTTGCCCGAATGCCGCGAATCCGCTCGATCCATTTCCCCTCACCCTCGAGCACATGCTGGAAGTGGGTAGGATGCGCGCAGTTGATCATGAAGTAGGCGGGTGAGCCATCGGTGGCGGCATCCACAGAAATGATGGCCTCGTGCAGCGCCACACCGTTCGGCAGGCGTCCGTCGGTCTCCACCGTGAAGGCAATGGCAACCGGAATGCCCGCATCCCGGGCAGCCAGCGCGATGCCGATGGCTTCTTCCGGATACGTCATGGTCAGTGCGGTCAGGGTCTCGACGCCTGCTTCTGCCAGCGCGTTTATCTGCAAGGCGTGGTAGTGCTGCGCTTCGCCGATGCTCATCTCCGTGCCGACCACGTAGCCATCACCTCTTGGACCGATACAGCCGGACAGCGCAACGGCACACCGGTCGTTGTGCTGGGCTCGGATGCGGTCCATAAAGCGGACGATCTGACGATTCGCCTCGGCGAGCGCCTCGTCGTCGTAGCCGAGCAGCCGTCCCCAGTCCGGATTTGCACGCCACGTCGGCGTTTCCAGTACGAAACCGGTGCCGTGGCAGGCGGCGATGCCCAGATAGGTGCTGAAGTAGTTTTCGAGAACTTCGCGGCCTTCTGCCGTCTCGATCAGCGGAAATGCGGCGAAGTACGGCAGCTTCATGCCATGCTCGAAGATCAGCGTGGTTTCCAGACCACCGTCCATGAGGTAGGGGGTATGTGTCTCGTGCGGAAGCACGGTAGGCTGGGTTTTCTTGAGGACCTGCATCGTTCTGCTCCTTCGTTGTGAAACGTTGGACAGATCTTGGCGGAGCGGAAGCCGCCCGGCTTAAAGGTCTTCTCCGTTTTTTCTCCGGATTGTTCCTCGGACCAGCTACGTCTGCGCGAGACCCGCCTTTTCGAAGCCTTCCAGCCAGTGCTGCCGATCTTCTTCCCGGGCGTGGTAGCGTAAAGTTGCCTTGATATAGTCGCTGATGCGGAAGCCGGCTGGCTGCGAATCGGCAAACTCCCCGGCGAGCTTCTTGCCCTGGTCCGGATCACCACTCATCGCATAGCAGGCGCCTATCGTCGCCTTCACATGGCTGTGGGGATTGTCCCAGTTCTCGAAGATGGCGATGGCCTGGCTGTATTCACCGAGCAGGTAGTGGGCTTCGATGACGTTTTCGAAGTAGTGGGTTGGGTGCAGGGGATCCAGGCGCATCACCTGATGTTGCAGAGCCAGGGCAGCGGTGGGATCGCCGGTGCTGCCGAGCACACAGCCGCGAAAGTGCAGCGACTCGATGGAGTGGGGATTCAGCTCGAGCGCTTTCGATGAATGGTGTAGAGCGGGAGCGAACTCACCCGCGTCGAGAAAAGTCATGGCGGCTCCGGCCTGTATGCGCTCATCCGCTGGATCGAGAGCGAGCGCCCGGTGTGCGTGTTGCAGGGACTCAGCCATCACCTGCGGATCGTCCTGGCCGGTGACAAATACAGAAAAGCCCTGCAGGACGGCGATGCGGGCATGGGCGAGCGCGAAGTCATCGTCCTTCTCGAGCACGTCTTTCAGTTCGGTGATTGCCCTGAGAACATCACCAGTCCGCCTCAGCCCCCAGATAGCCCTGAGGAATAGATCATAGGCAGAAGATGGTGGGCCGTGGCGTTCCAGATTCCGACGGGCTTCGTTGTCCTGAATCCTTCCTGGCAGAGCGGCAGCGATTGACTGCGCTACCTTGTCCTGAATCTCGAAAATATCTGTGGTCTGGCCGTCGAATCGCTCAGCCCAGAGGTTTCTACCTAACTCCGTATCGGTGAGCTGCGCCGTGACTCGTACCTGCTCCCCGCTACGGCGCACACTGCCGTTGACGATGTATCTGGCGTTGAGGCGTTTACCCGCCTCGGATAACAGAGGTGAGTCCTGCTGCAGAGCCATTGCCGAGCGCAACGCGATAACGGCGATTTCGCTGGACCGTGAGAGCGCAACGGTAACCTCTTCGGTGACACCCTCGGCGAAGAAGTCCGACGCATCGGCCAGATCGTTGAATGGCAGAACCGCAACGGTGGGTGATGCCTGCTCAGCATCGAAGGTTTCTATCGGGGAGGCAGAGCTGGATTCAGGGGTTGCCGGTGTTGTCTCATCGACCACCTCCGCCACAAATCGATACCCCCGTTTAGGATAGGTCTTGATGATCTCCTGACGCTGGCCGCTATCGCCAAGCGTCGTCCGGAGCAGATTGATCCGTGATGTGAGAGTGGCATCTGAGACTACCCGACCCGCCCAGAGGGCGCTGAATAGCTCGTCTTTGCTCACCACTTTTTGTTTGTTTTCAATAAGATAGAGCAATAACCTAAACACCTGTGGTTCAGCAGGAATGAGACCGTCCGGACCCTCCAGTTCCAGTGAATCCGTATTCAGAGTGAAATTGCCGAAACGCAGGTGCATGCAGGCATGCTATGCAACCTGCGGCTGATACTTCAATGGCTGCATCTTCCGCGGAAGATGGTGCGGCAGCGATCTGCTCTCAGTCCCCGTTGCCCGTCTCAGGCATCACGATCCCGAACTCCGCAAGCACCTGGGCGTTGTGCTCACCCAGATTCGGTGGCGTCTGGTACAGACCGGTTGGTGTTTCGGTGAACTTGATGGGATTCGCCGTCAGGGAGATCTCCGGGTTGTCGCCGCCGGGCTCGCAGGTTTCGAGCATCTGACGGGCCTGGACGTGCGCGTCCTCGAAGATGTCCGACATGTCCTGCACCGGACCGACGGGAATACTGCCGTCCAGTTTGGCCATGATTTCTGCGCGAGTCAGCTGGGTTGTCCAGGCGCAGATCTGCGCCTCTACCCAGTCGACGTTCTTCAGTCGTGCTGCATTGCTCACTGAGCGCTCATCGACCATCAGATCCGCGCGCTCCATTGCCGCGCAGAGCAGATCCCAATGGCGTGGCTGGGCGACGGCAAGGGCAATGCGTCCATCCTTCGTTGGAAACAGGTCGAAGGGGTAGAGGGTCATGGCACGCTGCAGGCCGGCGGGATTGGCTTTGCCGGTGAATGCGTACTGGGCAACGGCGCTTTTCTGAAATGCCATCATCGCGTCGTACATGGACACATCGAGAAACTGACCGCTGCCACTGCTTTGAGCGTGGTGAATGGCGGAGACGACCCCGAGTGCCATCAACGTGCCGGGAAAGATGTCGGCAATTGCGGGGGTGACCAGGCCGTCGTTGGCGTGCACCAGGCCGCCGAAGCTCTGTGCCGCGGCATCCAGGCTCGGCCAGTGCGCATAGGGACTCTCCCCGGTTCGCGGATCGCCGAAGCCACGCACGCAGGCATAGACGATCCTGGGATTGCGCTTTGCGATCACCTCGTAGCCCAGACCCAGACGATCCATCACGCCGGCGCGCATGTTCTCGACGATGGCGTCCGCCTGATCGCAGAGCTTCAGGAAAACGTCCTTGTGCGCCTCCTCCTTGAAATCCAGGCAGACGCTTCGCTTGTTGCGGTTCACCGATGCGAAAGGCGCGCCGTAGTCTGTGCCTGCGTCACGGTCCTCGTGAGGAGCGGCGTGGTCCGGCAGGAAGGGTGGAATATTGCGGTAACCGTCGCCCGCCGGGGACTCTACCTTGATCACCCTGGCACCCAGGTCAGCCAGGAGGCCGGCGCCGTAGGGCCCGGCGAGGGCGCGGGTGCAGTCGATGACGGTCAGATCTTCCAGTGGGCCGCGGCGCTCGGAAGTGGTCATGGTGATGGGTTCCCGGGTTCAGTTGATTGGTTGGCGAGAGGTCTGGCTGCTTACTGCTCGAGCGTTTCCTCGATCTTCTTTACGTCACGCAGCCATAGACCGCCGCCGCGGTGCGGTCGGGGATCGTAGGAGCGATGGCCCAACAGGCGTTGCACCCGAGGCGAACACCCGCGTAGATCTTCGTCCGTATAGTCGATAGGCGAGGATTCTTCCGGCGTCAGCCAGCCAACGACGAAACTCAGGTGCATGGCGTTCCGCCACTTGTCACTGGTCCGATTTGCACCGCCACCGTGCACGACTTTGCCTGTGTACACCAGGGCGTCACCTGGACTCATCTCGGCAGGCACGGTCATCTCGGGACTGCCGTTGTCCTCCCAATCCGGCCATTTGTGACTACCGGGAATGACACGAGTTGCGCCGAGCTCTTCGGTAATCTCGTCCAGAGCGATCATGGCGCTCAAGGTGACCTCAGGGCTGTTCGGCCAGTTGGTGGCGGAGACATATTCCCAGTTGCCGCAATCCCTGTGCAGCATCTGGGCATCAGAATTCGGTCCGATCAGCATCACCTGGGCGGTATTCACCCAATAGGAACCGCAGCTGGGCAGCAGGATTGCATCGGCAAGCGCCTCGTATACCGGATTGTCGAGCAGGTCGAAGTACGCGGAAGAGAGCTTTCCGACGCTGGAGAAACGGATGGTGTTGGCGCCGGTGAAGAACTTCCCTTCTTCGCCCAGGCCCTGATTGGCATCCCCCGGCTCTACTTTCTCCGCGGCGGCCAGCACGTCATCGAGTAGCTGCTTGATCGTGTCGCGGGCAAACAGGCCCTCCACAATCAGACCGCCGTCTTCCTTTATCACGGCGAGAAGGTCTTCCACTGGCGCCTCAGCAGGCAATCGGCGTAGTTCCATGGCGGCTCTCCTTGCTCCGTTCTAAGTGGCCATGTTACGTGTTGTCAGATGCCGTAGTATTTAGTGCTTCTGCGATGAGCACAAACGGGAAGGGGAAGCCGTGCAGATCGAAACGAAACTGGGGCCGGTTACCGGGATTGAGAGCGATGGCTTGGAGACCTTCCTCGGGATTCCCTTTGCCAGGCCGCCCGTCGGTGAGTTGCGCTGGCAACCACAACAGCCCATGGACGGCTGGTCGGCCCTCGATGCCACCACGCACCAGAACCGCTGCCTGCAGACGCCATATCCCGAGGTCCTGTCGGGTTTCGAGCTGTTCGGGGAGGAGAGCGAAGACTGCCTCTACCTCAACATCTACACACCGAGCCATGCAGGGAAGCGGCCGGTCATGGTCTGGATCCACGGCGGCGCTTACATGCAGGGCTCAGCCAACGAATACGATGGCAGCCGGCTGGCGGCGGAGAACGACGTGGTGGTCGTGTGCATCAACTATCGCCTGGGTATTTTCGGCTACTTCGATCTGAGCCGGTACGGCGCCCAGTACACGGGTTCAGCAAACCTCGGCTTCCAGGATCAACAGGCTGCCTTGCGCTGGGTACAGGAGAACATCTCTGACTATGGCGGTGATCCCGGCTGCGTGACGATCTTCGGCGAAAGCGCCGGGGGTGGGTCCGTGCTCTGTCAGTTGTGCTCGCCCGCGGCGGAGGGTTTGTTCCATCGGGCGGCTGCTTTGTCGCCGGGAGAGGTTCTGGCGCCGCCGGTAGACAACGTCGCTCTGCTTTCTGCGCACTTTTCCATCACGGAAGATGACCTGCTCGAGCACCTGATGGACCTTTCCGGAGAAGCACTGCGGGATCTACAGGTGAACGGCGTGTTCATGGTTGCCGCGTCGGTGGACGGTACGGTGGTCACCCAGGCCAGCACGCCCGGTGTGCGTGCCCGAGGTGATGCGGTACCGCTCGTCATTGGCTCCTGTCGAGATGAGGGAACGCTGTTCACGCCGATCATGGCCCCGGAACAGGCTGAGATGACGGCCATGATGCTGGCGATTCCTGCGGGCAACGGCGATGCCGCGCACTACCTGGAGCGGCGCAACGCGATCATGGCGGGTGCGGAGAGCACGGCGCTGGTCGAGCGCACGTGGACAGACCTGTTTCGCTCGGCGGTGCTTCGTTGTGGTCAGGGTGCCACCGAGTCGGGCGCCGGGGGCTGGGTCTACAACTTCAACGTGCCGACGGAGAATCCGTTGGGGATTACCCACGGCAGCGACATACCTTTTATCTTCAATCAGCTAAATTCCGACGGGATCAGCTTCCACGATACGGAGAGCGCGGACAATCAGCGCGTTGCCGGGCTGTGGTCGAGCACGCTGGCTCGGTTTGCCCGCACGGGAAACCCCAATGGTGGTGAGCTTCCGGATTGGCCGCCCTACGACCGGGAGCGCCGTGCCTGCCTGGTGCTGGATCACGCGCCGCATGTCGAAAACGATCCGGACGGCCCGGAGTGGCGGGATGCCTACAAGGTGGAAGACTAGGGGGACCAAGCGATGGCGATTAGGCTCGATAAGCCCTGGCAGCCGCTGGATGAGGCCTACCGTAGACTGCGCGGCAATATGGGCGTGTTTCAGCTAGCCGATGCGTCGGGCGATGTCATCTACATCGGCTTCGCCGGTGGTCGCGCTCAATACGGGCTGGGTGGAGAAGTGCGGGATCTGGCAGCGCAGATTCCGGAAGCGATCCAGGTTCGCTGGGAAGTCACCACCGCCTATCAAAGTCGGTTTCGTGAGCTGCTCTCGGTCCATCAGGCCGATCACGGGGAGCTGCCGAGAGGCAACCTGGCGCTTGAACATTTACCCGTTCGGCTGGGCCGGCTGAGTCCTGCCTGAGCGAAGTGGGGGAGAACTAGTGGAGTGGGGGTGAACCAATGGATCTGAATCTGACCGAAGAGCAGGAGATGATCGTCGGCATGGTGCGCCGATTCGTTCGCGAAGAGGTCCTGCCGCTGGAGCTGAATCTGGACCCGGATGCGGAAGAGCTGAATCCGGAAGACCACGATCGGTTGGTGGGGCTGACCCGCGGCATGGGTTTGTACGGGCTTGGTATTCCGCCTGAGTATGGGGGTCCCGATGTGGATCTGGTCACCCGAACACTGCTTGCCATCGAGATGGCACAACACCGGGCAGGTCTATACGCACCCTGTTACGGCACCTTTGGCGGGGCAGGGCTCGCCCAGCTCTTTGAAGCTACGGACGATCAGAAGGAGCGTTACCTGTATCCAACCCTGCGTGGTGAGAAACGGGGCTTTTTCGGGCTCTCTGAACCCAGTGGTGGCTCGGATCCGGCCCGGGCCATTCAGACCAAGGCGGTGCAGGACGGGGATGACTGGATCATCAACGGTGGCAAGCTCTGGATCAGCGGCGCTGATCGTGCGGACTACGGCCTCGTCTTTGCCCGCACGGACTCAGACAAAGGCCGCAATGGCGTCACCTGCTTCATCGTCGATACGGATACGCCCGGCTTCCATGTGCGGCGCATCGTCCACACCCTGCGCTCCGCCCACTATGCCACCGAGTTGCAGTTCGAAGACATGCGGGTGCCGGCCAGTAACATTCTCGGCGAGGTGAACCGCGGCTTTGCCATAGCGAACGACCGTCTTACCCGCCAGCGTATTCCCTATGCGGCGGGTTGTATCGGTGTGGCCATTAAGGCGCACGAAATGGCGCTGGAATACGTGCCGCAGCGGGAAACTTTTGGCGCGCCGCTGTCCACCCGGCAGTCCATACAATGGATGCTGGTGGATAACGAGATCGACATCAGGCAATCCACCTGGATCACCTTGGAGGCGGCGCACAAGGCTCAACAAGGTGAGCCTTTCCGGAAGGAAGCGGCCATGGCGAAGCTGGTCGCGACAGAAGCCAGCGGTCGCGTCGTCGATCGCTGCATGCAGATGTTCGGGGGTCTGGGCGTTGCTAAGGACCTGCCCTTTGAACGCTGGTATCGGGAGATGCGCATCCGCCGGATCGGCGAAGGTCCGAATGAAGTTCAGCGGCATGTGATAGCGCGGGAGTTGCTGGGCGCATCACTACGCTGAGAGGCGACGTGATCAACCCGCGAAAAGCTCCGTCAGCAGATCGGCGTGCAGCTCGATGCTGTGCTCGGTATTCGGATCGATACCGGTGAGCCGAACACACTCGTCCGGTATGGCGAACATCAATGCAGCGGCGCCGACCAGGGCGTAGAACTGGTGTGCCCGGCGCTCCGGTTCCTCGGAGAAGAGCGGCACTCCCTGGTAAAACCCCTTCAGATGTGTATCAACCAGCCAGTCCACCCTTTCCGCCGGTCGCTTGCCATCGCCGATCATGAATCTCACCAGATTCGGTCGTCTGCCGAGGAACAGCGCAAACTCCCGAATCAGCAGGCGACTTGCCTCCCGGGGAGGCATGGTCTTTGCCGCCGCCTGAGTGTTGCCCAATATCTCTGCGAACTCGCCAAAAACCGTGTTCGCCACCTCCCGCCAGAGCGCTTCCTTGCTCTTGAAGTAGTAGGTGATCAGGCCCTGATTGACGCCTGCGCGGCGGGCGATTTCCCGGGTGCTCGCGGCCTCGAAACCATATTCGGCAAAAGTGGCGAGCGCGGCTTGGGCAATCCGGGCTCTGCTGTCGTCTGAGGTCGAATCGCTCATTTTGGCTGGTCTGTGAGCTGTCTCTCAGGCAGGTTTATTCACCTGAATAAAAGTGCAGTATACTAGGGGCAACTCGTACAGCTCAACGTCCATGAAGCCTTTTCTACTCGTGCTGGCCTTCTGCTTGTTCGGAACGTCCTGCGCAGGCCCCGAGGAGCAGGATGCCGACTCGCAAGCCGGCGATAGTCAGATACTCAACACCTCGGTCCGTGTGCGCGTGGTGGCCGCGGGAGAGATGGAAATCGGCCAGCAGGCCACGGTTTCCGGGGTTATTGAGCCGTTCCGGAAAGCGGTCGTGGCTGCTGAGGTCGGTGGTCGGGTGCTGGAGCGGCTGGTGGAACCGGGCGACCGGGTTGCGGCAGGTGAACCCCTGGTGAGGCTCGACGATGAGCGGGTTCGCATCAGTCATACCGAAGCACTCGCGCGCCGGAAGACCCAGGCAGTCAATCTGGCGGAAGCCAGGAGTGAGCTCAAGCGGGGCGAAGATCTGCGTGAGCAGCAGTTCATCAGCGATACCGAGCTGGATGGATTGCGTTTCGCCGTCGAGCGAGCGGCGTCCGGATTGCAGCAGGCCGAGGCGGCGTTGGCCGCGGCGGAACGAGCGCTAGAGGACAGCGTCATTCGCGCCCCATTTGCGGGCACCGCAGAGATCGTGCATGTGCAGACCGGAGACTTCCTGAACGCCGGGAGCCCGGTGGCAACTATGGTCGACTTTTCCCGGGCTCGAGTGCGGGCGGGTGTGACCGCCCGTGAGGCCGCCCAGCTCGCCAGCACCGAAACTGCCCAGGTGGCATTGGAGGCCATTGGCTCAGCAGCATTCGATGGCACCGTCCACTCTGTGGGGCGCATCAGCGATGCAGCATCCGGCACCTATCCGGTGGAGATCTGGGTAGAGAATCCGGACGACGTGCTCCGCGAAGGTATGCTCGCTGCCGTGCATCTCCCTTACTCGGCGCCGGAACGGAGTCTGGTCGTGCCCAGCGTTGCGGTATTCCGCCGTGATGGGCAGATGCATGTGTTCACTGTATCGGGTGACATCGCCAGCCAGCGTAAGGTGCAGACCGGTCGTGGCAGCGGCCGGCTGATTGAGATCGTTGACGGCCTGTCCGCCGGTGATCTGGTCGTGTTTGAGGGTCAGTTTGCGCTGCACGATGGCGCCCGCGTCATCGTTCGCGAGAACTGACCGTGGAGAGGTTGCTGCGCTACTTCGTCGAGCGCCATCTGCTGGTGAACGTGACGGCAGTGGCGATGGTGGTGCTTGGCTACGTATCTGCGACCAGTCTGCAGCGAGAATTCATCCCCAGCGTGGATACCCCGATCCTTTGGATCACCGCGAATCTGCCCGGTGCGTCTGCGCGGGACATGGAGACCAAGGTCACCATACCCATTGAGGAAGCCCTGGAAGAAGTAGAAGGCATCCAGGAGTTCACCACGGTGATCTCGGACAACACGTCGTTCACCACCGTAGAGCTGCTTCAGGATTACAACCACGCCCAGATCGAAGCCGCGGAGCAGGACGTGCGTGCGGCGATCAACGACATCACCGATTTTCCCTCGGACATGGAAGACGAGCCGGTGCTCAAGCAGTTCAATCCGGCGCGCTCCACGGTGATTGAAGTGGCGCTCACCGGCCCTCCGGAGGGACTCGCCCGAGCAGCAGATGATCTGGAAAGACGCCTGGAGCGTTTGCCGCTCATCGCCAGCGTCACCAAGGTCGGTATGCCGGATCCTGAGGTGCGGGTGCTCGTGGACCCGGTCCTCGCTCGTGAGCACCGGGTCACCCTGATCGACGTCCTCAATGCGATCAGCCGTCGGAATGTGTCCAGTACCGGCGGCATGCTTGAAAGTGCCGCAGATCGACGCCAGGTCGTCATGTGGAGTCGCTTTGACGAGCCGACGGACGTTGCTGATACCGTCCTCCGCTTTCATCCGGGCGGCGGCGCGCTTCGGGTCAGAGACATTGCACGGATAGAAAGCGGCAGGGAAGACACGGGACTGCTAGTGCATGCGGGTGGTCAGCCCGGAGTTCTTCTCACCGTTCAGAAGCGGGAAACGGCAGACATCATCGATGCCGCCAACTCGGTGCGGGCAGCGATGGAGCGGGTGACCTTACCGGATGGTGTGAGGCCCATGCTGATCGGTGATCAGTCCTTCATCATCCAGAACCGCTTGCAACTGATGGCCACCAACGGACTGATCGGTGCGCTGCTTGTGTCCGTTGTCCTGTTTCTTTTCGTCCGGTGGCGTCCTGCGGTGTGGATCCTGGTTGGCATTCCTGTGGTTTTTTTGGGCAGCATGGCCCTGTTCGGCCAGCTCGGCATGACCTTGAACATGATGGCGCTCACCGGCTTTGTCATCGTCCTCGGGATGGTCGTCGATGATGCGGTGGTGGTTTCTGAACGCATTGTCTTCAAACAGGCGCAGGGGCTGTCCCCGGTCGATGCCGCCATCGAAGGTACCGCCGAGATGGTGCGGCCGGTTTGCGCTGCCGCGTTGACCACGGTTCTGGCGTTCACGCCGTTGCTCTTCATTGGCGGTCTTCCGGGCAATATCGTCTGGCAGATTCCGGCGGTCGTGATCATCGTGCTGACGTTTTCTCTGCTCGAATCGTTCTTCGTCCTGCCGGCACACCTATCCACGGTGCGGGACACGGTGCTCGAGAAGCGTCCCTTCATGATTGCTCTGGAAGCGGCGTATCGGCGCGCGCTGTCCTGGACCATGCGACACCGCGCCTGGACGGTGCTGCTGGCCCTCAGCGCCTTTCTCGCCATCATGGTGTTCATCCGGCCTCAGGTGCCATTCGTGCTCTTTCCGCAAGATGATGCCGATAAGGTGATGATCAAAATCACAACGCCGCAAGGCACCTCATTGGAGCAGACGGCGGCGATCAGTTCCGAGCTGGAAAGACAGCTGATGGCAATTGCTGAAGCTGATCTGGAGCTGATTACCGCCCGGATTGGCCACCAGAACACCGACTCTCTGGACAAGCAGTTTGGTGAAGCAGACAACGAAGCGGTCATCGTCCTGCAGTTCAGGCGCTTGTCCCGGGAGCACACCAATGCCGAGTGGATGGAGATCCTGCCGCGACGTCTGGTCGTTCCCGACGGGGTGCGTTTGGTCTACATGTCCGAGTATTTCGGTCCGCCCACAGACTCTCCGGTGACCGTGCATGTTTTGTCGAATGATGATGGTGTTCGGCGCGCAGCGGCTTTCGAAGTGGAGAGTTATCTGAACTCGATACCTGGTGTGGTTGAAGTAGAGGTTGATGAGCGACCGGGCACACCTCAGCTCGATTTGAACCTGAACTACGAGAAGCTCGCCCTGCGCGGGCTCGATGCGCAGACGGTGGGCATCACCCTGGCTGCGGCTTTTTTCGGCATCGAAGCCACGGAACACCGGGATCTGCATGACACCACCGAGTTGCGCGTGCAGTTCGATCCGGCCGCACGCATGAATCTGGACGCGCTTCTGGAAACGCCCGTGCGCGCTGCAACCGGGGAGCTGGTGCAACTGCGTGACGTGGTGGAGCCGATCGAGGTGCCCGCGGTGACCCGGATCTATCACCGGGACGGCTTCCGGTCAGCGACCGTGCGCGCCAGCTTTACGGCCTCCAGTGGTCTGACCGCCCTGTCGTTTGCCGCGCAGTTGGAACGGGAGCTGTACCCCCGCTTCGATGGCGTGGAAGGGTTGTTTGTCTACAGCGGCGGCGAGGCGGAAGACACCGCCGAAACCACCGGGTCTATCGGCGTTGCCGCTGCCCTTGCGGTGCTTGGCATCGGGATCGTGATCTGGTTGATGCTGGGCTCCTTCCTCGAAGCTCTGTTTGTCCTGCTCGTCGTCCCGTTCGCTATTGCCAGCGTGTTTCTGGTGTTCTTCCTGCACGGCAAGCCGCTGTCCATGTTCGCCATGATGGGGGCGGTGGGTCTGGCGGGCGTGGTGGTGAACGCGTCTATCGTCATGGTGGATTCGATCCACCGGCGGGTGGGCGAGCGCTCGTCACCTCATGAGGACGCCACCGAGCAGGTGATCGATGCGGTGGTGGAGCGTCTGCGCCCTATCCTGGTCACCACGCTGACCACCCTGGGCGGGGTGCTGCCAACGGCATACGGCATCGGCGGTTATGATCCGATCGTTTCCATCCTGTCTCTGGCGATTGGCTGGGGTCTGGCGAGCACTACGATAGTCACCCTGTTCCTGATTCCGGCTTTGTACAGCGTGGCGCGAGACATTAAGCAGATTCCGGATCGACTCAGGAATCGAACTCGCGGGTCCGGGAGCGCGGTGTAGGACTCAGATCTTCCGTCCCAGTGCGTTTCCGGCGTGAATCGCGTTGAGGATGCTGTTATGACCGCGCACATCACCGACCATATGTGATGGCGGGCCGTTACCCTGCAGCGACTGCCACAGCGATCGGTTCGGCTCGTTGCAGCCAACGAATACGACAATCTTCGCTGGGATGCGGCGCGACCGATCAGCGAACAGCACCCCGATCTCAACGGCGCCTTCCCCGATACGCAGCAGGTGATGGGCGCCGATGAAATCGAAATCACCGGAGTAAAGCCTTTCCCTAGCCGCACCCGCTGTCACCGGCGGGTAGTTCAGCCGCGCACCAATCGAGTCGTGCCGGGAAACCATGGTTACTGACAGGCCCGCTTCGAGCAGAACGTCTGCAACGGAAATGGCCTCGAAAGTCCCCGTGTCGTCATAAACGAGCGCTGGACCTTCAAGCTGGGTGATGTCGCCGAAACCGAGAACGTCCCAGGAGGAGTAGACGTGCGGCAGGTTGTAGCCGGGAACGGCATCGGCCGGGGTTGATTGTTGCAGGCCATCTGTACGCGGTGCCGTGCCGGTGGCGAGCACCACTTCATCCGGTGCGATCTCTGCCACCATCTCCTCATCGACGTAGGAATTCAGATGCACGTCCACGCCCAGCGCTTCGATCTCCTCTGCCAGCCAGTCCACGATCATGCCAACGTCGCCCCGATACGGGGCCGTTCGTGCCATGGCGACCTGACCGCCCAGCGTCTTCATGGCTTCGTGCAGCTCGATGTTGTGGCCCCTGAGCGCCGCAGCTCGAGCAAACTCGAGGCCCGCCGGGCCGCCGCCGACCACCAGGATATTCTTCGGCTGGCTCACCTGATCTTCGGGCTCAAAGCTCAACACCTGTTCCCGGCCTGCTGCGGAGTTGACCACGCACCCCAGGCGGCCGCCGGACATCAGCTGGCCCACGCAGCCCATGTTGGTGCCGATACAGGGTCGAATTCGGTTCTCTTCCAGATTGCGGGCCTTGTTCACCAGATTTGGATCGGCAATCAACGCCCGCACCATGGACACCATATCGGCTTCCCCGCTCGCCACCAGCGCGCTGGCATGGTCGAGAGTCATGATACGTCCGGTCACCATCGTCGGTTTACTGATGAAAGGCCTGATCACGTTGTTTGCCTGCATCTCTGTACCCAACGGGTCGTCCGTGGGGGCGATCAGCTTGTGGAAGCGCCAGTAAGCTCCCATGTGCAGGGAAATGTAGTCGGTGACCGGATCCACTGCCTGAGCGATCTCGGCGTTCAGATCTGCTGTCAGCCCACCGGGGACATAATCCTCATTCGGGAGTCTAACGCCAACGGCGATGCTGCCTCCCACTTCGCCGCGCACCGCCTCGATGGCCTCGAACAGGAATCGCATCCGGTTCTCGAGACTGCCGCCATACTCGTCCGTGCGCTTGTTCAGCGCCGGGGACAGAAACTCATGGATCAGGTAGCCGCTGGAGGCGTGGATGTCGACGCCGTCCAGACCGCAGTCGCGTGCTCTGGCCGCTGCTGCAGCGAAGCTCGCGACCACGTCGTCGATCATCGCCTTCGTCATCTCCAGCGGCATGACACCAGCCATTGGGTTCGGCACGGCGCTGGCTGACCAGTTTTCAGGCATGCCTTGCATGCCGGCGCCAGGGTGATACAGCTGGATGAAGAGCTTCATGCCGTGCGGGCGAATCCGATCGGCGATTTCCGTGAGAAAAGGTCTGCAGTCGTCCGAGAACAGCGGGATACCCATAGGCGCGCTGCGATGAACGCCGGTTGCCTGAATGGTGGACATCCCAACGCCGCCTTTCGCTCTGGCTTCGTGGTAGCGAATAAGCGCTTCACCGGCTAGACCGGTGCCGTGTGGCGAGCGGACGATCCGGTTCTTGATCTCGACGTTGCCGATCTGCAGCGGCTCGAACAGATTGTCGTAAAGGGCCATATTCGAACCATACCTCATCCCGGCGAATCCCGAGCCGATCCTTCGTCGCGTGCTTCCTCCGCGACGTCCGCCAACTCAGGTCGGTGATCGAACAGGCGATAGAACAGTTTGATCCAGAATGGAGAGAACAGTGTTGTGTATGCCACCATGCTGATCACTCGGACCAGGAGGGAAATATGAGCACGGTAGGCTTTCAGTCATATCACTCGGACCTTACTCTGAATTTCATGTCGAACCGCATGGTGGCAGACATTGCCCCGGAGGAGCTGCGAACGTTTGCCGCAGAGATCTCCAACATCGATGAGTGGATCGACGCGGCGCTCGCCGCAGCTGAAGATGCCGAGTCGAATGGCCGCCTGCGGGAGGCCGGGTGCTACTTCCGCGGTGCCGAATTCTTCATGCCCCCGGATCATCCGCGGAAGATCGAAGCCTATGACCGGTTCATGGACCTCTTTGCCAGGACCCACCCCGAACTGGCGAGTCGGCGCGATGCTGCCCCGTACGGGGATCAGGCGCTCTCCCTGATCGATATTCCCGCAGAAGGGGAAGAGAGGGATGTGATCGTTGCCTGCAGCGGCTTCGATGGTCTGATCGAGGAGATGTACGAAGGCATGTTCGATTTCTCCAGCGCCGGTTACCGGGTGGTGCTCTATGAGGGCCCGGGGCAGGGCGCCGCTCTTCGTCGCTCCCACATGCCAATGGACCACGAGTGGGAAAAAGCGGTGTCCGCGGTTCTCGATCATCTGCAGCTCGATGCCTGCACGCTGCTGGGTCTGTCACTTGGTGGTTACCTGGCGCCCAGAGCTGCGGCTTTCGAGCCCAGGGTGAAGCGTCTGATTGCCTGGGGTGCCATGTATGAGTTCATTGACTGCTTCCGGCCACGCATGGGTGACGAGGCTTTCACCGGACTGATGGGGCTGGTCGATGCGGGTGAGAAGGATCTGGTCAATGAGCTCCTGACCGCGGGCATGGCCGACAACGCCACCGCCCGTTGGTCCATCACCCATGGCATCCACACCTGCGGCGGGGAAACCCCGTTCGACTTCTTTTCCTGGGCGTGCAAGCTGCATCTCAAAGATGTGAGCGAGAATATCCTGCAGGACACGCTGATTCTGGCCGGTTCAAAGGATCACCTGGTGCCGAGTACTCAGATCTGGGATCAAGCAGCGGCCTTGAAGAACGCACGTTCGGTGACCGTTCGGGTGTTTACGGAGCATGAGAACGCCGCTGAGCATTGTCAGGTGACCAATCGCGCACCGGTGAGCCGCGAGATACTCAGGTGGCTCGAGGGATTGGCGCAGAGAGGCTGAGCCCGCTGGCTCAGGGTAATGGCGGGTCGGTGCCGGATTTCTGATTTTCTTGAGCCGTCACTTCCAGTTCCGGCCGATGCCCGTACAAGCGGTAGAACAGCTTGATCCAGAAGGGTGAGAACAGGGTGGTGTAGGCAACGACCAGGACCACCCCGGCATAGGTAGCGTCGTCGAAGATACCGGCCGAGCGGCCCAGCTCGGCAAAGATGAGCCCGACCTCACCGCGCGGCACCATGGCCATCCCCACCGCGCTTCTCATCAGCCAGTGTTCCCGGAACAGCAGGTAGCCACCGGCGATCTTCCCGGTGATGGCGACGAAACCGACCGACAGGGAAAACAACCAGATGAACGTGGAGGTCCACTCGATGGCACCCAGATCGAGGGACAACCCGACCGTGACGAAGAAGATCGGGGTGAAGAGCTGCACTATGGGCTTCATGTCCCGTTCCACCTCGTCGGCAAACCTGGGGTTACCTGCCAGGGCGATGCCGAACGGCAGGAAAAAGCGCCTGGAGAGCGCCAGACCGGCGGCGAAACCGCCGATGAGCTCCGGTGCGCCGATGGCGTGTGCCAGCCAGGCGAATACGAGCACCAGGGAGATAATCGAGGTGGTGACCAAGCCCGGAAGCTCAGTAGTGCGCTGGTAGTGGCTAAGCAGGTAGGAAATCATCTTCGCCGTAACAGGTGCGATCACGAAGAAGATGCCGATGAAGATCGCCAGCTCACCAAGACCGGCCAAACTGACCTCACCGGTTCGGGAGAACTCATAGAGGACTGCGAGCAGCAGCACGCCGAGGAGATCATCAATGACGGCGGCGCCGAGCACGATCTGACCTTCCCGGCTGTTCTGGCGTCCCACATCCCGGAGAATGCGCACGGTTACCCCGATGCTGGTTGCAGTCAGGGTGCCGCCGATAAAGAGGGCCAACAGCGTGTCGTGGCCGAACAGATAGCGGCTTGCTGAATAGCCGAGGATGAACGGCACGATAAACCCACCGAGGGCCACCACCACCGATCGGCTGCCGGAACGAGCCAGCCGACTGATATCTGTCTCCAGGCCCACCTCGAACAGCAGCAGAATGATGCCGATCTCGGCAAGCAGCCGAATGATCTCCGTGGGCTCTACCCAACCCAGCAGGCTGGGTCCGAGAATGATGCCAGCGGTCAGCTCGCCGATGACAGAAGGAGCCCCGAAGCGGTTCGCCAGCTCACCCGCCAGACGGGCGGCAATCAGAATCCCTGCCAACTCGATGAAGAACTGGGCTGCTTCCATGGGACGAGCATATGGCCGGGACGCCGATTACCATATCGGGGACTTTACGCATGGCGGGTTGGAATACCTGGGGGTTTGCCGATATGAGTGTTTGCGGGATGACGTTGCGCGTCTTCTGTTTGCTTGTTTGTGTCAGTGCCGTGACGGCTACCTCGGCGTCGGAACAACCCGGTGTCGGCAACCAGCCAACGCAAGCCGTTGCCGAGGATGGGAAGTTCATCTCCTGGCGGGAGCACATCATTGATGATCCCGTTATCGGCGGGGTTGATGTGTCCGGTGGTGATGGGCTGGCGATGGCTGATCTGGACAACGATGGCTATCTCGACATCGTATCTGTGCATGAATCGGACGTGGTCCCTGGCGGTACGGATTTCGAAGAGCAGTACGACGGTGTGGCCCGCGGCCATATCCGCATCGCCTGGGGCAGTGCTGACCCGACCGTGTGGTCGTTGGAGACTTTGGCGGAAGGAGCAGATGCAGGAGGGGCTGAAGATGTGGCATTGGTCGATCTCAATGGGGACGGATTCATCGACGTGCTCGCTGCCTGTGAGCTGGCCCATCTGATCTATCTCGAAAATCCCGGCGACAGGACACAGGTGTGGAAGCGCCTGAAGCCCGCCAGCACTCTCGATCGTGGCTCTTTCATCAGGGTGTTCGCGGGTGATCTCAATGGTGACGGGCAGGCGGAAGTAGTTGGGGTGAACAAAGGCGCGCAGAACCCGACGGGAGAAGACGCACTCAGACCCAATCCCATCAGCTGGTTCGAGATCACGGGTGATCCGCTCGATGATGACAGCTGGAAAGAACATGTGCTGACTCGCGTCGCCTGGCCGATCAACGCCCCGCTGGTTGATCTGGACAGGGATGGGGACCTGGACATCGTGGGAGCCTCCATGGCCGAACGGCGCATCTTCTGGTTCGAAAATGTCAGTGACGGGTCGATCCAGTTCGTGGCACACAGGATTGAGGTGCCGCCGACCGACGGCGAGGTTACGGGCATCGGTGGTTTCAACATGGATTTCACCGACTTCAACGGGGACGGCCGGCCGGACATCGTCGTGCGTACGAAGGCTGGTGTTGCCTGGCTCGAACAGCCCGCGGAATCGGCTGAGTTCTGGCAGATTCATGAGATCGGCAGCATCTATCCCGATTCCTCCACCGGTCTTCGCCTTGCGGACATCGACGGCGATGGCGACCAGGATCTGATGACCGGTGGCTACAGTCGCGGCCCGCGAGACCGGGACGGCAATCCGCCCCTGACCACGTCGCTCGGGCGCCTGTCCTGGTTCGAAAACCCGGGTAATGCCGAGAATGCCTGGATTCGGCATGACATCTCCCGCCGCTATCGCGGTATGTTCGATGCCTTCGTGGCGCGAGATATGGATGCCGACGGCGATGTGGACTTCATCGGCACCCGAGGTAACAGTTATCCCTTCGACGGCGTGTTCTGGCTCGAGCAACGCCGCTCGGCTGAGCCTGCCCCCGCATTCACCCGTGCGCGAGCGGACGATAGCGAGGAAGTTGATCTGCCGAACTGATGTTTGGTTTTAGACGTTTCAAGTGAGAGGAGAGCGATATGTTGGATCTACACTACTGGCCCACGCCGAACGGCAAGAAGGTCACCATCCAGCTCGAGGAGTGTGGGCTCGAGTACAACGTGGTGGAGTGCAATATCGGTCGGGGTGATCAGTTCACCGATGAGTTCCTGAAGATCAACCCGAACAACCGGATGCCCGCCCTGGTCGACCACGATCCGGAGGATGGCGGTGAGCCGATCTCCATATTCGAGTCAGGTGCCATCATGCTCTACCTGGCTGAGAAAACCGGCCAGTTCATGCCATCGGATCCGCGAGGCAAGTACGACGTGATCCAGTGGGTGATGTGGCAGATGGCAAACCAGGGGCCAAAGACCGGCGAGTGCGGCCACTTTCGCCGGGCGGGAGAGGAAGCGGGTGATCAGAGCTATGCCATCAAGCGATTCACCGACGAGGTAAACCGGTTCTACGGCGTGCTCAACAATCAGCTGTACAACCAGCGCTACCTCTGTGGCGATGAGTACACCATCGCCGACATGATCTGCTATCCCTGGACGGTGAACTGGGAAGGGCAGGGTCAGGACATTAACGAGTTCAAGTACTTCAAACGCTGGTTCGAAGAGCTCGGTGAGCGTCCGGCGGTGCAGCGCGGCATGGCCGTTGGTGCAGACATGCAGAACGACTACTCAAAGCTCAGCAAGGAGGAAATCGCCAAGCTGCGTGCGCTGCTCTACAACCAGCGGGCCCGACCGGCGCCGGAATCAGGCGGGCTCGAAGCCTGATCCCAGGCCAGCTTGTAGGCCTCCCGGCAAGCCACCACCGGATTGCCTCATGTGCATCATCCGGCCGTCGTGACATGTTCACGCCGGCCAGCCTGAACGGCCAGCATCAAGATCAGGCAGAGCACGGTGACGGCAAGCGTCGTCCAGATGGCAGCGTTGTAGGTTCCCGTACGACTGATGGCATCACCGCCGATGGCGGGACCGAGCGCGTAGCCGACCCAGAACAGCAGTATGGAGATGGAGATGATGCGCAGCGAACCGGCCGCAGCGATCAGCACCTGCAAGGCAGGCACGGTGATGGCGTAGGTGAATGAAAAACCGCACATCATCGTGACAAAAAGGAACTGGGTAGGGGTGATCGCTGAGCCGGCGATCAGGAAAAGCCCCGCGCCGCCAAGACCGACCATCACCACGGACATCTGTCCGAATCGGTTCTGCGCGGAGGCGCTCGACAGCGCGCCCAGTAGCGTAGCCACGGTCGCGAGAACCAGCGCCGTGTTCACCGGATCAGCTGCCAGCTGCCAATCATCACCGACCAGTTCAGCAAAAGCCCAGATAACGCCGCCGGCGATCTGGAACAGCCCGAAGGCAATGAGAAGGATGACGATAGTCATGCCGCGGTAGTCAGTGATTGCTGCAGTTTCTTCAGCGACCTCTCCGCTTTCACCTCCCTGGACAAAGGCGATTGCAGCAAGGGTCAGCAGGGAGATTCCGGTGATCAGGTAGAACACACCCTGCAAGCCCCAGGAAGAAATCAGTGGGCCGAACACGGAAATACCCATCCCGCCGACAACTGCCGCGGCAAACTGAAGGGCGCTGTAGCCCCGCTCCGCATGACGAAGCTCTGAGACAGCTATGGCGACGGTAGCCGTGACCAGCCCGGCGCCACACCCGGATGTGAATCGCGTGAAGCTCAACCATGCGGCGGTGTCGACGTTGGCACTTGTCAGCTCACCGGCTGTGATCAAAAGCATGCCCAGGACCAGCCACTGTCGAATGCTCAGCCGTCCGGACACCGCGGTGCTGATAAGCGCGCCAACGGCCATTCCTGTGAAATTCATGGAGGCGATCAGTCCAAGGACACCCGCGCTGAGCGCGTAGGCTTCGGCAATGCCGCCAAGCAGTACAGGCATGGTATATACGGCCAATAACGCCAGACCGTTGATGCTGGCAAGCAGGATATGTTGGCCCCAGAGCCGGAGGTCTCCGGGAGCGCCTGGATCGGTCATTGTGAGGTCAGCGGCTTTCAGTCGCTCTATTGAATTGCAGCTTCGCTATTCCTCACGACTTCTGCAATGACTTCCGGAATGCTCTGGGGGCCCAGGTAACTCCGGGCAGAAGAGGTGTTCGATGAGCAAGCCGGTGTGCCTGGTCATTGGCGCAGGCGCTGGAATAGGCGGAGTCGTGGAGCACCGCTTTGCCCGCGATGGCTATCATGCCGTGTTGTGCCGACGCAGCAATGAGCAGGGGGATCGGGGTGCCACACTCGCTGCATACACTAAGATGTCGGCGTTTAGCCTTCGGATTGATATCGCATCATGAGCAACGGAATCAGGTTACCGCAGTCATTGCAGACACTGACCCATGAGGTCATGACGGCCGACAGCAATGGGGTCGACTACGACGTTTGGACCTGGACTCCGCCAGGATACGAGCATAGCGATCAGTCCTATCCGCTGTTGATCATTCTGGATGGGGGGATGTTCATGGGTGGCGCCATCGACACGGTTGCCCTGATGTCCTCGATCGGTGAAGCGCGCCCGGCGATCCTGGTTGGTGTTTCTACTGCACCACCAGGTGTGCACGGCATCCAGCGGACCATCGACTACTCCGCGGAAGCCTGCAGGGTAAATACCGGATCGATACCGCAGAGATTGGCGTGGCAGGTCATTCATCTGGTGGTGACTTCGCCGTAGACACGCTGCTCCGTAAGCAGACACCGTTTTCGAAGTTCATTGTTGGCTCATACGGCACGGACGTGCTGGAAAAGAACCTGGCTGCACGCGAAGCGCAGTTTGCCGATCTCCCTTCAGCGCAATTGAGCGTGTTCTGCGGTTACGGAGGCGGGGAAGAGGCGGATCCCTACCTGAAGCCTTACATCGAGCGTGGTATCGCTCTTCTCCAACGCCTTGAGGCCAGCGACCCTGATAGCCTTACTGTGACTATCAGAGGATTCGATAACGAAACCCATGGCTCGGTGTTCCCGCACATATTCTCATCGGGTTATCGAGAGCTCTGGGGATCTGGTATCAGTTTCGTGGAAGCGATGGCAGACCTGGGACAAGAGGGCGGAGATCAGCGATCGTGAGCAACAAAAAACTGTCATACTGCTCGAAGGAAGGGGAGTAGCCATGAGCAACGAGAACACCCGGGAAGCCGAACTGCTGGCCGCCCAGGCGTGGCGTACAGAAACACCCGGACACGAGGGCTGGGAACGGACGGTGCGCCCGGATGACGCCAACAAGTACTACGTGATTTCGGCCGACTGCCATGCCATCGAGCCCAGGGACTGGATGACCGGTTACATTGCGGACGATGTGCGTGATCAGCTGCGTCAACGGCGCGCCAAACGCGACAAAGAGATGGATCGGGAACGGGCCGAAGGGGTGCGGGAGCCGAAGGAAGCGCCTGCGGCTCAACAAGCGTCTATGGCGGGCGAAGCGGAGAAAAAGAAAGAGTCATCCGTTCCCGCTCACCTGCTCGACCGATCGAAGATGGCCGGAGAGGATCTTGAGCGTTTCCTTTCCGGTCGCTTCCCCGACAAGCGGGTTGAAGACAACGCCCGCGACGGCGTCGACGCGGAGATCATATTCCCCGGTGCGGCATTCCTTGCCGCTCAGGTGGCCAATGACGATCCGGCCCTCGCCATGAAGCTCTGCGAAGGCTGGAACAACTGGGCGCGCGACTGGTACGGCGATCACTGGGATCAGCAGCTGCCCATGGCGTTCATCACCACCACGGACGTAGACGCTGCAGTGGAAGAGATCGATCGGGTTGCGAAGCTCGGCTTTCAGGGGGTTTGTCTGCCTAACAAGCCGGTCTTCGGGCCACAGCCGCCGCGAGAGCGGAACTACAACCTGCCGGAGTTCGATCCGATTTGGGCCGCCCTGCAGGATACGGACATGCCGGCCACCTTTCACGTGAGCACCGGTCGTAACCCGACTACGGCACGTGGGCCGGGCGGTGCCGTCGCCAACTACGTCTCGCATTGCTGCACGACCAATATCGAGCCGCTGGTGCTGCTCTGCGCGTCGGGTATCTGCGAGCGTTTCCCGAGCCTGCGCTTCGCGGTAGTGGAGTCCGGCATTGGCTGGGTGTCCTGGTCGCTGGAAGCGATGGACGAGGCGTACCGAAAGCATCACATGTGGGCCAAGCCGAAGTTACCGGAACTGCCGAGCTACTACTTCCGCAGGCAGGGCTATGCCACCTTTGGTGAAGACCGGTCAGGGCTGGCCGTTGCCGCGGAGTTCGATCTGATCGACAACTTCTGCTGGGCAAGTGACTACCCTCATCCCGAGGGCTCCTGGCCGCACTCACCGGAAGCGATAGAGCGCCAGATGGGCCGACTGAGTGATTCGGAACGGGCGAAGATCCTCGGTGGCAACGCAGCGCGATTGCTCGGAATCGAGATCCCGGCAGATAGGCGATAATACTCACACGTTGAAATGGAGACGAAGATGAATGCAGTAGCCGAAGAGGACGTGAATTCCGTTCCCCTCGAAGAAATCGACGTCAGCAAACCAGAGCTGTTCGCCGAAGACACCTGGCAGCCGTGGTTTGCCAGGCTGCGCCGCGACGCGCCCGTGCACTACCTGGCCGACAGCACGAACGGTCCTTTCTGGTCCGTGACCAGTCACGAGCTGATCAGAGAGGTAGACACCGCCAACATGGTGTTCTCTTCCGAAAAAGGCGGCATTGCGTTGCCGGACCCTGTCCAGATCGAGGGCCAGATTCAGGGTCGCAACTTTATCGCCATGGATGAGCCGGAGCATGCCCGCCAACGCAAGGCGGTCGCGCCGGTGGTGGCGCCGAAGAACCTGGCGGAGCTCGAGCCGCTGATCAGGGAGAGGGTCATCGACATCCTCGAGAACCTGCCTGTTGGCGAGACGTTCAACTGGGTTCAGGAAGTGTCTGTAGAGTTGACCGCTAGAATGCTCGCCACCTTGTTCGACTTTCCTTACGAGGATCGCAAGAAGCTGATTCACTGGTCGGACATCACCACGGCGGTGCCGGAGGTGACCGGGGACGACAGCATCGACATGCAAAGCCGCTACGATGAGCTCATGGAATGTGCCGGTGCTTTCTACCAGCTCTGGATGTCGAAGGTGGGCCAGCCGCCGTCTTTCGATCTCATCTCTCTTCTGCAGCACAATCCTGAAACGGCGAAGATGAATGAGGATCCAGAGCTGTTTCTCGGCAACCTGTTGCTGCTGATTGTTGGCGGTAACGACACCACCCGGAACAGCATCAGTGGCGGTGTGATGGCGCTGAACAAGTGGCCCGAGGAGTATCAGAAGCTCAGGGACAATCCGGATCTGATCCCGAACATGGTTGCGGAGATGATCCGCTGGCAGACGCCGGTGATTCACATGCGCCGAACCGCGTTGCAGGACGTTGAGCTCGGGGGTAAGCAGATCAAGGCCGGCGACAAGGTGGTGATGTGGTACCTGTCCGGCAACCGGGATGAAACCGTGTTTGATGATGCGGACAGGCTCATCATCGATCGTTCGAACGCCCGGTCACATGTGTCCTTCGGTTTCGGCGTGCATCGTTGCATGGGTAATCGTTTAGCGGAAATGCAGCTCCGGGTTCTCTGGGAGGAGATCAGCAGCCGTTTCCAGTTGGTGGAAGTGGTGGGTGACGTGGAACGGCTTTCCAACAATTTCATTCGTGGTATCAAGGACGTGCCGGTGCGTCTGCATCCGCTTTAACCGTTCTCTCAATCAACTAAGGAGGCGAGATGCCGACACCTGCAAGAGTCGTGGTGGTTCCCCAGGAACCAGGCCCACTGACAATCGAGCATGCGACGCTGCCTGATCCGGGCCCTTATCAGGTGGTCGTTAAGCAATACGCCAGCGGTATCTGCCACAGCCAGCTGCATGAGATGCATCGGGAACGGCAAACTCCGGTGATCCTCGGGCATGAATCCACGGGCATCGTGCTGCAAGCGGGAAGCGAGGTGAGTCATGTGCAGCCGGGGGATACCGTGCTCGTCACCTGGGTACCGCGGGATGTTACCGCCACACCGAGGCCGACCGAGGGGGTGACCCTCGATCTGCCGGACGGGCGTCAGGCCTGGACCAACAACGTGTTCACCTGGGCGGATCACACGATTGCCGATGAGCAATACGTGGTGAAGGTATCACCGGACATCGATAAAGAAGTGACCTGCATCATCGGCTGCGCGGTAATGACGGGCGCCGGTGCCGTTGAGAACACGGCCGGTGTCAAAGAAGGCGACAGCGTCGCGATTTTCGGCGTTGGCGGCGTCGGGCTGTCGGCGGTGGTCGCTGCCAAGGCGCTCGGTGCCGACCCGATCATTGCCGTTGATCTCGATGACGAGAAGCTCGAGTTTGCCCGCCAGTTCGGCGCTTCTCACACGATCAATGCCGGTGAAGCGGACCCGGTCAGGGCGATCAAGGAGCTCACCCGCAAGACCGGCAAAACGGCGATGTCCAAGCAGCCGGTCGCTGGTGCAGATTTCGTATTCGACTGTATCGGCATCCGGCAGACGATGGAGCAGATCGTACCGGCGGCCCGCACGGGATACTTTGGTGCAGAACCTGGCGGCACGGCCGTGCTCGTTGGTGTGCCGACCACGCCGGTTGAGCTGAACGCGGTGGATGTGCTGGTCAATGAGAAAAAGTTCATCGGCAGCATCGGCGGCTCCTGCAGCCCGGACCGGGATTTCCCAAAGTACCTGCGCTGGCTCGACGAAGGTCTGCTCGATCTCAACGCGCTGGTGACCGAGCGTTTTTCCATCGATCAGATCAACGAGGCGACCACCGCCCTGGAAGAAGGCCGGATCTCCGGCCGTGCGATTCTGGTGTTTGATCAAGACTGACCTGGTCTGGCTATACTGTGGGCTGAAGAGGAAGGGGAGGATCCACCCATGCACGACCTGGTTATACGCAATGCACTGATTGTCGACGGCTCCGGCGAAGATCGCTTCACCGGCGATGTGGCCGTGGACGACGGGCTGATCTCGGCCGTATCCAGAGCAGGCGATGATCCGATTGCTGCCGGGCAGCGGGAGATCGATGCCGGCGGCGACCTGCTCACCCCGGGCTTCGTCGACATTCACACCCATTACGATGGTCAGGTCTGCTGGGACAAGCAGGTGACACCGAGCTCCTGGCATGGGGTGACGACGGTTGTCATGGGGAACTGCGGGGTTGGCTTCGCGCCGGTGCATCCAGGCACCGAGGATGAGCTGGTTTCGCTGATGGAAAGCGTTGAGGACATTCCGGGCACGGCGCTGCACGAAGGCATTCCCTGGGGTTGGAAAACGTTTCCAGAGTATCTGGATGCCATCGATACGCCGTATGCGGTGGATGTGGGCACCCAAGTGCCGCACGTTGCCATCCGCCACTACGTGATGGGCGATCGCTGCTACGACGATGCCACCGAAGCGGACATGGCCGAGATGCGCAGCATCACCCGGGAAGCGCTGGAAGCCGGGGCGCTCGGCTTCTCCACGTCGCGTATCTATTTGCACGTGGACAAGCACGGCAATCTGGTGCCTGGCACCCGGGCTGCCGGTGAAGAGATCAAGATGATCGGCAGTGCCTTCGAAGGGCTCGAGCACGGCACCATCGAGTTCGTTTCCGATCATCTGAACGATCCGGACGAGCTTTCCTGGGTGGAGTACATCGCCCGCACCACCGGCCGTACGGTCACGCCACTGACCACGGCAGGATTCGGGCCGGTCTGGGATTTGGCTGAATCGCTCGCGGCGGATGGATTCAGCCTGCGGCCGCAGGTCGGTGCCCGGCCGGCGTCCATCCTCATGACGCTGGATGGCACAATCAACCCGATGCGCCAGTTTCCCGCCTACCGGGAAATCATGCATCTGCCCCTGGAAGAGCAGCGCGCCAAGCTCAATGAGCCGGCTTTCCGGCAACGGGTCGTCGAGGAAGAGCTGATGCTGCCAGCCAATCCGGATGCCGTTCGCTTTCTAACTGACTATGAGCATCAGTATCTGCTCGATGAGCGTCTGACCTATGAGCCTTCGGCGGAAGAGACGGTGGCGGCAGTGGCAGCCGCTTCCGGTAAGAACCCGCGCGAAGTGATCATGGACACCATGGCGGCGGGCAATCCCATCCTCATCCTGTTCGGCAGATATGAGGGAGATCTGGAAGGACAGCGCGAGGTGATTGAGCATCCTCTGAGCGTGTTCGGGCTGTCTGATGGCGGCGCCCACTGCGGCGTGCTGGTGGATGCCAGCGTGCCGACCTACATGCTCAGCTATTTCACCCGCGACCGGGAACGGGGACCGAAGATGTCACTGGAGTTTGTGGTGCACAAGCTGACCCGGGACTCAGCAGAAGTGTATGGGCTGCATGACCGGGGCCTGATCGCACCTGGCCTGGTGGCAGATCTGAACCTGATCGACTATGAAGCGCTGCAGCTCGAGCGTCCGCATATGGTGCACGACCTGCCAGCCAGCGGTAAGCGGCTGATTCAGAAAGCCTCGGGGTACCGACTGACCATGAAGTCAGGCGAGATCACCTATCAGGACGGAGAGTTCACCGGCGCCCTTCCGGGGAGATTGCTGCGGGGTGGACACAACGCCGCAGCCTGACATGGCCACGCCTTTTCATGGTCACTGTGATCCAGCCTTCGGGCAGGTTCGCGAAGTATTCGAGCAGAACTTCGCGGACTACGATCAGGTGGGTGCTCGCATAGCCGTTATCCGCGAAAACGAGACCGTCGTGGATCTCTGGGGTGGCTTCAAGACCGAAGAGAAAGAGGCAGAGTGGGACGAGAGCACACTCGTCAACTGCATGTCGGTCACTAAGGGTGTGGTCGCGCTGGCAGCACACCTGCTCGCCGAACGGGGACTGCTCGATTACGACACTCCGGTGGCAGCGTACTGGCCCGAGTTCGGCCGGGCAGGCAAGGCGTCCATCACCGTTCGCCAGGCCATGTCGCATCAGGCCTCTCTGGCATTTATCGACACTGCCGAGCCGGGCGATGCCAATGACTGGATGACCATGGTGGAGAAGATCGGCGCCCAGGCCCCGAACTGGCCCGTCGCCACCGACGAGTGCTATCACTCGGTGACCATAGGCTACATCACCGGCGAGCTGGTTCGACGCATTGATGGGCGACCCATCGAGCGGTTCATTCGTGAAGAACTGACTCAGCCGCTTGGATCGGACTACGTCCTCGGCTGTACGGATGCCGAGATCCCAAGAGTAGTGCCACACATCCACAACCCGGGTAACGAGCTGATGAACGGTGGCCTGTTCAACGAGCGTTCCATGGCCATGTTCGCATCGTTCCCTTCGGACCCGGAGTACCTAGGTTCGGAAGAAAGCCTGCGAGCGGTGTTTCCGTCAGGCGGCGGTGTTGCCAGTGCGCTGGGTATCGCCAAGCTGTTTGCTCCCTTTGCCAACGGCGGGACCTACGACGGCGTGCAGCTCTACTCACCTGAGACCATTGCCAGAGCGTGTGCACAGCAGTGGCACCACGACGATTCGGTGTTCGGCAACGAGTTTCGAGTCGCACTCGGACTGCTACTGCACTGCGGTTTCAATAACTGGGGGCGTGACGGGAACGTGGGCACGGCGGGTGCCGGTGGGTTCTCTGCCTTTGCCGATCCCGTAAACCGCCTTGCCTACGGGTACACGACCAACAAATACACGACAGGCCCTGGTCTGGGTGAGGAGCACGACAGGCTGGTCGCCGCACTGTATCAGTGCCTGTGAGTGGGGAGAGGAGGGTGCGTGGACTCGGGTAACCTGCCTGTTAGCGCCAGGGTGGTGATCGTTGGCGGTGGCGTTGTCGGCTGCTCCATTGCCTATCACCTGGCGCACATGGGCTGGCAGGATGTGCTGCTCCTTGAGCGTCAGCAGCTGACCTGCGGTACCACCTGGCACGCGGCTGGTCTGATCGGCCAGCTACGGGCGAGCCAGAACATGACGCGGCTGGCGAAGTACACGGCGGAACTCTACACAGGGCTTGAAGCGGAGACCGGACAGGCAACCGGATTCAAACAGAATGGCTCGGTCACCCTCGCCACGAACCCGGAACGCCTCGAGGAGCTGAAGCGGAACGCATCGATGGCCAAGGTGTTCGGCCTGCAGGTGGACGTGATCTCCGTCGAAGAAATCCGCGAGCGTTACCCGTTGATCAATACGGAAGACGTCATCGGTGGGACCTGGATCGCTTCCGATGGTCAGGCCAATCCCATTGACGTAACCCAGGCGCTCGCCCGTGGCGCAAAAAACGGCGGGGTACAGATACTCGAGAACGTGAAGGTCGATCGGATCCTTCACGATGGCAGTAAGGTGACGGGCGTAATGACCGAATCCGGACCCATCGTGGCCGATCAGGTGGTGCTCTGTGCCGGTATGTGGACTCGGGAGTTGGCGCTCACGGCAGGCGCACGGGTGCCGCTTCATGCCTGTGAGCACTTCTATCTGGTAACCGAACCGTTCAACGGGGTGCCGAACGACCTGCCGGTACTGCGCGACTATGATGCCTCTGCCTACTATAAGGAGGATGCCGGCAAGATCCTGCTGGGTGCATTCGAGCCGGTTGCCAAACCCTGGGGTGGTGACGGCATTCCGGAGGACTTCTGCTTCGATGAGCTGCCGGGCGACTTCGAGCACTTCCAACCGGTGCTCGAGGCGGCGATTAAGCGCATGCCAGCGCTGGAAAACGCGGGTATTCAGACTTTTTTCTGCGGGCCGGAGAGCTTCACGCCGGACGATCGCTATCACCTCGGTGAAACCCCCGAGCTGGCGAACCTGTTCGTGGCTGCCGGATTCAACTCGATAGGCATTCAGTCCGCCGGTGGGGTAGGCAAGGTGCTGTCGGAGTGGATGCGCGATGGCCAACCTCCGGCGGATCTCTGGGAAGTGGACGTGAAGCGCAACCTGCCATTTCAGAACAACCGGAGATATCTTCACGATCGGGTGGTAGAGGGGTTAGGCCTGCTGTACGCCATGCACTGGCCGTACCGTCAGTTCGCCACTTCCCGCGGCGTTCGCCGGTCACCGTTTCACGAGCGGCTGCTGGCGGCCAATGCCTGCTTTGGCGAGGTGGCCGGCTGGGAGCGTCCGAACTGGTACGCGCCTCCCGGGGAACCCGCCACGTATGAGCATTCCTGGTTCCGGCAGAACTGGTTTGACTATTCCGCCAGCGAGCATCGGGCGATCCGCGAGAACGTGGGGATCCTCGATCAGACTTCGTTTGCGAAGTTCCTCGTTCAGGGGGGTGACGCCGTAGAGCTCATGGGCAAGCTGTGTGCGAATGAGGTCGACGTGGACCCTGGCCGCTTGGTGTACACGCAGTGGCTGAACGAACGTGCTGGGATCGAGTCGGACCTCACCGTCGCGCGATTGCGCGAAGATGCTTATATGGTGGTCACTTCCGCAACCTCGCAGGTCAGGGATCTGTCCTGGCTTGAGCAACATGTGGGTGATCTTCGAGTAACCGTCAGCGACCAGACATCGGCGTTCGCCGTGCTCGGCGTGATGGGCCCAAACGCCCGGGCGCTGTTGCGCAAGGTGAGCAGCGCCGATCTGAGTAACGAGCAGTTTCCCTTCGGCACGTTCCAGGAGATCGAGGTCGGCTACGCACAGGTGCGGGCTATGCGGGTGACCTATGTGGGGGAGTTGGGCTGGGAGCTGCACATTCCCACTGAGTTTGCGCTGCATGTGCTGGACACCATCCTGGCCGCCGGTGAATGCCTGGACGTCTCGCTGGTGGGCATGCACGCCATGAACTCGCTGCGAATTGAGAAGGCGTATCGTCACTGGGGGCATGACATCACGGACGAAGACACGCCCATCGAAGCGGGCCTCAGCTTTGCCGTTGCCTACGACAAACCGGGGGGATTCATCGGTCGGGATGCCCTGTTGGCACAGAAAGAGGTGGGCCCGCGAAAACGGCTGGTTCAGTTTCTTCTGGACGACCCGAAGCCGTTGCTCTACCACAACGAGCCGATCTGGCGCGATGACAGCATCGTCGGTTACATCACCTCAGGCATGTACGGTCATACCCTGGGCGGTGCGGTTGGCCTCGGTTATGTGAATCACAGCGAGCGGGTGACACCCGCCTGGATTCGGGACGGACGCTACGAAATCGAGGTGGCGGGGGTGCGAGTCCCTGCCAAGCCCTCACTCCGGCCAATGTACGACCCGAAGAGCGAACGCGTTCGAGACGAACGCGTACGAGGCGTAGTGAGTAGCTGATGAGTGCAGAGCGCTATTCGGACGATTTCACCGTCGATTGGTATCGAGTGCCGGTAGAGCGGGCAACGCTCGATCGGCTGATGGAGCGGAGCGACCTGCGCGGTTGGATTCAGACCATCGGCCACCTTGGCTTCTTCTTCCTGACGGCGTTTCTCGCCTATCTGGCCTATCTGAACATTTCGACCGCCAACTGGTACTGGTCTCTGCCGTTGCTTGTGCTTGCGTTGTTCGTTCACGGCACTATTGGCCCGTTCATGGGGCTGATAGCCATCCATGAGCTGCAGCATCGAACGGTGTTCAAAACGCGCTGGTTGAACGAGTTCTTCGAGAAGGTGTACGCGTTCATCAGCTGGTCGGACTACATCTGGTATCAGGAAAGCCACCGGCGGCATCACCGTGCGACCTGTTACAAGGTGGCTGATGGGGAGATCGTCCTGCCGCAGCGATTCAAACTGCGCCATCCGGCCTTCTGGATCAGCATTCTTGCCTGGTACCCGAAGACGAGCTGGCAACGGTTGCAGCGCACCTGGCGGCATGCGAATGGGACTGTGGAGGGCAGCTGGTATCGTCACGTGCTGCCGGAGACGGACGTGCGGCTCCGGCAACGGCATCGGAACTGGGCCCGGTTTCTCCTGTTGGGCCACGCTGCGTTGGTGGCTCTGTTTGTTCTCACCGGGCACTGGTTCCTGATCGTGGTATTCACCATCGGTACTCAGTATTGCAGTTGGCTCGGTTTCTTGATGGGGGTAGCCCAGCATCTTGGCATGGATCCGGATGTGCCGGACTTCCGGCAGAACTCACGCACCTTTACCTGTACACCGCTACTGGGTTTTTACTACTGGAACATGCAGTACCACGTGGAGCACCACATGTATCCGGCGGTGCCGTTCCACAAGCTGCCGGCTTTGCGTGCCGAGATCGCAGAGGAGATGCCGCCGGCACCGCACGGACTGGTGGCGACCTGGCGGGAGATTCTCAAGAGAGCAGACCCGGCTGATCTGGGTCTGAACCGCAATGCCACATGACCACCGCGAAAGCAATCCCTGGCCCGATGCTTCAATCGAATCCGCTGAAGCTCGCGACGTCCGCGATTTCCCGCCGGGTCGAAACAACGGCGTTTGCTGGAAACGAGTCGTCCGGATAACCCATGGCGATGCTGATGATGATCACCTGATCATCAGGGATCGCCAGGTGTTCGCGGACGACGGGCGAGTGCATCACGCCCTGGCTGTTGATCACGGATCCTACGCCGCGTGACCAGGCCGCGTTCACCAGGGCGTTGGCCAGCGCACCGCAATCGAAAGGCGCTATGTCGCCACCCTGGAGTTGCTTATCGTAGGTGATGATGGTCAGCACGGGGGCATCGAATATCCGAAAGCCCCGCATCATCCAGTTGTCGCGGCCTTCCTTATCCTCCCGGGCGATGCCCATGGCCTCGAACAGCTGCACGGCGACCGCTATCTGCCGCGCGCGGTGATCCCCTTCGTAGGCAGAGCCTGTTTCCATTCTCTCGAAAGATGGCCGGGTGCCGGACAACGTGCGCTCTGTGCTGTCTTTGCGAATACGATCGAGCACATCGCCTGTGGCGATGTGCAGATGCCAGGGTTGGGAGTTGTAGGAGGAAGGTGCGCGGGTGGCGAGGCTAACGATCTCTTCGAGCACGTCACGAGGGACCGGATCCGGTTTGTAGCCCCGAATACTCCGCCGGCCGAATACGACATCGTCGTAGCGCATTGCTTGTTGATCCATCAGGTAGATCCCGGGTGTTATTGCTGGGTGCGAATACTGCATCCAAATTGACCCGATCTACAACTGTCGGAAGTCTCAGGCAGCAAACACTCCCGCGGAGCAGAGGATCGCGGCGGCCAGGAGACAGATACCGGCAATCTCCGGTGCCCAGGACCGTATCGGAAGGATCGTTACCTGGGCTCTGTGGCGCTGAGCCAGTTCTCTCGCTTTCCTGGTCATGCGGGGCTCCTTAAGTTCATGGTCGAGAGCTTACGGGTTGGATGTCTAAGCAATGTGAAGACGCCACCCTGCGAAGAACTGTCTCATTGCGGCAAGCCGTGCTGAAATTGATGCCTCAGCCACGGGTAGCCCAGTGACTCGGATCGTTCTTTTCAACAAGCCGTATGGCGTTCTCTCGCAGTTCACGGACAAAGAAGGTCGGCAAACGCTGAAAGACTTCATCGATATCGAAGGGGTTTACGTGGCCGGCCGGCTGGACAGGGACAGCGAAGGCCTGCTGATGCTCACGGATTCGACCGCCCTGCGGCTTAAGATTACGCATCCGGAGCACAAGGTGAGCAAAACCTACTGGGTGCAGGTGGAAGGAGAACCCGGTGAGGAAGATCTGCAACCACTGAGGGACGGGATAGCGCTGAAAGATGGCCTCACCCGGCCCGCAAGGGCCGAGAAAATCGCACCTCCGGCCGATCTCTGGCCGCGGGAGCCACCCATTCGCGTTCGCAGGAACATACCGGACAGTTGGCTTGCGCTCACCATCAGCGAAGGCCGCAACCGGCAGGTGCGCCGGATGTGCGCCGCGATAGGGTTTCCGGTTCTGCGGCTGATCCGATACCGAATCGGATCGTGGACGCTGGATGGGCTGGCGCCGGGTCAGATGCTGGAGGTCTGATCGGGATTCAGGCCGGATTCGACTTGAATTTAGCTGCCGGCTGTCGGAAATTCGTTGGAGCGTCTATCAATCCGGGGAGAGACATGGAGCACGCACTACAGGTCGAGATTCTGAAAGAGCTGCTGCAACAGCTCGATGAAGGCCGCAATGTGGACGCCGGTGTTCAGTATCGGATGCCGACCACCTCGTACGTCTGCCCGGAACAGGCGAAGCGCGAGAACGAAGCGTTCTTCCAGAATCATCCACAGCTGATCGGCCTCTCCGGTGATCTGCCGGAACCCGGCTCTTTCCTCACCATGAACGACTTCGGCACGCCGATCCTGGCCTCCCGGGACAAGGATGGTGTGTTCCATGCCTTCGTCAATGCCTGCCGACATCGTTCGGTGGAGGTTGCTTCCGAGGCGCGTGGCCGGCGGAGCGTTTTCATGTGCCCGTTCCACCAGTGGAGCTACGCAAATACCGGCGAGCTCCTGGCAATCCCGGACGAGGAGCACTTCGGGACCATTGACAAGTCCTGTCACGGTCTGATCGAACTGCCTGCGGTGGAGCGCGGCGGGTTGCTCTGGGTGCACCCAAAGGTTGAAGGCGAGCTGCATGTGGAGGAGCTGCTCGGCAGTGACCTGGCAACGGAGCTTGATTCGTTCTCCATCGAGAACCAGAAGTTCGTCGGCGACAAGACCATCGATATGAATCTCAACTGGAAGTTCGCCAATGACACTTTTGGCGAGACTTACCACTTCGGTAAGTTGCACAAAAACACGCTCGGTCAGCTCTACTATGGCAACAATCTGCATTTCCATGAGTTCGGCCGGCACCACCGTTTCGTCACAGCCAGCCGGGGAATCGATGCATTGCGTCAGATGCCGGAAGAAGACTGGCGGATCGAGCAGGGCACGTTCGTGATGTACCACCTGTTCCCGAACGTTCAACTCATCACCAGCGAAGCGTCCTCCACGTTGATTCGCATCTACCCGCATGCCGACGGGGCGGGACGCTCGGTCACCAGGATCAGCTTCTACTGGAGCCAGGAGGTGATGGATTTTGCCGCTTCACAGAAGCAGAACTTCGACGCCAGCAAGGTATACGAGTTCGACGAGCGGTCGGATGCCGGGGCCAGTCTGGAAGCTTCGCTGGAAGTGTTCCACAGCACGGTAGAGCGGGAAGACTACGTGATGGGCGAAATGCAGCAGCGAGCAGCAGAGAATGGGCAGATGAAAGAAGTGCTGTTCGGGCGCAACGAACCCGCCCTGCATCACTTTCACAACAACTACCGCGAAGCGCTGGGCCAGCCGCTCTTGGAGAAAGTGGGCCGCGCTTCGTAACCCGGAACTTGGAGAACAATCAGTGCCACGAGAGAAAAAACCACAGGCCTACTACGATGAGATCAAGCGGAAGTTCGCCGAGGAGCGCGATCTGCGACTCGGCTATCGTCCGGAAGGCACTCGGCAGTTTACTTCCGATCTGGAAGGACCGCTCGCTAAGTACGCGGTAGACCCCTATGCCGATGAGCCGGAATCGCGGGACCCCATCAACGATACGGTGGAGGTGCTTTTCATCGGAGGCGGGTTCTCGGCGTTGCTGACCTCGGCTCGTCTGCGTGAGCGGGGCGTGGAGTCGATCCGCATTGTCGAGCGTGGCGCCGATGTGGGTGGCACCTGGTACTGGAACCGCTACCCGGGAGTGGCCTGTGATGTGGTCTCTTACGACTACCTGCCGCTGCTCGATGAGCTGGACTACGTGCCAGTGAATCATTACTCCCGGGGACCCGAGATTCTCGGCCACTGCCAGGCAATCGCTGAGAAATACGATCTCTATGAGCTGGCGGTCTTCCAGACCACAGTGACCTCCACGGTCTGGAGCGAGGAGGAGCAGCTCTGGCACGTGGGCACGGATCGAGGGGATGAGATGCGCGCTCGTTTTGTGATCTGCGCCAACGGCACCCTGTCCAAACCCAAGCTCTCGAAGATCGAAGGCATGGAGACATTCAAGGGCCATTCTTTTCATACCTCCCGTTGGGACTACGCGTACACGGGCGAGAACCTCGAGAATCTGAAAGACAAGCGGGTCGGCATCATCGGCACCGGCGCCAGCGCAGTTCAGGCAGTGCCCGAGCTCGCAAAGCAGGCGAAGGAGCTCTATGTCTTTCAGCGCACCCCGTCGTCCATCGATATCAGGGACGACTGGCCTACCGACCCGAACTGGGCAAGAAGGCTCAAACCCGGCTGGCAGGCAAAGCGTCGGGAGAAAGTGCTAGCCGCGATCGAACGCTCCCCGGAGGAGCAGGCGCGGCTGGACGCCATGACACCGGAAGAGAAGGTCCAGGCGCAGGAGAACGCCAACATCGACTACATGATGCGCATCCACCGGCGAATCGAGAAAGAGGTGCACGATCCGGAAACAGCAGACTCGTTGAAGCCCTGGTACATGTTCATGTGCAAGCGTCCGTGCTTTCACAACGAGTACCTGCCGTCTTTCAATTTGCCGAACGTTCACCTGGTAGATACCCATGGTGAAGGCATCACGGAGATAGGCGAAGCAGGTCCGATCTTCCATGGCGAAACATTCGAGGTTGATCTACTGATCTACGCCACCGGATTCGAGGTGCAGAAAACGGGCATCTACAATCGCATTGTCGGCAGAGACGGACTGGACCTGGAAGACAAGTACGCCGACGGAATTCGCACACTGCTCGGCATACACACACATGGCTTTCCGAACCTCTTCATCATGGGTGGCTACCAGGCGTCCTTCCAGTTCAACCTGACGGACATGCTGCAGACGCAAGGTGATCACATCGCCGAATGCATTGCCTATGTGCGCGATCATGCTCATCGGAGCATGGATCCAACGGATGATATGGAGGAGTGGTGGGTGCAGGAAGTAATCAAGCACCGGGGCAAGACGTCGCGTAACCGGGATTGCACCCCGGGCTACTACAACTTCGAAGGGGAGGACAACCGGCGTCAGGACGGTAACTACAATGGCGGGTTCCGCCAGTACTTCCTGCATCAACAGGCGGTGCGTGAACGGATGGCGGAGAGCTTCGAGTTTGCCTGAGGGCGCCAGAGCTGATGTTGACTGACCACCAGCTTCTCGAGTTCTTCAATGAAGGCTACGTGGTCGTTCAGCCAGGATCGATGAGTGCAGCGGATCATGAGCGCCTCTGGCAGCGAGCCTATGCGCTGCACAGCACGGTCACTGACGAAAACATCCGAACCGCACATCTCGAGATTCTGGGCGACCACCTGAGGGTGGCGATACCGGAGATCGATCAGATGCTGACCGATCCGGTCGTTTCCGGAGCGGTTGAGAGCCTTCTGGGTGAGCGGGCTTTCCTGCACCCGCACAACTTCCTGCACCAGAGCCAGCTGACCGATCAGCCATTTCATCAGGATGGGAACCTGCCCTGGAATGAGCGTGGCCACTATCGAAGCCACCGTCCGGACTGGCTGATCATGTTCTACTACCCGCAGGCAGTGACCCTGAACAATGGACCGACCGAAATCCTGCCTGGCACTCAGTACTGGACTGTGGACATCGAGCACCCTGATGGGACCTGGCGGGCGGGAGACCCGATCGACCCCGATCTCGATCGGGCGGTGCTGGCCGATGGCAACCTGGCGCTGCGGGACGAGGCGCTCAGCGCTTCCGTTGCCAAGCTGAACATTCCAGATCTGGAGCGGCGGTTCGTCGAGGTTCCGGCAGGTTCCGTGGTCATTGGCAACTACGACCTCATGCACCGGGGGAGCCGCACTCAGCCGGACGCGTCACCTCGCTACATGTTCAAGTTCTATTTCGCTCGTACGCAGGAGCCTGAGACCGGTGCAGCACGGCAACTCCCTTCGTTGTCGAACGTTCGGGATGATCTCAAGCCCGTCATCAGCTCGATCTGGTCCTGGATGAGTGGGAGGCGATACCACGCCGAGCTGACTCCAGCTGAAGTTGCACGCAATGAGCATCAGTTGCTGGAAGGAGGGGAAAACCAGAAAGTGGCCGCGGCCTATCGGCTTGCGGCGGACACGGCTCGAGCGAGCCTCGATGTTCTGCTGACGGGGCTCCGGCACGAACAGGAGAGCGTCCGACGAGCCAGCGCCTACGGGCTTCGCCAGCGATGCGATGAGGCCGGCGCGGAACTCATCACGGCGACGCGAGACGCCCGAGCAAGTGTGCGCCGCTTTGCTATCTTCGCGCTTGGCGCGGCCTGGTCACCCGGAACGGACGCGTTGATTGAGTGCCTGGCAAACGAACCAGACGATCTGGCCCGTTCGAATGCAGCTTATGCGTTGGGGCAGATCGCTCGTAGTGAGGATGCAGATTCCGCAAAGCTTCTTTCTGCCCTGCTGCCAAGACTGCAAGCTGGCATCGAGCTGGATAACACTAAGGCCGCCGGCTTATCACGATCTACCGTTCGCCAATCCGTGGGCTACGCGATCCTACAGGTTGCTTCGAATCACACCCTGAGCAGGTCGGAACGCGCTGACATCGTGACGCTGCAGCAGACGGAGTCCGATCGCTACGTCACTGGCATGTTGGCGGAAACACTGGCGATCTCCGGCGCAGCGCCATAGAGGTTCCCTAGATCAATCCGTCGTGCCTGAGGTCTTCGAAAGTACGTTTAAACGCCGAGATGATCTCATCCACCACTTCCGGTGTGTGGGCAATTGAAATGAAGGCCAGATGGATGCCGGGAACGATCACATCGTGTCCGAGCAGGTGTAGATAGAACTCCTTCTCGAGCTTATGGTGCTGATGGTCGATATCTCGAGATGAATCGATGGCTTCTCCGCCGAATATCAGGTGCATCATCGAACCGGCGTTCAGCAACTGCGCAGGGATGTTCTGGGAGCGGCAGTATTCATTGATCTCGTGGGCCAGCCTGTCGCCCTGCTCATGCAGGTAGGGATAGATCTCGTCTTTGTGTGCGTTCATGTATTCGAGCGCAGCAATCCCGCCAGCCATGGTGAGTGGGTTGCCGCTGAATGTGCCACCGGCGAAAATCGCTGGTGTGTCCTCTGTGCCCGAGAAGCTGTTCATCACACGCTGACAACCCGCCACGACCCCGATTGGCAGTCCACCTCCAACGGCCTTACCGTAGGTGATCACGTCGGGCTTGATGTTGTAGTACTGCTGACAGCCGCCGAACTCGATTCTGAAGCCCGTGATCACTTCGTCGAACATCAACAGGACATCGCACGCGGTGCATACGTCGCGTAGTTCTTGAAGGAAGGCCTGATTGTCGAGGCGTGGATTCGAACTCTGCACGGGCTCGATCACCACCATCGCCAGTTCGTCTTTGTGCGCGCGAATGAGCTCGAATGCGTTCTCGTTACGATAGGGCAGCATCAGCATGAGGTCTCTCGAGACCTCATCGGGCACGCCGGCCCCCAGCGTGGTGACGCTTGGCGTAGAGCGATCGCTCTTCATGTCGGCCTTGGTCAGTGCGTAGTCATGGATCCCGTGGTACGAGCCATCGAATAGAGCAATCAGCTTTCTGCCCGTGACAGCCCGTGCAGCGCGAAACGCGAAC
The DNA here is from genome assembly GCA_965215995.1 of Candidatus Azotimanducaceae bacterium. Classification (GTDB taxonomy): domain Bacteria; phylum Pseudomonadota; class Gammaproteobacteria; order Pseudomonadales; family Azotimanducaceae; genus SZUA-309. The sequence goes on along the minus strand of OZ244128.1, from coordinate 244,899 downwards.
ATGGTGGCCTCGCTGCCTGAGTTGCAGAACATGACTTCATCAACAGCCGGGGCGGATGCTTTGATCAGCTCTGCCAGTCTCGTCTGACCAGCACCAGGTATGCCGAAGTGCCAGCCCTTCTTGATCTGTGCCTCGAGTGCTGCCTCGACGGTCTCAGGCTTGTTGCCGAGCACGTTAGGACCAAAGCCGCCGGTGAGGTCTATGTAGCGATTGCCGTCCAGATCAGTGAGATAGGGGCCTTCGGCAGAATCGATGTAAATCGGGTGGGGCAGGTCGACGGTCTGCACGATCTCCTGGGCCAGGGTGTCCTGGCCGCGGCGTGCTACAGCTTCGCACTTGGATGTCCTGGCGATGAGCTTGGCCCTCACCGCTCGAGACTTCTCGCCAAGTTCAGTTTTCGCAGTGGCTTCGGTTGCGCTCATTGGTTGTCTCCGCTGGATCCCGAGAGGGACGAATCTACCACCTGCAGATTTGTGGCGGAACTGGCCGGTGTTTCGCCTGGCACCACGACGCATCACTTCGATGGGCGAGCGGCGCTGCTGCGCGAGTCGTTCACCGCTTATCTCGCCTCTGCAGAAGATCTGTTCGACATGCTCAGTGCAGCATCTGAAAGTGAAAAGGCAATGGCGATCGCTGGCGTTCGAAAAGTCCTGATCGGCCTGGTTGAACGCGAGTTCGCCGACATCTCTCTGCTGCGGGCGGAGTACGAACTGCTCCTCTACGCCTCTCTTGATGAAGCGTTGGCGAAGATCGCTGTGGCCTGGGAGTCTCGAATTACCGGAGCCATCGCAGCGGTGCTGGAACGGGCGGGAGCCCGGCGTCCAGCCGAGTCGGCCCGAATCCTGATCAACTTCACGCGAGGCTTTGAGATCGAGCGATTGCTGAAACCCCGGTTGGGTGCAGCGGAGTTCGACCGGCGGGTGACCCCGCTGTTAAAGGCCATCTGTAGACCGGACTGACATCATGAGTCTCAGAGCCGATAGGGCAGCGTTGGTGGTCCCAGCTGAGTCGCGAGGATGCTCTGTGCTTCCTCCACGAACTCGGCAGCAAGAACCCGGGTATCCGCGGGGTCGATGATGTCCTGACCGGTGGCCTCGGCGGTGCGGAATGGGGAGGCCAGCGCGTTGAGCCTCGCTTCGATCTCTGCCCGCTTGGCCTCGGGATCCGGAGCCTGATCGATCTCGCGTCGGTATGCGGCGGAAGCCCCGCCGGCGATGTGCATGCTCCCCCAACGGGCGGATGGCCAGGCGTAGCGGCGGAACATGCCGGAAGGCCGGTGGTGGCATTGCCCGGCAACCCCGTACAGCCTTCCGGTGACAATGGTCAACCAGGGCATTCGGGATTCACACGTCTGCTGCACGAGCCGTGCACCGGCACGTTCGATGCCCTGCAGCTCCGATTCCAGACCGACCATGAAACCGGGCTCGTCCGCAAACGAGACGATTGGCAGATGGAAGACATCACACAGCTGCAACAGCCGGATCACCTTGTTGCCTGCCGCCACATCCGTGGAGCCGCCGTTGACGCGGGGATTGTTCGCCATTACCCCGACCGGATAGCCATTGATCCGGCCGAGACCGGTGATGCGCGCTCGCCCGTAGCGCGGCGAGATTTCGAAGAAGCTGTCCGCATCGAGCACCGATTGGACGATCTCATGGGCTTTGTAGGTCTTGCGGGGATCCTTGGGCATGACGTCGCGCAGGTGAGAAATGTCCCGATCCAGCGGGTCTGACGACTCGACCTGCGGCGCCATCGCCCAGACGTTCTGCGGCAGGTAGCTCAGGAACTGCCGCACCATCTGGAAGGCCTCCTCTTCCGACGCCGCCAGGTTGTCGATCACGCCGCTTTTACGGGTGTGGATATGATCCCCACCCAGTTCCTCTTTGCTGATGTCGTAGCCGAGGGCAGCCTTGACCACCGGTGGCCCACCGGGAAAAAGATGACTGATGTCTTTCACCATCACGTTGAAGTGGGCCATGCAGGCGTTGATCGCGGGCAGACCGGCAACGGAGCCGAGGAGGGCGGAAACGACAGGCACCCGGTTGATCAGTTGCGCATCCACCGCCGACCAGATGTTTCCGTCCGGTAGATAGGTGCGACCGATCTCTTCGAAGGAACGTACCGAGCCACCGGCCGCGTCCAGCAGGCGTACGAAAGGCACGCGCCATTCCAGCGCCCGCTGATTGGCAGCGAGCTCCATGCCCAGACCACCGCCTGCACCACCAGAACCGCCGCGCACGGTGAAGTCGCTTCCGGAGACCACGGCTTTCTTGCCGTTCAGCCTGGCGAATCCTTCCACGGCCGGCCGCGGGGTGAAGCTCGTGAGCGCGTCGTCTTCATACCCGGCCTCACCGATAAGTCCCATGAACTGTCGGAACGAGCCCTCGTCCACCAGCGAGTCTATGCGTTCCCAGACGGTGAGCTTGCCACGTTCACGCTGCTTGGCGATGCCTGCCGCACCGCCCATGGCGGCGGCCAGCGCTCTGCGCTTTTTCAGTTCTTCCAGATCGTCGTTCCAGCTCATGGATTCTTGCTCCGGTGATCTCGTTCTCAGGGATTGCGGTCATTTGGCGCCCGATCGCGCTTCTGGTTTAGAGTAAGCCGCATGAACAAACCTTTCGAGAAGATCCTGATCGCCAATCGGGGAGAAATCGCTGGGCGCATTGCTCGCGCTGCCAGCACGCTGGGCATGCAGACGGTGGGTGTGTATGCCCCTGTGGACGTGCTGTCTCTGCACACCCGCTATGTGAGTGAAGCGCGAGAGCTTGCCGGTGGCGTGGATCCGGTGAGCGCTTATCTGGATATCGAGTCGCTGATCGCTATCGCCCGGCAAACCGGCTGCGATGCGGTGCACCCCGGCTATGGCTTCCTTTCGGAGAACGCTTCATTCGCCCGGCGCTGTGCAGCAGCCGGCTTAACCTTCATAGGCCCGAAACCGGACACGCTGAGCCTGTTTGGTGACAAGGTTCAGGCTCGCGCGTTTGCCCGGGAGCTCGGCGTGCCGACCGTGCCCGGAAGCACGGAACCCCTGCTCGATCCGGACGCTGCGCTCCGCGCTGCGGAGGATGCCGGCTACCCGGTGTTGCTCAAAGCAGCGGCTGGCGGCGGTGGACGTGGCATGCGACTGGTGGGCTCTGCTGCGGAGATGGCGGATGCGTTCGCCCGTTGCACCGGCGAGGCAGAGGCGGCATTTGGCGATGGCACCCTGTTTCTTGAGAAGAGAATTGAGCGGCCGCGGCATATCGAGGTGCAGATCCTCGGGGACGGTCAGGGCAACGTGGTACACCTGCACGAACGGGACTGCTCGGTGCAGATTCGCCATCAGAAGGTGATCGAGATCGCCCCGGCCCCAGCCCTGGATGATGAGCTCCGGGCGCGACTGCATGCGGATGCGGTGAAGATGGCGACCGCGGCCGGTTATCTGAACGCCGGGACCGTGGAGTTTCTGGTTTCACCGGAAGAAGATGCTCACTGGTTCATCGAGTGCAACCCGCGCATCCAGGTGGAACACACGATCACCGAGCAGGTGATGGGTGTCGATCTGATCGAGTCGCAGTTCCGGATCGCAGCAGGAGCGAATCTGGATGACCTCGGGCTGGTCGATCAGGATCGGGTCGGCTGGCCACGAGGGTATGCGATTCAAGCCAGGGTGGTGGCTCAGGGTACCGGAACCATTGCTGCCTATAAGGAGCCCTCGGGCGCTGGCGTTCGGGTAGACGGCAATGGTTACAGCGGCTATCAACCACCACCTCAGTTCGATCCGTTGCTGGCCAAGGTCATCTGCACCTCGGGTGACTACGAGGCAGTGGTGACCCGCACGCGCCAGGCGCTGGCCGAGTATCAGGTGGCAGGTCTGGCAACGAACCTATCATTGCTGGATCGGATTCTCGCCCATGAGGCCGTACGCTCGGGTGATGCCCGCACGTCGCTCATCGAGGAATCGCCGGTTCTCAGTCAAGCGCCGCCGGGCGTGGCGACCAAAGGAGCCGCGCTGGCTCTACTGGAGCAGCAGTCGATGGCCGGTGGCAACGCAGCCGGAACGGACGGTGCCCTCGGCATGGCTTTGCCGGACCTGCCTCTCGAGCCTGGTCAGCAGGGGGTGGAAGCGCCCATGGCGGGTGCCGTGGTGTCAGTTGCAGCCAAAACGGGTGATCGGGTCGCACCGGGAGAAGCCCTTATGGTGATCAGCGCGATGAAGATGGAATCGGTGCTGGCTGCACCCTGTGCTGGTGAGCTGGTTGGGATGTTGCAGCTTGCGGAGGGAGACGCTGTCAGTGCCGGACAGATTGTTGCCGCGATCCTGCCGGACGACGCTCCAGTTGGGGAGGTGGTGGCCTACGGCACCGACACCTGGGCTGCCACCCTGGAAGAGGTGGCGACCCTCAGAGATCTCGCCGAGGCCCGGCTTGCGCCGGGCTCCAACGATCCGGGTGTGGTTCGTCAGCGGGACCGGGGGAAGCTCACCTGTCGCGAACGGATCGATCTTCTGCTGGATGCGGGTTCGTTCCGTGAGGTGGGCAGTGTTGCCGGCTTTGCCTCCTATGATGAGGAAGGCCGGATTGCCGCGTTCACACCAGCCAACAGCGTCGGTGGCTGGGGCAGCATCGACGAGCGGATGGTTGTCGTCTGCGCGGATGACTTCACTTCCCGTGGCGGGCACGCGGACGGCGCAATCGGTGCCAAGAGCGGCTACCTGGATCGACTGGCCATCGAGATGCGTATTCCATCAGTTCGATTGCTGGACGGATCTTCCGGCGGCGGTAGCGTTGCGGCCATGGTGCCGGAGCAGAAAAAAACCGGTGAGAGCCAGGCCAAGGAAAGCTCTGGCGCTATCAAGGCCGGTCGTCCCCGAGTTGCCGGCGGCGGAGGTTCTTTCCTGCCGGGTCATCTTGGCAGCAGCATGTATGCGGAGCAGCTGGCCACAGTTCCGGTGGTGAACCTGCTGCTTGGCAGCGTGGTGGGAATTGGTGCGGCCAAGGCGGTGCTCGGCCACTTCTCCGTCATGGTGAGGGATGTTTCTCAGCTGTTCGTGGCTGGCCCACCGGTAGTCTCCCATGCCATGGGTTACGACATCAGCAAGGAGGATCTTGGTGGCTGGCACATCCACTGCCGCAATGGCTCAGTGGACAATCTGGCCGAGACGGAAGCGGAGGCCGCGGCGATGACCCGTCGGTTTCTTTCCTACCTGCCGGCCAGCGTCTTTGAGGCACCCCCGGTACTTGCGCCGGATCCGGCCGATCCGGCCGACCGACGGGAAGAAGCGTTGTTTACGATCATTCCGCGTAAACGCACGACCACTTTCGATATTCGCCGGGCCATTCGGCTGATGGCGGACAAAGACTCCTTCTTCGAGATCGGTCCGCATTGGGGCACCGATCAGGTGGTGGGTTTTGCGCGATTCAATGGATATCCCGTGGGCGTTATCGCCTCCGACAGCCAGCATGCGAATGGCGGTGCGCTGACGGCAGATGGTTGCGACAAGCTCACCCGACACCTGGACCTCTGCGATCTTTTCCACCTGCCGCTCGTGAACCTGATCGACAACCCGGGATTCGCGGTCGGGCTCGAACACGAGCGAACCGGAACGATCCGCAAAGGCGGCGAGTGGATGGTGGCCTTTGCGCAAGCCAAGATTCCCATATTCAGCGTGTTGATGCGGCGCAGTTTCGGTGTGGCAGGCAACAACTACGCCACACCCAGGTCCCGGCCCTCCATGCGGGTGGTGTGGCCGGCTGCGGATGTGGGCGGTATTCCGCCTGAAGGGGGAATCGAGGCCGCCTACAAACGTCAGCTTGCGGAGGCCGAAGACCCGGTGGCCCTGCGGGAGGAGCTCATGGCGAGAATCGAGAGCGCCCGTGGTCCGACCGGCCCGCTCAACCGGTTTCAGATCGAGGAGATGATCGACCCCCGTGACACCAGACGCTACGTGTGCGAGTGGGTGGAAATGGCCTATCGGGTGGTCTCTGCATCCGGCAACCTGGTGTCGAGGCCATTACAGTTCCGACCATGAAACACCCGGCTGCGAGTACCGGTGCGCGTGTTCATCTGACTGGACCCAGTGTGCGGTCAAGCCAGTCGGTTACCTCTGCTGAAAGGGCGTGACCGGGAAAAGCGAAGTGTCCAACGTCGTACACCGTATGGCGTTTCTCTGCCTCCGGCGTGCCGATCAGATCGAAGTACAGTTTCTGCGATGCCTCGTAGGGGAATGCGTGGTCGTAACGGCCGTTGATCATGAGCACGGGTTGGGTAACGCGAGGTAGGTAGTTCGCAGTACTCATGGACGGTGGCAGCGACATTCCACGTGGCAATCCACCGGCAATTATCACAGCCGTACGCAGTCGCCCATTCAGCGCAAGCAGCAGTGGTGCCAGGTAGTTCGAGCCGTAGCTGATGCCCAGCAGGCCAATCTTCTCTGAGTCCAGGTCAGCTCGGGTCTTCAGATAATCCAACGTGGTCACAAGGTCGCGGTGCCAGGAGAGCGGTGCCTTGTGCAGGCGTTTCTGCCAGCCCTCTTCTGTCAGAGGCCGAGGCTCGAAGCGTTGATAGCTGCCCCACCAGATGGGGATGACCAGGGCGCGGCCACCTTTGAGGATGTACTCCACATTGCGCAACTGTCCGAGCACCGACTGATTGGATCGCGACATCGCAAACGCATCTCCGGGCGGGGCATAGATGATGCTCTGCAGCGGTCTGTCTGTTTCGCGCGGTCGCACAATAACGAGTGCGAAGGTCTCGTCAGCGCTGAACTGGAGGCTGACTTTTTCGGCGATCCACAGATCCGTGCTGGCAATCTCTTCCGACTCGACTGCCTGCGGTTCTCGCGTCGCGGCGGTGAAGGTGAAGCGCAAGGCAGCGAACTCCGCATCAGATATCGGTGGCTGAGGGAGCTCTTTGGGGTAGACCCGTTCAGTAACTGGCGCCAGCAGTTCCTCTGGCATGGGCGTGTCCCCCAGGAGCTGCATGAGACGAAGCCCATGTTGTGGAGATCGGTCCATGGGATCTGCGGTGTGCATCGCCTGGTAGGTGGAAGCGTAGTCGGTCCAGCTGCCGCCGAGCACCAGAGCGCGATCACCAGCGAAGTTCCAGACCCACTCGCGCATGTTTCCGGCAGTGTCCACCGTTCCCCAAGGCCCCAACGCCTGGCTGGCAGCGACCGGTCTCGGACCATCACTGGCGTATTGCGAAAGACCGGCAATTGCCGGTGCGGTATTGAATAGGCCTTCATAAGGTGCGTGCGCTGCACGCAGCCAGTGGTGTGCGGTGGGCAGGGTCAGGCCCCTGAACCTGGCGTAGGCCACCGCTTCGTACCAGGAGATCCCACCGACGGGTAGGTCTCCTTCCCCGACTCGGTGACTGCTCAGCTCCCAGCCAGCGGGCCCCGGTCGCCCTGTCTGATCGACCATTAGGGCTCTGGCTTCATCGAGCGTCAGCGCCTCACCGTTGGAGCTGAACTCGAGACCGATCCAGTAGGTGTCGTTTTCATAGGCACCTGCCTCGACGAATTGCTTGAACTCGGCGTTCGAAACCTCGGTTCGAGCAATGGCAAAGCTGGGGATTTCCTGCCGATGATCACCCAGCACGCTGCTGGACCAGCCAAGCAGGTATACGGGTGCGTTGGTTCCGGGTACGCGAACGAGATGCTTGGCAATCGCTCCCGTACGGGTGAGTGGGAACGGGATCTGGGGTATCCCGGCCAGCTCTTTTACAGCGACCAGGGGATCGTTGGTCACCAGTGACGGGCCCGGATTCGCGGCGGTGAAGTAGCCTGTCTCGAATCCGGCTTTCTCCACCTTGAATCTCAGCACGCCCTTAGGTGCATCCACGGGTTCCTCGATCGGCGAGATCCCGGCTGAAATCCAGTCACCTCCCAGATCCGCGTAAGGTTTGAAGTACACGTTTGCCCCGGGTTCCGAGATCACCGGGATCATTGGATTGACTATGTCCTCCCAGAGTGCCTCGAGCTCCGGATCGTGGACCTTGCCGGACCCGATCAGATCCTTGAGCAGCGAAAAACCAAGGCCGTACTGATCCCCGGCAATGGCTTCTCGGGCTGCCGTAAGCCTCTCTGCGTGGTCTTCTGGCGCAAGACGGTTTGAAAAGACGAGATAGCCGGTGAGCAGGCAGGCGATGAGTAAGACAGCCAGCAGCCAACCGTATCGCTGAACCGGCGGCTTGGCCTGTGGGGTTGTCGCCTCTGCGGGCGCATCGGCGACTCTATTGCCCAGACTCTGCAGCAGGCGCTGTCTGTACGCTCCTTCATCCAGCAGGTACCTGAAGATTGCCTGCCGGTTGCCCATCGACAACCGCGTGCCCGCTGGCAGCTCCGTCTCCTCCAGATGCACAGCAAGTAGCGGAATCTCTTCGGATAGCGCGAATGCCAATTCCCGCTGGCAGTTTGCCGAGCTGATACTCCGGGGTGTGACGAAGATGAGAAAAACCGCGGCAGATTGAATGGCAAATGCCAGCTCGTCCTGCCAGTGGCTGCCACCTTCAATGTGATCGTCGTAGTAAACGCGGTAGCCCTGGTCGAGAAGTGTTTCTATCTCCGCCTGAACCAGATCGGCATCATCGTGCGCGTAGCTCACGAATACGTACGGCTCATCGCCGCGGTAGGCTGGTGGTAGCCGATCTGTCACGCATCCTCCCATGCGTGCGGTTCCCCGTATTGTACTCAATAAGGGGAATGGCTTGCCGCTCGGGGTAGCAGCGCAGAGTCCGGTATGTTGCTGCGCCGGGAGGTGTTTTTTGGCACTGTAGGTCGAACCGAGGAGGAGGATGGTGCATGGTCGCTGATGCAAAACCAGTGGGTGAGCAACGATACCGGGAGTCTTACGGTCGCTACCTGGAGGATTTCGCTGTTGGAGACGTGTACGAGCATCGTCCGGGGCGAACGATCAGCGAAGCCGACAACACATGGTTCACGTTGCTGACAATGAATCAGCACCCGCTGCACTTCGACCACGAATATGCCCGGCAGAGCGAGTTCGGCCAGGTGCTGGTCAATTCCTGCCTCACCATTTCACTAGTGACCGGAATGTCTGTCTCAGACATTTCCCAGAAGACGGTGGCGAATCTGGGCTGGGACAAGGTTCGATTGACTCATCCGGTATTCATTGGCGACACGTTGTATGCCGAGTCCAGGGTCCTCAGCGTTCGTGAGTCTGAATCGAGAGAAAACCAGGGGATCGTCACGGTAGAGTCAGTGGGGCGAAAGCAGGATGGCACGCAGGTGATCAGCTTCGAGCGGTCGCTGCTGGTGCCGAAACGCGGCTTCGCGGTCGATGATCAATTGGACTACTAGTTCCGCGAGCAACCGGAGGTTCTCTAGATGCCTGCGATAAGCGACGACCAGATCATCCTCGACGCGGTGGAAAAGTTCCTGGAGCGCGAGGTGAAGCCCATCGCGCGGGACTACGAGCTTGCCGATGAGTATCCCCACGAGATGGTCGAGAAGATGAAAGGGCTCGGGTTGTTCGGTGCGACCGTCGGAGCCGAGTATGGCGGCATGGGATTGTCCGCCAGAACCTACGCGCAGATCGTCGAAAGGGTATCGGCGGTCTGGATGAGCGTCAGCGGCATCTTCAATTCCCATCTGATCATGTGTGCCGCGCTGGAGAAGTTCGGCACTGCTGAGTTGAAGGAGAAATACCTGCCGCGCATGGCAACCGGTGAGCTGCGCGGAGGGATCGCCCTCACCGAGCCGGATTGCGGGACTGACCTGCAGGCGATCCGGACGAAAGCCGTCGTAGACGGCAACAGCTATCTCGTCTCCGGTACCAAACAATGGATCACCAATTCCGTCGAGGGCAACGTTCTGGCCGTGCTGGTCAAGACCGACCCGGATGCTCAGCCGCGTCATCGAGGCATGAGCCTCCTGCTCATCGAAAAAGCGATGGGCTATGAGGCGCACAAGCTGACGAAGCTGGGCTACCGAGGTGTGGACACCGGAGAAGTGGTGTTCGATGCTGTCCGGGTGCCAGCAGCCAATCTGATCGGCGAGGCTCATGGGCGGGGACTGCAGCAGATTCTCTCCGGTCTGGCGCTGGGCCGCATCAACGTCGCCGCTCGCGGGGTTGGCGTGGCGCGGGCCGCGATGGATGCCAGTATCAGCTACGCGCAGGTGCGGGAGACGTTCGGGCAGCCGATCGGTAGTCACCAGGCGATCCAGATCAAGCTTGCAGACATGGCGACCAAAGTGGAAGCGGCCCGCCTCCTGACCGAGAAGGCAGCAGAGGCCTACGACAGTGGAGAGCGATGCGATCTGGAAGCTGGCATGGCCAAGCTCTTCGCCACTGAAGCGGCCATGGAGAACAGCAACGAGGCACTCAGGATCCACGGTGCGTACGGCTACTCGCCAGAAAACGTGGTCGAACGTTACTACCGTGACGCCCCCTTGCTTGTGGTGGGTGAGGGGACCAATGAACTGCAGCGAATCATCATCGCCCGGCAGTTGCTGCAGCGAAATCCGGCCTGATCGCGTTCAGAGTGTCGTCGACAGCACCTGCCGGGATCCGGCATGATATTGGGCTGCGGAAAATTCGAGGGAGAGACAGCAAATGTACGACATCATCATCAAAGGTGGTTCTATCGTTGATGGCACGGGCGCTGAGCCGGTCGAAGGTGATCTGGCCATCAAGGATGGGATCATTGCCGCCATGGGCGAGGTGGACGGTGACGCGGCGGAAGTCATCGATGCCACAGGTCAGATGGTCACGCCCGGGTTCGTCGACATTCACACCCACCTGGATGCCCAGATCGGTTGGGATCCGGACATGACCCCGGTGAGCTGGCATGGCGTGACCACGGCACTGATCGGTAACTGTGGCGTCACCTTTGCGCCATGCAAGCCGGATGATCGCGAGTTCCTGGCTTCCATTATGGAGACCGTCGAGGACATTCCCCGCCAGGCGATCATGACCGGCCTGCCATGGGACTGGGAAGACTACGGGGAGTATCTGAACTCCATCTCGAACAACCCCACGGCAGTCAATGTCGCCGGTCTCGTCGGGCACAGCGCCGTGCGCTATTACGTCATGGGCGAGCGCTCGTTCGAAGAGCAGGCGAGCGATGAAGAGAAGCAGCAGATGGCGGAAATCGTTGCCCGCTCGGTGGACAACGGTGCCTTCGGCTTCTCGACCAATCGGTTCGAACCGCACAGAGCGCCGGACGGCCGCTCCATTCCCGGTACCTTTGCCGAGCCGGATGAGCTGGCGGTGATCTCGAAGGCCGTCGCAGAACGTAACGGCCTGATGCAGGCCGTGGGTGCCACCGCGGATGTGATGGAAGCGATCGCCGACGAAGGCAGCCGCCTGCTGTTCAGCTATGGGACGGATCCGGAACCGGGTGCTGGCACCAAACGTGCAGAATGGCTCGAGGATTTTGCCAAAGGCAAGGATGTGACCGCTATTACGCATGTGCGCAGCTCGGGTCTGCTGTTCGGCCTCATGTCGCAACTGCCCGTACGCGGCAAGACCTGGAAGGTTCTCAGCGACGCCGAGTTCGAGAAGCGGCTCGAGCTGATCAACGACTCTGAGTTCTGCGCCGCGCTGGTCGAGGAGGCTCGCGGATCCCAGGCTGAGGCGATCACGGGTGATCTCTACTACCTCGGTGGAGATGAAGTGCCGAACTACACCGAGCAGCAAAGCCTCAAGGAGATGGCCGAGGAGGCTGGCGAGCACTGGGCTGAAACGTGGCTCCGCCTGTCAAGGGAAACCAAGGGTAAGGCGCTGTTCAACTGGCATATGTTCCAGAAGAGCATGACCGAGCTCAGAGATCTGCTGACCAAATCGAGCCACATCTACCCGAGCCTGGGTGATGCGGGTGCACACGTGTCTCAGATCATGGATGCGGGTTGGGCGACCTTCATCCTTTCCTACTGGCACCGGCAGACGGGCACCTTCACCATGGGCGAAGCCATTCAGAAGATGACCAGCGGACCGGCGAAAGTTCTGGGGCTCACCGATCGCGGTGTGTTGAAAGTGGGCATGAAGGCAGACGTCAATGTCTTTGACCTGAACGAAGTGACCGAGCTGCAGCCCACGCTGGTACACGACTTGCCGCAGGGAGCGCCTCGCTTTATCCAGAGATCACGTGGATTCAAGGCGACGATCGTCAACGGCACCATCAGCCTGCGCGACGGTGAGCTGACGGGTAATCGTGCTGGAGAGGTGCTGCGTCATTCTGCTTGAGTGACGACGTCACGAGAACGTCGGATCTTTGCAACGCCGAGATCGAAGGCATGCCGGATTTCCCTTATTGCCGGGAGGGGGTTGGAGTGATCTGGTAGGTCAGTTCCATATGACCGGAGGTTCTGATGGCCATCGATTTCACCTTCAGCGACGAGGTTGAAGACGCCCGTCTGCTCACCCGGAAGTTCATGCACGAAACCGTGCGGCCCCGGTTTGCCGAGCTGAACGAAAAGTCCGGGCGAACTGCCTGGCGGGACACCATCTACTCGCTCCGTGAAGAGGCCAAAAACCTGGGCCTTTGGCTGCCGCACATGCCGGAGGAGTGGGGCGGCATGGGCATGGGCATCACAGCGGTGGCGATGATGTCCGCGGAAGCCTCACGCACACCTTTCGGCTCCTACATCATCAACTGCTCGGCACCGGACGAGGGCAACATGCATACGTTGCTGCATGCCGGAACGCCGGAACAGCAGGAGAAGTGGTTGAGACCACTCTGCGAAGGCACCAAGCACTCCTGCTTCTCCATGACTGAACGTGATGCTGCCGGTTCCGACCCTACTCAATTGCAGACCAGGGCGGTCCGGGAAGGCGATGAGTGGGTGATCAATGGCAGGAAGTGGTTCACCAGCGGTGCCGAGCGGGCCGACTTCGCCATCGTGATTGCCTGCACGAATCCGGATGCTGAGATTGCCCAGGCACGAAACACGGCTTTCATCGTTCCCACGGACAGCCGTGGCTTTCAGATCGCGAAAGACATCGAGACCATGGGTGGTGGCAGCGGTCACCCTGAGGTGCACTACGAAGATGTCCGGGTGCCGCATGAGAACATCCTCGGCGAGGAAGGTGGTGGTCACAAGCTCGGCCAGCTGAGGCTCGGGCCGGCCCGGCTCGGTCACTGCATGCGCTGGATCGGGCAGACTGAATATGCGTTGGAGTTGCTGCTTGAACGTGCTCAGAAGCGTTTTGCGCATGGCTCCCTGCTCTCGGAAAAGCAGGGTATCCAATGGATGATGTCCGAGTGCGGGGTGGATCTTTACGCAGCCAAGCTCATGGTGCTGCACGCGGCCTACAAGATCGAAAACGGCATGGAGTTCCGCCAGGAAGTCTCCATGGCGAAGTACCACGTAGCGAATACCCTCTGGAAGACTGTGGACAAGGCTCTGCAGGTTCACGGCGCGCTCGGCTATTCCAACGAAACCCCTCTGGCCCGCATGCTGATCGATGCCCGTTGGGCGAGGATCGCGGATGGCGCGGATGAGGTGCACAAGATGCGGATCGCCGAGCTCCTGATGCGCTCCTATAACGAGACCGGATCGGCGAACGCAGGGCTCGGAGGATTGCCGATCTAGGGGAGATGGCCTATGACGAACGTGGTTGAGAACCATTGGCGGCTGCATCACGTGGGCATACCGGTCGACGACCTGGACACCGCGATGGAAGCCTATCAATCTGTGGGCGTGGCATCGTTTGGCGAAGAGTTCCGCATCGACAGCTCTGCCTGCGCTGAATATCTGGTCTATGGCAGCACACCGGAGCCAGCCGTGATCACTCGCGGCGTCATGGGCAAGATGGGACCGTTGGGTGTCGAGCTGCTGCAACCGGTTCAGGGCGAGACGGTGCACAAGGAGCTGTTGAACACCAACGGCGAGGGTATCGGTCACATCGCCTACACCGTGGACGATCTGGAAGCCGAGATCGGTAAGCTCGAAGCTCGTGGTTTCGCTGTCATCCTCAGCATCACGCCGGCAAATCGGACCGAGCGCAGTGCCGTCTACGTGGACACTCGCCAGAGCTTCAGCAATCTGATCATCGAGCTGATGCAGGCTTGAACAGGAGCACACGGGGATGAACAGAAGTGAGCGATAAGAAACTGGCCGGCAAGGTGGCAATCATCACAGGTGGGGCCCGAGGTCTGGGGCGTGGTTATGCCCTGCATCTGGCCGGCCTGGGCGCCGATATCGCCATAATCGATCGGAATCTGAGAGCGGCCGAGGTCTATGAGTTCGAACGGGAGCTGCTCCAAGCGGACACGGTGACCGAGGAATGCGAAGCCCTGGGTGTGCGAGCTTTGGGTCTCGAGGTGGATCTGGTCGATCGAGAGGCGACCGAGGCGGCGATTGCCACTGTGGTTGAAGAGTTCGGCCGGGTGGACATCGTTGTCTGTAACGCCGGTGGTGGAACGGTGACCTTCGCTGATGAGATCGAGGATGGCGCGAGCGATTCCAAAAACGATGCGATTGACATCAATACCACGGGCACCCCGGCAGACACACCGCAGGAAATGCTGACCCGGGTGCTGAACCTGAATCTGATGACCTGCATGTACACCTGCATGTCGGTGGCGCCCTACATGAAAGAACAGAAATACGGGAAGATAGTCACCGTGTCCTCGACCGCCGGACTCGACGCGGGTGGGGGTTATCATCCTTATGGCACCGCCAAGGCAGCGATCATTCACTACACCCGTGCTTTGGCTCAGGAGCTGGGTCCGTTTAACATAACGGTCAATGCCATTGCACCCGGCATTATCCGGACCGGCCGGCTCGGTGACCGGGCGCATCTGTCCAAATACATCGCGCTCAGACGGGAAGGTACCATTGAAGATTGCGCCAGGGTTGTGGAGTTCCTGGTGACCGATCTGTCTGACTACGTCACAGGAAGAACCATACCCATCGACGGTGGTCAGTTCCGCTGACACAGAAACGCACACACTAAAGGGGGAGAACATCATGCGGGTAGGGGACAGGTTGGCGGAGCTGCTGCTGGAGAACGGCGTCGAGTACGTATTTGGCGTGCCTGGAGGGCAGACTCTGCCGCTGTATGAAGGCATCAGCAAATTCCAGGGGCGTATCGAGCATGTGCTCATGCGTGACGAGCGCAGTGCCGGCTATGCGGCGGATGCCTTTGCCCGGATGAGCGGCAAGGCTGGCGTCTGCGACGGCACCGTGGGCCCCGGGGCGACCAATCTGATTTCACCTTTGGCGGAGGCGCACTGCTCATCGATACCTGTGATCTGCATAGTCTCGGATGTGGCGCGAGGTTGGGAACACCGACGAACCCGTGGCAACGCATCGCAAGCGATGGATCAGATGGACATGTTCAAGCCGGTGAGCAAGTGGCAGGTGAAAGTCACCGATCCCAGGTCACTGGACAACATCGTCGACACGGCCTTCCGCGTTGCCACCACCGGCAAACCCGGACCAGTGGTGGTCTGCGTGCCCGATGATGTGGCCGGCGCGGACGTCGACTTCAAACATCCCGTTTCGGGTAGTGATGGTGCTCGCTTTCCCCGTTTTCGCAGCGGTCCGGACCCCGAGCAGCTTGGCCGTGCGGTGACCATGCTCGAAAGCGCCCGCAAGCCGGCTCTGGTTATTGGCGGCGGTGCACATATCTCCGGCTGCTACGATCAGGTTCGAATCCTGGCTGAGCGGACGGGAGCAGCCGTCATAACCTCTATCTCCGGCAAAGGCATCGTCGACGAATCTCATCGACAGGCGATCGGCACAACGGGCACTTTCGGCAATCCGGTGGCCCGGGATGTGATGAAATCAGCGGATCTGGTGTTCTTCATCGGCTGCAAGGTCGGTCAGCTCACCACCTTTGGATATCGCTGTCCCGATCGTCAGACACCGATCATTCACCTGGATGCAGACCCGGAAGAAATTGGCCGCAACTATCCCGATAGCCTGCCGCTGGTGGCTGATGCGGCTCTTGGCCTGGATGCGTTGCTGGCGCTTCTCGAAGACGACAGCAGCTCCGACTGGGACTTCGATGGGCTCTCGAAGCAGCACCGGGAGTGGTATGCCGCGCAGATCGCTCAGGCAACCCAGGAAGACGGCCGCCTGCGTCCACAGCCGGTGATGGATCTGGTGAATCAGGTGCTCACGGACAGGGATCTGGTGGTCTGCGATGCCAGCCTCTCGTCAGGCTGGGCTGCTGCGTATCTCAGCTTCCGCAAAGCAGGTCGGCGGATCATTGCCCCTCGCGGTCTGGCAGGACTCGGCTGGGGCACACCGGCAACCATCGGCGGCGCGCTGGCCAGAGAGGAAGCCGATCGCGTGCTGCAGTTCGCCGGTGACGGTGGGTTCGGTTACTCGCTGCAGGAACTGGAGGTGATGAAGCGTCTGAACCTGCCGGTGGTCACCCTGGTCTTCAACAACGACACCCTGGGCTGGATCAAGCACGTTCAGAAGAGCTACTACGATCAGAACTACGTCTCCACCGACTTTGCCCACGTGGACTTCGCCACTGTAGCGAGCGGATTCGGCGCCCGCGCGTACACCGCCAGGACGCTGGATGAGGTCCGGGAGGCTCTGGCACAGGAGGCGAATCCGGACGGACCGGCGGTGATCGACGTCATCTCCGATCAGTGGGAAACGCCCGTTCTGGGCCTTTCCTGAACACGCTTACCAACATCTGAGGAGAACGATCATGATCACCGGGATGCCTAGAGTCGCCATTGCCACGCCAGACTTCGATGCGGCCATTTCCACTTTCAGAGATGGTCTTGGCATGCCGGTGATCGACATTTCTGAAACGAGCGTGGACTCACTTGGTGCGCGCCTGGCCATGTGCGTGCCGGAGGGTGGCAGCAACATCGAGCTGATGTCCCCCGCCCAGCCTGATGCGCCGCTCAGCCAATCGCTGATGCGCTTTCTCGATCGGCGCGGCGAGGGGCTGTTTGCGTTGATGCTGGAAGCCGCATCGCCGGACGAAGAGGCGATCGGTCTTGCCGACAGAGGATTGAACGTTTTGCCCCTGATGCCGGGTGCAGGGGGCAGGGACGTGCATCCGAACTCCACCCACGGGGTGCTGATCCGGGTGTATCCAACAGGCTCATTCACGACGCCTGAATCCGTCGACCGGTCCTGCGATTTCTCGGGTATTCAGCGGGCAATCATTGCGGTCAATGATATGGAACGGGCTCAGCAGGTCTATGCCCGCGGCTTCGGTCTGCCTCTCCAATCGCCGGCTCGAGATGAGCGCCGAGGTGTGATCGCTGCACGTTGCTCGCCACCGTCGGGCGGACAGATTGAGCTGGTGAGCGTTTGCGATCCTGATCGCCCCTTTGCGCAATCGGTAGCGGAGTTTCAGGAGAGCCGTTCGGAAGGCCTGTTTGCACTGGTCCTCGAGACCGATGAGCCCGCTGCGAGAGCAAAAAGTCTGGCAGCATCCGGACTACAGGCGGGAATGGCGTCAGGCGCGCAGAATACGGCCGAGATCACCGCACTCGGCGCAAAGATCCTGATCGAAGCCGCACCATAATGAGCGACGGGTGCAGTCGGCGTCGCTCTCGCAGGTGTCAGCCGACAGCCGTATCACTGAGCAAGTTCCTGTCGAATGGAATCAGTGACGGCGGACGTCCGCTGCACCAGCTCATCCAGCCTGACCTCACCGTGACCGGCGAGAGCCAGTCCCACTCTACCGTTCCACGGCTCGACCCAGTGTGCAGGCACCTCGCCATGCCAGAGACCAAGCAGTCCACCGACCGTAGCGGCGTTGCAGTCGGTGTCCAAACCGGCAGCAGTCACATCGCCGATCGCGGCACTGAAGTCTCGAGCGTGCGTGGCTAGCGCCCAGACGACCAGCGCCAGATTGTTGAGCACGTGCACGGGCGACATGCCGTCGTAGCGCTCCCGGATGCGCGCATCGCCGCCTTCTCCGGCTACTTCGAGTGCGAGCCTGATGGCCTCGGCAGATCGGCTGTCCGCGGGCACGAAGGAAGCGGCTTCCTGAATTGCCGCCAGCATGTCTTCCGCTGACCACAGCGCAGCACCCAGTGCCGCCACGAAGACCGCACAGTGGATGCCATCGTCGCGATGACTCAGAGCCGCATCCCGTCTGGCGAGGTCAGCTGCCACGTCTGGCCGGCCAGGACAGACCCAGCCGTACACGTCCGCGCGTATCTGTGCGCCAATCCAATCGTTATAGGGATTGTCCGCACATTCGGTGACGTCGAAGCCAAGCTTGGCGCCATGGGCGAACCACTCGTGTCCACGATCCAGCAGGATCTTGTAGGCCGCGCGCTCGGCCGTGAACGTCATGGCGACTGGCAGCAGATTGAGCCACGTGCGCGCAACGTCCTCGGTGCTGAGACCGAGGCCATGTTTCTCCAGCATGATCAGTGCCAGGGTGGAGTAGTGAATGTCGTCATCGGGCGCCGTGGCATCGAACTTGCCACGGCAACAGGATAGACCGGCGTACCGCTCGATCGCCGTGCCTTCGACGTGGGGAATGTAGTCCCGCAAGGGAAGGGCGCCCGCCTCTTTGAGATACTGTTCAACCGCTGGCTGCCCTTCCGTCATGGAGAACTGCTCCACCGCTTTGCCCAGCTGACAGCCTGACACTCTGCCTTGCCAGGCAGCGCGCAGCTTCTGAATCTGCCTTGAATCTGCCACGTTGCCTCCCCATTCCTCTAGTCGATAGTGAACTGGACGGACAAGGAAGGTCAATCAGTCGCTCTGGCCAGCACCTGGCAACGCTTCATCAGCCGACGTGACTGCGGATCGAAGCTGTCCCGCCGGTGGAGGACTCGGCGGTTGTCCCAGATGATCAGATCGTAGGGTTGCCATTTCTGCTGCCAGACGTTTTCCGGCAGTGCCGCGTATCTCCAAAGCTCATCGAGAAGCTCATCGCTTTCCTCGAGAGGCAGGCCTGGGATGTATGCCCATTCGCGACGCCCCAGGTACAGAGCCGTACGACCAGTTTCCTCGTGGGTGTGAACGATCGGATGGGTGGCGCCCGGTGCTTCCCTAGGATCAGTAAAGGGTTCGAACCCTGGTCGCAGCTCGCCCACACTCGTGTGCGCCGCATCGTGCTTGATCGTCAGGTCTGCGACACGAATCCTGAGTGCTTCAGGAAGTGCGTCGTAGGCAGCACACTGATCCGCGAAGTAGGTGTCGCCACCGGCAGGCGGTATCTCGACGCCCAGCAGCACGCTGGCCGGCGGCGGTGTTTCCAGGTAGGTCATGTCGGAGTGCCAGTTTGCTTCTGCGTTGCCCAATCCGCCTACAGGCCTTCCATCCACCACGATGTTCGACAGCTGCGTCACGTATCGATTCCTGATTCTCGCTTTCTGTGATTCAGACATACGCCCGGTGGGAATCTCTTCCAGGGGGCCAAACCTGGCGCTGAACGCCTGCAGCTCATCTTCATCGAGTCGTTGATCACGCAGCCTGAGCACGCCGTAGGTGAGCCAGGCAGCGTAGATCTGTTCGAAGTCCTGGTCAGACAGCTGGCGAACGTTCGTGCCATTGATTTCGGCTACGAAGTCATTAGTTACCGGTGTCACATCAATCATTGCTGCTTCCTTCAGGACCTGTGGTTGCTCCAACGGCCTCACGCGGAGCGAGTATTCGGGCGACCAGCTTCAACCGGTCGTTTTCGGCGTTCTGGAACTGGTGGTAGAACTCGAGTATCGCCGCACCGAAGCTGGTTTCCCGCCAGAACTGGGACTGAAGGGCCTTGCCGTCGTAGTCGCCCGGCTGGGCAGTCATCGCTTCGATGTAGTACGCCTTCACGTCCTCGATGGCGCGTTTCAGCCAGGTGATGTCTTCAGGCAGCACGCCGCTGTCCAGGTACTCGGCCAGCACTTGGATATTTCTCTCCAGCGGCTGATCCGCAATCCCCACCAGCGTGCGACCTTCGCGGCGGCGGCAGGAGAGCTCATACCAGGGCTTAAGCTGATTGAACTCATGATTGAGACGCGCCTGCCAGGAGTCCTGCCCTGTTGTAGCTGCTGCGAAAGTCACGGGGCAGGCCGCTCTGCTCTCTCCTTCCACGGGCGGTGCATCGCGGGGAAAGTCCTCCAGCACCGGACCCTCGGTGCGATTCAACAGTTCCAGTGCGGCCTGAATGACGTCCATCTGAAAGGCAGCATCCCCGGGTTTGCCCAACGGCCGACCCAGGGGAAAACTCACCCACAGAGCTCGAGGCGGTTGCATGCTTTCCGTGTTCTCACGAACGAGACTGATGCCGGTCGTCAAAAGCCCTTCCCGCTCGAGGAAGTAACTGAGCGCGCTCACGGCACGCGTGCAGTTAGGTCACACGGGCGTGAGGAACACCGCGTCGACCTTGTCCTGCTTCAACAGCCCAGCCACTTGCGAGGCGTTCTGCTGGTAAGCGTCAGGCAGCAATCCAGCCCCCATGAAGCTGTAGTGCACGTCCGCAACACTGCCAATAGCGCCTTGCTCTGCGAGTTCCTTGAATCGGCTCAAAGGGAAGACGATGTTGACGTCTTCGGCAAATCCGGACTTGTCGAAGTTCACCGAGCTGTGTGACATGACGAGCTTATCCGGGCTCTCCAACCCATCGATGGGTCGGAACGTGGCATCGGCAAACTCGAATGCCGGGTCGTCGCGATAGTGCAGGCCTGCAGTGGTGATGAGCGCAAAACGCATCTGACTGACTGGCTTGTTGGGCGATGTCCACGCAGGCGGTCCCAGTGGGGGCATGTTTTTCTCGAGCAGATGCTCGCGTTCGTAGTCGGGCAGATCACTCAACCTGACCATACCGTGGCTCCTTCTGGATGATTCAGTAATCCCGGTAGATCAGCTACCTAATCCCGCCACATTGGCCTGGGCAGCCGCGATGCGTGCCACCGGCACTCGATAAGGACTGCAGGAGACGTAGTCGAGCCCGATCTCGTGGCAGAAGCGAATGGAGCGCGGATC
Organism: Candidatus Azotimanducaceae bacterium; assembly: GCA_965215995.1. Lineage (GTDB taxonomy): Bacteria > Pseudomonadota > Gammaproteobacteria > Pseudomonadales > Azotimanducaceae > SZUA-309. The sequence continues at coordinate 224,039 of OZ244128.1, read as the reverse complement.
GCCGCCATGTTCACCGCAGATGCCGTATTTGATGCCCTTCTTTCTTTCGGTGGAGTCGGCGACGCTCATCTCGATGAGGCGGCCGACGGCACGCTGGTCCAGCGATACGAAGGGATCGGTTTCGATGAGCTTCTTGTCCAGATACTGGGGGACGAATCTGGCTGCATCGTCACGGGAGAAGCCATAGGTCATCTGGGTGAGATCGTTGGTGCCAAAGCTCATGAACTCGACGGCTGGTGCGAGCCGATCTGCACCCAGGCAGGCCCGTGGTGTTTCCATCATCGTGCCGATCTTGTAGGAGAGCGATACCTTCTTGTCCCGCACCATCTCGTGAATGGTGCTTTCGATGATGTCGTTGATCAGGCGGATTTCTCGAACGTTGACCACCAGCGGGATCATGATCTCCGGGAACGGACGATAGCCCTGTTCGGTTGCCTCGATGGCGGCCCCGATGATGGCCTTCACCTGCATGACGGTGATTTCGGGATACACCACCGAAAGACGGCAACCCCGAAACCCGAGCATGGGATTGACCTCGCTGAGGTTGGCTGTGATCTCTCGAATCTTCTCGACCGACTTGCCCACACTGGCCGCCATCGAGGACATATCTGCTTCGGAGTTGGGTAGGAACTCGTGCAGCGGTGGGTCCAGCAGACGAATGGTCACAGGCAGGTTGTCCATTGCCTGGTAGAGCCCCAGCATGTCCTCGTGCTGAAAACGCAGCAGACGATCGAGGTGCTGTTCGCGCTCTTCTTTCGACTCGGAAAGAATCATCGCCCGCATCTCGACGATGCGTTCGGTATCGAAGAACATATGCTCGGTTCGGCACAGGCCAATGCCTTCCGCACCCAATGCCCTTGCCCGTTCGGCATCTTCCCTGGTGTCGGCGTTGGCCCGGACCCGCAGACGCCTGTGTTTGTCTGCCCAGGAAAGGAGCACGCGGAAATCATCGCTTTCGCTTGCTTCGATCTTCGGGACATCCCCGAGCATCACATCGCCGGTGTTGCCATCCAGCGTGATGAGGTCGCCACGCTTGATCACAACCCCATTCGAGCTGGTGGCCGTGCCCGCCTGGTAATCGATGGTCAGGTCGCCACAGCCTGTGATGGCGCAAACCCCCATGCCGCGCGCAACCACGGCAGCGTGTGATGTCATCCCACCCTGTTCGGTCAGGATACCCTCGGCCGCTTTCATGCCGTGAATGTCCTCGGGGGTGGTTTCTCTCCGCACCAGCACCACGGGCGTGCCCTTCGCCGCGACCTCGACGGCTTCATCGGCGGAAAAGACGACGTTCCCGGTGGCTCCCCCAGGACTGGCGGGTAATCCGCTGGCGACGATATCGGTTTTGGCGGTCGGATCGACCATGGGGTGCAGGAACGCTTCCACGTGCTCCGGTGACACACGCAGCAGCGCTTCCTTCTCACCGATCAGACCCTCGTTGACCATATCAACGGCGATCTTCACGGACGCGCGCCCGGTGCGCTTGCCGCTGCGCGTCTGCAGGATGTAGAACTTGCCTTCCTGAACCGTGAACTCGATGTCCTGCATGTCGCGATAGTGTCGTTCAAGCAGCGCCTGGGTCTCATAAAGCTCCTTGTAGACACCCGGGAGCCGCTTCTTCAGCGCTTCGATCGGTTCAGGTGTTCTGATCCCTGCGACCACGTCTTCACCAGCGGCATTGAACAGAACCTCCCCGAAGAACCGGTTCTCGCCCGTTGCCGGATCGCGGGTGAAGGCGACGCCGGAGCCGGAGTCATCACCGAAGTTGCCAAACACCATGGCCTGGACATTCACCGCGGTGCCAAGGGAAGCGGGTATGTTGTTCATCTCCCGGTAGACATTCGCACGTGGGGAATGCCATGAGAGGAAAACGGCCTCTACGGCCCGCCTCAACTGCTCAAACGGATCCTGCGGCCAGTCAGTGATGGTCTTGAAGATCTCGATCACCGCCTGCCAGTCTTTCGCCGATAGGTCGACGTCGAGCGTTTTGTTGTGCTGCTTCTTGTAGTCGCTGATGGCCGCTTCGAAACGCTCGCCTTCGACGCCCAGCACCACGTCGCCAAACATCTGGATGAATCGTCGATAGGAGTCATAGGCAAACCGCGGATTCCCGGTTTTGCGCGCTAATCCTTCAACGATGTCGTCGTTCAGACCGAGGTTCAGAATCGTGTCCATCATCCCGGGCATGGATACTGGCGCGCCGGAGCGTACGGAAAACAGCAACGGGTTGTCTGCGTCTCCGAATCGAGCGCCCATCTGCTTCTCCACCAGATCGAGAGCGACCCGATACTCCTGCTCGAGCAGCAGCGGAAGGGTGTTACCCCGTTCGAAGAATTCATGGCAGGTCGGCGTGGTGATCACGAAACCGAAAGGTACCGGTAAACCCAGACTGGTCATCTCGCAGAGATTCGCGCCTTTCCCCCCGAGCAGGTCGCGGTCGTCCTTGCTGCCTTCGTTGAACAGATAAACCCGTTTCGCCATGCGAGGATTTCCCCCCTGGATAACCGCTGACTGAGTGCGCGCTACACGTTGGTCGTGATCTCAACGGCGCATAGTAGCATCGAAAGCACTACCTGCCGGGTAGTCCGATCCGGCGGCGAATGCCTGCTCCAGAGCGTGCATGAGTGCGAGCACGATATCTTCCCGCCAGGGCCGCGCTACGACCTGTACGCCAACCGGCAATCCCGCACTTCCCTGTTCCACGGCCTGGGCTGTGATGTTCGTCAGATCCCTGCTGGGCAGACGCTCGCCATCGCTCTCCTCATCGGGGCGTACCCGGCTGGCGGCGACTACACCTGCAGGGAAACCGAGCACGTTGTAGGTGTAGGCGTCGGTGAATGCAGCGAACAGATGCTGAGTACTGCCGTGAGTCAACGCGGGTAGCGCTGTCGGTGGACAGACCAGGGCATCGAAACCGCCTTCATCAAGGGAGCGCAGGAAGCGGTTTCGATACGCAGTCCGTTGCTCGACGAGCTGCCAGTAAGCTTCTGTGGAACGGGGGCCCATCCATCCCACCATGCGGGCCAGGTGCTGTTGACCACGCCAGTTAAGGATCTTCTGTAGGATACTGGTAACCAACGATGGGGTTGACGTGAAACCGCGGAACAGACCTGCCACCTGAGGGATCGGTTTCTCTCCATCCAGCAGCCGCAGGTAATCGCCGCCACCGCCTGCAGAAACGGCGCCCAGGAAGAGGCGCATGCCTTCAGCGGGATCCGGCGGTGCAATGGGCGCTACCGATGCGCCTTGTTCCTCGAGCATCGCCGCAGCTTCTCTGACCACACGGCGGATTGCAGGGGCTGCGGAAAACAGGCCGTTGGTCTCGTAGTAGCCGATGCGCATCCCTTGCACATTGATCTGTCGCGGATCCGGCCATGGCACCGGCGGGACGCCGTCTGAAGTAAACGACAGGGAGGTCTCAGCCATTACCTCCATGGCCAGGGACAGATCTGCGACAGAGCGGGCAATGGGGCCGGGTTGGGGGATGAAGAGCTCTTGTCCATTGCCCAGCAGGCCTGCTGGAAAGTCGTCGTTGGTTAACCTGCCGGAGGTGGGTTTCAATCCGTGTACGCCGCAGAAGTGGGCGGGCACACGGATGCTCCCACCAAAGTCCCCCGCAAGTCCCAGCGCCGAACCGCCGACCGCGACGATCGCGGCCTCTCCGCCGCTGCTTCCGCCTGGCGTGCGATCCGCATTCCAAGGATTGAGACTTCGTCCATACACTGGATTGTCGCTCTCCCATCCTGCCAGGGTCTGGAGGATGTTGGTCTTGCCGAGAACGATCGCTCCGGCCTGGCGAAGCTGTGTAACCAGAGGGCCTTCATCATGCTGGATCTTGCCGACATGGCTGGAGGCGCCGAGGGTGGTTTGCGTACCTGCGACGCGAAACTGCTCCTTGATCGTTACCGGCACGCCGTGTAGCGGACCGGTGGGTTCGCCACGGGCGACGCGATCGTCCGCTGCGAGGGCCGCTCGGCGTGCCTCATCGAAGCAGCGGATGACGACGGCATTGAGGTGGTCGTCCACCTCCTCGATGCGACGGATATGAGCGTCCACAATCGCCCGGACCGACAGCTCCCCGGATCGGGCGCGGGCGGCGAGTGTCGCAGCGTCCAGCTCGGTGACCTCTGTCATCACGCATTTACCTGGTGCAGTCGACCCAGCGCGTTGCGCAGCTGGGCAGTGGCCTCGGCGACGTCCGCATCCGGTGCGAATTTCATGGGTGGCAATACGTGTGCCTCCACCGGGCCTGGGCTGACCTCGAGCTGTCCTTTCGGACGCAGTGCCTTGAGCCCTGCCAGGTAGATCGGCAGCACCGCTGCGCCCGACTCGATGGCAAGAATTGCGGCGCCATGCTTGAACTCTCCGAGCTGGTCCCTGGTTGCGCGGGTCCCCTCGGGAAAAAGAAAGACGTTCTGCCCTTTCTCGAGCAGCCATCGCGCGTGTGATAGTGCCTCGCGTCCGCCACCCCGAAGTACCGGAAAGGTGCCCATTGCGAGAGACTGGTACCAGGGGTGCAGGACAAGCTTCTTCCGGTCTTTCACGAACCATCGGTCTTGTGCGACCGCGTAAAACAGCTTCCATTTGATGCGATCGGGCAGAACGCGGTGCACCAGAAACGGGTCGAGGTGACTCTGGTGGTTGGCGATAATGATGGCGGGTGCAGTCAGGCTGTCGAAGTGGTGCGCCCCGTGCACGGAAACTGAGCTGAATGCCTCGTTGCTCCACTGGGTGTAAGCGTGGTGGCGTAGCAGTCTCCTTGCACATTTAGCCCACAGCTGGATCTGCCATTTGTGTGGGGCCACGAACTTCGAGGTGTCTTCCTCGAAAAACGCGGGCACCTTCTTTTCTCTGATGGCTGAGGACCGGCTGCGCTGCATCCCCTTCCCAAGCGACAACTGCGTCGTGCCATGGTCTGCGCAGCACGATGAGGATTCAGCCAGGGGATCTACGTAGTAAGCTTCAGGTTAACGGCGGTTCGGATACCGCAAGTTTCCGGGAGCGAGTGAATTGACGATTGAGAATGTCCGAGTGCAGCTGGTGAAGAGGCCGGTCGGCGAAGCAACGCCCGAGTGTTTCTCGCTGGTCAAGGAAACGCCTGCTGAGCTGGAGCCAGGGCAGGTTCGGGTGGCGGTGGAGTACATCTCGGTAGATGCCGGAACTCGCACCATGCTGAGAGGCGAGGGCTTCCACCAGCAGGTGGATCTGGGTGAGACCATTCTGGCCGGTGGGGTAGGCCGGGTGATCGAATCGAAAGCCGAAGGTTGGGAAGTGGGTCAGGCAGTTCGCGGCGGTCTTGGGGCGCAAACCGTCGCGACTTTGAAGGCCGAGCACCTGGAGCGGATAGACGAGTCCGTGGCGCCGATCAGCGCCTATCTGGGCGTACTCGGTGGGTCCACCGGTGTCACTGCCTGGATAGGCATGCGCCGTGTCGCGAAGCCGAAATCGGGTGAATTGTTCGTGGTCTCCGCGGCCGCCGGCGCTGTTGGTTCCATCGCGGGGCAGATTGCCAAGCGCGAAGGGGCCCGGGTGATTGGTATCGCCGGTGGCCCTCGGAAGGCTGCATACCTGATCGATCGCCTCGGCTTCGATGCGGCCATTGATTACAAAAACGAAGACGTCAGCGCGCGGCTGAGTGAGCTCGCTCCGGAGGGCGTGAACGTGTTCTTCGACAATGTGGGTGGACCCATACTGGATGCGGTCCTCGACAAGCTGGCCATGCGGGCAAAGGTGGTCATCTGCGGCGCAATCTCACAATACGATGATATGGATAACGTCACGGGGCCATCGATGTACCTCCGGCTGGCTGAGCGTCAAAGCACGATGGAGGGGTTCGCGTACTTTCACTTTCCAGAGAGCATCGGCCCGGCCATGGCTGAACTCAGCCAGTGGATTGCCGACGGCTCACTGGTTTTCGACGAGGAGGTGCTCGATGGGATAGAGCGCTACCCCGAAGCGCTGCAGTTCATGTTCAATGGCGGGAATATCGGCAAGCTGCTCGTTAAGGTGTGATGGTTGGTGTCCGAGCTGACAGACAGTGTCTAACATCCTAGAAAGCAGACGTTTGTAGATGCAGCGACTTAACCGCTGTTTTCGACCCTTTGTTCCCATACAGCCGCGCGAGACAGCCGCGCGAGGAGATGACGGCATGATACGGATCGGCACCAGGCACCTGGGAGCCGTCGCGATCATTACGGTGACGGCGCTCATGTCCGCCGGATGCGGGCAGGCCGGTGACGCGACCCTCGCCTCGAAGCAGGGCACTCACGCCGCCGAGATCGACTGGACCGAGGAGATCGCCTACCAGCGAGGCATCCAGGCGATGATCTGGGCCATGCCCGCCGTCAGCATCCTTGACCTCCGGGACGCCTTCTTCACCTCCCTGGGAGGCGACTACAACGCTGTCTACTACATCTCCGAGATACCTACCGCCCTTCAGGAGGCGCTGACGGCGAACAACCAGACGCCGTACGCGAACATCTTCCTGACCACCCGTGACGGACCCGTGGTGCTGGATGTGCCCCCGGCGACGGATCGGACGGCCATCTTCGGAAGCGCCGTCGACGTCTTTCAGGTGCCCGTAGCCGACATCGGCCCCGCGGGCACGGACAAAGGCGAGGGGGGTCGGTACCTCTTCATCCCCCCTGACTTCGACGGGACGGTACTCGACGGGTTCTTCCCGATCGAGCTGGACACGTACGACGTTTTCCTTGCCCTCCGGCTCATCCCGCTAGGCGACGCCTCTTACGGTGAGGCTGCGGGCTACGCCGAGGCGCTGAACGCCTACCCTCTGAACCAGGCCGGGAATCCCCCCGAAGGCACCCATATCGACTTCACCGGGGAGCACCTGCCAACACTCCCCTCGTACGACATTACCTTCTTCGAGCGCATCCATGAGCTGCTCGAGACCGAGCCGGTCCTGGAGGGCGACCCCGTCATGCTCGGGATGCTCGCCTCCATCGGGCTCCGGAGCGGAGAGCTGTTCGAGCCGGACGAGACCCTCAGAGCTGCACTCACCCGGGCCGCCGCTGACGGAAAGGCCTACCTCGACCACACCTTCGTGACTCCGGGCTACTCCTTTCAGAGCTACCGGGACGGCCAGCAGTGGCAGGCGCTCCGCCAGCCGTCGGAGGAGGGATTCGTCTTCGACGAGGGTTCCTTCCTCCTCCTGGACCAGAGGGCCAGCCTCTTCCACTGGGCGACCTACTTCCCCCGGCAGCTCGGTGCGGCGACGGCCTACGTGGCGGCCATGCGGGACGAAGACGGTCGGCTACTGGACGGTGAGTCCCGCTACCGCCTCACTGTGCCTTACGACGTACCAGCCCGGGATTTCTGGTCCGTGATTGCCTATTCCTTCGAGACCAAGGCCTGGATCTACAACAACCTGGGGCGGGTCGGGCTCTCGTCCTACGACACTGATTCGATGGTGATGAATGACGACGGCTCGGTGGACCTGTACTTCGGCCCGTCTCCCCCCGACGGTCTGGACAGCAATTGGATCCCCACCGGCGAAGACTTCTTCCTCCTCTTCCGTCTCTACGGTCCCGAGGAGGCATACTTCGACCGGAGCTTCGTGATCCCGGATCTGGAGCGGATCCCGTGAGCCTCTCGCTGCGGGCCAAGCGACCGGCCGGTGTTGGCCGTCCAGAGCCTCATGCCAAGCTGACTCGAGTGGCGGCTTTCGAGCGAACTTGATGCGTTTTCGAGGAAAAGTTGATAGCGGACGTTTCTAACGGTGGCGTGCTACCGCCGTCCACGACCCTTTCCGGACCGTTTCGTAAAGTTCAGAATGTTCTACATGTCTGGCTAGAAGAAATGAAAATGCTGCGTCGTCATATGCCACTGGTCTTCGCAACGATTCTCGCGACCTTTGGTTGCACGTATCAACAGACTCCGATCATGCCAGCATCGTTGGCCAAAGCAGATGTACGATTCGTGATCCACGATCTGACTGTTCATCAGGAACTGGTCAACGACGCGCCGCTTGGTCCCGGCAAGCCTCAACCCTCTGACCACTGTCCGACTGGGCCAGGAAGATGGATCGCCGGTAGCGGACGATCAACCGGGATCTCCAATGTCTTTGGCGACTTGAAGGAAACGGAAACGTATTGCATCAACGCCGACCATTCAGAGCTATCTGGAGGTCGTGCAGTATGGATTGATGATGATGGCGATTCGATCCACATGGCGTTTGGAGCGAAGTTGCTTGTCGGCGATGTCTACGAACCAACACCAAAGGCTCCGATGATCGGATATGCACACTTCACAGGCGGCACCGGCAAATGGAGGGGGATCGCAGGTGAAGCGATCTTGACGGGCAATCAGAACGGCGACGGCACGGCAACGATCACGTATAGGGGCTCAGTGTACGTACCCAAGTGAGAATGGACGCGCAGTGGCAGGTTGTGGCCGGGTAGAGCCGAGTTAGCAGCAGATTTGAACGTCAGCTTTGTGGAAAAGCTAAAGTAAATTCGAGAATATCTCTAAAGCCGCCGTTCACAATCGGTTTGTGAAAGGCAAAAGACGACCCACGCTGACCTTGGCAGGGTGTAGCATGTTTGCCTCGTACTACGACCGGGATCGTGTTCAGTGACAATTCACCGTCAACGCCGTCTTTTCGCCCTAATCTTTCTGTCGCTCTTGGTCGGCTGTTCCGATCGTCGTCCCGCAGACGGTGAATCGGCAATTAGTGTCCACGGAGTTCTGGCGGACGTGCCTCGACGTGGGGGTTACGTGACGCCGCCCCAAACTGGAGTCCAGCTCTGGTACGACCGTGTAGGGGAGAATCATCAGGGGACGGTAGTTCTTGTCAACGGCAGCGATGCCAATGCAGCGATGTGGAGCGACGACTTTGTCCTGCCGTTCGTTGAGGCCGGCTACCAGGTCGTCCGTTACGACGCTCGGGACAATGGTCGATCTGAGTGGTTGGAATGGCCCGATGGTTTCAAGGTCGAAGGCTGGACACCAGAGTCAGGCCCGATCTATCCGATCACCGCGCATGTCGAGGATCTGGTGGGGCTCCTCGATCAGTTATCGATAGATCGAGCGCATCTGATTGGGGTGTCGATGGGCGGGATGGTTGCCCAACTCATGGCGCTCAACCACGCAGACCGCGTTCGTTCGCTAGTGCTGCTGTCGACGTCACCATCGAATAGCTTCGACCCGGAGCTTGAACCTGCTGCCCCGGCGTTTTTCGAAGAACTTGCCGCCGGATGGCGTGCCATGGGGTTTCGCGCCTCCTTCCAGGCTATCAGCGACCGACCATTGGTTACGGCCATGACCGAAACGTTTCTGCTATTCACACACCAGCCATCCGCCGACGACATCGATGAGATGCACCGGCTGGTGGAGCGTCTGCTGGCACACGCTCCACACAACCCGCTCTCGGCACAAGGTTTCGCCATTGCGGCCCTGCAGCCGTGGGTTGACAGGCTGGATGAAATCTCCGCTCCAACGCTTGTGATCCATGGAGAACATGATCGCCTGTTCCCGTACCAGCACGGTCAGGTTCTAGCAAACAAGATTCCAGGTGCGCGCCTGATATCCGTCAAGAACCTTGGACATGGCTTGCCGGTTTCGCACTTTCTTCCCTATGTTGATGCCATGCTGGAGACTCTCCGATACCAGGATTGATACTCGGGGTCTGGTGGGTTGGATATTGCGGAGTGCAATTCTGACGTATGTGATAGCTGCCGAGCCCCGCCTGTTCTCTGGAATTCTTGTTTTATCGAATGACTGCAATTGGCCCCCGCTACTCGAACGTCCGTTATTTAGTTGTCGTTCTGGATCTGTTTTTCAGCGGCGACACGCGCCGCACGACCGGGTAGTCACTTCGGACAGAACTTCCAGTTCGTCTGAGCTATCACAGTTAAGGCAACGTGCTAGCTCCCGCTATTCCTCCATCTCCTCACGAATCGTACGGCGCGCGAGCCAGAAGCAGAAGAAAGCCGGAATCGCCAGGAACTGGGAGCCGATCAGTGCCCAGCGTACTCCCTCGGCAGACCCGAGACCGAAAGGACCGGCGAGGATATCGCTTGCGAGTCCCACAGCCAGAGGACCCAGGCCAAGCCCGATCAGGTTAGCGATGAACAGAAAAATCGAGGCAGCCGTGGCGCGCATGTGCAGCGGGGCGACATTCTGCACGGTGGCGTAAACGGGGCCCTGCCAGAGCGAGACGAGCACGGAGTTGACGGCAAGTAACGGCAGGATGGGCAGGAAGGTCGGCATCAGGAGGGCAATGGTATAAACCGGCACCGATGCCAGCACGGCCACCGCCGGTATCCCCATGTAGGCTCGCAGATCACGGGCACCATATCTATCCGCGATAACGCCGCCGAGGAAAACGCCTGCGCCTGCGGCTATGCCTAGAATGAGTCCCAGGGACAGACCGACGAAGCCGATGGGCCCGAGACCGAACTGCGCGGCCAGTTGCTCTATTTCGGCGCCGTGCACCCGCAGGAAGAAGGATGCCCCAAACGGGGCATGGCCGTAGCCGACGAAGGCGACGATGGAAACCGCCAGTGCCATGTACCAGAAGGTCTTTTTCCGGGCGAGCACCCTGAGCACATCAGCGAACGAGGCCTGATCTGCGTCAGCCGCTTGCGTTGCCTCCCGGGCCGCGGTTGCGGCTTTTTTGATCCGTGGCTCAACCAGGCTTGCGATCACCAGGACGGCCATGGCGATGCCGGGAAGACCCACCAGCAGAAATGCCGTACGCCAGCCGAAAGCGTCAGCGATGAGACCGCCAGCAACCACGCCGATCAGGGCACCTACCGGATTGCCCATGGAGTAGACGGCCATGGCGGAGGCACGTTGCTCCTTCGGGGTGTAATCGGCAATCAGTGAGTGGGCCGGCGGTGTGCAGCCCGCTTCGCCGACCCCGACCCCGATTCGCGCCAGGACGAGCTGCCAGAAGTTCTGGGCCAGTCCGCACAACGCGGTGAAGCCGCTCCAGGCGGCGAGCGACAGACCAATGATCCAAGGGCGGTTGTGTCGTTCGGCCAGGCGAGCAATCGGAATGCCCAGGGTGCAGTAGAAGATGGCGAACGCTGTGCCCGTCATCAGCCCGAGCTGCCAGTCGGCGATCTGCAGATCCTGCTTGATCGGTTCTGCCAGGATCGTGACGATCTGCCGGTCGATGAAGTTGAAAACGTAAACGACGAACAGGACGCCCAGGGCATAGCGGCGATAGCCGTCAGTGACCGGCTTGATCCCACCCACCTGCGCAGGTATCTGAGTGCCAGCAGGCTGCGTCGACATTGAGAACTGCTCCCCCAGCGGGCTCCGTTGTCACCCGTGAAGGGCAACCTCTCCCAAGCCCGAGCATGGGGCAGGCGGCGCAGTTCGTCAAAACCCCGCTGTACCCTTGTGCTGATCCTGGCGGCTCGGATAAGTTGGTGGTTTGTTTTTAACAGGTCCGGGGGGATACGACTCATGATGACGGGAGACGAGTATCGCGCGTCGCTCAACGACGGCCGCGAAACCTACTTCGAAGGTGAGCTGATCGACGACGTGGCTGCCGACCCGATTCTCGGGATTACGGTGGATTCAGCGGCGGAAGGCTACGACCGGTTCTACGATCCGGCCCCTGGTGCAGTAGGCGCTTTCATGAAGGTGCCGGGATCCACGGAAGAGCTTCGCGAGCAGGTGGAGCTGCACGAAACGGTGGATCTGCTCACCCACGTGACCTACGCCTCGATCATGACCCTGCTGACTGCAGCAGATCGAATCGAGGCAACATTGCCGGAGAACGCGGCAAGGATCCGGGCCTGGGTGAAGGATGCGCAGCAGCGGGACGTTCGCATCACCCAGTGCATCACCGACGCGAAAGGTGATCGCAGCCGGCGTCCCGGCAATCAGGACGATCCGGATCAGTTCGTCCGGGTGGTGGAGCGAAGGGACGATGGCATCGTCATTCGGGGGGCCAAGCTGCACATCTCGGCGGCGTCCATGGGGCACGAGCTCATGACCATTCCTACCAAATCGATGAAGGCGGGTGAGGATGAGTACTCCGTGGCCTGCATGGTGCCGGTCAATGCGGAAGGCGTGAAGATCATCAACACCACGTACGCGCCACGGCACGAGGACACCAGGGATTTTCCTATCTCAAGCCGTCATCACACACCGGAAGGCTTCGTGATTTTCGACGATGTGTTCGTGCCGAATGATCGTGTCTTCCTGGGCGGCACCAACCCGGAGTTGGCTGGAATCTTCGCCCACGCGCTGGGTCTCTGGGAACGGCTTGGTGGGCTGTCGAGCATGGCCAGCCGCTATGAGGCCCTGGTTGGTTTTGCTCAGTTGATTTCCGAGGCCAACGGGCTGGAGAAGACCGGGCACATCAAGGAGAAGATCTCCGAGATGCTGATCAACGCCACATTGATCAAGGCATCACTCGAGGCCGCGATCGAGAACTGCCACATCACCTCGGACGGTGCTGCCTTTCCCGATGAGCTCTACACCAATGCCGGCAAGTATCACGGCGCTGCCAACTGGTCGCTGATGGTTCGTCACCTGCACGACATCGCCGGTGGTTCCGTGTTGACGGCCCCCGGCATCGCCGACATGGAGAACGATCAGGTCGGCCACCTGGCTCGCAAGTACATGTCCACGATGCAGTCGGTGGACGGCCTTTATCGGACGCGACTGTTCCATGCCATTCGTGATCTGACCGCCGATGCCTACGGCGGCTGGAATGCCGTGACCAATATCCAGGCGGGTGGTGGCTTGTACGCGCAGCGTATCGTCTCCCGCCTGCACTACGACATGGATCGGGCCAAGGAGACGGCGCTCAAGACGGCCCACATGCAGGAGTTCATCGGCCAGGTGTGAGGCGGAGACGCCGCCCGGGCAGGACGATCTCCAGTCTCAGTTACCTGATACGGAGTCGACGCCGCCGAAGAGCTGACGGAGCATGGCGCTGACTTCTGTCGGCAGGGGAGGTGCCTGAATGGCGGCCACGTTCTGAGTCAGGTGGTTCGCATTGCCGGTACCGGTGAGAATGACGTGGGCACCCGGCTCATACCGGCAGAAGCGGTAGGCGGCTTCGACGATGCTCGACACATCCGAATGCTCACGAACGAAATGGAGCGGGTCATCACCGTTCAGATGGCGAGCATCGACCTCTCCGCGTTCGACAAGCCCAGCTACCAGTTCCTTAAGCGCTTCCGGTCGGCTGAGCGCCCGGCGGACGGCGAACATGATCAGCGTACCGACGTCGTTTGCCAGCGTGTGTGGAAAAACCCGTTCCCGAGCGGATGGGTTGAGCAGGCTGAATCCGACCATGATGACGTCGAAGTGATCATCGGGCAGTGCGCGTTGAAGCATGCGGTGTCCCGGGTCGCCCACGAACTGCTCGGTGATGCCGAGAAAACGGAGCTTGCCCAGATCGCGCTGCTTCTGCATTTCCGGCACGAGCACGTCGACGCAATGGTCGTACTGCTCGCGACGCACGCCGTGCAGATGAAACACGTCGACATAGTCCGTGCCGAGGCGTGTCAGGCTCTTCTCCAGGCTGGCCGTCAGCTCTCGGGCGGTCAGAAGGGAATCGCCGCGTCCTGGCGAGACCTTGGTGGAGACAACGACGGTGTCACGTCTGCCAGCGATCGCCTTGCCGACGGCGGATTCCGTGCGATAAGCGCGGGCGGTATCGATGAAGTTGATACCGAGGTCCAGGGCGTGAGAAACCACTCTGGCAGCATGCGCCTCGTCCTTTCCGGCGGTCATGCCCAGGCGGCTGTGACCACCGCAGCCCAGACCCGCAACGCTTACCTCGAGGCCGGTACGGCCCAGCTTCAATGTCTGCATTCGTGGGGATCTTCCTGACGGTAGCAGGAGCATAACCCAAGAAAGCGGCGAGACATCCTGAATCGAGACGCCACGTTGGCTGATATCCCACTGTACTATGGTCTATTCCAGAGCAGACTCGCGTGCTGCTCGTGGTGTATCCGGACGGAACCTCACTGACTGACGCTGACAGGAATTGAACGAGCCACAACATTTCGAATCCTCACTCGAGGAAGAGCCTGACACTGCCCTGCCGGCGAAACCGCTGGGCACGATGTTCGACGCCTTCAGCATCGTCAACTATCGCTGGTTCTTCGCCGCGCTGTGCGGAAACTTCGCGGCGATGAACATTCAGATGTTCATCCGCGGTTGGCTGGTCTTCGAGATCACCGGCTCTTACGAGAAGCTCGGATGGATGACAGCGGCAGGTGGCGTGGTCGGCCTGGTTGCCGCACCGCTTGGCGGAGTAGTGGCGGATCGGGTTCGACAGAAGAAGCACGTCCTGCAGATTGCCGGTGCTGGCAATGCCCTGATCACACTGGGCGTTGCAACTCTGATTACCCTGGGCGAGCTTCGGTTTGAGCATCTCCTGCTTGCTTCGGTGCTGCAGGGACTGGTGATGAACGCGATGATGCCCTCGCGTCAGGCGCTGACCAAGGACGTGGTGGGCCTCGACCGGCTCACTAACGCCATTGCGCTCAGCACTTCCGGTATGAACACCGCAAGGCTGCTGCTGCCGGGGCTGGCTGGCGGTCTGGTTGCGATTCTTGGCGGCGGCGGGGGGAATATCGAACCGGCGAAGTGGGTCTATTTCCTGATGACGCTGCTCTATCTCTGGTCGGCGTTGGTGATGACCATGATCGACGTCGAAGATCGCGCCAAACCGGAAACACCCGATGGACCGCTGTTCGAGGAACTGAGGTTGGGCTTTCGATACGTGCTGCAGACCCCCGTGATTCTCATGCTGCTCGCTTCCAACTTCCTGATGGTGTTTTTCAGCATGACCTATTTCATGTTGCTGCCCGGTTTCGTCAAGGAAGTGCTCGGTGCCGGGCCTGATAGGCTCGGCCTGCTCATCTCGATCTCAGGCGTGGGTTCGTTGGCGGGCTCTCTTTACATCGCCTCCATTGCCAACCGCAACCGAGCCCGGATTCTCCTGATCGGGGCGTTGCTGATGGGCATAGCGCTGGTGGGTTTCTCCCTGTCCACCCACTACTGGCTCTCGGTGGCGTTGCTCACCGTGGTTGGTGTCGGTCAGGCCACGCGCATGTCGCTTTCCAACGTCCTGATTCAGTCCTATGTGGATGATGACTATCGGGGCCGAGTCATGAGCATCTACATGCTGGAGATGTCCATCCTCTCGATCAGCATCTATCCGATCAGCGTGCTGGCTGACATTTTCGGTCCGCAATGGGCCGTGGGCGTCTCGGCGGCCTGTCTGATCGTGCTGGTATCAATACTGTTCGCAGTGCCAACTTATCGGAATCTCGACTGATTCGATGACGTGGTTGCGGTGATAGCCAAGCGCAAGCAACGCTTGTGATCCCCGACAGTTTCGGAAACGATCTCTTCTTTGCTTGGGGGAAGTGAAATGAGCGAGCCAGTTTCACTCATCATCGATGAACCCATCACCATCCAGGTGATGCTGGGACTGACGCTGCCGTCGATCAGTGATGAAGAGCTCGAGGCCATTGAGAAAGCCGCGCCGGTCGGCACGACCGTTCGCGTGGTCGAGGGCTTGCGGTCGGCAATCGAGCAGGCGGCGGACGTGGACGTGATTCTCGGGTTCATACCTGAACCGCTGTACAACGCAGCGCCGAAGCTGCGCTGGGTACATGCGATCGCCTCGGGGATGGACGCCATGCTTTACCCCGCCATGCAGGATTCAGACGTGGTGCTCACCGGCGAGAAAGGTCTCGTTGGCGGCCACCTGGCGGATACCGGTTTCGGACTGCTGCTGGCGCTGACGCGCCAGATCAAAACGGCCATTCAGCTGGGACCGGAAGGATGGAACCATCGACCGGACATGCGTGCGAGAGAAATCGAGCTCGAGGGCATGACCATGGGGGTGATCGGCTTCGGCGGTACCGGTCGCGCTATTGCCAGGAGAGCGGTGGCTTTCGGCATGCACGTGCTTGCCGTGGATGCCCTGTCCGTGCCTGCCTCGGACGGTGTTCAGGAAGTCTGGACGCTGGCTCGTCTGGATGAGCTGTTGTCGCAGTCGGACGTGGTCGCCATCGGCGCCCCTCTGACGGAGGAGACCAGAGGGCTGATCGATGCTGATGCCTTCGCTGCGATGCGGGAAGGCGCCTTGATCATGAACGTCACCCGCGGCGAGATCATCGACGGTGATGCCCTGGTGGCCGCGCTAAAGCATGGCCGCTGCGGTGGCGCCGCTCTGGATGTTGCACCGGAAGAGCCGTTACCGGCCGACCATCCGCTGTGGGATTTCGACAACGTTGTCATGACGCCACATACTGCAGGTGCCAGCCAGCTTCGCGGACCGCGCAACATCGCCCGTTTCTGTGACAATCTTCGTCGTGCGCAGAATGGCGAACCGCTGCTTGGCGTCGTCGACAAACAGGCTGGCTTCTAGCGCGGGATACCAGGGGAGGACAAGGCAGGTGCAATACTACTCAGGCGACTCGCATATCGTTGAACATTGGGACTGCTTCACCGGCTTAGCCGACAAGTACGGTGACAGCGCCCCGCAAATCATCAAAGACTATAAAGGCAGGCCGGGTGACTGGTACGTGTTGGCGGAAAAGGGCGTGGCGGTCCCTGTTGCGCGCCTGGGGATCGCCGGTAACCGACTCGACGATCCGAAAACCCAGGCGCTGATAGAAAGCGGCTATCAGGGGTTGAATCCGGGTGTGCTCGATGGCTCGAAGCGGCTGGTCGAGCAGGGTCAGGATGGCATCGTGGGCGAGGTCATGTACCCCAGCCTGAACATGTTCACCTGGGCTGTGGGTGATACCGAAGTCATGAATGCGACCTTCCAGCGCCACAACGACTGGATCATCGAGTACTGCGGCAATGCACCGGACCGCCTGATCGGCATCGGCTGTCTGCCAATCCCGGATGTGGATCTCGCCATCGAGGAAATGACCCGCGCGGCGAAGCTCGGTGTTCGCGGCTTCATGATTCCGACCCATATTCCTACGGACCGCCCATACCACCACGAAGACTATGACCGTTTCTGGGCGGCGGCACAGGCCATGGATCTGCCGCTGACCATGCACATCTTCGTCGGCACTTCACCGGATGGCGGCATGCCGGCGCACTGGGGCACCCCGGGGGGAACGATAAAGGGCTACACGATGGCGTTCACCACGGCCGTCAATGCCATGATCGATCTCATCTGTGGCGGTGTGGTGGAACGGTATCCGGACCTGAAATTCATTATCGCCGAGTACGAAATCGGCTGGCTCGCCCACCTGCTCGAGCGTCTGGATCATGCGACCTATCGAACCCCCCATCATGCGGTCGACTACCTGACCATGAAACCGAGTGAGTACTTCCGGCGGAACTTCATCGCGACGTTCGAGGACGACAGATTTGGAATCGAGACGCGCCACGGCATAGGCGTCGAGAACCTGATGTGGGGAAATGACTACCCTCACCATGATTCCATCTGGCCGAAGTCCATGAGCATCCTGGATGACGTGATGACCGGCGTGCCCGCCGACGAGGTTCGGCAGATGTGCCTCGACACCGTTTGCGAGCTCTACAACGTCGATCGCAGCAAGTTACCCGAAGCGGCTTAGGAGAAATCATGCTAGAGCAGGTTCGCGCAGAACTGGCGCCGAAAGGCGTGCTTCGTGCAGGCATCAACCTTTCAAACTTCCTGCTCGTAACGGGCAGAACCGACAATGGTGAGCCGGAAGGGATTTCGCCCAGCATGGCCGCCGAAATCGCGCGGCGGCTGGACGTGGAGATACGCTACGTCACATTCAAAACGCCTGGAGAGCTTGCGGATGCCGCAACGGAAGACGTCTGGGACATTGGCTTGATCGGCGCTGAACCAGCACGTGCGAAGCACATCACCTTCACCGCCGCTTACTGTGAGATCGAAGCGACTTATCTGGTGCCGCCGGACTCGCCGCTGAAAACCATCGAAGATGTGGATAAGCCGGGCATTCGCATCAGCGTACCGTCCCGGGCTGCTTTCGAGCTCTGGCTCACCGACAACATCGAGCACGCGGAGCTGCATCGTGCGGAGCGTGGCCACGCGTTCGAGGACTTCGTGGCCGAGAACATGGACGCCCTCGCTGGTCTGCGTGCCGGGCTGGTCAACGACCTGGAGAAGCTGCCCGGTTCCCGCCTGCTGGAGGGTAAGTTCACGGCGGTCCAACAGGCTGTAGGCACGCCGAAGGGTCGGGAGGCCGCTGCCGCTTACCTGAGTGATTTCGTTGAAGAAGCGAAGGCCAGTGGATTCGTTGAAGCGCTGATCGAACGCTTCGGGGTCAGCGGCCGCTTGACCGTCGCTCCGCCCGTTTGAGTGAGCTGGATCCAGGATTGCATGGTGACCAACAGACCGAACATTGTCTTTGCTTTCGCCGACGACTGGGGACGCTATGCAAGTGCTTATGCAGGCCACCAGGCGAGCGGTGGTCTGAATGAGCTGATCCAGACGCCAAACTTTGATCGGGTGGCCGAAGAAGGCGTGCTTTTTCTCAACGCGCTGGTGCCGGCCCCCTCCTGCACGCCGTGCCGGAGCTCCATCCTGGCGGGTCAGTACTTCTGGCAGACGGGTCTCGGAGCCATCCTGATGGGTGCGGTATGGGATGAGTCCATACCGACGTTCCCGCTCGCCCTGGAAGAGCGGGCCAGCTACTTCATCGGTCATACCTACAAGGTCTGGAGCCCAGGCATGACGATGAACGCGCCGATGGGAGGAAAGCGTACGGCGTTCAATCCGGCTGGATTCAATTTCAACCAGTTCTCACATTGGGTGACCCGCCACGCCCGGGAGTTTGGCGTGGGCGACGAGGGAGTAGAGCAGGCGAAAGCGGCCATGTACGCCGAAACCCGAGCGAACGTTCGGGCGTTCCTGGATGCCGTGCCAGCGGATCGTCCGTTCTGTTACTGGTGGGGGCCGACGAATACCCATCGAACCTGGGAGCAGGGATCCGGTAAAGCGCTGTGGGGCATCGATCCGGACGCGCTCGAAGGTCGGTTGCCGGAGTTCCTGCCGGATGTGCATGACGTACGCGAGGACGCCGCGGACTATCTCGGCGAGTGCCTGGCGACGGATGCCGGACTCGGCATCCTGGTGGAAGAGCTGGCCAGAGCCGATGCGCTGGACGATACGTTGCTGGTGGTGAGTGGCGATCATGGAATTCCCGGCATGCCGCGCGCCAAATGCAACCTTTACGACATCGGCTGTGAGGTCGCCCTGGCAGCCCGCTGGCCTGGTCGAATAGGTGCTGGTCGGGTTGTGGAGGACTTCGTCAATCTGATGGATCTCGGTCCGACCTTCTGCGAAGCAGGAGGCATCGAACCGCCGGCTACGATGTCCGCGGTAAGCCTGCTTCCGTTGCTGACGAGTACCGGCAGCGGCCAGATCGAATCGCAGCGGGACCACGTCGTCACCGGCCGGGAGCGGCATATCGCACACGCCCGGAAAGGCATGCTGCCGTATCCACAGCGGGCGCTGCGGACGCGGGATTTCATCTACATCATCAACTTCGAGCCGGACCGCTGGCCCATGGGAGATCCGATCGGGCTGGATGGTGGTGATCGGCCGGAACCTACCGTCGAGGAACTCACCCGCGATACCTTCGTGACGTTGCGCGACATGGATGCGAGTCCCACCAAGGCGTGGCTGGTGACACATCGGGAAGACCACGATGTGGAACCGCTATACGACCTCGCCTTCGGTAAGCGCCCCCGAGAGGAGCTCTACGATCTGAATAAGGACCCACACTATCTGAACAACGTTGCCGGTGATCCGGCATATGAAACGGTGCGTGCGGAACTCGAAGCCCGGCTGCTGGCCGTGCTGGAGGCTCAGGCGGACCCGCGGCTGATGGAGCAACCCTGCCGATACGAGTACGAACCGTATGCGGGAAGGGTACCAAAGGTGTGGTTCGAAGCGGCTGCGGAAGAGCAGTCTCTGTACAACCCACCGCAACCCAAGCGCGGGTGACAGCCTGAGGTCAGGCGACCGTTCAGGAACCAGGTCCAGCCAGCCGGTCGACCAGGAGATCCAGGAAGGCGGGTTTGTCCTGCCAGGCCAGAGCACAGGAGACCGGTGCACCGCCATCGTCGACCAGTGTCTTGCCGTCCGGCGTGATCGCGATCGGCAGAGTCTCCATTGCCAGATACTCGTCCGCGAATCCGAGGTAGATGGCTACCACATCGTAAAGTATGGAGCTCTGAGCGAGGGGGTCCATGTTTTTGATGATCGGCCAGTCCCGTGCGGCCTCTATCCAGTGCAGGTGGTTCTCGAAGGCGATGCGGGCTGGATCTCCCGCGGGAGTGTCTGGATGCTCCGCACGCCGTCGGATCCTATCGAATCGTTCCCCCTCGAGCACGACGGTGCCGCAGGTATCCAGCGGTGTGATCACCTTTGGCCAATTGGCCTCGAACACCGCCCGACAGGACAGTGCATGCATCTTCACGTTGAACTCGCGCATGGGTTTAGGTGCATCCAGATAGCCTCGCCGGATGCTGCCGTGCATGCCTACGAACCGTGAACGCCCTGTGATCTCAGGGGCTCTGGCCAGAGCGGCAGCAATGTTGGGCAACGGACCGATACAGATGAGCGTGACCTGCTCTTCGCTGTTGAGAACGGTCTCGCAGATGGCGCCAATCCCATCGCCGTGCACGGTGCCGCGGTACTGTTCCAACTGGTAGTCACCCAACCACCCGGCGTGGGTGTGGGGATTCTCATCCAACGGGATGCCGATCCCGATGGGAATGTCTTCCCGACCCATGAGCTCGAGGATTCGGGCAACCAGTCTGGCTCTGTAGACCGTATCGCCGGTGCAGGTTGTGACGAGCTTGACGTCGAGCTCCGGACAACGCAGCAGAAACGCGAGCGCCCAGACGTCGTCGACGTCGTGTCCTATGTCGGTATCGAGAATTACCGGTATCGCCATGGTCTCTTGCTCCCCCGATCGCCAGGCTCATCGTTCAATCGAAAAACCCGCCAACTCACGTCCAGCGATGAAGTCGTTGATTAGCGCTGCGAGTTCCGGGCCGGCATCTTCTTGAACGAAGTGCCCTGCGCCACGGATCGTCACGCTTTGCGCGGTGGGAACTCGGTCCAAGAAAACCTGCTCACCGCCTGCCGTGATCGGATCAGAATCCGTGAACGCGACGAGGAAGGGCTTGTCCCACACGTCGTAGACGGATTGCCATACCTGCTCGTTCTCCCTTAACTGAGAAGGCACGAGGTAGGGCATGATCTGGGCACCGGCTTTATAGCGCGCGTCAGGAAATGGTGCCTCGTAGGCGGCGCTCGTCCCGGGACTGCCGCCAAGAAAGCCCATGATCTCGCCGATGGGTAGCTCGTCAACGTAGTAGCTGTACGCGACCCAACGCGGGAAGGTCAGTTCTGAGCGCAGTTCTTCCAGCGTTAGCTGACCAGTCCACCAGACTGCGAGCTTGAAGAGTGGATAAGCGAACCAGCTGGTCAGTCCATCTGCAGCGGGCAGACCGGTGTTTGAAACCACCACCCGCGCGAATCGGTCTTGCTCCGCGGCCACGACCCGCAGGCCGATCAGCCCGCCCCAATCCTGGCCGAAAAAGGTGGCGTTCTGAAGGTCGAGCTCACGGACCAGCGTAGCCATGGCTTCAACCTGCATCGAGTAGCTGTACGTTGATTCATCTGCCGCTTTGTCGGATCGCCCGAAGCCTATGAGGTCCGGGGCGATGACCCGGTGACCAGCAGCGGTTAGCACGGGGATCATCTTTCGGAACAGATAGCTCCAGGTGGGTTCTCCATGAATCAGGAGAACAGGCGCGGCGTCGGCGGGGCCTTCGTCCAGATAGTGGATCCGGAACTCACCAACCTGCAGATAGTTTGGCGAGTACGGAAAGTCCTCCAGGTCGGCGAATCGCTCATCGGGTGTCCGGTAGATACCGGGAGCGATCTCGTCAGCGACTGCTGTCGCTGTCAGGGCCAGGCATCCCAGCGCCAAAGCTACCCGCTGACCGAGTTGACGCAGTACTATGGTCATCTGGCAGAAGGGAGAAGAGTTATGGCATTCAAAGGCGTGGATCATGTGGTAGTCCGGGTCGCGGATATGGAATCGGCAATCGACGGCTACTCCAAGCTACTGGATATGACACCGGATCGGAAGCACTCGGACGATCTGAAAGCCGATCAGGCGTTTTTCCATTTCGACAACGGCACCTTTCTCGAGCTGATCTCACCCACAGACGACAGCTCACCCATTTCAGGCTCGTTGAAAAAGCTGGGTGATGGGATCCACACGGTCGCGTTTGCCGTCGATGACGCCAGAGAAACCGTGGCGGATCTGGACGGCAAGGGTATCCGTACGATCGGCGGGGCGTTCGTCCATCCGGCAGCCGCCAACGGCGTTCTGGTCCAGCTTTCGGAAAAGTAGCGTTGCGCTAGTCTCGAATGATGAGCAGGTATGCGGATGACTCAGCGAGGACTATCTCGACAAAGCTGAAGCGGAGCCGCGTTCATCCGGGCGCCGATGCGCCGCATGACGGTCTGCTGGATCGAATCAGGAATGTGATTCCGCTGATTGCGGAGAAGGCGGACGAGGTGGAGTCCCTCTGCCAGCCGCATGACGAGGTCATGGAAGCGCTCCAGTCGACGGGTGTATTCAAAGCTTTTGTGCCAAAGGCATATGGCGGCTACGAGATTGACCTCCAGGAATTCATCGACATCGGGCTGGAGGTCGCCCAGGCCTGTTGCTCAACGGGTTGGCTGACCACGTTCTATATGGAACACAACTGGATTGTTGCTGCGGTACTCAGCGACGAAGCCGTGGATGCTATTTACTCGAAACAGCCCTATGTCTTAGCGCCGGGTTCGATTAACCCGAAGGGCGGGGAAGCCGCGAAAGTGGCAGGGGGCTATGAGCTGAGTGGGCGCTGGCACTTTTCCTCCGGGATCGTGCATGGGGACTGGGTCATCCTGACTGCCTTCCTTCCCGGTGATCCAAAGGGTTTCCCGAGAACTTTCCTGTTACCTCGGGAAGACGTGCGGGTGGAAGACACCTGGGATATCGCTGGCATGCGTGGAACCGGTAGTCATGACGCGGTCGTTGATGGGGTGTTCGTCCCTGATCTGCTTACCAGCCCTTTTCCTCCGCCCAGGCGCCGAAGTGACAATCACGAGCACTTTGATATGTATCGCTTACCGGTGAGTGGCTTCTTGCCCCTCACCGCGGCTATCCCGCTTGTGGGTGCGGCTAAACGAGCTCTGACGGTCTTTCGGGAACGCCTGTCGACGCGTGTCCAGATGATGAGCAGCACGATTCAACAGGAGAAAGCATCTGCGCAGCTCCGCCTGGGTAGCGTAGCCATGCAGATCCTGAAAGCCGAGAACACTTTGCGTGCCGCCGCAGATCGCATGCAGGAGATTACGGTAAGGGGGTACAAACCAAGCGCGCGCGAAACGACGGAGCTCCAGTTTATGGCGGCCGATGCCGTTCGAGACGCTCGCAATGCAGTCCTTTCGATTCTGGAGGCCAGTGGGGCACACGCCCACTTTGAGGGCAGCGAGCTGCAGAGAATCTACCGGGACATACTCACCGGTTCTGGTCATGCCGTGTTCGAGATTGATGGCGCGGCTGAAAACTACGGAAGAGCGCTTATTGCCTCAGATACCAGCTGAAAGGAACGTGCACGATGACAGCCTTAGATGATACGCCGACCGTGGAAGCACTGATCGGACCCGGCGGTAAGTACGAGATGCTACAAGTGCCGGTCAACGGTGTACCGACCACTGTGTTCAAAACCGCACCACTGCATCTGCGCGAGCTCTATCAAGGCTCTCTCGAGCACGCAAATGAGACCTTCTATGTCTACGAAGACGAGCGCTACACCTTTGCCGAGGCGTGGCGCATCGCTGAACGTGTCATGGCGGGCCTGCATACCCTTGGCGTAAGACCGGGTGACCGTGTAGGCGTTTCGATGCGCAACTACCCTGAATGGGTATTCAGCTACATGGGGATAACGTCCATGGGTGCGGTCGCTGTTGCGATGAACGCCTGGTGGACAGGTGAAGAGATGCTCTACGCCATTGAAGACAGCGGCCTCTCGACGCTGTTTGTCGATCGCGAACGTCTGGAACACCTTTCACCCTATCTGGATGAGCTCGACCTCGATGTTGTGGCAGTGCGCACGCAGCACTCGGCAGGCCGCGGGGTGCGATCATGGGATGTGTTTATCGATTCCGGCGCGAGCATCATGCATAGCCCGATCATCGATCCGAATGACCCGGCCATGTTGCTGTACACGTCCGGGTCCACTTCCCGACCCAAGGGCGTGCTGTCATCCCATCGTGCCGTCATTCATTCGTTGCTGGGATGGGAGGCATCTGCGGCCCTCGCGCGGGCTGAAGCAGGCCGCAGGCAACGACCCCCGGAGCGGCAGCCCTGCATGATCATCACCGTGCCGTTGTTCCACGTCACCGGGCTCAATGGCCAGCTGTTGCCGTCATTGCGCAATGGCCGCAAGTGCGTTGCCATGTACAAATGGGAAGCCGAGAAGGCCTTGGCCATCATTGAGCGGGAACGGGTCACGCACTTCAGCGGCGTGCCCACCATGGCCTACGAGCTGGTGAACTCACCCAACTATGAGAAATACGATCTGTCCAGCTTGCGCAGTATCGGCGGCGGTGGCGCTGCCATGACGCCCAAGCACTCGCAACGCATAGAAGAAAAGAGCCGTAATCGAACTCGCGCCAGTGCAGCTTACGCGATGACTGAAACCAACGGTTTGGGCGCCTCCAACGCAGGAGAGAATCTGAAACTGCGACCGACCAGTTGCGGGAAGCCATTACGTCCCCTGGTGGAAGCCAAAATCGTGGATTCAGATGGGACTATCCTCGAAAACGGAGAAACCGGCGAGATCTGCCTTAAGGGGCCGATGACGTTCACTTGCTATTGGAATCGCCCTGAGGACACGGCGAGCACATTGCGTGATGGTTGGGTGCACACCGGTGATCTTGGCCATATCGATGAAGAAGGGTTCATCTACATTACTGGTCGCGCCAAAGAGATGATCATTCGCGGCGGGGAGAACATCGGCTGTCAGGAAGTTGAAGCCGTCCTGTATGAAAACCCAAAGGTCGCCGAATGTGTGGTATTCGGCGTGCCGGACGACCGGCTTGGCGAAAACGTTGCGGCAGTGATCATGGTCAAAGACGGGGAGTTGCTCACGGTAGGCGATGTCCAGTCGCACGTCGCAGATCATTTGGCCCGATTCAAAGTGCCCAGATACGTGGTCCTGCAGGATGAGCAGTTACCTCGAACCGGAACCGGGAAAATCTACAAGAAGGGGATACGGGAGAAACTGATTGCCGAGCTGGGCCTGGACGCCAGTGCTGCTTAGCTGGTTGGAAACAGCGGCCGGGCGCGGCCGCCCGCCACCCTCTTTCAGTCCTTCTCCCTGCTCGTGTATTCCTCGAGATAGCTTCGAAGGCTCAACGGTTGCCGGCCCAGTACATCTTCCACATCGGTGCTGACCTCGGCACCGAGACCTTCCCGGAATGCTCTGTTGAATTGCATGAGGATATCGACATGCCACTCCGGCATCTCTGCCTTCAACAACATTGCACGGGTATCCGTGTCTGATCTCTCAGCCACTTCGATGCTTCGTCCGCTCAGTTCGCTCAGGAGTCCGGCCAGTGATTCGTAGGTAAAGGCTTCTGCAGCGGTCAGGACCAGGGTCGAACCGGTGCGGACGACCTGACCGGTCAGCAGTCGAGCTGCCACCGCGCCAATGTCCCGAACGTCTACCGGGGCAATAGGCGCATTCTTGGCCGCCGCGCTTAGCACGCCGTTCTCGAGCGCGCCCGACAGGATTCGGGAGAGGTTCTGTAGAAAGAAATTCGGGTGCAGAAACACATAGGGTAGATTCAGCGCACGAATGGTGCTCTCTGTTTCCGCATGCCAGCGTCCGCTGTCGACGTAAGATCCCGGAAAGGTCGCAAGCCCGGACAGCTTCACCAGCAGAGGCCGGGCGGGCGATACGGCACTCAAGACCTGTCTCTGCCAGGCTACCTGACGCGGATCTACGGGCGATGCGAGGAAAACGCTCTCCGCGCCTTCCAGCACCTGGGACAGCGAATCATCGTCGTCGAAGTCGCCCTCGAAGACGTGGACGGTGTCGCCAAAGAGCGTAGCCGCCTTTTCCGCACTCCGAGTAAAGACCCTCGGTTTCACGCCCATCTCCAGGAGTGAGCGAACGACTTCCTTGCCGGCCTGGCCGGTAGCTCCGAAAACGGTTGTTTCTGTCATGTCGTTGGTACTCCCTGTAAAGGAGCTGTGGCGACGAGGCCTTCCTGTACAATTCCCCCTATTGCAAATTCGGGAGAGGTTTGGTGGCTCAGTACGACACTATCATCCGCAATGGCACCCTGATAGACGGCAGCGGCGAAGCAGCAGCGATCGGGGATCTGGCGATCAGAGATGGGCAGATCGCCGCCATCGGCAACGTCGAAGGCAGCGCTGCTCACGAAGTGGATGCTTCGGGTCTGGCGGTGGCGCCGGGCTTCATCGATATTCACACCCATTTCGACCCGCAGCTGTGCTGGGACGGCTATGCCACGCCATCCATGGAGCATGGCATCACCACCGTGGTGATCGGCAACTGCTCGCTGAGCCTGGCACCGGTTCGTGGCCGGGAAGGTGCCGATAAGGTGGTCGCCATGTTCGGCGTGATCGAAGACATCAAGAAGAAGACGTTTGACGAAGCGGTGCCGTTCACCTGGGAGAGCTTTCCGGAGTATCTCGATCACATTCGCGGTGGGCTCGGTATCAACGTGGGCGCGCTCATCGGCCACTCTGCGCTGCGTTACTACGTGATGGGTGCTGCCAGCCAGGAGCGCACGGCAAACGACGAGGAACTGGCCGAGATGTGCGCACTGGTGGAAGAAGCCATGGCCGCGGGTGCACTGGGCATCTCGAGCTCCTATGTGGATATGGACGAGAAGGGCGACCCGGTGCCCAGCCAGCATGCTGATCTGAACGAGAAAATCGCCCTGGCGAAAGCGATGGCGAAGAGCGGTCGCGGTATCTGGCAGATCGTGCCGTACTTCATCGACCTGGAACGCGAGCTGGACAACATTCGCGAGCTGGGCGAGATAAGCATTGCCGCTGGCGTGCCCTGCAGCCTGCAGCCGGTGCTGAGCTCACCCACCTCACCGGTCGCGAACGAAATCATCACGGCCTTGGAAGAACAGCAGGCCCGCGGTGCTCGTGTGTACGGCCAGGTCATGCCGCGTTGCTTCGATATGAATATGCGCCTGTCGGAAACCTCGATGCTGCTGTTCGGGCTGCCTCACTGGAAGGCCATCATGGATCTGCCGGCGGCGGAGCGCGCAGAGCAGTTCCAGGGTCAGCGTGACGTGCTGGTGGAAGAGATGAAAAAGGCCATGGGCATGAGTGGCGCCATTCCCTTTCTCACCGTCGGCCAGACTTTCAGCGAAGGCAATGCGAAGTATGCGGGCCGCAGCCTGATGGACATCGCGCAGGAGGAAGGTAAAGAGTTGGCGGAGGTCATTCTGGATCTGTCTCTGGCGGACAACCTGGACACCGAGTTCCAGCTGAAGAACGTGCTCAATGCAGACAAGGCCTCTGTGGCGAAGCTGATCGATCATCCGCTATGCCATTTCGGCGCGTCCGACGCGGGCGCGCACATCACACAGTTCTGCGGTACCGGTGATACCACCCATCTGCTCGAGCACTACGTGCGGGAGACCGGACAGATGACCCTGGAGAGAGCCGTGCACCGAATGACGGGGGAAGTGGCTGACGACTGGGGCCTGCGGGATCGTGGGCGTCTCGAAGTCGGCAAGGCAGCCGACATCGTCCTATTCGATCCGTCCAGAGTGACGGTGGGGGAGGAAGAGTTCGTCGACGACTTCCCCGGTGAGGCGCGTCGTTACGTGCGCCATTCCGAGGGGTATCACTCGGTTTACGTGAACGGCGAGCTTGCCTACACAGCGAACGGTTACACCCAGGCGAAAGCCGGACGGGTGGTCTAGCGGATTAGCGGATTTCCACAGTATTGGGCGTGTAAGCCCTTCCTATAATGGACTTCCTGACATTGAGAAGTTGAGGGTTGCGCCATGGCTGAAGCCTACGAGTTTCATGATGACGATGTGATTGCGCCAGAAGTATACGGCCGTATCGGTCATCCGCATGAGGCGTTTGCCTGGTTGCGTAAAAACGACCCGCTGCGCTGGGTGGAACCGGAGAAATTTCGACCGTTCTGGGCTGTGACCAAGCACGCGGACATCATCGAGATCGAGAAGAATCCCGAGGTGTTCGCCAGCGAACCGCGGCCGATCCTGATCCCTGAGCAGACCCAGCCGGAGCTGCGCGAAGAGCTGATCATGGAGATCTTCAAGCGCCTTGAAGACCGGCCGAAATTGCTGGAAGTGCTGGCCACAGCCGGCGAGCAGGGGTTGATCAGATCTCTGGTGCAGATGGATCCACCGGACCACACTAATTATCGCGCGCTGGTCCAGCCGTGGTTCAAACCGAGCAACATCAAGGCCCTTGAAGACCGGCTGAACATAATCACTCGGTCGATCATTGACGACATGATGGGCGACGGCAGCGAGCGCGAGCTGGATTTCGTTCAGGATGTGGCCGTGTGGCCGCCGCTCAAGCTCATCGTGGAGCTGCTCGGCGTGCCGGAAGAAGACGAGCCGCTGATTCTGAAGCTCACCAATGAGCTCTTTGCGGGCGAAGACCCGGAGATGATGCGCGCGGGTGATGATCCATTGTCCGGTATCGACACCGTGAAGTCGCTCTACGACTACTTCACCGAGCTGACTGATGATCGCCGAGCAAACCCGCGGGAAGATCTCGCGTCATACATCGCCAACGGTAAGATCGACGGTGAGTACCTTCCCTACAAGGAACTGATTTCCTACTACATCATCGTTGCCACCGCTGGCCACGAGACTACTCGCACCTCGATCTCCGGTGGAATGCACGCACTGCTGCGAAATCCTGATCAGCTGCAGTTGCTGAAAGACAACATCGACGACGAGGATACGGTAAAGCTGGCAGTAGAAGAGATGATCCGCTGGACCACGGCGGTGAATCAGTTCTGCCGTACCGCGACCCAGGACTACGAGCTGCGCGGGCAGAAGATCAATAAAGGCGACAACCTTGGCTTGTTTTACGCCTCCGCCAATTTTGACGAAGAAGTGTTCGACGAACCGTTCAAGTTAGACATCACCCGTAAGCCCAACCGCCATCTGGCGTTCGGTACAGGGCCGCATCAATGCCTGGGACTGATACTGGCACGCATGCAGATGCGTATCTTCTTCACGCAACTCATTCCGCGCATTGAGGAGATGTCGCTGGTGGGTGAGGGGAACTACCTGAGGGCTAGCTTCGTGCACGGTTTCAAGCATCTGCCCATAAGGTTCAAGCTCAAACCTGCGGCGTAACACCGGGGTCGGGTCAGTTCTCGCCAACCGACTCGCTCACACTCACTCGCATTGTGAACGTGATCGCGCACTCGACGCTGGATCGACCGCTTACTGATTGTGAAATGGAGCCAGTCCCGGGCGGAAGCGATGCGGGCCATGCTTACCATCAAGTCCGACTGGCTCTGAAATGCGCGAAAAAAGTGACGCGCTGCGCAAAAGAAACGACGCACTCTGCGACCTATGGCGTTTTGGTCGATACTGTTAACTAACAGCTACCGAGTAAGACCGACCAGGAAAGGACCACACGAGTCGATGAACGCCGTACTTATGATTGCCAAGGAAGGCAGCCGTTTTCATCAGTTTTATCGCAGCTGGTCGATATCCCGAACAGATTTGGACCTCTCGCTGATGCTTCAGGCTCAAAGGCTATCCGAAAGCCTGGTAGACCGGCGACTCGGCGTACTTTTGCTGGATGGTTCGCTGCCTGAGCAGGACCTCGCGGAAGCACTGCAGATAGCTGGCGAGCGGCAACCCCACGCGGTCAGACTGGTTGTTTCTCTGGAAGGCGATTGTTCCGAGGGTGGCTATCCTGGTGCGCAGCAAGTGCTGCCTATGCGGGACGACATGAGCTACCTGAACGCGGTGGTAGATGCATCCCGTAGGGTTGCCGGACAGCTTATCAGCAACGAGCGGTTGGCCCGAATTGTCTCCGACCTGCATACGCTTCCTTCATCGCCCATGCTGTATTTCGATCTCCGTGACGAACTCGGTTCCAAGCAAGGTAGCCTGGAAAACCTGTCGGAGATTACCGCACGCGATCCAGCATTGGTTGCTCAGGTTCTGAAGATCGCGAACTCGGCGTTTTACTCGCTACCGCGAACCGTCAGCAGCTTGGAGGATGCAATCCGTCTGCTTGGCAGTGACGCACTGCTCTCGCTGGTCCTGGCGGCACACGTTTTCTCCGGTATGCCGCCACCAGGAATGAGGATGGAAGTGCTCTGGGAACACAGCGGCCAGGTGTCGACCCTGGCCCGGCAGATTGCAGCGCTCGAAGGAGCAGATCGCGACACGCAAGGCGTCTGCGCGATTGCCGGAATGTTGCACGATATCGGCCTGCTGGTAATGCTCGAAAACGACCCTGGACAGTATCAAATCCTCTGGAGGCAGAGCGCCGGTTCTGAAGGACAGCTCACTGAGTTGGAGCAGGAGGTCTACGGCCTGACCCACGGTGAGCTTGGTGGCCTGGTTTTGAGTCTCTGGGGTCTTCCCGAGGATATTGTGGAAGCAGTCGCCGGTAGCCACCGGTGGCATCAACCAGCGGACGAGACAAACGACGCTTGCATCGTTGCGCGTGTGGTGATGACAGCGGAGTGGCTGCTGGATCTGACTGAATCCGACAGCCCGGATCTGGAGTTGCCCGCCTTTGTTCAAGCCGGAAGTGAGCGGGTGAGCGAGTGGCTGCGACTGCGAGACGGTCTCGAGGTACTGGTTGCATGAAAACTGCAGTCCCCGCCATGCTCGAGGAATTCGCGGCGCACTTGAGGGTGCTCTGCGAAGCAGAAGGTACTGCGGTGCTCCTGCATCTGGAGCCTCTGAAACGGGACAATCTGATGCTGACTGCTGCGGGCCAGCGTTTCGCGCCGGAATTCAGAAACAGTGATGCTGCCTGGTCATTTCTCTCAGCGCAGCGTGATGATCCGGACACGGGAGATGATGATGCTGTCCGTCAGGTGCTCAGTCAGGATGGCGAAAGCCGGCTGATCTGCGTGCCGCTGGCGCGGATACTGCCGCGCCCGGGCCAGGCTGAAGCGCAGGTTGACGAGCGTCGGGCCTATCCGGTGGTGTACAGCGCGCCCAGACTGGACGGGAATATCTGGATTGCAACTACCGGCGGTGAAGCGACTTATGAGCTGTCCAGGCTCTTCAACGAAATGGATGATACAGGGAGCGAAGAGCGTCGGCTCGCGAGATTCGTTTCATTGGCGGCCCGTCTGGCCTGGCAGGTCTATCATCTGAATCGCTCTTTGCAGGACCCTGTCAGTCGGCTACCCGGCCGCAAAGAGTTCGATACCTTCCTGACGCGTGCGCTGGTTGCGGCAAGCAACAACGGGCAGCCGCTCGGCTTGCTCTTGATCAATCCTGATGATTTCGTGATGGTCAACCACCGGTTCGGTCGTGATCAAGGCGACCTGGCGGTCCGTGAAGTGGCCAGCCGGTTGCTGGAGTACGTGCGGAAGACTGACGGCGTGTTCCGATATGGCGGAGCAATGTTTGGCGTGATTCTGCCCGCGACGGATCTCGAAAGCACTCAAATTGCGGCCACAAAGTACCGTCAGCTGCTTGCCAACGAGCCTTACTTAGGTGGCCGCCTCGACCTCAAGTTCACCATAGGTGGCGCTGTTGCGGACCTGGACTATCTTGCCGGGTCAAGCCTGGAACAGCTGGACATGGTGCAACGAGCAGACAACGCCCTCAACCAAGCGAAGCTTGCAGGCGGCGGAAGGATTGTGTTGAGCGCGATGTCAGACCCGGCAGAAGGTCTCAATCACTTTGATCCGTTGAGCGGGATCTTCACCGCGGATTCGGAGAAAGACTATCGGAACATGCTGCTTCTCTGGGAGGCGGTATCGCTGGTGTCCTCGACCCCGGATCCACAGCAGCTGGCAAAGGAATTCGTTGATCGCCTGGGGAGCCGATTCCATCCGGATCGTGTGGCGCTGGTACGTGAGAGCACGGATTTCGGTGATGAGAGGCTGGAGGTGCTTGCAACCAGCGTGCGCAGCGATTCGAGCAGAAATGGCCGGGAGTTGGGTCGTGCGGTGCGATTTGGCCGTGATCAGATTGCGCTGATCAGGCGGGCGCTGGAATCCGGAAAGGCGGAACGCGGGCGTCAGGGTGAAGCTGACTCGCCGTCGGGTTGCACGTCCTATGCGGTACCGCTCGCCATTGAGGAGCAGGCGATTGGTTGTCTGTTTCTGGATGGCATCAATCGGCGTCTTCAGTTGGATTCCACAGACCTCATGTTTCTGAATGCGCTGGCGAGCCAACTCGCCATCGCCTTGGATCGGGCAGAACTATCCGCCAACTGGATCCAGGAGAAGGACCAGGAGAGCCGGCGGCTGCGCGAGCGTGTCAGGGAGCTGCAGCAGGCCATCACGCCCAAGGAACCGGTGTTTGAATCCCAGCAGATGACCGAGCTTATGGCGCTGATCCGCCGTGTCGCACCGTCCGACGCTACCGTGCTCATTGCCGGTGAGAGCGGCACCGGTAAGGAGATGCTCGCTCACAGCGTTCACCAGTACAGCACCAGATGCGATCGCCCCTTCGTAACCGTCGACTGTGGCGCGATCGCGCACAGCCTGCTCGAAGCGGAGCTTTTCGGTCACGTGAAAGGGGCATTCACAGGAGCGGAATCGGCGTCCGAAGGACGTATTGCTCAGGCCGATGGCGGCACCTTGTTTCTCGACGAGATCGGTGAATTGCCCCTGGAGGTGCAGTCGAAGCTGCTGAGATTCGTTCAGGAACGGGAGTTCACGCCGGTAGGTGGCAATCAGACTCGCCGCGTGGACGTGCGCATCGTTGCTGCGACCAATCGAGAGCTGAAGGACGAAGTTGCCATGGGGCGGTTCCGACAGGATCTTTACTACCGGCTGCAGGTGATATCGATACAGGCGCTGCCGTTGCGTAACCGGCCGGACGACATCATACCTCTGGCACGCGCGTTCCTCGCGCGCTTTGCAGCGCAGAACCAGCGTCGCTGCTCTTCGTTTTCCGCAGAAGCGGAACAAATACTGAAAGCGCACAGCTGGCCGGGGAATGTCCGCGAGCTTCAGCATACGATTCTGCGCGCGCTGCTCATGTGCGACACGGAGATTGTTGGCTCGGACGCTATTGATCTGCTTCCTGAATCGGGTTCGGCAGGTCCGACCGTACACAAGGATCACTCATCGGAGATTCAACCCCCTGCAATCGATGGTGCTTTGTCAACTACCGCGCCTCTGCCGCACCGCACGGCTGAAGCCGATAGCGAGCCGGGACAGGATTCGGAGAGACCGACGGCGGCGGACTCGCTAGCAGCTCTACGTAGCGAGCTTGCCTGGCAGGTGGCGCAGGCGCTTGCGGACAATGCAAATCGCCCCGTGCCCATTGGCCGTTGGTTGCAGGATGATCTGGTACTGGCGGTAAGTCAGGCCTGCGGCGAAGTGGTTCGGCGAGCCGCTCGGTTCGCGGGTGTGCCTGAGTCGACGTTCCGTCGCCAACTGGATAAGGCGCGCGTCGAGGCCGATTCCGGTCTCGCTGCTCGAACTGAAGCTTGGTCTCGGATGAAATCCTTTCTAAGCGATATGGTCTCGCAGACAGCCGAAGAGGACGGTAACGAGCTTCTGGAAGAAGCACGCAAAACCCTCCTGGATATCGTAGTCGACCGGGTGGAGAGTAAAAACACCGTCGGGGCGGCACTCATGGGGGTGTCACCGCCCACGTTCAAGCGTTGGACTCAGGATCGAGCGGCATGAGTGGTGAAGATCGAATGAAGACTCGTCGAGGCCCACGAGGATCTGATCTCACCCGGTTGCTGCTGGCTTGCACGGCTGTGTTGTGCTGGTCGGCTGTCTTTGCCGATGTCCTCGGCAATCCGCGCTTTGAGATCGCTGCACGAAATGTGCAATTCAATCAGCTCACGACCAACGAAGGGCTGTCTCAGCATATCGTCTACGACATCGTGCAGGATCCAAGGCGGTTTATCTGGATTGCCACCCAGGAAGGATTGAATCGTTACGACGGGTATCAGGTTAAGACCTATGAACACTTCAGAGCGGATGCGACCACCCTGTCGCACGACTTTGTTCGGACTCTCATGGTCGACACGGAGGGAACACTCTGGATCGGCACGGAGAGCGGCGTCAATCGCTATGACCTGAATTCGGACACGATCGAACGGAATCCGTTCGAACGCATGGTCGGAGCCGCATTGCCACGTGTTTCCATCCGCGCCATGCTCCAAACGAAAAACGGTGTCTACTGGATAGGGACGAAGGCTGAAGGCCTGTATCGGATCGACCCCCAGCAGAAGCGCAAACAGCACTTCATTAACAGTGAAGGCGCGGCTGCGTGGTTGCCGGACGACAGCGTTCTATCGCTGCTGGAAGACAGCAAGGGCAACCTATGGATTGGCACAGAACATGCCGGTCTTTTCAGATTTGATTCGATCACAGGGCAATTCGTGCCCCAAGGGAGCATCGAGGAAGACGATCCGACGTTTCTGGGTCGCGAGATTCGACAGATCTTCGAGGATGATTCAGGCTTCGTCTGGATCGGCACTGCAAACGCTGGCGCCAGCCGGTTCGACCCACGCCGCGGGAGCTTCGAAAGGTTCGTGCACTCACATGACTCGCGCACCAGCCTTGCCAGCAACAAAGTCCGCGATATCGTGCAGGACAGGCGCGGTACCATCTGGATGGCGACCGATGTGGGGTTGTCCGAGTGGCGGGAAAACGAGAAAGGTTTCGCAACCTATCTTCATGACGATCGGGACAAACACTCACTCATCGGCAATCGCCTGAACGTACTGTTCGTAGATGCGTCGGGAGTGCTGTGGGTTGGATCCTGGCAAGGAATCAGCCGTTGGAACTACTTCAGCGATACCTTCACCTATTATCGCAAGGAGGACGGGCTGCTTCCCGGAAACGTCGTCACCTCCCTGGTGGAGGCGCCGGATGGGACGATGTGGATTGCCACCTTAGGCACGGGACTGGCCCATCTGGATCCGGTCAGAGGGACGGTTCGGACGTTTCGCAACGATCCGGATGATCCGGGATCGTTACCGGACGACAAAGTCATGACCGTGCACGTTGATGATCGAGGTTTGGTCTGGGTTGGCACCCGCAACGGTGGCCTGGCTCGATTCAACGAGGACTCCGGAACTTTCGTACGCTACCAGCACGACCCGGAGGACCCTGCATCTCTGAGTGGGAACGCGGTATCCAGTCTGTACAGCGATAGCGGAGGATCGCTATGGGTTGGAACATACGGCGCGGGATTGAATCTGCTGAGTCCTGAAGGAAGTGGATTCAGGCATTTTCGGCACCAGCCGGGAGTAGCGAGCAGCCTCAGTGGCGACC
This sequence comes from Candidatus Azotimanducaceae bacterium, assembly GCA_965215995.1. Lineage (GTDB taxonomy): Bacteria > Pseudomonadota > Gammaproteobacteria > Pseudomonadales > Azotimanducaceae > SZUA-309. Next base: position 188,534 of record OZ244128.1, on the reverse strand, counting down.
GGGTGGTGATCGTTACCGGTGATCGCGCGGGTCGAATCTGGGTAGGAACCGATGGCGATGGACTCAACAGGCTCGATGAGTTGGAAGCGGGCTTCAAGAGATTCTCTCGTTTCTCGATACGTAGTGAGCAGGATCTGACGGACGTTGCGGAAGAGTTCCAGCTCGAAACCGTTACCGATCTCGTTCAGGATCAGCATGGTGATATCTGGATCGGGACCCTTGGTTCCGGCCTCCTCCAAGCGCGTGAGTTCAACAGCGAAGCCGGACTCATTAACGCCAAGGCGTTCACGAAAGCCGAGGGCCTGCCGACAGACACGATCTACGGTGTGCTACAGGGCCAGGATGCCGAGCTCTGGCTAAGCAGTAATAAGGGCCTGACCCGACTCGATCCCCGGGAGGGTTCGGTGCGGCAGTTTGATAGCCGAAATGGCTTGCGCGAGGATGAGTTCAATGCCGGTGCACGGCTTCGTAGTCGCGGTGGTCGACTGCTGTTTGGAGGGCCCGGCGGTCTCGTTGCGTTTTACCCCGGGGAGTTGCCGGTCAACCAGGTAGAGCCTGGCATCGTGCTGAGCGCAAGATCGCGTGAGAATGAGCTGGTTACGACCAGCAGCGATGAGGACGCGAATGGTGTCGAGATCAGCTACATCGACAAGTTTATCGCGTTCGATTTCGTCGGTCTGGATTTCATGTCTCCCGATAAGAATCAGTATCGTTACATACTGGAAGGATTTGATACCGATTGGGTGGAGGTGGATGAATTTCGCCGTGCTGTGTATACCAACCTTCCGGCAGGCGACTACACCTTTGTAGTCCAGGCGGCAAACAACGATGGCGTGTGGAACGAGAGAGGCGCGTCGATCGATGTGCGTGTGATCCCTGCACCGTGGAGCACCTGGTGGGCGTACCTCGCGTACTGCTCTGGAGTGATTGGCGCCATCGGCTTCTATATTCGCGCACAGCGCCGGAAACTCAGGATGGAGAGCCATCAGCGTGTCAAGCTAGAGCAGGAAGTGAGTGAACGGACTCGCGAACTGGCTCAGCGGAATTGGGAGCTTGAAAAACTGAACGAGAAGCTGGCGGAAGCCAGCGTGACCGATTCGCTAACCGGTCTGCGCAATCGGCGCTATGTTGATCAGTTCATCAACTCGGAAGTCTCGCTGTTCGAGCGTAGCCAGGTTGAAGGCGACGGCAGCTCGGAAGGAATGGGCAGCCGTAGTAGCACGCGAACCATGTTCTTCATGATGATTGACCTGGATGGTTTCAAACTGATCAATGATCGGTTCGGTCACAACGCCGGGGATATGGCGCTGATTCAAGTCAAAGATATTCTGAGAGACTGCACGCGAAGCTCAGACACCCTCATACGCTGGGGGGGTGACGAGTTTATGGTGATCGGTTTCTCCTCCGGATTTTCCGGAGTTAAGGTGCTGGCGGAACGAATCCGAGAAGCGATCTCCGCGCATCGATATGATGTTGGAGCAGGGGACCATGGCCGGCTCTCAGCTTCTATCGGGATTGCTCCTTATCCACTCATTGAAAATCGGGAGAGCTTCTGCGGTTGGGAGTTGGTGGCAGCGATCGCTGATCAGGCGGCCTACATTGCAAAGGCCAATGGTCGTGATGCCTGGGTGAGTTTGTGTGGATCGGAAAACCTGGATACCACCATGCTGGAACGTCTCAAGCTCGAGTTGGCTGATTTCATCGATAAAGGGATGATTACCTTGGATAGTTCAGAGCAGACAGAGTTGACGCTGTCTGGACGCAATCGCATACCTTTAGAGCGGGCAGGAACTGGCTAGATTGCTGCGTGGATGAGGCGAGTGAGATCGCTCAATGAGTGGTCGGCATCGACTCGCCGGAAGCCAACACCGTCGATGCCCCCGCCGCGACTTCCATGGTAAGCAGCGCTTCGTATTCGTCAACGGGCATCGGCTTTGCGAGGAAGAAGCCCTGACCTGTCTGGCAACCCTCGAATCGCAGAAAGTCTCGTTGTGCCTTGGTCTCTATACCCTCGGCAACAACCTCCAAGCCCAGGCCTCGGCCCATTGAGATCATGGCTCGACAGAGTGTTTGGTCGCTGTCGTTCTCTTCGATGTCGGCGATGAACTCCCTGTCGATCTTCAGCACATCCAGGGGGAACCGCTTCAGATAGCCGAGTGAGGAGTATCCGGTGCCGAAGTCGTCGACAGCCAGGCGTATGCCCATGGCTTTCAGCCGATTCAGTGTTGCTGCTGCCGCCACCGGATCCGCCATCAGCACAGTTTCGGTGATCTCGAGCTCAATGAGGGAAGGATCTATTCCGTGTGTGTGCAGTGCCCGCTGCAGGGAAACCTCCGGCCGATCGAAGCTGAACTCCCGCCCGGAGAGATTGATCGATACGGGTACTGGATCCATACCTCTCGCCCGCCAATCGCGCAGGTGTCGACAAGCCCTGTCAAGCACCCAGCGATCGATGTCCACAATGAGACCTGTTTCTTCAGCCAACGGGATAAACATCCCGGGGGAGATTATGCCGCGATCTTTGTGAATCCAGCGCAGCAGCGCTTCTGTGCCGGTAAGAGCGCCGGTGCGCAGATCGTATTTGGGCTGGAAGTAGAGTGCGAGCTCGTCCCGGTTGATGGCGATGCGCAAGTCGCTTTCCAGCTGAAGCATGTCTTCGGAGTGTTCATGCCGCTTCAGGTCATAGGCGACGGAGGTGTTCCGGCCGGCCAGCTTGGCGCTGGACATTGCCTTGTTGGCATTGCGCAGCAGATGTTCCACGTTGTCCCCATCCTCCGGGAACACAGTGGTGCCGACGCTGATGGACACGACGAGCTCATGTCGATCGCAGGATACGGGTACATCAAACTCGCCCCGCAGAGCCTGCAGGATGCGACCCTGGTCCTCCGGCCGGGATAACGAGCACAACAGTGCGAACTCATCGCTGCCGAGGCGAGCGATGTCCACGTAATCTATCTGCTCCGACCAACGTTCTCGGAAGCTGATGAGACGCATCGCCAACTGTTGAAGCGTGTAGTCCCCGGCAGCGTGGCTCAGTGTGTCATTGATCCGTTTGAAGTGATCCAGGTTGAAACAGGCGAGCATGTAGCGTGTCTGCTCGTTCTGAGCGGCGCTGAGCTCTTCCTCGGCGCGCTGTATGAAGTGGTGCCGGTTCGGCAAACCCGTAACGCTATCGTAGAATGCCAGTTCATGGATCTGTTGTTCCGCCAGCTTGCGTTGTGTGATGTCCCGCAGGATGAGCAGTGCGACATCGTTGGATTGGGGAAGCACTCGCACTTCGTAGTGCTGCATTGCCTCCTGAGCATTACTGTCCTCTGGAGATGAGAACTCGAAGCTGGCCTCTGTTTGTTGAGCCACCACCTGGCGCGTGTGCGCGAGAGCAGCACGAGCTGCGGCTGTGGGTAGGATGTTTTCCAGCGGATGGTCGACGAAAGTATCACAAGAGGTGGATTGATCTGTGTTCTGCTCTATCACCGAAAGAATCTTTCCGTCGGTAGAAATCAGAACCAGTCGGTCAGGGAGCGCCTCGAGCATGGCACGATTTCTGAGCTCACTGCTTGTCAGCGCGGCACGCGTCTGAGCGCTGCGAAGCACGTAACGCATGCGATGACCGATGAGAGACCAGTTGACCGGTTTGCTCACGAAATCCGTCGCGCCGCAGTCGTAGGCGGTATCGATCGACTGCGTGTCTTCGTTGCCAGTGACGATAACCACAGGAAGATCGCGGCAATCGGGCATGCAACGGATCTGTTTGCAGGCTTCAAATCCGCCCATCACCGGCATATCCACGTCGAGCACTACCAGATCGGGACGATTCCCCTGAATAGTCGATACTGCTTCCGCACCGTCCTTGACCTCGATCGTATCGAAGCCTTTTTCGTTTAGTGCTGCACTCATAAGAGATCGCATCAACGCGTCATCATCCGCGATGAGGACTCGGGGACGCTGGTTGACTGTGTCATGCGGATTCACGGAGCTGCTCCTCAAGCCAATCGATCACGAGAGTGAGCTCACTCTCAACGCGTGCGATGAGTATTTCCATCCCTCCAAGGGAGCCGGACCGAGCCCTTTCCTCCACCTGTCGGCACAGATCTGCCATGCTGGCAGCGCCCAGATTCGCGCAACCAGATTTGAGCTTGTGCGCGTTGAAACGCAGACTCTCCGCGTCGTCGGCCGCGGCGGCTTCCTTCAGGGCTGCTACCGTTGCGCTCGCTGTGTTGAGAAAGAGTGTCACGGCATGTTCGAGTATGGACGATCCATCGGGGTGTCTCAGGCGCCTGATACGGCCAAGCGCTAGCTCATCGAATTGTCCGCCCGGGTTCTTCGCATCACCTGACTCTCTTTCGGCACTGCCTGTGCTGCTGGCCGCTTCGACTACAGGCAACCAGCGCGCCAGCGTCCGGGTGAGATTGCCTAGGGAGCACGGCTTGGCGAGAAAGGCGTCCATTCCCGCGGCCAGACAGGTAGCTTCGTCATCGGCGGTGGTATTGGCCGTTAAAGCGATGATGGGCGTACGAGCCCGCTCGCTGTCGAGCAGCCGAATCTGTTTTGCAACATCGGCACCGTTGATGTCCGGCAGCTCGTAATCCATAAGGATGGCGTCGAAGTCCTCGCTGGATGCCATCAGGAGACCGGTTTGTCCATCCTGGGCACAGCTGCTGGTGCAGCCGATCTCGGTGAGCATGCCCGAGAAAACTTCCTGATTGACGACATTGTCCTCGACAATCAATACATGGCCGACGAGCGGTTGGTCGCTTGAATCTTCGTTCACCGGCAGGATGCCGACGTCCAGATTCTGAGTAGCTGCGATTGTCAGAAGGAGATCCCGTCGCTTCACCGGTTTGCTTACCGGGTGTGCTTCTCCTTTTCGGTCTGACGGCGTGTCGATGCTGTGCAGCATGATGCAACGCTGCTTGTTGGCAAGATCCTGTGCCTGCATGCTCCTCAGGAGATCCAGCGCAGAGAAATCCGATAGCTGATCGTCCACGATCACCAGATCGAAAGAGCGTCCGGTTGGACGGGTGAGGCTGTCGAGAGCGGCGACAGCGGATGCCGCAACTCGGGTGTGCAGGCCCCAGTCGGACAGATAGTGAACCAACAGGCTGGCAAGAGTGGGCCGTTGGCAGACGATCAGTGCGCCGCCGATGAATGCCACTTCATCGTCTGCTGCTTCGCTGGATCCCCGGTCCAGGCTCAGATCGAAGGAGAAAGTGGCGCCCTTACCAGGCTCGGAATTCAATCGCAGACTGCTGTTCATGAGCGTCAGCAGCTCTCGACAGATAGCAAGCCCGAGTCCGGTTCCACCGAACCGACGTGTAGTTGAAGCATCTTCCTGTGAGAATGACTCGAAGATACGTGCTTGGTTCTCCGTTGCGATACCGATACCCGTATCGACCACGGAGAATGAAAGGTCCAGCCGATCGCTCCGGCGCGTATCGCACTCCACTTCCAGTACGACGTGGCCTCGCTCCGTGAACTTCACAGCGTTGGTCAGCAGGTTTACGAGCACCTGTTTCAATCGTAGTCCATCAACCCGCACAGCAGGTAAACCGGATGACGGCAGACGGAGGATCAAGTCCAATCCCTTGTTGGCCGCCTGTAACGCGAACATGTCTACCGTATCGGAGAGCAGCTGCTCGAGATCCGTTTCTTCGACATCGAGCTCGACCATCTCTGCCTCCAGCTTGGAGAAGTCGAGAATGTCGTTGATCACGTGGAGCAGAGACTCTCCGGAGCTGGCGATGGTTCGTGCGTACTTCTTCTGCTGTAAATCCAGCTGGCTCCTGTTGAGTAGCTCTGTCATGCCCAGAATGCCATTGATGGGCGAACGGATCTCATGGCTCATCCTGGCCAGGAACTCACTCTTGACCTGGGTGAGTTGCTTCAGCTCATCGTTGCGCACCTCCAGCTCTTCGGTGCGTTCCTTCACCTTCGTTTCCAGGCGACGGCTGTATTCGGCTTCCCGAGCGAGCTGTCGTCTGTTGCGGCGAACGTAGAGCCAGATCACCGTAACCAGGATGAGTCCGTAGGCGAGGAATGCCCACAGAGTTGTCCAGGGTGTAGGCTCGACCTGTATGCTGATAGCCAATCCCGTATTTGTCCGGCTGCCCGAGCTACCGGCCGCCCTGACTTCGAATCGATACTGCCCTCCGCGCAGGTTGGCATAGGAAGCCGTTCTCCGGGTGCCGGCTTCCACCCAATCTTCATCGAATCCCTGCAATCGATAAGCATAACGGTTGGATTCCGGGTCGGTGTAGTCGAGTGCTGCGAACTCGAAGGTAATCGCAGGAGAGCGATGGTCCAGCTTGATCACATTGGATGCGGCGTTGATGGGCGCAGACTCGAGTGGACGGTTCATGGTGGAGATTCCGGTCAACACCACAGGCGGCGGTTCGCTCCCATATTCAAGTCTGGTCGGATCGAATCGGTTGAAGCCGTTGGCACCACCGAAAAACAGCGTGCCGATTGCGCTGCGATGTGAGGCGCCATAGTGAAACTCGTTTCCCTGCAAACCCTGACTTCGACGGTAAGTGCGCACCTCGCGGGAGTCCGGTGAGTAACGGGTTAGACCATTGTTGCCGCTCAGCCAGAGTGATCCATCCGCGTCCGGCTGGATGGCATAGATCATGTTGCTCGAAAGGCCGTCTCGACGGGAGATCGTTTCAAACCGAACGCCTCCTGACATCGCGGGATTTAGCGTAATTCTGTTCAAGCCGCCACCACCGGTGCCGACCCAGAGCGTGCCATCCGGGTCGGTGTAGAGTGCGTAGACTGAGTTGTCTGCCAGATTGCCTGCGCTGTCTTCGTTGTTTCGGTAGCTCTGAAATCCTGCCTCGGTGGGTTTGAAGCGACACAAGCCATTCTCCGTACCGATCCAGAGCGATCCACCGGCGTCTTCTGCAAAGGCGCGACCTTGGGAGCCGCAGAGGCTTGAAGGATCAGCCGGGTCGGGCAGGTAGTGCAGCGCATCGCCGGAAATGGGATCGTAGCGGACAACTCCCTTGCCGAAGGTACCGATCCAGATCATTCCAGCGGTGTCCTCATACAGGCTCATGGCCCCGTCTACAGGCAAGCTGGTTGAGTCAGCCTGATCGTGACGAAGCACCGTGATTTTTTCCCTGTCAGTGGAGAGTCGATTGATGCCGCCACCCATCGTGCCGATCCAGAGGGTGCCATGCCGATCATGGAGCAGCGACATGACTCGATCATCGGTCAGCGCCGGTGTCGTCCCGGTGCTGAGATTCGTGACGGAACCCGTGACATCGTTCGTGTAGACGAGACCACCGCCAAAGGTACCAACCCAGAATCCATCCCGATCTGTCTCGAATGATGTCACGCTGTAGTCGTGCAGTCCCGGTGCTAGCTGGTGGCCTAGTTGCCAGCTGTTGGAGTTCCAGGTGTTTACTCCACCGAATCTGGTGCCAACCCAGAGCACACCGCGACGGTCCTGATGAAGCGACATGATGTAACCGTCAGAGAGCTGATCATCACGCTCTCCACCGACGTATTGCGTAAAGGAATCTGTGGTTGGCATCAGAAGATTCAAACCGTCGGCGGTGGCCACCCAGAGGTGGCCGTTGTCGTCTTCGAGGACATCCCAGACAGTGCCGTTGCTGAGGCTGCCAGTGTGGTCCGGATCTGCAGGGTACCTGGTGAAGCGCGTGGATCGAGGATTCATGGCATTTAGACCGCCGCCGAAGGTTCCGACCCAGAGGGTGCCAAGAGAATCCACGTAGAGGGAAATCACACGGTTGTGGGAAAGGCTATTAACATCTTCTGCATCGTGTTGCAGGCGGGTGAACCGACTGGAGCCGGGCTCGGTCCAGGCTAGCCCGTTGTCGGTGCCCACCCAGATCCTGCCGCTACGATCTTCCACCAGGGCGAAAACGCCATCATGAGGCAGACTTGTGGGATCTGATGTATCGTGACGGTAGCGGATGACGCGTCCGGACTTCCTATCGATGAAGTTCAGGCCGGATTGCTGGGTACCTGCCCAGATGCCATCCTCCGTAAGCAACACCGATCGGACATGATCGCCGGATAGTGAATTGGGATCTTCTGCGTCGTGTCGGTAGTGCGTGAAACGGTCGGTCTGACTCTGCCAGTGGGCGATGCCTGCACCGTTGGTGGCGAGCCAGAGGTCGCCGCTGTCGTCTTCGGCAATTTGCCAGATATAGTCGTTCGCTAGCTCTCCGTTGACCGCCGATCCGCTCTGATAGCGGTGCACGGCATAGCCATCGTATCGGTCCAGACCGTTTTCCGTTGCCAACCAGATGTAACCACGGGAGTCCTGATGGATGTCCATGACGGTGCTCTGGCTGAGACCATCCGCGACGGTAAGGTGGCGGAACGCCATAGGACGGGTTTCGGACGCGATCGCAGCTTGGTTGGCCACGAAGAGTACGGATAGCAACATCAGCTGGCTGACCTGCCTTCTCAGCCATGTCCTTTTGGCGCGCTGCACTATGCGACTCCCGGTCCGCTCCTTAGCTGATCGTGGTTGTATCCACCCCGCGGATGCAACAACTCGTCCGGGTAGGTTGCGCGAGCCCTGTGTAAAATTCTGTCCGGTGTTTCTCAGAATTCGCATGGCGGGTTGCGGCGTGGGGAGCTACTGCGAGATTCACGGCGGAAACGAGAACTGGATCTCGTTTCCGCTCCCGAACCGGTCCTTACTCACCCTCTCTCAGCGACTGACCTGCGGCCTGTTGATCGGCTACGTCCACATGATCGGCCCAAAGGTAACCATCGGCCCAGAGGAAGCCGTCCGCCCAGAGGAAGCCATCCGCCCAGAGGTAGCCGTCCGCCCAGAGGAAGCCATCCGCCCAGAGGTAGCCGTCCGCCCAGAGGTAGCCGTCTGCCCAGAGGTAGCCGTCTGCCCAAAGGTAACCGTCAGCCCAGAGATAGCCGGCGCTCCACTCATCGCTGCCCCAGAGTTCGGCGGTGTCTTCGACGAGAATGACGGGCCCTTCATCGGAGCGTGCCATCAGCGGAGAAAGCGCCTCGCCTTTGAGCTCTCCAGTTTCGTGGAGCGCGGCAGTGACATCCAGCACACCGGTACCGGTAGCAGTGGCGTCTCCAGGAATCTTCCGAGCTGAACGCATGAGCCGGGCTTTCACGGTGGCCGGCGAGAGCGAGGGCTCTCGTGCCAGCATGACCGCGGCGGCGCCGGATACCATAGCCGCGGCCATACTGGTCCCGGAGAGCTCCAGGTAATGCTGCGTGCAGCCACCATCGCAAGCTAGGACTTGCTGGTCGGCCAGCAGCTTGTAGAGGTAACTATCCGTCGTGCTGGCAGCAACGTAACGGTTGCCCGGTGCAATCAAATCTGGCTTCAGCACGTGGTCGCCCAGAGTCGGCCCCATGGACGAGTAAGTGGATACGTAGTCGTCAGAGAAGTCGGTGCCGGTCTTCGAATCGGTGAGAGAGCCGACCGTGATGATCTTACGGCTGTTGCCTGGGCTGGTCACGGAGAAGTGCCCGGCCGATCCATAGTTACCTGCAGAAGCGACAACAACGTAACCGGCATTCCACACCGCCTCCGTCGCAAGCACCAGCGGATCCTCGGTATTGCTTTCCTCAATGCCTTTACCGAGTGACATGTTGACGACCCGGATGTCCGTGAGTTCACCGTTCGTGAGAATCCAATCCAGGGCCGCGATCACATCACCGACGAAGCCGCGACCTTCATCGTCCAGAACTCGAAAGGAGTGAATCGGCAAGGTATCGACCACGCCTCTATAAAGTCCGTCCGACTCGGCGCCGTTCCCGGTGGCAACACCGGCCACATGAGTGCCGTGGCCGAAGGGATCGAACGAGGTGCTCGCATCGTGATAGCCAACCACATCTACGCATCCGGAGCGAAAGGCGTCGTCCGCGAAGGAGGTTGTGAGAGTTGCGGTGCAGTCGTAGCGGCTGGCTACGTTTAGATCCCAGTGTGCTGCGACCCCTGAGTCGATAACAGCGATTCCGGTGGGATTCATGTACATCAGTTTTTCGCCGGGGATATCGGGCACGTTGGCAGTTTCCAGCCCGGAGTTCCCGATTATCGTCGCCTGCTCATCGATTTTGACCTCAGTCGATGAGAGGCTCGATGTGGAGGCCGCCGTGACGTGGTCGTTCAATGACAGACGCCTGATGTTGTCGCCAAGACTCAGGTGCCCGAGCGCTGCTGCGGGAACCTGCAGTTCAACCATGGCAAGCGCGGAGAACGTTCGCTGCACGCTACCGCCTAACTCGATGGCCCGATCGATTTCCTGTTGTTCGGGCGCCGATCGATAGGACACGATCAGGTTTACCAGCTGATCACCACCGCGCTTTGCCAGTGCCTGAACGCTGGGACTCATCCGGGACAGCTGTGCCTCGGTGAGTTCAACGTCCTGCGGCGATGCGTGCCCGGCGAGGATCAGAGTGTCCGCAGTCGATTCGAAAATCGGCTTTGCCGTTGATTCCGATAGCAGACTAATTGAAGGGACTGCTGCCGTCAGTTGAGGCTGAGCCATCTCTGCCTCATTCTCTAGCAGTCCGCTCGCGAGGGCGGCGCCACATACGAGACCCGCCAACAGTGTTTTTTTCTTGTCAATCATTTCAGTGATTCCTTCTTGATATGGGGGGGTCTACTCTTGCTCTACCCAAACGTTTACGGTCATTGGCTCTGCCAAGTACGAGGCAGTGGTTGCTACCGAGTCCGTGCTCACAGGCTCACTGAGCGTGTAGTTGTTGCTCCAGAGGAAGCCGTTGCTCCAGAGAAAGCCGTTGCTCCAGAGGAAGCCGTTGCTCCAGAGGAAGCCGTTGCTCCAGAGGAAGCCGTTGCTCCAGAGGAAACCGTTGCTCCAGAGGAACCCATCGCTTCCGAGCGGTGTACCGACAACGTCGGCATCGGGATCCATGATGTAGTAGTTGCCGTTATCGTCGATATTGGCGAGACCGCCGTAGTGCTGTTTACCTGCAAGGTCCGCGGATATGTCCATGCCGCGATTCGCGCAGTCGAGAGCACTGCCGTAGACGGCGTCATAGGCAGAGACATTGCCGGCGCCCTGCTGGAACACGCTGTACGCCGGTATGCCGTCGCTCGTCATCGCGAGCTTTCCGGAAGCCATGATTCTGCATTTGACCTGATCAGGGGTCAGCGAGGGCTCGGCCTGAAGAACCAGAGCAGCAACCCCACTGACAACAGCAGCTGCCTGTGAAGTGCCTGACATGGTGTAGTGCAAATCATCACCGTGTTGATACTCCGGGTGTTCGATAGCAATCTTGCTGAGCGGCGACATGTAGCCGTTCAAGTGACCGCCGGGTGCGACGATCTCCGGTTTCACGAAGCCTTCGTGTGTGGGACCAGCGGCTGAAAAGCTGGCCAACACGTCGTCGGACGCGGCGTCCGGGGTGAAGGTGTCCGTCATGGCGCCAACGGTGATCACATAGGGCACGTTGCCGGGAACACCGATAGTCATCGGATCCGGGCCGCCGTTACCGGCAGATGCCACCACGACGATGCCGGCATCCCAGGCTCTCATGACCGCCTGATTCAGCGGATCTTCCCAGTAGCGTGATTGGGGCGGAGCACTGATGGACAGGTTCAGGACGCGAATGTTGTAGACGTCCTTGTGTTCCAGTACCTGCTCGATGGCTGAGATTACGTCGGCATAGGTTCCCATTCCCTCGTCGTCGAACGCTCGGACGATTACCAGGTTGGCGGAGGGTGCCACACCCATGTAACGTCCATCGGGAAGTTGCTCGCTGCTCGCCATCACAGAGGCCACATGCGTGCCGTGACCGTGATAGTCGAATATCAGCATGTCGTCGGTGAGCGTCAGCATGCTTGCGAAATAGCTATCGTCCGAGGTGCTTCCTTCTTCCTCACGTTGCAGCGTGCTCGTTTCGAGCAGAAGTCGATTCTCGCCGTATGCGTTGTCGTTCATGAACGAATGTGACCAAAAACCGGAGTCGATCACGGCGATTGTCACGCCGAGACCGTCGACACCCGAAGAGTGAAGACCATTGGCGTCGACTAGCGTTGGAGCATGGGCGAAGGCCTGTTGAAAAGCGTCTTCCTCTGTAGTGGCGGTCGCCGTTAGGTCGGTGTCCAGGGTCGAGGTTTCTGCGATTCTTGCTGTCTCCGTCATATACGTGTCGTCGTCGACGCTTGCCTCGCCATCGTCGTAGATATCGCGTTCTTTCTTCTTGCCAGAGTCCTTCTTCCGACCTGCGAGTTCGAGCACCTCGTTCGGCGTGATTCTGATCTCCGGATGCTGCTCTTGGAGTGCACTTCGTTCTGTCTGTGATAGTCGTGCTTCGACGCCTTGAACGATTTTGAGTGTTCTGACGACCTCACCTTTGCTTTGACGGACCAACGTGGCTGCCTGCTCGGCGCTATGGCCCTGGACGATGAAGTGGCTTTTCTCAAGCGAATCACTCGAGCCGCTGGTAACTGTGACTATCATCGAAGCCGCGCCGATGAGCCCGAAGACCACACGCCGCTTCAGTGGGTTGGTAATTTTCTGGATCACGATTCTGGTTCCTATCCTAGAATTGGTTGACTGCAATTCAGCACCGAGTGGCTGTTTGCCATGGATTTAGCAACCGTCGTGCCAGGGAATCTCACGCGAGGTTGATTTCGAAACCAGCGAGCGTTGAATGCTTGATAAAGCGTTAAGAAACAAGCAGATAGGAGCGATGTAAGATCGACGTCACAGAATGTATGAGAATCTATGCGCAATAAGCTCGATTGAACCCATCACCGTGACGCGAAAATGGTGGAGGGATCTTCCGAAATTGTTGCGCTTGCCGGCAAAAAATCCGGCGTATGTGCGCAGCTTTGTGAAGTCGTTAACGCGAAGAGGCGGCGCCGAACGCATGCAGATGCGCATCTTCTTCACGCAACTCATTCCGCGCATTGAGGAGATGTCGCTGGTGGGTGAGGGCGGCTACCTGAGGGCCAGCTTCGTGCACGGTTTCAAACATCTGCCCGTGCGATTCAAGCTCAAACCTTCGGCGTAATCCGAGTCGATTCAGTCGTCGCCCGCCGGTTCGCTCACGCTAACCCGCATGATGTGGTTGGTGGCGCTCTGGTGAATCAGCAGATCCCCATTGCTGGCCGCGCGCATGTGCCGGAGAATGCCGGAGTAGACACCGGAGGAAGGGATGGGCCAGCTCTGGAATGTCTCCGTCGCCGGGTTAAACCGCACCAGCGCGTCCGGGCGCATCCCGGATTCGTTGTACCAGATGGCGCCGTCCACGATGAGGATCGCATAGGGATGTGAGTTCGGCCCGCTGGGTGATGGCCATTCGCGTATAGTACCGGTTGCCGGATCGTATCGTCCGAGACGGCCTGCGCCGGAATTCACGTACCAGATCACTCCGTCGTCGGCAATGTCGAGTCGGCGAACGTGACTCTCCTGGTTCGGCAGATCAATTCGAGTAGCCGCCATGGAGTCGCGCTCAAAGCGATACAGGCATGGCCCGCCGTTGCAGGCCACCCACGCATCGCCATCTGCGTCGATCTTGATGCCGTAAGGACGTGACCGCGGCCGATCGAGTTTCATCAATATGATCTCACCCGTGCTGGGATCCAGCCGACCCACCCGGTTGCTCTGCTGCAGCGTGAACCAGAACCGGCCGGCCGCGTCGAACTCCCCTGTGTGGGGATCTCTCGCCTCGGGCTCCGGCATTGGAAACTCGACGATATCGCCGGTGCTAGGATCCAGTTTGCCGATTGTGGCGTTCTTGTTACCGAGGTAGAACATGTTGCCATCGGAATCCGGCGTAACACTGTGTGGTTTGGCGCCTGCAGGCAACGGGTACTCGCGCATGCTGCCGGTCTCGGGATCGATCCGCCCGACGATGTCGAGCCACTGACCCACCCACCAGATGCTGCCATCCGGCGCCTCTACCGGATCCCGGGCACGCTGGCCGAGGGTGGGCACCACCCAGGTTTCGTAATCGAGCTCCACCGGACCTGAAATCAGAATTGGGGTGCGACGATCGTTCGGTGGAAAGTGCTTGCCGAGGTAGGCGGTAATCCGATCCTCCGTATCCGGCGGCATATTGATCATGGTCCGGATGAGGGTCCGCCAGTCGGCCGGGCTGTACCCGGAGCTTCGCTCGATGGGCCGCATGTCATGGCAGTTGGAGCACAACGACGCAACCTCCTGCCGGCCCGGGCCTTCGGGCAGCGACTCCGCTGAGGTAGGAGAGCTGGTGAGCAGCAGCGTGACTCCCAGCGCCAGGAGATGGATTTCAAGGGTGTTCAATAGGATTGCTCCTCACCGGAGGATGTCTACTCCTCGTGTGCGTATTGCTCCGTGCGTAATGAGATCCTCGACGAACGTCAGCCCTTGAAAAACCACCGATCCTGCGCGACCGCATAGATAAGATTCCAATTGATACGATCGGGCAGAACACTGTGCAGCACCTTCTTGTCACTGGCGGCTGAAGATCGGCCGAGGTGCACCATGATGCCCCTAGTCGTCTGCGTCGTCTTCCAGCGTGAAACCGACTTTGAGGCTGACCTGCCAGTGCGACACCTTGCCGTCGCTGATATCTCCGCGCAACTCGGTCATCTCGAACCAGCGCAGGTTGTGGAGGGTTTCGGAGGCGCGGCTCACTGCCGTCTGCACTGCCTGCTCAATGCTCTCGGTGGAGGTGCCGGTCAACTGGATGATCTTGTAAACGTGGTCCGACATGGTTTTGTCCTCGGATTGCGTATCCCTGAATATGCGCCGAGAGGGCGGGGGACGGCAATACCAATCTGCTGAACCCGCCGCTATCAGGGGTCAATCCAGATCGGTGACGATCAAGCCCGTTCGCGGAAGATGCCCTGGCGGGACGCAACATCGAATAACACCTATGCCACGGGGTTTCGCAGTACGTCGGTGGTCAGGGCGACACTCGCAATCAGCAGGCAGCCAACGCCCATGCAGCTCAAGACCTGCATGAGCGTCTTCGATGTGTCGTGGTCGAAGAACAGGAGACCACCGAGAAGTCCGGCAACAGCGTGTAAGGCGATGCCCACATACAGCGCTAACAGTGCACATCGCAGCACCTGTAATTGCTTGATGAGATTCCGCTCACCCCCAGCCTCAGCCAGATGAACGAGAAGTTGGCCGTAGCGATTGCCCGTTGATATGACCAGCAGCGCCATGCCAGGGATCATCAACACAGGCGCTACCCACAATCCGAGTGCCTGCTCCATGATCGGTCTCCCTGCCTGGCTTTTTTGGGGTTGAAGGGGAGGAACTTCTTTCGCCCTCTCAGTTTGGATGCACACTCGAGACAGAAGGTTACATGAACGGACGTGCTTTCTTGCCCTGGAATGGAGGCCTTCAGAGTCTCAGGCTAATGGTCAGACAAAGTCTGGGTAACTGCTTCCAGAAGATCCCTCGGCACTTCCTCCAACGTCGATACCCTGCGAGAGCTTTCAATAGCCACATCGCGAGCACGCTCATATGCCGCCAGGTATTCGCGACACTCTCGACAAGTCCGAATGTGGAACTCGAACAGCTTGCGTTTCTTCTCAGGCAGATCGCCTTCAAGGTAGTCGATGATGAAGTCTTCGAATTGCTCACAGGTAATCATCATTGGCATGTACGCCATCATGACGCCTTTCACTGCACGCGCGAGTGAGGGTTTGGGCTCGGGTGCCGGTACAGCCTGTTGGACTGGTCTACCTCTTAACATTGGCTCCAGTAGATGCTTGAGTGCGGCACGGGCCCGGTGAGTACGCACCTTGACATTTTGTTCACTAATTTCAAGGACTTGCGACACTTCTTTAACAGTCAGCTCCTCTAAATCACGCAGCTGCAGACAGACCCGGTAGTTCTCCGGCAGACGGTCTACGCATTGCTGCACAAAAGCCCGCAGCTCCGCCTGTTCCACAACGTCCTCCACCACCGGGAGTGTCCCCCACGGCTCCTCGATCCGGCAGGCATTGGCATCGAACGACGCTTGCAGCTGATCGATATCGCAGGGTTCAGGATCACGTTTCCGCTGCAGCCGAAGCGCTGCGTTCAGGGTCACCCGGTAGAGCCAGGTACGAACAGCGGACCTGCCTTCGAAGCTGCTGCTGTTGGCGTGCGCGGCAAGGAGTGCCTCCTGTACGGCATCCTCTGCCAGATGGTCGTCAGACAGCACCCGGCGGGTGAGCGTCAGCATCCAGGGCACATGTTCCTCGAGAAATGCACGATTCACCTCCAGTCGTGAGACGGGTGGTTCGCCATGTGTCTCACGCTCGCTCACCAACTGCTGCCTCGAATACGTCCGATCATCTGTAACCTTTTCCACCCGCGCTGTATCTAACCCCAGTGATAACGTTGCTGTCGACCGTGGTGAGTTGGCACCAGCGGGTTGAATTTTTGAAAAACAGACAGGAAACAGCGCAATGACTGAGCAACTTCAGACCATCACTGCTGAGCAGTGTACCCAGCCTCCGGCGAGCTACGACGATCTCAGCGTGCTGATGCTGAATTGCACGCTCACGCGCTCACCGAACCTGTCACACACTGAAGGTCTACTCAAAGTAGCCGAGGGGGTGTTTCAAGCCAACGGCGTGCGGACCGAGATTTTGAGGCCCGTCGATTTCGAGATCCCGGCGGGACTGGAGCAGAACTACGCCGGTGTCGATGGCTATGAACGTGACGACTGGCCCGAGATCCAGTCGAAGGTAGACGCATGCGACATTCTGATCATAGGAACGTCGGTCTGGCTCGGAGAGAAAAGCTCGGTATGCAATCGCGTGCTCGAGCGCATGTATGGCTACACACACAGCTTCAACGACAAAGGTCAGTACCGGGACTACGGGAAGGTCGGCGCTACGTTGATCACGGGCAATGAAGACGGCGTCAAGCATTGCGCGATGAACATCTTGTTTTCGCTCTCGCACATCGGTTACACGGTACCGCCACAGGCTGACGCGGGCTGGATGGGCGAGGCCGGGCCTGGGCCGTCTTATATGGATCCGGGGTCCGGCGGTCCGGAGAACGACTTCACCAACCGCAACACCACCTTCCTGGTTTGGAATTGCCTGCACGTGGCGCGCATGCTCAAGGACGCAGGAGGGATTCCGGCGCACGGCAACCAGCCGGAGGTATGGCAGGCGGGGTGCCAGACGGATTTCCACAGTCCGGAACACAAGCGTTGAGCCTCGAGATTCTGGAATGGACGGCCCTTACGGTAGACATGGTTGGTGTGGTCATCGTGCTGCTCGGATTCGTGCTGGCCGTCATCCGGTTTGTGCCGGTCCTTGCCAGTCCAGCCGACGCCGGAGCGATCGGCAGGATTCAGATGATTCGCTGCAACCTTGGTACCTATCTGGTGTTTGCGCTGGAGCTGATGATCATTTCTGATCTGCTGCACTCGGTTGTCACCCGCACGTTGGAAGACCTGTACTTCCTGGCAGGAATCGTCGTGCTGAGGACCGTGATCGCCTACTTCCTGAACAAAGAAATCCAGGACATCAGAGAGCAGACAACATGACTGAAACGGAATGGCACAAGGTTGCCGAGTTAGATGAGCTTCCCGACCGGCGCGTCAAAACGGTTACCGTTGATAACAAATCCTTGGCCCTGGTCCACTACGAGGGGCAGTACAGCGCCATGGACAACCGCTGCCCACATCAGGGTGGGCCGCTTGGAGAGGGTTCCATCGAAGATGGAGTTGATGGCCAGTGTTGGCTGCGCTGTCCGTGGCACGGCTGGGACTTTCACCCACTGACCGGAAAACCGCCGGGTGGCCACGAGGACTCGGGGCAGGAGATCTTCCCGGTGGAGGTGCGTGAGGACGGGATCTACGTGGCGGTTGATGTACCCGTGTCCCATACGCCGACGATTACCGATGTTATGGCAGAAACCCTGGTTAGCTGGGGTATCAAACGTGTGTTCGGCATGGTGGGACATTCGAATCTCGGCCTCGCCGACGCGCTCCGCCGTCAGACGGTGGCCGGTCATCTGAGCTATGTGGGGATTCGACACGAAGGTGCCGCTGCGTTTGCTTGCTCTGGCTATGCGAAGCTGAGCGGCAGACCGGCCGCGTGTTTGACCATTGCCGGGCCGGGTGCCACGAATCTCATGACGGGGCTATGGGATGCCAAGGTCGATCGAGCGCCCGTGCTGGCACTGACTGGCCAGGTTCAGACTCAGGTTTTTGGTCCGGGAGCATTCCAGGACATCGACCTGCACTCGGCATTCGAAGCCGTCACGCAATTCAGCCAATCGGTATTGCCGAGCTCCAACCATGCGGAGCTCATGTCGCTGGCCTGCAAAACTGCGATTGTCGAACGGGACGTGGCACATCTGATATTTCCGGATGATGTGCAGACACTGCCCGCGAATGGTGCCGTTGCAGAGACTCCATCCGGCCGTCTGGGCCATGTGGGCATCGCGCCTGATGAAGAGAGTACGGTTGCAGCGCTGACTGCGATTGCCAACGCCAAGCGGCCGCTCATCGTTGTGGGATACGGGGCACGCCTGGCGATGGCGCCGATCATCGAGCTCGCGGAGCGGCTGAAAGCGCCAGTGGTCACCACGTTCAAGGCAAAAGGCCAGATCTCCGACCACCACCCGAATGCCGGCGGTGTGTTGGGTCGTTCCGGCACACCGATCGCGTCGTGGTTCATGAACGAGTGTGACCTGATCGTGGCTCTCGGCTCGTCGTTTTCCAATCACACGGGGATTGAGCGAAAGAAACCGATCGTTCAGGTCGATTTCGAAGCGATGCAGCTCGGTAAGTTTCACCCTGTCGACTGTCCCGTGCTCGGTGAGATCGGTCGAACCGTGCAAGGTTGGCTTGAGAAGATGCCTGGCTCGCTTGCCGCACAGGATCAGCTTCCGGAGCTGGCTGCCAGGTGGGCTGCTTGGCGAGACGAGAAACGGAGTCGCCAGGGCGATGATCGCGGTCGTGGGATGAGCTCTGCAACCGTGTTCAGCGCTTTGTCATCGAAGGCTCCGGCTGACGCGATCATTGCAGTCGACGTCGGCAACAACACCTACTCCTTTGGTCGGTATTTCGAGTGCCAGGAACAGCGGGTGTTGATGTCGGGTTATCTGGGATCAATCGGATTCAGTTTGCCCGCGGCCATGGGAGCATGGTGTGCAACGCAGGATCTGGATGAATTCGCCGGACGAAAGGTGATTTCGATTTCTGGGGATGGAGGCTTGGGCCAGTACTTAGCCGAACTGACGACCCTGGTTAAGTACAACATGGATATCACCCATGTTCTGCTGCACAACGGTGAGCTCGGCAAGATCTCCAAAGAGCAACGTGCCGGGGAGTGGGACGTTTGGGAGACGGACCTCCACAACCCAAACTTTGCCGAGTACGCACAACTCTGCGGTGCACGGGGAATCAGAGTCACCAGTGCGACGGAGCTTGAAGACGCACTTGCCAGTGCTCTCGAGCACGATGGACCGGCATTGGTGGAGATCATGACTGACGCGGAATTGGTTTAGGAGAATCAGCTTGACCGAGGAGACAGTGTTTGCATTGCCGCCGACAGAGCTCGTTCGAGTGCGGCAGTTGAGCCATGCTGCGGTGCAATGGCCTTCGCGCGCAGCCAGGGCGAATCTCAAGCCCAGGGCGGACGACAGTCATTCGAATCTGGGATGGAGCGAGGGCGAGCACGCGCTCGTCAGTCACCCGCTGGATGTGGATCAACGCCGTCAACTTGGATTCAGTTTCAGGTCTCATTCGCTCCTCTGGATGGCAGACAACATGGTGGTGGACTCGCTGGATCTGGCGGGAGCCGGTCAATACGAGATCAGGGACTGGTGCGATCAACTTCTTTCCGGGGTGGATCTGCAGACCACCGATCAGGCAGCAATGCCTTACGAGTTGGATGCAGCTGACTTCACCGGATTCGCCGATGCGAATGCGGCTGCTGAACTCGCCACGCTTGGTGCGTGGTACGCCCGCGCCAACAGTGTTTTAACGACCCTGGTAGAGCGCTTTCACGACATTGCGGTGTCACCACCCGATGTTCGCTGCTGGCCTCATCACTACGATCTCGCAGCGCTATTCGTTCTTGATGGGGGTGACCCGGAAACCGCCAGGTCGATCGGAGTGGGACTGTCACCAGGCGACGAGAGCTATGCGGAACCCTACTTTTACTGCACGCCATGGCCAACTCCGGTGCAACTGCCCGAAGCACCTGATCCTCTGTACTGGCATACGGTTGGGTTCACCTCGCTGGTCTGGGTCGCCAGCCGAATAGACGAGTCGACGGACCTGGAGAAGGTATTGGCGATGGCCATTGAGTGCGCACGCGAGACGCTCAACTAGTCCCTATGGAGATTCCTACGCTTCCATCTGTGTCCAAGCCACATCCACAATCCAGTCGCCGTCAGGACCGGTACCGTGACGACTTGATTCAGCAGCAGAAATGTCGGGTTTTCCACCCACGGCGAGTACACAAGCGTGCCAAGGCAGGCGGCTCCGGCGATGTGAATGAGTCTGAACCAGCTTCTTGCTTTCATTTGATTGTCTCGGACGATTAGAAGAGGATTTCGATGTTTCCGACCGGATAGGTCACACAGGCATGGTGCCATTGGAACTGCCGGTCAGACTGTCGAAGTCGACTTTGCGGGGCGTCCACGACCTCGCCGGCTAGTACTTTTACGCGGCACAAGCTGCATTCGCCCGATCGGCAAGCGTTTTCCACAAAGAAGCCGTTTCGTTCCAGGGCGTTCAAGAGCGGCTCACCCGTTCTGGCTTGAAAGCTCCCTCGGCCATGCACGGTCACAGTGACTTCGGCCTCTTCTGAGACTTCGTTCGGCCAGTGTTCAAACTCGCTGGGCTTGCTTGGTGCGCCACTGGTGTCGACGCGAATTCGTGTCGGTGAGATCCCTAACCGGGCAAGCTCAGCCTCGCAGAACTCGTTCATCACTGCAGGACCGCAGACATAGAACGTTTTTGTTTCAAGCTCACCGACGGCCTCAGAGATGAGCGCTGCATTCAGAAAACCAGTTCGACCAGTGAATGAAGGAGGGGGTTCGGAGATCACCTGGGTCACTGTTAGGAAATCGTGTGCTTGCTCGAGGGTCTCCAGCTGCTCACGGAAAATGATGTCATCCAGCCGTCTGGATCCGTAAATGATATGAAGCCGATCTGGCAAGTTGTGAGCGATGATGTCGAGCGCCATGCTCATGGCCGGAGCGATACCGGAACCTCCAGCCAGAAACACGCGATCACTGGTATGAAAGAGCGGGTTGTGAAAAAAAGCGCCCATGGGACCGGTGCTTTCGAATCGCATGCCGACCTTGACTTCATCCAGAAGATAGCTCGAAACGAAGCCATCTGGTGCCCGACGTATGGTCAGGTCGTAGTGGGTGCCTTGCGATGGACCCGATGAGATGGAAAACGGCCGCGCCGTATTTACCCCATCGATGGTCACGAACAGATTGACATACTGACCGGCCTGAAAAGGCGGTAACGGACCGTTCTCAGATTTCATCCGTAACGTCTTGGCAGATGCTGTTTCGTCGATGATTTCCGCCACTACCAGTGATAGGCGTTTTGGGTGGAGCTGGCCGACGATTGCCGCAACGTTACCCTTCACATCGGTGAAGTTCTGACCAATCGCTTCCAGCTCGCGCTGACTGTTCAGGGCTTCCTGGTAGCCTGCCATTTCTGGCAAGAGTTCCTTTGTCGTCATTGTCGTTTCCTTGTCAGGCCGCAGTCGCAGGTGGTGCATTCGTACCGAGAATGCTGTTCGCCACTCCAACACCGGAGCTATAGGCAGGTTGGAATCCACCCATTCCAGCCCAGCTTCCTGCGAGATGCAGCCCAGCCACCTCGTAGGGCTGTTCATGCGCCATGGTCAGATCCAGCCGGCTCTGCTGAAAACCGTAGAACACGCCGCCTGGCGTATTCAGAAAGCGCATCATGGTTCTGGGGGTTGCGGCTTCCGCCTCTTCGATGTGGCTTCGGATGTCTGGAAAGACCCGCTCCGCCAGGTCGAGGAGTTTCTCCGCAAAGGCGTATTTGGTTGCAGCGTAGTGCTCCGGCTTGACTTCATCCCAGGGCTCGGAGAACTGGGCGCACATCAAGGCAGCCACGCTCTTGCCAGCGGGAGCAAAGCTGTCATCAGCCAGGCTGTAGCAGGTCAGGGCGCATCCCAAAGGGGCGTCCAGCGTGGTAGCGCGATCAAAGTCAGCCCGCTCGTCCAGAACCGCACTGATGAATGTGGTCGGAGCGGTTACACCGAGCTCTTCCGGTGTGCAATCGAGCCCCAGATAGATCACGAATCCAGACATGCCCAGCTTTCGTGTGGTGAAGTACTGCTGTGTCTTGGTGCAGGAGTCACCGATATCGAGCATCTCGTTGTAGGTATGAATGGCGCTGGTGTTCGACACCACGTTCCGACAGGTTAGAACCTCACCACTCTCAACCTCGACCGCACGGATGGAACGGTCTTCAGTCAGAATGCGCTTCGCCCCACAGTTGAAGCGGACTTCCCCGCCTGCTTCGAGAAACGACTCGAGCAACGCGTTGGACAGAGCCTGTGATCCCCCCTGGATGTGGTAGGGCTTGAAGGTGGCGTAAGCGAACAGCAGCAGGGCGATATCGCCAAACGACAGCTCGTCGAGCGGCAGGCCGAGATAGCCCCAGTAAGCGCCCAGGGTGGCGATGATCCGGTCATCGGAGAAGAACTCCTTCATGACATCACGGGCTGGCCGCACGGCATACTTCACGACGTTGGGACACTCCCTTTTAAGCCGCTCGAGGTCTCCCGACTTGCTGATGTCCGGGAACAGCACCATACGCTCCATGGTGATCAGCTCGCAGAGCTTAAGAAACGCGCCGATGTTCTCGCTCGTTTCGGGAAAGGTCTCCTGTATCTTCGCGGATACCTGGGCGAAGTCTGCTGGCAGCGTGATATCCACTTCACCGGGAACAACGAATCGATAGAGCTCGTCTTCTTCGATGAATGTCAGTCGGTCCAGTACGCCCAGCTCTCCGAACAGGTTTCTCAATGCAGCTGGTTGCTGCTCCGTACCCATCCCGCTGAGCTGGTGCAGAGCGACTTCGAATTCGTAGTGACCTCGAACAAATGAAGTGGCACAGCCGCCAGGGATGTTGTGCCGTTCCAGCAGGAGCGTTCGCTGGCCACCGCGCTGCAAGGTTGCCGCTGCTGTGAGACCGGCGTTTCCGGCACCAATTACGATTGCGTCATAGTCAGGCATGTTGTTTCTCGAGGTTGGCGAGGTGTTTTGCGCGATCAATGTCGTAGCCTCGTAGCGCGTACCATGAGGCTAGATACAGTCCGAGGATGACCGGCAGGTAGAGCAGGATGAGAGCGGTCAGAGAGGACTGTTCGACCTGTCCTGGTGTCGCTTGGTCGGGGAAGCTGGCTGCCCACAAAATGGCGCCGGCCAGAAGCACGCCAAGCCCGGAAACGGCTTTCTTGGCGAAGTTCCGTGCGGCAAAGATCAACCCTTCGTCTCTTCTGCCGAGGGTTTCTGCGCTGCGGTCTTCAACGACATCCGCGTTCATTGACGCGAACACCATCTGCATGGAGATGATGGCTGTTGTTTCGATCAGGTAGTGGGACATGAGTAGCGGCAGGTAGAGGGCACTGTCTCTCGCAGGGAAGACTCCGGTCAGCTGTGCGACGAAGGCGATGGGCAGGAAGAGAATGGCGAACAGGAAGCAGCGCATGGCCGCCTCCTTTTTTCCCCACCTGGCTGCAAGTCTCGGTGCCATTAGGAAGGAAATAGGAACAGCGATGAGGCCCAGCATCGGTATGTAGCCGATCTCGACGGAACTGAGTGTCCAGAAAAAGGTACCAATGTAGATCGACATGGCTTGCGAAACGCCGGCGGCTGCTCCGAAGAACAGGGCTGAGACGAAAACGGCGATGAAGGAGCGATTGCCGAACATGGCGGTTATGGCTTTGGTAACTGCGATGAGTCGGAACTGGCTGGATACCTTTGGCACGTGAAAGTTACGGATGTGCCGGTGCGTCCCGAGCGATGAAAACAACATCATGAACAGCATCGCGCCACTGCCAACCATGCCTAGGAGCTGATATCCCGTGGGTCCAAGCTGCCCGGCGCCGTCCGATGGTAAAAAGACCATGTAGGTAAGGACGGTGATCGACAGACCACCGACCCAGCCAAACACGTAGCGAAAGGCCATAAGACCGGTACGGTCGTCATAGTGCTTGGTGAGTTCTGGTCCCATAGCCGCGTTGGGGACCTCAAAAAACGTCAGACAGCTCCGAACGACAACGGCCATCAGTGCCAAGTAGGCAAAGAGCGCCGTTTGCGTACCCGTAATGACGTCCGGTGGGTTCCACAGGTAGAAAAAAGACACCGCGATTGGAAGAACGGCTGCGTACATAAAGGGGTGCCGCCGACCCAGACGAGAGATCCAGTTGTCAGAAAGAAACCCGACTGCAATGTCTGAAAGGGCGTCCACCAGAACTGCAACTGCGAGCGCCAGACCGGCAAGAAACGGATCCAGCCCTAGCACCTGGTTGTAGTAGATCAGGATGAAGTAGTTGAAGCCCGCATCCTTGATGCCGAATGGTGTGGCTCCGGAGCCATAGAATATCTTGGTTGTCAGCGAGGCCTTCCGAACGTCCAACGGCTCTGCCACGAGGGCGACTCCATCACGTTCGCTGAGAGCCGTTTCAGTCACGGTGCGCTCCGTGACCACGACGTAGCCCATCGAATGTCGCGTTGAGCACATCGTTTATGTCTACTTCTTCTTTCACGTTTCCCGTCAGGCTCAGCGTGACGATTCCATGAATGGCTGCCCAGAACACATGAGTCAGCACGTCCGCATCGCCGACCAGGTAGCCTTGCTCGACGGACTCGGCTATTGGTCCGCGTATGGCAGCCCAGGCGCGTAGCTGGTTTTCACTCCGGATATGGCTGCCGGGATCAACGTTGTTGAAGAGCACGTGAAAGGCTTGCGGGTCGCTGTGGGCGAACTGGAAGTAATTCTGGCCAGCAATGCGCAGGCGTTTAGTCGGGTCATCGTTGCCGTCTACACCTTCTCCGAGTGCGTCGGCAAAGAGCCCATAGGCATAGTCTCGGACGGCTGCGAGCACGGCCTCCTTATTCGGCAGGTAGCGATGCACCCGCGTGTGGCTGCTGTCGAGCAGGCGGGCTAATGCGCGAAACGAAAGGGCATCCGTTCCCTTCTCTGAGATCAACTCCAGCGCCGCGCGGCATACGTCCTTTTTGAACGCTTCGACTTCCTCTTCTTTGTAGGCTGGCCGACCGCCACTCATATCTGCCTCTTTAAATATACAGAGTTAAACAAACGATGTAATATTAACGATGTTATATTTAATATGCAAGCAGCGGGATGACTCATGCCTGAACCAGTTCCGGCCGAGGAAGCCCGGCGAGTGGTGAGTCAGGTCACAGGTTTGCCGTTGTCTGTGTAACTTCTTAGTTCAGAGGGCGAATCGTCGCTCAGCTGCGCGAAGCTCGATGCAGGATGGCGTGCAGCAGCACATTGCACCCCGCTGCGAGATCGTCCGGGGTTGCGCTCTCGGCTTCGTTATGGGAAAGACCCCCGGCGCAGGGGACAAAGATCATGCTTGTGGGGACCACTCTGGAGACATAGACAGAGTCGTGCCCGGCTCCGGAGACCATCTCCATGTGCGGGTAGCCGAGCCGGGTAACTGATTCACGCACGGCGTTGATGCAGCCCGGATCAAAAGCCACGGCGGGTGATTGCCATTCATCGAGCACGGTAGATTCAACGCCTGCAGCAGCTGCCGACTTCTCAACGATCTTTCTCAGCGACGCGTCCATTTCGTCAAGCACGCTCTGCTGCGGGTGTCGTAGATCTACGGCAAGCAC
The DNA here is from genome assembly GCA_965215995.1 of Candidatus Azotimanducaceae bacterium. Lineage (GTDB taxonomy): Bacteria > Pseudomonadota > Gammaproteobacteria > Pseudomonadales > Azotimanducaceae > SZUA-309. Next base: position 162,726 of record OZ244128.1, on the reverse strand, counting down.
AACTGATTCCGGCACGGTGTTGCGTGAGCCGGGTTGCACCCGCATATCTCCGAATGTAGCCCGGCCCCAAGGTGCGTGCAGGTCCGTAAGACGGTACAGGTCGTCGAGGATCTGATGCAGAGCGCGGAACGGGTCTTTCCGATCAGTCATCGGCGTTGGTCCTGCATGACAGGGTTGACCGGTGAGCACGATGTCGTACCAGTTGATCCCCTGCACGCCGGTGAGCACGCCGATCGTCAGGTTCTCCTTTTCCAGTATCGGTCCCTGCTCGATGTGCACCTCGAAAGCAGCCGTGGCTGGGAAATGAGAGCAAGGCTCTCCGCCTGCATAGCCTATCCGCTCGAGTTCCGCGCCAATCGTGTGTCCAGCCTTGTCCTGGCGGGAGAGCCCATAATCCAGGGAGAACGCCCCGCACCACACGCCGGAGCCGATCATGGCGGGCGAGAATCTCGCCCCTTCCTCGTTGGTCCAGGCGACGACCTCTATCGGCATGTCGGTTTCCACACCGGCATCATTCAAGGTTCGAATAACCTCCAGCCCGGCCAACACACCGTAGACACCATCGAACTTGCCGCCGGTGGGTTGAGTATCGAGATGAGAGCCGGTGAGCACCGGGGGTAAGTCGTCATCTCTTCCGTGACGGTGGGCGAACACGTTACCCATTTGATCTACGCGAACCTTGCAGCCTGCGGCTTCGCACCAGGAGACAAACAGGTCTCTGCCAGCCTTGTCCTCATCTGTCAGAGCCTGGCGGTTGCAGCCACCCTTGTTCGTGGCGCCTATCTGAGCCATGTCCATTAAGGACGACCAGAGCCGGTTTTGATTGATTCGCAGATCAGACATCGAAAACACTTCAAGCCTTCGTCTAGCGACTCTAGCGCTGCTTCAGGGTGCAGTCACGGTGCCTTCTCGAATTATCTCGTTGCAAAGAGCCACGCATTCGTCGCAAACGAATACCCTGTCAGGACCAGCAATCAGCTTCTGCAGATCGTACTGCCACTTCTTGCAGAAAGAACACTTCTCCCAGTCCTCTCTACGAGTCAGTTCCCTCCAGCTTTCTGCGTGCAGCTCTCTAGCAATCACGAGTTGTGCATTCGATAGCTTGAAGTCGGCCTGGTTGCTGAAATATGGGTGGATACGATCCAGAGCAGCAGGATCTCCTGATTTGACCGCTCTGTGCAGTGATTTCGCTTTCGCTTTGAACTTCGCGACGTGGATGCTATCGCTGGTAGGCATATTGGCCTCCTTTCATTTCGTCCAGTATCCGCGCCCATGGACAGAAAAGAGGTTGAGTGTTCTCTGGCTATCAGATGGAGCTAGCCCTTCCCGCGGATCGGATGCGCTCTGATGCACACATCAAAAATACTCTTGATCCGGTTTGTCTTCAATTCCGAGGCTAATCCGATCTGTCGGTTGGTACTTCCACTTTGTCGAGAAGATCGAGGAGGTCTCTCAGATTCGCTTTGGAGAGGCCGGCCATGACCTCCGCCACCCTGGCGTAGTGCTGCGGTAGAAACCGGTCGAGCCGGCGTCGCCCCTTCGGCGTTAACTGGATTCTGACCTTCCTTCGGTCATCTGGATGAACGTCCCGAACTACCCAGTCCGCATCAGACAGGCTGTCCAGAAGCTGGCTCATTGCCGCACGGCCGATCCCTGCCTGGTCTGCAAGTCGCGATGGCGTCGAATGGCCAGACTCCCGCTCGTGGCGGTAGATCATCATCACGGTCGTGAAGCGTGCCTCGGTTAGATCGATTCTTTCGAAGTGCGGAGTCAAGGACGCGGTGATATCTCGCCCCAGGTTCATGATTCGCAGCACGGCTAACACGGAATCAGGGTCTACCCGCGGAAAGCGCGTATTCATCTCCTCTAACCACTCCCGGGGAGGTCGAGGCTTGAGATGGGCAGTCTCTTTTTGTTTGGTTGACATATAGTTCGGATACCATATAAATTAGACGCGTAACTATTTTAGCACATAGGTCGACAACCGAAGCCGATCCTCGCTTAAGGAGATAGCCATGAAACGATCAATCTTCGCTCTCCTCGCTACGATATCGACGCTCCTGCAGCCATGGACGGTAATGGCGCTGCCGGATGACGAGCTGTCTCGCACAGCCATCATTGCCGCCATGTTCCGCGCCATCGGTGAGACGAACCCCGAACCGCAATTCCGTAATCCCGACACGCTCGCCAGAGGTTTTCTCGGGCCCAGGGAGCGAAAGTCGATTGCCGGATTTCCCATGGCGGCGCTACTCGACATGGAGTACGACTCAGCCCTGGCACAGCATCGTCAGGCCACCGGGCGGAATGAGTCACCGATGGCTGCTCACTTCGTTCGCACCGTTCGCATTGATGAGCTGCTGATCCAGGCGGTAGCGGATGGTGCGGTCCAGGTCGTCATTCTGGGTGCGGGGTTCGACAGCCGAGCCTACCGGCTGAGAGAAGAGCTGAGCGGAGCGCGTGTGTTTGAGGTCGACCATCCGCTCACTCAAGCGAACAAGATTGATAAGGTGGGGGCGCTGGTCGAGGTCACGCCATCAAACGTCATCTACGTTCCGATCGATTTCAACACACAGAATCTGCAGACCGAGCTGGCGAGGGCAGGGTACCAGGCGCAGCACAGAACGTTCTTCGTTTGGGAGGGTGTCACCTACTATCTTCCACGGGATGCGATCAGCTCGACGCTCCGTTTCATCGGCGAGCATGCCGCGCCGGGCAGTGAGGTCGTTTTTGACTACACCGTTGAAGAGGCGATAACAGGTGAACACAACGACGATCGACTGCACCAGCTGCGAACCAGCGCTCTGCGCTTCGAAGAACCCTGGCTGTTCGGTGCTGCGCCGGAATCGATAGCTGACCTGCTGGTGCAGAACGGATTGCGCGTTGTGACTGATCTGGGTGAAGAGGAGCTCGAGCGGCAGTACCTCACGCGAGATGATGGGGAGCTCGTTGACGGCTACCCGTGGTGGTGGCGGATATGCCACGCTGTCGTCATTGCCGAATGAGTCACTGCGCAAACTCGATCAGTGCTAGGATTTCCCTGCAGGGTACGTGCCGCTCTCGACTACGATAAGTTCGCTCGAGTCACGCTGGTCAGACAGGGAAGACAATGCAGCAGGCTATCCGTCAGCTCCTCGAACGAAGCTTCGAAGCATATCGGAGTGGTCGTTATCTTGCGTTGATGGGTCCGTCCTATGCTGACTACGTCAGCAGTCAGTCCACTGACTCGCTCATCGACGACCTGCTGCAACAGGACGACTATCTCCCGACCCTGGAGACCGCCTTCGTCCTACAGCTCCAGTGGATTCTGGAAAAAGCACGAGCGGATAGTGCTGGCGGATGGCACGGAAATCGATCGCAAGGCGGACGTATCTCTGGATGACGATTCACTCATGAAGATCGCGGAAGCGGCAAGAAATCCGGAAAAAATCGCCAGCTTGTCGGTCGAACCGCTGAAGACACCTGTCAACGAGAAGGAGCAGCCGGGTATTCGCAACACCAAGCCCGTTGATACCCAGATGATCGACAGGCTCGGTGAGATCGACGGGATGTGTGCTTCCTGCGGACGGGGTGTGGAGCCAGGCGATCAGCAGCAAGGCTGGGCGCTGGTGCATGCCATCGAGCGCCTGGAGAAATCGGTGCGCTGCCTAGGCTTTCCGCTGGGTTGGGATCTGTTTGTCGACGGTATCAAGGTCTCACCGCTGGCGCGCTTCAGGACTGCGGTTTGCTCGAGCTGCGTTGCCACGCTGAGGGAGCAAGCCATCAAGGACGCGGAAAGCCAGCGCCAAGAGCGAGAGGCGAGCAGGAAGGAAAGTGCCAGATTGAACGCTTTCTTCGGTGTTGGGGCCGTCCTGATTGCCGCGACATGCTTCTTTTCTGCATCTTTCTTTTCGACGGCCGAGTGGGTCTATTGGGTGGGTGCGACCTTCGGTGTCATCGGCGTCGTTCTGTTGCTGTCGATGTTTGAGTTCACCGAGGCGGACGATGACGAAGACGAGATAGTTGATCAAGAAATCCAGGCAGTTCAGGACAATGCGATCCTGGCGGCGATCGGCAGTTCAGACTCGGCCGAGATACTGCGCGATGATCAACCCAGCGAAATGGCAGGGGCTAATTCAAGGGCGATGAAAACAACGCTCGACATCAAAGACGACCTGCTCATTCGAGTGAAAAAGATGGCCAGAAAGACCGGACGGCTGCTGAGAGCGATTGTAGAGGATAGCCTTCGGGTTGCTTTGGAGGTGGCAGAAGAGCCGCGGAGTACGAGCTGGCCGATTACAATGTCGGCGATCCGGACTACGTGCTGTAGTCCACATCCGAGCTGGTAGGCAGTGTCAGATACCGGAAAGCGGACGTTCCTCCAGATCCGATGGGAACGTCTCAGTTCGACCCGTTCCGAACCTTGTGTGTTGCGCTTCCCTGGTCTCTGCAACGCGCATGTCTGCGCGCGAGAACTTAGCTGGAGGTAGACCGAACGGCAGCTTAGCGGTTGTCTGAATGGGTCCAGGCTGCGAATTCCATATCTGTCACGATCTGCCAAGCGATCAGACGCGAATGGTCAAGCGTGCCCATGTTGCCGACTTTAGACTTTCCAGCCATCGAAGTAGCGGTAGCAGCAAGTGAAGCGTCGGAACTTTCTGGGACAGGTATCCGGTCTAACCGCGATGGCGGTGGGTGGACGGGCGTTCGCCACAGAAACCGGTTCATTGGAACGAGTAACCAACAAACACGAGTGGGACGTCATAGTGCTCGGTGGTGGCTTTGCAGGTGTAACAGCCGCGCGGGACTGCCGGAAGAACGGCTACCGGGTCCTGCTGCTCGAAGCGCGTAACCGGCTGGGAGGAAGAACGTTCACCTCGCAGTTTGATGGAGCAGCCGTCGAGTACGGTGGTACGTGGGTCTACAACAACCAGCCCTTCGTATGGGCGGAGATCGAGCGCTACGGCCTGGATCTCGCCGAGACACCCGGTGCCCTCCCCGATCAGATGGTGCTCATCGATAACGACCAGAGGCTTTCGCTGTCGGAGCAGCAGATCGTTGATGCCGCCATGGGTTGGAACGCCTATACCACTGGAGTGAGGAGCATCGTTCCCCGCCCCTTCGATCTGTTGCACAACGAGCCCGCGGCGCTGGCCGCCGATGCCATCAGCGCCTTGGAACACCTCGAAACGCTCGGTCTCTCGCCCCTTCAGCAGGCCTTCTGCAGGGGAATGATCGAACTGACGAGCAGCGGTGCTGCGAACACTGTATCTCATCTCGAAATGCTGCGGTTTTACATGCTCGCGGGCGGCGATTTCGCCAACTTCATGGATTCGGTGGCTCGTTTCAAGCTCAAGCAAGGCACTGCCAGGTTGATCGACGAGATAATCACTGATGCAGACCCTGGGGTCCGGCTCTCCACTCCTGTCCGTGCCGTGGAAGATCGGGGCGATTTCGTTCGTGTCACAACCCAGCGTGGTGAGAACCTCGATGGCCGAGTGGTGATCAGCACGCTGCCGATGAACACGCTCGCCGACGTCGCCTTCGCGCCAGCTCTCCCTGCCCGTGTCGTTTCCGCAGCCAGGCAGCGTCACCCAGGGGTTGGGGCGAAAATCTATCTGCAGGTGGAGGGAGACGTAGGAAATGTCGCCACAATTGCCCCGGGGCGGCCCATCAACTACTTGATGACCTTCGAGCAGGCGCCAAAGCACACCCTGATCGCCGCATTTTCCAGCGACCTCAATCTGCTCGATCCGTACGATGACGAGGCTCTGCAACGCGAGCTCGACTTTCACTTGCCGGGTGCCCGCCTGGTTGCCAGTACCCACTACGACTGGAACAACGATCCTTATTCGAAGGGCACATGGGCTACCTACCGCCCGGGTTGGGCGGGTCAGCAGATGTCCGACTTTCAGAAGCCGCAGGGACGCGTGCACTTTGCGTCCGGTGACCACGGCGAGGGTTGGCGCGGCACCATCGACGGAGCAATTGGTGCTGGGGCGCGAGCAGCACAGGCAGTTCGCAAACAGCTCGGCAGCCCGGCGTGAAAGGCTTCCACTGGATGATCCTGCTGCTCCTGACCGCTTCTGGCGCCAGCGCGATGGCGACGACGGATTGCGACGCAGAAGCTGGCCGCAAACAGTACGCCAAGTGCGCCGCATGCCACGCCACGGAGCCGGGTGTCCACGGCGCTGGACCAAGCCTAGCTGGTGTTCTGGGGCGCGTTGCGGGTTCGCAACCCGGCTTCATCTTCTCCGATGCAATGACTAAGGAGGGCATCGTCTGGGACGCCTTGACGCTGTCGGAGTTTTTAGAGAGTCCCGGCTCCTACATGCCAGGGAACGTGATGCCATTCGGTGGCATCCGTAACGAAGATCAGCGCCAGGCGCTGATCTGTTATCTGACGACCCTCTAAAAGGCTTGTCGCTCATCTAACTTCGGAACAAAGTCATGAAAAACACTGCGATTCTTTTTTGCCTGTGCTCTCTGAAGCTGCTGCTCCTGATGTTCTTCACCCACAAGGCGGCTGCGGAGGCTGAAGAACTGGTGATCGAGGAAATTCTCGTGACTGCTCAAAAACGAGCACAGAACCTGCAGGACGTTCCAGTCTCGGTGTCCGTCTTATCCGGCGGTGACATGGAAAAGCTGAGATTCAGGGATACGACTGAAATCGCCGCCCAGGTTCCCAATCTGCAGGTAAACCAAGTTGCTGGCGACGCTATTCCCATCTTCTCTCTAAGGGGCGTCTCCATGAACGACTTCAGCTTCAACCAGAACAGCCCGGTGGCGGCATACGTTGACGAGGTTTACAAAGGGAATCCGGCATTCCTCGGTGTGCAGCTGTTCGATCTGGAGCGCATAGAAGTCCTGAGAGGGCCCCAGGGTACGCTGTATGGCAAGAACTCCACAGGCGGCGCCGTAAACTTTGTTACTGTTCGGCCGGATGAAGATCTCGACGCGTATCTGACTCTAGGCGTCGGCAACTTCAACAGGAAACGGGCGGAAGGCGCATTCAACCTGCCTGTGGGTGACTCATTGGCGGTGCGTCTCGCCGGTACCTGGACCGAAGCGGATGGATGGCTCAAAAACCTGACGCCTGACGTCAAGGACGGCAGCGGCATCAAGGACACCGCTTTGCGCATGAGCGTTCTATGGCAGCCGGTCGACACGCTCGAACTCCTCCTTCGCGCCTCCACCAGCGAGGTAAAGGGTGTCAACTACGGGATCGTGGCTCAAAACATCGGTCCTGCCGGCGTAGGCGCGGGCGTGTACGGGCTCTACAACGCGCTCGGCGTGACGGATCGGACCGACAGCACCCGTGATGGATTCGATACGTGGGAGTTCGACTCCGAACAGGACGAACGGCGCGAAATAGAGAGCGATGCGGTGTCTCTAACGGTGAACTGGGACATGACCGACAAGCTAACGCTCACTTCCATCAGCTCCTACGATGACGGGAAGGCTTTTGTGCCTGAGGATGCAGACGGCACCTTCAACACGCTCATCAACGCACGTCAGTCGGTGGACGCCGACCAGTTTACTCAGGATCTCCGGGTGACCTCGAATTTCGCGGGGCCGTTCAATTTCATTTCCGGGGTGTACTACTCGAAGGAGGATCTCTTCACACAGACCACTCTGCAGTACAGCCAGGACCTGGACCTCAACATCGACGGAAATATGAGCGCAACAGATTGCAGTGATCCCCTGTTCATCGCGCTGGGTCTGCCCGAGCTGGTGACCCCGGAAGGGCTGGTCACCGACGCTTTGTTTACCACCTTCGGCATGTCGCTCGGTGATCTCGCCGTCTACGGTTGCCAGACGCAGAACGACTTCGACCAGGAACGTATCAGCAAAGCCCTGTACTTCGATGGCGAGTACGCGCTGAGCGATCGTTGGACGACCCGCTTCGGGGTTCGCTACACTGACGACGAGACGAAGCTCCAGAACTACAACGCCCGCTTTCTTGGTAGCGACGGTGTACTCGTTGCACCGACTATCGATTCCATCGACGACTCTATCTCGGACGACGAGGTTACGGGGAAGATCGGCGTCGACTACGTGAGCGACAATGGAACGCTCTACTATGGTTTGTACAGCCGCGGATATCGAACCGGTGCGTTCAACGCCCAGGCTTTTCAGGATGCGGTTGAGGTCACGAGTGTCGATCCGGAAAAACTTGATGCATTCGAGCTGGGTTTGAAAACGTCTCTCTGGGCTCAGCGGGTCAACTTCAATGCCAGCATCTTCCACTATCGATACAACAATCAGCAGTTTCTGAATGTAGACGAGAACCTCATTCAGACCCTGGTGAATATCGATGAGTCCCGGATCACGGGCGCGGAGCTGGAGGTCGTCGCAAGACTTTCTTCATCGTTGTTGGTCCGTGCGGGACTGGGTCTGCTGGATTCCGAAGTAGAACAGGGAGAGCTGAACGGAGTTGATATCTCGGGCAACGAACTACCGCAGGCGCCAGCCACCAACTTCAACCTTGCGCTGGATTGGAGCGTGCTGACGAGAGGCTGGGGAGCTTTGGCGCTGCAGATGGACCTGCACCACACTAGTAAACAATACTTCGAGGTCATGAACGAAGATCGGATCCAGGCAGATGCGTATTGGGTGGTAAACGGCGCGTTGGTTCTGGAGTCCGCCGATTCTCGGTGGGCGTTGAGCGTCTGGGGGAAGAATCTGTTCGAAGAGGAGTACACTACGTCGGCGATCGATCTGCAGACTTTCTTCGGCTATGACTACACGCACGTGGGAGCGCCTCGCACCTATGGCATAGATTTCACTTTCAGACTGTAGCCGAGTCCGACTACCCGGAAATCAACGGACATGCCGACAATCTTCTCTGAACGGCTATTTGCGAAGTTCAAAGATCAGTTTCTTCCGTTTCTGGAACGAGTCGGTATTCCTCCCACGGTCATGATTCGACACGACGTCGAGATTGCCGACATGAAGTATGTCGAGCTGCTGGAAACCGTTGCACGGGAATCCAATCCCAGTCTCGGCCTGGAGATGGCGCTGACGGTCGAACCCCAGGATCTCGGAGTCCTGGGCCATGCCGTTGCCGCGTCGAGTACCATCGGGGAAGCGATCGAGATTTTCTCACGCTATCTTTACGTGTTCTCGCAGTCGAACGCCGTACGCCTGGATGTTGCCGAGCAACAGGCGGTATGCAGCTATACGGTATCGGTATTACAGCCCGATCTGGTTCGGCAGGACGGGGAATTCTCCATTGGCTTCATAGTGAGAACGCTACTCGGTCTCAGTGGCCGCCGCGTACGTCCAAACCTGGTGGAGTTCCGCCATAGTCGTCTTTCTGACGCACGAGGACATGAAAAGGTTTTCGGATGCGACGTTGCGTTCGGGAGAGCGGCCAACCGAGTTCACTTTCAGCGTGACGTTCTGGATTATCCGGTGCTCTCGGCAGACCCGGGGCTATTGGAAGCGCTCAAGTTCTATCTGGAAGACCGCCTCATAACGCGTTCTGAAGAGGAGGACTTCGTCGTCAAGATGCGACACCTGGTCACGACGTCGTTGGCTGACGGCCTTCCGACGGTTGAGCAGATGGCCAAGAGGATGGGTATCAGCGGGAGATCGATGCAGCGGAGGCTTGCGGAACGGAACATGGTTTTCAGCGATCTGATCGAATCAATCTGCGAACCCATTGCCTTGGATTACGTGCTCAACACCAGCTATTCGTTCACTGACATTGCCCTGATGGTCGGGTACAGTGACCTGAGCGCGTTCTCCCGCGCATTCAAGCGCTGGACGGGACGCACCCCGTCCGAGGTGCGAGAAGAAGGCGCTGTCCAAGACCACCCACGATGACGTACCTGAAGCGACGGAAAGTCGCGCAATCATGAAGGACAAGGAATGCGCTATCTCAAAGGCTGCTTGTTTCTATTGCTCGTCGGCTCGTGTCACATGTCGTTGGCTCAGGACAAGCCTAACATCGTCCTTGTGTTCCTCGACAACCTCGGTTGGGGCGAACCGGGCTTCAACGGCGGCGGCATCATTCGCGGAGCGGCGACGCCGCGTCTGGATCAGATCGCGGCGGAAGGGCTGCGGCTGACGAATTTCAATGTCGAGGTTCAATGCACGCCGTCACGATCCGCGATCATGACGGGGCGCTATGCTATACGCAGCGGAAACGGCACTGTGCCTTTGGGAGAAGGCGTTTACGGTCTGGTGCAATGGGAGGTCACGATGGCCGAGATGCTGGCTGCCGCGGGGTACGCGACCGGCATGTACGGCAAGTGGCATTTAGGACGCACGGAGGGGCGATTTCCAACAGACCAGGGATTCGACGAGTGGTACGGCATACCGAACTCCACCGATGAGTCTGTCTACTCCGACATGCAGGGTTTCGCCGACAGCGGCGTCGCCGAGACCTTCGTGATGCAAGGAACGAAAGGCAGCATGCCGGAGAAGGTACGTCCGTATCGACTGGACTACCGACCACTCGTCGATCGCGATCTCACCGACCGGGCCATCCGTTTCATGAAACGGATGGCCAAGGCCGGAAAACCGTTTTTCGTTTACCTTCCGTATACCGCTACGCACTTCCCGACGATGCCGCATCCGGACTTCGCTGGCAGCTCAGAGAAAGGTCCCTGGGGAGACTTGCTCACCCAGATCGACGCTTACACCGGTGAGCTGCTCGACACTCTTGATGAGCTGGGGATAGCTGAGGAGACCATCTTCATCTTCACGGCCGACAACGGTCCCGAAGCGCTGAGTGCTGGCGAAACCTCGATCACCGTGGGAACAGCCGTGCACGGATCAGCCGGACCATGGCGCTCCACCCTATTCACAGGCTACGAGGGCGCCCTCCGGGTGCCTTTTGCGATCAGATGGCCGGGGCGCATCGATGCGGGCCGGGTCAGTGACGAGATCGTCCACGAGATGGATCTGTTTCCAACGCTAGCTCGCCTGGCAGGCGGCGAAGTCCCCCAGGATCGTGTGATCGACGGCATAGACATGACCCGCTTTTTTCTGGGCGAAAGCTCCGAATCCGGCCGCGAGGGTTTCGTCGTCTACATGGGCAACGAGGTGTTCGGCATAAAGTGGCGGGACTGGAAGCTGCACTTCAAAGAGCAGACCGGTTGGAACGGGGTGCTACGCGAGTACACCATGCCTCGCGTCTATAACCTGATCAATGATCCGCAAGAACGCGACAATGTGTTGTTCCCCCATACATGGATTCCAAAAGCAGCATTACCACAGCTGGAGGAACACCTAGCCTCCCTGAAGGCGTATCCGCCCGTACCTACTGGTGCTCCTGATCCCTACGAACCACCGCATTAGGTCCACTGTTGGCCGATCTGAGGCATCCAAGCGGCAAAGATGGGGTTGATTTGACGTCCGCTTTGAAGCCTAGCTCTGACCCAATCGAACACCGTCTGTCGGCTCTGGTCTGGCTATCACATCTACGAGTTCTACAGCGTCGCTCCCAACCTCACCATCGCACTCCAGATGCCGTCTTTTAGCGGGGCACCCAGGCCACCACACGCACAGGCCCGCCGCTGCCGCCTTTAATCTTGGTCGGCAGTGCAACGAGGAATGCGCCTCGCGGGGGCAGTTGATCCAGATTCGTGAGGTTTTCAAGAGCAGGAATGTTCGCAGTCATCAACGCAACATGGCTCGAGAACCTGGTTGATCTGCCGTAGTCGATGCTGGCGGTATCTATCCCCACAGAACTGATGCCTCGCTGAACGAGCCAGTCTGCGGCAGCGGGGTGCAAGCCTGGAAACTGTAGCGCTTCTACCCCCGCGGGACCTCGCTTGGCGGTGCCCAGGTAAGCTTTCGCATCCGGCCAATGCTGCGAAAAACCCGTTCGCAGCAAAACGATATCATTGGCGTTCACCGCACCATGTTCCCGCTCGAATGCTGCCAAGTCTGAAACGGTGATCCGATAGTTCCGATCGCCTGCCGCTCGGCTGGTAACGTCGACCACGACGGCGTTGCCGATCAGCCTCGAGAGTGGAATCTGATCCACCGTTTGCCGATTGGCCGCAAAGTGAATGGGGGCATCGATGTGTGTGCCGCCATGTTCGGCGCCCTTAAAGCTGTAGGCTGAGTAGTAGTAGCCTTGATCTGTGAAACCTTCAGCATCGGTGATCAACTCGAAAGGCTCTGCGGTGGGCCAGAAGATGGCCTCGGCGGAAAGCTCGTGGGTCAGGTCCACCCAGTGACCGTTCCCCGTGAACGGATTAGCGTGTGCCGAAGCCGCGCAAAGCAATAACAGCAGATAGCTGGAGATAGTCTGCATGAGTGTCTCCGGATTAATGATCTGCTCGAGTATACGTGGTCGGCTTGACCTTCCGCGCGTAGCAGAGGGAACATTCTCAATCGCCGGACACCCAGTTCTGGCGTGTGGTGGTCTTATGTACCGGGAGCTACGGTGATCGATTCAAACCGACTGAGCGGCTGGATTTACACGGATTTCGCTGCCCTTGGCGTGACGACGCGGGCTCGAATCGCTGGCACACTTCTATGCAGCCTGCTTGTCGCCTGCGGTACAGAAGATCCGGCCAAATCCTCCGCTGCGACGGCGACCGCAGGAACAGCTGCCTCTGATTCCATAGCGAGACCACCGAACGTCGTTTTTGTCTTTGCTGACGATCTCGGCATCGGTGACACCAGCGTCTATGGTAGTGAAGTGATCGATACGCCAAACATCGATGCGCTTGCCGAGAGCGGTGTGCGCTTCACGCAGGGGTACGTTTCGCACCCGGTCTGCAGTCCGTCCCGAGCTGGGCTCCTGACCGGTCGATATCAGCAACGCCATGGTTGGGAGTTCAACCCGGCTGGCCGTGACGTCGATTCGGGGATGAGCCCGGACGAACGCACACTGGCTGATGTCATGAAAGATGCGGGTTACGCGACCGGGATGATCGGCAAGTGGCATCTCGGCTACCGGGGTCCCTACCACCCACTGAGCCGTGGATTTGATGAGTACTTCGGCGTTCTGGCTGGGGGCAGCATCTTCATCGACCCGGCAACCCCGGGTGTCGAGTCCATGGGCGCTGCAATGGCGACCCGACCGGATCGCGTCGCCGTCTATCGAGGTAGAGAGAAGATTGAGGTAACCGACTACCTAACGGATGTCTTCACCACGAAAGCGGTCGAGTTCATCGATCATCATCAGGACGAGCCTTTTTTCCTCTATTTGAGCCACACGACCCCCCACACACCGCTGCAGGCGACGGCGAAGTATCTGGATCGGTATCGGCACGTCGAGGACAAGGCGACGCGGATCTATGCAGCCATGGTTTCGTCACTGGACGACTCCGTGGGGTTGGTTGTCACTAAGCTGGAGGAAATCGGGCAGCTAGACAACACGCTCGTCGTGTTCTCGAGTGATAACGGTTGTGCAGGCTATATCAAAGGAGCCTGCTCCAATGCACCCCATGCGGGATTCAAGCGCTATCATCAGGAAGGTGGCGTGCGGGTTCCCTTCATCATGAGTTGGCCGAAGATGCTCCCAGCCGGAACCATCTATGAGCATCCGGTGATCACGCTGGACCTGCTTTCTACCTTCAGCGCAGTCGCAGGCGGTTCGGCAACTACGGAGGACAGCGTCAACCTGATCCCTTACCTGACCGGCGAGAACAGTGGTGCACCGCACGAATACCTGTATTGGCGGGCGGGACCCAGCCGAGCGATCCGGGATGCGCGGTGGAAGCTGATCAAATACAACCGAACCCTCCTGACCGAGGCTGACCTGGGGGAGGACGGGCGTTTTCCGCCACCCGCCGGGGGTTGGCCGACGGACTCTCCCCATGGGCAGTTGACTCTGCTCTACGATTTGAATAGCGATCCGGGTGAGACCGAGAATCTGGCGTCGGAGCACCCGGACGTGGTTGCCCGGCTGGAAGCCGTGCACGCGACGTGGGATGCCGGGTTGCGCGAGACAGCCATCCTGCCGGCTGAGCGCTCGACGATTGCGGAGATGCACGGGGAGTCCGTGCAGCTCATCTTCTGACGATGCCTAAAAGTATCGTGCGGGGGTCGCACCAGTTTCTCGAGCAGCTGACAAACTGGCCGCTGGCTTTGTTTATGCTGATCTTAACGATCACGCTTTTTGCAACCTACAATGGGTACGTCCAACCGCTACGGGATCTGCTCGGTGAGCAGGTGTATTTGGACATCCGCATGGGCGGATACGAATATGATGAGGCGCTCGCTTTTTTCGAGTTTCTAGGCGCTGAAGGGCGCAGCCTCTATTTCAGGACCACGCTGTTCGACACCGTCTGGCCGCTCTGTCTGGCCGTTACAGGCGCTTTGTTTGCGCCACTTGCGTTCAGGTCCCCTGGGCTTGTCCTTGCGAGTGCTTTTTTTCCGGTGATGTTCGGCGTGTTCGATCTGCTTGAGAACATCGGCATCTTCATAATGCTATCCGCATTCCCGGATATCTCGAAAGCAGCGGTTTCGTACTCGAACCTCATGACAGTTACGAAGCAGCTGGCAATCCCGGGTGCCTTCATCGCCTTTCTGGGGCTCCCCCTGCTAGCGGCTATCGCCAGTGTTCGGCGGAATCGGGCATCGTCGTAGATCAAGGGGGCCTGCGCTTCAGCAAGTCTTGTGGTCAGCAGTCATGTCCCATTTTCAGGCGTTTCGTCTCAAGGTAGTCACGGCAGGCATCATGGCTGTTGCTTCGTAGTGGCTCGCGCATCACATCGAATCCATGCTGCTGCAGTGCTGCCATCTTGTCGGGGTTGTTGGTCAGCAACACACATTGCTCGATAGCGCGGCGCTTGAGGTAGGCGATGGCGGGATCGTAGGAACGAGCATCAATTGGCAAGTTCAACGCCAGATTGGCATCGATCGTATCCAGTCCGGTTTCCTGCAGCGCGTACGCCTTGATCTTGTTCTCGATCCCGATGCCACGCCCCTCCTGGCGCAGGTAAACCACCAAGCCGCAACCCGCCCGGCCGATGCGGGTCATGGCATCCTGCAGTTGATCGCCGCAGTCGCACTTGACCGAGCTGAAAACGTCTCCACTCAAACACTCAGAGTGCAGCCGTACGATCGGCACACCGCCCGATCGCAGCCCCATAGATAGGGCTATGTGTGGCTGCGAGGCTGCATCGACGCGAAAGCTCTCAAACCTGAACGTCCCAAACCGGGTCGGCAGGTTGGTCGTGGCGGTTATTCGAATGTCTCCCACTACCAGCATCTCTCACGCCTCTTTGATGATCGTTTCAATCGTCAACCCGAAGCTCGCGATACCGGGGAAAGACAGCTCGCGACTGGCCAACAGATGAATGCGGCGAACGCTGAGAGAGCTGAGTATGTAGCTGCCAAGTCCTACTTCCCTCCAGACTGCACCCTGCTGCTCATCCTCCGCCGTGAACTCATCGCCGGGCGGCAGGTAGATGAAAACGCCTTGATCGGCCTGCGCGATGATCTCCATGGAGCGATTGACCACGTTGCCAGGAACAACGGCGCTCGACAGAAAGTCGCGGTCTCTGGCTCCTTTGACCACCCGGACCACGGTGGGCTTGCCGCCATCGATCTCTCCTTTAACGACGGCGGTAATGTACTTGTCCTGAAAAACCGCCCGATAAACGTGCACCGTCAACGCATGGCAGCCGAGGCTCATGGGCGTGGTCGCCACTCGCTCCACAAGCACATCGTTCTCGGTGCGATAACGTATCAGTGATTCGATCGAGATGATGGGTAGTTCGTGCCTGGCCGCGAATTTCAGCAGGTCCGGCAAGCGCTGCATGGTGCCGTCGTCGTTGACGAGCTCGCATAACACACCCGCCGGTTTCAGCCCAGCGAGCCTGCACAGATCGATGGACGCCTCGGTGTGACCCGACCGAACCAGGACGCCACCCGGCTGATATCTGAGCGGAAATATGTGGCCGGGGCGAATGAAGTCCTGAGCCACACACTCGGGATCTGCCAGCGCGTTGAGCGTTCGGGCACGTTCCTGTGCAGAGATGCCCGTGCTCATACCCGGAAGGTAGTCGACGGAAACCGCAAAGGCACACCGGTGCGGCTCCTGGTTTTTTTCAACCATCGCCGGGAGACTGAGCGCATCGAGCCGGTCCGATTCGCAAGGCGCGCAGATCACACCGCTGGTGTGGCGGATCATGAACGCCAGACGCTGCTGGTCGGCGAACTCAGCGGCCATGATCAGATCGCCTTCATTCTCGCGCTGCTCGTCGTCCACCACGATGACGAACCCCCCGTTACGAATCTGCTCGACGGCTTCGTCTACAGAGGAAAGCTGCGTCATTTTACTCACCCGGTAGTCGTCTTCATTGACGCAATCTTAACGGCAGCGGTATTGTTCATAAATAGACATATATGAACGATAGATGTTCGAAAATGAACAATACTAATGGTGCTGTCAATTGGGAGCAGATTCGCTTCTTCGTTGAAGTCGTCAAGGCTGGATCGGTTGCGCAGGCTGCTGCGGGCATCGGCGTCAGTCATGCCACTGTGCTGCGCAGCATATCCAGGCTGGAGCAAGACCTCGGAATCAAGCTGTTCGACAGGCTGCAGTCTGGCTACCGGATCACGCCCCAGGGAGAAGAACTCCTACCGAGTGCGCTCGCCATGGCGGAGCACGTTGAAACGTTGGTACGGCGGGCTGCAGGAAAGAACCCGGCACCCGAAGGATTGCTGCGGCTCCAGGTTCCAGACAGTTCGCTCATTGATCTGGGCCCTTTGATCGCGGACTTTCGTGCGCTTTATCCCCGTATCTTCGTCCAAACGGAGCAGCTCCCGGATGAGCTCATGGCAAGATCAGAGGTGGACGTGGCCCTGGCGCTTACCAATGCGCCACCCGATGACCTCGTCGGCCGGCAAATCGCAAAGGTGGAATTCGCCTACTACGCCTCATCCGCCTACCTTGGCGACACAAAGCGGGCCAAGTCGCTCGAGCTGGATGACTGCGATTGGGTCGTCTGGGGTGGCGCTGTGGCACCGGCTGACGGGATCAGCGCCAGTGCGCAAGAGGGCCTCCTGCGACGCTTTTCGAAACGCCCGAATATTGCCTTGCGGGTCTCCAGCCATTCTGACGCGCTGGCAGCGGTTCGTGCAGGTGTGGGCATCAGCCTGTTGAGGAAGCCGCAGGATGAGCTGGAAGAAGTGCCTGTTCGGACCGGCGTGCGGTCAATCGGGCTATGGATACTGACCCATCAGGAGCTGCAGCGGTCGGGCAGAATTCAGGCGTTCATGGATTCTGCGATTGAGCGCTATCTGGCAGCCTAGAACCTGGCAACGGAGATGATCCGGTGGTAGAAACGCCGGATCGGCATGACAGATTGGAGGGAGAGGCTCATGAAACCATTGGAAGGGGTGAACGTTCTGGAGTTCTCCACCATGATCACCGCATCATTTGCAGCGATGATGCTGGCGGAGCAGGGTGCTCGCGTGATCAAGGTCGAGCCGCTCGAGCTGGGCGATCCCATGCGATTTCTCGGCAGCAGCAAGGGCGGCATATCGGCACTGTTCGCAAACTGCAATCGGGGCAAGCAATCCCTGCGGATTGATATCAAGAACGACGAGGGCCGCAAGGTCATCGAAGAACTCGCCAGCGATACCGACATCATCCTGTGCAACTACCGACCGGGCGTCATGGACAAACTGGGCCTGGGCAGTCACGCGTTGCGAGCCAGGAACCCGCGACTGATTTATGCGGCCATCACAGGCTTCGGCACACAGGGACCTCAACGCGATCTCCCCGCCTACGATCCGGTCATTCAGGCCCAGGCGGGTTTCGCGGCGGTGCAGGGGCATGGCCGGGAACAACCGGAGCTCATGCGCAACCTCACCTGCGACAAGAGCACGGCTTACACAGCCTGCCAGGCTGTCACGGCGGCGCTTTACGCGCGCGAGAAAACGGGGGAAGGCCAGCACATAGATCTGTCGATGATGGATGCGGGCCTGTTCTTCCTTTTTCCAGACGGTTTCATGCATCAGACCCTGCTGGATGACGATGCAAATCACCTGGAACCGCTGCATGACGTGCTCTTCGATCTCAGCATCACGAAAGATGGTGGTGTGACGGTGTCGGCTGCAAACGAAACGCAACAGGTGGGCCTGTTAACGGCCATTGACCAGCTGCACCTGTTTGCAGATGAGCGATTCAACAGTGTTGAGAAGCTGGTTGAGAACATCTCCGAGTTCAAGGAGGTGCTGAAAGATCAGTTTCTCAACTTCGAGACCGATGATCTGCTGCAGAGGTTGGGGGAGAACGACGTACCGGCCGCCAAGTGCCTGGCCTATGAAGAGGTTCTCGGGCATCCGCAATACGAAGCGAATGCCAGCCTGGACACCTTCGATCACCCGATCATGGGCAGCATGCGCCGGATGAAACTACCGGCACAGTTCGGTGGTGAACGCATTGAACCAGGCAGTGCGAGTCCTGCCCATGGCGAACACACCCATGACGTGCTGACGATGTTGGGACGGTCAGAAGAAGAGATCAAAGCGCTGTTCGAAAAGGACGTCGTCAGATAGCAGGGTCCGAGTACCGTGATCTACAACGATCAGAGTCCCGTCACCTTTCAGGATGACCTGCCGGAGTCGGTGGACGTGGTCATCATCGGCGCTGGCGTCATCGGCGTTTCGACAGCCTGGTTTCTGGCGAAAGCTGGCATATCGGTGCTTGTCTGCGACAAGGGCCGAGTGGCTGGAGAACAGTCGAGCCGGAACTGGGGCTGGATCCGCCAGCAGGCCCGAGACCCGGACGAGCTGCCCATTGTCATCGACAGCCTGAACACCTGGGAAACTCTGTCCAGCGAGATTGGAGCAGACATCGGCTTCACGCGTCAGGGGGTTCTCTACGTGGCGGAGACCGAGGCGGCGCTCGCCGAGTACGAGCAGTGGCTTGAGACGGCCCAGCAGCATCAACTCGACACTAAGATGCTCTCCGCAGCCGAGGTCGATGACCTGATCAAGGACAAACCGGGTCAGTGGAAGGGTGGCATGTACACGCCGAGTGACGCGAGAGCCGAGCCTTGGAAAGCCGTGCCCGCACTGGCGAAGGCGTTGCGAGCTGGTGGTGGGCTCATCCGGGAAGGTTGCGCGGTTCGCTCCGTGGATATTCAGGGTGGTAAGGTGTGCGGGGTGGTTACCGAGCACGGTCGTGTCGCGGCTCAGTCGGTGGTGTGTGCCGGAGGCGCGTGGTCCACGTTGTTCATGGCGAACCTGGGTGTCAATCTGCCGCAGCTCAGCGTTCGGGCGACGGTAGCTCGAACGGCACCGGCGCCGGACATCTACTCGGGCGGCGCCACCGTCGGTGAGGTGGCCATTCGCCGGCGTCAGGATGGCGGTTATACCGTTGCCTCGGGCAGCACCAACGAGCACTTCATCGCTGCCGACAGCTTCCGGCACTTCTTCAAGTTTCTACCGGCATTGGCGTCGAGTGTCCGCTTCATTCGCCTGCGCTTCGGCGGCAATCTCATCGAGCGAATGCTGCCCGTACGTCGCTGGCGGGACGACGAGTTGAGCCCCTTTGAGCAGACCCGGGTGCTGAATCCCGAACCATCAGCGAAAGCACTGAAACTCATGCGTGCCGGACTCAGAAAACGGTTGCCGAAACTGGCTGAACTGCCGTTTGAGGAAGCCTGGGCCGGGATGATCGACGTAACACCCGATGTCGTGCCGGTGATGGATGAAGTTGACCGCTACCCTGGGCTCTATCTGGCCACCGGCTTCAGCGGGCACGGATTTGGCATCGGGCCTGGAGCGGGCCGGGTGATGGCAGACATGGTTATGGGTAAATCGGCCGTACACAATCTGAATCGATTCCGTCTGTCCCGGTTCTCCGATGGCTCGAAGATGAGGCCGGGTCCGGGGTTATGACGATTGCCACAGGCGTCGACTATTGCCCCACCGCCACACCACCACGTCGGGGATCCGCGCCACCGTACCGCCGACCCGTCTCAGGGTCGACGTAGATCGCCTGGGCGTCGCCGATTGACGGTCTCGTCTCCAGCGAATGGCCTTTCTGCTCGAGTGCCTTCGCCACGTCTTTCACAAGGCCGCGCTCCTCATGGAAGACAGTGTCCGGAAACCATTGATGGTGGAAGCGTGGCAGATCGACCGCCTGTTGGGGATCCAGCCCGTGATCCAGCATGTTCATGATGATCTGAAACACGGTGTTGATGATGGTGGGACCGCCAGGCGTACCGGCCACCAGCCGAACCTCTTCACCATCGAGCACGATGCTGGGTGTCATGGATGACAGTGGCCGCTTTCCGGCCGCGATGCTGTTTGCTTCGCCCTGGATGAGCCCATAGCCGTTCGGCACCCCCTGCTTCGCGGCGAAGTTATCCATGATGTTGTTCAGCAGAAACCCGGCACCGGTAACGGTGACGCCCGAGCCGTACGAGTAGTTCAGCGTGTAGGTGTTTGATACGGCGTTGCCCTTGGCATCGATCACGGAGAAGTGCGTGGTTTCTTCAGACTCGTAGGTCCACGGATCACCCGAGCCAAGCTCGCTGGCCGCAACGGTATGTGCCTGACTGATCGACGAGCGGCGCTCCGCTGCGTACTGCTTGCTGGTGAGCCCCGCGACCGGCACGTCCACGAACTCCGGATCTCCCATGAACTCTGCACGATCGGCGAAAGCGCGTTTCATGACCTCCGCCACGTTGTGCACCTGATCAGAGGAGAGGAGGCCGAGCTCTGCTACATCTAGCGGTTCCATCATGTTGAGCATCTCGACCAGGATAGTGCCGCCGGAGCTTGGTGGCGGCATCGAAACAACGTTGTAGCCACGATAGCTGCCCTGCACCGGTACGCGCTCTCTCGGTTGGTACTCGACGAGGTCTGCCTGATCGATCAGCCCGCCGCCACGGCGCATCTCCTCGGCAATCAGATCTGCGGTTCTACCTTTATAGAACCCATCCCTCCCGTTCTCGGCGATTCGCCTTAGCGTCGCCGCAAGATCCTTCTGCACGAATCGATCTCCGGCCTGATAGTTCTTGCCGTCTCTAAGAAACAGCCGTGCGCTTTCCGGATGGCTGTCGAGCCTTTCTTTGGCGCGCTCGAACGAGGCTTCGAGATAGTCACTGACCAGGAATCCATCCTGGGCCAGCGATATGGCAGGCGCGATGACCGTCTCGAGCGGTAGTTCGCCATACTTCTCGAGCGCATAGATGAGCCCGGCAACGGTGCCAGGCACCGCGACGGAAAGATGCCCATCCGTCGGTCCACCTTCGATGACATTGCCTTCTGCATCGAGATACATATCCCGATGCGCACGCCGCGGTGCCATCTCACGATAGTCGATGGTGGTCGCCCGCTGCTCATCCGCCAGATAGATCACCATGAAACCACCGCCGCCGAGATTCCCGGCTGAAGGCCAGGTGACCGCAAGGGAGAAAGCCACGGCCACAGCTGCATCGATGGCGTTGCCGCCAGCATTCAGGATTTCAACGCCGACCTCGGAAGAGATTCCACTCACGGAGACGACCATGCCCCCGTCCGAACGCACGGGCAGTCGCGATGCCGCCTGCGTGGTACCTGCGACGAGCAGAATTACCGAAAGAAGCGTGAAGATTCGAGTCATTGTTTTTTCCTGTCGAAAGTGCTCCGTAGCAAGCTGAACTCAGGGGGCCCCCTGTCGGTGGGTTTCCGCTCGACCCATAGCCAGGCTCGAACTTTTGGAATGGACAACGGCAGAACGAAAACGAGTAGAAGAACACCGGCTATGGCCAGCGATTGGGCAAGCGTGAGATCCAGAACGGCGGTGCCTAGGAAGGCATAAGGTGCCGATCGTATCGGTGCGGCCAGCATCACAGCCACTGCGAACGGTCCTGCGCTCAGCCCGACCAGACCCGCAGCGAGATGAGCAGGCGTAAGCAGGCCGACAGGATGGGCGGTGATGGCGAAGATCGCAACGGCGCCGACCCGCTGGATACGTTCCATCAAAGAAACGTACTGGCCGCCAACGCGTCGCTGCACCCAGTCGGTTCCGAGCAGCTGCGCGAGATAGAAGAGCACCAGTGCGGATGCCACCAGACCGAGGCTCCCCCAGAGGATGTCACCTGTTACTCCGAAAGCGAGCCCGCCGAGGGTCAATATGAGATGGGAGGACAGACCGATGAACAGACGGACAACGACAAGGCAGATGAAAACCGCTAGCCCCCACCAGCCGAGGCTCTCAACCCAACGTCGAAACTCCTCCAAACCCTCGATGGTGAATGAAATGCCAAGCTGTTCCTGGGCGGTGGATCCCAGCAGAAAAGCCGCTGCCAGAAACAGCAGCAGGAGGAGACGACGGCGCCAGCGTGGTGACATGAGTTACCTCTTTACAGAGGTATAACGGACTGCATCTCACAGAATTTCGCAACGCGTGTGAGCGCAGCGTTCTCCCGAAGACGCCTCTTCGGTTTTCTACCCTTCGGTGCTACTGTGGCCGGGATTCTCAGGGAGAACATTCTGGTGATCTGGCGCATTCCAGCTCTGACGGTATTGGTGAATCTGGTGCTGGTGGCCGCGAATGCCCAGGCCGATCCGCTCCCGTCCTGGAACGACACCGAGGCGCGTGCCCGGATCATCAGCTTTGTCGAATCGGTGGCAGATCCGGATTCCTCCGACTACATCACGCCGGCCGACCGCATTGCCGTTTTCGACAACGACGGCACGCTCTGGACCGAGCAGCCTGTCTATTTCCAGCTGATCTATGCCATGGACGAGCTGAAGCGGATGGCCGACGCTGACGCGACCCTGCTTACTTCCGATGCGCTGAAGTCGGCGGCCGCGGGTGACGCGGCGGCGTTGGCACAAGGTGGCGAACAGGCCTTGCTCGAGGTGATCAACGCCACGCACGGGAACTTGAGCGTCGAAGCCTACCAGGCGAACGTGGCGGCGTGGCTCGATCGGGCACGGCATCCGAGCACGGGTCTCGCTTACGACGAGATGATCTACCAGCCGATGCTCGAGCTGCTCAGCTATCTGCGCGATCGGGAGTTCAAAACGTACATTGTCTCCGGCGGGGGCCTGCACTTCATGCGCGTGTTCGCCGAGCGGGCCTATGGCATCCCGAACGAGCAGGTAATCGGCACCTACTCCGAGACCGCCTATGAGGTGGTGGACGGGGTCCCGTCGATCGTCAAGCGGCCGGGCATCGCGTTCGTCGACGACAAGGCGGGCAAGCCGATCAACATCGATCGGGTGATCGGTAAGCGGCCGGTGATTGCTGCCGGCAACTCGGATGGAGATTACGCAATGATCGAGTGGACGACGGCAGGCAGTGGGCCGCGCCTGGGCATCATCGTGCATCACACGGATGAGGCCCGTGAGTATGCTTACGATTGTGATGGCCATATCGGCCGCTTGTGCGATGGCCTCGAAAACGGCCCTGCGCTCGGCTGGCTCCTGGTGGACATGGCAGAGGACTGGGCGCGGGTGTTCTCCAGTCGTTCAGCGTCACCATGAACGAACGTACCCCCGTGCTGGTCGGCGTCGGTCAGTTTCTCAATCGCATCGAGAGTCTGGATCAGGCCCTCGAGCCCATCCAGATGATGCTCCGCGCGATCGAGGCGGCCGAGACGGATACCGGTACTGGTAACCTGCTCGGCGGCGTTCAGTCTGTGCGCGTCATCCGTGGGATCTGGCCTTACGAAAACCCGGCGCGCTGGATCGCCGAGCAGATCGGTGCGCCGAGCGCGCAGACCCTGGGCACGCTCTTCGGTGGCAATCAGGTTCAGGCTGTGGTGAACCGCACAGCCATGGAAATCCTGGATGGCTCGCTCGATCTGGTGCTGATTACCGGCGCCGAGAACGGCTACAGCGCGGCGAAAGCCCGCAAAGGCGGGGTGAAACTCCCGATCACCGACACACCTGGCACCTATGACGAGCTGGTAGGCAGGCAGAAGCCCGAGCATCATGATCTGGAGGTGGCGAACGGTATCAGGACCGCCATCCAGGTCTACCCGATGTACGAAAACGCCATTCGCCATCACCGGGGCGAGACGATCGCTGAGCATCTCGAACGTGTCTCCGAACTCTGGTCGCGCTTCAATGACGTGGCGCAGGGTAATCCCAATGCCTGGATTCAGAGCAATGTGACGGCGGAGGAGATTCGAACGCCTTCGCCCACTAACCGCCCGATCAGCTTCCCATACACCAAGCTCATGAACGCTAACATGTCGGTGGACATGTCGGCAGCGCTGATCATGTGCTCGGCCGCGAAGGCAAGAACGCTGGGCATACCTGAAGCGCGCTGGATTTATCCGCATGCGGGCGCGGAAGGCTACGACCACTTCTCCGCTTCGGTACGGGACAATTTCTACTCTTCGCCGGGCATTCGTATCGTGGGTAGCCGTGTCCTCGAGCTCGCTGGCGCCAGCGCTGAAGAGCTGGATTACGTCGATCTCTACAGCTGCTTCCCGGCAGCCGTGCAGGTGGCTGCGGCGGAGCTCGGCTTGTCCGAGACACGTCCCCTGACGGTAACCGGTGGCCTCACCTTCGGCGGCGGGCCGCTGAACAACTACGTGATGCACGCCATTGCACGCACGGCTGAGCTGCTGCGCGACCAGCCGGGTGCGCGTGGCCTTGTCACGGCCAACGGCGGCAATCTCTACAAGCATGCCCACGGCGTCTACTCGAGCGCGCCGCCGGTGCAGGACTTCCGCTTCGAAAACGTTCAAGCGGAGATCGATGCTTTACCCGCGCGTGACTGCATTGCAGATCACGAGGGGGAGGTGATGATTGAGTCGTACAGCGTGATATACGATGGTTTTGAACCTGCCATTGCGCACTGTGCCTGCCTGACGCCGAACGGCGAGCGGACCTGGGTAAACAGCGAAGATCCTGAGTTGCTGGAAGCGATGACCCGAGACGAGTTCTGCGGCAGGGCGGCGCGAATCAGTGCTGGCCGGATAAACGTGACCTGAAACCGTGGATGAGCCGACTCCTCAAGCTCGAGGAATTCGCGCTAAGCTTGGCTAGGGAAGAAATTCGTGAGGGGGAAGCCATGTGGCTCCGATTGCGTCAGATTGCGTTTGTGGCAGAGAAGCTCGAGCCGGTAGAAAAAGACATCTGTGAGGTTCTCGGCGTGGAGGTCTGTTACCGGGATCCGGGCGTTGGTTACTACGGTCTGGAAAACGCGCTGTTTCCGATTGGGAACCAACTCCTGGAGGTGGTCGCACCCATCAAGGAAATGACGGCCGGCGGGCGTTACCTCGAGCGCCGTGGTGGAGACGGTGGGTACATGGTCATCACTCAGTGCGACGACCACGCACCACGTCGTGCCCGCGTCGAGTCGCTGGGCATCCGCCTGGTCAGTGATTTCGAGAACGATGAGTTCCGCAACATGCAGATGCATCCGAAGGATACGGGCGGATCCTTCTTCGAGATAGATGAACAGATGGGCGAGGGTGCCCAAGACCCGGATGGGCCGTGGGAACCGGCTGGCCCTGATTGGCAGCGAGCCCGTCATACCGAACGGGTGACCGGAATAGTGGCTGCGGAAATTCAGTGTGACGATCCGACCAGGGTAGCCGGGCGTTGGGGAGAGATCGCCGAACTGCCTGTGCGGGATGACCTGACCATTGCGCTCGACAACGCGACATTACGATTCGTGCCTTGCACGGACGGCCGGCCCGAGGGTCTGGGTGGGATCGATGTGAGCTGTGCGGATTTTGCGTCCGTGCTCGAGACTGCGGAGTCGAAAGGCGCACGCTCCGGTGACAATCAGGTCTACCTCTGCGGCGTGAGGATCAATCTGGTATGAACGAATTCACGGACATCCGCTATGAAGTGGAAGACCCATACGCAATCATCACGCTGAATCGTCCGGATCAGCTGAACGCCTTCACCTACCACACGCTGGGCGAACTGCGTGCAGCGTTTGCTGCCGCGGCAGCCGACACAGCCGTGGTAGGCATCATCATTACCGGGGCGGGACGGGCATTCAGTGCCGGACTCGACATGTCGACACTGACCGAAACCACTCAGTCTTCGAACGCGCCACGGCAAGCGCCGGAAGACGAGCTGCCGGGATTGTTCAGCTATCTGCTGGAGATACCTAAGCCCATCATTGCCGCGATCAACGGTGTGACCGCGGGTGGTGGGCTGATTCTCGCGCTCATGAGCGACTTGAGGTTTGCCAGTGTGGATGCCGCGTTGACAACCGTGTTTCTGAAACGGGGCTTGGTTGCTGAGCATGGTTCGAGCTGGCTGCTGCCCCGTCTGGTAGGGGTCAGCAAAGCACTCGATCTGTTGTGGATGAGCGACAAGATCACGGCGGCAGAGGCTTTCGAAATCGGTTTGGTAGACCGGGTGGTAGAAGGTGACAAGCTGTTGGATGCAGCACGTGACTACATCAGCCGCCTGAGCTTCACGACCGCTCCCAAAGCGATCGGTGCTACCAAAAAATTGATCTACGACCATCTGGGACTTGGATACGAGGCTGCATTGCGGGACGCTGAGCGTGTCCAGAATCGGTTCGTCACGGCACCGGATGCGATAGAAGGTGCACGGTCGTTTGTCGAACGCCGGCCTCCTGAATTCGAACGTATCGGCAAGTAGCGCACTGGAAGGCGAATGCAGGACGGCTCGATTGATCAGCCGTTCTGCGACAACCAGCCAATACAGCGTTTGTTGAAGACATCTGACTGCTCGTACTGCAGCCAGTGACCGGCATTTTCGACGAGTTCGAAACGCACATCCGGACGCACAGATAGAAAGACGTCTCGTCGGGCGTCCAGATCCGGATAGGCGGGTGCATCATATTCACCGTAGATGACGAAAAGCGGCGTCGATGTGCCTGCCAGACCATCGATGACCAGGGTCTGGCGAGCATACTGCGGACTGGAGAACCTGGCGCGCGTGGTATTCATGTCCTGCAGCAGCACAGCCATTTCATCTATTTTCCCGCGATCATGAATCATCAGCCTGGCCAGATTCTCACGCTGGATGGCCAGCACTTTTTGCCGTGACATATCGGGCGTCCGCTTGATCAGAGGCTTCATCTGCGTCCGCCGTGGCAGGTTTCCAACCGAGGCGGGTCCGGTCAGCATCACGGACTTCAGCCGTGCCTCGATGGTTTCCATCATGATTGCCGTAACGGTGCATCCCCACGAGAACGCGACGATATGAAAGTCCTCAGTGAGTGATGAAAGAAGCGCATCACTCATGACCCGAGCGGCGCTGTGGGCATCTGATTCGACCGGACACATCGCGGCATCACCGAGTCCTGGCAGATCGACTGCAACAACATCGAACTTCTTCCTGAGGGCCTCGATGTTTCGAAACCAGTGCAGCCAGGAGCCGGAACCACCGTGCAACAGGACAACCGTTTCTGCGGCCGGCCCTGTCTCGGACGTCCAATGCCGCAGGGGCATCTGACCTTCGCCACAGGGAAACCAGCGGACAGTTGAGCGTTGCTCGAGCGCTTCTACTTGTTTGATCAACTCGTCGATAGCGATTACTCCTGGTTCTGATTGGTTCGTGTTTCCGCTGCTCGCATGATGAGATCGATCATGTGCTCGGCAGCAGGAGAAAGCTGCCGCCCGCTGGTACGGATCAAGCTGGTCTGGATGGCGGGCCCTTCGAGAGGCCACTCCAGGATCGTCACTCGTCCTTCCTTCTCGTAGCCTTTCAACAGATCGAGCGGACCGAATACGATCGAATCACTGCGCTCAGCGAGTCGAACGAGTAACTCGTAATTGTCGCTCACCAGAGACGGGATAAAGGGTTCCAGGCCCTCGCGACGCCCACTTTCGGCTCTCCACTGTTCGAATCGAGGCGCTGTGGACGCGCCAGTGAACGGAAAACGAGCGACCTCTTCGGGTGACGGATCCGTGGTTCCTTCCATCTGGTGACCGAGCCTCACAGCCGCGGCAATTGGCGTGCTGACCAGAGTCCGGATTTCGAGCTCCGGGTGGTCCCTGGCGAGCTCCGCATCAGCCAGCATGAAGTGAAGATCACCATTGAGCAGATCTGGCAGAAGCGTGTCGGTTTGTCCGGTACGGAGCGAAACTGCGATGCCTGGGTGAGCGGGAATATAATCTTCAAGCACTCCCGGCAGCAGATCGAACTCTGCTTCCGGGTCGACCCCTAAGGTGACCTCACCGGCGCCCAATCCCTTCCAGAGCACAACTTCTTCTTCCATTCTGTCGATCTCGCGCAGGAGCAGCTCACCGCGATCGACCAGCCGTTCTCCCAATTCCGTCAGCGTCAGCCGGTGGCCTTTTCGATCGAACAGAGGGGCACCCAGATCGCTCTCGAATCGGGCGATGCTTTTGGTCAGTGCCGATTGGGTCAGATTCAGAGAGTCTGCGGCTGCCTGGACCGTTGGATATTCGGCGACAGCACGGAGATGACGGATGCGTTTTACGTCGATCATGCGGGCAACCCAGGCCAGGAGAGAAGCAGGATATTACATCAAGTCATCGTATAATGAAAAAATACCACTTGAACTCATTATTATCTCAGAAGATTCTCCATCCGTGGATCGTGGGCTGCCCATTGATTAGACCCGCAACTGAAATCACGAGGAACAGATATGCCTGCAGCGAGTCGCAACGCGGTAACCGAGTTCTTTTTCAAGGTGCATCCGTGGATATATAAACAATCAGGAGGGCGGGTTCTCGGGAATCTCGGGGGCTCTCCGATCCTGCTGCTGAACACCATTGGCCGCCGGAGCGGACAGCCCCGGACAAACGGCCTGGTTTGTGTGGAGGACGCCAAGGGTTGGTTGGTGGCTGCTTCCTGGGCGGGTGAGCCGAAACACCCGAACTGGTATCTCAACCTGGTGGCTCAGCCGGACGTCACCATTCAGTTCCGAGATCGAATTGTGCCCGTGCGTGCCCGCGAGCTGGAAGGGGAGGAGCGGGCACTCGGCTGGCAGAAGATCCTCGCCCAGGATCCGAGCTTCGCTGAATATGAGAAGCGCACGCGTGGTGTTCGCGAGATTCCCGTCGTGTTGCTCGAGCCCCGTGAGTAGTTCTAGCGGAGCCACTGGGCAGCCCTATCTCCTCTATGGGCTGAGCTACTCGTACTTCACAGGTAAGCTCGAGGCTTATTTCAAGAACAAAGGAATCGACTACCGGCTCATCGAGACCAATGCCAAGCAGTTCAAGGCCTCTGGCGAGACGACCGGCATCGTCCAGATTCCTTGTGTGCAGGCACCTGATGGATCGTGGCTGACGGATACCACCGCGATCATCAGTCACTTCGAGTCCGCGGATTCAGGCCCGGTATTGCACCCGGAGGAACCTGCAACTGCATTCTGCAGCCTGCTGCTGGAGGACCTGTTTGATGAGTGGTACTGGCGCCCGGCGCTCTACTATCGCTGGGCCAAAGAAGAGGATGCGCGATTGCTCAGTGGCCGGTTGGCCAGAGCGATGTTTCCAAAGGCCAGGATGACGTTTCCGTTCCGGCGCCTGCTGATACTGAATCGTCAGCGAATCGTCTACCTGAAAAAAGACGGGGTCACCCGGCAGACCGCACAGGCGATCGAAGCCCTCTATCTGGATTCACTTCGAGAGCTCGACGACGTTTTTACGAGGCGCCCGTTCCTGTTTGGGGATCGACCCTGTGAGGCGGACTACGGACTGTTCGGACCGTTCTTCCGGCACTTCTTCTGTGACCCCACAGCCGGTTGGCTGATGCGCGAAAACGCGCCGCACCTGGCACACTGGGTCACCCGACTCTGGTCAACACGCCCGAGTGATCTCGAAGACACTGGCGCGCTCACGGAAGTGCCGGAGGATCTCGAGTTCTTCTTCAAGATGGTTGCCGAGGACTACCTCCCCTATCTGGAAGCCAATTTGCTGGCGGTCGAACAGGGGGCGAAACAGGTGCGATACAGTGGTCAGGGTGTGACCTGGAAGATACCCACCGCGCCATACCGAGCAGAGTGCTTCAATCAGCTGAAGCGCCGCTACGCGGCGCTTGAACCGCTGGCAAAGGCTCGTGTCGCTGAGTTGCTGCCCGGCGCGGCCATCGATGCGTTGACAAAACCACCGGTTGCTATCGACACAAATCCGGATCGATCGAGGCCCATCGGCCGTCTGGGTCGGCCTGCGCAAATGTTCGACTGATGATGCAGATAGGGGACGACGAATGACCATTTCCACCAGATACATCGCTGTGGTTGGCGGCGGCACCGCCGGATCCGTGCTGGCGGCTCGCCTCAGTGAGCACCCCGAGCATTCAGTGACCCTCATCGAAGCCGGTCCGGATCACACTGCCTACGATTCGGCGGTGCTGGATCCCGCCCTTGCACCGGGATCCTGGGGTGGCGGCGAGCTGGTTGCGGTGACACCTATGGCAACCGAGACGGGCAGCATCGTCATGGTCCAGGGGAGGTTGCTCGGCGGCACTTCGGCCATAAACGGATTGGCCACACTCAGAGGGCAACCGGAAGACTACGACGGCTGGGCGGCTGCAGGCTTCGATGGCTGGAGCTGGAAAGATGTGAAGGACACCTTCATCGCCGCGGAGCGGGATGCGGACTTTCCCGACTCACCCCTGCATGGCGACAAAGGTCCGCTGCCGGTTCGCCGCTGGCGTCGCGAGGAACACAGTCGGGCCCAGGCTGCCTACCTCGACGGGATGGCTGAAATCGGAATGCCTCTGGTTGCTGACATGAACGATCCGGCTCAGCTGCCGGGGCTTGGTGTTTTTCCGGCCACGATCGACGCAAGCGCCCAGCGTGTTTCCACGAGCCTCGCCTATCTCACTGCCGAAGTCAGAGCGCGGGACAATCTCACCATTCTGACGGATGCGGAAGTAACGAAGATCGCGATCGAGAGCGGCCGCGCCACAGGTGTCATCCTCGCGAGTGGCGAAGAGATCATAGCGGACGAAATCGTGGTCGCCGCTGGCGCCCTGTGGTCACCCAACCTGTTGATGCGATCAGGCATCGGACCAGGTGATCAGCTGACGGATCACAGCATCCCAGTCCTTGCAGATCTTCCGGTTGGCGAGACGATGAGCGATCACCTCGGACCGGGCATCCCATATCGGCATGATGGCCCTCGCGGTGGAACCGGCGGCCCGGCTCAGGCGCTGCTGGTCGGCGCATCGAACGGCGTGAACGTTGACTACCATGCCTTTCCCATCGCACTTCCTCCCACGGAGGACGAGACGGTGTTCAATCTGGCGGTCTTTCTCCTGCGCTCCACCGGTCGGGGTTCCGTTCGATTGGGTGAAAGGCCTGAGGACGGCCCGCAGGTCACCGCACCGCCGTTTCCGGATGACACGAACGAACGACTGGCTCCAGCCTTTGAACAGCTGGCCCGATGGGAGAAAACAAAGGCGTTCCGCGAGCTCGGTTGCGAGCCCGTCATGCCACACGACCTTTCACGCCCGGACGCGGTATCCGAGGCGATCGAGCGCCTGACGATCAGCTATGCACACATGACCGGTACCTGCCCGATGGGGCCGGTTCTTGATTCAGACTGCCGTGTGCACGGCGTTGCCGGACTGCGTGTGGCAGATGCCTCGGTGATGCCGAGCATTCCGTCGGGCAACACTTACCTCGGCTGCGTCATGGTGGCCGAGAGAGTTGCCCGGAAGATGCTGTCTTCATGAGTGTCGGCAGAAGTGCCGATTCATCTGGCCAACGGGTCCGTCTGCGAGGCGAGCTACGACGGAGGGTGTTGCTACCAGGAGGGCTCCTGGCCGGGTACGAAGGCTATCGGTATCTCATCCGGGTGAACGGGCGTTGTCCTCCTCCGATGGACGAGCATTTCCTCAGGGCCTGGCCGTGGTATTTCGAGCACTTCCGCCAGAACGTCTCTCAGCACATCGCAGTACTGAGCGGTGAGCAGGCTCGCGCCTGCGAAAAAAGCCGTGCTGCAGCGGTGATTGATTCGCTGGCAGAAATCACGCAGCCAGAGCAGCAGGTGCTGATCCATGAACTCGGCAGCGTCTTGAATAGCCGTGGCTCGTGCCGACGCGAGCACGGTCGCGAGAAACTCAAGCTCGAGGCAGATGTGGTCATCGGGCATCGAGCGCCAGTCGGGGTTTTCCAGAGCGTATCTGGCATGCCAACTTCTCACTTCGAACATCGACTCCTGTTGGGTCAGTTGCTCTTCGCTGAGCCAGACCGACTCGTAGGGCGATGCCCGGTAGCTGTTGGTCAGGTAGATGGCCGCGTAGTCCGCGTTGAGCTCATCTACTTGAGACTTTTGCAGCGGGGGAGTGAGTTGCTGCAGAGCGAGGTTCAAGAGGTCGGCGCCTGAGGATTCCTCCCCTGAAGCTGTTTTCAGCATCAGCCCCCCGCAGAAGTCGATTTCCTGCAGATAACTGATGAGCGCGTCATCGGGTTCGCTACGATGTATGCGGGCAAGGACACGCAGGTCCTCGCTCAACTGCTCCAGCAACCCATCCGGCACCAGATCGGTGGGTGGTGTGCTGGTCACTCGACTTCGCCTTTCGAGTCAACGCGCCCGTTTCGATGCGGAACAAAGGCGATTGATGGATCTGTGAGCTCCGGATCCGCCAGTCCCTTCACCGCACGAACTGTTTCTTCTCCAGGCCCCAGGGCTTTGGTCTCCCACTCACCCGAGCGGATCTCATCGATTGGACCGATGTCGAGAACCCGCATCATGCAAGCCATAACGCAGTAGGGCTTGCGGCCTGCATCGATCTCGTCCACGCACATGTTGCACTTCTTGACCAGGCCGTCTTCCACATCGAACTGCGGTGCCCCATAAGGACAGGCCGCTTCGCAACGCCTGCAGCCAATGCACAGCGTGGAATCGATGTCGACGATGCCATCTTCCTTGCGTTTGAAGATGGCGCCGGTAGGGCAGGTTGGCAGGCAGGCCGGCTCTCTACAGTGGTTGCAGGACATGTTGACCTTGTATGCGTAAACCTCCGGGAAGGTGCCTCCTTCGATGGATTGCACGCGCCGAAACCTGGGTCCTGCCGATAGGCCGTTCTTATCCTTGCAGGCGATCTCGCAGGCACGACAGCCGATGCAGTCGACGTTGTTGTGCACGAAACCAAGCTGCTTTACAGGAATCACCGGGTCGTAGACTTCCGTCTTGCGGCGAAGTACGGCTTCCTTGATTTTTTCCTTGTCCAATTCCATTTCAGTCTCTCCGCCTACTGATCACGACGAAACACATGAGATCGGGCCGTGGCCAGCTGGTCCCATCCCGGACGATGAGTCAGGTCTGTTTTGCCGATGTCGACCAGAATCGTGTTGTAGGCAAACGCGCCTGCCGGACTGGGTTCGTCCAGCGTCAGAAAGTCGGGGTTGCCAGCTCTATCGACCCCGTTCTCATCCAGATCCATCCAGGCACCTTCGAACAGGACAGCAACACCCGGCATGCAGCGTTCGGTCACAAAGGCCGGAACCACCACTTTGCCGCGGTCGTTCCAGACTTCGACTGTGTCTCCAGTCTTGATGCCGAGCCGTTTGGCATCGCTGGCATTGAGCGTGACCTCCTGCTCATAGGTCTCCCGCAGCCAGGAACAGTTGTTGAAGATGGAGTGCGTGCGCCAGCGGGGATGCGGTGTGATCAGGTGGAAAGGGTATTTGCTGGTTTTCGGGCTGTTGAGCGATTCAAATGGTTCAATCCACTTCGGAATCGAAGGGATCTCGTAGCCGTACTGGGTACGGGTCCAGTCCTTTATCCGAGCAAGCTGGGTGGAAAAGATTTCGATCTTCCCCGAAGCAGTTCGAAAAGGCATGCC
This sequence comes from Candidatus Azotimanducaceae bacterium, assembly GCA_965215995.1. Taxonomy (GTDB): domain Bacteria; phylum Pseudomonadota; class Gammaproteobacteria; order Pseudomonadales; family Azotimanducaceae; genus SZUA-309. The sequence continues at coordinate 129,114 of OZ244128.1, read as the reverse complement.
TTGCTCGATCTGTGCTTTAAACGCCACATGCGGTTCTGACAGCTTGAATTTGTAGACGCCGTGTTTCTTGAAGTCGTCCCACGACATGCTGACATGCTGGTGGCCCATGACTTTGTTTTGCCACCAGGTACGAAGATACGCCTCGTCTACCGCATCGTTGTCATTGAAGTAGCTGCGATTTGCTCGGGGATTGAACCGCTGGCCGAAGCCCAGCCGATAGGCCAGCTCGGTGAGCACCTGGAAATCCGTCTTGCTCTCACCAAGCGGCTCAATCACCTTCGGACGGTGAATGTAGTAGTGACCTTTGTACCAGGGCAGAGCCACATCGTGGCGCTCGAAGTGCGTAGCAATCGGCAACAGCACGTCAGCCCACAGCCCGGAAGGAGTGATGGTGGAGTCCATGCACACGACCAGATCGAGCTTCTTGATTGCTTCGAGCTCTTTGTTGATGTTGGTGAGCTGATTGAGCCAGTCGGATCCGTGCCAGAAGATGCCGCGGATGTTTGGAATCTGCCCGTCGAGATTGTCCGATCGTGGCCACAAACCGAGCTCTTCACGCTTCAGATTCGGATAGTTGAGCACGCAGTGCGCCCAGCGGTCCGACTTGAGAGATGCGTACCAGACGTTGGCATACTCATCGTAAGGATAGGCGATTCCTTCAGGGTGCCACGCTTTCCCGACACCTTCCGCGCTGCCACCGAGTACGCCGATGTTGCCGGTCATTGCCTGCAGTGCCGCAGCCATCCTGTTGTACTGCTCGCCATAGGCGCAACGACCCGGTGCCCATGAAGCCTTCAGCGCCGCCGGCTTCGTCGTGGCGTACATCTCCGCCAGCTTTCTGATGTCTGCGGCCTTGACGCCGCAGATGGGCTCAGCCCATTCAGGTGTCTTCGGTTGACCATCGCTCTTGCCCAGGATGTAGTCCTTGAAGTTCTCCTCGTTCTTCGCCCAGTCAGGCATGGTGCCTTGATCGATGCCCTGGCAGAAACGATTGATGAAATCCTGGTCATGCAGGTTCTTGGCGAAGATGTGCTGCGCCATTGCAGCCATCATTGCCGCATCGGTGTTTGGCTTGATCGGAATCCACCAGGCGTCATAAGCCGAGGCTGAGTCCGTGTACTGAGGATCGACCAGCACGAATTTGCAGCCGCGCTGCTTGGCCATCCGCATGTAGTAGAAAGTGTTACCGCCGTGGAATGTGTAGGCCGGATTCCAGCCCCACATGATGATCAGCTTGGAGTGGGCGAACGCATCGTCTTCGTTGCCATCCTCGATGGTCCCGAAGGTCATCCGGGAGCTGAATGTGGTGCCCTGGTAAGATGGCACCGACCATGAGCTCGTGCGACAGCCGAACATCCCGAGAAATCGACCGAGCAACCCTTCTATCTGGTCGGACTTGTGCAGCACCCCGTAGGAGCTGCCCGCGTAGCTCTGATCAAGTAGGGCTGTTGGACCGTATTGCTCCTTCAGCTCGATCATCTTCTTCGCGACATGGGTCAGCGCCTCGTCCCAACTCGCTCTTCTGAAGCGGCCTTCGCCACGCTCGCCGACACGCATCATGGGGAACAGGAGCCGCTCTGCAGAGTAAATGCGCTGGCGGTACGAGCGGCCGCGAAGGCAGGCTCTCAGCTGCGGCTCTTCCTCGGTATCCTTCCCGAAGTGTCCGTCGGCCTGATAGCGGCCATCGTCCGTTGAGAGCCGGACGATGACGTCTCCTTTCTTGTGGGCGACCAGCATGTGTCGCGAACCGCAGTTGTGCGCGCAGCTGGTGACCACGGTTTCCAGCTCATCGTCTTTTGGATAGGGCTCATAGGCATAGCCGTGGGCCTTCCCCGGTGTGCCAGTGGCAACCAGGCCGCCGGTCATCAGGCCGGCGCCAGCAGCTCCGCCACTGAGCAGAAAAGAACGCCGGCTCTGCTTTGAGGTGTCCGTTAGAAAGCCTTTCAGCTTTGCCATGGTTACTCCAGAAATCTTTTTTGTGATTCGACCGGTCGGTCCACTGCCCATGATGGAGTCGCGGGCGGCATGTTGGGCCAGTCGTGTCGTGGATACGGGTAGCTTGTGCGATACCAGCTGCGTCCTCCGTGGCAGCCATAGCAGGAATCTCCGGATTCCGCACCGGCGGCTTCGATAGCCTCAGGCTTGAGGAAATTGACGTTGTGGCGGTTCGTTCGGAAGATGTTGTGGCAGGTCATACAGGTATTACCAAAGGCATCCCGGAATTCCGTCCAAGGCCCGGGCATGCTCATGACCTGGTAGTTGAACTGGCCGTGACACATGTGGCAGACCTCGGGGTTTACCTGCTTGCGCAGCGTAAACGCGGCGTCGTTTGCAGATACCGCAGTAGCGCCTGGCGCCTCATCTCGGGGATCATGGCCTTGATGGCACGTGTTGCAGCGCAGGCTCATCAGCTCGCTCGCCATTGGCGTGACGAGGTGCCGGCGGTGAAAGGTCTCCTGGCCCCCATCGTAGGTGGACAGCGTCTGATACCAGGCAATCGTTTGCTCGGTCTGCAGGCCCGCAGGTGACTCCGGAAGGGTTTCCCGGGTGAGTATCTCCTGATGGCAATTCAGACACTCCTCGTTGGTTGCCGTCTCAATCTGCGGTGAGAAATGGATCGGATCCCAGCGTGCCGCCTGGTAGTCGCGCGAGGATTCCGCTATTGATTCTGAGCCGGTAATCAGCGACGAGGCTGATACGGTGACGAACACGACAGCGCCTGCGAGAGCTTTCAGCCAGTTTCCTGCATCCATTGGTGTTCTTCTAGTTCGTGGGCTGCGATGAGGCGTGGCAGTCAGTCATTGACCCACTGGCCACGCCTCGCATGAGGTGATCTGAATCAGATCAGACCCTCTACTCCGGGGGCTTCCACTCCCCCTGCATACCAGACATGCCCTCCATGCCGGACATGCCCTCCATGCCGGACATACCAGACATACCGCTCATGCCCACCCGGGACCACTGGGTGCACACCCAGCCTTCCTGGCCAGCCATACCGGACATGCCTTCCATACCGGACATACCTTCCATGCCGGACATGCCTTCCATGCCGGACATGCCTTCCATGCCAGACATGCCTTCCATGCCAGACATGCCTTCCATGCCAGACATGCCTTCCATGCCGGACATACCTTCCATGCCGGACATGCCTTCCATGCCGGACATGCCTTCCATGCCGGACATGCCTTCCATGCCGGACATGCCTTCCATACCGGACATGCCTTCCATACCGGACATACCAGACATACCGCTCATGCCGGGACGGGACCACTGGGTGCATACCCAGCCTTCCTGGCCAGCCATGCCGGACATCCCGGACATACCCTCCATGCCAGACATACCTTCCATGCCGGACATGCCTTCCATACCGGACATGCCTTCCATGCCGGACATGCCCTCCATGCCGGACATGCCTTCCATACCGGACATGCCGCCCATGCCGGACATACCAGACATACCGCTCATGCCGGGACGGGACCATTGGGTGCAGACCCAGCCTTCCTGGCCTGCCATGCCGGACATGCCCTCCATGCCGGACATGCCTTCCATACCGGACATACCTTCCATACCGGACATGCCGCCCATGCCGGACATACCAGACATGCCGCTCATGCCGGGACGGGACCATTGGGTGCATACCCAGCCTTCCTGACCGGCCATGCCGGACATCCCGGACATACCCTCCATGCCGGACATACCTTCCATACCCTGCATCCCAGACATACCAGACATGCCTGCCTGATCCTCGTCAGAGTTCTCGTCCGCAGCGCAGGAAGCTCCCAACAGCGAAAAGGTCAGTAGTGTTACTACCTGTAAAGTGACAAATAGTTGTCTCATTTCACTCGGTACCTTCTATCAAGTTAAAAACGATCTCCATTTCGCAAAGACGCAAGTTTGGCGCGCACTCCCCGTTCCCGCTTGAGAAGACACCGAGTCCGAACATGCTCAAATCAGTTGCTATCGGCATCTGATTTGTCATGCCAGTTTCGAATGTCATACGGGCCTGTCATTCCAGGTCGATTGAACGGTGTGTGCCAGCTACCTTGATCTTCAAGAAAGCGGAGGCTGTACGGATAGGGTTGCTCGATACCGGTGAGCGACTCGGCATACCAGCCGGGGCCCTTCGTCTGCTCAGTGATCACTGGCGCAGTTTTCGGGCGCACGCTCGGTTCGGTACCGGCAACAAAGACTTCCCCCGACGCAAACGCCAGGGACATTGTGGCGAGAACCACATGCTGAAGACTAATCATCAGACTCCTCTGTCCGATCCCTTCCTGTAGACATCAGGGTGAGCTGCATCCATTGCAGGACTCCCCTAACGCCATAAGTAAAATCCCGCAGTGCGGAGGGTTAGACAATCGGAGGTTCCTAGTAGTGAACTCTCGGAAAACACTTAGCCTCTCTGGCTGAATGTGTCTGATGGATGCCATATGAGTATGAGCCGCACGAAGTACGCGCCTACGATCCCGATAGAGGAGCCATGATGTCTGCTAACACGCTCTTTGCCACCTGGGCTGCTTCGCGGCGAGAACTGGTCCATTGCAGCGCGCTCGCGCGAAGCTTGAGACAATTCGGTGGTATGTTTGCCGACTCGCCAGTCTGGCTTTTCAGTCCGTCTTCGCTGGCAGCCGACGACACCACGCTGCGCGATTTCGACAGGCACGTAGCGCTGGGTCCTGTTGGCGAGGCGTTCCAAGGTATTCCGTTCGCGAGCAAGGTGTTCGCGGCGGCCGCAGCGGAAGAAGCGGGTGAGGGTGCGGCCGACATCCTGGCATGGCTGGATGAAGACACGGTCATTGTCGGCGAACCTTCGGACTTTCTTCTGCGCAGCTCCTGCGATTTTGCTTTCAGGCCGGTCATGCACAACCGCACCGGCTCTCTCGCGAGCGAACCACCGGCAGATGACTGGCAGGCGCTTTACGACTGTCTCCAGATCGACCAGGAGAGGCTTTTTCCCGTAGTGACGCCGGTGGACAGGCAGACCATTCGGGCCTATTTCAACGCGGGCATTCTGATCGTGCGGCCGGAGTTGGGTCTGCTGCGCACCTGGCTTTCCGATTTCAAGAAAGCCGTCCGCGACCCGAACCTTTCGGCGCTTAGAAAAGACCGGCAGGATCTCAGCATCTTCCTTCATCAGATGGCGCTCGTTGGAGCCCCCTTCGAGACGACGACGCCGCAGCGGATGCTGCAGTTGTCAGACGCCTATAACTACCCGTTGTTCTTTCAAGCGAATTTCGACAGCCCACGATCTTTCGACGATCTGCATGGGGTCGTCACGCTCAGACATGACGTCTATTTTCGGGATCCCGATCCCGACTGGCCCAATCTGCTGAAGGGACCGGCTTCCTGCATTGACTGGCTTGCCGCCAACCTCGAGACGTAAGCCGGGATCGGAATCGCCGTACCACCTGCAATCCCTCCCGCTGCGTCATACACTGAACGCAATCAGCTTCAGGAGGGAGACATGGCGGTAGCGAGACTTGAAGGCAAGGTAGCGGTCATCACCGGCGGTGCCAGCGGTATCGGCAAAGCCTGTGCGCTGCGCTTCGCAGAGGAGGGTGCCAACATCGTCATCAGCGACATCGGTGCTGAGCGGATCGATAGCGCGGTGGTCGAAGTGCGCAACACGACCAACGGCCAGGTGATGGGTGTGGAAGCCAACGTCTGTTTCGAGGAGGAGATCAGTGCCCTGTTCGATCAGAGTGTGGGCGAGTTGGGTCGGGTGGACTGCGTCGTTGCCGCAGCGGGTGTTGCCAGCGCCGGTTACGTGAGCGGGACTGTGGACGCAAACCAGGGGCCGGATCATCCGCTCGTCGACCAACCCCTCGAGGACTGGAACCGAGTCCTGCAGATCAACCTGACGGGCGTGATGCTGACCAACCGACTCGCCGCGCGACACATGATTGCACTCGGCAACGGTGGCAGCATCGTGAACATCGCCTCCACTGCCGCCCGCGTCGCGCTGCCAGGCGCCGTGGACTACTGCGTTTCGAAAGCGGGTGTGGCCATGCTGACGCACGCGTTTGCCATGGAGATGCTCGAGCACAACATTCGGGTCAACGCCATTGGTCCGGGGTTCATCGAAACCCCGATGACCCAAGGCATGCAGGATGACCCGGAAGGGCTGGAGATGATGAAGAGCATGACCCCCATGGGTCGTCTTGGCACGCCAGTTGAAATGGCTAACACCGCGCTCTATCTCGCTTGCGACGAATCGAGCTACACGACCGGGGCAACGCTCTATCCCAACGGCGGTATGTTCGTCGGTTGAAGACTGCCGAATGTCGTATGTTGAGTGTTTCCGGCCCCCTGAGTTCTAATAACGCTGATCAGAGGTGCTTTCTGGCAGCAATCACAAGGCATCGAGACGTTTTTTTGAGGAGAACACCATGAAACTGGAACAGGACCGGCGCCATTGGTTACCTGCGTTGCGACGTTTTCTTATTGCGGGTATTGCGGGTATTGCGGGTATTGCGGGTGTTTGGTTGGCTATGGGTCAACTTGCGTTCGCGGACTCGGATTACGCGGCAGCCTGGGGACCCAGTGTCGGTACCATGGCCCCGATGCTGGCGGCCAACGATCAGGACGGCCAGCCGCAAAATCTGGAGACGCTGAAAGGGTCCAATGGCTTGCTGTTTGTCTTCAATCGATCCGTCGACTGGTGACCTTTCTGTATTCGTCAGTTCGTGAAACTGAATGACATCAGAGACGAGTTCGAAGCAATCGGCGTAGGCGTGGTTGGCATGACCTACGACAAGCCGGAAATCATCCAGCAGTTCCATGAGGAGTGGGAGATAGAGTACCCGCTGCTCCGCGATGTAGATCGTCAGCATGTTGAAGCCTGGGGCATTCGCAACGAGGCGTATGGCGAAGGCACCTTCGCCTATGGCATTCCCCATCCTGGCGTGATTCTGCTCTCGCCCGAAGGGAAGATACTCGCCAAGTGGGCGGAGGCGGGCTATCGCTCGCGAGCGGATTGGTCAACGGTGCTGGATGAAGTCAGTAACCTGGTGGGCGGCGAGTAGCCGTCGGCGCAGCAAGAGTCGACTATGAGCAAAGTCCGTAACGTTCTCGGCTGGGTAGGCATCGTGGTGCTGGGCCTCATCAACGGCATACTGGAGGACATTCTGTTTCTCCAGATACTGGTGCCTTACATGCCAGTGAGCTGGGATCTGACTGGCGATCTCTTCTTCACTTTTACCGTTCCCCTGGCTCAGCTGATGGCTTTGTGCATCACGGGTACGCTGGCCTGGTTTTTCCTGGACTTGCGGCAGACACCGCGTCTGATCACGTTCTGGGCCTGCTGGAGCGTTGCCCGTGCAACGTTCCTGACCCTGATTAACAACCCGGTTCAGGATGTATTGATCTACCTGTTGTGGATAGCCGTGTGGTGTGTCCTGATCGGGTTGTTGGCGCGTCGCCTGGAAGCAGGCAAACAAGCGAGCGAAGCGTAATCGAATCGCCCCCGGCCGGGCGCTTTTTTTGGAGGACCGCCACAACATGGAATTGCCTATGAAATGGAGTTGCGTATGAACCCGACAGCAGAAGAACGCGATGCGTTGTTCAAGGCCTTTGGCCGTGCCTTTTTCAGACAGGACCTGGATGCGATGTACGAACTTGTCACCGAGGACTTCACCTATTCCATCCAGATCGGTGATGTGCCGCGAAAGATGAGCTCACGCGCCGAGGTTGCGGCGTTCTTTGAGGAGCGGAAGGGAATTCAGCAGGATGTTCGGTTCGAAGACGTGGTCTTTCACCACGCCCCCGATGCCACCTTCATGACCTACCGCGTGACGGGAACCGACGTTGCGAGCGGTGCACGTTTCGAGCGCGTTGGTGTGGAGCGTTACACGTTTCGGGACGGGCGCCTTGCCGAGAAGGACGTCTACAGTCGTCCCACGCTACAAACGGCGGCTTGAACCGCGGGCACGTGGGTAACTCAGATAGAGTAACCGGAACCGGTGGCGAGCTGCTGATGCACCAGCTGGTGGCGCAAGGGGTAGAGTACGCGTTCACCAACACGGGCAGCGCCGAGGCCGGTTTCTTCGATGCTTTCCTCACCGTGCCCGGCGTGCAGCCGATCCTGCTGCTGAATGAGTCGCTGGTGCTCTCGGCGGCGGATGCCTATGCCCGGGCTACCCGCCAGGCTTCGTTCGTGAATGTGCACCTGGCGGCCGGTACCCGACAGGGTTCCGGCCAGCTCTTCAATGCCAACTTCGACGGCACGCCCATGGTGGTAACTGCGGCCATGCGGGACAACGGCTCTTTCGGTGATCACAACACGCTTGGAGTCAGCAGGGGTCACGCTCAAATCAACACGGTGGCGGACGTTACCAAGAACCGGTGGGAAGTTCGCGATGCCCGGGGCGTGGCCATGGCCACCCGGCGGGCGTTCAAGGAGGCACTGACCATGCCCACCGGGCCGGTCTATCTCGCTTTCTCCAGTGAAGCGCTGGATGCCAAGGAGGTGGAGGCGGTGATCCGGCCCGGGGAAGCCGTCGCTACTGCCGAGCACGCGGACGCGGCAACCCTGTCTGCCATCCACGATGCGCTGCTGAACGCCGAGAATCCACTGCTGGTGGTGGGACCGGACGTGGCCAACGCCCGGGCCCAGAAAGAGCTTCTGGAGCTGGTGGAGAACCATGCGCTGCCGGTGGCCATCAACTTCTTCGACTACGCTTCCTTTCCACCGACCCATCCGAACTACGTGGGCATGGTCGATGGCGTGCCGGACGGCGAGCACGACGTGGTCTGCTGCATCGGATACCGTCCGAACACCCGGGCCAATCCCACCGACGAGCGCTTCCCCGAGGCGCTCAAGATCGGGATCGGCCACGATCCCGCCATGCTTGGCAACACCTTTCCGCTCGACATGCATCTGTGGTCCAACGTAGGCACGGCGATGACGGCGCTGAATGCGTTGTGGAATCCTGCCGATGCCAATCTGCACCACATTTCTCAGCGCCGGTCGGACCTGAACGCCAGGGGTGCTGAGCGACTCAGCAAACGGAAGGAGTCCGTCGCTGCCGTTGCCGGGTCCAATCCCATTCATCCGGACTACCTCAGCCACCAGATGGGCAAGTGCCTGGCACCGGGATCGGTGGTGGTGTCGGAGAACTTCAGTCAGTCGGACCAGCACATGCCGTTCGGATTTGGCGACGATGACTGGAAGCTGGTGCGCACCTATGGTGGCAGCCTGGGCTACGGTCTTGGCGGTGCCATCGGCGCTCAGCTTGCCGAGCCGGACCGGCCCACGGTGCTCAGCATCGGCGACGGCTCGGTGATGTACAGCGCTGCCGGATTCTGGACCATGGCCCGCTACGGTCTGCCCATTGTCACGGTGGTCTGGAACAACATGCAGTACCAGACCGTACGCAACAACTTCGCCCGCTGGGGCGGCAACATGAAGGCACAGAACCGCTACCCGGAGACGTTCCTCGGCGATCCGGCCATCGACTTTGTGCTGCTGGCCAAAGCCCAAGGCATCGAAGGCCAGCATGTGCACGATCCGGATGAGCTCGATACCGCCCTCATCCGCGCCCGGGACGCTCAGGCTGCCGGTGAGCCATACGTGCTCGACGTGCATATCACCAACGTAGGTCCTGGTTCGGACCAGAGCTGGTACAAGGCTTTCAAGCTCACTACCTGATGCCTCAGGGCCGGCTCAGCGTCTCGAAATACCTGGCAGCTGCGTCCGAGTCCCGGGCCTGATCCCTGGGCTCCTGGGCTCTGATCGGCTCCGCGTCCAGATTCATCAGTGCAGCTTCGAGGAGATCGAGTCGATCGCTCATGAGCTGTGCGAGCGCTTCGCTGTTCGCCGAATCGGTGCCCCGTTCCCGGTAGGCCTGGCGCGAGAAAGCCGTATCGAGGGCCACTCCCGGACCGATCTCCTGGCCGAGACGCATCTCCAGCGCATCCGTGCGCCGAAGCAACGATTCCATGTCGTCGAGGTCGTTGCCGGAGATCAGCTCCGCGAGTTCGTCTCTGAGCTCGCGCACTTCCGTCAGCGTCGAGCTTTCGCGACTCTGCCCATCGCTTGCAGCCAGCTGGCGACGCGCCTGCTCGAGGCGCCGGCCCAGACGCTCCAGGGCCTGTTCCACCACGGCCTCGTTGCCAATGGCGTATAGCGGCCGGCCGAATTCGAAGGCGTCGGCGCTGGCCGCCAGACGCTCGTCCAGTCGCTCATCGGCCAGCTCTCGCGAAGCATCGGCGAGCACCGCCACTGTGTCGTCGTCCTCGATAACGTCGCTCAGGTCATCGAGCTCGCGGCTTAAGTTGTTGAGGTCAGCCTGCATGCGCCGCTTCCGCTCGGCGTAGGGCGCCATGGCGTAGTCGTCGAAACGGCGGACGACACTGTCGTACGAAGCGAGGGCATCGTCCTGGATCTCGTCGAGCCTACTCATGATGGTGCGCTGATCGGCAAGCAGGTTCTGCACGATCCGCTCGCTCTCGATGAGGCGTTCGTCGAGTTGGCCTGCCGCCTCCTTACGCAGCTCATCCGACGCGCGACGGATCGCTTCCGTCGCCTGCCGGCTTGCCGCCGCATCGGTCTGCTGCTGTGCGAGAGACTGACGGATGGATTGCTGAGCACGTTCGAGCTCCGAAAGGGCGGTGTCCAGTCTCTGTTGACTTCCGTTCGACGTGCTCTGGCTGGCCGGGTTTTGCTGCGCCGCCTGGCGCTGTCGACGCTCGAGCGATTCCTGCAGTTGCTCGAGCTCCCGCTGCAGACGCTCCTGCTGCCAGCGGCTGGCCAGCGACTCGTCGCCGAGACCCTGCTGCCTGGCGATCGCTTCCTGGCGGTCCGCCAGTGCCTTGAGCTGTTGCCACTCCTCTCTCTCTGAAGGCGGCTCGTTCCCTAAGGAAGGGTTCTGTGGTGTTTCGTAGCGGTTCCGCTCCCGATCCATCTCCAGGTCCATAAGCTCCGACAGGGAACGGCCGGCAGTGCCGCGCATGTCCGCCGTGCCCATGGAGACGTCCACATCGTTCACGGTCGCCTGGGCAGCCAGCAGATGCTGCAGGGCCTGTTGTGCCGGAGCCACTGCCGCCTCCAGGTTCTGGCCTGCCAGCTGCTCGGCTGCTGGAATCATGTCTTCCGTGGCGTTGGTGAGCTCCCGGGTGAAGGTATCGATCTCTTCATCGAGCATCAGTCGGCGGGCGGCCGCCCGCTCGATGAGGGTGGTGACCTGATCGGCCAGCGTGCGCTGCAGCAGGGCGAGCACTTCGGCCTGATCCGCATCGTCGGGCGCTCCCTCGCCTTGCGACTGCCGGTTGATCAGATTCCACGTCGCCGTGACGATTTCCCGTTGCCGCTGGACGAGCTCGTCCGCCCCGCCGCCCTGGTTGCCCTGGCCGGCCATGCTCTGCGACTCGCGGTAGGTGCGGTCATAGGGCCGGATATCGATGAAGTAGAGGGCAGTGCGGCTTTCCTGGGCGTGGTCGCGTGCCTCGGCGTAGAAGCTGATCATGTCGCCGGCTCGAAGCGGGCGGCCGCTGCTTTCCGTCGGCAGAGGCGATACCTCCAGGTCTTCCAGATAGAGCGTGTATTCGCTTGTCTGGACATTCATTGCGGAAGCTTGTTCGTGATCGTCCGTGACCGGATCGTCCGCCGCAGGGACAGGCGGGGGCAGCTCCGCCGTGACCCAGCGACCGCCGTTGATCGCGTAGTGGAAGGTCAGCGAGCTCAGACCGTAGTCATCCTTGGCCGCAAAGCGGAGGACCCGCTCCTCGATGGCAGTCGCCTGAACGTCATGGCCAGGCCAGCTGAAGGCAACCTCTGGCGGCTGATCACTGACGACATCGATGAAGAAGCTGTCGCTGATTCGAGCCAGGGTGCCCTCGTGGCGGACGGCGACATGCCAGCTGCCCGGTTCTCCGATTTCGAACGCCGCGTGGATGAGATTTCCTTCAGCGTCGGCATCGAGAACCTCGCCGTTGACGACGATCAGGGGGTTGCTCACCGGGGCGTCAGTGCTGGCAGCGACGCCGATCCGAGTTCCTGGCAACGCCGCGATATCACCTTCGCGGTGCTCCGTGACCGGCAGTTCCGTCCAGTCCGGATAGCGATACTCGAGCACGACGTCGGTGACGCGCGGCAGATCGGCGACCCGGATCACGTGTCGCTCTGAGTTGATGCCGGTGGCGCCAACGTAGTAGACGACCTCTTCGTTCACCCCGACGAACACGAAGCCGTAGCGCCCATCTCCGAGGCGCGCCATGGGTGCGGTCTCCCAACCGGCGGTGCCATCGAACTCTGCATGAAGCTGCATGGCCGAGGTGACGAAGCCGCTGGCGGATGCCTCGATCACAACGTCGCTGCCGCGAGGTACTACGGTGTCACCCGGGCTGACAGCGATGCGCGGTGCGGCGGCCATGAACAGATCTCCGGTCCACAGCCGCAGCGCGGAGAGCTGCAGCGGTGACGGACCACTCGGGCCCGCGCCCAGGAGCCAGAGGAAGGCAACGGTAGCCAAGCCGGCAACAAAGCCGGGGAGGAGGAACTGCCAGGCGGGTATGACCGCCGTGAGCGGCGAGCTGCGTGCGACCGTCTCGGCGTCCCTCGCGAGCAGGTTCAGGAGCGGCGTGTTCTCGTTTCGCTGACTGGCATCGTTCCAGGTGCGAAGGCGGCCGTCGAAGGTCGGGATCATCGCTTCGAGCGTATCGGCGCTCTGCCGCCGCGAGAATCTGATGCGCAGGATGCCGGCCACGGCCAGCACGAGCATCAGGTACAGGCCGATCCTCGCGCCCAGAACCCACCCGGTCGCTGGCACGAACGCGACGAGAGCGGCGGCGATCAGCAGCGTCAGGACGAGTACTGCCAGAGCCATCGCGGCCGCACCGCGGAGGATGTTGCGCCGCTTCAGGCGCCGGCCGGCACCATCCAGATAGGCGCCGAGGTTGGTGATATCTGTCGAAGAAGCGGAGCCAGTCATGCTGGAGTCCCACCGGTGAGGTTCGTCATGCTTCCGGGGCGCTGGCGAGTGGAGATGAGATTTGCATAGAGCGGCTCGAGCAATGCGAGGAGAGCAAGCACTGCCAGCAGCCAGGGGGCGAGGGGTAGCAGGTTGACAGTGCTGGCGTCTCCCGCCTCGGGATCGGTGGTGCTGTCCCGCGTCGCCGGACGGTCGGCCCCGGTGCTCGCCTGCCACTCTGCGAGCAGTTCCGCGGGCACCAGGCGCAGATCGGACTCTGCTGGATGGACGTTAACGGCCAGGTAGCGGCTGCGGGCCGGCGTGCGCAGCTGATAAAACCCGGGCCTGTCGAGGTTCACCGTCGGTCGACCGACCGTTTCTCCCAGCCCAAGCACCCGCTCGCCATCGGCGGTAAAAAGCTGGAGGGACTGCGCGGGAATCGCAAAGGGCTCTCCCACGAGTGCTTCTGCCGGTAAGGTGTCTTCCGCCAGGTAGCTGAGCAGATTGGCGAGCAGGCTGACGAACGCCGGACGAACGGCAAGGGTGGACCAGGCTGGATCCAGAGCGGTGCCGAGCAGCATGAGCCGGCCGGCGCCGACTCGATGCTCCGAGAGCAGCGGCGTGCCGTCATCGAGGGCAAGGATCACCTCTGCGCCGGGATCTGCCGCCGGGCTCAGCGCCTGAAAGAAAGCCAGATCCTGCCAGCTGGCAAATCCCGTCAGGGCCGGATGGCTGCGGTCGAGGGCAGTCACTCCGCGCGCTGTCTGCCGAAGTCGATCGGCGGCCAGCGGTAGCGCCAACAACGGCAGCACGCCGCGGCTCCGGGTTGCCTCATCGACGATGACGAGCGCGCGGCCGCCATCGCTCAGATACCGCTGCAGCGCCCGTTCCACACCACCGTCGAGCGCCTCACTGCCGAGCACGACGACGATGGGCGCGTTGTCGTCGGTCAGGTTGCCGACGCGTTCAGGCTCGAAGCGAGGCGCGGCAGCTTGCACACCTGCACGCAGATAAGCCCAGGCGCGATCGTTCCCCGTCAGCACCGGTATGGGTGTTTGCTCCGACTGGAAAGAAACAAGCCGACGTACGTTGTCGGCAGTCAGAGCATCCTCCGGCTCGAGGCTGGCCGTCCAGGTCACGTTACGGTTGCGGCGCCGGTCGGTGGCCTCGACGGAGGGAAGCTGGAAGCTGGCCGTGAGCGTGGAGTCCGTGGCGAGATCGATCTGCCTTTGGCCGACGACCACGTCGTCCTGCTCGAGACGCACGGTGACACGATCCAGGGGCGCGCCGAACGATCGCACGGTAACGCCGAGTGTCCCATCCGGCGTCAAGGTCAGATCGGCAATGGCTCGATTCGGAACGAGGGTATCGGGCCCGACCGGCACGAGGCGGGTCGGCGATGCGACGCCGTCGATGAGCGCGTTGAATTGTGCCGGCATCCCGGAGGATTGGAAGTCGGAGATCAGCACCAGCTCGAACGGTTCGCCCGGGTCGGCGAGCGTCTGAGCGAGCGTCGCAACACGGCCGAGCAGGCCGGCAGTGCTCAACCGGCTCTCTCCCGGGGTCAGGGTGCCCAGCGCCTCGGTGAGACTGATGGCATCTGCGGTCAACGGTATCACCAGTGAAAGATCCGCATCGGCGGTGGCCAGCGCAGCACGCTGACCGGGTCCAAGGTCATCCAGGAGGCGCCGGGCTTCCGCCAGCGCAGCGTCGAAGCGGCTGCGACCGTTGATTTCCGCAGCCATCGACAGAGATCGGTCGATGACGATCAGCTGGTGAGCCTGAATCTCGTCCGCAGACGGCCGTTGTCCGGCGAGCCTGAGCACCGGCTCTGCGAAGGCGAGGCAGGCAGCGAGCAGCAGCAGCCAGCGCAGCATGAGGAGCACGAGGTGCTGCAGCCGCTTGCGCATATTCACCGGTGCCTGTGCGGCGCGCATGAGGAACAGCGAGCTGAAAGGGCGTTGCTCGGTGGGGTGTGCGTTCAGCCGGTGAAGCCACCAGGGTACCGTCAGCAGCGCCAGACCGGCCAGGAAGGCGGCGGAAGCGAACACCATGTCAGGGGTGCCTCGCGCGAAAACGCAGGTAACCGGCGAGCACCCGATCGAGCGGCTCGGCGGTGCTGACTCTGAGATAGTGACCACCCATGCCAAGGGTCAATTGCCGGAGCCTGGTGATGTGTGACTCGAGGCGCAGCGGGTAGTCGGATTGCAGCTCGGCTGGCGTCACCTCCATGACTTCCCCCGTCTCTGCATCACGAAGGGTTGTGGCCTCGGTTATCACCGGCACCTCCTCGGTCGGATCCATCAGGTGCACGAGCAGCAGATCGTGGCCGATCGCCGTGAGGCCTCTTAAGGTCTTTGCCAGATCGTCGGGGTCCGTATATAAATCGGAGATCAGCACCACCAGCCCGGACCTTCGCAGCCGACTCTGCACCCGGGTCAGCGGCAGGGTCCAATCGCTGCCGCCGCCCGGCTGCAGACTGTCCAGCTCGTGGTAAAGGGCCCGCACACCGGCGTTACGGCTGGTCGGTGGCCGGAACTGACGGACCCGATCATTGAAGGTGAGGAGGCCCACCGCATCGTGCTGGCGATGGGCCAGGTAGACCAGGGCAGCAGCGAAGAAACGTCCGTAGTCGAGCTTGCAGATGACGTTGGTCGACGCTTCCAGGCTCGCCATCGATGCGCTGGTATCGAGCAGCATCATCAACCGACCGTTCGTGTCCCCGAAGTAGCGCTTCACGTAGGTGCGGTCGGTTCGGGCGTAGACGTTCCAGTCGATGTCACGGGGATCGTCCCCGGGCATGTAGGCTCGATACTCGGCAAATTCCTGACTGAAGCCAAAGCTCGGACTGCGGTGGAGCCCGATGAGCATGCCTTCCACGGCGGTGCGGGCGATCAGCTCGAGATTGTTCAGACGCGCCAGCACAGCTGGTTCGATGAGCCGGTCGTGACCGCCGCGGGCCGCGCCAGGAGTGTAGGTGACCGCCATGTCGTTAGCCCCTGAAGCGTGCGATCTCGTCGATGAGATCGTCCACCGTGACCTGCTCGGATTCGGCGAGGTAGTTGAGCTGCACGCGGTGTCGGAGCACTGGTGCGACAAGCATCTCGAGGTCCTCCGGCGTCACGTGGTAACACCCCCGAAGCAGCGCCCGGGCCCGGGCGGCCAGCGACAGGAAGATGGCCGCACGCACGGAGGCGCCGTACATGACGTATTTGCGAACGCGGTCTGTTGCCTCCGGCTGATCCGGTCTGGTCGCGCGGACGATGTCCACGGCCAACCGGTTCATGGCGTCGGAAATTGGCACCTGGCGGACCAGGCTCTGAAAGTCGATCAGGCTCCTGGCATCTGTGCAGGCGTCCACGGTCGGCAGGCCAAGCCCCAGGGTGTTGCGCTCGACCACGGTGACTTCCTCGGCCGCATCCAGATAGTCGAGGGTGACGTTGAAGATGAAGCGGTCGAGCTGAGCCTCGGGCAGCGGATAGGTACCTTCGAGCTCGATGGGATTCTGCGTGGCCAGCACGACGAAGGGGGCTGGCAACTCGTAAGTGGTGCCGCGGATGGTCACTCGGGCCTCCTGCATGGCCTCGAGCAGGGCGGCCTGGGTTTTCGGCGGCGTGCGGTTGATCTCGTCGGCGAGCAGCACGTTACCGAAAACCGGCCCCGGCACGAACCGCCAGCTGCGCTCGCCGGTGCCGGCGTCCGTCTCGAGAATATCCGTGCCCGTGAGGTCCGTCGGCATCAGATCCGGCGTAAACTGAATGCGCTTGAATTCGAGGCCAAGAGCCGTCGCCAGGCATTGCACCATGAGTGTCTTGGCGGTACCGGGCAAACCCGTGATCAGGCAGTGGCCGCCCACGAGCACCGTCACCAGCAGCTGCTCGATCACCTCGTCCTGACCGACGATGACCCGGCCGAGCTGGTGGCGAATGGCATCCATCGTATTCTGGAACGCCTGAACTGCAGCTTCCGTGGCCGCCGCATCTGCAGGCTGGGTCCCTGTCTCATCCGTCATTGCCGATTTCCCTAAGTAGTTGAAGGCCTTCCGGGTAGCGAGGCGCGATCTCCAGCGCCTTGAGAAGCGCTCGAGTCGCTTCTTCTTTTCGCCCCAGGGTATTGAGCGTCATGGCGACCTGGTAGTGCGCACCGGCCAGGTCGTGTGGATTCAGGGTCACTGCCAGCTGGTGCTCGATCAGTGCCTCTTCGTGGCGCTCGAGCGCGGTCGCCAGATTGCCGAGTGCGGTGTGATGCTCGACCAGAAGCGGTTCCAGGCGGGTCAGGACACGCTGGATCAGGTAGGCGGTTTCCGTGTCACCGGCCTCTTCGGTGAGCTGGACCGCCCGTCGCAGGGCCGCCGGATCCCGGCCGCCGATCTCGAAGTAGCCGAGCAGAGCCTGCCGTGCCGCGTCGCGCTCGGTGCCTTCGCCGCGATCGAGCGCCTGGGCGAGCATCAGCCGTGCATTACCAGGGCCGGTGTAGGCCGGGTAGAGGGCCAAGGCGCGCTCTGCCGCGGCTCTGGCGTCTGCCCACTGCTCGGCCTCGAGGGCCGCGGCTGCAGCCCGGGTCGCAGCCTGGTAGTCAGTCGCCGACTCCGCAGCCGCTCCGTAGGTCGCCTCCAGCCAGTCGAGGAACGCGTCATCGAGATCGTCCGGATCTATGCCCAACCCCTCCTGGATGGCGACGACCGTGTCCGTTGTCGTCGCGTAAACATCGAGCATCCGCTTCAGTCCGTCCTCATGGTGCTCGGCGATGAATGTGCACAGCAGGCCCGCCTGGGTGTAGGACACAGCAATCTGCCCTTCGTACCTGGGACGCATGAAGCCGTTGTCGAGATCGGCCACCCCAAGCAAACGGCCTTCGCTCATGGCACTGAGAAACTCGAAGGGCACCGATGCGTTGGGACTGGGACCGAAGCGTTGCTCCTCATAGACGCTGATTCCCTCCGAGTACCACCGGGCGACCAGATTGTTCGTGGCGTTCAGGGTCACCACATGGGCGATCTCGTGCCAGGCTGCAGACAGCCAGTCCCATTGCGCAACCGGCTTTGCCGACGGTCCGTCCATGACCACCACGTCGCCGAAGGTGGCGCCCAGGATGCCGATCCCGGGCAGGCCAGCCGTGCGCACGGCGAAGTCGTCGTGGTGCTGATAGAGCTCGAGGACTACCGGCCGCTGGAAGCTGTAGCCGTAACGAGGGGCCATCTCCTCACCAGCACGCTCGACAAGCTCTCGAACGTAAGTGGTAAGCACGGCGCTTTCGTCCGGGTGCGTACGCAGGATGAGCGTGTCCGAGGTGAACGTGTCGTAGCCGTCGAGGGTGTCGAGCAGCCGCAGGGTGTTGACGTTTTCAGGGTTGAAGGCATCACCCTCATAGGCGGTCTGCAGGTGACTGTGCCCGGCTTCGATCTCGTTCAGGCGGAGCAGGTTCGTGCCCAGAGCGAGGTGGGCGTCCCAGTGGCCGGGATCGACGGTGACGGCTTCCCGGAGCAGCGCCACTGCTTCCCGGTAGCGGCGGGTGATGACGTAGAAATAGGCGGGCACGGCATGGATGTCGCCGAAGCGCGGATTGATCTCCAGCGCCTGAGCGACCCAGGGGCTCTTAAGCTCCGGGGAGGCAATACCGCTCAGGTGATCGGATGCCGCGAGCAGGGCCATGGCGTTGAGGCGCTCGGGGACCGGCGTGGTTGTGCCGGTGACCAGATCGAGCAGAATCCCCGCTGCGCCGTCGCGATCGCCACTCTCGAGCAGAAGCCGGGCCCGCAGCACACGGGCCCGGGCGTTCATGGGATCGAGGGTCAAGGCACGACCGATAGCGCTCTGTGCAGGACCCGCAAAGCGGTCCATGAGCAACTCTGCCTGGCCGGTCAGTGCGGTCAGGTTGTTCGGATCGAGATCGAGTGCCTCTTTGAACAGCGCTTCGGCATCGGCAGCCTGATGTGCGCTGAGGAACAGCATGCCCCAACGGGCGCGCAGCTCAGCGTCGTTCGGGTCCTGACCGACTGCGCGCCGGAAGGCATCGTTGGCCCGACTGATTTCATTGAGTCGCCAGTACACCTCAGCTCGCTCAGCGTCCTCGATGGCCTGGCTTAGAAGCTCGAGATAACAGCTCCGAGACTCGTCTTGTCCACGATCGGCGAGCGCATTGCAGGCTTCCAGGGACTCGGCGGCTGACCAGAGCGGACAGGTCGTCAGCAAGGCGAAGAGCAGAAGTGGTGCGGTGCGGATCATTGATCCGCTCCGGAAAGCTGCGCCTCGATCATGGCCATCTCCAGCAGCAGCTTCTGCAGCTCTGCAAAGTACTCGTCCTGCGTGAGGCTGTCCCGGATGGCACGGAGGTTGGCGATGTCCTGCTCCAGCTCGTCCTGCCGCGCCAGCAGGTGCGCATCCGCGCTGGCGATCGCCGGTGCGGGCGTGAGCCGTGCCAGGGTGAGACTTGGTTGGGGACCGGTGCGGGTTGGGTTTTCCGTTGCCATCTCACCGTCGTGATCGTAGTGGCGCTCGACGCCGGCCACCGCATAGCTGAAAGCCTCTTCGGCAGAAATGCGGCCATCCTTGTCAACGTCTGCCGCTGCGTCCCCGAGACTTGCGGTGAAGTAGCGGCCGAAGACCGTGGCGTTACGCTGATCTCCACTACGGGTACCGGTGATCAGGGTGCGTGTCGGGGCGGCCAGCATCTCCTGCACGGCGCCGGAGGAAGCGCCGGTGACGAGCAGCACCTGGCTGTCGCTGGGTACGGTGTCGAGCCACTCGCCGAGCGCAGATGCGGTGAAATCCTTACCCGGAACGTTGAAGCGGAAACGCTCACCGTCGTAGGTGCCGTGGCCGATGAAAGCGAACAGCAACGCATCCTGACTACTGCTGCGTGTGGCCAGCGCCGCCAGCTCACGCTCCACTGTGCTACGGACCGATCGCTCGCCTGTGAGCAGAACTACGTCCTCCGTCAGTTCCGCGAGCACGTCTGAGAGTTGCTTGGCCTGACGCTGAAACTCCGTCTCGTAACTCTCCTCGCCGCCCAGACCGGCGATGATGAGCGCACGGGTCTCGGCAACGGTGACGGACCCTGTGCCGAGCAAGGCGAGCAGCATGAAAGATACTGCCATGGCGGCGCGCATCAGATCCGCCCCCAGCTACGTCTCAGCGCCCATTCCACGAGCTTCAGCAGCACCAGCAGCAGAAACAGAGCCGGCAGGTTCCACAGCGGCAGGACTTCCATGCGCTTGACGCCGGTGCCGGCGAACCGCAGCAGCTCTGGCAGTTCGGACAGATCGCCGTCCGGGAAATAGCGACCGCCGGTTGTGGCAGCGATACGGCCGAGGAGAGCGCTGTTGCGGATGGGGCTGAACGCCTCCCGGGATTCCGCGCCGGCGCGCAGGAAGCGGGTGATGGTCTCCGGTTCGTCACTTGCGTTGTTGAGGATAACGTCCACGCGATGGACGCCGGTGCTTTCGGGAACGTAGCGGGCGGCGAGCTGGCCAGGCACAGCGCCCGGCGTCAGGGGCAGGGTTGTCCTGCTGCTATCGGCACCGGTGATGGTGGCTGTCGCGCCAGGGAGCAGGGCCGGCTCGAAGTGCTCATCTCGGAGCCGGGCACTGATGTTCAGCGTGCCGTCTTCAAGCGCCAGAGAGACACTGCGCTGCTGTTGTGCGCTTTCGGCGAGCTGACGCAGCAGCTGACGCCAGAACAGGCCGTGTCGCGGATCGTCCGGCGGGGTCCGCATCTGCCAGCGCCAGGTGCTGGAAGTAGCCAGCACCGCTGCGCTGCCGAGGCCGTAGGGTTGGGTGATCAGCAGCGGATGGCGCTCGTCGCCTGTGACGAATTCAAGCAGCACCGTGGCTGCGGGTTTGAGTTCGCCAAGGCGCTGCAGGTCGCCCAGCTCCGGCAGGCTCAGCCAACCATTGCCCCCTTCGGCGTCGATCAGCTGGGTGAAGGGCGAGTCGATGCCCAGGCGCGTTGGCCGGGCGCTACCGTTCATGGAGAGGTAGGTGGCTGCATCGCTGCGCTCGAGCGTCACGGGCAACGCTGCTGCCAGGGGCTGTACGTCCCATCGGCCGTCGACGAGGGCCTGACGACCGGCGAGCACCAGCACGCTGCCGCCGCGCTTGGACACGAAGGCCTCGAGCCATTCGTGTTGCTCGGGGCGGAGCTCCGTGGCATGGAGGCTGCCGAGCACGACCACATCGTAGCCGTAGAGCTCTGCCCGGGTTGCCGTGAAGCCGTTCTCCAGCTCAGATTCGTCGGTGACCCCCTGTCGATAGGTCTTCCGATCCGTAGTCTTCAGCCAGCTAACAAGCTCCAGCACGTCATCGCCTGCCAGGGCCCGTCGTAGAAACTTATACTCCCAGCGGGGTTCTCCCTCCAGATAGAGCACACGCCGCTTGCGCTCCGAGACCGTCAGCAGGTGATCGATTCGGTTGTTGGCGTTCAGCTGATCGCCGGGGGGCGGCTCGATCTCGAAGGTCAGCTCGCGAATACCGGTATCGCCCGAATCGAAGCTCAGATCCGCGCGAACCGTCGGCGTGTCGGCCGTCAGCATGATGCGCCGAACAGCGATGAGCGCACCGCTGCTGCGCACCTTGAGAACCGCTTCACCTGCACTCTGGTGCTTGACCACGGCGTGGGCAATCACCTTCGAGCCCGGCGGCGCCTCGCTGGTGAGCTGTACGGCCTTCAGCTCGACCTCGCCAGTCAGCACTTCGGGCCCATAGCCGACCGTGTGCACGGGCACACCGTGACGGGCCAGACTGGCGATGTCCAGGGCGCCAAGCGCATCGTTGTCGGCACCATCGGAGAGCACTACCACACCGGCAAGCGGTCCGCCTGAGAAGCTGGCGAGCACGGCCTCCGTGGCCCGCACCAGATGCGTATTTGCTGAGCTCGCAGCGACCGCTGCCAGAGACGCTTCCCGGCGGGCGCTGGTATCGAAGGCAAATAGCGCAACCTCGCCGAGGCCCTCCAGCATCGGCAGCAGCTCGTCCTGCGCCTGGCGGGTGGCCGCCTCGAGACGGGTCCTTTCCAGTGATCCGGCCGCATCGGGAAACGCCATGCTGCCTGAACGATCCAGCAGCACGGCGATTGAGTTCACCCCGGCTTCGAGCTTGGTGATCCTGAGTCCCGGACCCGCCAGGAGTCCGACAACGCCCAGCGCGAAGCTCACCTGCAGAGCGGCGACGGTGAGTTTCCTGGCGAGCGGCCATCCGTGCATGCGTTTGCCCGTCAACGCGCTCGCGATCAGCACCCCTACCAGGAGCAGGGCGGCCAGCCACCACCAGAAAGGGTCGGAGACATTGGTCAGCACCAGGGCGCCTGATTCATAGGCCAATCTTGGGTGGTTGAAGAAGAACTCCCACATATGCGTCAGTGGGTAAGCACGTAGGTGAGCACGTTCACGCCCAGACGGTAGCTTTGCGTCGAGAAGCGCTCGAAGTACCAGGAACCGTAGGCTTCCCGTTCCCAGCCGTCGAAGACGTCCGTGTTATGAGACCCGATTGCCATGAGCCGACCGTCGCTGTCGAAGTATCCGCGCATCGTCGCTCTGGACAGGTCGCCAGCCGGATAGCGGTGAAACCAGGATGGCTCGGAAGTGGCATCGCCGCGTCCGGCGAAGCTGCGGGCCGGTATCTGCGGCATTTCGTCGAACTCGAACACTGTATGGAAAATCGGATGATCGATGGGCACTTCACGCCAATGGTTGTTCGGCAGCACTGCGCGCATGAATCGCTCGAAGCTGGCCCACTCCGCATCACCCCAGCAGTCATCCATCCATAGGAAGCCGCCGTTCTCGAGATAAGCGCGGAGCGCCTCTGCCTCCTCTGTCGAGAAGCGCATGTAGCCCGGATCCGACATGAACAGCAGCGGGTAGTCGCCGAGATCGGGGGCGGTGAGACGTCGGCGCACCGGCTGTCGCTCTAGAGTCAAGCGGGTGAGCTCGAGAAGTCTTTTTGCGAGGTTGTGCTCCGCCTGGGGAAAGTCAGTTTCCCAGCGCGCCCAGATGCGGCCTTCGAAGGCGTAGTAGGCCTCGCCCATGCCGCCGACGCTATCATACTCGGCACGGGCCAGGGTGATGCGTGTCAGGTCGGCCGGATCAAACACCTCGACGCTGGGGCCGGAGATTTCTGCTGGCTGCGCGGATGCTGCTGCATGGAATACAGCCACTGCCAGGCAGAGGACGGAGGTGCAACGCATCCCTATGTTTTCCCGCTTCAAGCTCCCCTGGAAGAGCCTACGCCAAGGGCGGGCGGCAGCGCAAAAAGTGACCGGTTACGGTCGGACAGGTTCGAAACTGGGCCAGGTTAGCAATCTCTGCGAAAGAGTTGGCTGAGAAGGAAACTACTACACAATCGGAAATGCCTGACGGTATATGGGTTGCCCATAGTTTGATATATGGGTAGTATGGGCGTATGAAGACAACGCTGGACATCAAGGACGATCTACTGATTCGTGCGAAGCGACTGGCTAAGAAAAAAGGCCAGCCGCTCCGAGCGATTGTTGAAGACAGCCTTCGTATCGCTCTGGAGGTGGCGGAAGAGCCCGCAAAGTATGAATTGCCCGATTTCAGTGTCGGCAACCCGGACGGGGACGATCCTCTGCAACGTATGACCTGGCAGGATCTGAGATCGGAAATCTACGGTGAACCTGAATCCAGGTGATCGCACTCGACACGAATGTGCTGGTGTACGCACACAGAAGAGAGTCCGAGCACCATGTAGCCGCCAAATCCTTGCTCAAAGAATTCGCTGATGGTGGCGCACGTTGGGCTGTTCCGTGGCCCTGTGTCTACGAGTTTTACAGTGTCGTTACCAACCCGCGCATCTGGAAAGAATCGGCTTCGAGCCCGGAACAGGCTACCCGGCAGATCAGAGGGTGGCTGGGATCGCCGACATTGAGGATGTTGAGCGAGACTTCTGAGTTTCTTGTAGTCGTCGAGCCGTTGATGATGATGCCACGGGTGAGGGGACCCATCATTCACGATGCGCGGATCGCTGCTCTATGTCTGGCTCATGGAGTCGATGAGCTTCTGACCGCGGATCGTGATTTTCAGCTGTTCCCAGGTTTGAAAACGCGAGACCCTTTCAGGTAACTGGCAGAAACGCTGCAAAGACGGCGGACACGCGATGCACACTACGGCCGGGTGAGCGGTGGCCTGGTCGGTTCCGGTCGCGGACTGCTAGTTCGACCAATATGCAAACTCATCGCCTGGCTGATCCTCCTGCGACAGATCGCGGTCGACGTTGTGAGCAGACGTACCGGTCCAGGGCCAGAGGGGCTCAGCCTGCTCGTTGTTGTGCGTCTCGAGCACGCCGCGCAGCCGGTCGGCGACGTCCGGCTGCTCAGCCAGAAGGTCGGTCCATTCCCCATCGGCGGTGAGGTCGAACAGCCATTCCTTGCGAGACAGGCCTTGCGGTGCGCTGACCATCAGCTTCCAGCGCTCGTCACGAACCGCCTGGGCTGCGCCGCTGCGGAAGAAGAGATAGTCATGCGGTGGCTCGGTTACCTCGGCGCCGGTCACAAACGGCGTCAGGTCAATGCCGTCCATCACACGGTCCGTCGGCAGATCGGCACCAGCCGCAGCCGCGGCTGTGGCATACATGTCGAAGTGGTGAACGGGCGCATCATAGGTCGCACCGGCGGGTAACCTCGCCGGCCAGCGAGCAAGGTATGGCACCCGGATACCACCCTCGAACAAGGTGATCTTCCAACCCCGGTAAGGGTCATTCACATCCGGCAGGCCGATGTAGCCAGCACCGCCGTTGTCGGACGTAAACATCACCAGGGTGTTTTCGTCCAGACCGTTGGCGCGCAATGCCTCCATGACCCGGCCAACACCCCGATCTAGGGAGCGGATCATCGCGGCGTACACGCGCTCCCGGTGCAGCTCGATATCTGACAACGCTTCATAGTCCTCA
Source organism: Candidatus Azotimanducaceae bacterium (assembly GCA_965215995.1). Taxonomy (GTDB): domain Bacteria; phylum Pseudomonadota; class Gammaproteobacteria; order Pseudomonadales; family Azotimanducaceae; genus SZUA-309. The sequence continues at coordinate 104,307 of OZ244128.1, read as the reverse complement.
CGGGCGGCCTGCAGCGGGGTGTGCGGTGCCCAGTGCGCCAGATAAAGGAAAAACGGGCGATCCTTGTTGGCCTCGATCACCTTGACCGCCTCGTCGGTGTAGTAGTCCGTGAGGTACTTTGGTGGTTCAAACAAAGGACCACCATTGAAACTGGCGGCAAAGTTCAACGCCGCCCAGAGGAATCGGTCTATCGGATCGAAGTCCTGCCTGGCCTGGATCACATTCTCATCGTCACGCCGCCCATACAGACCGCTGGCCATCAGCAGGCTTTCCGCGAAGCCCTGATCATGGGCGGCCATACCGTTTTCACCTCCCAGGTGCCATTTACCGATATGTGCCGTGTGGTAGCCCTGTTCAGCGAGCAGCTCCGCCAGTGTGATTTCCGAGGGCGGCATACCCATCTCGGCAAAGCTGAGACTGGCCTCTTCGGTGTTGCTGACGCCCGGTGGCTGTAACGGCCGATCTTTCGTGTCACTGATCAGGCCGACGATGGGCATGAAGCCCGTAGGTGTTGGCGTGAATTCAAACCCGAAGCGGGTGCCGTAGCGCCCGGACATCAATGCGGCCCGCGAGGGTGCACAGGTCCCATTGGCAGCGTACCCCTGGGTGAAGGTCACTCCCTCCGCCGCCAGCGCATCGATATTCGGGGTCTGGACGGTCGGGCTCGGACCGTTCATGGAGATATCGTTCCAACCCAGGTCGTCAGCCAGTATTAAAACGATGTTCGGCGGGCGGCTGGCAGGATCGCGCCCCTCGCTATCCGTGCCGGTGGACCAGTTGATTTCCTGGGTCGGGCCGATATCCATCTGTGAGGCCATCATGCGGTTGATGCCGAATAGGGCGATCTCCGCACGGAAAACCCAGCCGACGCCCAACAGGACGACCAACGTCAGTGCAATTCCCGCTAGCCACTTCATTGATCTGCCTCAGTCCTGCTGCTGCATCAGCCAGGCACCCACTGGCTCGACCAGCTCGATGTTCAGCTGACCCGCCAGGCCTGCGGTCCGGTGCACCGCGGAAGCCTGATATTCCGGCGAGCTCACCATCTCCATCATGGCTTTGCGGGACGGGTACATGGCAATGGCCGCCGAATCCCAGAGCTCTTCCACCTCGCCCAGCATCAGGCGTTCGACCCTGGCCGAGAACATGGGAGCACCGCCCACTTTCGCCAGGTGCTCCACCACCTCAGCCCCATAGATCGCGTAAGCCTCGGCGCCGGTCAGGTCTGTTTCTCGACCATCCTCATATTCGGCTTCCTCCTTGAACTTCAGAAGGTTCAGCATGTAGATCGGGCGATCATGACCGGGCTCCATGAAACCCTTGATCTGTTCCTCGCTGGGGACAACCTTGTTGATGACTTCCATATGCTCCGCTCCGGCCGGTTTCGCTGTATTTGAACATGAACAAGAAACTAATGGCTATCATTAATTTGGTGGACGGGGTGTCGACTACCGGCTGCTCGCTCTAAACTCTGCCCTCGAGACAGGCATTCGAGAGCAGAGTATGAGCAAGTTCCTCGCCGTCGTGCTTAGCATCGTCGCTATTTACGCCATACCGATGGGGGTCAGAGCAGACGATGGCGGCCGACCTGTCAGTGGCCGCTCCATGGTGGCGACGGAGTACGGCATCGTTGCCGCCAGCCAGCCTTTGGCTGCGCGCGCTGGGGTCCAGGTGCTGGAACGTGGCGGTAACGCAATTGACGCGGCCATCGCTGCGAACGCCGCTATCGGTCTGATGGAACCGACGGGAAATGGCATCGGTGGGGACCTGTTTGCCATCGTTTACCTTGCCAAGGAGGACGCCCTTTACGGCTTGAACGCCAGCGGCTGGTCGCCCGCCGGACTCGATCTGGAGTTTCTCCGTTCGCTGGGACATGAGGAGATGCCGTTCAGAGGCATTCACTCGGTCACCGTGCCGGGCGCGGTGGCGGGCTGGCAGGCACTCAACGACCGGTTCGGCAAGTTGTCGCTCAATGAAGTGCTGGCGCCAGCCATCTTCTATGCGGAAAACGGCTTCCCACTCTCTGAGGTCATCGCAGCGGGCTGGGTGCGGAGCGAGTCCTTGCTCGCGGCACATCCCAACTCGGCGGAGACGTTCCTGGTTGATGGAAGGGCTCCTGCTGCCGGGGAGGTGTTTCTGAACCGAGACCTGGCTCGGACGCTCGAGCGGGTAGCCGAGGAGGGTCGGGACGGGTTTTACGGGGGCGCCACCGCCAAGGCCATACTCGCGCTCAGTGATGCCGAAGGCGGTAGCCTCGCCGCCGCTGATCTGTCGGACTACGAACCCGAGTGGGTCGAGCCGATTACCACGACCTATCGTGGCTGGACGGTCGCAGAGATCGGACCGAACACCCAGGGCATCGCCGCGCTGATGATGCTGGATCTCATGGAGCGCTATCCCCTCGACGAGTATGGCTTCCATAGCGCTCGAGCACTGCACGTGATGATTGAAGCGAAGAAACTGGCTTACGCCGATATGCTCCGCTACGTGGGCGATCCTAAGTTCTCACCGGTACCTGTTTCCGAGATGCTGAGCAAAGACCATGCAGCCAGGCGAGCAGCGCTGATCGACCCGAAGCAGGCGGCCTGCTCAGTTACGCCGTCGGAGTTCCGCACGATCAGCACGGCAGAGGGCGGCGATACCATCTACCTCTCGACCATTGACCGTGACGGCAACATCGTCTCGCTGATTCAGAGTAATTATGCGGGCTTCGGCTCGGGGCTGGTGCCGAAGGATACGGGCTTCATGCTGCACAATCGCGGGGCGCTGTTCACCATGGAGACCGGCCAGCCGAATACGCTCGAACCGAGAAAACGCCCTCTGCACACGATCATTCCCGCATTCATGTCGAAAGGCGATGTGAGAATCGGCTTCGGCATCATGGGCGGCTGGAATCAGGCTCAGGCGCACGCGCAATTCGTTGCCAACGTGGTGGATTTCGGCATGACGATTCAGGAAGCGCTGGAAGCCGGACGTTTTACCAAGGGCAGCTTTGACGGCTGCGACCTGCTGATGGAGTCACACATACCTGAGCCTGTCCGCGACGAGCTAGAGGTGCTCGGGCACCAGATCGAACCGGTGGCGCCTAGAACCGGTCGCTTCGGCTTCGGTCAAGCAGTGATGTCTGATGGGCACGGTGTTCACTTCGGTGCTTCCGAACCTCGTCACGATGGTGCTGCGATTCCCGAGGCGCCAGGGGTATTTAACTGATCCGCAGACCAGTGATGCCTACGGGCGCGCTCCGGCCACCTTGTCTCGCCTTGCCGACGACCTCACGAAGGGTGTAAGGCGCGTTCAGCGTTTCTGCGGTTGAGTCGGGACCCAGCTCTCCAACCCGCTGATACTCACCTCGATCCGCTGCCATTCGGAACTCCACCGTGGCGCCTGCAGCCTCACCCGGGATGCCTTTGGCGCCAAAGCCGTGGCCTTCATTGGTCTGAGTACCGGTTGTCGCCTGATAACCCATACGATGCAGGAGCTTGTCGCTGGCGCGGGCCAGCACTTCCGGGCGCACGGATAGCATCCAGTTCTCCTGCTGACGCATCCAAGGCTTCTGCATGCCGTTCAGCATGATGATGCGTGGTGTGTCGGTGTGGTTGATACCGGTGGAGTGCAGCAGCCGTCCATCTGTGATTACCATGGTGCCGGCCTTCGCGTCCAGGTTGATTGCCGGCGGCAGCTTCCCGACACGTTTGCCCTGCCGTGCCGCTTCAGACAGGGTGATATGGCTACCGGGGATCAGCAGCGTACCGCCGTTGGTTTCGTCAACGTCAGTGAGGGGCGTGAGTATGTTCACGCTCATCGGGCTCTTCGATTCCGGATAAAGACCCTGATCCTGGTGCAGAGCCTGGGGCACGCCACCTTTCAATGAGATCGCCGCGATCAGAGACGTGCAGATCCAGCCTGGACCTAGGGCTTCGGTCACCAGCTGCTCGACCAGGGGTCCACCCTGTGCAATCTCCGGATGCTGCTCAATGAAAAGCTCAAAGCAGCGACCCTTGTTGATGCAGCAATTGATGTTCTGACCGCTCGGCGTCTTCTGCGCAATCCCCGCCAGCCTTTCACCCTCTGCCTGAGCCAGCACGCGTTCACGCATGATCTCGACCTGTTCCGGGGAGAGGGCCTCGTCGATCTTGCAGTATCCCCAGGTGAGCATGTCGTGCCGCAGCTGCTCGATGTTTTTCGTAGCAACTGGGAGCTCAGTGCCTTTCCAGTGGGGGTGTTTCGCACCGGTCGTGGTGTCGTAGTAGGAACCGGGTCTGAATTCCCATTTGCCCCAATCACTGCCGCGCTGGGGTGGTACGAAGTAGATCTCAGGATTGTTCTCCAGCATCGACCGCATAGGTTCTTGAGAGTGCACCTGATCCCGGTACATGTGTGTCTCTGCAGGCGCACGGGCTGCTATGTGTTCAGGAGTGAACTCCTCCGGAATCCCGCTCATCTGTGGTCCTCCCTTTGACACTCTAAATCCACTACGAAGTCTGTGTTGAACCTCATTACGCCTAATATTCTACTATTCTACGGAAGCGACCCGTCGCTGCAGCGACAGCTTCCGGTAGCCGACTGATTACCCCACTCGCGCCAGCGGCATCGTCGCACAGCGGAAGGAGCCGAGGAGGGAATTGGGTTCCGACCAATCCAGGCGTTCGGCCTTCAGGCCCGCCGCCTCAATCTCTTTCGCGATCCGCTCAAATCCCGCATGCACGACCACCGTTTCCGGGTCGGGGACGAAGACGTTGGTCCCCATGGCGATGGTCTCTTTGTTGGTGGCCTCAATGAAGGTGAAACGCTGGGCCAGTTTTTCCAGATCGTCCTTAAGGAAAGCGCTGGGGCAGATCAGCAGATAGCGATCCGGCAGGATGGTCATGCGGGTGTCCAGATGCATCACCGTGGGGCCGAGATAAAGCGGCACCACCTCAACCGACGGGTCGACGCGGGCCGCCAGTTCCTGGATCGCCTCTGGTTGCGTGCGTGTGGTGCTCATTCCGACATAGATGCGGTCGCCATCGGGCATGACATCGCCGCCTTCGATCCGCCCGGACGTGATTTCCACAACCGCGTCGTCGGTGATCTCGGGAAATGCATGGCGGACCAGATCGATCTCTCCCTTGCGTTCTGGCAGGCTGCGTTCGGTGGCGTAGTACATCGTTGTGCCGATCACGAAGGCGGTGTCCCGCGTGTACATCTGCCAAGGAAGATCGGGCATCGGCGGAATGAAATGAACCGTGACTCCCAGTCGGTCCATCAGATCATAGAAGCGTTGCTGCTGACCCAGCAGCTTCGGCTTGTCCCAGGGTAGCACTCTGAAGGTCTCGAACTCCGGGTGGTTGGAGGCGAATTCCTCATATAGCGGTAGCGAGTCGCCGCGGCAGACGCAGAGATCGTTGAGTGGGGCGAATTCATCTAAGATGGTCAGCATGCGGCGACGCTAATCTTTTCTGGATTGAAGTTTTCTGAAGACAGCGGCTGGTCAGCATGAATCGCGATGGGAATCCACAGTACGGTAAATCGAGTTGGCGACGGCCCACCATCAAAGGTGTTGCTGCAATATTGGCTGTACTTGGCACCGGGACGGCCATGCTCGCGTTCGGCAGCAGGATTGACCCCGATCAGGACGGGTTTTTCGACTCCAACAGTTATTCCATTCACTACAAGGTCTGGGGCAAAACGGGAAAACCGATCATTCTGGTACATGGATGGGGCAGTGATATTTCTGGTAACTGGGAGCGTACGGGTTGGATCAAGAGCCTCCAGCCCCATCGTCGGGTGGTTGCTCTCGATGTTCTCGGTCATGGCAATAGTGATAAGCCTCATGTGCAGTCAGCTTACAGCTATTTCACCTTGGCCGAGGATGTGTTGAACCTGATGGACCACCTCGACATCAAAACAACAGATCTGCTCGGCTACTCCATGGGTGCCTTCATCGGTGAGGCCTTGCTCATCCGCCATCAGAATCGATTTGCCTCTATGATTCTTGCCGGTATCGGTGACGAGGTCGACCATGCGACTGAGGAGGCAGCGATGATCGCTGCGGCACTGCGCGAGGCTGATCCGGACAAAATAGAGGATCCGCTGGGCAAGGCCATACGCTTCTTCGCTGATAGTTCTGGGAACAACGACAACGAAGCCCTTGCTCTCGCAGCGTTGCAGATGTGGCCAGAGTCCTTTCCCTTGGTGCTCGGGGGAACCGGCTTGGCTAGTGTGTCCATCCCTGTGTTGATTATCAATGGTGCCGATGATTACTACGCCGAAACCGCCGATAAGTTTGCCGCTGCGATACCCAGGGCTCAACTACAGACGGTACCGGGAAAGGATCACAGCAGTGTCGTGGATGATGAGCAGTTTAGGCAGGCGGTGATCGATTTCCTGTCCGACCAGAATACCCGCTAGGCGAAGTCGATATGTGGCATCACCGGCGACATGGCTGGCGTCGACTTAGAAAAGGCGAACCAAATACTCTGTGTGTTCCAGCGAGGGCAGGCGTGGTCAGATGAAACAAACCATCATCATCGTTGTGATAGCGCTTGTCCTGTTGGCCGTTGTCGCCGTGCAACAGCGTCACCGGATCATCATCGGCGCCCTGTCGAGCGGAGAAGTTCCTGCCCTGCTGGCTGCCCGGGACGAAGGTCCAAACGTCACCTGGTTCGATGACTACTTCACTGTTGAACAGCTTGATGAGCAGACATTCGCCATCGGCGAAACCCGCTATCACCAGCAGAACTTCAACTACCTCATCCTCGGTAAGCAGCGCGCTATCCTTTTCGACGCCGGCCCCGGCGTGCGAGATGTGCGACCGGTGGTTGAGTCGTTGACGGACCTCCCTCTGACCTTCATACCATCCCACTTTCACTTCGATCACATCGGCAATGAGATCACCTTCAGCCATGTGGCGGTCGTTGATCTACCCTACTTGCGCGACCGTGCGGTGGACAACAACCTTGAACTCACCTGGCAGGAACATGTGGGTAGTGCGGAAGGATTTGATCTGCCGACGCTGGAAGTGGGTGAGTGGATTGCCCCCGGTGCGTTCATCGATTTGGGCGGGCGTCAGCTGCAGCTTCTCTACACACCCGGACACACCGAAGATTCGGTGTCGCTACTGGACATCTCGAGCGGCATGGTTTTCTCCGGCGATTTCCTGTACCCAGGACCCTTGATCGCGTTCCTGCCCAACAGCAGCCTCGCCGCTTATCTCCGGGCATCGCAAGATGTGTTGTCTGTGGTGGATGGCAACACCCGATTTCTGGGTGCTCACCGAATGGCACCGCCTGGTGCACCCCGCCTTGGTCTGCGGGATCTGCAGGATCTGGAGTCAGCTCTGGTGCGCATTCGGGCGGGTGAAATGGCGGCAGAAGGCGTCTACCCGGTCGTGTATGAAGTGAACTCAGCGATGCAATTGTGGGCGGAACCGGCCTGGCTGCAGGACTGGTAAGCTTCAATGCTGCGGGCAGCTACAGCAGTTCTGTTGTCACGTGGGATTTGCTGATGCAGTGGTGCCATAGCTGAGCCGCTACGAACGCTGCTTCAGCTTTCGTCACTGGTGAACTGGCTGACGACCCCGCGATCAATCAGCGATTGCAGATCATCTTCGCGCAGACCGAGTTCCGAGAGCACCTCCCGGGTATGCTGACCGGCGTCGGGGGCAGGGCCCTTCACCGAAACCTCGGCGTCGCGGATGTGAAACGGTGCCGATAGTATTTCCATTGCGCCTGCCCGTTCATGCACCACCATCGAAAACGCATCCCGTTCCCGCAGCGCTGGATCCTCGATGACCTCGGTGGTGAGGGCCACCGGTTCCCAGATGAGCCCGGCCGCATCCAGTTTCTCCCGCCAGTACTCGAGGTCCTGGCTGGCAAAAAGCTCGATCAGTTCCGGCACCAGTGCCTTGCCGTGTTCCATCAAGCCAAGCACGGTCTGGTAGCGCTCATCCTGCTTCCAGTCGTCTCGGCCGAGCATATCGCAGAATCTTGGCCAATAGAGAAGTGGCATCGGCATCACCATGGCAAACCATCGATCGTCCTTCGTGCGGTAGTAGTTCCAGATGGGATTGGGTGGTTCCGCCTGGCTGGTCCTGTCGGCGGTAATCCGGTCGTAAAGTGCCTGCACGGTGTCACTGGCCATGGCCCAGAGGCCCGTTCGCTGCAGCGTAACCTCGACGTACTGGCCCTCGCCGGTCTGTTCCCTGATACGCAACGCGGCCAGGATCGATGTCAGCAGGTTGAGCGATGTCATCCGGTCTCCGTAGCCGCCGCGGGAGAGCAGCGGAATGCCATCACGATCACCAAACATGGACATGGCGCCGGTGCGTGCCCAGAAGGCTGTCTGATCGAACGCCTGGCGCTCGCTGTCCGGCCCATCAGTGCCATAGCCCGAAAGTACTGCATAGATAGCCGGCGGGTAGATCGCGTGTATATCCGTATCGGCCAGACCGTACTTTTCCAACCGCGGACGGGTCAGGTTGGTGATGAAAACATCAGCGTCCGTGGCCAGCTTTCTAACCAGCTCAGGGCCTGCCGGATCTTCCAGGTTGATGCAGATCCCGCGTTTGCCCCGGTTGTCGAACTGGTAAGACGGATGCACTGAATTCGGCCCAAGCAGGGCATCGTACATTCGTCGATAGGTGTCACCGCCAGGGGGTTCCACCTTGATGACTTCGGCACCCATGTCCGACATCAGGGCCGCACAGTTGGGCGCGGCGAGCCAGCTTGCTACCTCCAGAACCTTGATACCTGCAAGTGGTGCGGTCATGTCGTTCCTCGTGTGCGCCTCCTGCCGAGATCTCCGGCGTGCCGGAAGGCCGTTCTTAGCGGAGGAGGTTGATTTGTGTGGGCCCGCAACAGTCCGGGCACTTAGCAAGGACGCCTCTATCTTACTGGCCGGTTAGCCATTAGCACTTCCGGTTGGATGAAAGTTCCACATCAGACCTATAATGGTTCCAATAGCATTGAGAGAGAAGACTCTGGGTGGCTGTCAATCGAAGAGGTCGCAGCTGAGCCTGAGTTGTCTGAGCGCCAGGCAACCACCAACGTGCCCCTCGCAGTGGATATTGTTCGACAGGATCGCGACGCAAGATGAGCCGAGAGCTGTTTGTTGCCGAACCGGTGAAGATCTACAACAAGCGCCCACCGATTGTTGTGGATTGCAGCCTTCTTGCAGCAGTTCTGTTCAATGAGCCGGCACAAGGCGAAGCGCTTGATTGACTTGCGCTCAGCCAGAAAGTAACCGCCTACGACGCTGCCTATTTGCAACTCGCCGTATCACTCAACGCCCCACTTGTCACCTATGATCGTGTGCTGGCTTCAGCGGCCAGAAAAGTGCTTTAGTCGAAAACCCGGTAGGATGCGAATCAGGGGTGAATTAGGTGACCACGCTGCTCGAATCCGATGATGTAGTTTCTGCCCAAAGCCTTGCGCTGATCCATCGGGATGCCATCGGTGGTCCGATTAGAGCCTTGCGCGAGCTCGTTGCTCACTTCGGATACGTCACTGATGAACACATGGCCACCGTTGCTGACGTGTTTAACGTCAGCCGTGCCGAGGTTCGAGGGATCGTCAGTTTCTACTCGGATTTACGGACTACTCCGCCAGCGGAAAACGTGGTCCGGATTTGTCAGGGCGAAGCCTGCCAATCAGTTGGTAGTCGTAATCTAACTGCGGATTTCGGTTCGCAGATCGCGGCCCTGAATCAGTCGAAAGAAACTGACTACATCGAACACCGACCTGTGGTCTGTCTCGGTCTGTGTCCACGCGGTCCGGCCGTAATGATCAACGAAGAGCTTGTGGCGGACTGTCGTGATGTGAACACGATCTTAGAAAGGCTTGCGCAATGAGCGATGTTGCTCGCGCCTATGTCCCCATGGATTCCATCGCAGTCGCCTTGGGGGCAAACAACGTCGCAGATACGCTCGAAGCTCGAGGCATCGGCGTCGTACGCACGGGCTCGCGCGGACTTTCCTGGGCGGAACCTTGTGTAGAAGTAGAAACGCTAACTGGTGAGCGGCTGCTGTACGCAAACGTAACCGCAGAAGCGATTGAGGCCAGTGACTCAGCTTTCGAAGGATTAGAGCCCTTAGGCCCCGTGGATCAGCTTCTGCGCGACCAGACTCGACTTGTGTTCTCTAACTGCGGCGCGATTGATCCTCTATCCCTGGATGCGTATCGCGCCAATGGCGGACTTAAACCACTGGAGTCATCACCGCAGGACATCATCAAAGAAGTCGAGTTGTCAGGTCTGCGTGGACGTGGTGGTGCTGGTTTTCCTGCGCACATCAAATGGTCCACTGTCGCCAATACGCCGGGCGATCAAAAGTGGATAGTGTGCAACGCAGACGAAGGTGATTCGGGCACCTTTGCCGACCGCATGCTGATGGAAGGTGATCCGTTTCGCTTGATTGACGGCATGGTCATCGCCGGCCGAGCAACGGGTGCAACTCGTGGAGTGATCTACCTGCGTTCCGAGTACCCAGTCGCCGCTCGGGTGTTGAGGAGCGCAATCGATATCGCTCGGTCAAACTCGGTGATCGGATCTGACACGTCATTCGATATCGATCTATTTGTCGGGGCAGGTGCCTACATCTGCGGGGAAGAATCTTCTCTCCTGGAGAGCCTGGAGGGGAAGCGAGGAGAAGTGCGCGCAAGGCCCCCTGTCCCTGCCATCGCCGGACTATTTGGTCAGCCAACGCTTGTTCACAACGTCATAACGCTGGCCTCTGTGCCCTGGATTGTTGAAAACGGCGGATCCGCGTACGCCCAATACGGGGTTGGTCCTTCTACTGGAACCATGCCTTTCCAGGTTGGGGGTAATGTAGCCCGAGGCGGGCTATTTGAGTTTCCATTCGGAATAACGCTCCGCGAGCTGCTCGATCGTGTGGGCGGAACGCGATCAGGTCGTCCCGTGAAGACGGTACAGATTGGTGGTCCACTCGGCGCCTATCTCTCTCCCGACGAGTTCGATACGCCACTCACCTACGAAGCAATCGCAGAGCTCGGTGCTGGTGTGGGTCACGGCGGCATCGTGCTTTTTGATGACACCGTCAACATGGCCGAACAAGCGCGCTATGCGTTCGAGTTTTGCGCAGAAGAATCATGTGGCAAGTGCACACCTTGTCGAGTAGGTGCAGTTCGAGGTGAAGAGTTGATGCGCGATGTCATGCAAGGGCATGCCGAACTCGGGTTGTTGAACGAGCTTTGCGATCTGATGGAACAGGCAAGTCTCTGCCAGATGGGCGGTATGACTCCGATTCCGGTGCGTAGCGCTCTCAGGAGATTCCCGGATGACTTCCAACCCGTTGCGGTGAGGTAGGTATGCGGCTGAAGGAAATCGACCATGGCACGCCGGCTTCGGCTGCAACTAATACCGTTCGAGCCACCATCAATGGTCAAGTCGTGGAAGTCGCAGAAGGCACCTCGATCATGCGTGCCGCCTCAGAAGCAGGCGTGTCTATTCCGAAGCTTTGCGCTACGGACAGCCTGAAGGCTTTCGGATCCTGTCGCCTATGCCTGGTTGAGATTGAAGGCCGCCGCGGGTTCGCTGCGTCCTGCACCGAGCCGCTTGAAGACGGAATGTCTGTCCGCACGGAGTCGCCAGACCTCGCCAGGCTTCGCAAGGGCGTCATGGAGCTGTATATCTCTGATCACCCTCTGGATTGTCTCACTTGCGCAGACAACGGCGACTGTGAACTCCAGGACATGGCGGGTGTTGTCGGACTAAGGGAAGTGCGTTACCACGATCCGTCCACACATCTGGACGCTCCCAAAGACGACTCGAATCCCTATTTCACCTTTGATCCATCCAAGTGCATCGTCTGCTCGCGTTGCGTACGCGCTTGTGAGGAGGTTCAAGGCACTTTTGCACTCACCGTCGAGGGACGAGGCTTCGACTCCAAGATCTCAACTGGAGGTGATGATTTATTCACGTCGGAGTGTGTGTCTTGCGGTGCCTGTGTCCAGGCCTGTCCTACTGCAACGTTGATGGAGAAATCAGTCATCGAACACGGCGTGCCCGACAGGACTGTGGTGACAACTTGTGCTTACTGCGGGGTCGGCTGTTCTTTCAAAGCGGAGCTCAAAGGTGATCAGGTCGTTCGCATGGTGCCTTACAAAGGCGGTGACGCGAATCATGGCCATTCCTGTGTGAAAGGCAGGTTTGCCTGGGGGTACGCCAATCACTCGGAACGCATCACCCAGCCTATGATCCGCGACAACATCGAAGATCAATGGCGTTCGGTGGAATGGGAGGAGGCGATTGCTTTCGCGGCCGATCGGCTGAAGAGAATACAACAAGACCACGGACGTTTTTCTATCGGGGGCATCACGTCATCGCGATGCACTAACGAAGAAGTCTGGGTTGTGCAAAAACTCGTTCGCACTGCCTTCGGGAACAACAACGTGGATACCTGTGCACGCGTCTGTCATTCGCCTACAGGCTATGGGCTCAAGCAGACATTTGGCACTTCCGCGGGCACTCAACACTTCGATTCTGTTGAGGATGCAGATCTCGTCATGGTCATCGGCGCGAATCCAACCGAAGCGCACCCCGTCTTCGCTTCGCAAATGAAACGCCGATTACGTGAAGGCGCGAAGCTCATTGTCGTAGACCCTAGATCCATCGACCTTGTCAGGTCACCGCACGTAGAGGCTGACTACCATCTGCCTTTGAGACCAGGCACGAATGTGCAACTGATGAATGCCTTCGCACATGTCGTAGTCACAGAATCGCTCATGGACGAAGCATTCGTGGAGAGTCGCTGCGACCTCGAATCGTTTAGCAACTGGCTGGCCTTTGCTCGACAACCTGAACATGCCCCAGAAGCCATTGCGGATGACATCGGCGTGGATGCGGACGCCATTCGAGCTGCCGCGCGGCTCTATGCCACCGAGTCCAATGCTGCCATCTACTATGGCCTCGGCGTCACCGAACACAGCCAGGGATCGACCATGGTCATGGCCATGGCAAATCTGGCGATGGCTACCGGAAATATCGGGCGTTCGGGTGTGGGCGTTAACCCCCTTCGCGGTCAAAACAACGTACAGGGTTCTTGTGACATGGGCTCGTTCCCACACGAACTCGCTGGTTATCGGCCGGTCGGCGACGAAGCTACACGTTCAGCTTTCTCGAGGCACTGGGAAGTCGAATTGCACGACCAGCCCGGACTCAGAATTCCCAATATGTTGGACGAAGCCTGCGCAGGTACGTTTCGAGGTATCTACATTCAAGGCGAGGATGTCGCCCAATCAGATCCGAACACGAAGCATGTGGAAGCTGCGTTGCGGGCTATGGATTGCGTTATTGTTCAAGATCTCTTTCTCAATGAAACGGCGAAGTTCGCGCATGTTTTCCTGCCCGGTACCTCATTCCTAGAAAAAGATGGCACCTTCGTCAATGCGGAACGTCGAATCAATCGCGTTCGGCCAGTCATGCAGCCTCAAACAGGCATGGCGGAGTGGGAGGCTACACAGGCACTTGCCAATGCCATGGGTTACTCCATGCGCTACGAAAACTCAGCTGAAATCCTGGATGAAATCGCGGCCCTCACGCCCACGTTCGCTGGCGTTTCTTTCAACTTCCTGGATGAGCAGGGTAGCGTTCAGTGGCCATGCAACGAAGAATCACCTACCGGAACTCGCATCATGCACGTCGATGAGTTCGTTCGTGGCAAAGGGATGTTTGTGTTGACTGACTACCAACCGACGGAGGAACGCGCAAACCGTAAGTTCCCACTTCTTTTGACCACTGGTCGGATCTTGAGCCAATACAACGTAGGTGCTCAAACGCGACGGACAGAAAACCTGGCTTGGCTGGAAGAGGATGTGTTGGAGATCCACCCCTCTGATGCTGAAGTTCGAGGGATTCGCACAGGCGACTGGACGAGTATCGCTAGTCGAGTGGGGGAGATCTCGTTGCGAGCAAAGATCAGTGAACGGGTCGCTCCAGGCGTCGTCTATACGACGTTTCACCACCCGGAAACGGGCACAAATGTGATCACCACCGAGCTTTCGGATTGGGCAACCAATTGCCCGGAATACAAGGTCACCGCGGTCCAAGTCCAACCTGCCAATCACTTATCGCAGTGGCAGCAAGACCATCAAAAAGAAGACTCACAGCAGTGGGATCTACTCCCTGTGACGGATGCGCATGACTGAAAAGCGTGATATTCCGGTTCGCGAAGTTGATGTTGGTATCGCTGAATTAACGGTACAGAAGTTTTCGTCATCAACTTCTCATGACGAGTTAGATCAAGTCTGTGTCGAAGAGCCTTTAGAAATCCGAGTGTGTTTTGGGACAGACGGAGAAGAGATGTCTCTCTCTATCACAATGCGAACCCCCGGTGATGACTTGGACCTGGCCGTAGGGTTCCTCCACGGTGAAGGCATTCTTAGAAAGCCAGAAGACGTCTTAGGAGTCGAGCACTGTGGACCACCGAGCCCAGACAAAGGGTATCGGAACGTGGTGAAAGTCTCCCTCGGCCCAGATGCGTCACTTGATCCCGATCTGCTCAATCGTCATTTCTATACCACATCGAGTTGCGGGGTCTGCGGTAAAACATCTCTCGAGGCCGTGAACATCAAGATTCCGGAACGAAGCGAAAGCGACTTCCTCATCTCTACTCAGGACTTGAGCAAACTTCCGGAGAACGTACGCGCCTTGCAGTCAGCTTTTCTAAAAACAGGCGGTTGTCACGCTGCTGCCTTGTTTGATCAGCATGGAGAGATCTTATTGGTCCGAGAAGACGTAGGACGCCACAACGCCGTCGATAAACTGGTGGGTGCCAGTTTCATGGCTCGCTCCCCTAAGCTCGAAACCCTAGGGCTTTTTCTGAGTGGTAGAGCAAGCTTTGAACTGATTCAAAAAGCCGCACTCGCTAGCGTTCCACTCGTTTGTGCCGTGGGGCCACCATCCAACCTTGCGGTGGAACTGGCTGAACAGGAACAGATCACACTCGTGGGATTCTTGAGTGCGACGAGACTCAATGTCTACAGCCACCCGAAGCGGGTTGCATCTTCATGACATTACACTCGATTTCGCCAATTAACCGGGTCTGGATTTTCAGTGAGGGTCGTCGTACCAATTCGGCCCTTTCCTTTTTCGAGAGTTGAGCGGCCTGTGCCTCAATTCTTTTAACGTGTCTTGTCATGGCTTGGGCTCTTTGGGTGCTACAGATCGTCAGGAATCAGTAGAACCCTGCCGAAAGCCTGGCGCGACTCGATGTAGGTGTGGGCAGCCGCAGCGTCGGAGAGTCTGTAGCGTTTGTCGATGACAACTTCGAGCTCGCCGCGTCCGACTTCCTCGATCAATCGAGCAACATTGGCACGTGCACGGACACCGTTGTACATGAGTTCTGCGCCTTGATAGTAGCTGACGTAGGTCTTGTTCTGACCCGCTATGACCGAGAAATCCGGTTTGTACGGGTCTCGACCGGCGCCGCCCATAGCGACGATTCGACCGCGATAGGCGGCGCACCTCAAGCTCTTCTCTAGATTCTTCCCGCCGATCGAATCGACGATGAGGTCCGGGCCCTTGCCATCCGTCAGTTCACGGGCAGCTTTCTCGAAATCGACGTCCCTATAGTTGATACCCGCATCAAGGCCATACGCTCTCAAGCGCTCGAGACGCTCGTCTGAAGATGCTGTTGCCAGTACCCGCGCACCTGCACGCTTGGCAAGTTGAACACCCGCGAGCCCGGTGCCGCTGGCCCCGGCGTGAATGAGAACTGTCTCACCAGAGACCAGCTTTCCGAATTCGAAGAGTGAGTCGTCGGCTGTACCGAACGGGATCGGTATACAGGCACCCACCTCGAACGACATCCCATCCGGAATGGGCCAGGCCGAGCGCGAGTTTACTGCGCGCAAGCTGGCGTGCGAGCCGCCGTTGTCGGCCGTGGTCACGCGCTGGCCCACGTGACGATCCGTCACACCACTGCCGACCTCCAGGATTTCACCGGCAGCAAGGTATCCCCCACAATATGGAGCAGGACCAGCCGGACCGAACCCCCGAGCAAGCACGTCGCCGCCCTCGATACTGACCGCGTGCACTCTTATTAGAACGTCGCGTGGACCAATTTCCGGATCGGGAACCTCCTCATACTTCAGAACCTCAGGGCTTCCACCTTCATCATAGACTGCAGCTTTCATATACGACTCCGACGTTCTGCCACCTCGATGGTCTCATCCACAATCCTCCGCTGCGCGCGGCTACCGCCGATGCGAACCGCCGACGGCAAGGCTTGAGTGAGGACCCTGTGTGCTGTCGGCCAATCCTCTCTGGCAAACGCCTCAAAACCATCCGCCAACTCGATTACTACGTGGCCCGCAGCCAGGCGGCCTTTCTCGGCGGCAGCCTGGCAGTCCGAACGGAAGTCATCCAGAGCCTGCCAGTCCTCGAGGGCAGCCAGACAGGCCGCGCGGTGCACGTCCACAAAGATGCCGGGCCGGGGAAAAAAGCGTTCACCCAGCTCCCGCAAGGCTTCCAGGCGGGAACTAGAGCGCTCGGCTCCAGCTACCCATGACCGCCAGGAGAGCGCCACGCCGTCCGTGAACAGATTGATGGACGGGCTGGCTGACTGACCTTCCCGGCAGCGTTCATCATAGACCCTCCACATATCTTCGAAGTCGCCATTGAGCAGATGAAACAGCGCAAGGTGCCACCAGAGGTGACAGTACATGATGCCGTCGGGGTGAAAGTCGGGGACCCAGTCTGCGAGCCAGGCGCTCGCTTCCTCGTGCTGGCCAGCTTCGAACTTGGCATGAACCCAGATATGAGCTGTGTGGCCACTGTCCGGGCGGGTTGCCAGGGCAGCTTCGATCAATGGCAGACTTTCAGGGGCCCGGTCGTATTCCAGCAGCGCAAAGGCCAGCACCTGTTGATACCACCAGTCATCGCCATAGTGGCTGGCAAGAGGCTCGAGCAGTGCAAGCTGCTCGGCCTCGCGATCCTGCCGGCCGCTGAAGCCGATCAGTCCGAACACGCCTGCGGCCGGGTCGATGGCGAGTGCATCCCTTGGAAAATCCTGGATGTGTTCACGGACTCGAGCAAGCGCGGCATCCCGACGTCCGGAGACGACCTCCTGAATGATGCCCGTATGCTGGCGTTCGCGACGACTGGCGGATTCTGCAAGCGCTACGGCCCTATTCGCTGCCTCCCGCGCATCGGCGATACGGCCGGCCAGCATGAGCGCGCTGGCTCGCGCGCTGTGTCCGAGAGCGAACTCGGGGTCTTCCTCGATGACGGCCTCTGCCGCAGCCAATGGGTTGCCAACACCGGCGAGCAGACTGTCAGCGGCGGCGTCAAAAGCCCGGGCAGCCGCTTCACTGTCCGTGGTCAGGGGCTGGTCATAGCGATCGTGGTACATCTGGTCGGCTTGCTTCCTTGAATGGAACTACTATAGCCGCCCTAGGCGGCGCTTATTGACAGATAGGAATAAGTAGACTTAAGGTCTACTTAAGTTGAGTCGATAAAGAAAACAGGCGAAGAACCCATGGCTGATGTCGCAGTACCTCACAGAGAGGGTCGTACCATTCACGATGCAGACGCACACATCGCGGAACCCATTGGTTGGTTGGACCGTTATGCGTCTGAATATGTAAAGGCAAACTTGCAACCGGGTGTGCGTCCTTCTGACCTGGAAGGCCTCAAACCATTTATTGAAGCTGCTGAAAAGCGCTTGGCAGGGAACGATCCTGAAAAAACAGCTGAACTGAAAGCAGATGTTTTTGCTAAGAACAGTAAGCTTAATCCCTGGTCTTCTTTTGGTTCGGTTGACAAGCAAGAACGCAGCGAGATGTTGAGCATCACTGGCATCAAGCAGCAGTTGTTGTTCTCTTCTCCCCTGGCTGTGACACGCTTTGCATTCAGTAAGGATGAAAAACTTCTCGAAGGCGGCTGTGAGGCCCTAAACCGCGGCATGGCGGACTTCTGTTCTGACGATCCGCGTCTTATGCCCGTTGGTTTTGTCAGCATGTTTGATCCCGCTATTTCCTACCAGATTGCAAAAAAGGCAATTGATCTGGGCATGAAGGCTTTGTGGATCAATTCTGACGCAGTTGGTGGACGCTCACCTTCTCACGTTGATTTCGATCCGATATGGGCTTTAGCCGAAGAATCCAGGGTTCCAATTGTGTTGCATATTGGTAGCGGTCGTTTGATGGGCCCTGCGTACAAAAACACCGGGATTGAAAAGAAGTCTTCTGCTGGTGTTGTTACCGCTGAGACAACTTCCGCAAAAGACTTCCCGGTTCTACACCACTCTGCGGAACGCTGGTTGTGCTGCATGATTTATGATGGCGTTCTCGAACGCTTTCCGAGCCTCAAAATCGGGCTGATCGAGCTGGGGGCCAACTGGTTGCCAATGGCCATGATGAACTTGGACATCGGTGTGAGCGAGCTTGGCAAGTTTGATGAAAACCTGAAAAAGCTCTCTATGAAACCATCTGACTATGTCCGGCGTCAGGTCAGAGCAACACCCTTCCATATGGAAGACACAGGCTGGATTTTGCGTTACGGCAATGTGGGTACTGACATGTTGATGTTCAACACGGATTATCCACACATGGAAGGTGGTACCGACCCTTTCGGTGACTTCGAGGCAAGTTTGAACGCGGTTAATCCGACCGAAGAAGAGCTGGACAATTTCTACAGCAAAAACTTTGAAGATCTGATGGGGCTGCAAAGCTCTCCGGGCTAAGAGCCCCGGTCCAGTATTCTCGATTCAGTTCTCACGGAACAGATCGCTTTGGCCAGAACAGTTCGATTGACGCCAGAAGACCGTAAGCAGCGGATATTGGACGCCATTTCTTCAGTCATTGAGAAAGGTCACATTGCTGACCTCTCCATCAACCTTATCACCGTTGAGGCAGGTGTCAGCAAAGCACTGATCTACAAGTACTATCCGTCCATTGCAGCCATGTTGGAGGAGCTTCTGGAACGGGAATATGTGAGATCACTGGATGCACTGACGGAAAAACTGGAGACCGCGAGAGACTTCTCAGAAGTTCTCCATGTGATTGTCAACCAGAACTTCGATGAGTGTGTCGGGAATTCAGCATTGAACACGCTTAAGAATCATCCCGATCTACAGACAACCTGCAAAAAAATAGTACTGCAGGAAGGGCGGAGAGTTGTCCCGGTTTTGAACAGGGTTCTCAAAGACATCTACGACATCGATGATGATGTTTCAGGTCAGATCATCGAAATCAGTTCTGGTGCCTCTTATGCCGCTGCCAGGTTCTACATGAGAAAAGGCGGCAACAGAGATCATCATGTCGAAGCCGCTATTCACTACATTCAAGGTGGGACGCAAGCTCTTCTAAATCTAAAAAAAGAAGAAACACAGTAAGAGACTGGCGGTGACTGATGTAATAAAAGGGCGAACGTTGCAGGCACGCAATCTGTCACGCAATACCGGAGCCGGTTCAGTTCACAATGATTCGACCGCTACGGAACACGGTTTTCGGGGTGGGCCCGTCAGGGCCGATAATCACATGAACCAGTTCGTACCTGTCGTGCTCGAGGTCTTCGGACATGACTGGTTTGAAAAAGGTCACCTTTCTCTTGATTTCAAATCTGCGACGCTCGAACTGGAAGAAGTCCAGGTATTCGCAAGACCGCTTGAGGCGGGCTCTCATCAAGTTAACGTTTGGATGGAGCGCGCTGACGGCACGCTCGTTTGCAAAGGCACTGCAGGCCTTGGCAACACATCACAAACAGAACTGCGAACCAAAGAGATGCACGCATGCAATCCATCGGAACTCAGGATATGCAAGAACCTGACAATTGGCATGGACCTGGGTGCCTACGAAATCCAACTGTCCTCTGACGATCAGTTCGAACGCTATGATAGTGGGCAAATCAGCGACCCTATAAAAAGCTATCGCCAGCCAGATATTTTCGAAAGCGCTGTTGCCTGCCCATCAACCTACCTGGAACTTTTGTGGCGCGCACCAACCGTCGAGGGTCTTGGGCCTCACCTTCCAGACGGCTTTGTTGGCCTCTTCGGTGCAATGGAAATTTGCAATGTGAATGGACCACTTCTTCTTGATCAGACCTACACAGTCACAAGCAATCTAGTCGCTGTGGGTGAGAGCCCAAAAACCGAGAACGTCTGGCATGACGCGAGAGCTTTCGATGCCCAAGGAAAGGAAGTCGCCAGTCTCAGGATGTTGCAACGAATTCTGAAAACATCCAGCGATCTGTATTCGGAGTAACTGACCTGCCTGGTTTCTTCGGACCACTCACCTGTGCCAGCCAGCGTTGCGGCAGAGCTCAAGCGGCGCGCGTTATGGTCCATAAAGGCAAGATTACGTACCGGATCCCAGGCTCCCTCTCTGTGCTCCACACGCGGTGCATCGTAGGGTGTGTCCCACTTACCTGATTCGTCCGTCAGATCGTATTCGGCCGTCAATGTATCGGCAGCGCAGCAAGTCCGACCAATCGACCCTTCGAAGCTACTTGCTGATATCGTGGATGGGTGCTTCGTGAAGGTCGGTAGGCAGCGGAGAACCTCGATATGTTCACCAGGCGACTTCGGTCCCCCGCCTCTTCCTTCCTACCGGGGTTGAATGGAATGATTGCAAAGCAGTCCTGGTGCGCCGGGTCGGCATACGTCTCCGTACCCGGAGGTCTCCCAGAAGTCGACCAACCCCAGCATTTGCAGAATGGTATGGAATCGGGCGTCTCTCAGCAGCAGTTCGTCGACGTTGAAGAGTAGTTGAGAGTAGACGAAAGCGCCGCGATCCAGACGTGCGATCAGGAAGTCGAGCAGTGCGTCCCGCTCACCCAGCACGGACAGAATCCAGACGATGGTGCGATGATCGGGACCTGCACCGGGCCGTATTGCAAACTCCAGGTCGGTGGCAGCGAGGTCCGTGTCGTTGGCGGCGGCATCAACGAATGCCTCGAGAATTCCGTTGTTGTTCTCTCCGCTGGGCGCCAGCTCGATCCACTCTCGAGCGCGGTCGAAGCGGGCGGCTACGATATTTGAGAAGAAGTTGCCCGCCCAGCATTCCGGGCCCCTGAACCCGCGCTCCCACAGGCTTGCGAACTCATCGGCTGCCTGTCCGGCGTCCCCATAGTGAAGCTCGGTCCAAGCAACATCAGCGTGCGAGGGCAGATACAGCGGATCCAGCTCCAGTGCCCGGAGCGTATGCGCATATCCGTCCTCGATGCGCCCCACGTCACGGAGAAATTCCGCATACCAGTGATGGATCGTCGGGCTGTTCGCATCTCGCTCAAGGGATTGCTGGTAGAGCGCCTCTGCCTGGAGCCAATCACCCCGGCGCTGCGCGAACTCGGCCAGCACCGCATAGGGCTCCGCCAGAGCAGGATCCAGCTCGTTGGCGCGTTTCGCCGCATCCTCGGCAAGATGCCAGGAGCCGAACCCGTCGGGCGAGTAACTGGGCAGGGTGGAGTAAGCCGAGGCCAGCGCGGCCCAGCCCCGTGCAAAGTCGGGATCGATTCTGACGGCCTCCGCCAACAGGTCGAGAGAGCGCTGCAAAGGCTCGCTGCCGCGGCGGTGCCAGATGTAACGGCCGCGCAGGTAAAGATCGTAGGCTTCGGGCACGGGTTGACTTGTCGTCTCGATCGGCGCGCTGATCTGGGCGCCGGTTTCTTCGGCAAATGCCTGTTTGAGCTCCTTAGCGATCAGATCTTGAGCAGAGAATACCCCTGTCCGTGGGGTATCGAGGACCCTGGCCCACACGTGGAAACCGGAATCAGCTCGGATGAGCTGCGCGGTCAGTCTCAGTGTCGGCCCGTCCATCCGGATACTACCTTCCACGTAGTAGTCCACTCCCAGTTGGCGGGCGAACCGTGTGGCATCCATGGTGTCGGCAGCGTAGTTGGATGACAAGCTGCGGGCGATGACTTTGAACTCGGCCGACGAAGCCAGGGCGCTGATCATCTCCTCCATGAGCCCGTGGCCCAGGTAGTCGTTGTTCGGATCAACAGTAAAATTCTGTAGCGGAAGAACGGCGATCGTCGGTGCAGTAGATTCCGGTGGGCGGCTGATCGCCCAGTAGACCACTACGACCAGCGCGGCGAGCCCGATCGCCATTGCCACACTTCGCACAGGTATTGAGCGCCCGCTGTCCGAAGTTGTCTTTACCGAAACCGGGGAGATGAGCCGGTAGCCGGATCGGGATACCGTTTCGATATGGAGAGGGTTTTTAGCGTTGTCGTCCAGGGTCTGGCGAATGCGCGCGATTACCCGAGCCACCGCATTCGGTGTCACGATCGCGGATCCCCAGCAAGCGTCCATCAACTCATCAACGCTAACCAACTTCGCGGGGCGCTCGGCGAGGTACCGCAGCACTTTCAGTGCTAACGGTTCCAGCGCACGGACTACGCCATCGTGCTGTGCAGTCAGACTGTCGCCATCAATCAACCAGTCACCGATGCAAAATCTGACAGGTAATTCATCTAAATTGGACGCTGTGGATTCGAGGCGCACTTACCGACCTTCAGCTGTCGTGTTTCGTCGATTGATCATAAATCTATCATCGACCCATCACGACTATCATCGGTCGTGGACGCACATTCGCGCCAAACGAGAGCGGGAGAGTGGAATGCGTCCGACATACGTTGTCCTGACGGCCCTTGCGGCTGCTATTTGCTTCCTGACATTGCTATCTGCCTGCGGCGGGGGAGGCGGGGGCGGAAACGATCGGCCAGCGAACATCGTTCAGACGCCGCCACCACCACCGCCCGAGCCGACGACCGATGAACGTCTCCGGACGATCATCAACACGCTCGGCCTGACAGGCGATCCGACCGCCGGACGCAACCTTCCGGAAATCACCGACCCTATCGCCCAGCTAGGCAAGAAGCTTTTCTTCAGTAAAAGCCTCAGCGGTGATCTGGACACCGCATGCGCCTCATGTCACCACCCGGCTCTCGGTGGTGGAGACGGGCTGGCGCTGCCGGTCGGGACCGGTGCGATCGATCCGGACGTAGTGGGGCCCGGGCGCAGCCGGGCAGACGGCCTGCCCAACGTTGGCCGGCATTCGCAATCGGTTTTCAATGTCGGGCTGCTTGACGCTGGCCTATTCTTCGACTCGCGCATCGAGAGCCTCGGTAAGGAAGCCGGGCAGAACGGCGTCGGCTCGGGAATCAGAACGCCCGACTCCAGTTTCGGTGAGGCCGATCCTGCTGCAGGTTCGTCTCTGCCTGCGGCGCAAGCACGGTTCCCGGTCACGGTGGAGGGCGAGATGCGGGGATCGCTGATGCCGGGCGCGACAAATGCAGAAGTGCGCATTCATCTCGCCGAGCGGCTCGGGGACTACGGCGCGGGAACCGGTGCACTGGGTAACAACAACTGGTTGAATGAGTTTCAGCTTGCATTCAATTCCGCAGAAAGCGCGGAAAACCTGGTCACCTTCTCGAACATCGCATTGGCACTGGCGGAGTATCAGCGTTCCATGGTCTTCGTCGACAACGACTGGCGAGCGTATGTTGAAGGTGACACGGCGGCCATCAGCGACGATGCGAAGGAAGGTGCCATCCTCTTCTTTACCGAAGCAGCTGATGGTGGTGCCGGTTGCGCGGAATGCCACAGCGGAGACAGGTTCACAGACGAGCTTCATACCACCATCGCCTTCCCCCAGATAGGTATCGGTAAGGGCGACGGAGCGCAGGGGGATGACGATTTTGGTCGAGAGCGGCAGAGCGGTGTGCCAGAGGAACGTTATCAGTTCCGCACGCCAACCCTGCTGAACATCAGCGCCACGGCGCCATACAGCCACAGCGGCGTCTACAACTTCGCCGAGTCGGTGAATCACTATGCCGTACCCCAGGTGATATTCGACAACTTTCTCACCGCTGGCGGGACATGCGCGGTGCCTCAGTTTGCGGATCATCCTGACTGCGCGACGCTATTTCCCCGTCTGGAGCAGTTTTTCGACGAGCAGTTGGCAAAGGTATTAGAGGAACAATCATCCGCTCCAGAGCAGACGTTCCCTGACATAGGGCATCTTGAGCAGTCGGACTTTCCGCTGATTCGATCATTCATGCGAACGTTGACGGATCCCTGCGTGCTTGATCGAGCCTGTCTTGCGCCGTGGATCCCGGATCCAGGCGAAGCGCCGGATGATCACCAGCTCAATGCAGTCAACGGCGATGGCGTCTCGCTGTAGGATCCTGCGCAACACGGCGGCATCGGTTTTACGAATCAACCGAGCCCGTATCTTGTTGATGGGTAGATTGCGTACAGCGCTTTCGGCCAGCTCTGTGGAGCAGGAGGTCCCGAGCCTCTCTTACGCCGCCCTCGACATCACAAATGAGCGAAAGACCTCTACAGCGCGAGGCTCTTCCCCAGATAAGTTGCTATTGGACGTGTCCACGGCGTAAACGCTCAGCGAACGACGTGTTAATTATTCAGGCGGTTTGAGCTGGGCGTCGAGGTCGGTGGCATTGACGTTCCATGGCAGCAGCAGCTGTAGATCGTCGGGCTCAGTCGAGGCGAGTGCCAATCTGTATTCGCTGATCGAGTCTGCCAAGGCCAATGGGCTCAACGACTACGCGAGATTTCATCGCCGTACACCAAGCTCAATGCGGCTCGGTTCCGGGGGCTTTGGGGCTAGGCTTCCTTAGAAATATTCTTTGGGGCTGCCAGTAGTGCCTTCTGCGACCATGGTCAGATAGTCGCGCTCTCCTTCGGTCGGAACTTCAATGCAGTGGTAGTTATCGACAAATCCCCTGTTCTGCCCGCTTTCTTCGGACATGTGCCAGCCGGTGTTGGTGCACTGTTTATGGCTTTCATATTCACCCACGCTTACCGGATAGGCTTGTCCGTTGGGCTCGATTAAGAACCAAGCGATCAGTACGTACTTCATCGTCTACGCACAACGAAACGTCAGCTCGACGCGCGGGTATTTGCCGAGCACGTACGGACCCTCTGTTTCGTCTAGCTCGATGATCTCAAGGGATTTATCCGAATTCTTGCAGTGCTCACCCGCTTCTTTCAGCGCGTCGGTTTTGATCTTCCCCGTGCCTGGAAACCCAGTAGCTGCCTGTTTGGAGATCATGAGTGTGTCGCCGCCCACCGGGACGACGCCGCTGTTGGCTGCACAGCCGGCCAGCAGCAGTGAAATTGTAAATATTGTTGTTCTTATCACCCTCGCATCCTTTTGCTGAGTACTTGGGCCGCCAAGGTAGCGGATCTGGCGCATGGCCTCCGCTAACCAGTTCACAGGCGACACGCTAGCCAAAATTAGGAGACCCCCCGGCTCTGCCGGGGAGGCAGCAGCAGTTTGACAATTCCGGGAGTCCCATGAAGAACTTCCCCTCGTGAGCCGCCAAGCACCACGAAGGAAAGTCAATCATGAGACAAGATCGGAGTCTAAGACACAGCCGATGGGAGTGTAAGTACCACGTTGTGTTCATCCCGAAGTATCGAAAGAAGAGTCGATCAGCTCCAACTGATGGAGATTTGCCCCCTTTAGGGGGCGCAAGGAATCGCGAAGCGATTCTGTCATGCCGCTTTGAGCGGCTCACATTTCTTCGGAAGCCTCCGGCTTTGCCGGAGGAGCCGTCACTCATCGTGCTTGTTAATGAACGCAAGGATTGGATTGTTCACTGCTTCTGGGTTTCTTCGTGCATAAAGTGCAACGCGCCTGAAGTTGTACACACTCGTCGCCGAAACGCGTCATTGCATATGTACCGGCCAGGTTCTCATCAAACCGGGGCTACTCCACCCGCAATCCAGATCTGTCAGAGCACCCTGGCGACGCAGACCGCTCTCCATCTGGATCGAGTGACCTACGGACGCGAGAACGCTGAATTGCTCTTCTCCAGATGGCGGATGACAGTATAGGAGATGGAGTTTAGAAGCTGGGACACGGGTGTTGTTGACGACCGCTTTAGGGAACAGTTCGATGCTTGGTACTCGGGGATGGTCAAAATCCGACCGGCGGTTCGATCGGACAGAGGAACGGCGTGCCAAACTGTCGGCCAGTACCCGCCAAACAAGTCTCCAGAGCGTAGTATCTCCATCGTCGCGACCGCTCAACCATCTTCCGGGAAATACTGAGTAGCTCAAACATGCCGAAAAAAAGGACGTTTCCGGTTTTCGCCTATGTCTTCGGACTTCTGATGATTGCTCTGGGTGCGGTCAGTTTTGTCCTGCTCCCGATCGGATGCAAATCCGTGGTAGCACAATACTCGGCTAATGAGTGGCCCAGCGTGCAGGGCACGGTTGTGGCCGCCCGATTGCTGGAACGAGAAACCGAGAACGAGGAATCAACTTATACTGAGTACCACGCACAGGTATCCACCCGATACGAGATTGATGGTCGAAATTACGAGATCCGGGAGGTTTACGTTGGCCAGCGAGGCGCCTGGGCGTCGAATTACGCAAGGGAACGCAAGCTCGTCAGAAAGTATCGGAAGGGGCGTCGAGTGTCCGTTTACTACAATCCCGCAGACCCGGGCGTCGCGACTCTGGAACCCGGACTCAGACCCTGGAACTACGCTTCGATCGTGATGGATTCGGTTTTCGTTCTGATAGGATTGGCGTCACTGATTTACGCAATCAAAGAGACGTTTCACTACATCGCACAGTTCTTCCGTCGCAGAACGACCACGACCTGAGTTAGCGCAGTAGGCGAGCGTGTCGGGTTTTCGCCTTACCAGGTGATTGAAGCTTCCGCGTCGGCACTCGAATCCATCCAGAGTATAGAGACACGCGTAACGTCTACTCTGTGGATGATGTAGGCTCATCGAAGCCCGACTTTCCGTAGCTACAGCGTTCGTCAGGCTCTGCCAGCAGGCGTTAGAACCCAAGTAATCATCCGAAGCCGTAGCTTCCGGGTTCTCGTATCCGCTGGGTAGCAAGTCCAGATTTCCGCCGATACTGTTCTGGTTGTCACCTATCCTGTAGTTTGTGTTGGAGCGAGCTGATTTCCACCGGAGAGGATTTCCATTGGAATTCGCGCTGTTCTCGCCAATGCTGAAGATCGTCGAACTGAAGATTGCGAGACTGCAGTGACCTACTTTGAATACATCATCACGGCGATCTCTTTGATATTCGCCCTCGCGATCACTGACATTCTCAGGTCTCTGATTCCTTACCACGGTCATGGCTCGCCTGCTCACAACACCGGCCCCCGAACTGGTCGGCTCCTTCCGTGATCACTTCTACAAAGTCAAACCGGTTTTCTTCACGGTCTTCATCGTTTTTTGCGTCAGTGGGTTGATGTACGGCTGGATCGTCGGCTCCAGGCTGTGGGGGTCGTTCGCCGTACCGCAGTACGGCTCGCTGGCTGGCATTGCAACGGGCATAGCCGGACTAACCGTTCGGAACGATGCGTTTCATCATGTCCTGGCCACCTTCGCGGCGTTGGTGCTGGTTGGCTTGGTTATGGCCATTCCTGCGTACGAATGAAGTGCACGGCCTCAGGCTGAACCTGGGAAACCGACCCTGCCGCCGGACAACGATTGTCTCGGTTGGGACGCACTTTTGAGCTTAGCTTGAAGGAAGTTCTTCAGGAGAGCGCTGCAACAGGAAACGATCCGGCGCCAGCGCTTCCGGTATACCGATCAGGTAGATTATACCTCCCTTGAATTCTCCCTCGGCATGTAAAGTTCGAGCGGGCACAATCACCTTGTCACCAGCAATCACCGGGTGTTTCTTGCCGGATTCTCCGTCCAGGAAATACGTCTCTCCCCGCATCACATAGACGTGCACCTCCTCACTGTGCCAGTGTAAATCTGCCGCTGTGGCTTCATCCGCGACGTAGGTTGTTGGCCAGAGGTTGTGGTTTTTTGCATCTTCCAGTGCTCCTGGTAGGCCTTCGAAACACCCTTTCTTCACGTGAATTCCCATAGTCATTTCCTACTCGGTCGTTGGTAGGCCCAGTATTTTGCTTGCCGTAGAGCGCATGAATAACCAGAATACCAATACATTATTGTAATTTTTGCATTAATGAACCTTGATGTACTTAATCTGTTTGCGCGCGTTGCCAGAGCCGGTGGCTTCACCAAAGCAGCTCAACTAAACGATCTCGACCCGTCGATGGTCTCGCGCAAGATTGCCTCGCTTGAGCGAGAGCTGGGATTCCGGCTGTTCCAAAGAACGACCAGAGTCATTTCTCTAACTGAAGCGGGAGCGGAGTTTCTGTCCCGCGTTGAACCCCACGTAACCGCCATTGAGGAAGCAAGGACTGCTAGCCGCGACTTGACTGAGCAGCCGCAGGGGTTGCTTCGCGTGACGGCATCTACGTCCTTCGGGTATGAAATCCTCACGCCCTTGCTACCGCAACTGATGGAGCATTCGCCGAACCTAGAAATTGACCTCCTGCTCACGGATCGCCGGATCAACTTGATTGAAGAAGGTGTCGATCTTGCCGTGAGGCTAGGAGTTTTGCCTGACAGCGATCTTGTCGCCCGCAAGCTGATGCCAGTCCAATTTAGAATCTATGCACACAGCTCGTTCGTTGCACCGCCGGAAATGCCTGATGAACTGAACTGCTTGACCTACCCAAGCAGCCAGCACAACCGCAGAGTCGTAGTACGCAGATCCGGTTCGACCTCTACGTTGACGCTGAAGGGATCTGTGACTATTTCTAATGCGATGGCGCTGAAACGCTGCGCTTGCTTGGGTCTTGGTCCCGCGTTCCTCCCTGATTGGCTAGTAAAATCGGAACTGGCGACTGGAACCCTTGTTGACGTGTATCCTGACTGGGAATTTCTAACAGGTGATGGGGAGTCTGCTGCGTGGTGTGTTTATCCGTCTCGGCTGTATACACCGTTGAAGGCACGGACATTCGTGGATTTCTTGGCGGAAGAGCTAGGGCAACCTCACCGTTAATTTTGCTGGATGTTCGTTCCAGCCGCATGCCTTTCCGACGGAAACGACCTGTTCCAAACTGGTTTGACGTCGGAAAGCAACGTTGTCACTTTTTCGATCTGCGATTTATCCAAGGAGTGGAGGGACGCGATAACGCTGAATTGCTCTCATCAGATGAAGATCTAGCCGATATTGTCCTACGTGGCGAATCGGATCTGAAGTCCTTATCTCCAGTAGAGCGAGAGAGGTTATCTTTACGACGTGGCGGATGACAGCATGGGAGACTGCATTTTTTAACTGGGACACGGGTGTTGTTGACGACCGCTTTTGGGAACAGTTCGATGCTTGGTACTCGGGGATGGTACAGAGTGGGCCCGGTTTTGTTGATTGGTGGATGGAAACCCGTCACGCATTCGATCCTTACTTTCGGGAACACGTGGACGGCATACTCAGAACCGGTGTTTAGGGGCTTTACTGCCAGCGCTATACTTTTCGCGATTCCATCGCTCGCTCGGCTACCGAACCCCCACCTTACCTAGGATGTCAATCAATGAAGTCATCTCCGAGTCCGAGAGATTGGACATGGCGTCAGCAATCCTCTGATAGTGCTGGGGGAGAAACGCCTCGAGTTGTCGGCGACCGCGTGGCGTAAGCTTCACCATGATCTTCCTCCGATCTTGAGGATGGAGTTCCCGTTGGATCCAGTTCGCCTCGGCGAGTCCGTCCAGCAGCTGACTCATCGCCGCTCGGCCAATCCCTGCATGGTCGGCCAGTTGGGATGGCGTTGCGTAGCCTGATTCAAGCTCCGTCCGATAGATCATCATTACAGAGGTAAACCGCGCTTCGGTTAAACCAATCTTCTCGAAATGAGGAACGAGTGACGCACTGATTCCTCGACCAAGGTTTATCAACTGCAAGACTGCGATTACAGCTCTAGGTCTCACGCCAGTGAATCGCCTTTCCATTTCTGCCAGCGTCTCGAGAGAGGGATTCGGCTTGAGGTGAGACGGTTCTTTAGATTTGGTTGACATATAGTTTAGATATCGAATAATATTTTGTCCGTACTATTGTATCGCAGGGGTCACCACATGATCCAATCACTCCATGCAAACGGTAGATTCACAGAATCCGGTCAGCGGTACTTCCTGCCTCTTTTTCTCGGCATTCGAGCGGTTTTGCTACTTGCGCTATTTCTGTTCTTTGGGCCTGCTTTTCCACCTGTCATCGTCGGTTTTACGGTGGCTTCGTTCATCGTGCTTTTGTTTGCGGAGCGATGGATTCCATACCGTCAGGACTGGCGCGTTGCTGACGATCCTCAGTGGCGCAACGATATCGGCCACAGTGTCATATATCTCTTGTCAAACGGTCCTCTGATCAGGGGTTTGCTGGTTGGTTCGTTGATTGTCGTGTTGGAGCGTGGGGATGCTCGACTCTGGTCGGGGATATGGCCTGATGCCTGGCCGATGGTTTTACAGGTTCTCCTGGTCGTCACCTTGGATGACTTTTTGGAGTACTGGGCGCACCGCGTGTCGCATACAGTTCGGTGGCTATGGCCTTTCCATATGCTGCACCACACGCCTGATCGTGTGCATGTGTTGAAGACGCTGCGTCATCAATGGCCGTTTGCCTGGGTACGCGCGGGTTGCGTGGCACTGCCGATCCTGGCACTGGGAGCGTCACTCGAAGTCGCAGCATGGGGTTTGTTCGCTCTCTATCTGATGGGACCGATTTCGCACGCGAACATCAATATACAGGTGCCTCGATGGGTGCATTGGGCACTCAACACACCTGATCTACACCGCATCCACCACTCGATCGAGCCAAAGGCACAGAACTCGAATTTCTGCTTCGCATTTCCTGTTTGGGACATCCTTTTTGGAACATATCTTCCTCCCGAGCGCGAAGAAGTTGTGGAAACTGGCCTCAAAGACGACCCGGTACCCGATGGCTTTCTCAGACAGTTGGCGGTGCCGTTGACGAACTCCTAAGACCGGTTCTGAGCATTTTGAGCAAAGTGGCATGACAGCCGGGGGAGACCGACGCTTGCGAGTCGAGCGGCTACGATTGGCGTTCCATCTGTGTACATCGTAGCCTGCTGCTTGGAGGCAGGTTTATCTATCTATCGTTCTCTTGGAGGAGCGGTGATACATCATTGAGGTGTCGTGAGGCACTTTCGAGGTCGTTTACGCGGATGTGTAGCTGCCGCTGGTCTGTCTGGTCCCGTTCCAGTGATACATACCCCTCCGAAACGAGTCTTCCCACCCAACGCGAGATATTCTGTTTGGAGATTCCGGTGTGACCGGCGATTTCACCCACTGTCGGTTGTCTACCTTCGCGAACCATTCGCAATCCACAGGTGAGTGCGTAGACCTCCGAAAGCGTTGCACGCGATCCAAAGCGCTCAATCAATACGCGCAAAATCTCTTCGAGTTTGCTGTCCGGGTACATGCTATCGCTAACTGAGCTGTTCAGGAGAGGGAGGTGTACGGGGCTGGTGGTTGTCGGCAGCAAACCGCCGTCTGAGCCCTTCCTCGGTGAGCTTCACGACGTCGATGCTCTTACAGAATTCACATCTGTCAGCCACAACGTCGACTGCGTATGGCAGCACCCGCTCGCACGCCAGACACTCGAGATAAATCACTGGGCTACCCTGTCCGTAGGATGGCCTCAATGAGATCAGAGCTTCGGATTTGGTTGCAAGTACGGAACAACCCGTAGGTGTTTGGATCTTGTTCAAGACGGAGCTCATCCGTCAGCGTGGCCCGTGGCGCAACCTGGACGAAGTTGAGTACGCCACACTGACCTGGGTGAACTGGTTCAATCATCACCGACTGTTGGAGCCGATCGGTGATGTCCCTCGCGAACTCGCGCTGGACAACGTTGGGCAACAAGGCTGACGCCTGACAAGGCAGGCATCGACTCCCGATGGCCACACCGCTCGGAAAGGACCTTCTGTTCGTCTCATTCTTCCAGTGCGTACGCGATCAGATGGTCAGCAGCGGGTGAGTTGCTGGTCCAGTGTCCGCCTGCGGCAACGAGCACGAACTGCCGGCCACCAGAGGTGTAGCTCATCGGGACGGCACTTGCCGTGGTGGGTAGCTTGTCACGCCAGAGTTCCTCTCCGGTTTCGATGTCGAAGGCGCGCAGGTAACGATCACTACCCGCGCCGATGAAGACGAGGCCGGAGCGGGTGACCATTGGCCCGCCCATCTCGATCCCCCACATGAGTTTCGAGATCGGCCAGGGTGCCATTTCCTCCAGGTTGACGAAGGGTTTCTGCCGGAGCTTGTCGCCGGTCTTCAGATCGATGGCTGCCAGGGTTGCCCAGGGTGGAGCGGATCCGGTTTCACCGGGAATGGCTGGGTGATGGCCAAAATAGCACCTTCATAGTTCGCGTTCTGCTGACACCGTTGTGTCAGGAGCGCCTACTGCCAGCAGGTTGTCAGGAGGATTCCATTATAGTTCGCGTACCTGCTGATCGATGGAGTCGACATGAAACACTACTTTAATCATATGAGCCGCGCGGTAACCACGCATTGGATGCTGACCGAACTGAACGCTGAACACGAGCAGATCATCGTCGATATTGAGGCTGGCGAAACAGGCACCGCTGAGTACCGAGCGATCAATCCAATGGGAAAAGTTCCTGTTCTGGTCGATGGGGATATCGTTGTTACTGAAGTCGCTGCAATCTGCGCCTATCTAGCGGATAAATTCATTGAGAAAGGTCTTGCACCCTCGCCGGACTCGGATCAGCGAGGCAAGTACTACCGGTATCTGTTCGTTCCCGGCACAACCTTGGAACCCATGTTTACTTTCAATCTGCTGGAGATATCAGACTACCCTGCAAACTCAGTCGGTTTTGGCGACTGGGAGCGTTGCTTGGCCACAATAGAATCGATGACGCCCGAAACTGATTGGGCTTTAGGCGATCAATTCACAGCCGCAGATATCGTGTTTGGTGGGACGTTAGACTTCGCCGTTCAGCTCGGCTGGCTGTCATCTCCGAGCCCCAAAGTGGCGGCCTATGTACGGCGGATTAAAGCTCGACCAGCGTATCAGCAAAGCCACGATCCAGCCTGGCATTGACAGATGGTTTCCGCTCTTGGCTGAGCTCAGTCACATTAGGTGAATGTCGGCTTTCCCAAACCGGCTATTTTGTGCGGATGCAACAATCCGGCAATCTTCGACCCGAATCAGCCAACCCAATACCCTTAAGGGTGAGGAACCTGACCTCTCAGTACTTTCCCGCTAGTTTTCTGGACATGCACATAGAGCCTGCCCTGTAACCAGGCCTCTACCAGAGAAGCTATGTTATTCACCTCCACTCCACAGGGTCCGTCAGCACTCGCTGGGCGCAGATCGGACTGCCGTAGTGCTGTATAGCTTTCACTTGATCGTGCGGTAAGCTCGGCGATGGGAACCCCTGCCTGCCCCGCTGCTGCACAGAAGAGCTCTAGACGCTCCACTTGAGAATAGATCAATCTATCGGCGAACATGTAGTGGATCTCGTTGAGCGTCGACCTCGTTTCAGTTGCCTTGAACAGAACCCTCGTCTTGTTCTTTGAAGAGTCTGGGATTTGCGGATCTACCGTTTGATCTAGAGAGGGGAAAACTTCGACTTCCAATGGCAGCAACTCCTTCGCCCATAGCTGTGCCCTGTGACGAGCACCATCACGATCGTATTCTAGATAGATCAGCCTCTGCTGTGCTGCGGCGCGCAGGCTCGCGATTGTGTTGATGGCGAGACCACACAGCTCCAGCGAACCGTTGTCTAGAAGTTCATCACGTCCAAAGCGCCACTGCTTCCCGCGGGGTGTTTGAGTGAAAGTACCGGAATCCTGCCAGACTTGCGGCCCCTCCAGCCCGGCTGCAGCGCAGTGGAGACGTGGGCTGGAAGTCTGGTTAAAGCGATCATCAACAGTAAGCGTTGCCTCATCGATCGAATCGTTGAACCACAAGGCTGTTACGATTTTACTGACACCTACGGGGAAGGTATGCGGAGAGTGAGGCAGCTGTTCCGGTATTGGCTTGCCGGTCCAGACTGAAGGAACGTGACTCGGGGTTTCGGGTTCGGGACCCAGAACCCGCCTTGCGACTGCCCAGGTCCAAGGTTGATTGGCCGAGACGCCGATGTTCACAGCAACCGAAGGATCATTCTCGAACACCGCCCGCCCGCCAACACCCTCGCCATAGCTCCAGGCGAAGATCGGACCAGCATTGCCGGCAGGATTGAAACCGCCCGGATTCGGAAAACCAAGCTGCTCCCCGACAAGTTCGGCGAACTCTAGAGCCAGAACGCTGCCAAACCAGACCTGGTTGAGTAGAGTGGATTGCTCCTGTTCAAACGTACCGGTGATGGTGGTGACTTCCCATTCGCCTCGAGCAGCCGGGTTGACGTTGCCTTCATAGACAATCCGAACCGCGTGGGCAGGGATGTACAGGACTATTAACGATACCAGCAGCACAATCTTCACGATGACCCCTGTTCGTGATCTTTTCAGCACTGACTATAAAGTCGTTGCACAGCTGAGAAATAGGGATCTTCCCTAATATGCAGGTACCCAAGTCCTGACGAAGAACCTAGAAGATGATCTCGATAGGTAGAGAGCGAAAGCACAACAAGGGCTCCGAACCAATTTGTCTTCAATTGGCCGAAGCTTGCTGCGGCCTGAGAATGTCAGGTTTCCGAAAGCCGCCATTTTGTGCGGGTGCAGCGAAACTTCCGGCTCCGACCCGGAACGGAAGTTCGCGGCGCCACGATCAGCGGATAGAATCGTGCCTGCTCTCTTGTGCCGAGGTTGAAATTGCGAAACGTCCTGCAGCTCCTGACGGTGCTATCTCTGATTGGTTGTGCCTCCGACGACGACCGATGGCGAGCTGTTGAAACGCATAGCAAGGCACGTGCCGCTGCGTTGGGCAGCGATGTATGCATTGCCATTGCATGGGTGAAACACGAGGAAACTCGAACTCACTTTGCTGGTCGTCCAGACTGCAATCAGAATTCCCTTTTTGCCATTGGATCGATCACGAAGGTCTTTACCGGAATCGCCCTCACGGACGCTATCCGGCGCGACCTGGTCGAGTACAACGCACCGGTTAGCCAGTACCTGGATGACGTCACAATTCCTGAGTTTGAGGGTCAGCCGATCTACTTCTCGCACCTGGCTCAGCACACCTCCGGCTTACCGAGGAGTTGGGAAAGCGACCTTTCCGATGCCGATCATCCGGCCGGCGGCGATGACCAGTTCACCGAGTACCTAGCCTCCGTCCGGCTGAAGTGGGCTCCCGGCGAAAGGCATCTGTATTCGAATGTCGGCTACGGGCTTCTCGGATGGGTGTTGGCGCGCGTGAACGGGGTGGATTACGAAAGCATGATTCGGTCACGCGTGATGCGACCTGCGGGCATGCGCGAATCTGCAGTTTGGCTGAACGATTCTCAACGTCAGAATTTGATCGGAAAGCCATTCAACGTCGAACGGACCGATGTGGATGCAGGCAATGGAGCCCTTTACTCGAGCGTCGCTGATCTGACCGCTTTCGCCCGATCACTACTCGAGTCACGCGAGAGCGATCCGGGAGGTCTGTTCGATCAATACGCGGACGCGTGGCCCAATCGAACCATCGACCACGGCGGGGCGATACTCGCCCCCGAATATGGCGCGTCATATCGCGCCTATTTCGTGGCCAACGCTAGCGAATCCGAGGCAGCAGTTGTGTTGATGAATGCGTTCGATTCGGATCCCAGCGAGATCGCTCACTACCTGATGGGATGGTCCGCTCTCGTCCATGACGAGCTTATGCCCGAGGTGACTGACGACGATTACCTTGGGAGGTACGAGTTTACAGATGGGCCGCTTGATGTGATCGTGATCAGTGAAAGGGATGGCGCTCTCTTTTTTAAGGGCTCCGGCCTAGGGGTGGAAATCCCGGTGAACGAATTGGGTCCTGACCGACTTTTCGTCGAAGCGTTGGACGGAGAGATGGTCTTCCTGCGCAACGAAGACAGCATCGTTACCCACGTGGACCTCGTGGAACCTGGTGGGGGCGGTGAGTCGATTCGTGGCATCAAGGTCTATTGAGAGTCAGCGACCGGCCTTGGCCGACAGCACGCGTAGCGAATTGCTTTCTGAGGGATTGCTCTGGAGGATCGAGCGCGTTTGTGTGATCGTCACCAAACATTTGGGTAAGCGGACGTAGCGCTTCGTGGACGCTACCGCCGTTGTCGACCCACTTCAGCCGCTTCGAATCGCTAACGTATAATGGCGAGATTGGCGGAGGGCGTTATTGGAATCGCTGGAAGAAAAAGTTACTCGGGTGATTAAGGAAGAAGTCGACCTGGTCGAATACGATCCCGACTGGCTTGCAGCATATGAAGAAGAGTCCCGACATCTGAAACGCTGCGCCCCGCCAGGTCTGATCAGGCGTAGCGACCACGTTGGCAGCACCTCAATTCCTGGCCTTCCCGCGAAGCCCATCATTGACGTGCTGGTCGAAGTGAAAGACTTGAAGCGCGCGCGCGATGAACTCGCGCCGATGTTGGAATCACAGGGTTATGACTTCTTCGAGCGCCCGACGCGCGATGAGGATGGCGACCCAACGTACCTCTGGTTCATCAAGCGGGATGCCGCGGGAAAGCGAACCCATCACATTCATATGGTGGACGACTCACCTGAACACGCTCACCATCGGGCTAAGTTGGTCTTTCGCGACTACCTACTCGAACATCCGAATATCGCAAGTGAATATGGGGATCTGAAACAAGACTCGCGAAGCATCACCACGGAGACCGGGTCGCCTACACGCGAGCAAAAACCGAATTTATTGCGGGCGCGCTGACGCTTGCCAAGCGGAGCGAATGACGCCTATTGCTTAGGGTTATCGGAAGCCTGCGGCCAGATTGACGTTGGCCGATGCGATGTTGGTGGTGCAGGCTTCGGATAAGCCTCAGGGGAGGAAACCGCGGATCCAGCTATGGGGATATTGGATGACGCTGGGGTGTTGGCAGACCCGGTAGTAACGCCGAATGAGGGGTTGCAGAGGGGTGACGGGGAGCAGATGAGTGCTCGGATGCCGTTGATGATCGCAGTAGAGCGACCGTTTTCAGACCGACGCACAGACTGACCCGGCAACGGCGCTGCTGCCGATGGTTTAGAGGTGATGAGGGGAAGCTGGTCATGACGGTGGTGCCCGGGTTGTCGGACTGAGGATCTCGACGATCTTCATCGGCTCGCCGCAGGTTCGGCAGACGAACGGACAGGCCTGATCCCGATCAGCAGAGATCTCAGCACTGTCGTTGTCGTCGGGTGGCTGGTTGAGGTATTGGCGTATCTGAGCCAGGTTGGCGCGTCGCAGATGGCTGGCGAAGAGTCCGTAGTGGCGGATTCGATGGAAGCCGGCTGGCAGGATGTGGATCAGGAAGCGGCGGATGAACTCGTCGTTGGAGAGGGTCATGGGTCGGTAGCGTGCCTGACCCTGACCGTACCCCTTGATTAGAGCCACGTCGGATGTGGGAACGTGAGCATATCAAGACGCTTCTCTAGCAAACACTGCGGGTGGCTTCTTACCGAGTGACCGATGTGGTCGCACATGGTTGTAGTGCTGTCTCCAATGCTCGATCGTAGATCGAGCATCTTCCAGGCTCGCGAACCAGTTCAGATCCAAGCAGTACTCTCTGAACTTCCCATTGAAGCTCTCAACGAAAGCGTTCTGAGTGGGTTTGCCTGGTTGGATGAACTGCAACTTCACGCCCGTTCGCTTCGACCAGAAGAACATTGCCTTGCTGGTGAACTCCGGCCCATTGTCACAGACGATCGCCTCAGGAAGCGGGCGACCGAGCCGGTCCAGCTCACGAGCAACACGCGCACCAGAAATCGAGAAATCGACGATCTGGGCAACGCTCTCGCGGCTGAAGTCATCGACAATGTTCAATACTCGAAATCGTCGTCCAGGTGCGAGCTGATCTGAAACAAAGTCCATTGACCAACGCTGGTTCACTGCATCTGGAATTGCCATCGGGATCCGAGGCCGTGTCAGCTTCTTACGTTGCTTCGTGCGCACCTGGAGGCCTTCCTCGCGATAGATCCTGTAGGTGCGCTTGGGGTTGATGACATGCCCCTGTGCTTTGAGCATGTCGTGTAACGTCGGATACCCGTATCGGGGATACTGCTCAGCCAATGCCTTCAACCGCGATCTGAGTTCGTGATCGTTCCGGCCTTCCAGCTTCCGCCACATGGCTGACCGACTGAAGCCAACTATCCGGCAAGCTCGACGTTCACTCACCTGGCGACTCTTCAGGTGATCGACCGCCTGTCGCCGCTGGCTGGCCGTCACCACTTTCCCTCGATCACTTCCTTCATCGCGGCCTTGTCGAGCTCTGCCTCTGCCAGCAGCCGCTTCAGCTTCGCGTTCTCACTCTCCAGTTCTCTGAGACGCTTGGCTTCCGAGACTTCCATACCGCCATACTTCGACTTCCAGCGATAGATCGTGTTCTCTGCGATGCCGTATCGACGGGCCAGATCCGGGACAGATGCCCCTGCCTCGTGCTCTTTCAAGATCGAAATAATCTTCTCTTCGGAATAGCGCTTTCGCTTCATATCGGGATCTCCTGCAATCCAAAATACTAGGAAATCCCACATCTCGCATGGCTCGAATTACGGGGGTACGGTCACGATCTCGTGACTATTAGCTAAGTTGATCTTCTCTTCTGTGGATTCATCGTGGTGATTCGATCGAACCCGTGCATATGATGGTGTTAGATCGTAGGACGCGATCAATACACACGAAGGGAGAACCCAAATATGAAACTGAGTTTAGTGCTACTAGCACTGGGAGTGATTTTTGCTCCTCATCTCTTAGCCGAAGAGTTGGAGACAACCGACAACTCGCGGTTCAAGTACCTCTACGACGAAAACACACCAGCCCCCCTAGGAGTTCAGTACGGCATACAGGTGAGAAGTTTGGCAACAACATGGGAGCGCGAGCCTGAGGAGTTGTGGAGGCACTTCGGGAGTTCATTCAGCTCACTGGATGAAGAGGCTGCGGATGCCTTGACGGACAGCCTTCTCGCTGACGGTCAAGCAATCCTCCAGGACGAGAACGAGGTATATGCGCAAGTGGCCTGTGGCGCTGCGAGGCCTGCAGGTGATGCGGCGATTCGGGCGATGTCTGCAGCCAATGACTTAGTGAAGCTCACCTATGAGGATCACTACATCCGGATGAAAGCTCGACTCTCTCCGACCGAGGGGGCGGAACTCGACAAATGGCTGAACAAAGCCAACGAAGAGACGGTCATCATGTTTTATGACTATGACAAAACCGTGGCCGAAAGCGGACTGGAGGCGGATGCGTATCTGTCTTCCTATTGCTCGGTAAAAGGACTTTGAGGAGAAGAACATGAAAGCAAAGCTGTTAGCTATCGCACTGGTTTTGGGATCACTGTTAGCTGCTCAGAGCGTCTATGCAGCCGCTTACGTGCACAGAGGCATCAACGATCTACCGAACAAGATTGAGTGCCAAAGCAAGGCTGAATCCAACGAGCACAGCAACGTCACACTTACGGTGAACTGTAAGGAAGGCTCGATCATTAAGTCCTCTGGCCAAACTTCGGATTCAGGCTCAGGTAGCGTCAACACCGGCTGGTACATAAGGACCATTTTCCCGAGCAGGTGTGGCTATACCTACACGAATAACTCTCTCGGGCAGTTTAGTGGCGGTCCAGCTTCGAACGAAAACATAAGCAAATCACTCGTCACAACAGCGTTGGCCTGTTGCGACGAACCTCTGTAGTGGACAACTACTAGACACTGAGCCCGCCGAATGGCGGGCTCTATTCTCCTGTGTACAGCCAATCCAG
Source organism: Candidatus Azotimanducaceae bacterium (assembly GCA_965215995.1). Classification (GTDB taxonomy): domain Bacteria; phylum Pseudomonadota; class Gammaproteobacteria; order Pseudomonadales; family Azotimanducaceae; genus SZUA-309. The sequence continues at coordinate 64,678 of OZ244128.1, read as the reverse complement.
CGATGTGCTGGTCAGTCTCCTGATCTGCAAAAGCACATCTATTGGTGGTACGGTTTCTCCACGTTCATACCTGCGGTACCTTGGTGGTTCAACCATGAGTTCGTCCGCGAGTTCGGCTGCTTCCTGGTACCCCGCCTCCTGTCGAGCCTTTCGAAGTCGCTGGCCAAATGCCCGCATTAGCTCTTTCCGGACGTCCTTCTCGTTCAAGAGTGCTGACTGTTCCGCGCTAGGAGCGAGGCCGACCCGCTGGAGTAGCATTCTCCAGGCGGAGTAGGAGATCTTCTGCTCTCCACCGGTCCACTTCCTGATCGTCCTGCCGTTCACACCAACCAGCGTGCCTGCACGCGAGCCTGTCAGATCACCGGCCTTGAGGACCTGACGAATCTCATCTGGTGTTGGGTTTGCGTATGCGGGATCGCCGTATTCCAGCAGCGTCTCGGGCCGGAGCTCGAGTTCTGCTCCCACCTCGTGGTCAACGCGATATCGTGCTCTTTCTTCGGACATTATGGTCTCCTTTCATTCAGCCGATGGCGTAGGCCATCCGCTCTTCTTTGAGTCATATTTCGTCATCACTTACCCCATGGGGCCTCAGAAGAGGCCCCGTTCCTTCATGCTGATCGCTCGGATTCCGCCGATCACGAAGTGATCGAGCAGCTCCACTTCGACCACACTGAGAATGTCCGCCAAGGTCTCCGTCAGGCGGATGTCCGCCTGGCTTGGCTCAGCAACACGGCTCGGGTGGTTGTGGGCCACAATCATGGCGGCGGCGTTCGCGTCCAGAGCAGCCTTGACGACTTCACGAGGGTGACCAGCTGCGCTGGCGATCGAGCCGAGGAAAAGCTCCCGGTACTCGATTAGTTGGTTGCGAGCGTCGAGCAGCAGGACTGCGAATACTTCCCGCTCTGACTCTGCGAGCTTCAGTGTAAGAAACGCTCGAGCATCGCTGGCGCTACCGACAGTGGTGTCGCGATCGGCCAGTCGGGATTGGAGGATGGTGAGGGCTTGGGTGATGATCTGGTCATCGTTCATCGGTATTTCTCCGGTCTTCGGCCTTGGCGAAGTGCCCGACCATTGATTACTATATTAGGCCGATACGGCCTAGTTGTCAATAACTACTGATGAGGTGAGGCATCGGGTCATTATTGAAATCGGCAGGATTTGTCCCCATATTCCTGGATGTGACAGGGGTCGCGGTTTGGGGGAAGTACTTACACTGCGGATATTGCGCAAATTATCTTTGCCGTCTATAGTTCGCGCCATTCAAGCCCGTCACCGAGTTCCCGACATAGATGAAGCGTCGGTTATATCGGTGACTATTCTGACCCCGGGGGTGCGCACGCACCCCCGTATTCTTTTTGGGTCAGCAGAAAAGGGCATCTTCAGATGGACGAACAACACAGCACGTTACGCTACCGGGTTTTCGTAGACTACTGGAACTTCGAGTTGTCGCTCCGGGAACTGCTTCCAGGCTACCGTCTGGATTGGAAGGAGTTGCCGCACGTCCTGATCCGGCATGCCTCAGAACTCGTGAGTCCCGGACAAAAATCGACTTTCGCCGGTATGGCTGTATATCTATCGCATGGTATTGGCAAAGATACCGACCGAAAGCTGAAGAACTGGGCAGTGAATGTGCTCGATAGATTCCCTGGAACCAGCGTAGATATGGTGGAGCGGCGTCGAGTCATGTCCTATCCGAAGTGTCCGACCTGCTACGAGGAGGTTCCTACTTGTGCGTCCTGCGGTTCAGACATGCGAGGGACCCATGAGAAAGGTGTCGACACGCGTATTGCCACCGACATGATTCGCTTGGCCTGGGAAGGTACTTACGATGTGGGGGTATTGGTATCGTCCGATGCCGACTTCGTCCCGGTGGTAAATTTTCTCGACACTAAGAACACGAAGGTCGTGCACGTAGGAGTAGGAGATCGAGGGCATCACCTTGCGAAGGAAAGCTGGGGTTCGATCAACTTCAAAAAATACGCGGATGAGGCGAAGCGCTGATGGGAGACTGGCGCTCTTATCTAAGTCTTCGGTTCTTGCGCGGTCGGTGGTAGATCGGATGGCGGGGGAACATCACGCAGTTGCTGAACTTCTTCCTCTTTTGGTTGGGCAGCGCTCACGACGGTTTCGAACTTCTCAAGTGCCGCAGATACCTGTTCGTTAATCATCTCGACAATTGCGTCAGCTTCAGGCTTCCCGTCTAGCTCTGGATCCCCTTCCGGAGAGACGGTGCCGTCAGCTTCTGGAAGAGGCTTCCTTGCCCGAATAATCCGGATAGCGGCCTCAAACCCTTCGAGCAGCACTTCCGTTGGAGTTCTTGGATCCGCCTGCAACTGGAATTCGCCGCTTGGCGACGCCGTTAAAGTAAGTGGATGAGCGGAGTCCAGGTCCTGGTCCTTCTGTGACATGAGGGCCAGTTTATAACTGAGCCAACCTCCGATAGTGCTCGGTGTTATCGCGACGAAACCAGCGATCAGGCTGTTTTCGGAAAGGAGAAATACTCCATATGTGAATAGTGCGGTACAGAGCGCCAACGAACCTAGGCTGAATACGGCGCTTCGTGTTGGTTTGAATGAAGCTCGAACGCGCGCCTTTGTGCTATTCATCTCTCTTCTGCAAGATTAGCGGCAGAAACGGGTTCCACGGGTGCTTGTTGAGCGAAAAACGACCTTGACTGTCCCGGTCAGGAACCCAGTGAAGATGATTGTTTTCGTAATACCATTCATTGTCTTTGTTGAAGAGTCTGATCGCTGACAGTGAACTGTTGCCGTATATGAAGTGGCAATCTTTGTTGATATGACAGCGATCCAAGTGGATTGCCGCGGCGTTATCGACATGTAGATTGCAAGCGTCGAACCGACACTCGACGAACTCATAACCATCCAAGTAGACGGTTTTGTTGTTGTACCAGAGGTTAGTGACTCTGGGGATTGCTGCCGCAGCTTCCAACGCGCTTCTAAACAGTTCGCCTGATTCGTCGCTCATCGAGTCTTTCCTTCCTCCAGCGGGTCACTCTGGGAGAACTCGGCCAGATAATGGATTGTGGCATTCACGATACTGCCGCATTGTCGTGCCGTCGGCAATTTCGGCTTTCAATCGTGAGACAGATCGCCATCTGTGAGACAATGCAACAGGTCGGTCAACGGGGGAAGGCTTGAAAGCTCCTGAAAATGCGGTGTTTGGTCGGGACGGCAGGATTTGAACCTGCGACCACTTGACCCCCAGTTAGCCATTCAATCTGCCTGTCAGGCCTTTGTTTCTGCGCCATGAAGCTGATGTTTCCGCCCACAGATCTCATCGATTTTCCGGTGTTTTCTGGGGGTCGTGGGACAGCACCTCGACCTTTCTCCGACCCCTGCCACGATAGATCGTCGTCGTCTTTGGGTCCTTGTGGCCGAGCAAGAATTGAGCGTGCTCGAGCGTGTTGGCTTCGTCCGCTGCCAACGCCCGGATGTCATGCTCGTTAAACTTCGCGCCGCCAGCCTTCACGTAGCGGTCCATCGCGCGGCGCCAGATCGAATTAAAGCCGGATCGGGTGTAGGCGAAGCCTCTCCTGGTCGTGAAGAGCGGGCCGACCTTCAGCCCGGTGGTGCCGTACCGGTCATAGAGGATGAACTCAATGACGGCCTCGAGCGCATCTCCGTGATAGTCCGTGTCCTTTCCTCCCTTCCCACCCCGATCTGAACCGTCGATCAGCAGTTCTCCATCCCTGAACTGTTCACCTAGATCGATGCTGAGCAGCTGGCTCATGCGCAGGCCGGTGATGCGCTTCAGAGCCACGTAGCCACGCAGCACTTTCGGCTGGCCTTCCACAGCGAGGAATGCCGCGATCTCATCAGAGGACGGCACACGGTCACGCTTCTTTTCCTTGGCGATGCCTTTGCGCGGAAGCTGGCCCCGAAGCGGGTTGTATTCAATCACCCCGATTTCGACCCCGTAGGTCAATGCCGAACTCAGTACGGATACCTCTCTGTTTCCTGAGACCTTCTTCCCTTGCTGGATTCGCTCTTTCCGGTACCGCAAGGCATGGAAAGGCTTGATGGTGTGTGGGCGCAGGTGGCCGAACACCCGTCGTAGCGGTTTCAGATGCTGCTCATATGACTCCTGGGTTGCCGGCTTGAGATACTGCACGACGTAGCCCTTCCACCACTCATCGAACAGGTTGTTCATGGTGCCCACTTCGCCGTGGGCATCCTGGCCGAGTCGCTCATACCAGGTGCGCCAGGCTTCACCCTCGGTCTTACCTAGTCGGAAATCGTGTTTACCGTCCCAGAGATGGCGCTGATCCGGGTGAGGGCGGTAGTAGTAGGCGTTGTGCCTGAACCGCCAGCGAGGCGGCAGTTTCTTAGATTGCCCCATAGTCGGGCTGCTCCGGCGTCCTTCCCGCGGTCGAGTCTACATTAGAGCGGATGACCTTGATCTCGCCCGCCGGTGTTACCCGAAAAGGTATGTCCATGTCGGTCAGCACCTTCATTTGCTTCCGGCGGTGCTTGTAGTCCGTCAGGTTGATCAGCTCAGCCTTGGTAAGACAGAGGTTCATTGTGGGGTCACCAGCAAGTTAAACGCCGTCACCACCACAGCGGTGAGGAGCAGAAGTGTGAGGGCGTAGCCGGCGAGGCTGTCGGGTGAGCGTTTCACCAGAACACCTCTGAGCCGATCTTCTCGCTAGTTTTGTTGAACTTGTCCCGCACACAGTCGCGAAGGTAGAGCGCGTGTGTCTGCGATCCTGGGTACATTTCCTCCATCATCTGATTCAGTCTCTTCAGCGTCAGATCCAGATAGATGATGATGTCGGCTGTTTCCTCTCCTGCCTGGAGAAATAGCTCGTGAAAGCTCTCCAGATCCTCGGGGCGACCGCGCTCCAGTTTCTTCAGCACGTTGCACAGCTCGCCCGCTTCACCGGCCATCGCACAGCCCCACTGCATCGGCGACCAGGCTGCGACCTCGTGGTACTGCTCACCAGCTCGTCTGTCGTTCAGGTCGCTCAGCTTGTCGAAGCCACATTCCAGGTAGCTCATCTCAGAAGTCCCTCTCAGGATCCACGAACCAGGCGATGAGAAAGCACACGTAGTCGCTGCTTGCCCACTGGCCGTTGTCCGGCCGACGACCAGGACGTCTAATCCGACCGATCAGCATGGGATCACCAACCGTCTGCGGGGCAATGCCGATGTCATCGAACGTCTTGAGCGAGAGTGCGGCCTTGATAGGCGGGATAAGCCGGACGTCGTCCACTCTCCCGGGCAATCGAATGTCGTCAGTTAGCGCCACGGGGTAGTAGTACTTGACGCTCTTCTCCTCCCCGGGCTTCCCTTCCCGTTCAAAGTAGGAGTTCTTAACCGGGACCGGATTCCAGTAGTCACCAACCTCTGCCGGAAGTTGGCCTTCCAGTTGCTCAAAGGTCTCCCATGACCGTCTTGAGGTGCTCGACCTGACTCCGTCTCCATCGCGCCGAACCGCAAAGACCTCTATCGGCATGTTCGGCACAACGTAATAACCCGATGCCACGGCACGTGACAGCTTTTCGTAGTACTCGGTCTGCTTCTTTGCCTTGCGTAGCTGGGTCTGTAGGTGAGGTGCTCTCAGTCCGGCATTCTTCGCCTCGGCAACTGCCGTAGCCAACTCGTAGGTCTCTGCTTCGGATGTCTTTTTCTTCTCCTGAAACAGGCTGACCAGCTGCCTTTGAGACACCGCCAGCTCCTGCGGTGTGGTCGCGATCAACTGTGTTTTACTCATATCGTTGCTCCCATCTTCTGCATCACCACCACTCCCAAGATGAACGCCACACACGCCACCAGGAGCAACGCCGTTAGGGTGTAGCGGGGTGGGAATAGGGTGCGAGGGTTTGAGCCCCAGGTGCGTTTCATGCTGACCTCCGGTGCTGGTTGGCCTGCGGGCAGGTTGCGAAGTGCGAAACGTGTCCAGCCTGGTGATCGAACTTTGGTTTCATGCCATCGAACTCCAACTCGGCCTCGTCGACGGAGTCGGCATCCACCGGCATGTTCTTGCCAGTGTTGGTGATCATCCAGACGACAGAGGCGTCGCAGGAGCGGCAGCGATCGATGCGAATCACGCCGCTTCCTCCTGACCCTCCAGATCCAACTCACCCTGCGGCTGTACGGTCTCCAGCCGGATCTTCTGACCGATGTACTCGGAGAGTGATCCGACCGTGGCACCGTCCGCCTCTGCCTGAACTCGGAACACGATCCGGTCGTCGTGCTTGTCCGTGGCAAACTCCATGCGGAACTTGTTGAGCTTCGCGTGAGTGAGTCCGGCGAGCTTTTCAGTGCCGACCCAGAAGTTGCAGACGTGCTCCTCCCAGTGGCGGGCGAAGGGTAGGGCATCGAGTACGTTGCTCTGCTCAGACACCCAGTCAGCCGGATCCAGATTCCCGGCGCCGATCAGATCGGCCAGGATGGCATCCCACTGGTCTCCGCCTTCACCGGGCGCCACCCATATCCGCACATCGATGGCGAGTTGGTCTTCCTCGCCATGCTTCTCCGTGCGGAGGTTGATGTTCTGCAGTAGGACCACCAGTTTGTCGTGTTCGAAACCGCTCAATTCTTCATCTCCTCGATCTTGTTGTTGGACTGCTCCGCGAGGTAGGCGCGCTCCTCCTGGGTGAGTTCGGCCTCTCGCTGCTTGGCCATCACGGCTCGGACCTCGTCCTTGCTACCAGCCGCGATCAGTTCCTCCATCAACTCGGTGAAAACACCCGAGCCGGCTTCTTCGACAGGAGGGCTATCTGCCGTCTCAGCCTCCACCGGCTCGGTAGCCTCTGCGTCGGTCGAACCCTGCGTAGAGGAGTCGCCTCGCAAGGCGGCTTTCAGTTGATCTTCGGCGGCGACCGGCTGCTGCTCAGACTGGAAGGTGTGCTCACCGGCCACTTCTCGTTCTGGGATGTCGGCCGCTTCCTCGGCGATGTACATGCCTCGAAGCGCATCAGGGAATGCATCTCGAATCGCGAAGCCCCGGGCTCGCATCTGCAGCATGCGGCGCGGGTACTGCTTCCATGGTCCCTGCTTGCCCCAGAGACCAGCGGCTATGGCGTCCTGTACAGAGAAGGTCTGCACTGTGGGTGGTTGGCCGCGGCGCTTCACTTCGCAGGTGGCGATCATCCCGTCACCCTGGCCGTCGACCTGCTCGCTCACGTACTCGCACAGAGGGTGGGAGCGGACGATGGCTAGAGCCGCATCGCCCCAGACCGAGGGACGGCCGTTGATCACTGCGATGTTCTGCAGGGCCTGCATCGGCTTCAGTCCGACCTCGGAGCCCATCATCATTGCCACCAGAATGTTGTGCGGACTCTTGATGTAGTCTTTCGGCACCAACTGGGATTCGGACATCAGTGTCGCCAGTTCCTTGGCTTCCTCCAGGTTCTGTGGGGTGATGTCCATCAGTGCCGATCGCTCGACCGGCTGTAGTGTTGCTACTTCGCTCATTGCTTTACCTCTTTGGGAAGGAACCGGCGGCTCCCTTTGGTTTGGTAGGTGGCAGCACTCAGCGCCGCTCCTGCAGATTCTTCGTCGACCTGGCTGGCCAGGATGTTGTAGGCCTGCTCGTAGTTGACCTTCGTGGAGCCCTTCGCCTGCTTCCACGTCACGATCGGCTTACCGTACGGCCCGAGCAGGATCTCGGCGTCGATCATGTGGGAACAGAGCGCGTCCTTGATCTCATCGAGTCGAGCGTCCGTGGCTTTCTTCTCGGTCCGCAGCGCCATCAACTCCCGGTGTAGCTCGACCAGCTCGGCAGGCGCCTCGATCGTCTTCTCTTTCGACGCCTGGTAGATCGTCAGGACTTCAGCAGCAGTAGAAACAGGAGGAGGGGTGTCACGTTCGACGTAGGACCAGAACTCACCTTCGCGGGCGATGATCAGATCGCGTAACTCTTTGTCGGCCTCGATCGGATAGTGGGCGAACTGGTTGCCACCGATCAGCACGGCCAGCTCGCCGTGCGCCTTGTCTGCCGCGACCAGTTGGTGGGCGACCTGCATCCGGTAGTGGATAGGCACATCCTCGTCCCACTTGTGCGCCGTGAACCGGTCGGCCGTCTTACATTCCAGCACCGCATCCTCACCGACGATCAACCGGTCGACGTTAGCGACCATGAATCCCTTCACGTAGGGCTTCGTCCAGCGTTGGACCTGGCGCCCGGTGCGCCGCACGAACTCCTGCGCAACCACGTCCTCGAGCACGTTGCCGAAGTGGATGACATCGCGATCGCTGATGTCCTCGGGCACGATCCGGCCGGTCTTCTCTGCCCAGAGTTCGGCGCGGCTTTTCCAAGGTGAGAGGCCGCAAGCCGCAGCGGCATCAGATGATCCGATGCCCTTCGAGCGGGCTTCGAACTGGGCCTCAGTGAGGGCTGCTTCAGCCATCGTCTTCCTCCGTATCAATCTCAATCACGTCGAACTCCAGACCGGGCAGCATGGCCATGACCTTCTCCTGGGCCTCGAAGTCGCTCTCGGCAGTCACCGATACCGTGAGGAACGGATCCAGATTCAGGTAGGACTCGTCGGTGATGGCGCAGTGGACGTGGTGTCTCATTCGTAGTGCGCCTTTGCGCACCCGTAGCAGAGGAACGAGCCGTCTTCGGCCGGTACCCCACAGTCACAGGAGAGCTTGGTTTCGTAGGTCACAAACACCCGGCACCGCTCGCGCTTCTCGCCGTTCCACTTGATCTGGTGCTTGTTCTCGAGCCAGGTCAGGCGGCCGGAGATGGAGTTCTTCTCTTTGCCCAGCGCTCGGCAGACATCCTTCAGCGTCGCACCACGGGTGCCGGCGACGGCGATCACTCGGAGCGTCTTCTGCTCGAGTTCCGGGACGTTCAGTGAGACAAGCGCTTCACGCTCAGTGGACGGCCCACCGCGGTGGCTCAGAGCGTGCTGCGGGGTGTCGAAGTCGAATGCGTTTTGGGTGCTCATGCGAGTAATAGTGCCGGTATTTATTTTGTGAGTCAATAGCGGCGGTATTATTCGTAGTTAACCCCTCGCGCTACCATCATTATTAGGACGACACACAACCAGGGAGCTCTATATATGGCGAAGGCCAAGTCTCCGCCGAAGAAGAAGGCGGCAGTTAAAAAGATGCCAAAAAAGGAAATGATTCTTGAGCACCGGAAAGCGGTAGATTTTCGTACTTACACGTCGAGCGGCGCGGTTGCGACCAATCTGAATTCAGCAGTATCGGTGTTGTTTTTCCACGATGTAGCGGGCGTGGTTCAGGAACATTACAGGCTTAAGGAGACTGCTGGTGATTCCGCGACCTACGAAAGACTGGAGGACGAAATGGGGATCGAAACCGAAACCTATCGCGAGGATCAATTTCGACTGTTACTCACTCCGAATGGGGCAAACGAGTTGATTGGAATTATTCGGGGGCGGCTACAGCAGATGAAGGACAACGGGCAGTATGACGGCGACATTCAATAAATCGGGCGGGACGACTGGGACGGAGTTCACAAAAACCCCCCTTCGCGCAAATAGATCTACCCCTAGGGATGCTACGGCATCGACGCCAGGCTCAAACAGTGCTGTACTTTGGCTAGTCAACAACGACCAGCGCCACATGTCTCGTGTTCAGTCACTACAGTCGAAGTTGAGAAAAGAGAGCAAATTCGCTGAGTCAAGCGTGGATCTTGCCGGACGAAAACAAGCGGAGAGGGCTCTTTCTTTTCTCCCGCTTTCTTTGCTTGAAGATATTGAATTCGAGTTTACCCATGAGGGCTTTAGCGTGATTAGCTGGTACTCGCCAGAGAGTATAGCGACGTTGGTGTTCGACGGCGGGCCGACATACTTTTACGGCGTGTCTGGCAAGCCCACCAAAGAAGGAAAACCAACTAAATCCAGTGGCCGTGCAGAAGTTTACGGCGACCGACTAGCGGAGCACGTGATAGCAGCCCTGCGATCTGCATGATTCCCGATGATGAACGAGTGGGCGCGTTTGTCCGCGAAGATCGAGACATAGTCGCGGCACACGCCCATGCGAAGTGGACTCGGTTTCAAGCCAAACTGAAGGATGGGGTGTATTGCGCCAGCGTCTGTAGAGAGTCGGCTGGCCGAGAGGTACTAATCGCAGCTGGCGAAGCATCAATGAGAGGCAGTGATGTGTTCGCGGGATTCGCCTGGATCGGCGCTGGCGTTGTTCGCGAGAAAACGCTAGATGTAGAGGAGACTCCCGGGGAGTACGACGGGCATTCTGACATCCTTGGTTGGCCGCCAGGCGAAGAGGACGAAGAGCGCCGCTATCTTCTAGCGTTGGATCTCGCTAGAGCCTCGCAATTGGATACGGTTCCGCACGCTCAAAGAAGCCGGAACTAACTGTATATCTATACAGTAATCGAGTCACCATGTTATAGTTCCTCGTCCTTGCCGGTGCGCGCCGGGGATTAGGACACTCCCGCCGATAGATCGCGCTTAGAACACCCGAGAGAGGGGGAGGCAAGCGTGATGCCAGGCTGTCATCACTCTGATACTGAGCGTGCGAAAGCGATTGTAGATCGGCTCGCGCAGCTACCCAGGCATAAACAAGAACTTTTTCTGATCTACCTTGAGCGACTGGAGCGTCAACGCTCCAAAGAATCGAGCATGGATTCCAATCCATCCATACCTTGATCACCGAGAGCCGCTATTCGGTCTACTAGGTGCTGTGCACGCAACTGAGCGCCGGTTAGGGGCCTGTCCTTTGGGTGCATGCGTCGGTCGGGTAAAAGTTCAGGAAATCGCGCAAAAAAACCCGGTTTCACCTTCTCGGGGTCGAACTGCATGATGACGCTCAGCCTGAGGAGTAGAAGATCTCCAATGCGTGATCTGCCATTTAGGTAGTGCCCGACAGCTCCTTGGGTGATGTCCAGGATGTCACCGAGTGTGTCCTGGGTGAGTCCGAGGTCTTTCTTCTTGGCCTCATAGATCTGTTTGAGGCGTGCGCACTCCGCTTTCTCTTCTTCTGTTAGCGGACGCTTCTTCTCGTCTTCGTTCGTCGACTCGGCCATGGCACTCATTTAATAGTGGCGTTAATGAGCGCACCAATATCGGCGGTATTGACATAGTAATACCGGCGCTATTAAATGCGCAGCATGGCTGAACGAACTTCTCTGAAGAATTACCTGGAGCGTGATGGTGTCACGCAACAGTCAGTAGCGACCGGAGCTGGCATAACCCAGGGCGCTGTACACCAGATGATCAAGAAAAATCGAGAGGTGTACGTCATCGAACACGACGACGGATCCATAACGCTTGAAGAAGTTAGGCGAATTGGAAGCGCCGCATGATCACCGAGCCTCACCCCTTTCTTCATGGTTGGTCCCGTCCCGGGGTAGGGCGCGCCCCCTTTTTTGCCCGAAATCCGTGGGTGAAAGTCAGTGAAATCTTGTAAGCCCGACCGACTGCAGCTCACCCTGAATTTCGAGGCCGGGCTCAGCGAGGTCTACGGAACCTGCAGGGAGCTGATCGCCTCACGGGTGCATCAGCTCGGAAAGCTGCAGAAGCAGATCGCCGCGGACATCGACCTCTCGCCCTCGCACCTGAGCCGTAAACTGGCACAGGCTCCGAACGACTCCATGGCATTCACCCTCGACAACCTGGAGGACTATCTCCAGACGCAGGGCGACATGCAGCCGGTCTACTACCTCGTAGAGAAGTACCTGTGCAATCACACGGATGAGATCGAGGAGTTGGAGCAACGGCTGGCTTACCTGAAGCAAGAGCGAAAGGTCAATGCCATCGAGCCAGAGCAGGGGGCGGCGTGAGCTACTCGTTCTTCACTTCAGGTGCGTGGCCCGCAACGGCTACCTCTCCAGCCTCAGGCTCCACCACAGTCTTCTGTCGGTCTTTGATCCGACCGGGAAGGGTGTAGACGTAAGTGAGGAACAACTCCGTAAAGTCGAGTAGCTCTTGTGCCTCTTCCTCAGTCGCGGCCTCACCGTGATTGGCTTCGTTTCCATCAAGCCGAATCAGATGAGCCCAATCTTTCAGCTCCGTCGTCAGTTTTCCTTCTTTATGGAGAGCATCGATTCGTTTGTAGAACGTGTCCTTTCCGGGCTTGAGGTGTTGAGTTGTGAGGTCGGCAGTTCGTCGCGAAGCCATCGCGGAAGGGTTGAACAATCCCGCATCGAACGATTTTGCAGCATCCATGTAAGCCGCGGCGATATTGCTCGGACAGTGGCTTGGGATCGACAACGTAGGCCTTTCCGGAATGTCCCAACTGATTCTAAGTCCAGCGATGCTTGCCGTTTCTCCGTTCAGACTCTCGATGTCGTCAGAGTACTTGTGTTGAAGCAACAGTGCTCGTGGATGATCGCAGCCGGTACAGCGGAAGTAAGCATTCCAGACTTGAGAGAATCCTACATCCAGGAACCGATCATTCTGCTGCGCTGTGAAGCGATGCCTTCCAACGTAGACATGTTGTGCTCTTTCAGCCCGGCACGTTGGGCAGTAGCTGGTGTGCGTTAGCGGCATGTCTTTCCCCATCCAACAACGAAAGATCGATCGGATCATAGCTCAGCCTACGGCACGGAGCATTGATCTGCTCTGGGATGAGTACCGAGTGATTTCAGACCCGAAGGAGAGAGACGAGTTTGTCGGTGCACTAATCGGGACGATGGTCACCGGGCTGATCCGAACGAAGCACCAGAAAGCGGAGGGGTAGTAGTTGGCTCGAATCAGGACGATCAAGCCGGAAGCATTTCTCGACGAAGACCTCTGGGACCTGGGCGAAGAAACCGGTCTGCCTGTCTTCCAATCGTTCGTCGGACTCTGGACCCAGGCCGATCGTGAAGGTCGTTTTGAGTGGTCACCTCGCAGGTTGAAAGCAGCCGTTCTCCCGTACTGGGAAGGTGACTTTTCACGCGTGCTCGACGCGTTGGCCACGCGTGGTTTTCTCGTGAAGTACGCGTCAGGCACGCGTGTTTACGGCCTCGTTCGGACCTTCACTGAGCACCAAGTTGTCAACAATCGTGAACAGCAGAGCAAGATCCCCGCTCCGACACCCGAAGATCTCGAAAACGCCCTAGATTCGGGGGCTGTGACGCGACGGCCACGCGTGGATGACGCGTGCCCCACGCGTGAAGTGCATGCACAAGCGGAAGGGAAGGGAAGGGAAGGGAAGGGAAAGGAAGTGCTGGGGGGTAGTGCGCGCGGGCGCGTGTACCCGCCTGACGATTTCATTCCAGCGGTTGCCACACAGAAGCAAATCACAAGCGACTTCCCGGGCATCGACATCTCACGACTAACCGAGCACTTCAAATCGATCGAGTTCAACGAGCCGGGAGACTGGAATCGGAGACTGTACTCCTTCGCCGCAGACAACGGAGCGAAGCACGTCCCGAAGGCTTCACGTGAAACCTCCACACAGAAAACCGTCGGCGCAGCGCAGAGGTATCTCAATGGCTGAAGACAACGAACGCCGACTCGTAGAGGCGATGACCTTCGCGGCCGTGGCCACCGGCAAAGAGATCACTGACACAGAGATCTTCGGCGTGTACTGGCAACTCCTCCAGGAGTACCCGATCGCAGAGGTAGAGAAAGCATTCCACGATCTGGCCAAGACCTCGAAGTGGTTTCCGAAGGTTGCGGAGATCATCGAGTACATAACGCCGGCCGAGCCCGACCTCGAGCAGCTCGCGATCGCGGAGTGGGACAAGATCGTCGCTCTGCTGAGCAACAGTCGGGAAGCCGAGCGACGCATAGAAAACCCGATCGCACTTCGGGTGGTGCAGGACTTGGGTGGCGCGATCCAACTGGGCAGGAAGTCCATGGACGAGCTTGTCTGGGTGCAGAAGGAGTTCGTGCGGCGATACGTGGCTGGCGTCGACACGACCGTGGCGCCGATCCATCGCCGGGTAGAGTCCAAGGGACCAGCTCGTATCGGTCAGATCGTGGACGACACCGCCTGATGGACGACTACGACACCGCGCTGGCTGCAGCCGAGCAGGCGTTCGCCAGACGCCTATGCGGCATGTCGCCACGCGAAGGCGCCAACCGCTACACCGGGCCATTCGACTACATGGCCGTGGTCGACGCCGCCCCTCTGCCGAGGAGCAGCTATCCGGACGCTCACCGCAAGGCATGGTCCGTGTTCCGACAGAAATTCAGTGAAGCCTGGGCAAGTCAGGGGAGGGCAGCATGAGAGTAATCATCGCCGGCCAGCAGTTGAGAGAGCAGGCCATCAAGCGGACCCAAAAAGAGATCCTGGAGCCGCACCAGACGTGGGGGATCTCGGGAACATTCGTCATGCAGACCAGCGGGCTCAGTGCCGGTGTGATCCGGGCGAGAGCAACGAACCGCCTTGCTCAGATTCAGTCGCTCGCTGCATGACCGATCTGGCCAAAGACATCGACCGCTGCATGGAGACCGTAGAGGTTCTACGTGAAACGTTGTCAGGGTTCGATCTGTCGCTGGATTTCATGGAATTGACGCTGAACGAGTGCAAGGAGCAGCTCGCGATCCCGACGACCAACGGCGACGGCCCATCCAGCACAGCCTGTGACGACCAGTATCGGAGGGCGCGGTGAGCCAGTGTTTTATCTGCGGTGTTCCATGCAGGGGGCACACATGTGGAGGTCTGATGTGCTACTCCACGTTCGACTGGGTCTTGGATTTCAGAACATCTACTCACTGGTATCGATCGGGAGATTGGTACTCCATCGAAAGCCGCAAACTGGCGATGATCATAGGATTCCTGAGATGGGCGATAAGGCACACACGACTCAGACGCTTAGACAAACCCTATTCGAAACGATTGAAGGTGTTATCGAAGGCACTGTCACTGAGAAAGCAGCGGCGCAGGTCGCGAACCTTGCTGACAAGATCGTGAAAACCGCCGACCTGGAGATGCGCTACACAGAGCATGTGCTGAAAGCCGACAAGGCTGAGATGGCACCGGGCCCGATGCTGCTTGGGCAGATCAAGGCTCCGGAGGAGAAGGATCGGTGATCGAGCTCGATCTGCCATTCCCACCCAGCGTCAACGGCTACTGGCGCAACATCGCCATGGGCAAGCGGCCTCGGACCATCATCAGTGAGAAGGGGAGGGACTACCGTGCGGCGACGATCGCGTCGATCCTTCGGCAGCACTCGGGGTATCTGCTCAGAGGGAGGCTCGCCGTAGAGGTAACGCTCTACGCACCCGACCGCCGCGCCCGCGACATCGACAACTATCTGAAGGGACTGCTCGACGCCATCACGCACAGCAAAGAGGTCTGGGAAGACGACGGCCAGATAGACGAGCTGCGTATCGAGCGCGGCGAGATTCGGAAAGGCGGTGGTTGCCGGGTGACAGTTACTGAGATTGCCGCCGCTGCCGAACAGACCACCATTGCTGAAGTAGACCGCCCGTTTTGAACGCCGCCCTCCAGCAAGACGCCACCAGCGCCGACCTGTACCGAGACGCGAGAGAGGTCGTCCGGATCTGGTATGAGGCCAGGCTGAACTATGGCCGCGTGATTTATGAGCCTATCAAGCAGCGCCAAGCAGCCGTGCCCCAGGACGTACCGGACGACGAGCTGCGCGACCCTGACCCACTCGCAACTGCGAAGAGAGACCGCCCAGAGAACTGGAACACGACGACCGTGCGCCAGGTGATCGGCCCGGATGGTAAACCGGCGGTGAACTACAAGGGCGAGCCGATCGTTGAGACGGTGCCGGTCGAGCATGGACCAAAGCCAGCCAGCGGGACCGAGACGCGGCAGACCTCGAAGGCGAAGGTGCCCAGAGGGATCAGCATGGAGTACACGCACTCAGCTCGGACGCCTGCAACCGTGCCCGGCAGTCTGCTGTCGTGGATCAATGCGGTAATGCTGCGCATGTCCCTTGTGGACCCAGCCGCAGCGGACACTGTCGAGATGTGGGCAGCCGGGTACAGTCAGCGGAAGATGGCCAGCGTTCTGGGTGTCAGCAAGGCGAAGGTCGCAACCATCCTTGATGCCGTGTTCTTCGCCCTCCAGCTCGCGCTCGTTCTGAAGCCAAAGCCCGAGCTATCGAGAGGGCCTTACCGGAGGCACACCTTGCGAGCCGACATCTTCCGGACGCCCCAGGTGAACGAGTACATCCGGGAGACCCTTACACCAAAGCAGCTTAGCGCTACTACTGAATTGGAGGACGGACGAAATGAGTACTGAAACAAGAGATCTGATTCGCTTGGTGGCTGTCACCGATCACGACTGTGGGAACTACCACATGGGCGAGGTGGACTTCAGATACAGCGAAGATGTTCTGATAGACCACATTGAAAGGTACGGCGCTGACGAGTTGCTGAAGATGCTCAGCTTTATGGCCCACATTGTCTGGACTGCGGATCTTGGGATAGCACGCGATGACGAGGGCACACCGGCCGGACAAGCGCCGATGAGCGACCACCCTGATGCGGATTAGGGTCCGCCTGCGAACTGAATGGGAGGGCCGACAGTGAGCTTCAGTGAGTTTTGCCGAGATCAGCGTGTAACCGATGAGGAGCGCGAAAAACTGATCGTGTTTCTTGCCACGCTTCGAGCGATGAATACGGTTGTTGCACTCAGGCCCCCTTACTGCGATGACCCGAATTGCCTGTTACGGATGAAAGAGCCCCACGGCCATGCTGCCGCCTCACCAACTGAATTGGAGGACGGACGATGAAAGGTGTCAGGGGCTGGGGCCACCCGTTAAACAGACCGATGTGCTGGATTCTCGGCCACAAATGGCTTCGGCGTGGAGACTATCAGATTTGTCTGCGGTGCGATGACGTGAAACGTATTGAGCCAGGAGTGCAGCGGGATGGATAAAGCATCACCGAATCTACGCCCCGCCATGTTCAGCTACCGAATCCATGACATCCAGGCGGTGGCTCGCGCCAACGGCTATGCGATAGCAATTCACGGATCGATGCAGCGCGACCTCGACGTGATAGCCGTGCCTTGGATGGACAACGCCGTCAGCGGCTCACGGTTGGTTGAGGAACTATGCAGGGCGCTGAACCTGACGATTGGTTCCGGACCTGCTCAGAAACCACACGGAAGACAGGTGTGGACGCTGATGTTGATCGAGGCGGGATTCATGGATTTATCGATCATGCCGCTGTGCACGCCACAGCAGGGATCGTCAGGTTGACACTGGTCGGCCAAAATCGCATATTGAGCACCACTCTCGGGTTGATGCCCCTCCAAGGCGCTCCCGAGCGAAGAACCCGGCCAGAGCGCCGGGTTTTTTGTACCTGCTTACCTCCCAGAACAACACCAACCTAAGAGGATCTCTATGTCTGTCGCGGACCACATGCCACCGCGCGATGAACCGTGGCACCTTAGTAAGTCAGTCAGCGTCGGGACCATCTGGTCGATCATCCTGATTCTGGCGGGGGGGATCTTCAGCTACGCCAGCCTGCGTGCCCAGGTCGACGACAAAGTCGACAAAGAGCAGGTGATCCGTATCGAGGAGCGTCAGAAGGCGCTGCAGGAAGACGTGGACGAGATCAAAGAGCAGGTCAAAGTCCTGCCCGAGATCCAATCCGATCTAAGTACCCTGGTCAGGGAGCTGGAGCTTGAACGACGCGCCCGTGAAAACGGGGATTATCGCGGCGAGCGAGACGATAGCTAAAGGTGAACGAGACCCGGCTGCTCGAATCCATCAGGGAGAACGAGGGCCATCCGGATGGGCCTTACAAGGACCATCTGGGGAACTGGACGGTCGGGGTCGGGCATCTGATCCAGCACACGAAGGTCATCTCGCTGATCAACACCCAGACAACGCTCGGGGAGCTGCTCGATCTTCTGCACGATCGAGACCAGCACGCCGCATGGCTGCTGGAAGACGTGGCGCAGGCCATCGAAGACGCTCGAAGGTGGCTCGGGTTCATGTTCGACGAGCTGACGGACGCTCGCCAGGAGGTCATCGTCGAGATGGCCTTCCAGATGGGATACACCCGGCTTTCCAGTTTTATCGAGTTCAGATCCGCGATTGCGGACGCCGACTGGATCGAAGCGTCTGATCAGATGACAGATTCGCTCTGGGCGCGACAGACGCCCAAACGAGCAAACGAGCTGGCCTACAAGTTCCGGGCTGGCTGATTCACCACAGGAGCAACTGTTCCATGAGCAGAGTTAGATTGACCGGCAAGGGTGAGCCCGCAGCGGACAGTGCTCAGGCGCCGACGGAAGAACGCCTTGCAGACGGGCAGCATGCAGATCATTGGATCTTGTCGGATGAAGAGCGAGCGAAGGGGTTTGTCAGGCCTGTTCGCAGGTCTTATGTGCACAGTACCTGCGGCGCACTCACGTCAATGCCGCAGAAGATCGCGGAAACCTACGCTGCGAATCCGGGATTTTACGGCTCTACGTTCTGCGTCAGGTGTAAGGATTATTTCCCCGTAGGTGAGTTCAATTGGGATGGCAGCGAAGAGGTTGTCGGGTCCTGAACGGCTCGCTGTCGCGACTCATCTGAACCAGTATTCGCCCGGCAGTCCCGGGTCCGTCTCCCCCTTCCTCCCTGCTCGGGGCTGTTGGGCGATTCACAGGAGAAACCAGTGAAACTCGAAACCGTACTCGGTGCGCTGATCGCTGCCGTGATCAACTTTCTAACCGCCCTGGTCGCGCTGTTCGCGAACGATGCGACGCTGACGTTCGGCGTGATCACTCAGGCTGCGTGGGTCTCGATGGTCGGCGGTGCGCTGATTCAGTTCTTCAAAGACTTTCAGGCGCTATCTACCCGCCGAGTGATCGGCAACATCACCGGAGGTCATCCCGAGTGAAAAATCAACGCTCATTCCTGGGCCAGCTCGTCCTGGCCATCCTGATCCTGGCCTTCGCTGCTGGGTGTGACTCGATGGCGCGGAAGCCCCAGACCATCGAGGAAGGGCTCTATGCCTCTGCCAAGTACGGGGAAACCCTTACCCACTCTCTGAACGACGCCCGCCGTCAGGGAGCCATCACCACCGAGCAGCACATGGGTGCGCTCGATGTTCTGCAGGAGACGCACGACGGGCTGCAAGCGGGACTCGACGCCTACCGGCTCGGTAACTACTCGGAGGCGCAGAACAGGCTCGACGTAGCCGAAGCGGCACTCCGATCCATCGCCTTACTGGTTGAACGCTACGGGGAACCCGAATGAACGCAGCAGCCATCGCACACTCGATCAATCTGGCCTTCTCTGTCATCAACTCGCTTCGCCGCTTCATCGGCACGAACGACGAGATCAAGGCGCGTTTCGATGCAGTCGATCGGGGCGGCGCGGCCGTCACTATCGAGGAAGTCCAGGCGAAGTTGGACGAGTGGCAGGACGCCATCAACGAAGGGAGATCAATGTGAAGCCGAAGATTCTACTCGCGCTGTTTCTGGGGCTGTTCTCTGTACCGGCCCTCGCCGAATGTCCAGATCCGCTGCCTGTCGATCAGATGTGCCTTGAATGGCAAGCACCGACGCAGAACGTGGACGGCACACCGCTGACCGATCTGGCTGGTTACAACGTTTATGCCACGTTCGTTGCTGGCGACTATTCGGGCGTGTCACCTCTGAACATCGCCGATTCGACCATCGAGGAGCACACGATCACCTCGCTGAGTACCGAGGTCACGATTCCGAACCCTGGCCCAGATGGCGGCGTTGTGCCGGTGTACGTGGTGATGACGGCCTACGATGACGACGGCAACGAGTCCGCGTTCTCCAACGAGGTCGGCTTTGATGTCACCTTTCCGGATACCGTGGAGCCGGGTGAGCCGGTGGTGATCACGCTGATCATCAGTGTGGCTAGCGGCTAACACGATGAACAAGCGCACCATCGTATTGATATTAGAGGTCATCTGAATGCCCTTCCCAGGTACAAGCAGAACCCTTGCGCAGGGGTGGACGGACGCAACCGGCGCGGCATATACGATCAGGGAGCAGACGGTGCAGATCTCGGCCGCCTCGGCCGCCGGGCCGATCAACCGCGAGCGCGTCGTTAACTTCATGCGCAACCTGGGTAACGCAGTTGCCTTGTGGCAGTCGGTTGCGGGAATGTCCGGTATCGTCGACTTCGCTCGGGGGCAGCTCGGCGAGCCTGCGAGAGACATCGCAGCCGAGTTTACTGCGATGGTCAACGCCGCGCAGGCGTTGCAGACGTGGATATTCACGAACTTTCCAAAGGACGGTGCATCAGGCGCGTGGTTGGTCCAGGAGCGGGACGCCGACGGTCAGCCTGTTGCGCTGCAATTCACGACCGCCCAACTCGCGAGTTTTAGGACTAACTGCGACGCTTTTGCTGCGACGATCGAGATAGTTCAGGTCTGACGTGCTGCATGTTGTCACTGGTTTCCCTCGCACCGGCACCAGCGCAATGCTTCAGCTACTCGAAGCGGGCGGTATCGAAGCGTTCGCGAATCGGAAGCGCGAAGAGCGGATGTCGAAGCGATACCCGAAAGGGAACCCGATCTGGTATGAGCTGGCCGCTTCACAAACGGCCGATACTGACTTTCTGCACTCCGAGGTCCCCGAAGACTGCGCTATCAAGCTGACGACGCCGCACATTCGGAATGTGCCTGTCCGGCCAATGCGCCTGATCTGGATGCACCGCGACCCGATCGAAATCTGGGACTCGGCGGAGAAGATGGAGCTCCCGGACTTCGCGAAGCGATACACCCGAGACGGTTTCCCTGCCGGTTACGAGAAGACGACCCGGGTTCTTCGAGGTGTGATGGAGGACCGAAAGAGCGTGAAGCAGATCATCGACATTCAGTTTCGGGATTTGATGGGTGACCCTGCCAGCGTTTGTGATCGGATTGGAATTCCCAGAGCGGCAGCCGCAGTTATAAACCCGAGCTGGCGCGAGGTTGCCTGATGGCTATCTGGGGGCCGACCTCGATCGCGGCAGACGGCGACGACGGGTACAACTACTACGGAAGCTCTAACTTCAGCCCCAATATCGATGAGGGGTACACCTCCGGGGAGTACTTCTCCCTTCAAAAGAACACGAACCTTAGTGTCGGTGGGCTTCGATTTCTGAACGTCACCGTTCCGAATGGGGCGACGATCAATAGCGCAACCTTAAGGGTCTATCGGACGTCGACGGGCGGAAGCGCGAGCATTCACCCAAGTAACGCCGTCCTGCGTGTGTACGCTGACGTTGGATCCAACCGGCAGAACGCGCTGAGTAATAGTCATCACCCGCCGTCATGGGGCTGGACCGACTCGACGGCATCCGCGACCGTCGCGGGCTTGAACTCAACCGGCTACAAGTCTGTCACGGTCACGTCGATCATCCAGGAACTCGTCGACCTCGCCGGGTGGGCGAGTGGTGATGACCTCTGCTTCTCGCTGTTTCCAGACGGATCAGACTCCTACTGGAAGGCGGCGATCGCCGATTACGATGCCGACACTAGCTCCCTCCTCGCCGACCTGGAGATCGATTACACGGCCGGCGGCGGCACGGTAACGCTGACGGTTGCCGATGCGGCGCACGGGCACACAGCAGACGCCCCTGCGCTGACACAGGCAAACACACTGAGCATCTCTGAGGCAGCTCACGCACAGGCGACCGATAATGTCGCTCTGACCCAGGCGCACACGTTGTCAGCGAACGACGCCGCACACGATCAGTCCGCGAGTTCGCCCGTGCTGACCCAGGAAAGCACGTTAGTCGCCAACGACGCCCTGCATGGACACACCGCCGGCTCGGTCGTTTTGACGCAGGCAAACACTCTGGCGGTGGCCGAAGCTCAGCATAGCCAGCTCGCCGATGCGGTCGCGCTCATTCAGCAGAACGTTTTGGCGGTGGCCGAAGCGGTTCACGCGCAGGCAGCAGACAATGTAGATCTCAGTTCGGGGGTTACGTTGGCGTTGAACGATGCCTTGCACTCGCAACTCGCAGAAACGCCGAGTTTGGTGCAGGCGCATTCGCTCGTCGTTGATGCGGCACTGCACGGGCAGGCCGCTGGATCTCCCGCACTGACCCAGGCGAACACGATTGCAATCGACGATGCGAATCACGCGCACACGGTCGACAATCTCGATCTGCAAGGCGGGCTGGTGTTGTCGGTTGCAGACGCTCTGCATGCCCAGAGTGCCGACCAGCTCGCGCTGATCCAGGCAAACGTTCTTGTCGTGCAGAGTGCTGATCACGCGCAGTCAGCCGACAACGTCGAGCTGGTCCAGAGCGTGATCCTAAGCGTTCAAGATGCTTTACACGGACACACCACCGACGGCGGTCTGGTGTTGACGCAAGGATATTTGCTCGAAATTCAGGATGCACTGCATGCGCTCTTAACCGACTCTCCGACGCTGATTCAGGACGGCGTCCTTGTTGTCTCGGATGCGCTTCATCAGCAACTCGTAGATAACTTGGTGTTCCCTGGAGCCGTCTTCCATACAAACCGGCTCGCGATCGTGCGGGCAAATGATCGCCTGATCGTGGTCGCACCCTCGGACAGGCTCGCAATAGTGAGGCACTAATCGAATGAAATTCACTCCCAAAGAGGACTTCAAACACGGTTATCAGACGTTCGAGTCGGGGAACACCTACGACTCTGACAATCATCCGGATGTCTCGGAAAAAGATGTTCGCACCTTTCACGCGGCCGGATGGGCAGAGGTCGAGGGCATGGACCCGGCTCCGCCTCGTCAGGTCCAGGGGGTTTCGGTCAGCCCCGACAACGCGAGCCACTCCCAGGCGGCAGACGAACCGGCCTGATCTCGCCCACCCCGAACCTGACAGGGAACCAACAAAATGGCGAAACAATCCCCGAACCAGATTCTCGATGCCGCTCTCGATGAGATCGCAACATCGACCCGGCTAACAGTGCTTTCCGGTGAGCCTGCGAACTTCGCCGGAATCGCTGCCTTGCTGCTCGCTTCTGTCGCGTTGACGGCCGGTGATGGTAACGGCGACTTCACGATCGCCGACGGCGATACCAGCGGGCGTAAGCTGACCGTGGCGCAACAATCGAGCATCTCGATTACGGCCACAGGAACAGCAACGCACGTCGGCCTCGATGACGCTACCGATCTGCAGTATGTGACGACCTGCACATCGCAGGCGCTGACTTCAGGCGGAACCGTTACCGTGCCTGCCTGGGACATCGAGATCGCTGATCCGACCTGATGCCCAAGACCCTGATACACCTTTCTCGGGGTATCCCCGAGTTCGACGCCCGTTGGGACCCCTCGGACGACGATTATGTGTGGATGTGCTGGAACGCCGCGCTTGAAGGCGCTTCGATCAGCAGCAGCACATGGACCGTGCCTGCAGGATGGACGGCGACCGGCGAGCAGACCGCTCAACCCGTGACCGATGACGACAATGTCACGCACCAGAACTGCAACGGGGTACGCCTCACAAACACCGATGCAGAGGCCGGTACGGTGCACACCATGACGAACACGGTCGCCCTGTCTGACGGCAGGGATCTAAGCAGGTCCATCAAGCTGCGAATCGCTGATCTGTGAGCGCAACCATCATTGCCCAGATCATCCCGATCAAGCGTCGATGGTGGTTGTTCAAGCTGTACGTGCTGCTGGGCCAGTTCATCCTCGGCCGCCCGTTCAGCAACACCACCAGCCTGGTCAGTAAGTACGGTGTCCGCAGGGCCGTGCTGCTTCAGTGCCAAACGTGCGGAACGCGCAGCAGTGCGGATACCGAATGGTGCCCAGGTTGCGGTAAACGGTTAGATCTACAGGAAAGCAGAACATGAGTGAAAACAGCGACGTACACCCGGAACCTATCGAGTTCAGCGACGAGGAGGTCACGCTCGACCCAGTCCTGCGTTACTTCCACTATGCGCACTTGCCCGAACAGCTCGCCGCCGTCTCGTTGCCGTTCTGCGAACTGGCACGAACTATCGTGACAACTCTGCCGAGGAACCCAGAGCGCACGGTTGCCTTGCGCAAGTTGCTCGAAGCGAAGGACGCGGCGGTAAGGGCAAACGTTTAGTGAACACCCCGCAAGTCGGCATGGGTTGGCTGCGTGTGGGCCGACTGGCGCTTGCTGCCGGTAGCCCGCGCCGGTGGTGTGAAGGCGGGCGCGGGTCCTTCCTGGGCGTCTCGACTGCGGGTGCAAGCGCCTGCGGATTTCCGCGATTTTTAGCGCGCCGATTTTCGGGCGTTCCCCTTCCCACATGAACCAGAAGGAGACGGCCGCGTACTACGGAATCGATGTGAAGACGCTCCGTAAGTTGGTGCAGGACGGCGAACTTCCCGCTCCGAGGGGTCGGGGTGCATACGACCTGCCCGCATGTTCGTCGGCGCTAATGTCGGCCTATCTGGAACTGAAGCGAGCCAAGGCCGCGGAGCCGGAAGCGCCGGCCGAGCCCGATGCGAAGTCACGACTCGACGATCTGAAGCTGCAGCGAGCCGAAATGGATCTCGCGAAAGAGCGGCGGACGTTCTTACCTGTTGCCCTGTTCGAGCACTACGTTGAGCAGGTCGGGTCGCAGTGGCACGCCTTTGCCGAGGCGTTCCCCTCGCAGATCAAGCAGAGAATCCCGCACTTACGCTCGGCGGAGATAAACATCATCCGCCAGTTGTTAGCGAAGATGCTGAATGACATCGCCGATTTCGACGTTAGCGACCCGAGCGGCCTGTGAGGCGTTCCGGGAAGCCGGCAAGAGAGCTTACGACCGAACACTCAGAGTAAAGGAGCCTCTGACGGCCTCGCAGTGGGCTGATCGATTCTTCTACCTCTCGCCCGAGTCGTCAGGCACCGAGGGTCGATGGGAAACGCTGCCGTATCAGGTGGCGATGCTCGACGTGATGGGTGCCGATGAGCCCCGGATCGTCGACGTAAAGAAGTGCGCACGGGTCGGCTATACGAAGATGCTCGACGCTATGGTCGGCTACAGCCTGGAGCACAAACGCCGCAACTCGGTGATGTACCAGCCGACGGACGGCGACGCGAAAGAGTTCTGCAAGTCCGAGATCGATACGATGGTTCGGGACGTGCCCGTTCTGTCGAAGCTCTCCGACGATCAGGAGAACAAGAAACGCGACGACACGCTGACGATGAAGCGGCTCGGCAAAAAGCTGCTGTACATCCTCGGCGGTAAGGCACCAGCTAGGTTCCGGCGGGTGACGGCCGACCTGGTCGTGTACGACGAGCTGGACGGCTTCGATCGAGAGATCGGCGACGAGGGCGATCCGCTGAAGCTGGGCGATCGCTGCATCACGAACTCGCCATTCCCGAAGTCGATTCGGGGCTCGACGCCGAGGACGAAGCACAACTCGCTGATCGAGAAGGAATCGACGAACGCTCGGCACCTGTTCGAGTACCACGTTCACTGCCCGGAGTGCATGCACGCGCAGCCGTTGCGCTGGGCGCAGATGAAGTGGGACGCGGACGGCACACCGGAGGAGCGGTCGGCGTCGGTTCGGTACGTGTGCAAAGAGTGCAGCGTGCCCTGGCACTACTCTGAGATCTGGTCGCTCCTCGACGGTGGGTTCTGGGCGACGGTAGAGAAAGATCCGGAAACAGAGGAGATCTCGCCTGGCTACCGGATACAGACCGGCGACTCGGATCCGGTGCTCGTCGACGCCGACGGGATCACAGTCGACTGGCCCCGACATGTCGCCTTCCACATTTGGGCGGCTTACTCGCCGTTCTTCGCGTGGGAAGAGATGGTCGCGGAGTGGCTCGAAGCCCAGGGCGACTATCTGAAGCTGAAGACCTTCACGAATCACCGGCTCGGCGAGTGTTGGGTCGAGGAAGGCGAGCAGCTCGACGCGAATACGATCTTCGAGAACCGCGAACAGTTCGACGTTCCTGACGACGTCCTGGCGGTGATCTCGACCGTGGACATCCAGCACAACCGAGTCGAGGTCGAAACGGCGGGCTTTGGAATCGGCGCGGAAGCCTGGCATCTCGAACACCGCGTCATATACGGCGACACCGAGAAGCTCTGGGCAGAAGGAACGACGGAGTTCGATCCGGTCTGGCGTGACCTGAACAACTACCTGGCAACGGCCAGCTACAAACGCGACGACGGCGTCGTTCTGGTGATCGATGCGGTCGGAATCGACACCGGCGATCGCACAGAAACGGCCTACAGATTCTGCAAAAAGTGCGCACATCCGCGTGTTTTCGCGCTCAAAGGCATCGGAGGAGACGGGAGACCCGTCGTTTCCGCGCCAAGCCGTCAGCAGACCGTCGACCGGGAGGCAATCGACCTTTTCGGGGTCGGTGTCGACAGCGCGAAGGCGATGGTCCTGAACCGGATCACAAACGCCGAAAAGCAAAAGCGCCCGGGCATCCATCTGAACATGGACGTCACGCTGGAGCTTTGTGAGCAACTGACCGCCGAGGTCCGGATGACCAAGTTCCGGCGGGGTTTCGAGGTCCGGGAGTGGGTCAAGACCCGCCCACGTAACGAGTTCTTTGACCTTTGGGTCTATCAGCTCGCGGTGCTGACGATCCTCAACCCGTCTTGGCGAGCCCTGGAGGAGCAGCGCTCACCAGAGGCGCAGAAAAAGAAGCAGGAACAACAGGAGCGGCCACGCAGCGGCGGGTCATGGGTAACCAACTGGAGGCAGTAGCAGCTTGAACGTCCCGTCAGAACTCATCATCGGCGACACCTGGGCCTGGACCGAGAGCCTGTCGTCGTATCCGGCGAGCACTTGGACGCTGACGTTCTATCTCGTGCTGTCGACTGGAACGATCAGCTTCGCGGCAAGCGCGAGCGGCGATGATCATGTCGTCAGTGTGGATGCTGCCACGACAGGTGGTTACACAGCCGGTCGGTATCGCTGGACAGCTCGGGTAACGGACGGCTCAACCGTGACAACGGTCGGCCAGGGCTGGGTCGATGTGATCGCCGATCCGACGACGCAGCAGGATGCCAGGTCGCAGGCACGGATCACGCTCGACGCGATCAACGCCACGCTACAAGGCAGGGCGAGCACAGACCAGCTCAGCATCACGATCAACAACCGCTCGATCTCTCGGCTGTCCATCGCCGAGCTGCGCGTGTGGCGCACCGAGCTGCAGGCGGAAGTTGATCGCGAGGAAGCAACCGATCAGGCCGGCCTGGGCCGTGACATTCGAGTGAGGTTCGGCCGTGGATAGACCGAAGGGCTTCGAGAAAATGCCCAAAGGCAACGCGCAGCATCCTGTTAAGCCAGCGAGTCGACCTGCGGGCCTGTCCTTTCAGGAAAGCCGACAGGCGATGCGGATGTACCAGAGCGCCAAGTCGAACCGGCTCACGGCCGGCTGGAGCCCCAGCACCACGAGTGCCGATTCTGAGCTGGTGCAGTCACTTCAGGCGCTCCGGGCGCGCTGTCGGCAGCTCGTGCGCGACGGTAGCTATGCAAAGCGGGCGCGCACCGTAGTTGTGAACAACGTCGTCGGCACCGGCATTGGCTTGCAGGCTCAGGTGAAGGGCAAGACCGGCAAGATCCTGAAAAACGGGGTGAACGACGAGATCGAGGACGCCTGGGGCGAGTGGGGCTCGGCTGATTCCTGCCATACCGGAGGACGGTTGTCGTTCATGGCGCTCGAACGCCAGGTTATCGGCCAGGTGTTCGAGGCAGGCGACTGCTTCATCCGTATGCATCCGACGGCGTTCGGAGACTCTCGGATTCCGTTCGCACTGGAGCTGATCGAGAGTGAACGCCTGGCGGAGGAGTACACCGCGCCTTACCTGACAGCGGAGAACGGTAACGAGCTGCGCATGGGGATCGAGATCGACTCGAAGTTCCATCGCCCAGTCGCCTACTACTTCCGAACTCGACACCCCGGCGAGATCCGTTTCGCCGGCACCGGGCCGGATGAGGTCGAGCGCGTACCGGCCGATCAGGTGATCCATGTCGCGATCATCGATCGATGGCCACAGACGCGAGGCGAGCCCTGGATGCACGCCGTCGCGCGTCGCCTGAACGACATGGACGGGTACGCAGAGGCGGAGATCGTGCGCGCCCGCAGTCAGGCTGCCTATCCAGGCGTGATCGAAACGCCTGCCGGCGCGACGGCCTTCGGTGAGAAGCAGTCGGATGGTTCCGTCGTGATGGAAGTCGAGCCCGGTGTGTTCAAACGCCTGTTTCCTGGCGAGAAGATGAACTTCGGTTCGCCGACAGCCCCTAACAGCGCGATGGACGGCTTCATGCGGTACATGCTGCGCGAGATCGCCGCCGGTGTCGGACCATCGTATGAGTCTCTGTCTCGGGACTACAGCCAGAGCAACTACAGCTCGACACGGATCGCACTACTCGACGACCGAGATCTCTGGCGCTTCCTGCAAGCCTGGTTCATCGACTCGTTCCGAAAGCGTATCCACAAGAACTGGCTACGCCAGGCGGTGCTGGCACGCGCCCTGTCGAGGATCTCGCTCGATGACTACGCCCTCGACATGCGTCGGTTTGAGAACGTGCGCTACAAGCCGCGCGGCTGGACTTGGATTGACCCGACGAAGGAAGTCGAAGCGTTCATCAAGGCCGTGAAGGGCGGATTCAACACGGTCGACGACGTCATCTCGAAGACTGGTGACGGCATGGACCTGGAGGAAGTGCTCGACCAGCGCGAGAAGGAACTCGAACTGATGCGTGAAAAGGGACTGGTGTTCGAGACATCCCCGGAGATGTACGCCAACACCCGGCAACAGCAGACGCCGCCATCGACTGCGCCAAATCAGGAGGAAGAGACCGACGACGCCCGGCCTGGTCGCGTCGTGAGTCTTCCGTAAGGAGTAGACCATGAACACTGCCGTAAAACCGAAAGAGCCGTTGCGCGTTGCACCGCTGACGAGAGAACTCGACGTCGGCGACTTCGAGATGCGCCAGGAAGGGAAGGTCACTCGCCTGACCTTCAGCGCGTCGTCCGAGTACGCCGTCGAGCGGTACTTCGGAAAGGAAGTGCTCGACCACTCGGACGGATCGATTCGGCTCGATCGCGTGAAGCGAGGAGCCGTGCCGCTGCTGTTCAATCATCGGATGGACGACGTTATCGGCATGGTCGACGACATGCGCCTATCCGGCGATCGACTGATCTGCGACGCGCACCTGTTCGACACGGCGCGAGCGAAAGAGGTCGAGCAAATGCTCGAAGGTGGCCTGCGCAATGTATCGATCCGCTATCGGATTCATACCGTGCAGGTCGAGAAGAACGGCGACGAGCGAGTCATCGACTGGGAGCCGCTCGAACAGTCAATCGTGAGCATTCCCGCAGACCCGACCGTCGGACTCGGTAGAGCCGAGGAAGGCGAACCCTATTTCGATGCGATGCGGATTCTCGCACCGCGCGAAACTCCGGCGGATTCCGCCGTCACAAACCAAAGAGGTAACGATATGGGTAATGAGACCCAACAGACCGAAACGCAGGCGGAAGAACAGGTGACGACCGCCGAGAATGAAAACGCCCGCTCTGAACAGCCAGCACAGCAACAACAGCAGGCGACGCAGCAACAACAGCAGACGCAGCAGCGGACTCCTACGTTCCAGGTCGTCGACGAAGGTCGTCGGGAAGAAGCGGTCGCTATCGAGCGGCAGCGTAGGGAAGGGATCACCAATCTCTGCAAGGCGAACCGGATCGACGACAAGATTCGGGATCTCTGGATCGGCCAGGGCATCTCGATGACAGAGGTTTCAAAGGATCTGCTCCGGATTCTGGAGGAGCGCGGCGAGACCAATCCGGAACCGGCATCGAAGCTTGGCATGTCGCCGACGGAGGTCAAGCGCTTCAGCCTGGCTCGGGCGATCGCTGCCTGCGCAGCGCAAGACTGGTCGCAAGCGCAGTTCGAGCTTGACTGCTCCCGGCAGGTTGCCGAGAAGCTGAACAGAGCACCGGATGCTCAGCGGTTCTTCGTGCCCTTCGAGGTCATGCAGGACGATAAGCGGATCGACGCGGAGACCGCGCAACGCATGCTGATGATGGGCCAACGCGACCTGTCGACTGCGGCCGGTGGCGGTGGCTTCCTGGTCGCGACCGACAACATGGGCTTCATCGAACTGCTGCGGAACCGCTCCGTTGCGTTCCGGATGGGCGTACGTCGGCTGTCGGGTCTGCAAGGCGATGTAACCGTACCGCGTCAGAGTGCGGCAGCAACCGCGTACTGGCTCGCGGATGAGACGACTCAGATCACCGAGAGCCAGCCGACGATCGTGCAGATCTCCCTCTCGCCGAACACTGTCGGCGCGTACACGGAGATCTCGCGCAAACTGCTGCTGCAGTCCTCGCCGAACGCTGAAGGCATCGTCACGGCCGACCTGGCTCGGGTGACTGCCCTCGCCGCCGACCTGGCGGTTCTGAACGGCTCCGGTGCGGCGGGTCAGCCGGAAGGCATCCTGCAGACCACCGGCATCGGTTCGGTAACGGGTACGTCTCTGGCTTTCGCTGGTGCTTTGGAGTTCCAGACCGACATCGCGACCGCGAACGTTGAACCCGGACGTGGCGGTTACGTCACTACGCCGGCGGTCGCTGCGTTGATGATGCAGCGTGTGAAGTTCACCAACACCGCGAGCCCTCTCTGGGAGGGCAACCTCTGGAATGGCCAGATGATCGGCTTCCCGGCGATGTCGTCTAACCAGATGCCCGCCGGAACGATGCTGTTCGGTGACTGGGCCGATACGGTTGTCGGCGAGTGGGGCGTCTTAGAGGTCGAGGTCAACCCTTACGCGAACTTCCAGGCCGGCATCATCGGCGTTCGGTCGATGTACTCGCTCGATGTGGCGGTTACCCGTCCGTTCGCCTACTCCTCCGCGTCCTCGATCACCTGATCGAGCCACGGGCAAGTGAGTAAAACGGTCATGACGTCGGCGTCAGCTCCTGGGCTGATCGCCGGCGTTTCTCATCCAGACGGAGGAAACATGCAACAACAGCAACAGCAACCCTTGCCGAACGAGCTGCGCATTCGCACTTTGCGAGGGCTTCGGATCAAAGGTGAAGAGGTCCCGGTCGGGACGGTGATGATGCTTCGGCGAATCGATGCGATCAGCATCGTCGCCTCGAACAAGGCGGAGTTCGTCGGCGATGACGTGCCCCTCGGTGCGCCTGAGCCGGTGGCGGCCGGGGCAAAGGGCGACGACACTGGTCCCGCCGATCCGAACGCTGCGAATACCGATAACCCCGACCCGGCAAAGCCCGCGCAGAGAGGCAGGTCGGCCGCGAAGTAAGTGGCTCTGCTCTCAGCTCAACAGGAGTAACAACCATGCTAAACCAAGGACCCGCCGCGTCAGCGGTTCAGTTCCTCGCATCTGGTTCAAAGGCGAACACCGCCGCCGCGACCGGCTCGTGGATCGACGTCAGTCGCTTCAAAGGCGACCTGGTCTTCGTCGTCAACGTCGGCACGATCACCGCCGGCACGATCACACCCGCCCTTGAAGATGCGGACAACGATGCCGGCGATAACGCGGCCGCTGTAACTCCGTTCGACGGCGCGTTTTCGGCGCTGGGCACCGCCGATGATCCGGCAATCGTCAAGGTGTGCGTAAAGGCTTCGGCCGTGCGTTCACACATGCGGTTCATCGGCACGATCGTAACCGGGCCAGTCGATGTCGGTGTCTCCATGATCGCGCATCCGGGACACGTCGGGCAGTAAGTCATACCGTGGCCTTCGATGACGACGCGGTCTCCGCGTCGGAGGACATTGTCGATGCCGTTGGGGAGTCGGTTGTCTATCACGGCGGCGGCTCGCCGGCGACGATAACTGCGATCTTCGACCGCGACTCGATCCTCGTCGAGGGTGACGAGCTGGAGTACCAGACATTCGACGCCCTGCTGACGGCGAAAAGTTCGGATGTACCGGGTTTGGAGGAGGGCCACATGTTTACCGTCGACGGCGTCGACTATGAGTGCGTCCTGCCCCAGCCTGACGGCCTCGGGCTGACCAACATCCGCCTGAACAAACTGGCGTTGTCCGCATGACGTACCTGGTCCACGTCGAGTCGAACGCAGAGGACGTAGCCGAGCTGTTCGAGGAGATCGAACGGAAGGTTATCCCCCAGGCAGAGACCGCTACGATCAGCAAAACGCTGACGCAGGGTCGGACGCTGGTCCGCAAGACGGCCGCGAGCCTGATCGGCGCTGCCTCGAAGGTTATCGGTAAACGCATCAAGGTCCGTCGACCTAAGCGCAATCAGAAAAAGAAGATCGGCTCGCTGTTCTTCGGTACGTTCAATATCCCGATTTCTGAACTCGGAGCGAAAGCGCTGCGACGCGGCGTCTCGCATCGAGGCCCCGCCGGTCGGGTAAAGCGTCCGAGCGCCTTCGAGGCGCAGATGCCGTCCGGCAAGACCGATTTCTACGAGCGCAAGGGCACACGCCGGTTGCCCATCAAGCGTGTGAGCCAGAACATCGTTGCACCCGCTCGCACCGCAATGCGCGAGTTCATCCGGCAAGCACCCGAGATCAACGCTCGGGTGTGGCGCAACGAGATCCAGTTTAGGGTCGGTAAGGCGATCGACAAGCGTCAACTCAGGGCGCTGAGATGACACACGTCCGTACTCAAATCAGGCGACGACTTCGCACCGATACGCTCGCCTCTGTGGCCAGCTCTACCGGCTCGGGTGAGATCTCTCAGTCTCGGTCGCGTCCGGTATCCAGGTATCCGAGTGTCGCTGTTTCGGGCGATCGCGAGCAGCGGATTACTGTCGAGAACCCCGCGTACATCAACGGCGGCACGAAGCGTTACAGGCGTTTCTACTACTTCACGATCGAGGCTGCGGTGCAGACCTCGGTCGACCCCGACGAAGCGCTCGACGAACTCTGTGCAAAGATCGAAACGGCCGTCGCCAATGACGACACGATGGGGGGCGGTGTCATAGCGACCGACCTGGTCGAGGTCCGGTTCGAGCGACGCGGCGAAGGTGAGGAAGAGACTCACATCGCGCTGATGACCTACGTCTGCGAGTTCCGCACCGACGCGGACGACCCGCAGGCATTCCTGTCCTAACGGAGGAACCCAAGATGACAGAAGAACAGCAGCCCCAAGAGGGCGGCAGCTATCGGCGTAGTGCTGATGGCTCGCTGATCCAGACCCGAAAGCCGACCCAGGCACCGAACGAAGAACAGCGCGAGGCTTCTCGTCAGCGCATGCGCCGGGTTCGGGCGGGCAAGGAACCCGAGGAGTCGACGGCTCCAGAACAGCAACGGTCAGACGAAGCGCCAGCGGAAGAGTAAACGAGCTGGCGGTAACAGAACTGAGGAGTTCTCATAATGGCGAAACTATTCCGTAAGCGCGGCCTGGCGGCGAAAACCGAGACGACTTACAACACTGACCCGACCATCTCCGAGGCGAGCGACAGCGTTCAGCATCGGAACCTGGAGATCGTGCCGCTCGACGGCGACTTCGTGAATCGAAACCTCGACAGCGCAGCGCTCGGCGCGGAGGGAGACATTCTCGTCGCCTCTCGGTGTTTGATGAACTTCGAGGTTGAAGCGGCCGGTGGGGGCGGTGCGGATACGCCGCCGCCCTGGGCCTCGGTGCTGCAGGCGTGCGGATTCGCCGAGACGGTGAACGCCTCGACGTCGGTGCAGTATGACCCGGTTTCGGCCAGCTTCGACTCGATCTGGATGGAAGGCAACGCGGACGGCCTGCAGGCGATCGCCGGCGGTGCTCGCGGCAACATGTCGCTGAACTGGTCGACGAAGGACATCCCGCAGTTCGGTTTCTCGTTCCAAGGTCTGTATGGCGGCGTCTCCGACGTGGCGCTGCCCAGCTACACGCTGTCAGCTTTTCAAACGCCTGAGGCGTTCAACAACGCGAACACGGTCACGGCGACGCTGCTGGGTCAGTCGATCGCCCTGGAGTCGATCGCTCTCGACCTGCAGAACCAGATCGTTCACCGCGACGTGATCAGCAACGAGGAGATATTGCTCGTCGACCGAGACGTTCGCGGCACGATCAGCTTCGAGGCCGTATCGATCGCCACGTACAACTGGTTCTCGGCCGTCGCTGCACGGACTGCCGGTGCGCTGGCGATCACGCACGGCGACACTCCCGGAAACATCGTGGCGCTTACTGCACCGGCTGTAGAGGTCTCGAATCCACGGTTCCGCAACAGCGACGGCGTGCTGATGCTCGACCTCGACCTGATCTGCAAGCCGAACGCTGCAGCAGGTAACGACGAGATCAGAATCACCACGTCCTAAGCCCCAGGTCCGGGGCCAGCGCCGCGAGCCTCGCGGTCGCTGCTGTGGCGTGTTGACCGTGCGCCCGCCCCAGGACACTTAACGGTCGCCCCTCAACGGTCAAAGGAAAGAAATCATGTCGTTTATCAAGGACATACAAGGCGACGCTCTGTTCTGGTGGGAGGTCAAATTCAAGTGGCCAGCCCCGGACGGTCGAGCATTCAAAGATGAGAGCTTTCAGGCTCAGTTCCGGCGGATGACGATCGACGACTTCGCCGCACGCACTGCCGAGATCGCTCCCGCTGATGATGAGATCGAGCCAGCCCAGGAAGAGACTCGCATCGCCATGATGCGCGACTTCATTCGGGACGTCTGGACGGGCGGGATTAAGCACAAGGATCTGAGCGACCCGACTGACGACGACGTCGAGACGCTGAAAGAAGCGATGCTCAGCCAGCCGGTGATCGCTACCGCCGCTTACGTTGCCTACAACGAAGCGATCGCGGGGCGGAGACTCAACATAAAAAACTGAGTGACGCCGCGCTTCGCATCGCGGGCCTGACGGGTATCAGCTCGCAGGGCCTGAACGAGATGGTCAGAGCCGGTGTTCCCGAGGAAGAGATCCAGGCGCTTATCGACGAAGCGCGCACGGTAGAAGAGCCACCGCTCCACGTCAGCATCGAAGAGCACGAAGCCATCAGCTTGTTTGCCCGCATCCAGACACAGTGGAATCGTGGCTTCATGGGCGAGTACCTCTCGCTGAACTATCCCGCTGTTGAATCCGTCGCCCGCATGGTCGGCATAGAGATGTCCTCCGATCTGCTCAGATCGATACAGATCATGGAGCGGGCGGTGATTCAGGAGAAAGCCAGGCGTGACTGATCAAGTGACCGCGCTCGTGACGAAGTACACGGGCGACAGCTCTGAACTCGTGGAAGAGAACCGCGTCGCCGGCCGAAGCACTCGGCAATATGGCGATGAGGTCGAGCGCACCACAAAGAGAACAGGCGCGTTCACCCGGGCGACGAAGGAATCAAACAAGCAGATCAGGGCGGCTCGGAACCTCATCGGCAACATGACAAAGGCTGCCGTCGCCGGAGCTGCTGCCGTCGCCGGCCTCACCGCTGCTATGGTGCAGTCGGGCCTGAAATCCGCGGACGCGCTCGGCAGGACTGCGGACAAGCTCGGCGTACAGACCGAGGCCCTCGCCGCGCTCCGTCTCCAGGCGGAAGCCGCCGGCATCGAGACGGGCAAGTTCGACACGGCACTGCAGCGGCTCACCCGTCGCACCGCAGAGGCCGCAGCGGGCACCGGAGAGGCTCAGGCCGCGTTCCGGGCGCTCGGACTCGATGCCTCTGCGCTCGTAAAACTCGCCCCCGATGAGATACTCGGGAAAATCGCCGACCGTATGAAGACTGTCGAGAATCAGTCTCAGCGCGTCGCGCTCGCCTTTAAGCTCTTCGATACCGAAGGTGTCGACCTCGTCAACATGCTTCGGGATGGCTCCGCCGGAATGGAGGAGTTCGCCCATCTTGCCTCTGTCGCCGGCCTCGCGCTCGATCGGGAAACCGTGGCAGCCATTGAAGCGGCGAACGACTCCATCCTCGTAAGCTCAAAGCTGTTCGACGGATTCTCCCAGCAGCTCGCTGGCGAGTTTGCGCACATCATCCAAGGCGTCGCCGATGACCTGTTCTCCGCAGCCGAAGAAGCGGGCGGGATGGGCAAGGTCGCCGAGCAAGTGTTCAACTTCCTCATCAAGGGCTCATTGAAGGTGGTGAAGGCGATCTCGGCGATCCGGGTCGCCTGGAATGCCGTTTCGCTGGCATTCAATGTGATGTACGCGACCGTCGCGAAGGGCTGGGAGCTGTTACTGACCGGAATCGGCAAGGGCGTGAGATTCTTCAACGAGGAAGCGGCAGAACCGATACTACGCGCCGCCGAATCTTTCGGCCGAGTCTATGAGGATCTCGCCGCCGACGTCGCCGAAGATTGGGAAGACATGACGAACGCGGCGGGTGGTCACGCAGATGCGATCGAGCTCGTCGAACTGAAGCTCGAAGAGTACAAGCGTCGAAGCCGCACTGCCGCAGAGTCTGCCGTCGATGATCAGGAGACTGTCCAGGGCGCCATGCTCGACACCGCCACGGTAGCGGAGCGCATGGGCCGGACGATGACTCAGTCAGCGGACGCCGCCTCTCAGGCGTGGCAGCGTGCCTCCCAACAGATCTCCGGCGCTTTAATAAACAACCTTGGCATTGGTGGCGGCGGGTTCGGCGGCATCTTCAGCTCGGTGCTTTCCGGCGCGGTAACGTCTGGTGTGAGTAGCGCAGGCGGTGTCAGTGGTTCGAGTAGCTTGGGCTTTCTCGGTTCGCTCGGAGCTGGTGCGAGCGGGGTGCTAAGCGGATTTGGTGGGCTCGCCACGAATGCTTATCGAGCATATGCAGGGGCAGGGCTGCCTGGTGCTGGTATTGGTGCTCGCTTCCTGTCCAATAACGCGGCATTCGGGGCGCGCTTCGGCCTGTCTGGGAACGCTGCGATCGGCGCTGGTGCCATTGGATCGATCGGCGCGGGGTATCTCGGCGGGATCGCCGGCGGTGGACTGGGTAGTGCTCTGTCCGGGAAGGTGGCGGAATCGAACTATGGACAGATTGCCGGTGGTGTAATCGGGTCGATCTGGGGGCCGATCGGTTCCTTCGTGGGCTCGGCGCTCGGTGGACTGGTGGATACGCTGGCCGGCGGTGACGGCAAGCGCCGAATCAATGTCGGGGTGCTCCAGGGTGCGGGAGCGAACTTCTACGGCGACAACTCCGTGGGTGACGTGATCACCGGTGCCTCTGGATTGAGTTTTCAGGCTGTGAACAGGCGCGGCGGCAAGCAAGGCAAGGCCGCCTCTGAACAGTTTCTCGCTGCATTGCTGGGGCTGGATCAGGGCCTTACGGCAATCTCTCGGGCCGCTGGCATCAACGTCGATTTCTCGGACATCGCACTTGCCGGCATCCGTGGTGACGCGGGCAAGTCAGGCATAGGCAACTTCTTTGGCCTGAAAGGCTTCAACGGCGTGGAAGGCAGCCTCGAAGACTCTGCCCGAGAGTTCGTGGAGGCGTGGCTCGACGAAGTGAACGACGAACTGCCGGCCAGAGTGCGAGAGATCATGCGCGGCGTCGACGGCACCGCCGAGGAGATCGTCGCGGCGCTTGAAGCGTCCGTCGGTATCGATCGACTGCTCGGTCTCGACGTTGTCCGGGAGACGGAACAGGCGCTCAGGGAGCTGGGCAACAGTAGCGGGACGCTCTTCCAGATCTACTCGGAAGCCTCGGCCACGGTCGTCGATCTTGCGGAGAACCTCGACGGCTCCGTCTCCTCTCTCACCGAGCTGAATGCGGCGCTGTTCGATCAGAAGTCGCTCGCCGTCGATCTCGCCGTCTCGTATCGAGCGCTCGCGATCGAGGCCGACGTGCTGCTCGGCAACACGATCGACAGCATCCGCGAATCACTGCTCTCCGAGGAAGAACTCTACGCACTGCGACGCACGCAGATTGCGGATCTGACCAATGAACTCGGCACGGCCGTCTCGCCCGATCAGATCGCCTCGATCCTGCAGGACATCGACTCTCTGTCGCGTAGCGCGTTCGGTCTGCTGGATGAAACGCAGCAGCAATCCCTCGGCCAGGAATTTATCGACTTCCTGACGACGGCTGCCGACCTGGCGCAGGACCGGATCAACGCTGGCCTGGCGAACCTGGGGGCCACCGAGGAAGGCGTTGCGAACGCGATCGACTTCGAGCTGGCAGCACAGACCCAGATGAGCGCGGCGGAGATTCAGCAGTCAGCAGCCGAACGGATGGAGAACGCCGCCAGCCGAATCGAGGACGTCTTCGGTAATTTGAACTTCAACGAGCTGAACGCGTTATGACGCACAGCAACAACCCCATACCCCGCACTTTCTGGGCCTCGCGCCCGCGAGCTCGTGCAGTTCTGTTGTGCGCTGCGTCAGTGCTTCTGATGGCTGCCTCGTGCAACCCGGTGGTGGAACCGGACGGCGAGGCCGAGTTCTGCGAGCGGAACCCCGACCATGTCATCTGCCCGCAATAGGGAGCTGTTCGTCGCCGCCACGACCGAGCTGATCGAGCGCTTTGTCTACGTCTCGGACAGTCGCCAGTACGGCAAACGGGAGCGGTGGGAAGAGCTGCAGCAGGTAGGCGACAAGCTGGCCGGTGATTGCGAGGACTTCTGCATCACCCTGGCCCGTATGGCGAACGAGCGCGGCGTTCCGAAGGAATCCATGCGCTTGCACATCGTCGACGTACCCAACGCTGGCTGGCACGTCGTTCTCGAATGCGAAGGGCTGATCGCCGACTGCAATAGCGCCCTGGTGAAGTCGATCGACGACGAATTCTATTTCCGCTGGGACAGCCAGCGGCAACTGGATCAAGAGAAGTGGAGCAAAACGTGAACCGTCTTTTACTGCTGCTGATGTTGCTGGTGTCCGGCTGTGCCGTCCAGCAGATGGAGCCTATCGACGCTCCGCCGGAGCCGGAAGGCATCGAAACCGCACTGCTGTCGACCAGCGACACGAACAGCACGGGCGACGTCGGCGAGGTCTACGACACCCGGAAGTACACGCCGTTCATCACGACGCCTGCCCCTTCCCAGTCCTGGGAGGAAAGCTCGGCCATCACCTCGGTTGATATGACCGACTACCTCGACTGCGGTCGGGACGCTGAGAGCTTCATCACTCACGCCTGGAGCGCCAACGGCCTGCCGGCGGGTGTGGCCATCAACAGCTCGACGGGGGTCGTCTCAGGAACGCCCACGGTCGGCGACGTAGCGTTTAACGCAACGATTACATGCGACAACCAGTGCACCGGCTCGGGTTGCCCGGACGATACCGACGGGACGATCCAGCTCGTCGGTGACGTGAACGACACGGGCACCACGCCACCGCTTGCGGATGGCTACTACGTGCGCAGCACAGGCGACGACACGAACACGGGCCTTTCCGATGCCCAGGCGTTTGAGACGGCGGCTGCAGGGTTTGCGGCGTGTGAGACCGAGGGCACGTCCTGCGACCTGTACTTCTATGTTGGCGAGACCTTCAGCTTCGATGCGTATACGGTCGGATGGAACGGCACCAGTGGCGACCATGCGACCATCGGCTGCTATGAGATCAGCGGGTCCGAGATCGAGTGCAACTCGAAGACCGATCGCGCCACGCTTCTGAGCACCGCAACGGCCGGCTCGGCGCTGACGGTCAGCAACGGCGCATACATCGACTTCAAAAACATTGACTGGGATCGGCCGACACTCGCCTCGAACAACGTCGAGGCGTATCACGTCGAGGTCACGGACTCGCATCACATCAGCTTCTCTGAGAACAAGTGCCATCCCTTCGACAGCCGCACGGAGGTCATCAACTCGGGCGGCTACGGTGCCCAGCAGACGACGTGCTTCTACATCAACGATACATCCGACTGGGAGTTCATCGACTCCGATTTCCGCTATTACGGCTTTTATGGTGTGCGGATCAATGGCGACTCTCCACGCGGTCTGATCCAGGGTGGTGATATTCGGGACGGGTTCTTCGACTCGATCCGCTTGGCGCGCTGGTCCGAACTGACCAGCTTCGACTATGACCTCCGCGTCCTGGGCAACAGCGCCTCGGACATGCTCAACATCGGCGGTTCGGTCGTCTCTGACGGCTTTCAGTCGACGACTCAGGGCACCCAGACGATTCCCACGGTCGCGAATATCGTTTTCCGCTGGATCAACTGCACAGGTGACACGTCCGAGAACTGCCTCGATCTCAAAGGCGGGCATCAGATCCTTGTTGATCAGTCCATCCTCTCCGGCAGCATCGGCGACGACTCGGGCGACACGAACGGCAACGATCGCTATTCGATGGGTTCAGCAATCCACGGCGGCGCGACGCTGACCGACCACGTTCTATTCCGTGACGTGATCGTCTACAACAACGGGACCGGCGGCTGGCTCCGGAACGGATGGAACTGGGTAAACCCGACCATCGTCGGCAACGGCCGCGACTACACGGGCACGAACTCCAGCTATACCGATAATGACGACAAGGCCACGTTCATGGGCCTGGAGGGCTCCCGGGGCGGCTCTCGAAACGAGGGCTCGGTCGTCAATGCTCTGATCGGCGACCACAACCATGTCGAGATCACCATCGGCGCGGGCTGGGACGGCCATATCGACTACAACTGTTATTTCCGCAGCTCCGGTACGCCGCTCTTCCATTGGTGGACCTCCGGCACCGGAGTCTGGAATCAGGAGACGACGAACTTCTCCGCCTGGCAGACGGACCTCGGCAACGACTCGGGCACGACCGGCGACGATGCGAATAGCACGGCGACCTGCGTCCCTGACTTCGTGAGCTTTTCTGCTGATCCGACCGGCGACTACTTCACGCAGAACTATGACGTCAGCCTGGACACCGGCAGCACGGCGGACGGCATCGCTGGCCCGGTCACGTACGCCAACGGTGCGGGCACGAACAGCACCAGCCTGACGGTCGATAACGCCTGCGTCGTGTGGGCCGGTGAGGGGATCACCGGAGAGACGGCCGAGTACATCCGGATCGACACCGAGACGTTTGTGCAGATCACCGCCCGCGATTGCGACTCGGACATCATCACCCTGGCTGCTTCCCGGACCTGGGTAGACAACGATCCCATCTATCGCACGGACAGCTCCGGAAACCTCATGGACGACCTGGGCGCTTGCCAGACAACGAACGGCTGGTGCCCGTAAGGAGTAGCTGATGGCTTGGGGTAACGTAGAGAACTCCGATTGGACCCGAGTGCAGGTCGCTCAGGCGGGCAGCATTACACCCGATGTGGCGACGCTTTCTCCTGCAGAAGGGGACGGCCTGGCGATTGCCATCATTATCCAGTCCGGTACAGGTGCCGGTGGGCAGAATCCGCTTTCGAGCGGGATGACTGGCTGGACCCTGGTCGGTTCTCAGGCGACGCTTGACGGCCCGAAGATCTATCTCTACGAGAAAGAGGCGGGCGCGTCAGAATCGAACCCGACCGCAACGCTCTCCAACAACTACGATGCCGCTGCCTATGCCTTCCTGTTCCCGGGAGACTTCAACAGCGGGACCATTGTCGATCAGCACGCCTTCGCCTCTGGCGACTCGCTGGAAGATTCGCCGTCCATTGATCCAACGGACTCGCCCTCGACCGTGTTCTCGGTGGTGGGTGATGAGTGGGTGTCTGACTGGGATGCGGGCGAGTACCCGGCCGGAATGTCCCTGGTGGACGAGCACGATCAGTCCGCTCGTAGCCGATGGTATGGCGCCGCTTACGAGGACTATGCCGTAAGCGACGCCACCGGAATCCTGGATTGGAACCTGGGTGGTGGTGGTCGACGGTGCCTGCTCACATTCAACGTGCTACCGGCCGCGACGGGCGCAGCACTCGCGTTGACTCATCAGGCGTATGACGCGGACGGGTACAGCCCCGACTCGCTGCTGGCGAACGTTCAGGGCATTGCCTCCGGGGATACTTGGCAGATCATCCAGAGCACCGTCTCGCCTGCGAACGCCACGGTGGAAGACCATGACGCTGGCGACTTCACGATCACGCCCCCGGCCGGCTATGTCGGCGTCATCTCGTTCCAGTGGGCGCTCCTCGACGCCAGCGACACCGAGCGGAACCCCTCGAACTTCGCGGACAATGGCGTCGGCGGTGTGAGGGTGACGGACAGCAGCCATCCATACGCCAGCGGCGACTGGGTGTATCTGCAGAACGTCGGCGGGCTCTCTGGCGTGAATGGCATGGTCTTCCAGGTCAACGTCATTGAAGCGAACAACTATGATCTCGTCGGCTCGACGTACTCTGGCGCTTATACCAGCGGCGGTGATGTGGTTCAGGTGGCGGTGTCGACGCACACGCACACCGTTGCCTCGCGGGCCTATCCCAGCACTTCAGAAGTGCCGCGCCGCACGCGGGTGACGCCGATCCTGACCGTCACCGCCGAGCTGATGGACGACGGAACCTACCGATCACGGGATACCACCGCCCAGCGCGCCTATCGG
Organism: Candidatus Azotimanducaceae bacterium; assembly: GCA_965215995.1. GTDB lineage: Bacteria > Pseudomonadota > Gammaproteobacteria > Pseudomonadales > Azotimanducaceae > SZUA-309. Next base: position 22,647 of record OZ244128.1, on the reverse strand, counting down.
ATCGACATCAACCACCCGCTGGTCAGTGATGCCCAACGCACCACACTGGACGACTTCATCTCAACGAACCTCTACGGCTCGATAGACATCGACGCCCCGGACGGGAACACCTACCGCTGCCTGCTGCAGCGAGAGGTCGCCTGGAGCGATGACCGATCGCCCGTTTACTACGATGGCCGGATCTCCCTGGTGGGGAATCGGATATGAAGACGCTGCCGCAGAAGATCGATGACGGCACTCAGGCCGACGTTGTCGCCCGACCGATCTATCTGGTCGAGATCGATCTCGATACCCCGCTGCGCCTCTGCTCTCGCGAGGAGATCGACTACAACGGGAACACCTTCGCGCATCAGGGCCTGGCGTACCGACCCGGCGAGCTGCGGATCTACAACGAGAACGGCCAATATACGGCGGACTTCGTCTCGACCCGGGACGACATCGGGCTGACGATCTGGGAGTCCTATGGAGAGGCACCTTTCGTCACTGACGACTGGCAGGTCCAGTTCAAGGGAGAGATCGGCCGCCGCCGCCTGGGCGAGTGGATCGTCTGCAGCCTGAAGGAAGTCCGGACCCGCCCTGAGCCTCACACCTACCTGCAGGCTCCCACCTTCAACCATCTGCCCCCGAAGGGCTTAGAGATCCTCACCCCGACGGGAATCTACAGAGTCGAATGAGCGATGCAGTAACCATCCCACGCTGGGTTCCCCCGGCGGGGGTCGTCAATGGCGCGCAGTCAGATCTACGCTCGATCCAGATCTCCCGGCCTGCCGACGGCGCGGTCCTGCCCGAGGCGTATGGTCTCTGTCAGCTCGGCGGCAGGCTGTTCGCGCTCGACTATGACTCGGGAACGGAGACGTGGACGGCCGGCTGGGCGCTCTGTAAAGGCGAGATCCAGGCCATCGACAATATCTGGATCAATGGCGCGGCAGCCGTTGGTGGCGTCACGACGGCGTCCTACACGGGCACCAGCTCGCAGACGGCCGACTCTCTCCTCTCGACTGCGATCTCTGGGTATACCGACGACCTAGAGGACATCGCCTATATCGTCGCCCAGTGGACGAACACGCACTATCCCGCCTTCCCGTCGATAACGGCCGAGATCCGAGGCAAAAAGGTCTACGATCCGGACACCCAGACGACCGCTTACACCGTCACCCCGGCGCTGCACCTCCGTGACTTCATCGTGAACGTGATGGAGGAGTCCATCTACGAGCAGGGTGTCATCGACTGCAAGAACGCCAACACCGAGACGGTACTCACGGAGGCCCGGCGCGAGTCCGGTGTTGTGATCGATAAGGCGCTGCCCCCGGAGCAATGGATCGAAGTCCTGCGCATGTACGCCGGGTGCTTTGTGTTCAAGCGGGGCGACGTCTGGCACATGGTCCCGGACGCCCCGGCTGCCGCAGTCCGAAACCTCACCGCCGGTGACTTTACCGGAAAGAGCTTTCAGGTTGAGGTCGTCGACGGGGCGCTGATCCCGACTGTTGTGCATGTCCTATACACGGACACCACCGAGGACGTCTGGCGCACCCAGCGGGCCACATCCGAAGACCCCGCGATCAGCTCAGGCGACAGGAGGCGGCGCGAGAGCACCATCCGAATGCCAGGGGTGCAGCGCGACAGCCAGGCGAAGCGGGAGGCGAACGAGCGCAGAGAGAAGCTCGGCAAGGCCATCAGGGTCAAGGGCACGGTGGTGGACGACAACATCGGCCTGGAGCCGGGCGACGTCGTCAATATAGATCACTGGAAGCTCGATCAGGCTCGCGACTTCCGCCTCGTTTCAGTCCGCCGGGTGGGCGTCGGCAAGATGGAGATCCAGGGCGAGGAGTACACCGCCGCACTCTATGACAACACCGAGGACAGCATCACCGGGCACGCTGGTGGGCCGGTCATCGGGGATCTGGACACGTCCACCGTCGTGCAGCCGGTGCAGGTATATGTCACCTACTCACAGTCTCCCGCCTGGATCGATGACAGCGGCACTTGGGAGCCCTCCGGGACGACCTGCGACGCGACCTTCACCTTCAAGCGCGGCACGACCACCATCGCCACGCATGTGGTGCGAGCTACGCTCTCGACAGGGCCAGGCACGATCGCGACCGCAACGCAAGGCAGCCCCACCGGGGAAACCACCACGCTTAACGAGCTGGGAGACGGCACCGAGTCTGCCACGGTCGAGGTCACGCACACGGGCTCAGGGATCGTTGGCTCTGCGACGTTTACGGCGGTGGTCGGCGGCCAGGTCGGCCCAACTGGACCGGCAGGGAGTGATGGAGCAGACGGAGCGGACGGCGCAGACGGTGCGGACGGGGATGATGGCTCCCTCGGACTGGCGCTGTTCGGTGGCTCGCTCGGTGCTTTTACGACGTCGATACTCACTCCGAACCAGAACTCAGCCGGTGGCTCAGACGTTGGCGAGATCCGCATCTCTGACGGCTACTGGTTCTTCAAGGACGGGACGAGCTGGGATACGGGCGGCAATACCCAGCTCAACACGCCTTACGAGGGCGCGACGACTGCCGAGATCTTCTACGTCATCATAGGCAAGACAAACGCCAGCACCCGATTCGGTACTGGCTTTAACTCGCACCGCCTATTCTGCGCAGAGGTGAATACAGGGACCGGGGCCTGGACAGCCAAGGGCAACGGCGGCGAGTCGGTCAGCTACACGCCGGACGCGGACGACATCATCGTTGCGATCGGTTCCAAGACCTCCGGATCGGGCGGTATCGATAGCCTGACGCCGGTCGGCGAAAACATGCTGCTGACGGCAGCGAACGCGCCCCAGGTGATCGATGCTGCAGCCATCACAACGGCGCTGATAGCGAACCTCAACGTCACCACGCTGAAGATCGCTGACGACGCCGTGACGGTGCCCGCCGGTAGTTATAGCGACATCAACCAGACGGTTACTCACCAGGGCGGTGCAGGTGAGCAGATCAGCTCGGTGTCGATAGACTCCGATGAACAGCCGGTCTATGTCCGCTGCGACGCTTGGCGAACCAGGAGCGGTGACGACGCCAACGGCTTCCTTAAGATCCTGCGCAATGGCAGCGTGGTGTGGCCGAGTTCTGGAGACGCGAACGATTTCCTCAACACAAAAATGGTGGACGACGATGGCCGCGTTGCCTTCAAGATGGTGTATTACGACTCTTCACCACCCGCTGGCACGAACACATACACGTTCTGGTGCAGGCCCGGAGACAGTAACGATAGCTGGGCCGTGCGAGAGGTGACTTCGTTCGCCTTGGGGATGAAGAAATGAAGGCATACATCAAAGTCGAGACAGCCACCGGACGCATCATCGAGAACGGTGCTGCTCAGGAAGGTGCGTTCCCTGGCCTGCTCAACGTTGTGACGCGCCCAGGTGAGGCGGTGTACCCGAATCCGACTGGCGCAGTGTCTGGCCGACACTGGTGGAATGGCAGCGAGCCAGTCGAGATGCAGCGCCTTTCAGACGTGATCACCTTCGACCAAGCGACGATGACCTTCTCCAATGTGCCGGACGGCACGGAGGTAATCGTGTACGGCAAGGGCAGGGGATCGGCTGTGGTGAACGATGGCTTCCTGCGCTATGACACCGACATCGCGGGGGAGCATCTGTTCTCGTTTGACCATCCCCAATATGCGAGCTGGGTCGACTTCAGAGTGGAGATCGCATGACCACCATCACCCACCGGCACCCACCAGAGGAAGCAGAGAAGGAAGATGGACGGCGGCAGGCGCGGATCGATGGGGTCTTGAACATGACCCCCAGAGAGATCGATCGCTACATCGATCGCCTTGATCTGTCCGATGAAGCAGAGGTGAAACGCTTGTTCAAGCGGCTGGCGAAGCTGGTGATCTTTACTGCTTGATCCTCATCAGGCCAGGGCCTTTTTCTTCACCTTCTTTGATCCGCAATCCGCGCAGCGCCAGTTCTGCTTGAACACTCCCACCAGAAGCCAGACCAAGATCCATATCCCAAACGTCACGATGCTGAGAATCAGATGCAGGACGTGATTCACTCGTGGGCGTTCCAGCTTCCGGTTTCCCTCGCAGACTCGGCAATAGCCGGGCCGGTACTCCATGCTGCTCAATTCTCACTCCCTTTTAAGCAAGCGTCCTACTTACAGTATCTGGCGAACCTGTAATCCTCAATCTCGCGACACCTGCCCGGGATGCTATGCACGAGGAAGAAAGTGGTGTGACCACCCGGAGAGACGGGCATCAACTTCAGAACCGTCGAGTCTGCGGGTTCATTGCTCCTGGCGGGCCTCCCAGTCCGGATTGCCGAATCGCTTTGTCAGGTACTTGTCAGCGACAGCTTCAGCTTCGTTCACTCTGTCATCAGATTTGAGAATATCTGGCAGCCTATCCTTTGGACGAAGGAATTCTCTTAAGCTCTGTGCGTCCAGATACACTCGAGTTTGGATCCCAAACCGTTGTGGCCGTGAAGATATTTCTTTCGACGCGACAGCATTCTGGAGCTCCTCGAAGACAGCGTTGTAGTATCCTTGCAGAGGCTGATTGTCTCCCGGTGCTAGGCTCCTATCCAGCTCAGCAATGTGGAAAGCCGCGTTCCGTAGCCAGATGTGCTTCCTTCTGTACTTCGCTTGAACCCATTTGTATGTGTTGGGCGAAGCGGCGATAAGAATGCCGACGATTACGAATATCCATCGCCATGTGTCCTGGCTAACTCCGTCCAACCAACGCTCCCAGGTTTCGAGGTCTTGGGGTAGTCCTGCTAAGCCGATCACGGTGAGGATGGCGCCAGTTAGCAAGGATGCGGCCTTCAGGTAGCCAAACATCAGTGGGACAATCGTTGATTTGTGGGCGAAGCTGACAAGACTTTAAACATGGGCGCTCTTGAAACGGCCGTATCATGCGGTGTTTGGTCGGGACGGCAGGATTTGAACCTGCGACCACTTGACCCCCAGTCAAGTGCGCTACCAGACTGCGCTACGCCCCGATCTAGCCTCGGAGACCTCCGAGGGCGCGGATGATAACGAAACGCCGGTTGCTGGGGAAGCGCTCACCCACTGTCCCGGTTCGGCCCCCTCAGCGTCGTGCCACCATCCACCACCAGCACCTGCCCGGTGATATAGCGGGCCTGATCGGATGCGAGAAAGCGGACAGCGTGCCCGACATCCCAGCCGGTGCCTTCGATGTTGAGCACTGATGCGGATGCCCGCCGGGCTCGAGCCTCATCGCTCATGCCGCGACCGTAGACCATAGGTGTGTAGACCGGTCCCGGCGCGACGCAGTTCACCCGGATACCTTCGCTGCCGTGATCCACGGCCATGGCCTTGGTGAGCCCGATTACCGCGCTCTTGGAGGTGCTGTAAGTGGTGAGACCACGGGGTCGAAGTGCGGAGATCGAGGCGATGTTGATGATCGCGCCGCCACCCAACTCGCGCATGGCTGGTATGGCCGCCTTGCTGGCTAGATACATACTATCGACGTTCACTTCCATCACGGTACGCCAGTCATCGGGTGTCTCGTCCACTACGCTGCCGCGACTGCCGATGCCGACGTTGTTGTCCAGAATGTCCAGCTTGCCCCAGGTGGAGAGTGCTTCCGACACCATGGCTTGGCAGTCGGTCTCGCGGGTCACGTCCGCCGAGAATGCCCGGGCGGTGTAACCCGACTCCTCGATCATCGCCGCCGTCCGCTCCGCCAGAGCGAAATCCCGATCGACGCACAATACCCTGACACCGCTGGCTGCCAGCAGAATGGCCGCGGCGCGGCCGTTGCCGATTCCATCATCGCGGGCACCGGCGCCGGTGACGATGGCGACCTTGCCGTCCAATCCGTCTTCCAGCGGTATCTGCATCGCCTCGCAAGCCTCCGTGTAAAGGGCTGCCTGGCTAGCCTGCTGCCTGTGGCCTAGGTCGTGAAGCCGGCACGATGTCTATCTCATCATCTGTCATCGGTGGCCGCGTCTTCCGGCGCGCCAGCGCCGCCTCAATGTATGGCGCGAGCTCTTCCTGCTTCTGGCGCTCCCTTTCTTCCCGGCCTTCGGCGAAGTCATCGAACACTTCGCGGCTGAAGAGCTCGAGACTCTCGCAGATGTGCTCGTGTCGGTTGTTGCCGCCTTGCTGCAGAAAGATCACCTGATCCACACCCACGTCGGCAAAGCCCTGCATGTGCTCGCGGAACTCGGACGGCGTGCCGATGCCGGGGGAGCGGGTCATGCTGCGATCCGGATTCGCTTCACCGCCGCCGTAAGCCACGTCGGCAACCTTTTCGCCAGCCGCTCTGGCCGCCTTGCGGGCTTCGTATTTGTCCCAGAGCTGGCTGCGCCCGGGCAGGACGTCGTCGGTGACCAGGGCGCCGATGGCATACTCGAAGAATCGGAATCCATCTTCGCCGCGCCGCGAGGCTTCCTCATGATCCTCGTGCAGCGAGAAGGCGGAGACCATGGCGATGTTGGCATTCACCGTATGCCCAAGAGGCACACATTCCTCTGAACGGATGATGTCGTAGTAGATAGAGCTCCAGGTTCTGGCTTCCTCAGGGTCGAGAAAGCTGAAGGCGAGCACGCCCAGACCGTTCTGTGCGGCGACTTTGATGGTGTCGCGGTTTGTGCACGCCATCCACATCGGCGGGTGTGGTTTCTGGATCGGTTTGGGCAGGACGTTTCTGCAAGGCAGGGACCAGTCATCGCAGCTGTAACCTGGGTAAGGCTCCATCACCATCATATCGGCGATCTCCCGCGAGGCTTCCAGGGACATGGCGCGTTTTCGCTTCGCCTCGATGCCGAACCCGCCGAGCTCGAGCCGTGTGGCGCCTTCACCAATGCCAAGCTGCACGCGGCCGTGGGAGACCAGATCCAGCATGCCGACCGCTTCTGCGGTACGCGCCGGATGGTTGTAGTTCGAGATCACCTGACGAATTCCGAAGCCGATCTTGATCCGTTCGGTTTGGGCTGCGATTGCGGATAGAAATACCTCGCTCGCGGAGCAGTGTGAATACTCCTCGAGGAAGTGGTGCTCCACCGACCAGGCATAGTCGATTCCGAGCTTGTCTCCGAGCACGCACTGCTCGATGGCTTCGTCTACCAGCCGCTGTTCGCTGTTCACATCCCAGGGTTTTGGTAGCTGCAGCTCGTATAGCATGCCGAATCGCATAGTGTTCTCCCGTTCGAGTATCGATTAGCTCGAGTCTATATCATTGGGCTATGAATCTGGATTCGAGTAGAGCGTCACCCGAGATCGTCGAAGCGCCTTCGCCTGTGCGTACGGAATCTGGCTGGCAGCCGCTCACGGCAGGAGCAGGACCGATCGGGGCAAGACTGGTCAACGGCGTGTTTGGCGATCCGCTGCTCGAGGTGAAGTTCAAGAGCCGACGCGAACGACTGCTGTTCGATCTGGGTGATGCGGCGACTCTATCGCGGCGCGTGCTGCACACGGTGACGGACGTCTTTCTCAGCCACGCCCACTTTGACCACATCTGCGGCTTCCTGCACTTCCTTCGGGCCAGAATGACGGGTGAGTACGCGCCTTGCAGGATTTACGGCCCGCCGGGCACGGCCTATCACATCGGTAATCTGATCGACGGTATTGCCTGGGACCGGATAGAGGATGCAGGCCCCGAGTTTCATGTGGCCGATCTATCCGCCGGGCACATCGAATGGTCGCTTCTTAAACCCGGTCACGCATCGAAACATCTGGAGGCGCAAACCCGAGCTGATGATGTGATCAGTCGCCACCCCGAGTACCAGGTGCGTTGTGTGCAGCTGGACCACGGCATTCCGGTGCTCGCCTATGCGCTCGACTACTCCGCCGAGATTCATATGGACCGGGATCGGCTGGAGGCGCTGAAGGTTGAACCGGGTGACTGGATCACCGAGTTGAAGCGGCTGCTCCGGGAAGGTGATACCCGGCAACTGGTGGCGTTGCCCAACGGCGAGCGGCAGACGGTCGCGGAACTGCGGGACCAGCTGGTGACGACCTCACCGGGCAAACGGCTCGTTTACGCCACAGATTTTGCGGATACACCGCAGAACAGAGAGCGTGTTCAGGAACTGGCGGCGGGTGCGGATCTGTTTTTCTGCGAGGCAACCTTCTGCTCGGCGGATACGAGCCAGGCAAAAGAGACACGGCATCTCACTACCAGGGCCTGTGCGGAGATCGCGATGGCCGCCGGCGTACAGCGGCTGGTGCCGTTTCATTTCTCCAAGCGCTACACGGATCGGGTTGGGGATGTTTATGCGGAGCTGAGCGCGGTTTTGAGTTAGCTCTGGCGGTTGTTTTCTACCTGAGCCCTAATTGCGTCGATGACTGCACCGTCGATGCCATCTGCATCAGCCCACTCGTTCACCGCTTCCCAGTCTACGTTCTGATGGCGGGCAACCAGAATCGCCTGTGCTCTGGACTGGGCATCATTTCCATGCACGAACCAGGCTATTCTGTCCATAACAGACTGAGTGGGTGTGATGATTCGGATCGCGCCCCACTGGGTCTGGAAGTAGGTTGTAGCATCGTTTTCCACGTATCTGTCTCCAAAAGCCAGTGGACCAGGCGGGAATTCGATGAAGTAGCGAGCAGTTGGATGTATGAACTGACGGCCTTGTAGTGTAAACCCGAGTGGCTCCATAACAGGCGCGATATTCGCGTTCCGCTCACTGGTCACGAAGTCGAGGTCCTTGCTCATGTACTCACCAGTTGAGTAGATAGCGACGGCACCACCACCTCCCAGGACCGCGTCGATGTCAGCTTCCTGTAGAGCAGAGGAAACAACGGCGGCGAGTTCCTCAAGTGTTGTATCCGCATTAACTTCGCCCATCCGTCTGTACTACAGCGGTTTTCCGCTTCTTCGTGGACGCTGGCGTTCTCGAAAGTAAGCGGATGTAATCGAATCAGGCAGTGCGTCTAGTTCTTCGACCAGAAAAGAGCGAAGCCGTCCTGCTGTGGGATTGCGAGGGTTGAACTCGAAGACACGTGACCGACCGACCATCCTGCTCACCAGAATGCCGCCAACCTCAAGACGTTGGAGCTGCTTCTGCACCATGTTTACGGAAATCTCGTAGGTGTTTGCGATTCGGTTGGCGTGTCCGGCTCCGTAGTTGGCGATGAACAGAAGGACGCCTGCTGCCGTCCGGTTGCCGAACAGTGCTTCAAGTGTTGGTGTCATGGTAGATTCGGTATTACCCATTAAATGGGTAATATTACCTATTAGATAGGTATTCGTAAAGCAGTGGTCACCGTCGCCGTAAGGCGGTTTCTGTCGCACAACGCCGTGAGCAACGGCACACAGATTGATAATTGAGACATCAGATAAATACGATAATTATCAGCTAGTTACTGGAACTATCTTGAGCGTACCGAAGTTCGCTTCTCAGCTCGCTCCCGTCGGTTGTCCTCACCTTTCTTAAGCAGCATCTCCCGGTCTTCCTCACGGACCTCCATGTATTCCCGGCGCCACTCATCACCCTCCCAGCTGAAGGGCGTCTGCACGGTGGTGCGCGGTGCCTCGGCGGTTTCGAACAAATCCAGCGCCTGCTGAAGAATCGCGCGCTGCATCTCTCTGTCCCAGGGCACGCCGCAAGGGTTGCCGAGTGGAAAGTCGGAAAACAGGAATCTCGGCACACCGCAGTGTTCAACGATGTCGACACCGGAGCCGACGATGACGGTTGGGATGCCTGCCTCCTCGAGCAAACGGGCGACCAGACTCACGGTCTGGTGGCAGACGGGTCACAACGGAACGAGGAGGGCGATGTCGACGTCATCTTCTCGGCAGAGCTCGAGAATCTTCGGGCCGTCCTCCGTCAGCGACTCACGATGGCTGTAGGAAGTGGGCACACAGTAGAACCTGGGTGAAACGGACCCGAACCGGCCTTCATCGACCGCACGCTCGAGCTGCAGGATCGGGAAGTAGGACTCACGGTCCTCGAGATGGGTTGCCTTCTTGTCCCAGGAGAGATCGTCGGCAAACAGACGTTCGGGGGGCGGCATGGTCGTTCCTGTGTCCACCGCTCGCGTATCCATGCTCGTTCTCGCATAGGTCGCTGAGGTGGTGACGATGCCGAGGCGGCATTCGGAGAGGGGTTTGGTTAGCAGCGTGAACGGCACGTCGTCGAACGTTGCCCAGCGATAGGCCTTCTCGAAACCCTGCGCCTCGTAGTAGAGACGGCTCCTCTCCATGTATCCAACCGGTTCTGCCATGTCTGCTTCCTATATACGTGAGGCGGTGATCCAGAGATCGGATCGCGCCCAGCTTTGTTTGAAGTCTTCGTCGACCTCCGGGTCTGACTTTCCCTGTGCCGCCAGGGCCTGCTTCAGGCCGTAGAGCGACCAGCCATTGTGCGGATGATCGTTCAGTTCATCGCGGTACACGGCCTCCGCCTTCTCGAACTCTTCTGCTTCCAGCAGTGCGGCACCAAGCCAGTGCCGCGCCGCGAAGGGTAGAGGCTCAGGCTCATCGTAGTCCATCAGGTCTTCTGTCGCCGCCGCATTCTCGAAAGCGGCGATGGCACCCTCGAGATCGCCTCCTTCCCGCAGGATTTCACCTGCCAGAATGTGCGCTGTGGTGCCAACCACCTGTTCGGCAGGATGGAATCGAAAGCGCTTGTCTGTGGTCTCTGCGTAGTCCGCCACTCGCTGGTGCAGTTCCTTGGCTCGCGCCATATCACCCTCACGCAGGCTGGCGTAGCCCTGGGCGAAGTCCCAGAGTGCGGCAGCCACCTCGTCTTCCGGGCGATCATCGTTGGCAAGAATCTCATCGAAGCGGCCGAAGCGGAGGAGGGTGAGCACCTCGTACATGGAGTTGCCCGTGATCTTACGGTAGTCCTTGCCAGCCTGAGTTGCCGGTGCGCCTTGGCCATCGTAGGACGCGGCGAAGAGCAGCATGTGCAGGTTGTGTGAGGCGCCATAGGAAAATCCCTGTGACTCCGAGGCCTTCAGATCCGAGTGCCACGCTTCGGTGTTGGCTTCCACCGAGCGGCCCCACATGCCGACTTCATTCCAGGTGTGGGACGGCATGTGCTGGATGTGGCTGGCCACCTTGATGGTGTCGCCCAGATATTCCGCGCATGGCAACCCCCACTCGGGATGCTGGCTGGATTCGGTGGCATGTATATAAAGGTGGCAGGCGCCGGGGTGGCGGATGTCTTCGTCGAGCACGCCGAGCAGTACCTTATGCAGATGCTGCAGATCCGGGTCGTTCACATCGCGGTAGCCGCGGCGGTTCTCCAGCATGAAGAGGGCGACGGCGTAGACCGTGGCCACCTCATGATTGTCCGGGTACTTCTGGTAGACGGCTGCCATGGACTCAGCAAAGGCTTCATCCACCGGCCTGCGGTTGTCGGGATCGTAGTCGGCGGGATAACGAACGAGCGCAGCTTGAATCAGATCCCGTTCCATCTCGCTGGCATTACCGGCGAGCTCAGCTGCGCGCCTGATTGCGGCGTGCGCGTAGGGTGCGTTCTCCGCTGTCATGCCGCCGTTCAAGAACGAGCCGAGCAGAAACGCCTCGCCCCAATAGCACATGGCGCAATCCGGGTCGGCGCGTCGCGCCGTCGCCATGGACCGCGCGCCTTCTTTCATGTTGTACGCCCAGCGGAGCTGCATACCCTGATCGAACAGCGCCTGTGCCTCTTCGTTGTCGGTGCTGATCAGCCAGTGGCTGTCTCCCAGTGCCTGAGGAATGAGCTCAATGGACGGCAGCTTGTCTTCGTCTGCGAGCTCACCGGCCTGGATCGATCCCTGGCAGGCCCAGAGTCCGGCTATGAGCCCGATGAGCATCGATCGCATGCAGGCCTGTCTGATCATTTTGCCTCCAAACACTGATCGACCGAACCTACCCGCAGTATGCACGGAGTGCAATGGGAGCTCAGAGTGGATCCATCAATGATGGTTGGCCGGAGGGACTTCCAGGTCCAGGTACTGATCACTGGATGGCGACTGACGCCGGGTTAGCGCCGCCTCGAACAGCGTCCGGTAGGTCTGATAGCGTTCGAATTGCGGCGCGCTCAACAACACAGCTACCTCCTCGTCCAGATCGGACAAGAGCGCTTTGTGCTTCTTTTCCATTCGCCGGTCCAGGTCCGTGGCATTGTGACCGCGGGTGATTTTGAGCATGGCGGAGCGGTAGTTCTGGATGAACTCGGCGATCAGGTCGCGGAATGCGTAGCGCTGCTCTTCTGTCATGCCGATGTTTACCGCCGCCATAACCAGATCACGTTCCTGGCGGGAAGGCATCTGCTCGGCTGAGTGCACTGAGGTTGTTGAGGAGAGGCACAGAACAGCGCAGGCCAGCGTCACGGTTTTCAGAAGCCCGGCGTTGCGATACCGCCGCATTGTCAATGTGCCCATCTGGTCGGATTCCGAATGTCAGCCATCTGTTTTTCCGTTTCCGGCAGTCGAAAACGCAAAGATACCTTGAGTCCGGGTTTATTGTCGGTGAGTTCCAGGCGCGCCTGATGCACGGTTGCAATGGCGGCAACCAGCGAAAGCCCGAGGCCGCTGCCGTTAGTGCTGCGGCTGGCTTCCGTGCGGTAGAACCGGTCGAGTACCCGGTCTCGCTCCTCTTCCGGAACACCCGGCCCTGAGTCGGCTACGCTGAGCGAGACGATATCGTCTTTCCGTACCGTTGCGACCCGGATATCGCCGCCTGCCGGACAGAACTTGATGGCATTGTCGAGCAGGTTGGTGAGCGCCTGGAAGAGCAGGTCCCGGTCTGCCTCGATAGGCGTGTCGTCGAGTATGTCGATGGTGAGCTCAATACCCGCTTCCTCGGCGACGATCTGGTACAGCTCGGCGGCGTCTTCGATCAGCTCCCGCAGCCTCAGTTCTGAAAAGGCCGGTTGATAACCACCCGCTTCCATCCGGGTGATTCGCAGCAGCGCGGAAAACGTGGTGAGCAGGTAGTCTGCGTCGGCGATCGACTTCTCCACCTCCTCGCGCCGAGCGTCCTCGGTGAGCGCGTCATCCGCCAATCCTTCCAGCCGATGGCGAAGGCGGGTGAGGGGCGTGCGCAGATCGTGGGCTATGTTGTCAGAGACATGCCGGATGCCGTCCATGAGTCGTTGGATCTCATCCAGCATGGCATTGAGGTTCGTGGCGAGCTGATCGAAGTCGTCCGCCGTGCCGCGGGTCGGTACGCGCCGATCCAGGTTGCCGGCCATGATCTCCTGGCTGGTGTTGTTGATGTCTTCCAGGCGTCGAAGCGTGGTACGGCTCAACATGACGCCGCCGATTAGTGCCAGACCTGCCGTGATGGCGAGCCCCCAGAGCAGGGCGCGGACTATGAGACCCTGGGTGGTCTGCAACTCCCGCACGTCTCGTCCTACCAGCAGCTTGAAGTTGCCTGCGAGCTCGAATACCCGGGCCCGGGCTGCCAGCTCGGCGAGCTCGCCTTCCGGATCCTGCAACGGAAAATCCAACCAGCCGTCCTCGGATGGCACTTCCTCCGGCCAGCCGGCAAGGTTACCGGCCAGAGGACGGAAAGTCGGTGAGGCGAAGAGGTACAGGGCTGAGCTGTCCGCGTTTCGTTCCACCCGATCGTTGATGGTTCGCACCAGACCGTTCAGGCCTCTCTGCCGGTACTGCTCCGCCAGACCCTGTATCTCCGCTTCGATGGTGGTATCCACCTGCTCAGCCATGACAGCGACGGTCGACCAGTAGATGAAGCCGAGCAGCATGGAAGCCGAGCCGGCGAACAGAATCATGTAGAGCAGGGCCAGACGGAAGGTGGAGGAGCGAAGTAGCTCAGCCGGGCGCATCGATCATATATCCGGCGCCGCGGACAGTCTGGATCAGCGGTGTGTCGAATTCCTTGTCGATCTTCGAGCGCAGGCGGCTCACATGCACGTCGATCACGTTGGTTTGCGGATCGAAGTTATAGTCCCAGACCTTCTCGAGCAGCATGGTCCGTGTGACCACTTGCCCGGCGTGACGCATGAGGTATTCCAGAAGGCGAAACTCCCGAGGCTGCAGGTCGATCTCGGTGCCACCCCGTATCGCTGTCCGCGCCAGAAGATTGAGTTCCAGATCCGCCACTTTCAAAACGGTCTCTGGCTCATGCAGGGTAGTGGATCTGCGAGCCAGCGCCTCGACCCGGGCCAGCAGCTCACTGAAGGCAAAGGGCTTGGTCAGATAATCGTCGCCACCGGCCCTGAGTCCTTCCACCCGGTTATCCACCTCGCCGAGGGCCGAGAGAATCAGCATGGGTGTGGCGATATCCGCTCCCCGCACGCTTTTGATCAGGGTCAGCCCATCCAGCTCCGGCAGCATCCGATCGACGATCATCACGTCGTAGGTTTCCGTGGTGGCGAACAGCAATCCGGACGCCCCGTCCGTTGCCTCGTCCACCGTATGTCCCTGCTCGGTAAGGCCCTTCACCACGAAGGAGATCACTTCAGGGTCATCTTCTATCACCAGTATGCGCATCGCCCGTTGACCCTAGCAGAGTTGGAGAGTTCCCTGGCCAAGATTACACATCGTTAATCTTCCGGAAAGCCTCTGGCAATGGGCGATTCCCATAATTCAGGATTGTTCTTTTAGCAGTTTTCTTTGGACTGGAGGCTGAAGTCTTGAGCGAAAATCCGAACAAAACGAGAAACACACTGATCGCCGCTGCCGTGGTAGCCGCACTCACCGCGGGTGCGGTTGGCAGTCAGGCGATCGCCCTACCCGGCAACGACGAGCCGGTGAATGCTGGCATCGTCGCCGATGCGGGTGAGCAGAATGCCCTGATGCTTGGACCGGCGAGCTTCTCTGAGCTGGTGAAGGCGGTGAAACCTGCGGTGGTGAATATCTCCATCTCCGGTCGTACGCAGAAGCACCCGGGTTTCAATGGCCCCGAGTTCCGTGGCTTCGAGGGTTCTCCATTCGATGAGTTCTTTCGCGAGTACTTCGGCAATCGAGGCCAGTTTCAGGGACAGCGCGGGCCGGTGCCCGAGTTCCGCGCGGTCGGCTCCGGATTCATCATTTCGGCAGACGGTTACGTGGTGACCAACAACCATGTGATCGAGCACGCGGAAGAGATCGACGTGGTGCTGCAGGACGGCACCCGCTACAGCGCGGTGGTTCAGGGGCGTGACCCGAAAACGGATCTGGCCCTGTTGAAAGTTGAAGCGGAGGCAGCGCTGCCTTACGTGGAGCTGGGTTCCTCGCAAGCGGCCGAAGTGGGTGACTGGGTGCTGGCGGTGGGTAATCCGTTCGGGCTGGGCGGCACGGTGACGGCAGGGATCATTTCTGCCCGTGGCCGTGATATTCAGGCCGGGCCGTTTGATGATTTTCTGCAGATCGATGCGCCCATCAACCGTGGCAATTCGGGCGGACCGCTGTTTGACGCCAGCGGCCGGGTGATCGGCATCAACACGGCCATCTACTCGCCCAGCGGTGGCAGCGTCGGCATCGGCTTTGCGATTCCTTCCGAGATGGCGGACGACATCATCGATCAGCTCAAGGTGGCTGGGGTGGTGGAGCGAGGCTGGCTCGGTGTGGAATTCCAGGCGGTCAACGAAGCCGTCGCGGCAAGCCTTGGCCTTGAAGAACCGCATGGTGCTCTGGTCGCCGGTGTGGTGGAAGACGGCCCAGCGGAGAAAGCCGGGATGCAGGTGGGTGATGTGATCCTCAGCATGGACGGCGAGCCGCTGGACGATCCGAAGGACCTACCTCGCATGGTGGCGGGCACCCGCGCCGGTGAGCTGGTGAATATGGAAGTGTTGCGCGATGGCAAGACCCGCACCCTGAAGGTGAAGATCGGCCAGAGTGAATCGGAGCAGCGGCTGGCGGTGGCGCCGTCGGCAGTAGAAGCGCCTGCTCGGCTCGGTGTCCGGCTCAAAGAGTTGACGCCGGAAATCCGTGAGCGTTACCGAATCCAGGGCGACGGTGTGCTGGTGACTGACGTGGAGCGCGGTAGCCCCGCGGCGAGAGCGGGCATTCGTCCGGGTCAGGTCATCACCATGGTTGGCCAGCAATCGGTTGAGTCGCCGAATGACGTGGCGGAAGCAGTAGAAGCAGCAGCTGAAGCAGGGCGCCCGTCGGTGCTCCTCATGCTCGAGCAGCGGGGCGCTAAGCGCTTCGTCGCCGTGGAGTTGGCGGCCTGATTTGAAGAACTCTCTCCCTTAGATCCTTGTGATCCCCCCCGACCCTCGCAAGAGGGTTTGAGGCCGCTCCCACTCCCAGGAGCGGCCTCTTTTTTTGCCTTTCCGCGCACATTTTCCGTTCAGGCGGGATTCATCGCCCGTATAGTAGCTTGCAGAGAAACGGTTGATCCCGCATCGGAGAGGCTCATGGTCCAACTGCCAAACTCACTCCTGGTAACCTGTGTTGCAGCGCTCGTTCTGATGACGGCCATTGATGCAGTCGCCGCATCGGCACGCCGCGAAGCAGAGGCGGAGCAGGCTCGGTTGGATCAGGCGTGTGCAGAGGCACGGGAGAAGATCCTGTCGGTCGAGCGGGCTCAACTGGTTGAAGAGTGCGTGGCAGATAAGTTTCCACGTGAAGACCGAGCCGGCTGCGAAAGATTCTATGCAGACCATGGTGCCGCCGCAGGGGGTCGTGCACCGCTGTACATGGACCTGCCGGAGTGCGTGACGGCTCACGAATATCGCCAGAGCCGGTGATCAGACCCGTTCTTCTTCGCCAGTGCATTTCCAACCGAGCGTTAACGAACCGTAATGTGTTGAGTGCTCGGCGAGGGCTACCATGGACCGATGGGGGCGAAACGACCGCTGATTCTCGCACTCGCGATTTCCCTGATCGGGCACATTGCGTTCGTTCACCTGTTTCCCAGAACGAATACCCGACCACCTGTTGCTCGCTTCGATGTGGCCCTGGTTCTCGAGGAACCGGTTACGGCCAGCGAGGTGCAGGAGAACGAAGCTCTATCCGAAACCGAGCCGCTCGAAGCACCCGTGCCGGAGCAGGAGCAGACCGTCGTTGAGGAGGAATCCCCTCCGGCAGATAAAGACGTCGTAGCAGAGGCGAAGGAAGTTGATCCGGACCGGCCTGCTGCCGTGTTGGACCTCAGTCGCCCACGGGATTGGGACCAGATCGTGAATGAGATCCCAGCGCCGTCCAGGAAGCTCGCCTTCAACCCATCCCTTGGAGTAGCGGTGCAGAAACGTCATGCCGAACGTCAGCGTGAGGCGCTCGTTGCCAGCCGACGAGCGGCGGTCTACGGGGTTACCGATGCAGACTACGAGCGCATCGGTGTGCGTGGTCAGGAGCTCAAGATGGATGGAGGGTGCGTCACGCTCGTCGAGGACAAAGGCGTGGAAGAAGGGCAGCGCTGGTGGGCGAGTCAGTGCACGGAAACCCGGCAGAATCCGTTCACGCTACCCACCATCGAGTACGACGCTCTCGGGCGCGCCGTAGTTGAATAGCTTTTTTCCAAGGCGTCTGTCTCAGCTGCCTTTGAACTCCGGCTTCCGCTTTTCGAGGAAGGAGGCCATGCCTTCTTTGAAATCCTCGGAAGCGAACAATGGCAGGAGTTGCAGGTAAACGTGGTGCACGTGCTCGTCGAAGTTTTCGCTCATGCCCATTCGCATCATTCGCTTCGCAGCCTGCACGGCCAGGGGGGCATTGGTGGCCATTTCGGCAGCCAGCCCGCGGGCGAACCCTGCTACCTCATCAGGGGCCACCACATGTGCAACCAGGCCCAGCTCCTTGCACTCATCCGCCAGGAGGGTTCTACCGGTGAAGATCAGCTCTGAAGCTTTCTCCCAGCCGAGCAGGCGTGGCAGGATCCAGGTGCCTCCGGATTCCGGCACGATGCCGCGGGCAGTGAACGCTGCTGCGAGCTTCGCTTCGCTGGACATCACCCGCACATCGCAGCCGAGGGCCAGATCCATGCCGTAGCCGGCCGCTGAACCATTCAAGGCACAAATGGTCGGGGTATCCATGGCGTGCAGCACGTTGGGTGGCGCGTTTCTGAGATCGAAACCCGCCTTGCGATTGCTCTTCTTGCTGCCGCCGAGGCTCGATGTACCGGCGTTCAGATCGAGTCCTGCGCAGAAGAACTTGCCTGTCCCCGTTATCACAACCGCACGAACGTCCGGATCGTTGTCTGCCTCCAGCACGTTCTCCGAGAACTCCTCGAGCATGAGCCCGCTGATGGTGTTGCGCTGCTCGGGCCGATTGAATGTGATGGTGGCGATATGGTCACTCACCTCGTAGAGCATGTCCTGATCAGACATCGTTGCTTTCTCCTGTTACTGAAACTCTCTTTCCACCTGAGTGTTATGTGCTTTCAGGCATTTTCTCTTCGGAAATCTCGTAGCCGGCTTCTTCGGGGATGCACAGCCAGGTGCCGTCTTCACGCTTGTCCATCCAGGGCAGCACCCTCACCGGAGCGCTTCCAGCAGCTGCAGCCAGTGCATCCGCCACGGTCTTTGATTTGCCGAGTTTCTCCACGTTTCTGAGCGTCGGGAAGATCACCGTCCGCTTGCCAGCAACCGCATCCGAGATCGCCTCGGCCGGGGTGATCCAGACCGAGTCCACAGATTCGTGGCCATCGTGCACGGCCAGATGATCAGCCGGTGCTGCTGCCAGGAAGAAGTGGGTGTCGAAGCGTTTCGGCATCATCTCCGGCGTCACCCAGTGTGCGAAGTGGACGAGTTCGTCGCAGGCCAGGCGCAGGTTCTCTTGCTCGAGGAACTCGAGGATGGTGAGTTCGCCTTTGTGCAGCTTGTCCCGGTAAGGCTCGAGCTCCGCCAGTCGCTCACCGCTGATCAACGCAGCAGTTCCTTCGGTGCGTGCCAGCAGCACACCACACTCTTCGAAGGCTTCTCGAATCGAGGCAACCTGGATAGCTTTCATGTCTGTGGCTTCCAGAGCACCGTCAAGATAGGCATCCAGTGCCGGATCGAAGTCTGCTTCGTCCGCCTTTCCACCCGGAAACACCAAGGCGCCGGAGGCGAAATCGATCTGATGGTGACGGACCACCATGAAGACCTCGAGTCCCTCGGTCCCATCCCGGAGCATCAGGATGGTGGCGGCAGGTACGGCAGGGGCGGTATCAGGCATAGGTATCCTTGGCTTAATGGAGATTGAACTTCGGTCAGCGGTCGGCCACTTCCCGAATGAAGGTGTCGAGGGTGGCGATCTTCTGATCTCGCCGACCCAGGGTGAAGTCGGGCACGATCAGCTCATCCACGCCGGCTGCCTCGTAGTCGGCCACAATCTCTTTCACCTCCGATGGGGTGCCGATGATCGCCGCCTGTTGCAGATCCGCGTTGCGCATCTGCTCCAGGAAGGCATTGTCTTCGCTCATGAACAGCAGAGCGACGGCAGTTCTTTTGATCTCCTTGGGATCACGGCCGATGTCTGCACAGTGCGAATCGAGAATGGCCATCTTCTGGCGCAGGGTTTCCACCGTGCCCCAGACGTTCCACTCGTCGGCATGCTTGGCCGTGATCTTCAGGGTCACCTTCTCGCCACCACCGCCGATCAAGAGCGGCAGTGGTGACTGCACGGGTTTGGGTTCCAGCGAGGCGTCTTTGAGCTGGTAGTAGTCGCCGTCGAAGTTGCTCTTCGGCTCGGAAAACAGTGACTTGATCACCTGGCAGGCTTCGTCGAGACGCTTCAGGCGCTCCGGAACGGAATAGAACGGGATGCCGTACTGCTGGTGCTCGTTTTCCTGCCAGCCGCTGCCGATGCCGAGCACCACGCGACCGCTGGTGATGTGATCCAGCGTTGCCGCCATCTTGGCGAGCACGGCGGGGTGCCGATAGGTGTTTCCGGTCACCAGCGTACCGAGCCGGAGGCGCGGCACCCGGGCACCGAGAGCGGCCAGGGTGATCCAGGCTTCCGGCCAGGGTGTGGAGGTATCCTCCGCATTCGGCATGAAGTGATCGGCGTACCAGAGCCCGTCCCAACCCGTGCCTTCCACGTGTGTGGCCAGCTCGAGCACGTCGTCGAATGGCTGGCTGGGTGCCGGCCAGAAGCTGAATCGCATGCTATCCCCCAGAAAATGCGGCTTTCCGGGCCATGTTCGCTTATGCCGATTGCTATGGCAAACTCCCGGCACGAGGGAGGGATTGAATGACAATGCTTGCGACGGAACGGTTGCGTCTGCGGCCGCTCGTCAGTGCAGACGTACCCGCGCTGCATCGTTTCTACAATGACCCGGAAGTGCGGCGCTATCTCTGGGACAATCAGGAGGTCAGCACCGAGCAGGTGCAGGACATCGTCGTGCAGAGTCAGTCCTGCTTCGCAGAGCTGGGCGCGGGCTTTTTCGCGATTGAGATGCTGGACACACCCGGTGAGCTCACCGGGTTCTGCGGCTACCGGCGATTCGAGGGCTCGGATCAACCCGAGCTGCTCTATGGCATCCTGCCCGAGTTCTGGGGTCAGGGATTCGTGACAGAGGCTGCCAAGGCCGTGCTCAGCTATGGATTCGAGCGCTGCGAGATGCCGTCGGTGGTCGCCGCCACGGATACGCCGAACCAGGCCTCCGTCCGGGTGCTGCAGCGGCTGGGCCTCTTCTTCAAGGAACGTCGTGAGTACCACGGGCTGGATACGGTCTTCTACTCGCTCACCCGGGAAGAATACGCCGGGTGAACGTCCGGCTCATGACCATCGACTTCCATCTGGGTGGCTGCCGGTCTCTGAAAGAGAAGCGGCAACGGCTGAAAGGTATGCGCGAACGGTTCGGGAAAGCGCCGAACGTGGCCGTTTGCGAAAGCGACTACCAGGATGCCCATCAGCGGGCGCAGTGGTCGTTTGTTGCCACGGCGGCGAATGGCGATGTGGCAGAAAGGTCCTTGAGCGAGATCCTGCAGAGCATAGAGTTTTCCGTGGATGCCGAGCTGATTGGCGTCGCGCGGGAAACTCTGTTGCCCTGAGACTTTCGTAGCAGGCTGCTAGACTTCACCCATGGGATCTCTACTCGTCGTCATTGCTGTCACTGCCCTGGTGGTGGTCTGGGTGCGTGGCACCCGCAAAAACCGCCAGCAGTGGCTGTCCAGGCTTGATCTGCCCGGGATCTGGGAGCGGGAAGGGGAGTGGGGCCGACTGGAGCTTACCGGCGAGCTGGACGAAGGCAACTACCGCATTGCGGACGGTGAAGGTGATGAAGATCGTTCAGGGAAGTGGCGGTTGGAGGGGCATACGCTGATCCTCACCGATGCTTCCGGTGAGCGATTCGAGTGCGACCTGCGCTTGTTCAAGGAAGGGAAGATCGGTATTGATGGGCCGACGCTGGAGCGTCGCGTCTATCAGAAGGTGCCGAGCAATGTGGTGCCGCTACGAGGCCGAGGCTAGCCTCTATACCTTCTTTAGCCACTGTTACCTATTCGTCGTAGCCTCTGCGACCTTTGATCTCCGGGTGCCGTCGCGGCGCGATTTCATCCGCCACCCGTTCCAGATCACGTCTGTCCTTATCCGTCTGGCGCCTGTCTTTGGGCCCGTCTCTGCGCTCCTTTCCAGCGTAGGAGCCACCGTACGAGACTTGATAGTCTTCAGAGGCTTCCGGGGCAGGGTTTTCAGGCATCGGGCAGGTCATACGGGCAAGGTTCAGGATCTGGTGAAAGTGCAGGAATTTTAGCACATTGCCGGTGCGCATTGTGGCCTCTGCAAGCGGTCCTGCCGTTCGCCATTCTGCTCCCGTTGGGTACAATGCGCCCCCAATTCAGGGGTGGTCAGACCGATCTCCATGCAAACACTGCTTGCCGATGTGACAGAGCTGGTTCGCCGGATTCTGAAGATCCTGCCGGGGTCTGAGGGGCCGAACTGGGCCGAGGTGCCGGCGGCCGTCTGGCGCGAGGGCCAATTCGGCGGCACGCTCGTGGCGCATCCGGATATCGACCGGATTGGCCTTGCCGAACTGCTCCACGTGGATGATCAGAAGTCAGCCCTTATCCTCAACACGCGTCAGTTTCTGGCCGGTGCTCCGGCCAACAACGCGCTGCTGTGGGGCGCAAGGGGTACGGGTAAGTCGTCCATGATTCATGCGCTGCTCGATGAGTATTTCGAGCAGGGGCTGCGCCTCGTGGAGGTGGACAAGTCGGCGCTTGCCCGGCTGCCGGAGATTGCCATGGCACTCCGTGAGCATCCCTATCGGTTTCTGGTGTTCTGCGACGATCTGTCCTTCGAGGCGGACGATCCGTCTTACAAGGCGCTGAAAAGCGCGCTGGAAGGGTCGATCTTCCGCTCGGCGGAAAATCTGATCATCTATGCCACCTCGAATCGCCGCCATCTGTTGCCGGAATACATGACGGACAACGAGCAGGCCACCTTCCGGGACGGTGAGCTGCATCAGTCGGAAGCGGTGGAGGAGAAGATTTCGCTTTCCGACCGGTTCGGTCTCTGGCTGTCTTTCTATCCCTTCCGGCAGGACGCCTATCTGGCCGTCGCCGAGCATTGGGTAACCAGGCTTGCGGACGATACCAGCGCCGATGCGGCATGGTCTGAAGAGGCGCGAGCGGAGGCGCTGCGCTGGGCATTGGCTCGCGGGGTGCGCAGCGGCCGCACGGCCCAGCACTTCGCCCGGCATTGGGTGGGCAGCAGAGCCCTGAATAACTGACAAATGTCCCGAGCGGATCACGTCATTGCCGCTGGATAAGCGGCTTAGAAAAACAATCAATCAACAAGGAGAGATGATGAGTCATTCACGAAAACTGATCGCAGGCCTGCTTGCCTTTGCAGGCGCGTTTTACTCGCTGGCGGCAGCCGCGGACGTGCTGCACCTGGCCAGTGGCGATCGGCTCAGCGG